>NZ_CM177073.1:2590000-6123736 GCF_058202755.1 Pseudomonas sp. MS01C9 | reverse complement strand
CACCGAAGCGCTGGACGCTGTCCAGCCCCGTCAACCGTCGTAGCGCAAGGCTTCGCGCAGCAGCGTGAAGGCCGGTGAGTTCTGGCGTCGGCTTGGGTAGTAGAGGTGGTAGCCGGAAAACGGTTCGCACCAATCTTCCAGTACCCGGATCAGCCGGCCTTGCGCTACGGCGTCCTGCACCAGGTCCTCGGGCATGAAGGCCAGCCCCAACCCTGCCAGCGCAGCCTCCAGGCGCATGGCAATGGTGTTGAAGACCAGTTGGCCTTCTACCCGGACGTTCAGCTCCTGTCCGTCCTTTTCGAATTCCCAGACGTAGAGACCGCCGTGGGTCGGCATGCGAAGGTTGATGCAGTTGTGTGCCGTGAGGTCGTCAGGGATGAGAGGCTTGGCATGTCGAGCGAAATACGCCGGGGAGCCGACGACGGCCATGCGCATGTCCGCAGCGATGCGCATGGCGATCATGTCCTTGGCCACTTGCGGGCCGAGCCGCACCCCAGCATCGAACCCCTGTGCGACGATGTCGACGAACCCGTAGTCGACGATGATTTCGATACTCAGGTCGGGGTGGTCAGGCAGCAGCCTGGCGAGAGCAGGCTGCAGGACCTTGATGGCGGAATGCTCGCCGGCGGTGATGCGCAATTTCCCGGCCGGTTTGTCGCGATACTCGCTGAGCATCGCCATTTCGTTGTCGATCTCTTCGAACCGCGGTGCCACCACCCGCAGCAGATGTTCACCCGCTTCGGTCGGCGCGACACTTCGCGTGGTACGCGACAACAGCCTGACTCCCAGCCGTTGCTCCAACTGGCGCATCGCCCGGCTCAGGGCCGGTTGCGAGAGGCCAAGCTTGGCTGCGGCCCGTGTGAAGCTGCGCTCCTGGGCCACGGCAGCGAAAATGGCGAGTTGGTCGTAGCGCTCGGTGGTCATCGATCCGTCTCTGGTATGAGCAGGGCGGGATTATGTCATCGGTGAATGGCCGGTTGGCGCAATTGTCACTTCAGATTGCTCTGGAAGAAGGTGGTGAGCTTGTCAAAAGGGATGAGATCGACCCGATCGTAAAGATCGACATGGCCGGCCCCGGGGACGATGACCAGTTCTTTCGGTTGCCCCGCAAGTTTGTAAGCCTCTTCGCTGAACTCCCTGGAATGCGCATCGGCGCCAGTGATGAACAGCATGGGGTGGGGCGAGATCGTCTCGATGTCGTTGAGTGGGTAGAAGTTCATGAACTTGATGTTGCTGGTCAGCGTCGGGTGCGTAGTGAGATCCCTGGACGAACCCGGTGGCGTGTATTCCCCACGCGGGGTGCGGTAGAAGTCGAAGAACTCGCGTTGGATCGGATGGGTATTTTCATCCAGTTGATGCACCGTGCCGTTGGTGTAGAGCGTTTCACCGCCCGCGAACTCCACGCTACGCTGCTGGGTGGCCTGGGCGATGATCGCCCGGCGTTGTTCCAGCGTCTGGGAGTGCTTCAGTCCATTGCGATTGACGCCGCCCATGTCATACATGCTGACCGTGGCGATGGCTTTCATGCGCGGATCGATCTTGGCTGCGCTGATCACGAAACTGCCACTGCCACAGATGCCGAGCGCGCCGATCCGTTCCTTGTCGACATTGGGCTGGACACCGAGAAAATCCACCGCGGCACTGAAGTCTTCGGCGTACAGGTCCGGCGAGACCGCATTGCGCGGCTGCCCCTCGCTTTCGCCCCAGAACGAAAGGTCCAGGGACAGGGTGAGAAAACCTCTTTGCGCCAGCTTGGTGGCATACAGATTGGCGCTCTGTTCCTTGACCGCGCCCATCGGGTGGCCTACCACGATTGCCGGATGCCGGCTCTGGTCATTGAGTTTCCTTGGAATGAACAGATTGCCTGCCACTTTCATCTGATATTGGTTCTTGAAGCTGACCTTGCGCACGATCACCTCCTTGCTGGTGTAGAAGTTATCGGCGCCGTCAGACATATCGGCCGCAGTGGCGGACAACGAGCTGAGCAGCAATGTCATTGAGGCGATGAGTCTTTTCATGGGCAATCCTGTCGATTCGGGTTTATCGGTTGCGGTGAAACGTCACTTGCACACCCCGACGGCCGAGTGCCTGGGCCAGCTTCGCGGTGTCTTCCACCCGACCCAGGCGCGTGTAGGCGTAGGCGGTTTGGAAATCCAGGTAGAAGAGGACCAGGGTGTCCGTGCCGTACAGCATCAGGTCCCCGTTGCGGATCGCTCCCGGCTTGCTCTCCTGGGCCGGGAACGCCTGGGGGAGGGTGGCGTATTTCTCGTTGCGGTTGAGATCGCTCATGTCCAGCGTCAGTGGCAGTGAAGCGACAAACGCGCGAGCCGCCGCGTTGTCGGCCAGGGTGATGGCGAAACGTTGTTCGCCGACGGTCATCCACATGTCGGGTTTCTCCATTGTCGAAGCTGCCGCTGCAGCACCGTTCATGGCCAGGTGACTGGCCAGTGTGAGCACCACCGACAGCCCGCACCGCCTTGAGCCTTTCATCGCAACTGCGCCTTCGCTCTTTACGTGGCGTAATGGTGACGGGGGAAGGCTGATGCGACTAGCTAATGGATACTTAACAGGGCTATAAGCATGACTAATCAATCCCTGTCGAAGTGCTTGCGCCATGGTCAGAAGAAATCTCAACGATCTGCTGTCTTTCGTCACGGTGGCCCGGGAAGGCAGTTTTACCCGCGCCGCCGGGACGCTGGGGGTCACCCAATCGGCACTGAGCCAGGCAATCAGTGGTCTGGAAGCGCGTTTGCGGATCAGGTTACTGACGCGCAATACCCGCAGCGTTTCGCCGACGGTCGCCGGGGAGCGGCTGCTGCAAGCCATCGGTAACCGCTTCGATGAGATAGAAGCCGAGCTGGACAGGCTCACGGAGCTGCGCGACAAGCCCGCCGGCACTGTTCGCATCACCTGCGGCGACCATGTCTTGCGTACGACATTGCTGCCCAAGCTCACCGGCTTACTGCACCAGTACCCGGATATCAACGTCGAGTTCGACGTGAGCTACGGATTTCGGGATATCGTCGCGGACCGCTTCGATGCAGGCGTACGCCTGGGCGATACCATCGACAAGGACATGGTCGCGGTTCCCATCGGTCCCTCGTTGCGCATGGCCGCCGTTGCGTCGCCAGGGTATTTCGCCAGCCGCGCGATACCCGCAAATCCCCGGGACCTGATCGATCATCGCTGCATCAACCAGCGCATGCAGACGTCAGGCGGGCTCTATGTCTGGGATTTTGAGCGACAAGGCGAACCCGTCAACGTGAGGGTGGACGGGCAGCTCATTTTCAATACCTCCACCCATATCGTGGAGGCAGCATTGGCGGGGCTGGGGGTCGCGTACCTGCCTGAAGAAGAGTTTGAACCGCACCTTCGAGAAGGTCGGCTGGTTCGGGTGCTGGAAGACTGGTGCCCACCGTTTCCAGGCTACTATCTGTACTACCCCAGCCGACGACAACCCTCGCCGGCGTTCACCCTGGTTGCCAACGCGCTGCGCAAACCCATCGAGGGCTCCCATGGGCCGGGCGGCGACCGGTGAGCCCGGATCTGCGCATCGTCTATTCTTAAGGCAGTGCCGGGCCGCGAGGACCCTGCGCAAAAGTCGTCGCTTTCAGGACACGTTGAGTCGTCCACGTGCAATCGCCGCCCCTTGGGAGTGGCAAGCTGTAAAGATGCCCCCGGATCAGGTGCGCCAAGACACCCGACCGGAGAGCAAGGAGGGCGACCGGATTTGCCACGCTACCGTGACGTGGACCGGACGCCGCAGCCAAGACTCCGGACGGCTGCCGCCAGGCGGCGGTATCGTTCGAGATGCCGAGGTACGTTTATGCCTGATGAGACGCTTCACCTGCCTTTGATCCACAGCGTTCTGGAACGCGAGAAGGACACCCCCGGTGCCTTGCTGCCGATTCTCCACGCCATTCAGGAAGGTTGCGGGTATGTACCTGACGCCGCCGTCCCTGAAATCGCCCATGCCCTGAACCTCAGCCAGGCTGAAGTGCGCGGTGTGATCAGCTTCTACCACGATTTCCGTACAACGCCGCCCGCGCGCCATACCCTGCGTCTGTGCCGGGCGGAGTCGTGCCAGAGCATGGGCGCCGAAGGCCTGGCCGCCCAGTTGCGCGAACACCTGTCCCTGGACGACCACGGCACCAGCGCCGACGGCAGCATCAGTCTGCGGCCGGTCTATTGCCTGGGGGCCTGCGTCTGTTCGCCGGCCCTGGAACTGGATGGTGAACTGCATGCTCGGGTCACGCCCGAGCGCTTGCGCCAGCTGGTGACCGGTTGCCTGGAGGACGGCGCATGCTGAACCTCCATATCCCTCAGGACTCGGTGTCCCGCGCCGTGGGCGCGGACAAGGTGGCGGCCGCCCTGGCCCAGGAGGCCGAACGTCGTCAGGTGCCGCTGCAGCTGCGGCGGACCAGCTCCCGTGGCCTTTATTGGCTGGAGCCGCTGGTGGAGCTGGACAGCGGCGGCGTACGCTGGGGCTTCGGCCCCGTGACGCCCCAGGACGTGCCCAGCCTGCTCGATGCCCTGGCCGGCGATCCCGCCAGTCATCCATTGGCCCTCGGGCCGGTGGAGCAGATCCCCTATCTCAAGACCCAGCAGCGGCTATTGTTCGCCCGCGCCGGTATCACCCGGCCGCTGTCGTTGGACGATTATCGTGCCCAGGGCGGCTTCCAGGGCCTGGCCCGGGCCCTGCAGATGGAAGGCGCCGACGTGGTCGCCAGCGTCCTCGATTCGGGCTTGCGAGGCCGGGGCGGGGCGGCATTCCCGGCGGGCATCAAGTGGCGCACCGTGCGTGAAGCGCAGGGGCCACAGAAGTATGTGGTCTGCAACGCCGACGAGGGCGACTCGGGCACCTTCGCCGACCGTATGCTGATGGAAGGCGATCCCTTCCTGTTGATCGAAGGCATGACCATCGCCGGCATCGCCGTGGGCGCCACCCTGGGCTACATCTACGTGCGTTCGGAATACCCGGACGCCGTGGCGACGCTGAACAAAGCCCTGGTCATCGCCCGGGAGGCCGGTTATCTGGGCACGAACGTGGGCGGCAGTGGCCGCACGTTCGAGCTGCACGTCCGGGTGGGGGCCGGTGCCTACATCTGTGGCGAGGAAACCGCTCTGCTGGAGTCCCTCGAAGGCAAGCGAGGCACGGTGCGCGCCAAGCCGCCGCTGCCGGCCCTGCAAGGCCTGTTCGGGCTGCCGACGCTGGTGCATAACGTGCTGACCCTGGCGTCGGTGCCGATCATCCTGGAGAAGGGCGCGCAGTTCTACCGCGACTTCGGCATGGGCCGCTCCCTGGGCACCATGCCGTTCCAGCTGGCCGGCAACGTTCGCCATGGCGGCCTGGTGGAGCGCGCCTTCGGCCTGAGCCTGCGGGAGCTGGTGGAAGGCTACGGCGGCGGCACCGCCAGCGGCCGTCCGCTGAAGGCCGCGCAGGTGGGCGGCCCGTTGGGCGCCTGGGTTCCACCCGCGCAGTTCGACACGCCGCTGGATTACGAAGCGTTCGCCGCCATGGGCGCGATGCTCGGCCACGGTGGCGTGGTGGTTGCCGATGACAGCCTGGACATGGCCCACATGGCCCGTTTCGCCTTGCAATTCTGCGCCGAGGAGTCCTGCGGCAAATGCACGCCGTGCAGGATCGGCTCGACCCGTGGGGTCGAGGTGGTGGATCGCCTGATCGCCAGTACCGATGCCGGGGCCCGACAGGAACAGGCCCTGCTGCTGCAAGACCTTTGCGACACCCTGCAATACGGTTCGCTTTGTGCCCTCGGTGGGATGACCTCCTACCCCGTCGCCAGCGCCCTCAAGCACTTTCCCGCCGACTTCGGTCTGGCGCCCCTGGAGGCCGACCAATGATCACTGTCTTCGACCCTAAAACGGATATCGACCTCGGCACCCCGGCGCGGGACAGCGAGGTGCAAGTCAGCCTGACCATCGATGGCCGCGAAGTCAGCGTCCCATCCGGTACTTCGGTGATGCGCGCCGCGGCGCTGCTCGGTACCACCATCCCCAAACTCTGTGCCACCGACAGCCTGGAGGCCTTCGGCTCCTGCCGCATGTGCCTGGTGGAGATCGAGGGCATGCGCGGCTATCCGGCTTCCTGTACCACGCCGGTGACCGAAGGCATGGTGGTGCGTACCCAGACCTCCAAGCTCGCCACGCTGCGCCGCAACGTGATGGAACTGTACATTTCCGACCATCCGCTGGACTGCCTGACCTGCCCGGCCAACGGTAACTGCGAACTGCAGACGGTGGCGGGGCAGGTGGGCCTGCGCGAAGTACGCTACGGCTATGAAGGCGCCAACCACCTGACCGAGGCCAAGGACGTCTCCAACCCGTACTTCGATTACGACCCGAGCAAATGCATTGTCTGCAGTCGTTGCGTACGGGCTTGCGAGGAGGTCCAGGGCACCTTTGCCCTGACCATCAGCGGGCGCGGTTTCGACTCCCGGGTGGCGGCGGCCGGCGGCGACAATTTCCTCGATTCCGAATGCGTGTCCTGCGGTGCCTGCGTGCAGGCCTGTCCGACAGCGACCCTGATCGACAAGAGCGTCGTGGAGATCGGCCAGCCGGAACGCAGCGTCATCACCACCTGCGCCTACTGCGGTGTGGGCTGCTCCTTCCGTGCCGAAATGAAGGGCGAGCAACTGGTGCGCATGGTCCCGGACAAGAACGGCCAGGCCAACCATGGCCACTCCTGCGTCAAGGGGCGTTTCGCCTGGGGCTACGCGACCCACCCGGACCGCATCACCAAGCCCATGATCCGCAAGCACATCAACGATCCATGGCAGGAGGTCAGCTGGGACGAGGCAGTGACCTATGCGGCCAGCGAATTGCGGCGCATCCAGCTCAAGTACGGACGCGACTCCATCGGCGGCATCACCTCCAGTCGTTGCACCAACGAAGAAACCTACCTGGTGCAGAAGCTGGTGCGCACGGCTTTTGGCAACAACAACGTCGACACCTGCGCCCGGGTCTGCCACTCGCCCACGGGCTATGGCCTCAAGCAGACGCTGGGTGAGTCCGCCGGTACCCAGAGTTTCGACTCGGTGATGAAGGCCGACGTCATCCTGGTGATGGGGGCCAACCCCACCGATGCCCACCCGGTCTTCGGTTCCCAGCTCAAGCGCCGCCTGCGCCAGGGCGCCCAACTGATCGTCATCGATCCACGGCGCATCGACCTGGTGGACTCGCCCCATGCCCGGGCCGAACTGCACCTGCAGCTGCGTCCCGGCACCAACGTGGCGATGCTCAACGCATTGGCCCATGTGATCGTCACCGAAGGGCTGGTGAACCAGCGCTTTGTCGACGAGCGCTGCGAGCCGGCGGATTTCGCGCGCTGGCGCGATTTCGTCAGCCTGCCGGAGAATGCCCCGCAGGTCCTGGGCCCGGTCTGCGGCGTGCCCGCCGAACAGATCCGCGCTGCCGCGCGGCTCTACGCCACCGGCGGTAACGCGGCCATCTACTATGGCCTCGGGGTCACCGAGCACAGCCAGGGCAGTACCTCGGTGATGGGCATCGCCAACCTGGCGATGGCCACCGGCAACATCGGTCGGGAAGGCGTCGGGGTGAACCCGCTGCGTGGACAGAACAACGTCCAGGGCTCCTGCGACATGGGCTCGTTCCCCCACGAGTTGCCCGGCTACCGGCACATTTCCAACGAAGCGGTGCGGGCCCAGTTCGAGCAGGCCTGGAACGTGACCCTGCAACCCGACCCGGGCCTTAGGATCCCGAACATGTTCGAGGCGGCCCTGGACGGCTCCTTCAAGGCGCTGTACTGCCAAGGGGAAGACATCGCCCAGAGCGATCCCAACACCCAGCACGTGACGGCGGCCCTGTCGGCGATGGAATGCGTGATCGTGCAGGACATCTTCCTCAACGAGACGGCCAAGTTCGCCCACGTGTTCCTGCCGGGCAGCTCCTTCCTGGAAAAGGACGGCACCTTCACCAACGCCGAGCGCCGTATATCCCGGGTGCGCAAGGTGATGGAGCCGCTGGCCGGCAAGGCCGACTGGGAAGCCACCATCGCCCTGGCCGATGCCCTGGGCTACAAGATGAACTACAGCCATCCTTCGCAGATCATGGATGAGATCGCCCGCCTGACGCCCACCTTCCACCGTGTCAGCTACGCCGAGCTGGAGCGTCATGGCAGCCTGCAATGGCCCTGCAACGACGCCGCGCCGGATGGTACGCCAACCATGCACATCGATGAGTTCGTGCGCGGCAAGGGGCGTTTCATGCTCACCGGCTACGTGCCGACCGAGGAGAAGGTCAACAGCCGCTACCCGTTGTTGCTGACCACCGGACGAATCCTCAGCCAGTACAACGTCGGTGCCCAGACCCGCCGGACCGAGAACGTGGCGTGGCACGAAGAGGACCGCCTGGAAATCCATCCGACCGACGCCGAGAGTCGCGGCATCGTCGATGGCGACTGGGTCGGCATCGGCAGCCGCGCCGGGCAGACGGTGCTGCGGGCCAGGGTCACCGAGCGGGTGGCGCCGGGCGTGGTCTACACCACGTTCCACTTCCCTGAATCGGGGGCCAACGTGATCACCACCGACAACTCCGACTGGGCCACCAACTGCCCGGAATACAAGGTCACGGCGGTGGAGATCGTGCGGGTCAGCCAGCCTTCGGAATGGCAGAAGCGCTACCAGGCGTTCAGTGACGAACAAAGCCGCCTGCTGCGCGAGCGCCGCCATGCCGAAACCGCCGAGGTGCGCCGATGAGTTGCGAAAGCCTGATCAAGATGGCCAACCAGATCGCCCAGTACTTCGCCAGCGAACCGGATCACACGCTGGCGGTGAATGGCGTGCGTCAGCACATCAAGAGCTTCTGGACCCCGGGCATGCGCCGGGAACTGGCCGAGTGGCAGGAGAAACATCCGGATGCGGCCCTCCACCCACTGGTGGTGGAGGCACTGACGGCGTTTCGAGAGCCCGCCTAGCGAGCGGATCGTTGGCTCGAGGGAGGGATAACGCCGTATCGATCCTTCCCACGAGCCTGCGGGGAAGCGCTGCCCGGGCCGCTTCGTGAACGTTTCAGGGACAGGCAGTGCGTGCCGTCACACCGCACGCAATGGCCGGAAAAACGCCCTGATATCCTCTGCCAGCAACGCCGGCTGCGCCAGCGCGGCAAAGTGGCCACCGCGTGGCATCTGGGTCCAGCGCTGCACGTTGTAGCAGCGCTCCACCCAGCTACGTGGCGGCAGCGGCAGCTCCCTGGGAAACGCCGCGACCCCAAGCGGCGGTTGCACGCGCTCGCCGCTCTTGAACAGCAAGGGCCGCCGGCTTCCTTCCACATAAGGGCGGAACGACGAGCCTATGCAGTTCGTCAGCCAGTACAGCGTCGCATTGGTCAGGAGCCATTCGTGACTGATGGCCGGTTTCGTATCGCACCACGACAGCACCTTTTCCCCCATCCAGGCCAGCAATCCCGCCGGAGAGTCGCTCAGGCCCACGGCCAGGGTTTGCGGCTTGGTACGCTGGATGTGCGCATAGGCGCCTTCGGCTTCGCTGAAGGCCGCGGCACGGTGCAGGAAAGCCGTTTCTTCTTCTGTCGGCGGCGGGTCGTTTTCGCCAAGGGGCGGGCGATAGGCACCGGGGATGTAGTTGAGATGGATGCCCGTCAAACGCTCGGGATAACGCACGCCCGCATGGAGTACGAATCGGCGTTGAATTTATACGAGGGCCAGCGAGTCTTTGAAAGAAGTACATGGCGATGGAGTGTAGTCATCCGCTGCCTGTCATGTTTCCCCATCCGCCCAGCCAAGGACCGCCAATGACCTTCTTCATTTTTCTTCTCGCCTGCTGTGCCGCCGCAAGTACCGGCGTCATTTTCAAGCCAGGACAATGGTACGAGTCCCTCGTCAAGCCACGTTTCACACCCCCCAACTGGCTGTTTCCCGTGGCTTGGACAGTGATCTACCTGTTGCTCGCATGGGCGGGCTACCGGCTGAGCATGATACCGGGAAGCCAGCAGGCGCTGGCGTTATGGGCGGCGCAGATTGCGTTGAACACCCTGTGGACCCCGGTATTCTTCGGGGCCCACCAGGTGCTCGCCGGTATGGTGGTCATCGCGCTGCTCTGGCTGGTGGTCGCGGCGATGGTGGTGTTGGCGTTGCGCCTGGACGTGATCACGGGGTTGATCCTGTTTCCCTACCTGGCATGGCTTTGCGTGGCCGCCACGTTGAATTTCTCCATCCTGCGTAACAATCGCTGATGCCCCACCGATGAATGCTCCAAGGCGAATTCAACGCTGCTTCGACCCGCCACCAATCTGCCAGACATACGGCGGCTCCGTCCCGTTGATTTCCCAGTCGCCAATGATGCGTTCCTTGTAGATCAGCGGGTTGTGCGAAGCCGCGGTCCGGGCGTTGCGCCAGTGGCGATCGAGGGCCTTGCTGGTGCTGGTGGCCGACGCGCCCAGTGCGTTGAACACCTCGCTGGTGGCGCGCAAGGCCAGGTCGGCCACCACCACCTGGGCCTGGGCCGACTCCAGTTCGGCGGCAATGTTGGCGGTGTGCTCGGTCTCGGCGTTCTGGCTGAAGCGACTTTCATAGGCTCGTTGCGAAGCAGCGGCGGCGCGCAGGGTCGTGGCTTCGGCGGCATAGACCTGGGCCGATGCCTTGCCGATCACCTGCTGAACTTGCACATCCTGGCTCACTTCACTGGCGTTGCCGGTGCTGAACACCCGCGTGCGCTGGCGCACTTGCTCGGTAATGTCCCGGACGGCGGCACGTCCGGCGCCTGTCTGCACGGCGAGCAGCACCAGTTGGTAAAAAGCGGTCTGGTACTTGAAACGGGTGGAGAAGTCGATGAGGTTCTCCGCTTCCACCACGGCGTTGTCGAACACCGACGTACCACTGCCGGTGGTGCGTTGACCGAAGCCGTCCCAGTCATCGCTCTGCCTGACACCCGGCTGATTCACACGTACGGCGGCGATCACGTCGGCGCCGTTGTCGTCACGCTGGGCATACAGGTCGATCCAGTCGGCGAAGATGCTACCGGTGCTGTAGTACTTGCTGCCGTTGACCACCCATCGATCGTCCTGACGGGAAACCCGGGTGAGGACTTCGCCGATTTTCACGGCGCCGACTTCAGTCCAGGCATTGCCCACCAGTTCGCCGTCGACGAAGCGCTTGAACCAGACGTCCTGCGGGCTGGTCGCCTGGGCATTGAGGCGATCCTCGACAAAAGCGAAGTGCCCGCGCAGGGCCTGGGGCAGGTTGGAATCGGCTTCGGCCAGTTCGATCAGCAATTGCAACAGTTGCGGTAACGAGGCGCCGGCGCCGCCGTATTCGACCGGGACGCGAATGGCGCCAAACCCGGCCTCCTTCAACCATTTCACTTGCTCGAAGGGCAGGCTGCGGGTCTGCTCGCGCTCCAGCGCGCCGGCCTGGATGCGCGCGAAGATCGGCCGGAACCGTTCGGCCAAGGCTTCGTAGTCGGTACCGGTGGACAGGGTCGGCGGCAGGTGTTGTTGCTGTGCGGTCATGGCAGTGTTCCTTCTGAGGACGAAAGGGCGGCAGGGCGAAGATCTGCCGTCAAGGACACCGTTGCATGCTCCATGCCCGGTGGCCGAAACCTGCGCAAACGGGACGTTTGCCGGATTGATGCTGGTGTCGGGCTGTCGTGCTGCGGGCAATCTGCCTGGCGACTGTGGGTGTGGCAACAGTCAAGCAGCTTGCGCCGGGCGGCGCCGGGTGTTGGCTGTGCAACAGCGATCCGACAGCCTGCCCGCCGCACGACAGTATTAACTTGAGGGATAGAATCAACTCATTGAAAACAAATGAAAAACGTAAGTGGCACGGTTGCTGCTCCAGCGGTTGTACAGAGGCGAGCACGCCTATGTCTCAACGAGCCGGGAGTACACGCAATGAGCCAGGACACGATCAAGTTTGCCTACTGGGTGCCCAATGTCAGCGGCGGACTGGTGGTCAGCAAGATACCGCAACGCACCGACTGGGGAATCGATTACAACCGTAAGCTGGCACAGATCGCCGAGGATGCCGGCTTCGACTACGCCCTGACCCAGATTCGTTTTACCGCCGGCTATGGCGCCGAGTACCAGCATGAATCGGTGGCGTTCAGCCACGCCTTGCTGGCGGCCACCACGAAGTTGAAAGTGATTGCGGCGGTGTTGCCCGGACCATGGACGCCTTCGGTGCTGGCCAAGCAGATCGCGACCATCGATCAGCTCACCGGCGGTCGCGTGGCGATCAACGTGGTGTCCGGCTGGTTCAAGGGCGAATTCACCGCTATCGGCGAACCCTGGCTGGAGCACGATGAACGCTATCGTCGTTCGGAGGAATTCATCACCACGCTCAAGGGCATCTGGACCACCGACAACTTCACTTTCCGCGGCGACTTCTATCGTTTCAACGGCTACACCCTCAAGCCCAAGCCCCTGCAGCAGCACCCGGAAATTTTCCAGGGCGGCAGTTCCCGGGCCGCGCGGGACATGGCCGCCCGGGTATCCGACTGGTACTTCACCAACGGCAACACGGTGGAAGGGGTCAAGGCCCAGGTCGACGACCTGCGGGCCAAAGCGGCGGCCAACCACCACACGGTCAAGGTCGGCGTGAACGCCTTCGTCATTGCCCGCGACACCGAGGAAGAAGCCCGTGCGGTGCTGGCCCAGATCATTGACCAGGCCGATCCCGAAGCCGTCAACGCGTTCGGTGACGCGGCCAGGCAGGCCGGCAAGGCAAGCCCCGAAGGCGAGGGCAACTGGGCCAGGTCCAGCTTCGAAGACCTGGTGCAGTACAACGACGGCTTCAAGACCAACCTGATCGGCACCCCCCAGCAGATTGCCGAACGTATCGTTGCCTTGAAGGCCGTGGGTGTAGACCTGGTGCTGGCCGCCTTCCTGCATTTCCAGGAGGAGGTCGAGTATTTCGGTCGCCGGGTCCTGCCGTTGGTACGCGAGCTGGAGCAAGGCAAAGTGGCGACCAGAACGGCGGCGGTTGCCTAGGCTTCGTACCAAAGTGCCTGCCCGACGATCAGGCTGGGTTGAAGACAGGCTCGTGCGCGAGTGCGCTTGCTCGCCTGTTTTCGCTTCGTCTGATCGTCGCTCGGCGACCCTTCGTACGCGCCCTGGGCCAGGGAGCCATCAAGTCGATAGATTGACCAGCCGGCCGTCCCGGGCGCTCAGCGCGGGGCGGCGTTTGTTGACCACCAGTTCGCCAATCCTGATCAAGAGCGTGCGGGTGACATTGCGACTCAGGCCCAACAGGCTGGCGGTGTGAACTTGGTTGCGGTTGGCGTATCGATAGGCGGCACGCAGCAGTTCGGCTTCCACCGTTTCATACAGCTTGCCATGCTCTTGTTCGAGCAGTTTCTCCAGGGCTTTTTGCAACAGTGCCTCTGCGCTTTGGGGCTCGCGTTGCGGTGGGTTGTCCTGGCGCTCGATGCGCCAGTTGGACAAGTGCAGGTCCTGCACGCCGATTACGTCGCTACGGCAAATCAGCAGCGTGTGATGGATGACGTTTTCCAGCTCGCGAATGTTCCCCGGCCAGGCATAGTCGAGCAACTTGCGCTGCGCCTCGGCATCCAGCGTCGCCTCGCCACGGCCCAACCGGCGGCTGTATTGGGCGATGAAGTGACTTATCAACGGCAGGATATCGCCGGGGCGTTCGCGCAAGGGCTTGAGTGCCAGGCTGACCACATTCAGGCGGTAATACAGGTCTTCGCGAAAGTGCCCGGCGTCGATGGCTTTTTCCAGCTGAACGTTGGTGGCAGCCAACACACGCACGTCGATCCTGATGCTTTTGCGCGAGCCCAGGCGGACCACCTCCCGTTCCTGCAGCACCCGTAGCAGCTTGACCTGGATCGGCAACGGCAAGTCGCCAATTTCATCGAGGAACAACGTGCCGCCGTCGGCTTCCTCGAACCAGCCTGCCTTGGCCGCCAATGCTCCGGTGAAGGCGCCTTTCTCGTGGCCGAACAATTCGGCTTCCACCAGCGATTCGGAAAACGCCCCGCAGTTGACCGCGACGAACGGCTTGTCGCGGCGAGCGCTGAGGCTGTGTATGTGGCGCGCCACCAGTTCCTTGCCGGTACCGGTCTGGCCGATGATCAGGACGCTGGCGTCACTGGGGGCCACTTGCTGCAGGTGGGCCAGCAGGGCGCGGGAGGAGGCGTCTTCGAAGACCTGGGCCGTGGCGCGGATCGAGGTCGCCAGGTCGGGAGAAGATGGAAGCGTTAGAAGCTGCATGAGTGCCCATTCCTATGAGTTCGCAGTGGCTGAAGTGAGGCGCCGGCCAACGCTCCCTGATGGCTGCACCGCGCGAGGCATTCGGTGTGAGGGCTAATCTAAATGATCTAAAAATTGTAGATAAAATAACTTTTAGGCATTTGCTTAAGCCGACAGACGAATGATTCGGCCTCCTGGGTGGATCCAAATAAATAAAGTGCGGTAAAAAACTTTATTGACTAAAAATAAATACCGGGTAATTATTTCCCCGCATCTGCTTTCACGCAGAGTCACTTTTCAGGGGCAACCCGATGAGTCAGAACGCCGTGCCTTCGTTGGCCAGTCTCTACGTCGAGGCGATCGAATCGTCCGACCCACGCTCCACATCTTCATTCATGCAAGGCTTTCCGCCTGAACCTCAACGCCGGGTGAGCTGGCATAACTGGATGCGCGCTCCGTTCAATCAATGGGGTTTCCGCAACCTGGCGCGTCTGCGGCCGTCCATCGACGTGCAGGCAGGGGCCGCGCCGGTCAGTCCGTTGCAGCAGGCACCGCAGCCGCTGGACCAACTGCACTTCAACAGCGAATGTGGCTTGAGCATCAGTGTGATCGAGCACCTGCTTGCCAGCCAGACCGACGCTTTCCTGGTGATGCAGGGCGACACGGTGCTCTACGAACGCTATTTCAACGGTCAGCGTCCCCAGGACCGGCACATCATGTTCTCGGTGACCAAGTCGCTGATCGGCACCCTGGGCGAACAGCTGGTCTGCGAGGGTTTGCTGGATACCGCATTGCCTGCGGCCCATTACGTACCGGAACTGGCCGGCAGCGCATTTGCCGATGCAACGGTGCGCCAGCTGTTCGACATGGCCGTGGGCATCGATTACAGCGAGGTCTATGAAGACCCTGATTCCGAGAGCTCCCAGTACGGTTATGCCTGCGGTTTCCAGCCGGCACCGGTGCAGTACGGGCAGTTCGAATCCTTGTACGAGTACTTGCCGAGCCTGCGCAAACGCGGCAGCCACGGTGGTTTCTTCCACTATGTGACGGCCACCACCGAAGCGTTGGCCTGGGTCATGGAACGTGCCTGCGGCAGGGCTTGCCATGAGTTGTTGCAGGACATCTGGAGTCAGTTGGGCTGTGAGCGCGACGGCTATTTCATGGCCGACCCCTGGGGGCGCAATGTTGCCGGTGCCGGCTTCAGTGCGACGTTGCGGGACATGGCGCGGTTCGGGCGATTGCTGGCCAACGAGGGCCGCCACGCCGGACGGCAGCTGCTATCGAGCGAGGCCATCGCCGGCATCCTCGCCGGCGCCGACCCCGCGGTCTACGCCACATCCCCGGACTTCAGCGCATGGACTCCCGGCGCGTCCTACCGTAGCCAGTGGTACGTCTTCAACGACCACAGCCAGGCATTGATGGCCGGTGGCATCCACGGCCAGTACCTGTTCGTCGACAAACCGTCCGGTGTGGTGATCGTCAAGCAATCGTCCCTCAGCGAAGCCGTCAGCCCGTTCGACGGGGACAGCGTGCGCATGCTGCGAGCCATCGCCGCGCACCTGACTCGCTGACCACATCCCTCTATTACAAGAATTCGCGTTCCGTTCACCTGGTCTGGCCAGGTGTTGGCGAGGCCCTGCGCCGCCATTCACTGCCCTGTAACAACAATAAATCAAACAGGAGCTTCATATGGTTTGCATGACACGTTGGTCCCGGACGCTCTTGGCGTTCGGCTTACCCCTGGCCGCCCAGGTTGCCTGGGCGGGCTATACCTTCGAGGAGGGCGCCCTCAAGGGCGAAGTCAACCTGACCGCCGGTGCGGGGACCCTCTCTACGCGCAACGTCAACTTCGGCAGTGGCCGGGTGGACATGCGCAGCCGAAGCAACGGCGGCACGAAAATCGACTGGCAGGAGTTCTACGTCAAGCCCGGTGCCACGCTGGACTACGCCTTGCAGCCGGACTTCAGCCTGCTGGCCGGTGGTTCGCTCGTGGCGGCCACCACCCTTGGCGATGGCGATGCCGGCGGTTTCACCCGCAGCTCCGATGGTGATGTGGCCCTCGAGGAACTGTACGGCGGTTTCCGGGCCGGGGAGTGGACATTCACCGCTGGCCGGCAGAACTACATGATCGGCAATGGCTTCATTGTCATGGACGGTAATCTCGACCAGCTCGAGGACGGTGCCTATTGGCTCGCCCCCAGGACGGCCTTCAAGGATTCCGCGATCCTGGCCTGGGATCACGGTGCGTTGAAAACCCAGGCATTCACCTTGCGCACCGATGATGACATGGGTGATTTGCGGATGACCGGCGTCAACCTGGACTACAACCTCGATGACCGGGTGACGCTGGGCGCCATGGCCATGAAGATCGACTCCCTGGCCCCCCAGGGTTCGACGCCCTTGAGCCGGGATGGCATGCGGGTCTACAACGTCCGGGCGCTCAATGCCAAGGTGCCGGGCCTGCCAGCGCTGACGCTCAATGCCGAATACGCACTGCAGCGCGGCAGCGGGGCCGGGGTCGATTACGCCGCCAAGGCCTGGTATGGCCAGGCGGACTATGCCTTCGACACCTTGCCGTTGACGCCGGTCCTGGGTTATCGCTACGCCAGCTTTTCCGGTGACAGCGACCTCACCGATAACCGCCAGGCGTCCTGGGATCCCCTCAGCAAAGGCTTCATCGACTGGGGGACGTGGCTGGTGGGAGATGTCGTCGGCAATTACCTGCTGTTCAACAGCAACGAAAACGTCCAGCAGTTTTCCCTCAAGACGCATCTGAACGAAACCCTGACGCTCGGGGCGATTCACTACCAGTTCTGGCTGGACGAAAAAAACTACATGGGAGCCGCGGTCAGTGATCGGCGCTTCGCCGACGAGAGCGTCGTGTTCCTGGATTGGGCGGCGTCGAAATCGCTCTCCACCTCGCTCTCCTATAACTGGGTCAAGCCAATGGCCGCGGCCAGGCAAGTGTTCGGAGACGACCGCAAATTCAGCGCGCTGGAACTCTATCTCACCTATCGCTATTAAGTGCCGCGAGCCCCGGGGCCGCGTTGGAGTGTCTGATCATGAACAGATTTTTGCGTAACACCTTGCTGGGTGCAGCCGTTTCCTTGTCGGTATGCGGGGCGACCCTTGCCGAGGAACGGACGGTGCGGATCTACAACTGGATCGAGTACCTGCCGCCCGAAATCCTGAAGAGCTTCCAGGAAGAAACCGGGATTCGGCCGATCTACGACGTCTTCGACAGCGTCGAGACCCTGGAATCGAAACTGTTGACCGGCAACTCCGGGTACGACGTGGTGTACCCGAGCAGTTCCAACATCAGTCACCTGATCGCCGCCGGAGCGGTCCAGCCCCTGGATCGCAGCCAATTGCCGAACTGGCAGCACCTGGACCCGGAATTCATGAAGTCCCTCGAAGCGGTGGGTGACCCGGGCAACCGTTACGCGACGCCGTACCTGTGGGGCACGACATTGATCGGCTACAACGTCGACATGGTCCGCAAAGTACTGGGTGCCGACGTGCAGATGAACACCTGGGACATCCTCTTCAAGGAAGAGAACATGGTCAGGCTGGCCAGTTGTGGTGTCGGGTTGCTCGACGCCGCCAATGAAATCGTACCGATTGCCCTGCACTACCAGGGCCTGGATCCCAACAGCCAGAAACGCGAGGACTACCCACGGGCCCAGGCGGCAATGCTCAAGGTCCGTCCCTACATCACCTATTTCAATTCATCGCGCTATGGCATGGACCTGGCCAATGGTGAAATCTGCGTCGGGGTGGGCTGGTCGGGTGGTGTCGCCCTGGCCAGGCGACTGGCCGACGCGGCCGGCAAAGGGGTCAAGGTGGAAATGGCGTTGCCCAGGGAAGGCGCGCCGATGTGGTCGGACGTGATGATGGTGCCTACCAACGCTCCCCACACCCAGGAAGCCTACGCCTTCATCAACTACATCCTGCGCCCGGATGTCATCGCCCGGATCAGCAACAAGATCGGCTACCCCAACCCCAACAAGGACGCCACGGCGCTGGTGAATGCCGAAATCCGCAACGACCCGGCGATGTATATACCGGACGACGCACGCAAGACCCTGTTCGCCCTGGAGCCCGTGCCGGCAGCGGTGGAGCGGATTCGCACTCGCACCTGGACCGCCATCAAGACCCGGCGTTGAGCCCCGCGGCCCGGCTTATACCGCCGGGCCCGCCATGACCCCGCGGATCATCCCGCTTCAGGCGCGCATCCCCTGGAACAGCAGTTCGGTGATGCGCCTGACCTGGGTGGAATGAGCCTCGACATCCGGCTGCTCCTGGTTGACCAGTCGGTACAATTGCAGGTGCGAATAGTCGTTCAGCAGGAAGGCGGCCAGTTCGACGTCGAGGTCGGCGCGCAGCTTGCCGGCCTGCTGCAACGCCCTGATCAGCCCGCTGATCTCGGCCCTGAGCGCGTCGTTCATGGCTCGATAGCCTTCCGGCAATCCGTTGTCACCACCGAACAGGATCAGTGGCAGCAATTCGCGCCAGAGGCTGGGGTGCATGACTTCCAGGGCGTACCCGGTCAGCAAGCGTTCCAGATAACAAAGGGCTTCCACCGGATCCTCTATTTCAGGCATCCGGCTGCGAGTGTCCTTGAGGGCTCGCTGGTCGGCCTCGTGCAGGATCTCGAGGATGATCTCCTGCTTGTTGCCGAAGTACTTGAACACCGTGGGGGCCGACACGCCGGCCTGGCTGGCGATCTGCTCGATGGTGGTGTCCTGGAAGCCTTGGCGCTCGAACAGTTCGATGGCCGCCTTGCTGATGGCCTGGCGTCGTTCGGCTTTTTGTCGTTCACGCAGTCCGCTCACGAAGAATCCTTGTCGTTGGGTAGAGCAGGGTGGTGCGATGGTCAGTCGGGATTTGCGCAACCTGTGGACGCGAGACTGGCATCGAATGGCCCCGGAGATCTTTTCAAAATACTTAACCCGATAAAATATTTAAAGCGATTATTTCGACACGAGCCCGCCGGCCACGGGGATTATAGGGGCATTCGACCCTACCAGCCTGGGCAAAATGCCATGTATTGAGTGGCGAGAACAGGCACAAACCCGACGCATACAGCTAACTGACTGGTGAGGAAAGACAGGTACCGTGGCGCAGCTTCCACCGCCGTGCGCCCGTACGAGACGGTGGCGAATACTCATTCAGGTGCCGCTTTTCAGGAGGAGCGAGTACCCAGGCACCGACCATTGCCCTGCACGCCTCATGCCGCCACAAGAGAATAAGAAAATGACCAGCCCCAGTTTCAAGGATTCGAACGGCCACCTGGCGCAGGGCTTCAAGCCTCGTCACGTCACCATGCTCTCCATCGCCGGGATTATCGGCGCCGGTTTATTCGTGGGATCGGGACACGCCATCGCGGCGGCGGGGCCCGCCGTCCTGCTGGCCTATCTGTTTTCCGGCCTGCTGGTGGTACTGGTGATGCGGATGCTCGGGGAGATGGCGGTGGCACGCCCGGACACCGGCTCCTTTTCAACCTACGCCGACCAGGCCATCGGGCGCTGGGCGGGGTTCACCATCGGGTGGCTCTATTGGTGGTTCTGGGTGCTGGTGATCCCCATCGAGGCCCTGGCCGCCGGGCATGTATTGAACCAATGGTTTCCCTCCATCGACGCCTGGTTCTTCGCCTCGGTGTCGATTGTCGCGCTGGCGGTGACGAACCTGTTCAGCGTATCCAAGTATGGCGAGTTCGAGTTCTGGTTCGCGATGGCCAAGGTCGTGGCGATCATCGGTTTCATTTCCCTGGGGTTCGCCGTGCTGATGGGCTGGATCCCGGAGCGGGAAGCCAGCGGCTTGAGTCGTCTGATGCAGGAGCACGGCGGTTTCGCCCCCAACGGCCTGTCGGCGGTGGTAGGGGCTTTCATCACCATCATGTTCAGTTTCATCGGCACGGAGGCGGTGACCATCGCCGCGGCCGAATCCGATAATCCCGCGCAGAACATCGCCAAGGCGACCCGCTCGGTGATCTGGCGCATCGGGGTGTTCTACCTGCTGTCGATCTTCGTGGTCATCTCCGTGGTGCCCTGGAACGATCCGCAGCTGGCTTCGGTGGGTTCCTACCAACGCGCCCTGGAGCTGATGAACATTCCCCATGCCAAGTTCCTGGTGGATGCGGTGGTGCTGATCGCCGTGGCCAGTTGCATGAATTCCTCGATCTACATTGCCTCGCGCATGCTGTACTCCCTGGGCCGGCGCGGCGATGCGCCGAAGTCGCTGAAGGTGACATCCTCCCAGGGTGTGCCGAGGGCGGCAGTCATTGCCAGCACCGTGCTGGGCGCCGGCATCACGCTGTTCAGCTACTTCATGCCCGCCGGGCTGTTCCAGTTCCTGCTCGCCAGTTCCGGGGCCATCGCCTTGCTGGTGTACCTGGTGATCGCCATCTCGCAACTGCGCATGCGCCGCATGCTGCGTCGCCAGAACGTCGAGTTGTCCTTTCGCATGTGGTTGTTTCCCTGGCTGACCTGGCTGGTCATCGTGTTCATCTCGGCGGCGCTGGCCGTCATGATGATCACCCCAGAACACCGTAGCGAAGTGAGCACGACCCTGGGCCTGGCGCTGGCCATTTCCTTCATCGGGCTGGTGACATCGCGGCAGCATTCCCAGGCGAAAGGCGCCGTTTCCCTGGGTTCGTAACCTACACACTGCGAAGGCCCTGTCGGGGCCTTCTTCCCCAAGCTGTTTCAACCCTGAAACAGCTCTCGGGTGCCCGGCATCCGCCCGTCACCCGCATTTGAAACCCCACCCTGCGAACCGGCACTAACCCGTGCTTGCGTTGTCAGTAATTGGCGCCTATGGCGATGAGGATCGCGCCTGATGGCGGCACGTCAGCTGCATGGGGCACACGCGCCTTCGGGCAAATAACTCGCGATGGATTGCGTCCTGGACCGACTATTCCTTTTGCGGGTTGCACAACTATGGGTTTGCTTCTCGATCCGCGGCATGACATCGATGCCGCCTTGTTGAGTTATCGCCGCGTGTTCTGGGCTCTGGCACTGTTCAGTGGGGTGATCAACCTGCTGGTACTGGTGCCTTCGCTGTACATGATGCAGGTCTACGACCGTGTCCTGACCAGTCGCAACGAAACCACGTTGTTCATGCTGACCCTGATCGCCCTGGGGCTGTTCATGTTCAGTGCCTTGATCGAGTGGGTCCGCGGCGAGGTGATGATCCGCATGAGCGCCGGGCTCGACGATGCCCTGGGCGAGCGGATCTTCGACGCCGCGTTCGCCCGTAGCCTGCGCGAGCACAACGCCAACCCGGCCCAGGTGCTCAGCGACCTGGCCACGCTGCGGCAGTTGATTACCGGCCAGGGGCTGATCGCCTTGCTCGATGCGCCCTGGCTGCCGATCTTCCTGCTGGTGGCGTTCATCTTCCATCCCTGGTTCGGCGTGCTCACGCTGGTGCTGGCCCTGGTGCTCATCGGTCTGGCGCTGTGGGGCGAACTGGCGACGCGGGCGCGCCTGGGCGAAGCCAACCGGCTGGGCGTGCAGTCGGCGGTCTACGTCAACAGCACGCTGCATAACGCCGAAGTGATCCAGGCCCTGGGCATGCTTGGGCCATTGCGTCAGCGCTGGAGCCTGTTGCAGCAACGCATCATTGCCGCCCAGGCCCACGCCAGCGACCGCAGTGCCCGTATCACATCGACAACCCGTTTCGTGCGCATCTCCGGACAGTCCCTGGCCTTGGGGCTGGGCGCGTTGCTGGTGCTCGAAGGGCAACTGTCGGCGGGCATGATGATCGCGATGTCGCTGCTGCTGGGTCGAGCCCTGGCACCGGTGGAAATCGCCATCGGTTCGTGGAAGCAGTTCAATGCCGGACGCCAGAGCTACCAGCGCCTGAGCCAGTTGCTGGCCCAGCATCCGCGCGAGCGCCTGCGCATGCCGTTGCCACCGCCGACCGGCGCGGTGCGCCTGGAGCAACTGTATGTCGGGGCGCCCGGGGCTTCTCAGCCGATAGTGCGGGGGATCAACTTCAGCTTGAACAAAGGGGACGTGCTCGCGGTGGTCGGGCCCAGCGCCAGCGGCAAGTCGACCCTGGCCAGGGCACTGGTTGGCGTATGGCCGCCCCTGGGCGGCTCGGTGCGCCTGGACAACGCCGAGATCAGTCAGTGGTCCGCCGACGCCCTGGGCCCGCACCTGGGTTATCTGCCGCAGGACATCGAACTGTTCGACGGCAGCGTGGCGGACAACATCGCGCGCTTCGGCGAGCAGGACGCCGACAAGATCATCGCCGCCAGCCGCCACGCCGGCATCCACGAAATGATCCTGAGATTCCCCCTGGGCTATGACACGCCGCTGGGCCCCGGCGGGCTTGGCTTGTCCGGTGGACAGAAACAACGCCTCGGCCTGGCCCGGGCATTGTATGGGCACCCGTCCCTGGTCGTGCTCGACGAACCCAATTCCAATCTCGATGAAGCCGGCGAGCTGGCGCTGGTGCAGGCCATCAACGCGTTGAAGTCTTCCGGCAGCACCGTGGTGCTGATCACCCATCGACCCACCGTACTGGCGGTGGTCGATCACATCCTGGTGCTCAAGGACGGGATCCAACAGGCGTTCGGGCCCCGTGACCGGGTGCTCAAGGCGCTGATGCCGGGGCCGCGACCGGCCACGGTCAAGGAGGCCGGCGAAGATGCGTGATCTGACTCCGGGGAAACAGGTGTACAGCGAGCATGGGATGAGCGTGCGCAACGTCAGTGTGCTGCCCGGCGCCAGCACCGATGCCGGTGCGGCGGCGCGATATGGCGTGGGGTTCCTGGTGCTGGCACTCGGCGGCGCCTTGCTCTGGGCCTGCCTGGCACCGCTGGACCAGGGCGTGGTGGGCAGCGGCACCGTGGTGGTGGCGGGCGAGCGCAAGGCGGTGCAGTCGCTGGTGGGGGGCGTGGTGGAAAAACTGCTGGTGAGCGATGGCGATCGTGTCAGCCAGGGCCAATTGCTGGTGCAGCTCAACACGGTGCAGGCGCAGTCGCAACTGGACGTGACCCTGGGCAAGCTGCTCAACGGCCGGAGCATCGAGGCACGCTTGATCGCCGAGCGCCTGGGCGCTTCGCAGATTCAATGGCCGACGCAATTGCTGGAGCGCGCCGAAGAGCCTCGAGTCAAGGCCGCCATGGCACTGCAGAGCCAGTTGTTCCTGACCCGTCGCGCAGAGTTGGGCAGCCGCTTGCAGATCATCGAACACGAAGTGGCCGCGTTGCAGCAGCAATTGCTCGGCTATGAGGGCGTGAAGCGCAACTACGACGCGCAGATGCGGTTCCAGCAACAGGAACTGGAAGGCCTGCGTGACCTGGCCCGTGAAGGCTATGTCCCGCGCAACAAACTCTTCGAGGCCGAGCGCAACGCGGCGCAACTGGCCGGCCAGATCGCCTCCGGGGTCGGCGACATCGGCAGGACCCGGCAGGCCATCAACGAGAGTCGGCTCAAGGCCTTGCAGGCGCAACAGGAGTTTCGTCGCGACGCCGAGACCCAGCTCAGCGAAGTGTCTGCCGAAGTCGCGGGATACGCCGACCAGATCCGTGCCTTGCAGTTCGAAGTCGATAACGGTGCCATCCGCGCGCCGACGGCCGGGCAGGTCATGGACCTTAACATTCACACGGTCGGTGGCGTCGCCCAGGCCGGCCAGACCCTGATGCAGGTGGTACCGCTGGATGCGCCCATGGCCATCACTGCCCGCTTCGAGCCGCTGATGGCCAACAAGCTGCGACCGGGCTTGCCGGTGCATGTGCATTTCACCGCCCTGCAACGGGTGGACACCCCGACGGTGACGGGCACGGTGAGTACGGTGTCGGCGGACCAGTTGATCGATGAGCAGACGCACCTGCCGTACTTCTCCGCCAAGGTCGAGATCGCCGCCGACACGGTCGCCGCGCTGCAGGCCGCCGGGTTGCAGGTGCGCCCCGGCATGCTGGCCGACGTCACCGTGGTGACCGGCGAGCGAACCCTGATGAATTACCTGATGAAACCTTTGCGCGAACGCTTGCTGGCGGCCTTCAAGGAGGAATGAGCATGACTGACCGTTGGCTTTATCGTCGCCGGATGCTGTTGAGCCTGTGGTGCAGCGGTTGGGCGGCAATCAGCCCCTCGTGGGCCGCCGAGGACGGCCTGAGCCTGATTGCGGCGTACGATGCTTCGCGTCTCAATGATCCGACCGTGCAGTCGGCGGCCCACGCATTCGAAGCCTCGCGTCATGAAGAGGCGATCGGGCGTGGCGGGCTCTATCCGCAGGTGTCCCTGACTTCCCGTTATGGTTATGGCGGACGCACCGATGGTGGCGATGACAGCACCTACGTCAACAGCAACGACTACCAGGCCAACAACGTCACCCTGGCGGCGCAGCAGCCGCTCTACGACAAGGCCCGCTGGGCGGCCTACCAGGAAGGCAAGGCCCGTGGTCAGTTGGGCAGCCAACAGTTCGATGTCGCTGACCAGGCCCTGTACGACCGGGTCGCCAAGGCCTACTTCGACGTCGCCCGGGCCGAGAACGAAATCAAGCTGATCGCCCAGCAGAAGGCCGCCATCAATGGGCTGGTCATACAGAGCAAGAAGCTGTTCCAGGGGGGGCAGGGGGCGGTGACCGATATCGATGAAGCCCAGGCCCGCCTGGACCTGGTCGAGGCCCAGGAAGCCGAGGCACAGGCACGACGGGTGGCTGCGCTGCGGGCGTTGTCGGGCCGGGCCAGCGTGCCCATCGAAGACATCCAGCCGATGCGCGAGGAGCTGGCCGCCAGCAGCCCGCTGCCGCCCGAGCAGGACCTGGGCTACTGGACCGCCATCGCCCGCCAGGCCAGCCCCGAGCTGGCGGCCCGGCTGGCGGCGGTCAAGGTGGCCGAGGCGCAGGCCGAGAGCCAGCGCGCCGGGCATTATCCGACCTTGTCGCTGACCACTCAGCTGACCCGTCGGGAAACCCGTCAATACCAGGAGCTCGATCCTCGCCAGGACACCTATTACGTTGGTGTGCAGCTGGATATCCCGTTGTATCGCGGCGGCGCGGTACGCGCCTCGGTGGCCAAGGCCGAAGCGCAACTGGCCGGCGCCCAGTCGGACTATGACGTACAGCGCCAGCAACTGGCCGAGGATATCGAAACCGACTACATGGGCGTGGTGGCCGGGTTCGCCAAGAGCAAGGCGATGCAAAGGGCGGTGGAGTCCAACCAGCGGGCATTGACCTCGACAGAAAAAGGTTTCCAGGGCGGCGTGCGTTCCACCGTGGACATCCTCGATGCCCAGCAGCGCGTCTTCCAGGCCCGTCGAGACCTGCTCGACACCAAGCTCGACATGCTGCAAAGCTACGTCAGCCTGCACACCCATACCGGCCAGATGAATCGCGCGGTACTGGCGCAGGTGCAAGGCCTGTTCTAGACAGTCCAGGGGTCAGGTTCGCCACAAGAAAACCGTCCAGGCGCCGTGCCTGCCTTCAGGTTTTCAGGCACAGCAGGCCCCCTGTGGAAGCGAGCTTGCTCGCGATAGCGGTGGGTCAGTCAGCATCCATGCTGGATCTGCCGCCGTTCATTGCGAGCAAGCTCGCCCCACCGTTTGACCTGGGGGCTTGATTCAGGCGGTGAAGTCGCTGGCATGCAGCTCCTTGACCCCCACCAGTTCGAACTCGAACTCGGCGGTGGCGTCGGCGTCGACACTGCCGTAGAGAATGCCATCGGCGAAGCGCAATTGGCCGGTGGCGTTGCTGGCATCGAAGGCATTGCTGCCGATGAAGGTGAAGGCATCGACCGTGGCGGTCAACGGATTGGCGTCCAGGCCGGTGAGGTCCAACTTGTCGAACTCCGCGCTCTTGAAGCCACTGATCACATCGCGCAGAGCCCCGACGCCCATGTCCGACAGCGCACCAAACGCGTAGGTGTCGGCGCCCGTGCCACCGGTGAGGTTGTCGGTGCCCGCGCCGCCGATCAGCCGGTCATCGCCCGAACCGCCCACCAGCGTATCGTTGCCGGCCCCTCCATCCAGGATGTTCGCCGCACTGTTTCCCGACAGCGTGTCGGCGTAGGCGCTTCCTTTCAGGTTCTCGATGAATTTCAAGGTGTCGAGCCCCGAGCCCACGGTGTTCTGTTGCGCAGACGTCGAGAGGTTGACGGTTACGCCGGACAAGGTGCGTTCAAAACTGGCCGTGTCATTGCCGTCGCGTCCATCCAGGACGTTGTTGCCGGCGCCGGCGAACAGCGTATTGTCCAGGGCATTACCGGTGCCGTTGGCGGCGCCCGTGCTATCGACATACAGGTTCTCGACGTTGTTGCCCAAGGTATAGGCCGCCAGGCTGCTGTGCACGCTGTCGATCCCGCCTGTCAGCGCATTGCCGTTGGTCTCGATCACGCTGTCGTCGACGTTGTCGACAAAGTAACCGTCGTTGCCGTCGCCACCGCTCATGCTGTCGGCCCCGGCGGCGCCGTCCAGCACGTTGTTGGCGGCATTGCCGGTGATGAAGTTGCGGCGTTCATTGCCGGTACCGTCGATCTGCGACACACCGGTGAGCACCAGGTTCTCGAGATTGGCTCCCAGGGTCCAACTGACCGAGGCCTGCACCGTATCGATCTGCGCGGTCGAGGTGTTGGTTTCCACCACGCTGTCGAGGGCATTGTCGACCACATAGATGTCGTTGCCATCGCCCCCGGTCAGGGTGTCGGCGCCCAGGTCGCCATCGAGGGTGTCATTGCCCGAGCTGCCCACCAGGGTGTCGTCCTGGTCAGTGCCGGAGATCATTCCGCCTTCGTTCTGGGCACCGTCGAAAATGTCCTGCACGCTGTTGTTGTCGTTGGGGTTGCCCTGGAAGCCCAGGTCATTGGCAATGTAATCCGCCAGGCGCTGGCCGACGATCTCCGCCGATTCCTCGTGCAGGTGCCAGACATCGTCCGGGTACACCAGTGGATCGACTTCATAGCGCAGGGGCAGGTCGTTGTAGTCCACCGCCAGCTTGACGTCGGCACGTTCGGCGGCGATGGCTTCCTGGGCGGCGCGGACATAACCGACGCCTTCGACGATGGAAGCGATCTTCTCTTGCGAATAGCCGCGGGCCCGGGCCGCGTCCTGCTCGTAGTGGCCGGTCTCCATCAGGTACACATTGAAATTGCCGAACTGGGCGTGCAGGTAATCGAAGACTTTCAAGGTCGCGGCCTTGTACGCCGCAGCCGCCGCGGCCTTGTCGGTGGAACGGGCGATCTCCTGGGCGGCTTCCTCGCCCTGGCCCCAGATGATGCCCATGGTGACGTTGTCGATCGCCTGCAGTTCGGTGCGCTGGTCGCGCAGCAACGTCACCGCTCGCAACAGTGCCGGCCCGGGTTGGTTGGTGTCTGTCAGCCACCAGCACAGCTGGAGTTCCTCGGGGCTGAGTGTGGACAGGCCGTTGACCGTGCTGCCACCGACCGCGATGTCGATGCCGTTGCCATCGGCATCGGTGAACTGGCTGCGCACGTCGTAGGTGGTGTAGCGGTTCAGGTCATTGACCAGCATCGAGGTGCCGGACTGGTCGTCGTCCTCGGTCATGCGCAGCAGGCGCGCATTGGATTGGCCAAGGGTGGGCAGGTAGAGGATGTCCTGCTGGGCACGCTCGCCGAAGACGAAGTCGTTGGCGGTGAGGGTGTTGAGGTAGTTGCCGTTGAGGGCGATCTCGAAGCGATTGCCATCGGCGTCGGCTTCGGCGGACTTGATGTAGGTCTTGTCGCCGGCCGCGTTCAGGGTCATGTACAGCGTGCCGTTGCTGCCATCGCCGAGGCCGAGCAAACCCAGCCCCGAAACGTCGATCTTGTCGACGCCCACGGTGAAGTCATAGATCGTGTCGGTGGCCGTGACACCGCCGGTGTCGTAGTCGCGATAACTGTCGGACAGGTTGTTGTAGCGGAAGGTGTCGACCCCATCGCCACCGTACAGCGAGTCCCGTCCGGCGCCACCGTCGATGATGTCCGCACCGGTCCCGGCCTTGATCGTGTCGGCGCCGCCCAGGCCGAGGATCAGGTCCGCGCCCGCCGTACCGTTGAGGCTGTCGCCATTACTGGTGCCGGTGATGGTGTTGGCGGGGGCATCCGCCACTGCCAGGCTGAAGTTGTCGCTGACCGATGCGCCCGCCGGGTCGGTGGCCTTGACCAGTACGTCGTAGGTCCCCGCGGCGGTACTGGTGGGCGTACCGCTGAAGGTCAGGCTGGTGGCATTGAATGTCAGCCAGGCGGGCAGGGCGCTGCCGTTGGCCAGGGTGGCGGTATAGGTCAGCACATCCTGGTTGGCGTCGGTGAAGCTGTTGTTCGCCACCGTGTAGGTGAATGGCGTGCTTTCACTGGCCGTCTGGTCCAGGAGCGGGATGGCCACCACCGGCGCCACGTTGGTGGGGGTGGTCTGGTCGGCGAAGACGAAGTGACTGGCCGTCAGGCTGCTGGCGAGGTTGCCCGCCATGGAGATCTCGAACCGGTTGCCGTTGGCGTCGACCGTCAGGTCCTTGAGATAGGTCCGGTTGGTGGAGGAACTGTAGGTGACCTGCAAGGTGCCGTTGAGCCCGTTGCCCAGGCCGGTATAGCCCAGGGCCGATACATCGATCTTGTCGGCGGCCACGTCGAAATCGAGGATCTGGTCACTGGCGCTGGTGGAGCTGGTGCGGTAGCTGTCGAGCTTCGAGGTGTAGCGGAACACATCGGCCCCTGTGCCGCCGGTGAGTTTGTCGACGCCAGTGCCGCCCACCAGGATGTCGTTGCCGGCACCGCCATTGAGGGTGTCGTTGCCCGCGCCGCCGAACAGCTGTTCATTGGCCGCTGTGCCAGTCAGGGTGTCGTTGTTCGGCGTGCCATTGATGACAATGGCGGTGGGCACGTCCTGTACGGCGAGGGTGAAGCTGTCACTGACCGTGGCGTTGCTGCCGTCGGTGGCGGTGACCTGGATCGAGTAGGTGCCCGATGCCGTATCGGGAGGCGTGCCGTTGAAGGTGCGTGTGGCGGCATCGAAGGTCAGCCAGGCGGGCAGCGGGTTGCCATTGGCGAGCCTGGCGGTGTAGCTGAGGCTGTCGTTGTCCGGGTCGGTGAAGCTGGTGGCCGGTACGACGTAGCTGAACGGGGTGTTCTCGGTGGCGTTCTGGTCCAGCAAGGGCGTGGCCAGCACAGGGGCCTGGTTGGTCGGTGAGGTCGTGGCGAAGACGAAATTGGCGCTGGTCAAGGTGTTGAGGTAGTTACCCTCCAGCGCCACTTCGAAGCGGTTGCCGTTGGCGTCGGCCTCCAGGGATTTGACGTAGGTCTTGGTGCCGGCGCTGTTGAGCACCAGATAGACGGTGTTGTTCTTGCCGTCGCCCAGGCCGGTGAAGCCCATGGCCGAGAGGTCGAGCTTGTCGGCACTGACGTTGAAGTCGGTGATCAGGTCTCCCAGGTTGGCGCCGCCGGTGTTGTAGTTGCGGTAGCTGTCCAGGCGGTTGGCGAACACGAAGGTGTCCGCCCCGGTACCGCCACTGAGGGTATCCATGCCGGCGCCGCCGTCGAGCTTGTCGTCCCCTGCGCCGGCGCTGAGGCTGTCGTTGCCGGCCAGGCCCAGCAGGGTGTCGGCCGCATCGCTGCCCAGCAACGAGTCGCTGGCGCTGGTACCGGTGATTACGCGATTGAAGATGAAATTGCTCGCCGTCAGGGTGCTGGCCAGGTTGCCCGAAAGGATCAGCTCGAAGCGATTGCCGCTGGCATCGGCGTCGAAGTCCTTGATGTAGGTGCGGTCGCTGCTGGCGTTGTAGCTGACTTGCAAGGTGCCGCCACGACCGTTGCCCAGGCCGGTGAAACCGAGGCCGGCGAGATCGATCTTGTCCTGGGTGACGTCGAAGTCGGTGATGGTGTCGTCGAAGCTGGTGGTGGCGTTGCGATAGCTGTCGAACTGGCTGCCGAAGCGGAAGGTATCGGCCCCGGTGCCGCCGGTGAGCTTGTCGACGCCCGCGCCGCCGACGAGGATGTCGCCACCGGCCGCGCCATTGATGGTGTCGTTGCCCGCGCCGCCATAGAAAATCTCGCTGGCGGCGCTGCCCAGCAGGGTGTCGTTGCCGGCAGTGCCTTGTACCGTGGTCATGGGCACCGTAGCACTGACGTAGCTGCCGTCGCCATAGACCAGCGTGGCGCCCTTGCTGGTGTGGCTGATGGTGTTGGCGATGATGGCGTTGCGGTCGGTGCCGTCCTCGTTGCGCTCGGCGACGCCGTAGGTCGACAGGTCGCTGCCGGTGATGAGGTTGCCCTGGATCGTGTTGTCGCTGCCGTTGAAGTACTTCCCGGAGACCCCCAGCGTGTCGTCGTAGGACTGGATGATGATTTCCGGCACCGGTGCGCCCAGGGAGTTGTTGTTGAGGGTGTTATCGATGACCTCGACGTGGTTGCTGCCGTAGATGCGAATGCCGGCGCTGGCGTTGTCGTGGATGTCCACGCCGCTGACCGTCACTTCGCTGGACAGCTTGATCAGCACCCCTTCGGCGCCGTTGCCATAGACCTCGCCACCGGTGATGGTGATGTTGCTGGGGGAGGGGATGTCCTCGCTGCCGCGCTGGACCACGATGCCATTGCCGCCGTTGTCGTAGGCGATGTTGTTGGTCAGGGTGAAATCATGGGTGCTGGTGACGACGTTGAAGCCGTGGCGGTCGTTGTTGTAGGCGACGTTGTTTTCGAACGTGCTGTCGCTGAGGAAGTCCGCCACGAAGCCATCCAGGCCGTTGCCGTGGGACACGCTGTTCTTGATGACCATGTTCACGGTCTGCTCGTGGGGGTCGAAGCCGTACCCGGAGCAATCCTTGATCTCGACGCTGTCGAGGGTGACGTTGGAATCGTAGCCTTCTTCGCCGGGGATATAGCCGTTGAACCAACCGTCGACCTTGCCGGTGGTGCTGTCGCGGTTGCCGTCGATGGTGAGGTTGCTGACGCCGAAATCGTGGGTTTCCTCGCCATAGGCCGAGCGGATGATGCCGGTGATCTTGGTGTCGGAGCCATCGGCCAGCTTGACCGTGGTGTCGCCCATGCCGTCGCCGTACAGATAGACGTTGCTCTTGAGCATCAGGCAGCCGTCTGAAGGTTCCTCTCCACCCGAAACGATATAGGTGCCGGTCGGCATGTAGACCTGGCCCCCACCCGCAGCGGCCGCCGCGTCGATCGCAGCCTGGATGGCCGCGGTGTCATCGGTAATACCGTCTCCTTTGGCGCCAAAATTTTGTACGTTGAAAATCATGAGCTTATCTCCGTATCGGGCTGGAACTACGGTAAATGCCAATATTCCATCGGCAACCACGCAGTTATGACCCGGTGGAGCGAGAAAGTTGTGACCGCATATCGGGCAAGTGTCAAAAAGCCGGACTACCGGATCGACGGTCGAAACGAAAACAACGGTCCATTGACGCCTGCGGCGTCCTGGAGCGGCCATTGCTGCCTTTGTTGATTGGCATCAAGCCCGGGGCCGAGCGCCCGCGGTAGCCTCGAACAAAGGTCGCCCGGTGATGAAGGAGCCCCATGAGCTATCCGCTGTTTCTGACGTTGCACCTGTTCGCCGCGCTGGTCTTTATCGGCACGGTGTTCTTCGAGGTGCTGTTCCTGGAAAGCATCCGCCGGCAACTGCCCGGCAAGGTCATGGTGCTGCTGGAGCAGGGCATCAGTCGGCGCGCCCGGCAATTGATGCCCTGGGTGCTGCTGGCGCTGTTCGGTGCGGGCGCCGCCATGGTCTGGCTGCGCTACTGGCCGGCGCTGATGTCGCCCCTGCAATCACCGTTCGGCTTGCTGCTGGGGCTCAAGATCGGGCTGGCCGCCAGCGTGCTGGGGCATTTCCTCTGGGCCATGTGGCTGTTCAAGCGTGGACGGATGAATGCCCGTTACGTACGGATCATTCATACCCGGGTGTTCCTGCACCTGGTGGCCATCGTGCTGCTGGCCAAGGCCATGTTCTACGTGACCTGGTAGCGATGGGGGCATGTGTTCCGGGCGCTTGATACAGGTCAAGGTGGCCTGGCGGATCACATCGGACAATGGCCCGGCAGCCACTCGGAGATCGTCATGTTCGACCTGTTCCATAAATTCCACGGCGGCGTCGGTTCCCTCGACCTGCTCCGGGGCTTGCGCAACAGCCGCCAGAAGCGACGCCCACTGTCGTTGTCGGTGCACTTGCCTTCGCGCCTGAGGCTGGCGTCATGTTCACCCCTTGCCAGCGTCTGCCGGTGCGCCGAGATCGACGTCTACCTGCAGCACCTGACCTACGAAATGGGACTGGTGGGCTGCCATCTGGGGGCTGGGCGGCGAGTCGAGCAGTTCTACCTGACCGGTGGCACACCGGTGATCGTCCATCTGCAGCGGCTGATGGAGGAACTGCACAAGCGCTTCGATTTCTGTGAGAGCGGCGACCACAGTATCGAGGTGGACCTGCATCACACCGATTGGTCGACCATGGGCCTGATCCGTGACCAGGGCTTCAGCCACGTCAGCATCGGCGTTCCCGATATGGGGCCCGATGCCGATCTCTCGGTGGATTGCTACCAGAACCCGGCACCGATCCATTCGTTGATCGATGCGGCGCGCACCTTCGGTTTCCGCTCGGTCAACATTGACCTGGGCTACGGCCATGCCTGGCAGACACCCCACAGTTTCGCCGCGAAGCTGGCCACTTTGATCGAGCTGGAACCGGACCGGCTGCATGTGTTCGATTACGCCCGCGCCCCCTGGCGCTACCGCCTGGCCCATACCCCGGGCGCCGGGGCCTTTTGCAGCCAGGCCGACAAGGATGCGATGGGCCGGATCTGCTGCGAGCAACTGATCGCGGCGGGTTATCACTACATTGGCCAGGGGCAGTTCGTCAGGACCGACGACGACCTGGCGGTCGCCCAGGAACATGGGCGCCTGCACCGCAATTGCCAAGGGTTCACCCGGCATGGCTGTTGCGATCATGTGGGGTTCGGCTTGTCCGCCGTCACCCAGATCGAGCACCTGTACGTGCAGAACACCGACGATCTGTCGCACTACCGCCAGGCCCTGGATGCCGGACAGTTACCCATCTACCGGGGTTGGCGTTGCGAGGCCCGGGACCTGGTCCGGGCCAGCGTGACCGAACAACTGTCCTGCGACCTGGAGCTGGATATCCCCGCCATCGAAGCCCGCTTCGGGCTGGTGTTTCGCGAGCATTTCGCCTCGATCTGGCCGCAGCTGGAGGCCCTGCATGCCAAGGGCTCGATCGATTTGTCGAGCCGCTTCATCGGCATCCTGCCGGCCGGGCGACTGGACGTGGACGCGATCTGCGACCTGTTCGATCCGCGCCCGGACGCAGCGCGCCGCGCGCCCTTCGAGCCGATACCTGACCAGACCTTTGAAAAGTTGAATCCATCATGACGCCTTCCTCCGGTTTCAATCGGGCCCTGGTCGAGAAATACGATCGTCCGGGACCGCGCTACACCTCCTATCCCACGGCACCTCAGTTCCACCAGGCGTTTGCCATGGATGAATACCGCCAGGCGGCGCAGCGCAGTAACCAGGCGCCGGCGCCCAAGCCATTGTCGGTGTACATCCACGTGCCGTTCTGCCAGAGCCTTTGCTATTACTGCGCGTGCAACAAGATCATCACGCGCAAGACCCATCGCGCGGCCGAATACCTGACGTACCTCAAGCGGGAAATTGCCTTGCAGGCGGCGCTGTTCGACCGCACGCGCAAACTGACCCAGTTGCACCTGGGAGGCGGCACCCCCACCTACCTGACCCATGAGCAGCTGGGCGAGCTGATGGACTGCCTGCACCAGTGGTTCGACATGGACGACAGCGACGAACATGAGTTCTCCATCGAGGTCGACCCGCGCACCGTCGGTGCCGCGCAGATCCGGGGCCTGCGCCAGCTGGGATTCAACCGCCTGAGCTTCGGTGTCCAGGATTTCGATGCCCAGGTGCAACAGGCCGTCAATCGGGTGCAGAGCGAGGCACAGGTCGCGGAGCTGGTCACGGCGGCCCGCCTGGCGCGTTTCAAGTCGGTCAGTGTCGATCTGATCTATGGCCTGCCGCTGCAGACCATCGCCAGTTTCGATGTCACCCTGAGCAAGATCATCGCGCTGCGTCCCGACCGGATCGCGGCCTACAGCTACGCGCATCTGCCCCAGCGGGTGCGAGCGCAGCGGATGATCCGGCCCGAGGACATGCCGCCGCCGGAGCGCAAGCTGGAACTGCTGGAGCTGACCATCAACCGCCTGACCGAGGCCGGATATGTCTACATCGGCATGGACCATTTCGCCCTGCCGGACGATGAACTGGTGCGCGCCCGCGTCCAGGGCACGTTGCAGCGCAATTTCCAGGGCTATTCCACCCATGCCGATTGCGATTTGATCGGCCTGGGGGTGTCCTCGATCGGCAAGGTCGGCGACAGCTACAACCAGAACGTCAAGGAGCTTTCCCAGTACTACGCGCGCCTGGACCAGGGCCTGCTGCCGGTGCAGCGCGGCTATCGCCTGAGTGACGATGACCGGCTGCGGCGCGAGGTCATCAGCGAGCTGATGTGCCACGGCCGGGTCGACTTCGGTCGGGTGGAGGCGGTCCATGGCATACGTTTCAACGAATATTTCGCCGACTCGCTGGCTCGTCTCCAGGAACAGGCGGGCGATGGGCTGTTGCAGATTCGCCCTGACGCACTGGAGCTGTTGCCCCAGGGACAACTGATGATGCGCAGTGTCGCGATGGCCTTCGATGCCTACCTTGAGGCTGCCCCGACGATCCAGTATTCGCGTACGGTCTGATGGGGCATCAGAGGGTGGGGGAAGCTGCCAGCCGTCAGCTCCTGTCGTCGTCGGGCTCCGTCGAGGCCGGGATCAGGTCGCGTATCGCATAGAAACCCTGCACCAGGCGTTTCTTGGCCCGGTACTCGCACAGCAGCAACAGGGTATCGGGCAGTTGGGAGATCGACGAGGCGTGCTTGACCACCATCGTCTTGCCTCCCGAGCGCAAACGGACCCGTGTCCCGGGCTCGAACGTCCCCATTTTCAGTCACCTCGCGGTTATCTTGTTTGTGCTTTCGATCCAGCCCCCGCCCAGCGCCTTGTACAGATTGACTTCGGCCAACAGCTGCGCCAGGCGGTCGACGATGAGGGTCTGGCGGGCACTGAACAGCGAGCGTTGCGCATCGAGAAACGTCAGGCTGCTATCGACGCCGATGCGATAGCGGCGCTCGGCGAGCCTGTAGTAGTCCTGGTTGGCCTGCACCAGATCGTTCTGGGCGATCAGTTGATCCTTGTAGGTCTTGCGTGCCGCCAGGCCATCGGACACTTCCTGGAAGGCGGTCTGGATCGATTTTTCATACTGCGAGACGCGAATGTCTTTCTGGATTTTCGAATAGTCCAGGCTCGCCCTGAGGCTGCCGGCATTGAAAATCGGCAGGTTGATCTGTGGCTGGAACAACCAGCTGCCGGAGCCGCCCTTGAACAGGCCCGACAGCTCGTTGCTGGAACTGCCGGCATTGGCCGTCAGGCTGATGCTGGGGAAGAACGCGGCCCGGGCCGCGCCGATGTTGGCATTGGCCGACTGCAGCAGGTATTCGGCCTCGAGAATATCCGGACGCCGTTGCAGCAGGTCCGAGGGCAGGCCCGCCGGGACTTCGGCCAGCAGATCGTCCGCCAGCGCCAGGCCAGGCAGCTCATCGTCTACCGACGTGCCGACCAGCAGGGTGAGGTTGTTGAAGTCCTGGGCCACTTGTCGCTGGAATTTCGCCAGGCTGGCCCTGGCGCTTTCCACCGAGGTGCGCGATTGGCTCAGGTCCAGGGCCGAGGCGGTGCCGACCTGGTTGCTGCGCTCGGTCAGGCGCAGGCTTTGTTCAAAGGACTGGAGCGTATCCTGGGTCAGTTTCAACAGCTCCTGGTCGGCCCGCCAGGTCAGGTAGGCGCTGGCCACGCTGGCCACCAGGCTCAACTGGGTGCTGCGACGGGCTTCTTCGCTGGACAGGTAGATGAGGGACGCCTGGTCGCTGAGGCTGCGTATGCGTCCGAACAGGTCCAGCTCATAGGCACTGATGCCCAGGGTGGCGGAGTACGAGCTGCTGATCGTCGAATCGCCGGTCTGGGTGATACTGGCCGGCACTCGCTGGCGTGACCCCGAGCCGTTGGCACTGACCGCCGGGAACATGTCCGCGCGCTGGATCCGGTACTGCGCCTGATAGGCCTCGACATTCAATGCCGCCACCCGCAAGTCGCGGTTGTTGAGCAAGGCTTTCTCGATGAGTTGTTGCAGCGTCGGGTCGCGGAACAGGTCGCGCCAACCCTGGTCGGCGGCCAGGGGCCCTTGCAAGGCCGGGGCATAGGCCGACGTCTGCGGGTACTGCGCGGCGACGGGGGCATCTGGGCGCTGGTAGTCCGGGATCAGCGAACAGCCACCAAGCAGCAAAGCCGCGGCCGTCAGGGGGCTCAGGAGTTTATGCATCGACCTGTCTCATCAAGATGCCTGCTCAGGGCCCACAGGCGGGGGCAGGCGGGTTCGGTTGGGGGCGCGGTTGCCCGCGCCGGTCGGTCATGATCCGATCATCCACTTCGCCAGCCCATGGCGTCCGCTGACGCCAAGCTTGGCGGCGGCGCGTTTGAGATAGGTTTCGATGGAGCTGTTCTTGACCCGAAGCTTTTCCGCGATCTCCGGGACGGTACCCCCGGCCAGCAGCCCCAGGCACACCTCTTTCTCCCGCACCGAAAGGGTGACGTCGCAGGGACTCAACCGTTCGTTGAAGTCGCGCTGCAACTGCGTCTGCTCAGCCGCATTGAGCGAGTGGCTCGATGCACCGCCAAGCGCCTTGACACTGGACTGGCGGTTCAGATGGGCATGGCGCTCGGCCAGGGGCAGCAGGGTTTCGGAGAGGTATTTCAAAAACGACAGTTCCTGAAGGGAAAAGTCGCGATGCAGCTGGGGGCGGTGCAATGAGATCACGCAGCGGCGGTTGCCTTTGCGGGAAATCAGGCTGCACTGGTGGGACGTGCCCAGGCAGGTATTGCCTCGTTCGTCCTTCAGTCGGGCGCCCAGGTGGATCAACAGGGCGTCATCGACTTCCAGTACTCGTTTCACCAGGGGATGGTCGTTGCGCTGGATTGCCGTGGTAGGGCAGACCGATTGCATCTCCGGGCTTTTCTGCTGGCCAGCCTCGCCCAGCAATTGCACATCGAGGACAGTCGTCTGGTTGTCGTCCACCGTCCACTCACTCAGTTCGAGTCGACCGATCGGCACCGAGGGTTCGATCAGCTGGTGCATGTTGGTCAAGAAACTCTCGTGTCCGACACTTGAAATCAGCCTTCCTAGCTCCGCGTAGATGTGCGTGTTTTGCGCACCTCCAAAAACCGCATGTCGATTCATATGCTTATCCTGCATATCGAAACTGCTCTGCATTTCAGTGATCGTTGACGGAGGAAAATCCGACCGCTTCCCAAAATGCTGAAGCCTTTCTGGATTAATACCTGAGGATCAAATATCACCTGTGAATCCATTCACATAAAAAACGATTCAGCCGGTAGGACTATATAAGCATTCGCATGTAGGAAAAGTCTGTAAGGGAAAACAGGGACAATCCGGGGGCAACCGGGTAGCACTGTCCAACCGATCCTTCCCTGCTTGCTGGCAAAACGCTTCCGGTCAACGACATCCTCATTGCTGAATGGCTGCTTTTTCGGCGATGGAAATACCCTTTTGAAAACAAACGAATAGGGAGTTCGCTAGCGACTCCTACGAGCAATCCGTCTGTTTTCTGGCGGCTCAGCAGGCCGTTTGCTATCCCCAAATGGCCACAGAATTGCGCGTTCAAGTATGTAGGACAATTCCATTTTTTGAATTTTTTTTCATTTTTTGTCTATGGGTGAGTCCGTTTTTGTCATTGACGTAGGTGCAAACCTGCGGTCAACCGCCCTTGAACGACAGGATATCCAGGTTCTTCTTGCGCCAGCTGCTTTGCGGGACAAGGCGGAAATACCATTCCCGGAACCAGCAGGCGAGCGCTGACTCGGCTTGCTCGATACCACTCATGAAGCGCGCGGCATTGACGATCCCGTTGGCCCGTGGGAGCCGGTATTCCTGGTATTGGGCCAGTGCGGTACGCAGGTCCGGCGTCTGCGTCAGACGGTCGGCCAGCACCACGGCATCTTCGATCGCCTGCGCCGCGCCCTGGCCCAGGCTGGGCAACATCGGATGCGCCGCATCGCCCAGCAACACGACGTGGCCGTCGCAGAACTGCTTCACCGGCTGGCGATCCCGGGCATGCATTTTCAGCAGCGCACTTTCGGGGGTGGCCGCGATGGCCGCGACGACTTCCGGCGCCCAGCCGGCATAGGCCGCCAGCACTTCCTGCTTGTCGATGTTCAAGGCGGCATCCGCCGCGTTGTCGCTGTTGCAGGTGCCCCACCAGTAAGCCTGGCCGTCCCCCACGTCGCACAAGCCGAAGCGTTTGCCGCGACCCCAGTAATGCGCCACATACCCTTCGCTCATCACCGGGTGACTGAACGGCGTCACCGCCAGCCAGGCGATGTAGCCCGAGGCTCGTGTCGGTGTTTTCCCCAGCATCTGCTGGCGCACCACCGAGTTCAGGCCATCGGCGCCGATCAACAGGTCGGCCTCCTGGCTGCTGCCATCCTCGAAGCGTACCGTCACGCCATTCGGGCGATGGGCGTAACCCACGCAGCGCAACCCTGTGGTCAGGGTGTCGGGGGCAAGCTGGCGGGCCAAGGCCTGCAGCAGCAAGGGACGCTGGATATTCACGCTGGGGTGGCCCAGCTGTTCGCCGATCTCATGGATCGGCATGCTGGTGATGGGCGTGCCGGTCTGTTTCTTGAAGAAAAACCGTTTGATGGCCTGGCCCGCCTGTTCCACCGGGACATGGGCATCGATGGCGTGCAGCGCCGCCATGGCATTGGCCATGATGGACAGGCCGGTACCACCGGTACGCAGCGTCTGGGCCGCTTCGAAGACCTTGACCTGCCAACCGGCCCGCTGCAGGGCGATGGCGGCGGTCAGCCCGCCGATGCCGGCGCCCGCCACGATGGCTTTCCTGGGTTCAGTCATGCTGTTTCACCTTTCTCGAGCCGCTTAGGGGCGTTCAAACGATTGCCGTCCGGGATCCGATGTGCTCGGTCCGGGCCGCGTCCATGCGTAGCTTGATGAATTCACCGACCCGGACGATGTGCGGTTCACGCATCATGGTCAGGTGGTCGCCCTCCACGGCGATCCGTTGTACCTGGGGGGCGATCGAGCGCCAGCCGCGATACGGATCGTCGAAGGCGGTGCCCACCAGTTCGTGGGGGGCTTGCAGCACCTCGGGCAACTGCACATCCGCGGCGAACAGCGTGATCGGCAGATCCAGTGGCGCAAAGCGGTAGTCCAGCAACGACTGCCAGTTCGCATGGAAGACCCGGAACAACTGGTCCAGGGTGGCCAGGGTCAGGGTCTGGTCGAAAACGCCGCGGTCGATGGCGTGCCGCCTGATCGCCTCGAAGGCTTGCTGGTCTTGCATGGCAGAGAAGTCGAGCGCCTGGTAGTCGTATTCTTTCTGGCCATCGCCGCTGAGCAGTTCCCACATGAACCAGTTCATGAATTCGCTGCGCTCGATCTGCACGTCGCCTTGCTTGACGCGCACGATGGTGTCCAGCAGAAACACGTTGTGCAGGCGCCGGCCGCGCCGTTGCAGCTCGCTCGCCAGTTCATACGCCACGACCCCGCCGTAGGACCAGCCACCGATATTGAGCGGGCCCTGGGGCGCGACCTGTTCGATGGCGTCGGCGTAATGCACCGCCTGGGCCGGTACCGAGTGCAACGGGCCACGCTCATCCCAGGTGCCCGGAGCCTGCAGCGCATAGAGATGGACCTGGTCCTTGAGCACCCGGGCCAGGGCGGCATAGCAGAGCACATGCCCGCCGATGGGGTGGACCAGGAACAGCGTCGGTGCCCGGCTGGCGTTCTTGAAGTCCACCAGCGCGCCGGTTTCGGCGGGCGCGGTACCGGCCTGTTGCAGCACCTGGGCAAATTCGGCGATGGTCGGTGCCTGGATGAAATCGGACAGCGACGGCGCGAAGCCCTGGTGCCGGGTCAGCATGGCGACCAGCTGCACGGCCTTGAGGGAGTTGCCACCCAGCTCGAAGAAGTTGTCGTGCACGCTGATCCGTTCCAGGCCGAGGGTTTCCTGCCAGTAGGCTTGCAGCAGGTCCTCGGCGACCGTGCGAGGGCCGGTGAACGGACGTTGGGAGGTGTGCTGCACATCGACTTCCTGCAAGCGTCGCCGGTCAATCTTGCCGGTGGGGCCGAGGGGTATCCGGACGATGCCGACCAGGGTGTTCGGCACCATGTAGTCGGGCAGGGCCAGGCGCATTTCGGCCTTGAGCTGGTCGAGATCCGGCTGGCACCCCGGCATGGCCTGGACGAAGCCCACCAGGTAGCGCGTGCCGTCGGCGGCGGTCTTGTCGATGACCGCCACCTGTTGAATGTCCGCGCCGAACCGGGCGGAGCCGAGCATCGCCAGTTCGATCTCGCCCAGCTCGACGCGATAGCCGCGGATCTTGACCTGGGCGTCGCTGCGTCCCTGGTAGACCAGGTCGCCCCAGGGCAGGTAGAAACCGATGTCTCCAGTTTCGTACAGGCGCCGGGTCCGGCCGTCCAGCTGGCGATAGACGAAGCGCTCGTCAGTCAGGTCGGGTCGATTCCAGTAGCCGTTCGCCAGGCAGGTGCCCTCGATGTACAGGTCGCCCATGACCCCGACCGGGCAGGCTTCGCCCGCTGCGTCCAGCACATGCATGCGAACCCCGTCGATTGGCGCACCGATGGGCGGCATGCTCGGCCAGGTCGTGGTGGCGCCTTCGAGCTTCAGGCTCGTGACCACGTGGGCTTCGGTCGGGCCGTAGTGGTTTTCCACCCGGCAATCGTCGAGGCCATCGATCAGGGCGCGGATTTCGCCGGTGATCTTCAGTTGTTCGCCAGCCACGCTGATCTGGCGCAGCGATACGGGGCGAATGCCCAGTTGCTGGGCCACTTCCGCCAGGCCCTGGAAGGCGACGTAGGGCAGGAACAGGCGATTGACCGCGTGCTCGCCGATGAATTTCAGCAGGCGGATGAAGTCGTAGCGCAGCCCTTCATCGATCAAGGCCAGTTGCGCGCCGCAGCACAGGGTCGAGAAGATTTCCTGGAACGACACGTCGAACGAAATGGGCGAGTACTGCAAGGTTTTCAGCGGTGCGGCGCTGCTGTCCTCGTCCTGTCGGCGGTTCTGCCAGAGGATCATGTTGGTCAGTGCGCGGTGAGGCATCGCCACGCCCTTGGGCCGTCCCGTCGAGCCCGAGGTATAGAGCACGTAGGCGTTATCTTCGTCGGCGATGGTGGCGGCGAGGGTGGAAACCAGCGCGAGGTGGCGTGCAAGGTCATCGTCGAACTCGCTGACGACACTGTCCCAATGGCGCTTCACTCCCTGGCTGGCCAGGGGCGCCAGGTGCGCCGAGGCGTCGGCGAACAGCACCAGGCTGGGCTGAGAGTCTTCCAGGATCAGCCGGATGCGGTCGTGGGGGTAACTCAGGTCGATCGGCACATAGGCCGCGCCGGCCTGGACGACACCCAGCAGGGCGACGATCAGCTCGGGGGAGCGGGGCATCATGATCGCCACCCGATCGCCCTGGCCGATACCCTGCCGGTGCAGCCACTGCGTGAGCTGCGCACAACCGTTGCGCAGCTCACGGTAGGACAGGCGGGTCTGCTCGAAGCTCAGGGCGATCTGCTCGTCGTGGCGACCCAGGCTCTCCTGCAGCAGGGTCGACAGATTGTGCCGGGGAGCGGTCACCGGCGTGGCTTGCTCGATCTGGGGAAGCCAGGCTGGAATGCGGGGCACCGCAGTGGGCTCGGCGACGATCGACTCAAGGGTGCGCAACAGGTATTCGGCATAGGCCTCGACCTGGCTCGTGGCGACGCGGGCCGTGCAATAGTCCATTTTCAGCATCAGCGAACCATTGCCCGGGTGGCGGCCCATGGTGGTCAGCAAGTCGTAGTTGCTGGCTTCCGTGGTGTCCCATTCCACCAGGATCTCGTCACCCTGGGTCAGCATGTCCTTGAGTACATAGAAGTCGACGTAGTTGAACACCACGTTCAGCGCAACGGCGGTGTCGCGATGAATCAGGGCGAACGGATAACGCCGATGGGGGAAGACCTGCTGCTCCTCGCCGATCAACCCTCGGATCATCTCCAGCCAACTCTGGCCCTGGGCGTTGAAGCGCAGGGGCAGGGTGTTGAGGAACAGGCCCAGGACCGAGGCCGCGTCCTCGAACTCCGGCCGGCCATGGCTGATGACACCGCACAGCACTTCTTTCTGGTTGGACATGATGGCTTGCGCGAAACCGTGGGCGGCCAGCAGCACGGCGCGCAACGGCAGGTCCTGGTCGCGGCAGAACGCTTCGAGCCGCGCCAGATCCGCACCAGGCAGCTCCCGGTAGGCCGAGCGGTGCGGCGTCGTATCCGGGGCCACCACGGGCACCCAGCTGGTCATGGACGCGGTGGGCGCCTCGCGCAGGTATTCGCTCCAGAACTGGCGATGGGCATCATCGGCCATGGCCTCCCGCTCCAGGACGATGAAATCGGCCGGCGTGGTCGTCAGCGCCGGCAGGGCGTCCGAGCCTTGCGTCGAGGTGTAGAGCGTGATCAGGTCGCGCATGAGGGTCGCCACGCTCCAACCGTCGAGAATCGCATGGTGGAAACTCAGCACCAGGTCGATTTCCTGCGCCGCCACGAAGACACAGAACTGATACAACGGGGCCTGCTGCCAATCCTCGCGATAACGCTTGCGTTCATCCACATAGCGGGCGATGGCCTGGGCGCGGGCATCGGGGCTCAGCGAGCGTGCATCGACAACCTGCACGGGGGCTTCGACCACGGGGTGTACCCGGGCCATGGGCACTTCGGCGTGACCGATGTCGAACGACATGCGCAACGCCGGGTGGCGCTGGATCAGCGCCTGGCAGGCACGCTGCCAGGCCATCGGATCCCAGTGCAGGCGCAGGCGATAGCGGAAGATATCGTGATAGATCGCCGAGTCCGGATGCATCATCGAGTGATAGATCATCCCGACCTGCAACTGCGAGGCCGCGTACACATCGTCGAACTCGCCTTCGTGGGCCAGGCGAATCGCCTCGGGGACCTGGGCGAACGGTGCCACGTGCATCGACGGCAGCAGGGGGATCGGCGAGATGGCCTGGGCCTGGATGCTGTGGGCCAGTTGCGCGATGGTCGGGTGCTGATAGACCTGGGCCAGTGTCAGGCCGATCCCTTGTTCACGTGCCTTGATCTGCAAATGGATGACTTTCAGCGAGTCGCCGCCCAGCATGAAGTAGTTGTCGTGGATGCCCGGCGCCGGCCGGTCCAGGTTCTCTGCCCAGAGGTCGGCCAGCATCCGTTCCAGGGGGGTACGCGGCGCCGTCGCATCGCTGCTGCCTAAGGTCTGTTCGGGCTCGGGCAGGGCCTTTCGGTCCAGCTTGCCGTTGACGTTCAGGGGCAGTCGTTCAAGCTGGATCAGGTGCCGGGGCACCATGTAGTCGGGCACCTGTCGGCGCAAGGCCTCGCGCAGGGCCTGCGGGCAGAGTTCGTGCCCGGGTTCGCCCACCAGGTAGGCGCTGAGGTACGCATCGCCTTCACCTGCCTGGCGAGCGATCACGACCGCTTCCTTCACGCCTTCGCAGGTAGCGAGGCGCGCCTCCAGTTCGCCGAGTTCGATCCGCAGGCCGCGGATTTTCACCTGGAAGTCGTTGCGCCCCAGGTATTCGAGACTGCCATCGGGCAGCCAGCGAGCCAGGTCGCCGGTCTTGTACAGCCGCGCCTGGGGATCGGCCTGGAACGGGTCGCCGACAAACCGCTCGGCGGTGAGCTGCGGCCGGTTGAAGTAACCTCGCGCCACACCGATGCCGCCGATATGCAGCTCGCCGGCGATGCCGGGCGGCAGCGGTTGCAGGTTCGCGTCGAGGACATACAGCTGGATATTGGCGATCGGCTGTCCGATCGGGACGATGCCGGGGTGTACGTCGGGCCGGCACTGCCAGGCAGTGACGTCGATGGCCGCTTCGGTGGGGCCATACAGGTTGTGCAGTCGCACCTGCGGCAAATGCTCGAAAAACCGCACCTGCAGGGCATGGGGCAAGGCTTCGCCACTGCACAGCACTTGCTGCAGGGCCGACAGGCGCTGGGGCTCGACCTGGTCCAGGAACACTTGCAGCATCGACGGCACGAAATGCAGCAACGTGATGCCGGCGCCAGCCATGATGTCCATCAGGTAGCGGGGATCCTGGTGACCGCCGGGGGCCGCGACCACCAGTTGCGCGCCGCTCAGCAAGGGCAGGAAGAATTCCCAGACGGAGACGTCGAAACTGAAGGGGGTTTTCTGCAGGATCCGACTGTGCTCGTCCACCCGGTAAGTATCGCGAGCCCAGAGCAGGCGGTTCACGACGCCGTCATGCTGGTTCATGACGCCTTTGGGCAGGCCGGTGGAGCCTGAGGTGTAGATCACGTAGGCCAGGTGCCGGGGTGTCAGGCCCAGGGCCCTGGCGTCCGGGTTGTGCGTCGGTTGCCGGGCCAGGCGGTCGAGGTCGGTGTCCAGGCACAGCACAGGCACATCCACCGTGGGCAGGTTCGCCAGCAACCCCCGGGTGGTGACAAGCACGCCGGGAGCGCTGTCCTTGAGCATGTGGTCCAGGCGGTCGGCGGGATATCCGGGGTCCAGGGGGACATAGGCAGCGCCCGCCTTGAGGATTCCCAGCAGGCCCACCACCATTTCCAGGCTCCGCTCCAGGCAGATGGCGACTCGGGCGTCGGGGCCGATGCCTTGCTCGATCAGGGCATGGGCCAACCGGTTGGCCTGTTGGTTCAGCGCATCATAGGTCAGTGCCCGGCTCTCGAAACGTACCGCTATCGCTTCCGGGCGCGCGGCCACCTGGGCTTCGATCAGCCCGTGCAGCAGCACGTCCCTGGGGTAGTCGACGGCTGTGCGGTTCCACTGCGCCAGCAACTGGTGTTCGGCCGGTGGCATGAGGTCGAGAGCCTTGACCGGCACGTCGAAATCATCGACCACGCCCTGCAGCATATGCATGAAGCGCTGTTGCATCGCCTCGATCTGCGTGGCATCGAAGTAGGCTTCGTTGTAGATGAAATGCATCGACACATCGTCGTCCGGCGCCGCTTCGCGGATGTGCATCGCCAGGGGCATCTGTTCGTAGCCGTTGCTGAGCTTGACCGGCTGCGCGGGGGCCGTTGCGTACCAGGTGTCCTGGTCCTGTTCGTAGGACACCACCAGGTCGAACAGCTGCCGGCGGCCCTGATGCTGCAAGCCCAGTTCCCGGTTCAGTTCGCTCAAGGGAAAACGTTGATGGCGGTAGTCCTGCTTGAGTGTCAGGGCGATCCTTGAGACCAGCTCGCTGAAGCTTGACTCGGTACCCAGGCTCAGGCGTACCGGGCTCATGCCGACAAACAGCCCCACCGTGGCCTTGTGCGCGGCATTGGCGCGGTTGAGGATCGGCAGCCCGATCACGATTTCATCGCGCAGGGTCACTCGGGCAAAGTAGCTGTACAACAGGCCCAGCATGGCGTGGAACACCGTCGCTTGTCCGCAGGCCTTCGCCCGCTCGCCAAGACGGTCGTACAACGCTCGCGGCAGGCGCCAGGCATGGTTTCGGCTGGGGGCCAGGCGCTGGCCGGACTGGGCCTGGTAACGAGGCGCGAGCAAGGGTTCGGGCACCGTCCTGTATTTGTCCAGCCAGTATTGGCGTTGGCGTTGGAAGGCCGGTGAGTCCCTGTCGGCTCGCTGTTGTTCGATGTACGCCTGATAGGTCGGCGCTGGTTCCAGGGCGTCCGGCGACACCGAAAGGTCGGTGTAGGCCTGGCTGATGGCCCGGCCGATCATGGCGAAGGACCAGCCGTCGATGATCAGGTGATGGCAATTGATGAAAAAGTAATGGAGGTCTTCGCGGACCTTGATCAGGACCGCGCGAAACAGCAGCCCGCTGTCGAAGGAAAACGGCGTTTGCAGGTTCCCTTGCAACAAGGCCAGGGCGCTGGCTTGCGGATCGGCTTGCGTCGACACGTCGTGCAGGGCCAGCGGTACGCTCGCCGACGCCAGGAAGCGCTGGCGCGGCATGGGATGTTCGGCCGAACCGGGCACCAGATGGATGCGCAGGGCATCGTGGCGGGCGACCACCTGGTCGATGGCCTGTCGCAGTCTCGAGGCATCCACCGAGCCATTGATGCGCGCGTAGCCGCCGATGTTGTACAGCGGACTGTCTCCATGCAGCACCTGATCCAGCCAGATGTCCAGTTGCGGGGCGGTAAGCGGGTAAAGTACGTCCATGTCCGTTGTCCTTTTCAAAGCCGACAGCAGGCATCCGGGCGCTTGCTGTCGGTGGCGGGTTCTTCCCTGCGTACGCTGTGCCTGGGTGGGCTTATGCGACCTGGTAGCGTTTCGGCGCGGTGCCGTGCGTGGCCCGGCGGGCGAGGGCTTCGACTTGCTGCGCCGCCGCTTCACAGGCGCTGTCGCCACTGGCGATCAGCGCGCGATAGCGATCACAGCTGGCGCGCACGTCGGGGCTGTTCAAGACCTTGTCCAGCGCCGCGGCCAGCGATTCGGCGGAGGCGGGCGGGAATACCCGCAAACCGCAACCCAGTCGCTCCATCCGCGCGGCGTTGTCGAACTGGTCGTGGGCGAACGGCGTGGCGATCTGCGGCACGCCAGCCGCCATGGCCAGCGCCGTGGTCCCGACGCCTCCGTGATGCACCAGGGCCGCACTCTGGGGCAGGATGCGACTCATCGGTACATAGCGCCGCACCAGGATCCGGCCTTGGGCGGACACCGCCGGGTCGACTGGCTGGCTGGTGAGGAATACGCCGCGCCGATTCACTTGCTTCAGGGCCTGGACCGCCGCAGTGAAATACTGCTCGCTGTTGACCATGGTCGAGCCCGGGGTGAACACCACCGGATTGTCCTCGTCCAGGAAGTCTTGCAGTTCGGCGTCCATCTGCTGGAAGCCCGACTCATCGAACAGCGGAAAGCCGGTCAGCACCGTCTGCGCGGGCCAGTCATGCTGCACCGGGGCGAACCACTGCGGGAACAGCCCCAGTACCCGATCCGGCGAGGAAATCCATTGGCTGATGATGCGTTTGACCGCAGGCAATCCCAGCTCCTGACGGAAACTGTTGAGTTGCGGCGCCATGACCCGATCCAGGAACGCTCGTTCGATGAGGCCCAGCAGCAGGCGCTTCATCCGATAAGGCACGAAGCCTGGCAGGTTGGTGCCTGGTGGATGGGTCGAAGGCGCCGCGGCGGACCAGAAGCCGAATGGCGAGACCTGGGCGGTGACCAGGGGGATGCCGTGCTTCTCATGCAGCAGACGCGCCGAAAACGCCCACAAGGAACCCAGCATGACGGTTTCGTCGTCGCAGGCCTGTTCCAGCAGTCGATACTGTTCACGCAGGGTGCTGGCGATGGTTTTCCAGAGCGTCGGCAACGAAGTCCGCGGGTGCCAGAGGGCCGGGTCGGCCATGACTTCGTCATATTCTTCACGGGTGCCCAAGGGCAGGAACTCGAAGCCGCAGCGTTCTATCAATGGGGCGAACGCGGCGCTGGCGCAAAACGTGATCCGATGCCCGCGCGCCGCAAGGGTGCGACCGATGCCGACAAAAGGATGGACGTCACCGGCTGAGCCGACGGCCGTAATGATCACATGCATAAGGCTCCCTCCAGAGTGATCGTGGGTTACGCAACGGATGAGCGTTCGTGGACTCCAGCCACTAAAACGATTCAGCCTTGGTGGTTATTAAGCATGGCCCGGCGGGAAAAGTCTGTGGCGGAAAACCGGGACAGTTGCCAGGCCATGGAACCTCGTGACGGCGGGCCGACCTTCGAAAGTGTCGAGCCAGACACCTTGCAGCTGTCTGGGCCATTGCCGTCGCAGGCAAACCCGCGCGGCGATGGCCCGGTCATCGTCGAGACTGACCGGGCCATCGCCCTGCAGGCTGGACCACGCCCACGGGGTGGGTCATGACGCCATGGCAGTCCTCAGCTCCCGGGAAATCGCCTCGCCCAGCCCGGTGACATGGGGAGCCTTGACCACGGTGTTGTGAGTGCCGGGAAGGGCCGTGACGCTCACCCGATCCTGGAGCAGTGCGCGCCAGCCCAGGGTCGGATCGCTGCGTTGCTGGTCACTGGCTGTGAACAACGACACCTTGAGCGGGCTCGGCAGGCTGACATAGGCACCGATGGCCTGCCGTGTCGCATAGGCCACCGCCAGGTGCGTGCGCAACAGGCCGGCATCGATGTCGTGAGGCAGCTCCTCGGGCAACAGGCGATTGGCTCTGCACAGCGCCAGCATCGCCTCGATGGCGCAGTCCTCGGCCAGCGCCGTCAGTTGCCGGGACAGGTCGGGGTCGATCTGCTCGGGCAGCCAGGCCATCAGGAACTGAGCCTCGCTCACCGCCGGCGCCGGGACCGGATCAGGGCGTGCCGATGCGTCGATGATGCCGAGGAACTCCAGGGCTTCACCACCGGCCTGGAGCTGGCGTGCCATTTCATAGGCGATCAGCCCACCGGCCGACCAACCGGCGATCCGGTACGGCCCTTGCGGCTGGACCTGGCGGATGGCGGCCAGGTAGCGCGTGGCCATGGCGCCGACATCCGACAGCGGCGCCTCCCCCGCCACCAGGCCGCTGGCGGCCAGGCCGTAGACCGGCATCTGGGGATCGAGTGCCGACGCCAGGTCCCGCGCATACTGGACCTCACCGCCCAACGGATGCACCAGGAACAATGGCCGCTGGGAGCCGGTCCGCCGGATCGGCACCAGATTGCCGTGGGCGCCCGGTCGTGCCTGGCCGTCGAGTGTCCTGGCGAAACCGGCGATGGTCGGCTCGACGAACAGGTCACGCACCGCGATGGGTTTGCCCAGCACCTTGCGCAGCCGCGAAGCCATCTGCACCGCCATCAACGAAATGCCGCCGAGGCTGAAGAAATCGTCATGCCGGCTGACCTGTTCCAGCTTGAACAGGTCCTGCCAGAGCGCCGCGATGGCGATCTCGGTATCGCCTTGCGGCGCCTCGTAGGGCAGGGCCTGGACCGGGCTGTCCGCGAGGCTTTCCGGCTGCTGCGTGGCGCTGGCCGAGCGCACCAGCATCGGGAGGTTGTCCAGCAACTGGCCGAGGGACTGGCGGGGATCGGCGACCAGCTGTTCCAGGACCGTGGCGAACAGTCCGGCGATGTTCTGCACGGTGACGCGGTCGAACAGGTCGTTGGCGTACTGCAGGCTGCCACCGATGCGCTCGCCGTTGTCGATCAACGACAGGGACAGGTCGAACTGAGTGGTGTTGTGTGGGCTTTCCAGGGTCTGCACGTCCAGCCCTGGCAGTTGCAGCGGTGACGGCGGCGTGTTGTCCAGGCTCAGCATCACCTGGAACAACGGGCTGTGACTCATGCTGCGGGTTGGTTGCAGGGCGCTGACCACCTGTTCGAAAGGCAGGTCCTGATGACTGTAGGCCGCCAGTGTCTGCTGCTTGATGCGTTCCAACAGGTTTTCGACACGGCTGTCGCGCCCGGTGTCGACCCGCAATGCCAGGGTATTGGCAAAAAAGCCGATCAGTGCCTCCAGCTCGGGGCGTTGGCGATTGGCGACAGGGGTGCCGACCACCACATCGTGCTGGCCGCTCAGGTGGCTCATCAGCACTGCCCAACCGCCCAGCAGCACCATGAACAACGTGGTGCCCCGGGCCTGGCTGAACGCGCGCAACTGCGCACTGAGTGCCGGTGTGAACGCGCACTCGACGATACCGCCGGCATAGCTCTGGATCGCCGGGCGCGGGCGATCCAACGGCAGGTTCAACAGCGCGGGCGCGCCCTCCAGGTGTTGTCGCCAGAAATCGATCTGCGCCTGCAGCGCCGGGCCTTCCAGGGACTTGCGCTGCCAGGCGGCGTAATCCACGTATTGCAGCGCCAGGGGCGGCAGCGGGTCTTTGTGCCCCTGACTGAAGGCGCTGTAGAGCGCGCTCACTTCACGGGCCAGTACACTGTTGGACCAGCCGTCGGACACGATGTGGTGCAAGGTCATGAACAACACATGCTCTTCATCCGCCAATTGCACCAGATGGCCGCGCATCAATGGTCCCCGGTTCAGGTCGAACAGTTGCGTCGCATTCACCTGGCCGAGGCGTTCCAGCGTGGCGCTGCGTTCGTCGGCCGGCAGCGAGCGCAGGTCTTGTTGCTCCAGTTGGAAGCGGTAATCGGCTGGAGCGATCTTCTGTACCGGTTCGCCATCCACCAGTTCGAAACGGGTGCGCAGGGTTTCATGGCGCGCCACCAGGCGGTCCAGGGTGGCCTGCAGGGCGGACTTGTCCAGCGGCCCTTTCAGGCGCAAGGCCAGCGGCAGGTGATAGGCGGCGCCCGCCGCGTGATCCAGATGATCGAGGAACCACAGGCGTTGCTGGGAGAACGACAGCGGCAGGCGTCCCGAGCGATTGGCCAGGGGAATCGATGCCGATTCACTGGGCGACGCGGCGTTGACCAGCGCGGCAAGGCCACGCACGGTCGGTGCTTCGAACAGCTCGCGCAGGCTGATCCGCGCACCCAGCTTGCGACGCAGCCGCGAAAGCAATTGCACGGCCAGCAGGGAGTGGCCGCCCAGTTCGAGGAAGCCGTCGTGGCGGCCGACCTGATCCAGGTGCAGCAAGCCTTTCCAGATCTCGGCAATGGCGATTTCGGTCTCGCCCTGGGGCGCTTCGTAGGCCTGGCTGGCCAGGGCCTCGGCACCCGGCGCGGGCAGGGCCCGGCGATCGAGCTTGCCGTTGGCGGTCAGGGGCAGGGCGTCCAGGTGCACGAAGGCGCTGGGCACCATGTACTCGGGCAGACTGTCCAGCAGGGCGCTGCGCAGTTGCTCGACCGGAACCGGCTCGCCGCAGACGTAGGCCACCAGGCGTTTGTTGTCGGTATCGCCCTGGCTGTCTTCCCGAGCGATCACCACGGCTTCGCGGATGCCGGGGCAGGCCAGCAGGGCGCTTTCGATCTCGCCCAGTTCGATGCGAAAACCCCGGATCTTCACCTGGAAGTCGTTGCGGCCCAGGTATTCCAGCGTGCCGTCGGCCAGCCAGCGACCCAGGTCGCCGGTCTTGTACAGGCGCGCATCCGGCTGGTCGCTGAACGGGTCGGCGATGAAGCGCTCGGCGCTCAGTTCCGGCCGGTTCAGGTAACCCCTGGCCACGCCGATGCCGCCGATATGGATTTCCCCGGCCACCCCCAACGGCGTCGGTTCGCCCCGGGCATCGAGGACATGGACCTGCACATTGGCAAACGGCCGGCCGATGCTCGGACGGTCGCCCAGGCCGCGGATCAGGTCGAGGGTGGCGTCCACCGTGCACTCGGTGGGGCCGTACATGTTGTAGAAACGGATGTTCCGGCAGTTGCGCAGTTTCTCCCAGGTGGCGCTGTTGATCGCCTCGCCGCCGAGCAGCACGCTGACCGGCTGGTAACGCTGGCGCTCCAGCAGGCCGGCGGCCAGCAGGGTGTCGAGCTGGGACGGGGTGGAGTCGAAGGCGTGGACCTGGTGCTGTTCGAGGAAGTCCAGCAGCTCGTGGCCGCTGGCGCGGATCAGTTGCGGGATGATCACCAGGCGATGGCCGCAGAACAGCTGGGCGATGCCCTTGATCGACATGTCGAAGAAGAAGCCGGCATTCAAGGCCACGGTGGCCGGGGCCGGGCAATGCTGGTGGGTGGTGCGGCGCATCACCTGCCAGAAGTTGAACACCGAGCGGTGCTCGACCATCACGCCCTTGGACTGGCCGGTGGAGCCGGAGGTGTAGATCACGTAGGCCAGGTGTTGCGGGGTCAGGCCGGCGATCCGCGGGTTCACGTCGAACGCCACATCGTGGGCGGCGTGCAGCGAGGCGTCGGTGTCCAGCAGCAGGCACGGCAGGTCCCCGGTGGGCAGCGACAGCGCCGACTGGGTCAGCACCGCCAGTGGCTGGCTGTCCTGGAGCATGAAGGCCATGCGGTCGGCGGGGTGGGCCGGGTCGATGGGCACATAGGCCGCGCCGGCCTTGAGCACGCCCAGCAGGCCGACGATCATGTCCAGGCTGCGCTCGGCGCAGATGGCGACCCGTTGATCGGGCTGCACGCCGAGGGCGAGCAACTGGCGGGCCAGGTGGTTGGCGCGGCGGTTGAGCTGGCGGTAGGTCAGCTGGCGGTCTTCGCAGACCAGGGCCACGGCGTCGGGGGCGAGCCGGACCTGGGTTTCGAACAGGGCATGGATCGGCTGGGCCGGCCCGAAGTCGGTGGCGGTGCGGTTGAAGTCGCGCAACAGCAACTGGCGCTCGTCGTCGGGCAGCACGTCCAGGCTGCTGGCGAGGCGCTCGGGGGTTTGCTCCAGGGCCTGCACCAGGGCGGCGACGGCCTGGGCCAGGTAGGCGGCGATGCGGTGCGGATCGATCCCGGTGATGGACTGGGCGGTCAGGGAGAACCCATTGCCCACGTTGGCCACGGCGATTTCGATGGGGTAGTTGGTACGGGTTTCCGAAGCAATGAAGTGCATGCCTTCCTGCTCGCCCATGTCCTCGACGTTTTCCCCGGAGGCGTTCACCAGGTCGCCATGCCGGCAGTTGAGGATCACCGTGAACAGTGGCAGCGAGGCGTCCACCGCACTGCATCGCTGGGCCAGGGCCAGGGATGCCTGCTCGTGGGTCAGCAGTTCACTGAGCTGCTGGTAGGCGTCACGGACGATGTCGCTGACGGTGTGCTGCTGCAAGCGAATGCGCATGGGCAAGGTGTTGATGAACATGCCCAGGGCGTGGTCGGCCCCGGCGGTGCCTTGGGAGCGACCCGAGAGCACGGTGCCGAAGATCCCGTCGTCGCGGCCGCTGGTGGCAGCCACCACCAGGCCCCAGGCAGCGTGGAACAGCACCGAAGTCGGCACCCCTTGCTGGCGCGCGGTGCGATGCACCCGGGCACTGAGTTCATCGCCCAGAGGGCGGACCGCACGCTTGATCCCGGCGCCGTTGCCTCGTACATCCAGCACGCCGTAAGGCGCGGTGGTGGAGTCGACATCGGCCAGCAGGCGACGGAAGTAGGCCTCGTGTTCGGCCTGGGACACGCTGGCCGCCTGGGCGATGAAGTTACGGTACGGCTGGGACGGCGGCAGGCTGTCGGCCTGGCCGGCCAGCACCGCCTGGATCTCCAGCATGATCAGGCGCAAGGTCACGTTGTCGCTGACCAGGTGATGGTCGAGCAGCGCCAGCAGCCACTGGTCACCCGGTTCATCGTGGATGATGTAGGCCGCGATCAGCGGCGCCCGCTGCAGGTCGAGTCGCAGGTGATGGGTGTCCGTATGGTCGCGCAGGACCTGCAGGGCGTCTTCGCCGGGGGCGCACTCCAGGGCCACCACCGGCAGCCGGGCCTGGCGATGCACCACCTGCACCGGTTGCGGCAGGCCCTGCCAGCGCAAGGCGGTGCGCAGGATATCGTGGCGGTCGATCACCACCTGCACGGCGGCGAGGAAATCGTCGAGCAACTGGCGCCGAGCGAAGGTCACCACGGTGCGCATCAGGTAGGCATCGCCTTCGGACTGCAACAGATGGTGGAACAGGATGCCTTCCTGCAACGAGGACAAGGGGTAGATGTCCTGGACATTGCCGGCGCCGCCGGGAACGTCGGCGACGATCTGCTCGATTTCCCCCTGGCTGAGGGTGACCAGGGGCAGCATCTGCGGTTCGATGGCGGTGCAGCCGGCGGGGATCAGGTTCTCCGGCACGGCCCGTCGCGCATTGTCGCCACCGGCCAGGACGGCTGCCATGGCCTTGAGGGTCGGGGCGGAAAATACCGTGCGCACGTCCAGTTGCAGGCCGGCCTGGCGCAGGCGCTCGATCAGGCTGATGACCAGGAACGAATGCCCACCCAGTTCGAAAAAATGATCGTGGCGGCCCACCCGTTCGACCCCCAGCAGTTCCTGCCAGGCACTTGCCAGGGTGTTTTCGACCGGCCCCAGCGGGGCTTCGTAATGCTGGCTGGCGGTGGCGGATGCATCCGGCGCCGGCAGGGCATTGCGGTCCAGCTTGCCGTTGGTGGTCAGCGGCCAGGCCGTCAGGGTCACGAACGCGCTGGGCAGCATGTGTTCGGCCAGCACGCTCGCCAGTTGGCTGCGCAAGGCGGACGACTCCGGGACGACCCCGTCATGGGCGATCAGGTAGGCCACCAGGCGCTTGTCGCCGGGCTGGTCTTCGCGCACGGTGACCAGGGCTTCGCGGACTTCGGCACAGGCCAACAGCTGGGCCTGGATTTCTCCCAGTTCGATGCGGAAACCGCGGATCTTGATCTGTGAGTCGTTGCGGCCCACATAGACCACGCCGCCGTCGGCCCGGTAGCGGGCGATATCGCCGGTGCGATACAGCCGCGCGCCGGGCTCGCTGGCGAATGGGTCGGCGATGAACCGCTGGGCATTGAGCTCGTCGCGGTTGAGGTAATGCCGGGCCACGCCGGCGCCGCCGATGTAGATCTCGCCATCGACGCCCACCGGGGCCGGTTGTCCATAGTCGTCGAGAATGCGCAGGCACAGGTCGGGCAATGGCGGGCCGATCAGGCTGGGAGCGCCGGCGTCGATTTCATCCTGGCTGACGGGGTAGTAAGTGGCGTGCACGGTGATCTCGGTGATCCCGTACATGTTCACCAGGCGGGTCCGGGTCAGCGCCGTGCGAGCGGTCCACGGCCGCAGGCTGCGGAAGTCCAGAGCCTCGCCACCGAAAATCACTTCCCGCAGGCTGTGCTCCCGGTCGCTGCGTTCCCGGGCTTCGATGAACTGGCGGAAGGCGCTCGGCGTCTGGTTCAGGACGCTGACCTGGTGCTGGCACACCAGCGCGTAGAAATCATCGGGGGAGCGGGCGATCTCGCTCGGCACGACCACCAGCTTGCCGCCGTAGCTCAGGGCGCCCCAGATTTCCCAGACCGAGAAGTCGAAGGCAAAGGAATGGAACAGCGTCCACACGTCGTCGCTGCCGAAGCTGAACAGCTCGGCGGTGGCGTCGAACAGCCGGGCGACATTGCCATGCTCCACCAGCACCCCCTTGGGCAGCCCGGTGGAACCGGAGGTGTAGATCACGTAGGCCAGGTGCCGGGACGTCAGGCCTAGGTCGTCGGCCAGCGGGTTCACATCCAGCGAATCGTCCGCCAGGTCGGCGGCCGGGACGTAGTCGTCCAGGCTCACCCATGGCACTCGGTGCGCGGGCAGGGCGTCCAGGCAATCCGGCTGCGCCAGCAAGGCCACCGGGGCACTGTCGTCCAGCAGATAGGCCAGGCGCTCGGCGGGATAGGCCGGGTCCAGCGGCACGTACGCCGCGCCGGCCTTGAGCACGGCCAGCACCGCGCAGACCATCTCCACGCCGCGCCGGGCCAGGATCGCTACCCGGTCGTCAGGGCGTACCCCTTGGGCGAGCAGTTGCCGGGCGATGCGGTTGGCCCGGCGATTGAGCGCCTGATAGCTGAGTTCCTGCTCGCCGAAGACCAGGGCGATGTCCCGGGGCTGGGCGCTGGCGAACGCTTCGAAGCGTTGGTGAACCAGCAGGCCGGGGGCAAAGACAGCCTTGGGCGGCAGTACCGCCGGCGAAGCCTGGCGCTGTGCCGGGCTGAGCAATGGTAAACCGAGCACGGGTTGCTCGACGTCTTCGACCATGGCCGCCAGCAGGATCTGGAAGTGCTGGGCGAACCGCTCCACGGTGCCGCGATCGAACAGGTCGCTGGCGTACTCGATCACACCGGCCAGCGTACCGCCGTCGTTGCCCAGGGTCAGCATCAGGTCGAACTGCGATGTTTCATGGGCCTGGGCCACGGGCATCAGGGTCAGGCCGGGCAGGCTCAGCTCGGTGCCGCCCGGGGTGTTGTCCAGGGACAGCGCGACCTGGCACAGCGGGTTGTGGCTCAGCGAGCGTGGCGGCTGCACGGCTTCGATGACCTGCTCGAACGGAATGTCCTGGTGCTCGTGGGCGGCCAGCGTCGTCTGTCTGATCTGCGCCAGCAGCTGGGTCACGCTGGGGTTCTGCGTCAGGTCCACCCGCAGGGCCAGGGTGTTGACGAAGAAGCCGATCAGTTGTTCGGTTTCGGTACGGCCGCGGTTGGCCGTCGGCACGCCGATGACCACGTCCCGCTCGTTGCCCAGCCTGGCCATGAGCACCGACCAGGCACTGAGCAGCGCCATGAACAGCGTGACGTCGTGGGCCTGGCAGAAATGCTCCAGCCGCTGGCGCAATGCCGCCGGGATCTGCACCGGCACATCGCCGCCCCGGTAGCTTTGCGTCGCCGGGCGTGGGCGGTCGGTGGGCAACGACAGCAGCGCCGGCGCCCCCGCCAGGTGGTCGCGCCAGAAGTCGGCCTGCCGGGCGAGGCGTTCGCCGCTGAGGGCCCGGTGTTGCCAGGCGGCGTAGTCGGCGTACTGGATCGGCAGCGCCGGCAGGGGATCGGGCTGTTGCTGGCTGAACGCCCGGTAGAGGGCGGCCAGTTCCCTGACCAGGATACCCACCGACCAGCCGTCGGAGATGATGTGGTGCTGGGTGATCAGCAGGATGTGTTCGTCATCGGCCAAACGCAGCAGGCGCCCACGGATCAGCGGTCCCTGGCTGAGGTCGAACGGCGCCAGGGCCTCGCTGTTGCCGATGCGCGACGCACTGAGGCTGGCCTGCTCGTACGGCAGCGCGCTCAGGTCCTGTTCGGCCAGCGCGAAGCCGCAGTCGGCCGGGGCGATGATCTGCACCGGCTGTTCGCCATGGCGTTCGAAGGTAGTGCGCAGGCTTTCGTGGCGCGCCACCAGGCGGTCCAGGGCAGCCTTGAGCGCGACCCGGTCCAGGTGACCGCGCAGCAGCAGGGCCGCAGGCATGTGATACGCGCTGCCGGCCCCGGCGTCGAGTTGGTCGAGGAACCACAGGCGTTGCTGGGCGAACGACAGCGCCAGCGGTGCGTTGCGGTCGGCCGGTTCGAGGGGCTCGATGGCGCTGCTTTGCAGGTTGCCCACCACCCGCGCCAGTTCTGCCACGGTGGGATGGCTGAACAGTTCGCGCAACATCAGCTCGCCGCCCAGCTGTTGGCGCACCCGAGCCACCAGTTGCGCCGCCAGCAGGGAATGCCCGCCGAGTTCGAAGAAACTGTCGCTGCGGCCGACGCGCTCCAGGCCCAGCAGCTCCTGGAAAATCTGTGCCAGGGCCTTTTCAGTGGCCCCCTCGGGGGCGACGTAGCCGCGATCGGACATGGCGTCCAGGTCCGGTGCCGGCAAGGCATCCTGGTCCAGTTTGCCGTTGGCGGTGAGCGGGTAGGCGTGCAGGCTGACGAAGGCCGTCGGGATCATGTAGTCGGGCAGGGTGGCCCCCAGCTGCTTGCGCAGGGCGGCCACTTCCAGCACCGCCCCGGGACGGGGGATCAGATAGGCGATCAGGCGTTTGCCCTGGCTGGCGTCTTCACGCGCCAGCACCCGGGCTTCGCGCACGCCGTCGCAGGCCAGCAGCTTGGCTTCGATCTCGCCCAGTTCGATGCGGAAACCGCGGATTTTCACCTGGGCGTCCATCCGGCCCAGATGCACGATCTCACCGTTGTCCAGCAGTTTGCCCAGGTCCCCGGAGCGGTACAGCCGCTCGCCGGGACGGAACGGATCGGCAATGAAGCGTTCGGCGGTCAGTGCCGGACGGTTCAGGTAGCCCCGGCCCACGCCCAGCCCGCCGACACAGATTTCCCCGGCCACTCCCAGCGGCAGCAAGCGCTGACGGGCGTCGAGCACATAGGCCACGGTGGTGGGGATCGGCCGGCCGACGTTGGAAATGCCGGCGGCGATGTCCGCCGCGCCGATGGCCTTGTAGGTCACGTGGACGCAAGTCTCGGTGATGCCATACATGTTCACCAGGGCCACGTGGCCGAAGGCGCGGTGGAAGGCGTCGAGCTTGCCCAGCTCCAGGCTCTCGCCACCGAAGATCACATAGCGCAGCCGTTCCAGGCGCACGTGCGCGGCTGCCAGCGCCGCGGCGCTGAGCTGATGGAACGCCGAAGGCGTCTGGTTCAGGACGCTGACCTGTTCGCTTTCGAGGAAGCCCAGCAACGCTTGGGGATCACGGCGCAGGGCGTCGGGTACCAGGGTCAGGCGCGCACCGAAGAGCAGCGCGCCGAAGATTTCCCAGACCGAGAAGTCGAAGGCGTTGGAGTGGAACAGCGACCAGACGTCGTCGGCGCTGAACTGGAAGTCCGGGCGATTGGTGTGCAGCAGGCGCACCACATTGCGGTGTTCGAGCAGCGCGCCCTTGGGCTCGCCAGTGGAGCCCGAGGTGTAGATCACATAGCAGAGGTGGTCCGGGGCATTGACGCAAGGCGGGTTGGCGCTGCTGGCGCCGTTGTCCGGGTTGGCTTCGAAGGCCTCGATGCCCAATGCCTGCAACGTCGGCGCCATGTCCGGGCGAGCGATGGCCTTGCGCGTGCCGCTGTCGCGCAGCACATAGGCGATGCGATCCTGGGGCGAGGCCGGGTCGATGGGCACATAGGCACCGCCGGCCTTGAGCACTGCCAGGGTGGCGACGATCATCTGCACCGAGCGATCCAGCGCGATGGCCACCGGTTCCTGCGGTTGCACGCCCGCGGCGCGCAAGTGGTGGGCGAGGCGGTTGGCCTGCTCGTTGAGCTGGCGATAGCTCAGGCGTTCCTGGCCCAGGTTGACGGCGATGCGCTCCGGGTGCTGGCGCGCCTGGTCCTCGAAAATCTGCTGCAGGGTCAGGGTGTCGGGCCAGGCCGCTTCGCTGTCGTTGAAGTCGATGATCTGCCGCTGCCGCTCGGTGGCGTCCAGCAGGTTGACGTCATCGATGCACTGCCCGGCGTCCTCGACGAAGGCTTGCAGCAGGCGCACGTAGTGACGCATCAGTTGTTCGATGAAGCCGGCGTCGAAGAACTGCGCGTTGTACACCAGATGGCCGGGCCACTGCTGCTCGCCGGCCGAAATCAGCAGGTGCAGGTCGTTCTTGCCATAGCCCAGGTTGGTTTCCAGGGTATTGACCGCCAGGCCGGCGACCAGGGCACCGGTATCGGTGCTGCGCTGGAAATTGAAGAGCACATCGAACAACGCGGTGCGGCTCATGTCCTTGGCCGGGTTGAGGGCCAGCACCAATTGGTCGAACTGCATGTGGCGATGGCGCAGGCCCTGGCTCAGGTTGTCGGCGGTCTGCTCCCAGAGTTCCTGCAAGGTGGTATCGCTGGCGCAGAGACCGCGCATCACCAGCAGGTTGTCCAGCGGCCCGACCACATCGCGCAAGGCCGGTTCTCGGCAAGCGGCCGTGGTGCCGACCACCAGTTCGTCGTGTCCGGCGTAGCGTCGCAGCAGGGCGGTGAAGGCGCTCAGGACCAGGCTGTCGGCGCTGACGCCGGTTTCCCGGGCCAAGGCTTCGAGACGACGTGCCAAGGCCGCTTCGATGGTGAAGTCATGGGTCGCCTCGGCGAACACATGCACGGCCATCCGCGGACGATTCAACGGCAGTTCCAGGGCCTGCAGCTTGCCCCGCAGTTGATAGGCCCAGTAGGCCCGCAGGTTCTCCGTGAGCGCCGCCGGCAACTGCCGCTGCCAGGCGGCGAAGTCGCCGTAGGTCAGGGACAGGGGCGGCAGTTCGGCGCTGCGTCCGGCGCAGGCGGCTTCATAGAGAGCCAGCAGGTCGCGCTTGAGCAGTTGCATGGAGGTACGGTCGGCCAGCAGGTGGTGCACGGCGATCGCCAGGACGGCGTTGTGTTCGTCCCCTTGTACCAGGCAGGCACGTACCAGGCTGCCACCGTTCATGGTCAATGGCCGGCGGGTCTCGGCCAGGGCCAGGGTCGCCAGGTTGTCCGGCTGGCCCTGGATCACTTCCAGGGGCAGGCTCGCCGGCCCGTCGAAGCATTGCCAGGCGCTGGCGCCATCGTCACTCGACACCCGGCAGCGCAGGATCGCATGGCGGGCGAGCAACCCGTCGAGGGCGGTTTGCAAGGCCGGCTGGTGCAACTCGCCGGCCAGTTCCAGCAGCAGGGGAATGTTGTGATAGACCGGGTTGGCCTCGTACAGGTAACCGTTCTCGAAGGTGTCGACGAACCAGAGCCGTTCCTGGTGATAGGACAAGGGCATTCGCTGTGGCATGGGCGCCTGGGCGACGACATCGGGCAGGGCCAGCGCCGGATCCAGCTGCAACGCACCGATACGGGTGTCCGGGGCTTCGGTGAAACAGCGCAGCAGGCGTTCGAAACGGTTGGCCAGGCGTTCGACGGTGCTGGCATCGAACAGCGCGGTGGAGTACGACAGGCTGCAGGACAGGCTCGGGCCGCCCTCGTCGATGTGCAAGGACAGGTCGTGCTGGGTGTTGTCCTTGCGTGACGGCAGGAACTCCAGGTCCAGCCCCGGCAGGTGCAACTGGCCGCCGGCGCCCCCTGCGTTGGTGTAGAGCATGGTCTGGAACACCGGGCTGTGGCTGGCACTGCGCGGCGGCTTGAGGGCTTCGACCACCAGCTCGAACGGTGTGTCCTGGCGGCTGGAGGCGTCCAGCATCGTCTGCTTGACCTGCTGCAGCACCTGGTCGAGGGTCGGGTTGGCTTCCAGGCGGATGCGCAAGGCCAGGGTATTGACGAAGAAGCCGATCAGCGATTGCACATCCTGGCGGTCGCGGTTGGCGGCAACGGTGCCGATCACCAGGTCCTGCTGGCCGCTGATGCGCGCCAACAGGACTGCCCAGGCCGCCATCAGGGTCATGAATGGCGTCGCGGCGCGCGACTGGGCGAACTGCACGATGGCGCTGGACAGCGAGACCGGCAGGTCGAAACCCAGGGTTTCGCCACGGTAGCTCTGCACCGCCGGGCGCGGCCGATCGGTGGGGAGCGAGAGCAGGGCCGGGGCGCCGGCCAGCTGGGCGCGCCAGAACTCCACCTGCTGGTCGAGACGCTCGCCCTCCAGGTGTTGGCGTTGCCAGGCGGCGTAGTCGGCGTATTGCAGGTCCAGGGGCGGTAGCGGATCGGCCTGTCCAGCGCTGAACGCGCCATAGAGCGCGGCGAATTCCTTGACCAGGATGCCGATGGACCAACCGTCGGAAATGATGTGGTGCTGGGTGATCAGCAACCGGTGCTCAGCGTCGCCCAGGCGCAGCAGGCTGCCACGGATCAGCGGTCCATGCAGCAGGTCGAACGGTTGCGCCGCTTCGTCTTCGGCCAGGCGTTGTGCCTCGCGTCCGGCTTCGTCCGCGGGCAGGTGGCTGAGGTCATGTTCGGCCAGGGCGAAGCCGCAATCGGCCGGGGCGATGACCTGCACCGGCTGTTCGCCGTCGCGACGAAAGGTGGTGCGCAGACTTTCATGCCGCGCCACGAGACGGTCGAGGGCGGCCTTGAGGGCGGTCCGGTCGAGAGCGCCGCGCAGGACCAGCACGGCGGGTATGTGGTAGGCGGCGCTGGCCGTCGGGTCCAGTTGGTCGAGGAACCAGAGCCGCTGCTGGGCGAACGACAGCGCAAGGGGAGCGTCGCGATCCGCGCCGGGAATGGCTTCATGAGCCGTTTCGATGACCCGTGTGGCGCCGCGTTGCTTGAGCAGACGCAGGAGTGCGGCACGTTTCAACTGGTCGAGACTATCGTTATGTTCGTTCAATTTTTAAGCATCCTTGGAGACGATAGCGAGCAGTTCGCTTTCAGACAGCGAAGCCATTTCTTGTTGCAGGTCCATCAATTCATCCGACTCGAACTGCGCCAGTTGCAGGGTGGTGATCAGGTCGGCCAATGCCAGCAGCGACGGGTGCTCGAACACACTCCGCAGCGGCACCTCGACGGCGAAGGTCTCCCGTGCCCGCAGCGTGACTTGCACGGCCAGCAGCGAATGACCGCCGAGCTCGAAGAAGTCGTCGTGCCGGCCGATCCGCTCCAGGCCCAGCAGGTCGGCCCAGATCTGCGCCAGCAGCTCTTCGGTCTCGCCGTTGGGCGCTTCGTACTGGCGCAAGGCAAAGTCTTCGCTGCGCGGCGCGGGCAGGGCCCGGCGGTCCAGCTTGCCGTTGGGGCTCAACGGCAACCGCTCCACCACCACGAACGCCGCCGGGACCATGTAGTCCGGCAGTTGCGACGTCAGGTATGGCCGCAGGGTGCTGCTGGCGTTGCGACCGGCCAGGTGCGGCTCGACACTCAGGTACGCCACCAGGCGCATCGCCCCAGGCGTGTCCTCCCGGGCGATGACCGCGGCTTCGCGCACCCCCGGCAGGGTCAGCATCAGGGCTTCGATTTCACCCGGTTCGATACGGAAACCACGGATCTTCACCTGCTGGTCGTTGCGTCCGAGGAATTCGAGCACACCGTCGGCGCGCAGCCGCACCAGGTCGCCGGTGCGGTACATCCGCGCCTCGTCGCCAGGGCAAAACGGATCGGCGAGGAAGTGCTCGGCGTTCAGCTGGGCACGGTCCAGGTAGCCTCGCGCGACACCCGCGCCCCCGACGTACAGCTCACCCGGCACGCCGAGGGGCACCGGTTGGCGCTGCTCGTCGAGCACGTACAGGCGGCTGTTGGGGATGGCGCGGCCGATCGGCACGGTGCCCCGGTCCTCGGCAGTGCAGCGATGTACCGTGGCCCAGACGGTGGCTTCGGTTGGGCCGTATTCGTTGTACAGGGCGATGGCCGGCTCCAGCCCGGCGCACTCCTGCACCAGTTGCGCCGGGCAGGCCTCGCCGGCAACGATCATTTCCCGCAGGTGGCCGTGGCCGTTACCGCTGGCAAGGCTCGTCAGTACCAGGCGGCCCAGGGACGGCACGCACAGCAACGAGGTGACGGCCTGCTGGTCGATGAAGCGGGCGATGGCCTCGGGGTCGCGTGCGGTCTCGGCATCCGGGATGCACAAGGTGCCGCCGCCTACCAGGGTGCCGAAGATCCCGGCCACGGAGCTGTCGAAGGCAATCGAGGACAGCAACAGGAAGCGCTTGTCGATCGCCGGCCCGTACACCGCGCCCCGGGCCAGTGTCGAGGCCACCAGGTTGCGATGTTCGATCATCACCCCCTTGGGCTTGCCGGTGGAGCCCGAGGTGTAGATCACATAGGCCAGGTGGGCCGGGGTCAGGCCCGAGCCGTCCAGTTGCGGATCGCGACTGTTGGCCTGGGCCGCCAGGGCCTGTTCGATGGCCAGGTAGCGGGTACCTTCCTGCAGCGTACCCACCGCCGTGCGTCCCACCGGATCGGCCAGTAGCAGGCGTGGCCGGGCGTCGTCGAGGATCGAGGCCAGGCGCTCGGCCGGGTAGGTCGGGTCCAGCGGCACGTAGGCGCCACCGGCCTTGAGGATCCCCAGCAGGCCCGTGATCATGGCCACACCGCGTTCGACGCAGATGGCGACCAGGTCCCCTGGCTGGACGCCTGCTGCCAGCAGGTGATGGGCCAGGCGATTGGCCTGGGCATTGAGCTCGGTGTAGCTGAGCTGCGTGCGGCTGTCGAGCAGTGCGCAGGCGTCCGGCGTCCGGCGCACCTGTTCTTCGAACAGTTGCTGGATGCACAGGTGCGTCGGGTAATCCACCCGGGTCTGGTTGAAGGTCTCTAGCAGCAGCGTGCGCTCCTTTGGAGGCAACACGTCCAGTTGCATGAGAGGGATCTGCGGCGTGTACATCAGGGCCTGGGCCAGTTGTTCCAGGGCCCGTTGCATCAAGGCGCAGATACGCTGCGGGTCCACCACCCGGACGCTTTGCACGGTCAGCCCCAGGGCATCGCCGTAGTCGTTGACCGACAGGGTCAGCGGATAGTTGGTCCGTTCGGCGCTGTCGAGGATACGCATGCCCGGCCATTGCAACTGGCTGTCGTCGCGCTGGTGCCGGTAGTTGAGCAGGGTGGTGAACAACGGCAACGCACTGGGCACGCCGCTGCAACGCTGCGCCAGCGCCAGGGAGGCTTGCTCGTGGTCCAGCAGTTCCACCAGGTCGCGGTGGGTCGCCAGGACCTTCTCGTTGGCACCGCAACCGGTCAGGCACACCCGTACCGGCAAGGTGTTGATGAACACGCCCAGGGCCCGTTCGGCCCCCGCGGAGCCTTGCAGGCGTCCGGCGACCACCGTGCCGAATACCACATCGTCGCGCCCGGTGCAGCGGGCCAGCACCTGCGCCCAGGCAACGTGGAACAGGGTCGCCGGGGTAATGCCCCGTTCCCTGGCCTGGGCCCGGAGGCGCAGGTTGAGTTCGACGCTCAGTTGCACGCTGGCTTCTTCGATGTGATTGCCGTCGCCCTGCACTTCGAGCAGGTCGAAGGGCGCGGTAGGGGCATCGACGTCGGCCAGTCGCCGGGTGAAGTAGGCTTCGTGGACCTCGGCCGGGGTGGCCTGGGTCTGGGCGATGAAGTCGCGGTACGGCTGTGCGGCGCCCAGGCTTTCACTTTGTCCATGGAGGATCGCGTGGATCTCTTCCAGGACGATTTCCAGGGTCACATGGTCACTGGCCATGTGGTGGTTGAGCAGCGCCAGCAGCCAGCGTTCGGAGTGCGGATCCCGGGCAATGCAGGCACGCATCAACGGCGCCTGGCGCAGGTCCAGGCGCAGTTGCCGTGGATCGCTCAAGGCTTCGAGCTGGCCGAGCGGGTCCTGATGTCCGTTCAAGGTGACGCTGTGCACCGGCAACCGCGCGTGGCGCTGTACCACTTGCACCGCTTGGGGCAGGCCATCCCAATGCACGCAGGTGCGCAGGATGTCGTGGCGATCGATCACTTGCTGCAGGGCGCCGATAAAGGCATCGAGGCGCTGGCGATCGTCGAACTCCAGCATCGAGCGCACCAGATAGGCATCGCCTTCGTGTCCGAGCAGGTGATGGAACAGGATGCCTTGCTGCAGGGGCGCCAGGGGGTAGATGTCCTGGACGTTGGCGACGCCGCCCGGCACGGCGCCGACCAGGCGCTCGATCTGCTGCGCGGTGAGTTTCACCAACGGCAGCATGTCCGGGGTCAACAGCTGGCAGTCGGCCGGAATGCGGTTGGCCGGTGCCTGGAAGGCGGTGTGGGTGCTGTCGCCCAGTGCGATAGCCAGTTCTCGCAGGGTCGGCGCACTGAAGACACTGCGCACGTCGGCGTTCAAGCCTTGTTCGCGCAGGCGTTCGATGAGGCTGACCGCCATCAGCGAATGTCCGCCGAGTTCGAAGAACCCGTCATGCCGGCCAATGCGCTCGTGCCCCAGCAATTGCTGCCAGATCCCGGCGATAGCCACTTCCACCTCGCCTTGGGGCGCCTCGTAGGTCCGGCTGGCGTAGGCGTCCTGGCCCGGCTCGGGCAGGGCGCGACGGTCGAGCTTGCCGTTGGGGGTGAGGGGCAATGCGTCCAGCACCACGAAGGCACTGGGCACCATGTGTCCGGGCAGGCGACCCAGGAGCTCGGCGCGCAATTGTTCGGCCGATGCCGGCTCGCCGCACAGATACGCCACCAGGCGTTTGTCGCCGCTCTGGTGGTCGCGGGGGACGACCGCCGCTTCCCGGACCCCATCGAGGGCGGCGAGGGCCGCCTCGATTTCGCCCAGCTCGACACGCAGGCCGCGGATCTTCACCTGGTCGTCGTTGCGTCCCAGATACTGGAGGGTGCCGTCGGGCAACCAGCGACCGATGTCACCGGTCTTGTACAGGCGCGCACCGGCCCGGTCGCTGAACGGGTCGGCAATGAAGCGCTCGGTCGTCAACTCCAGGCGGTTGAGGTAGCCGCGCGCGACCCCGACGCCACCGATGTGGATCTCGCCCGACACGCCCACCGGCAACAATTGTCCATGGTCGTCCAGCACATGCAGTTGCATGTTGCGGATCGGCCGGCCGATGGGGATCGAGCGGTTCCGGTAATGGGCAAGGTCGCGGTCGGCGGTGTACCAGGCCACTACGTCACTGCACTCGGTGGGTCCGTAGCTGTTGATGATCGCCGGGCGCGGCAACGGCAGTTTTTCCAGCATGGCGACCTGGATCGGCTCGCCCCCCAGCACCACCCGCTTGAGGCACGCCAATGCCTGTTGCCGGTCGGCGTCCACCAGCGCGTGGAACGCGCTGGGCGACAGGTTGATATGGCTGATACCCGCCCTGGCGATCTGGGCGACGATGGCGTCAGGGTTGAACGGTTCTTCGGCCAGGTGCAGCGAGGCCCCCACCATGAGCGGGGCGAGAATGTTCTTCTGGGTCAGGTCGAAGTTATAGGACGAGGCCAGCAGCACCGCATCGCCGGCATGGAAGGCCAGGTCGTCCAGGTACCAGTCCAGCAGGTTGCGCAGGCCGCGATGTTCCACCATGACCCCTTTGGGCAACCCGGTGGAGCCGGAAGTGTAGATCACGTAGGCCAAGTGCCCGAAGTGCAGGTCCGTGATCCCAGGGTTATGGGTCGGGTTTTGCAGCAGCGCCGGGCTGTCCGCTTCGAGGGTGGCCAGGCCCGCCGGCAGCGGCAGGGTGTCCAGGTCTTGCTGGCGTACCAGCGCCCTGGGCGCGCTGTCGGCCAGCATATGGGTCAGGCGTTGCGCCGGGTATTGCGGATCGAGCGGCACATAGGCCGCCCCGGCCTTGAGGATGCCCAGCAGGCCAGCGACCATCTGCGGACTGCGTCGGGCGCACAGGCCGACGGTGTCGTCGGGCCGCACACCCAGGGCAATCAGGCCATGGGCGATGCGGTTGGCCCAGGCGTTGAGCTCGGCGTAGCTGAGGGTCTGTCCGTCGCCCGCCAGTGCCACGGCTTGCGGCGTGCGCCCGGCCTGGGCTTCGAAGACCGCATGGGGGAAGCGCGCCGGGTCTTCGTCGAGGACCGCGCTGGCGCTGTTGAAGGTTTCCAGCAATTGCCGGCGTTGTGACTCATCCAGCAGCGGCAAGGTCGCCACTGGTTGGGTGGCATCCTCCAGCATGGCATCGAGCAGTTGCAGCAGGTGCTGGCCCCAACGGGCGATGGTGCTTTCATCGAACAGGTCGGTGGCGTATTCGAACTGGCCGGCGATGATGTCGCCGTCGTCGTTCAGGGACAGGCTCACGTCGAACTGGGTGGTGCCGGTGGCCGGGGCCAGCGGGGTCAGGCTCAGGCCGGGCAGGGCCAGGGCCTGGTCCTGCGGGGTGTTGCCGAGTACCAGCATGGCCTGGAACAGCGGGCTGTGGCCGAGGCTGCGCTCCGGTTGCAACGCCTCCACCACCTGTTCGAACGGCAAGTCCTGATGGCCGTAGGCGTCGAGGGTGATGCGCTTGATCCGGGCCAGCAACTGCTCGACCCGGTCATGGGCCTGCACGTCGACGCGCAGGGCCAGGGTGTTGACGAAGAAGCCGATCAGCGCCTCGGTTTCGCGCCGGGTGCGGTTGGCCACTGGCGTGCCGACCACCACCTCGGCCTGATTGCTCAGGCGCGACAGCAGGATCGACCAGGCTCCCAGCAGGGTCATGAACGGCGTCAGGCCTTGCTGCTGGCTGAAGCGGCGCAGCCGGGCACTCAAGGGCGCGGGCAGTTGCAGGGCCAGGGCCGCGCCCTGGTAACTCTGCACCTGGGGCCGTGGATGGTCGGCGGGCAGTTCCAGCAGCGCCGGGGCGCCGGTGAGGTGCTCCTGCCAGAAGCGGACCTGGGCTTGCAGGCGTTCGCCTTGCAAATGTTGCTGTTGCCAGGCGGCGTAGTCGGCGTATTGCAAGGCCAGGGGCGGCAGGGGATCGTCGAGGCCCTGGCAGAACGCGGCGTACAGGGCGTTGAACTCGCCGATCAGGACCGCCACCGACCAACCGTCGGAGACGATGTGATGCTGGGTCACCAGCAGGATGTGCTCCTCCTCGGCCAGGCGCAGCAGGCGACCGCGGATCAGTGGGCCGGCACTCAGGTCGAAGGCTTCGCGGGCTTCGTCCCGGGTCAGTCGCTCGACGGCCTGTTGCCGGGCGTCGCTGTCCAGGGCCTGCAGGTCGTGCTCGGTCAGGGCGAAGCCACTGTCGGCGGGGGCGAAGCGTTGCCGGGCTTCACCGTCAATGCGTTCAAAGGTGGTGCGCAGGCTTTCGTGGCGGGCGACGATACGGTCCAGGGCGCGTTGCAGGGCGTGGCGATCCAGGTGGCCGCGCAGGTGCAGGGCGGCGGGCATGTGATAGGCGACGCTGGCGGCGTGGTCCAGCTGGTCGAGGAACCACAGGCGTTGCTGGGCCAAAGACAGCGGCAACGGCTGGTCGCGGGGAACCACGGCAATCGCCTGGAGACTGGACTGAGCGGCCTGATCCACGTGCCGGGCCAGTTCCCTCAGGGAGGTCTGGGCGAACAGCGTGCGCAGGTCGATCTCGACCCCCAGGTCCTGGTGCAGGCGGGCTTGCAACTGCACGGTCAACAGGGAGTGGCCGCCCAGTTCGAGGAAGCCGTCGTGGCGACCGACCTGATCCAGGTGCAGCAAGCCTTTCCAGATCTCGGCAATGGCGATTTCGGTCTCGCCCTGGGGCGCTTCGTAGGCCTGGCTGGCCAGGGCCTCGGCACCCGGCGCGGGCAGGGCCCGGCGATCGAGCTTGCCGTTGGCGGTCAGGGGCAGGGCGTCCAGGTGCACGAAGGCGCTGGGCACCATGTACTCGGGCAGACTGTCCAGCAGGGCGCTGCGCAGTTGCTCGACCGGAACCGGCTCGCCGCAGACGTAGGCCACCAGGCGTTTGTTGTCGGTATCGCCCTGGCTGTCTTCCCGAGCGATCACCACGGCTTCGCGGATGCCGGGGCAGGCCAGCAGGGCGCTTTCGATCTCGCCCAGTTCGATGCGAAAACCCCGGATCTTCACCTGGAAGTCGTTGCGGCCCAGGTATTCCAGCGTGCCGTCGGCCAGCCAGCGACCCAGGTCGCCGGTCTTGTACAGGCGCGCATCCGGCTGGTCGCTGAACGGGTCGGCGATGAAGCGCTCGGCGCTCAGTTCCGGCCGGTTCAGGTAACCCCGGGCCACGCCGATGCCGCCGATATGGATTTCCCCGGCCACCCCCAACGGCGTCGGTTCGCCCCGGGCATCGAGGACATGGACCTGCACATTGGCAAACGGCCGGCCGATGCTCGGACGGTCGCCCAGGTCGCGGATCAGGTCGAGGGTGGCGTCCACCGTGCACTCGGTGGGGCCGTACATGTTGTAGAAGCGGATGTTCCGGCAGTTGCGCAGTTTCTCCCAGGTGGCGCTGTTGATCGCCTCGCCGCCGAGCAGCACGCTCACCGGCTGGTAACGCTGGCGCTCCAGCAGGCCGGCGGCCAGCAGGGTGTCGAGCTGGGACGGGGTGGAGTCGAAGGCGTGGACCTGGTGCTGTTCGAGGAAGTCCAGCAGCTCGTGGCCGCTGGCGCGGATCAGTTGCGGGATGATCACCAGGCGATGGCCGCAGAACAGCTGGGCGATGCCCTTGATCGACATGTCGAAGAAGAAGCCGGCATTCAAGGCCACGGTGGCCGGGGCCGGGCAATGCTGGTGGGTGGTGCGGCGCATCACCTGCCAGAAGTTGAACACCGAGCGGTGCTCGACCATCACGCCCTTGGACTGGCCGGTGGAGCCGGAGGTGTAGATCACGTAGGCCAGGTGTTGCGGAGTCAGGCCGGCGATCCGCGGGTTCACGTCGAACGCCACATCGTGGGCGGCATGCAGCGAGGCGTCAGTGTCCAGCAGCAGGCATGGCAGGTCCCCGGTGGGCAGCGACAGCGCCGACTGGGTCAGCACCGCCAGTGGCTGGCTGTCCTGGAGCATGAAGGCCATGCGGTCGGCGGGGTGGGCCGGGTCGATGGGCACATAGGCCGCGCCGGCCTTGAGCACGCCCAGCAGGCCGACGATCATGTCCAGGCTGCGCTCGGCGCAGATGGCGACCCGTTGATCGGGCTGCACGCCGAGGGCGAGCAACTGGCGGGCCAGGTGGTTGGCGCGGCGATTGAGCTGGCGGTAGGTCAGCTGGCGGTCTTCGCAGACCAGGGCCACGGCGTCGGGGGCGAGCCGGACCTGGGTTTCGAACAGGGCATGGATCGGCTGGGCCGGCCCGAAGTCGGTGGCGGTGCGGTTGAAGTCGCGCAGCAGCAACTGGCGCTCGTCGTCGGGCAGCACGTCCAGGCTGCTGGCGAGGCGCTCGGGGGCTTGCTCCAGGGCCTGCACCAGGGCGGCGACGGCCTGGCCCAGGTAGGCGGCGATGCGGTGCGGGTCGATCCCGGTGATGGCTTGGGCCGTCACCGAGAAGTCGTCTCCTTCATCGGCCACCGCCACTTCGATCGGATAGTTGGTACGGGCTTCGTTGCTCAGGAAGCGTACGCCGTCCCAGGCCAGCACCTGGCCTTCGTTGGCCAGCGAGCCGCCATCGGTCTGGTGCCGGTAATTGAGCAGGGTGGTGAACAGCGGCAGGCCGGGGCCGACGCCGCTGCAACGCTGGGCCAGGGCCAGGGACGCCTGCTCGTGGGACAGCAGTTCGCTGAGGTCGCGATAGGTTTCGTCCACCAGCGCGCCGACCCCCGACCCGGCCAGTCGCACCCGCACCGGCAAGGTGTTGATGAACACGCCCAGCGCCCGGTCGGCGCCCCGGGAGCCTTGCAGGCGTCCGGCGACCACGGTGCCGAACACCACATCGTCGCGGTCGGTGCAGCGCCCGAGCACCTGGGCCCAGGCGATGTGAAACAGCACCGCCGGCGTCACGCCGGCGCTGCGCGAGCAGGCGCGGATGCGCTGGCTCAGGGCTGGATCCAGGCGCACGCTGGTTTCCGTCACCTGGCTGCCGTCGCCCTGGACATCCAGGACGCCGAAGGGGGCGGTGGGCTCGTCGACGCTGCCCAGGCGCTGGCTGAAATAGGCTTCATGGACCTGGGGCGGGGTCGCCAGGATCTGCGCGACGAACTCCCGATAGGGCATCGGTGCCGGCAGCTCGGCGCCCCGGCCTTGCACCAGGGCCTGGACTTCTTCGAGCACGATCCCCAAAGACACGTGATCGCTGATCATGTGGTGGTCCAGCAGGCTCAGCCACCAGCGTTCGGAGTGCGGGTCCCGGGCGATGCAGGCGCGCATCAACGGCGCCTGTTGCAAGTCCAGGCGCAGGTGGCGCGGGTCGCTCAAGCGCTCCAGCTGAGCGCGCGGGTCTTCATCGCCAGCCAGGGTGACAAGCTGCACTGGCAACGTTGCCTGGCGGTGCACCACCTGCACCGCCTGCGGCTGGCCGACCCAGTGCACGGCGCTGCGCAGAATGTCGTGGCGATCGATCACCTGCTGCAAGGCGTCGATAAAGGCATCGAGACGCGCGCGATCGTCGAACTCGATCATCGAGCGCACCAGATACGCATCCCCTTCGTGCCCCAGCAGGTGATGGAACAGGATGCCTTGCTGCAACGGCGCCAGGGGGTAGATGTCCTGGACATTGGCGGCGCCGCCGGGCACGCCGGCGACGATGCGTTCGAGCTGGGCCGGGGTCAGTTCCACCAGCGACAGCATGTCTGGCGTCAGGGCGCTGCAGTCGGCCGCAATGCGGTTGGCTGGCGCCAGGAACGGGGTTTCATCGCTGCGGCCCAGGGCCTGGGCCATCTCCCGCAGGCTGGGCGCGGTGAACACGGTGCGTACCGACGCATTCAGGCCATGCTGGCGCAAGCGGTCGATGAGGCTGACCGCCATCAGCGAATGCCCGCCGAGCTCGAAGAAACGGTCATGGCGTCCGACCTGTTCAAGGCCCAGCAGTTCTTGCCAGACCGTGGCCAGCAGTTGTTCGATCTCGCCCCGCGGCGCCTCGTAGGCCCGGCTGGCGAATGCTTCCTGGCCCGGGGCCGGAAGCGCGCGACGGTCGAGCTTGCCATTGGGCGTCAAGGGCATGGCTTCGAGCTGCACGAAGGCGCTGGGCACCATGTAGTCGGGCAGCACCGCCAGCAGCGCGGCGCGCAATTGCTCCACCGGCACTGGCTCGCCACACAGGTAGGCGACCAGGCGCTTGCTGTCGGATTGGCCCGGTCTGCTTTCCTGGGCCACCACCACGGCCTCGCGCACGCCGGGGCGACCGGCGAGGACGGCCTCGATCTCTCCCAGTTCCACGCGGAAACCGCGGATCTTCACCTGGTCGTCGTTGCGACCCAGGTACTGGAGGGTGCCGTCGGCGCACCAGCGACCCAGGTCACCGGTCTTGTACAGGCGTGCCTGGGGATCGGTGGTGAACGGGTCGGCGATGAACCGTTCGGCGGTCAATGCCTGGCGGTTGAGGTAGCCACGCGCGACGCCGACGCCGCCGATATGGATTTCCCCGGCGACTCCCAGGGGGGCCAGGTTGCCGGCGCCGTCCAGCACATGCAGCTGGGTATTGCGCAGCGGCTTGCCGATGGAACGGAAGTCGTCCCGGTCACTTTCCATGCGGCGGATCGAGGCGTTCACGGTGGCCTCGGTTGGGCCATAGGCGTTGTACAGCGCCGGACGATGGCCGCTGCGGGCGAACCACTGGCTCACCGCCTGTTTACTCACCGCTTCACCACCGATCATGAACTGCCGCAGGCAGGTGGGCAGGGCCACATGGGCATCCCGGCTCACCTGTTGCCAGAACACGGTGGGCAGGTTGGCGACAGTGATCGCGTACTGCTCGCACAAGGTGGCGAAAGCCGCGGTGCCGGCTATCCAGGCATCGCTGCGCAGCACCAGGGTGGCTCCGGACAGCAAGGCGCCGAAGATTTCTTCCACGGACATGTCGAAGGTCATGGTGGCGAATTGCAGGATGCGGTCCCGGGCATCGAGGCTGTAGCGTTCCTGCAAGGCGCCGATCTGGTTGCACAGCGAGCGGTGCTCAAGCATCACGCCTTTCGGTTTGCCGGTAGAACCGGAGGTGTACATGACGTAGGCCAGGTGGCGGGAGGTCAGGCCCTCGATGCGAGGGTTGCCAGCGTCGCCGTCAGCCGTGTCGTCCAGCAGCAGCCGGGGCAGTCGCAGCGCCGGCAGTTGCTCGCCCATGGCATTCACCAGGGCAGCCTGGGTGAGCAGTACCCGGGGCGCACTGTCGTCGAGCATGTGTTGCAGGCGATCCTGCGGGTAGTTCGGGTCCAGCGGCACGTAGGCGCCGCCCGCCTTGAGGATCCCCAGCATGCCGACGATCATTTCCAGGCTGCGTTCCACCAGCAGTGCGACACGCTCATCCGGACGCACGCCCGCGGCAATCAGCCGATGCGCGATGCGGTTGGCCCGGGCATTGAGTTCGGCGTAGCTGAGGCTGGCCTCTTCGGCCTGCACGGCAATGGCATCGGGATGCGCTTGCACATGCTGCTCGAACCATTCGTGGACCAGGCGGCCCTCGGGAAAGGGCACATGCGTCCGGTTGAAGTCACCGAGCAACTGGCGACGTTGTGGATTGCTCAGCAGCGGCAAGGTCGCCACTGGTTGGGTGGCATCCTCTAGCATGGCATCGAGCAGTTGCAGCAGGTGCTGGCCCCAACGGGCGATGGTGCTTTCATCGAACAGGTCGGTGGCGTATTCGAACTGGCCGGCGATGATGTCGCCGTCATCGTTCAGGGACAGGCTCACGTCGAACTGGGTGGTGCCGGTGGCCGGGGCCAGCGGGGTCAGGCTCAGGCCGGGCAGGGCCAGGGCCTGGTCCTGCGGGGTGTTGCCGAGTACCAGCATGGCCTGGAACAGCGGGCTGTGGCCGAGGCTGCGTTCCGGTTGCAACGCCTCCACCACCTGTTCGAATGGCAAGTCCTGATGGCCGTAGGCGTCGAGGGTGATGCGCTTGATCCGGGCCAGCAACTGTTCGACCCGGTCATGGGCCTGCACGTCGACGCGCAGGGCCAGGGTGTTGACGAAGAAGCCGATCAGCGCCTCGGTTTCGCGCCGGGTGCGGTTGGCCACTGGCGTGCCGACCACCACCTCGGCCTGATTGCTCAGGCGCGACAGCAGGATCGACCAGGCTCCCAGCAGGGTCATGAACGGCGTCAGGCCTTGCTGCTGGCTGAAGCGGCGCAGCCGGGCACTCAAGGGCGCGGGCAGTTGCAGGGCCAGGGCCGCGCCCTGGTAACTCTGCACCTGGGGCCGTGGATGGTCGGCGGGCAGTTCCAGCAGCGCCGGGGCGCCGGTGAGGTGCTCCTGCCAGAAGCGGACCTGGGCTTGCAGGCGTTCGCCTTGCAAATGTTGCTGTTGCCAGGCGGCGTAGTCGGCGTATTGCAAGGCCAGGGGCGGCAGGGGATCGTCGAGGCCCTGGCAGAACGCGGCGTACAGGGCGTTGAACTCGCCGATCAGGACCGCCACCGACCAACCGTCGGAGACGATGTGATGCTGGGTCACCAGCAGGATGTGCTCCTCCTCGGCCAGGCGCAGCAGGCGACCGCGGATCAGTGGTCCGGCACTCAGGTCGAAGGCCTCGCGGGCTTCGTCCCGGGTCAGTCGCTCGACGGCCTGTTGCCGGGCGTCGCTGTCCAGGGCCTGCAGGTCGTGCTCGGTCAGGGCGAAGCCACTGTCGGCGGGGGCGAAGCGTTGCCGGGCTTCACCGTCAATGCGTTCGAAGGTGGTGCGCAGGCTTTCGTGGCGGGCGACGATACGGTCCAGGGCGCGCTGCAGGGCGTGGCGATCCAGGTGGCCGCGCAGGTGCAGGGCGGCGGGCATGTGATAGGCGACGCTGGCGGCGTGGTCCAGCTGGTCGAGGAACCACAGGCGTTGCTGGGCCAAAGACAGCGGCAACGGCTGGTCGCGGGGGACCACGGCAATCGCCTGGAGACTGGACTGAGCGGCCTGATCCACATGCCGGGCCAGTTCCCTCAGGGAGGTCTGGGCGAACAGCGTGCGCAGGTCGATCTCGACCCCCAGGTCCTGGTGCAGGCGGGCTTGCAACTGCACGGTCAGCAGGGAGTGGCCGCCCAGTTCGAGGAAGCCGTCGTGGCGACCGACCTGATCCAGGTGCAGCAAGCCTTTCCAGATCTCGGCAATGGCGATTTCGGTCTCGCCCTGGGGCGCTTCGTAGGCCTGGCTGGCCAGGGCCTCGGCACCCGGCGCGGGCAGGGCCCGGCGATCGAGCTTACCGTTGGCGGTCAGGGGCAGGGTGTCCAGGTGCACGAAGGCCGTGGGAACCATGTACTCGGGCAGGTGCTTGAGCAAGGTGCTGCGCAGCACGTCGGCGGGTACCTGTTCGCCGCAGACATAAGCCACCAGGCGCTTGCTGTCCGGCTGCCCGGGATGATCTTCCCGGGCGACGACCACCACTTCGCGGATGCCAGGGCACAGGGCCAGGGCCGCTTCGACTTCACCGATCTCGATGCGCAGGCCACGGATTTTCACCTGGAAGTCGTTGCGCCCCAGGTACTCCAGCGCCCCGTTGGCCAGCCAGCGGCCCAGGTCGCCGGTCTTGTACAGGCGCGCATCCGGCTGGTCGCTGAACGGGTCGGCGATGAAGCGCTCGGCACTCAGCTCAGGCTGGTTCAGATAACCCCTGGCCACGCCGATGCCGCCGATATGGATTTCCCCGGCCACGCCCAGCGGCTGGATCTTGCCCCGGGGGTCGAGCACGTACATCTGGATATTGGCGATCGGCTTGCCAATGGGCACGCTTTCGCCCGGGTCGCCGGGGCGGCATTGCCAGGCGGTGACGTCGATGGCGGCTTCGGTGGGGCCGTACAGGTTATGCAGCTCGACGCCCGGCAACTGCTCTTCGAAGCGGCGCTGCAGGCTGCGGGGCAGGGCTTCGCCGCTGCACAGTACCCGACGCAGCGTCGGGAAGTCCTGGCTGTCGCGATGCTCCAGGAACAGGTCGAGCATCGACGGCACGAAGTGCAGCAAGGTAATGTCGGCCTGGCGCATCACCTGGGCCAGGTAGTCCGGTTCCTGATGGCCACCGGGACGGGCCATGACCAGTTCGGCACCGGCCAGCAACGGCAGGAAGAATTCCCAGACCGACACATCGAAACCGAACGGGGTCTTCTGCAGGACCCGGTCGTCGGCGTCGACACGGTATTCGTCCCGGGCCCAGAGCAGACGGTTGACCACCCCCATGTGCTCGTTCATCACCCCTTTGGGGGTACCGGTGGAACCGGAGGTGTAGAGCACGTAGGCCAGGTGCCTCGGCGTCAGGCCCAGGGCCGCCGGATCCGGGTCGTGGGTGGGCTGCGCAGCCAGGCGGGCCAGGTCCTGGTCGCCATCGAGAAGCAGCAGCGGCCTGTCCGACGGCGGCAAATGCTCCAGCAGTGCCTGGCTGCTCAGCACGGCGTGGGGAGCGCTGTCCTCGAGCATGTAGGCCTGGCGCGCGCTGGGCAGGTCCGGGTCGATGGGCACGTAGGCGCCGCCGGCCTTGAGGATGCCCAGCAGGGCGATAACCATGTCCGCGCCGCGCCGCAGGCATACGGCCACGCGGGCGTCCGGCCCGACGCCGAGTTCGCCCAGGTGATGGGCGAGCTGGTTGGCCCGGCGGTTGAGTTCGGCGTAACTGAGCAACGGACCGTCGTCGCCGCGCACGGCACAGGCCTGCGGACGCCGCTCGGCCTGTTGCTCGAACAGCCCGTGAATCAGCACGTCCCGGGGATATTCCCGGGCCGTGGCGTTGAAATCCACTTGCAGGTGTCGCCGCTCCACCTGGCTCATCAGCGGGAAGTCGCCCACGGGCGTGTCATGCTGCTCCAGCACCGCTTCGAGCATCGAGACCATGCGGTCTTGCAGGTAGCGGGCTTCCTCCAGGCTGAAGTACGCGGTGTTGAAGTTGAAGTCCAGATGGACGTCTTCGAAGGGATGGTAATCGCGCACGAAGATCGCCATGGGCGTCTGCTCGTAGCCATTGTCCATGGTGATCACGGTGGACGAGGTACCGCCGAACTGATCGTCGCCGTCCAGGCTTTCGAACGACAGCGACACGTCGAACAGTTGCCGGCGGCCGGTCTGGGCCAGGCGCAACGTGCGGTTGAGTTCGGCGATGGGGAACCGCTGGTGGCGGTAGCAGCGGCGCAGTTGGCCGCCAGCGGTGTGCATCAGGTCCAGCAGCGAGGCGTCGGGATCCACCGGCAGGCGAATCGGGCTGACCGAGGAAAACATGCCCGCGGTTTCCTTGGTGCGCGCGGTGGTACGGTTGTGCACGGGCATGCCGATGACGATTTCATCGACGCCCACGGTGCGGCAGAAATACGTGGCGACCACGCTGATCAGGACATGGGCCACCGACAGGCTGCGTTCGCTGGCAAATTGCGTCAGGGCGTTGTACAGCGCCCGTGGCAGCATCGCCTGGACCTGGGCGCTGGGGGCCAGTTCGTTGGCCTGGCCGGTCTTGAAGTCGGCCCGGCGTTGCAGCAGCGAAGGAGGCATCTGGGCGTAGGTTTCCTGCCAGAACTGCCGGTCGCGCTCGTAGCGCGAGGACTGCAGGTAAGCCCGGTCGTCTTCGAGGAACGACAGGTAGGAATGGCCTTGGGCAACCTCCTCGTTGCCCGCCAGCAACCCGTTGTAGGCGGCGCCCACGGCGTGGCCGATCAACGCCACGCCGATGCCGTCGGTGACCAGGTGATGGTAACGGTTCAACCAGTAATGGCGGTTCGGGCCGCAACGCACCATGCGGGCTTCCCAGAGCTGGCCGGTCAGCGACTCGAACGGCTGGCGAAAGGCGTTGCGCAGGTACTCCATGGCCAGCCCGGCATCGGCCTCGGCTTCGGTGAACTCCACCACCTGCATGTCGACCTTGACCTCGGGCAAGACCCGCTGGCGACCGGTACCGCCTTCATGGCTGAAGCTCAGGCGCAGGGCGTCGTGACGGTTGGCAACCAGCTCGATGGCTTTCTCGAACAGCGCAATGTCGATCTCACCCTTGATCTCCAGGGCCATGCCGATGTTGTAGTAGGGCAGGTCCGGGTGCGCGATCTGGTCGAGCCAGATGCCCTGCTGGACGGAGGCCAGTTCGTGGGCGGCGCAGTCTTGCGTGGGCAACATTTCGGTCGACGAATCCATATCGGAGCACCTGCTGGCGGAATCAATTGAGGTCTGTCTCCGTTCGAATGGCGGTGCATGGAGGCCTGGGCGACTGCCAATCGGCGGGATGCAGATAAACGTGGCGAGGGACAACGGCGCGGTTGGACAGGCACCTGATGCGATGTCGGCGTCGAGGGGCGGTGTCGTGGCTCGTCGATGGGCCGGGCTGCCGTCCGGTCACGCCCGGTGTCCCTTCACAAGGTGGGAAAAAATTAGAGGATCCGATGGGTGATGTCTGTCATGGGAAGCAGGGACAACGTCGGGAAACGGGGCTTTGCGGTGCTTGGGCGAGGTCGAGGGAGTCTGTTATACCAACGACCCTGAAAGCGCTTGCGAGGGTCTGAAATGCCATTGGTCGCCGAATCGGATCGCCCGGTCTCCAAGTTCTGGAGCCTGTCCCGTTTTCCCAATCACCCCCAGGCAGGAACGGTCGATGTGATCGATGCACTGGCGATTTCCAAAGCCGATTTCACCCGGCTCTATGTCAATCGCAACCGTCCCTGCCTGATCAGGAATGCCGTGCGCCACTGGCCGGCATTCGAAAAATGGAAGCGCCTGGACTATCTCAAGGCCCATTCACGAAACAGCCCGGTGGTGGTCCGTTCACAGATCGTTTCCGAGGTCATCGGTTGGTCCAATCCGGAGGTCAAGGCCGAGCTGACCGCATACGCCAATACGGTCTACCGGGAAATGCCGTTCCACCAGTTCCTCGAGGCCCTGGGCCAGGGTGACTCACCGTTGGTGGCCGACAGCTGCCGCTTCTCCGAAGGCTCGGCCATCGAGTCGATGAAGGCCGATGTCGGCGGCCTGCCGTTCATGCCGCAGTTGGGCAAGACCCGGGCCTATCCGCCCCATCGCAGCTTCCTGTATCGCAACTCCTATACCGATTGGCATTTCCATGTCACCGACGAAACCTTCATGGCCCAGGTGGTCGGGGCCAAGGAGGTCTTGCTGCTGCCACCGGACCAGACCAGTTGGCGGGCGTTGCGACCGGTGATCGAACAGGCCGGCTACCTGTACGACATTGACACCGGTCGCTTCCCCGGTACCCGCGACTTGCGTGCCTTGCGCGCGGTGGTGGAGCCGGGCGATGCCCTGTACATCCCGGTGTACTGGTGGCATGCGGTGCAGTCGATGGACGACGCCTTCGGCGCTACTGTCGCGGCGACGTTCCCGACGCCACTGCATGTCAGTGGCGACATCAGCTCGCCCATCGCCAGGCGAGTGTTGCGCACCTACCTGTTTTCCCGCTACGCGCCCCTGGTGTTCGGCGCGGTGGCGTATTCCCTGGCCTACCGGTTGCTGAACGGGCTGATCGGTGTCTTCACGCCGCGTGACGTGCGCACATGAGTCGCGTGGGCGAGCGCCGCGGATTCGATCTGGGCCGAGGCTTCTATTTCCTCTGGTGCGGCGAGTCACTGGCGGTGGTGGGCACGGCGCTGATGGAGTTCGCCCTGGGCGTCTGGGTGTACACCCATACCGGCTCGGCGGTGGCGTTCGCCAACGTGGTGCTGGCGGCCACGTTGCCGGCGGTGCTGTTCCTGCCCCTGGCCGGCGGGCTGGCTGACCGGATCAGTCACCGGGTCATCATTGTCTGTTGTGATGTGAGCCTGGCATTGCTGTTGTTGGGCGTCATGGCGTTGCTCTGGTTCGAACGCCTGGAACCTCTGCACCTGTACATCTTCAACTGCCTGGCTTCCATCGTCAGCGCCTTTCGCAAACCGGCGTACCAGGCCGCCGTCAGCACCATCGTCGCCCCGGAAAAATTCACCCGGGCCTCAGGGCTGATCAGTATCAGCAAGAACGCCTCGGCCCTGGTGGCGCCACTGGTGGCGGGGGCGATCATGGCGAAGGCCGGGCTGGTGACGATCCTCGCGGTGGACCTGCTGACGTTCTGCTCCGGCACGCTGCTGGTGATCAAGGCGTTCTCCCACGTCCGCGGCGCGTCGACCCATCCCGACGATGCGCCCAAGGACACGGTGTTCGCAGGGGCAGTGGGCAACGTCAGCGTGGCGCTCAGGTTCTTTGCCAGGGAGCGCCTGATGGCCGGCCTGCTGGTGTACACCATGATGCGCGGCGCGGTACTGGCGCTGGCGACGTTGATGATGACGCCGTTGCTGCTGTCCACCCTGGGCAGTCAGACCCTGGGGATGGCCTATACCTGGGCCGCCCTGGGCGGCCTGGCCGGGGCGGGGCTGCTGATTTCCATGGGCAATCCGCGACGCCTGATGGCGTTGGTGGCGGTGGCCGATCTGCTCCTGGCCGGCTGTGTCATCGCCCTGGGCGTGGTATCGCAAGCCGTCGCCTACTGCGCCTTGGCGTTCGTCGCGATCACCATGGCAAGCATCGCCGATGCCAGCGTCAACTCGTTGTGGATGCGCAGGATTCCCGCTGGCAACCGCGCCAGCGTGTTCGCGCTGATCAGCATGCTGACCATTGCCAGCACCAGCCTGGCCGTCATCGTCGGTGGCTTGCTGGTGGATCACTGGTTCCAGCCGGCGCTGCTGCCGGGCGGCCCGTATGCCGATTCCATCGGCCGTTGGCTCGGGGTCGGCCCCGGGCGAGGCGTGGGCCTGTTGTTCGTGGTGACCGGCGCGCTGTTTGCGCTCCTGCCTTTGAGCGTCCTGCTCTACGGCCCGATGCGTCGCCTGGACGAGACACCCACGCCCCAGGCCACCGCGCGGATGGCCGATGGTCCCCAGGTCGAGCCCCTGTAATGCCCGCCCCGGCTGCTGTACCGGATTCCCGTGACAGACAGGCCAGGCCCGCTGGGTCACCCTTTGCAGACGCTCCTGCCGTGCCCGCTTTCCGGGCGTGCGGGACTGTATCGCCACCGCCATCGGAATCGACAACCCTCATTGAAAGGAGCACCTATGCGCCCGTCGTTTTATGATTCCAGCCGTTTTCCGCACCTCAAGAACCTCGCCGATAACTGGGAAGTGATCCGCGAGGAATTCCTGGCCCTCGATGCGCCGACCCTGACCATCAACCGCGTGGGCAAATCGATCACCGAGATCGTCGATGAAGTGACCGCGCACATGGAAGCCGGCGGTGAATATGGCTGGCTCTGGGGCTGGGGGGACGACATGGATGTCATGCCGGAATGGACCCAATACGGCCTGGTCGCCTATGACACCCCGATCCCCTATGCCCGCGCGGCCATGCCCGGGACCATCGAGCTGTTGAGCAAGATCCCCGGCATCAAGCTCTGTGCATTGCTGCGCATGGAGCCCAACGTCTTCCTCGGCACCCACTCCCACACGGGCACCTGGGAAGAGGGCCTGCTGCACATGCAATTGACCATCGATGCGCCCACCACCCAGAACTATGCCTACCTCAACGTCAACGGCAGCTTCAACCAGAGCACCAACGGCAACCTGGTGATCTTCGACGGCTCCCTGGACCACTTCGCCGTCAATGCTTCTCGTGCTCACCGCACTGTGCTTTATCTTGAGTTCTATCGCGAGAAGCACATGGCGGCATGAGGTCCACCTGGTTGGGCGAGTGCAAGTCTGCTCGTGAAGATGAGTGTCGGTCGACGTCACCGCGAGCAGGCTTTCCCTTGAAGTGAGAACGTCGTCCCGGCATCACGATATCTACGTATCCGCACCTGGCTTCATATGAAACGTATCCCGTGCGATCGATGGGCATTGTGAACATCGACGACGAACTGCATGACCCCTGCGCCGGGCCGCCAGGCTGTTGCGTCTCATCAACGCGCAGGTCGCCACCGGCCTGCTGCATCACCTCACCATCGCAGACCGGTAAGCGCCTGGCCCTATGCCGAAAGCCTGTTTGAACTGCCTGGTGAGATGGCTTTGATCAGCAAAACCGAGCTCCGCGGCGACCCTTGATGGCGTAGTGCCTTGCTTCAACAACACTTGCGCACACGCCAGGCGCTTTTGCGTGACCCAGCTATGGGGAGGCAGGCCGGTTGCCTTGCGAAACACTCGGGCAAAGTGAAAAGGGGAGAGGCCGACGCTGGAGGCAAGCGCCTCAAGGGAAGGGGGGAGCGCCAAGTGCTCAAGCAGTATTTCCCTGGCTCTACGCACCGCTACAGGCTCGTTCCCTGGCGCAGCGACCGGGCCTAACCTGGCATGCCGCTGGAACAGCATCAGCGCCGCTTCCCTCCAGGCGGTTTGCTGCAGCAATGCTGAAGCCTCATGTTCTGCAAACAAATGAACGTTACTGAACGCACGTGCCACTTGTGAATCGGTCACGACGCTGCTGATAAAGCGAGGAGAGCCGTTGAAGCGTATTTCCAGCTCAGCCAGGACCTCGGCAAGCTGCGTCAACGTGGGGTAAAAACCTCGGTAGCGCCATCCTTCGTCATGGGCGGTAGCGCCGGTATGCACCTCGTCCGGATTGATCAAGACCACGGTACCGAGGGGGGCAACGTGTTCACTGCCTCGATGCCGAAACCGCTGCGCCCCCGACTCGATGACCGAGATGACAAAACTGTCGTGAACGTGAGGGGTAAAGCGTTGCTGGTAATATTGAGCGTGCAGCAATTCCACGCCACCCAGGCTTGAGGCTTGCCAGAAACGTGCGTTTTCAATCTTGCCGGCCACGGTTCACCTCAGAGCATTGACCTGAACAGGTAGAAACAGCCCATGCTGACCAGGACGCTCGTCAGCACCTGTCCCGTCCAGAGCATGAGAACCATGGTGCAGAACCCACCCAACAGATACGGATTCAAAACGCTCAGGCTCAGCGTTTGGCCTGGGAGGAAAATGATGGGGCCGCAGATGGCGGTCAGCATCCCCGGCACTGCGTAGGAAAGCAGATCCCGCGTGCCTTGGCTGAGTCTAAACGGTAAGCGCGGTTCCAGAAACAGGTAGCGGTTCAGGAAGACAATCGCACCCATCCCCACGATAACGGCAAGGATCATGGGCGTCCCTCCAGGAGCCGCTTGCACACGAAGCCCGCCGTCATGCCAGCCAACCCCGATACCACCAGCGCAGACTCCCAACGCCAATAACTGAGCAGCACCGAGCAGGCAAGGGATACGAGCACGCACACGACCGTCGGGATCGATTTCACCACAGGGGTGATCAACGCGATGAAGGTTGCAGCGATGGAAAATTCCAACCCGAGCGACTCAAGGTTCGCAATGCTCTTGCCCAGCAGGATCCCTGCCAGGGTGAACACATTCCAGGCCAGGTAAAAGCTGAGGCCGACGCCCAGCGCAAACCAGCGGCTGAATGTCTTTTGATCGTACTGGCTGTTCAGCGCGAAGAATTCGTCGGTCAAAAGAAAGCCCAGACCTAGTCTCCATCGCGAAGAAAGCGAGGACAGGGTGGCGCGCATGTGCAAACCGTAGAGCAGGTGCTGTGACGTCAGGAGAAAGGTCGTCACGAGAATCGAGGGCAGGCTGGCCCCTGTCTTGATCATGCCAATGGCCACGAGCTGGGCGGCGCCGGCGAAAACGAAGGCCGAGAAGCCTTGGCCTTCCAGAGGCGTCATCCGGGCATCGATCGCCAATGATCCAACCAGCAAGCCCCAGGGAGCGCAGGCCAGGGACAATGGAATCACAGCCATCGAGCCTTTCCAGAAAGCCTGGCAAGGCGAAAGGGTGGAACGCATGAGCGGTGCACTTCGGTTATGAACGGGGGTTCAGAATCCTGGATTGTGCGGCTGGCGTATTGAACGATATTGCTGTCTGGGGATATTGGCGGCTTGAGCACCGCCATCCTGCGCCAGGAGCTGACTGAAGCCATCATTATGGCTAAGTCTCGCAAAGACCTGTGCTTCGCCGAGATCGTTGAAGATGGCAAGAATCGAGCGTGTCAGCCCGTCTTGAGCAAGATGTGCCTGGTCAGCACAGGGCGCCAACCTCAAGAGTCGGCACTCTGTCCAGGTCTTGAATCCCAGCCTCAGACGGCCATCGATTCCAACGTCGACTCGAGGAATTTGAATGCGGTTTGTTTCGAACGCTGGGTCGATTCGAAGAACGCCAGGTGACTGCCGTTGCGCTCCACGTGCAGCAGGGCATCGCTGATGGATTCGGCAATACGCTGGGAACCACCGATGTGAGTGGTTTCGTCGGCATCGCCAGCCACCACCAGGGTCGGCACGCTGATGCGTTCCAGGCGTGGCGGCAGCTCGGTCTTGTTCAAGGCATCGTTGAGCCGCGCATAGCGATAGAACAGCTCTTCGTTGACGTAGGGATAGAGCGCGGCATGGGCGATGGAGTCCGGGATGGTCGCCAGTGTCGCCTGGTCGAGGAACAGCGCTTGCAGGTCACTGGCCTCGTTGCGGTCCACGGCGGCCGACTCCATCAGCCATTCGAAATTCTGCTGGTGGGCGGTACGCAGGCTGTTGTCGCCCAGGTTGTAGTCGCCATGCCACAGGCTCAGGGAGTTCACCCGGTCGCCGTGCAGGGCAGCGGCGCTCAGCGCGATCACCGCGCCGCCGCAGATGCCCATCAGGTGGGCATTGGACAGGCCGAAGTGATTCATCACATTGATCAGGTCGCCCACCTGGGCGTCGGTATCCACCGACAGTTGATCGAACGAAGTACAGGAACCGAACAACCCCCGGGTTTCCCAGGTGACCACGAAGAATCGCTCGCTGAGGGCATTGAACCAGTCGCGGCACAGGTCGAACGGCATGCCGCAGGGCAGTGCCAGGACGATCGCCGGGCGCTGGCGGTCGGCGCTGGAGTGCACCGACAGCGCGACGTTGTCCCGGGTGATCAGGTGTACTGTCTCTACCTCGGGCACTGCACCGCTGAAATCGAAGTGCCTGACCAGGCGCCCGAAACGCTTGACGCTTTCGAACTCGTCGAAATGGTCATAGGTGAATTCCAGGGCCTGGCAGATTTTCTTGCTGATGAACATCTCGAAGGACGACAGTTGCGCCTCGCCGTCATGCACGTATTGCACGGCCTTGACGCCGATCCGTGCGAAGGCGGCACTGACCGCCCGTTCCGTGGCCCTCACGCTGGGCGAGGCCTGCTCGGGAGGCAACCCGTCCCCCTGGGCCAGGAAGCTCAGGCAGATGGGGTCGGGCAAATGGATGGCAAGGTGCCTAAGCATCCTCACGGTCTCGCACAGGCGCGTCGCTGCGTCAGTGGAAATAGTCATGGATTGGGGACTCCTGTCAGGCACGTTGCGCATGCCACTGTCGTATGGCACAGAAAAAATCAGACCGCTTCGAACTTCTTGCCTCGGGTGGTGTGGGTGACAAGGCGGTTGTATTCCGGGGTCTTGTCCCCGATCACCTGGACCGCGCCGTACTTCTCGAGGCTGATGCGCCCACCGTATTCCTCGATGTGGTCGGAGTCCGGATAGATCTTCACGAAGGACGGCACGTAGCGCGACGCAAAGCCCATGCGCATGTCCTGGGACTCGCCGCTGTGGGGGTAGGACGCGTGCATCAGGGTCGACCAGAAAATGATGAACTGGCCGGCCTTCATCTGCATGGGCACCGCGGCCGACTCGTCGGGCTTCCAGTTCTCGTCGATCTGCAGCTGGCGATAGTCGTAGCCGAAGAATCCGCGGCGCACACCGTCCTTGACCACCGAGCTGTTGTTGGCGTCGGGATCGTAGGCCATGCGCTTGGTTTCGTCGTAGTTCATGCTGTTCTGGGTACCGGGGATGAACTGCAGGCAACCATTGGCGATGTTGGCGTCGGTGAATGCGGTCCAGACGGTGATGGTGCCACCGAAATCCTCGTTTTCCGGCCAGAGGATCTGCGGCTTGCCCGAGGCGTTGGCGAAGGTGTCGGCCTGGTGCCAGTCGGTGCCTTCGTCGCCCGGATACTTGGGAAAGAACTCGGTGCGCCAGCACAGCACATCCGGACCGAGGATGCTTTCGACGCGGTCGCAGATTTCCGGACGGCAGATGTGGCTGGCGAGGAAATCGTCGTCCAGGTGGCGGTCATAGTTGGCGATGTTGGTACCGGCGGAAATCGCATCCAGATCCTGGTAGGCCGCGGCGCTGCGGTCGAGCAAGCGCAGGCGTGTGCGCTTCCAGGTTTCTTTCATTTCTTCGGGCGAATAGGCGTCGAATGGTCCGATGAAGCCGTTCTTCTCGAAGGACGCGCGTTCTTCCGGGGTCAAGGCGAATTTCTTGCTCATGGGCTGTTCCTTTTCGGTCAATGGGCTTGGACAAGGGAGCGCTGGATGCAATCGGCCAATACCTTGGCGGTCGCACCGTTGGCCAGCACGCCAGGATCCAGGTTGACCTGGTAATGGGCCTTCAAGGTGCTCAGGGAGCGGATCAGGGCCAGGGAAGTGCCGCCGAAATCGAAGAAATCGTCGTTCAGGCCGATGTTCTTCAGGCCGATGTCCTGCGACCAGACCTTGAGCACGAACTGCTCTTGCTCGGTGAGGCCTTCACTGGTGTGGTGCACGGTGGCGGCGATGGATTCGGGTGCGGGCAGGCGTTGCCTGTCGATCTTGCCGTGGGCGGTCACCGGCAGTTCCGCCAGGGGGATGTAGGCGGAGGGGCGCATGTAGTCCGGCAGGCTGGCGGCCACCAGGGCGGCGACTTCGCTGCGCGTCTGTTCGTTCCAGGCCTGCACCCCCTGGGTCGGCACCACATAGGTGACCAGGCGCCAGTCGCCATCGCCGAAATCGTGACCGGCCACGTGGGCGGCGGCCACGGCCGGACTGCTTTGCAGGCAGGCTTCGACTTCCCCCGGCTCGATGCGGAAACCGCGGATCTTCAGTTGTTCGTCGCAACGGCCGGCATAGCGGTACTCGCCGTCATCGCCCAGTACCAGCAGGTCTCCGGTGCGATAGGCACGACCGGAACCACCGGGCAGTTGCACGAAGCGCTCGGCGTTGAGGGCCGGACGATTGAGATAACCCATCGCCACGCCGGCGCCTTCGATATACAGCTCTGCGGCCGTGCCCTGGGGAACGGGGTGCTGGTTGGCGTCGAGCAGGTTCAGGCGCCAGCCGTCCAGCGGGGCACCGATGGATACCATCGCGTTACTCTCCAGGTCCTGGGCCAGCACGCGCTTGAAGGTGGTGTGGACGGTGGCTTCGGTAATGCCGTACATATTGATCAGCGCGGGTTTCTGGTCACCATGGCGCTCCACCCAGGGACGCAGCACCGTGGCCGGCAGTGCCTCGCCACCGAACACCACGTAGCGCAGCGCCAACGGCGCGCCGGCCTGGCGGTCGGATTCATCGAGGCCGCGGAACGCCGACGGTGTCTGGCTCAGGACGGTCACGCCCTGGCCGGCCAGCCATTGGAGCATGGCCGCGGGCGAACGCGAGACATCGTAAGGCACCACGGCAACGTGACCACCGTGGGCCAGGGCACCCCAGATCTCCCAGACGGAAAAGTCGAAACCGATGGAGTGGAACATCGACCAGACGTCATGTTCGGTGAAGGCGTATTCGCGTTGTGTGCTTTCCAGCAGGCGGCTGACATTGCCATGGGCGACCAGCACCCCCTTGGGTTCGCCGGTGGAACCGGAGGTGTAGATGACGTAGGCCACCGCATTGTCGGGGTCACGACGTTCGGCCTCGGCAACCGGCTCCAGCGTCGGGCCGGCCAGCAGCTCGGCGAGCGGTAGCACGCGCAGGGAAGAGCTCTGCGGCAGGTCGGCGAGGTCGCCGATCAACAGGCTCATGCCACTGTCGCGCACGATGTGTTCGACGCGCTTGCCCGGGTACTGCGGGTCGACCGGGACGTAGGCGCCGCCGGCCTTGAGGATGCCCAGCAGGCTGATGACCAGGTCGACGCTACGCGCCAGGCACATCCCCACCAGCATGCCGTCCTTCACGCCTTCCTGGCGAAGACGGGCCGCCAGTTGCGACGAAGCCGCATCCAGTTGCGCGTAACTCAACGAGCGAGTGGCATCGGATACCGCCGTTCGCTCAGGGAATTCACGGGCCCGGGCGGCGAAGATTTCATGCAGCAATGCACCGGGCGTGAGGGGGGCTGGCGCGGGGTTGACCGATCCGCCAGTGTTCTTAATCGGCATGACTAACGCTCCTGTTAATTGCCAGGTGCAGCGTATTTGCGCAGTTGCGAAAACCGTTGCACTCGAGACGTCACTGCGGCCCACGGGATCGTTTGATATGCCTGTGCGAATCGCAGCTGGCGCATTTCAGCACCGACTCCGTGCCTGCGTCTGTCGCGGGAAATGGGGACAAATCGGTCAATGCCGATCCGAGGGCGGAAACAGCGACGAACCTGCAGGACGATGCGGACCGCGAGGGTGGGCAAGCTGGCTGGCGCAGGACGGCGTGGCACCTGCGGATCCGCCCAGGCACCTGGCCGCGTGGCCTGGGCAAGCGTACCGACCCAGGCGGTCGGTCCGGCGTGACGCGGTGTGCCGGGTCTGTCCCGGTTTGCGGTGCCAGACATCCCCGGCGATCAATGTTTTTATCCTTGCCCGACAGTGGGGCGTATTGGTTTTGCCCCCAAGACATGGATCCGCGGATCAGAAGTCAGGAGTGATGCATGAGTCTTCAAACTAACGCTGCGCCCGTCCTGGACGATGACGCGCCGGCCGACACGCTGGCCTGGCCCGGCCAGGACGACGGGGCGGTCAGGTTGTCGCTGCTCGCCGATGGCCTGAGCCTGCCAGTGGTGGTTGAACCCAACGACCCGGGCCTGGACCCGGCGCAGTGGGCCGGCCAGCATCGAGGGGCGATCGAGGCGCTGCTGTGTCGCCACGGCGCGGTGTTGTTTCGTGGCTTCGACCTGGCCTCGGTCCCGGCTTTCGAAGCCTTCGCCGAAGCCTTGTCCCCCGGCCTGCACGGCAGCTACGGCGACCTGCCGAAGAAAGAGGGCGGACGCAACGTCTATCGCTCCACGCCTTATCCCGAGCGGGAAATGATCCTGTACCACAACGAGAGCTCGCACCTGGAAAGCTGGCCGCGCAAGCAATGGTTCTATTGCGAGCAACCCTCTCGGGTCGGTGGCGCGACGCCGTTGGCCGACATCCGGCAGGTGCTGCAGCGGCTGCCCGAGCAGGTGGTGGCCCGTTTCGAACAGAAGGGATTGATGTACAGCCGTACCTTCACCGCCGGCGTCGAGCCCAGCTGGGAATCGTTCTTCGGCACCACCGACCGTGCCGCCGTCGAACAGCGTTGCCGCGAGCAGGGCACCGATTTCGAGTGGCTCGATGCCGACACCCTGCAGGTACGTACCTTTTGCCCGGCAGTCATCCGCCACCCGCTGACCGGCGAACCGGGGTTCTTCAACCAGGTGCAACTGCACCATCCGTTCTGCCTGGGCGAAGAAATGCGCGAGGACCTGCTGGACATGTTCGGCGCCGATCGCCTGCCACGCATGGTCAGCTATGGCGACGGAACACCCATCGAGGACGACGTCATGGCGCTGGTGGGGGAGGCCTATGAGGCTTGCGCCGTCCGGTTCGCCTGGCGCAAGGGCGATGTGGTCATGCTCGACAACATGCTGGCCGCCCACGCCCGGGACCCATACGAGGAGCCCCGCCTGATTGTCGTGGCCATGGGCGAGATGACCGCCAGGGGCGATGTCTGGCAACCGGCGTGAGCCAGCTCGCGAGCCCATTCGAGGATAGCAACCCATGAAAGACCAGAAAGAGAAGAAGACCAGGCCCGGTTCGGTCATGCGTCTGCTGTGGCGCAACCATCCCTGGCTGACGTTCTTCACCTTGATTTGCGGTGTCATCAGTGGGGTCGCGTCCATTGCGGTGGTGAGTGTGATCAACCAGGCGATCCATAACGACGGCAACCGCCTGCAGGCCTTGTACTGGTTCATCGGGCTCAGTGCCACGGCCCTGATCCTGCGCAACGGCGCCGCGTTGTTCCCGGCCTATGCCAGCATGCGGATCATGACCCGGTTGCGCATCGCGTTGTGCCGCAAGATCCTCGCCACGCCACTGGAAGAAGTGGACCGTCGTGGCCCGCCCAACGTGTTGACCATGTTGACCAACGATATCCCGCAGCTGAACACGACGCTGGTGGTCATGCCCACGGTACTGGTGGAAATGACGGTGTTCCTGTTCGGCATCGGTTACCTGGCTTACCTGTCGTGGGTGGTCCTGGCCTTGACGGTGTCGCTGATGGTCCTGGGCGTCGGGCTTTACCTGTTCTTCTTCGCCAGTGGCGTGCGCTCCACCAATCGGGTCCGGGACGAATTCACAGCGTTCAATGAATACACCCATGCCCTGGTGTTCGGTCTCAAGGAACTCAAGCTCAACGGTGTTCGCCGTCGCTGGTTCGGCCGTTCCGCCATCGAGGCATCGTCGACCCGGGTGGCGCGCTACAACTTCGTCGAGCGCGTGTGGTACACCGCGGCCGACAACGTGGGCCAGTTCACTTTGTCGTTGCTGATCGGTTGCCTGTTGTTCGCCGCGCCCTTGGTCAGCGCGGTGGACCCGAAGGTGATGACGGCCAGTGTGCTGGCGGTGCTCTACATCATGGGGCCGCTGTCGCTGCTGGTGGGGGCGATGCCGGTGCTGGCGGCGGGCCGGGTCGCCTGCACCCGGCTCGCGGAGTTCGGTTTCGCGATCAACGATCCGCATCCCGAACCCGTGGCCGTCGAGGCCCCGAAAGTGCATCTGCTGGAGCACAAGAAAACCTGGGACAGCATCGAGTTGAAAGGCGTGCGGATGCACTACCAGGATCCCCATGCCGGAAGCGGCTTCTCCCTTGGCCCCATCGACCTGACGGTGCAATCGGGTGAACTGATCTACATCGTCGGTGGCAACGGTTGCGGCAAGAGCACCCTGGCCAAGGTGCTGTGCGGGCTCTATATCCCGCAAAGCGGCGAGGTGCTGCTCGACGGTGTCACGATCACCGATGAAAGCCGCAGCGAATACCGGGACCTGTTTTCCGCAGTGTTTTCCGACTTCCATCTGTTCAACCGCCTGATCGGACCCGACGAGGAGGAAGGCAATCCGGAGTTGGCGAGCAAGTACCTGGAGACCCTCGGCCTGGCTGACAAGATCAAGATCGAGGGACTCGGTTATTCGACCCTCAAGGCCTTGTCCTATGGCCAGCAGAAACGCCTGGCCCTGGTATGTGCCTACATGGAGGACCGGCCGGTCTACGTGCTCGATGAATGGGCCGCCGACCAGGACCCACCGTTCAAGAAGTTCTTCTACGAGGAACTGCTGCCGGACCTCAAGCGCCGCGGCAAGACGGTCCTGATCATCACCCATGACGACCAGTATTTCCAACTGGCCGACCGGATCATCAAGCTGGCCGATGGGCACATCGTGTCGGACATCAACTGCGCCATTCGCGATAAGCGAGCCTGAATGAGCGTCCCGAGCCCATCGTCCGGCTTGCGATGTTGTCGCGACAGCACCTGCAAGACCCCGTGAAACCCGCCTGGCATCCAGCCCGCCCGACAGTCGCGAGTCCGCTGTCGGGTGGCGGCGCCATGCACCCACGATTCGCCCGTTAACCCGTACTGCGCGGCTGTTTGCGCGGACCTGCACCAACCCAGGCGTGCCTGTTGCGTTTGTCCGGGCAGCACTGACAAATTTCTGAGAAGGAACGTATGACATTTTTCTTTGCTGTGGACGTCGTTGTCGCAACCGGTTGCCGGTTCTCCCAGATGCCATCGCCGACAGGCGTTCCTGCTGCGGAGGGCCGGGTATGAACCAGTCCCTCAAGCTTGCGGCCACCTATCCGCTGACGGCGTCCCAGCGGGATATCTGGCTGGACCAGATGACCAAGGGCGATTCGCCCCTGTACACCATCGGCGGTTACCTCCATATCCAGGGCGCCGTCGATCCCCAGCGGGTCGAACAGGCGGTCGGCCTGCTGGTGCGCAAGCACGACGCCCTGCGCACGATCCTGCACAGTGACGCCGGCGCCGACGGCGTGCCCATGCAGACCCTGGTCGAATCGCTGGAGGTGCGCGTCCCGCTGATCGACGTGTCCAACCGGCCCGAACCCCAGGTCGCGGCCCAGAGCTGGGTGCAGCAGGGGCTGGAAGTGGCCTTCGCGCTGGACAAGGGCCCGCTGTTCCGCTTCTACCTGGTCAAGCTCCACGACACGTCGTTCTACTTCGTGGTCAATCTGCACCACATCATCCAGGATGGCTGGGGCATCAACCTGATGCTCGCCTCGTTCAGCGACCTCTACAACGCCCTGGAGGAAAACCGCGAACCAGACCTGTCGGCGCCGTCCTATGTCGGCTTCATCGAGGACGACGCCCGCTATCACGGTTCGGATCGTTACCTGCGGGACCAGGCGTACTGGCTGGACAAATACCAGGACGTGCCGGACCCGCTGTTCACCGCCCGTTACCGGGACCGTTTTACCGAAACCGTGGTGCCCAGCGCCCACGCCATGACGCCTTTTCCCCATACCCTGAACGAGCGCGTCGATACCCTGGCCCTCGTGCACAAGGTGTCGCGTTTCCCGGTATTGCTGGCGGCGCTGTATGTGTATTTCGTGCGCACCACCCAGCGCGACGAGCTGGTGGTGGGGCTGCCGATCCTCAACCGCTCCAATCCGGCCTTCAAGCAAACCGTCGGGTTGTTCACCCAGGTCAGCGCCATGCGCCTGCAGTTCGCCGATGATCTGCCGTTCGGTGAACTGGTCCGGGAGGTGGCGCGCGCGCTCAAGCAGGACTATCGCTACCAGCGCTTTCCCCTGAGCGATATCCATCGTTCCCTGGAGTTGCGGCGCGATAACCGCGCCCAGCTGTTCGATGTGTCGTTCTCCTACGAGGAGGAGAACTACCTGTACCGGTTCGGCGAGGCCACGGCCTATTCGGTGAAGAGTTCCAACGGCCAGGAGCAGATGCCACTGGCCATTCACGTGCGTACCAACCCCAACGAAGACAACGCCTGGCTGCACTGGATCTACAACCAGGCGTACCTGCAGGCCGATGAAGTCGAGGCCATGGCCGAGCGCTTCCAGCATGTGCTGGAACAGGGCCTGGCGGACGATACGCTGGCGGTGCGCGATTTTGTCTTGCCGACGCCAGCCGAAGCCCGCCTGCTCAAGGCCTGGAACGCGGATGGCGCGCAGCGCTACGAGCATGACCGCACCCTCCATGGCCTGTTCGAAGCACGGGCGGCTGCGCAACCCAAGGCGGTGGCCGTGGTCCATGAAGGCCAGGCGCTGACCTATCGCGAGCTGAACGAACGGGCCAACCAGGTCGCTCACCGGCTGCTGGCCCTGGGAATCTTCCCAGACGATCGGGTGGCGATCTGTGTCGAGCGTGGGCTGGACATGATCGTCGGGCTGCTGGGCATTCTCAAGTCCGGTGCCGGCTATGTGCCGCTGGACCCGGCATACCCCCAGGAGCGCCTGGCCTTCATGCTGGAGGACAGCGCACCGGTGGCGATGCTCACCCAGGCGATGTTGCAAGATCAATTGCCGGAAGTCTCGGTGCCGGTGCTGTTGCTCGACCAGCCCGAAGCCGCAGGTATCGCCGCACAACCCCGGCACGATCCGAATATCGGCACCCTGGCATCCCGCAGCCTGGCCTATGTGATCTATACCTCCGGCTCCACCGGCCTGCCCAAGGGGGTGATGGTGGAGCATCGCAACGTGGCGCGGCTGTTCTCGGCCACCCGACCCTGGTTCGATTTCGGTCCCCAGGACGTCTGGGCCCTGTTCCATTCCTTCGCCTTCGACTTCTCGGTCTGGGAAATCTGGGGCGCGCTGACCCACGGCGGCCGCCTGCTGGTGGTGCCGCAACTGGTCAGCCGTTCACCGCAGGATTGCTACACGCTGCTGTGCGAGGAGGGCGTCACGGTACTGAACCAGACGCCGAGTGCCTTCCGCCAACTGATCGCGGCCCAGGGCGAAAGCGAGCTCAGGCACAGCCTGCGCCAGGTGATCTTCGGCGGCGAAGCCTTGGAGACCGGCATTCTCAAACCGTGGTATGCCCGGGAGATCAACGCCGGCACGCAACTGGTGAACATGTACGGCATCACCGAAACCACCGTGCACGTGACCTACCGCGCGCTACACGCGGCGGACGCGCAACTGGTGGGCGTCAGCCCGATCGGCAAGCGGATCCCCGATCTGCGCCTGTACCTGCTGGACAAGTACGGCAAGCCGGTGCCCAAGGGGGTGGACGGCGAGCTGTATGTGGGGGGCGCGGGTGTGGCGCGTGGCTACCTTAACCGCCCGGAGCTCAATGAAACACGCTTCCTGCCCGATCCGTTCGACGACGATGCGAACGCGCGGATGTACCGCACCGGCGATCTGGGTCGCTGGTTGAGCAACGGTGAACTGCAATACCTGGGGCGTAACGACGAACAGGTGAAGATCCGTGGCTTCCGCATCGAACTGGGGGAGATCGAGGCCAGGCTGGCCGCGTGCCAAGGCGTCCGCGAAGCGGTGGTCATCGCGCGCGAGGACGAGCCGGGGGACAAGCGCCTGGTGGCGTATGTACTGTCCCGGGACGGTGTCGCCTTGTCCGCTGCCCAGTTGCGTGGCGAGTTGCTGGGCTCGCTGGCGGACTACATGGTACCGAGCGCCTTCGTGATGCTCGACGCCTTCCCGCTGACCACCAACGGCAAGCTCGACCGCAAGGCGCTGCCCGCACCCGACTCCCAGGCCTATGCCCGACGCAGCTATGAGGCACCGGTGGGCCAGGTCGAAACCACCCTGGCCGCGCTGTGGGCCGAGCTGCTCGGTGTCGAGCAGGTGGGGCGCCACGACCGCTTCTTCGAACTGGGCGGTCACTCGCTGCTGGCGGTCAAGCTGATCGAACGCATGCGCCAGCTGGATCTGGACCCGGATGTACGGGTGCTGTTCGGCCAGCCGACCCTGGCCACCCTGGCGGCCGCCACGGGAGACAGCGGTGGCGTCGCAGTACCGGCCAACCGGATCGCCCATGACACCACGCGCATCACCCCGGACATGCTGCCCCTGGCCGACCTGGACCAGGCCGCCATCGACCGCATCGTCGCCACCGTGCCGGGGGGCGTGACCAACGTGCAGGACATCTATGCCCTGGTGCCGTTGCAAGAGGGCATCCTCTACCATCATCTGGCAACCACCGAAGGCGATCCATACCTGTTGCAGGCCCTGTTGCGCTTCGACAGTCGCCAGCGACTGGACGCTTTCGCCCAGGCTCTGCAGGCCGTGATCGCCCGGCACGATATCCTGCGCACCTCGGTGGCCTGGGAAGGGCTGGAGGAGCCGGTGCAAGTGGTCTGGCGCGAAGCGCCGCTGACGGTGCAGCAAGTGCACCTGGACCAGGTCGACGGCGATATCGCCGGCCAATTGCAGAGCCGCTTCGACCCACGCCACACCCGTTTCGACCTGCGCTTGGCGCCGATGATGCGCATCCACTTCAGCGAGGATCCCGCCGACGGCAGTTGGGTGGCAGTGCTGTTGTTCCATCATTTGATCGATGACGCCACATCCCTCGGCATGCTGGGCAAGGAAATCGAAGCACACCTGGAAGGGCGCGCAGCGGCGTTGCCGGTGTCGGTGCCTTACCGCAACTATGTGGCCCAGGTGCGCCTGGGCAGCGATAGCTCGCCACACGAGGCGTTCTTCAGCGAGATGCTCGGGGATGTCGACGAGCCGACATTGCCGTTCGGCCTGCAGGATGTGCAGGGTGACGGCAGCGGTATCGAGGAGGCGACGCTGGCCGTGGACACCGGGTTGGCCAGGCGCCTGCGCGCCCAGGCCCGGCGGCTGGGGGTGAGTACCGCCAGCCTGCATCACCTGGCCTGGGGCCAGGTAGTGGGGCGTCTGTCCGCTCGCCAGGACGTGGTGTTCGGTACCGTGCTGATGGGCCGCCTGCACAGCGGCCAGGATACCGGCCATGCCCTGGGCATGTTCGTCAACACCCTGCCGTTGCGGGTCGAGGCCGGCGCCCAGGGCGTGCTTGCCGCGCTCAAGACCACCCATGGCCGATTGGCCACCCTGCTGAGCCATGAACATGCGCCGTTGGCCCTGGCCCAGCGTTGCAGTGGCGTGGCCGCGCCGACGCCGTTGTTCAGCGCGCTGATGAACTACCGCCAGACCGCCGTTGCGGCACAGGCACCCAAGGATGCAGGCCAGGCGCGGGTCTGGGCCGGGGCGCGGATCCTCGCAGGGGAAGAGCGCACCAACTACCCGCTGTCGCTGTCGGTGGATGACCTGGGCGAATCGTTCGGGCTGACGGTCCAGGCAGTGGCCGGGATCGGTGCGCAACGGATCTGCGGCTACATGCACACCATGCTCGAATCGGTGGCCGATGCCCTGGACGGCGACGTGGCTACGCCGCTGCACAGCCTGGCCTTCGTACCCGCCGCCGAGCGTCGGCAATTGCTGGACGAGTTCAATGCCTTCGATGCGGCGTACCCGTCGGGGTTGCGGGTCCATCAATTGTTCGAAGCCCAGGTGCGCGCCCAGCCCGACGCCATCGCGTTGAGCTATCAAGGCCAGCACCTGACTTACGCGCAACTGAACCGTCTGTCCAACCAGATTGCCCATCGGCTGCTGGAGTTGGGCATCCGTGTCGACGATCGGGTGGCGATCTGCATGGAACGCGGCCTGGAAATGGTCGCCGGGCTGGTGGCCATCCTCAAGGCCGGTGCCGGCTACGTGCCGCTGGACCCGGCGTATCCCATCGAGCGCCTGGCGTACATGCTGCAGGACAGCGCGCCCAAGGTGCTGCTGACCCAGGACTCGTTGCAGGAGCGTTTCTCGCAATCAGGCGTGCCCGCGCTGTTGCTCGACGCCCAGGCACGCGACGCCTTCGACATCAGTTCGCAACCCACCAGCGATCCGGATGTGCCGGCGAGCGACGACAGCCTGGCCTATGTCATCTACACCTCGGGTTCCACCGGGCAACCCAAGGGCGTGGCGATGGGGCACCGAGCCCTGGTCAACCTCATGCAATGGCAGGGCGCGCAGGCGGAGCAGCATGGCAGGCGTGGGGCGCGCACCTTGCAGTTCGCCGCGCTGGGCTTTGACGTGGCGTTCCAGGAAATCTTCAGCACCCTGTGCGACGGCGGCGAACTGTCCCTGATCCATGCCGACATCCGCCTGAATTTCCACCGCCTGTTCGAGCACATCCGTCAACAGCGCATCGAGCGCCTGTACCTGCCGTGCATCGCCCTGCAGGCCCTGGCTGAGGCGGTGGTGGGCGAGCATCGGGACACGCCCCTGGAGTGCAACCTGCGGGACGTCATCACCGCAGGCGAGCAGTTGCGCATCACGCCCCAGATCCGCGCCTTGTTCGAACGCCTGGATGGCTGCCGCCTGCACAACCACTACGGGCCGACCGAGTCCCATGTCACCACGGCGCTGACCTTGCCGGACGCTGTCGCGGCCTGGCCGACGTTGCCGGCGATCGGCCAGCCGGTGGCCAATACGCGCATCTATCTGCTGGACGAACACCTGCAACCGGTGCCGGTTGGCGTGGTGGGCGAGATTCACATCGGTGGCGTCTGCGTCGCCCGTGGCTACCTGAACCGCGACGACCTGACTGCGCAGCGTTTCATCCGCGACCCTTTCGCCAGCGACGGGCAGGCACGCCTGTACAAGACCGGCGACCTGGGGCGCTACCTGCCCGATGGCCATATCGAATACCTGGGTCGTAACGACGACCAGATCAAGATCCGCGGCTTCCGTGTCGAGCTGGGGGAAATCGAGGCCAGGCTCTGCCAGCACGCCGGTGTGAAAGAGGCGGCCGTGGTCGCCCGTGAGGACAGCCCCGGCGACAAGCGCCTGGTGGCCTACATCACCGCCCAGTCCACCGAGGCCGTGGCCGAGGCCGATGACCTGCGTGCACACCTGCAAGCGCTGCTGCCGGACTATATGGTCCCGGCGGCCTTCGTGCGCCTGGAAAAACTGCCGCTGTCACCCAATGGCAAGCTGGACCGTCGTGCGTTGCCGGCCCCGGAAGCGGATGCCTTCGCCAGCCGTGCGTACGAAGCGCCGCTGGGGGAGGTGGAAACCACGCTGGCAGGCTTGTGGGCCGAGGTGCTCGGTGTCGGGCAGGTGGGACGGCACGATCATTTCTTCGAGTTGGGCGGACATTCGCTGCTGGCGGTGAAACTGATCGAACTGATGCGCAAGGCCGGCCTGAGCGCCGATGTGCGGGTGCTGTTCGGTCAACCTACCTTGGCCGCCCTGGCGGCGGCCGTGGGCGGTCGCGCCGAGATCAGCGTGCCGGCCAACGGCATCCCCGCCGGGTGCCAGCGCATTACGCCGTCGATGCTGGCGCTGGTGAGCCTGGACCAGGACACCCTCGACCGGATCGTCGCCGGTGTGCCGGGCGGTGCCGGCAACGTGCAGGACATCTACCCCCTGGCGCCGTTGCAGGAGGGCATCCTTTATCACCACATCGCCGCCGAACAAGGCGATCCCTACCTGCTGCAAGCCACATTCGCCCTGGACAGCCGCCCTCGGCTCGACGACTTCGTGGCTGCCTTGCAGGCGGTGATCGATCGCCACGATATCCTCAGGACCGCGCTGCTTCGCGAAGGTCTCGACGCGCCATTGCAGGTGGTACTGCGCCAGAGCCGGCTGACGCTCGAAGAGCAGGCCCTCGACCCGGCCGAAGGCGATATCGCCGCGCAGTTGCAGGCGCGGTTCGATCCTCGTCATTGCCGGCTGGACCTGGACAAGGCGCCGCTGATGCGCCTGGCCTGCGCCTGGGACAGCGTTCACCAGCGGTGGGTCGCGGTTCTGCTGTTCCATCACATCGCCCTGGACCACACCGCCCTGGACGTGATGCAGGAGGAGATGCTGGCGTTCCTCACGGGCGAGGCTGACCGCCTGGAGGCGGCCATGCCTTACCGCAACTACGTGGCCCAGACGCTGTTGGGGGTACCCCGTGAGCAGCATGAGCGTTTCTTCCGCGACATGCTCGCCGATGTGGAGGAGCCGACGCTGCCGTTCGGCCTGCGGGAAGTCCAGGGTGACGGTCGGGGCATCGAGGAGGTCAAGCTGAACCTCGATCCCACGCTGTGCCGGCGCTTGCGGCAGCAGGCGCGCCAACTCGGCGTGAGCGCGGCAGCCTTGCATCACCTGGCGTGGGCACGAGTGCTGGGACGTGTGTCCGGTCGCGAGGATGTGGTCTTCGGTACGGTGTTGCTGGGCCGCATGCAAAGCGGCGAAGGAGCCGATCGGGCCCTGGGCATGTTCATCAACACCCTGCCGTTGCGAGTCGACGTGGGAGGGCAGCCGGTACGCGCCGGGGTCAAGGCGACCCACGCACGGCTGACGGCCCTGTTGGGCCATGAGCACGCCTCCCTGGCCCTGGCCCAGCGCTGCAGTGGCGTACCGGCATCGTTGCCGCTGTTCAGCGCCTTGCTCAACTACCGCCACAGCCCGTCCCAGGAGGGCGAGGGTGTCGACCGCTGGGCCGGTACGCAAGTGCTGCAGGTCATGGAGCGGACCAACTATCCGTGCATGTTGTCGGTGGACGACCAGGGCGAAGGGTTCCTGCTGAGCGTGCAGACCGCCGGTGCGGTGGATGCCCGCCAGGTCGGTGGCTACATGCAGACAGCATTGGCGAGCCTGGTGGAGGCGCTGGAGTTCGCCCCCGACACCGCCGTCAATGACCTGGAGATCCTGTCCGAGTCCGAGCGGCGGCAGGTGTTGCAGGCGTTCAACGCCACCCAGGCCGAATACCCGCTGGCGCAGACGATTCACGGGCTGTTCGAAGCGCAAGTTCAGCGCACGCCGGAGTCGTTGGCGGTGCTGCATCGCGGACAACGCCTGAGCTATCGCGAACTGAACGAGCGGGCCAACCGCCTGGCCCATTACCTGCGCAAGCAGGGGGTGAAACCCGATTCCCGGGTGGCGATCTGTGTCGAGCGAAGCCTCGACATGGTGGTAGGCCTGTTGGCGATCCTCAAGGCCGGCGGCGGTTACGTACCGCTGGATCCGGCCTATCCGGCGGACCGGATCGCCTACATGCTGGAAGACAGCGCCCCGGCGGCGGTGCTGGCCCAGGCGGCGACGCTTGGATTGTTGGCCGGCGCTGCGATGCCGGTCATCGATCTGGGTAGCGAACTTTGGCAGGACGAATCCGTTCTGAATCCCCAGGTTCCGGAACTGACCTCGTCGCACCTGGCCTATGTGATCTACACCTCCGGCTCCACTGGTCTGCCCAAGGGCGTGATGATCGAGCACCGCAACACGGTGAACTTCCTGACCTGGGCACAGCGTTCCTTCGACTCTGAAACCTTGTCGAAGACGCTGTTCTCCACTTCGCTGAACTTCGACCTGGCGGTCTACGAGTGCTTCGCGCCGTTGACCTGCGGTGGCAGCATCGACGTGGTCGCCAATGTGCTGGAACTGCAACAGGGCGAGCACGACATCACCTTGATCAACACGGTGCCGTCGGCCCTCAAGGCACTGCTGGAATCCGGTGGCTTGGGCGAGGGTGTCGAGACCGTCAACGTGGCGGGTGAAGCCCTCAAGCGCAGCCTGGTGGAAGCGCTGTTCGAGCAGACTTCCGTCAAGCGCCTGTGCAACCTCTATGGCCCATCGGAAACCACCACTTACTCAAGCTGGGTATCGATGTCCCGCGAAGAGGGTTTCGCTGCGCATATCGGTAAACCGGTGGCCAATACCCAGTTCTATCTGCTGGATGAACAGCGACAACCGGTGCCATTGGGTGTGCCAGGAGAAATCTATATCGGCGGTGCCGGTGTGGCGCGCGGTTACCTCAATCGCGATGACCTCACCGCCGAACGCTTCCTGAAGGACCCGTTCAGCCACGAAACCAACGCCCGGATGTACAGGACCGGCGACCTGGGGAGATACCTGCCGGACGGCAATATCGAATACCTGGGTCGTAACGACGATCAGGTGAAGATCCGTGGTTTCCGCATCGAACTGGGGGAGATCGAAGCACGGCTCGCCGGGCACGAGGCCGTAAAAGAAGCCGTGGTACAAGCTCGCGAAGATGTCCCGGGCGATAAACGCCTGGTGGCCTATTTCACCGAGTCCCGGACCGTGGACATCGAGGCCCTGCGCAGCCATCTGCAAGGGCAACTGCCGGACTACATGGTGCCCGTGGCCTACGTGCGCCTGGACGCCTTGCCGTTGACCCCCAATGGCAAGCTGGACCGCAAGGCCTTGCCGGCACCGGATCTGGATGCAGTGATCACCCGTGGCTACGAAGCCCCGCAAGGCGACGTCGAAACCACCCTGGCGCAGCTCTGGCAGGCGCTGCTGAGTGTGGAACAGGTCGGTCGCCATGACCATTTCTTTGAACTGGGCGGTCATTCCCTGCTGGCTGTCAGCCTGATCGAGCGGATGCGCCAGGTGGGCCTGAGTGCCGACGTGCGCGTGCTGTTCGGCCAACCCACCCTGGCCGCGCTGGCCGCGGCCGTCGGCCGCCATGACAACCAGGAAGTGCAGGTTCCGGCGAACCTGATCGCACCCGATTGCCAACGCATCACACCGGACCTGCTGCCGCTGGTGGCCTTGTCCCAGGAGGCCATCGATCGGATCGTGGCGAGCGTGCCGGGTGGTGCGGGCAATGTGCAGGACATCTATCCCCTGGCGCCGTTGCAGGAAGGCATCCTTTATCACCATCTCGCCGCCAGACAGGGCGATCCCTACGTATTGCAGGCGCAGTTCGCCTTCGACAGCCGCGAACGCCTGGATGACTTCTCCCTGGCCTTGCAGGGTGTGATCGACCGCCATGACATCCTGCGCACTTCCATGGCCTGGGAAGGGCTGGAGGAGCCGGTGCAGGTGGTCTGGCGCAAGGCAGTGTTGGGCGTCGAGCAGATGCGCCTCAGTCCTGGCGACGGCGACGTCGCTGGCCAGTTGAAGGCGCGTTTTGACGCCAGTCATCATCGCCTGGATATTCGCCAGGCACCGCTGATGTGCATTCGATTTGCCGAGGATGCGCCCAACCGGCGTTGGGTGGCGAGCCTGCTGTTCCATCACATGGCGCTTGACCATGCGGCGCTGGAAGTGGTTCGGCACGAGATGCAGGCCCACCTGCTGGGGCAGGCTGGCCGGTTGGGCGATGCGGTGCCGTATCGCAACTATGTGGCCCAGGCGCGCCTGGGCGTGAGCCCTGAAGAGCACGAAGAATTCTTCCGCGATATGCTCGGGGGTGTCGACGAGCCGACGCTGCCTTTCGGCTTGCAGGATGTTCGCGGCGATAACGGCGTCATGGAGGAAACCCGACAGGACGTCGCGATCGATCTGAGTCAACGCCTGCGCGCCCAGGCCCGGCGCCTGGGGGTGAGCGCGGCTGCCCTGCATCACCTGGCCTGGGCCCAGGTGCTGGGCCGCGTCTCGGGCCGTGAGAAGGTGGTGTTCGGCACGGTACTGATGGGCCGGATGCAGGGCGGCGAGGGCGCCGACCGGGCGCTGGGGATGTTCATCAATACACTGCCCATCTGTGTACCGGTGGGTGGGCGCGTGCGGGACAGTGTATTGGCGACGCACGCTCGACTGTCCGGATTGCTGGGGCATGAACACGCCTCCCTGGCACTGGCCCAGCGTTGCAGCGGGGTAGCCGCGCCGACACCGTTGTTCAGCGCGCTGCTCAATTATCGTCATACCAGCGCCGAGTCCATTACGTTGCACATGTCATCGGCCTGGCAAGGGATCGAGGCATTGGGTGGCGAAGAGCGCACCAACTATCCATTGACGTTGTCGGTGGACGATCTCGGCGAAGGCTTCGGCCTCACCGTTCAGGCCGTGGCCGGTGTGGGCGCGGCACGGGTCGGCGCCTATATGGAAACGGCACTGGCGAGCCTGGTGGAGGCCCTGGAGCATGCGCCGGAAAATCCATTGGTCGACCTGTCGATCTTGCCGGCGACGGAACGCGAAGAGTTGCTGGTGGGCTTCAACGCCACCCAGGCCGAATACCCGCTGGCGCAGACGATTCACGGGTTGTTCGAAGCGCAAGTTCAGCGCACGCCGGAGTCGCTGGCGGTGCTGCATCGCGGACAACGCCTGAGCTATCGCGAACTGAACGAGCGGGCCAACCGCCTGGCCCATTACCTGCGCAAGCAGGGGGTGAAACCCGATTCCCGGGTGGCGATCTGTGTCGAGCGAAGCCTCGACATGGTGGTGGGCCTGCTGGCGATCCTCAAGGCTGGCGGCGGTTACGTACCGCTGGATCCGGCTTACCCGGCGGACCGGATCGCCTACATGCTGGAAGACAGCGCCCCGGCGGCGGTGCTGGCCCAGACGGCGACGGCTGGATTGTTGGCCGGCGCTGTGATGCCGGTCATCGATCTGGGTAGCGAACTTTGGCAGGACGAGTCCGTCCTGAATCCCCAGGTTCCGGAACTGACTTCCGCGCACCTGGCCTATGTGATCTACACCTCCGGCTCCACCGGTCTGCCCAAGGGCGTGATGATCGAGCACCGCAACACGGTGAACTTCCTGACCTGGGCGCAGCGTTCCTTCGACTCTGAAACCTTGTCGAAGACGCTGTTCTCCACTTCGCTGAACTTCGACCTGGCGGTCTACGAGTGCTTCGCGCCGTTGACCTGCGGTGGCAGCATCGATGTGGTCGCCAATGTGCTGGAACTGCAACAGGGCGAGCACGACATCACCTTGATCAACACGGTGCCGTCGGCCCTCAAGGCATTGCTGGAGTCCGGTGGCTTGGGCGAGGGTGTCGAGACCGTCAACGTGGCGGGCGAAGCCCTCAAGCGCAGCCTGGTGGAAGCGCTGTTCGAACAAACCCAGGTCAAGCGTTTGTGCAATCTTTATGGCCCATCGGAAACCACCACTTACTCAAGCTGGGTATCGATGTCCCGCGAAGAGGGTTTCGCCGCGCATATCGGCAAGCCGGTGGCCAACACCCAGTTCTATCTGCTGGATGAACACCGGCAACCGGTGCCGTTGGGTGTGCCAGGAGAGATCTATATCGGCGGCGCCGGTGTGGCGCGCGGTTACCTCAATCGCGATGACCTCACTGCCGAGCGTTTCCTCAAGGACCCGTTCAGCCTCGAACCCAACGCCCGGATGTACAAGACCGGCGACCTGGGTCGCTACCTGCCGGACGGCAATATCGAATACCTGGGCCGTAACGACGACCAGGTGAAGATCCGTGGTTTCCGCATCGAACTGGGGGAGATCGAAGCCAGGCTCGCTCAGTATCCAGGTCTCCAGGAAACCGTGGTCCTGGCGCGCGAGGACATACCCGGCGATAAACGTCTGGTCGCCTATTTCACTCAATCCCGGACGAATGAGGCCGTGGACATCGAGGCGCTGCGCAGCCACCTGCAAGGGCAACTGCCGGACTACATGGTGCCGATGGCCTATGTCCGTCTCGATGCCTTGCCGTTGACCCCCAACGGCAAGCTGGACCGCAAGGCCTTGCCGGCGCCAGACCTCGACTCGGTCATTACCCGAGGCTATGAAGCCCCTCAAGGCGACGTCGAAACCACCCTGGCGCAGCTCTGGCAGGCGCTGCTGGGTGTGGAACAGGTCGGTCGTCACGACCATTTCTTCGAACTGGGCGGTCATTCCTTGCTGGCTGTCAGCCTGATCGAGCGGATGCGCCAGGTGGGCCTGAGTGCCGACGTGCGCGTGCTGTTCAGTCAACCCACCCTGGCTGCGTTGGCCGCCGCGGTGGGTGGCAGCAATGAAATCGTGGTACCGGCCAACCGGATCCCGTCTGGCTGTACGCGGATCACCCCTGACATGCTGGTCCTGGCCGACCTGGACCAGGAGACCCTCGACCGGGTCGTTGAAACGGTGCCCGGTGGCGCTCGCAACGTGCAGGACATCTACCCCCTGGCGCCGCTGCAGGAAGGCATTCTTTATCACCATCTCGCCGCCCGGCAGGGCGACCCCTACGTGCTCCAGACCCAGTTCGCCTTCGCAACCAGGGAGCGCCTGGAAGACTTCTGCCGTGCGTTGCAGCAGGTCATCGACCGCCACGACATTCTCAGGACCGCGGTACTCTGGGAAGGGCTCGATCAACCCTTGCAGGTCGTCTGGCGCGAAGCAGCGCTGATGCAGGAAGAGGTCGCACTGGACCCGGTCGACGGCGACATGGCGGCGCTGCTGTACCAGCGCTTCGACTCGAGGCATCACCGCCTGGATATCACCCGGGCCCCGATGCTGCAACTGGTCTATGCCCATGACACCGATACGGATCGCTGGCTGGCGATGCTGTTGTTCCACCATATGGCACTGGACCACACCGCGATGGACGTGGTGCGCCACGAGATGCAGTTGCATCTGCTGGGCCAGGCCGATCGTCTGGGCGCTGCGATGCCGTATCGCAACTATGTGGCCCAGGCGCGTCTGGGCGTGAGCCCTGAAGCGCACGAAGCGTTCTTCCGCGAAATGCTGGGCGATGTGGACGCACCGACCCTGCCGTTCGGCCTGCAGGATGTACAGGCCACGGGGCAGGGTATCGAGGAGGCCACGCGGGTACTCGCCCATGATCTGGGCCAGGGCTTGAGAGCGCGAGCCCGTCACCTGGGCGTGAGCGCCGCGAGCCTGGTCCATCTGGCCTGGGCGCAGGTGCTGGGGCGAGTGACCGGCCAGGACGATGTGGTGTTCGGCACCGTGCTGATGGGCCGGATGCAGGGCGGCGAGGGGGCTGATCGAGCCTTGGGCATGTTCATCAACACCTTGCCGTTGCGGGTGCGCGTGGGGTCAACCGGCGTCCGTGCCGGCGTGAAAGCCACCCACGCACGACTGGCTGCGTTGCTGGCCCATGAGCACGCCTCGCTGGCGCTGGCGCAACGCTGCAGCGGTGTGGCTGCGCCGACGCCGTTGTTCAGCGCCTTGCTCAACTACCGCCACAGCGCACCGACGGCGTCCAGCGAGGCGCTGCCGGCCTGGAACGGTATCGAGGTGCTCGGTGGCGAGGAACGCACCAACTATCCATTGACGTTGTCGGTGGACGATCTCGGCGAAGGCTTCGGCCTCACCGTTCAGGCCGTGGCCGGTGTGGGCGCGGCACGGGTCGGCGCCTATATGGAAACGGCACTGGCGAACCTGGTGGAGGCCCTGGAGCATGCGCCGGAAAATCCATTGGCCGACCTGCCGATCTTGCCGGCGACGGAACGTGAAGAGTTGCTGGTGGGCTTCAACGCCACCCAGGCCGAATACCCGCTGGCGCAGACGATTCACGGGCTGTTCGAAGCGCAAGTTCAGCGCACGCCGGAGTCGTTGGCGGTGCTGCATCGTGGGCAACGCTTGACTTATCGCGAATTGAACGAGCGGGCCAACCGCCTGGCCCATTACCTGCGCAAGCAGGGCGTAAAACCCGATTCTCGGGTGGCGATCTGTGTCGAGCGCGGTCTCGACATGGTGGTGGGCCTGCTGGCGATCCTCAAGGCTGGCGGCGGTTACGTACCGCTGGATCCGGCTTACCCGGCGGACCGGATCGCCTACATGCTGGAAGACAGCGCCCCGGCGGCGGTGCTGGCCCAGGCGGCGACGCTTGGATTGTTGGCCGGCGCTGCGATGCCGGTCATCGATCTGGGCAGCGAACTTTGGCAGGACGAATCCGTTCTGAATCCCCAGGTTCCGGAACTGACCTCGTCGCACCTGGCCTATGTGATCTACACCTCCGGTTCCACCGGTCTGCCCAAGGGCGTGATGATCGAGCACCGCAACACGGTGAACTTCCTGACCTGGGCACAGCGTTCCTTCGACTCTGAAACCTTGTCGAAGACGCTGTTCTCCACTTCGCTGAACTTCGACCTGGCGGTCTACGAGTGCTTCGCGCCGTTGACCTGCGGTGGCAGCATCGACGTGGTCGCCAATGTGCTGGAACTGCAACAGGGCGAGCACGACATCACCTTGATCAACACGGTGCCGTCGGCCCTCAAGGCACTGCTGGAATCCGGTGGCTTGGGCGAGGGTGTCGAGACCGTCAACGTGGCGGGTGAAGCCCTCAAGCGCAGCCTGGTGGAAGCGCTGTTCGAGCAGACTTCCGTCAAGCGCCTGTGCAACCTCTATGGCCCATCGGAAACCACCACTTACTCAAGCTGGGTATCGATGTCCCGCGAAGAGGGTTTCGCTGCGCATATCGGTAAACCGGTAGCCAATACCCAGTTCTATCTGCTGGATGAACAGCGACAACCGGTGCCATTGGGTGTGCCAGGAGAGATCTATATCGGCGGTGCCGGTGTGGCGCGCGGTTACCTCAATCGCGATGACCTCACCGCCGAACGCTTCCTGAAGGACCCGTTCAGCCACGAAACCAACGCCCGGATGTACAGGACCGGCGACCTGGGGAGATACCTGCCGGACGGCAATATCGAATACCTGGGTCGTAACGACGACCAGGTGAAGATCCGTGGTTTCCGCATCGAACTGGGGGAGATCGAAGCACGGCTCGCTGGGCATGAAGCGGTAAAAGAGGCGGTGATCCTGGCCCGTGAGGACGTCCCCGGCGATAAACGCCTGGTGGCCTATTTCACCGAGTCCCGGGCCGTGGACATCGAGGCCCTGCGCAGCCATCTGCAAGGGCAATTGCCGGATTACATGGTGCCCGTGGCCTACGTGCGCCTGGACGCCTTGCCGTTGACCCCCAACGGCAAGCTGGACCGCAAGGCCTTGCCGGCGCCAGACCTCGACTCGGTCATTACCCGAGGCTATGAAGCCCCTCAAGGCGACGTCGAAACCACCCTGGCGCAGATCTGGCAAGCGCTGCTGGGCGTGGAACAGGTCGGTCGTCACGACCATTTCTTCGAACTGGGCGGTCATTCCTTGCTGGCTGTCAGCCTGATCGAGCGGATGCGTCAGGTGGGCCTGAGTGCCGACGTGCGCGTGCTGTTCGGCCAGCCAACGCTATCGGCGCTGGCGGCGGCAGTGGGCGGGTACTGCGAAGTCGAGGTGCCGGCCAACGGCATTGCCCGGGATTGCACGAGAATCACGCCGGACATGCTGTCGTTGACCAGGCTGGACCAGGAGGCCATCGACCGGATCGTGGCGAGCGTGCCGGGTGGTGCGGGCAATGTGCAGGACATCTACCCCCTGGCACCGCTCCAGGAGGGGATTCTCTACCATCATCTGTCGGCCGAGCAGGGCGACCCCTATCTCCTTCAGGCGCTGTTTGGCCTGCGAGACCGGCAGCGCCTCGATGATTTCATCCTTGCGTTGCAGAGCGTCATCGATCGCCACGACATCTTGCGTACCGCGATCGTGTGGGAAGGCCTCGACGAACCTCAGCAAGTGGTCTGGCGCCAGGCGCCGCTGAAGCTGGAAGCGTTCGAGCCGGACCCGCAAGGCGCAGGCATCGTCGAACAGTTGCAACAACGTTTCGATGCCCGGCTCTATGGGCTGGACATGACCCAGGCACCGTTGATGCACCTGGCCTTCGCCGAAGACAAGCCCAACCAGCGCTGGGTCGCCCTGCTGCTGTTCCACCACATCGCCCTTGACCATACGGCGCTCAAAGTGGTGCAGCGCGAAATGCAGGCGCATCTGCTGGGGCAAGTCGGGCAACTGGATGCGGCAGTGCCTTATCGCAACTATGTGGCCCAGGCTCGCCTGGGCGTGAGCCAGGAAGAGCACGAGGCGTTCTTCCGCGACATGCTCGGCGACGTGGAGGAGCCGACCCTGCCGTTCGGCTTGCAACAGGTGCAGGGGGACGGCCACGACATCGAAGAAGCCGGCCGATTGCTCGAGCGCGATCTGAGCCGTCGTCTGCGGCGTCTTGCGCGCCGGTCCGGCGTGGGGACGGCCAGCCTTTGTCACTTGGCCTGGGCGCAAGTCCTGGCCTGTGTCTCGGGCAAATCCGAGGTGGTGTTCGGTACGGTGCTGCTGGGCCGGATGCAGGGCGGCCAGGGTGCCGACCGCGCATTGGGCATGTTCATCAATACCTTGCCCCTTCGCGTCAGCGTCGATGACCAGGATGTCCGCACGGGTGTCCAGGCCGTCCATGGGCGTCTCACCGCGCTGTTGGGCCATGAGCACGCCTCGCTGGCCCTGGCGCAACGCTGCAGTGGCGTGAGCGCACCGGCACCGCTGTTCAGTGCCTTGCTGAACTACCGCAACTCCAGTGAACAGGTCGATGCGCTGGAGGTTGACGCTGCCTGGCAGGGCATCGAGACGCTGGACGGCGAATCACGTACCAACTATCCCCTGACGTTGTCGGTGGATGACCTGGGCGAGGATTTCGCCCTGACCGTCCTGGTGAAGAACGGCATCGGCGCGCAGCGGGTCTGCGCGTATATGGAGCGCGCGCTGCAGAGCCTCGCCACGGCACTGGAGTCCAGCCCGGCTACACGTCTGCACGACCTGGCTGTGCTGCCCCATGCCGAACGCGAGCGGGTACTGGAGGCGTTCAACGCGACCACACGCGCCTATCCACGGGACAAGACCGTCCATGCCGTGTTCGAACAGCAGGCGCAGGATTGTGCGGATGCCATCGCCGTGGTGCACGATGAACAATGCCTGACCTACGGTGAACTCAACATCAGGGCCAATCGTCTGGCTCGCCATCTGGCAGGCCTGGGTGTGCAGCCGGGGGACCGTGTAGCGCTGGGATTGGCCCGTTCGGTTGAACTGCTGGTCAGCCAGTTGGCGGTGCTCAAGTGCGCCGCCGTCTACGTGCCGCTGGACACCAGCGCGCCGTTGGAACGCCAGCAGTTCATGGTCGACGACAGCGGGGCCAAGGTCCTGCTGACCCAGAGCTCCCTGGTCTCGGCGCAGAGCGCTGTGCGGGTCGACCTGGATCGCCTGGAGTTGGCTGAAGCCAGCACCGACCTCGATCTGCCCCAGAGCGCCGAAGCGGTGGCCTACATCATGTACACCTCCGGTTCCACCGGCACTCCCAAGGGGGTGCTGGTGCCGCATCGGGCGATCAACCGACTGGTGATCAACAACGGCTACGCCGATTTCAATGCCCGGGACCGGGTGGCGTTCGCCTCCAACCCGGCCTTCGACGCCAGTACCCTGGACGTCTGGGCGCCATTGCTCAACGGCGGCTGCGTGGTGGTGGTCGACCAGGACGTGCTGTTGTCCCGGGAGCGTTTCGCCCGGTTGCTGACCGAGCAGCGGGTCAGCGTGCTGTGGATGACCGCCGGCCTGTTCCATCAGTACGCCGCCGGCCTGATGCCGGTGTTCAAGCACTTGCGTTACCTGATCGTCGGCGGTGATGTGCTCGATCCGGCGGTGATCGGCCGGGTCTTGAAAGAAGGCGCGCCGCAGCACCTGCTCAATGGCTATGGCCCGACGGAAGCCACCACATTCACCACGACCCACGAAATCCGAGCCGTGGGCGAGGGCGGCATTCCCATTGGCCGTCCGGTGGGCAACAGCCGTGTCTACGTGCTGGACGCCCAGCTGCAACCGGTGCCGGTGGGCGTGGCGGGGGAGTTGTACATCGGTGGCGATGGCGTGGCGAAAGGGTATCTGAACCGCCCCGAACTGACCGCCGAGAAGTTCGTGACCGACCCGTTCAGCGCCGACCCTGGGGCGTTGCTCTATCGCACCGGCGACCTGGCGCGCTGGCGTGTCGACGGCTGCGTGGACTACCTGGGGCGTAACGACGACCAGGTGAAGATCCGTGGCTTTCGTATCGAACTGGGGGAAATCGAAGCGCGGCTCGCCGAGCATGACAGCATCAGGGCGGCTGCCGTCCTGGCGCGTGAAGACGTGCCAGGCGAGAAGCGCCTGGTGGCTTATTTCACCCTGAACGACCCGCAGGCAGGTGTGACCATCGAGACGCTGCGTAGCCATCTGCATGCGCAGTTGCCCGATTACATGATGCCCATGGCCTACGTACTGCTTGAGACGCTGCCGCTGACGGCCAACGGCAAGCTGGACCGCCGGGCCTTGCCGGCGCCGGACGCCGGGGCTTATGCCAGCCGTGAATACGAAGCGCCCCAGGGAGCGGTGGAACAGGCCCTGGCCCGGCTCTGGGCCGAGGTGCTCAAGGTCGAACAGGTGGGGCGTCACGACCACTTCTTCGAACTGGGGGGCCATTCGCTGCTGGCGGTGACCCTGATCGAACGCATGCGCCAGGCCGGGCTGAGCGCCGATGTGCGCGTGCTGTTCAGCCAGCCGACCCTGGCGGCCCTGGCGGCCGCCATTGGCAGCGGCAAGGAAATCGAGGTGCCGGCGAACCTGATTGCCGCCGACTGTGTGCAGATCACCCCGGACATGCTCACCTTGGTAGCGCTTGATCAGCCAACCATTGACCGGATCGTGGCCACGGTGCCCGGTGGCGCACGCAACGTACAGGACATCTACCCGCTGGCGCCGCTGCAGGAAGGCATCCTCTACCACCACCTGACCGCCGAGCAGGGCGACCCCTATGTACTGAAAATACTCTTCGAACTGCACAATCGTGACCGATTGACGGCTTTCGTCGATGCGCTTGAGCATGTCATCGATCGCCACGACATCCTGCGCACCAGCGTGGTCTGGGAAGGATTCGACTCACCGGTGCAGGTGGTCTGGCGTAAAGCCCGACTGGTGGTGGAAGAGGTGGCGCTGGCCGACGCGGCGGGGGATATCGCCTCGCAGTTGCAGGCCCGCTTCGACCCGCGGCATTACCGTCTCGATATCACCCGTGCCCCCATGCTGCGGCTGGCTTACGCGCAAGACGCGGCCAGGGGACGCTGGGTCGCGGTGTTGCTCTTCCACCACATGGCCCTGGACCACACGGCCATGGAAGTGGTGCAGCACGAGATGCAGGCGCATCTGTTGGGCAAGACCGCTCCGCTGGCGGCGGCAGTGCCTTATCGCAACTATGTGGCGCAGGCGTGCCTGGGCGTGAGCGAACAGGAGCACGAACACTTCTTCCGCGAGATGCTCGGCGATATCGACGAGCCGACCCTGCCGTTCGGTGTACGGGACGTGCAGGGTGACGGGCGGGATATCGAGGAAGCCCGGCGGCCTGTCGACACGGCGTTGAGCCAGCGCCTACGGGTCCTGGCGCGGCAGTTGGGTGTCAGCGCTGCCAGCCTGGTTCACCTGGCCTGGGCACAGTTGCTGGGCCGCGTGTCCGGCAAGGACGACGTGGTATTCGGCACCGTACTGATGGGGCGCATGCAAGGCGGGGACGGTGCTGACCGGGCCCTGGGCATGTTCATCAACACCTTGCCCCTGCGAGTGGAAGTGGGCATCCAAAGCGTGCGTGAAGGGGTGGAAGCCACCCACGCGCGATTGACCGGCCTGCTGGGCCATGAACACGCGTCCCTGGCCCTGGCACAGCGTTGCAGTGGCGTGGTTGCGCCCATGCCGCTGTTCAGCGCCTTGCTCAACTATCGTCACAGCGCCGGCCTCGCGGATTCCAGCCAGGCCCTGGCCGGTTGGGAAGGCATCGAGACCCTGAGCAACGAAGAACGCACCAATTACCCGCTGACCCTGTCGGTGGACGACCTGGGCGACGATTTCCACCTGACCGCGCTGGCGGTGCCACGGATCGGCGCGCAACGGGTCTGCGAGTACATGCACATTGCCCTGGAAACCCTGGTGGAGTCCCTGGAGCTGGCGCCGTCGACGCCGTTGAACCGTCTGGCGATACTGCCGGCTGCCGAGCGTCGGCAGGTGGTGGCGGGTTTCAATGCGACCATGCGTCCTTATCCGCAGGATCGGACCGTCCATGGGTTGTTCGAAGCCCAGGCCGAGGCTCGTCCACACGCCATCGCCGCTGTGCAGGATGGGCGTTGCCTGACCTACAGCGAGCTCAACGCCTGGGCCAACGGCCTGGCGCGCCATCTGGCAGGCCTGGGCGTGCAGCCCGGGGACCGCGTGGCGCTGGGGCTGGGGCGTTCGATCGAGCTGCTGGTCGGCCAGTTGGCGGTGCTCAAGTGTGCCGCCGTCTACGTGCCGCTGGATATCGGCGCGCCGCTGGAGCGCCAGCAGTTCATGGTCGACGACAGTGGAGCGCAGGTGGTCCTGGCCCGCAAAGGTCAGAAGGTTCCTGCGGGTCCTCTGCGGGTGGACCTGGGTCACATGGAGGTGGATGAAACCTGTGTCGACCTCGATCTGCCCCAGAGCGCCGAAGCGGTGGCCTATATCATGTACACCTCCGGTTCCACCGGCACTCCCAAGGGTGTGCTGGTGCCGCATCGGGCGATCAACCGACTGGTGATCAACAACGGCTACGCCGATTTCAATGCCCGGGACCGGGTGGCGTTCGCCTCCAACCCGGCCTTCGACGCCAGTACCCTGGACGTCTGGGCGCCATTGCTCAACGGCGGCTGCGTGGTGGTGGTCGACCAGGACGTGCTGTTGTCCCGGGAGCGTTTCGCCCGGTTGCTGACCGAGCAGCGGGTCAGCGTGCTGTGGATGACCGCCGGCCTGTTCCATCAGTACGCCGCCGGCCTGATGCCGGTGTTCAAGCACTTGCGTTACCTGATCGTCGGCGGTGATGTGCTCGATCCGGCGGTGATCGGCCGGGTCTTGAAAGAAGGCGCGCCGCAGCACCTGCTCAATGGCTATGGCCCGACGGAAGCCACCACATTCACCACGACCCACGAAATCAGAGCCGTGGGCGAGGGCGGCATTCCCATTGGCCGTCCGGTGGGCAACAGCCGTGTCTACGTGCTGGATGCCCAGCTGCAACCGGTGCCGGTGGGCGTGGCGGGGGAGTTGTACATCGGTGGCGATGGCGTGGCGAAAGGGTATCTGAACCGCCCCGAACTGACCGCCGAGAAGTTCGTGACCGACCCGTTCAGCGCCGACCCTGGGGCGTTGCTCTATCGCACCGGCGACCTGGCGCGCTGGCGTGTCGACGGCAGCGTGGACTACCTGGGGCGTAACGACGACCAGGTGAAGATCCGTGGCTTTCGTATCGAGCTGGGGGAAATCGAAGCGCGGCTCGGCCAGTGTCCGGGGGTGCAGGACGCGGTGGTGCTGGCGCGCCAGGACGAGACCGGTCCCAAGCGCCTGGTGGGGTATGTGATTGCCGAGCCGGGTGTCACCCTGTCGGTGCAGGATCTGCGCGCAGAGTTGGCGAGTGCACTGGCCGACTACATGGTCCCCAGCGCCTTCGTGGTGCTGCCGTCGTTCCCCTTGACGGCCAACGGCAAGCTGGATCGCCGGGCCTTGCCGGCGCCGGACGCCGAGGCTTATGCCAGTCGTGAATACGAAGCGCCCCAGGGAGCGGTGGAACAGACCCTGGCCCGGCTCTGGGCCGAGGTGCTCAAGGTCGAACAGGTGGGGCGTCACGACCACTTCTTCGAACTGGGGGGCCATTCGCTGCTGGCGGTGACCCTGATCGAACGCATGCGCCAGGCCGGGCTGAGCGCCGATGTGCGCGTGCTGTTCAGCCAGCCGACCCTGGCGGCCCTGGCGGCCGCCATTGGCAGTGGCAAGGAAATCGAGGTGCCGGCGAACCTGATTGCCGCCGACTGTGTGCAGATCACCCCGGACATGCTCACCTTGGTAGCGCTTGATCAGCCAACCATTGACCGGATCGTGGCCACGGTGCCCGGTGGCGCACGCAACGTGCAGGACATCTACCCGCTGGCGCCGCTGCAGGAAGGCATCCTCTATCACCACCTGGCCGCCGAACAGGGCGACCCCTACGTGCTTCAATCGCAGTTCGCCTTCGATACGCTCGAGCGTTTCGAAGCGTTCGTCGAGGCGTTGCAGGTGGTGATCGATCGCCATGACATCCTGCGCACCAGCGTGGTCTGGGAAGGCCTGGACGAGCCGCTGCAAGTGGTCTGGCGCCAGGTGCGGCTGGCGCCGCAACGCTTCGAGCCCGAGGCCACCGCCGGTGACGTCGCCACGCAACTGGCGACCCGTTTCGATGCGCGGCACTACCGCCTGGATCTGCGTCGGGCGCCGATGCTGCAACTGGTCCATGCCCGGGACGAGGCCCAGGACCGCTGGGTGGCGATCCTGCTGTTCCACCACATGGCCCTGGACCATACGGCCTTGGAAGTGGTGCAGCACGAAATGCAGGCGCACCTGATGGGCGAAGCCGCACAGTTGGCCGAAGCGGTGCCGTACCGCAACTATGTCGCCCAGGCCAGGCTTGGAATGAGCGAGCAAGAGCACGAAGTGTTTTTCCGGCAGATGCTCGGTGAGATCGAGGAGCCGACGCTGCCGTTCGGATTGGCCCAGGTCCAGGGCGACGGGCGTGGCATCGAGGAAGTCACGGTTGCGGTCGATGACGCTGTGGGCCGGGGGCTGCGCAGCCAGGCCCGGCGCCTGGGCGTCAGCGCCGCGAGCCTGATCCATCTGGCCTGGGCACGGGTCATGGCCCTGGCGTGCGGCCAGGAACACGTGGTCTTCGGCACCGTACTGATGGGGCGGATGCAGGGGGGCGACGGTGCCGACCGTGCGCTGGGGATGTTCATCAATACCTTGCCGATATGCGTGTCGGTGGGCGAGCAAAGCGTGGACGAGGCGGTGAAGGCGACCCATGCCCGGCTGACCGGAATGCTGGCTCATGAGCACGCTTCCCTGGCCCTGGCCCAGCGTTGCAGTGGCGTGGCGGCGCCGACGCCTTTGTTCAGTGCGCTGCTGAATTACCGCCACAGTGCCACGCAGGTGACAGAGGCCTTGCTGTCGGCCTGGAGCGGCATGCAGATGCTGTCCAGCGAAGAACGTACCAACTACCCGCTGACCATGAACGTCGATGACCTCGGGGATGGCTTCAGCCTGACGGCGCTGGTGGAATCGCGGATCGGGGCGCAACGCATCTGCGACTACCTGCAAGTCGCGCTGCGCAGCCTGTTCGAGGCCCTGGAACAGGCGCCGCAAACACCGGTGCAGAGCCTGCCGGTGCTGCCGCAGGCCGAGCGTCGCCAACTGCTGGAGACCTGGAATGCGTCGTCGGCGACCTACCCCCATGACGCGTTGATCCACGGGCAGGTGGAGGCCTGCGCCGCAGCCCGGCCCGATGCGCTGGCGGTGCGGTTCGAGGACCGTTCGCTGACCTATGGCGAACTCAACGCCCGGGCCAACCAGGTGGCCCATCACCTGTTGTCCCTGGGCATTCGCCCCGATGACCGGGTGGCGATCTGCGTCGAGCGTGGGCTGGACATGATCGTCGGCCTGCTGGGTATCCTCAAGTCCGGTGCCGGCTATGTACCGCTGGATCCGGCCTATCCGGCCGAGCGCCTGGCCTTCATGCTGCAGGACAGCGCGCCGGTGGCGGTGCTCACCCAGGCTGCGACGCGGCATTGCCTGGCAGACGTGACGGTTCCGGTGATCGATCTGGACCGTGCTGAATGGCCGGAAGCGTCCCTGGGCAACCCCCAGGTGGCGGGCCTGGATTCCAGCCACCTGGCCTACGTGATCTACACCTCCGGCTCCACCGGCCTGCCCAAGGGGGTGATGGTGGAGCATCGCAATGTGGCGCGGCTGTTCTCGGCCACCCGACCCTGGTTCGATTTCGGTTCCCAGGACGTCTGGGCCTTGTTCCATTCCTTCGCCTTCGACTTCTCGGTCTGGGAAATCTGGGGCGCGCTGACCCACGGCGGTCGCCTGCTGGTGGTGCCGCAACTGGTAAGCCGTTCGCCGCAGGATTGCTACACGCTGCTGTGCGAGGAGGGCGTCACGGTACTGAACCAGACGCCGAGTGCCTTCCGCCAACTGATCGCGGCCCAGGGCGAAAGCGAGCTCAGGCACAGCCTGCGCCAGGTGATCTTTGGCGGCGAAGCCTTGGAGACCGGCATTCTCAAACCGTGGTATGCCCGGGAGATCAACGCCGGCACGCAACTGGTGAACATGTACGGCATCACCGAAACCACCGTGCACGTGACTTACCACGCACTGAGCGCGGACGACGCGCAGCGGGTCGGTGTCAGCCCCATCGGCACGCGCATTCCCGACCTGCAATTGCATGTGCTCGACGCCCGGCGCGAGCCGGTACCGGTGGGTGTAGTCGGGGAAATGTACGTCGGCGGTGCGGGTGTGGCCCGTGGTTACCTGAATCGTCCCGAGCTCGATCGGCAGCGCTTTATCGCCGATCCCTTCAGTGGATGCGAAGGGGCGCGTCTGTACCGGACCGGCGACCTGGGACGCCGACTGGCCGACGGCAGCATCGAATACCTGGGCCGCAACGACGACCAGGTGAAGATTCGTGGCTTCCGCATCGAGCTGGGCGAGATCGAAGCCAGGCTGGCCGCGTGCGAAGGTGTCCGCGAAGCGGTGGTCATCGCGCGCGAGGACGAGCCGGGGGACAAGCGCCTGGTGGCCTATGTGATCGCCGAAGAAGGCGAGCCGCCCACGGCAGCCGGGTTGCGTGCCGCACTGCTGGGCTCCCTGGCGGACTACATGGTGCCAGGCGCCTTCGTGATGCTCGATGCCTTCCCGTTGACCACCAACGGCAAGCTCGACCGCAAGGCGTTGCCGACGCCGGACCAGTCATCGGTGGCGACTCGCGAATACGAAGCACCGCAAGGCGATGCCGAAACCGTCATCGCCACGATCTGGCAGGACCTGCTGGATCTTGATCGGATCGGTCGTCACGATAACTTCTTCGAACTGGGGGGCCATTCCCTGCTGGCGGTGAAGCTGATCGAACGCATGCGCCAGGTCGGGCTGAGCGCCGACGTCCGGGTGCTGTTCGGTCAACCGACCCTGGCGGCCCTGGCCGCTGCGGTAGGCGGACGTACGGACGTGGTGGTGCCGGCCAATCGTATTGCCTCGGACTGTCGACGGATCACGCCAGAGCTGTTGCCTCTGGCGACCCTGAGCCAGGACGAGATCGACCGCGTGGTGGCGATGGTGCCGGGCGGCTTGGCCAACGTACAGGACATCTATGCCCTGGCACCGCTGCAGGAAGGTATCCTTTATCACCACCTCGCCGCCGCCCAGGGCGATCCCTATCTGCAATACATGATGTTCGCGTTCGACACCTTCGCCCGACTGGAGGCGTTTACCCACGCGTTCCAATCGGTCGTCGCCCGGCATGACATCTTGCGTACGAGTGTGCTCTGGGAGGACCTGGCCGAGCCCGTGCAGGTGGTCTGGCGTGACGCCCGGATGGTGGTGGAGTCGGTGGAGCTGGACCCGGCGGCGGGCGATGTCGCCGCGCAGTTGCACCAACGCTTCGACCCCAGGCACTACCGCCTGGACATTCGCCAGGCACCGCTGATGCGGGTCGCCTATGCCCAGGACCCGGCGAACCAGCGCTGGGTGGGTATGCTGCTGTTCCATCATCTGGTGGACGACGCCACGTCCCTGGCGGCACTGTCCGCCGAGATCGAGGCGCACATGCTCGGGCGGGCAGATCGCTTGCCGGCGTCGGTGCCGTACCGCAACTACGTGGCCCAGGCTCGCCTGGGGGTGAGCCGCGAGGCCCACGAAGCGTTTTTCCGCGACATGCTTGGCGACGTCGACGAGCCGACATTGCCGTTCGGTTTGCAGGATGTGCAAGGCGATGGCAGCGGGATCGAGGAGGCCGGACAGCTTGTCGAGGCCGACCTGAGCCGCCGATTGCGGGCCCAGGCCCGTCTGCTCGGTGTGAGCGCGGCGAGCCTGTACCACCTGGTCTGGGCCCAGGTGCTGGGCAAGGTGTCGGGCCGCGAAGAGGTGGTGTTCGGTACCGTCCTGATGGGCCGGATGCAAGGCGGCGAGGGGGCCGACCGGGCGCTGGGGATGTTCATCAATACGCTGCCACTGCGGGTCAGCCTGCAAACCGATGTGCGTGCCGGTGTGACCACGACCCATGCGCGGCTGACCGCCTTGCTGGGGCACGAGCACGCCTCGCTGGCACTGGCGCAACGTTGCAGCGGCGTGGAAGCGCCGACGCCACTGTTCAGTGCCTTGCTCAATTATCGGCACACGGGTGCGATCACCACCACCGAGGCGTTGTCGGCCTGGGACGGTATCCAGATGCTCAGTGGCGAAGAGCGGACCAACTATCCCTTGACGCTGGCGGTGGACGACCAGGGCGAGGCGTTCAGCTTCACTGTGATGACGCCTGCGCGCATCGGTGCCCAGCGGATGTGTGGTTATGTGCGCCAGACCCTGGAAAGGCTGATCGAGATGCTCGAACAGTCTCCTCAGGCGCCACTGCATCAGCTGTCGATCCTGCCGCCTGGCGAGCGCCACAGGCTGCTGGCCGAGTTCAATGCCCACCAAGCCGACGCCCCACGGCAGCAACCAGCCATTCAGGCGTCGTTCGAGGCGCAGGCACAGCGCACGCCGGATGACCTGGCCGTGCACGGTGGCGCACAGCGGCTGACCTATCGCCAGTTGAACGAGCGAGCCAACCGGCTGGCCCATTATCTGCGCAAGCAGGGCGTGGAAGGGGATTCGCGGGTGGCGATCTGCGTCGAGCGCAGTGTCGACATGGTGGTAGGACTGCTGGCGGTGCTCAAGGCCGGCGGGGGGTATGTCCCCCTGGATCCGGCTTATCCGGCCGAGCGCCTTGCGTTCATGCTGCAGGACAGCGCGCCGGTTGCGGTGCTGACCCAGGCCGGTACCCGGGCGCTGCTGTCGGACGCCCAGGTGCCCCTGATCGACCTGGACGCCGGCCCATGGCTGGACGAGCCGGATCACAACCCGCACGTGACAGGCCTGACACCTGGCCACCTGGCCTATGTCATCTACACCTCCGGTTCGACCGGACTGCCCAAGGGCGTGATGGTGGAGCGTCGCGGCCTGCGCAACCTGATGGACTGGTACCTCGAGGACCTGGCGTTCCATGCCGGCGATGCAGTGCTGCTGGCCTCTTCCTACAACTTCGACCTGACCCAGAAGAACATCCTGGCACCGCTCATGGTGGGCGCCACGCTGCATCTGGCTGAAGAACCCTTCAATCCAGGTGCCATCGTCGCCCAGGTCGCCGAGGCCGGGATCACTCACCTCAACATGTCGCCCAGCGCGTTCCATGCGCTGGTGGACGCCGACCATCAGCAGGCACTGGCCTGCCTGAAACGGGTGGTCCTGGGCGGCGAGCCGATCCAGGTCGCCCTGCTGGAGAAACTGCCGCAGCCACGGCCAACGGTGATCAACAGCTACGGGCCGACCGAGTGCAGCGACGTGGTTGCCTGGCACATCGTGGATAGCCATCTGGAAACCTACCGGGACCAGTCGATCCCGATTGGCCGGCCCATCCGCAACATGCAGCTGCACGTGCTGGACCACCACGGCCAGCTGTTGCCGGTGGGGGTGCCGGGCGAGATTCACATCGGCGGTGTCGGTGTGGCGCGTGGCTACCTGAACCGGCCGGAGCTCAACCAAACCCGCTTCATGGCCGATCCGTTCTACGGCCAGGCCGATGCCCGCTTGTACAAGACCGGAGACATCGGTCGCTGGTTGCCCGACGGTACCCTGCAGTACCTGGGGCGCAACGACGACCAGGTGAAGATCCGCGGTTTCCGTATCGAACTGGGCGAAATCGAAGCCAGGCTCGCCCAGCACGAGGCGGTGAAGGAAGCGGCGGTGCTGGCCCGTGAAGACGTTCCGGGGGAGAAGCGTCTGGTGGCCTATTTCACCCAGTACCCGACAGACGAAGCACTGGGCATCGAAGCGCTGCGCCTGTACCTGCAGGCACAACTGCCCGCCTTCATGGTACCGGTGGCCTACGTCTGCCTGGACGCGATGCCGCTGACCCCCAACGGCAAGCTCGACCGCAAGGCGCTGCCGGCGCCGGACCTGGGGGCGTTCATCAGCCGTGGCTATGAAGCGCCGGTCGGCGACACCGAAATCACCCTGGCCCAGTTGTGGGCTGAAGTGCTCAACGTAGAGCGTGTCGGTCGTCACGATCATTTCTTCGAACTGGGCGGGCATTCCCTGCTCGCCGTCAGCCTGATGGAGCGGATGCGCCAGGAAGGCATGGAAGCGGATGTGCGGACGTTATTCGAGCGGCCAACGCTCTCGGAATACGCGGCAACGACAGAAAAAATGGAGATTGTCCTGTGAGTGTGATCGAACTGTTGGCGACACTAAGAGAGAAAGACGTACAGCTTTCAGTCAAGGGCGATCAGCTCGTGGTGCGGGGCCGAAAACAATCGCTGAGCGAGCCTGCGGTACTGGCCTTGCTGCGCGAACACAAGAGCGCACTGATCTCGTTGATCCAGGCCGGCCAATACGATGCCAACCAGGGCGGCGAACCCGACATCGCCCCCAACGCCATCCCCGCCGGCTGCACGCGCATCACGCCGCAGATGCTGCCGCTGGTGAGCCTGGACCAGAGCGCCATCGACCGCATCGTTGCCACGGTTCCGGGCGGTGCGCCCAATGTGCAGGACATTTACCCGCTGGCGCCGTTGCAGGAGGGGATTCTCTATCACCACCTGATGGCGACCCAGGGCGACCCGTATGTCCTGCAGGCACGGTTCAGCATCGCTCGGCGTGAGCGCCTGGCGGATTTTGTCGATGCCTTGCAAAGCGTGATCGACCGACACGACATCCTGCGCACCGCCATCGTCCGCGAAGGGCTGGAAGAGCCGGTCCAGGTGGTCTGGCGCCAGGCCCGGCTGGGTGTCAAGGACATCAGCGCCGAGCTGGGCGAGGGCGATGCGATGGCGCAATTGCAGGCGCGCTTCGATCCTCGCCACTATCGCCTGGACGTCAGCCAGGCGCCGTTGCTGTTGCTGGTGGTCGCCGAAGACACCGTCCACCAGCGCTGGGCCGCCATGCTGCTGTTCCACCACATGGCCCTGGACCACGCGGCCCTGACGGTCGTGCAGAGCGAAATGCAGGCTTGCCTGATGGGGCAGGCTGATCAGTTGCAGCCTGCCATCCCTTACCGCAACTATGTGGCCCGCACCCGTCAGGCCGGCCAGCGGCAGGCCGACGAGGCGTTCTTCCGCAAGATGCTTGGCGACGTCGAGGAGCCGACGCTGCCCTTCGGCCAACAGGATGTACTGGGGGACGGCACTGCCATCGAGGAACATCACCTGGCAGTGCCTCCGGACCTCGGTCGGCGCTTGCGCGGGCACGCGCGACAGCTCGGGGTGAGCGCGGCGAGTATTTTCCATCTCGCCTGGGCCCAGGTACTGGGCTGCGTCTCGGGCCGCGAGGACGTGGTGTTCGGCACGGTGATGCTGGGGCGGATGCAGGCGGGCGAAAGCATGAGCCGGGCCCTGGGCATGTTCATCAATACCCTGCCGCTGCGGGTCGGTGCAGGGGCGCAGAGTGTCCGCGATGGGGTGAAGAGCACCCACGGCTGGCTGAGCAGCCTGCTGGGCCACGAATACGCATCCCTGGCCCTGGCGCAACGTTGCAGCGGCGTGGCGGCCCCGGCGCCGCTGTTCAGTACGCTGTTGAACTACCGCCACAGCGCCAGCGCGGCTCAAGTCCTGCCTGTGGAAGCGAGCCAGGCCTGGGAGGGGATCGAAGCCCTGAGTGCGGAAGAACGCACCAACTACCCGCTGATTCTCTCGGTGGACGATTTCTCCGACGCGTTTGCCCTGACGGTGCAGGCCAGTACGCTCATCGGTGCGCAGCGCATAGGCGAATACATGCTGGCGGCCGTTGAAAGCCTGGTCGGCGCCCTGGAGTCAAGCCCCGGGGCGATGCTCAACAGCCTGTCATGGCTGCCGGCGGCAGAGCGGGAACGTGTGTTGCTGGGTTTCAACGACAGCGACCGCGATTATCCCCGGGAACAGCCGATCCAGGTTTTGTTCCAGGCTCAGGCCCGGGCCCGGCCGGATGCGCCGGCAGCGGTGCAGGGCGGACGAACCCTGACCTATGGTGAACTGGATTGCCAGTCCGACCGCCTGGCGGCCCATCTGATGGGGCTTGGCCTGCAGGCCGGTGAAAGCGTGGCCCTGCTGCTGCCTCGTTCGCTCGAACTGTTGGTCAGCCAGTTGGCGGTCCTCAAGTGCGCGGCGGTCTATGTGCCGCTGGACGTCAACGCGCCCGCCGAGCGCCAGGGGTTCATGATCCAGGACAGTTGCGCGGTGCTGGCGCTGACCCTCAGCGCCGAGGCGTTGCCGTCGCACGTGCGCCGCGTGGACCTGGACACCATCGACCTTGGCGGGCAGCCGGCCCACGCCGAGCCGCCGCCACAGTCGAGTGAAGCGCCGGCCTACATCATGTACACCTCCGGATCCACGGGCACGCCCAAGGGCGTGCTGGTACCGCACCGGGCCATCAGTCGGCTGGTGATCAATAACGGCTATGCCGATTTCAACGAGCGGGACCGGGTGGCCTTTGCCTCCAATCCCGCCTTCGACGCCAGCACCCTGGACGTCTGGGCCCCCTTGCTCAACGGCGGGTGCGTGGTGGTGGTCGAGCAGCAAGTGCTGCTGTCCCAGGAGCGCCTGCGCACGCTGCTGATCGAGCAATCGGTGAGTGTGTTGTGGATGACTGCGGGGCTGTTCCATCAATACGCGGCCAGCCTGATGACGGCTTTCGCCCGCTTGCGCTACCTGATCGTGGGCGGCGATGTACTCGACCCGGCGGTGATCGGGCGCGTCTTGAAGGAAGGCGCCCCGGTTCACCTGCTCAACGGCTACGGTCCCACGGAAGCCACTACCTTCACCACCACGTACGAGATCAAGGCGGTCGGCGAGGGCAGCATTCCCATCGGTCGCCCCTTGGGCAACACCCGGGTCTACATTCTCGACGCCCAACAGCGGCCTGTGCCGCAGGGCGTGGCGGGTGAGCTGTACATCGGCGGCATGGGCGTCGCCAAGGGCTACCTGAACCGTCCGGAACTGACGGTCGAAAAATTCCTCACCGATCCCTTCAGCCAGCGACCCGGGGCCCTGATGTACCGCACCGGAGACCTGGGACGTTTCCTGGCCGACGGCAACATCGAGTACCTGGGCCGTAACGACGGCCAGGTGAAGATCCGTGGTTTCCGTATCGAGCCGGGGGAGATCGAAGCCCGGTTGGCCCAACACCATGACGTGAAGGAAGCCGTGGTGCTGGTTCGCGAGGACGCGCCTGGGGAGAAACGCCTGGTGGCGTATTTCACGCTGCGCTCCAGCGACGAGGCGGTGGATATCGAAGCCCTGCGCGCTCATCTGCAAAGTCGCTTGCCGGACTACATGGTGCCGGCGGCCTATGTACAGCTCCAGGCCTTGCCCCTCACCTCCAATGGCAAGCTGGACCGCAGGGCCTTGCCGGTGCCGGACCAGGCTTCGATCGTCAGCCGGGGCTACGAAGCCCCCGTGGGGGAGGTCGAAAACACCCTGGCCCGCCTGTGGAGGCAGGTCCTGCATGTGGAGCGGGTGGGGCGCCACGATCATTTCTTCGAGCTGGGCGGCCATTCGTTGCTGGCGGTCAACCTGATCGAACAGATGCGCCAGGTCGGCTTGAGTGCCGATGTCCGCGTACTGTTCGGCCAGCCGACCCTGGCGGCCCTGGCCGCGGCGGTGGGCGGCGGCAATGAGGTCGAGGTCCCGGCCAACGCAATCACCTGCGGCTGCGAACGGATCACGCCTGACCTGTTGCCGCTGGTGTCGTTGACCCAGGAGGCGATCGACCAGATCGTCGCCAGCGTGCCGGGCGGTGTGTCCAACGTACAGGACATCTACCCGCTGGCGCCGCTGCAGGAAGGCATTCTCTACCACCATATCGCGGCGCGGCAGGGCGATCCCTACGTGCTCCAGGCGATGTTCGCCTTCCACAGCGAAGCGCGTATCGAGGCCTTCGCGCAGGCGCTGCAAGGCGTTATCGATCGTCACGATATCCTGCGCACGGCGGTGTTGTGGGAGGGCCTGGAACAGCCGATCCAGGTGGTCTGGCGCAGGGCCGCGTTGAGTGTCGAAGCCGTCACGCTGGAAACCGGAGGCGCCGATGCCGTGACCCAGCTCCATTCGCGCTTCGACTCCCGGCACCATTGCCTGGACATTCGCCAGGCTCCGCTGATATGCCTGCGCCATGCCCATGACCCGATCAACCAGCGCTGGGTGGCGATGCTGCTGTTCCACCATATCGCGCTGGACCATACCGCGCTGGAAGTGGTGCAACAGGAGATGCAGATGCTCCTGCTCGGCCAGGCCGATCGGCTCGGCGAGGCGATGCCGTACCGAAACTATGTGGCCCAGGCTCGCCTGGGTGTCAGCGAGCAGGAGCACGAGGCATTTTTCCGCGACATGCTGGGCGACGTCGACGAACCGACGCTGCCCTTGGGCTTGCAACAGGTCCAGGGTGACGGCCTTGGCATCGAGGAGGCGAAGCTCGCGGTGGAAGCCGGCTTGAGCCGCCGGCTGCGGGCACAGGCGCGGCGAATCGGTGTCAGTGCGGCCAGCCTGCATCACCTGGCGTGGGCCCAGGTGCTGGGACGGTTGTCCGGACGCCAGGATGTTGTCTTCGGCACGGTGCTGATGGGGCGGATGCAGGGCGGCGAGGGCGCCGACCGGGCCCTGGGCATGTTCATCAATACGTTGCCGCTGCGGGTCGATCTGCAAGCACAGGGCGTGCTGGCCGGCGTCAAGGCTACCCATGGGCGACTGACTGCCTTGCTCGGCCACGAGCATGCGTCCCTGGCCCTGGCCCAGCGTTGCAGCGGCGTGGCTTCACCGGCCCCGCTGTTCAGCGCGTTGCTGAACTACCGGCACAGCGCGGCCGATGCGACCTCGGTCGAGGCCCGGGATGCCTGGCAGGGCATGGAAGTCCTTGGCAGCGAGGAACGTACCAACTACCCGCTGACCCTGTCGGTGGATGACTTGGGCGAAGGCTTCATGTTGAGCACCCTTGTCGTCCAGGGAATAGGTGCGCAGCGCATCTGTGCCTATATGCACACCGCGCTCGAAGGCCTGGTACAAGCCCTCGAGCAAGCGCCGCGCATGCCCCTCGACCGTCTGGAGATCCTGCCGCAAACCGAACGCGACCTGTTGCTGGCGGATTTCAACGCCACCGATCGCCCTTATCCGCAGGACCAGACCGTCCTGGCGCTGTTCGAGGCTCAGGTTGCACACCTGCCCCAGGCGGTCGCGGCGGTGCATGGGCAGCGACAGGTCAGTTATGCGCAACTGAACGAGCGAGCCAATCGCCTGGCCCATTACCTGTTGGGACTGGGCGTGCAACCGGACGACTGCGTCGCGATCCTGCTGCCGCGCTCGATCGACCTGCTGGTCGGCCAGTTGGCGGTCCTCAAATGCGCGGCGGCCTATGTGCCCCTGGATCGCAACGCTTCGTTGGAGCGCCAGGGCTTCATGCTGGAGGATTGCCGGGCGAAGGTCTTGCTCACCTTCAGTACCGAAGTCGCCCCCGAGGGCACCTCTCGCGTCGAGCTGGACACCTTGACCCTGCAAGGCCCGATCCACAATCCGGCACTGGCGCAGTCCAGTGAATCGATTGCCTACATCATGTATACCTCGGGTTCGACAGGGCAGCCCAAAGGTGTCCTGGTTCCCCACCGGGCCATCAACCGGCTGGTGATCAACAACGGCTACGCCGATTTCAATGCCCACGACCGAATCGCCTTTGCCTCCAATCCGGCGTTCGACGCCAGCACCATGGATGTCTGGGGCGCGCTGCTCAACGGCGGGCAGGTGGTGGTGATCGAGCATGAAACCCTCCTCGAACCAGCGCGGTTCGCCCAGGTCCTGGTCGATACGGGCGTCACGGTGCTGTTCGTGACCACGGCCATTTTCAACCAGTACGTGCAACTGATCCCCGAAGCCATCGGCGGCTTGCGCATTCTTTTGTGCGGTGGCGAACGCGCCGACGCGGCCTCCTTCCGACGCTTGTTGAGCCTGGCGCCGGGCTTGCGCCTGGTGCATTGCTACGGTCCGACCGAAACCACCACCTACGCCACGACCCTGGAAGTCAAGGCTGTGGCCGAGCACGCGCAAAGCGTGCCCATTGGCGGGCCCATCTCCAATACCCGGGTCTACGTACTGGATGCACGCCAGCGGCTGGCGCCCCTGGGTGTGGTCGGCGAGATCTGCATCGGCGGCAAGGGCGTGGCCAAGGGGTACTTGAACCGAGCGGACCTGAGCGCGGAGAAGTTCATCGCCGATCCGTTCAGCCCAGAGCCCGGCGCGCTGCTTTACCGCACCGGTGACCTGGGCCGCTGGCTGCCCGAGGGCAATCTGGAGTGCCTGGGACGAAACGACGATCAGGTCAAGGTCCGCGGGTTCCGTGTGGAACTGGGAGAGATCGAGGCCAGGCTCGTCGCCTGTGACGGCGTGAAGGACGCGGTGGTCGTGGTGCGGGCCGACGAGCCGGGAGAGAAACGCCTGGTGGCGTACCTCATTGCACAGCCTGAGGTCAGCCTCACCGTGGCGGCGTTACGCGAGCAGTTGTCCGCCACCCTGGCCGAATACATGGTACCTGCCGCGTTTGTCCTGATGCCGGCGTTCCCCTTGACACTGAACGGCAAGGTGGACCGCAAGGCCTTGCCGGTGCCGGCGGCGGAGGCGTACGCCAGCCAGGCCTACGAGGCCCCCCAGGGCGAGGTCGAGCAAGCGCTGGCCGGCCTGTGGGCCGAGTTGTTGAACGTCGAGCGTGTGGGGCGTCACGACAACTTCTTCGAACTGGGCGGCCATTCGCTGCTGGCGATGAGGCTGATCGAGCGCATGCGCCAGGCCGAGATGGCCGTGGACGTGCGGGTCCTGTTCAGCCAACCGACGCTGCGGGCACTGGCAGCCGCCGTGGGCGGACACCGCGAGGTGGTGGTACCGGCCAATGCCATCGTCCAAGGGTGCGAGCGAATCACCCCGGACATGTTGCCACTGGCTGCATTGAGCCAGGAGGCCATCGATCGGATCGTGGCAAGCGTGCCGGGAGGCACGCAAAACGTGCAGGACATCTACCCCCTGGCGCCCCTGCAGGAAGGCATCCTGTATCACCACCTGACGGCGAAAAAAGGTGATCCCTATGTGCTGCAGACGCTGTTCGGCTTTGACAGCCGCGCACGCCTGGATGACTTCATCCTCGCGTTGCAGCGGGTGATCGAGCGCCACGACATCTTCAGGACCTCGATGGCCTGGGAAAGCCTCGACGAACCGGTGCAGGTGGTATGGCGACAGGCTCGGCTGATCGTCGATGAGCTGGAACCGGATCCGAGCGCCGGGGATGTCGTTGCGCAGCTGCAGGAGCGTTTCGACGCCCGGCATGTGCGCCTGGATGTGCGCCAGGCGCCGATGTTGCGCCTGGTTATCGCAGAGGACGTCGACAACGGACGCTGGATCGCGATGCTCCTGTTCCATCACATGGTGCTGGACCATACGGGGCTGGAAGTCCTGGAGCGTGAAATGCAGGCCCAGTTGCTTGGCAAGGCGCACGAACTGGGCAATGCGGTGCCTTACCGCAACTATGTGGCCCAGGCGCGCCTGGGTGTCGGCCAGCAGGAACACGAAGCCTTTTTCCGCGAGATGCTTGGCGATATCCAGGAGCCGACCCTGCCGTTCGGTCTGCAGGATGTGCAGCGCGATGGCTCCGGTGTGGAGGAAGTGAAGCTGGCGGTGGAGGCGGGCTTGTGTCGCCGTCTTCGCGCCCAGGCCCGGCAGTTGGGCGTCAGTGCGGCGAGTGTGATGCACCTGGCATGGGCCCAGGTACTGGGTCGTGTCAGCGGTCGCGACGAAGTGGTGTTCGGCACTGTGCTGTTGGGGCGGATGCAGGGGGGCGAGGGCGCCGATCGGGCACTGGGCATGTTCATCAACACCCTGCCATTGCGGGTGAGCCTGGGTGGACACGGTGTGTCCGCCGGGGTCAAGGCCACCCACAGGCGTCTCACTGGCCTGCTGGGGCATGAGCATGCCTCACTGGCCCTGGCGCAACGCTGCAGCGGTGTGGTTGCACCGACGCCGTTGTTCAGTTCAATGCTCAACTATCGCCATTGCGGGGTCGAGGTGACTGCCCAGGCGCTGTCGGCGTGGCAGGGCATCGAGTCGATTGGCGGCCAAGAGCGTACCAATTACCCCCTGGCGCTGGCGGTGGATGACGAAGGCGAAGGCTTCAGCCTGGTGGTGCAGGCACTGGCCGGTACCGATGCGCGACGTGTCGGCGACTACATGCACACCACCCTCGAAAGCCTGGTCACGGCGCTGGAGCGGGCGCCGGAGACGCCCCTGGGTGAGCTGGCGATTCTGCCCATGGCTGAACGCCAGCGCCTGCTGGAAACGTTCAATGCCACGACGGTCGATTATCCCCGAGGCCTGACCTTGCACGGTCTGTTCGAAACCCGTGCCGAGGCCAGCCCGGACGCCATCGCCGTGGTGACTGACGACGAGCAATGGAGCTACCAGCAACTGAACCACCGCGCCAACCAGGTTGCCCATCGCCTGATCGCCCTGGGCATCCGCCCGGACGATCGGGTGGCGATCTGCGCCGAGCGCAGCCTGGAAATGGTGGCCGGCCTGCTGGGCATTCTCAAGTCCGGTGCTGCTTATGTGCCGCTCGATCCGGATTATCCGCTCGATCGCCTGGCCTACATGCTGGACAACTGCGCGCCGAGCGTGGTGCTGACCCAGGGGGCCTTGCAGGCACGCCTGCCCGCCACCGATGCCCGGACGTTGTTGCTGGACGATGCCGCGTTCTCGACCCAGTCGACGGCTAATCCAAGGGTCGAGGAGCTGCGCTGCGACCATCTGGCCTATGTCATCTACACCTCCGGTTCCACCGGCCTGCCCAAAGGCGTGATGAACGAACATGGCGCGGTGGTCAACCGCCTGCTGTGGATGCAGGACGCTTATCCGTTGACGGCTGCCGATGCGGTGCTGCAGAAGACCCCGTTCAGCTTCGACGTATCGGTGTGGGAGTTCTTCTGGCCGCTGTTCACCGGCGCCCGGCTGGTGATGGCCCGTCCTGGCGGGCATCGCGACCCAGCCTACCTGTGCGAAGTGATCCAGGCCCAGGGCATCAGCACGCTGCACTTCGTACCGTCGATGCTGGACGTGTTCCTGGCCCATGGCGCCGCCCACGGCTGCGACGGGCTGCGGCAGGTGATGTGCAGCGGCGAAGCCTTGCCGGGGCATCTGGTGCGGCGTTTCAAGGCGCAACTGCCGCAGGTGGCGTTGCACAACCTGTACGGCCCCACCGAAGCCGCCGTGGACGTCACGGCCTGGGACTGCTCGGGCGTCGACACCCCCGACAGCACCCCCATCGGCAAGCCGATCGCCAACACCCGCATCTACCTGCTGGACGCCCATCGTCAGCCGGTGCCCATGGGGGTGGCCGGGGAGATCTACATCGGCGGTGTGCAGGTGGCACGCGGTTACCTGCATCGGCCGGAACTCACCGCCGAGCGTTTCCTCGACGACCCGTTCAGCACCGTGCCAAATGCGCGGATGTACCGCACCGGCGACCTGGGCCGCTACCTGGCGGACGGCAACATCGACTACCTGGGGCGTAACGACGATCAGGTGAAGATTCGCGGCTTCCGCATCGAACTGGGCGAGATCGAAGCGCGGCTGGCGCAACATCCAGGTCTCAAGGAGGCCGTGGTACTGGCCCGTGAGGAGGAGCCCGGCGAGAAGCGCCTGGTGGCCTATTTCACGACCCATGCCGCCGATGCGGGCCTCGACATCGAGACTCTGCGGGGCCATCTGCAGAACCTGCTGCCTGAATACATGGTGCCGAGCGCTTTCGTGCACCTCGACGCCTTGCCGCTGACCCCCAATGGCAAGCTGGACCGCAAGGCATTGCCAGCGCCGGATCGTACTGCGGTAGTGGCCCGTGCGTACGAAGCTCCACAAGGCGAAACCGAGGCGACCATCGCCGGGATCTGGCAGGACTTGCTCGGTATCGAACGGGTCGGCCGCCACGACAATTTCTTCGAGCTGGGCGGTCATTCGCTGTTGGCCGTGAAAATGATCGAGCGTATGCGTCAGGTCAAGCTGAGCGTCGACGCACGCGTCCTGTTCGACCAATCGACATTGGCGGCACTGGCCGCTGCGGTCGGCGGGTACAGGGAGGTCGATGTACCGGCCAATGGCATCCCGGCTGGTTGCACACGGATTACGCCGGGGATGCTGCCGCTGGCCGAGCTGGATCAGCCGGCCATCGATGAAATCGTGGCAAGGGTGCCGGGTGGCGTGGCCAACGTCCAGGACATCTATGCCTTGGCACCTCTGCAGGAGGGGATCCTGTATCACCACCTTGCCGCCGCCCAGGGTGATCCCTATCTGCAACACGTGATGTTCGGTTTTGACAGTTTCGCGCGCCTCGAACAGTTCGCCCAGGCGTTGCAGGCCGTCATTGCCCGGCACGATATCCTGCGTACCGGTGTGCTCTGGGAGGGCTTGCCCGAGCCCATGCAGGTGGTATGGCGCGACGCCCGTTTGAATGTCGAGCCGGTCGTGCTGGATCCGGCCGCGGGGGATATCGCCACCCAACTGCACCAGCGTTTCGACCCCAGGTTCTATCGCCTGGACATCCGCCAGGCACCGATGATGCGGATTGCCTATGCCCAGGACCCGGAGAACCAACGTTGGGTGGGCATGTTGCTGTTCCATCATCTGGTGGACGATGTCACCTCACTGGCGGTGCTGGTTGCGGAAATCGAGGCACACATGCTGGGCCAGGCACAGCGCTTGCCCGCCTCGGTGCCGTACCGCAACTACGTGGCCCAGGCTCGCCTGGGGGTGAGCCGCGAGGCCCACGAAGCGTTTTTCCGCGACATGCTCGGCGACGTCGACGAGCCGACGCTGCCGTTCGGTCTGCAGGATGTGCAAGGTGACGGCAGCGGGATCGAGGAAGCTCGCCAGGATGTCGAGGCGGACCTGAGCCGCCGGTTGCGTGCCCAGGCGCGGCAGTTGGGGGTCAGTGCAGCGAGTGTGTATCACCTGGTCTGGGCGCAGGTCTTGAGCCAGGTGTCGGGCCAGGACGACGTGGTGTTCGGTACCGTGCTGGTCGGCCGGATGCAAGGTGGCGAAGGGGCCGACCGGGCGCTGGGGATGTTCATCAATACGCTGCCCGTGCGGGTGAGCCTGGGGGCGCAAGGCGTGCGGGCCGGGGTCAAGGCGACCCATGCACGATTGACGGCCTTGCTCGGCCATGAACATGCCTCGTTGGCCCTGGCACAACGCTGCAGCGGCGTGGAGGCACCGACGCCGTTGTTCAGTGCCTTGCTCAACTATCGGCACACCGCAACGACGGTTTCGGCCGAAGCGGTGTCGGCCTGGAACGGCATCCAGATGCTCAGTGGCGAAGAGCGGACCAACTACCCGTTGATGTTGTCGGTGGACGACCTGGGCGAGGCGTTCAGTTTCACCGTCATGACCCCGGCCCGCATTGGCGCGCAGCGGCTTTGCGGGTACGTGCAGCACACGTTGGAAAGTCTGGTCCGGATGCTGGAGCAGACGCCGCAAGCGCCGTTGCACCAGTTATCGGTGCTGCCGGCCACGGAGCGCGAGCAACTGCTGGTGGGCTTCAACGCCACCCAGGCCGAATACCCGCTGGAGCAGACGATTCACGGGTTGTTCGAAGCGCAAGTTCAGCGCACGCCGGAGTCGTTGGCGGTGCTGCATCGTGGGCAACGCCTGACTTATCGCGAATTGAACGAGCGGGCCAACCGCCTGGCCCATTACCTGCGCAAGCAGGGGGTGAAACCCGATTCTCGGGTGGCGATCTGTGTCGAGCGCGGCCTCGACATGGTGGTGGGCCTGTTGGCGATCCTCAAGGCAGGGGGCGGTTACGTACCGCTGGATCCGGCTTACCCGGCGGACCGGATCGCCTACATGCTGGAAGACAGCGCTCCGGCGGCGGTGCTGGCCCAGGCGGCGACGCTTGGATTGTTGGCCGGCGCTGCGATGCCGGTCATCGATCTGGGTAGCGAACTTTGGCAGGACGAATCCGTTCTGAATCCCCAGGTTCCGGAACTGACCTCGTCGCACCTGGCCTATGTGATCTACACCTCCGGCTCCACTGGTCTGCCCAAGGGCGTGATGATCGAGCACCGCAACACGGTGAACTTCCTGACCTGGGCACAGCGTTCCTTCGATGCGCAAACCCTGTCGAAGACGCTGTTCTCCACTTCGCTGAACTTCGACCTGGCGGTCTACGAGTGCTTCGCGCCGTTGACCTGCGGTGGCAGCATCGACGTGGTCGCCAATGTGCTGGAACTGCAACAGGGCGAGCACGACATCACCTTGATCAACACCGTACCGTCGGCCCTCAAGGCACTGCTGGAATCCGGTGGCTTGGGCGAGGGTGTCGAGACCGTCAACGTGGCGGGCGAAGCCCTCAAGCGCAGCCTGGTGGAAGCGCTGTTCGAACAAACCCAGGTCAAGCGTTTGTGCAACCTCTATGGCCCATCGGAAACCACCACTTACTCAAGCTGGGTATCGATGTCCCGCGAAGAGGGTTTCGCCGCGCATATCGGTAAACCGGTGGCCAACACCCAGTTCTATCTGCTGGATGAACACCGGCAACCGGTGCCATTGGGCGTACCGGGAGAGATCTATATCGGCGGCGCCGGTGTGGCGCGCGGTTACCTCAATCGTGATGACCTGACTGCCGAACGCTTCCTGAAGGACCCGTTCAGCAGCGAAACCAATGCCCGGATGTACAGGACCGGCGACCTGGGTCGCTACCTGCCGGACGGCAATATCGAATACCTGGGTCGTAACGACGACCAGGTGAAGATCCGTGGTTTCCGCATCGAACTGGGCGAGATCGAAGCACGGCTCGCCAGGCATGAAGCGGTAAAAGAGGCGGTGATCCTGGCCCGTGAGGACGTCCCCGGCGATAAACGCCTGGTGGCGTATTTCACCCGGCCCTCGCCAGGCCAGGCGGTGGACGTGGGCCTGCTGCGTGGCTACCTGCAAGCGCAGTTGCCGGAGTACATGGTGCCGGCGGCCTACGTGAGTCTTGACGCTTTGCCGTTGACTCCCAATGGCAAGCTCGATCGCAAGGCCTTGCCCGTCCCTGACAGCGAGGCGTTCGCCACGCATCGCTACGAAGCCCCCGTGGGAGAGGTGGAGATCAAGCTCGCCTCGCTGTGGGCCGAATTGCTGAAAATCGAGCGTGTCGGCCGGCATGACCACTTCTTCGAACTGGGGGGACATTCCCTGCTGGCCGTGACGTTGATCGAGCGCATGCGCAAGGAGGGCATGGAGGCCGATGTGCGGGTGCTGTTCGGTCAGCCGACCCTGGCACTGGTGGCCGCGGCGGTAGGGCAGGTGCAGCGTATCGAAGTACCCGCGACGAAGATTCCCACCCTGGCGCGCCAGCGCCGCATCTGAGTCGCATACCGCACGATCCGCGGATGAAAAACCTTGCCGGGGGGCTTCCCCCGGCAGGGCGTTCGCCGCGATTTTTTCCCGACACAATGCCTGTCCTGCCGGGGCCGGAGCTTGTCCCTGCTTCCCATGACAGACATGCCCCAACGAATGCTCTAATTTTTTTTGGCCTGTGAGGAGACGGTCCAGAGAGGGATCTCCTTGGGTTGAACATGACGCTCTTCCATTGCCCTGGCCTGTACGCCGTATGCGTTCCGGCGCGACGCCGTACCTGAAAGACGAGATTTCGATCGTCAACCATTCCGAACTACGAAGCAGGTTTCCTCGATGCAATTCAGCGAATTGATGGCAGCGCTTTCCAAGCACCCGATCCGTCTCCAGCAGGACGACGACAACCTTGTGATCCAGGGCGACGACGAAGGACTGGACGACGCGTTGTGGGAAAGCCTTGCCCTCCATAAGCGTGAACTGCTCGAGCTGGTGGAGCGAAACGGTGGCGACTGGCTGAGCCCGGCCTTCCGTATCACCCCCGATATGTTGCCCCTGGTCAGCCTTACCCAGGAACAGATCGACCGGATCATCGACAGCGTGCCCGGCGGCGCGGGCAATGTGCAGGACATCTATCCCCTGGCGCCGTTGCAGGAGGGCATCCTCTATCATCACCTCGCTGCGGAGCAGGGCGATCCGTATGTCCTGCATGCGCTGTTCGCGGTCGACCGACGCGCTCGCCTGGACGATTTCCTCCAGGCCCTGCAAGGGGTGATCGACCGCCATGACATCCTGCGCACCTCGGTGGCGTGGGAAGGGCTGGACGAGCCGGTGCAAGTGGTCTGGCACAAGGCCGTGCTGACCCTGGAGGAGCTGCAGCTGGATCCGGCCCAGGGCGCCGTCGAGGCACAGTTGCAACAACGCTTCGATACCCGCCACCACCGCCTGGACATGGGACGGGCGCCGTTGCTGCGGCTGGTCTGCGCCGAGGATCGCCCCAACCAGCGTTGGGTAGCGCTTCTGCTGTTCCACCATATGGCGCTGGACCATGCGGCCCTGGAGCTGGTGCAGCACGAGATGCAAGCGTTCCTGCTGGGCCAGGGACACGCCCTGCCCGAGGCGGTACCGTACCGCAACTACGTGGCCCAGGTGCGCCTGGGTGTGAGCCGCCAGGAACACGAAGCCTTTTTCCGCGAAATGCTCGGTGACGTCGACGAGCCGACCTTGCCGTTTGGCTTGCAGGAAGTGCAAGGCAGCGGGCAGGTGGTCGAGGAAGCCTTCATGACGCTCCCGGCCAGCCTGAGCCAGGCCATGCGCTCCCAGGCCCGGCAACTGGGGGTGAGCGTGGCCAGCCTGGTCCATCTGGCCTGGGCGCAGGTACTGGGGCGTGTGTCCGGCCGGCAGGATGTGGTGTTCGGCACCGTGCTGCTGGGTCGGATGCAGGGCGGCGAGGGGGCTGATCGAGCCTTGGGCATGTTCATCAACACCTTGCCGTTGCGAGTCGACGTGGAAGGGCAGCCGGTACGCGCCGGGGTCAAGGCGACCCACGCACGGCTGACGGCCCTGCTGGGCCATGAGCACGCCTCCCTGGCGCTGGCGCAACGCTGCAGCGGCGTGGCTGCGCCGACGCCATTGTTCAGCGCCTTGCTCAACTATCGCCACAGCGGTACGGCGACTTCGACCGAAGCGGTGTCGGCCTGGAACGGTATTCAGGTACTCGGTGGCGAGGAACGCACCAACTACCCACTGATGCTGTCGGTGGACGACATGGGCGAGGACTTCGGCCTGACCGTCCAGGCGGTGGAGGGCGTTGGCGCGGCACGGGTCGGTGCCTATATGGAAACGGCGCTGGCGAGCCTGGTGGAGGCATTGCGGCAGACGCCGGGGGCCTTGTTATCCGGGCTGTCGGTCGTGCCCCACACAGAGCTCGAGCAATTGCTGGCGACATTCAACGCCACCCAGGCCGAATACCCGCTGGAGCAGACGATTCACGGGCTGTTCGAAGCGCAAGTTCAGCGCACGCCGGAGTCGCTGGCGGTGCTGTATCGTGGGCAACGCCTGACTTATGGCGAACTGAACGAACGGGCCAACCGCCTGGCCCATTACCTGCGCAAGCAGGGGGTGAAACCGGATTCCCGGGTGGCGATCTGTGTCGAGCGCGGCCTCGACATGGTGGTGGGTCTGCTGGCGATCCTCAAGGCTGGCGGCGGTTACGTACCGCTGGATCCGGCTTACCCGGCGGACCGGATCGCCTACATGCTGGAAGACAGCGCCCCGGCGGCGGTGCTGGCCCAGGCGGCGACGGCTGGATTGTTGGCCGGCGCTGTGATGCCGGTCATCGATCTGGGTAGCGAACTTTGGCAGGACGAGTCCGTCCTGAATCCCCAGGTTCCGGAACTGACTTCCGCGCACCTGGCCTATGTGATCTACACCTCCGGCTCCACCGGTCTGCCCAAGGGCGTGATGATCGAGCACCGCAACACGGTGAACTTCCTGACCTGGGCGCAGCGTTCCTTCGATGCGCAGACCCTGTCGAAGACGCTGTTTTCCACTTCGCTGAACTTCGACCTGGCGGTCTACGAGTGCTTCGCGCCGTTGACCTGCGGTGGCAGCATCGACGTGGTCGCCAATGTGCTGGAACTGCAACAGGGCGAGCACGACATCACCTTGATCAACACGGTGCCGTCGGCTCTCAAGGCACTGCTGGAATCCGGTGGCTTGGGCGAGGGGGTCGAGACCGTCAATGTGGCGGGCGAAGCCCTCAAGCGCAGCCTGGTGGAAGCGCTGTTCGAACAAACCCAGGTCAAGCGCCTGTGCAACCTCTATGGCCCATCGGAAACCACCACTTACTCAAGCTGGGTATCGATGTCCCGCGAAGAGGGTTTCGCCGCGCATATCGGTAAACCGGTGGCCAACACCCAGTTCTATCTGCTGGATGAACAGCGGCAACCGGTGCCATTGGGCGTACCGGGAGAGATCTATATCGGCGGCGCCGGTGTGGCGCGCGGTTACCTCAATCGTGATGACCTCACTGCCGAACGCTTCCTGAAGGACCCGTTCAGCAGCGAAACCAACGCCCGGATGTACAAGACCGGTGACCTGGGTCGCTACCTGCCGGACGGCAATATCGAATACCTGGGCCGTAACGACGACCAGGTGAAGATCCGTGGTTTCCGTATCGAACTGGGGGAGATCGAAGCACGGCTCGCCGGGCACGAGGCCGTAAAAGAAGCGGTGGTGCAAGCTCGCGAAGATGTCCCGGGCGATAAACGCCTGGTGGCCTATTTCACCGAGTCCCGGGCCGTGGACATTGAGGCCCTGCGCAGCCATCTGCAAGGGCAATTGCCGGACTACATGGTGCCCGTGGCCTACGTACGCCTGGACGCCTTGCCGTTGACCCCCAACGGCAAGCTGGACCGCAAGGCCTTGCCGGCGCCAGACCTCGACTCGGTCATTACCCGTGGCTACGAAGCCCCCCAAGGCGACGTCGAAACCACCCTGGCGCAGCTCTGGCAGGAGCTGCTGGGCGTGGAACAGGTTGGGCGTCATGACCATTTCTTCGAACTGGGCGGTCATTCCCTGCTGGCCGTCAGCCTGATCGGACGCATGCGCCAGTTGGGCTGGTCGGCGGATATCCGTGTACTGTTCGGCCAGCCGACCTTGAAGGCGCTGGCCGCTGCGGTTGGCAGCGGTCACGATGTGGAGGTGCCGGACAACGGCATCCTGCCGGGAAGCACCCGGATCACGCCGTCGATGCTGCCGCTGGTGGCGCTGGACCAGGACGCCATCGACCGCATCGTGGCGACTGTGCCGGGTGGTGCGCGCAACGTGCAGGACATCTACCCCCTGGCGCCTTTGCAGGAGGGCATTCTCTATCATCACCTCTCGGCGGAGCAGGGTGACCTGTACGTCCTCCAGACGCAGTTCGCCTTCGAGGACCGTGAGCGTCTGGAAGCCTTCGCCCAGGCGTTGCAAGCGGTGATCGATCGCCATGACATCCTGCGCACCAGCGTCGTATGGGAGGGGCTGGCTTCGCCGGTGCAAGTGGTCTGGCGCGAGGCGAAACTGCACCTCGAAGAGGTCCGGTTCGACCCGACCGCCGGGGACGCCGTAACGCAGCTGCGCCAGCGCTTCGACCCGCGACAGCATCGCCTGGACGTGGGCCAGGCACCGTTGATGCGCCTGGCCTACGGTCAAGACGAGGCCAATCGTCGATGGGTGGCGAGTTTGCTGTTCCACCATATGGCGCTGGATCATACGGCGCTGGAGGTGGTGCAACACGAAATGCAGGCGCACCTGCTGGGCGAGACCGCCCGACTGGCGGAAACGGTGCCCTATCGCAATTATGTGGCGCAGGCACGGTTGGGGGTGACTCGGCAAGAGCATGAAGCCTTCTTCCGTGACATGCTCGGCGACGTGGACGAACCGACATTGCCGTTCGGCCTGCTGGACGTGCAGGGGCAGAACCACGACATCGACGAGGCCCGGCAAGCGCTGGCCCCGGCACTGGATCTGCGCCTGCGCCAGCAGGCGCGTCAGGCGGGGGTGAGCGTCGCCAGCCTGGTGCACCTGGCCTGGGCCCAGGTGTTGGGCAAGGTGTCCGGCCGGCAGGACGTGGTGTTCGGCACCGTGCTGATGGGCCGGATGCAGGGCGGCGAGGGCGCCGACCGGGCGCTGGGGATGTTCATCAATACCCTGCCATTGCGCGTGACGTTGGGGCAGCAGGGCGTGCGGGCGGGCGTCAAGGCGACCCATGCACGGCTGACGGCCCTGTTGGGCCATGAGCACGCCTCTCTGGCCCTGGCCCAGCGATGCAGTGCCGTGGCGGCGCCATTACCGTTGTTCAGCGCCTTGCTCAACTACCGCCACAGCGCCACTGGCGCAGACGCGGCCTCGACCTCGGCGGTGCAGGCATGGCGCGGTATCCAGGCCCTGGAAGGCGAGGAGCGCACCAACTATCCGCTGACCTTGAACGTCGACGACCTGGGCAACGGCTTCAGTCTGACGGTGCTGGTGGCTGCCGGGATCGGCGCACAACGGGTCTGCGGGTATGTGCAGGCAGCGTTGGAAACACTGGTGGAGGCCCTGGAGCAGACACCCCAGGTGCCGTTGTATCGCCTGCCGATTCTGCCGGCCAGCGAGCGTGAACAGGTGCTGGTGGGTTTCAACGCCACCCAGGCCGAATACCCGCTGGAGCAGACGATTCACGGGCTGTTCGAAGCGCAAGTTCAGCGCACGCCGGAGTCGCTGGCGGTGCTGTATCGTGGGCAACGCCTGACTTATGGCGAACTGAACGAACGGGCCAACCGCCTGGCCCATTACCTGCGCAAGCAGGGGGTGAAACCCGATTCTCGGGTGGCGATCTGTGTCGAGCGCGGCCTCGACATGGTGGTGGGCCTGCTGGCGATCCTCAAGGCTGGCGGCGGTTACGTACCGCTGGATCCGGCTTACCCGGCGGACCGGATCGCCTACATGCTGGAAGACAGCGCCCCGGCGGCGGTGCTGGCCCAGACGGCGACGGCTGGATTGTTGGCCGGCGCTGCGATGCCGGTCATCGATCTGGGTAGCGAACTTTGGCAGGACGAGTCCGTCCTGAATCCCCAGGTTCCGGAACTGACCTCGTCGCACCTGGCCTATGTGATCTACACATCCGGCTCCACCGGTCTGCCCAAGGGCGTGATGATCGAGCACCGCAACACGGTGAACTTCCTGACCTGGGCACAGCGTTCCTTCGACTCTGAAACCTTGTCGAAGACGCTGTTCTCCACTTCGCTGAACTTCGACCTGGCGGTCTACGAGTGCTTCGCGCCGTTGACCTGCGGTGGCAGCATCGACGTGGTCGCCAATGTGCTGGAACTGCAACAGGGCGAGCACGACATCACCTTGATCAACACGGTGCCGTCGGCCCTCAAGGCACTGCTGGAATCCGGTGGCTTGGGCGAGGGTGTCGAGACCGTCAACGTGGCGGGCGAAGCCCTCAAGCGCAGCCTGGTGGAAGCGCTGTTCGAACAAACCCAGGTCAAGCGTTTGTGCAACCTGTATGGCCCATCGGAAACCACCACTTACTCAAGCTGGGTATCGATGTCCCGCGAGGAAGGTTTCGCCGCGCATATCGGTAAACCGGTGGCCAACACCCAGTTCTATCTGCTGGATGAACACCGTCAACCGGTGCCATTGGGCGTACCGGGAGAGATCTATATCGGCGGTGCCGGTGTGGCGCGCGGTTACCTCAATCGCGATGACCTCACTGCCGAACGCTTCCTGAAGGACCCGTTCAGCCACGAAACCAACGCCCGGATGTACAGGACCGGCGACCTGGGTCGCTACCTGCCGGACGGCAATATTGAATACCTGGGTCGTAACGACGACCAGGTGAAGATCCGTGGTTTCCGTATCGAACTGGGCGAGATCGAAGCACGGCTCGCCGGGCACGAGGCCGTAAAAGAAGCCGTGGTGCAAGCTCGCGAAGATGTCCCGGGGGACAAGCGCCTGGTGGCCTATTTCACCGAGTCCCGGACCGTGGACATCGAGGCCCTGCGCAGCCATCTGCAAGGGCAACTGCCGGACTACATGGTGCCCGTGGCCTACGTACGCCTGGACGCCTTGCCGTTGACCCCCAACGGCAAGCTGGACCGCAAGGCCTTGCCGGCGCCAGACCTCGAATCGGTCATTACCCGAGGCTACGAAGCCCCCCAAGGCGACGTCGAAACCACCCTGGCGCAGCTCTGGCAGGCGCTGCTGGGCGTGGAACAGGTTGGGCGTCACGACCACTTCTTTGAACTGGGCGGCCATTCCCTGCTGGCCGTCAGCCTGATCGGACGCATGCGCCAGTTGGGCTGGTCGGCGGATATCCGTGTACTGTTCGGCCAGCCGACCTTGAAGGCGCTGGCCGCTGCGGTTGGCAGCGGTCGCGATGTGGAGGTGCCGGACAACGGCATCCTGCTGGGAAGCACCCGGATCACGCCGTCGATGCTGCCGCTGGTGGCGCTGGACCAGGACGCCATCGACCGCATCGTGGCGACTGTGCCGGGTGGCGCGCGCAACGTGCAGGACATCTACCCCCTGGCGCCCTTGCAGGAGGGCATTCTCTATCACCATATTGCGGCGGCCGCGGGCGATCCGTACGTATTGCAGGCCACGTTCAGCATCGCCGACCGCGAGCGCCTGGACGCATTTGCCCACGCACTGCAAGCGGTGATCGATCGCCATGACATCCTGCGCACCAGCGTGGTCTGGGAAGGCCTCGATGAGCCTGTGCAGGTGGTCTGGCGCAAGGCGCAGCTGGCCGTGGAGGAGGTGATGCTGGCTGCGGCGACGGGGGATATCGCCGGGCAGCTGCGCGAGCGTTTCGACGCTTTGCACTACCGTCTCGACATGCAACAGGCGCCGCTGATGCGCATCGCCTTTGCCCATGACCCCGCCAACCAGCGCTGGGTGGCGCTGCTGTTGTTCCATCACATGGCCCTCGATCACACGGCGCTTGAAAGGGTGCGCCACGAGATGCAGTTGCATCTGCTGGGTCAGGCCGATCGTCTGGGCGAGGCGGCGCCTTTCCGCAACTACGTGGCCCAGGCGCGCCTGGGAAGCAGTCGCGAGGAGCATGAGGCATTTTTCCGCCAGATGCTCGGTGACATCGAAGAGCCGACGCTGCCTTTTGGCGTGCAGGACGTGCGCGGCAACGGCAGCGATATCGAAGAGGCCGGGTTGCACCTCGGTGCCGACCTGAGCCGTCGTCTGCGGGCTCAGGCCCGGGCACTGGGTGTGAGCGCGGCGAGCCTGCATCACCTGGCCTGGGCACGGGTGCTGAGCCAGGTGTCCGGCAAACCGGACGTGGTGTTCGGCACCGTGCTGATGGGGCGGATGCAGGGTGGTGACGGTGCCGAGCATGCGCTGGGCATGTTCATCAATACCTTGCCGTTGCGGGTGGACGTCGCAGAGCAGGATGTGCGCGGCAGTATCAAGGCGGCCCATGCCCGGCTGACCGGCCTGCTGGGTCATGAGCATGCCTCCCTGGCCCTGGCGCAACGTTGCAGCGGCGTGGTTGCGCCCATGCCGTTGTTCAGCGCCTTGCTCAACTACCGCCACAGCAATGCGGGGATGGACTCGAGCGATGCACTGGCGGCCTGGAACGGCATCGAAATCCTGAGCAACGAAGAGCGCACCAACTATCCACTGACCCTCTCGGTGGATGACCTGGGTGAAGGTTTCAGCCTGACCGCGCTGGCGGTGCCACGGATCGGCGCGCAGCGGATCTGCGCCTATATGAACGTGGTGCTGGAGAACCTGGTGTCTGCCCTGGAGCAAGCACCGCAGACGCCGTTGAGCCGCGTGTCGATCCTGCCGGCGAGCGAGCGTCGCCAACTGCTGCTGGAGTTCAACGCCACCACGCGTCGCTATCCACAGGACAGGACCGTCCACGGACTGTTCGAAGCCCTGGCGCAGGCCAATCCGCAAGCGTCGGCGGCGGTGCACGACTGCAACAGCCTGACGTATGCCGAACTCAACGCCAGGGCCAACCGCCTGGCTCGTCATCTGGCGGGCCAGGGCGTGCAGCCCGGGGACCGTGTGGCGATCCTGCTGGAGCGTTCACTGGAACTGTTGGTGAGTCAACTGGCGGTGCTTAAGTGCGCCGCCGTCTTCGTGCCACTGGATATCCATGCGCCGTTGGAACGCCAGCAGTTCATGATCGAAGACAGCGGGGCCAAGGTGCTGCTGACCCTCAGTTCCGCGAGTGTGGCCGAAGGCACTGCCCGGCTCGATCTGGATCGCCTGGAATTGGCTGACATCAGCGCCAACCTCGATCTGCCCCAGAGCACCGAAGCGGTGGCCTATATCATGTACACCTCCGGTTCCACCGGCACTCCCAAGGGGGTGCTGGTGCCGCATCGGGCAATCAATCGACTGGTGATCAACAACGGCTATGCCGATTTCAATGCCCGGGACCGGGTGGCGTTCGCCTCCAACCCGGCCTTCGACGCCAGTACCCTGGACGTCTGGGCGCCGTTGCTCAACGGCGGCTGCGTGGTGGTGGTCGACCAGGACGTGCTGTTGTCCCGGGAGCGTTTCGCCCGGTTGCTGACCGAGCAACGGGTCAGCGTGCTGTGGATGACCGCCGGCCTGTTCCATCAGTACGCCGCCGGTCTGATGCCGGTGTTCAAGCGCTTGCGTTACCTGATCGTCGGCGGTGATGTGCTCGATCCGGCGGTGATCGGCCGGGTCTTGAAAGAAGGCGCGCCGCAGCACCTGCTCAATGGCTATGGCCCGACGGAAGCCACCACATTCACCACGACCCACGAAATCAGAACCGTGGGCGAGGGCGGCATTCCCATTGGCCGTCCGGTGGGCAACAGCCGTGTCTACGTGCTGGATGCCCAGCTGCAACCGGTGCCGGTGGGCGTGGCGGGGGAGTTGTACATCGGTGGCGATGGCGTGGCGAAAGGGTATCTGAACCGCCCCGAACTGACCGCCGAGAAGTTCGTGACCGACCCGTTCAGCGCCGACCCTGGGGCGTTGCTCTATCGCACCGGCGACCTGGCGCGCTGGCGTGTCGACGGCAGCGTGGACTACCTGGGGCGTAACGACGACCAGGTGAAGATCCGTGGCTTTCGTATCGAGCTGGGGGAAATCGAAGCGCGGCTCGGCCAGTGTCCGGGGGTGCAGGACGCGGTGGTGCTGGCGCGCCAGGACGAGACCGGTCCCAAGCGCCTGGTGGGGTATGTGATTGCCGAGCCGGGTGTCACCCTGTCGGTGCAGGATCTGCGCGCAGAGTTGGCGAGCGCACTGGCCGACTACATGGTCCCCAGCGCCTTCGTGGTGCTGCCGTCGTTCCCCTTGACGGCCAACGGCAAGCTGGATCGCCGGGCCTTGCCGGCGCCGGACGCCGAGGCTTATGCCAGCCGTGAATACGAAGCGCCCCAGGGAGCGGTGGAACAGACCCTGGCCCGGCTCTGGGCCGAGGTGCTCAAGGTCGAACAGGTGGGGCGTCACGACCACTTCTTCGAACTGGGGGGCCATTCGCTGCTGGCGGTGACCCTGATCGAACGCATGCGCCAGGCCGGGCTGAGCGCCGATGTGCGCGTGCTGTTCAGCCAGCCGACCCTGGCGGCCCTGGCGGCCGCCATTGGCAGCGGCAAGGAAATCAGCGTGCCGGAAAACCGCATTGCGGCCGATTGCGAGCACATCACCCCCGAGCTGCTGCCGCTGGTCAAGCTGACCCAGGAGACCATCGACCGTCTACTGACGACGGTGCCGGGCGGCGCGCGCAACGTACAGGACATCTACCCGCTGGCGCCGCTGCAGGAAGGCATCCTCTATCACCACCTGGCCGCCGAACAGGGCGACCCCTACGTGCTTCAATCGCAGTTCGCCTTCGATACGCTCGAGCGTTTCGAAGCGTTCGTCGAGGCGTTGCAAGTGGTGATCGATCGCCATGACATCCTGCGCACCAGCGTGGTCTGGGAAGGCCTGGACGAGCCGCTGCAAGTGGTCTGGCGCCAGGTGCGGCTGGAGCCGCAACGCTTCGAGCCCGAGGCCACCGCCGGTGACGTCGCCACGCAACTGGCGACCCGCTTCGATGCGCGGCACTACCGCCTGGATCTGCGTCGGGCGCCGATGCTGCAACTGGTCCATGCCCGGGACGAGGTCCAGGACCGCTGGGTGGCGATCCTGCTGTTCCACCACATGGCCCTGGACCATACGGCCCTGGACGTGATGCAGCATGAAATGCAACTGCTGTTGCTGGGGCAGGGGGCGCAGTTGGGTGAGGCGATGCCTTATCGCAACTACGTGGCCCAGTCACGGCTGGGCGCGAGCGAAGCGGAGCACGAAGCCTTTTTCCGCGAGATGCTCGGCGATATCGACGAGCCGACCTTGCCATTCGGTTTGCAGGACGTGCAGGGCGACGGGCACGGTATCGATGAAATCCGCCAGGCCGTAGACCCGGCGTTGTCCCGGCGCCTGCGGGTGCAGGCACGCCAGTTGGGTGTCAGTGCCGCCAGCCTGGTGCATCTGGCCTGGGCCCAGGTACTGGGCAAGGTGTCCGGCCGGCACGAGGTCGTCTTCGGCACGGTGCTGTTGGGCCGGCTGCAGGGGGGCGAGGGCGCCGACCGTGCATTGGGCATGTTCATCAACACCTTGCCGTTGCGGGTGGATGTAGGCGCCGAGGATGTCAGGGCCGGAGTCAAGGCGACCCATGCCCGGCTGACGGCCCTGCTGGGCCATGAGCATGCCTCCCTGGCCCTGGCCCAGCGTTGCAGTGGCGTGGCGGCCCCGACGCCGCTGTTCAGCGCCTTGCTCAACTACCGGCACAGCGCGATCGTGGTGGACCAGGATGCGCGCTCGGCCTGGAACGGGATCGAGGCACTGAACGGCGACGAACGCACCAACTATCCGCTGACGCTGAACGTCGACGACCTGGGTGAAGATTTTTCCCTCACGGCCCTGGTGGATTCGTCCATCGGTGCGGCGCGCATCTGCGGTTATATGCAGATGGCCCTGGGCAGCCTGGTCGAGGCCCTGGAGCAGGCGCCGCAGACGCCGTTGCAGGCCTTGTCCATCCTGCCGGCGGCCGAGCGCCAGCAATTGCTCGATGCCTGGAACCGCTGCGACGTCGAATACGCCGGGGATGCCCTGATCCATCGCCAATTCGAAGCCTGGGCCGCGACTCAACCTGACGCGACGGCCGTGGTCCACGAGGACCAGGCGCTCACCTATGCCCAGCTCAATGCGCAAGCCAACCAATTGGCCCATCGTCTGTTGGCCTTGGGGATCCGTCCGGATGACCGGGTGGCGATCTGCGCCGAGCGTGGGCTGGAGATGATCGTCTGCCTGCTGGGCATCCTCAAGTCCGGCGCCGGCTATGTGCCGCTGGACCCGGCCTATCCGGCCGAGCGCCTGGCCTTCATGCTGCACGACAGCCGTCCGGCGGCCCTGGTGACCCAACCGCAATGCCGCGACAACCTGCCGCCCATGACCATCCCGGCCATCGTGCTCGATCCGCTGGATGTCGATGAGCCAGCCCAGCAACCGTCCCACAACCCCGATGTGCCGGAGCTGGACGCCAGTCACCTGGCCTACGTGATCTACACCTCCGGCTCCACCGGCCTGCCCAAGGGGGTGATGGTGGAGCATCGCAACGTGGCGCGGCTGTTCTCGGCCACCCGACCCTGGTTCGATTTCGGTCCCCAGGACGTCTGGGCCCTGTTCCATTCCTTCGCCTTCGACTTCTCGGTCTGGGAAATCTGGGGCGCGCTGACCCACGGCGGCCGCCTGCTGGTGGTGCCGCAACTGGTCAGCCGTTCACCGCAATACTGCTATGCGCTGTTGTGCGAGGCCGGGGTGACCATCCTCAACCAGACGCCGAGTGCCTTCCGCCAACTGATCGCGGCCCAGGGCGAAAGCGAGCTCAGGCACAGCCTGCGCCAGGTGATCTTCGGCGGCGAAGCCTTGGAAACCGGCATTCTCAAGCCGTGGTATGCCCGGGAGATCAACGCCGGCACGCAACTGGTGAACATGTACGGCATCACCGAAACCACCGTGCACGTGACTTACCACGCACTGAGCGCGGACGACGCGCAGCGGGTCGGTGTCAGCCCCATCGGCAAGCGCATTCCCGACCTGCAGTTGTATGTGCTCGACCCCCAGCGCGAACCGGTGCCGGTGGGCGTGGTGGGAGAGATGTACGTGGGCGGCGCGGGCGTCAGCCGGGGTTACCTGAACCGCGACGAACTGACCGCCGAACGTTTCCTGGACAACCCGTTCAGTGCCGAACCGAACGCGCGGATGTACCGCACCGGCGACCTGGGTCGCTGGCTGGCCGACGGCAGCATCGAATACCTGGGCCGCAACGACGACCAGGTGAAGATCCGTGGTTTCCGCATCGAACTGGGCGAGATCGAAGCCAAGCTGGCTGCATGCAACGGGGTACGTGAAGCTGTGGTGCTGGCGCGCCAGGACAGCCCAGGCGACCAGCGCCTGGTGGCCTACGTGATCGCCGAGGAAGGCGAGCCTCCCACGGCGGCCGAGCTGCGCGCAGAGCTGCTGGGTTCCCTGGCCGAATACATGGTGCCCAGCGCCTTCGTGATGCTGACGGTGTTTCCACTGACCACCAACGGCAAGCTCGACCGCAAGGCCTTGCCGGTGCCCGACCAGTCGGCGGTGGTGAGCCGCGAATACGAAGCGCCGCAAGGGGAAATCGAGACCGCCATCGCCGCAATCTGGCAGGACCTGCTGCAGCTGGAGCGGGTCGGTCGCCATGATCATTTCTTCGAACTGGGGGGCCATTCCCTGCTGGCGGTGAAACTGATCGAGCGCATGCGCCAGATCGACCTGGCGGCCGACGTGCGCGTGCTGTTCGGCCAACCCACCCTGGCGGCCCTGGCGGCGGCCGTGGGCGGCCGTCATGAGATCCGCGTGCCGGCCAATGTCATTCCCGACGACTGCTCGCGAATCACCCCGGACATGCTGCCCCTGGCCGACCTGGACCAGGATGGCATCGACCGTGTGCTGGCAACGGTGCCGGGGGGCGTGGCCAACGTACAGGACATCTATGCCCTGGCTCCGCTACAGGAAGGCATCCTGTATCACCACCTCGCCGCCGCCCAGGGCGACCCCTATCTGCAATACATTCTGTTCGCTTTCGACAGCCGCTCGCGGCTGGAAGATTTTGCCAATGCCCTGCAAGGCGTGGTGTCCCGGCACGATATCCTGCGCACGGCGGTGGTGTGGGAAGGCCTGGACGAGCCGGTGCAGGTGGTCTGGCGCGAAGCGCCGCTGGGCCTCGAAGAGGTGGCGCTGGACCCGGCGGCGGGGGATATCGCCGAGCAACTGCGGACTCACCTGGACCCCCGTCATTACCGCCTGGATATCCGGCAGGCGCCGATGATGCGCCTGGGGTATGCCGAAGACGCGGCAAACGCTCGTTGGGTGGGCATGTTGCTGTTCCATCACATGGTGGATGACGCGACGTCCCTGGGCATGCTCACCGCGGAAATCGAGGCCCATGTGGTGGGGCGCGGGCATTCGCTGCCGGCGTCGGTGCCCTACCGCAATTACGTGGCCCAGGCGCGACTGGGCGTCAGCCGCGAGGAGCACGAAGCGTTTTTCCGGGAGATGCTCGGCGATGTGAGCGAACCGACGCTGCCGTTCGGCTTGCAGGATGTGCAGGGCGACGGGCATGGGATCGAGGAGGTCCGGCAGCGGGTCGATGCGGCGCTGTGCAAACGCCTGCGAGTCCAGGCCCGGCAGCTCGGGGTGAGCGCGGCGAGCCTGTATCACCTGGCCTGGGCCCAGGTGCTGGGCCGTGTGTCGGGCAAGGACGATGTGGTGTTCGGTACGGTGTTGCTGGGCCGGATGCAGGGCGGCGAGGGCGCCGACCGGGCGCTGGGAATGTTCATCAACACCCTGCCGCTGCGGGTGGACCTGGGCAGCCAGGGTGTAAGGGCCGGGGTCAAGGCGACTCACGCTCGCTTGTCCGCATTGCTGGGGCACGAGCACGCCTCGCTGGTCCTGGCCCAGCGTTGCAGCGGCGTGACCGCACCGGCGCCGCTGTTCAGCGCACTGCTGAACTATCGGCATCTCGGTGCGCAGACAGCCACCAGCGAAGCCATCGCCGCCTGGGACGGTATCCAGGTGCTGGATGGCGAAGAGCGCACCAACTATCCGCTGACGTTGTCGGTGGACGACCTGGGCGAAGATTTCAACCTGACGGTCATGGCCCAGGCGCCGATCGGTGCAGGGCGGGTCTGCAATTATGTGCAGACCGTGCTGGAAAACCTGGTCGAGGCACTGGAGCAAACGCCGCTGGCCCCGTTGAACGGGTTGCGGATCCTGCCGCAGGCCGAGCGTCGCCAACTGCTGGAGACCTGGAATGCGTCGCCGGCGACCTACCCCCATGACGCGTTGATCCACGGGCAGGTGGAGGCCTGCGCCGCAGCCCGGCCCGATGCGCTGGCGGTGCGGTTCGAGGACCGTTCGCTGACCTATGGCGAACTCAACGCCCGGGCCAACCAGGTGGCCCATCACCTGTTGGCCCTGGGCATTCGCCCCGATGACCGGGTGGCGATCTGCGTTGAGCGTGGGCTGGAGATGATCGTCGGCCTGCTGGGCATTCTCAAGTCCGGTGCCGGCTATGTACCGCTGGATCCGGCCTATCCGGCCGAGCGCCTGGCCTTCATGCTGCAGGACAGCGCGCCGGTGGCGGTGCTCACCCAGGCTGCGACGCGGCATTGCCTGGCAGACGTGACGGTTCCGGTGATCGATCTGGACCGTGCTGAATGGCCGGAAGCGTCCCTGGGCAACCCCCAGGTGGCGGGCCTGGATTCCAGCCACCTGGCCTACGTGATCTACACCTCCGGCTCCACCGGCCTGCCCAAGGGGGTGATGGTGGAGCATCGCAACGTGGCGCGGCTGTTCTCGGCCACCCGACCCTGGTTCGATTTCGGTCCCCAGGACGTCTGGGCCCTGTTCCATTCCTTCGCCTTCGACTTCTCGGTCTGGGAAATCTGGGGCGCGCTGACCCACGGCGGCCGCCTGCTGGTGGTACCGCAACTGGTAAGCCGTTCGCCGCAGGATTGCTACACGCTGCTGTGCGAGGAGGGCGTCACGGTACTGAACCAGACGCCGAGTGCCTTCCGCCAACTGATCGCGGCTCAGGGCGAAAGCGAGCTCAGGCACAGCCTGCGCCAGGTGATCTTCGGCGGCGAAGCCTTGGAAACCGGCATCCTCAAACCGTGGTATGCCCGGGAGATCAACGCCGGCACGCAACTGGTGAACATGTACGGCATCACCGAAACCACCGTGCACGTGACCTACCGTGCGCTATGTGCGGCGGATGCCGAACTGGTGGGCGTCAGCCCGATTGGCGGACGTATTCCCGACCTGCAGTTGTATGTGCTCGACACCCAGGGCGAGCCAGTGCCGGTGGGCGTGGTGGGGGAAATGTACGTGGGCGGCGCGGGCGTCAGCCGGGGTTACCTGAACCGCGACGAACTGACCGCCGAACGTTTCCTGGACAACCCGTTCAGTGCCGAACCGAACGCGCGGATGTACCGCACCGGCGACCTGGGACGCCGGCTGGCCGACGGCAGCATCGAATACCTGGGCCGCAACGACGACCAGGTGAAGATCCGTGGCTTCCGCATCGAACTGGGGGAGATCGAAGCCAGGCTGGCCGCGTGCCAAGGCGTCCGCGAAGCGGTGGTCATCGCGCGCGAGGACGAGCCGGGGGACAAGCGCCTGGTGGCCTATGTGATCGCCGAAGAAGGCGAGTCGCCCACGGCAGCCGGGTTGCGCGCCGCACTGCTGGGCTCCCTGGCGGACTACATGGTGCCAAGCGCCTTCGTGATGCTCGATGCCTTCCCGTTGACCACCAACGGCAAGCTCGACCGCAAGGCGTTGCCAGCGCCGGATCGCTCGGCCCTCATCAGTCGCGAATATGAGGCCCCGCAAGGTGAAGTGGAGATCGCCATCGCCCGGATCTGGCAGGACCTGCTCAAGGTCGAACAAGTGGGGCGTCACGACCATTTCTTCGAACTGGGGGGCCATTCCCTGCTGGCGGTGAAACTGATCGAGCGCATGCGCCAGATTGAACTGGCGGCCGATGTGCGCGTGCTGTTCGGCCAACCGACCCTGGCGGCCCTGGCCGCTGCCGTGAGCGATGCTCGGCAGATCGTGGTGCCGGCCAACCTGATCGCGCAGAACTGCACCCGCATCACCCCGGACATGCTGCCCCTGGCCGACCTGGACCAGGAGGCCATCGACCGCATCGTGGCGACGGTGCCGGGAGGCGTGGCCAACGTGCAGGACATCTACGCCCTGGCGCCGTTGCAGGAAGGCATTCTTTACCATCACCTGGCCGCGGAGCAGGGCGATCCCTACGTGTTGCAGGTGATGTTCGGCTTCGACAACCGCGAGCGCTTGCAAGCCTTTGCCCATGCCTTGCAAAGCGTGGTGTCGCGCAACGATATCCTGCGTACCAGCGTGCTCTGGCAAGGCCTGCCGGCCCCGGTGCAAGTGGTCTGGCGACACGCTACCCTGGCCCTCGAAGAGGTCGAGGTAGACCCGGCTTCGGGCGACGTCGTGCAGCAGTTGCAGGCGCGTTTCGACCCTCGGCATTACCGTCTCGACATCGCTCAGGCGCCGTTGATGCGAGTGGCCTATGCCCAGGACCTGGCGAACCAGCGCTGGGTGGGCATGCTGCTGTTCCACCACATGGCCCTGGACCACACCGCCCTTGAGGTGGTGGTGCACGAAATGCAGGCCAGCCTGCTGGGCCAGTCGGAGCAACTGGCGGCGGCCGTGCCGTATCGCAATCACGTGGCACAGGCCCGTCTGGGTGTGAGTCGCGAGCAACACGAAGCGTTCTTCCACGACATGCTGGGGGACATCGACGAGCCGACGCTGCCGTTCGGCCTGCAGGATGTGCAGGGCGATGGCAGTGGCATCGAAGAAGGGCAGCAGCACGTGGAGGCGGCGCTGGCCCGGCGCCTGCGGACCCAGGCCCGTCAGCTCGGTGTGAGCGCGGCGAGCCTGGTCCACCTGGCCTGGGCCCAGGTGGTGGGGCGTGTCTCGGGCCGCGAAGAGGTGGTGTTCGGTACCGTCCTGATGGGCCGGATGCAGGGCGGCGAAGGGGCCGACCGCGCCCTGGGCATGTTCATCAATACCTTGCCGTTGCGCATCAGCGTGGGCGCCCAGGGCGTGCGTGCCGGGGTCAAGGCGACTCACGCACGGCTATCGACCCTGTTGGGCCATGAGCATGCGTCCTTGTCCCTGGCCCAGCGCTGCAGTGGCGTCCCGGCCTCGCTGCCGCTGTTCAGCGCCTTGCTGAACTACCGGCACAGCGCGGCTGAAACGCCGTCCGAGCCGGCCATCGCGGCCTGGCATGGCATCCAGACCCTGAGCATGGAAGAGCGGACCAATTATCCATTGATGCTGTCGGTGGATGACCTGGGCGAGGGGTTCATGCTCACGGCCCAGGCGGTGGCCCAGGTGGGCGCCCGACGTGTCTGCGACTACATGCACACCGCGCTGGAAGGACTGGTGAGCGCCCTGGAACAGGCCCCCGACTCGGCATTGCGTGACGTGCCCATCGTGCCGGTTGACGAACGCGAGCGACTGCTGGTGACCTTCAATGCCACCGCGGCCGAATATCCTGCGCAGCAGACGATCCATGGATTGTTCGAAGAGCAGGTACGGCGCACGCCGGATGCCCTGGCGGTGCGCCATGGCCAGCAGCGTCTCAACTACCGTGAGCTCAACGGGCTCGCCAATCGCCTGGCCTATCACCTGCGCAAGCAGGGGGTGCAGCCCGATTCCCGAGTCGCGATCTGCGTCGAGCGCGGCCTCGACATGGTGGTGGGCCTGTTGGCGATCCTCAAGGCAGGGGGCGGTTACGTACCGCTGGATCCGGCTTATCCGACGGAACGGATCGCCTACATGCTGGAGGACAGCACACCGGCGGCGATCCTGGTGCAAGGGGCCACGCGCCGCTTGCTGGGCGAGACGAGGGTGCCGTTGATCGACCTCGACAAGGGCACCTGGCAGGATGAGGCGGCTCCCAATCCCCAGGTTCCGGAACTGACCTCGTCGCACCTGGCCTATGTGATCTACACCTCCGGCTCCACCGGTTTGCCCAAGGGCGTGATGATCGAGCACCGCAACACGGTGAACTTCCTGACCTGGGCACAGCGTTCCTTCGATGCGCAAACCCTGTCGAAGACGCTGTTTTCCACTTCGCTGAACTTCGACCTGGCGGTCTACGAGTGCTTCGCGCCGTTGACCTGCGGTGGCAGCATCGATGTGGTCGCCAATGTGCTGGAACTGCAACAGGGCGAGCACGACATCACCTTGATCAACACCGTACCGTCCGCCCTCAAGGCATTGCTGGAATCCGGTGGCTTGAGCGAGGGTGTCGAGACCGTCAACGTGGCGGGCGAAGCCCTCAAGCGCAGCCTGGTGGAAGCGCTGTTCGAACAAACCCAGGTCAAGCGCCTGTGCAACCTGTATGGCCCATCGGAAACCACCACTTATTCAAGCTGGGTGTCGATGTCACGCGAAGAGGGTTTCGCCGCGCATATCGGTAAACCGGTGGCCAACACCCAGTTCTATCTGCTGGATGAACACCGCCAACCGGTGCCATTGGGCGTACCGGGAGAGATCTATATCGGCGGCGCCGGTGTGGCGCGCGGTTACCTCAATCGCGATGACCTCACTGCCGAACGCTTCCTCAAGGACCCCTTCAGCAGCGAAACCAACGCCCGGATGTACAAGACCGGCGACCTGGGTCGCTACCTGCCGGACGGCAATATCGAATACCTGGGCCGTAACGACGACCAGGTGAAGATCCGTGGTTTCCGTATCGAACTGGGGGAGATCGAAGCACGGCTCGCCGGGCACGAGGCCGTAAAAGAAGCGGTGGTGCAAGCTCGCGAAGATGTCCCGGGCGATAAACGCCTGGTGGCCTATTTCACCGAGTCCCGGGCTGTGGACATCGAGGCCCTGCGCAGCCATCTGCAAGGGCAATTGCCGGACTACATGGTGCCCGTGGCCTACGTACGCCTGGACGCCTTGCCGTTGACCCCCAACGGCAAGCTGGACCGCAATGCCTTGCCGGCACCGGATCTGGATGCAGTGATCACCCGAGGCTACGAAGCCCCTCAAGGCGACGTCGAAACCACCCTGACGCAGCTCTGGCAGGCGCTGCTGGGCGTGGATCAGGTCGGCCGCCACGATCATTTCTTCGAACTGGGCGGGCATTCATTGCTGGCGATGCAGTTGATTTCCCAGGTGCGCCTGTGCCTGGGCGTGGAACTGGGCCTGGCGCAACTGTTCGCTCATCCACAGCTCAAGGCGTTGGCGCAGGCAGTGGCCCAGGCCGGACGCAGCACCTTGCCGGAAATCGTCCGGGTGGCCCGCGATGAAGACCTGCCCCTATCGTTCGCCCAGCAGCGCCTGTGGTTCCTGGCGCAGATGGAAGGGGCCAGCTCGGCCTATCACATGCCCGCCGGGCTGCGCCTGCGCGGGAGCCTGGACGGTGTCGCCTTGCAGCGGGCGCTGGATCGCATCGTGGCCCGTCACGAAGCGCTGCGGACCACCTTCGTGCGTACCCGGGGGGAAGAGGCCTTGCAGTGCATCGCACCGGCCGATACAGGATTCGCCCTGTTGCGGCAGGACTTGTCCGGTCACGCCGATGTCGAAGCCGAGCTGCAAGTCCTGGCGACGCAGGAAGCCGCCGACGCTTTCGACCTGGAGCAGGGGCCGTTGATCCGGGGGCGTTTGATCCGTCTCGGTGATGACGATCATGTGCTGTTGGTGACCATGCACCACATCGTTTCGGACGCCTGGTCCATCGGCGTGTTGATCAAGGAACTGGCGGCGCTCTACGAAGCGTTCCGCCATGGCCTGGACGATCCGCTGCCGGCGCTGACGATGCAGTACGCCGACTACGCCGTGTGGCAACGCCGCTGGTTGAGCGGCGAGGTGTTGCAGGCCCAGTGCGGCTACTGGCAGCGAACCCTGGCCGATGCGCCGGCGCTGCTGATGCTGCCGACGGATCGGCCACGCCCGGCCCGGCAGGATTACGCCGGGGCGGCGCTGCCGGTGGCGTTCGATGCCGGCCTGACCGCCGACCTCAAGGCACTGAGCCAGCGCCACGGTGTGACCCTGTACATGACGCTGATGGCCGCCTGGGCGGCGTTGCTGGGCCGTCTTTCGGGGCAGGACGAGGTGGTGATCGGTTCGCCGGCCGCCAACCGCACGCGCTCGGAGGTCGAAGGGCTGATCGGTTTCTTCGTCAATACACTGGCCGTGCGTGTCGACGTGTCCGGGTCGCCCACTGTCGAAACCCTGCTGGCCCGGGTCAAGGCCCAGGCCCTCGGGGCCCAGGCGCACCAGGACCTGCCATTCGAACAGGTGGTGGAACTGCTCAAGCCGGTGCGCAGCCTGGCCCACAGTCCGCTGTTCCAGGCCATGCTGTCGTGGCAGACCCTGGACAGCACCGAGCTGGTGCTCGGCGACCTGAAGCTCGAAGGGCTGGGGGTGGCGAACACGGTTGCCAAGTTCGACCTGTCCCTGGAACTGGGCGAGCTGCAGGGCCAGGTCTTCGGCACTCTCGAATACGCCACGGCCCTGTTCGATGCGCGCACGGTGCAGCGCTACATCGGGTACTTCGAGCGTGTGCTGCGAGCCATGGTGGCGAACGAGCAGACCCTGGTCGACCGGATCGCGCTGGTGGATGACGCCGAGCGCGAGCATCTGCTGGTGGGCCTCAACGCCAACCAGGCGCCGTACCCACGCACGCAGGTGATCCATCAACTGTTCGAGGCTCAGGTTGTGGCCAGGCCGGATGCCATCGCGGTGGTGTTCGAAGGGGAGCGCTTGAGCTATGCCGAACTGAACCGTCAGGCCAACCAGGTGGCCCATCACCTGATCGGGCTGGGTATCCGCCCCGACGACCGGGTGGCGATCTGTGTCGAGCGCAGCGCCGAAATGCTGGTAGGCCTGCTGGGGATTCTCAAGGCCGGTGGTGGCTACGTCCCCCTCGACCCGGCGTATCCGGCCGAGCGACTGGCCTACATGCTGGGCGACAGTGCCCCGGTGGCGCTGCTGACCCAGCGCCGACTGCAGGACCGCTTGCCGCCGCTGTCGGCGCCGGTGTTGCTGCTCGACCACGCCGAACGCACGAGCCAGGGCATCGCCGCAGGGCGTGACGACAACCCGGTGGTCGCGTCATTGGGCTCGCGTCACCTGGCCTATGTGATCTACACCTCGGGTTCGACCGGCACGCCCAAAGGGGTGATGATCGAGCATCGCGGGCTGGTCAACTATTGCGTGGACGCGGTCCGGCTGTTCGGCCTGACGCCGGCCGATACGGTATTGCAACAGAACACCTTGAACTTCGACCTGTCGGTAGAGGAAATTTTCCCGGCGCTGGTGGCCGGCGCCACCCTGGCGCCGACCCGCAAGCTGTTCGGCAGCGCCGAACTGCAGCAGGACGGCGACATCCGGCCGACCTTCCTGCACCTGACCGCGGCGCACTGGCACACCCTGGCGGCCGAATGGCACAACACGCCGGCCCAGGCCCGGGATCATCTGCGCGAGGTGCGGCTGGTCAACGTCACCGGCGACGCCCTGTCGATGCAGAAACTGCAGATGTGGGACGCGGTGCGTCCGGCCCACACGCAACTGATCAACACCTATGGCCCCACCGAAGCCACCGTGTCCTGTACCGCCGCCTACATGCGCTACGACGCCAGCGCCGTGGCCGGCAACGCCACCATCGGCACACCGATGGCCAACACCCGCATCTACCTGCTCGACGGGCACCGGCAGCCAGTGCCGTTCGGGGTCGCGGGGGAGATCTATATCGGTGGCGATGGCGTGGCGCGCGGCTATTTGAACCTTGATGCCATCAATGCCGAACGTTTCCTTGTCGATCCGTTCAGCGATCAGCCCGATGCCCGCATGTACAAGACCGGCGACCTGGCCCGTTATCGTCCTGACGGGCGTATCGAGTATCTGGGGCGCAACGATTTCCAGGTCAAGGTGCGGGGTTTCCGTATTGAACTGGGCGAGATCGAAACCCGGTTGGGCCAGTGTGCCGGGGTCAAGGAAGCCGCGGTGATCGTGCGCGAAGACCAGCCGGGGGACAAGCGCCTGGTGGCCTACGTCGTGCCCCGGGCCGGCGTGACCCTGAGCGCGGCCGCCTTGCGTGCCGAACTGTCGACGTTGCTGACCGACTACATGATGCCGGGTGCGTTTGTCAGCCTGGCCGCGCTGCCGCTCACACCGAACCGCAAGCTCGACCGCCAGGCCTTGCCGGCCCCGGATGCCGAGGCCTATGCCAGCCGTACCCATGAAGCGCCCCAAGGCGCTACGGAAGTCGCCTTGGCGCAGATCTGGCAGGACTTGCTCAACGTCGAAGCGGTGGGGCGTCACGATCATTTCTTCGAATTGGGCGGGCATTCGTTGCTGGTGATGCGCCTGATTGCCCAGGTGCGCGAACAGCTGGACGTGGAGCTGAACCTGAGCGATGTCTTTGCCCAACCGCAACTGAGCGCGCTGGCCCAGGTCCTGTCCCGGGCGACACGCAGCACGCGGCCGGACATCCTGCCGGTATCCCGCGAGCAGGCGCTGCCGTTGTCGTTCGCCCAGCAGCGCCTGTGGTTCCTGGCGCAGTTGGACGCGGGCAGCGCGGCGTATCACATCCCCACCGGCCTGCGCCTGCGGGGGACGCTGGATACCCGGGCGCTCACCCGTGCCCTGGATCGCATCGTGGCCCGGCACGAAGCCTTGCGCACCACTTTTGTCCAGATGCAGGGCGAGGACGTGGCGCAACGCATCGCCCCGGCGGATTGCGGCTTTGCCCTGGCGCTGCACGACCTGACAGATGACCCCGACGCCGAAGCGACCTTGTCGCGCCTGGCCGGGGAAGAGGCTCGCCAGGCCTTCGATCTGAGCCAAGGTCCGCTTGCCCGTGGCCGCCTGGTACGCATGGACGAGCAGGACCATGTGTTGCTGGTGACCTTGCACCATATCGTCTCGGACGGCTGGTCCGCCGATGTCCTGACCCGGGAGCTGGGCGTTTTGTACGCGGCGTTCAGCCAGGGGCAGGACGACCCGCTGCCGGCCCTGCCGGTCCAGTACGCCGATTACGCCTTCTGGCAACGGCGCTGGCTCACCGGCGAGGTCCTGGGCAGGCAGGAGCACTATTGGCAGCAAGCCCTGGCCGGAGCGCCGGCATTGCTGACGCTGCCCACCGACCGGCCGCGGCCGGCGCAGCAGGACCATTGCGGCAATGCGGTGGGGCTCGTCCTGGATGAAACCCTGACCGCAGCGCTCAAGGCATTGAGCCAACGGCAGGGCACCACGCTGTTCATGACAGTGATGGCGGCCTGGGCCGCGGTGCTGGCGAGAATGTCCGGGCAGGACGATGTGGTCATCGGGACCCCGACGGCCAACCGCCTGCAGGCGCAGGTGGAAGACCTGATCGGCCTGTTCGTCAATACCCTGGCGGTGCGGGTCGATGTGTCGGCCGATCGGACGGTCCAGGCGCTGCTGCAACACGTCAAGGCCCAAACCCTGGGAGCCCAGGCCCACCAGGACTTGCCATTCGAGCAGGTGGTGGAGGTGGTGCGGCCGCTGCGCAGCCTGTCCCACAGCCCGGTGTTCCAGGCCATGCTGTCGTGGCAGAACACCGAAACCGCCGGGATGGAGCTGCCGGACATGTCGCTGCAGGCACTGGGGGTGAGCAGTCGCACCGCCAAGTTCGATGTGCTGCTGGACATGGCCTTGATCGAGGGCCGCCTGTTCGGTTCGCTGGAATATGCCACGGCGCTGTTCGACCAGACCACGATGGAGCGCTACCTGGGTTACCTCGAATGCATGCTGCGGGCCATGGTCGCCGACGAGCAGGCTGTCGTGGCGAAAATCCCGCTGTTGGCGGAGCAGGAGCGCCGGCATGTGCTGGAAACCCTCAACGCCACGACCGTCGACTACCCACGCGACCAGACCCTCCACGGCCTGTTCGAAGCCCGTGCCGAGGCCTGCCCGGACGCCATCGCCGTGGTGACTGACGACGAGCAATGGAGCTACCAGCAACTGAACCACCGCGCCAACCAGGTGGCCCATCGCCTGATCGCCCTGGGCATCCGCCCGGACGATCGGGTGGCGATCTGCGCCGAGCGCAGCCTGGAAATGGTGGCCGGCCTGCTGGGCATTCTCAAGTCCGGTGCTGCTTATGTGCCGCTCGATCCGGATTATCCGCTCGATCGCCTGGCCTACATGCTGGACAACTGCGCGCCGAGCGTGGTGCTGACCCAGGGGGCCTTGCAGGCACGCCTGCCCGCCACCGATGCCCGGACGTTGTTGCTGGACGATGCCGCGTTCTCGACCCAGTCGACGGCTAATCCAAGGGTCGAGGAGCTGCGCTGCGACCATCTGGCCTATGTCATCTACACCTCCGGTTCCACCGGCCTGCCCAAAGGCGTGATGAACGAACATGGGGCGGTGGTCAACCGCCTGCTGTGGATGCAGGACGCTTATCCGTTGACGGCTGCCGATGCGGTGCTGCAGAAGACCCCGTTCAGCTTCGACGTATCGGTGTGGGAGTTCTTCTGGCCGCTGTTCACCGGCGCCCGGCTGGTGATGGCCCGTCCTGGCGGGCATCGCGACCCAGCCTACCTGTGCGAGGTAATCCAGGCCCAGGGCATCAGCACGCTGCACTTCGTACCGTCGATGCTGGACGTGTTCCTGGCCCATGGCGCCGCCCACGGCTGCGACGGGCTGCGGCAAGTGATGTGCAGCGGCGAAGCCTTGCCGGGGCATCTGGTGCGGCGTTTCAAGGTGCAACTGCCGCAGGTGGCGTTGCACAACCTGTACGGCCCCACCGAAGCCGCCGTGGACGTCACGGCCTGGGACTGCTCGGGCGTCGACACCCCCGACAGCACCCCCATCGGCAAGCCGATCGCCAACACCCGCATCTACCTGCTGGACGCCCATCGTCAGCCGGTGCCCATGGGGGTGGCCGGGGAGATCTACATCGGCGGTGTGCAGGTGGCACGCGGTTACCTGCATCGGCCGGAACTCACCGCCGAGCGTTTCCTCGACGACCCGTTCAGCACCGTGCCGAATGCGCGGATGTACCGCACCGGCGACCTGGGCCGCTACCTGGCGGACGGCAACATCGACTACCTGGGGCGTAACGACGATCAGGTGAAGATCCGCGGTTTCCGCATCGAACTGGGCGAGATCGAAGCGCGGCTGGCGCAACATCCAGGCCTCAAGGAGGCCGTGGTACTGGCCCGGGAAGATGTGCCGGGAACCAAACGCCTGGTGGCCTATTTCACCACCCACGCCGGTGATGACACGGTGGGGATCGAAGCCTTGCGCAGCGGATTGCAGGCACAGCTGCCGGAATACATGGTCCCGGCGGCCTATGTCTGGCTCGAGGCTCTGCCGTTGACGCCCAATGGCAAGCTCGATCGCAAGGCCTTGCCGGCACCGGACCTGGCTGCGCTGATCAGCCGTGAATACGAAGCGCCCCAGGGCGCGGTGGAGACACTGCTGGCCGAGCTCTGGGCCGATCTGCTCGACGTCGAGCGGGTAGGGCGTCACGACCATTTCTTCGAGCTGGGCGGTCATTCCTTGCTGGCGGTCACGCTGGTGGAGCGCATGCGCCAGGCCGGCCTGTCGGCCGATGTCCGGGTGCTGTTCGGCCAGCCGACGCTGGCCGCGTTGGCGGCTGCCGTGGGACGAACGACGGAACGGGCGGTACCGGCCAATGGCATCGTGCCGGGCTGCACCGCGATCACGCCGGACATGCTGCCACTGGCCGACCTGAGCCAGGCGCAGATCGAGCGGATCGTCGCCGGGCTGCCGGGAGGCGTCGCAAACGTCCAGGACATCTATGCCCTGGCCCCGCTGCAGGAAGGCATCCTGTATCACCATCTGGCATCGCAACAGGGTGATCTCTACCTGCAACAGGCCCTGTTCAACCTTGCCGACCGCGGTCGCCTGGATGCCTTCGCCGGTGCCCTGCAAGGCGTGATCGATCGCCACGACATCCTGCGCACCGCCGTGCTCTGGGAGGGCTTGGGCGAGCCGGTGCAGGTGGTCCTGCGCCAGGCAGGGCTGGTGGTGGAAGAGTGCGTGGTCGAGCCCGGGCGTGACGTCGCCACGCAATTGCGCGAGCGCTTCGATCCACGGCATTACCGGCTCGACGTGCGCCAGGCTCCGCTGATGCGGCTGGCCTGTGCCTATGACGCCGGACAGGAACGCTGGGTGGCGCTGCTGCTGTTCCATCACATTGCCCTCGACCATACCGCGCTGGAGGTAATCCAGCACGACATGCAAGCCTTCCTGCTGGGGCAGCAAGCCCGACTGGGCGAGGCGGTGCCGTACCGCAACTATGTGGCGCAGGCGCGACTGGGTGTCACCCAGGCCGAGCATGAGGCGTTCTTCAGTGACATGCTCAAGGATGTCCGGGAGCCGACCCTTCCGTTCGGCCTGCAGGACGTGCGCGGCGACAACCGTGACGTCGAGCAGGCTCAGTGGCCGGTGGACGAGGACTTGAGCCGACGGCTGCGGGCCCAGGCACGCCAGCTCGGGGTGAGCGCGGCAAGCCTGCATCACCTGGCATGGGCGCGGGTGCTGGCCGGCGTCAGCGTTCGTGAGGATGTGGTATTCGGAACAGTGCTGATGGGCCGGATGCAGGGTGGCGAAGGGGCCGACCGGGCGTTGGGGCTGTTCATCAACACCTTGCCGCTACGGGTCGACGTCGGCACCCTCGGCGCACGGGCCGGGGTACAGGCCACTCATGCACGCCTGACCGCGTTGCTGGGGCATGAACATGCCTCCCTGGCCTTGGCCCAGCGTTGCAGCGGCGTCGCCACGCCTGCGCCATTGTTCAGTGCACTGTTGAACTACCGGCACAGCGCGTCCCAGGTCAGCCAGGAGACCCAGGCGGCCTGGCTCGGCATCGAAGGACTCGGTGGCGAGGAGTGGAGCAACTACCCGCTGTCGCTCAACGTCGACGACCTGGGCGAGGGCTTCGTGCTGAGCGCCACGGTGACCGCGCGGATCGGCGCGAAACGCGTGTGCGGCTACATGCATACAGCACTGGAAAGCCTGGTGGACGCCCTGGAGCATGCGCCACAGACGCCGCTGCGAGAGCTGGGGATATTGCCGCAGGCCGAGCGCCAGCAACTGCTGCTGGCATTCAACGCGACCGACACGGTCTATCCGCGCCAACAGACGGTACAAGCCTTGTTCGAAGCCCAGGCGGCTATACGGCCCGAGGCGGTTGCCCTCCAGCATGGCGACCGGCAACTGACCTATCGGGAACTGGATGCCCGCGCCAGTCGCCTGGCGCAGTACCTGCTGGCGCAAGGGGTGAAACCCCAGGCGCGAGTAGCGGTGCTGCTGGGCCGTTCCTTCGACCTGGTCATCAGCGAACTGGCCATCCTCAAGTGCGCCGCCGTCTACGTACCGCTGGACCATCACGCGCCCGAAGAGCGCCAGCGCTTCATCCTCCAGGACAGCGAGGCGGCACTGGTACTGACCACCCACGACAGGGCAGTGCCGCAAGCGCTGCGACGGGTAGACCTGGATACGTTGCACCTGGACACGTTGCAATTGGCCCAGGGCACATCCGCCTGCCCAATCCCTGCCCAGGCGAGCGATACCCCGGCCTACATCATGTACACCTCGGGCTCCACCGGCCATCCCAAGGGGGTGATCGTGCCGCACCTGGCCATCGGTCGGCTGTCGATCAACAACGGTTATGCGGATTTCGGCCCGCAGGATCGGCTGGCCTTCGTCTCGAACCCGGCGTTCGACGCCAGCACGATGGAAGTCTGGGGAGCGTTGCTCAACGGTGGCCGCGTGGTGATCATCGATCACGATACGCTGCTCGATCCACCCGGGTTTGCCCGGGCGCTGGCAGAGGCGAAGGTGTCGGTGCTGTTCCTGACCACCGCCTTGTTCAACCAGTACCTGATGCTGATCCCGGACGCACTGGCGGGCCTGCGCATCCTGATGTGCGGTGGCGAGCGCGCCGATCCGGCGTCGTTCCGGCGCCTGCTGGACCGGGCGCCGACGCTGCAGATGATGAACTGCTATGGACCCACCGAGACCACCACGTTCGCCACGGCCCACACGGTCACCCGCTTGCCTCACGGCGCGACGAGCATTCCCATCGGGCGGCCCATCGCCAACACCCGGGTCTATATCCTCGACGCGGCAGGCCAGCCGGTGCCCATCGGCGTGGCGGGAGAGATCCATATCGGCGGCGACGGGGTAGCGCTGGGCTACCTGAATCGCAAGGACCTGACCGACGAGCGCTTCATCGCCGATCCGTTCAGCGACCAGGCCGGTGCGCGCCTGTACCGCAGCGGCGACCTGGGCTGCTGGTTGCCCGACGGTACGATCGAATACCTGGGCCGCAATGACGGGCAGGTGAAGATCCGTGGGTTCCGTATCGAACTGGGTGAGATCGAGGCCCGCTTGCATGAGTATCCCGGGGTGCGCGAGGCGTTGGTGGTGGCCCGCGAGGACAACCCTGGCGAAAAGCGCCTGATCGCCTACTACACCGGGCAGGCGGACAGCGACATCATCGATGCGCAAGCATTGCGCGAACACCTGCACGCCTGTCTGCCGGAGTTCATGGTTCCGGCGGCCTATGTGCGGTTGATGGCGCTGCCGCTGACACTGAACGGCAAGATCAATGTCGGTGCGTTGCCGGTACCGGAGGCCCACGCCTACGGCGAGCGCGGTTACGAGCCGCCAGAGGACGAGCTGGAAGCCACGCTGGCCGGCCTGTGGGCCGAAGTACTGGGGCTGGAGCAGGTAGGGCGGCGGGACAGTTTCTTCGAGCTGGGCGGGCATTCGTTGCTGGCGATCCGACTGGTGGGGCTGCTGGTCCAGGCCGGATTGACGGTGTCCCTGGCGGAGCTGTTCCAGCACGACAATGTGGCAGCGTTGGCGACGTTGCTCCGGTCCCGCACCGCCGATGTCCAGGTGCAGGAGTCGGTCGTGCCGGTGCGCACCAGTGGCCAGCAGAATCCGTTGTTCCTGGTGCACGAGTTCAGCGGCCTGGATCTGTATTTCCCGGCACTGGGCAAGTACATCGACGAGGACATTCCGGTCTATGGTCTGCCGGCCGTAGAGTGGGGCGAGCCGCAGCTGCAGACGATGGAGTGCATGGCTTCGCGGTTGGTGGGCATCATCCGTTCGCTGCAACCCAAGGGACCTTATCGCCTGGCCGGTTGGTCGTTCGGCGGGGTCCTGGCCTACGAGACCGCCATCCAGCTCATCGGCCTGGACGAGGAGGTCGAGTTCGTCGGCCTGATCGACAGCTACCTGCCGCGCCTGGTGGACCAGGGACGCGAACGCTGGGCCCTGGACGAAGCCCACAAGCTTCACCTGCTGGACCGCTGCGACGTGTTCTGGAGAGCCTGCGAGCCCGAAGCGCAAGGGCTCGCGTCGATCCTGGACAAACTGGCCGACCTGCAAGGGTGCCTGGACCGGTTCGAGTTCGAAGCCCTGGTGCAGCATTGCCGCGAGCTGGGCGTACTGCCCCCGGAGCTGGCCGTCTATGACGCGGCCCAACTCTGGCAGTACCTCGATCGCGAGGTGGCCCACGGTCATGCGCTGGCCCATTACATGGTGTATCCGATTTCGGTACCGGTGCACCTGCTGGTGGCCGAGGAGCGCAAGGACGATGCTCCCGAGCATTCCGGCTACCTGGGTTGGGACGCGGTGCTGCCCAAGACGCAACTGCACTGCATCAGGGTTGCCGGCAATCACCAGACCATGATGCAAGCGCCACATGTGCAGGTACTGGGCCAGGCCATCAGCGATGCGCTGCAGGGTGTCGCTTCACGTCCGATGCCTTCGCCCAAGCGCACGTTCCAGCCGCTGTTGACGATCCAGGGCGGGCGCGCCGATCGGGCGCCGATCTTCTGCGTGCCTGGCGCCGGGGACAGCGTCACCGGCTTCATCGGCCTGACCGACGCCTTTGGTCCGGACTGGCCGATCCATGGCTTGCAACCTCGTGGACTGGACGGCACCACGGAGCCTTTCGGCCTGGTGGAAACCGCGGCGCAGGCCTACCTCGAAGCGATCGACAACGTGCAACCCGAAGGGCCGGTGCATCTGCTCGGGCATTCCTTCGGTGGCTGGGTCGTGTTCGAGATGGCGGCCCGCTTGCATGCCCGTGGCCGCAAGGTGGCTTCGCTGACCCTGATCGACAGCGAATCACCGGGGGGCAATGGCGTGGTGGGCCGGCCTTACACCGGGACGGGCGTGTTGAACCGACTGATCGAGGCGATGCAACTGGCCTCGGGCAAATCCCTCGGTATCGATGCCACGGTGTTCGGTGCCCAGGACGATGCGGCACAGATGCGCCTGCTGCATGCCGGCATGGTCCGCGCCGGCATGTTGCCGCAGCGCTCGGCGGTGGACGCGATGCGCGGTCCGGCGCGAGCCTTCGGGACGGCCCTGCGCACGGTCTATCAACCGCAACACCAATACACCGGCCCGGTGCGGCTGGTACTGGCGAACGATCCGACCCTGGATACAGCCGGCAACCAGCGCGAACAACAGCAGATGATCGAAGGATGGCGCAAGCATGTCCCCGACCTGAGCATCTGGTACGGGCCGGGCAACCATTTCACGATTCTCAAGGCGCCTCATGTCCACAACCTGGCTGCCTGGTGGCACGACAGCCTGCCCGAGCCCGACGAGGAGGTCACCCGTGATCTTGTCTAGCCGTGCGCCCCTGGGGCGCTTACCTCAAGCCCGGTGCCGTACTGGCCGGGCCCGAACCCAACGCACATAGAGTTATTTATGGAAAAGTCGAAGTTTCGCAAAATCGCTATCGTGCTTGTCCTGGTCGTGGTGACCGGCCTGGTTTTCTACAGCGCGCAGTCGCCGGGCAAGCCGCCGGAGTACCTGACCGCCACGGTCGAGCGCACGGACATCGAGAACGCGGTCCTGGCCACCGGAACGCTGCAGGGCGTCAAGCAGGTGGACGTCGGCGCCCAGGTGTCGGGCCAGTTGAAGTCGCTCAAGGTCAAGTTGGGCGACAAGGTCAAGAAAGGCCAGTGGCTGGCGGAAATCGACCCGTTGATCGCCCAGAACGCGCTGCGCCAGGCCCAGGTCAACGAAGAAAACCTGATGGCGCGGCGGCAGGCCACCGCGGCCCAGCTCAAGGATGCCAAGGCCACCTACGAGCGTTATAAGGTGCTGCAGCCGGACGATGCGATTTCCAAGCAGGAATACGAGACCGCCGAGTCCAACTACCGGGTGGAGGCGGCCAATCTGCTGTCCCTCGATGCCCAGATAAAAGACGCCAGGATCCAGGTGGAGACGGCGCGGGTCAACCTGGCCTACACCCACATCGTGGCCCCCATCGACGGTTACGTCGTGGGCATCGTGACCCAGGAAGGCCAGACCGTGATCGCCGAGCAACTGGCACCCGTGCTGCTCAAGCTGGCCGACCTGGACACCATGACCGTCAAGGCCCAGGTCTCCGAAGCCGACGTCATCCATATCAAGCCGGGCCAGGAGGTGTATTTCACCATCCTGGGGGAAGCGGAAAAACGTTACTACGCCACCCTGCGAGGCACCGAGCCGGCCCCGCAGAACTTCCTCGAGACCCAGACCGCCGGCACGCCCAAGCAGAACACCGCAGTGTTCTACAACAGCCTGTTCGACGTGCCGAACCCCGACCATCGCCTGCGCATCTCCATGACGGCCCAGGTCCGTATCGTGCTGGACAAGGCCAAGGCCGTGCTGACGGTACCGGTCGCCGCCCTGGGTGCGAAGAACCAGGACGGCAGCTACGTGGTCCGGGTGCTGGATGCCGAGGGCAAGGCCCAGCCGCGTAACGTCCAGACGGGCATCAACAATAACGTCCGGGCGGAAATCAAGGACGGGCTGGCCGAAGGCGACAAGGTGGTCATCGGTGAGCCTGCCCCGGCCGTGGCGGGGGCCTGACCATGACGCAACCACTGTTGGAACTCAAAGGGATCACCCGCAGCTTCCAGGCCGGGGAAAAGGCTTTCATCGCGCTCAAGGATATCAACCTGACGATCAACGCCGGGGAAATCGTGGCGATCACGGGGGCGTCCGGCTCCGGCAAGTCCACCCTGATGAATGTGCTCGGCTGCCTCGATCATCCGAGTTCCGGCAGCTACAAGGTGGATGGGCGCGAAACCGGTTCGATGAACGACCATGAACTGGCGGTGCTGCGACGCGACCACTTCGGCTTCATTTTCCAGCGCTATCACTTGCTGCCGCACCTGAGCGCGTTGCACAACGTCGAAATGCCGGCCATCTATGCCGGCGCCGCGGAGTCGCAACGGCATAGCCGGGCAGGGGAACTGCTGGGGCGCCTGGGCTTGCAAGGGCACCTGGCCAACCGGCCCAGCCAGCTATCGGGTGGTCAGCAGCAGCGGGTGAGTATCGCCCGGGCCCTGATGAATGGCGGCGAGATCATCCTGGCCGACGAGCCCACCGGGGCACTGGATACCGCCAGTGGCAAGGAGGTGATGAAGATCCTGCTGGAGCTCAACGCTGCGGGGCACACGGTCATCATCGTCACCCACGACGACAAGGTGGCCGCCCATGCCCAGCGCATCATCGAGATACGCGATGGCGAAATCGTCAGCGACCGGCCCAATCCGCAACGCACGCTGGAAGACCAGCCCCCCCAGGAAGCGCGCCCGGCCAGGGTCAAGCCGTCGAATCGCCTGCTGGCCAGCTTCGGCTTGTTCAGCGAGGCGTTCAACATGGCCTGGGTGGCGTTGATCTCCCATCGGATGCGCACGCTGTTGACCATGCTGGGGATCATCATCGGCATCACGTCGGTGGTCTCGATCGTCGCCATCGGCGAAGGGGTCAAGCAGTACGTGCTCAAGGACATCGAGGCCATTGGCAGCAATACCATCGAAATCATGCCGGGTTCGGACTGGGGAGACAGCCGCTCGACCGCCATCGAGACCCTGGTGCTGTCCGACGTCACGGCTTTGAGCGATCAGTATTACATCGACAGCGCCACCCCCAACCTGGGGCGCAACCTGTTGCTGCGATATCAGAACATCGACGTCAATGCCACCGTCAACGGCGTGAGTTCCAGTTACTTCCAGGTGCGCGGCATCAAGATCGGCTCGGGGGTGAAGTTCAGTGAAGACGATGCGCGCCGGCAGTCGCAGGTAGTGGTGATCGACCATAACACCCGCCAGAGGTTGTTCGGCCCCCACGTCGATCCCCTGGGCAAGGTGATCCTGATCGACAATCTGCCATGCACCGTCATCGGCGTGACCGAAGATCGCAAGAGCGTGTTCAACACCAACAAGAACCTGAACGTCTGGATGCCCTATGAAACGGCGGCCGGACGATTGCTAGGACAGCGTTTCCTGGACAGCATCACGGTAAGGATCAAGGACGGACAACCGAGCAAGCTGGTGGAGGACAATGTCGTCAAGCTCCTGGAACAACGCCATGGCATCAAGGACTTCTTCACCTACAACCTCGACAGTGTGCTGCAGACCGTGCAGAAGACCAGCCAGTCGCTGGCGCTGCTGCTCTCGCTGATCGCGGTCATTTCCCTGGTGGTGGGTGGTATCGGGGTGATGAACATCATGCTGGTTTCGGTGACCGAGCGTACCCGCGAGATCGGTATCCGCATGGCGGTAGGGGCACGGCAGTCCGATATCCGCCAGCAGTTCCTGGTGGAGGCGGTGATGGTGTGCCTCCTGGGAGGCACGATCGGTATCGCCCTGTCGTTCGGCATCGGCTACGTCTTCTCGATCTTCGTCAAGGAGTGGCAGATGGTGTTCTCCATGGGATCGATCATCACCGCAGTGGTGTGCTCGACCTTCATCGGCATCGTGTTCGGCTTCGTACCCGCCCGCAATGCCGCACGCCTGGATCCCATCAACGCCCTGGCGCGGGACTGAGACTCTGTGGCGCGTGCGGTGTGTGCGGTCATTGCGAGCAACGATCCTCCTGAGGACGTCAGGGGGATGACAGCCTTGGGCGTTTCCCGGGGCCACTATGCGGGCTTGTCGACGAAGGCTTCGGATCAGTCCAGGTGAAGCACCGCTGACGCCAGAGGACCTCCGGAACCGAGCCGCCAGGCCCGGTTCCGGTGGGGGTCATACCGCTTCGCGTGCCAGGTGCGGACGGGTTTCGTGGGTCTTTGCGAGGGCCTGTTCGAAGCGATCCAGCACCATGCCGACCTCGGCTTCGGTGATGGTCAGGGGGGGCAGGAACCTGAGCACCGCGCCATGGCGTCCTCCGGTTTCCATCATCAGCCCATTGTCGAAACAGTTGAGCTTGATGGCGTGGGCGAGGGCACCGTCAGCCTGTCCGGCACGCTGGTTGGCCGCTGGCCGGGTGATCTCCACGCCGATCATCAGACCACGACCGCGGATGTCGCCCATGCAGGCGAACCGCCGGGCGATGTCCCGCAGGCCGCTCTGCAACAACTCACCCATCCGCGCGGCATTGGCCACCAGATTGTCCCGCCGGATCTGCTGCATGGTGGCGACACCGGCGACCATGGCCACCTGATTGCCACGGAACGTACCGGCGTGCATGCCGGGGCCCCAGGTATCCAGATGCTCGGCATACACGACGACCGCCAGGGGGTAGCCCCCTCCGATGGCCTTCGACAGCACCAGGATGTCGGGCACGATGCCCGCATGCTCGATGGCGAAGGTGGTGCCGGTCCGGCCCAGGCCGGTCTGGACTTCATCGACGATCAGCAGGATGTCCTGCTCCAGGGTGATTTCCCGCAATGCCCGCAGCCATTGGGCGGAGGCGGGGATGCAGCCGCCTTCCCCCTGCACGACTTCGACGATGACCGCCGCCGGCTTGGCGACGCCGCCTTCGGGATCCGACAGGACGGTGCGGATATAGTCGATGGACAACTGATCGGTGTGCTCGCCGGCGGTGCCGAACGGGCAGCGGAACCGATAGGGGAACGGCAGGAAATGGGTGCCCTGTGCGATGAGACCGTCGCCACTCTTGGGCGACAGCTTGCCCATTGCCGATAACGCCCCGGCGGTCATCCCGTGATAGCCGCCGTGGAACGCCATCAATGGCGAGCGACGGGTGTAATGGCGGGCCAGCTTGATGGCGGCCTCGACGGCATCCGAGCCGCTGGGGCCGCAGAACAGGATCTTGCTGGCCTCGCGCATTTTTGCCGGCAGCATCGAAAACAGTTCCTGCACGAAGGCGTGCTTGGCCGGGGTCGCCAGGTCGAGGGCCTGCTGCAGATGATCGCTGCCGAGAAACGCCATCACGGCATCTCGGACTTCGGGCGGGTTATGCCCCAGGGCCAGGGTGCCGGCGTTCGACAGGCAGTCCAGGTACTCCTGGCCGCTGGCGTCCCTGATGCGCATCCCCTTGCCGCTGACAAAGAGCCGTTGGAAAGTCTGCGCATAGGTCCTTGCGTTCGACTCGACGTTTTCCAGATAACTGAGTGCTTCCATATTCGATCATCCATTGGCCATGGAACGGGAACCGGGCAGGGGGAATACGAGCCAGCCAAGGGGCCTGATCCGTGGGATCCGTGCTTGCCTGACCCACTGTCGGGCCAGCCCGATATGGCTGGCCCGACGGCAGATGCCGCCCTTGTCTGGCAGGTCCCGGGCATTTCAACAGGCCTGTGCGCTTACCGCGAATTTTCTTGCCGGCACCTGTCCCCGTTTCCCACGCCAGACACAGAATCCAGGCCGGGGTTAAATGCCTCGCACATGAATTTCAACCACCCACCCTCAACAATCTGCCGTCTCCCGAGCCGCGCCGGTGCCGGATGCCTGGCTGCTCGCTCCCATTGTCAGGTCCCGTAGAGAGCCCTATGCATGCCTTCAAGCCTCCAGGAAAAAGACTGCTGGTGACCTTGTGCGCGATGGCCCTGAACGGCTGCGTACTGGGGCCTGATTACCGAGTGCCGGACGTTCCGGTCGCCGACCGATGGCAGGCACCGCTTCCCCATGGCGCCTCCGTGGCGGCCCTGGCTGACTGGTGGCAGCAATTCGACGATCCGGCCCTGGCCGAGCTGTTGCGCCTGGCCGAAGCCGACAGTCCGTCCATGGACCAGGCGTGGGCCAACATCGCCCTGGCCCGGGCCACGGCGGACAGCGATGCGGCCGATGCCTTGCCCAGGGTCGATGGCCGTCTTTCCGGCGGTCGTGGCGCACAGCGGACCGGTCCCACACGCCTGGGCGGCTCGGGCTCCTCCGCCGAGCTGGACGCCGCCTGGGAGCTCGATCTGTTCGGCAAACTGCGGCGCAACAACGAAGCGGCGCAGTCGCGTGTCGAGGCGCGGGTCGATGACTGGCACGACGCACGGGTGTCCCTCGCGGCCCAGGTAGGCGATTACTACGTGCAGTACCGCGGCTGCCAGAAGCTGGTGCTGGCCTACCGGGACCAGGCCCAGTCGCAACAGGACACGGCGCGCATCACTCGCCAGTCGTTCGAGGCCGGCTTCACTTCCTCCGCCGACGCGGCGCTGGCCGACGCCAGCGCCGCCAGCAGCGCGGCCACTCTGGTCCGGCAGCAGAGCGAGTGCCAGGTGTTGCTCAAGAGCCTGGTGGCCTTGACCGGCGGAGATGAAGAACGGCTCGACGACGTGCTCGGCAAGACCCCGGCGCAACTGCCCCAGCCGGCCGAACTCAACGTTCGGCAGATTCCCGCCGATCTGCTGCGCCAGCGTCCGGACCTGGCTTCCAGCGAACGGGAACTGGCGGCCGCGAATGCCGAGATCGGCGTGGCCCAGGCCGACCGGCTGCCGAGCCTGAGCCTGTCCGGTACGTTTTCGGTCGGCGATACCGTGGGCCAGCACAACCGATCCTGGTCGCTGGGGCCGGTGCTGTCTGTGCCCCTGTTCGACGGCGGCAAGCGCCGCGCGGCGGTGGAAGGGGCGCGGGCCTCTTATGACGCAGCCCTGGCGGTCTATCGCCAGACATTGCGCACCAGCGTCATGGAAGTCGAACAGGCCCTGGTGCGCCTGGATGCGGCGCGGCGACGGGAGTCGGATGTCGAGCGTTCCACTGCCGGTTTCCGCGAGTCGTTCCAAGCCATCGACCGTAATTGGCAGGCAGGCAGCGTGAGCCTGCTGGACCGTGAAACCGCGCGCCGCCAGGCACTGACGGCGGAAATCGAATTGATCACCTTGCAGCAGGACCAGGTCCGCTACTGGATCGCCCTGTACAAGGCCCTGGGAGGCGGATGGCAAGTCGGTCAACCGCTTGCGCGACACCCGGCAACGAACGGAGGGGGAGCGTGAGGACGAAATCGGGCAAGATTCTGCTGGCCGTTGCCGTGCTTACGGTCGTGGCGATATTCATGACCCTGCGCCGTGGTGCCGAGCCGGCCGTGGCCGCCCCCACCGTCAGCAGCCTGAGCGTGGAAGTCGTCCAGGCGCGGCGGCAGGTCTGGCCGCAGCTGCTGTTCGCCAATGGAGCCCTGGCTCCCTGGCAGGAAGCGGTCATCAATGCCGAGACCGGCAACCTGCGCATCGCCAGCCTCGAAGCCGACGTGGGCAGCCGGGTGAAGAAAGGCCAGTTGCTGGCAACGCTGGCCTGCGATGCGGTACTGGCCGAAGAGCGCAAGCAGACAGCGCTGGTCGCCCAGGCCGTGGCGAATCTGGAGCAGGCCCGGTCCAACGATCGCCGGGCCAGGGTCGTCGGCCAGGGCGGGGCCCTGTCGGAGCAGCAGCGCGAAGAGTATCGGATCAAGGTGGCCCTTGCCGAAGCCGACCTGGCCGGCGCCAGGGCTGAATTGCAAAGTACCCGGATCCGCTTGCGGCAGACGCGGATCGTGGCGGTGGACGACGGCATCGTTTCCGCCCGCACGGCATTGCTCGGCAAGGTGGTGGCGGCCGGCGACGAGCTGTTTCGCCTGGTGCGCGACGGCCGTATCGAGTGGCAGGCCGAGCTGGACGCCCGTCAGTTGGCCCAGGTACAGCCCGGGCAGGTGGCCCGCCTGACCTTGCCGGGCGGGCAGAGCCTGGAAGGACGGGTGCGGCTGGTGTCGCCCACCCTCAACACCAAGACCAGCCGGGCGCTGGTCTACGTATCCCTGCCCACCGACAGCCCCGCCCAGGCCGGCATGTACGCCAGCGGCCAGATCGAACTGGCGGCCCGCGAGGCCCTCACGGTACCGGATACCGCGGTGATCCTGCGTGACGGCCGCTCCTATGTGTTCACCCTCAACGATGACATGCGTGTCGTCCAGCGACCGGTAACGGTGGGCCGGCGCCTGCAGCAGGCCGTGGAGATCCTCGGCGGCCTGGATGAGCCGGCCCGTATCGTGCGCGCCGGCGGTGCTTTCCTCAACGATGGCGCGAGCGTGAGCCTCGTACAATCCCAGGTTGCCCAGCCATGAATGTTTCTGCCCTGTCGATCCGCTATCCGGTCCCGGCCGTCATGCTGTTCATCCTGCTGACGGTCCTGGGCCTGCTGGGGTTCGGCAAGCTCGCCATCCAGGATTTCCCCGACATGGACCTGCCGGTGGTGATGGTCAACGCATCGCTGGAGGGCGCAGCCCCCGAGCAACTGGAAACGGAGGTGGCACGCAAGATCGAGGACAAGCTCACGTCCCTGCGCCTGCTCAAGCATGTGACGACAGTGATCACCGACGGCGCGGTCAGCATCAGCATCAGTTTCGACATCGACAAGGATGGCAACGAGGCGCTCAACGAAGTGCGCAACGCGGTGGACAGCGCCATGCCGCAGTTGCCGGCCAGTCTGGATACGCCCTCGGTTTCCCGGCTGACCACCAGCGCCTCGCCGCTGCTCACCTACGTCATCGAATCCGATGCGCTGGATGAAGAGGCGCTGTCATGGTTCGTCGATAACGAGCTGAGCAAACAGCTGTTGTCGGTACCCGGCGTTGCGCTGGTGTCGCGGATCGGCGGGGTGGACCGGGAAGTGCAGGTCAATCTCGACCCGGCGTTGATGGCAGGCTTGGGCATTCGCGTCGCGGATGTCGCTGCGCAACTGAGGGCGATGCAGAAGGACAACTCCGGTGGCCAGGGCAACCTGGGCAGTGGCCAGCAAGCCGTACGGACCCTGGGGGCCATCGACGACCCGGCCGCCCTGGGAGCCATCGATATTCCCAGCGGGGATGGCCGCCTGCTGGCGTTGAATCAGCTGGCGGATATTCGCGACACCCATGCCGAGCGCAGCAGCCGGGCCTTTCGCGACGGCAAGCCGGTCATCGGTTTCCAGGTGACCCGGTCACTGGGCTTCTCCGATGTCGGCGTGGCCAATGACGTACGCAAGTCCATGGCCGGTTTCGTGGAGAAACACACCAATGTGCGGATCGTTGAAGCCAGTGACACGGTCAAGGCGGTGCTTGCCAATTACCATGACTCGATGAACCTGCTGTACGAGGGCATGTTGCTGGCGGTGCTGGTGGTCTGGTGGTTTCTGCGGGACTGGCGCGCCACCCTGATCGTCGCTACGGCGCTGCCGTTGTCGATCATTCCTACCTTCGGCGTGATGTACCTGGCCGGGTTCACGCTCAACTCGGTCTCCTTGCTGGCGCTGGCGCTGGTCATCGGCGTGCTGGTGGACGATGCCATCGTTGAAATCGAGAACATTGCGCGACACCTGCGCATGGGCAAGACGCCGCTTCAGGCGGCCACCGAGGCGGCGGACGAAATCGGCCTGGCGGTGCTCGCCACGACGGCCACTCTGGTTGCGGTCTTCCTGCCCACGGCCTTCATGGGCGGCGTGGCAGGCAAGCTGTTCCGCCAGTTCGGGGTGACGGCTTCGGTGGCGCTGCTGTTTTCCTTGCTGGTGGCCCGGGTGCTGACACCGATGATGGCGGCCTACTTTCTCAAGGCGAAAGCCGACGCCGAGCACGATGGCCCCTTGATGACCCGCTATCTGGGCTGGATCCATGCCAGCCTGGACCGTCGCAAGACCACGATGTTGCTGGCCAGTCTTTTCTTCATCGGCGCCCTGGCCCTGGTTCCGTTGCTGCCGACCAGTTTCCTGCCGTCCCAGGACGCGGGTCGCAGCAGTATCACGTTGGAAATGCCACCGGGAACAACGCTGGAGCAGACCACCGAGATGGCTTTGCAGGCCAGCGAAAGGCTGCAGGACATGCCGGACGTCAAACATGTATTCGTCTCGGTGGGCACCGCCAGCAACTCGGGCGCCGGGCCTGCCGGCATCACTGGTGCCGGCGATGCGGTCCTGACGGTGGATCTGGTGGCACGGGACCAGCGCGAGCTCAAGCAGGTTGAAGTCGAGGCGCAGATGCGCCAGGCCCTGCGTACGCTGGCCGGCGTGCGTATCAACGTCGGCGGGGATGGCAGCGGCGAGAAACTCAACATCGTCTTGGCCAGCGACGACGGCGATCTGCTGGAACGCACTGCCAATGCCCTGGAGCCGCAGCTGCGCGGCCTGCACGGGATCGGCAACGTCACCTCCAGCAGTGCCCTGCAGCGACCGGAAATCCAGATGCGTCCCAATTTTGCCCGGGCCGCGGAGCTGGGCGTCACCAGCCAGGACATCGCCGATACCTTGCGCATGGCGACCTACGGTGAATACTCCTCGCAGTTGGGCAAGATCAACCTGTCCCAGCGTCAGGTGGATGTGCGCGTGCGCATGGATTCGCTGTTGCGCGATGACTTGCGAAGCATCGATCAGTTGCGGGTGACTGGACGGGACGGCCAGGTGGCGCTGTCCTCGCTCGGGGAACTCAGCCTGGGCAGTGGACCGGCCCAGATCACCCGGCTGGATCGGCTGCGCAACATCACCTTGTCGATCGAACTCAACGGCCGCAACCTGGGCGAGGTCATGGCCGAGGCAAGCCAGTTGCCGGCCATGCGCAATCTGCCTCCAGAGATCAAGCCGGTGGAGCAGGGTGAACTGCAGCTGATGACGGAGCTGTTCGCAAGCTTCAGCCTGGCCATGGCCATCGGTGTGTTCTGTATCTATGCGGTCCTGGTGCTGCTGTTCCATGATTTCCTGCAGCCGGCCACCATCCTCTCGGCCTTGCCGCTCTCCCTGGGCGGCGCGCTGCTGGCCTTGCTGATATGCAATTTCAGCTTTTCCCTGCCCTCGGTCATCGGGTTATTGATGTTGATGGGGATCGTGACCAAGAACTCCATTCTGCTGGTGGAATACGCCATCATGGCTCGGCGTGATCACGGCCTGGATCGCTATGACGCCCTGGTGGACGCCTGCCACAAGCGCGCACGGCCCATCCTGATGACCACCATTGCCATGGGCGCCGGGATGTTGCCCACCGCGATGGGCATGGGCGAAGACCCGAGTTTCAGGCAGCCGATGGCCGTGGTGGTCATGGGGGGGCTGCTGACTTCAACGTTGCTGAGTCTGCTGGTGGTGCCGGTGATCTTCACGTACGTCGACGATCTGCTGCAATGGTTCAGGCGGCATACGCCTGGACTGGCGTCGGCAGGCAGGGTCGAAGAGGAAGCGAAAAGCTGAATCATCCCCCAACGTACCCGATGATGACCGGGCAGACATTGGGGGGAGAGGTTCAGACGGCCTGGCGAATGGGCGGAGCGCCGTTCCATTCAGTGCCCGATGGCGTAGCGTCCATCGAGTGCATCCAGCGAATGAGGGAGCGACGACCACCAATGCCCATCTTGATGGCTGCACGCTTCAGATAGCTTTCGACGGTATTGACCTTGAGGTTGAGTTGCTCGGCAAGTTCGGGCGCCGTGCGTCCCGCCAGCAGACCCACGCACACTTCGGTTTCACGCGACGACAGGCTCAAGCCGGACAGTTGCAGTCGATCGGCGAATCGCTGGCGCAACGCTTCCATCCCACCGTTCTCCGGGCCGTCCAGCGACAGGTTGGTGTCCTGCCGATGAGGTTCCGATGGCACCAGGGCGGCAACATGCTCTTCTACCATGGGCATCAACAGGCAGGAAAAGTCTTTCAGAAGGGCATGTTCCTGGGCGGTAAAGCCCTTGGAAAAAGGTGACCGATACACGGACAGGACATAACGGTGGCCATTTTTCCGTGTGGTCAGATGCAGTTGGGTCGTTGTGTTGTGGCCGGGTGCCTTGCCCGAGAGTTCACGCTTGAGCAGACATCGGGAAAAATTGGGGACCTTCTGTGCGGGCGCGTCTTCGAAGAGGATATCGTCGGCGAGGAAAAAAGGCTTGCTTGTATGGGTGTCCACTACAGTGTCGACACAGGTATTGTCCATGCCGACGAAACCAATGCTTGAAGTGCTGTGTTCAGCGATATTACTTGTGCCTATCCTTTGCTCGGTAATATGTGTTGCGTCGACCGGGATTTCCGTGAGTATCAGGTCGTGCAACATGCGAGGGAAGTGGCGGCTGCCGGTACTGGCAATGACTTTGCCAACATGCGGAAATAGTCTTTGCAGGTTCATCCTTTCTCCAATTTCATACCAGAAGTTTGATTTTATAGATGCAGCTCAGTGTGCATGTGTATTTTTGCTGGAATGTTTCGGCCACGGCGCATTTGGCCGATATCAATGGATTTATGGAGTGTGTCTGACGAACGGTTCGTCATAAGGAAAGGGTCGTAAACGCTCGCTTCGGCAATGGTGTTTTTTCTGAGAACTCCCTCATAAGTTTCGATGGAACATGGCAACGTGCCGTAGATGATCGTCTCGCCCTTCGAGCCCAGTGCCGTGTTGTGTCGTTCGATATTCCATCCGGAACGCTTGAGAATTTTCGCCATCGAAGTGTCGACGACAACTTCATAGGCTTCGATATCTTGATGTTGGGCAAACTTCAGCATGGTCAGGAAGAGTGCCGCGGTGCGAATGTCCACACTGGCCTGGGTCAATTCGCAGGTAATGGATCTGTCAGCGAAAAGTGCAAAGCGGGTGGCTTCCCATAAATATGTTGAGCGACGTCCGGACTTTTGGGTTGGAAGAATGAAACTCAAGGGGCCGGTCATGAGTGTCGGTTTGCTGGAAGGGCGAAGTCGAACACAACCGGTGACCTGCTGGTGCTGGATTGAATATATGTAAACTGCATCAGCGTCATCGTATTCATCCCATTCGTAATTGCTGCCTCGATAGCTTTCTATATCCCACTTCTTTCTGTCGATAAAGGCAGACTTGCGAATGGCCAGTATTTGTCCCAGGGTTTTGCTCGGAATACTCGAGTAGCTTGCGATACGAGTAGATATACCGAAAAAACGAAAGGTGGCCGGGGCGTAGTTCATGAATGAGGTTTCGTGGTTGTGGGTGGAGCTACTGTTAACTTTGCACTAGGGCATTTCAACTGTCCTAAAGTACAGTGCGTGGATTTATAGAGTGGATAGTCTAATTAGTTGCCAGATTGGTGATGTGGCAGTATTCCGGGACAAACTGAGTCGCTGCGCGAATTAGTATCGTCGTTAGTCCAAGAAAGTACAGGGAGGGAGTAGCATGCGAAGGGTCTTGACTTTAGTCCGCCAACTCAACATGAACGGCATTGGCGAGGAGGATTTCTTGACGATTACGCGACGGATTGGCTAAGTCGCTGATAGTATGTGGGCCGGAAAATTGACGCTCCAACAGTGCCTGGGTTGGCCTGCAATAAAAAGGTAATAAGGCTATGGGAGCGTAGTTTGGGAGACAACAAATGGGTAAAAGCTCACGCTGATAAGTCATACGTTTGAAAGTTTCAGGGCGGCAGTGGGCAAATCTAGTGTAATTGCTCTATGCTGGAAAATTGGTCTGATGTCATACAACCAAAATATTGATTTGTATGATCGGGCCTGTCCGAACCCGAAGAAAATGAGCCATTCTGGCTCCCTGGCATGGATGACCTTATGTCTTATATCGCGCTTTCGTTGATGACAGTCCTGTTGGTTCCTGGACCGACGAACTCTCTGTTGTTGCAAACTGGCATCAACAGGGGCTTGAACGCCCGCTCCATGAGGTTCGTTGTAGCGGAATGGCTGGCTTATATTGTTCAGATGACGATGTGGGGAGTGTTTATCGATCTTCTGATCACGGATCATTCCTGGGTGGTCATTGCCACCAAGATCTTCGCTGTCTGTTTCCTGTTCTATATCTCCCTGAAGTTGTGGTTTTCGGTAAAGGATCATTTACCTGGTACTTCGGCGGGCATCAGTGTGCCGGATCTCTTCGTGGCAACGTTGACCAACCCCAAGGGCTTGTTCTTTGTGTCTTTCGTTGCGCCGGCGGGAACATTCCTGTCCGTGAGCCACTACTTGTCTTTCATGTCATTGTTCACGGCCATTATCTTTCCGGTCGGGCTGACCTGGATAGCCATTGGAGCGTTCTGTGGAAGGAAACTGCATGCCATCGTTTCCGGCAAGTTCTTGAGTCGGGCTATCTCCTTGGTTATCGGTTTGTTCGCCTGTGGCATGCTCTTCAATATCGCATCGCAGGTGGGATTCGCCTGAATGGATTATGACCAAGCGCTGGCGTCGGACTTGGCAAAAGGCCGCCGCCAGGTTAGGGCAGGATAGGGGCGGGATTCAAACGAGGTTGAGTTGAACTGCCTTGATCATGGCTTGCTTGACGTTGACACAATCCATCTTCTCGGTCATCTGCTTGGCATGAAACTTCACCGTTCGCTCGGTGATGCTCATGATCAGACCTATTTCCTTGTAGTTCTTGCCTAATGAAAGCCAGCGCAAGAACTCGATCTCCCGAGGGGACAGCTTCAAGTTGCTTTCCATGGGGGCTTCCATGGGGCGATATTGGTTGGCGATTATACTGAGCGCCTTGATGATGAATAGATTGGATCGGACGATGATGGGGAAGTCCGGATCGTTCTCTTCGGAAGACAAGTGAAGTGAGCCGAATGCCCGTCCGGGCTCATGGATCGGTACGGTGAATCCCTGCTTGATGCCGTAGGACGCAGACTGATCGAAGATTTCCGGGTTGTCGATCTCCTCGGGAATTTCATTCCAGAAGAAGGGCGTCGCCGTGACGGCGGTATTGATCATGACCGGATCGGTCTTATAAAGGGCGTTCTTGCGATAGGTTTCAACCCATTCGGCTGGGTAGTTGCTATGGATCGAGATCTTGGAGCTGTTGAACGGTGTCGGTTCCACATGGACATAAGCGAATTTATCGATCCCCAGTTTGGAAAAAATCCAGCCCAGTACTGCGGTGTACTCTTCTTCGCTGGCGCCCGAGATGTTGTTTTCCACCTCTTGGATCAGATTGAAAAGATGGCTTGAAATAGGCTTGAGCATAATGAACGAGCTCGAAAACTGATGTAAGACTTGACGCAGCCAGGCGCTATACCTTTAGAGTCGCCAAATGGAAGTTGCAAGGATGCCGCGGGGCCGACATCAACAACAGGATCTGCCTGCTATCGGCAACGGTAATGTGGAGGGAGGTGGACTGGGCGAGGCTTCGCCGTGATTCACGGGGCGCTGCTGGGGAAGATGCTGCTGTTCTGTAACCCTATGGAATGTTTTTCTTGAACATGGGGCCGACATCATTTGCCTCCTGGCCTGTACAGCCTCACATCCATCAGCAAGTGAGGCCGTCGTTAAACTACTCGTACTGAAACGATTAACTGAAAGACAGTATAGACAGGTTTCCCGGGACGGCCAGCCAGATTAAAAAAGCTTTAATATTCAGCCGCTAACGCGCTCTTGAGGAATGGCGCCGTACGACTTTCCGGACATTGGGCCACCTCGGCCGGCGCTCCGCACACCACGACTTGCCCGCCCTGGGTTCCGGCGCCCGGACCGATGTCGATGACCCAGTCGCTCTGGGCCACGACCCGCATGTCATGTTCCACCACGACCACGCTATGGCCGTCATCCACCAGGCGATTCAACTGCACCAGCAACCTGTCCACGTCCTGTGGGTGCAGCCCGTTGGTGGGTTCATCCAGCACATACAGGGTGGCCCCTCGGGCCTTTCGCTGCAGCTCTGTCGCCAGCTTGATGCGTTGCGCCTCGCCGCCGGACAGTTCGGTGGCGGGTTGGCCCAGGCGCAGATAACCCAGTCCGATATCCTGCAGCACTTGCAGCGAGCGCCGTGCCGACGCCTGTCCGGAAAAGACTTCGAGCGCCTGATTGACGGTCAGTTGCAGGACCTGCGCGATGTCCAGGCCTTGCCAGCGTACCGCCAGCGTCTGCCGGTTGTAGCGGGCACCGTGGCAGGTCGGGCAGGGGGCGTACACGCTGGGCATGAACAGCAGTTCGACACTGACGAAGCCTTCCCCTTCGCAGGTTTCGCAGCGTCCCTTGGCCACATTGAAGGAGAACCGTCCGGCGTCGAACCCCAGTTCACGGGCCTGTTCGGTCCCGGCGAACAATTTGCGCACGTGATCGAACAGGCCGGTGTAGGTGGCGAGGTTGGAGCGCGGCGTGCGGCCGATGGGCTTCTGGTCCACCCGGACCAGGCGCTTGATCGCATCGAGGCCCGCACTGACATGCCCGCCACTGGTTTGCTCGGGTTCGTCTTCCAGGCTTCGTTCGTCGGGCTCGGCGTCCTGGCCGGGTTGGCCCAGGTGAGCGCCGACCAGGTCCAGCAACGCCTGGCTGACGAGGCTGGATTTGCCCGAACCGGAGATGCCGGTCACGGCGGTGAAACAGCCGAGGGGGAAGGCCGCGCTCAGGTTGTCGAGGTTATTGCGGGTGATGCCTTCCAGGCGCAGCCAGTCGCTGGGTGTCCGCGGGGCGTGCGCAGCCTGGGACCGCTCGGCGAAGAGGTAAGTGCGGGTGCGTGATTGCGGCACCTGGCGAAGGCCGGCGGGCGGGCCGCTGTAGAGGATCCGGCCGCCTTGTTCGCCGGCATCCGGCCCGACATCGACGAGCCAGTCGGCGCGACGCATGGTCCCCAGGTCGTGTTCGACCACGAATACCGAGTTGCCGGCGGCCTTGAGCCGCTGCAGCGCGTCGAACAGGGCTTCGCTGTCGGCCGGATGCAGGCCGGCTGACGGTTCGTCCAGCACGTAGATGACCCCGAACAGCTGAGAGTTGAGTTGGGTCGCCAGGCGCAAGCGCTGCAGCTCGCCGGAAGAGAGCGTTGGGGTGCTGCGCTCCAGGGCCAGGTAACCCAGGCCAAGGTCGATCAGGGTGCCGATGCGCTCCAGCAGTTCGGCAGCGATGCGTTGGGCGGCCAGGCGCTTTTCCAGGGACAGGTTGGGCGTGTGGCGCGCATCCGGCCCTCCTGAGTGCGGATTGTCACCTCGGGCGGCGCGTTGCTCGCGCGCCTCGCGGGTTTGCCGGTGGGTGAGGACTTCGCCCGGTTCTTCGGCCTGCTCCAGATAATCGGGTGCGGTGACGCGCCTGAACACCTCGGCCAGCTCCAGCAACGGCAGGTGCGACAGCTCGGCGATGTCCAGGCCGGCGAATGTCACGCCCAGCGCCTGGCGCTTGAGACGCTTGCCTTCGCACACGGGACAATGGCTGGCGCGCATGTATTGCGCCACGCGCTTGCGCATCTGAGCGCTCTGGGAGTGCATGAAGGTATGCAGCAGGTAACGTCGGGCGCCGCTGAACGTACCCTGGTAGCTGGGTTCGAGCTTGCGCTTGAGGGCGGCACGGGTCTGGGCAGGCGTCAATCCGGCGTACACCGGGACGGTGGGGGTTTCTTCCGTGAAGAGTATCCAGTCGCGCTGTTCCTGGGGCAGGTCACGCCAGGGAACGTCGACGTCGTAGCCCAGGGTAACCAGGATGTCCCGCAGGTTCTGGCCTTGCCAGGCCATGGGCCAGGCGGCCACGGCCCGCTCGCGGATGGTCAGCGAGGGGTCCGGCACCATGGAGTCTTCGGTCACTTCATAGACCCGCCCCAAGCCATGGCATTGCGCACAGGCACCCTGGGGCGTGTTGGGGGAAAAATCCTCGGCGTAGAGCATGGGCTGATCGGCCGGATAGCTGCCGGCCCGGGAGTAGAGCATGCGGATCAGGCTCGACAGGGTGGTGACACTGCCCACCGAAGAGCGCGCGCTGGGGCTGCCCCGTTGTTGCTGCAAGGCCACCGCCGGCGGCAGGCCGTCGATGCTGTCCACGTCGGGCACGCCCACCTGGTCGATCAGGCGCCGCGCGTAGGGCGCGACGGACTCGAAATAGCGACGCTGGGCTTCGGCGTAGAGCGTGGAAAAGGCCAACGACGACTTGCCTGACCCCGACACGCCGGTAAAGACCACCAGGGCATCGCGGGGGATATCGACGTCGACATTCTGGAGGTTGTGTTCGCGGGCGCCACGCACCCGGACGAAACCGGTGGATGGCGATGAAAAGGCGTGCGCTGGGCCGGAGCGTGGGGGCATGAGGGGTCCTTGTCGTGATGTGCGCACCTTAACGCGTCGGCGCTGCTCGACGAAACTGCTGCGCCGAATGAATGCAACCCGGCTCACAGATGAACGATGCGACCGGCTCCAGCCGTTTTAGTGCAATAAGAATTTACTCCGGATGAAAGAGATGAGAAAAGCTTCTCAGTTTCCCCATGGATATGGATCCTTCATGCCTCGATCGAAATTCTTCACTACGCTCTTTGTCGCGCTGATTGTCGGCGCTGGCCTGTGGTACATGTGGATGATCACCAGCGCCAAGCTGGAGTGGGGCGGCACCAGCCCCGGCCAGCAACAGCTGGGCGCCGTAGCGGATACCCGGCACCGGGCCGCCTCCCAGTACTGCACAGGCGTGGTGGCGACCCCCCAGGGCACCTGGCTGGTCGCCCGTCTGAACGGGGATGCCGGGCAGGTCGAGGCCTCCGCCGATGTGGTGGACCTCGATGCGCTGGTGCGCGGCAAGTCCAATGACGAGCCTGAGCCGGTGGGCTCCGGTGCCTTCGCCTACCTGCTTTCCGGCAGGGAAAAAGAGACCTCTTTCATTTCGCGCCTGGACGCCCAGGGACAATTCCAGTTGGTCGCCCACGTAAGCGCCGCCGCCTGCCTGGTTGCCAGTCCCGATGGCGCCAGCGTCTTGCTGCTCACCGGCCTCGACCGGCCGGAGGCCGGATCCGGCGACAGCGTCGGCCAGACCGTGGTCTTTCGCAGCGACGATCAGGGCAAGCGCTGGACCTGGCTGGAGCAGGGCTGGTTTCCCAAGGCCGATCAAGTGGCCTGGAACCTGAAGCCGTACTTCCATGGCACGGATGAAGTCTGGGCCTGGGGCACCCCCAGCGGCGTCGACAACGAGAGTGGCGAAGATGCGCCAGGCGCCATTTCAACCGGTGTCTACTATTCCGCCGATCGCGGCGACCACAGTACGCCGGTCATGGCGGCCGAATCGCTGCTGGTCACCAGCGAATATGTTCGGGTCAAGCGTCCGGATGTCTTGCAGTGGCATACCGATGCCGGCACCTATGGCGACATCCGCACCCATGTGATCCAGCTGGACCCGCAACGCGCGTTCATCTGGGTTTCCCAACGCTTCTGGGGCAGCAACCCCGACGGCGAGGGCGCCCACATCGCCTTCAACGTCACGACACGGGCTCGATTGCAGCGCAGCACCGGTCAATGGCAGGTCGTGGATACCCAGCGCGACGACAAGCTGTTCATCGCGGCCTTGGCTCAGAACGCCGACGGGCGGGTGGCCGGCCTGGTGGACCAGGAGGAATCCGGACGACACGTGATCGCCGAGCTGGATACCGCGACGCTGGCCTGGCGTCCCCTGGGCGAGCTGCCCAGCGTGTTCGCCCCCCTGGCGTCGCAGAGCCGGCTGCGCGAGGGGCATTTCTATCTGGGGCAGAACAGCCTGCTGGTCAATGTCACCAGCGAGCACCGGCCACCGCGCTGGCTCTATTGGTGGTCGGATGCGAGCATTTGCGCCGATGGGGTGTTCTATTCCCGGGACTGGGGCCGTTCCTGGCAGCGTCTCGCCATCGGCGGCTACCTGGGCATCCTGGGTTTCCAACCGACGCAGGATCGTGTGATCTGGGCCAAGGGCAACTGGTACGACAATAACGATCAAGGCATCTACTCCTACAGTCTTGCGCAGGACTGAACGTCTGCGTCGGGGCGAGAGGTACCAGCCTCTCGCCCCGTGATGCCCGCCAGGCAATTTTTTTCAAGTTGATTTCAATCAAGGGCGCCGGATAGAGCGGCTCCTACCATGATCGCCACGATCCCGTCTCAAGCCCTGGCGTTCATGACCCGTTCCTTTGCGTTCTCGCACCTCATCCGCTTCTGGCTCAACGCATTCTTCATTCTGCTGGCCCTGTGCGCGGGCTTCGCCCAGGCCAGGGATTACGGCGAAATCCAGCGACAGCGTATCCACCATGTCCTGGGCCGGACCGATTCGGTGTCCGAGCCCCAGGGGCCCTTCAAGGTGTGCACGCTCTCGACGGCCGGCAAGGTATCGGGCTATGTGTTCCAGAGCCTGGATGTGGTGGACATTCCCGCCTACTCGGGCAAGCCGATCAACGTGCAGGTGATTCTCGACCCCGCCGGTGTGATCCTGGATGCCTATGTGCTGGAGCACCATGAGCCGATCCTGCTGATCGGTATCGCCGAGGAGAAACTCCACGGATTCAGTGCCCGCTACAGCGGTGTCAAGGTCAATCAGCGGGTCGTGGTAGGGCATTCCAGCGACCCGGATGCGGTGACGGTGGACGCCATTGCCGGAGCCACCGTGACGGCGATGGTGGTCAACGAAGTCATCATGCGTGCCGCCCATGACGTCGCGGTGTCCCTGGGCCTGGTCAAGGGCGATGCAGGCCTGGCCGTGGCGCCGGCGCGAGTGCGCGAGGACGTCTACGAGCCCGCCGACTGGAAGACCCTGGCCGGCAATGGAGCGGTGCGTCGGCTGCACCTGACCCGCGACCAGGTCGACGCTTCCTTCAAGGGGACCGCCGCCGAAAAGGTCGAAGCCGCCAGTGCCGAGCAGGCGGGCGACACCTTCATCGATCTGTACGTCACTCACCTGAACCCGCCCACCATCGGCCGCAACCTGCTGGGCGAGGCGCAGTACCGCGCGCTGATGAGCGAGCTCAAGCCTGGCGAGCAGGCCATTGCCGTGATGGGCAGCGGACGGTATTCCTTCAAGGGCTCGGGTTATGTGCGCGGTGGGATCTTCGATCGGGTGCTGTTGCGCCAGTTCGGCGACACCATCAGTTTTCGCGACATGGACTTCCAGCGCCTGGATGATGTGGCTGCCGAGGGCATGCCCGAGTTCGATGAAATGGCGATCTTCATCGTCCGTGCCTCCCACCGTTTCGATCCCGGTTCGCCCTGGAGCCTGGAGCTGCTGGTGCGCCGCCAGACCGGGCCGGTCAGTGGACTCTTCAGCAGTTTCGAGCTGGCCTATCGATTGCCCGAGGCGTACCTGGAAAGGCCCTTGCCCACGGCCGCGCAACTGGCAGCGGCCGAAGAAGCCCGCCGCCCCCTGTGGCTGACCCTCTGGTACCGCAAGAGCGTGGAAATCGTCGTGCTGGCGGTGGCCTTGCTGGTGCTCACGATCATCCTGTTCTTCCAGGACCCGCTGGCCCGCCGGCCCAGGCTTTTGCATTGGGTTCGTCGGGGTTACCTGGTCTTTACCGTGGTATTTCTCGGCGGCTATGCCTTGGCGCAATTGTCAGTGGTCAATGTGCTGACCTTCGTTCATGCATTGTTCGAAGGTTTCCGCTGGGAGCTGTTCCTCACCGATCCGCTGATCTTCATCCTGTGGGTGTTCACCGCGGCCAGCCTCCTGCTGTGGGGGCGCGGGGTGTTCTGTGGCTGGCTGTGTCCGTTCGGCGCGCTGCAGGAACTGATCAACGAGCTGGCGCGCCGGTTCAGGGTGCCCCAGTACGAGCTGCCTTTCGCCGTGCATGAACGGTTGTGGGCCATCAAGTACATCATCCTGCTGGTGCTGTTCGGCGTTTCGCTGGAGTCCATGGCGACCGCCGAACGCCTGGCGGAGGTCGAACCCTTCAAGACCGCCGTCACCCTCAGGTTCGACCGCCAATGGTGGTTCGTGGCCTATGCCGCAGGCTGGCTGTTGATCAACCTTTTTACCCGCAAGGTCTATTGCCGCTACATCTGTCCGCTGGGGGCCGCCCTGGCCATGCCGACCCGCCTGCGTCTGTTCGACTGGCTCAAGCGCCGCAAGGAGTGCGGCAATCCCTGCCAACTGTGCGCCAAGGAATGCGAGATCCAGGCGATTCATCCCGACGGCCGGATCAACGCCAACGAATGCCATTACTGCCTCGACTGCCAGATGACCTGGCACAACGAAAACAAATGCCCGCCGCTGATCAACAAGCGCAAGAAGCGTGGCAAGGCGAGCGCGGCCGATCCGCAGCTGATTCCCGTGGTGCAGGCGCCCTGAGGCACCCCGATGGCCTGTTCCCCTGACCATTTCATTCTTCACGGAGCACACAGCATGAGCGATAAGAAAACCGACAATCCTGACGTGGCGCAAGAGCCCCGGGGCGTCAGCCGCCGCAGTTTCCTGGGTACCGGCGCCGTCACCGGAGCGGTACTGGCCGGCGCAACGGCGCTGGGCGCGGGGACATTCACCCGTGAATCCTGGGCCGCTGCGGCCAAGGAGGCCAAGTCCAGGATCCATGTGGCCCCCGGCGAGCTGGACGAGTACTACGGGTTCTGGAGCGGCGGCCACCAGGGCGAGGTGAGGGTGCTGGGGGTGCCGTCGATGCGCGAACTGATGCGTATCCCGGTCTTCAACGTCGACTCGGCCACCGGGTGGGGGCTGACCAACGAAAGCAAGCGCGTGCTGGGGGACAGCGCCAGGTTCCAGAACGGCGATTGCCACCACCCGCACATCTCCATGACGAACGGCAAATACGACGGCAAATACCTGTTCATCAACGACAAGGCCAACTCCCGGGTGGCGCGTATCCGCCTGGACATCATGAAGTGCGACAAGATGCTTACGGTGCCCAACGTGCAAGCCATCCATGGCCTGCGCCTGCAGAAGGTGCCGTACACCAAGTACGTGTTCGCCAACGGCGAGTTCGTGATTCCGCACCCCAATGACGGCCATACCTTCGACTTGCAGGACAAGAACAGTTTCACGATGTTCAACGCCATCGACGCCGAGAAGATGGAAATGGCGTTCCAGGTGATCGTCGACGGCAACCTGGACAACACCGATGCCGACTACACCGGCAAATATGCCGCGAGCACCTGCTACAACTCCGAGAAGGCCTATGACCTGGGCGGCATGATGCGCAACGAGCGCGACTGGGTGGTGGTGTACAACATCCCGCGTATCGAGGCGGCGATCAAGGCCGGCAGGTTCATGACCCTGGACGGTTCCAAGGTGCCGGTGGTCGATGGGCGCCGGGTCAATGGCAAGGATTGCGAATTCACCCGCTACATCCCGGTGCCGAAGAATCCCCACGGCTGCAATACTTCCCCCGACGGCAAATACTTCATCGCCAACGGCAAGCTGTCGCCCACGGTCTCGATGATTGCCATCGACCGCCTGGACGATCTGTTCGCCGACCGCCTCAAGGATCCTCGCGACGTGATCGTCGCCGAGCCGGAACTGGGCCTGGGGCCACTGCACACCACCTTCGACGGACGCGGCAACGCCTATACCACCTTGTTCATCGACAGCCAGGTGGTGAAATGGAACATGGAGGAGGCCATCCGCGCCTACAAGGGCGAGCAGGTCAACTACATCAAGCAGAAGCTGGATGTGCAGTACCAGCCTGGCCACAACCACGCGTCCTTGACCGAATCCAGCGATGCCGACGGCAAATGGCTGGTGGTGCTGTGCAAGTTCTCCAAGGACCGTTTCCTGCCCACCGGTCCGCTGCACCCCGAGAATGACCAGTTGATCGACATTTCCGGGGAGGAAATGAAGCTGGTGCACGATGGCCCCACCTTCGCCGAGCCCCATGACTGCATCCTCGCCCGGCGCGACCAGATCAAGACCCAGAAGATCTGGAACCGCAATGACCCGTTCTTCGCCGACACCGTGGCGCTGGCCAAGAAAGACGGGATCAACCTGGAGACCGATAACAAGGTCATCCGTGACGGCAACAAGGTGCGGGTCTACATGACCTCCATGGCACCGGCCTATGGCGTGACGGAGTTCACCGTCAAGCAAGGCAACGAGGTGACCGTGACGATCACCAACATCGACCAGATCGAGGACGTCTCCCACGGCTTTGTCATGACCAACCACGGCGCGAGCATGGAGATCAGCCCGCAACAGACTTCGTCCATCACCTTCATCGCCGACAAGCCTGGCCTGCACTGGTACTACTGCAGCTGGTTCTGCCACGCCCTGCACATGGAGATGGTCGGACGCATGCTGGTGGAAAAGGCCTGAGTCGGCCCATCGAAAGGAGACAGGTGCAATGACCTGGAACACGCGGCCACCCGCGGGCCATGCTCGCCAACCGGTCATTGCGCTGGTGCTCTGCCTGCTGTCTGGCGGCGCGCTCGCCGCGCCGCAACCCATCACGAATCTGCCCTTGCAGGCCGAGGGCGAGCGCCAATGGCGCCTGCCTGCCGGGCAATACACCGGCTCGTTCAGCATTGATCAGCCGATGACCCTCACTTGTGCGCCGGGGGCGGTATTCCAGGGGCAGGGGGAGGGCAACGGGCTGATCATCCGGGCCCCGGACGTCCAGGTCCAGGGCTGTACGTTCCTGGATTGGGGCCATGACCTGACCGCCATGAACGCCGCCGTGTTCGTCCAGCCGGTCGCCAGGGGGGCCGTGGTGCGCTTGAGCCGCATGCAGGGCCAGGGTTTCGGCATCTGGGTCGATGGCGCGCGGGACGTCAGCCTGATCGACAACGTCATCCAGGGCGATCCGAGCCTGCGTTCCCAGGACCGAGGCAATGGCATCCATCTGTATGCCGTGCAGGGCGCCCGGGTCATTGGCAACCAGGTGCGGCAGGCCCGCGACGGCATCTACATCGATACCTCCAGCGACAACCTGCTCCAGGGCAATACCCTGGAGGACCTGCGCTACGGTGTGCATTACATGTTCGCCAACGATAACCGCCTGCTGGGCAATACCACCCGGCGTACCCGCACCGGGTATGCCCTGATGCAAAGTCGCAAGCTGACGGTCATCGGCAACCGTTCCGAGCAGGACCAGAACTACGGGATCCTGATGAACTACATCACCTATTCGACCCTGCGGGACAACTTCGTCACCGACGTACGCGACGGCTCCACCGGCGACACCATGATCACCGGCGCCGAGGGCAAGGGGCTGTTCATCTACAACTCATTGTTCAACCGTATCGAAGGCAATCACTTCGAGCGCAGCGCCCTGGGCATACACCTTACCGCCGGCTCGGAAGACAACCGCATCGCCGGCAATGTCTTTGCCGGCAATCGCCGTCAGGTCAAGTACGTCGCCACGCGCTTGCAGGAGTGGTCGGCGGACGGACGCGGCAATTACTGGAGCGACTACCTTGGCTGGGATCGCAATGGCGACGGCCTGGGCGACGTGGCCTATGAGCCCAACGACAACGTCGATCGCCTGTTGTGGCGCTACCCCCAGGTACGGCTGTTGATGAACAGTCCGGGCGTCGAGCTGTTGCGCTGGGTGCAGCGAGCCTTCCCGGTAATGAAATCCCCTGGGGTGACGGACAGCCATCCGTTGATGGCGGCACCGGTCTTCGCCCCGCAACGCAACACTGCTTCGGAGGACGCGCCTTGAACGTCGTCGAGATCGAGGGCGTCAGCCAGCGTTATGGCGACGCCACCGTATTGCATGGATTGGACCTGGACCTGGCCCAGGGCGAGGTGCTTGGTCTGTTCGGCCATAACGGCGCGGGCAAGACCACCACCATGAAACTGGTCCTGGGCCTGCTGCGGGCCAGTGAAGGACAGGTGCGGGTATTCGGCCGGGCACCGAGCGATCCCAGCGTGCGACAGATGCTCGGTTATCTGCCGGAGAACGTGATGTTCTACCCGCAGTTGAGCGGCCTGGAAACCTTGCGCCATTTCGCCCGGCTCAAGGGCGCCGCGCCAGGGCAGGTCGAGCGCCTGCTGGAGGAGGTGGGGCTGAGCCAGGCCTCGCGGCGCAAGGTGCGGACCTACTCCAAAGGCATGCGGCAACGCCTCGGCCTGGCCCAGGCCTTGCTCGGCCGACCGCGGCTGTTGCTGCTGGACGAGCCGACCGTGGGCCTGGACCCCATCGCGACCCAGGACCTCTACCAGTTGCTCGATCGCCTGCGCTGGCAGGGCACCAGCATCATCCTCTGTTCCCACGTCCTGCCCGGCGTCGAGACGCATATCAATCGCGCGGCGATCCTGACCCGAGGGCGCCTGCTGGCCCTGGGCAGCCTGGCGCGGCTGCGGGAGGAGGCACGGCTGCCGACCCTGATCCGGGCTTCGGGCCTGGCCCGTGCCAGCCAGTTGCAACAGCATTGGCGCAGCGAGGGGCATGTCACCCAGGGCTGGGGAGCCGAAGGCTTGCAGGTGGCCGCGCCCGACGGCAGCAAGCTGGCGTTGCTGCGTCAGTTGCTGGCGCAACACAACCCGACGGATGTCGAGATCAAGCCGCCGTCCCTCGAGGACTTGTACCGCCATTACATGAGCGGCGCGGCAGCCGGGGAGGTGCGTCCATGAACCCGATCTGGAACATGGCCCGCAAGGAGTTCAGCGATGGCCTGCGTAACCGCTGGCTGCTGGCGATCAGTCTGTTGTTCGCCGTGCTGGCGATCGGCATCGCCTGGTTGGGCGCCGCGGCGTCCGGCCAGTTGGGCTTCACCTCGGTACCGGCCACCGTGGCCAGCCTGGCCAGCCTGGCGACCTTCCTGATGCCCTTGATCGCCTTGCTGCTGGCCTATGACGCCATCGTCGGCGAGGACGAGAGCGGGACCTTGCTGCTGTTGCTGACCTACCCGCTGAGCCGTGGACAGTTGCTGCTGGGCAAGTTTGTCGGCCATGGCCTGATCCTGAGCCTGGCGACGCTGATCGGCTTCGGTTGCGCAACGCTCGCCATCGCCTTGCTGGTCGACGACGTCGAGCTGGGCCTGCTGCTCTGGGCCTTTGGCCGTTTCATGCTGTCGAGTTCGCTGCTGGGCTGGGTCTTCTTGGGATTGGCCTATGTGCTGAGCAGTCTTTCGACGCAAAAGTCCACCGCCGCCGGCCTCGCGCTGGGGGTGTGGTTTTTCTTCGTGCTGGTGTTCGACCTGGTACTGCTGGCGCTGCTGGTACTGAGTGAGGGCCGCTTCAGCCCGGACCTGCTGCCCTGGCTGTTGCTGTTCAACCCTACCGATGTGTACCGGCTGATCAACCTGTCGGGGTTCGACGGCGTCTCCAGCGGTGCGTCGGTCATGACCCTGGGCAGCGACTTGCCGGTGTCGGGGCCGGTGCTCTGGCTTTGCCTCGGGGTGTGGATGGCGGTGCCGTTAGGGTTGGCCTATCGGCTGTTCGAGCGCCGGTGCCCTTGAATTGTGATTGATGAATGGAGCATGCAACGATGAACAAGGTGTCCTACAAGGCGAGCCGCCTCCTGGCCGGGATAGTGGTGTGCCTGGCGCTGGCGGGGTGTGAAAAGGCTGCGGCGCCATCGTCCAGCGAGGCGACCCTGGCGTTTCACCCCGGTGACGAGTGCCATGTGTGCGGCATGGTCATCACTGACTTCCCCGGGCCCAAGGGGGCGGCGGTGGGGGCGGGCGGCGTGAAGAAATTCTGCTCGCCGGCGGAGATGCTCGGCTGGTGGCTGCAGCCGGAGAACCAACGGGCCGACGTCAAGCTGTACGTCCACGACATGGGCCGCGGCCATTGGGATGCCCCGGACGATGCCCACCTGATCGATGCGCGTACCGCCTGGTTCGTCGTCGGCACCGGCCTCAAGGGCGCCATGGGCGTGGTGCTGGCCTCCTTCTCAGATGCCCAGGCAGCCCGGAAACTCGCCAGTGAGACTGGCGGCCGTGTCCTGCGCCTGGAAGACATCGACCAGGAGCTGCTCGGGCAGGCCTCGGCCATGTCTTCCATGAGCCATTGACCGAGCCCTTCGTGTCGGCTGAGCTGTCGCCATCGTGGGCAGGTAAGCGCACGAGGGATCCGTATCGGCAATGATGCAAATGACCACCCCGGGGAAGGCTCGCGCTGCGGGGTGGTGTGTTTCAGTGGGACGTGCCCTCGGCGAATTCGATCTTGTTGCCGACGTTGTACTTGCCCGAAGGCTTGTTCATGGGCAGGCGCTTGATTTCCTGCAGTGTCTGGCTGTCATAGACGATCAGCGCGCCATCGGTGTCCCAGATGCTCAGCAGCAGGTAGCGGCCGTCGCGGGTGAATTCGACATGGGCGGCGGTCTTGCCGGGCATGGGGCGCAGGGTATGGGCGATTTCCAGGGTCTGCTTGTCGATCAGGTGGATGGCATCGTTGCCCGGGGCGAAGAACACGTCGGTCCAGGCGTAGCGGGAACTGGCGTGGCTGCGCAGGAAGAATCCCGGCCCCAGGGTGGGGATCTGCTTGATGACTTTCCAGGTGCTCAAATCGATGACCGAGACCAGCCCCTTGCTGATGTTGGGCGTGGCGAACACCCAGTGCCCATCGCGTTGCCAATAGGTTCCCGAACCCAGGTGCGGCATGCCCGGCAAGGCAATGTCGGTCACGACCCGGCCATTGTCGAGGTCGACCACCTGTCCCCCCTGGGCCTTGCGTGAAGTGGCGAGCAACTGGCGATAGTCGGGGGAGAAAGAGAAGTCGTCGAGGTGGTCCTGGACCTCGATGCGCCGCGGCACGAAGTCCGGATTCGGGCCGGTGGGCAATTCCCAGACTTCCTTCGCATCCTTCAGGGCAACGATGAAGCTGTCTCGCGGCGGAGCGGTATAGACCGCGCTGACCCGGGAAGCCTGGCCACGGCTGTCGACGGTCTCGATGGTCTTGACCAATGACAGGTCCCGGGCATCCAGCACGGCAAGGCTGCCGGGCAGGTAGTTGCCCACCAGCACCCAGCGCCCGTCCTTGCTGACCGCCAGGTTGCGGGTATTGAGACCGACCCGCACCTCGGCGATCAGCTTGAGATTGTGCAGGTCGTACAGGCTGACCCAGCCGTCCCGGGACGCCAGGTAGACGAAGCGCCCATCGGGCGAGAACTTCGGCCCGCCATGCACCGCGAAATGCGAGGCGAAGCGGGCCAGCACTTCGAAGCGGTCCCCATCGACGATATCGACATGGTGGTCACCGGCTTCCACCACCACGAACAGGTTCAGCGGGTCGGCCTGGTGCTGGGGCTTGTCGGGCAGGCTGGCGACATCCGCCAGCAGGCGGTGGCTGTGGCGGATGTCGTCCTCGCTCCAGCTTGGCTCGACGGCGGGCGGCCGCTGCAGGTAATGGGTCAGGCCATCGATCCGGGCGGCGTCCAGTACTGTACCGAACCCTGCCATCTGGCTGGCCGGCCGGCCCTTTTCGATGACCTGGCGAATCTCGGCGGGTTTGATCCGGCCCAGGCTCTGGGGTAACAGCGCAGGCCCGGCACCGCCGATGCGATTGACCCCATGGCACTGCTGGCAGTACTGCTGGTAGGTGCGCTCGGCCAGTTCCAGGTCCGGGACGTTGGCATCGCTGCCATGGGCCGTGCCCACCCACAGCAGGGGGGCCAGCCACCAGCGGATCATGGCGCCACCTTCGAGACCGGGAACAGGGATTGCACAGGATGCAGGCACGCCGGATGCTGCAGCGGCTGGTGGGCGAACAAGCCGACCACCCGACCGATCACCGTCAGGGTCGGCAGGCCCTCGCAACACTGCGCGGCCATGTCCGGCAAATGCGCGAGGGTGCCGCGATGCACTCGCTGGTCGGGGCGTGTGCCGTTGCTGATCAAGGCCGCCGGGGTGTCGGCCGCCAGGCCTGCCGCCATCAGCCGCGTGGCGATGGTGCCCAGGTTCGACAAGCCCATGTAGAACACCAGGGTCTGGCTGTCGTCCGCCAGGCTCTGCCAGGGCAGCTCAAGATCACCTTCGCGTTGCAGGTGGCCAGTGATGAAGCGGCAGGAATTCACCAGGTCGCGGTGGGTCAGGGGAATGCCGGCGTAGGCGCTGCAACCGGCAGCGGCGGTGATCCCCGGTACCACCTGGCAATCGATGCCGCGGGCCAGCAGGTATTCCAGTTCTTCGGCGCCGCGCCCGAAGATGAATGGATCGCCGCCCTTGAGCCGGACCACCCGCTGTCCCTGTCCGGCCAGGTCGGCCAGCAGCGTGTTGATCTGTGCCTGGGGCAGGCTGTGGCAACCGGCGGCTTTGCCAACGTAGTGCCGGGCGCATGTCAGCGGAACCAGGCCCAGCAGCTGCGGGCTGATCAAGCGGTCGTAGACCACTGCGTCGGCCTGCTGCAACAGGCTCCAGGCACGCAGCGTCAGCAGGCCGGGGTCACCGGGGCCGGCGCCGACCAGGGCGACTTCCCCCGGTCTGAAGGGCGATTGCAGGGCAGCGGGCAAAACGATGGGGGCAGGCATGGGATTTCCTTGGTTCGGTAGCAGATTCGCCATTGGCTCAGCGCGCGGGGGACAGGGAGACATTGGCAATCGCCTGCAGGCCGATTTCTTCGTCCAGCAGATGACACCCGGGGTCCTGGCCCCACAGGTCACCCTCGGCCCAGGCCCGGGTGCGCGTATTGCCGTTGCAGATGGCCAGCCAGCGGCAGTGGCCGCAGCGGCCGCCCACGGTCCGTGGGTGCTCGCGCAGTTTCAGCAGAAGGGGGTCGGGGCGCTCGTACCAGAGGGTGCGAAACGGCGTACGGCGCACGTTGCCCACCGAGTGCTGCCACCAGTAGGTATCGGGATGAACCTCGCCGGTATTGTCGATATTGGCGATGCCGCAGCCCGAGGCATTGCCGCCCCAGGCTCGCAGCATCTGCTCCAGTGCGTCGGCATGCCGGGGCAGGCGTCGGGCGACCCATTGCAGCAGCAGGATCGCATCGGCGTCGTTGTTGCCGCTGACGAAATCGCTGTCGCGGCCCTGTTCGATGTCGTCCCAGGCCTGTTCGAAGATCAATCCCATGGCCTCGCGGCTCATCTGTTGGTGGGCATCGAGCGTGCGGCTGCGCTTGCCCCGGCCGCTGTAGTTGAGGTGTGACAGGTAGAACTTCTGTACGTCGTATTCCCTCATCAAGCCCAGCAGTTGGGGAAGCTGTGGGTGGTTCTGCCGGGTGAGGGTGGTCCGCAGTCCCACTCGGATACCTTGCTCGCGGCAGAGCCGGATGGCCGCCATGGAGCGGGCGAAGCTGCCCTTGAGCTGGCGGAATTCATCGTGGGTCGCTTCCAGGCCATCGATGCTGATGCCGACGTAATCGAACTGCGCCGCGCCAATTCGCTCGATGTTGTCCGCAGTGATCAGGGTGCCGTTGGTGGACAGCGCGAGAAACAATCCCCGATCCCGGGCATGCCGGCTGAGCTGGAACAGGTCTTCGCGCAGCAGGGGTTCGCCACCGGAAAGAATCAGCACGCGGACCCCGGCGTCATGCAGGTCATCGATGACCTTGAGGGCCGCGGCGGTATCCAGCTCGTCGCGAAACACGCTGTCGGCGGAGGTGGCGTAGCAATGCTTGCAGGTCAGGTTGCAACGCCGCAGCAGGTTCCAGATCACCACCGGTGGCCGGACGCTGCCCGGTGGCGAGGTGCGCGGGGCAGGGCATTGCCCGGCCAGGGCCCGCAGATAATGGCTGATCCTCAACATAAAGCGCTCCTTCGTCGCGCAGGCACTCTTTCATACAACGCCTAGGGGGAAGGCAGGCGCAGGCCGGTTTTTTTCAGGATGCGGCTGCTCACCAGCATGTCGTCGGCGGCGCAGGCCTCGCCCAGCAGATACCGCAAATGTTCGCGGTAGCGGTCGATCTCTTCGCGGCTGCGGCCATGCACCATGGCGAACAGGTTGTAGCGCCAGCCGGGCTGGCGCGGACGGCGGTAGCAGTGGCTGACGAAGGGCTGCGCGCCCAACAGGGCACCGAGGCGCGGGACGTCGGCATCGGCCACGTCCCAGACCGTCATGCCGTTGTGGCGGTAGCCCAGGCGGTAGTGATTGGGAACGGCGGCGATGCGACGGATGGCGCCTTCGGCCTGCAGGCACTTGAGCAGGTCGAGGGTCGCTTCCACGCTCAGCCCCAGCTGTTCGGCCAGCCACCCCCAGGGGTCGTCCACCAGCGGCAGGCCGGCCTGGGTCAGTTCCACCAACCGCCGTACCGAAGTCGCTTGCGCCGCAGGCGGCGTGGACAGCAACGAATCACACGGGGAAATACAGGCCGACATGGTATGTCTCCTCCTTGGGCAGGTTCAGCGGTACCAGGCCTGTCAGGCGCTCGATGCGCAGCAGGGTGTCGGTGATCGCCTGTTCGCTGGAGCAGGCGAGTACGAACCACATGTTCCAGGCGTGCTCGCGACGGTAGTTGTGGGCCACCTCGGGCATGCCGTTGAGCAGCTCGGCGATGGTGTCGAAGCGCGGCTCGGGCACCGCCAGGGCGGCCAGGGTGAACGCCCCGCCCAGTCGATCGATGTCGAACATCGGGCCGAAACGGGTGAGCACGCCGTCATTGAGCAGCTCATGCAATCGGTCGAGCAGTTCGGTACTGCTGCTACCCAGTTCATGGGCCAATGCCTGCCAGGGCTGACGTACCAGCGGCAGGCCCAGTTGCAGGCGGTTGATCAGGCGTCGATCCAGGTCATCCATCGAGACGCGCTCCGGCAGGAGGGGCGTATCGCCCGCCGCACTGCTTGAACAGATGGGAGCTGAACAGCAATTCATGGGGCAGGTCGTCCAGCAGGTGCTGTTCGAGCAGGGCCTTGACCTGTGCCTGTACGCGGTCACGCTGGCGTCCATGGATCATGCAGAACAGGTTGTATTGCCACTGGGGCAGGCGTCGCGGACGCTGGTAGCAGAGGCTGATTCCCGGGGCCTGGCCAAGGCGGCGACCCACTTCGTCCACCAGGGCATCCGGTACGTCCAGTACCAGCATGGCGTTGGCGGCGAAGCCCAGGGCACGATGGTTGACCACCAGGCCGACCCGCCGGAACAACCCCTCTTGATGCCATTGCCGCATCTGTTCGAGGACCTGTTCTTCGCGGGCTTCGATCTGCCCGGCCAGCGCCTGGAAAGGGCGCGGGGTCAGGGGCAGTCCCGTTTCCAGGAGACGGCGCAGGGCCAGGGATTGTCGTTCGCTCAACGCGTTATTCATCAGCAGCCTCCAGGGCGAAGCCCAGGTCGATGCGGTAGGCGGTCAGCATGGGCAGGTCCAACGGCGTGAGGCCGGTGTCCCTTTCCAGCTCCAGGAGAATGTTGTCCAGGTGGGCGCGGTCGGGGCCGGTGAGCACGAACCACAGGTTGTAGCGGTGTTCCCGGGCGTAGTTGTGATTGACCTCCGGGTAATGGCTGACGCGGGCCGCCACCTGATGCAGGCGGTCCACGGGCACCGCCAGGGCTGCCAGGGTGCTGGCGCCGGCCCGGGTGTGCTCGAACACCGGGCCGATCCTCGACAGGGTGCCGGCCAGTTGCAGGTGTTGCAGGCAGTCGAGCACCTGGGCTTGCGTACAACCCAAGGCCTCGGCCATGGCCTGGTAAGGCTGCGGGCACAACGGCATGCCATGCTGAAAACGGTCGATCAGGCGACGGGAGAGCGAGGCGGTGTTCATGCTCAGTACCCCGGCTTGTGGGCGCGGCTGCTGAAGAAAATCCCGCTGGGGCTCTGGGCGGGCAGGGTGGCCAGTCGCTCGAGCCGGTACGGATCCCACACCTGCACCTCGCCGCCGTCCCGGACAGACAACCACATCTGGTCGCCCCTCGCGGTGAATTCCATGTGCAGCACCGCAGGTCCCGGCTTCAGGTCGGCGACGATGGCGTGGGTCTGGGTGTCGATGACCTGGACGCGGTCGTTATCCGGGTAGGCGAAGTTGACCCACAGCTGCCGGCCATCCGGGCGTGCCGTGACAAACACCGGCTGGCCGGCCACGGCGATGGCATCGACCGGCTGCCAGCGCCGAGCGTCCATCACCAGCACCTGGTGATGACCGACGGCGGGCACGAAGGCGTGTCGGTCGGCCATGGCCCAACCTTCCAGATGAGGCATCTTGTACACCGGGAGCCTGGCCTGGCCGCGCCCGTAGTGTCCGAGTACACGTTTCACGCCGCGTTCGGGGTGCCACAGGTCGAGTTGGGCCATGCCGTCCTCGCCGAACAGTCCGGCCATGTAATAGCGACCGTCCGGGGTGATCAGCGCGTCATAGGGTTGCTGGCCGATGCCTGTGAAACGTTCGATTCGTGGCGTTGGGCCCTGGCTGAAATCGGCGCTCCAGATTTCCCCGGTGTCGAACAGGCTGAAGACGAAGCGTTGCCCCGGTGCATCCACCAGGCCCACCACCCGGGAGCGCTTCTGCCTGTCAGGCAGCGGTGTGGCGGGAATGTCGGCGACCTGCTCCAGGGTCCGGGCATCGAACACCTTGACGCCCCCGGGCTCGTAGTTGGAGACGGCGATCAGCTTGCCGTCCTGGCTGATCGCCCCGCCGATGCTGTTACCGCCCTGGATGATGCGGCGATCGATACGTGCGCTGAGCAGGTCGACCTTGCTCAAGCCGCCATCGCGGCCGAACACGTAGGCATAACGCTGGTCCCGGGAAAACACCACCGAGGCATGTGACAGATCGCCCAGCCCTTCGACACGAGCGAGGGCGGTATGGGTGTCGCTCTCGATGATCTGCAGGCTGCCGGTGGCGCGCTCCACCACCACCCCCAGGTCACCTGTGCCGCGCAGCGGCGTCTGGGCGCAAGCCGACAGCAGCATGGCGATGGCCGTGAAGGACAGGAGAGAACGGATCATGAGGCGGGTTTTCCTTGAAGGAGCCGGTCCACCAGCCAGCGGATATCGTCGGGAGCGAGCAGTGCCGCCCAACCGGGCATGGCGCTGCCGGGGCGGCCGAAGGTGACGGTGGCGATGAGGCTGTCGCGGGATTTACCGGCCAGGGCTTCATGGGTCAGGGGAGGGCCGAGGCCGCCGGTCAGGTACAGGCCGTGGCAGGCGCCACAGTCCTGGTCCAGCAGGTGTTGCAATTGAGCCTGGCGCTGGTGGTCGGGAGCGGCCAGCACGCAGGAAGAGAAAGCGAAGAGGAGGGTGGTCATCGAGATTGCAGTGCTGTGTCGTTCCATGACGCCTCCTGAATTGAAATCGTGCGCGCTCCTGTGACGAGGGGATAAATCCCTCGCCACAGGGATGGACTCCTTGAGCGTTATTTAAGAGTCAAGACCCACGCCGCGAGGATCTTGGCTTCCTCTTCGGTCACGGGGTTGGCCGGCATTGGCATCGGGCCCCAGTTTCCCTGGGTCCCTTCCTTGATGTGCTTGGCCAGTACCTCCTGTGCCCCGGCGACGCCGGCATTCTTCGCCGCCACCTCCTTGAGCGCCGGGCCCACCACCTTGGTGTCGATGGAGTGGCAGGCGGCGCAGGGCTTGCTCTTGAACAGCGTCGGGCCGTCTTGCGCCGACGCCGGCAGGCTGTAGGCGGCAGTCAAGGCCAACGCAATCAGAATAGGCTTCATGGTTTTTCCTCTTATTGATGGGGCTCAATAGATGTCGTGTTGGGTGTTGTAGACGTTGAATTTTCCGGTCGGGGTGATCAGGCGCTTGTCCTTGATCACGTTCTTGACCTTGAGGGTCTTGTCGTCGATCACCACCAGCGCCGACTCGTCTTCCTGACCACTCCAGACCGAGAACCAGACCTCATCGCCGGCCTTGTTGTATTCCGGTTGCACCACTCGCAGCGCGCCTTTCCTGATTCCGGCGTATTCGGCGATCGGCAGCACCTTGTAGCCGGCGTCGAGCTTGTCGATGTCGAACACCGCCACCGACTGGCTGAGCTTGGCGTCGGGGCTCAGGGTGGTGTCGACGTACAGGTGACGGGACTGGGGATGGGTCTTGATGAACAACGAACCGCCGCCCTGGCCCTGGAGCGAGCCGACCTGCTTCCAGGCATATTGCGGATGCTTGAGCGGGTCGGTGCCGATCAGCGAGACCCCGGCGTCGCCCAGGTGGCTGGTGGCCCAGACGGGGCCGTAGAGCGGGTGGTCGAAGTTGGCGCCACGACCCGGGTGCGGGGTCTTGCCCACGTCCACCAGGGCGGTGAGCTTGCGCTCCTTGGAATCGATCACCGCGACCTTGTTGGAGTTGTTGGCGGCCGTCATGAAGTAGCGGTGGCTGCTGTCCCAACCGCCGTCATGGAGGAATGGCGCGGCGTCGATGCTGGTGATGGTGAGGTTCTTGATGTCCTGGTAGTTGACCAGCATCACCTTGCCGGTTTCCTTGACATTGACGATGAACTCCGGCCATTCGTGAGACGCGATGATGGCCGCGACCCGGGGCTCGGGATGGTATTGCTGGGTATCGACCGTCATGCCCCGGGTCGAGACGATCTGCCTGGGCTCCAGGGTCTCGCCGTCCATGATGGTGAACTGCGGCGGCCAGTACGAACCGGCTATGGCGTACTTGTCTTCATAGCCCTTGAACTTGGAGGTTTCCACCGAGCGGGCCTCGATGCCCACCTTGATTTCGGCGACCTTGGTCGGCTCCTTCGGCCACAGGTCGATCATGTCGATCTTGGCGTCCCGGCCGATCACCAGCAGGTAGCGTCCCGAAGCGGAGATGCGAGAAATGTGCACCGCATAGCCGGTGTCGATCAGCTTGACGATCTGCTTGCTGTCCCCGTCGATCAGGGCGATCTTGCCATCGTCGCGCAGGGTCACCGAGAACAGGTTCTGCAGGTTCAGGGAGTTGAGTTGCCGGGTGGGCCGATCCTCAGGCTTGACCAGCACTTTCCAGGTCTTGAGCGTCTCGGCCATGCCCCATTCAGGGGGTGTCGGCGGGGTGTGCTGGATAAACTTGGCCATGACCGTGATCTGGTCCTTGGTCAGGGCGTTGGAGGTGCCCCAGTTCGGCATGCCGGCGGCCGAGCCGTAGGTGATCAGCGCTTCCAGATAGGCCTGGCCGCGCGACTGGGTGATGTCCGGTGTCAGCGGCTTGCCGGTGGCGCCTTTGCGCAGGACACCGTGGCAGCCGGCGCAGCGCTGGAAATAGATTTCCTTGGCCGCGTCGAAGTCGGCCTGGCTCAGGTCCGGTGCGCCTTCGGTCTTGACCAGGCGAGGCTGGTCGGGGGCGGCGGATTGGTCGGCGAAGGCGTGGGACGCCACCAGCGCGGTACACAGCGCCGTGACCCTCAGGACCCACGATTTTTTGTGGCTGATCAGCATTCCATTTCTCCTCAGGCATGACCCGCGCTGCGCTGTAATGGATGTTCGGCGCGCAGGTTCCGGGTGCGATGCAAGGCTATTCCCTGGCCTGTGATTACTCGCTTGACGTCGATCAAGTTTGCCCGCCGAGCTCCTTGCCAGGTTGTCGCAGGGGCCCGTAGCGTGGCCGGTAATCGTATTGTTCCAGCAGGCCTTGCCATGAACCCGAGCCACACGCTCCACCAACCGGACGAGCCTTTCTATCAACCCCAGGACAACGAACCTGCGCTGTTCGAGCAGGCCTGGCGCCATGGCATGCCGGTGCTGATCAAGGGGCCCACGGGTTGCGGCAAGACCCGTTTTGTCCAGCACATGGCCCACCGCCTCAAACTGCCGCTGTACACGGTGGCGTGCCACGACGACCTGAGTGCCGCCGACCTGGTGGGCCGCCACCTGATCGGCGCCCAGGGCACCTGGTGGCAGGACGGACCATTGACCCGCGCGGTGCGCGAGGGCGGCATCTGCTACCTGGACGAAGTGGTGGAGGCGCGCCAGGACACGGCGGTCGTTTTGCATCCGCTGGCCGACGATCGCCGCCAGCTGTATCTGGAGCGCACCGGCGAGGTGCTCCAGGCGCCGCCGTCGTTCATGCTGGTGGTGTCTTACAACCCGGGTTACCAGAACCTGCTCAAGGGCATGAAACCCAGCACGCGCCAGCGTTTCGTGGCGATGCGCTTCGGTTATCCTGCGGTGCCGGACGAGGAGCGCATCGTGGCTCGCGAGGCCGCGGTGGACCCGGCCCTGGCGGCCCAGGTGGTGCGGTTGGGACAGGCGTTGCGCCGGCTCGACCAGCATGACCTGGAAGAAGTGGCATCGACCCGCCTGTTGATATTCGCGGCGCGGATGATCGGCGCCGGGATGGAGCCGCGCCAGGCCTGCCTGGCGTGCCTGGCCGAGCCGTTGAGCGACGATCCGCAGACCGTCGCGGCGTTGATGGAAGTGGTCGATGTCCACTTCGGTTGAGCCCGTGGCGGTGGCCCGGCGTTTGCCGGGTGACCTGGCGATGTGGTTTTTCATCCTCGCCGAATTGTCGGTGTTCGCACTGCTGATCCTGGCCTTCACCGTCGCCCAGGCGTTGCATCCGCAAATGTTCAGCGAAGGCCGGCAACTGCTGGATCGCTCCACCGGCCTGGCCATGACCCTCAGCCTGCTCACCGCCGGACTGTTCGCCGCACTGGCCCAGGAACAGGTTCGGCAGGATCGGCCACGGCGGGGCGCGGTGTCGCTGTGGCTGGCGTTGCTGTTCGCGTCGGGCTACGTGGGGATCAAACTCACCGAATATGCCCATCTTTCGGCTAGCGGCCTGGGCCTGGAGCGCAACACGTTTTTCACGTTGTACTGGATCCTCACGGCGTTCCATTTCCTGCATGTGCTGCTGGGCATGGTGATCCTCGGCTGGCTGGCCGAGCGCTGCCGGCGGCGTCGCCATGATTCGCAGCGTTGCAGCGGGTTGGAGTCCGGTGTGCTGTATTGGCACATGGTGGACCTGGTTTGGGTGGTGCTGTTTCCGGTTGTCTACGTGCTCGATTGAGCGGAGGTGCTCGTGCCGGCTTCCCGTGTCCTGATCGCCTGCTGGTCGATGCTGGTCGTGCTGAGCATCGGTACTGTCGCCCTGGGCCAGGTCGCCGCCACCGGGCTGGTGTCCATCGCCATCCTGGCGGTCGCGGTGGGCAAGGCCTGGTTGATCGCCGACGGCTTCATGGAACTGCGCCATGCGCCGCGGTTGTGGCGTTGGTTGGTGCTGAGCTGGGCGGTGCTGTTGGCGAGTGTAATAGGGATCGTCATCACACCCGCCTGAACCTGTGAACACAGAATCCCTCGCCACAAAACAACCCCTGCCATAAAAGCTCACCTGCCTTTTGGGCGGTGGCGGAACAACCCACCAAAACCATCGGAGATTCTTGATTGCCATCAAGCGGTTTCAGAGCCCTCGCTTCCTAGAATGAACACGCCAAGCAATGAGGAAGTGACCATGTCAGATACCTTCACCAAAGGCATGGCCAGGAATATTTATTTCGGGGGGAGCATCTTCTTCTTCCTGATATTCCTGGCCCTGACCTACCACACCGAACAGACCTTTCCAGACCGTAGCAACCAGGCCCAACTGAGCGAGTCGGTGATTCGCGGCAAGGGCGTCTGGGAGCGCAACAACTGCATCGGTTGCCACACGCTGCTGGGCGAGGGCGCTTATTTCGCGCCGGAGCTGGGCAATGTGATCAACCGGCGCGGTGGCGAGGAAGCCTTCAAGCCGTTCCTCCAGGCCTGGATGAAAATGCAGCCCTTGGGAGCCCCTGGGCGCCGGGCCATGCCGCAGTTCAACCTGAGCGAGCAGGAAGTCGACGACCTCGGCGAATTCCTCAAGTGGAGCTCGAAAATCAACACCAATGGCTGGCCGCCAAACAAGGAGGGCTGAGAGATGAGCATGGCTAATCCGCATCTGAAATTCGCCTCGCAAGCCGTCGCCAAACCCTACTTCGTGTTTGCCCTGATGCTGTTCCTGGGACAGGTGCTGTTCGGTTTGATCATGGGCCTGCAATACGTGGTCGGCGACTTCCTGTTCCCGCTGATCCCCTTCAACGTGGCCCGCATGGTCCACACCAACCTGCTGATCGTGTGGCTGCTGTTCGGCTTCATGGGCGCGGCTTACTACCTGGTGCCGGAGGAGGCCGATCGCGAGTTGCACAGCCCGAAACTGGCGCTGCTGTTGTTCTGGGTGTTCGCCGCCGCGGGCGTGATGACCATCCTGGGTTACCTCTCGGTACCCTACGCGACACTGGCGAAAGTCACCGGCAACGACCTGCTGCCCACCATGGGGCGGGAGTTCCTGGAGCAGCCGACCATCACCAAGATGGGTATCGTGGTGGTGTGCCTGGGCTTTCTCTACAACATCGGCATGACACTGCTCAAGGGCCGCAAGACCACGGTCAGCATGGTGATGATGACAGGCCTGATCGGCCTGGCGGTGTTCTTCCTGTTCTCCTTCTACAACCCGGAAAACCTGGCCCGCGACAAGTATTACTGGTGGTGGGTGGTGCATCTTTGGGTGGAAGGCGTGTGGGAGCTGATCATGGGCTCGATGCTGGCCTTCGTGCTGATCAAGGTCACCGGCGTGGACCGGGAGGTGGTGGAGAAATGGCTCTATGTGATCATCGCCATGGCGCTGATCACCGGGATCATCGGCACCGGCCACCACTTCTTCTGGATCGGCGCGCCCGAGGTCTGGCTGTGGGTCGGCTCGATCTTCTCGGCCATGGAGCCGCTGCCGTTCCTGGCAATGGTGGTCTTCGCCTTCAGCATGGTGAAGAACCGTCGGCGGCAACACCCGAACCGTGCGGCGACGCTGTGGGCCAAGGGCACCACGGTCACTGCCTTCTTCGGGGCGGGCGTCTGGGGTTTCCTGCACACCCTGGCACCGGTGAACTACTACACCCACGGCTCGCAACTGACCGCGGCCCATGGTCACCTGGCGTTCTACGGTGCCTACGCGATGATCGTCATGACACTGATCAGCTATGCCATGCCGCGCCTGCGCGGACTGGGCGAAGCGGCGGACGAGCGTTCCCAGCGACTGGAGGTCTGGGGCTTCTGGCTGATGACCCTGTCGATGGTAATGATCACCTTGTTCCTCACCGCTGCCGGTGTCGTCCAGGTATGGCTGCAGCGCTGGGCGGTGGATGGCAGTGCCTTGCCGTTCATGGCCACCATGGATCAGCTCAAGCCGCTGTTCTGGGCGCGCCTGGTCAGTGGCGTCGGGTTCCTGCTCGGGTTGCTCTGCTACCTGTTCAGCTTCCGTCAACGGGGGCGTGCGGCGCTGCGTGCACCGGCGGCGGTGGTGCCTTCGTGAGTCACCACAGTGGTTAGTCCGGACCCATTTGTGGCAAGGGGATTCATCCCCGCTGGGCTGCGAAGCAGCTCCAAAAGGTCTGCTACTGCGGTGTATCAGACCGGATGCAGGGGCCGATTCACGCCCCAGCGGGATGAATCCCCTCGCCACAATGGGTTCGGCTTAAGAGGAGAATAACCATGGCATTCACCCTGGAGCTGGAAGAATGGGTCGGCAGTGTCTGGCACCGTTTCATCACCCGTCGCGCCAGTGTGGATTTTCCCGAAGCACGGGTGGAATTGAATGCGCGACTACGCGCCCTTCAAGTGCTGTTTCACGCCACGGGCGGTTCTCGCCAGTTGGGTGTGGAGGCGGTCAGCGACCGTGATCTGCTGCTACGTCGCAACCTGTTGCAGCAGATCGCCGGCACCTGCAAGCGAGTACCCCTGGCTTGCTGCGACGGCAATAACCTGCGTCTGCCGGCGAGCCTGGCGGCGTTTCCCGATGTCGGCCTGAACGAAGAGCTGTATCGATGGCTCGCGTTGCTGGCCGCGCAGTCGGGGCCGATGAGGCACTGGGGGCGGGACAACCAGCGCTGGACCCAGGCGGTATTGCAGCGCTACCCGGTGCTGCGTCCTCGCTACCGGCGGTTGGTGGAAACGCACTTGGCGCTGCGCCCCGATCCGGCCACACTCGACCCGGCTGAAGCGGCCCTGGAGCGCGCGTTGTGCCAGGCCCTGCGCGAGCCCGGCAGTGTCGAGCATTTCCCGCGCAGCGAACGGGCAGCCTGGCCGCTTCCGCTCTGGTTATATCCGCCCCGGCATCTGGCCAATCCCCAAGGCGCCGATCTCGAAGAGTCCGATCAGTACCTGGCGACACCGCCGGGTGAACAGCAGGGTGGACGCAAGCGCGCCGAACGCATCGACGAAACCAGTCGTGACGGCGGCCTGCTCATCGTGCGCCTGGAAAACCTGTTCAGTTGGACCGAGCACGTGGACCTGGATCGCTGGTCGGACGACAGCGAGGATCCGCACGCCGCCCGGGTGGCCGAAGACCTCGATCAACTGACCTTGTCGCGCACGCGGTTGCGCAAGGGCGGTGGCTTGAAACTGCATCTGGACCTGCCGCCAGCCGACGCGGATGACATGCCGCTGGGCGAAGGCATCCTGTTGCCGGAATGGGACTACCGCAAACAGCGCCTCCAGGATGATTTCGTCAGCTTGCAGACGTTTGCTCCTCGCGACTGCGAACCCCAACCGTTGCCAGCACGTCTGCGTTCCCCGGCCCAGCGGTTGCGCCGCCAGTTCGAGCATCTGCGCAACGACCGGCAGTGGTTGCGCCAGCAAACCCAGGGTTCGGAACTGGATCTGCAGGCCTGGCTGGATTTTCACGTCGAGCGCCGGCAAGGACCGTGCAGCGAGCGTGGCCTGTTCATGGAGCAACGCCAGACCCGCCGCGACCTGGCCTGCCTGCTGCTGGCTGACCTGTCGATGTCCACCGATGCCCATCTCAACGATGAGCACCGGGTGATCGATGTGATCCGCGACAGCCTGCTGCTGTTCGCCGAAACGCTGTCGGTGCTGGGGGACGACTTTGCCTTGTATGGCTTTTCATCCCTGCGTCGCCAGCAGGTGCGGATGTATGAGCTCAAGACATTCCACCAGCACTACGATGACCAGGCCCGCGGCCGTATCCAGGGCCTCAAGCCCGGTTATTACACGCGCATGGGCGCCGCTATCCGGCAGGCCACGCAACGCCTGGCAGGCTGCAAGCGGCGGCGCAGGCTGTTGCTGCTGCTCAGTGACGGCAAGCCCAATGACCTGGACCTGTATGAGGGCCGCTACGGTGTGGAGGATACTCGCCAGGCCGTGCTGGAAGCCCGCCGCCAGGGGGTGACGCCGTTCTGCATCACCATCGATCGCGAGGCGGGGGATTATCTGCCGTACATGTTCGGGGCCAACGGCTACACCTTGATTCGCCAGCCCGAGCAACTGCCGCTACGCCTTCCGCAGCTGTACCGGCAATTGACCCAGGATTGAGGTGTCAGGCGATGTCGCGAGGCAACCAGAAGAACATCGCCACGCACAATACCGCCAGCCCTACGCAGAACCAGGTGAAACGGCGCACCCGCCGTGCCCCAGCCAGTGCCGCCTCGGCCGGCAGGGGCATGCCGCACTGGCGGCATTGGGTTTCACTGGCAGGGTTGGCCTGTTGGCAATACAGGCAGATGGGGCGTGGGCTCATTCGAATTGCTCCAGGCGCAGGCGATCGAGGATTGCGATCTGGCGACCGTCCTGGGTGATGATCTTTTCATCGATCAAGCGCCGGATGATTCGCGAAAACGTTTCCGGCTGGATGGACAGGTGGCCGGCGATCAACTGCTTGGCCATCGGCAACTCGAACTGGCTGTCCACGGTTTGCAGGCGTACCAGCTGCGTCAGCAGGTAGCGAACCACGCGGTGGGTGGCGTTCTTCAGCGACAGGGTCTCGATTTCGTTGACCCGTTGATGCAGGCGCACGCACAGCTTGCCGAGCAGGGCGAAGGTCAGCCGGCTGTTGCTTTGCAGCAGGCGCATATAGGTGGCATTGGACAGGCGATACAGCTGGGTCGGGCCGACCGCATCGGCGGAGGCGACATAGTTGGGGGTGTCCATCAGCATCATGGCCTCGGCGAAGGTCTGGCGTTCGCCGATGACCTCGAAGACTTTCTCCTGGCCGTCGGGGGTGAGCCGGTAGATCTTCACCGCCCCGGCAATCACGAAGTAGAACGCCTGCGCCGGTTCGCCCTGGCGGAACAGCGGATCACCCTTGTCGATGTTCAGCAGTTGACTGGTACTCATCAATTCGTCGAGCTGTTCTTCGTTCAGGGGCTCGAACAGATGATGGCTGCGCAAGATCTGGTGATGGACACGGTGGAGCACCATGGCGTGGATCCTTGTGATGGAAAATGAAGGTTCGGGTCAGAGCAGGCTCAGGGACAGACCGCTGGCCAGGGCCACGATGCAGGACAGCACGACGAACCAGGCAAGCGGCAAAGCGACATGTTTCATGGGGCACCCCAGGGCAGAAGACTATGCCGTCCCTGAGCAAGAGGCGGGCCAGGGGGCCGAGCGTGGTTCCCTGGGGCTTTGTCGTCGATGAGGGTAAAAATTACCCTGATGCATCAGGGTAAAAACAACCCTGAACGGGTAATAACTACCTTTCCTGCTACAGTTTTTTCGGACGATGGACAGGCTTTCCATCGCCGCGTGGCTGTCGGTTCCGTGTCCGACACGCCTCGCAGCCCCGGCCAGCCCCGCTCCCGCAGGGTTGCGCCGGGTCCGCCTGGGCAGGGCCTGGGGAGCGTGGTCGTGTCCGGCAAGCCCCTTGCAAGTGAGGGTCGAAGGCGCAGCGTCGCCGACGGGCTGGCTTGATCTGAGACAAGGCCGGTCTGCGGCGATAGCCGATCATTCGAACCCTGATTTGTCGTACCTCCCTGGCGAGCCAGATGAGGCAAAGGAGTGGTGTATGCAAGTGCTCGACCGTCGCAAGGCCATGGCCATCCTGCCGTTGTGGCGCCTGGCGTTCCGGCCGTTTTTCCTGGCCGGCTGCGTGCTCGCCCTTGTGGCGATACCGTTGTGGCTGTCGGTGTTCACAGGGCACCTGTCGGCCTGGCAGCCGGCGGGCGGCTGGTTGGCCTGGCACCGTCATGAGCTGCTGTTCGGCTTCGGCCTGGCGATCATCGCCGGGTTCCTGCTGACGGCGGTACAGACCTGGACGGGGACGCCGGGGCTCAGCGGCAGGCGCCTGGCGGCCCTGGCGATGGTTTGGCTGGGGGCGCGTCTGGCCTGGCTGGGCGCGGCACCCTGGCCGTTGCTGCTGGTGTTGGAGCTGGGATTCGCCGTGGCGGTGGCGGCCTTGATGGGCAGCATGCTGTGGCGCGTGCGGCAGAAGCGCAATTACCCGGTCGTGCTGGTGTTGCTGTTGCTGGCCGCGGCCGATGGGTTATCCATCTATGGCCTGGCCCGGCATGACGACGCTCTGCAGCGCCAGAGCGTGCTCACTGGCCTGTGGCTGGTGGCGGCGATGATGGGGTTGATCGGCGGGCGAGTCATTCCGTTCTTCACCCAGCGAGGCCTCGGCCGGGTAGAGGGCGTTGCCCCCTGGCCGTGGCTCGACTGGCTGCTGCTGGCGGGGTCGGCATGGGTGGCGCTGCTGTACGCGTTCGGCACGGCGCTGACCGTCAACCCCGTGTGTGGCCTGCTGTTCGCCGGGCTGGCGGTCGGGCACGGAATTCGTCTGGTGCGTTGGCATGATCGGGACCTGTGGCGGGTCCCGCTGCTGTGGTCGCTGCACCTGGCCTATGCCTGGCTGGTGCTGGCTTGCCTGGGCATGGCGCTCTGGCATTTCGGCGTGCCGCTGAATCCGAGCCTGGCGGTGCACAGCCTGAGCATCGGCGCCATGGCCGGGTTGATCCTGGCGATGATCGCACGGGTCAGCCTGGGCCATACCGGGCGACCGCTCGAGCCGCCGTCGGGCATGACCCTGGCGTTCATCCTGCTCAACCTCGCCGGCCTGAGCCGCGTGTTGCTGGTGATGGTGTTTCCGTTGGCCGCCCTTTGGCTGGCGGGACTCTGCTGGACGCTGGCGTTCGGGCTCTATGCCTGGCGCTACGGTCCGATGCTGTTGCAGGCCCGGGTGGACGGGCATCCGGGATGAGTCCTGCGGACGGAGGCGAACGATGATGTATGGGGTCTTGCTGGTCACGCATCTGTTGGCGGCCATCGCCTTCATCGGCACCTTGTTTTTCGAGGTGTGCATCTGGCACGCGGCCCGCCGGCCTCTGGCCGAAGGTGCACGGGAGGCTGCCGAGCAGGCCATCGCCCGACGCTCGCGCCATGTGCTGCATGGTGTGGTGCTGTTGCTGTATGGCGCCGGTATCGGCCTGGCCTGGCAGCATCGTGGCGCATTGAGCCAGCCCTTGAGCAACAGCTTCGGCCTGCTGCTGAGCCTGAAGATCCTGTTGGCTTCGAGCATCATCGGACACTATCTGTTGCTGGCCTACTGGTTGACCCGTGGTCGGCTGAGCCCGTCGCGAGGCTGCTGGCTGCGGCGCAGTATCCTGGCACACATGGTGTTGATCGTGGTGTTGGCCAAGGCGATGTTCTATTGGCAGTTTTGAGCAGGGAGGTGAAGGCCAACACTGGATCCAGGAGGGGCCGAACAGGTTGAACGACATCAACCCCCTGCTGGAGCTCGCTTGCACAGGGGGCAATGCGCTGTTTGAGGGTCAGCGAGTCGGCTGCATCGCATTGACGAACAGCACGTTGTTCTCCAGGTGAATGTGCTGCATCAGGTCGTCCCGCAGCTCCACGAGCCCGCGGTACAGGGCGCGCCAGGTATTGCAGGCATCGGCTGGCGGGGTGATCTGGTCGGTGAGGTCCAGCATGATTTCCAGGGCTTCGCCGTGCTGGTCGTGTTCGTAGCGCAGCACCTGGATCGGCGCCGAGGCCCGATCACCGAGTCCGCCTTGCAGCATCGGGAACAGCACCTGTTCCTCCTTGAGCATGTGGCCTTCGAGTTCCTGATACAGGTCCTGCAGGTGGTCGGCCAGGCCGTTGGGGCACGTGGCGCGGGCGCCATGCACCTGTTCCACACGGCGAGCCAGGCGGATCAGTTCCGGCAACTGTTCGCGGTGGCGGGCATGATAGCGTTCCAGGATGTGGGCGATCAGGCGCTCCTGGGGTTCGTCGCGCCAATCATGGCCCGGCTCCCCGGCGGCCTGCAGCGTGCTGAGGGCGTCGGCGATCAGGAGCGGGTTCAGGCCCTTGACCAGGGCCGCTTCGCGCAAGGTCTTCTGTCCGCCGCAGCAGAAGTCGAGGTTGTAATGGTGAAAGGTGCGGGTGGCACCGGGAATGTCACAGGCCAGTTGGCCGAGGCTTCGTTCCAGCAGGTCGAGGTTCATCATGTTTCCTTGGGTTGAATCCCGGGAGGGACAGATGACCGGACGTTGCAGTCCGTGTGCCAGATTCAAGTTACTGAAAGGCAAAGGAAAATTTTTACAGGGGGTGATTATCACCCTGTTTGCAAGGGGTCAAACGAACCCTGGAGGGTACTCATTACCATGCTGCGTGAAAGCCTGGCCGCCGACCTGATCGTCGAGCTGCCCAATGCCGTGCGGTTGCAGCGTCTGGTGCAGACCCTGCGCGAATATTTCAACAGCGGTGCCGTGGCGCTGTTGCGCCTGGACGACGACAGCCTCCGGCCCGTAGCGACCGTGGGCCTGGTCCATGAGGCGCTGGGCCGCCGATTCGTGATTGCCCAGCATCCTCGGTTGGCGGCCATCATGGCGTCGCGCGAGCCCACCTGGTTCGAACCCGACAGTCGCTTGCCGGATCCTTATGACGGCCTGCTCGATCATCATGTGGGCGAGCCGTTGCCGGTGCACGATTGCATGGGTGTGAGCCTGTACGTGGAAGGGCGCCTCTGGGGTGCGATCACCCTGGATGCACTGCACGCCGGCACCTTCGACAGCCGGGCCCGGGAGGAGCTCAAGCGGTGCACCCTGCAAATCGAAGCGGCGGTACGGGTCACCCGGCTCGAACAGGAGAACCGCAGCCTGCGGGCTTCGCGCAGCGACCCCTCGGACCTGCGCCTGCCGGCCGAAGAGGGCGAAATCATCGGCCGCAGCGAAGGGCTGCAGCAGTTGCTCAACGAGCTGGACGTGCTGGCCGATTCCGAACTGCCGGTGCTGTTGCTGGGAGAGACTGGGGTGGGCAAGGAGCTGTTCGCCCGACGTCTGCACCGACTGTCCCGGCGCGGCCGCAAGCCGCTGGTGCAGGTCAACTGCGCGGCGCTGCCGGAGTCCCTGGCGGAGAGCGAGCTGTTCGGCCACGTCAAGGGCGCGTTCTCCGGCGCCACGACCGATCGTGCCGGCCGCTTCGACGCGGCCAATGGCGGCACGCTGTTCCTCGATGAGGTGGGTGAGCTGCCGTTGAGCGTACAGGCCAAATTGCTGCGCACCTTGCAGAACGGCGAGATCCAGCGCCTGGGCGCCGACAAGCCGCTGCACGTCGATGTGCGCATCATCGCCGCCACCAACCGGCATCTGCCCGACAGCATCCGCGACGGGCTGTTTCGCGCCGATCTGTACCACCGGCTTTCGGTCTACCCGGTACCGATCCCGCCCCTGCGCGAGCGCGGCCACGACGTGTTGATGCTGGCCGGGCACTTCCTCGAACTGAACCGCACACGGCTGGGCCTGCGCGGCCTGCGCCTGTCACCGGCCGCCGAGCAGGCGCTGCTGGCGTATACCTGGCCTGGCAACGTGCGTGAGCTGGAACACGTGATCAGCCGCGCGGCATTGAAGGAACTGAGCCGGGGCGCCAACCGCAGCCTGATCATGACCCTGGAACCCCAGGTGCTGGACCTGGATGTCAGCGCCAGCGTCGGCCCCGCGCAAGCCCGGCCGGATTCGCCCGCGCAGACGGACGACGCACCGTTGCTGCCCTTGAATGAAACCGTCGACGCTTGCCAGCGGCAGGCGATTCTCAAGGCCCTGGAGCGCTGCGGGCAGAACTGGGCCGGCGCGGCGCGGTTGCTGGAGGTCGATCCCAGCAACCTGCACAAACTGGCGCGGCGGTTGGGACTCAAATAGCGTTCACCGGGATCGTTGCATTCAACGCGAGCAGGTAGACCGCGCGCCGGCATTGACAACGATCAAGGCTTCCCCAGGCCACAAAATCCACACTGGGCCAAATCCAGAGTGGAACTCATTGCCATGCCCCTATCCCTGGCCGATATGCGCCGCCAATACACCCGCGATGGCCTCGACGAAGCCCAGGCACCGGACGAGCCGCTGGCCCTGTTCGAACGCTGGATACAACAGGCCCGCGACACCGAAAGCCCGCCGGTGGAAGCCAACAGCATGATCCTGGCAACGGTCGACCCGCAGGGGCGGCCCCATGCCCGGGTGCTGTTACTCAAGGGCTTCGACAAGGATGGCTTTGTGTTCTTCGGCAACTATGACAGCGCCAAGGGGCGGGACCTGGCGGTCAACCCCTGGGCCGCCATGACCTTCTTCTGGCCGGGCCTGGAGCGGCAGGTACGCGTCGAAGGGCAGGTCCACAGGCTCGACCCGGTGCTGTCGGACGAATATTTCCACTCCCGCCCCATGGCCAGTCGCATCGGCGCCTGGGCGTCGCCGCAAAGCGCTCCATTGGAGGGGCGCTTTGCGCTGGAGGCCTCGCTGGCACAAGTCCGAGAGCGTTTTTCGGACCAACCGGTGCCGCGTCCCGAGCACTGGGGTGGCTACTGCCTGTGCCCCGAGCGACTGGAGTTCTGGCAGGGCCGCGCAGACCGTTTGCATGATCGTCTCGATTACCGTCTGCGAGCGGGCATCTGGCAACGCAGCCGCCTCGCACCCTGAGTGCCGGGGGAGGTACCTCCAACGAGGAATAGGCCCGGCGAGGATTGCAGTTCAGGCTGGGCCATCTTTTCTCAAAGGACGGCTGATCCCAATGGCCCATCTGACGCAACGCCACTTTCAACCCTTGAACATCGCGGTGCTGACCATCAGCGATACCCGCAGCCTCGACACCGATACGTCCGGCCAGACCCTCGTCGATCTGCTGCACGCGGCAGGGCACGTGCTGGTCGACCGAGGGCTGGTGAAGGACGACATCTACCAGATCCGTGCCCGTGTCTCGCAATGGATCGCCGCGCCTGATGTGCAAGTGGTGCTGATGACAGGCGGCACCGGTTTCACGCCAAGGGACAACACGCCCCAAGCGGTACTGCCCTTGCTGGACAGGTTGGTGGACGGCTTCGGTGAGCTGTTTCGCCAGGTGTCGCTGGCGCAGATCGGCATGTCCAGCCTGCAGTCCCGGGCGTTGGCCGGCATGAGCAACGGTGTGCTGGTGTGCTGCCTGCCTGGCTCGCCGGGCGCCTGTCGGACCGGCTGGGAACAGATCCTGGTGGGGCAGTTGGACAGCCGCACCGGCCCCTGCAATTTCACGCCTCACCTCAAGCCCCAGGAAGGGAGTGCCCCGACGGCTTGCGAGACACGCTCGTGAGCGGCGGGGGATGCGCCCACGCCTGTGACAGCGGCGTGCTGGTGCCAGTGGACGAGGCGATCCGTCATCTGCTCGACCAGGCCCCGCCGCCGCCGGCCATGCAACAGGTTGCCCTGGGCCAGGCGTTGGGCCGGGTGCTGGCCCGCGACGTCATCTGCCCCATGAACGTGCCGACCTGGGACAACAGCGCCATGGACGGCTACGCCCTGAGGGCCGCTGACTTGCCCGATGGCGGTGGCTATCTGGCGCTGGCCGGGCGAATCGCCGCCGGCGATGAGCCGGGAATGCCATTGAGGGAAGGGCAGGCGGTGCGGATTTTCACCGGTGCGCCGCTGCCGCCCGGCGCTGACACGGTGGTGCCCCAGGAAAGCTGTCGGGTCGAGGAGGCGCGCGTCTGGTTGCCCTCGGTCAGGCGCGGCGATCACGTTCGCAAGGAGGGCGAAGAGCTGCGCCAGGGCGAACGCCTGTTCACCGCCGGCACGCGCCTGCGTGCCCAGGAACTGGGGCTGCTGGCCGGCGCCGGGATCGCTCATGTGCAGGCCTATCGCCCCTTGCGGGTGGGCCTGCTCAGCAGCGGCGACGAGTTGCGAGAGCCGGGGGAGGCATTGGCGCCCGGCCAGATCTACAACAGCAACCGCCACAGCCTCGCGGCGCTGCTGAGAGGCTGGGGTGTCGAGGTGCATGATTTTGGCGTGATGCCTGATCGGTTGCAGGCCAGCCGGCAGGCCCTGGGCCTGGCCGCTGGCGAATGTGACCTGCTGCTGACTTCGGGAGGGGTGTCGGTGGGCGAGGAGGACCACCTCAAGCAAGCTATCGAAGCCCTGGGCAACATCGACCTCTGGCGCCTGGCGATCCAGCCGGGCAAGCCCCTGGCGTTCGGCGACGTGATGGGCAAGCCCTGGATCGGGTTGCCGGGCAATCCGTCGGCGGCACTGGTGACGGCGTTGATCGTGGTGCGTCCATTCCTGTTCCGGGCCCAGGGCCTGGCCGAGGTGCTGCCCGTCCCGTTGCAGTTGCCAGCCGGTTTTGACTGGCAGCATCGCAACAGGCGCCGGCAATACCTGCGCGCCAGGCTGGTCCCTGACGCCAACGGCCACCTGAGCGTGGTGCTGCATCCGCAGCAGGGCTCGGCCATGCTCGCCGCCGCCTGCTGGGCCGACGGACTGGCGGTGGTGGAACGCGATGCCCTGGTGCATCAGCACGACCGGGTGATGTACCTGCCGTTCGCCGCGCTGATGCATTGACGGCAATTGATTGCCGTCAAGGTGCTCGTCCGGGGGCTGGCTAGACTGGGCGACGCTGTCAGTTCTTCCATGAGGATGCCCCATGCAACTGGTTTGCCCGGCAGGTAACCTGCCTGCCCTCAAAGCGGCGGTGCGCCAAGGCGCCGATGCCGTCTATGTCGGCTTTCGCGATGACACCAACGCCCGGCATTTCGCCGGGCTGAACATGGACGACAAGCAATTCGATGCCGCTGTCGCGCATATCCGCCAGCACCAGCGCAAGCTGTACGTGGCGGTCAATACCTACCCTCAGCCCAAGGGGTGGGAGCGCTGGCAGCGGGCGGTGGATCGGGCCGCCGATTTCGGTGTGGACGCCCTGATCGCGGCCGACCCCGGCGTGCTGGGCTACGCCAGCGCGCGCCATCCACAGTTGGCGCTGCACCTGTCCGTACAGGGTTCGGCGACTCACGCCGCGGCCCTGGCTTTCTACGCCCAGCGCTATGACATTCGCCGTGCCGTGCTGCCGCGGGTGCTATCCCTGGCCCAGGTGCGGCAGGTGGCGGCGAGCAGCCCGGTGCCCATCGAGGTCTTCGGTTTCGGCAGCCTGTGCATCATGGCCGAGGGTCGCTGCCATCTGTCCTCCTACATCACCGGCGAATCGCCGAACCTGTGCGGCGTCTGCTCGCCCGCCAAGGCGGTGCGCTGGAGCGAAGATGCCCAAGGCTTGAGCGCCCGCCTGAGTGAAGTCCTGATCGACCGCTACACCCCTGAGGAACCGGCCGGCTATCCGACCCTGTGCAAGGGCCGTTTCCTGGTGGGGGGCAAGCGCTTCCACGCCCTGGAAGAGCCCACCAGCCTGGATACCCTGGACTTGCTGCCGGAACTGGCGGCGGTCGGCGTCGAAGCCGTGAAGATCGAAGGTCGCCAGCGCAGCCCGGCCTACGTCGAACAGGTGACCCGGGTCTGGCGCGCCGCGCTGGATGCACACCAAAGCGCGCCGCAACGGTTCAGGGTTCGTGAAGAATGGCGCCAGGTGCTGGCAGGCTTGTCGGAAGGCAGCCAGACCACCCTGGGCGCCTACCACCGATCATGGCAATGAGGGAGGCCCGATGAAACTCAGCCTGGGACCGGTCCTGTTCTACTGGGACAAAACGCAACTTGGAAACTTCTATGCCGAGATGTCGGCGTTGCCGCTGGATGTGATCTACCTGGGGGAAACCGTCTGTTCGAAACGCCGGGCCTTCTCCCTGGATCAATGGCTGGGCCTGGGCCGTGAGCTGCAGGGATGCAGCCAGGCGCAGATCGTGTTGTCGAGCCTGACACTGATCGAGGCGGCGTCGGAGCTTTCCACCTTGCGTCGGCTGTGCGACAACGGCCAACTGCTGGTGGAAGCCAACGACATGGGGGCGGTGCAGTTTCTGGCCGAGCGCAAGCTGCCGTTCGTGGGCGGCCCGGCGCTGAACCTGTACAACGGTCACGCCCTGGCGCAACTGCTCGACAGCGGCATGCTCCGTTGGGTACCCCCGGTGGAGTGCTCTGCCGCGCTGATCGCCGATGTGCTGGAGCAAGTGCGGGAACTGGACCGTGAGCTGCCTGAGGTCGAGATCTTTTCCTATGGGCATCTGCCCTTGGCCTATTCGGCCCGCTGCTTCACCGCGAGAGCGGAAAACCGGCCCAAGGACGACTGCCAGTTCTGCTGCATCAACTATCCCGACGGCCTGGCCCTGAGCAGCCAGGAGGGGCAGTCGCTGTTCACCCTCAATGGCATCCAGACGATGTCTGGGGAGCCCACCAACCTGTTGGCCGATTACAACGCACTGATGGCCTGTGGCGCGGATGTGCTGCGCCTGAGTCCACGGGCCCAGGGCATGGCCGACGTGGTCCGGGCCTTCGACAGGGTTCGCCAGGGCGAGGCGCCGCCGCTGTTCGTGGAAGGCTGCAACGGTTACTGGCACGGCCAGGCCGGCATGTTGAAAGTAGAGGAGGCGGGACTGTGCTGAATCCGAAGAAGTGGTTGCTCAAGGGTGCCGACCGACTGCTGCCGCTGATGGGCAGGGTTCCCTTCGTGGTGCAGCGCCTGGCATTGCAGCAGGCCCTCAATCGCTGCCTGGCCGAGCCGCTGCGCGACGGCGGGTTCGATGTGCTGCGGGGGCGCTGGTTGTGCCTGCGGATTCCCGACCTGAAGTTGTGCTGGTACCTGACCTTGGGTCGCGATGGGTTGTGCATCGCCGAGCGGGCGCAAGCCCAGGTCACCATCAGCGGCAACTGGCGCGAGTTCCTGTTGCTGGCCAGCCGCCAGGAAGACCCCGACACCCTGTTCTTCCGCCGGCGACTGGTGATCGAGGGTGACACCGAACTGGGGCTGGCAGTGAAGAACCTGATCGACAGCCTCGATCCGGAGGTATTGCCGCCGTGGTTGTGGCGCAATCTGGAGCGGGCGGGCAAGGGCTTGGCGACCGTTTAATGAAGCCTTCGAGCGCGTTGCCCCTGGTGTATTCCTGCTCCGGTTGCTCCAACGTTGCGCAACTGGCAAACAACGTGGCCCTGCGCCTGGACCGCGCTGGTCTGGCCGAGATGTCCTGCATCGTCGGGGTCGGCGGGCATGTGGTGCCGCTAGTCAACAAGGCTCGCTCGGGGCGGCGGATCATTGCCTTGGATGGCTGCCCGTTGCAATGCGTCCAGGCGTGCTTGCAGCAGCACGACCTGGAAGCGGATGTGCACGTGATCCTGAGTCAGTTGGGCTGGCGCAAGCGTTTCGGGGTCGAGTGCTCGCAAGAAGAGGGCGATGCGCTGTTCGAACGGTTGATACCGATGATTGGTGTTGATGATATCGATGGGCCGAGCGGCGAGTAAAAGGCCCATACACCCCCTGCGGCGAGAGGATTTATCCCCGCTGGGCTGCGAAGCAGCCCCAAAGCCTGAGCCTGCGGTGTATCAGGCGGTTGAGGGGGGCGCTGCGCCCCCAGTGGGGATAAATCCTCTCGCCACAGGGGGAGGGGATGCCTTGCGTAGAGGATTCGCAGCTATTGCTGGTAATCCGCCAGCGCTTCCTCGGCCAGGATTCGAATGTTGCGTCGCTCCATGGCGATCAGCCCGGCGTCCACCAGGCGATGAAGAATGCGCGAAAAGGTCTCCGGCTGGATCCCCAGCTTGGAGGCCACCAGACGCTTGGATACCTGGAGCACCAGACGACCATCGCGTGGGTCGCGTTCCTGCAAGAGGAAATTGATGACCCGCCGGCTGGCGCTGGCCAGGGTCAGGTTGTCGATGTCCCTGAGGCGCTGATGCAGGTGCACGCTCATGCTCGCCAGGATCGCCAGGCAGACCTTGGGCTGGTCTTCCAGGGCCTTGCGGTAATGGGTGCCCTCGATACTCACCAGCACACTGTCCTTGAGCGCCGACGCGCTCACCGGGTAGCAGCGGGCCTGGCTGAACAGCAGGGCTTCGGCGAAGGTCTGGCCTGGCTGGATGATCTCCACCAGGTTTTCCTGGCCTTCGCCGGTGACCCGGAACAGCTTGACCTGGCCGCTGACCAGCAGGAAAAACCGCTTGGCCGGGTCGCCCTGGTGCATGAGCGTGCTGTTGCAGGCCAGGCGCTTGAGCACCGCCAGGCCGCACACCTCCTCGAAGACACGCTCCGGCAGCTGGCTGAACAGGTGATGACGGCGCAACAGTAGGACGATGGAAGGGTGGGTCAACATGGCGTACCTCCGCGTACCGCCATGGTAGGGCCGGTAGCCTCTTCGGCCTATGCCTCGGCAGGCCTACCTCCGAAGAGGGAGACATCCTCCCGGTACCCATATCGGGTGTGTTGCCGTCATCGCCGACAGGCCCGCTTGCTTGCCCCGATCCGTCCCGCCCGGGATTTTCCGGGATCGAAAAAACGACATGAAGCTTTCATGACAAAAGTTCGGTAGCACATCGCCATTCCCGTCATGCCTGTGTGACGTGTTCGAGAGGGCCTTCGAGGCCTTTCGGAGCCGGGGCGCGAAGCCGGGAGCGAGGCGATGGGAACTATGGAACGTTATTCGAAAGTGGGCATGCAGGAGCTCGACCAGCGGCTGTCGAAAATCGTCGAGGCGGCGCGCAAGCAACCGGTCTCGGTGTATCGCTATGGCGCGCCGTGGGTCTGGATCGTTTCCCAGGATGACTGGCAGGGCGCACTCAAGGAAGTGTCCAGCTACATCCCGCAGGGCCATTCGCTGGTCCTGCTGCGACCACAGATCGACGATCTGCTGGACGAGCATCGTGACGTACTGCAAGGCCTCAACGCCGATGCCGGGATGCGGATCGCACCCCAGACCGCCATGCACATTCTCTTGCTGCAACTGCTCTATTCGGTGCCCAGCGAGCGGCAACTCTACGAGCAACTCAATTACAACCTGCTGTTCCGCTGGTTCGTCGGCCTGGACCTGAACCAGAAGGTCTGGAACTTCAACGTCTTGAGCAAGGACCTCGCCACGCTGCTGGACGATGCGCGAGCGGTGCGGCTCATCCAGAAAATCATCGGTGAAGTGTTCTGTGGCGCCTTGCTGCAAATGCCGGAGTTCTCCTTGAACTTCGCGTTGCTGCACACCTGGCTGGCCCGGCACGCCACGACATCGACAGCCAGCAATTGAGCGGTACTTTGAATTCAGGGGGTGGTGTGGAGCATTTCTTCAAGTCACGGCCGGCGCTGTGGGGCTGGCTGTTGCTGGCCGTCGGCGGGCCATCGGCCTTCGCTGCGCAGGAAGGATCCCAGGCTGAGGCGACGCCGGCCCGCCTGGTGGACGTGAACGAGTATTTCGTGCGCGGCAACACAGTGCTCGATGCCCGGTCCATCGAGGAAGCGGTGTACCCGTTTCTCGGTCCGCAAAAGACCTTGAGCGATATCGAAGGCGCCCGGGAGGCCCTGCAGAAGGTGTATCAGGCCCGCGGCTATCAGTCGGTGTTCGTCGAACTGCCGGAGCAGAAAGTGGAAGACGGCATCGTCTACCTGCAAGTCAGCGAGACCAAGGTCGGCCGGGTGCGGGTGGTGGGGGCCAGGCACTACTCCCCGGTGGAAATCCGCGAAGACGTCCCGGCTCTCAAGGAAGGTGAAGTGCCGGATTTCGCCAGGGTCCAGGCACAGCTGGCGCAGTTGAACAAGACCCCGGGGCGCCAGGTGATGCCCCTGGTCCGCGAAGGCCAGCGGCCCGGCACCATGGATGTGGATCTGCAGGTGGAGGACCAGGATCCCTGGCAGGCCAGCCTTGGCCTGAACAACGACTACAGCGCCGACACCGAAAAACTGCGGACAGTCGCCAGCCTGGGCTACAACAACCTCTGGCAGCTGGGCCACAGCGTTTCGCTGACTTTCTTCACCGCGCCCCAGGACACCGACAACGCCAAGGTCTGGTCGGGGTCCTACACCGCGCCGTTGGACGAGCGCTGGAGCGTGCAGTTCTCCGGCTACCAATCCGACAGCAACGTGGCCACCGTCGGCGGCAGCAACGTGCTGGGCAAGGGGCATTCCTACGGGGTCTCGGCGATCTACAGCCTGCCGTCCAGCGCGGCCTGGGCCAATACCTTTTCCATCGCAGTGGATTTCAAGGATTTCGACGAGGAGTTGAGCCTGGGGGGCGCCAGCGACAAGGCACCGCTCAAATACGCGCCATTCACCTTCGCCTACAACGGGCTTCGCTACACCGAAAGCAGCCAGTTGGGTCTTGGCCTGAGCCTGGTGGCGGGCACACGCAGCCTGCTGGGCTACGGCAGTTCCGACGAAGACTTCGATTACAAGCGCTATCGAGCCAGTCCCAGCTTCGCGGTGCTCAAGGGCGACGGCAACTACACCTTCACCTTCGCCGGCGATTGGCAGAGCGCCTCCAAGGCCGCTTTCCAGCTGGCCTCCGGGCCGCTGGTTTCCAACGAGCAGTTCTCCGCCGGAGGCGCCACGTCGGTACGCGGTTACCTGGCAGCCGAGCGCACCGGGGATGACGGCTACCTGCTGTCCCAGGAGTTGCGTACCCCGTCCATGGCGAAGTTCCTCGGCAGCTATGTCCAGGAATGGCGCTTCTACGCCTTCGCCGAGGGGGCGCAGTTGTACCTGCGCGACGAACTGCCCGACCAGGAGGCCGACTACAGCCTGGCCAGCGTCGGCCTGGGCACCCGGGCGAGCTTGAGCAAATGGCTGTCCGGCAGCCTCGACTGGGGCTTTGCGCTGCTCGACGGACCGAACACCACGAAACAGGAATCACGCCTGCACTTCAACCTGCAAGCGACGTTTTGAACCCAGGAGTCATGTCCATGCAACGCATACTGTTATCCCTGCTGATCTGCCTGGGGCTGGTGCTTCCGGCGACGGCCAACGCCTGGTGGCAGGACGATTGGCACTACCGCAAACAGATTTCGGTGGACACCACGCCCCAGGGCGCGGCCATCGCCCAGGCCCTGGGGCGCACCGCGCTGCTGGTGCGGCTGCACACCGGCAATTTCACCTTCGACGGCGTCAAGGAAGACGGTTCGGACCTGCGCTTCGTCAGTGCCGACGACAAGACCGTGCTCAACCACCAGATCGAGAGCTTCGACCCGTTGATGGGCATGGCGCTGATCTGGGTCGATGTGCCGAGCGTGGAGGGCGGCCAGCGCCAGGACCTGTGGATGTACTACGGCAACCAGAAGGCAGCGGCCACCGGCAGCGGCCAGTTGACCTTCGACCCGGACTACACCGCGCTGTATCACTTCGACGGCGCCACCGGCGTGCCGCCCCGGGACACCACGGCCTATGGCAACAATGCCCAGGGCGCGGTGGGTACCAGCATCGATGGCGTGGTCGGCCGGGCGCTGCAATTCAACGGCCAGCCGCTGCTGTTGCCGGCCAGCCCGTCACTGCAACACAACGCTGGCGCGGCGTTCACCTTCAGCACCTGGTTGCGCCAGGACCAGGCCAGCGGCGAACAGGTGGTCCTGGCCCGGCGCGAAGCGGCTGCCAACCTCCTGATCGGGGTGAACCAAGGGGTACCGTTCGTGGCGGTCGATGGCCTGCGCGCTGTCTCCACCCAGCCACTGAACCCAGGGCAGTGGCAGCACCTGGCAGTGACCGCGTCCGGGGATCGGATCGTGCTGTACGTCAACGGCCGTGAGACCGCGAGCCTGGCGGCGCCGATGCCGGTGTTCAATTCGCCCATCGCCCTGGGGGCCGATGTTGCCGCCGGTGCCCTGGCGCCTTTGAGCGGCGCCATGGATGAGGTCCGCCTGTCCAAGGTCGCCCGTGCGGCACCCTTGCTGCTGGCCGATGCCAATGCCCAGGGCGCCGAGTCTAAGCTGGTGGCCTATGGCGTGGATGAGGAGCAATCCGGCTTCGGTTTCGGCAGCCTGGGCTTTTTGCTCAACGCCGTGCCCCTGGACGCCTGGGTGATCATCGGGGTGCTGGTGCTGATGATGTTCCAGTCGTGGATCATCATGATCCGCAAGAACCGCATGGTCAGTCGCCTCAGCGCGGCCAACACGGCCTTTCGCGAGCAGTTCGCCCGGGTTGGCACGCGCCTGGAGATGTTCGCCGATGATCAGGAGCTCGCCCAGCGCCTGCAACATTCCTCCCTGTGGCGCCTGTACCTGGTGGCGGTGAAGGAAATCCGCACCCGCCGCGAACAGGGCGCCGATACCTCGTCGGTGTCGGCGGCCACCATCGAAGCGATCCGCTGTTCCATGGACGGCGTGCGTACCCGCGAGAACCAGGCGCTGGGTTCGAAACTCTCGACCCTGTCCAACGCCATCGCCGGCGGCCCCTACATCGGCCTGCTCGGCACCGTGCTGGGGATCATGGTGGTGTTCCTCGGCACGGCCATGGCCGGTGATGTGAATATCAATGCCATCGCCCCGGGCATGGCCGCGGCACTGCTTGCCACCGCCATGGGCCTGTTCGTCGCGATCCCCGCGCTGTTTGGCTACAACCGCCTGATCACCCGCAATAAAGAAGTCAGTGCCGACATGCGGGTGTTCGTCGATGAATTCATCACGCGCCTGGCGGAGATGCACGGGGAAGGGCAGTCCGGCGAAGCGGCCCATCGCCGGGATCACCACCACCCAAACCAAACGTCCGTACCGGCCTGAGGGAATCGCGATGGCTAGCGTAAATGCTTCGCACGATGACGACGATGACGCCGCGGTGGACAGCATCAACATCACGCCCCTGGTGGACGTGCTCATGGTGGTGCTGGTGATGTTCATCCTCACGGCCACGGCCCAGGTGTCGGGCATCCAGATCAACCTGCCCAAGGCCAGTGCCTCGGTGTCTCTGTCGGAAGCCAAGACCAAGGCGATCTCGGTGAACGATGGCGGCCAGGTGTTCCTCGATGCCTACCCGGTGACCCTGGCGGAACTGGAGGAACGCCTGCGCATCGAGAAGGCCCAGAGCCCCGATTTTCCGATCATCGTGCGTGGTGACGCCACAGTGCAGTACCAGAAGGTCATCGAGGTGCTGGATCTGTTGCGGCGCCTGGAACTGTCCCAGGTCGGTCTGGTGACCGGCAAACCGAGCCAGGGCTGACCATGACCGCCAGACTCCCCATCGATCCGCCCCCGGTGAAGACCTCGCCCTGGCGCCTGCTCAAGTGGGCGGCGGGCCTGGCGCTGGGCGCCCTGGCGGCCTGGCTGCTGTGGCAGTGGGCCAACGACATGAGCGGCGTGCGGCGCGAGGCGCCGAAGGTCCCGACCATCATTGCGCTGCCGCCCCCACCTCCACCCCCACCGCCGGAGAAGCCCAAGGAACCGGAGCCACAGGTGGAGGAAAAGGTGGTGGAGCCCGAGCCCACCCCGGAGCCGGAGGAGGTCAAGCCTGAAGAGCAGGCCCCGCCTTCGCCGGTGGACGACCTGGCGAACCCGATGCAGATGGACGGCGAGGCCCAGTCCGGCAACGACGCTTTCAATATCGGCGCCGGCAAGGGAGGTGGCATGGCCGGTGCTGGAGGCGGGCGCCTGGGCAACGGTACCTACAGCCAGTTCCTGGCCTTCACCTTCCAGCGCCTGCTGCGGGAGAACCCGCAGCTGCGCAGCCTGGCGTTTTCCCTACAGGCTGACGTCTGGCTGAGTGCCGTCGGCGAGATCACACGGGTCGAGCTGGTCAAGTCCAGCGGCAATCGGCAAGTGGATGAACAAGTGATTTCGGCCCTGCGCGCCTCACCTCATCTGAGCGAGCGGCCACCGGCTTCCCTGACATTGCCCGTGCGCCTGTCCTTGCAAGGGCGGCGTCCGGGTTAACCGAATGCTTGAAAGTTTGCCAACAGGAGTTGTGTGCAGATGATTTCCAATGTGAATCGATTGTCGTGGAGGGTCGGCCTGGTAGTCCTGGGTCTGGCCGGGCAGGCGGTCGCCGCTGCGGCGCCCTCGGAAAACGCCACGATCAATCTGATCCGCCTGCTGGTGCAGCAGGGGGTACTCAAGCAGGACCAGGCCGATGGGCTGATCGCCCAGGCCGAGCGCGAAGCCGTGCAGGCCCGCCAGGCCGCCACGGCGGTGGCTGCGGCACCGGTGGGGGCGCCCGGGGACGTACGGGTGCAATACGTGCCGAACATCGTTCGCGAGCAGATCCGCGATCAGGTGAAGGCTGAAGTCATGGCCACCGCCAAGCAGGAGAACTGGGCCCAGCCCAACACGTTCCCGGACTGGGTGTCACGCATCAGCTTCGATGGCGACATTCGCCTGCGTGACGAGTCGCGCTACTACTCGGGCAACAACAGCAACGAGATCGTCGACTTCGCCCGGCTCAATGACAAGGGACCGTACGACGTCAATCCCAACAGCAGCTCCAGCCTGCCGCCCTTGCTCAACACCCGCGAGGATCGGGAAAACCTGTTCCGCCTGCGGGCGCGCCTGGGGATGAAGGCGGTGATTGCGCCGCAATGGACCGCCGGCATCCGCATCGGTACCGGTTCGGACAATAACCCGGTGTCCACCACCCAGACCCTGGGCGGTGGCTTCGGCAAGAAAGACATCTGGCTCGATCAGGGCTACCTGACCTGGAAGGCATCGGATGAACTGACCCTGACCGGGGGGCGGGTTGCGAATCCGTTCTTCTCCACCGACATGCTGTATTCCGGCGATCTGAATTTCGATGGGGTGGCGGCGATCTTCAATCGCAAGCTCAATCGGGACTGGGGCCTGTTCGGCACCGTCGGCGCGTTCCCGGTGGAATACACCAATGACACCAGCACCAGCAATGGCACGGACAAGGAGGAGAGCGACAACAAGTGGCTCTACGGTGCGCAACTGGGGGCGAACTGGGCGATCAACGACAGCAACCGGGTCAAGGGTGCGCTGGCCTATTACCGCTTCGACGACATCGAGGGCAAGCGCTCCTCGCCGTGCCAGCCGTGGGCCGGTGACCCCGGGTGCGACAGCGACGGTTCTCGCGTGGCTTTCATGCAGAAGGGCAACACGGTGTTCCTGCTGCGCGACATCACGCCCAACCCGCTCAACCCGTCCACCACGCCCCAGCCGCAATACGTCGGCCTGGCGTCGGAGTTCAACCTGCTGGACCTGAACCTGGTCTGGGATGCCGACCTGCCCGAGGACTTGAAACTGCGCAGCCAGGCCAACTACGTACACAACCTGGGCTACGACGAAGGCGAGATGCGCAAGCGTTCCGAAGGCCAGTTCGCCAACAACCTGGACGAGAGTGGCGAACTGGAAAGCGGCGCCAACGCCTGGATGCTCCAGTTCACCCTGGGCAGCGCCCTGGAGCTCAAGCGCGAGGGCGACTGGAACCTGTTCGCCGGTTACAAGTACATCCAGCCGGATGCCTTGCCGGACGGTTTCAACGACTCGTCGTTCCATTTGGGCGGCACCAACGCCAAAGGCTACTTCCTCGGTGGCAACTACGGCCTGGCCAGCAACGTCTTCGCCACCGGCCGTTGGTTGAGTGCCGAGGCGGTGTATGGCGCGCCCTACGATATCGACGTTCTGCAGCTTGAAATCAACACGCGCTTCTAAGCGCAGGGAGGCTTCATGAAAAGGCGAGCCATGGGTTCATGCCCAGCCGCGTTGCTGGTGCTGGGCCTGCTATTGAACAGCGGTGCCCACGGCGAGGGCCTGGAGGAACGGCTGCGGGCGCAACTGCGCAGCACCACGGCCCAGTTGCAAGCCCTGCAAAGCGAGCAGGCCCAGGCCAGTGCGGCCCGACAGGCGGCCGAAGGCCAGGCCAGGGAGGCCCAGGCGCAGGTCAAGCAATTGACCGCGCAACTGAACAAGGCCCAGGCCTTGAACGAACAACTGGCCGGGCGCCAGGAAAGCCTGCAGAGCCAGGCCCAGGCCCAGGTGGCCGCCAGCAATGAGCAGATCGGCAAATTCAAGAAAGCCTACGACGAGCTGCTGACCCTGGCCCGTGGCAAGGAGGCCGAGCGCGCCCGCCTGGAGGCCCGTCTGGCCGAACGTGACACACAAGTGCAGCAATGTTCGGTCAAGAATCAGCAGATGTACGAAGTCGCCCAGTCGTTGCTGCACGCCTATGAAACCATCGACGTCACCGATGTCATGAAGATTCGCCAGCCGTTCGCGGCCAAGGCCCGGGTACGTTTCGAAGAGCTGGCCCAAGGGTTTGGCGACGATCTCTACAAGAACCGTTTCGACGCCCCCCAGGCCTCGATTACTCATTGAAAGCAAGGATGGACCGAGCATGACTTCATTGATTGAACACGTTTCCCCGACATCGCTGACCGAGCTGTTGCAAAGCGCCGGTTACCGGGTCAACGAAACGGAGCAGAACGGCATCGTGCAGCTGCTCAGCGCCAGCCAGGGTATCGGCTTCGCGGTACGCTTCGGCAATCCGACGCCCACTGCGGGGCAGTACCTGGACTTCACGTTCAGCTGCGCCTTGCGGGTCCAGGGCGAGCTGCCGGCCGGGCTGGCCGAGCTGTGGAATGCCTCGCGGCGCTTTGCCCGGCTGTCGGTGCAGGGCGAGTTCCTGGTGATGGAGATGGACGTGGTGGTCGCCGCCGGCGTCAGCGGCGATCACCTGCGCAGCCACCTGGAACTGTGGGACCGTCTGTTGCAGGAGTTCATCGTCTACCTGCGCGAGTACAGCCAGAACGCGGCGCGCCTGCAGGCTTCGGCCGAGGCATCGGTGGAGGAGGCCAGCGCATCGTGAGAAAAACGATCTTCGCGGTTCTTTTTGCAGCGGTGGCCCTGGTTGCGGTGGCCGTGGTGCAAGGCCTGCGACCGGGCAACGATCCGGTGGCGGCGGTGCAGGACGCCAGCGTCATGCCCGCCGACGGGCCGAGCCTGGCGCGCTTGGGCAATCAGCAGGTCAGCCCCGACGAGCTCAAGGCGCTGCTGGCCGCCCTGACACCGCAGGTCCGCGAGCAGATGCGCGGTAACCGGGCCGCGCTGGAGAGTTGGATTCGGGCGCGGCTGGCGGAAAAGGCCGTGCTGGAGCAGGCCGATGCCCAGGGTTGGCGACAGCGTCCGGACGTGGAGCGCCAGACCCGGGCGGCCACCGAGCAGATCGTGTTTCGCGATTACCTGCAATCGGTCAGCCAGGTGCCGGCCGGCTATCCCAGTGAAGAAGAGTTGAAACAGGCCTACGATGCGGGCAAAGCCAACTGGACGATGCCGGCGCTGTATCGGGTGAGCCAGATCTTCCTGGCGGCGACCGAGCCGCAGACCTTCGAAGCGGTGCGTCGGCAAGCCATCGAACTGAGCAGAAAGGCCCAGGCGTCGCCGGCGGAGTTTGCCGCGCTGGCGAACCGTTTTTCCCAGGATCGTGCCACTGCCGAGCGAGGCGGGGACAGCGGTATGCAGCCCTTGCAACAACTGCTGCCGCAAGTGCGCGAGGCGGTGGCGCGGTTGAAGGTGGGGGCGGTTTCGGATCCGGTGCAGAGCGCGGCGGGGTATCACGTCATCAAACTGACCGAACAGCAGCCGGCCAGGGAAGCCACCCTGGACGAAGTTCGCGGGCAACTGACCCAGGCGCTGCGCGCGCAACGCCAGGAACAGATCGCCAAGGCCTACCTGGATGGCATGCTCGATACCGCGACCCTGAGCATCGACGGCGCGCAATTGAGCAAGGTGCTGGAGGAGGTGCGTTAACCTCGGCCCGCCATGGGTGTGAGCACCTTTGTGATGTGAACACTTTTGTGGCGAGGGATCGATCCCCTCGCCACAGGGCGCTGCGCTGTATCGGGAACGCCAGCGCAGCTCAACGTATTCGTAGAACCGACAGGGAGTCACCCATGACCTTCATCGAGCCCGCAGGACCGCAGGCCATCACCGCTTATCGCGCACCGCTGCGCGCGCCCGAACCCTGGCTGGCCCTGGCCGGCGACATCGACCCCCAGGTGGCCCAGTGCTTCCTGGTGAGCGCCCGTTGTGGCTGTTTCATGCAGGCGGCTCGCAGCCTCAATGTCAAGGCGACCTGGCTGCGCAAGCAACTGATGCAGCTCGAGGCACGCCTGCAGCGCTCCCTGTTCAACTTCCAGGGCAGCGCCCTGACCCTCAGCCGGGAGGGGCGCCAGTTGCAGTCCCGGCTGAAGGCACTGGCCGATGAAAGCTCGCCACCCTTGCTGGACCAGCCATTGGTGCGCCTGGCGGTGGCCGAGTCGATCCTGCATGACATCCTGGGGCGTGACCTGATTGCGTTGTTGCGCCGCAATGCCAGTGCGCGGTTGCAAATCATCACCCTGGACAGTGAACTGGCGCTGCAAGCCGTCAGTGCCGACCTGGTGTTGTGGCTGAGCGACCCACTCGGTTCAGTGCCCGGGCCGAGCTTTCCCACGCTGCCGCCCGAGCATCTGGCGCGGCTGGACTACCTGCCTCACATCGCCAAGCGATATTCGCGGCCGGCAACCCGGCCGGGCTGCCTGGGCGACCTGAACGACTACATGCTGGTGCAGTGGCAGGCGGACCGGCAGCCGGACAGCTTCGCCCCGTGGAACACTCTCCTGGAACAGCGTCGGGCCGGCGTGGTGCAGGTGCAGTCCTATGAGCTGATGCTGGAAATGATTCGCTGCAGTGCCTGCATCGGCCTGTTGCCGCAGTATATGAGCCACTTCGACCGTGGCCTGGTGGCCTTGCCGGGGTTGTTCGACGTGCCGATGCAGCGCCACCTGTGGATGGCCGTCGGCACCCAGGGCCGGCAGACCCCGGAAGTGCGCATGCTGGTGGAGATGATTCAACACGCGCTGTACGAGCGCAGGGATTGGTTCCAGGCGTGATCGCCACTCCTGGCGGTGATGGTGTTGCTGACGATGCCAGCGGTGCCGCCTCTTCGCGGGCCCGCCCGCGCCCAGGAGATGACGGGCAATCCGCTGGCGATCAGTCCTCCAATGCGAACGCCACCGCCGCACGGGCGTGCAGGTGGGTGGTGTCGAGCAGCGGCAGGGGGCTGTGTTCGGGTTTGATCAGCAGGCCGATTTCCGTGCAGCCCAGGATGATCGCCTGGGCGCCGCGCTCGGCCAGGGACTCGATGACCCGCTGGTAGACCTGGCGCGATGCCGGATCGATCACGCCGACGCACAGTTCGTCATAGATGATGCGATGCACTGCCTGGCGTTCCTCGGGGGCGGGTATCACTACGTTCAAGCCTTGGGCGCTCAGGCGCTCCTTGAGGAACTCCTGTTCCATGGTGAATGCCGTGCCCAGCAGGCCGACCGTGACGGCCCCCGCTTCGAGGGCGGCCTGGCCGGTGGGGTCGGCAATGTGCAGGAACGGAATCGAAACCGCCGACTGGATCTGCGCCGCCACCTTGTGCATGGTGTTGGTACACAGCACCACGCATTCGGCGCCCCCGGCCTCGAGACGTCGCGCCGCATCCACGAGAATCGCGGCGGCATCCTCCCAGCGCCCCGCATGCTGGGCCTGTTCCACCGGGCCGAAGTCGACGCTGTGCATCAACAGTTGGGCCGAGCGCAGCGGCCCGAGCCGGTCTCGTACCTGCTGGTTGATGAGGCGATAGTATTCGGCGCTGGACTCCCAGCTCATGCCGCCAATCAGGCCGATGGTGCGCATTCGTCAATCCTCAGGCTGTGGCCTGTACCGACAGGGCAGGCCTGCCTGGAGTCTCTATTCGTTGATGGACGGATGCCAGCGCAACATCAACTGTTGCGCTCATCTTTGTGCCAGGTGTCATGGTTCCGGGATCGGCCGTGGGCCCGGCGCCGTGCCTCGGGCCATTTCCAGCAGGCGAGACGTAGCTCTCCTGCCATGCCGGTGGGTTTTGCATACGCCAGCCTCCCGAACCTGTCATCATCCCGGTTCGCAGCAAGCCCTTGATCGAGGAACAGCGCATGGACGGTGTACAGCAACTGGGCGATACGCTTCGTCGCTACGCAGACAGTGAGGCGCACAAGAAACAGCAGCACCAGGCTCAGGCGGCGGTGTGGGCCGAGCAGATCGAAGCGTTGTATGGGCAAATCGAGCAATGGCTGGCACCGGTGATGGCGCCCGGTCTCCTGGCGCTGAGCCGGGAAGCCCACGTGGCCCACGGGCCGGGCGTCCCGGTGGAAACATCCACCTTCAGGACCGAAAAGCTCACGGTGTCCATCACGGGCAAGGCGGTGGAGTTCGTCCCGGATGCAATGGGTAGCGGTGGACAAATCTCGCTGGCGGTCATGGGACTGACGGCGGCGCGGTACGGAAGCATTTCGCTGGTGCATTCGCTGGCCTCCGGGGAATGGCAGTGGCGCAAGACCAATGGGTTGAAAGACCCGGATACCTTCGTGTTCGATGCTGATTTTCTTGCGCAGCAATTACAGAGCCTGATTCCTCGAGATCGCGCCTGACTTGCCACAGGGCTTCTGGATATTTGCGGCAAAAATGTGCCCATTGGCTATACCTGTAGTTCCCGGCCCCGTCTCGTGTGGCTGACAGGAGTGACAGCATGAAGCTCGCATCAGTGATTGGCACCATCTGCATCGCCTCGCTCGCCCTGGCTGGGTGTTCGAGCAAGATCACTCAGCCGGACGAGTATTCCGGGTTCCTGGGCGACTACAGCCGGCTCAAGGAAGACAAGTCACCGTCCGGTGCCGAGGTGATGCGCTGGGTCGATCCGAAGGTCGACCTGGACAAGTACACCAGCATCTACATCGAGCCGACCCAGCTGTACCCCAAGCCGCAACCGACGGTGAAGATTCCCCAGGCCACCTTGTCCGGCATCACCGGTTATTACGATCAGGCCCTCCAGCGTGAAGCGGGAAAAACGTTGCCGCTGGCCAAGGCGCCGGGGCCGGGTGTGCTGGTGATGCGCGCGGCGATCACCGCCGTCAGCAGCAAGACCGAAGGGCTGAAACCGTATGAGGTGGTGCCGATTGCGCTGGTGGCGGCGGCTGTCAGCACCGCCAGTGGCATCCGCGACCAGGAAACCACCCTGGGCACCGAAGCGGTCTTCCTCGATGGCGCCAGCAATGCCGTGGTGGCCCAGGTGGTGCGCAAGGGGACAGGCAAGCCGTTGTCCAACGAGTCCCAGGTGATGAAACCCGATGATGTCAAAGGTGTCATGGATGGCTGGGCTTCGGACCTGCATCAGTCGTTCCTCAAGCTCAAGGCCCGGTAGCGTCCTTTCGTGGGGGCGGGCAGGCTCGCCCCCACAGGATTGCGCGGTCATGAACACCATGACTTTTCATGTCCAGCCATAGGTCGGGCGAGCATTTCGTGGTTAACTCCTGCCTCACCATTTTTCAAACCTGTCAGAAGGAATTCGCCCATGGCTCAAGTCACCCTCAAAGGCAACCCGGTCCAGGTCAACGGCCAATTGCCACAAGCCGGTAGCAAGGCGCCAGCCTTTTCCCTGGTGGCCGGCAATCTGTCCGACGTGTCCCTGAAGGACTTCGCGGGCAAGCGCAAAGTACTGAACATTTTCCCAAGCGTCGACACCCCGACCTGCGCCACCTCCGTGCGCAAGTTCAATGCCCAGGCCAACGCACTGGATAACACCGTCGTGCTTTGTATTTCCGCCGACCTGCCGTTCGCACAGGCGCGCTTCTGCGGTGCCGAAGGCCTGGAGAATGTGCAGAACCTGTCCACCCTGCGCGGCGCCGAGTTCATCCAGAACTACGGCGTGGCCATTGCCGATGGTCCGCTGAAAGGCCTGACCGCTCGCGCCGTGGTGGTGCTGGACGAAGAGGACAACGTGCTGCACAGCGAACTGGTCAAGGAAATCGCTGAAGAGCCAAACTACGACGCTGCGCTGGCTGTCCTGAAATAAGGGATTTATTACATTTGTTGACGGCCTGGCCAAGTCCAGGCCGTTTTCATTTGTACTTCAAGCGCTTAGCCTGTCATCACGCTACGTAAGCCCAAGGTAAATTGCCGGTAAAGGCGCTTTGCTAAATTCCCGCCAGTGCTTATCGTTCAGCCTCTCGTAAAAGATGCCCACGCGCCCAATGGTTGATCACTCCATGCAATCCTCCGTTTCTCGTAACTCCCGCCGCTGGCTGTTGAGCCTGTTCATCGTCTTGGTCGTCGCGGTGGTGGCCTGGAAATTCTGGCCCGCCGGCACGGATCCCAAGCAAGGGGCAGGGCAGAAAGCCGCACAGGGGCACACAGGGCGTTCGGGCAGCATGCGACCTGGCTTCGGTGGGGCCACGGGGCCGGTGCCGGTCCGGGTGGCGCCGGCAGTCACCGGGGACTTTGCGCTGTACTACAAGGCGCTGGGCACTGTCACGGCCCTCAATACCATCAACGTGCGCAGCCGGGTGAGCGGTGAGCTGGTCAAGATCGCCTTCGAAGAAGGGCAGATGGTCAAGGCCGGGGACCTGCTGGCCGAAATCGATCCGCGTCCCTACCAGAACGCCTTGCTCCAGGCTGAAGGCACGCTGTTGCAGAACCAGGCACAACTGAAGAACGCCCAGGTCGATCTTGAGCGCTATCGCGGGCTGTATGCCGAGGACAGCATCGCCAAGCAGACCCTGGATACCGCCGCCGCGCTGGTGGGCCAGTACCAGGGCACCGTCAAGACCAACCAGGCGGCGGTCAATGATGCCAAGCTCAACCTCGAATTCACCAGGATCCGTGCACCGATTTCCGGACGGGTCGGCCTGCGGCAGCTGGATATCGGCAACCTGGTGGCGGCCAACGACACCACGGCCCTGGCGGTCATTACCCAGACCCAACCCATCAGCGTTGTCTTCACCCTGCCGGAAAGCAATCTGGACACCGTGCTCGCCCGTTACCGCAGCGGCGCGAAACTGCCTGTCGAGGCCTGGGACCGCGGCGATGTGAAACTCCAGGCCAGCGGTGTGCTGCAAAGCCTGGACAACCAGATCGACACCACCACCGGAACCCTGAAATTCAAGGCCCGCTACGATAACCGCGACCAGTCGCTGTTCCCCAACCAGTTCGTCAACGTCCGCCTGCTGGCCGACACCCTCAAGGGCGTCGTCCTGGCACCCACCGCCGCGATCCAGTTCGGCACCAATGGCACCTTCGTCTATGCCCTGGATGGCGACAGGAAGGTCACCATCAAAACGTTGAAGATCGGCCCCAGCGACGGCAGCAACACCGTGGTCACCGAAGGCCTGGCGGCCGGCGAGCGTGTCGTGCTCGAAGGCACCGACCGCTTGAAGGAGGGCAGCGAAGTGGAGGTGGTCAATGACAGCCAGGACGTGCCCACCACGCCGACCGAGCACCTGCAGGGCAAGACCGCGGCGGGTCCGAGTGAACCGGCCGTGGTCGACAAGGCGAAAAAGGGCGGCGCATGAATCTCTCGCGGCTGTTCATCCTTCGCCCGGTGGCGACCACCCTGAGCATGCTGGCCATTGTCCTGGCCGGCCTGATCGCCTATCGGCTGCTGCCGGTGTCGGCATTGCCCCAGGTCGACTATCCCACCATCCGGGTGATGACCTTGTACCCGGGCGCGAGCCCCGATGTGATGACCAGTGCGGTGACCGCTCCCCTGGAGCGGCAGTTCGGCCAGATGCCGGGCCTGACCCAGATGGCCTCCACCAGCTCCGGTGGGGCTTCGGTGATTACCCTGCGGTTCAATCTCGAGACCAACATGGATGTCGCCGAACAGCAGGTGCAGGCGGCGATCAACGCGGCGACCAACCTGCTGCCCGACGATCTGCCGGCGCCCCCGGTGTACAACAAGGTCAACCCCGCCGATACCCCGGTGCTGACCCTGGCGATCACCTCCAGGACCATGCTGCTGCCCAAGCTCAATGACCTGGTGGATACGCGCATGGCGCAGAAGATCGCCCAGATCAGCGGGGTCGGTATGGTGACCATCGCCGGCGGCCAGCGCCAGGCCGTGCGGATCAAGGTCAACCCCCAGGCCCTGGCGGCCAACGGCCTGAACCTGGCGGATGTGCGCACACTGATCGGGGCCTCCAACGTCAACCAGCCCAAGGGCAACTTCGACGGCCCGACCCGGGTCTCGATGCTTGACGCCAACGACCAGCTGACCTCGCCCAAGGACTATGCCGAACTGATCCTGGCCTATGCCAATGGTGCGCCATTGCGGCTCAAGGACGTGGCACAGATCGTCGACGGCGCCGAGAACGAACGCCTTGCCGCCTGGGCCAACGAGAACCAGGCCGTGCTGCTGAACATCCAGCGCCAGCCGGGGGCCAACGTGATCGAGGTGGTGGACCGGATCAAGGCTCTGTTGCCAAGTATCACCGACAACCTGCCGGCCGGCCTGGACGTCACCGTGCTGACCGATCGTACCCAGACCATCCGTGCCTCGGTCAAGGATGTGCAACATGAACTGCTGATCGCCATCGCCCTGGTGGTCATGGTGACGTTCCTGTTCCTGCGTCGTTTCAGCGCCACTATCATTCCCTCGGTGGCCGTGCCGCTGTCGCTGATCGGGACCTTCGGGGTGATGTACCTGGCCGGCTTTTCCATCAACAACCTGACCCTGATGGCCCTGACCATCGCCACCGGTTTCGTGGTGGACGACGCCATCGTCATGCTGGAGAACGTCGCCCGTTACATCGAGGAGGGCGACAGCCCATTGCAGGCGGCGCTCAAGGGGGCGAGGCAGATTGGCTTCACCCTGGTGTCCCTGACGCTGTCGCTGATCGCCGTGCTGATCCCCCTGCTGTTCATGGCGGACGTGGTCGGACGGTTGTTTCGCGAATTCGCCATCACCCTGGCGGTGGCGATCCTGATTTCCCTGGTGGTGTCCCTGACGCTGACGCCGATGATGTGCGCGCGCTTGCTCAAGCGTGAGCCGAAGGAAGAGGAACAGGGCCGGTTCTACCGCGCCAGTGGCGCCTGGATCGACTGGCTGATCGCCGCCTATGGCCGCAAGCTGCAATGGGTGCTCAAGCACCAGCCGCTGACCCTGCTGGTGGCGGTGGGCAGCCTCGTGCTCACGGTGGTGTTGTACCTGGCGGTGCCCAAGGGCTTTTTCCCGGTGCAGGACACGGGTGTGATCCAGGGCATTTCCGAAGCGCCCCAGTCGATTTCCTTCGCCGCCATGAGCGAGCGCCAGCAGCAACTGGCCAAGGTGATCCTGGCCGACCCGGCGGTGCAGAGCCTGTCTTCCTATATCGGCGTGGACGGTGACAACGCCACGCTCAACAGCGGGCGTCTGCTGATCAACCTCAAGCCCCACAAGGAGCGTGATGACAGCGCTACGCAGGTCATTGCCCGCTTGCAGCCGCAACTGGACCGCCTGGTGGGGATCCGCCTGTTCATGCAGCCGGTACAGGACCTGACCATCGAGGACCGGGTCAGTCGGACCCAGTACCAGTTCAGCCTGTCGTCGCCGGATGCCGAGTTGCTCACCCTCTGGAGCGCCCGCCTCACCGAGGCGCTGGCCCGCCAGCCGGAACTGACCGACGTCGCCAGCGACCTGCAGGACAAGGGCCTGCAGGTCTATCTGGTGATCGACCGTGACGCCGCCTCGCGCCTGGGCGTGTCGGTGGCGAACATCACCGATGCGCTGTACGACGCTTTCGGCCAGCGGCAGATTTCCACCATCTACACCCAGGCCAGCCAGTATCGCGTGGTGCTGCAGGCCCAGGCCGGGGAGCGGATCGGGCCCAAGGCCCTGGACCAGATCTACGTCAAGACCACCGAAGGCGGGCAGGTGCGGTTGTCGAGCCTGGCCCGGGTCGAAGAGCGTCAGGCGCAGCTGGCGATTGCCCATATCGGCCAGTTCCCGGCGGTGATGATGTCGTTCAACCTGGCTCCGGACGTGGCCCTGGGCCATGCGGTGGAGGTGATCGAAAAGGTCCAGCGGGAGATCGGCATGCCGGTGGGCGTGCAGACCCAGTTCCAGGGTGCCGCCCAGGCATTCCAGGCATCGCTGTCGAGCACCTTGCTGCTGATCCTGGCGGCGGTGGTGACCATGTACATCGTGCTGGGCGTGCTGTACGAGAGCTACATCCACCCGATCACGATCCTCTCCACCTTGCCCTCGGCGGCCATCGGCGCCTTGCTGGCGTTGATCCTAAGCGGCAACGACCTGGGGATGATCGCGATCATCGGCATCATCCTGCTGATCGGTATCGTCAAGAAGAACGCGATCATGATGATCGACTTCGCCCTCGACGCGGAGCGCAACCAGGGCATGGACCCGCAGACGGCCATCTACCAGGCCGCGTTGCTGCGCTTCCGGCCGATCCTGATGACCACCCTGGCGGCCCTGTTCGGCGCAGTGCCGCTGATGCTCGCCACCGGCTCCGGCGCGGAATTGCGCCAGCCCCTGGGCCTGGTGATGGTCGGTGGGCTGCTGGTGAGCCAGGTCTTGACGTTGTTCACCACGCCAGTGATCTACCTGTATTTCGATCGCCTGGGCCGCCGGTTTGCCAGGCCGGAAGGGAAAGAGGTGCGGGTATGACGCTCGGGAGCTTGCGGTTGGAGCCTGCGCCGGAGAACCTGGGGCAAGCGCGTTTTCTGCGGCAAGGCGATTCATCCCCGCTGGACTGCGTAGCGGCCCCTTTTGTGAGCGCTTGGCACTCAAGCGGGGATGAGTCCCCTCGCCATGAAAGCCCGGTCATTTCCTGCATTCCTTCATCTGCAGCCCGGAGCGGCGGTCGATGAACCTCTCCGGCCCCTTCATCCGCCGCCCCGTCGCGACCATGCTCCTGAGCCTGGCGATCACCCTGCTCGGTGGCGTGTGCTTTGGCCTGTTGCCGGTTTCGCCCTTGCCGCAGATGGACTTTCCGGTGATCGTGGTCCAGGCCAACTTGCCGGGGGCCAGCCCGGAGGTCATGGCGTCGACGGTGGCAACGCCTCTCGAACGGTCCTTCGGCGCCATCGCCGGGGTCAATACCATGAGCAGCCGCTCGAGCCAGGGCTCCACCCGCGTGATCCTGCAGTTCGACCTGGACCGCGATATCAACGGCGCGGCCCGGGAGGTGCAAGCGGCGATCAATGCTTCGCGCAACCTGTTGCCCAGCGGCATGCGCAGCATGCCCACCTACAAGAAGGTCAACCCGTCCCAGGCGCCGATCATGGTGCTGTCGCTGACCTCCGATGTCCTGGAGAAAGGCCAGCTCTACGACCTGGCTTCCACCATCCTGTCCCAGAGCCTGTCCCAGGTGTCGGGGGTCGGCGAGGTGCAGATCGGCGGCAGTTCCCTGCCGGCGGTGCGGATCGAACTGGAGCCGCAGTTGCTCAACCAGTACGGCGTTGCGTTGGACGACGTGCGCAGCGCCATCGCCGACAGCAACGTGCGCCGGCCCAAGGGTTCGGTTGAGGATGACCAGCGCATGTGGCAGGTCCAGGCCAATGACCAGCTGGAAAAGGCCAAGGACTACGAAACCCTGATCATCCGCTACCAGGACGGCTCGGTGCTTCGGCTCAAGGATGTGGCGAAAGTCACCGACGGTGTCGAGGACCGCTACAACAGCGGTTTCTTCAATGACGATGCCGCCGTGCTGCTGGTGATCAATCGCCAGGCGGGGGCCAACATCATCGAGACGGTCAACGAGATCAAGGCGCAGCTGCCGGCCTTGCAGGCCGTGCTGCCGGCCAGCGTCAAGCTGGACCTGGCCATGGATCGCTCGCCGGTGATCAAGGCTACCCTGCATGAAGCGGAAATGACCCTGCTGATCGCCGTGGCCCTGGTGGTGCTGGTGGTGTTCCTGTTCCTCGGCAACCTGCGCGCTTCGCTGATCCCGACCCTGGCGGTGCCGGTGTCACTGGTGGGGACGTTCGCGGTGATGTACCTCTACGGCTTTTCGCTGAACAACCTGTCGCTGATGGCGCTGATCCTCGCCACCGGACTGGTGGTGGACGACGCCATCGTCGTGCTGGAGAACATTTCCCGGCACATCGACGAAGGCGTGCCGCCGATGAAGGCGGCCTACCTGGGCGCCCGGGAAGTGGGCTTCACCCTGTTGTCGATGAACGCCTCCCTGGTGGCGGTGTTCCTGTCGATCCTGTTCATGGGCGGCATCGTCGAGAGCCTGTTCCGGGAGTTTTCCATCACTCTGGCGGCGTCCATCCTGGTCTCGTTGCTGGTGTCCCTGACCCTCACGCCGATGCTCTGTTCCCGTTGGCTCAAGCCCCACGTACCAGGGCAGGAAAATCGCCTGCAACGCGCGAGCCGGCGTCTCAACGAGCGGATGGTTCGTGGCTACGCCTCCAGCCTCGACTGGGTGCTGCGCCACCGCCGCCTGACGCTGCTGAGCCTGTTGGTGACCATTGGTGTGAACATCGCCCTGTACGTGGTGGTGCCCAAGACCTTCATGCCGCAGCAGGACACCGGCCAGTTGATCGGTTTCGTGCGCGGCGACGACGGGCTGTCGTTCAGCGTGATGCAGCCGAAGATGGAAATCTTCCGCCGCGCCGTGCTCAAGGACGACGCGGTGCAGAGCGTGGCCGGTTTCATCGGCGGCAACAACGGCACCAATAACGCCTTCATGCTGGTGCGCCTCAAGCCGATCAAGGAGCGCGAGATCTCCGCGCAGAAAGTCATCGAGCGCCTGCGCAAGGAAATGCCCAAGGTCCCCGGTGCCCAGCTGATGCTGATGGCCGACCAGGACCTGCAGTTCGGAGGCGGCCGCGAGCAGACCACGTCGCAATACTCCTATATCCTGCAAAGCGCCGACCTGGCCTCCCTGCGGGAGTGGTATCCCAAGGTCGTGGCGGCATTCCGGGCCTTGCCCGAGCTGACCGCCATCGACGCCCGGGACGGCGGCGGGGCCCAGCAGGTGACGCTGGTGGTGGACCGTGACCAGGCCAAGCGCCTGGGTATCGACATGGCCATGGTCACCACGGTATTGAACAACGCCTACAGCCAGCGGCAGATTTCCACCATCTACGACAGCCTGAACCAGTACCAGGTGGTGATGGAGGTCAATCCCAAGTACGCCCAGGATCCGAACACCCTCGAACAGGTCCAGGTGATCACCGACGACGGCGCGCGGGTCCCCCTGTCGACCATTGCCCATTATGAAAACAGCCTGGAGGACGACCGGGTCAGCCACGAAGGCCAGTTCGCGTCCGAGGGCATTTCCTTCGACATGGCCGAAAGCGTGACGGTGGAGCAGGGCACGGCGGCCATCGAACGGGCCATCGCCAGGCTCGGCATGCCGGAGGATGTGATCGCCAAGATGGCCGGTACCGCCGATGCCTTCGCGGCCACCCAGAAGGGCCAGCCTCTCATGATCCTCGGGGCGCTGGTGGCGGTGTACCTGGTGCTGGGAGTGTTGTACGAAAGCTATATCCATCCGTTGACGATCCTGTCCACCCTGCCATCGGCCGGGGTCGGCGCATTGCTGTCGATCTACGTGCTGGGCCAGGAATTCAGCCTGATATCGCTGCTGGGGCTGTTCCTGCTGATCGGCGTGGTGAAGAAGAACGCGATCCTGATGATCGACCTGGCGTTGCAGCTCGAACGGGGCGGTCAGACACCCGAGGAGTCGATCCGCAGTGCCTGCCTGCTGCGTTTGCGGCCGATCCTGATGACCACGCTTGCGGCGATCCTCGGCGCCTTGCCGTTGCTGCTGGGCGGCGCGGAAGGCTCGGAAATGCGCCAGCCCCTGGGCCTGACGATCATCGGCGGGCTGGTCTTCAGCCAGGTCCTGACCCTCTACACCACACCGGTGGTTTACCTTTATCTCGACAAGTTGCGCCATCGTTTCAATCGCTGGCGCGGCGTGCGTACCGATGCTGCTCTGGAAACTGCGCTATGACCGATCGCTCGTTTTTCAATCTTGTCGCGCCCTTGGCGACCGCCCGGGGTTCGCGGGTCCTGAGCCTGGCGCTGTGCGTGGCGATGCTCAGCGCCTGCGCCATCGGCCCGGACTACCAGCGCCCATCGACGGCGCAGCCGGCGCAGTACAAGCAAGCCCAGGGCTGGCGCCAGGCCAACCCCAGCGATGCGTTGGCCCGTGGCGCCTGGTGGCAGCTGTACGGTGACACGCAACTCAATGGCCTGGTGGAAAAGCTCAACACCTCCAACCAGACCGTCGCCCAGGCCGAAGCCCAGTACCGCCAGGCCCAGGCCCTGGCGCGCAGTGCCCGTGGCGCCTTCTTCCCGACAGTGGACCTGACCGTTGGCAAGAACCGCTCCAGCCAGGGGACCGGCAGCAGCAATTCGAGCCTGAGCAGTTCGGCCAGCGGTATCCGCGATACCTACAGCGCCCAGGCCGGCGTCAGCTGGGAGGCAGATGTCTGGGGCAAGCTGCGACGCACCCTGGAGGCCAACGAAGCCAGTGCCCAGGCCAGTTATGCCGACCTGGCCGCCATGCGCCTGAGCCAGCAGTCGGAGCTGGTGCAGAACTACCTGCAACTGCGGGTGATCGATGAGCAGAAACGCCTGTTGCAGGCCACGCTGGAAAACTACCAGCGTTCGCTGAAAATGACCGAGAACCAGTACCGTGCCGGCGTGTCAGGCAGGGACGCGGTGGCCCAGGCCCAGAACCAGCTCAAGACCACCCAGGCAGACCTGATCGACCTGATCTGGCAGCGCGCCCAGTTCGAAAATGCCATTGCCGTGCTGATCGGCCTGCCGCCCGCCGAGTTCAACCTGGCCGAAACCCGGGACATCCCCACATTGCCGCAGATCCCCGTGGCGCTGCCGTCGCAACTGCTCGAGCGACGGCCGGACATCGCTTCGGCGGAGCGCTCGGTGATGGCCGCCAACGCCGACATCGGCGTAGCCAAGGCGGCCTACTACCCGGACCTGACCCTGAGCCTGAGCGGCGGCTATAGCAGCAGTACCTACGACAACTGGATCAGCGTACCGAATCGCTTCTGGTCGGTGGGGCCGCAACTGGCGATGACGCTGTTCGATGGCGGCCAGCGCTCGGCGGAAGTCGACCGCACCGTCGCCGCCTATGACCAGACCGTGGCCACCTACCGCCAGACCGTGCTGGACGGGTTTCGTGAGGTGGAAAACTACATGATCCAGCTCAAGGTGCTTGAAGACGAGGCCCGTGTGCGCCAGGAAGCCCTGGACGCCGCGCGCGAATCCTTGCGCCTGACCCAGAACCAGTACAAGGCCGGGTTGATCGCCTATCTCGACGTGGTCACGGTCCAGGCCACCGCCCTGAGCAATGAACGCAGCGTGTTGAGCCTGCAACAGAGCCGGCTGATCGCCAGCGTGCAACTGATCGCGGCGCTGGGCGGTGGCTGGGACGGGCAGCCAGGGCCGGATGAATAAGCCAGAACGAAGCCGGTCCCTGTGACGAGGGGATCTATCCCCGTTGGGCTGCGTAGCAGCCCTGACTATCGACACTGCGGTACGCCAGGCAGGATGCAAAAGGGAGGCTTCGCGCCCCAGCGGGGATCAATCCCCTCGCCACAGGGGGTGTTTCGACTGGGAACAGGGTAGCGCCTGTCCCGGGTGCCAGCCAGGTCCGGCTTTTGGCCGATGCACTGTCTACGACCTGTCGTGAGGGCTTGTTATAGTTCAGGCCTCTTCCCAGCCGGTAAAGGATCACTGCCATGTCGCAATACCAAGCGTTCAACGTCGAACTTGCAGACAACATCGCCCATGTGCAGATCAATCGCCCGGACAAGATCAATGCGATGAACGCGGCGTTCTGGAGCGAGATTATCGAGATCTTCCAGTGGATCGACGACACCGACGAGGTGCGAGTGGTGGTATTGAGCGGGGCCGGCAAGCATTTTTCCTCGGGCATCGACCTGATGATGCTGGCCGGCGTGGCCAATGAACTGGGCAAGGACGTGGGCCGCAACGCGCGCCTGCTGCGGCGCAAGATCCTGCAACTGCAAGCCTCGTTCAATGCGGTGGACAACTGCCGCAAGCCGGTGCTCGCCGCTGTCCAGGGTTACTGCCTGGGTGGGGCCATCGACCTGATCTCCGCCTGCGACATGCGCTATGCCGCCGAGGATGCCCAGTTCTCCATCAAGGAGATCGATATCGGCATGGCAGCCGATGTTGGCACATTGCAACGCTTGCCCCGGATCATCGGGGACGGCATGCTGCGTGAACTCGCTTATACGGGGCGTACGTTCGGTGCCGATGAAGCGCGCAGTATCGGCCTGGTCAATCGTGTCTATACCGATACCGCCAGCCTGCTCGACGGCGTCATGGGCATCGCCCGGGACATCGCCGCCAAGTCGCCGATTGCCGTGACCGGCACCAAGGAAATGATTGGCTACATGCGCGACCACCGCATCGACGACGGGTTGGAGTACGTCGCCACCTGGAACGCCGCCATGTTGCAATCGACCGACCTGCGCGTGGCCATGGCCGCCCATATGAGCAAACAGAAACCCGAATTTCTGGATTGATCATCATGATTCCACGCTGGACCACCGCAGTACTCGATACCGATCTGGCGGGCGGCTGGGCCGTGGCCCGCAGCCCGGAAGGCTTCCTGTTCGACGATAACGGCCCGCTGTTTCCCCGCCAGTGGCTCAAGCGCCAGGACCTGTCGATCCTTGCCGAGCACGGCATCGGCCACCTGGACGGCGAGCCGGTCTATCTGCTGGAGCTCCACAGTTCCCTGGACGTCCCTGGTTGCAACTGGAAAGGCCTGCGGGCCTTCATGCTCGAGGACGATCACACGCTGTACAAGGTGCTCGGGTATGCGGCGCAGATCGGCACCTGGGCCAGGGAGCATCGTTTCTGTGGCAGTTGCGGCAAGCGCATGGGGCAGATTGCGCTGGAGCGGGCGATGTATTGCGATGTATGCGACCTGCGCCACTATCCGCGGCTTTCACCCAGCATGATCGTGCTGATTACCCGTGGCGACGAGGTCTTGCTGGCCCGTTCGCCACGCTTCGTCACCGGTATCTACAGCACCCTGGCGGGGTTTGCCGAGCCGGGCGAATCGGCCGAGGATTGCCTGGTCCGCGAAGTGCGCGAGGAAGTCGGCATCGAAGTGAAGAACATCCAGTATGTGGGCAGCCAGTGCTGGCCGTTCCCTCATTCGATGATGCTGGGTTTCCATGCCGAATATGCCAGCGGCGACATCGTGCGCCAGGAAGAAGAAATCGAGGACGCCCAGTGGTTCAGCGTCCACGACCTGCCGCCGTTGCCGGCTTCGCGTTCGATCGCCCGCTACCTGATCGACCTCTATGTGGCGCGCCGTCTAGGCCACGCTGAACCAGTGCTGCCAGGCTAGGCGCACGGTAAGGCCCAGGACCACGGTGATGAACACCGGCCGGATGAACTTCGCGCCGCCGCTGATGGCGGTGCGGGCACCGAAGAATGCGCCGATCATCACCGACAGGCCCATGCTCAGGCCGATGACCCAGTCCACTTGCCCGGAGAAGATGAACACCGCCAGCGCCGCGATGTTGCTGACGAAGTTCATGCTGCGTGCCACGCCGCTGGCCTTGACCAGGTCGATGGGGTAGAGCAGCAGGCTGCTGACGGTCCAGAACGCCCCCGTGCCAGGGCCCGCCACGCCGTCGTAGAAGCCCAGGGTGAAACCCTGGGGCGATTGCCAGGTCTTCCTGATCGGCGCGTCGCTGTCCAGCGGCGCCTTGGGCGTGCCCCCGAACAACAGATACAGGCCACAGGCGAACACGATCACCGGCAGCATCTTGTTCAGCCACTCGGCGGGCAGGTAGTGGGCGACGATGGCGCCGGTCAGGGCGCCGACCAACGTACCGACCAGGGCATGGGTCCATTGCCTGGGGTGGAACAGCTTGCGCTTGTAGAAGGTGAAGCTGGCCGTGGCGGAGCCGAACGTCGAACTGAGTTTGTTGGTCCCCAGCACCAGGTGAGGGGGCAGGCCGGCGGTCAGCAGGGCGGGGGTGGTCAACAGGCCACCGCCACCGGCGATGGCATCAATGAAGCCTGCGATGAACGCGACAAGGGCAAGGATAGCGAGGGTGGTGAGGTCAACGCTGAGTTCAAAAGGCATGGAGTGGGCTTATTCGGCAGGTCGCAGAGGCGGCGGGAAAGGCCGGTATGTTACCTGCAATGGCCTTGGGCCGCGACTGCCTGAGCGTCCAGGCCTGGCGGTTCAGGCCACGCTGTCGACAATCACGTGCCGCTCCCCCCTGGAACACTGTTCGATCCTTGCCTCGACCCGGTAGACGCTGCGCAGCATGTGCTCGGTAATCACCTCTGAGGAGGCTTCGATACTGACCCCGTAGGCCTGGGCCGGGGCGATGTAGCCGGCGAATGCGCCCTGCAGGAAGCGCAGCACCAGGATGACCCAGATATCGCTGCTCAGTGCCAGCCCCAGCTGCGTCAGGGACAAACCGGCCAAGGCGCGGATCATCATAAGCTTGTGCCCATGGCGATCACCGATCCGCCCCCAGAAGGCGCTGGTCAGGATGATGCCCAGCATCGGGCCGACGTACACCGCGGTACTGGCGAAGCTGAAGAGCGCGTCGTTGTCGGTCAACTGGCGCAGATGAACCGGCCAGAAGGGGCCACTCATCTCCATGGCACCCATGGACACCAACTGGATGGCGAACAGCAGGTAAACCAGCAGGCGGATGTTCGAACCCTGGAGGACACCGACGCGGGGCATGGACGGACTCTGAGACGGCTGAGGCTGTGTCTTATCCGACAGTGCGTCGATCCTGGCAAGAAAAAAATACGATGGACTCACGCAGACGGGCGTCGGGAGCCTGGCAGGCAGGCCCCCTTGACCGCGCTGGTTATTCCGGTCGGAATACCGCCCGCAGGCACTGCTCGCGCTTGTCCTTGAACATCTCATAACCCTGCACCGACTGCTCCAGCCCCATGGGGTGGGTCAGCAGATAGGAAGGGTCCAGTTCGCCTTTCTGAATATATTCGAACAGCCTCGGCACATAACGTTGCCCCGGTTGCTGGCCCGAGCGCAGGGTCAGGGACTTGTTGACGATCGCTCCCATGGGGAACTTGTCCAGGAGACCGCCATACACCCCGACCACCGAGACGGTGCCCCCTTTGCGACAAGCGCGGATGGACTGGCGCAACACCGTTCCGCGCTCGGTGTGCAGGCGCATCATCTGTTTGGTCTTGTCGTAGTAGTAATCGACCTCGGTGCCGTGGGCCTCCATGCCCACGCAGTCGATGCAGCGATCCGGGCCGCGGCCCCCGGTCAGCTCCAGCAGGGCGGCATGCACGTCGGTGGTTTCGTAATTGAGCGCGATGGCACCGGCCTTTTCCTCGGCCAGACGCAAGCGGTCGGTAAAGCGGTCGATGGCGATCACCCGTTCGGCGCCCAACAGGTACGCGCTGGCAATCGCCATCAACCCGACCCCACCACAACCCCAGACCGCAACCGTGTCGCCGCGCTGGATGTTGGCGTTATCAGCGGCGAAGAAACCGGTGGGCACTGCATCGGAGACAAAAACCGCTTGTTCGTCTGTCACGCCTTCGGGAATGGTGAACAGGTTCACGTCGGCGAATGGCACGCGGATATAAGTGGCGTGACTGCCCGCGAAGCCGCCGAAGGCGTGGCTGTAGCCGATGATGCCGCAGGCCGGTTGGCCGTAGGCAATGTCCGTCGCGGTGGGGTTGGGATTGGAGTTGTCGCAGCAGGAAAAGTCCGCGCGCTGGCAATGCTCGCACTGGCCGCAGCCGAGGATCGACACGGTGACAACACGGTCACCTTTCTTGAACTGCGTGACGGCCGAACCGGTTTCCACCACCTCGCCCATGAATTCGTGACCGATGATGTCGCCAGCTTGCATGGTGGGTACGTAGCCGCCCAATAGGTGCAGGTCCGAACCGCAGACCGAGGACAGCTTCACCCGCACGATAGCATCGCGAGGGTTGAGGATGGACGGATCATCGACGGTGTCGACTTGTAGCTTGTTGGGTCCTTGCCAGGTGAGTGCGCGCATCAGACTGTTCCTCCGTTGGACGGGGCATGGCCCGGTGTTGAAGTCGCGGTCGTGGCCGGGTGAATGAACAGGAAGTCCTTCGTGCCCTCGGCCCGCATCCGGTTGGTGATCACTTCGCCCGTTTCCAGTTGCTGCTTGATGCTGCGAAGCAGATGGAGCAGGGCCTTGCCGGAGAATTTCGAAATGGCACTGGCCAATGCATAACCCGCACTGCCGAGGGAAGTCTTGCAGGCGACGATCACCTTGATCTGCGTGCCCCGGCCCGTCGGCGCATCGCTGAAGTGCATCTGGATGTCGTGCTTGAAGCGCGTGTCCGGACCGGCGATCCAGTGCAGCTTGCGGCCTTCCTTGGGTTCGTGCTGCTCGAGGTCGCAGTGCAGGGTCTTGTCCATCGGCCCGCGCGCCACCCAGCGGTAGGTGTGTTCGCCGGTCTGTTCGATCTCATCGATCCAGGGCACCAAGGCGCCCAGGTTGGCGGGGTTGCGACAGAACTCAAAGACCTCTTCCCGCGGCTTGCCGACCGTGATGCTGCGGGAGATCACTTTGCTCCCGTCCCAGCCCCGATCCTGCTCGAAGGCCTGTTCGAACGGGGTATGGGTAAGCGCCTGCTTGACCCGGCAGGTACCCGAATAGGCACGCCAGGTCGCGCAGGCCCCCAGCAGTACCTGTGGCCAACCTTTGAGCCCGCCTTCACGCAGCCCGTTGGCAATCAGCAGCGTGCCGGCCAGGAGTGATAATGCACGCTCCGGTGTACCGAGATTGGGGTGCGACGGACTCGGCACCGCAGCCCGGCTCGCAACCAGTGGTGGACGTTCAGTCATGATGGTTTTCCTTACAAAGTCCGAGGGCAACATAAGGAATGAACCGGCGGGACGGTCGGTCGTTCCATCGACGTCAGGGGTTTCCGATGAGGCGGCGGGACAGGCGGTCCGGGTGAGATTGTCGAACCGATGAAACGGAGCAGGGACCCGCGTGCCGGCTGATTTTTTTTTGAAATCAAGGGGTTGTCAGCTTCGGCAAATGAGTACATAATTGCGCCCATCGAACGCATTGAGGGCTAAAAAAACTCAATGTTTTCAAGGAGATAGCGCTCAATTAGATTGATCCGCTCCTCATCAGGTTTAAAAGCGGTTGATGGTTTCACTGGCATCAAGCGTCCTGAGGCCGAATAGCAAAATGGTTATGCAGTGGATTGCAAATCCACCTACGCCGGTTCGATTCCGACTTCGGCCTCCACTATTAAAAAGCTCTGTAGATCTATGATTTACAGAGCTTTTTTCTTTATGTGGCAATGCAGTTTTTTGTTTCGAAAGAACATGGGCTACCTTGCTTCATAGGGGAGGGATGTATATATTTCGTCCCCTCTGCTGTACCGGCTTCGACCTGTCAGATCCATGATCTTGACCGCTTCAGGAAGCTTGACCGCGCTACCGCCCGAATGGCGAAACTGGTAGACGCATGGGACTTAAAATCCCCCGCTCGTAAGGGCGTGCCGGTTCGATTCCGGCTTCGGGCACCATCTAAAATCAAGGGTTTGCGAGCGAAAGCTGATGCAAACCCTTGTTTGTTTCCTGCCTCGCAATTTTTATCCGCAATCATGTAGACGGCACCCTATGCCGATCGGGCTGTTCTGTGTGCCATGATCCGCTCTATCAACAGATCCGGTCCCCCTTTTGTAATCTGCTCGCAGTTGGCTGAGTAATGGAAAACGATGCGGCATAAAGAAGCCTTCAGAAGGGCTTGAATATCATTTCGTCATGTCCCAGTATTCGCCGCCCTGTCACTCCTGCGTGTGTGGGCGTGCACAGAAAACCGATCATAGTGTCGGTTTTTTTTTGAGCTATCGAGTACATAAGGACATGGTCATGCGGGTTATCACTTTCGTAACTATTTTTTCTGCAGCGCTTGCCGGTTGCTCTGGGATACCTTCGGTTCCGTACGAAGAGCCTGTCCAATCAGAGGGGGTGGCGCATGTTCGCGTCATCACGAACTCCAGTGTGTATGGCGATAGCATCATGGGCAGTTGTGCGCCTGCCACCCGGCATAAGATGGCTGAAGCCGGACGTTTCGGGGAGGACGGTACGGCGAGCATCAACTATCCGCAGTACCCCCTGAAGTCGGTGAGCATTGGCATGCCGAAAAGGGTGATGCCCCCTCTTGTCCAATACATCCCCTCGATCCGCAGAGCCCAAGGCGCATACAAGGAGGTTGTCACCGAATATCGCGTCAGGACAGACTTGCCATTTCAGATTGCAACCCAGGGCGCGACCGTTGCTGGTTCTGGCAGCACTTATTGGGCCTGCGCTGACCAGGCACTCGTGTACAAACTGGAACCCGGGAAAGACTACGAAGTTTTTGCAGGAGTGGACATGGGGCCAGACAAGGATGGTCGGCAAGCACTTATTTGCCTGTTGGGAGTTTTCGAGCTCACCCCTGTGCCTGGCACGTCAATTGTAATCCCCTCCAAGCTGACGTCTGCCGCGCCTGCCCAGGTGGCCTGCAAAAGCTGACAGGCACTCATCGCCATCCACATCTCTGATGCCTGAGTCTCGCGAGCATTGCGATGGTGTCTGTTGGCCTGTTGGCCTGTTGGCCGGCTTGCAAGCGCGACGCCATGTCCGCCCAGGCCAGCCAGTGGTTAAGCCGGGGTTTTCCTAGGCTCTGTACGAAAAGACTTGATACTCGTTCATGCCGCGTTGAAAACTGCCTCGCAATGCTCATGTACTCCAGTACACCGCGCTTGCTCGGCTGTTTTCGCCTTGCCTGATCTTCATCTCGAGACTTTTCGTACAGAGCCTAGCGTGAGGTTTTGACTTTCAATACCTCGGTATAAATGGCATCGATCGTCTGACCCTCCTGCAGTTTCTTCATCCGTTCCTGAAGCTTTGGATCCTCCACTTTCAATACGATGACTTGTCCCTCCGGAGGTAGCAAAGTCACTTCATGTTCTTTCAAATCAATGCGAGTGATCTTGGACGTGACTCTGACTTGACGGAAAGCTTCACCGCCGGGATTGGGATTGTCCTTGGTGGTGCGGATGGCCATGGCTTCATTGGATACTCCTGGCTCCCCGCCAACGTTCGTATCCAATACATAAGCGACTGAGCGAATCACGTGAATCTCGACGTTGTCACCGACTCTCAGATTGTGCAGGTTCTTGGCTTGGTCGGAGAGCTGGATGGGCACCGGTTCTTTGTTGCGGCCTTCGATGGTGACTTGATAGAGCGCCGGATCAACGGCGAGTACGCGCGAAACGATATGGCCTTCCATGGCATTGCTGCCCAGCGGTATATCAGCGGCACGGACCGCCAGACTGGTCGTTGACAGCAGTGCAGCAATTAAAGCCAGGGTGCGAATCGGTGTCATGGCTGCTTTCCTTGAGTACCTGGGATGTGAATCAAGGTCACGTAACAACAGCGCTCCTGCCAACCGGCACAATCGTGTGAGCGTGCAGGTGCGTGCCATTTACGCTCGGTGAGTCATTCAAAATGTTCAGGGTTGACGGGGTCTCCGGACTTCATGTTCAACTGCACCCGCACATCCTCGAACATCAGATCGTAATGTTTGTGTTGCGAACCGATGCTGCTGTAAGCCTTGGGAATTCCATGTTTCTCCGCAATCTTGGTCACGTTGCTGGCGAAGTTGTATGCCTGCTCCTTGCTCAGGAAAAACGTTTCCTTCATATCCTTGCCCTGAATGCTGCCGTGCATCGTGAATTGCATCCCTTTGCCTTCCTTGGGATCGGTGGTGACCTCATAATCCAGGCACAGGTCGTAGCTGACATCGTCCTTGTTCAGTGCGTGTCGTTCGATATGCAGACGACCGGGTTCAAAGTGGGCCATGGTGCTCTCCTTTCAGGGTTCGGGAGGAGGGGCAGGCCTGACCCTGCCCCTGCAGTTCTGATTATCGATAGGTAATGCCGGGAGTGGCCGTGCTGATACGCGTGCCCGCAGTGCCCTGGACGATGGCATCGATGTCCGCCAGTGCGCCGATCACCGCGACCTTGCCGGTGTTGCGGGCAAATTCGCAGGCTGCCTGGACCTTGGGTCCCATGGAGCCGGCGGCGAAGCCGAGCCTGTCCATTTCGTCCGGGTGGGCCTGGGCGATGGCTTTCTGGGTTGGCTTGCCGTAGTCGATGAACGCGGCGTTGACGTCGGTGGCGATCACCAGCAGGTCGCTCTCCAGCTGTTGGGCCAGCAGCGCCGAACACAGGTCCTTGTCGATCACCGCTTCGACGCCCTGCAGCTTGCCGTGGGCGTCGTACATCGTCGGGATGCCGCCGCCACCGGCGCAGATCACGATGCTGCCTTTTTCCAGCAGCCACTTGATCGGACGGATTTCAAAGATGCGCTTGGGCCGTGGGCTGGCCACCACCCGGCGGTACTTGTCGCCGTCCGGGGCGATGGCCCAGCCTTTCTCGGCGGCGAGTCTTTCGGCTTCGGTCTTGTCGTAGACCGGGCCGATGGGCTTGGTGGGGTGTTGGAAGGCCGGGTCGTCGGCGTCCACCTCCACCTGGGTCAGCAACGTGGCGAACGGCACTTCGAAGTCCAGCAGGTTGCCCAGTTCCTGTTCGATGATGTAGCCGATCATGCCCTCGGTTTCGGCCCCCAGCACGTCCAGCGGATAGGGTGTGACCGAGGTGTAGGCCGCCGCCTGCAATGACAGCAGGCCGACCTGCGGGCCGTTGCCGTGGGCGATGACCAGCTGGTTGCCGGCATGGATCTTGGCGATCTGCTCGGTCGCGGTGCGGATGTTGCTGCGTTGGTTGTCTGCGGTCATGGGCTCACCCCGACGCAGGAGGGCGTTACCGCCCAGGGCAACGACGATGCGCATGATGCTGTCCTTCTAAAAATGTGATGAACAACGTAGCCCCTGTGGGAGCGAGCTTGCTCCCACAGTGATTCGCGTCGGGCATTCAGATATCCGCCAATGCCGACACCAGGATCGCCTTGATGGTGTGCATGCGGTTTTCCGCCTGCTCGAAGGCGATGTTGGCCGGGGACTCGAAGACGTCCTCGGTCACTTCCACGCCGTTGGCCAGGTGCGGGTAGCGGCCGGCGATGTCCTTGCCGACCTTGGTCTCGCTGTTGTGGAACGCGGGCAGGCAGTGCATGAATTTCACCCGGGGATTGCCCGAGGCTTTCATCATCTGGGCGTTGACCTGGTAGGGCAGCAACTGCTCGATGCGCTCGTCCCAGGCTTCCACCGGCTCGCCCATGGAGACCCAGATGTCGGTGTGGATGAAGTCCACGCCCTTGACCGCTTCTTTCGGATCCTCGGTGATGGTGATGCGTGCGCCACTTTCGGCGGCGAAGGCCTGGCACTGGTCGATGAAGTCCTGGTGCGGCCACAGGGCTTTCGGTGCGCCGATGCGCACGTCCATGCCCAGCTTGGCGCCGATCATCAGCAGCGAGTTGCCCATGTTGTAGCGTGCGTCGCCCAGGTAGGCGTAGCTGATGTCATGCAGCGGCTTGTCGCTGTGCTCGCGCATGGTCAGGGTGTCGGCGATCATCTGGGTGGGGTGGAATTCGGCGGTCAGGCCGTTGAACACCGGCACGCCGGCGAACTTGGCCAGTTCCTCGACGATCTCTTGTTCGAAGCCGCGGTACTCGATGGCGTCGAACATCCGCCCCAGGACGCGGGCGGTGTCCTTCATGCTTTCCTTGTGGCCGATCTGCGACGACACCGGGTCGATGTAGGTGACGTGGGCGCCCTGGTCATGGGCTGCGACTTCGAAGGCGCAGCGGGTGCGGGTCGAAGTCTTTTCGAAGATCAGCGCGATGTTCTTGCCCTTGAGGTGGGGCTGCTCGGTGCCGGTGTACTTGGCGCGTTTGAGGTCGCGGGACAGGTCCAGCAGGTAATGCAGCTCGCGGTTGGTGTGGTGCATCAAACTCAGCAGGCTGCGGTTGCGCATGTTGAAAGCCATGATGGATCTCCTTGGGTTTCGGTTATCCCCTGGGCGGGATCGGGTCGATGCCGCCCAGGCTCGAAGGTCAGTAGTCGATGGGGTCGCGGATGATCGGGCAGGTCATGCAGTGGCCGCCGCCGCGGCCGCGGCCCAGTTCGCTGGCGCTGATGGTGATCACTTCCACGCCGGCCTTGCGCAGCAGCGTGTTGGTGTAGGTGTTGCGGTCATAGCCGATCACCACGCCGGGCTCCACGGCCACCACGTTGTTGCCGTCGTCCCATTGCTCGCGCTCGGCGGCGAAGCTGTTGCCACCGGTTTCCACCACCCGCAGCGCCGGCAGCTTGAGGGCGGCGGCCACGGTGTCGAGGAAGCTGCCTTCCTCGCGGCGCACGTCGATGCCGCCGGGCTTGCTCTCGTCGGGCCGCAGGGAGAAGGCGACGATCTGGCCGACGACTTCCGGGAAGATGGTCACCAGGTCGCGGTCGCAGAAACTGAACACGGTGTCCAGGTGCATGGCGGCACGGGACTTGGGCAGGCCGGCGACGATCACCCGTTCCACGGCCTTGTGCTTGAACAGGTTCAGCGCCAGTTGGCCGATGGCCTGGCGGGACGAGCGCTCGCCCATGCCGATCAGCACCACGCCATTGCCGATGGGCATCACGTCACCGCCTTCGAGGGTGGCGTTGCCATGGTCCTGGTCCGGGTCGCCGTACCAGATCTGGAAGTCGGCGTGGGTGAACTCGGGGTGGAACTTGTAGATGGCGGTGGTCAGCAGGGTCTCCTGGCGACGCGCCGGCCAGTACATCGGGTTCAGGGTCACGCCGCCGTAGATCCAGCAGGTGGTGTCGCGGGTGAACTGGGTGTTGGGCAGCGGCGGCAGGATGAAGCTGGAGTGGCCGAGAAAATCGCGGAACATCTGGATGGTCTTGCCACCGAAGCTGTCCGGCAAGTCGTCGGCCGAGACGCCGCCGATCAGGAATTCGGCGATCTTGCGCGGTTCCAGGCTGCGCAGCCACGAACCGACTTCATTCACCAGGCCCAGGCCCACCGAGTTGGCGGTGATCTTGCGCTGCAGGATCCAGTCCAGGGCGTCGGGCATGGCGACGATGTCGGTCAGCAGGTTGTGCATCTCCAGCACATCGATGCCGCGCTCGCGCATCTTGGTGACGAAATCGAAATGGTCGCGCTTGGCCTGGTTGACCCAGATCACATCGTCGAACAGCAGTTCATCGCAGTTGTTCGGGGTCAAGCGCTGATGAGCCAGGCCTGGGGAGCACACCATGACTTTACGCAGTTTGCCGGCTTCGGAATGAACGCCGTACTTCACTTTTTCCGTGGTCATTACACATCCTCCAGTTGAACAGTCGGCTACAGGGTCAGGAAGCCGTCGTAGAGTCCATAGGCCGCCACCAGGGCGCCTGCGACCACTGCGGCGAAAATCAGCTTCTCGACAGAGGTGAAAACCGGTTTGCCCAGCTCGCGCTTGGCCTTGGCGAACAGAATCGCGCCGGGGGCGTAGAGCAGGGCGGACAGCAGCAGGTACTTGATCCCGCCGGCATACAGCAGCCAGACGGCGTAGACCAGGGCGATGGCGCCGATGGCCAGGTCCTTGCGCCGCTCGGCCGCGAAGCCCTCGTAGGTCTCGCCACGCACCGCCAGCAGCAGCGCGTAGGCCGCCGACCACAGGTACGGCACCAGGATCATCGAGGTGGCGAGGTAGATCAGGGACAGGTAGGTGCTGGCCGAGAACAGGGTGATGATCAAGAACAGCTGGACCATCGCGTTGGTCAGCCACAGGGCGTTGGCCGGTACGTGGTTGGCGTTCTCGCGGCGCAGGAGCTCCGGCATGGTGTGGTCCTTGGCGGCGGCGAACATGATCTCGGCGCACAGCAGCACCCAGGACAAGAGGGCGCCCAGCAGCGAGATGATCAGGCCGACGCTGATGAGCACCGCACCCCAGTGGCCCACCACGTGCTCCAGCACCGCGGCCATGGATGGATTCTGCAGCTTGGCCAGTTCCGGCTGGGTCATGATGCCCAGGGACAACACGTTCACCAGCACCAGGAACAGCAGCACGGTGATGAAGCCGATCACGGTGGCCTTGCCCACGTCGGTGCGTTTCTCGGCGCGGGCGGAAAAGATGCTCGCCCCCTCGATGCCGATGAACACCCACACGGTGACCAGCATCATGTTGCGCACCTGGTTCATCACGCTGCCCAGGTCGGGGTTCATCGTGCCCCAGATGTCCCGGGTGAAGATCTCGAGCTTGAAGGCGAACAGCGCGATCAGCACGAACAGCAACAGCGGCACGACCTTGGCGACGGTGGTCACCAGGTTGATGAATGCCGCCTCCTTGATGCCGCGCAGCACCAGCCAATGCACCGCCCACAACAGCACCGAAGCACCGATCACTGCCGCTACGGTGTTGCCCTCGCCGAAAATCGGGAAGAAGTAGCCCAGGGTACTGAACAGCAGGACGAAATAACCGACGTTGCCCAACCAGGCGCTGATCCAGTAGCCCCAGGCCGAGGAGAAGCCCATGTAGTCGCCGAAACCGGCCTTGGCGTAGGCATACACGCCGCCGTCCAGGTCGGGTTTGCGGTTGGCCAGGGTCTGGAAGACGAAGGCCAGGGTCAGCATGCCGACGGCGGTGATGGCCCAACCGATCAGTACCGCTCCGACATCGGCGCTGGCGGCCATGTTCTGCGGCAGGGAAAAGATCCCGCCACCGATCATGGAGCCGACAACCAGTGCAACCAATGCACCAAGGTGCAGTTTTCCAGGCGCTTCAGACATGGCATGACTCCATAGGTGGCAAGCGGTGTTTTAGGCTCTGTACGAAAAGCCTTGATACTCGTTCAGGCAGCGTTGAAAACTGCCTGACCTTGATCTCAAGACTTTTCGTACAGCGCCTGGTTTTTAAATAACAAATTCCATGGTTTTGCCTTTCGCCGGATTGACGTTAGACAAGTTTTTAATGTTGTAAAGGATGCTTGTTTATTCTGTTTGTGCTTTGTATGTTTATTTGCAATTAAAAATAACTGCTGAGCTGTTTTTGTAATAAAGAGGGCAAGACATCGCCTCGATAGCGTGGTTTCTCGCGGAATGCTCGGGCAGGATTTCGTTTTGGGGCGTTCAATAGGGAATATTGAAAGGCAGGGGCAATATCCCAAGCGTTTGAAGGGTGCTTATGGATTTTGGCGATCAGTAAAGAAATTAATGGAATGGAAAGATATAGTTCATCCACGCAGCCATCCGCAACAGTATCTTGCGCATCATGCCTATATGGTGAAAGTGCTGACTATAAACCGCCGCCTGACCGTAGGCGCCACCGGGGACGAAGTCCCGATACTGGGTAAAATCCGGATCATTGATTTCAATGACGACAGGAACTCGACCTGGTGGCGGTGAGCCGGTATAGCTGGTGAGTGTTCCCGAAGGCTGAACCTGCCCCTCTCCGATGACGCTCAAGACACTCGCAACCTTGCCTTTGAATACTTTTCCCGGGATTCCGTCGAATGCCACTTCCGCTTCATCGCCAACGACCAGACGCAATAAACTGTTCTGGCGCATCCAGGCCGCGAAATACTGGCCCTCGTCAGGGATGAATATCATTGAAGGCCTTAGCGGTAGTTTGGTTGCCATCATCCCGGGCCGCAAGGAGACCTGTGCGACGAACCCTTTGCTCGGGGCACGCACGATCGTGTTATCCAATTCATATTGAGCGTGATCCAGCTGTGCTTGCAGATCGTCCGTACGGGCGATGGTGGCCTCCAGCTCACGTTGGGTGCCAAAGCTGCGCTTGATCAGCTCGGTGATCCTGGCGCGATCGCCTTTTGCGGCGATCAGCTGCGCCTTGATTGACTTGACCCGGTACGTGAATGGCGTCGGGTCTATGCGAAATAGAATATCGCCTTTTTGAATGAGTTCGTTGCCTTTTACCGGAACCTCGATGACTTGACCACTGACGACCGGAATCACTGGGACGGAAACAAAATAATAACGGGCCACCTCTGAATAAGGGTGGTTGTAATTCATCGTAAAAATCAGGGCGCCAATGATAAGGATGCCGCCCAGGACAGCGGTAGGCACCGTCCATTTATTTAACGGAATATGAAAGATTTTAAAGATGGCAACACAGAGGGCGGCATAGGTCAAAATGAGCAAAAGGTCCATGACCTAAATCCCCCCGTCGCTGTTGCTGGGTGCCGGTGTTTGTCGACTTTTGCCGGCGGATATTTCCAGTCGCTCAACGCGGCCTTGCAGTTCTGCCAGTTGCTGCTCTAACTGGGTAACGTGACTGAGGGGAGATTTACCATCGCCAAAACCCCAGCCCCGATCCTCGCGATAGGCCATTGCCCAAATCCATAGAAATGGCCAAAGCGCATGCAGCGTGAACAGGCTGACCCAGCCGGTCGCATGGATGGCATCCTGGTGCGGGTGGTTTCGGTGCACGGCAATTTCATAAGGAATGTCGTGCAATAAGATGATTCCGTAGAAAAGGAACAGTCCGGCAAAGATCAGGATACCCAGCGCAAAATAATCAAGCACGACAGCCTCCCATCCGCACGGTTCACTATGAGGAATGATTGTAGTCGTGACTTTTCCATTCGCTTGGTCGACAACAAAAATATCAGCGGCCAGGCTTCACCACGGTGATGCAAGGGCTCCAGGCCGGGTCGAACAACGAGTCCTGGTAGAAGGGTGAACGATGAGTCTATTCGGTTCTTTCTGTTGGCTGCGCAGTCACTGACGCCTGCGGATAATCATAATCTGCGCCGGAACGCTTCCAGTATTTCCTGTGTGCCTTTTTTCAGCTGCAACTGGGCGATGGCGTCCAGTGGATGCCAGAGACAGTCGTGGATTTCATTCAGTGGACGGGCCGCCTTCGAGTCGTTGACCGAGGCTTCGAATACGTGATGTTCGGTGCCGCCGTCGTTGAGGCGCATCAGGTAGAGCAGATTTTCAGCGGTCAGTCCGGTTTCTTCGGCCAGCTCCCTGAGCGCGGCATCGGCATGGGTTTCGCCGCGCTCGACGGTTCCACCCGGCAACGCCCAACGGCTGTTGGGCTTTCGCACCAACAGCACATGGCGATTTTCCTGGCAGATGACGGTCGCTCGAATTTTCATGGGGTTGTCCGGCATATCGCTGTCATAAAAATGAAATATAACTGAAACATAAGACGCAGGTCTTGTTGCAGGTGTTCAATCAGGTTTTTGGACTCTCTATCGGTACGACCACATCCATCCAGGAAAGATTGAACCTGATTCGAATGAATAGGTGCGGTCGAGTATCCCGTCTGAATCATGGTCGCCGGACAGGTCGAGCTGACCGGCCATCGCCTAAAATGAATCAGATGGGAAAAAAGGTATCCATGTTGAGTGGATAGCCACCCCGGGCAGTGGGGAGAGAGGAAAAATGACCACTGTGGAAGACTTCAAGATCAAATCCCACGAGCTTCTTGTGGAGCTCGATGCGGCGACTTCGGAAATGATGACCCTTATCTGTGCCCACCAGATGACCGGTGCGGCCTGGGAAGAGGCGGTTCGGCGTCAGCATGAAGCCTATGAGCAGTGGATCGGCTATCTGAATGAGCGTCCCTCTTAGCCGCAGTACGAAAAAGCCTTGATACTCGTTTATGCGGCATTGAGAACAGGCTCGTGGGCGAGTCCGGTCGAGATGCTTGTTGACAGCCGGTAGACTCCGCTTCCTCGCCCCGTTTCCCTTGCCTGGCCTTCGCGCAAACCTATGCAGGCAACGTCAGGACATCTGGCAGATTTTTTGAACGCTCCCGGGGCGCCCAGGCCTAATCCTTAGACCTTGAATGGAGGATTGGGCCATGTCTGAATTAGCCAGTTATTTCTGGATTGCTGTCGCAGTGCTTTTGCTGCTGGTAGATCTCTGGGCAATCGTCAGCGTCTTTCGCAGCGACAAATCAGCCGGTACCAAGGCCGGCTGGGCCCTGTTGCTGATTATCCTGCCGGTAGTGGGCTTGATCATCTGGGGCGTGGCTGGTCCACGCGGGGTCAAGGAGCCGCCGTCGTCGCCGGAGCACAGCAAAGGCTAGTCGTCGGGTATTGCTCGCAGGGCAGAACATCAGCGATTCTGCCAGCGGCCGCCGGTGGTTTCGCAGTCCTTTTTTGCCTGTTGCAGTTGCTCGACACCGTAGTAGTACCAGATGACTTGCGCGTCGTCCGGGATGTTGGCCGAGCCCCCCGTCCTGTCCTTGCTGGTGGAATGCGGATTGGCCAGGGCTTCCTGGGTCAGCCTGGCCTCGCATGTGGCGACGTGGCCGGCAGCGCAGCGTTCGACCGGTGTCTTGCGAGTGCTCAGGGTTCCCTTGCTTTCATTGCTGCAAGACCAGCCGATGGCTTCGGCGGGCACGCCTTTGTACTCATAGCAACTGTGGGTTTCGATTTCCGACACTGACTGGCTCTGGGACTGGGTCCTGACATCGCAGCCTTGTGCCATGGCGGCGGTGGGGCTGGCGCAAGCCGCCATCAGCAGCAGGACTTTGGCGTTCATGATGGATCTCCTTTTCGCGGTTTTTGCACCTGTTTCAATATCGAGGAGCAAAAAGCCGCCGCGTTCCATCGATTTTCAGGGTCGACGTACGTGAGCAGACGCGGGTCTGACGCGCTTGAAGCTAGCGGAATTTGGGCAAGGGCCGTTCGACTGGCTTGAGTGACGACAGGGCGTGCTGGATCGATGGGGCATCCTTCTCGATGTCGTTGAGGCGGTCCCGGATGCGCACGGCCGTTGGGTGGCCGCCGTTGTGGTCGACCCAGTCGGCGATTTCCTTGCAGGCAGCCGTCAACCGGGCCTGGCGCGATTCCAGCAGGGTGAGCAGGGTGGTGATGGACTCTTTTTCAGACATGTCACACCTCCAATTCAGAGTTGATCGAGCAGCACGAGGCCCGCTGGAGGCGGGTCATGCTGTCGATTAAGCGTAGTAGAGTTATCGGGGTTGCGCCGCAGGCTCCGGCACCCGGCTGGACAGCCGGCACGCCGGAAAAAGGGTTTGTATGATCAGCCGGATTCCTTGATCCAGCTCGGTGCGACGCTTGCGCGCCAGCGCACATCCGTGATGCCGTATTTCTCCGCAAGGGGCTTGGTGACCCGCTTGACCTTTTCTCTCCCGAATTTGGGTATGCGCCCGACACCTGCGTCGCAACTGGCCCAATGCCAAGCCTCGGAGTTATTCATCACCTCTGCTCGAATGATGAATGACTTGGGTTCGCCATGGAGCATGTAGTCGATGATGTAAAGCGATGGCCCGCCCATAAATCCTCCCTAATTTAGTCCTATACGGATGGATGCGGAGGCGTCCGGAAAATTCCATCGGATTTCCAGACGGTCAGGACAAGGCCTGAAAAGGGCGGCATTGAGCGCCGGCAAGCGAAACCCACCGGAAGCGTTCGCGGCCAGGAACCAAACCCGGTTAACCTTCTCCAAGCTGGGCTTGAGCACCATGGCCAGGGAACGAAGGCGAAGCAGTCAGCATCATGAAAGGTAGAACATGAGGAACCTCGCCAGGGTAGTGGTCAGCGTAGTCCTTGCCTGTGGTTTGGCGGGATGTATCGGACCGCCCATCGAACTCACCGCGCAAACCGAGCAACGGCTGCGTACGCAACCGCCGATCCGTTTCCTCCTGACATTCGATGACGGGCCCAGCGCATCGTCTTTCTGGAACCCTAGCCTGAGCGTGCTGGATGCCCTTGCGGATAATCCGGTGCAACCCGGTATCAAGGCGGTATTTTTCGTACAGACTCGTGCCCCGCGTGCCGGTGGCAGCGAAATCGGTCGCTCGGTGATGCAGCGTGAGCAACGCGAAGGGCACGTACTGGGCTTTCACACTGCCACAGGGTGGCATACCAATCATCGCTCCCTCGGTCCCGACGAGCTGGAGCAGTCACTGGTCAACGGCGCAGCCGATATCGCGGCGATCACCGGTGTCGCTCCGACCTTGGTGAGGCCGCCGTTCTGGAGCTATGACAGGCGCACCTTCGCGGCTTATCAACGGCAGGGCATGCACGTATTGCTCACCGACCTGAGCGCCAACGACGGCAAGGTCTGGGGCATCACGGCCAGTCCGCGTCGGCGGATCAACCTGATACGCCAGCTTTCAGAGGTACGCGAGCGCATCGCGGCCGGGGAGCTTGCGGCGGTGGAGGGGGTGATCCCGGTGGTGGTGACCTTTCATGATCTCAACCGCTACACCGCCCGGCACGCCCGGGAATATCTGCAGATCCTGCTGGACGCCGCCAGGACCACCGGGGTCAAGACCGATGCCAAGCCGTTCTATGACGACCGCCAGGCACTGGAGCGAGCCGCCATGGCACGTACGGTCAAGGAAAGCGGTCAGCCGGTGCGCCTGCCGGGCCTGTGGGACTGGATATGGGATTCGGACGCGCGATGAGCTGCATGATCGGTGGTGTGCGTCACGACGTTCGGTGCGCATCCCGGCACGAAGTGCGTGTAAGGTAGGCGAGCTAACCTGGTTATCTCGGAGGAGTTGACGATGAGTACCGCGATGCTGACGAAAATGCACATCAACGGTTATGACGTTCTCAGCGTAAACAGCGGCCCTTGGAGGGTCTGTACCCAGGCTGACCGACTGGGATCCTTTGCTTCCCGTGAAGAAGCGCTGGCATACGCCGCCGCGTTGCCGGTCAGGAAGAACCGTGATGAGCGTACTGCCAGCGACAAATAGCGCCGGTGGTTGACGGTTTGGCTCGCGAAGGCGCAGAACAATTGCCACGAGGCGGATTGTCTCGTCGTCTTCGCGGGCTCGGGCTCCAGGCCGTGAGCCAGCGCTGCTGGCAATCGGTTTGAAGCGTGTCCAATGCTCTGCGGGCGCCGTCAGGCGAGCCACCTTCAGGCAGGTGCCAGTTCCAACGGAATCTCCAGCGTGAACAGGGCGCCCTGCCCGGGGCCGTCGCTATGGACATGGAGGTGACCATTCATCTCGACGGCCGCCAGGGCGCAGCTGTGCAAGCCGAACCCATGACCCTCCTTGCGCGTCGTGAAGCCGTGGTTGAAGATGCGGGCCAGGTTCTCGGGCGCAATACCTTCCCCTCGATCCTGGACGCTGAGGCATAACCTGGTCTGGTCGAGGATTCGTATGCCCAAGGTCATTTCCCGTGGATGCTCGCAGACATGGGACATGGCGAACTTGGCGTTGCTGATGAGGTTGATCAGGATCAGCAGCAGCCTGTGCTTGTCGCCCATGATCGTGGGCGTGTCCTGATAGTCCTTGATGACGGTGACGTGGTGTCGGCTCAGGGCGCCGGCATTCATGCGCAGCGCGTCTTCGAACAGATCGCTGATCCTGAGCGGTTCCACCAGCCTTGCGGCACCGGCATAGGCTTGCTGGGTGGTGACGATTTCCTTGATGTGGTCGACGCTTTTGGTCAGTTGCGCCAGCTCCTCGATCAGCTGTGCCTGCTCGGCGCTGATGGACTCCACCAGCTCGTTGAAGTAGCGGGGCAGCAACTTGCCTTTTTCGTCGAGGGTGATGAACCGGCCCAGATCGTCGGCATGTTCGTTCATCATCCTGACCGCTTTCCCAAGCCCCGCCGTCCTGCTGTTCTTCAACTTGCGGGTCACCAGGTCCGCTGAAATATTCACGCTGTTCAGAACGTTCCCGACGTTGTGCAGCACGTTGGTGGCAATTTCCGCCATGCCCGCCATGCGGGCGGCGTCCACCAGCTCGCGTTCGGCTTCCCTCAGTTCGCGAGTGCGTTCCTCCACTCGTTCTTCCAGGCGTTCGTTGGATTGTTGCAGCTCATGGTTGATCTGGTTGATGACCGAATAGCTGCGAACCAGCCGTACCGCCAGGTAGATCATCAACAGTGCCATCAGGCTGGCGCATACGGCCAGGTAAATATGGTATTGGCGGTCGGTGGCGGCGGTCCTGCGTTGTGTCTCGTTCAGCAGCTCATTGATGTTGTCCAGCTCCTGGGCCACCGGAATGACGCTGATGCGGTCGAGCAGGTCATTGACGATGGGCTGCTCCTGGATGATGGTCCTCACATGTTGCGTCAGCCTGGCGAAGGGCGGCCGATATTCGTTGGGCAACCGGTCGATGTAGCTGTCCAGCTTGCTCAGTTGGCCTTGGATTTCCCGAGCCTTGTCCGACGTGACATAAAGCGCGAATTCCAGCGTCGTCAATGTCAGGTCCAGGACATCGGAAGCCATCGCCAGATGCTCCGCCGGGGCCGGTCCATTCATCCCGCTCAACAGGTCCTGGATTGCGTCTTCCGCCGACGGTAGCGCGTCCAAGGACGAGCGCAGGCTCGCATTATGGTGGTCGAACTGCTCGACCAGCGCGGTCTTGTTCCTGACCGCATCGACATAGCCCTGGCGCCGCGATTCCCAAAGCGTGGCCAAGGGACCGCTGTCGTTGAGCCGTTCCAGTTGTTCCCAGCGGCTGCTCGCATCGGGTGGTGGGCTCAGTGACAGGTTGTTATTGAGCCCTGTCTTCTTCTTCAGGATCTTGACGTTCCAATTGGCGTCGGATTGCTTGAGCTGCCGGATGAAGTCGCGGGACTCGAAGTATGTCGTCGTGTCATAGGTATAGGACTTGATGAGAAAGAACATCAGGGCCGAAAACGTCACCAGCGCCACAGCCAGCAAGGCGGGCCATTTATATTTCCTGATGAGCATGGTCACGCAGCTCTCCTGTCGGGGGCGGGGGAAGACGCGGTGGATGAGTTCCGGAAGGCGCGGGCACTGGGGGGCTTGAATCGATGAGGCGAGGGAGCGATTGATTGTCGCGTCGTGGTGTTTCGGCCTGGGTACACGTTGAGCTCCCTGCTAACGCTGGATATCGAAATCGTCACTCAAGCCAGTGTAGCGTCAACGGAGCGCCAGGACGGCAAGGCGGGCGCGACCAGGACAGGTCGCGCCGCGACGAGGGATCAGCGGTTGTCGGCCCGAGTATCGATGAAAGGCAGGGCACCGTTCGGCAGCACGGTGGTCGGCAGCACGCCATTCCAGCGCTCGGCCTTGGTCAGCTCCACCAGGTTCTGGTTGCTGGCCAGGGCCTGTGCCCGCGCCTTGATGGCCTCGGCTTCAGCCTTGCCGCGAAGTTCGGTGGCCAACGCGTCCGCCTTGGCCTGGGCGACCTGCGAGTCGGCTTCGGCCTGGGCCTGGGTGACGCGGATCTGGGCCTGGACCTGCTCGGTGGCCAGTTGCTGCTCACGGGTCTTGACCTGGACTTCCGCCGCCATGCGCGCTTCGATGGCCTTCTCATAGGCGTCGCTGAAATCGATGTTTTCCACCTGGACACTGTCGATGATCACAGGCCCGGTGATGGTCGACTTGATGGCGGCCGAGATGTCATTGACCAGCTGGACGCGATTCTGCACGGCGGCCACGGCGTTGAACTTGCCGAAGACGTTCTCCACCTGAGTGGGCACCTGCCGGCTGATCATCCGGTCCCGGATGCCTTCGAGATCCTTGAACTGGGTGTAGACCTTGGCCACATCGGACGGCGCGATGTGCCAGGACACCGATACCTTGAGCTGTGCGGACTGCTGGTCCTTGCTGTATGCCTGGAGATCGTCGTACGAAGTGACCTGGCTTTGAACGCTGATCAGACGCACGGATTCGATGAAGGGGGTCTTGAAGGACAGCCCGGGTTCCACCACGCCCACCAGCGCACCGTTACGCAGCAGCACGCCGCGTTCGGTTTCGTCGACTGTGTACCAACTGCCGAAGAAGACGCTCAGCAGGACGACGCCGATGACGGCGGCAGCGAGGGAGCCCATGGTTTTTCTGGTCATTTTCTCTTTCCTTGTAACAGCCACCGAGGCTGCGATGTTTTCCGAGTGCCAGACACGAAAAAGCCCTGGATAACCAGGGCATCAACGTATGGATATGGCGCAGGCGATGGGATTCTAACTCACGGGGCTGTCATTTTCCGTGATGAACGTTCCAATCCTTTCTTCCAGGTCCTGGGCAGCAACAGCCAGGTCTGTTGGCCTGAGGTGCAGTGCCCTTGACCTGGGTAGCGCTTTACGCGGGATCGGGCACGCTCAATGATCGGTCCAGCCACTGCGTGACGACCTTGAAAGCCTCATCGGAATTACGTTCATAGATCAATCCGTGGCCGTTGCCGTGAATGCCCAGTGCCGGTAGATCCAGGTGATGAATGTTGGCACCGGCATTTCGCAGGAAGGCGACGATGCTGGATGCGTAGGCAGCAAACGCCGATGTCTCACCTGTCAACAGCGCTATCGGGACGCCCTGCAGGCCAGGGACCCTCAGGGTTGAAGGTTCTGCTGTACGCACTTGTTCAGGCGTTTTGCGAGGCGGATCGAAGGTCAGAGGTGCGGCAGTCAGCCCCCAATCGAGGCTGCCTATGCCCGGTGTGTGGCCAAATACCGGACCCATGGGTTCCACCGCCACAATTCCTGCGACCAGGCCGGGTCGACGATCGGCGGCGAGCCAGCCACTGGGCCCGGACGCGGAATGCGTAACGATGATCGCTTTGCCGATCTTGTCGAGCAGCGCGGCCAGTCGATCCGCATCCAGGGTCTGGGATGCCGCAAGGTCAGCCGGCATGGGGCCGTAAGCTGCGACGAAGGCGTCAAACGCGGGTCCATCGTCCGGCTCGAATGGCCACTGCGTTTCTCCTGCGCCTTCTGGAAAGTAGACTTCACGCGCGCGCTCATAGGAGAACGCTGGCCCCATCGGCCCCATGATGTCTGGGTGATACGGCGATCGGCCATGGCCTGGTCTGTCGACGCGAAAAACGACGAAACCGGCTTCGATGAACCGCTGCGCCCACCCTGGTCGGCCATCGGGTGTGTCCAGCCATTCAGTGCCCTGCAGCGTGCCTCCGTGCACCAGCACCACGGGATAGGGCTGGGTGATGTGCTCAGGGGATTCCCAGGCCACGTACATCGGACCTTTCTGGAAGCTCTTACCGTTATGGGTAACGCGGGCTCCGGTCACCCAGAAGTTGCCACGGCGCGAGCGTTTCACCGGAGCGGTTCGCCAGGGTTGCGAGGCATGATCGAACGATCGGGACACTGTCTGCGTAGCGAATGCCGACCAGTCCTTGTGCCCGTATCCCCGGGCAAGCGCCGACGTCATCTTCGATCGCACAGCATCGGCCGCCGGCAGTTCCAGGCCCTTGCGACGGGCCGCCTCGATGGCCAGGTTTATATCCTTGAGGCCAAGAGACAGTTTGAAACCCGGTTCAAAACGGTTGTTGACGATGTTCTGCCCGTACCGCTGATAACTGGGGCAGGCGAACAGGGTCTGGGTCATGAGGTCGACGAAAACCTGCGGACTCAGTCCGTGGTGTTGAACGAGTTCGGTTGCTTCGCCCAGCGACTGGATGGCTTGAGTGATCATCATGTTGCCCGCGATTTTCGCGATACAGGCCTGTTCAGGTCGAGCGCCCAGGTACCAGGTCTTTTTGCCGAGCAGGTCAAAGATCGGTTGGACCGTCGAGATGGCTTCCCGCGATCCGGCCGCCAGGATATTCAACTCGCCGTTTGCCGCCACGGCAGGCACGCCGAAAACCGGCGCCGCGATCAGTCCGATGCCGATTTCATCGTGCACGCTTTGCAACTCCACCATGAGCGAAGGCGACAAGGTCGACATCACGACATGAACGCAAGCCTTGCCTGCATTTTCCAGAGCTGCGCTGGCCAGCAGCACTTCCCTGACGGCGGCATCATCGGCAAGCATGCTGATGACGACCTCTTGCTGAAATGCCGAGGCGGGAGATTCGAGAATGCTTGCTCCTTCGAGATCCTTGATCGCCGCGTGACTACGGTTCCATGCCGATACGCGGTGGCCTGCCTGGATGAGCAGAGCAATGATCGCTCTGCCCATGCTTCCCACACCGATAAAGCCAATATTCATTTTCCAGTCCCCGGATGGTGTTTCGACGAACGTGTTTGCGGACAAGTATGTCGGGCGCGGGATTGCTACGGCAGTGCCATTGCTGCACTCTCTGCGTTCATTTTTGTACGGGGTAGCGCATGGACTGGAGTGATGTGCGGGTCTTTCTCGCGATTGCCCGCAGCGGGTCGTTGGGCGCTGCCGCCAAGCTGTTGGGAGTAAGCCATCCGACCGTGGGGCGACGCTTGCAGGTGCTTGAGCAGTCCAGCGGCCAGCCCATTTTTCTTCGCACCGCCCAAGGTCTGGTACTGACCGACAGCGGAGAAAAGCTACTCAGCCTGGCGCAGGAGATGGAGCGAAGTGCGTTGGCAATCGAAAGGCGCCTTGCGGGGGACAGCGCACAGCCCGAAGGTGTGTTGCGCATTTCTTCCGCCGACTGGTTCGCCTGTTATGTGTTGGCCCCGGTACTGAATGAACTGGGGCGACGTTACCCGCTGATCGTGCCTGAGGTCATCGCGGGGCATCGGTTGTTTGACCTTGCTCGTCGCGACGCCGATATCGCGTTCCGAATCGTTCCTTTCACCGAGCCGGATATCGTTCACCGCAAGCTGACTACCCTGAACTATGGGTTGTATGCGGCCGTCGGATCTCCCGACCCTGAGCCGCAGGGCGATGGGCTTGGTTTGATCACCATGAGCATCGCCCAGTCTCATTATCCAGATGTGCAGTGGCTGCAGCAGCGTTACCCTCTGGCTCGTACCGTATTCACCAGCAGCAGCCGTACAGTCCAGGCACAGATGTGCGCGCAAGGGCAGGGTGTCGCCGTATTGCCCCGCGTCCTGGGCGACCAGTTAACGGCGCTGCGGCTGATTGATCCGCATGAGCCGCCACCGGGTCGCGATATATGGATGGGGTACCACCAGGACATGCGGCAGATGGACAGCCTCCGTGCCCTTGCAGACCTTGCCTCCCTGATGATCGGCTCGCAGGGAGGCGGTTGATTCACTCTGCTGGGCGCATGGCTGCCGTTTGCAGGCCCGCAGCCGGTTGGCGGGCCAGGCCAAGGCTGAGTGCCGCACCTGCCGCCAGGCATACCGCGATGCACAGTATGGAGACGGTGAAGGCGTGGGTGATGGCCGCCGCGTCCGTATCCGTGCCCAGAAGGGTGTAGAAAATCCCGCCGATGATCGCCACGCTCAATGACGTGCTGATTTGCAGGGTGGAGCTGGTAATGCCCGCAATCATGCCGGAATACGCGGGTGCCACGCGTCCTGTGATCATCCGCATCAATGTTGGAAGGGCCAGTCCTTGTCCGAAACCGATCACAAAAAGAATGACGGCAAGGGGCAGTGCAGTGGGACTGACGGTCATCGGCGTCCGCACCACGAGCCAGGCCAGGAGCACGAACCCCAACACTTCAAGCCCCATTCCGACGGGATTCACGTAAGCACCCAGAAAACGCCTGAAACGATTGGTGGAGAGTGGTCCCAGCAAAAATCCCGCGCCGAAAGGAAGAAAGACGAGACCAGCATCGAGTGGGCTCATATGCAGTGCTCCCTGTAGATAAATGGAAAACAGCAGGAAAAACACGCCGATCGCATAGAAGGTCAGGGCCACGAGCAACGCACGGCCCAGGCCAGGCGTGCGCAGTGCGGCAGGATTGAGCAACGGTGCGCCTTGCGCTTGATGCAGACGGGTTTCGTAGCGCCAGAACAGCCAGGCCAGCAGCGGCACCGCCGCAAGCGAGAGCCAGGCCCACAAAGGCCAGCCCGCTTCGCGCCCTTCGATCAATGGAACGATCAGAGCCCCAAGCGTCACCATGGACAGTGCCGTTCCGCCCAGGTCCAGCTTGCTTGTATGTGGCGCGCGGGTTTCCTTGACCACGGCAATGGCGACCAGAATGATCAGCACCGCGATCGGCAAATTGACCAGAAATATCGCCCGCCACCCCAAGCCCATCAGGTTGAGCGATATCAGGATCCCGCCAAGTGCCTGGCCGACTACCGAAGCCAGGCCAAAGACCGCGCCATAGAGACTCAGCGCCAAGGGTTTTTCCGATTCGGGGAATATAGCCTGCACTGAAGCGAGTGCCTGGGGCGCCATTACGGCCGCTGTTACGCCTTGCAGCGAACGTCCGGCGATCAACACCCAGGGTGAGTCGGCGACGCCGCAGACCAGTGAGGCGACTGCAAAGCCAACCAGGCCAACGAAAAACATCCGCATGCGGCCGTAGATGTCACCAAGCCGTCCACCAGTGATCAGTGTCACGGCATAAAGCGCCGCGTAAGAGGAAATGACCAACTGTTCGGCGGAGGAGGCCGTGCCCAGCGATTCCTGAATCGAGGGCAGTGCCACGTTCACGATAAAAAAATCCAGGGGCGGTAAAAACGCACCGACCAGCAAGATGGCGAACATCAACCAGCGCCGCGGTTCTGCGAGCGCTACTTTTTCCCGAGGCATAGGATCTCCTGTCTGGAACCGTTCGGTTGCAGAGTATTGAATGTCTGAATGTTCGAGCTTCAGTCGAAAAGACGGCCCATGCGCTGAACCAATGAGTGGCAATCTAAACGATTCAACCTTTGCCGACGCCTCACATAATTGAACGACCAATGTTCATTTATGGCAGTGCCAACCAGCACCTGACTCCCCACAAAATGCCCGCACTGTGGTTTCAGTCGATCCACACAACCAGGACCGAGGAGTCAGCTATGTCAGGTAAATTCGCTAATCGGATTGCAGTCGTCACCGGCGCATCCACCGGGATCGGCTTTGCGATTGCGCAGGGTTTGATTGCCGAGGGGGCCAAGCGTGTTTACATCACGGGGCGTTCTGCTGCCACGCTGGAGGCGGCGGTCGCCAAGCTCGGTGATAAAGCGGTTGCGGTAATTTGCGATGTCGCGAGCCAGGCTGATCTCGATAAGCTCAAGGCGACGATTGATGCTCACGACGATCAGTTGGACTCGGTGTTCGCCAACGCGGGTATCTGTGAAAGGAACCCGGTGGGGGAGACCACCGAGGCTGCTTATTTCAACATGTTCGACATTAATGTGAAGGGCGTCTTTTTTACTGTCCAGACGCTGATGCCCTTGTTGAAAAATGGCGCTTCGATCGTGCTGACGGCTTCTATCTGCTCCAGCAATGGGATGGAAGGATTGAGCCTCTATAACGCATCCAAGGCAGCGGTGCGATCTTTTGCAAGGACCTGGGCCAACGAACTCAAAGGTCGCAAGATTCGAACGAATGTCCTGAGCCCAGGCTTCACCCGCACCCCGCTGATGGATAACGGCTTGAAGATGAGTGAAAGCGACATAGCGGCGCTGCGCCAACATGTCGAGCAGATCACGCCGCTGGGGTATATGGCTCAGCCCGAAGAGATCGCCTCATCGGCGCTGTTCCTTGCATCCGCCGATGCGAAATATGTCAACGGTGTGGAACTGATGGTCGACGGCGGCCTGTCGCAGATCTGAACACCCGCTTGACCGTAGCGCAGCCCTCGCCGTGGGTTGCTTTTTTCGCTGTTGCGAAGCCTCAGACAGGAAGTGTCATCATGAACATTGAAGAGCTGACCACTCGACTGGAAGCCTTGGAAAGTCGCGCCGCTATCGAGTCGCTGATCAGCGCCTATGCCAACGCATTCGATCGCATCGACGTGTCGCTCCTGGGCCGAATCTGGCACGAAGAATCGACACTGGACTTACCGGGTTTCGGCAAGGCCGGAAATAGGAACGAAATCCTGGCGATGGCTCAAGACAGTTGGCGCCAGATGCCACATATGCACCACTGGATGGCCAACCCGGTGATCGAAATCGAGGGTGACAGTGCCTTGGGTACGGTGGCAGCGGATTGCCTGTTCCTGGACATTGAAAAAGGTCCAGTTCAAGTCAGCGGGCTGTACCACGATAAGTTTGAACGTCGGCAGGGGAAATGGGCATTTCTGTCACGCCGTTTTGAACTCCATTTCCTGACGCCGTTGAAAGACTGGATACCCTTGGCGGGCGATGAAAAGTACGCCGTGGATGAACATCGGAGCCTGGACTTGCTCCCGACAGGTTGACGTGCTTGCGGGATCTGCGTGAGAGCGCGAACGACAAGTGCTGCCTGTCCTAGTTGTTCAAGTTCCAGGAAACGATAGTGAAAAACGGATAATCCCGGGCTCTGGCCGTTCGACAGGCATGTGGCCTCCATCGGACGCACCTCGAAAAGACCCGGAAAACGACCCTGAAGGGAGCCACGAGGTTCCTGGATCCCAGAAACGACAAAGCCCTGAATAATCAGGGCTTTGTCGCAAGAAGATGGCGGAGGCGATGGGATTCGAACTCATGGACCTGTTACAGTCGACGGTTTTCAAGACCGTTGCCTTAAACCACTCGGCCACACCTCCGTATTGCATTGCGGGCGCCATGATACCCGAATGAAACACACTGTCAAACTCTCCACGTAGCTTGTTACAGAGCGTCTGTTATGATCCTTGCCACTGAATGTTTCAAAACCGGAGGAGTGTCGCCATGCGCGAACAGGATTACGCAGTGAACAACAGCGTGCAGGCCGAGCAGCTAGAGGTTAGCCGTGTCCTGCGCAACACTTATGGCCTGCTGGCACTGACGCTGGCTTTCAGCGGTGTGATGGCCTTTGTCGCCCAACAGATGCGTGTCGGCTACCCGAACATCTTCGTGGTGCTGATCGGCTTCTACGGCCTTTTCTTCCTTACCAACAAGCTTCGCGATTCGGCCTGGGGCCTGGTGTCGGCGTTCGCGCTGACCGGTTTCATGGGCTTCCTGCTCGGCCCGATCCTCAACCGTTACCTGGGAATGCAGGGAGGCGCCGAGGTGGTCAGTTCGGCATTCGCCATGACCGCACTGGTGTTCGGTGGCCTTTCGGCCTACGTGCTGATCTCCCGCAAGGACATGAGTTTCCTGAGCGGTTTCATCACCGCTGGTTTCTTCGTGTTGCTGGGCGCGGTAGTGGCCAGCTTCTTCTTCCAGATCAGCGGCCTGCAGCTGGCGATCAGCGCCGGTTTCGTGCTGTTCTCGTCGGTCTGCATCCTGTACCAGACCAGCGCCATCATTCACGGCGGCGAGCGCAACTACATCATGGCTACCATCAGCCTGTATGTCTCGATCTACAACCTGTTTGTCAGCCTGCTGCAGCTGTTCGGCCTGATGGGCCGCGACGACTGATCACTTCGTGACAACGAAAGCCCGCCTCCTGGCGGGCTTTTTTTCGTCCACGAAATTCCGATCATCCTCAGTTCATCGGTGGCAAGCGTCGCTTGACCGGCGTCTTCTTGACGATGGCGGTACTGGTTTCGGCCAATACGTTGAGCTTGTCCAGCACGGTATCCAACTGCTCCATGGAGCGTACGTGGAGCCGGGCGATGAAACAGTCATCGCCGGTGACCTTGTCGCATTCGGTAAATTCGGCGATGGCCTGGATCTGCCGTTCCACCTCCTGCAGTTGTCCCGGTAACGGGCGGATACGCACGATGGCCTGGAGTTGATAGCCGAAGCACCGTGGATCCACCTCGACGGTGTAACCCTTGAGTACGCCGCGCTCTTCGAGCCTGCGCAGGCGCTCGGCCACGCTGGGTGAAGAAAGGCCACTCAGGTTTGCCAGCGCCTTGAGGGAAAGGCGGGAGTCTTCCATCAAGGCGCTGATGAGGATCTGGTCGATGTCGTCGGTCATTTGGGCTCCGTTAGGCGAATAGTCGATCTTGCCTTGATAAAAAAGGTAGAAACCCAGTTTAGCCTTTTTCCAGCTATGGAGAACGCGGCGGCCGGCTCGGCATACTGTGCCTCACTTGCTGAAGGAGCCTGAAGATGGACAAGACCTTACGTCGCGGTTCGCTGGAAATGACCGCTGCCATGCTGATTTCCGGAACCATAGGTTGGTTCGTGCTGGTATCGGGCCAGCCGGTATTGGACGTGGTGTTCTGGCGCTGTGTATTCGGCGCTGCCACCTTGCTGCTGATCTGCGCCGGCCTTGGTTTCCTGCGCCGGGATATCCTGACCCGGACGACCTTCCTGCTGGCGGTGCTCAGTGGCGTGGCAATCGTCGGCAACTGGGTGTTGCTGTTCGCTTCCTACTCCCGTGCATCGATCGCTATCGGCACGGCGGTGTACAACGTCCAACCGTTCATGCTGGTAGGGCTGGCGGCGCTGTTTTTGGGGGAAAAGATCACCGCGCAGAAGCTGTTCTGGTTGTTGGTGTCGTTTCTCGGGATGCTGGCCATCGTCAGTGCCCACGGTGAACAGGAGCAGGGGGGCGCAAACTACCTGGCGGGCATCGCGCTGGCCCTCGGGGCGGCGTTGCTGTATGCCATTGCCGCGCTGATCATCAAGCGCCTGACCGGTACGCCACCGCACCTGATCGCGCTGATCCAGGTCAGTACCGGTGTCCTGCTGCTGGCGCCCTGGGCGAACTTCTCGGCGTTGCCGCAACAAGCCCAGGCGTGGGCCAGCCTGCTGACCCTCGGCATGGTCCACACCGGCCTGATGTACGTATTGCTGTATAGCGCCATCCAACGGTTGCCCACCGCGATCACCGGGGCACTATCGTTCATCTATCCGATCGCGGCGATCTTCGTCGACTGGTTCGCCTTCGGCCATCGCCTCGAACCGCTGCAATGGCTGGGGGTGGCGGCGATCCTGCTGGCGGCCGCCGGCATGCAGCAGGGCTGGGGCATCAAGGCCCGTCGCCCAGCCCTGTCATGAGACGCCGTGGCGCGAGTCAGAAGATGTAGTCGGTGGTGAGGAAGTTCGAATCCCGCTCCCGGATGATGTCGCTGATCAGCGCTTTGTTGCTGTCCTGGAATTTGGTCGCCACCAGGGTTCTGATCGAAAAGGTACGCAGGGCATCGTGGACGGACAAGGTGCCCTCGGCCGAGTTTTTCCGGCCATTGAAAGGGAAGGTGTCCGGGCCGCGCTGGCATTGCGCGTTGATGTTGATGCGCCCGACCTGGTTGGCGAAGGTATCCACCAGCTTGCCGACTTCGGCTGGGTTGGTGCCGAAAATGCTCAATTGCTGGCCGAAATCGGATTCCAGGACGTAGTCGACCACGGTGTTCAAGTCCCGATAGGGCACGATGGGGACAACCGGACCGAACTGTTCCTCATGGTAGATCCGCATCGCGGTGTTCACCGGATAGAGCACTGCCGGGTAGAAGAATGAACTGCGGGATTCTCCGCCATGGGCATTCACCACCGCGGCGCCTTTGGCAACAGCATCGGCCACGAGCGAATGCAGGTAATCGACCTTGCCCGCCTCGGGCAGCGGAGTCAGTGCCACGCCGTCTTCCCAGGGCATGCCCGGTTTCAGGGCGGCGAGCCTGGCGTTGAATTTTTCGATGAAGGCCGGCGCGACGTCTTCGTGGACGAACAGGATCTTCAATGCCGTGCAGCGCTGGCCGTTGAACGACAGCGAGCCGGTCAACGCTTCGCTGACGGCGTTGTCCAGGTCGACGTCCGGCAGCACCAGCCCGGGATTTTTCGCATCCAGGCCCAGGGCGGCACGCAGGCGGTGCGGGCGCGGATGGAGTTTCTTCAAGTCGCTGGCCGCCTTGTTGGTTCCGATGAAGGCGAAGATGTCGATCTTGCCGCTGGCCATCAACGCACTGACGGTTTCCCGGCCGCTGCCGTAGATCACATTGATCACGCCTGCCGGGAAGCTGTCGCGGAAGGCTTCCAGCAGCGGTCGCACCAGCAGTACACCGAGCTTGGCCGGTTTGAATACCACGGTATTGCCCATGATCAGGGCGGGAATCAAGGTCGTGAAGGTTTCGTTCAATGGGTAGTTGTACGGACCCATGCACAAAGCCACGCCCAGTGGGACGCGACGGATCTGGCCGAGGGTGTCCTGTTCCAGTTCGAAACGGCTGGAGCGGCGGTCCAGTTCCTTGAGGGCGTTGATGGTGTCGACGATATAGTCGCAGGTGCGATCGAATTCCTTCTGGGAGTCCTTGAGGTTCTTGCCGATTTCCCACATCAGCAGTTTCACCACCGCTTCGCGTTGCTCGCGCATGCGTGCAAGGAAGCTTTCCACATGGCGGATCCGTTCGGCAACGCGCATTGTCGGCCATTGGCCCTGGCCGCGATCATAGGCACGGACGGCCGCGTCCAGGGCAGTGAGGGCGGTTTCGGCATCCAGCAACGGAGTGCTGCCCAGTACCACCTGCTCGTCCCCTTGTTCACCCGCCAGGTACACCGGGCTGCGTACCACGGCCAGCGGCCCCTGCCAGGTTTTCAGGACACCATCGACCAGATATTCGCGCTGTTCGATCCGCCCATCGAGACGGTAGGCCTGGGGAATGTCCGCGGCACTGGGAAACAGGTCGGCGAGAAGGTTGGCTGTGGTCATGTCGTTACTCCCTCAATGAAATGAGCCATGAGCTGATGGCAAGTCGTCAATACAGGGTTATACGCCTTAATGGAGGGAGTTTTTAAGGGGGGCAGGGTTCAATTGCAGTGCAGGCGGGGGCTGGCGGTGTGGTTCGGCCACCGGCCCCGGCACGTCGCGCTACCAGCGCATGCGCACACCCAGGCTGGCGATGATGCCATCGAGGTCGTTGTCATCGACGTCACTGCTGTAGTCGGCGCTGACATACAGGCTCACCACGGGCGTGACCCGTGCCACCAGGCCGAGGCCCACTTCGACGGTGGACGATTTGCGGCTGCTGCTGATCTTGTCCACCTTGTCCAGGCTCAGGGTGTCCGCGTTCTGGACGGTGTGCCACAGGTTGGTTCGCACGTAGGGCTCCATGCCCAGGCCGTTGACTTGATAATGACCCTTGAGGCGCGCACCGACGCGACCGCTCCAGGTGCTCAACTCATTGCCGGTACCGTCGCCGGAATTGGGCGCGTCGAGGGTGATGCGTCGATTGATCAACTGCGCCTGGGGTTCGACCACCCAGTTTTCACTGATGCCGATGGGAAAGCCACCTTCGACCGACAACGTGACGGCGTTGCCTTCGGCGGCCTGGCGTTGGCCTTGCTCGTTGCGGCTGTAACCGCTGACCCGGCCGCCGCTGGCACTCAGGTCCACGTGCCAGCCGGCAGGGCCGGTCAGGCTCCAGTAGGCACCCAGGTTCGTCCCTTGCAGGTTCAAGGTGTCCTTGCCCTGTCCGGCCAGGGCGGGTGTCACCAGGGTACCCGTGACGTTGCCTATGACCTGGTGCTGTTCGCTGATCAGCCCCATGCGCTGGGTATGGCCGTTGTCGTTACGCAGCGTGAACAGCGCCGGACTCTTGCTGGAGACCGGGTCGGTGCCGATGAGCGTGGGGGACGGGTTGCCGGATTGTGTTCGGTCATACCAGGCTTGCGCTGATTGCTCGACAGGCCAGGCCAGGACTTCCATGGAGGAGCATAGCAACAGCGACGTCGATACGGTGTGGAAGGTGATGGCGATCTCTTGTGGACGGTGGGAAGTTTTCATGGGGGTCTGCCTTGCAATCGCATGCATTTCTCGCTTGGCGTCTCTCCTACCCCGAATGAGGGGCGACCGAATGGATTGAGGCAAGCCTCGGGCGGCCCGCTGTGGCGGGTTTCAGAGGCCTGCCCCTGACTGTATTTCCGGGGGTAGTACGTTGTAGTCAAGAAGACCGATGCCAGCGCGTCAAGAAACCGAGCGATAAATGGCACTCTGAAATCAGGGTTGATAACTCTCTGATTTTTTTGATGATCGGAGTCGTCTTGCAGGCGTCAAAAAAACTTCCTCGAAGGCGCTGGATGACCCTACCAACTGACCCGCAGCCCCAGGTTCCCCGCCACGCTGCGTTGCTGGTTGCTATCGAGGTTATTGCTGTAATCCGCGCTGGCATAGACGCTGACGGAGGGCGCCAGGCTCACGATGACGCCGACGCCCAGGTCGCCGGTGGATGCGCGCTGCCGGGTCTCGATCCGTTCGGCGTTGTCGAAGGTGACCGAGTCGGTACCGGAAAAGGTGTGCCACAGGTTGGCCCGCAGGTACGGCTCCACAGGCAGGCCGCCGACTTGATAGCGCCCCTTGAGGCGAGCCCCGAGACGGCCCGTCCAGGCGCTGTCCGAGTCGAACTCGACCCTGGAAACCCCGTCATCCTGGGTGTCCAGCGACACTTTCTGGTGGATGAGCTGGACCTGGGGTTCGAATACCCAGTCGCCCGCCACGGCGAAGGGATAACCGGCCTCTGCGGACAGGGTCAGTGCATGCCCGCGATTGTCGATCTTCAGGCCTCTTTCGGAGCGGTTGTCGCCGTTCAGGCGCGTGCCCATCACGACTGCGTCGACATAGCCACCGGTGGGATCGGTAAGCGTCCAATAGAGTCCATAGCTGTCACCGTCCAGCTCGATCTTGCCGGCGCGTCGCCCCTCGAAGCCCAGGTTGAAGCCATCGACGTTGCCGTTCAGTTCGGTATGCCCGACAAAAAAACCGATGCGCTGGGTCTGGCCACCGGACAACGGTGCGGCGTACAGGTCGTTGCCCACCTGGAAGCCTTTGATCGATCCATCGAACCGGGGGCTCACCGTACCGGCCCACGTCTGGTCCAGGTCCTTGCCATAGACCCGGCCCCAACCCGCGCCGAACGCCCCGGTTTCGGTGAGCAGGCGCTGGTCGCCCTGGCGGTCATGGAACGTGCCCAGGGCCATCAGGGTCAGCTGCGCCGCGGCCGGAGGCAAGACCGACCAGGTGGGTACTTCAGGGCGGTACAAAGGAATGGGCGCGGCGCCGGGCGCCGGCACCGGCAAGACAGGCAGGCCGGGGCTGGGCGCCGGTACCGGTCCCGCTATCACAGTGGAGCGCAAGTACCAGCTGTTCCCGTCGCCGGTCACGCCTCCCTTGAACAAGCGATAGTCGAACGCACCGGCCGATACCGAGTTCGCCAGGGAAAACGCGCCACTGTCGCTGACGGCCCCGCCCTGGGCCTGCACCAGTTCGATGCCGTTTTGGGTGGTCAAGGCGCCTGCGCCTCCCAGGTTTGTCACGGCGATGGAGGTACTGCCGGTGAGTGTCCCGCCATCGACCACCAGTTTGTCGCTGGATGAGCCGTCCGCACCCACCTTCGTCTGCAGGCGCAATTGTCCGTTATTGCCCACATAGTTGCCTTGGACGGTCAGCGTGTCGCTGGTGCGGGTATTGCCCTGGGTGAGATCCACCGTCCCGGCGTTGTTGAGTGTCACCCGTTGGCCGGCGGTAAAGGGCGCGATGCTGCCCTGGGAGGAAGTCAGCACGCTGCTGGCATCGATGTCGAGTTTCCCCAGGCCCGTGGCGCTGTCGCCCAATACCAGGGCGTCCTCCAGGTCCAGGCGCGAGCCCTGGGTGAGGTCGACATCTTCCCAGTTGAGGTAGCGCGCGCCGGTGGCGGAGGTCGTGTTCTCGAACGTCAGCACGTCCAGGCCCAGGCCGCCGTCCAGGTTAGGTGTGACCGCGAGCCCTGTTTCATCCAGCCGCCGCAACAGCGCCGTGTCACTGCCATCGCCCATCAGGATGGCCGAGTGAATGAGCCCGCCGCTCCACTCCAGTTGGTCATCGCCGGCACTGGCCCTGACCTGGCCAATGATTTCGCCGCCGCTCACGGTAATGCTGTCGTTGCCGCCGCTGACGCTGACATTGCCACCGATGCGTCCCGCGGACAGGATGATGGTGTCCTGGCCGAAGCCCGTCACCAGGTTGCCAATGATCTGCCCACCCGACATGTCGAAAAGGTTGTCGTCGAGTTTCATGTCGACCCGGCCGATGGTGCCACCGCTCATGCGGGCGATGTCCCCGTCCTCGAATGCATCGACGATGGTGCCCCCGGTCATGGCAAACGTATCGAGGCCGTCGCCCTGGGACAGGGACAGGATGCGCCCGCCGGTCATGAGGAAATCGTCGATTCCCGAGCCTTGGCCCACATCGCCGTCGATCACGCCATTGGCATGGATCTCGACGCGATCTTCACCATCGTCGAACGTGACGTCGCCCTGGATGAGGCCGCTGCCATTGGCAGGCATCGTCAGGCTGTTATTGCCGGTAAGGTCAGTCAGTCCGGGGCTGGTGCCGCTGTCGCAGACATAGTTGTCATTGCCTGCCGTGGGTGTCAGCGTGCAGGCGGCCAGGGCACTGGGGACAGGGAACAGGAAGGGAACCGAAATCCATAGAACGTAGAACAGCCGATTGAATCCATGATCGCGCAGGCTCATGTGCTATCCCTCTGCATCGGCATTCCTGGAATGCCGGTTTCAGCATCGGCTGCACGACAGCTGGCACATGGGCCTGGCAACGCTCGCTGTATGGGATGGCACCCTAGCAACGAATACTCGTCGTCGCTACTGTCAGAACTTACAGGTCGTGAGCCCGCGAATTCCAATGAACAGGGGCACTACAGATGCACTTCCACTGAAAGGGGCAAGTGATCGCTCAGATGCGTCCAGGGCTTGTTGCCCAGGATCTGTGGGGCATGGCTGGTGGCGTTGCGCAGGTAGATGCGGTCCAGGCGCAGCAGAGGGAAGCGGGCGGGATAGGTCCTTGCCGGCCGGCCATGGTGGTGTTCGAAGGCTTCGTGCAGGTACCGGCGGCGGGCGAGGGCGGTATTACCACGTAGCTGCCAGTCGTTGAAGTCCCCCGCGATAATCACCGGGGCGTCCTCGGGCAGCGATTCGAGCAGTTGGCAGAGCAGCTTGAGCTGGAGCTGGCGGTGGCTTTCCAGCAGGCTCAGGTGCACACAGATCCCGTGGACCTCGGCATGGCCCGGCACGTCCAGAACGCAATGCAGCAAGCCGCGCCGCTCCGGACCGGTAATGGAGACATCGAGGTTACGGAACTGGCGGATCGGGTACTTCGACAGCAGCGCATTGCCGTGATGACCATCCGGATACACCGCGTTGCGGCCGTAGGCGAAGTCGTTCCACATGCTGTCGGCCAGGAATTCGTACTGGGAGGTCTGGGGCCAGTTATCGTAGCGCGAGGCATGACGGTCATGTTCGCCCAGCACCTCCTGCAGGAATACCAGGTCGGCGCCGGTGCTGCGTACCGCTTCACGCAGCTCAGGCAGGATGAAGCGACGGTTGAGGGCGGTGAAACCCTTGTGGGTATTGACGGTGAGAACCCGCAGCCGATGGACCGCCACGGGGGTGTCCAACGGCACCGATTCGACAGCCCGCCAGTCGGGATCTCGAGTCACGTTCACTCCTGAATCAGAGGTATCTGTTCATGCGACTGACAGGCGCTGTCGCAGTTCCGGATTTTTCCTGACGAGCGTGGGAGTGTTCCTGTTGCCGCACCGCCTGGCACCGGCCCGCGGGGCGTGACCGTTTCGGCATGCAGGCGCTTCAACCCGCAGCCGATTCAGATGAAGACGATTTCGTACGGCAAACCCATGCGATCCAGGATGACCCGGGGCACCAGGGGGGCGATGCCGCTGGCGGGCTCGCGATTGAGCTGGCTGGCATAGGCATGCATGGCGTGGCGCTTGCGGGCAGTGGTCCACACGTCCAGCCTTAGCTTGCGCGCCCGGTGCCAGGGAATCCTGCCATGTTCGCGGGCCGGCCAGTGCCAGGCCCATACGGGCAGCTCGTTGAAGGTTGCACCGATGCTTTCGGCCGCCACGGCTCCGGCGCGGCCGACCGTGTCGTGGTCGCTGTCGCCGTCCTTGCGCCAGGTGCTGAACACCACGTCGCCGGGGCGCAGGTAATGCCCAATGAAGGCGGTCAGTTGGGCCTCATGGTCGGCTAGGGTCTTTTCCGTGAAGCCCCCGCGTACCCACTGCAAAGCCTGGATCGATACGCCCAGGCGATGCAGGGCGTCCACGCTCTCCTGAGGGTGGGGGCGGTAGATGCGCAGGCGTTCGTCGGTCCACAGTGGTGACCCGGGGTGGCTGAGCTCCCCGTCGGTGACCGAGATCAGCAGCATGGGCATGTCCAGGTTGCTCAGCAACTGGAGCAGCCCGCCGCAGGCGCCGATCTCGTCGCCGGGGTGTGGGGCGAGGATGACGGCGCGGGCGCCTTCGGGAACCAGTGTCTGGGTACTGATGATGGGAATGTCGGCCAGTTGGGAAGCACTGTTCCAGATCTGCGGGTGCTGCCGGCCTTGCAAGCGAGAGGCAAGTTTCATGAGGGGACATCCTTGTTGTGTTCAATCTTTCAGCCATGCATCGCGCTCACTGCGCGATGATGCCGCCGGCTTCGTACGAAAGGTGCCTGCGCGACTTTCGTACAAACCCTGATGGCCTGGCTGCGATTCGCGGTACTCCGAATCCTGGAATCGACCGCATGGGAAGTATTGACCATGACGGCCAATTCGTCGCGTCACTTGTGTATCTGAACTGCAATTTTTCGTTCGAACTGAGCTGCGTGAGCCCGGAGCACCGCGTCCTTGCGGTGCCTGGCCCTGTGTAACCTTTCTTATCGCCGGCGTTATTGCTCCTCTTCCCGCTGCAGCTCGAACAACAGTAGGGAGCGCCCGGTGACGGAGTATTCGGCGCCGAACTCGAAACGCTCCTGGCCACGAATCGTTGGCTGGTTGGTGTCCACCATACAGGTCCAGAAGTCACCTTCGGGTACCTCTGGCAGGCGGAAATTGACGATATCGTGATGAGCGTTGACCACCAGCAACAGCGTCGCGTCGCCACCCTTGCGCCGGATACCGGTTTCCTGGGCACGGCCGTCCATCAGCATGCCCAGGCAGCGGCCATGGCCGTCCTGCCACTGCTCGACGGTCATTTCACTGCCGTCCGGCGCCAGCCAGGTCACGTCCTTGACGCCGATGTCCTCGTTGTAATTGCCCACCAGGAATCGGCCACGGCGCAGGATCGGATAGGCCAGGCGCAGCTTGATCAGGCGCTTGACGAACTTCAGCAGTGCCGCCCCGTCCTCGCTCAGGTCCCAGTTGACCCAGCCGATCTCGCTGTCCTGGCAGTAGGCGTTGTTGTTGCCGTGCTGCGTCCTTGCGAATTCGTCCCCGGCCACGATCATCGGCGTGCCCTGGGCCAGCAGCAGGGTGGCGAAGAAGTTGCGCATCTGGCGATGGCGCAGGGCGTTGATCTCGGGATCGTCGGTCGGGCCTTCGACGCCATGGTTCCAGGACAGGTTGTTGTTGCTGCCGTCCTGGTTGTTTTCATCGTTGGCTTCGTTGTGCTTGTCGTTGTACGACACCAGGTCATGCAGGGTGAACCCGTCATGAGCGGTGACGAAGTTCACCGAGGCATAGGGGCGCCGGCCGCGCTGGTTGAACATCTCCCCCGAAGCGGTCATGCGGCTGGCGAAATCGGCAAGCTGGCCGTCGTCGCCTTTCCAGAACGCCCGCACTGTGTCGCGAAACTTGTCGTTCCACTCGACCCAGCCCGGTGGGAAACGCCCCACCTGGTAGCCGCCGGGGCCGCAGTCCCAGGGCTCGGCGATCAGCTTGACCTGGCGCAGGACCGGATCCTGGCGGCAGGCGACGAGGAAACTGTGACGCTCGTCGAAACCGTCGTGATAGCGGCCCAGGATGGTCGCCAGGTCGAAACGGAATCCGTCCACGTGCATTTCCGTGGCCCAGTAACGCAACGAGTCCGTGACCATCTGCAACACGCAGGGGTGGCTCAGGTCCAGGGTGTTGCCGGTGCCGGAGTCATTGATGTAGAAGCGCTTGTCGTCGGGCATCAGCCGGTAATAGGAGGCGTTGTCGATGCCGCGCATGGACAGTGTGGGGCCCTGCTCGTTGCCTTCGGCGGTATGGTTGTAGACCGCGTCCAGGATGACTTCCAGGTTGGCCTCGTGCATGTGCGCGACCATTTCCTTGAACTCGGCGATCTTGCCGCTGGCCAGGTAGCGCGGATCCGGGGCGAAGAACGCGATGCTGTTGTAGCCCCAGTAGTTGGTCATGCCTTTGTGCAGCAAGTGCTGGTCATTGACGAACGCATGGATGGGCAACAGCTCCACCGACGAAACACCCAGTTTGCGGATGTGGTCGAGCACGTCGTCCACCATCAGCCCGGCGAAGGTGCCGCGCAGGTTTTCCGGCACCGAGGGGTGGCGCATGCTGAAGCCGCGTACATGGGTTTCGTACAGGATGGTCTTGTCCCACGGCACGTTGACGCGATGGTCGTGGCCCCAGGTGTGGGCCGGGTCGATGACCTTGCATTTAGGCACGAACGGGGCACTGTCGCGCTCATCGAAGCTCAGGTCGCCGTCGGGGTGGCCAATGGTGTAGCCGAACAGGGCCTCGGACCACTTGAGTTCGCCCACCAGTTGCTTGGCATAGGGGTCGATGAGCAATTTGTTGGGGTTGAAACGATGACCGTTTTCCGGGTCGTACGGGCCGTATACCCGATAGCCGTAGATCAGTCCCGGATGGGCATCGGGCAGATAGCCGTGATAGATCTCGTCGGTGTATTCAGGCAGTTCGATACGCTCGATCTCGACTTCGCCGGCGGCGTCGAAGATACACAGTTCGACCTTGGTGGCATTGGCGGAAAACAGCGCGAAGTTGACCCCCAGGCCATCCCAGGTCGCGCCAAGGGGGAAAGGCAGCCCTTCGCGAATCCGCGAAGCCTCGATAACGGGCGGCGGGGTGGTTTTCTTTGGACGGGTCATGTTTGCTCCTGCAAAAGGCAGCCAGATTGAGTGAGGCTGTTGACTCGGAATACGTTCATTTCTATTGGGGCCGGGACCTGTGCAGCCAAGGCGAAGGATCACTCCCCGCTAAGGCGCACAGCGGACCTGTGTTGGCGGCTGTCGCGCCATCAGGCGGGGACAGCTGGCCCCGCCATCCGCGCGACGTGAGAAGCCGTGAGCCTGATGATCAGACCGCTGGGGGCTTGCGCGCCGCGCGTGGCTTTTTATCCGCAGCCTTGCTGGCCGGTGGCACCACTGCCGGGCTGGCAGAAGGTTTGGCTGCCGGCTTGGCCTTGGGCGTGGTGCTTTTGGTGGCGGCCTTGGCGGCTGTGCTCTTGGCTGCGGCTGGCTTGGCACCATCGGCCTTCGCCGCAGGCTTGGCGGCGGCCTTGGGCGGCTTGCTCGGTGCCAGCGCTTCGGCCTCGGCAAGCTTGCGCGCCATCTCCCAGTGGCGTTTTTCCTGCCCGGTAGGTTTACCTTCGGATTCCCAGATCTGATAGGCAAACTCTCGGATGCGTTTATCGTCGGTACTCATCGCGATGCTCCTGACTTCACTCAAGATTGGATAAAGATGTTGACCGGGAAATCCCCCAGCGCGGCGCTGACCATCAGCTCCCCTTGGGGTGTGACTGCTGCGCTTGCAAAAAGTCCCTTCAGTTTTCCATCCTCGGCGGCGAACGGTAACGACACCCGGGTATCGCTCCAATCCGATGCAGCCACCTGTGGCTCGGCACTGTTTTCCAGCAACCGGGCCGCATGGATCGGTACCACCACGATCGCCCGCTGTTGTCCGTGCTCGCGCATGAACGCCAGGACCCGGCCGGCATGCTCGCCCACCACCTGCAGCGGTTGATAGCGACCCTCACGGAACAGGTGCGGGTATTCGGCCCGCAGGGCCAGTGTCCTGGCGATCAGGGCCTGTTTGATCCGGCCGTCGCGCCAGTCGCGGACCAGCGTTGCCGCCTGGTCGTCGGCCTGCAGGCCCTCTCGGCGGGCATCGAAGTCCACAGGCCGGCGGTTGTCCGGATCCACCAGGCTGAAATCCCAGAACTCGTTGCCCTGGTACAGGTCGGGTACGCCGGGCACCGTCATGCGCAGCAAGGTTTGCGCCAGACTGTTGAGGGCGCCCGCAGGGGCGACGGCCTGTACCGCATCGGCGATGGCGCTGCGCAGTGGCAACCCTTCGTCCCCGAGCAGCAAGCGTTCGAGGAACATCTGGGTCGCCTGTTCGTAGGCGTCGTTGACGGACGCCCAACTGCTTTGCAGCTTGGCTTCGCGCAGGGCCTTGCGCTGCCATTGCCACAGGCGCTCGTTGTAGTTGGCCAGAGCACTGTGGTCCTGCAGGTCGAGGTCCAGCGGCCAGCTGCCAAGCAGCGCCTGATACAGGATCAGTTCGTCGCCGGCGGAGGGGGCCGCGGGATCGCTGTGCAGGGAAGGAGAGAGGATGCGCCATTGATCCACGCACGCGGTGTACCAGTCGGCGCGTTCGCTGAGCACCGCCAGCCGGGCACGGGTGTCTTCGCCGCGCTTGTGGTCGTGGGTAGCGGTCGTGATCAGGTTGTCGGGGAAATGTTCGAGTCGCTCCAGGCAGGCGTCGTGGAATTCCTGGGGCGGGGCGCTGAACCGCTCGGTGTTGTAGCCCACGTCATTGCGTGACAACAACACTGCCGAACGATACAGCGCCGTATCTTCCACCGCCTTGGCGGCGGCGGGCGAGGTCAGTTGCTGGAAGCGCACACAGGCATGGCGCAGGCGCTTGCGCTGGCTACCCCGTGGACGTTGTCGCCAGGCCATGCCGCCGAGCCAGTTGGCCAGGCAGTCGAGCACCGGCCAGTCGGCTTCGCTGAGGGTTTGCCGGGCGCCTGCCAGCGCCTTCTGGAAAAACATCTCGTCTTCGGCGCTGCGGCCCAGGGCACTGATATAGGTGCGATAGACCGGGAAATGCACGATCAGCTCCTGCAAGGCCCGCCGGATCGCGCCCAGGGTCAGGTCCCGGGTCATCACGTCGTCCCGCGCCACCTGGAGCAGGGCCTGGGCGACGCTCTCGAAGTCACCGGCCAATGAGCCGTTGAGGATCTGCTGGCGAGCCAGGCGGGCTTCTTCGATGAAGTGCGCCGGCCGCTCGCTGTTCCGGCTCCAGAACTCGGCCAGGACATCGGCGCCGGCCGGGTCATGCTGCAGCAGCGACACCTGGTTCATGAACTCATAGCCGGTGCTGCCGTCGACCTTCCAGTCCTGGCGCAGGGTCTCGCCATCGCCAAGGATCTTCTCGATGAAGATCGGCAGGTGTCGCGAAGGCGACAGGCTATCGACACGCCTGCGCAACTTGCGACAGTAGCCGCGTGGGTCCGCCAGGCCGTCGATGTGGTCGATGCGCAGCCCGTCCACCAGGCCCTCGGCGATCAACTCGAAGATCTTCGCATGGGTGGCTTCGAACACGGCGGGGCGTTCGACCCGCAGCCCGCCCAGTTCATTGACATCGAAAAAGCGTCGCCAGTTGATATCGTCCGCGGCGGTGCGCCAACTGGCGAGCCGATAGCTCTGGCGTTCGAGCAACTGATGCAGCAGCTCGAAGCCCTGGGGCTGCGTGGAGTCGTAGCCTTGCAGGCTGACTTCGATGGCGGCCAGGATGCCCGGCTGGGTCGCCAGGTCCCGCAGTTGCGCCTGCAACGGGCGGGCGAGGGTATGGGCGTCGGTCTGGTAGTTCAGCGTGGTGAAGCGTTCGGCCAGGGCCTTGAGGGCTTCGGCTTGCTCGGGTGGCAGGTGTTGCGCAGGCCTGAGCAGTTCGCCGTACTGCATGGGGCAGATGGGGAAATGATGCTCGTAATGCTCGGCATAGAAACTGCCGCGGCTCGGGTCGAAGCGCAGTCGCAGCGTACCCTCCTGCAACGCGACCCCATAATCGCTGCCCAGGAACGGGAGCAGCAACTGGCCTTCCATCAATGGGTCGGGGGAGTGCCACTGGATATCGAAGAACTGGCCGTAGGGGCTCAGGCGTCCCCATTCCAGCAGGTCCAGCCACCAGGGGTTGTCGTTGCCGCCCACGGCCATGTGATTGGACACGATGTCGAGGATCAGGCCCATCCGGTGTTCGCGCAGTGTCGCCACCAGGCGCCTGAGGGCGGCTTCGCCACCAAGCTCCGGGTTGACCAGGGTCGGATCGACCACATCATAGCCGTGCATCGACCCGGCACGGGCCTTCAACAGCGGGGATGCGTAGATATGACTGATCCCCAGCGAGGCGAAGTAGGGCACCTGGGGGATCGCGTCGTCCAGGGTGAAGCCTTTATGGAATTGCAGGCGCAAGGTGGCCTGCAAGGGTTGGATCAACGTCTGTTTCATCGGTCACGCTCGTTCGCCTGAAGTCTCGCGCAGGCGAGTATTTCCAGACGCCGGGCGGCGTCCGGGCCATCCAGCAGCGCCTGGCTCTCGCAAGGCAAGCGTCTGCGCCAATTGGGGTGTGTGTCGATCGTGCCGGGCAGGTTGGCCTGCTCGTCGATGCCCAGGGCATCTTCCAGCGGCAACAGCACCAGCGGTGCCCGAGTGTGGCCGAGGAAACGGACGCTGGCATCCAGCACCTGATCGGTTTCGCGATGTTCTTCGCGGAAGTTCTGCGGGTCCTGGTTCAGTACATGGCGCAAGCCTTCGCGTTCTCGCTCGCGGTGCCTGCGCCAGTCCATCTCGGTGTGGGAATCGATCAGGTTCAGGCGCGCGTTCCAGTCGATATCGTGGCCATGCCACCAACCGTTGAGGGTCGGCAGGTCATGGGTGCTGGTGGTTGCCAGGGCGTTGTCCGGCCAGTCGAGGATCGGCTTGAAGTGGGTGTTGTCCTGCTCGAACAACAGCACGCGCATGCCGAGGATCGCCCGCGCGCTGAGTTTTTCCCGCAGGCCATCGGGCACGGTGCCGAGGTCTTCGCCCAGCACGATGGCCTGGTGGCGATGGGATTCGAGGGCCAGCAGGCGCAGCAAGTCGTCCACCGGGTAATAGAGGTAGGCGCCGTCGGTGGGGGGCGCGCCGTTGGGGATCACCCACAGGCGCTGCAGGCCCATGACATGATCGATGCGCAAGCCGCCGGCATGGGCGAAGTTGGCCCGCAGCATTTCGATGAACGCGCGAAAGCCGTTGCGCACCAGGCCTTCCGGCGAAAACGCCGAGATTCCCCAGCCCTGGCCGGAACGGTTGAGAATGTCCGGTGGCGCCCCCACGGTCAGCGAGGCGAGCAGTTCGTCCTGCCGGCTCCAGGCCTGGCTGCCGGCACCATCGGCCCCTACGGCCAGGTCGGCGATCAGGCCGATGCCCATGCCGCTGGACTTGGCGGCGCTCTGGGCACGCTCCAGGCAGCGGGCGATCAACCATTGGCAGAAGGCGTAGAAGCCGATTTCGTCGGCGTTCTCCTCGGCGAAACGCGCCAGGGTGGGGCTGCGCGGGTTGCGCCACTGCTCGGGCCATTCGCGCCAGTCCAGGCTTTCACCCCGGGCGGCGCGTTCGGCTTGCAGGGCTTCGAAGCGGCAGTGGTTCTCCAGGGCTTCGCCACTGCTGTGGCGGAAGCTGGCGAAGTCTTCGTGCAGCGGGTGTTCGCCCTGGTTGAAACCGTCATACAGGGCGCGCAGGATCTTCTGCTTGGCTTCGGCCGCCACTGGCCAGTCCACCAGGGGCTGGTCTTCCAGATGGCGCAGCTGATTGGTCAGCCCGGTGGCATCGATGGCCGTGCGCAGCGCCCGCTCGCCGAGGATGGTGCCCGGTGCGGCGTACAGGCTGTTGAGGAACAGTCGGCTGGAGGGCGAGTAGGGGCTGTAGCGCCCGGTGTCGCTGCTGAACATCGCATGGATCGGGCTGATTGCCAGGGCGTCGGCCCCGCGTTCGCCGGCCGTACGTGCCAGTTCTTCCAAAGCCTGGGTGTCGCCGAAACCACCGTCCCCAGGGCGACGCAACGCATACAACTGCGCGCTCAGGCCCCAGGCCCTGGGTGTCGGGTCGTCCACCGCATCGGCCACGCTGTAGCAGCGGGCCGGTGCCACGGCCAGGGTGAAATGCTGGTCCTGGATGCTGACATGTTGGTAACCCACCGGGACCATCCCCGGCAACCTGGCGTCGGCATCGAGTTTCAGGTTCAGTGTCGCGCCATCGTCGAGGCGGATTTCACAGGGCGTCGATCCCTCGAAATAGCGACTCAGGTCCACGCTGACGCCGACGTCGGCGGTGATCAGCGGTGGCAGGCGATGGTCTTGCTGGTCTTGCTGCAATTGCAGCAGGCTGGCGTCGATTTCCTGGGCAGTGCCGGCTGGATGGCCGAGGCCTGTCAGGACCGAACGCAACACGGCGGGAGAGACTTTTTGAGCCCGGCCATTGGCGTCGATCCAGTCCACTGCCAGGCCCGCTCGCCCGGCAAGGATCTCCAGTTGTGCATCGCTCATAGGCGCTCTCCAGTGATATTCGGTGACATTACCGCTTGAGTCAGGGTGACCAGCGCGCTGTAAGGCGCAAGTGCACCTTGCTGCAACAGACCCATGGCTTGCGGCGGATGTTCGAAAAGAATGCGCACATCTTCGGGGGCGGTATGTTCGATCGACTGGTCGCCGAGGTTCAGGTCGATACGCAGCACGCTGCCGTCTTCCAGGCGCCAGCGCGCACTGATCGCAGCGTGCCCCAGCACATCGGCGCCCAGGGCCTGGATCGCGGGCAGGCGCGGGACGATTTCCTCGCGACGAATCTTCAGCAGTTGGCGGTAGAAGGTCTCATTGGCCAGTTGCTCCGGTTCAAGGGTTTCCAGGGCCGGACGGGAGGCCTCGAAGGTCTCGATCGCATTGGGGTCGGGGATCCGCTTGCGTTTTTCCGGATCGGCGAAGGCACTGAAAGCCTTGAACTCGTTGCGCCGACCTTCGCGTACCAGTTCCGCCAGCTCACCGTGATGGCTGGTGAAAAACAGGAACGGCTGTTGGGCTTTCACTTCGTCGCCCATGAACAGCAGCGGAATCATCGGCGACAGCAGCAACAGCACCGTTGCCGCTTGCAACGCCTGGGGATTGGCCAGTTGATGCAGGCGCTCGCCCAGGGCCCGGTTGCCGATCTGGTCGTGGTTCTGCAGGAACAGCACGAAGGCGTTGGCCGGCAGGTGGCCGCTGGGTTCGCCCCGGGGTTCTCCATGGCGGTTGATATGGCCCTGGAAGACAAAGCCCTGGCTGAGGCAGCGCGCCAGTTTCTCCGTGGTCTGTTCGGCATAGTCGGCGTAATAGGCGTCGGTCTCGCCGGTCAGCAGGACATGCAGCGCGTTATGGCCGTCGTCGTTCCACTGGGCGTCGTAGCCTTGCTCCAGCAGGCTGGCCTGGTTGTGTTCGTTCTCCACGGTCAGCCAGACATGCCGCGTCGGGTCGACCTGCTGGCGCACCCTGGCGGCCAGTTCCTGGAGAAAGTCCGGGTCTTCGATGGCGTGCACGGCATCCAGGCGCAGACCGTCGAAACGGTACTCCAGCACCCACATCAACGCGTTGTCGATGAAGAAGTCCCGCACCTCGCGGCGGCGGAAATCGATGGCCGCGCCCCAGGGGGTGTGCCGGTCTTCCCGGAAGAAACCCTTGGCATAGCGGTGCAGGTAGTTGCCGTCGGGACCGAAGTGGTTGTAGACCACGTCAAGGATCACTGCCAACCCGTGCCCGTGGGCGCTGTCGATCAAGTGCTTGAGCTGCTCCGGCGTGCCATAGGACGCCTGGGGGGCGTAGGGCAGCACGCCGTCATAGCCCCAGTTGCGATCTCCGGGAAACTGCGCCAGGGGCATCAGTTCGATGGCGGTCACGCCCAGGCCGGCCAGGCGAGCCAACTGCTGCTCGACCCCCTCGAACCCACCGAGGGCGCCAACGTGCAGTTCGTAGATCACCGCCTCGTACCAGGGGCGCCCCGACCAGCCGGTGTGTCGCCATTGGTAAGCGTGGGGATCGACCACTACGCTGTGGCGGTCGATGTCGCCGGCCTGGGCGCGGGAGGCCGGGTCGGGGACCTCCAGTTCGCCGTCGATGTTGAAGCGGTAGCGGGTGCCGGCGGGGCAACGGGTCTGGATCATGAACCAGCCGTTGGCCTGTGGCAGCAGGGGTATTGATTCTCCAGTGTCGAGTTCGACACTGACGTAAAACGCATCCGGGGCCCACAGGGCGAAACGAGTGTGCTCGGTATCAAGCATGATCGCGCCGTGGGTCCAGGTCTCGGGCGTCCTTGTCGGCATCGATCACCTCATTGTCTGGCGGATTTACCCAGGGATTTCGCCACCAGTTGTTCGTAGAGTTCGGCGTAGGGTTCGACCGCCTTGCGCCAGTTGAAAGGCGCCGACATCGCCCGGCAACGCATGGCATTGAGCAGTTCGGGGAAGGCGAAGACCTTGAAGGCCCGGCCCAGCGCTTCCTTGTAGCTCTCGACGGTGGACTCGTTGAACAGGAAACCGGTGACTCCATCCTCGATGGTGTCCGCCAGCCCCCCGGTATTGCGGGCCACCGGCAGCGAGCCGAAGCGCTGCGCATACATCTGGCTCAAGCCGCAGGGTTCATAGCGCGATGGCATCAGCAGGAAGTCGCTGCCGGCGAACATCCGCCGCGCGTCGGTTTCATTGAAGCCGATGCGTACGCCGATCCGTCCTGGAAAGCGCAGGGCCAGCTCGCGCATGGCTTGCTCTTCTTCCGGCTCGCCGCGACCGATAATGGCGATCTGACCGCCAGATTCGACGATGAACTCGGCCACCGCTTCGGTCAGGTCCAGGCCTTTCTGATAGACCAGCCGGGACACCACGGCGAACAGCGGGCCGTTGGACTCGTCGAGGCCGAAGAGCTCGCGTACATGGGCAGCGTTGGCCGCCTTGCCTTCCCAGTCGCCAATGGCGAACCGGCGCTGCAGGTGGGTATCGGTGGCCGAGTCCCAGCTCTCATCGATGCCGTTGGGGATGCCGCTGAGCAGACCCTGCTGTGTCTTGGCCGCGAGGAAACCGTCGAGCCCGCAACCGAACGCCGGGGTGGTGATTTCCTGGGCGTAGGTGGCGCTGACCGTGGTGATGTGGCTGGAGTAGGCCATGCCGGCCTTGAGGAACGACAGCTTGCCGTAGAACTCCATGCCTTCCTGTTGCAGCGCATGTTCGGGGATGCCCAGCTCCGGGCAGGACGCCAGGCTCACCACGCCCTGGTATGCCAGGTTATGGATGGTGAACAGGGTCGGGGTGCGCTGGCCGCGCCAGTGCATATACGCTGGTGCCAGTCCGGCAGGCCAGTCGTGGGCGTGGACCAGGTCCGGGCACCAGTGGATCTGCGCAAGGTTGGCCGCGATATCCGCCGCCGCCAGGCCCAGGCGGGCAAAGCGGATGTGGTTGTCGGGCCAGTCGCGGCCATTGTTGGCGCCGTATGGCGAACCTTCGCGGGCATACAGCTCGGGGCAGATCAGCACGTAGATCACCAGGCCATCGGCCATGTCCATGCGTCCGATCTTGCAGGGCGGCAGCGCGGCGTGGCCGCCCAGTTCGCCGATGATGTGGATCGGATTGCCGCTGTTCATGACCTGGGGATAGCCGGGAATCAGGACCCGGACATCGTGCAGGCCGGCCATGGCCCGGGGCAGGGCGGACGAGACGTCGCCCAGGCCGCCGGTCTTGACCAGGTCGGCGATTTCCGAGGTCACGAACAGGATCTTCTTGCGGTTGGGGTTTTGTCGAACGACGGGGAGCAGTGCCTTGCCTCCGGTAGTCAACACCGGTGCCGTCGGCGATCCTGCCGCCGGTGGCAGTTGTGAGCGGACTTGTTGTGGTTCCAAGGCAGCACTGATCATAAATATCTCCTGTTTTCTCGATCTGTTTCCGGCAAGCGCCAGAGCTGATGTTTCATTGGCCGAATCCTGCGGCCAGGCGCACAAGCGCTACGCAAGGAGAGCAAAGCGCTGCCCAATGCGGCAAAGCGAATCAGATGAAAGAGCTGTGCAAGGACTTGCAAGGACTGCACCAGCCACCGTTGCCCTACCTCTAACCTGACCCGTGGCCGCTGCGAAAAGTTTCGACTTTTTTTCGTCTGGATGACCGGTCGGTTTTTGCCCCGGTTTGGCAGTCTAGGCCAGAACCTAGAGCGCTACGGTGCGCTTCGTCGAATTGTCGGACAATCACGTTTTTTGGCGGCAATGTCTTACACGACAATCGGTGATACGCACCGACGAAGTGCAGGTTTCTGTCACGCAAGAGGAGTAGGAGGCGAGGGGGTGTTTCATCGCCGTGCGCGGTGCAATGGCGTGCTGCACCATCAGGGGGCGTTGAAAATAGAGGCGTTTTGATGGCGCTGTGAGCGCCGCGAAGGGGGAGCGAACTCCCCCGTGCAGTGACTCGGGCGGTCAGCCGGCCGGAATCAACGAGCGGATCGGCGCCCCTGCGGCCCAGGCCCGGATGTCGTCGATCATCAGGGCGTAGAACTGTCGGTAATTCTGTCGGCTGACGTAGCCGATGTGAGGTGTGGCCAGGACGTTGTCCAGCGTCCGGAACGGATGCCCGGGCGGCAAGGGCTCCTCGGCAAAAACGTCGAGGGCGGCGCCAGCCAGGCGCTTGTGGCGCAAGGCATCGATCAGGGCGCCCTCATCGACGATCGGGCCGCGGGCGGTATTGACCAGCAACGCCCCGGGTTTCATCCAGCCCAGGGCCTGGGCGTCCACCAGCCCACGGGTACGCTCGCCAAGGACCAGGTGGATCGAGAGGATGTCGGCCTGCTCGAATAGCTGCTGCTTGCTCACATAGGACACCCCCGCTTCGGCGGCCCGCTCCGGGGTGAGGTTCTGGCTCCAGGCGATCACGTGCATGCCGAACACCTGGCCGAACTGCGCCACGCGCTGGCCGATGCTGCCCAGGCCGAGGATCGCCAGGGTCTTGCCGTGGAGGTCGCCCCCCAATCCTTGCTGCCACAGACCGGCGCGCAAGGCGTTGGCTTCCGGCAGGAGGTTGCGGCTCAGGGCCATGACCAGTGCCCAGGTCAGCTCGGGGGCGGCATGCTTGTAGCTTTCGGTGCCGCAGACCTGGATACCCAGCTCGGCGGCGGCCTTGAGGTCCAGGGCGGCATTGCGCATGCCGCCGGTCAGCAACAGCTTGAGCCTGGGCAGGCGTCGCAGCAGGCCTTCGTCGAATGTCGTGCGTTCACGCATCACGCAGATCACCTCGAAAGGCTCGAGGCGTTCGGCCAGGGTATCGCGGTCGGCGGGGTAGTCATGCAGGAACGTCACCTGGCCGATGTCGTCGAGCACTGACCAGTCCACCACGTCCCGCGCCACGTTTTGCCAATCATCGATGACCGCTATCTGCACCGCCATGGAACACCTCGTCAGGGGATGGGTTTGTTCAGCCAGCTCAACAATGCTTCATGGAACCGGTCCGGCTCTTCCATCTGCGGTGCGTGCCCCAGGTTGGCGAACTCCACCAGCGTCGAGCGCGGGATGAGCTGTGCCACCTGTTTGCCCAGTACGTCATAACGGCCCAGCCTGGCCTTCACGGCGGGTGGCGCTATGTCGCTGCCGATGGCGGTGGTGTCGGACGTGCCGATCAGCAACAGGGTCGGCACCTTAAGGTCCTTGAATTCGTAGTAGACCGGCTGGGTGAAGATCATGTCGTAGATCAGCGCCGAGTTCCACGCGACCTGGGTGTGTCCCGGCCCTTTGTTCAGGCCGGCGAGCATGTCCACCCAGCGGTCGAACTCCGGCTTCCAGCGGCCCCCATAGTAAGTGGTGCGCTCGTAATTGCGAATCCCGTCGGCGTTGAGCTTCAGCTCGCGTTCATACCATTGGTCCACGGTGCGGTAGGGCACGCCAAGGGCCTTCCAGTCTTCGAGGCCGATGGGGTTGACCATCGCCAGGCGCTCTACCTGATCTGGGAATTGCAGGGCGTATCGGGTGGCGAGCATACCGCCCGTGGAGTGGCCCAGGACAATGGCCTTCTGCACGCCGAGGGCCTTGAGCAGGGCCTGGGTATTGGTCGCCAGTTGATGGAAACTGTACTGGTAATAGTCCGGCTTGCTGGACGTGCAGAAGCCGATCTGATCGGGCGCGATCACCCGATACCCGGCTTCGCTGAGGGCCTTGATGGAGTCGCCCCAGGTGGCTGCGCAGAAGTTCTTGCCATGCATCAGCACGACACTGCGGCCGTTGACCTTGCCCTGGGCCGGTACGTCCATGTAACCCATCTGCAACGATTGGCCCTGGGACTGCAGGTTGAAATGCTTGAGGGTATAAGGGTATTCGAAACCCTGTAGCTGCGGCCCGTAGGCCGGGCCTTCGGGGGGATTCGCGGCGTGAGCGAACAGCGGCAGGGTGCTCAGCAGCAGGCTGGGAAGCCAGCGGGCGGTCAAACGCGACATGGTCAATCTCCTTGGGGCAACCGGCCGATCCTGGGGCTACCCGATTATGGCGACATTAACCACAGGCAATCGAACCGCCCGAACGTTCCCGGCCGCCTCCGTCAGTGGGCCGGATAATCCGCCACCACGGTCTGGCTTCCATCCTTTTTCTGACCGATCACCTGGTAGGCATCGCTCATGCCGTCCATTTCCATGCCGGGCGAGCCCATGGGCATGCCAGGCGCGGCCAGGCCAAGCAGGTCGTCGCGCTTGCTCAATGCCAGTACCTGATCCGCCGGTACGTGACCTTCGACGAACTTGCCATTGATTTCGGCGGTGTGGCAGGAACGCAGGTTCGTTGCCACGCCCAGGCGCTGCTTGACCGCGCCCATGTCGGTTTCGACATGGTCGTTGACCTTGAAGCCGTTCTCTTGCAGGTGCGAGATCCATTTCTTGCAGCAACCGCAGTTGGCGTCGCGGTGCACGTCGATGGCCACCGGTTCGGCGGCCTGGGCCAGGGTGGAGATGAACAGGGCGCTCAGGGCGAGCAGATGCAGGGGATTAGCCATGGGAGCGGTCTCGTGTGGAGCGGTTTGCAAAGGAGGATAACAGAGTAGTGCAGAGGAGCTGACAGGCAGCTGAGGAGCAGATGACACAATTGTCAGCTTGTGGTGAATGACATTGTTATTCGAAAGATGACATCATTTTGCCTTCATTGATTGAACTGGATGACAGGGAAGACATGCACATCGAAAATCTCAAGCGGTTCCTGGATGCCGGCACCACGTTTTCCTTCGGCGACCGCGTCACGCCCCATACGGCCAACGATTTCTGGCGATGGGCGTTCTCCAACATGAACGTACCCGTGTTGCGGGGCGTGTTGATCGAATACCTGGTGGCCCAAAAACTCATCGCCCACTGCGACGACATCGTCGGCGATACGGTGAGAGCGTTGACCACCTATACCCCTGGGCCCGGCGACCTGACCCGCAGCATCGAAAAGCACTATCAGGTCCAGCCCCATGGTGATGTGTTCGACCTGCAATTGAGCTGGGGCGTGACGCTGGAAATCAAGAGCACGGCTTCGCCGGCCAACTGGCGCCTGAACAAGACCTGCCGATGGAACATCATCGAAGACAAGAATCTCAAGGAAACGGTATTTCCGGCCCAGTTCTACATTCTCGCCCAGATGGGCCCACAGGTGAGCTTCAGCGACAGTGCCCTGGACCTGGGGGCGATCACCTTTCATGTGCGTACCGGCGAAGAACTCGAACGCCTGGCCGCTGGGCAGCAGTCGCTGGGATTCGCCCGGTTCGTGGGCGACGAGAGTGCTCGTCCCGGCTGCGGATATGACCAATTGACCGCCGTGCTGCTCGATCTGCAGACACAGCGCCTGCAGCGTGTGCGCAAGAAACTCCGGCCAGACTGGAAACTGGTGCCGCGCGATGGCCAGGATGACTTCATGCCGCTGGCCGTGGAACGGGACGGCAAAGTGGAGGCCTGGTGGTATTGGCAAGTTGAGGTGGAGGGTAAATGGACTGCGGTGCCCATCGAACCGATCGAGTCTCCCTGGTTGCCGGACGAGACACCTGGCTGGCGGGATTGGGAGGCGGCGGGGTTTGCCTATGTGCCGGAGGTGGTGGCCATGGCCGAGCCCGAAGAGGCCATCGTCGGCCCCTGAGGCAAGGCCGTTTGCCGAGCTATCGGCTGATCCGTCCCTTCTTTGCGCAGCCTTCGCTGTGCAACTTCTCTGACCCATGAGTCGCCTGCCAGGCACCTGTCTTCGAGGCAGGCGCCCAGGCAGCTTTTTCCTTTCCAGCAACGATAAAAAGCCTCGTTTCGCAAATCCCCGCCGGCCAACACAATCGCTTCGACATCGCTCCAAACACACCGCAGAACAACAAGACAGAACCCGAAGCGGTCGCGATGCAGCTCTGAATCGAACCCACTGCCGGAAGTGCACACATGCCCTTTGAAACGATCCACATCGATACGCTTGTCATTGGCGCCGGCCAGGCCGGCGTGGCCATGAGCGAACATTTGAGCAGGCAAGGCGTGCCTCACCTCGTGGTGGAGCGCAACCGCATTGCCGAAGCCTGGCGCACGGCGCGCTGGGATTCCCTGGTCGCCAACGGTCCGGCCTGGCATGACCGGTTTCCCGGGCTCGAATTCGAGGGGCTCGATCCCGACGCCTTCGCCGGCAAGGACCAGGTGGCCGATTACTTCGTTGCCTATGCCAGCAAGTTCAACGCGCCGATCCGTACCGGGGTGGACGTGAGGAAGGTCCAGCGCAATGTCGGTCGTCCCGGCTTCAGCGTTGAAACGTCGGAGGGGCTGATCGAGGCGATCCATGTGGTGGTCGCCACCGGGCCGTTCCAGCGGGCGGTCATTCCGCCCATCGCACCTGATCTGGCCGGCATCGTCCAGATGCACTCCGCACAGTATCGCAATCCCGGTCAGTTGTCCGAAGGCGCGGTCCTGGTCGTGGGAGCGGGCTCATCGGGTGTGCAGATCGCCGATGAGTTGCTACGTGCCGGCAAGCGCGTCTACCTTTCCGTGGGGGCCCATGACCGTCCACCCCGGTCCTACCGCAACCGGGATTTCTGCTGGTGGCTGGGGGTGCTTGGGGAGTGGGATGCCGAGGCTGTCCGGCCCGGCAAGGAGCACGTGACCATTGCCGTGAGCGGTGCCCGTGGCGGTCATACCGTGGACTTCCGCAGGCTCGCCCATGAAGGCATCACCCTGGTGGGCCTGACGAAAGCGTTCGATGGCGGCCAGGTTCGCTTTGAGCCGAACCTGGCCGAGAACATCGCCCGCGGCGATGAAAACTACCTGGCGCTGCTGGATGCCGCTGATGCCTACATTGCCCGCAACGGGCTGGACCTGCCTCTCGAACCTGAGGCCCGCCAACTGCCGCCCGACCCGCCATGCCTGACCCATCCGATCCTGGCGCTCGATCTGCTGGAGGCTGGCGTCGGTACGATCATCTGGGCCACAGGGTATTCGGTGGACTACAGCTGGCTGAAGGTCGACGTCCTCGATGCCAACGGCAAGCCCCGTCACCAGCGAGGCGTGTCCAGCGAGCCGGGTTTGTATTTTGTCGGCCTGCCTTGGTTGTCGCGGCGCGGGTCGGCGTTCATCTGGGGCGTCTGGCACGACGCCCGGCATATCAGTGACCACATCGTCAAACAGCGCACGTACCTGGCCTATCGTCGCCCGAGCGACAGCCTGGACTCGCCTGCGCCCGCCATCGATCCGCACAACTCGAAAACCAGCCTGATGGGAGTCCGCTGATGCCTACTCACACCCGTATCCGCATGTTCAACACCAAGGACACCTACCCGAACCAGGCCCTGGACAACGACCTGTGCCAGGCCGTACGGGCCGGCAACACGGTCTATGTTCGCGGGCAGGTCGGCACCGACTTCGAGGGGCGGCTGGTGGGGCTCGGCGATCCCAGGGCCCAGGCCGAACAAGCCATGCGCAACGTCAAGCAATTGCTGGAAGAAGCCGGCAGCGACCTGACGCACATCGTCAAGACCACCACCTACCTGACCGATCCGCGCTACCGCGAGCCCGTGTACCAGGAGGTCGGTAAATGGCTCAAGGGTGTGTTTCCGATTTCCACCGGACTGGTGGTCAGTGCTCTTGGCCAGCCCCAGTGGCTGATGGAAATCGACGTGATCGCCGTGATTCCCGAATAAGGACCGAACCATGACTTTTTCCATTGTCGGACGCTGCGCCGAAACCGGCCAGCTGGGCGTCGCCATCAGTTCTTCGAGTATCGCCGTCGGTGCCCGCTGCCCCTGGTTGCGGGCAGGGGTTGGCGCGGTGTCGAGCCAGAACATCACACTGCCGGCGCTGGGCCCGTTGATCCTGGACGAACTCGCCACGGGCCGGGGGGCGCAAGAAGCCGTGGACCGTGTCCTGGCGCGCAATGGCTATAGCGAGTATCGCCAGGTGGCAGTGATCGATGCCCAGGGCAACACGGCGATCTACAGCGGCAGCCGTGCCTTGGGGATTCATCGTGCCTTGGCCGGCGAGCAGTGCGTGGCGGCCGGCAACCTGTTGGCCGACGATATCGTGATCGACGCGATGGTCATGGCCTTCCAGCACAGCGAGGGCAGTCTCGCCGCCCGTCTGATGCGGGCCTTGCGAGCCGGCCAGGAAGCGGGTGGCGAAGCCGGGGCGGTGCACTCGGCGGCGCTGTCGGTGGTGGACGACCTGACCTGGCCCATCGTCGACCTGCGGGTGGACTGGGCGGAGCAGGATCCTGTCGGCGAACTGGAAAAACTCTGGACGGCCTATCAGCCGCAACTGCAGGACTACCTGACCCGCGCCTTGAACCCCACCCTGGCGCCCAGCTATGGAGTGCCGGGCGATGAATGAACTGCGCAGTCGCGCACTGCTGGCCAGGCTGGTGGGTTTCGCCACGGTCAGTCGCGACTCCAACCTGGCGCTGGTCGGATTCGTGCGTCAGTACCTGGCGGACCTGGGGGTTGAATGCGAGCTGATCTACAACTCCGAGCGGACCAAGGCCAACCTGCTGGCCAGCATTGGCCCGCTGGAACCTGGCGGGGTCGTTCTGTCGGGGCACACCGACGTGGTACCGGTAGACGGGCAGGCCTGGACGGTGGATCCGTTCTGCCTGAGCGAAGCCGACGGCAAACTGTTCGGCCGGGGCACGGCGGACATGAAAGGCTACCTGGCCTCGGTGCTGGCAGCGGTGCCAATGTTCCTCGCCAGCCCACTTCGTCGGCCGGTGCATCTGGCGTTCTCCTACGACGAAGAAGTCGGTTGCCTGGGTGTACGCAGCCTGCTGGAAACACTGCCCGAGTCCATTGCCGAGCCTGCGTTGTGCCTGATCGGCGAGCCTACGCAGCTGCAGCCGGTGCTCGGTCACAAGGGCAAGTTGGCGATGCGTTGTCATGTCAGAGGGGCAGCCTGCCACTCGGCCTATGCCCCTCACGGCGTGAACGCCATCGAGCAGGCGGCACGGCTGATCGGCAGGCTGGGAGAGATTGGCGCATGGCTGGCCGATCCGGCACGGCATGACCCGCGCTTCGACCCGGCGTATTCGACGGTGCAGGTCGGGGTGATCCAGGGAGGCACCGCGTTGAACATCGTGCCGGCCGATTGTCGTTTCGATTTTGAAATCCGGGCCTTGCCGGATTTCGCTCCGCAGGGGGTCGTCGCGCAGTTGCAAGGCTTTGCCGAACAGACCCTTCTGCCGGCCATGCAGGCGGTAAATGGCGCCACCGCCATCCGTTTCGAACAGCTGTCTTGCTACCCGGGGCTGGCGACGTCACCCAAGAGCGCCGCCGCGCGCCTGGTCGCGCAGCTGTGCGGCAGCGACGCTTTTGGCACGGTGGCTTTCGGTACCGAAGGTGGCCTGTTCGACCAGGCCGGTATCCCCACCGTGGTGTGCGGCCCCGGCAGCATGGACCAGGGACATAAACCCGATGAATACGTGAGCGTCGAGCAGATGGCGGCCTGTGATCGCATGATGGATCGATTGGCACGCCACCTCAGCGAACCCCACCCTTTCTGGGCCGAGGAGCTTGCGTGAACGACTTCAACGACTGGCGAACCCGGGGCGCGACACTGCGCCTGACGGATACGGTGCCGATGGCGAGCTCCCCGGGTAACAACGAACGGGTCGACAAGACCGGTAATGCTGTAGACCGCACCGCCCGCGCTTACGGTCACCCCTGAGTCCCGCGCTGGCTCGTGCGGGCGAGCCGGCATTTCGAGGAACCGCTTCATGTCCAGATCCTTGCGTTGCAACATTGCGTGCGTCCTGGCTTTGCTGAGTACCAGCGCCTTGGCCGCGCCACAAAGCCTGACCGTGATTTCCTTTGGCGGCGCCACCAAGCAGGCCCAGGACAAGGCCTACTTCCAACCCTTCAATGCCAGCGGTGCAGGAAGCATCGTGGCTGGCGAATACAATGGCGAACTGTCGAAGATCAAGGCCATGGTCACGGCGGGTCACACCAGTTGGGACGTGGTCGAAGTGGAAAGCCCCGAGCTGCTGCGAGGCTGTGAAGAAGGCCTGTTCGAGAAACTCGACCTGACGGCCATGGGCGACCCGGCGAACTACGTACCGGGTGCGCTCAACGAATGCGGCGTCGCCACCTATGTGTGGTCGATGGTCCTGGCCTACGACCAGAGCAAGCTCGGCAAGGCGCCCAGGTCATGGGCGGACTTCTGGAACCTCACCGAGTATCCCGGCAAGCGCGGCCTGCGCAAGGGTGCCAAATACACCCTGGAAATCGCCTTGCTCGCCGACGGCGTCAAGGCAGAGGAGCTGTACAACGTCTTGAACACGCCGGAGGGAGTGTCGCGGGCTTTCGCCAAGCTGGACCAGATCAAGCCGAATATCCAATGGTGGGAAGCCGGCGCCCAACCGGCGCAATGGCTGGTGGCAGGGGATGTGGCGATGAGTGCCGCCTACAACGGGCGCATCGCTTCGGCGCAGAAGGAGGGCATGAAGCTGAGCATCGTCTGGCCGCAAAGCCTGTATGACCCGGAGTACTGGGCCGTGGTCAAGGGCACGCCGAACAAGGCCCTGGCCGAGCGGTTCATCGCGTTCGCCAGCCAGCCCCAGACCCAGAAAGTGTTCTCGGAAAATATCCCTTACGGGCCCGTGCATCGCCAGACGCTGGGTTTGCTGCCCGAGGCCGTGAGGGACCAGTTGCCTACCGCCGAAGCCAATCTGGCCGGGGCTCGGGCCGTGGACTCCGAGTTCTGGGTCGACCATGGCGAGGAGCTGGAGCAGCGTTTCAACGTCTGGGCGGCCCGCTAGGCGAACCAGCCGTGGCGAGGGGACTTTTCCTCGTCACGGCCTGCCTGGCGGGTTCACGGCAACCACTGCCTGAATTGTTCCCGGCAATACTCCACGAACAGCTGTGCCGGTTTGGTCAGGTGCGCGCGCCGCAGCCAGCCCGCCACCAGCGCCGAGCCTGTGACGTCTTCGGTGATACCGACGCAGACCACCTGTTGCCCATCGTAAGTGGTGGTGCAATGGGGGCGTGTCACCAGCACCGCGAACCCGAAACCCTGGCCGACCATGCCGCGTACCATTTCGATGGAGGGCGAGCTGAAGACGATATTCGGCGTCAGGCCCAATTCTTCGAAGATGCTGACGAAATACGTCCGGCTCGGTTGTACATCCAACAGGATCATCGGCTCCAGGGCCAGGTCGCGTAGCGACACCTGGGCCTGGCCGGCGAAGCGATGCCCCACCGGCAACAGGGCGTAGGGGCGCTGCGGCGCCGTCAGGGCCTGGGTCTCGATGGTGCTGTCGAGGTCGTGCTCATAGAAAATCGCCAGGTCGAAACGCCCGCCGGTCAGACCTTGCACCAGCTCCTGCTGCTCGCCGTCCTGCACACGGATCTCCACGCCGGGAAAGCGCTGGCGAAAGCCGGCGATCAGGCGGGGCAGGTAGAGCGGGGCGACGGTCTCGAAGCAACCGATGTCGATCTGGCCGCTTACGACATCATTGTCGGCCAGCGCGTTCTGCTCGAATTCCCGGGCCATGCGCAGCAGCTCCTGGGCCTTGCGGTAGAAACGAGCGCCTCCCGGGGTCAGCGAGACGCCCTGGGCATGATGGCGGATAAGCAACTGCACACCGAAGCTGTCCTCGAGCCCCTTGACGGCGGTGGCGATGGACGGCTGCGCGATGTACAGCTTGCGGGAGGCCTCGGCGACGCTGCCGCATTCAACGGTGGTGACGAAGTACTTCAGCTGACGCAAGGAATAGGACGCCACGACACACCTCTATACGGATGGTTTGGCCTACCTTACCTCGTGCCGCCGGGGTGAAGGGCGGGCCTTGCAACGGATTTTGCTGGGCAATGGCAATATCCAGGCTTGTTTATGGCGGAGCAGGAAAAAGACGCCCGCCTGAAAAGGGTGGGCGGGCGTTCGGGAAGGACCGGCTCGCAAAGGAGAGTGGCGACCGGTCAGGACGAAAGGATCAGGCCACCGGTATCAGTGGGTCGGCCGCTGCCAGGGCGGTTGCGCGATCCGCCGCAGGTGGATAGATCCATACCGTGTTGATCTGGGTCTTGAGCGACTTGGCTTCCTGTCCCACCAGTTTGAGCTGGCGATCCCAGCCCTCGGTGAACACCGCGCCCCAGGCTCCCAGGTCCAGGCATGTGACGTACTTGGGCTGGCTGTAGGCCATCGGTGCTACGCCCAGCAGGTCGGCCGCCACGTTATTGCCGGCATAGCGACCCAGGGCGATGGCGTGCTGGCAGGACATGGCCGCATAGTTGCCCAAGGTGTCGGTTGCGGCATAGGCCACGTCACCAGCGGCGAAAATGTCGTTCTGGCCCAGCACCTTCAGGTTGCCATCGACGTGCAGGCGACCCTGGCGGTCCCGGGTGCCCGGCACTTGTTGAGTCAGCGCACTGGCGCGGAACCCTACGGTCCAGATCACAGTGTTGGACTCGATACGCTGGCCGTCAGACAGTGTGACGCCGCCGGCATCCACCGACTCGACCGAAGCGTTGAGGATCCACTCGATGCCCAGGTGGCCCGAGGCCTCGATGATCGACGGGCGGATACCGTCACCCAGGGACGCGCCGATCTGGGGGCCGCGGTCCACCACGATCACGCGGATTTTTGCCTCGTCCCCCAGCACCGCTCGCAGGCGGGCGGGCATTTCGGTTGCGGTCTCGATACCGGTGAAGCCTCCGCCGGCGACCACCACGGTGTTGCGGGCCGGGCTGTCTGGCAGGTGCTTGAGGGATTTGAGGTGGGCTTCGAGGCGCGTCGCCTGTTCGATCTCATCGACGTCGAAGGCGTGCTCCAGCATGCCTTCAAGGTCCGGACGCACCAGTTGGCTGCCGGTGGCGAGGACCAGGCGATCATAGCTCAGCGTGGCCTGGCTGCCTGAGGCGTCGCGGTAGCCTACTTCCTTGCGATCGGGGTCGATACGGTGGGCCGAGCCCTGTACGAAGTTCACACCCACCGCATCGAACAATCCATGAAGCGGTGCTGCCATGGTATGCACATCGGGCTCGTAGAAACGAGGCCGGATGCGCAGCTCGGCCTGGGGAGCCAGGACCGAAATCTGCACATCGTTGCGCTTGTGCAGGTCGATGAGCCGGGCAGCGCTCAACGCGCTCCAGACCCCGCCGAACCCCGCGCCTACCACCAGAATATGCTGTTTCATGATTTGCTCCCGAAGAAAGATCGATACGTTGAAGGGTTCAGCCCATTCATTGTGGCCACGCCGCGAATGCCCGAAAGTGCTTGGCTCATGCCTTCAGCTTCGGTTCGCCAGAGCAATGTTATTCGCCGGTGGGGGGGCCAGCACTTCTACATAAGGTCAGCGGGAATATGTCTGGGTATGAAGGACCTATACGAAGGTGTGAGTGCCGCAACCGGCACGGCGCGGATCGACCGGAAAAATGCCTGGCCCACAGGCGACGCAGGATAGGCCGTCGCGTTCGCGGGCAAGCCTGTAGGGTTTGCAGTGACGCGCTGATGAGAAGGGCTGGCCTGTCAAACCGTGTGCTTGAGCACCGATTCGATGCAGGCGATCAGTTCCACGCATCCGAACGGCTTGGGGAAAAGCGCCACGGGCTCGGCCACGCCGGGCTTGACCCGAGGCGGTGGGCCGGGGTGGCCGCTGATGATAATGACGGGAATCCGGATGTTCCGCGCAGCCAGTTCGTTGCACAGCTCGATGCCGCTCATGCCGGGCATCCTGATGTCCGATAGCAGGCAATCGGTCTGTTCGGGGCCGCCGCCGGAAAGGAACTCCAGGGCGCTGGCGTAAGTGTGTACTGTGTACCCGCTGGAACGCAGCAGGCCGTCCAGTGCTTTTCGAACGGATTCGTCGTCATCGACAACTGAAATGATTGCGGTGTTTGACATTGAGAGACCCGGCAGCGATATCAGGTCGCCATAACGGCGCCGTCTTCACTGCAAGATACCCTGTCCATGACCCGCGCCTAGTATACGTGGGTATGAAGATTCAGCCGGGCATATCCAGCGCCTGGCCCATGCGTACCAGATCGGCGAAGGAGCGGGCGCACATCTTGCGCATGGCCTGGCCGCGGTGGATCTTGACGGTAATCTCGCTCAGGCCGATTTCCCCGGCGATCTGCTTGTTCATCAGGCCCGAGATGGCCAGCGCCATGACCTGCCTTTCCCTGGGCGTCAGTGCCGCATAGCGAGCTTCCAGCGCCTGGCGGGCGCGGTCGGACTCGCGGCGCAAGCGGTCTCGCTGATGAGCGGCAGATACCGCATCGATCAGGTCCTGCTCCCGGAACGGCTTGCTCAGGAAATCCACCGCCCCGGCTTTCATGGCCCGGACCGTCATGGGGATATCGCCGTGGCCGGTCATGAACACTATCGGCAGGTTGATGTTGGCCGCCGCCAGTTCCTGCTGGAAATCCAGGCCGCTGGTGCCCCGCAGGCGTACATCCAGCACCAGGCAACTGGGGACGGCGGGGCGGGGGAATTGCATGAACTGCGCTACCGAGCCGAATAGCTCCACCTGCAGGTCGATGGAGCGCAACAGGCTGCCAAGGGCCTCGCGCAGTGGCGCATCGTCGTCGACGATGTAGACGATCGGTTCCTGGAGATTGGCCTGGCGAGCGGCGTGATCGAAAGTCATGGGCGTGTCCGAGGCGGTCATGGGTCAAGGGATAAGCGGCAATGCGAACCTGAACGAAGTCCCTCGACCGGCTTCGCTGGTGGCCCAGATCCTGCCGTCGTGGAATTCGATGATGGAGCGACAGATGGCCAGGCCCATGCCGAGGCCGTTCTCTCTCGTGGTGAAGAACGGGGTGAACAGCGAAGGCAGGACATCCTGCGCGATGCCCGTGCCCTGGTCAGTCACCTCCAGGACGGCCTCGTTGTCCTCTATCCAGGTGCGTATCTGCAGGAGCCGGTCGCTGACCGCAACGGCGTCCATGGCATGACAGGCATTGATGACCAGGTTGATGATCACCTGCTGCAATTGCACCCGGTCGGCGCTGACATGGCCTGCGCAGGTCGCCAGGTCCACTTTCGCCGTGACCTTGTGCAGCACCAGTTGCTGCTGGACCAGGTTCAGGGTCTCGTTGACCACTTCGTCCAGCGACTCGGCCTGACGCCGTGGATCGCATTTGCGCGACAGCGACCGGATACGGTCGATGACTTCGCTGGCGCGGCTCGAGCTGGCGACGATCCGCTCGAGGGAATCGAGGGCTTCCTCCAGGTCGGGCTGCGGACGCTCCAGCCAGCGTCGACAGGCCTGGGCACTGCTGGTGATGGCGGTGAGCGGCTGGTTGACTTCATGGGCAATGGAGGCGGCCATTTCCCCCAGCGAGGTCAGGCGGGTGACATGGGCCAGTTGAGCCTGGGCGCGGAACAGCGCTTCCTCGGCCTGCTTGCTGGCCGTCATGTCCATCAAGGCCCCCAGGTACTGGAAACGACCCTGTGCGGAAGGCAGGAGGCTGGCGATCAGATGGATATGCTTGATGCGCCCGTCAGGCATCAGCAGCCGCAGCTCGACCTCGATCTGGGGGGCGCGACGGGCGGCCTGGCCGAACATATCCAGCACCCGTTCGAGGTCTTCGGGGTGGGTGCGTTCCAGCACCATCGAAACCGTCGGCGTCTTGCCGCTGGGGTATTCGAAGATCCGCGCCGACTCCTCCGACCAGGACAGGTCCGAACGATCGCCGCGAAAGCCGAAGCTGCCGGTCTGGCTCAGGCGTTGGGCTCCGACCAGATAGGCCTCGTTGTGGCGCAGGCTGTCGGACGCCTGCTTGCTGCGCAGCGCCAGGAACGCGATGGCGGACAGGGCCGTCAGGCAGCGAAAGAAGCCGGTGGTGGAGTCCCAGCGATGATAACCGCCGTTGTACAGGAACATCGCCGTGAGCAGGAGCATGCACATCAGCGCGACGGTGATGACCAGGTTGATGGAGAACAGGTTGGCCGCCATCAACAGCAAGGTAATGTAGAGCAGGGTGGGGGCCAGGTCGGATCGGGTCTCGGAATTGATGATGACAATGCCGCAGGCCACCACCAGCCCGACCGCCCAGCCCAGGGCGTTCACCAGCGGATGGGGACTGATCCCCATCGAAGGTCGCGAGGCGATCTGACAGGGGGCGTACCGGAGGCTGTCATGGATGCTTTTGAACATCGTGGCGGGTGTGGGCACGCTGGCGGACCTTTTGTATTTTTTGAGGGGCCGGCTCCGGGGCGTCGCAAGGACAGAGCTTCGGTCTCGTATCTTAAAAGTGCCGCGTTTTCGCCGGTAGGACAGAAAACCCTGAAATCCTGCCAGCATCGGATCTGGCAGGCCGGGGTCAGCGGGAAAACCGTTGACGGTAGTCCCGTGGGGAAATCGAAAGGTGGCGCTGGAAGGTGAGGCGCATCCGCTCCTCGTCACCGAAGCCGCACGACCGGGCAATCTGGTCGATGTTGCGCTGGGAGTCTTCCAGCAGCCGTCGCGCGGCTTCCAGGCGGAACATCTCCACGGCCTTGGCCGGGGTATGTCCCGTGCGACGCTTGTAGACCCGGGCGAAATTGCGCGGACTCATCCGGGCCTGGCGAGCCAGTTGTTCGATGGTCAGGTCATCGTCCAGGTGCTGGCTGATCCAGACGTGCAGCTCGTCGAATCCGGCGCTGTCCCGGGTCTGCAATTGCAGCAGTTGGCTGAACTGCGCCTGTCCGCCGGGCCGCTTGAGAAACACCACCAGCTCCCGGGCCACTTGCAGCGCGACTTCGCGACCGCAGTCGGCTTCGACCAGGGCCAGGGCCATGTCGATGCCAGCACTGACGCCCGCCGAGGTCCATATCCGGTCCTGCTGGATGAAAATCGCGTCCAGGTCGACTTCGACCGCCGGGAAACCGTTCCTGAGCATCTCGCACATGGCCCAATGGGTGGCGGCCCGGCGCCCGTCGAGCAGGCCTGCCTGGGCCATCAGGAACGTGCCGCTGCATACCGATGCGGTGCGCCTGGCCTTGACCGAGGCGGCCCGCAGCCAATCCACCAGATCGACGCAGTCGATCATGGCCTGGCGGATATCGGGGGCGCCGGGCACGATCAAGGTATCGATAGGCGCCTCGTCGAAGCGATGCAGGGCGCAGGTGTCCACGGCGAGGCCTTCGGCGGTTCGCATCAACCCGCCGTCGAGGCTCGCCGTGTGCACTGCGTAGCCGGGCAGGCCACGTTCAGTCATGGCCTTGGTAGCCGCCCAGAAGACGGTCTGGGCACCGGTCAGGTCCAGCAAGCCCATCTGCGGGTAGGCCAGGAAGACCAGGGTACGGGGCTGGCAGATCGAATCGCTGGCGACGACGTCATGGTTCATCTGGTTCATGCTGGCTTCGCAGTCCGTGATTGCCCAAGGGAAGGACAAGGTATCGAACGGCACGATACCGGATCGCCCCAATGCTCGTCGATTGCCCGTATCCGGCAGCCTTGCTTGAGGGACAGGCCCGCGGTGCTGGCGTTATCAAGGCACTTTCAGTTCATTGCCTAACCCTCTGACCTGCAAGCTTTTGAGTGGCACTCAACGGCAAATCAAGACACCATAGCGCCCATGGTTCTGTACACCGGAGTTTTTCAGCGTGGCGCAACACTCTCCCGATCTTCCTCCCGAACTTCTACCCGTGGCCCAGATGCCGCTGCTCAAGCGCCTGGCCGCGCGCTTGTTCGGCCACGGCCTGACGCGGCTGCGAGCCCAGCACCGGGCATCGTGGTTGCACGGTCAGGCGGATGGTTTTCGTAGTGGTCATACCGCCGGTTTCGATTACGGATATCAGGAAGGCCGGGCCGAGGGGCTGGAAGAGGGGCGCCAGGTCCTGTTGATCCGTGACGCTCGCAGCACCGAGCACCCGGCGCCGAGAGTCGATGATCTGTTGTTCGATGACTGGCGCTTGCCCTTGACCGCTGAACTGAAGAAACGCATCAAGGCGGATGTGGCCCGATTGCTGCCCGCCCACGCGCAGCCCAGTGCCGCGCAATGGAAGATGATTTTCAGCGACACACCGTCCACCTCGGTGGTGGCGGGGGCCGGTGCGGGCAAGTCCACGACCCTGGTGCTGCGTATCGTGCTGCTGTCCCAATACCTGGGGTTCGAACTGGATTCGATGACCGTGGTGACCTTCACCCGCGAGTCACGCAAGGATTTCATCCAGAAACTGATCGAGGTTTTCGCCTTGTGGGGGCGTACGGTCAGTCTCAAGGAAGCGCGAGACCTGGTGCGGACCTTCCATTCGAGAATTCTGCCCATGGTGCGCAGCCTGCCGGGATTCGAACGGCTCCAGGCTTTCGAGACCCTGAGCCATCGCGCGGTGGCGGGCGATGACGATGAGGGCAATCCCTTTGACTTGCGCATCAATGATGCTCAACGCCAGCAGCTAAACGCCTGCTATCACCACCTTTACCAGCGCGATGAACGATTCCGTGAGCTGATCGGCTCGCTGTCCCGGCACGCCCTGCAACTCAAGGCCTTGGAGCGCGACCACCCCGATGTACAGAAACGCGTCGCCGTCACCGAACTTGCCGCCCAGCGTGACGAAGAGTTGTGCGATGCCATCGAGGACCTGTGGTTCCGCGCCGGGGCGTGGCCCATCAAGGGCATCGAGCCCAGGCGCCAGACCTTCCAGATCAACGGCTCGACATTCCACTGCCATGGCTACATTGCCTCGCTGGATGCCTGGGTAATGCTGGGCTTCGACCCGCAGGAGGATGCCCGGCTCAGCCGACCGGGGGCACGCCTGGGCATCCGGGCGGAATGGGCTGTAAAGCGCACCCTGTTTCAAGCTTTCTGTCGTAAGCCATTGATATGGATAGAAAGTTACGAATCGTCAAGACGTGTTTTGAGTGCGTTGGCTGGGGATGCCAGCGCCGGCCCAGGGTTCGACTATAAGGTCAAGGGCGAACTGGGGGCGGCACCGCTGCTGGATTGTTTCGTGGCCGCCGCCAGTTTCATCGAGAACCTTGGCCTGGACGTTCCGGATGCGGTAGGACAGATGTGCTTCGCACAGGACGACCCGGACCGATACTTTTTCGAGGCACTGAGTCGTTTCTGGCGAGCCTTCGAAGACCATCTGCTCGACCAGTCGCCACCTGTGATGACCTACAACCGGATGTTCGCGCTGTTCAGCGAGCATTCACCGGAAAACTTCAGATTGCTGGGCGATGAGCAACTACGGCCCTTGTCGCACCTGATGATCGACGAGTTCCAGGACGTCTCGCCGCAGATCGTCTCCTGGCTTCGCGCCTGTCTTCGAGAAGTGCGCAGTCGTGGAGCGGCCATGCACGTGGGGCGCGCCGCGCAACGTTCGTCATTGCTGTGCGTGGGGGACGACTGGCAATCCATCTACGGCTGGCGCGGCAGCTCACCCAGTTACTTCATGGCGTTCACCAAGCAGTTTCCGTCGCCGGCGAACACCCGGGTCATGCTCACGGACAACTACCGCAGCCATCAATACATCATCGATGCGGCCGAGCACATCGTGCGGGCCGCCGCCGCCATCCCCGGCAAGAAAGCCAAGGCCAGCGGCAAGCCTTCGGTACCCAGCCCGGTCGCGGTGCTCGACCGCGACGACGAGGGCATGGCCCGCAAGCTGGAAGAACATTATCGCAAGGGCGATTCAATCTTGATGTTGTATCGAAAAACAAGCGATAAGCTTTTGATAGAAAAGCATATTCAGCCAATAGTTAATGTGGATTCTAGCTTGCCGCATCCGGCTCGCCGCTTGCGCCAGATGACCTATCACAGTGCTAAAGGGCTACAGGCGGATGCGGTATTCCTGCTTGGTGACTGCCAGCACCTGAGCAGCTCGCCCTACAAGAATCAGGTCTACCGAATGGCCGGGCTGGGACAGGACGGGGATGCCGAACCGTACGATACGGCGCAGAAAGACGAGATCCTGCGCCTGGCCTACGTGGGGATCACACGAGCAGTGCAGCACTGCTACTGGTACGTCGACGGGCAGGAAGGCCAGGCCGCCAACGCGCCCAGGGCCTCGGATCGCATCGGAACGGGCAAGGCCTTCTTTGCCGACCAGCGTCGCGCCCGGGGTGGGTGACGGTTCGCCAGGGTGTGAAACCGTCGCCCACAAAAAAGCCCACTGGCGTGGGCTTTTTTCGTCAGGATGCAAATCGCCTCAAGCCAACGGGAGGCACAAAGGCTTCCAGCTCCGCTTCCACCGCCTCGATGATTCGCTCCACATCGGGAGCGTTCATCACGGTCGCGCAGGGAATGCCCGCAATCGCGATCATGGTTTCGCCGCTGGCGCGGTCGAACAGACGGGCCACCATGCTGCCCGGGGCGTCCATACTGGCCTCGAAACCCATGGGATGGAAATGCCAACGCATCAACTGGCAGGCGTTGGGAAACGTAACCTTGCCGGACGATCCTCTATTCATCTGTTGCCCGCCCTCTTCATCAAGCGCTTCCTTTTGCTCATGTCAGGAAGGAAGAACCATCATGGCTCTACCAGTGAGACCTAAAAATAGCACCTGAAAATGAATGTCATGTGGCTTTTTTCAGTCCATTTTGCGATTGGTTCACTTTTTTTTGATCTGCATCATGACTTGGGCATTGGAAATCATATTGCCATCATTGGCGGGGTGGGGACGCTTCAACCTCCCGAAACGGCTCTGGGACGCAGCTTCGCAAGGCAATGCCCAAAGCCAGGACCAGCAATAATGAAGCGACGGCGAAGGTGAAATTCAGGCCGTTGGTGACCGCTTGGGCAGTGGCCGCGCCGATACCGTTCGTCGGCAGCGCGGCGGCGAAGACCGCGCCGAGCACCGAAGCGCCGGTGAAGAACCCCAGATTGCGCGACAGGTTGAGCAGCGCGGAGATGACGCCACGCCTGCTGGCGGGGATTTCGGCCATCACCGCTGTGTTGTTGGCGGTCTGACACAGTGCGTAGCCCACGGTGGTCACCATGATCGTCGCGATGTAGCCGGTCGTTCCCAAAGACGCTGACAACAGCGTCAGCCCGACGCAGCCGAGCAGCATGATCGCCAGCCCGATCAACCGTATCGTGCCCGCGCCGAACCGGTCCACCAGCCGCCCGGCAGGCACCCCGCTCAACGCGGTTGTGGCGGGTCCGACGGCCAGGGCCAGCCCCACCTGGGTCGCCGGTAGGCCAAGGGCGATGGCCAGGTAGAACGGCCCCACCAGCAGGGTCGCCATCATCACCGTCGCCACCAGGGCGTTGGTGGCCAGGCCACCGACCATGGGGCGATCACGCAACAGCCCCAGGGGAATCAATGGCGATATGGCTTGCTTCTGGACCCGGATGAACAACCCCACGCACAGGGCGGCCAGCGCCAGCAAGGCGGCATGAGTCCCGTCGAAATGCCCGCGACCCTGGGTCATGGCCAGCGCGTAGGCGCCCAGGGCCATCGCCAGCAACACCGTGCCGGGGATATCGAAGCGGATGCTGTCGGTGCTGGTCGCGCTGGCGCGTGCAGGCAGGAAGCGCCAGGCGAGCAGCAGCGTCAGCAGCCCCAAGGGGACGTTCAGCAGGAAGATCGCCTGCCAGCCGAACCCCTCGATCAGCGTGCCCCCCAGGGAAGGGCCAAGGGCCGTACCCACCGCCGACAGGGTGCCCAGCAGCCCCATGGCGCTGCCGGTCCGGTCCTTGTCGACCAATTCGCCCACCAGGGCCAGGGTCAACGTCATCATGATGGCCGCCCCCAGGCCTTGAAAGGCTCGTCCCGCGACCAGCCACCCCAGGGACGGTGCGAGGCCGCACACGGCTGAGGCCAGGGTAAACAGCAGGATCCCGGCCAGCAGCAGTCTGCGTCGCCCCAGCAAGTCCCCCAGGCGCCCGACGCTGACGATCAAGGTGGTGATCGCCAGCAGATAAGCCAGCACCACCCATTGCACCGCCTGAAACGATGCATTCAGCCCGTGGGCCAGCGCCGGCAAGGCCACTGCAGCGACACTGGCGCCGAGAGAAGCCAGGAGCGTCGCCAGCGCAAGGCTGGACAGCGCCCAGCGTGGCCAGGCCGTGGTCCGAGGAGATGTGTCGAGTGGCGGGCACTGTTGCGTATTGACTGGCTTCATCGCGGTTCCTCTGTCTGCGGCTTTCCTGAAATGGAGCTGTCAGAACGGTACGCCCAGGCTTAACATGGCGGAAGACGCAGCATTTGCACTTTATAGCTGCATACGACGCCATCTCTCAGTACAGGGCCGTGCGAATGTCCGTTCCAGACCTCAACCTGCTGATCACCCTCGATGCATTGCTGTCGGAGGGCAGTGTGGCCCGTGCCGCCAAGCGGCTGCGGCTCAGCCCGTCGGCGATGAGCCGGGCACTGGCACGGTTGCGGGACACCTTGGCAGACCCGCTGCTGGTGCGGGCCGGGCGAGGGTTGGTCCCCACGCCACGGGCGCTGGCGTTGCGCGAGCAGGTCGCACAGTTGGTACAGGATGCCCAGGCTGTGCTGCGCCCCGTGCAGATTCCGGACCTGCGACGGTTGAGCCGGACCTTCACCTTGCGCACCCGTGAAGGGTTCGTGGAAAACTTCGCGGCGGACCTCATCGCCCGCATCGCCGAGCAGGCGCCTGGCGTGCGGTTGCGCTTCGTGGACAAGGCCAACAAGGACAGCACGGCCCTGCGCGAGGGCAGCGTGGACCTGGAAACCGCTGTCGTGGACCAGGACACCGGCCCCGAATTGAGAACCCAGGCGTTGTTCACAGACCGTTTCGTCGGGGTGGTGCGCGTGGGGCATCCGCTGAGCCTGGCCCAGGTCAGCGTCGCCGACTACGTGGCGGGCGGGCATATCGGGGTTTCCCTGCGCGACCTCGATCACGGCCCCATCGACCGCGCGCTGGCAGCGTCGAACCTGTCGCGAGACATCGCTATCACGGTCCCCGGGTTTTCCACGGCCCTGGGGCTTGCCGGTGCCAGCGACCTGATCGCCACCGTGCCCGAACGCTACACCGAGCGGCTTCGCGTCGGCTTGCACAGTTTTGCGCTGCCGTTTGCGGTGCCGTCCTTCACGATAGCCATGCTCTGGCACCCACGGATGGAGGCCGACCCCGGGCATCGTTGGCTTCGAGGTTGCCTGCGAGAAGTCTGCGCGGCGAAAGTCGGTGAACACGAAAAGCCTTGATGCTCCTTACATGCGTTGAAAACCGCCTCGCCTGACCTTCGTCCCAAGAGTTTTCGTAGAGTGCTTGGTAGATATTGATTAATAGCGTTTCGCTGGCACTTAGTTGTTGAAACTGCGACGGGTTTCGCCAAGTCGTGTTTATCGATATTTAATATTTAAATAGGATTTTGTCCGACAATCCTAAACGAAATTCGATAAGCGCCCGTATTAACGGGGACAGCGCCGCGTACCCGGCTTAGTTGCTTGAACGGGTGCTTTGCGGATTCGAAAAAAATTCGCTAGACGTTTGATTTCGAATTGTGTCAGTTTTCGTGCGTCCTCAATTGGGCGAGTGATTGGACGATCTCGCCAGAGATTGTCTGTCTGACAAAAACTGTTCCATTGCAAACAAGGAAGTGTGTTTATGTCGAAAATCAAAACCAGCGCCATTGATTCTGCCGATCAACTCCTGTGGGCTCCGCAGCCCTTGGCCGCCCCCAGTACCGCATTCAACCAGATCAATAATTTCAGCCATCAATATGACCGGGGTGGGGACCTGACCATCAACGGCAAGCCTTCGTATTCCGTGGATGAAGCCGCCACCCAGTTGCTGCGTGATGGCGCGGCCTACCAGGATCGGGACGGCAGCGGCAAGATCGAGCTGACCTATACCTTTCTGACCTCTGCCTCCTCGAGCACCATGAACAAGCACGGGATCAGCGGTTTCAGCCAGTTCAGCGCCCAGCAGAAAGGCCAGGCGGTCCTGGCCATGCAGTCCTGGGCGGATGTTGCCAACGTCACGTTTACCGAAAGGGCCAGCGGCGGCGACGGCCACATGACCTTCGGCAACTACAGCAGCGGCCAGGACGGTGCGGCGGCCTTCGCCTACCTCCCTGGTACCGGCGCGGGGTATGACGGGACGTCCTGGTACCTGATCAACAGCAGCTACACCCAGAACAAGAACCCGGACCTCAACAACTACGGTCGCCAGACCCTGACCCACGAGATCGGCCACACCCTTGGCCTGGCCCACCCCGGCGACTACAACGCCGGTGAAGGCAGCCCGTCCTACGATGATGCCACGTATGCCGAGGACACCCGCGGCTACAGCCTCATGAGCTACTGGAGCGAAAGCAATACCGACCAGAACTTCAGCAAGGGCGGGGTCGAGGCCTATGCTTCCGGACCGTTGATGGACGACATCGCCGCCATCCAGAAACTCTACGGGGCCAACACCAGCACCCGTACCGGCGATACGACCTACGGCTTCAATTCCAATACCGGTCGCGATTTCCTCAGCGCTTCGTCATCGTCGGACAAGGTGGTGTTTTCGGTATGGGACGCGGGCGGACGCGATACGCTGGACTTCTCCGGCTTCACCCAGAACCAGAAGATCAATCTCAACGATGCCTCGTTCTCTGACGTTGGCGGCATGGTCGGCAACGTGTCCATCGCCCAGGGCGCAACCATCGAAAACGCCATTGGCGGCTCGGGCAGCGACCTGCTGATCGGCAATGAAGTGGCCAACGAGCTCAAGGGTGGTGCCGGCAGCGACATCCTGTGGGGCGCGGGCGGCGCGGACAAGCTGTGGGGCGGTTCGGGCTCGGACACCTTCGTGTTCGCGGCCAGTTCCGACTCGCGTCCGGGCGCCACGGACCAGATCCTCGATTTCGTCAGTGGCCTGGACAAGATCGACCTGACGGGCATCACCAACGGCGCAGGCCTGCATTTCGTCAATGCCTTCACCGGTGCGGCGGGCGATGCGGTGCTCTCGACCTCGGGTGGCAATAGCGTACTGGCGGTGGACTTCTCCGGCCATGGCGTGGCTGACTTCCTGGTCAGCACCGTCGGCCAGGCAGCCGTCTCGGACATCGTGGCCTGATATCGCTACCCTGGGGCGCTGGCGCTGGTCGTGTTGAAGACGCACGGCTGGCGCCAGCCCCCAGGGGCAGCGTTGGAATCAAGAAATGAGTAGAAATTCCATGCACCGTAGCGCCCCGGCAATCGCCTGGCTACTCGCTACCTCGCTATCGCTTTTTGGAGAAGTCGCCATGGCACGCAGCTTGTTGCTAGCAGAACCCTCACAGTTGGCTGGTGTCTGGCGGGCCGTCTTGTCTGGCCCCCAGGAAAATGCGCCGGCCCAGGCATTGCAGGACAAACCGTCCAACACTTGCACGATCGAGCTCAACGCGGACCAGAGCCTGGGCGGCCAGACCGATTGCCTGGGTCACTGGCTCGGAGATGAACCGGTGCATTGGTTCCCCGAACCCGATGGGCTTTCGCTGATCGGCAAACACAATGCCCGGACACATCTGGGATTGCGCCAGACGGACCATTACCAGGTGACGCTTAAATCCGGATTGAAAATCCTGCTTGAACGCGATATCCCGCAAAGCGCGCGTTAAATCGTTCGTACAATATCGCCGATTTGCACTCGCTTGTTTGAACAGGTGCGAACAGGGGTGTGTGCCACTTGAATGAGTAGGGGTTGCACGAAAAATTGCCGAGGGACGATCAGGCACTTTTCGTACAAAGCCTGGAAGATTGGCAAGTTGCAGAGTTATCAACTCACTGGCAAAGCCAACAGCAAGGAAGATCGATGAACATGGCAAGGAGCGCTGCCGCGCTGCCGCTGATTAAAGCGCTGGGCGATTATAAGAATATTCTGTTGAGTGTCGGTTGTTTTACTGCGCTGATTAATGTCCTGATGCTGGCACCTTCGATATATATGCTTCAGGTGTACGATCGCGGGCTGTCTTCGCAAAACGAAACCACATTGGTGATGTTGTCGTTGATGGTGGTGGGGTTTTTCGTGTTCATCGGGCTGTTGGAAATGGTCCGCAGTTTCATCGTCATCCGCATTGGCAGCCAACTGGAGCGGCGCTTCAACCTACAGGTCTACAAGGCCGCGTTCGAGCGCAACCTGTTCCAGGGCGAAGGCAACGCCGGCCAATCCCTGGGCGACCTGACCCATATTCGCCAGTTTGTCACCGGGCCGGCGCTGTTCGCCTTCTTCGATGCACCGTGGTTCCCGATCTATCTACTGGTGATCTACCTGTTCAATGTCTGGCTCGGCGTGTTCGCCACCGTCGGCACTTTGTTGCTTATCGGCCTGGCCTGCCTGAACGAAATCATGACCAGCAAGCCGTTGGGGCAGGCCAGCGGTTATTCGCAGCAGTCCAGCCAATTGGCCACCAGCCACCTGCACAACGCCGAATCCATCCAGGCCATGGGCATGCTCGACGCCTTGCGCAATCGTTGGTTTGCTGTGCACTCGCGTTTTCTCGGCCTGCAGAACCAGGCCAGCGATACTGGCGCGGTGATCAGCGCCTTCAGCAAGACCCTGCGCCTGTGCCTGCAATCCCTGGCACTGGGATTGGGCGCGGTGCTGGTGATCAAGGGCGACATGACCGCCGGCATGATGATCGCCGGCTCGATCCTGATGGGCCGGGTGCTGAGCCCCATCGATCAGTTGATTGCAGTATGGAAGCAGTGGAGCGGTGCCAAATTGGCTTATCGCCGTCTGGATGCGTTGTTGCGCGCCTATCCGCCTCAGGACGACACGATGCCATTGCCACCGCCCAAGGGCCAGGTGAGCTTCGAACAGGTCAGCGCCGGGCCTCCCGGACGACGCCAGGCGACCTTGCATCACGTCAGCTTCGGTCTCGCCGCCGGGGAAGTGCTCGGGGTGCTGGGCGCCTCGGGGTCCGGCAAGTCCACCCTGGCCCGGGCGCTGGTGGGGGTATGGCCGCTCCTGGGGGGCACGGTGCGGCTCGACGGGGCCGATATCCATCGCTGGAACCGCGACCAGCTGGGCCCGTACATCGGCTACCTGCCCCAGGACATCGAGCTGTTCAGCGGCACCATCGCCGAGAATATCGCCCGGTTTCGCGAGGCCGATCCGCAGAAGGTCGTTGCCGCCGCGCAGCAGGCCGGCGTGCATGAGCTGATCCTGCGCATGCCCCAAGGCTACGACACGCTGCTTGGAGAGGACGGCGGCGGCTTGTCGGGTGGCCAGAAACAACGGGTGGCCCTGGCCCGGGCGATGTACGACCGGCCGAGCCTGGTGGTGCTCGACGAGCCCAACTCCAACCTCGACACCGTCGGCGAGGCCGCCCTGGCCAGCGCCATTGCCCTGATGAAAGCCCAGGGCACCAGTGTCGTCCTGGTGACCCATCGCTCTTCGGCCCTGGCCCAGGCCGACAAGCTACTGGTGCTCAACGAAGGCCGGCTCCAGGCCTTCGGTCCGAGCCAGGACGTGCTGCGAGAGCTGTCCGGACAAACCCAGGCTCCACGGGATAAGCCCCCGGCAGCGCCCAGCGGAGTGAGCATGAGCCGCCAGTATCACGCCAACCGCCAGCCCGGCAGCGTATGAACAAGGATCGCGATATGAGCCTCGAACATTCTTCGCGCTCGGGACAACACCTCGAGCGTCCCGAACGCGACGCCCGTTTTTTTACCCGCATGGGCTGGGCATTGGCGCTCATCGGCGCGGGCAGTTTTTTCACCTGGGCCAGCCTGGCGCCCCTGGACCAGGGCATCGCCGTGCAAGGCACCGTGGTGGTCTCAGGCAAGCGCAAGGCCGTGCAGTCGATGAGCAGCGGCGTGGTGAGCCGGATCCTGGTGCGTGAAGGCGAGGCGGTCAGGCAGGGCCAGGCGCTGTTCCGGCTTGACCAGACCCAGGCCGCTGCCGATGTGCAATCGCTGCAGGCCCAGTACCGCATGGCCCGGGCCAGCCTGGCGCGCTGGCAAAGCGAGCGGGACAACCTGGGCCAGGTGAGCTTCCCGTCAGAGTTGGGCGATGACCTTGATCCCCGCCTGGCGTTGGTGCTCGAAGGCCAGCGCCAGCTGTTCAGCAGCCGCCGCGAGGCCTTTGCCCGGGAGCAGGCCGCGTTGCGCGCCAGCATCGATGGCGCCACGGCGCAACTGGCGGGCATGCGTCGGGCTCGCAGCGACTTGAGCGCCCAGGCCAATTCACTGCGTTCGCAACTGAGTAACCTGCAACCTCTGGCGGACAATGGTTACATCCCGCGCAATCGCTTGCTGGAGTACCAGCGGCAATTGTCGCAGGTACAGCAGGAGCTGGCCCAGAACGCCGGTGAAAGCGGCCGGGTGGAGCAGGGCATCGTCGAGTCGCGCCTGAAGCTGCAACAGCATGGCGAGGAATACCAGAAGGAAGTGCGCAGCCAGTTGGCCGATGCCCAGCTCAAGAGCGAGACCCTGCAACAGCAATTGAAATCCGCCGGCTTCGAGCTGCAACACAGCGAGATCCTTGCCACCGCCGACGGCATCGCCGTCAACCTCGGGGTGCACACCGAAGGGGCGGTGGTGCGCCAGGGCGATACCTTGCTGGAAATCGTGCCCCAGGGCACGCGGCTGGAGGTGGAAGGGCATCTGCCGGTCAACCTGGTCGACAAGGTGGGGCTTCATCTGCCGGTGGACATCCTCTTCACCGCCTTCAACCAGAACCGCACCCCCAGGGTCGCGGGCGAAGTCAGCCTGGTCTCGGCCGACCAGATGCTCGATGAGAAGACCGGCGAGCCGTATTACGTGCTGCGCAGCAATGTCGGCGAGCAGGCGCTGGAAAAGCTCAATGGCCTGGTGATCAAGCCTGGCATGCCGGCGCAGATGTTCGTGCGCACCGGCGAGCGCTCGCTGCTCAACTACCTGTTCAAACCGCTGCTCGACCGAGCCGGCTCTGCGTTGACCGAAGAATAAGGATGTCCGGTGGCATGAAGTATTTCCAGTGGTTGGCGGTGCTGGCTGTTTCCGCCTGCGGCAACGTCTGGGCCATGGGGCCATTCGAGATCTATGAGCAGGCCCTGCGCAACGACCCGGTCTACCTCGGGGCTATCAAGGAACGCGACGCGGGCCTGGAGAACCGCGCCATCGGCCGTGCGGGGCTGCTGCCTCACCTGGGTTACAGCTATAACAAGGGGCGTAACCGATCCAAGGTGACCTATCTCAATGACCACGGCGCCAGTCAGCATGACAATCGCAACTACAGCAGCTACGGCTCCAGCCTGACCTTGCAACAGCCGCTGCTGGACTACGAGGCCTACGCGGCCTATCGCAAGGGTGTGGCGCAGGCATTGTTCGCCGATGAAAATTTCCGCAGCAAGAGCCAGGAGCTCCTGGTGCGGGTGCTGAGCCATTACACCCAGGCGCTGTTCGCCCAGGATCAGATCGACATCGCCCAGGCCAAGAAACGGGCGTTCGAACAGCAGTTCCGGCAGAACGAACACATGTTTCGCCAGGGCGAAGGCACGCGCACCGACATCCTCGAGGCCGAGTCGCGATACGAGCTGGCCATTGCCGAAGAAATCGAAGCCCGCGACGAGCAGGATGCCGCCTTGCGTGAGCTTGGCGCGCTGATCGGTGTGCCGGCGCTGGACATCGGCGACCTGGCGCCACTGAACGAGACCTTCCAGGTGTTCACCCTGCAACCGGCCAGTTTCGACAGCTGGCATGGCCTGGCGGTGAGCAACAACCCGACCCTGGCTTCCCAGCGCCAGGCGGTAGATGTGGCCCGCTTTGAAGTGGAACGCAACCGCGCCGGACACCTGCCCACCATCAGCGCCTATGCAACGATGCGCCAGAACGAGTCCGAAAGCGGCAACACCTATAACCAGCGCTACGACACCAACACCATCGGCCTGGAAGTCAGCGTGCCGTTGTATGCCGGCGGCGGGGTCTCGGCGTCGACCCGCCAGGCCAGCCGCAACATGGAACAGGCCGAATACGAGCTGGATGCCAAGACCCGCGAAACCCTGATCGAGCTGCGCCGCCAGTTCAGCGCCTGTGTGTCGGGGGCGAACAAGCTGCGGGCCTACCAGAAAGCCCTGAGTTCCGCCGAAGCGCTGGTGGTGTCCACCCGGCAGAGCATCCTGGGCGGCGAACGGGTCAACCTCGATGCGCTCAATGCCGAACAGCAGCTCTACACCACACGCCGCGACCTGGCCGAGGCCCGCTATGACTACCTCATGGCCTGGACCAAGTTGCACTACTACGCCGGCACCCTGGGGGAACAGGACCTGGCGAAAGTGGACGAGGCCTTCGTGACACGGGGGCAATAGCCGACCAAGGCAACCCAAGGATTCTTGCAACAACTAAGGATGGTTCGTGATGAAGACCGATAACAAGAAATACCCCTCGCTACCGGGGCGCCTGTTCCTGCCCAGGACGCTCAACCGCGCCATGCTCTGCGCCCTGGCTACCCTGGGCACGGCCCAGGCGGCGCCCTACGTCGAGGGTGGCCGGCCCGGGGATCCGGCCAGTTGGCGCAGCGCCGAATTCGATGCGCAGTGGGGGCTTGGGGCGATCAATGCACAGCAGGCCTACGCCGCCGGCTACACTGGCAAGGGCGTCAAGCTGGGTATCTTCGATCAACCGGTCTATGCCGCCCACCCGGAATTCTCCGGCACCGACAAGGTGGTGACCCTGGTCACCAGCGGCATTCGCGAATACACCGACCCGTACATTCCGGTGAAGGCCGGCGACCCGTTCCGCTATGACGGCTCTCCCACGGTGGGCTCCGATGGCAAGCTCGGCTCCCATGGTACCCACGTCGGCGGGATCGCTGCCGGCAGCCGCGATGGCGGGTCGATGCACGGCGTGGCGTTCGATGCGCAGATCATCAGCGCCGATAACGGCGACCCGGGGCCTGAAGACGGCATTATCCGGGGCAACGATGGCGCGGTGTACAAGGCCGGTTGGGATGCGCTGATTGCCAGCGGGGCTCGGATCATCAACAACAGCTGGGGCATCGGCATCACTGACCGCTTCGACCAGGGCGGCCGTGACCCGGCATTTGCGCATTTCACCGTGCAGGATGCGCAGTTGCAGTTCGACCAGATCGAACCGCTGCTGGGTACCCGGGCCGGGGGCGCCTACGAAGGGGCCATCGCCGCGGCCCGCAGCGGGATCGTCACCATCTTCGCCGCCGGCAACGACTACAACCTCAACAACCCCGACGCCATCGCGGGCCTGGCGTACTTCGTGCCGGACATCGCCCCCAACTGGCTGACGGTGGCGGCCCTGCAGATCAACCCTGACACCAGCAGTGCCGACCCGTACACCATCAGCACCTTCTCTTCGCGCTGTGGCTATACCGCCAGTTTCTGCGTCTCGGCACCGGGCACCCGGGTCTACAGCGCCGTGATCGGCGGCACCAGCCTGGACGACCTGACCGTGGGCTACGCCAACAAGAGCGGTACGTCCATGGCCGCGCCCCATGTGGCCGGCAGCGTGGCGGTGCTGATGGAGCGTTTCCCCTACATGACCGGTGCCCAGGTGGCCAGCGTCTTGCGCACCACGGCCACGGACATGGGCGCGCCGGGTGTCGACGCGCTGTACGGCTGGGGCATGATCAACCTGGGCAAGGCCATCGACGGGCCGTCGATGCTGGTGACCGCGCAGGATATACCCCAAGCGTTTCGGGTCGATGGCGCCTATGGCTCCGGCCAGTTCGTCGCGAATCTGCCGGGGATCGGCGCGGTCATCGATGCAGGCCTGCCCACCCAGCGAGTGTGCAGTGGCATACAGTGCGGCCTGGATGTCTGGCGCAACGATATTTCCGGGCACGGCGGCCTGACCAAGGAAGGCATCGGCACCCTGGTGCTCACCGGTAACAACACTTACAGCGGACCGACCCTGGTCAACGAAGGGCGGCTGGCGGTCACCGGCTCCCTGGCCTCGGCCGTGACCGTGAACGAGGGCGGTATCCTCGGCGGCAACGGTCGCATCGCCAGCCTGACGGCGAAACGCGGCGCCAGCGTGGCACCGGGCAACTCCATCGGCACCTTGCAGGTGGCCGCAGACGTGACCTTCGAGCCCGGCTCGAATTACGCGGTAGAGGTGTCTCCTGTCTCCAGCGACCTGATCGTTGCCGGCGGCAAGGCCATCATCGACGGGGCGACGGTATCCCTGTCTCTGGAAAACAGCCCGACACTGCTCACCGCCGGTGAAGTGAAAAGCCTGCTGGGCCGGCAATTAAACATCCTGCAGGCGGCCGGCGGCATTGAAGGGCGCTTCGATCAGGTGTTGCCCGACTATGCGTTCCTGGGCGGCGACCTGGCGTACTCCGCCAGTGGCATCCAGTTGGCGGTGGCGCGCAACGCGACCTCCTTCAGCAGCCTTGGCCTGACGCCCAACCAGCGCGCCGTGGCGAGCGCAGCCGAGCAATTGGGGGCGGGCAACGCCTTGTATGAAGCGTTGTTGCTGTCCCCCAGCGCCGCGGTGGCGCAACAGGCATTCCAACAGCTGTCCGGCGAGATCCACCCGGCCATCGGCACGTTGCTGATCAATGACAGCCGTCATCTGCGCGACGCGGTGACCGACCGGTTGCGTCAGGACGCGCTGTACGACGCCGCCGCGCCGACCGATGCCGGCAGCAATGCCTGGGTCAAGGTCCTGGGAGCCTGGGGCAAAAGCGACGGCGGCAACGAAAACGCCAGTTCCACCAGCTCCATTGGCGGTCTGCTGGCCGGTGTGGATGGCCTGGTCGCCGACGGGACGCGGCTGGGCTTCGTCACCGGGTACAGCGACAGTTCGTTGAGCATGGGGGATGGCACCCACTCGTCAGCCAAGGCAGACAGCTATCACCTGGGGGCGTACCTGGGGCATGAGATCGATGCCCTGCGCCTGACGGTGGGTGGTGCCTACGCCTGGCATCGCATCGATGTCCAGCGCGACCTGCAATTCAACGAGGTGAACGGCCGGGAGAAAACCAAGCGTGATGCCCGCACCGCCCAGTTCTTCACCGAGGCGGCGTATCGCCTTGATCTTGAACCCGTGGCCCTGGAGCCGTTCGCCAACCTGGCCTATGTGCACCTGGACAGCGACAGCTTCCATGAGAAGGGCGACGCCGCGGCCTTGCGTGCCGGTGACGACCGTCGCGACGCGCTGCTGTCGACGCTGGGCGTGCGGGCCGGGCATACCCTGGCGTTGTCCAGGACGCAGCAGTTGCAGCTGTCCGGAACCCTCGGCTGGCAGCACAACCTGAGCGACACCCGTTCCGAGCAGGACCTGGCGTTCGTCGGCGGTGGCAGCACCTTCGCGGTGCAGAGCGTGTCCATGGACCGCAACGCGGCGGTGGTGGGGGCCCGTGCCGGGCTGGCGGTGGCCAAGGACGTCCAGCTCAACCTGGACTACAACGGCCTGCTCGGTTCCCGGGACAAGAACCACGGCGTCGGCCTGACGCTGGACTGGCGCTTCTGAAAACGTTGCCCGGCCGCTGCTGTGCGAGCGCGTCGGGCAAGGCATATCCACTCATTCCAACAACAAAAAGAGTGCAACAACCATGGGAATCTACGACTACAAGAACTTCGGCACCATCGAATCGAAGGCATTGGTCAGCGATGCGATGGCGATCATGCTGTATTCCTATCACAACCTCGACCACGGTTTTGCCGCCGGGTACCAGCAGAACGGCTTCGGCGCCGGCCTGCCCGCGACCTTGGTGACGGCCCTGCTGGGAGGCACCGACTCCCAAGGGGTGATTCCCGGCGTGCCATGGAATCCCGACTCGGAAAAGCTGGCCCTGGAAGCGCTGCAAAAGGCCGGCTGGACCCCCATCGGCGCCTCCCAGTTGGGCTATGCCGGCAAGGTGGACGGCCGGGGAACGTTCTTTGGCGAGAAGGCCGGCTATACCACCGCCCAGGTGGAAATCCTCGGCAAGTACGATGCCGACGGGCAGCTCAAGGAAATCGGGATTTCCTTTCGCGGCACCAGCGGTCCTCGTGAAAACCTGATCAGCGACTCCATCGGCGATGTAATCCATGATGTGATGGCCGCGCTGGGCCCCAAGGACTTCGCCAGAAACTATGTCGGCGAAGCCTTCGGCAACCTGCTCGGCGATGTCGCGGCATTTGCCCGGGCCCATGGCCTGACAGGCGAAGACGTACTGGTCAGCGGCCACAGCCTGGGCGGGCTGGCGGTCAACAGCCTGGCGGACCTGAGCGGCGACAAGTGGGGGGGCTTCTACAGCGGCGCGAACTACATCGCCTATGCATCACCCACCCAAAGCGCCAGTGACAAGGTCTTGAACATCGGTTACGAGAACGACCCGGTGTTCCGGGCGCTGGACGGCTCGACGTTCAACCTGTCGTCGGTGGGGGTACATGACGCGCACCAGGACTCGGCGACCAACAACATCGTCAGCTTCAACGACCATTACGCCTCGGCGGCATGGAACGTGCTGCCGTTTTCCATCCTCAACATCCCGACCTGGATTTCCCACCTGCCCACGGGCTACGGCGACGGCATGGGGCGGATAATGGACTCCGCGTTCTATGACCTCACCGGCAAAGACTCTACCATCGTGGTCGCCAACCTCTCGGACCCGGCACGCGGTAATACGTGGGTGCAGGACCTCAATCGCAACGCCGAGGCTCATACGGGCAGCACTTTGATCATCGGCAGCGACAAGGATGACCTGATCCAGGGCGGGCAGGGCAGCGATTACCTGGAGGGACGCGCCGGCAATGACACCTTTCGCGACAGTGGCGGCTACAACGTGATCCTGGGCGGTCAGGGCAACAACACCTTGCAGCTGCAACAGTCGGTGAAGGATTTCAGTTTCGCCCATGATGGGGCGGGAACGCTGTACGTGCGTGACGCCCATGGGGAGATCAGCATGACCCGCGACATCGGCACGCTGGTGAGCAAGGAGTCCGGCTCGTTCTGGGGGCTGCTCAAGGATCAGGTGAGCCACAGCGTCACCGCGAACGGCCTGGTCAGCGATGGCCATGTCACCGCGTATGCGTCAGCGGTCAAGGGCGGTGCGGCCAACGATACCCTGGCGGCCCGGGCGACAGGCGACTGGCTGTTCGGCCTGGACGGCGACGATGTGCTGGTGGGCGGCGCGGGGAACGACACCTTCGTGGGCGGTTCGGGCAAAGACGTGATGCAGTCCGGTGGCGGACAGGACACGTTTATCTTCAATGGCGCGTTCGGCCAGGACCGCATCAGCGGGTATGATGCCGGCGACACACTGGTGTTCCTGGGCGTCCAAGGCGCCGGCGCGGGTTACGACTACCGCCAGCACCTGTCGCAGGTGGGCAACGACACCTTGCTCAAGGTAGGCGACAGCTCCGTGACCCTGGTGGGTGTCGGACTGGCCCAGGTAGGAGGCGACGGCCTTGTGTTCGCCTGATTGACTTGATTCGAGGAAGACGTGAGAGGGGGCATCGACCAGGAGGGAAACCGGGCCGTCAAGGCTTCGGCACCGCATGAGGTCATGTCCCCTCGTCACGTATGAGGAGAGGTACTGCAGTGAAGGGTAGACAAGGGTTGTTCATCGGTCTGATGGGGGCAATGGTTTCGGTTGGCGTGCTGGCGGATCTACCGGATCAGTCGATCCTGACCCGGTATGGCATCTCTGCCGACCAGTTGCCCATGGCCGAGGGCGACCACCGCGCAGATGCGCCTTCGCACCTGCCGCGTTTCGAGTTGCAGATGCCCAGGTCCTGGATCAGGGTGGACATCGAGGCGGCGAAGAGGCCGGGCATCACCGGAAACATCAGTATCGATCGTTCCAACCGGCAGGAATACGAGCATTGCCTGCGCATGCAGGAACAGTCCTTGCGAAGGACGGGGGCGACCATCAGTTGCGACGAGGGCGGCCTGGCCCTGGAAATGGATGTCGATCAGGTCCGCTGAGCGAGAGCGGCCCCCCGGGGGCAGAGGGCCTGTAGAGGATCAGTCTTCCTTGCGGATCGTCGCCACTTCGTCGGCGCGAACCCGGACTTTCTTGCCCGAGATGTCTTCGAATTCATAGAAGCCATCGGAGGTGCGGGTGTTGGGGGTGTCCTGGGTCAAATACTGGGTGCCGTTCTGCAGGGTCACCACGGTCGGCGTCGAGCAACCGGCCAGCGCCAGGAACGCGGCAGCGGCCAAAGGCAGGCCCAGAAATCTGATGTTCATATCCATAACCTCTCGATCAAAGGCGCGGTCAGGCTGATTCGACCGCGCCACTACTGTAGTCAACCGCCATTGGTCTCGCTTGTTGTAGGAAAGTTCATCGCTGGCCGCAGGATTTCACCTTTAAATATAGGAGACCGCTCATCTTTTGCAGTTGCCTGTGCCCTTCGTTGCTGATATCTGTACGCATAACCAGTATTTGTGACGCTTCTTTCCGTGACCGCCAACCCCCTCGACGATCCGTTCTACTATCTGAACAACTTCCAGCAGGTACTCGCCTGGTTGACGCAGCGTTATGCCGATGTGCTCAGCCCCGAGGAACAGCGCTTCATCGATGAGTTCGCAGCGGTCCCCCGAGCGTCCCAGGCCCTGCTGGTGCGAATGGTGATGCGCAAGGGATTGCGCTTTCGGCACAGCAAGCTCAGTTATTGCGAAATCGGTGACATCGGCACCGCCGTCGAACCGTTGCTGGCCCTGGGTTGGGTCGTCGAACAGGTTCCCGTAAGCCTCGCCGAGTTGTTCGACGTACTGCTCAAACCGGAAATTCTCCTGTGCCTGGGGCACCTGATCGAGCGGCCCAAGGCGAAGAAGACCGAGTGGCTCCAGGCCCTGGGCGAGCAGTTCAACGAGCCGCAGCCGTTCCACGCCTGGTGTCCGCAACTTGAGGATCGGCTGTACAGCTTGACCATCATGGGCATCTGCGATCGTCTGCGGCTGATGTTCTTCGGCAACCTCTATCAGGACTGGTCGGAATTCGTACTGGCAGACCTGGGCATCTTTACCTATGAAACCGTGGCGTTCAGCGCCGAATCACGGGGCTTGCGCAGCCGTCGGGACGTGGATGCCTGCGTATTCCTGTACGAGTGCCAGCAACGCCTGGAAGCTGGTGAGGCCCCCCAGGACATCGTCGCCCAGGTCAATGCCCTGGAGCTGGGCAACCCGTGGCTGGAGCGCCGCCGGGGCAAGCTGTTGTTCCAGGTCGGCCAGTATGGCGAACGCATCGCCGACTTTGCCTTGGCCCTGGGCATCTACCGTGACTGCACCTACCCCGGGGCCCGTTTGCGGATGATCCGTGTGCTGGAGCGCATCGGCGAGTACGCCCTGGCCCTGGCATTGAGCGAAGAGGCTGCGGGGGCCCCCCAGGACGCCGCCGAGGCCCAGGCCCTGCTCAGGATCGTGCCCCGCCTGCGGCGCAAGCTCGGCGGCCCGCCGGTGCCGCGCATGCTGGCCCGGGAAGTGGAGCGCCTGGACTTGCAACTGCCGCGCATCGACCCGACCCTGTCGGTGGAATATCACGTCCAGGCCCACCTGCACGATGAAGCCGCTCCGGTGCATTACGTCGAGAACAGCCTGATCAACTCGCTGTTCGGGCTGCTGTGCTGGCCGGCGATATTCGCACCGTTGCCCGGGGCGTTTTTCCACCCGTTCCAGCGTGGTCCGGTAGACCTGCTCAACGAAGATTTCCACGCCCGTCGCGCCGACCTGTTCGCGGACTGCTTTGCCGAGCTGGACGACGGCCGCTATCGCCACACCATTATCCGGCGCTACGTGGAAAAGTGGGGCATCCAGTCGCCGTTCGTGTTCTGGGGCGCCTTGTCCGAAGAGCTGTTGAACCAGGCGCTGGACTGCCTGCCGGCCGAGCACCTCAAACACTGGTTCAACCGCCTGCTGCTGGATATCAAGGCCAACCGCGCCGGCATGCCGGACCTGATCCAGTTCTGGCCGCAGCACAAGACCTACCGGATGATCGAAGTCAAAGGCCCCGGCGATCGCCTGCAAGACAATCAGTTGCGCTGGCTGGAGTTCTGCCATGAGCATCGGATGCCGGTCGCCGTGTGCTACGTGCAATGGATGGAACAGGGCGCATGAGCCAGGAGCCGGTGTACAGCATCGCCGTGCGGGCACTCTGCGAGTTCACCGCCAAGACAGGCGACCTTGACCTGCGATTCACCCCGTCGCCCACGGCCCTGGAGGGTATCGTCGGTCATCGCACCGTGGCGTCGCGGCGCAGTGAGGGCTATCAGGCCGAAGTCAGCCTCGAAGGTAGCTACCGTGGGGTGAAGGTCAGGGGCCGGGCCGACGGTTATGACCCGCTGTGCAATTGCCTGGAGGAAGTGAAGACCTATCGGGGCGACCTGTCCCGGCAACCGGCCAATCATCGTCAGTTGCACTGGGCCCAGGCCAGGATCTACGGCTGGCTGATGTGCGACAGGTTGCAACTGCCGCGCATCGATGTGGCGCTGGTGTATTTCGATATCGTCAGCGAAAGGGAAACCCGCCTGGCGCAAAGCTTCGAGGCGACCCAGCTGCGGGATTTCTTCGAGCAACAGTGCGCGCTGTTCCTCGACTGGGCCGAGCAGGAGGTTGCCCATCGACAGGCCCGCAACGACGGTGCGCTGGCCCTGGCCTTTCCCCACGCCGGCTTCAGGCCGGGACAGCGACACCTGGCCGAGTCGGTGTTCAAGGCCGTCAGCACCGGTCGATGCCTGATGGCCCAGGCGCCCACCGGCATTGGCAAGACCGTCGGTACCCTGTTTCCGATGCTCAAGGCCCTGGCGCCGCAGAAACTGGACAAGGTGTTCTTTCTCACGGCGAAGACCCCGGGTCGCAAACTGGCCCTGGATGCGGCACGGGTGCTGACCCGCAGCGCGCCGTCGATGCCGTTGCGGGTATTGGAGATGATTGCCCGGGACAAGGCTTGCGAGCATCCGGACAAAGCCTGCCACGGCGAGTCCTGCCCGCTGGCCCGGGGGTTCTATGATCGCCTGCCGGCTGCCCGCCAGGCCGCGAGCCAGGTCACGCTGCTGGATCAGGCCGCGTTGCGAGAGATCGCACTGGCCCACCAGGTGTGCCCGTACTACCTCAGCCAGGAAATGGCCCGTTGGGCCGATGTGGTGGTGGCCGACTATAACTATTACTTCGATTTCAGCGCCTTGCTGTTCGGCCTGGCCCAGGCCAATGGCTGGACCGTCGCGACCCTGGTGGACGAAGCCCATAACCTGGTGGAGCGGGGCCGGCAGATGTACAGCGCGACCCTCGACCAGTCGACCCTGGCCGCCGTGCGCAAGAGCGCTCCCGAACCGCTGAAGAAAGCCTTGCAGCGGGTCCACCGGCAATGGAACGCCCTGCACGCGCCACAACTGGCGATCTACCAGGCCTACGACAAACCGCCGGACAAGCTGCTGCAGGCCTTGATGCAATGCACGACGGCCATCGGTGATTATCTCAACGACCATCCCCAGGGCCTGGACAGCGCATTGCAGGCGTTCTACTTCGATGCCTTGCAGTTCGCCCGGGTGGCGGAGTCGTTCGATGAGCACTTTCTGTTCGATATAGACAAGCGCGAGCCGCACAGCCAGCGCAGCCGGTCCACCCTGTGCCTGCGCAACGTGGTGCCGGCCGGTTTCCTGCGGCCACGGTTCACGGCCGCCCGGGCCAGCGTGCTGTTTTCCGCGACCCTGAGCCCCCGGCATTATTATGCCGACCTGCTGGGCACGCCGGCGGACACGGTCTGGATCGATGTGGAGTCGCCATTCCAGGCCGAACAGCTGGACGTCCAGGTGGTCAGCCGGATTTCCACTCGGTTTGCCCATCGCCAGGCATCCCTGGAACCGATCGTGGCGTTGATGGCCCGCCAGTTCAGCGCGCGTCCTGGCAATTACCTGGCATTCTTCAGCAGTTTCGACTATTTGCAGCAAGTGGCCGGGCTGTTTGCCGAGCGTCACCCGGACATCGCCACCTGGACGCAATCGCGGGGCATGGGAGAAGCCCCCCGCCAAGCCTTCCTCGAACGCTTCGAGGAACATGGCCGGGGCATCGGTTTCGCGGTATTGGGTGGGGCGTTCGGGGAAGGTGTCGACTTGCCGGGCTCCCGCCTGATCGGCGCGTTCATCGCGACCCTGGGCCTGGCGCAATTCAACCCGGTCAACGAGCAGATCAAGCAGCGCATGGCCGCGATCTTCGGCGACGGTTACGACTACACCTACCTGTATCCGGGGTTGCAGAAAGTCGTCCAGGCCGCGGGAAGGGTCATTCGTACCCAGCAGGACCGTGGCGTGGTCATGCTGATCGACGACCGTTTCGGCGAGGCCAGGGTGCGGCACTTGTTGCCGCGCTGGTGGTCAGTGACGGAGGAACACCCCCAGATGGCCCACCCGAATGTTCCGTCGGGCTTGCCTGGTGCTTTTTCCTGAGAGCAGACTTGCCCCATACTTCGCAAAAACGCCTCCACGGATGCCCTGGCCAACATGCCCGATAACGACAACAAGCCCATCCTCATCAACGAAGAACAGCGTTTTCGCCTGCTCATCGATGCCGTGGTCGACTACGCCATCTACATGACCGATCCAACGGGCATCATCATCAGCTGGAACTCCGGTGCCCGACGCTTCAAGGGCTATGAGGAAGCGGAAATCATCGGCCAGCACTTTTCCCGTTTCTACACCGAAAAGGACCGTGCCGCCGGACTGCCGCAACGGGCCCTCAGTACGGCGGCCCGGGAGGGGCGCTTCGAAGGCGAAGGCTGGCGGGTGCGCAAGGACGGCACGCAATTCATGGCCCATGTGGTCATCGATGCGATCCGCAGCGATACCGGCGTATTGCTGGGCTTTGCCAAGATCACCCGTGACATCACGGATGTCACCCAGGCGCAGTTGGCCCTGGAGCAAGCCCGCGAAGCGCTGTTCCAGTCCCAGAAGCTGCAAGCCATCGGTCAACTGACGGGTGGTATCGCCCATGATTTCAATAACCTGCTGACGGTGATCCTCGGCAACCTGGAGATCGTTCGCAAGCGCATGCCTGGCGACCCCAAGCTTGCCCAACTGCTGGACAACGCAACCCAGGGCGCGTTGCGCGGCGTTTCCCTGACCCAGCGGATGCTGGCGTTTGCCCGTCGGCAGAAACTGACGTCCGAATCGGTCCAGTTGCCGGCCCTGGTGCAGGGCATCAGTGGTTTGCTGCAAAGCTCCCTGGGCCCGTCGTTCCACATCCAGACTTCCTTTGCCCCTGGCCTTTCCCCCGTGCTGGCGGACGTCAACCAACTGGAACTGGCGATCCTCAACCTGGCGACCAACGCCCGTGATGCCATGCCCAACGGGGGGCGTATCCTGATCGCGGCCGATGAGCGACGGGATACCCCGGCCTCGCCACAGGCCGCCATGAAGCCCGGGCGCTATGTATGCCTGTCGATCATCGACGAGGGCGAGGGCATGGATGAAGCGACCCTGGCCTCGGCCGTCGAACCGTTTTTCACCACCAAGGGAGTGGGCAAGGGCACCGGCCTGGGGTTGTCCATGGTCCATGGCCTGGCGGAACAGCTGGGCGGCCGCCTGCTGCTGCTCAGCGAGAAGGGCGTGGGCACCACCGCTGAACTGTGGCTGCCGGTGGCGCAGGCCCAGGTGTCGCAGAAGGCCCAGGTGCAGGACTCGGCTTCACTGATGACCCAGGAGTTGCTGGTGCTGGTGGTGGACGATGACAGCCTGGTGCTGACCAGTACCCGGCTGCTGATCGAAGACCTGGGACACCGGGTCCTTTGCGCGTCCTCCGGGGCCCAGGCCCTGGAGCTGTACGAATCCAACCAGGACATCGACCTGGTGATCACCGACATGGCCATGCCGCAGATGGACGGCTCGCAGTTGGCCAAACTGCTTCGTGACCGGCAGCCCACCTTGCCCATCGTCCTGGCCACCGGTTATGCCGAACGCCTGGAAGGCTTCGCCACGCAATTGCCGCGCCTGACCAAGCCGTTCAAGCAGATCGACCTGGTGAAGGCCATCGGTCAGACGATGAAATGAGCGCAGGGCCCCCGGTTCGCAGCGCTATGTGGTGTTCTTCCTGAACCCCCGCAGGTTCATTGCGCACAGGCAGAACTGCAACACGATCAGTGCATAGGCATCCGTATGCAGGCCCCAGATCACCCATAGGATGTTGCTCGCGATGAAACAACTGAACCCAGCCACCCGCCGGCGCGGCTGGCGCGAGCCGATCAGCCAGGCCGCCAGTACCGTCACCACCATCGCGGGCCATTGCACCCATCCAACATAATCCACCGCTTGCTCCTCGTGCTTTCGATGATCTACAGACCGCAGGCAGCGCCCCGACGTTTCGTTGGACCGGCGGTCCATCGACTTGAACTTGCCCGATGGCGCGTTCCTCCAACGAAGCTCAATCATCATCGAGGAATGACCTGCGCAATGCCCCGCATCCTGACCAGCCAGACCCAGGAAGAAGAACTGACGGAACACAACGCCAAGCTGTTCGGCTCTCCCAAGGAGCGGCTGGATTTCTATCGACGGGAGATCCAGTACGAAACCAGCATCCTGGCCAATCGAACCGATGCCTACCTGGCCGCCCAGTCCTTCCTGGTGATCGCCTTCGCCTCATGCATGGCCAACCTGAACCCGGAGTGGGGCAAGTTGTTCACCCTGGTGGTGCCACCGTTCCTGGCGCTACTGGGGTTCTTGAGTTCCCTCAATGCCTGGCCGGGCATACGCGCGGCCTACGAGATCATCGACCACTGGCATTTCAAGCAGAGCGAGCTGCTGCGCGCCGAACCGATGATGGGGCTGGTCTATGACGAGTCGCCGTTGTTCAGCGAGCGGGAATCGACCCACAAGGGCTATCGCAAGTCGCTGCTGTTTTCCCTGCGCACGCCCTGGATCTTCGCTACGTTCTGGGTACTGCTGGGAGGCTATTCGATCTTTATCCAGGTGACCGATCCGGGGGGCTAGGCCGACGGTCCGGTTGCTTGCGACTCTCATACCAGGTCAGCGTTGGCTGGGTGCTCAGGCCATGGACCAGGATACTCAGGGCGACCACCGACAAGGTCAGGTTGGTGCACAGTTGCGCCACGTCGGGTGGCAGCACATGGTTCAAGGCGAAGAACAGATAGAACAGGCTGCCGATGCCGCGTATGCCGAACCAGCCGATCAGCAGGCGTTGGGGCCGGTCCAGCAGGCGGCCCCAGGGCATTGCCAACACACTCAGTGGGCGGATGAGCAGAAACAGCAGTGCTCCGATGGCCAGGGCGCGCCAGTCCCAATGGCTGGCCAGCACGACCCCCAACAGGGTGACGAGGAACACCTCCATGGCGCGTTCCACCAGGCTGCCGAAGGCCAGCATGTCCCCCATCATGACGCCAGCGGCCACCTGTCCTTCATCCAGCGATTGTGTGTCGCCCACCAGCGCCTCGGGCGGCGCGACGGTCTCATGGCCCACCACCGGTTGTACCAGGTGCTCGGCGGGCGGCGCGTCCTTGTCGGTGGAGGCGACCTCGGCCTGACGCAGGCCCAGCCCGGCGGCGAACACCGAGAGAAAGCCATAGCCCTGGATCGACTCGGCGGCGACATAGGCCAGGGCGATCAGCGCCAGGGCCAGGTAATCGTTGGGGGAGAGGGTGCTATCGGCATTCCTGATGCGCATCGACAAGGTGAGCTTGCCGATCCCGCGTCCCATCCAATAGCCCACCAGCAAGCCGGCCGGAACAGCCCACAAGACATTGCGCAAAGTCCACTCCAGGAGGAAACCGCTGCCGTCCTCGCGCAGCATCAGCAAACCCAGGATCACGAACGGAAATGCCGTACCGTCGTTCAACCCCGCCTCGCCGGACAGGCCAAAGCGCACCCGGTCGTCGTCGCGGGCATCGTTGACCTGGACCAGCGCCGCCAGCACCGGATCGGTCGGGGCCAGCATCGCGCCGATCAGCAGCGACACGCCCCAGCCGAGACCGAACAGGTAGTGCAGCGCCAGGCACAGGCCGGCGATGGTCAGGATCATCACCGGGCCGGCCAGGCCATAGGCCACGCGCCAGGTGTGGTCCTTGAATGGCAAGCGCAACTTGAGACCGCTGACGAACAACGAAAACACCACGGCGATTTCGGTGAGGTGTTCCATCCAGGCAGACGAGTCGGCGAGGTCCAGCCTCAGCAGATCCAGCCCCATCGGGCCGATGGCGGCGCCCAGTACCAGGCACACCGCCGAGGTGGTGACCGGCATCCAGCGCAGGTAGGAGGAGGTCAGGGCCAGGGTCAGCAGAACGGCACCGAGCACAGCGACCCAAGCGGTGAAAATCATTGTCGCTCCTTGGAGGGGGGCCGTGGTCATGCCAGCCATGGTTACCGGGTGCCCCATCGAATCGAGGCGCTAGAGCCCTTGGGCGAAGCGGTTCAAGGCGGCCTGTCATTCATTCGAGGCATGGGGGGGCGATACGGTTCCGTTTATCCGGCGGCCGTTCAACCGGAGGGAATTTTTCGTCGTGCCAAGCGCTCTGCAATGAAAGAGACGTGCTGGTTCAGCGTCCTGCCGACCATACATGAGGCCCTTATGACTGCGCTGACATCCCTCCACCGGCCTGCCACCGGACACCCGCTTGCAGATGCACCGTTCCCCCAGGCCGGGAGCGTACGCCAATGCTACGAACGGTTGCTCCAAGACCCCGACGACGCCGACAAGCAAGCCGCCGCCCAGGCCTTTCTCCAGCCATGCCTGGAAAAAGCCGCGGCGTTGCCTCAGCAAATGCCCGACGACCCTACAGCCTTGCATGCCTGGGTCGAACAGCACAGCGCTGGCGTGGCCCGGCAATATGCCGATTACCTGGAACGTCGCAAAGGCGGCGGTGCGCGGGAGTTCTTCGGCAGCAAGGCCCATGCCTTGTACTTTCTGCAGGCTGTCGCGCCCACCAAGCTGGTGGACGGCGCCTGGCTCTACGCAGTGCTCAAGCATTGGCATGACCACCGCTTCGAAGGGCTGTTGTGTACCTACCTGGAAGAACTGGGAGATGGCAACCCGGCGCAGAACCACGTGGTGATCTATCGCAAGCTGCTGGCCGAACACGGGCTGGCGGACGCCCCGCAGATCGACGATGAACTCTACCTGCAGGGTGCGGTGCAACTGGCCTTGGGTCATGCCGGCGACGATTACCTGCCGGAAGTCATCGGCTACAACCTGGGCTATGAACAACTGCCCCTGCACCTGCTGATCAGCGCCTACGAGCTGAGCGAGCTGGAGATCGACCCGTATTATTTCACCCTGCACGTCACCATCGACAACGCCAGCACCGGCCACGCCTACAAGGCCGTGCAAGCGCTGCTGCAATTGATGCCGATGGAAGCCGACCGCGAGGCTTTCTGGCGACGGGTCACCCTGGGCTATCGCCTCAACGACCTGGGACAGGGCAGCCGGGCGATCATCGAGTCGTTCGACCTGGAGCGTGAAGTGCTGGACATGCTGGAACGCAAGCGCCCGTTCGGCCAGCACATGCATTCCGATTACTGCAAGTTCGAAGGCCAGACCGTCAACCAATGGCTCTCCAGGCCCGGGCAACTGCAAGGGTTCCTCCAGGCACTGCAGAACAAGGGCTGGATCAAGCGCCACGAAGACCCACGCAACAGCCGCTTCTGGACCCTGATCGAAGGGGCCGGCGCGGCCATGTTCGGGGTCTTCAGCCCCTACGAAAAACAGTTGCTGCACGATTGGATCGCCGGCGACTGGCAGCCCGAGGGCGGCCGCAGTACTCCACGCCGCAACCAGGGGGCTGCCTGCGAGCCGCCGATGCCGGTGGAAGATCCCGATGTCCAGAACCTGCAACAGGCCCTGCGGGGCAAGGCCGCCGATGAGCAGATGCAGATCCTGATGCCCTGGCTATCGGCCCATCGCCACAGTCATCCGGCGGGTCTGTTGGCCACCCGACGGTTCATCGAACTCAAATCCGTACTTCGCTAGGAGCCCTGCATGAATCAGGAAGAACGCCTGTCCGAGCCCGACCTGGCGCTACTGCAGCTTGGCCGCCGCCTGCAAGCGGACGGCTATCGTTTCATCACGCCGACGCCGTTGACCCACGAGCGGGTCAACCAGCGGCCCGGCAACGAACGCTCCAGGACGCTGCGGGATGTGTTCGGCTGGTCGCGGCCGTTTGCGCCGGGGCTGATTTCCGCCGACGAGCAGCGCCAGTTGCAGGATGCGCAGGTGCTGGAAGCGCGCGACGGTCTGCTGTACAGCCGGGTTCGCTGGTCGAGCCTGGACGGGATGCTTTTCGCCCACTCCCGGTTTCCGACCCAGGCCAACGATGCGGTGTTCTTCGGGCCAGACAGCTATCGCTTCGCCCAGCTGATCCATGCGCACCTGCAACAGAACTTCACTGCGGTGCATCGGGCGGTGGACATCGGCTGCGGCGCCGGGGTCGGCGCGATCGTGATCGCTCGGGCCCGGCGCGAGGCGCAGGTGTTGGCGCTGGACATCAATCCATTGGCCCTGCGCCTGAGCGCGGTCAATGCGGCACTGGCGGAGGTGGGTAATATCGAGATCGCCCATAGCGATCTGCTCAAGGACGTGGAGGGCGACTTCGACCTGATCGTCGCCAACCCGCCCTACATGGCCGATCCGGACGAGCGTGCCTATCGCCATGGTGGCGGGGCTCTGGGCGCCGGCCTGTCGCTGCGCATCGTCGAACAGGCCTTGCCGCGCCTGCGCCCCGGCGGTTCGCTGGTGCTCTATACCGGTGTGGCGATGGTCGACGGTCGCGATCCGTTCCTGGAGGCTCTGGGTGCGTGGCGCGACTCGGCGCAATTTGGCTGGACCTACAAGGAATTGGACCCGGATGTCTTTGGCGAGGAATTGCTGACACCGGGGTATCAGGACGTGGAAAGGATCGCCGTGGTGGCGTTGGTTGTAACCCGCATTGGCGCGGGAACCGGAGGGATCATCGATGAACAGGCGTCTGAAGTTCGGCATTGAAGAGGAATATTTCCTCACCGACCTGCAAACCCGCAGCATGCCCGGGCAACCGTCGGCGGCCGCCGTCGCGGCTTGCCGGACCGAGTTGGGCAAGCATTTCGCCCATGAGATGTTCCAGAGCCAGATCGAGATGGCATCGCCCATCTTTCGCAGCCTGCCCGAGGCCGCCGATTTCCTGGCCCAGGTACGCGCCGGGTTGACCCAGCGCCTGGCGCCTTATGGGCTGGGGCTGCTCAGCGCCGGTTCGCACCCCATGGCGACCCAGGACCTGCAGCCCACCGATGAACTGCATTTCCAGCAATTGTTCGACGACTACCAGCGGGTGGCGCGGCGCAGCGTGCTGTCGGGCTTGCATGTGCACGTGGAGGTGCCGGCCGATCGGGACCGGGTCAAGGTGATGAACGAGGTCCTGCCCTGGCTGCCGATGTTCCTGGCCTTGAGCGCATCGTCACCGTTCTGGAATGGGGCCTACAGTGGCTTCAGCAGCTATCGTCAGGTCGCCTGCGATGAGTGGCCACGGATGGGGGTGCCGGAATATTTCGAGAACGAATCGGCTTTCGCCAGCTACGTCGACCTGCTCATGCGCACCGGCTCGATTCGTCAGGCCAGCGATTGCTGGTGGGTGATACGGCCTTCGTCCCGCTATCCGACCCTGGAGCTGCGGATCTGCGACGCCTGTCCCCGGGTCGAGGATGTGCTCTGCCTGGTCTCGCTGTTTCGCCTGATGGTGGCCCATGCCGCCGCCCAACCCAAGCCAGGTGCCCGGTACAGCCAGATGTCCCAATGGATCCTCAAGGAAAACCGCTTGCGGGCCAAGCGCCACGGCATCCTGGCGGAGTTCATCATCGAAGGCCAGGAGCAACCGGTGCTCATCGGTGAATGGTTGACCATGGCCGAACAGACCTTCGGCGACACCGCCGCTGCACTCGGGGTCCAGGACGTATTCAAGCAGGCTCGACGCATCGTCCAGGAAGGCACCAGCGCCGACCGGCAGGTGGTGCTCTACGAACAGGGGCTGTTGCTGGGGGACTCCATCGAGCAGGCCTTGGGCCGGGTTGTCGATCAACTGCTCTCGGAAACCGCCGGGCTGCCTGTTGCCAGCCCGCAATTGCCCCAGGCCGCAGGTGCATGATGGCCAGCAAGACCCTCGACGACTACAACCGCATGCGCGATTTCGCCGCCACCCCGGAGCCGGCGGCGAAGCGCTCGCGTCGAGCGAAGAAGGCGGCCCACGCCCTGCAGTTCTGTATCCAGAAGCACGACGCCACGCGCCTGCATTACGACTTCCGGCTTGAACTGGACGGTGCGCTCAAGAGCTGGGCGGTGCCCAAGGGCCCGTCCCTGGACCCCAAGGCCAAGCGCCTGGCGGTGCATGTCGAAGACCACCCGCTGGACTATGCGACGTTCGAGGGCAGCATTCCGGAAGGGCACTACGGTGCTGGCGATGTCATTGTCTGGGATCGGGGCGTATGGATTCCCCAGGGCGATCCCCACGAGGCCTACGAAAAGGGCCGACTCAAGTTCGAGTTGCAAGGCGAGAAGCTCGCCGGCCTGTGGAACCTGGTGCGCACTCACATGCCCGGCAAGCAGGAGCAGTGGTTCTTGATCAAGCATCAGGACGAAGCGGCCCGCCCGCAAAGCGAATACGACGTGGTGCAGGCCGAGCCCGACAGCGTGCTCAGCGACCGTACCATCATACCCAAGCGCCGTGGCAAGGCCGCCGCTGCCAAGGCCGTGAAACAGCCGGAAAAAGCCTCCCCGCCAAAGTCGTCGAAAAAAGCTTCCGGTACCACTCTCAGCGGGGCGGTCTCGGGGCCGATCCCGGAGACTCTCAAGCCGGAACTGGCGACGTTGGTGCAAAGCGCTCCCGACGGCGAATGGCTCTACGAGATCAAGTTCGACGGCTACCGGGTCATGGCCCGTATCGAAGACGGCGACGTTCGCCTGATCACCCGCAACGGCCATGACTGGACCCATAAATTGCCACGCCAGGCCGAGGCCCTGGCCGGGCTGGGGCTGGAGTCGGCCTGGCTCGATGGGGAAATGGTGGTGGCCAACGAGGATGGAGTACCGGACTTCCAGGCCCTGCAGAACGCCTTCGATGCGGGCAGCAGCGGCAAGATCGCCTATTACCTGTTCGACCTGCCTTATCTCAATGGCATGGACTTGCGCAAAGTGCCGGTGCAGGAGCGGCGCGCGGCGCTGGCGGCGGTGCTCGAACGCAATCGAGACCCGCTGCTGCACTTTTCCGATGCCTTCGAGGAAACGCCCGAAGCCCTGCTCAACAGCGCCTGCCAGATGCGCATGGAAGGGTTGATCGGCAAGCGAATGGGCAGCGCCTACGTGTCCCGGCGCAGCAACGACTGGATCAAGCTCAAGTGCAAGAATCGCCAGGAGTTCGTAGTGGTGGGCTTCAGCGAGCCCAAGGGTGCACGCAGTGCCTTCGGTGCGCTGCTGCTGGGGCTGCATGACGCCGACAGCGGTGAGTTGCGCTACGCCGGCAAAGTGGGCACGGGCTTTAACGAAACCACCCTCAAGAGCATCTACCAGCAGCTATTGCCCCTTGAGACGAAAAAAGCCGCGGTCGCGAATCCGCCCACCGGCTACGAGGCCAAGGGCGTGCATTGGCTCGAACCCAGCTTGCTGGCCGAAGTGGCGTTCGCCGAAATGACCAAGGAAGGTTCGGTGCGACACGCGGTGTTCCATGGTTTGCGCAACGACAAACCGGCCAAGGACATCACCCAGGAGAAGGCCAGACCGGTGAAGAAATCAGCCGACACGAAGAAGGCCAAGGCTGCCGAGGCCCAGAGCGCTCCCGCTCGTGCGCCAGACAAACCCAAGGCGAAAGGCAAGGCCAAGGCGTCGGCAGCCCAGGGCATGGAGGGCAAGGTCCGCATCACCCACCCGGACCGGATCATCGACGCCACCAGCGGCACCACCAAGCTGCAGTTGGCCGAATATTACGCCAGCGTCGCCGAATTCATCCTGCCGGAATTGGCCGAGCGTCCCGTGGCCCTGGTGCGGGCGCCGGATGGCATCGCCGGCGAACTGTTTTTCCAGAAAAACGCCGAGCGCCTGGCCATTCCGGGCATCACGAGCCTGGACAAATCAGTCACCGGACACCCGGTGATGATCATCAACAATCCCGAAGCGTTGATCGGCGCGGTGCAGATGAGCACGGTGGAACTGCACACCTGGAACGCAACGACGGTGGACCTGGACAAGCCTGATCGCTTCGTCCTGGACCTTGACCCGGATCCGGCGCTGCCCTGGAAAAGCATGGTGGAGGCCACGCAGCTGACCCTGTCGGTGCTCGATGAGCTGGGCCTGAAGGCGTTTCTCAAGACCAGCGGCGGCAAAGGCATCCATGTGGTGGTGCCATTGACGCGCAAAGCGGGTTGGGACGAGGTGAAGGGCTTCAGCCACGCCATCGTCAGCCACATGGCGAAGTTGCTGCCGGACCGTTTCTCCGCGGTGTCCGGGCCGAAGAACCGGGTAGGGCGGATCTTCATCGATTACCTGCGCAACGGCCTCGGTGCCACCACCATCTGTGCCTACGCCGCCCGCACCCGGGAAGGGTTGCCGGTGTCCGTACCGATCTATCGCGAAGAGGTGGCCGAGCTCAAGGGGGCAAACCTGTGGAACATCCACAACGTTCACGAACGCCTCGCCGAGGTGGGTCATGAACCCTGGACCGAACTCAGGAAAACCCGCCAGAGCATCACCGCCGACATGCGTCGGCGGATCGGCATGAAGAAGGCGGGCAAATGATCCTCAGCCCGCCGGGAAGCGCAGGTACTCAGGCTGCAGCACGTTGAACCAGAACAGGATCATTTCCACCAGGATGGTCACCAGGACCAGCAGCCCCACGCCCCAGACACTGGCCGAATACAGCAGGCCTTGCTCCTTCTTCAGGTTCATGAACCTGGGCAGGCCAACGAACAACAGGAAGGTCGCGTAGGCCGACGCCGCCAACAGTACAATGGCCGCCAGCCAACGGTTGGGGTAGAGGCCCATCAGACCGGCGAGAAAGTAGGGCGTGGCGGTATAGGCCGCAAACCCGATGCATTGGTTGAGCGTGGGACGGGCCTCGAAAGTACGCGACATCCAGCGGATGAACGCGCCCATGAGCACCACGCCCGCCACGATGGTCAGGTACAGCAGCACGCACAGCTGCAAGGCGCTGGCACTGTTGAGGCGTACGGTTTCGTTCTCGGCCAGGCTCCAGCCGGTCCAGGTGGTGCCGATGAACAGGCACACCGTAGGGATCAGGGCCAACAGCAGCAGGTGGCCGAGGTAATGGCTCGGATGAGCCTGTTCCTGTTCGCGGATGTCTTTCCAGGCGAACTCGGGATGGGTGAACAGCTTGACGAGGGGTGCTGACATGACGACCTCCTATCGAGACAGCCTCTGCGTGAGGCCCATGTGGTTTTGAGGTGCGGGATTTCCCTGGGGTTTCATTTATTTGCTGCTCACAGGCGGCGATGCGATCAAAGGGAATGAATGACGGCGACGGCGGTCAACCCATCAGATCTCCTGAAGGACCCATGTGCCATGACTGTCGCTCATTCACTGGTTGCTTATCTGCGTGACCACAACCTGCGCCTGACCACTGCCGAATCCTGTACCGCCGGCCAGATCGTCACGCTGCTGGCCGAGGTGCCGGGCAGCGGTTCGTTGATCGAAAGCGGCTATGTGGTCTATTCCCCCGAGGCGAAACAACGGCTGCTGGGGGTCAACCCCCGCACCATCGATACCTTCAACCTCACCAGTCGCGAAGTAGCCGAGGAAATGGCCTTAGGCGCCTTGCATGACGCCAATGCCAATGTTTCGGTCGCCACCACAGGCATCCTCGGCCCAGACGACATGGACGGGATTCCCGCCGGCACCGTATGTTTTGCCTGGGCCTTCGATATCCAGGGCCAACGGGCGCTGTTCAGTCGCCAGGAGCGTTTTTTCGGTACGCGCAGCCAGGTCCAGCTATGGGCTGCCGAGCATGCGCTCCTGCAGTTGCGACACTTCCACCAGCGCGCCTTGGCGGGAGAGCGCAGGTAGCAGGCAGGAGGCGTGCATGAACGAAAACACCGAGCCCGACGATTTCCACAATCGGGTATTTCCGGTACGCGAAGACATGGCCTACCAGCTCAAGGTCTGGCGCTTCGAGCGCGTGGGTTGGTACGTGCTGGTGCTCTTGGTGATCCTGACGCTGGCGGGGCTGTTTTCCCGGGGCCCCCTGAGCAGCCGTGAGGCACAGAGCAGCGATGGCCGGCTGAGGGTCAGCTACGAGTTGTTTCATCGCAACGGCTCCACCCATCCCATGATCCTGCAGCTCAAGGGCCAGCCGGATGCCTTGCTGGAGGTGGAGCTGGGCGGTGACTGGATGGATGGGTTCGACGTGCAGACGCTACAGCCCCAGCCTGTGCGTTCGGCAAGCGCGGGGCCGGGTATGAAACTCTGGGTCCGGGCCGATGCCCGGGGCGAGGCGAGTCTTCACCTGTCCTTGCTCAGCGAGGGACTGGGTACGTACCACAGCCGCATCGCCATGCCCGGTGGCGTGGCGGTGAGTTTCGATCAATTCATTTTTCCGTAGGTGACGTATGGATTCGGTGCTGCGGGCCGCTGTGATGTACCTGGCATTGATGGTGCTGTTCAAGATCGCCGGCCGTCGTTCCCTGGCGGACATCACCACTTTCGACTTCGTGCTGCTGATGATCATTGGCGAGGCGACCCAGCAGGCCCTGCTGGGGGATGACTTCTCGTTGACCAATGCGCTGATGGTGATCGTGACGCTGATCGCCATCGACGTGGGGCTGTCGCTGCTCAAGCAGCGTTCCAGTTGGGTGTCACGGCTGATCGATGGCGGACCGACCGTGATCGTCGAGGATGGCCGGCTCCTGCGGGGGCGCATGCGGCATGCGCGGTTGATAGAGGAAGACATCATGGAAGCGGCGCGTTCGAGCCAGGGCATCGAGACCCTGGCGCAGATCAAGTTCGCGATCATCGAGCGCAACGGGAAAATATCGGTGATCCCCAAGGAGCCGTCCTGACGGGCGAGGGATAAGCTTACTCGCCCGTACCGCCGCAGCTTCAGAGCATCGGTTTGCCGCCGGTAATGCCATAGCGGGACCCGGAAATATAGCTGGACTCATCCGATGCCAGCAGTACATAGATCGGCGCCACTTCCACCGGCTGGCCCGGACGGCCCAGGGGTGTCTGGGAGCCGAAATTCTGCACCTCTTGCTCGGGCATGGTCGCCACGATCAGCGGCGTCCAGATCGGCCCTGGCGCCACGCTGTTCACACGGATGCCCTTGGGGCCGAGCATCTGTGCCAGGCCACCGGTGAAGTTGGCGATGGCGCCCTTGGTCGTGGCGTAGGCCAGCAAGGTCGGCTTGGGCATGTCGGAGTTGACCGAACTGGTATTGATGATCGAGCCACCGGCCTTCATGTGCGGCACGGCTGCCTGGCAGATCCTGAACATCGCGGTGATGTTGATATCGAAGGTGCGAACCCATTCTTCATCTGGAATGTCTTCCAGGTTCTCGTGGGTCATCTGGAAGGCGGCGTTGTTGACCAGGATGTCGATATGCCCGAAGCGGGCCACGGTCTCGTCAACCGTCTTGCGACATTGCGCCTTGTCCGCGAGGTCCCCTGGCAGCAACAGGCATTGGCGGCCGGCCTGTTCGACCCAGCGGGCGGTCTCCCTGGCGTCTTCGTGTTCGTCCAGGTAGGCGATGGCCACGTCCGCGCCTTCCCGGGCGAAGGCAATCGCCACGGCGCGACCGATGCCGCTGTCGGCTCCGGTGATCAGGGCAATCTTGTTGGCCAGGCGCCCGGAGCCGGTGTAGCTCTGTTCGCCGCAGTCCGGGTACGGATCCATCTTGCGCTGTGTACCGGGTACCGGTTGGCTCTGTTTCGGAAAAGGTGGGAAAGGGTAGTCGGCCATTGTCGTTCTCCAGGGCAGGTTGAAGTTGCGTTGCAGGGTGGACTGCCTGCCTTCGGCCAGAGTTCGGTCGGATCATCGCGTCGGTCGATGAGCGTGGCGCGGGACGTTTCGGCGACCGCTCATCAACGGCAATGAACGCCTTGGAACAGGCGTCATCCAACGGCCATGCGCATCCAACCGGGAGATGGAAGTGTTCAGCCACATACAGATCGGCGCGCGCGACCTGCCGAAAATGATCGCGTTCTACGATGCAGTCCTTGGCTGCCTGGGGTTGGTGCGCATGGAAAGCGAGGACGATTCGGGCCCGCCGGGAGAAGGCTGGCATCAACCCGGAAAACGCTGGCCCCAGGTGTTCGTGCAGTTGCCGTTCAATGGCCTGCCCGCGACCTGGGGCAACGGCATGCAAGTCAGCTTCGCCGCCGACTCACCGCAGACCGTGCGCGCCGCCTGGGAGCTGGCCATCGCCATGGGTGGGCACGACGAAGGCCCACCGGGGCTGCGTCCGCAGTATTCGCAAGGATATTTCGGCGCGTATTGCCGGGACCCGGAAGGTAACAAGCTGTGCTTCGTGCACACCCCGGACATGCACGAATAGTCGGCATCGGTGCGACGGGGCCCGCGCGTGGCCAGGGCTGGGCAGCAGCCCTGGCCATTCGGCCTATTCCAGCACGACGGCCCTCTAACGATCAGCCCCTGGCTTTCAGGCTGCGCTCCATCCGGGCGATACCTTCTTCCAGCAGTGCCCGCGGACAGCCGAAGTTCAGGCGCACGAATTGCCCGGCATCGTCGCCGAAATCCAGCCCGGCGCTGAGGCCTACCCTGGCCTCGTCGAGGAAGAACGCGTGGGGATTGTCCAATCCCAGCGCCGAACAATCCAGCCAGGCCAGGTAAGTGCCTTGGGGAACGGTCATGGTGATACCGGGCAGCCGGGTATTGACCGCATCCACCAGGTAATCGCGGTTGGCCTGCAGGTACGCCTTGAGGGCTTCGAGCCAGGGGCCCGCTTCGCTGTAGGCGGCGCGTGTGGCCTCCAGACCCATGGCGTTGACGCTGTCCACCATGCCTGCCCGGGCATTGTTGACCCGTTCGCGGACCTTGGCGTCCTGGATAATGGCGAACGAGGTTTTCAAGCCGGCGATGTTGAAGGCCTTGCTGGCCGACATCAGGGTGATGGTGCGCTCGGCGATAGCCGGGCTCAGGGACGCGGTGGGAATGTGCACGCGGCCGTCGAAACACAGTTCGGCATGGATCTCGTCGGAGATGATCCAGGCGTTCTGCTCCAGGCAGGTGCGCGCCACGGCTTCGAGTTCTTCCCGGGCGAACACCTTGCCCAACGGGTTGTGGGGATTGCTCAGCAACAGTGCGCCGCCACCTTGCAGGGCATCGCGCAGTGCCGCCAGGGGCGTATGGAATTGGCCGTCGAGCGGCTCGAACGGCAGCTCCACCTTGTTCAGGTTCCAGTGGCCCGGGGCATTGCGCAGCGGCGGATAGTTGGGCACCTGCACCACCACGTTCTGGTCCGCCTCCACCAGGGCGTGCAGGGCCATGTTGAAGCCCGGCTCGACCCCCGGCAGGAACACGATCTGCTGGGGCTCCACGCGCCAGGCATATTTATTCCACAGATCCGTCACGATGGCCGCCCGCAGGTTGTCCTGGGCCACGCTGTAACCCAGCATCGGATGTTCCAGGCGTTTGCGCAGTGCATCGATGACCACCGGCGGGGCGGGGAAGTCCATATCGGCCACCCACATCGGCAGCACGTCGGCCGGATAGCGACTCCACTTGGTACTGCCGGTGCCGTGGCGGTCGAATACTGTGTCGAAATCGAAAGTCATGATCGTTCCATCGGGTCGCAAAGGAAATGGCGCACATGATAAAGCAATCGGCCGGGCACTTCGCGTCCGCGTCACGTGTGCGCTACGTTCAGGCCTCGGCTTTTGTCGTCGGCGCGAGTATGGTTCCATGGAACTTCGCCTGCGACTTGCCCGCCCGCTTGGCCTGGTAGAGGGCCTCGTCGGCCTGGGCCAAGGCCTCGGTGAACGCGCCGGTGGTCCACAATGCTCCGCCAATGCTGCAACCGATGCCGATGGCTTCCCCGTCCAGGACCACCGGTTCGGCCAGCTTCGCGATGATCCGTTCGGCGGCGCCTTGCATGCTGGCCAAGGGGTCTGCCGTGCGCACGCGCAGCAGGAGCACGAACTCATCCCCGCCATGGCGGACGGCGATATCGCCTTCGCGTACGGCCGTCATGAGCCGGATGCCGACTTCCCGCAACAGCGCATCGCCAACGGCATGGCCGAAGCGGTCATTGACCGGCTTGAATCCGTCCAGGTCCACGCACAGGACGCCGAAGTCAGGCGATGCCCCAGCCTCGCTGCGTACAGCCTGGACGTACTTGTCGAGGGCCGCCCGGTTCGGCAGCCCGGTAACCACGTCGCGATAGGCAATGCCTTCGACGACGGCCAATTGGCCTCTTTTGCGCGTCAGGCTGTCGACCAGGTGACGGATCGCCGCGCTGAGGGTTTCGACTTCCCGGCTGCCCTTGAGCAATGGGATGCTCACATCGGCACCTTCGGACAGGCGAGCGGCGGCATCGGCGATTGCGTTCACCGGCCCCGTGACGATGCCGGCCACCACCCAGCCGATCACGGCGAACAGCAAGGACAGGATCACCCCCCATATGAAGATTTCCTTGCGCACTTCATGGGCTTGGGCAAAGGCGACCTCGGCGGGCTGCCGAGTCACCACCGTCCAGCCCAGGCCCGCGTATTCGTCGACTCCGACGCTCTGGGCAGAGCCTGCCACGTACAGGTTGCCGTCCGGCCAGCGTTCCACCGACCAGCTGGACTTGGCGTCATCGAGTTTCAGGCCGATGGGCTTGCCGATCATGTCCCGAGGGCCCAGCAACACCGTGCCGTCCTTGCTCAGGACCAGGAACTCCAGGCCAGGGAGGCGCTTCTGCAGCGGCACAAAGAGCGAGCGCCCCACCTCGGCGGCCCACTCCCAGGAGAGATGCGTCGCGAGCACGCCCATGAAATGCCCGCTTTCGTCCCGGACCGGCATGCTGATATCGACAAACTTCATGGCTTCGCCGGAAGGGTTGGGAAGCAGCTTCGCCAGCATCACGGCTTCATGCACGTCGCCGACGAAGGTACTGTCCCGTCCATTGGTGAAGACCGGCCGATGGGAAATGTCGACGCCTTCGAGCAGGCTGTCGGTGGATGCCACGACCGTGCCTCGGGCATCGGTCAGCCCGATCCAGGAATAACTGGGAAACTGGTCGCTCAGGTGATTGAGCAGCGCCTGCGCTTGGGCGCGGTCTGCGGAGTCGCGCAACGCCTCCAGCTTGCTCAGGACGGTGAGGGCCTTCGAACGGCTATTCATATCGCGATCGAGGCGATCGATCATGGAATAGGCGTATTCGCTCAGCTGGAGACCGGTCTGTTCCTTGAGCCGGGATACGGATGAGTCGCCAATGACGGTGCCGAATATGCCGCTGAGCACCAGCACGACCAGGGCGACGACGACGGCGAATCGCGCGCGCAAGCTACGAAATGACAGGAAAGACATGTTATGCCCGTAGGGAAGGAGACGAGGGGCCTGCATTCCCTGGCCATTTTTTTGCCTATGGTCGCAGAATTCATGGATTTGAAACACTGCTTGTTTCAACAAGCGGCCTGCGGGGCGACAGAGTCTGGTCGGGCGCTGCGCCGTGAGCGAACGAGTCTGTAATGCCGGAGAGTCGCGGGTGACGGGGTGGCGCGGCGTCACCCAGGCTTGAGGGTTGATTGCCTCGATCCTCGGGCCTCCATTTGTTCGCAACCGTGCTAATTTCTAGCAAGTCGACGCACACATTTTTCAAGGATGACACGATGTCCAAAGGATCTGTTTATCTGGCTGGCTGGGTCATGGCGGTCTGCTCAGGCTTTTCCACCGCACCGTTGGCCGACAAGGAGGCCCGTGTCTACACCGGTACGCTGGGGGGCATGCCGATCGTACTGGAGCTCGATTCCAGTTCGGGCGAGGGCCGCTATTTCTATCGCAAGTACCGCAAGGACCTGATGCTCAGCGGCAAGAAGCAAGGCCAGACGCTGGTGCTGGACGAAGGCCAACGTCGGCATGACAGCGATGCGCCGGGGCCGCAGCTTCATCTGGTGACCACGGCCGACGGTCTTGACGGCGAATGGCGCAGTGGCAAAGGCAAGGTCCTGAAGATTGAGCTCGAGCCGGCCAGGCTGGCCGAGGTGCCGGGCGGAACGTTGCCCTATATCGCCCGGCTCCACGACAGCGCGCCCTACGAATACCTGCGTCTTCAGGGCATGACGCTCAAGCCGGGCAAGACCGGGACGTTCAATGGCTACTCGTTGCAATGGTGGATCGAGCCGCAGACGAAGTTGACCCTGTTCGAAGTGGTGTCGGGCTACAGCGTCGAAGAGCGGCAGCGGATCAACCAGCAATTGTTGGGGCGCCTGTGGCAGGAAGTGGTGGGGTACTACGGGTGCCTGGCCGGTGGTGAGGCAAGCTCCTACGATCAGACGATCAAGCCGCTGCTGATGACGCCCTCGGTCATCAGCGTGAACATCGGCACCGCGTACAGTTGTGGCGGTCCCTATCCGGATCACAACAACGTTGCGCTCAATCTCGATGCGAAGACCGGCCGGCCCCTGGTGCTCGAGGACGTGCTCTGGGTCGGCGAAGGCAAGCCGTTGCACTACGACGAACTCGACAGTCAGAGCGACGCATCCGCCGACGGATTCGCGGCCTTCTCCGCCTACCGTTCCAACGAGTTCGCGCCCTGGCTGGTGGCGCAGTTCCTCAAGCTTTATCCGAACCCGATGAGCAGCGACGAAGAGTGCGCGTACAGCGAGGAGGACCCGTGGCGCTTCCCATCCTGGTACTTCACCGACAAAGGCCTGATGATCGAGCCTTCCTTCCCCCATGTCGCCGCGGCGTGTGGTGGAGTCGAGTGGAGCGTCCTGCCCTATAGCCTGGTCAGCAAGCATCCGGGTGCAGTAGCGCTGAAGTTGCCCTGAAGGGCGGTGGACACCCTGATCCGGGGTGTCCCAACATGCATCACTCGTACACTGTCACCCGGTTGCGCCCGGTCTTCTTGGAGGTATACAAGGCCTGGTCGGCCCGGGCGATCAGGTCGGCGTGGCTGTTCAGCGGCTGGTTGAGCTCGGCCACCCCGAGGCTGATGGTGAAACGGATGACCTGCTCACCGTAAGGCACGTCCATTTCCTCGACGGCCTTGCGCAGGCGTTCGGCGAACATCCCGGCGCCGACCTTGTCGGTGTCCGAGAGCACCACGCCGAATTCTTCACCACCATAGCGCCCGGCAATGTCCGAATCACGCACGTGCTCGCGAACCATCGCTGCGATCTGTTCGATCACCTTGTCGCCCGCCGGGTGCCCGTAGGTGTCGTTGATCCGCTTGAAATGATCGATGTCGAACATCACCAGGCTGGAAGTGTTGCCATAGCGCTGGTAGCGGGCAAAGGCGGCTTTCAGGCTTTCTTCCCAGTGGCCGCGGTTGTACAGCCCGGTCAGCCGGTCGGTGCTGGAGAGCTTCTGCAGTTGCGCGTTGGCGGCCTGGAGCTGATGACGGTTGGTGGCGACGTCCGTGACATCGTAGATCACCAGGCAGATGTGGTTGATCTTGCTGTCGGGCGAGCGCAGGGGCAGCAACGTGGTGTTCTGGAACATGTACTCTTCCTGGCCGGTGATCGGCTGGTAGCTCTTGAACCGTACCAGGTATGGACGTTGCTCCCAGACCGTGAACGCTGGCGTGCCCAGGGCGGCGACGCTTTCGACCTTGCGACTGAACCATTGACGGTCGACTTCAGGAAACAGGCTGAAGAAATGCTGGTTGTGGGCGTCCTTGGGTTGTATCCCGGAACGGTTCTCCATGAAGGTGTTCCACACTTGCACCCGGTAGTCGCGGTCGAGCACCACCACGCCGACATCAATGCTCTGGACAATCGCCAGCAACCAGTGGAATTCGTTCAGATCGACAGGATTGTTCATGGCTCAGCTCATCAAGTAGGCGAGTTTGTGGGTCAGCCGCTCGATGGAGTCTTCCGTGAACAGCAACAGCAGGTCGAAGCGAATGTCGTGGCCTTCCAGGCCGTAGCTGATTTCCACCGCCAGGGTCTTTTTCCAGTGGGTGCGGTTGACCCGGATGAGCTCCTCGATGGCGGCGTGCTGACCGAGCACTTGTGGGTGGCCTTGGGAAAACACCACATCGATCTGCTCGGCGATGCTGCTCAGGCATGCACCGATCAGCACGCTGGAAAGGTCCAGTAGCATTTCCAGGTCCGAGTAGTCGGCGCTCTGGCGCTGCATCAACTGGGCGATATCGGCGATTTCCGAATCGTGGAATATCAGCAATGCTTCGCCGGCGATGCCACTGCCGATGAACCCCTGGCAGATGGCGGTCAGTTGCTGGGAGCTGCCGGCGTCGGCCAGCGCCATGTGCAGCTCGCCCACTTCCAGGATATTCACGTTCGGCACCGGCAACTGCACGAAGACCCCCAGCACCCTGGCGATCAGCGCGGCGGCGCGACCAATGGCCACGTTGACCGTTTCGCGAAAGGCATCGTGAAAATTGATGGCGGTATTGGCGGCCGAACGATTCTGCGACGACACCAGGCCGGGGCCGTTCAGCAGGCCCAGGCGACTGAGGGTCTGGCGCAGCTCGTTTTCGTCGAAGGGTTTTTTCAGAAAGGCAAGGGCGCCCAGTTCATGTACGCGGCGCACCGCTTCTTCCTGGATGTCGCCGGAAATCACGATGACCTGGGCCTTCAGTCCCTCGGTGCGCAAGGCGCTCAGTACCTGATAACCGTCCATTTCCGGCATGGTCAAGTCAAGCAATACCACCTGGCCCAGCCCCTGGCGTATGGCGTCCATCGCCTGGCGTCCATGGCTGGCCTCGGTGATGGAGACGGGCCAGTCCGCCGGTAATGCCCGTAGAACCTGCTTACGGGCCATATTGGAGTCGTCGCATACCACTAGGGGAATCACTGACACAGACAAGGCTCTCATCGGGGAAAGTACTAGGGCATGATGCCATAGGCCCTTTAAACCACCTAATAAGAAGGGTTATTACCTGCAAATTGTTTCGATGGTCTTCTGTTTTGAAGCACCGGCCGCCGCGGAAGTTCGATTTGAAAGCCGGCGCACCCAGGTGCCGAGAGCTAACGAGACGCCGCACATGCGCTTTGACGGCAAGACCAATAACCGGCATATTGCTCGCTTATGATTGTTTGTGCTTGTTTATGCGGGTTGTTGATCCATGAATACATCATCAGAAGCTTTTCCCGGCGAACGCCAGCAGTTGATCAGGGACCGCCTGGCCCTGTATGGCCGGGTGATCGCGGCCGATCTGGCCAGCGAGTTCAAGGTGTCCGAGCATTCCATACGGCGAGACCTGAGCGCATTGGCCGCGGCGGGGTTCTGCAAGCGTGTCTACGGCGGCGCCATCCTGTTGCCTGTCGCCGAAGGGCCGATGGATGTGCGGGTACGCCAGGATACGGCGCGCAAGGGGCGACTTGCCCAGGCGGCGGCTTCGTTACTGAGTGAAGGGCAGCACGTGTTCATGGATGCGGGTTCGACCAACCTGGCCATCGCCCGTGCCATCGACCCCAGGCTGCCATTGACCGTGGGCACCAATTCACCGCTGATCGCGGTGCAGTTGATGAAGCTGCCCTGCGCCAAGGTCATTTTGCTGGGCGGCCAACTGGATCCCGTCACGGGTGGGGTGATCGGCTTGACGGCTGTACGGCAGTTGCAGCAGTTCAGTTTCGACCTGTGTTTCCTCGGCGCCTGCGCCATCGATGCGGACAACGGCATCACCGCGTTCGGCCTGGATGACGCGGAATTCAAGCGTGCGGTGGTGGCCGCGAGCGGCCAGGTGGTGGTGGCGGTGACCAACCAGAAACTGTCCAGCATCGCTCACTATCAGGTGGCGTCCTGCGAGGAGGTCTCGGCCCTGGTGGTGGAGCACGATGCGCCACGTGAGCGGTTGGAGCCGTTCCTGAGCAGGATTTCCAATGTCCTGACCGGGGCCCGCGAATGATGCCGGGAGATGGCAGATTTCGCGCTCGACGACTGCTGGCTCAGACGGCCTGCTTGACCTTTCGGCAGGCCCACTGCGCTTCGCTCTGCAGCTCCAGCACTTGCCAATGGAAGCGTTCCAGGGAGGCATTGTGGCCGACGCTGATCATGATGGTTTCCGGCAGTGCCTGCCTGAGCATCTGGTAGCAGCGCGCTTCGTTCTCCGCGTCCAGCGCTGAACTGCTTTCATCCAGGAACAGAACCGCCGGGCGAGCCATCAGCGCCCGCACGAAGGCGCAGCGTTGCTGCTCGCCGATGCTCAGGGTCTGCGCCCAGTCCCGATCCTCATCCAGTTGCTCGCCCAGGTGCTGCAGGCCGACTTGCTCCATGGCCAGGCGCAGGTTGGCCTCTTCTTCCGGGCGGGGCGGGTTGGGATACCACAGCGCCTCGCGCAGGCTGCCCAGGGGCAGGTAGGGTTTCTGCGAAAGGGTCAGGGCCCGTTCGCGATCATAGGAACTCGAGCCGCAGGCGTGATGCCAGAGCCCGGTGACAGTGCGAATCAACGTCGACTTGCCGTAGCCCGACGGGGCGCTGATCAGCAGGCTGTCGCCAGGTTCCAGGGAGAGGTTGAAGCCCTTGAGCAAGCGTCGGCCGTTCGGCAGCCAGACGTCCAGGTCCTTGATGTGGAGCCCCTTGGCTTGGCGTCCGAGGGTGACCTTGGACTTGACCTGGACGTTGTCCAGGCGCTCCTGGAAGCCTACCAGCCGGTCGATCACCGATTTCCATTCCGACAGCTCCGGGAAGACCCCCACCAGGTAGGCAATGGCCGCGTGGACTTCGCCGAAAGCCGCGCTGATCTGGGTCAGGCGGCCCAGGGGAAAGGCGCCGGAGAAGAACTGCGGCGCCATGATGAACATCGGGATGACCGTGGCGCTGCGCAGATAGAAGGTCGAATAGCCCATGATCAGCTTCTGTTTTTTCACCAGCGCCCAGAAGTTCTCCAGTGCCGCTTCCAGGCGTTGGTTGAAGCGCTGGTTTTCCACGGCTTCGCCCCGATACTGCGCGACCGAGTCGGCGTTTTCCCGCAGGCGGATGAGGGAGAAGCGGAAATCCGCCTCGCGGCGCTGTTGCATGAAATTGAGGCCGGGCAACGCGCGTCCCAACCAGAATGCCAGGCCGGTGCCCAGCAGCGCGTAGACCAGGGCGATCCACACCAGCAGGCCCGGGACCACCACGGCATCGCCGGCGAAGGGGATGCTGACCAGGCTGGAGGCTTGCCAGAGGATGTGCAGGAAGGAGAACAGCGACACCACCGAAGTCAGCAGGCCCAGGCTCAATTTCAGCGATTTGACGATGAACAGGTCGATGTCTTCGGCGATCCGCTGGTCCGGGTTGTCCACCTCGGTCTCGGTGAGTTTCAGCTTCTGATACCGTTGGGCGCCCAACCATTGATCGAGCATGTTGCGCGTGGCCCAGCGACGCCAGCGCAGGGTCAGTTTCTGCTGGAAGTGAAAGGCGCCGACGGTGAAGGCGGCGGTGCCGACCTGCAACAGGATGAATTGCACGCTGCCGACCAGAAAGCCAGGGTAGTCCAGGGCTTGCAAGGCGTTATAGAAATGCAGGTTCCAGAAATTGGTGAGGATGTTGACGCCCACCAGGCACAAGGTCATCAGCACGGTGGCCGCCAGCAACAGCAGGGCCGGATACTTCTCTTCGGATGCCCAGAAAGGCCGCGCTAGACGCCAGAAATTGCGGAGTGTGTGCATGTGGTTTTCGGTGAGCCCGGTCGCTGACGACGTTGAGTTTGCAAAGGAGGGAGGATAGGATCGGCCAATGCTAATCGTTTGCATTAATTTGGGAAAGCCACGGGAGCCCCGTCATCGAATTTCCAGAATGGCTTGAACAAGCGTGGCCGCCGATTAAACGGGTGGTCCGGCCGCTATCCGGCGAGCAATCGTCCGTCGCCCTGAGCCGGCTCGCCGACCCAGCCGTGCTGAATCCGTTGCTGGCCAGCTTCGCCTTGCAATACCCGGGGGTGAATCGTGCCGCCGTGGTTTCGCAGTGGTCGATGAACTACATGAGCATCGTACTGCCCGCCACGTTCGCCTGCGTGCTGACACGCCATGGCCGGATCGACTTCTGGGGCGAAGAGGCGGTGCTGTTCCATGAACAGGGCCAACCCCAGTCCCTCGGCTTGCCCGGCTCGCTACCGGCGCTGTCCGCCGGCGAGCGTGCCGAGTATTGGTCGCAGTTGATTCATCGGCACATGGCGCCGCTGTTCGCCACCTTGGCCGCTGCCGGTGGCCTGGCGCCGAAGATAATGTGGGGCAACCTGGTCGCCATCTGGGACGGTGCCTTCGCCAGGATGGACCCCGACCTGTGCCGGGACGGTTTCGCCGAGGCACACCGCTGGCTGGAACAGGCCGTGGTGAACGATGGACGGTTGAAACTGCGGGGTCTGCAACGCATGGTGGAATCCCCCGCGCCGCAGATCTGCCCCTGCTTGCCGTTGCGTCGGCATTGCTGCCTGCATTACCAACTGCACGAACCCGTCGAAGGGCAGACACCGGTGCTCTGCGAGTCCTGTCCCAAGCTGCATCGCCTGCCTCTGGCCGAGCAGGTGAGTTACCTGCACTCCATCTACGAGGACGCCTGAGGGGCGTCGCCGCTTCGTTGTTGCCTATGAATACGCCTTGGCCAGCGCCGTCGGGCCCTCTTCGCAACGGGGCTCGATTTCGCTGAGTTTGCCGTGCTCGATGCGAATCAGGCGGTCGGCCAGGCCGAAATAGGCATCGTCGTGGGAAATGACGATCAGCAGTTTGCCGCGTTCGCGAAGGTCCGGCAGGATCCGGGTGTAGAAGAAGTGCTTGAACACCGGATCCTGGTCGGCCGCCCACTCGTCGAAGAGGTAGCAAGGGCGGTCGTCCAGGTAGGCACTGAGCAGGGCCAGCCGCTTGCGTTGTCCGGTCGAGAGCGCCAGGGTGGTCAGCCGGCCTTCCTCGATCTGCACTTTATGGTCCAGCTGCAGTTGCACCAGATAGTCCTGGGCCTGCTGCATCAGGTGTGGATCGTCGCCGTCGAAGAGGTTTTCGAACAGGCAGAAGTCGGTGAAGATCGCCGAGAAGTGCTGCCGGTAGTGGTGGTTGTCGTTGCTCGACGACACCTGTTCGTCGAGTATGATGTCGCCGCTTTCCGGACGGTACAAACCTGTGAGCAACAACGCCAGGGTGGTCTTGCCGCTGCCGTTGCCGCCCGTGATGAACACCACCTCGCCGGCATTGAGGGTCAGGTCGATGGGGCCCAGGGTGAAATGCCCATCCTCACGTTCACGGTAGTAGGTGTGGGCAACCTGTCGGCAGACCAGGTGGCGGACCTGGGTCGGCGGGATCGTCTCGATGATTTCGCCACCGGCTTGCATCTCGCTTTCCAGGGCCCGGATCTTGTTCAGGGCGACGCTGGCTCGGCCCAGGGTGGGCAAGGCATGCATCAGTTCCGACAGCGGGGTGATCATGTAGAGGATGGCCAGGATGTAGCCGGTCACCAGGCTGGCGCTGAGTTCGATGATATGGGGCGCGGCGAACAGCACCACACCGATCAGCATGTAGAACACCGCATTGCCCCAGTTCATGACCAAGGCATAGATGCTCATGCCACGGACGAAGTCCCGGCGGTATTGCAGGCTCACCGGTAGCAACAGGCGTGAGAAGAAATGCTGCCGGCGCGGATGGTTGAGCTGCAGTTCCTTGCTGCCTTCGGTCAGCAGGCGGTACTGGTCGAACAACTGATCCTTGAGTTCCCGGGCTCGGGAGATCGACGTCAGGGCCCGCCGTTGCGGCCAGTTGAAACTGAGGCTGCCCAGGATGATCAGCGCCAGCGTCAGCCCCAGCAGGGGCAGGCTGAGCCAGCCCAGGTAACCCAGGCAGGCCGCAATGATCCCGGCGTTGACCAGCAGGATCGGGACCAGTTCCACCGCCTGGCTGATGGTTTGCGTATCGTCGGTCAGCATCGCCAGCAGGCGATGCTTGCCCAGGCGTTGCAATTGCGCATAAGGCGTATCGATCAACTTGGCGCTCAGGTGCAGCCGCATATCGTGCACCGCCCCCTGTCCCAGGCGCAGGAGGCTGACATCGGAAATTACCCGCGAGACCGCTACCAGCACCACCAGGGCGGCGAAATACAGGCCGTCCACGGGGCGCAACCGATCGAACACTTCAAGGCTGTGATTGATGTTGGCGATCAGGCCCGCCGCAGCCAGCCCGCAGACCAGGCCCGTCAGGGTCGCGATCGACAAGGCGCGCCAGGAACGTTTGGCCATGAGTAACAACAAATCCATTTCAAACAGCTCCGTCAGGTGTGATGGTCTCGAGGCAGGCGGCCAGTTGCTCATGCAAGGCGGGTTGCTCGAGAAGGGTCAGGTGTTGCGCAGCGATGACCTGTCGAGTGAACGGCCCACTGCTCAAACCTTCCCAGTGCGGGTCGGCGAAGGCAGCCTCGGCCAGGGTATCGCTGGCCCACCATACGTGTACCGGGCAGCTTAACCGCGGTGGCTCGAAAGTCGATAACAGATGCTGCGTATGCTGCTGGTAGCGCAGCCGGGTCTGCAGATGGTCCCAGCTGTCGCCATCGAGCTGCAGGCCTTGCTGACGCGCCCACTGGGCCAGCTCCGGCAGGCGCTGCACGGCGGGCAGGGCAGCCAGTTGCGTCATCAGGGCCGTCAGGGTCGATGGCGGCAGCTGGCGCAACACGGCCTGGCTGTCGGCCGTCAGGGAGGGAACCGCCGATTCCCAGAGCGCTTCGACGCTGTCGTCCGCTTCTCGATGCTGGTATTGCGAGTCGAGGATTGCGAGCAATGCCACGGTTTCGCCCTGGCTCTCCAGGCGGGCGGCTGCGGTAATCGCCAGCAGGCCGCCCAGGGAGAACCCCAGCAGGTGATACGGGCCGTGTGGCTGCTGCTGGCGCAGCTGTTCGACGTAGATCGTCGCCAGTTGCTCGATGTCTCCCCCCAGCGTCGTGCTGTCGTCGTTCAGGTAGGCCGCCTGCAGTCCCCACAATTGCCAGCCCGATAACGGTGCCAGCAGGCAGCGATAGTCCTGCACATGGCCGGTGGAGGGGTGGAAGCAGAACAGCTTGGCGCTCTGCACCGAGGTAGCGTTGGGGGGCGATAGCCTGACCAGGGGCGAGAGCTTGAGTTCGGCCTGCACCAGTGCCGCGAATGCCGAGACGCTGGGGGCGTTGAACACCGCATTGACCGTCACCGGGGCCGACAACGCGCTCTGCAGACGGCTGGCAAGCGTCACCGCCGCCAGGGAATGCCCGCCCAGTTCAAAGAAGTCATCGTCGATGCCCACCCTTTCCAGGCCCAGCACCTGCGCCCAGATATCGGCGAGCAGCGCTTCCAGAGGAGTGCGCGGCAGGGCGCTGCCTACGGTGTCCAGGACCTTGTCGGCCCACTGCTGCAAGGTCTTGCGGTCCAGCTTGCCGTTACCCATCAGGGGCAAGGCTTCGACGATCCGCAAGGTGGGCAGCATGTAGTCCGGCAGGCAGTCCTGGGCCTGGCCATGGAGGCGCGCGATGGTGGTCGAATGCCCGGGCACGAGGGTCAGGAAGGCGAACAGTTGCTGGCCGAGCTCACCTCGGGACAGGCATTGCACCGCCGCCTGGGCGACGCCTGGAAGGCGAACCAGCTGCGCCTGTATCTCATCGAGTTCCACCCGGAAGCCACGGATCTTGACCTGGCGGTCCGCGCGTCCGGTGATCTCCACGCTGCCATCATGGAGATAACGCGCCATGTCACCGGTGCGATAGAGGCGTTCGCCGAAAGTGGCGGCCGGTTCGATAAAGCGGTCGGCGTTCTGCTGGTCATCCAGGTAACCGCGGGCCAGTTGCGGACCGGCGATGTACAGTTCCGCGCTCTGGCCGGGGCCCACCAGTTGGCCTTGTTCGTCGAGCAGGTACAGGCGCATGCCGTCGAGACGGTCGTCCAGGGGCAGGCAGCGATAGTCCACGGCTGGCTCGGTCTTGTGCATCGCCACCCCGACGGTGGTTTCGGTCGGGCCGTAATGGTTGAAGATGGCCAGGGCCGGTGCGAGCTCGCGAATGCCTTGCAGCAGGCGGCGCGAACAGCTTTCGCCGCCGAGCACCAGTTGCTTGCGGGGCAGTACCGCGGCACTTTGGGCGTGCATCAACCAGGCGTCGAGCAGCGAGGGCACGACTTTCAGGTGGTCGATGGGGTACTCGGCCTGCCAGGCGGCCCAGGCCTGGGCGTCCATGGCAGTGTCCTTGTCCAGCAGGTGCAATTCACCTGCGCTGAGCAATGCCGGGAACAGCAAGGTGTAGCCCAGGTCCGCCGCCAGGGAAGTGACCACCGCGCTGCGTTCGCCAGGGGCCAGTCGCAGGCGCCGGGACACGCTGTCGACATAACTGGCCAACTGGGCGTGTTCGACGATGACGCCCTTGGGCGTGCCGGTGCTGCCGGAAGTGAACAGCACGTAGGCGGCATCCTCGGGTTGGATCCGGGCGTCCACCACGGCCGTGGATGCCTGCTGCCAGATCGCCTCATCCCTCAGGTCGAGGCTGCGGGCCGAGGGCAACGCGGGCGCGCTGCCGGCCGAGCCGCTGAGCACGAAAGCGGGCCGGGCCTGCTGCAGGATCGCCAGGGAGCGTTGCGCGGGCTGGTGCACGTCCAGGGGAACGAATGCGGCGCCACTCTTGAGCACGGCGAGCATGGCCAGGATCATCTGCGAGGAGCGATCCAGGTACAACGCCACGCGGTCTTCGCGGCCGACGCCCTGGGCGCGCAGGTAATGCGCCAACTGATTGCTGCGGGCCTGCAATTGAGCGTAGCTCTGGTGCCCGTTGGGGTCGCGCAGCGCCAGGTGGTCGGGGAAGCGCGCGGCGCACGCCTCGAAACGCGCCGGCACGCTGGCAAACGAGGGGGCCGTGACCTGGCCATGCAGGGCCGCCAGGGTCGCCTTGAAGCTCGGCGCTTGTAACGACAGTCCGGCCAGGGGTTTTTCTGGATTGGCCAGGGCATCGAGCAGCAGCGACTGGAACTGCTCCAGCAGCGTGCGTGCGGCTTGTTCGCTGTAGCGGCTCGGCAGGTGGCACAGGTTCAGGCGGTAGCCGTGGCCGACGGTCTCGTTGCGGGTCGTCTCGACAACCAGCAGCAGCTCCATGCCCCCCGGGACCGCCTGTGCATCCAGTACTGAGAGGGTCGAGGCAGGACTGCCCAATGCAGGGAGTCGCTCCGGCAGTTGCCCGCCCCATTGGAAACCGTAGTGCAGCGTTTCGGCCGGCAGCGGGGTACTGACCCCGCAGTACTCCTGCCATTCGGTGGCTTGCTCGCACAGGGCCTGCAAGTTCGTCAGCGCCTGGGCAAAGCCCCGGTCCGTGGCCGGTTGCCAGCGCAAGGGCAACGGCTTGGCGAACAGGCCCCAGCAGTCTTCGAGTTCCTCGTAGTCGTCACGGCAGTCGTGCACCCAGTTCAAGGTCAGTGGCGGACTGTCCACCGTGCCCAGGCGCTGCAACAGGGCGCCCCAGGCAGCCATCAGGACATGCTCGGGGGATGCCCCGTGACGCTGGCAGAAACTGTCCAGGGCCGCATTCACCAGGGGGCCGGCTTGCTCACGGGTGGTCAGCGGGGTGTCCGGTCGATCGGTGCGCACCTGGCGATACAGCAGCTCGCTGGCGGTCGGTTCGTCGAGGGCCTGGCTGGCCCAGAAGCGCCGGCCCGGCACAGCGTCTTCATCGGACTGCAGCTCGTAGAGCCAGGCGCTGTACTGGGTGTAGGTCATGGCTTCATCGTCGGGCAACGGCGCATCCGCCGTGCCCAGGGCCCGAGCCAGGCGCAGCAGGGTGCCGCGATCCGCGCTCAGGCCGGGCAGCTGCAAGGTGACCCGATGCCTGTCGGCTCCGAGCGCTTGCACATCGACGCCGATCACGTCCGTGGCCGTGACGGCCGCCTCTATCACCTGCAACGGCAGCAGCAGGCCCGGCTCAGGCCGCACCCGCAGGCGCAGGGCCTCGTGGCAGGCGCTGAGCGCGGCCAGACGCTGCTGCAAGCGTTCCAGCGCCAGCGCCCCGGTGATCTCCAGTTCCAGGCGCACGGGCGGCAAGCCCGCCAGCCATTGGCTGCGTTGCTGCGGCGAGAGGGCGAAGGCTTCTTCACGCTGTTCGTAGATCGTCATGCCTGCACCTCCGCATCCGACGCCGATCGGGCTTCAGGCACAGGCCCCGTCAGCTCTTCACGACGCATCATCTGGCCCATGGCGACGCAGATCTTGCGTTCGCCCTCGAAGGGGTCCCGGGCATGGGCCACCAGCATATTGTCCAGCATGACCATGTCGCCCTTTTGCCAGGTAAAACGTACGGCGCAGGCTTCGTACGCTTCCCCGATCACTTGCATGACAGCGTCTTCGATCACGCTGCCATCGCCGTAATAGACATTGCGGGGCAGGTGGCCGGGGCCGAACAGGTTGATCAGGTTGGCGCGCACTTCAGGCTCCAGGCAGGCGGTGTGGTGCAGTTGCACCTGGTTGAAGAACGACAGTTCGCCGGTCTGCGGATGAGCCACGATGGCCGGGCAATGCTGGGCGATGCGCAGGTTATCGGTACCGAGCCATTCCCAACGCATGCCCGAGGCGAGGCATTGGCGCTCCACTTCCTCGCGCTGCTCGGTCTTGAAGAAGTCCTGCCAGCGCACATCCAGCTTATCGGTGAAATGCCGCACGTACAGCAACCCCAGCGTCTTGAAGCGCTCGACAACGTCTTCGGGCAACCGCGCCAGTACCTGGCGGCAATCGACGATGGGCGTACAGCCGCCACGCGGAGCGGGAGTCTCGCAATAGAACCACTGCTTGCGCGGCCATTGGGGCAGGTGCGAGCTTTCGTTGTGGAAGAGAATCATGTGTTGTTCCGGGTACGGCGTGGAATGGTAGATGTTCTTGCCGGAGGTGTTCTTCGGCAGGTCACCGTAGGTGCCGTAGAGATCAGGCTCGATGGCCTGGGCGAATTGCTCGAAGGCTGCGGCATCCGGCAGGTTGAAGCCGCGGAACAGCAGGCCGCCGTGGGTACGCAATTGAGCATTGATCCACTCCCGGGCCTGCAGCGCCCAATGCACCGGGTCCAGGTCGCCGAGCAGCGGTTCGATCACCAGGGGCAAGGGATTGCCGGCGTCGAGATGACGGGTGCGCACCTGTTCGTGGGCCACTTGGCTCACGGCCGTGGCCCGGGTCTGCTTGAGCTTGCTCAACTTGGACTGCTTGCGTGCGCTGCGCGCGGTGGCATCGTCCGGCGCCCCTTCGGCCTCGGCCGATGGCGCGTTGTTCCTGGCGGCCTCGACGCCCCAGCTCCAGTGATCCAGGGCCTGGCCGGGGGCCGAGGCCAGCGCTGCCAGCAGGCTTTCGAAGCCTTGTTCGAAGCGCTGGACCGTCGCTTGCTGCAATACACTGGTGCGATAGACCCAACGCACGTTCAGGCCTTGCTCCTCGTCTTCCTCGACGAATACGGCCAGGTCGAACTTGCTGCTCTCCTGGCGAGCCACCAGGTGTTCCACGTCCAGGTCCGGCAGGCTGGCGTTGCCGCTGGGGGTGTTCTGCATCACGAACAGCACCTGCACCAGCGGGTTGACCCCAGGGGTGCGCGGCGGCTGCAGTTCCTCCACCAGCTTGTCGAACGGCACCTGCTGGTGCTGGAACGCCGACAGGCAATCCTCGCGCAAGCGTTGCAAGCGCGCATCGAAGCTTTCGCCCTCGTTGAGGCGGGCCCGGATCGGCAGCACGTTGACGAAGAAGCCGATGAGGTTTTCCAGGGCCGGGTGCTCGCGGTTGGCCAGGTCGGTACCGACGATGAAGTCATTGGCGCCGGTGGCACGCTGCAAGAGGCTGTTGAACGCATTGAGCAAGACCATGAACAGGGTCGCCCGCTGCTGTTGCGCATAGGCCTTGAGCACCTGGGCCTGGGCCGGCGTGAAGCGTTGTTCCAGGGCTGCGCCCTGGTAGTCGGGCCGCGCCGGGCGCGGGCGGTCGAGGGGCAGCGGGATCAGCGTCGGCGCACCGTCCAGCTGGCGGCGCCAATAGTCGATTGCCCGCGCCAGCAGCCGTTGCTGGGCTTCGCTGCGCTGCCAGTAGGCATAGTCGGCGAACTGCACCGGCAATGTCGGCAAGACCGGTGTCGAGCCGTGGCTGAACGCCTGGTAGCCGGTAATCAGTTCCTGCACCAGGATACCCATGGACCATGCATCGGTGGCGATGTGGTGCAGCACCAACTGCAGCACGTGATCGTCCGTGCCCAGGCGCAGCAGGTGGGCCCGCAACATCGGCGCCTGTTGCAAATCGAACGCCCGCCCGGCCTGTTCGTCGATCAGGCGTTGCAGGGTTTGTGCCTGCTGTTCGCCGTCCAGGTGAGCGAGTTCGGTGGGCGTCAGGTCAAGCACGGGGGCCGGGCTGATCACCTGGCACGGCTGGTCGCCGTCGAGCTGGAAAGCGGTGCGCAAGGATTCATGGCGCTCCAGCACACACTGCAGCGCCGCTTGCAGCGCGGCGATGTCCAGGACTCCACGCAGCCTGACCGTGGTGGTCATGTTGTAGGCGGCGCTCGGGCCTTCGAAGCGATCCAGGAACCACAGCCGTTGTTGGCTGTAGGACAGCGGTAGCGGCTGGTTGCGCGGTGCCAGGGCCATGTCGGCTTCGCCATCGGGCTCGGCCTGTACGGCGAGCTGCTGGTCCACCGCAGCGGCCAGTTGCTCCAGGGTCCCACGTTCGAACAGCGTGCGCAGTGGCAGGTTGACGTTCAACCGCCGACGGATGCGCGACAGCACCTGGGTCGCCAGCAACGAGTGCCCGCCGATGGCGAAGAAGTCGTCGTGTACGCCAACCTCGTCCAGGCCGAGGATCTCCTGCCACAGTGCGGCCAGGACTTTTTCGGTCGGCGTGCGTGGCGCCACGCACTGCTGCTGTGCGTTTTCGTCCTGAGGCACGCCCAGGGCGGCGAGGGCACGGCGATCGACCTTGCCATTGGCATTCAACGGCAGTTGCACAAGCGCCAGCCAACGGGCCGGCACCATGTAGCTTGCCAGTTGCTTGGCCAGGTAAGCGCTCAAGACCTGCTGCGCGGGTTCGCCGCCCAGGTCCACGGTGTCGTCGAGCACGTACCAGGCCACCAGTTGCAAGGAACCCCGGGCATCGGGCAGGGCCAATACCGCCGCGCTGTCCACCGCCGGATGCTGCATCAGGCGGTTTTCGATTTCACCCAGCTCGATGCGGTGGCCGCGGATCTTGACCTGCTGGTCGCGGCGACCGAGGTATTCGATCACGCCATCCTCACGCATGCGGCCGATGTCGCCACTGCGGTACAGGCGTGCGCCTGCCTGGAATGGATGCGCAACGAAAGCTTCACGGGTGCGTTGCGGGTCGCGCAGGTAGCCGCGGCCCACGCCGACGCCGCCGATGCACAATTCACCAGGTACGCCGACGGGAACCATGCGCAGCGCCGAGTCGAGGACGAACACCTGGTTATTGGCGGTCGGCTTGCCGATGGGCATGTGCAGGCAGTCGTGGGCCGGCGCCTCGGTGATGGGGTGGAACGCCACGTCGTCGGAGCATTCGGCCGGACCGTAGGCGTTCATCAAGGCGACGGCCGGGAAACGTGCGAACCAGTCCCGGGCCAGGGCCGGGGGCAAGGCTTCGCCAGTGGGCAGCAGCCAGCGCAGGCTCGCCAGGGTGTGATGGGCCTGGCCTTCCTGGAGCATGCCGCGAATCAGCGCCGGCACGGTCTCCAGCAGCGTCAACCGGTGTGCCTGGACCGCATCGAGCAAAGCCACCGGGTCGTGGGCCTGGGCATCGGGAAGAATGTGGACCGTGGCACCGAACAGTGGCGCGGCAAGGAACTGCCAGACGCTGATGTCGAAGGCCGCCGAAGCCGTCTGGGCGATGCGATCATGTTCATCCAGGCCCAGGCTCGGCACCTTGCCGAACATGTTGTTGAGCATGCCGCGCTGTTCCACCATGACCCCTTTGGGGGTGCCGGTGGAGCCCGAGGTGAAGATCACGTAGGCCAGTTGGTCAGGGGAGTGGGCGTAGCCGATCGGTTCTTGGGCGGCGCCGTTCCAGAGGGCCTGGGCAACCAGGCAGGTCGGTTGCTGGCGCATCTGTGGCAGGACGTTGTCCAGGGTCGATGCGGCATTTTCGCAGACCAGCAGCAGCGGGGCCTCGCCCAGGTCCAGCAGTTCGGCCAGGCGAGTGCCAGGCTGTTGGATGTCCAGGGACTGGAACGCCGCACCGGCCTTGAGCGTGGCGACCATCATCGTCAGCAAGGCCAGGCCACGTTCGGCAAACAGCGCCACCAGGGTTTCCGGACCGGCGCCGGCCGCTTGAAGGGCATGGGCGATGGCATTGGCGCGACGGTCCAGTTCGGCGTAGGTCAGCGACTCCCCCTGGCAGACGGCGGCGATGTGCTGCGGGCGACTGCGCACCTGATCGGCGAACAGCGACGCATAGCCACGCTCCAGCGGGAACTCGACGGCGCTGCGGTTGCATTCGATCTGCAGTTGCTGGCGCTCCGCTTCCGGCAGCATGTGCAGGCTGCCCAGTGGGGCCTGGGGTGCCTCCAGCATGCCCGACAGCAGTTGCACCAGATGCCCGAGCATCCGCTGCACGGTGGCGGTGGTGAAGCGCTGGCTGTCGTAGGACAGGCGGATGCCCAGGCGATCGCCCGGATACAGCACCACGGTCATCGGGAAGTTGGTGTGCACCCGGTCTTCGTAGATGTCGATGCTGAAGGCGTCGAGCTGCACGCTGCTGATGTCCAGCGGGGCGTTTTCGAACACCACCAGGCTGTCGAACAATTGCTGGCCGCGCGGCACCTGGCTGCAACGCTGGATGTCCACCAGGGATGCGCTTTCATGTTCGCGCAACCGGGCGTTGTGGGACAGCAGGGCCTGCAGCCAGTCGGCCACCGGTGCCTGCGGGTCCACGTCGATGCGCAGCGGCAGGCTGTTGATGAACAGCCCGACCATTTCTTCCACCCCGGCCAGGTCGGTCGGACGACCGGCGACGGTCACCCCGAACAGCACGTCGCGGTTGCCGCTGTAGCGCGACAGCAACAATGCCCAGGCGCCCTGGATCCAGGTGTTGGGAGTCAGCTGGTATTGCTGGCAGAGCTGCTGCAGGCGCTGGGTCTGGGCAATGCTCAGGGTATGGTCGAAGTCTCCCACCTGTTCCGGCGCCTGCTCGGGACGCGCCACGGGGCTGTCCACGTGCAACGGCGTCGGTTCGCTGAAGCCGGCCATCTCGGCCTGCCAGAACGCGTGGGCGGCGGCCATGTCGTGACGCTCCAGCCAGCTCATGTAGCCACGGAACGAGCGCAGGCGAGGGCGAGCCACCGGCTCCTGGCGCACGATGGCCTGGTAGATCGCCAACAGGTCTTCCATCAGCAGGCCGAAGCACCAGGCATCGGTGAGGATGTGGTGGAAGCTGCGCACCACGGCAAAGCGACGCTCATCCAGCTGGAACACCCGCAGGTGAGTCAGTGGTGCGCAGGCCATGTCGAAGCCTTGCAGGCGTTGCTCTTCCAGGGCCTTGTCCATGGCCAGGCGCTGCTGTTCTTCGTCGAGATCACGCAGGTCCTGCCAGTCGAATGCCCGATGGGTCTGACGGTACACGCACTGCAGCGGCTCATGGTCGTCCTGCCACCAGAACGCGGTACGCATCATCGGATGGCGCTCGAGGAACAGTTGCCAGGCCGCTTCCATCGCCGGACGCTGCATTACGCCGTCCCAGCTGTAGCGTTGCTGCATCAGGTAGATCCCGCTGTGAGGTTGCAGCAGGGTGTGCAGCAGCATGCCCTGTTGCATGGACGACAGCGGGTAGACGTCTTCGATGTTCGCCCAGTCCAGGGGCTCGGCGGCCAGGGTCGCCGCCTGCTTGTGGCACAGTGGGAAGGCCTGGCTGGCGGGGCGCAGGTCAGGCGTGTCGGTCAGTTCGGCGAGTTCGATCAACCGTTGCACAAGCCTTGGCGCCCAGTCGGCCGCCAGCGCCCCTTGGCTGCGCAGGTGCAGGCAATCGTCCTGCCACCAGGCGTCCAGGGTCAGGGGGCACGAGGCCGCCGGTGACGGCGCCGCCTCGACCCGGGCCAGGATGCCACGCTCTTCGCGATGGCTGTCCAGATCGCCCTGCCAGCGGATGGCGATGGCGGCTGGCGGGAGGTCGCGCAGCGGTTCTTGCAGGTAGGTATTGTCCGACAGATAGCGCAGGGCACCATAGTCGACACCATGCTGAGGATACGCCCGCATCTGCCCGACAAGGGCTTGCAAGCGTTGCAGCCGGCTGTCGCCTTCGGGCTGGAGGAAGTACGGCACCGCCAGGGTCAACGGACCCAGGATGCGCGCCGGGTCGAAGTCGGCCACGGCAATCGGTGCGTTGGCGGGCAGGCGCTCGACCCGGGGACGAGCCGCCTGCACGCTCAGGGCCAGCAGGCCTTCGCCGCACACTTCACGGCAGTGCTCGGCCACGGCGCTGGCCAGCAGGCTGTTCCAGTCCAGTTGCAGCACCTCGCCCAGGCGCTTGAGAGCCGCCGAGGTGGCGGCCGGCAGCGTCTGTTCGACCACGCTGGCCGGTTGCTGGCCGTCAGGCAATTGAAGCGGCTCCATGCCGGCGTATTGCAGCCAATGCTCCCAGGCGTCGTCCAGTCCATCACCCTGGGCATGGGTCTGCTGGTGGCGGGTCCACTGGCTGAAATCACCGCCGACGTGGGACAGGCGCACCGGCCGTTGGTAACGCAGTTGGGCCAGCGCCAGGTTGAGGTCGTTGAGCAGCAGCTCCCAGGAGGCTTCGTCCAGGCACAGCGGGTGCGCGGCCAGCAGCAGGAATGGCTTGCCCGCCACCTCCAGCAGGCTGGCATGCAGGGTCTGGCCGGCGTCCAGCGCCAGTGCGTCGACGCCGGCCTGGGCCAGGGCCTGCAACTGTGCCGGGTCGTTTGCCGCGAGTGTCCCGGTGGTGACGGCCGGGGCCTTGGCCGTTGCCAGCACCCGTTGCTGCCATTCCCCATCCGGTTGGGCCTTGAGTGCCAGGCGCAATGCCTGGTGGTGATGTTGCAAGGCGCCGATGGCCTGGCTCAGCAGCTCGCCGTCGACCGCCTGGCTCAACGCCACGCAACGCCAGGTCGCCTCCAGCGGCCCCTGTTGCAAGCGGGCCAGTTGCCCGGCGGCCAGTGGCAGCTCATAACCATCGGCGTTGCTTTCGGCCACGCCATGGCCGGCGTCGGCGCCCAGTACACGGGCGATGTCGGCGATGGTGCGGTTCTCGAACAACTGGCGTGGAGTGAGCTTCAAGCCTTGCTGGTTGGCCCGGGCGATGATCTGCAGGTTGATGATCGAATCGCCGCCGAGGGCGAAGAAGTTATCGTGTACCCCGACACGTTCGAGCTTGAGGACATCCTTCCAGATCTGCGCCAGCAGCGCCTCGACTTCGTTGCGTGGGGCCACGTGGGTGGCGCTGTCGTCGCTGGACTTGTGGGGGATCGGCAGGCGCTGTACGTCGACCTTGCCGTTGCGGGTCAGGGGCAATTCATCGAGGGTGATGAAGTGCGCCGGCACCATGTAGTCCGGTACTCGCGCCCCCAGGTCGTTACGCAACTTGGTGGCGGACAGCGACTGGCTGGCCACCAGGTAGGCCACCAGGCGCAGGCTGCCGTCCAGTTCCACGGCACGCACCAGGGCTTGCTCGATCAGCGGCGACAGGCGCTTGAGCTGCGCTTCGACTTCGCCCAGTTCCAGCCGGTTGCCGCGGATCTTGACCTGGCTGTCGATCCGGCCGAGGAACGCCAGTTGACCGTCCACCTGCCAGCGTACGCGGTCACCGGTGCGATACCAGCGTTGCTGGTCTTCATCGAGCAGGAAGCGTTCGGCGGTGAGGTCCGGCCGGTGCAGGTAGCCCCGGGCCAAGGCGCCGTTGATCAGCAACTCACCGCAGACGCCGGTCGGCACCAGACGACCGATGGCATCCACCACACGCACTTGACGATTGGGCAGCGGCCTGCCGAGAGCAATGCTGCGCAGGCCTGCGGGCAGTTCGGTGGCAATCGCCCCGACCGTCGCTTCGCTCGGGCCATAGTGGTTGAACACCCTGAGCCCTGGCGCCAGGTGGTTCACCTGTTCCAACAACCCCGGGCTGAGAGCGTCGCCGCCAAACACCAGCAGGGTGCGGGGCAGCAACCGGGCATCGGGAAGCGCCTGCAACAGGCCGGCCAGGTGGCTCGGGGTGATCTTCAGCACATCCACCGGGTGCCGGTCGAACAGTTCAGCCAGCGCCAATGGGCTGAAACCGCTGTCTTCATCCACCAGCAGCAGGCTGCCGCCGTTGCACAGGGCACCGAACAGCTGGGTGTGACCCAGGTCGGCGGCGATGCTGGACAGCAGGCCATAACGGGCCGCCGCCGGAGGGTTGAGCACCGCGTGCACGGCTGTCAGGTAGTCGACGATGGACTGGTGTTCCACCACCACTCCCTTGGGTGTGCCGGTGGAGCCCGAGGTGTAGATCACATAGGCGGCGTCCGTCGGGCTATGGGCCACGGCGGGTGGCGTAGCCGGCTGGCTGGCGATGGCCGCAGCCTGTTCCTCCAGCCAGAGGGCCGGCGTGCGTTCGGCCAGGCCTGCGAGCAGTGGCGAAGGGGCGGCGCCTATCAGTAGCGCGGCGCGGCTGTCCACTAGCACATCGGCCAGGCGGCCGGCGGGCTGCTTGATGTCCAGGGGCAGATAGGCCGCGCCGGCCTTGAGGACACCCAGCAAGGTGACCACGAAATCGACACTGCGCTCCAGGGCCAAGGCCACCACGCTGTCCTGGCCGATACGCCGGGCGCGCAGATAATGGCCGAGGCGGTTGGCCTGCTGATCCAGCTCACGGTAGGTCAGCGCCACCTGACGGTCCCGGACCGCCAGCGCCTCGGGGTTCGCGGCCGCCTGCTGTTCGAAGCGCTGGTGCAGGCAGGCCAGGGGCACCGGCAGTTGCACACCACGTCCCTGGACCCGCAACTGCTGGCTTTCCTCCGAAGCCAGCCATTCCAGCTCGCTGACGCGGCGCTGTGGCTGCGCGGTCATCGCCAACAGGATGCTGCGCAACTGCGTCGACAGTATCGTCACCTCGGCATCGCTGAAGCGGCTGCGGTCGTAACTGATCAGGTAGTGCAGCTGCTTGTCCGGCATCACAATCAGCGAAAGCGGGAAGTGGTTGCGGCCCTGGGTGAGGGTCAGGCCTTCGACCTGCTGGTCGTTGGCCGGCGCGCTGAAGCTCAGGCCACCGGTGTCCTGGTTGAGGGCATCGGTCACCGGGAAGTTTTCGAATACCAGGATCGAATCGAACAGCGCCTGTTCAGCAGCAATGCGCGACATTGACTTGAGCTTGCCCAGGGGCAGGTAGGCGTGGTGGCGCAAGTCGCTGTTGGCCTGCTGCAGCTGTTGCAACCAGTCCACCAGGGCCGGGCCCTCGGACCATTGCACGCGCAGCGGCAGGGTATTGATAAACAGCCCGACGATGCCGTCCACCGCGGCCAGGTTTTCAGGACGGCCGGCGACGGTGACGCCATAGACCACGTCGTCACGCCCCGCATGCTGGCCCAGCAGCAGCGCCCAGGCGCCCTGGATCAGGGTGTTGATGGTCAGGTCGTTCTGGCGCGCGAAGTGCGACAACCGCTCGGTTTCGCTGGCGTCCAGACGGCTTTCCCGCTCGGCGAAGGGGGCGCCCGAGGGCGCTGCCTGGCGTTCGGCGAAATGGGGCAGCGGGGTCGGCTCGCTGACATCGTGCAATTGCTCGCGCCAGAAGCCTTCGGTGGCGGCCATGTCCTGCTCCGCCAGCCAGGCGATGTAGTCGCGATAAGGCCGGGTCGGCGCCAGGTTGGCAGGGCGGCCGTGAGCCCGTTCGTAATAGAACGCCAGCCACTCCTGAACCGCGATGCCCACGCTCCAGCCATCCATGAGAATGTGGTGGAAGGTCCAGATCAGGTGCCAGCGCTCGGGGGCCAGGCGTACCAGGCACACGCGCATCAGCGGCGATTCGTTCAGTTCCAGGGGCTGGGCCCGTTGCTCCAGCGCCAGTCGCTCCAGGGCTGCCTGGGGTTCGGCCTGGTCCTGCCAGTCCAGTTCGGTCAGGGGCAGCGCCACGTCCTGCTGCACCACTTGATAAGCATCGTCCAGCTCTTCCCACAGAAAGGCACTGCGCAGCACGGCATGGCGCTGCATCAGCGCCTGCCAGGCGCCGCGAAACGCGTTCAACTGCAGCGGACCGTTCATTTCCAGGCTCAATTGCTGGTAATAAACCCGCGAATCCGGTTCATAGACGCTGTGGAACAACAGGCCGTGCTGGGTCGGCGAAAGGGAGTAGATGTCTTCGATGTTGTTCATGCTTGCTTGGTCCATTTCAAAGGCTTGAAACACAGTGAGCGTCAGTCAGGGGGCCGCGGTGGTCGAGGACCCCGCGGCCGCATCGCTCGCTAGCTTTGGGAATTCGGTTTGGTCTTGAGCTTGCCCAGCAGCTTGTCCAGGGATTTCTGGTTCAGCGCCTTGGCCAGCGGGAAGTCCGATGGCATCAGCGCACCGGCCTGGGGATCGAGGCAGTGCTCGACCAACACCTGCAAACGTTCCAGCAGGCGAGCGGGCAACTGGCGGTCGATGGCTGGCGTGACGCTGTGCCACTCGACGCGCAATACGCCTTCCTCCAGCCAGGCCACCACTTCCCGGCCATGGGTCACCCGGTTGGCGGGAGCCACGTCCGGTGGCGGAGTCAGGCTGCTGGGGCGCAACCAGCCCTCGGGCGTCTGCTCATGGCCCAGGTAGTTGAACAGTACATCGCCGCTGCTGGCCGGCAATTGACCCCGCTGGCGCAGCAGCCCGTAACCCAGGCCCTGGCCCGGCACGGCGCGCAAGGCTTCCTTGGCGTTACGCACCTGGTCGCCCGGGGCGCCGCTGGCATTGACCCGCAATGGGTACAGCGTGGTGAACCAGCCGACGGTACGGCTCACGTCCAGGCCGTCGAATGGCGCATCCCGACCATGGCGCTCCAGGTCCACCACGATGTCGCTGCGGCTTTCCACCTCGGCCAGGGTCGCGGCGAGGGCGGCGATCAACAGTTCTTCCGGTTGCGTGCGGTAGGCCGCGTGGGCCTCGGTCAGCCATTGATGGGTACGAGTGGCATCCCAGCGGGCTGACAGGGTCTGCCGTTCGGCCACGGTGGCCACAGGCGCCGGGTTCGCTCCCGGCTGGGTGCTCCAGTAGCGCTGTTCGGCGCTGACCTTGATGGCATGGGCCTGCAAACGCTCCGCCCATTGACGGTAGGACGTGGTCTTGGCCGGCAACGTCGGGTTTTCGCCGCGTTCCAGGGCCGGGTACAGGTGCTGGAAGTCTTCCAGCAACGGCGTCCAGGAGACCGCGTCCACCACCAGGTGATGGGCCACCAGGTACAGGCGTTGCGGTGCGCCTTCCAGCAGTGCGGCGGCAAACAGCGGACCGTCCTGCAGGTCGAGGCTGCGGGCCACGTCCAGCAGCTGTTCGGGATGTTCGCAGCAGGTCAGTCGTGCAGGTGCCACGGGCGCGATGCGCGCTTGCCATTGTCCCTCGACCTGGGCGAAACGCAGGCGCAGGGCGTCATGGTGGGCCACCAGTCGGTCCAGGGTGGCCTGTACCACGGCCGCGTCGAGACGTCGCTCGCTGTCGGCCAGCACCGACTGGTTCCAATGGCCGGCCTCGGGCTGCTGTTGATCGAAGAACCACTGGTGCAGCGGCATCAGCGGCATCGTACCGGTCACATCACCCTGTTCGGCCTGGCTCAGCAGGGCCGTGGTCACCTGGGCCAGCGCCGCCGGGGTCGGCGAGCGGAACAGGTCCCTCGGGGTGAGGGCATAACCCTGCTCGCGCAGGCGGGAGATCAGTTTCAGGCCAAGGATCGAGTCACCGCCCAGGGCGAAGAAGCTGTCCGAGGTGCCGACCTGCTGTCCACCGGTCAGGGTTTCGCCGAGCAGTTCGCCGAACAGTTGGCAAAGCAGGCGCTCCAGGTCATTGCGCGGTGCCGCGTAGTCTTTCTGGGTCTGCGGCAAGGGCAGCGCCGCCAGGGCCTTGCGGTCTATCTTGCCGTTGCTGTTCAACGGCAAGGCCGGTACTTCGACCCATACCGAAGGCACCATGTACGCCGGCAACTGGGCCGCCAACAGGTTGTCCAGTTCCGATTGCACGGCGCTGCCGCTGTAGAACGCCACCAGGCGGTTGTCGATGACCAGGGTGCAGGCAGCGGTGATCGCCGGCAGGTCCAGCAGGGCCGCATCGATTTCCCCCAGCTCGATGCGCTGGCCCCGCAGCTTGACCTGATGGTCGAGACGTCCCAGGTATTCGATGTTGCCATCGGCCAGGAAACGGCAGCGGTCGCCGGTGCGGTACAGGCGGTCGCCGGCCACGAACGGGCTGGCGAGGAAGCGTTCTTCGGTCAGGTCCGGGCGTTTCAGATAGCCACGGGCCACGCCGACGCCGCCGATGTACAGCTCGCCGATGCTGCCGATGGGCAATGGCTGCATGGCTTCGTCGAGGATGTACAGGCGCAGGTTGGCGATGGGCTTGCCGATCGGCACGATTGTGTCGTCCGCCGAGCAACGCCAGACCGAGACGTCGATGGCCGCTTCGGTGGGGCCATACAGGTTGACCAGGGCTGCCGGGTGCTGGCCCATGAAACGCCGCACCAGGTCCACTGGCAAGGCTTCGCCGCTGGCGAACACCTGGCGCAGGCTGTGGCAATTCACCAGGCTCGGTTCCTCGACGAACGCCCGCAGCATGGACGGCACGAAGTGTAACGTGGTGACCTGTTCCTGCTGGATCAACTGGCTGAGGTAAGCCGGGTCACGGTGGCCGTCCGGACGGGCCACCACCAGGGTGGCGCCGGTGATCAGCGGCCAGAAGAACTCCCACACCGACACGTCGAAGCTGTACGGGGTCTTCTGCAGGACCCGGTCGTTCGGGCCGATCGGGAAGGCGTCCTGCATCCAGTACAGGCGGTTCATCAAGGCGCCGTGTTCGTTCATCACGCCTTTTGGCTGGCCGGTGGAACCGGAGGTGTAGAGCACGTAGGCCAGGTCATTGGCGGCGACGCTGATGGGTTCGAACGCCGGGGCCTGGGGCAGAGCGTCGAGGGTCCAGGCCAGGTGCCCGGCCGGCAGGCGCTCCAGCCACTGCGCCTGGGTCAGGGTGACCTTGGCATCGGCGTCCTGGATCAGGAAGGCCAGGCGCGCGGCCGGCAATTGCGGGTCCAGCGGCAGCCACGCGGCGCCGGCATGGACGATGCCGAGCAAGGCCACGACCATTTCCACCGAGCGCTCCATGCACACCGGCACGATGTGCTCGGCGCCGATGCCGACGGCGCGCAGGGCGCGGGCGACGGCCTGGGCGCGCTGGTCCAGTTCGGCATAGCTCAGGCGTTGGCCTTCGAACACCAGCGCCGAGGCGTTGGGGCTCAGGGCTGCCTGCTGGCTCAGGGCCGTGTGCAGGTTGGTCGGGCCGCTGTAGTGGCGGTCGGTGGCGTTCCACTGGTCCAGTCGTGGCTGGTCCTGCTGCTGCGGGAACAGCTCGATCAACGTGCGCTGCGGCGTCGCCACCAAGGCATCGAGCAGAGCGCACCACTGTGCGCTCCAGCGCTGCATTGTCGTTTCGTCGAACAACGCCGCCTGGTACTCCAGTGACAGGGTCATGTCACTGCCGTCGTCCTGGACTTCCCAGCTTTGCTCGAACTTGGCATCGACCACTGGCAGGGTCTGCTCTTGCACCTCCAGCCCCGGCCATTGACGGCTGTCCACGCGACCGTAGTTGAGAGAGAACAGTACCTGGAACAGCGGCGTGCGGTTCAGGTCACGATGCTGGGCAACGGTGCTGACCAGGGTGGCGAAAGGCAGGTCGGCGTGGGCCTGGGCCGCACGCAGGTCGGCTTCGAGGCTGGTCAGCAAGCGTTCGGCCGGCGCACGCTGCTCGACGTCGCTACGGATTACCAGGGTGTTGACCAGACAGGCCAGCAGCGCCTGGGATTGCGCCTGGTCACGCTGGTCCGCCGGCGTGCCGAGGCGAATCTCGCGTTGCCCGCTGTAGCGCGCCAGCAGCGCACTCAAGGCGGTGGCCAGGACCACATAGGTGGTGGTGCCCCGTTGACGGGCGAATCGGCGGATGGCTTCGGCCCGTTCGGCACCGAGGCTGACGATTACCTGCCGGGCACGACGGTCGACTTCGGCGCCGCGCGGATGATCGATGGGCAGGTCCAGTTGATAATTGTCCTGGCCCAGATGGTTTTTCCAGTATTCCAGGCTGCTGTTACGCCGTGCCTGGGTGTCCGGGTGCTGCTGCCATAGGGCGAAGTCGACGTAATCGATCTCCAGCGGTGCCCAGGCGGGGGCCTGTCCGTTCAGCCCGGCGGCATAGGCCTGGGTCAGCTCGTCGATGAGCAATTGCATGGCCCAGCCATCGGTGGCGCTGTGATGCAGGCAGACCAGCAGACGGTGCTCGTCGCTGTCCTGGCGCTGCAACAGGTGCGCGCGCCATGGCGCGGCGGCAGCCAGGTCGAACGGTGCCATCAGTTCGTCCTGGGCCTTGGCGCAAGCCCAAGTCCAGTCCTGGGTCGGCACCGAGGTGACCGCGAGTGCCGGACCCTGCGGGTCGATCAGCAACTGTGGCTCCCCCTGGACCTCGACGATCCGGCTGCGCAGCACCAGGTGGCGCTGGCTGACCTGCTCGAATGCCGCGCGCAGGGCCTGGACCTGCAGTTCGCCGCGCAAGGTCAGAGCGAATGGCATGTGGTATTCGCGGGACTCCGGCACCAGTCGGCTGAGCATCCAGAACCGGCGTTGGGCCAGGCCCAGGGGCAGTTGCGCCGGGCGCGGTTGTACGCTGATCGATTCATCGGGCAGAGCCGCCCGCAAGTGCCTGGCCAGGGCCGCCACCGTCGGCTGGGCGAACACCAGCGGCAAGGGCAGGGACACCCCCAGGCGTTCACGGACCCGGCTGACCAGACGGGTGGCCAGCAAGGAGTGGCCGCCGAGTTGGAAAAAGTGGTCCTCGATACCGACGACAGAGCAGTCCAGCACCTCGCTGAACAGTTCGCAGAGCACGGTTTCAGTGGCATTGCGCGGCGCGGTGCGCGGCTGGTCGCTCTGGCTTTGCGGCAGCGGCGTGGCAGCCAGGGCCTTGCGGTCCAGCTTGCCGTTGCTGTTGAGCGGCAGGCGGTCGAGCTGCACGAAAAGACTCGGCTGCATGTGCGAAGGCAGGCGTTCGCCCAGGGTGGCACGCAGGGTGGCTTCGTCAGCCTCACCGCACCAGAAGCTCACCAGGCGCTGGTCCAGCAACAAGGTCGCGGCGTCGCGAACGCCCGCTTGCGCCAGCAGTCCGGCGTCGATTTCCCCCAGCTCGATGCGTTGGCCCCGCAGCTTGACCTGGTGGTCGAGACGTCCCAGGTATTCGATGTTTCCATCGGCCAGGAAACGGCAGCGGTCGCCGGTGCGGTACAGGCGGTCGCCGGCCACGAACGGGCTGGCGAGGAAGCGTTCTTCGGTCAGGTCCGGGCGTTTCAGATAGCCACGGGCCACGCCGACGCCGCCGATGTACAGCTCGCCGATGCTGCCGATGGGCAATGGCTGCATGGCTTCGTCGAGGATGTACAGGCGCAGGTTGGCGATGGGCTTGCCGATCGGCACGATTGTGTCGTCCGCCGAGCAACGCCAGACCGAGACGTCGATGGCCGCTTCGGTGGGGCCATATAGGTTGACCAGGGCGGCCGGGTGTTGGCCCATGAAGCGCCGCACCAGGTCCACTGGCAAGGCTTCGCCGCTGGCGAACACCTGGCGCAGGCTGTGGCAATTCACCAGGCTCGGTTCCTCGACGAACGCCCGCAGCATGGACGGCACGAAGTGCAACGTGGTGACCTGTTCCTGCTGGATCAACTGGCTGAGGTAGGCCGGGTCACGGTGGCCGTCCGGACGGGCCACCACCAGGGTGGCGCCGGTGATCAGCGGCCAGAAGAACTCCCATACCGACACGTCGAAGCTGTACGGGGTCTTCTGCAGGACCCGGTCGTTCGGGCCGATCGGGAAGGCGTCCTGCATCCAGTACAGGCGGTTCATCAAGGCGCCGTGTTCGTTCATCACGCCTTTTGGCTGGCCGGTGGAACCGGAGGTGTAGAGCACGTAGGCCAGGTCATTGGCGGCGACGCTGATGGGTTCGAACGCCGGGGCCTGGGGCAGGGCGTCGAGGGTCCAGGCCAGGTGCCCGGCCGGCAGGCGCTCCAGCCACTGCGCCTGGGTCAGGGTGACCTTGGCATCGGCGTCCTGGATCAGGAAGGCCAGGCGCGCGACCGGTAATTGCGGGTCCAGCGGCAGCCACGCGGCGCCGGCATGGACGATGCCGAGCAAGGCCACGACCATTTCCACCGAGCGTTCCATGCACACCGGCACGATGTGCTCGGCGCCGATACCGGCGGCGCGCAGGGCGCGGGCGACGGCCTGGGCACGCTGGTCCAGTTCGGCATAGCTCAGGCGTTGGCCTTCGAACACCAGCGCCGGGGCGTTGGGGCTCAGGGCTGCCTGCTGGCTCAGGGCCGTGTGCAGGTTGGTCGGGCCACTGTAGTGGCGGTCAGTGGCGTTCCATTCGACCAACTGGCGTTGGCGCTCGGCTGCCGCCATCGGCGTCCATTCCCCGAGACGGGTCTGTGGCGCGTCGAGCATGGCTTCCAGCAGTTGCTGCCATTGCGTCAACCAACGCCGGGCGGTGGTTTCGCTGAACAATGCGGCACGGTATTCCAGCAACACCGACAGCACTTCGCCGTCGTGCACTTCCCAGTTCAGGTCGTACTTGGTGGCCTGGGCGGTCACCGCTCGTTCGCTGACGTGCAGTCGCGGCCAGTGCCGGCCGCAGGCATCGGCGTTCTGCATGGCGAAGAGCACCTGGAACAGTGGCGTCTGGCCGAGGCTGCGGGAAGGCTTGAGGTGGTCCACGACCTGCTCGAACGGCACGTCCTGGTGCTGCTGGGCGTCCAGTACGCGGTTGCGCACCTGGCTCAGCAAGCCTTCGAAATCCAGGCTCGGATCGAGATCGGCGCGCATGACCACGGTGTTGACGAAGCAACCGATCAAAGGCTGCAGCTCGGCGAACGGCCGCTGGGCCACCGGACTGCCGACCCGCACATCGCGCTGGTTGGCGTAGCGGCCCAGCAGCAGTTGTGCCGCACTCAGCATCAGCATGTACAGGGTGGCGCCGCGTTGCTGGGCGAATAGCCGCAGACGCGCTACCAGCGCTGGTGGCAGTTGCAGTTGGACGGCACCGGCGGCCGGCGCGAGGTGGTCGGGACGACCTTGCTCGGTGGGCAGGTCCAGCAGGTAATCGCCATCCTCCAATTGGTTGCGCCAGTATTCCAGTTGCTGGCTGAACAGGCGCTGCTGGGCGGGTTCGCGTTGCCAGAGGGCATAGTCCGGGTATTGCAGGGCCAGCTCTGGCAGTACTGTCGCGGTGCCCTGGCATTGGGCGGCGTAGAAGCGACCCAGCTCATCCAGCAGGTTCTGGCTGGACGCATCGTCGGTTGCGCAATGATGCACGGTGAGCAACAACAGCGACTGGTCACCGCCACTGCGCTGTATCAAGGTGGCGCGCACGGGGATTTCGCGGGCCAGATCGAACGGACGTCCGGTTGCTTGGCGCAGGGCATCGTCGGTCAACTGCTGCCAGGCGGCGTCGCAGGCAGCTTCCAGCACCGTTGCCTGCAGCGGGACGTCGACCTGCCCATCGACCACCAGCATCAGCTCGCCGTCGGTGTCGCGCACGATGCGGCTGCGCAGGATCTCGTGACGTTGGATCACGTTGTTCAAGGCTACCTGCAGGGCCTGGGTATCGAGTTCGCCGTCCAGCTGCACCGCGCTGACCACGTTGTATTCACCGCCACCGACGCTCAGTTGTTCGAGGAACCACAGGCGCTGCTGCTCGAACGACAACGGCAAGCGCGCCGGGCGTGGCGCCGGGACGAAGGCCGTCGCCGCTTGCAGGGGATCGCCCAGCAAGGCGGCCAGGGCTTGGAGGGTCGGGTGTTCGAAAACGGCCCGCAGCGGCGGTACCGTGGCGAACTGTTGGCGCAGGCGGGCGAACAGTGTCGCCGCCAGCAGCGAGTGGCCGCCAAGGTAGAAAAAGTGGCTGTCGCGACCGATCTGCGCCGCCGGCACCTTCAGCAGTTCGGACCACAGGGCCGCCAGTTGCCGCTCGGCACCGCCGCGTGGCGGATCCAGCGCGTCCGGCGCGGCCTGGATGTCCGGCGCCGGCAACGCCTTGCGGTTGAGCTTGCCGTTGTCGGTCAACGGCAGTTCATCGAGCACCACGAAGGCCGAGGGCACCATGTAGTCGGGCAGGGCTGCGCCAATGGCCTTGCGCCAGGCATCGATATCGGCCTGCTGTTCGCAAGTGACGTAGGCCACCAGGCGCTTGTCGCCGGGCACGTCTTCGCGAGCCAGCACCACGGCCTGGCGCACGCCTGGTTGCGCACCGAGCAGGGTTTCGATTTCCCCCAGTTCGACGCGGAAGCCACGGATCTTCACCTGATGGTCCATGCGTCCGAGGTATTCGAGCTGGCCATCGGGCAACCAGCGCACCAGGTCGCCGGATTTGTACATCCGCGCACCGGACAGGGACGAGAACGGGTCTTCGATGAAGACCTTGGCGGTCTGCTCGGCGCGGTTGAGGTAACCCAGGGTCACGCCGGCACCGCCGATGTGCAGCTCCCCCGGGACGCCCACCGGCATCGGGTTGAGGAAGGCATCGAGCACGTAGGTGCGCACGTTGGCGATAGGGCGGCCGATGATCGGGCGCTGGGGGAAGTCGTCCACCGCGCAACCGGTGGCGTCCACCGTGCATTCGGTGGGGCCGTAGGTGTTGAAGAAGCGGCTGCCGGCAATCGCTGGCAGGCGTTGCCACAGCTGGGTGTCCACGGCATCGCCACCGAACAGCACGAAGCGGGGCAGGTACACCTCGCCACGTCGCACGCCTTCGCTTTCCAGCAAGGCCTTGAGCTGTGCCGGGGTGCACTCGAAGGCCTCCAGGCGGGTCTCGCGAAAGAACTGCGCCAGCGCCTCGGGGTCGTAGCGCACGTCTTCCGGCGTCAGGTACAGGCTATGGCCGTCGAGCAGCAGGATCAGCTCGGCCACCGAACTGTCGAAGGCGAAGGAGTAGTTGAAACTGGTACGCATCGGCTGGTCGGTGTAGCGCCGGTACAGGCCATGGATACGTGCCCAGGCCAGGTTGACCACCGAGGCCTGGGTAACCAGGGTGCCCTTGGGCTTACCGGTCGAGCCGGAGGTGTACATGATGTAGGCCAGGTCTTGCGGGCCGGAAAGCGGCGCCGGGTTGCTGTCCGGCTGGTGAGCGAACAAGGCCGCGTCGCTGTCCAGATGAACGCGTGGCAGCCCGGCCCCCAGTTGTTCCAGCAGCCCGTGCTGACCGAGGAGCAACGTCGGCTGCGCGTCTTCGAGCATGTAGGCCAGGCGGTCCGCCGGGTAGCTCGGATCCAGCGGCACATAGGCGCCCCCGGACTTGAGGATGCCCAGCAGGCCGATCAGCAGTTCCAGGGAGCGCTCGACACACAGCGCCACCGGGCTGTTGGCGCCCACGCCACGCCCGCGCAGGTAGTGCGCCACCTGGTTGGCCCGGCGGTTCAGTTCGCCATAACTCAGGCTGCGTCCTGCGAAGGTCAGTGCGTCACGCTCCGGAGTTCGCTCGGCCTGTTGTTCGAACAGTTGGGCGAAGGTCAGGTGGCGCGGCACCTCCATTTCGGTGCGGTTCCACTCGACCACGGTGCGCTGCCATTCGTCCGCCATCAGCAACGGCAACGCTGCCACCGGACGTTGCGGTTCGGCGAGCATCCGCTCCAGCAGATGCTCCAGGCGGGCCAGGGTCTGGCGGGCGCTGTCGGCCACGAACAGGTCCAGGGCGAACATCAGTTCCAGCTGGATCGGTGCATCGGCCGGACACAGCACATGCAGGTCCAGGTCGCATTCGGAGTGGCGCAGCGGGGTGTCCAGAGCCTCGAATGCCAGCCTGGGGAAGCGCAGGCGCGATTCCATGGCCAGTTGCTGGGCGACCATTACCTGGTACAGCGGTGCATGGCTGAGGCTGCGGGGCAGTTGCAGGCTGTCCACCAGCTGTTCGAAAGGCAGGTCCTGGTGCCGCAGGCCGTGGCGCAGCCGCTCGGCCACCTGTTGGACCAGGGCGGTGAAGTCCGCTTGTGGCTCGAAGTCGGCGCGGATCGCCAGGTTGTTCAGCAAAATACCCAGCAGGCCTTCGGTGCCCGGCTGTTCACGATGGGTCACCGGGGTGCCGACCAGCACCGTGGCGTCGCCGCTCAAGCGGTGCATCAGTACGGCGAAGCTAGCGAACAGAACGGTGAATGGCGTGGTGCCGAGGCGACTGGCAAAGGCCTGAACTCGCTTGCTGAGGTCGGCGCTGAGTTCGCGCTGGACGATCCCGGCGCGGTAGCTCTGCACCGATGGCCGCGGATGGTCGGTGGGCAGCGCCAGCAGTGGGCTGCCTTCGCTGTCGCGGCGATCCAGGGCGGCGGTCCAGTAGTCCAGTTGGCGCTTGAGTTCGGCGCCCTGCAAATGCTCCCGCTGCCAGAGGGCGAAGTCGGCGTATTGCACCGGCAGCGCCGGCAGCTCGGCGGCGGCACCGTTGCAGCGGGCTTCGTAGCCCAGGGCCAGCTCGCGCAGGGCGATGGTGGCCGACCAGGCGTCGGAGACCATGTGGTGCAGGGCGATGCCCAGCACATATTCATCCGGCGCCAGGCGCAGCAAGCGGGCGCGCAGCAACGGCGGGCAGGCCAGGTCGAAAGGCTGTTCGAAGGTCTCTTGCAGGGCATTGAATTGCGCACCCGCCCGAGCGGTGGCGGTCAGGCCCGACAGGTCCTCGAAGGGCAACGCGATGTCCAGGGTTGCGCTGATGCGCTGGCATGGCACGCCGTCGACGCTGTGGATGCCGGTGCGCAGGATTTCGTGGCGCGCCAGCAGGTCGTTCAGGCTGGCGTGCAGCGCCTGGACATCGAGTTCACCCTTAAGGTGCAGGGCGAACGGGATGTTGAACAGGGTAGTGCCCGGTGTCAGTTGCTCGATGAACCACAGCCGTTGCTGCGAGAACGACAACGGCAGCAACGCCGGACGCGGCTGGGCCTTGGGGGCACTGATGGGCGCGGCTTGCGGTTCGGCGGCCTGGGCCTGGCGGGTGGCGATGGCCACGGCCAGCAGGGCCACGGTGGGATGCTCGAACAGCACACGCAACGGCAGGTCGAGTTTGAAATGGGTACGCAGGCGAGCCACGATCTGGGTCGCCAGCAACGAATGCCCGCCAAGGGTGAAGAAGTTGTCTTCCACCCCCACGGTGTCGCGACCCAGCACCTCGGCCCAGATCTTCGCCACGCTGCTTTCCAGGTCGTTGCGCGGGGCGATGCTTTGCCGGGTGTCGCCCTGCCAGTCCAGTTCCCGTGCGGCGAGGGCCTTGCGATCGACCTTGCCGTTATTGTTCAGGGGCAGTTTGTCCAGGCAGACGAACGCGGCCGGCACCATGTACGGTGGCAGCTGCGCTCGCAGGTGTTCACTCAGGCCGTCGCTGCCCCGGGCCTGGTCATGGGCCGACCAGTACGCCACCAGCCAGGCTTCGCCGACGGTATTTTCCCGCAGCAGGACCGCGGCCTCGCGCACGTTTTCATGCTGCGCCAGACGGTGTTCGATTTCGGTCAGTTCGATGCGGTGCCCACGCAGCTTTACCTGCTGGTCACGGCGGCCGAGGTATTCGATCACGCCATCTGCACGCCAGCGTCCCAGGTCACCGGTGCGATACAGGCGTCCTTCGAGTTGCGGATGGTCGATGAACGCCTGCGCGGTGCGCTGTGGATCGTGCAGGTAGCCACGGCCGACGCCGACGCCGCCGACACAGATTTCCCCGGCCACGCCAACCGGCACCGGGCGCAGGTAATCATCGAGCACATACAGGCGGTTGTTGGCCGTCGGACGGCCGATGGGCATGTGGCTGACCTCGGCCGCCGGTGCTTCGAAAATGGCCTGGAACGCCACGTCATCGGCGCATTCGGCCGGCCCGTAGGCGTTCATCAAGGCAATGTCGGGAAAGCGCGCGAACCAGTCCCGGGCCACGGTCGGTGGCAGGGCTTCGCCAGTGGGCAACACCCAGCGCAGCTCGGGCAATTGCAGGTCGCACGGGCACAGGGCGAGCAGGGTGCGCATCAGGCTCGGAACGATCTCCAGCACGCTCAGGCGCTCCTCGGCCAGGACCTGCAGCAGGCGCTGCGGGTCGTGGGCGACTTCGTCCGCAAGGATATGCACGGTAGCGCCGAGCACTGGCGCGGCGAGGAACTGCCACACCGAGATGTCGAAGGCCACCGAGGCGGTCTGGGGAATCCGGTCGTCGGCGCCAAGCCCCAGGGCCGGCACTTTGCCGAAGATATTATTGAGCATGCCCCGTTGCTCGATCATCACGCCCTTGGGCGTACCGGTCGAGCCCGAGGTGAACAGCACGTAGGCCAGGCTGTCCGGGCCGGCGAGGGCCGGCAAGGGCGCGTCGTTGCCGGATGCCCAGCAGGCTTGGGCGAACAGGGCTTCGGGGGCCTGGTCGAGGCCGCTGAGCAATTGATCGAGCAGGCCGCTGCAACCTTCGCTGGCGATCAGGAACGGGGCACGGGACAGGCCAAGGATTTCCCGCAGGCGCTCCGGCGGATGATTGACTTCCAATGGCAGCATCGCCGCGCCGGCCTTGAACACCGCCAGCATCATGGTCAACAACGCCAGGCCCCGAGGGGCCAGCAGCGCCACCAGGTCACCCTCGCTGGCGCCGGCGGCGCGCAGGGCATGGGCCAGGCGGGTGGAAAGCCGGTCCAGCTCGGCGTAGGTCAGGGATTCACCGGCGCAGACCGCGGCCACCTGCCCACCTCGCTGGGCGACCTGGGCGGCGAACAGTTGCGCGTAGCTTTGATCCAGGGGGAACTCATGGGGATTGACCGCCCATTCGCCCAGCAGTCGCTGGCGCTCTTGTGGGGCGAGCAGTTCGAAGCTGCCTAGGGGCGCGTCGGGCGCGGCCAGCATGCTGTGCACCAGGCTGGCGATGTGACCCAACAGGCGCTGCACGGTAGCGGCATCGAAGCGCTCACGGTCATAGGACACCCGGATACCCAGCTGTTCACCGGGCAGGATCACCACGGTCAGGCCGTAGTGGGTGTGCACGCTGTGGTCCATGCCTTCGAGGCTGAACTGGAAGCCCCCTTCGAGGATCTGCTCGTCGATGGGTGCGTTCTCGAACACCAGGATGCTGTCGAACAGGGTTTCGCCGCGAGGGAAATCGCTCCAGCCCTGGATGTCGGTCAGCGGTGTGTGCTCGAAGTCGCGCATGTCGACATTGAGCCCCTGCAAGGCTTGCAGCCAATTGCCGAGGGCAGCGTCCGGGTCCACTGAAACCCGCAGGGGCAAGGTATTGATGAACAGGCCGATCATTTCAGCCACACCGGTCAGGTCGGCGGGCCGACCGGCCACGGTGACGCCGAACACCACGTCCCGTTGCCCGCTGTAGCGCGACAGCAGCAACGACCAGACCCCTTGGAAGAACGTGTTCGCAGTGATGCGACGCTGGCGGCAGAAAGTGGCCAGCGCCTGGGTTTGCTGTTCGTCCAGGTGGATCAATTGATCGTCCACCAGCACCGCATCGGTGTAGCGGTCGCGGCTCACGCCATTGTCCACGGTCAGCGGCGTGGGCGCACTGAGACCTTGCAGCTGGCCGCGCCAGAACTGCTCGGCCTTGCCGGCATCCTGGCGCTGCAGCCATTGGATGTAGTCGCGAAAAGGCCGCGGGCTTTTGAGTTCCGGCGTGCGGTCGTTGCACAGCGCTTCATAGACCTTGAGGAAGTCCACGGTCACCAGGGAAATGCACCAGGCATCCATCAGGATGTGGTGGAAGCTGCGAATGAACTCGTAGGACTCGTCGGCCAGGCGCACCAGGCGGAAGCGGATCAGCGGTGGCTTCGACAGGTTGAAGCCGACTTTCTGTTCGTCCTCCAGCAGTGTGCGGATCCGCGCTTCCTGCTCGTGGGGCGCCAGGCCGCGCAGGTCGAGGGTGTCCAACGGCACCTTGACCTCCCGGTGGATCACCTGCACCGGTTGCTTCTGGCTTTTCCATTGGAAGCTGGCACGCAGGGACGGGTGCAGCGCTACCACCCGACGCCAGGATTCGAGAAACGCCACTTCGTCGATGGCCCCGCCGATGCGGTAGCGATCCTGCATCAGGTAGACGCCGGAGTCTTCATGCAGCAAGGAGTGAAACAGCATCCCCTGTTGCAACGGCGACAGTGGGTAGATGTCTTCGATCGGATTGCTGGTGGTTTTTTCGGTGGTCATTGAAAGCGTCCTGCGTAAAAAGGGGCGACGGCGGCACGGCGGCGCAAGGAACCGGTCACAGGTCGGCCTCGTTCAGTTCGGCCATCAGGGCTTGCATTTCGTCATCGGACAGGCCCGAGGCGCTGAATTCGGTGCTCTCGGCCACGGGCTCGACGGCGTCGGCGGCCAGCGGTTGCGCAACTTCGGCCATGGCCGCGATGGTCTGGCGTTCGAAGACTTGCTTGGCCGACAGCGCGATGCCTTGCTCGTGGGCCTGGGCCACCACTTGCAGGCTGAGGATCGAGTCGCCGCCGATGGCGAAGAAGTTGTCGGTGACGCTCACGGTGGACAGCTTCAAGACCTTGGCGACGATGGCTTGCAGGGTGGTTTCCATGGCATTGCGCGGGGCCACGTGGGCGCTTTCGTCGAACTGGTCCGGATCAGGCAACCGGCGAATGTCGAGCTTGCCGTTGGGGGTACGCGGGAAGGTCGGCAGGGTCAGGACCTGGGCCGGCACCATGTACGAGGGCAGGCGCTCACCGAGGAAGCGCTTGATCGCCTCCGAGTCCGGGGCGTAGCCGTGGGCGGCCAGGATGTAGGCGAGCAGGCGCTTGCCGGCGGCGTGCTCCTGGACGATCACCGCGGCTTCGCGTACGTCGCTGTGGCTGCACAGCTGGCGTTCGATTTCTCCCAGTTCGATGCGGTAGCCGCGAACCTTGACCTGATGGTCCTTGCGGCCAAGGAACGCCAGGCGCCCATCCGCCAGCCAGCAGGCCAGGTCGCCGGTACGGTAGGCGCGGGTGCCGTCGGCCAGGGTGACGAAGGCCTTGGCGGTTTCTTCGGGTTTGTTGCGATAGCCACGGGCCAGGGTCGGGCCGGCGAGGACGATTTCACCTGGCTCGCCGATGCCGCAGGCAACGTCCTGTTCGTTGAGCAGGCGCAAGTCCATGCCGGCGATGGGACGCCCGATGCTGACACTGCGGTTGGGTTCCAGAACTTCGTAGGTGGCCCATACCGTGGCTTCGGTGGGGCCGTATTCGTTGACCAATCGGGCTTGCGGCAGGGTCTTGCCGTGTTGCGCCACCAGGGACGGCGGACAGGCTTCGCCGGCGACGATCCAGCATTCGAGGCTGTCGCTCCCGCCGCTGCGCTGCAACTGATCGAGCAAGGCCTGGTACAGCGATGGCAGCGACAGGCCGTGGCTGACCTGGTGCTCTGTGATCAATTGGGCCAGGCGCGCCATTTCCAACTCTTCGCCGGTGGCGGGCAATACCAGGCGTCCGCCCTGGGCCAGGGTCCAGAAAATCCCGGCGACCGAACTGTCGAAGGCGAAGGAGGACAGCAGCAGATAGGCCCGCACTGGCGTCTCATAGGCGGCCATGCGTACCTGAGTGGAGAAGCTCAGGGCACCGTGAGTGATTTCCACGGCTTTGGGTGCACCGGTGGAGCCGGAGGTATAGATCAGGTAGGCCAGGTCGTCCGCTCCTGGCGTCGGCAGGGCTGGCAGATGGCTGGCGTCCTCGGCGCTCAGCTCGTCGAGCACGAAGCGTTGCAGGCTGGCCGGTACGCTGTCGGCCAGCTCGGCGCTGACCACGATATGGTCGATGGCGCTGTCGGCGAGCATGTAGGTCCGTCGGTCGGCCGGGTAGGTCGGGTCGATTGGCACATAGGCACCGCCGGCCTTCAGGACCGCGAGCATGGCGACAATGGCGGCATTGCCGCGCGGGAACACAATCCCCACGGGCACCCCCGGGCCGATGCCGGCGCCGACCAGTCGATGAGCCAGGTGCGTGGCGCAGGCATCCAGGCGGCTGTAGCTCAGCTCGCCGTCCTGGTCGCTGAGGGCGATGGCATCCGGCTGCTGGCGAACGCGGCGGGCAATCAGTTCCACCAGCGTCAGCGGTTCGATGTTCGGCCGGTTCGGCTCGTTCGCCACCACCTGCGACTGGAGCGGTCCACCAAGGGGCAGATGGGCCCAGGCCCGTTGCGGTTCCGCCAGGGCACCCTGCAGCAATTGCAGCCACTGCTCGGCCAGGCAGGCGGCGGCTTCGGCGCTGAGTGCGTGGCGATCATAGACCAGATGCGCCTGCACGCGGTCGGGGAGCTGGCGTACGTTCAGGCAGGCCTTTGCCGGCGCCATCACCGCCCCGGCAAAACGTTCCCGGGCATCGCCGCAACGCCAGGCGAAGGCGTAGTCCGCAGAGAGATCGTGGGTATAGTAGTCCTGCCAGCCCATGGCTCGTTCGACGCAGGCACCGACCTGGGTGCTCTGCTCCAGCAAAGTCGCCTGGGCATCCAGTTCGAGGCTGACGGGCAGGCATTGCTCGAACAGGCCCAGGGCGTTTTCCAGTTCCGGGCCACGGCTTTCATGGACCACGGCAAGGGGAACCTGTTGCTGGCCCGCCAGCCGGCCGAGTACGACGGCCCATGCGGTCAATGCCAGGTTCGCCGTCAGGGCCGGGTGGGTGGCCAGGGCGGCGGGCAATGTCAGGTCGTAGCGGGCAGGGGCGAAAGCGCCGGCGCTCGCCGCTTCGAGGGACAATTGCAAGGCAGCCTGTTCGGTTTCGCTCGATGGTTTCCAGAAGCTGACGCCGGGATGATCCGGTTCGTCTTCCACCAGGCTCCAGCGCCATTCGGCGTAATCGGCATATTGCAAAACGTCCGACAGCGGCGCGGTGCTGTCCTGCAGCAATGCACCGGCCAGCCACTTCAGGCTGGCCAGATCCAAATGGCTGCTGGCGGCCGCCAGGTCCAGCACGCTTTGCTCACCGGGCAGGCGCACCAGGGTCACGTACAAGGGCGTCGCCCAGTCGCGGGCCTGGATGGCCAGTCGCTTCAAGGCGCTGTCCTGTTTGGCGGGGCTGTGTTGTTGCAAGTCCAGCAGCTCCACTTTCAGGGAGCCAGTCTCGTCGATTACCTGCACCGGATGGCGCAACCCCGGCACCGGCATCAGGCGTGTGCGCAAGATCTCGTTGTCGGCCACGAGCGCGAGCAGGCGCTCGTTCAACGCATCGACCTCCAGCGGCAGGGACACCGCCCACTGTAGATGGCAGCTCAAAGAATGGGCGGCCACGCCGTTGAGGTGGGGATATACCGATGCCTGTTGCGGCGAAATGCGAAAACCTTGAAGTCCGTTCATGTTGATCTCGACTGAAAAGGGCTTGAACCTGGGGTGCGGCACAGCGCTCGGGGCTTGTCGACAGGTCGGCCAGGCCTCCGGGGAACGGTGGGTGCCCCCTTGAATGTCAGACGGCGACGTCGCTCGACAGCAGGGCTTCAGCCATGCCGGTCATGATTGCGCGCTTGCCGGTAAAGGGTTCACGACCGTGGACGGCGAGCATGTTGTCGATGAACAACACGTCGCCCTGTTGCCAGCTGAACCGCACCAGCGAATCGAGATAGGCCGTGCGCAGGGACTCCAGCACGTGCGGCTCGATGGGTTCGCCGTCGCCATAAAAGGTGTTGGTCGGCAGGTCCAGGTCGTTGAAGTTGCTCTGCAGCGAATCGCGGATCGCCGGGGGCAGGGTGCTGATGTGAAAAAAAGTCGCGTGGTTGAACCAGACTTCCTCGCCGGTGCGTGGATGACGCACCACGGCCGGGCCGCGCTGGCGGGTGCGCAGGCGATTGTTTTCCTTCCATTCCACTTCGATGCCAACGCTGGCGCAATACGCCTGCACCTCGTTGCGGTCTTCGGACTGGAACACGGTTTGCCACGGCAAGCCGAAACCGTCGCCGTAGTTGCGCACGTACAGCACGCCCTTTTCCCGGAACCGCGCCTCGATCTCGGGACTGATCCGGGCTTTCACGGCTCGGATGGAACCGATCGGGGTTTGCCCGCCAGTCTCGGACGGCTGCTGGCAGTAGAAGAACAGGCGCAGCGGAAAGCGTGGCGAATAGGAATGTTCGTTGTGGGGAAAGATCATCTGGTCGGCCGGGTAGTCGGTCGAGGTATAGATGTTGCCGCCGACCCGGGTACGGGGCGAAGCCCGGAACATGTATTCCAGCGCCCCGGGGGAGAGGGCGGCAATCACCTGGTCGAACTGTTCGACAGACGTTACGTTGAAGCCGCGAAACAGCAGTGCGCCGTACTGCAGCACTTTCTTTTCCAGCGACTCGCGTTCACGGGCAGCCCAGGCGGCCAGATCGACGCCACTGACAGCCGGCTCGATCACCAGGGGCAGGGCATGTTCCGGGCTGAGCAGGCGCTCGCTGACCAGTTGTTGTTCAGAGACGTTCATGGCTTTACGACGCACGGCGCCCAGGGCGCGTGGCGATGAGGGCAGGGTAGACATAACGGCATCCGACTCGGTTAAAGGGACAATGAGCGACGTTTGGCTTGCATCATCTGGCTGCGACCGGCCAGCGCCTGGGACTGTTGTCGTTCACGCTGAAAAGCCTGGTCCCAGCCATCGATGCGCTCGGCCAACGCCGGCAATGGCTCATCCAGCAGGTTGCGGGTCTGCTCCAGCAGGCACATCCACAGGTGTTGCAGCCGCGCGGCGCGATCCTGGTCGAAGTATTCGCCGCGGTACTTGAGCGTCGCGTCGAGGCCTTCGGCGCCATGCACCAGGTCGAGGACCAGATGGAAGTCCCCCGGTGCCTGGGCTACGTCTAGCGCCGATAGCTGCGCGCCGGCGATTTCGGTCGGTGTGACGCGTGACGGTTGATAGTTGAGTTTCACCTGGAACAGCGGCGAATGGCCGGCACGGCGTTGCGGCGAGAGGGCCGAGACCACCAGGTCGAACGGCAGGCCCTGGTGGGCGTAGGCCCGTCGGGCTTCATCGCGGACACGTTCGAGGAAACCGGCCAGGGTCGCTTCGCCGTGCAGGTCGCAGCGCAGGGTCAACTGGTTGACGAAGAAACCGATGACATCCGCGTGTTGCGCCAGCGGCCGGCCGCTGACATCGGTGCCCAGCAGGAACTGCTGCTGGCCGCCCAGTTGCCGCAGGACCAGTTGGTAACTGGCCAACAGCAGCATGAATAAAGTCATGCCCCGGTCGCGAGCCAATGCCCCCAGCTGGTCGCAGGTGGCCTGGGGCACCTTGAAATCCAGGCTGTGCTGGCCCGGATTCCTGCCGCTGCCGCCCAGCGCCAGGGACTGAGGCACGCCGGCCAGGTACTCGCGCCAGAATGCCTGCTCCGTGGCGATCCGTTGTTCGCTCCAGTGCAAGGCTTCCCATTGTGCGAAGTCCAGGTATTGCACCGGTGGCGCGGTGTCTGCCGAACCGGCCAGTTCCTTCAGCAATACTTGCGCCGAGCGCCCATCGAAAGCGATGTGATGCAGGGTCAACAGCAGGTCGTGTCGCTGGTCATCCTGGCTGAGCAACTGCGCGCGCAGCACCGGCCCGGCGTCAAGATCCACGGGCGTGGCATGTTCGTGGGCCAGGCGGTCACGCATCGCCTGCTGTTGCTGCGCCTCGCTCAAGCTGCGCAAGTCATGCTGCTCCAGCGCTACCGCCGTCACCGGCAGCACCCGTTGTTGCGGGCCTTCGACGCTGTCGCGATATACCGTGCGCAGCACGCCATGGCGCTGGACCAGGACGTTCAGTCGCGATGCCAGCGCCTCGATGTCCAGGGGACCGTGCAGTTGCAGGTGCAGTACCAGATTGTGCTGGGTGTCGTCCGGGTTCAGTTGGCGCAGGAACCAGAGGCGGCTCTGAGCGAACGACTGGCGACCGGCCTGGAGGTCGGCGCGCTGCATCGAAGTGGTGGCGCTCGGTGCCGGGGCGCGGAGAAACTCCTCCAAGGCCAGGGCCCATTGCCCGAGGGTTCGTTCGCCGAACAGGTCCTGGGTGTCGAGGTTCCAGCCCAGGTCGTTGTACAGCCGAGCGGCGAAGTCGGCCACGCCGATGGAATCCAGGCCTTGGCCAACCAGGCTGAGTTCGAAGTCTGCCGAGCAATAGGGATTGACCTTGTGCAGGGTCTGCTCCAGCCACTGACGGCACGCGGTCGGCGCCAATCGAGCGGTTTCGGCCACCAGGCGCTTGAGGTCCTTTGGTTCGAGCGTCTCGCCGCATGCGGCGAGGCTGCCACCGCTCTGGGCAATGATGCTCAGCGTTCCCGCCGCCAGCTGCTTGCGTGCGCCCTGACGGGCAATCTTGCCGCTGGTGGTCATCGGGATGGTGCCGGCTTCCACCAGGACAATCTGGTCGATGCCACAATCGGCGGCTTCCCGCACGGCGTTCTGCATCGAGGCAAACAGGTCTGGGTGGCGCGCCGGGTCGACGAACCTGCGCTGTGGCTCGGCGACGATCACCAGCTTCTCGCGGCCCAGCACCGGGTCCATTTCCGAGAACGCGGCGATGCGCCCGGTGCGGATGCCCGGCTCGGCATCAGTGATGGCGAACTCGATGTCGTGGGGATAGAGATTGCGACCGTTGAGAATCAGCAGGTCCTTGAGCCGTCCGCAGATCACCACCTGGCCTTCGTGCATGAAGCCCAGGTCGCCGGAGCGCAGGTAATGTTCCGATGAGCCGACAATGCGCGCCTCGAAGGCTTCGCGAGTGGCCTGGGGATTGTTCCAATAGGATTCGGCGTTGCTCGGGCCCTTGAGCCAGACTTCGCCGATGCGATCGGCGGCGCAGCGCTCGAAGGTCTGCGGGTCGACGATGGCAATGCTGTGCAAGGGCTGAGGGAAGCCGCAGGCGACGAACTCCACGGCGGGGGCATCGTCGGCGGCCAGTGCGACGCGACCGGTTTCCAGCACCGCCTTGTCCAGGCGCAAGACCACCGGCAGGGCATCGGCCGGCGTGGCGCTGACGCACAGCGTGGCTTCGGCCTGGCCATAGCCGGGGCTGATGGCCAAGGGGTTCAGGCCGCAGGCGGCAAACCGTTCGGCGAACGCTTCGAGGGTGCCGGGGTGGATCGGTTCGGCGCCGTTGATGGCGTGCTTCCAGTTGCTCAGGTCCAGCTGGGCGATCAGGTTGTCACTGACCACCCGGTTGCACAGGGCGTAGGCGAAATTGGGGGCAAAACTGGCGGTGGCGCGGTAGCGGCTCAGCGCCTGCAGCCAGGTAGATGGCGCGTTGACGAAGGTCTGGGAGGCTATCAGGTAGCACGGCATTCCGCTGTAGAGCGGCGCCAGCATGCCGCCGATCAGCCCCATGTCATGGTACAGCGGCAGCCAGTTGACCATGGCGCCGTGTTCATCGAAACCGTAGGCCTGGCGCATCAGTTCGACGTTGGCAATGAGGTTGCGCTGACGCACTTCGACGCCCTTGGGCGACCCCGTGGAGCCGGAGGTGTATTGCAGGAATGCCACGGTGGATCCGTCGATGGCCGGTGGTTGCCACTGGCTGGCCGGCGGCGTGCCCAACTGCTGCACGGTCAGCACATCGACCTGGCCTTGCACCAGCTCCCGCAGGCCTTCGCAATGATCCGCCGGTGCGAGGATCAGGCCCGGCTCGGCATCCACCACCACATTGCGTACGCGGTCCAGGTGGCGTGGCTTGCGCGACGGTGGCGGAAACAGCGGCACGGCGATCAGCCCGGCATATAGGCAGGCGCAGAACGCCCGGGCGTAGTCGAGGCTGGTCGGCAACATCAATAGCACGCGGTCGCCCGGCGTGTAGCGCGATTGCAGCGCCGCGGCCAGTGACCGGGCTTGCTCGTCGAGCTGGGAAAAAGTCAGGGTTTCGCCGATCTCTACACCGTCCGGCAGAAAGTGCAGGGCAGTACGCTGGGGGAAGTGCTGAGCGTTGGCTTGCAGCACCTCGATCCAATGTTCGAATGAAAACATGAGTCAATTCACGCCATGGCCACGATGACCTTGCGGTCACCGGTGAAAGGATTGCGACCGTGTGCCACCAGTCGGTTGTCGAGCATCAGGATGTCGCCGGGCTGCCAGGGGAAGCTGATGGCAGTCTGGCGATAGACCTCGCGCACGGTGTCGAGCATCTCGTCGGCGATCGCCGAGCCATCGCCGAAGTAGACATGGCGCGGCAGGTTCTCTTCACCTACCGCCGCCAGCAGGCTGGCGCGTACGCTCGGCTCGATGGCCGACACATGGAACAGGTGCGCCTGGTTGAACCAGACCCACTCACCGGTATCGGGATGCTGTTGCACCGCGGCGCAACGCTGGCGGGTGCGCAGGTCACCATCGGCTTTCCATTCCCACTCGATGTCGTTGTCCTGGCAATAACGTTCGACCTGGGCACGATCCTCGGTGTTGAAGACTTTCTGCCAGGGCAAGTCCAGGGCGCCGCTGTAGTTGCGCACGTAGAGCAGTTCGCGGCTGGCGAACAGCTCGCGGACCTCGGCGGGCATGCGCTGGTAGACCAGGCGGCTGTCGGCAATCGGCGTTTCGCCGCCCGTGTCGCTGGCTTTCATGCAGTGGAACCAGATGCGCGAAGGCCAGGGCCGGGTGTAGGCCTGTTCGTTGTGCAGGGGAATGAATTGATGGGCCGGGTATTCGGTGGAGCTGTAGACCCCGGCAAAGACTTTGCTGCGAGGCGTGGAGCCGAATTCGTAACTGGCCAGCGGCGCGCCGAAACTGGCGGCGAAGCGCTTGAAGTCGATGGGCGTGGCGACAGTGAAGCCGCGAAACAGGACGCCACCCACCGTCGCCAGGGTATTGGCCACGCTGTCGCGAATCGAGGCGTCCAGATCGTGGATCGACTGTCCGGCTGTCGCGTGCACCACCACGGGGAGAGTCCCCGCGCTTCCTTGCGTGGATGCGATTGAAAACGGCTCGGAACGCCCGTGCAGGTGTTCGATTGAGGTCATCCTTGTGCTTCCTCTTTTATCTTTTTCGACCCATCAAAGACCGTGAAAGCAAGGCAGTGGTCTATGGTGCGAGACGGGGCGGCAAATGTATCCAGATCAATACACGGCGGCATATTAGGTACAAATGAGATGGATTATCAATACTATTTATTTAAAATTTTTTTTGGATTAGACTCCGCTCCGCTGGCCCGAGATGGGGTTCGGCTGGCTCAAAAAAACCAAAAAAATCTGTCGCAGGGGACGGGGCGTGAATTTCAAAAAAAATACAATTGCGTTGGCGGTGGGGTCGGCGATCGGTCTGCTCAACTGCGCATGGGCGGCTGAAGAATCCGATGCTTCCAACACTCTGGAAATCGCTCCGATCACGGTGTCGGGGGAAAAGATCGACCGTACCCTTGAGCAGACTCAGTCCAGCGTCGTGGTAGTGACTGAAAAGAACCTGCGCGAGCATGCCGACAAGGACCTGGTGGATGTATTTGCCCGCACGCCAGGCGTCTATAGCCAGGCCGGCAACGAGAACTGGGGTATCCGTGGCGTGCCGGTGTCCGGTTTCGACGACCAGGGCCCGGCGGCCCTCAACGGTGCGGTATCGGTGTATGTCGACGGTGCCGTACAGCCCAACCGCGCACTGACCCTCAGCCCGGTCCCGCTCTGGGATGCCGAGCAGGTCGAGGTTTTCCTGGGGCCGCAGTCCACCACCCAGGGCCGTAACTCCCTGGCGGGTGCGGTGGTCATCCGGACCAAGAACCCCACCTTCGAACCGAGTTTCTCGGCGCAGACCAACGTGGGCAACTACGGTGAGCACGGTGCTGCCGTGGCGGGCGGCGGCTCGATCATCGACGACAAGGTCGCGGGCCGTATCGCCGTGGACTATGGCGAAGGTGATGGCTACATCCGCAACACCGCCCTCAATGACGACGCCAACCCGCGTCGCACCAGCAACGTGCGCGGCAAACTGCTGATCCTGCCCAATGACGACACCGACGTCCTGCTGACCTACGCCCACAGCGAACACCGCCAGGGCGACCGTTCTACCATGCGCGTCAACGGCAAGCCGAGCTATTACGACATCTCTTCCAACACAAAGGCTTTCGACAACCTCAAGCAGGACACCCTCAGCGCCAAGGTGGACTATCGCCTCAACGATGCCTGGTCGCTGACGAGCATGACGGCCAATACCAGTACGGACTACAGCAACCGCCTGGATTTCGACCAGAATGCCGTGGACAATCAGGTCGTTCTGCGTAAGCAAGACGGAAACCTGTTCAGTCAGGAGCTGCGCCTGAACTACACCTCGGACACGGTGAAGAGTTTTGTGGGCGCTTACTATGGCCACAACAGCAACGATATCCACGACCGATTGCTGTTCGATGACGCGTTGTTCGGTACGGTCAAGGGCGATACCACCATCGAGAACAAGGCCGTGTTCGGTGAAGTCAACTGGACGTTCGCACCACGCTGGACCTTGATCACCGGCCTGCGTTACGACCACGAAACGAACGACACCGAGATCAAGCAGGACGATTTCTCCGAAGCGGCCGATGTCAGCAAGTCGTTCGATGCGGTGCTGCCGAAGCTCGGTATCGACTACGAATTGGCGACTGATCAATACCTCGGTTTCATGGTGCAAAAAGGTTACCGCGGTGGTGGCGTCAACCTGCGCTCCGGTAGTGGTCACCAGGCCTACGACCCGGAATACACCACCAACTACGAGCTTTCCTATCGCGGTTCGTTCTTCGACAAGACCCTGCGTGCCCGCGCCAACCTGTACTACACCGACTGGAAAGACCAGCAGGTCAGCGTACGGCAGAGCGGCAGTTCGGTTATCGATGTCTTCAACGCCGGTCGCAGCGACATCAAGGGCCTGGAAGTCTTCGTCGAGAAAGACATCACCGAACAACTGACCCTGAACGTCGGTGGCGCCATTACCGATAGCCAATACAAGGACTTCATCACGGGCAGTGGCCAGGACATGAGCGGTGAGTCGTTCCTTTACTCGCCTAAATACAAGGTGTCCGTAGGTGGCGTCTACCGCTTCGACGACCGCTTCATTTTCGGTACGGATGTCACCTATCAGAGCACTGCGCCTTCGGAATACGAGTTCGACGCCAGCGGCAAGGTGAGCGGTGAGCGCCGTAGCGACAACTACGTGCTGGTGAACTTCAACACCGAGTACAAGGTGACCAAGAACGTTGCCGTGTCCGCCTACGTGAAGAACGCTTTCGACAAGGAGTACGTCACCAACAACCGCAGCGACGACATCATCGACGTCGGCGCGCCGCGCACGGTGGGCATGGCTCTGCGTTACGACATGTAAACCCACGAGCGCGGGGAGGCAATCTCCCCGCGCCTGGTTTGCAACGTCACGGATGTTTGTTTTCAGGCTGTTTGTTCCCTTCCAAACCCAGCCTCCATGGAGGAAATCATGAATACTTCTTCGAATGCCACGGCGGGTGGCGCGCAACAGCTACGTCTGTTGCACACCGGTCTGTCGACCCCTTACTGCCTCGATCCGACCCCGTTGCTGGAGCGTCAGCAACAGCAGGAATCCAATGCCCGCAGTTATCCGCGACGCATCCCCCTGGTGCTCGAAAGGGCCCACGGCATCTATGTACAGGACAGCCGAGGGCAAGTATTCGTCGATTGCCTGGCCGGCGCCGGGACCCTGGCGCTGGGCCACAATCACCCGGTCATCATCCAGGCCATCACCCAGGTCATGGCGGCGGGTGTGCCGATGCATACTCTGGACCTCATGACTCCGGTCAAGGACGCATTCGTCCAGGAAATTTTCGGGTGCCTGCCGGCCGAGTTCGCTCGTAACGCACGCATCCAGTTCTGCGGCCCCAGCGGGGCCGATGCGGTCGAGGCCGCCCTCAAGCTGACCCGCACCGCGACAGGGCGTCACTCGGTCCTGGCGTTCGAAGGCGCCTATCACGGCATGACCCTGGGCACGCTGGCCATCAGTGGCAACCTGTCGCCGAAAAACGCCCTGGGCGCCCTGATGGCGGGGGTGCAGCGCCTGCCATACCCCAACGATTACCGTTGCCCGTTCGGCGTCGCCGGCGAGCAAGGAGTCACGTTGAATGTGCGTTACCTGGAGCACCTGCTCAACGACCCGGAAAGCGGTGTGACCGCGCCGGCGGCGATGATCCTCGAACCTATCCAGGGGGAGGGCGGCGTGATCGCCGCGCCTGACCGCTGGCTCCAGGAACTGCGCCGGCTGACCCAGGCCCACGGTATTCCCCTGATCGTCGACGAAATCCAGTGCGGCATCGCCCGCAGCGGGCGCATGTTCGGCTTCGAGCAATCGGGCATCACGCCGGATGTGATCACGTTGTCCAAGGCCATCGGCGGCGGCCTGCCGCTGTCGGTCGTGGTCTACAACGATTCCCTGGATGTCTGGCAGCCGGGGGCCCACGCCGGAACATTCCGAGGCAACCAGCTGGCGATGGCGGCGGGCACGGCGACCTTGCGCTTCATCCGCGATGAGGGCCTGGTGAAGCACGCCGAATCCATGGGGGCGCATCTGCGCAAGCACCTGCTGGCCCTGCAAAGCGAGTTCGCCTGGATCGGCGATGTGCGTGGTCGTGGCCTGATGCTCGGCATGGAAGTCGTCGATCCCCAAGGCACTGCGGACGTCCAGGGCCATCCGCCGGTGGACACTGCCAGGGCCAAGGCCTTCCAGCAGGCTTGCCTGCGACATGGCCTGATCCTCGAACTGGGAGGCCGTCATGGCGCGACCGTGCGCTTCCTGCCGCCGCTGATCATCACCGAGCAGGAGATCGATTTCGTCGCGCAAATCCTGTTCCGTGCCGCCAGCGCGATCAACGAGCGTCCGGCTCGCTGATCGGACACCGTACAAGGCCTGCCTGCCATGGCAGGCCTTTTTCATGGACAGGGAGCGACGATGCCCAGGGTTCTTGCCTCGATGAAACCCGCCTGGCTGATGCTGGCGGTGCTAGGGATAGGCGGTTGCGGCGAGCCGAAGCCATCCACCGAACGTAACGTGCCGGTACCCCGGGTCAAGACGCTGACGGTACAGCCGCAGGCGTTGGCCATGACCACGGAGCTGCCCGGCCGTATCGAGCCGGTACGCATTGCCGAGGTGCGCGCCCGCGTGGCCGGTGTGGTGCTGACCCGGCAATTCCAGGAGGGCGCCGACGTCAAGGCGGGGCAGTTGCTGTTCAGCATCGACCCGGCGCCGTTCAAGGCCGCGCTGATGCGCGCCGAGGGGGCGTTGGCCAGGGCCGAGGCGGATGTCTATCGGGCCAAGGCCCAGGCAAGGCGCTTCAAGGAACTGGTGGCGATCAATGCCATCAGCCCACAGGCCTTCGACGACGCGGTCTCGGACCTCAAGAGTGCCGAGGCCGATCGCCTCACCGCCCGGGCCGACCTGGACAGCGCCCGGCTCAGCCTGGGTTACTGCCAGGTGCGGGCGCCGATCGATGGTCGTATCGGCCGGGCCCTGGTCAGTGAGGGATCGCTGGTCGGGCAGGACGAGGCCACGCAGATGGCGCGGATCCAGCAACTGGACCCGATCTATGCCGATTTCACCCAATCGGCCGATAAAGTCGTGGCGCTGCAGCAAGCCCTGGCCGACGGCCGCCTGACGCATGATGGCAGTGGCTCGGCGCAGGTGACCGTACAGGTGGGCGACCCACCCCAGGTGCGACATGGCAAGTTGATCTTTTCCGATATTTCCGTCGATCGCAGTACCGGCCAGGTCACCCTGCGTGGCGAATTTGCCAACCCGGACAACCTGCTGTTGCCCGGCATGTATGTGCGCGTCAAGGCGCCGGCCGGCGTCGATCCGCAGGCGTTGTTCGTTCCGCAACAGGCGGTGCAGCGCGGTGCCGATGGCCAGGCCCGGTTGATGCTGGTGGACAGCGGCGCGGTGGTGCGCGAGCGGGTGGTCAGCACCGGTGTGATGCAAGGTTCCAACTGGCAGATCACCCAGGGGTTGTCGGCCGGCGAGCGGGTCGTGATCGAACGGGCCGACAAGCTCGGCGCCGGGACCCAGGTCAGCCCTATCACGCTGGCCGAGCAACAGGCCCAGCACTGACGGTCAAGGAACAACAACCGTGCCGCAATTTTTCATCAATCGTCCGAATCTTGCCTGGGTCATTGCCCTGTTCATCGTGCTGGCGGGGCTGCTGACCCTGCGTACCCTGCCGGTCAGCCAGTACCCGGACGTGGCTCCACCGCAGATCAGTGTCAGCGCCAATTACCCCGGGGCGTCCGCGCAGATCGTCGGCCAGAACGTCACCAGCCTGATCGAGGAGGAGCTCAACGGCCTCAAGGGCTTGATCTATTACGAGTCCACCAGCGCCAATGGTGGGGCCGATATCACCGTCACCTTCACTCCGGGGACCGACCCCGACATGGCACAGGTCGATGTGCAGAATCGCCTGCAGCGAGTGATCGGGCGGTTGCCTCAAGCCGTCATCGAGCAAGGCCTGAAGGTGGAACAGGCGCGCTCCAACTTTCTCCTGGTGTATGCCCTGTCCTATGTCGACGGACAGGCCGACTCCGTGGTGCTGGCGGATTATGCGGCCCGGGCCATCAACAACGAAATCCGCCGGGTGGCCGGGGTCGGGCGGGTGCAGATGTACACCTCCGAACGGGCCATGCGGATCTGGGTCGATCCCGCCCGCCTCGTGGCGTACAACCTGTCGATGGCCGATGTCGGCCGGGCCATTGCCGCGCAGAACGTGCAGGTGCCCGCCGGCAGCACGGGAGAACGGCCGGGGCCCGCCGAGCAGCACATCACCGCCACCGTGATGGTGCAGGGGCAACTGGAGTCGGTCGAGGCGTTCGGCAATATCGTGTTGCGGGCCAACGACGACGGCTCCAGTGTGCGAATCCACGACGTGGCGCGGGTCGAGCTGGGGCGCAAGGACTATCGTTTCGACGCGCGCCTGAACGGCAAGCCTGCCGCCGCCATGTCGGTGCAGCTGGCCCCCGGCGCCAACGCGCTGCAGACCGCGCAAGCGATCAAGGCGCGGCTCGGGCAACTGTCGAGTACATTGCCGGCGAACATGGCCCTGAGCGTGCCTTATGACACTTCCTACTTCGTCGATGTGGCGATCGAGCAAGTCCTCTACACCCTGGCCGAAGCCATGGTCCTGGTGTTCCTGGTCATGCTGCTGTTCCTGCAGAACCTGCGTTACACGCTGATTCCCGCCGTGACCGTGCCGGTCTGCCTGCTGGGAACGATCGCGCTCATGGCGCCGTTGGGTTTCTCCATCAACATGATGACCCTGTTCGGCATGGTCCTGGCCATCGGCATCCTGGTGGATGACGCCATCGTCGTGGTGGAAAACGTCGAGCGGCTGATTTCCCGCGAGCACCTGTCGCCCAGGGAGGCGACCCGCAAGGCCATGCAGCAGATCAGCGGGGCGATTGTCGGCATTACCCTGGTGCTGTCCGCGGTATTCGTGCCACTGGCGTTCATGGGCGGATCGGTGGGAGTGATCTACCAGCAGTTCGCTATGACCTTGTCGATATCCATCCTGTTTTCCGGGTTCCTCGCCCTGAGCCTGACGCCCGCCCTGTGCGCGACCCTGCTCAAGCCCCACGACCCGACCCGCCGGGCCGGCGCTCACCGCTGGGCGCACGCCTTCAATCGGCGCTTCGATGCCCTGGCCGAGCGCTTCGAGGGACTGGGAGCCAGTTGGGTCCGACGGTCCGGGCGCAGCATGGCTGTCTACCTGGTGTTGCTGCTGGTACTGGCCTTGGCCTACCTGCGGCTGCCAACCTCGTTCCTGCCGGACGAGGACCAGGGCTACATCGTCACCGATATCCAGTTGCCGCCTGCGGCGTCCGCCTCTCGTACCGATGTCACGGTCCGGGCGTGGGAGGACTATGCCCTGGCGCAACCGGCCACCGAGCACGTGCTGGCGATCATGGGCTTCAGCTTCTCCGGGGAGGGCGCCAATGCGGCGCTATCCTACGTCACCCTCAAGGACTGGTCGTTGCGCGGCAGCGGCCAGGCCAGCGACGAAGTGGCCGAGCGGGCTAACGAGGCCTTCGAGGACATTGCCGACGGTACGCTGTACAGCGTGGTGCCGCCGCCGGTGGATGGGCTCGGTACGTCCGGTGGTTTCGACCTGCGCCTGCTGGACCTGGCGGGCCGGGGGCACGAAGCGCTATCGAAGGCGCGTGACCAGTTGCTCGAGGGCGCCAAGGCATCGCCGCAGATCGGGCATCTGTCGGAAGACGGCCTGGCTGATGCGCCCCAGATCAATGTCAGCATCGACCGTGAAAAAGCCGAGGCCCTGGGGGTGAGTTTCGACGTGATCAGCTCGGCATTGGCCGCCGCCCTGGGCTCGGAGCAGATCAACGAATTCGCCAATCAGGGGCGGATGCAGCGGGTGATCATCCAGGCTGACGGCGTCAGCCGGCAGACGCCCGAAGCGCTGCTGCGCCTGCAAGTGCCCAACCGGCAGGGGCGCCTGGTGCCGCTGGATGCCTTCAGTCGTTTCGAGTGGCAGGTCGGGCCCCTGCAGATCGCCCGCTACAACGGCTCGGCGTCGTTGCGTTTTTCCGGAGAGCCGGCGCCGGGGTACAGCACCGGCCAGGCGATGGAGGCGTTGCAGGGCATCGCGCGGCAGTTGCCGTCCGGGTTCAGCCTGGAATGGGCGGGGCTTTCCCTGCAGGAACAGCAAGCCAGCGACCAGGTCCCCTGGCTGGTGGGCTTGGCATTGACCATGGTCTTGCTGGTGCTGGTCGCGTTGTATGAAAGCTGGTCGATTCCCTTCGCCGTGTTGCTGGTGGTGCCGCTGGGCATGCTCGGTTCGGTATTGGCGGTGACGGTGATGGGCATGCCCGATGACGTCTATTTCAAAGTAGGGCTGATCACCATCATCGGCCTGTGTGCAAAGAACGCCATCCTCATCGTCGAGTTCGCCAAGTCTCTTCATGGCCAGGGCGTCAGCCTGGCGCAGGCGGCGGCCCGGGCGACCCGCCTGCGCTTTCGGCCGATTGTCATGACGTCCCTGGCTTTCATCCTGGGGGTATTGCCCCTGGCGTTGGCCAGCGGCGCCGGAGCGGCGAGCCAGCGTGCAATCGGCGTCGGTGTCATCGGCGGCATGCTGGCGGCGACGGTGCTGGGCATTCTGTACGTCCCGGTGTTTTTCGTCTGGGTGCTGTCCATCGCCCAACGGCAACGTGATCGCCGGGGTACGGTCAGCGCGCCAGTGCCCGGGGAAGCGGGGCCATGACTCGCACCGCAGGCTGACAAGGGCAACGTGACGGCCGGGAGCGGTCGTTTCCGGTTTTACCAGGTAGGTGTTGAAAAGGATTTCTCATGAACGACCCATCGGCCTCGTTGCCGCGTATCAGACCACAGCAACCCTCCCTCGGCGTCGGCCGAGGGCTTGCCGAGGATGATCGCGACACGAATCGACGTATCCGTGAATTGCTGCGCTTCTATGGGCTGCGCACCAGCCTGATTCGTTTGAAGGTGATCGAGGCCATGCTGGTCGCGGCCAGGGCGGATCATGCCCTAGAGGTGCGTGAACTGCATGCCGCCCTGGGCGAGCCTTGCGCGCAGCTGTCATTCATCAGCGTGAGGGAAGTGCTGCGGCGCTTATGCGAGGAGGATGTCGTTCTCCTGCGGGACAAGCGTTACAGCTTCACCGTCGACGCCCGGGCGATGTTGCACCTGGACACTGGTCAAGCGTTCGGATGAGGTTGTTCACTGCACAAAGTGCAGCGCCCGCGCCCTTTTTACGGGGCGCGGGCGCTTGAGCGGACCGGCGTGCAATCACAAGCGCATGCCCTGGAACGGGTTCCAGCCTTGCTCGCCTTTGACTTCCTTGAGGTAGTAAGCGTAGTTGGTCATCATCGCGTAGGTCATGGAGAACGCGATGCTCAGGCCGGTATTCAGAGGCCTTGGCACCTCCATGCCCACGATGGCGAAAAGCACGCTCAGCGCGATGTTGATGGCGATGATGAGGCCGATCATGGCCAGGTTCTTCTTCCACAGCCCCAGGACGAAGAGATAGATCGGGCCAAAGAAGAAGGCGATGATGTTGGCGTTGATGAGGATCTTTGTCCTGAAGTCGGGCAGCTTTTTCATCGCTTCCTTGTAGCGCGGGTCGCTCGGCGCTCCGTAGGTGTCGAAGAAGTTGAAGCGCTCCTGCCACTTGGCACTGTATTTGCCGCTATCTTGCAACTGTTCGGTGGTGCTCATCCGGGGCTCCTTGGGGTCCATGAGGGGTCAATCGTTCTTCCGGGATTTTCCTGTGCTTGCGCTGCAAGCTTTATAAGCGTTGGGGCGAAAAAATACTCCACCGCCTGCCCGTGGGACCGCCTGATCTGTGACCCGTATCACTTTCCTGCGCACACCGGCCCGCCCTCATTCGGAACGTGCCCATTGTCTGGCACGGCAATTACGTCTAGTTTGCTGCCCGACCCTTAAATAAAAACCAGCGTACAAAAAAATCAGGAGTCCCAGATGCAACCGATTCGTCTCGGTCTGGTGGGCTATGGCAAGATCGCCCAGGACCAACACGTTCCCGCCATCCAGGCCAACCCCGCCTTCCAGCTGGTGGCCGTCGCTACCCAGAGCAAGCCCTGTGCCGGCGTGGAGAATTTCCAGTCCCTGGGCCAGTTGCTCGATAACGGCCCGCAGGTCGATGCCATTGCGTTCTGCACGCCGCCCCAGGGTCGATTCGCGTTGGTGCAGCAAGCGCTGGCCGCAGGCAAGCATGTCCTGGTGGAAAAGCCGCCGTGCGCCACGTTGGGCGAAGCCATGGAACTGGTGAGCCAGGCGCACAAGCACGGTGTCAGCGCGCTGTTCGCCTGGCATTCTCGCTACGCGCCGGGAATCGAAGCCGCTCGCGACTGGTTGGCCACCCGGACGTTGCAGAGCGTGCAGATCGACTGGAAGGAAGACGTGCGCAAGTGGCATCCCGGCCAGGCGTGGATCTGGCAGCCGGGTGGCCTGGGTGTGTTCGATCCCGGAATCAACGCGCTGTCCATCGCGACCCATCTGCTGCCCTTGCCACTGTTCGTCGAATCTGCCGAGCTGCGGGTTCCGGACAATTGCCAATCACCTATCGCCGCCAGCATCAGGATGTCGGATGCACGCCACCTCGATGTCCGGGCGGAGTTCGATTTCGACCATGGTCATGATGAGCTCTGGAGCATCGAGATTCGCTGCGCCGAGGGTGTCCTGCGGCTGGACAACGGTGGCGCGTTGTTGAGTATCGATGGCGTGCGCCAGGCCGTTTCGGAGGAAGGGGAATACCCGGCGGTGTATCGGCATTTCCAGCAGTTGATCACGGACAAGGCCCGCGACCTGGACCTGCAGCCCTTGCGGCTGGTGGCGGACAGCTTCTTCGTGGGCAGCCGGACGCTGGTCGAACCGTTCTACGATTGAAGATCGGGCAACGGCACTGCACCCGTTGGCGTGGCAAGGTCATCGCCAGGCCCCATGTGAGGCTGCCGGACACTGCGACTCGCTCGCAGAGCCGGCAGCCTTTTTCACGTCATGCCAGCTGGAACGGCAACTGGCGTAGCGGCTTGCCCGTGAGGCTCGCGATGGCGTTGGCAAAAGCAGGTGCCAGGGCCGGCAGGCCGGGTTCACCCATCCCCGTGGGAGGCTCGGCGCTGGGTACGACATGGACGGCGATGTCCGGCATGTCGGTGATGCGCGGCACGCTGAAGTCGGCGAAGTTGCTCTGCTGCACCACCCCGTCCTTCAAGGTGACAGCGCCGCCTGGCAGGCACATGGACAAGCCCATCACGGCCGCGCCCTGTACCTGGGCTTCCACGCTGCGCGGGTTGACCACCAGGTTGCAGTGCACGCCAGCGGTGGCGCGATGCAGCACCGGGCGACCGTCTTGCACGGAGGCCTCCACGACATAGGCCACCACGGAACTGAACGACTCATGGACCGCCACGCCCCAGGCATGGCCGGCGGGAAGCTGACGCTTGCCATATTCGCTCTTGTCCACGGCCAGTTGCAGGGCCGCGCGATGGCGAGGGCTTTGGTCGCCGAACAGCTTCATCCTGTAGGCCACCGGATCCTGCCGGGTGGTGCGGGCGATTTCGTCGATCAAGGTTTCCATGACGAAGGCGGTGTGGGTGGAACCCACGCTGCGCCACCAGAGCACCGGTACGTTGAGTTTGGGATGATGGACCGTCAGGCGCATCGGCAGCGGGTAAGGGTTGCGCATGCCCTCGGTCGCGGTAGGATCGATGCCGTTTTTCACCCGGCCACCGAACAGGGTGCCGCTGAGGATCGACTGCCCGACCAGGGCGTGGTCCCAGGCCAGTACCTTGCCGTTGTCATCGAAGCCTATTCGCGCGCGGTGCAGGTGCATGGGCCGGTAGTAGCCGCCCTTGATGTCGTCTTCCCGGCTCCAGAGCGTGCGTATCGGGACCTCCAGCCCACTGGCGCGGGCAGCCTTGGCCACCTCGCAGGCCAGGGCGACGAAATCGCCGCTGGGGACTCCACGCCGGCCGAAGCCTCCGCCCGCCGTCTGCACGTTGACCAGGACCTGTTCCGGCTTGAGATTCAGCACCTTGGCGGCCACGCTCCCATCGCCGCCGGGAAACTGCGTGCCGACCCACAGGCGGGCGCCATCGTCGGCAAGCTGCACGGTGCAGTTTAGGGGCTCCATGGGGGCATGGGCGAGGTAGGGGAATACGAATTCGGCTTCGAGCTTGTGCGGTGCCGTGGCCAGGGGCGCCATGTCGGCCTCGAAATGCAACGGGCCGGGCTGGCCGGCGAGTTCCCGGTACTGGACCAGTTGCTTGTCGCTGTCGACTTTCTCCAAGCCAGCCAGGTTCCATTCCAGCTTCAAGGCGTCTCGGGCGAGCTTGGCTTGCCAGTAGCCATCGGCGATGACCGCCACGCCTTCGGCACCGCCATCCAGCGGCACCCGCACCACGGCTTTCACGCCCTTGGTGGCACGCGCCGCGCTGTCGTCCAGGGAGCTGATTTTCGCGCCGAATACCGGTGGCCTGGCGACGACGGCCGTAAGCTGCCCAGGCAGGTGCATGTCGATGCCGAAATCCTGCTGGCCGCTGCTCTTGGCCTTGGCATCGATGCGGGTGGTGGCCTGGCCGATGATGCGGAAGTCCTTGGGGTCCTTGAGCGTGATCTGCTCGGGCACGGGCATTTTCATTGCGGCTTCGGCCAGTTCCCCATAGCTTGCCTGGCGTCCTCCAGGCCCCAGCACCTTGCCAGATTGCGTGCTCAGGCTCGCCACGTCCACGTTCCAGCGCGCGGCCGCGGCGGCAAGCAGCATGGCGCGAGCGCGGGCGCCGAGTTCGCGGTATTGGATGTAGCTGTTCTTGATCGAATTGGAGCCGCCGGTGAGGTGGATGCCGAAGATCGGGTCCTGGTAGGCGGCGTCGCCGTTGCCGTTGCGACTGCGCACCAGGCTCCAGTCGGCATCGAGTTCTTCGGCGAGAATCATCGGCAGGGCGGTCTGCACCCCTTGGCCGAACTCCAGGCGATTGATGGTCACGATGACCTCTCCGCTGGGGGCGATCTGCACGAAGGCAGACGGTTGCTGGGCCGGTTTGAGAGGGGCGCCGGCAGTGTCGTTGGCCTGTTGGGCCATGGCCAGGTGCGGAAAGGCACCCAGCGCCAGCCCGCCGATGCCGACGATCTTCAGGAAACTGCGACGGGGCAGGGTGGTGGGGCCGTCGGCAAGATCGCGCTCGAACATAGGCTGCAAGGCGCGGGGAACCTCACCGGGAAAGATGTCGTTCAGCATGACGAGCTCCGATCAGGCAAGGGCCTTGGCGGCATCAGCCACCGCGGCGCGAATACGGGCATAAGTGCCGCAACGGCAGATATTGCCGGCCATGGCTGAGTCGATTTCAGCCACGGTGGGTTGCTTGCCCTTGGGTTGGGCCTTGAGGAAAGCGGTGGCGCTCATGATCTGGCCGCTCTGGCAGTAGCCGCACTGCGCCACGTCGTGCTTGACCCAGGCTTCATGGACGGCGGTGCCGACCGGATCGCTGCCGTTGGTGGCCGCTTCGATGGTGGTGATGTGCTTGCCTTCGGCGGCGGCAATGGGCGTCACGCAGGAACGAATGGCCTGGCCATCGAGGTGAACGGTGCAGGCGCCGCACAGTGCCGCGCCGCAGCCGAACTTGGTGCCGGTCATGCCCAGCGTGTCGCGCAGGGTCCAGAGGATGGGCGTTCCTGGGTCTACGTCGACCGTGTATTCACGGCCGTTGATAGTGAGTGCACTCATGATGGGCTAGCTCTCCGGACAAGAGTGGGTCAGTGCTTGGATACGACGCGTGTTGAAGACAAGGGGAGGCCGGTAGCGGAAGGTCAATCTGGCCCACTTCCGCTGTGGACACACCGCATCATCAGGCTTTGCACGAAAAGCCTTGATACTCGCTCATGCTGCGTTGAAAACAGCCTCGCCTGAACTTCGTCTCAAGACTTTTCGTACAGAGCCTGGCGCCGTGACTCGATCAGATACCGATTTGATGTGAATGACTCTAACCCACTATAGAAGTCATTGCGTTAGACCGGATTGCCTGATCCTCTCGAATAATTGCCTGATCTGGCAAATTGGCGGGTCAGTCGAATCGAAGTTGTCGATAGCCGCTTCGCCTCATCCAGGGCTCCTGAGGGCGCTAGGCTCGGTACGGAAAGCCTTGACACTCGTTCAGGCTGCGTTGAAAACCGCCTCGCCTGATCTTCGCCTCAAGACTTTTCGTACAGAGCCTGACTCTCAGGATTCAGCGCGTTGAGCGTCTGTTCGATTCGTGATCGGCCGTTGCGGCCGGGGCAAGTTCCGGGAACTGCGCCAGCAGCGCCTTGTTCCCGGCGGCGATGAGTTTCTTCACTGCCTGGGTGATGTTGAGTCGGACCATTCCGGTGGAAATGGAATACATGGCCCAGGCTTGTTCGGGTGTGCAATGGATGATTTGCTCTTCAATTTCCTTATAGGCCTTGCGGTCGTCTGACTCCGGATAGCCCTGGTGGTTACTTTGGTGCATGAATGGATTCCTTCCCTCTATGACAGCCCTGGCGTCGGGCTGTCTTTTCCCTGGGTGACGTTCATGGCTTCAGATAGCCGCGTCAGAACTGCAGCGGTTCTCCCACCCTGGGCGCTGTCTGAAAAGCCTCAAACAGAGCCTGATTCAAGCGTTGCAGGAGGCGTCAACGACAACTCCGTCAGATCAAGTGCCGCTCTTTACCTTGGTCCAGACCCGGGTGCGGATGCGCTCCAGTTTCAAGGGCAGGGGTTCGAGAGGAACCAGTGTGGCAATCGTCTTTTTGTCCGGATAGATCCAGGGATTGTCGCGCAGCTGTTGCTCGACGAATTCCGTGGCGTCTTTATTGGCGTTGGGATAGAGGGTGTGATTCGAGGTCTTGGCGATGACTTCCGGACGCAGCATGTAGTTGATGAATGCCATGCCTTCCTTCGGGTGGGGGGCGTCTTTCAATAGAACCAGGTTTTCCGACCAGACCAGCGCACCTTCGCGGGGAAGGCTGTAGGCGATCTTGCGACCAGTGTTGTTCTTTTCGTTGATGGCCTGCGCCGCAAGCGCACCGTTTGCCCAGCCCACGACCGCGCAGATGTTGCCATCGGCCAGGTCGGCGTCGATTCGCGACGAGTCGAAATAGAGGACGTAGGGACGGATTTTCAGCAGCAGCGCCTGGGCCTTCTGGTAGTCGTCCGGATTCTTGCTGTTGCTTGGCAGCCCAAGGTAATGCAAGGCAATGGAGATGATCTCGCTGGGAGAGTCGAGCATCGCCACGCCACACGACTTGAGTTTGCTGATGTTCTCTTCCTTGAAGATCAGGTCCCAGCTGTCCACCGGCGCATCGTCGCCCAGGGCGGCCTTGATCTTGTCCACGTCATAACCAATGCCGGTGGTCCCCCACAGATAGGGCACGGCATAGCGGTTGCCTGGATCATTGACTGCCAGTTGGGCCAGGATGTCAGGGTCGACATGGGACAAGTTTCCGAGCTGGTTGCGATCCAGCGGTTGCAGCACACCTGCCTGGATGAGGCTTGGCAATACATTGGAGGTGGCCACCACCACATCGTACCCTGTACGCCCGGCCATCACCTTGCTCTGCATGATTTCGGCGCTGTCGAATGGGTCCATGTGGAATCGGGTGCCGGTTTCCTGCTCGAACTCTTTCGGAGTCTGCGGTGCGATAAACCCGAACCAGTTATACAGATACATCGTCGGTTCTGCGGCACCCGCCGAGCTGTTTATCCCGATACAAAGAAGCGAAGCTGAAAGAATGCGGCGCAGGCGCGACTTGCTCATACAACTATCCTTGTCAAGGCGATGGCCTTCATGGCCGTCGTAACCCGGGACCGAATATACCCCGCATTGACGAATAGTAAATACCTACGAATACTTATCCGCGCCCGACGAATCCCTAACCCTAAAGGGGTAGAAAATGCCGCTCGACCTTCACAGCCTGGCTTGGCATCGATCGATCGGACAACTGATCATGCGGTTGAATCGTCCAGAGTTCTGGAGCTCTCTTGTCCGTCTTTTGAATGAACATGTGCAGGTCGATAACTGGGTCGTATTGATTTTCAGCAATCAGCAAGTTCAAGTGGTCAGCCTTCCTGAAGTGGCCGACACGGAAGAAGTCGATGCGTTCATTCATCGCTATGTAAAAGGGCTCTACATGCTGGACCCGTTCTACATAGCCGATCGGGAAAATCCGCAGACCGGTTTCTTCCATATGTTGGATGTGGCGCCGGAGCACTTTCTCGAGACAGAGTATTACCACCAGTATTTTGAACAGTACATCTCGGTGGATGAGGCGCAATACAACGTCAAGCTCGATCCCGAAAGAACGCTATGCGTGTCCTTCGGCAGCAATGTTCGCTTTACCCAGGAACAAATCACGACGCTCGATATCATCAAGCCCTGGGTGACAGCGTTGATGCACCAGCGCATGGCTTTTGAAGTTGACGTGGCAAAACATCCTGGCGAGCCAGCACCCTGGCCAGAGACCATCGCCTCGCTGGGGGCACAGATCACCGTGCGTGAAAAAGATGTGCTCAAGTTGTTATTGAGTGGCTTTTCAAACAAGGAAATCGCAGGAAAGCTTTCCCTGTCGGCGGAAACCATAAAAGTGCACCGTCGTAACATCTACGCCAAGTTGAATATCAAGTCACAGTCCGAATTGTTTGCACGATTCTTTACCTCCAAGCAGGACGCCATGGCGTTGAGTTGAGGCCGGTATGCCTTTGCAGAATGAGCAGAGGCACCGCTATTTCCCTCACGGCTTGCCGAAGAAATCAACCAACAGGTCGGCCACGCGGTTGGCCGCTTCCTCTGGCAGGTAATGCCCGGCATCGAGGATCACCTCGCCTTGCACATCTGCCGCCAGAGGCTTCAATGCATCGATGATGTGATTCGCGACACCTCGCTGCGCTCCGAGGGCCAGGACGGGGATGCCGAGTGGCGTCTCGGCGCGGCGACGGTTCGCGGCAACCCCTTCGCCGGACAATGCAGATTGGTAGTAGCCGGTCACCGCCCGTAATGCGCCAGGGGCCGCAAGCTGGCGTGCATAGACGGCGATGTCTTCAGGCGTGATGGTCCAGGGCTGAAGGGCCTTGGCCCTGAACAGCCAGGTGAGAAAGGCCTCTTCGCGCCCGGATATGAGTAGCTGGGGGAGGTCATCGAGCTGGTTGAACGCAAAGTGCCAACTGCGTCGGTTGGCCTCATCGACAGGCAGGTCGGTGCGAGGCGTTGAAAGGCCGGGTATCAACGCGTCGAGCAGTGCGACGCGACGGATGTCCGAGCGCCAGTCCGCGGCCCAGGCGTAGGCGATCCAGGTGCCTACGTCATGCCCCGCGACATCGATGGGGCCGTTTTCGAACAATCCGAGGACCTGGGCGAACTGGTGCAGTTCGGTGGCGACAGTGGCCAGGTCATAACGACCGGCAGGCGCATCGCTTTCACCCATGCCGCGAGGGTCGAGCGCGATGACCCGATAACCGGCGTCCACCAGTTGGGGCATCACATAGCGCCATGCATACCAGCTTTGCGGCCAACCTGGGATCAGCAGGATGGGTGGGCCTTCGCCGCCCTCGACGTAGTGAATATTGACGTCACTTACCTGTGTGCTGGCATGGCGAAAACGCTGCCAGAAGTCGGTGCGGAGCAGGAAATCCTGACCGACGAAATCAGGCTGTGCTGATCGAGTGTTCATGTGGTTTCCTCAAATGGAACTGAATGTTTCCTAATTGGGCAAAAAAATCATTCGAGCAAGCGCATCAACTCCAAAACCATGCCAGACATTGCCTCGCTGCTGGATCCGGTCTTTCCCAATACCCGCATGCCTTGCTGGAGTGCCAGCAGGAGTTTGGCCAGGGGAGCGGCATCGATCTGTGCATTGACGGACCCGTCGAGCTGCCCTTCTTCGATCAGGCGACGCAACTGTGCCTCCCGCCTGTTCTGCTGTGCAGCGATCCGGTCTGCCACGTCCATATCGGCCTGGGAAAGCTCCACGGCGGCTTCGACCACCAGGCATCCGGTGCGGCCCGGGATCTCGCCGCTCAGCTGCGCGTATTGAGTGAGCAAGGCCTGGATTTTGTCGCGGCCCGAATGCCTGTCCAGCAACTGAGCGGCGATGGCTTCGGCGCGCAGCGCCATATAGCGATCGAGCGCCGCCAGAAAAAGTCCGCGTTTGTCGCCCCAGGCCTTGTAGATGCTGCCCGACGTCAGCCCCAGGCAGGCGTTCAGGTCGGCGATGGAGGTGCCGTGATAGCCATATTCGCTGAAGCGCTTGATTGCCTTGTCCAGCACCGCATCCGTATCGAATTCGCGGGGGCGGCCTGGGCGGATGGATATTTCGGATTGAGTCGTCATGGCGACAGCATAGGAAACATTTGTTTCCAAATAAAGGGGGGGAAACAAAAAATACCGTTGCCCCCACAGAAAGACAGGCGGGTCCAGGCGAACCCGCGCCTCCTGATGCATGGCTCCGGGGCGTCTCACTGCTGCCGGATAAGCTGGAACCGTAGCCCGGGATCCGCTCGCTGTACGGACAGTGTCCAGCCGTGGGCCGTGGCGATTTCCTGGCAGATGGCCAGGCCCAGCCCCGCGCCGTGATCACGCCGATGGGCCCCGCGCCAGAACCGCTCGAAGAGATGCACCAGATGCTCTTTGTCCACGCCCGGACCGTGATCGCGCAATGTCAGGGTGTCGGCATCCACTTCGATATGAATGTCGCTGCCTCGAGGCGCATGCTGGAGAGCGTTTTCCAGCAGGTTCTTGAGTAGCGTGAAGAGGGCGCCTCGATCCGCCAGCCACTGTGTGTCGGCATCGCCGCCGACGAGCAGTTTCACCTGTGCCGTGTCGGCCATTCGTTGCAGGTAATCGACGGTTTCCCTGACCACTTCGCGGACGTTGACCGTAGCGAACCGGTAGCTCTGGATCTCGCTCGCTTCGGCCAGGTGCAGCAATTGATGGACCTGGCGGGTCATGTGCTCGACGTCGTTGAGCAGCGCTCCGCGTTCATGGCCTTGATCCAGTAATTCGATCTGGGCACGGATCAAGGCCAGCGGCGTCTTCAGCTCATGCGCCGCTTTGGCCAGGAATTCCTGCTGCACGCGATAACCACGTTCCAGGCGCATCAGCACGTGGTTGAAACTCTCGACCAGGGGCGCGATTTCCGCCGGAACCGAAGCGGTTGGCAGGCGTGCGTGAATGGACCGGGGGGAAATGGCGGCGGCCAGGTTCGATATGTCGCGCAGTGGCTTGAAGGTGTATTTCAAGGTGACGTAGACGCAGGTGCCGAAGACGAACAGCAGCACCAGGCTGAACAGGGCGATTCCCAGCCCGGTGAAAGGCAGTGCGAAGGCCCGGTAGACCAGGTGCAGGAACCTCGTGCTGGCGGCGAATTGCAGATACCAGACGCTTCCCTCGTGTTCGACGACCGCGGTGGCGCCGTGCATCCGCACGTCAGCATGCGTGAACACGAAGCGCTCCGGTGGCGGCAGGCTGGCCGCGCTGTAGGGCGGCCATTGGACTTCGCTGGCGGAAGCCAGCGCGACCTTGCCGGAATCGTCCAGCACGCGGTAAGCCGTTTCCTGTTTAAGGCTGTCGAACACCCATTCGACGTCGAAGTCGGTGACGTCCAGGTCCACCGGATTGCCCTGGCTGTCGAACACCAGGTCATCGACCATGTCGTGTGTCGTATCGGCCACTTCTGCGCCCGAGAGCAGGTCGCTCTGGGAAGAGGACATCGAAACCACCACCAGCACCACCAGCGCGGTGGTCAGCGCTGCCCCGGCGACATACGCGAGCAACACCTTAACGGCGAGGCTATTGAACCTGATCATGCGTGCCCAGGGCATAGCCATGTCCCCTGACGTTCACGATGGTGTATTGCGACCCCACCATGATCAATTTACGACGAATGCGGTGCAGGGCGACGTCCAGTGCATTGGGTGTGACCGCATCGGTCAATCCCCAGGCTGCCGCCTCCAATGCTTTGCGTCGCACCACATCGGACTGATTGCGCACCAGAAGCAGCATGATCTGCATTTGCGCAGCGGACAGGGCCATGCTCCTGTCCCCTCGGCACAGTACGCCGGTGTCGGGTCGCAAGGTCAGGTCGCCATGGCTGGGATTGAGGGTGCTGAGCTGGACGGGGCGGCGAAGCAGCGCCTTGACCCGTGCCACCATCTCATCCATGGCGAAGGGTTTGGGAAGATAGTCGTCCGCGCCGGCGTCCAGGCCTTCGACGCGATCATGCAGCGCATCCCGCGCCGTCAAGACCAGGCACGGCAAGCCCAGGGCGACCCTGCGCATTTTCTGCAGCAGCACGAGCCCGTCGCCATCCGGCAGCCCTCGGTCCAGGACCATTGCCTGGTAAGGAAGCCGCTGCACGGCCGCCCAGGCGGTGTCGATGCGGCCGACCACATCCACCGCGATGCCGACGCCGGCCAGGCCCTTGCAGATCAGCTGCGCAAGCCGTTCGTGGTCCTCGACCAGGAGTATGCGGCTCATCAGAAACGGTACAGGTAACCGAAGCGCACGCTGTTTTCGGTAGAAGCATCCACCAGCGGGCTGTCCTTGATCTCATTGGCCAGGCGTACCGCTTCCAGGTCGAGAAATACCGAGTGGTGTCGATCGAACAGGTAGGTACCACGCAGGCCGAATTCAGTGTTCATAGCGGACTTCCCGTCATAGGCTGGGCGATCGGAACGGGCTTCCTCGTCGCGAACCCCGAAATAGTAGTCGACATAGTCCTTGTCCTGCCAGACGGCGGCCAGCCGCGGAGTGAGCCTGATCCGGTCGCCCAGCTCCCACGTCCTGTCCAGGCCGAGGGTGAAGCGCTGTCCATCGCTGTTGCCCGAGGCGTCGGCCGTCCACTGCGCCGTGACGTTCGCCCATGGGTTTTCCCATTTCACGTTCCCCCCGGCCCATAGGCCGCCGTCCCGGTCATCCATACCGTCGAGAATCCGTGCGTCGTCGTCCTCATAGCCGCTGGAGTCGTAGTGGATCACTGCGTTGAACTTCAGTTGCTGAGTGTCATCGAGGCGCAGGCTCGGCAGCTTGATCTCGGCAGTGGTGCCGAACACCTCCAGATAATCGTTCTCGAAATAGATCAGCGGTATGACCTGGTTATCCCGATCGATATCGGTATAGGGCTGTTGGCTGCTGGCGGCACCGATCCCCAGCCCCCAGGATGAACTCCCTTCGGCGCGTTCCGGTTCGGCGGCGCGGACCACCAGGGACGTACTCGACCCAACCAGAGCGGCTGAAATGACCATGCAGCGCGTCAGCGCCGTCAAGCGTTTCGGAGCAGGGAAGCGTGAAAGAGACATGCAGCTCTCCAGAGCGAGGATAAGGACGCCGCGATGATCGGCAGCTTCGTCTTACCGAACACTTACCGGGCGACATCTTTCGCTCCTTGTCCCTGGTAAGGATCTGGAAAGGTTTCCCGCTGGATAGTGGCCGCCTTGCAGCGATTTGCGCACAAGCCCCATCAGCATCGCGCCGACAGCGCTGTGTCCAGGAATACCACCCGCATGAAATCGATCTCCCGCCAAACGGCTCTCGTGGCCGTGAGCACCGCCGCAGCGATCATTTTGGTGATCGTCGCCCTTGCAACGAGCCCCTCTGAATCCACGCCGGATGTCAGCCAGGCAGCCCCCGCGGCAAAGCCTGCGCTTTCGGTCGCGGTCACCACGCTGCAGCCGTTGCGGCTTCCCGTGCGGATTCATGCCAACGGCGACATCATGCCGTGGCAGGAGGCGAGCATCGGGACCGAGGCGGACGGGCTGCGCCTGGCGGAGGTCAAGGTCAATGTCGGCGACCAGGTCCGGCGCAACCAGTTGCTCGCCACCTTTGCCCCCGACACGCCTGGCGCCGAGCTTGCGCAAAGTCAGGCCGCCACGGCGGAGGCGCGGGCTGCCCTTGTCGAAGCCGAGGCCAATGCCAAGCGGGCGCGCTTGCTGGAGGTCGACGGTGCGATGTCAGCGCAGCAGATCACCCAATACCTGGTGGCCGAGCGCACCGCGCAGGCCCGGCTGAAGTCCGCCGAGGCCACCGAGCAGTTGCGGCGCCTTCGACTGGCCCACACCCAGGTACTGGCCCCGGACGACGGTGTCATCTCGTCTCGAACCGCCACCGTGGGCGCCGTGCTGCCGGCTGGCCAGGAACTGTTTCGCCTGATCCGTGGCCAGCGGCTCGAATGGCGGGCCGAAGTCGCGGCCGCCGATCTTGCGCGGTTGAAACCCGGCCAGGTGGCCAGGGTACGCCTGGCCGATGGCCAGGTGGCGCAGGGCACCCTGCGGATGATCGCGCCCACGGTGGATACGCAAACCCGCAACGGGATGGCCTATGTCGATCTGCCGGCCGGTGGCGTCGCCCGTGCCGGCATGTTCGCACGAGGCGAATTCGAGGTGGGTGCCGATCGGGCGATGACCTTGCCGCAGAGCGCGGTACTGTTGAGCGATGGCTTCAGCTACGTGCTGCGCGTAGGGCCGGACGCCAGGGTCATGCGAAGCAAGGTATCGGTCGGGCGCAGCGTGGGCGAGCGGATCGAAATCATTCATGGCCTCGACCCTGCTAGCCCCGTGGTCCTGGCCGGTGGCGGCTTCCTGAACGAAGGCGATCATGTCCGGGTCGTTGAGGCGCTGCCGGCTCCCGACCCTGACCAGGTGACATCCAGTTCGAGGGTGGGTGCTGGCAGCCTGCGTTTGCCGGAGAGCCAGCCATGAGCCTGAACGTGTCGTCCTGGTCGATCCGAAACCCGACACCGGCCATTCTGCTGTTCATCCTGCTGACGTTCGTTGGCCTGATGAGTTTCGCGATGATGAAAGTGCAGGAGTTTCCCGATATCGACTTGCCGGTGGTGACGGTGACGGCTGAATTGCCGGGCGCTTCGCCGGTCCAGCTGGAAAACGACGTCGCCCGCAAGATCGAGGATTCCCTCGCCACGGTGCAGGGCGTCAAGCACATTCGCAGCACCCTGTCCGACGGCACCGTGGACATCTCCGTCGAGTTTCGTCTGGAGAAGTCCAGCCAGCAAGGGTTGGACGAGGTTCGCGACGCCGTGGCCCGTGTGCGCGCGGACTTGCCCGCCGACCTGCGGGACCCGGTGATCAGAAAGGTCGACATCGCCGGCTCGGCGATATTGATCTATACCCTGGCATCGACGCGCCTGGACGATGAAGCCCTGTCCTGGTTCGTCGAGCACGAACTCAGCAAGGCGCTGCTGGCGGTTCGGGGTGTCGGGGCGGTTTCCCGCGTCGGTGGGGTCAGTCGTGAGGTGCGCATCGACCTGGATCCGGTGAAACTGCTCGCCCTCAATACCAGCGCCTTGGATATCTCCCGCCAGCTGCGGCAGATGCAGCAGGAGGCGTCCGGCGGCCGGGCCTATCTGGGCGGCGCGGAACAGTCGATCCGCATGCTGGCCAACGTGCAGTCGAGCGAAGAAATCGCCCGTTTCGAAATCACCCTGAGCGACGGTCGCCGTGTCAGGCTCGACGAAATCGCCTCCGTGGCCGATACGGTGGCCGAACCGCGTTCAGCCGCACTGCTCAACGGCCAGCCAGTGGTCGGTTTCGAGGTGCTGCGCGCGCGCGGCGCCGGGGAGGTCGAAGTGGGCGAAGGCGTCCAGGCCGCCCTCGACGCCCTCAAGGCCAGGCATCCTCATATCGTGGTCACAGAGGTATTCAACTCGGTGGAGCTGGTGGTGGAGAACTATGACGGTTCGATGCGCCTGCTCTACGAAGGTGCCGCCCTTGCCATCCTGGTGGTGTTTTTCTTCCTGCGTGACTGGCGAGCGACCGCCGTTGTCGCCGTCGCGCTACCCCTGTCGGCCATTCCGACCTTCGCCGTGATGCACTGGATGGGATTCACGCTGAACACCGTAACGCTGTTGTCCTTGTCCCTGGTGATCGGTGTGCTGGTGGACGATGCCATAGTCGAGATCGAGAACATCGAGCGCCATATGCGGCTGGGCAAGACTCCTTATCAGGCCGCGCTGGAGGCCGCTGATGAGATCGGGTTGGCAGTGATAGCCACCACGTTCACCTTGATCGCGGTATTTTTGCCGACGGCGTTCATGAGCGGGACCGTCGGCAAGTTCTTCGTCCAGTTCGGCTGGACAGCTGCCATTGCGGTGTTCTTTTCACTGCTCGTCGCGCGAATGTTGACCCCGATGATGGCGGCCTACCTGCTCAGAGCACCGAAGTCGTCGAACCGACAGTCTTCACGGTGGATGAACCTGTATCTGTCCTGGGCTCGCTGGTGCTTGCGTCATCGTCTGTTGACGGTGACGATCGCGGCGGCCTTTTTCGCCGGTGGCCTGATGCTCGCGGTGTCGTTGCCAGGAACGTTCATTCCTGCCGATGACGATTGGCAAACCCAGGTCACGCTGACACTCGCTCCGGGCAGCAAGATGGCCGATACCCTTTCCCTCGCCGAACGGGCACGCCGGATCGTCGAACAGAACCCCCAGGTAAAGCGGGTTTACACCGCCATTGGTAAAAGCGCCGCCGAGGATGATCCAGGCGAACCGCCTGCCAGTTCCGCCGGGGACGTGCGTACCGCCGTACTCACGATCAGCATCGCACACCGCAATGACCGCCCCGGCCTGAGCAAGCAACAGATCGAGGGCGAACTGCGCGAAGCGCTGGGCGTGTTGCCGGGAGTGCGGGTCGGGGTCGGCATGGGCGGTTCGGACAACTTCGTGCTGGTGTTGGCGGGTGAAGACGCTCTGGTGCTGACCCGACATGCGCAGCAGGTAGCGCGCGAGCTGCGTACGCTTCCAGGGGTCGGCGCGGTCACTTCAACCGCCAGCCTGGTGCGACCCGAGTTGATCGTGCGTCCTGACTTTGCGCGCGCCGCCGACCTGGGCGTCACCTCCGCTGCGATCGCCGATACCCTGCGGGTCGCTACCCTGGGGGATTACGACCAGGCGCTCGCGAAGTTGAGTTTCAGCGAGCGACAGGTGCCGGTGGTGGTAAGGCTTGCCGATGCTGCCCGGGCAGACATCGAGGTGCTCAAGCGGCTTCCGGTTCCCGGGGCCAGGGGGCCTGTAGCGCTGGAGAATGTTGCCACGCTGGAAATCGGCAGCGGTCCGGCTGAAATCGCACGCTACGACCGCATGCGCAACGTCGACATCGAAGTCGAGCTCAACGGCCAAGCCTTGGGAGACGTCGAGCAGGCGGTGCTGGCGTTGCCCAGCCTGCGGACGTTGCCGGCAGGGGTGGTGCAAACCTCCGGTGGCGATGCCGAGGCCATGGGCGAGCTGGCCATCGGCTTCGGCCTGGCGATGCTGACGGGCGTCCTGTGCATCTACATGGTGCTGGTCTTGCTGCTGAAGGATTTCATGCAGCCGTTGACAATCCTGGCGGCGCCGATGCTATCGATCCCCGGGGCATTCGTGGCCTTGTTCTTCACCGACACCGAGATGTCGATGCCGGCGATGATCGGGCTCATCATGCTGATGGGCATCGCCACGAAGAACTCTATCCTGCTGGTCGACTACATCATCCTCGCTCGCCGGGATCATGGCCTTTCCCGCTGGGATGCGATTATCGATGCCTGTGGCAAGCGTGCCCGTCCCATCATCATGACCACGATGGCCATGGGGGGTGGGATGCTACCGGTGGCCCTGGGTATAGGGGCCGATCCGAGTTTTCGAGCGCCCATGGCCATCGGCGTATTGGGCGGCCTGATGACGTCGACCCTGCTCAGCCTGCTGGTGATCCCGGTGGTCTTTACCTATGTGGACGACGCCGCCCAGTGGATCGGCAGACTCACCGGCACCTTTGGCGGGCGGCCGATGGCGGGCAAGGAAGGGCATGCCGATCTTTCTGGTGGAGGTGCTGGGTCATGAGTGGACGATGCCGCCCGAGAACCATACGCCTTACGAAAAACCGTGCTACTCGTTCAGGCCGCGTTGAAAACAGCCTGACCTTGGGCTCAAGATTTTTCGGACAGAGCCTAAGGCTGCCTTTTGGTGTCGGTCGAGACCACGTTCTCGAGACCGGCCGCATGGGGTATGTTGATCGGCACGATCAATTGCACTTGCTGACGGCGGCATTTGAATTTCACGCCCTTGCGGGGCGCCATGCCCCTGGCCGTTTCCATGCATATTTCCTTGGTGGCATAGGTCGGTCCCGGCTTGCGTTCTTCCACGCAGCCTTCCTTGCCACTGCAGATCGCCATGACCATAACGTATACAGTCATCATCCCGGTGTTGCTCCCATAGAAGCGATGCGATTGTTGCGTCCTGCGCCAGCCCTTGAAGGGGCAAACGAGTAGCAATGACACGCGGATGATGAGCCTTCATTCGAACACCCAGCAATGGCATGGTGATGCCATTTGTCGGAAAAACGTCACTATTTTAGTTTGTGGCATTTTTGCCAAAAATGGCGACAGTATATTGGCGCTATTGCTTGGAGGGCTGGGTTAATACTATGGGTTGAGCTGAGGTAATGGCCCGTAAATAAAGGGTTGAAAGTGACGCTGCGGCTGGGTGGGGGGACTGCTGTTTCGATCCGTGGATTCTGCTCAAAAATGATCGTGCAATACCTTGATTCGAATCACTTTTAAAGGGCCCAGGGCTGCGATGGCGGGGGTACATGCCGCTGTCAACGCGATCTGGATGAGGGCGATAAGGGTGGGGCACCGCGGCGGGTCTCGAAGCAATTCACCCTTCGCAAGCCTGACCTGATTGACGAGCGGATTGTTTTCTCGCGCTGGGGCGAGAAACTGGCGACAGCAAGCGCTCGATGGCACCGCCCACCATATTTGTCATCATCAGGCCGCGTGCTTGTTCATCCAGCGCATATTGACCAAGCCAACTGGGCGCGCTGTTGAGCAAGGCGGCAATGGCATGAGCGGCAGCCATCTGGCCTTGTTCGTCGAGTTGCAGGCGCACGCCGAGCAGCAGCAAGAGCTTGCTCTCATACTGTTCGCGCAACTGCCGGACCCGTTCCTGTTGCGCCTCGTTCAGGCAACCGCTGTCACGTTCCGCCAGACGGAAATGCCAAGGCATCTCCAGATGCAGGTTCAGGTGCGCGCGGATCACAAGGTCGAGCCTGTCGCGTTTCGCCGGGGCGGTTCGTTCGACGCGTTGCAGGGTGGCGAGCAACTCTTCGTAGAACTCTTCGATCAGGTCGAGCAGCAAATGCTGCTTGCTGGGGTAATGGTGATACAGCGAGCCTGGGGCGAGCCCCAGGCAGGTTGCGAGCTCACGCATGCCGACTTGACCGAAACCCTTGCAGGCAAAGAGCTCCAGCACCTTGTCCCGGTATTCGGCGAAGCGTGAGCAGCGTTCAGGCATAGGCATGGAAGCCACGCCCCGTCTTGCGTCCCAGGTAACCGGCGGCGACCATTTCCTTGAGCAACGGGGCAGGGCGGTACTTGCTGTCGTTGAAGCCCTCGTAGAAGGCTTCGAGGATTGCCAGCACCGTGTCCAGGCCGATCAGGTCCGCCAGGGCCAGAGGGCCGATCGGCTGGTTGCAGCCCAGGCGCATGCCCGCGTCGATATCCTCGGCACTGGCCAGGCCTTCCTGGAACACCAGTATCGCTTCATTGATCATCGGCACCAGGATCCGGTTGACCACGAATCCCGGACGGTTGCCGGCGGTGATGGCGGTCTTGCCGAGGGCGGTGGCCATGTCCAGCGCCAGGGCGTGGGTGGCGTCGCTGGTCTGCAGGCCACGAATCACTTCGATCAGGCCCATCACCGGCACCGGATTGAAGAAGTGCAGGCCGATGAAGCGCTCAGGTCGGCTGACGCTGGCGGCGAGCTGGGTGATGGACAGTGACGAAGTGTTCGAGGCGATCACGCAATCGGCGCTGACCTGGGCCGCGATCTGTTGCAGGACGCGCAGCTTCAAGTCGAGGTTTTCGGTGGCGGCCTCGATCACCAGTTGCGCATCCTGGAGGCTGTCGTAATCGCAGCGGGTGCGGATCCTGTCCAAGGCTGCGCATTTTCGCTCGGGGGTCAGCGTGTCCTTGGCGACCTGGCGGTCGAGATTTTTATCAATCGTCGCGATGGCTTTCTGCAGGGCCGTCTCGCTGATGTCGATCAGCGTTACGTCGAAGCCGGCCAAGGCGCAGACCTGGGCAATACCGTTGCCCATGGTGCCGGCGCCAATGACGCCGATATTTCGTGGATTCATGCGCATCTCCTGGATCACACCCGTTCGAACAACACGGCGATGCCTTGGCCGCCGCCAATGCACATGGTTGCCAGGGCATAGCGGCCCTGGCAGCGATGCAATTCATGGATGGCCTTGGTGGCGATGATGGCGCCGGTCGCGCCTACCGGATGCCCCAGGGAAATGCCCGATCCGTTCGGGTTGACCTTCTGCGGGTCGAACCCCAGCTCTTGCGCGACGGCACAGGCCTGGGCAGCGAAGGCTTCGTTGGACTCAATGACGTCCAGGTCGGCGACGGTCAGGCCGGCGCGCTTGAGCACCAGGCGGGTGGCGGGAATCGGTCCCAGGCCCATCATCGAAGGCTCGACGCCGGCATGGGCGTAACCCACCAATCGGGCCATGGGCTTGAGGCCTTGAGCCTGGACGACCTGGCCCGTGGCCAGGATCAATGCACCGGCCCCGTCGTTGAGGCCGGACGCATTGCCGGCGGTAACGCTGCCGTCCTTCTTGAAGGCGGGTTTCATGCGGCTCAATTGCTCGACATCCACCTCACCTCGGACATGCTCATCCGTGGCAAAGGAAACCGTTCCTTTGCGGGTGCTGATTTCGATCGGCACGATCTGCCCATCGAAACGCCCTTCGGCAATCGCCCGGGCGGCCCGCTGCTGGCTGAGGACCGCCAATTCATCCTGGGCCTGACGACTGATGCCGTAGTGCTCGGCGATGTTTTCAGCGGTGATGCCCATGTGGAACCCGCCAAACGGGTCCTGCAGGACCCCAAGCATGTAGTCGATGGCCTGCATGTCGCCCATTCGTGCGCCCCAGCGGGCCTGCGGCAGCAGGTACGCGCCTCGGCTCATGGACTCGACGCCACCGGCCAGCGCCGCGCCGGCATCTCCCAGCATCAGGCTTTGCGCGGCGCTGACGATTGCCTGCAGACCCGAACCGCAAAGGCGGTTGACGTTGAAGGCAGGCGTCTCTTTCGGCAGACCCGCATTCATCGCCACGGCCCGTGAAATATAGGCATCACGCGCTTCGGTGGGGATCACATGGCCCATCACCGCATGGCCGATGTGTTCGGGCGCCAGGCCCGACCGCTCGATAGCGGCGCGGCAAATGTCGGTTGCCAGCTGGACAGGCGGCACATCCTTGAGCGAACCGCCGAAGCTGCCGATGGCAGAACGGACGGCGCTCATCACAAAAATATCGGAAGGGTTCATGGCGACTCTCCAGGCAGGTCTTTTTTGTTGGCTAGGAGTCTAGAATCTGCAGCGCCACTGGCCTATGCCAAAACTGTCCAGGGGTGATGGCGTTTTTTGCCATGTCCAGGGGTGACAAGAGGGGCGTTCAACAATGCGGGAAACGGACTCGGTGGCGGTCTACTTCATGTACCCCATGCTTCATGCACTGCGTGACGAGCCGCAGCGCCTGCGCTCGGTGCTCGAGCAGGTGGGGATCGATCCGGCATGGTTGGATCAGCCGACGGCACGGGTACCGGCCAAGGCTTTCGCCGCGTTGTGGCTGGTGCAGATTCGTGAGTTGAACGACGAGTTTTTCCAGCTGGACTCCCATGGCATGCCGCCGGGCAGCTTTGCCTTGATCTGCCGGGCATTGATCCAGGAACCGACGCTGGAAAAAGCCATGCGCCAGTGCCTGGCCAACTTCGGACTGTTCCTGCGTGATTTCCGTGGCACGTTGAGTGTGCGGGGCAAGCGCGCGGTCATCAGCTTGCAGACCCGTTCGCAGAGCCGTGAGCTCGGCAGACTGGGGGAGGAAACGTTCATGGTATTGATGATCAGCCTGCTGTGTTGGCTGGGCGGACGGCGCATCCCCATCGACCGGGCGGATTTTCACCATACCCGCCTGTCACTGCAGGATGATCCCTTGCTCTGGGGGCCGAACCTGACCTTTGGCACCGAACACACCGAAATCGAGTTCGCCAGTCACTACCTGCGGCTGCCGGTGGTCCAGGACCTGGCCTCGCTGAAAGTATTCTTGCGTACCGCTCCCCAATGGCTGGTGATTCGCTTCCGCAACCAGCATGGGTTGGCATCCCAGGTCTACCAGCGCCTGCGCCATAGCCATTACAGCGAATGGCCCACCTTGCAGGCCTTCGCCCTGGAACAGCGCCTGAGCCCCAGCACCTTGCGCCGCAAGCTGGGGCGTGAGGGCTGTTCATACCAGGAAATCAAGGACGAGGTACGGCGCGGGGTGGCGTTCGAACGGCTGCGCCAGGGCCAGGCGAACATCAGCGAGATCGCCGAGCAGCTGGGGTTCCAGGAGCCGAGTGCTTTTCACCGGGCATTCAAGAAATGGACCGGAGAGAGCCCTGGGCAGTACCGGTTGCGGTTTCAGGGGCGCGAAACAGGTGGCCACTCTCTGCAACGGCGTGCTTCGGGCCCATGACGTGTTCGGCAGGCTTGGAGGAGAGGAGTTCGGGGTGGTCCTTCCTCATACCAGCGGGGTCGATGCGCTGGCGGTGGCCGAGAAGCTACGCGTGACCATCGAAGCGGCCATTATTCAAACGGACCGAGGCCCATTGCAGATCACGATCAGTTGTGGAGTGGCCTCCCTGTCGCTGGCGGGAGACAGTCCGAGCCAACTGATCGTGCGTGCGGACGATGCGCTATACAGCGCCAAGCACGCAGGTCGCAATCGAGCACGAGCTGCTCCTGCCTGTGTCGAGCAGCCGACGCAATCCCAAGGGCGATCTGCAGACTGGTAGCAGGTCGTCAACGGTCAGGATCGAGGCCTGTCTCAACCGGTAGCAACCCACTGCTGCGGTTCGTTGATTTGAGTCAAGGGAGGAATGTCGGGTAGTGGCACATTGGTATTCATTCGCCTGTGCTTCTACCAATAAGAGATACGCCCGTATATGCCAGCCTGCAGCCGTGTTCGCAGAGGTTTCTTGCCGACCCGACGTCTTGCTTCAGTTCTTCCCGCCACCCCGTCACTCTTGGCTTGCATCTCCATTGCAACGTCTTCGCAGGATCGCAGCGAGGCTGGATTCGCCTCGCCAAGCATCAAGTACTGGAAGGGATTCTGCTCATGCCCATCTCCTTCAGTAGATCACTGCCATGCCGGATCATAAGGATCTTTCGCAAGTCTTCATCCAGACCCTGGAGCAGAGTGTCGACAGCGTCGTCGTCATCGACAGCCATAACTCCATCATCTTGTTCAACGAGGCTGCCCAGAAGCTTTGGGGGTACAGTCCTGACGAAGTCATGGGCCGAAATGTGGACCTGTTGGTCCCGCAGAAGATTCGCCCTCATCACGATGGGTTCATCGATGCCAACCGCCGCACCGGCATCAACAAGATCGTCGGCACCAGTCGCACTGTGCCGATCGAGCGCAAGGACGGCTCTCGTCGTTGGGGGGCGATGTCCATTTCGAGGGTCGAGACTCAAGGGCAGATCCTGTATACCGCCTTCATCAAGGACATTACCCAGCAACATGAAGAACAGCATCGCCTGTATCTCTTGTCGCTGGTCGTCGACACCACCGAAAACGCCATCCTCATAACGGATGCCTCCTGGCGGATCATTTTCGTCAATGACGGTTTCGTCCAGATGTTCGGCTATGGCGCTCAAGAGGCTGCCGGCAAGACGCCAATCGAGCTGCTCGCGCCGCACCTTGAACACCGCCAGGTCGCAGGGATTCGCCACCAGGTGGCCAGACACCATGTCTATCACGGACAGAACTATGGCTATCACCGGGAAGGGCCGCGGGTGTGGTGCAACATCACCAGCCATTCGGTCCACGATGCCCATAGACAACTGGCCAACACCGTAAGCGTGTTGACGGACGTGACGCATACGCGGATGCATGAGGTGCTGCGCCACAAGATTCTCGAGGCGATGGTGCGCGAGGAGTCATTGAAAACCGTCTTGAACCTGGCATGCCTCGAAGTCCAACGTATTGCCCCTGAAGTCACTGCTTCGGTCCTGCATGTCGATGACCGCGGGTGCCTGCAGACATTGGCTGCCCCTGGCTTGCCGTCAGGCTTTTGCATGGCCCTGGACGGCACGGCCATGGGAGCCGGGCTCGATGCCTTGGCTGCGACGGTATTCAGCGGCGAGGCCGCCACGATAAGCGAACTCGACGCTCATCCGTTCTGGGCACGATTCAAGGAGCAGAAGCAGCCACTGGGCCTGACGAGATGCTGGGCGACGCCCGTCAAGTCCAACGACGGACGAGTGCTCGGCCTGTTCGCTTTCTACTACCGCGACTCAGGCCAGCCAAGCAGGCTTCATCAGTTGCTTGTCGACGCCTGCATTCATTTGTGTGCCTTGGCGCTGGAGCGGGAAGAGTCGCGCCAGCACATACGCAAGCTGGCGTTCTATGACGAACTGACGGGGCTGGCCAATCGCAATCTGCTCCACGCCCGGGCCGAGCAGGCGATCGCCGATGCGTCCAGACATCAGTCGAACCTGGCTGTGGTGTTCATCGACATGGACCGGTTCAAGCAGGTCAACGATTCGTTGGGGCATCCGGCCGGCGATGAGTTTCTGCGTCTGGTCGCCCATCGCCTGTCCGAGGACCGGCGTGAGCACGATATCGTCAGTCGGTTATCGGGCGATGAGTTCGTGCTGGTGCTGCCTCAATGCGACTCGGCGCAGGCGATCGACCTGATCGAGAAACTGCGGGCACGCCTGAATGTTCCTAGCCAGGTGTGCGGTGTGACCCTCAGGCCCTCGGCGAGTATTGGCGTCAGCCTGTTTCCCGAGGATGGCTGCACCATGGAGGTGCTCCTGCACCGCGCCGACATGGCGATGTACCAAGCCAAGACTCGTGCGCGGGGAAGCGTCTGTTTCTTCAACGATGGGCTTAGCCAACTGACCCAATGCCGGTTGCGCCTGGAAGCGGCGCTGCGTGAGGCGATGGATCAGCGATCCCTGCACCTGGCCTATCAGCCGCAGATCGATCTGGGCCGGTCGGCGTTGTATGGGGTGGAAGTGCTCGCGCGTTGGACGCATCCCCAACTGGGAGAGATTTCGCCCGCTCGTTTCATTGCGCTGGCGCAGGAGTGCGGGCTGATCAGCGAGCTGGGCCTCTGGGTGCTCAGCGAGGCCTGTCGTCAATTGGCCGCGTGGCGCAAGCAGGGACTGTTGGTGCCGGCGGTATCGGTGAACATGTCGCCCACCCATTTTCATGACCGTGACCTTCCGACGATCCTGATGCGGACGCTGCGGGACCATGGCCTGCAAGCCAGGGACCTGACATTGGAGATTACCGAAAATGTGCTGATGGACATCAATCCGGACACGCTGACCACCATCGAGCAGGTTCATGCCTTGGGTATAACCCTGGCAATGGATGATTTCGGTACCGGTTATTCAAGCCTCAGCTACCTGCGGCGCTTGCCGATCCAGGAGCTCAAGCTTGATCGAAGCTTCGTCCACGACCTTGAGTGCGATACGACCAGCCAGGCCTTGAGCGAGGCCGTCATCCGTATCGGCGAAAGCTTGCAGATGAGAGTGGTCGCCGAGGGCGTCGAGACGTTGGCGCAACAGCAAGTCTTGCAAAACCAGGGGTACCGGATCGTTCAAGGGTTCCTGTATTCGAGGCCCTTGGTGGCCGAGGAAATAGGCCCCTGGATCAGGGCGCGCTACGTGTAGATGTGGTTGACCCAGCCCACGAGCCGGGTTTTTTATGGCCACCTGCTCGGGGCGCTGGGAGCGAACCGGCTTCAAGCGTGCATCGGCCTGCACTATTTGAAGCGTGCCGCATAGGTCGCCAGATTGTCTGCGGTGATCAGTTCGTAGGGGACCCAGACGTCTCCCTGCACCGGCTCCTTGCGGATCATCTTCAGCGCGGCCTGCACGGCCTGCAGCGCCTGGCCCCTGGGATCCTGAAACACCGAAGCCGCCAACAGGCCGCGCTTGATGGCCGCCTGGCCATCGGGCAAGCCATCCACACCCACCACGGGGACGTCCTCCCTGCCAGCCTGGCGCAACGCCATGGCAGCGCCGATCGCCATTTCGTCGTTGTTGGCGACGACGGCGTCGAAGTCTGTACCAGCGGTCAACCAGTTGCTCGTCAGGTCCATGCCCTTGCTGCGATCCCAATCGGCGTTCTGCTGCACCACCACCTGAATGCCCGGAAAGGCCTTGAGGCCCTCCTTGAGGCCTTCGGAACGGCCCCGGGTGGCGTTTTGGGTCAGTTCACCCATGATCAGGGCGATGCTGCCCTTGCCGTTCAACCGCTTGGCAATGAACCGGGCCTGCAGTTGGCCGGCCTGCAGGTCATCCGAGGCCACGGCAACCACACCGTTGGGAATGCCGGGATCGTCGGGGCGGCGGTTGACGTAGACCAGCGGGACCTTGGCGGAGGTGGCGGCCTGGGTGATGTTGACGGTGGCGGCGGTGTCCACCGGCAGCACGATCACGGCGTCGACGTTCTGGGCCAGGAAACTCTGTACCTGGTTGAGCTGGCGCACGACATCGCCCTGGGCGTCCTCGAATTGCAGGGAGACCTTTTGCGTCTTGCCGGCTTCCTCGAGGTTACGGCGAACGTAGGTCATGAAGTTGTCGTCGACCTTGGCAATGCTGACACCGATGCGGTAGTCGGCCAGGGCCAGGGGAGTGAGGGAAAGCGCGAAGGCGGCGCACAGCAGTTTGCGAAGTAGCATGTCCGGTTCCTTTTGTTGTTATGCAAACGGGATGAAAACCTGGATCTATAACGTGAAGGCACTTTTGAAACGCTGGAGCGCACGTTCGCAATTGCCATCCGCCGCCCAGCCCTCCAGACCGACCACGCCTCGATAACCCAGCTCGGCAAGCGTCCGGGCGATGGCGGGGTAATGGATTTCGCCGGTGCCGGGTTCGCAGCGGCCCGGCACGTCGGCCACCTGGATCTCGCCGATAGCCGCCCCGGCGCGCCGGATCAACTCGATCAGATTGCCCTCGCCGATCTGGGCGTGATAGAGGTCCAGATTGAGCCGCAGGTGTGGGCTGTCCACGGCCTCGATCAGCGCCAGAGTGTCTTCGGCACGCGCAAAGGGAACCCCCGGATGATCCACCGCGGTGTTGAGATTCTCCAGGAGGAAGACTTTGCCAGCGGCCTCGCCCAGGCGCGCGATCGCCATGAGGGTGTCCCGCGCGGCCAGCCATTGCGCGCCAGTCACGGTGGGCAGGGGCCTGACCGGCAGGCCGTTGCTGTCCAGGCCGGTGCCATGCAGGTTGAGGGAGGGGCAGCCGAGCCGCTCTGCGACGGCCAGAGACTCCCGGGCACTGGCCAGCAGTGCGGCGCGTCCCTCGGCGGTGACCAGGTCGCCCGAAACATACCCGGTCATGGAGGTGAAGCGGGCGCCGGTAGCGGCCAGGGCGTCGATGTCGTGGCGCGTCCAGTCCCAGATTTCCACTGCGAAACCCAGGGCGTGCAAGCGACGAACCCGCTCGACGAAGGGCAGGTCGATAAAGACCATCTCGGCGCTGACGGCCAGTACAAAAGGTGTGGTAGAGGTCATGGCATCACGCTCCGACGGCGACCGGCTGGCCGGATTTCACCGATTCGATGGCCGCCAGAGCGATGGCCAGGGCGGCCCGGGCGTCGGTTCCGTCCACCGGCACGGGGGTGCCGCCGCGCACGGCGTCGACGAAGGCGCGCAGCTCGGCCAGATAGGCGTCGCGCAGCAGCTGCGCATCCGAGCGCTGGGTGGTCTGGCTGATGCCTTCGGCTCCGTAGCAGACCAGCTCGCTGGTGCGCACGTCGCCGGCGGTGAGCATGCCTGCGCTGCCGAACACCTCGCCACGTACGTCATAGCCGTATACCGCCTGGAAGTTGGCCTCGGCGGTAGCGATGGCGCCGTTATCGTAGCGGACGGTGACCACTGCGGTATCGAGCAACCCCTGGTCGCGCAAATCGGGTCGTACCAAGGCGTCGGCCACCGCATACACCTGGGTGGCTTTGGCGCCTGGGTTGAAAAAGTTGAGGGTGTCGAAATCGTGGATCAGGGTTTCCAGGAAAATGGTCCAGGGTTTCACCGCGGCGGGATTGTGCAGGGCCGGATCCCGGGTGAGCGAGCGCAGCAGTTGCGGCGTGCCGATGCGACCCGCGAGGATCAAGTCGCGCGCCGTACGAAAACTGGTGGCGAAGCGCCGATTGAAGCCAACCTGCAGGGCGACACGGGCTTGGGCGCAGGCCGCGATGGCCCGGTCGGCTTCTTCCAGGGTCACTGCCATGGGTTTCTCGCAGAATACCGGCTTGCCAGCGCGGGCGGCCGCCACCACCAGTTCGGCGTGACTGCGTGCCGGAGCGACGATCACCACCGCGTCCACGGCGCGGTCCTCGATCAGTGCCTGGGGATCGGTGTAGATGCGCTCGACATCCAGGGTCTCCCCAAGTCGAGCGGCGGCACCCGGGGCTGGATCGGCCAGGGCAACCAGGCGGGCGCCGTAAAGATGCCGGGCGAGGGCGGTGGCGTGGAATGTGCCCATGCGACCGGTACCGATGAGGCCGAGGGACAGAGGTGTCTTGGAATGCGGCATGGAAGGGCGTCCTTTTGTGGTTGTTATAGGCGGCCGTGGGCCTTGATAGCCCGGGAGCAATCGCCATGCCACTCCTCCAGCCCCCGTTTCCAGGCGCTTTGGCGGCTTGCCTGCTACTGTCTATGTCTAAGAAAAAGACATGTCTAGCTGGACATGTCCAACCTCTGGACAAGACTGACCCATGACGCCCCTGACCGCCGCGACCGACCTTGAACAAGAGCTGCTGTTCGTCACCGAGCTGCAGCAGCCTTCATCCGCCGACGCCACCCAGCATTCCCTGCACGCGGCATGGGAAGCCTGCCTGGCTGGCGATTGCGATCTGGCCGCTGTACGACCGGTGATTCGCGCGTCCTGGCTACGCAGCCGGGAGGCAGGCATTGCCGCGGATGAATTCCACTATGAATTCGTCTCCCCCGAGGATCTGGCGAGCCGTCTCGCTGCCCATCGCGAGCTGCTGGACATCGCCGCACCGATCATGGCCGACCTGTTGCGCTACAACCCGGACGGCCACCTCAATCTGGCGGACGCCGATGGCGTGACCCTCAGCGCTTGTGGGGTGGACCTGACCCCGTTGGGGAGCCGCCTGCTGGAGCAGGTTCAAGGGACCAATTGCACGGGTTTGGCGCTGCGCGAGCAGCGCCTGGTATTCGTCCTGGCCGCAGAGAACTTCAAGCGGGAACTGCGCGAGCGACACATGCATTGTGCTTCGGCACCGGTGCGCGATACCCAGGGACGCCTGCTGGGCGCCCTGACGCTCACAGCGGCCGTGGGCAATTTCCATTGCCACACCCTTGGCACCGTACAGGCAGCGGCCGAGGCCATCTCCCGGCAACTGGCGCTCAAGGCGTTGCTGGAGGAGCAACAGCGGGTACTGGAGGTGCTCAACGAAGGGGTCATCCTGCTGGACGATGACCGCCGGATCCGTAGCCTGAACGGCTATGCCCGGCGGCTGTTGCAGCTCGACGAGCCGCAGCAGGGCCGCCCCTTCGCCAGCCTCATCACCCAGGACACCGACCTCGATGTCTGGTTGGACCGGCGCTGGGAGCGCCAGGATCGCGATCTTACGCTGCTGCTGCCCGATGGCAGCGGTCTGCCGTGCCTGGCCTCGGCCTGTCCCATCGCCCAGGGCGGCTGGGTGCTGTCGCTCCGTGAAAACCGCCGCATCCGTGAGATTACCCGCCAGTTGCTGGGGACCCGGGCGCGCTACAGCTTCGCCGATATCCAGGGCCGTTCGGCGGCGCTGCAGGCCAGCCTGCAACTGGCACAGGCGGCCAGTCGCAGCGAAGCCACGGTGCTGGTGCTGGGGGAAAGCGGGGTGGGCAAGGAACTGTTCGCCCAAGCCATCCACAATGCCAGCGGACGTCGCCACGGTCCTTTCGTGGCGGTGAACTGTGGCGCCATCCCAAGGGATCTGGTGCAGAGCGAGTTGTTCGGTCATGTCGAGGGGGCCTTCACCGGTGCTGCGCGGGGTGGCGCGGCCGGCAAATTCGAACTGGCCGACGGCGGGACCCTGTTTCTCGATGAGATCGGCGACATGCCCCTCGAGGCCCAGATCAGCCTGTTGCGGGTGTTGCAGGAAGGCGAGGTCACCCGCGTCGGGGCGAGGAAGGCCCAGGCGGTGGACGTGCGGGTCATCGCCGCCACCCACCGCGACCTGGCCCAGGCCGTGGCGGAAGGAACCTTTCGCGAAGACGTCTTCTATCGCCTCAACGTCCTCACCCTGCAGGTGCCTGCGCTGCGCGAGCGCCGCGAGGATATCCCGCTGCTGGTGGCAACACTGCTCAAGCGCCTGGGCCGCAACCTGGAGCGACCGCCGCTGGCCATTTCCGACGAGGCGCTGGCGCGGTTGATGGCTCACGACTGGCCCGGCAACGTCCGGGAGTTGGAAAACGTCATCGAGCGAGCCATGAATCTCGCCCAGGGTGCGTTCATCGAGCCTGCAGACTTTCCCCCCGCGCTGCTCGTCGATACCGCAAGAACAGCGCAGGACGAGGAGCGCCTGACGCCCTTGGAGCAGGGGCAGCGCGAACTGATCCGTGCGGCCTTGAAAGACTCGGGGGGTAACTTGCGCCAGACGGCGAGTCGCCTTGGCATTTCGCGGGCGGGACTCTACGTCAAGCTCAAACGCTACGGGCTTAGCGCAGCCAACTTTCGAGGGGCCTCGGCGCCTTCGCCACGAATGTCAGGCCGGCGCCACGAATAGGAGGGCGTCGGCGCCTCGTCCAGCCGCGGTTCATATCGGTTCGGTCAATGGCGTGTAGCTTCGCCGGTACAGCAGATTGCCCGCCAGCTTGAGCACAGACGCGCGGCCCCAGCCAGGCAGCCTGCGCATCTTGTCCCGGGCGATGCATTGCTTCTGGACCCAATCGACGCGTGGCTTGCGTCGTTGCGTATAGCCAGCAAGGGCATCGCCGATGCGCTCACTGGCGGATAGCATCTCAGCCAGCACCAGCGCATCCTCCATCGCCATCGCAGCCCCTTGTGCCATGCTCGGAGAAGACGCGTGCGCCGCATCGCCGATCAGCACTACATGCCCCGAGACCCAATCCTCCATGACCACCTGCTCCAGACGACCAGCATGGACCTGGGTGTGTGCAGGCATCTGCTCGACAAGCGCGGACAACGGTGTCGGGAATGTCTCGAGCAGGGCATTGCGGGGTAGTTGGGCCAGGTCCTGCTGCGCTTCCCGTTCGCTGGCGCTCCTATCGGCATACATGTAGACCTGCCCGTCACCGATGGGCAGCGCCAGCAGGCTCATCGAGTCCCCGAGCATCACTGTCCAGGCATCGATGCCCACGGTGTCGGCGGTGATGAAGCGCCAACAGACGTTCCCGACATACTGGCTCAAGACCTCAGGGAACACGCTTTGACGTACCTTCGAATGAACGCCGTCGGCGCCGATGACGAGGTCGTACTCGACCATGGTCCCGTCGGAAAAGGTCGCCAGGCTGGTCTTTTCGAGGGGTTCGATCTCGCTGATCGAAGTCCCGAAACGCAGGTGTGTTTCACGCAGCGATTGGCGCAGCGTTGCGTGGAGGACGCCACGGGGAAGCGCCAGGCACGGCCCGCAGGATGCCCAGACGTCCTGGGTCTGGGTAATGCTCAACGGTCGGCCTTTGTGGTCCAGGATGCGCTGGGTCTTGATCGGTGTCGCCAGCGCTGAGGTCGCATCCAGCAATCCCAGGGCTTGCAAGGCCCGGGCTGCGTTGCCTGGCAAGTAGAGCCCGGTCCCGCCTTGGGGCACGTCGGCCTTGCGTTCGATCAGGTCGGGGCGCAATCCCTTGAGTTCCAGCGCCCTGGCCATTGCCAGGCCAGCGATACCGCCGCCCACGATCAGTATTCTCATTGCATTACCCGATGGTTGCTGTGGTTGGCGCGATCATACCGTGCGCGGCGAGGAGGAGATCTGCGGCTCGTTCGCCGATGACCACGCAAGGGGCCATGGTATTGCCGACGGTGATCCTGGGCATGATCGAGGCATCGGCGATGCGCAGTTTCTCGAAGCCATGCACCCGCAGCCGATGATCGACCACGGACATCTCGTCGCGGCCCATTCTGGCGGTGCAGCACGGGTGCCAGTAGGACACGGCGGCGTTGCGGATGAATTGCTCCATGGCGCGGTGATCCCTGGGGCCGGGTACGACTTCGCGCTTGACCAGGCCGTCGAAGGCTTCGCTGTTGCCCAGTGCCCGGCAGAGATCGACCGATGCGAATGCCGCCGCCATGTCCTCGGGCGCGCTCAGCGAGTTCGGCTCGATGAGCGGGGCATCCAGGGGGCCGGCCCCCGACAGGCGCACGGCCCCTCGGCTGACGGGACGGGCCAGCCCGGCGAACATCGTCCAACCCTGTGGCGGTGGCTGGATGTCGACTTCGGCTGGGGAGGGCACCGCGAATTCCAACTGACAGTGCAGAAGGTCCGGGGCATCCAGGCGGCTGTCGCTTTTCCAGTACAGCGTGGTCTCACAACCACCGCCGCCCACCGCCTGGGGATGCAGGTACTCCCAGGTGCAGCCAAAGGCGATATGGTCCTGGAAATTGCGACCCACGCCGGGCAGGTGACTGATCGGCGCGATGCCATGGGGGCGCAGTTCGCTTTCCGGGCCGATACCTGACTGCATCAGCACCTTGGGCGTGTTCACCGCGCCCATGGACAAGATGACCTCGGCGTGGGCATGGAAGCGCTGGCGCTGACCATCGACCACCGCTTCGACTCCGATCGCCGTTGTGCCGCGCAACAGCACCCGGCAGACCCATGCGCCGGTGAGCACCGTCAGATTCGGCTGCTTCAGCAATGGTCGAAGATAGGAGTCGTAAACGGATTCGCGCCTGCCCTGGTTGATGCGCAGATCGGTGATCGCGACCCCGCCCGGGCTTTCCATCATCGCTCCGTTGGGACTGTCATAGCGGGGAATGCCCAGGCGATTGGCCGCTTCCAGCGTTGCCCAGGCCAGGGGCTGGGGCTCGGCCGGTTGCTCGACGTGCGCAGGACCACCCGAACCGCGCCGTGCGGCGTCCGGTATGCCTTGCCAGTTCTCGATCCGCCGGTAGTAGTCCAGTACCGAGTCGTAACCCCAGGCAGGATCGCCGGACTCGGCCGCGAAATGATCCCAGTCCGTTCGATGCCCGCGGGCCCAGACCATCACATTGATGCTGGAGCCGCCCCCCAGGCCCTTGCCCATGTTCAAGGCCAGGCGGCGACCGTTGAGATGGGGGTTGGGCTGCCCGGCGAAGGCCCAATCGCGCTCGGAGCCGAGGTTCAACGGCCATTGGCCGGGCTCGACCACCTCAGGGCCGGCGTACGCCTGGCCGGCTTCGATCAGCAGTACGCGTACGTTGTCCTGGCGAGCGAGGCGGGCCGCGACCACGCAGCCCGCCGTACCTGCGCCACATACGATGAAGTCATAGTGACGATCATGCAGATGATCCATGCGTCCGTTCCGTACAAATGCAGCGGTTGAGTTCAGGGCTGTGAAGAGGCGGCGATCACTGTTTGTCGACGCTGTTCACTGCCTCGAGGATCACCTTGGCCACTTCGGCTGGCTGCGACTGCTGGGGAACATGGCTGGTGCGCAGCTCCGTCAGGGTGGCGCCGATACGCTTGGCGGCGGAACGCTGGACATCGGGATGGATCATCCGGTCTTCGCGGGCGAGCAGGTACCAGGACGGCTTGGTCTTCCAGGCGGAGACGGTCGTCTTGTCCTCGAAGGCGGAGGCCTTGATAGGGCCTTGCGTCGCAGTCATCACGGCGGTCTGTGCCGCGGGGAGATCCTGGGCGAAGTCCTTGGCCATGCCTTCTGGCGTGAGGTAGAGGAAACCGTTGCCGTCCGCCTTGATCTGACTGATACCAGGAGGCGTGGGCGCGCCTTTGCCCTGTTCGCCGCTGGTTTGTCCGGCATCGGGCGCGAAGGCGGCGACGTAGACCAGGGCGCGGACTTTCTCGTCGTTGCCGGCCTGGGTAATGACAGTGCCGCCCCAGGAGTGACCGACCAGCACGACGGGGCCCGACTGGTTGTTGAGTGTTCTCTGCGTGGCGGCCACGTCGTCGGCCAGGGAGGTGAGCGGGTTCTGCACCACCGAGACGGCCACCCCTTTGGCCTGCAGAAGCGGCACGACTTTGGCCCAATCGGAGCCGTCGGCGAACGCGCCGTGTACGATGACGACCGAAGGCGTTGTATCTTTGGCCTGGCTGACACCGGCGGCGAATGTGCTTGCAACGGCAAAGGCGACGGTGATGGCTTTCAATCTGAATGTTTTCATGGGATGAGCTCCTGTGTAGGTGCTCGAATTCTGCTGACTGGCCTGCTCGCTGGGCATCGGTCATTTATCCGACCCCAAGGTTTTTCCATGGATAGTGCGTTGCGGCTGGACATTTCATTGAGCGGAGCGCTGCGGGCGATCGGCCAGGTTGGCGACCTCAGCATGGGACAACCCCTGGGGCACTCCCGCCGCGTCGCCACGTTGGCGCAGAGGTTGGCGCAGGCCGCGCACGGCGAAGGCGAGCACCTGGCAGTGGCGGAGCAGGTCGCCTTGCTGCGCTGGTCCGGCTGCACCGCCAACGCCGAAGGTTTTGCCGACCTGCTGGGCGATGACGTCGACGGCCGCCGCGCGATGCTCGACCTGACCTTGAGCCGCGAGGAAATGACCGCGGTGCACCAGGCGACCCCGTTGGCGGTGGTGCACTGCGAGGTATCCGGCGAAGTCGCCAGGACCCTCGAACTGGGTGAGGCGGTGCAGGCAGGCTTGTGTCGTGTATTCGAAACCTACGATGGGACCGGCCGGCCGCTGGGCCTGACCCATGAGCACATTCCGGAAGTCGCTTATCAGGTGGTGCTGGCCGGTGACCTGGATATCCTCAGCCGAGCCCATGGCCTGGACGCCGCCCTGCGCTGGATCCGGGACCAGTCGGATCGACGTTATCCCGCCGCGCTCGCATCGTTGCTGGCGGATAACGCCAATGATTGGCTGACCGAGCTGGAAAATTCTTCTCAAGCCCCGGCCGGTGAGCATGCCGAGCGTTCTGTCTCACTGACGTTGGTGGGGGATGTGATCGACTTGAAGCTACCCTGGCTGGCGGGCCATTCGCGGCGGGTGGCCCTCCTGGCGATGGAAGCAGCCCGTCTGTGGGGGGTGAGCGAGCCCACCCTGACGGCGCTCGGGAAGGCCGCGCTTGTCTACGGGCTCGGTCGGGCAGCAGTGTCCAACCAGCTCTGGAACACCGCCGGGGCACTGCCTTATGGCGCCGTGGAGCGGGTGCACCTGGTTCCCTACTGGACGCAACAGGCGCTCAGGCCGATCAGCGAACTGGTCGTGCCCGCGCAGATTGCAGCCCATGCCTACGAGCGGCTCGACGGCAGTGGTTATTTTCGAGGCGTAATGGGAGATGCGCTGTGTGCCGAACATCGGCTGTTCGCTACTACCGTCGCCTGGGTCGCGCTGAGGGAGGCCAGGCCGTGGAGGGCGGCCCATGGAGAATCGGAAGCGGCCAGGCTGCTCGAACAGGAGGCCGTCCGTGGCTTGTTCGACAAGGATATCTGCGACGCGGTGATCGCCGCCGCCCGTGGCGAGCGTCGAGCGCATCAGCCCAAGGCGTCGTTACTCACCGCGCGCGAGTGTGATGTGCTCCAGGAGATCAGTCGCGGCGCCAGTAACAAACAAGTGGCGCGACTGCTGGACATCAGCCCGAGCACGGTTCGCACACACATGGAGAGCATCTTTCGCAAACTGCAATGCTCGACCCGAGCCGCCGCGACCCTCAAGGGATTGACGCTGGGGTTGATCTCCTGAAGTCGGACAATAGCGTCAGTTCTCCATCAGGCTGGAAGTGCCATGGAAGATCGTCCCATTCGGCTGGCGAACACGAACGCACCGATGGCGTCAGCCCTCAAAGCTGCCCCCCTCGATATGGTAGACCTGCGGTTCTTCGGAAAAATATTCCTCCAGGCCCATCATGAACAACCGATGGTCTTCACTCGCTTCGAAGCCTGGCGTGTGATCTTCCAGTGATTGCCATCTCACGATCAGATTGAACACCTCGGGACTTTCGATCCCTTGTGCGAGCAGATGGCCGCCGTAACCTTTCGCACGGCTGAGCAAAGGGGCGACCTCGGCAAATGCGCCTCGGAACATTTCAATGCGTTCTTTGTGAACGGGAAGTCGAGCGATCTCGTAGATCATGGCGTTTCCTCTGGCTTGGCTTGATGATTGAAATTACCCACTCAAGGAATCAGCGATGGCTCCACTGCGATCGCGATTTTTCCTTGGAGACCGTTGTTGGGCGTTTCCAAACGGGCATGGGCGAGGGCAATGTCGGCGAGCGAATAGACGGCGCCGACATGAGGCCGCAGCTGACCGCGCGTTATCAATGCACTGAGCTCATCCAGCTTGCCGCGGTTTTGCCGGGTGAACACGAAGTGATAACTGGCGTTCTTGCCCCAGGCCTGGATGAGGTTTTGTGGCTGTGCGATGTCCACGATGGTGACGACGCGGCCAAGCTGGGCCAGCACGTCGGAGCTGCGTGACAATGTGTTGCCGCCAATGGTGTCGAAGACGACATCGACGCCGCGACCATTCGTTTCCCCCATGACGGCGTCGACGTAATCCTGTTTTTCGTAATCGATGGTCACGTCGGCCCCCATGCTGCGGGCGAATGCGGCGTTTGTCTGGCGTACGGTGGTGAACACCCGGGCTCCCATGGCTTTGGCCAGTTGAATCGCGACATGACCGACGCCGCCCGCGCCGCCGTGGACAAGAATGCTTTCCCCGACCCTGAGCGCCGCACGCACCACCAGCGCTTCCCATACTGTCCCGCCGACCAGGCTCAGGCTTGCCGCCTCGAGGTGGCTCAGCGAGGAGGGCTTCTTACCGACAATGCTTTGGGCGGCGACGTGGTACTCGGCATAACTGCCTGGGCCTTCGAATATCTGTGGCGTGTACCAGACTTCGTCTCCCGGAACGAAGGCCGTCACCCCTGGCCCCACTGCTTCGACAACGCCCGATACGTCGTGCCCGGTAATGGCCGGCAGTGGTACCAGGTCGGGATAGTCGCCACGTCGAACCTGGTAATCCAGCGGATTGATGGACGTGGCGTGGACCCGCACCAGCACTTGCCCGGCTTGCGGTACGGGCTTGGGTACTTCGCAGAGCTCGAACGATTCAGGACCGCCGAATGCCTTGAGAATCATCGCTTTCATGGTTGAAAACCTCGTATCGATAAAAAGGGATATCGAGATATCTCGATATATTGCGGCAAAAAAATCTACAGCTCTTTCCCTATGATCTCGGCCAGTGCACCGATGGCCGCTTCATTGCGCTTGTAGTACGTCCACTGGCCGATGCGCCTGACTTCCACCAGGCCGACTCGTTGCAACGTAGCGAGGTAACCCGACACCGTCGACTGCGACAGCCCGATACCTTCCTGGATACTGCTGACGCAGACGCCGACCGTGAGAACGTCCCCTTCATCCTGTGGAGGGAAGTTCTTTACGGGGTCCTTCAAACCTTTCAGGATCTGAAGACGCGTAGGGTTCGAGAGGGCTTTGAATATTTCGATCAATTCCATGCGCCGAGGATATCGAGATTTACCGATATGTCAATACGAAAAAAATTGGTCCGCCCGGTTTTTCCTCGGCCGAAGCATGCCGCTCTTCAGTCGAGGCGGCCGATGGCGTGGGCAAGGTTCGCACGTGCCTGTGTTTCAAACGCGTCGAAGTAAGTGGCAGTCGTATAGAGCCGCCCCCGGGCCAGAAAGCCCTCCAGCACCTGGCGCCGCTTTTGGCGGTAAAGGGGCAGGGGCACGTAGCTGTATTCCTGACGGATTTGCCGGTCGTACTCCTCGAAGCGTTCGGGCGGCGCCCCGAGAATCGCCAGATCCGTGTCCACCAGCACTGCCTGGTCTGCCGAAGCAGGGGCTGCGTCGTGCCGCGTCACCATGACCAGGTCGTACAGCCTGCGCTGTGTTTCGGCACACAAGCCGTGATCCCGAGCGACCTCGGCCAGCCACTGGGCACTGCGCAGCTCGTTGTCGTTGCGAAGTGGATCGTAGATCGCATCATGGAACCACAGGGCGAGGTCGACCTCGGCGGCTGCCTGGCAGCTGGCGCCGACGCCTCGTCTCACCCGCAGGCACTCAGTCAGGTGCTGGCGGTTGTGGTAAGCGCGATGTGGTTCGTCGTAGCGCCGAATGAGTGCTTCGTATGTCTCGTGCGACGCCGCTGTGACGCCCAGCACCGACCAGGCACGAGCCCAGGCCGAAAAGTCCATCGCGCCGGTGTCTTCATGTGTATTGGCTGGAAACGGGGTGCTTTTTTCTGATGATGCCGTCATTTCGTGTCCTTACCATCAATCCAGGGGCTTAGCTGCATGTGCTGGCAATAACCAGAGGAGGCGATACCTGATACAAGGATTGATTCGCCGGTCAAACCGAGCGATCTCGATCAGCCTCCTGAACTTTCAATCAGCATGGCGCGCAAGCGTTGGCGTTGTTCTTCGAGTGCATCGATCTGTCGTTCGAGCCTCGCCAGCCGCTTGCGTTGAGTCTCGGTGATGTCCGCGCAGGCTTTCGCTCCTTCGATCAACAGCATGCAATCGGGAAAGCTGCGGATTTCATCCAGGCTGAAGCCCGTGGCGATCAGGCGCTGGATCTGCTTCACCTGGGTGATGGCTTTTTCCGGGAACGCCCGGTAGCCATTTTCGCTTCGCGTGGAGGCCAGCAGGCCATGCTGATCATAATGACGAATCGAGCGCACGCTGACGCCGGTGGCCCGGGCCAGGGCACCGATCTTGAGCACGGTGGGGGGCGATATCTGGTTCATGGGCGAACGATAGCATTGCGGCTTGACTGTGACACTAATGTCAGGGTCCAGGCTGTGCTCTTTCAATACTTGAGGAGCTTGAACATGATGTCGTTCAAATGCATCAACCACGGGCGCAGCTGGCTGGCTGGCCTGCTGCTGATGGGCGCGTCCTGGCTGGCACAGGCCGCCGTGCAACCGTATACCGTGACGGCGCCTGACGGTGTGTCCATCGCGGTGCAAGAGGCGGGGGACCCGAACGGTCAGCCCATCATCTTCATTCATGGCTTGCTGGGCAGTCATCTGAGCTGGGAAAAACAAGTCGAGAGCCCTGAGCTTCAGCGTTATCGCCTGATCACCTACGACCTGCGTGGGCATGGGCGTTCCGGCCAACCCGGGGAGGGCGATGCCTACAGCGACGGACGACGTTGGGCCGATGACCTGGCGGCGGTGATCGCAGGATCAGGCGCCCGACGCCCCGTCTTGGTGGGATGGTCCCTGGGGGCTGCCGTAGCGACCAACTACCTGGCCGCCTATGGCGACGAGAAGATCGCCGGCGCCGTTTACGTCGCCGGCGTCATTGAGCTCAAGCCTGATCAGATCGTTGCGCACCCCTCTGTGTACAGCGGCATGACGTCGCCTGATCTCAAGACCCACCTCGATGCCGAGCGTGAGTTCGTCGCGCTGTGTTTCGCCACACGGCCTGATGCCGATACTTTCCAGCGTTTGTTGGCCAATGCGGCCATGGCTTCCGAAAACATGCAGAAAGCCGTGCATGGCATGTCGCTGGACGCCCCCAAGGGCCTGGGTGCGATGCACAAGCCGTTGCTCTTGATTTATGGGGCGCGTGACGCCCTGGTACAGGCCGAACCGTCTTTCAATCGTGCCAAGGCGTTGAACCCCAGCATCCTCGGCAAGTTCTACCCGAGTTCGGGGCATTCTCCCTTTCTGGAAGAGGCGGGGCGGTTCAATCGTGACCTGTCTGCGTTCGTTGACGCTGCGATGCGCGCTCGGCGATGAAGCCGGCCGCTCACAGCTTCAACGGGTATTCGATCACGATGTAAATCCGGTCGATGTCATCCCCGCCCTGAGCGCTGTTGGCCCGATGGGACACGTGGGATACCTGCATGGACAAATCCTTGGCCGGCCCGGAGGGCACGATGTAGTGCAGGTCTATATCCCGTTCCCAGTGGCGTCCGCCATCCCCTTGTTGCGGGACGAACTGGCCGGTGTCCGGGTCGAGTGGGTTATACGCTCCACCTTGGGGGGCATGGGTGCCGTCGATACCGCGGCCGGTGACGTAGCGGGTCATGAATTTCAACCCCGGGACGCCGAAAGCGCCCAGGTCAAGGTCATAGCGGGCCTGCCACGAACGTTCGCCGGCACCGTTGAAATCAGCGTATTTGATGGAGTTGGCAAGGTAGATCGAGTCGCCGCCCACAAAGTCGAATGGCGTGTCGCCCTGGATCTTCTGATAGGCCAGCGTGAATCCCTGTGCGCCAAGGGTGTATTTGCCCGACAGGCTGTACGCAGTGTTATCGATCCTGCCGGACGTAGCGTTGCCGTAATCCCGGGTGTGGTAGACGTTGCTGTCCAGGAAGAACCCGGATCGCTTCAGATGTGCATTGGCGTAGTACTGACGCCAGGTGTCGGTCAGCTCGGAAGCGTACAGGGCGCCGCCCAGGGGCTGGTCTTCGAAAAATTGGGTACCGAGAAAACTGATGCTGCCTGGGTCAGTGCTTGCCCCGTAGCCCGTGAAGTCCCCTTCGCTGGTGGAGGCGTCCTGATTCTTGAACGCGGTGAACCGCCCGGCCTGCACGTGCACATCGTCGAACTCCCGACTGTCGAGCAGAAACCCTGTGGCATATTCCGGTTGCAGGCGTTTGTCGGCGGTGTCGAACACCGGAGTTTGCACGGTCATTTCACCGTAGGCCAGGGTGGTTCTGGACGAGCGCAGTTTCAACGCGCCACCGGCACTGGAGTATTCGCGCTCACTGCGGCCTTGCGAATCCAGCGGCAGCAATCCCGTTCCGGAATGCCCTCGGCCGCCATCCAGTTTCAATCCGAGAAAACCATGGGCATCTACACCGAACCCGACAGTGCCGGGGGTAAAACCGGAGGAAAACGAGGCGATGAAACCTTGGGCCCACTCCTGTTTGTAGTTTTTGTTCGCCGGGGAGGGGGATCGGTAGTCGTTCTGCAGGAAGAAATTTCGGCTCAGCACGCCGAAGGTCGAGCCGGCCATGACATCCTGCACCGAAGGCTCGGCAGCCAGGGCCGTGGTGCTGGAGCCGATCAGCACCATGGATAGCCAGAGTCTGTGCATGGGTTGTGGCCACCGTTGCGTGCAAGCTTCATTGCTGTAAAGGCGCCGGGTTTTCACCGCGTGATCTGTCGTGTGCATGCTACAACCGGTTCGGTGACTTCAAAGGGGGCGTCGGGCCATGTATGCGGGCGTGGGAAAGGCTCGCGCAGAGGGCTTGATTATTGGCTGCGGGGCTCTGGCGAGTGAGTTAAACGTTGTTAATTTCAAGCGGAACGCGTCGGGGCCTCAGATCAGGATGTAATCGCTGCGTTGGCCAATCCCCTTATGAGCGCCTGGAACCAGATGCACGTAACGGCCATTCACCAGGTCGACCGGCAAGCAATCGTCCACCTCGAGTACCGCGTCGGTGTGTGACTTGAGCCAATCGGCCGGCATGCGTTGCCTGCCCAGTTGTCTGGCCTGGGCCTTGTTCTGCGCCACCACCAGCAGGTAACGATGTGCCTCGCCAAACACACCGGGTTCGTAGCCCCCAAGGTTGATGAAAAACAGCCTCGGATCGTCGGGCCCCGGGGCCAATTGGCCGAGTTCGACACGGTAGGAGTCGATGCCGTCGACCTCCAGCCACGAGTCGATGTGCAGGCCCTTGGGGCTGCCGAACCAGGCGTCGCGCAGTTGCGGATACGCCTGTTGCAGTGAGTCCGCCTGGGCGAACAGCACATCATGTACTTCAATGCTCGCCCTTGGATGACGGCCACCGAGCATGACGATGTACAGCATGGATAACTCCTTCGGGACGCGTAAGGCGCGACATTCTGCGGATGATGGGGCGTTTATTCAAAGTCGTGAAAAACCTATACATGGTTTGAAATTATCTGTACAAGAAACTAGTCTTGTACAAGTATTTCTCTCGCCCTGATAGGTGCCTCATGGCAAATCCGGCTCGTTGGGCCTGCCTCTGCTTGCTGTTGACGGTGATGTCGTCGGCGGCAGCGGACTGGCGCACGACATTGCCCACGGCGCAACGGCTGGGAGGCGGTGATTTCACCTGGTTTGGCCTGCGCCTCTATACCGCACGGTTGTGGACTGTCGGTCTTGTACATGACTGGAACCAGCCTTTCGCCCTGGAACTGCTTTACCACCGATCCATGTCCCGGGACACGCTGGTGCAGGCCAGCCTCGAGGAGATGCGCCGCCTGGGTTCCGGTAGCGTGCTCCCGCAAGACATCACGACCTGGACTGAAGCCATGGAAGCGGCGTTCGTGGACGTGCGCCCCGGCATGCGGATCACGGGACTGTATCTGCCAGGAGAGGGCTGCCGCTTCTATGTCGACGGCAAGCTCAGTCGGGAAATTGCCGACCCGGTCTTCGCCCGGGCGTTCTTTTCCATCTGGCTGGATCCCCAGGCCCGAGACCCACAACTGCGTCAACGCCTGCTTGGCCTGGCTGACAACGACTGAGGAACATGAACATGTACAAAGCGCTTGTGCTGGTAGCCTGCCTGTTTCTGGGCAGTTGCGGCAATGTCGGGGTCGAGCATTACGCCGGGGAGCAGCCACGTCTGGACCTGGCGGCTTTCTTTTCTCGACCGGTGCAGGCCTGGGGCATGTTCCAGAAGCGCTCCGGGGAGGTGGTCAAGCGCTTTCATGTGCGTATCGACAGCCGTCGGGAAGGCGAGCAGCTGATCCTCGACGAACATTTCCTCTACAGCGACGGCACGCGTCAGCAACGCACCTGGACGCTGGTGCCGGATGGCCCGGGCCGGTGGAGCGGCACGGCGGGGGATGTGATTGGCCAGGCCCGCGGCGATGTAGCCGGCAATGCCCTGCGTTGGCGTTACCGATTGGACCTGCCGGTGGACGGAGAACACTGGCAGGTGGATCTGGATGACTGGATGTACCTGATGGATGAGGACACCCTGATCAATCGCTCGAGCATGAGCAAACTGGGCGTGGAGATCGGTCAGATCACCTTGTTCTTCCGCCGCCTGCCGGAGGGCACACCATGAACCTGAACAATCTCGCCGAGCGAGTCACTGCCGGGGAAGTCCAAGAGCTTGAACTGCTGTCGCTGGAAGGAGGTTTCTACATCCTGCGGGCCCTTACTGGCACGGGGCCGATCACCCTGAGCGATGCGCAGGGGCAACCCCTTCGATTGCGCTCCACCACCGAGCTGCGCCAGTTACTGGCGGACATGCCTGCGGTGCCGTGCATGCTGGTGCAGCAAGTGGTGCATGACGAGATGTGCGGCCTGCGTGATGGCCCCGTTGCACCGCTGCGGGTACCGGTGTCGCTGACGACCCAGTGGTAACCGGTGGATGCTGGGGCTCAGCGCCACGCCGCGATGCGCACCAGCAGCATAAAGACCAATGCCCACACCACGGATAACAGCAGCGCTGTTTCCACGGTTCCCAGGGGCAGGCCCACATTCGCCAGCCTGGCGCCGCCCAGATACGCCAATGGCCCCCCAAGGGCACCCAGCAGTGCGCCGCGCCAGATGGGCCGGCCTGCCCAGGCCAGGCTGTGACGCAAGCCGCTGGCCAGCACCAGCCACAGCAACCCCAGCCACAAGGGCAGCGGCCTGGCGTCGAAGCTGAACACACCCAGTGCCCCCAGCACGCTGTCGAGCACGCAGCCGGCCAGTGCGACGCGCAACAGTGCCTTGGCCTCGGCAGCCAAGTCCGGGCAAAGCCACAGGTGCACTGCCAGGCCAAGGGGTACCAATAGCAACAGCCAGGGGCGCTGCGCGCCCAGGACGCAGATCCACCAGCCGGCCTGCAGCCAAAGGGCGTTGCCGATCAGCCAGTATCCGGGCATCAGGCTGGCCCGGACATTGGCGCGCGCCGTGCCTGGGGCGCCGCCCACAACAGTTGTGCCACACCGATGGCACGCTCCTCGAAGCCGCCCTGGCAATAACACAGGTAGAACTCCCACAGGCGCTGGAATGTATCGTCGTAGCCCAGCGTGGTCAGCTGGGCACGGGCATGGCGCAGGTTATCGCGCCAATGTTCCAGGGTACGGGCGTAGTCCAGGCCGAAGTCCTCCAGGTGCACGAGGTTGAGCGGGGTGTGCCGGCTGGCGGTGTCCAGCATCACGCTCAGCGAGGGCAGTGCGCCGCCAGGGAAAATGTAGCGCTGGATGAAGTCCACCGAGCGCCTTGCCTGGGCGTAGCGCTGGTCGCGGATGGTGATGGCTTGCAGCAGCATGAGTCCATCGGGCTTGAGCAGTGCCGCACACTGGCGGAAATACACCGGCAGATAGCGGTGCCCGACAGCCTCGATCATTTCGATCGAGACGAGTTTGTCGAAGGTTCCTTCAAGGTCACGATAATCTTCACGCAGCACCGTCACCCGCGCCTCCAACCCCAACGCCTGAACACGCTGCAGGGTATGAGCGTACTGCGCCTCGGAAAGCGTCGTGGTGGTGACCCGGCAGCCATGGCGGGTGGCGGCGTGGATCGCCAGGCTGCCCCAACCACACCCGATTTCCAGCAGATGATCGCCGGGGTGTAATTCGAGTTTCTGGCAGATGCGCTCCAGTTTGTTCAACTGGGCCTGTTCCAGGGGCTGCCCGGGGTGTTCGAACTGGGCGGCCGAATACATCATGGTCGGATCCAGCAGCCGTTCGAACAGGGCGTTGCCCAGGTCGTAGTGGGCCAGGATATTGCGTCGTGAACCGCGCTTGCTGTTGCGGTTCAACCGGTGCAGCAAGCGCAGGGCCGGACGGCCGAAGCGTGCCAGGCCACCTTCCAGTGCATCGAGCACGTCCAGGTTGGCGACGAACAGGCGAGTCACCCGTGCCAGGTCCGGGCTGCGCCAGTAGCCATGGATGTAGGCCTCGCCGGCACCGATCGAGCCATTGCCGGCGATCATGCTCCAGGCGGTGTCATCCAGGACCTCCACTTCGGCCTGCAAAGCGCTGTCGGCATCGCCAAAATTCCACTGCTGTCCGTGGCTGAGCAGGCGCAGATGACCGTGGCGCAGTTTGCCCAGTTGGGCGAGCACAGCGGTTCGCGCGAGGCCGCCGAGCAGAGGCGCCAGGCCCGCGGACTTGCTAACGCTCAGGGTAGGATTCGACATGATCGGGATTCTCGCAAGGTTGGCCGAGCGCCAGGTTGCCCCGGCGGGTCGTGTGGTCATGGATAGGGGTACGTTTGAACAACAGGCGCAGGGCTTGCCAGTAGATGGCCGAGACGGTGCGCAGGCTCATCCAGGGGAAGGCCAGGATGTATCGATGCAGTGCCTTTCGCTCCAGCGGTTGGCGGTGCAAGGCGAGGTCGGCCTCGAAGACCTTGTCGGCGCCTTGCCAGTTCTCCATGTGGATGCGGACGCGCTCCTCGTCCAGGACGAATCGCAGGCGATACTCCATGTCCAACGGCATGAACGGCGACACATGGAAAGCCTTGGCCATGGCGAATGACTTCGCATGAGCGTCTTGCACCGGCAGTACATAGTGAAAACGTTCATGCCAGGGGGTGTTGCGCACTTCCAGCAGGATCGCCGTCAGATGCCCGTCCCGGTCATGGCAAAAATAGAAACTCACCGGGTTGAACGACAGCCCCCAGCAACGCAGTTGGGTGAGCAAGCGGACCGGGCCCTCGGGCATCTGTCCCGTGGCCTGACCGACCAGCAGGCGGGCAGCCTGGGCCAGCGATTCACCCTGGCGGGTCAGCGCCGGCAGGTAGTCGGTCTCGCGCCAGCTCAGGGGCGCCAGGCGCCGACGCCCCAGCCACCGAGACAGGCCCAGCAGCCAGGTTTGCTCGTCCAGGTCCAGGTAAAACATGCCGGTCCGGTAGCGAAAAGCATGGCGTCGCGGCGACAGGCGCCGATGGCTGATCCAGCCCAGGCAAAGGCTGCTGTTCACAATGATTCTCCGAAGTGCTCAGCCACCTTCAGAGCACTGACCACGCCGTCTTCGTGAAAACCGTTGCCCCAGTAGGCGCCACAGTAATAAGTGAACTGCTGGCCCTGCAGCTCCGCCTGGCGCGCCTGTGCGGCGGAGGCCGCCAGGCTGTACTGCGGATGGGCGTACTGGAAGCGGGCGATGATTTTCGCTGGATCCACGAGCGCCGTCTGGTTGAGGCTCACGCAGAAGGTCTCCGGCGCCTGGAGGCCTTGCAGGATGTTCATGTTGTAGGTCACTGCGGCCGGAGCCTGCTCGGTGCCGCCGAGGCGGTAGTTCCAGCTGGCCCAGGCCCGGCTTCGGCTTGGCAGCAGGCGGGTATCGGTGTGCAGCACGACATCGTTGTCGGCATAGCCGATGGCGCCCAGCACGGCTCGTTCTTGCAGGCTGGGCGCTTCCAGCAGCGCCAGGGCCTGGTCGCTATGGCAGGCGAACACCACGTTGTCGAAGCGTTCGGTGCCGGCGGCGCTGACAAGAGTGACGCCTCCTTCGTCACGGCTGACGCGCAGGACTTTGCAACCGAGGCGGATCCGTTCGGCAAACGGCCGGCACAGCGGGGCTACATAGCTACGCGATCCGCCCTGGATAACCCGCCATTGCGGACGATCATTCACCGACAGCAAGCCGTGGTTGCGACAGAAACGCACGAAGAACTGCAAGGGGAAACCGAGCATGTCAGCCCGAGACATGGACCAGATGGCCGACCCCATCGGCACGATGTAATGGTCGATGAAGCGGTGCCCGTATCCTTGGGCCTGCAGGTACGCACCCAGGGTGGTGTCGGTATCGATACGCTGACTGTCCAGGTCGGCCAGGGCCTGGCGGTTGAAGCGCAGGATATCGCGCAGCATCCTCCAGAACCCCGGGGATACGAGATTGCGCCGTTGGGCGAACAGGGTGTTCAGGTCGTGGCCGTTGTATTCCAGGCCTGTGAGCGGATCATGGACAGAGAAGCTCATCTCGGTCGGCTGTGAGGTCACCTCGAGCTGATCGAGCAAACGGATGAAGTTCGGATAGGTCCAGTCGTTGAATACGATGAAGCCGGTATCTATGGCATAGGGCTGACCACGCCAGACCACATCGACGGTATGGGTGTGGCCGCCGATCCATTCGGCGGCCTCGAACACCGTCACCTCGTGTTTGCGTGACAGCAAGTGGGCACAGGTCAGGCCCGCGATGCCACTGCCAATAATCGCTATGCGCATTGATCGTTATTCCTGTTCATGACGGGCCAGGCGTTGGCCGAGAGCCAGACGCAGGCGCGCGGGCAGCGCCCCGAGCAGGCGCAGCACCAGGGTGAAAATGCCGGGGAAATTGATCTCCAACGGGCGTCTGGGCAGACGCCGGGCGATGTGTGTGGCGGCACGCTGCGCCGACCACAGCTGGGGCATGGGGAAGTCGTTGCGACGCGTCAGCGGCGTGTCGACGAAGCCGGGGCTGACCAGGGTAACGTCGATGCCCTCGCGGGCCAGGTCGATGCGCTGTGACTCCACCAGATAGCGCACCGCGGCCTTGGAGGCCCCATAGGCACCGGCCCGGGGCAAGGCCAGCCAGGTCACGGAGCTGCCCATCACCACCAGGTGGGGGCGTTGGCCGGCGCGAAGCAAGGGGAGGGCCGCCGCCAGACAGTAGCTGACGCCCAGCAGATTGGTGCGCAACACACGCTCGACCACGGCCGGGTCGAACTGGCCCGGCTCCAGGTACTCGCAGGTGCCAGCGTTGAGGACCGCCATGTCCAGCGCCCCCCAGGCCTGCTCGATCCGGGCGGCGATTCCGGCAACCTGCTGCGGGTCGTTCAGATCGCCGATGGCCAGCAATACCTGCCCCGGAAAGCGTTCAGCCAAAGGAGCAAGGCGATCGGCGCAGCGACCACCCAGTGCGACCTGATGACCTTGCTCCAGCAGGCTTTGCGCCAGGGCGGCACCGATACCGCTGCTGGCGCCGGTCAGCCAACAGCGGCTCATGCCAGCCTGCCTTTGAGCCAGCGGATTGCGCCGCCCATGACGGGAATGTGTTCGTAAAGCAGGGCGCCAGCGTCGAAATAATCCTGGTGGAAGTGGACACGGTCATGCCACTGCAAGTGACTGCATCCCTGCAAGGTGATCTGTTGTCCATGGGCCAGGCGTGAATGGCGGAACTGCAGGGTCCAGCGCAGGTAACCCTGCCCGGGCTGCACTTCGTCCGTGCCGCTGATGAGGTAGCGGATATCCTCTGCGTTGGCGTACAACTGGGCGAAATAGGCCCGCAGGTCCTGCAATCCGCGAATATGGTGCAGGGGGTCGCAGAAGACGACATCTTCACTGTACAGCTTTTCCAGCGTGTCGAGGTTATCCCCATCGAGGCTGGCGAAGCGCTCGGCGAATTGCTGCAGATAGGCTGACATGGGTGGCTCCGGGCAATCTTGTACAAGAAAGAATATCTGTACAAGTATTGCTGAAGCCTAAGGCTAAATCTGTACAAGTCAATGGCTTTGTACAGTTATTTTGAGTCAGCGTTTGACTGCGTCCAGTTGGCGGCGCAATTCAGCGACTTCTGCCTCCAGTTCGCGGACCTTCTCTTCGGCCGATATCTGCGCGGTGACGTCACGCTGGATGCCGATGTAATAGGTCAACTGATCCGCCTCATTGTGCACGGGCGTGATGGACAGTTCGTTCCAGAACAGGCTGCCATCCTTGCGGTAGTTACGCAGCACCTGGCGGCAGGGCCGGCGTTCGCGAATCGCCTGGCGGATGGTCGCGATGCCCGCCTGGTCATGATCCTGGCCCTGGAGAAAACGGCAATCCTGATAGAGGATGTCGTCGGCGCTATAACCGGTGAGGCGCTCGAAGGCAGGGTTGGTGTAGATGAGGATGCTCTCGTGGCCCTCCTGCTCGGCGACGACGATGCCATCGTTGGAGTGCTCGACCATCAATTGCAGGAGTTTGGCGTCGATCATGGGGGTCACCTACAGGATTATGCGGCGCTATATGCGAAGCGCCGAGGCGGTTCGCTACATGATGACCTACGCAGGCTCGCCGCAAAAGGTATCTATGGGTTTAGAATGTGCCACCCTTCGGAAAACCACGTATGACTCAAACCCCTTCACCCGATCTGCTGCCCATGCGGGATGTGGTCAGCCTGACCGGCATCAATCCGGTGACGCTGCGTGCCTGGGAGCGGCGCCATGGGCTGATTCGCCCGCAACGCACCGACGGTGGGCATCGGCTGTACACGCCCGACGATGTCCAACGGATACGCGACATCCTGCGCTGGACTTCCGATGGCCTGCCCATCAGCAAGGTCGGCGAAATGCTCCAGGGCGAACGCGATGAGCCCCCTCGGCAACTCAATGCCATCCAGGATTGGCGCGCCGCCGTATTACGCGCCACGAAGGCATTCGATATCCAAGCGCTGGAAGAGACTTATCAGCAACTGTTCACGCTCCTGCCCAGGGCAACGGCATTGCGTGAAGTGTTGATGCCGGCCTGGCACGAGCTGTCATCAGGCAGCGCGTTTGGCGAGTGCAGTCAATGGCTGCTGCTCGATACCTTCCTGCGCGCTCGCCTCACGCTGCGCTTGCAGATGAACCAGGTCGAAGCCCCGCGCGTACTGCTGGCGGGCACCGAAGGGCATGCCGAGTTGCAACTGCTGTGCGCCGGTGTGCTGTTGAGCGGCAGGCAACAACGCATCGAAGTGCTCGGCTGTGGGCAACCACTGGAGGAGCTCCCCTTGCTCTGCGCGGCGATCCAGCCTGCTGCGCTGGTGATTGCGGTACAGGCACCAGTGAGCCCGATCCTGGCCAAGCGGCTGCGTTCGTTGCAGATGGAAATCGCCTGTCCACTGGCCCTTACAGGGGCGGGATCGGCGGGTTCGCAGGCTGCCTTGCAAGGTATTCCGCTGTGTCTGTTGAACGAGCAGGACGCCGATGTGGCAGGGGTGCTCAGTGCCTTGATCAAGGGCACCCTGGACCTTTGATTTGCATGGCCTACAGTGGCTCCGCTACGTATAGCCCGCCAGTATTACTCCTCCTGGCCCGTAAAAAGACCGTTGGCCTGCACGCCTTGCCAGCGGATATCTGGGTGGCGATCACTACGACGCTGGTTCTTGCCATGGAAAAAATGATGGTAAAGTGATGGCGTTGTATGAGAGTCAATCGAGCTACGCTGGACGTTTTCAAGAGCCAATTCGAGCAAGGAAGCCAAATGAATCAAAATGCATCCGCCACTGATTTTCAGCTACCTGAGCGCATAGGTGTCGCAGCTGACCTGTGTTTTTCAGTTTCAGATCATGTTGGCTACCTGGCGGATTGTCTGCTCGTTCATGACGAAGTCGTGATTCCACTCGACGCTGCGGTATTGAACCGACTGGAGGCGGCTTTTGATACGGGCCCCCTCCATCTGCTGATACAGAAAAAACGTATTCGTTTTTGCCCGGCCTACTCGTTAAGTCATGCAAACGGCGTCGAGCCGCAAACGTATGATCGCGATCGATTTTTCGCCAGTGTCCGCGACAGGGACATGCATAAGCATGGCAGTGATCGCGATGCGCTGTTCAAGGACATAGAAGACACGTTCGTTGACCCGATTGGATTCAACTACTCAACCTGGTTGCCAGCCAGGGATGTCATTGAAGATGCCTTCGCTTATTACGCAGGACGTCCAGGTTATGAGTTTCTCTTTCCCAGCGCGCGGTACTATCTGAGTGGCGCAATAACCGGGGTCGCCAGAATGAATGACCTGATGCTGGCCGGGGTCCCCTCCATGGAAATGGATCTGGAGTTACCTCAGTTATTGGAATTGTGCTACCCCATCAAACGATTGAAAGGCGCCTCCCCAGAAGCTGACCATTTCGCGGCAAAGGGTGTAATCGAGCAACTTCATAAGGTTCAGAATCTTCCAACGTTTGAAAAGCTCGCTTCAAGTTCTCTGAGGCGAGAAGAGGAAATCAAAGACATCGTGGACATCATCTTGAGTGATGAAGCCCACGACCTGAGGTCTTGGCTGGCAAGAAATCTGAAAGCCGATCTTGATGTACGTGCAGCCTATGATTCGGCTGAAAAGCGGCTGCCGTCCAAAAAGTCATGGACGAATTGGGTCAGGTTCGGGATGTCCACCGGCGTCGGTACGGTTGCCGGTTTGTTCCTGGCTGGACCACCAGGTGCCATAGCGGGGGCAGCGATAGGAGCAGCAGATCTGGCCGGAGGTGAAAAAGCAGTCGCTCTTTTTGATGGCTATCACCCTAAATTATGGCTGTCGCACATACAACGAACCGGGCTACTGAAAAAAATCTGATCCCGATCGCATCGGGTGCGTATGCCTTGAGCAAACGCCTCCAGCGATGACAGGCGAAAGTTCATGTTTGCCTGCAAGCAGCGTTCGCGCACCGTAGCCGGACGCTACCGTCCTACCTCAGACGTCCTCGACCAGCCACAGGTCGTTTCTGGAATATCGAGGCGCCCAGCTAAGGGGCAGTGTGCTGATGACCTGCTGACGCCGATGGATTCTGATGAGTGACCCAATGGAACGCATACCCTTGGCGCAGCAGGTGCCTCGCCCGCAGCTGGGGATCGTCCTGTGCCTGCTGTCGATGATGATATTCGCGTTCCAGGACGCGATCACCAAGGTCATGGTGAGGGACCTTCCGGTCACCCAACTGGTGATGGTCAGGTATTGGGCCTTCCTCGCGTTCGCTATCGTCTACAGCCTTTGCAAGGGTGGTTTGCGCGCCGCGTCCAGAACCCGTCACCCTTATCTGCAGGTCATCCGCGCGCTGATCGGCATTGGCGAGATCGCCTTGTTCGGCATCGGCCTGCGTTATCTGGGACTGGCGCAAACCCACGCACTCTTTGCGGTATTCCCGTTGATGACGTTGGCTTTGGCCGGCATTTTCCTGAAGGAATTCGTCGGAATCCGCCGATGGCTGGCGGCAGCGGTAGGCTTTGCCGGCACCCTGGTCATCCTGCGCCCGGGTAGCGGGGTATTCGAGCTGGCGGCGCTTATTCCCCTGATTGCAGCGCTGTGCTTCGCTGTTTTCAACGTCCTGACGCGAAGAATCAGCCAGGGCGACGCCTTCGCCACCAACATGCTCTATATGGGGTTGGTGGGAGCGGCCGCCATCACGCTGGTGGGATTTCCCGGCTGGGTCGCGCCTAATCCGTTGCAATGGGCATTGCTGGGCGTCCTTTCGATCACCGGCGTCGTGGCCCAGCTGCTACTGTTCCAGGCCCTGCGCTATGCGACGGCTTCTACTTTGCAGCCTTTCAATTACACGCTGCTGGTGTTCGCTACGCTCATTGGATTGTTGTTCTTTGGCGAGCTTCCCGATATCTGGACGGTGACAGGAGGCTGCATGGTCATTGCGGCCGGCTTGTACGCGGCGCGGGTCGCGAGGTAAAGCCCAGGCGAGGGGAGAGAGCCTAGAGATGATGGCCTTTTGATTTCAGCTGGATCCGGCTAGAATTCGTGCCCCTCTCAGTGAGCGGCATGTAGAAATTCACGCAAGGAAGTTGATATGCAATTTGCAAAAGCCATAGGCCTCGCCTTGGCCCTGAGCCTCAGTGGATGCGCCAGTTTCACCAAAGATGAAGTCGCACCCGTGAACCTGCCTTCAATGGCCAGCTACTCGAACAAGCCAAACGTTTATGTCGACTTCGATTTCTATCAAGGCGAACCTGGCAATGCCAAGGCCACCGAGGTGCCACAGGCGCGTGACATGCTCAAGCCCGAGCTGAAACGAACCTTCGATGAATCGGGGCTCTTCGGGCGGGTGGTCTTCGACGAGTTCCAGAAGCAACCAGGCGACTACAGCCTTCGACTGAAGGTCTATAACCATGCGCCAGGCGGCGGACAGCTGGTATTGGCGTTCATCAGTGGTTTCACACTGGGTGTGATACCCGCGGTAGGAACCGACCAGTACACCATGAGCCTTGAAACCCTGGACGATCAAGGACAGCCCCTGGCCAAGTCCAGCAATCATGATGCGATCAATACCTGGATCGGCATCTGGTTCCTGCCGCTGGCAGGCAACACGCCCAAGGCTGCGGTCACCGATACCTTCAACCGGCAGGTCAATGCGCTGTTGAAGAACTGGGTCGACACCAACCGCATGAAATACTCCGCTGTCGACACCCGCATCCCAAGGGGCTGACGCCGATGAAAAAAGGAGCCGCAATCGCGGCTCTTTTTTTGATTACTTCAATGCTTGAGTGAACTGTGGGTCGCTGTACAGGCTCTTGAGCAGATCGTGCACCATCGGGTTGTAATTGTTCGCGGCTGCCGGAATGGCGATTGCGCCAATGAAACTACTGTCCCATTCACGTTGCACGTCCTTGGTGGACTCGTACAACACCTGATCACCTTTACGCAGCGTGAAGCGTGCCGCCAGTTCCCCGTGCCCAGTGCCCATGCCTGCGGTCAGCTGACTCTTGACCAGCTGAACCTGCAGCTGCCGGTCAGCACGTGGGTCCAACAGACCCGCCTGGCGAAGCTCATCGTTGATCGCGGCCTGGATATGCAATGGAACGCTGCCTGCGGGGGAGGAAATCGGGTTCATGCGCACCATCAGCGACCCTTGGCCGGAATCGGCATTTACCTGTGCTTCGCGCAGAGGTTGCATGGGTTCGTTTTTCTTGAGCTGCTGAACGTTCTGGAAATCGGGTTCATAGCGGGTCATGGTGACGCCACAGCCCTGGAGCAACAGAGCGCAGATTGGTAGAGCCAGATAGAGCTTCTTCACAGCAAATCCTTATGTGCTTTTTTGAAGGGAGGGGATTATCGGCAGATAGCTATTGGCCATCAAGGAATAAGTTCTGCGGCAGCAGATACGCCTGACGTCGTGGTAGCTGCGATGTGCGATGAACCTTGCTCATTGCCGGAGCCGAAACGGTTCAAATGAGGGCCAACCGACGAGACGGCCGATCTGGAGCAGACCGTGATCCAGACCTCTGAATCCAGTCACCATGTCCTTTCACGGCACCGGAAAAGGAATATTGCCGTTCAGGGCCGCAGTCCTCGAGAACACGCCAGCCATGAAGTCCATGAACACGATTGCCCGCGTGGGGAGCAGTCTGTTGGCGACATAGACGATCTGCACCGGGACGGGCGGAGCGACGTGGTCCGCCAGGATGAGTTGCAATCGACCACTGCTCAAGCCTTCCTCAAACAGCCACGCGGGCCCATGTCCCACCCCCAAGCCTGCGGTGACCGCAGCACTCACGGCGTCGGGCGAGTTGACCCGGAACCTGCCGGAAACCGCAATTTCAGCGTCACGCAAGCGCCAGGTCGTCCCGGACGCCAGCAGGGTGTAGATGACGCAGTCGTGGTCGCGCAGGTCATCCGGTGTCAGCGGGACTCCGCGTTTGCCCAGGTAGTCCTTGCTGGCCACGAAGACGCGGTCGTACCATCCAAGACGCCGGGCGCGCAGGGCGCTGTCTTCCAGGTGCCCGATGCGAATGGCAAGTTCGGTTCCTTCATTGACCAGATCCACGTAGCGATCGTTGAGCTGAAGATCCAGGGTCAGTTGGGGGTAACGCTCCAGAAACGCCGGCACGTGCGGCAGCACGAACGCGTGTGCAAGCGCTGTCGGGCAGGCTACACGCAAGAGTCCCGACGGCTCGATGATGTTTCGGAAGGACGACTCGGATTCATCCACCGCATCCAGGATTCGCCGCACGTCCGAATAGTAGCGTTCACCCTCCGGCGTCAAAGACAGCTTTCGCGTCGAGCGGTGAAGCAGACGCGTCTGCAAATGCTCTTCCAGCGCCGCCACGTAGCGACTGACATTGGGTTGCCCCAGTCCCAGGTCGCGGCCCGCAGCGGAAAAGCTTCCGGTTTCCACGGCGCGTGCGAAGCATGACATCAAGAGAAACCGATCCATACCACTCCCTGGATTCATGTAATTTCTGCATGAATCATATTCAAAAGCTGGATCTTATCTATTTGTTGGCATGAGCGCACATTCTCCATCCCGACCGTGTGGGTCGCTATTCCCAGGAGAAACCAAATGTCGCGCTTGCAAGGTAAACGTACTCTCATCACTGGCGGCACCAGTGGCATCGGCCTGGAAACCGCAAAGCAGTTTCAGGCCGAAGGCGCCCGGGTCATCGTCACGGGCGTCAATCCCGATTCGATCGCCAAAGCTCAGGCTGAACTGGGATCCGAAGTCCTGGTATTACGGGCCGACTCGGCCAGTGTTGCCGCGCAACAGGAACTGGCACAAGCCGTCAAGGACCACTACGGCCAGTTGGATGTTGCTTTCCTCAATGCCGGGATATCTGTCTGGCTGCCCATCGAGCAATGGACACCAGAGATGTTCGAGCGCTCTTTCGACATCAATGTCAAAGGCCCTTACTTCCTGATGCAGGCGTTGCTGCCGGCCTTTGCGAATCCTGCTTGCATCGTACTCAACACCTCCATCAGCGCACATGTGGGCGCGGCCCGCTCGTCCGTGTATGCCGCCACGAAGGCTGCATTGTTGAACATGTCGAAGACACTTTCGACTGAACTGCTGGGACGCGGTATCCGTGTCAACGCCGTCAGCCCCGGGCCGATCGACACCCCCCTGTACGATAAGCTCGGGGTTGCGGATGCGTATCGCGAGCAAATCAACAAGGAGATCACGGCAAGCGTTCCGCTTGGCCGCTTCGGTACGGCCGAGGAGGTTGCCAAAGCGGTGCTGTATCTGGCGTCCGACGAGTCGCGCTGGACCGTGGGTTCTGAAATCGTCGTTGACGGTGGCCGCCTGCTGAATGGGTAAGCGCACCGCCCGGATGTTGGGCGAAAGCGACTTGGCATCGGGCCGATGCAACGAGGCGCTGAAGGTTTGCTTCAGCGCTGAGCGACGCGCCGACCTACTGGCGAACAAAGCGCGCGCCTTGCGCACTACAACGCCAGCTGCAACAGTGCCTGCGCCTGCCCTTTGCTGACCTGCTGCGCTCGCTCAGTGCCTAACCCCATTTTTTCAAACCACAGCAAGCTGTCTACCTGCCATTGTTCGATATCAGGCTGAGAGGTCTGGCCCAGGTCGGAACTGTAGAGCGCCCTGGGGACTTCGCACAGGACCTTGCTGAAGTCTCCCCAGGGCTGGTAGCCGAGCAGATAGGTCAGGGCGGTTTGTTCGGTGTAGACCATGGGCGCTTGAGCCAGCTCCAGCAGAGCGGTGGCGTCCAACCCGGTCAAGGGATTGGCCGGCTGGTTGAGCATAAGCCTGGGCACATCCAACCGCACCGCCGCGTCTACCAAAAGACGTACTTCCCGGGCGTCGGCATGACCGGTGGAAATGACGATCGGATAGTCCCGGGCCATCCGCAGCACATCCAGGGTTTGCGCATTGAGTTTCCCCTCCTGACTGACGGTGAGCGGCCGGATGGGGTATTTATCCAGAATCCAATGACTACTGTTGCGTTTGAGGCGGGACTGGTGGGAGCGACCTGTGACGGTGGGAAGGTGCACGATCAGCCGGGCTTCGCTGTCCCCGTGGTGGCACAGCGAACGCTGCACCACCCTGAAATCGATACCGCCGGCGATTTCATTGAGAACCACCGACCCTGAAACCGGAAGCCCTTCCTGCCTGGCCTCCCAGGCTTGGGACGCGCTGCAGCCAAGGTGGTTCTTCAGCACCACCCAGCCGTTCAACGAGCGGTAATGCCGACCGGCCTCCATCACGCCATGGCGCCGCAGGTACGCGTCGGGACCGGCGTGATAATGCACATCGATGAAGTCAGCCTCGAACAAACCCAGCGGGCGGCTCATGCGGCCACCTCCAGGTTGATGCCCAGGTGATCGCGCACGGTGCGCATGACCAATGCCGGCGCGTCGAGCAATGGACGCATGCCGCCATCGGGAATGGATAACCGGCAGTGGCGGGCCTGATCGTTGACATGCACGTTTATACCCCGCACCAGCTGCGACTGTTCGCCATAAACCGCCAGCAGTGCGCCGGAAAAACCGTGGCTCGCTTGTCGCAGGTCGAGGCGATTAAGCAGCCGGAAACCCAGGTGCAGGCGCCTGGCCTGGCGTGCGGCGCTGGCCTGGTCGATGGCGATTGGCCCGCTGGGACGTATCCGGGTCGCCGGTTGTACAAGCTGGTCGAGTAGCTGGAGCGCTTGTTCGAGATCGCCGAGCAGGGCCAGGTCAGCCATCTTCCCCAGTCGACCGTCGAGGATTCCATCGGCGAAGGCAGGGGAGGACAGCAATAGCACTTTGCTGATGTGCGGGGCGAGGCTGGTGCCGAGTAGCGCCTGGACGACCGCGCCACCCAAGGCCGATCCCACCAGCAGATCGATCTGGCCCAACGCCGACAACTCTTGGCGCCAGCGCTGTGAAAACTCTTCAAGCGATTCGTTTTCGTCGCCCAGCAGCGATAGCGTGTCGAAGACCACTATCCGGTAACCCGCTTTTACCAGTGGTGCGATCATGGGTTGGAAGAACTGCCCTTCATCCCATACGGGCATGACCGGCGACATGACCACTGCCAGTTGATTGCCGTTGCCCCAACGGCGGCTGACTGCATTGGACGTTTGCATAATCCTTCTCCGGATGATCAGGCGATTTTGCCGAGAGCCAGCAGTTGCTGGCTGTTGCGCAAGATGCGCGTGGTTTCGCTTAACAGGTCATGGACGATCTGGCGGGCGGGCTTGATGTCGCCTACCAGGTCCAATACTTCACCTGCCCAGATCGCCCGGTTGTCGAGATCATCAGCGAGCACCGCCCTGGCGTAGTCCTGGCGAATCGAATCCGGCGCCTCTCGCAATGCCTCGTCGCGCCCCAGCCAAGCTTGCGAGAAGCGGTTGGCAATGGCCCGGCCGCTGTAGTGCTCAGGCCATTCGATGCCACGCACCAGATCGAAGATCCGGGTGCGCACGGTGTCCGACGTGCTGGATTCGATCAGGCGCTTCTTGAACGCGGCCGAAGGCAGGGCCTCCTCGGTCGCGAGCAAGCGTGTGCCCAGCATGACCCCATCGGCACCCAGCATCAGCGCCGCTGCCACGCCACGCCCGTCTGCGATGCCGCCGGCCGCAATCAGCGGGATTTTGTCCCCGACCCGATCCTGCACCGCAGGCAACAATGGCATCAGGCCCCGGCGCAAGCTGTGCCCGCCGGCTTCGGCACCTTGGACGATCAAGGCATCAGCCCCGGCGTCCAGGGCCGCAGTGGCCTGGTCAAGCTCATGAATCTGTACGATGGCTTTCGCGCCGGCCCGATGGATGATCGGCACGAATGCGGCAGGATCGCCAAACGACAATGCGACGGCGTCTGGTCCGTATTCCAGTGCCAGGTCCAGCAGCGCCATGTTTCGGGCTACGGTGAACATCACCAGGCCAACGCCCCATGGTTGCTTCAGGTCCCGCATGGGCGCCAGCTCGGTGCGCATCCACCGCTCCTCGCCATAGCTGGCGCCGACCAGGCCCAGCCCTCCGGCCTGGGATACCGCAGTGGCCAGCCTGGCCCCAGAGGCTCCCCCCATGGGCGCGAGGACGATCGGGTGGGAAATATTGAAGGCCTGTGTAAGGCGCGTGTTGAGCTCAGCCATATCGATACTCCTGTTCTCGTGCGGGCAGGCCGTTTCGGCCTGCCCGTTCTGGCTTTGGGATTTATTCAGCGACGAGCGCCGCGGCCAGGGCCTGAGGAATGAAATCGCTCACCTGGTAAAGGTGGAACTCCCATGTCCCGGTGTCCTTGAGCCCTGAATAACGTGACATGAATGACTCGTCCTGAAACAACGAATCAAAGGCATCCTTACTGCTCCATTGGGCCTGGTTGATGACCGTTTTGCCATCGAGGCTCTTGTACAGTCGGCTCCACTGGAAGGCAGGGTAGGTTTGCGCCACGTACTGGACGGTTTCGCGCAGGACGGCGAGGGCGGCATCTTGCTGGCCCGGGTTCACATGGACGACGTTCACCAGGAAGATGGCCTGGTCTTCGCCCGATTGCGGTGCCTGGAATTGTTCGATTTGTGTCATGAGTCATTCTCCTTGGGATTGGGGCGGGTCATTGCGTCAGGCGGGCGGATATCGCCGGGCTGCCGTTTTCCCAAAGCAGTGGATTGATGCAGTCGGCGAACCGGACTGCGTCGACGCGACCGATGATCACGTCGTGGGTGCCGTAGCTGAGGTGACTGTCCAAGGTGCAGACAAGGCTCGATTGCGCATCCGCCAGGCAGGGCAGGCCTTGAATGTCTTCCCATTGACCATGGGCGAAACGTTCGGGCCCTTTGACCTGGCCGGCGAACACCGGCACCAGGTCGCTATGGGTCGCGCTCAACAGGTTGACGCTAAAGCGCCCGGATAGCATGAGCGGGCTGTGGAGGCTGGCTGAGCGGTTGATGCATATCAGTAGAGCAGGGGGGCTGGTGCTGACTGAGATCACAGCGGTCGCGACCATGCCCACCGGGGCATCGCCGTCGCGGCTGGCAATGATCGCCACGCTCGATGTCAACCTGCGCATGGCGTGCTTGAACTGATCCGCCAGTTCGCCAGAAACCACGTCCGTGGTGATCGGCAGGACCGCGACATTGCCCGTAGCACTGCGGGCCTGGGAATATCTGCTCATGCCACGGCCTCCATGATCCTGCCCGGCTTGTGCGGCGCGCGTTGGCCGGCTTGCTCCATCAAGGGCAATACCTCCTTGACGAAGCGCTGAAGCCCGCTCTGGTAGTCCAGCCAGGTCAAGTTGATGCCGTCCACCCCCAGGTCGGACCAGCGCTGCATCTGGTCGACGATCATCTGGGCGGTGCCCACCAACGGCACGCCGGCAAAACCGGCCTTGAAATGGAAGCGAAAACGCTCGGCATCGGCGGCGTCCTTGAACATGCCGCTTTGTACGCCGATCTCGCGGGTTACGTTATCCAGCGCCGCGTCGTCCCCATGCTGGGTCACGTAGTAGTCGAGTTGCTGGTGCGCCTGGTCCAGTGTGTCTTCGTGGACGACGTAGGCGTAGACCCAGATCTGCAGTTCCCGGCCATGTTCCAGGCGTGCCAGGTCGCGATAGGCCTTGATCTGCGCGCGGATGGTGTCATCGTCATCTTCATGCTTGAGGATCAGGAACGCGGCATCGCAATGTTGGGCGCAGAATTGCCGACCCCTTGGGGAGCCACCAGCGTTCATCAGAAACGGCCGGTTGATCGGCTTGGGCTCCGCGTAGCCTTGCTTGACGTTGAAGAACTCGCCCTCGTAGTCAAAGTACCCGTTGGCCTCCCACGCTTTTTTAGCGATCGCTATCCACTCATCGGCATGGTCGTAGCGTTTATCGTGGTCACGCTGGTGACCATTGAACATGCCCATTTCCTGGCCGAACCAACCGCAGATCATGTTCAACCCGAAGCGACCGCCGCTGATGTGATCGATGGTCGCCGCCTGCTTGGCGGCAAACAATGGGTGGACGGTGGACAAGTGTGATGTAGTGAACAGCGCGATCTGCTCGGTGACCGATGCCAGGCCTGCTGCCCAGGTGTAGGTTTCGTAGGAAACGCCCATCGGATTGCTGGCGCCTTCCCAGCCTCGCCAGCGGCCCACGGGTAGCAAAAGCTCAAGGCCTGCGCGATCGGCCAGTGTGGCGATCGCCAGGTTGCTTTGCCAATCGGCTGCCCTGTGGCGCTCTGGAACGGTGGTCAGTGTGCAACCGCCTTCGATGTTGAAACCGAACACGCCGAGTTTGATTTTGTTCTGGCTGTCGCGAACCGGATTAGGCTTGCGAATGGACACGTTTGCAGTGGTCATGTCTTGAATACTCTTTCGAATGGGGAAATAAGTCGAAATCAAGCGTTCGCCTGCTTTTCCTTGGATGACAGCCAAGGCTGGTCGTAGCGGTGCAGGGCGCGGGCCTGTTCCAGGGTGTAGCCATTGCTCACGCTCTGGATAATGTCCTTCTCTGTCTGCTCGACAGCCTGGGCACGCCGGATGACCTCTTGGGCCTTGTCTGCCGGAATTGCCAGGCAACCGCTGCTATCGCACACCACCACGTCGCCCGGATTGATCGTCACCCCGGATATCTGCACGGGTATCTGGGTTGCCTTGAGCTGCACTCGGTTTTTCGCCGATTGCATGAAGCGGGCTCGACTGAATAACGGGTAGTTCAGGCGCTGGACCGTATCGATATCCCGCGCGGCCCCGTCGATCAGCGTTCCTCGAATGCCTCGGCTTATCGCCACATGGGTCAGGATGTCGCCCCAGGTTGTGCAGTCCGTGCGCCCGGGATTGCTGGAAACGATGACCGCGTCGGGCGGCACTTCATCGATGTAATTGGCGGCGGACCTGAAGCCGTTCCGTTCCTGGACTGGCTCGTACAACACGGTGTAGGCGAAGCCGATACAACGGGTCCCTGGCACCTGCTGGTTGAGGCCGGCCAGGCCCCCGGCCAGCCCCAGGCTGTCGAGTGCATCTGACAGGCTGGCGGTGTCGAGCGCCTCGCAGGCCTTGAGCAGCGCATGGTTGTTTTGCAAAGCGGGAGAAATGATGGCGTTCATGCATGGGCTCCTTTTTTCAGGCCGTGCTTGTCCTGGTCTCCGGACTGCCGGGATGTCAGCCCGTCAAGCCGCGCCACCCATTCGAGAGCTTGCTTGACGATGGCGGCCGCCACTTCGAAGGTATTGGCCGTTCCGCCCAGGTCGTAGGTGCGGCAATCACTGCGTGCGACCTGGGAGACGGCGTTGCGAATCGCCTGGGCGGAGTGCCGATGTCCGAGGTGCTCGAGCATCAGCGCGACTGACAGGAACATTGCGCTCGGGTTGGCCCGACGTTGGCCGGCGTAGGCGGGCGCGCTGCCATGGACCGGTTCGAAGTAGGCACCCTGGGCCCCGATGTTTGCGCTGGGCGCCAGGCCCAGGCCACCCATGACCCCGGCCCCGAGGTCGGAAAGAATGTCGCCAAACATGTTTTCCGCCACGATCACCCCGAAGCGCTCGGGCCGTCGGACCATCCACAACGCAACGGCGTCGACGTTATCGATGTTGCACTGGATGTCGGGAAAGTCCGCGGCAACCGACTCCAGGATCTCTCGGGCAAACGCGCCGCTGTACCGCAGGACGTTGGGTTTGTCCGCCAGCGTGACGCGCTCGTGGCCCTGCTGGCGTGCGTACTCGAAGGCAAAGCGGAACAGGCGCAGTAGTCCTGCGCGGGTTTGCAGGCGCACCGTCATCGTGGCATCGGTGCAACTCTCTCGCGACCATGGCGCGCCATTGCGTTCGCGCTCAGCCAGTATCGGTTCGAACGCCTGCGGAATGCTGGCAAAATCCAGCCCAGCATACAGGCCCTCGGTATTCTCTCGAATCACCGAAAAACGATAGCGGTTGTTGCCCAGTACATCGGTGACAGGCCGTACATTGGCAAACAGTCCAAGTTTTTGGCGAAGCTGGATAACCGGAGAAACATAGACTCGCCCGGTTCCCCTGAGTATCGATGAAAGTTCCGCTTCCGCTTCACGAAGAGGCTTGCTGGTAATCGCTCCTAATAACGTGGCGTCACTTTCATTGATCAAGTCCCAGGTTTTATCTGGAATGCAATTTCCTTCTTTCTGCCAACAGCTCCAACCGATATCCCCAAACTTTAGATCGATGGGCAATCCAAGGGCTTCGAATAACGGCAGTACCGCGTCGGTAACTTCGACGCCAATGCCGTCACCTGGCAATACACATACTTGTTGTCGCCGGCTCATTAGCGGATACCTCCGCTTGCCAGGGAGGGCGATAGAGTCGTCGGCAATGGCTTTATAGACTTTTCCGGCTTGCGGCTACCCTGTTCGTGCAATATCTGCAAAGCGTGGAAAGTTGAAGCGGGGCTGTACGCCTTTATCACATCATCCAGGCGTTGCTGAACATCGAAGGGCATGTTGTAGGTGCCCATCATGACATCTGTCAGCGACAATGGCAGGCTGCTGGCGGGCACGGTGTCGGCGGTGAGCTGGGATAAATGCAGGGCACTCACCAGGTCATAGTCATTGCGAATGCCGGCACGGTGCAGGTAGGCGACAAAAACACCCAGGTGCAGATTGCCCGCCCCCTTGCCCATGCCACAGATTGAAGCATCGATGTATTCGGCGCCGGCATCCATGGCGGCAATGGAATTGGAAAGCGCCAGGGAAAGGTTGTTGTGGGCATGGAAGCCCAAGGGGATCAGGACCCGGCTGGATATCCGAGTGATCAGCCGGTCTACATCGGCAGGTATCATGTTGCCGTTGGAGTCCGCGAACACCAGCAAGTCTGCCCCGGCGTTCTCCGCGCGCAGGCTCATATCGGAAATTTCCCCAGGACCCAGGGTTGTGACATGGGTGATATTGGCGCTTACCTGGAAGCCATGAGCCTTGGCCAGTCGCACGGTGGCCAACCCGTCGTCCAGACGGTCGCGGCGCAGGCAAACCCTGATCATCGACACGCCATATTCCTGAAGCAGCTGGAAGTCGCTGGCATCGACATTGTGCGGATGCACCATGACGCACAAGTCGATCCGCCCCGCGGCGGCGTCATGGACCGCACTCAGGTACTGGGCGTCGACAGCGCTGGTGAGCCCATGCTCGTGCTTGCGTACGAACGAACCGTTGCGGTAACCGATTTCGCAGTACGGAATGCCGGCTTCGACCATTTGAGAAATTGCAGACTGGGCGTAATCAACGGTGAAGTTGAAATCATTGCGGTATCCACCGTCTCGCAGCGTGACATCGATAATCTTTATCTGGCTCATGAATACAGTCCCTTTTTCATGTTTCGAAGGCACGCAAGTGTGCCGCTTTAACTTCGAATAAGCAGAGGTAACCAGGAGTAACAATGTCTTGCGCAGCCGTATACGCATAACGATCAGCCGACAGTGGCGGCGTTATTGGCGTAAAAGGCAGGGGGATTATTATTATAGGAATGTAACGGTTTTCTACGAGGTCATGATTTCAGCGAAAACTCGTTCGCCTGACCTGATTCGATACTGGACAACATTCCGCAGATTGTAAACAGGTTGTTTTTAACAGCTGCTGTTAAAAAATTCCCAGTCGGGTCGAACCTTTTATTAACGATGTTGCTGTGCAAAGCAATGAATGATGAAGTCCATCATGGCCCTTATTCCGGGAGCCGTTCGCATGTCGCGATGGACCACCAGCCATAGCTCAGCATGTAACGGCCGCTCTTCGATCGAGACCCTGTGCAGGCCGCTTTGAGGATTGGCCATGAATACGGGGAGCAAGGCGATACCGGCGCCGGCCCTGGCCGCTTCGGCCTGTACATCGAAGGATTTGACCCTTAGCACCACTGGCCTTTGGCCCGCGGCATTCTCCAGCCAGATGCGCTGAGGGGAGGGTTCTTGTTCATCGTCATGGGCGATGAATTCATAGGCTGAGGGGGCACGGCCCTGGAGATAGGATTGCGCGGCGAAAAAACCGAAATCCAGGGTGCCGATCTTCCGCACGACCAGGTCCGTCTCGGTCGGTCGTCCGACGCTGATCGCGATATCCGCTTCGCGCCTTGCCATGGAGGCCATGCGGGGGTTGGACAGGATCCGCACGTTGACGCCAGGACATTGCTCCCTTAGCTGACCGAGACGGGGCGCAATGAAATGCGTCGTCAGGTGGGGAGGTGAGCTGAGGGTAATGTCTGCGACTTTATCGGTGCGGATCGCGCAGACCGCGCGGCTCAGCGCGCAGGCAGTTTCCTGCATGCGGTTACCCAACTGGGCGATCCGCTCGCCGTTTTCGGTCAATTCGTATCGGTGGCTGCGCCGGTCCACCAGGCGTATTTTCAGTGCCGTTTCAAGGGCCGCTATCCGCCGTGAAACAGTCGCGTGTTCGACGTTTAACGACCGCGCTGCGGCAGCCAGGGAGCGTATTCTCGCGAAGGCGATGAAATACCGAAGGTTCTCCCAATCGAACTGGGTGCTGTCCACAGGGAAATCGACGGCCTGCGAGGCGGTGAGTGAAGTGCTGCTAACATCCATATCGTAACTCCGTCCGAGTGGTTCTGACCGATAAAAACTCCGCTGAGTTCGAGAAAGACCGTGGCAGGCCACGGTCTCCGAGGAATGACTTTAGTGCAAAACCGCCTGGGTTTCCGACGCAAGGCCTGGTTGTCGGGCTCCATACACAAGCACCTTGGTCGCGATTGTCGCAGCTGCCAGTGCACAGAAAACCAGCCCGCTGACGATGGTTCCTTCCATTCCCAAGCGTGCGAGGAACCAGCCGCCGGCGGTTGCACCGAGCGTCACGCCCAAATTGATGAATGAAATGTAGAGTCCCGTCACAAACTCGGGAGCCTCCGGGGCTTCGGAGGTCAACCATACCTGCGTTACGATCAGGCCACTGGTGTGTGTGGCACCCCACAGCACGACGATCAACACCATCGGCAAAATGGCTGCACTGGCGAAGAAATGGAGGATCAGGTAGGACGCACCCAGCATGATCGGATGCATCAGCGTGGTACTCACTTTGTTCCTGGACAGCAAGCGGCCCGCCAGCAAATTACCGGCTACACCTCCCACACCAAAGAGGATCAACATGGCGCTGATCACCTCACCGCTCATGCCGGCTTCACGAGACAGGTATTCGGCGCTGTAGGAGTACACCGAAAACATCGCACCGAAGATCAGGGTGGAGGCCAGGATATTGAGCCACAGCGTCGGTTTGCGCAGGATAGCCAGCTGTTCCCCATAAGGGGTTCGCTGTCCGGCAAAGGTATCGGGTAGCCGGGCGATGATGCCGAGGCCGGCGATCACATTGACTGCGGTGCAGAACAGAAAGGCCGCCTCGTAGGAGAAGCGTGCGGCGATCCAGGTGGTGATAGGCACGCCCAGGACCATGCCCATGCTGGTGCCGACAAACGCTTTGGCCGTCGCTTGCGTAGCCTGTTCCTTGGGATAAAGAGACACCGCTGCGACAAAAGCCAGAGAGAAATACACCGGATGGAAGAACGCCGGAATGATCCGCAGGACCGCAAGCGATCCGTAATCGGGCGCATAGGCCGACAAGGCGCTGGAACCGGCAAAAATGAACAACGACAGGGTCAGGATCCGCTTGCGGTTGTAACGTGAAAACAACAGCACCATGAAGGGGCCGAATACCGCAATGATCAGGGCGAACAGGCCCACCAGATAGCCCGCCTGAGAGGCGCTGACGCTGTAGCGTTCGATGATCACTGGCAAGATACCGACTACGCCGAACTCGATGGTGTAGACCCCGAACAAACCCAGCGCGATGAAGAACAACGGGTTGAACATTTTCATGGCCGGTCCTCCAGGGTCACGATGACTTTGCCGAACTGCTCACCGGCCTCCAGGTATTCATGGGCCTCGACGATCTCGTCGAAGGTAAAGGTTCTGGCGATTACAGGGGACAGGCTGCCGTCGATCAGGCCGCTGGAGACGAACGCCTTGCCTTGGGCAAACAGGACCGGGTCGTTGACGATTTCGTGCAGCAGGTAGCCTCGCAGCGTGAGGCTTTTCCCTAGCACGGTGAACAGCGGAAAGGGCGAGGGCTCGCTGCTCAAGGCTCCGTACTCGATGATAATGCCGCCGCGACGGGTGGCATCCGCCAACGGCTCGATAGCCGGACCGCCCACTGGATCGAAGACAACCCTGGCGCCATCGCCGGCCGTGATCTCCCCGACACGTACCGCCAGATTTTCCTTGTCGCTGACAATCACATGAGCGGCACCGGCCGCCAGCAGCTTGCGGACCTTTTCCTCGCCACGGGTCACCGCGATAGGTATCGCCTTTACACGGTTGGCAATCTGAATGGCAGCCAGGCCTACACTGCTCGAAGCGGCGGTTATCAGCACGAAGTCACCTGCAACCAGTCCGGCGACGGGAAATAACGCGCCCCAGGCCGTGAGATATTGCATCCAGACGCCAGCGGCCTGTTCGAGGCTGAGGCTGTCCGGATGTTTGACCAGCATCGCCGCCGGCACCACCGCCTGCTCGGCATAGGTTCCCCATCGAGCGATGCTCGAAGGGGGAACGAGGCTGACCGGATCGCCTATCTCAAAATCGTGTACGGCATCGCCTAAGGCTTCGACAAAACCGGCTGCTTCGTACCCCAGCCGGCTGGGAAACTCAGCCTGCTCAAGGTACTGGCCGCGCCTGAACATGGATTCGGCGCGGTTGAGACCGATGGCTTTTACCCGGATGCGGACCTCATCAGGGCCTGGCTGGGCGACCGGTAAATCCTCGATTCGCAGGACCTCTGGATCACCATACTCATGGAACCGAACGACACGTGTCATGGCATTTCTCGCAAGGGTTGGGGACGTTTGCAGTCTAGAGGCGCGCCGAATGCAGAAAAACGCGCTGGAGTTCCGGTGTTAACGGATGTATGTGTCCGCAATGGGAATTGACCGGGCCTGGGGTAGCTGGCGGCCAAAACTGCGAACCAGGACGTAGAAGAGCGGGGTGAAGAGCAATCCGAATGCGGTCACGCCCAACATGCCGAAGAACACCGCGACGCCCATCGCCTGGCGCATTTCCGCTCCGGCTCCGGTGGAAATCACCAGGGGGACGACGCCCATGACAAAGGCAATCGAGGTCATCAGGATCGGCCTGAGCCTCAACTTGCTGGCCTCCCAGGCGGCGCTCGACGGGGTGTGCCCCTGGCGTTCCAAATCCCTTGCAAATTCGACGATCAGGATGGCGTTCTTGGACGCCAGGCCCACCAGTACCATCAGGCCTATCTGGGTGAAAATGTTGTTATCGCCTCCGGTCAACCAGACGCCCGCGAGCGCCGAAAGCACCCCCATCGGCACGATCAGGATCACCGCCAGCGGCAGCAGGAGACTTTCGTACAGCGCCGCCAGAACCAGAAAAACCAGGAGCGTGCTGACCGCCAGCACCCAGGCGGTCGTGTCACCGGCCAGCCGTTGCTGGTAGGTCAGGTCGGTCCATTCCATACGTACGCCCTGGGGCAGGGTCTGCCGGGCGATGCGCTCGATGGCTGCTTCTGCCTGGCCCGAAGAGTAACCGGGGGCGGGGGCGCCGTTGACGTCCGCCGCTGTAAAAGCGTTGTAATGCACGACCATTTCCGGCCCATAGCCGGGATCGACCGACAGCAGCGTCGACAAGGGCACCATGTCGCCGTAGGCATTACGAACCTTCAAGCGTTTGATGTCTTCGGGGTGGGCCCTGAACGGCGCATCGGCCTGCGCCCTGACTTGGTAAACACGCCCGAAAAGGTTGAAATCGTTGACGTATAGAGATCCCAGGTAAATCTGCAGGGTCTCGAATACATCGGTTACCGAGACGCCGAGCTGCTTGGCTTTGACCCGATTTAGATCGACGTCCAGTTGGGGCACGTTTATCTGGTAGCTGGAGAAAAGGGGGCCTAATTCCGGCGCCTTGGCAGCCTCGGTCATGAAGGCTTTGACCGCGCTGTCGAGTGCGACATAACCCAGGCTGGCGCGGTCCTCGATCTGGAGTTTGAACCCGCCCAGTGTTCCCAGCCCAAGGACGGGGGGCGGCGGGAAGACCGCAGTGAAGGACTGCGCAATCTTGCTGAACTCGGCATTGAGTTCTGCCGCTATCCGGTTCGCCCCCAACTCCTCGCCGGAACGCTCGGCAAAGGGTTTGAGGATGACGAAGATGATCCCGGAGCTTGAAGAGTTCATCAGACCGTTGACGGACATGCCGGGAAACTCGAGGGTGTGGGCAACGCCAGGATGTTTCAGCGCGATGTCGTTCATTTGCTGGATGACCTGCTCGGTTCGATCCAGCGAGGCACCGGCGGGCAGTTGAGCGAAACCCACCAGGAACTCCTTGTCCTGGGCCGGAACGAACCCCGTCGGTAGCGTGTGGCTCAACCAGGCGCAGGCATACAGCAGAACCGCGAACACCGCGAACGTCCTGCCCTTGTGCGCCAGCACACCGTGTACGCCGGCACCATAGTGCTCCTCGGCTTGCTTGAATCGACGATTGAAACCTTTGAAAAAACGCCCCATGACTTTGTCGATTCCACGTTCCAGAGGATCCTTTGGCGCGCCGTGTGGCTTGAGCAGCAGGGCGCAGAGGGCCGGGGAAAGTGTCAACGAATTGAATGCCGAGATCACCGTGGAAATGGCTATGGTCAAGGCGAACTGGCGGTAGAAACCGCCAGAAAGGCCGGGCATGAACGCCAATGGAATGAACACGCAAACCAGCGTAAGGGTGATGGCGACGATGGGTTTGCTCACCTCTGCCATTGCCTGGTGAGTGGCCTGGTGCGGTGACAACCCTTGGCTGATGTTGCGTTCGACATTTTCCACCACGACGATCGCGTCATCCACGACGATGCCGATCGCCAATACCAGGCCGAACAGTGACAACGCGTTGATGGAGAATCCGAACGCCAGCAAGAACGCCAGTGTGCCGACGATGGATATCGGCACAGCCAGCAATGGAATGACCGAGGCGCGCCAGGTTTGCAGGAACACGATCACCACCAGCACCACCAGCACGATGGCTTCGAACAGAGTGCTGATCACCGCATCGATACTGGAACGGACGAACTGGGTCGGGTCGAAGACGATTTTGTAATCGACGCCTGCCGGCATATCGGCCTTGGCTTGAGTCATGATTTCCCGAGCCCGGGCTGAAATGTCCAGCGCGTTGCCGCCCGCCATCTGGAAAACTCCGAAGCCTACCGCCGGCTGCCCGTCGACTAGCGAGCGAAGCGCGTAGGTGGAAGCGGCCAATTCGATCCGGGCCACATCGCGCAAGTACGTCACGCCCCCGTCCGGTACCGTCTTGATGACGATATTGCCGAATTCCTCTTCGGTTTTCAGCCGACCTTTGGCGTTGACCGAAAGCTGCAGTGGAACGCCCGCGTTCATGGGCGACGCGCCTATGACGCCGGCCGCGACCTGAATGTTCTGTTCTCGTATGGCCGCCACCACTTCGCCGGCGGTGAGGCCTCGCTGTACAACGCTGTCGGGGTCGATCCAGATACGCATGGCGTAGTCGCCGCCGCCCCAGATGCGCACTTCGCCGACGCCAGGGATACGTTCAAGCTGGCTCTTGATGTTAAGGATGCCGTAGTTGCGAAGGTAGTTGGCGTCGTATTCGTTGTTGGGCGACACCAGATGAATCGCCAGGGTCTGGGTCGATGACGATTTGCTGGTGGTGACGCCAAGGTTCAACACGTCGGCCGGCAGGCGTGGGAGCGCTTCGGAGACACGGTTCTGTACCAACTGCTGAGCCTTGTCGGGGTCGGTGCCCAGCGCGAATGTCACATTGATCGCCAAGGTGCCATCGCTGTTGGCCTGCGATTGCATGTACAGCATGCCTTCCACGCCGTTGATACGCTCTTCAAGCGGCGCGGCGACGCTCTCAGCCACCACTTTGGGGTTGGCACCTGGGTATTGGGCGTTCACCACGATCAACGGCGGCACCACATCGGGGTACTCCGACACTGGCAGCCGCGTTAGCGAGAGTATCCCGGCCAGCAATACAAGAGCGCTGAGGACGCCGGAAAAAATCGGACGGTCGATGAAAAATCCGGAAATGTTCATCATTGTTGCGCCTGTGGTTGGGAAGGCGCACGTACCGGAGCAACCTGGGAGCCCGGTGTCGCCAGGTGCAGGGAACTCACGACCACCTGCTCCTCGGGTGAGATGCCCTGGTCAATGACCCGTAGCGCACCCTGACGTATCCCGGGCTTGACCTGGCGATACTGGACGCGGCCCTCGGCATCGACCACCAGTACGTACTTTTTGTCCTGGTCGGTGCCGATGGCGCTGTCGTCGACCAAGGTTGCCGGGCGGCTGGCACTGCCTGGCAGCAGGACCCTGGCAAACAGGCCCGGGCGCAGCTCTCCGTTGCTGTTGTCGAAACTGGCCCTGACGCGGATAGTGGCTGATCGAGTATCCAGCCGGTTGTCCAGGGAGCTTAGGTTGCCCTTGCGTGGATAACCCTCTTCGTGGGCCAGCCCGAGCATGACGGGTACCGGATCGCCTGCGGGGCGGTTGCCCAGGTAGCGCAGGAAGGTTTGTTCATCCACGTCGAAGTCCGCGTAGATCGGAGAGATGGACACCAGGTTCGTCAGGGCTGTGGAGCGCTCTCCCACGTCAACGATATTTCCCGGTGTCACCTCCACCCGTGAGGCGCGACCGTCAAATGGCGCGAGGATGCGGGTGTGCTCCAGGTCGAGCCGGGCCAGTTCGACCCTGGCCTGGGCTTCATTGACCCTGGCCTGAGCTTCGTTGGCGCTCTGTATGCGCTTGTCCAGGTCGGTTTTCGCGATGGCATTGCTGGTGATTAAATGCTCGTAGCGCTGCAGCTCTTTCTGCGCAAACAGACTCATCGACCTGGCGGCCACCAGCGCGGCTTGGGCTTGTTGCAGCGTCGCGGCATAAGGACGAGGGTCGATCTCGAACATCAGGTCGCCTTTGCGCAGCAGCGCGCCGTCCTTGAAGTGCACACTGATGAGCGTACCGGCCACCAGAGGCTTTATGACTACGGTGTCGGTGGCGACCAAGCGACCGGTGTAGCTCTGCCAGTCGACGACATCTCGCGTGATGGCGCTCATCACTTGCACCTGAGGCAGCGGAGCGGGGGCGCTTTTAGCCTGGGCTACCGGGGCCCGCATGCTGATTGCGAAGCCGGCGATTAGCGCCAGCGCCAATAAGCCGAGTGCCCAAACGGGCACGCCGCTCAACCTGCGAATAAACGATGACATGGCTAGCATCCTTTCCAGTGGAGAAATCAAACCTGAGGAACACTCATTGGTCGCTCGATCGGCTTGGCTTTGCCCCAACGTCGCATGGCGGGCCGCTCGACGAAGGCGAAAAGCAGCCAGCCCCCCAGGATCGACAGGCAGAACGTGGCCGCGAGAATCAGAGAGGCCGGTACTACTGCGAAACGTTGTCCATCCAACAGCGAAGTCACGCACATCATGATCAGCAGGTGGACCATGTAGAACCCGAACGAGATCTCTCCCAGCCAGACCATCAGTGGATGACGAAACCAGGACTTGAGCTGCGCGACGTCGGCGGCAGCCAGGCTGGTGATCAGCAAGGCAATCGGAATGACGGTGGTGAGTGACAGGCTGTAGATGAAGGGCATTTCTCCTGCGAGGAAGTATGTCGCCGCCGCCAATGCCAGCGTCGGTGCGACCGGGATCGCAATCCAGCGTCCCGTCATCAGGATGCGGGCCATCAACATGCCGAGAACGAACTCGAACAACCGTAGCGGCGGAAAGTAGTAAGCCAACCACCACTGGCTCAGGGAGATGGGGTATTCGGCGATCTGCGGTGCATCGTCGACAACCTCGGCGATGAGCCAGTGGGTCACAGCCATCGCACAGACTGTGAGGCCCGCGGTCAGCCAGAGGCGGTCCTCGCCGACCTTCCACAAGGCGCGCAAGAGAAACGGAAACGCCAGGTAGAAAACCAGTTCACAACACAGGGACCAGGAAGGCCCGTTGACACTCAGGAACACCGACATGTCCGGGACCCAGGCATGAACCAGCAGCAAGTTGGGCAACCAGGCACTCACGGCTGTCAGCGGTACAGCGAACAAGATCATCGCCAGGACGAAGGTGACCAGATGATTGGGATAGATCTTCACCAGGCGACGGCGCCAGAACGCCCCAAGCGTATCGTCCCTGCGGGCCGACCAGGTTATGACGAAACCACTGAGGACGAAAAAAAACGATACGCCAAGCCAGCCCCCCACGCTGAACAAGCGCTGGAAGCCGGCGACAATGTGCTGGTCGGCAAAGGGGTTGAATCCGATGATCTTTGTCAGTGAGGCGTGAAAGAAGAACACCAAGGCAGCCGCGACAAATCGAAACCCCGTCAGGGAGTCCAGGCGTACGTTGGCATGGTTGTGATACAGGCGTGAATGCGTCATGAGTCGATACCTTTCAATAAAGATCCGCGGCGCTGTCGAAAGCCCAGGCGCCTGGTCAATTCCATGGGGCAGGTAGCCAAAAAAAAGCTGGACAACTCAAACTGCATTCGCATGAAGGCCGGCTCTCAAGCCGGTCTTTTCATCATGAACTCCTTATCGCCGCGTGAACCTTTGGCCATTCAGGCACCGTATACGGCGTTGCATAGATCGACGGTGAACTGCCCGAACATGCCTTCGAACGCCGTGTTGGTGAAGGCCACCACGCAGATCTGTTGCACCGGATCGACGAACCAGGAATGACCGAAAGCCCCACCCAGACGCCACGTGCCAACGGACTCGGTCGTTTGTGCGGCCTGCGGGTCAGTCAGCACGGTGAATCCCAGGCCGAAACCACGGCCAGGCCAATTGGCGAGTTCCAGATTGCCGGTCTGGACACTTCCCATTTCTTTCGCAAGGGTCGCTGGCATGAGCGGCCCACCACCCTGGCGCAAGGTTTCGAGCAGGGTCAGGAACTCTTCGGCGGAGCCGATCATGCCGGAGCCTCCCGATGGATAGGCACTGCTATCGAGGGCCCGATCCGCGTCCATCCGGATACCTGCAGTGTTCTCGAATACTTCGATCACTTCGACGCCATTCATGCGGCGTGGAACGGGATCGGCATTGAGGTAGGCGGCTGTCAGGCGGGAGGTGTCGACGACGTTGAAGCGGGTGTCGGACAGGCCGAGAGGCTCGCACACCAGTTGATTGACTGCTTCAGCCAGGCTACTGCCGCATACCCTGGCGATGAGGGCTCCCAACACGTCGGTGGCAATGGAATATCCCCAGTTGGTGCCGGGGCGATAGAGCAACGGCGCGGTCGCCAGCCGCCGGATGTTTTCCTCCAGGGTCAGCGGTGCGCTCTCCAGCCCGTCACACACACCGGCCTGCGCGTAGGCGCCGCCACCCTGGGCTTCGAGAAAACCATAATTCAGGCCTGCTGTATGGCTGAGCAATTGGCGCACGCTGATAGACACCCGAGTGCCGTCCGCCAGGGTCGGCTGGAACTCCGGTAGCCAGCGGGCGATAGGGTCATCCAGGCCAATGCGGCCTTGGGCAACCAAGGCCAGGGCGGCCGCCGAGGTGATAGGTTTGGTGACCGAGGAGAGCCGGAACAGGGCGTCGGTGCGCATCGGTATCCCGGCCTCTCTGTCGGCCAGGCCCACCGCGTTTCGATAGGTGATTTCGCCACGGCGGGCAACCAGTACGACAGCTCCCACCAGGCGTTTGTCTTCAATGGCGCTGCTCAGCGCAGCGTCAATTCGGGCCTGCATAGGGTCAGTGGCGATGGCGCTGGATAACTGAATGGATGCTTTGGCGGTCATGATCGCGATTCCCTGCTGTGATAGACGGTTGTCATGCTAGGTCGCAGACGGCAGGGGAAACAGAGGCTAGAATTCCGGACACATCGGACGTTTCGTTCCGCAATCAAAGCGCCAATACTCAAGGAGAGAGCGTGGACAACCTCAGCGGTATCTCGGTTTTCGTCCAGGTCGCCGAAACCCGTAGTTTTGTCGCAGCCGGTCGGCAATTGGGTGTGTCGTCATCGGCCGTTGGCAAAAGCGTCGCGCGCCTGGAGCAGCGCCTGGGAGTCAGGCTGTTTCATCGCAGCACTCGAAGCATCAACCTGACAGCGGAGGGCATGCTTTTCCTGAACCGCTGCCAGCGTGTGCTCAATGAACTGGAAGCAGCGGAGCTCGAGCTGTCCAGCTCCAGCAGCGAACCCCGTGGCAAGCTGCGCGTGAGCCTGCCCTTGGCAGGGCAGTTCCTGTTCACTTTGTTGTCCCGCTTTGCCAAGCGATACCCGGACATCCATTTGGAGCTGGACTTCAGCGACCGTCTGGTGGATGTCGTGGAGGAGGGCTTTGATGCCGTGGTCAGAACCGGCGAATTGAACGACTCTCGTCTGGTGGCGCGGCGATTGGGCGCCTTCCGTTTCCTGCTGGTGGGTGCTCCGGCCTATTTCCAGGCCCAGGGCGTGCCCTTGGACGCTGGCGACTTGAGCAACCATGACTGCTTGTTGTACCGAGTGCCTTCCACCGGGAAGCTCGAGCGCTGGCCGCTACCGGATAAAACTCACAATGGCGCGCAGGATTTGCCGGCAGTGCTGGTTTGCAACAACATCGACATGCTTTTCAACGCCGCCATGGAAGGTCGGGGCATCGCCTGCCTGCCGGAATTTGCCGTCAAGGATGCCCTTGAGTCCGGAGAGTTGCAGGCGGTGCTGACCCAAGAGGTCACCCGCACCATCCACTTCAGTGTGCTGTGGCCGCCGAACCGCTTCATCACGCCCAAGCTGCGTTGTTTCGTAGATTTCATCTCCCTGCATATGTAAGTGATCAACCGTCTAGATCCGATGACAGTTCCTTGAGGAAATCCTGGATCTTGTCTTCGTCGATTTTGACGTTCAGCGTCTTGCAGAGATGATCGGGTCACCCTGCACGTGAGCGTAGCTGTCACCGAATGCGTGGATCAGGAACCCCGGTTCCCAGCCAGGCACCTCGAAGTTTGGCCATCCTTGCCGTAGTAGGGGATCAGTACACCCAAGTTGCCCGCCGACAAAGAGTGGACCTCGGATTGCCGGCCTGGATCGGCCCGGGGCACTTTGAGCCTGTGAATCTCTGGCGACGTTGAAGAACAGCCGTATAGCAGCGCAAAAGCAACCTTTCCATAACTATCGAAATAACCGGATTGGTTGACCAATTCGCCCAGCGTTTCGCACGTGAGGCAGGGTTTGATGGTGTTGAAATCCACGGCACCATTGGCTGCGAAGATAAGTATTCCTTTGACTGGTCTCGCCGGGGCTCGATGGAGGCAGCTGCAATCCTGCCGCGCAATATGCTCCAATGGCATCCTTCATTGAATATCGAGACCTCATCATGGCTGACGCCTCCGACCAAGCCTTCTACGACCGTGCAGACGCCCATATCGAACTGTCCAACGAACAGATCAAGACCCATGGAGATCTCGGTGGGGTCAGCGCCTCAATGATGTTCGGCACCACTCGTTTCAATGCTTGGGCGAGCGCGCAGAACTTCAAGTCTGGTGCCGAAATGGCTGATGCTCGGGAGGCGCTGTTGAAGTATTTCTGCGATCAGTTCCGGCTGATGCTCGAGGATAATCTTGATGATCACATCAACAATTTCAGCCAGTACATGCAGGTGAAATAGGTTCTGGTGCCGGCACATCCAGACCTACTCGCATCTGCACTCAATCCATTACCATTGAACCGCTTTTCAACAGTCCCAAGTCTCCGACTGGCTAGGGCACCCGATGGAACCAGGGAGAAAGGGATGTACGTCAAACAAAAGTATGGCCGGTTCATCTTGCTGGCCGGCGCGTTACTGGTCAGCGGTTGCACTTCGTTTCTACAGGGCAAGCAATATGTCGTCCCCGGACCCGCTGACCCTTCAGCAACGGTTCGCCTCAAGGCTGGAGGAGGGGCGAGGCTGGATGCCATGACCTTCAGCGATAATGGATGCTATGCCGGTTATACGGTCCTGCCCTCCAACGGGGAACATATCGAATCACGGGTTGCCGTGGACAAAGAGCTGATCCTGACCTATTGGCAAGTCGCGGGTAGCAGCGCTTGTAAGATCCCGTTCTCCTTCAAGCCACAGAACGGAGCCACTTATACCTTGATTTCGGGCTCCTGGACCGAGCCTAAGGCTGGCATTCTTCCGATCTTCAACCGTGACGAGTCTTTCTGCGGGGTGGCCGTCATCAAGAAGGTCGGTGAACAGGAAAATATCGAACCCATTCAGCAACTGCGGATCAAGACCGGGTTCGGGTGCCTCAGGTTCGTCAAATAAAGACATTGAGGCCAGTGGCAAAGCAGAGGGGGAGTGCAATGACAATAACCATGGCACTGCGCCCCCAAGATCGAAACTGCCCGACATTAAGCCGGCTCAGCCATTACGGTACGGAAACCCCGAGTTCGGCGAGCTTGGCCTTATGTTTCTCCAGCAGGTATTTCTTGTCGACCAGCGCCAGGAATTTCTTGAAGTCGGCCCTGGCATCATCCTTCGCCCCCAAATGGTCGTACGCGACCCCGCGGGTGTAATAGGCCCAGGCATAGTCCGGCTGGCGTTCAAGGCCGGCGCTGAAGGCTTCGGCGGCCTCTCGGTATTGGCCCAGGTCCGTCAGGGCCAGGCCTAGATGATAGTAGGTCGGCATATGGAAGCCGGAGCCCTTACCGGCTTCTCCCAGTCCGTTGTCGAGGTTGTACTGCACAAGTTCGAGTGCTTTCTTGGGGTTGCCGGCCTCACGATACATCGCGCTCAAATCCAGGTTCGCCCGCGGATCTGGCTTGACTGCCAATTGGATGGATTTTTCCTTGGCAGTCACGGCTTGGGAAAATTGGTTGAGGTTGCTGTGGGCTTCAGCCTGCACCGCATAAATCACGCTTTGCAGCGAGGCGGGCAGTGTATTTTTCTGCAAGCACAGATCACCTTCCTGCAGCACCAGGGTGTAGTTTTCGGCCTTGAGCGCCTTCAATTGATTGGAGCAATGGGCGAGATTGGCTCTTTGCGGATTCTGCATCCCGGCACATCCTGTGAGGAGGAGGGAACAAGCGATCAGTGCGGACCAGCGAGCATTCATGGAAAACATCCTTGTCAGTCGAGCAGATGAGCGTTGAGGTCAGGGCGATAGACCTGCAGCAACGGCGCGGTCACGGTGCCTTGTAGCGAGCAGAACACGGTGGTACGTCCTGCGAGCGGCGGTTTCATGTCGCCCGTATCGACCATCAAGGCGCGGTCTACGAAACCAAACGGAGTAGCAACCCCCGGGCCGGTCAACCCTTCGGTGCGCCATTGGCCGATCGGATCACCGATGCGACGGATTTCGGCGCGGGTGATGGCTTGGCCCTGGCTGGCGAAACGTGCGTTATCGACAATGAGTGGCTTGAGTTTCGTGGCCACCTCTTGTGGCGAGCCATCTGCCACGAATCCCCAAAACAGAAAATTGCCGACGCTTTTGATGGTTTGGGCCTGGTTGTAATAGCCGACCATACGCACGCCATTGATGATCAGGGGTGTTTCGAAGTGCTGGTAAGTGCCACCTTCCTGCAACGGATCTCTGATGGTCGGCGCCTTGACCGAGCCGTAATCACTCAGGCGCAAGGTAGCTGCAGGGAGACGGGCGTCGCGCAGGCTTTCGAAGAAATGTGCATCGCAGCGAGAAAATTCGCGAAACAGTTGCTCGGGCGTGGTGACGGGCTGAGCCTGGGCCGTAAAGGCGGCGGCGACGGCGAGTAAGGCAACGCCGGGGAGAACAGAGCGGAACATTGAAATCATCCGTGAGACAAGAATGAAGGCTGTCGGCCTATCAGGGGCGAACTTTAGTAAGACGGGGCGGAGGAGGGGTTAGCGTCGGCGTCTCAGAATAAAAGATCGGGTCTGGTCGAGGATGGCACAGCAGAAATTTTCAATAGATCACTACACATCGTTGGGGTGGCCAAGCCACCTTGGATGATCATGGTTGAGCTCATTCTCGTCGCGTCTTGCCACGGGGCGAGACAGGCTTCTTGCGATCTTGACCGACATCCGTCGTGTTCCTGTCGCTTGCGAAACGCCGAGCCTGACCTAGCCTGACGAGGTGGCTTCATCGTCTCCAGCAATATCTTGTGAGAAACAAAGCATGCCTACAGACTACATAGTGACAAAGAGACAGGCACAATTGCTGAGGCTTGGCAACGCAGTGATCGACATTATCAAGGGGTTAACTCCCTACGGTAGTGGCAATCAGTTGGATGAGGAGTACGCCGCCTCACACATTCGTACTGCGGCCACCTACAACTTCATGGAAAACCCAGTCAACAGCGCCATGCTAAGACCTCGGCGTATATTAGAAATCGCCAAAAGAACAGGTGCGGGCAATTGCGATCAGCTGGGGGCAATGGCTTACGCAATCTGCAGGGATTATCTGTCGTCAGATTATTATTCAGCGTGGGTCGGCACCAACGCCCACACGTTTGCTTTGATTGGACATAACTCTGGAGATGCTGAGGACGCCATAGCGGTGGACGCTTGGCCTCAGCGGCCGCAAGCGGTGTTGTATAAACACCACTTCTGTTACGGCATGCAATTCGACACCCATGTCGCAAAACCAGGTACAGGGCGAGGGAGATACAAGGAATCAACGGCAGCTGAAGGCCTTAATTTCAAAATGTCGAATCAATGGGACGCCGTATTCAACAATGCTGAGATTCAAAACTGGAGATATGAGAATAATAACGTTGTGACCCCATGGAGGGGCCGTCAATATCGATACGTTACCGTCGGTTAACACATATCGCTGTCGCATCGAGTCTCGCGTTTCCACACAATCTTATAGACACACATAAACATTGAATCGCCCCGGGTTTCGTAGACCACTACATACTGAGCAACGAGCGGAAAAGGACGCTGAACCTTTTTCTGGGAATCACCGGTAGTGGAGCTCACGTCGGCTATGCCGTATGTCATCGCCATTGCTGGAGGTTCTTCCTAAAAGATGCGAGCCTAGTATTGGGACTGGACAACGGACATGCCTGCAGATGCTCGGCAATAAGGAGGTCCGTTGCATTAGGTCCCTCAATCCACGCTAAATGCCCGCGCTCCGGCAGCCGTATCCAGCGCTTCCCTGAGCAGCTTGATCTTCCCGCCCTCTGCGATGAGCAAGCCTGCATAGGTTTGCCGATAGACCTTGCCCGTGCCGACGACCAGCGCCTCGACGGAGTATTCGCCGAAGACCTTGTCGGGCGTGTCGATCCAAACCTTGAAATCCTTGAACCGGAAGTCCGGAATCTTCACAAGCAGGTCGGCGACCAGTTGCTCAATGGCGGCAGGTCCCTGCGCGTGCACATGAACAGTCGGTATTTCCAGCACGCCGTCCTCGGCAAACAAGGCCGCGGCTGACGTCGGCGCCTGGATGTTGTCTTGATAGGCTTGAAGCAATTGGAGAGCAGTTTTCATAGTGTCCTCTTGGGGCTGGATCTCTGGTGTGGATTCGTCAGTCTTGCCCGCTATCGCTGTCTATGGGTGATCGAGGCTGGCGATGGATGAGAGCTTAGAGAGTTCACTTCGGTGAATAAATGTGCAAAAGGCTATTTGTTAATTCATGATGATGAATAATTTTCGCCCATCTTTCCTAGACACCCCGGCCCCTTTTTAATCATGGATCAATTGCTTGCCTTACGTGTTTTCATCCGTATAGCCGAGTCAGGTGCGTTCTCAAAAGCCGCGGACTCGATGAACATTCCGCGCCCGACCGTTACCAAACTGATGCAAGACCTGGAGCGTCACCTCGACACGAAGCTGCTACACCGAACGACGCGACGCGTCAGCGTGACTTCGGAGGGGGCGGCTTACTACGAGCGTGCGACGCGGCTTATCGGCGACCTTGATGACATGGACGAGAGTATGGTGCGCGCACAGGCCCAGCCGCGTGGCCGCATCCGCGTCGATATCGGGTCGGTGCTTGCGAACATGATCCTGATTCCGGCGCTTCCAAGTTTCCGCGCGCTATATCCCGAGCTCCATATCGACCTCGGTGTCAGTGACCGGCCAATCGATCTGATCGGCGAGGGTGTCGATTGTGTCATTCGCGGCGGAGAGTTGGCCGACACCTCACTTGTCGCGCGACGACTCGCAGACCTGGACTGGGTCACCTGTGCGAGTCCGTCGTATCTTGCCGTGCACGGTGTTCCCATCCATCCTTCCGAGTTGATGCACCCTGGGCCAGCGGCAAAGAAGACGACTGGCGGGCCGGGACATGCAATCCTGGGCTACTTCTCATCACTCACCGGGAGGCCCTTCCCATTGGAGTTCTGCAAGGCAGCCGAGCAGGTTCTGGTCCAGGGACAGGTGGTGGTCGGGGTCAACGACAGCTCCGCGTATTTGAGCACGCTGCTCAGTGGAGTGGGCCTTGGTCAGGCGTTCAGGTTCATGGTCGCCCCGCATCTTGAGAGCGGAAAACTACGTACCGTGCTCGACGATTGGAGTCGGCCACGACATCGATTGAGCGTGATCTATCCGAGCAACAGGCATCTGAGCGCAAAGACGCGGCTGTTCGTCGAATGGGTGGCGCATGTGTTTGCTCCGTTCGACGACCGATAGATTTGCCTGGTCGCAGCCGAAAGCCTCGAAACTCAACTCGTCAGTAATTGAGATTTCGGTCGACCTCGTGAAGCAACGGCTGCCCTTCGGTAAGGCGGTCCAGGTTTTCGATGAACTGCTCGACTACGGGGCCTATCGACGGTTGTGCTGCGATGTGTGGAGTAACCAGGATCTTGTCATGCCTCCAGAGCTCACTGTCCGGGGGCAAGGGTTCGGTCGCAAAGACATCCAAGGCAGCACCGCTTAAATGCCCTTCGTTGACCAAGGTCAGAAGATCCTCTTCCACCACGATGCCGCCGCGTGCCACGTTGATTACGAAACTGCCTCTGGGAAGTTTTTCAAGACATGATCGTCCTAGCAGCCCGGCGGTCTGCGCAGTACCTGGCAGCAGGCACACCAGGAAATCGGACCGCTCGAGGAATGTGTCCATGCCCGCCTTCCCGATGAAGACGGGCACGCGCGACTCGCGCCCATCCGAGCGTGTCCAGCCAATGACGCTGAAGCCCAGCGCGGCGACTACGTCGGCCACGACCGCGCCGATCGAGCCAAGTCCCATGATGCCGACTGTAACTTGGCGCGCGTCGGGTACCGGCAAGCGCTTCCATTCACCCGCTGCGTGCTGCTGTTCCATCTTGGGCAGCGAGCGGAACTGCCGCAGGATCTGCAAGGACACAAACTGCGCCATGCTCAAGCCTAGCCCTGGTTCAACAGCTCGAGTGACCTTAACGTGCATTGGGAGGTCTGGCGCAGAAATGATTCCGTCGGCCCCCGCGCCTACCGAGGCGGCCAACTGGAGGTTAGGCAGGCGAGACGCGATGCCAGTGGGGAGCTTGAAGGCGAAAAGGGCTGTAATGTCGGGGTCGAGTCCTGGGCCAAGCTCAGTGACGATGTCGAGATCTGGCGCTCGGGTACGCAGCGCTTCGTAGCGGGCAGTGACGAAGTCTGATGTCAGAAGCATAAGAACTTTGTGAGGGCGTGCGGCAGGCTTGCTCATACGAAGGCATCTCTGTAGGTGCGTCTGGACGCTATCTGCTTACTTTGCTTGCTCGATTAGGGTATCGCAGGGCGTCGATGATCAATGTCAGAGCAGGTGACGATAGGCTGCGATTCGCATAGAAAATGTGCAGGCCTGGAAAGGTAGGCTGCGCATTGTGCTCGACGATTGGAACCGGCCGCGACATCGATTCAGCGTCGTCTGTTCGAACAACAAGCATCTCAGCGCAAAGGTTCGGCTGTTCGTCGAATGGGTGGTGCATGTGTTTGCTCCGTTTGACGACCGATAAATGTTGCCTGGACGCAGCCGAGTTCGCCCGCCAGCGTTTCAATGGCCACCCAAGACTGTCTCTCAGGTATCAATCGTCTTGGCAAGATGTGCCATCAGCCACTGACGGAAGCGGTTGACGCTTTGTCTGTTCTGGGCCCGGCCTTGGGGTTCCAGCAGGCAGAACTGCGCATCTGTGCGTAATATTGCTTGTGTCGGCCGCACCAGGTTGCCGGTCTGCAAGTGGTTACTCAGCAGGCCCGACCAAGCCAGGGCGATCCCCTGGCCCGCCAGCGCTGACTGGATCAGCATGGCGTAGCTGTTGATATTGATGCGGCGCCTGGGTTCTGGCGCCGGGTAGCCGAGGCGTTGAAACCATTCTCTCCAGCCAATCCAGTCCCGGTGCTGATCTTCCAGCCACAACCAGGTGCACCCCCCCAACTGTTCCAGCGTCTCGATCCCTGGGTGCTGCGCCAGATAGGTGGGGCTGCATACCGGGAAAATCTCTTCGTTGAACAGCGGTGTGACTTTCATGTTTTTCGGCGGCGTGCTGCAGTAATAAAGCGCCAGGTCACAGTCCAGCCGGGAAAAATCGCTGACTTGATCCGTCGCGATGATGCGTAGGTCAATCTCTTCATTCTGGCGCTGGAACTCCGATACAAGCGGCAGCAGCCACAACGACGCCATTGCCGTGCTGGTGACCACAGTGACTTGCTGGGCACCTTGCCAGTGACGTACGCCCGCCGTGGCCTGAGCGATTTGCTGCAAGGTGTCGCGCACACTTTCGTAATACTGGCTGCCGGTGGCGGTGAGGTTGATTTCCCGGGTTGTGCGGGTGAACAGCGCCGCGCCCAGGTAATCTTCGAGCAATCGTACCTGGCGGCTGATGGCGCCTTGTGTGACGTTCAGTTCGCGCGCCGCCACGGTGAAACTCAAGTGGCGGGCTGCGGACTCGAACGCCACCAGACTGTTGAGCGGCGGCAAAGGTTGCAGTTTCATCAGGCTGGTCACTGTTCTATAGGTGTTGGGCGCACAGATATTGTGCAGAAGCCCGTGTGCAGTGACTATCAAATTAGTGAGGCACGTCTAGAGATCGAGGACCAGGTCAGAAGTGGGCTTGCTGCAGCACAGCAAACGCAGGCCTTTGTCGATTTCCCGCTGCCTGATACCGCCGTTGTGATTCATCTCGACCGTACCTTGTACCAAGGCGGTCTTGCAGGTACCGCAGACTCCCTGGCTGCAGGAAGAGGGCACAATGGCACCGGCTTTCTTTGCGGCAGACAGCACCGTCTGGTTGCCCGGCATGCTGAAGGTCTTGCCAGAGCGAGCCAGGGTCACCGTGAATACCGCTTGCGGGTCGAGCGAAGTGGCCTGCTCGATCAATGGTTCTTCATTCAGTACGGCAATGTCGAAACTTTCCTGATGATAGTGGGCGAAATCGAACGCCGCTTCCCTGAGCAGCGATTTGACCGCTTCCATGTAACCCTGGGGGCCGCAGGTAAAGATTTCCCGTTCCTTGTAGTCCGGTACCAGTTGGCTCAACAACGGTAAATCGAGTCGGCCTATGGGTTGCTGCCATTGCGCTGTTTCGCCAAGTCCTTCGCAAATGCTGATCACTCGAAGTCCCGGCATGGCGGATTGCATGCGCGTCAGCTCCGCGTGGAAGATGATGTCGATCGGCGTACGGGCGCTGTGCACAAAGACGATATCGAGGTTGGCAGCCATGTCATAGGCGGCCCGAGTCATCGACATCAAGGGAGTCACGCCGGAGCCGGCCGACAGGTATAACAATTTACCTGCCGGATGGCCGATCGGCGTAAAGCTGCCGGCGGGGCCGGACGCTTTCAGGCTATCGCCTGGCTTGAGGTTGTCATGTAGCCAGTTCGACACGACGCCCCCCGGCACGCGCTTGACGGTAATGGAAAACGCAAAGGGCCGGGTCGGAGAGGACGACAGGGTGTAGCAACGGGCGATGGTCTGCCCACCAATGACTGGCGAGATCGTGATGAATTGACCGGGCTCGAAGCTCAGGGCGCTGAAGTCCGCACAACGAAAAATGAAGGTCTTGACGTCATGGGTTTCCTGGCGCACAGCGCAGCAGTGCAGGGTTTTCTGTTCTCCGCTGTGCCACTGCGCGCCAAACGTGCCCCAGGTGCCCGGGTCGGTAAAGTGCTGGGCTACGCTGACGTCTGCAGGGCGCGTCAGGTTCTCATAAGTCGTCATCTTCATTCCTCACACGCCATGGGCGGCCAGACGTGCCGCGTACCAGCGAGAGAACTGGTCGACATAGGCTTCGGTAAAGGCCGAGAACGGTCCAGGCGTGTAGGAAGGGTCCTGGGTGCCGCTGTGGGTAATACCAACGAGATTGGCGTCTTGCAGGTTGGTTGCGACCCAGACTTCAGTCAGCTTATCCACTTGATAATCGACGCCTTCGACCGCATCGGCATGGACCAGCCATTTAGTCCGGACCAGGGTTTTATCGGGTGCCAGCGGGATGATGTAGGAGACGACGGCGTGGTCGCTCATGACATGGGTCCACGAGTTATGTGTCCAAAGATGCATGTCGCCCAAGTCGCGGCGGGTGAGATCTCCGAAGAGACGAGTGCATGCTACGCGGGTGTCCAGGGTCTGGGATTCGCCATTGCCGGCAATGGCCAGTCGCTGCGAGCGAAATTGGGTCACGGCGTCTTCGCCCAGATGTTCGACGGCATCGCAGATATAGCCTGCGCTTTCCCAGTTGGCCTTGGTGTCTGCATTGCGTTGGTGATACTCCGCCAGCGCTTGAAGAGAATCCTCCCCCAGGCCGTCTGTACAGAATCCGAAATCTTCGGGCAGGAAAGAAGCAGTCAACTCCGGGTGAGTGGCAGCGCAGTGATAGCACTCGCGGTTGTTCTCGATCACCAGTTTCCAATTGCCGTTCTCGATGATTTCCGATTCGTAGGCGATCTTTGAGTGGGCAATGTCGTATTGGGCGAAACGCGGTGCCATGACCTGCTCAAGGTACATGATGTCTTCCGGTGGTTCGTCGCCCAGGCAGACGAAGACATGGGTGCCGATGACCCGGGTGTGCACGGGGATCAGGCTTTTGCATTTAGGGTCGAAATCCTGGCCCATGTGTGCCGCATGTTTCAGACTGCCGTCCAGGTCGTAGCTCCATTGGTGGTAGGGGCATACCAGCATCCCCACGGTCGACTTGCCGGCCTGTTTCAAGCGAGCCCCTCGGTGACGGCAGACATTGCGAAATGCCTGCACATGCTCGTCATCGTCGCGTACCAAGAGAATGGATGATTTGCCAATATCCAGGGTGGAAACATCACCGGGTTCTGGAATGTCGCCAGTGACACCCACCAGAATCCAGTGCTTGGTAAAAAAGATATCGACGTCGGTTTCAAAAATATCCTGGCGACCAAACAAACTCCCCGGCATGCCATGGCCGGGCATGCGGTCGGTCAGAAGTTCACGATGGGTTTTCACGGTATTGATAGTCATTGTGGGTCTCGCTCAAACTCAAAGTTGATCAGGCGGCAGGGACAGTTTGGAAAGGTGGAACAAGACCGTCAACGCGCTTTATTTTCACGCTCGCATAACCTTGCGTTATGCGTATAGATGTGGTTTTTGCGTTTATTATCAGTGAGTTATGCAGCTGTCATCGCGCAGCCAATCGATCAGCGCCTCAATGATTGGTTCAGGTTTTCGACCGTTCGGAATGACCAAGTGATAGGCGTCTTTTGGCTTGACCATATAGGGCGTGATTCTGATCAGCTCACCGCTGCTGAGCCGGTGTGCGATAAGTCGGCTCCAGCCCAGTGCAATGCCATGGCCTTGTGTGGCCGCTTGGATCGCATCGTTGTAGGAACTGCAGCGAAATGAGTAGGTGAGCTTGGGTCGCATATCGCCAAGGTCCCTGCACCAACGATTCCAGGTCATCCAGCCTTCCAGTGTGGAATCGGAGTCAATCAGCGCTGTGTCCAGAAAATCGTCGATGGACGAAGGGGCCGGATTAGCGGCGAGCCAGGCAGGCGAACAGACGGGAAACACTTCTTCATCGAACAGGAAAAGTGAGCTCCCATCCTCCCACTTTCCGTTGCCGAAACGGACGGCCAGGTCGACGTCATCTCGATATGAACTGGGCGAAAGCGGGTGCGTCATCAAGCGCAACTTCAACTTTGGCTGAAGGGTGCGCAGCGTGGTCAGTCTGGGGAGTATTCTCAAGTGAGAAAACGCTTCGGTGCAGGCGATGGTAATCTCCTGCTCACCAATGCCTTCGGCAATTTTGTCGAAGACACTGGCCATGCGATGAATGGACTCGGCAACGACCAGGTGCAAGACATAGCCTTCGTGAGTCAACTTGATCGAGCGATGAAGGCGATGGAATAGCTTAGTCTCCAAAGCATCTTCCAACAGTCTGATCTGTTTGCTGACAGCCGCCTGTGTCACACCTAGTTCTTGGGCGGCCAGGGTGAAACTGGCCAATCGCGCCACCGCCTCGAACTCCAGCAACGCCGTCATGGACGGTATCAATCGTCGATAGCCCTTTACCTTCTTAGCGATATCACTGGGTTGCATAGGAGTGTTCCAACGCCATATCTGGTGGATCAAGCCACCGAATATTCATGTGCGGGTTCAGAAGGCACAGGGAGCGACAGGTTATGCCCCAGCAATGCTCGATACAGCTCTCCGTCGCCCAGGATGCCTAGCACGGTGCCGGCGTGGTCTCGCACGATCAGTGGATGACCCGTTTCGTAGCGGATCTGCAGGGCAGCGCGCATGGTGGTCGTCGGCGGTACACTCGTCGGCTGTCGTCCCAACGTCTCGATTCCCTTGCCCGGATTCCATGGCTGGATGTGTGCGGCCGTGGCGCCTTTTCGAATGCTGGTCAAATGACGCTGCGGGTTCACCGCCATCCACAGGTTCTGAGCGGTATCCAGGCAGTATTCGTCACGAGCAAACACGCACTGATTCAGCGGCGTCATCAAGCTTTTCGCACAGAGCACATTCAACGGGTTGGTATGGGCGACAAAGTTACGCACGTAGTCGTCCGCCGGGTTGAGCACGATCTCTTCCGGCTTGCTGTACTGGATGATCTGGCCGTCCTTCATGATGGCGATCCGGGTGCCCAGTTTCAGGGCTTCGTCCAGGTCATGGCTGACGAACACGATGGTTTTGTGCAATTTGCGCTGCAGGTCGAGCAACTCATCTTGCAGGCCCTGGCGAATCAACGGGTCGAGTGCCGAGAAGGGCTCGTCCATCAACAGGATGTCCGCATCCATCGCCAGGGCACGGGCCAGGCCAACCCGTTGCTGCATGCCGCCGGACAACTCGTCGGGTTTCTTGTTGCGCCAATGGGTCAGGCCCACCAGCTCGAGTTTTTCGTCCACCAGCTTCCTGCATTCCTTTTCCGTGCGGCCCTGCATTTCCAGGCCAAAGCTGATGTTCTCGCGCACCGTCAGCCAGGGCATCAGGGCGAATTTCTGGAACACCATGGCAATACGCTGGGTACGCATCATCTTCAGTTCGGCCGGGGAGCAGGAGGCGATGTCTATCTGCCGGCCTTCGTGTTCGACAAAGAGCTTTCCGCGACTGACGGTGTTCAAGCCGTTGATGCAGCGCAACAGACTGGATTTGCCGGAACCGGACAGCCCCATGAGCACGCAGATCTCACCTTTATTGACCTCCAGATTGGCTTTCTCCACGCCCACGATCAAACCGGTTTTCTGAAGAATTTGCGGACGTGAAAAACCTTGGTCAAGCAAATCCAGGGCGGGCTTCGGGCGGGCAGAGAAGACGACGTCGACGTCCTCGAAACGGATGATGCTCATACGTCACCTCTTTTCAGGATTTCACGTTGCTTGCAGATTCGGTCAAGCGTGATCGCCAACAGCACGATCGCCAGGCCCGCTTCGAAACCCATCGAGATATCCGCGGTGTTCAATGCATTGACCACCGGCTTGCCGAGTCCGTCGGCGCCCACCAGGGCCGCGATCACCACCATGGAGAGTGACAACATGATGCATTGGGTGATGCCGGCGGCGATGCTGGGCATGGCGTGGGGCAGTTCGATGCGCGCCAACAGTTGGCGACGCGAGCAGCCAAAGGCCTTACCAGCGTCCATCAACTCTTGGGGTACATCACAGATACCCAGGTAGGTCAGGCGAATAGGTGCGGCGATGGCGAAGACGACCGTCGAAATCAGCCCAGGAACTACCCCAAGGCCGAAAAGCGTCAAGGTCGGGATCAGGTACACGAAAGTGGGCACGGTCTGCATCAGGTCAAGTACCGGTCGCAAGGCCGCATAGAACCAGGATCGATGTGCTGCGACGATACCCAGCGGTACACCGATGACCACGCAGACAAGCGTGGCGAAGCTCACCTGGGCGAGGGTTTCCATGGTCTCCTGCCAGTAGCCGAGGTTGAATATCAGCAGGAAGGAAAAGGTGATGAACAGTGTAAGGCTCACTTTTCGTTGGATGTAATAGGCGAGCAGGGCAAAGATGGCGATCAAGACCAAGGGGTTGAACCACAGCAACGCGTTGGTGAAGGCGGTGATGACGCCAGACAACGACAGCGATATGCCGTCGAAAAAACCTGCGCCATGTTCGGTCAACCATTCGACATACCGGGCAGTGTGTTCGCCCAGTGGAAGCTTCTCTTGTGTAGTCCACATATCACTAATCCAGCTGATGGGAGTAACAGCTCGCGAGCAGCCATCCGGGCGCAGCGTTGTGCGCCAGGATTTCAGGCAGCAAAAAACGATCGCACGAGACGTTCGTGTGAGCAGCTATCGAAGTTTTGGCAGGAAATGAGTAACAGAAGGAGCGTGTGGCCCAGTGGGTCGCACCGGCATTCCTTGACCGGATGACGGGCTGCATTCAGAGGCGTGCGCTGCAAGATTCATAATTGGCGGCTCATTGTTGTTTTGGTTTGGAGTCCTTTGCCTGCAGGAGATATTTATCCACGCGCACTGCGACGACAAACCATTTTAAGTCAATGGCTCATGAGTTTTTCTCATTAATATTCCCGGGGCTCGAAAGTAGCGAAACGGACAGGAGTCAATCAAATGTACTTCGATGTACATTTGGCGATCATACGAGTACATTCGCCTCACGCACATATTTAAAGAAGGTAAGCACAATGTCCCAGGCAGGGAAGGCGCGTGGCAAGGCTCAGGACGCAGGCTGGCGAGGTTCACCAGAGGGTTGGCTGGAGGCGGCCTACGAGGCCCTGAAGGAGTCGGGCATCGATTCAGTTCGAGTCATGCCACTGGCCAAACGCCTAGGGTTGTCACGTACCAGCTTCTACTGGTTTTTCGAGGACCGTGAGCAACTGCTGGCTGCGTTGCTGTCCCGATGGCGGGAGACCAACACCGGAGGATTGATACGGCAAAGTGAAAGTTATGCCGAGAGTATTTCCGAGGCGATCTTGAATGTGTTCGAGTGCTGGCTCAACCCCCATTTATTCGATTCTCAATTCGAGTTCGCCGTGCGTAGCTGGGCACTGCAGTCCGCTGAGGTGGCCCGGGAAGTGGCCGCCGTGGATGAGCAGCGAATGAATGCACTGGCGAGCATGTTCAAGCGCTTTGGGTACGATAGCCCGAGTGCCGATGCGCGAGCCCGGACGATCTATCTGACACAGATCGGCTACATCACAATGAATACCAACGAGTTGATCACCGTGCGCTTCCAGCGCATCCCCCATTACGTAAGCATCTTCACTGGGAAGGTGCCCAAGCAACGTGAACTGGATCGTTTCTATGGGAAATTCGGCTACGCCGAAGTCGAACCGGGAGTTTTCGTTCCCTTGACGGAAACGTTCGAGAGCGCTGCCGATGAATCATGAAACCCTGGGGATCATCGGTGGAACCGGCTGGCTGGGCGGTGCGATCGCCAAGGCTGTACTGGCCAAGGCATTGCTACCCGCGGGCAACCTGATCATTTCCAACCGTTCGGGCGGCCATCCACTGGCGCAACAAGGTGCTCGCCTGGTGACGGATAACCAAGACCTGGTAAATCGTAGCGACATCGTGATCCTTGCCGTTCGCCCCGAGCATTTCGCCAGCGTGAATATTCATGCGGGCGGGCGGACAATTATCTCGCTCATGGCCGGGATCAAGGCTCATGCGATCATGGCGCAAACATCGGCGACAGCAGTCGTGCGGGCGATGCCCAACGCGGCAGTGGAGATCGAACGGTCCTTTACACCCTGGTATTGTGCGGGGGAGGTACCAGCAGCAACGAGGAACCTGGTGCAACGCGTGTTCGAATGTGTGGGTGAAGCGGCTGAAGTTCAGGAAGAGGACTTCATCGACTACCTCTCGGCGCTCTCGGGTACCGGCCCGGCTTTTCCTGCCTTGCTGATGAGCGCACTGGCCAATCAGGCGATGGCTGCCGGCATTCCTTCCGATATCGCGCAATTGGCTGCGAAGAACGTGGTGGTCAACAGCAGCCAGCTTCTGGAAAACCACGATGCGCTGGAGATGATCGAGGCCTTGGTCGCCTATCGAGGCGTCACGGCCGCGGCTTTGCAATCAATGATCGATAGTCGTTTCGACGAACACATCGGTCGGGCACTGGAGGCCGGTGCTGCGGTTGCCCGCAAAGGGCTTCATGGCTGATAAACCGAGGCCCCTGGTCAAGGGGCTTCGGTAAGCGTCTTATTTACTCTGCCTTGAAGCAGTAGACCGCCAGCTTGTTTCCATCCAGATCCCGGGCGTAAGCGGCATAGGCATTTTCAGCCCAGCCGCGCGTGCCGGGCAGGCCTTCGCAGACACCGCCATTTGCCAGCGCGGCGGCGTGGAAGGCGTGGACCGCAGCACGGTTCGGCGCCTCGAAGCTGACGGTGCCTCCGTTGCCCACCGTTGCAGGATTGCCGTTGGCCGGCTTGAGTACAAAAAACGAAGGTTTGTCGACACCCCAGATGGAGCCATTCTCGCTGAGATCGGCGACGCGTTTGAGGCCAATCTCTTTCAGCGCTGCGTCATAGAACGCACGGGATTTGGCCAGGTCATTGGTGCCGACGGTTACATGGGTAAAAACGGACATCGTTGCTTCCTTTTTGTGGGGGGAATGAGGATCGGCGAATCAATAATGAATGACGGTACGAATGCTTTGCCCGTCATGCATCAACTCGAACGCTTTGTTGATTTCTTCCAGGGGCATGGTGTGGGTGATAAAGGTTTCCAGTGGGATCTCTCCTCGATTGGCCTTCTCCACATAGCTGGGCAACTCAGTGCGACCCTTCACCCCACCAAATGCGCTGCCACGCCACACGCGACCGGTGACGAGCTGGAAAGGGCGGGTACTGATTTCCTGGCCCGCTCCGGCGACGCCGATGATGATCGACTCGCCCCAGCCCTTGTGGCAGCACTCCAGTGCAGCACGCATCAGTTGCACGTTGCCGACGCATTCGAACGAGTAATCCACGCCGCCTTCGGTGAGCTCGACAATGACGTCCTGGATCGGCTTGTCGTAGTCCTTGGGATTGATAAAGTCTGTCGCGCCCAACGACAGCGCGACGTCTCGTTTGGCAGGGTTGATGTCGATAGCGAGGATACGTCCGGCGCTGGCCATTTTTGCGCCGATAATGGCTGCCAGGCCGATACCGCCCAGCCCAAACACCGCCACACTGGCGCCCGCTTCGACCTTGGCCGTGTTAAGGACGGCGCCGATTCCTGTGGTCACCCCGCAGCCAAGCAGGCAGACCTGCTCCAGCGGCGCCTCTTTGGGAATCTTCGCCAGGGAAATTTCCGGCAGCACGGTGTATTCGGAGAACGTCGAGCACCCCATGTAGTGGAACAGAGGTTTGCCTTCATGGGAAAAGCGCGAAGTGCCGTCGGGCATCAAGCCTTTGCCCTGGGTGGCCCGGACGGCCTGGCAAAGATTGGTTTTGCCTGAGAGGCAGAATTTGCATTGCCGGCATTCGGCGGTATAGAGCGGAATCACGTGGTCGCCGACTTGCAGCGAGGTCACGCCTTCGCCTATGGATTCGACGATACCGCCGCCTTCATGGCCCAGCACGCTGGGGAAAATACCTTCAGGATCGCTTCCCGAAAGAGTGAAGGCATCGGTGTGGCAGACGCCGGTGGCAACGATACGAACCCGCACCTCGCCAGCCTTGGGCGGTGCGACATCGATGGTGACCAACTGCAACGGTTCATTGGGCGCGAATGCGACCGCAGCCCTTGATTTCAAGGTCTGTACTGACATGGTAGTGCCTCGTTTCGAATAGGAAATTGCCCCTGATCCAGAATCAGGGGCATGACTTCAGATGTCCTTGACCAGTCGCAACGCATCGTAGATGGCCGCGTGGGTATTACGCGCCGACACCGCGTCGCCGATCCGGAACAGCTGGAAGCGGCCCTCGGGGTTGGTCACGATGTTCTGGGTTCTCCCGGCGATCAGATCATGCTGTTCCACCGCGCCATTGTTGCGCGAATGGGGACGCAGCTCGAAGTACAGATCGTCGAGGGGCAGGGTGCCATGGTTGATGACTACCTGATCGACCACTCGCTGTTTATGGACCTGGCCATAATCGCTGCCGAAGTTAGCCACCAATTGCCCGTCGCGTTTCTCCACCGAGTCGACTCGATAGGTGACGGTAAAGGTAACGTTCAGGTCTTGCAGGCTGCGCATGTAGGGCACCAGGTTCATTGCCATCACTTCGGGCGCGAACGAGCGGTCCGGTGTGACGATTTCCAGTTTCGCGCCGCTGTTGGCGATGACTTCGGCCGCCTGTAGGGCAGCATGGTCACCCGCATCGTCAAAGATCAGCACGTTCTGGCCGGGCTTGACGTCGCCGGAAATGATGTCCCAGGTTGACACCACCAGTTCATTGCCGTGCGTGAGCACTTCAGTGTGAGGCAAACCGCCGGTGGCGACGATCACCACGTCCGGATTTTCCGCCAGCACCGTTTCGGCCTCGGCCCAGGTGTTGAAATGGAATTTCACACCCAGCCGTTCGCATTGCGCCATCCGCCAGTCGATGATGCTGATCATCTCGCGTCGCCGCTCGCTCTGCGCCGTCAGGCGGATCTGGCCGCCGGGTTGATCGGCGACTTCGAATACCGTGACGTCGTGGCCGCGTTCGCCGGCCACCCGTGCTGCTTCCAGGCCCGCCGGGCCAGTGCCGATCACCACCACTTTGCGCTTGATCGACGCCTTGGGGATTTCGTGGGGCATGCTAGTTTCACGGCCGGTGGCGGCGTTGTGAATGCAGTACGCGGCGCCGCCCTGATAGATCCGATCCAGGCAGTAGTTGGCGCCGACGCAAGGGCGGATTTCTTCTTCGCGTTTCTCGATGATCTTGCGCACGATGTGCGGGTCGGTCATGTGTGCCCGGGTCATGCCGATCATGTCCACCTTGCCCGAAGCAATGGCATGGCGGGCCGTGGCGACGTCGGGAATCTTCGCGGCATGGAACGTCGGGAAGCCGGTGGCCGAGCGGATCTCGCCGGCAAAATCCAGGTGCGGGGAGTTGCGCATGCCTTGGATCGGAATCACATCGGTGAGGCCGGCATCGGTGTCGATGTGGCCGCGAACGACGTTGAGAAAGTCGACCAGGCCGCTGTCCTTGAGCATGTGCGAAATCTGGATGCCGTCCTTGGCACCGAAACCGCCGGGCAGATCCTCATCGCCGGTGTAGCGAACCCCCAGCAGAAAATCCTCGCCGCAACGCTGGCGAATGCCGCGCAGGACATCGAAGGTAAAGCGCAACCGGTTCTCCAGCGAACCGCCGTAGGGGCCTTCAAGGTCGTTGGTCAGTGGCGACCAGAACTGATCCATGAGGTGTCCGTAGGCCTGCAGTTCCAAACCATCCAGCCCGGCGGCCTTCATCCGTTCGGCGGCGTCGACATAGTCCTTGATGATGCGATCGATGTCCCACTCTTCCATCTTTTTCGGAAAGGCCCGGTGGGACGCTTCACGGCGATGGGACGGCGAGACAACCGGCAGCCAGTCGGCCTTGTCCCAGCGCGTGCGCCGCCCCAGGTGGGTCAGTTGGATCATCACCGCCGCGCCATGTTCGTGGCATTCATCGGTCAGGTCCTTCATCCACTTGACCACTTCATCCTTGTACGCCAGCACGTTGTTGAACACTGGCGGGCTGTCGCGTGACACCGCGGCGGAACCTGCGGTCATGGTCAGCGCCACGCCGGCCTTTGCCCGTTCGACATGGTACGCCCGATACAGGTCTTTCGGCATGCCATCGACAGGATAGGCCGGCTCATGGGAGGTGGTCATGATCCGGTTCTTGAGGGTCAGGTGTTTGATCTTATAGGGCTGCAGCAGAGGATCGCTGGACATGGTGTTGCGCTCCGAGAACAGAACATCAGGCTTGGTTTTGACATAACGGTATGTTTAATGTTCATGTGTGTCAACGATTAAGACATAGGTGTACATTTTTCTTGCGTGGTGGAAAAACCGGGATTACCATCCAGTCGAAACAGGGGTGGTACGGCGCGTGCGTCCGGCCATCCCGCATCGATCCAAAGTGCCAGGGGGCAGTGCGAAGAACTATGAAAGTGCTCGTTGCGGTAAAGCGCGCCATCGACCCGAATGTGAAAGTCCGGGTGAAAGCCGACGGTTCAGACGTCGAGCTCGGTGGTGTGAAGATGGCCTTGAATCCGTTCTGCGAAATCGCGGTGGAGGAGGCGATACGCCTCAAGGAGAAGGGAGCGGCATCCGAAGTGGTGGTTGTCTCCGTGGGTACGTCGGCCGCTCAGGAACAACTGCGCACGGCATTGGCACTCGGCGCGGACCGGGCGCTGTTGGTCGAGACGAATGCAGTACTTGAGCCGCTCAACGTCGCCAAGTACCTGAGCAAAGTGATCGATCAGGAAAAGCCGCAATTGATCCTGTTCGGCAAGCAGGCGATCGATCAGGAGAACAACCAGGTTGGGCAAATGGTCGCGCAGTTGATCGGCAGCGGTCAGGCCACCTACGCCTCAGCCATCAATCAGGTGGATGGTCAATGGGTCGTCGAGCGAGAGGTCGACAGTGGCAGCCAGGTGCTCGCCCTCGCCATGCCTGCGGTGGTGACCTGCGACTTGCGGCTGAACCAACCGCGCTACGCCTCTCTGCCCAACATCATGAAAGCCAAGAAAAAACCGCTTCAAACCATTGCCGCTGAAACCTTGGGCGCCAGCGTGAGGGAACACGCTCGTCTACTGGGGGTTGCTGCGCCGGCGGTGCGCAAAGCGGGTATCAAGGTCGGTTCGGTCGCCGAACTGGTGGATAAACTGAAGAACGTTGCGGGGGTGATTTGATGCGTACATTGGTGATTGCCGAGCACTACGCAAGTCAGCTTACGGCAGGTACTTGGAGTGCCGTGACCGCCGCCATGGCACTGGGTGCTGAAACCGATCTGCTGGTGATGGGCGGGACGGATGCGTCGGCAGTGGCGCAACAGGCAGCGCTGATCCAGGGCATTGACCGGGTGCTGCTCGCACAGAATGCGATATTCGAAAACATATTGGCTGAAAACGCCCAGCCATTGATCACTTCATTGGTGAGCCAAGGCTATGCGCACGTCATAACCGACGCCAGCAGCATGGGCCGCAATGTGTTGCCACGGGTCGCGGCCAGCCTGGATATCGGCATGATTTCCGATGTCACCAAAATCGTGTCTCCGGACACTTTCGAGCGACCTGTTTACGCTGGCAATGCCATCGCCACGGTGCAGTCCCTTGACCCGATCAAGTTACTCACTGTCCGCGCCTCTGCGTTCGCCCAGGCCTTGTCACATGAACATCGTTGTGAAGTGGTGACGGTCGAGGTCGGAAAAGGAGCAAGCAATGCGCGTTTCGTCAGCGAAGAACTGACTGCAAGCGAGAGGCCAGATTTGTCGAGTGCACGCGTCGTCGTTTCCGGTGGCCGCGGCATGCAAGCCAAGGAGCATTTCGCTTTGATTGAGCGGGTAGCTGACAAACTCGGTGGTGCTGTGGGCGCATCACGCGCCGCGGTGGACTCGGGTTTCGCCCCTAACGATTTGCAGGTCGGCCAGACGGGGAAGATCGTTGCGCCGGAGCTCTACATCGCGGCGGGCATCAGTGGTGCCATTCAACACTTGGCGGGTATGAGTGGCTCAAAGGTCATCGTCGCGATCAACCAGGACGCTGACGCGCCGATTGCCCAAGTGGCGGATTACATGTTGGTGGCGGACTTGTTCGAAGCCTTACCGGCGCTGGAAAAAGCATTGTGACTCTTACTATCAGCTCCGCCAAATGGGCGGAGGAGGGCCGAAGGACCTGAATAGATAAAGGCTTCTCACATAACTAAAACTTATCCATGCATAACATAAAATCCCTTGAGGGCGTAGTGGCGCTCTGCTTTTATGAGGGGAGTTAGTTCTTCTGCTGGCCTGCCAATAACTATTAATACAGTACGCGGAGATGCACCATGATGAAGTTATCGAGTAAAACTTGTATCGGCTGGCTTACTGGCTTGGCGATGGCCGCCGGTAGCCTGGTGGCCCATGCCGAAGAGCCCACACCTATCCGTATTGGATGGGTGAACTGGTCGGATACGGAAATCGCTGTAAAGCTGGCAGACACTGCATTGCGCGATCACTTGAAGCAACCGGTCAAGTTGGTGCTCGCCGATATTGGTATCCAGTTCCAGGCCTTGGCCAACGGAAATATCGACCTGATCCCGATGGTCTGGCTGCCGAGCACCCACAAGGCGTTCTACGACAAATACCAAGACAAGCTCGAGGACCTCGGTGTGTTGTATGAAGGTCGGATCGGCATGGCCGTGCCAACCTCCATTCCTACCAGCGAGATTGCCACTGTCGAAGACCTTAACAAGCCTGAGGTCCGGGAAAAACTGGGCGGCAAGATCCTGACGTCGGAAGTGGGCAATGGTCAGTACAAACTGACGGAAAAGGCCATGAAGGAATATAAACTCGATGGCTACAAGATGGTCGCTTCTTCAGAGTCTGGCATGTTGAGTGAGCTGGATCGCAACCTCAAACGTGACAAATGGTCATTGATCAACGCCTGGAGCCCGCACTGGATGTTCGCCAAGTGGCCGCTGCGCTATTTGGACGATCCGAAGCAGATTTTCGGCGGCGCCGAGCAAATTCATGCGGTTGCCCGCAAAGGTTTCAGTGCCGAACATCCTGACGTTGCCCGGTTCTTTGCCAACTTCAAGATCCCAAAGGCTGACCTTGAGAAATTGATGTCGTCTGCCCGAGACAGTTCTGCAGACAAGGTCGTTGCCGAATACTACGCCGCTAACAAGCCCCGCTTCGAGGCGATGTTCGGTAGCCAGACCGCCTCGGCTACGCCGTCCCAGTGAGGGAGCCGTTGCCAGCCAACGGTTGTGTTGCAATCCAGTGCCCTTGGTCAAGGGGTGCTGGATTCATCGAATGACTATTCAGGCGATATCCTTGGAAACCACAGCCTATCGTCGCTTTACCCTTGATGAAGCAATCGACTGGGTCAAGCATCTCTGTGTATCGAGGGGCTGCTCTCCAGCGGTAGCCGACTCGTTGGCCCACGCTACCGTGGCGGCGCAAGCGCGCGGTAACCAAGCCTTGGGGTTTCGGCATCTGGCCGATTACCTGCCGGGTTTTTCCTCAGGTCGAATCAATCCAAGGGCCGAGCCAAGAATCAGCTCTGCCGGGGCGATAATCTTCAAGTCGGATGCTCAAGGCGGAATTGCCCAGCTTGGCGTCGATCGGTGTTTCGATTCGTTGTGTCATGCCGCGCATGCCCATGGCATGGCCACGCTGAGCCAATGCAACAGTTTCACCAGCGGTGAGCTCGGTGACTTCACGCTACGGTTCGCCCAGGCTGGGCTGATTGCATTGGCGGTCGCAAACGGGCCGGCTCTGGTTGCCGTTCCTGGCGCGAAGGGTAAGACGTATTCGACTAATCCGCTCTCATTTGCCGCGCCCTCGGCCGATGGCACTCCCTTGCTCTTCGACCAAGCCTGCAGTGCCACAGCGTTCGTGAATATTGCCCATGCCGCTTCGACGGGTAGCGATATTCCGAAGGGCTGGGCGGTGGACCGGAATGGAAACGGAACCTGCAATGCCTTGGCGGCGTTAGACGGCGCACTGCTGCCGTTTGGTGGTCACCGGGGGGCCAATCTGATGCTCATGATCGAGGTCCTGGCGGCGGGGCTCACGGGGGCCAACTGGTCGCTGGATGCGCCGGCGTTCAATCAGGGAGGCCAGACGCCTGGCTGTGGCCTGTTGATCCTGCTATTGGCACCGGCATTTCAGAGGGATTCGAGCAGCGCCTAGCCAGTCAAATGTCCCGCTTGACGCAAATGGACGTCCATAGGCCGGGATGGGGCCGGCGATGCTCAATGGTCGACGCTCAGAATGATGGGATCAGCGTACCCGTCGGGCTCTTGGAAAAGTTGAGTCATCTGTAAGCCAGTTCGAATGACAAGTCAGGAGTGACATACAAAACGATGATGAACAGCACTGCAGATCCGGCATGGGATCAGGACATTATCCGCAGCGGCGATGTGCTTAGGCGTGCGCTTCGAGACTTCCTGTCTGGCAGCGTTTGTGATGAGGCACGAGCCCATGTCGCATCGCTGAATGCGTCCCGATGGAAGATCCGGAACGCTGTGGAAGCTTCGAATGCGCTGCCGGCTTCTTTGGAGCGCCATCTATGCGAAGCACTTGAATCCGCGCCTGGCGCCGATAAGGTCCTGCTATCGATACGGGGTGCGTTAGGCACGCTGCTGCCTAATGTCAGCTGGATAAACCGACAAGCCCGTGCTGACCAAGACAGTACGTTCGTGGAGCGGCATCGCCACGGGATGATTGCCGGCCCGGGAGCGTTATTTGAATGTTCCACCCTGAGCTTAGGCGTGGCACTCATGATGCCGCAGACCAGCTATCCCTATCACCAGCACCCGCCTGCTGAGTTCTATCTGGTCCTGTCACCGGGGCAATGGTATCGGGAGGATGTAGGGTGGTGGAGTCCAGGGGCCGGAGGTGTGGTGTTCAATTCCCCCTCCTGTGTCCATGCGATGAGGTCGACGGACGTTCCGCTTCTGGCCCTGTGGGGCTTGATGCATTAATGCCTCGTGATGAGTGGCTGAATTCGGACAATGATTGAGAGGAAGAGAGATGGCGGTGACCACGCAAGGCATCAAATTGGACGAAGTAACGAGGGCCAGGCTTAAGTCTGCATCGGCCAAGCTGGATCGTACTTCTCATTGGTTCATGAAAAAGGCGATTCTTAGTTTTATTGAGAAAGTTGAAAATGGGGCCGGCATAGAGGCTTTCATAGCGATCGAATTCATGGAAAAGGATACGAGGCGCCACAGCATCGCACGCCGGCTTCGCAAAGGTTGCAATACGGATTGATTAATTTTGATGACGCCAGGCTGTAATTTTGTTGGCGAAAGATGATATGGATAAACAGTGAAAAAGTATTACATATAGCGCTGGGTTATAGGTTTGATTTGCTTTCATGATTGATTTTTTCTCATGGGCATGTAATTAAAAATGGTTTGTTGAAGGGCGTTCAGGAGGAAACAATGAGGCCGGTAGAAGAGGGCGACTCTCTTGGTCAGAGAGCCAAGCCTGCTTCAGGATAAATAATACGGTGCTTTTGTGAGGACCTCCGATGATTCAGATGACCGATGCCCGGCTTGCAAGCAAACAGACCACATTCGAGGAAATCCCCTTTATTGATATCGCGCCCTTACTCGATGGGAGCGATCCGCACAAAGTCTCGCGCCAAATCGGCGAAACCTGCGAGAAAGTTGGTTTTTTCTATATCAGGAATCATGGAGTGCCTCGCGACCTGATCGATGCGATGTATGCACAGACGAAAGAATTCTTTGCCATGCCTTTTGATCAAAAGAATCAGCTGAACGTGGTCCATTCTGGTCCCACGCTTCGCGGCTACATCCCCATGTACGCAGAAAACGTCGATCCGGAAAACACCCGTGATTTCAAGGAGTGCTTCGACTACGGCGCTCACGATGACGAAGTGTCTCCATTTTTCGGGGCGAACTTGATGCCGGCCGAGCCTGCGCAGTTTTCGGATGTTTGCGAGGCCTACCATCATGCAATGCTCGAGCTGGCGCGTAAGCTGATCAGCGCTATTGCCCTGAGCCTGGATCTGCCAGCCGACTACTTCGAAAAACTGCAACGCAAACCGATCACCATCCAGCGCTTGCTGCACTACCCCTCGCAGAGCGGTGAAATTTCACAAAAGGAAATCGGGATCGGAGCGCACACGGACTATGGTTTCCTGACGATCCTGTTCCAGGACAAGGTCGGCGGATTGCAAGTGCGCAATCGCGCCGGAGAATGGGTAAGCGCTCCACCGGTGGAGGATACGTTTATCGTCAACATTGGTGATCTGGTGCAAACCCTGACGAATGATCGCTACGTATCGACCATGCACCGCGTCATCAATACCAGCGGTGTCGAGCGGTACTCCATTCCATTCTTCATCGACTTGGACTTCGACGCGACGGTCGAAACCGTCGCGACGTGTATCAGTGCCGATAACCCGGCCAAATACGCGCCTTACACCTGCGGACAACACAAGTACGGTCGCTTCGTCGCCAGCTACGCTCATTTGCGGCCTGTCGACGGCGCCAGACATTAGTTGATTTAGGTTCGGTGCGTTTGCGCACCATCAAGACCGGTCACCGCCTACTGCAGGCGGTGGCTGTGCGGGAGAGCGTCGGTTGGGGTGTCCCATGGGTATTCGACGAGGTACGCTCATCACGCGGCGTCACACCGAAATACCCACGATAACTTCTGGTGAACTGTGCAGCTGAACCAAAACCGCACAGCGCGCCTATCTTCAGGACGGGAGATGAGGTCAGCTTCAATAATTGTTGTGCTCGGAGCAAACGCATCTGAAGGTAATAGCGCGACGGAGAGATCTCCAGATACTTATGAAACAGCCTCTCCAGTTGACGACGTGAAACACCGACTTCGACTGCCAATGCGTTGAGCTCAAGGGGAGCGTCCAGATTGGCTTCCATGCGCACGATGGCCGCTAGCAGCCTGGGTTGATTTGCACCAAGTGTATGCCTGAGGGGAATCCGCTGCTGGTCCTGGGCGTCTCGCATGCGTTCGTACATGAACATATCGGAGATTGCCGCGGCCAAATCACGGCCGTGCTCGCTTCTGATCATGTGCAACATCATGTCCATCGGCGCCGTGCCACCCGAAGAGGTCAAGTGACTGCTATCGATGGAAAACAGGTGCGCAGTGATATCCGCCCAGGGAAACGCTTCTCGCATCGTCGCCAGGCATTGCCAATGAACACTGCATCGGTGTCCGTCCAGCAGTCCGGCCTTGCCCAAGGCCCAGCTCCCTGTGCAAATGGCACCCAGCTTGCGACCCAGTCTGGCCTGATGCTGCAACCAAAGCACATGTTCATGGCTTACGCTGTTATGGACCTCCATCCCGCCGCACACGATCACGGTATTCAACGCCGGGGCGTCTTCCATGTCTGCATCGGGCGTTATTTGCAAACCGGCACTGGCACGCACCGATTGTGTGCCTTTGCCCAGGATCATCCATCGATACAACTCTTTGCCGGAAAGCTGATTTGCCATGCGCAATGGTTCGATTGCTGATGCAAGCGAGATGAACGTGAAATTTTCCAACAAAAGGAATCCGACGGATCGTGGGGCAGGGCACTGCGAAGTAGACACCGTGTTGCGCTCCTCTTGGGACTATCGAATCAGGACTTGCACGTCCAACCAGCCCCCTTGAACTGCTCGGAACAGTCGCGGTGCAAGTTGCGAATTCCTTGAAGGCGATAGCGCCCTTGCCTGGCTTGTGCAAACGAGGCAATGACGCCGCCAGGCAGGGGGCAAGTGCTCGGTCAATCAGAGTTCCGCGCCCGCATGCCACTCCTTCCAGGCAATGGAAGAGCGCAGTCCCAGGCCGAGAAAAGGTTCCGGGGGGTTCCAACAGGGTTCGGGTTGATCGAGCATGATGTCCAGTAATTCACTGTCCATTCCCACGGCGTACTCGGCGATCAACTTGCCCGCCACGGTGCTGCGGGTCAGGCCCAGGCCGTTGCAGCACACAGCGCTGAACACGTCGGGGGCGATCTCACCGAAGACAGATCCAGAGTTGCGCGAAATGCACAAAGCGCCGCCCCAGGTGTATTCGAACAGCACGCCCGACAACATTGGAAAGCGTGCTTCGAAGGACTGACGGTGAGCACGGCGAACACGTTCAAGCGTTCGAAGACTCGCCGCCAGGCGAGGGTTGTAAGTGAAGGAATTGCGAATGCAAATCCGGCCATTGGCGAGTCTTCGCACAGTGGTGCCCAGCGGGTCGGCCGGAATCAGCCCCCAGCTTTGTTCGCCGCCCAGGCGCGCCTGCTCCTCGGCTGTCAACTCTCGGGTCAGGCTGGCGTATGTATAGACGGGTAGCAACCGTCCCTTGAGTCCAAGCTGACCAAACGATGCCGCGTAGGCATTGTTGGCCATGACCATGCGGGGCGCCGAAAGTACCCCTTGGGCGGTAGTCAGTTCATGGGGTTTGCCAAGCTCGATGTTCAATACCGGGCTGTCTTCATACAACCTGACATTTTCGGGCAACGATTGCGCCAATCCTCTGCACAAGGCAGCGGGTTGAACGAGTACACAGCCGGGGGCATGCAGCCCCGATTTGTAGAAGTCGGTACCGGTGATCGCTCTCATCCGCGCGGCATCCAGCATCGTATAGGGTTCCCCCAATCCGCTGAGCCCTTTGGCAAAGGACTCAAGGGCGGCGATGCCTTGTGGATTGACGGCTCCATGCAACTTGCCCTGCTCGCGCCAGTCACATTCGATGCCTTCGCGCTGGACGATCTGGCGCATGAAATCTATGCCGCCACGGCTCAGCCGAATGATTCGCTGATCGGCGCTCCGGTCGGAGGTGTAGCTGTGGGACGTCAAGTCATGGGGCAAGTCCACCATGAAGCCGGAGTTGCGTCCGGCCGCACCAAAACCTACCCGCTTGGCGTCGATCAGCGCGATCGAGGCGTCGGGTAATAGCTCGGCCAGTCGCCGGGCAGCAGCCAACCCCGCAAGGCCCGCGCCGAGTACCGCCCAGTCGGCCCTGACGGCGCCTTTGAGCGGGGTGCCGGGCGCAGGGGGTGGCAACGTTTCGTACCAACCGGGTTGACCGTCGTCCTGAGGTAGGAAGTTACACTGAAGCTGCATGGCAAGCGCCTCCGCCGTAAGTGTCAGGCGCGATGAGCCGTCAGTCGTTCATAGACTATCTTGAATATGCTTTTCTCTTCATTGCTCAGCGGTTGCAAAGGCAGACGGGTCACACCCACCGGCTGGCCTGCCAATTCGCAGCCGTATTTGATGTACTGGCAAAACTTGCCACCTTGTTCGAGCAGGTTGAGCATTGGCAGCAAACGGGTAGCCAGTTCTCGCCCTTTGACAATGTCCTTTTCCTCGACGCACGCCTGGTAGAGTGCCACATGCTCAGGTGCGAGGAAGTTGGACGCGCCCGCTACCCAACTGCGGGCGCCCCAGGTGAAAAATTCCAGGACCTGGTCGTCCATGCCGCAGCTCACTTGCAGTTGGTCGGTGTATTCGTTGAGCAGGCCGTGCATACGTTCAATCGAACCGGTGCTTTCCTTGATGGCCTGGAAGTTGGGGCGATTTTTGAGCCCGTTGATGAACTCCCAAGACATTTCAGTTCCAGTCCGGGCTGGAAAGTTGTAGAGCATGATGGGCATATCGAGCGCGTCATCGACGCTCAAGGCATGCACCAGCAGTTCTTGTTGAGTGGGCTGGCAGTAGTAGGGCGCGGCAAGAAGAATGGCATCGAAGCCGACTTTTTTGGCATGCAGGCCCAGCGTGAGACTTTCCTGGGTGGTGGTGGCGTTTATACCCGCCATCAAGGGGATTCGCGATTTGGCGTAGGCGGCAATGAAATCGAAAAGCGCCAGCCGTTCATCATGGGACAAGGCATAATATTCGCCCGTCGTACCACCGACGATCAGGCCATGCACACCCTGTTCGATAAGTGAGCCGATAATATTTTCCAGCGACCTGAAGTCCACGGAGCCCGAAGTATTAAATGGAGTTACAACGGGAGTCCAAACGCCATCAAAGTTCATACAGTGCCCTGTTATTAAAATAGTTGCGGTTTTGGTTTGTATGCAGATTACGGGTGCGAACGCTGGCGCAACAAGTAACATTTATTAACGGCAATACATGACTCAGCGTTATAAGCATCGGCGACGCCAAATAGGGATCGCTGGACGGGGGCATGAGGTATTCATGCGAACGTCCGGTGGCGCAGCCAGGTATCTGCCCGCAACAGCTATATCTCGTAGCGATTTTCCTTCGAGGGGGGGCACTCGAAGAGGGTGCTATAGCATTTGCTGAAATGAGCGGTTGAGACGAAACCGCAGGCAATGGCGACATCGGTGACGGACAATCTTGAATTTGTTATCAGGCGACGAGCCTCTCTAAGCCGTAGCTCCAAGTAGTAGCGTTGTGGAGATGAGTTGATTTGTTCTCGGAACAGGCGTTGGACCTGACGTTTGGAAAGCCGAACGCATTCCGCGAGCAAATCCAGGCCTAACGGTTCTTCAAGATTACACTCCATCAGTTTGATTATTTCTTGTAGCGGCGCACTCACGTTACGACCATGGGCCTTGGCTGACGTCCGCAGTCGAGACTGGTCATAATCCAATAGATCAAACACGGCGTCTGCGACCGTGTGATCGAGAGCAGCGTAAAGCCATTTCATCATGAGTTGAAAAGCGCCTGCGGGATTGGATGCCGTGAGTCGATCACGATCAAATACCACTGTGTCCGAGGTTACCGTCGTGTTAGGCAAAAATTCCGATAAGGCGATTCGTTGCTCTGCATGGATGGCGCATCGGTAGCCATCCAGCAGTCCTGCCTTGCCCATGTACCAGGCACCGTTCCACAACCCAGCGAGCGCAATGGGGATGCTGGCAAGTTTGTTGAGAAGTTTTATCAGCCTTTCAGGGATGACTCTGGGCGTGCGCAGCCCACCGCAGACAACCATCAGATCAAGTGCGGCGATCCTGGCATCGGTCAGGGGAGTGTCGGGCCTGATGGGGATTGCCAAGTCACTGATGACTTCGCAATCGTTGCGACTGAATGTATGGACTTTTATCGAGCCAGGCTGAATGAGGTTCGCGGTCACCAATACGTCCAGGCATTGCGTGAAGCAGGCCAGGGAGAAATTATCAAGCAGGAGAAACCCTACACTGGATGATTTATGGCCCTCGAACAATTGACTCATGAGTTTGGCTTCGTATCCAGCAGGAAACTGTCATCGAAAGGGTAGTGGGTGAGTAGTTCATGACCGGTCTGCGTGACCAGCAGTTGATTCTCCAATTTGATTCCATCTCGTCCGCCCACTTCACCGACATACGCTTCGACACAAAGGACCATGCCTGGTAGCAGCTCGCCTTCGTATCCGTAGGACTCCAGGTCTTCCGGATAGCGGATGCTGGGATACTCATCACACAGCCCTACACCGTGGTAAAGCACGCCATAGCGTTGCGCCCGACAGGGCTCCGGCAGCCGGTGCGCCTTGGCACTCAGTTCGGTGAAGCGTACGCCCGGTTTAATCAACTCGGTGTTATGGATGATATGGTCATGGGCAATCCGATACAGACGCTTCTGTTCGTCTGTGGGCTCCAGCCCCCCGCAGATCCAACTGCGGGACATGTCCACGCACATGCCATAGGTGCCGATCAGGTCCGTGTCGAAGGCCAACAAGTCACCATCGTTCAGTACCCGTGGACCGGACTCCTGGAACCATGGATTGGTGCGAGGGCCTGAACTGAGTATCCGCGTTTCGATCCACTCACCGCCCCGTCGAATATTGCCGGAGTGCAGAACGGCCCAGATATCGTTTTCAGTCGCTCCTGCCCGCAGCGCCAAATGCATCTCGGCTATGGACGCTTCACACGAAGCCACCGCGCAGCGCATCGCCTTGATTTCATCGGGGCCTTTGATCATCCGCGCCAGTTCGGTCACTTCCTGGCCGCTGCATATCTTGATCGCGAGTTCGTCCAGCGCGCGTACACCCGCGACTTCTATCCGGTCCACCGCCAGGCGCCGATTGGCTCCGGCGTGTTGACGCAGCAGCTCATCGACTTGACCTGCAAAATGCCTGGCATGACGGTCAGTGTGCTCACCAGTCTCGAAATAGAAGAAAGACGCGCCGCTGCGTAACTCAGTAACCAATGGCAAGTGGGCAGAGAGGTGATCACAGCCATGGAAATCCCACAGTACGACATGGCCGCTGGCGGCGACGAAGCAAGCGCGTGCGGGATTGTGGGTTGTCCACAATTGCATGTTGGTAGTGTCGGTGGCGTAGCGGATATTCAGCGGGTCGAACAGCAGGATGCCGCCAAGGTCTCGGGATACCAGTTGGTCGACTATCCGCTGCAATCGATATTGGCGCATGGTCGGCAGATGAGGTACTTGCAGGCCTAATTGCGCCCACTCCGCGAAAGCCAGTGGTGTAGGTCCAATCTCTACGCGATTGTTGTCATCGATGGAGCCGTCGGCTTTGAGCGCAGCGGCGCGTTGCCTGGCTGGGTCGATACGGCGAGCGCCGGCGGGAATTGAAAAGGGTGAAGTTGTCATGAATCCCATCCTGATATTCATTACAGAAGGGGCTGCTTGAGCAATTGATGTTCGAGCAGCGGCATAACGAAAACGCCTGGACATCACAATCAACGTGCCTGAATACCTCGCCACGGTACCCAACCAGGAGGTGTACGGTGTCGATAGCCGGACAGCCATCGGGCACCGCACATTTTCGATCTCTGGCTGGATAGCCAGGCGACTGGAACGCCTGGCGAGGAAGGAGGGCCGTTACTTGCTGGCTTGGGCTGCATCCCGTGAAGCCTGGAGCCAGGCATCGAATTGCTGACGGTGAGCGCCAATCCACTCCTTGGCATGCCGGGTGATATCCGCGGGCTTGTTCTCACCCTTTTGCATTCTCAGGTTCTGAGTACTTTCGTCGTCAGTGCTGATTTGCATCTGCGAAAGGAACTTCAGGGCGGCTGGATTCTTGCTGGCAAACTCCTTGTTGAGTACCGCCTCTACCTTGTCCACGGCGAAACCGAGATTCTTTCCTTTGTAGGAGGTGTCGACTTTGTTATTGCCACCAGGCAGGTCGGTGTAGGGCACTTCAAGCCATACCACGTCTTTACCTTCGACCAACACGCCGGCGTTCCACTGAGGTACCCAGGTGTAATAGAGGATCGGCTGGCCCTGCTTGTAGCGAGTGATGGTGTCTGCCATCAGCGCGAAATAGGAACCCCGATTGTGGTTGACTGTTTTCTCAAGACCATAGGCCTTGAGGTGATGGTCGATGGTCAGCTCGCAGCCCCAGCCGGGGTTGCAGCCGGTCAGATCCGCTTTGCCGTCGCCGTCGACATCGAACAGTTTCGCGATTTCTGGCTTCTTGAGGTCGGTAAGGTATTTGATGTTGTGGGCGTCTGCCGTCTTCTTATCGATCAGATAACCCTGCAATACCCCAGGCATGATATCGCCTGCCTTGATCATGTCCTCGTCACCGCCCGCTTTCTGGTAGAAAGTGTCGTGGAGCTTGTCCCACAGGTGCACAGTGAAATCCGCGTCGCCGCTGCCCAAGGCCACCAGCATGACGGAATACTCGGTTTCCTTCGGCTCCTTGATCTTGTATCCCAGTTCACGCAGCCCCTCCATGGCGATCTCACCACGGAAGCGCTCTTCGGCGATAGAAGGAAAGATCGGCGTTACCGATACACCATCGCCGGGCTTATCCGCCGAGGCCATGGCCTGGAAGGACAAGGCGGCCAGAGCGATAGCCGAGATGCACCGCCGGATGTTGCGGGAGACATTCAATTCGCACATTTCACATACCTTTCGCTGTTATTTTGTTTAAGTGCGGCAGTATTTATCGACGTTTCAAGCAGTCTTGCGCTGCGCTGAAATCTGGCGTGAACCCAAGAGACGCATGACAAGCCCGACCGGACCGGTGTGGTACCAGCGCAAGCTTGGGTCGGCTTTGCTGCGTTCCCCCATGGCCTGTGTAAGGCGATCGAGGAAGATGGCTAGCAATACCAGTCCGACTCCCCCGACAGTGGCCAAGCCCATGTCCAGGCGGCCGATACCACGCAGGACCATCTGACCCAACCCACCAACGGAGATCATCGAAGCGATGACCACCATCGACAGGGAAAGCATCAGGGTTTGGTTGAGGCCCGCCATGATGGTTGACGTGGCCAACGGCAGTTGCACCCGCATGAGCATCTGTCGAGGCGTGCAGCCGAAGGCGCGGGCAGCTTCGATCTTGTCTTCCGGTACTTGACGGATCCCCAGATTGGTCAGGCGTACCAGTGGCGGCAACGCAAAGACGATGGTCACCAGAACCCCAGGAACGTTACCGATGCCGAACAGCATCACCACCGGTACCAGATAGACGAACGCGGGTAGCGTCTGCATGGCGTCCAGGGCCGGTCTTATGGCCCGTTCCAGATGGTCGTTCCGGGCGCTGAGGATTCCCAATGGCACCCCGAACAAGGCACAAAAGAACACTGAGGTGAGGACCAGGGACAGCGTGGTCATGGATTCGGTCCACACCCCGATCATGCCGAGCAGGGTCAAGGTCACCAGGCAGAGAAGCGCCATACGTTTGCCTGCCAGTTGCCATCCCAGCAGAGACGACAGCAGGATCCCGATAGTCGGGGGGATACTTTGCAGGACGTACTCAACGCCGTTGAGGACCTGATCGATCGGCCAGCGGACGGCCCTGAACACGTCCCGGAAATTGTGGACGAGGTAGTTGAGCGCGTTTTGCACCCAATCACCCAATGGGATGATTGCCGACTGGAAGGGGTCTAGGAAGCTGAAATCTGACATGGAGGCTACCTCTCTTTGTTCTCACCGACGCTTAATGGCGACTCAGGGTTTGAAGTAACTGGCTCTTGGAAAGCGTTCCCTTGAGGGCGCCTGCGCGGTCAAGCACCGGTACTGGATATGGAAGCGTGGCGGCGATATCCAGCACGTCATGCAGAGGTGTATCGAGGTAGACGGGACGTAGTTCATGCAGGCTATAGCGTTGACCGGCCATGTCTTGCGATAGGCCCCCGTTGCCGTCGGTATCAACAACGCCCAGCAATTGATCCTGTTCGTCGATCAAGTAGCCATAGGGTGCGCCGGCTTTGAAACTGGGCGCCTTGCCGTTCACCCGACAGATCATTTCCGGATCCAGTTGAGCCACATCTCCGGCGGTCAGTACCCTGGAACTGTCGAACCCCTTGAAGAAGTTGCGCACATAGTCTGTCGCTGGCTGGTTGATCAGTTCCTGGGGAGTACCGATCTGTACGACCCGGCCACCCTCCATGATCGCGATGCGATGGCCGATGCGAATGGCTTCCTCGATATCGTGGGAGATGAAGATGATGGTGCGCTGTTGTTCAGCCTGCAGACGGATCAGCTCGCCCTGCATCTCGCTGCGGATCAGTGGGTCGAGGGCCGAGAATGCCTCGTCCATCAGCAGGATCGTCGGGTCGTTGGCCAGTGCCCTGGCCAGTCCGACACGTTGTTGCATGCCGCCAGACAATTGATGGGGGTAGCTATGCTCATGGCCCGCCAGGCCTACCTGGCTCAAGGCTTCCCGAGCGCGCAGATGGCGCTCTTTCTCCGGTTCGCCGGCGATTTCCAGGCCGAAAGCCGTGTTCTCAAGCACGCTCATGTGGGGCATCAGCGCAAAAGACTGGAACACCATGCCCATTTCCTTGCGTCGCACATCGAGCAAGGCTTTATCCGAAAGGCCGGTAATTTCTCGGCCGTTGAGATGAATGCTTCCCGAAGTGGGTTGGATCAAACGATTGAACAGGCGCACCATGGTCGATTTGCCAGAACCTGACAGTCCCATGATCACGAAAATTTCGCCCCGCTTGACCGAGAAACTTGCATCGAACACACCGACAACATGGCCGGTTTTATTAAAAATCTCATTCTTGTCGGCGCCATCGCGCAACATTTTCATCGCAACGTCCGGGTTAGAACCAAAGACCTTGAAAATGTTTTTTACCGAAAGAATTTCATCGTCATGGCTCATGCGACCCTCTTCTTGTCGTTATGACCAAATATTTAACTTGCCTCAGTCGCTGTACAACTGGCGAGCAAGCGCATATTGGCAGTCCGTTCGAATGCCGAACGTGAGTCATTACGGTGCGCCATAGTTCTGCCTTGAACTTTTTTGCCCTTGGCGTAGCGCACCCGTTATGGCATTGGCTACTTCAGGAAGAATCCAATGCCATATTCTTATTTATATACAGACTTCTGCATCAAATAGACGGTTTATGTCCAGTCGGCCTCGGCTGGCGCGCTTATAGAACTTCTGAAGTCGCCTCCGTCAGGCGGCGGGTCATGATTTCGCAATACCAATCGACGAATTGATTTACGCCATTCTCTACCAGGGATGAGTATGGACCCGGTTGATAAGCGGGTGAGGTAACGCCGACTTGGGCTCCTTCGACGAGGCGTCGGTCCTGGTCGTTAGTTGCCATCCAGACCCTGGTCAGGCGTTCGATATCGTAGTCCACCCCCTCCTGTGCGTCCTTGTGCACTAACCAGCGAGTGGTTACGACGGTCTCGCCCGGACCTCGAGGCAGCACTCGGAAGCTCAGCGCGTGGTCACCAAGAAAGTGATTCCAGGTCGAGGGATAATTGAAGTAGAGCAGGGCACCGATATTATCGACGCCACTGCGATCCAGGCGTCGGGTGACGGCTGGCTTGCCGTCCATGGTGTAGCTGCTGGCGTCCCCACTAAGTGGAATGCGGGTCATACGATACTGGCCGGCAGGATCCATGTTGATCCGGCTGGCCAAGCCTGCAGCCTCGCAAACGCTCCAATGGGCGGCAAGCTCAGGATCTTCGTCACCGCCGATGCCCTGGACGGATACGTTTTCTACAAATGACTGCAATAGTTCAGGGTGCGTCCCGTCACAGTGATAGCACTCGCGGTTATTCTCGAAGACGAGTTTCCAGTTTCCTTTCTCGATCAGGTGAGCTTCGAAGGCAACTTTGCAGTCTTCCAGATAATGAGGGCCGATGAACGGCGAAACAGCGTCGCGGAACTTCTCGAAATCCGGCGCTACTTTGGCGACGCAGACATAAATGTAGCTGTGCACCACTTCACAATGCGCAGGGATAAGCCCGTGGTCGGCTGCGTTGAAGTCCGCTCCCATGTTGCCGGCGTAAAGAAGCTTGCCATCGAGTTCGAATGTCCACTTGTGATAAGGACAGACCAGTTTCGCCACCTTGCCTTTTTCCTCGGTGCAGACTTTTGAACCCCTATGGCGACAAGCGTTGTGGAACGCCCGGACGATACCGTCTTTTCCGCGAACTACAACTACCGGATAATCACCGATCTGCAAAGTAAGGTATTGGCCTGGTTTCTCCAGCTCAAAAGTGTGCCCCGCAAAAATCCACTCCCTATGCCAGATTTGCTGCAGATCCTGACGATACAGATTGGCATCAGAATAAGCCGCGCCAGGCAGGCCATGATGCGGTTTACGCTGCTTAATCAGGTCTAATACATCGGTGTACTTAGGCATTTGCTTCATGCACTCCTTATTATCGGTGCCAAGTGCAGCGTTTTTGTGGTCAGCTGACTTGGCAACGCTGCGAACTTGCTTCAACGCTGCTTCGAATTCAGCTAGCCTAAAGGCGTAGATGCGCCTGGATTTCGGCTGCTACTGCTTGCAAACAGTCTAGGACCAGGCCACCGGCCTGAAGAATCGACATTTTTTGTGGGGTAATGATGATCTACTGTCATGGTTAAGCAGACCGAGCCTGATCAGGCGCTGATAAAGATGCCTTCGCTGCGTGCGGTCAAGGCGTTCCTGGCCGCAGCCAGGTATCAGAATTTCACTCGGGCCGCTGAAGCGCTCTGCGTGACCCAGGCTGCTATCAGCCGCCATATACGAGATTTGGAAGAGCATCTTGGGACCGAGCTTTTCGATCGGGCAGGGCGCGCCGTCAAGCTGACCAATGCCGGCTCGAATTTCTATGATGTGGTGCAATTGTCATTCAGTAGCATCGCGCAGGCCGCTGAGCGTATGCGAAATAATTCAGTCTCCAAACATGTGGTCACGCTGTGTTGTTCTCCAGCATTCACCAACTTTTGGCTCGGACCACGATTGCCGGCTTTTTTCGAAGCCTACCCTGAGATTGATCTCAACCTGGTGGTGACCCAGAACTTTTTGTCAATGGATACAGGGGTGCATCCGGACATCATTATCTGCAAGATGATGAAGAGTCATGATGGTTATCACAGCGAGCCTCTGATGTGCGACGTCGTCTACCCTGTGTGCACGCCGCTCTATCTGGAACAGCATCCGGAACTGCAATCCATCCATGGCCTTCGCGACAGCGCATTACTGAACCTCAGCCCATTCGGGCGCTCACAGGTGGCCGAGCATCTGGACTGGTATGGTTGGCTCGCTCACTTTGATATTGACCTCAAGGCGCGCTCCAGCAAAGCGTCCCACTTTTTCAACGCCAACGACTACAGCCTCTTGATCCAGCTTGTACTGGGCAGTCAGGGCGTCGCGTTGGGCTGGCATCACCTGGTCTCGCCGATGATTGAGAAGGGGTTGCTAGTGCGCCCGGTCGAGGAAAAGCTGGTGCACAAGGAAACCCTTCACTACCTGAACTTCAACGAAGATAAAGCGCGCGATCCAAGCTGCTGCAAGCTACGCGACTGGCTTTTGGCGCAGTTCGATACAGAGGAATTCGACCAGCCGGATCGAGCCCGCACATAACCGTAGATCATCAGTTGCTCCACATAAAAATCGCTGTGTGCTGTTCCCACCTGTCTTTATTCTTCCACCTTGAGAGCCAAGAACATAACGCGGTCTCAAGGTGAAGGAATGACCATTATTTCTGAACACACAAATACGAGCGCTGGTTGATATCGGCGCGATTCGTGTCGTATTCGCCTGCCAGGAAACCCAGTTTTCGTTGTATTGATTATTTGCCGTCGAGTACCACATTCGTGCGAATGAGTTACTCGTCGCCCAACTGTGCCGATCCGATAGCCCGTTGCAGTGCTCACGTTGTTGGCATCTATCGCTCAAAAAAATGCGGGGGAAGACCATATGACTCAGTTGAAGACAACAGAAGAATACCAGGCGATAGCACGACAGCTGGCCTTACCTGATAAGGCTGTGATCGATGGTGAAATACGCCCAGCACTTTCCGGCGCAACGTTTAGTACAGTCAATCCCGCCAATGGCGAGCACCTCGCCGATCTGGCCGCCTGTTCGTCAGCCGATGTGGATTTGGCCGTTACCGCCGCGCGGACCGCTTTCAATGATGGTCGTTGGTCAAAACTCCATCCTGGTGCGCGTAAGCAGGCGATCCTGCGCCTGGCAGGATTGATCGAAGAAAACGCGCTGGAGCTCGCTGTGATGGAGAGCTTGGACAGCGGCAAGACCATCTTTGACTGCCAGACAGTCGATGTGCCGGAAACCATCAATTGTCTGCGCTGGCATGCCGAAGCCATCGACAAGATTTATGATCAGGTGTCCCCAGCGTCCGATAGTCATCTCGCCTTGGTTGTTCGCGAGGCGATCGGTGTGGTTGGCCTGGTCTTGCCTTGGAACTTTCCACTGTTGATGCTGGCCTGGAAAATTGGCCCCTCCCTGGCCGCGGGCTGTTCTCTAGTGGTCAAGCCTGCGGAAGAAACATCTCTGACCACCCTGCGCGTTGCTCAGTTGGCCCTGGAGGCCGGTATCCCTGCCGGGGTATTCAATGTTGTGACCGGGGGCGGGGCTGAGGTCGGTGAACCCATTGGACGTCATCCTGATATCGACGTCATCTCTTTCACTGGCTCGACAGAGACTGGGCGTCGCTTCCTGAAATACTCCGCCGAGACCAATCTCAAGGAAGTGGTACTGGAGATGGGAGGAAAGAACCCTTGCATCGTCCTGGACGATATCGGTGATCTGGACAGCGTCGCCTCGCACATCGTCAACGGTGCGTTCTGGAACATGGGTGAGAACTGTTCGGCTATTTCTCGACTGATCGTGCATCAGGACATCAAGCAACCGCTGATGGAGCGCATCAGGCATTTCGCTGGCGAATGGCACGTGGGTGATCCACTCGACCCGGCCAACCGAATTGGCCCGTTGGTGTCCACCGAACATTTCAGCAAGGTCAGTTCCTTCCTGGGGCAGGGTGGGGCATTGCTCTTCGGTGGGCAGACAAGCCAGGGGCGGTATGTACACCCCACCATCATTGAAGTCTCGAGCAATGACGCAAGGCTTGCGCGCGAAGAAATCTTCGGGCCGATCCTCACGGTCATCACTGTCGGTAGCGTCCAGGAAGCGGTAGCGGTGGCCAACGACACCGAATACGGACTCGCGGCTTCGGTGTTCACGGACAACGGCAAGCGAGCCATGCGTGTTGCCCGCGCGCTCAAGGCCGGGACAGTCACCGTCAACTCGTTTGGCGAAGGTGACATCACCACGCCATTTGGCGGTTATAAGCAGTCAGGTTTCGGTGGCCGAGACAATTCGCTGCATGCGCACGATCAGTACACCCAACTGAAAACTATCTGGCTTGACCTGTCCGGCGATGAAGAAGGGGCTTGATGCAATGTCCGCATTCGCTTTTCCCGGTGTCAATCTGGCCGTTACCACGCCTTTCGATGCCCAAGGCAAGATCGATTATCCGCGTTTCGAAACATTGATCGAGCGCTACCTGGCTGCTGGCGTGCATGGTTTTGTCCTGAGTTCCGGGACCGGTATGCATGTGTACCTGAGCAAGGAAGAATCCGGGGAGTTGGTAGCCTTCGGCTCCAAAGTCATCAATGGACGTGCTCGCGTCATCGTTCAGACCTCTGCGCTATTGGCCGATGAGGTGGTGGAGCGAACCCGCCATGCGGCTGCATGTGGAACTGATGGCATCATGGTTCTCCCGCCTTTTTTCGAAGGCCCAACCGATGACCGGGGCATCGTTGACTTCTACTCCACGGTATCCGAAGCCGGATTGCCCATCATTGGCTACAACGTGCCTCAGGCCGTTGGCGTGGAAGTGACCCCGTCGCTTTTTCTGCAGTTGAGCGAGATTCCGAACTTTGTGTCCGTCAAGGACAGCAGCGGCGACCTTGCTGCACAAGCCTCGCTGATTCGCACTGGGCTGCCTACGATGAATGGCGCTGACCCACTGGTGCCCTACGCGCTCTTTGCTGGAGCGGCGGGCCTGATCTGGGGCGGGGCGAATATGGCTCCGCGATCGTGCGTCGCCCTGGTTGATGCCGCCATGAAACAGGACTGGACCCGCGCCCGGGAGATCTGGCGGTCGATCGAGCCGGTGATGTCACTGATCTGGCAGGGGGACTATGTGCAGTGCGTATACGCCGGCGCTGAGATCACCGGCTATGGGGCGGGGAATCCGCGTCGGCCACTGTCGCGTCTGTCCGCCGAAAAAATCGACGTGCTGAAGGCTGCTCTTGAGCCGTTGCTCGCTCTCGAGTCTGACCTCGCCTGATGACATTGGGAGCGACAGTCATGTACGTGGCCAAGAAGTTTCCAAAAAACAGCAGTCTTCCCGCTTGGGTCGCGATGCTTCCGGCGCGTGTGCCAACCGCATCGCTGGAGGGCGCTGTGACCGCTGACGTGGCGATCATCGGTGCCGGCTTTGCCGGCCTTTCTGCCGCGCGGCGGCTGTCTCAGCTTGATCCAACGCTTCGGGTGACTGTCTTGGAAGCGGGTGTAGTGGGAGAAGGTGCCACAGGCCGCAATTCAGGCTTTATCATTGATCTTCCCCATGAGGTCAGCTCAGAGGATTTCGGTGACACATCGAATGACAGGGCGCGGCGGGACATCATGCTCTATCGGACGGCGATCGACTTGGCCATGAACATGGCACAGGAGCATGGTTGGGGACGCGAGATTATCGATCCGTGTGGTCGCTACAGTGTCGCGATCAGCCAAAAAGGGGATGCGCACATCCTCCGCTACGCTCGTCAGTTGCAAGGGCTCGGCGAAGCCCATGCGGTTCTGAAGGCCGAAGGCATTTATGAGGTGACTGGGAGCCGGCTGTACACGTCAGGGTTGTTCATGCCCGGCACGGTGATGGTCCAGCCAGCAGCCTATATACGCGCTGTTGCCGACAGTTTTCGCAATCCGGTGAAGCTGTATGAAAACTCCGCGGTGAGATCCTTCGTGAAGCAGCCGGGAGGCTGGTCTCTAAGAACCGTCAAGGGTACCGTCACTGCCAAACGAATCATCCTGGCCAACAATGGGCATGCGCAGAGCTTCGGCCTGTTTCCTGGACAAATGCTGCATGTCTTCACGTACGCCTCCATGTCCGAGCCTTTCGAACCAGGACGTCTGAGCGGCAAACGTGATTGGGCCGCCACACCGGCGTTGCCCATGGGCACGACGGTGCGCCGGGTCAGTGGTGCGGACGGCGATCGCATCCTGATCCGCTCACGTTATTCCTATCACGCGGGACTGGAAATCAACGAGGGCCACGTGCAAAGCGCAGGGCGTGTCCACGACGGAAAATTCGCCGATCGATTCCCCAACCTTGCCGGCTTGAGAATGCAGTATCGGTGGGGAGGGCCGATGGCGCTGACCTGGAACAGCGTGCCGATTTTCGGGGAGATTGAGCAAGGTCTGTTTGCGGCTTGCGCTTGCAACGGCCTGGGTGCGTCCAAATCGACGGCAGCGGGAATAGCCGCTGCAGAAGCGGTTCTGGAAATGAAATCTCAGTTGGCCGAAATTTTCGCCGACTACGCATCACCTAGAAGTTTACCGCCCCAGCCCTTTCTCAGCATCGGCGCGAAGGCTGACTTGAAATTGCGAGAATGGCGTGCAGGGCGTGAGTAAGTCGGATGCGCTGAAGACCGGATAAAATATTCCGGCGCTCAGACGTCGGTTCAAGGTTGAAAGCTGCTTGCTGCGTTATTGCAACGGAACATACACGTCAGTTTGCCACTGGTCCTGCGGCGTCTCGGGAAAGAGGCTCAGGTAATGGAAGAACAGTGGCTGGTCACGCAGTTCCTCTCCACTGGCAGGAAGCCAATCGCGGTAAATCGGATAGATCGTTTCGCCGATGTGATCCGGTGACCCCACATGTCGCACCACGGCGCAGCGCCCGCCTGGAATCACGGTCTCCCGCACCCCGAACTCATTTGGCGCCACGGCCTCGTGAATTTCGCCGCAGATTGCGAAGCGAAATGCCTGCGCAGGTGTCGTATCGGGGTTGCCAAAGGGAATGCCGAAGCTGCGACTCGAAGCTACCGGCGACTGTCCGCTTTGCTTGCGCCACTCGATGAACTTGCGCACGCTCTCATTGAGAAGCCCGGCGGGCCCGCGATGTTCAAATGCCGCGACCCTGACTTCAGGGAATTGCACGACTCGTATCTGCATCATGATCGTCCTGGAAAAATGAGGGATTGCGAACACCGTATTCCAGACCTGCCAGTTCGGCTCTTTTCTGAAAGCACTCGGCGACATACCGAACGCCCGGCTGAAGGCCCTGCAAAATGCCTCCGGACTTTCGAAGGCAGCACCCAGTGCTGCCTCCAGTACCGAGTGCTCCGCGACGGTTGCCAGGCGATGCGCCGCGCGTCGTAATCGCATCAGTTGCACATAACGTGAAACAGGCACACCTACGAACGCGCTGAATTGCCGATGGAAGTGAAATGCCGAAAAGTTCGCCACACGGCTCAACGTATTCACCGACAGATCACCTTCGAGATTCTCATCAATGTAGGTGAGGACGGCGTTGAAGCGTTTTGTGTAAGCGACGTTGGTCGACATGTCGGGCACTGGGTAAATGCTCCTGGAGGTACGGTCGGCGATAGAGTCGACTATAGCAACGTGAACGTGCCTAGCCGCGTTTGCTCAATGCACGGATCGGATTGACTCATGTGGCTCAACGCAGCTCAAAGGTCGAGCATGTCAATTCAGCAAGGCTGAGCGAGGCATTGCGAGGGTGCTTGTCCGAATCTTTCCAGTGCTTGCGCGAGGTGGCATAGAGGGAGGCAGGGTGGGAAGGTCGTTGGTTTGGCTGGATTACGTGTGACCTTTGCGAATCGTGGACACTCCCCGCAAGCCCCGAAATTCAAGACCTCCAGCATCCCAATTTGCACTCAGGACACTTTTTGACGGAAAGTGTCCAGATTATTTGCAAATTTTTCCCAGAAAGTGTCCGCATTAACCGCGCAAACTGCGGAAAGTGTCCGTATTAACTAACGCTTTTTCAGCCGCGATGGCCAAGAACATAGAGTCCAAGGAAAAATTTTGCAAAAAAAACATTTGTGATTTCGATGCGAACTTCACCAGATCGCTAATCGCATATATCGATGCCGCAGATACGATTTTTGTCAATATATATAATAATACTCCATTTCTCGTCTCATTTGGCAAGTTTTTCATGAGGCCCGCTCAGCCCCTCAAAGCCTGACACCATCGGGCCTCCAATATTTTTTAGGCGTTGAAAACAGTAAAATAAAACAGCCAAAATTGTCAGTCAATATATGCCTAATTAAACTTTAATGCTCTCCGGAGTGGAACTTGACCTTGCCGGTCTAGGAAGTAAAACTAGCTTGGCTTTCGCAGTGCCGCTCTTTAAAAACCAGCAAGTGATAACCACTACCTAAAACCAACGGGCAGATGCCATTACCCAACGGCAATTCGTCAAATGGTAGGCGGAATGACAAATCGCAATAAAACATCTGAAAAAGAGAATGAGCTATCGAAAGCGCCCTCACTGGGCGCAAAATCAAAATCGAGCTCAAAGCTAAACCTGGATAGTTCGGATAAGACCATTGCTCGCTTCGATCTTGCTAGCGACCGGATTCCGACGATCAAGCTTTATCTTTCCGGTCAAATCAGCGCTGTTGATGCGGCGAACGCGATCGGTATGAAGCCATCAGGCTTTCATAAAATTATCCGGCGAGTGAGGGCACGTGGCGGTGATCTAAGTGCCGTTACGTCCAGCATGCCCGGACGCCGTCCGACGCCGTCCGAGCTTGGGGGAGAACTTGAGGGGTTGATTGTTGACTCCATCAAGACCTACGCAGGGAAGGCAGCAACCATCGAAAGGGTTTGGGTGACCGCCCAAATGCTTGCTGACGAGCGAGGTCTCAAAAGGCCTAGCTATCATGCTGTACGACGGCGGCTTTTGAAGAAGGGCAAGCGGTTCCTGGCTAACATGAAGCTAGGGAAGGTTGATGCTGCTGACATCTTCGAGGCTCGCCCCGGATACAAGGTTACGTCCCGCCCGCTTGAATGGGTTCAGATCGACCATACCCGTGTCGACATGATCGTCGTGGATGAGCAGGAGCGGACGGTGATTGATCGCCCTTGGGTTAGCTTTGCTATCTGTATACATACGAGGGCGATTGTCGGGTTTTACCTGAGCTTACTTCCGCCCAATTCTGTAACGGTAGCGATGCTTATCGAGAACTGCGTCCTTCCCAAAACGGCCATGCTCGCCAGTCTTGGGCTGGATGCAAGCGTCTGGCCTATGCACGGCGTGCCCGAGGTCATACACGCGGATAATGCGGCTGAGTTTCGCTCAGAGGTGCTGAAGGCGAGGTTAAAACGTTTCGGTGTGAGAGTTGAACACCGTGATGTCGGTAAAAAACATCAGGGAGGGCACATCGAGCGCTTGATAGGTACGATGATGCGATCTCATATCCATTTCTTGAGGGGGACAACCTATTCCAATACACAGCAGCGAGGTGATGAGAACAGTGTGGCTAGGGCATCCATCTCTATTACTGCACTTAGGAAGTTCTTCGTTTGCGCCATTCATGCTTATAACGATCGCAAGCATCCGGCCATAAAGATGTTTCCCTCCCAAAAATGGGGTGAGCATTTTGGGAAGCATTCACAGCCTCGTCAGATCGACGAGCCTTTGCATGAAGGATTTCGGTACGCACTTTACCCAGAAAGGCCGAAGCTCATCCGCGCAGGTGGGATCGAAATGCACGGGCGATTCTACTATGCACCGTGCCTGCAGAACAAAGTGCGAGAACAACTGGTAGTTAAGTACGACCCAAATGATCTTTCGAAGATATTCGTAGATCTTGAAGGGGATGGTACCTATGTAAGTGTACCAGAGTACAGAAATCAGATGCGGCGTAGCCACGACTATGCCCTGTACAGGGTTGAGCGGCAGGAGAAGGGTGAGCGGGATGGCACCTACTCTGCTGATGCGACCGCTTCTCTTGCTTTGGGCAATGCAATCGTCCAAGAAGAGTACCGGCGGACTGCTCAAAGCAAGCGCCAAGCTGCCAAAGCGGCCGGCAAACGCGATCAGCGGAATTATACCGAGTCGCTTGATTCCAGGTCTCAAGTCAATACGCAAGCCGAGCCGGAGTTTACGGATCAAACGGAACACTTGGATAACTTCCTTGACAATGCTGCAACTGCCAAGCCCGCCAGCATCGCATCCCCCGGAAAGCCCGAAAACGCCACAACTCCTAAACCCGAAGTTTCAAAAGTTCGGAAAGGGCGTGCGGCACTTCGAGCTGTCGGGGGAGAACGAAAGGCCGCGGAGCGTCGCTGGCAGGGCTTTTCGAGAAGCAGCACGGCAGAGCAGATCGACTTTGATGCGCCACCGACTCTCTACTGAAGCTGGCCTGACCTTATGAATGACTGAGACTCCGCCTCAGACATAGATCCAGCCAAGACTCACCCCAAGCCCAGTCCCTGAATTCAACATCAGGCTCCAAATCACCGATCCAATAAACAAGAGTGAGGTAAATAAACCACAATAGCTACTCTCCAACTTATATATCCTGCAAGCAGGGTGCTTAAGATCGTGGTTATCACCATTCGGCCTGCTTGCGCAGAAAATGCTGTTGGTTGGATACAGAATAAAGATCAACCAGCATTTAAGCAACGCATCTACCAAGGCGCTACAATAACAAGTCTGTTAACTCATCGGCACAGCCAAAATTTCAGTTCAAAGATATAGCTGAGGCTTCAGTGTGTCTTTTTATCCTCAATGCGTCTTATATATTATATCTGGAGATAAATTATGGATCTTTCTCATGTGCACTGCAGCTGCCACCAACTGTTTGAACTGAGCGATCATGATCGGGCTATGTCCTGCCTGAAAGATTTTTTCGTTCCGCACCCCTCCGCCGAGCGCTTGTTCAAAAAGATGGACATGATCATGTCCATGCCAAGGAAGGTTGTTGCCCCTTGCTTGCTGTGTTTGGGTAAGGGGGGCGTCGGAAAGACGAGCATGATCGAGGAGCTTGGACGCAGAAATATCACTTCTGTGAACCGAATTGTCACCGTGACGATGCACCAAAACGCGGACAACATGGGTCTGAAGGAGCTGATACTTGCCGAAATGGGGTTGGACACGAGCCGTAGAGCCCGCCAGTCACGGAGGATCAGTCCGGATCTCCAGCATCTCATCAAAAGCCAGAACATCAAAGCCATTGTCATTGATGAGGTGCATGATGCGCTTACACTCTCGCCTTTCCAGCGAAAGGTCAACCTGTCGCTGTTGAAGAACCTTTCCGGTTCCACTTATGGCCTTTCGGTATTCGCCTTTGGTGTGCCTGACGCCGCCCGCTTCTTAAGGGAGGATCCGCAACTCGCTCGTCGTTATGCAGTTCACGACTTGGAGACTTGGTCGAATGGCCAAGATGTTCGGAATTTCGTGTTCAGCTATATCCACCGGCTGCCCCTGAAAAAGCCGACGGACTTTCGTGACCAGGAACTCTGCTTGGCCATTGTCGAGAAGTCGCTGGGGATCACCGACAACATCGTCAAGATTCTGCAGGCATCGGCTTGGGCTGCAATCGCAGACGGTACCGAACGCATCACGCTCAAGCATGTCCGTGACGTGGAAGCCATCATGGCGATGGAACTGGGAACGAGTTTGCAGGGCCTGCACGACGTGAGCATGGAGAAGGACTGCGCGTAATGACGCCCTCTCAAGCTAAAGCTCTGGCTCGAGAAGTATTGGAGGACGATTTCGTCCTCCCGTATTTTTCAACGGAACAGCTGGCCATGATGAAGACTTTAGAACAATCCATCTGCCCCAGAGACCCACCCCCTCAATCAAACGCAGAGGTAAATACAGAAACAAATACAGAGTCAAACGTGATGCTGCTGGATGGTGTTTCAGGATGCGGCATCACAACATTATTCAGAACGCTGCATCAGCGCCACCCTAGCAGCACTCAGCTCCTGCAGGGTGATATGTACATTGGCGGATCAGAGTTTTTGGATCATTTGTCTGATGCATTCCATGTCAGGCGTAAGTACCATCCCAAAAAAAGGGTACTGGCGCCAAATTTGGTACGGACTTTGTCGCTCTCATCTCAAAAAACGATTTTGGTCGATGATCTAGATGTCTTAGCGAGTGACATTGATGACTATGAAACAGTTTTCGGTGTTATTCGTCTTCTCTCAGAAGAAATCCGAGGTCTCAAGTTTGTAATTTCAATGCGCAGTGCTCTACTGCAAAAAAGGTTCGACAGGTACTTGCGGCTTGGTTGGCGCCGCTACACATTTAGGCAGCGGCTGATAGATGAAGAATACCATGAGTTCGCGAATCGACTATGGGGGAGGTTGAATTGTGAGTACTCGCTCAGCCTTACTGCAGAAAGCCTTAGAGTCCCAGAGCCAAAATTTGGCTTAGACATTCAGGACGTCAATAGGTCACTCAGGCTGAAACTAGTTGAGCGCTTCCTTTACCAGCAAGGCGCAGTGGCGGCGCTCAGCACGACGAATGATTTAAATGAGTACGAAAGTTATGTCCTCCAGTTTCTCTGCACCTGAGGCCTACCCGGGGCCTTCTTCTAACCATTATTCTAAACTTTATCCTGAGCCTTATCCTGATGAAACGCTTTCATCCTGGATGTACAGAGTGCGTGAAGTCCAGCCTGAGCCTGAAGTGCGAGCGTTTTGGGGCATGCCATCCGACGCGTGGGAAAGCTCAACGCTACGCGCACCCTACATCGAAGCGCTAGGAGGCAGAGGTAAAGACTATGATTTTGACTTCAGTCTACCAGGGGTCAAGGCCTTTGCAGAATGCTATGAGATCTCGATGGAGTGGATCGAATCCACGTTCCGTCCCTCTGAGGCTCAAATCATACCGATCTGCTTTCGATCAGATTACTGCCTTACTTGCATGGAGGAATCGGTGACGGCAACGGGCTTTCCAGTGTATCTCAGAAGCTGGCGATACTTATTGAAGCCGTTTTGTCAGGTGCATGGCTGTGTACTGCGTAGTGCTGGAAATTATCTGCATGACTCAGTGGATTTTGCGATGGATGTTTTCGAGTACGATAGCGCCCGTGGTCATGAGCTGGAGAGGGAAAAGAAATGGCTCGAGAAGGACAGTGCAGTGCAGCTACTCGGCAGGATGGTCGTTGAGCGCGCAGATAAATTAATAAAGGGTTGTCAAAATCAGGCGGTGCAGCGTAACGCTGAAAACTTTCTGTTGACGCTCATGCGCCTTACACTGACGTCTGAGGTTGTGGCTGATTACACGTCGCTGCTGAAGTTCAAAGTTCAGTCGAGCAGTGAGTTTGATAATAGCAATAGTCTTGCCCTGTTTCATCAGTTGCCATTACGCGTCACGGCGATCGCCCGCGCTCGGGCGTTTTACCTGGTAGGCTTATTATTGGGGTGGATTACCGACGAGCAAGCCACTGACGCTCGGCCAGATCATGAGTTTTATCTGAGCACGTCGGGATCTTCTTTTTGGCAACGGATTGGCTCCTCGGAGCGCGTCCGTACGATGCTACAGCTGTACAGTACGGAACTGTTGAATGTATCTTCTTTGATAGGCTGGAGGTAACTGCGTGTATAAATATCTCATATCCCTTTACTGGGTTTCTGGTTTGCGCGTTCGTACGGTGCCCGCAAACGACTACGCTATCACACCAGTCTGTTTCTTAATTGATAGTGCAACTGGCATGATAATTTCATACAGCTTTAGCTATGGCTTGCCACGTTTGAAATTGCACGTCCTCGCACAGCTCGTATTTCAGGAGAAAATGGTTCGCCCAACAGCAGCCAAAAAATTGTACAGGAGTGTGCCAGGGGACATACATTTGGCGAGGAGCAGAGTTGAGACTGATGCGTGCCAGTTATCTCTTGAAACTTACAAGTATCCAAGACCATCTACGTTAAATTGGTCAAAAGCCGGTATGCTTGTGGCCCATATGTTTTATGATTGGGATTATTCAATGCTCAACGAGCTTGATAGTTTCCAGGTGATTAATTCAAGCCAACTTGTCCGGATTTTGGATCGTCTAGTAGGTCGCTTCAATAGTGCGGTTGACTCCGGTGTCGTCAACTTTTTTGGCGCCTGAGCCCGAGCGTCCTGACATGTGCTCCCACCAGTTTGCTTACTTGACTAATTTTTGGCTGTGCTGGCCTAGCTAATCCCTATAAGGGGTTCGCAAGATGGTTGACGCCCTAGCATCGGGCCATTTGCCCTTACTGACTCAAACCGCCCTATAGCGTCTTCCACAGTTTGCTCACCGTCGATTTTGCAAGCCCCAGCAGCTCCGCAGTCTCCTTCTGCGTCTTACCTTCAGCTTTGCACTGAAGCACCGCCGCTCGATTGGCAGCGCCTGATCGAATGCGACCGTGTACTGACTGAAGCTTGCCGTCGGTGAATTCGCCGTCGAGCTTGTCCAAGACACCGAGCTTCTCAAGCTTGGTGATCTCGCCGGCCAGGTGTTTCAAAAATTCCTTAGGGGTCTGGCTACGGTCATGAGCGCTGGCCACGGCCACGAGCGCAACAAGATCAACGCCCAATGCGATGGCGATGTCTTCGAGCGATGACAGGGTAGGGCTGCTTTTCGCGCGCTCGATATTGTTCATATGCCGAGCTTCGACCCGGCCATGAAAGTCTTCCTGAGACAGGTTTCGGGCGGTACGTGTCAGCCTCAAGACTGCGGCTAGCTGTTCTCTCAACGACATTTGGAATACCCAAAGCCGAGGATAAAGCCATATTGCGCGGTTCGACTCCATGCAATATAGTGCTGCGAGATGAACTGACTGGCACGCTTGTGCCGTGCTCTGATCGAGGAAGCGAAGATCGGGATGCTTCCGTTCCATTGTGCCGAGTCCCGGCACGCGTGCGCTCTGTAACCCAGTCGGCGTCAATTTATAGCTAAAGCCTCAAGGCCTGCGTTTTGCGAATCAGAATTTACTCAGACCTCCATGCCGAGTTCCACCGTTTCGACCCACCGCCCCTTGATGCTGGGGTTGACCTGGTAATCCTCGCTGGCGACATCAACAAAAAGGCCAGGGGCGTCCAATGGGCCAACGAGACGTTCGCCTGCCAGGTCGTGTACGTCACAGGGAACCACGAATATTACGACGGGCACCTTGATCGCACCTTGCAGAAAATGAGGGGCGCCGCGGCCGGCCACGTGCATGTGCTGGAAAACGAATCGCTGATTCTGGGGGACGTCAGAATCCTCGGCAGCACAGCATGGACTGACTTCACGTCAACAGGGAACCAGGTCGCGGCCAGCAACGGTGCCAGGCAAGGCATGAACGACTTCAAGTACATCAGGGCAGACTCAAACTACAGACGATTGAGACCGGATGACTTGGTTACCCGGAACCACATCGCTAAGGACTGGCTCACCCAAGAGCTCGCTCGACCGTTTGGCGGCAAAACGGTAGTAGTGACCCATCACTCACCATCTCACGTGGTGATTGGTGAGCAGCATGAAGGGCATCTTACTGCAGCGTACACCAACGACTGGCAGCACCTAATTGAGGAGGCCCATGTGTGGGTGTTCGGTCACACGCATGAGGCTACAGATGTTGAGCTGGCTGGCTGCCGGGTGATCTCAAACCCCCGTGGCTACCCTGGAGAGAACACCGGTTTTGACCCTTTTTTCGAGATCCAAATCTAATGGCCACTTCGGCGATGAAGCACTTTTTTGACCACGCCGTCGAGCCGATAGAGCTCGAGCGAGATCTTCCCTCAGAAGTCATTCAGGCACAGGGCATTTCCTGGGGGGTGGTCGTCGACGCTTACCTTGTCAACGCAGCACGGGCAGGGCAGAGCTATGCGGCGCTCGTTTACAACGATCAGTCAAACGTGAGCTCGAATGGGATGACGGTTGCTACCCCTCCACTTCAGCTTGTTGAGACAAGGGCGGGGTTCAAGCTAATGCGCAGCCTAAGCGGCAAAGACTACTACGTTATCGCTAGCGAGCTCAGCGAGCCGCGGTGAGCATTCAATTGGGTTGACTCACCCGGCCTGGAAGCCGCTTTCAACCTGTAGTACTTGGCAAGGCGCGGCGAGCACCTCGGATTTAGAGCTTTATATATCCCGCTGACCAACTCGCTGGACGGCTTCTTGCGCACTCGTGTTCACGTGGCCTTTGAAAGCACTAAGGAAAATGCATGTCTGGTCTGAAAAGAATTGAACTTACCATCAAGAACTACAATGTTAAAAATTCTGCTGAAATTGATACGCTCTATAGCCAAGTTCGGTGTGAAGACAGTGAAGGGAAAACCTTCTATTTCAAAGAAGTTTGCATGCTCGACTACCTGAAAAGGCACGGGGCGATTGTTACTGACAAGCCTCGCACTTGGTACTACAAGCATTTGAACAAGAAAAGCATCGTTCTGGTGGCGTTCCAAAAGGCAGACGGAAAGGTTGAATATGACTTTGATCACCTGCGGCAGGTTGCTAAATCCAGTATTCTCAAAGGGATCGTTTTCGCTGTGGCGGCAATTCCTGCGGGCTTGATCATCGCAACAGCGACGTTTGGTATCGGGCTACTGTTTACGCCTGTGTGCCTCTTCTATGCATACAGAAGTCTCTTTAAAATCCCCCGGATGCTGCGTCGAAGCACTCTGGTGAAGGAGCTCGCCGCGCATGGAGTGGTTGTGCAGTAGCGAGCAGCTGCGAGGCTGCGTACTGATGAGGAGCAACGAATGACAGTAGCGGTAATTTTTGATCTCTTCGGTACGCTTTTGGAGATTCGAAACCGGCAGAACCCCTATCGACGGCTTCTCCGCCTGGGCTCACAGCAGGGTCGCGCCTCATCCCCCAATGATATCCGCTGGAGCATGACCCACGACCATGGCCTCGAAGACACTGCGGCTGCATTTGGAATCAAAATCTCGCCTGCTCAGTTAGCCAATCTCCAAGCTGCTCTGGAGCTGGAGTTGCAGTCGATTCGGGTGCTCGACGACTCGTGGCCAGCGATCCCACCCGCGTCGTCCTGCATCCGCCTCGGGCTCGGCAACTAGGAAAACCGATACCACAGCGCTCCTGCACCTCAGCCGCCGCTCTTAGCCGCTAGAGATAGCGCCTTGCCCGAGTCTGTGGCATATAGCCAGTCACATTGCGTTTGGCTAGGAAGCCTCGACTCGGCCATGAGCCAGGCTTAGGGAGAAGTGGTATGTATCTTTCATCGCTGTCGATCAAAAATTTCCGCCAGTTTGGTGATCTGACTCCAGGCTTCGTCATCCATTTCAATGAAGGCGTCACTGCGCTTGTCGGTGAGAACGATGCTGGCAAGACAGCGGTAATCGATGCCATCCGGCATGTCTTGCAGACCCGTGACTCTGATTTCTTGCGCTTGGAACTGGAAGATTTTCATGTGCAAAGCAATGGTGAGCCTGCAACCGACATCACCTTGGTTTGCACACTCTCCGGGCTATCCACCTTGGAGCTCGGTGCTTTTGCTGAGTATGTGACATTCTCTCACGGCGTGGGCGTGCTCCATGTGCATTGGTCAGCGCGTCGACTCGCTGTGCCCACGGCATCAAGGCGCTGGGTCGACATTCAGGTTCGATGTGGTGAGCGTGGGGAAGGGCCGGCCCTGGACGTCGGGGCGCGGCAACTACTGGCGACCGCTTACCTGAAGCCTTTGCGCGATGCCGAGCGTGAGATGTCGCCGGGCCGTAACTCCCGGCTCTCTCAAGTGCTGAGCAGCTTTCCCGGTATCGACAGTGGGGAGTCGTATGTGCAGACCGCTCCACCAGCTTCTACAGCTGATGCCTATGGCCTGAGTATCGCGGGGATGGGCGATTTCATGCGTGAGCTCGTCCGGGGCCATGACTCTATCAAGGTTGCCCAGGCGACCATCAATGATCGGTATCTAGAGCCACTCTCTCTCGCGGGACAGCCGCTTCATAGCAATCTTGGCTTCGGCGATACAGGGAGTGAGACCACCAAGCTCAAGCAAATCCTTGAGCGGCTGGAGCTGGGACTGCTCGACAAGGGTTCAGGCTTAGTGAAGGGCAGTTATGGTTTGGGCTCAAATAACCTACTTTTCATGGCCTGCGAACTCCTGCTGCTTGGCAAGGAGCCGGACGGACTTCCGCTCCTGTTAATCGAAGAACCAGAGGCGCACCTTCACCCGCAGCGCCAGCTCAGGCTCATGGAGTTTCTGGCGAACGCATCCCAACCTGCAGCTCAAGCTCAGGGGCAGGAGCCAGCGAACACGCGAGCTGTTCAGGTAATCCTCACAACTCACAGCCCGAACCTCAGTTCCAAGATTGCCTTGGAAAACCTGGTGCTCATTCACGGTCAGCGCGCGTTTTCCATGGCACAAAAGTGCACCAAGCTTTCCGCTGACGATTATCGCTTCCTAAGTCGTTTTCTGGATGTCACGAAAGCAAGCCTGTTCTTCGCGAAGGGGTTGCTCATCGTTGAAGGTGATGCAGAGGCCATTCTATTGCCGGCCCTTGCTCGACTGTTGGAGCGTGATCTGACCAAGCACGGCGTGTCGATCGTGAACGTCGGGGGAGTTGGGTTGCGTCGTTACGCGAACATCATGCAGCGCGCCGATGACTCGGAAGGTGTAATCCAGATACCTACGGCTTGTATCACCGATATGGATGTGATGCCTGATTGCGCGCCGGCGATCATGGGGTTAGACCCGAACAAACTCACTCCAGGTGGTAAACCAGCGCCTCGGCGTTGGAAAATGATGAGCGACTTCGGTGCTACTGATGATGAGCGTGCACCAAAGCTCGCGGCTCATCGGTATAAACGGACGCGTGGCGACGGCCAGAACGTGAAGACCTTTGTGGCCAATCATTGGACGCTCGAGTATGACCTCGCCGTTGAAGGGCTCATGGATTGGATGCATAGAGCCGCCACGTTGGCTTTGCATGACGCGAAAATCAATGAAGGCACCTTGCCGCGCATGAAAGTACTTGAGAAGGCGAGTAAGGCGCTGGCGGCGCTCAAGGAGCGCTACACCGACGAAGCGGAGCGCGCCACTGAGATTTATCGATTTATAGACTCTGGCTCAAAGTCGATCACTGCACAGCACCTGGTCGACCTACTGGAGGCGGCGTTTGAAGAGGGTGAGCTCGACCAGGGTCGCTTGCGTGCTGCGCTGCCGCCGTATGTGGTTGAGGCGATCGAATACGCTACAGGTGGGCCGATCCCGGATCTGACACCCCAGCCTCCCGCTGAGCCAACCAGCATCGCACCTCCAGAAGCTGCTGAAACGGGGGATTTGGCGTAATGCGGCTCCAGGATCTTGTTCCGGCAGTTACCGATGCCGACATCGAATGGGTGAGCACGCTTATGTCGCTGCGCGACCTCGACGAGCCACGAAGAGCCTTTCTCAAACGTCTCGATACTCTTGATGTGGCAGCATGCCCGGGTAGCGGCAAGACCACTTTGGTGGTTGCCAAGCTGGCCATTCTCGGTCGCCACTGGCGCAGTCGAACGCAGGGAATCTGCGTGCTGTCGCACACCAATGCCGCACGCGAGGAGATTGAGCATCGCCTGGGCACCACGGAGGTCGGCCAGAGACTGCTGCGATACCCGCATTTCATCGACACCATCCACGGTTTTGTCATGCGGTTTCTGGCCTCACCTTGGCTGAGATCGAACGGTCATCCGCTTGTTATGGTTGATGATGAGGCGACCGGGCGTGCCAGGGGAAGGGCGTTGGGGCGCGAGCGAAGAAATATGGAGAGCTGGCTTGGTAACAGAGACACAACGCTTGCTGATCTTCGTCTTCAAACCGCTGATTTTTCGAATCCGCTTGGAGGCGTGCACTACATTTGTTCGCCCAAAGCTCCATCACACGGGAAACTAGCCAGAGCCATGGGCGCTGCGGCGTCGGAAGGTTACTTTTGTTACGACGAGGTGTTCACACTCGGTCAGGCCATGATCGAGCAAGAACCGGATATCGCTCGCTCATTGCAAGCTCGGTTTCCGTGCGTGCTCGTCGATGAAATGCAAGACACGGACGCGTCGCAGAATCGTCTACTTAACCTCGTATTTCCACGCGATGCTGTGGATACGGTCGTGGTGAGGGTAGGAGACCCGAACCAACAGATCTTCAAGGGTGACAGAGAGTCCGATGGCGCATTTCCTGATGGAGAGACGATTGATATCTCTACCAGCTTTCGGTTCAACCAGGCCATTGCCTCCTTAGCGAACGGGTTCGCCGTCGCTCCGATTACCGGAGGATTAATCGGTCGGGGAAGAACGGGGGATGGCTGCCCAAATACAATCTTTGTCTTTCCTGACAACGATACAAGCAGTGTCCTCGGCGCGTTTGGGGAACTGGTGTCTCGGTGCCTACCTGTCGCTGAACGCGAACACGGGGTGCATGCAGTCGGTGCTGTACACCGGCTGAGGGAGTTCAAGGAAGAGCACTTCCCCAAGGCGCTGGTGCACTATTGGAGCGAGTATCGCTCAGAGGCTAATAGCTCGAGGTATGCGCCTAAAACGTTTGTTGAGGGGGTTCGCAGGGCGAGGGCACACTTGGCTATCAGCGGCCACGCACACGAAAGCGTTGAGATGATTGCCAAGTGTTTGCTTCATCTCGCGGAGCGAGCCGGGCTGAGGAAGCCGGTCAAGATCAGGGCACGGCTTCACCGATATATAGAGCGAAGCTTGGCGGGTAACGCGAACCTACTGAACGCTTACCAACGATGCATTTACCTCTATTTGTTCCACCCCCATCCACTGCGTAAGGAACGGTGGGTGGAGACGCATGCGGTGCTACTCAAGCGCCTGATCGAAGAGCTGCATTCCGGGGAGGAGATTTCATTCAACGGTGAGGTTGAAGGCTACCTTGCCTGGACAGAGCCAGGCGATACGGCAAATGTGGATTCGGCGTTACCCCGTAAAACCATCAATACATTCCGGTTCGAGGATGGCAGGAACGAACCCGTCGACGTGCAGCTAGCTTCGATGCACTCAGTCAAGGGCAAGACTCATTCGGCGACGCTGATCCTGGAAACGTTCAATGGGCAGCACGTTCTGGAGATGATGTTGCCCTGGCTCGAGGGTAAGCCGCTGGTAAAGAAGGAACACCAGGTGACTTTCCGGAAAAACAGGATGCTCATGTACGTGGGTATGACTAGGCCCACCCATCTGCTGTGTCTCGCCATTCGGAGCAGTGCGCTGGGAGAGGGGGAGGTGAGAGCTGAGCGGAGGGCCGCGCTGGAAGCACAGGGGTGGGTGATCAATGAACTCGATGCGCGAGTTACTGGCTGAGTCAAACTGCTCGCGTTCGGAGCGCTTTGGAGTGCCAACCTGGTGGTATGTCTGCCGTCGTACGAATCTCACTTTTGAGAGGGCTGGATGCCTCGTTTGACAGTGGGCATCCAGTCCCGGTGTAACGCTCGCAGGCTTAGGCCGCGATGTCGTAGCCGAGCTTGTCGGTCAACAGCTCATAAAACTTCACGCGGGTGCGCGGGTTTTTGAGCTCCTGACAGGCCTCGTCCAGCGCCTGAATTGCATCCTCATGCGAGATCTTGTTTTTCTCAATCAGCGGTTTGAGCTTCTCGTTGTAGATGTAGCTCAACTCGTTGTAGTCGTCGCACTGGGCGCAGGACACGAGTTTCGCGTCCCGCTTGCCGCCTGGGTTTTCGTCCTTGTAGTGGTACTTGTCGTTGATATCGCTGATGGTCTTAGCCTTGGCCATGTCTTTCGCTCCTAATGGGTCGAGCGATCCTGGGAAGTCCTTATCGCAACCGACTAGATAGATTTGGTGGCGTTTTGCCGGTATTCAAGGCGCTGAAACATGTGGTTACCACTGTGACGGATCGGTGAAACTCCAAGACCATGTGGGCGGTAGCGCATCGCGTCAGTGCCCAGCGTAGGCAGTAAAATCTTGTATCGTATTGCCGTCAAAGACTAGGGAGGCCTCACGTGCCTCACATAAGAATTGAGTCCACCACTGCGGTGAAAGACGAGGATGCAGCGCAACTTAAACAGGCGCTACACCAAGCTGCGCGGGACTGTGGTCACTTTCCAGATGGTGGAGTTAGGACGCTTCTTTTCCCAGCGGCAAGCTCACTTGTCGCTCACAACAAGACTGAAGCATCGTTTGTGTTTATCAGCGTCAAAATCCTTCCTGGGCGAACGTTCGAGGTTCGTCAAGAAATAGCCCGTCTTCTATTCACAGCTGCCGAGGAGGCCTTGAAACCGTGCTTTGAGTGCGGAGCTGTTGAGCTTCAACTTTAGCTCAACGAGTTGGAGCCAGGGCTCAACTTCCAGAAGAATACTATGCTTTGAACACGCTTGGGCTGGTGCTTTCAGTCCACAATTAGCCGGCATGCAAGCGGTAGGGTGCTGCAGGCATTCCCCTGGTTAGCAGGTAAGCCATGCTGACCGGCATAGTTCAGGGCGAACGCTAGCACGATGTAGAACCCACCAGTTCAGCGAAGCCCCTGCCGAAAATCTCCAGGAATGTGCTTGGGTTATTGGTGTGGGCCTGCACCAGCGGTATGGCTTGCTTGGTTTGGTCGGTACCTCTCGCACACATTCAAGGAATTCTGGCGTGTCAAAAACGCCTTCACGACCTGCCAAGCAACGTCGGCATTGCACTGGTCGCGAGGGACGTGTTGCGAGCGTGCGCCATTATTGGTCTGGCGCACGCCATTCGATCGTCCAGGGTACCGCTGTAGGGCTTAGGGGTATTCAGAAAGCTTTCCGTTTTGAAGGAAATCCATCACAGCGGGATCCGCCAGCAAGGAGCGATACACGACAGCGTCCCAACTGTTAATCCCTTTCCCTATTTCTAATGAATAACCATTTTCGATGGCTGTGGTGACCGTGACTTTACCACCAGCTCGGGTTTCGCTCGCCATCCGAATAATGTTCAGATAGCTGCTTTCGAAATATTCCTTGAAACGCTCCCAAAAACCGATTCCTTCCAAATGCGATGCCACTAGGCTTTTCAGATCCAAGGTCAGGTCGTTCGATATTTCGAAAGAAATCACGGGAGTCAGGTAGGGCGCTTGTAGTTTTATCGAGTACAGCGGTTGATTGACGTCATCATAGTACGGATGCAAGAAACTTCTAGTGCCAGCGGCGTTTTTATAGTCTACCAGCTTCTCCCCTTGGCACCAATCGCAGGCAGGTACGAGGTTAAACAGGTTTGCCGCGAATTCTGGATAGGTTGTTTTAGGTAGGCAATGGTCAAGTGTCCTTGGCCTCCCAAGTTCACCACATACTGGGCATGCCAAAAGTTTATTCTTCTTCCTGAGCTTCTCCAATTCTTTAAAAGGATATTTGTCTTCATCGGGATTGTATAGTCCCAACAATGATGTCCTGCGTTTGACAGCCTCTCCGTCTGTATCGACATAGTTCCTCAATACCAACGGCGGCATGCCGGATGGACAACCCTTTTGATCGTCATACTGCTGGTATCGGGCGGTAAGGTCTGGCGTGATTCGACCGTAAAATTTCTTGAACTTGACTCTTTCGCCTAGCACTAAAGTTAACACGGCAATGCTGTCTTCGTCGGGCTTGGGGATCTTAGCGACCATCTGGTACGCTCGCATTCAGAATTTTAATGGTCATTTCTTCATTAAGTTCATCTTTGAGCTTGTCCAGCAGGTTTTTGGGGTTGCCGGCTTTTTGAATGGCCCCCTCAATCCACTGTGCGAACGGCTTGGTCACTTTGCTGTCCCCGAACACGTAGGACGAGATTCTTTGCATATTTCCACCGAAAGTTTCGAATGGTGGATGATCGATTTCAAGCCCATACTGCCCGTTGCGATAAACGTGCATGCAGTTTGCCGGGATCTCACGAGCGATGGCAAGTGAATGGGTCGCTAGGATCGCTTTTGAATTGAATGCGGCAAGCACTTTCTTGAGCAAGGCCACGAACTCCACCTCAAACGTCGGATGCAAGAAGAGTTCTGGTTCGTCTACGATGATCAAACTCTCTGCTTTGATTTGTCCAACAATATTTATGACCATGTACACGAAGAGTCGCTGGCCGGAGCTGAGGTCTAGCTTATCCGTGTCATTAAGGAATACGACCCCTGCCTTGCTGTTGACGACAGAAAAAAGATTCTCTTTGAGTTTGAGGAGCTTCGAGTGTGTAAGCGGCGTCAGCTGAATATACTGCTTGCCATCATTACCTTCAATGACCAGAGACTTGAGAAAAAGAGGTAGCTCCGCCTTAGGATTGATCTCTACCGCTAGCTTCTCGAAGCCAAGCGCGGGTTGCAGTACATCTAGAATGGTTGAGAATTTGGATGTCCAGGTGTTAAGGAAACTAAAGGCGTCGTCATCCGCTAGAGCCTTGAACATTGACTCGACTGAATCGCTGGCGGGCTGGTTACGGCTGATGGAGCTTTGGCGCGTTCCCTGGGCGGAAAGCCTGCCTCTCCTGAAGCCAAAGTACCTATACGCAGTTTTATCTTTGAGCTTGGAATCGGACAGGTCTAAAACAAAGTCCTCGAAAGGACTATAAGACATCAAGATCAGTCGCGAAATGTTCGGGTGGGCATCAAATGGCTGGTGTTTGGATTTGTGAAGCTGTGTTTGAGAACCGGCATCCATGCCCAACCAGTAAGCAACGAGATTTTTTAGCGTGTGGGACTTCCCGACGCCATTCGGCCCGATCAGGACGTTAATGTCGTAGGGAAGGGTGTCGGAATTAAATCTGAATCTGACTGGTGTGACCGCATCAACACCCCGACCTGGGAGGTTTAACGTGAAATCTTTAATTGATTGAGAATTTCCAGAAAATGCCTTCCACCCATCCTGGAAAGATTTGCGAGCGCCGGCTTCTCGCAACGGTGAGGTAGAAAAATTTTCCAGTTCGGTCAGTTTTCTTGCAGCCTCGTCCTGAGTGACGTTTACGAGATAACCTGCGTCTCGAATAAGAATCAAAACCTTCTGAGCATCTTGAACGCCCAGTTTTGTGATCAGCGCATCATAGAATTCAATGTCACTTGGGACGGACGCGTAGTTTGTATCTGGAATGGGGAAATAGCCATCCCAGCCCGAGTTACGCAGCGCATTGAGCTTCACTGGCGAGTTGGTGTCGTTCTCGATGAGTAGCTTGAGGTTGAACTCAAAAATTCGTTCGCCCTCATAATAGAATGCAGCGTTCAACGTAGTCCGTACAGAATAGTCATCCCAGTTATTATAACTGAGTGCCAGTACTGTTTTTTCGGTTTTTGTTAAAGGTGGAGTTCGGTTCCAATTATCGCCGGCATGGAAAAATACTTTCAAAAAACACCTTCCTTGAGATAACAATGTAGCGGCATGAAATGCCTCCCGCCTAGAGGATCCATTCTATTCTAAACCACCAGGTAGAGTACCGGGTGGCATCGCCGCGGGTTCGCTCAGAAAGGCACCGCCGGGTGTAGCGGTGCCTTGAGGAGTACAGCGGCTACTGATGACTTCTCATCAAGATCATTGCAGCGCCTGGGTTTTGGGAGCGCTGAGCTTCTCGTGCGCCCCGAGGGCTGCGCGCATCTCAGCGACTTGGTTGGCGGTAACGGCTGGCGCGCCATTGCCCCATGAGTTGCGTACATAATTCAGGATGTCAGCGACCTCTTGGTCACTCATTTTCGAGGCGAAGGAAGGCATGCCCGCCGCCGCCTGCCTGGCCTCGGTGTGCGGCGCTCGCGTTCCCATGAGCATTGCATGGATCAGGTTGGTCGGGTCATCCGAAAGCATACGGTGGTTGCCTGCGAAGGCGGTTACCATCCCCTCGATCCCTTCACCTTCCAGACCATGGCAGGCATAGCAATTCACCTCATACCGCAAAGCAGCATTTGCGCTGGCGGCCTCGCTCATGATCATCGGCTTACCCGGCTTGTGGTCGGAGGCTGCAAGTGACTTCAGGTAGGTGCCGATAGCCTGCAGATCAGGCGTCGAGTAGTACTGGAAGGAATGCTCAGCCATGGTGTACTGGGCCCAGTCTGCGTCAAACCGTCAAGCCGTTGCCGAGGATCTACTCTCTACGGTAGAAGGCGGGCCGGCAGTTACTGGCGAACCTGAGACAGATGCTTCTTAATATCTGCGAACCCCAGGCGAGGGTTTGGTCAGGAAACAGACCAAACCCTCTACCAACTTCACCTTTCAGATGACACCATGTTCGACCAAGGTATTAGCTAACAGCTCTAGGTCAGGCCTTGGCGCTCCAAACACCGCGCGTTAGTCTCAAGCTTTTGCGTTGAGGCTGCAGATGCGAACGAAGCGAAGGATCACCCGGGCATACTGTGTGGATTTGGCCAAAGAATTAACCATTGGCGGTGCTCATCAGGCCTATTTCAACCAAAACCAGCCACGTAGCCGTTTTCTGTTCCAGTGCTCATCACCGGAATGCAGGGCGCTCAAGGTGGTGCCAAAAATCACAGCCGTCAATTACTACATCCACCCGACCGAAAAAGCGCGCGTCAAATCTCCGCATTACAAAGACAACGAGCACTATGACCATCATGCGGACTGCGAGTGGATGCTGCCAGATGAGGACGAAGGTAGCGATGCGCCGTTGCCCGGAGAGACTGAGTTACAGACCCGCACACGCTTGGCAAAACGCCAACTCACTTCGGTAATCGATATCTTTGTTCCCCCGACACAGCCAGAACAACCCGTGGTACGTCCACCTCGAGCCGCACCAAGCGACGAGGACGAGGCAGGAGCTATTCGTCGACGGGGCGGTGGCGGCGCAGAAGGCACCCGATCCGATCGGAAGCACCGAAGCGGTGACCTGCGTGAGCTAGTGGATTACTACCACGACACACGCGAAGCCTTGAAAGACCTCTTTCCCGAGGTAACGATCAACGTGACAGGGCGTGGTGAAATACCGTTGCGTTCGTACTTCAAGAAGGTGGCTTGGGCCAGACCTGACACTGCAGGATACGTCTACAACGGCGGTGGCCGGATTGAGCCGCGTGAAGGGGCCGGCTTCTTATTCAACTTCTATGACAAGGTTACGGACAAAGATGCATCTCTCCAGGTCTCTGATGAGGTCATGACTCAGCACCGATCAAGGCGCTATGTGAATGAAATTCTCGATCAGGCACGGCTGGTAAGGTACTTCACGTTCTATTTCCTCGGCACCTTCACCTATCACGAGGCCAGCGACACCATGGTTGCACAGGTTACTGACCTTCGCTGCCTGGCGATTGACTTGGGGCCGTTGAGGAACTGAGCTTCAGTAGAGATGGCAGCTCCTAACCATTGGCAAGGGCGGCACCCGATGGGTAAATGCTTAAATCAGCGAGAGGCCTTCGCCTAGACGTAGATAGGCGCCGTGTAATGCAGCAAAGGAGCAAGTGATGCGTCAAGTGGTGTGTACCGATTGCCTTACCGAAACCTTCCTGCAGGATCATGCTTCGGAGAACGATATCAGGGAGTGTGACTACTGCGACCGAGAGCTCCCAGTCATGGACATGGATGAGCTGGTGGAACTCTGCGAAACGGCAATCCACGCCTCGTTCCGTGAGGTTCAGCAACCGAATTCAGTGATTCATCATGGTTACCCACCGATCGGTGAAAGTCTGTATGACGTGCTGGAGCGCATGCTGGGTTCCGATGAGACCCTGCTTTCTGACATCCATGAGCGCTTGCTCGACTCTTGGAGTTGTCCAGATGATGACGATCCTTGTTTCGAAGAGGAAACAGAGGCTTCGTCCGAGTTGACTATCGGTTGGCGGAAAATGGAGCACAGCTTGAAGTTCGAATCGCGGCTGGCAAATCCCTTGGTGGGGTCAATCCTGACAATGGTCTTCGACGGCATAGAAGATCTGCGCTCGGTGGACGACCGGTCAGCCATTGTGATCGCAGGCCAAGGTTATCCAATCTCGTCATTCCAACGGGGTAGGGTGTTTCAGGATGAGCAGAGCATGGAGGAAGCGCTGACTCACCCTGAAAAGCATCTCGGCCCGGTACCAGGAGGCAAGGGATCTCCTGGCCGAATGAACGCCAAGGGAATTTCGGTTTTTTACGGCGCAACAGATGACCACACGGCAATTGCGGAGGTGCGCCCTCCGGTTGGCAGCATGGTAGTTACCGCGCGGTTCGACGTAATCCGGCCTCTGAGGCTTCTCAACCTGAACGACCTGGCTTCAATGCGTCCGCATCGGGGGTTGAGCTACTTCAATCCAATTCGCAGGAGCCTCACCGAACGCTGCGCGTTTCTGAAAGACTTACAGCGCCAGCTGACGATGCCAGTTATGCCGGACTCGGCGGAAAGCGGGTATCTGATCACGCAAGCTATTGCCGATTTCCTTGCAACCCATGAAAAGCTGAATCTCGACGGTATCTTATTTCCCTCTGTGCAGGTGCAACAGGATACGTCACCGGGGCAGAACGTCATTCTTTTCAACAAGGCCAGTGGGGTAGAAAGGCTCGAGGACACACAAAAGGCTGAGTATGTGAGTCTCTGGGAACCGGATGAAGATAGGTTGGTGTATTACCCAGAGTACTGGGAAGCGGAACCTAAAGACTCAGATCAATCCTCCCGGTACGTCCCTCTGGTACCTCCGCCGGAGCCAAGCCTACGTCTAGCTCGAGACGGCATTGTGATTCACAAAATCCAGGGAGTCCGCTTCAGCACCGAGATCGACCCAGTCCACTATGTTCCTTGGTCGCAGGACAGGAAATACCATGGGTTTCGATAGCGTGGCTGGTTCCTAACGAGAGCTCGGATCTTATAAGGGATCTCGGAACCCATCGGAGTTTAGCGGGCCAGTACCAGCCGTACCGTTCATCGGCAAAACCTATATATTGGATTAGGCACATATTGAAAGCACTACATATTGGGCTAAATTGTGCTTGAGAGCCTACATCTGGTGTTTTGCCATGAACGAAGCCCATATCGAGAAAGCAGCGACCGATCTGCTCATGCAGATTTACCGTGATCGCCGTTACCTGTGGCCAGATCAAGATGTTCCGCCGATGATGATGCGCAGCCCCCGGATCGCTGCCATGGTCTGCGGCTACGACTACCATGAGCATCCCACCCTGGGAGACACCCATTTCAATCGGCACAACGCCGGTACTCGTATCGCGGGCCTGATTGACCGTCAATCGAACAAGATCGCCGTCGCGACTGAGTTTGGTGACAAAGTCCAGCTCTTCACCGGCGCGCATGAGATCGGCCATCTTGTGCTCCACGAAGACACTATCATGCACCGCGACCGCGCTTTTGACGGCAGTCATCTGCAAACACCACGTGCACCTGCAGAGAGACAAGCCGATCGCTTCGCCGCCTGCTTCCTAATGCCTCAGAAGCTGGTGAGAGAACGGTTCGAGTTCATGTTCTGTTGCAAGGGGCAATTGCGCTTCAGTGACGTGATTGCCTATCACCTCGACCCCAACAATCCGGATCGGCTTCTCTACTCCCCGAAAGAGTCGGGAGAACGTGAGCTGGCGCTGGCGCGATGCACCCGATTTAACAACCAGCACCTGGTGTCATTGGCCCAGCAATTCGGTGTCTCAGACTCGGCGATGGCCATCCGGCTCAAGGAGCTGGAGTTGGTGCGGTGGCCTTAGAACGAGCAGGGCGTTACTGGAACGTGCAGTAGGCAGAAGTTGTTGGGTCGCCCAGAGAGGCATCACTGTTCTGGGTAAAATAAAAAAGGGGCCTTCACGAGGCCCCTAATCTTTGCTTCTGAAGGGTTACTTAGCTAACCAGCTCTCGACTTCGTCGGCACCATGCTGGCTTTTCCACTCTTTCAAGGTCTTGTGGTTACCACCCTTGGTCTCGACGCGCTCTCCTGTATGTGGGTTCTTGTAGACCTTAAGCTGACGGGGCTTGCGGGTGGACTTTTCAGCCACAGCGGCTGGTGCACGTCGACTGACAGATTGTGGGTCAAGAATGGCTATGATATCGCGCAGGCTGTAGCCGTACTCCGAGAGCAGGCTACGGAGCTTTTGTTCGAATTCGATTTCGCGCTTCAGGCCATCATCGTTTTTGAGGGTCTCAAGTTCGGCAAGCTGAGCAGCCAGTTGTTGCTCCAACTTACGGAATTCGGCGAGTCTGGACATTTGATGCTCCTGTATATGGTGCGTCGAGTATAGGCGTGGGGCTACAGGCCATCAATGCGCAGGTTCAAGCCGATGCCTGAGGCCAAAGAGCAAAGAGCAAAGAGCAAAGAGCAAAGATCAAAGATCAAAGAGCAAAGAGTCGAACATCATCCGAGTATGGCCATTGATGCGAGCTTGCGAAACCAAGGTAGTCTGCGAGTGAGAACTACAGCCTCCTAGATGCGAGGCGTGAGGCTTGTTCTTCCAGCTTCGAGATCTATCACCACTACATCAATCCGAGATCGCAACGCTTCCGGAAGGCACTCTATCAAGGCTAGCCGCATGGCCTCAGGCGTACGGGGGGTAGGGACGCCCGAGGGCGGAACCTGCAGTCTTTTTCCCGTGTTGGACGGTAGTTCCCCAAACCAGAACACCAGGTAAATCCCGCAGCCATGCGAGCGCCAATCAATCAAGGCGCGGAGAGCCGTCAAAGTAGCGAAGGCAACAAATCATGCAGATCAGTTGCGCACAGCTCGAGCAGAAGTAGATCAGGCGAAAAGGGCACTAGGGGAGAGGGGCCCGGTATGGTGGAGCGACGGCAGCCCGGACTACAACCGCCACAAGGCTGTTAACACGCCCTATGCTGAGTGGTACCGCTCACTGCCCGAGCCGTAGCGATCATGCGCGCAGAGACACAGATTTTGAGCCCGCCTATTGCTTGACGCTCGCCGCTACTAGTTCCGCGATGCCTTGCCGTACGGCATCGATGTTGTCGTCGAGAGTCGACAGAGCTCCATTCACATTTCCCACCACACTGCTTGCTCCTAGGCCACCAACCCATTTGGCTAGCTCTTCGACGGCGGCGCGTAATGCATCCTGGTTATGGCTGAGGCGCTCAAGGACTTCAGCGGCTGTCCGTAGCTCTTTCATGATTAGCGAATCCTAGTAAGGTTGGCAGCAGACTTTGTATCACGGTTTCCCGCGATAAAGCTGGCGTCTTGGTATTTCAAGATGCCGCCCTGGTTGTGTTCCGCTCCCCTCATTACGCTCACGCGAAAGCTGGAGAGTGTGCAGTAGGGGCTGCCACGTGTATTGATCCGCATCGTCAGTAGGTTCGGTCGTGGCTTGTAACGGAGGTTGACTTTTATACTGTATATATATACAGTATAAAAGTCCGGGGAGTGCTCCAATCTAATAGGTGTGGTACTGACTCTCTGACGTGCATTCTCGGACTCGTGTAACTATCAGGATGATTTTTGCACGCACACAAAAGCCCCTTTCGGGGCTTTTTTTTCATTTTAGAATTCTTCGGCTTCGACATGGTATTAGTCATTCAGCCCTGCGGAAGAAATCAGTCCCATTTGATCACTCACCACTAAGCTAAGATTCTTCAATCTTATGACCAAGTGAAGCGAGGGGCTATGGCAGTTGTGTTCTTTCTACCGTGGGTATCTGCTGCCAAAGAGCTGCGGATCGCAGACCTACGCTTGATCCCTTATGAGCGAGGTCGACTTCCGGGTGAGTTGCTGGGCATACCGCAGGAAGCTTTCGACGGCGTACTAGGCAACTACGGCGACAGAGGTTTCGGCTCTCAGCCTTCACAGCCGATCCAGCAAGCCGCGGTCATCATTTGGGACGAAGACAAACCGGGCCTTGAGGCCTCGGACGCCCAAATCCAGCAGCGACTGGTTCAGTGTTCGTATCTCGCATTCTCTGCCCTGGTAGGTCGGTCGTTGTGCTCAACTTCCGACTATTGCAACGCCGACACACTCCAGGTCGTTGCGCAGCGGTTTGATGTCGCGTCACCGGCTCATTCCTGTGTGACCACGCGCCGGCGTGACGGTGGGACACAAAACATGCTGGCGGGTAGGGGAGGGCTCAAGTTCATTCGGCCGTACCACGTCGACAACAGCTCGCGGATTACGCTCGACATCCCGTTGTTTGAAGCACTACTCAGGCTACCTTTTGGGGAACTTAAGGAACGTATCGACGAGGCGGTCGTTTCCTTCCTCAGAGCCAATAGTGATGCGTCATCCATAGATGAACGATCCGAACTGATCCTGATGCGGGTCGCCATAGACACACTGCTTGACGTTCCGCATGACAAAGCTGCCTTCCGCAGAGCCATCAACGAACACTTCGATGAGCTACCGAACCCGCCCATCTGGCATAACGGGAGCCTGGACGAACAGTGGTGGTGCACGCACTGGGACAAGCACGTAAATCGCCCGCTCGACGCCTGGGTTCACGATTTCTGTGCCGCTCGTAACGCCGCAGCTCATGGCCCCGCAAATGGTGAGAAGGGAAGCATCTGGCCTCGCCATAACCATCTCATTTTCTCCGCCTGGTTGCTGCCGCTGATCGTCAAAAGGCTAGTTGCCCAAGCCGGGTTTTACGAGTTCACCGCCGAAGATAAGGTCGCGAGGGCGGGCTTTGAGGTCTTTCTGGCGCACGATCTGCTGGCCATGACCGACAAGGATGAGAACAAGGTTTGGTGGCAAATAGCCGAGTCTGAGCTTTATCTGCCTCTGTTTGCTGAGCGATTGCAGCGAGCATGCGAATGACGAAAGCATGGTGTTGTGGACTTGAGTCAATGCGTGCTGATACGCAGTGGGAGACGGGGAGGGAATCCGGGAGAGAAATGAAGATCTAGCTTGAAGCCGCCCTCGACTCGGTGTGTAAACCAATTTTTTGATGTGTAAACCACCCCGCTTTACACGTCAAAAAACTGATTTACACATTTCCTGAGACGCCGGCCTCAGGCCAACGTAACCACCTGCAGGGATCGTAGTAATAGGCACGCCTGAAACTCGCACCAGGCTCGCCTATAAGGGGGAGACAGTGAGCGGATGGCGATGGTGTAGCCTAGGATCAGACCGCAGAAGGAGCGTACTCATGAGCACTTTGCCCCCCGATCAACAGGCCCGTTATTTGGAAGTGCTCGACGCCGCGAAGCGCTTGTATGGCGGCGATATCGACGCAGCCATGCACTGGATGTCACGTCCGGTAAAAGCATTTGGCGGCAAAGCTCCTGCCGCTATGATCGCAACCAGGCTGGAAGCGGATACGGCCATCGAGTTTATCAGGCGTTTGGAGCATGGGTTTGTTGCGTGAGTTGCCTAGACGATGCCCTTTAGGTGGAAGTCTGGACATTGAGCCGGGGCGGCGCGAGAAATAGCTCGCTTCGAACCCCAAACGGAAGCCGACTGTCCACCAAACCAAAACCCTGCCGCTACCCGGTGGCCGGCTACGCGACACCCAACAGCTTTTCCAGCTGTGCATGCTCCCAGGTGCTAAGCAGCTCTACGGGGTCGGTACTGTACGACTGCAGCGAGTCAAAAATGTAGGCACGTCCCTCCGGGCTGTAGCAGCTGTCGCAATAGTCGAGCGTGTCACAGTCGTTGTAGAGCGTGAGCACCCAGCCATCGGCCTCCACCGTCATCAAACCGCAATAGATCTCAGCCCAAGACTGCTCACCTAGACGGCGCATGCTACGAACCCCGAGAGCGATGTCCCGCAGGATCTGATAAGCCTCGCGGGCCGTGAGCAGTTTTGCTCCCAAAAGAAGTACCTATATCTGGATGTTGTCGAACTGTCCGTATCCGAACTCGGCTGACCGCATGGTAAATGAAACTTGGCATGGTGGGCGTATTACGCGGGCATCAAACCTATACGATCGCCGGCGAGGAGGGCGTCCTTTCGGAATACGATGCGCGACTGGGTGCGTTCTATCAGCGCGAAGGAATGAAGGCTTCCGGCTGGTCGGAGCAAGTGATCAGCAGACTCCGGAATGTGTCGAGTCTACATGGGCGTGAGGAGCTTCTGGGTGAGCTAGGGCGGATGGGCTTAGGGCTGCGGTAAAGCTCATCGTAGGTTTGCTGAGACCTCCAGCTGGTGTGCCGCTCGCTAGGTTTCATGGTGTGGCCGCGAGCGGCTCAAGACGGTTCTTCATCGTATGGGCGCCGGTCTCAGGTTTTGAGGTCGGGTAGTCTTCGTGACGGTCAGCCCTGGCATGCGGACTCTGTAACCGTCATCACCAGCGTTACTCCATCATGCGTATAATGGAGGTGATGTCAGTCCGCCCTCAAGCAACCTTTGTGGACGCTTGCTCTCGGATTATTGAGTAAGTCTTGTCGGAACTATCTACTCAGTCCAGACGCCTTCCAGGCAGCTACTCTCTGAGATCAGACCCTGCTTCGCAAGCTGCTGCCGCCATGCAGCTTGGAAAGCGATTCAAGGATTTCCATTGAATTGGATTGTGTTTCTTGCTCGCCAATCCAGCGTTGCAGCCCCAAACCCGTTAGCGCCTTGAGGTGATCTGTTTTGGCTTCATGGAATACGGGCACCGAGTCGAGAGCACGCGATTCGGTGGCGATCACCAACTCTTTGGCATGCTTGGCTTGCCAAATGAAATGGCTAAACATCAGCTCCATATGAATCCAAGGAGACCCTGTTTTGTCTTCGTCTTCGATCGAGTGCTGTGTGGATAGAGAATGGTCGGTGTTCAAGAAGAACAGTGCGGTGGAATCGCTAATCATTTGCTGCAGAGCTGTCGCTAGGATCATGTACACATGGGCGGTCGAGCGATTGCGAAGGTCGTAGTGATAACGAGTGGTACCTTTGATTTTGCAATGTTTTTCATCAATTGCCTTCAGGAGTTCGTATGCCGAACCCCAAACCGTAGAGTCGATGAAGGCTGTTATCCCTTTCTTTTCCAGATCCAGCGCGAGTTGGATCGCCAAGTCTTGATCTTGGAATGAATGGGAAATGAAGATGTCGCATCGTTGCGCCGGGAATAGGTGCTTGATAACGGTTTTGGCATCAATGCTAACATTGTCTTTCAATAAGTAATTTTTAAGCTTGACCGTTGAGGCTTTAAGATTGCTCTTGAAGTCACTTACGTCCTTGGTAATAGGGAAATGTTCGGGGTTGATGTCAATGTTGAAGCCGTATTCCATTTTGTGGTTATCCTTTACCGAAAGTATTGTCCGGATCGTGTCTTGGTTTCGAGGGTTTCACTGACAGCTTGCGTTCGCTGTTTAGCCCGATCCCCAGGCCATGGGTGAACAGACCAACGTAGTCGAGCAGCTCGTCGTAATCTTTTTCGTCGGGTGTGAGCCAGGACTCAATTAAGGCAGAAGCGCCACCAGGGCTGCGGAGCGCTATCACATTTGCTCGGGGATGTTCCCTTTTGAACTGCTTGTGTTCGTCGAGGATACCTTGTTGCCCGCCGATGAAGACCGCGGCCTCAAACTTGTGGTGGCTGAACATGGCTCTTCTCATGAGTCCCAGACTCGACTGCCGGTCGCCAGTTGAATCTACTTCAATCAAGTTTTCAAATCTGAGGTTCACCTTTGGAGCTACCTTTGCGAAGTATTTCGACTGGTAGATCGTCACGGCAGCTCTGTTGTCGACTCCTAGATCCTCGCAGACCGCGAGAATGAGAGGGGAGATTGTGGGATGACCACCAAATACGAGGTGTTTACGACCCACTACGGTGTACAGGAATGTTCGAAGCGATGCCTGAATCAGCATCGGATCACATTGTTCATAGAAAATGTTATCACTGCTTGGAACGCTGGCAGAAAGGAATATTTTGCCCATATCGTTGGCCTCAGATTTAGCTGTATGGAGGGATGCGCTGGTTCAGACGTGTGCCCGATCTCTGACTATCGAGTGATCATTCACCATGATTGCCGGCGGAGACGCTTGCAGGTCAATCTCTGGAAGGAACGTTTCGAACGGGCACGCGGTTCCTAATACCAATCTTGGAATCGATGGCCAGCGGCGTTCGCCTTCACCAAGCGCGCATGCCCATCAAGCCTGTCTCCGAGCCATTGCATGTGGGCTTTCCAGGTTCTTTCTTCGATCCCTTCTTCGTTATAAATCACGGCAACTGGAGGCGAGTGCTCCTCCAGCGATGCTTCATAGAATGACTCGCTGGTTGGTACGCGAAGCTCTGGGTAGACAACGATTTCTTCATTTTTTACTGAGACCACCAATCCTCTTCGGGACGAAGCGCCCAGCACTTTACCGCCGGCGGCCTCTACCGAAGACGTTAGCTTCCCGACAAGATCCCGGTACCTGATCGATACGCTTTTGCTTCGATAGAGCTCGATTTTCTCGAGAATCTCGGTCAAAGCGTCCGACTGAATCAGCCGATCTGCACCGAGATCAGAGTCCTCCAACTGGACTTGTCCGCTGATCAAATGGATGTTGGTTGCTTCAACGCGTGGCCACCCAACGCGAAGCATGGCGAGTTTCCTCAACGAAGCCCTTTCGAACTCCAGCTCAGTCCAGCGGCCTTTGAAGTACCCTGAGCTATCGAGGTAGACGAGTACGTCGGAGTCGCAGAGGCGCTGCCATAGCACCTCTTGGAAGTGCTCTCCAGGTAAAATCCCGTGCGTGTCGAGGAAAACGTCGTACTGCCTCGCACACAGTTCTGAATACAGTTGCAGAGCGGCCTCTGTGGACTCTTTGCGTCGATAGCTGAGGAACACCCGGCGCTGACGTGGGATCAGCGAGCTTGCCTCCAGGAGGCAGCTCGCAAGGATAGCTGGGCTTTGGGTCATCGCAACGCCGTTCAATGCTCCAAGTTTTCCAGGAAATTCGGCTTTAAAAGTGTCTGGATCCCGCGCAACCGGAACCAGTGGTACTCGGCGGTCAATGAAATGCTCAATGGCCGCCTCATCAGTGGCATTGATGCTTGCGCAAAGGGCTGCGCAGCAGCGATCAAACTTGGGTCGGAAGCGCCTGGGATCTCCCCGAAACAGTGTCACGTCTTCATGAAGCACTAACCCGAGTTCCGAAATTCGCTCCTCTAGAGCGGCCTCGATCTCATCGGCAATAGCGGTGGGAAAGTCGCCTAGTAGGGCGAGGGAGTAGCGGGCGTCCATGAAGCTTCCGAGCCTCTCTATATCGTTGGCGTACAAGTGGCGGGCCGGGGACTCCGCACACCCAGTCGCTTGGGTGGGCTCAGTTCTACCGGTCAACATGCTAAAAGTGGCGATAAGCTATCATGTATCCAACGCACATGCTCTTGAATGCTGCTAGAAAGGTGCAGCCCTTTCCGTGCTTTCGTCCAGTAATCGGCAGTAGACAGATCAGAGTTTCTGGTGGCTTGCGGGGCTCAGAAATGGAAACCATAAAATCCGAGATGACCAGGCATGCTCCGTGCGAACATTGCCGCATCACAGCCCTCTATCTCAAGGAAATCCAATGCTGATGAGATTCGACCCTCCAACCCGAATCACCTACATTGCGTTGACCTACGCGATACCATGCTTGGCGATGTTAGCGCTATGGATGCAAGACGATTTGACGAATCTAACTGCAGCTCTGACGCTGGGTGTGGCTGCAACCTTTTTTCTTCGAATGGAGTGGATACAGAACTTCGTCCGGGCGAGGTGGCAACGTGAGTATGAACAAAAACTGGCCGCCACGGATGCGGCATTGGCTCGGGATGATCTAAGGGCCATAGAGCGTCGTCGGCTTCAGCGCTATCGTAACCAACTGGCTGATCGCTACCATCTGGTTACCTCTCCCGCGGTAACCTACAAGCCGATCAATGTCATGGGGTATGTGCTCAAATTCAGTGTTTACGCGTTCAAGAACTAGGTTGAGTTTGCTGGATTCTTAGCCTGCGGTTTTTTCGCGAGACCGCTATGCTGCTGGATCACGACTTCAAGCGCCGCCGGCTACAGGGCATGCTTTGAGAGTCAGGGGCAAGGTCAATTGGGTCACGCACTCAGGGTTCGAGATGGGCAGCAATGCTCACCTCGGCACGCTCAAGCTTTGAAGGAGCAGGGAATGAGCATTTTTAGTTGGCTGTTCAAAAGGCCCAAGGCCGTCAACGCTGAAGCCGACCCCGGGTTTCCAACGGGGCGTCGCTCAACGCTCCAGGTTTCGCGTGATAAACATTTTTTGACGGTGGAGTCGCTCGACTTTTACGGGTTATATCAGCTGTCTAAGTCAAAGCACTGGGCGATTGGGTGGCGCGACTCAGACCCTGCGGCGGGCCGAGGAGGACATCGGGAGTCGGGCCTTGGAGCCTACGTACTGGCGGATCTGAGCAGCGGTACAGTCAGTTGCAACGGAAGCATGGCTAGGCCGAACAACGGTCACGTTTCCGACTCCGGTGTTTTCTGCTTGGAGGACTGGCATTTTGGCAGCTCTCTTTCTGGAACATTCAGTGTCTTCGATCCCGCGGGAGCTGTAATCATCACGAAAGAGCTGACGGCCAATATCTTCACCAGCGACATTTCTAGGAATGGGAAGTACGCTTTCTGCGCCACAGCAAACAGCCCCAGTGAGCATGGCAACAAGGTCTTCCTGTTCGACCTGCTCAAGCGGGTAGAGCTGTATTGCGTCACTCCAAAAGCCGGATGGCCCGAAAGCTATGAGGTCGACGAGAAAACGGGAGAACTGATTGCACACTTCAAGGAGGTCGGGAGCTTCCGGTACGACATTGATGGCCAATTCCTAGATGGTGATCAACTCGAGGATGCGAACCTCACCTCGTCTCGGTTTGAGCGCATTCTCCTCTCCGCAGAGAAGGTGCTAGGGGAGGTCGATCTATCAAACGAGCGCGTCGTTGAAGTCCTGGATGCTGTCCAGCGTGCCAGGTCGCTTGGCGCAGACCAATATCCTGCTTGGAGAGCCATTGCCTTGAAAGTACAGGGGCTCGCGCACGAGCACCTGGGCCAGTACGCCGAGGCAGTCCAGGTTTACGAAGAAGCGCTTTCTTTGAATCCTAAAATCGGTGTGAAACGTAGGCTCGCTTCTGTGGCGAAGCGGATCAACACTGGATAGCAGGCACTGAATCACGGGATTCAAGCTCTGTAGGTTGGCCGTGGTGCGTTCAGTAATCGACAAGAAACGAAAAGAGCCCCGAGGGGCTCTATGACACATCACAATCATCCAGTTTGTAATGTGGTTCTAGCGCGGCACATCGCAGAGGTTGTGTTGCTCACCGAGTGGAGGGGGAACCGTCGGTAGATGTTTATGCTGTATGGGCATACAGGCTATCTGTCAATCATAGTTTGATGAGTTATTGGGCTTTGTTCATTGGATTCGTTATATCACAAGGCAGAGGGATGTATCATGGGCCTAGAAATAAGGTGTGAAAGCTATTCTTATACGTCTCATGAAGGCCCAGCTCGATTGGAGTACAGGAAGCGGTTCGGAGAACCTCGAGTAGCCCAGACTTCCATCGCACGCTGAACGATCCGGTGTGTACTGGCTAGATTGAGCGTATTCAGTTCAGGATGCCAGAGGGTTGGCACGAACCTTCTGTCGTGCGGCGAAAGAAAGACCTCGAATTCGTTGTAAATGATGTCGGGGCCGCGCCCCTTCGAGTCCTGCAGAGCTCGGGCTATCTGATCCTCTAGCTTGAGAGCCTGCAGACGCATAGTGGAGTTGATGACCACGATGTGGTGGTCGTTCAGATTTTTGGCTAGTTCATGAGGCTCAAAGATGATGCTGTCCAACACTGCGACCTGGTGCACTTTCTGGCTCCGTATTGATGCGACCCGCTGGCACTTTAGAAAATCTCTCTGCCGGCTACCTGATAAACCTCAAGCCCGGGAGGCTGACAGTCTCGCTGCGGCACGTTCATTTGCTGCATCAGGCTCAGTGACGGCGCGAACCAGCTTGGTCTGTACAAACAGGCGCATGGCATAAACCCAGCCTGGTTTGCGTATCGGCGTAAACTAATGCTCCCGCGCCGCTGAGCACCGATTGACCGCTGATAGTGTTTGGGCTTCAGCTGTAACGGCTGACTGCATGAGGATTTCTGAGCGTTTCATCAGTCCACGCGAGCCATACACATACCGCGAGTGCCATGCATGCATACCCAAGCACTCCCGCAGTTCCAGCGACGCTCATGGATTCCACGTCTCGATAGCACCACACCATCAGGTACCCCATCATTGCACCCAGCGCCGCGCGAAAAGCTGTCAGCAGGCTTCCACCGATGTTAACGAAGAACGAATGTACCTCGCGAGATTTCCGAATGAGACGGTACGCCCGGAACGTCACCCTGAAAATGAAGATACTCACCAAGCCGAAGGCGAAAAGCAGCCAGAGGTAGTAAGACATCAGGGCAGGAGCCGCCAAGAGGGCGTTTACTAATTCTCTGACCTCTTGGGGAGACGCGCATGCAAGGAAGGGCGGGGCACCGAGGAAAAAGGCATAGGTCAGTTCCCGACGCGCGCGTCGGATGAAGCCAAATTTTGGATCTCTTTTCAGTAGCAAGATTACGGACTTCCTGTAGGTCGCGACTAGATCAGCTGATCATCAAAAGCGGAATCTCGCGAGCCCCAGTAGGCCTTCAAGCATCTGCGAGAGGTAGTTTTCAGAGCCAAAGGCGAATCCTGCGGCCAGGGTAGGGGCCTTGAATTCCTCAGTTGCGTACTCGTGAGCGAAGCGGTTGATGGTCTCCGAATGCCATGAGATCCGTCCGCCTGCGATGGTTCTGATCTTACGATTTTGAATGATGTCGACCAGCGATTCCTCGCTGATTAGGCGCGTTTCGCAGAAGAATAGGAAAGAAAGAAACTCAAACCGTTCGTAGAGCAATCCTGCGTCGTGCAGACCTGCAAAATCTGGCGCCCAGCGCGGTGCCAGTACTTCAGCGAGGCGGTTGCAAAACGGTGTAGTGGAGCTGTCTTGCCCCTCGAACATTCGCCAGCGGTCGAACAGGCCGATGCCCGCTTCGACGTACAGCGGAGCGAACCTTTCCCCTATGGTGCTAGGGATTTCGTGGCGGGCAATTAGCGGAGTGCTGAACAGTTTACGGAGCTCTGTCAGGCGTTCAGCCCGGACTAACCCCATTCCGTACGCGTAGATGACCAACGTTGCGGGATAGCTCTTCAGTGAGACCCAATGCTGCCAGCCGGACTGCTCTTTTTGAGATGCGGCATACAGCCCTTTAATGGCGTCCAATACCAATGGGTACTCGCCACCGCTTCCCCAGCGTCCCAAAACTGCGCAGAGGCGAGCGAGAGGTTCGATATTGGCTTCGTAGCTGACGACCCGATCTGTGAAGTCCTTCGGTGCATCTCCGTGAGGCGGTGAAGTGAAGAGCGGTGCTAGCTGTGTGAGGGAGCGCTGAGTCTGTGCTGTGATCAGGTCATCTAGCTGGATCCGGTGTTCCGGCCTCGCCAGGAAACGCTTGGCCATTGCAAGCGTCAGTTCTATTCCTGCCGGGTTGGGTTGCCGGGACTGTTGGATGGTATCTAGCTTAAAGCTCAAGCCCTCAAAGAACGTGTCGGCATCCAAGCCATTCACCACGGTCGCTCTGCGCTGCGTGATGAGCTCTTGGCCGCGTTCGCTTGGACGGCCTCGAGCTAGCCAGTATGTAGGATAACGACGAGAGGGGGCTCTGATGAACGCGGCTCTCAGCGCATGATCCCACTCACCTGACCAACCCGCGACGATCAGCCCAAACTCATCGATGATGCGATCAAGGAGCGTATTGAATGCTGATGGATAGTCTCCCAACTCATCATCCGTGTTGAGGATCCTGGCATCCTTGTAATCGCCATGGATTTTCAGGATGTAGCAATTCGAGTGGGTAAGCGGCTCAGCGCCCGCGAAACTATCAGCCGAGCTGACCACAGCAGGTTCGATGCCGACATCTCTTAGCGCGTTTTCCATCAGGCGATCGAAGTTCGTTGTCACAATCACGCGAATGTGGCCCGTCTTGACCATGTTCGCGATAGCTCGGTGTGCACGTGTGGGCAGTTTAAGGCCGTCCTCGGCCTCCTGTTCATTCGGTTCGAGAAAGCCCTGAATTATGGCTCTGCGTTCGGTTTGGGTCGCTGTCAGGCGCTCAAGCAGCTTGGAGTAGTTGGGCTGCTCACTCGTCTGCGCGACATACCAGGAGACCCAGTCATCCTGATCGCCCGCTCCTGTGGCGATGCCCCAGCGTTTGACCAGTTCCATTGTGATCTCCCAGCCCGTCTGTATTCCTGCAGAGCGGGAGACGCCTGAGCCAACAAGGACTGCGTAGACGCCTTTGTTCTCAAACATGGAGAAAGCAATTTGAGCAGTGGCATCAGGGGCTGTTGCGGTCATGCGGAGTCCTCGGTCATTAAGCGTAATGACGCTCATAGGCAGTCGTGCGTTTCAGTCCCTCGGTACCCAGCCGACGTAGGCATGAGCTCCATGCCACAAGGATGCTCGCCTGAGTTCACCCCGTCCAGTCCAAGTGCTGGCAATTTGCCCTGTTTGCGTTCAGAGTGCAGTTGCCTACCTGCTCCTACAGGTGCGTGCTTAGCATTGCCCGCTATGCGGATCAGGGACAGGAAGTTTCAAATACCTCGTAGAAACTACAGAGCAGAAGGGATTCAGTATGTACGTAGGGCTTGAACTGACCGGCTATAAAAGCTACAGCTCGGTACCCCCGTCGGAAATTCAGAAGTTCAAGGAACAGGTGCAAGGTCAGTTCGGTGAGGTTTCCGACTACCTGGTTGATGTATTCGAAGGCAAGCGTCTAATCGACGCTGACCGACTGTCGAGGCATTTCTTCCCTCAGCAGCGCAGGACGCACGTGTTTCTCTCGCACTCCCATGCTGACGAGGAAAGGGCTGTCGAGCTTGCAATTAAGCTCCGTGACCGCGGCGTCAACGTATTCGTGGATTCCTGTGTCTGGGGAGCGTCACAGCATCTTCTTGAGAACCTGACGGCTTTTTACGCAGACCAAAAAGCAGACGGACAGCCACTGAGTGAGCGTGAAGTAAGCGATCTTTCGGCTGGCGTGCATCTGATGCTGGTAGGTGCGCTTCAGGAGATGATTGATAGAACAGAGCTTTTCGTGTTCCTGAACACTGAAAATTCCGTTCCCTTGAAGGCTTACGAAGGTTCAGATCGCACATTCTCGCCCTGGATATATTCGGAGCTTCAGTTCAGCGCAATGGTGAGACGTCGAGTGCCTGCTCGCCGCAGACGCCGTAGCCCAGAGGTCTTGTCATTGGAACACGAGCAGGCCAAACGCTTACAGCCTGATTTTGCTCACAAGGCACTCAATTCCCATCTGCCAAAAGTCGACGGTTCAGCTTTCAGTGGCTGGATTGAGCTTTTAGATGAAATGGGTGAGCCTGCCCTTGATAGCCTGTATGGGCAATTCGAGATACCAGGCCAGTTCAGACGGCTTCGGGCTCAGGCAGCTGCTAGGAGTAAAAAGCTCTTGTAAGAAGGCTCTTGGCACCTTCTCAACACCTACATGGATTGAAAAATGGCATTTTTTACGAAGTCTGAGGCACGTGCCGCAGCAAAACGAGCGATGAGAAATCGCAGCCTCGGCGAGATGATGACCGAGTCGATGGAGTCCAGTAAGCGGGCGACCAGGTTCGACGTTTTCCTGTCCCACTCGATCAACGATGCTGAGTTGGTGCTCGGGGTTAAGGTGCTGCTGGAGGAAATGGGCAAAAAGGTCTACGTCGATTGGGTGGACGATCCTGAACTGGATCGTAGCCAGGTTAACAAGCATACGGCGGCGCGGCTGCGGGGTCGGATGAAACAGTCCGAGACGCTCCTCTACATCGCTACCGAGAACGCTACCAATTCGAAGTGGATGCCATGGGAGCTGGGCTATTTCGACGGCCACAAACCCGACAGAGTCGCCATCCTCCCTGTCCTGGATAACGAAAACCAGAAATTCGAAGGGCAGGAGTACCTGGGGTTGTATCCGACGGTAGACAAAGACAGCTTGAGCGGGCCTCGTCGACAGAGTCGAGACCCGCTCAGGGATCTGGAGGCACTTCGTAGGCTCCAGGGTGGGCCGTTCCCGGGGATCGGTAAGATCTATCTTTGATCGATGACGTAAATTTCACAATGCGCAGCGTACCTTGAGATAGCTACCTAATGATTGAGTCTAGCCCGCTCTCCCCATCGCGGGCTTTTTTTTGCCTCCGATTCATGCCCAGAGAAGATTCTCGTTTCGTAGACACGCAAAGGGCGTCTTATCCTCACGGCTGCCTGGCCGCATTCGGGTTGTTGATCCACAGGAGCTGAACACACACGAGGTGCCATAGCGCACCTCGCCGAGCTGTGTTCGACCTACTGCTCGCAGTGTCACTTGATCGTGCGTTGTCCTGCGAGTAGCCAGCTCGCGCGAGCACGTCGGGATCGATCAACGGTGTAGGCCCGAGCTAGGCATTGCGAGTCCGGGCTCCTCCCTTACGCAGCCGTGTGGGAGTTGATGACGTAGACCACCACCACTGCAGTGATAGCCACCAACACCGCCCCATGGAAGACGATTAACGTTTTTGATAGCGTGGCTTTGAGCCAATTTTTCCACCCTTGGCCTTTATCGATCACCATCAGAAAGTCGATCTGGTTTTTGTCAGTCGCTCGAACCTTGTCGTAGAGCCTGCGGTAGCAACGCTCAAGCGCCAGAAAGTAGCCATCCAGTCCCCAGAAGGCGATGCCTGGGATGTAGGCGAGCAGAGCGAAGCCCTTGTCAGAATCTTTGGCGGACAGTGCGAACAGCGCCGAGATCAGGATGATCGACCAACCTTTGAGCAGAAACGAGTTAGTAGAAAGGCGATTGACTACGCCTTGAACGAATTCAAGGTGTTTGAGCTTGGCATCCATGGGGTATATCCGTCAGAAGTTGCGGTATAAAAGATCGATGGCTTTCGAGCCTCTAAGGGTGGACGCCTGTAGCATCCACTTTTGAAAATCGCTTTCTGCAATAGAGGTTAGGTGGCCGGTAGGGGCATCATGTACGACGTTGAAATGCTCGTTAGAAACTACTTCGTCCATCGCACGCTTGCCCTCTATCGCCATTTTGTAACGTGAGCGACGCCGTACCAATGTACTGAAATTGAGCTCCATGTGTATCCACGGAGACAAGGTCTTTCGCTCTTCATTTACTGAGTGCTTCAGCGAGATCGAATGCTCCGTGTTCATGAAGATGATCGTATCTGTCTGATCAATTATGCGTTGCAGGGCGGTGGTCAGGATCATGTGTATGTGCGCTGTCGAGCGATTACGCTCATCGTAATCGTAATCGATTTGACCTTGACGGCGGCGGTACTTGTCGATGGCCTTCAGCAAATCGTAGATCGAGCCCCAGACGCAAGAGTCAATAAATACATTCAAGCCGCACTTCTCTTGGAGCTCCAGTGCGATTTGGATTGCCTCGTTTGCGTCAGCGGAGGAATGAGACAAAAAAATGTCAGCCTTCACTGCCGGAAAGAGAGCCTCCAAGATGAGGGACGCATCGAATGTGTCCTCATCAATCATTAGCTGGGCGAGGTCGTCAACGCGCTTTTGGTTTGCATCTTTATAAGCATGGACTTTTGTGAAGTCTACGGGGTATGGGCCGGTGTTAATGCTCAGGTTGAAACCGCGATCCATTAAAATCTTCCTTAGTTACTGAAGATCCGTTCGCTATTCGGATCGATGCCTAGAACGCTGTTGAATAGAGAGAAATAGTCCCCAGACTCTTCAAGCTCCTGAATGGCTGGATCTGATTGCGTACAGGGGAGGGTCGCGGTAGCTCCGCCACCGGCTCGGACTGCGATCACCTTGGCATCAGGGGCTTTTTCTCTGAACATTTCATATTCGTCGACAATGCCCTTCATGCCGCCTATGAAAATACCGACTTCAAATTCGTTATCTTCCAGCATTCGCCGGCGCATAGACAAAATACTGTCTTTGAGGTCTGCTTCCTTGGGGATTAACCGAATGTCAGCAAATCCCTGGTTCTCAAGAGGGAATTTATCTTCAAAAAATGCGGATTGGTAAATGGTCACGCATTCAATGGTATTGAGCCCAAAGCTCCTGCCCGCGGCATAAACCATGGGTGTGATTGAAGGGTGCCCGCCAAATACCAAGCGCTGTCGTCCCAGCGCCAGGAGCAACAGTGATCTTACCGCTATTTGTATTTGATACGGATGGCAAGAATCAAAAAATTCTCTGCCATAGGTTGGCACGCTGGCGGACAGAAATATTGATTTCTTCATTTTCGCCAGTCCAGGAATCGCCAGCCCGAATTATAGGGTTCGACTAACCGCACGTCCTTTTCGAGGTAGTTGCTGATCCATTCCATATGTGTCTGCCACCTACGTTCTTCAATACCCGCATTATCATATACTACGGCTACTGGCGCAGGGTGATTGTCAAGGGTGGCGTCGTGCAGGGTGTAGGTCGTCGGCACGCCGAGCGCTGGATAGACATAAATTGGCTCTCCACGTTTTGGCTTGACGGTGAGGCTGCGTCGGAGTGAATAGCCCTCGATTGTCGCTTGGGCACGCTCCAAGGAGGTACCGAATGCGTTCATCAGCAGGCGATAGCGGGTAGCGACGCCTTCTGCGCGCAGATCCTCAGCCGATCGGCAGATGTGTGCGAGGCATTGATTGGTGAGCGACACGCCATCCGACAAGAAATCGTCTTTGGTCAGGCGTAAATCCAACGTAGCTTGGCTTCGATCATCGAGATCTACTTCTGGCCAGCCAGCCCTGAGAATGGGAACACCTCGGAACACGGCGCGCCCAAACTCTGCCGTTGTCCAACGGCTGTCGAAGTAGGACGGGGTATCCAGGTAGATCATGACATCGCTGTCGCACAGCTTTTGCCACAGCACCTCCTGAAAGTGCTCCCCTGGCAAGATCTCATGCGTGTCGAGGAAAACGTCGAACAACCGTTCTGAAAGCGCCGCATAGAGCTGCAGCGCTGCGGTGGTTGATTCCGTTCGTCTGTAGCTCAGGAAAACGCGTCGTTGCCGAGGCAAAAGCGAGGCGCATTCCAGCAAGCAGTTGACGATGGTCGGGATGTCCGATGAGTCCAGTCCTAGCCCGTTGAGGATCGATACTGACGGAGGAAACTCCGCGGCCAGATGTCCGAGCTTCGACGCGACTGGGATGACGGGGACACTATCCTTCATCAATTTAGTAATGTGTACGTCCTGGCCATTAGGAAGAGGGAAACACAGGGCTGCGGTGCATTTCCCGTTGGCAACGCGGTACTCGTCAGGCATACCTGTGTACCAGTCGACCTCAACGCCGAGGTTGAGTGACAGTACCGCGAGTTTCGCTTTCAAGGCTTCGTAGAATTCGTCAACGAAGCCTTCGGGAGGCGAGCCGAAAATAGCCAGGTAGTAAGAGGCGTGCTGCATGGTGATTCTCATTGGCAGAGTCGAGAGAGGGCGGTTAGTAACGCTTTCGGATCGCTATCGCTTCTTCGACCCACCTGCCAAGATTCTGAGAGATGGTTGCGTACCGTGTGGCGCTGTCATAGCCCGCTGGATCGTAAGTGCGAACGATGCTGGAAAGAGAGACATTGTCCACATTGAAGCCGGTGAACGGATTTGAGCCGACTCTGGAGAACTGGTTGTTGCGATCAGTTATGCCGTGAATGTAGACCCCGACCAAGCCCATGCCTTTGTTCCAGGCTTGCTCAATTTCGTAGTTGATCCATTTGCGCCCCGCAGTTTGTGAGCCGATTAGCACAATTGCGCATGAGCGACCGTTCATTTCGGCGGCAATCCAGTTTTTGATTGCCTGTTCGCTGCCATTTTTCACAGCTTCCCAGCCGTTGTCATAGGCCTCACGGGCGCCATGGATAGCGCCGATCGAGCGAATCTTGGCCGCTCGCCAATTGTCGGCTTCGTAGTGAAAGCTGTAAAAACAGTGGCGCATGATTCCATCTCCGCGCAGGTAATGCAGCACCGAATGCTGGGCGCTGCGAGGGCGTTGATATCATAGGGCCGCTACTCTTGGGGCGCTACATCACGATTGCAAAAAGGCTGCGTAGACTCAAGCGCTTGCGCTGGACGCGCGTGGTTGAGCGTGCGCAGTTCAAGTTACGCAGGTTGCTCGGCCTTACTGGCTTCCAAGCGCTCGTAAACTTTCTTGAGCGCTTCCCGGCGCTGCTGCGCATCTGCGGCCTCCACCTTCGCAAGAAGCCGATCTGCGGCTGCGTTAACGCCGTCACGCCCAGATCCTCGCCTGGACGAGCCTCAATCTGGCCGGTTCGTCGAGCTCTGAGGTGAAATCGGCTCGCTACCGAGGCGGGTTCGAGTCGTGATAACGTCGGAGCCACGAATTCATAGGAAGCGCCGTAATGGCAAAAGTGTTTTTCTCATACAGTCATGATGATGAAGCACTGCGCAATCAACTGGAAAAGCACCTCGCCTCCCTGAGGTACGAGGGGCTGGTTGATTCGTGGCATGACCGGCGCTTGGTCGCCGGCGAGAAGGTAGACAGTGCGATCGATGCGCAAATTGATGCCGCGGATATCGTGTTGCTGTTGGTCAGTGCCAGCTTCCTGAGCTCTCACTATTGCTATTCGGTAGAGATGCAACGCGCACTGGCCCGGCATGCTGCAGGGGAGTGCCGGGTTGTGCCAGTCATTCTGCGCGCGTGTGATTGGACTCATAGTCCGATGGGTAAGCTACTAGCGGTGCCTCAGGATGGGAAACCAATCACCAGTTGGACGAACCCTGATGAGGCTTTCACTGATGTGGTACGTCAGATTCGAGTACTGATCAAGGAAATATCGCCTAGCAACCCCGGACGTGGTGCAGTGGCTCAATCCCATCGACCATCTGCTGCCCATGGTGCCGCAGCGGACACGGTAATTTCGACGATGTTTGAGTCGGTGCGTTCGAGTAACCTGAGGCTTCGAAAAACCTTCACAGACTTCGAAATTGATCAGTTCGCTCATGATGGTTTCACTTACATCCAGCGTTTTTTCGAGAATTCATTAGCTGAACTTCAGGCGCGTAACCCTGGCATTCAAGCAACATTGAGACGACTGAGTGACACGCGGTTCGCGGCTTCCATCTATCGGGACGGGAAGGTCGCTTCGGAATGTGCGATTGGGATGGGGGATGGTATCAGTCGGAACGGTATCACCTACTCGGCTCAAGTATCCTCAAATGGATTTAACGAAATGCTCTCCGTGAGCACGGATGACCAGTCGATCTTCTTCAAGCCTCTGATGGGATTCTCTCGGAATACTCGTGATGAGAAGCTGAGCGACGAAGGTGCTGCAGAGGCGTTCTGGGCGAAACTTCTTGAGCCTCTCCAGCGCTAGGCCAGTTGACCTTATATTTTCCGCGCGCCGTGGAACGGGTTTACTTGGACTTTCCACGGATCAGCATTTTCGGCCGAATCGCCATCGAGAAACACCCTCAAAAAATAGAGGCAAAATGCCAGCTTTCTTGGGCTGCCACAAGATGCTGATCTTAACCAGGAAGGCGAATGCGTCGGCTGACGGTCTCACCACCAGCTCAGCAGCAACGTGATGAAGCCATTCGTTTTGGCTACCGTTCGTCAGGTGTATTCGGCTTTAATAGCCATAAATTGACTTGTTAAAATAAAAAAAGCTTCAAGAGTTAAGATCCTCGCTAGCGTTAACCGTAATCTCTTGATTTTTCTAAGCTTGGGCCATTGTTGTGTATATAGCCTCGGCTCAAAATGTGTATTGTGCAATATCATTATATCGTAGAAGCTTGTTTTATAGTTTAATTTTGATCGTCGCTCCTCCCGCCTGAAGGCCTTGAGCGCTCCTTGCATGGCTGCGTTTTGCGGTTAAGCTGCGAGCAGAGTAAATCATTTCGTAGGGCGTTACATGGTGCCCTGGGAGGCGGCGTGCCAAAGAATAAATTAATTAGGATGCTCGCGGTTGCAATATTTTTTCTGCTGATTAGTCTATGGTCGCATTCGGCTTATTGAGTCTTGGTTTGACAGCGTTCGCTTTAAGCCTAAGAGGACGATGCTTTTTTGAGTAATGGATGATGGACGCACGTATCGAAGGTCTGTGTGCTCAAAGCGTATGCAGTGCTGATAGGGGAAGTCAGGTTTATTCTTGATTTTCTCTATGTTTGAGCAGATTGTTGTTGTATAGATGCTTAAGAGATAATTCGGCTAGTATCTGTGCATAGCTCATCATGAGACTCAGCAGGTCGCTCAGATTAAAAGTTGAAAATATGCCGTATGTTGGGTCGGTGTGGCCGAGAAGGAAAACGTGCGTTTCCTCGCTGCTTTTCAACTTGCTGAAAAATTTATTGGCTTTTAGTGATAGTGCTGGTTTGTCTCTATCATTGATGCCGCAATCTCTAAAGATGCGTTCAATTACCTTCTCTTTATTTTTGACTACGCCTGAGTTATGTACGATTAAGTGACGCAGTTTCGATATTAAGCAGAGGTCAAAACCAACATGGTAGTCAAGTTTGTTTTTGGTTTCAATTTTTCTTAGTTCGTCGAATTTATTTCGGAAGCATGCGAGGATGCTGTTTGGTTTGCTTTTCTTGATGGCTACTTGGCTTAAGAACCAATCAAAGTCTTTCGTGGGTAAATCAGAGCGATGAGTGTTTTTGTAGTCTGAAACAGGCCAGAAATCGTAGTCGACGTAGCCCATTCCAGCGTAAAGGTTCTCAAGAAAATCTTCGAACCCCTCGTAAGCTTCTGCCAATACCCACTGGTAGTGTCGGTTTTTATGGATGTGAGCTGACCTAATCTGATCGTCTAAAAATAAGCGCTTTGCGCCATAAGTCTTGGCGTGGCCTGTTCTTAAATCATGATAGATCATGTGATGGACAGAGCGAGGGATATCCTCCATTCCCAGTTCTTTTTCACGTTCCTTCTCTTCCTTCAGCTTCCTGAGTTCACTGTCAAAACGGGAACTGATTGCGCTCCTCAGTGCGCTAGCCTCGGTCATCCTATTTCTTAGTGCATCCAGGGCGTCCAAGATTTTTTGTGCTTTCTCAGGCTCTTTCATAGTGCATCCTTGTTGGCTTTCACGCCGTTCGTTTGAATGCTCCCAGTCTGCTAACGGTGACATAAGTATTCGTAACAACGGGTAGAGGGAGGTCGATACACACCGCGTGCTTCGCGGGATAGGGCATTTTACGAGAAGCAGTGAGAGAAACGTCCACTCTGGTGGTAGGCTTCTCGTGGCCTGAGCCTCGAATGAGGCACCGCATTTGAGCCTATAACCACCCTTCATCTGGTGGATGGGCTTTGTCGCACAGAATGGAGATTTGTTGTAGTGGATGCCCCAAAGCCTGACGCATCAGCGGATGAGACCGTTGAGCCATTGTTTTCTAAAAGTCTGCTGCATCGCCTGGTCAACCGGCTACTTGATGCCGCAGGAGTGCAGCAGGCATCTGCTTGGAGAGCAGGTCGTGTCGTGGGGCGAGAGGACGGATATCAGTCAGGATTGAAAGTAGGTCAGGCAGCGGGTGTCGCTTTAGGAAACAAGATAGGGCATGCACGTGGTCTTGGTGCAGGGCGCGCTACTGGACATGAGGAGGGTAGAGCCCTTGGCTTTGAGGAAGGGCAGATAGCAGGGTTTAAAGCTGGCCACCAAAAGGGATTTGACGAAGGCAAGCTGGTGGTTGAGGTTCAGGCTGGCCCCGAACCCACGACTGGTGCTCCAGGTATCCGGGAAGACCAGCTCTTTAAAGATTGGCGCTTTCCAATCACGGAGGAGTTGGAGGCACAAATCAGAGCTGACGTTGCTGATCGATTGCCTAAGCAGCCGCCTTCAGCCGATCAGTGGAAGATGATTTTGTCGAGGACGCCTACCACATCAGTGGTTGCCGGTGCGGGGAGTGGCAAGTCCACGACCATGGTGTTGCGACTTCTTGTGTTAAGGCACTACTTAGGAATCGATTTTTCGAACCTCACCGTTGTCACCTTTACGGTTGAGTCTAAGAAGGATTTCGCTAAGAAAGTCCGAGAGGTTTTTAAGCATTGGCGCTATGAGATCTCGCATGATGAATCGCTGAAGATCGTACGTACTTTCCACTCACGGATTTTGTCTTTCGCTCGATGCCTGCCAGACATGAGTCAAGTGCAGCCTTTCGAGTTCCTGGAAAAGGACGGTACGACGAAAGAAAAAGGCTCCATGTTTCAGGTGAAGGTGGGCGAGCCCCAACTGGAGTTGATGAACGAATGCTACATGCGTCTCTACGACAAGAATCCAGCGTTCAAAACGCTCATCGGTAAGCTGTATCGTCACGCACTGGCGATGGAGAAGGTTAATGCAGATAGCCCTGACGCACTGAAGGCGCAAAGGCAGGCGCGCGATTTGGCTAAGGCTGACGAAGACATATGCGACACCCTAGAGCAACTGTGGCGCGCTGCCGGTAAGTGGCCGATCGAAGGCATCGAGTCTTCGCGCAGAGTGGTTCAGCTTCTCGGCCACGACTTCCAAGTCAACGGCTACATTCCTGAGCTGGATGCCTTTGTCATCTTGGGGGTGGATAAGTCGGAACCAAGTGATTTGAAGGCAAAGGAGGGGCGCTTTCCCTACCTCACCGCGGACGTCAAAAACAAGCGAATCCTCTTTCAGGCGCATTGCTCTCGACCAGTCATCTACCTAAAAAGCTATGTCGAATCGGCCAGTCCGATAGAGGCAATCCGCAGCTTGGTAAACACCTGCCCAAAATTCACCTATAAGCTTGAAGGTGACATTGCTCCTCAGTACATCACCGAGGCGTTCTACAGCGCCGCATCGTACATGGAGAATCTTGGCCTGGATGTTTTTGAGGCCATCCTGGCCATGCGCCTACGCAAAGACGATGCAGATCGTGACTTCTTCCATGCCCTTGCGATCTACTGGAACGACTTCACACGGATGCTGTTCAACATGACTCCGCCGGTGATGACCTTCAACACAATGTTCTCCATCTTCAGCGAACGCAAGCCCCATAACCTTCGGGCACTGACACCAGATGTGCTGCGACCGATGACTACTTTGCTGGTCGACGAGTTCCAGGATGTCGGCGCTAATACCATCTCCTGGATACGTGCGACGTTTGCTGAAATCGAGCGACGGAATTTGAGGGTTCCCACCAACGGTTCGCCGGCGTACGCCTCGCTCATGGCCGTCGGCGATGACTGGCAGAGCGTCTATGGTTGGCGTGGTAGTTCTCCGCACTACCTTATCGACTTTGACAACGTCTTCGAATCACCAGAACCCAACCGGGTGCTTATGCAGGATAACCACCGGTCTCACCAAATGGTGATTGATGCCGCAGAAGAAATCGTAAAGCGCACGCCAGGTGGTATACCTGGTAAGCGGGGAGCTGCGAAAAACCAAGCTGTGGCAGAGCATCAGGTACCAGTCGAGGTGCGCGAGATGGATTGGAATCAGATCGCAGCCGATGTTGAGCGACACTACGATGCAGGTGATTCGATCCTCGTCCTGACACGCTCAAACTCCTTGAAGGAAGAGGCGCGCGACGCGCTGGAGGATCTTCGTGAGCGAGCCAGGCTGGAACGGCGCTCTGACCAGATCAAGTTCCTTACCTACCATTCTGCAAAGGGACTGCAAGCCAAAGCTGTTTTCCTACTTGGTGATTGCGACCTCAAAACGTCCTCTCCGTCCAAGAATGACCTTTATGCTCAGGCTGGCCTCAATCGCCCGGGTGATCCTTGCGGATACGACACTTCCCAAGGCGAGGAAGCCTTGCGTACAGCATATGTAGCGATTACCCGAGCGATTACCTATTGCTACTGGTACCTGGATGATGGGGCTAAGCCAGCGATCGAGCGGGCCAGCCGGCACATCGATTCGGCTCAGCCGTACTGGAATCGTGTGAACGCTCCTGTTCCGGTCGCTGCCAGCAAGCCCAAAAGGCGAGCTAAGCAGCCTGGCAGTCGGGTTCAATGAGTACCTCCGAGTGATGGCGAATCTGGAGCAAGCAATTGGACGAGCATCTCATTCGATTTCTAAAAGGCGACGATCCGTTGATGCTGGAGGCGATTGACGCGCTCAAACGTTATCACGAGGCTGTGGATGCTTCAGCCCCTGAGGAAGAGGTAGTGCATCTGAATAACGAAGCGGAAGCGCTCTTTCAGGCAGTGTCCGATTACCTACTCCGCGCGACCGGAGGTCAGGCAGGGACGTTGCACTGAGCGTACCAGTCGAGATAGGCATGGTTATTTGGGTGAGGGCGAAAGTAATCGTTTTGCGTGTTGGTAAAGACCTCGAATAAATGGAAGCTTCCAAGAGGGGAAATCATGGAAAAACATCAGCATCTTGTCGACCTGGCGCTTGGTGGGGAATTGCCCAAGCTTGCGATCGAGTTTTTCATCGTGTTCTCCAGATTCGAGTTTGCTCTCAAGCGGTCTGCGTACTATGCAGCGCAAGGCGGCAACGCGAAGGTAAACGCCAATTGGGACGCTTTCGCAAATGATCTCGGAACTGGCTTTTTTGATGAGGTAATCGCTAAGGGTTTAGCTCCAGAGCTAGTCCACAGACCGCCCAAGCTACAAGTGATACTTCCAGATGGAGGTGGGCTAGGGTGGCGGGACACCGCCGCAGTGACCAACTCTGTGGAGCTTTTTCTCGCAATTCGCCGTGCCCGCAACAACCTGGTGCATGGAGCTAAGTACCGCGACCAAGCCACGGGGCAGGTAGATCTCATTGAGGGATCTGAGCGTGATGAGAGGCTGCTGGATCAAGCGTTGGCAGTGCTTGGCCTAGCGCTCGAACGAAATGCAGAAATCCTGCGTTTTTTCCAGCCGTACTGAGCTGTAATAGCATGCAAGGCGTAAAGCTATGGTCTTAGGTATACACTATCGAGTGTTCGAGAGGGTGGGAAAATTGGAGTTTTCAGAGCTGCAGAGCTGGTGTTACGCGGCACGAGTGGCTGACTACCGGCGCTGCCCCTGGTCACTTTCACGTCGGCCGTCGAAATATGTGCAGCCTCACTTGGTATTTTAGGCTCGTAAAGCTGGCGCGCGACGGTGGGAAGCCTTTAGATAAGAACGAAGGGGCATAAGGTAGTATGTAATAGCTGGTGATGAAGTGCGGTATGTTATTTTTTGGGGACTTCGCGCTACATTGCGCATAATAGAAGTGAAGAGATGAGTGCTGATTTATTTATTTCTTACGCATGGACGTCTACAGCCCATCGAGAGTGGGTTCGCTTGCTAGCTAGTCAGCTCCATTTAATGGGCTATGATGTGAAGCTTGATGAAAATGTCAATTATGGTTCAAATCTGCATGGTTTCATGCAGCAGGTCACCGAAGCGGCTCACGTCTTGCTAGTTGTCGACGAAAACTACGTCGATAGAGCTGACAACATGCCAGAGTCCGGAGTCGGTATTGAATCAAAGTGGATGAGTGGTGTTTTTAAGGATAAGCCAGAGTCATGGCTGTCAATCTTGTACATTCAAAATCCCAAGCTTCTCCGGCCTAAATGGTTTGGTGATCATAATCCAAAGGGTTTTGATTTCAACTGCAATATTGAAAATAAGCAGTTCCCGGGGTCGCTACAGCTTGAGGAACTCTGGCGATGGGTTGAGGGGCTTTCGCCTAATAAAGCCAATGCTATCCCGTTGTCGGTGCTACGTAATCGCTGCGCTCGGCTTGAGCGTATAGATGCTGGTCGCGATCCCGCGAATTATGTGAGTCCGGCGATTAGTGGGCAAGTGACCTTTGCCTACAAAGACCATCCTTACTACACAATTGGTTATGGGGAGTATGAGTTTAAAGTGTCATTTGCCGCACGCTCACTTGACAGTGTTTACGTCTACACAGATGGAGATCTCAAAGCGCTCGGTTTGATTGTTGACCCTGGTTTTGATCCGGCCATTGTTGCATCATTCCTAACGCTGGGGCGTGCTGTTGAGCCCGTTGTGGGGCAAAAAGTAGTACTGCTGAATCCATATGGTCTTATGTGTGTCATCACAATCAATGGGTTAGATCGCGAGATAAATGAGAAAAAATACATTCCAGGACGAGTTATTTTTTATTATGAAATTCTGCTAAATGAATAACTGTCCTGCTGGTAAATGACGCCTGTCAATTACTGACTCCGAAGGGGGCTGTCTTTTTGGTGGCAGCCCTGATCTTTCATAACTGCACTTACAGGTAGGTACGAATTGCTAGGCGGCAGCATCCCTCCATTATCGTATAGCATATTTAGGGCATGCTGGTAGTGCAGCTTAGTGCTGAATCGGTAGTTTAGAGGGAAGCATCCTTTGTGATTATATATCGTTGTGAAGAGAGCTCAGCTTATCCGACACTTTTCTTTCATCGCTCGCCGTCTGAGCTTCTCCGCAATCTCGAATATATTGTCTGCAGGGTCAGGCTTGGTAGGCACATAGCCGTTCTTGGCCAGCTCTTGAAACGCTTTCTCCACCGCCCGTTCTTTCGGGTTCCGCTCGATGAATGTACTCATAGCCGCATTGCCACCAAGGTGATTGGATCGACATGCAGCATGACATGCAGAGCCAGTTTAGTCACAGGGGCGCGGTGAAATGTTGCCGGGTGCGGCATCGACAGATGCCATACAATGGCCATCGCTTTCTTTCCAAATCCGGGGAGCCTCTGCAGGCACCGTGTTGGCAATCGCACAGGTCGAGGGGCATAAGCAAGGGCGACGTTCAGTGCGCTCAGGCCGGCCAAGCCGAGCTTGACCAATGAGGAGTGACATATGAGGGATAAAGCCCATCCTTTCCCATTTTATACGGAGGCGAAGCTCGTCATGGAAGCATTCATGAAAGCTACAGGGGAAAGGCTCGATCAAGCGCGCAGACAAGTGGGTGGAGGTGATAACGTCCAGCGCTTCAGCCATGGAGGATCTTGGCAGTCACACCACAGCTATGCCCCTGACCGTGTCGATCAGATGCAGACCATTGAGCACGAAACAAGATTGCGCGTAGAGGACATCATGGAAGGCCAACTCCAGGTCATTGAGCGGACTGCCGAGGAAATTTCCAGCAGCATGGCGGACAGCTATGCCAAAGCGTTTTATCAAATGCTTTCTGATACGTGCGAAGAGAGCGGCAACGTCATTGATGGCTCGGCTGGGAGCTTGGGCGAGCAGATGCTTAAGGCTATCGAGCAAGTCGAATACTCGGTGGATCGGGACGGTCAAGTATCGCTTCCTGAGTTTCGGATGCACCCCGACCTAGCCAAGCACCTTCATTCTGATCCTTCGCTCCGAGATCCGGTACTGCTGGCGAAAGCTGAGGAAATCAAGGCGCTCAAAACCGCCGAGGCATTGGCAGGGGAAGCGGCGCGGAAATCCAAGTTTCGATGCAGGGAGCAGTGATGGCCAAGGTATTGCTGTGTATCGGTTGCGACGACTATCAGTCTCTCAAAAAGCTGACTGGGGCCGAGCGTGACGCGATTTCTATCCATACCGCACTTTGCATTGGGCCACTGAGCAGTATCCAGCCAGTCGACACCTATCTGCTTAAATCTCCGGCCCGGCATGATCTGGATGCCACGCTGCTGCAGATTCAAGATCGGTACGATGAGATCGAAAGTTTCACGCTTTTCTTTGCCGGCCATGGCGGAGAAGCGAATGACAGTTACTTCCTGTGCCTGAGCGATACCCGGGGCGATCGGCTTTCGACCACTGGCTTCGCTCTTAGTCGCTTGTTCGAGTATTTCAACGAGCTCAAAGCTGCTCACTGTAACGTCATCATCGACGCCTGCAACGCTGGCGGTATGGTTTCTAACTTGGGCATTTTGCTCAAGCCTGAAGTGGTAGGTAAGGCAAAGACGTTCGGCGTCTCATTCTTTGTGTCCTCTGCTGCAGATCAATATGCCAGCGAGACCAACCGCGGTGGTTATGGAACCCTCGCACTGCTGAAGGTTTTAGACGGGGAGATCGACACGGGATCGCGAGCCGGGATGCTCGATCTGGTGGATATGGGGAGGCCTGCTGCGCAGTACGTGGCAGAACAAACCCAAGGGAGGCAAATGCCATCGGTGTGGGGCGTGAATCTCTACGGCCACATGCCGCTCTTTAGCAATCCGCATGCTGCCGACAATCCAGCATCCTCATTGCTGGGCCTCACTGGGATTTTACCCACCTCTTTGGCTGGGCAAGCCATCAGCAGTCATTCCGCCGAGCTCTACACGCTCATGTTCGCCCCGGAGAATGAGCTCACTCCGGACAAGCTTTTCCCTGTTTTAGCCAGGTTCGTTGATCGGCTGGCCGAGATACCCAACTCGACCGGGGTGTTCATAGGCGGGATCTGGCAATCCTTGGAGAAAAGCACAGGGCGTCATGCTAATAGCTTCTCAAGGTTGGAATTGAGCGCGACATGCATAGCTTTGCTCCTTCAGTCTTCTCAGAAGGACACCACCGCTCGAGATTGCATTGAAGGGCTTGCCCACGAGATTGTCAGGGATGTTGAGCACCTCCTTTGCGCGATCGTCCAGGGACTTCGTGAGAATCCTGGCTCGTTATGCCGTCATGGCATTCCTGATCTGTTCTACCTTCCTAAGCGGATATCGCGGATTTTAGGTTGGGCCGGCGCAGCAGTGCACCTGGCCCGGGAGCTAGGCATCAGAGATGCCGCACTCCGAGAGGTCTTGGAGCAACTGAGCGTCTTGCTGATCGAGCACTATGCAAGCACCTGTGCTGGTATGAGCGAAGACGAAGCACCGTACTGGTCAGCTTTCCTCACAGCCATCAAAGCCGATGACCTCAATAGCCTCGGTGAATTGGTCGTAAGCACGTTGATCAATGCGCTTGTTGAGCACGATGGGCGACTCGCTCGACCATTGCTGCCGGCAGAGGATGTGTACGCGTATCTCAAGGCGCGCGCAGACAAGGATTCTGTTGCTCTGAGCACTTTGAGCAACTCGCCCTCAGAAACTCTGGCCCTTGTCCTGCTCATCAGTCGGCGTCACTCGCTCGAGGAGGAACTGGATTTCAACCTTGCGAGTCTTGACCACGCACACCTCAACATTTTCATCCCGCAAAGCTACCTGGACTTCAGCCAGTCTTTCGTTCCTAACGGGATAAACCATGTGTTTCAGATCGGCCAAAAGGTGTGGACAGTCGCGGATGTCGTCCAACGTTGGGAGGCCGTGTGCAAACCCCAGATGGATAGTGACCCGTCGCTTCGAGATCCAGCAACGCGGATCGGCGCTATCTGCGCATCACTGCTTTTTCCGAATCGAGTGCCTTGGTTTTTACTCATCGAGCAGTGATCACAGGTTGCTGGCAGATCTTCACGCGTGTCGAGCGCTGTGTCGCCGCGGCTCAGTCGCCCCAGCTAGCTATTCACTGAAGATGACCAAGGCAAGCGCTTACCCAGCTCACCAATGCCTCGCGGCAGTCGACTTTGAGATTCCAAGCATCCTAGAGGTCTCCGCTTTCGAGTGACCAAGCTGTTTGCTGATCAAACCCTGCTCCTTCATCAATCTTCTGACTTTGAAGCGCCCGACCTCGACGCCTTCATCCCGTAGCATGGCCACGAGACTGCGGCTACCGGCTGAGCTACGGCTTTGGCTGAACAGCTCGTTGACACGGCTGCGCAGGCTCACTCGGCGCACATCGACACGACGACGCCGGGCCAGATGGGCGTAGTAACAAGATCGGGGCAGCTCGAACACCGAACACAACAGTTGAACAGGGTAGTGTTTTTGCCAACTGCCGAATCGACCTCAGCGTCTGCGCCCGTGTTCCTCGGCCATCAAGAGCGCAGTGGCCTCCTTTAGGATTTTCTTCTCAAGCTCCACCGGTTGATGCGGGCCTGAAGCTCTTGGATCGTCTGCTGCTCCGGTGTGAGCGCCTTGGCAGTGGGCGTAACGCCTCCACGCTCGAGTTGCAACTGGGCGACCCAGCGGCGCAATTAGCTCTCACCCACGTCGAGGGATCTGGCTGCCTCGGGGCAACTGTAACCCTGGTCAAGCACCAGGCTGGCAGCCTCACGCTTGAAGGTGGGGGATGAATGTACGTCGTTGTCTGCTCATCGAACACCTCTGTATGGCGTTCATTGTGAGACGGGAGTGACTGGATACGCTGTTAAAACTAAGGTTTAACTTAGTTTTTGCGGATCTTAGGACGGTTGTCTTGAGTATCTAAGCTACAGCTTAGTTTTTCCTGGCTGTGTAAAAGCTTTGATGCTGGTGCGGTAAGGGTGAGCGTGAGCGTGAGCGTGAGGGCAGGGTGCCGGGTGCTCGCGTGGCTGACCAAGTGCTGCATATGCATACAGATGACGTTTCCCACTGGCCCAAGCAATGCATCGCGTAATTGGCTGCGTTCATCTGATTGAGAATGAATATGAGTACGTAGCCTGGCACAGCTAGGGGCACCGTAGGATGCCTACGCTGCCCTGTGAGTATTGTGATTGCCCTATCAGTATGGTGACGCAAGAGCAGGGCAGCGCAGCATCAGCCTCTGTCTCGCGTTCCTAAGTGCTTGACCGACCGCGCTCGCTCTTGATCATGTGAGTGGTAGTAGGTGTTCTGGGTAGTAGCCAGGTTGGAATGCCTCAGGTCGTATTGGAGATCCTTCGCGTTTCTGAACGGCGCATCAAAGGTCGCCGAAGTATGACGTAGCCAGTGCGATGATGCTACGCGCAGGCTGTCCATTTCATAAGGCTCACGTCCTTCTTCACGCATTCTGACGAGCGCTTGGTCAAAAACGGTTTGGAGGAGGGCGCGCACCTGTCGATCCGAGAGGCCTGGACGACCGCTCAGCGTTTTCAGGAGTGGAGTTTTTTCCTGATAGGTAGGCAATGGACTCAGTCCAATGAAAGTACGGTACCTTGTGAGATACTTCGTTACATACTCATCGCGCACTGCGATTTTTCCGGACTTGTTGCCCTTACCCACAACATGGAACCACCAGTTTCCATCAGCATCTAGACGAAAGTCCCCCATGGTGGGCTGCCAGTTGGTGCGCCCTACGATGTCCGATATGCGCAAGTACATGCTGAACATCGTAACGAGCACAAATAGGGTGCGTTCATGTTTCCTTGGATTAGCAGCGGCCATGGATTCTGCAGTATCAATTACATAATCCCATTGCAAAGGGGTTAACGCCCGAGAAGTGCTGGATTCTAGCTGAGATGAACTGTACTGCCCCTTTTTAGTAACCTTGCGAAACGGATTCGAACTAGCTATTTCTTCTTCCACTAGATATTCATAAAAGCCGTTTGCAATCTTAAACACATTGCTCATGCTACCGGTTGATGAGTGATAGTCGGTCGGCGAATTGCCCCCAACACCTTCACTTGGGCTGCGATTTTGTTTCGGGACGCGCAGTGTGAAAGGTTTCCATTTGGAGTTGGCCGCTAATTCCAGATCCGATGGATGATCAGCACTACTTAAAGCATTTTCTGAAATGAACCGATTACGAATGACTGGCCCAACCCAAGCGGCTGGCGGGTGCTTGCAAAACTCAAGATACGCTTCGGCATCAAGCCGTTTCAACTCGTGCACAGGCTTCTGGCGAACGATCAGCGCCCAGAGAAATAGCCGCTCAACGTGGCCTCGGTACGTGCTGTATGTGAGCGCGTTGTCGGCATAACACCTCAGATAGCACCTTATGGCCAGGAACCCTGGGATGGCTTTGAGCTCGGGAGCAAAGCCTTCCAGGAATCGCGCTACGCTGGCGATCGATGGCCGGCCTACAGTGAAATCTTGATCAACGAAATCACTATGAGATTCAAATACGGGCCGGGGATTGCAGGTCATCTTACATACCGTAAAAGACCGGTCGACATCCAGCAATTGAAACTTCCTAATCTGGCTGTTTTAGGAAGTTTCCACCTCCTGCACCGCCCGCTTCAATCACTCATCTCAATCGACTGGCCATAGTTAATGGGAGTTGCCGGATGGTAGCGCCAAGTTTGGCCGGCCGCAACCTCGGTAAATTTTTCGCCCATCCACTCCATCCGTCAGTGACTATCAAGCTTGCTTGACATATGACAGGAAACGCACTAAGCAATGTTCGGAGTTGCGGATCTGCTTGGCTGCGTAATATATGAACAATTTGCATCTGGCAGCGTTAGGCATGGGTAATGCCTTGTCGCTCACATAAATGTAGGTTTATAAGAATATTGTTATTTTCGCTTCAGCCACCACCTTCGAGTGCGGGGCCTAAGGAGCTATGCGAATTTCCTTTATATTGTTTGTAGGATGAGAAAGCCTCTTTAAGGCTCTTTAGTCACTGACGTGAAGTGACAATATAAGTATAAATACGCCTCCTCACTCCAATGTCCATTTGGCTCCCGAAAGTGTCCACATTTAAAGCTTACTCATACGAAAGTGTCCGTATTATTGTCGTGCAGGTCGATTTCGGAAAGTGTCGGCATTGACTGCATATAACACCGAGGGCAGCAGAAGTGGGGATTCCGCCTGGTGGTTGCTCAGGGCGGGCTTTGGAAAGTGTCCGCATTATCGTCGCGTTCGCAGGAAAACGGCTCGGAGCGTCGTTCGTGGATGAGCTGTGCGAAAGCTTTGCTACTAGGGGGTTTCCAGGGAGCTGAATTCCAGGATCGACATCGAGAGGTCTCCTGTGAGGCCCGAAGCGCGTGGCTTGGAGCGTTTGTCTGCTTGGTGCTGCGGGGCTTTAGGGGCCACAGGGTGCGTGTATTTCAGATGAGAACTGTGGCTCGTTGAGCGTTGAAAATACGGAAAGTGTCCTGATTATGGGGTTCGCCGTGTGCGCAGGAAGGTGTCCGCATTAGGTGCAAAACCCCTGGAGGCGTTGGATTTACTCGCTTACAGGGGTGGTTCTGAAAATTCCGCAGATTACCCGAGTGTCCTGATAGCGCAGAAAACCGGAGCAACGGTTCAAACGCGCGTTTTTTGACGAGACCCAATGGATTCAAGGGTTTGCGGAAGGCGCTCAGAGGCAGAAGTGTCCGCATTTCTGAGGTTTGCTGGCATTCGTAAGCAATCCCAAGAAGCTGGAGGCCTTGTGGGCCGGGGGTTGCGGGGGGTTAAGGGGTAGGAGTGTCCGTGATTCGCAACGGTTACATTACGGTAATGGCGGCAAAGTTCGGTTTTCAGGTACAGGTGACAGCTAGTGATAAACAGGAAAACACACACTGTTTAACATAATATACATTATGCGTAACTATTTGTTTTAGAGCCGGACCGCAACACCCGGTTTGAAACCCATCCCGTGATCAACCTCTGTAGCGTTTGTCTGGACCTCGGAAACATAACCCAGGAACCCAGGAACCCAGGAACCCAGGAAGAGTTTCCTGGAAACCGCGCTCCTTGTGACAAGCGATCACGCTGACCAGTGTCCACCGTTACGGATAACGGTCTCTGGTGAACACATCACGGTAACGCTCGAACGAATCTTCCGCTGCCCAGTGCCGCCGTTCTACAGATCTGCAGGCGCGGTATGAAGCCACTTCAACAGGTCGTGACCGTCAAGCTGTACTTGCGACTTGCCGATTGACTGAAGATGCTGGTGCGCCGCTCTGGGTGCATCAACGTCAGGATCTACCTTGGATGCTGAGATCGGGCACGGACATGAAACTCTTCAGCTGGATCTCCATACCGATCATTGAGCGACGCTTCTTTTACTTGAAGATCGGCACCGAGCCCGACCGGTTCCGAAGCTGTTCCTGCTCCCGCAGCCTAAGACCGATTTCGGCGATTTTCTGCTCGCCGGCGCGCAATGCCTCGGGGCTGGTGTGGACCGAGTAGTAACCGAGATGAAGATCGAACGGGTGCGCAATGGCTGAGCCAATGACAAACACCGCATCGCCCTCTCCCGCCGTGATGCGTATCGAAGCGCTGCCTGGCTCGAACACCACCATCTCTCCCGCTTCGACAACATCCGGCGATGTCAGTTGTCCACGGGCGACGCTCAGCCACAAGGCGTCATGGCCTGCTGGTGGGGTGTATTCCCAGCTGGTGCCTTCTGAAAGAGTAACCAGCAGGTAGTTGATACCCTCGGGGGCCCGAACCGGACTTCGGACCCCCGCATAGTGGCCGAGAATGACCCGGGCTGGGCCCGCTTCAGGCATCGCAGCGGCCTCCAGGTATTGGCTGTCGACGGCCGCGTTCTCCAGGTCTGGAGGTAACGCGATCCATAGCTGAAAGCCCTGGACGCGTTCAGAAGTGCCGGCGCTCATCTCTTTGCCATGCCAGACACCGCCGCCGGCTCGCATCCATTCGACGCCGCCATAGGCGATTTCGCCGCTGCCGGACTCAGGATCATCAAAGTGCAGATTGCCTTCGGTGATGACCGTGACCGTGGCGATTCCTGAATGAGGGTGCATGGCCATCTGGCCGAGAAACGACCTGTCGCCTTCGAACAAGTCGAGGAATACGAAGGGTTTGATCAACTGGCCCAAGTCCGACGGGCTCATGAGCCGGACAATCGGCCCATGCTTGTGCCCCCGGGTGCGGTGAGTGATCCGACGGGAAACCATTGCATTGCCAAGCGCTGAAATACCCATGACAACTCCTCGAAGAATGATCGGTCCGCCCGTACAAAGCCTGGCGGCGGCGTATGTGCAGTGATCATAAGGAATCGGCATTAAGCTGATTAGAGCCTACAATTGCTTTTCACTCGGCCATTTTTGGAGTAATCGAATGTTCGATCTGAACGACGTGGCCATTTTTATCCAGGTCGTCGAATCCGGAAGTTTCGCCGGCGGCGCACGGCGCATGGGCGTTCCGCCCAACACGTTGAGCCGGCGGATCAAGCAGTTGGAGGACACGATGGGCGTGCGGCTGTTACACCGTTCGACCCGCAAACTGGCACTGACTGATGCGGGCCGGGCGTTGTTCGAACAAAGTGCCTCCCAGATCGGAGAGCTGCTGGAAGTGATCCGACGCTTTGCCGACCGCAGCCAGGAACCCGCGGGACGGGTGCGTGTGGCCGTGACGGCAGATTTCTTCGACGTGTTCCGCATGGAGTTCGTTGCCGGTTTCCTGGCTCAATATCCCAGGATCCAGCTGGATTTCCTGCTGAGTGACCATCGTGTCGACCTGATTGCCGAAGGCATCGACCTGGCGTTCAGATCGGGAATGCTGCCTGATTCCAGCCTGGTCGCACGCAAGATATTCATTGGTAGCCGCATGCTTGCCGCCAGCGCAGGTTATCTGGAGCAGCATGGATCGCCTTCGCATGTTTCCGAACTGAACCAGCACCTGTGCATTTTCCCTTCCAGCCCCTCAGGTCAAGCCACGTGGCGCTTTTCCGGGCCGGGCGGCGCCGCGGACATCGTGGTGACCGGGCGAGTCTGCGCAAACACCGCTCAGGCGCAATTGAAGGCGGCGGTCGCGGGCCTGGGCATCTGTTTCTTGCCGGGGCCCATCCTGCATGCCAGCTTGAGGAAAGGAGCGCTCGTCGAAGTGCTTCCCGAGTTTCGCCAACAAGACATCGACCTGTACGTGGTCTATCCGAGTCGACGCCAGATTCCGTTGGCGGTAAGCACGTTTGCCGATCAGGCCGTCACTCATTTGCTCGAAGAAACGGCCTTCCAATAGCGGCTGGATGATCAGGCCACGGCCAAGGACAAGCAATACTCGGGCTGCCGCTCAAGATGTCGGGCGAAGCAGGAGCGTAGCCAGCGTTCTCGAGGATCGGCATGGCTGGTGCCCCGCCATGCCATGGCCAGATCGGGACTTGAAAGCTGCAGCGGCGGGTATTCAGCGCGCAGTCCATGGATCCGGGCCATCGCCTGAGCCGCGTAGTCGGGTACGACCGCAAGCATGTCGCTATCGACCAGCAGCGCGGGCAAGGCGCTGAACTGCGGGACTGCCAGCACGACACGGCGCCGACGGCCATGGCAAGCCAGGGCACGGTCCACATGATCGGTTACCTTTCCCAGGGCAGATACTGTCACATGGGGGCGCCGGCAGAACTCATCGAGGCTCATGGGACCTGCCGAGTCGGCGCATAGCAGCATCGGCTGCACCGGGCGCAGACTCCGGCAGTGAGCCCGGGCCGGTAGTTCCTGGGCTTGGCCGACACCCAGGGAAATGTCCCCGGCAATCAGCAACTGCGGCAATTGCCACGAATCCACCCGGCGTACCACCAGGGTAATGTTGGGGGCCTCAGCTCGAAGATGCTGCATCAACTGAGGCAGCAGTGCGTACTCCACTTCGTCACTCAGCCCGACGTGAAAAGTCTCCTCGCTGGTGCGCGGATCGAAGGTCTGCGCGCAGCTCAGGGCCAGGGCAACACTCTCCAGCGCGGGCCCCAGATGGACATGAATTTCCTCGGCCCGCGCGGTGGGCTCCATCAGCCGTCCGGTCCGGATGAACAACGGGTCATCGAACATTGTCCGGAGCCGGTTCAGCGCGCTGCTGACAGTGGCCTGGCCGAGGAAAAGACGCTCTCCTGTCCGGGTGACATTGCGTTCGCGCATCATGGTTTCGAAGATCACCAATAAGTTGATATCGGCATGTCGCAGGTCATATCTGTTCATCTTATCCGCCGCCTGAGGAAGTTGATGTTCAACAGCCCTTATTTCGTCCCTCTATCGATGGGACTTTCGAGACGACCTGAGTATTTCAAGCGAGTACCTGCCAGTCACTTGTACATGGGTTCAACGGGGTCGTCCGTTGGGTATCCAGAATAATACTTGTGTATTGCCTCGCTCGTTTCCAGCCGAGGGCTCGGGCTCCGTCTGAGCCGAAGCAGTTCGGCGCCTGACACTTCTGCGGACGATACTTTCGTATGGTTCTGTCCAACGCATGAGTGATCGCCCTACACCCATGTAGAACTGTGCCTGGAAGTTTTCCTATCTAGCATTCACTCACGGCAGCCCACTGCAACTCCATAACGCATATCGCGGTTAACGGTGAGCAGCCTGTCGTGCCGAAATGCTCTAAAGGATCAATAGCCCTATCCCTCTAGATGAACTAACAGGAGAACGACCATGAGCACTTACCTGAACAGTTTCGCCCCCGACAGTGCCTTGCCGACTCAGGAGTTGGTGCCCTCGCGCTATGCCCTGCGCCTGGGTGAGATCGATGTGCTGGTGGTCAGCGATGGCGTGCTGCCGCTGCCGACCGAAACCATGTCCACCAATGCCGATCCGAGCGAGCGTGAAGCCTGGTTCAAAGAAATGTACCTGGGGCCGGACATGTTCGATTGGGCGCTGAACGTGCTGGTTGTGCGTAGCGGCGAACAACTCATCCTGGTCGATGCCGGCCTGGGCAACCAGTTCCCCGGTTTTCCCCGCGCGGGACAGTTTCCCAAACGCTTGAAGGATGCCGGCATCGAGCTGTCTGCCATCACCGATATCGTGATCACCCATATGCACATGGACCATATCGGTGGGCTGCTGGTCGATACGGTGAAGCAAGGCTTGAGCCCGAATGTGCGTATTCATGTCACGGCCACGGAAGTCGATTTCTGGAAGATTCCCGACTTCAGCCTGACCGAAATGCCTCAACCGGTGCCGGACGTCCTGCGCCGGACTGCCAACCAGTTCATTGCGCACTATCAGGATCGCCTGCAGACCTTCGAAGACGAGCACGAAATAGCCCCGGGCGTGGTCGCGAAACTCACCGGCGGACACACGCCAGGCCATTGCATCGTCTATGTGAATTCCGGCGGCGAACGCCTGACCTTTGCCGGCGACGCCCTATTCCCGGTGGCTTTCGATCATCCTGAATGGCACAACGGTTTCGAGCACGATCCGCAGGAGTCGGTCCACGTGCGTGTACGTCTGTTGCGAGAGGCTGCGGCAAGCAAAGAGCTGTTCGTTGCGACTCACCTGCCCTTCCCCTCGGTTGGCCGTGTGGCGCTGGACGGCACTGCATTCCGTTGGATTGCAGCCTACTGGGACTACTGAGAATCGATAGGTAGCTGACATTTGATCCTGTCGAACTGGCTCCCACTCACCTTTTCAATCGAAGACGCAGGTGGGAAGCCGCCCTACTTCAGGCCGCGCATACAGGTAGCCTTGCATCAGCTCGACCCCCAGGTTCAGGAGCTCGGCACTTTCTCCACGGGTCTCGATACCTTCGGCTATCACGGTGATCCCCAAGCGTTTCGCCACCAGGATGATGCCCTCGACGATGGCTTGCTTGACCGGGTCCTGATCGATGGTGCGGGTCAACGCCATGTCGATCTTCATGACGTTGGGCTGGAACATGGCCAACAGATTGAGACCTGAATAGCCGGAACCGAAATCGTCGATCGCCGTGGTGAAACCCTGGCGTTCGTATTCCGTGAAGATGGACCTGAGGTGTTCCGGGTCGTCCACCCTTTCGCCTTCGGTCACTTCGAACATGAGCCGTTCGGGCGGGAAACTGGCCTGGCGGGCGGCTTCCAGCGTAGCGCGTATACAAGTCTCGGCCCGATACACCGCATTGGGCAGGAAGTTGATGCTCAACAGGCAGTCGGGAATATCGAGGATACCCAGCCTGGCCGCTTCCTCGATGGCCTTGACCCGGCACGCCTGGTCGAACCGATAGCGGTTACCGTCATTGACCAATCCCAGGATATGTCCCGCCGATTCGCCATTGATGCCCCTCACCAGGGCCTCATAGGCAAACGTGGTGCCTGTGCGGACATTGAAGATAGGCTGGAAAGCCATGGTGAAATCAAACCCGAGCGCCACGTGGTCGCGGCATTCAGCACAACCGATGGATTTGAAGGGTCGAGAGGAAAATTGCTCGGTCATGATCATCATCCGTCGCGGTCACGGGACGTCCCTGCAGTTGCAAAGAACACTAGCCAACGCTTAGTGAATCGGCAAAGACCGGGTATTCTGAAATTTTGATCAGGATATGTGCCCAGTGTTCCAGCAATCGTGCCCATCCCCCTCCAACAGCGTCCATGGCAGGATCGGGCTCAATGCCTGAGCTGATGACGATATCCGGTTACTTCGGGCTGTTCTTCGCCGCCATGGGAGCCGCCACGCTGTTGCCCATGCAGTCGGAAGCGGTACTGGTCGGGTTGCTGTTGACCGGTCAATACGCGACCTGGGCACTGCTGGTGGTGGCCATCACCGGCAACGTGTTCGGTTCGGTGCTCAATTGGCTGTTGGGCCGCTCTATCGAGCATTACCGGCATAAACGCTGGTTCCCGGTCAGCGAAGCCAGGCTGGAGAAAGCCCAGCGTGCCTATCAGCGCTACGGGCGCTGGTCGCTGTTGCTCAGCTGGGTACCGATCATCGGTGATCCAATTACCATGATTGCTGGAGTCCTGCGCGAACCTTTCTGGAGCTTCGTATTGATCGTTACGCTGGCCAAGGCCAGCCGCTATCTTCTGCTCGCTGCGTTGACGCTTGGCTGGCTCGGGGTGGGTTACTCGATAAGTGTCTGACTCGGCTGCACAAAAATACGGGTTGAGGGGTGGCCAGGGCAGGCGTTTCATGTCGCTGCGCAAGGGCGCAATCCATAACGGCTCATCGGTATACAACCGCAAATGTATCAATGTGAGATGAGGCTAGCGTTTTCAAACCATCGCTGGCCGACCCAGCCGAGACTGATCGCTCCCCTCGGGGTACAGGCGCTTCTCTCCATCTGTCGCTCCCACCACGCGGGTTGTGCGCCTGAATAGTCCGAAACTCCCAGTCGGGCTGGGAGTATCGGTCGATGCGCAATCCGCGGCGCTTTCCCATAGTGACGAGCAATGGTCAACGGTCAGGCCTCGATGACCGCACTAGCTCTGGAGCACATCATGACTATTGGCGAGCAGAAATCCTTGTTCACCCCCACGGCAGCCACCGACCTGGAAGTCGTGGCCACCGGTGCCGACGTTACCCTGGACGAAACGGCCGGCCTGCAGAACGGCACCGCGACACCAGGCACTGCGGGCGATGCCGACGACAACGACATCCTGCTGACGTCCCTGCCCTCTGCCTTTGCCAGTCGCCTGACCGCCCTCGGTGCCGGCACCGCTACGGGCGCAGCGCTGAGTGGCTATACCGGCGCAGCCGGCAATAGCGGCAGCAATGCGTTCACGCTTTCCGCCGACCCTGGTGCGATCATTACCGATATCGGCTTCGTCGACAGTTCCGGGGTACCCCTGGACGGTGTCGACAGCGGTCTGTTCACCCTGGATGGCATCAGCATCCTGCTCTACACGGACACTGACAACAACATCGTCCTCGGCCGCGCCGGAGGCTCGGACGGTGCGATTGTATTTGCCGCCTACATCGAGGAAACCGGCTCGCCTGTCTCTGGTGGCAAGATCTGGACCGTGGAATACGCCGCGTTGAGCCATCCGGACACCACCAACCCCGATGACCCGCTCAGCCTGCAGGACAAAGTCTTCATCGGCGCCAGCCAGGACCTTGAGTTCAGCCTGGCCAATGCACCTTCCGGGCAGAATCTGTTCCTGATGTTCACCGCTGCGAACCCGACGACGGAGGTGGTCGACGGTGTTACCCGTATCACCGAGCCCACCATCATTGCCACCGGGAAGAACCCCGCCGACCAGTCCAGCGGCGTCAACATCACCACCGGCGACACCGTCAATACAAGCCAGGCCGGCGGACCGACCACCTTCGGTACCAACAACCAGATGATCGTGGAACAGGAAGGCATTCGATTTACCTTTGTCACCGGGGCCAGGCAGGATGTGACCATACCCAACCTGGACCAGAACGAAGCGGACCTTGAATCCAACATCGATTTCACCGAGATGTTCGATGCCAAGACCGCGAGCTTTGACGTGGTGCAATTGCAAAGCGGCAAAAGTGCCGTGATCACCGTCAGCGCTTTCGACACTGCTGTCGAAGCGGGCGCGGACTTTATCAACGGCTATGCGGGGGATGACCCCGTTGCGATCACCAACGTGCGCGTCATCAATATCAGTACCGGTCTGGTGACCGCAGATTCGGACGGCTCGGTGACTGATCCAACCCTCCTGATCAGCTTCGTGGATGGCGTTGCGACCATCAGCGGTGTGAAGGCCGGTTATCAGATCGAATACAGCACCACAGCGGATCACAACCGTGTGCTGATCGAAAATGGCGCGGCCGTGGATGCCAAAGGCAATAACCACGCCGATTTCGATATTGGCGGCTTCACCCTGCTCCAGGCCTCTGTCGCCAAGGCCGAGATAGGCTCGCAGATCATTTTCGAAGACGACGGTCCAAGCATCACTACCACCGGCACGGAACCTACGTTGACCGTAGACGAGACGGTGCTGGCGACTGACGCGACCCAGAGCTTCGCCGCCAACTTCACCTCGGCGTTCGGTGCCGATGGCGCTGGCACGAAGGCCTATTCACTGGGAGTGGTCGCCGGTGCCTGCGGATTGACCGACACGGCCACGGGTGAAGCGGTGAACCTGTCGCTCAACGGTACAGTGGTGGAAGGCCGTACCGCCGGCACCAACCTGCTGGTATTCACCGTCAGCGTGGATGCCGATGGCAGCGTTACCCTGGATCAGCTTCGAGCAGTGGTCCATCCGGATGCCACCGATCCGAATGATTCAACGAGCCTGACTTCGGACGAGCTGGTCACACTGACGGCAACCACAATCGACAGGGACGGCGACAGTGTCCAGGCAACGCTGAACATCGGGCAGAACCTGGTATTCAGGGATGATGGTCCCAGCATCAGCACCACCGGTACGGAACCTGCACTGACAGTGGACGAAACGGACCTGACCAGTGACGCGACCCAAGGCTTTGCCGCCAATTTCACCTCTGCTTTCGGGGCTGACGGCGCCGGCATCCTCACCTACGCGCTGGGAGTGGTCGCCGGCGCTTCGGGGCTGACCGACACCGCCACGGGCGAAGCGGTGAACCTGTCGCTCAATGGCACGGTGGTGGAGGGTCGTACGGCCGGCACCAACCTGCTGGTATTCACCGCCAGTGTGGATACCAATGGCAGCGTTACCCTGGATCAGCTTCGTGCAGTGGTTCACCCGGATGCCACCAATCCCGACGATTCGACGAGCCTGGCATCGGACAATCTGGTCACCCTGACGGCAACCGTGACCGACAAGGAAGGCGACACGGCCCAGGCGACCCTGGATATCGGCCATGACCTGGTGTTCAAGGACGACGGCCCCAGCATCAGCACCACCGGTACGGAACCCACCCTGACGGTGGACGAGACCGACCTGACGAGCGACGCGACCGAGGGTTTCGCGGCCAACTTCACCTCAGCGTTCGGCGCCGATGGCGCCGGCACCCTGAGCTATGCGCTGGGCGTGGTCGCCGGCGCCTCGGGGCTGACCGACAGCGCCTCGGGCGAAGCGGTGAACCTATCGCTCAACGGCACGGTGGTGGAAGGTCGTACGGCTGGCACCAACCTGCTGGTCTTTACCGTCAGTGTGGCCAGCAACGGCAACGTTACGCTGGATCAGCTCCGGGCGATCATTCATCCGGATGCAACCAATCCTGATGACTCGACGAGCCTGAGCGCGGATAACCTGGTGACGTTGACCGCGACCAAGACAGACAAGGATGGGGACATGGCCCAGGCGACGCTCAATATCGGGCAGAACCTGATATTCAAGGACGACGGCCCATCGCTCGCCTTCGGCAACCTGATCGGGACCGGCAGCGTACTGCCGCAATACGGTTACTGGGACCGGTCCGCCGGGGCCGATGGACTGGGCGCGGCCGGGTTGGATATTTCCCTGCTCAACGGCCAGTTCACCCTGGTCCGGCCAGACAACACGACCACCACCGGAACCGGGACACTGACGGAACAGGCGCCCTCGCCGGACATCGACGGTGCGTATCATTTTTCCGGCACCCTGACCGGTGACTTCGACAACAACGCCGACACAGCGCACACCAGCGTCGATTACACGCTGACGGCTTATGCCAATGGCAGCTACGCACTCGATCTGGTGCAAGGCTTCAGTTCGACCATCGTGCGCAGCAGCGCCGACGGCTCCCTCGATGCCGGCGGCCCGGACCCCGTGCGCACATTGTTGATCCCGGAAACCAACGACCCGACCATTCCTTCGGCCTCGGAGGAAATCGTGTTCTTCTCCGCGAAGGCGCTTGCCTCCACCACAGACATCCTGGCGGGTATCGGCCTTGGCGCACCCGACCCCACCGAGGCGGCCCTGCAGACCAATCCCCTGCCCTCGTACATCGACCCGACGGCGATGAACGTCAGCACCTCCGGGATCGGCGTGGGCAACAATCTCCTCCAGGGCGATAACCTGGCGGCGATCGGCGCCGCCGATGAAAGCTTCGTCATCAACCCGGAAAGCCTGCTGACCGGCATGAAGATCTTCATCGACAACTCCGTGGCGGGCTATAACACGGCCACCGAAGACCTGTACTTCAGGATCTTCTACGAGGATGGCACTTTCTCCAATCTCACGGAGGTGAACACCCTGACTGCGGAAGCCGGCGGCCAGGTGTCTTTCCTGGTCGAACGTGAAGGCACGGCGATGATCGATGCCGTCCAGCTCACCATGGCCCGGGGCGCGATCAAGATTCCAGTGATCCAGTTCATCCAGGAATCCGAGAGCCTGGCCAGCGACATCCAGCTGACGTTCAACGCAACGTTGACCGACAAGGATGGGGATAGCGCCACCAGCACCTTCGACGCCAACCTGTTCGCCGACGAAGCGGACGACGCCACGTTCGACTACCTGCTGGCAGGCACGGGCGGTGAGCGAGATGCCTTCAACGTCGACCTGACATTCACCGAAAACCTGTACCAGCTCACCGGCTTCGATACCGCAGGCCAGCGAGACAGCCTGGTACTCAACGGTGACCAGGGCGCGGTGGTACAACTGATCGACAACACGGGAGCCGACAGCATCGTGACGGTGGCCGAGTCGGGCGGACAGGTGACTACCATTACCCTGGTGGGCGTCGACCTGCTGAGTACCGACATCGTGCTTGGCAGTGCCTGATAACCGAAGGTGCTTGACCCGATGCGAGGGCGGCCTGGAAGCCACCCTCGCACGATGAGCATCAATCCAGCTCCACCCAGGTTGACTCGGGTGGTGCCTGGTTGCTGGTGAGCCCGTGTTTGAGGGCATACATCAGCAGGTCGATGCGATTGATGAGATTGAGCTTCTGATAGATGTTGCTCAGATGATTGTGCACGGTGTGTTCGCTGATGCCCAAACGCTCGGCGATGCTGATGTATTTGGCGGAAGGATCACCCACGATGGCGAGAATCAGCTCTCTTTCGCGCAGGGTCAGCCGCGCCTGCTTGGCCTGCTCCAGGTTGCACTTCAACGGTATGTGCCCACTGGCGGCATAACCTGAAAGCCCATCGGCCCACGCCCGGTCCATACCGACATCGCGGTGATGAACCTGGATGATGGCCCGGATGATGGATTCCGTCGGATCCTCCGCCAATACAATCCCGCGGGCCCCTGCCTCGATCGCCTGGGCAGCGGGCACCGCCTCGTAAAGTCCCTTGAGCACCAGGACTTTCATTTCGGCGCTGCGAGTGAGCTCCGCGACGACCTCCAGCGGATCCAGGGCGTCCGGAAAGAAGCTGAAGAAGATCACGTTGGGTCGCAATTGATCGGCCAGGTCCAGCGCATTGGTGTAGGTGGAGGCCTGGCCGCTCACTTCCATCTGGGGCTTCCTGGCATTGATCAGATCGTGAAGCCCCATCAGTACCAGGGGACGACAGTCGATCAGCATCACACGAATCGGTTTCTTATGGTCCGACGTCATATTCCTGGCCCCCCTGAAGCACCGACGAGAGCCTCCATCCTTGACACTTGTTGTGAGGGTGGATAATCCATGAAGCCGGATAAACCCACTGAGGCGGAATAAACAGGAATAATTATCAACAGCTTACACATGATAATGTGCTCCCTCGAGCCTGTTTGCTGAGTCTAGGCCAGCTGGCGCCCTGTCAGTCGCAACTGGCAGGGCCGCTGCATCGAGCGCAGATCCGCCGTTTCGCTGCGCATGGCCAGTCAATAAAAAATATCCATTGAAATCATCCAGCTACCTCTTTTTCCTGTGACGATATCGCTGATCTGGAAAAGCGCACTCCGTCAATTAACCGACCAGCGGCGCGAAATTGGAAGTGACAGCCGCAGGCTCGTCAATTTGCCGTCGACGCCGCGCAGCGCGGCACGCTGCTGAACGCCGGCGCCTTCACCTGGCGGCATCGATACGTTTCTCGCCCGGACCGTTACCGGGGCCCAGCCAGACATTGACGTTTGCGATGCTGTCGGCTGGTGGTTTTCCTGCCCAGCGATTGAGGATCAGCACATTGCTGAGAAAATCGTATTGCGTCTTGAGCAGGTCGCGTCGAGCGCGGAACTCGTTGCGCACGCTGGCCAGCACATCGACGGAATTGATCATCCCGTAGCTCAGCGCTTTTTCCGCCGCGACCCGGGACAGCTGGGCGGAACTCAGGGCCAGGCGATTCGCGGCGATTTTCTCGCCATTGGAGCTGGCCGTCAGATAGGCACTGGTGATTTCCTTGACCACCCGGCGCCGGACGGCTTCCAGTTCCTGTTCGGCAACCTGCTGGTCCTGATAGAGCCCACGGACCCTCGCCGAAGTCGAACCACCGCTGTACAGCGGCACCTGGATGCCGATTCCAGCGACATAGCTGTCAGTACGCGGAGCGAGGGAATTGTTGTAGCCCTCGTTGGTCTGCAGGGCGCTCAGGTTCAGGCTCAGGGTCGGGTAATGCCCGCCCTTGCCGCTGCGCAAGGCAGCGCCGGCGGCTTCGACACCGCTCTCGTTGGCCTTGAGGGCCGGGTTGAGCGCGATGCCGTCGCGGACCCAGGCTTCCAGGCTCTGGGTCGAAACCTGCAAATCAATGTCGTCGCGGATCCGGTTGAGCCTTTCCTTCACGGGGCGCCCGACGATTTCCGCCAATGCCTCGCGGCTGATGCTGGCCTGGTTGCGGGCATCGAGCTCCTGAGCTGCCAACAAGTCCACCCTGGCCTTGAGATCAAGCTGGTCGGTGACCAGGGCCAACTGCTTCTCGTACAGGGCATTGACCCGATCCAGGCTGCTCTGGGTGGTTCGACGTTCCGCCCGCACCAACTCCAGCTCATCTTCGGCCGCCAGCGCCAGGAAATAACGCCGCGCCAGCTCCACCGCCGCCTCGGCCTGGGTATCCAGCGCCTGGGATTCGGACTGTCGCGCCAGGCTCTGGAATTTGCGGTAGTTCTCCCACGCCGTTTTGTTGTAGAGGTACTGACGCAGCACCAGGTTGTAGCTTTCACTGTCGTAGCTGCGCTGCACCAGGTCGCTGTCCTGATGGATTCGATTGGTCCCGGCGTTGAACGAAAGTTGCGGCAACAGCGCTCCCATGGCTTCGCGCTGGTGTTCCTGGCCTGCCTGTGCCCGTGCATGGGAAGCCCGTATCTGCGGATCTTCCAGGCGCGCTTCGCGATACAGCTGCATCAGGTCGGTGGAAAATGTCGAGGCACTGACCCCGGTCGAGATGGTCTCGGAGGCCTGTGCCAGGACGGCATTCGTGGCGAGCATCAACCCGCCCAAAAAAACGGCTGCACGGTCCATGCCTCACTCCTCGATCATCGATTGAGACAAGGCCGCCCGGGCTGGCTGCATCAAGTACTGCAGCAGCGTGCGTTCGCCGGTGATGATCAATACATCCGCCGGCATCCCCGGCAGCAGCTTGCGTTCCCCCAGGGTCCGAGCGCCGTTGGCAGTCACCCGCACGCGTGCCAGGTAATAGGCAGTGCCGGTCTTTTCCTGGGTCAGTCGGTCAGCCGATACGCTGCTGACCTCTCCTTCGATGACGGGCGTCGTTGCACTGTCGAACGCGCCAAAACGGATGTCTGCACGTTTGCCGATGGCAATGCGATCGATGTCCACCGGCGCGACCTGGGCCTCGATCACCAGCTCGGAAACCGAAGGCACGATGTCCAGCAACGGCGTGGCCGGACTCACCACCCCACCAATGGTGTGCACCGTCATGCCGATCACCATGCCCGCATCGGGGGCGCGGATGACGACACGGCTGAGGCGGTCTTCCAGGGCCGAGGTCTTTTCCTGCAGGTCGTACATGCGCCCCTGGACTTCGGCCAACTGCTTGACCACATCGGCGTTGAAATCCTTGTCGATCTGCAGGATCTGCAACTGGGTTTCGTTGATCTGCAGGCGGGTCCTGTTGATGCTGGAACGGTGATCGGCGAGCTCCGACCTGAGCAGCCCCAGCTTGCGCTCCTGCTCGACCAGGCGCTGCTTGTCGACGAATCCTTGCTTGAGCAGGTCGCCCAGCTCGGTGATTTCACCGCCATAGGAGCGTTCCAGATGCGCCTTGGCAGCGATCATCGATTCCAGGCCCTTGACCTGTTGCTGCAGCTGGCCGATACGCTCACGCAATACCGCGACCTGCCCCGCCCGTGCTCCTCGGCGGGCATTGAACACCTGGGTCTCGCCTTGGCGTGCCTCCTCAGCACGCAGGCTGGCCGGGCCGGAAGCCCCGCCAAAGTCGATGGTCGCGAGTTCGTCGCGTTCGGCTCTGAGCCTTGCCTCCATGGCCTTGGTCGCGACCAGTTGGTTTCGGCTGATCTCGTATTCGAAGCGCAACTGGGCGTCGTCGAGAATGATCAAGGGGTCGTCACGCTGGACGATGTCACCGTCATGGGCCAGCAGCGTCTTGACGATGCCACCTTCCAGGTGCTGGACCGTCTTGCGGTAGGACTGCACGGTGACCACCCCCGGCGCGTAAGCGGCGCCATCGATAGGCGCGACTGCCGCCCAGGTGCCGAACAGGCCAAAGGTCACGCCGACAATCGCAATGCCCAGGCGGCGGATCTTTCGATCGGAGGTCGGTAGTTCGGTAGGGCTTTCAATTCGACGGTCTGGCGTCGCAGGGTTCATCGGTATCACCCCTGCCGGTATCGACACACGTGATGCCGGCGCTGGCGGGCATGGCGGGCTTCTGTGCCCGCTGTTGCTGCGCTTTGAGTTCGGCCAGCACATCCTCGCGTGCCCCATACAGACTGATCGTTCCGGCGTTCATCACCAGGAGCCGGTTGAGTTGCGACACGATATTGGTGCGGTGCGTGATGACGAACAGCGTCGCGCCGGTCTGCTTGAGCTGCTGCAAGGCAGCCGCCAGGGCACGGTCACCTACGTCATCCAGGTTGGAATTGGGCTCGTCGAGCACGATCAGGCGCGGGCGGCCATAGAGCGCTCGGGCCAGACCGATGCGCTGGCGCTGCCCTGCCGACAGCATCACACCTTCACTGCCGATGACGGTGTCGTAGCCATCGGGCAGTTGCAGGATCATCTCGTGGACACCGGCGGTCCTGGCGGCCAGGATGACCTCCGCCGGATCCACCGCGGAGAAGCGTGCGATGTTCTCCGCGATACTGCCCTCGAACAATTCGATGTCCTGGGGCAAGTAGCCGATATGGGGGCCGAGATCATGCTTGTTCCAGGCACTGATGTCCGCGCCATCGAGCCGGACCACCCCATGTTGGGCGACCCACACCCCGATGAGCGCCCGGGCCAGGGTCGACTTGCCCGCGGCACTGGGGCCGATGATGCCGACCATGCAACCGGCCGGCACGCTGAAGCTGATGTTCTTGATGATCGGGGTCCTGGAGCCGGGCGCTGTCACCACCAGGTTCTCCACCTGCACATGTCCCTGGGGCGCCGGCAAGGGCATGCATTCGGGTTGGGCTTGTTGTTTGCGCAGGATGTCGTTCAGGCGACCATACTGCGACCGCGCGGCGGTGAAACCCTTCCAGCTGCCGATGATCAGGTCGATGGGAGCCAGGGCCCGCCCCAGCAGCACGGAGCCGGCGAACACCATGCCGGCACCCACCTGGTGATCCACCGCCAGGTACGCACCCACTCCCAGTACCAGCGATTGCACCAGCAGCCGGAAGGTCCGGGACAGCGTGCTGATGGCCGCGCCTCGATTGCTCGCCAGCGCCTGCAGCAACAGCACGCTCCGTTGCCGACGCCCCCATCGGTCCATCAGGGTTTCAAGCATGCCCATGGACTCGATGACTTCGGCGTTACGCAGGTTCTTCGTGGTGTCGAGCGTGGCGCCGATGTGCTCCTTGTTGGCCTGGGCCAGCACCGGCCCGGTGAGTTTTTCGTTGATGAACGCGAGCATCAGCAACAACAGGGCACTGCCCGTGGCGACCCAGCCAAACCAGGGATGGAAGACAAACATCACGGCGATATAGATCGGTAGCCAGGGCGCGTCGAAGAAAGCGAACAGGCCATTGCCGGAAAGAAACTGCCGCAAGCCTGTCAGGTCGTTGAGGGACTGAGCCGAGGCGTCCATGCCACCGCTGTCCAGCGCCCGTCTGAAGCTGGCCTTGTAGACCTGGCGACTGAGCAGTACATCCAGCCGGGTACTGACGTGGACCATGATGCGCGAACGTATCCACTCCAAAGACCCCAGGGTCACCACCAGCCCGGTCATGATCAGCGTCAGCATGGCCAGGGTGGTGAGACTGCCGCTGGTCATCACTCGACCGTAGACCTGGAGCATGTAGAAGGTCGGAACGAGCATGAGTGCATTGATGAAAAGGCTGAAGAAGCCTACAGAAATGAAGCTGTCCCTGCAGGCCTCCAACGCTTTCCCGAGACTGTTTTCAGATGCGCTTCGCATTGGACCCCCCTGCTCGGGGCGACTCTTTTCTGGAGCTTAGATCAAGCCAGGCGAAGCCGTGGTTTTCCTTTTGCAATTCAATGAAAAAGCTCATCTGAAAAGCGGTCTGCCAAAAATATGGCAGCGAAATCCCGGCGTCCGAAGTACGTCCGCAAGCTGCCAATGACCATCCCCTCAGGAGGCGTGGTGACGGTCGGGCGTCGCGAAGGCGAGCATCGACAATCCATCAGGATCAGGACCCGCCCCTGGATGTCAGTTGCCCCCCTCCCCGATCGGCTGCAGCGCCCCGGAGGGCTCAGGCTTTTTTGCGAAGAGTCGCTGGGGCAACAGGAAGTAAGCCAGCGCCGGCAGCAGGATCAGGGCGCCGAGCATGTTCACCAGGAACATGAACGCCAGCAGGATGCCCATGTCGGCCTGGAACTTGATCGGCGACCAGGCCCAGGTTGCCACGGCGATGGCCAGGGTGATGCCGGTCAGCAGCACCACCTTGCCGGTGAACAGCAATGCCCGGTAGTACGCCTCGGACAACGAGGCGCCGGCGCGCATGTGCACCAGGATGATGCTCAGCACGTAGAGTGCGTAGTCGACGCCAATCCCCACGCCCAGGGCGATCACCGGCAAGGTGGCCACCTTGACGCCCATGCCGAGTCCGACCATCAGCGCCTCGCAGAGAATCGACGTGAGCACCAATGGCAGCACCGCGGCGAGTACCGCGCGCCAGGAGCGGAAGGTTACCCAGCAAAGCAGGACAACGGCGCCATAGACCCAGAACAGCATCTCGCGCATGGCCTTCTTGACCACGATGTTGGTGGCGGCTTCGATCCCGGCGCTGCCGGCGGCGAGCATGAACTTGACGTCCGGCAACTGCTGCCGGGCGATGAAGGCTTCGCTGGTTTCCACCACCCGTTGCAAGGTGTCGGCCTTATGGTCGGCCAGGTACACGTAGAGCGAGAGCAGCGAACAGCCCTGGTTGAACAGTTCTCGGGGCGCCCGGGTCTGTACCGCGCCAAGGGCGCCGTCGTTGGGAATCAACTCGTACCACTTGAAGTTGCCCTCGTTATAGCCGGCGGCGGCGATCTTGCTCAGGGCGGCCATGGAGTTGGTGGACTCCACGCCCGGCAGTTGTTCCAGTTGCCAGGCCAGGGAATCGACGGCAGCCAGGGTCGGATAGCGGGTGCACTGGTCTTCCGGAGTTTTCACCATCACCACGAAAATGTCCGAACTGGCCGCATAGTTTTGCGTCATGAAGGCCGCATCGCGGTTATAGCGTGAGTCCGGCCGCAGTTCCGGCGCGCCGGGATCCAGGTCGCCCACCTTCAATTGCAGGCTGACGGCGAACCCGCCCACTGCCAGCGCCAGGCCAACCAGGCAGGCCGCGCACGCCCAGAAACGCTGGGTGAACAGATCGAGAAAGCGCCAGAACGGATGCCTGACGCTCGCAGCCAACTCGGCCGTTTCCGTGCGCAGGCTGCGTGCCGCCGCCTTGGCACCGACCCCGACATAACTGAGCAGAATCGGCAGCAGGATCAGGTTGGTGAAGATCAGCACCGCCACACCGATGCTGGCGGTGATCGCCAGGTCCTGGATCACCTGGATCTTGATCACGATCAGCACGGCGAAGCCCACGGCATCGCAGAGCAACGCGGTCATGCCAGCGGCGAACAGACGACGGAAGGTGTAGCGCGCGGCAATCACCCGGTGGGTGCCACGACCGATGTCCTGCATGATGCCATTCATTTTCTGCGCGCCATGGCTCATGCCGATGGCGAATACCAGGAAGGGAACCAGCGCCGAATAGGGATCCAGGTCGTAACCGAGGCTGGCGAGCAGGCCGATCTGCCAAAGCACAGCCACCAGCGAGCAGAGCACCACCAATGCCGTGCTGCGCGCACAACGGGTGTACCAATAGAGCACCGCCACCGTCACCAGCACCGCCACCACGAAGAACAGCAGCACCTGGGTCAGGCCGGCGATCAGGTCGCCGATGATCTTGGTGAACCCTGTTATATGGATCTGGATCCGCGCGCTCTGGTACTTGTCGCGCAACGCTTCCAACTGCCGGGAGAACTCGCCGGCGTCCAGCGCCTTGCCGGTCGCCGGGTTGATCTCCAGCAACGGCACGAAGATCACGCTGGACTGAAAGTTGGCCGCCACCAGTTGGCCGATCTCGCCGGAACGGGCGACGTTGGTGCGCACCTCGTCCAGGCTGGCCGGCGAGCCGTCGTAGCTGTCCGGGATCACCGTGCCGCCATCCAGTCCCTCTTCGGTCACGGCGGTCCAGCGGGTGGTCGGTGTCCACAATGACTTCATATAGGGCTTGTCGACACCGGGCAGCAGATAGATTTCGTCGTTGAGCCGGGCCAGGGTGTCGAGGTAGTCCTTGTCGAAGATACTGCCGTCCTTGACCTCCACGGCGATGCGGATCGAATTGCCCAGACCGCTCAGTTCGCTGCGTTGTTCGAGGAAATGGGCGACATAGGGATGGGACGTCGGGATGGTCTTCTCGAAACTGGCATTCAACCCGATCTTGCTGGCCTGGTAACCCAGTACCAGGGTCGCCAGCAGGCAGAGCAGGATGACCCAGGGCCGGTGATTGAAGATCGCCCGCTCGCCCAGGTTGCCGGAGCGCGGGTCGAAGTCCTCCAGGCGGGCGGTCACCACTTGCTGTTCGAGGGCGGGATTATGGTCGTTCACGTCAGGCTCCGAATACGGCCACGAGGGCTCAGGCAAGTTGTGTTCAGCGTTGCGCCGGGGAAAGGTCGGGATCGAGGCGGGTCACGCCGCCCAGGCCGACGCAGATCAGGCTGCCGTCCGGAGCCGCCACCAGACCGGCGACTGAAGTGCCGGCCGCAGCGGCCAGGGGCCGGAAACGACTGCCGCCACCGGGGCTGAGCAGCAGGTCACCGCCCTGGCTCGCCAGGACCGATGCGCCATCACCCAGGCGGGTCGAGGCGGACAAGGCCGACTCCAGGCCGGTGTCCATGCGTCGCCAGCTAGCCCCCTGGTCGCCCGACCAATACGCATTGCCTCGCAGCCCGAATGCCAGCAACTCGCCGTTGGCGCTGCCCTGCACGCCGAAGAAACTGCCGGGGTAAGGTGACTCCAGGGAGTGGAAGCTGGCCCCGTCGTCCGTAGAACGCAGCAGCAGGCCTCGCTCACCGACAATGAACAACGCGCGACCGGCCGCCCGGATGCCGTACAGGTTCAGCCCTTCGGGGTTGTCGACCTGTTGCATCCAGGGCTGCCAGTTCTGCCCTCCGTCCTGGGTCCGCAGGATGAGGCCATAGGCACCCACCACATAGCCATTGCGCGCGTCGCTGAAGTACAGGTCGAGGAACGGCTTGTCCGGACCGTCCGCCACCAGCCGTTCGGCGTCCTTCAACCGCTGGACGTCTTGCCGTTGGCGGGCCAGAAACAGCGCTTGCTGCGCGGCTTCGATGCCGTCCAACTGCCTGGTCCAGGTTTCACCGCCGTCGCGGCTGTGCAGCACCACCCCCATGTGGCCGACCGCCCAGCCCTGCTGCGGATCGACGAACTGCACCGCCGTCAGGCTGACGCTGACCGGCACCTCGGCCTGGCGCCAGCGCTTGCCGGAGTCGTCGGAGAGCAGGACGATCCCCCGCTCCCCCACCGCCACCAATCGTTCGCCCGCGCGGGTCACCGCCAGGAGCACGGCACGGGGTGCTTTGGCGCTACGCATGGCCGGTTGATCCAGCAACACGGGTGTGGGACTGGCCAGCGTCCAGCCCGATACCAACAGCAAGGTCAGCATCATGCTCAACAACCGGGCCGCCGACCGCCCTCGCCTCAGTGAAAATGTCCCGATCATGTCCGCTCCCGTCACTGCATGAAAATTATCCAGCCCCCAGCCAGGCGCACCGCTGCCCAGGCAGTGGCGCGCCTTGCAATGCCTAGCGCGAACTGTCGTTGGCCATGGCATCGGGGGTGAAGAACGAAGCCGACGGACGCGGATAACTCTGGTACTGCACATCCAGGTCGTTGGCCGAGGAGTTCAGGAAGTAGGCGCCGGTTTCCAGGTTGTAACTGCCCCATTGCATCTGCGCGGTCAGTGCCGGCATCTCGGGGGCCAGCAGGGTCAGCGAGTAGTTATGCCGTCCCAGCTTGCCCTGGGCGTCGTAACCGTCGACCAGCAGCACTTGCCAGGAGTCCTCATCCACGTAGTAGGTACGCTTGGGCACGACGTGACGCTTGCCTTCGCGCAGGGTGGCGCTCACGACCCAGACCCGATGTTTCTCCCAGCGCACCAGGTCGGGATTGAGGAAGCCCGGCTTGACCAGGTCGTCACTCCTGGCCGCTGCGCAGCGGTTGTTGTTGTACGGCACCAGCAGTTCTTTCTTGCCTTCCAGCTTCAGGTCGTAACGGTCGGTCGGGCCGAAGATCATGAAGGCTTCGTCGAAGAAACCGACGCCGGAGGTGACGAAGTCCGGAGTGTCATAGGCGATGTTCGGCGCGCGCCGTACCCGGCGCTGGCCGACCAGGTACTGCCAGGCAGCACGTTTTCCAGGATCCATGTCCCAGTGGGTCATCAGGCCTTCGCCCGCCTTTGAAGAGGGCAATTCCGTGGACAGCTTGCCGATCCGGAATTTGCCGGCGAACGTTTCGAGGCTGCCTTCCTTGAAGTAGTACGGATCCTGGTACCAGAAACGGGCCCGGGTAGCCTGGATCTTCTTGCCGCCGGCGGTCATCAGCCAGGTGTCGAACGGCGCATAGAAGGTGTCGGCGCCCTGCCAGGACAATCGATAGTTCCACAGGGCCTCGGTACCGTTCTGCGGCAGCGGGAACGGAATCCCGCCGTAGGCACCGCTGACTTTCTCGGTTTCCACATCAACGGTGGCCCGGGTCGCGTTCTGCAGGGTGTTGTCATATACCCACTGCGGGGCGGCGGCACTGCGGTGGGTCGGATAGACGTCCAGGCGATAGCCCGGGTATTTCTGCATCAGGGCCTTGGTGCCCTCGGCCAACAGGTCGGAGTATTGCGCCATGTTCGCGGCGCTGACCGAATACAGCGGTTTCTCGGAGGCAAATGGATCGGCGCGTTTGTCGCCGTTCTTGTAACCGGCGGGCACCTGGGTGTAGCCGCCTGTCCACGCCGGGATGCTGCCGTCCTTGTTGCCTGCACGCTCGGCGCCCATGGGGGTGAGGTCTTTGTTCAGTCGTGCCGCCTGCTCGGGGGACACCGCCGCGTGCACGAAACCAGTGCTCGACAAGGCAATGACCAGGGCCGCAATACGCAAGGAAAATAGGCTTTGCATGGAAAATGAAACCTCTTATTAGAATGTGGTTTTCACGTACACGGACACGAAATCGCGGTCGGCCAGGGACTGCGCGTAGCTGAAGTTGCCGTCCTCGCGCAGCCCGGCGCCGGTCTTGCCGAAGAAGTTCACGTAGTTGACGCCGAAGTCCCAGCGCTGCAGGTAGGTGGCCTTCAGCCCGATACTCCAGTCACCGGCGTGGGTATTGCCGAAGCCGGACTTGCTCACTGCCGATGAACGTCCATCGAGCACCACGCCAAAGCCCATGGGAACGCTCACGTCCAGCGCATCCGCCACCTGGAAGTAGGCAGGTTCGGCCAGCACCCGCAGCGCGGTGGCATCGCGGGTGGTGTTGGAGTCCAGGGCCGCGCGGTTTTCAGTGACACTGAGGGTCCGGTTCCAGGCCAGCTCGGCGAGGACCGAGCCTCCGTCCCACAGCGCGTTGGGTGGCAGCAGGTAGATGGTCGACAGGTTGACGTGGGCGGTCTTGCCCTTGGCGTAAAGCGCATCGCCACTGTTGTCCGCCGCAGTCCCGGGCGTCACCACTTGCAGGTTGCTGACCAGGGGCGCGTCCCAACGCACCGAGGTCTCGCCGGCGAAGTTGAACGGGCCATACGCGGTCGAGAAGCTGACGCCCACGGTCTTGATGTCTTCGGCATAGACCTGGCGATAGGCGCCCAGGATCGGCAGCCCGGTGGCAGCCGCCGCCGCGCCGTCGAGGTAGGCATAGAGCGCGCTCGGGGCCTTGTCATGATACTGGGCGGCATAGAAACCCAGTTCCAGTTCGGTGCCGTCGGGCTTGTAGCGCAGTTGCATGCCGCCCTGCCCCGAGTTCCGCGCCTCGATATCGGACGCATGCACGGTGGTATTGCCGAACACCTGGGTCCAATCCCCGGAGCCTTCGCCGATACCGTCGTTGTCGCTCAGATAGCTGCCGGCACCCGGCAGATTGGAACGCTCCCACTCGAACTGGTAGTACGCCCCCACCGACAACTGCGGATTGATCTGCAATTGCCCGGACATCTGGTTGACCGGGCGCAGGATTTCCTTGAACTGGGTTCCCGGAACACTGAGCAACTTGACGACGTCGGTGGAGCCCTGGGCGGCGGCGATACCGTTGCCACCGTAGAACAGGCTCTCGCCGTAGATCAGGCTATGGCGCCCCAGGCGCAGGGTTCCCTGGCTCGAATCGCCGACATTGCCTCGCAGGAAGACAAAGGCATCGAGCAACTCGGCGTCGCGCCCGTGCAGTTCGCGGGTATCGTCGAGAAAATGCGGGTTGGCGCTGTCGTCGGTGTCCTGGTTATAGATGTCGTCGTACCAGGCCGCCCCACTGATCCGCAGGCCATAGTTTTCCCGGCTCAGGTCCATTTCACTGAACAGGTCCAGGCGATTGGAGACCAGGCCACGGCTGAAATTGCGATCGCCCTGGCTCTGGATCGAAGGATACAGGCCGCCCGCCGTCGGTGCGTTGATCAGCTTGTCGTCGGCACCGTGCAGGCGCCAGGCCTGGCTGTACTTGATGGTGTTGTCCCAACGCAGGCGCCATTCACTGTCGCCCAGATCTATCTGCGCCGCCTGGGACTGGGAAGCCAGGCTGGCCAGGCAGGCCGACAGCGCCAGGGCGGAACGCTTGAAACCCGGGTTGTAACGAAAGTTGCTCCGAGAGTTGCGCATGGTGTTCCTCATTGTTCTTGTTGTGGGAAACAGGTTCTTGGATCGACCTCTGGCCGGCACCACCGGCAAGGGCTGCACGTCAAAACGCGGCAAGCGGTACCTCGTTCAGATGTAGGTGGAGGCCAGCCCGCCATCGACAGGCAGGTTGACGCCGTTGATCCAGCGCGACTCATCGGCGCACAGGAAGGCGATGACGGCCGCCACCTCATCGGCGTAGGCCGGACGTTTCATGCGGTGGGCATCGGCCGCGACGCGTTCCTGGCCGAGCATGCTGACGAAGTCACCGAGGATCGGCGTGAACACCGGGCCGGGGGCCACGCTGTTCATGCGCACCGAGGTCTGCATGAACCAGGGCTGGGCCTGCAGGTAGGTCCAGACGATCAGGGCTTCCTTGAAATACTGGTAGCAGCTGTCAACCGGCACCGGATGTCGAGCCAGCCAGGCCTCGCCTTCGCCATACCCCTCGGTGCGCGCCAGGGCCCTGTGCAGTTCCAGCCGTTGTGGCCACTGGGCGCCGAGGATCGAGGCGACGTTGACGATGCTGCCCCCGGCACCGATGCGTGGCAGCATCGCCGTGCACAGATAACGCAGGCCCAGATAATTGACCTGGGCGACCAGATGCGGATCGGCAGTTCCCGGCACCCCGGCGATATTGCACAGGCCATCGAGAGCCTGCGGCAATTGGCGCACGGCGGCATCGATGGCTGTGGGATGGCTGAGATCGGCCTGGATGAAACCGTCCAGGCTCAGGTTGGGCTCATTGCGATCCATGCCGATCACAATGGCTCCGTGGGCACGCAGGGTTCGGGCTGTTTCGGCGCCTATGCCGGAGGAGACTCCGGTCACGACGATCCTCTTGTTGGTCAGCTTCATACGGGTTTCCCGATTCGCGCTTGTGCTGTGCCAGGGGGGCGCCAACCAAGCCATGTTGTTATTGCCGAATTAGTTAAACTCGGTAACTAGTTGTAGCAAGCGATATGCCATCTAACGGGAATGACACAGCGACCGCTCAAGCACGGGACATTCAGCGAATCAGGGGAATGACAGCGGAGAAACCGAAGCGGAACAGGACCAGGAAAAGTGATGATTTCATCAAATTCATGCTGCACTATGCAGATTATGATTATTCCTATTAAGGATTGGCGATGGCAGACAAGCTGATTTCCCTGGCGGAACTTTCTCGCGGAGCCCAGCAAAAACCGGTGCGCGGGGCCAGCGAGCAACTGCCCCCCGGCGCCGCGCCTACCCTGCAGGACCTGACGGAGTGCCTGCTGTTCAGCCCCGGCGATGGCCGCATCTGGCTCAATGGTGCACGCATGCTGTTGATGCACAACAGCGGCATCGGTGCATTGCGCCGGGAACTGATCGAAAGCATGGGCCTGGCCCGGGCCCGCGGCATCATGCTGCGCACCGGCTACCATTGCGGCGCCCGGGACGCAGCGCTGATCAAGGAGCGTTTCCCCGAAGCCGATACCCTCGCCCTGTTCGCCGCCGGCCCGGTGATCCACGCCATCGAAGGGGCCGTCAAGGTCGAACCGGTACACTTCGAATTCGACATGAACCTGGGGACCTATTACGGCGAGTTCCTCTGGCATCATTCCAGCGAGGACGATGAACACATCGCCCAATACGGCATCGGCACCGAGCCGGCCTGCTGGATGCAGACCGGCTACGCCACGGGCTACACCTCGGCGATGGTGGGCCGGTTGATCGTCTACCGCGAGGTCGAATGCCGTTCCACCGGCTCGAATATCTGCCGCCTGATCGGCAAGCCCGCCGAAGAATGGGAAGACGCGGAACAGGACCTGGCCGATCTCAGCGCCGAACCCTTCGTCAGCAGCAGCGGACGCAGCACGACACCCCGCGACGCCGTCGGCAGCGGCACCCTGCCGGCGCACCCGCAAGCCGATTCGGGGCCGGCCCAGGACGGCGACATGGTGGGCATCTCCTCTTCCTTCAACGCCGCCTGTCACATGCTGCGCAGGGTCGCGCCTACCCAGGCGACCGTGCTGTTCACCGGTGAGTCCGGGGTCGGCAAGGAAATGTTCGCGCGGATGCTGCACCGCATCAGCCCGCGCCATGACGCCCCGTTCGTGGCCATCAACTGCGCGGCCATTCCGGAAAACCTGATGGAGTCGGAACTGTTCGGAGTCGAGCGCGGCGCCTTCACCGGTGCGACCCAGTCACGCGCCGGTCGCTTCGAGCGCGCCAACGGCGGCACGCTGTTCCTCGACGAAATCGGTACCCTCAGCCTGGTGGCCCAGGGCAAGTTATTGCGCGCCCTGCAGGAAGGCGAAGTCGAGCGGGTCGGCGGCAGCCGCACCCTCAAGGTCGATGTGCGAGTGGTGGCCGCTACCAACGTCGATCTGCGTGCCGCGGCGCAGCGAGGGGAATTTCGCGAGGACCTGTTCTTTCGCCTGAATGTGTTTCCCATCCACTTGCCGCCACTACGCGAGCGCAAGGAAGACATCCCGTTGCTGATGACGCACTTCCTGCATCGTTTCACGCGCCTGCATGGTCGCCAGATCAGTGGTTTCACGCCGCGCACCGCCGACACCCTGCTGGCCTACGACTTTCCAGGCAACATCCGGGAATTGCAAAACCTGGTCGAGCGCGGTGTGATCAGTGCGCCGGATGGCGGTGCGATCGACCTGGCCCACCTGTTCACCAGCGGTGAACGCCTGGCCCAGCCGATGTTTTCCATCGGCACCCGCGGCCAGTTGGCAGCGGCGCCGAACGACTCGCCCTCGTCTCAGCGCTCTATCCCAGCGCCCGTGCCTGCCGACGCAGGTATTGAGGCGATCCAGGCCTTGTTCGGTGGCAAGGACCTTAGCCGACTGTCATTGCAGGAAATCGAAGACACGATGATCGACCATTGCCTGAAAGAGGTGAAAGGCAACGTCTCGGAAGCGGCCCGCCGCCTCGGCCTGACCCGAGCCCAACTGTCTTATCGTCTATCCCGGCGCCCAGGCGGCAATTGAGCTTGCCGCGGGATTGGCCTACGCCTTCGATAAGGGTGAGTGCTGGATGAAACAACGGCCGAACATGTCGAGGGCGACGTCGACCCGCTGGCTGATCTGCTCGTCGCTCCAGTGCTGCTGGATGCCCAGGGTGAACAGCTTGAGGGGCTGTGAAATCAACAAGGCGTCGATCAATTCGATCGCAGGTTCCACATCACGGGCCGCCAGCAGTCCCTTGCCGGCGGCCTTGCCCAACCAGCCCCGCAACAGGCTCAGGCAGCGCTCGGCGCCCTCCTGGTACCAGATCCTGGCGATACCTGGCGCGTTCTCACGTCCCTGGGCCGCCATCAGATAAAGGCCCAGCGCCAACGGCGACAACGTCAGGCGTGCCCACAGCGTCAGGTACATGCGCAACTCACTGAGCAGGTCCTCGGCGCAATCGATGCCGCTTTCCAGCAGCAGTTCGAGGGTCGACAAATCCCGGGCCACCAGTTGCGACAACAGCGCTTCCTTGCTTTCCACCAGCAGGTAGACGGTCTTTTTCGAGACTCCGGCGGCACGGGCGATGGCGTCCATGGTGACATTGGCAAAATTGCCATTGCCGACCGCCTCCGCCGCCGCATCCAGCAGCAGGCTCATCTGCTCCTGGCGACTGCGAACAGGCGGTCGGCCTCGACCGCGCCTGACGGTCTGCAAGGTGCTTTCAGGCATAAGCGCTCTCGTTCTCCTGCACTGCCCTGCCGTGAAACGCCTCGCGCAGGGCATCCTCTATCGACTGCCAGGCCTCATGGGCCGAAGCGTCCGGTCCCAGATGGGTGAACATATGGTCGCAACCTTGGAACATCTTCGCGTTCACCGAGACACCGGCCTGACGCAACTTTTGCGCATAGGCGTCACCCTCGGCGCGCAGGATATCGTACTCGGCCGTGATAAGGGTCGTGGCGGGCATGCCCTTCAACGCCTCGACCGTTGCCAGCAATGGCGACGCCAGAGGGTCCTGGGCCTGGGCTGGATCGCTCAGGTAGCAGCTGTTGAAGAAACGCACCAGGCCCGCGCCAAGCAGCGGCTTGTCCAGGGGCGAATGCTTGAGTGACGGGTCCTGGAGCAAATCCAGGACCGGATAATCGATGATTTGATGCACCACCCGCAGCCCTTGGTGCCCCCGCGCAAGATTGGCCACGCCGGTGGCCAGGTTGCCGCCAGCGCTGTGCCCGCCGACAGCGATACGCTGGGGGTCGATGCCCAGGTCCGCAGCCTGTTCGGCCAGCCATTCGAGCACCCTGAAACTCTGGCGCAGGCCGGCGGGAAACGGATGTTCGGGCGCCAGGACGTAATCCAGGTTCACCACCAGGCACCCAAGGTTATGGGCCAGTCGGCGGCAGTAACTGTCGTCATGTTCGGGCACGCCGGCCACGAAACCGCCGCCGTGCAGGTTCAGATACACCGGTAAAGGGCTTGTGTACGTGACAACCGGCCAATAGAACAATGCCCGTGCCGGCCCCCAGGCCGTCGGGATATCGACTTCGTCCACGCTGCGCAGCGGATGCTGCGCCGGATCGTACGTGAACCTGGCTTTCATGCGCTTGGCCAGGGCACGCAGCAGCTTGGCCTTGAAGCTTTTCAATACGCTCATGATCAGGCTCCCTTCGCGGCTCACTCGGCCGTCAGCAATTGATCCAGCAATCCGTGAATCATTGCGCCGTAGGGTGCGCGCATCGCCAGGTTCGACTCACCGATCGGGCTCTGTACCACCACCGCCTTGGCATGGCTGAAGGTACGGAATCCGTAGACGCCATGATAGGCGCCCATGCCGGAATGGCCGACACCACCGAAAGGCAGCGCCTCGAACAGCACATGGCTCATGACATCATTGATCACCACCGCGCCTGATGTGGTGCGCTTGAGCACCTGCTGGCGCTCGTCGGCATCCTCGCCGAAGTAATACGCCGCCAGGGGGCGTGGACGACTATTGACGTAGTCGATTGCGCTGGCGAAGTCGCGGTAGGTCTTGATCGGCAATAACGGCCCGAAAATCTCGTCGTGCAGGACCTGCATGTGCTCGCTGGGATCGAGTACCAAAGTCGGGGCGATCTTGCGAATCTCGCGATCGGCCAGGTCTTCCTGGGCCGGATTCATCTCGATCAGCCGAGCCCCCTTGGCCCTGGCGTCGGCGAGATAACCGTGCAAGCGGTCGAAGTTGCGCGGGTTGATGATAGAGGTGTAGTCCGGATTGTCCCGCAACGTCGGGTACAGGGTGGCTACAAATCGCAGCGCCTCTTCGACGAAGTCTTCGAGCCACTCTTGCGGCAACAGCACATAGTCCGGCGCCAGGCAGATCTGGCCGGCGTTGAAGGTCTTCACCGTCAGCACTCGCTGGACCGCCATAGCCAGATCGGCGCTGCGCGAGACCAGCACGGGCGATTTGCCGCCCAGCTCCAGGGTCACCGGCACCAGGTTCTCCGAGGCGGCCCGCATGATGTGCCGAGCCACTGACGTACCGCCGGTGAAGATCAGGTGATCGAACGGTTGTGCACTGAACAGCGCCCCGACCTCAGCGTCGCCCAGTACCGTGCTCAATTCGTTCTCGTGGAAATAGCGGCCCACCAGCTCACCGATCAGCGCCGAGGTGCGCGGGGTCAGCTCCGAGGGCTTGAGCATGGCGCGGTTGCCGGCGGCGAAAATGCTCGCCAACGGCCCGAAGGCCAGCACGATGGGGAAATTCCACGGACTGATCACCCCGACCACGCCCAGTGGCTGGTACTCGACCCGGGCCTGGCATCCGGGAAACGGGGCCGGATGGGATTGCGGCTGCATCCATTGAGCCAGGTATTCACGGCAGTGCTTGAGGCTGGCCACCGAACCGGCGATATCGGACAACAGGGTTTGCTCGCGGCTGCGATTGCCGAAGTCCGCAGACACCGCAGCGACGATGGCCTCACGGTTGTCCAGCAACAAGGCAATCGCCCGGTCGAGGCGATCACGGCGCAATTCCAGGCTCGCCGGCCCCTCGTCCAGGTGAGCTTGCTTCATTCGTGCGAGTGCTGCCGACAGTTGTTCGGCACAAGACGTCGTGGCGGATTGGCTGGTGATGCTCATGGTGTGGGTGCCTGCTGATTGATTGTTATTAGACAGTACTAAATACCGGGCAAGCGGACGCCGCTGTCGGCTCGCGGGCCGAGTATGACAAAAAAATCAACAAAGGAAACCCTTCAGTTTCTTTATTTGACGACACCTGTGAACGTGCCTTATAGCCAATGAAAACAGGAATATCGAGAAGAAATGACAGGTACGTTGCCCGTTCTGGCGACGCACCTGATATGAAATAGAAGCAAGGAGAAAAGCTGCACGGTCAATGCATCTAATTAATTTAGATAACTATTTTTTCTTGCATCAAACGGGCGGTCTCAACCGGTGAAATGCCCAGGATGAGCCTTCTCGCAAGCGTTCAAAAGCACGCTGATCCAGCGGATCTGCCGGGTGAGGTCCTGGACCTTCTCCTCGGGCATGGTTTGTCGCGCGCGGGTGAAACCCGCCAGGGTGCCCTGCTTGCGGCGCAGCGCGCGCTGCCACTTGTCCAGGAATGCCGGCGTACGCGCCTGCATCAGCAAGGGGCCAAAATACAATTCTTCATCGGTATAGATCACCGGTCCGGTACGATCGGCGACGATGATTTCGTAGTCGAAACGATTTTCCCGCAAGGCTTCCTCACACAGGATCCGGTAGTCGTTTCGCATCAGCCACTGGCGCAGCGGTTGTTCGCCGCCGTTGGGTTGCAGGATCAGCCGCTCCTGGCCGTTAAGGCGTGCCTTGCCGTCCTCGAGAATGTCGCGGATGGTCTCGCCGCCCATGCCGCAGAGGCTGATCGCGCTGATCCCGTCCTGCGCTTCGATGGCTGCCAGGCCATCGGCCAGGCGCACGCAGATTCGCGTCTGCAGGTCATTCTCGTGCACGGTGCGCATGGCCGCGCGATACGGCGTCAGTGCCACTTCACCGGCCACCGCCGCGACGATAGCGCCACGACGCATCAACGCTACCGGCAGGTAGCCGTGGTCCGAGCCGATATCGGCCAGGCGTGCGCCGGCCGGCACATGCGCGGCCACCCGTTCCAGGCGCGTGGACAATGTCTGCTCGTTCAACCCACCGCTCCTTTGCGTGATCGTCGGCCCGGTTGACCGGATCGGGGGGCGCAATTGTGTCGGGCAATGCAGCGTATTTCAAATCCAACTGACGGAGTCGGGCTACCGGCCCGAGCAGGCAAAAAAAACCCCGTTACCGAGGCCGGTACGGGGCTAAGGGAATTGGTTGGTTGCGGCCAACCAAAGGAGCACAGACAAAACGTTCGGGCCGGTCAGATGCAATCCTGTGCGGCGCGTTCAAAACTCGATGGCAGCAGGCTCGAAGCCAGCAGCCGGCGTTCGTAGATGAATACCTTGCCGCCATTTCCAGCCTTGTAGGCTTCCAGCACGTTGTCCGCCGCGACCTTGCTCGGCACTACGATCCGGTAGCTGCGCTGGGTTTGCGAAACGGTCGGGTTCAAGGTGCTGCTCTGCAGCTTGGGCACGACGCAATCTGCGTATTCGGCCGGTGTCTTCTCGGTCGTCAAGGTCAGGGACGGATCGTTCGGTGCGGACGCACAACCGGCGAGCAACAGTGAGGCCATCGCCATGGCGGGCATGAATAAAGGGCGCATCGGGCTTTCCTGGAAATGAAGTCTGGTTCGTTATGCGATGGAGGCGATTGTCCTTGGATCGACAACGAAGCAGAACTTGCTTTTCTTGATGGTCACTATCACTTCAAGCAATAGTTATGGCGTAGACCTTCCCGGCCGACTGCTATTCAATCGTGACGTTGGCTCGGGCACGGTCATGGACCGTGGCTGAGCCGTCCATATTTGCGGCCTGCCGTGATCGCCGCTAGCAAACGATGAGGTCCGTCCCATGAATGAAACGTCCTACACACCTCCGAAAGTCTGGACACACGAAGCCCCCTCAGGCGGTCACTTCGCCAATATCAATCGACCCGTCGCAGGGCCCACCCATGAGAAGACCCTGCCCGTCGGCAAGCATCCGTTGCAGCTTTATTCCCTGGCCACGCCCAACGGCGTGAAAGTGACCATCCTGCTGGAGGAGCTGCTGGCACTTGGGCATACCGGCGCGGAGTACGACGCCTGGCTGATTCGCATCAACGAGGGCGACCAGTTCTCCAGCGGCTTCGTCCAGATCAACCCCAACTCGAAGATCCCGGCCCTGCTGGACCGTAGCGTCGAGCCGTCGATCCGTGTCTTCGAATCGGGCTCGATCCTTCTTTACCTGGCGCAGAAGTTCTCGGCGTTCCTGCCCACCGACCTGGCCGGGCGCACCGAAACCCTGAACTGGCTGTTCTGGCAAATGGGCTCGGCGCCCTACCTGGGCGGAGGCTTCGGCCATTTCTATGCCTATGCACCGGAGAAACTCGAATACCCCATCAACCGCTTCACCATGGAAGCCAAGCGCCAACTGGATGTGCTGGATCGTCGCCTTGCCGAAAGCCGTTACCTGGCCGGCAATGATTACACCATCGCCGATATCGCGGTCTGGCCGTGGTATGGCCAACTGGTGCGCAACAATGTTTATTCGGCTGCCGAGTTCCTCAGTGCCCACGAATACACCCATGTGCAGCGTTGGGCGGAAGAGATCGCCAAGCGTCCGGCGGTGATCCGGGGACAACGGGTCAACAGGACCTGGGGCGATGAGGCGAGCCAGGTGCCGGAGCGGCATGACGCACGGGATCTGGGCTGACCTGCCTCGCAGGTCCGGGGGGCATGTCCCCCGGACCGAGAGCGGTCAACGCTTAGGCTGTACGAAAACTCTTGAGACGAAGGTCAGGCAAGGCTGTGTTCAACGCAGCGTTTTCAGCTCTGCCCCTCGCAGTTGACCATCCAGGCAATCCCGAAACGATCTTCGAACATGGCGAAACGCTCCGCCCAGAAGGTCTTCGCCAACGGCATCTGTACGTTGCCACCCGCGCTCAAGCCATGGAACAGACGCTCGGCCTCGGCGACGCTGTCGACATTGAGGGATATCGATACACCCTGGGGTTTTTGAAAGGGCTGGCCCGGTGGGCAATCGGAAGCCATGATGCTGAAATCGCCCACCGTCAGGCAGGCATGCAGGATCATGTCCGGGTCCTTGGGCACGCCCGCCTCCTGCGGCGCGTCGGCGAAAGACATGGAAAACACCTCGCCGCCCAGCACCTCCTTGTACAAGGCAAAAGCTTCCTTACAGTGACCATTGAAACCCAGGTAGGGAATGATTTTCATGGCGTAACTCCTGTTGTCGGTTTTCACGATTGACGGGACACCCGGGCTCGCAAGCGTTCTTCCTGCTCGCGCAACTCAGGTGTAAAGGTCTCGCCAAAATCCTCGGCTTCGAAGATCTGGCGTATTTCGATTTCGCTGTCGCTGATCATTGGGTTCGGGCAACGCTTGACCCAATCGATCGCCTCTTGCAACGACTGGACCTGGAAAATCCAGAAGCCGGCAATCAGCTCCCCGGTGTGGGCAAAGGGTCCGTCGACCACCGTCCGGTCCTGCCCGGAAAACCGCACGCGCACCCCCTTGGCGCTGGGGTGCAGACCTTCGGCGGCGAGCAGGACGCCTGCCTTGACCAGTTCCTCATTGTAGGCCCCCATGGCCGTCAGCAAGGCTTCGCTGGGCAGTTGCCCGGCTTCCGATTCCGGGCTGGCTTTTACGATCACCATGAATCGCATGGTCTTATCTCCTGGTGGCAGATAAGCCGTCCTTGTGGCGGCTCCATGGATAATCGAACGGCAACGGATGGAATCGACAGCGATGGGAAAGTTATTTTGCCAGGCTCTTTACGAAGGTATTGAGACGAAGGTCAGGCAAGGCAAAGAATCCAGGAACGTTCTATGCCGATGCCCTCAGTCCAAGGCAATCCGATTATTTTTAAAGTCATTTTCTATTGTTCATCCGACTGGCGCGAATGCTCGCCTCCTGGGCGGTCCGTTGTGCCTGTTCAGCGAGCGCCATAGCCTGGTCTGCTTTCATGTAGGCTTCATCGGCCCTTAGCCGCGCCGTTGCGGCGTTATTTTCTGCAGACTCCAACCGCGCATCGATTTCTTGGGCGTGCCTGTTACTGCACCCGGCGCTGATCGCCAGGGCAATCCCCAACGAAACGATGGGCAAATATCTGTTCATGACCGGTTCCTCGAGATAGACGCAATCAGAAAAGACTGCCGCTCAACTATCGGGCCTCATCGTTCACCCGCGCTGATCTTTATCAAGCTAATGCCCGCAGAACTACCGCCCCGAGGGCTTACTTGGATCTTGTTGACTTAGCTCAATGTCCGGGCATCGCTCGAGCGTAGAAGAAACAGGCTGGGCAAACGCGCCCCGTACCTTCAACTCCTGCCTGGAGGACTTTGAAATGAGCGACTTGAGCCTGCGCAACTCCATTCTTGAAGCACTGGAATTCGAGCCTGATATCAACGCTGCGAATATTGGCGTGGCCGTTGAAGACGGTATTGTCACCCTATCCGGACACGTCAGCAGTTTCACTCAGAAAATCAATGCTGAACGAGCCGTCAAGAGCGTCAAAGGGGTGCGCGGCGTGGCTGAAGAAATACAGGTCAGGCTCGATAAAGGAGCCGGAGCGGCAGATGACGTCCTTGCCAATCGTGCACTGAGCATTCTTGATTGGAACTGCGATGTACCCGAAGGCGACATCAAGGTGGTGGTGCAGGATGGATGGGTTGCGCTGGAAGGCGAAGTAGACTGGCAGTACCAGAGGGAAGCGGCTGAACGTGCGGTGTTCAAGTTATCCGGCGTCGTTGGCGTGAAGAACAGGCTCACACTGCGCCCGCGCGTGAACGCGAGCAATATCAAGCATTGTATCGAGCAGGCGCTCAAACGCAGTGCCGAGCTGGATGCCAAAGAGATCCACGTCAGTGTTGCAGGCGATGTAGTGAGACTCGACGGCAAGGTCCATCTATGGAGTCAGCGCCGATTGGCAGAGCGGGCTGCCTGGTCCGTGCCTGGGGTCAGAGAGGTGAACGATCATTTATTGTTGGCATGAATCGCTGCGAAAACAAAACAGTACCCTGATCGATCCTGTCGGCGCCATGCAGTCTCATCGATGAACCGTACCTGAGTGCCCCCACGGGGATTCGCTCGTGCGGGGTGTTGAGCCGCGCAGGAGTACCCGCCTCCACTCACAGTGAGCGCCTCATGCCGACACATACCCGGCGGGTGCGATTGGCGCCGGCCACCCGCCAGCAAAGTGATGCAACGTCGCTGCATCACCTTGCATCTACTCCGGCGCCGGCATTCCCATCATGGACGATTGCTGCTCCATCATCTGCATCATCATGCCCATCATGCCTTTGCCTGGACCGCCTTTCGCGCCAGGCATCCCCATACAGCCCATTGCCCCAGGTTCCTTGTTCATCATGGCCATGCTCTCCTTCATCACTTTCATGCCTTCCTGCATGGCGGCCTGACGTTCAACCAGCGTTTTTGCCGCAGCCGCCTTGGCATGTGCCACCTGCATTTTCTGCATTTGCTCGGCCATGGCCGTGGTCATGGCCGTCGATGCGGGGGCTATGTTTTCAGTCGACTCAACGGGTGCATTGGCTGGAGGGGCCGCGTCTTGGGCAAGAGCAATGACTGCGCTGCCAGACAAGATGACAGCCAGAACGAGTTTCGAATGCTTTTTCATGATGAACTCCCGGGATGGTGCAGGGTAAGGAGCATTAACCGAGCCGCTAAAAGCGACGTTGCAGGACAGATCAATCCAAGCCCTGCCATTGCAAGGGTCAATCGTTGAAACGAACGAAAGCCAGATAGGTATCTGCGCTGCAGAGTCGCCACAGATTGTTTGAAGGCGACCGCTGAAGAGGACTGCGTCCCCTCACTGAATCAATACATCGTCTTGTATTCAGCCTAATGGGTAAGGAAATGGGGAGATTGACCAATGTCAAACTGGCTGCTGGCTCGATGTTCGAGTAACAAGCTCGCTCGGATCATCCATGCTCGGATGCCAGGGCGTTGGCATGTTTACCCTGAGATGCTGCCGATGCCGCCGGTCGGATAACCTGGACATTCGACGGCGACAAACGGCTCCGAACTTATCGAGGATCGCGTTGAGCTGCTCCCTATTCGCCCCCCTTGAGCCTGGTTTCAGTAACACGACTCTACCCCATAGCCCCTGCGCACGAGGCGGCGAATCCCGTGCCTTTCACTCGTAACTTTTTGAAACGTCAAGACAGTTGTTCGATTCGTGCCGCCATACGAGCACGCCCGCAAAGTGTCGAGCCAACAAGCGATCCTGATTCCATTGGTGTCGCTGCATCGCTTGCGGCGGAACTCATGCGGATCGCAGGTCTACCGTTAGGCGCCAAAAAAAAAGCGCAACGGGTTAGATCTTCTATGCTGCTTCCAAATAAAGGATTTTTCCCATGGCCGACGCTGATATTCGACTGCTTCGTACGCATGCGCTGAAAACCGCCTGTGCCAATTGCAGCGTGCTTGAACTGTGCCTGCCCATTGGCTTGACGGGCGGTGAAGTCGAACGCCTGGATACCTTGATCGCCCAGCGCGTGAAGGTCAAAAAGGGAGCGGCGCTGTACCGCACCGGTGATCCGCTGCGCTCGTTGTATGCGGTGCGCCTGGGGTTCTTCAAGACCAGTGTGCTCTCGGTAGACGGTCGCGAACAGGTCACCGGTTTCCAGATGCAGGGGGAAATGCTCGGCCTCGACGCCATCAGCACCGAACATTACGCCTGTAATGCAATCGCGCTGGAAGACAGTGAGGTGTGCCCTATCCCGTTCGGCACCCTGGAGAAGCTGGCACGGGACCTGCCGTCGTTGCAGCACAACCTGAACAGGCTCCTGAGCCAGGAAATCGTACGCGACCACAGCATGTTGCTGATGCTCGGCAACATGAATGCCGATGAGCGCCTGGCGGCGTTTTTCCTGAACCTGTCCCAACGACTGGTCCAACGTGGTTACTCCTCCCGGGAATTCGTGCTGCGAATGAGCCGCGAGGCCATCGGCTCGTACCTGGGGCTGCGCCTGGAAACCATCTGTCGCAGCATCGCTCATCTTCGCCAGGAAGAACTGGTGGATATCCAGGGACGCAATGTCACGATCCTGGACTTGCCCGGCCTCAAGCACAAAGTCGCCGGCTGCCATCGTCACGTCGAGCTGTGATGCCTGCCTCGCCGCACCTCTGATCTACATCAGTACCGCCCCACGTCGGCGGGTCGACATTAAGACTGGTGTTCGAACCTTTGTATCGACGAGGGTTATCGAACCTCACGTCTCATGGAGGCTTCCAACATGGCAACGCATCTGCAAGGTACAGAACCGATCATCCCGACCGTCAAACCCCACCCCCTGGCCGGCAGCTTGCGAAAGGTCGAACCCAGACGACTGTCGTTGAGCCTCCTTGTCGCACTGGTAGTCGGCTCGATGATCGGCAGCGGTATTTTCAGTCTTCCTCAGAACATGGCGGCCAGCGCGGGCGCCGGAGCGATCCTGATAGGCTGGTTGATCACTGGCGTGGGAATGCTGTCGCTGGCACTGGTCTACCAGACCCTCTCCAATCGCCAGCCGGAACTCGACAACGGCGTGTTCGCCTACGCCCGGGCGCTGGGTGGGGAGTTCCTGGGTTTCAATTCCGCCTGGGGCTATTGGATCAGCGCCTGGATCGGGAACGTCAGTTACCTGGTCATCCTGTTCGCCGCGCTCAGTTATTTTTTTCCAGTGTTCGGCAAAGGCAATAACAGAGCCGCGATTGCCGGTGCATCCGTGGTGCTCTGGGCTTTGCATTGGATGATTCTTCGCGGCATGCGCACCGCCGCCAAAGCCAACGCCCTGACCACGATCGCCAAGGTCGTGCCGTTGCTGCTGTTCATCGGGTTGGTCATCGCCGGTTTTTCCAGGGACACCTTCATGGTTGATCTCTGGGGCACACCGGCACTGGGCAGTACCCTGGATCAGGTAAAGAGCACCATGCTGGTCACCGTATGGGTGTTCATCGGCATTGAAGGCGCCAACGTGTTTTCCGCACGGGCCGCAAAACGGGCCGATGTAGGCCGGGCCACCGTGATCGGCTTCGTTCTCACGTTGTTACTATTGATCGCCGTTTCCCTGCTGTCGCTGGGCATCCTCCGGCAACCGGAACTGGCGGCCCTGAAGAATCCCTCCATGGCAGGTGTGCTGGAAGCAGTGGCCGGGCCCTGGGGCGCTGTACTGATCAGCATCGGCCTGATCGTGTCTGTAGGGGGAGCCTTGCTGGCCTGGACGTTGCTGGCGGCCGAATCGGTATTCACCCCGGCCAGGGAAAAGGTCATGCCGCGCCTGCTGGCCTCGGAGAACTCCCACGGTGCGCCCGCCAACGCGCTATGGATCACCAATGGCTGCATCCAGGTGTTTCTCCTGCTGACCCTGTATTCGAGCGCCAGCTACCTGGCACTGATTTCCCTGGCCACCTCGATGATCTTGCTGCCCTATCTGTTCAGTGGCCTTTATGCATTGAAAATGACCTGGCAAGGCCAGACCTACGTCGGTCACCGGGGCCTGCAATGGCGGGACATGGCCATCGCCCTGGTTGCCACAGCCTATTGCATCTGGCTCCTGTACGCTGCCGGCCCTCGCTACATGTTGCTCAGTGCCCTGCTCTATGCCCCCGGCTCGCTGATTTACCTGAGCGCCCAACGGGCCAGGACGAACCGGGCTCTGAATGGTTTCGGCTGGGCCCTGCTGCTGGGCATCTGGGGGGGCGCGATTGTCGCCGGCTGGATGCTCTGGTCCGGCCAGCTCACTTTGTAGCAGTTGCAAGCGTTCATCGAACTGGCCGTAGACCGGTCCCTGGCGCTCACGCCAGGGACTGCCCATGTCCAATCCAGTGAAAAAAATGCCGGTCAATACCGAAGTGAGCGCCCAAGTCACGCCGATCGAAGCTGATTGAACGCTTCGCCCCTCGCCCCTCGGCGGCCATCGATGAAGGCGTATTCATTCTTGTAGCAATGATCCCGCCGGGTTTCCACTGTCCAGGGTGACATGTACCGGGCCCGGCGCCCCACAAACTGTCTGGGGCGTCATGCCGGTGTCGGCGTCCACTGCCAGTTCAGTATCTCTGGCATATCCTGTCCATGCTCGATGACGTACAGCTGATGCCTTTGCATGGTGGCCCAGTAGCGAGCCCGGGCGCCTTCTACCAGAGGCTGCAGACGAGGTACGCGCTGGATGACATCGAGGGCCAGTTGGTAGCGGTCCAGATGGTTGATGACTGCCATGTCGAAGGGCGTAGTAGTGGCGCCCTCTTCCATGAAACCGCGAACATGGAAATTGTCGTGGTTATGACGTTTATAAACCAGTCGATGGATCAGCGCCGGATAACCGTGAAACGCGAAAATCACGGGTTTATCTACCGAGAACAACTCATCGAATTCGGCATCCGGCAAGCCGTGGGCGTGCTCTTGAGGCGGTTGCAGAGCCATCAGGTCCACCACATTCACGACTCTCACACGCAGGTCGGGGGCGTATTCACGCAGCAGCGTGACAGCGGCGAGAGTCTCCAAGGTCGGTACATCACCAGCGCAGGCCATCACCACGTCAGGATCACCATCGTCCTTGCAGGCGAAGTCCCACCGGCCAACACCCGCCATGCAATGGCGAATGGCCGAATCCATGTCCAGCCACTGCCACTCCGGTTGTTTTCCGGCCACGATCACGTTGATATAACCGCGACTCCTGAGGCAGTGATCGGCGACCGACAGCAGGCAATTGCCGTCCGCCGGCAAATAAATGCGCACGATATCGGCGCTCTTGTTCGCCACATGATCGATGAAACCAGGATCCTGATGGGAGAATCCGTTGTGGTCCTGTCTCCAGACGTGAGAGGTGAGCAGGTAATTGAGCGAGGCGATTGGCGCTCTCCAGGGAACCTGGGCGGCGGTCTTGAGCCATTTGGCGTGCTGATTGAACATTGAATCGACAATATGAATGAACGCCTCATAACAGGAAAACAGACCATGTCGACCGGTCAGCAGGTATCCCTCCAGCCAGCCTTCACAGACCTGCTCACTGAGAATCTCCATTACCCGTCCGTCGCAATCCAGGTTCGTATCCCCCGCTTCCAGCGAAGCCATCCATGTCTTTGCGCTGGCCTCATATACCGCATCGAGACGATTGGAAGCGGTTTCATCGGGGCCGAACAAGCGAAAATTGGCAGCCTTGAGATTGCGCTTCATCACATCCCGCAGGTAGCCCCCCAACAAACGGGTGGCTTCTGCCTGCACGCCGCCGGGCGTCGGCACAGGTAACGCGTAGTCTGTAAAGCGAGGCAGGTCCAGTGCCTCAAGAAGCAAGCCGCCGTTGGCATGGGGGTTGGCCCCCAATCGGCGGTGCCCCGTCGGCGCCATTGCGGCAATGTCCGGCATCAGGGTCCCGTCATCATCAAACAGTTCGTCTGGCCGATAACTGCCGAGCCATTGTTCCAATTGCAGCAAGTGCAGGGGTTGTTCGAAATGGCACAGCGGTACCTGATGAGCGCGCCAAGTGCCCTCGACTGGCTGCCCATCGACGAGTTTCGGCCCGGTCCAGCCTTTCGGCGTGCGTAATACCAGCATCGGCCAGAGGGCACGCTCCTGGGCGTCCTCATGCGACCCGGTCCGCGCCCGTCGCTGGATCTCCCGGATCTTGAGCAACAGCTCTTCCAGGGTCCTGGCCAGTTGTTGATGAACGGTTGACGCATCGTCCCCTTCTACAAAGTAGGGTTCGTAACCGTAGCCATACATCAAGGCCGACAGCTCATCCTCGCTGATACGTGAAAGCAGCGTGGGATTTGCGATCTTGAAGCCGTTGAGATGGAGAATAGGCAGTACTGCGCCGTCGCGCCTGGGGTTGAGGAATTTGTTGGAGTGCCAGCTTGCCGCAAGCGTACCGGTCTCGGCCTCGCCGTCACCGATGACACACGCCACGATCAGGTCCGGATTGTCGAACGCAGCGCCATAGGCGTGCGCAAGCGAATAGCCCAGTTCTCCTCCCTCGTGGATGGAACCGGGTATCTGCGCCGAGACATGACTTGACAGCCCATAGGGCCAGGAGAATTGTCGGAACAGACGCAGTATCCCGTTCTCGTTCTGCTCTACCGAGGGATAGCACTGGGTGAAACTGCCCTCCAGGTAACTCTGAGCGACGATGGCCGGGCCGCCGTGGCCGGGCCCGGTTATCAAGATCATGTCCAGGTCATGGGCAGTGATCAGGAGGTTGAGGTGAACATAGATCAGGTTCAGCCCGGGCGTCGTCCCCCAATGTCCCAGTAGCCGCGGCTTGATATGGTTCGGTTGCAGGGGCTTGCGCAGCAAGGGGTTGTCCTTGAGGTAGATCTGCCCCACGGCCAGGTAGTTGGATGCCCGCCAATAGGCGTCAAGTCTCTTCAGTTGATCGTTGCTGAGGAAATCGTTCATCAATATCCCTTTCAACTAACGGCAATCGCTGCCAATGCCCCAAGGCATCGCTTCCATGGCAAGGCCCTGTAAGGGCTGCCCCCTGACTGATCGCACCGAACGACCCGCCACGCCTGATTGTGGATCGTGGTGCTGCCCCCGACTTGATCTACATCAGAACCGGGGTCGCAACGCTGCGACACTGTTCAGTCTCGTTGTCCAGTCGCTGCTCGCCGGCCCGGCGAGCGCATTGCTCACCCAGGAGAACGCTCATGCGTGCCATGGTCCTGCATAACCCGGGGCAGCCGTTGCAATTGGAGGAACGCCCTCTGCCGACGCCTGGTGCCCGGCAGATGCTGATCAAGGTCCAGGCTTGCGGTGTCTGCCGCACCGACCTGCATCTGCTTGATGGTGAGTTGCCACAAGCTCGTTTTCCTCGGGTCCCCGGCCACGAAATTGTCGGTGACGTCGTTGCTGTCGGTGATCAGGTGGCGCCGGACTGGGTCGGGCGACGAGTGGGCGTGCCCTGGCTGGGATGGACGTGTGGCGTGTGCCAATACTGCCGTTCGGGACGGGAGAATCTGTGCGACAAGGCGCTGTTCACCGGTTGCCAGCTGGACGGTGGTTACGCCGATTACACGATTGCCGATGCGCGCTTTTGTTTTCCCATCCCGCTGACGATGGACGCCACCGAAGCAGCCCCTTTGCTATGTGCAGGGCTGATCGGTTTCCGAGCGTTGCAGATGACGCAGAACGCCCCTCATCTCGGTCTTTATGGCTTCGGCGCGGCAGCGCGTCTGGCGATTCAGGTTGCCGTGGGCCGCGGCCAGAAAGTCTACGCGTTCACCCGCCCGGGTGACGATGAGGGCCAGGCGTATGCCCGCTCACTCGGCGCGACCTGGGCCGGTGCATCGGATCAGCCTCCTTCGCACCTGCTGGACGCCAGCTTGATTTTTGCCCCGGTCGGCGCACTGGTACCGCAAGCCCTGCAGGTAACCGCCAAAGGGGGCTGCGTCGTGTGCGCAGGCATCCACATGAGCGATATTCCCAGCTTCCCGTATCGCCTGTTGTGTCAGGAACGCACTGTACGGTCAGTCGCCAACCTGACCCGCGCGGATGGCGTGGCGTTTTTCGAGCAGATCCGTCACACGCCTGTCCATTGCAACGTGACGTGTTTCCCGCTGATCGAAGCCAACGAGGCCTTGGAGCGTTTGAGGGGCGGTCAAGTCAAAGGGGCCATTGTGCTGACCCCTTGACGAGCGGAGATCGCGGGGCGCGCGCAAGGTCGATTTTGCGCGCAGCCCATCGACGCCAAAAAAGTCATGAGACGACACTCAGCCGCCCCCCAGAATCATCTGATTCACCCCAGCCCTTGAGAACCGGTTGGCTACGTCACACATCCGGCTTGACCGCCCAGATGCTGCAGGGTGCTCGCTGCAACAGCAGCTCGGCAGTGGTGCCCAGGCGTCTGTCCAGGCCACGATGCCCCGCAGTGCCCATGACGATGACATCGATCTGCTGGTCGGCAGCGAACGTGCAGATGCCGTTCACCGGCGAGCCTTCGATGAAGTGACGCTGCTGCGGCCCCACCCCGTGGCGCTCGGCCAAGGCTTCGAATGCCTCATGTTGTGCCTGGCCCAACGCTTCGTAAGGCCCGGAGGCCAGGGGCAACGCACCGATACTCATATCCGAGGCATATATGATCGTCCAGTCGAAGGCATGCAAAAGCGCGACCTGGGCATTGCATTGCTCGGCCAGCTTGACTGCGGTGTCGACGATCCGGTCGTTGAACACCAGGTCTTGTTCCTCGCTGCGCAGCACGTCGACAATCGCCAGGATTCGCCGTGGCCGAGGGTGGCGCGGGTCGGTGACCAGATGCACCGGCACCGGGCAGTCGCGCAGCAGGCGCCAGTCCAGTGGGGTGAAGAAAATCCGTTTCAGCGCCGGTTCCGGCTGCGCATCCTTGATGATCAGGGCCAGTGGCATCTCTTTGACGTATTGCTGCAGCGCCTGATAGGCGTCGCCGCTCCAGACCACTTCGCTTGTCACCTCGATGCCATGTCGACGTGCCAGTTCCGCCTGCTGCCACAACCATTGTCGATGGGTTTCCAGATAGCCGCTGCGCGCCCTCTTGATCTGGTCCGGCGCAAAAAGGCCGGCCACCGAGAGCACCTCCAGGTAATCAATGGCCACGATGTGCAGAGGCAGGTCCAGCGCCAGGGCCAGCTCGGTGGCACGATCGAATGCAGGCGTACGGGTCAGGGAGTCAGGGGCCAATAAGAGCAAACGTTGATTCGCGGACATGGAACACCTCATCGCGTGGCGCCTCCCACTGAATGGGGATGCGAGACATCAGCATGAGCGCGTGAACGACGCAGGGACTTGACCTATGTCAGACAGCCATCATCGATGTCGAATCATGCATTTTTTCCACCGCCAATGCGCAACCGTCCCTTATCGATGCACGCTGAAGAGCGTCAACAATCGACTCCCCGCAGCGCCAGAATCATTGTGAGGCTGGCGCAGGGACCCAGAGAGACGCTGGAGCAGCACATACCGTGTCGGGTCGCTGGCGAGTGTCCCCCGTTGGCCAGGCATGAGGCGCTTCGATTCGAGCCTGCAAGGTCTTCATGAAGGCGTGGGCTTCATCGATTTTTCTGAAACCTACCCACCATATACCCAGGTGTACGATCCAGCGCTCGCCAGTCTGCTGCTCTTCAATCCAGATAATCATGACTACCCTCACACTACGCTATGGCGTGGACGAGTAATTGATCGGGACGCGATAGCCACCTTCATCACGCCATCGCGTCAGGAATGTATGTATCGCTCGCAGCGATGCGATTCCTGTCCACGAAAATCGCCGCTTTCATCTTCGCCATGGCCAATGCCTGCAGTGTCCGGTGGCCAAGGTATAGCCCGAGACTGCTCCCCTGAGTCGTGAGATAGGTTGACCATGGTCAAACATTGCTGCGTTCTCGATTGCCACTCATCACGCAGACGCTCCTTCGGCTCAACGGCGACCAGAGATGGCGGCCGAGGGCGCAGGTCCAAGTCCATGTTTTCAGCAAGCGCGCTCCCTCGACAGCAAACCTGGTCGGGATCAAACACAATCACGCTTACGGGTTGAATATCGCCCTGTGGGATTCACATCGCCGATGGTGCGCCAGCGGGCAATGGGATCGATCCCGGAACAGAGCGCAGGCATGCCAATGAACGATTCGGAGCAGCGTCGCGGTATTGTTGATGAGTGGAGTCGTACGCCATCAGGGCGATGTGGCATCGATTGGCGTTGCAGCGCAAAACGGCATCGTCAGCCAGACCAGCTCATCGCGAACTTTCCTGATTGAGCAGTGACTTGGCAAGTTCGTGATCCGGGATCCATAAGGTATTGATACAGAGCCGGGCATCTTCCTGGGTCACTGGCTCAAGGTTGAGCGGGTCGAGTTTGAAGGCGTCAACCAATGCCAGACGCGCAATACCGTTTTTCTCTACAAGCGCCTGCGCCAGGCATTCACACAGGACGCGCGGCGGCGTCTCTCTGGGGAACACTATTGCAGCGCCCTCAAACTCGATCTGCAGTCGCGAGGTGCACGTGCTGATCAAAGTCTGCACGGCATGTGACGCGAAATGAAACGTGACCAGATAACCCACCGACAGGATCGACAAGGCCACTATCCAGGTAGCCGCCTCTCTTCTCAATGTCCTTGTATCGGGTCGACGACGAGGGAGCAGTCCGGCCATGCCGCGCCAACCGCCGCGTAGGGCGTGGAGCGCATTCACGAACCAATGGACAGTCATGATCGAGCCCCTGTGCCCCAGTGTGTCTTGAGAACATACCCCCTGCCGGGGACCGCCGTTTGATCTGAATCATGCCCGGTGCGATCGGTGCGGATGTACAGCTCCAGGCTCTGTACGGAAAGCCTTGATACTCGCGCAGCTGCGTTGAAAGCTGCCCCCCAAATGCCTGAGCTTGATCATGAGACTTCACGACAGAGCCCAGGGCGCGCCAAACTCAGTGACTGTTCGGCACCACGACTACCGTCGGCGACACGGGAGCCTGATTTTCATAGGTCGGACGATCGATCAGCAATCGACAGAGCACTCAAAGAAGGCTTGTTGATTTAGCTCAATGCCGCCTCATCGTTCAAGGGTAAAAACGAACGGACCAGGCTTGCAGCCATTGTCATCCACAGAGGACTTCCCAATGAGCGACTTGAGTTTGCGTCAACATATCCTGGAGGAGCTTGAATTCCATCCCGAAATCAATGCTGCCAATATCGGTGCGACCGTGGACAACGGCGTCGTCACGCTCTCCGGTCACGTCAGTAGCTACGCTGAGAAAATCAACGCAGAACGCGCCGTGAAGAGCATCAGAGGAGTTCGTGCGCTGGCCCAGGAAATTCAGGTCCGGCCCGACAAGAACGCGGGTACGACGGATGATGCCATCGCAGCTCGCGCCTTGAGCATCATTGCGTGGAGCTCGGACGTTCCTGAGCAGGATATCAATATCACGGTGCAAAACGGCTGGGTCACACTGGAAGGCCAGGTGGACTGGCAATATCAGAAAGAAGCCGTGGAGCGGGCGGTGCACAAACTGTCGGGAGTGGTCGCAATAGACAACCGCCTGGCCCTTCGTGCGCGGGTGAACGTGGAGGACGTCCGGCAGCGTATCGAACAAGCGCTCAAGCGCAATGCCGAAGTGGACGCCCAGAGGATCCAGGTCAAGGTCGAGGGTGACACTGTAAAGCTTCAAGGCAGGGTTCATTTGTGGCGCGAACGCAAGATCGCGGAACGAGCTGCCTGGTCAGTGCCCGGTGTGAGGCAGGTCGAAGATCATCTGCTGCTCGCCTGAGCCAATTATTCCGGACAAGCCGATACCTCCCCGGATAATGCCCATGCCTCGCCTCATGGAGCCAATCTCATGAAAAGACAGCACCAATGGAACCTGTCCTACTTCGCGATTGCTTTTCTCATCCTGATCGGCGTCCAGTTCCTGTTCGTCCATCGCGATGAAGTCGAGAACCTCCCCTACAGTCAGTTCCTGCAACTGCTGAATGAGCATAAAGTCAGCGACCTTCTGGTCCAGAAGGACCGGATCAGCGGCAAGCTGCAAGAGCCTATCGACGGCCGCGAGCGGTTTTCCACGGTACGGATCGATCCGGTGTTTGCGACCGAGCTTGCCCAATCGGGCGTCAACTTCACAGCGATCAATGAAAACAGCCTTCTGAACGGCCTGGTGGGCTGGTTGATGCCTTTGATGCTGATCATGGTGACCTGGCATTTTCTTTTTCGCGGGCTGGCGGATAAACAGGGTATTGGCGGCTTGATGAGCATCGGCAAGTCCAAGGCAAAGGTCTTCCTGCAACGTGATACCGGGGTGACTTTCGCCGATGTCGCCGGGATCGATGAGGCCAAGGCCGAGCTGGTTGAGATTGTGTCGTTTCTCAAGGACAAGGCCAGATACACACGGCTGGGGGCGCACATTCCCAAGGGCATCCTGTTGATCGGCCCGCCAGGCACCGGCAAGACTCTGGTAGCCAAGGCCATCGCCGGGGAAGCCGGGGTCCCGTTTTTTTCGATTTCGGGCTCCGAATTCGTCGAAATGTTCGTCGGGGTCGGCGCGGCTCGGGTTCGCGAGCTGTTCGAACACGCACGGCAGGCAGCCCCCTGCATCATTTTCATCGATGAGCTCGACGCCTTGGGCAAGACGCGCGGCGTCGGCATGTTGGGTGGCAATGACGAGAAAGAGCAGACACTCAACCAGTTGCTGGCTGAGCTGGACGGCTTTGATCCCCGTGAGGGTGTGGTACTGCTGGCCGCGACCAACCGCCCGGAAGTCCTCGATCCGGCGTTGCTACGGGCTGGACGGTTCGACCGGCAAATCCTGATCGATCGGCCCGATCGCAAGGGGCGAGAGGCCATTCTCAAGGTCCATCTCAAGAAGATCACCGTGGAACCTGGTCTCGATGGCGCGCGTATCGCCGAAATCACCACCGGCTTCACTGGGGCTGACCTGGCCAATCTGGTTAACGAAGCGGCCATCGTTGCCACTCGACGTGGTGCCGAGTCGGTCAACCTGAATGATTTCACTGCCGCGGTAGAACGTCTTATCGCTGGGCTGGAACGCAAGAGCAGCCTGCTCGATCCTGAAGAACGCCGGGTAGTGGCCTATCACGAAATAGGGCATGCCCTGGCTGCCAGCTCACTGCCGGCCATGGACCCGGTCCACAAAGTCTCGATCGTGCCGCGCGCCATCGGCTCCCTCGGCTATACCTTGCAGCGTCCCAACGAGGACCACTTCCTGATCAGTTGCCAGACCCTGAAGGACCGGATCGTCGTTCTGATGGCCGGACGCGCCGCCGAAGAACTCGTCTATGGCCAGATCTCCACCGGGGCAGCCGATGACCTGGGTCGCGCGACTGATATCGCTCGTCAGTTGATTACCCGGTTCGGTATGAGCCCCGAGCTGGGACAATCGGTACTGGAACGCCAGAATACGACGTATCTGGGAGACCGCATGGCCACGGTGGGCGGCAAGGACTATTCCGAACAGACAGCCCGGGAGATCGACCTGGGCATTCGCGCCTTGCTCGATGACGCCTACCAACGGGCCAAGGTATTACTGACGCATCGTCGGGCCGAACTGGACATGGGCGCGGGGCTTCTCGCTGAAAAGGAGAACCTTACGCCAGAGGAGTTTCCTGCGCTCATGCCCCTCAAGCGCGGGTTGATATCCCTACGACCTGCTACGGGGACATCCTCCTGAAATCGGGCCATGCAGACGTATTCACTGGGGCGCGGGTCGTGGTGATCAGCGTTGTGATCCAGCAGTTTTCAGAAGTACTGGAGACGCAGTCAGGCAGTCGCCCTCCCCCGTGCACAGTTCGACTGGAACCGAATTTAATCAGCGTCGGTCCAGATAGCGGAACAGCTCCTCCTCTTGGCTAAAGTGCAATTGCACAAGCGTGTCCAGACGAATCAACTGATGCTGGATTTCATCGGCGAACGACGCTGCCGGGTGGGCGCTGAAATCAGCACTCATGCGCGCGAGCAAATGAATCAGGCGAAAGATTTCCCGATGGGCATGACTCAATGCCGACAAGGAAGCCTCCCCCTGCATGCTTCGCGTCAGCAGCGGGTAAAGTTTTTCTTCATCTTCGCGTTCATGACGGGCCACTGAGCATTGCAGCCTCTTTATCAGTTGCCCCAAGTCGGCCTGCGCCTGCAAGAGCGGACGCTGGGAGAAGTCAGTTGCCATCTGGTGCAGATCGCCCAGTACGGTAGAAAGCTGATCGTGTTCTACCTGTAGACGATCAATCTGCTCCCCCGCCAGCTGTTTGTTCAGGCTTCGCGACGGTCTCAATGTGCTCAGGGCATACAGGACGATCACCACATCGATGCCTTCCTGCGCTACGGCGCCTATCAACGGCGGTAGGTAGCCAAAGGCCGCCGCTATCATGGCCAGCAAGGACATTCCCATGCCGACCCACACACCCTGGCGGGCAATGCGACGAGTTCGGCGAGCTATGTCCAACGCCTCGACCAGGCGATCCAGGCGATCGACCAGCAGTACGACCCCGGCCGCCTGCGCGGATGCCGTGGTACCGCTGGCGCCCATCGCGACTCCGACATCAGCCGCCGCCAGTGCGGGAGCGTCGTTGATGCCATCCCCTACCATCAGCGTGCTGGCGCGCAGGCAGCCTGCCTGGACCGCACGCACTTTGTCTTCAGGCGTCAACCCGGCGAGCAGTTCATCGATCCCGGCAGACAGCGCAATCATCTCGGCGGTTTCCACGCGATCGCCGGTGAGCATGACTATTTTCTCGATGCCTCTGTTGCGCAGTCGACGCAGGGTCAGTGGCGTTTCCAGACGCAGCTTGTCCGAAAAGATCAGCAGGCCAACGAGCGACCCCTCCACGTCGATGAAACTGCCGGTGCATGCCAGGTAATCCATTTGACGCAGCATGTCTGCGACCCAGCCAGACACCGGCATGTCTGCGTGCACAAACGACAAGGTGCCTAAACGCACGCGCCTGCCCTCGATCAACCCGCAAAGACCGGCGCCCGGAACTTCCTCCACCTCCTGCGGCAAGCTGAGCGTCACTGCGCGCTGACAGGCTGCTGCGACAATTGCCTGAGAAATCGGGTGCGTCGAGGCCTGCGCCAGGGAAGCGGCGAGGCCAAGCAGGCGTCCTGGCTCGATCGCTCCGTTGGCTTCGATCGCCTGTAAACGGGCATGGCCGCTGGTCAGCGTGCCGGTCTTGTCGAGAAATACCTGCTTGATTCCGGCAAGCGCTTCCAGGGTCACCCCGTCCTTGATCAAGATGCCGCGGCGTGCCGCCCTGGAGATACCCGACATGATCGCTATCGGCACTCCCAGAATCAAAGGACAGGGAGTGGCCACTACCAGTACTGCCAGTGCGCGCAGCGTATCGCCGCTGATATGCCAAGCGAGTCCGGCCACCAGCAGTGTCAGGGGGACGAAGAGCAATGCGTAACGGTCGGCCATACGCACGAAGGGCGCGCGCGAGCGTCGTGCGGCTTCTGCCAGGCGCACCACCCCGGCGTAAGTGCTCTGCGCTGCCGTTCGATCGGATGTCAGGAGAATGGGCGCACCGACGTTGGTCACGCCACTGGACAATTGCTCTCCTGCCTGACGGGTGACCGACAGTGACTCGCCGCTCAGCGCCGACTCGTCCAGAACGGCGGTAGGGCTGAGCAAACGGCCATCGACCGGTATCACCTCCCCCAAGCGTACCAGCAGTGTTTGCTGTGGCTGGATCTGTTCGACCGGTATCTGCCGTAAATCGCCATTTTCCTGAAGCCAGGCAAAGCGTGGCGCACGATCGACCAGCGCGCGCAGTTCGCGTTCTGCGCGCTGCCTGGTGAAGAACTCCAGGATGCGTCCAGACGCCAGCATCAAGGCGATCACCGCCGCTACCAGGGTCTGTTCGAACAGCAATGACGCGGCGATTGCCAACAACGCAACCAGATCGACGCCCGCTTCGCGCCGAGCCAGGCGCCTGACAATCTCGAAAAGTAATACCAGCGCCATTACCAGACTGCCTGCGCCCCAACCTATCGACGCCCAGTCGGGCTTGCCCATGATCTGCGCAATGCCCCCGCCCAGCAGGGTCAAGGCTGTCAGGACTAACAGGGCCGGGTCCAGCCACTTGCCGAGCATGGCTTCGAATCCTTTATTAATGCGCGCCCAGTGCAGTGCATCATGCATGGGGCATGGATGGCGGCGCCGATGCTCGATGGCCTGACAGCTGAGGCTTGCGCCCCTCTGGCCAGTTGTTCACCAGCCTCTGTATGAAAAGCCTAGATTGCTTGGGTGAATGCTCCTTTTATTGACAAACCTCAAGCAATTCTCTCTGGCCCGGCGTAGGAGTTATCTGGCAGCAGGGCGCAGAGGGGAAAGCTTCAACGCTCAGGCTGTGGACCTGCGCAGTGATCGCAGGCAGGCCAGTGACTTGCACGTATCCAGCCCGATCCTGCCCACGCTCAAGATCTGTCGAACTTCACGATCAGACAATCAACCCTGACCGAGCCTAACGGAGCATGTATGCACTTTTTGGCCCTAGCGGTGGATTACGATGGAACCATCGCCGAAAACGGTAGCGTTTCACCTGAGGTCTGCGCATCGCTCGCCAAGCTTAAAAACAGCGGCCGCAAGTTGCTATTGATTACAGGGCGAGAACTGCAAGCGCTCAAACATCACTTTGTGCAGTTGGCGCTATTCGACTTGGTGGTCGCGGAGAACGGCGCCCTCTTGTATGACCCGATAACAGGTTCCGAGGAACTCATAGCCGATCCAGCCTCCACCGAATTGGTGAGCCGCTTGCGCGACAAGGGCGTCTCTCCACTGTCGATCGGCCGGTCGGTCATCGCCACCTGGCACCCATTCGAGAACGCAGTGATCACCAGCATTCACGAGCTGGGCCTCGAGCTGCAAATGACCTTCAACAAGGATGCGATCATGGTCTTGCCGCCTTGTGTCAATAAAGCCTCTGGCCTCAGGGCTGCCTTGCGGAGACTGGGAATTTGTGAACTCAACGTGGTAGGCGTGGGCGATGCAGAAAACGATCACGCCTTTCTCTCGATCTGTGGCTGCGCGGCCGCAGTGAACAATGCCATCGAGTCTATAAAGTCCAGCGCCGACCTATGCCTCAGCCAGGATCATGGCCAAGGGGTCTGCGAGTTGGTGGACTTGCTGCTGGATAAGGACGCGACCCTGGTTCCCATCGAGCGCACCGGAATCCTGCTGGGCCAGACCGATGATGCGCGCAACGTATGGCTTGCGTCGGAATCGGTGATGCTGGTCGTTGGCAATTCGGGCTCCGGAAAATCCAGCTACGTCACTTGGCTGACCGAAGGCATGGTCCATGCCCGTCAGGGATTTTGCATCATTGATCCCGAAGGCGACTATCTCACCCTGGATGCAGCGGTAACGGTTGGCGGCCTGACGGCTCCTCCAACGACAGAGGAGTCGGTGCATCACCTGTTGCAGGCACAGCTCAATGTGGTGGTCAGTACCCTTGCGTTGGATCCCCCCGCTCGAGTTCGACTTTTTGGCGAGCTACTGCCCTTTATCCAGCAACTGCGCAGTGCCTCAGGTCGGCCCTACTGGTTGATAGTGGACGAAGCCCATTACATGATGCCCCACTGTGCCGATTGGCCGCCCGAGTTTCTCGGTGATATCGGGGCAATCATCGTTGTCCTCGATTTTGATCAGGTGTGCCCGGCACTCCTGGAACAAGTAGACGTGCTGGTGACTCTCGGCAGCGCTGCTCGTGAACTGGTCGAACAGTTCGCCGCACGTATGCAGCGACCTTGCCCGGAACTTGGGGAGCGCTCCGAGAGACTCGAACATGCCTGTTTCTGGAATCTTCATGAAGGAGAAGAAGTCCTTCTGCTTGATCTGGTAAAGCCCCGTCAAAAACACCATCGCCACAGTGGCAAGTACGTGGCGGGAGACGTAGGCGCATGGCACTCGTTCTATTTCCCCTCACTGGGCAAAAGTGCCTCCAACCTGAGCGAATTCCTGTTTTCGTCAGCCCAACTTGAAGACACCGCCCTTCGCGAGCATATGAATGGCGGCGATTTTTCCAGTTGGTTTCGCAAGGTGATCCGCGACGATGTGCTTGCCAGCAAGACCCATCTTGTTGAGATCGACAGAAATCTGCCCCCCAAGGTCGCGCTGGAGCAGATTTGCGGACTTGTGCGATCGCGCTACCACCTCTGACGATAGCGGGATGTCCCTATTTCAAACCAGTCATGTGTTTCACCTGGCGTCTTGCGCGGCGCTGAGCCGTGCGACCAGCCGCGCCTGGAGCGCCCTGAGTTCTTCGGCCTCGGCCTTGCCCCTGCCGTGTTCGCCCGCCTGCAGGCCTTCCCAGCGAGGGATGATGTGCATGTGAATGTGATAGACCGTCTGCCCGGCCACCGCACCGTTGAATTGCGCGATCTGGACGCCATCGGGCTGCAGCTCGTCGACGATGATTCGCGTCAGGTACTGCACGGCCGACATCATCGCGCTCAGCACGGTGGGTTCGACCTCCAGGATGTTGCGGGCCCGGGAGGCCTTGGGAATGACCAGGACGTGGCCGGTGGACTGGGGAAAGATGTCCAGGAAAGCCAGGACCTGGTCGTCTTCGTAGATTTTGTAACACGGCGCGTCGCCGCGAAGGATCAGGGCAAAGATGTTCTGTGGATCGTATTGACCGTGGAGGCTCATGCTCGCTCCTTTAATGAGCTGGGGGGTGGCATCGGCATCGGCCGACCGGAAAATGGCTGGGCTGCCCGAGGCTTTGGCGCAGGGGCAACGTCCTACTGTAGTTCGATATCCCGGGGATAGTCGGATTACCGCAGAGGCCCGTTGACTATAACCGAGAAACAGCAGATCCAGCCCCCATGACCGCCTCGGCCGATCCATGCCCGCAGTGGCCTGTGTGGCCAATCCGAGTACTCGGATTAACCGTACAGGCCTCTAGCGAACCCGCACGAACTCGGCGCTCACCCGCCCGCCGTCCGGGCGTGTAAAGCTTTCGAACATCCGCTCGCCTTCCACCTTGAGTTGCAGCTCCTGTTTCGTGCGAACGCTGCCGACCCAATTCGGGAACGTGGAGCCCTCCACACGGTTGCCCGAAAAATGCCCCTGGGCGTCCACGGTATAGGTGCCGAAGAAACCGATGCTCGAGGCCATGGCGCGCCGGTTCTCCTCATCCTTGCCATTGCCGCGTACGTCTGATTCAAAGCGTGGGGCCTGGCCATTGGTGAGCACCTCGACAAAGTGCATGTCGGCGGTGAAGACCAGCATGCCCTGGGGATGCTCGCCATAGGGCCGTTCGATGCGACCGTCGCGTTCCAGCGTGGCGGACACCATGCGCCACGTGCCAGCAATTTCGTTGGGGTCAGCCGGCCACAAGCGTTCACTGGCGCCAACGGCTCCGGCCGCGACGAGCAGAAGCGCGGGCAGCCACTTCATGGCTTGTCCGCCGTCAGGGTCAGGGCTTTTTGCGCCATCAGGTCGTCCAGCCGAGCGGTCAGTGCCTGATGGATGTGCTCGAATGCCGTGCTGCCCAGCGCAATGCGGCGCCTGGGCCGGGCCGAATCCGCCACCTGGATGATCGCCTCGACCGTGCGCTCGACGTCTCCCTTCACTTCGAACGTTCCGCCGGACAAGGCCCGTCGCATCTCGCCAGCCGGCGTCGCATCGTAGACAGGGAGCGGCGTCGCGTGATCCAGGCCCTGGCCGAAGCCGGTCTCGGTCGGCCCCGGTTCGGCAATGACGACGTCGATGCCAAACGGGGCGACCTCTTGCGCGACCGCATCGAGAAAGCCTTCGATGCCCCACTTGGTGGCGTGGTACAGGCTGAAGTTGGGATAGGCCACCTGACCGCCCTCGGAGGACACCTGCACGATCCGCCCGCCGCCCTGGGCCCGCAGATGAGGCAGCGCCGCGCGCACCAGCTGGATCGAGGCGCTCAGGTTGGTGGCGATCTGGCGCTCGATCTGCGCATCACTGGCCTCCTCCGCGGCGCCGAACAACCCGTAGCCCGCGTTGCTGACCACCGTGTCGATGCGCCCGAAAGCCTGGAAGGCGTCGTCCAGCGCTCGACGCAAGGCGTGCGTGTCGGTGATATCGAAAAGCGCGACACGCAGCCGGTCTGCCGCCATCCGCTGGAGCGCTTCGAAGGCAGTGGCCCGTCGCCCGCAAGCCACCACCCGGTCGCCTCGCTCCAGCAGCTTGCGGGTCATGGCCCAGCCAATCCCGGACGACGCACCTGTGATCAACCATGTCTTCATCGGTAGCTCCTATTGGGGTTTGTCCCGAGTATATGAAGCCGGATCGCCTACAATAAGCCTCACCAATACGAACGAGCTGGTTAGAAATATTCACCAATGGCCGATATCAGTCTTTCCGATCTCAAGGTTTTCGCTCACGTGGCGCACCATCGCGGTTTTCAGAAGGCCGCCGACGCGCTGGGCGTATCCCGGTCCTCCCTCAGCCATGCCATCAAGGGACTCGAGCGGCGTCTTGGCGTACGCCTTCTGCATCGCACCACCCGCAGCGTGGCTGTGACCGAGGCAGGCGAACAATTGCTGTTGCGCTTGAACCCGCTGTTGCGGGAACTGGACGACGTGCTGGATGCGGTCAGCCATGGTCAGGACGAACTGGTCGGCACCCTGCGTATCAACGCCAGCAAGGGCGGCGCGCGATGGTTGCTCAAGCACGTGGTCCCGTCGTTCCAGCAGCGTTACCCTCGTGTCGCGCTTGACCTGGTGGCCGAAGGGCAACTGGTGGATATCGTGGCCGAAGGTTTCGACGCCGGCGTGCGCCTGGCTGAATCCGTTCCCAAGGACATGATCGCGGTGCCCTTCGGCGGCGACGTCCGGTTCGTGGCGGTCGCTGCGCCGGGTTATATCCAGGCGTTTGGCCTGCCCGTGACGCCGAACGACTTGATGGCCCACCGTTGCATTCGCCAACGCCTGCCCAGCGGGAAGCGCTATCGCTGGGAGTTTGAACAGGGCAATCGGCAACTCGCGCTGGACGTGCCCGGCACGCTGTGCCTGGACGACAACGACCTGATGGTCGAGGCGGCTTGCGCTGGCTTGGGGATCGCCTTCGTTCCGGAGCCCTTCGCCCGCCCGGCCTTGGATGACGGCGCGCTGGCCCTGCTCCTGGACGACTGGACGCCTGCCTCACCCGGCCTGTGTCTCTATTACACGGACTTCCGCCATGTGCCTGCGCCACTGCGAGCATTCATCGAGGTGGTACGCGAGGCAACACAGCATTAGCCATGCGCCGATACCCATGCACGCTATGAACCGGGAGCATGCCAGGTATGCTGCCATCTGGATTCATTCCAATTCGAAATAACCCCTATAACTAAAGAAACTGATCAATAACCGCCTGTCGCCTATCTTGAAACACACTTCAGTGCTGTCGCCTTGGTCAGGAACATTGGAACCAGGCCAGGTGATCGCGGACGAGCGCTATCCGCAGGATACGGATCGAGCCGTACGTCCACGCTGATTGGGGTGAATGACGAGGCGATATGGAGATCACGCAAAACAACCGGCTGGTGCAGGTCGACAGTCCCCTGGGCGGCGATGTCCTGCTGCTCAGGAGCATGGAAGGCAGTGAAGAGTTGGGGCGTTGTTTCCACTATGAGCTGGATCTGACGTCCGATGATCGGGCGATCACGTTCGATCAGTTACTGGGCAAGCCCATGGGCCTGACCCTGGAACTGTATGACGGGGCCAAGCGCTACTTCCATGGCATTGTCTGCAGCTGCCGCCAACTGACCGGCCATGGCCAGTTCGCTGGTTACCGGGTCAGCCTGCGACCCTGGTTCTGGTTGCTCACGCGCACCTCGGACTGTCGGATCTTCCAGAACAAGACGGTGCCGGACATCATCAAGCAGGTGTTGCGCGACCTCGGTTTCTCCGACTTCGAAGACAGCCTCAGCGGCAGCTATCGTGAGTGGGAATACTGCGTTCAGTACCGCGAGACCAGCTTCGATTTCGTCAGTCGACTGATGGAACAGGAGGGTATCTATTACTACTTCCGCCATGAGAAGGCCCGTCACGTCCTGGTGATGGCCGATGCCTATGGCGCCCACTCCACAGTGCCGGATTACGCGTCGGTGCCCTTCTACCCGCCTGACCGGCAGATGCGCGAGCGCGACCATTTCTACGATTGGCAACTGGCGCGGCAAGTGCAACCCGGCTCCCTGGCGCTGAACGACTACGACTTCTCGCGGCCCCGCGCCAGTCTCGAGGTGCGTTCAAGCGTGCCGCGCAGCCATAGCAACAGCGACTACCCGCTCTACGACTATCCCGGTGAATACCTGCAGAGCAACGACGGCGAGCACTACGCTCGTACCCGTATCGAGGCCATTCACAGCCAGTTCGAGCGGGTGCAGCTGCGTGGCCGCGCCCGCGGGCTCGGCGCCGGTCACTTGTTCAAGCTGAGCGGCTATGAACGAACGGACCAGAATCGCGAGTACCTGGTGGTGGTCGCCCGTTATCAGATCCGCCAGGAACCTTATGAAAGCGGCCAGGCTGACCTGGGCGAACAGTTCACCAGCGAACTGGATTGCATGGACGCCAGCCAGGCCTTCCGCCCTCTTCCCCTGACACCGATGCCCATCGTCCGCGGACCGCAGACGGCCGTGGTGGTCGGTCCCGGTGGCGAGGAGATCTGGACCGACCAGTATGGTCGGGTCAAGGTGCATTTCCATTGGGATCGCCATGACCAGTCCAACGAAAACAGCTCCTGCTGGATCCGGGTGTCCCAGGCCTGGGCCGGCAAGAATTGGGGATCGGTGCAGATTCCGCGGATTGGCCAGGAGGTGATCGTCAGCTTCCTCGAAGGCGACCCGGATCGGCCGATCATCACTGGTCGGGTCTACAACGCCGAGCAGACCGTACCTTACAAGTTGCCGGCCAACGCGACCCAGAGCGGCGTGAAGAGTCGCTCAAGCAAGGAAGGCTCGCCGGCCAACTTCAATGAAATCCGCATGGAAGACAAGAAAGGCGCGGAGCAACTGTTCATCCATGCCGAGAAAGACCAGGACATCGAGGTAGAAAACGACGAAACCCACTGGGTCGGTCATGACCGCAGCAAGACCATCGACAACGACGAAACCGTTCACGTCAAGCACGACCGCACCGAAACGGTGGACAACCACGAAACCATCACCATCGGCGTGGACCGGACCGAGAAGGTCGGCAACAACGAAAAGATCAGCATCGGCGTCAATCGTACCGAGGATGTCGGCAGCAACGAGACCATCACCATTGGCGCGGACCGCACGGAAAGAGTCGGTGCCAACGAAAAGATCTCCATCGCCAGCAATCGCACCGAGGACGTGGGTGGCAACGAGACCATCGGCATCGGCGGCAACCGCAACGAGACAGTCCAGGGCAATGAAGGCATCGAGATCAACGGAAACCAGAGTACCCGGATCGGCCAGAACGAATCACGGGACGTCGACCAGAACCGCAACAGCAATGTCCGGCAGAACGACAGCCTGGACGTCGGCAAGCATTTTTCCCTCACTGCCGGCGATTCCATCACCCTGACCACCGGGGCAGCCAGCATTACCATGAAGAAGGACGGCACCATCCTGATCAAGGGCAAGAACATTACCCTGGATGGCTCCGGCGCCATCAATATCAAGGCCAACAAGAATGTGGTCGTCAAAGGCCAGAAGATTTTGCAGAACTAGCCACGGAGTGGGCGCCATGACCGTCGAATACCACCTCCCCGTTTCCTCGACATCCACCCCGACCCGGGTGGACGGCGTCGTGATTGGCGTGCTGCTGGATGTGCCCATGGCGGACGCTCCGGTGGTGGCCTTCGCCGGCTGCCCCGTTGACACAGGCCTTGCCGCACGCACCACCACCCCACTCACTCGCGATGACATCGGCGCCCAGGTCGCGCTGATGTTCGAAGCCGGGGACGTGGCCCGTCCGCTGGTGGTCGGGCGCATCCAGCGCTTGCAGGAAACCGTGACGCCGGCGATCGCCCATCTGGACGGAGAGCGCCTGGACTTCAGCGCAGAACGGGAAATCGTCCTGCGCTGCGGCAAGGCCAGCATCACCCTGACCCGCGCGGGCAAAGTGATCATCCGCGGCACCTACCTTTCCAGCCGCTCCAGCGGGGCCAACCGCATCAAGGGCGGCTCGGTGCAGATCAACTAGAGGCCGCAGCCCATGGAATTGCTCAACGCCAGCAAACTGGCTGCTGCCTATACCCTGGGCATGGGGAGCGACGGTCGCGAATCCCTGGTCGTGGTGGCCAAGGGCACTTTCAACCTGCCACTGGATGGCCGCGTCGCGTCCCTGGCGGATGCCCAGCAGCCGCTGTTGATGGCCGATACCTTCCTGGGCGAGCCGGGGCTCAGCGCGCCGCTGCAGGAGATGGACTTCGCCCCGGTCAAGCCATGCTGCGATGTGCTGGTGCGCGGCAAGGCCTATGCACCCGCAGGCCGGCCCGTGACACAGTTGACCGCAGGCATTCGCATCGGCCGGGTCAGCAAGGCTTTTTCCGTGCTCGGTCCTCGGCAATGGCAGCAGGGAATAATGGGCGTTGCCCCAGGCGCGCCGCAGCCCTTTGTCGAGCAGGACATCTCCTACGCCCAGGCCTTCGGTGGTGCCCACCCCACGCTGAACGCCCCCGAAATGCTGCGTTGCTATTCGCACAACCCGAGCGGTTGCGGTTGGTACCCCAGCGACATCGACAGTACTGGTATCGTCGCAAGACCGATGCCGAACACCGAGGAACTGGGCAAGCCGATCGACAGCCCCTCGGGGGACTTCCGGCCCATGGCCCTCGGCCCCATCGGGCGTAGCTGGCCGCAGCGGGTCCGTTTCGCCGGTACCTATGACGACGCCTGGTTGGCGGACTGCTTTCCGTTCCTGCCAGGGGATTTCGACAATCGCTACTTCCAGGCCGCCCCCGAGGACCAGCAGGCCGACTATCTGCGTGGCGGCGAAGATGTGCTGCTGCTCAATCTCACGCCTCAGGAACGCGCAGGCTTTCGCATTCCCGAGATGGATGTGCCGGTCACCTTCTTCCTGAAAAAAGGCGGTCACGAGACGGTGCGCGGGGTGATCGATACCCTGCTGATCGACACGAACGCTCGCCAGGTGCAGTTGACCTGGCGTGTATCCCGGCCCCTGCGGCGCAATCTGTTCGAGATCGCCCAGGTGCTGGTCGGAACGATGCCTGCGGGCTGGTGGCGCGCCCGGGAGCTGGGCAAGGATTATTACCCATCGCTCCGCTCCCTGGTCAAAACCAGGCGGGCTTTCGAGGAGACAGACGGATGAGCGCGCTGTGCATCATCGGTTCGGGCATGGTCAGCGCGGTCGGCCTCAGCGCACCGGCGAGCTGCGCGGCGATCCGTTGCGCCATCGACAACTTCCAGGAGACCCGCTTTATCGACCGTGGTGGCGAGTGGCTGATCGCCGCCGGCGTGATGTTGGAGCAGCCCTGGCGGGGGCGCGCCAAGCTGATCAAGATGGCCGCCCGCGCCATCGCCGAGGCATTGCAGAGCGCTCCCGGCATCGATCCGCAGCAGACGCCCCTGCTACTGGGCCTGGCGGAAGCCGAGCGCCCGGGTCGCCTCGATGGCCTGGACAACAGCTTGCTGCAAGCCATCGAGGCCGAGCTGGGCCTGCGCTTTCATCCTGACTCCTGCATCATCGCCCGTGGCCGGGTCAGCGGTGCCGTGGCCCTGCTCGATGCGCGCACGCTGATCTACCAGGGGGGGCATCGCTATGTACTCGTCGCCGGGGTGGATTCTTTTCTCGCCGCACCGACCCTGGACGCCTTCGAAGACCGCCAGCGCCTGCTCACCAGCCAGAACTCCAATGGTTTCATCCCTGGTGAAGGCGCCGCCGCTGTGGTGTTGACACGCCCTGTCGCCAGCACAGAGCCGCAATTGACTTGCATCGGCCTGGGGTTCGGGATGGAAAAGGCCACGGTGGAGGCCGAAGACATGCCCCTGCGCGCCGAAGGCCTGAGTCAAGCCATACGCGCGGCCCTGGGCGAAGCCGGCTGTGGGCTGGAACAGATGGATTATCGGCTCACCGACATCTCCGGAGAACAGTACTACTTCAAGGAGGCCTCTCTTGCCTTGGGCCGTACCCTGCGGGTGCGCAAGGAGCACTTCCATCTCTGGCATCCGGCCGACTGCATCGGCGAAGTCGGCGCCGCCATCGGCCCGGCCATGCTCGCCGTGGCCCTGGCCGCCAGCCGCAAGGGATACGGCGATGGCCCGAATATCTTCTGCCATCTGGGCAACGACGCCGGCGAACGTGCTGTCGCCCTGCTCAGTTACCAGACAACGAGGGCTGCCTGATGGCGAACGAGGTCTACGCCAACAATATGGAAATATCCTGCAAGGCGGCGGACGGCAAGTCGGTGGCCTGCTTCCCGGACGTCTGTTTCACCCCGCCGCAAACCGCCGCCACTCCACTGGGGGTGCCTATCCCCTACCCCAACACCGGCTTGGCCAAGGACACCACCCGGGGCTCGCGAACGGTGAAGATCAGCGGCAAGGAAGTCATGCTCAAGGACAAGAGCTACTTCAAGACCAGTTACGGGGACGAGGCTGGAAATGCGCCGAAGAAAGGCATCATCACCAATAAAATCAAGGGAAAGGTGTATTTCACTGCCTGGTCGATGAATGTGAAGTTCGAGGGCGAGAACGTCGTCCGGAACATGGACCTGACCACCCATAACCACGGCTCGACGGCCAACACCCTGGCGTGGCCGTACCTGGACGCGGTAGCCATGGCGGACCCCGAGAATCCGTGCGTCAAGTCCGGCACCGTAAAGAAAATCAAGGCGGCCTGCCCACCGCCGGCCAAGTCATTGTCGCGCGGTGCCATCCCCGGCCCAGCCGACAACACAAGCCCGGAATGCTGTGAAGCACGCAAGTGCATGCTGGTGCCAAACTCGCCAAAGACCCGTTGTTCGAAATGTGGCGGGAAGACACCCCACCACCCGGTGCCGGTGGCAGACCTGTCGACTCCCCGGCCGATCAACCCCAAGACCGGCAAACTGAAAGTGCGCGGGGACGCCTTCGTTCCTACCTACGATCACAACAAAGCTCCCTGCGTCTGCGTGGAAGGCGCCGACCACAACTCCCGTGAGGGGCCGACCGAAAAGCTCATGCAACATGGTCGTATCGGTCGCGGCTATGTGGTCAAGCGCGATGCGATGTTGGGCGGGGCCGATGACTTCACCTACGCACAGATCAGCGACCTCGCAGCCCAGGCGGTCGCCGATGAGACTGGCTGCGACAAAGACTGCCTGAAGGCCCAGATCGACAAGGGGCACCAGGATCTGGGCGTAGGCCCGGAATCAGGCATGCGCAGGGGCGAAGTTCGCGCACCAGCCCTGGAGAAGAAGCCGAAGAATCCGGCCCCAATGATATAGAGAGCCCATCATGGATAATGAAGACTCGCTGTTTTTTACCTGCGGCCTGGTCATCAAGGCGGGCACGATCGTCGTGCCTGGGCAGTACAACTCCCTGCCGGACGAGCAAATGTCCAGGGTCGCCTTCTGCTTCGATGGAAACTGGGTCTACAACGACGTGGACGACGACGTCATAGGCGCCATCTGTTTCAGGCACAGTGACAGCAGCCTCTGGATGCTCGGACGCAAGGGCCACCTGCGTCATGTGAAAACCGGCTCGGCGGACTTCACACTCGCCAATGTCCGAGGGAAATTCGAAAACCAGCGGATCGAAACGGGCCGGCTTGGCGAACTGCTGTGCATCCGGGAAATCGCCAATGAGCTGTATATCTGCGGTCAGTCGTCCCAGGTCTACCGTCATTCGAACGGTGGCTGGGTCGGCATCAGCCCGCCGGGAGCGAAGATAGCCTCCCCCACCCTGGAAAGCCTGGATGGCCTGTCGTCCGATGATATTTATGCCGTCGGCGAAAAGGGCCTCATCATGCATTACGACGGGGCACGCTGGAGCACCCTGGACTCTGCGACCAATCGCCCGCTGTCACGGGTCCTGTGCAAGAGCGCAGAGGAGGTTTACGCCTGCGGGAACGATGGCGTGCTGCTGGTGGGCAACCGAAATCAGTGGCAGGTACTCGATACGGAACGAACCATGAATTTCTGGGACATGGCGCTGTACGACGGGCAGTTGTACATCGCCCACGTGCATGGCCTCGTTCGATATGACGGAAAAGACTTCTTCGATGTCGACACCGGCCTCCTCCCCGCGCCCGGCGCCCACAAGCTCGATGTCGGTGACGGGCTGCTTTACTCCTTTGGAGTCGACGACATTCTCAAGTTCGATGGCAGCCGGTGGGAGCGCGTGATATGCCCGCACAACACCTGAGTTCGCCTGCGGCCATCGCGGCGATGCAGTGTTCATGAGCGACTCGCTGTCTCTGGTGATCGAGCAACATGCTGAAGAAGCCAGCTTCCTTGCTGTCCTGCGCGACGATGCCTCGCGCGCGCCGCACTACGATCTCGATCACCTTGGCAAACTCGACAGCCGCCTTGACGCCCACCTCGATGGCTTGCGCATCGCAGGGCCACCAGGGCTGGAAACGCTGCTGATGCAACTCGGCCCAGACACCCTCGGCGAGATGTTCGCCAGTGTGGTGCTGGCCTTCGAGTCGGCCAATGGCAAAGTGTTGTCACGGCTCAGCGAACACCTGCGCAATGCCGCAGAAACGGAGCGCGGTTATCTGATGGCCCTGGGGTGGCTCGATTGGCAGCGGCTCTCACCCTGGATCGACCGCATGCTCGCTGCGCCTGAGCCGCTGTTTCGTCGACTCGGCCTGGCGGCCTGCGGCATGCATCGTCAGGACCCTGGCCCTGCGCTGCTGGGCGGCCTTCGCGACCCTGACCCAAGCGTGATGGCCCGGGCTGCCCGCTCCGCCGGCGAGCTGCGCCGGCGTGACCTGCTGGCCGAGATCCGCGCCCATTGCCGACACCCGGATGCGACCACGGGTTTCTGGGCCAGCTGGGCCGCCGCCCAGATGGGTGATCGGCAGGCCCTGGAGCCGCTGCGCCAGTTCGCCGAGCAACCGAGCCTTTTTCAGCAGCGCGCCCTTTGCGTGTTGTTGGCGTGGCAAGAACGCGAGTCCAGCATCGCCGGGATACGCCAATGGGTGCAGGATCCCCGGCTTCGACGTGTCGGCATCCAGGCCCTTGGGCTGCTGGGCGATCCGGTCTGCATCCCCTGGCTGATGGAACAGATGCGCGACTTGCCGTTCGCCCGTGTCGCCGGCGAAGCCTTCAGCCTGATCACTGGAGCCGACCTGGCATTGCTCGATCTGGAATTGAAGGACCTGCCGGATTTCGATGCCGGTCCGAACGATAATCCACAGGATCCGAACGTCGCCATGGACCCCGATGAAAATCTGCCCTGGCCCGATCCGTCGTCAATCGAACGCTGGTGGCAGACCCACGGCGGACAGTTCCAGTCGGGAACTCGCTACATGCTCGGACTGGTCCACAGCGAAGCCGCCTTCGGGCAGGTGCTGGTCAGGGGCCAACAGCGCCAGCGCATCGCCGCCGCCTGTGGTCTGGCACGCTTTCGGCCGGATGAAGCGCTTTTTCCCACCAGCGCCCCGGCCTGGCGGCAAAAGCGCTTGCTGGGCATGAAGCAGGCATCCGGCCCGCAGGTTTGGCCCGGTCACCTATAGTTTGCGCAACTCGCCGCCCTCCTTCTCCAAACGGGCCAGGTACGCGTCGGCATCCAGCAACTGATAGGGAAAGTAGAGCCCTGGCGGCGTTGGCGGTTGACCGTCCAAGCCGAGCAGCCGCTCCAGGGTCATTGCGACGCTGAGGCCGGTCAGCGGTGCTGCGCCTGCCGGGTGCACGACGGCATGACGGGTGCGCAGTGGTTTACCCACCAGGTCCTCGCCAGACAGTTCGATGATGATCTCGGTGGACTTCGGCCGGCCCTGGCGTCGAGTCGAGCTCACCCCAGTGGCCATATTGAACTGCACATTGGGGGCGCCCGTGGCCGCCCCCAGGCCGACGACATCGATGGACGAGAAACCAGAGGCCTGGATTGGCGTGCCATCCACCGCGTGAAAGCTGACCCTGGCGTCCTCGCCTTCGCGCCAGACATAGACGCCATCGCGCCGTGTCAGCGCGGCCGGCAGCATTTTATTCAGGTGCTCGAAGTCGGTGGCGACAGTCGGGCCTCCGGTGTCCTGCTCATCCACCAGCGCGTGGAGGCTGATGTCCTGGACCCGGCTGAAGGCCCGGGCAATGCGCAGCGTCGCCACCGTCGTCGCCCCTGCCATCCATTCGTAGCCGAGGACAATGGGCGAGGCCTGGGGTGTGTGCATGTACGTCGCGATCTCCGGCGCGATCTCGAAGACACCGGAAGAAATGCTGAGGTGCGGCACCCGGCATTTCTGCGCATAACGCAGTCCCGCCAAGGCGTGGTCCATATAGAAGATCACGACGGCGCTGACCTGGCGCTCACCGAGGCCCAGGTCCTGGGCGCGGGAATCGATCACCACTCCCTGCGCCCCGCCAATTTCCTCTGCGGTGCGCTGGGCCTTGGCAAGATCGCGGCCGCCAATCAGCAGCGGCACGTCCGGGTAAGCGGCGCGCAGCGCCCGGGCAGTCTGATGACCAATGGCGCCAGAGCCGCCCATGAACAAGATTGGATCAAGTGACATCGTGTGCTCTCCTTTTCGGGGTCAGTCACCCAATAGCAGAAGCGTCTTGGGGTCGGGTTCGCCGCAATAGAACTGATCGAGGCCTCGCTGGTACACAGGGGAATCGGGCTGGGCATGGACGAACAGTGTGAGGCAGGAGCGAAACTTCAGGTCGTCGGGCGAGCCGAACAGCTGCCCGGCGCTTATATCGCGGTGCTCCAGGACAGTGTTCACACACTGCTCCAGCCGGGGGCCTAGTACCTCGTGCTGCAGATATGCGCGTGCTTCGGCAAGGCCGGAGATGGCGAACCGAGCTGCCATCGCGGAACGACCCAGGCCTTGCAGTTGCGGAAAGATGAACCACATCCAGTGACCCGTTTTGCGCCCGGCGCGCAGTTCATCCATGACACGACTGAACACAGGGCGCTGGGCTTCGACGAACCGGGACAGGTCAAAGGTGTCGTGCATGCTCGTTGTGCCTCCATCGGTGAACGCGCCTGATCGGCATCTTGACACCAGGCGCTGTCTGAACGATCTGCGCGGTTGGCCAGGCGGGCAGCGCCTAGCCGTCGGACCGACGCCGACTGCCGCCCGGTCCCGCGTTCTTTATTTGTTCGATATTTTCCAGAAAGGTTTTAAGGATGGGCGATGGATTATCGGTCCGGTACCCCACCGCCAGATCAATGGTCGGTCGGGTGCCCTTGAGCTGTCGGCTCACGATGGTCCAGGGAAGCAGCGGCTCGACGTACGCCGGCAGGATGGCGACACCCCGGGTGGAGCTGATCAATGAAATACCGGTGCCATAGTCATCCAGCCAGTAGGAAGAGCTGACCTGCACGTTGCAACTGGCGAAATATTGCGCGATGACGTCGCGCAGTACATGGGGGATCTCGGAACAGCCGATGAACGTCTCCCTGGCCAGCTCGGCAGGGTCGATATCGCCCACACTGGCCAGGCGATGGTCGTTCGGCATGATGACCAGCAGCGGCTCCTTGGCGACCACCTCGTAACGCACATCCGGGCGAGGCTCCACGCGCAGGAAACCCAGATCGACGTCGCCTCGCTGAATGGCGTCGGCCAACGAGGGCGACTGCAGGCTGATGACCTTGAATTCGATGTTGGGCAGTTCGTGGCGAAGCAAGCGGGTCACACTGGGCAACCAGTCCGCCTCCTGCCCCGTCAGGAAACCCACCGAAAACACTTTCTTCGCTGGCCGCGCCGCCCGTCGTGCAGCCGCCACCGCCTCTTGCGCATGGCTGAGGGCGAGCCTGGCCTGATCCAGGAACGCGGCGCCTGCCGGCGTCAGCTCGACCCCCCTGGCCTTGCGGACAAACAGCTCCGCGCCGACCTCCAGCTCCAGATCGCGCAGTTGCCGGCTCAGGGACGGCTGCGCGGTGTGAAGGCGCTTGGTCGCCGCGGACGTCAGGTTGCCCTCCTCGGCAACGGCCACGAAATAACGAAGATGACGCAGTTCCATTCAGCGATGCCTCCGGGGCATGGGTGAGGACAGACAAAGTCTTTCTAAAAAACGCTGTCGTTCTCTAAAGTCTGGGCAACGGAGCGAGATCCCTCGCCCATCGAAAAAAACGCCAGTCACGCAAGGGGAAGAAGACCATGACACCCACTCATCCACCCCGGGTCCTGATGATTGCAGCCAAGGGCTTCGAAGATTCGGAGCTTTTCGATGTCCGTACCGCGCTCGCTGACGCCGGCGCGCAAGTCTACCTTGCCTCGATCGATAAAGAGCCGATCAAGGGTGTGGTCTGGGACGCCGCCACCGGTGTGTCCGCGCCCTCTGCTCAATCGATCACGCCTGACAAGACCTTGGAACAGGTCTCGGTGGACGACTATGAAGCGCTGGTGCTTCCAGGTGGCCTGGTCAACCCGGACATTTTGCGGACGATCCCGGCGGCCGTGGAAATCGTGCAGCAATTCATGGGGCGAAACAAGGTCGTTGCGGCCCTCTGCCATGCTCCCTGGCTATTGGTGGAGGCTGACGTCCTGCGGGGCCGGACGTTGACCGGCTGGCGATCCATCCGGCGCGACCTGCTCAACGCTGGCGCAACGGTGGTGGATCAGGAGGTGGTGGTGGACGGCAACCTGATTTCCAGTCGCATGCCTTCCGACATCCCGGCGTTCTCCAATGCCATCAAGCACGCGCTGGGCCTTGTCGCCGCATGACTGACGGTGACTGGCTCAACGTTCTCTCTACGATTGATTCAACAGCCCAAGAGGATAACTCCATGAACAAGATCGCACTGGTGACCGGCGCCAGCCGTGGCCTGGGGCGCAATGCCGCGCTTGCCATCGCCCGAAAGGGACATGACGTGGTCGTCACCTACCGCACCGGCGAGGCCGAAGCTCGCCAGGTCGTCGCAGAAATCGAACGCCTCGGGCAGGCGGCCATTGCGCTGAAACTCGATGTCGGTGACGTGTCCAGCTTTGCTGCGTTCGCCACCGCGCTGTCCAGTGCACTGCATGAAGTCTGGGGTCGAGCCGATTTCGACTTTCTCATCAATAATGCGGGGCACGGCGCCATGGCGGCGTTTGCAGAAACCACCGAACAACAGTTCGACGATCTCTTCAACGTGCATGTCAAAGGCGTGTTCTTCCTGACCCAGGCGCTCTTGCCGCTGATCAGGGACGGCGGGCGTATCGTCAACTATTCATCGGGCCTGACGCGAGTGTCCTTTCCAGGCTTTTCAGCCTATGCCGCGGCCAAGGGGGTGGTCGAAATCCTCACTGTGTACCTGGCCAGGGAACTGGGCAGCCGAGGGATCACCGTGAATACCGTTGCTCCTGGCGCTATCGCCACCGACTTCCTCGGCGGCGCCGTGCGCGACATGCCCGATCTCAATGCGCAGTTCGCCGGGATGACGGCGCTCGGTCGGGTAGGTGTCCCGGACGACATCGGCCCGATGGTCGCCAGCCTGCTGGCCGAGGATAACCGCTGGGTCACGGGGCAGCGTATCGAGGTGTCCGGCGGGCAGGTCATCTGATTCCAGGCGTGGGCAGCGTGTCCTGCTGGCCATACTGCCCTCACCTACGATCGCTGCCGGCCGCGTGAGTCGCAACCGGCGGTGCCCGTTTTCGTCCGGCAGTCCTGGCTCAGGCCGTCTGTTCCTGCTTCAAGCGCTTGAGCAGCGCCTGGGCCGCGGCTTCGGAGGACGCGGGGTTCTGGCCGGTGATCAGGTGCCCATCCTCGACGATATGGCTGGCCCAATCCGCAGCCTTGATATAGTCCCCTCCCTTGGCCTTGAGCATGTCTTCCACCAGGAACGGCACCACCTGTGTCAGCCCCACCGCCTCCTCTTCGGAGTTGGTGAACCCGGTGACTTTCTTACCCTCCACTACAGGCCGTCCGTCCGGTGCGTTGACGTTCTTGAATACCCCAGGCGCGTGGCAGACCGCCGCGATGGGTTTGTTCGATGCATAGAACGCTTCGAGGAGGGTCTTGGAGTCGCTGTCCTCGGCCAGGTCCCACAGCGGTCCATGGCCTCCTGGATAGAACACCGCGTCGAAGTCGTAAGGGTCCACCTCCCCCAACGGCACCGTGTTGGCCAAGGCCGCCTGGGCCTTGGTATCCGCATCGAAGCGACGGGTGGCATCGGTTTGGGCATCCTCTTCATTGCTCTTGGGGTCCAGCGGCGGCTGCCCGCCCTTGGGAGAAGCAAGCGTGACCGCAGCGTTGGCATCGACGAACACGTAGTACGGAGCGGCGAACTCTTCCAGCCAGAAGCCGGTCTTCTTGCCGGTGTCGCCCAACTGATCGTGAGATGTGAGGACCATCAGAATGTTCATGTGAATCCAGCCTCCGGGTCTGAACGGGCGAACGGTGTCCACCCTGCATTACTCTCAGAGGCTGTGTCGCGGCAGACGTTCAAGCGGATGTAGCGAACGCCCCTTCGCTTGCGTCACCGTCCTACCAGAGCGCGACGTCATAGGTGAAGTAGATGCGGTTGCTGTCCCGCCCCCGTGAAAAATCCGAACGGTAGACATAATTGCGCAGCTTCACGCCCACCCCCTTGAAGATGCCTTGCTGGACGACATAAGCGATTTCGGCATCCCGTTCCCATTCCCTTACGGCACTGCCGGACTTGCCGTCGCTGCCGCTGAGGTAACGGCTGGAAAATGTCAGGCCAGGCACGCCAAGACGGGCAAAGTCATAGCCATAGCCGGCCATCCAGGTCTTCTCGTCTTCTTCGATGAACTTGCCAATGCCGACATTGCTGAAGGAATAGACGGTGGCGCCGCTGATATATGGCAAGCCGGCTTCGCCGCTGAGCTTCTGGTAGCCGGCGCTGAACGTATGACCGACCACGGCGTAGGACAGCTGGCCGCTGAACATATCGTTGTCGATCCTGCCGCTGTAGGCCGAACCTGAGTCGACGCTGTTGAAATAGCGCAGGTCGCTGGTCAGCACCCCGGCGCCCAGTGCCAGGTCATGCTGGATACCGGCGTAGTTCTGTCGATAGAAGTTCTCGAGCTCACCGAAGAAATAGCTCAAGCGGATAGCCTTGCCCAGCTTGTAATCGGCGCCGGCATAGCTGAAGTCGCCAGCCTCGTTGCCGCTGTAGCCGTCAGGCACGATCGGCATGCTGTTGGCGGAGTCCCGTAGCTTGAAACGCTCAAGATGGCCGGCAGTGAGCGCAAGATTGTCGATGTCGGTGCTGTTGATCTGCGTGCCCTGGTAAGTCTGGGGCAACAGTCGTGCATCGTTGTAGACCAGCACCGGGGTCTTGGGCAGCAAGGTGCCGTACTTGACCGTGGTCCTGGCAATCCGGGCCTTGGCGGTCATGCCCGCGCTGGCGAACTCATCGGCGGCACGACCATCGTCATGCACCGGCAGCAGGCCGCTGCCACTGCGCCCGCGTCCCGAGTCGAGCCTGACCCCAAGCAGCCCCAGGGCATCGACGCCAAAACCGACGAAACCCGGCGTGAACCCGGACTGGTAATCCAGCAGGAAGCCTTGGGCCCACTCGGTGCGCTCGCTCTTGGCCGTGCGCGCCGCTCGCGGACTCAGGCCCTGCTCGTCGCGAAAATTCTCGTTGAAATAGACGTTGCGCAGCTGCAGCTTCAGCTTGCTGTCGTCGATGAAACCTTCGGCGTTGGCCGCGGCCAACGGCATCAGGCCGAGCATGGGAAGCAAAGCCCCACGGGTGGCAAAAATGGTCATATCAAGCTTCTCGTTGTTGTTATTGGACGTGCAGCCCGGCGCACACCTCGACGGCGAGGTGTGCCAGGCAGGAAGGCGCAAGGGTCGGGTCGATCAGGAAAACAGTGTCAACGCCCCGGTCAGCAGGGCCAGCGCGGTAATCACCAGGGAAGTCAGCACGGCCCACTTGACGGTGGCTTTCTGGAAATCCCCCAGGTCGCGATCGACCATGCCCACCAACAACAGGGTCGAAGCCACCAGCGGACTCATCAGGTGCACCGGCTGACCGAGGATGGAGGCCCGTGCGATTTCCACCGGATCGATCCCGTAGGCCGCCGCGGCGTTGGCCAGGATCGGCACCACGCCGAAGTAATAGGCATCGTTGGACAGGACGAAGGTCAGCGGCATGCTGGTGATCGCAACCACCAGCGGGAACAGATGTCCCCAGGATGGCGGGATCCAGTCGACCAGGGTCTGCGCCAGCGCGTCGACCATTTTTGTCCCGGAAAAAATCCCGGCGAAGATGCCTGCGGCAAACACCAGCAGCACCACCGTCATGGCATTGCCCGAGTGGGCAAGAATGCGTTCTTTCTGAATATCCAGTTGCGGATAGTTGATCATCAGCGCCAGGACGAAACCGATCAGGAACAGGATCGCCGAATGCATGAGCCCCATCACCAGGGCGACCATCACCGCGATCACCAGCAGCAGGTTGACGTAGGCCAGTTTCGGACGCTTGTGCGGGGTGTCTTCGATGATCGCCTGGATATAGCAATCCCCACCACCGCTCTGCAACTGGATGTTACCGATGCGCTTGCGCTCGGCGCGGCCCAGCACAAAGGCCGTGAACACCACCCACATGGCCCCGCCGATCATGGTCGGCAACAGCGGTACGAAATAGTCGCCGGCATCCAGGCCCAGGGCCGCGATCGCGCGGGTCGCCGGCCCGCCCCAGGGCGTCATGCCGCTCATGATGCTCAACGAAAGCATCGCCACGGTCGCCAGGATCATGGGGTTCATGCCGATACGCTTGTACAGGGGCAGCATGGCGGCGCAGGTAATCATGTAGGTCGTCGTGCCGTCACCGTCCAGTGCCACCACCAGCGACAGCAGTGCCGTACCCACGGCGATTTTCATCGGATCGCCATTGACGCGCTTGAGGATCTTGCGGATCAACGGATCGAACAGGCCGGCGTCGATCATCAGGCCAAAGAACAGGATCGCGAAAAGCAACAGCGCAGCCGAAGGAGCGACCATCTTCAAGCCGTCCAGCATCATCTTGCCGGTGGTCCCGCCAAAGCCGCCGATGACCGCAAAGACGATTGGCACCACCGTCAAGGCCACGATGGGCGACAGCCGTTTGGTCATTATCAGGAAGGTGAAGACCACCACCATGGCCAAGCCAAGTAAAGCGAGCATATGTCAGATCTCTTGTTGTTATTCAGTAGCCTTACCAACATCCGGGCGCACGGCTCCAACCTGCCAGGCAATAGGCTGAGTGTGCCTGGCAGAGGTCATTCATGTCGTCCCGCCCTGATATTGAATTTGCCGTGCCCGGCTAGGTGTGTTGCGCGACTTTCATGGCATCACCCATTCTTGCAATTGTGCTGATGCAACGACCCGGCAGCCGGCTAACCCGCCAGCCGGTGCGAAGCCTTGGCGTAGACGAAACCGGAAAAGAGCCGGCGTGCGGTACGCACCACCGAGGCGCGGATGGTCTCCCCGTGTTCGCCGACGTAGGACAGAACGACATCGATCGCACCGCTCGGGTGCTCGATGCGAACCCGCTGCAAGCGAGGCTCGCCTGGGCCGCCGGTCAGTCGTGCGGCGACGCTGCCTTCGGTTACACACGCGGTGGCAAGGCCGATGGAGCCTGTGATCGCCAGCGCCCGATGACAGTTGTGTGGCATGAAATAACGCACCTGCAGTGTCCCGCCGGAGCTGGCTGGCGACACCAGGACCGGCTTGGGAATCACCTTGTCGCTGACGTCCCCCAGGCCCATGGCCAGGCCGGCCTTGAGCCGCAGGGATTCAAGGCGCTGCAGGAAGTCGTGGTCGGCATCCAGTTCGGCGGGGCTTTCGTCGCCGCGCTTGCCGAGCTGGCTGGCCTCGACGATCACCATGGGCATCGCCATATCGATGCAGGTCACCGGGATGCCGTCGATCAGGTCCAGCACCTGGCCGGTGGGAAACAGTTTGCCCGTCTTGCTGCCGGCCGCATCCAGGAATGTCAGTTGCACTGGCGCGGCGGTGCCCGGTACGCCATCGATGGCCGTGTCGCCTTCATAGCTGACCTTGCCCCCAGGGGTCTGCACCTCGGAAACGACGAAAGTCCCGGTATTGAGGTTGCGAATGCGCACCCGAGTCAGGTCGCCACCGGCCTTGACCAACCCTTGTTCGATGGCAAAGGGACCCACCGCACAGAGCATGTTGCCGCAGTTGGGCGCGGTGTCGACCCGACGCTGGGAAACCATCACCTGGACGAACAGGTAATCGACGTCCGCCTCGGGGTGCAGCGAGGGGCTGACGATCGCCACCTTGCTGGTTTGCGGGCTGCCCCCCCCGATGCCGTCGATCTCCAGTTCATGGCCGGAACCCATCAGATCGAGCAGCAGCTCGTCACGCTCGGTGACGGAGGCCGGCAGATCCCAGGCGAGAAAGACCGGTCCTTTGGAGGTACCGCCGCGCATGAGCACACAAGGAATACGTTGCATGAACACTAACTCTTGTTGATCAATCTGGATAATTGATGTTCTAGAGGCAAGAGTGGCAGGGTTTAAAAAGTGTTTCCAATGCAAAGATCGGCGCGTTTATTGCGTTTTACAAATGAATAGCCTTAGGATGATTTGCAAGACACGTCGCGAGCTTGAGTGGAACCTGCATGGAATATGAACTTCAGGACATACGATCTTTCGTCAAGATCGCCGAACTTGGCAGCTTTCACGAAGCAGCCGATGCACTGCACCTGTCACAGCCGGCGCTGAGCCGACGGATGAAAAAACTCGAGGAAGGGTTGGGGACGGCTTTGCTGGATCGCACCACCCGCAAGGTCAGCCTGACCAGTGTCGGCCGTGATTTCCTGCCCAAGGCGCGGCGCCTGCTGGACGATTTCGACGATTCGATCCTCAACATCCGCGAGTTGGCGCAGCGGCAGATCGGCCGGGTGACCCTGGCGTGCATCCCAACGGCCGCCTTCTACTTCCTGCCCTCGGTGATCCGCCTGTACAACGAGCGTTATCCGAAGATCCGCATACGCCTGCTGGACCTGAGTGCCAACGAAGGTTTGGAGGCGGTCCTGCGCGGCGAAGCCGACTTCGGCATCAACATGATGAGCGGCCAGCACCCGGACATCGAATTCGTGCCGCTGGTCAACGAACCCTTCGTCCTGGCGTGCCGCCGCGATCATGAACTGGCAGGACGCAGCGCCGTCACCTGGTCGGAACTGAGCGACTACCGACTGATCGGCGTGGGACGACTGAGCGGTAACCGGATGCTGCTCGATCATGCCTTGTCGGGCCTGAGCTGGCGCCCCCAGTGGTTTTACGAAGTACAACACCTGTCCACGTCGCTGGGGTTGGTCGAGGCTGGCCTTGGCGTGTCGGCGATGCCCAGCCTGGCGATGCCGGCCGGAGACCACCCGACACTGGTCAGCGTACCGCTGGTGGAGCCGGTGGTGAACCGCTCACTGGGGCTGGTCTATCGACGCGGCGCGTCACTGTCCCCTGCCGCCGAGAAATTCGTCTCGATTCTGCTCGAGCAGTGGCCACAGTGAGCCTCGTGCGGGGCGCTGATGCGCCCCGCCGGAACCGCATTCAGCTGGATACGGGCCACGCCCCCTCCCCCAGCAACGCCGCAACGGTCCGCTCGCCCAGGCCGAGCCCCACGCTCATGCCCAGGCCGGTGTGCATCAACACGGCGGTTACACCGTCGGCGGCAGGCAACACACTGAACGGGCCTGGGCCGCGAGCACCATAGACGCCCTGCCAGCGCTCCAATACTTGCAGGCGTCCACCCAGGGTGTGCTCCGCCAGGTCGATCAGCAGGTTATCCACGTCCTCTTGGTTGAATGGCGCGGCATCTGTGCCGTAGTCGTGAGAATCGCCGATGATCAACTCGCCATGGGGTGTAGGGCTGATCAACAGATGGATGCCATGCTTTTCCAGTTGCGGGTAATCACGCTGGATTTCCCGGCGGATCGCATCGGCCTCGGGCAGGTCGCTGAAGGCGCCGTAGTGCACGCAACTCAGTCCCGTGAGCACCGCGTGGCGCAGATCCAGAGGCTGCGCCAGGCGCGCCCGCAACATCTGCAAACGACAGACTGACGGTCTCAACGCAGCCATCTGCTCGGCCAGTAGCGTCTGATAATCGTGACCGGAGCAGACGATGATCTGGCCTGCCGAAAAGCGGCCTGCCGTGGTCAAGGCGCTGCCAGGTCCGACGTCCCGTACCAGCGTCGAGAAGTGGAATTCGACGCCCTGCCCAGCCAGGTAGTCGATGATTTGTGGCAGCGCCTGCCGGGAGAACAACTGCTGATCGTCGAGCCCATGCAGAGCCGCGCGGTGATGGACGAAGCGGCCTTGGTAGAGGTTGTCCAGGGCCGGGCCGCGCAGCAGCTCAGTGCGGTAGCCCAGTTCCTCGGCACGGCCAAGGCAGAACGCGTCCAGCATGGCCTCCTCGGCCTCGGTGCGAGCGAACACCAGTGAACCCTGTTGTCTGATCGCCAGCCCGGCCGCCCTGCCCAGCTCGGCCCAGAGCCCGTGGGACTGACGCGCGAGGTCGAGCATGGGCCCGGGAGCCTGGCCCGTGACCAGTGCCTGGCCAAAATTGCGGATGGATGCACCCAGCGGTGTATGGCTGCGTTCGAATACCCGGACCTTGAGGCCGCGACGCATGCCTGCCCAGGCATGGGCGAGGCCCAGGATGCCGGCGCCTACGATCAGCAGGTCACAGTCGTGCTGATGCATGGAAATCTCCTTGATGGGGGAAGTGGCCGCCGGGGCGGCCAGGTGAGTCACGATGGAAGGCGCGGATGAGTGCGCCGCTTACTGGCTGACCGGCTCGGACTTGCCGTCATAGCGCTTGCGCCATTCGGTCAGGATGCGATCGCGGTTCTGGGAGGCCCAGTTGAAGTCGTTCTTGATCAGGCGCTGTTCGTAGTCGGCCGGCAGTTCCTGGAACCGTTCGGCGATACCTGGCTGGGCCAGTACGGCAAAGTTGGCCTTGTACAGGTCCATGGCTTCGCGGCTGGCAGCAAAGTCCGCGAGTTTCCTCGCGGCGTCCAGATGCCGGGTGCCCTTGATGATCGCGCTTGCCTCGATCTCCCAACCCAGGCCTTCCTTGGGCAGTACGATGGCCAGCGGCGCCCCCTTGCGCTTGAGCTGCACCGCCGGATACTCGAAGGAAATACCGATGGGAAACTCCCCCGCCGCGGCCTGCTTGCAAGGCTTGGAACCGGAATGAGTGTATTGGCCGATGTTCTGGTGCAACTGGTCCATGTAGGCCCATCCACCGTCTTCGCCAAAGGTCTGCAGCCAGGCGCTGACGTCCAGGTAGCCGGTACCTGAGGACGCCGGGTTGGGCATGACGATCTTGCCCTTGTAGACCGGGTCGGTCAGGTCTTCCCATCTGGTCGGCTTCGGCAGCCCCTGTTTTTCGGCTTCGATGGTGTTGAAGCAGATGCTCGCGGCCCACACATCCATGCCCACCCAGGACGGTGGATTGTCGCTGTCACGATAATGGGCACCGATCTTGTCCAGGCTGGCCGGTGCGTAGGCTTCGAGCATGCCCTGCTGCTTGAGGATGGCCAGGCTGGAGCCCGCCAGTCCCCAGACGGCATCCGCCTGGGGACGGTCTTTTTCGGCCAGCAGCTTGGCGGTGACGACCCCGGTGGAGTCACGTACCCACTTGATGCGGATATCCGGGTGTTGTTTCTCGAATGCCTGCTGGTAGGGCTTGAGTTGTTCGACTTCCAGCGCGCTGTAGACCGTCAGCTCGGTGGCGGCCTGTGCATGCAGGGCGCCGGCGGCGAGCAGGCCGGCGGCAAGGGCGATGCGCTTGAACATGGTGTGGTTCCTGTGGGTGAAGGATGGGCGAGCGAACAGGGAAAACAGCTTCAGCAGCCTTGCGGACTTTCACCGCGAGCCAAGCGCGCGTTGATAGCGTCGACGACCGGTGGCAGGTCGGCCAGAGTGTCGATCAGGTAATGGGGGCGGCTGCTGGCGAACAAGTCATCGATCCGTTGACGCTCGGCCTCCAGCCGTTCATTGGGCAACGCCTGGTATTGCGCCCAGGTGAGGCCCAGGAAGTTACCCGAGAAACGCAGCGCCACCGTCCACATGCCGGCGCAGCGCCCTTCGAGAATGCCAGGTTCGGTGTCGTCGACCTTGACGCAGGCGGCCACGTCGTCGAGCCCCAGGGCAATCACATTGGCCAGCGCCTGGGCCGGACTCGGGCGGCCCTTGGGCACTTCGTCGGTGGCGACGACGTGGTCCGGTCGATAGCCGGCCGCAGCCGCCAGTTCGACCACCTGCTGCATGACCCCCTTGGGATAGCCAGAACAACTGCCAATCTTCAGGCCGCGTTCACGCAGGCTCGCTACGGTCGCCAGGGCGCCGGGAATCGGCGCGCTGTGCTCGGCGACCCTGGCGATCTGCAGGGGCATGAAGCGCTCGTAGATGGCCGTCACGTCGGCATCGCTCGGCCGGCGCCCGAAACGCTTCTCGAAGCGCTCGGCCACAGCAGGCTGGTCGCACAGGGTGCGGATGTGATCCCACTTGCCCATGCCCATGGGACCACGGGCTTCAGCCAGGCTGACGGCGATGTCGAATTCGGCGAATGCCTCGACGAAAATCCGCGTCGGAGCGAAGGAGCCGAAATCGACCACGGTTCCCGCCCAGTCGAGAATGACGGCCTGGAGACGATCAGGGTGTTGGTAGTGCATGGCAGTACTCCGCGAGATCAGAGGCCCGGCGCCGCGCGCCAGGCCTGGGAGCGGCGCGACAGACCACGCGAAGCCCAGGCCAGCAGGAGCGACACGCTGGCACAGGTGAGAAGAATGAGGGTCGACATGGCGGCGGCACCGCCGACGTTGCCAGCATCGTCCATGTTCAGCACGGCGACGGATGCCACCATGCTGTCCGGGCTATAGAGGAAGATCACCGCCGATACGGTGGTCATCGCCGAAACGAACAGATAGCGGACGATGTCCAGCAGCGCCGGCAGGCAGATGGGCACCGTCACGCGCAGGAAATGTCGCAGCAGCGGTACCTTGAGCGACAGCGCGGCGGACTCGAATTCAGCATCGAGCTGACGCAACGCGGTGGCGGCAGTCATCTGCGCCGTGGTCAGGAAATGCGCCACGGTGCATACCACCAGCAACCCCAGGCTGCCGTAGAGCCCATGCAAGGGATTGGCCGGCAGGTTGAAAAAGAATACATAACCCAGCCCGAGCACCAGGCCGGGTACGGCCATGGGAATGAAGCACAGCAGGCGCAGCACTTGCGTCAACGGGTTCTGCCGGGTCTTTTCCAGGAGGTAGCTGCCGGTGAAAATCGCCACGCTGCCGAACAACGCTGTCGCGGTGGCCAGCACCAGGCTGTTGCGATAGGCCAGCCAACCGCCGGGAAGATCGGAGAACACGTAATTGTCCAGCGATAGCGACAGGTCGTAAGGCCAGAATTTCACCAGCGACGAATACACCGCCATGCCGAACACGCCGAGCAGCAGCGTGCCGACCAGCGCGACCAGCAGCAGAAAGGCGCCATCGCGCCCACTGCGCGGTTGCGGATGATAAACCTGGGCGCGACCACTCATGGCGTCGCGCTGGCGGCGGCGCAGCCAGGAGTCGACGGCGAAGCTGAACAGCGCCGGCAGGAGCAGGAACAACCCAATCAGGGCGCCGCGGCCGAATTGCTGTTGACCCAGTACCGCCTTGTAGGCTTCCAACGCCAGCACCTGGTAATCGCCACCGACCACCACGGGCACGCCGAAGTCGGTGATGCACAGGGTGAACACCAGGCATCCTGCGGCGAATGCCCCCTGGCGGGTGCCGGGCCAGGTGATGCTGCGAAAGGCCCGCCACGGCGACGCCCCCATGCTGGACGCTGCGTCGAACAGTCGTGCGTCCGCCAGCGCGAGGGCGCTGAGCAACACCATCAGGGCATGGGGGAACGTGTAGATGACCTGCCCCAGCACGATGCCCCAGAAACCGTAGAGACTGTCCGGCATCCAGTCACGGAGCATGCCCTGGTTGCCGAACAGGTAGATCAGCGCGATCCCTGGCAACATCGAAGGCGCCAGGAGTGGAAGCAACGATAGGCCGCGCCACAGTTTCTTGCCCGGCAGGCAGGTACGCAGCAAGCCATAGGCGAAACCATAGGCCAGCGGCAACACGATCATCACCACGGTCAGCGCGCTGGTCAGGCTGTTGCCCAGCAGCCAGCGAAAGTGGGCGCTGCGATACAGTTGCGCCGCAGCCGCAAGGCCACCGCCTTGCGTCGGGTCGCCCGCCAGGCCTCGCCAAAGAATGGCCAGCAGCGGCAGCAATACGGCCAGCACCAGCAGCGCCAGCATCACCCATCGGCCACCCAGCACGAATAGCCGGTCGGCCAGGTCCGTCGAACGCCGCGGGGATTTCACCCCCTGCTCCATCATCGCCACCTGTTCCATCAGGCGAACACCTGCAGGCTGCTCGGCGGCAAGGCCACGCGTATCTGCTGGCCGTGCAAATGCGGCAGCGCTTCAGGAGACATTTCCGCCAGCAAGGCGTGGCCCGGCAGGTCCTCCAGCTCGAAGCTCAGGCGACAGCGATTGCCCAAGAAGGTGAGTTCGCGCATGCGCGCCGGGAACAGGTTGTCCTGCTCGAATCGAGGGTTGACCCGTATCGCCTCGGGCCGGCAGAACAGGCGTCCGTCTCCACCGGGCCCGGTATCCGGCAAACGCATGCTCAGGCCACCGACACGGGCATGCTGGCCGTCACGCTGGAACGGCAACCAGTTGCCCTGGCCGACGAATTCGGCCACGAAAGGCGTCGCGGGCGTGTTGTAGACGGCCTGGGGAGTGGCGTACTGCTCGATCCGCCCCTGGTTCATCACCGCGATGCGGTCGGCCATCAGCATGGCCTCTTCCTGATTGTGGGTGACCATCAGGGTGGTGATGCCAAGCCGGCGTTGCAGGGCGCGCAGCTCGCCGCACAGATGCTCGCGCACCTGGGCATCGAGGGCCGACATCGGCTCATCGAGCAGCAGCAGCGAGGGACCCGGCGCCAGTGCGCGGGCCAATGCCACGCGTTGCTGCTGTCCGCCTGAAAGTTGTGCGGGGTATTTGTGCCCACTGCCCCCCAGGCTGACCAACTCGAGCATTTCATCGACCCGGCGGCGCACCTCATCGCGCCCACGGCCAGACAGGCCATAAGCGATGTTCTGAATGACCGTCAGGTTGGGGAACAGCGCGTAGGACTGGAACAGAATGCCGTAGTCACGCGCCTGTGGCGGTAGCGTCGAGACGTCTCGCGCGGCGAAATGCAGGCTGCCCTGCCCCTGGCGCTCCAGGCCGGCGATACAGCGCAGCAGTGTGGTCTTGCCGCAGCCGGACGGCCCGAGCAGACAGACCAGTTCGCCGGCCTTGACCTCCAGCGATACGCCGTCCAGCGCCTTGAAAGTGCCGAAGCCCTTGTGAATGTCGCGCAGTTGCAAGTCGACGGTAGCCATGCCAGGAATCTCGTTTGGAATCGAACGAGGGTCATCTTGGGTCCGGCTTGCGAAGGCTTTATGGCAGTTGGGCAAAAGTTGCCGATAGTGATATCGGCGTTTTTTGTGACGACGCCCTGGTCAGGCCTCGGTCGACTCCCGGGCGATGGCCAGGAAAGCCGCCGGCAGGCGTGCTTGGCGGCGTTCTCGCAGGCAATAGAGATACTCAGGAATGAGAGGCGCGTCATCCAGGGCGATCACCCGCAGCTCCTGATTGTCCGGAACCTCATGGCGGGCGATGACACTGATGCCGATATTGCGCAGCACCGCCTCGCGTATCGACTCGCGGCTGCCGATTTCCAGCAGCGGCCCCTGCGCGACTGCGGCCTTGCGCAGCATCTGCTCGGTGAGCTGGCGGGTGGTCGAGCCCACTTCGCGCATCAACAGGCAGTGCCCGGCCAGGGCCGAGGGCGGCAATCGCGTGTGCTTGGCCAGCGGATGGCTGCGGTGCACGGCCAGCACCAGAGGGTCCTCGCCCAGCAGCAGACGGGTGAAGCGCGGGTCTTCCTCCAACTGCGAGGATGCGGCCACGTCAACGCGATACTCTTCCAGCGCCTCGATCACCTGGAGCGAGTTGCCTATGTCCATGGTCACCTGGATCTGCGGCATGCGCTCGCGAAAGCGCCTGACCAGATCGAGCATGTAGTAAGGCGCGGTCGCGGCGATGCGCAAGGTACCCTGCAGCTGGCCGCAGTTATGCAGGTAGAACTCGATATCGGCTTCCTGCTGCAGCAGCGCCTGGACCATGGGCAACAGGCGCGCGCCATCCTCGCTCAGGGTGAACCGTCGGCCGCCGCGGTAGAACAGCTCGACCCCATACTGTGCTTCCAGGTTGCGAATCTGGGTGGTGACGGTGGGCTGGCTGAGGCCGAGCTTTTTCGCTGCATGGGTAATGCTGCCCAGGCGGGCGACCATATGGAAGGACTTGAGCTCGGCAGAAAGCATCCGTTGACAGCTCCTTGGGCCAGGCAGGCATTTGGGTGACTTGAGGCACGAAGGCGAATGGTAGGCTGCCGACGTAGCGAAGGCCACCTGAGTTTTGCCCGCGAGATTGAAGGGTCATCCCGTCGCCATCAACCGAACCGGACCCGATCACATGGTCGCGCCAGGCCCGGGCTGATCCGATACGATGCTTTTGGCCTCGAGAAACGCCTCCAGGCCAAAGACCCCGAACTCCCGACCTACACCGGACTGCTTGACCCCGCCGAACGGGGCAAGCAATTCCGGCGCGATTCTGTTGATCAACACCGAGCCGGCCTGCAGTCCGGCCGCCACGTGGCGTGCGCGTTCCGGTCGCCGGGAAAACACGTAGGCCTGCAAGCCGTAGAGGCTGGCATTGGCGATTTCCACCGCCTGCTCTTGCGAGTCATAGGCGATGATCGATATCACGGGGCCAAAAATCTCCTGTTGGGCGATATCCATGTCGTTGCTGACCTCGGCAAACACCGTAGGCCTGACGAAATAGCCCCTGTCCAGGCCGACCGGCCTGCCCTCCCCGCCGATGACCAGCTTCGCCCCCTGGGCCAACCCACGGCGGATGAAACCTTGCACGCGGTCATATTGCGTCTGGCTGACCAGGGGGCCGATGAGGGTGGATGGATCCTGCGGATTGCCGACGACCATCGCTTCTACCAGGTTCTTCACCCGGTCGATGATGAGCTTGGCCTGCCTGCGCGGCACCAGTAGCCGCGTGCCGGCGACACACGCCTGGCCGTTGTTCATGAACGCGGCATTCAGTGCCAGGGGAATGGCGATGTCGAGATCGGCATCATCCAGGATGATGGACGCTGACTTCCCCGAGAGCGAGAGGCTGACGCGCTTCATCGTCTCGATGCCGGCGCGAGCGATCAGTTTGCCGGTGGCGGTGGAGCCCGTGAATGAAATTTTTGCGACCTCCGGGTTCGTGCTGATTTCTTCACCGACATCGCTGCCACGTCCCAGCAGAATGTTGAAGACGCCCTCAGGCAAACCCGCACCGTGCAACGCTTGGGCAAGCACATCGGTCTGCAGCGGGCTCAGCTCACTGGGCTTGATGACCGAAGCACAGCCAGCGGCGATGGCCGATGCCAGCTTGCTGCAAATCGTCCCTGCCGTGCTGTTCCAGGGAGCGATCAACGCCGATACGCCCACCGGCTCCATCACGACGGTGGCGTCGCCGACCGTGCGACGCAGCGCATGGTTCTCCAGCACCTGCGCCGCATTGGCGAAAGACTGGGACGCGTAACGGCTGACCCATTGGGCACGGGCAAACGGCGCGCCGTATTCCTCGATGGCCGTGTCGCGAATTTCATCCGTCTTGGCCAGCACAGCGGCCTGTAGCTGTCTGAGCATGTCGATACGCTCGGCCTTGGAGCTGCCGCGCATCGCGACCTGCGCACGGGAGGCCGCGGCGATGGCCTGCCTGGCATCATCACGATTCGCCAAGGTGACCGTACCGATGACCGCCTCGGTCGCCGGGTTGATGCATTCCACCGTTTCGTTGCCCTGGACGGGAACGAATACTCCATCAATGTAACTGTGATCGATCTCCCACATCGTGGCTTACCTGGCTGATTGCAGTGTTTGCGGGTCCGGCATGGCCTCTCGGCTGAAGACTTGCACCTCCTGCACCAGGCCTTGGGCGGCCATCATCACCAGTTGCCGACCTTTTTCCGGGGAGGCTTGCGCCGGGTCCGACCCCATGCGGCCATCCGGATGACGGGCACGGAAATCGGCAGCCTCCCGGATCGGGCCCCAGTTGGCGATCTGTGGCGAGTAGTCCGCCGTCTTGATGGCGTGGGGATAGGCCCATTGGGTCACGGCAATTTCCGACGGTGTCGCATGGATACCGTGGCCAGACGGGAACTGCTCCCGCGCCAGGTCATTGACCCCTTCCAGGTCCCACCAGTTGCACAATTTCAAGGCGAAGCCCGCCGGGCGACGGGCGAAACTCGCCTCGGCATAAAGCTCCGAAAACGCCGCTTCGATTGACGCGATATTGCCGCCATGTCCATTGAGGAAGAATATTTTTTCGAACCCGTGGGCAGCCAGGGAGCGTGTCCAGTCGCCGATGGCGGCGATGAACGTAGAAGGCCTGAGCGAGATCGTCCCCGGAAAACCGAGATGATGCTGGGCCATGCCGATGTTGAAGGTCGGAGCCACCAGGATATCGGCTGTCTGTTGTGCCTGATGGGCGATGATTTCCGGGCACATCCAGTCCGTGCCCAACAGCCCGGTGGGACCGTGCTGCTCGTTGGAGCCGATCGGAATGACGACGGTACGGCTGCGCTGGAGGAAATGCTCGATTTCGGCCCAGGTCGATAAATGCAGAAGCATGTGCGTTCTCTCTCTTGAATGGGTTCCTTGCGGAACACGTGGGTTGACGTTCAAAGCGCCTGTTCGATTCGCCCTGTACCCAGGGTCCGGTCGCGGTGCGCCAACGGTTTGCTCGCGATGATGACGAACGCTGTACACAGAAACACGCAACCGACCGCGACGATGCCGGGGGTCATACTGGCCGTCGATGTCTTTGCCCACCCGATCACCGCGGGGCCCCAGAAGCCGCCGCACAGACCGATGGTATTGATCAGTGCGATGCCGCCCGCTGCCGCCTCGCCCTTGATCAGTTCTGAGGGCATTGCCCACAGGACCGTATAGGCCATGAACATCATGGCAACCGCCAGCGTCAGCAGGACCAGGGAGAACAGCAGGCTCCCATCGGCATAGGGGTACAGGAGCAACGACATTGCCCCGATGCCTGCCGGCACCGCGCAGTGATAGCGGCGCTCTGCGAAGCGATCGGAGCGACGCCCGATCCAGTACATGCCCGCTGCTGCGGCTACATAGGGAATGGCGACATACCAACCCAATTGCATCATGCTCTGGATACCCTGGGCCTTGAGAATTGCCGGCAGCCAGAAACTCATGGCGTAGATCGAAAAAATGATGCAGAAATAGGCGCACGCCAGAATGTAGATCCTGCGATCGCGCAACACGGCCCCGAACGAGTGGCCCCCCTCCGGCCCTGCACCCAGCTCACGCTGCAATAGCTGTTTTTCGCCTGTGCTCAGCCAGCGAGCTTCGGCAGGATGGTTGCAAAGGCAGCAATAGGCGACCACACCCAGCAGGACGCAGGGCAAGCCTTCGATCAGGAACATCCATTGCCATCCGACGAGCCCACCCACGCCTTCGAACGTGGTGATCAGCCATGCCGACAGCGGACCGCCGGCAATGCCGCCCACCGGACCGGCAATGAATACGATCGCAATGGCCCTGGCCATCCGCTTGGGGCCGTACCAGCAAGACAGGTAATAGATCATTCCCGGGGCGAAACCGGCTTCGAAGACACCCAGCAGAAATCGCATGGCGTAGAACATCGGCACATTGCGTACGAACAGCATGCAGGCCGAGGTGATGCCCCATAGCACCAGGATGCGACTGAAGGTCTTTCTGGCCCCCACCTTGGGCAACATCAGGTTGCTGGGCACCTCGAACAGCACATAGCCCAGAAAGAACACACCTGCACCGACACCATATGCAGCGTCGGATAACCCAAGGTCGTTCTGCATCTGCAATTTGGCAAAGCCGACGTTGATCCGGTCCAGATACGCGAAGACGTAGCAGACGAACAGGAGCGGCAACAGGCGCCAGTTGAGTTTGCGGTACAGGGTTGCAAGGGCCGCGGCGGAAGCCGGCGTCACGACGGTCGACATGGGGAGTCTCCAGTTTCTTGTTGCTCTGACGTGCCGAGGATGTTGCGCCGACAACGCAGACAGCAGCAAGAGCAACTATGTTCGTGTATTGTTGCCCTATGAGCAACGCACAAACTGAGGGAGAACCCATGCGCGAGATCAACCAGCAACGCTTGCGGTACTTCCATGAAGTGCTGACCCACGGATCGATCCGTGGCGCGGCGGACAGCATCAACACCTCGCCGTCGGTGATCACCCGTCAGATCAAACTGCTGGAAGAGGAACTGGGCACCCGACTGTTCGAACGCCAGGCCCGCGGCGTCCAGCCCACCGAGGCTGCCGCGCACCTGCTGGAGTTCTGGCGCGGCTATCGATCACACCAGGAGAAGCTCGAAGACCAGCTCCAGGCCATCAAGGGGCTGCAATTGGGACAGGTGCGGGTCGTCATCAGCGAGGGCTATGTCGATACCCTGGTGGACCATGTGCTCGCGCCGTTCTGCAAGCAGTACCCCAAGCTCGACATCCGGTTGGACATATTGCCGGTGGACGACGTGCTGAACGAGATTGCCGAGAATCGTGCGCATATCGGCCTGGCCTACAACCCTCCTGCGCACCCGCATATCGATTACCGAGCGACGTCCCGGCAGCCCGTCATGCTGCTGGTTCGCCCGGACCATGCGCTGGCGTTGCGCGGAGCAATGGCCACCGTCGCCGACCTGCTCGAATGCCGGTTGGTGCTGACACCGACGACCTTCGGGATCGGCCATGCGTTGAAGATGCTCGAGTATGCCGAGAAGATCCAGATCCGCCCGGCGCTGGTCAGCAATTCGTTGGCCGCCCTCAAGCGCCTTGTCGCCTCCGGTGAGTTTGCCTCGCTGTTGGGCGAAGTGGCGGCCTATCGGGAGATTGCCCAGGGCCACCTCGCGGCCGTGGCCATCGACCACCCCTTGTTCCTGGGCGTGGAGGCGAAACTGTTGGTGAAGGCCGGACGCCCGCTGGCGGCACCGGCCCAGGAACTGCTCGACTGGATGCTGCGGCGTTTGCCGATGTTCGCCAGCGGCGACCCTGGCCAGCCAGGTGCTTGAACTGCAGGCTAAGCCGTCTTGCCCTCGGTTTCGTCGATGAATTTCAGGATGCTGATACCGCCACGCAGGATATCGTCGGCGATGGCCTTGCGAGCCTTTGCCGGTTTCCTGTCTCTCAGAGCGTCGATCAACACCAGGTGTTCGTCGGCGCCGATGTAGGAGTTGTGGCCGAAGGTATAGAACAGATTCAGGATCGGGCCCATGGACACCCAGAGGCTCTCGATTTGCGCGGTGAGCATGTCCATGCCCGACAGCCGGTAGAGGGTGAAGTGGAACTCGCGATTGTGATGCATCGCAGCGAGGCCGTCGTTCTGTCGATCGGCTTGTTCGAAGGCATTGTGCAGTTCCAGCAGCTTCGCCAGGTCGGCATCGGTCACATGGTGCGTCGCCAGTTCCGCAGCCAGCCCTTCCAGGGCAATGCGGATGGTACGGACCTCCAGATAGCGCGCCCGGGTCAATGCAGGCACGGTCGCAAACCGGCCGGATCGAAGCTCCAGGCCGCGCTCGCTCACCAGCCGAAGGCATGCTTCACGCACCGGCGTCACACTGGTTCCCAGTCGCTCTGCCAGATCCTGCATGACCAACCGTTCCCCCGGCTTGAAATTGCCGGCGATCAGTCCTTCGCGAATCGAATAGTACGCCCGGGCCGAAAGGTTGCCTTGTTCCAAGGGTTGAATCTGCACAGTTCACTCCTAATGATGACCGTCCCGTGCCATGACAGGACTTTCCCATACCCATACGCGATAAGCCGCCACTTATAACATATAGGCAGCCGAGTTCCGACAAGCGCCCGCACCGAAGGCAGCGGTCAGGCTGCCTCCGGTGCCTGGCGCCAGGAACGATCAGACCAGGGTCTTCAACACGTCCTCCATCACCCCGAGGGACTCATCCAGGATCTCCCGAGTATGAGCGGTGCAGAGGTATAGCCGCTTGAGCTGCATCGGCTGGAAGATAAGCCGCTTCTCGATCAAACGCTGACGAAAGGCCACATCGAGTGCGTCATCGTTGCGCAGCAGCTCCGTGTACTGGCTGTACGGTCCCTCGAAGAAATACAGCAGCCAGGCCGAGCCATAACCGGCGCTCTGTGCGGGAATCCCGAGGCGCTGGACGATGAGGTCCAGCTGGGCACGCATATAGTCGCCCAACTCGAACAGCTTCTCGTAGGTCCCGGGGCGCGCCAACTCTTCAAGAGTCGCCTGCACGGCCGCCAACGTCGAAGGTGTGCCATTGCAGGTGCCGCCCATGAACACGCCCTTGGGCCCGGTCAAACCGATCAAGTGCATCAGTTCCCGTTTACCGGCGATGAACCCTACGGGATAGCCGGATGAGGCGGCCTTGCCGAAGGTGGCCAGGTCCGGGGTCACCCCGACGATGGACTGATAGCCTCCCAATGCATGCCGGAAGCCAGTGATCACCTCATCGAAGATCAGCACGACGCCATGGGCGCTGGTCAGGCTGCGCAGGTCTTTGAGGAATGCATCCGTAGCAGCCACCGCCCCCATGTTGTGAGCGATGGGTTCGACGATGATCGCAGCCACCTCGCCCGGGTGAGCCTTGAGGTACCGCTCCACCGAGTCGGCATCGTTATAGGGCAGGATGATCGTGTATTCGGCGGCGGCGCGCAGGATTCCGTCGGACATCGGATCGAATTGACCGATGCGCTCCCGGGTCGTCTGCCCGTTCATGGCGACATAATCGTGCCAGCCGTGGTAACCGCCCTGGAACTTGATGATCCGTTTGCGTCCCGTCGCCGCGCGGGCCAGTCGCAAGGCGTGATAGGTGGCCTCCGATCCGCTGTTGCAGAATGCGATCTGCTCGGCGCAGGGAATGTACTGGACCAGTGTCTCCGCCACTTCGACTTCCAGGTCGGTGATGCCGGCCCCCATCAGGTCCATGCGCTGGGCGACTTCGAAAACCCGGTCCCGTATCGCCGGATGCCCATGGCCCAGTACATGGGCACCGAATCCACAGTGGAAGTCAGTGTGGCGTTGCCCGTCCGCGTCGAAGAGATAGGCCCCTTGCGCACGTACGAATGCGTAGGGTTGCCCGAGCCTGCGACTGGGGCTCAGGTGTCCACCGGGCAGTACCTTTTGTGCGCGTGCATACCACGCCTGGTTAGCCGACATGACGCTGCTCCTTGCCGGAGAACCGGGCCAGCGCCTGGCGGGTGACGGCTTCGATACCCGCCGCGTCCAGCCGATAGTGACGGTACAGGTGGGTGGGCGGTGCGATCAGGCTGTACTCGTCATGGATACCATGACGGACCAGGCGCACGCCGATGCCCTCATCCGCCAGCACTTCGGCCACAGCGCCTCCCAGGCCGCCGAGTACGTTGTGCTCCTCCACGGTGATGAGCAGGTTCGTTGCGGCGGCAGCCTTCAGGATGGCTTCGCGGTCGATGGGCTTGAGGGTGTGCATGTCGATGACCCCCACCGCCAGGCCGCTATCGGCAAGGGCGTTGGCCGCCTCCAGGGTCGGGTGCAGCATGCTGCCGGTGGCGATCAGGGTCACGTCGGCACCGACGCGATGGACGATGGCCTTGCCGAACTCGAAAGTGACGTTTTGCGGATAGACGTTGGGCTCCTGGCCACGCCCGATGCGGAAATAGATCGGCTGCGGATGATGAATCGATGCGCGGATTGCAGCCGCCAGCTGTGGGCCGTCCGCCGGGGCGACCACCGTGAGGTCGGCGATGCTGCGCATGATCGCGATGTCCTCGGTGGCATGGTGGGAAGTGCCGTAGAACCCCAGGCTGATGCCGGTGTGATGACCGATCAGCCGGACCGGCAGCGCCGAGTACGCCACGTCCATGCGGATCTGCTCGCAGCACAGCAACGCCAGGAACGAAGCGAACGTGGCGACGTAAGGTGTGGTCCCGGTGGTGGCGATGCCCGCGGCGGCACTCACCATGTTCTGCTCGGCGATACCGAACTGGATGAACAGCTCCGGGTGCTTGTCGGCGAAACGGTTGAGGCCGTTGGAGTACTGCAGGTCGGCCGTCCCGACGGCAATCGAGTGGCCGTCGGCAACCAGGTCCAGGAGGCCTTCCGAGAGATAGTCGAGCCCGGGATTGATCGCGTTCAGCTGGCGATACTGCCAGCTGGCCGGCTTGACTGGCGCACTCATTGAACACCTCCATTGACCTTGATTTCTTCGATCGCCAGCGCTTCGTCTTCTGGCGCGAGCCAGCCCAGGTGCCATCCCGGTTCGGTCTCCATGTACCCCACCCCCTTGCCCTTGGCCGTCAGTGCGATCACGCAGACCGGGCGCTCGCGCGCGGGCTGCGCTTTCAACTCACGAAACAGCGTCGCGAGCGCCGCCACGTCATGGCCGTCCACCTCCCTGACATCCCAGCCAAAGGCACGCCATTTATCGGCCAGGGGCTCGATACCCACCACATCGTCGACCTTGCCGTCGAGCTGGTAGCCGTTGCGATCGACGATGGCAATGAGGTTGCCGGTCTTGTGGTGCGCCGCCGCCAGCGCGGCTTCCCAGACCTGCCCCTCCTGCATCTCTCCGTCACCCAGCAATACGTAGACATCGAATGCCTGCCCCCGCAGGCGCGCACCCAGGGCCATGCCCAAACCGCCCGACAAGGCATGACCGATGGACCCCGAGCTGAAATCGATGCCCGGCACCTTGCGCATATCCGGGTGATCGCCCAAGGGGCTGCCCAGTCGGGTGTAATCATCGAGCCAGGCCTTGTCGAAGAAGTCCCAGTCGGCGAGCAACGGGTATAGCCCGACAGCGGCGTGCCCCTTGCCCATCAGGAAGCGGTCGCGCTGCGGCCACTTCGGTTCGCCGCGCTTGAGGCGCATGGCGTCGTAATACAGCGCCGAAAATATTTCGGCGCAGGAAAACACCGAGGTGTAGTGGCCGACCTTGGCGATGGAAATCAGTCGCACCGTTTCGAGACGCACGAACAGCGCGCGTTCTTTCAAACGTGCGACCTGCTCGGGCGTCAACGGCATTACGGGGTCACGAACCGCAGGGTTTGCAGCGGGCATGAGGGCACTCCTGAGTGGGTTGATCGAGGCCTGACGCGGCCTTCTTCTTACAACTTATAAGTTATATCTTGTAGAATCAACCACCGATCGACGGTTTATTTTTTTCTCGTCGAGGGCTTGCGTGACGTTGAATTCAGTGCCAATCATATAAGTTATAAGTGATCAGCAGCCCTCAACGAGGTTTTTCATGATGCAGGAAACGCCCCTTCCCTTAACCGAACTGGCCCGCACAGACGTGCGTTTTCATCTGCATTCGCAGACCAATCTGCGGGCGCATCAACAACATGGCCCGCTGGTCATCGAACGTGGATCGGGGATTCATGTGACGGATGAACATGGTCGCGACTACATCGAGGGGATGTCGGGCCTCTGGTGTGCGGGGCTTGGCTTTTCCAATGCGAGGCTGGTGCAGGCCGCACAGCGCCAGATGTCGGTCTTGCCCTACTACCACACCTTCAACCATCGTGTGCCGAGCGTGGTCGCGCAGTTGGCCGAACGCATTGCCTGCCTGGTGCCGTTCGATAGGCCAAAGGTGTTTTTCGCCTGTTCGGGCTCGGAAGCCAACGACTCGATGATCAAGCTCGCCTGGGCCTATCATCGTGCTCGTGGCCATGGCGACAAGCGCAGGATCATCGCCCACCAGAAAGGTTTCCATGGTTCGACGGTAATGGGCGCCAGCCTGTCGGGGCTGCCCAACATGCACGCGGCGTTCGGCCTGCCCCTGCAAGACAGCGTCCTGCATGTGCAATGTCCGCATTTCTATCGCTACGGTGCCGAAGGAGAAAATGAAGCGCAGTTCACCGAGCGCCTGCTACGGGACCTCGAGCAACGCATCGAGGCCGTGGGCGCGGACTCCATCGCTGCCTTCATCTCCGAACCGGTGATGGGAGCCGGTGGCGTGATCGTGCCGCCGCCAGGTTACTTCGCCGGTGTGCAGGCGATCCTGAAGAAGCACGACATCCTGTTCCTTGCCGACGAGATCATCTGCGGCTTCGGCCGCACCGGCCAATGGTTCGGCCATCAGACCCTGGGTTTTGCGCCTGACATGATGGCCTGTGCCAAGAGCTTGTCATCGGGTTATCAACCGATTTCCTGCGTGGTGGTCGCCGGAGATATCTACACGGCCATCGAAGAACAAAGCCAGCAACTGGGCGGCTTTGGCCACGGCTTTACTTATTCCGGGCACCCGGTGGCGGCCGCCGTTGCCCTTGAAACCCTGACCATCTACGAAGAAATGCGTTTGCCGCAACTCACGCGAGAACTGGGGAGCTTCCTGCACCAGCAACTCGAACCGCTGCTCGACCATCCGCTGATCGGGGAGATTCGGGGGGTGGGCCTGGTGGCCGGACTGGAACTGGTTGCGGACAAACGAACCCGCGCCTCCTTCCCCGTCGACCGCACCATCGGTGTTCAGGTCGAACGGGCCTGTCGGGCGAACGGCCTGATCGTGCGCAACATGGGGGACTCCATTGCCCTGGCCCCGCCTTTCATCATCACTGCCGAAGAGATCGTCGAGCTGGTAGCCCGCCTGAAGCGCGCGCTCGATACCGTCGCCTTGGCCAACGGGTTGTCACTGTGATGAACGCCAAGGTCTCTACCTCCCAAAGCACCCAGCCCCTGATCGAGTTCAATGGGGTCCAGAAAAGCTATGACGGCAAGACCCTGGTCATCAAGGATCTGAACCTGGGCATCAGTCGTGGCGAATTCCTGACCCTGTTGGGCGCCTCGGGCTCCGGCAAGACCACCACGCTGATGATGCTGGCCGGTTTCGAGACGCCAACCCGGGGCGAAATCCGCATGGGCGGCACGCCGATCCAGAAAAAGCCGGCGCATCAGCGTGGCATGGGCATGGTGTTCCAGAACTACGCCTTGTTTCCCCACATGAGCGTCGAGGAAAACCTCGCCTACCCGTTGAAGATGCGTGGCCTCAAGCGCGCCGATCTGCAAGCCAAGGTCAAGCGCGCCATCGACATGGTGCAATTGCATGGCATGCAACAGCGGCGCATCACCGAGCTTTCCGGTGGGCAGCAGCAACGCGTGGCCCTTGCCAGGGCGATGGTCTTCGAGCCCGAGATCATTCTGATGGACGAGCCTCTGGGAGCCCTGGACAAGAATCTTCGCGAACACATGCAGTACGAGATCAAGCAACTGCACAAGTCCCTCGGCGTCACCGTGGTCTACGTGACTCACGACCAGAGCGAAGCCCTGACGATGTCGGACCGGATCGCGGTCTTCCACCAGGGAGATATCGCCCAGATCGGCTCGCCGGCGGCGCTGTACGAACATCCGGAAAACGCCTACGTCGCCAACTTCATTGGCGAGAACAACGTGCTGGTCGGTTCCGCCCGACGGCGCGACGAACAGAGTTGCGAAGTGATCCTGGAAAACGGCCTGCAGCTCACCGGGTCCGCCAAGGCGCTGAAAAACCCTCGACCGGAGCGGGTGGAACTGGTCATCCGCCCGGAGAACATTCGCCTGGGCCCTAGCGAGACCATGCCCTGGCAGGCCACGGTGACCGACACCGTCTACCTCGGCGACCACTTGCGGGTGCACCTGCGCCTGGGCAACGAACAACCCCTGGTGGTGAAAGTGGCCAATAACGCGCTCTTCAAGCAACTGCGGCCCGGTCAGGTGACCGGCTTCGACTGGAGTACCGACGACGCCCATCTATTCGAACTGAACTGATCCACCGTCGCACCCTGAACCATAAGTCTCGACAACAATAATGATCCGAGAGGCAACCATGCACACCCTTTCCGACACCGTCTAGTTCGTTACTGCCCGTTTGTGAACCTTGTATTTCCCTTACATCCTCAAACAGCAGGAGGGACACCCATGTCCTCGATATTGCGCCGCACCGCACTGACTACCATCTGCGCCGTCACCTTGTTCTCCAGCCAGGCGCTCCTGGCGAGGGACCTCACCGTCGTCGGTTTCGGTGGCGCCACCCAGGAAGCCTTCGACAAGGCTTACTTCAAGCCATACGCCGCGCAAAGCGGCAAGCCAGTCGTGCAGGACACCTACGACGGCGGCATCGCCAAGCAAAAGGCCATGGTCCAGGCCGGCAACCCGACCTGGGACGTGGTCCAGATGGATGAGAACGAGATGGCGCTGGCCTGCGAGCAAGGCCTGCTGGAGCCCCTCGACCGCAGCAGGTTGAGCAGTGCCGCGGACATCGCCCCCGACAAGTTCGCGCCTTGCGGCGTAGGCGCCATTGTCTGGTCGGAAGTCATGACCTACGACCACAGGAAATTCCCCAGCGAGGGTCCGCAGACCTGGGCCGACTTCTGGAACGTCAAGAAATGGCCTGGCAAGCGTGGCCTGCGCAAGCAGGCTCGCATGACCCTGGAAATCGCCCTCATGGCCGATGGTGTAAAGCCTGCCGATGTCTACACGGTGCTGGCGACCAAGGCCGGACAGGACCGAGCCTTCGCCAAGCTCGATGAAATCAAGCCGCATATCCAATGGTGGGAAACCGGCGCCCAGCCCCTGGAATGGTTGTCTTCGGGCAGCATCGCCGTCACGGCGGCCTACAACGGACGCATCGCCATCGCCAACCAGCAGGGCGCGCATTTTCCGCTGATCTGGAACCAGCAGCTCTACAGCATGGATTACTGGACCATCATCAAAGGCACGCCGAACCTCAAGGAAAGCTATGCCCTGCTCGACTACATGCTCAGCCCGAAAGCCCAGGGTGCCTTCGTCCAGGCCATCCCTTACGGCATCGTCAACGGCAAGGCCCAGGCGGCACTGGACAAGCAAACCCTGAACAACCTGCCCACCGCGCCGGCGAACCTGGAAAACGCCTTGCTGCTCGATACACCGTTCTGGGTCAACTACGAGGAAGACCTCATGGCTCGCTTCACCAACTGGGCGGCGAAGTAGATCCATCCCTTTGAATGGCGGCTTCGTTATCGAAGCCGCTGACATCCCATTCCGAGGTCATCGATATGTTCGCCCCTGCATTGGATTCACTCGCCAGCGCCCACCAGAGATCCAGCCGGCACAAACGGCTCGTTTCTGTCTTGCTGCTTTTGCCGCTGCTGGCCTACACCGCCGTATTCTTCGTTCTGCCCATCGGCATGATGCTCTATCGTGCCGTCAGCAATCCGGAGCTGGTACAGGCATTCCCCCGCACCGTCCAGGCATTGGAACAGGAAATACGCCGTGACGCCTCGAGCCTGCCCGGCGACGCGGTGTTCGAAGCGATCGAGCAGGACTTCATCCACGCCGAGAACATGGGCGTCATGGGTGAAGCCGCGCGGCGCATGAACTATGAAAACAGCGGCTACCGTTTCCTCATCACGGCCACTGCCCGCCGCTACCAGTGGCCAGCCAACCAGCAACCCGTCAACGGTGAGACACCCCGGGCGCGCCTGGTGGCCATTGATCCGCGCTGGGCAACCCCCGAGCTTTGGAATGCGTTCGAGCGTGCATCACCGGCGTATACATCCTATTACCTGCTCAGCGCCCTAGACCTGGAGCGTACGGCTGACGGCATCCAGCGCGTGCCCGCGGAGAAACGGGTCTACCTGGACCTCATTTTCAAGACCCTGAAGATCGCCTTCGTTGTCTCGGTGCTGTGCCTGCTGCTGGGCTTTCCCTTCTCCGTCCTGCTGGTCAAGGCGTCGCGGCCGTTCCAGATGCTGCTGATCCTGGCGGTGATGCTGCCCTTCTGGACCTCATTGCTGGCCCGCACCACGGCCTGGATCGTGGTGCTTCAAGAGAAGGGCATCGTCAATACCCTGCTGCTCAAGCTCGGTCTGATCGACCATCCGTTGCCCATGATCTTCGATGCCCTGGGGGTCTACATCGTCATGGTGCACATCCTGCTGCCGTTCACCGTCCTGCCGTTGTACAGCGTGATGAAAGGCATCGAGGCCCATTACATGCGCGCCTCGGGGTCCCTCGGCGCGCACCCGGTTCGCGGTTTCCTGCACGTCTACTTGCCCATGACCCTGACCGGCATCGGTTCCGGCACGCTGCTGACGTTCATCGTCGCGGCAGGCTACTACGTCACCCCAACCCTGGTGGGCAGCGCACGAGAGCAGATGCTTGGCTACTTCATCGCGTTCTACACCAACACCACGGTGAACTGGGGCATGGCTTCGGCACTGGGCCTGGTGCTGATCCTCTGTGTCATGGCGATCTACCTGGTCGCTGCCCGACTGGTGGGCATCCGCCAGATCGCCGGACTCAAGTAATCGGGAAAATCCTATGAATCATTTCACCCTGTGTTTCATCAGCCGCAACCTTTTGCGCCTGTTCGGGCTCCTCATGATCGTCTTCATGATCGCGCCCTTGCTGGCGGTGGTGCCCATCTCCTTCAGCAGCGGCACCTTCCTGTCCTATCCGCTGCCGGGATTGTCATTGCGCTGGTACGAGAAAGTGTTCAGCGCCGGCCCCTGGCTGCAGTCGCTGCGCAACAGCCTGCTGGTGGGCTGCGCCTCGACGGCGCTGGCGACATTGCTGGGCACCCTGGCGGCCCTGGCCTTCGCCCGACGCAACCTGCCCGGCGCCACCCATGTGTTGGCCTTGCTGATTTCGCCCATGATCATTCCACCGGTGATTTCGGGGCTGGGCATGTATTTTCTGTTCGGCCAACTGGGGCTCACAGGCACCCTGACCGGAATGATCCTGGCTCATACCGTGCTGGCGACCCCCTTCGTCCTCATCAACGTTGCCGCCAGCCTGCAAGGCCTGGACATGAGCCTGCTGAGGGCCGCGGCAATGGCCGGGGCCTCACCGGTACGGGCGTTCATCGATGTCGCCTTGCCCATCATCGCGCCTGGGGTGATATCGGGGGCGCTGTTTGCCTTCATGACGTCGTTCGACGAGATTGTCGTCGTACTGTTCATCGGCGGCCCCGGCCAGCGCACGCTGCCGCGGCAGATGTTCGACGGTATTCGTGACACCATCGATCCGTCGATTGTCGCCATGTCATCGTTCCTGCTGGTGGTGGGCCTGTTGGGCCTGCTGGCCACGACCTGGCTTTCCCTGCGTTCGAACAGGTCCCTGAACCAACCGGCAGCGTGACCCGCGACTGCCCCCATTCCCTCACCGACGCCGTCCGGTCAAGAGGCGGCAAGACCTTCAGGAGCAACACCCATGTATATCGTGACAGGCGGCACCCAGGGCATCGGCGCCGCAACCGTGGAAAAACTCGCCAGCCTCGGCCATCCGGTGGTGTTCACCGGGCGCGATCCATCTGCAGGTAGCCAATTGGCCGAGCGCTTGCCCGACTGCACCTTTGTGCCGGGCGACGTACTGAACGAAGACGATTGCCGTCACGTCGTGGCGACGGCGCTGCAATTGGGCGACGGCAAGCTGGCGGGCCTGGTGAACAATGCCGGCATGTCAGGACGCAAGACCTTTACCGACACCACGCAGCAGGAATGGGACCTGCTGTTCGCCGTCAATACTCGCTCGGTCTTCTTCTACACCAAGCACGCGCTGCCAGGCCTGATCGCAGGTCGCGGCGCCGTGGTGAACGTTTCGTCCATCGCGGGCAAGACCGGCGAGCAGGGGCTTGCCACCTACTGCGCCAGCAAGGCCGCCCTCCTCGGCCTGACCCAGGCCCTGGCGCTGGAATACGGCGGCCAGGTGCGCTTCAACGCCGTCTGCCCGGGGCAAATCGCCACGCGAATGATGGATGCCATCGTCAACGACGAAAAACGGCTCGCCGCGCTGACAGCCAGGATTCCCGAAGGCCGCCTGGCCAGCGCAGCAGAAGTTGCCCAGGCCATCTGCTGGTTGCTTTCGCCAGAATCCAGCTATGTGAACGGCACCACCCTGACAGTCGATGGCGGTGAAACCGCCGGCCTGCTCACGCCAAGGTCCTAGCGATCGGCACGCCCGTCAGGTCGATCAGACACGGGCAGGCCCGGCAAAGTGCGGCGACTGCCCGAACGATTCGATCAAGAGCTCGGTGAGTATGCGTATCTTGCGCGCGGGATGCTGGCCTGGCGGGCGCACGACATAGGCACCCGCCGGTGGCGGCGGATACCGCGTCATGATCGGTACCAGCGCCCCCGAAACCCTGTCTTCGTGGGTGAGGCAATCAGGCAGGTACGCAACCCCGAGCCCTGCGACGGCGGCCGCCACCAGTGCGGTGCCATTGTCGGCCTTGAAGCGTCCGTGGGGACGTACCGTGACGATCTGGTCGCCATCCATGAATTGCCAGGTCTCGGTGCTTTGCATGAGGGCCTCATGGTGGATGAGCTCGTCCGGCGACTCGGGTGCGCCATGGGCTCGAATGTAGGCCGGGCTGGCCACCAGCTTCGTGTAGATCGGCCCGATGCACCTTGCGATCAGGTTCGAATCCGGAAGGTAGCCAACCCGAATCGCACAATCGAAACCCTCGGCAATGAGGTCGACGAAGCGGTCGCTGTAGCAGGTCTGGATATGGAGCTGGGGATGACGCCGCGCCAGTTCAGCAAGCATCGGGGCAAAGTGGGTCGGGCCAAAGGACAGCGGCGCGGCCACCCGCAGTCGGCCACGCAGGGCGCCGGCGGGCAGGATGGTTTCCTTGGCGATCTCTATTTCGGCGCAGACCCTGGCGGCGTAATCCCGGAATGTCGCCCCAGCTTCCGTCAGCGCTGCCCCGCGGGTAGTGCGCGCAAGCAACTGGATACCCAGTTCCGCCTCAAGCCTGGCAAGCCTGCGGCTGACGATCGACTTGGACACCCCCAGCCGCACCGCCGCAGCGGACACCCCTGCGGCATCGGCGACTTCCACGAAGGTCTGCAGCTCTTCGATATCCAAATCAGCGTTCCTCGTTCTGCAACACAGCAAGCCTCGGGATGCTACTACTGCAGCGGTCGAGGGAACAGCACAATCCTGCTTCCTGGCGATGTCGCCGCTGGCGCGTTTCCGGGAGAACCAAACCACTCACAACATCAGTAGAGGCGTCGTCACGGCGGTGGTTATCCACCTGGCCGTGTCCCGCTCCTCCTACCTGCGTGTAGTACAACTGAGAAAAGGATCCGCAAAATGACAAGCGAGATTATCCGCAACCCCCATACCGACCAGCTCTTGTCGCCTGAAAACTCGATGTTGATCATCATCGACTACCAGCCGATCCAGGTATCCTCGATCCGCTCGATGCCCCGTGACGAACTGGTCTTCAACATCACGAGCGTCGCCAAGGCGGCCGTCAACTACCACCTTCCCATCGTCCATTCGACCGTCAACGTCGCGACCGGCCGCAACAAGCCACCGATCCAGGAACTGCAGGACGTGCTTGGCCATTTGCCGACCTACGACCGCACCTCGATCAACAGCTGGGAAGACACCGAGTTCAAGCAGGCGGTCAAGGCGATGGGCCGGCGCAAGCTCATCATGACCGCGCTCTGGACCGAAGCCTGTCTCACGTTCCCGGTGCTGGACGCCCTCCAGGAGGGTTACGAGGTCTATGTACCGGTGGATGCGGTCGGCGGTACATCGCCCGCCGCCCATGAGGCGGCCCTGCGCCGCATCGAACAGGCAGGTGCGAAACTCATCAGCCGGGTGCAGATGTACTGCGAGCTCCAGCGCGACTGGGCACGTGAATCAACCCTACCGGGCTTCATGGGGGTATTCGAGAACGCGGATGGCTTCAACGCTGAAAAAGCGCGCTAGGAAACGACGCGAGACGCTCCAGGCTGTTGAAACGTGAACAAGATGGGCTCGCGAATGCGGGCGCCATCCTTGTTGCTTCCTCGGCTGTTTTTGCCTTGCCTGACCTTCGTCTCAAGACTCTTCGTACAGGGCCTAGGGGCCAGAGGCAATCTACAGGACCGCGATGTGGGAGTCCGCCCTGGGCTCCGTGCCGCCACACAGTACGCCGCTGACCGGATCGCGCAGGATGATCTGGCCGCGCCCGTAGTCGGTCAGGTCCCTGGCGAGCTGCACCTGATGGCCGCGCCGGGCCAGGGCATTGGCCAGGTCGCGGGAGGCGCCGTGTTCGATGCCGACCTTCATGTCCCCTAGCCATTGCCAGCGCGGCGCATCCAGGGCTGCCTGCGGATTGAGGCCGAAGTCCACCAGGTTCATGACCATCTGCACATGCCCCTGGGGCTGCATGTAGCCGCCCATCACCCCGAAGGGACCGAGGGCCTGACCATTCTGGCTGAGGAACCCGGGAATGATGGTGTGGAAGGTTTTCTTGCCGGGGACCAGGCTGTTGGCATGGGTGGGATCGAGGCTGAACTCCTGCCCCCGGTTCTGCAGCGCGATGCCACTGTCAGGCAGCACCACGCCGGAACCGAAGCCGTGGTAGTTGCTCTGGATGAACGAGACCATGTTGCCTTGCGCATCCGCGGTGGCCAGGTAGACCGTGCCACTGGCATGAGGGTCCCCCGGGGCCGGGGGCTGGGCCCGCTCGCCGATCTGGCTGCGCCGCCGGCCGCTGTAGTCGTCGCTGAGCAGGTCGGCTACGGCCACGCGCATGTGCGCCGGGTCGGTAATGTAGTGCAGGCCGTCGCTGTAGGCCAGCTTCATGGCTTCCAACTGGCGATGCCAGGTCTGCTGGCTGTCGCGATGATCGAAGCTGAACCCTTCGAGGATCTTCAGGGCCATCAACGCCACCAGCCCCTGCCCGCTCGGCGGGATCTCCCAGACATCGACGCCGCGATAATTGATGTGGATCGGCTCCACCCACCGGGCCCGGTAATCCTTCAGGTCCGAGGCGCGCAGATAGCCCCCGGTGGCGCGAGAGTGGGCATCCAGGCGTTGGGCCAGCGCGCCGCGATACAGGCTCTCGCATCGAGTGGCGGCCAGTTCCTCCAGGGTGCGGGCCTGGGCCGGGTTGCGGAATATCTCTCCCGCCCGTGGCGCACGCCCCTCGATCAGAAATGTGTCGAACCAGGCCTGCAGGACCCCGTCGCGATGGGGCGTGAATTCGTCCACCGCGATCTGCCATTGATGGGCGACTACCGGGGACAAGGCGAAGCCATCCCGCGCCAGGCTGATCGCCGGTTGCAGCAAGTGGGCGAAGGGCAACTTGCCGAAGCGTTGCGACAGCTCGGCCCAGGCCGATGGGCAACCCGGGACGGTCACGGGCGTCCAGCCGTAGAGCGGCATCCGGTCATGGCCGGCCGATTTGACCGCATCGATGCTCAAGGCCGCCGGGGCATGGCCGTTGCCGTTGAGACCGTGCAACTGGCCGTTGCACCAGACCAGGGCGAAGGCATCACCGCCGAGGCCGCAGCCCGTCGGCTCCACCACCGTCAGCGCCGCTGCCGTGGCGATGGCCGCATCGATGGCATTGCCGCCCTTTTGAATCATCTCGATACCCGCCTGGGCCGCCAGGGGCTGGGACGCGGCGACCATGCCACGGCGGGCGAAAACGCTCTGGCGCTGGGACGGATAAGGGTACTCGTGAGCAGAAAATTTCAACATGGCAGAGGCTCTTCGACACAAGGTTTCAATGGCCGGGTCCGACGCCGATGGCGCCCCAGGACATCAGGCAGCAACAGGTCATAGCACCCGGCTCAGGAAAGCCCGGGTACGCGGATGGACGGGATGGCTGAAGATCTGCTCCGGCGGCCCCTGTTCGATGAGTTCGCCCTGGTCCAGGACCACCACGCGGTCGGCCACTTCTCGCGCGAACCCCATCTCGTGGGTGACCACCACCATGGTCATGCCCTCCTCGGCCAGCTCCTTCATCACCTGCAGCACCTCGCCAACGGTTTCCGGATCGAGGGCACTGGTGGGTTCATCGAACAGCATGGCCTGGGGCTTCATGGCCAGGGCCCGGGCAATCGCTACCCGTTGCTGCTGGCCGCCGGAGAGCATCGAGGGGTAATGGTTGGCCTTGTCCGCCAGGCCCACCCGCTCCAGCAGGCCGCGCGCCTGCTCCAGCGCCTCCGCACGCGGCACGCCGAGCACCTGGGTCGGTGCCTCGATGATGTTTTCCAGGGCGGTCATGTGGGGGAACAGGTTGAAACGCTGGAACACCATGCCGATGTCGCGACGCTGGCGAGCGATGTTGCGTTCCGAATCCCGCACCAGGCTACCGTCGGCCCGCTCGCGATACCCCATGGCCCGGCCGTTGACCCGGATGCGTCCACCCTGGATGTCTTCCAGCAGATTGATGCAACGGATGAAGGTGGTCTTGCCGGAACCGGAGGCGCCGATCAGCACCACTACCTCCCCACGTCGAACCTGCAAGCAAATGCCCTTGAGGATCTGCAGGTCGCCGAAGGACTTATGGACATCCAGTGCCTCGATGATCAGCTCTTCGCTTTTGTGCGCCATGCTCAACGCTCCCTCAGCAGTTTGAGTGTGCTACGACCGAACATCCGGGTGGCGGCCGGTGGTGGCGAGGACGGCCGGTCCGATTGGCCGAAGCGCGCTTCCAGCCAGCGCTGGAAAAAGCCCCAGAGGGTGGTCAGCAGCAGGAAATAGATCGCCACCACCAGGTACAGCTCGAATACCCGGAACGTTGCCGACGTGACCATCTGGGTACTGAGCAACAATTCCTGTACGCCGATCACACTGACCAGCGTAGTGTTCTTGAGCATCACGTTGAACTCGTTGCCCAGCGGCGGCACGATGACCCGGAACGCCTGGGGCAGCACGATGCGGCGCATCAGCCTGGCGAACGTCATGCCCAGGGACCGCCCGGCTTCGTACTGGCCCTTGTCCACCGCACCGATACCGGCACGGATGATCTCGGCCATATAGGCGCCTTCGTTGAGCCCCAGGGCGATGATCGCCGCCTGGATATTGCCCGGGATCACCAGGCCGAACAGATCGATGTCTTCGAAACGGAAAATCCCACCGGCCGCCAATGCCGTGTAGAGAAAGACGATCTGCACCAGCAACGGCGTGCCGCGCATCAACCACACATAAAAGCGCACTGGCAGATGCAGCAACGGATTGCTCGACAGCCGCAACAGCGCCGCGGCCAGCCCCAACGCGCAGCCCAGCAACATGGCCAGCACGCTGATCAGGCAGGTCAACCACAGACCGGTGAGATAGACCCCGCTGGGTTGCAGCAGGTACTGCCAGAACACATCCCAATTGAAATTCATCAAGGCTTACCTCAATCGAGCGTGTCACTGGCCACATGCCATTTGCTCAGCAACTGGCTGTAGCTGCCGTCGCTGCGCATGTCGCTGATCACCTGCTGCACCGCCGCCGTCAGCTGCGGATCGTCCTTGCGAATGCCCAGACCGGTGAGAATCCGGCTAAAGGCCGGCACGCCTTCCTCGAACAGATCGGGCGCCATCGCCGCGTAATAGCCGGCGGTTTCCACAGTGGTGCCGTAGGCATCCACCTGGCTGATGCGCAGGGCCTGGAAGGCATCGGTATCCGTGTTGTAGACCACCAGCTTCATCGCCGGCTTGCCGGCCTTGGCCAGGGTTTCGTTCTCGGCGTCGAGCAGGGTCTTGATGGTGGAGCCGTTGAGCACCGCGACCTTGTGACCGGACAGGTCCGCCAGGCTCTTGAGGCCTTTCGGGTTGCCCTTGGGCACGACGACGGCCTGGCTGGAGTACATGTAGTTGACGATGTCGATCACCTCGCGGCGCTCGGGCTTGTCGAACAGCTGGTCGACGATCATGTCGCATTGCTTGGCCAGCAAGGCGGGAAGCAGTCCGGAAAATGGAATGACTCGCCATTCGACCTGCTTGCCGCCCAGCCGCTTGGCCACTTCCAGGCCCAGGTCCACGGTCAGCCCCCTGGGCTTTTGCGTTTCATCGAAGGACACCAGTGGCGGCGAATCCATGCCCGAGCAATAGACGAGCCTGTCGACCTTTTGCAGGCGTTCCGGAACCACGGGCGCAGCCATCGCCCCCTGTGCAAGCAATCCCAATGACAGTACGGCAAACAACAGGCGAGGCGTATGCATGACCAGACACTCCAGTTCAGTGGGTAACGGGCAGTACTCAAAGTCAGAACACGGACAGGCTCGCGGCCTGTTCTCGTTATTTTTTCGCTTGCAGGAACGTGATGAGCTCCACAACGGTGCCCTCGATATGGGCACGCAACACCGCTTCGGCCTTATCGGCGTCGCCAGAGCGAATGGCCTCCAGAATCACCGCATGCTCCTGGCGTGCGCTCAAGGGCTTCTCAACGTGTTGCAGCCATAGGCGCATGGGCGCCTCGACCAGGGCGTAGAGGGCACTGATCTGCTTCAGCAACCGCGGACGGCCACTGAGGCTGCACAGGTATTCATGGAAAGCGCGGTGCCGGCTGACCCACTCGGCGCTTTCGTCGCGGTAGTCGTCCATCTCGTCCAACAGACGTTCCAGCGCAGCCAACTGACGGTCACCGATGCGCCCCACCGCCACTCGGATGGCCAGGCCTTCAAGGGCACTGCGCATCTCGAACACCTCCTGCAGTTCCTCGATGTCCAGGCCACTGACGATGGCGCCGCGATTGGGCCGCAGTGTCACCAGGCCTTGTGCGTCGAGACGGCGGAAAGCCTCGCGCACCGGCATCCGACTCATCCCGATTTCGCCGGCGATGTCTTCGGCGATCAACCGATCACCCTTGCGCAACCTGCCGCCACAGATGGCATCCAGCAGATAGCTGTAGGCCTCTTCCTCGGCAGTCATCGGCGGACGTTCAGCGAATGTAGGAACGAACTGCATGGCGACACCCTTTGAATTTTTGTATCCAATTATCCATGTATTCAAATAAGCAGAATGCATGCCACTTTTGATGGGCATTGCACAAGCGATTGATTCCTAAGGACAGAGCCGACCCAAGAGGCTTCTTGAGCGGGATGGAACCGCAGGACGGCCGCAGGGAAGTGCTACCAAATGGCACAACCCCTGCTCATTTCCGTGCAGGGGGTAGCCAGGTAACGACCTCAACCCGGGCGTTTCGTGACGAGGGTCTCCAGGACGGGCGCGGCTTCACGCATGAAGATTTCCAATGTCTTGGGCCCGATACCCTCGAAGGTCAATAGCCAGAGTCCGATCCCCTGGAGTCCGTCCCGCCCTTCTTCGAGTGCTTCGAGCCGGGCCGGCATTTCATCATCCAGGCGAGCCCCCAGCAGCCGGAGGCGTCGCGCAGTGGATTCGTCATAGCGGCCATAACCTGCCTGGCCCAGCCACCGGACCAGTTCACGGTGAGGGCATTGCCGGAGCTTGGCGGGTGTATCGAGACCATGGTGGTGGACGAGGATCCGATAGGCCCGCAGGGCCACCGAGGCGCGTATGCGTTTGCCCAGGAGAAAGCTTGCGAGCAGCCAACGGTACAGGCCCGGGCCAGGCGGATGAAGCATGTCGATCTCAAGATCCGCCGCACTGACGGGATTCAACTTCATGCACCTCCAGTCCTTGATGAGCGACTCACGCCGCCGGATCAGCATTGTCGGGCGCCAAGCCCCCGACAGTGTCCTGCCCTGGGGCTCTTTCCGGTCAAGGATGTCGCAGGGCCAAGGGAATCAACGGGTCGGCGCCGGTGCCGCATCGATTTTGACACGCAGCAGGCTGTAGGGTTTGACACGCTGGTCGACCCCGTTGCGAAAACCGGCCTGGCGATGGAGCTGGTTGGCCGTGAAATACAGATAGCCGTCCGGACCGATAGAGAGGGTGTCAGGCCACAATACCCGCGGGTCCTGGACAATGGTTTTCCAAGCACCGTCGGCCAGGCGCTTGCGAATCGCGTTGTGTTCATAATCGGTCGCATAGACTGCACCCTCGGCGTCCGCTTCCAGACCATCGGAAGCACCCTTTTCGCCCAGGTCTACCACCGCCGCTTCCAGGCGTTTGTCGCTGATGCCGGCATCACGCAGCAACGCCGTTGGCACCGAATACAGATGGCGACTCGATAACGGGCTGAAATACAACGTCTTGCCATCCGCCGAGAGGGCGATGCCGTCGCTAGCCACCCCCAAAGGCTTGGGTTTGCCATCGGCCCCTCGGGACATGACCGGCTGTCCTTCCACCATCGGAATGAACGACGGATCCACGGAAGTGGACCTTGCTCCACTCAAGCGCCGCATCGCCTTGCCGCTTTCGATGTCCATGACAATGATTGCCCCCGGGCCGCTGACCGACGAGTCAGTGACGTACACGGTCCCCTGATTGCCGTGGCGAAAATCGAAGCGCATGTCGTTCACATAGGTACTGGGCAATATGACGTGCGGCGGGAACACCAGCGTCTTTACCACCTGGTTGCTCGCCAGGTCCACCGCCACCAGTTTTGCGCCTCCGGCCCTGGGCGCAGCGAAACCGGGAGCCGCCGTATCCAGCAGCCAGACCCGCCCCTGCCCGTCGGCCACCACGCTCTGCACGCTGATCAGGCCCTTGGCCGGGTCGACGCTGTCCTCATGGTTGATCCGGTCATTGGGGTAAGGCCGCAATTTTCCGTCGCTGATCTCAGCCACCGTGAACGGTACATCATCCCCCCAGCGCGGGAAATTGACGAAGATCCGCCCCGTCTCGCTCACCGTGACGCCGGTCGGCATGGCGTCCTGGAAAGCGAACACCTGCTGCAAGGGGCCGATGGACCGATCAGCCGGCGCATCACTGGGAAAGTCCGTGGCCGCCATGGTCGATGTCGCTTGGACAGCCGACGCAAGAGCGAGGGCAATGGCAGATGTTGCGAATCTGTTTGTCTTGATCATGTTCATGCTCCGGGAGGCCGACGGCTGTAGGCCTGGCTGTCTGCCAAGGGTTGGAAGGAAGTCCGCAAGGACAACCGGTGGGGGCCATACTCGCCTTCTCTCCCGGGAAGAAAAATACGTAGAATGCGCCAACACTTTCACAGCTGGAGTGAAAATGATCCGCATCGACGACCTTGCGCTGTTCGTACGGACCGCAGCCCTCGGCAGTTTTTCCAACGCCGCTCGGGAAGTCGACCTGCTGCCTGGGCAGGTGGCCGCCGCTATCAAGCGCCTGGAGCGTGAGCTGGATGTTCGTCTCTTCGCCCGCTCAACACGCAGCCTGCGCTTGACCGCCGAAGGCGAACAGTACCTGCCCAATGCGCAGACCGTGCTCGATACGCTTAGAGAAGGCCGGGAAAAGATCAGGCGCGAAAGCGCCGAACTGCGTGGCGTGCTTCAGGTAGCGGCACCCTCGGATCTGGGACGCAATGTCCTGCTGCCATGGCTATCGGAATTCCGGCACCGCCATCCGCAATTGTCGTTGCGCTATTTCCTGTCCGATCAAGTGGCGGACATGTTCCGCGATCCAGTCGACGTCGCCATCCGGTACGGCCAGCTGGACGATGCCAATTACATCGCCCTGCCCCTGGCCCCCTGGAACCGCCGTGTACTGGTGGCATCCCCGGACTATCTGCACAAACACGGGCGCCCGCGCACGCCGGATGACTTGCTGCACCACGATTGTCTGCTCTACACCCTCCACGGTCGGGTCTACGACAAATGGCGGCTGGGGGCCAAGGTCGTCTCGGTGTCCGGTCCGCTGTTTTCCGACGACGCCGATGTGGTGCGGCGCTGGGCCCTCGCTGGCGAGGGGATCACCTATAGATCCTGGCTGGACCTGAACGACGATATCGGTGCGGGTCGACTGGAGGTACTGCTGCCGGATCACCCAGGCGAACCCCTGCCATTGAGCTTCGTTTGCCCACACCGCAAGCAGTTTTCGGCGGCGGTGCAACAATTGCATTCGTTGTTGCGCAGCCGGTTTGCCGAACTGGAGGAGCGATCGCCCAAGCTGGTTTGAGCCTGCCGTGGCCATCAACTCCCACGAGCATCCCGTCGCACCGCCAAGGGGGTGACACCGAAGCCCCGCAGGAACACCTCGCGCAGATGGCGGCGATCACGAAAGCCGGTTTCCCGGGCGACGGTCTCCAGGCTGTGGCGGCTCTGTTCGATCATCAGCCGTGCCGCTTCCAGGCGCAGGTTTTCGATGGCCTTGGCCGGCGACTGGCCGGTCTCCGCAGTGAACACCCGGGTGAACTGGCGCGGGCTCAGGTGCACGTGCTCGGCCAATGCCTCGACGCTCAACGGGCCGGCCAGGTTGAGCCGCGCATAATCCAGCGCGCTCTGGATCCGGTCCGATTTCGGCGCCAGGGCCAGCAGCTCGGAATGCTGGGACTGACCTCCTGTACGTCGTTGGTGCATCACCAGCTTGCGCGCCACCGAGCGGGCGACTTCGGCTCCCAGGTCCTTTTCCAGCATGCCCATCGCCAGGTCGAGGCCGGCGGTCATGCCGGCCGAGGTCCAGATCGTGCCGTCGATGATATAGATACGATCGTCTTCCACCTGCACGTCCGGGAACCGCCGCTGCAACTCGCTGGCGTAGGCCCAGTGGGTGGTCGCTCGGCGATTGGCCAGCAAGCCGGCCTCGGCCAGGACGAAACCACCGGTGCAGATGCCTGCCGTACGCCGGGCCTGTCCCCCGGCCAGGCGGGCGAATGCCAGCAGTTCGGCCGAAGGTGCAACAGTGAGCGGGTCGTTCACGCCGGTGAAGATCCAGGTCTGTGCATGCCCGGGCGCGCCCAACGGCGCGGTTTCAATGAGCATGCCCAGGGAAGAGCGGACAAGACCGCCGGTCACGGAGTAATTCTCTATGGCATAGAACGGCTCGCCGGCGACGACATTCGCGTACTCGAACACCGTCTGAGAGGCCAACGACATCACCTGGAAGCCGTCCGCGACAACATAGCCGATACGGTGCATGCCGAGTTTCCTTCTTGAATGTCCTGAAAAACGACCATAAACGTCATTTAAGACATCGTCAAATCCCCGCACTATTTCTCCAACGCAACCCACCGCTCTGGAGAATGAAAATGACTCACGCACATCCGGGTACTGCCTTGATCACCGGCGCCTCATCCGGCATCGGTGCCGTCTATGCCGACCGCCTCGCCCGCCGTGGCTACAACCTGATCCTGGTGGCACGCAACCGCGACCGCCTCAACGCACTGGCCAGGCGCATCGCCGATGAGACCGGGCGCATTGTCGAGGTGCTCGACGCAGACCTCAACGAGCGCACTTCCCTGGCCAGGGTCGAAGCCAAGCTCAGGGAAGACGCCAGCATCACCCTGTTGGTCAACAACGCCGGGATCGGCACCCACACCGCCTTGCTCGACAGCGACGTGGAACAGATGACGCGGATGATCGAACTGAACGTCACCGCCCCGACCCGGCTGACGTATGCCGCCGCGCCCGGCTTCGTCGCCAGGGGCACAGGCGCAATCATCAACATTTCCTCCATCGTCAGCGTCGCTCCGGAAATCCTCAACGGCGTCTATGGCGGCAGCAAAGCCTTCGTCACGGCACTGAGCCAATCGCTGCACCGTGAACTGGCCGACAAAGGCGTGCGCATCCAGGCCGTCCTGCCAGGCGCCACGGCCACCGACTTCTGGGCCATTGGCGGGCTGCCCGTGGAAAACCTGGACCCGGGCATCGTGATGTCCGCCAGCGCCCTGGTCGACTCGGCACTGTTGGATTTCGATCGAGGTGAGCTGATTTCCATCCCTTCGCTGCACGCCCTTGAAGCCTGGCAGGCCTACGAAGCGGCGCGCCAGCACCTCTCGACCCAGCTGTCGAGCAACGTCCCGGCGCCCCGTTACAAAGCCGCCCATTGATCACCGAATTCATCCAGGAGAATGTCCCATGAAGCTGACCCAGAACACCGTATTCATCACCGGCGGCACCTCCGGCATCGGTCGAGCCCTGGCCGAAGCCTTCCACCAACGTGGCAACCAGGTGATTATCGCTGGCCGGCGTAAAGCCCTGCTGGATGAGATCACCCAAGCCAACCCCGGCATGGACAGCGTCGAGCTCGATATTGGCAACCCGGCCCAGATCAAGGCCGTCGCCGAGCAGGTGATCGCCCGTTATCCAGCCCTCAACGTGGTCATCAACAACGCCGGGATCATGCCGTTCGACAACGCAGGATCGGGTGAACACGACGACGCCGCGGCGGTGCAGTTGATCGATACCAACCTGCTCGGACCTGTTCGGGTCAGTGCGGCGTTCGTCGAACATCTCAAGACACAGCCCGAGGCGTACATCATCAACAACAGCTCGGTGCTCGCCTTCATTCCGCTGGCCGTCACGGCGCTGTATTCGGCCACCAAGGCCGCCATCCACTCCTACACTCTGTCGCAGCGCTTCATGCTGCGCGAAACCTCGGTGAAGGTGCTGGAGATCTCGCCGCCCTGGGTCGATACCGACCTGATTCACCGCAGTGGCGACGAACGCGCCATGCCTCTCGACGAGTTCATCGCCGAAACCATGGACAAGCTCGAAGGCTCCCGCCATGAAATCATCGTCGACCGCATCGCGGCACTGCGCTCGAACCCCGGGCCGGACGAATACGCCCTGATCGAGCAGTTCAACCTGTCGATGGTGGAGAACCCCATCCCGGTCGCATGACCCAAACGGCCCGACGTCATCCGACGCCGGGCCGTTTCCCATCGGGCTTGGATAAAAAGGGTGGAGCCGGAGCGTTGAATGCCCGACCTGGCTTTCAGACAGAGCCTAGTTTTCGAATGACATCCGGATGTCATCCAGGGCACTCCACGGGCTCATGCCCGGGCGCATCGCCGTGCATTGCGGGTGGTGAACGAAGTCCCTGTCCTTGTCCTGCTCCGGTTGCTCTGCACCGCAGCCCTTGCATTTAACGGTCTGTTTGGAAAGAGCCCAGTTCGAATGCCATAAAAGAAGCTTTTCTTGAGGAGTCATGCCAGCAGTCCCATACGTAACGCCAAAACCTGTACAAATAATAGTTTCTGTATAGAAAACTGTCACCTAGCGAAACCAATCCCACCGCTTGCGTCGCACCTTCCCCTTTCGGACATACGTCACTTGCACCCCAGCCTGCTGGCAATTTCCCGCCGATAGGGTGTATCGATCTGTCGGGGAACCTGCCTGATGTAGTCCCGGGCATGGGCCAGCGTTTCCCCCGTCAGGCCAGACAGATAAGCCAGCACATCGTCCAGGGAAGGTACCCGGCCCTCGTTGTCCTCGAACCTGGGCTCAAGCGCCGTCCAGACCACCGCATCGAGCTGACGCTGCGCAGCCCATCGCGCCATCGTGCCCACCGGCGAACGGCCGGCCTTGAACAGGCCGATACCGCCTTGTCGATCCGCCGGAATCTGTTCGCGTTGGCGCAGCGCTTCACAGGCCTGCTCCAGCGATTCGACGGCCAACACCGACCACAGAACCTTGACGGGCGGCGCGTCCGGGCAGATCGCCGTGGCGAGTTCACCGCCGTCACCGACCCGTGAAAACTCTATCGGCAACAGCGGGCCGTCCAGGAACCACTCGCTGGCCAATGGCAAGGATTCAGGTTTCCAGATCAACGAACCCCATCCCAGGCAGGCAATCATCATCGTTCACATCCTTGACCGTTGGCCTTGGTTCCCTGCCGCCCTTCGGGCCGCCTTCGCGCAGCGCTTCGCGGCGGGCGGTGGGTTTGCGCTGCGCCACGCTTCAAGACGTAGACCATGGGCTGTCGAGGGCTGTTCAATCTTTACGCCGCCGGCGTTGCATCGCCAGCGGATTGAGCCGTGCACGGATTCCTTGCGCACACGGCGTACCCACCATCGGTTACTTGCGAGCCTCGAGGATCAGGTTGAAAGGCGTCTGGGCCGCGCGGCGCAGTTGTCTGAAGCCGGCCGCCTCGAATATCTCCCGCAACCGGGTCTCCCCGGCCTGGGCGCCCAGGCCCAGGCCCACTTCCTGGGAGAGTGAGTTGGGTGTGCAGATAAAGGTGGAAGCGGCGTAGAACAGCCGTCCGACAGGGGTGATGTTCTCGTCCAGCGTGTCGTTGGCAAACGGTTCGACCAGCAGGACCGTACCGTCATCCTTCAGCGACCGATAGGCATGTTGCGCCGCGCCGACCGGGTCGCCCATGTCATGCAGGCAATCGAAATAGCAGATCAGGTCGTAAGCCTCCCCGGGATAGTCCTTGGCAGTGCTTTGGGCGAAACTGACGCGGTCCTCGACGCCGGCCTCCCTGGCGCGCTGTGTCGCAGTGGCGATGGAGGGGGCGTGATAGTCGAACCCCATGAAGCGGGACGCCGCGAAGGCCTGTGCCATAACAATGGTGGAGGCGCCGTGGCCACAGCCGATATCGGCGACACGCGCGCCGGCGGTGAGTTTTTCCACCACACCTTCCAATGCCGGCAACCATTGCGACACCAGATACGTCTTGTACCCCGGTCGGAAAAAGCGCTCGGTACCGCTGAACATGCAGGGATGGTGATCGCCCCAGGCGAGCCCGCCATCACCGCGCATGGCGGCCACCAGTTTGTCCTTGTCGTGGAACATGGAAGCGACCACCATGACCCCGCCCGCCACATACACCGGCGAATCCTCGATGGCCAGCGCCAGGGCCTGCTCTTCGGGCAACACGAACTGCCCTTCGTGATGTTCCATGTACCCGGACGCCACGTGGGCGCTGAGCCATTCCCGGATCAACCGTGGGTTGCAGCCGGTCCTGGAGGCAAGCGCCTCGCAGGTCACCGGTCGGCTATCGGCCATTGCCTTGTACAGCCCGAGTTCGTCCCCCAGTATCACGTTGGCGAGCATGGCCGAGGCGCCCATATCGGACACCAGCTTACCCATGAACTCGTTCAGTTTTGCCTCGTCCATTACGTACCCTCCTGCAAGAAGGCCACCGTCGACACGGGCGCAAGAAACCTGAAGACTGTTTGCGGTGGTCGGATGGATAAAACGCGCGGGCACGTGTCGCCGTTCGTCCGGCACGCAATCACCCGGCAAACCGGACGCCAGCCCGGCTACCCGCGGCCCTGATTCACCGCAGGGATACCCAGTCTATGCCTTGCAAGGCAACGGCGTGGCATGACGCGACGCCCGGCGAAGCGGCGATCGAAGGTGGCCCGAACGAGGCAGGATGGATCAGGACAGGGACGGCCCTGGGTCAGCTTTCAGTGGCGTCGCTCGATGCCTGGTCGGCTTCGGCCGCCAGTTTCAATCGGTCGGCTTTACTGATGTACTTGGGCTTGTTGCGCGGCGCCAGCTTGGCGCTGGCCTTCTTGGCATTGGCCTGAAGTAGCTGCTTGATCTTTTTGCGACGATTCATGTGGCTCTGCCCGGCGTGTACGTGCGGGCATGATGCCAGATAAAAATAATGAGCCAACCATAATCACTACCCTTGCGGAGTAAGACGATGATGACGGATTGGAAAGGACAGGTGGCGTTGATCAGCGGCGCCGGCAGCGGGCAAGGCATCGGGATCGCCATCGCCCGGCGCCTGGGGGCCGCCGGGGCCAGGCTGGTGATCACCGCCAGCAGCGCCCGCATCGACGAGCGCGTCGCCGAACTGCGTGCCGAAGGTTTCGACGTCGAAGGGCGCGCCGCAGACCTGACCGACGAAGCCCAGGTCCGACCGTTCACGGCCTGGGCCGAGTCGCTATGGGGTCGCATCGATATCCTGGTGAACAACGCCGGCATGGCTGTCCAGGGCGCGCCCGAAGCGGCCACCGAAGTGGCCGGCATGAGCCTGGAGACCTGGAACGGCTCGATCGCGCGCAACCTGACCAGCGCGTTCCTGCTCACCCGCGGCGTACTGCCAGGCATGCAGGCGCGCCGTTATGGCCGCATCGTCCAGATCAGCTCCACCACCGGCACCCGTGCCAGCTACCCCAGCGGCGCAGCCTACAGCGCCGCGAAAGCCGGGATGGTCGGCATGAACATGAGCCTGGCACTGGAAGTCGCCTCCTACGGCATCACGGTGAACTCGGTCGCGCCGGGCTGGATCGCCACCGGTTCAAGCTTGCCTGAGGAAGTGCACGCCGCCCGCCATACCCCGCTCGGACGTGCCGGCCGCCCGGAAGAAGTGGCGGCCGCCGTCGCATTTCTCGCCTCTCCCGAAGCCAGCTATATCACCGGGGAACTGCTGGTGGTGGACGGTGGGAACTGCCTGGTTGAAAACAAGGCGCCGGGCCTTTGAATCCATGGCCAGCGCCTCCGTGGCCTGGCTTGGCAAAGCGCGGCTGTAGCGACCGACACAACATGCCGATGTCGATGGAGTCGCGACCGATCTGGCCTTCTGCTGCATTCGGTCACCCTCGCGAATGCCTGCTGGCTTGTGACGGCTTCTTCGCTGCCGATGCCGCGATGAACCAAGTCCACCCGCACCTCCAGGACGAATAATCGTTTCGTCAGAAACAAAATAAAAAAAACTTTCCATTTGCCAAACCACTGCTATGTTTATCCGCTTGGACGGATCTGGCAAGCGCCGCAGGGAGTTTTCCGTGGTCGCTGGCAAACGTTTGGCCCCTCGATAAACCCTGAATCAGGCCCCGAGCCAGGCTTTGCCGATCCCGTCGCCCGTGTCTAAACAGGATATGCCCGTCCGGGCGTGCCGATCCCACCCCTTGGGGTCGCCGCCAGGTCGGCGCCAGCACATATGGACGTGTCATGATCGAACCGCGATGCTTTTCGTTGAGCTCCACGCAACAATCCGTCTGGTTCGACCAATTGCTCTCGCCCGATACACCCTCCTACAACATCGGCGTCACGGTGCAGATCGACGGCGCCGTGGACCCGGCGATCTTCGCGGCCGCGCTCAAGTGGGTCATCACCCAGTACGATGCGTTGCGACTGATCTTCAGCGAAAGCGAAGGACAGGCCCAACAACAGGTCGTCGCCGCGCTGGAGTCGCCGTTCACCTTCCATGATTTGCGCGCTGCGCCCGATGCGCCCGCCCAGGCACTGGCTACCCTCACGCAACTGAACCGCACTCCGTTCGCACTTTATGGCCGTCCGCTGTGGAGCATGGAATGGTTCCAGCTCTCCGATACCCAGGCGCTGTGGAACACCCGTTATCACCACCTGATTTGCGATGGCACGTCCGTGGGGCTGATCGGCCAGGCCGTCAGCGCGACGTACAACCAGATGCTGCGCGGTGAGCAGCCAGTGATCGACCCGGAACTGGCGCAGGGTTACCAGGCTTTCGTGGCAAAGGATCGGGCGTACTTGGGGTCGGCCCGCTACGCCAAGGCCCGCGATTATTGGCTGGAGCAGTTTTCGACGCTGCCGGCGCCGTTGTTCCAATCCCCGGTGTCGCCGGCCACCCAGGGCCAGGCGCAACCCAACCTTACCGCTCCGGTGCCCAGCGCCCAGGCGGTCTGGACCCTGGGGGCGAGCCGCCTGGAGCTCTTGAGCCAGTGGGCAAAGACCCAGGGGGCGACCCTCAGCCACTGCTTGAGCGCGTTACTGGCCGGCTATTTCAGCCGCATGACCGATGGCCGTGAACAGCTGGTGATCGGCTTGCCGGTGCACAACCGCGGCGATGCCCTGCAGAAACGGACCGTGGGGATGTTTTCTTCGGTGCTGCCACTGGCGGTCCGGGTCGACGGACAAGCCAGCTTCGCCGAGGCGGTGCAGCGAGTCGCCCATCAGACTCGGCGCAGCTATCGGCATCAGCGCTATCCATTGCAGGACCTGCACCGTGAGCTGCGGGCACGCGCCGGCCATCCCGGCCAGTTGTTCGAGTTGATGCTTTCGGTGGAACAGTACCCCGGCGATGTGAACCTGGGCCGAGCGCGCTGCACGTTGCGCACCTGGCACAACGGCTACGAACGCTACCCGCTGGCGATCTACCTGCGCGACTACGAAGTGCAGACCGAACCGTTCCTGGAATTCAACTACGACCCGCGCCTCTTCAGCACCGAGCAGATGAGCGCGCACCTGAAGCGCCTCGAACACCTCACCGAACAGGTGCTCGCCGACCCGAGCCAGGCGCTGATGGACTACACCTTGCTCGATGCAACCGAGCAGCACCGGGTCATCCAAGACTTCAACGCCACCGCCCGGGAATATCCCGCCGAAACGTCGCTGTGCGCGCTCTTCGAGGCGCAGGTCCGACTTCGTCCCCAAGCCACGGCGCTGCAGGACGACAGGCAGTCGCTGAGCTATCGCCAGCTCGACCAGCGCGCCGAGTGGCTGGCCGGACACCTGACGGCACAGGGAGTCAAGGCCGGTGACAAGGTCGCGTTATACCTGGGCCGAGGCGCGGGGCTGATCGTGTCGATACTGGCGATCCTGAAACGCGGCGCGGCCTATGTGCCGGTGGATCGCGACGCTCCCGCCGCGCATCTGGCAAGGGTACTGGCCGACAGCGGCAGCGCCTGGCTGCTGTGCGAACACGGGCCCGCATTGTCGGTGGCAGGCGTCCTGACCCTCGACCTCGACGAACTGCCCAGCGAAGCCCCCCCTGTTCCACCGCAGGCAAGCGGTGCGAACGATGTGGCCTACGTCATGTACACCTCCGGCTCGACCGGCGTGCCCAAGGGGGTGCAGGTGCCCCACCGCGCCATCACCCGCCTGGTGCGCAACAACGGTTTCGCCGATTTCAACGCCCAGGATCGCATCGCCCTGGCCGCCAACCCGGCCTTCGACGCCAGCACCCTGGAAATCTGGGGCGCATTGCTCAACGGCGGCTGCCTGGTGGTCTGTCCCCGCGACACCCTGCTGGATGCGGCCCGGTTCAATGAACATCTGCTGCGCCATGAAGTCAGCGTCCTCTGGCTCACCGCCGGGCTGTTCCATCAGTTCGCCGAACCTCTGGCCCCGGCCTTCGCGGCCCTGCGCTACCTGATGGTGGGCGGCGATGTGCTTGATCCCCGGCGCATCGCCCAGGTGTTGCGCCACTCGCCGCCCCAGCATCTGCTCAACGGCTACGGTCCCACCGAAAGCACCACCTTCGCCACCACCCATCGCATCACCCTGGAAGACGCCCTGGCCGGTGACATTCCCATCGGCAAGCCGATCGGCAATACCCAGGTCTACGTGCTCGACGACCAACGTCGCCCCGTGCCCATCGGCGTCGCCGGCGAGCTGTACATCGGCGGCGATGGCCTGGCCCTGGGTTACCTGAACCAGCCGCAGTTGAGCGAACAGCGCTTCGTGCCCCATCCCTTCGACCCGACGCCGGGGGCGCGGTTGTACCGCACCGGCGACCTGGCGCGCTGGCGCGCCGACGGCGTGTTGCTGTTCCTGGGGCGCAACGACTTCCAGGTCAAGATCCGCGGTTTCCGGATCGAGCTGGGGGAGATCGAGGCGCAGCTCAAGGCCTTGCCACCCGTGACCGAAGCGGTGGTGCTGGCCGACGCCCAGCAACGCCTGCTGGCCTACTTCACCGCCACCAGCGCCCAGGACCCCAGCGAACTGCGCGCCCGGTTGGCCGCGGTGCTCCCGGACTACATGCTGCCCGCCGCGTTCGTCCAGATGGACGCCTTCAGCCTCACCGCCAACGGCAAGCTGGACCGCCGCACCTTGCCCGAGCCGGGAGAAGCTCACTTCGCCCTGCACCGCTACGACGCGCCGCAGGGACCGGTGGAAACCCGCCTGGCCGAACTCTGGGCCCAGATCCTGGGCGTACCGCGTGTCGGTCGCCAGGACAATTTCTTTGCCCTGGGCGGTCACTCCCTGCTGGCCGTTCAGATGGTGGAGCAACTGCGCGCCGAAGGCTGGAGCCTCGACGTCGGGACCCTGTTCAACGCGACCAACCTTCTCAACCTGGCGGCGACGCTGGAACACTCAGTCCAGGACCCGGAACCTGCGGCGACGCTCTCACTCGACCTGCCCCAGGCGCAGATCGACCACATCGTCACCACGGTGGAAGGCGGTCTGGCCAACGTGCAAGACATCTATCCCCTGGCACCGCTGCAGGAAGGCCTGCTGTTCCACCACCTGTTGCAGCCCAGGGACGATGCCTACCTGCTGCGCGCGACCCTGGCCTTCGACAGCCAGGCACGCCTGCAGCGGTTCATCGACGCCTTCGACCAAGTCATCGCTCGTCATGACGTGTTGCGCAGCGCCGTGCTCTGGGAAGGCCTGGATATACCGGTGCAAGTGGTCTGGCGCGTCGCCCGCTTGCCCGTGGTCCTGCTCGACGAGGGCCAAGCCTTTGCTGAGGAGCACCTGGACATTCGCCGTGCACCCCTGGCGCAAGCCTTCGTACGCTTCGACGCCGCCGACCAGCGCTGGCACCTGCAACTGGTTCACCATCACCTGTCCATCGACCACGCCACCCTGGGCCTGCTGTTCGCCGAAGTCCGGGCGCTGATGCTCGATCCCCGGCATCCGCTGCCCCCCGCCATCGCGTTTCGCCAATTCGTGGCCCAGGCGCGCCAGCCCCGACGCCAGGCGGATGCAGAGGCCTATTTCCAACGCTTGCTCGGTGATCTCGACGAGCCGACCCTGCCCTATGGGCTGAACGATATCCAGGGTTCGGGACGCGACAATCGCGAGGCCCAGTGCCAGCTCGATCCGGCATTATCCGTGCGCCTGCGGCATCTGGCCAAGACCCAGGCAGTGGGCGTCGCCAGCCTGTTCCACCTGGCCTGGGCAATGCTGGTGGGCAAGACCAGCGGCCGCGACGACGTCGTGTTCGGCACGGTGCTGTTCGGACGCTTCAACGCCGAACAGCACGTCGGCCGCGCCTTGGGCATGTTCATCAACACCTTGCCGCTGCGTATCGACCTCGACCTACCATTGCAGACGGCATTGCGCCAAGTCCATGGGCGGCTGGTGGAACTACTGGCCCATGAACATGCGCCCCTGGCCCTGGCCCAACGCTGCAGTGCCTTGCCCGCCCATGCGCCGCTGTTCTCGGCACTGCTGAACTTTCGTCACAGTCAGGGCCAACGCTCGACGCGCCCGGAATTCGACCTGCCCGGCATCCAGGTGATGGGCAGCGAGGAGCGCAGCAACTACCCGTTCTGCCTGTCGGTGGACGACCTGGGTGATGAATTTGCCCTGAGCGCACAGATCCATCGCTCGGTCTGCGCCGAAACCGTCCTGGCCCATATGGTCCAGGCCCTTCACGTGGTGGCGCAGACCCTGGAGACAGCGCCGACCACCGGTGCCTGCACCCTGGACAGCCTGCCCGTGGCGCAACGGCAACAGTTGCTGGAAGGGTTCAACCAGACTCGACACGCACATCCGCGCGACACCCTGCTGCACCAGCCGTTCGAGCGCCAGGCCGCCTTGTGGCCCGATGCCGTGGCCGCCCATATCGAAACCGCGTCAGCCGGCACGACCACGCTCACCTATGGCCAGCTCAATCGCCAGGCCAACCGGTTGGCCCACGCCCTGCTGGCGACCGGGTTGCGACCCGACGACCGGGTGGCGATCTGCCTGGAGCGTGGTCCGCACATGCTGGTGGCGTTACTGGCCACCCTGAAGGCCGGCGCTGCCTACGTCCCCCTGGACCCGACCTATCCGCCGGCACGCCTGCGGCACATGCTGGAAGACAGCGCCCCGCGCCTGGTGCTCAGCAGTGACGCATTGCGCACGCGCCTACCGGCTAACACCGCAATCGAGCGATGGGACCTGGACACGCCGCAGCTACAGGCCCGGCTGGACGCCCAGCCCATCGACAATCCCGATGCCGCGGACCTGAACGCCGCGCACCTGGCCTATGTGATCTATACGTCAGGCTCCACCGGTATGCCCAAGGGCGTGATGATTGAGCACCGCAACGCCTGCAACCTGCTGCACTGGGCCCTGCGCAGTTTCGACGTCGATGAGTTGCACCACAGCCTGTTCGCCACCTCGATCAATTTCGACCTGGCGGTGTTCGAGTGCTTCGTGCCCCTGGCCGCCGGCGCCACCTTGCATCTGGTGGACAATGCCTTGGCCCTGGTGGAGCGCCCCCGTACGGTATCGCTGATCAACAGCGTGCCCTCGGCCGTGGAGGAACTGGTGAGGATCGGCGCCATCGCGCCGACCACCCGAGTCGTCAACCTGGCCGGCGAGCCCCTCAAGGCACGGCTGGTGGAGCAACTGTTTGCCCAGGGCGCCACGGACCGGGTCTGCAATCTCTATGGCCCGACGGAAACCACCACCTACTCCACCTGGCTGTCGATGAGCCGTGAACAGGGGTTCCTGCCCGGTATCGGTCAACCCCTGGACAACACGCGCATCTACCTGCTCGATCGGCATCGCCAACCAGTGCCTCTGGGTGTGGCCGGGGAAATCCATATCGGCGGGGCCGGCGTGGCCCGTGGCTACCTGAACCGGGCCGAACTCACCGCCGAGCGGTTCTTGCCGGACCCTTTCGTCAGCGATCCCGAAGCGCGCATGTACCGCACCGGCGATCTGGGCCGCTGGCGTGCCGACGGACACCTGGAGTACCTGGGCCGCAACGACTTCCAGGTCAAGGTGCGGGGCTTTCGCATCGAACTGGGAGAGATCGAAGCGCAACTGCTGGGCATGCCGGGCCTGCGCGAAGCGGTGGTCCTGGCCCAACCCGGGCCTGGCGGGGATCCGCGGCTGGTGGCCTACCTGGTCGCCCAGGATCCCGCCGCGCCGGTCCCGGACCTGGCGCAGGTGCGGGCCTACCTGGAAAACCGCTTGCCGGACTACATGTTGCCCAGCGCCTGCATCGCGCTACCCCAGTTGCCCCTGACGCCCAACGGCAAGCTCGACCGGCAGGCACTGCCCCTGCCCGTGACGCTGCCCGCCGACCGGGACAAGTCCCCTCCGCGCAGCGACACCGAACGTCGGCTTGCGGCGATCTGGGCCCAGGTGCTCGGCCAGCCGGACATCGGTCGCGAGGATGATTTTTTCAGCCTGGGCGGACACTCCCTGCTGGCCGTGCAACTGCTCGAACAACTGCGCCGCAACGGCTGGAACCTGGATATCCGCAGTGTCTTCGAGCGATCGACCCTCGCGGCCCTGGCGCAACGCCTGGACACCCTGGGTACCGAGGCCGCGTCCGTGGAAAGCGTCAGTTGCATCCCTACCCCCTGCTCGCGGATCACCCCGCCGATGCTCGACCTCGTCGAACTGGCCCAGGCGCAGATCGACAGGATCGCGGCACAGGTTCCCGGCGGTGCCGGCAACATCCAGGATATCTATCCGCTGGGCCCTCTGCAGGAAGGCATGCTTTACCACCATCGGGCCCAGAGTGCCGGGGACAACTACCTGTTGCGCAGCCTGCTGGCGTTCACCGACGAAGCGTGCCTGCAACGTTTCTGCGCTGCGCTGGAACAGGTCATCGCCCGGCATGATGCCTTGCGCACCCTGGTGCTCTGGGAGGATTTGCAGGAGCCGCTGCAAGTGGTGCTGCGCCAGGTGGCCTTCAAGCCAGTGCGCCTGGCATTCGAGGGCGACGTCGCCGCGCAACTGCACGCCAGTGCCGACCCTCGCCATTACCGCCTCGACCTGCGCCAGGCGCCATTGATCGAAGCACGGGTAGCGTTCGACGCCGTCCACGACCGCTGGCTGCTGTTGCTTGTGCATCACCATGTGGTGGTCGATCACACTTCCCTGGAACTGATGATCGAGGAAATCGCACTGATCGAAGGCGGCCGGCAGGCGCAGCTGTCGCGCCCCGTCAGCGCTCGCGGGCTGGTGGCCCATGCGCGTCGACCGCAGGTTGTCAGTGCGGCACAGGCGTTCTTCAGCGAGCAGTTGGGCGACCTGGACGAACCCACCCTGCCGCTCGCCATCGATGTGCAGGCCGATCCCCGCTGGCGCGCCCTGGAACACCAACAGCCGATGGAGCCTGGGCTGGCGCGCCGCCTGCGTCAGCAAGCCAGTGCCCATGGCGTGAGTGCCGCCAGCGTCTGCCACCTGGCCTGGGCGCTGGTGTTGAGCCGTCTGAGCGGGCGCGATGACGTGGTGTTCGGCACCGTGCTGTTCGGCCGCCTGCAAGCCGGAGCCCATGCCGACCGGGCCCTGGGACTGTTCATCAACACCCTGCCTTTGCGGGTGCGCCTGGATGGCGATGTGGGCATCGTGCTCGAAGGCGTGCAGCAGGCCTTGAACGGGTTGCTCAGCCACGAGCAGACCCCACTCGCACTGGCCCAGCGCTGCAGCGCGGTACCCGCCGGCACCGCGCTGTTCAGTGCGATGTTCAACTACCGCTACAGCCATGCCGACCAGGCGAACGTCCGCCAGGCCATGCCGGGCATGAGCCTGTTGCACAGCGAAGAACGCACTCACTATCCCTTCAACCTCGCGGTGGACGACCTGGGCGAAGGCTTTCAACTGACCGCCCAGACCCACCCGGCGTACGCGCCCGCGCGCCTGGTCGGGTTCATGCTGCAAACCCTGGACGCCCTTGTCGAGGCACTGGAACAGGCCGACGACACCCCCGTCCAGCAGTTGCGCGTGCTGCCCGACGACGAAAAAGCGCGGCTGGATCGCTTCAACCGGCCAGTGGCCCTGCCGTCGTCCGGCGCGACCTTGCAGCAGCGCTTCGCCGAACAGGCTGCGCGCACCCCCGATGCCTTGGCCGTCATCGACGAACACCAGGCATTGAGCTTCCGCCAGCTCAACGAACAGGCCAACCGGTTGGCTCATCACTTACGCAACCTGGGTGTGCAGAGCGGCCAGCTCGTCGCCGTGTGCCTGGAGCGCGAGGTGCAGTTGGCGATTGCCCTGCTGGCGGTGTGGAAAGCCGGTTGCGCCTATGTGCCGCTGGATCCTGACTACCCGGCGCCCCGGCTGGCCTACATGCTCAACGACAGCGCACCGGCGGCCCTGCTCACCCAGGAACGGGTGCGTCCTCGTTTACCGACCTTTACGGGTGGACCACTGCTCAGCCTTGACGCGCCCGAATCCCTGGCCTGGACCCAGGCCAGCGCGGACGACCCGGACGCTATCGCCCTGGGCCAGCAGCCCACGGACCTGGCCTACCTGATCTACACCTCTGGCTCCACCGGACAGCCCAAGGGTGTGATGGTCGAGCACCACTCGGTGCTCAACCTCTGGGCCGGGCTGCGTCAACGCCTGGACGACCTGCCGCCGGGCACCCGTTGCTCGCTCAATGCCTCGGTCGCCTTCGATGCCTCGGTGCAACAGCTTTGCCAATGGCTCAGCGGCCACTGCCTGGTGCTGATTCCCAAACGGGTGCGCCTGGATGCCAGCGCCCTGCTGGACTACCTGCACAGCCGCCAGGTCACGCTGTTCGATTGCACCCCGACCCAGTTGCAGGTCTTGCTCAAGCATCGGCAGGCGGCGCAGACACGACAACCGTTGCCACGGCGCATCCTGCTCGGCGGCGAGGCGGTGCCCAGCGAACTCTGGACGCAACTGGCCGCTGAAGCCGAGGTTCGGGTGCTCAACGTCTATGGCCCCACCGAGTGCACCGTCGACACCACCAGTGCCTGGCTCGACAGCCATTCGACGCCGAGCCTCGGCCAACCGCTGCCCAACACCCAGGTGCATGTCCTCGATCGACATGGCCGGCGCGTGCCGGTGGGAGTGGCCGGGGAAATACACATCGGTGGCCATGGGGTCGCCCGTGGTTATTGGCAGCGCGCGGCCCTGACCGACGAACGATTCCTCAGCGATCCGTTCACTGCCCAGGCCGGTGGGCGGCTCTACCGCACCGGCGACCTCGGGCGCTGGGAAGAGGATGGCAGCCTCAGCTACCTGGGGCGCACGGATTTCCAGGTCAAGATCCACGGCCACCGCATCGAGCTGGGTGAAATCGAAAGCCAGTTGCTGGCCTTGCCCGGTGTGCAGCAAGCCGTGGTGGTGGGGCGCAACGACCGCCACGGCGTGACGCGGCTGGTCGCCTACCTGCAGGGCACGGCGCCACCGACGCCGAGCCAGGCCCGGGCCGCCCTGGCCGAACGCCTGCCCGACTACATGCTGCCCGGCCTGTACGTGCGCCTGGACAGCCTGCCGCTGACCGCCAACGGCAAGCTCGACCGCAACGCCCTGCCGGAACCCGACGCCCAGGCTTACGTGCAGACCCTCTACGAAGCCCCGCAAGGCGAACTGGAGATCACCCTGGCGGCGCTCTGGTGCGAGTTGCTGAATGTCGAACGGGTCAGCCGGCACGACAACTTCTTCGCCCTGGGCGGCCATTCGCTGATCGCCATGACTCTGGTGGAGCGCATGCGACAGCACAACCTGCGGGTCGACATCAGCCAACTCTTCACCACCCCGACCCTCGCCGGTCTGGCCATGGCCACCACCCCTTTGAAGGAACTGCTCCTGTGACCACGGAACAATTGCTGGCCCTGCTCAAACAACGTGGCGTAACCCTGTCCTTGCGCGGCGATCAATTATCGGTAGTGGCCGATGACCAGGTATTGGCCGACCAGGCACTGATCGCCTTGTTGCGCAGCCATAAACCGGCCCTGATCGAAGCCCTGCGCAACCCCGCCGCCCAGGCCGGCAGCAGTAGCGGCCTGCCGCCAGGCACCGACGACATCACCCCGGCGATGCTCGATCTCTGCCAGTTGGACGAAGCACAGATCGCCAGTATCGTCGCCAGCGTGCCGGGCGGCTGCGCCAATATCCAGGACATCTATCCTCTGGTGCCGTTGCAGGCGGGCATCCTCTTTCATCACCTGCTCCAGCAGCACGGCGATACCTATCTGCTGCATGTGCTGCTGGCCTTCGACGATGAGCCCTGCCTGCGACGTTTCATGGATGCCCTCAACCAGGCCATCGCCCGCCACGACATCCTGCGCACGGCACTGGCCTGGGAGGGCCTTGACGAGCCGGTGCAGGTAGTCTGGCGCCAGGCGCCCCTGGCGCTGGAAGTCCTCCATCCGAGCCAGATCGACGTCGAGGCCGCTCTGCGTGCCCATGCCGACCCGCGTCATCAGCGCCTGGACCTGCGCCAGGCGCCCCTGATGCGCGCCGTGGCCGCCGAGGATCCGGGAACCGGACGCTGGCTGCTGCAATTGCTGCATCACCACGCGGTAATGGACCATACCTCGCTGGAACGCCTGGTGGGAGAAGTCGCCGCGATCCAGCAAGGCCGTCTGGCGGATCTGCAGCCGCCGCAGCCGTTCCGGGATTTCGTGTTGCGCGCACGCCAGGGCCTGGGCGAAGCGCAGCACGAGGCATTCTTCACCGAGCTGCTGGGGGACATCGACGAACCCACCGCGCCCTGCGGCCTTTTGGACGTACGCGGCGATGGCAACCAGGTACAGACCCTGGAGACCGCACTCACCCTCGACCTGAGCCGGCGAATCCGTGAGCGTGCGCGTGTCCTGGGGGTCAGCAGCGCCAGCCTGTTCCATCTTGCCTGGGCATTGGTCCTGGGCAAGACCAGCGGCCGCGACGACGTGGTCTTCGGCACCGTGATGTTCGGTCGCCTGCTGGGTGCCGGCGAAGCGACCAGTGCCATGGGCCTGTTCATCAATACCCTGCCCCTGCGGGTACGCCTGGCCGTCTCCGTGGAACAGGCATTGCGCGACACCCACACGCTGCTCAGCCGGCTGATCGCCCACGAGCACGCCCCCCTGGGCCTGGCCCAGCGTTGCAGCGCCTTGCCCAGCGGCACCGCGCTGTTCTCGGCGTTGCTCAACTATCGCCACAGTGCGGCCCCCGGGCATGCACCCCAGGTCGATGGCATGCAGGTGCTGGGCGGTGAGGAGCGCACCAACTACCCCTTCAACCTGTCGGTGGACGACCTGGGGGAAGGCTTTTCGCTGAGCCTGCAAATCGATCACCAGGTGGGCGCCGAACCGGTACTGGGCTGGCTGCGCACCGCGTTGGAGAACCTGCTCGACGCCCTGGAACAGCGTCCCCTGACCCTGGCTTGCCAGCTTTCGGTATTGCCCGCCGCCGAACAGGAGCGGGTCCTGCGCACGTTCAACGCCACCACCCGCCCGCATAACGGCCCGGCTCTGCTGCACCTGGCCGTGGAGCGGCAGGCCCAGCGGCAACCCCAGGCCATCGCCGCCCGTTTCGACGCCGCCAACGGTGCCAGCCCCCTGGCCTATGAGGCGCTCAATACCCAGGCCAATCGGCTGGCGCACTTGCTGCTGCAGGCCGGTGTCGAGCCGGACAGCCGCGTGGCGATCTGCCTGGAGCGTGGCCCCCACCTGCTGATCGCCCTGCTCGGCATTCTCAAGGCCGGTGCCGCCTATGTGCCGCTGGACCCGGCCTACCCGCGGGAACGCCTGCTGCACATGCTCGCCGACAGCACGCCTCGTGCGCTGCTGACACTCGGCCCGCTGCAATCGAGCGTCCCGGCGCCCGCCGGTTGCGAAGTGCTTTGCCTGGACGCGGCCCCTGTCAAGGCGCGCCTGGCCGAACAACCCGTCCATGACCCGGATCCCGCCAGCCTTGGCCTGACCAGCGCTCACCTGGCCTATGTCATCTATACCTCGGGATCCACCGGCACGCCCAAGGGCGTGATGATCGAGCACCGCAACGCTTGCAACCTGCTGCACTGGGCGCTGCATGCGTTCGATACCGCCAGCCTGCGGGACAGCCTCTTCGCCACCTCGATCAATTTCGACCTGGCGGTGTTCGAATATTTCGTGCCCCTGGCCGCCGGCGCCACCTTGCACGTGGCCACCAACGCCTTGGCCTTGCTCGACCGCCCCGTGCCGGTCACGCTGATCAACAGCGTGCCTTCGGCCCTTGATGCGCTGGTCAATGCCCAGGCGATCCCAGGGTCAACACAGGTGGTCAACCTGGCCGGCGAGCCCCTCAAGCAAAGCCTGGTGGAGCAGGTGTTCGCCCACAGCGCAGTGCAACGCCTGTGCAACCTGTACGGCCCTTCGGAGACCACCACCTACTCGACGTGGGTGTCGATGAGTCGTGAGCAGGGTTTCGTCCCCGGTATCGGACGACCGCTGGACAATACCCAGGTCTACATTCTCGATGCGCACCGCCAGTTGGTGCCCCAGGGCGTGGTGGGCGAACTCTATATCGGGGGTGCCGGCGTTGCCCGGGGCTACCTGAACCGACCCGAGCTGACCCAGGAGCGCTTCGTCGACGACCCGTTCGCGCTCCAGGCGGGGGCCCGGATGTACCGCACCGGCGACCTGGGTCGCTGGACTGCCGACGGTCAGCTTCTCTACCTGGGGCGCAACGATTTCCAGATCAAGGTGCGTGGCTACCGCATCGAGCTGGGAGAAATCGAAGCCGCCCTGGCCCGGGTGCCCGGTGTGTTGCATGCCGTCGTGATCGCCCGCGAAGACGCCAGCGGCGATCCGCGCCTGGTGGCGTACTGGGTGGGGCAGGCGGACAGCCCGGTATCCGAGGCCCAGTTACGCGAGGCCCTGCACGCCTGTCTGCCTGAGTACATGCAGCCTGGGGCCTACGTGGCCTTGCCGACCCTGCCCCTGACCCCCAACGGCAAGCTGGACCGCGGCGCGCTGCCGGCGCCGGAGCAGACGGAAAGCGATCATTTCGAAGCGCCCCAAGGGCCGCTGGAGACTCAACTGGCGTCGATCTGGAGTCGCCTGCTGGGACGCCCACGGGTAGGCCGTGAGGACCATTTCTTCCAATCCGGCGGCCATTCGCTGCTGGCGGTGCAACTGATTTCCCAACTGCGCCAGCAACTGCGCATCGAACTGCCCCTGGCCTGCGTGTTCGATCACCCGACCCTGGCGCGGCAGGCCCGTGCCATCGAATCCCTGGGAGCGTCCGGGTTGTCCGGGGCGGCGCCTGTTCCGGCGGCGATGCGCCCGGCGCGGCTACCGTTGTCCTTCGCCCAGCAGCGCCTGTGGTTCATCGCCCACCTCGATGCCCAGGCCAGCGCGGCCTACCACATGGCCGGCGGACTGCGCCTGCGGGGAGCGCTTGACCCAGCGGCGTTGCAGGCCGCCCTGTCGCGAATCGTCGAGCGGCATGAAGCCTTGCGCACCCGGTTCGTTTCCGAGGGCGCGCAACCGTTCCAGATCATCGACCCGCCGCAGGCCTTCGCCATGCCCGTCGACGACCTGCGCGGCCAGCCCCCGGCGGTCTTCCAGGCCCACTGCACCGCCGAGGCCCAGGCACCGTTCGACCTGGCGCGCGGTCCGCTGATCCGTGCGCGCCTGTTGCGCCTGGAAGAGCAGGAGCACGTCTTGCTGGTCACGCTGCACCACATCGTCGGCGATGCCTGGTCGTTATCGGTCATCACCCGGGAACTGACTGAACTGTACCGGGCCTTTGTCCACGGCCAGGCCGACCGCCTGCCGCCACTGGCCATCCAGTACGCCGACTATGCCCTGTGGCAGCGCTCTGCGCGCCAGGCGCAACGGATCGCCGAACAACTGGCCTACTGGCGCACCCAGCTCGAAGACGCACCGCCGCTGTTGAACCTCGCCCTGGACCGCCCTCGCCCGGCGCACCAGGATTTCACCGGTGCCAGCCTGGAGGTGGGCATCGACGCCCACCTGGTCCAGTCGCTCAAGCACGTGGCCGAACGACATGGCTGCACCCTGTTCATGACGCTCCTGGCCGCGTGGTCGGTGGTGCTGGCGCGCCTGTCGGGGCAGGACGACCTGGTCATCGGTTCGGTCCTGGCGAACCGGACCCGGGCGGAGGTCGAGCCGCTGGTCGGCTTTTTCGTCAACACCCAGGCGTTGCGGGTGCGGCTCGGTGAGGTCGATGCGTTCAGCCAACTGCTGGCCCAGGTGCGGCGTACCGCCTTGGATGCGCAGGCCCATCAGGAAGTTGCCTTCGAGCAATTGGTCGAGGCATTGAACCCCTCGCGCTCATTGGCCCACAGTCCGATCTTCCAGGTCATGTTCGCCTGGCAGAACGCCCCGCAGCCCAGCCTGGAGCTGGACTCGCTGGAGCTGACGCCGTTATCCACCCATGAAGACAGCGCCAAGTTCGACCTGACCCTGGACCTGCACGAGCGTGACGGCCGGATTGCCGGTCGGTTCATCTACGCCACCGCGCTGTTCGAGGCCGACACCGTGCAACGTCACTGGCAGGCCTTGCACACCACCCTGCAAGCATTGGTCGCCGATGACCGACAACCGCTCGAGGCCGTGTCCATTCTCGGCCCGGCCGAGCGCGAACACGTGCTGCACACCTTCAATGCCACCACCCGTGACTACCCTCGCGATGAGTCGCTGCCCCGCCTGTTCGAGGCGCAGGTCAAGCGGCGGCCCGAGGCGACGGCGATCCAGACCGGCGAGCAGTCCCTGAGCTATCGCCAGCTCGATGAGCGCGCCGGCCGACTGGCCGGTTGGCTGGCCGAACACGGCGTGGTGCCGGGCGCCCGGGTTGCCCTGTGCCTTGCCCGTGGCCCACGGTTGATCGTGGCGATCCTGGCGATCCTGAAAAACGGCGCGGCCTATGTGCCCATCGACACGGCCACGCCCTCGGAGCGGCGCCGCAATCTGCTGCACGATTGCGGCAGCGCTTGGTTGCTGGTGGACGAACCGCACTCGATCCCCGCGGACCCAGCCGTCCAATCCCTTGCCTTGGCGACCTGGGAAGACACCCTGGACAGCGCCGCGGCGCCCGCCCCGGATGTACCGCGGCCCGCCGACGCGACGGCCTACGTCATGTACACCTCCGGCTCGACCGGCGTGCCCAAGGGTGTGCAGGTGCCCCACCGCGCCATCACCCGCCTGGTGCGCAACAACGGTTTCGCCGATTTCAACGCCCAGGATCGCATCGCCCTGGCCGCCAACCCGGCCTTCGACGCCAGCACCCTGGAAATCTGGGGCGCATTGCTCAACGGCGGCTGCCTGGTGGTCTGTCCTCGCGACACCCTGCTGGATGCGGCCCGGTTCAATGAACATCTGCTGCGCCATGAAGTCAGCGTCCTCTGGCTCACCGCCGGGCTGTTCCATCAGTTCGCCGAGCCTCTGGCCCCGGCCTTCGCGGCCCTGCGCTACCTGATGGTGGGCGGCGATGTGCTCGATCCCCGGCGCATCGCCCAGGTGTTGCGCCACTCGCCGCCCCGGCATCTGCTCAACGGCTACGGCCCCACCGAAAGCACCACCTTCGCCACCACCCATCGCATCACCCTGGAAGACGCCCTGGCCGGTGACATTCCCATCGGCAAGCCGATCGGCAATACCCAGGTCTACGTGCTCGACGACCAACGTCGCCCCCTGCCCATCGGCGTCGCCGGCGAGCTGTACATCGGCGGCGATGGCCTGGCCCTGGGTTACCTGAACCAGCCGCAGTTGAGCGAACAGCGCTTCGTGCCCCATCCCTTCGACCCGACGCCGGGGGCGCGGTTGTACCGCACCGGCGACCTGGCCCGCTGGCGCGCCGACGGCGTGTTGCTGTTCCTGGGGCGCAACGACTTCCAGGTCAAGATCCGCGGTTTCCGGATCGAGCTGGGGGAGATCGAGGCGCAGCTCAAGGCCTTGCCATCCGTGACCGAAGCGGTGGTGCTGGCCGACGCCCAGCAGCGCCTGCTGGCCTACTTCACCGCCGCCAGCGCCCAGGACCCCAGCGAATTGCGCGCCCGATTGGCCGCGGTGCTCCCGGACTACATGCTGCCCGCCGCGTTCGTCCAGGTGGACGCCTTCAGCCTCACCGCCAACGGCAAGCTGGACCGCCGCGCCTTGCCCGAGCCGGGAGAAGCTCACTTCGCCCTGCACCGCTACGACGCGCCGCAGGGGCCGGTGGAAACCCGCCTGGCCGAGCTCTGGGCCCAGGTCCTGGGCGTACCGCGTGTCGGTCGCCAGGACAATTTCTTTGCCCTGGGCGGTCACTCCCTGCTGGCCGTGCAGATGGTGGAGCAACTGCGTACGCAAGGCTGGTCCCTCGACGTGCGCACCTTGTTCGCCACGCCCAATGTCGCCGCGCTGGCCGTCGCCCTGGCGCAACGCCCGCAAGCTTCTGACCAGCCCCCCGTTTCGGCGGGCACCGCCATTGCCCCGGGCTGCACCCGCATCACACCTGAAATGCTGCCCTTGGTGCACCTGACCCAGGCGCAGATCGACCGTATCGTCGCCAATGTCGAAGGCGGCGCGGCCAACGTACAGGACATCTATCCGATGGCTCCCCTGCAAGAGGGCCTGTTCTTTCATTACCTGCTCCAGGACCAAGGCGATACCTATCTGCTGCACACCACCCTGGCGTTCACCGACGAGGCGCGACTGGATGGGTTCTGCCTGGCACTGCAGCAAGTCATCGCCCGCCACGATATCCTGCGGACCGCCCTGGCCTGGGAGGGCCTCGACGAGCCGGTGCAGGTGGTCTGGCGCGAGGCGCCGTTGCCCATCGAGGTCCTGCGCATCACCGAAGCCGATGCGCTCACCCAACTGCTGGCCCACACCGACGCCCGCACCCGGCGCCTGGACATCCGCCAGGCGCCTCTGCTGCGGGTGGTGAAGGCATTCGACGCCCGGGAGCAACGCTGGTTACTGCAGGTACTGCACCACCATCTGGTGCTGGACCACACCACGCTGGAACGCATGGTCGAGGAGATCGTCCTGATCCAGCAGGGCCAGGCAGCGCAGCTACGTGAGCCCGTACCGTTCCGCCATTTCGTGGCCAACGCTCGACGTGGCCAGGACACCGACCGGCAGCAGGCTTTTTTCCAGCGCATGCTGGCCGATGTCAGCGAACCTACGGCACCGTTCGGCCTGCTCGACGTTCAGAATACCGGCGCCCTCGACGAGGCCCGCGGGACATTGGAACCGGAACTGGCGCGGGCCCTGCGCCAGGCGGCGCGACGCCACCAAGTGAGCGCCGCCAGCCTGTTCCACCTGGCCATGGCCCTGGTGCTGGGCAAAGCCACCGGACGCGCCGACGTGGTGTTCGGCACGGTCTTGCTGGGTCGCTTGCAAGGCGTGCAGGGGGCCGACCAGGCGCTGGGGGTGTTCATCAATACCCTGCCCCTGCGCATCGACTTGGCGAACAGCCCGATCGGCGACAGCCTGCAGCACACCCACCAGGCGCTGATGGCCTTGCTCGAACACGAACATGCGGCCCTGGCCCTGGCCCAACGCTGCAGTGGCGTGCCGGCGGGGACCCCGCTCTTTTCCGCGCTGCTGAATTTCCGCTACAGCCTGCAAGACACGCCCCACCAGAGTGTCGAAGGCATGCGCGTACTGAGCACCGCCGAACGCACCAATTATCCCTTCACGTTTTCCGTGGACGACCTCGGCGAAGGTTTCAGCGTGACCGCACAGATCGCCGGGGCAGTGGGTGCTCAGCGAGCCTGGGACTTCATGCATCAGGCCCTCGCCAGCCTGGTGGATGCCCTGGAAAACAGCCCGCAACGGCTCGCCCGGACCCTGAATGTCCTGCCGGCACAAGAACACCTGCGGCTGGCGCGTTTCAATGCCACGCAGCGCCCGCGGCCGGAACGGGCCTTGCTGCACGAACGCTTCGAAGCCCAGGCGCGTCTCACTCCCGCGGCCGACGCGGTGCGCTGCGACGCGCGCGTGCTCAGCTATGGGCAACTCGATCAGCAGGCCACTCGCCTGGCCCGGCACCTGCGGGCGCTGGGGGTAGGCCCCGACGCTCGGGTCGGCATCCACCTGCGGCGCAGCCCGGAACTGATCGTCGCGCTGCTCGCCGTGCTCAAGGCCGGCGGCGCCTATGTGCCCCTGGACCCGGCCTATCCCGCGCAACGCCTGGCCTACATGCTCGATGACAGCGCGCCGGTGGCGATACTGACCATGAGCGATGCGCCACTGGACCTTGTCCTTGCCGCTGACTGCCAGCGCCTCGATGTGGACCGCGTACTGCGCAGCGACGAGACGGACGCCACAGCGTTGGCACCGGCATTGGAGGCACCGGCATTGGAGTCCCGCCACCTGGCCTACATGATCTACACCTCCGGCTCCACCGGCCAACCCAAGGGGGTGATGATCGAGCACGGTAACGCCCGCAACTTCCTCGACTGGGCCTTGCGCAGCTTCGACCCTCAGACCCTGGAACACAGCCTGTTCAGCACCTCCATCAACTTCGACCTGTCGGTGTTCGAATGCTTCGTGCCGTTATCCTGCGGTGGCGTGCTGGAACTGGTGGACGACGCCCTTGCCCTGCTTGAACGGCGCCCGGCGTTGAGCCTGCTCAACACCGTGCCGTCGGCTGCCGACGCGTTGCTGCGGGCCGATGCCCTGCCGGCTTCGCTGCAAACCCTCAACCTGGCCGGCGAAGCCCTGCCGCGCCACCTGGTGGAACGGCTGTTCGCCGACAGCGAGGTGCGTCGGGTCAATAACCTCTATGGCCCCACCGAAACCACGGTCTACTCGACCTGGGTGTCGATGGACCGCGAACAGGGTTTCGTCCCGCACATTGGCCGGCCCATCGACAACACCCAGGTGCATGTCCTGGACGAGGCCTTGCAACCGCTGCCGATCGGCGTGATGGGAGAGCTGTACATCGGCGGCGCAGGTGTCGGGCGCGGCTACCATCGCCGACCGGAACTGACCCGCGAGCGCTTCCTGGCCGATCCGTTCAGCGATGATCCGGCGGCTCGCCTGTACCGCACCGGCGACCTGGGCTTCTGGGACGCCGACGGCCAGCTCCATTACCTGGGGCGCAACGACTTCCAGGTCAAGATTCGCGGCTTCCGCATCGAACTGGGGGAAATCGAAGCCGCCCTGCTCGCCCTGCCTCAGGTGGCGGCCGCCGCCGTGCTGGCGGTCCGGCGCGGCGCTCGCGAACCGGCCCTGGTGGCCTATGCCGTCGCGGCCGAGGACAGCGCGCCGCTGGTGCCCGGCGCCTTGCGCGACGCCCTGGCGAGCCGTCTGCCGGGGTACATGGTGCCGGCGCTGATCGTGCCCCTGGATGTCCTGCCCCTGACCCCCAACGGCAAGCTCGACCGCGCGGCCCTGCCGGCACCTGGGGAAGAAGCCTGGGCCGTCCAGGCCTACGAGGCGCCGCGGGGGGAACAGGAAACGCTCATGGCCGAGATCTGGTGCGACCTTTTGGCCGTCGCCCGGGTCGGTCGCCACGACAACTTCTTCGAATTGGGCGGGCATTCGCTGCTGGCGGTGCAATGGGTATCCCGGGTGCGCCAACGCCTGGGCCTGGAGTTGTCCCTGGCCACCTTGTATGCCCACCCCACCGTGGCCGAACTGGCCACTCTCATGGGCACCGCCTCACGCTCCGCGCTGGCACCGATCGCCGTGCTGCCGGAAGCGGCCGTCCGGCCCCTGTCCTTTGCCCAGCAGCGCCTTTGGTTCATCGCCCGCCTGGACGCCCAGGCGAGCGCCGCGTACCACATCAGTGGTGCCCTGCGCCTGGACGGCGAACTGGACGAAGCCGCCCTGCGCAACGCCCTGACCCGCATCGTCGAGCGCCACGCCGTACTGCGCACGCGCTTCATCGAGCAGGACGGCGAAGTGAGGCAAGTCGTCGACCCGCAGCCGCGCTGGAGCTTCTCGCGCCTGGAGCCGGACGCGAGCGATCTGCGGGCGGTCCTGGCGAGCGATGCGGCGCAGCCGTTCGCCCTGGACGAAGGCCCCTTGCTGCGAGTGTTGCTGGCGCGCCAGAACCCCGCCAGTCATGTGTTGCAAGTGACCCTGCACCACATCGTTGCCGACGGCTGGTCCATCGGCGTGCTGATCGACGAACTGTCGCTGTTGTACCGGGCGTTTCGCCAAGGTGCGCCGGATCCACTGCCGGCCCTGGCGATCCAGTACGCCGACTATGCCGCCTGGCAGCGGGAATGGCTGGTGGGCGAGCGCCACGCCGAGCAACTGGCCTATTGGCTGGAGCATCTGCGCGACGCACCGCAACGGTTGGACCTGCCCAGCGATCGGCCACGGCCGCCGCGCCAGGATTTCTCCGGGGCACGCCTGGCCGTGGCGCTGGACGCGCCGTTGAGCGCCGCGCTCAAGGCCTTGAGCCGCCGCCATGGCACGTCGCTGTACATGACACTGCTGGCGGCCTGGGCGATCGTGATCGGGCGCCTCGCCGGACAGGAACGCGTGGTGATCGGCACGCCGGTGGCCAACCGCACCCGCAGTGAAGTCGAGCCATTGATCGGCTTCTTCGTCAACACCCAGGCGCTGTGTATCGACCTGGGCGGACAGCCGGACGTCGGCCAGTTGCTGGCCCAGGTGCGCCAGCATGCGTTGCAGGCCCAGGCCCACCAGGACGTACCTTTCGAACAGGTGGTCGAAGCCCTCAACCCGCCGCGTTCCCTGGCCCATAGCCCGGTATTCCAACTGATGTTCGCCTGGCAGAACGCGCCCCGCGGCGCCCTCGACCTCGACGGGCTGAGCCTCGCGCCCTTGGCTGCCGAGCAGACCACCGCGCCGTTCGACGTGTCCCTGGAACTCTACGAAGCCCAAGGGTGCATCGTCGGCGGGCTCAACTACGCCACCGCGCTGTTCGATGCCGACAGCCTGCAACGGCACTGGGGTTACCTGGTCAACGTGCTGCGCCAGTTGTGCGCCGACGATCGGCAGCCGCTGGCGCACCTGTCCCTGGTGGATGCACAGGAGCGTGAGCGCCTGCTGCACCAGCTCAACCCGGCCCCGACCCCGTTCCCCCAGGCGGGCTGGGTGCATGAACCGTTCGAACGCAGGGCACTGGAGCAGCCCGACGCTATCGCGGTCGAGTTGCATGGGCGCGGGCTGAGCTACGCCGAGCTCGACCGTCAGGCCAATCACCTGGCCTGGCGGATGATCGAACAAGGGGCCGGCACCGGCCAGCGGGTGGCCATCCACCTGCCGCGCAGCCTGGAGATGGTGCTGGCAGTGGTTGCCACGCTCAAGACCGGGGCGGCCTATGTGCCGCTCGATCCCAGTCAGCCCCTGGCTCGTCGCCAGGGCATCGTCGAGGATTGCCAGCCGTGCCTGCTGCTGTGGGATGACCAGCGTGTCGAAGGGCTGCGAGTCGGCGACACGTGCACGCCGCTGTCGGTTCGACTGGCGGTTACGGCAGACCAGGCCCTTGCCGCGCCGCCACTTGGACAACCGTCCCTTTCGGACCTGGCCTACGTCATGTACACCTCCGGCTCCACCGGGTTGCCCAAGGGCGTGGCCATGGGTCACCTGGCCCTGAGCAACCTGTTGGCCTGGCAAGCCGCACAGGCGCTGCCCGGGCCGGCCCGGACCCTGCAATTCGCCGCCTTGGGGTTCGATGTCGCGTTCCAGGAAATCTTCTCGACCCTGGGCAGCGGCGGTACCCTGGTGCTGCTGGAAGAAGCCCGGCGCCTGGATCTCGCGGCGTTGCCGCACTGGCTTGCCCAGGAGCGCATTGAGCGGCTGTTCCTGCCCTATATCGCCCTGGCGGGCCTGGCCGACAATTGGGCCAGCGACCCCGTGGAACTGCCCGCCCTGCGCGATGTGGTGGTCGCCGGCGAAGCGTTGCGCATCACCGGCCCGTTGCGCGAGCTGTTCAAGCGCCACCCGCGCGCGCGGCTGCACAACCACTACGGCCCGACCGAAACCCACGTGGTGTGTACGCACACCCTGCCCGACGCCCCCGAGCAGTGGGCAGACGTGCCGGTGATCGGGCGCCCCATCGCCAACACCCAGGTGTGCCTGCTCGATGCGAACGGCCACTGGGTCCCCCAAGGCGTCGCCGGCGAACTGCACGTCGCCGGCGTGGCCCTGGCCCAGGGCTACCTGAATCGGCCGGACCTGACCGCCGAGCGCTTCATCGCCCATCCGTTCGATGCCGCCCCTGGCGCGCGTCTCTACAAGACCGGCGACCTGGCGCGCTGGACCGCCGAAGGTACGCTGCAATACCTGGGACGCAACGACTCGCAAGTGAAGATCCGTGGCTATCGCGTCGAACTGACGGAGGTGGAAAGCCGCCTCGACCAGGTACCCGGTGTGCGCGAATCGGTGGTGGTGATGCTGCCGGGAGACGGTGGCCATCCGCGCCTGATCGCCTACTTCAGCGCCACCGAGCCACTGTCGCCCCTGACCTTGCGCAGCCAGCTGAGCGAACGCTTGCCCGAATACATGCTGCCCAGCGCCTTCGTACAGCTGCAGGCACTGCCGCAGACCGGCAATGGCAAGGTCGATCGGCAGCGCCTGCCGGCACCGGCTCCCGAGGCGTTCGCGCAGACCGAATACAGCCCGCCCCAAGGCGAACTGGAGACCACCCTGGCGGCGATCTGGAGCGAACTGCTGGGGGTCGAGCCCATCGGCCGCCAGGACGACTTCTTCGCCTTGGGCGGACACTCCTTGCTGGCCCTGCGATTGCTGGCTCAAGTGCGTCACCGGCTGGGCCTGGAAGTGCCGCTGTCGGCGGTCTTCGCCCAACCGAGCTTGCACGCCCTGGCCAGCGTGCTGCAGGACGCCGGGCACAGTCGCCTGGGCCCCTTGCAGGAGGCCGACCGCAGCCAGCCCCTGCCCCTGTCGTTCGCTCAACAGAACCTCTGGCTGATCCAACAGCTCAATCCGGATTCGACGGCAGCCTTCAACATGCCGGCAGGCTTGCGGCTGCGTGGCGAACTGGATATCGAGGCGTTGCGTCGTGCCCTGGATCGTATCGTCGCCCGTCATGAAAGCCTGCGGACCCGGTTCGTGAGCCTCGCCGGCCAGGCGCGTCAGGTGATCGACCCGCCACGCTCGCTGGCCCTGGAGGTCGTCGACCTGAGCGTGCCCGGCGCGGCGGACTGGCAAGCGCTGTGCGCCGAGCAGGCCAATCAGCCGTTCGACCTGACGAGCCAGTGGCCGATCCGCGCCTGCCTGTTACGCCTGGGCGCCGATGACCATGTCCTGCTGGTGACCGTGCACCACCTGGTCTCGGACGGCTGGTCCATGGGCGTGCTCACCGAGGAGTTCTCCGGTCTTTACCAGGCCTTCAGCCAGGGCCGGGGCGATCCCCTGCCGCCCCTGGCCCGCCAGTATGGCGACTACACGCTGTGGCAACGCCAATGGCTGCAAGCAGACGAACTGCAACGCCAACGCACCTATTGGACACGACACCTGAGCGGTGCGCCGACTTGCGTCACCCTGCCCACCGACCGCCCTCGTCCGGCCCGGCAGGACTACGCCGGGGCCAGCCTGCCGGTGCGCATCGAGCCCGGACTGACCCAGGCGCTCAAGACCCTCGGACGGCGCCATGGCACGACCCTGTACATGACCTTGCTGGCGGCCTGGGCCGTGGTGGTCAGCCGATTCTCGGGACAATCGGAGGTGGTCATCGGCTCGCCCGTGGCCAATCGCAACCGGGTCGAGCTCGAATCGATGATCGGCTTCTTCGTGAACTTCCAGGCCCTGCGCATCGACCTGGACGAAGCGCCCCGGGTGGACACGTTGTTGGCCCAGGTCAAGGGCCTGGCGTTGGCCGCCCAGGAGCACCAGGACATACCGTTCGAACAGGTCATCGAAGCACTCAACCCGCCTCGCTCACTGGCCCACAACGCCATTTTCCAATTGATGCTGGCCTGGCAGAACGCTCCCCAGGGCAACCTGGACCTGGGCAATGGCCTGCAGTTGCACAGCGTCGGCGCGCCGGTCAGCACGGCCAAGTTTGACCTGGCCCTGGATGTCCATGAAGTGGGCGACGCCATCGAGGGCGGATTCAACTACGCCACCGCCCTGTTCGATGCCGATACCGTGGACCGTCACTGGCATGCGTTGCTGGCGGTATTGCGGGCGATGGTGGACGACGATCGGCAACCCTTGGCCGGCATCGACCTGCTCAGCCAGGCCGAGCGCGACCAGTTGCTGCACGGCTTCAATCCGCCGCCGCCCGGCTTGCCGGCGCCGGTCGGTGAGCGCCTGCACCAGCGCTTCGAGGCCCAGGTGGCTAGCCGTGGCGACGCGGTGGCGGTTCAGTTCGGGACGCAGAGCTTGAGCTACCGGGCGCTCAACGAACGGGCCAATCGCCTGGCCCATCGCCTGCGCGAGCTGGGCGTGGGCCCGGATGACCGCGTGGCGATCCTGGCCGAGCGGGGTCTCGACCTTTTGGTCGGCATCCTCGCCACCCTCAAGGCCGGAGGCGCCTATGTGCCCCTGGATCCGGTCTATCCGGCGCAGCGCCTGAATTTCATGCTCGACGACAGCGCGCCGCAGGTGCTCCTGGCCCTCGAAGCACTGCCGGCAACAGTGCGGGCGCCGGCATCGTGCGTCACCGTTTCGCTGGACCCGGACGCCGGTGGCTGGAGCCATCTGTCTGGGGCGAACCCGGCAAGCGATCCCCGGGCCAGCGATACGGACCTGGCCTATATCATCTACACCTCAGGTTCCACCGGCGAACCCAAGGGCGTGATGATCGAACATCGCGCGGTGCTGCGGCTGTTCAGCGCCACCGACGCCTGGTTCGGCTTCAACGACCGGGACGTCTGGACGCTGTTCCACTCCTTCGCCTTCGATTTCTCGGTCTGGGAAATCTGGGGTGCGCTGCTGCATGGCGGCCGCCTGGTGGTGGTGCCCTACCTGACATCCCGCAGCCCGGAGGATTTCTACCGCCTGGTGGTGGAAACCGGCGTCACCGTGCTCAACCAGACCCCCAGCGCGTTCTACGCCTGGATGAAACACACGGGCGGCGAACCCCACCGCCTTCGCTACGTGATCTTCGGTGGCGAAGCCCTGGACGGCGCGGCCTTGAGGCCGTGGTTCGACCGGCCGGACAGCCAGGCCACACGCCTGGTGAACATGTACGGCATCACCGAGACCTGCGTGCACGTCACCTACCAGTTGATCGAACCCGCGCTCTGCGCCACCGATGCCGGGCTGGTGCCCATTGGCCGGCCGATCCCGGACCTGCGCGTCTACCTGCTCGACGCCGAGGGCGAGCTGGTGCCCCGGGGCGTGGTGGGCGAATTGCACATCGCCGGGCCAGGCCTGGCGCGTGGCTACCTGAATCGGGCAGCCCTCGATGCCGAGCGTTTCCAGCCGGCGCGCTTTGCCGGCGGCCACGGCGAGCGCCTGTACAAGACCGGAGACCTGGCACGCTGGACCGCCGACGGCGTGCTCCAGTACCTGGGCCGCAACGACCAGCAGGTCAAGGTGCGCGGTTTCCGCATCGAACTGGGGGAAATCGAAGCGCGGCTCGCGGCCTTGGATGGCGTGCGCTCGGCGGCGGTCCTGGCCCGCCAGGACGAACCCGGCGACCCGCGCCTGGTCGCCTACCTGCTGGCCGAACCAGGCCAGCACCTGGAACCCGGGCAATTGCGCGCGGCACTCGCCGAGCAGTTACCGGCCCACATGCTGCCCGGTGCCTATGTCCAGCTACCGCGGTGGCCACTGACCGCCAACGGCAAGCTCGACCGCCGCGCCTTGCCTGCGCCCGACCGGCAAGCCCTGCAACGGCAGCCCTATGCTGCGCCACAAGGCGCCACGGAGCTACGCCTGGCGCAACTCTGGTCGCGATTGCTGGGCGTGGAACAGATCGGTCGGGACGACAATTTCTTTGCCCTCGGCGGCCATTCGTTGCTGCTGGTGCAGCTGCTCGATGGCCTGCGCGAACAGGGCATGGACGTGGCCGTGGGGGCCTTGTTCAGTGCCGAAAACCTGGCCGCGCTGGCCCGACAGGTGGTCACCCCGGACACCTCCCGCGCAACCGCCCAGGGGCTGCTGTGCATTCGTGCCGGCTCGCCGGAGCGGGCACCGCTGTTTTTCATCCATGAAGGCACTGGCGAAGCGCTGCCCTATGCCAGGCTGGCACGGCATCTGGATCCGGAGTTGGGCCTCTACGCCGTGCAGGCGGCCGCCGAACTGGAGGATGGCATCGACAACGTGAGCCTCGCCCGCCGCTACATCGACCTGCTGCGCAGTGTCCAACCCCAAGGCCCGTACCGTTTGGCGGGCTGGTCGGCAGGCGGCGTGCTGGCTTATGAAATGGCTCGCCAGTTGCTGGGCGAGGATTGCCCCGTGGCCTTCCTCGGGCTGATCGACAGCAGCGAGCCGGGCGCCTTGCGCGCCGCGCCGTTGGCACTGACGTTCGATGAAGCCGGCCTGCGTCAGCAACTGATCGGCTACCTGGCACAGCATTGGAGCGGTGAAGACGCTAGCGGCCAGGCTGCGTGGCACACCGGGCTCGACCTGGATGCGCTCATCGCCTCGGCCCAGGCCCGGGGCTGGCTGCCATCGGGCTTCGACCGTGAGGAACTGACCCGTCGGGCACGCCTCAACCTGAACCTGCGCAACGCCATGGTTCGCTACCGGCCGGCGCCCCTGGGCCTGCCCGTGCATTTGTTCCGGGCCGCGTCGGGGCATCCGGGGGCCGACCCGAGGGACCTGGCCGCCGACTGGCGTGCGCTGCTGGGGGTCGACCTGATAGATCGGCGCGTCGAAGGCGACCACTGGTCCATCATGCGCGACCCCGAGCACCTGCGGCAGTTGGCCCAGGCCTTGGAGCAGGTCCTGGCGCAGACCGAGGGGCAGCCTGCGCAAACGGCCGGCGTGCGTGCCAGCCTGGTGCTGCAGACCGGCGCTGCGCATGCGCCTTGCCTCTTCATGATCCCGGGGGCCGGCGCCAACGTCGCCAGTTTCGTGCCCCTGGTCCGGCACCTGGGCCCGCACTTGACCGTGATCGGGTTGCAGGCCCGCGGTTCCGATGGCCGGCGCGAGCCCCATGCCTCGGTACAGGCCGCGGCGAGCGCCTATGTCCGCGAGATCCGTGCCCGAGTCCCCCAGGGTCCCTACTACCTGCTGGGCCATTCCTTCGGCGGCTGGCTGGCTTTTGAGGTCGCCCGTCAATTGCAACTCGAAGGGGCAGCGGTGGCACCGGTGATGTTGATCGACAGCCGCCCGCCAGGTTCGCGCATGGCCAGGGATCGGCGCGCGGCCCTGGGCCGGTATGTGGCGTTGCTGGAGATGGACACCGGGCGCGACCTGAACCTGGACATCGACACCCTGGCAAGCCTGGAAACGGACGAGCAATGCGCCCAACTGCTGGCGCGCATGCAAGCCGTCGGCCTGATGCCGACGCAGGCTCGTCCCGAAGCCTTGCGCGGGCCGTTGCGAGTCTTCCAGGCCAACCTGGCGACGGACTATCGACCGGCACCGGCCTACACCGGCCCGGTGGTGCTGTTCAGCGCCGCAAAAGCTCGCGTCGAACCAGGTCCAGCCGAGCCCGGCTGGGAGGCATTCGCTGCGGACTGCCGACGCCATGTGCTTGCAGATTGCGACCACCTGTCCATCCTCAAGACGGGGGCGGCGTCGACCTTGGCCGAACACCTGCGTCGCTACTGGCCCGCCCTGGAGAAATCCCATGCTCATGAGGGTTGAACCGGCGATGCGGCCCTGGCTGTGGGCGTGGGGCGGCCAGGTCGCCTCGACCCTGGGGGCGGCGCTGGCGGCGTTCAGTCTGGGTATCTGGTTGCTGCAGCAGCATGCCAGTGTCACCGACTACGCCTGGGTCATTGCGCTGTCGGCCCTGCCCGGCCTGTTCCTGGCCCCATTGGCCGGTTGGCTGGTGGATCGCTGCGAGGCGCGGGCGCTGCTGCTGGGTGTCGAGGTCTGCGGCGGCCTGGCGGCGCTCATCCTCTGGTGGCTGTTCGAACACGACGCACTGGAGCGCTGGCAGGTGTACACCTTCGCGGCGATCAACTCGAGTGGGCAAGTGGCGCGCATGCTGGTCTGTCAGGCGGCGATCCCGCGGATCCTGAGCAGCCCGAAGGCGATCGGCCGGGCCAACGGCCTGATGCAACTGATGGTCGGCTTGCCGCAACTGATCGCCCCGACCCTGGCGGCGCTGTTGCTGACCCGCGTGGGAGTGCCCGGCGTGTTATTGCTGGACCTGGGGACCGTACTGTTCTGCGCAGGTGTGCTGGGCTGGCTCGCCGTGGTCGCCCCCCCCGTACGCGCCAGCCGCCAGGCAGGCGCCCTGGTCACAGACGGATTGCCCGCGGTCCTGATGGTACTGCGTACGCGCCCGGCACTGGGGGTACTGCTGGCCTACCTGGGCCTGGAGCACCTGATGCTCGGCCTGGCCTCGGCCCTGCTGTCGCCCCTGGTCCTGGAGCGTCATTCGGTACTGGTATTGGGCACGCTGATGACCTGCGGCGGGCTGGGCATGCTCGGTGGTTCATTGTGGGTGGTCATGCGCCCGCCGGTGCGGCTGATCCGCACGGTCCTGGTGGCCGACCTGTTGCTCGGCGCCAGTGTCCTGAGCATCGGCACCAGCACTTCTCCGGCGGTCCTCTACGTGGCGGCCTTCGTGGCGTTCGGGTGCTTCTCGCTGAGTACCAGCAGTGACCAGAGCTTCTGGCAGCGCAGCCTGCCCGGAGCCCTGCTGGGTCGGGTGTTGTCCGCACGGCAGATGGTCTGCCTGCTGGCGATGCCGATGGGTGCCCTGGGGGCTGGCGCGCTGGCGGACCACTGGGCGATTCCCTGGATGAGCGAAGCCGGCGACATGCAGGCCAGGCTCACCCTGACGATGGGCACCGGCAAGGCGGGCGGCCTGAGCCTGCTGTTCGCTGTGGCGGGCCTGCTGTATGTGCTGCTCGCCAGCCTCGGCCTGGCCACCACGCCGCTGCGTCGGCTGGAACCCGGGTGGACAGAGCCTCGCCCGGCCGTTGTCGGCAGCGGATGAGTGTGCCGGCCCCGTCCAGGCTCTGTACAAAAACTCTATGGAGCCCAGGGCCGCTCGGCCTCCGGGGAAATAGCACCGCGTCGGGGCACATCGCACCTGTCCATGCTGGCGGACTCCCGCGCCAGGGCACCCATCAGTTGGGGCAGCAGGTAGCCGCTTTCATATTCGCCCTGCGTCCTTTGCGGCGCCTCCGTCCAGGACGTCGAGGCGTAGCAATCGTTTGTGTCGTACATGGGGTGGACCTCCTGGCGGGTGGAGAAACCGCAACGCCTCACCCGGCCATTGCTTGATCGCAGTCTGAACCTTGGGCCGCCGTTGGAGAATGACCAGTAACGGCATGACTCGATTGCAGCGGATGCAACAATGACGGCCTGATTGCATCAGGCGCCGCCCTGTCATGAAAAGCCCCGGGACCTTGAGGTGCCCGGGGCCTGGTGTGCGCGGCAATCGACTAGTTCTTCAAGGCGTCGAACGCCTCCAGGGAATGCAGCGAGTAGATGTACGCAGCGCCGGCGTTGAGGGATATCGCGGTGGCCAGTGCGGCGGCCACTTCTTCCCGGCTGGCGCCGGCCTTGATCGCCGCTTGCGTATGGGTCGCGATACAGCCGTCGCAGCGGGTGGTGACGGCGACCGCGATGGAGATCAACTCTCGCGTCCGGGCATCGAGCACGTCATTTTCAGCCGCCGCTTCGCCGAGTGCCATGTAGGCCTTGGCCATTTTCGGATTGCTTTTGCCCAGCGCGCCAAAGGATTTCTTGATGGTAGGCAGCAATTGGGACCAGTCATTGAACATCGTGTTAACTCCTGAGCAGGTTGGTGTACTGTTTCGACGTGCTCAGTTTTTCATCACCACGCGAACCGGTTTTGTTCGATCCGCTCAGTTTTTTTCGCGAAGCTCTCAAATGAATGCAATCGATAAACTCATCAGCCTGGCCAACGTCCGCGGCAGCCTGGACCTGCGTTGCCAGTTCCAGGGCGACTGGGCACTGGAGCATGGGCCGCAAGCCCTGGGCAAGGCGCCGTATCACATTGTCCTGGCGGGGGAATGCCGGGTGGAGTTCCCCGATGGCCAGCGATTGCCCATGCGCGCCGGCGACATCCTGCTGTTGCCCCGGGGCAGCCGGCACGTCATGCACAGCCCCGGCAGGACCGTCGCGCCAACGGTGCCTGAGACCGTCCTGGGCGGCGTATTACCGATACACCGCATTGGTCGTGCCAGCCCGGACCTGGACATGATTTGCGGCGGCTTTCATTTCAACCGCGCGTCGCTGCTGTTCGCCGCCCTGCCCGATTACCTGGTGATTCCCAGCGCCGCCTTGCCGGCCAACGGAGCGTTGCCGGCGCTGGTAGACGTCATTCGCGCAGAAGCGGACGGGGATCAGGCGGGGGCGCGTTTTTTGCTGGATGCGCTTTCCCAGGCATTGTTCACCCTGATTTTGCGGGCGCACCTGGCAAGCCGGGGGCCGGACGCCGGCTCACTGGCCTTGCTGGGGGACAAGCGCCTGGGCAAGGCCTGGCGGGCAATGCTGGACGACCCGGCCCATGAATGGGCGATTCAGGACCTGGCCGAGATGGCCAGCATGTCCCGGGCATCGTTCATGCGGGCATTCGTGCGGGTGGCGGGTGTTTCGCCATGGGTACTGCTGACCCAGTTGCGAATGGAGCTGGCGTTCAGCCTGCTGAGTCACTCGCACCTCGGTTTGAGCGACATTGCCCAGCAGGTCGGCTATCAGTCCCAGGCGGCGTTCAGCAAGAAGTTCAAGGAGATCTATGGCGAGGCGCCCGGGAAGGTGCGCCGCGCAATCTGATGGACTCCGAGAGGGACAGTCCCTTCACACCTCCAGCACCAGCGTCTCGCTGCCCTGGGCCGGTACCGCACAGCAGATCAGTACTTCATCGTCTGCCAGCGGCATGGCCGGTGTGTTCAGGTAATGCACCTGGCCACGGGTCATGCGGGTCTTACAGGTGCCGCAGGAACCGCCCCGGCAACTGAATTCCGGGCTCAGGCCCCGTGCCTCCGCCAGTTCCAGGAGCGTTCCGCTTCCGGGTTCCCAGCGGCCTTCCTTGGCCGACGTGGCGAACAACACCTTGACCGGCTCACTCGCCACCGGCACTTGCTGCGCCGCCGGAGTACTGATCTCGACGTCCCGCACCAGGGTGGAAGGACCGAAGGTTTCGGCGTGAATCCGGTCGTCCGGGATACGCAACCCCCGCAAGCCGTCATACAGGGCCTGGGTAAAGCTGCCGGGACCGCACAGGTAGTAGTCGTAGTCGTCGAGGGGCAGCAGTTGCTTGAGCAGTTCGATATCGATCCGGCCCTGTGCGTCGTAGCCCTTGCCGGCCTCGCCCCCACTGGGCGGTTGGCTGACCACGCGCAATACCCGCACCTTGCCGCCGGCCCGGGCCGCCAGTGCGTCGATTTCCTCACGAAAGGCCAGGTCGGCCACCGAACGGGCGCTTTGTACCACCCAGACCGGGCGCATCCGATTGATGCGCAGCCCCTGGTAGACCACCTCTCGCAGCATCGACAGCAGCGGCGTCACACCGACGCCCGCCGCCAACAGCACCAGGGGCCGCCGTTCGCCTGGCTGGACGGTGAAGTGCCCCTGCGGTGCCCGGGCTTCAAGGGCATCGCCGACCTGGATCCGGTCATGCAGATGGGAGGACACCGACCCGTCGCGCTTGACGCTGATGCGCAGGAAATCATCCGAAGGCGCGCTGGAAACGCTATAGGTCCGGATCACCGGGGCATCCTGCCCGTCCAGCCCGACCCGCACGGGCAGGTGCTGGCCGGCCTCGAAACGGGGCAAGCCGACACCGTCGGTGGCTTGCAGGTAGAACGAGCGGATGTTGTGGCTCTCGTCCACCACCCGGGCGACCTGCAATGCGCGCCAGCGGGTACGCAAGGCCTCGGCCTGCAGACGCTCATTGGCCTGTTCCCAGCTGCCGGTCATCAGCGAGTTGGGCGAGTCACCGTCGGCCTGGTCTTTCCAGCGCAGCGCGATGGCCGCCCGGCGCAGGACAACGCGCTGCGGCGTGAAGCGCCACAGCCGCTCGGCGCCCTGGAACGCGGCGATCTCGGGCGCATCCAGCAGGACCTCGGCGGTCCCGCTCATTTGCAAGAGGTCTCCGGTGGAGAAATCGATGAACACCAGCCCCGCGCGCGGATTGACCAGGATATTGCCCAGTGTGTTGAAAAACAGGTTGCCGGAGAAATCCGGAATGGTCAGGGTCCCGGCTTCATCCATGTGCACGAAACCGGGTTTGCCGCCGCGGTGGGAAACATCGACCTGGCGTTCGCCGTCGCGCTCGACATAGGTGGCGACATGGAAAGAATCGGCTGACGTGACCAGGGTGCGCACCGCCGGATCCGCCACTGTCAGTTCGAGGGCCGCCGAGGGCCGCTCATCGACAAAGGAATACTGGCGCAGGTTGATGTAACGCGGGCAATTGCCATAGGCCTGGCGGACCGTGATGTCCACGCCGCGGTCGCGACGACGGGCGATGGTGCCGTTCATGCGGTTGCGTCGGCGAGTGTGCAACTCGATGCCCAGCAGGCCGATGGCGTCGCCCTCGTTCAGCCCGGCCTGGGCCGGATCTTCCGGTTGCGGGGTGAGGTCGATGTGCAGTGTCTGCGGATCGGGTGAGTGCATGAAGCCCGGTTGCCCCGTGCGCAGGGTGGCCCACGCATCGCCTTGGGGATCCACCGCACCGAGCACGACGAACGGCAGTTGGGCATAGAACTCCCGATGCTGGTCCGGCATCCACGTCCGGGACATCTGCCGCTGGCCGACCCCGACCATCATTTCCACTGCGCCGACGGAGCGTTGCAGGGTCAGTTCACCTTCGTGCCAGGGGGAGACGGTTGATTTCGAGGCGTTGTCCATGGGTCTGTCCTCGCGGCCGCAGGGATGCCCGCTGCGGTGTGGGTGGGTTCGCGCCTCATGCAGAGGTGCCCGTTGTCGTGGGCTCATCTTCTGCCGTTCGCCGGCACGGCGGAATACGCACGAACCGCAATCCACCCTTTCATGAAATGCAATAGCGCCGCTCGAGGAGCCGCGCCATCGCAGGCAGCCATGACCTACCAGAGCGTCATCGTATAGCTGACGATCAAGCGGTTCTCGTCCAGGTCGTTGCCGAAGTTCGAGCGTACCGAGGCGTTGCGCCATTTCAAGCCCAACCCCTTGAGCGTGCCGTCCTGCACCACATAGGCGATGTCCGTGTTGCGCTCCCACTCGCGCCCCTCGCCCGGTGCGGCGCGTTGTACGTTGTCGCCACTGATGTAGCGCGTCATGAACGTCAGTCCAGGCACGCCAAGGCCGGCGAAGTTGTAGTCGTAGCGAGCCTGCCAGGAGCGCTCGTCGACGTTGGCGAAGTCACCGATCTGGACGAAGTTGACCAGGTAAGGGTCGCTGCGGCTGATGTACGGAAACGGATCGTCACCGCTCATGCGCTGGTAGCCCAGGCCCAGCGCATGCGCACCGAGGCTGTAGGTGAACAGCGCCCCGAATGCCTGGTTGTCGAGGTCGCGGAAACTGCCGTCTTCGGTGCTGCGCGAATAGCGCACGTCGCTCTTGAGCGCCTGGCCTGCCCCCAGGTCCAGGGTATGGACGAAGCCGAGGTAGTTCTGGCGATAGATGTCCTCCAGCTTCCCATAGCGATACTGCGCCGTGAGGTTCGGCAGGAACTGATAGTCCGCCCCGGCGAACTGGAACCGGTCGCTGGTGCCGCCGATACGGTTGGCGGTCAAGTCCTGGTAATCGGTGGAATCGACGAAGTTGATCCGGGTGAGCTGTCCACCGGTCAGTTTCAGCCGGTCGATTTCCTGCACGTTCACTTGACCGCCCTTGAACGTCCCCGGTAGCAGGCGGGTGTCGTTGGAGTTGACCACCGGATCCTTGATTTGCAGCGTACCCAGCTTGAGGGTGCTGTTGGACAGGCGCACCTTGGCGCTCAGGCCCAGTTCGCCATAGCGGTCCTGGGAACCGCCCGACGAGTCGGCAGGCAGCAGATTGGTACCGGCCGTGCCACCACCTGAGTCCAGCTTGAAACCGGCCATGCCCAGGGCGTCCAGGCCGAACCCCAGGGTGCCGGCGGTATAGCCTGACTCGATGCGCAGCAAAAAGCCTTGCGCCCACTCCTCGGCCTTGTCCCGTGCACCTTCCTGGCGGAAATCGCGGTTGAAGTAGAAATTGCGGGCTTCCAGGGTGCCCTTGCTGTCGGCGAGAAACTCGGCATGGGCGGTCGGCACGCCCATCAGGTTCAGGCCCAGCACGGTGCCGATGGGAAGGTGAAGTGGAATGAATCTGCAATAGCGCATGCGTGCTCCCTTTATCGGCGCGAGCGAACCCGCTCGGGGTGCGTTTGCGCGCGCCTCGTTATTGTTGTGTGAAGACGTGGTTTTGGGACTCGGCGCAGTGGGCTGCGTCGTGGGGCGGATTCTTCGCGGGGTGGTTTGCAGGCGTCAAACGGGAAAAAAGCCGGATCGGACATAAGAAAATTTGATGCCTGCCTGGCGCCGATCTGGAGTAACAATTGCAATGAACAAGAACGTCTGCGCCAAGAGAGCCGTCATGAACCTCAAGTTCCTCGAAACCTTCGTCTGGGTTGCCCGCCTGCAGAGCTTCAGCCTGACCGCCGAAAAGATGTTCAGCACCCAGGCAGCGATCTCCAGCCGGATCGCTTCCCTGGAGGATGAACTGGGCCTGCGCCTGTTCGTGCGCGACTCGCGCGGTGTCTCGCTGACCCCGGAAGGTTTCAAGGTGCTCACCTACGCCGAACAGATGCTGGAGGTCCAGCGTGCGTTGAAACAGTCGCTGGACGACACCAGTCCCCAGCAGGGCCTGGTGCGCATCGGCGTGATGGACACGGTGATTCACACCTGGCTCAGCCCGTTGATGTCGATGCTGATGCAGGCTTTCCCGGCGGTGGAAATCGAAATCACCGCGGACGCGGCGCGCAATCTCTGCGAACAATTGCACAAAGGCTACCTGGACATCGCTTTCCAGACCGATACGGTACGCCACGAAAGCGTGCGCAACCTCGACCTGGCGCATTACCCCATGCACTGGATCGCTGCCAGCCAGTCGATCTACGCCCGCCCCTACGGATCGCTGGCGGAAATGGCCGGCGAGCGCATCATCACCTTCGTCAAGCATTCCCGACCGCACCAGGACGTGCTCAACCTGCTGTATGCCCATGGGGTGAATGCACCGCGGGTCAGTTGCGTCAATTCGGTGTCGGCGATGACCCGGCTGATCCGCGATGGCTTCGGCATCGGTGCCTTGCCGGCGGCGCTGGTGGCCAAGCCCCTGGCAAGCGGCGAGTTGATCCAGCTGGAGCCCGGTACATCCCTGCCCCAACTGGACGTGGTGGCCTCCTGGCGCGTGGGGGTGGGGCTGGAGCTGATCGAGAGCATCGTGCAGATGAGCCGTCAGGTGGTGGGACAATATGCCCTCGATGTCGGGCCGCAACGGATGGTGGCGGCACCCGGCCTGGCCAGCGCGACGCTGGAATAACTTTTCCTTGTCGGGGGGTAACAGGATTCCTTGTTGGACGTCGACACCCCGGGGCTCTTAGGGTCTGTACGCAATGTCTTGAGACGAAGGTCAGGCAGTTTTCAACGCAGCCTGAACGAGTTCAAGGCTTTTCCTACAGACCCGACTTGAACGCCCCGACGTGCCCATGGAGCCCCTTCGATGACCCATCCCGCCCCATCCTTCGAGCAACTGCAGCGCTACGAGCCCCTCGCCCTGCGCCAAAGCATCGCCGCCGGTGCCTACCAGGGCCATACCAGCGGCCTGGGCCAGGGACGGGTGCAAGCCAACATCGTGATCCTGCCCCTGGACTGGGCCAATGAGTTCCTGCGCTACTGCACCCTCAACCGCCAGGCTTGTCCGGTACTGGACGTGACCGCGCCCGGGGATCCGTTTTTCCGCAACCTGGGCACCGCCATCGATATCCGCCACGACGTCCCTCGCTACCGGGTCTACCGGCACGGCGAGCTGAGCGAAGAGCCGCTGGACATCGGGCACCTGTGGCAGGACGACATGGTCGCCTTCGCCATCGGCTGTTCGTTTTCCTTCGAGCAGCCGCTGCTGGAAGCCGGCATCCGACTCAGGCACATTGAACTGGGGCGAAATGTGGCGATGTTCCGTACCGACATCGACACCCGCCCCACTTCGCGGCTGTCCGGCAAGCTGGTGGTGAGCATGCGCCCCATGAAGGCCGCCGCGGCGATCCAGGCGATCCAGATCACCAGCCGCATGCCCGATGTCCATGGCGCCCCGGTGCACATCGGCGATCCATCGCTGATCGGTATCCATGCCCTGGATACCCCGGACTTCGGTGACGCCGTGCCAGTGGCGGCGGATGAGATCCCGGTGTTCTGGGCCTGTGGCGTGACCCCGCAAGCGGTCATCCAGGCTTCTCGCCCGCCACTGTGCATCACCCACGCGCCGGGTTGCATGCTGGTGACGGACCTGTGGAACAGCGCGTTGTAACCTTGAAAGCGGCCCCTACCTATGACAGGACACCCGATGACCACCGCACGGCAATCGATCCAGCGCTACATAGAGGCCAAAGACGGCAACCGCCCGCACCTGCTGGCCCAGGCCTTCACGCCCGATGCCACGCTGGACATGGACATGCGCACCGACACCCTCTCGTTTCCGGCCCACACCGAGGGCCGCGACGGCATCGGCGACGTGCTGGTCCGCCGCTTTGGCCAGACCTTCGAAAACGTGTACACCTTCTGCCTGGAATCCGCGCCACCGGCAAATGTCGCCACCTTCCAATGCAAATGGCTGGTGGCGATGTCGGACAAACACAGCGGCGAAGTCCGTGTCGGCTGCGGTGAATATGACTGGCGGTTCGAAGCCGAGTCGGGCCTGGTACAGCGCCTGGCGATCACCATCGAACGCATGAAGACCCTGCCGGCCAGCGAACTGGCGGCGGTCATGGCCTGGGTCTCGACGCTGGACTATCCCTGGTGCAGCCCGGCCGCCGCCGTCCGCCATGCTCCGGACTCAGGCGAGTTGGATGAAGTGATCCGCTACGTGACGGCCAGGCGCATTCAACCGCGCGCCGACGCGTTCGGATAACCTACGCTGGCAACAAGCCCCATGACATCGCCCTGCGTCATCGCACCAAGGAATCGATCCACGTGAACATCAAGTTTCTGGAAACTTTCGTCTGGGTCGCCCGCCTGAATAGCTTTCGTCTCACCGCGGAAAAGCTATTCACCACCCAGGCGTCCATCTCCAGCCGGATTGCCGCGCTGGAGGATGAAATGGGCGTGCGTCTGTTCGTTCGCGATTCCAAGGGCGTGTCGCTGACATCCGAAGGGCAGCGGGTGCTGGAATATGCCGAGCGCATCATGGACACCATGCAAAGCATGAAGGCGGTGATCAAGGATCCACGCCAGGTGCGCGGCCGGATCCGCATCGGCGCCATGGACACCGTGATCCACACCTGGCTCAGCCCGCTGGTGACCCGGCTGATGCAATGCTACCCGGCCCTGGAGATCGAATTGTCGGCCGATACCGCAAGCAACCTGTGCTCCCAGTTGGAAAAAGGCTACCAGGACATCATTTTCCAGACCGATATCCTGCGCCTGGACAGCGTACGCAACGCCCTGCTGACCCGCTACCCGATGCATTGGGTGGTCCGCACCGGCTCGGTCTACGATCGGCAATACGCATCGCTGGAGGAGCTGTCCCAGGAACGCATCGTGACTTTCTCGCGCAACTCCCGGCCTCACCAGGACATCCTCAACCTGCTGCACTCGGCGAACATCGTCTCGCCACGCATCAATTGCGTGAACTCCGCCTCCGCCATCACCCGCCTGGTTCGCGATGGCTTTGGCATCGGCGCCATGCCCGCGGCCCTGGTACAGGGCGAACTGGCCCAGGGTTCGCTGACGCTGCTGAACGGCGTTCCGCTGCCCTCGGTGATGGACATCGTCGCCAGCTGGCGCACCGGCGCCGGCATGGAACGGGTGGAAGATATCGTCAGCCTGACGCGGGATGTGGTGGCTGACTTCGTTGCGCAATTGCCTGAGGGGTACAGGTTGACTGCAGAGTAAGCGTGCAGGCTCGCTTCCACATGGCAGTGACAGGGAAGCTCGCGCGCCTCACTTCTTGGCCGAAACGTGTCCCTAGGTCCTTTTTCAACCGAAATAACGCGCTATCCCAACACCGGTTCCGCGGTCCGGGTCTAATTCAACCCTACCCAACTGCACGATTTTTCCATCTATTTGCAAAGCTATGGCATCCGATATATCCCTTCCACCAGTCATGTTGTTCATGACTTTGCCCTGCACACCGAAGGTCATATCCAAAACGCCGTTGGAAAGAAATCGCATCAAATGGAATGCCCCGCGTGTGTAACTCCCCACCAGAATCTTATTGTCGGGTTGAATAGCCACCCCTTCGCCCCGAGAGTAAAACGGAGGCCCGGTCAGTATGGGCGCTCCATTATTGAAAGTACTGTCCAGACTTCCGTCGATATTGAGCCGGGTCACCAAGGTAAAATAACCCTTCTCTTCAATGATTACGGTTCCCACTGCCACTATCTTTCCGCCCTGCTGCTGTATGACACTAAAAACGTATGCATATTGAGTATTCTTCAGATCGATCCTGATTGTGCCGTCCTCACCAAAATCAGAATCTATGGTTCCATTACTCAGATAACGTATGAAATATATAACGCCAGTATCTGAACCCGATGAATCATTTGATCCAGCTACCAGCAATCGCCCATCCGCAAACACGATCATTGAGGGGGTTTGCAACGGTTTTGCACGGGCAATACCGCCACTGCCAAAGCTAGAATCGAAGTCTCCTCTGGTGTCGAGGCGAACAAGCAGTTTTTCGTAACTTGATACCGATAACAGGATTTTTCCGTCGGGTTGAATCGCCAGTCCATCAGATACATCGCCTCCCGGGGACAAATCCAGAAAGACACTTCCTCGTGAACCAAATGAAGCGTCCAATTCACCATTCGGTAGCACTTTACAAACAAAGATCGTTTGGGGCCCGATATCTCCGAAGCTGCACGATATGAATGCACTGTCATCCGACGCAAGTTCCAACAAACAGTTGAATATGCGGTAACCGGAGACAATGCCGATGACTTTCACACCACCCTCACCGAAAGAACTGTCCAGGCTGCCATCACTTAGAAATCGCACCAAAACAAGGTCACCTTGATTGAGATAGTACCCCGCACTGAATATCTTTCCGTCCGTGCGTAAGCGCGATGTACTCAGCAAGCGAAGTGTGGGAACCGTGACGGGAGGAAAATAGAACGCGTTACCCTCCTCACCAAAGCTGGGATCAAGGCTGCCCGGCGCTTGAGTGGCTTTTTGCGTAGTCATGTCTGCCTTCTCCCAGAAGAACAATGAGCTGACAGTATGAGGCCATGATTTTATCTCTACTGTCAGAGTTGACAGTAGAGATAAAAGGTTTATGGCGTTGAGTTGTCTGAAAGCTCAGACACTGGGACGTGGGATATTCACATTGAGTTTGCCTGATGCACCATTATCGCGGGCAAACCCCGGCTGAGCGATTTGCTGCAACCGATGCAATCCATCAGCCAACGGCAGAAGCGAAAGTTGTTCGAGCGGAATTCAGGCCTCCCTTTCCACGAGCTCATTTATCGGCGTCATCCCCAGCTACTTTTCTCCCATCACCGCCCTGCCAGTCCAGGCTGTCAGTGAACTGCAATATCGGCGACTTATCCTGAGATGCGCGTACGGCGGCGAAACGCTGTTCGTACAGGCCGCCCACTTGGAACTGCTCAGGGAGTCCGCCATGAAAATCAGTGTGTTCGGAAGTGGGTACGTGGGATTGGTGCAAGCTGCCGTCATGGCTGAAGTGGGCCATGATGTGGTGTGCATGGACATCGACGAGCGCAAGGTCGAGCAGCTTCGCCAGGGCCAGGTCAGTATTTTCGAGCCTGGACTGGCAGCGCTGGTACGTGAGGGGCTGGAGGCCGGACGGCTGCATTTCACCAGCGACGCAGCACTTGCCGTGCAACATGGTCAGGTGCTGTTCATCGCAGTGGGTACGCCCTCCAGAGAGGACGGAGCCGCAGACCTGAGCCAGGTACTGGCCGTCGGCGAGGCGGTAGCACGTCATCGTAAACAACCGATCCTGCTGGTGGAAAAATCCACGGTCCCCGTGGGTACCGGCGATCTGCTGAAGGCGCATATCGACAAGAACCTGGTCAAGGAAGGCCGCTTGCTGCAATTCGATATCGTATCCAACCCCGAATTCCTCAAGGAGGGATCGGCAGTGGCCGATTGCCGCCGGCCGGACCGCATCGTCATCGGCTGTGAGCGCGACGAGGTGAGGGAAACCATGCGCGACCTGTATGCTCCCTTCAACCGCAACCACGACCGGATCCTGTTCATGGACCTGCGCAGCGCCGAGCTGACCAAGTACGCTGCCAACGGCATGCTGGCGACGAAGATCAGCTTCATCAACCAGATGGCCGAGCTGGCTGAACACCTGGGCGCCGATATCGAGTCCGTGCGCCTGGGCATCGGCGCCGATTCGCGCATTGGCTACCACTTCATCTACCCCGGCTGCGGTTACGGCGGCTCATGCTTTCCCAAGGACATGCGTGCCCTGATCCATACCGCCGAGCAGGCGCACTGCTCCAGCGACCTTTTGCAAGCGGTGGAAACCATCAACCAACGGCAGAAGCAAAAGCTGTTCGAGCGCATCAAGGCGTTTTACCAGGGCGACCTGCGAGGCAAGACCTTCGCCTTGTGGGGCCTGGCTTTCAAACCCAATACGGATGACATGCGCGATGCACCGAGCCGTACCCTGCTCGAATCGCTCTGGGCCGCAGGGGCCAGTGTCCGGGCGTTCGATCCCGAAGCCATGCAGCAGACCCAGCGGCTTTACCCCAACGAATCGAAGCTGATGCTGATGGGCACGCCGGAATCAGTGCTGCCGGGTGCCGATGCGTTGATCATCTGCACCGAATGGCAACCGTTCAAGGCGCCGGATTTTGACCTGATCCAGCAAAAACTCAAGGCGGCGGTGATCTTTGACGGGCGCAACCTGTATGACCCCGACCGCATGGCAGACAAGGGCTTCACTTACTTTCCCATGGGCCGTGGACAGTCACACAACCTGCCTATCGCCCGACAAGCCTGGTTCCAGTCGTTCAAAAGCGCTTGAAGAGTTACCTCAAAATATATGCATTGAAACTGCATTAATATGAATTTGTAACTCAGGGGGCCCGGGGGCAGACTGTGCATGTTCCTCACCCCCAACTGTTGGAACACTTAAAGGGCTTTCTGGGATTTTCCCGTAAGCCCATTTTTTTGTTCGTTTTTTGGATTTTTGCTGAATGCTTGCCCGCTGGTTCCCCGCTGCGATCAATACCCGTCCCACCGAATGGAGCCGCGCCGCCATCGGCATGGCGTTGGGAACGATGTTCAGTGTCTGGCTTTGCAGCCAGGTGTACGGCCTCGAAGTGGCGCAGCACCTGATCGGGCCGCTTGGCGCCTCGGCCGTGCTGCTGTTCGCGGTGTCCTCGGGCGCCCTTGCCCAGCCCTGGTCGATTTTTGGCGGATACCTGTGTGCCTCGGTCGTGGCGCTGCTGGTGGCTCATGTACTGGGACGCACGCTGGGCAGCGCCTGCCTGGCGGCCGGCACTGCGCTGGTATTGATGTGCTGGCTGCGGTGCGTGCATCCTCCGGCGGGTGCGCTGGCCGCGACCATGGTACTGGCCGACCCGTCCATCGTTGCCCTGGACTGGCAGGGCGTGGCCGCCGCCATGCTGGCCGGCTCCGGCCTGCTGGCCAGCGCGCTGGCCTACAACAACCTGACGCAGGTGCGCTACCCCAAGCGCGCCAGTGAGCCGGTGGCGGTCATCCCAGCCGATCATCCCCCGGTCGATCGACATGCCATCACCGCCGAAGACTTGAAGCTGGCGTTGGCGGAAATGGAAGCATTCTTCGACGTAACCCCCGAAGATCTCGAACAATTGATCCACGCCAGCGAGCGAAATGCCCGGCGCCGCAGCATCACGGAGGTGCTGTCGGGTCGCGGCTGACCCTGTGGCTGCTATAAATATGCAGAAAGGACCTGCACGTATGCCGGTTGTGCGATGCAAATTTGCACTGTTACGATCCCGACCGGGTACGCGCGACATCATTTATAAAGAACAATAAAAGCAGGGAGTTAGCGATGACAGCTCAGGTTTCATCCAAAGCCACAGGGACTGTAGAAGTGATGGCCTGTGACGTATTGGTCGATGTGCGCAACCACATCGGCCACTTGACCCTGAACCGGCCCGCTGGCCTCAATGCCCTGACCCTGGACATGGTGCGCAGCCTGCAGCGACAGCTCGACGCCTGGGCCCTCGATCCGCAGATCCGCGCGGTCGTCTTGCGCGGTGCCGGCGACAAGGCATTCTGCGCCGGCGGCGACATCCGTTCGCTGTACGACAGCTACAAGCAGGGCGATTCCCTGCATGAAGACTTCTTCGTCGAGGAGTACGCCCTCGACCTGACGATCCACCATTACCGCAAGCCCATCGTGGCCCTGATGGACGGGTTCGTCCTGGGCGGCGGCATGGGCCTGGTGCAAGGCGCAGACCTGCGGGTGGTCACCGAACGAAGCCGACTGGGCATGCCGGAAACCGGCATCGGTTATTTCCCGGACGTGGGCGGCAGTTACTTCCTGCCGCGCATTCCCGGCGAGCTGGGTATCTATCTGGGGGTCAGCGGCGTGCAGATCCGGGCGGCCGACGCCCTGTACTGCCGGCTGGCCGACTGGTACCTGGAAAGCCGCAAGCTCGCCCAGCTCGACGAGCGCCTCGACCGCCTGGAGTGGAGCGACATGCCGCTCAAGGACCTGCAAAGCCTGCTGGCGAAACTCGCCGTGCAGCAGCTGCCAGCACCTCCCCTCGATGCCCTGCGCCCGGCCATCGATCATTTCTTCGCCCTGCCCGACTTACCGAGCATGGTCGAGCAACTGCGCCAGGTGACGGTCGCCAACAGCCATGAATGGGCCCTGGAAACCGCCACCCTGCTGGAAACCCGTTCCCCCCTGGCCATGGGCGTGACGCTGCAGATGCTGCGCCGGGGCCGGCACCTGAGCCTGGAAAACTGCTTTGCCCTGGAGCTGCACCTGGACCGGCAATGGTTCGAGCGTGGCGACCTGATCGAAGGTGTACGCGCGCTGCTGATCGATAAAGACAAAAAACCGCGCTGGAACCCGCCCACCCTGGAGGCGCTGGACGCCGGCCACGTGGCGAGTTTCTTCGACGGCTTCGACGACCTCGGGAATTGAGTCCATGCACGACCTCGAACTGACAGAAGAACAAGTGATGATCCGCGACATGGCCCGGGACTTTGCCCGTGGCGAAATCGCGCCCCATGCCCAGGCCTGGGAAAAGGCCGGCTGGATCGACGACAGCGTCGTGGCAAAGATGGGCGAACTGGGACTGCTGGGCATGGTGGTGCCCGAAGAATGGGGCGGCACCTACGTCGACTACGTGGCCTATGCGTTGGCGGTGGAAGAGATTTCTGCAGGTGACGGCGCCGTCGGGGCACTGATGAGCATCCATAACTCGGTGGGCTGCGGGCCAGTACTCAACTACGGCAGCGACGAACAGAAACAGACCTGGCTGGCCGAGCTCGCGAGCGGCCAGGCCATCGGTTGCTTCTGCCTGACCGAGCCCCAGGCCGGCTCCGAGGCCCACAACCTGCGCACCCGCGCCGAATTGCGAGACGGCCAGTGGGTCATCAACGGCGCCAAGCAGTTCGTCAGCAATGGCAAGCGGGCGAAGCTGGCGATCGTCTTCGCCGTGACGGATCCTGAACTGGGCAAGAAAGGGATCTCGGCGTTTCTGGTGCCGACCGATACGCCAGGCTTCATCGTGGATCGCACCGAGCACAAGATGGGCATTCGCGCTTCGGATACCTGCGCGGTCACCCTCAACGACTGCACCGTTGCCGAGGCCAGTCTGCTGGGCGCCCGGGGCAAGGGCCTGGCCATCGCCCTGTCCAACCTGGAAGGCGGTCGCATCGGCATCGCGGCCCAGGCCCTGGGCATCGCCCGGGCGGCGTTTGAAGCGGCCCTGGCCTACGCCCGGGACCGGACGCAGTTCGACAAGCCCATCATCGAGCACCAGAGCATCGCCAACCTGCTGGCCGACATGCACACCCGCCTGAACGCCGCCCGCCTGCTCATCCTCCATGCCGCCCGCCTGCGCAGCGCCGGCAAGCCCTGCCTGTCGGAAGCCTCTCAGGCCAAGCTGTTCGCCTCGGAAATGGCCGAGAAAGTCTGCTCCTCGGCGATCCAGATCCATGGCGGGTATGGGTATCTTGAAGATTATCCGGTGGAGCGCTACTACCGCGACGCGCGGATCACCCAGATCTATGAGGGGTCGAGCGAGATCCAGCGGATGGTCATCGCCCGGGAACTCAAGCACTACCTGGTTTAACAGCAGGAGAAGCATTGCGAGCAAGCTTGCGATGCAGGGGTGCAGTTGATGAAGACGTCGACTGCGCCGCCGCTCATCTGGAAAATTCGCTACCTGTAAGCTCCTACAGTAGCCACCTCCCGCCATCCAGGTCCTAATGATTTCGTCGCTGCATCAGTCCGTCCCTGCTCGGCTTCGGTCGCCGGCTGGACGGGCCTGTCCAGCCTTGGCCGAACAGGAGCCGAATCATGACAGACCAAGCAGGAGATGTACTTGTCGAGAACCACCGAGGCGTGGATATCTGGCGAAGACAATACGACCCTTATGGCGGTCCAGCAAATTACTTTTATGTTTACAGAGGCCGCCAGAGCCCGATGTATAGCGACCCGGGCACGCTGAAAAAGGACCTGGATATTGAAATTGACAAGGACCTAACCGCAAAAAAATAGAAACCGCTTGCCCGGCTGAACGGCCCCCGCCCATCGCGAGCAAGCTCGCTCCTACAGGGCCTGGCGGTGTACACACATGTTCCGTACACCCTGGGTCCCCTACAGGAGCGTGCTTGCTCGCGATGGCGTCAGTCAGGGTTACGGTTATTTGTCCTGGAACTGGGGCGCGCGCTTGTCCACGAACGCCGCCATGCCTTCTTTCTGATCCTGCGTGGCGAACGCCGCGTGGAACACCCGGCGCTCGAAACGCACGCCTTCGGACAGGCTCACTTCAAAGGCGCGGTTGACGCTTTCCTTGACCATCATGCTGACAGGCACCGACTTGGACGCGATCAGGGCGGCGGTCTTCAGGGCGTCATCCAGCAGTTCGTCGGCCGGTACGATCCGCGCCACGATGCCGCAACGCTCGGCCTCCACCGCGTCGATGAAACGCCCAGTCAGGCACATCTCCATGGCCTTGGCCTTGCCCACCGCGCGAGTCAGGCGCTGGGTGCCGCCCATGCCTGGCAATACGCCCAGGTTGATTTCCGGCTGGCCGAACTTGGCATTGTCGCCCGCCAGGATGAAATCGCACATCAACGCCAGCTCACAGCCGCCCCCCAGGGCGAAACCGTTCACCGCCGCGATGATCGGCTTGCGCCGGTTGGCCACGCGGTCGCTGTCGCTGAACAGGTCGTCGAGGTAGATCTGCGGATAGGTCAGCTCGGCCATTTCCTTGATATCGGCACCGGCGGCGAACGCCTTCTTCGAACCGGTCAGTACGATGCAGCCGATCCTGGGGTCCGCTTCCAGGCTGTCCAGGGCGTGGTTCAGTTCGCTGACGATCTGCGCGTTCAAGGCGTTCAAGGCCTGGGGACGGTTGAGGGTGATCAGGCCGACGCGGTCCTGGATCTCCAAGAGAATCGTTTCGTAGTTCATGCAGCACTCCTGTTCAAAGATTTCGCGAAATGACCATGCGCTGAATGTCGCTGGTGCCTTCGTAGATCTGGCAGACCCGTACGTCGCGGTAGATGCGTTCCAGCGGGAAGTCGTTGAGGTAACCGTATCCACCCAGGGTTTGCAATGCCATGGAGCAGACTTTCTCGGCCATTTCCGAGGCGAACAGCTTGGCCATGGACGCTTCCACCAGCGCTGGCTGGTCGTTGTCCCGCAAGGTTGCGGCGTAATGGACCATTTGCCGGGCCACGGCGATCTGGGTCGCCATGTCCGCCAGGCGGAACGCCACGGCCTGATGCTCGATGATCGGCTTGCCGAAACTCTGCCGTTCGCGGGCATAGTCCCGGGCCGCTTCGAACGCGGCCCGGGCCATGCCCACCGCCTGGGCGGCAATACCGACGCGTCCGCCTTCCAGGTTCGCCAGGGCGATGCGATAGCCTTCACCCTCCTCCCCCAAGCGGTTGGCCAGCGGCACCTTCATGTCCTCGAAAAGGATCTGGCATGTGTCGGATGCGTGCTGGCCGAGCTTGTCCTCGACCCGCGCCACGCTGTAGCCCGGCGAGTCGGTGGGCACGATAAAGGCACTGATGCCGCGCTTGCCGGCGCTCGGATCGGTCACCGCGAATACGATCACCACCCCGGCATTCTGCCCCGAGGTGATGAACTGCTTGCTGCCGTTGAGCACGTAATGGTCGCCCTCGAGGCGCGCCCGGGTCTTCAGGCTGCTGGCGTCGGAACCGGCCTGAGGCTCGGTCAGGGCGAAGGCGCCGAGCATCGCGCCGCTGGCCAGGGGAGCCAGGAACCGGGTCTTTTGCTCATCGGTGCCGAACTTGAGGATCGGCACGCAGCCCACCGAGTTATGCACGCTCATGATGGTCGAGCAGGCCCCATCGCCCGCGGCGATTTCTTCCAGGGCCATGGCATAGGCCAGGTAACCGGTGTCGCAACCGCCCCACTGTTCCGGCACCAGCATGCCGAAGAAACCCAGTTCGGCCATCTCGGCGATGGCCTCCCTGGGAAAACGGTGCTCGCGGTCCCAGTCGGCGGCAAATGGTTTCAGGCGTTCCTGGGCGAACTGCCGGGCCATGTCGCGGATTTGCGTCTGTTCTTCAGTGGCAAGCATGGTCATTCCTTAATACAGGCATTCGACAGCCATGGCCGTGGCTTCGCCGCCACCGATGCAGATGGCCGCGACGCCGCGCTTGAGGCCTTTCTGGCGCAGGGCCGAAAGCAGGGTCACCAGGATCCGCGCGCCGGACGCACCGATCGGATGCCCCAATGCGCACGCACCGCCGTGGACGTTGACTTTGTCGTGGGGGATTTCCAGCTTGCCCATGGTCACCAGCCCTACCACCGCAAAGGCTTCGTTGACCTCGAACAGGTCGACTTCATCCAGCGACCAGCCGGTTTTCTTCATCAGCTTCTTCACCGCACCGACCGGTGCCGTGGGAAACAGGCTCGGGGTGTCGGCGAATGCCGCATGGCCATGGATCACCGCCAACGGCTTCAAGCCGCGCTGTACAGCCTGGCTCTGGCGCATCAGCACCAGGGCGGCGGCACCGTCGGAAATGGAACTGGCATTGGCCGCCGTCACGGTACCGCCCTCGCGGAAAGCCGGTTTGAGGGAGGCGATCTTGTCGATCCGCGCCTTGGGCGGCTGCTCGTCATGGCGCACGGTCACCTGCTCCTTGCCGACCATCACCTGCAACGGCACGATCTCGGCATCGAAACTGCCGTCCTTGATTGCTTGCTGGGCACGGGTGGTGGACGCAATGGCGAAGGCATCCTGGGCCTCACGACTGAAGCCGTTGGCTTCGGCACAGTCTTCGGCGAAGGTTCCCATCAGGCGCCCCTTGTCGTAGGCATCCTCCAGGCCATCGAGGAACATATGGTCGAGCACCTTGCCGTGGCCCATGCGCAAGCCGCTGCGAGCGCGATCGAGCAGGTACGGCGCGTTGGACATGCTCTCCATGCCGCCGGCCACGACCACATCGGCGCTGCCGGCCACGAGCATGTCATGGGCCAGGATCGCCGCCTCCATGCCCGAACCACACATCTTGTTGAGGGTGGTGCAGCGGGTCGACTTGTCGAGCCCCGCCCCCAATGCCGCCTGGCGTGCCGGTGCCTGGCCCTGGCCGGCGGCGAGCACGCAACCGAACAGCACTTCCTCGACCGCGTCCGGCGCGATACCGGCACGCTCAACGGCGGCCTTGATGGCGGCAGCCCCCAACTGTGGCGCGGTCAGGCTTTTCAGTTCGCCCTGGAAGCCGCCCATGGGGGTGCGGACAGCGCTGACGATGACAATCGGATCGTTGGACATGGAAAACCTCCTATTTGGCTGCCATGCGCAAGGCACCGTCGAGACGGATCACCTCGCCATTGAGCATGCTGTTTTCAATGATATGCCGGACCAGCGCGGCGTACTCGGTCGGTTTGCCCAGCCGCTGCGGGAATGGCACGCCGGCGGCCAGGGACTGGCGCACTTCGGGGGTCATGCCAGCCATCATCGGTGTTTCGAAAATACCGGGGGCGATGGTCATCACCCGGATGCCGAAGCGCGCCAGCTCCCGGGCTGCCGGCAGGGTCAGGCTGGCGATGGCGCCTTTGGAGGCAGCGTAGGCCGCCTGGCCGATCTGGCCGTCGAAGGCAGCCACCGAAGCGGTGTTGATGATCACGCCACGCTCGCCGTCGGCATTGGCCTGCGTTTCGGCAATGACAGCCGCGGCCAGGCGCAGCAGGTTGAAGCTGCCGATCAGGTTGACGTTGATCACCTGGCTGAAACTGGCCAGGGCATGCGGACCGTTCTTGCCGAGGATTTTCTCTGCGCGCACGATGCCTGCGCAGTTCACCAGCCCGTTCAGGCCGCCAAAGGCATCCACCGTGGCCTTGACCGCCGCTTCGGCCGCGGCCTCGTCGCTGATGTCCGCCACCACGCTGTGGCAACCGAGTGCCTGGGCCTGAGCGGCCACGGCGTCGGCATTGAGGTCCACCAGCATCACCTTGGCACCGGCCTTGACCAGCATTTCGCCGGTGGCCGCGCCGAGGCCGGACGCACCGCCGCTGACGAGGAAAATCTTGTTGTCGATCTGCATCATGGTTTCCTTTGGTTCAAGCTGTAACGTTCTGCGCCGCGGCCCAGGGGGTGTTCTCAGTTGCTTTCCCCATCGCGTTGTCGCCTTAAGCGGGCCAGGCAAGGCGCAGGCCGCCGGGAAGGGTTGTTCCCTTCCCAAGGCCTGCCACGAAGCCTGGCCCGCTTTAAGACACAACCCGAAGGGCTGGCGCGGTGGGGGAACTAACTGAGAACACCCCCTAGAGCCTTGGCAATCTCTTGGTTGCGCAAGATAAAGCGCTGCAACTTGCCGCTCGGGGTCTTCGGCAAATCACTGACAAATTCGATTTCACGAGGATAGGCGTGCGCCGCCAGGCGCTTGCGCACGTACTGGCGCAACTCTTCGGCCAGTTCCGGCGCGGCACGGTACTGGGCGCCCAGCACCACGAAAGCCTTCACCAGTTCGGTCCGCTCCGGGTCGGGCTTGCCGATCACGGCCGCCTCCACCACTGCCGGGTGCTCGATCAACGCGCTTTCCACGTCGAACGGGCCGACGCGGTAGCCGGACGTGGTGATGACGTCGTCGCTGCGTCCGACGAAACTGATGCTGCCGTCGGCGTTGAACTCCACCGTGTCGCCGCTCAGGTAGTAGTCGCCGACGAAGGACTTGGTGGGACCGCCCTCGTAACCGGCGAACCAGCACATCGGCGACTGGCTGCGGTCGATGGCAAGGATGCCTGGCTGCCCCACCCCCAGTTCCCGCTGGTTTTCATCCAGCACCACAATCCGGTGGCCCGGCGAGGCGAAGCCGGCCGCCCCCAGGTGCACCGGATGCTCCAGCCCGTGGTGGTTGCACAGCACCATGCCCAGCTCGGTCTGGCCGTAGTGGTCACGGATCACCACATCGAGGTGATCGGCGAACCAGCGGATCACTTCCGGGTTCAGCGGCTCGCCGGCACTGCTGACGACCCGCAGACGGCCCTTGATCGAACGTGCGAACTGCTCGCCTCCGGCAATCAACAGGCGATAGGCCGTGGGCGAGCCCGTCAGGTTGGTGATGCCGTACTTGTTGATCACCCGGCAGGTGCTTTCCAGGGTGAACGGGCCGTCGTAGAAGGTGATCGGATGCCCCATGGCCAGCGGCCCGGTCACACCGAAATAGATGCCATAGGCCCAGCCCGGATCGGCGACATTCCAGAAAGCGTCCTCGGGGCGCAGGTCCACGGCGTCACGGGTGTAGCTCTGGAAGGCCACGATGGCCTTGAGCGGCACGGACAAGGCCTTGGCCGGCCCGGTGGTGCCGGAGGTGAACATCATCAGGAACGGGTCTTCGCCGGTGAGCATCACCGGTTCGCACTGGCTGGAATGGTTGTCCACTTCGGCCCAGAAACTGTAGTCGCCACGCACGATGCCCCGGCCTTTCTCGCCGCCCACCGTCACCACCGTGGGGCAGCCATCGACGTCAGCGAGCTTGGGACGGTTGACCGCGTCGGTGACCACCATGCGTGCCCCCGAGCTCCCGAGGCGGTGCTCGATGGCCTTGGGGCCGAACGCGGTGAATAGCGGTTGATAGACGGCACCGATACGCCAGGTGGCAAGCACCACGATCAGCAATTCGGCGGTGCGCGGCAGCAGCCCGGCCACCTTGTCGCCCTTGCCCACGCCCTGGGCCAGCAGGAAATTGGCGAAACGCGCGGCGTTGTCCTGCAGGTCTCGGTAGGTCCAGGTCGCGTCGCTGCCGTCGCGTCCCTCCCAGAACAAGGCGATGCGTCCCGGCAAGGCATGCCGGTCGCAACATTCGACGCAAGCGTTCATCGCTTCGAGCGAGCCGTGCAACGCGGCATTGACGGTGTTCAGGTAATCGAACTGCGACGTGGCGGACGAGTAATCGCGCATGACCAGAATCCCTCTGTACTTTTTATTGGTGGGGGAACCGTAAACAGGCAAATACTCGCGCCGAAGGGAGGGGGCGGCAATGGTCAAAGCCATCAAGTTGCATGACTGGTTTGGCCATGGTCCGGATCGCCAGCACGGGCGCACCGCAAGAACGCCCTGGGGTAAGCGGATTCAATGCGTCCAGGCCGATAGTCGCGGGATCGACGATCAGTGAGGTTCGTTGAGGATCAGGCTTCGATAATGCCCGGGGTTGGACCCGGACCACTTGCGAAACGCCTTGTAGAACGAACTGGCATCGGCAAACCCCAGGCGCGCGGCGATCTCCACGAAACTGATGGAAGGCTCGGCCAGCCAGGCAATCGCCAGTTCCTTGCGCACGCTGTCCTTGAGGCCCTGGTAGGTCTGCCCTTCCTCCGCCAGGCGTCGACGCAGGGTCGAGGCGGAAACGCAGAGCTGCTGGGCCAGGGCCTCGGTTTCCGGCCACTGTTCGGCGGGCAGCTGGCGCAGGTCGTGCCTGATACGGCTGGCGAGGCTTTGCGGGTCGCGGTATTTGACCAGGATATTGGCCGGGGCGCGGGCGAGAAAGCGCTTGAGCTCATCGGCATTGCGCCGGATGGGCTGGTCCAGGCATTCGGCGGCAAAGATCATCCGGGTCCGTGGCCGGTCAAAGCGCAGGTTCTGGGAAAACATCACGCGGTAGTCGTCGCAGAAATCCGGCGCCGGGCAACGCAGTTCGATGGAAAGAATCGGGATGCGCCGCCCGGCCAGCCAGCAGGTCACGCCATGGACGATCATCCAGTACGTGAAATAGGTGAAGGCCCGGCGTGGCTCCCGGTCGTCCTCCAGCAGGACGATTTCCGCCAGGCTCTGCTGGCGGGTCCACTGCGCCGGCAAGTGTTCGAGCATCAGCGACAGGAACCCCAGCCCTGCCGTCAACCCGGCGGCCAGGGTGGGCTGGGCCATGGCGCACTGGCAGAGAAAGGCCAGGCTGCCGGACTTGAGCCGGCGCGGGTCCATGCCGAAGAACTCGTCGTCCAGTCGCCTGGCCAGCAACCGCCAGAGCCGCGCATAGGCATCGGCCGGGACCCGGGCCTGGGGATCATCCAGCGACATGGGCTCGATGCCGACCTTGTTCAGCACTTCATCCGTGGCCGCTCCGGGGGCGCAGCTTTGCAGCAGCGCTTCGCGCACCAACTGGATGGAGATGGTGTCTTTTTCGGACATGGCGCCAGTGTTCACAGGATCCGGTAGAGCAGCCGTTCTATCCGCACACGGCTGACCCGCTTGAGGAACTTGGCCACCGCCGCCGGGTAATCCGGCAAAGCTTCCAGGTCCAGGTAGCGCTCGATCCGATGAGTGTGCCGGTAGATCTGTTCGAGTTCGGCCTGGCGTGGTGCCAGCAGCTCGCCCTTGGGATCGTCCAGTAGCAAGGCGTTTTCCAGGTCCAGGCGAAAGGCCCGGGGGTTGAGGTTGTTGCCGGTCAGCAAGGTATAGCGCTCGTCGACCCACATGCCCTTGAGGTGATAGCTGTTGTCGCCATCGCGCCACAGGTGCAGGTTCAACAGGCCGCTGTCGATGTAGCGCTGGTGCCGCCTGGCGAAGCGCCGCAGGCTGATCTCATACAGGTAGGGCAACGCGGCGATGATCTTGAACGGCTCGCTCGGCGGGATGAAGAAGTCGTTGGCGGTCTTGTCGCCGACGATGATGTCGATCCTGACGCCACGGGCCAGGGCTCGGTTGATCTCGCGGGTCAGCCCCAGGGGCAGGTTGAAGTACGGGGTACAGATCGTCAGTTGGCGACGACTGCTGGCGATCAGCTCGACGATGACCCGGCTCAACGGATTGTTCTTGCCCACCCCCAGCAACGGACTGACCGACAGGCCGTGCCTGTCGAGGCTGCCGGCGCTGGTGTCGTAGGCCGCGTGCTTGAGCCGGCTGCGCAGGTCGCCGATGTCATTGCGCAGGCTGCGGGTGCTGGGCAGGTTCGGCAGGTCCAGGCGGTGCACGGCCTTGGACGCGATCAGGCCGTGCTGCACCAGATGGTGCATCGAGTCGGCCAGGGCGGCGTTGTGCAGCAGGTGATAGCGGTCGTAGCGATACTTGTCGAACTTGTGCAGGTACACATTGTTCAGGCTCGCGCCGCTGTAGAGCACGCAATCGTCGATCACGAACCCCTTGAGGTGCAGCACCCCGAACAGCTCGCGGGTCTGCACCGGCACGCCGTAGATCGGCACTTCACTGGCATGGGTGCGCGTCTGCTCCTGGTACCACGCCGAGTTGCCCGGCTGTTTCTTGGCGCCGATCAGCCCGCGCTGGGCCCGCAGCCAGTCCACCACCACGACCACTTCCAGTTCGGGACGCGCGGCCTTGGCGGCATGCAGCGCATCGAGGATTTCCTGGCCGGCCTCGTCCTGTTGCAGGTACAGGGCGACGATGTAGATGCGCCGGGTAGCCTGGGCGATCTTCTCCAGCAGGCAGCGGCGGAATTCGGCCGGGCCATCGAGGATGGCCACGGCATCGGCAGTCAGTGCAAAGCTGCGCAGCTTGGGCAGCAAGGGGCGTTTGAAAAGCGACGGCATAGGGCTCGCAATAAGATCGATTCCAAAGAACGGACGAGCTTACACCATGGACGAGGCCGGGTCTTCCCGTCGTCATGAAAAAAACATTTGACCAAGGAGAACGATCGTTCTACTGTCTACCCCATGAATGAAATCATTAGCAATGACACACGAGACATCATCCTCGATGTCGCCGAAAAGTTGATCTATAAAAGTGGCATCGCGGCCACCGGCATGGATCTGCTGGTGAAAACCGCCGGCGTCTCCAGGAAAAGCGTTTATCGCTACTTCGCCAACAAGGACGACCTGATCGTGGCCGCCCTCAAGCGACGGGACGAACGCTGGATGCACTGGTTCAGCACCGAGGTCGACAAGGCCCCGACCCCGGCCGCACGCCTGTCCAACCTGTTCACCGTGCTCAAGGGCTGGTTCCAGAGCGAGGGCTTTCGCGGCTGTGCGTTCATCAATACCAGCGGCGAAACCGGCGACCCGCAAGACCCGGTCCGCCTGGTGGCGAAGCTGCATAAACAGAAACTGCTCGACTACGTCACCCGACTTTGCACCGAACAAGGCGTCGAGCACCCGGACGCCCTGGCCCGGCAGCTGCTGATCCTGATTGATGGCGCCATTACGGTCGCGCTGGTCATGGGCGATCACAGTGCCGCCGATGATGCCCAGGACATGCTGCACACGTTGTTGTTGGAAAAGAAGCAATAAACCTGCCCCGTTGAACTTTGTGAACTTGATTCATCACCCCACTGGAGATTTGCCATGTCATCTTGCGCTGAAGTTCGTCCACCGTTGCCGCCCTTTACCCGTGAATCGGCCATCGAGAAAGTCCGCCTGGCCGAGGATGGCTGGAATTCCCGTGACCCGCAGCGGGTATCCCTTGCCTATACCCTGGATACCCAATGGCGCAACCGCGCCGAGTTCGCCCATAACCGGGAAGAAGCCAAGGCATTCCTGACGCGCAAATGGGCCAAGGAACTGGATTACCGCCTGATCAAGGAACTCTGGGCCTTTACCGACAACCGCATCGCCGTGCGCTACGCCTACGAATGGCACGACGATTCGGGCAACTGGTTCCGCTCCTATGGCAATGAGAACTGGGAATTCGATGAACAGGGCCTGATGAGCAACCGGTATGCCTGCATCAACGACATGCCGATCAAGGAAAGCGAGCGCAAGTTCCACTGGCCGCTGGGACGCCGCCCGGACGATCATCCGGGCCTGTCCGAGCTGGGGCTGTAGTCCTTAAACGCTGCTGCGAGGGACCGTTGCTCGCGGGCAACGGTCCCTGGCGGCCGGCTAGGAAGCCAGCAACGTAGCGGCTGGCGGCACACGCCTCGACGCCGCCCCCACCATCAGTTCGTTGCCGTGGATATACTCGATGGGGAGCGCAATGCAGCCGCCCATGCCGAGATACTGGGGGCGCTGCCGCGCAAGGATTCGCTCGAATCGAGGCAGAAACAGACGAGCGGATCGTGCCCGGCGACAGACAAGCGGCCTGATGACGGGGTTGACCCCGATACCATCAGGCATCACATTGCCAGGGCCGCCGGCAGATCCGGCGGCAGTTGCGTTGTGTCGCAGAGTTTGTGGAGCCCATGACCGCGTCGATTCCGATCCGTCCCCCCTGCCCGCCCGGCGTTTGCGATTGCGGCCGCGATGCGTTGCTGGAAACGCCCGGCGCAGACTTGCGCATCCTTTGCCTGAACCGCCAGGAAGAAAAGCGCCTGCTCGAACGCCTGGAAAGCATCCAGGACCTGGCCGAACTGGAACGGTTGCAGCAGCGCCTGTATGAGAATCTCGGGGTACGCCTGACCATAGAGCCGGGCTACAACGAAGTCAGGACCATGCGCGGCATCGTCATCGAATTCCAGCCGCAACCGGGGCTGTGCCGCAAGATTCGCCAGTCGATCCCCGCTGCCATTCGCCGCGCGCTGGAGAAACGTCCGCAAATCGCCTGGCGACTGCTGGACGCCCACGACCTGTTCCGCGACACCTGATTGACGGGGTGCCTGGCGGGCCTGTTTCACGCCGCGACCGAACAGCCCTCCCCCCATGCTGACGCCTGGAAATGGCTCCCTCCCTGGAGCTCTACGACGGGTCAGAAATCGACGGTCGCTGACAGCAGGTAGGTGCGCGGCGTCGACAGCGTCAAGCCTGGTTCGCTGTCGTCCGAGGCACCGGCCGAGCTCCAGTAGCGTTTGTCCGCCACGTTCTCGATGTTGGCGCGCAAGGTGATGTTCTTCTCGTCGACCTTGAATGTATAGCGGGCGCCCACGTCGAAACGGAACCAGGAGTCGATTTCCTTGACGTTGGACTGGTCCAGGTATTGCGAGCTGGAATAGATGCCGCGACTGGTCAGGGTCAGGCCCTGCATCGTCGGCACGTCCCACTCGGCTCCTAGGTTGACGTTGTATTTGGGGGTGGCCGGGGCCCGGTTGCCATCGAAAGCGCCGCCCGTGGTATCGGTCAGCTCGCTGTCGATGTACATCACACCTCCGAGCAGGCGGGTGCCCTTGATCGGCTCACCGAAGACACTCAGTTCCACGCCGCTGTTCTCGCGCTTGCCATTGGGTCCGAAGACACGGGTGGTGGCATCGGTGGCATAGGCCGGCTGCTTGATCCGGAACAGCGCCGCCGTCAAGGCGAATGGACCTGCGTCATACTTGGCCCCCACTTCGACCTGGCGACTGATGAACGGCGGGAAAATCTCGTCCTCGTTTATCGAGGTCGACGGTGCGATCTTGCCCTGGCTCAGGCCTTCCATGTAGTTGGCATACAAAGACAGTCTGTCGGTGGCCTTGAACAGGAGGCCACCCGACGGCGAGACCTTCTCTTCATCGTAGGCCGTGTCGCCTTTGACATGGTTGGTCCAGTCATCCACCTCCACCCGCTGCCACCGGGCACCGAGGGTCAACAACAGCCGGTCATCGAAGAAGCCCAGGGTGTCGGACAATGCCACGCCGCTGAAGTGGTTCTCGGTGTAGACCTTGTCGTCCTGTCGCGTAGGCCTGCTGGGGGTCGGGGTCTGTACCGGGTCGTACAGGTTGCTGCGGCCGTTGGCATAGCGGGCGCCGCCATTGGTGAAGTCCATGTAGAAATAACTGGCGGCCAGGTTGACCTCATGGCTCACCGGCCCGGTGTGGAACCAGTTGCGAACCCCGGCCGTGGCCGTCCGGACATTTTCGTCCCGGGTGAAATCCCGTGGCTGAACGGTGAAGTCGCCGGCGTCATTGCTCACCGAGACGTTATGGCGAAGGAAGTCATGGTTGCTTTTACGCGCTCCGACACCGCCATACAGCATCACGGCATCGTTGACATCGAATTCGGCGTTCACCGTACCGAAGGTGTCTTTGGTCCGCGCCTTGGTCCAGGGCTGCGCATAGTTGTCGCGCACGTCGCTGGCATGGGGAACCTGGGCATTGGCGCCCACTTGTACGCGCTCCTGCGGTGCATCCGTATCGCGCTCGGTATGACCGATGTCGGTGGACAGACGCAGGCGTTCGCCGCGGAAGTCCAGGCCCAGCACGGCCATCTCCCGATCCACGCTCTGGTGGTCCCACTCGGTGTCGCCGGACTGCTTGACGCCGTTGAAGCGGATGCCGAACTTGTTGTCTTCGCCGAACCGCCGACCGACATCCACCGCACCGCCCAGTTGGTTGTTGGAGGCGTAGTTGCCGGTGAACGAGGTGATGGGCTTGTCGCTCGCGCGCTTGGGCACCACGTTGATGCCGCCGCCCACGCTGCCACGTGGCGAGATTCCGTTGATCAGTTGGGTCGGGCCCTTGAGGATATCGACCCGGTCGGCCATTTCCATGTCGATGGTGTATGTCGGCAAGACACCGTAGAGACCGTTGTAGGCCACATCACTGTTGAACAGACTGAAACCACGGATGGTGAATTGCTCATAGCGGCCACCCGCCGGGTTGGTGGAACGAACCGAGGGGTCGCTGGCGATCAGGTCGCCCAGGGTCCGCGCCTGTTGGTTCTTTACCGTCTCGCTGGTGTAGGTGGTCATGCTGAACGGCGTTTCCATGAAGTCCCGCGAGCCCAGCAAGCCCTGTGAGCCACGACGCGCCACTTGGCCGCCGGCATACACGTCGCCTCCCGAGGTAGCACCGGCTCCGAGAATCGAGGTGGGCGCCAGTTGCAGGCTGCTGCCTTCCGGCGCGGGCACCAGGACATAGGCCTGTTCACCCACCGGTTGCAATTGCAGGCCGGAGCCCTGCAGCAGACGGGCAAAGCCCTCCTCAACACCGTATTCGCCCGCGAGGCCGGGGCTGTTGCGGCCGCTGACCAGGGACGGATCCACCGACAGGTTGACCCCCGCCAGACCGGCGAACCGGGTCAGTGCGGCGCTGAGGCTGCCGGCCGGCACCTGGTAGCTGCGCCGGGACGCATCCTCGGCCTGGCTGGTGGCGATGAAGAATGGGCTGGCACTCAGGCTCAGCATCAGGCTCAGGTTCAACAGCGGACGCCAGCCGGCAACGGCCGGGCGAAAACGCAAAGGTACTGCTACGGACATTGGAGGGAGCTCTCGTTTTTGTTCACTTGCCTTGAATGACAAGCGAGACAAAAAAAGGGGACAGGCTTCAGGCGATATTTTTACGAGGGACCAGCGTGACCCAGTACCCGGTGCGCATTTGCACATCCAACGGCAGGCTGGCCGCCAGCAGCGCAAGGATCCGATCGGTGTTTTCCAGGCGGAAGCTCCCGGTCACCCGTAGCGACTCCAGGCTCTGGTCCCAACGCAACACGCCCGGACGATAACGGTCCAGCTCTCGCAGAAAATCCCCCAACGGCTGGTTCTGCGCCACCAGCACGCCGTCACGCCAGCCCAACTGAGCCACATCGAAGGCACTCACAGGCCCTGCGCCGGCGGCCTGTAAACTGACCTGCTGGCCTTTCTCCAACGTCAGCGACAGCCCATGCAGCGGCTGCAGTTGCGCTGAACCGCTGAGCAACGACACCTGGCAACTGCCCTGGCTCAACCGCACACAGACTTCGCCATCCCTGAGGGTGATCGTCCCATAAGGTGCCTGGACGGTCAGCGGCATATCGACCGCGACCTTAAGGGCCATCTCGCCTTGGACCAGAAGCACTCGCCGTGCCTTGAGATCCAGGTCCACGGCGCTGTCGGTGTTCAACTGCAATACGCTGCCATCCACCAGCGACCAGCGCCGCTGTTCTCCGGTGGCGGTGTGCAAGTCGGCCCGCCAGGCTTGCAGCGGCAGCTCTCGTCCCAGGATCCAGGCGGCCGGCACCAGTGCAGCGACGCCCAAGGCCCGCTTGAGTACATCGCGCCGAGGCAGGGATGGCCGATCCAGGGTCGCCATGCCCAACTCGGGAGGCACACCGGCGAATCGCTGGCGCAATCGCAGGGCCTTCTGCCAGGCCGCCTCATGCTGGGCACAGCTGTCCCGCCAACGCTGCAGGCCGGCGGAATCGAATTTACCGTCACCAACGTCCATCATGGCCAACCAGCGAGCCGCCGCCCGGGCCACTTCCCGGGCTTCGGGGCAAGGAGCCGGGTTCATCAGAAGTCCACCAGCAGGCAATGTTCGTAGGCCTGGGCCATGTAGCGCTTGATGGTGCGCTCGGACACCTGCATGCGCTCGGCGATTTCCCGGTAGCCCAGCCCTTCGAGCTGGCTCCACAAAAAGGCCCGCCGCACCAAGGGCGGCAGGCCATCGAGCAACTCATCCAGGGCGTGCAGGGTTTCGAGCAGCAACCAACGTTGTTCGGGAGACGGTACGCACGCTTCGGGCAAGCTCGCCAATGCGTCGAGATAAGCCTGCTCCAGGTTGCGCCGGGTGTAGAAATTGCTCAGCAGCCGCTTGCCGATCGTCAGCAGATAGGCGCGAGGCTCGTGCAGGTCGGCCAGGGGCTGGGCGCTGGACAGCACTCGCAGGAAGGTATCCTGGCGCAGGTCCGCGGCATCCCAGGCGTTGCCCATGCGCCGCCTCAGCCAGCCTTCCAGCCAGCTGCCGTGATCACGGTACAACGTATGTAGGGACTGCTCCGCCGGCGTAGCTGCATCAAACATGTCAAGAGGCCCTGCGCATGGAATGTCTCAAATGAGACTGATTCTAATTAATATTCATGCGCTAATCCAAGTCCTTTATGCCCCATGAATGCATAAAGCCCTGCTCGCCGGGCGATGACTCGGCCTTGCCGAGAAACGACAACGCCCTTGCAAGCAAGGGCGCGGGTGCGGCAAGACGGGTCAGTGGCTGGCGTGCAGGACTTTCGGCACCTCCGGCATGGCCGAAGAGTGATGGTTGATGATCTTCCACTGCCCATCCAGGCGTTCGTAGAGGAAGGTATAGCGGGCCTGGACATCCCGCTTGCTGCCGTCGGCGTTGGTGAGCGTGAAGGTGTAGACCCCACTGTCCATGGCCGCATCGGGGCCCATATGACGGATCTCCCGGTAATTGATCGTTCCCACCGGCTTGCCGGTCAGGAAGTGATCGAAGTAGTCCTGGATCTGTGCCGGTGTGGTGCGCACCTTGTTGGACAGCGTCGGCTGCAGGATGGCGTCCGGTGCATAAAGGCTGGTCATTGCCCTGGCACTGCCGGTCTTCAGCGTGGTGTTCCACTGGTCGAAGAGCGCAGCGATTTCGCGATCACCCACGTCTTTCGGCTGTTCGGCCACGGTGCGATACACGTAAGGCGTGGCATCGGCCGCATGGACCAACGGCGAGGTCAGCACAAAAAAGGCGGCAAGGGCGAAGGTTTTCATTTTCATCGTGGGGCTCCTTTGGGTTTCAATGACCCCACTTTGCCGGCCGCCCGCACCGCCGCCATCGGCCAACCGGTGCCGATCGACTATGCCGTTCGGCAGATGGGCCCCGCCACCGACACGCTCTAGGCTGTACATGCAAAGCCAACGATTGACGACCAGGCAAGGCGGTTTTCAACGCAGCCTGATCGTCGCGCAGGTACTTTTCATGCAAGGCTTGATACCGCCTCGCGACCGAATCGGTCCCTTTGATACCGGAGCCCCCATGCAAAGCCCTCCCCATGACCCCGGCAGCGCCCTGGCCATTCGGACCCAGTATCGCCAGTCGCAAAGCCGTGCCGCGCGCCTGGGCCTGCTGCTGGGCACCGGCCATGAACTGACCCGGCTGCCGCTGGCCCAGATGCGCCAGCGCGTGGTGCAACGGGCCTGTGCGTTCATGGCCATGGATCACGGCCTGCTGATGGAGTGGACGGCGGATGACCCGCTGCGAACCCTCGCCAGCCATGGCAGCGGCGAGCGCCTGGAACGGCTCGCCAGCCTCGCCCATTCGCCTTCGGCCGACCCGCAATGGCTGGAGTGCCCCGGCAGCGTCCTGCCGCAAGTGCTGCGCGTGCCCTTGCGCACCTTCGACGGCGCGGTATCCCGAGTCTTGCTGCTGGGCAACAGCGTGACCATCACGGCGCCGGACAACGAAGACATCGACTCGCTGCAACTGCTAGCGACACTGTTGGCCGCGCATCTGGAGAACCATCGGCTGCTCGAAGCGCTCCAGGCCCGGGAGCGCACCATGTCGGAGCTGGTCCATCGCCTGTTCAGTGCCCAGGAGGACGAGCGCAAGCGCGTGGCCTACGACCTGCACGACGGCCTGGCGCAGAATCTGGCAGGCCTGCATCAACGCTTGCAGGGTTTCGCCGGGCGCTGCCCCTCCCTGCCTCCGGAGCTGGCGAACGAGTTGCAGACCATCCTGGCCCTGGCCAAGGGCTGCGTCGGTGAAGGCCGGCAATTGATCGGCGGCCTGCGCCCCCATGTGCTGGATGACTTTGGCCTGTACAAGGCTGTCGACAAGGAAGCCGATCGCCTGCGCGAGGCGGGACTGGCGGTGAGCTGGGACGATCACAGCGCCGCCCGCCTGCCCGGCGCGGTAGAGATCGCCCTGTTCCGCATCGCGCAGGAGGGCATCAACAATATCCTCAAGCACGCCCAGGCCAGCCATGCGCGCCTGGGCCTGTCGGTGAGCGACGGCCAGGCCTGCCTGCGGGTCGAGGACGACGGCCGTGGCTTCGCCCTGCGGCAACCTGTCGAAACCAATGGCCGCTGCCACCTGGGGCTTGCCGCGATGCAAGAGCGCGCCAGCCTTCTGGGAGGGCAATTGAGCTGTTCGAGCGCCCCCCTGGGCGGGACCCGGCTGCTGATCCGCGTACCACTGCCCGCCCATGGAGAGCAGCCATGACCGCGCCCATACGCCTGTTGCTGGCCGACGATCATGAAGTCACCCGCACCGGGTTCATCGCCATGCTGGCCGCAAGCGAAGGTTTCGAGGTGGTCGGCCAGGCCCGAGATGGCCAGGAAGCCCTGGACCTGTGCGAACGGCTGCACCCGGACATCGCCATCCTCGACATCCGCATGCCGGTGCTCAACGGCCTGGGCGCGGCGCGCCTCCTGCGACAACGCCAGCCCTTCATCAAAGTCATGATCTTCACCATGGACGACAGCCCCGACCACCTGGAAGCAGCCATCGATGCCGGTGCCGTTGGCTACCTGCTCAAGGACGCCAGCCGCGAGGAAGTGCTGGATGCCCTCCGGCGGGTGGCCCGGGGCGAAGAGACCTTGAACAGCGCCGTCAGCGCCCGCTTGCTGCGGCGCATGGCCGAGCGCGGAGGCAGCGCCGCCGCTCAATTGCAGGCCCTCACGACCCGGGAACGCCAGGTGCTGGGCCTGGTGGCGGGCGGTTTCAGCAACCGGGAAATCGGCGAAAAGCTCGGCATCGCCCCCGGCACCGCCAAGGCCCATGTGGAGCGGGTCATCGGCAAGCTGGGCGCCGCCGACCGGACTCAGGCCGCGGTGCGCGGCATCGCCCTGGGCCTGGTGGCGCAACCCGCCGGGCAATGGCCATGAAGCTGCGGATCACGCGTCGCTGGGACGACCTGCCCCTGCGAGGCAAGGCCCTGGTGGTGATTTCCCTGCCGCTGGTGGTGCTGTTGCTGTCGCTGGTGCTGATCTACTTCACCGAACGCCAGACTGCCCGCGCCGAGGAGGACGTTCGCCGGGTGTTGCGGGTCCAGGGTGATATCCAGGCGGTCCATACCCTGCTGGCCGAAGCAGCGGCCAGCGTGAGGGGCTACCTGTTGACCCGCCGCGAGGACTTCCTGCCCGGCTACGAAAAGGCCACGTCGCTGATCCAGGCCGCCCTGCAACGCCTGGACCACAACATCCGCGACGCCAGCGTGCGCGATCATCTGCAGACCATCACGCCGCTGATCGAGGAGAAACTCGACGGATTGGCGGCGCTGCGCAACGGCAGGACCGATGACACCGAGGCCATCACGGCGATCCTGATCGAAAACAAGCAGGTGCTGGACGTGCTGCGCGAACAGATCAACGCCATGCGCATCCGTGAGGACGCCCTGCTCGACGAACGCAGCGCCGCCGCCTCGGCCACCCGCATGCGCCTGCTGTTCGCCACGTTGCTGGCAGCGGTATGCGGCCTGTTCGGTGCGATAGTCGCGGTGCTGTTCCTGTCCAAGGGCATCGTTGCCCGGGTGCAACAGGTGCAAGGCAACGCCCAGCGCCTGGCCCTGGGTCAACCCTTGCTGCCGCAACCACCGGAACAGGACGAGATCGGGCAGTTGGGCACCCGCCTGGTGGAGGCCGGGCAACTGCTGGCCGAGCGCGAGCGGGCGCTGCGGGACAACGAGGAACGGCTGCGGCTGATCATCGACGGCGTGAAGGACTACGGGATCTTCGCGCTGGATGCCCAGGGCCACGTGATCACCTGGAATGCCGGCGCCGAGCGGATCAAGGGCTATACCGAACAGGAAATCCTCGGTCGGCATTTTTCCCTGTTCTACCTGGCCGAGGAATGCCCGGCACATCCGGACATGGCCCTGCGCGAAGCCACCCGCGACGGCCATTACATGGAAGAAGGCTGGCGCTGTCGCAAGGATGGCAGTCGCTTCTGGGCCAGCGTGGTCATCACGGCCCAATACGACGCCACCGGCGCCCTGCGCGGTTTCTCCAAGATCACCCGGGACATCACCGACCGGCGTGCCGCCGAGATCGCCCTGGGCACTGCCCGCGAAGAAGCGGAAAGCGCCAGCCGGGCCAAGAGCGAGTTTCTGTCGCGCATGAGCCATGAGTTGCGCACGCCCCTCAATGCCATCCTCGGCTTCGCGCAGTTGCTGGACATGGACTCCACGGCCGGGCAGCGCCCCCAGGTCAGCCATATCCTGCGCGCCGGCCAGCACCTGCTGGCGCTGATCAACGAGGTGCTGGACATCGCCCGCATCGAGGCCGGCCGCCTGCCGCTGAATATCGAGCCCATCGCTCTGTCGGCGGTCCTGCACGAGGCCCTGACGCTGGTTTCGCCCATGGCCGCCGACGCCGGCATTCGTCTCGTCGAACTGCCGCCGCTTCCGGAGGGCACTGGTGTGCGGGCCGACCGTCAGCGCCTGGTCCAGGTGCTGCTCAACCTGCTGTCCAACGCCATCAAGTACAACCGTCCCGGCGGCGAGGTGCGCATCGAAGTGACCGCCCAGGCCCATCAGGTCAGCATCGCCGTCAGCGATACCGGGCACGGCATTGCCCTCGATCAACTGGCGCAGTTGTTCAAGCCGTTCGAACGCCTGGACGCCGATCCCCAGGTCGAGGGCACCGGCCTCGGACTGTCCCTGAGCAAGAGCCTGCTGGAAATGATGCAGGGCAGCCTCCAGGTGCACAGCGTGCCGCAACAGGGTTGCTGCTTTACCCTGCTGTTGCCGGCCGCCCAGGTGAGCGACAGCCATTCGGCGCCCATCGCGCCCCTGGCGGTGGCCCGCCCACCCGTCCAGTACCACGGCAAGGTCCTGTGCATCGAAGACAACCTTTCGAGCCTCGCGCTGATCGAGACCCTGATGCAACGCCGTCCGGGCATCCAGCTGCTGTCGAGCATGCAGGGCCAGATAGGCCTGGACCTGGCGCGCCAGCACGCGCCGCAACTGATCCTGCTGGACGTGACCCTGCCGGACCTGGAGGGCCTGGAAGTCTTGCGTCGCTTGCGCCAGTCCCCCGCCACTGCCGCGACGCCGGTGCTGATGATCACCGCCGACGCCAGCGACCTGACCCACCGAGCCCTGCAGGATGCCGGCGCCACGGCGATCCTGACCAAACCCATTCACATCCAGGCCTTCCTGGCCCATCTTGAGCACTATCTGCCGGAGCCCGCATGAACCGCGACCTGCGCATCCTGATCGTCGACGATCAGCGCCCCAACCTGGACCTGATGGAGCAATTGCTGGCCCGCGAAGGCCTGCATAATGTGCTGAGCAGCACAGAACCGCTGCGCACCCTCGACCTGTTCAACAGCTTCGAGCCGGACCTGGTGATCCTTGACCTGCACATGCCCGCCTTCGACGGCTTCGCCGTACTGGAACAGCTCAACCGCCGCATACCGGCCAACGACTACCTGCCGATCCTGGTCCTGACCGCCGACGCGACCCGGGACACCCGTCTGCGGGCGCTGGCCCTGGGCGCGCGGGACTTCATCAGCAAGCCCCTGGATGCGCTGGAAACCATGCTACGCATCTGGAACCTGCTGGAGACCCGCGCGCTGTACAAGGCGTTGCGCACCTTGATCCCATCCCAGCAGATCGAACTGCTGCGCCAGCATCGGCCCGCCGACCCGGCCTAGGCGCTGTACCGCGAACCTTGCGTGGACGGTTGTCCGCAGCTCATTTGATCCGATAGTGGAAGGTATTGCGCACCGCCGGCACGGTCACCGCCTTGCCATCGATGATCCGGGGCTGATAACGAAAGCCCTGGGCCGCGGCCAGGGACGGACGGATGAACAGTGGATGGCAACCGTCGAGTACCTTGGGATTATCGATGCGCCCATCCGGCGTCACGCTGTATTCCACCGTGCAGTCGCCTTCCAGGCCTTTGTCCAGGGCACGCTGCGGATAATCCGGGGCTTGCTTGCTCAACGGCTGGTAGCTGCGGCTGTCGGCGGCAGCCAGGCGGGCCTGCTCGGCCTGGTGTTGCCGGGCCAGTTCATCGGCCTGCCTGGCCTGGCGTTGTTGTTCGGCGGCCTGCTGGGCTTCCTGCAAGTGCCGCTCATGCTCCGCACGCCGCTCGTTCTCTACGCGCTCGCGTTGCTGTCGGGCCTGTTGCTCGCGTTTGTGCTCCTCTACCCGTTTGCGCGCCAAGGCTGCCTGTTCGAGTTTTCGCGCCTGGAGGCTCGGGTCCGGGAGGGGCTTGGCCGCTTCGGGCCGGGGCATCTCGGCCGGCGCCGGGACGGACTCCACCGGTTGCGCTGCCACAGGTTCCAGCGGGGCCGGGGCGGCCGCCTCGGGCGCAGGGGCCGGCAGCACCACCCATTGCGTGCGTAGCACCCGGGCTGCCTCCGCGGCAGGCTTTTCCACGCTCCAACCCAGTACCAGCAAGGCCGCCACGGCAGCGTGCAGGGCCACGGCGAGCCCGGCCGCCAGGCTGTTTTGCCAGAAACGGTGGCTGGCCGCTACCGGCAGGTTCATGGAAGAACTGTGCATGATCATCGCCGTCATTGCGGCGCCTCGGTCACCAGTCCCAGGTTGCTCACGCCGCCCTGCTGCAAGGCGGCCATGGCGGCGACGACCCGGCCGTAATCGGCATGATCGTCGGCCCGGATATACACCTGGGTGTCGCTGCGCTCGGCAACCACCTGGGCCACCTTGGCCCGCATCTGCTCCAGGTCCACGGCGCTGTCGGTCTGGTGTCGGGTGTCCAGTTCGTCGCCCAGGTTCCAGTAGTAGCCGCCTTCGGCCTTGACCGACAGGGTCAGGATCCGCTGGCGACTGTCGTTGGCCAGTGCCTCGCTCGCGACCTTGGGCAGTTCTATCTTCACACCCTGGGTCAGCATGGGCGCGGTGACCATGAAAATCACCAGCAACACCAACATCACGTCGATGTAAGGCACCACGTTCATTTCGGCCTTGGGCCCGTGCTTGCGTTGTGGCTTGACTAGCATCTGCCCTCTCCTTTCAAGCGGCCGAAGCCAGGTTCACCGGGGCGCCGTGCAGCTTGCGATGCAGACGGGCCTGCAACTCGTTGCCGAAGGCGTAGTAGCAGGTCAGCAGGGTCTGGCCACGGGCGGCGAACCGGTTGTACGCGATCACCGCCGGGATTGCGGCGAACAGGCCGATGGCCGTGGCGATCAGCGCTTCGGCGATGCCCGGCGCTACCGTGGAGAGGCTGGCCTGCTGTACCTGGGACAGGCCGAGGAATGCGTTCATGATCCCCCAGACGGTGCCGAACAGACCGATGTAGGGGCTGACCGAACCGACGGTGGCGAGCAATTGCAGGCCCTTTTCCAGTTGCACTTCCTGCTCGCTGATCGCCACTTGCAGCGAACGCTCCACCCCTTCGAGCACCACCTCGGGTTGGCAGGAAGGTTGGTGGAACTGAGTGAAGGCCAGCAGGCCTGCCTGGAAAATCGGCGTGATGCCGCCGTCCACGTCCCTGGCCTGGGCACTTTCGCGGTACAGGGGCAACAGGTCCTGGCTGCTGCGAAAACGCTGCATGAAACCCTTGAGCTGTCGCTCGTTGCGTTGCAGTACCGTGCTGCGCTGGATGATCAGGTACCAGCTCGACAGCGACGCCAGCAACAGCGTGAGCATGACCGCCTTGACCAGCAGACTCGCGTCGCCGATAAGGCCCCAGATCGTCATGTGTTCCAAAGTGGCTTGCATGGGTAGAACTCCTGTCTGGCTGCTATTCGATGAAATGTTCGTGACCGGTTGATGACAGCGTCGCTCAAGGCAGGCGCAGCGCCCTGGCGATATCGGCCCAGGGCACGAACTTGAAGTTCTGGGCCTGTTCGGGCATGCGCTTGCGTCCGTCCTGGACCACCAACATCCCCTGGCTCCAGGGCCCGCCGAGGTTGACCGAAGTGACTTCCAGGCCGTCGGTTTCCGAGGCGCCGTCGATACCCGCCGCCGCATTCAAGCCGACCCGCAAAGCACCGCGTACGGCGAAAGGCGGCGCGGCATCGAGCACCAGGTAGCTGTCGTTGCCCTGGCTGGACACCACCAGGTAATCGCCGCCGTCGCCTCGGTACAGGGCCATGCCTTCGACGTCGGCGTGCAGTTGCGGGCCGACTTCGATCACGCGGGTCAAGGTGGCCGGCTGGTCGGCCCGGGCATCCACGGCCCAGACGCCGACGTCTTCCTCCCCCAGGAACAACCGCTGATGGCGCTCATCGGCCACGCAGCCTTCAGGCTGGCTATCGACGCTGAACTGGCGCACCAACTCGCCCTTGACCAGCCCATCCGGGGCGCTGAGGCGATATTGCAGGTAGCGGCCGTCCTTGCCGTTGACGAAGGCATACAACTCGCCCTCGGCGGGCTGGAACAGGCAGATGCCGTAGATGTCCTCCAGCGGCGTGGGGACCTCGCCCGCTTCGCGCAGCTCGCCACTGGCGCGGTCGATGCTGAACAGGCTCAGGCTGTTGCGGTCGCGGTTACTGGCCACCGCCAGGTCGACGGTTTGCATGCCGAGTTTGAAATTGGCCCGCAAGTCGACGTTGTTCAGACGCCCCACCGACAGCTCCTGCAGCAATTTGCCTTGCAGGTCGTAGGCGAGCAGCCCTTGCTTCTTGTTGGTGCCCAGCACCCGGCTCGCCCCGGGCGTCGTCGGGTGCACCCAGATCGCCGGGTCATCCGCGGCGTCGCCCTGGCGAGCCACCGGTTCGCTCTGGGCGACGGCAGCCACGCTGGGCAACACCGGCGCCAGCGCTACCGGCGCCGGTTGCCAGCGGATTTCGCCCTGGTACAGCTGGCCGTTGTCGTCGTCCCGCAGTAGCACTTCGAGCGCGTCTTTTGTCAACCGTGCCGCCAGGCCTTCCGGCTCTTTCAGGCCTGCCAGGGCCAGGATGCCCTGGGACGTCCATCCCGCGTCCGTTTGCTGGTACAGATGCAATTGCGCGGCGTCGGGATCGAGGCCCAGCATGCCCCCCGGCATCACCGCCATGGCACCTGCCGTCTGCCGGATATCCCCGAACGGCGTGCGCATCGCCACGGGCATCCGCACGGTCTCGGCTTCAGCGGACGCCGGATAGGCCCACCAGCCGACCCGCTCTTCGTTGACGAACAACTGGCCGGCGGCGTCCTGCACCTGGCAGGTCTTGGCGTCCGGTGGCAATGGCAGACCGCGCACGCGCTGGGGCTTCGCACTCAATTGCCCGTCGGCGCCTACCAGCCATTGTTCGCCCTTGCCCTCTTCGCCCACCAGGAACACGAACAGGTTGCTCGCCTCATCGCGGTACAGGCACAGGCCGTTGACCGGAAAGTCCCGGGTGGGCAGGTACACCGGCGCCCCCCATCGACGGCCCTTGGGGTCGAGGTTGACCAGTACCGCCTGCTGGCGCGTGCTGTCGAGGCTGGCGACCAGCACGTCGGTGCCGAGGGTGCGGCTGTCGAGGCCTTCGAAACGACCCTTCAGGCGCGCCAGTTCGCGGCCTCGGGCATCGAGCAGCAGCAGCCCGTCGCGCCCGGCGGCCAGGCGTTCGCGGGTCTGCTCGCCGGGCAGGAACGTCAGCGCATCCAGGGAAAGTGCCTGGGTCGGCGCCCAGGGTTGCAGCGTCAGGCCGGGGCTGGCTGGAGCCGCCAGGGCCGGGCCGGTGGCCAGGCCGATCAACATTGCCAGCCAATAGTGCTTGGAAAAACCGATATTCATATCCAACGCAAAATCCTTGTCATCGAGCCGGGCTCAAAGTGGTTTTTATTTACCTTGTGGCGAGAGGGTTTCGCTGAGTCCCCTCGCCACAGAAAGATCAGCCCCGTCATTCAGAAATGCGTGAAGGTCAGCCCCAGCTTGTAGGTCGGGCCGTACTCCTCGTACTGGCCGTTGTAGGAGCGATGCCCGGTGTAGACGAAATACGGCTCGTCGGTGAGGTTCTGGGCCTCCAGGCTGACCTGCAGGTTCTTGGTCAGCGAATAGCGGGCGCTGAAGTCGACGAAGGTCTGGGCATCGACGTGCAGGTCGTGATCGCGGTCGCCGATGGACGCCAGTTCGAACAGATACGCCGACTTGTAGTTGGCCGACAGGCGCAGGCTCAGCTTGTCGTCTTCCCAGCCCAGCATCAGGTTGCCAACCGTGTCGGACTGGTTCGGCAGATCGATGCTGCGCTTGCGCTGGGTACCGCTGGCCTGGTCGAAGCCTTCGATTTCGGCATCCGAACGACTGAAGGTGGCATTGGCACCCAGCAGCAGGCCGTTCCAGGGCGCCGGCAGCCAGTCGAATTTTTGTGAGTAGGCCAGTTCCAGGCCATACAACTTGGCGCTGTCGCCGTTGGCATAGCTGTGGGCTTCGGCAAAATCCGTCCAGGCGCCGGTGCCGGCCAGGTCGGTGTTGTAGACGAAGTGCTTGATGTCCTTGTAGAACACGAAGGCCGAGACGGTCCCGGCATGGCCCATGAAATGCTCGATGCCCAGGTCCAGGTTGCTCGACTCCAGCGGCTTGAGGTCCGGGTTGCCGAAGGTTGCCTCGTCATCGTCGATGACGAAGCCCGGCGCCAGTTGCCCAAAGGTCGGACGCACCACGGATTTGGTCCAGGCCGCACGGACCTGGGTGTTCTTGTCCAGCTGGTAGCGCGCGTGCAGTCCTGGCAGCCAGTGGTGGTACTTGCGACGGGTCTGGGTGTCAGTGAATACGCCGTCGGTGGCGCCGGTGCCCTTGGCTTCGAATTCGGTGCCTTCGTAGCGCATGCCGGCGATGAAGCGCCAGTCGTCGATGTCGACGGTGTTCATCAGGTACGCGGCATTGATGTCTTCGCTCATCTTGAAGTCGTTGACCCGGGATTCCTGCTCGTCGAAAAACGCATCGCGATCCAGGCCGCCCAGCAATTGCTTGATGGCACCGGGGCTGATGCCCGGTCCGTAATGCCCGAGGCGGTAGTCCACATTGCCTTTCTGGAACTGCCCGAGGTTGAGCTGTTCGTCGGTGAAGCCCAGGTCATCGAAGTCTTCATAGACCCAGGCGTCCAGGTCGTTGTCCTTGTCGCGCCGGCTCACCTTGCCGCCGAACTTGACCTGGGAGGCATAGCCGCTCAAGTCATAGTCCCGGGCCAGGTCCAGGCGCAGGTTTTTCTCGGTGTCGGTGGTTTTCTGTTCCTCCCAGTCCACCTTGTCGAGGCTGAAGTTGGTCGGGTCGTAGAACCCCGGGCCGATGATCGGTCGCGGCTTGTCACTGTCGTAGAAACCACCGTCGAAACCGTCGATACCCTTGAAGGTGGCGCCGGCGATATGGCCCGGGCTGTCCTCGCTGGAGCGGCTGTAGCCGCCCTGGCCGCTGAGGGTCCAGAGGCCGAACATGCGCTCGCCACCCAGCACGTAGGACTGGATTTCCTGGGTTTCCTCCCGCTGCTTGAGTTTGCGCTCGCCTTCGGCAGCCCCCACCTCGCCCGGCGCTTGCGGGTCGTCGAAGGCAATGCTGGCGGCATTGCGCACTTCGCTGTCCTTGTAGCGGCTGTACAGGGTGCGCAGGTAATAGCTGCTGAAGTCGTCGGGCTTGTAGTCGAAGTTCAAACCGCCCCCGGCCCGTTCACGGCGGATGTCGTAGTCGCGCTGTTCGAACTCTTCGAGCCGCGAGCCTTGCTCGAAATCCCAGGCGCCCCCGGTTTCGACGTTGTCCGAACCGAAGTCGCGCTTCTGCCAGCTCAGCGCGGCGGCCACACCGAAGTTGTCGATGCCATCGCCCAGGCTGAAGCGGTCGCTGGCGGCACCAGAGAATTTCGGGCTGGTCTGGCCGGTGTTCTTGTCGTAGCTGGCTTCGCTGCTCCCGGTATAGAACAGGCCCTTGTGGTCGAAGGCCGAGAGGCTTTTCACATCCACCGTGCCGCCGAGGGAGTTGGCGTCCATGTCTGGCGTCAGGGTCTTGATCACCGACAGCGACTGCACCAGCTCCGATGGCAATACGTCCAGCGCCACGGCCCGTCGTTCGCTTTCCGGGGCCGGCACCAGCGTGCCGTTGATGGTCACACTGTTGAGGTCCGGCCCCAGGCCCCGCACGCTGACAAACCGTCCCTCGCCCTGGTCGCGCTCCACGGCGACACCGGGCAGGCGCTGCACCGCCTCGGCGACGTTCTCGTCCGGCAACTGCGCCACGCCGTCGGCATGCACCACGCTCTTGATGCTGTCGGCGCTGCGCTGTTCCTTGAGGGCCTGATCGATACTGGCCGCCTGCCCCACCACTTCAACGTGTTCCGTGGCGCCGGCGGACTGCTCTGCGGCGTTCAGTCGTTCACTGGCGATGGCCATCGCCAACGCGGTGAACGTGAAGCCCACGAGCCCGGCAGTGCTTGTGCGGTGATGCATGATGGTCCTCCCCGGAATCCGAAATCCGCCAGGCAATGGCCCGGCAACTGGGAGGGCACGCTAGGGCCGGGCAATGACGGTTCTGTGACAGCGGGGCCGAGCCAGAGGACGATATCGGCGATTCAGACGGGTTGGTCGGCCGAAGTGAGCTGAAATGACCTCTTCCCTGCGGCCCGATGAAGCTGAAGACGCTGACCTCGTGGCGAGGGGATCGATCCCCGTTGGGCTGCACAGCAGCCCTGTAGCGCTGATTGCATGGCGCGACAGGTATGCCGGCCGGGAGCGCATCGCCTCCCAACGGGGATCAATCCCCGCGCCCCAATGGGAGAGATGCGGCCTCCCTGCAGCAAAAAAACCGGACAACCGATGAGCTGATTCGACCTCCCCCAGGCATTCGCCCGTCGTCACCGCACTGTCACATTCATCTGCTGTGCTGGGCCGCATTCCGCTTCTGGCAAAGGATTCCGGCCATGTTCTGCGTGCTCGGCCCGCATCGTTTCAAACTCGCCCTGCTGCTCTTGGCCGCCAACCTCGGGTTGATCCTGCACCTGGCCTGTGGCGAGCTCAAACCCGTCGCACAATGGGTCTGGCTGGACATCCTGGGCGAAGGCGGCTCGGCGCTGCTGGCACTGGTCTGGCTGGGCCTGGTGCTCAAGAGCCGGCCGGCCGGACGAGTGACCAACTACCTGATCCTGGGCCTGGGCTGCATCTTCTTTTCCTGGTGGATCGACAGCCTCGACGAGTTCATCCATCTGCCCGACAGCATCACCTGGGATCATTGGCTGGAATCCGGCCCGATGCCGGTGGGCATGATCCTGCTGACCCTCGGCATCTACCACTGGCACCGCGAGCAACTGGCAATCAACGGCCAGATGGAAAAGCGCGAACGACTGTTCCGCGAGCACCGCTTGTTCGACAAGCTCACGCCCCTGGGCGGCGCGGACTTCCTCAAGCACGAATTGTCCGCCTGCCTGGAAGACAGCCGGCGCCGCCAGCAACCGCTGTCGCTGCTGGCCCTGGACCTGGACAACTTCACCGCCATCAACCAGCGTTTCGGCCACGGCGAGGGCGATGCAGTGCTCCAGGCCGTCAGCCAGTTGCTGGTGCTGAACCTGCGCCGCCAGGACCTGCTGTGCCGGCTGGCTGGCGATCGTTTCGTGGTGCTGTTGCCCGACACCGGCGAAAGCCAGGCCCGGCGCCTGGCCGCAGAGTTGCAGGACGCGGTGCGCAGCCTGGCTCACAAGACCCGGCAACACGGCGAACGCCTGCAACTGCTGGCCAGTGCGGCGGTGGTGATGGCGTTCGACGAATCCCCCGAGGCCCTGCTCAAACGTCTCAACCTGGCGCTGGCCCAATCCCGGCCCAGCCTGGCGAAAAGCGCCTGAGGCTGCGCCATGACCATCAAGACCTGCTGGTACGAGACCGACTGCCGCTTCATTCCGGGGCACTATCAGCCTGCCGCGCTGATCGACCTGGCGCTGTCGCGGGACATCGACAGCCATCGCCTGCTGCGCGGCACCGGGTTGTTCCATGACGATATCCTGGCCGGCCGCAGCCGCATCAGCCCGCAGCAGTTTCTTGGCCTGATCGAGAACAGTCGGCGCCTGCTGGATGCCAGCGACAGCAGTTTCCTCTTCGGCCAGCGGCTGTTACCTGGGCACTATGGGCCGGCCAGCCATGCCTTGCGCCATGCGCCGAACCTGCACCAGGCCCTGCAGACCCTGATCGAGCAACAGGCGCTGCTCAGTCCGCTGGCCGCACCACGCCTGCTGCTGGATGAGCATTACGCCTACGTCCACTGGCTGGACAGCTGCGGCGCCCATGACCAGTGGCGCTTCGTGCTGGAAGCGAGCATGACCTCGATGATCGCGATGAGCACCTGGCTGAGCGGCGAACGCCTGCCGTGGCAATGCAGCTTTCGCCACAGCGAGCCGCGTTATGTGGAGCAATACTGGGTACATCTGGGGGAACAGACACAGTTCGACCGGCCCCTGGACCTGATGCGCCTGCCCCGCCACTGCCTGGCCCAGCCCTGGCCCGACGCTTCGGCCACCGCCGGCCAGGTGGCACGGATCGAAGCCCGGGAACAGCTCGATCACCTGGGCTTCACCGCCAGTTTCCTCGACTGCGTCTACGAGTACCTGCGTGCCCATGTGCGCCAGACCCCGAGCCTGGAGCAGACCGCCCAAGCGTTTGCCATGAGCCCGGCCACCCTCAAGCGCAAGTTGCACAAGCACCACACCGGGTTTCAGCAACAGGTGGACCGGGTGCATACCCATGTGGCCTTGTACCTGTATCAGGTCAAGGGCTTCAGCAATGAAGAGGTGGCGCAGTACCTGAGCTTCAATGACACCGCGAACTTCCGGCGCTCGTTCAAGCGCTGGACCGGCAGCACGCCCAACCTGATTCGCCAACTGCTGATGCTGGGCTGACACCTATTGGTTGCCAAGGTCGGAGCGACCTGTGGCAAGGAGCTTCATCCCCTTGCCACAGAGGTGATGCCGGACGGTGCCGGCAATGATTGTGCGAGCCTCAGTGCCCGCGGATGTAGTGTTCCAACTGCCGGATCAGATCGGCCTGTTCGACGATGGCCTCTTTCACCAGGTCGCCGATGGACAACAGCCCGATCAACTGCCCATTGTCCAGCACCGGCAGGTGCCGCAGATGGCTGTCGGTCATGACCTCCATGCAGCGATCGGTGCTTTGCTGGCTATCGGCGGTGATCACCGGCGCACTCATGATCGTGCGCACCGGCGTGCCTACCGAGGAGCGTCCCTGCAGCACCATCTTGCGTGCATAGTCCCGTTCGCTGAACACGCCCACCACCTGGCCGTCTTCGATCACCGGCAGCGCACCGACATTTTTCTCGGCCATGATCCGCAGCGCCTCAAGCACCGTCTGCTCCGGCGCGATGCTATGGACCTGCTGGTTCTGCACGCTCTTGAGTCTTACCAGTTGAGCTGCGGTTTTCATTGCTTCCCCCCGACCTGCGGCTTGGTACGTTCGCTTAAGGGCCCTTGTGGCGAGGGAGCAGGCGCCCTCGCCACAAGAGCGGATCAGTGCTCGCCAATCTCCACCACGTCGCCGTTGAGTCGCACCGGCCATACCCGCAGGCGTTGTTCCGGGTACTCCAGGCAATGGCCGTCCTCCAGACGGAAATGCTGCTTGTACATGGGCGATGCGATCACCAGTTCACCCTTGATACTGCCCAGCAATCCGCGACCGATGACGTTCGCGCCGGACTTGGGGTCGCGGTTGTCGATGGCGTAGAGCGGCCGGTCCACCTGCTCCGGCAGGTACAGCAGCGCCACCTGGCTGCCGTCGTGCCAGGCGACCACGCCGGAATTGGGCACCAGGTCCTGGCGACTGCACAGGGGCCGCCACTGCACCTGGGTCTGGGCGACGGGAATACGGACGACATTTGACTGGCTCATCAGAGCACCTCCTCGGTGACGGGAATCAGGTGAAGTTCGCCGGCATGAACCGGCCGGCGCTGGCCGCGTTCCCTGACGAAATGGACATCCGGGTCGCCGCGGCCATCGTTGACGAAGGTACGGAAACGCTTGAGCTTTTCCGGGTCTTTCAGGGCATTGGCCCACTCGCATTCGTAGCGGTCGACCACCAGTTGCATCTGGGCTTCGAGCTCGGTGCCCAGGCCCAGGCTGTCATGGATGATCACGTCCTTGAGGTAGTCCAGGCCGCCCTCCAGGCTTTCGCGCCAGACCGATGTGCGCTGCAGCTTGTCGGCGGTGCGGATGTAGAACATCAGGAAGCGGTCGATGTAGCGGATCAGGGTTTCGTCGTCCAGGTCGGTGGCGAACAGCTCCGCATGCCGTGGACGCATACCCCCATTACCGGCCACGTAGAGGTTCCAGCCCTTCTCGGTGGCGATCACGCCGACGTCCTTGCTCTGGGCCTCGGCGCACTCGCGGGTGCAACCGGATACGGCGAACTTGAGCTTGTGAGGCGAACGCAGGCCCTTGTAGCGATCTTCGATAGTCAGGGCCATCTGCACGCTGTCCTGCACACCGTAGCGGCACCAGGTGCTGCCGACGCAGGATTTCACCGTACGGGTGGATTTGCCGTAGGCATGCCCGGTTTCGAAGCCGGCCTCGATCAGCTCGGCCCAGATGTCCGGCAGCTGGTGCAACTGGGCGCCGAACAGGTCGATGCGCTGGCCACCGGTGATCTTGGTGTAAAGGTCATATTTCTTGGCGACCACGCCGATGGCGATCAGCTTGTCGGCGGTGATCTCGCCACCGGCGATCCGGGGCACTACCGAATAGGTACCGTTCTTCTGCATGTTCGCCATGAAGGTGTCGTTGGTGTCCTGCAACGGCACCAGTGACGGGTCCATGATCGGCTGGTTCCAGCAGGAGGCCAGGATCGAGCCAACCGCCGGCTTGCAGAGGTCGCAGCCGGTGTGCCCGCGACCGTGCTTGGCCAGCAGCTCCTCGAAACTGATGATGCCTTCCACCCGCACCAGCGCGTACAGCTCCTGCCGGGTGTAGGCGAAATGTTCGCACAGGCTCTTGTCGACGCTGACGCCACGGGCGACCAGCTCGTGTTCGAACACCTGCTTGACCAACGCGGCACAGCCGCCGCAACCGGTGCCGGCCTTGGTGTCGCACTTCAGTTGTCCGAGATCGGTGCAACCGCTGTCGATGGCCGAGCAGATCGACCCCTTGGTGACGTTGTGGCACGAGCAGATCGTGGCGGTTTCGGGCAACGCCGCCGGGCCCAGTGTCGGAGCGCCGGCAGACGACGGCAGGATCAGGCTGGCGGCATCCTTGGGCAGCGCGATGCCGTTCTGCATGTATTGCAACAGCGTGTCGTAGTAACTGTTGTCACCCACCAGCACCGCGCCGATCACTCGCTTGCCGGCGGCGTCCACCACCAGTCGCCGATAGCTGGCGCTGGTTTCGTCGATGAACTGGAAGCTGCGCGAGCCTGGGGTGTTGCCATGGGCATCACCGATGGAACCGACGTCCACGCCAAGCAGTTTCAGCTTGGTGGACATGTCGGCACCGGTGAACGGCTCGGCATTTTCACCGCACAGTCGTGCCGCGACACTGCGGGCCATCTGGTAACCCGGAGCGACCAGGCCGAAGATGCTGCCGTTCCAGGCGGCGCATTCGCCGATGGCGTAGATGTCCGGATCGCAGGTCATGCACTGGTCATCGATGACCACGCCACCGCGTGGGCCGATGGGCAATCCGCTCTGGCGCGCCAGGGCGTCCTGGGCACGGATACCGGCGGAGAACACGATGAGATCGGTTTCCAGGAAATCATCGTCACCGAAATTCATCCGGTAGCGATACTGCTCACCGGCGGTAATGGACTGGGTTCCCTTGGACAGGTGCACACCGACACCCAGCATCTCGATACGGGCCTTGAGCGCCAGGCCGCCCCGCTCGTCCAGTTGCACCGGCATCAACCGTGGCGCGAACTCCACCACATGGGCTTCCAGGCCGAGGGTCTTGAGGGCATTGGCCGCTTCCAGGCCCAACAGGCCGCCACCGACCACCACGCCGCGACGGGCATTGCCGGCAGCGGCGCGAATGGCATCGAGGTCCTCGAGGGTGCGATAGACCAGGCAGGCATCGCCTTGGGCACCCTGGATCGGTGGCACGAACGGGTAGGACCCGGTGGCGAGTACCAACTTGTCGTAGCTGATGCGATCCCCGGCAATCACCACCTGGCGCGCCTGGCGATCGATCTCCTGGACCGGTACGCCCAGGTGCAGGGTGACGCCTGGCGTCTGGTACAGCGACGCTTCGCCGAGGGCCAGGGACTCGGCATCACGACCCGAAAAATACTCGGACAGGTGCACACGGTCATAGGCACGCATCGGCTCTTCGCTGAACACGTGCACGCGGTAATGGTTGAGGGCACCGCGCTCGATCAGTTGCTCGACGCAGTGATGGCCGACCATGCCATTGCCGATCACGATCAGCGTTTGCAGCTTGTTCAGGGAAGCGACGTTGGAATTCATATAAAGCACCCGACAAAAGCCCATCACGGTTTTTGGAAGCAAAAAAAAAGACGCCTGAAACCTTGCGGTTCCAGGCGTCTTTGCCTGTTCTGTGCGGTATCGGCCCGGCGACTGCGCCTCGCCCTACCGTTATTTCCCCGACCTGCTGGCATTCGATCTTCGTTGACCGACGGGGCTGCCCACTCGATTGCGTTCGCGGTGGGCCTGGTCACCCTCTTGCAGCGAGCGTGCCAAACCTTGCGTGCAACGCCTCGGTCATGCCCAGAGTGCCCAGCCGCCCCTTGTGGAATCGGGTCCTGCAGCGAACCTGTCGCCTTGGTGAGCCATGGCCAGGACCTGCGCCGCCACCGCCGACGCCTGCCTTCCCATGGTGCGAATCCTCACCTGCGGCTTCATAAAAGTGCAGCTATCCCTGCCTGGGCAAAAAATGCTGAACCATCGCCAACTCGGATTTTCACAATAGACAGGAGCCGGCCACGGCACTGCCCAGACCCAGCGCAGCCGCCAGGCCAGGTTACTGTCCAACCCGAAAGAGGAGATCAACGATGAAAGTCAATGAAATCATGAGTCGGGAAATTCGCACGGTTTCACCCGATACGCCGCTGCGCGAGATCGCACTGATCATGCGCCAGGCCGACATCGGCGCGCTGATCATCAACCAGGACGACCGCATGGCCGGGATGATCACCGACCGCGACCTGGTGATTCGCGCCATGGCCGACGGCATGGACCTGAACACCCCGGTCAGCCGGATCATGAGCGACGAGGTGCGCTACTGCTTCGAAGACGAAGAAGTCGACCATGTCGCCAAGAACATGGCCCAGCTGGAAAAACGTCGCCTGCCGGTGGTAAACCGCGACAAGCGGCTGGTGGGCATGGTGTCGCTGGCCAACGTCGCCAGCTGCAACGCCGACAAGCTCAGTGCCAACCTGCTGCGGGGCGTGGCGCGGCCTCACTGATGCTACCGCACCGGCCATCGGGCAGAGATCATTGAATTGGAAGAAACGCAATGGATGAGCCAAACCCGCCGGTGGTGGTGATCTGCGGCGGCAGCGCCGGTGTCGGTCGCGCGACGGCCCACCGGTTCGCCGCCGCCGGTTATCGGGTCGGCCTGCTGGCCCGGGGCGCCCAAGCCCTGGCCGACACCGAAGATGAACTGCAGCAGCGCGGCACGCGGACCCTGGGCATCGGCGTCGACGTGGCCGACGCCGCGGCCGTGCTCGAAGCGGCGCGACGCATCGAGCACGAGCTGGGCCCGGTGCAGGTCTGGATCAACTGCGCCATGACCACGGTGTTTTCCCCTGTCCGCCAACTCAGCGCCGAGGAAATCCAGCGGGTGACGTCGGTGACCTACCTGGGCACCGTCCACGGCACGATGGCGGCACTGGCGCTCATGGAGCCGCGTGATCGCGGGGTGATCATCCAGGTCGGCTCGGCACTGGCCTACCGCGCCATTCCGTTGCAGGCGGCGTATTGCGGGGCCAAGTTCGCCGTCCGCGGGTTTACCGACTCACTGCGCTGCGAACTGCTTGATGCCCGCAGCGGTATCCGCGTCTGCATGGTCCAGCTACCCGCCATCAATACCCCACAGTTCGATTGGGCACGCAATAAACTCGACAAGCGCCCGCAACCGGTTCCGCCCATCCACGATCCGGACGTCGCCGCCCGGGCGATCCTCAGCGTGGTACGACGCACGCCCAGGGAACTGTGGTTGGGCGCGGCGTCGGTGAAGGCCATTGTCGGTACTTGCCTGATGCCCGGCCTGCTCGACCGCCTGCTTGCCCGCAGGGCCTGCACCGGCCAGATGACCCGGGAAGACGACGACGGGCAACGGCCGGACAATCTGTTCGAGTCGCAGCAATCGCTGCACCGGATCCAGGGCCGGTTCAGCGGGCAATCACGGGCAGACGCACTGGCCTTGAGCTCCACCCAAGTGTCCGCATTGCTACTGGTGGTCTGCGGTCTCCTGGCGGTCACCCTGCTGCTGTTCTGAGCCTGCGTAGCGAAACCAGCGATAACCATAGCCACAAAGACTCATGCTGGCACCCTCGGGCGCGGGATATGGGCTGTCTGAAACGATTTCCTCGAAGCCCTCCAGGTCCGTCTGCAAACGTACCTCGACAGTCTCTGGGCCGAGATTGGCCAGCATCACCGAAGTGGCCTGGCCGACATGGGCAATGGCGAACACGGCGCGATGGTCTGCCGTCAACAACTGCGCCTCGCCGTTCCCCACTTCCGACAGCCCTGAGCGAGCCCATAGCAGGCGACGTGTGCGAGCCAGCAGCGACTCGGGGTCGTCCTGCTGCCGTGCGACGTTCAGGTGCGTATAGGCGAACGGCCCGTGTTCGATCAAAGGAGCAGCCAAATGATGGGCCGAGGAAAATCCCGCGTTGGCTTCGGCGTTCCATTGCATGGGAGTGCGCACCGAAAGCCGCTCGGGGCGCGACAAGTCATCGCCCATGCCGATCTCCTCGCCATAGCGCACGATTGGCGTACCGGGAAGCGACAACAATAGCGACTGGGCCAGTGCCTGGCGGCGCACGTCACCTTCGAGCATGGGGGCCAGGCGCCGGCGAATCCCGCGCCCATACAGGCGCATGTCCGGCTCCGGCGCGAAGGCCTGCATCACTTCCTCACGTTCCTCTTCGCTCAGACGCTCCAGGTCCAGCTCGTCGTGATTGCGCAACCACACCGCATAATGGGCGCCGTCCGGCGGGGCGGGGCGGCGGGCAATGGCGCGTTGCAACGGTTGCGCCTCGCCCCGGGCCAGCGCCAGGAAAATATGGTTGTTGACCCAGAAATCCAGCACCAGCCCCAGACGATCCCCCGCTCCGAAGTAGTGGCTGTAACGTTCTGGCTCGACATCCACCTCCCCCATCAAGATCCCTTCGGGGTTGATACGGATCATGCATCTGTAAAGCCTTTCGAGCAGCCAGACCCCCTGCTCCTCGTTACCGCCGCCGGCCTGTTCCACCAGGTGCGAAGCGGCATCCAGGCGAAAACCGGCGATCCCCAGCTCCAGCCAGTGGACCATGATCCGTTCGATGTCCTCGACAACTCGCGGGTTGGCAAGGTTGAGGTCCGGCTCATGCCGATAGAACAGGTGGCGATAATACTGTCCGGCCTCTTCGTCCCACTGCCAGATGCTGTCCTCCACCGAGGGAAAGATCGGCTGGTTGCCATCGTCCACGGGGGTATCGGACCACAGGTAATAATTGCGATAGACACTGTTTCTATCGCGCCGCGCCCGCTGGAACCAGGGATGCTGGTCGCAAGTGTGCTGCACCACCAACTCGAGGATCACCCGTATGCCGCGCTCCCCGGCCTTGACGATCAACTGGCGCAAGTCCTCTTCGCTGCCGAAACGAGGGTCCAGCGCCAGGAAGTCGCTGACATCGTAGCCCGCATCCTTGAATGGCGAGCGGTACAGCGGCATCAGCCAGAGCGCGCCTACCCCCAGTGCCTGCAGATAATCGAGCTGGCGGATGATGCCCTTGAGGTCGCCCCGGCCATCACCGTTGCTGTCGTAGAACAAGGAAGGATCGATCTGGTAGATCAAGGTGTTGCGGTGCCAATTGGCTTTCATTGCAGACTCCTCAACGGCACAGGATCAGCGCCTGCTCAGGGTTCAATCGACCGCTGAACGGCTGGCCTTCGCCCTGCCCGTCGCTGGCGATTTCCACTCGCCAGGGGGTGGCCAGGGGAAAGGCGTGTTCACTGTCGGCGAAATTGATGCACACCAACCTTTCGTCAGCCTCGTGATGGCGCCGGTAGGCCAGGACCTGTGGATGCGACGGCAGCTCTTCCCAGTCCCCCAGGCACAAGGCCGTGCTGCGCCTGCGACAAGCCAGGAGCCGTCGGTACAGCGCCAGGGTGGAATCGGCGGCGCTCTCCTGGGCTTGTACTGAAAGAACGTCGGCATCCGCGGCAAAGGGCAGCCAAGGCGTCGGTCCCCAGCCATGGGGTGCCTGGACGGTCCATGGCAATGGCGCCCGGCTGCCGTCCCTCCCGCCAGGGTCGACGCGCGTCCGGGCGGTAACGACGGTATCCTCCAGGCCCAGTTCCTCGCCCTGGTAGATGAAGGGCGTGCCGCGCAAGGTCAACAACATCACGGCGGCCGCACGGGCACGGCGCAGGGAGCCACCATAGCGGCTGCGATGACGGCTGTTGTCGTGATTGGACAGCACCCAGGTCGGCCAAGCCTGCAACGGTCCGAGGTCGGCTTCCACCTCGCGTATGCACATGCGCAACACCACCGGATCCCAGGGGGCGTCCAAAGGCGGAAAATTGAAGGACATGTGCAATTCGTCGCTGGCGCCGTAATAGGCAGCCACCCGGGCGGTGGAGCGAATGTTCACCTCACCGATCAGGACGCGGTCTCCGGGGTAGCTGTCCACCAGCCGGCGCAGGCCGCGCAGCACCTCATGGCTGTATGGCTGGTCGTTGATCTTGACCATGGGTTCGCCGGCCAGGCAGCGCGGGTCGTCGGCGAAACTCTGGTCCTTGCCCACGCAATGCACGACGTCGACGCGAAAGCCGTCCACCCCGCGCGCCAGCCAGAAATGCAGCACCTGGTGCATGGCCGCCACCACTTGGGGGTGGTGCCAATTGAGATCGGGCTGCTGGGGCAGGAAGAAGTGCAGGTAGTACTGCTGACTGGTTTCATCCCAGGTCCAGGCGCTGCCACCCTCTATGGAGGCGCGCCAGTTGTTGGGCTGGTCGCGCCAGATATACCAGTCGCGCCTGGGATTATCACGACTGGCCCGGGACTCGATGAACCACGGATGCTGGTCGGAGGTGTGATTGGGCACGAAATCCAGGAGCACTTTCAGGCCGCGCTCATGGGCCTGGGCGATCAACTCGTCCAGGTCGGCCAGGCTGCCGAACAACGGATCGACATCGGTGTAGTCGCATATATCGTAGCCGGCATCGCACATGGGTGAAGGATAGATCGGCGACAACCACAGGGCGTCGACCCCGAGGCGTTGCAAGTGATCCAGGCGCGTTATCAGTCCGGCAAGGTCCCCTACGCCATCGCCGTTGGCATCGGCAAACGAGCGAGGATAGACCTGATAGACCACAGCGCTCTTCCACCAGGGCGAATGGAAGGAGTTGGGCATGTCGCCTCCTTTTATCGCGATGTCGGGAGCGCAAGACCGCAGCCCCGCCTGGCGTCCCCCGTGTCACAGACCGTATTGCAGGCCTTGGTTAAGAACCGGGAAACGAACCGAGGGTTCATTTTTTGATGGGCAGGCCGGGTTGCGACGGGGCAAGCCATCCGGACAATCCCCGTGGAACGCGGCGGCTCCGGATGGTGATCCGATGAGGCGGCGGGTCAGCTTGCGGGCGCGTCAAGGGTCCGCGTGACCATCGCGACGATGTTCACGAAAAGCTCCTCCTTGGCCTGCGCCGCGCTGAGCTCACCGCCGGCCGCCGCGTTGGACAACGCCTCCGCGGCCCCGAGCATGGCCCGCAGGGCCGCCTGGCCGATGCCCCGGGGGCCGGCGTACGGCGCCAGGACATCACGGCATTTCTCCAGGAAAACCGCCTCGTACTCGCGCTTGATGCGCTCCAGCTCAGGCGAACTTTCCAACGCCGCCACCACCCCGGGAATCTCCCGACCCTGTTGCTGTACGCAGTCGACATAGGCAGAAGCGATCACCGCCGCCCGGCCCTGCAGGGTGGGTTCGCTCGCCTCCAGGGCCGTCTCCATGAGGGCGCTCTGGCGCGCGTCGTAATCCTGGTAAAGCGCGGCCAGGAGCCCTGGCCGGGTGACGAAGTGGTCGTACACGATGGGCTTGGTCACGCCGGCCTGTTCCGCGAGTCGCGCCAGGGTCAGCGCTTCGCTGCCCTCCTCGCGCACGAGCCGCCAGGCGACATCCAATAACTGCCGTTGCCGGTCCTCCCGGGAAAGACGGCGACGGGGAGGAACGGAAGATGAGGGTTGTTCAAGGCTTGACATGCTTACTTTACCAACCGTAACTTACTAAAGGTAACTTAATCGAAGCATAACGCTTTCCCGTCCTTACCGCAGCAGGAGATTGACCATGCATGCACTCATTGTCGTTGCCCACCATGATCCCCACTCCCTGACCCATGGCCTGGCGGCGAAGATCGCCGAAGGCATCACCCTCGCCCATGACACCGATACGTTCGAGATCGCCGACCTGGCCGCCGAAGGCTTCGATCCACGCTTCGGTTTCGCCGACCATGCGGTCCATCATCGCGAAGCCTTGCCCCCCGCGGACGTGCTGGCCGAACAGGCCAGGATCGACCGGGCCGACGCGCTGGTATTGGTGTACCCCATCTACTGGTGGTCGATGCCGGCATTGCTCAAGGGCTGGATCGACCGGGTATTCTCCAACGGCTGGGCGTTCGACTTCAGCCTCGACAAACCCTTTGTCAAGAAACTGCAGCGCCTGAAGGTGCATCTGGTGGCGGTCGGTGGTGCCGATGCCGACTCGTTCCAGCGTCACGGCTATGACGAGGCCATGACCGTCCAGATCGACCACGGCATCTTCGACTACTGCGGTGCGCGGGTGATCAGTTCCCAGCGCTTGCTCGAATCGGAAACCCTGGATCCGGCGGCGCACCTGGAGGCTGCCCAGGCCCTCGGCCAGCGCCTGTTCGCCCGGTCAGGGGAAACCGCACGGGAACAGGCCGACGCCGAATGTGCCTGATCACGGGCCGGGATCAGAGCGTGCGACTGCCGGCGGCGGACAGGGCGGCATCGCGCTTGTAGATATCCGGGATGTACACCGGCTGTCCCTGGCTGTCCGCCTGCACGGTCCAGTAACCCATCAGGATCGGCACGGGCTTGGCCAGCCTGAACTCATGGGTCTGTTCGCTGGCCAGCAGCGTCTCGGTGCGGGCGCGTTCGGCGGGGCTGAGCAACCAGTCGCGCAGGCGCATCACTTGTTCGATGCGCACGCAGCCCGAACTGAACGCCCGCGGGCCTTTGCTGAACAGCGCCTGGCTGGGGGTGTCATGCAGGTAGACGGAAAACGGATTGGGAAAACGGATCGCCATCTTGCCCAACGGGTTCCTCGGCCCGGGGTCCTGGCGCAGCATCAGGCCGCCAGGATGGTCCCAGTCGATATCGGCCGCCGCCAATGGCAGGCCGTCCCGGTCGATCACCCTCAGGTTCTGCCGCCCCAGGAATTCCGGATCGCGACGGATCTCGGGCAGTTTGTCTTCCCGCAGTATCGTCGGGGGAATGGTCCAGGTGGGGTTGAGCGTCAGGCGTGTGACCCGGGATTTGAGCAACGGCGTTTCCCGCCCCGCGCGACCGACCTGGGTCCGGGTCTGCCATACCGGCACGCCGCCCTGGTAAACCGTCAACTGGGCTGCGGCCACGTTGACCAGCACGCTGTCCGGCTCCAGGTCCTGGGCCATCCAGCGCATGCGCTCCAGATTGATGCGCAACTGTTCGCGGCGCATGGCCGGGCTGATATTCAACTCGGTGACGGTCCACGGTCCGACCACGCCGTCGGCCTGTAGCGAATGCTGCAGCTGGAAACTTTTCATCGCCGCCACCAGCTCGGGGCTGTAATGCTCGTCGACATCCGGCGGCAACGCGCTCAGGTAACCTTCGTTGAACAGCCGCTGGGCCAGCGCCGGGACGCGGGCGTCGCGTTTGTCCGGCTGCAACAGAGCGCCGCCGGGCACCGGTTGCCAGTCGGCCAGGGGTTGCTGCCGTTGCAAGGCGTAGGCCTGACGCAAGTTGCGATACAGCGCCAGGCTCGGCCGGGCTTGTTCGAACGCGCCCGCCAGGTCGTGCAGGCCGACCACGGCAATGTTCAGCAGGACCGCCTGACGGTCCTGAGGCTGCGGGTCGGCTTTCCATATCGGCTCCAGGCGGTCCTGGGGCAGATAACCGAAACGCAGATCCCGCAGCGCTTGCAGGTAGCGCTGGCTGATGGCGATGTCAGCGCAGGCATCGTTCGAGGAGGCTTCGGCCGGCAGGCTGTAACGAGACGGGTCCAGGCCGTCGTCGGCCAGTTGCTGAAGCTGCGTCCCCAGCGCCGCGCGTCGTTCGTCGCTCGACCAGACTGCCTGGCCTGCGTTTTGCTCATAGAACGCCTGCAGGTTCATGATCGTCGGAAAGTCGACAGCCGCCGCCAGAGCCGGGCAAGTGACCGATAATTGCCCCAGCGTGGTGTGTACAGGGGCCGGATCGCCGAACGAAACATCACCGGCCGTCGCGACCAATGGCGAAGCGAGGCATAGGAAGCTCAAGTAACATGCGGACTTTTTGAACAACTGCTTAACTCCAATCCATGGCCGTCTCGATGACGGTGACTTTTGCGACAGGTAAGACCCGCCATCATGATACAAACCAACAAATACGGACGGGATGCCGCGAATAAATACCTGCGTGGACATTTTTCGTCGGCGCTGACCTTCACTCGTCGACTCTGTCTGCTCGTGACCGGCCTGGGCGTCCTGTGCAGCCCGGCGCTGGCGGAGAAGGCAAATGCTCAAACCCTTTACAACAGCCTCGCCCACGCAGCGCCGGAACTCAATCCCCAGGCGCTCAAAAGTGCCTTGAGCGCCATGCAATGCGCGGTCGCCAATGGCGCGCGCCAGGCCCGCCACCTGGCTGTGATCGATTATTCCCAACCCTCCACGGCCCGGCGGCTGTGGATCTTCGACCTGAGTCAGAAGAAGCTGGTGTTGCGCGACCTGGTGGCCCACGGGCAGAAATCCGGGGAAAACTTCGCCACTCAGTTTTCCAATCGCCTGGGCAGCTACCAGTCCAGTCTCGGACTGTTTCGTACCCAGGAAAGCTACCAGGGCGCCCACGGCTATTCGTTGCGCATGGACGGCCTGGAACCTGGCTTCAACGACCTGGCCCGGGACCGTGCCATCGTGATCCATGCCGCCGACTACGTGAACCCGCTGTGGAGCGCGCGCCAGGGCCGTATCGGGCGCAGCCAGGGCTGTCCCGCCGTACGTCCCCAGGTGGCGCGGCAGGTGATCGATCGACTCAAGGGTGGGCAGTTCATGTTTTCCTGGTATCCGGATCCGGGCTGGCTGAAGCGTTCGGCGTATCTGAACTGCCAGCCGCAACAGGTTGCCAGCATCCTGGCCAGCAGTGGCGGCTGACCCGCACAGGCTTGCTCGGGCCAGGGTTGCAGTCGAACGGCCGGTGGTTAAAATGCCGGCCTTTCGAATCCCTGGCGTTGTCCGATGAACCCTGAAGCCCTTCACACCCTTCAAACGCATTTGCTGACGGCCCTGGCCTCCCTGCCCGACGAAACCCGGCGCCTGTTCCATGGCCGCGGACGCTGCTGGCCGGGGCTGGAACAGGTCACGGTCGACTGGCTGCAAGGGGTGGTGCTGGTTTCGTTGTTCAAGGAGCCCGAGCCGACGCAACTGGACGATCTGATGTCCATGTTGCTCGCCCTCGCTGCCTCGTCCACCTGGCAGCACAGCACCGCCCATACCCTGGCGGTCCAGCACCGCTATCTGCCCCAGAGCCTGACCCAGTGGCTGGTGGGGGAACCGGTGGATGAGTGGACGCTGACCGAAGGTGGCCTGCGCTACCGCATCGACCTGGGCAAGAAGCAGAACAACGGCTTGTTCCTGGACATGCGCTATGGTCGAGACTGGGTTCGCGCCCATGCCAGCGGTAAACGCGTGCTGAACCTGTTCGCCTACACCTGTGGTTTCTCGGTGGCGGCCATCGCCGGCGGTGCCCGGCAGGTGGTGAACCTGGATATGTCGCGGGCGGCACTGAGTCGCGGACGCGACAATCATCGCCTGAACGGCCATGACCTGGGCCAGGTCAGTTTCCTGGGCCACGACCTGTTCAAATCCTGGGGCAAGGTCATCAACAGCGGCCCCTATGATCTGGTCATCATCGACCCACCGACCTTCCAGAAAGGCAGCTTCCTGTTGACCAAGGACTACCAGCGCGTCCTGCGGCGGCTGCCGGAGTTGCTGGCACCCCACGGCACGGTGCTGGCGTGCAGCAACGATCCGGCCACCGGCCCGGACTTCCTCATCGAAGGGGTCACCCGGGAAGCGCCAGGCCTGGCGTTCGTGCAGCGCCTGGACAACCCACCGGAGTTTCCCGACGCCGATATGGCCTGCGGCCTCAAGGCCCTGGTGTTCCAGGCCCCCTGAGGACACTTGCCCACTGGCGCCGCCCCGCAAAGCCGTTGTGGCGAAGGTGCTCGCCCCCTTCGCCACAGGATCGATCAGACGCTCGCCGTGGGCGGCGATGGCGGTCGCAATGGCCACCAGGGATCGACCAGATCAGTGGTCAGGCGGCGTGCCAATACTTCGATCTCCCGGCTCTTGACCGAACGATAGATCGCCATGGTCCTGCGCAACTGGTCCTCGGTGAGCATCACCGGCTCGCCAGCCGCCCAGTTCACATCCGCGACGCCTTCGAGCGCGACGCGTCGCCAGAGCGTGCCGTTGGCTTGGGGTATCTCTTCGAGAGCGCTGGGCAGGCCAGCTTCCGGCCGGGCTAGATTATCCAGCAGTACCCGAGGCCAATGGGACGGGTCCACCGGCTCGCTGAAAGCATCCACCAGGTCCTCCTCCACCCGGTCCCATATGGCCAACCCTTCTGACCATTCGTGAGACATCAACCCCAGGTAGGGACGCCAGGTCATCTCTCCTACCCGAGGTGCCTGGTCGTTGCTGTTGAAGGTGTCCTGGGCGTCGCTGAGCCAATCGATGAACCCTTCCCGGGTGATGGCTGCGTAACGCTGGGCATCGTCCGGATAACGGCCCCTCAATACCTGGTTCCAATAGCTGTAGTGATCACTCACGAACCTGGCGAAAGGCACGCCCTGGTGTTCGAGGCGAGCCCGCTGGATCGATTCGAACGACAGGAAGTGCAGCTCCAGTTCGGCGACATCCGGTTGTTGCCTGTCCAGAATCCGCGCTTGCAGGCGGGTACGCAACTGCCCCAGTTGCAGATCGAAGTCCGGCAGCCGGGCGGCCAGATCGGCATAGAGCGCTGGTGAGCCGATATAGAACTGCAGGATGGCCGCCGCCCGCTGGCGATCGCCCAGCGACAGCCCATCGGGCGCATCGGCATCGGCATCGCGGATGGCTCCGGAGAACCAATCGATGAACCGGCGCCCTCCAGCATCGTCCCGGGCGGCTTCCAATGAGCGCTGAAGGTCGGGAAAGATATTCAGCCAGTCATCGGCGGTATAACGGAAAGCTTCGGCGTCCAAGGCACGCAGCGCCTGGATCTGCGCGCTGGGCAATGGATTGTCTTCCAGCCACAGACCGAGGGTGTTTTCCCTCGGCATGTTCGCAAGGGTCGGGATCAGGTCATCCTGGATGTTGGTGATACGGTTGCCTTTCAAGTCGACGAAAATCGGGTCGGCCGAGGGCCTCGAGAGTACGGCGAGCGCCAGGGGAGGCACCCGATCGAGCCCGGCATTGGACAGTTCCAGCTCGGTCAGGGACGCGAGTTCCGGCAGGTCTGGCAGTTCGCGGCAGTTGTTGCCACTCAAGCGCAGGTCTTGCAGGCCGGTGGCGGTACGCAGGAACGCGCTGCCCTCTTCATCCAGGCGCAGGCCACAACGCACCAGGTCCAGCCCTCGCAAACCGGGTAACGCGGTGATGGCCCGCAGTTCTTCGAGGGTGAAGCTCAGGTTGTCCGACCATACCAGCTCACGCAGCGCGGGCAACTCGGCCAGGCGGCCGATGGCTGCGACCAGGTTGGCGCTGGCCATGGCATCTCCTGCGCTGCCTATCTGCGACAGGTGCAGCTCCCGCAGGCTGACTGCACGCCCTTCGCCCAAAAGCGGGGCAAAGACATTGGCGTCCATGACCAGGGGATTGGCCCCTAACGAAAGCTCCATCAAGGACGAGAACTCGCCCACGGCCACGGGGACCGCGGTGAGTTGATTGCCGTGCAGGCGCAAGGTATCGAGATTGGGGAACAACCGCAGGAAATCCGAAGGGTCCTCATTCAGGTTCATATGGGCCAGGGTCAGTTCCTCGATATGTTCGAAACGGACGCTGATGGGAGGAAGCCGGCCGATGTCCCACCCGGACAGGCGCAATATCAGCTCGCTGTCTTCCCTGCCCGGCTCGGGCTCACGCCGCCACGCCCGCCGGATTTCATTCGCCACGCCGCGGCGCGAAAAGAGCACGTCTGCCCGTTCGTACTGACTTTCGGCAGGATGATGGGTGCCCTCGAAGCCCTCCCATTGCTGCAATCCCGTGTCCAGCGTGACCCACTCGGTGCCTAGCCGGATGACCAGGTCGTCCAGGCTGATGCCTTCGCGTTCGGCCTGTTCGGTCAGGCTCCACTGGAGTCTTTCGAGGGCCTCGCCTGCGTAAAAGGGAAACAGTTGCTCCAGACGCGCCGCCAGGCTGGCGCGCCAGCGCAGCAATGGCAAACGCCCACGGCCGCTGAGGGGATATCCCAGCCCCCCGTTCATCCATTGCGGCCGATAGGCGCCGCTGTCGAGGTGCTTGAGCGCCAGGTAGGGGCGCAGGCCCTGGCGATCTTCAAGGGCAAGGTCCAGCAGTTTCCTGCGAAGCCGTGCCGCCTCCCAGATATTCAAGCCCAGCGCCGTGCGAGCCCCGTCCGGCATTGCCCTGAGCAGTGCTTGCTCCAGGCTCGAGGCTCCGGCCAGCTCGGCCCCCTCCTCATCGAAAGGCCAGTATTGTCCGTTTTCCTGACGGATCACTTTCAGAGGCCCATCGCTGCCCATCACAAGCGGCTGTGCCAGTTCCCCGGACGCCAGGCTCAGGTGAAGCTTGCCCTGCAACTCAGGCATGTCGCCCAGCAGCCCCATGACGATCCGGTCCCGGTCAGCACCGCTTTCACCGCGTTCCAGGTCGCGCAGGGCCTGGGTCAGGCGCAGTTCGCTCTGGGCCTGCGCACACTGCTTGCCCAGGCTTCCCGTCACCCGCCCCTCCCGCAGTCGCATCCGCTCCTGGCCATGGGATTGACGCGCAAGTTCGTTGGCCATGGCGCGCGAAAGGCTTGCAAAGGCCCGCCCCACCGGGGCTGCCAATGGATCAAGCTCAGGGGCCGGGACCATGGCCGAACTTATCCGCCCGGCATGGCGCTCCAGATGACCGGCCCAGCGTTCAGCCAACAGGTCGCTGAGCTCGGCCGGCCGCGGGCCGATGGAGCTTTGTCCCAGCAACCTGTCCCGCTCCTCCACGCTCAGGCCAACCAGGATGCACTCGGCCCAGGCGTCCTGCTCCAGGTCCAGGTTGCTCAAATCCAGTAGACGCGTCGCGCTCGCTTCGCCCGCGATGTGAACGCCCATGCCGTCGCGATAGCGCAGCGCCAGTTTGCCCGGCCAACCTGGCAAGTCCACCAGCGTGTGGACGATCTGGTAAGGCAGGTTATTCCCTGGCGCCTCGCCGCGACGCAAACGTGCGATGGCATGCTGCACCCACTGCCAGTTTCGGGCCTCGTTCAGGGCCTCGGCAAGCAGGGCCGGCATCGGCTGCCCACCCACTTGCAGATAACGCAGGTGATCCTCGCTGATGCCAGTCTGCCGCTGTACGGTCAGGACCGTATCGTCGTCCAGTTCACCCGGGGTTTCGGCAAAGTTTCGCAGCAATTGGAGATTGCCCCGCTGCAACGGATTGCGGTGCGCCCATTGCCAGCCGCGACTACGGCTCCATTCCAGAAGTGGCGTCACGCCCCGATGGTCGGCAGGCAGACGCAGGTGCAGGACATCGCCGGTGCCCTGCACTTCGTAATAGTGGCCGTCGACCTGTACCCAGGCTTCGTCTTCGTTACGCCAGACACCCCAGGCGTCCTGCTCGGCCTCCACGGGCGGCAAGCGCCGCGCCCGATATGGCGTGACATCGCCATTCCACAGCCGCGTGCTGCCATCACGCACCGGCATGGGTTCCACCGCGCCGCCGACGAACCCCAGGTAAGCGCCCTGGGCGACTCCGAACAGCACATTGAAAATGTGTTCGATCCCCTCCTGGGCGTGCCCTTCGTTGAAAGCCTGGATACCCTCGAATACCTCATAGATCAGGCGGACCCCGCCGACCGCCGCCGCAGCCATCCCCACCGGGGCACAGAACGGGATGAAGCTCGCCGCGAGCATCAGCGAGCGCTCGGCCAGGCTTTCCCAGTATTCAAGCCGGGCCATCCAGGCCTGCCAGTCCTGGTCGCGGGTCGGCACCATCAGGGCCGAAGCGTTGCCCAGGGTGTGGGCCCGCCATTCGTGGTAACGGCCATGCCAGTGGTCTTCTCGCAGATGACCGACGTTCCAGGCCACGCGGGGCGCAGGCACCCGAATGCGACGCGTGTCCCGGTCCTCCCCAGGCTCGCCGTCGCGCCAGCCGACGATACGGGCATGGATCTCCTCGAAGAGGTTGGGGTTGTCCTTGATTTCCCACTCCACCTGATCATGCAGGGTTGCGCCAATACTGGCCTGCAACCGCACCGGGAAGTACCGCATCAGGCCCTGGCGGTAGCTGCGCTTGCGGACCCGTTCGGTCAGTTCTCTGGCCATGGCGTGGATGCTGGGAAACTGCTTGAGGGGCGCGACCTCATCGTGGGGCAAGTGCAAGACCACCGGCCGATTGCCCTTGGCGTCCCTTTCCAGGCCCCAATACACCCGGGCACCGAACAGTGGCGCGGACAGCACCTCCAACGCCTTGACCTCACAGGCCAGGGCGACGACGGTGTCCTCCAGCCGTACACCGGCATGGGTCAGCAGGCGCTCGCCGGTTTCATCGAGGCGACCATCCAGCTTCGCCTCATAGGCGTCGTAGGCAAGCAGGCTGCGGGCATAGGCGATGTACGCCTGGGCGACCGCTGGAATGCCGGTGCCGATGCGTGGCAGCCACTGTTCCAGCAAACGCTGGTATGCGCCCCCCACATCCACCCGTCGGCACAGGCTCGCGAAGCTGGCCGGCGTGATGGGCAACGCGGTGGTGTCCGACGCAATGCCGTCGCGGGAGAACTCGCCGCGCCGCCCCTGGATATACAGACGGCCGTGCTTGTCGAACTCGCTGCCCGGGCGGGCGTCCGCCGGCGGATAGTTGCGCATGGCTGCCTCGACCACCGACAGCGCCGGATCGGTCACATAGGGGCCGCGCCTGACCCGTGCCCGACGTACCGCATCCGAAGCATGCCGGCTGCCATTGACCGGGCGCCACGCCCGCACCTCCGGCTGGGCCTGGAGCAAGTGGCGCGCGAAAATCTCGGGGGGCGGCAGGTCGATCAGTAGCGCATTGAGCGCATCGCTGTCGCGCTGCAGTTGCCGGACCAGCACCTTGAAGCGTTCCTGCCGGGGCCGCGAAGCGTTTTTCAGCCAGGCGGGCAGCCTGGCCTGGATAAACTCGACATGAGTATCGAGGGTAGACATGGTGGACCTCCATCCTTGGGGGCGATTGGGATATCGACATGCAACGAACCCAGGATCCTCGCGAAAATGATCGGGTATTGAAACCGTTCAACCGTTGCAAGGGGTTGCGGGTCCGTGTCCATCGTCACACCAGCAAGGTCAGCCAGGCCGACGCCAGCAACAACAGCGCCATGACCCGGTTGAACCGTCCCATCGCCACAGCGGAGCGGCAGAATCTCGCGGCCCCGCGGCCCAGGAATGCCCAGACGGTCATGCATGGGATCGAGATCGCGAAGAACGCCAGGGACAACCACAGCACCCGGGTCGTGCGATCGATCTCGGCGCCAGCGAACACGCTGACCACCGCCAGGGCCATCATCCAGGTCTTCGGGTTGACCAACTGCAAGGCAGCCGCCCCGGCCAGGCCAAGCCGAGGCCCTTCCACCGGGCGGTCGGGGTCGATGGCCTGGGCCGGCGCGCTGAAAATCTGCCAGGCCATCCAGCTCAACCAGGCGATGCCGGCCCAGGACAGCAGTGCCTGGAGGGTGGCATGGCGCGCCAGCACGTCCCCCAGGCCGGTGCCCACCAGCAGCACCAGCAGCGCCGCTGCGGCGCAGGCACCCAGGATGATGGGCGCGGTGTTGGAAAGGCCGAAGCGCGAGCTATGGCTCAACACCAGGATATTGGTGGGGCCCGGGGTGATGGAGGCAACGAAGGCGAACAGGGCAAACGGCAGCAACTGGTCCATGGGACAACGTCTCGGTGAATGATCGTGAGTCGATCATCCCCAAGGGCGCGATGTTCAGTCTGGAACGTTTGAGCAGCGCTTGCGGTAGTCCGCCGGGCTCATGCGATAGGCCCGCTGGAACCAGCGGCCCAGGTGGCTCTGGTCGGCAAACCCCAGCGACGCCGCCACCGCCACGGCACTGTCGCCACGGGCCAGCAGGCGCCGGGCACGGGCCAGCCGCAGTTGAATCAGATAGGCGTGCGGCGCCAGGCCGAATGCCGCCTTGAAGGCACGGGTCAGGCGAAAACGATCCACGCCAGTGACCCGCGCCAGGTCATCCAGGCCGATGTCTTCACTCAAGTGGGCGTGCAGGTAGTCGCGGGCCTGTTGCGCCACCAGCGGCAACCGTGGATCGGGGTTGATCCGTGCCCGCCAATGCAGATGTCCGGTGAGTTCGGCCAGCAGGGTGTCGAGGGCGGTCTGGCGAACAATGCGGATTTCCTGCTGGTGCAGGCTCTGGAAGGCCATGGCGGTGGCATGGGCCAGTCGGGTGTCCTCGGCCAGCGTGGTGGCGAACCCCAGCTGCGCGTTGTCTGGCGCCACGTCGAACAACGAACGCAATTCACGCTCCAGCCAATGGGGCTCCAGGTACAGGGTGCGATAGGTGAAACCGTCGATGTGGGGTGCATTGCCGTCGTGCAGCTCCCCCGGTTCGAGGAGGAACACCTTGCCCGGCGTGCTGTTGTGCTGCTGGCGACGGCAATGAAACTGCTGCACGCCCTGCTCGGTCACCCCCACCAGGTACGTGTCATGCCAGTGGGGATCGTACGCATGCCCCTCGAAATGCGCGCGCACGGTCTCGATACCGGACGTGACGTCCTGCTTGAGATCGATCCAGTTGCGCGAGGTCATGGGCTGGCCCTGTCGTGTGTATTGGCCCGGAACAGGTTAAACGCCACGGGCGACGGCGTCTGGAAGATTTGTGCAGCGATCAGGCATCCGGGGCAAGCGCCGGCAGCACCGTTTCCACCGCCAGGCGCGCCAGCTCGGCGTCCTGCTCGGCCTTGACCCCGGACACGCCAATGGCGCCGATGCACTGTCCGTCATGGCGGATGGTCACCCCGCCTTCGAGCATCCCCTGCAGGTGCGGTGCGCTGAGAAAAGCCTGGCGACCGCCATTGATCATGTCTTCGTAGAACTTGCTGTCACGCCGGCCCATGGCGGCGGTGCGGGCTTTTTCGGTAGCGATGTAGGCCGACAACGCCGAAGCCTCGTCCAGGCGCAACAGCCCCAGGGGGTGGCCGCCGTCATCCACTACGCAAACCGACACTGCCCACTGGCGCTGGTGAGCCAGCTCCTTGGCGGCAACCAGCAACTGCGCAACGTCTTGCTCGGTCAGTACAGCTTTGATCTTCATGAAACACTCCGATGGCAACGCAAGGGTCCGCATCAAAGTATGTCCTGTGAGGACATTGGAGCCAACCCATTGCCGCCCACAGGTTCGATTCAGGATCCCTCCCCGCTAATGGATCCATTGATCAGAAAATTATCGCCACTCATTCAATAATCATTTGACAGAAAAACTAGTTAAGAGAGTTAATGGATCCACAGAATAACAAAATCAGCCTGGAGATCCATCATGTACCCCAAGAATGCCTGGTACGTTGCGTGCACCCCCGATGAAATCGCCGACAAACCACTGGGTCGTCAGATCTGTGGCGAGAAAATGGTTTTTTACCGAGGACAGGCAGGCAAGGTCGCCGCCGTCGAAGACTTCTGCCCACACCGCGGCGCCCCGCTCTCCCTGGGCTACGTGGAGAATGGCAACCTGGTGTGCGGCTACCACGGGCTGATGATGGGAGGCGATGGCAGGACCGTCGAGATGCCCGGCCAGCGAGTACGTGGCTTCCCCTGCAACAAGACTTTCGCAGTGCAGGAGCGCCACGGGTTCATCTGGGTCTGGCCCGGTGACCAGGCGCTGGCCGACCCGGCATCGATACACCCACTGGAATGGGCGCAGAACGCTGAATGGGCCTATGGCGGCGGCCTGTTCCACATCCAGTGCGACTATCGCCTGATGATCGACAACCTCATGGACCTGACCCACGAAACCTACGTGCACGCATCCAGCATCGGCCAGAAGGAGATCGACGAAGCGCCCCCGGTCACCACGGTCGAGGGCGACGAGGTCATCACCGCCCGGCATATGGAGAACATCATGGCCCCGCCGTTCTGGCGCATGGCCCTGCGCGGCAACAACCTGGCCGACGACGTGCCGGTGGACCGCTGGCAGATCTGCCGCTTCACGCCCCCCAGCCACGTCATGATCGAAGTCGGCGTCGCCCATGCCGGTCACGGCGGTTACCACGCGGCGCCCCAGTTCAAGGCGTCCAGCATCGTCGTGGATTTCATCACACCGGAAACCGAGACCTCCATCTGGTATTTCTGGGGCATGGCCCGGCATTTCCAGCCGCAGGACGAGGCGCTGACGGCGAGCATTCGCGAAGGCCAGGGCAAGATCTTCAGCGAAGACCTGGAAATGCTCGAACGCCAGCAACGCAACCTGCTGGACCACCCGCAACGCAACCTGCTCAAGCTCAATATCGACGCTGGCGGCGTACAGTCGCGCCGGGTGTTGGAGCGCTGGATTGCCCGAGAGCGTGAGGCCCGGGCCGGACTGATCGCCAGCACTGCCCAACCCCAGCTCGCGGAGGGCCGGTCATGATCGAAGTCCTGGTCGCCGCACGGCGCGAAGAAGCCCTGGACATCTGCAGCTATGAGCTCAGGCGTGTCGATGGCCAGCCACTGCCGGCGTTCACTGCCGGTGCCCACATCGATGTGCACTTGCCCGACGGCCTCGTTCGCCAATACTCGCTGTGCAATCATCCCGAGGAGCGGCACCGCTACCTCATCGGCGTGCTCAAGGACCCGGCGTCACGCGGCGGCTCCCGCGGCCTGCACGAGCAGGTTCAGCCGGGTACGCGGTTGACCATCAGCGAACCACGCAACCTGTTCCCCCTCGCGAGCCAAGCCCGCCGTCATCTGCTGTTTGCCGGCGGCATCGGCATTACACCGATCCTGTGCATGGCCGAACACCTTGCCCAGGACGGTGCGGACTTCCAACTGCACTATTGCGCCCGGTCCCTGGATCGGGCGGCCTTTGTCGAGCGTCTGCGGCGATCGGCGTATGCCGATCGGGTGTTCCTGCACTTCGACGAAGCGCCCGAAACGGCGCTGCAGGCCGCCCAGGTGCTGGCGATGCCCGACGATGATCTGCACCTTTATGTGTGTGGCCCCGGCGGCTTCATGCAACATGTGCTGGACACGGCAAAAGCCCAGGGTTGGCAGGAACCCTGCCTGCACCGAGAATACTTTGCCGCGACGCCTGTCGACACCGGCGATGACGGCAGCTTTGCGGTGAAGCTGGCCAGCAGCGGTCAGGTGTTCGACATTCCGGCGGACCGCAGTGTGGTTCAAGTGCTGGAAAGCCATGGCATCGAGATTCCGATCTCCTGCGAACAGGGCGTCTGCGGCACCTGCCTGACCCGTGTACTGGAAGGCGTGCCGGAACACCGGGACATGTTCCTGACCGAGGCGGAGCAAGCCTGCAACGATCAGTTCACCCCCTGCTGCTCCCGCTCGAAGACTCCCTTGCTGGTGCTGGATCTCTGACCTGCCGGACAACCCCGCGCCCCTGTGGAAGCGAGCCTGCTCGCAATGGCGTCCCATCAGTCGACGAGGCGGCTGGATGCGCCGCCTCGGTCGGCTTGTCGCCCGGTGCAAGACCCCAGGGGCTGCTTTATTCAGGACGCAGTATCACCGTCATCCGCTCATCCGCCGAGGACGAGCCGAACACTTCGGCGTAACGCAAAGTGGCATTGGCATGTTCGCGCATGATGGCCTCGGCCCGGGCCCCCTGGCCATGGATCAAGGCGTCGAACACCGAATGGTGCTGCATGTGGGCATAGTTGAAGCGCCGATACTCGCCAGCCATGTTCTGTCGGTCTACCGCCAGGGCGGTGACTGAGGCGAACGGCAAGTGGTCGTTGCGCGCCAGCGCATGGGCAATCGCCGGGTTGTGACTGCCTTCGACGATAACCCGGTGAAAGCGCATGTTGAGATCGTGATAGACCTCCAGGTCCTCCTCGGTCACATAGCCCTTGGCGAACAACGCGTCGCCTTGGGCCAGGCATTGCTCCAGGGTGGCACGGTCCTCGTCACTCAACCCCCGCTCGGCCGTCTGCCGCGCGGCCAGTCCCTCCAGCACACCACGCACTTCCACGGCCCCGGCAATGTCCTGGGCGCTGACCGAGCGCACCTGGAAGCCCCGCCCGCCAAAACGCACCAGCAGCCCTTCCTGCTCCAGGGTCCGGAACGCCATGCGCACCGGCATTCGCGAGACACCGAACAGTTGCGCAGTAGGGATCTCCATCAACCGTTCACCGGCCGCCAACTCGCCAGAAGCGATCATCTTGCGCAACGCAATCAGCACCGTTTGGCCGGGCTTACTCATCCAGGGACTTCCAGGCAATCAGACAGCCGCCATAGTAGAAGGCCCGGGACAGTGTGTCACGGCGGGACTGAACTGGATCGGAAAAACACCTGGACCGAAGGCCCATTGAAGATCCCTCTACAGGGACATTGGAGATGTCCACCTTCGCGAGCCAGCCCGTTCCTCCAGGTACGGGCATAGCCTCATGCCCGCAGGATCGCAGGGTCCTCGCCGCGATACAGCGCCTCGACCTTCGCCGCTCGCCACTGCAATACCGCCCGCTGATTGAGCGACCCCTTGTCGGTGATCTCGCCGCGGTCGATGGAGGCCGGCTCATCGAGCAATGCGATCCATTCCACGCGGCTGGCGTTGCCGCTGGCCTGGCGATTCAAGCGCTGCAGCCAGTCGGCGAACCATTGGCGCACCGGTGCGCTGGCAAGCACCTGGGCATCGCTGGCGGCCGAGCCCAGGCCCGACAGGCGCCGGCATTCGGGCAACCGCGGGAAGACCAGCGCCCCCAGGCACTCGCGATCCGGCGCGGTCACCACCAGGTCCTGGACGTACGGCGTCCCTTCCAGGACCGCGCGGTTACGCAACGGCCCCACACTGACGAAGACCCCGGAAGACAGCTTGAAGTCCTCGGCGATGCGCCCATCGAACATCAGCCCCAACTGCGGGTTGCCGGGATCGGCCAGCTTGATGGCATCTCCCGAGCAATAGAAGCCGTCCTCGTCGAACACCTCGGCGGTCTGCTGCGGCGAGCGCCAGTAGCCCGGCATGATGTGCGGCCCGCGAAAACGCCCTTCGAACTTGCCGTCCACCGGTACCAGCCGTACCTCGCAACCCGGTGCCGGCAGGCCGATGTAGCCGGCCACGGACAGCGGCCCGGTGGTGAAGGTGCAGGACGGCGACGCCTCGGTCATGCCCAGCCCCGCCATCATGCGGATCCGTTCGCCGCAATGCTGCTCGGCCACCTTGTCGAGCCGGTCCCAGGTGCTTTGGGACAATCCCGCCGCTGCAAAGAAGAACAGGCTGATGCGGTCGAAGAAACGCTCACGCAACTCGCCGTCCTGCTCCAGGGCGCTGACCAGCTCTTCCCAGCCCTTGGGCACGGTCAGGTAGGCGGTCGGGGAGATTTCCTTGAGATTGCGCAAGGTCTCGGCGAAGCCCTGGGCGGTGGGCTTGCCGTCGTCCAGGTAAAACGTACCGCCGTTGTACAGCACGATGCCGACGTTGTGACTGCCGCCGAAGGTATGGTTCCAGGGCAACCAATCCACCAGCACCGGCGGCTCCTCGCCGAACACCGGGAACGTCTGCAACAGCATCTGCTGATTGGCGCAGAGCATGCGCTGAGTGGTGATCACTGCCTTGGGCAGCTTGGTCGAACCGGAGGTGAAGAGAAACTTGGCAATGCTGTCGGGCCCGGTGGCGGCAAAGGCGCGCTCGGCCTCGACACCACCGGGTTGCGCCAGCAGGCTGGCGAAATGAGTCCGGGCGCGCCCGGGGATTTCTCCACGCGCGGTAATCAAGGGAACGCCGGCGGGTAACACTGCATTGATCGCGCGTTCGAAAGGCGCCGCGTCGCTGACGTACACCAGGCCCGGCTGCAACAGGTCGCAGACGTGCCGCAGCTTGGCGAAATCCTGGGACAGCAATGAATAAGCCGGTGACACCGGGCAATAGGGAATACCGGCATACATGGCCCCGAGGGCCATCTGCAGATGCTCGATGTCGTTGCCCGATAGCAACACCAACGGTCTCTCGGCGGACAAGCCGTAGCCCAACAGGCCTTGGGCGATGGCCCTGACGCTGTCGAGCATCTCGGCATAGCTGACTCGACGCCAGTCACCACCGGCCACGCGGGCTGCGATGAACGTCTGTTGCGGGCGGACCCGGGCCCAATGCACCAGGCGGTCGAGCAGGCGCGCCGGCAAGGGCTCCAGGGCCTCCAGGGAGCGCATGTGCAAGATGCCCTGCGCCTCGCTGACCTCGACGGCGGGATGACCGATCGACACCTGGCGATAACGCCCGGCGTCGGGTCGGGAGGACGATCTGGACTCGGAACTCACGTGCATTTCCTCCACCAAGGCACGCTCGGGTCGCGCTGAGCGAGCGGAGCGTGGCAGCGTCTGGCTGCGGCCTTGTCATTATTATTGGCCTGCGTCGCGGCGGTGGTCTTCAAGCCTGCCCGCCGGCGACGCAACGGATTTCAGATCGGGTAATGCCGAGGTCCGTTCTGCAGCGTCACCCAGCGCAACTGGGTGAAGTGCTCTATGGAGGCCTTGGCACCAAAGCTGCCGTAGCCGCTGGACTTGACCCCACCGAAAGGCATCTGCGCCTCGTCGTGCACAGTCGGGCCGTTGATATGGCAGATGCCGGACTCGATGCGTTGTGCCAGGGCCAGCGCACGGCTGGTGTCGCGGCTGAAGATCGCCGCCGACAGGCCGAACTCGGAGTCATTGGCCAGGCGCAGCAATGCTTCATCGCCCTCGCCGCGCAATACCACCGCCACCGGACCGAAGGACTCTTCACGGTACAGGCGCATGTCGGCGGTGACGTCATCGAGCAGGGTCGGTTGCAGGATGCAGCCGTCCAATTGCCCGCCCGCCAGCAGCCTCGCGCCTTTGGCCAGGGCATCGTCGATCAGGCCCTTGATGCGCTGGCCGGCACTGGCGTCCACCAGGGAACCCAGCACCGAGCCGTCGGCCGCGGGATCGCCGGCACGCAACGTAGCGATCTTGGTCGTCAATCGGCTGATGAAAGCCTCGGCCACGCTCGCATCGACGATCAGCCGCTCGGTGGACATGCAGATCTGGCCCTGGTTGAAATACGCACCAAAGGCTGCCGCTTCCACCGCGGCGTCCAGGTCGGCATCGTCCAGCACCAGGAACGGGGCCTTGCCTCCCAGTTCCAGCAACGCCGGCTTTAGATGACGTGCCGACAGCTCGCCGACGATACGCCCGACGTGGGTCGAGCCAGTGAAATTGACGCGACGTACCGCCGGGTTGGCAATCAGCCGCTCGACAATGGCCGGCGCATCGGCCGGGGCATTGCAGATGACGTTGACCACACCGTCCCCCAGGCCGGCGTCCTGCAGCACCTGGCCGATCAGCCGGTGCACCGCCGGGCTGACTTCCGAGGCCTTGAGCACCACGGTGTTGCCACAGGCCAGGGGCATGGCGATAGCGCGGGTGGCGAGGATCACCGGCGCGTTCCACGGTGCGATGCCCAGCACCACACCACAGGGTTGACGCAAGGCCATGGCAAAACTGCCGGGCACGTCCGAGGGGATGACTTCGCCATTGATCTGCGTGGTCATGGAAGCGGCTTCGCGCAGCATATTGGCCGCCAGGTGCACATTGAAACCGTACCAGTTGGCCATGGCTCCGGTTTCGCCGGCAGCGGCGATGAACTCGGCGCTGCGGGCCTGCAACTGTTCGGCCGCGCGCAACAGTCGGGTGCGTCGCTCATTGGGCGACAACGCCGCCCAGCCCGGAAACGCAGCGTGCGCGGCAGCCACCGCGGCGTCGGCGTCTTCCAGGGTAGCGGCGGCCACGCGCGACACCACTTGGCCGGTGACCGGGTTGCAACGTTCGAAAGTCCGACCGTCACGGGCGGGGCACGACTGGCCGCCGATCAGCAGGGGCACGTCCAGCATGGTGATTCCTCTTTATTGTCTTTATCGGGAATTCGTTCACAGTAGCGTCGAGGGCCCTCGGCGAACAGCCGCCGGGCCCTGCTCATTCAGCGCTTGTAAGCCTGCAGGCCCGGCTTGATGCTCTTGTCGTCCAGGAACTGCTTCATGCCCTGCTCCCGGCCGCCCTCCTTGTCCAGCAGGCGCGACTGGTCGAGCTTGGCGTACAGGTAGTCTTCGTTCTGCTCCCAGGTCAGCTCGCGGCAGCGCTTGAAGCCATGCTTGGCCGCTCGCAGCACCACCGGGTTTTTCTCCAGCAGGTTGCGCGCCAGCTCCACGGTGACTTCCCGCAGTTGCGCCAGGGGCACGCTTTCGTTGACCAGGCCCATTTCGGCGGCTTTCTGCCCGCCGAAAGTCTTGCCGGTCATGATGTAGTACAGCGATTGGCGATGCCCGACGGTATCGGCCATGGCCTTGCTGACCAGGTTGCCAGGCGGGATGCCCCAGTTGATTTCCGAAAGGCCGAAGGTAGCTTCATCGGCGCAGATCGCCAGGTCGCAGGCCACCAACGGGCTGAAACCGCCGCCAAAGCACCAGCCATTGACCATGGCGATGGTGGGCTTGGCGTACATGCGCAGCAGCTTCCACTGCCATTGGGACGCCTCGCGGCGGATTTTTTCCTGGAGGATCTCCGGACCGGCATCCACTTCGCGGAAGTATTCCTTGAGGTCCATGCCCGCGGTCCAGGAGTCCCCGGCGCCGGTCAGCACCAGTACACCGGCGGCCGGGTCCTGCTCCAGGGTTTCCAGCACGTCGACCATCTCGCGGTTGAGGGTCGGGCTCATGGCGTTGCGTTTTTCCGGGCGATTGAGAGTGACCCAGGCGATGCCCTCCTCGATCTCGACCTTGACGGTTGTCCAGCGACCTTCGTAGTTGCTCATGACACGTGCTCTCTTGTTCTGGGCTGAAGATGAGCTGAAACTAAACCGCAAATTTAGTTATGTCAATTAACTATTAATCAATTTATCAGTATGCCGTTCTCAGGATCGCTGCAGGCCGGATCAACAAATCTGTAATCCACCGTAGCCAGGGCCGCCTAACCCCGGCAAACTGGATAGCCTTGTTAATCACTCACCTTGAGGATGCTCTTTTCAATGGCCAAGTCTGCAAAACTTGCCGAAGCCGCCGAGGCCGTGACCGATGTCGCTGCCGTGCAGGCGCCGCTGGACTCCGCGCTGGACGAGCTGATCGGTTACGCCCTGCGCCGCGCTCAGTTGAAACTGTTCCAGAACCTGATCGGCCGGCTCGCCGTTCACGATCTGCGGCCGGCCCAGTTCTCGGCGCTGGCGATCATCGATCAGAATCCGGGCCTGATGCAGGCCGACCTGGCCCGGGCCCTGGCCATCGAACCACCACAGGTGGTGCCGCTGCTGAACAAGCTGGAAAGCCGGGCGCTGGCCGTGCGGGTACGCTGCAAGCCGGACAAGCGCTCCTATGGGATCTTCCTGAGCAAAACCGGCGAAACCCTGCTCAAGGAACTCAAGCAGATCGCCGCCCAGAGCGACCTGGACTCCACGGCGGCCCTCTCGGGCACGGAGCGCGAAGAACTGCTGCGGTTGCTGAAGAAGGTCTACCAGTCATGAAGAACGCACTGTGGCGAGAGGCTGAACGGTCTCGCCACAGTGGCCTGGAGCCCTACCAGATCGGCACGCTGTAGGTCACCAGAAAGCGGGTCTGGTTCTCGTCGCGAAACGCCGCAGCCGCGGGAAAATCATTGCGATAGATGGACTTGCGCGCCAGCAGCCCCACGTTTTTCAGCGGGCCACTCTGGATCACATAACCCAACTCCATCTGCAATTCCCGCTCCTTGCGATCCTCGGCATTGTAGGCGGCCAGCTCGATGTGATCGCCGCGCACGTAGCGCAATCGGGTCCGAAGGCCCGGCACGCCTACTGCGGCAAAATCATAATCATGGATCGCTTGCCAGGTGCGTTCACGGGCGTTGAGGAAATCCGAGCTCATGGTCATTTCACTCAGGCCCATCAACTCGGTGCCGGACACATAAGGCGTGGCGGTATCACCACTGGCATGCATATAACCCAGGCTGACGCTGTGCCCGCCCCAGCGGTAGCCGAACAGAGCCGAGACGTTGCGGTTATCCACCTTCCCGGCCTTGGCGGCGCCGTCTTCGCCACTGAAGAAGCTGCGCAGGTCGGTGGTCAGTACGCCGTCGCCAAGGGGCAGCTTATGCAATAGCGCCAGGGTCTCCTGCCGGTACAGGTCCGCCACTTCGGCGTGATAGACCCGCAGGCTGAGCGCCTTGTCGACCTGGTAGTCCCCCCCGGCGTAAACCAGGTGCGAGGAAGTGGCCGCGCCATTGAAGCGCCGGTTGGGGGACGCGATGCTCATTGCCTGGTAGTCGGTGGAATCGCGCCGGTTGATGCGATCGATATAGCCAGTATTGAGTGTCAAACCGTCGATGTCCTTGGAACTGAGCGTCGTTCCTCGGAAGGTCTGTGGCAGCAGCCGCGACGGGCTGGCGAACGCAAACGGCAGGAAGATCGACACATCGCCTGTCTTCACCGTGGTCTGGCCGAAACGCAGCTTGCCGGTCAGGGCCAGGCGCGAATACTCATCCGGTGCCCGCCTGTCGCCACTGGACACCGGCAACAGCTCGGTACCGCTGCGGTCCGGCGAGGAGTCCAGCTTGATGCCCATCAATCCCCGGGCATCCAGGCCGAACCCCACCGTGCCGGGGGTGAATCCCGACTCCACGTTCATGATCACCCCTTGGGCCCACTCCCTGGCGGCGGTCTTGGCGCCGTCATCCTTGTAGTCGCGATCCATGTAGTAATTGCGCAGTGTCAGGGTGCCATGGCTGTCGTCGATCAATCCTTGGGCTGACGCGGTGACCGAAGACAGGCTCAGCCCGAAACAGGCCAGCAGATGAGCGAAACGTGTGACAGGGGCCGCTACACAAGCGCCCCGGGCAAGATTGGGCATGTTCGACGTCCATTATTGTTGTTGTTTTGTTCGCACCCCTCCGGCTGGAAGGGATGCCGGACAAGAGAATGGAAACCCCTCGGCATTCTCGTCAATCCAGAATGACCGATAATCGAACATTAATATCATTAACTTGTTTTGCCGTTTTAGTGCCTTTTTCCCTCAAGGCCATGATTTAACGGAAAAAATATCGATTTCCAGCCCGTTTCTTCAGGCCATTCATTTTTTAGTTAGCTTTGTTAATCTAAATCCCGCTCCCTCGCCGGCTCCATCACCGGCCCCCGACAAAAACAATAAGAGGACTTGTCATGAACCATCCGGCGCGTCGTGCAACGCTGACCATTGCCTTGTGTTTCATCGTTGCGTTGATCGAAGGTTTCGACCTGCAATCGGCCGGCACCGCTGCCGCCGGTCTGCGACAGACGTTTGCCCTGGACCCGAAAATGATGGGCTGGGTATTCAGCGCCGGCATCATCGGGCTGCTGCCAGGCGCCTTCTTCGGCGGCTGGATCGCCGATCGCATCGGCCGCAAGAAAATCCTGGTGGGTGCTGTGCTGCTGTTCGGGGTCTTTTCCCTCGGCACAGCCCATGTCGAAAACGTATCCAGCCTGCTGCTGGTGCGCTTCATGACAGGCCTGGGCCTTGGCGCCGCCCTGCCCAACCTCATTGCCCTGTGTGCCGAGGCGGTGGGCGAACAGCGACGCGGTACCGCCATCAGCGTGATGTACGCAGGCGTTCCGCTGGGAGGAGCGCTGGCGGCGGTGGTCGCCATGCTGTCGGGCGAACATTGGCAGATGACGTTTTTCATCGGCGGCCTGGCGCCGCTGCTGGTGGTGCCATTGATGCTGCTGTGGCTGCCGGAATCCAGTGCCTTTCGCCAGGCACGGGCTGCTGGCGCGCAAACTCGCGGCTCCACTGGCCAGGCGCTGTTCGGTGAGGGTCGCAGCCGGACCACCCTGTCCCTCTGGATGAGTTACTTCTTCACCCTGACGGTGATGTACATGTTGCTCAACTGGCTGCCTTCGTTGCTGCTGGAACAAGGTTTCAGCAAGCCCCAGGCCGGCCTGGTACAGATGCTGTTCAACATTGGCGGTACCCTCGGGTCGTTGCTCGGTGGTTGGTTGCTGGACCGCTGCAACGGCATCAAGGTGGTGCTGTTCGTCTATGCCGGCTTGTTGAGCGCACTGGCCGGAGTGGGTTTTTCGGTCGGCATCGTGCCGATGACCATCGCCGGATTCGCCGCAGGACTGTTCGTGATGGCGGCGCAACTGGTGCTCTATGCGTTGGCGCCGCCCTCCTACCCCACCGCCGTGCGGGCGACAGGCGTCGGGGCGGCGGTGGCCATCGGGCGCCTGGGCTCGGTGGCAGGCCCCTTGGCCGCCGGGCAGATCCTGGCGGCCGGCGCAGGAACGACCGGCGTCCTGTTGGCGACGTCCCCCGGATTGGTGATCGCCGCCCTGGCGGCCATCGGTGTGATGACCCGCGCGGTGTCGGCAGGTGAGGTGCAAGCCGCGCGCTGACAAGGAGGCAGGACGAGGGCCGATGGAGTCAATCCGTGGTGCTGGCCGCCAGCACGCTCAGGGTGCGGCGCCGGGGATTCCAGATACTGAGGCACCACACACCCCACCACTCCAGCCCATCTTCGAAGTAATTGCTCCAGGGATCACGTGCCGGATCGGGCTCGTCGCTGGCCAGCCAGTCGAGGTTGAAGTTGTCGACCCAGGTCAGCACCTCGGCCCCCTCCTCGAGCCCGAGCACATCGAGCCAGTCCTTGAACAGCGCCTGTGGGCTGTCGTCGACGAAGCGAGTGCCGTAGGGCGGCTCGCAAAATGCTTTGTACAAGGCAAAAGGCGGCGGGTCGTGCGCCGCCTTGTCAGCATGCAGGAGTTGCTCGATCTCTTGCCGGTCCAGGGGCCTGGGCCTGGCCTTGTCCAGATCCCAGCGCATATCGGGAGGCGTGGCGCCGGCAAACCGAGGATCAAGGATCAACTGGCGATGGCGCTCCAGCCACAGGTTCATGATGGACCGGAACAGCAGGTCCACCGCCTCGCGGTGGAGCGCTGGGGTGACCGCCTCACCCGGTTCGGGAGCGAGCACCAGGAAATCGAAGGCGCAGCCGGCCTTTTCCATCCGCTGGCGCAAGGCGGCGCTGGCTTGCCTTTCAACCACATTCAACATGACGGGCTTCCTCAACCTTTGACACACACCACCTGATGCAAGGTGTGCACGACCTCGACCAGCTCACGCTGGGCGTGCATGACCTGATCGATATCCTTGTACGCCATGGGGATCTCATCGATCACCGCCTCATCCTTGCGGCACTCCACATGAGCGGTGGCGCGAACCTGGTCTTCGACGCTGAAGCGTTTTTTCGCCTGGGTGCGGCTCATGACCCGGCCCGCGCCATGGCTGCAGGAGCAGAACGATTGCTCGTTGCCCAGCCCCCGGACGATAAAGCTCTTGGCCCCCATCGAACCTGGAATGATCCCCAGCTCGCCCTTGTGCGCCGACACCGCGCCCTTGCGAGTGACCAGGACGTCGCGCCCGAAATGGCGTTCCTTCTGCACGTAATTGTGATGACAATTGACCGCTTCGAGCGCCACCTCGAACGGCTTGGTGATGACCTGGCGGGTGGCGCGTATCACCGCGTCCATCATCAGCGCGCGATTCTGCCGGGCGAAATCCTGGGCCCAGTCCACCGCTTGCACATAATCGTCGAAATGCCGACTGCCCTCCTCGAAATAGGCCAGGTCGCGGTCCGGCAGGTTGGCGAGGTGTTGGCGCATGTCGGCCTGGGCCAATTGGATGAACAAGCTACCGATGGCGTTGCCCACGCCGCGCGAGCCGCTGTGCAGCATGAACCAGACCCGGTTGGCTTCGTCCAGGCATACCTCGATGAAATGATTGCCACTGCCCAGGGTGCCAAGGTGCTGGCGATTGTTGCTCCGGGCCAGCTTCGGGTACTTGTCGGTAATCGCCTTGAACCGCTCGGCCAGCGCGCCCCAGGCCTGGTCGGCCTGTGGGGGAATGCTGTTCCAGGCGCCTTTGTCCCGCCCGCCCTGACTGACCGTACGCCCGTGGGGCACGGCTTTCTCGATGGCGCTGCGCAGGCCATGGAGGTTGTCCGGCAGATCGGTCGCGGTCAGCGAGGTACGGGCGGCGATCATGCCGCAACCGATGTCCACCCCGACCGCGGCAGGAATGATCGCACCCACGGTGGGAATCACGCTGCCTATGGTGGAGCCCTTGCCCAGGTGCACGTCGGGCATCACCGCCAGGTGCTTGAAGATGAAGGGCATCTTCGCCGTGTTTATCAGTTGCTGGCGGGCCTCGGCTTGAACCGGCACGCCCTGGGTCCAGAGCTTGACGGGCTTGCCATTGGCGACTTCCAGCAGTTCGTAGGTTCTTTCTTCCATGGTCCGGCTTCTGTTCGATGGGCGAGCCGCTTTCATGGGCGGCTCACGACTTTGACAGCCAGCATGAACGCAGATTCAGGGGGATTTGTCGAAGGTCGGCGTCCCAGGGCGCTTTCAACAGCCGCCGCTGCAGTCGAATCCTTTATGATTGGCTGGCTAAAAACCACGGAAATGGACTTATTTGGCACAAAATCGATCCCATACGATGAGGAGTGTCCCAAGCGGTGCCGGACGGTATCGTGCCAGGGACTTCAACAGAGCGTGAAACCGTTGCCCCAGCGGGGCAAAAATTGCGCATCATAGGCGCCGTCCGCTCAAGGGAGATTTACATGCGTGCCATTTCATCCGCCATTCGTCTTGTGGTGCTGTCGCTGGGCCTGGCCTTCGCCGCCGGTGCCGCTGCCACCGAAGAGACGCAACTGGTCGAGTCCATCAATCTCTACCGCAGCCAATCCCAGAGCTGCGCCGGCCAGGCCTCGCTGGAGTTGCCGCCGCTGGCGATGGATTCGCGACTGATCCTGTCGGCCAATGGCATTGGCGATCTGCAGCAAGCGCTGGCGCGGGCGGCCTATCCGATGGTCAACGTGCAGGCCATCAGCCTGTCGGGCCCGCGGGATGCCCAAGCGGCGATGAAAGCCGTGCAGGAGAGTTTCTGCCAGGTAGTGCTCGACCCGCAGTTCGTCGACATCGGGGTCAGCCGCATGGACCGCGAATGGCGCATCGTACTGGCGCGCCCGCTGCTGTCGGCGCGCCTGGGCGACTGGCAGGCCGAAGGCCAGAAACTGCTGAAGCTGATCAACAGTGCCCGCGCACAGCCGCGCCGCTGTGGCACGCAAGCCTTCTCGGCCACCACACCGCTGTCGTGGAACGCCACCCTGGCCCTCGCTGGCGTGAGCCACGCCCGAGCCATGGCCAACAATAACTTCTTCGACCACAAGGACCGAGACGGCCGCATGCCCGGCGACCGCGCCGAACTGGCCGGCTATCTCGGCCAGCTGATCGGCGAGAACATTGCTGCCGGACAGGACACCGCCCTCAAGGTGGTGGACGGCTGGCTGGCGAGCCCAGGACACTGCGCCAACCTGATGAACCCGCAATACCGCGAGCTGGGCGCCGGGTACGCCACCGATCCGAAAAGCGATGCGGGAATCTACTGGACGGCCATGTTTGGCACACAGTAGGGATTGGCCCGGGCGCCGTTATCGCGTACCCCGCGCAACGGCATCCCACCCCATCAATGCGGCTCCTGCCGCAACGTCTGCCGCAAATGCTGCATGAACCGGCTCAACGACGGTGACTGGGCCACCGGCTTGCGCTGCAGCAGTCCGATGGAGCGCTTGCCGGGCTGGTCGATGGCAATCACCGAGCATTGCTCACCGATGTTGAACACCGCCGTGCAACTGGCCGGCAGCAGGGAAAATCCCAGGCCTTCGCGCACCAGTCCAGTGGCCGTGCTCATGTGGGCCACCTCCCACGCCGGTTCCGGCTCGACATTCAAATAGCGCAACGCCGCATCTGCCAGGGGACGGATGCTGGTATCGGGTGTCAGGGCGATATAGGGCTGGCGCTTCCAGCCGTCCAGGCTGTCGCGTTGATGATCCTTGTGCGCCAGCAATACCAGGTTGTCATCCAACAGGCGTACGAAGCTCAGCCCGGACAGGTCGTCCGGCAATGAGGTGATGCCTGCGTCCACCTCGCCGCGCTGAACCCAGCCCATGATTTCCCCCGCACGGCCGTCCAGCACACTCACTCGTATTCCCGGGTGCTCGCGCTGGAACGAGGCAATGACCACGGGCAGGAAGGACGCGGCAGCGGTGGGCAACGCCCCGAGGCGCAGGGTGCCGCGGCTCAGGCTGAGAGTATCGCGAGCGTCGCGCACGGCATCGTCCATGTCCCTGAGCATCCGCCTGGCCTGGGGCAGGAAGTGTTCGCCGGCCGGCGTCAACTCGACACTGCGGGTGTTACGCGCCAATAACGCCAGCCCCATGGTTTCTTCCAGCCTGCGGATGCTGTAGCTCAGGGCTGGCTGGGACAGATGCAACTGCTCGGCGGTACGGGTGAAACTGGAGGTTTCGGCAATCAGGATGAAGGCGCGAAGCTGCCTGAAGGAAACGTTCATGGGCGCACTTATAAAGATACTGGATCAATTTATCTTACCTTTAAAATTCACAGAACAATGCGTTGCAGCCACCATGAGCCATCGCCTCAGTGGACATGGACATGACAAAAACAATCCTCGTCGGGTGCGGCGCCGGTTTCGCCAATGACCGTCCGGATGCCGCGCTGCGCCTGGCCCAGGACCTGGCGCAACGAAGCGGCCAGCGCTACATCATGCTCGAGCTGCTGGCCGAGCGGACCCTGGCCGAGGCGCAACTGCGCAAAAGGCTCGATCCCAAGGCTGGATACGCGTCCCGGCTGTTCGACTTCCTCGAACCGATGATGCAGGTGTGCATCGAAGCCGGGATCCCCATCATCACCAACGGCGGCGCCGCCAACCCCAGGGCGGCGGCACAACGGTTGCGGGACAGCCTCGGGGGACGCTACCCCGGGTTGAAAATCGCCTGCGTGCTGGGCGACGACCTGCTGGAGCAAAAGCCAGCACGCTACGATCGCTGGCTGTCCCTGGCTCCGGCGGAACACGACCCGGTGTCGGTGAATGTCTATACCGGCGCCGACGGCATCGCGACGGCGCTGGCCGAAGGCGCCGGTGTCGTGCTCTGCGGTCGGGTAGCCGATCCGTCGCTGGCGGTGGGGGCGATACGACACGGGCTGGGTTGGGCCGCCGACGATTGGCAGAAGATGGCGGTTGCGACCGCGGCCGGGCACCTGCTGGAGTGTTGCACCCAAGTCACCGGCGGCTATTTTGCCCATCCAGGGATGAAAGATGTTCCGGATCCGGCCAACCTCGGCTGCCCGATCGCCGAGATCCATGAGAACGGTCGCCTGATCCTCGGCAAGACCCGCCATTGTGGTGGACGGGTCAGCGAACAGACAGTCAAGGAGCAACTGCTGTATGAAGTGCACGACCCACAGCGATACCTGACACCAGACGTCGTGCTGGACCTGGGCCAGGCACAGGTGCGGTCGTTGGGCGACGACCGGGTGGAAATCAGCGGCCTGCTCGGGCATCCGCGTCCCGACACACTCAAGGGCCTGGTGGGCGTGCGCGGCCTCTGGTTCGGCGAGGCGGAAATCTCCTATGCCGGCCCTGGCGCCGTGGCCCGTGCGGCCCTGGCCCGGGAAATCCTGTTGCAGCGCTTCGACAGGTTGGCACCCGGCGTGCAGCCCTGGATCGACTTATCCGGCATCGCCAGCCTGTTCAACGACCATGACGGCCGCTATCTGCAACAACGCCTGGCCCAGGCCCCAGCGCTCGACGATGTACGCGTGCGGGTTGGCCTGACCCATTCCCAGCGATCTCTGGTCGAAGCTCTCCTGGCCGAGGTGGAGTCGCTCTATACCAACGGACCGGCCGGTGGCGGAGGCGTTCGTCGCCACCTCAGCGAAGCCGTCACGACCCGCAGCTTCCTTCTGCCGCGAAGCGAAATCCATACGACCCTGGAGTGGCACTGATGAACACGGTCCTGCTCGCCGACTACGCCCACGCCCGCGCCGGAGACAAAGGCAACATCCTCAGTGTCGCGGTGTTTCCCCACGATCCGGCGCACTACCCATGGTTGGTACGCGAGCTGAGCGCGGCGCGCGTCGCCGCGCAATTCGCCACGCGACGGCCCTCCCGGGTCCATCGCTACGAGCTGCCGAACCTCAAGGCACTCAACTTCGTGCTCGAAGATGCACTGGAGGGGGGCGTGAACCTGAGCTGCGGCCTCGACCGCCACGGCAAGAGCCTGAGCTACCTGTTATTGGCCCTGTGCCTGCCCGAACCGCCGGGCTGACCGCCCTTCCACCCGAACCGCCGACAACAATAAAAAGCGAGGTCGCAACATGATCACTCTCCTGGGATTCACGATGATGCTGGGCATCATCGGGCTGATACTGATGCGCCGGATCAGCCCCGTGGTGGCTTTCACCACCCTGCCCGTCGCCATCTGCCTGCTGGCCGGTTTCAACCTTGGACAGATCGGTGAATTCATCAAGGCCGGGCTGGCCACGGTGGCCCCAACGGCCGCGTTGTTCCTGTTCGCCATCCTGTTTTTCGGCATCATGCGCGATCGTGGATTGTTCGACCCGCTGGTCAACCTGCTGATCCGCAGCACCGGCGGCAAGCCCCTCGCCGTGGCATGGGTCACGGTACTGGTGACCTCCGTCGTGCACCTGGACGGGGTCGGCGCCGCCACTTTCCTGCTGACCATTCCGGCGTTGCTGCCTTTGTACAAGCGGCTGAACATGAGCCCCGCCATGCTGCTGTGCCTGGTGGGTACCACGGCGGGGGTCGTGAACATGGTGCCTTGGGGCGGCACCACGGCCCGGGCCGCCGCTGTCTCCGGGTTGGATGCCACCGAGCTGTGGCTGGGGCTGCTGCCGGTGCAGATGGTGGGTCTGGCCTGCATGCTGCTGGTGGCGACAGTGCTGGGGCTGCGGGCCCAGCGCCGTCGCCCCCTGTCGTTGGGCGCGGCGGCCACATGCGACCTGGATGAACTGCAACTCCAGGGCCGTGAGTTCAGCCTCTCTCCCCGGGACCTGCGCTACTGGCTGAATGTGATCCTGACCGGCGGGATCCTGGCGTGCCTGTTCACCGGCATCTTTCCGCTCTATGCCTGTTTCATGGTCGGCCTGGGTATCGCCTTGCCATTGAACTTCCCCTCCCTGGATGCACAGGCCGAGCGTCTCAAGGCCCATGCGTTCGATGCGCTGCAAATGGTGCTGGTGATGATGGCCGCCGCCGTGCTGCTGGGCGTGCTTTCCGGCGCCAAGATGTCCGATGGCATGGCCTTGGCATTGATCGATATCCTGCCAGCCGGTTCGGCCCAGTACCTGCACGTGATCATCGGTATGTTCGGCGTCCCCCTGGGCATGATCTTCTCGCCGGACGCCTACTACTTCGCCCTGTTGCCTGTGATCAAGGACGTGGCCGCCGCTGCCGGGGTCCCCCTCGAGGCCGTGGCTCGCGCCATGCTGATCGGCGAGAACACCGGTTTCTCCATCAGCCCGGTGGTACCCAGCGTCTACCTGGCACTGGCCCTGAGCGGCGTGGAACTGCGCAAGCACATGGCGTACACCTTTTTCTGGGCCTGGGGCGTCAGCCTGGTAATGCTGGCTTTCGCCGTGGCGACCGGGGCGATCCAGGTGTGAGCCCAACCAGGCGTGCCGATTTCAATGCGTGTCGAAAATCAACGACCGGTGCACCCCCGACCCCGCCCGCACGCCATCACCGACGGCCAGCGCCACCGAGCCGAAGGGCATGGCCGCATCACCACAGACGAACACCCCCGGCACGCTGGTTTCCCGGGTCATGTCGCTCTGGATGAAGGCGCCAAGCGGGCCGTCTTCGAAATCGCAGCCCAGGGTCGCGGCCAGGGTGCCGGCGACGCGGGTGCGCGGCAAGACGAACAGGCCATCGAGGGCCACCACACGCCCATCGACCAGTACGGCGTCGGCCCGCTCGCCCTCGATGCGCCGCACCCGTTGCGATACCAGTGTCACGCCGCGCCGCTCGAGGCTCGCCCGTTGTTCGGGGTCAGGCTCGAACGCGCCGTTGAGCAGGAAGGTGGTGGGCCCCCAGTCCGGCAGCATCAAGGCGTGGTGCAGCGACATTTGCGAAGTCGCCAGCACGCCTATGGGCCCTTGCTCCAGCTCGTAGCCGTGGCAGTACGGGCAATGGAAAACACTTCTGCCCCAGCGCTCGGCCAGGCCTTGCACCGCCGGCAGCTCATCGGTCACTCCCGTGGCCAGCAGCAGGCGCCGGGCGCTGTAGCATTGCCCGCCGGCGGTTTCCAGGCTGAAGCCATCCCCTTCCTTGCGGGCGCTGACTGCGCAATCGGCAAGCCATTGCACCGTTGGATAGGCCATCAACTGCCGACGGGCATCCTCGGCAATGTCTCCGGGGGCACGACCGTCCTGGCCAAGGAAGCCATGGGACGTCGCGGCGAAGCGGTTTCGACGCTGGCCGGCATCGATCACCAGCACCCTGCGCCGGGCGCGAGCCAGTTGAAGACCTGCGGACAGACCGGCATAGCTGCCGCCGGCGATGATGACGTCGTAATCCATGGTCGTTCTCCAGAGTGATTTGGAAGGCGTTGCAAAAGTCTCGACACATCGTAAGTTTCTTGAAAAGCAGCTGTCAACGATCTCGTAACTTTTGCAATTACAGGCGATACTCGGCACCGCCTCGACTTCAGAACCCCAAGCGATCATGAGAAACGACACCCGCCTGTCCCGCATGCTTCACGTCCTGATCCATATGGATCGCCATCAGCAATCGGCCACCTCCGACACCATCGCGCAGATGCTGGGTACCAATCCCGTCGTGGTGCGCCGCACCATGGCCCTGCTCAAGGAGCAGGGCTACGTCACCTCGGAAAAAGGCCACCGTGGCGGCTGGACCCTGAGCAAGCCCTTGTCGGAAATGACCTTGCTGGACATCCACCAGGCCCTGGGCAACACCACGATCTTCGCCATCGGCCTGTCCACCGATCACCCGCAGTGCCTGGTGGAGCAAGCCGTCAACGCGGCGCTGACGGATGCGTTCGATGAGGCGCAAGCCTTGCTGCTCAAACGCCTGGGAAGCATTACCCTGGCGCAGTTGGCGGAGGATTTCGACCAGCGTTTTCGGGAGGGTTGCGGGGCAGGCACCGATGGCCTTTCCCCTGTGGAACGCAACGGGCATTGAGAAGGCTGAGCGCCGCTGTCACGATCGCGCCGCCATCGCCCATAAAAAAACGCCGCTCGATGAGCGGCGTTTTTTTCCTGACCAGACAGCGTCCGGTTTACAGCGCCATGTCGGCCGCCGGATTGGCGTCACGGGCGGCAGCCGGTTTGGCCGGAACCACGGCAGCGCCTGGCTTGCCGATTGCCGGCGGCGGGTCCAGTTGCAGGACCTCGCTGGTGTACGCCCATTCCTGAGCCACGCGCTCAGGGCTTTCGTTGAGCTTGGTGCCGTAGCTCGGCACGATCTGGCGCAGTTTTTCCTGCCAGGCCGGGGTGGCGACCTTGTCCTTGAAGACTTTCTCGAGCACGGTCAGCATGATCGGCGCAGCGGTCGAAGCGCCTGGCGAGGCACCCAGCAGGCCGGCGATGCTGCCATCCTGGGACGCGACCACTTCGGTACCGAGCTTCAGGACACCGCCCTTCTCCTCGTCACGCTTGATGATCTGTACGCGCTGGCCGGCTTGCCACAGGCGCCAGTCTTCCTGCTTGGCCTCAGGGAAGTATTCCTTGAGGGCATTGAAACGATCTTCATCCGACAGCATCAGCTGGCCGGCCAGGTACTCGACCAGAGGGTACTGCTCGATACCGACCTTGGTCATCGGCCACACGTTGTGGGTGGTGGTGCTGGTCAGCAGGTCGAAGTACGAACCGTTCTTGAGGAACTTGGTGGAGAACGTCGCGAACGGGCCAAACAGGATCACACGCTTGCCATCGAGCACGCGGGTGTCCAGGTGCGGCACCGACATCGGCGGCGCGCCGACCGAAGCCTTGCCGTAGGCCTTGGCCAGGTGCAGTTGGGCGATGGTCGGGTTCTCGGTCACCAGGAACGAGCCACCTACCGGGAAACCGGCGTATTCACGGGCTTCCGGAATGTCGGACTTCTGCAGCAGGTGCAGCGCACCGCCACCGGCGCCGATGAAGACGAACTTGGCGTCGGTCTCGGTTTCGGTACCGTCCTTCAGGTTCTTGTACGAAACGCGCCAGCTGCCGTCTTCATTGCGGGTGATGTCTTCCACTTCGCTGGACAGCTTGAGGGAGAAGTTCGGCTTGGTTTGCAGGTAGGTCGCGAACTGACGGGTGATCTCGCCGAAGTTCACGTCGGTGCCCAGGGGACTCCAGGTGGCTGCCACTTTCTGGCTCGGATCACGACCTTGCATCATCAGCGGAACCCATTTGCTGATCTGCTCGGGATCTTCGGAGTACTGCATGCCGGCGAACAACGGGCTGGCCTGGAGCGCTTCGTAGCGCTTCTTCAGGAACGCGATGTTCTCCTCGCCCCACAGGAAACTCATGTGCGGCGTGGAGTTGATGAACGAGCGCGGGTTCTTCAGTACACCGTTCTTGACCTGCCAGGACCAGAACTGACGGGAAATCTGGAAGGCCTCGTTGATTTCGATGGCCTTGGAGATGTCGACCTTGCCGTTCTTGTCTTCCGGCGTGTAGTTCAGTTCAGCCAGCGCAGAGTGGCCGGTACCGGCATTGTTCCAGCCGTTGGAGCTCTCTTCGGCAACACCGTCCAGGCGCTCGACCATTTCCATGGTCCAGCCCGGCTCCAGCTCATTGAGCCAGACGCCGAGAGTCGTGCTCATGATGCCCCCACCGATGAGCAAGACATCCACTTTTTTTGGCTCGGCGGCGTGCGTGGTCGCAAGACCCATCGCCATCGCCAGGCCCAGTAGCGCCGTGTGTGTTTTCTTCAACATGTGTGTATCCCTAGGATGGAACGCCATTCCGTCCTCCCGTCTGCTCAAGGATAGACCACGCCCATGGCCGGCTGCGCCAGCATGGCGGTTATCGAGAAGGACTGGAGGAAGGACCTACAGGGCCGAGCAGTGCGTCGGCCTCTCATTTATGTCTCTCCGGCGCTGACTTCTTGTAGGTCTTGGCTTCAGCTGGGTGAGGGACACTGCAAAACGGTCGTCATCGGGCCTGGCGTGGCCGTGCCCGATTGTCGCAGCGGGGGGAGTTTACATAATGAAATAACGAGACCGAAGCCCCTTTTTCATATTCCTGACAAAAGCGCTGGGTAAAATCGGGCATTTTGATGGCCCAGCGGGACTGGCATTGACGCGCAAGCCCCGCAGATCCTGGCCTTCAGAAGTATTTCAGGATCGCGATGTCACGGCGGCGCTGTTTGACCCCTGCGAACCAACGCGTGGGGAAAAACAGCACGACCGCCAGCAGCACGCTCCACAGCCAGACCATCGGCAGGTGGTCGAAGCCGTAATAGGCGCCCTGGTTGGTCCCCCAGATGGCCACCGCCACCAGGTACAGCGCCTTGAGCACGTAAAGGTGCAGCAGATAGAAAAACATCGGGGCGCCGCCATAGATCGCCAGTAGCGCGATGCTGCCCCGCTGCCGGGCTTTCTCGAAAAGCGCCAGCAGTATCAAGCCCACGCCCAGGGTCGGCAGCAGGAACATCAGGGACGGCGGATACTTCGTCGCACTCAGGAAGCTCATGACGGTACGCAGCGCATCACCGGTCTGGACCCAGGGCTTGTCGCCATACACGTTCAGGTAACGGATCAAGACAAAGGCCAGCAGCAGGCCGATGCCGACCTGCAACAGCCGGCGCAGCCGCACCGCAGGCGCAGTGTCCTTGCCGAACCACGGCCCGATGGCCCAGCCCAGCAGGATCACGCCGATCCATGGCAATACCGGATAAGTGGTGCGAGCCCGGGTGAACTCGGTGATATCGATGAACGCGCGCTGGTGAAGAATCGACCAAGGCACGAAAAATGGCGAGTCAGGCCCCAGCACCACGCCATCGAGCAGGTTGTGCCCCGCGACGATGACCACCCCCAGGGCAATCAGCCAACTGCGCTTGAGGTGCAACAGAGCGGCCAGGACGATCATGCACAGGCCAATGCACCAGATCACCTGCAGCCATAAGGTCCTGGGCGGGAATTCGGCGTTCCAGGCGAAACAGACAAAGGTCAGTTCCAGGAACACCAGGAACAGGCCGCGCTTGAGCAGGAACAACGACGTCTGGCCCGCGGTGTGTTTCTGGCTGTAAAGCCACGCCGACAGGCCGGTGAGGAAAATGAACACCGGGGCGCAGAGCGTGCTGAGCAGGCGGGTGAAATACAGGTCCGGGGTGACGCTCAGTGCGTCGATGGGGTCGCTGACCTGGCGGTGCAGCAGAAAGGTCTCGCGGACATGGTCCACCAGCATCAACAGCATGACAAAACCGCGCAACGCATCGATGGCGAGCATGCGGACGTGGGTGGCGGCGGCGCTGGAGGCCAGGGTGGGCGCGCTGACGCCGGACGGACTCGTCGCGCTTGGGAATAGGCTCATGGCATTACTCGGATGCAAAGGAATCGTGGGGGGTCCACGCCTGGCGAGGATGAGAATCCCTGCCAAACGAAAGCGGATAACATAACATGAAATCCGCTTTACCCATCAACCCTGGGCCTTACCCGAGCATCTGGCTCAACACCGCCCGCAGCTTGCCGGGCTTGACCGGCTTGTTGAGCAGCGGTGCGTTCAGCTTGCGCAAGGCGCGACGACACTGGTCACTGCGGTCGGCGGTGATGATCACCGCCGGGATCGGCTGCTGGAAGTGCTCACGCAGGTGCTTGACCACTTCGCAGCCCACCACGTCATGATCCAGATGAAAATCCGCCAGGATCAACTCCGGTGCATGCCCTTGCAATACATCCAGGGCCCCGGCTTCGTCTGTCGCGATCAACACGTCGCAACCCCACTGCCCCAGCAACGCGGCCATGCTTTGCAGGATGCTCAGTTCATTGTCGATCACCAGCAAACGGCGGCCCGGCAACGGGTTGCCGGCCACCGCCTGTATGGGCATCTGCGACACGGGCAGCGGCTTGTCCTCGGACAGCGGCACCTCGATGCTGAACACCGAGCCCCGTCCCGGCCGGGAACGTACCTGGACCCGATGACCGAGGATATTGGCGATCCGTTCGACGATCGCCAGCCCCAGCCCTACCCCTTTGCGATCGGCGGCCCGCCCCACGTCCAGTTGGTTGAACTCGAGGAAAATCGACTCCAGGTTATCCGCCGCGATACCGCGTCCCGTGTCCCAGACCTCCAGGCTCACCCAACCGCCCCTGAGCCGTGCCGCCAGGAGAATGCCGCCATGATCGGTGTAGCGACAGGCGTTGCTGAGCAGATTGCGCAGGATGCGCGTTATCAGCCGCAGGTCGGTCAACACCGCTTCATCGATAAAGCGCACCCGCAGCTCCAAGCCCGCGGCGCCGGCCACCGACTGGAACTCCGACACCAGCGGTGCCAGCAACTCATCCAGCCGATACGACGCCGGGTCGGGACGAACCGCCGCCTGGTCCAGCCGGGAAATGTCCAGCAAGTCGGTGAGCAGGTCTTCCGCGCCTTCCAGGGCCTGATGGGTGCGCTCCACCAGCAATTGCTCGGTGGTGGGCAACGCGCGCTCGCGCAAGGTGGCGATCAACAGGCGTGCGGCATTGAGCGGCTGCAACAGGTCGTGGCTGGCGGCGGCGAGGTATTTGTCCTTGCTGCGATTGGCGGCCTGGGCGGCGTCCCGGGCCTGGCGCAGTTGCTGCTCCACCAGCTTGCGCTGGGCGATCTGCTGCTGCAGGTTGTGGTTGGCCTCCAGCAGTGCATCGGTGCGCTCGGCCACCCGCTGCTCCAGCTGGTCGTTGAGCTGCTGCAGGCGGTGCTTGGCCTGCTCCAGCTCCTCCAGGCGTGCCGCCAGCTCCGGATAATGGCTCTTGCGTGTCGAGTGGTTGCCCAGGCCCAGCAGCCCTGCCAGGGCTTTCTGTTGCTCGTCAGAGGGCTTCGCCATAGACGACCTCGACATCCCGCTGGCTCGACTCCCGAGGGTTGGTAAGGATGCACGGGTCATCCATCGCGTGTTGCGACAGGAACGGAATATCCGAGGTGCTCACCCCGTGCAGCCCCAGGGTTTCGTGGAAACCGATGGTACGCTTGAGAGCAATCAGGTGCTCCACCAGCCGGGTGCGGATCTGCCGGTGGTTGAGCCCCCGGCAATCGATGCCCAGTGTCTCGGCAATCACCTTGAACCGCTCCGGCGCCGAGGTGTAGTTGAATGCCACCACATGCTCCACCAGCACCGCATTGCACAGGCCATGGGGCAGGTCCAGGAAACCGCCCAGGCTGTGGGACATGGCGTGTACTGCGCCGAGGATGGCGTTGGAGAAGGCCAGTCCGGCCTGCATGCTGCCGAGCATGATCTTTTCCCGCAGCGCGATATCCGCCGGGTTGGCGATCATCTGCACCAGGTTGTTGTTGATCAGGCGCATCGCCTCCAGCGCGTGGGGGTCGGTCAGCGGTCCGTGCCCGGTGGACACAAAGGCCTCGATGGCGTGGACCAGCGCGTCGATACCGGTACAGGCCGACAGGAACGGGTCCATGCTCAGGGTGGTTTCCGGGTCGATCAGCGACACGTCGGGCACCGCCGCCTTGCTGACGATGGAGAACTTCATCCGCTCCTGCTGGTTGGAGATGATCACGAACTGCGACACGTCCGCCGAGGTGCCGGCCGTGGTGGGAATCAGGATCAGCGGTGGGCTGGGTATGTGCAGGGTGTCGACACCTTCGAACTCGAGGATGTTGCGACCATGGGCAACGACGATGCCGATGCCCTTGCCGCAATCCATGGGGCTGCCGCCACCGACCGCGACGATGACATCGCAGTGGTTCTCCCGGTACAGCTCGGCACCGAGCATCACTTCCTCGACCCGGGGATTGGGTGAAACGTCACTGTAGATGCAGTAATCGATGCCCAGGGCCTGGAGGCTGGCCTCGACGTCCCCCACCCAGCCGGCGGCGATGACGCCTGGATCGGTGACCACCAGCACCTTGCGCGCGCCGAAGGTCTTGGCGTAATTGCCGACATTGTGCCGACAGCCGGCACCGAACATGATTTCTGGGGATACGAACTTGCGCAGTGGACTGAGGCTCATCTTCACAGGTGCATGGCTCATTGGTAAGCCTGTTGTTATTGTCTTGGGATACCCTGAGCCTAAAGCATCCCACCGTGATTGCAATCAGACCATTGGGTAGCCCGGCCTGAACGCGTCAGGCCGGGCCGGCACTCATCGGTTGGCGAAGTACATCGTCACTTCGAAGCCGATACGCAGGTCGGTGTACGCGGGTTTAGTCCACATGGGTCTTTCCTCTTCTTGTACCGGGCGATTCCGGCAAGGTCATTAAGGCATCCAGCGCCCCAGGCTCGAATGCTACTTTCGAAGCGGTGGATGGGGTGCGTTGGTATGGGGTGGATGACATGCCACTACCTAGCCCTTGTGGGAACGAGCTTGCTCGCGATGAAGTCGAGACATTCAACACGCAGGTTGACTGATCGGCCGCTATCGCGAGCAAGCTCGCTCCCACAGGTGCAGCTGTGCTATCGGGTTAGAAGAACCCCAGCGGATTGATGTCGTAGCTCACCAGCAGGTTCTTGGTCTGCTGGTAGTGGTCGAGCATCATCTTGTGGGTTTCACGGCCGACACCGGACTTCTTGTAGCCACCGAACGCGGCGTGGGCCGGGTACAGGTGGTAGCAGTTGGTCCAGACGCGCCCGGCCTTGATGGCCCGGCCCATGCGGTAGGCCCGGTTGATGTCGCGGGTCCACAGGCCGGCACCGAGGCCGAACTCGCTGTCGTTGGCGATCGCCAGGGCTTCGGCTTCGTCCTTGAAGGTGGTGATGCCCACCACCGGGCCGAAGATTTCTTCCTGGAACACGCGCATCTTGTTATGACCCTTGAGCAGGGTCGGCTGGATGTAGTAACCGCTCGACAGGTCGCCTTCCAGGCGCTCGGCCGCGCCGCCGGTGAGCAGCTCGGCGCCCTCTTCCCGGGCGATGTCCAGGTAGGAAAGGATCTTGTCGTATTGCTGCTGGGAGGCCTGGGCCCCCACCATGGTCTCGGTGTCCAGCGGGTTGCCGCGCTTGATCCTGGCGATTTTCTTCATGACTTCGGCCATGAACGGCGCGTAGATCGATTCCTGCACCAGGGCCCGGGATGGGCAGGTGCAGACTTCGCCCTGGTTGAAGAACGCCAGCACCAGACCTTCGGCGGCCTTTTCGATGAAGGCCGGCTCGGCCTGCATGATGTCTTCGAAGAAGATGTTCGGTGACTTGCCGCCCAGTTCCACGGTGGACGGGATGATGTTTTCGGCGGCGCATTTCATGATGTGCGAGCCCACCGGGGTGGAACCGGTGAAGGCGATCTTGGCGATACGCTTGCTGGTGGCCAGGGCCTCGCCCGCTTCGCGGCCGAAACCGTGGACGATATTCAACACACCGGCCGGCAGCAGGTCGGCGATCAGCTCGGCAAAAACCATGATGGACAGTGGCGTCTGCTCCGCCGGCTTGAGCACGATGCAGTTACCGGCGGCCAGGGCCGGCGCCAGTTTCCAGGCCGCCATCAGCAGCGGGAAATTCCACGGAATGATCTGCCCGACCACGCCCAGCGGTTCATGGAAATGGTAAGCGGTGGTCAACTCGTTGATTTCTGCCGCCCCGCCTTCCTGGGCGCGGATGCAGCCGGCGAAATAACGGAAATGATCGGCGGCCAGTGGCACGTCGGCGTTGAGGGTTTCGCGAACGGCCTTGCCGTTGTCCCAGGTTTCGCTGACCGCGAGGATCTCCAGGTTCTGCTCGATACGATCGGCGATCTTGAGCAGCACCAGGGCGCGGTCCTGGACAGAAGTCTTGCCCCACGCGTCGGCGGCCGCATGGGCGGCATCCAGGGCCTTGTCGATGTCGGCGGCACTGGAGCGTGGGAATTCGGCGATCACTTCGCCATTGACCGGCGAGGTGTTGGTGAAATATTCGCCATGGACCGGCGCGACGAATTCGCCGCCGATGAAATTGCCATAGCGCGGTTTGAAGGAAACGACGGCGCCTGGGGTTCCGGGTTGTGCATAGATCATGATTGGGCCTCTGCCTGGTCGATGCCTGTCACGGGACAGGCGATAGGCCGATGGTAGAGAGCCCCGGAAGCCGGACGAATGCGTCGTTGGCAGGGGGGGCTCTCGTTATTTGGTCGTAGGTTTTGCTGCGATCCGAGGATGAGCGGGGCTTCTTTGTGCGAGCGAGCTTGCTTGCGATGAGGTCGGCAGCTCCAGCATGGAGGGTGGCTGATCGACCGCTATCGCGAGCAAGCTCGCTCCCACAGGTTCTGCATTTACCAAGGTTGGCTCAGCGCTTGGCCACCAGGTCCTTCGGCAGCTTGAAGGTCCAGAGCATGCCGCCCTGGTTGAAGTCCTTCACCCGCTTGGCCACTTCGCCGCCCCACAGGGGAACCGCGCCGCCCCAACCGGAAACCACGGACACGTATTGCTCGCCGTCCATCTCCCAGGTGATGGGCGAGCCCAGCACACCGGAACCGGTCTGGAATTCCCAGACCTTTTCCCCGGTCTTGGCGTTGAAGGCCTGCAGGAAACCTTCAGGCGTACCGGTGAAGACCAGGTTGCCCTTGGTGGTCAGCACCCCGCCCCACAGTGGCGCGAAGTTCTTGTGGCGCCACACTTCCTTGCCGGTCTTGGGATCGATGGCACGCAGCACTCCGATATAGTCCTCGTTCAACGGCTTGATGGTGAAACCGGCGCCGAGGAAGGCCGCGCCTTTCTTGTAGGCGATGCCTTCGTTCCAGATGTCCATGCCCCACTCGTTGGACGGTACATAGAACAGCCCGGTGTCCTGGTTGTAGGCCATGGGCATCCAGTTCTTCGCGCCGAGGAAGGCCGGAGCGACGAACACCGAGCTGCCCTTCGCTTCACTGCCCGGCGCCCCCGGACGACTGGCCTCGTTGTAGATCGGCCGCCCGTCCTTGTCCAGGCCGCTGGCCCAGGTGATCTTGTCGACAAACGGGAAGCCACGGATGAACTTGCCGTTGGTGCGGTCCAGCACGTAGAAGAAGCCGTTGCGGTCGGCGGTGGCCGCGGCCTTGATGTCCTTGCCGCCTTCCTTGTAGTTGAACGAGATCAGCTCGTTGACGCCGTCATAGTCCCAGCCATCGTGAGGCGTGCTCTGGAAGTGCCATTTGATGCTGCCATCGTCCGGGTTCAGGGCCAGGCGCGACGAGGAATAGAGGTTGTCGCCAGGGCGCAGGTGGGAGTTCCACGGGGCCGGGTTACCGGTGCCGAACAGCAACAGGTTGGTTTCCGGGTCGTAGTAGCCGCCCAGCCAGGGCGCCGCGCCACCGGTCTTCCAGAGGTCGCCCGGCCAGGTCTTGCCGGCCTCGCCACCGGAAATGCCATTCTCGACCGCCTTGCCGTTCTTGTAGACGTAGCCCATGTGGCCTTCCACGGTCGGACGGGTCCACAGCAGTTCGCCGTTCTTCGGGTCGAAGGCGCTGATCTGGCCCACCACGCCGAACTCGCCACCGGCCACGCCGGTGATCAGCTTGCCATTGACGATCAGCGGAGCGGCGCTGATGGAGTAGCCTTCCTTGTGGTCGGCCACCTTCTTGCTCCACACCACCTTGCCGGTGTCCTTGTTCAGGGCCACGAGCTTGGCATCCAGGGTGCCGAAGAACACCAGGTCACCGTACAGGGCCACGCCACGGTTGATCACATCGCAGCAAGGGCGGATGTCGTCGGGCAGGCGCGCATCGTACTGCCACAGTTTCCGGCCGGTGCGGGCGTCCACTGCGAACACCCGCGAATAGGAACCGGTGAGGTACATCACCCCATCCTTGATCATCGGCTGGGCCTGCTGGCCGCGCTGCTTTTCGCCGCCGAAGGAGAACGCCCAGACCGGACGCAGGTCCTTGACGTTGTCGACATTGAGGGTATCGAGGGGACTGTAGCGCTGACCCTGGACGCCCAGGCCGTTGGTCACGACCTGCTGTGGGTTCTTGGGATCCTGGAGGATTTCCTGGTCGGTCACGGCGGCCAGGGCCGAACCGGACAGCAGCATGGCACTGAGCAGCAGGCTGATGGCGAAGGGTTGGCGACGTGCGGGATGAGTCATGACGGCTACCTCTGCGGTTATTGTTATATCCGGGAAATTTTCCCGGTCTGCCGCAGATTCTTGGGCCCGGCGGCGCCGCCAACAATTGCCCGCTGTGTTGAGTTTCCTAGTTCCTTGGTACATGTGGGGCCATTGCCTGTGCCCACAACTCCTGCGACGGGCCCCTCGCCACAGAGGGTTTGTTCAGCCGAGGGTCATCGAGCATCCACCCGCTTCATCCCCGCGCGCTCATAACGCGGATAAAGATGGCTGACACTGCGGATCAGCTCATAACGGGTCAGGCTGATCCCGGCGAATCGCTCGGGGATGGGGCTGCGGATCATCTCGGCCATGTCGTCGCCCCGGGCGGCGCCGTCGCGCATCAGTTGGTCGAGCCAGCCAAGGTAATCGCGCATCTGCGCAAAGGGCCGGAGGTCGCCTGCCACCGGACCATGGCCGGGCACCAGCAGTTTCCAGGGCAAGGCCTGCAAGGTGTCCAGGTCCTTGAGCCAGACCTCCAGCCCCGGGCTGTTGGGGGTGGTCAAGGCTCGCTCGTAGAACACCAGGTCGCCGGCGAACAATACGCCGGTGGTCTCGTCCAGGATCGCCAGGTCGGCCCCGGTGTGCCCGGCCAGTTGCAGAAGGCGCAGGGAATGATCGCCCACCACCAGCCTGCCGGGCTCCAGGACCTGGGTAGGCAATACCACCTCGGTACCGCGCATCCAGTCGCCTACCAACCGGTACATGTTCTCGGCCATCGCGTCGCCCTGCTGGCGCAATAGCTCCCCAGTCCCCGCCAGGGCGGCGATGGGCACGTCGGTGAACGCCTGGTTGCCCAGGACATGGTCGGGATGATGATGGGTCAGCAGTACGCGAATCACCGGTTTATCCGTGGTCGCCGCGATGGCCCGGCGAAAGGCCTCGCCATAACGCCTGGACGGCCCGGTGTCGATCACCACCACCCCCGCATCAGTCACGATGAAACCGGTGTTGACGATGTTGCCGCCATTGCCCTTGGCAAAATTCTCCGTACTGCCTTCCAGCAGCCAGGTGCCCTCGGCGATCCGCCGGGGCTGGAGGGTATAGTCTGCCCCGGCCCAGGCTGGCCCGTTCAGGCAGATGAAGATCAGCAGCAGCCAACGCATGGCGCGCTCCTTGTGGTCAGGGGATCGCCGCCTCGAACGTGTTGCCGCTGTTGTCGCGCAGCGACAGGCGGGTCTGTCCGGGGCCCTGGATGTCGAAGCCCAGGTTGGGGTTTTCGCTGACCGCCGGGAACAGTTCCAGGCGCGCCAGCACCCGGCCTTCGGCGTCCAGCAGTTGGGCCTGGTCGAGAAAGAATTCCGGGATGCCACTCACCAGGCCGTTGTCCATCGGGTGGGCCACCTGCAGGCGCAGGCGGCTGGTGTCGCCCCGGGGGTAGCGCGCCCCGAGCACTTCGCCCAGGTGTTCCTCCCACCCCGGCTGGGTCCGCACCACACTGGGCGCGGTGCAGCCGCCTCCGGCCGCGTCGATCAGGGTCGAGCCGACGTGCCACAGGCCGTCGCGGGTCTGTACGGCGGCCCGCAGTGGCGTGGCCTGTTCGATACGGATGCGAATCGACAACCAGGGCAGCACCCGCTCTCCCGGTTGGAAATCGACGATCTTCGGCAACGGGTTCAGCTCGGCCCAGGCCAGTATCCGAACCACGTCTGCGGCAAAAGCCCGCGCATCGATTTCCAGCGGTACCTGGCGCGCATCTTCGGCAAAGGGCGGCGCCAGCAGCCGGACCCGGTCATCGAACACGAACGGTGCGTCACCCAGCAATTGCTTGTGATAGAAGGCCCACATCACCGAGGGCACCGGATCCTTGCCGGGCTCGACCGCCGCCTGCGCCATCAACGACAGGCCGCACCACAGCAGGCAACACCCCAAGCGATAAGCAGGCCATTTCATCCTGGTGCTCCTATTGGTACATCTCGGGCACTTCGTAACGCAGGCCGTAATGGGCGTAGACAGCCTTGAGGCTGCCGTCGCGGATCAAGCCTTCCAGTGCTTCTTCCACCGCATAGGCCAACTGGCGATTGCTTTCATGCACCGCCATGCCGATTTCCCAACGCTGCTTGCCCATGTTCGGGTAGGCATTCTCGGCGAGGGCCAGCTGCGGGTCGCGCGCCTGGTGCACTTGCCAGTCCACCTCGCCGCGCATGGCCATGACGGCATCGACCTCCCCGGCGTGCATGGCCTTGAACGCCTGGCCGACACCAGGGTAATGGCGGGTCCTGGCGCTGAGCATGCCGTTGAATACCGAAGTCAGGTAGAACGACGGCACGCTGTCGACTTCGACGCCGATAGGGTGCTGCTGGAATACCGCGACGCTGCCCACCGAGTCCAGCCGACGGCGGTCATAAGCCACCTGCCAACACTCCTGCTGATAGGGTCCGAACATCACCACCTGGGCATTTTCCAACTCACCGACATCGTTACGCCTTTGCACGTAATCGTGATCGTAGGGCACCCGCATCATCAGGTCGGCCAATTGTCGGTCGTGGAGCGGGCTGCTGCGCCAGATGTAATCGCGCAGGTCGTCGTCGAGCTTCTCGCCGGGGGGCGCCCAGATCAGTTTCAGCCGCACACCCAGCGCCTTGGCCAGGGCCTGGGCCAGTTCCACATCGACGCCCCTGGGCTGGCCGTCGTCTTCGAAGCTGTAGGGCGCGAAGTCCTTGTAGACCGCCACCTTCAACTCCCCGGCGGCAATCATCTGGTCAAAGCTGCGCACCTGGGCCTGAACCGCCTGGGCACCCAGCAACACATAGCAGATTACCCAGGCGAACCAGCGCATGGCGGTCACTCCTCGACGTGCACGCTGTCGAGGTAGGTGCGCACCGCCCAGAGCGCTTCCTGGCTCAGGTAGTCGGCCATTTTCGGCATGTAGACCCGGCCATCGCGCACCGCACCGTGGCGCACGCGCTCGACGAACCACTCGTCACCGGCTTCGGCGGCGTCCAGCATGCGCAGGTCGGGTGCGATCCCGCCGGACTTGGCTTCCAGGCCATGGCACGCGGCACAGTTCTGGTTGTACGCCGAAGCGCCGATCTCCACGGCCTTTTCACGTTCGGGAGAATTGCGATAAGGGTTCTGCGAGGCCCAGCCATCGCCGTCCAATGGCAGGTTGGTGTCCTTGATCGGGGTCAGGCCCTTGGTTTCCACTGCCTGGGGCACTACGTTGCCATGGGCCCATGCGGAGCCTGCGCCGGTCAGCCCCATCAGCAATGCGGTAGCGATGATGGCGTTGCGTTTTGTTGTCATTGTTATGCCCTCTGGATTGCACGCCGACCTCTCTGCAGAGGCCGTGCCGTCATCTTAGGAACCGTGCCGCACCAGCCGAATGCTGCTTTGGTGGCCGGGTCCTAGTTCCTTGGTATCGGGTCATCCGACGCAGGTCGCAAAGACAGCCGGTTCAGGAAGTCTTCCCGGCAAGGGCGGGACTTTTTCCGTATCGGCCGGCCCCCGGCGCGACCGAACCTAGTCAGGCCAAAACCTCCACTGGGAACCGCCACCATGACAATAAGAACGCTACCCGCCCTCTCCCCCCTGACCGTGGCCTTGCACGCCTTGCTGCTGGCCGGCAGTCTCTCGTTGAGCCCCATGGCCAGCGCCGCCACGCCGGGAGTCAGCTGGGAGGACATCGCCAACGACCACCTGACCACCCGCGACGTGCTGCAATACGGCATGGGCACCAACGCCCAACGCTGGAGCCCGCTGGCCCAGGTCAATGACAAGAACGTCTTCAAGCTCACGCCCGCCTGGTCCTATTCGTTCGGCGACGAAAAGCAGCGCGGCCAGGAATCCCAGGCCATCGTCAGCGACGGCGTGGTGTACGTCACCGGCTCGTACTCGCGGGTGTTCGCCCTCGACGCCAAGACCGGCAAGCGTCTGTGGACCTACAACCACCGGCTGCCGGACAACATTCGTCCTTGCTGCGACGTGGTCAATCGCGGCGCAGCCATCTATGGCGACAAGATCTACTTCGGTACCCTGGATGCGCGGGTGGTCGCCCTGGACAAGAACACCGGCAAGGTGGTCTGGAACAAGAAGTTCGGTGATCACTCCGCCGGCTACACCATGACCGGCGCCCCGGTGCTGATCAAGGACAAGACCAGCGGCAAGGTGCTGCTGATCCACGGCAGTTCCGGCGATGAGTTCGGCGTGGTCGGGCAATTGTTCGCTCGCGATCCGGACACCGGCGAGGAAGTCTGGATGCGGCCCTTCGTCGAAGGCCACATGGGTCGCCTCAACGGCAAGGACAGCACGCCCACCGGCGATGTGAAGGCCCCATCCTGGCCAGACGACAAGACCACCGAAACCGGCAAGGTCGAGGCCTGGAGCCACGGCGGTGGCGCCCCGTGGCAGAGCGCCAGTTTCGACCCCGAGACCAACACCATCATCGTCGGCGCGGGCAACCCCGGCCCGTGGAACACCTGGGCCCGCACGGCCAAGGACGGCAACCCCCACGACTATGACAGCCTCTACACCTCCGGCCAGGTGGGCGTCGACCCGAGCACCGGCGAAGTGAAATGGTTCTACCAGCACACGCCCAACGATGCCTGGGATTTTTCCGGCAACAACGAGCTGGTGCTGTTCGACTACAAGGACAAGGACGGCAAGGTGATCAAGGCCACCGCCCATGCCGACCGCAACGGTTTCTTCTATGTCGTGGACCGCAACAACGGCAAGCTGCAGAACGCCTTCCCCTTCGTCGACAACATCACCTGGGCCAGCCACATCGACCTCAAGACCGGCCGGCCGGTGGAGAATCCCGGCCAGCGTCCGGCCAAGCCGTTGCCCGGCGAAACCAAGGGCAAGCCGGTGGAAGTCTCGCCGCCGTTCCTGGGCGGCAAGAACTGGAACCCCATGGCCTACAGCCAGGACACAGGACTGTTCTACGTCCCCGGCAACCAGTGGAAGGAGGAATACTGGACCGAGGAAGTGAACTACAAGAAAGGCTCGGCCTACCTGGGCATGGGGTTTCGCATCAAGCGCATGTATGACGATCACGTCGGCAGCCTGCGGGCGATGAACCCCACCACGGGCAAGGTGGTCTGGGAGCACAAGGAGCCGCTGCCGCTGTGGGCCGGCGTGCTCGCCACCAAGGGCAACCTGGTGTTCACCGGCACCGGCGACGGCTTCTTCAAGGCCTTCGATGCCAAGACCGGCAAGGAGCTGTGGAAATTCCAGACCGGCAGCGGCATCGTCTCCCCGCCCATCACCTGGGAGCAGGACGGTGAGCAGTACATCGGCGTGACTGTCGGTTATGGCGGCGCGGTGCCGTTGTGGGGCGGCGACATGGCCGAGCTGACCAAGCCGGTAGCCCAGGGCGGGTCGTTCTGGGTGTTCAAGATTCCGAGTTGGGACAAGGCGACGGCGCAGAAGTAGCCCGTCCCCACCTGAACTGCGATCGATATACCAACCCTCTGTGGGAGCGAGCCTGCTCGCGATAGCGCCGCGGCAGTCAACATTACTGCCAGCTCATGCTCCGCCATCGCGGGCTAGCTCGCTCCCACACCGCGCTGCGAGCTAGCCGCCATGAACTACCTGCCTCTTGTACTGCTGCTGATCGCGGCATGTACCAACGCCGACGACCTCGACACCCCGCTCACCCTCAACGGCTGCGTCATTGCCGAAGCCAGCCAATGCCCCGGCGCCAACCTGCGGGGCGCAAGACTGGCGAACCAGGACTTGCGCAAGATGAACCTCAGTGGTGCCGACCTGCGTGACGCCGACCTGCGGCACGCGCGCCTGGACCTGGCGAACCTTGAGAAAGCCCAGCTACAAGGCGCCAACCTGACCCGTGCCAGCCTGCAGCAGAGCAATCTGCGCCTGGCCGATTTCAGCGGCGCCACGCTCAAGGCGATCCAGGGATGGGGGCTGTTCGCCCAGGGTGCGCAGTTCCAGCGTGCCGACCTGACCGGCGCGTATCTTCAGTTCGCCCGCTTGTCCGGCGCTCGCCTGCACGATGCCAACCTGCAAGCCGCCGACCTGGAAATGGCCTGGCTGAGCAAGGCCGACCTCAAGGGCGCCGACCTGCGCGACGCCAATCTGCAGGAGGTCAAGCTGGGAGAAAGCAACCTGGAGCAGGCTGACCTGAGTGGGTCGCGTCAGCATTACGGGAATTTCCAGGACGCCAACATGCAGGGTTGCAAGGGATGCCCGCAATCCTGGGATCGATGAGAGCCCTTCGGCAAACACCTGTGGCAAGGGGATTTATCTCCGTTGGGCTGCGAAGCGGCCCCTGTTCGGTTAACTCGGCGAACCGACTGAAGAGGGACCGCTTCGCAGCCCAGCGGGGCGTTGCGACGTTCCGCCAAATCCCCTCACCACCGTTGACCGTCGCAGTGGAACCCGGGATTCATCCCGCCACCCGCACCACCCCCATATCAATCCCCAAGTGCACCAGCTCGGCATGCGAGCTGACCTGCAACTTGCTTTTGAGCAGCGTGAGATGGTTGGACACCGTCTTGGCGCTGATGCACAGCTGTTCGGCGATGGTGCGCGCAGGCGTGCCTTTGGCGAGCATGACAAAGATCTCCAGCTCTCGCTGGGTCATGCATTGCAGGCGCGGGTCGGCGTCATGCCGGGAGCTGGCGCAGGCCAGTTGTGTCGCCAGGGACTGTTCGATATAGGCATGGCCGGCCAATACCCGTCGCACCGCCTCCACCAGCACCTGGGGCGCCGAGTTCTTGGTCAGGTACCCCGAGGCGCCGGCATCCAGCGCCTGGCGTACCAATGGCAGTTCGTCATGCATGCTGAAAAACAGCACCCGCAGTTGCGGCAGGCGCTGACGCAGGCGCCGGGTGGTTTCCAGCCCGCTGATGCCAGGCAGGCCGAAGTCCATGATCACCAGATGCGGCACCTGCTCCTGCACCTGGCTCAACGCCTCTTCGCCGGTGGTCGCTTCCCGAACCTGCAGGTCCGGCATCAAGGCTCGCAGAAGGCTGGCGTAGCCCTGCCGGACCACCGCGTGATCATCCACCAACAAAATGTTCATCGTGCCTCCAGGGGAATATTCAAGGCCAGCGCCCAGCCGGCACCGGGCTGGCAGATGACCCGCAGCTCGCCGCCCAGGCTGCGGGCCCGTTCGCACATCGAATGCAGGCCGACACCCGGTCGGGGCGGCTGCTGTGCCCCTCGGCCGTTGTCCCGCACCAGCAGGCGCAAGCGGCCGGCACGCTGGCCCAGGCGGATCCTTACCCGGGTGGCATTGGCATGGCGGGCGACATTGGTCAGCGCTTCCTGCAACAGGCGATACAGGTGGGTCTTGTCCGAGCCGGACAATGCCGGCAAGGCCCCTTCGATGCGCAAATCACAGGCAATGCCATGGGTGTCGCGGCATTGCCGTGCCAGCAATTCGACGGCTTCTTCCAGCGGCAAGTGCTGCAGCACCACCGGATACAAGTCGTGCACCAAGGCCCGGAAGCCCTGTTGCAGGTGTTCGCAATCCGCTTCGAGCTGGCTGACGGTCTGCTCCAGCACGGTCGGCTGGCCGGTGACCAGGCGCAGCAGGCAGGCCCGGGCGCGGATGCCCGTCACATACTGGCCCAGGTCGTCGTGCAGCGCCTGGGCCAGATGCGTACGTTCCTGCTCCTGCACGGCCAGCAGTGCCTGGGTGAGCCGGGTGTTATCGGCCTGGGACTGGGCCAGGGCGGCGGTCATCCGATTGAAGTGCCCCGCCAGTTGCCGCGCCTCCGGTATGCCTTCGGCGGGCAAGTGCACATTCAGGTCGCCGTTGGACACCTGGCGCAACGCCCCCAGCAGTTGGTCGAGCATCGACATGACCCGGCGCACCGCCCAGCGAATCACCAACAGGCTGAGCAACAGGGCCATGGCGCAGACGCCCAGCAGTTGCACCAGTGAATCGAGGATTTCGTCGATTTCGTCCCGCGGATCGACAGCGATCCAGGCCCGCCGCCCATCACGCAGATCCACCACCTGCGGCGCCGGGCCATCGGCGAGCAGTCGATGGCCGAGCCAGGCCTGCAGCCCGCTGTCGGCACCTGCCGGAAATTCTTCCCCTGGTGTCAGCCAGCGTATCCGCACATGCCGCAGGCTGCCGGTCAGGCGTGTCTGCAGGCTGGCCGGGTCGCGCTCGGCGGTTTCCTTGAGGTAATGCACCACCGATTCGGCCGATTGCAGCTCGCGCTTCACATCGGTCATGGCCTGCTGCAGCGACAACAGGGAGCACGCCAGGGTCACCAGGGCGAAAAACACCGTGACCCAGAGATTGATGCGCCAGAGGGCCGACATGACTAGCGTTCCGCCCCGAAGTTGACACCCATACCCTGTGGGAGCGAGCTTGCTCGCGATGACGGCGGCACAGCCAATACCGAGGCCGACTGAACCACCGCTATCACGAGCAAGCTCACTCCCACAGGAGGGCCTGGGCGGTGACAGGCTTTGGGACGATCCACCCCGATCAGACTCAGGATCAGCAGAAACGGCAGCAGCAGGGCCTTTAAAATCCGCACGGTCTGTCCACTCCTGGTCGATGACGATTGCCTGCATCCTAAAACCCTGGCGGCGACGGCGAGCTACTACCTTGGTACTGCCCCGGCGGTACTTTCTGCATATTTCCCCATGCCCCCGGCCTTCCTATGCTGGCGCTACCCGCAATGGAGGATGTCATGCGCCGGCTCGTCAGTTACGCCCTGGTTTCACTGCTGGCAGCGGCAACCGCTCACGCGAACGATGCCGCGCCACTGCAAGTGCACATCGGCTACCTGGGTTATCGCCCCGATCCAGGACCGTTGTTGTCCAATGTGATTACCGAGCCTGCCGACGCCGGGCTGCGCGGCGCCGAGCTGGCGATCGTCGACAGCAACAGTACCGGGCGTTTCCTCAAGCACGATTACCGCCTGCAAAGCGCCAGCGTCGACAGCCCCGAAGCGCTGGTGCAAGCCGCTCGCGCGCAACATGAACAGGGCCTGCGGCTGTTCGTGGTCAACGCCCCGGCCGACAGCCTGCGCCAGCTCAGCGCCGCCCTGCCCGACAGCCTGCTGTTCAATGCCGGCAGTCCCGACGACAGCCTGCGCACCACCGATTGCCTGGGCAACGTGCTGCACAGCCTGCCCGACCGGGCCATGCTCGCCGATGCCCTGGTGCAGTTCAGCGTCGTGCGCAAATGGCAGCGGGCTTTGCTGATCGTCGGCCAGACGCCCGACGACCAGGCCTACGCCGCCGCCCTGCGCCGGGCCATGAAACGCTTCGGCATCAAGACCGTCGCCGAAAAAGCCTGGCAGTTCGATAACGATCAGCGCCGCAGCGCCCAGGCCGATATGCCGTTGTTCACCCAGACCGCCGAATACGACGTGGTGCTGGTGGCGGACGAACGCGGGGATTTCGGCGAATACCTGCCCTACCAGACCTGGTACCCGCGGCCGGTGGCCGGCACCCAGGGGCTGGTGCCCACCGGCTGGCACAAGACCGTGGAAACCTACGGCGCGGCGCAACTGCAGAAGCGCTTCGAGGCCCTGGCCGGCCGTTGGATGAACGACCGTGACTTCGCGGCCTGGATCGCCGTGCGCAGCATCGCCAGCGCGGTGAGCAAGCTGCGCCAGGACGACCCGTCGGCAATCCGCCAACTGGCTCTGAGCGATCAATTGCCGCTGGACGGCTTCAAGGGCCGCAAGCTCAGCTACCGGCCATGGAATGGCCAACTGCGCCAACCGATTCCCCTGGTCCAGCCGCGGGCCCTGGTCAGCACCTCCCCCCAGGACGGCTTCCTGCACCCCTCCAACGAAATGGACAGCCTGGGCTATGACAAACCCGAAGTGAGCTGCCGTTACCCCTGATCGATAACAACAATAAGGAAACCGCCATGCCTCGCCCCTTGCTCCAAGCCTGCCAGGTCCTCACCCTGGGCATGGCGTTGTTCGCCGCCGGTCCCGCCGCCGCGAGCATCGCCTGGGTCTCCAACGAGAAGGACAACAGCCTGAGCCTGATCGACCTGCAGCGCCTGGAGGTCATCGAGACCCTGCCGGTGGGCCAACGTCCACGGGGCCTGTTGCTGTCCCACGACAACCGTCTCCTGTACATCTGCGCCAGCGATTCGGACCGGGTCCAGGTGATGGACGTGGCCACCCGCAAGATCGTCAAGGAGCTGCCCTCCGGCAAGGATCCGGAACAGTTCGCCCTGCATCCCAACGACCGCTGGCTCTACGTCTCCAACGAGGACGACGCCTTGGTGACGGTGATCGACACCCAGACATCCGAAGTGCTCGGCCAGATCGGCGTGGGCGTCGAGCCGGAGGGCATGGCCGTCAGCCCCGACGGCAAGTGGGCGGTCAACACCAGCGAAACCACCAACATGCTGCACTGGATCGACACCAGCACCCAGACCCTGGCCGACAACACCCTGGTGGACCAGCGGCCGCGTTTCGTCGAGTTCAGCCGCGATGGCTCGCAACTCTGGGCGTCGGCGGAGATCGGCGGCACCCTGACCATCCTTGATGTCGCGACTCGCCAGGTGCTCAAGACCCTGACCTTCCAGATCAAGGGCGTACACCCGGACAAGGTGCAACCGGTGGGCATCAAGCTCAGTGCCGACGGCCAGCTCGCCTTCGTCGCCCTGGGCCCGGCCAACCATGTGGCGGTGATCGACGCCAAGACTTTCGAAGTGCTGGACTACCTGCTGGTGGGCCGCCGGGTCTGGCAACTGGCGTTCACCCCGGACCAACGCCAACTGCTGGCGACCAACGGCGTGAGCGGTGATGTCTCGGTGATCGATGTCCAGAGCCGCAAGGTGCTCAAGTCGGTGAAAGTCGGGCGCTATCCGTGGGGCGTGGTGGTCACGCCATGAACGCCTTGCAGGTCAGTGACCTGAGCTTCGCCTATGGCGCCCGCGAAGCCCTCAGGCAAGTCGGTTTCGCGCTGCCCGCCGGGCAGTTCGCCGCGCTGTTGGGCCCCAACGGAGCTGGCAAGTCGACGCTGATCGCCCTGCTCACGCGCCTCTACGATGTGCAGCGAGGCGAGATCCGTGTCGGCGGCCACTGCTTGCAGGCTTCGCCTCGGGCGGCCTTGCGTCAGTTGGGCGTGGTCTTCCAGCAGAGCACCCTGGACCTGGACCTGAGCGTCGAGCAGAACTTGCGTTATCACGCCGCCCTGCATGGCCTGTCGCGGCGCCAGGGAGGTTCCAGGATCGACGCCGAGCTGGCCCGCCAGGGCCTGGCTGAGCGACGCGACGAACGAGTGCGCAATCTCAATGGCGGTCACCGTCGTCGGGTGGAAATCGCCCGGGCACTGCTCCATGAACCACGCCTGTTGCTGCTGGACGAGCCCAGCGTCGGCCTGGATCCGGGCAGTCGCCAGGCCCTTGGCTTGCATGTCCGGCAACTGTGCAGCGAGCAAGGCATCAGCGTGCTCTGGACCACCCATCTGCTGGATGAAGTGCAGCCCGGCGACGCGCTGCTGATCCTGCATCAAGGCCGCCTCGTCGCCAGTGGCCGAGCCGATGCCGTGAGCCGAGCCCATGGCGGTGACCTGGGCTCGGCCTTTACTTGCCTGACCACGCCGGGAGTTTGCTCATGAATGCGTATTGGCAATGTTTCAGCGGCATCGTGATACGCGAATGGCTGCGCTTCATGCTGCAACGCACGCGCCTGCTCAGTGCGCTGGTCCGCCCGCTCCTGTGGCTGCTGGTCTTTGCAGCCGGCTTTCGGGCGGCACTGGGCATCGCCATCATCGCCCCCTACGACACCTACATTCCCTATGAGGTGTACATCGTGCCTGGGCTGGCGTGCATGATCCTGTTGTTCAACGGCATGCAAGGCTCGTTGTCGATGGTCTACGACCGGGAGATGGGCAGCATGCGGGTGCTGCTGACCAGCCCCCTGCCCCGGGCATTCCTGCTGGCGAGCAAGCTGGTGGCGACATCGCTTATCTCATTGCTGCAGGTCTATGCCTTCCTGGCCATTGCCTGGCTGTATGGCGTCCAGCCCCCGGTCGAGGGCCTGCTGCTGGCATTGCCGGCGCTGCTGCTGGTGGCCCTGATGCTCAGCGCCCTGGGCTTGCTGCTGTCCAACGCTATCCGGCAGCTGGAGAACTTCGCCGGGGTCATGAACTTCGTGATCTTCCCGATGTTCTTCCTGTCTTCGGCACTGTATCCGCTATGGAAAATGCTCGAGGCCAGCCCCTGGCTGTACTGGCTCTGCGCGGTGAACCCGTTCACCCACGGGGTGGAACTGGTGCGGTTTGCCTTGTACGGGCAGTTCAACCTGCTGGCAATGGTGGTGTGCCTGGTGCTGACCCTGGTGTTCGCGCTGCTGGCGGTGTGGACGTTCAATCCGCAGCATGCGGCGTTGCGCAAGGCAGGTTAACCGTGCCTGTCCCTCTGTGGGAGCGAGCCTGCTCGCGATAGCGTTGGTTCAGTCGACCTCGGTATTGGCTGTGCCGCCGTCATCGCGAGCAAGCTCGCTCCCACAAGATCCGGTGGCGATCCCCAGCCTGTGACAGGAGCATTTTTACGACTTTAGTACTGGTTTTCCTGTCTATGGTCGCATTCACAAGACCGCGACCCTGGCATGTAATGCACCCATAACAACAAGGATCAATCCCCATGCTCCGTTTGCTGGCAATCGTCTTGCCGTGCCTGTGGCTGAGCGTCGCCCAGGCCGACGACACGCTGTTCTCGCCCCAGGGTTATCGCATCGACCGGTATCGCAGCCCCACGCCCGCCGAGGTCCAAGGCGCGCAGACCATCGATACCCAGGCGTTGCAGCGACTGCTCCAGCAAGCCTCGCCTCCCGTGCTGGTGGACGTCTACCGTCGGCCCTGGGTCCAGGGCCGGTTCATCGACAACGAACCCCACGCCAACCTCCCCGGCAGCCTGTGGCTGGCCAATACCGGCGACGGCCACCTGGATCCGACCTGGCAGGACTACTTCGCTCATTACCTGCGCAAAGCCACCGCCGGGCGCATGGACCAACCGTTGGTCTTTTATTGCCGCTCCGATTGCTGGTTGAGCTGGAACGCGGTAAAACGCGCCGCTGCCATGGGCTATAAGCATCTGTACTGGTATCGCGATGGCCTCGATGCCTGGGAAGCGGCCAACCTGCCCCTGCAGGCCGCCCGACCCGAACCTTTTCCCTGATGCACAAGTGCGAGTCAAAAGCGTGCTGCAACTGCCCCACAACAATAACGAGGTGAATGGCCATGTATAAAATCCTGATAGCCGACGATCACCCACTGTTTCGCGAAGCCATCCACAACGTTATCAGCGACGGCTTCCCTGGCAGCGAAGTCATGGAAACCGCCGACCTGGACAGTGCCCTGGCACTGACCCACGAGCACGACGACCTGGACCTGATCCTGCTGGACCTGAACATGCCCGGCATGCACGGCCTCAATGGCCTGATCAACCTGCGCAACGAGGCACCGACGATCCCCGTGGTGATCGTTTCCGCCGAACAGGACAAGCAGATCGTCCTGCAGGCCATCACCTACGGTGCGGTGGGGTTCATTACCAAATCCTCGCCACGTTCGCAGATGACCGACGCCATCGAACAGATCCTCAACGGCAACGTGTACCTGCCACCGGACATCATCCGCACCCAGAAGAACCCGGTAGGCCGGCGCCTGAGCGAAACCCCGGCGTTCCCGCCCGAACTGCTCCAGGCCCTGACCCGCAAGCAGCTGCTGGTACTCGAGCGCATGACCAAGGGTGAGTCGAACAAACAGATCGCCTACACCCTGGACATCGCCGAGACCACGGTCAAGGCCCACGTCTCGGCCATCCTGCGCAAGCTCAATGTGCACAACCGGGTGCAGGCGATCCTCAGTGCCGGGGATATCGATTTCGGGGCTTATCTGCGGCGTTGACACACATCCCTGTGGCGAGGCGATCTAGCGAAACGTCGCACCGCCCCGCTGGGGCGCGAAGCGGCCCTGAAAACTGACAACCGGGGTCTGCCAGGCAGACCCGGCGGGAACAATCCCCTCGCCGCAACAGCGTTCGGCTCAATGGTTGCGGGGCTGGCCCAACAAATGACTCATCGCCGTCTTGAGCTTCATCGGCCGCACCGGCTTGTGCATCAAGGTGTGGCCGCGCTCACGGATCTGCTGCTTGAGCTCGTTGCTGTAGTTGGCGGTGATCAACATGGCCGGGATCGCCGAAGCCCGTTGAGCGTTGATACGGGCCACCGCGTCGACGCCGTTCTGATCGTTGTCCAGGTGATAGTCGGCGATCAACAGGTCCACCTCGGCGTGGGCGCAGTCCACCTGGCCCGCCAGGTCCTGCTCCGACAGCGCGGTCACCACCTGGCACCCCCATCCTTGCAATAGCGTGCGCATGCCGGCGCAAATGGCCGCGTCGTTGTCCAGCACCCAGATCCGCGCGCCGCGCAAGCGTTCGAGCATGGGTTCGCTCATGTCCAGGCAGGGCTGCGGCGTGGGCGCGGTGGCGCTCAGAGGCACGTCGATGGAGAACATCGAGCCCTTGCCCGGCCACGAACGCACCTGGATCCGGTGCCCGAGGATACCGGCGATCTTTTCGACGATCGCCAGCCCCAGGCCCAGGCCGCGGTCCTGGTCCGGGCGCTGCACATCGCCGCGCTTGAACTCCTGGAAGATTTCCTCCAGGCGTTCCTCGGCGATGCCGATGCCGCTGTCCCAGACCTGGATCGAGACCTGCCGTCGATGCCGTCGGCACCCCAGCACCACCCGGCCGCTGGGGGTATAGCGGATGGCATTGCTCAACAGGTTGCGCAGGATCCGCGCGAGCAACTGCATGTCGCTGCGCACCAGGACCGAACACGGTACGAAGCGCAGCCCCAGCCCTTCGCTACGGGCCACCTGGGCGTATTCGGCGGCGAGGTTGTCGAGCAGCTCGCTGAGGGCGAACGGGGCGACATCCGCCTTGATCACCCCGGCGTCCAGCTTGGAGATATCCACCAGGGTGCCCAGCAGGTTTTCCACGTCCTGCAGGGAATTGCTGACGTTGCGCACCAACTGCGCGTTCGCCACCGGCTCGCGGCGTTCGAGCAAGGCGCTGGTGAACAATCGCGCGGCATTGAGGGGCTGCAGCAAATCGTGGCTGACCGCCGCGAGGAATTTGGTTTTCGACAGGTTGGCCTGCTCGGCTTCGCGCTTGGCCTCGCGCAAGCGCACCTCCACCCGACTGCGCTCGTCGATTTCCCGCAACAGTTGGTCATTGAGGGTGGTCAGTTCGGCGGTGCGCTCCTGCACCCGTTGCTCCAGGTTCTGGTAGGCCTGGTGCAGCGCCTCGGCGGTGCGCCGCCGCTCGGTGATGTCGCGGATCAGCACGAAGATCCCCACCACTTCGCCGTTGGCCAACCGGTTCGGCACGTAGGAGCGCAGCATGTAGCGCTCCTGGTTGTTGATGTTGGTCTCGGCGAATTCGAACGTTACGCTCTCCCCCGCCAAGGCCCGGACCACATAGGCCTCCAGGCGCTGGTAATGCTGCTCGCTGTGGGCCTCGCGCAGGCTCTGGCCGAGCATCACGCCCCGGGGCCAGCAGTACCATTGCTCGTAGACCTTGTTGGTGAACTCATAGACCAGGTCGGCATTGAGGTAGGCGATCAATGCCGGGACATGGTCGGTTATCAGACGGATCCAGCGCTCGCTTTCACTCAGCGCCTCGGCATGCTGGTAACGCTCGGTGATGTCGGTGAAGGTATTGACGTAGCCGCCGGTGGGCAGCGGATGGGTACGGATCTCCAGGACCCGGCCATCGGACAGGCGTTGCTCGCACTCGTGGATCAACCGACCGTTGCCGTCGCGGCTGGCGGGGGTCAGCAGTTGCAGTTCGCTGTCGGCGATCACCTCGTTGAACGGCCTGTGGGCGGCTACCGGGGCCAGGCCGCTGAGTTCCAGGAAACGCCGGTTCCACAGTTCCAGCACGCCTTGGGCGTTGACCATCGCCACGCCCTGGGACAGGTTGTCCACCGCCCGCTGCAACAGATGGGACTTCTGCGCCACGGCTTGTTCGCGACGCACGGTTTCGCTGAGCTTGACGTCGGTGATATCGGTGAACAGTATCACCCGCCCGCCTTCCTGGGTCGGCCGTTCGCTGACCTGCAACCAGCGCCCGTTCTGCAGCCGGTAGAGCACATGCTCGTCATCCTGCCCGCGGGTTTCCTCGCTGAACAGGCCGTTGGCGGTCATCAGGCGCTTGACCTCGCCAAGACGCATCCCGGCGATGATCCTCACCCGGCTGTGGGCCCAGAACGCCTTGAAGCGGCTGTTGAACAGGACGATGCGCTGCTGTTCGTCGAACAGCACGAAGGCATCGGAAATGCTCTCGATGGCGTCGATCAGGTGCCGGTGGGCCATCTCCGCGCGCAACCTTGCCTCGCCCAGCAAGTGATTACCGGCCTTGAGCTCGGCCATGGCCTGGTTCAGGGCGTCGGTGCGTTCGCGAACCTGCTCGGCCAGGACCACCGAATGCTGGAACGCCGCATACGGGTCGCTGCCTCGGGTCACACCGGACTCCACGCGCTCGATCAGGGCATCGTTGATACGCCGCAACTTGCGGTTTTCGTGCTGCAGCTTGGCGAGCTGCGCCTGCAGCTCAGCGATGGCCGGGGACGCGATGTCGGGCAATGGCAACTCCGGTGAAGGTCTGGTTGATATGCATGCCATTGAACTGTTCTCCATAGGTGTTGAAGCCCATCACCCGTTGTTCACGCAGGAACTGCCCGATCGGCTCCAGGCCGCCACGATCCTCCAGCTCCAGGCGCCGGAGGAAGCAATCGCAGCCGATGGTCAGCAAGAGGTCGCCGAGGCGCGACTTAAGGCCGTCGAACAGGTCTTGCAGGTTGTCCAGCAGAGGCCCCGGGGTCATGGCCGTCAGGACGATGCCGTTCTCCACCGCGCAGTAAAAACTCAGGCTCAGGTCCGGATGCACCTGCTGGATGGCGCGCACGTAGTACTGGTCGTTGATGCGCACCGCCAGCGGATGGGCGGCGAACACCCGGTAATCGAGGTCGCCGACCGGCACGCCGATGTGCCGGGCGTATTCCTCGGCGGCGGGTTCGGCGTTGAGCTCATAGACCCGCCGGGAAGCGCTGTCGGCGCCGGTCACCACCAGTTTCTCCTGGCGGGGCAGGATGTGATGGGTGGTGAACACTTCGAACTCCAGCCAGGTGTTGACCAGCACCACCACGGCGGCGCCGCTGTGGAACTGGCCTTCGAAGTACACGTGGGTGTGGGTGAGGTAATTGTCGTCACCGGCCGAGCCGCCGAAATGCGGGATGTCTCCCAGGGCCGCACTCAACGCCGCCAGCACCATTTCCTCGCGGCTCGACAGGCCATCGAGCAAGGTCAGCGCGAAGCTGTGGCCCTTGATCGGCGCCAGGGCATTGCTGCGACAACCGCCAGCCAGTCGTTCGACCATCTGCTGGGCGTCGATCAGGCTGAAATGCTCCATTTCGCCGATCAACTCGGCGGCGATGGAAAAGTGCCGGTGGTCGAAGCCCACCGCTGTCACGCAGTTGCGCCCGTAGCCCAGGGACGTGATCTCCCCGGCGCTGGTGCACCCCACCAGGCGAATGCCACCGAAACTGCGCGAAAGCGCCTGGCCGAGGGCCGGCAGATCGTATTCGGCTGAACAGAAGAACAGTACGAACCCCAGATAGGGATGCAGCAACTGCCGCGCCAGCTCCTGGGCCACTTGCTGGACGTCCGTTGCCTGGGACATTGCGCTGACCACGCCTTCGTTCCGGGCCTGTGGCATCTTCGCCTCCGACGGGTGCGTGATAGGAGTCTTGAGTGTACGAAGCCGCGCCAGGGCGACGAATGCTACTTGGGTAGCGGGTGCACGCTTCCATGGGAGGAGAACGGTGGCGGTCCCGACCGCGATGCGCACGGTGGGACCGCCACGAAACTGGCTCGATGACTGATCGCTCCCACGCTCCGCGTGGGAGCGATCATGACCTCAGTGTCTCAGGCGCATCGTACAGCCCCGCGGGGGTGTGCTTTTCGCCCGGCGAATCGGTGTCACCAGGTCAACACAGCGCCCACCGCAAAGGTATCGGTGTCCTCGTTCTGGGCGCTGGTGTCGTGGCCATTGATTTCGAACTGGTTGTACTCGGCCACGAGCTTGAGGTTGTCGTTGATGTCGTGGAACAAGGCGATGCCACGGGTTTCGTAATCGGCGCCGCTGCCCACCACCCCGTTGCCGTCGTCATCGGTCTTGCCATAGGACAGCGCCAGGCGATTCTTGCCCAGCTTGTACGAGCCCTGCAGCAGGTAGCCCTTGCTGTCGACATTGCGCAACGTGGCTTCGCCCGCGTTGTTGGTGAAGAACGGGTTGATGCCCTTGGCCTGGAATCCGGAGCCGGTGAGCGACAGCCCGCCCATCTTGGCCTGCACGCCATAGCCCAAACCCTTGGAAGTCACGGACTCGACGGTGGTATCGGTGTTGTCCGAGGTCTGGTAGCTGCCGTTGAGCCAGCTGTAGATCTTGGCTCCGGCGAGGTCGAACTGGTAGGTGATCTCGCTCTCGGTGCGTGGGTTTTCCTGGTAGGCCTTGCCGGTGGCGCTGTTGTCGTTGGTGTCCACCGGGTCCATGATCCCCACCGCCATGCGCAGTCCGTCCACCACCGGCGTGCGATAGGTGATCTGCGAGGTGGGGAACGGATAGGGATAGCCGCTGCCGATGTTGCCGAACGACACGCCACCACCGTCCACCAGGCCCAGGGTATCGCTGACCTGGCCGTAGCCGGCCAACAGCTCGTCCAGCAGGATGTTGGAACGGGCGAACAGGCCGAAGTCCTTGCCGATCAATACCTCGCCCCACTCCGGGTTGGCCACGGTGCCGTAGAACTGGCGCACGTCGATGGCGGTGTCGGTGCCGTTGGTTTCGCTGTCGTTGATGGTCACCCAGAACGATGCGCGGGCGCCTAGCTTGAGGTCATCGACCTGCTTGCCCATGTTGAAGCCCAGGTAGTTGGGCAAGAACCCCATCTTGACCCGCGACTGACGACGGTCGAATTGCTCGCCGGCACGATCCACGTCGCTGTTGACGTAGAAAGCATTGATATAGCCGTCGGTGGAAAAAGTGGTCTGGTCCTTGTCGTACAGCATGATTTCAGCCTGGGCCCACGGCGTCAGGCCGAGGGTCGAAAGGCCGGCGATCACCGCAGGCAAAAAACGGTGGCGGGTATTGTTATTGTTGTGCATGGCGCGCTCCGCAACAGGGGACAGGATGTCGGAGGCGATTATCGAAAGGCTGCAGGCCCCGCCATACGCTGCCTTGGGGGCAATTGGCGAGTGCTTTGGAAGCGCCGGGCTGGCGCGGCATTTTGGATGTAAGACGGCGAGGCTGACGGGCGCGGCAGTTTGGGCGTAAGACTGCGTTGTCGGCGGGCGCGGTACTTTGGGCGTGGGCCACTGGATGGCCTGGGAGGGTATAAGGTGGGTGCTCAATACCACCGACCTTGTGGTGAGGAGATTTATCCCCTCACCACAAGGGCCTGCTTTCGCTGGCCTGCGCGGCAGGCCCGCCGCCGTCGCCTCAGAACCTCGGCTTGACGATTTTCCAGTCCGGCCGGTAGCGCTGCATCTGCCGCACATCGTCACGCTGACGAATGCCGCAACGCAGGTACTGTTCATGCAGCAGGCCCAACTGGTCTCGGTCCAGCTCCAGCCCGAGCCCCGGCGCCCGGGTAATTTTCACGCAGCCATCGACGATGGGCAGCTTGCCGCCCTGGATGACTTCTTCGTCCGGCTCCTGCCATGGGTAATGGGTGTCGCAGGCGTAGTCCAGGTTCGGCACCGCTGCCGCCACGTGGGCCATGGCCATGAGGCTGATGCCCAGGTGCGAATTCGAATGCATCGACACCCCAAGGCCGAAGGTGGCGCACATCTTCGCCAGCACCTGGGTGTCGCGCAGCCCGCCCCAGTAATGGTGATCGGCCAGGACGATCTGCACGCTGTCCTGGGCGATGCTGCGACGCAGCTCGTCGAAGTCGGTGACCACCATGTTGGTGGCCAGGGGCAGCCCCGTGCGCCTGTGCAGTTCGGCCATCCCCGCCAGCCCTGGCGTCGGGTCTTCGTAATACTGCAGGTCATCGCCCAGTAACTCGGCCATGCGAATGGAAGTCTCCAGCGACCAGTTGCCATTGGGGTCGATGCGCAAGGGATAACCGGGAAACGCCTGCTTCAACGCCTTGATGCACGACACTTCATGCTCCGGCTCCAGGGCACCGGCCTTGAGCTTGATGCTCTTGAAGCCGTAGTCCTGGATCATGCGCCGGGCCTGGGCGACGATCTGCCGTTCATCCAGGGCTTCACCCCAGCTGTCCGGCGGGTACGGTGAATCGATGTGCTCGGCATACTTGAAGAACAGGTAGGCACTGAACGGCACTTGATCGCGAATCGCCCCGCCCAGCAGGTCCACCAACGGTACGTTCAGGTAACGGGCCTGAAGATCCAGGCACGCCACCTCGAAGGCCGAATAGGCATTGCTCACTGCCTTGCTGGCGTGGGATCCCGGCGCCAGCTCCGCCCCCGCGACGCTCGCCGGGCGGTGGGCCGCCACGGTGGCCTGGACAATGGCCCTCAGCTGATTGAGGTTGAACGGATCCAGGCCGATCAGCTGGCTTTGCAGCTGTTGCTGGATCGCCAGAGCCGGCGCATCGCCGTAACTTTCTCCCAGGCCGATGTAGCCGTTGTCGCTCTCGATTTCGATGATCGAGCGCAGCGCGTAGGGTTCGTGGATGCCGCTGGCGTTGAGCAGCGGCGGATCACGGAAGGCGATGGGTGTGACGGTGACGCGTTTGATCTTCATACAGCGGCTCCCGATGGGCCAGGGTTCAGGGCTTGTGATTTTTCCGATGAGTCGGCGTGGGTCGCTGCTTCGGGCCGACCGGACAACGAGTCAGGCTTGTCCCGACGCGGCGCGGTGCGGGCGAAAAATATCACCACGGCCGCCACGAGCGAGGTGATGGCCAGCCCGTACAGGCCGCCTTCGATGGAACCGGTGGTCTGTTCCAGGAAGCCGAAGGCCGTGGGCGCGACGAAACCGCCGAGGTTGCCGATGGAGTTGATGAGGGCGATCACCGCCGCTGCGATGCGCGCGTCCAGGTAGCCCTGGGGGATGGGCCAGAACAGTGCCGAGGCCGCCTTGAAACCGATGGCCGCGAAGCAGATCGCGACGAAGGCGAACACCGGACCGCCGGTGGTGGACATGAACATGCCGAAGGCAGCGATCACCAGGGTCACCGCGACCCAGGCCTGCTGGAACTTCCAGCGGCTGGCCAAGGCGGCGAAGCCATACATCGCCACGATGGAAATGATCCACGGGATGGAGTTGAGCAGGCCCACCTGGAAATCCCCCAGGCCGCCCATTTTCTTGATCATGCTCGGCAGCCAGAAGGTGGCGCCGTAGATGGTCAGGGCGATGGAAAAGTAGATGAAACAGAACAGCGCGATCTGGCGGTCGGCGAGCAACTTGAACACCGACGGCTTGATGACCTGGGCGGCTTCCCTGGCACGTTGCTCCTCGGCAATGGCGGCGATCAGCACGGTCTTCTCTTCAGCGGTCAGCCACTTGGCCTGGCTGGGGTGCGATTGCAACCAGAACCAGACAAACCCGCACAGGGCGATGGAGGCGAAACCTTCGATCAGGAACATCCATTGCCAGCCATGCAGGCCCATGCCGCTGATGTGCAGCAAGGCACCGGACACCGGTCCGGAAATCACCGAGGCGATGGCCGAGCCGCTGAGGAAGATCGCCATGGCCTTGCCGCGTTCGTTGGCGGGCAGCCATTGGGTGAAGTAGTAGATGATGCCGGGGAAGAACCCTGCTTCCGCCGCGCCGAGGATGAAACGCAAGACATAGAAACTGGTTTCGCCGCGCACGAAGGCCATGGCCATCGCCGCCGCGCCCCAGGTGAACATGATCCGGGTCAGCCAGGCCCGGGCGCCGTAACGTTGCAGCAGCATGTTGGATGGCACTTCGAACAGCGCATAGCCGACGAAGAACAGCCCGGCGCCCAGGCCATAGGCAGCGGCGCCGATGCCCAGGTCGGTTTCCAGGTGGCTGCGCACGAAGCCGATGTTGACCCGGTCGATGTAGTTGACGATGAACATCACCACCACCAGGGGCAGGACATGACGTTTGACCTTGGCGGCAGCGACCGCGAGGGTGCTGTCATGCGTGGAGTCCGACAGGTTGTTCAAGGGAGCCTCCCATTCATTGTTTTTGTGGAGAACGGCCCGATGATGGACGGCTGGTATTGTTCCCGTCTAATCTAACTTGGCACTTGATTGATACCTGGATTGAATCAATGTTTGAACTGGCCCAACTGCGCTGCTTCACCACCGTGGCGACCGAGCTCAACTTCCGTCGCGCCGCCGAACGGCTGAACATGACCCAGCCGCCCTTGAGCCGGCAGATCCAGTTGCTGGAGCACCACCTGGGGGTCGAGCTGTTCACCCGCAGCACCCGCAGCGTCGCGCTCACGGCCGCCGGCCGGGCTTTCTTCATCGAGGCGCAGAATCTCCTGGAGCAGGCGCAACAGGCCGCCGTGGCCGCCCGGCGGTTCGCCCAGGGCGATATCGGTTCGGTGACGATCAGCTTCGTCGGCAGCGCCGTCTATGAGTTCCTGCCCAGGGTCATTGCCGAGGCACGGCTGAAACAGCCCCAGGTCAAGATTGTCCTGTCGGAAATGAATACCTACCAGCAGCATGAGGCCCTGCGGGCCCGGCGGATCGACCTGGGCATCGTCCGCTCCCCGCTATTGGAGACCGGCTACGCCACCGAGTGCCTGGTACGCGAACCCTTCGTCCTGGCGGTGCCTGCCGGCCACCCGCTGGCCCGCGCCGACTCCGTGAGCGTCCAGGATCTCGACGGCCAACCGTTCCTCATGTACTCCCATACCGCCTACCCGCCCTTCAACGAACTGCTTACCGGCATGCTCCGCTCGGCCCGGGTCGCGCCGCAATTCGTGCAGTGGCTGGGCTCGTCGCTGACGATCCTGGCGCTGGTCAACGCCGGCATGGGCCTGGCGCTGGTGCCGCGCTGCGCCACCAGCGTGGTGTTCAAGCATGTCGTATTCCGTGAAATCGACCTGGGTGAAGGGGTGCAGAGCGAACTGCACCTAGTGTGGAGAGAGGACAACGACAACCCGGCGTTCACCATGTTGCTGGACGGCATTCGGGGAGCGGTTCGCGAGGGGCTGTGAATGCGCCGCCAGCCCAGGAAGGCCCTCGCAGTATCGTTGTCCCTCCCCGGTGTCCTCTGACCAGACCTCGCCGATTTCACAGATGGCCCGGCTGTTCGACTATTCCCGTAGCCTTCGACAAGTTGTACGATGACCGACGAGCACAATTCAAGCAAAGTGCTCGTGCATTGCCGATACCTACAACAACAAGGAAATCTTCATGAAAAAAGCGACATTGATCGTCAGCTTCTTGTGCCTGTTCAGCGGCTACGCAGCGGCAGCCACCTCATCGGCCGAACAGGAAGTGGCCCAGGCCGTCGACCACCTGACCCAGGCCATGCTGCACAAGGACATCCCGCAACTCCAGGCCCTGGCCGCCGAGAACCTGACCTATGGGCATTCCAGCGGCAACATCCAGGACAAGAAAGCCTTCATTGCCGACATCGAAACCGGCAAGAGTGCGTTCAAGACCCTGGAAATGAAGAATCAGAAAATCATCCTGTCGGGAGACACCGCCCTGGTGCGTAACCACTTTTCGGCCCAAGCGCTCAAGGGCACCGAAGTGGTCCCAACGGAAATCGAGAACTTCCAGATCTGGCAGAAGCAGAAAGACGGCAAGTGGTTGTTGATCGGTCGTCAGGCATTCCGGTTCTGATCGCTGACCGAACGCAAACCTGATCGCTTCATTGTGGCGGGGGGATTTATCCCCTCGCCACAGGTTTTTGCTTCAGGCTTCGGCCCACTGCTGCCGGTACGTCAACAGGAAGTCCACGAAAGCACGCACCCGTTGCGGCACATACCGGCCGTGAGGATAGAGCAACGTAAACGGACGGGATCGGCCACTGTAGGGTTGTAGCACCTCCACCAGGCTCCCATCCGCCAGTTCCTTTTCTACAATGAATCGATACGTCTGAAACAACCCTGCCCCATGCCTGGCCAGGCTGACCCCACCCAGCACATCATCCGAACAGCAGTAGCCGCCCTGGCCGAACACTTCGCGCTCCCGGCCGTCGACATTGAACAACCAGGAGATGCGACGACCGCTGCTGGGCAATTCGAACTGGATGCATTCGTGAACGTCCAGGTCTTCCAGGGTCTGTGGGGTCCCGGCCCGACGTAGATAGTCCGGGGAAGCGATGACCACCAGCTTCGCATCTTCCAGCAGGCGGGCGATCATGGAGGAGTCCGGCTGGGCCCGCACCCGGATAGCCAGGTCATACCCTTCGGCCACGAAATCGATGTTGCGGTTGCTCAAGTGGACGTCCACGCTGACTTGCGGATACAGCGCCCGAAAGGTCGGCAATAATGGCAGGATGCGGTGGTGACCATACGTGGTGGGCAAGCTGATGCGCAGTTGCCCGGACGGTACCGACTGCGCCCCCATCATTTCCTGCTGCGCCTCCACCAGTTGCGTCAACGCCTGGCGGCATTGCTCGAAGTAGGTCCTGCCGGCTTCGGTCAGGCGGATGCTGCGGGTGGTACGCACGAAAAGCCGGGAGCCCAGGCGCTCTTCCAGGCGAAAGACCGAACGGCTCACCGCCGCGGGGGTTACCCCTGCCAGTTGCGCCGCAGCGGTGAAACTGCCCGCCTCTGCCGCCAGGCAAAACAGTTCTATGCTGCCCAACTGCAGGTCTTCGAAATGACGTTTCATGATTGATTACACCGCGTATCAACTGAATATGCCGAGGCCCTGTTTATCAGCCTGTGGCGTATAAATACAGTGAGTTCGTTGACGTGGGAATTTCTCCTGCGTCTTTTTGATCAGCAGGAGTGCGACATGCCTTTCGTCAATGTGCGAATTACCCGAGACGGCGTTACCCGCGAACAAAAAGCCCAGGTGATCGCCGAAATCACCGATACCCTTCAGCGCGTACTGGGCAAGGATCCACACCTGACCCATATCGTGATCGAGGAAGTCGATACGGATAACTGGGGGTACGCGGGAATGACGACGACCCACTATCGAAGTCTTCCCAAGGAATGACAGATCCCTTCCGAGCCCGGTCCATTGACCGGGCTTTTTTCTGCCTGCCAGTCTGACAAATCCATGGGAACGAGCTTGCGTTGCCCTTGCCACTCATTACATGAGGTATCAACTCAAGTACCAGAACCCATATTTATCAAGCATCGATGCAGCAATACCCTGACCACAACCACCGCCCACACGGGCGCCCGGTTCCATTCAATGTGATCAGGAGTCAATCATGAGCATCAACAAAACCGTCATCGTCACCGGCGCGTCCAGCGGGATCGGCCTGGGCCTGGTCAAGGCATTCCTGGACCGGGGTTATAACGTGGTGGGCAATGCGCGCTCCGGGGCCGGCCTGGACAATGCCGCCGCCCTGCTCGGTCATCCGGCCGCCTTCATCGGCGTGGTGGGCGATATCGCCGATCCTTCGACCGCAACGGCACTGGTCGAAAGAGCCATCGAGGCGTTCGGCGCCGTCGACGGATTGGTCAACAACGCCGGCTTCTTCCTGCCCAAGCCCTTTGTCGAATACAGCCCCCAGGACCTGGACGCGTTGCTGGACACCAACCTCAAAGGGCTCGTCTTCGCCAGCCAGGCCGCGGCCGCCCATATGATCAGCCGCCAGCAAGGTTTCATCATCAACATCTCGGCCGCCGTGGCCCTGCAGCCCAACATCCAGGTACCGGCGGCGTTGCCGGTGCTGATCAAGGGCGGCGTCAACCAGATGACCCGCGCCCTGGCCCTCGAGCTGTCGCCCTACAACATCAAGGTCAACGCCGTGGCACCCGGGATCGTCGACACACCGATGCATGATCCGGCACACCGCGAGTTCCTCAACGGCCTGGCCCCGGCCGGACGCGTAGGCACCATCGAAGAGATCGCCCAAGCCGTGCTGTACCTGGCCAGCGCAGATTTCACCACCGGCGCGATACTGCCAGTGGACGGCGGCATGAGCACGGGCAAGTGGTAATAAAGAAAAACCCCGGAGGCAGGACCTCCGGGGTTTTCATGACGCACTGGATTCAGAGCGTGTAGGAGATGCCGGCCTGCACGGTCCGCGGAGCGCCCGGGTAGGCGTAGACGCCACCGAATGCTCCCTCTTCGTAGTCGGCATCAAACAGGTTCTTCAGATCCAGGTTGAGGCGGATCCGCTCGTTGACCTTGTAGAAACCGAGTAGGTCCACGACGCTGTAGCTGTCCATGCTAAAGGTGCTGGCCGCGGTATTGCCGGCCCGCTCGTCGACGTACCGGGCACCGACACCAAGGCCTAGGCCCTTGAGGCCACCGTCCTGGAACTCGTAGACGTTCAACAGGCTGAAGGAGTTCCTGGGCACGTTGAGCAAGCGGGTGCCGGACGGGATGCTGGTGTCCTTGGTCACTTCGGCATCCACATAGGCGTAGCCACCGATCATGCGCCATTGTGGTGTCAGGTTGCCCGCCACATTCAAGTCGAAACCGCGGCTGCGCACTTCGCCGGCCGCCACTTTGAAGTCCTGGTCCAAGGGATCGGGGGTCAGTACGTTACGCTTTTCGATCTGGTACACCGCCGCGTCGACACTCAACTGGCGGTCCAGCGCTTCCCACTTGACGCCCATTTCGTAGGACTTGCCCTCCTCCGGCTTGAACCCACCGCCTGCACGGCTACGGCCAGTGTTAGGTTTGAACGAACGGGCGGTATTGGCATACACCGCCACGGTGTCGGTCAGGTCGTAGATCACGCCCAGTCGTGGAGTGGTCGCGTTATGGCTGGCATCCCAATCCCCATTGCGGGTGGTGAAATTCTCGTACCGATGCTCGAACCGCTCGATGCGCGCGCCGGCCAACACCTTCAAGCGCTCGGTCAGCGCCACCTGGTCCTGGATGAATACACCCAGGGTCTTGAGGTTCTCCTGGTCATTGGTCGGCGTGCGGGTCAACGCCGGGCGTGGCTGGCCGTACACCGGATCGAAGATGTCGATCGGGTAGGCACCGGCGGCGCCGGAGGAACGCTGGATGATGGACTTGTAGTCGTAGTCTTCGTACTCGATACCGGTCAACAGTGTGTGTTCGAACCCTGCGGTGGAGAAATGCCCGGTGAGGTTGAGCTGGGTGTCACGGTCGGTCCACTCCAGCTTGCGGTAGTTGAAGTTGCGGCCCAGGGTGCGCCCGTCGGCGGCGATCCCGTTGCCCTCCACCGCGTTGCCCTGCAAGGTGCCGTCGAGCCACTGGGTTCCGCCAGCGAGGGTCCAGTCGTCGTTGAGCATGTGCTCGAAGCGCACCTGCAGCATGTTGTTGTCGTTGTGCAGCTTGCCGGCGTCTTTTTCGCCGAAGAAGGTATCGCGCGAGGCGGTGCCGCGCTGGCCGGCGTAATGGGTCAGGCCACGGTCCAGCGGCGCATTGTTGCGCATGAAATCGCCTTCGAAGGTCAGGCGCGTGGTGTCGTTGAGCTGCCAGGTGACCACGGGCGCGATGCCATAGCGCTCGGTCTCGACGTGATCGCGGAAGGTGTCGCCGCCCTCGCCTATCACGTTCAGCCGGTAAGCCAGGCGGCCCTCTTCGTCCAGCGGCCCGGAGGCGTCCAGGGTGCCTCGACGCATCCCCTGGTCATTGACCTGGCTGCCCAGGGTCACCGTGCGCTCGGCCAATGGTTGCTTGGACACCACGTTGAAGGTACCGCCCGGATCGCCACGACCGTAAAGCATGGTGGCCGGGCCACGCAGGACCTCCAGCCGCTCGATGGTGTTGGCGTCGGGCATGTTAGGGTAGCCACGGTTGATGGGGAAACCGTTGCGGTAGAACTCCCCCGTGGTAAAGCCGCGCACGGTAAACGTGGTCAGGCCCTGGCCACCGAAGTTGTTGGCCCGGCCTACGCCGCCGGCGTAATCGAGGGCATCCTGCAGGCGCGTGGCACTAATGTCTTGGACCACGTCGCGGGATACCACGGAAATGGACTGTGGTGTTTCATGAATCGCGGTGTCGGTACGGGTGGCACTGGCCGAACGGGTGGCGTGATAGCCCTTCACCGGTCCCTGTGCCGATTCATAGTCGGCGCTACCGACGATATCCGTGGCTTGCAACTCAAGGGAAGCCGGCTTGGCAGGGACTGGCTGTTCAGCCCAGGTGGAAACGGAATAAGCCTGGAGCACACACAGTGAAACGAGAATCCGACGCATCGATGCACAATCCTAATGGAAAAAAGCCTCCGCATCGGGAGGCTGACAAGAATGTGTCGCGAAAGATACAGCAACTCATTCCTGTTCGATATCTATTCCCATTAACGAAAATATTTTTTGTGACCGGTCAGTCCGCCATCGCGAGCAAGCTCGCTCCCACAGGGATCTTCGGTGCCCCCCGGCTCTGCTCCGTGGGAGCGAGCTTGCTCGCGATGGCGCCAGAACAGTCTCCCCATGCTCTACTGGCCCGCCACAATCGATTCCTGCTCCACCCGCTGGAAGAACACCTGCGCACGATGATCCTGAGTATGGGCCACATTCAACCGCAACCAGTCGCACGCCTCCCCTTGGGGCAGGAACGTCGAACCCAGGGACAACTGGATCTGCAATTGCCGGGCGATCTGCTGCACCCGTTGTGCCGTCAGGTACCGAGGCCTGGCCCAGACGAACATCCCCCCCATCGGCTCGGCAAACACCTCCCAGTGGGCCGGGTCCAGGTGGCGCAGCGTACTTGCCATCTGCTTGTTCAGACGCTGGCGCAAGCGCTGGATCAGCTTGCGATAGGCACCGTTGGCCAACAATGTCGCTACCACGTTTTCCGCCAGCAGTGAGCAACCGATGCCGGTAATCATCTTGACATCGGCCAGGCGCCGGATGATGTCGGGCTGGGCGACCACATAACCGATGCGCAGCGAACTGGACAAGGTCTTGGAAAAACTCGCCAGGTAAATCACCCGGTCCAGTGCATCCAGGGAGGCCAGGCGGGACGTCGGGCCATTCTGGAAATCGGCGTAGATGTCGTCTTCGATGAGGCGAAAGTCATGGGCCGTCGCCAGTTGCAACAGACGATAGGCCACGCTCGGCGCCAGGCTGGTGCCGGTGGGGTTCTGGTACATGCTGTTGATGAAGAAATATGAGGGTTTGTGCTCGCCGAGAAGCTGTTCCAGGCGGGCGATGTCCGGGCCTTGGGCGGTTCTCGGCACCGCCACGGTCCTGACCCCCTGCAACTTCAGCAGATTGAACAGGTTGTAGTAGCCGGGACTTTCCACCAGTACCAGGTCGCCGGGCTTGAGCAGGGTTCGCACCAACAGGTCGAGGCCCTGGCTGGCGCCTTGGGTGGTGATGATCTGTGCCGGGTCGACGTGAATGTCGATCAGGCCCAGGCGTTTTTGCAGTTGCAGGCGCAGATGAGGCGAGCCCAACGGGCTGCTGTAGTTGAACAATGCGTGGTTGTCGCTGCGCACCACCTGGCGGATCGCCTGGCCCAGGTCGGTATCGTCGCGCCAGGCGTCGGGCAGCCAGCCGCAACCGAGCTTGAGCTGCGTCGACGCGTTGTCGAACAGCGACCACGGCCCATCCCCCGGCTCTGTGTCCGGCTCGGCGGCGCGGGCCGCCTGTTGCGCCACGAAGAATCCCGAGCCGTGGCGGGACTCCAGCACCCCACTGGCGACCATCTGGTCGTAGGCCTTGATCACGCAAGACAGGCTCACGCCGTTTTCCCGGGCCAGGGAACGAATGGAGGGCATCCGCGCGCCAGGACGGATGTGCTGGGCGTGTATCCACTCCCCGAGGTGTGTCACCAGTTGCCGGATCACTGGGGTCCCGGCATTGCGATCGATGTTCAAGTCCATGGCGCGTGCCCTTGGCGGTCTCGTGGCTCAAGTGTTTCCATAATTCGAGGGAACAGTTAAACACAAAAGGCACCGTTGTGTTCCTTGTCCGTCTGCGGCCCGGACTTGATAGTCCCTCACACGTGCAGACCATCAGGACATACGCTTGAACACACCGGATCGACACTCATGGGGACTGGCCTTCGGCCTTTGCCTGATCACCCTGGCGGTCAACCTCCAGGCGCCGCTGTACACCACCTATGCGCAAGCCTCCGGCCACGGTGCCGGGGCCACGGCGGTGGCATTCTCCTGTTATGTGCTGGGGGTGCTGCCGGTCCTGCTCGCCCTTGGCGGCTTGCCCGACCGGGTCGGGCGCAAGCCGCTGATCCTGGTCGCCCTGGGCCTGTCGATGGTGGCCACCGTGATGACCTCGCTCTGGCCGAACCTGATCGCCCTGGGACTGGCGCGCCTGATGATGGGACTGGGTACCGGATTGGCCTCGGCGACTTCCACCGCCTATATGAGCGAACTGCTGGCGAATGGCGACCCACGCGCCTTCGCCAATCGGGTCACGGCCAGTACGTCCCTTGGGTTCGGCCTGGGTGCCGCCCTGACCAGCCTGTTCCTGTTGGTATATCCCAGCGTGGTCCCCGGCAGTTTCTGGTTGCAGCTGGCCATGGCCACCGTGGCGATCGTGGTGGTATGGCGACTGCCGGACCCTGCCGCAAGGAACCGCCATGCGCCAATGCTACGCCTGCCCCTGTTCCCGGCCGGCAGCCTGCCCTACAGCTTCTCCATGCTGCTGGCCTGGGCCACCTCGGGCCTGGTCATCGCCATCCTGCCGTCGGTGCTGGCAACCCATGATCTGCAGCGCTGGTCGGGCCTGTCGACGTTCACCGTGATCAGTTGCGGCCTGCTTTTCCAGCCCTGGGTACGCCGCCTGCAACCGGCCAGGGCCACGAGCCTGGGCCTGTTGATCCTGCCTGCGAGCTACGCGTTGCTGGCCTGGGGCGCGAGCGTCGGCTCCCTGCTCGCCGTGTTGGCGGGAGCATTGGGTGCCAGCAGTGCTTGTTACGGTTTCCTGTACCTGGGCGGGTTATCAGCCGTCACCGCCATGGCCGGCATGGAAAAGGCGCGGGTCACCGCGGGGTTCTTCCTGTTCGCCTATGTTGGCTTCAGCATCCCGGTCGTGGTGACCGGGCTGTTGGCGGATGGCTTCGGCGCCAATGTGGCGTTGATACTGTTTGGCATAGCGTTGAGCGTCGGAGCGTGCGTCACCGGGCTGGTCGTCGTTCGGACGCAGGCCAGCGTGGCCAGTTTCTCCCATGGATAACGCAGAAACCCTGTGGCGAGGGGATTGATCCCCGCGCCACACGGTGGGGTCGACTTGACGGCTGATAGTCCCAACGACCGTCTCGGTAAAGTCGTATACCATATTCCCATCTCAGCCATCCGACCGCCGCCGTGACTTTATCCAAGTTCAACCTGCCCGACCTGGGCAATACTCCCTCCACCTCGGAAATCATCACCCGCCACCTGCGCGATGCCATCGTGGCCGGGCATTTCGCCGAGGACGAACCGATCCGCCAGGACGACATCGCCCGGCAGTTCAACGTCAGCAAGATTCCCGTGCGCGAAGCCCTCAAGCGACTGGAGGCCGAAGGGCTGGTGATGTTCCAGCGTAATCGCGGGGCAATGGTGACGCGCATTTCCGAGGCAGAACTGGCACAGATGTTCGAGGTGCGGATGCTGCTCGAAGACAAGGTGCTGCGCCTGGCGATTCCCAACATGACCGAAGAGACCTTCGCTCGGGCCGAGGGCATCTGTCGCGAATTCATCGGCGAAGACGACGTGGGGCGTTGGGCCGAACTCAACTGGCAATTGCATGCCTGCCTGTACGAGCCGGCGCAGCGGCCGTTCATGGTCAGCCTGATCCGCTCGGTGCACGACAAGCTGGAGCGCTACCTGCGCATGCAGATGAGCCTGTCGGCCGGCAAGGAACGCGCCGACCACGAACACCGGGAGATCGTCGACGCCTGCCGGGCCGGGGATGTAGAGCGGGCCGTGAAACTGCTGGACGAACACATCGCCGGTGTCTGCAAGACCCTTTTCGAGTTCCTGCCGTCCAGTCATTGAGGGACCGGCGCTGTGCCGATTTCGTCATCGGCGGCGGATAAAAGCATCAAGCCGCCGGCCCCCGGCACGGGCGACGCTTGCGTTCACTCATCTGAATGGACGTGGCCCACCCATGAAGCGCATCACCGTGATCGACTCCCATACCGGCGGCGAACCGACCCGACTGGTCATCGACGGGTTTCCCGACCTGGGCCAGGGCAGCATGGCCGAACGCAAGCAGCGCCTGGCGAGCCTGCACGACGCCTGGCGCACGGCCTGCGTGCTGGAGCCGCGCGGCAGCGACGTGCTGGTGGGCGCGCTGCTCTGTGAGCCGCAGGACCCCAGCGCCTGTGCCGGAGTGATCTTCTTCAACAACAGCGGCTACCTGGGCATGTGCGGCCACGGCACCATCGGCCTGGTGGCGTCGCTGGCCCACCTGGGACGGATCGGGCCCGGCGTGCACGCCATCGAAACCCCGGTGGGCACCGTGCAGGCGACCTTGCACGAGGACCGCTCGGTCAGCGTGCGCAACGTGCCCGCCTATCGCTACCGCAAGGCGCTGACCCTGGAGGTTCCCGGAATCGGCCCGGTGACGGGTGACGTGGCCTGGGGCGGCAACTGGTTTTTCCTGATCGCCGACCACGGCCAACAGGTGGCGGGCGATAACCTCGACGGGCTGACCGCCTACACCTATGCCGTGCAGCAAGCCTTGGAACAGCAAGGCTTTCGTGGCGAAGACGGCGGCCTGATCGATCATGTCGAGCTGTTTGCCGATGACCCTGACGCTGACAGCCGCAACTTCGTGCTCTGCCCCGGCAAGGCCTATGACCGCTCCCCTTGCGGCACCGGTACCAGCGCCAAGCTGGCGTGCCTGGCCGCGGACGGAAAGCTGCAAGCGGGCCAGACCTGGCGCCAGGCGAGCGTCATCGGCAGCCAGTTCCAAGGTTGCTACGAAACGGCGGGCGAACGCATCGTACCGACCATTCGCGGCCGGGCATTCATCAGCGCCGAAGCCTCGCTGATCATCGAGCCGGACGACCCGTTCGCCTGGGGCATCCGTCCGTGAGCGAGGGCGCCGTTGCCGACGTGATTGTCATCGGTGCCGGTATCATTGGCGCCGCCTGTGCCCGGGCGCTGGCCCAACGAGGCGTGCGGGCCCTGGTGCTGGACGCCGGTTGGCACGGCGCCACTGCCGCCGGCATGGGCCATTTGCTGGTGCTGGACGACAACCCGGCGGAACTGGCCCTGAGCCAATATTCGCTCGGCCGCTGGCGCGAGCTGGCCGATGCCCTGCCCCCAGGCTGCGCCTGGCGCAACAACGGCACCCTGTGGCTGGCGGCCAATCCCGAGGAAATGGCGGTGGCCCACAGCAAATACCTGAACCTGCTGGCCCATGGCGAAGCCTGCGAGTTGATCGGCCAGGCCAGCCTGCAGCAGCGCGAACCTGGGCTGCGCAAAGGCCTCGAGGGTGGCTTGCTGATCAACGGCGACGCCATCCTCTACGCTCCGGCGGCCGCCCGCTGGATGCTGGACAATCCGCTCATCGATCAGCAGCGCGCTCAGGTCGTCGAAGTGGATGGCCAGCGGGTACGCCTGGACGACGGTCGCTGGCTGCGCGCCGAAGCGGTGATTCTCGCCAACGGCATCCAGGCCACCGACCTCTGCCCGGAACTGCCGATCGAGCCGAAGAAAGGTCACCTGCTGATCACCGATCGTTACCCCGCCACCGTTACCCACACCTTGGTTGAACTGGGTTACGTCACCAGCGCCCACAACGCCAGCGGCCCTTCCGTGGCGTGCAATATCCAGCCCCGACCGACCGGCCAGTTGTTCATCGGTGCGTCGCGGCAGTTCGGTACCGTCGACCCGCAGGTAGAAGGCTGGATGCTGGCCAGGATGCTCAAGCGCGCCGTCGACTACCTGCCGGGGCTGGCGCAACTCAACGGCATCCGCGCCTGGACCGGTTTTCGCGCCGCCAGCCCGGACGGCCTGCCACTGGTGGGGCAACACCCGCAGCGCAAGGGCTTGTGGCTGGCGGTGGGCCATGAAGGGCTGGGGGTCACCACCGCACCGGCCACGGCCGACCTGCTGGTGGCTCAACTGTTCAACGAAACGTCACCGCTGGCGGCACGCCCCTACCTGCCGCAGCGTTTCCTGGGAGAACCGGCCCATGCCTGAATTATTCCTCGATGACCGGCCGCTGTCGGTCGCCACTGGGACCAGCGTCGCGGCCGCCCTCGCCCTGGGCGCGGACGGCTGCAGCCGGACCTCGGTCAGCGGACAACGCCGCGCGCCGTTGTGCGGCATGGGCATCTGCCAGGAATGCCGGGTGCTGATCGACGGCCAGCGGCGCCTGGCCTGCCAGACGCTGTGCCGCGATGGCATGCAGGTGCGAACCCGACCATGAACCAAACCACCGACCTGCTGATCATCGGCGCCGGCCCCGCCGGCATGGCCGCGGCCCTGGCCGCCGCCGGCAGCGGCGCACGGATCGTGCTGCTGGACGACAACCCGTCACCGGGCGGACAGATCTGGCGCGACGGGCCCCAGGCCAACCTGCCGCCCGCGGCGCGACGCCTGCGCGCCCGACTGCAGGCCTGCGCCAACGTGCACTGCCATGCCGGCACCCGGGTGATCGCGGAGGTTGGCGACAAGACCTTGCTGCTGGAAGATGCCGAACGTGGCTGGCAGATCACCTATGAGCGCCTGGTCCTCTGCACCGGTGCACGCGAACTGCTGCTGCCCTTCCCCGGCTGGACGCTGCCCGGGGTGACCGGTGCCGGGGGCTTGCAGGCATTGATCAAGGCTGGCTTGCCGGTACGCGGCGAACGGCTGGTGATCGCCGGCAGCGGGCCGCTGCTGCTGGCCAGCGCCGCCACAGCCAGGCACCAAGGCGCGCAGCTCGTGCGGATTGCCGAGCAAGCCAAGCGCAGCGCCGTGGCCGGTTTTGCCGCACGACTGCCGCGCTGGCCGGGCAAGTGCCTGCAAGCTGTCGCTCTGTTCGACCGACACTACCGCACCGACAGCCATGTGCTGCAAGCCTATGGTCATGATCGGCTCGAAGGCGTGCGTCTGCTGCAACAGGGCAAGACGATAGAGCTGGCCTGTGATCGCCTGGCCTGTGGTTTCGGACTCATCCCCAACACCCAGCTCGGCCAGGCCCTGGGCTGCGAGCTGGCTGGCAATGCCCTCGCGGTGGACGCCTGGCAAGCCACCAGCCGCCCCGAACACTACGCCGCCGGCGAATGCACCGGTTTCGGCGGCAGCGAGCTGGCGCTTGTGGAAGGCAGCATCGCCGGGCATGCGGCGGTGGGCGATACCGCCTCGGCCCAGGCGCTGTGGACCCGTCGCCGCTACTGGCAAGGTTTTGCCACGACCCTGAACAAGGCGTTCGCCCTGGATGACAGGCTCAAGTCATTGGCCCAGGCAGACACCCTGGTCTGCCGCTGCGAGGATGTGCCCTTTGGCGAGCTGACGGGCCATCGGAACTGGCGCGAGGCGAAACTCGCCAGTCGCTGCGGGATGGGCGCCTGCCAGGGTCGGGTCTGCGGTGCCGCCCTGGAACACCTGCTTGGCTGGACCCCGCCGGTGCCGCGTCCGCCTTTCAGCCCGGCGCGAATCGAAACACTGCTGGACCTGGGGGCCTCTGCAAGCGACTGAGCCTGCCTGCGATTGCGGCGTGACAGCCACCCGATTTTCGAACGACACTGCGCTATCGCGAGCACCCTCGCGCCCACTCCAAGACGATGCCGGCCATGTACCCCTCGTTCACTTCTTTCCCGCCCTGCGACCTGGACACCCTGCTGCACAGCCTGCAACCCATCGCACCGTTGCTCGATACCCTTTCGGACGTGGTGTTCTTCATCAAGGACAGGCAGGCACGTTATGCCTTCGTCAACCAGACCCTGGCCAGACGCTGCGGCTTCAAGCACAGCGGCGATCTGCTGGGGCTCACCGCCGAACAAGTCTTCCCCGAACGATTCGGGCCGCTGTACACCGAACAGGATCGGCGGGTGCTGGCAAGCGGCCGAGAGCTGGCGGACCAACTCGAACTCCACCTGTACTACGGCAACCAACCGGTATGGTGCTTGACCCACAAGCTTGCCCTGCGCGATGCCGATGCACGGATCGTAGGCCTGGCGGGCATTTCCCGGGACCTGCAATTGCCCCAGTCCAGCCACCCGGCGTTCCAGAAACTGGCGGCGGTGGATGCCCATATCAAGCAGCACTTCGCCCGCGCCGTCAGCCTGGCGGAACTGACCGCAATCGCCGGCTTGTCGGTGGCGCAACTGGAGCGTCACTGCAAACGCATCTTCCAGCTCACGCCCCGGCAGATGATTCACAAGGCGCGCCTGGAAGAAGCCTCGCGGCTGTTGCTGGACAAGGACCTGCCCATCACCGAAATCGCCCTGCGCTGTGGCTATACCGACCACAGCGCCTTCAGCCGTCAGTTCCGCGCCTTGACCAGCCTTTCGCCCAGCCAGTATCGGGAGAACCAGCGCTGAATTGTTCCCTCTCGGGGCACGAGCGCGCCGCGCTGCTCCTATCTGTAACACCCTGGACCAGGTTCGCCCACGGCCTTGTAGGGCGCCTGTTTGAGCGAAAGCCCTCTAGATCAACCCTCTGACGCGTCGCCAGGCGACACAGCCTGAACAGGCATGGGGATTGCTTATTTAATATCGTATACGAAATCCTCAATACGATATTTCAACGCACCCATTCGACAGCGAGGCATCTATGAAGAACCCTGCATTGGCCGTAGCGTTAAGCGTTGTACTGACCCCTCTCCTTGTTTCCCCGGCCCAGGCCGACAAGCTCGACGACATCATCGGTTCGGGCAAGCTGCGTTGCGCCGTGACCCTGGACTTCCCGCCCATGGGCTCGCGCGATGAAAGCAACAAACCGGTAGGCTTTGACGTGGACTATTGCCACGACCTGGCGAAAGTCCTGGGCGTGGAAGCCGAAGTGGTGGAGACGCCCTTTCCGGACCGCATCCCGGCGCTGATTTCCGGCCGCGCCGATGTCATCGTCGCATCCACCTCCGACACCCTTGAGCGGGCCAAGACCGTTGGCCTCACCGTGCCTTACTTCGCGTTCCAGATGGTAGTCCTGACCCGGGACAACACCGGCATCAACAGCTACGCCGACCTCAAGGGCAAGGCCCTGGGCAATACCAGCGGCACCTACGAGGCCATCGCCCTGGAAAAGGACCAGAAGAGTTGGGGTAGCGGCAGTTTCCGCGCCTACCAGTCGCAGAACGACACGCTGCTGGCCGTTGCCCAGGGGCACATCGATGCCACCGTGGTGACCAACACCGTGGCGGCCGCCACCATCAAGTCGGGTAAATACAAGAACCTGAAGATCGCTGGCGACGCACCTTATGTCATCGACTACGTCTCCCTCGGTGCCAAGCGCAACGAGTATGGCCTGATCAACTACCTCAACCTGTTCATCAACCAGCAAGTGCGCACCGGGCGGTACAAGGAGCTGTTCACCAAATGGGTCGGCACTGACATCCCGCCCACCGACCTGACCGTTCCCCAGGTCTATTACTGAGGAGCGGCGCATGCCAAGCACGCCTGTGCGCATCGAAGGACGTTGCCTGGTGGAGGGAGCCGCTCAGGGCACCCTGCTCTTCGCCGACGTGGGCCTGAGTTTCTGGGGCGGTGTCGACCCGGCCAGCGGCGAGGTCATCGACCGCCATCATCCGCTGAGCGGCGAGCGCCTGGCCGGGCGCGTGCTGGCGATTCCCGGCGGACGCGGCTCCTGCACCGGCAGCAGCGTGTTGATGGAACTGATCAGCAACGGTCATGCCCCCGCCGCCCTGGTGCTTGCCGAGGTGGACGAGATCCTGGCCTTGGGCGTGCTGGTGGCGCAGGTGATCTTCCAGCGTTCATTGCCGGTGGTCTGCGTTGGACGCGAAGCGTTCGAGCGCTTGCGGGGCCAGGGTTTCGTGCGTGTCGAAGACAACCGCCTGACCCTGTCCGGCCGTCGTCCCGACGATGGCTGGCAAGGCCGCGAGGGATTTACGCCGTCCTGCACACCGACGCACATCCAGCTCACCGAACGGGACCGGGCCTTGCTCGATGGCACCCACGGCAAGGCCGCCCAGGTGGCGATGCAGATCGTGCTGCACATGGCCGGGATCCAGGCTGCCACACAACTGCTGGACGTGACCCAGGCCCACATCGACGGTTGCATCTACACAGGCCCGGCGAGCCTGCGTTTCGCCGAGCAACTGGTGCAGTGGGGGGCAAAGGTCTGCATCCCCACCACCCTCAATGCCATTTCCGTGGACCAGCGCCGCTGGCGAGAACTGGGGGTCGATCCGGCGCTGGGCGAGCCGGCCAGCGCCTTGGGGGATGCCTACATGGCAATGGGCGCGCAATTGAGCTTCACCTGCGCACCCTACCTGCTGGACACCGCTCCCAAGGTCGGCGAGCAGATCGTCTGGGCCGAGTCCAACGCAGTGGTCTACGCCAACAGCGTGCTGGGCGCCCGCACTCAGAAGTACCCGGATTTCCTCGACATCTGCATCGCCCTGTGCGGCCGCGCGCCGTTGTCCGGCTGTCATCTCGACGCCCAGCGCGAGGCTCAACTGATCATCGACGTGCCGGCCATGGAGGTCGCCGACGACAGCTTCTATCCGCTTTTGGGCTATCACATCGGCCACCTGGCGGGCCGGCGAATCCCGTTGATTCGTGGCCTGCAAAATGCCGCTCCGACACTGGACGACCTCAAGGCCTTCGGCGCCGCGTTCGCCACCACCAGCGCCGCGCCGCTGTTCCATATCGCAGGGGTGACCCCGCAAGCCTTGGACCCCGACGCATGGGACCAGGCCTTGCCGCTGGAAACCGTGGCCATCGCCGGCCTGCTTGCCAGTTGGCGCGAGCTGAACAACGCCCGGGACAACCACGTGGATGTGGTGTCCCTGGGCAACCCGCATTTTTCCCTCAGTGAGTTCGCCGCACTGGCGGCGCTGTGCGCGGGACGCCGCAAACATCCGCACGTGGTGCTGGCGATCACCTGCGGCCGCACCGTGCTGGAACAGGCCCGGGCCGCGGGGCATATCGAGCCCCTGGAGGCCTTTGGCGCAACGCTGGTCACCGATACCTGCTGGTGCATGCTGGGCGAACCCGTCATCCCGCCACGGGCCACCACGTTGATGACCAATTCCGGCAAATACGCCCATTACGCGCCAGGCCTGGTGGGACGCGGCGTGCACTTCGCCAGCCTGGCCGAATGCGTCGAGGCAGCCTGCACCGCCGCCACCGGCGGACAGCCGCCGCGCTGGCTGCAACCTGCCACTGGCCGAGGATCCCGCCCCCATGTTTGACTACAGCTTCCAATGGCGCCCCGCCCTGCGGGCCCTGCCCGACATGCTCGCCGGCGCCTGGGTGACGTTCGAGACCGCCGCCCTGTCGATGATCTTCGGCGTGCTGATCGCCCTGGTCCTGACCGTGATGCGCCAGGCGCGCAACCCTCTGCTGCGGGGCGTGGGCAATGGCTGGGTGTCCATCGCCCGCAACACGCCCTCGCTGTTCCAGATCTACATCCTCTACTTCGGCCTCGGCTCCCTCGGCCTGCATGTCAGCTCATGGCTGGCGCTGCTGGCCGGGATCACCTTCAACAACGCCGGCTACCTGGCGGAAAACCTGCGCGGCGGCCTCAGGGCGGTACCCGATACGCAGATGCGCGCGGCCCGCTCCCTGGGCATGAGCGCGTCCCAGGCCTATCGGATGATCATCGTCCCGCAGTTGTTGCGCATCGTGTTCTACCCGCTTACCAACCAGATGGTCTGGGCGGTGCTGATGACCTCCCTGGGCGTGGTCGTCGGCTTGAACAACGACCTCACCGGCGTGACCCAGGAATACAACGTCAAGACGTTCCGGACCTTCGAGTACTTCGCCCTTGCGGCGCTGCTGTATTACCTGATCGCCAAGGCGATCGTCGGATTGGCCCGGCTGCTGTCCTGGCGTCTGTTCCGTTATTGAGGGTTCGTCATGTTCGCCACCAGCCTCACGCTCAACGACCTGCTGTTCCTGCTCGACGGCGCCTGGGTCACAGTGCAGTTGACCGCTTGGTCGATCCTGCTGGGCACCCTGGCCGGGCTGCTGTTCGGCCTGCTGCGCGCGCTGATGCCCCGGGCCAGCCTGCCGCTGGCCTGGGTGCTGGACGTGTTTCGCAGCGTACCGTTGCTGATCCAGTTCGTGCTGTTCAACTCCCTCAAGAGCATCGCCGGCCTGGACCTCAGCGCGTTCGCAGTCGGCTGCATCGTGCTCGGGATCTACGCCGCGGCGTACTTCACCGAAATCGTGCGCGGCGGCGTGCTGGCGGTGCCCCTCAGCACTCGGCGGGCCAGCCGTTCACTGGGCCTGAGCTACCTGCAGGACCTGCGCTTCATCGTCCTGCCCATCGCCACGCGGGTCGCGTTTCCCGGCTGGCTGAACCTGGTGCTCGGGGTCATGAAAGACACCGCCCTGGTGATGTGGATCGGCATCGTCGAACTGCTGCGGGCCTCCCAGACCATCGTCACGCGCATTCAGGAACCCCTGCTGGTGCTGTGCATCGCGGGCCTCATCTACTACGTCATGAGCCTGGTGGTCGCCCGCCTTGGCGCACGCCTGGAAAGAAGGTGGCAGGAAAATGATTGAGATCGAAAACGTACACAAATCCTTCGGCCACCTGGAAGTGGTCAAGGGGGTGAGCCTGACGGTGGACAAAGGCGAAGTGGTGTCGATCATCGGCGGCTCGGGCTCCGGCAAGTCGACCTTGCTGATGTGCATCAACGGCCTGGAACCGATCCAGAAAGGCAGCATCCGCGTGGACGGCGTCGAGGTCCATGCCCCGTCCACCGACCTCAACCGCCTGCGGCGCAAGATCGGCATCGTCTTCCAGCAATGGAACGCCTTCCCCCACCTGACCGTGCTGGAAAACGTCATGCTGGCCCCGCGCAAGGTACTGGGCAAGAGCAGGCAGGACGCCGAGGCCCTGGCGGTTCGCCAACTCGAACACGTGGGCCTGGGGGACAAGCTCAAGACGTTTCCGGGCAAGCTTTCCGGCGGTCAGCAACAGCGCATGGCCATCGCCCGGGCCCTGGCCATGTCGCCGGACTACATGCTTTTCGACGAAGCCACCTCGGTCCTGGACCCGCAGCTGGTGGGTGAAGTGCTGGACACCATGCGCATGCTCGCCGAAGACGGCATGACCATGGTGCTGGTGACCCACGAAATCCGTTTTGCCCGGGACGTGTCCGACCGGGTGGCGTTCTTCTGCAACGGCCGGGTCCATGAAATCGGACCGCCGGACCAGGTGATCGGCAATCCGGTGCAGCCGGAGACGGCGGCGTTTCTCAAGTCGGTGAAATAGCGGATGGCCCTGTCGCGAGCGAGCTCGCTCCCACACTGTTTTGTGTACACGACAGCCCCCCCTTTTGGGAGCCAGCTTGCTCGCGATGAAACCCAGCCAGACAACACAAGGATTTGATCCATGCGCTCATCGAAAATCATCCATGTAGTCAGTTGCCACGCCGAAGGCGAAGTCGGCGATGTCATCGTCGGCGGCGTCGCCCCACCACCCGGTGCCACGGTGTGGGAGCAGTCACGCTGGATCGCCCGGGACCAGACCCTGCGCAACTTCGTCCTCAACGAGCCCCGTGGCGGTGTGTTCCGCCACGTCAACTTGCTGGTGCCGGCCAAGGACCCGCGGGCGCAGATGGCCTGGATCATCATGGAGCCGGCCGACACCCCGCCGATGTCCGGCTCCAACTCGCTGTGCGTCGCCACCGTGTTGCTGGACAGCGGCATCCTGCCCATGACCGAGCCCCAGACCCGCCTGGTACTGGAGGCCCCTGGCGGCCTGATCGAAGCGGTGGCCGACTGCCGCGACGGCAAGGTGCAACGGGTCGAGATCAAGAACGTGCCCTCCTTCGCCGACCGCCTCGATGCCTGGATCGAAGTCGAAGGCCTGGGCTCCCTGCAAGTGGACACCGCTTATGGCGGCGACAGCTTCGTCATCGTCGACGCCCAACGCCTGGGCTTTGCCATTCGCCCCGAGGAAGCCGCCGAGCTGGTGGCCGTGGGCTTGAAGATCACCCGCGCCGCCAACGAACAACTGGGCTTCGCGCACCCGTTGAATCCTGACTGGTCACACATCTCGTTCTGCCAGATCGCCGCGCCCATCGTCCAGGAGAACGGCATTGCCACTGGCGCCAACGCCGTGGTGATCCAGCCCGGCAAGATCGACCGCTCCCCCACCGGCACCGGCTGCTCGGCACGCATGGCGGTGCTGCACGCCAAGGGCTTGATGCAGGTAGGCGAGCGATTTATCGGCCGCTCGATCATCGGCTCCGAATTCCACTGCCGCATCGACTCACTGACCGACGTGGCCGGACGCCCGGCGATTTACCCGTGCATCGCCGGACGGGCATGGGTCACCGGGACCCATCAGCTGTTGCTCGACCCGGCCGATCCGTGGCCACAAGGCTATCGGCTTTCAGATACCTGGCCTGGCGCATGATTTTCCGATTGTGCAAGTCCTCTTGCCACATACCGCTAACCACCGGAGACAACCCATGAGCAAACGCATCAACTGGAGCGGCGTATTCCCCGCTGTCACCACTCAATTCAACGAAGACTTTTCCATCAACCTGGAAAAGACCCACCAAGTGATTTCCAATGTTATCCGCGACGGCGTATCCGGCCTGGTGGTGTGCGGCTCGGTGGGCGAGAACACCTCCCTGAGCGCCGAGGAGAAGATCGCCGTGACCGAAGTGGCGGTGGACGCCTCCCGTGGCCGGGTCCCGGTGATCTGCGGCGTAGCCGAGTTCACCAGCGTGCAGGCGGCCAAGGTCGCCAACGCGGTGCGCAAGGTCGGGGTCAACGGGGTGATGCTGATGCCGGCGCTGGTCTACGGCTCCAAGCCGTTCGAAACCGCCGAACACTTCCGCTATGTGGCCCGGCATGCCGACGTACCGCTGATGGTCTATAACAACCCGCCGATCTATAAGAACGACGTGACGCCGGACATCCTGATCTCCCTGGCCGACTGCGACAACGTGGTGTGCTTCAAGGATTCCTCCGGCGACACCCGGCGCTTCATCGATGTGCGCAATGAGGTGGGAGACCGCTTCGTGCTGTTCGCCGGCCTTGACGACGTGGTGCTGGAAAGCCTCGCCGTGGGGGCCGAAGGCTGGGTCTCGGGGATGTCCAATGTGTTCCCGAAGGAAGGCGAGACCATCTTCCGGCTGGCCCGCGCCGGACGCTTTGCCGAAGCGATGCCGATCTACGAGTGGCTGATGCCGATCCTGCACCTGGACGCCCGCGCCGACCTGGTGCAGTGCATCAAGCTGTGCGAAGCCATCGCCGGTCGCGGCAGCGCCCTCACCCGCCCACCGCGGCTGGCCTTGCCGGAAGAGGACCGGGTGTATGTGGAACAGATCATGGCCAAGGCCATGGCCAATCGGCCGGCGTTACCGGATGTGGGGCTTTGACCCCGGGGCATGGCGCCAACTGGCGGTGACTGGGACGCCGCCATCGCGAGCAGGCTCGCTCCCACAGGGTTCTATGATGAATACACGATAGTGGGCGCATGGGACTCAAACTGTGGGGGCGAGCTTGCTCGCGATAGCGGTCGGCCTGAACCGGCTATGCTGGATATGCCGCCTTCATCGCGAGCAAGCTCGCTCCCACGATGTCTGTGGCGGACACCACAGGGAGACCGCCCATGAACTATTTCCTGGCCCAGGCCCTGAACAACCAATGGGCCAATCACCGGCTGCTCAGCACCTGCGCGCAGTTGAGCGAGGCTGACTATGCCGCGCCGCGCACGGGATTCTTCCCGTCCATCCAAGCCACGCTTTGCCACATCCTGGAAGTGGACCGCTATTACCTCACCGCCCTGGAAGGCGACCGGGACGGCCAGATAAAGGATTTCTCCGAAACCCTGGCCTTTGCCCCACTGGTGCATAAGCAGACCCAGACCGACCAGCGGCTGGTGGCGTTCTGCGAAACCCTGCGGCAAACAGACCTCGCCCGCTGCGTCGACCTGGTCCGGGCCGACGGTGTCGTGCGCGAACGAATCGACCGGCTGCTGTTGCACCTGTTCGAACATCAGATCCATCATCGTGGGCAGGTCCACACCATGCTCAGCGCCACCCATGTCGAGCCGCCACAACTCGATGAGTTCTTTCTCGATTGCGACCGCCCCTTGCGCAAGGACGAGGAACAGCGGCTTCAGCTCGATGAACGGCGGGTCTGGCGCGCTTACTTGCCGGGTTGAACCGCCCTCACAGGAGACCTTGCCATGAACGTTATCCTTCGCTGCATCGGTTTGGCGTCGATGCTGATGGCCACGGCAGCACTCGCTCACCACGGCTGGAGCGAATATGACGCCAGCCCCCCCTTGGAACTCGACGGCACCATCAAGGAATCCGGTTACTCCCATCCCCACGGCTACGTGCGCCTGCAAACCACCGACAAAACCTGGACCGTCGTGCTGGCCCCGCCGTCGCGCATGGAGAATCGGGGCCTGACCAAAGACAGGCTCAAAGCGGGTAACCGGGCCACCGTGGTCGGCTATGCAAACCGCAACAAACCCGACGAATTGCGCGCCGAACGCATCACCATCGACGGCAAGACCACCGAGTTGCGCTGATGCAGGCCTCCCCGGCGGGTGCGACCCAAGGCTGGATGGACCAACTGGCGGATTCATCCCTGGCGGTGGCCATGCGCGGCGAGCTGTGGCTCTACCCGCTGGTGGAAGTCGTGCACATCATCGGCTTTTCGGTGCTGGTGGGCGCGGTGGTGATGTTCGACCTGCGCATCCTGGGGTTGTCCAAGGGCATCGCCGTGACCGCCCTGGCCCGTCATCTGCTGACCTGGGCCCTTGCGGCCCTGCTGCTCATCGTGCCTGCCGGGCTGATGATGTTCAGCGCGCACCCCCATGACTTTGCCGGCAACGACGTCTTCGTCCTCAAACTCTGCCTGATCGCGACGGCGGGCCTCAACGCCCTGGTGTTCCACGTTGGAACCTACCGCGGCGTCCAGCAATGGAATATCGGCCACAAGGCACCCGGCCTGGCCAGAATCCAGGCACTGCTGTCCATGGCGCTATGGTTCGCGGTGATCTGCTGTGGCCGGCTGCTGGCCTATACCTGAAAAAAGGCGATGGCCACTCCGACCATCGCCAAATCGCCCCACCTCAGGCGCCCTCAGATCCGTGCGGGTGACACGATGATCTTCACGTTGTGCTCCTTGTTGTTGACCAGTTCCTCGAAGCCCTGCCCAACGATCTGCTCCAACTGGATACGTCCGGTCACCAGGGGCGAGATGTCCAGGCGTCCGTCGGCGATAAAGGCGATCACGTCGGCGAACTCGCCGTTGTAGGCCAGCGCCCCGAGCACCTGCTTCTCGGTGGAGACCAGTTCAAAGAAGTTGAATGAACTCGGCTCCTCGAAGATCCCCACCAGGACGCATTTGCCGGCCTTGCGGATCAGGTCGATGGCCAGCTTGGCGGTGTGCTTGTTGCCGATGCACTCGAAGCTGACGTCTGCCCCCAGGCCGGCGGTCAACCGCCGCACTTCGGCCAGGGCGTCGCATTCGTTAGGATCGATCACGTGGCTGGCCCCGACTTCCAGGGCCTTGGCCTTGCGGGCGCTGGACATTTCCAGGGCAATCACCTGGGCCGCGCCGGCAGCCTTGGCACACATGATGGTGCACAAGCCGATGGTTCCGGCGCCGACCACCACCACGTTCTGCCCCAACAGGCTGCCAGCCTTTTTCACCGCGTGCATGCCCACCGCCAGCGGTTCGATCAGCGCACCGGCCTCGGCCGGGAATCCGGCGGGCAGCTTGTACAGCAGGTTGGCGGGAACATTGACCAGCTCGGCGAATGCGCCGTTGTTCATCAACCCGGTGAAGGCCAGGTTTTCACAGATGTTGTAGAGCCCATGGGTGCAGTAATAGCAGGTGCCGCAATGCTGGCAGGCATCGGCCGCCACCGGTTCGCCGACACTGAAACCCTCCACACCGGCCCCCAGTTCGACGATTTCGCCGCAGAACTCGTGGCCAAGGATGCACTGGCCCTTGATACCGGTCAGCGGATGCGGTGCATCCACCGGGATGAACACCGGCCCGGCCACGTATTCGTGCAGGTCGGAGCCACAGATACCGCACCACTGCACCCGAATCTGCACCCAGCCGGCGGGCGGCGAAACCGGCAACGGTACGTCCTCGACGCGGATATCGTTGCGACCGTGCCAGACGGCGGCGCGCATGCTGCGGGCAGGCGTGATTGAAACATTCATGATAGTGCCTCCAAGGCTTGGGGCGACGACCCGGTCGGCGCCCGCTTGATCAGTTCTGTTGAACGAATTCGAGAATCAGCCGGTTGACCTGCTCGGCCGCTTCCATCTGCACCATGTGGCCCTGCCCGGCGAGCACCTCGACCCGCGCCGCCAGCCCTTCGCTGTGGGCCGCCGGAATGATTGCGTCGTCGCTACCCCAGATCACCAGGGTCGGTACATGGCCGGCCTGCACCACTTCGCGCAGGTCCACCTGCTGGCGGCCGTCGGCGAACAGCGTCGCCGACAGTTGCCGCAGGGCGGCGTCCACGCCTTCCAGGCGCTTGTACTTGAGCATGTCGTCGAGCATCTGCCGCGTGACCAGCTCGGCATTGGAGAACAGTTGCACCAGTGGCGGCTTGAGGGCGTTGCGGTTGGCCGCCTCGACGAAGCCCTGCAGGTAGCTGCCATTGATCTGCGTGCCCAGCCCGGCGCTGCCGATCAAGGTCAAGGACCGTATCCGCTGGGGCATCAGGCGCGCGGCATTCAACGACACCGCCCCACCCATGGAATGGCCCACCAGATGCACAGCATTGATATCCAGGTGATCGAGCAAGGCCAGCACCACGCCGCTCAGCTCGTCCAGGTCGCCACGTTGCAGGGTTTTCGACGATTCGCCATGGCCCGGCAGGTCCAGGGCAATGACCCGACGCCCGACGGCCAGTGCTTCATGGTTGAACAGCCAGTTGTTCAAGTCGCCGCCAAAACCATGCACCAGCACCAACGGCACACCGCCCTCGCCGCGTTCGAAATAGCGAATCACCCGTCCGTCCAATTCGACTTTCTGAGGTGCCGGACCGCTGTCTTCATCGGCTGCGTCACCGGGCACGAAGCTGGATTGGAACTGCTCGATGACCGCGTCGATCTCGGCGTCGCTGGCCTCGCCTTCCACGACGATGCCGAGCAAGGCGCCCACCGGCAGGGTTTCGTCCTGGCGGGCGACTTGCCGGCGCAACACACCGCCAAACGGGGCCTCGACACTGCTGGAGATCTTGTCGGTCTCCACGTCCAGCACCTCGTCGCCCTTGGTGATGGCCTGGCCCTCTTCCTTGAGCCAGGCATCGACCCGGCCCTCGGTCATCGACAGCCCCCACTTGGGCATGGTCAGGGTATGAATCTGGCTCATCAGCGCTTGCTCCACTCGATCACATTGAGCACGGCGCTCTCGATCTTCGCCGCATCGGGGATGTACAGGTCTTCCAGGGCATCGGAGAACGGCACCGGAGTGTGGGGCGCGGTGACCATTTCAATCGGCGCCTTGAGCGCCCCGAAGGCTTTTTGCGCCACCAGTGCCGAGATATCGGTGGCCATGGAGCATCGCGGGTTGGCCTCGTCGATGACCACCAGCCGCCCGGTCTTTTCCACGCTTTCCAGGATGCTGTCCTCGTCCATCGGGCTGGTGGTGCGCAGGTCGATGACTTCGCAGTCGATACCCCGCCCCGCCAGGCTGCGGGCCGCATCCATGGCGATATTCACCGTGCGGCCATAGGAGACCAGGGTCACGTCCTTGCCATCGCGCAGGAAATTGGCTTCGCCAAAGGGAATGGTATAGAGCTCTTGCGGCACCTCGCCCTGCATGCCGTACAGCAATTTGTGCTCGCAGAAGATCACCGGGTCGTTGTCGCGAATCGCCTGGATCAGCAGCCCCTTGGCGTCGTAGGGTGATGACGGGCAGACCACCTTCAGCCCCGGGATGTGCGTCCACAGCGAGGTGAGCATCTGCGAGTGCTGGGCCGCGGCGCGCAAGCCGGCACCCACCATGGTGCGGATCACCAGGGGCGTGGAGGCCTTGCCGCCGAACATGTAGCGAAACTTCGCCGCCTGGTTGAGGATCTGGTCCAGGCAGCAACCGGCGAAGTCGACGAACATCAGTTCGCACACCGGCCGCACGCCGCAGGTGGCGGCACCGACGGCGGCGCCGACATAGCCGATTTCCGACAGCGGGGTATCCAGCACGCGTCCGGGAAACTGGTCGTAAAGCCCCTTGGTGACGCCGAGCACTCCGCCCCAGGCGTCGTTTTCACCGGGCGCACCGGCGCCGCCGGCCACGTCCTCGCCCATGATGAAGACACTGGCGTCGCGACGCATTTCCTGGGCCAGGGCCTCGTTGATTGCCTGCTGGTAGCTGATTTTTCTCGCCATGATGGGATTCTCTATTCTTGTTTTGAGGAAGGCGTTCAGGGATAGGAGACGTACACGTCGGTGAGCAGGTCCGCGGCCGTGGGCTTGGGATCGGACTTGGCCTTGTACACCGCGTTCTCGATCAGCAGCTCCACTTCCTTGTCGATCTGGTCCAACTGCTCTGCCGACAGCAAGCCGGCCCGGGTGGTGCGCTCGCGGAACTGCATCAGGCAGTCCTGGTTTTCGCGAAAATGCTTGACCTCATCGGGTGCCCGATAAGTCTGGGCATCGCCCTCGAAGTGCCCGTAGTAACGGGTCAGCTTGACCTCGATCAGCGACGGTCCTTCCCCGGCCCGGGCCCGCTCGATGGCGGCCCCGGCGGCTTCGTGCACGGCAAAGAAGTCAAAGCCGTCCACGGTCACGCCCGGCATCCCGAACCCGGCCGCGCGGTCGGCGATGTGATCGCAGGCCACCGACCAGTTGGACGCGGTGGCTTCGGCATAGCCGTTGTTTTCCGCGATGAACAGGCACGGCAGGTTCCACACCGACGCCATGTTCATGGCTTCGAACACCGCGCCCTCGTTGGAGCCGCCATCGCCGAAGAACACCACGGCGACGCTGTCGGTGCCCTTGAGCCGGGCCGCCAGCGCCGCGCCCACCACCAGGGGCGCGCCGGCACCGACGATGCCATTGGCGCCGAGCATGCCTTTCTCGAAATCAGCGATGTGCATCGAGCCGCCCTTGCCTTGGCAGACGCCGGTTTTCTTGCCGTAGATCTCGGCCATCATCCCGTAGACGTCCACGCCCTTGGCGATGCAATGGCCATGGCCACGGTGATTGGAGGCGATGCAATCGTCATCGCCCAGGTGGGCCATGACCCCGGCGGCCGAGGCTTCTTCGCCGGCATACAGGTGGACGAACCCAGGGATCTCGCCCGTGGCGAATTCCACGTGCAGGCGCTCTTCGAAGGCGCGGATGGTGCGCATGACCTGGTAGGCGTGCAGCAATTGATCGTGGGTGAGGGTTGTCGACATTTTTATTCTCCAGGGGTGTCTTGAAGGTTTTGGGGGTGTTGCGGGTGTTCGCGGCCGATGGCCAGCAGACGGTGCTGCGCGGCGTAGGCCAGCACCGCATTGACATCGATACTCAGCGGGCCGCCGGCATCGAGGGTGACCGTGGGCCGGTCGTTGACGTTGAATTCGATTTCCCGTTCGCCATCCAGGGCCAGGGTGCCGCTGGACAGCGACAGCCCGTGGGCAATGCCAGGCTCCAGCGGGCCGGCGGCCAGTACGCCGCAGCCCTGCAGCAGACCGGGAGCCAGCGGTACCAGCAGCGCCTCGGGCGATTGCGGGTCCAGGCGCATCCAGGCCCCTCCCGGCGCCTGGCGCGACACCGGGAACCACAGCCCGCACAGCGCCGACAAGCCCACGGACTGCGGCTCGGCAAAGGTCACGAAGACCTCGGCCAGGTCCGCCGCCCGGCTGATGGCCCGGGCGCCGACAAACCGCAGCGGCGACACAGCCACATCCACCAGGGCGACTTCCCGCAGGCCACGCTGGGCCTCGCAGACCAGAAGCCGCTTGTTGCGGCGCAAGCCGATCTGCGCGGGGATCCGGCCGCTGGCGTACAGGCCGCCGGCCAACCCGGCGGTGGTCGCCTCGCGCAGCTCGGGGAATGCATTGTTGGTACCGGTGGACAGGGTCAGCAGGGGGATGTCTCCCACGTGCGCCGCCACCGCCTTGTGGGTGCCGTCGCCGCCGAGTACGGCGATCAACGCCACTCCCCGCTCGGCCATCAGGCGCGCGGCATTGCGCGTATCTTCGACCGTCTGGCGCAGGGTCAGGTCGAGGAACTCCAGGGCCGGCCAGTGGCTGCCACGGGCCTGCCGGCCATGACTGTTCTTCAGTACGGCGGCGGCGATGCCGGTCATGTCGGTGGGCATCAGCACCTGCTGGATGCCGGTGGCACCGAAGGCCGCCAGCAGGCGCTGGATCACCGAGACCTTGTCGGTGCTGGAAAACAACCCGGCATTGGCGGTCAGGCGACGCACGTCCCGACCCGAAGCGGGATTGGCGATGATGCCTACGGTCAGGGGCGGCCGGTTCATGGCGCCACCCCGTTGCGGGCAGGAAAAGAACCTGAGCGATAACCCATGCGAACCTCGTTTTTATTATTGGAAGACCCGTCGGGCGGGTTGAAGGGGATAGAGCAAGGGCGGTGCCAGAACCGCGCAGAAGCGGCGAGACAGGCGAGCCAGAGCGGCCGGCTTCGGATCAGCCCGGCCACGGATCCGGTCTGGGTGAGACGTGGCATGTCAGCCTGCACGAGCCAGTCGTGAGACTGTGAGACGTGGCGTCTCACAGCGGGCCTGTCGTCCGTCGTGCTTGTCTGCGCCAGGGGAACGGCGCTTAATGAGCGCACAACGATAAGAAGCTGAACCGGAGGCCCGTATGCTTTCCACTCACTCCCGGGCGCATGTGGATTGCGTCAGCCGCGTGGTGAAGAACGCGGACCAGTTGCCCCAACGTCCCGTCCCCGACCTGATCCTCGATTCCTGGCGCCGCTCCATGGAGCAACACCACCTGGACCCTGGCTCGCTGCAGGGTCCGCGCATCCTGTCCGAAGACGTGCTCCGGCAGTGTCGCGAGCGCTCGGAGCTGTTTCTCAACATCGCCAGTGAAGAAGTGACCCGCCTCCATGGCCGGGTGCGCGATGCCGACTACTGCGTGCTGCTGACCGATGCCCAGGGCCAGACCATCGACTACCGGGTGGAAACCACGATCCGCAACGACTGCCGCAAGGCCGGGCTGTACCTGGGGACCTGCTGGTCGGAAGGCGAAGAAGGCACCTGCGGCGTAGCGGCAGTGCTCACCGCCCGGGCCCCGGTGACCGTGCACAAGCGCGACCATTTCCGAGCCGCATTCATTGGCCTGACCTGTTCCGCCGCGCCGGTATTCGATCCCCAGGGAGAACTGCTCGGGGTGCTGGATGTGTCGGCGGTGCGCTCACCGGATGATCGCCGTTCCCAACACCTGATCCGCCAGATGGTGGTGCAGAGCGCCCGGGAAATCGAACAGGCGTTTTTCATGAGCAGCGCCCAGGGCTACTGGGTGCTGCGGGCTCATCACAACGCCGGCTATGTCGACAGCCAGCCCGATTTCCTGTTCGCCTGGGACGACGACGGTTGCCTGCAGGCCCTCAACCCCGCCGCCCGCCAGTATCTGCTGCAACACTACGGCCAACTGCCGCAGAACATCAGCCAGGTCTTCGATCAGCAGCAATTGCACCGCGCCCGTGACGAAAGCCTTTACCCACTCGATCATGCCCTGCATGGCCGCCTGAGTGCGCCCCGCCATCGGGCGGTTCCGCGACCCAGGGTGGCGATGGCTCCTTCCGAGCTGGATCCGCGCCTGGCCGACAGCCTGCGCCTGGCGGTGCGCGTCAAGGATCGCAACCTGCCGGTGTTGATCCAGGGTGAAACCGGTTCCGGCAAGGAGGTCTTCGCCCGTCAGTTGCACCAGGCCAGCCAGCGCCGAGAGCGCCCCTTCGTGGCATTGAACTGCGCGGCGATCCCTGAAAGCCTGATCGAAAGCGAACTGTTCGGGTATGTCGCCGGGGCGTTCACCGGCGCCTCGGCCAGGGGCATGCAGGGCCTGCTGGAACAGGCCGATGGCGGCACGCTGTTCCTCGACGAAATCGGTGACATGCCCCTGGCCTTGCAGACCCGCCTGTTGCGGGTGCTGGCCGAAGGTGAAGTGGCGCCCCTGGGGGCCTCGCGGCGCAGGGCCGTGGACATCCAGGTGATCTGCGCCACCCACCGCGACCTGGAAACCCTGGTGGCTGCCGGCGAGTTTCGCGAAGACTTGTATTTCCGCCTCGGAGGCGCCCGCTTCCAGCTTCCGCCGTTACGCGAACGCACCGACCGGCTGGCGCTGATCAATCGCATTCTCGAAGAAGAATCGATGCGCTGCTCAGGCTTGCTGCAGCAGTTGAGCGGCCCGGCCCTGGAATGCCTGCTCGGCTATCACTGGCCGGGCAACATCCGCCAGTTGCGCCATGTGCTGCGCTACGCCTGCGCGGTATGCGAGGCCAGCGTGATTTTGCTCAGCCACCTGCCCGAGTCGTTGCAGGGCCCGGGCGCTATGGCCGATACGCCGGAACCGGTGGCCTGTGCGCAGCGCCAGGCCTTGCTCGACGCGCTGGTGCGTCATCGCTGGAAGCCCACCGCCGCGGCCCGGGCCCTGGGCATTTCCCGGGCCACCCTCTATCGACGGGTGCACCAGCATGGCATCGAGATGCCCGGCAGAAGCCCGGCATGAATCCATTCGCGACACCGCCTAGCGTTGCGCCAGTTCATGGCGCACGCATTGCTCGTAATAGGTCTGCTTGACCGCGGCCGGCTTGAGGCGCGAAGCGCTGTTGTAGGTCTGCTCGGTAATGCCCAGGGCCGTCATGCGCATCCACGGCCGGGGAAACTTGCGCACCTGCAGTTTTTTCCGGGCGCCGTAAAGGGTGATCCCGGACAGCTTCGAGGCCTGGGCCCCGGCCGCGATATCCGAACCCCAGCGGCACACCGACAGCTGGTTTTTCGTCAACGCCCTGGCCTGGGCTTCGAGCGAGACGATCGCCAGGAGAAATGTCGCCACGACCCACATAGAAATGCGCATAGATTTGTCGCCCAACGTTCTGAAATAGAAGAAGTTTGACGACGTTGCCATGAGCAAGGGGCCAGTATTCGGCCGAAGCGGTTCAAGATGACTGCACGCCTGCGGGGCTGCCAAACCAGCCGTTTCTGGTGCCTGGCGCCTGAGCGCGACAAATCATCCAAACAACTGTAGATTAGATCTATAACTTATTGAAAATAATGGAATTTTATTAAAAAAGACGACCCTCTCAAGGGCCGTCTTTTTTCTATAAATCACTTTATGTTTTAAAAGCAATATATTGAAATATAACGACTTTAAGTAGAAATACCTCAAGCCTGACGCCCCTATGACAAGGGAGCACGCTCCCTCGCCACGGCTCACTGGCCTGCCTTCGCCTCTTGCAACAGTTGCTGGATCACCTGCTCCTGCTCACCATAACGCCCTTCGCCAAAATGGCTGTAACGCACCTGGCCCTTGGCATCGATGAAATAGTGGGCGGGCCAGTACTGGTTGTTGAAGGCGCGCCAGATCGCATACTGGTTGTCGATAGCCACCGGGTACTGGATATCCAGCTTGCGCACCTGCTGGCGCACGTTGTCGATGATTTTCTCGTAACCATATTCCGGTGTGTGGACGCCGATCACCACCAATCCGTCCTTCTCATACTTTTTCGCCCAGCCGTTCACATAAGGCAGCGTGTGCTGACAGTTGATGCAGTCATAGGTCCAGAAATCCACCAGCACTACCTTGCCGCGCAAGGACTCGCTGCTCAGCGCAGGCGAGTTCAGCCACTGCACCGCGCCGTCCAGCGAAGGCATGGCCCCCTGGGATTGAAGGTTCGGCATGGGTGCGGCGTTGGCCTTGCTGACCACGTAGTCGATCGCCTTGGGCACGTTCTCCAAAAGGCCTTTCTCCAGAGTGGCCGCGCCCTGGGAGGACGTATTGGCCAGCAGACGATCATCGACACCCGTGCCAATCGCCACGGCAGCCAGCAACACCACGGCTCCGGTGCCGCGGCGCAACCAGGTCGTCACCGGGAGGGAGAGCTTGAGGCGTCCCACCAGCCCGCGTCCGGCGAGGATCAGCACACCCAGGGACAAGGCGCTGCCCAGGCCGTAAGCCAGCAATAACAGGCTGGTCTGCGCATTGGCGCCTTGCAGCATGGCCCCGGTCAGGATCACGCCGAGTACCGGACCGGCGCACGGCGCCCAGAGCAATCCGGTGGCCACCCCGATGAACACGGACGCCAGCGGCCCGGCCACCTGCCCGGCACCGGCATCGATGCGATTGCCCAGGTTCACCAACGGCCGCGCCAACCAGGTGCCGACCCGGCTGAACATCAGCGACAAGGCGAACAGCACCATCACCCCGAGGGCCACTTGGCGGCCGACGCTGCTGGCGCGCAGTACCCACTCACTGCTGACCACCGCCAGGCTCGACACCAAGGCGAAGGTCAACACCATGCCGCCCAGGGTCAGCAATACCGAACTGCGGGACCGGTCGGCACGGGCGAACAGAAACGGGACGACCGGAAGAATACAGGGGCTGAGGATCGTCAGGATCCCGCCAAGAAAAGCGATCAGAAGCATGGCATCACCTAATAATGGATGAATGGATAAGCAGCCAGGTCGGATCAATCAACCGGACATGATGTGGCTTGCGGGGCTGCGCAACAGCCCCTGGAGAGGCCTGAAACAGCGTTGCGCAGCACCATGGCCCGTGGCGATCCAGTGACATGAATCCAGTTGCAACAAACGGTTGGAGAGCATTCCTGATCTTTTTCATCAGTTTTCGTTATTGCAGTTTTCGGAAATTTTGCGGTAGTCCAACGCCTGCTTGTGGCCCGCTGAGTCCAGGTAGGTCATCCGGGCGTTCACCACACCGCAGGTCGGGTTGGCGTCTTCGGTGAGCGACAGCACCTTCTGGATATCCAGGTGGGAGCCGTAGGCGTAGGTTTGCGCCGGAACATTGCTTTCGGCTCGGGCCGACAAGGTGCAGATGTTCAGTGCGGCGAAAAGACAGGCGGCGTAGATGGCTTTGGTGTTCATGGTGCGTTCCTCGATTCGTTCAATGGGCTGACTTGTGTCGAGGCTCGTGGTGTCGCCTCGTTGGAAGCCATTGAATGCCACCGAGGTATCGCGCCTGTATCGAGCCAGGCGGCTTTTTGCATCGCTGTGTATCCGTCGCGCGCCAGATACACTGCAATACAAACCGTCGCGAGCCAGGCCGGTCGGTGTCTGTAGACTGACCACCAACGAAACGCCATAAGGGGCTGTACACCATGGATCATGTCGACCATGTGTTGATCGTGGATGACGATCGCGAGATCAGAGAGCTGGTGGGCAACTACCTGAAGAAGAACGGCCTACGTACCACCGTCGTCGCCGACGGCCGGCAGATGCGCACCTTTCTGGAAACCACCCCGGTGGACCTGATCGTGCTGGATATCATGATGCCGGGCGACGACGGGCTGGTGCTGTGCCGGGAGCTGCGTGCCGGCAAGCACAAGGCCACGCCGGTGCTGATGCTCACCGCGCGCAACGACGAGACCGACCGCATCATCGGCCTGGAAATGGGGGCCGACGATTACCTGGTCAAACCCTTCGCCGCCCGGGAGTTGCTGGCCCGCATCAACGCGGTGCTGCGCCGCACCCGCATGCTGCCCCCCAATCTGGTGGTGACCGAAAGCGGGCGCCTGCTGGCGTTCGGTCGTTGGCGCCTGGACACCACGGCCCGCCATCTGCTCGATACCGACGGCACCATGGTCGCCCTGAGCGGCGCCGAATACCGGTTGTTGCGGGTGTTCCTCGACCATCCGCAGCGAGTGCTCAACCGTGACCAGTTGCTCAACCTGACCCAGGGCCGGGATGCCGACCTGTTCGATCGCTCCATCGACCTGCTGGTCAGCCGGCTGCGCCAGCGCCTGCTGGACGATGCCCGCGAGCCGGCCTACATCAAGACCGTGCGCAGCGAAGGCTATGTGTTTTCGCTGCCGGTCGAGATCCTCGAGGTTTCGGCATGAACCTGTCATTGCGCTGGCCGCGGACCCTCGCGTCGAGGCTGTCGCTGATCTTCCTGATCGGCCTGATCCTGGCCCAGGGCCTGTCTTTCGGTGTCCAGTACTACGAACGCTACCAGAGCGCCAAGACCACCATGCTCGGCAACCTGGAAACCGACGTTTCGACCTCGGTCGCCATCCTCGATCGCCTGCCCGCTGCCGAGCGTCCGGCCTGGCTGCCCCGCCTCACCCGGCGCAACTACAACTACCTGCTCGATGAAGGCCTGCCCGGCCAGCCCATGGTCCCGGAAGACGCACCGATATCGGTCAGCTCGATCCAGGACGCCATCGGCCAGGCCTATGCGCTGACCTTCACCGACATTCCCGGCCCGCAAAAGCACTACCAGGCCCATCTGCGCCTGGGCGACGGCAGCCCGCTGACCATCGACGTCCGCCCGGCCATGACGCCCCTGTCTCCCTGGCTGCCGGTGGTGTTGCTGGGGCAGCTGGCATTGTTGATCGGCTGCACCTGGCTGGCCGTGCGCATTGCCGTCAGGCCCTTGACCCGCCTGTCCCAGGCCGTGGAAACCCTTGACCCCAACGCCCACGGCGCGCGCCTGGACGAAAAAGGCCCGACCGAAGTGGTCCATGCCGCCAAGGCGTTCAATACCATGCAGGAGCGCATCGCCGCTTACCTGAAAGAGCGCATGCAACTGCTGGCGGCGATTTCCCACGACTTGCAGACGCCCATCACCCGCATGAAGCTGCGCGCGGAGTTCATGGACGATGGCATCGAAAAGGACAAGCTGTGGAGCGACCTGGGCGAAATGGAACACCTGGTGCGCGAAGGCGTCGCCTACGCCCGCAGCATCCATGGCGCTACAGAAGCCAGTTGCCGCATCAACCTGGATGCGTTCCTCGACAGCCTGGTGTTCGACTACCAGGACACCGGCAAGGACGTTCAATTGTCGGGCAAGAACGCCGCCGTCATCGACACCCGCCCCCACGCCCTGCGCCGGGTGTTGGTCAATCTGGTGGACAACGCACTGAAATTCGGCGGCTCGGCGCAGATCCACGTGCAATTGACCGGCAATGGCCAACTGGCGATCCAGGTCCTGGACCGTGGCCCCGGCATCAGCGAGCACGAACTGACCGAGGTGCTCAAGCCGTTCTACCGCGTGGAAAGCTCGCGCAACCGGGAAACCGGCGGAACGGGCTTGGGATTGGCCATTGCCCAGCAACTGGCGATCGCCATGGGCGGTTCGCTGACCTTGAGCAATCGCGAAGGCGGCGGCTTGTGCGCCGAGCTGCGCTTGAGCCGCGAAACCGCTCCTGCCAGCTGAACGTCCACAAGGCCTGGCATCCGGGTTTGTATGCCAATGTGTCTGCCGTCGCCGGGCACACACGAACTTGCAATCCCCCGCGTTCCCGACACACCCCGCTTACACCCGCTTGAAAGACTCCCCGAGCCCCGGCCACTGAAAGGGTCGGGAACCACACCTCAAGGAGTCTTGCCATGCCTGCCACCGCCACGCCATCCAACCTGCGTTTCCAGGGTCGCTTCCCGATCTTTGCCTGCTCTGACTTCAAGGGCGTCCCCACGAGCGACGGGGACGTACTGCCGTTTGGCCTGACCTGCGCCACCACCATCATCCGCCTGGTCGGCACGCCGGGCCGGGCCAACACGCGTGCCCAACCTCTGCAACACGCAGCGTAATCGGGGGAGATCGTCATGTATCCAAGCATCCTTAAAGCCCTGCCCACTCGTCTCGATCACGCCGGAGCATGGCTTGCGCCACTGGGCCTGCGCCTGTTCCTGGCTTGGGAGTTCTTCGAATCCGGCCTGGAAAAATGGAACGGTACGAACTGGTTCAGCGAAATCCAGTCCGCCTTCCCATTTCCCTTCGACCAGTTGCCCGCCAGCTGGAACTGGGAGCTGTCGATGTGGGCCGAACTGCTCTGCGCCATCGCCCTGCTGATCGGCCTGGGCACCCGTCTATCGGCGCTGGTACTGATTATCGTCACCGTGGTGGCCACCGCCGCCGTGCATTGGCCCGCAGACTGGTCAAGCCTCAGCGAGCTGGCCCAGGGCTATGCGATCACCAATAAAGGCCATGGCAACTTCAAGCTCCCATTGATCTACCTGGTGGCGTTGATGCCGCTGCTGTTGCAGGGGGCGGGGAAACTGAGCGTGGATGCGCTGCTACAGACTGCCCTGAACCGTCGAAACGACGCCTGAAAACAAACCTTGTGGGAACGAGCTTGCTCGCGATGGCGGCGTATCGGTCACGGTTGATGGCGACCCGCTGGCATCGCGAGCAAGCTCACTTCTTACAGGGTTTGCGTTTCAATCGGCGGCGAGTGTCTTGCGCCCACCACACCTTCCTCTCGCATGCGCTTGAGCAGCGCCAAGGCGCTGTCCATGAATTCGAAGGCATTCGCCCCCGCTTCTTCGGCCAATCCCAGCAATTGCGCCCGTGCCTTCAGTTCCGGAAATTGCTCGATACGCTGCAACAACCGCCAGGCCAAGGGGCTGAGTTCAGAAAAGCGCACGTCGAGCCCAGGGGTACGCCTGACCAACAGCAAGGTTGGCTGGGATGGCGGTGTCGACGGCTGGTAATCCGGCGCCAGGCGATGCACCGGCCATTCATACGCCAACGGCCAGGCCAGGGGCGAAAGCTGCAAGGGCCGGTCGAGGCACAACGTTTCGTCATCGTTGGGCAAGGCTTGGGCCGGCGATTGCAACAGTGCCATTTCGACCCACTCGTAATGCGCCAGGTCAGCCATGAACGGCGGTTCCTCGGACACCGGCCGGGCCGACAGATAGTCCACGAACTCCCTGGCGATCTCTGCGAACCTGGGCGTGACGCAGCGATGCTCGCGCAGGAAGCGGCGTACACAGGCACGCCAGCGGTCCTGCCCCAGCACGCTTACCAGCACCGCAAAGGTGCCACTGAGTAACGAGCGCATGTTCTCGAAGATCAGGTCGCGATAGACCTGGGCCCGCTCCACGTCCATGCCGGACGGGACCGGACACCGCTCCGGATCGCGCAGGTAGCCGGTCAATGCCTGCTGCTGTTGGTGCAGGGTCTGCCGGAGTTCAGCCATGGATCACCGCCTGCCGGTCGGCGGTTTGCCGCTGCAACTGGCGGATGATCTGCAATTCGGCTACCAGCGCGGCGTAGGGTGGGAAGTTGAAATCCCGTTCCAGCAAGGTCGGCTGGATGCCGAAACGCGCATAGGCCCTGGCCAGCAGCGTCCAGACCACCGGCTTGACCGGCGCGCCGTGGCTGTCGATTTTCAGTGTGTCGGATTCGTCGTAATGCCCGGCCACATGCATCGCCACCACCCGCCCGGGATCCAGGCCGTCCAGGAATGCGCAGGGGTCGAAACCGTGATTGACCGAATTGACATAGACGTTGTTGACGTCGAGCAACAGGTCGCAATCCGCCTCGTGCAGCACTGCCTGGGTGAATTCCAGCTCGCTCATGTCCTGGTGGGGGGCGGCGTAGTAAGACACGTTTTCCACCGCCAGGCGTCTCCCCAGGACATCCTGGGCCTGTCTTATGCGGGCCGCGACGTGATGCACCGCCTCCTCGGTGAAGGGCAGCGGCAGCAGGTCATACAGATGCCCGTCATCGCCGCAGTAGCTCAGGTGCTCGCTGTACAGCGGCACATCGAAGCGCTCCAGGAAACCGCGCACCTGGGCGAGAAACGCCAGGTCCAGCGGAGCCGGCCCGCCCAGGGACAGCGACAGGCCATGGCAGGACAGTGGAAAACGCTCGGCCAACCCATGCAAAGCGGCGCCATGGGCGCCGCCGATGCCGATCCAGTTTTCCGGCGCGACCTCCAGGAAGTCGAAATCACCGGCAGGCGCCTCGCGCAGTTCATCGAGCAAGGCCCGGCGCAAGCCCAGGCCGACAGAGGTCTGGGGGAATGAAGCACCAGCGGCAGGACGGTTGAAGCTATGGCAAAACTCTTGGGACATGGCACATCTCCTTGACAAACAAGAGAGGGAGAGCCACGACGGATGGGGGCACGTCGCCACCGACCTGTGGCGAGGAGCGTCAACCCCTCGCCACACAAACACGCCTGCCCCATTCATGTACCAGTCGGGGCTCCCCAAAGGCGGAGGATCAGGACTCGATTGCCGCCCCGCACTTGCCCTCGCCGCATTTGCCTTCGGCGGTCTTGGCCTGGGCCGACAGGTATTGCTTGGCTTCCGGCAGGGATATGCCGCCGTCGTGGTTGGCGTCGATCTTGTCGAACTCGGCCGCACGCTCCGGTGCGGCGGCGATGAACTCGTCCCGCGAGACCTTGCCATCGTGGTTGGTATCGGTCTTGGCGAACTTGTCTTCGCCGCACTTGCCTTCGGCAGGTTTCTTCACCGTATCGGCCGCTGCCAGGGTATAGCCCTGGGCCAGGTCGTTCATGGTCAGGGCAGAAGCCGCCGAGGACAGGCCAAGGCCACCGACCAGGGCCAGGCCGAGTGCCAGGGACGAATTGCGCGAGAAGTTGAGCATGGGGTATTTCCTCCAGGGATTCGATCGCCAGTCACCGGCACCGCGTATGGGTCCCGGCTGGCTGGCGTAGTTAATCGTCGGTGTGTATCCGGCCTGTGTCCCGGACCCGCCCCTTCGTCAAGCAGATGTATCCGCCCTGCCCCGGTACACACTGAGATACACGCCCGGCCCTGGCACCCGCCCCGGAAAAAATCTAAACCTTGCGCGGCCTGTGTCGGTCAAGTCTGTAAGCACGCCAACCGCTGCACGCCGCTCCAAGCGGCTCGCGGCCTGAAACGAGGGACAGACATGAGCATGACCGTCGGTGATTTTCTGGTGGAACGTCTTTACGAATGGGGGGTTCGCCGGATCTACGGCTATCCGGGCGATGGCATCAACGGCGTCTTTGGCGCGTTGAGCCGGGCCAACGGGAAAATCCGTTTCATCCAGGCCCGACACGAAGAAATGGCAGCCTTCATGGCCTGTGCCCACGCCAAGTTCACCGGCGAGCTGGGGGTATGCATCGCCACCTCGGGGCCTGGCGCGTCCCACCTGGTGACCGGACTCTACGACGCCCGAATGGATCACATGCCGGTGCTCGCCATTTGCGGCCAGCAGGCCCGCGCCGCCCTGGGCGGGCATTACCAGCAGGAACTGGACCTGGTCAGCCTGTTCAAGGATGTCGCCGGGGCGTTCGTGCAGCAAGCCAGCGCACCCGCCCAGGTCCGCCATCTGGTGGACCGCGCCGTGCGCACGGCCGTGGGCGAGCGCCGGGTAACGGCGTTGATCCTGCCCAACGACCTCCAGGAGATGCCCTACGCGGCGCCAGCCCACAAGCATGGCACCGTGCATTCCGGCGTCGGCTATCGCAAACCCAGGGTCGTGCCCTACGAAGAAGACCTGCGCAAGGCCGCCGATGTGCTGAACGCCGGCAAGAAAGTCGCCATCCTGGTGGGCGCCGGAGCGCTGCAGGCCACCGATGAAGTGATCGCCATCGCCGAGAAACTCGGTGCCGGGGTGGCCAAGGCCCTGCTGGGCAAGGCGGCGGTGCCGGACGACCTGCCCTGGGTCACCGGCTCCATCGGCCTGCTCGGGACCGAGCCCAGCGACAACCTGATGGCCGGTTGCGACACATTGCTGATGATCGGCTCCGGCTTTCCCTACGCCGAGTTCCTGCCGCCCGAGGGCCAGGCCCGGGGCGTGCAGATCGACATTCAGGCGGACATGCTCAGCCTGCGCTACCCCATGGAAGTCAACCTGCACGGCGACAGCGCCGATACCCTGCGGGCCCTGCTGCCATTGATCGAAGAGAAGACCGACCGCAGCTGGCGCGAGAAAATCGAGCACTGGCGCCAGCGCTGGGACCAGACCCTGGAGAAGCGCGCCCTGGTCAGCGCCAAGCCGATCAATCCGCAGCGGGTCACATTCGAACTGTCGCCCCGGCTGCCGGATCGCGCCATTGTCACCTGCGACTCAGGCTCCTGCGCCAACTGGTATGCCCGGGACCTCCATATCCGTCGCGACATGATGTGCTCGTTGTCCGGCGGCCTGGCGTCCATGGGCGCCGCCGTGCCTTATGCCATCGCCGCGAAATTCTGCCATCCGGACCGACCGGTGATCGCCCTGGTGGGAGACGGCGCGATGCAGATGAACAACATGGCGGAACTGATCACCGTGGCCAAGTACTGGCGGACCTGGGGCAATGGCGCCTGGGTCTGTGCGGTGTTCAACAACCGGGACCTGAACCAGGTGACCTGGGAACAGCGGGTCATGGAGGGCGACCCCAAGTTCGAAGCCTCCCAGGACATTCCCGACGTGCCCTACCACCTGTTCGCCGAATCCATTGGCCTCAAAGGCATCCTGGTACTGCATGAGGATGATGTGGCCGGCGCCTGGGAAGCCGCACTGGCGGCGGATCGCCCGGTACTGATCGAATTTCGCACCGACCCCGACGTCCCGCCGCTGCCTCCCCATATCAAGCTGGAACAGGCGAAGAAATTCGCCAGCACCCTGCTCCAGGGCGATCCGAACGAGGCAGGCATCCTGGCGCAGACGGCCAAGCAGGTGCTGAGCGGGCTCCTGCCGGGGCACCGCAAGGACAAGCAATAGCGCCAAGCGCTCGCGCAGCGCGCAATCCGCGGCTGTACATCGGCTGTCGGGCAATTAAGTTAATTGTCCGACAGCCGATACAAAGTCGTGCGGGATATTTCGCGTTTTGCCGATGGCTTGTTTATGACTGAAGATGCTGGTGACCATTCCACCGACCTGTCCCCGGGGCTGCCGACCCGTAGCTTCACCCGACGCACCTTCCCGGCCATCATGCTCCTGCTGTTTGTCATGTCCGCCCTGGCGATCGGCGTGCTGCTCAACATCACTCAGAACCAGGATGAGCGCGCCCGGGAACAGAGCCTTTTCTTCGCCCAGCGGGCCATCGAGGGGATCCGCACCGCAATTGCACGTGACTTGAGTGACTACTCCAAGTGGAGCGACGCCTACCGGCACCTGCATGTGACGGTGGATAAGGAGTGGGCCTACGACCAGGAGAACGTTGGTAGCAGCGTTTATTCGCTTTACGGCTACCAGGCGGTATTCGTCGTGTCCCCGAGCGGGAAAACCGTGTATTCGGTGATCGACGGGAAAATGGACGAGGTCGATGCCGATACCTGGCTGGCCGGTGACCTGCGAGGGCTCGCGAAACTTGCCAGGGCCCCGGAAAACCACGATGAGGTCGTGGTCAAGTTGTTGCATCACAACAATGCGCCGGCATTCGTCGCCGCCTCGGCCATCACCATCGGCACCGACAACAGCGTGCCCGAAATACCAGGGCCGCCCAGCCTGCTGTTATTCGTGAAAGTCCTGGACGCTGCTTCCCTACAGGCCCTGGCCCGGGATTTTGCCTTGCCCGATGCATTCATCACCGCAACCCAGGGGCCGCAGGGCACCGCCCAGCTAGCCCTTGATGACCAGGCCCTTGACGGCCAAGGTCAGGAAGCCCTCGCCTGGCGACCGGCCACTCCCGGACACGACCTGCGCAAGGTCTTGCTGCCGCTGCTGATCGTGGCGTTGCTGATCCTGGGGTTCCTGGCGCTCGCCGTGTTGCGGCATGCGCTGATGATGCTCCGTGCCCAGCAGCGCCAGTACGACAGCCTGCTGGCCCACCGCAAGGCCCTGGAGCGCAGCGAAGAACGCTTCCGGGACATTGCCGAAGTGTCGTCCGACTGGCTATGGGAGGTAGACGCCAGAGGGACATTGACCTACCTCTCGGAACGCTTCGAACAGGTGACCGGTTTCAGTCCCGGCGAATGGCTGGGTAAACCCTTGCACAGGCTGCTGCATCCACACGGCGGCAGCATTTCCATCGCCCAATGGTTACTGGGCGGCGCCAGCAGTGGTTCGTCCTCCCCTCTGCTGTGCGAGTACACCGCGCGCAACCAGCGCATGCGTACCTGCAAGCTCTCGGTGCGGGCCATCGAAGCCGGCGCCCTGGGATTTCGCGGCACCGCCACCGATATCACCGATGAGCTGCGGGCACTGGCCCAGATCAAGCATCTGTCGCTGCACGACCCGCTGACCGGGCTCGCCAACCGCAACCGGTTGTTCGACTGCCTCAACGAACACCTGGATCCGGCCAGCGGCGTCCCGCTGGCCGTGTTGAACCTGGACATGGACCGATTCAAGCCGGTCAACGACTCCCTGGGGCATGCCGTGGGCGACAAGGTGCTCAGGGAAGTGGCGCATCTGCTTGTGCAGAACGTACGCGGCACCGACCTGGTGGCTCGCCTGGGGGGCGATGAATTTGTCATCGTCATGCCTGAGCCGGGCGATTCGCAGGACCTGGAGCAACTGTGCGCGCGCCTGATCGACTGCATGCAGCGCCCCATGCACCTGGACGGCAATACCCTGTACCTGGGGGTGAGCATCGGCGTTGCCTGGGCACAACCCGGTGAAACCCGCGCCGACGAGCTGCTGCGACAGGCCGACATCGCCCTGTATGCGGCCAAGGCTGCCGGCCGCAACACCTGGCGCGTGTACGTGGAAGCGATGGGCAACGTGGCCCGGGACCGCCGTCGCTATGAGCAGCAGTTGCGCGATGCCATGCACCACGGCCAGCTGGAGTTGCGCTACCTGCCCCGCTTCGATGTGAATGCCGAGCAGTTGCATGGGTTCGAAGCCCAGATGTTCTGGCACCATCCCGAAAAAGGTGAACTGAGCGGCAGCGACTTCATACCCGTCGCCGAAACGTCAGGCCAGTTGGAAGAGCTGGGGACGTGGATGCTGACCAATCTCTGTGAGGAAGCGGCAAGCTGGCCGACGCCGGTCAACGTGTCGCTGGCGGTTTCGCCCAAATGGTTCAGCAGCGGCTTGCTGCTCAACCAGGTGCAAACGGCCCTGGATGCAAGCGACCTGGCACCCCATCGCCTGACCCTGGAAGTGGCCGAAGGCATCCTGCTGGTGGACCACAAGACTGTCGCCACGACCTTGCATGCCCTCAAGGATGTCGGTGTGCTGATCAACATCGACAAGTTCGGCACCAACATCGCCTCCCTGCGCGAAGTGCTGAACCAGCCGTTCGATGGCATCCGTTTCGATCGCAACATCCTCGCCCAGCTGGGCCTGGAGCACGACGAGGCCGGAGTCCTGGCGATGATCCGCCTCAGTCGCAGCGTCGGCCTCATGGTCACTGCCGAAGGCATCGAAAATGCCCGGCAATTCAGGCAACTATGCAGTGTGGCCTGCGACCACGTCCAAGGCCCCTATTTCGGCTCCGCCCTGGCCCGTTCGGAAATGGCCTCGTTCTTCACCACACCGCGCTGGCTGTAACCCTCCCACCGCTATCGCGAGCCAGCTCGCTCCCACAATGGGCTCTGTGGTGCATGCAAAAGAACACCCCCGGTTCCCTGTGGGAGCGAGCTTGCCCGCAATGACGCCAGCACAGCCCACCTCACTGCAAGCTCAGCCCCCTACAAACTCAACCGCCCCCGCTCTTCCTCGGTCAGACGCTGCCTTGACTGCTCGTCCAGGGGGCCGGCGCCCAGTACCTGCACCGGGCTGGCCGGGTCGTAGGCCCTTGGGGTTTCGCGGCTTGCGCCGTCCCGGGACGGCGCCAGTTGTTCGTTACCGAAGCTCACCACCTGCACGGTGAACACCGATGCCTGGTTCTGCCGCGCCGCATTCTGTTGCTGGCGGGCCACATCTTCAGCCGCCTGGGTGGCCGAGGACGCCGCCGAGCTGGCCGAGGTGATCGCCCCGGTGTTCACCGAGGCCGCCAGCGGCACCCCGGTGGACTTGCCCTGGGTCTGGATGTTGGCCGCGTTCACTACGGTCAGCGCCGCGATGTTGACGTTGCCCGATACCCGGATTCCGGCCTCGCCCGCATCGATGGTGCCCAGCGGCGCGATCAGGTCGATATCCCCCGGCGCCACCTCGAGAATCGGGTTGAGGGTGGCGATACCGGCACCCGTGCTCGGCACTGACGGCGACAAGGAAACATTGCCCCAGGTGTCGTACAAGCGCTTGGGCGGCGTATAGACCACGGTGGTTTTCGAACCCCGGCCGGCGTTGATGTCGCCCTGGGCCGACCAACCGAGGATCGAGCCGCCGAAGGTCGTCATGATCCGGCTCTGGCCCAGCAGGATGCTGTCGCGGGCGTACAACTGGATATCCCCCTCACCCTGGGTGATGACCCCGGCGGTGGACGGCGGTGCGTTGCCCTCGATGCCGAATGTCTGCCCGCCACCCGGTGTGAGCATCTGGATACTGCCACCGAAGTCGGTGTGCACGCCTGCCCCGCCGAACAGGGTGATGTCGCCCTTGTAGGTGATCGGATTGCCCGCCACGTCCTTGGTCGGGAACAGCCATTCGATCGCTTCCCGTCCCCGTAGGTAGCTGCCTTGGCGCACACCGCCGGCTTCGTTGTACTCACGGCCTGCGGCCTTGAGCTCGGCGAAGTACACATTGCGGGCAAACACCCGCTGCTGCTCGGCTGGCAGCGCCGCGAAATAGGCGCGGGCCTGCTCGCTGTCGCCGCTGAAGCCGAAGCGCTGCTCCAGCCAATCCACCAATTCAGCTTCATAGGTCTTGGCGACCTTGCCGTCCTGGTTCGCCAGGGGCACGCCGGCCAGGGCCTGGTTTGCCGGGTCCAGGTACGCCTTGACGAAGCGCTGGTAGTCCGCCCCGTCGAGACCCGTGCCGGCTTGCAGCACCAGGCTCGCCCCAGGGCGCGAATCACCCGGTACCACGGCGCCGAGGCTGGTGATGCTGACCTTGTCTTCCATCAGGATATTGCGCCCGGCGGTGATCTCCAGCAGGCCGGGGCCGGCGACGTTGAAGTTGCTGTAGAGGATGTCGCGCCCGGCCGAGACGATGGAGATGTCGGTGGGGTTGTTGTGAATCAACAGATTGCCGGTACTGGTGTAGTTCCCCAGGAAGAAGTCGCTGTTCAGCGAGCCGCCCAGCGGTATACCACTGCTTACAATGTCTCGTCCGGCCCTCATCCAGACAGCCCCCATGCCTTCATAAGCAATCTGCCCGAATCGGCTATCGTTCTCGGAGGTGTACCTCATCGTTCGTCCGCTCGCGACGGCCAGCAAATCGCCGGTGAGTGCATAGAAGCGAGCAGGATCCGTGTTGCCGGCCCACTCGCTGGAAGCGCTGCTGGTATCGAACGCAAGCAACGGCAGGACATTCGCGCTGGGACGCGCACGATTGGCATCGGCGGAGAGATTGCTGAGCGCCACACTACCATTGACGAGCCCGGCAAAAGCCGGTCGCAACGGTGTGGCCAGGGCCTCGGAGGCAGCACCGGAACGACTGACCGACATGTCGCCACCGTAGATGGAATCGCCGGCCATGAACTGCAGCTCACTGTTGATGCCGGGAGCGAGCAGCAGCGCTGGGCGGTCGTTGCCGTTGTAGCCATTATCATAGAGCGCTGAGGACTTCCCGTAATAAAGGCTGCCGCTGGCTGCCACAGCCCTCAGGATGGACGGATATACCACCGCCAGGTCGGTTGCGATGCTGGATGTCAAAGGTGTCAGGTTGCCTCCCGACGACCACAAATCGACCGCAGTATTGGCCGTCCACAACGTGAACCAGCTCAGGCCTGATCCGTCAGTCGCAGCGTTTTTGAAGGGCGACCCACTCATCATCGGCGCCCGGCCCGGATCGGCGACGTCCATCACGACAAGGTCGCCCGAAGTTGCCAGATCAAAGGTAGCGTCCCCCGGCATGAGGGTCAGTCCACCGGTGGCAAAGCCTCGTGTGGATTTGAAGGAGTCGTAGGCTCGGGTTTCTCCAGGTGACTGTGCCGAGACGGCGTCACCGTATTGCAGGTCGATTCGACCGATGGCGCCGCTGTCGACCTGCACGTGGCCCCGCAGGTTGATCACCGCACCGTTCAGATGCCCGTTGGCGATCAGGCTCTCGGGGTTCAAAGCCCCCCCCACACGCAGATTGAGATCGCCACCGCCAGTCAGTTGCAGCCTGCCATCGGCGCCTACACGCCCGGTACTGCCCACGGCAAGGACCAGCCCTTGACTGCGGCTGTTGCTGCGCGGTTCGAGAAGACTCCCCGTCAGTCGATCGAGTATCCCGGCATCGCCCGCCACTTGAACATTCAGGTCGCCGCCGCCAAGCGTACCGAAACCGGTAAAACCGACCATCAGATCGGCCATGCTGGGGTCCTGCGCAGCGGTGTAGCTGCCAAAATTGATCCACCAGGCGGACGGTTGTGCCCCGGCACCCGTGGCAACTGAGCCGTTGCCTTGGCGCCACAGCCAGTTACCAACGTTGACCGTGTCGTAACCGGTATCGAATGAGTTGGGCCGCCCATAACTGCTACTGGAAACATCCATGGCGTTGCCGGTCATGTCACCACCGACCTTCAGGGTCAGGTTACCGCCAGAGTCAGGGTACCAGGCGCGATAGACACTGTTGACGCCGCCGTCCACGAATTGCTCGTTTTCGCCTGTCTCGTCATTGAGCACCGTACCTCCTGCCCCCAACGCCTTGGGCTGGTTGTACGGATCGCCGGCGTAGGTTGCGCTGGCCGAGCTGCCGGCGGTGTAGACCCCGTAAAGAGAATCCATCCTCAAGTCACCTGCCGACAGCAACTCAAGGTCTGCCGTGCCGGTGCGAATGACGCTCCAGCGCTGACTGCCCGGCTTATAACCCGGAGGACCTCCCACTTCACAGCGAGACGGATCGTCGATGCACAGGTTCGGATCGCCGAACCCTGCGAAGTCCACGGGTTGCCCCACCATGCTGGTGTCACCAAAAAACTCCAGCGATCCTGCTTCGGTCCACACCATATTCGGCACGCCAAACACGCCGTAATGACTGTCGGCCAGATGCAGATCGCCTCTGGCCGACACGGGCTTCACGACCCGGCTGTCAGCCGCCTGTGTATCGGCCCCCGCCACGAGGCGCAACGACCAGGATTGCGAACCCTCGGCCAGCATCAGGGCGATGGCCCAGTTGCTCCCCGCCACTTCCGGACGCAACTGCACCGACTCCACACCGGCCGGCAGCTTGATGTCGGTACCTGAAGGGATTTTCGAGCCCACGCTCAGTGCCAGGGCGCCATTGAGACGCTGCACATTGGTCAAACCGTTGCTCGCGTCCGCAATGCCTGGCAATGCAACGCCTTTAGGCCAGATCAGGCTGCCTATGGTTGCGCTGGTGCCCAGCAGGCTGCCAGCCCCCAGGACTGTTCCTGCCTCAAGGGTCTGAGCCGAAGCCAACAAGGTGCCGGCTGCGAACAACAGGTTACCCGAGGCGTCATGCACCGCCGCGGCCAGCACCGTACCGGCCGGCAGCTCCAGTGGCTGATCAAGCGTCGCGGCGACCGGCAGGCGTGTTCCCGCCGCCAGGGTGGCACCCTTGAGTGGCACGTCGAAGTTGAGCACCGAGCCTGCCGGAAACGCCGTGTCGTCCGCCAAGGTCACACCGGTACCGGGCACGACGATATCGCCCGCGGCGAAATCGATGCCCGGCAACAGCACCCAGCCCTTGTCATCGTTGGTGGCGGGCGGCCGGGCGAAACCGTCGGTGATGCTGCCATAGATGTTCAGGTCTCCCCCGGCGCGCAGGGTCAGTGCACCCGACTCACCGGAGCCGTACACGGCGGTTTTACGAGAGTGCGGATTCACACTGGCGTAGCGATAACCGGACAGGTCCAGGTCACCCCGCACCACCAGGTCACCGTCGGCCGTCGCGCTGACGATCTCCACGCCAGGCCGCAGGTGGAACGCATCGGCATATCGAGCGTTGTTCAGACCGGCGAGCTTGCGTTGCATCAAATCGCCGTTGGCCAGGGCCGCGTTGATGAAAGCGATACTGTCCTGGTGCTTGCCATCCAGGTACGCCTGGTCGATGACCTGATAAGGCCGGCCGCTGGCCGCCGGATCGCTGCCGTAGGCTGCGTCGTTGTACTGCCAGGTACCGTTGACGGCAATCGAACGAGCGCCCTGGATATCCAGGCCACCGCGGGCGTCAATGGCGATGTCGCCCTGGGTCGGAGCCGAGCCGGCACGTCGCGCATTGAGTTCCAGCGTGCCACGGGCACGGCCGTCGTGCTGCCCGGCGGGCGCCGCAGTGCCATGCCGCAGATCGATACGTGCACCCTCGGCCAGGGTCAGCACACCGCCGTGGGAAGTCAGGTCGACGATGGCACGGTTCGGTGAATCGATGATCTTGCCGTAGCTGTCCACCCGCAGACGGGCGCCGTGGGCGTCAAGCACCGCGTTGCTGCCCAGGGTCAGGGAACGCCCGGCCGCGAGCCGGATGCTGCCGACCCGCTCGCCACTGGCGTCGACCTTGCCGTTGACCAGCAGGCTGCCATTATCCAGCGACACACTGATGGCCGAGGCCCTGAGTTCGTTGCCGATCACCAGGTCGCCTTGCTTGAGCTGGAAACCACGGGAACCGAATACCTGTCCTTCGTTCAACCGTTGGTTCAACGCAGCGAACTGCTCACTCAGGCTACCGCCCCCGCCCAGGCGCTGGGCCTGGATTTCCACACCGCCGGCCAGGTACGGCATGGCGGTGCCTGCAGCGTCATATTCGCCTGTGCTGCCACCCAGAATCCGTCCCTGCAAATCAACGATCCCGGCGGCCTCGTCCAGGGCCACCGCGCTGAGCCGGCCAGCCTGGTTGTTGCGAGCCGAGAAGTCGATGCTGGCCCCATCAGCCTGGCGGATGTTGCCGTTCTGGCTTTGCAGGATCACCTCGCCACCAGCGCTGTAGCGTGTCACGTCGTTGAAAGTGACTGCGCGACCAGCCACGTCGATCAGCGACTTATCGGCCAGGGTCAGGTCATCCGTCGCGCTGAGGGTGAGCTTGCCGCCAGGCAGCACTACGGCACTGGCCAAATTGAGGCTCGCGCCTTTGATGGACAACTCGCCCCCAAGCCCGGAGACAGTGCCCGGCCTGGCGGTCGTGCCGGTCACGTTGACCGCCCCGCCCGCCGTGATGCGGTTGACCGAACCGGCTTCACCGGTGAGCAACGGGGTGAGGATATTCAAATTGCCGCCGCTATAGGCGTAGCCTGTTTTGGCGTCATAACTTCCCTGGCTTCGATACACCGCCAGGCTGCCCTTGTGGTTGGCGGTCAGACGCTCGCTGGCGCTGAGGTTGACGTTGGCGAATCCCAGCGCCAGGCGATCCAGGGTAGTGACCGAGCTGGGCTGGGCAAAGTCGCCGTAGCCCAATTCGATGCGCTGGGCCTGGATGTCCAGGCGACCGGCACCGGTACCGGCCCCACCGGCGATCACCGAACCCGGCGCGCCGACGGCACCGTTCCAGATCAGGTTCGCGGTGCGGATGGTCGCCACGTCGTCGACACTGCCGGCGCCATAGATGGCCGGGGTGCTGAGCATCAGGTTGCTCAGGCGTGACTTGCCTGTTGTCAGGTCATAGGTGTCCAGGCTGACGGTGCCGTAGAAATTCAGCGCCTGACTGGCCGTCAGTTCGAGGGTTTCCAGGGACGGAGCGCCATACTGGGTGTCGCCACGCAACAGGCGATCGAGCACCGTCTGGCTCAGGGTCAGGCCGGCAGGCAATACGTTGCGTCCCGCCGCATCGCTCAATGCCTGGGCGGTGCCGACATTGATGTTACTCAGGGCCAGGGTCAGGTGACGGGTGCCGTAACGCACCTGGTCGTCCAGTTCCAGGCTGCTGCCGGAGGCTGCAACGATGCTGCCTTCGGAGTGAATCCGGGTCACGCCGCTGCACGGTGTCAGGCTGCACCCGCCGATGTTGACCGAGCCCATGGAGCCTGACTGCGGAGCCAACACGTTGAGCAAGCCGTTGGAGGCCGCCAGCATGTTGTAATTCTGGTTCCTCACATTGAGGTTATAGATAAAGCCATCACGGGCATCGTATGCCGCCTTGCCCTGCCCGATAGTGTTGATGGCGGCGCCTTGCTCCACCAACAGCTCGCCGCCGTCGGCCAACAGGAAAACCTCGGGCGCTGCCAGCGTCGCACCTTCACGCAAGGTCACGCTGCGCGATACCCGCTGTGGCGTGATGTAATTGCCACCTTGGCCATATAGCACTGAAAACTGGCCGCCAATCACCTGCCGTGACGCATCGAGCGCATTGAGACTCTCGGCATCGAGGGTCACACCCTCGAAGCCGGTCGTGGCCCCCCGCCCTTCGGCGACCACCTCCAGTGCGGTGCCGTTGCTGGCAACCACCGCGACGGTGCCGCCGAATCCCCCGGCCTGAGGCGCGAACCTGCCGACGCCCTTGAAGGTGAAGGCCTGGTCTCCAGCGCCCGTCGCCAGATTCAACTTCAAGGTCTTGGCATCGACCGGCAACAGGGCCCTGGGGACGCCCAAGCGCGTGGCGTCGGCCACGGCAAACTGGGCGTAGCTGGTTTCGTTGTATTGCGAGTAGCGACGCAGCACATCGCCCGACGTCAGGATGAGCTGGCTGGACAGACTGTCACGCTGCCCGGTATTGGCCACCGATAACACACCAGCGGTAGTCCAGGAGCCGTTGCGCATCTGCTGCGCGCCCATTGTGACGCCTTGCCCCGCCAAGCCATTGACCTCGACCCGGAACGCCCCCGGCAGCAAGGCATAGGTGGACGGCATCAGGGTATACGTACCCGCCGGCAACCCAGGAACGCCGGCGCCGATGGTGATCTGCTGCCCTACCCTCGGATCCACGGCGCCGCCCTCCGGAGCGACCGGCGCGTACTGGCTCTGGTTGCCTGGCACGATGGCGTAGACCGGGTTGCTGGACAGGCCAGGCAAGGTGAATCCGCCGTTGGCACCCATTTGCACCAGCGGATTGAAACGCGCATCGGTCGAGCCACCGCGGCCGGAAATGAAACCGGCGCCAAGCAAATCACCTCCACCCGAAAGATCCAGTTCCGAACCCGCCTCGGCCGCCACCGACCTGCCACCGAGAATCACGCCGATTTCGAGATCACCGTTGGCGGAAGGAACCCCTCCTTGCCCCAGCAACACGACTTTCTTGCCGGCGTACTGATAATCTTGACCATCGACGGTGCCACCATACGGCAGCACCAATCCCTTGCCACTGACCGACGTCAGACTGCCTGGCAACAACTCCACCCGATCGGATACCCCTTCCGAGCTGTTCGTGCCGATTTCCAGCAACCCCAGAGGTGCCCGGACGACACCACCTTGTTCGATCTTCGCACTGCCCAATTGCAAGCGGCCAAATACCGAATAAGGCACTTGGGGTGCGATCCGGGTCGTACGGCCGATGACCAGGCTGCGCGCCGGATCATAGAGTTTGGTGCCACTTCCGGACTCAGCGCCCCAGCCATATCCCGCCAACACCCGTGCGCCAACCCCGGTCGCCGGATACAGTTGCGCGGCCCGCAGGATCATGTCCGAGGGGGTCAATAACTGAGTGGTGAAGCCCTGAGGCAAATCGTCGCCGGAGAACCCGGCCAGCAACCGCATATCGCCCCGACTGTTCAACTGCACCCGGTCAAAACCGCCGCGCTCCATCTCGACGGAGCTGCCATCGGCCTGCAGCACAGTGCCTTTGCTGCTGAACATCACGTTGCCCTGCACATCCAGCAGGTCGGCATTGACTGCAAAGACCGATTTGTTCGCCAACAGCGATACACCGCCCTCGATCACCGGTCGGCTGTAGTTGTCCTTGTTCGGTTGACGTCCCGCCAGACCCGATAGCAGCACGTGCGAGGCGTTGAGCCGGACTTGGCTATGGGTTGGTGCAGTTGCACCCAACCCGAAGCTGCGGGCATACAGACTCAGGCTCTGCCCCAGAGACAGCGAAACGTCACCGTCGACACTCAACAGCCCATTGCTCAGCAGGGCCAGGCTGTCGAAACCGCCCGACCGGACCTGGTCCACACCCAACCGCCCATGACCATAGACCAATGAATCCGCCACGGTCTGGGCACTGCCACCCGGCAAACTTGCCTGAGCGGACTGCCCCAGCACCAACTCACGCACCTTCAGCACTCGATCATTGACGGCATTCTTCACGTAGTAGGGCGTTTCCAGCGCCACCGACAGTTTGCCACCCGCCGCCCCCGCCCCACCCGAACGGGCGCTGAAGGCGCCATCCAGGTACAACCCGTTGGCCGATGCCAGGGAAATACTGCCGCCATTGCTCGCCACCGTCGTGCGGCCCTGGCCGGGAATATCCAGCACGGCCTGGCTGCCATCCGCCTGCAGGCGCGCGCCCTCGCGCACCACCACGAACAATTCGGACGCCGAGGCCGATCCTTTCGCGACATCAATCTGGCCACCGATGACAATCTGCCCGCCATCGCGTACCAGGCCGTAGGTCTGGCCACGCATATCGCGGGCGGTCACGGCCCGACTGGAGACGTCGATCAGCGCCTGCTCGCCAAGCCAGATGGAACGGCCATGCCCCTGGGCATTGACCGGGTCGCTGACCGTTTCATTGACGCCCAACCCGGTAAGGCTGACCCGCCCACCCCAGGCATTGAGCGTGCCATTGGCGGTCAATTGCCCGATGCTTCGCACATCGATGCCCTGGCCGGGATCGACGCTGATCACGCTGCCTGTGCCAAGGTTCAATACGGTATCGGCCATGTCGGCGGCACTGGCATTCGCGGTACCGGCATTGAGGCTCAGGCTCGCGCCGCGACGCTGGGTCAGCACCCCCTTGATCGCGTCTTCCTGGTACAACTCAGGCGTCCAGCGCTGCAAGGCACCGGCCGGGTCTGCACCGCTGCCGGTGCTCAACGCCTGCTCGTCAAAACGGTACACTGGCATCGTCACATCGACCCGGGTCCCGTCTGCCACGGTCAGGCCCTGGTTGCCGGTGATGTCATAGGCTGAAAAGCCCTTATCGAAGAAATCGCCGTCCAGTTGCAAAGTGCCGGGTTCAAGGGACGAACCGCTGTTGCCGATCAGCACCTTGTTGGCCGCCAGTTTCAAGGTCCCGCCACCGCTCACCCCGGTGCCACGCAACTCACCGTCCAGGTTCAGATCGCCGTTGCCGGACGACGCCCCCGTAGCCGCCATCAGGGTCAAGTCACCGCCCTTGCCGCCCCGGGTCTTGCCATCGGCCATGATCGCAGCGCCGGAACTGACGTCGATCAGGCTGCCCCGGCGCACATCGATATCACCACTGCTACGCACGGACACGCTGCCGCCGTTAATGAACGGCAGGCCTTGGCGGTCGTGGCCGTCGAGCAGCAGATTGCTCCAGCGTCCGGCGGTGTCCAGCTTGACGCCTTCGCCCAATGTGACCGTCGCCCGCTGTCCTGTAACGGGTGAAAGCGTGACGTCTCCCATCTGGAAGTTGTCGGTCCTGACCTGCTTGAGGATGTTACCCAATACAATGCGACCACTGCGGGCCGTCAGGTCGGCGTTCACTTCCACCTGCGGCGCATAAAGCGTGATATCCCCGCCGTCGGCTACCGTGAGTGCGCCGTCGATCTTGATGCCTTCAGCCGCCGCTACCTTGACTGCGCCGAGCTGGAAGCCATTGAGCAGCGCGTTATCCAGCACCAACTTGCCTTGCCGGTCGTTGCCGACCGCCGAGGTCAAGTCCAAGCCTGCGGCAATCTTGTCGGTCACCTTGCCGACGGTGACCTGATCGAAGGTGGGGTTCAAGCCACTGTTGATCACGCCACTGGCCTTGTCATAGATCGGCGTGTAGCTGCCCACCCACAACTGGGCCCGACGGGCCACGGCGTTTTGCGATTGCTGGTAGCCGTCGAGGTTGAGGTTCGGCGCCTGGGTCTGGCGCTCGCCCTGGTAGACCTCGCCGACGATCTGGCCTTCCAGTACCGCGTTGCGGGTCGACACCACCAGCTTGCCGGCGTCGCGGCCGACGGTGTAACCGGCCTCGAAGCGCTCGCGTGGGGCGATCAGCGGGTTGTAGTAGTAATCGGTCTGGCCCCAGCGTTGACTGTGGTCTTCGTAGCCCTTGTAGATGCCGGTGTAGAGGATGTCACCCGGCGCCCTGGACAACTCATACAAACGCCCGTCAGCGCCCTTGAGCCAGGACTGGCGCAGGTAGCCGCTCTGTACGTCCAGGGTACCGCCGGACAGGTTCAACTGGGCCGCCTGCTGGGTCACGACATCGTTGCCGGTAAACGTCAGGCTGCCACCCTGGGCCGCCCATTCGCCGACACTGTGCCCTCGGGTGCCCAGGTAGCCGCCGACTTCCAACAGACCACCCGCTGTGTACCAGCGGTCAGTGGCGTAACCGTTGGTGCCCGCCGGCACGTAGACCAGGTCACGCACGTCGACCCAGACATCGTTGTTGGTCAGCTTGCCGCCGTCGCGGTTCACCGGTGCGTCGCGCTGCTCGTTGCCCTGTACATTGACCTTGATGGAATTGGACTCCATCGCCACCTTGACGCCGATGGCACCGGACACGTCGATCACCGCACCATCGCGCACCAGGCTGCGCCCGGCGGCGCTGACGGCCACCTGGCCGCCGGTGGCCAGGGTGATGGAGCCGTTCTGGAAGTCGACACTGGCGCCACTGACGATCTCGACCCGGGACTGGTCGCTGCGGTCCACTACGCTGCTGAGGTTGTTGAATTGACCGGTGATCAGGTTGTTCGGCGTGCCATCGAGGCCTGCCGGTCCGGCATTGCGCTGGCTGTCCAGGGCGCTGCCGCCCGCAGCATCGAGCAGCACCGCCGTGGCGCTGCCCTGGCCCAGCGTCACGCTGCCGGTGCTGTCGTTGAAGGCGTTGAGCAAGTGCACGGTGCCGCGGGTGTCCACCGAACTCGTCGCGATGGCCACGCCGTTCTGCTCAACCCGGTGTCCGGTGAGGGTGATATCGCCAGTACTGGCCTGGATCAGTCCGCTGTTGATCACCGTGCCGGCGCTGCTGCCGGGCTTGAGGGACGTCGCCACCTCGTTGCCACGGGTAGTGGAACGCAGGTTGCCGCTGGTGCCCTGGCCCCGGCGGATATAAAAACTGTCGCCCGCCGCCAGGGTGGTCTGGCCCTTGGCGGTGATGATGGAACCGGCGTTCTCCACCTCGGAGCCCAGCAACAAGGCATAACCACCACCGGCCGTGGAGGTAGCGGCGCGGTGGGTTTCGATCAGCGCGCCCTGCTGCACTTCGACCTTGCCCGCCGCGTCGGTGAAGGTCGGTTGGCTGCCGGTGGCATCGACGTACAACCCACGCTTGCTGAATTGCTCATCGCTGATATTGGCCGCTACCGCCGCCAGATTGCGCACGTTGACCTGGCTGCTGCCGCTGAAAATGATGCCGTTGCGGTTGACCAGCATTACCGTGCCGTCGCCCTTGATCTGGCCCTGGATCTGGCTGGGTCGCGCTTGAGGATCGTTGACCCGGTTGAGCACGGCCCAGTCCGCATGCTGCTGGAAATCCACCGTGGTGTTGCGTCCGACGTTGAAGGTTTCCCAGTTGAGAATCGCCTTGTCGGCGGTCTGCTCGATCGTCACCGTGGTCTTGCCGCCGGCCTGGGTCTGCTTGGGCCCCTTGGCGTTGAGCCAGCCCTGGGTCAGGCTGTTATCGACCTTGAGGCCGCCCTCGCCCAATCCATCCGGCACAGTCTGCACCTGCCCGAACGCCGCTTGCCGCCCCGCCGCTTGCGCCGCCTGCTGGGCCGCGATGGCGGCCACGGTGTTGTTGAGGTTGGTCAACGAACGCTGCAACTGCGCATTGGCCCGTTGCTGTTGCGCCAAAGGCGGCGGCATGCCTGGCTGCGCCGTCGCGGGCCGCCCCGCGCCACCGGCCTGGGAGGCGCCCTTGGCGGCAAACCAGGCCGAACTGAACGCCGTCGCCGCCTGGGCATTGCTGGCCACCATCAGCAGCGCAATGGCCTGGGCCAGCGGCTTGAGTCGCAACATCGACAATTCGCCATCGCGACGTGGAGCCTTCAGGTTCGTCTGGGGTTTGCAGCGCAGCATCCTACTCATCCTTTCGGGTTCGCTCTAAGGGGTCGCAAGGCATTGCCATCAAGCTGCCAGCCTTGGTTATAGGGGTTAGGCGGTTACAGCCGCTCGGGACCGAACGGTTGTCATGAAAATTTCATGTGGCTGTGTTGGTCGGGGCCTGACGCAGAAGATCAGCAACGGCTTGCGCCGTTGCTGATCGTGTTGCATGGAGCTAGCGCGATTCGTTACAGCGGACGACCGATGCCGTTGCAGACGTTCGCATTGCCGATGCTCAGGGCATTGGTTGCGGTTACGAAGCTGCTGCGAATGGCGGTTTTCCAAGTCGCTGGAAGCGGTACAAAGCGATTGGCGGTGATGGCGGCGTCGTTGCTGCTGGCTGCCGTGGCGTTGTAGTGACGGGTGAAGAAATCACGCACCTGGGTGGTCTGGGTTGCATCGGCGTAGCACTGACTGAAGATCAGGTTGGTGAAGCCCAGGATCGGATAGCCGGAGGATGGGTAAGCCACTACGCTTGGGTCGTTCGGGTTGGTGGTTGCGGCGAACACGGGCACCCAGGCGTTCGGGTTGGCGCGGTTGGCAGCGGCAGGAACTGGAACAGCAGCGATGGCAGTCGAAACGTTGGCTGGGGCTGGGGACACACCGGCAACGCGAGCGACCTTGGTGGCGTCATCCAGACCGGCCAGGGAGGTAGCGGCGTAATCCGGGCTCATGTAAGTGATGCGACCTTGGGCAGCGTTCAACGCAGTCATCACAGCCTGGCTGCCGGTGGCAGACACGGCGCCGGTTGGCAGACCGCCGCTGTAGCTGGAAGCGAAGTTGGTGGTGACGGCGAAGGTGCCGGTTTCAGCGCACTTGGCGTTCAGGAAGCGGGTGAACAGCTCGGTGGTGCCGCTGCTCTCGGCACGGTAGACCACGGTGATCGCACCGGTACGACCCGAGCCGGTGATCTGGCTCCAGTCGGTCAGGCGGCCGGAGAACACGCCGCACAGCTGGTTGACGCTCAGGTTGACGTTGGCGGTGCCGGTCTTGTTGAACGGAATGGCGACCGAGGTAGCCACCGAAGGCACCTGGATCAATGGACCCCAGGCGGCGCCGTGGGCAGTGACGTAGTTGCTCAGCTCAGTGGCGCTGAGCTTGGAGTCGCTGCCAGCCCAGTGCACGTTCTTGCTGGTGTTGCCCGCTACGAACTTGGTGTAGTCGTTGTTCAGGAAAGCAGCCTTGCCGGCACCGCTGCCCACGCCGATGTAAGGAGCGAAACCAGCGGTCAGTACACCGGAAGTCTGGTACAGGGGCTGAGGCAAGGTCGCACCACCGCCGTTGACATCAGCCATGGCGGCCTGGGCGGCGCAGAGGCCGGCGAGGGTCAGGGATACCGCGAGAACGTTGCGCTTAAACATGAAGAATCTCCTTTCATCGTGTTCGTACGTAGGTTGATTGACGCGTGCTTGCCGTCATGGCGCTCGGTCCTGTGCCAGTGGCGATGGGGTGAGGCCATGGGTTAGAAATTCGCAGTTTCCGGTGACAGATAAAGGAAAAAACCTCGGGAGCCGAGGGCTGTTTTTCGAGTTTTTTCCTCGGGTGTTCGGGGGCTCTGCGCCGTGGGTTCAGGCGGTTTTTCCAGGGGGACGGCAAGGGTTGGCCGTGGAGTGGCGGCGAATGGTTGCCGAACGGCGGAAGATGACAGAACGAGGAACCCGAGTTTGGCGAAAGCGAGGCTCGGGAGGTGTCGACGGCGTCTGTGTCTATTTTGCTCGGTGTGCTTTTCTGGCGAGGGGATTTATCCCCCGTTGGGGTGCGAAGCGCCCTTCACAACGCGCGCGGGTGTGCCAGGCGGGTTGGCTCGGTGACATGGGGCTGCTGCGCAGCCCTGCGGTGAAAGCCCCAGAGCAGCGGTGCTTGCCACAAGGTTTGTGTCAACCAGACGAGGACGGTTTATTGAACCAGTTGGTTGATCTCGATAATCGGCAGCAGCACCGCCATGACGATCACCAGCACCACGCCGCCCATGACCACGATCATCAGCGGCTCCAGCAACGCGGTCATGCCCATGGCCCGGCGTTCGATGTCCCGGGACAGGGTCTGCGCGGCGCGTTCGAGCACCGGGGGCAGGCAACCGGTCTTTTCGCCGCTGGCGATCAGGTGGATCAGCAACGGCGGAAAGACCTTTTCCACCCGCAGGGCGGCCGCCAGGTTGACCCCTTCGCGGACCTTCGCCGTGGCATCGCTGACACTCAGGCTCAGGCGGTCGTTGGACAGTGTCTGTCGCGCCGCTTCCAGCGCCCGCAGCAGCGGCACCCCGGCGGCGCCGAGAATCGCCAGGGTGGAGGCGAAACGTGCCGTATTGAGCCCCAGCACGAAACGCCCGATCAACGGCAGGCGCAACACACGCGCGTGCCAGTTCAATCGTGCCCGAGGGTTGCGCAGGTATATCCGCCAGCTCCAGAACCCGCCCGCCAGCACACCGAAACACAGCCACCCCCAGGCGCGGATGAAGTCGCTTGCGGTGAGCATGGCCAGGGTCAGGCCGGGCAGGTCCTGGCGCGCCTGGGAAAACGCGCTGACCACCTGGGGCACCACATAGCTGAGGAGGAAGATCACGATGCCGATGGACACCAGCCCCACCACCCCCGGGTAGATGAACGCCGTCAGGATCTTGCCCCGCAGGTTGTTGCGCTCCTCGATGTAGTCGGCCAGCCGCTCCATGACCTGGGCCAGGTCACCGGACTCCTCGCCGGCGGCGATCAGTGCCCGATAGATGTCCGGAAAGTCCTTGGGACGCGCCGCCAGGGCTTCGGCCAGGCGCATGCCGCTGCGTACATCGGCCCGGACTTCACTCAGGGTCTGGGCGATGTGCTTGCGCTCGGCCTGTTCCACCGTGGCACTCAACGCAGCTTCCAAAGGCAGGCTCGCCCCCAGCAGGCTCGCCAGTTGCCGGGTGGCCCAGGCCAGGTCGTTGTCCGAGAGCCGGGCCGCGAATAACCCGCCACCGTGGGCTTGAGGTGTGTTGCGTTCCAACTGCACCTGCAATGCGGTCAATCCACGACTGCGCAGCAGGCTGAAAACAGCACCCTGGCTGTCCGCTTCCAGGTGTCCGGTCTCGATCTTGCCCTGGGCGTCGGCCGCCTCGAAACGATAGCGATTCATCAGGCGTCCCGTGTCACGCGCAGGATTTCTTCAGGAGCGGTCACGCCGCCACAAACCCAACGCTCGCCATCCTCGCGCATGCTGAACATGCCGGCCTGGCGAGCGGCGGCGCGCAAGGCCTGCTCCCCTGCCCCCTGGTGGATCAGCGTGCGGATGTCATCGTCGATGCAGAACAGTTCATGGATCCCGGTGCGCCCGCTGTAGCCGGTCTGGCTGCAGGCGGCGCATCCTACCGGGCGCCAGGTGCCGGGTGCCGCCGGGTCGGGTTGTTTGCACTGCGGGCACAGCCTGCGCACCAGTCGCTGGGCCAGCACCCCGAGCATCGACGAGGCCAGCAGGAACGGTTCGACTCCCATGTCGATCAGACGGTTGATGGCCGACACGGCGTCGTTGGTGTGCAGCGTGGCCAGCACCAGGTGACCGGTCAGGGAGGCCTGCACCGCGATCTGCGCGGTCTCCAGGTCGCGGATCTCGCCGATCATGATGATGTCCGGGTCCTGGCGCAGGATCGCCCGCAGGGCCAGGGCGAAGGTCATGTCGATCTTGGCGTTGACCTGGATCTGGCTGATGCCCGGCAGGTCGTATTCCACCGGGTCTTCCACCGTCAAGATGTTATGAACGCTGGCGTCCAACCGGGCCAGGGCGGCATACAGGCTGGTGGTCTTGCCGCTGCCGGTGGGGCCGGTGACCAGGACGATTCCGTGGGGCTGACGGATCAGGTGATCGAGCTTGCCCAGTACATCCGAGTCCATGCCCAGGGTCTCCAGTTGCAGGCGCCCGGCCTGCTTGTCCAGCAGCCGCATCACCACCCGTTCACCATGGCCCGTGGGCACGGTGGAAACCCGGATATCGATAGGCCTGCCGGCCACCCGCAAGGCAATGCGGCCGTCCTGGGGCAGGCGTTTTTCGGCGATATCGAGCTGGGCCATGATCTTGATTCGCGACACCAGCGCACCGTGCAGGGCCTTGCGCGGCGAAACCACGTCCCGCAGGGTACCGTCGACCCGGTAGCGCACCACCGAATGGCTCTCGTAGGGCTCGATGTGAATATCGCTGGCCTCATCCCGGGCCGCCTGGGTCAGCAAGGCGTTGATCATGCGGATCACCGGCGCGCCGTCCTGGGTATCGAGCAGGTCGGTGATCTCGGGAATGTCCTGCATCAAGCGGTCGAGGTCCACCTCGTTTTCCGCCGCGCCCACCACGGCGGCAGCGCTGCCGGTGTCGGCGTAGGCGCTGTTGAGCAGGCCTTCGATGTCGTCTTCGCGCACCCGCTCCAGCCGCACCTCGCCGAACTGACGACGGACTTCGCTGATGGACCAGCCCGGCGTGGAAGGACACACCATCAGCACGGCCCCCTCTTCGCCCTGGCGCAGCACCAGGCGTTGGGCCTTGGCCCAGGCGTATGGGAGAGTGTTCATGCCGACACCTCGACCCCAAGAAACACACATGCCGCCTGTGGGAGCGAGCTGGCTCGCGGTAGCGGCGGTACGGTTGCAATGAGGTTGAGTGAACTGCCGTCATCGCGAGCAGGCTCGCTCCCACAGACTCTTGGGCTGGCTTCAGCCTTGCGCATGCCGCGAACACTCAGAGGGCTGATGCTCATTGACGAGAATCTCCCTCGACCGGCACCGCCTTGATCGCCGCCCTCGGGGTTTGCAGCCCGACCGGCGCCGCGCCGGGGATCGCCTTGGCCGAGGCCGGCAGTTGCGGCGCCTGCATGTCCGGCATGGCCCAACTGCGCTCCGGTTGCAGCAGGCCCTGGGCGCGGCGCATGAAGTCGTAGCGATTGAGGGTGATGCCGCGCCCCGCCGCCGTGTCACGGATAATGTAGGGCCGCAGGAACACCATCAGGTTGGTCTTGATGATCTGCCGCCGCTCATTGCGAAACAGCGCACCGATGCCAGGGAGGGTCGACAGCCATGGCACCGCGTCGTTGCTCTGGCTGTAGCCATCCTGAAGCAGCCCGCCCAGGACCATGATCTGCCCGTCGTCCAGCAGGATGCTGGTGTCGATGGCGCGCTTGTTGGTGACAATCCCGGTGGTGCCGGAGGCGCGGTTATCGACGCTGCTGACCTCCTGATAGATATCGAGCTTGACCGTGCCGCCCTCGGAAATCTGCGGCCGCACGTTGAGCTTCAGGCCCACTTCCTCGCGGGTCACGGTCTGGAACGGGTTGTTGCTGGTGCCGCCGCCCCCGGTGACATAGCTGCCACTGACGAAGGGGATGGTCTGGCCGACGAAGATACTCGCGGCTTCGTTGTCCAGGGTCAGCAGGTTCGGCGTCGACAGCACGTTGGTGCCGCCCTTGCTTTTCAAGGCCCTGGCCAGGACTTTCAGGTCGAGGATCTTGCCAATGCCGGGAATGTCCACGGTGCCGTTGACCACCCCCAGGTTCAGGCCCGGGGGCAGTACGTCGATGCTGGTCTTGCCGTTGAGGTTGAGCCCCGTGCCGCCGAGATTGACGCCTCCGATCACGCCGCTGCCACCGAGATCGCCGGTCTGCCATTGCACGCCGAATTCGCTGGCGTCGTCCTCGCCGACCTCCACGATCAGGCTTTCGATCACCACCTGGGCCCGGCGCTGGTCCAGCAGGTCGATGACTTCCCGCAGGTTGCGGTAGAGCGGGTCCGGCGCCGAGATCAGCAAGGTGTTGGTGGTGGCATCGGCCTGGATGGTCACACCGCCGGCGCTGAACGCGGTGCTCTGCTCGTTCTGTGTCGAGGCTGAAGCCTGCCCGCTGCTGCCCTGGCCGTATCCGCCGCTGGTGGGGGCGACCGCGCCGCTGTTCCCGCTGCTGCCATCACCGCTGCTGCCCTGGCTGCCCTGGCCGTTGGTGCTGGCGCCCATGCCGCTGAGCACCGAGCGCGAGTTGTCGTGGCCCTCGGTTTCGCTCTCCCCGGTCAGCAGGCCGCGCAGGGCCTGGGCCAGTTTGCCGGCCTGGGCGTTGCGCAGGTACACCACGTGCAGGTTGCTCGGATTGTTCTGGGCATTGTCGAGCTTGTAGATCAGGTTGCGCGCCAGCTCGGTGCGCTCGGGGCTGCCAGCGCGAATGATGATGGCGTTGGAGCGCGGGTCGCCGATCACGTTGATCTTCTGGGTCTGGTCACCGCCCTGGGTTTCCAGCAGGTCGGAGACCATCTGCGCGATGTCCACGGCAATGCCGTTCTGGATGGGCACCACGTCGGTGTCGATGGCGCTGGGGGTGTCGATGCCTTCAATGAGCTGCGCCACCCGCGTCAGGTTCTCGGCGTAGTCGGTGACGACGATGGTGTTGTTGCCGGGGTACGCGTTGATCGGGTTGTTGGGCGAAACGATGGGCCGCAACACCGGGATCAGGTTCACCGCGTTCTCGTATTGCAGGCGAAAGGTGCGGGTCAGCATGCCGTTGCCGGCCGGTTTGTCGGCACTGTAGATCGGCCCGCCCAGCAGCTTGGCATCGGCTTCGGGCACCACTTGGGCCACGCCGCCCACGTCCACCACACTGAAGCCCTGCATGCGCAGCGCCGCCAGCAGCATGTCGTAGGCCTGATGGGCGGGCACCTGGCCCTCGGATACCAGGGTCAGGTTGCCCTTGACCCTGGGGTCCACCAGGAACTGCTGCCCGGTCGAGCGGGACAAGGCTCGCACCACGGCCTGGATATCGGCCTCGACGAAGTTCAGCGTGACAGGTTGATCCCCCAGCGGATTGCGCCCAGGCGTGCTGGCGCGGGCTTCGCGACTGCGGGACGTGAGATCGACCGGATGCCTCGCCGCAGGTTTCTGTTCCCGCGAGGCCTGGGCCCGCTGCCGGTCCAGCAACGCGTCGCCCGTGCGCTGGGTATTGCCCAGCGGCATGCCCAGCTCACTGTCCACCAGCAAGGGTGGCTGCGAGGCTGGCGGCGTGCTGTTGCAGGCGCTCAACGCGAGCAACAGCAACGGCGCGGCCTTGTGCCAATGACGTGGATATCTGGCCCCCTTCATGAAGCTTCCTTAGCGCCTTGCGCCTGATCCATGCGAACGGTTCCGGACAATGTGCCGGCGGTGTCGGTGTCGTCGGAACTGGCCGGGCCCGTGCGTTGCAAGCGGGCCTCGATCACTTCCAGGGAAAATCGTCCGGGATAGCTCAGCAACCAGTCGATCGCGCCATCGGCCGGAGCGTCCTGGAGGGTCAGTTGCCAGGCGTTGTTACCCGGGTCGGCAGCCTGCAGCTGATAATGTTCGCCCAGTCCGCTGGCCTCCAGGGTCTGACGCAATGCCGACTCGACCGGCTGCCCCTGGGCAGGCCCGCCGACATCCCGCAGCAGCACCTCCAGCGCTTCGGTCTGCGAACGCAGCTTGGGGGTTTCTGCCTGCCAATAGGCGATGGTCTTGAGCGGCGGCTGGATCAGGACCAGCCAGACCAGGCAGCTGCCCACCACCAGCGCCGCCAGGGACACGGCGCGCCGCTCTCTCAACGCCAGGCCCTGCCAGGCGCCCTTGAGACGCGAACGCAGGGTCTGCCAGCGAACCTTCAGTCGGGTCAGGGAGGGGTTACTCATCGTCGGCTTCCGAGGTGTCGTCGGGGGTGTCCGCGGCACCCGTACCGTTCGAGGCCGTACGCAACAACCAGCCCTGCTCGATGGCGACGACGTCGATGCCGGCCTGGGCCAGGGGCATTTTCCAATCGTCCGCGGCGGTGGCTTTCTGCGCATCGGCGACGACGGTCAGGCGTAGCTCACCGTTATCGAAGACCAGGGTTTGCACGTTGCCGCCCATGAAGGGCATGGCGCTGCCGGCCTGTCGCACAAGGGCAGCGAAGCGCCGGGCCGGATCGGTGGCCGAGCCCTCGCGACGGGCAGCGATCTGCTGACGCGCCTGTTGCAATGGGTTGAGGACCACCGGCAACTGCGGAAACGCCTGCTTCACCCGCTGGGTCATCTGCGCCTTGAGCCGTTGCCCCTGGGCTGCGTGGCGGGCGGCGTAGAGATTCAGACCAACGACCCAGACCACCAGGGCCAGCGCGCAGATCGCCGCCGCCCGGCCCCAGCCCCCACGTCCGGTCGTGCGCTGGTTCAGCCCCCCATGCAAGCCCCAGCCCGGCACGGCACCCGCCAGGCGCTGGCTTGCCGGCAAGGTCGCGATGGAAGGCTGCGGCGGCGACTCTCCCACCCAGTGCAAGCCCGGCCCGGCGTCCATCAGCCATGGGTCCGCGGTCTCCCCGACCAGCGGCTGTATCTCGGCATGCTGCGGGCCATGGCGCACCAGCAGATGTCCGTCTTCGATACAGGCCACCGGTCCGGCCAAGGCCGGCAAGGCGTAGGCCGCCGGGTAAAGGCCGCGCAACCTCAGGCCGGCCTGTTGCAGGAGGCCGCCGAGCAGGTTGAGCGACTCGCGGTCCAGCCAGGCAATCGACACCTGTCCATCGGGGTCCCGAGGGCCGTGGGCGACCTGCATCCGCTCGCAGGCCCCGAGCATCAGGGCCTGGGCCGCGCAGGTCACCGCCGCACTGATTTTCGCCGCCGGTAGCGAAGGCAGTTCCAACCGAGTCAGCAAACTGTCCCGGGGATGAAGGAAGCATTCTACCGACAGGTGTTTGGCGCCCTGCCCCAAGGCCCGGAGGCTGCTGCGCCCGTGTTCGCTCACCCGCCCCTGGCGGTCCAGCCAGGCAAACGCCAATGGCGTGTCGAGGTCCAGGCTCCCCAGCGGCGCCAGCGCTACCCGCAGCCGCTTCATACACCCACCCGTGACCAGATCACCTGGGGCAGCCGATCCGGGCTGCGCTGCAGCAACGCGTCCAGTTCGACCCGACGCTGACCGCTGCGGGCCTGACCGCGCAAGCGGAACCAGTCGCTGGTGATGCCGACCTTGACGGCGGTGGTTTCCAACTGCGGCATGCGCAGGCGATTGACGAAATCGCCGCGATTGATGAACCAGTGGCCACCGTCGCGCTCGGCCACCAATGCCTGGGCCTGTTGCAGCGACAGTCCGGGTACGTAGGCAGCCAGCACCTGAGCACTGGCGGTATTGCCGTTGAGCCAGGTGTTGGCCGGCAGCACGGTGACATGGGGCGCCAGGGTTTCCAGTATCTTGGTCGTGACCCCCTTGAGGCCGTGCAGATCCTGCAACGTGCGTATCATCGGCCGCGTGGGCGCCAGCGGCGTGCCGCCGGCGTGGGGCGAGGTGTCGCGACCGCTGTCGAAGGTGTGAGCCGTCGTCGCGGCATTCGTGCGCTCGGTGTCCGGCAATCTCGGGTACCCCGCGATGACGCGTTCGACGATGCGCCCGCGTACCGCCGCGGCAACACCCAGTTGCTCGCACAGCCGTTCGAAGGCCCGTAGTTGCTCCGGGTCCACCCGCTCGTTGGCGACGAGGTTGCGCAGGTTGAACTTGCCTTGCTCGTCTTCCAGGTGTCCTTCGAACGGCGTTTCGACCGCGCTCGAACCCGGTATCACGATGGGTTTCGCCCAAGGCTGGCCGAAACGCGTCAAGGGATCACGTTGGCGGGCCTCCCACAGCAGTTGGCGGCTCCATTGCAGGCCGCCTTGCAAGCGTGCCGTTCCCTGGATACGTAGCTGTTCGGCCTCCACGCTACGGGTGAAGAGGGTCTGGCGGGCCAGCATGCCGCCAGCGATGACTGCCACCACCGCGGCGATCAACAACGCGCTGATGACGGCCATGCCACGCTGCTTCGCGCCGTTGGGCGAATCCGTGCGCATCACGTTCCTTACAGCTGCCAGGAACCGATGTCGGCGTTGACCCCGTCGCCGTCGGGCTGGCCGTCGGCGCCCAGGGAAAACACATCGACTTCACCATTGGCACCGGGGTTGAGGTAGTTATAGGGACGACCCCACGGATCGTTGGGCAGGCGCTCCAGATAGGAACGCCAGGTGCTGTTCTTGGCATCGACCGGCCGCTCGACCAGGACCTTGAGGCCCTGGTTCATGCTCGGGTAGCTGCCGTGGTCCAGACGATAGAGCTTCAAGGCCTGCATCAGGCCGCCAATGTCCTGTTTGGCCGCCGTCGCCCGCGCCTGGTCAGGCCGGTCGAGCACCTTCGGCACCACCATCGCCGCCAGGATGCCGAGGATGACCACCACGACCATGATTTCTATAAGGGTGAAGCCGCACTGCCCGCTGGGGCCTTGGGGACGGGCAGTGTAACGGGCGATCTGCATCTCGACGGTCCTTCGCTGGATTCGATTCGAGGCGCAGTGTTACAAGAAAATATGTCAGTGATATTGAAATTGGTCAGGAGCTTGCGTCTTCAATCGGTCACGAACCCCGGCTAGCCTTGGAGGCTTGCCTTCACCGATCGAGTCCTAGCCATGTGCCGCCCCGCTCCGCAAGCCGGCTTCACCCTGATCGAAGTGCTGGTGGCCCTGGCGATCATTGCCGTGGCCATGTCGGCCGCGGTGCGCGTGGCCGCAGTGATGACCCAAGGCAACGGCCTGTTGCGCGACAAATCCATCGCCCTGCTGGCCGCCCGTACCCAACTGGCGCAGTTGCGTCTGCAAGGCCGCTTCACCCCGGGCACCCGGGTATCGGACTGCGACCAGGGGCGACTGCTGCTGCGCTGCGAGCAGAGCCTGCGCCCGGCGGAGAACGGGCGGATGCTGCGGGTCGAACTGAGCGTGTCCGACCGCAGCCGCGAGGCGCCGCCCCTGGCCCGGCTGGAGACGCTGGTCGGTCGGGAAAAATGAGCGCCGGACCTGCGTCCGCTCGCTGTTCAACGACGTATCAGGGAAGGCAGGCTCACCGAATCCGGCAGTCGGGCCAGGGGTAGCCGGGTCTGCTGGTTGCCGCGTTCGATCACCACCGCTTGCGCCTCGATCGACACCAGGCGTATGCCGGGGGCCACTCTCTCGCCCACCAGGAAACCGCGGGGTGGCCCGTCGTTGAGGCTGAGGATCGCCACGGCCGCGCGGGCACCGGCCATGACGCCGCTGACCTTGATGTCCACTGATGCCGGCTGGCTGGAAAACCACTGCAACGCCGGGTTATCGGAACGCTCGGCCATGCGTTGCGGCGTCACGTCCGGTGTGCGGGATTCGGCGGATGTCGTCAATAACGAAGACCAGGTCGCCACCCCGGCCAGCGCTGCCAACAGGCCTAGCGCCTGGACGATCTGCGCCGGCGACACACGCTCTATGAGGGACATGACCTGGCTCTCCTTGTATTGATTCCGGCGTTCAGCGTACGCGTCAATTCTCTCCGTTTTATTTCACATGCTTATCATCTTCGCCGTGCAGGATGACGCTCAACGCAAAGGAGCGCGCCATGGGCCGGGACAGGCTGCGGGGATTCACCCTGATCGAATTGATGGTGGTGCTGGTGATCGTCGGAATCGCCAGCGCCGCCGTGAGCCTGAGTATCCGGCCCGATCCGTTGAAGTTGCTGCGCCAGGACGCCGAACGTCTGGCGCAATTGCTGCAACTGGCCCAGACCGAAGCCCGCGTCGACGGGCGCCCTATCACCTGGCGCGCAGATGCCAAGGGGTTCGGCTTCAGCCGTCGTGCCGACCAGGGGACCGGCCTGGACCGTTTCAAGGACGATCCGCAACTGCGCCCGCGTCGCTGGCAGAGTTCCTCCCTGCAAGTCGATATCGAACCGGGGCCACGTGTCGTCCTGAGCGCCGAATGGATTGCCGAGCCCCTGCAGATTCGCCTGTCGGATGGCCTCAACAGCCTCACCGTGCAACGCAGTGACGCCGGACGGATACAGGTCCGATGAACAACCGGGAGACAGGTTTCACCTTGCTGGAAGTCATGGTGGCGATCCTGCTGATGGCGGTGGTCAGTCTGATCGCCTGGCGCGGGCTGGACAGCGTGACCCGGGCCGACAGCCACCTGCAGGCCAGCACCGAACAGACTGAAGCGCTGCTACGGGTGCTGAACCAGCTGGAGCGCGACGTGGCCCTGCGCGCCAGTACCGAGTTGAGCGAACCGATGAAGCCCGGCGTTGACGACGAACCCTCCACCGCCCCACCCGCCCTGACCGTGCGCAGCACCGAGGGTCGGGGGTTTCGCCTGGATGTCATCCGTGTCTCCGCGACCCAGGAAGGCCAGCTGCAACGGGTGCGCTGGTGGCTCAAGGGCGACACGCTTTACCGCGCCCAGGGCCCGGCCCGCAGCCACTACCCACTGCCCGCCCCCGGGCCGGGGGTGGCCGTGCTCAGCGAAGTCAGCGATGCCGCATTGCGGTATTGGGACGTGGAAAAAGGCTGGCGCAAGCTCAGCGGCAACCGCCGGGACAACCCGACAGGCATCGAAATCAGCCTGACCCGCCGGACACCCCAGGGCCTGGAGAAATACCGGCAGGTGCTGGGGCCTTTGGAATAAGCCCCTTGCCATCGCCTGGACGCTCGATTTCGCGGGCGCGCGCCCATAGGGATAGAGATGGCGCCGAGATCTTCACCCGGATTTCCGTGGCAGCGAGCCTGCTGGCGATAGCGGTAGGTCAGTCAACCTCTTCGCCCACTGAACCGCCTTCCCGGGCAGGCTCGCACACGGTCCTCCTCACAGGTCAGCTGATGGCGCCATCCACGAGGGCTTGCGCCTCGCTCACCAGTTGCTTGAGGTGTTCATCGCCAATGAAGCTTTCGGCGTAGATCTTGTAGATGTCCTCGGTACCGGACGGACGCGCCGCGAACCAGCCATTTTCGGTCATGACCTTCAGGCCGCCGATGGCCTGGTCGTTGCCCGGGGCATGGCTGAGGATGCTCTGGATCGGCTCACCGGCCAGTTCGGTGGAAGCGACCTGCTCTGGCGAAAGCTTGCTCAACAAGGCCTTCTGCTGCGGGCTGGCCTTGGCGTCGACGCGCACCGAGAACGGTTCGCCCAGCTCATCCGTCAGGGCGCGGTAGGCCTGGCTTGGATCACGACCGGTACGGGCGGTCATTTCCGCCGCCAGCAGCGCCGGGATCAGGCCGTCCTTGTCGGTGCTCCAGACACCGCCGTCCTTGCGCAGGAACGAAGCCCCGGCGCTCTCTTCGCCACCGAACCCCAGGGAACCGTCGAACAGGCCATCGGCGAACCACTTGAAGCCCACCGGCACCTCATAGAGACGACGACCCAGGCGCCGGGCGACGCGGTCGATCAGCCCGCTGCTGACCACCGTCTTGCCTACCGCCGCATCGGCGCGCCATTGCGGGCGGTTCTGGAACAGGTAGTCGATGGCGACGGCCAGGTAGTTGTTTGGAGCCAGCAGTCCACCGGACGGCGTCACGATGCCATGGCGGTCATGGTCCGGATCACAGGCGAAGGCCACGTCGAACCGCTCCTTCAGGCCGATCAGCCCCTGCATGGCATGACTGGAAGACGGGTCCATGCGGATCTGCCCATCCCAGTCGACGGTCATGAAGCGGAACGTCGAATCCACCTGGGTGTTCACCACCTCAAGGTCCAGGCGGTAATGCTCGGCAATGGCCGGCCAGTAGCGCACCCCCGCTCCGCCCAGCGGATCGACGCCCAGGCGCAAGCCGGCGGCACGGATGGCGTCGAAATCGATGACGTTGACCAGGTCGGCCACGTAGGTGTTGAGGAAATCATGGCGGTGAGTGGTTGGGGCTTTCAGCGCCTGCTCGTAGCTGATGCGCTTGACGCCGGCCAACTGGTTGGCCAGCAATTCATTGGCCTTGGCTTCGATCCACTTGGTGATGTGGGTATCGGCCGGACCGCCGTTGGTAGGGTTGTACTTGTAGCCACCGCTTTGCGGCGGGTTGTGGGACGGCGTGATGACGATGCCGTCCGCCAGGCCGCTGGTGCGCCCGCGGTTGTAGCAGAGGATGGCATGGGACACCGCGGGCGTCGGGGTGTATTCGTCGCCTTCGGCGATCATGACGGTCACGCCGTTGGCCGCCAGCACTTCCAGGGCGCTGGCACCCGCCGGGGTAGACAGCGCATGGGTGTCGATACCGACGAACAGCGGCCCGTCGATCCCGTGGGCTTCTCGGTACAGGCAGATCGCCTGACTGATCGCCAGCACGTGCCACTCGTTGAATCCCAGGTCGAATGAGCTGCCACGGTGACCGGAGGTGCCGAAAGCCACACGCTGGGTGGCAACCGAGGCATCGGGCCGGCCGGTGTAGTAGGCCGTCACCAGTCGCGGGATATCGATCAACAACTCTGCCGGCGCCGGCTTGCCCGCAAATGGACTGACTGTCATGCAAAACCTCTGAATGGAGTGGCTTGGGAAATGGAATGCAGTTTACTGACAGTTCGACCGTGGCGCGATGGGTTCGATCCATCGCCCTGCATTACGATTGCTCGAGCCTCAAGGCCTCGGCCAGCGCCCAGAGCGCGACGTCCATCTCATCCGATCCGCCCAGGGCATGGGTCAGGCGCAGATGCTGGGCATACAGGCCCTGGAGGCTGAACAGCTCCCCCGGGGCAATGACGATCCGCTGGGCAAGCAGGCGCTGGAACACCCGCCGCGGATCCACCCGTCGCAACGAGCGCACCCAGATGGTCGCACCTCCCTGGGGCTGCACCCATTGCACGCTGTCCCCCAGCCGCTCGCCCAGCAGCTGCGTCGTAGCGCCCGCGCTGTCGCGCAACAGACGCCGCAGGACCAGCACGTGCTGATCGATCCGACCATTGCTGTACAGCCGGGCGATGGCTTTCTGGCGAATCGGCGACAGACGAAACGCGCGCAGCAGGAAATGCCGTTGCAGCGGCAGGGTCAGCTGACGCGACAGCACATAACCGTACGGCGCTTCAGGGCCCACGGTCTTTTCGAAGGTGGAATAGACGATCAGCCGATCCGGGTCCAGCAGGTCACGAAAAGGCGTGGCACCCGTTTCGAATGCCAGGTCCGTGTAGCTGTCGTTTTCCAGCACCCAGGTGCCATGCATCTCCAGCAAGCGAGCCACGGCGCGACGATTGCCTTCGGACGCGAGCGTGCCCATGGGCATGTTCAGCACAGAGGAGAGCACCACCAGGCGCACAGACTCGTTGGCCAGCAATTGTTCCAGTAGCTCCAGGCTGATTTCGCCATCCCCCAACAAGGGCAACTCCACCACCCGGACCTCAGCCGCTTGCAACAGGCGAAGGAGGGTCCAGTCGCAGGGCGATTCCACCAGGACCGTCGCGCCCCGCAGTTCCAGGACCGCAATGAGGATTTCCAGCACGCCCCTCGGATCGGCACCGATGTAGACATCATCGGCATTCCAGCAGCGGGCCGGCGAAGAGGTATACCGGGCCGCCAGGGCGGTACGCAGTTCCTGTTCACCCCAGGGTTGCGAAGGCATCTGGGAGGAGCGTGGATACTGGCGCAACAATTCGCGCTCAAGCAGTAGCAGCGGACTGTCCAGGGGCTGCAGCGCGGCAGGCTCGTCGGCGCTGAGTACTCGCATGCCCGGTCGCCGTGCATTGACATACAGCGTCTCGAGCAAATCGTCGCCCCCCTCCAGGGTCGCGACGCAGGGCACCGGCGAGGCGTAATACCCGGACTTGGCGATGGAATAGACCCGCCCTTCCTTCTCCAGCAGCGAATAGGCGTACTGGATGGTGGAGATCGACACGCTCAGGCGGTCGGCCAGTTGCCGCAACGACGGCAGGCGCACCCGGGCATCGGCGCCCAGTTCGTTGATCAACGTCGTCAGGTAGCGATAGACCGCCTGGTAGGCGAAATCCGTTTCCCGCCCTCCTTTCATGACTTCAGGCTCGCCATTGATGCGAGCACCGAACCGGCCGGGCAGTCGTTGAATAAATCCGTCAAGCCGCGCCCCTCAATGCCTGGCCGAGCGTTCGCGCAGGCCATCGGCGTCCAGTCCCGGCGCGTCATCGTCGGTGTCGTCCAGGCCCTGTTGCGGATCGACTCCGGACGCGTTTTCCTGGTCCGGCGCCGCGATGCTCGCCCCATAGAGCCTGCTGAGCATGTCGATGGACAGGCCGCTGACATCCACCATCCACTGCGCCACCTGGTCGGCGATGGGCGCGCCCTGCATGGCCTTGTGCAAGTCCGGCATCGCCACCAGCATGCCGGGATGGCAGCAGCGCAGGAAATGCTCGAGGCCTGCGCCTTTTTCGACAAAGGGCGCGAACAGCATGCACACCAGTTGCGCTTCGTTGAGCCCCAGCGTCTTCTGCGCTTCGAGGGCGGCCAGGGCACGCCGCTCGGCAATGGCCGAGGGCGGACCGAACAGCTCGTTGGCCTGCGCGCAGGCATGCTCCGGCAGTTGCTTGCGGTGCATGATCATGACAGCCCGTTGGACATAGTCGCCATAGCCCGTCTCGTAGCTGCGCCCCTGCAGGTAGCAGGCCTGCAGGCCATGCAGATGAGCCGACAGCAGCGGGCTGAGGTATTCGTTCTCGGGGGAAGACGCGATGAAGTCGTCGGTTCGCACCCGCAGGAATTCGCTGAACAGCGGCCAGTTGGTTTCCTCGGAGCGCTCGACGATCAGGTCGTCGATACCGATATGCCCGACGCGACGGCAGGCCTGGAAACAGCCCTCGGGTTTCCACGCCCCGACCCGGTGCGCCCCGTAGAAATGCTGGAAGAGATCGCCGCCAAGACCATCGAGCTGCGCGAACAGACTGTCGAAGGTGCCGGTTGGCTCGGTGACCAGGCCGATCTTGCGGGTCGCCCGTCGAAGGCCCGCCATGAACTGCTTCTGCTGGCGTGGCGTATCGCTGCTCACCAGGGAATCGACCCCCGCCTCCCAGCGCGCCATGTGCCGATAGAACTCCGCCATGGCCAGATAGCCATCGTCGCCGATCTCCAGGGGGCTATCGGGGGAGCGAAGGTGCCCCAGGACCAGCATGTCCATGCGATTGGATTCGTGCCCGGCCACCGACAATGGCTGGCGGTGATTGAACGGCACCACTTCGCGGTTATCACTCATCAGCAGTTCGACCCGGGGATCGTCGTAGACGAACAGCGCGCTATAGCAGCGGTGGATGTTTTCCAGGGTCGACTGGGTGGTCTCGCCCAACCGCGGCGTGGCGACACGCAGGTCGAAGGTGACCGGATGCCGGCCGGCAATGCTCAATTGCGCCGCCCTCAGGGCCGTCAGGACATAGAAACTGTCCCGGCTTCCGTTCTGGACCGTCAGCACCCGGTAATCACCGATCCGCTCGATGCCGCCGGCGGCGACAATCAGGCGTTGTATCAAAAGCTGCAACGCCGTGCGCTCGGCACGGGAATAGAAACTTAACAGTCGCTGCAATATCTGTTGATACACGTGAACCATTGCCTGCTCATGAATTGCACTCATAACCATTTACCTGGAAATTCGAATATCGGCCTCGCACCCACTGATGTGACCGCGCGACATGTTGGGCTGGAGGATCTGTTCTACTACTGCGAAGAGTATTGTTAATACGCTTGAACTTTGCTTGCCGTAATTATTTGACACATACATTGAGCGCCAACCAACTTGCGTCCAGGGTCCGGCTCAAACCCGCACAATCATTGGCTTTCAACAAGCCACGGGCGCGTCCTAGGAGATTTCCGACAACGTCCCACAGATAATGAGTACAAAAAACAAAGAACATGCTGAACTTTAGTGAACAGTCTGCCCCACGCTGTTCTTCTGACAATCGATAGAAGAACCCGGACCCAATAACGGCCAAAGCATCTTGAACAGGTATTGAAGGACGAAGACCTTCCGAAAACGTGTATTGCACCACGACTTCTTCCTTGAGCTGAAAACCAGCGTTCAATTATCAGGACTTCATTAATGATTAGAAGATACAGATTAAAGGCAAAAACCAGCTCAGTTGTCCGGGGCACAAACGAAGTGGGTTCGAACGAAAGGCAGGCGCAAGCAACCGTGTCAGCACGGATTCACTGGCCTGATGGCGGGGATGACCGGGTCGGGTCGAGGATGCGCAAGAGCCCGTTGCGACGACTCTTGCGCGGGACGGACGTCAGGCGGGATCGACCACCTGGAGGGCAACACGCTCGCGGCAAGGGCATTCGTCCATGTAGCGGTGCGCCTCAACAAACTCGGCGAACGGGAAAACACGGGTCTTGAGGGGCAACAGGACGCGATCGGCCGTCAATTGGTTGATATCGCGCAGAGCCCGTTGCAACGCTACGTGGTCCTGGACAATACCCAGTTCCGGCTTGCCCGTGAAATTGCCAATGCAATGCACGAAGAACTGGATGTTCTTCTGGAACGCCGCACAGGCCGGGAATGGCGTCTGATTGCCACCTTGCAGGCCGTACAACACCAGGCTGCCCCGTGGCGCCAGCACGTCGCCCAGCAAGGACATCTGCGGTCCGCCAAGGCCGTCGAACACCACGTCGACACCGCGATTGTCGGTAAGCTTGTTGATTTGCATGAGCAAGTCCTGCTCTTCCGTGACGATGACCTTCTCGGCCCCCAGGGACAGCAGATACTCACGCTCATCGGAGGTCTTGGTGGCCGCGATCACCCGCACCCCCAGCGCCTTGCCCAACTGGACAAAGGACGGACCGGCGCAATGGCTGGCATCCGTCACCAGGGCGAACTGCCCGGGCTTGACCCGCGCCAGGTCGACATAGGCGAAATAGGCGATCAGCAGCGGCGTGTAGTGCACGGCGGCTTCGATCGGGCTCAGGACGTCGGGATATCGGGTCAGCGCGGTGCGCGGCAGCACGATGAGCTCGCCGTACACCGGATAATCGTTCGGGCTTTCGGCGGGGAAGCTGGCGACCTTGTCGCCTACGGCCAGGTCGTCGACACCGTCGCCCACGGCGGTGACCACCCCAGCCATTTCATGGCCCAGGCCAGAAGGCAGGCGAGCCTGGGACGACGCCAGGTTCTGGCGCCAAAGGGTGTCATACCAGCTGATACCGATCGCTTCTACGCGGACCTGCACTTCTCCTGGCGCAGGAAGAGCCGTCGTCTGCTCTTCGCATTTGAGCACCTCGGCACCACCAAACTTGTGAAAACGGATCGTGCGGGACATCGCAAACCTCGTCAAAGTAACCTCTAATGCCCTGAACTCTATCCGGGCTTTGTGCCCAAGACCATCAGTGGCTATTAATAGTCGACATGCCTGTCATTGATTCCGCCATCAGAAAACCACCAGCCCTGCAGGCCCGCTCCTAGGCTACGAAACGTCTTGGGACCAAGCTCAGGCAAGGCGAACACAGCCGGGCAAGCGCAGCGTACCGGGGTACATGAGCCTTGCGAGGCCGTTTTCAACGCAGCATGAACGAGTATCAGGGCTTTCCCTACAGAGCCTAGGAAAATTCAATTAGCCGGTGCAGAGTACCAGCCTTTACCCGTAAGATTCATGCCGGCCATTGTTCCCATATGGCCGCCCACGTCAAGCTTGCCGAATCTGCCAGGACCCCAGATGAATCGTAATGACCTGCGTCGTGTCGACCTGAACCTGTTGATCGTGTTCGAAACACTGATGCATGAACGCAGCGTAACCCGCGCCGCCGAGAAACTGTTCCTCGGCCAGCCGGCCATCAGCGCCGCGCTGTCGCGGCTGCGCAGCCTGTTCGATGACCCGCTGTTCGTGCGCACCGGCCGCAGCATGGAACCTTCGGCACGGGCCATCGAGATCTTCGCCTTGCTCTCCCCGGCCCTGGACTCGATTTCCACGGCAGTCAGCCGGGCGGCGGAATTCGACCCGGCCACCAGCACCTCGGTGTTTCGCATCGGCCTTTCGGACGATGCCGAGTTCGCCCTGCTGCCGATGCTGCTCAAGCGCCTGCGCGCCGAGGCGCCGGGCATCGTGCTGGTGGTGCGCCGGGTCAACTACCTCCTGATGCCGAGCCTGCTGACGTCCGGCGAAATCTCCATTGGTGTCAGCTATACCGACGACCTGCCGGCCAACGCCAAGCGCAAGGTACTGCGGCGCAGCTCGCCCAAGGTGCTGCGGGCCGATACCGCGCCCGGGCAATTGACCCTGGACGAATTCTGCGCCCGCCCCCATGCCCTGGTGTCCTTCGCCGGTGATCTGAGCGGCTTCATCGACGAAGAGCTGGAAAAGCTCGGCCGCAAGCGCCACGTCGTACTGGCCGTCCCGCAGTTCAACGGCTTGAGTACGCTGCTGTCGGGCACCGACATCATCGCCACCGTGCCCGACTACACCGCCGAGGCCCTGACCTCCGCCGGTGGCGTACGCGCCGAAGACCCGCCCATCCCGGTACGCAGCTTCGAGCTGCACATGGCCTGGCGCGGCTCCCAGGACAACGATCCAGGCGAGCGCTGGTTGCGTTCGCGGATTCAGATGTTTTTCGGCGACCCTGAGAGTCTATAGGCGTCGTCAGGAAGGCTGTTAATCCTGATCATTTCTGCCTTTTGATAGACCATGGAGATCCATCCACCTCCAGTGGATTGCTACATTAGGGGCAATTAGGGCTTGCGCTGATAGGCATGGCTGCACTGGTTGGGATGCTAGGGATGAGCGTTGGCCATTTTTGGCTTGCACTGGTATTGCTTGGCGTTGGCTGCAACTTCGGTTTTCTCGGGGCCTCTGCCTTGGTGCTGACCTGTCACACCTCAGAAGACGGGCCGCGCGTACAAGCGATCAACGACTTCGTTGTATTCGGCACTATGGTTTTCGGTTCATTTCTATCTGGCGGACTGCTCGACGCCTATGGCTGGACGACCGCCTCCGGTCTAATTCTGGTTCCAATGCTGCTGGCTATGTTCGGGCTCCTTTGGCTACAGCGTCGCCCATCTAACGTAGGCGTCCAACCTCAAACCTTACAGGTCGGCTCGGCACTGGCCTGCTTGCAGCCAGAAGGTCAATGCCATGTGGTTCAGCCTGTTAGGTAGTAAAGCACTTCGGGGCGAGCGCCGTCCTCAAGCGGCTAACTATTGGTAGCCGCTCCGAATGTCAGTTCCTTTACTTCGACGCTGCCTCCTCGAATAGCCAGTCTCGAAAAGCGGACAGTTTTGGCAAACTCGAGCACTCTGCTCGATACACGACGTAATAAGCCAATGGCGAAATGCACGATATCTCGGGGAACAAACGTATTAAACGTCCCGTCGCGAGATCATCGGCTGCCATCACGCTTCGAGCGAGAGCGATACCGTGACCGTCGATGGCAGCCTGTAGAACCGCCGCTGAATTGTTGATTTGCATTCCGCGTGTCGCAACGTTGGGGACGCCAGCCGTCTGCAACCACATGTCCCAAGATAGAAACCCCGTAGGCCTATCCATCGACAAATCATGAATCAAGGTCTCGCTTGCCAGATCGCTTGGCTTTTGCAAACGCCAATGTTCGCTAAGCAGTTTTGGCGAACATACAGGGTAGACCTCTTCCCCCATTAGCTTTTCTGCCACCAGGCCTGGCCAACTACCTGCGCCGTATCGCACCCCGATATCAATACGCTGAGCGACGAAGTCCACAGGCTTTAGGTTGGTATCAAGTCTCACATCAGTATCAGGTCGAGCGTTGTGAAAGTGCTCAATCCTTGGCAGCAGCCACTTGGCAGCAAATGCAGGACTTATCGCCACGGTGAGTACGCCTGAAGGAGATGCCTCCTGGAGTCTCTCCATGCCGAGAACCAACCTGTCGAAGCCGGCCCGAATATCCGGCAGTGCACGCTCAGCAGTTTCAGTAGGTATTAACCGCACCCGTCCACTGCTACTGCGCAGAAACAGTGGTGCGCCCAGCCAATCCTCCAAGGTGCGTACGAGCTGTCCGACTGCGGCGGGTGTGACGTTCAACTCCGCCGCTGCCGCTGAAAAGCTTTGATGGCGGGCGCTGGCTTCAAACGCGCGTAGAGCATTCAGATGAACGGGCGTTTTCATGTCGGTAAAGATTTTCTTTTAAAAAGGAACACTTTATCTCGTTTGTCGGCGTATGCAAATCAGCGAAGAATCCATCCCATATCGAAGCCGGAGCAAAGTCCCTGCTCAGGAAACTCGAAGTCTGACGTAATGATTCTGTCAGAAAAAGCGCATCCATCGATGAAGCGGTAAATGGACGCCACGAGGCTACATGCAGTTTAGCGTAAGGGCATGAGCTGGATGCTCCGAGATATTTTTTCTTTTACTGAGTCCTGTCGTCGACAGGCGTAAATCGAGGTTTTCAAAATGAGCATTGAATTCAAAGGCAAAAAGCTGTTGGTCGTCGGTGGCACCAGCGGTATGGGTTTGGAATCGGCACGCATGGTGCTGGCTGGCGGTGGTAGCGCTGTAATTGTAGGCAACCGCCCGGATAAGACCGAAGCGGCGCGTCAGGAGCTGGCGAAATTGGGCCAGGTATGGGCAGTGACCGCTGACCTATCCAGCAGCGAGGGTTTGAACGCATTGCTCAAAGCCATTGATGAGCAGCATGCAGATGTCGATCTGCTGGTGAACGCGGCTGGCGTTTTCTTCCCTAAACCATTTCTGGAACATGAGGGTGCAGATTACGACCAGTACATGAAGCTGAACAAAGCGTTCTTCTTCATCACTCAGAAAGTAGCCGCCAACCTGGTCGCCAAGAGCAAGCCTGGTGCGATCGTCAACATCGGTTCGATGTGGGCCAAACAAGCCATTGCAGCCACTCCATCGTCGGCCTACTCGATGGCCAAGGCCGGTCTGCATTCGCTGACCCAACATCTGGCGATGGAATTGGCCCCCAAGCAAATTCGCGTCAATGCGGTCTCCCCTGCGGTGGTACAAACCCCGATCTACGAAGGCTTTATTCCTAAAGCTGAAGTTCATAGCGCACTGCAAGGTTTCAACAGTTTCCACCCAATCGGTCGTGTCGGCACTCCACAGGACGTGGCCGAAGTCGTCTCGTTCCTGCTTTCGGATAAAGCAGGCTGGGTCACTGGCGCGATTTGGGATGTCGACGGCGGCGTGATGGCTGGCCGCAACTGATCACCTCGGGCAGGCGCTCGCGCCTGCCGACATTGCTGCACCACTGGTAAGGAGAAACGCATATGGTCTATCTGCAAATCAACCTCAAGATTGCCGCTGCCAAACGTGCTGAAGCCGCCGGCATCTACCAGACGTACAAGGCGCCCTTCCTCGAAACCATCAAGGGTGCGCAGTCCAAAGAGCTGCTTGTACGCGATGAGGATGTGCAAGTGCTGCACGGCTTTGACACCACAGAAAACGCACGCGCATACCTGCAAAGCGAGCTGTTCACAGCGGACGTCGTCGAAGCTCTGAAACCATTACTCGATGCTGCACCCGATGTGCGCATCTACCTAGCCGCTTAAGCCGCGTTACAAGCGCAGCACGGCGACGCATGCCCAAATTTTCAAGAGGAATACCGTCATGATGCAAGACTGGAACGCTTACCGTGAAACCCTTCTGGAACGCGTAGGCGATTACGCAAAACAGAGCCCCGACGTTATGCGCGGCCTGATGACTATCGACAACGCTGCCGCCAGGACTGGTCATTTGGAAGCCAAGTTTCATGAAATGATCGCCCTCGCTGTGGCCGTTACCACGCGCTGCGACGGCTGCATTTCAGTGCACACCAAAAAGGCTGTCGATGCTGGTGCCACTCTCGAAGAAATCTCCGAAGCCTTGGGCGTCGCTATTGCTCTCAATGCTGGTGCAGCGCTGACCTATTCGGCGCGTGTCATCGAGACCTACCAACAGCTTCCAAAGGACTAAGCCGCAGCGACAGGTGCCCGCGTTCCTAGGGGGCACCTGTCAGCGCGTTATTTGGAGAATCCCCATGCTGATCAATTCAGATTTCTCGCGCCGCGCGTTCGTGGCACCCCACAAGTATGAATGGGTCTCCTCCCCTCAAAACGGTGTCGAGCGTGTGATGCTGGATCGCGTGGGGGCAGAGAAAGCTCGTGCAACCAGCATAGTGCGGTATGCACCCGATTCGTACTTCCCACACCACATGCACCCAGGCGGTGAGGAAATCCTGGTGTTGGCCGGTACTTTTTCTGAGGACGACGAACATTATCCTGCTGGCTGGTATCTGCGTAACCCACCTGGCTCTGGACACCGCCCCTCCAGCAGTGAGGGCGCGACTATCTTCGTCAAACTTCAGCAAATGCGCGACGACGAAGCCCAACACGTGCGGATTGATACCAGTGACCCAAACAATTGGCTTCGTCACGGTAATCGAGAGATATGCCCCTTATTCTCAGATCAATCTGAGGAAGTATGCCTAACTCGACTGCCAGCATCTGAAGCACTCCTCTCCACGCCCGTACAAGGCGCGGAGTTGTTGGTGCTGGAAGGTGAAGTGGTTGTGAGTGAGCGCTCTTTTACCTCCGGTAGCTGGGTGCGCACACCCGCTGGAGAAATCCCCCCGATCACCGCTGGTGAACAGGGTGCCACCGTCTATCTCAAAACAGGTCATCTGGCCGATCTGACGGCAGGAATTTAAATGCCAAACGTACGCACTGTCATCGTCGGAGCAGGTTTGAGTGGCCTGTATGCCGCTTATCTGCTCGAACGTCAGGGTCGCCAGGATTACATCCTTCTGGAGGCGCGTGATGTGCTCGGAGGCCGAATCGCATCAGTCAGAGCGCCCCACGACCGGGCGTCGACACATACCTCTGATCGATTTGATTTAGGGCCCACTTGGTTCTGGCCCGACTTCCAAATTGAATTGCATCAACTGATTGTGCAGCTAGGCCTGGAATACTTCGAGCAGTTCGACACTGGCGACATGATGGTGGAACGCGCGTCGAGTGAATCGCCGGCACGCACGCGCGGCTATGCCAGCTCACCGGCCTCTATTCGCTTGAAAGGTGGCATGTCGGCACTCATCGACGCACTGAGCAGATCGCTGGACTCAAAACAAACGCTTACCGATCAGACCGTCCTCTCGATTCGCGCCACACCGGCCAATGTAGAAATTGATAGCACAGACTCTGCCGGAAACCTCACGACCTGGTGCGCAGAGCAGGTCTTGCTGGCGATGCCTCCGCGTCTGGTAGAGCGAAACATCAAGTTTGAGCCAGCATTGCCAACCGAGTTGGCTCGACAGTGGCGAGACACTGCCACTTGGATGGCGCCTCATGCCAAATACCTTGCGATCTACGACAGACCATTCTGGCGTGAGCAGGGGCTGTCCGGTGCCGCGCGGAGTGCGCGTGGCCCATTGGGCGAGATACACGATGCTTCCATGCCTGATGGCAGCGCGGCGCTATTTGGCTTCTTCGGTGTACCTGCGTACGTCCGTAAAGCGGTTCCCGAGGATGTGCTGCGCGAACACAGCCGTGCACAACTCGTACGTCTCTTTGGATCACAGGCAGCGGAACCACGCGCTGACTTCATCAAGGACTGGGCGCAGGATCCTTTGACCGCTACCGAAGCTGATCTTGGCTCGGCTGGCCACCCCACAAGCACTCCCCAAGCTGCGGCGAGCTCAGGGATTTGGAAGGGGCGACTCACCGGCATCGCCAGTGAATGGTCACCACAGTTCCCTGGATACGTTGCCGGTGCCATTGAGGCCACGTCGCTGGCAATTCGGGCCTTATCGCCATTGCCGGACTAAACGAATACTTCCCCATTCGTTGAGGATGAGAACATGCCAGATCAACGTTTTGACTTTCACGGAGCACTTGGAACAGTGCTGTCTGGACGAATTGAGCGTCCACAGACCACACCTCGTGGGTGGGCTATTTTTGCCCATTGTTTCACTTGTGGAAAGGAAAGCCTCGCGGCAGCGCGAATTGCACGAGCCCTTGCACTGAACGGGATTGGTGTACTGCGTTTTGACTTCGCAGGACTCGGGGGTAGCGAAGGAGAATTCGCTCACTCAACTTTCGCCGCTGATGTGGGTGATCTCATCGCCGCAGGCCGCGCCATGACTGAAGCAGGCCATCCTCCTTCATTACTGATTGGCCACAGTTTGGGTGGGGCGGCAGCGTTGAGTGCCGCCGCCGAAATGCCCTCCGTGCAAGCAGTGGCAACCATCGGTGCTCCTGCCGATGTGAAACATATCCTTCATCAGTTCGACAATGTTTCTTGCCAGTGATGAGTCGCGCTACATGTTGGGTGCGGAGATTGTTGTTGACGGGGGCTTCGCCCAGCTTTGAATCGATGAAGCGCTGAACCCACTCACGTCAAATCTGACCTACCCATAGGACACAAGACCATGAAAAATACTTACCAAGCAATGCAAGTGACCCGGCCTGGAGTCCTCGAAATGGTGGATCGCCCGATACCTACTCCATGTACCGGAGAGGTATTGATTGAAGTCGAAGCGTGCGGCATCTGTGGTGCCGACATAAGCGACATCGAAGGTGCAGATCCAACGCTGCAAGCACCACGGGTACCAGGTCATGAGGTGGTTGGCCGTATAAAGGCGCTCGGCGCTCACACCTCTTCCATCTGGAAGATTGGCCAACGCGTAGGGGTGGGCCGACTCGGCGGACACTGTAACGAGTGCGCCCAATGCCGTCAGGGCAACTTTCAACTTTGCCCTAACCAACATTTCGTTGGTGCTACCTGTGACGGTGGCTATGCCGAGCTGATGATCGCTCGCAGCAGCGGACTGGTGTCGATCCCCGACGAGCTCGACGCCGTGGAGGCCGCCCCGCTCCTCTGCGCAGGTATAGCGACCTTCAATGCCCTAAAAAAATGTGGTGCCAACGCGGGTGACACCGTGGCCATTCTTGGTATAGGAGGCCTCGGACACATGGCGCTCCAGTATGCGCGCCGCATGGGGTTTAGAGTCATCGCCGTGGGCCGAGGTCAAGACATTGCAGATGATGCGCTGGCATTGGGGGCGCATCTTTATATCGATACCAATAACGAAGATGCTGCAGCAACGCTCAACAGCTTGGGCGGTGCTCAGGCCATCGTCAGCACCGTCGGTCATCCCGACGCGGTGTCTGCGGTGGTGGGCGGATTGGCACCTCAAGGAAGGTTGATTCTGCTTGGAGCACACAAGTCACCCCTGCCCGTTTCGTCTGGACAGTTAGTCGTCGGCGAACGCAGTGTGTGCGGATCCCTCACAGGCACACCCTACGAAAATGAGCGCACCTTGGATTTCAGCGTGCTCACGGATGTACGTCCGAGAATCGAGGTCATGCCACTCGAACAAGCCAATGAGGCCTTTCAGAAGTTGAAGTCTGGTGAAGCCAAATTCCGGATTGTGTTGACTGTCGCAGGTGAAAGTGTGGCACAGAAAGGTTTGCCCTAAGCGTCATCGCTCTCGTGCGCTAACACCTAGCGCACATTGTCGCACTTGCGATTGCATTGAAATCGGTGATGGAGATTCAGAATGACGTTCAAGAGCTCAGGCCAGAGCACTGACACAGCGGCTAGCAACGCATCAGTCGCGCCTTTTATCGTTCTGATGACGAGCCTTGCAATGATTGCGTTCGCAGCCAACTCATTGCTCACCAGGGCAGCTTTTCAAACGACCGACATCGATGCGGCTTCATTCAGTGGCATCCGAGTGATATCGGGCGCACTGACATTACTGATAATTTTCCTGGCTCAGGGCGGAAAAATTAAACAGCTCAAAGCGCAGTGGTGGGCCGCAATCTTCCTGTTCACATATGTCGCCGCCTTTTCCTTCGCCTACCGTGACATCAGTACCGGCGCAGGCGCATTGATACTCTTTGCATCTGCACAAGTCCTTATGATTTCTTATGGGCTCCGGAGGGGGGAACGCACAAGCATCTTCGGGCTGTTCGTTGCTCTCGGCGGAATGATCGCTTTTCTCGCCCCATCCGCATCGGCACCACCTGCGTATGCTGCCGCGTTGATGGCGGTTGCAGGAATCGCGTGGGGCGCTTTCTCAGTGGCGGGAAAGGCTAACGAGTCTCCACTCGTCAAGACTGCGAGCAGTTTTCTTGGGGCAATTCCCTTTGCTGTTGTGCTCGTGCTTTACCAACATGATCATCTGCGTGTCGATACTACCGGGGCGTGGTATGCAGTGATTGCTGGAGGTTTAACATCAGCCGTTGGATACGCGATTTGGTATTGGGCACGGGTTCGAATGACCACTATTACTGCCGGGGCCGTTCAGCTTTCAGTTCCCATCTTGAGCATGGTACTTGGCGTTCTCATCCTCAGCGAGGACATCACAATGCTCAGCGGCATTTCGGCCTTAGTGACATTGAGCGGTGTCGCGTGGGTCTCATTGACCACCAAGCAAAAGAAACTCTGACGACGCACCGATACGGGTGTTCCCCCCCTTCTTTCAAAAGTTGGTGACGGTGATTAGGCATGCCCAGCCACCGGAGGTAGCTGGACACCGTTCATCAGCGAAGATTGATCAAGCCGTCAATACAGGTAACGGCTTCGCCTCCGACCTTGATGACCTCATCGCTCACTTCGAGATTGATGAAACCCGCGCGGCCCAAAATTTGACCCTGACTGGCTCGGAATTGACTGCCAAATGCTTCGGCCTGCCCGGTATGTCGGATAAAAGCCGCCATGGCTCCGTTTCCACTGCCGCAAACGGGATCTTCGCTAACACCGCAAGCTGGAGCAAAAGCGCGTATTTCTACATCTGCAGTGCCGTCAACCGGGTACTTGCCGAACACAATTACCCCAGTTGCTCTATCGCGTAGATTGCTTACCTTCATACTCTGCAAATCAGGCTTATTCGCAATCACCTGCTGAGCACTGGCGAGCTGGACGACAACCCAACGTGCACCGACGTCAACAAGAACAGGTGGATACTCACGTGATATGGATGTGCCCAAACAGGCCTCCAATTCATCAATACGTTGAGCATCAAATGGCTCGAATTTCGGATGGGGGAGCTCAAACGAGATTAACTGCTTTCCGGCCTCGTCAATGGTGACATCAAGCCGCACCAACCCAGCACCGCATTCTTGAACGACGACGCCGTCGGTGGGAACGATGGCGCCGGCCTCTATAAGAGCGTGTGCGGTGCCGATAGTGGGATGACCCGCGAACGGGAGCTCTGATCCAGGCGTGAAAATGCGAACGCGATAATCGGCCTGCTCTTGAGTTTTCGGTAATACGAAAGTGGTTTCGGAAAGGTTCGTCCAATTGGCAATCTGTTGCATCTCGGCGTCCGACAGCCCCTTCGCATCGAGAACGACTGCCACAGGGTTACCTTTGTATCGCTCGAAAGTGAACACATCAACTTGCTTAAAACTGACGCTGTGCATGATTGGTCGTCCAATAGGGTTGAGAGTCACTGAATTTTAGTTTCCTACCCTTTTTGGATACAGCTACAGTCAGCACATTGATTTATGAGTACAATTCAAAGCCCCTCATGTGCATATCTTTTAAATATCCTGCTAGGTACAGCAAATAGCACCGAAGAGTCGAATTATTCTATCTGAGCGAAGTAATTTGCCCAGAGCCCCGTCATGTCTGTCAGTTCAAAGCCCGATTTATTTAGCTCGTTCAACACATAGAGGATCTCTTAGGGAACCCACGACCTCATCGTACAGCGTATCCACGGCACGAGATCCCTTTGAATCCCGGCTCCGCATCAGCACGACTTCAATTACCGGAAGCTCGGGTAAACCTTGCCGCGCATCGAGCATCTTTAGAGTGGGAGGAAGGCTGCACCGCGTAAGCACAGCAACTGCCATTCCGCTTTGAGCAGCAGCTATTTGCCCGCTGACATTAGGACTGTTGTAGACAACTCGATACTCACGTTGCTGAGCCTCAAGCGCTGCCAGTATCTCGGTACGCAACCGTCCGCCTAATTCATGCACTGCAATCGGTAGCGGGCTGCGCTTCCAGATCTCGTGCTGTTCAGCGGCGCCCCACACCAAGGCTTCCCTGAAGAGCAACTCACCACGTGAAGGTGCATCACGGGTCACCAGCGCCAAATCGATTTCACCTCGATCAACCTTTGCCAGCAGCGCTGTGGACTCTTCACACACCAACGTGACCTCGACCTCACCGAAGCGCGCAGCAAAGTGCCTGAGCACCGGCACCAGGTACGGCACTGCATAGTCGTCAGGAACGCCAAAAGACACCCGCCCGGAAAGAGCCCCACCATGCATAGCAAGCACCAGGGTCGAGTGAGACGCTAGTAACTTGCGCGCATGGCCCAGCAGATCGAAGCCAGCGGGCGTCAGAGACAGTTGCCTAGGCTCGCGGTTGAGCAACGGGCGACCGATGCTATCTTCTAGCTTCTTTAATTGCATGCTCACCGCTGACTGCGAGCGCGATACCTGTCGCGCCGCCGCCGTCATGGAACCGGTATCAACCACCGCCAGGAAGGTTCGTAGCCAGTCAATCTGCAAATCCTTGGAGTGCATCACTAAACCTTAGCAATTCGAAACTCGAATGGCGATTATAAAACTTATTCGCTTTTCTTGGATCGCTCAGCGCCCCCAAAATGGCGCCTGAATAGAGGTACAACCTGATCCAGTGAGGTGGAATGGTGTTAAGTGTCGATGCAAGCTCCGTAGAGTTGGATAAATACGAAATATGGAGCGGCTTCAAACAGCTCTTGCCGATCTCCATGTTCGTTGTGGTCTTTGCGATTGCCTTCGGGCTTGCTGCCGCGCAGACAGGGCTGAGCGAAGCGTCAACTCTTCTAATGAGTATTCTGGTATTCGCTGGCGCAGCACAATTTGCAGTGCTTGACCTCTGGGGTCAGCACGTCCCGGTAATACCGTTGGTGATCACGGTATTCGCGATCAATGCCCGCCATCTGTTGATGGGAGCAACCCTGTACCCCTGGTTACGCGAACTACCACGCGCCAAGCGTTACGGCGTGATGATGGTGGTTTCCGACGCCAACTGGGCGATGTCGATGCAGGCGTTCAACAGCGGCAAGCGAGGCATGGGACTGCTGTTTGGGGGCGGTCTTGCGCTGTGGTCGGCTTGGTCGCTTGGCAGTTGGCTGGGGCTGAAGTTTGGAAGCGTCATTCAAAACCCAGTGAGTCTGGGCCTCGACATGGTGATGGGCTGTTTTCTTCTCGCGATGGTGCTCGGAGGCCAAAAAAACCTGCGCATGTTGATCATCTGGAGTGTGGCGGCCGCAGCGTCCTTATCGGCCTACTTGTATTTGCCTGAAAACAGTCACGTTGTTACTGGAGCATTGGCCGGCGGTTTACTGGGCGCCTTCTGGCCGGAGAAAAAGAATGAGCATTGAAACTTCAGGCTTCGGCACGCTGTACATCATTCTGATCATGGCAATTGTCACGCTCGCCACCCGGTGGGGCGGCGTATTCGTGATGTCATTTGTGCCCATCAACTACCGGGTGCAGCAATTCATCAGTGCCATGTCCGGATCGGTACTGGTGGCGGTGCTGACACCGATGGCAATTACGGGTGATAACGGCGCGCGACTCGCATTGCTAACGACCGCCATCGTGATGCTAACACTGCACAAATCTCTTCCGGCGATTGCAGCCGGGATTTTGATGGCAGCATTGTTCAGGCAGCTTCAGGTCGTCTTGTAATATGCCCCCTCTCAACCACCTATGGACATGAAATATGGATCCGCACTCAGTTTTGGCTTTTACCCTAGTCGCAGCGATTGCCATCGCAAGCCCTGGCCCTGCGACCGTTATGGCGATCAATAACAGTTTGGCATTTGGGCCGCGTTATGCCGTATGGTCATCATTGGGCAACGCTTGCGGATTGTTCTGCTTATCGGCTGCTGCGGCGTCTGGCTTGGGCGCCCTGCTCGCAAGCTCCGAATGGATGTTCAATGCGGTGAAAGTCCTGGGTGCCGGTTACCTCTTATATCTGGGCGTGAAGCAGTTGTTCAACAAGCATCCAATCCTCATTCAGGAAGTGCAGCCGGATGGCAAAGCGATTACACCGTCACGTATGAAACTCTACAAGTCGGCTTTCCTGACCGCCGTCACCAATCCTAAGGCAACGATATTCTTTACCGCCCTGTTCCCGCAGTTTATTAACAAGGACGTCGCGCTGCTGCCACAATTCCTGCTACTCACCTTCATCTTCATGGGTTTGTCGCTGGCTTCATTGAGCGTTTATGCCGCCGCTGCGGCTCAGGTCAAAAGTGTACTGACCCGCCCAGCACTCTCCATATGGATCGGCAGGCTCGTAGGCTCAGCATTCATCTGCTTCGGCGCTGCCATTTTGACGGTACGCCGCCCAGTTTCTTGAGATAAACCTGCGCCTTTGGCCTAGCTTAGCTGGGCCGCTCGGAGGCCGGCTAAGACACTGCGCAACAGTCCGCTTTTGGCCGAGGCTGTGTAAAAACGCTTTTGAGCGCGGCAGGTACTCAAAATAGAACTGAAAATTACATTGCCACCCCAGTCCGTGTCAGGAATCGTCATTCGTGATCGCTCGTGTACGGCATAGGATTAGGGGCAAAATTGGGGGCACATCAAGACTTTTTCAAACTGAAACTACCGTCCTAGAGCCAAGTCAAAATGTTCTTTGGGGACCCGGACAGCTTGTGACGCTCCATGGCCTGCGCGTAAACGCCCGGGCCACAGGCTGCAAGAGAATCCTGTTCACAGGTGTTGAGTGGCCTCAACGTGTTCAACCATTAACAGTCAGGGCACACTCGACAACGGGTCACGGTCTCGACCTCGCAACATCCGAGGCCAGACCGCTGCTGTCTTCAGGCTAGGACCTTTGTGGCGTCACGCTCTCCACCGCCCGATGAGGCTCAAACCAATTCAGCCAAAGATGCCGGATTGAAGCCCTTCAGGCCTGCGTAATCGCCTTTTTCCACTTTGGCGACCCAATCCATGTCACTCAGCAGGACACGCCCTACGGCGATCAGATCGAACTCTTCGCGCTCCATGCGTTCAACGAGCCGATCCAGGCTGGCCGGGAGCGATCCCTCGCCGGCAAAAGCGTGAGTGACATCGTTATCCAGCCCGACCGAACCGACGCTGATGGTCGTGGCTCCCGTGACCTTCTTCGCCCACCCCGCGCAGTTCAGCCCGTTCTCACCGTCAATGTCGGGAAACTCAGGTTCCCAGAAACGTCGCTGCGAGCAGTGCAGGACGTCGACACCGGCCTCGACCAGTGGCAGCAGCCAGTCCTCCATCACTGCGGGTGTCTCAGCGATGCGCACGCCGTAGTCCTGCTGCTTCCACTGGCTGACACGCATGATGATCGGGAATTCAGGACCCACCGCCTGACGAACAGCAGACACGATCTCGCTGGCAAAGCGCGAGCGTTCCTTGATGGACGGGCCGCCGTAGCGGTCGGTGCGCAGATTGCTGCCAGACCAGAAAAACTGGTCGATCAGATAACCATGGGCTCCGTGGATCTCCACGGTATCGAAGCCCAGTCGCTTGGCATCTGCTGCGGCCTTGGCGAACGCTGCTACCGTGTCGGCAATGTCCTCTTCACTCATCGCCACGCCACGCGGATCACCTGGCGAAACGAGGCCCGAAGGGCTCTCCACTGGCGCATCCGGCTCCCAGTCGTTGATGTAACGCGTGGAACCGGTGTGCCAGATCTGTGGGGCCATGCGTCCGCCCGCGCCGTGGACCGCATCGATCACGTTTTTCCATCCCGCCAGCGCCGCGTCGCCATGAAAAAATGGGATGCCGCCATCATTACGCGATGCCGGACGATCGATCACGGTGCCTTCCGACAGAATCAGCCCGACACCTCCTTCTGCTCGTCGCCGGTAATAGGCAGCACTCGCTTCACTCGGAATGCCATCGGGTGAGAACAGACGCGTCATGGGTGCCATGACAATACGATTCTTCAGTTCGAGCGACCGGATGGAAAAAGGACGGAATAAGATGCTGGTATCGGGGATCGACATCGGATGGACTCCATTTGTTTTCGGAGGCCATAAAGTATATTTTGTAAACCTGATGTCAATTAGGCACTTAAAGTCGCCTTGGTATACATGAGGAAACTTCGATGCTGGAATTGAAGCCGCAATGCTTTTCGTCGGAGTGCCCAAGCCGGGCGCTGTTCGACCAGATCGCGGACAAGTGGTCAATGATGGTTTTGGCGGTGCTCGATGACGGACCGCATCGCTTCAACGCCATCAAGCGCCGCCTGGAGGGCGTCACCCAGAAGGCACTGACACAGTGCCTGCGGCGACTGGAACGAAATGGTCTCGTCTCGCGCCAGATCATTTCGTTCTCACCTGTGGCGGTGCAGTATGAGATCACCCCACTGGGTCAAACGCTGCAGCAGCCATTTCGCGAACTGCATAAATGGACGCTCGACAAATTACCCGAGGTCGAAGCGGCCCGGTCGAAGTTCGACGAGGCCGCGGAGCAAAAGCCGGCGGTGTGATTGCCGAGTGACTTGTCACCACTGCCCATCTGCAACGCATGACTTCGCAGACTTGCCTGCGGTATCCCTGAACCTGCCAACCGCTAAATCAAGTGCCAGATTTCACTCTCGCAGCAGGGGAAATTTCCGGATCGTGGCCCGGAAGTGGCCATGAAACAGCCGCCCTTGATCGGCACATCATCGAGGGCTGCCCTCAATTGGACATCCTGATCTGCGGCAACGACCGCATCGCCTTGTGCGCCTATTGCTGCTGGGCCGTGGCCTGAAGATCCGCGGCTATGTGCCCGTGCCTGGCTACGACCACATGATCGGCATCGCCGATCGCTCATCCCCGCTCCTGATCCACGGTACGACTGCCGTACTACGAGATCGGTCGAAAAGCGGCCCGGCATCTGATCGAGACCCTGCAAGTCGCGGGGCCCCAGTGGATGGCCCATTGGTGATCAGGGCGTCGCTATAAGCCAGGCCCTGCCGGCTCCGTACTTCACGCGACGCTGTCCAGCTGCTCGCAATGGATCGATGGTTGGCAGGCACTTGAATCGTTTGTCAGGCAACCAGATCGTTGGTACCGAAGGTATTGACCCCCACCAGCTGAATCTCGAAATCCGCGTCCAGGTCGTCGTTGAGGTTGCCGTAGAGCACGTGATCAACGAAGCGCAACTGCCCGGCGCCGCTGAAAACGTTCGAACCTATGAAGTTGAATGGGTTGTCTGCCGTGGTCAGGATATTGGCATCCAGTTTTGACAGGTCAAGTTTGTCGCCCTGCAGGCTGTTGAAGTCGAGGATGACATCGCGAATACCTCCGGTGCCCAACTCGTTCAACGCATCGAAGACGAATCGATCAGCGCTCTCTCCGCCCGTCAGTAGATCCGTGCCCAGCCCACCGATCAACGTGTCGGCGCCCGCGCCGCCATTGAGCTGATCGTTGCCTGCACCGCCGTTCAGCACGTTGTTGCCGGCATTACCTGCCAGCACGTTGTCCAGGGCGTTGCCGGTGCCATTGATTGCGGCAGTGCCAGTCAGCGTGAGGTTTTCCAGATTCGTTACCAGGGTGTAGCTGACAGACGAGAGGACGCCATCGATTTCCGTCAGAGAGGCACTTGCCTCGGTGATCGTATCAGCGACATTGTCAACCACGTAGACGTCATTGCCGGCCCCGCCATCCAGGATATCCGCACCGCCCAGGCCATTGAGCACGTTATCGGCGGCATTACCGATCAGGCTGTTGTCCAGGGTATTGCCGACAAGGTTGAGCTCAGCCGTGCCGAGCAACTGGCCGTCCTCGACGTTGGCCGACAGGGTGTAGCTGACCGCGGTGAGGATCACGTCCCGGCCTGCACCGGCAAGTTCGATAACCTTATCACCCAGGTTGTCGACGACGTAGCTATCGTTTCCCTCGCCTCCGACCAGCGTATCCAGCCCAACCCCGCCGTCCAAAACGTTGTCGCCGACGTTGCCGGTCAACACGTTGTTCTGGGCATTGCCAGTGCCGCTGATAGCCGCCGTACCGAGCAACGTCAGATTCTCCAGGTTTGCGCCCAGGGTCCAGTTCACCGCAGAAAGCACCGTGTCGATTTCGCTGGCCAGGGTGCTGGTTTCGCTGATGATGTCACCGAGATTATCGACCACATAAATGTCGTTGCCCGTATCTCCGATGAGCGTGTCGATACCGCTACCGCCGCTCAGAGAGTTGGCACCCGCATTGCCGGTGATGCGGTTGTTCAGCCCGTTGCCGGACGCGCTGATGGAAGCGGCGCCGATCAGCGTAAGGTTTTCCAGGTTCGCTCCCAGGCTGTAGCTGACGGACGAGAGGACGCCATCGATTTCCGTCAGAGAGGCACTTGCCTCGATGATCGTATCAGCGACATTGTCAACCACGTAGACGTCACTGCCGGCCCCGCCGTCCAGGATATCCGCACCGCCCAGGCCATTGAGCACGTTATCGGCGGCATTACCGATCAGGCTGTTGTTCAGGGTATTACCGACGCCGTTGATAACCGCCGAACCTAACAGTGTCAGGTTCTCCAGGTTTGCGCCCAGGGTCCAGCTCACAGCAGACAGCACCGTGTCGATTTCGCTGGCCAGGGTGCTGGCTTCGCTGATGACATCACCGCTGTTGTCGACCACATAAATGTCGTTGCCGGTGCCTCCGATGAGCGTGTCGATACCGCTACCGCCGCTCAGAGAGTTGGCACCCGCATTGCCGGTGATGCGGTTGTTCAGCCCGTTGCCGGACGCGCTGATGGAAGCGGCGCCGATCAGCGTGAGGTTTTCCAGGTTTGTTCCCAGGCTGTAGCTGACGGACGAGAGGACGCTATCGATTTCCGTCGGTGACGCACTGGCCTCGGTGATCGTATCAGCGGCGTTGTCAACCACGTAGATGTCGTCGCCTGCACCGCCAATCATGGTGTCGTTGCCAGCAAGACCATTCAGAATGTTGCTCAGCGCATTACCTATCAGGGTATCGTCATTGACTGAGCCGACTGCGTTTTCGATCTTGGCGCCGTAAGCGATCGCCAATCCTTCATTAAATGCGTCCTGGGTATTCAGGTTCAGAAAAGCCTTGCCGATTTTGCTGAACTGTCCTTCATTGAGGTCGATACGGACCGCTGCCGCCTGATTGCTTGCGTCGATGGTATCAATGCCACCAGCGTCCCAGATAGTCTCGAAAACCGACTGGTCAGCGGTCCAGCGATAGTTGTTATCGCCCGTCTGCCAAAGCATGTTGGCGCCATAGAGGCTTTGGATCGCCGCAATATCGAGCAGCATGGGCGAGGTGGGTTCATAGGAATACGCGTTGCCGTAACTCATGATCGTATAACGAACATCGTCGTACTGATCTGCAAGCACCGTGTTGTTTGTCAGCCCTTGGGAGAACGGATGTTTCAAACCCAGCGCATGACCGATCTCATGCATAAACGTCAGGTAGTCGTAGGTGCCCGGGGTGGGAGCCGGCTCGTTGGTCACCGGTCCGATCCAGACATCCCCTGCGGCGGCGCTTTGCCCGGGGAAATAGCCCCAGGCGGCGGTGTCGGAATCCATCCAGGAATAGCCGCCAAAGCGCAAGTCACCGACATTCGTGGAGGTTTCGCTCACTTGGGTGAACTTGATATTGGCAACCGAGCTCCACTCGGCGAGCGAGCCGACAACGGCGGTTTTCTGCGCTGACGTCAGGGCATAGCTAGCACCGTACTCGTTTTCGTCGCTGTAGGAGCGGGAGAATAAAGAGCCGATGTTTATGAAACTGTATGTCAGGGACGTGCCACTGCTCGTGCCTGACCAGTAGGTGCCATAGATCAAGCTATCGATTTGCGCATTGCCCGTCAGCTTTGCAGATAAAACAGGTGAATAACCGAGTGGACTAGGCATGCGAAACTTCCTGTGTGCAAACCTGCAGCCCTTCTTGGATGGGGCCGCAGCAAGAGATCATGATGTGGAATGGCGGCATTGATATCATCTAGCCATTGTTTTTTCAAATTTTGACGCTATTTACTTGGCGCAACAAGCCACTCGTTAGTCTTGCGAATATCCCCGTCCCCCAGCCTTCCGCTCCAGCGGTGCAGCACCAGCAGGCTGGTAACGAACCGGTACTGGGACTGGTAGAAATCACGCCGTGCACGAAACTCATCCTTGATGCTGTCCAGCACATCGACGGCGTTCTTGACGCCATAACCGAAGGCTTTTTCCGTGGCCGTCCGTGACTTCTCGGCGGACTCCAGCGCGCGGCGTGTCGCCTTGATCCGGCTGAGTTCGGCCATCATGCCGAGGTAAGCCGTGCGGGTTTCCTTGACCACCTGGCGCCTCAGCGCCTCCAGCTCTTGCTGGGCGACCTCCCTGTCGCTCTCGGAACTCGATACCCGGGCGCTGGTGGAGCCGCCACTGTAGAGAGGGACCTGCAAATCGAGGGAGGCAACGAGATTGTCCGAGCGTGGCGTCAACGCGCCCTCATAGCCGATATCACTGCGCTGCGCGGTGAGGTTCAGGCCCAGGCGCGGCAAATGGCCCGCCTTGGCTTCGCCGATGGCGGCCTCGGCGGCGCGGATATTGTGCTCCCGGGCATGCAAGGCCGGGTTGCTGTCCAGGGCCATCCGTATCCAATCGTCCGGAGTCTGCGGCGGCAGAGTGAAGGCTGGGTTGTCGCCGATACGCTTGAGAGGTTCCTGGACGTCCCGCCCCACCAATTCGGAAATGGCTTCGCGGCTGACCTGGACCTTGTTGCCGGCCTCGATCTCGTCGGCCTTGAGGGCATCCACTCGCGCCTCGAGGTCGAGGGTATCGGTCACCATCGCCATCTGGCGCGCATACAGCGCCTTGATCCGCTTGAGGTTGCGCTCGGTGGCGGCCAGTTCGCTGCGCACCAGGGACAGTTCATCCTCCGCCGCCAGTACGGCGAAGTAGCGTTCGGACAAGTCGATGCTGGACTGCACCTGGGTGTCGTCGGATTCGTACTGGCTTTTCTGGGCCAGCTCGACGTACTTCTGATAACTGCGCCAGACCTGCGGGTCGTAGAGCACCTGATTGAGTACCACGGCCATGCGTTTGCCGTTGTACTGGATTCGCCCCAGGTCATCGTCCCGCCGGCTGCGGTTGACACTGCTGCTGGCATTGAGCTGCGGCAGCAAGCGGCCCAAGGCCGCCCGCTCATTGCCGTCACCGCTACGAGTCAGGGCCTGTGCCCGCAGGATACGGGGATCGGCCCCTTGCGCCTCCTGGTGCAGTTGCCAAAGATCGACATAAGGCAGCGGCGCTTCAGTGTCAGCCAAGGCGCTCATCGACACAGCGAGCAGGCCGATCGCGATCAGAGACTTCATGTCAGTCCTCGATCAACGAACGGGCAAATGCATTGCTGGCGGGCTGCATCAAGTACTGCAACAGCGTCCGCTCCCCGGTATTGAGCAGCACTTCGACCGGCATGCCCGGCACCAGGGTTAGGCTGCCCAGCGTGCGACGCCCATTGTCTGTCAGCGCCACCCGCGCCAGGTAGTAGGCCGCACCGGTGTCCTTGTTGGTCAGGCGGTCAGCGGACAGCTGCACCAGTTGCCCTTCGATCACCGGCGTGGTGCCACTCTTGAACGCACTGAAACGCATGCTCGCCAGCTTGCCGAGGGCGATGCGATCGATGTCCATGGGCGAAACCTGCGCCTCGACGATCAGTTCTTCGTTGGCCGGGACGATATCCAGCAACGCAGTGCCCGGGCTGACCACCGCGCCCAGGGTGTGCACCGTCATGCCCATGACCATGCCCGACTCAGGCGCGACGATGTCGGTGCGCTGGTCGCGGTCCTGCAGGGTGGCGAGGCGCTCGCGCAACTCATACACCTTGCTCCGTGTGTCACCCAGCAGGCCTGCCACCTCACTGGCGAAGGTTTTCTTCAATTGCAGTATCTTCAGCTTCGCTTCGTCGGCATGGACGCGTGCCTGGGCAATCCCGGACTGGCTTTCGGCGATTTCGGCCCGCAGGCGCGACAGGCTGCGTTCCTGTTCCCGCAGGCGCTGCTTGTCCACGTAGCCTTCGGCGAGCAAGGCCCGCAAATCGACAATCTCTTCTTCATAGGACGCCGCCAGCGCCTGCTTGCTGGCGATGATGTTCTTGAGTCCGCGAATCTGTTCCTCGATCTGGCCGATCGTCGTCTCTTGCAGGCCGACTTCGCCCAGAAGCGAGGTCCGTCGCGTCTGGAAGATCCGTGCTTCGCTGTCCCGAGCTTCGCGCACGCGCGGGTCGGAGGGGTCAAGGGAGTGCACGGCGACGGGCTCGGGCAGCCCGTCCCGCTCAGCTTCGAGGCGGGCCTGCAGTTCAAGCGCCGCCACCAACTGGCTGCGCATGGCTTCCATTTCCGAACGTGCCTGGGTGTTGTCCAGCACCATCAGCACATCGCCGGCTTTTACCAGGTCGCCGTCATGCACCCGCAGTTCCCGCACGATGCCGCCTTCCAGGTGCTGTACGGTCTTGCGGTAGCTCTTGACCGTGACCACCCCTGGGGCCAGTGCCGCGCTGTCCAGGGGCGCCAGGGTGGCCCAGCCGCCGAACAGGCCAAAGGTGACCAGCAGCATCAGATACCCGATGCGCCGTGCCGGAGCGTCATCGATCGGCAGTGTGGACATGTCGACGGATGAGGACTTATTGCTTGGCATAAAGGTGCTCATCCGCTTCTTTCGATGGGGCCGTCGCCTGCTGGGCGGCGGGGGCAGCGCCCCGCAACCGTGCCAGGACCGGGTCGCGCGGCCCGAACAGGCTCAACTCGCCCTGGTTGAGGACCAGCAGCTTGTCTACCTGCGCCAGCACACCTGAGCGGTGCGTGATGACAAACACCGTGGCACGGCTCTGCCTGAGTTTGTGCAACGCCTCGGCAAGCATTTTTTCCCCGGCGTCGTCCAGGTTGGAGTTCGGCTCATCGAGCACCACCAGGCGTGGCTCACCGTACAAGGCGCGAGCCAGGCCGATGCGTTGCCGCTGGCCACCGGACAATCCGCCGCCATTGGCGCCGATCACGGTGTCGTAGCCGTCGGGCAATTGCAGCACCAGCTCATGGACACCCGCCATGCGCGCGGCGGCGACCACTGCTGGCGCATTGGCCGGGCCAAAGCGCGAGATATTCTGGCTGATGGAGCCCTCGAACAATTCGATGTCCTGGGGCAGATAGCCGATATATTGGCCCAACTCCTCCCGGCGCCATTGGCTGATGTCTGCACCGTCCAGGCGTACGGTGCCGGCCTGGCCTGGCCAGATACCCAGCAACGCCCGGGCCAGGCTGGACTTGCCGGCGCCGCTGGGACCGATGATGCCCACCGCTTCGCCGGCGGACACCTGGAAGCTCAAGCCCCGGACAACCGGCTTGCGGCTGCCCGGCGCACTCACCGAAAGCCCCTCGACGCGAATCGCCCCTTCGGGCGCGGGTAATGACATGCGTTCTGGCTCAGCGGCCACCTCGATCAGCAGCGTCTGCAACCGGGCATATTGCGAGCGTGCTCCCAGAAAGCCTTTCCACACGCCAATCAACTGGTCGATGGGCGCCAACGCCCGCCCCAGCAGAATGGAACCGGCGATCATCATCCCCGAGGAAATTTCATGGGTAATCGTCAAATAGGCCCCCAACCCCAGCACCAGGGACTGGAGGACCTGGCGGAACGTCCTGGACACCGCGGCAATGCTCGCCGCGCGATCACTGGCCAGACTCTGCAAGGCCAGGACCCGATGGATGCGCTCGTTCCACTGCTGGCGCAGGCTGGCGAGCATGCCCATGGACTCCACCACCTCGGCATTGCGCAGGCTCTTGGCGACAAAGGCGCTGGCGACCATCTGCTCACGATTGGCCGTCTGCAACGGCCCACGGGTCAGTTGCTCGTTGGCGAAGGCCAGTGCTCCCAGCAGCAACGCGCTCAATAGTCCCATCCAGCCGTACCAGGGGTGGAACATGAACATGACCGCCAGGTAGATCGGGATCCAGGGCGCATCGAAAAACGCAAACAGACCGTTTCCGGTCAGGAACTGGCGCAACGCGCTCAGGTCGCTCAGCGGCTGGCCCGAAGCGTTCATCCCGCTGCTATTGAGGGCCTGCTTGAAACTGGCGTCGAACAGACGCTGGCCCAGCAGCGTGTCCAGACGCGTACTGACGCGCACCATGATCCGCGAACGAACCCACTCCAGCCCGCCCATGGTGGCCATCAGCAGCAACATGATCAGCGTCAGCATCAACAAGGTCGACAGACTGGCGCTTCCTACAGCGCGGTCATACACCTGCAACATGTAGAACGACGGAACCAGCATCAGCAGGTTGACGAAAAAACTGAAAAAACCAACGGAGAGGAAACTGCCTCTGCATACGGCAAGGGCGCCTTCCAGATCGGTCTTCGGGTGGGCTGACATGGTTCGTTACCTGGGCCGGCTTGGGGCTGACTGCAAAAACGTGGGGGACCGGTACCCGGATGCTTGTGATTTTTCAGCAGGGCACTGCCGACGCATCCGGGCAAAAAGGGTCTACGGCGGCATATCGGCGGCGGCAGATATTTCTGAAGGGGCGGCTCCCGAGGAAATCGTCAACGAATGCAAGCCGGCAGTGCTCCCCTGGACTACCCTGTCTTCAGGATGTGCTGCATTGCACATATTCATCGTGCGCAAGGCGCTGTTTCACCCACCCGGGCGACGTAGAATGGCGCCGCCTTTCATGCCTGAAGTAATCGATCATGAGCCGGATCACCTGCGTGTCGAATGCTCGCGCCAAAGTGCTTTGCCGGCTTAGCCTGTTGCTGACATTGCTGGGCTTGTGCACTGCGCATGGCGCCCCTCTGCCCATCGAACTGCACATCCTCGATGCGCCTCCACTGACCTTCGTCGACGACCCCAAGGGGCATGGCATCGTTGGCGATATCGCCATTGAGGCGATGATCCGCGCCGGCTATGCGGTGAAAATCCATGTCTTGCCCTGGGCCCGGGCACAAAAACATGTCAGCGAGGAGGAGGATCACCTGATCGCCCCGCTGTCGCGCATCCCCGTGCGGGAGGATCGCTTTACCTGGATCGCCCCGATCATGTCGATGGAGCGGGCGTTCTTCACCCTCGACCGGCAAGTGGCCAGCTTTGCCCAGGCCAGGGAGACCTTCCGCAAGATCGGTGTCGGCCTGGGAAGCGCCCAGGAGGCGATCCTGCGTGCCGAGGGGTTCGACGACGATCAGATCTACACGCTGACCATCGGCGACAACCCCGCTCAGATGCTCCTGATGGGACGCATCGATGCCTGGTTCAACGGCGTCCCGGAAAGCCGCTACATCTGGCCCAAGGTGTCCGACCGCAAGCTTTTGATGAGCTCGGTGGGCAGCAGCGCCGACATCTACCTGGCCTGCTCCAGGAAGTGCTCGGCCAAGATGGTGAGAGACTTGCGCCAGGCCGTCGAAGCGATGCGCCAGGACGGCACCTTCAGCCGTGTACAGGCGATCTATCAGCCCCGGTAATGCCTGCGGGACCGAAGCCAGGCTTATATCATTCCGGATGATAGTTATCTTTGCTTCATTCGATTCGTTCCGTTGCATCCCGCCACGCATCATCCGCCCATTCTCAATACATTGGCGGAGCTATCCATGGAACATTCACTTTCAAAATTGCGTTTTCCCCTCGCACTGTTGGCAGTGCTGGTGATAAGCGCCTGTGGCAAGACTCCCGATACCGCGGCTTCCATGCCGGCCGCCAAGGTGAGTGTGGCCAAGGTGCTGGAACAACCGGTCAACGAATGGGACGAGTTCACCGGACGCCTCGAGGCACCGGAGACTGTCGAGATTCGTCCGCGGGTTTCCGGTCAGATCGACGAAGTGGCCTTCACCGAAGGCGCGCTGGTCAAGAAAGGCGACCTGTTATTCCAGATCGATCCTCGTCCCTTCCAGGCCGAAGTCCGGCGCCTCGAGGCCCAGCTGGCCCAGGCCCGCGCCACGGCCACCCGTAGCGAGAACGAAGCCCAGCGTGGCGAACGCCTGCGTCAGAGCAATGCCATTTCCGCCGAGCTGGCTGACTCGCGCACCAGTGCCGCCGCCGAGGCCCGTGCCGCCGCAGCGGCCATCCAGGCGCAACTGGACCTGGCCAAGCTGAACCTGAGCTTCACCCGCGTCACCGCGCCCATCAGCGGCCGCGTCAGCCGGGCGGAAATCACCGCCGGCAACCTGGTCACCGCCGACGTCACCCGGCTCACCAGCGTGGTTTCCACCGACAAGGTGTATGCCTACTTCGACGCCGACGAGCGAGTCTTCCTCAAATACACCCAACTTGCCCGCCAGGGCCAGCGCGGCCAGGCCACGCCGGTCTACATGGGCTTGTCCAACGAGGACGGCAACCCGCACCTGGGCCAGATGAACTTCATCGACAACCAGGTCAACCCGCAGACCGGCACCATCCGCGGTCGCGCCGTGTTCGACAACAAGGACGGCGCCTATACCCCAGGCCTCTATGCCCGGCTCAAGCTGGTGGGCAGCGGCACCTACTCCGCCGTGCTGATCAACGACGAAGCCGTGGGCACCGACCTGGGCAAGAAATTCGTCCTGGTGATGGATGCCGACAACAAGCCTGCGTATCGCGCCGTCGAGCTCGGACCGAAGATCGAAGGCCTGCGCATCGTGCGCAACGGCCTGAGCAAGGACGACACCATCATCGTCAAGGGCTTGCAGCGGGTTCGCCCGGGATCGCCGGTCACACCTGAAACCATACCGATGGCCAGCGAAGAAACCCTCGCCGCCCTGGCGCAACATCGCAAAGCGCTCGAAGCCAGCAATCTGCCCCAGGTCGCGCCGTCCAAGGCGACAAACGGAACGGCGGGCAAACTGGCCGCTGCGACTCCACGCGGTTAAGGAACTGAACCAAGATGAAATTTTCCCAGTTCTTCATTTCACGGCCGATCTTCGCAGCGGTACTGTCGCTGCTGATCCTGATCGCCGGCGCCATTTCGCTGTTCCAGTTGCCGATCAGCGAATACCCTGAAGTCGTGCCGCCGACCGTGGTGGTGCGGGCCAACTTCCCGGGCGCCAACCCCAAGGTCATCGGCGAAACCGTGGCCGCTCCCCTGGAGCAGGCCATCACTGGTGTCGAGAACATGCTCTACATGTCCTCACAGTCCACCGCCGACGGCAAGATCACCCTGACCATCACCTTCGCCCTGGGCACCGACCTGGACAACGCCCAGGTGCAGGTGCAGAACCGCGTCACCCGGACCGAGCCCAAGCTGCCGGAAGAAGTGACCCGGATCGGCATCACGGTGGACAAGGCTTCGCCCGACCTGACGATGGTCGTGCACCTGACCTCGCCGGACAAACGCTACGACATGCTCTACCTGTCCAACTATGCCCTGCTCAACATCAAGGACGAGCTGGCACGCCTGGGCGGCGTGGGTGACGTGCAACTGTTCGGCATGGGTGACTACTCCCTGCGGGTCTGGCTGGATCCGAACAAGACCGCCTCGCGCAACCTGACCGCCACCGACGTGGTCACCGCGATCCGCGAACAGAACCGCCAGGTGGCCGCCGGTGCCCTGGGCGCTCCGCCAGCCCCCAACGCCACGGCCTTCCAGCTTTCGGTCAACACCCAGGGGCGCCTGGTGACCGAGGAAGAGTTCGAGAACATCATCATTCGCTCCGGCGAGAACGGAGAGATCACTCGCCTGAGAGACATCGCGCGGGTGGAACTGGGCTCCAGCCAATACGCCCTGCGCTCGCTGCTGGACAACCAGCCGGCGGTGGCCATCCCGATCTTCCAGCGGCCAGGCTCCAACGCCATCCAGATTTCCAACGATGTTCGCGCCAAGATGGACGAATTGAAGAAGGGCTTCCCCGCCGGGATGGACTACAGCATCGTCTATGACCCGACGATCTTCGTGCGCGGCTCCATCGAAGCGGTAGTCCATACCCTCTTCGAAGCGCTGATCCTCGTGGTGCTGGTGGTGATCCTGTTCCTGCAGACCTGGCGCGCCTCGATCATCCCTCTGGTGGCGGTACCGGTGTCGCTGATCGGTACGTTCGCCGTGATGCATCTATTCGGCTTCTCGCTGAACGCGCTCTCGCTATTCGGCCTGGTACTGGCCATCGGTATCGTGGTGGACGACGCCATCGTGGTGGTGGAGAACGTCGAACGGAACATCGGCCTGGGCCTCACGCCCGTGGAGGCCACCAAACGCGCCATGGGCGAAGTGACCGGTCCGATCATCGCCACGGCCTTGGTACTGTGTGCGGTCTTCGTTCCCGCGGCGTTCATCAGCGGCCTGACCGGGCAGTTCTATAAGCAGTTCGCCCTGACCATCGCCATCTCCACGGTGATCTCGGCGTTCAACTCCCTGACCCTGTCACCGGCCCTGGCAGCGGTACTGCTCAAGAGCCACGACGCGCCCAAGGACCGTTTCTCCAGGTTCCTGGACCGCATCCTCGGCAGCTGGCTGTTCCGCCCGTTCAACCGCTTTTTCGACCGTGCCAGCCACAGCTACGTGGGCGCCGTGGGCCGCGTGATCCGCAGCAGCGGCATCGCCCTGTTCGTCTACGCCGGCCTGATGGTGCTGACGTTCTTCGGTTTCTCCAGCACGCCCACCGGTTTCGTGCCAGGCCAGGACAAGCAGTACCTGGTGGCCTTCGCGCAACTGCCGGATGCCGCGAGCCTGGACCGCACCGAAGATGTGATCAAGCGCATGTCCGACCTGGCCCTCAAGCAACCCGGCGTCGAAAGCGCGGTGGCCTTCCCTGGCCTGTCGATCAACGGGTTCACCAACAGCCCCAATGCCGGCATCGTGTTCGTGACCCTCAAGCCTTTCGACGAGCGCAAGGACCCGAGCCAGTCGGCCGGTGCCATTGCCGGCGCCTTGAACGGGCAGTACTCGGAAATCCAGGAAGCCTATATGGCGATCTTCCCGCCGCCGCCGGTACAGGGGCTGGGTACGATCGGCGGTTTCCGCCTGCAGATCGAGGACCGGGGCAACCTCGGTTACGACGAGCTGTACAAGGAAACCATGAACATCATCACCAAGAGCCGCAGCGTGCCGGAACTGGCCGGCCTGTTCACCAGCTACACCGTGAACGTGCCCCAGGTCGACGCCGCCATCGACCGTGAGAAAGCCAAGACCCACGGCGTGGCCGTCAGCGACATCTTCGACACCCTGCAGATCTACCTGGGTTCGCTGTATGCCAACGACTTCAACCGCTTCGGCCGTACCTACCAGGTCAACGTCCAGGCCGAGCAGCAGTTCCGTCTCGAATCGGACCAGATCGGCCAGCTCAAGGTGCGCAACAACCGTGGGGAGATGATTCCACTGGCCACCTTTATCAAGGTCAGCGATACCTCGGGGCCGGACCGCGTGATGCACTACAACGGTTTCATCACTGCGGAAATCAACGGCGCGGCCGCACCGGGCTACAGCTCCGGCCAGGCGGAAAAGGCCATCGAGAAACTGCTCAAGGAAGAACTGCCCAACGGCATGACCTACGAGTGGACCGACCTGACCTACCAGCAGATCCTCTCGGGCAACACCGCGCTGTTCGTGTTCCCGCTCTGCGTGCTGCTGGCGTTCCTGGTGCTCGCGGCGCAGTACGAAAGCTGGAGCCTGCCGCTGGCGGTGATCCTGATCGTACCGATGACCCTGCTGTCGGCCATTACCGGAGTGATCCTGTCCGGTGGCGACAACAACATCTTTACCCAGATCGGCTTGATCGTACTGGTGGGGCTTGCATGCAAGAACGCGATTCTGATCGTCGAGTTCGCCAAGGATAAACAGCTGGAAGGCATGAACCCGCTGGCGGCGGTCCTGGAAGCCTGCCGTCTGCGTCTGCGGCCGATCCTGATGACCTCCTTCGCCTTCATCATGGGCGTGGTGCCCCTGGTGTTCTCCAGCGGCGCCGGCGCGGAAATGCGTCATGCCATGGGTGTGGCGGTGTTCTCCGGGATGCTGGGCGTAACCTTCTTCGGCCTGCTGCTCACGCCGGTGTTCTATGTACTGATCCGCAACTTCGTCGAACGCAGCGAGGCCCGCAAGGCGGCCCGGGCTTTGAAACTGGAGGCGCAACAATGAGTTTGAAAGCGTTCGTTCCGAGCTTGCTGGCCCTGGCGCTCAGCGCCTGCGCGGTGGGCCCGGACTACAAGGCACCACAGACCGAGGCGGCGAATATCATCACCGCCACCGAAGGTGCCGCCGGCCAGAAGAACTTCGACCGGGCCCGTTTCGAAGGCATCTGGTGGCAGCAATTCGATGACCCGACACTCAATGCGCTGGTGAGCCGGTCCCTGGAAGGCAACCGCGAGCTGCGCGTAGCGTTCGCCCGCCTGCGGGCAGCCCGGGCGATTCGCGATGACGCCAGCAACGACGTCATGCCGACCATCACCAGCCGAGCCAGCAGCAACCTGGGTAAGGGCCAGATTCCCGGGCAAACCACCGACCGGGTCAATACCGAGCGCTATGACCTGGGCCTGGACATGGCCTGGGAGCTGGACCTGTTCGGACGCATCCAGCGCAACCTGGAAGCCACCGATGCCGACCAGCAGGCCGCCGAAGCCGACCTCTATCAGCTGCAGGTGACCATGATCGCCGAGTTGGTGGACGCCTATGGGCAACTGCGCGGCGCTCAACTGCGGGAAAAAATCGCCCTGGCGAACCTCGAGAACCAGCAAGCCTCACGCAAGATCACCGAAAGCCTGCGCGATGCCGGCGTCGGCGATCAGCTCGACGTGGTACGCGCCGATGCGCGCCTGGCCTCGGTGGAAGCCAGCGTGCCGCAGCTGCAGGCCGAGCAGGTCCGCCAACGCAACCGCATCGCCACCTTGCTGGGCGAACGCCCGGACAAGCTGAGCGTCGACCTGAGCCCCAAGGAGCTGCCCGCCATCGCCAAGGCCCTGCCCATCGGCGATCCGGGTGAGCTGCTGCAACGGCGTCCGGACATCCTGAGCGCCGAACGCCAGCTGGCGGCTGCCACGGCGCGCATCGGCGTCGCCAAGGCCGACCTGTTCCCTCGGGTCAGCCTGAGCGGTTTCCTCGGCTTTACCGCCGGGCGCGGCTCGCAGATCGGCTCCTCGGCGGCCAACGCCTGGGCATTGGGGCCGAGCATTACCTGGGCCGCCTTCGACCTGGGCAGCGTGCGGGCCCGCCTGCGCGGTGCCAATGCCGAAGCGGAAGGCGCCCTGGCGTCCTACGAACAGCAAGTGCTGCTGGCCCTGGAGGAATCGGAAAACGCATTCAGCGACTACGGCAAGCGCCAGCAACGCCTGATCTCGCTGATTCGCCAGAGCGAATCGAGCCGCGCCGCCGCCGACCTGGCCGAAATCCGCTATCGCGAAGGCACCGTGGACTTCCTCGTGCTCCTCGACGCCCAGCGTGAACGCCTGGCCGCCGAAGACACCCAGGCCCAGGCCGAAGTGGATCTGTATCGCGGCATCGTCGCGATCTACAAGGCCCTGGGCGGTGGCTGGCAACCGGAAACCGTCGCCAGCAACTGACCGATCCCGGCCGACAGAGCTCCTTTGGTTGGCCGCAACCAACCAAATATTGGCCTCGTATCCCATCTGGATGCGGGGCTTTTTTTTGGTTCTTCACCGATTGCCTGGCCGCCCTCCTTTGCCCCTACGCGCCGGCGCCGTCACACCGACGGCCCGAACACGATCGCACAGGCCGAAGCCCACGAATAATGGCGAAATGGCACAGGGTTTGACTCAGGCTCTTGCCTGGTCGAAGCTTGCGACATTTCACGCTACCTGGTCATGGATTTCCTGTATGCCCTCGCTTCGCCGCTATGCGCTTATCAGCCTGCTCGTGCTATTGGTCATCGTTGTGGGCACCCTGTGGCTGCGCAGCACCACCCCGCAGATCCCGGAAGCGGTCAAGCGTGGCTACAGCGAGGCGCTGGAACAGGCGCGCAACGGCCAGCCTGGCGCGGCACGGATGCTATACCAGCAACTGGGTCGCCCTGACCTGTCGCCCAAGCGCCGGGTATGGCTGCACGCCGAGCTGCCCAACTACCCAAGCCCCCAGGCCCTGAAACTGGCGGATGCGGACCTGCACAGCGAATCGGCGGACGTGCGTCGGGCAGCCATCGGCAGCATCGTCGGGCTGGTGCCGGCGAACCAGCGCACCCTGCTGCTGGGGCCATTGCTCGAGGACAACGAGCCTGAAGTACGGTTTGCCGCCGTGAATGCACTGCTGGGCCTGTCACCCGATGACCTGGGCTTGTATTTCGGTGCCATGCAGCTGGCCATCGACACTTGGAAACAGGTGCTCCAGGACGGCCCGCTCACCAGTGAATCCCTGTATCAGCTCGCCCGCCTTTACCTGCACAACGCCCAGCTGGACAAGGCCCGACAAGCCTTGGAGCAGGCCTTGAAGCTCAAGCCGGACAACCTGCCGGCACTGGTCATGCAGGTCGAAGTGCTGGACAAACTGGGCCAGGGCGATGCCGCGCGCAAATTGCTCGCCCGAGAGTTGCAAGCCCAGCCGGAATCGGCTTATCTGCAACATGCGCTGGGCATGTGGTTGCTGCAGCATGGCCAGACCGAATACGCCGTGCTCGGCTTGGCGAAAGCGGTGGAACTGGAGCCGGAAAACCGTCATTACCGTTATGACCTCGCCACCACTCTTCACGCCGAGAATGAGGTGGAAGCGGCGCAAAAGCAGTTGCAGGAGATCGTCCAGCGCTACCCCGCCGACCGCAAGGCGCGGGTCCTGCTGATCAATTACTGGAAGGAAACCGGTCAGTTGCAGCATGTCCAGGTTCTGTTGGCGAAACTGGAACAACTGAACCCCGACGACCCGGCGTTGCAGCAGGCGTGGTGAGGGTGCAAGCCATGATTCCCTGGCGGGCGATCGGGTGATGTCCGACAGCCGGAAACACCGAATCAAGGCTCGAAGTCGTCGACAGTGTCACACAAGCAAGCAGAGGAAGCGGAACCGCTATCGCCGCCAACGGTCAAGTAATGAGGCGGTTCATTTCAGGCTCTACCCGGCCTGCCGCCCACTTCCCTGGTCATGAGAGGGCTCTTTTTGTCTACATCCAACGAGTTGATCAGCGCAAAAGCCGCTACCGGCATTGAAGGGCTGGACGATGTCCTTTGCGGTGGCCTGTCCCGCGGTCATGTGTTCCTGCTTGAAGGGGAACCGGGGACCGGCAAAACCACGGTCGCCTTGCATTTCCTGCTGGCGGGCGCCCGGGCCGGCGAGCGATCCTTGTACATCACCCTATCGGAAACCGAACGGGAACTGCGTCAGGGTGCCGCCTCCCACGGCTGGGAGATGGATGACAACATTGTCATTTTCGAGCTGACCCCGCCAGAAAGCCTGCTCAACGCCGAGCACCAGCAAAGCCTGCTGTATTCTTCGGACCTCGAGCTGGGGGAAGCCACCCGGCAAATCTTCGAAGTGGTGGAACGGGTCAAGCCGACCCGGGTGGTGCTCGACAGCCTGTCGGAGATCCGCCTGCTGGCCCAGAGTTCGTTGCGCTATCGCCGCCAGATCCTGGCGATCAAGCATTACTTCGTGCGCTACGACGCCACGGTGCTTTTGCTCGACGACCTTACCACCGAGTCCCTGGACAAGACCGTCCACAGCGTTGCCCACGGGGTGATTCGCCTGGAAGAACTGACCCCCACCTATGGCGCCGAGCGACGCCGGATCCGGGTGGTCAAGTATCGCGGACAGAAGTACCGCGGCGGTTACCATGATTTCACCATCATGACCGACGGCGTGCACGTCTTCCCACGACTGGTGGCCGCCGAACACCGCGGGCAATACAACCGCCGGCAACTCTCCAGCGGCATCGCACAAATGGACGCCTTGCTGGGCGGCGGTATCGAAACCGGTTCCAGCACCTTGATCCTGGGCCCGGCAGGTACCGGCAAATCGCTGATTGCGCTAATCTTCGCTGCAGCCGCGGTGAATCGTGGCGAGCACGCCGCGCTATTCATCTTCGACGAGGAACTGGGCCTGTTGTACGAGCGGATGAAAAACATCGGCATCGACCTGCAGGCACTCCAGGACACCGGCAGGTTATTGATCGACCAGGTGGACGCCGCCGAACTGTCTCCCGGCGAGTTCTCTCACCGAGTGCGTCGTTGCGTCGATGACGGCAACATCAAGACCGTGGTGATCGACAGCATCAACGGCTATCAGGCAGCCATGCCGGAGGAAAATGCCCTGGTGCTGCATATGCATGAGCTGCTGCTCTACCTCAACCGCAAGGGCGCGGCGACCTACATGACCGTCGCGCAACACGGCCTGGTGGGCGACATGCAGGCGCCGGTGGACATCACTTACCTGGCCGACACGGTGATCCTGCTGCGTTACTTCGAAGCGCTGGGCAAGGTTCGCCGAGCGATCTCCATCATCAAGAAACGCACCGGCAGCCATGAGTCCACCATCCGCGAATACCGTATCGGCAACCAGGGCATGACCATCGGCGAGCCGCTGGAGGCCTTCCAGGGTGTATTGCGCGGTGTGCCAACCTACATGGGAGCGGACAATCCGTTGCTCAAGGACGATATCCAGTGACGTTAGCGGAACCCTTGTCCGAGCGGGCGTTGATCCTCGCCCCGCTGGGAAGGGACAGTCAGATTGCCTTGATGATCCTCAATGAAGCCGGTTTTGCCGGCCTCATCTGCCGTCATCTGGGGCAATTGTGCGAAGAATTGGAGAAAGGCGCCGGCTTGTTGGTGATTTCCTCGGAGGCCCTGGTGGGGCCGGACCTGGAGACGCTGTTCCTGCAGATCGAACAACAGCCCGCCTGGTCCGACCTGCCCATCGTCCTGCTGACCCATCACGGTGGCCCGGAACAGAACCCGGCGGCACGCATCGGCGTGCAGCTGGGCAACGTGACCTTCCTGGAACGCCCTTTCCACCCCGTGACCCTGGTCAGCCTGGTGACCACCGCCCTGCGTGGCCGCCGAAGGCAATACGAAGCCCGGGACCGCCTGATCGACCTCAGCAACAGTGAATTGCGCCTGCAAAATACCCTCGAAACCCTCGAGCAGCAGGTAGAGGAACGTACCGCACAACTGCGCCACAACGAAGAAGCCCTGCGCCAGTCACAGAAAATGGAAGCGGTGGGCCAGCTCACCGGCGGCATCGCCCACGACTTCAACAACATGCTCACCGGCATCATCGGCAGCCTGGAGCTGCTGCGTCGCCGCCTCGCCCGCGGCCGCACCGAAGACCTGGACAGCCTGATCGACCTGGGCGTGACCTCCGCCAACCGCGCCGCCGGCCTGACCCATCGCCTGCTGGCTTTCTCGCGTCGCCAATCGCTGGACCCCAAGGCCGTACAGATGAACACCCTCGTACTGTCCATGGGAGAACTGTTGCAACGCAGCCTCAACGAAAGCATCCGGCTGGACATGCAACTGGACAATCAACTGTGGATCGCCGAAGCCGACCCCAATCAATTGGAAAGCGCCCTGCTCAACCTGGTGCTCAACGCCCGGGACGCCATGCCCGATGGCGGTAAACTCGTGGTGCAGACCTACAACCAGTACCTGGATACCGGGTTCACCGACGCCTACACCAACCTCGAACCCGGCGACTACGTGGTATTGAGCGTCCAGGACACCGGTTGCGGGATGCCCGAGGCGGTCGTCAGTCGCGCCTTCGACCCCTTTTTCACCACCAAACCCATCGGCCAGGGTACCGGGCTGGGCCTGTCGATGATCTATGGCTTCAGCAAGCAATCCCACGGCCATGTGACCATCGACAGCGTTGTCGGCCAGGGCACCACGGTCAACCTGTACCTGCCGCGCTTCAAGGGTGAAGAGGTGCAAGAGCCCAAGGTCGATGCCCAGCACACCCCCCATGCCCAGGATGGCGAGACCGTGCTGATCGTCGAAGACGATCCGGCGGTTCGGGTGCTGGTCAGCGCGGTACTGAGTGAATTGGGCTATACGTTCCTCGAAGCTGCCGACGCCAATGGCGCGATACCGATTCTCCAATCAGACCAGCGCATCGATCTGCTGGTCAGCGACGTGGGCCTGCCGGGCATGAACGGGCGGCAACTGGCGGAAATCGGCCGGCAGATACGCCCGGACCTGCGGGTGCTGTTCATCACCGGTTACGCCGAACATGCCGCGGTAAGGGGTGGTTTCCTCGATCCGGGCATGCAGATGATCACCAAGCCGTTCACCTTCGACTTGCTGACCGCCAAGGTACGGGAAATGATCCGGGCCTGAGCGGCCCGGACTTACCGGCGATGCATGAAGATCAGGACAGCATGGTGCGCATGATGGCCTGCAGCTCATCCAGCTTGAAGGGTTTGCCCAGGATGGGGGCCGTGCGGGTGATGGGACTGTCGGTTTCCTGGATCTCTGCGGCATACCCGCTGATGAAGATCACCTTCAGGTCAGGGCGCAACCTGACGGCAGGCTCGGCGATCTGTACCCCGGAAATGACGCCTGGCAGACGAAAATCAGTGATCATCATGTCCAGATGGGGCTTGCTTGCCAGGATCTCGAAGGCCTTTTCACCGTTCTCGGCCTCCAGCACCCGATACCCTTCGCCCGACAGGTAGGCGGACAACACCGTCATGATCGACGGGTCGTCCTCGACGATCAGTACAACATCTTGCGCATCTTCACTCATGAGAAGCCTTTGTTCGATCAATAGCTGCTGATACGACCGTAGGGTCACTCAGAGGTTGCGTCGGCCCGACAGTTTTCTGCAGGGGCAGACAAACGCGAAACAAGGCCCCTTCGTTGAGGCGGCTGTCGACCGTGATGGTGCCACCGTGGGCGGTCACGATCTGCTCGGAAATGAACAGCCCCAGCCCCAGGCCGGCGGAGACAGCCTTGGACGTCACCCGCTCGAACTGCTGGAAGATGCGCTTCTGGTTCTCTTCGCTGATGCCGATGCCGCGGTCCTGGACTTCGACGCAGGCATGCTCAGGCGTCTTGTAGACACGCACGTCGATGGGACCTTTGCCGCCATAGCGCAACGCGTTGGTCAAAAGGTTCGACACCACCTGTTCGATCCTGAACTCATCCCAATGGCCTTCCACCGAGGGTTCGGCGGTGTAGGTCAACGAGCATTCAGCCGCCATGAGCTGCGGCTGGAAGTTGCGCAGCAGGTTTTCCACCAGCGTGCCCAGGTTGAAACGAGTCGGACGGATGGACAGTTTTCCGGTACGAATCCGCGACACATCCAGCATGTCTTCGATCAGGCGGATCAAGCTCTTGATCTGACGCTCGTCGCGCTCGACCATCGCCCTCACCTTGTCCAGGCTGAATGCCGCGGCATTGTCCCGGGCCAGGTGCATCTTGCGCAGTTGAGTCTCCAGGATCAGGCCATTGAGGGGCGTACGCACCTCATGGGCCACGATGGACATGAAATCGTCACGCATGCGCACCGCCTGTTCGAGTTCGCCGCGGGTGGCCTGCAACTGCTGCAGCAGGACTTCCTGTTCCCGGCGACTCTCTTGCAGGGCAACGACCTGCTCCTTAACAGCCTTTTTCTGGCGATAAAGCTCCACGAACACGTTGACCTTGCTTCTGACGGCATGGGTGTCCAATGGTTTGTGCAGGAAATCCACCGCGCCGTTCTCATAGCCGGTGAACGCATAGTTACGCTCACGACCGGCGGCGCTGACGAAAATGATGGGAATGCTGCGGGTCTTCTCCGTGCCGCGCATCAGTTCGGCCAGTTCGAAGCCGTTCATCTCCGGCATCTGCACATCGATAATCGCCAATGCGAAGTCGTGTTGCAGCAGCAGGGACAGCGCCTGGTCAGCCGACAGCGCCTTGAAGACCTCGCGGTTGTCCCCCTTGATCAGCGCCTCCAGAGCCAACAGATTTTCCGGCAGATCGTCGACGATCAGCAGTTTGGCTTGAATCTCTCTTGGCATCTCGTTCATTCCAACCCGGCCAGCAATTCGCTGATGCCTTGTAAAGTAAGGATGTGGTCCGGCTCGTGCAGCGCCAACGCCGCCTCGGGCATGGTCGGGACCTGGGCTTGTGCGGGGTCCTGGACAACCGTGACGCCGCCCAGGGCCTTGACCCGGGCCAGGCCCTGGGCACCGTCGTCATTGGCCCCCGTCAGCACGACCGCCAGCAGGTTCGGGCCGTATACATCGGCGGCGGATTCGAACAGCACGTCAATGGACGGCCGGGAATGATGCACCGGTGCCTCCAGGCTCAACGACAGGCTGCGATCGGCCTCCACCGACAAGTGATAACCCGGCGTGGCGAAGTACAGGGTGCCAGGCTGGATGTCCTGCTTGTCCCGCGCCTCCTCCACCGGTATCGCCAGGCGATGGCCGAAGACCTGGGCCAATTGGCTGTCACGCTCGTCGGGCAGGTGCAATACCGCCAGCACAGGTATGCCAAAGCCCGGGCGCAATTGCCCGAACACCTTGAGCAGCGCCTCGACCCCGCCGGCTGAAGCACCGACCACAATGGCCTCGACCGCAGGCCAGGACCCATCCCTCGTCTGGTTCATAACTTGCGATAGATCCGTTCCTGTTTGACCAACGGCTCGAATTGCTTGCCGAACGTTGAAAAATCCAGGGTTTCCTTGCTGCCCAACACAAGAAAGCCTCGGTGGCAGAGCGACTCGTGGAATAACCCAAAGGCGCGATCTTGCAACTTCTTGTTGAAATATATCAATACGTTACGACAGGAAATTAACTGTGTTTCTGAAAAAACACTGTCCGTCGCCAGGCTATGATCAGCGAAAGTCACGTTCTCGCACAGTGTCTTGTCGAACATGGCGTAATCGTAGGCAGCAGTGTAGTAGTCGGCAAACGATCGACGCCCGCCGGCACGCTGGTAATTCTGGGTGTAGCTCCTGACGCTTTCCAGGGAAAAAATGCCCTGCTTGGCTTTTTCCAGCGACCTGGGATTGATATCGGTGGCATAGATCAAGGTACGGTCCAGCAAGCCCTCCTCCCGCAGCAGGATCGCCATGGAGTAGACCTCTTCCCCCGTGCTGCAACCGGCAATCCAGATCTTGATGGAAGGATAGGTCTTGAGCAGCGGCACGACTTCCTCGCGGATAGCCAGGAAGTGCGACGGGTCGCGGAACATCTCGCTGACCGGAATCGTCAGCAACTGCAAAAGCTGCATGAAAATGCCCGGGTCGTGCAGCACCCGTTCCTGGAGCGCCGAAATGGTCCGGCATTCGAACTGGCTCAGGGCATGCAGTACCCGGCGCTTGATGGAAGCACCGGAGTAATCCCGGAAATCATAGCTGTACTTGAGGTAGATCGCTTCGATTAACAACCGAAGCTCAATGTCAGTGTCACGTTCCACTAAATTCTTTCCATATTCGGCAACCACACGCGAATCAGTGAAAACAGACGGTCCAGGTCGATCGGCTTGGCCAGGTAGTCGTTGGAACCCGCCGCCAGGCAACGCTCCTGATCATCCTTCATGGCCTTGGCCGTCACGGCGATGATGGGCAGCTTGCGCCAACGCGGGTCCTTGCGGATCAGCGCGGTGGCTTCGAAACCGTCCATTTCCGGCATCATCACGTCCATCAGCACCAGGTCGATGTCCTCGTTCTCATTCAACCGCTCGATCGCCTCGAAGCCGTTGCGACCGATGACCACGATCGCCCCTTTTGCCTCCAGGGCACTGGTCAACGCGAAGATATTGCGCACATCGTCGTCCACCAGCAGCACCTTGCGCCCCTCGAATACCTTGTCGCGGCTGCGGGCAGCCTTGAGCATGCGCTGTCGTTCATGGGACAACCGGGATTCGACTTTGTGCAGAAAGAGTGTCACCTCGTCCAGCAACCGCTCTGGCGAGCGGGCACCCTTGATGATGATCGAGCGCGAATATTTGCGCAGCTCGGCTTCTTCATCGCGGGTCAGGTTGCGTCCGGTGTAGACGATCACCGGTGGGAAGGAACAGATTTCCTCGGTGGACATGCGCTTGAGCAGATCGTTGCCCAGCATGTCCGGCAGCTTGAGGTCGATGATCATGCAGTCGTAGACGTTGTCCCGCAGCAGGTCCAGGGCTTGCTGGGCCAGGCCTACGGCCGTGATCTCGATGTCGTCGTCGCCGATCAGGCGGGTGATGCTGTCGCGCTGCAGGTCATCGTCCTCCACCAGCAGCACTCGCTTGACCTTCTGGGTCAGCTTGGCTTCCAGGCGCGCGAACACGTCCTTGAGCTCTTCGCGGGTGGTCGGCTTGACGGCATAGCCGATAGCCCCCATGTGCATCGCGGCCTCGACGCGATCTTCGACGGAAATCACATGCACCGGGATATGCCGGGTCTCGGGTTGTTCCTTGAGCCGCTGCAGCACGGTCAGGCCGGAGTGATCGGGCAGGCGCATATCCAGCAGGATCGCATCGGGCTTGAGCTGCAAGGCCAGGTCGAAGCCTTCGTCGGCAGCGTGGGCCACCAGGCACTGGTAGCCCAGTTCGTGAGCCAGGTCGAAAAGGATCCGGGCGAACCGGGCCTCGTCTTCGATCACCAGGATGCAGCGGGTGGCGAACGGGGCCTTGTCCCGGTCGTCGGCGAACCGGGCGATGGGGCTTTCCACTTCGGCCACCGGGGGAGCCGTCACAGAAGCAGGCGCGGCGGTCACGGGGGCAGGCAGGCTGGACGAGGGGATGAACGTCGGTGGCTCCACTGGGGCGTTCCCAGGCTCGACATAGCGCTCGGGCAGGACCAGGGTGAACACGCTGCCCTGTCCCGGCTCGCTGGACACCGAGATCGAGCCGCCCAGCAGGGTCGCCAGGTCCCGGGAAATCGACAGCCCCAGGCCGGTGCCGCCATACCGGCGGTTGGTGGTGCCATCGGCCTGGCGGAACGCTTCGAAGATACTCTGCTGCTGGTCCGCGCTGATGCCGATCCCGGAGTCACGCACCATGAATGCGATGCCCGAGTCCGGCTGGCCGCTGACGGTCAGGCAGACCGAACCCTGCTCGGTGAATTTCACCGCGTTGGACAGCAGGTTCTTGATGATCTGCTCCAGGCGCTGGCGGTCGGTGTACAGCATCGACGGCGCGTCCGGCAGCAGTTGCACCTCGAAGTCCAGGCCCTTGTCGGCCGCCAGCGGCGTGAACAGGTCCCGCAGGCTGTCCACCAGGCGCGGCACGCTGGTGTTCTCCGGGCGGACTTCCAGCTTGCCGGCTTCCACCTTGGAAATGTCGAGGATGTCATTGATCAGGTTCAGCAGGTCGTTGCCGGCGGAGTAGATGGACTCGGCAAACTTGACCTGCTCTTCACTGAGGTTCTGCTGCGGATTCTCTGCCAGCAATTTGGAGAGAATCAGCGAGCTGTTGAGCGGCGTGCGCAGCTCATGGGACATGTTGGCGAGGAACTCGGACTTGTATTTGCTGGAGCGCTGCAACTCTTCGGCGCGTTCCTGCAACTGCAGCTGGGCCAGGTTCAGCTCGCTGTTCTTCTGGTCCATGGCGTCGCGTTGCTCGGCCAGTTGCTCGTTGGTCTGTTCCAGTTCCTGCTGCTGGGCTTCCAGGTGCGCCTGGGACTCCTTGAGGATGCGCGACTGTTCCTCCAGCTCCTCGTTGGCCGTCTTGAGCTCTTCCTGCTGGACCTGCAACTCTTCATTCAACTGCTGGGTTTCAGCCAGCACTTCCTGCAACCGCTGGCGATAGCGGGCGGCTTCTATGGAGGTACCGATGCTGCCGGAGATCCGCTCCAGCAGTTCAACGTCGCGTTCGGTCAACGGACGCAGGAATCCCAGCTCGATGGCGCCGTTGATCCGGTCATCGTCGCTGGTCGGCACCACCAGCACGCTGTTGGGCAAGCCTTTGCCGAGCCCCGAGCTGACTTTCAGGTAATCCTTGGGCACGTTATCCAGGCGGATAAGGCGCCCCTGTTGGGCGGCCTGGCCGACGATGCCTTCTCCAGGAGCGATCAACTGCTCCTTTTCCGCGTCCTCACGGGACAATCCATAGCTGGCGACCCGCTTGAGCACGCCATTCTCTTCACGGGCATACAACGCCGCGACGGCGCAATCCAGGTAACGGGCACAGAACTGCAGGATGTTGCGACCCAACAGGTTCAGGGTCAGTTGCCCCAGCACCTGCTCGGCCAGTTGGGTCTGGCCGGTGCGCAACCAGGCCTGCTTCTCCAGGTGCAACGCGCTCTGCTGCTGAATCTTGAGGCTGGCGGCGTACTGACTGGACAGATTCAACAGGTCGCGGCGCCCGACATAGGCCAGCAGACCGCTGACAGCGGCGACGAACATCAAGTACAGGGTGATGCTCCAGAGCGTGGTGGAACGGACCCTGTCGTTGCGCTCCGTGCGCAATCGCTGCTCGGTATCGATGATGTCTTCGAAGGACTTGCGGATTTCATCCGTCAGGCGCTTGCCACGCCCGGCCTTCACCGCACCGCGATAATCGCCACTGCTGCGCTGCAGGTCGATCATGCTCTGGGCGTAGTTGGCCCACTCCGTCTGCAACGCTTGCACCTTGTGCAGGCGATCGGTCTGGGTAGGGTTGTCGGCTGTCAATTCCAACAACGTTTCCAGCGCCACGGCGATGCGCGGCTTGGCGACTTCATAAGGGTCGAGAAAATGCTCGTCACCGCTCAGCAGGTAACCGCGCATGCCCGTTTCCAGGTCCACGCTGAGCTTCAGCGCTTCGTTGGCATTATTGATCACCCGGTCGGTATGACCGACCCACTGGATCACCGACAGCAGGTAGGTCACCAGCACGATGAAGAACACCGCACTGAGGGCACCGATGCCCAGCGGCAGGCTGATATTGCGGCTCAGGAGCTTGCGAAAACTTTGCTCGTCGACCGAAGACGAAGGAGTCATGGAAAAAGGCCTTGGCAAACAGTTGAAAACCGTGGAGTGTGCCCGAAAGTGATGGCTTGGATCCACATTTCTGACGAGGCAAGGACGCAGTTCCCAGGGCGAGCCGCCCAATGGCAAGGAAGCGACTATCCTTGTCGGCTCTTGTACTATAGATCCTTTCTTGTACACCCCAGGGAACTTGTCACACCTCGCCATTTACTCATGCATAAGGCCTTTTTGCCGCTTCCGATTTATTTTCCGAGAATAATGACCATGTCCACCCCCGCTCCTGGCACCGCCATCACCGTTCTTGTCGTCGAAGATGACGACATTGTCCGCATGTTGATCGTCGATGTGCTGGAAGAACTCGAATACCAGGTGCTCGAGGCGGACGGCTGTGAACAGGCGCTGGAGCAGCTTCGCAACCCCGACCAGGCCATCGACCTGATGATGACGGACGTCGGCCTGCCCGTGATGGATGGCCGCGAGCTGGCCAAACAGGCCCGCGCGGTACGCCCCGGCCTGCCGATCCTGTTCGCCAGCGGCTATGCCGAAAGCATCGACGTGCCTGACAACATGGCGGTGATCGGCAAGCCATTTTCCATCGACCAGCTACGCGACAAGGTCAAAAGCATCCTGCCTTGAGCCGCAAGGGATTTCTGGTCACTATCGGCGCCCCCTGCGCCGTTGTGCCTGATTGCCAAAGGAAATGCCCTGCTCATGCCTCTCCCTCCCTCCTTGAAGGTCCTGGTCATCGGCTACGTCTGGCCCGAGCCGCGCTCATCGGCCGCCGGCGGACACGTCATGCAGATCCTCGAAGCGTTTCTCGGGCAAGGTTGGGAGATTACCTTCAGCAGCCCCGCCAGGCCTGGCGAGAACCGCGCCGACCTGTTGGCATTGGGCATCCGTGAGGTGGCGATCGAACTCAACCACAGCAGCTTCGATGCATTCATCAGCGAACTGGCACCGGATATCGTGCTGTTCGACCAGTTCATGATGGAAGAGCAGTTCGGCTGGCGGGTCGAGAAACATTGCCCCGATGCCCTGCGGGTACTCGAGACGTCCGATCTGCAGAGCCTGCGCCACGCCCGGCATCACCGCCTGAAGGAGCGTTTGAAGACGGACAGTGCTTCCCAGGATTTCAGCGACCTGTTCGCACCGGCCCTGCATGAAGAATTCCAACTGATGGCCGACACGGACATGGCGAAGCGGGAAATCGCCGCGCTGTACCGCTGCGACCTGAACCTGATGGTGTCCGAGTTCGAAATCGAGCTGCTGGTTGAACATTTCGGACTGCCCCGCGACCTGCTGCTCTGGTGCCCGCTGATGCTGGACCTGCCAGCCGCGCCGGCCGTGCCCTACGAAGACCGGGCGCATTTCCTCAGCATCGGCAACTTCCGCCATGCACCGAACTGGGACGCCGTGCTCTGGATGAAAAATGCCGTCTGGCCGCTGATCCGCCAGCAATTGCCCGGCGCGCAACTGCACCTGTATGGCGCCTACACCCCGCCAAAGGCAGCCGCGCTGCACAATCCGGCCCAGGGCTTTCATATCATGAACTGGGCCGAAGATGCCCTGCAGGTGATGTCGGCGGCACGCATCTGCCTGGCGCCGCTGCGTTTTGGCGCCGGCATCAAGGGTAAGCTGATCGATGCCATGCTGTGCGGCACGCCGAATGTCACCACCCCCGTCGGCGCCGAAGCCATGCACGGCGGCCTGCCGTGGCCCGGGGTGGTGGCCAGCAGCGCAGAAGCGCTCGCCGGGGCTGCCGTGCAGCTGTATAGCGATCCGGCGCGCTGGGCTCAGGCCCGGGACGATGGCTTCGCGCTACTGGCGAGCCGTTATTGCCGGCAGGTCCACGCCCCGGCGTTGATCGAGCGCATCCAGGCCTGCCGCTCCAACCTTGCACAACGGCGTCGGGACAACTTCACCGGCAGCATGCTGCGGCACCACCAGCATAAAAGCACCCAATACATGTCCCAGTGGATCGAGGAGAAGAATCGCAACCAGTGAAGGCCGCTGCAGATCGAGAGTGTCCTGCATGAACCTTTTCGACCGCGTTTCGATCATAGGCAACTGTGCAACCCTCTTTCGCCACGTACATGACCCAGCGACCACCGGTACCCTCGGCGGGCTGGCACCGCTACGGCGATAGGGGCATTATCCAGCAGCGATAAAAACAAAAGCGCAGGCCTATGACCCGAACAGCGAGAGTCACCGACCCTTCCTATGAGTTGATGGATGACCATAACGGACTGTCCATCATCTATCGCCAGCATGGTTTTCCGTGCCCCTTGGTGCGTTGGCATTTCCATAAGGAATATGAGCTGCACCTGATCGTTGCCAGCTCCGGCAAGGTGTTCATTGGCGACTACATCGGCAACTTCTACCCGCAGACCTTGTTTCTCACCGGCCCCAACGTGCCCCACAACTGGATCAGCCAGGTGGCCGAGAATGAAGTGGTGCCCAAGCGTGACATGCTGGTGAATTTCACCGATGAGCTGTTCGACAGCGGCCACCAGGTATTCGCCGAGCTCAAGACCATCGCCCCGCTGCTGGAACGGGCCCGGTACGGTATTGAGTTCCGCTGCAAGCGCACCATCCGCCAGGCGACGATCCTGATGCAGCGGATCGCCGATTCCCAGGGCATGAGCCGCCTGGGCTATTTCTTCATCCTGATGGAGTTGCTGGCCACCTCGGATGACTATCAGTTGCTCTCCGGCGCCACCTCTTCGCAGATGGCCGACGAGCACAGCGTCGACCGCACCAACCGCGCCGTGGATTACATCTTCGCCCACTACGCCCGGGAGTTGACGCTGGAAGAAGTCGCCGAACACCTGGGCATGAAACCCACCTATTTCAGCCGGGTGTTCAAGCAGGCCACCGGTCGTTGTTTCATCGAGTTTGTCAATCGGCTGCGCATCAGCAAATCCTGCGAGTTGCTGGCCGATGGCGACAAGCCGGTGACGGAGGTGTGCTTCGAATCGGGCTTCAACAACATTTCCAACTTCAACCGCAGGTTCCAGCAGCTCAAGGGCATGACCCCTTCCCACTACCGACGGTTGGCGGTACAGCGGCTGACCGAGCAGAACCAGGGCTGACACTTTCCTGCCCCGGTGAGGCAGGATCAGGGGCCGGAGTGACCTGTGGCGAGGGGATTTATCCCCGCCGGGGGCGCGACAACGCTCCCCATATCAATCCAACACTGAGGTGGGTCAGAAAGAACCGGGGGCCGCTTCGCAGCCCAGCGGGGATAAATCCCCTCGCCACGCCACAGATTTATCTCCTACACAGATTTAATCTCCTACATACAGATTCAATCTTCCGCACATGGACGAATCCTTCCCGACAGACAAACTTCGCTGAAACCGCATGCACTGCAAAAAAGTATCAGCATAAGTGCGACGGATGATTTGTCACGCCGCCCATTGAAGGCTGTAATCAGCGCACATCCTTCCTTTCATCGGAAGACTAAAAACAATAACTGTCCTTCTGCAGCCTGCCGGGCGCAGAAAAGGAGTGCGCGATGAAACCTTTGGCAAAAACCCTGCTTGTCTCCACTTGCTTGACCTTCAGCAGCGTCAGTTTCGGCGCACAGACCCTCACCATTGCCACCGTCAACAACAGCGACATGATCCGCATGCAGAAACTCTCGAAGACCTTCGAGACAGAGCATCCGGACATCAAGTTGAATTGGGTGGTGCTTGAAGAAAATGTCCTGCGCCAGCGCCTGACCACCGACATCGCCACCCAGGGCGGGCAGTTCGACGTCTTGACCATTGGCATGTACGAAGCCGCACTGTGGGGCGCCAAGGGTTGGCTGGAACCCATGAAGGACCTGCCGGCTTCCTACGACCTGGACGACGTCTTCCCTTCCGTGCGCGATGGCCTGTCGGTCAAGGGTACGCTGTACGCCTTGCCGTTCTACGCCGAAAGCTCGATCACCTATTACCGCACCGACCTGTTCAAGAACGCCGGGCTGACCATGCCCGAACGCCCGACCTGGACCCAGATCGGCGAGTTCGCGGAAAAACTCACCGACAAATCCAAGGAACAGTATGGCCTGTGCCTGCGGGGCAAGGCCGGTTGGGGCGAGAACATGGCCCTGATCACGACCCTGGCAAACGGCTTTGGCGCGCGCTGGTTCGATGAGAAATGGCAGCCACAATTCAATGGCCCCGAGTGGAAGGATGCGCTGAACTTCTACGTCGACAACATGAAGAAATCCGGCCCGCCGGGTGCTTCCAGCAACGGTTTCAACGAGAACCTGGCGCTGTTCAACAGCGGCAAGTGCGCGATGTGGGTCGATGCCAGCGTGGCCGGTTCGTTCGTGACCGACAAGACCCAGAGCAAGGTGGCCGATCACGTCGGGTTCACTTTCGCCCCCCAGGAAAAAACCGACAAGGGCACCTCATGGATGTACTCCTGGTCCCTGGCCATCCCCACCAGCTCCAAAGCCAAGGACGCGGCCAAGGTCTTTACCACCTGGGCGACGTCCAAGGAATACGGCCAATTGGTCGCCAAGACCGACGGCATCGCCAACGTACCGCCAGGCACCCGCACCTCGACGTACAGCGATGAGTACATGAAGGCCGCACCGTTTGCCAAGGTGACGCTGGAGTCGCTGAAAGTCGCCGACCCGAAAGCCCCTACCCTCAAGCCCGTGCCTTATGTCGGCATTCAGTTGGTGACCATCCCCGAATTCCAGGCCATTGGCACCCAGGTAGGCAAGTTCTTTTCCGGCGCGCTGACCGGTCAACAGACCGTGGACCAGGCCTTGACGGCCGCGCAGTCCACCACCGAACGCGAGATGAAACGCGCTGGGTATCCCAAGTAGTCAGCTCATTGAGGCCCGCTCCCGATTCCTGTGGGAGCGAGCTTGCTCGCGATAAGGGCCACCCGGCCAATATCACGAGTGACTGATACGACGCTATCGCGAGCAAGCTCGCTCCCACAGTGGATCTACACAGGCCCGCAAAAATCGGTTCAATGCCATGAATAGCTCAACGACAACTGTCAAAGCCCCACTCGAGATAGCCCCACCGGTACGCAAGGTCCGTGTGGCCAACCCCGGCTGGTTCCTGGTCAGCCCTTCGGTGGCCCTGTTGCTGCTGTGGATGATCGTGCCACTGGGCATGACTGTCTACTTCTCGATGATCCGCTATAACCTGCTCTACCCCGGCGAAAACGAATTCGTGGGGCTGGAGAACTTCACGTACTTCCTGACCGACTCGGGGTTCATGCCCGGCGCCACCAATACATTGCTGCTGGTCGGCAGCGTGCTGCTGATCAGCGTCGTGTTCGGGGTATTGATCAGCGCATTGCTGGAGGCCAGCGAATTCTTCGGGCGCGGGATCGTGCGGGTGCTGCTGATCTCGCCGTTCTTCATCATGCCCACCGTGGGGGCGCTGATCTGGAAGAACCTGATTTTCCATCCGGTCTCGGGGATCCTCGCCTCGGTGTGGAAGCTGTTCGGTGCCCAACCGGTGGACTGGCTGGCCCATTACCCGTTGCTATCGATCATCATCATCGTGAGCTGGCAATGGCTACCCTTTGCGATCCTGATCCTGATGACCGCCATGCAGTCCCTCGATCAGGAGCAGAAAGAAGCTGCCCGCCTCGACGGCGCCGGGCCGATCGCGATCTTCTGGCACCTGACCCTGCCGCACCTGGCCCGTCCGATCGCCGTGGTGCTGATGATCGAAACCATTTTCCTGCTGTCGGTGTTCGCCGAAATCTTCACCACCACCAACGGCGGTCCCGGCTATGCCTCCACCAACCTGGCCTACCTGATCTACAACCAGGCGCTGGTGCAGTTCGACGTCGGCATGGCGTCGGCCGGTGGCTTGATTGCCGTGGTCATCGCCAACATCGCCGCCATCATCCTGGTTCGGATGATCGGCAAAAACCTCACCGACAAGCACTGAGGCCGCCGCCATGACTCTTCAACAATCCCGTCGGCTGCAAAGCCTGCTGCTGGGTACGCTGGCCTGGGCCATCGCGATCGTGATCTTCTTCCCGATCTTCTGGATGGTGCTGACCAGCTTCAAGACCGAAATCGACGCGTTCGCCACGCCGCCGCAATTCATTTTCGCGCCGACGCTGGAGAACTACCTGCACATCAACGAGCGCAGCAACTACTTCAGTTTCGCCTGGAACTCGGTGGTGGTGTCCTTCAGCGCCACGGCCCTCTGCCTGCTGATCGCAGTACCGGCGGCCTACTCCATGGCGTTCTACGAAACCCAGCGCACCAAAGGCACCCTGCTGTGGATGCTCTCCACCAAGATGCTGCCGCCGGTGGGCGTGCTGATGCCGATCTACCTGCTGGCCAAGCAGTTCGGCCTGCTGGATACCCGGGTCGCACTGATCATCATCTACACACTGATCAACCTGCCCATCGTGGTCTGGATGATTTACACCTACTTCAAGGACATTCCCCGCGACATCCTCGAGGCCGCGCGCCTGGACGGCGCCACCCTTTGGCAGGAGATGGTCCGCGTGCTTCTGCCGATCGCCAAGGGCGGGCTGGCATCCACTGTGCTGCTGTCGCTGATCCTGTGCTGGAACGAGGCGTTCTGGTCGCTGAACCTCACCTCGTCCAAGGCTGCGCCGCTGACGGCGCTGATCGCTTCCTACTCCAGCCCTGAAGGTCTGTTCTGGGCCAAATTGTCGGCCGTCTCGACCCTGGCCTGCGCGCCGATCCTGATTTTCGGCTGGATCAGCCAGAAACAGCTGGTGCGCGGTTTGTCCTTCGGCGCCGTCAAGTAACGCGCCTTACATCTTTATCAAGCGGAGGCTCATCATCATGGCCAACCTGAAAATCAAGAATCTGCAAAAAGGCTTCGAAGGCTTCTCCATCATCAAGGGTATCGACCTTGAAGTGAACGACCGCGAGTTCGTGGTCTTCGTCGGCCCGTCGGGCTGTGGCAAATCCACACTGCTGCGGCTGATCGCCGGCCTGGAAGAGGTCAGCGACGGCACCATCGAACTCGATGGCCGGGACATTACCGAAGTCAGCCCGGCCAAGCGCGACCTGGCCATGGTGTTCCAGACCTACGCCTTGTACCCCCACATGAGCGTGCGCAAGAACATGTCCTTCGCCCTCGACCTGGCCGGCGTGCCCAAGGCCGAGGTGGAAAAGAAGGTCAACGAAGCGGCGCGCATCCTTGAACTGGGACCGATGCTCGAGCGCAAGCCCAAGCAACTGTCCGGTGGCCAGCGCCAGCGCGTGGCGATTGGCCGGGCCATCGTGCGCAACCCGAAGATCTTCCTGTTCGACGAACCCCTGTCCAACCTCGACGCCGCACTTCGGGTGCAGATGCGCCTGGAGCTGGCGCGCCTGCACAAGGAGCTGCAGGCGACCATGATCTACGTGACCCATGACCAGGTCGAGGCCATGACCCTGGCGGACAAGGTGGTTGTACTCAACGGCGGTCGCATCGAGCAGGTCGGCTCGCCGCTGGAGCTCTATCACCAGCCGGCCAACCTGTTTGTCGCCGGCTTTCTCGGCACCCCGAAGATGGGTTTCCTCAAGGGCAAGGTCACGGCGCTCAGCGGCCTGGGCTGCGAAGTGTTGCTGGATGCGGGCACGCGTATCCAGTTGCCCGTCAGCGGGGCCAGCCTGGACGTCGGCAGCGCGGTGACCCTGGGCATCCGCCCGGAACACCTGAACCTGGCACAACCGGGCGAATGCACCTTGCAGGTGACGGCCGACGTCAGCGAGCGGCTGGGCAGCGACACCTTCTGCCACGTCACCACGGCGTCCGGCGAAGCCCTGACCATGCGCGTTCGTGGCGACCTGGCGAGCCGTTTCGGCGAGCAGTTGAGCCTTCATCTGGACGCCGACCACTGCCACCTGTTCGATGCCGATGGCGTGGCGCTGACCCGCACGCTGCGCGCCGCCGCCTGATTACCGAGATCCGTGATGAAACTCAACCGTCAAAACCTGCACAACCTCGCTGCGCACGTCGCCCTGCCCGCCTATCCCTTGAGCGATATCCGCCAAGGCATCGCCCACATCGGCGTCGGCGGTTTCCACCGGGCTCACCAGGCGTACTACACCGATGCGCTGATGAACACCGGCGAAGGCCTGGACTGGGCCATCTGTGGCGTAGGCCTGCGGCCCGAAGACCGCCGCGCGCGGGACGACCTGGCCGGCCAGGACTACCTGTACACGCTGTATGAACTGGGTGACACCGACGACACCGAAGTGCGGGTCATCGGCGCCATAGCCGACATGCTGCTGGCCGAAGACAGCGCCCAGGCGCTGATCGACAAGCTCGCCGACCCGCAGATCCGCATCGTCTCGCTGACCATCACCGAGGGTGGCTACTGCATCGACGACAGCAACGGCGAGTTCATGGCCCACCTGCCGCAGATCCAGCACGACCTGAGCCACCCGGACCATCCGAAAACCGTGTTCGGTTTTCTCTGTGCAGCCCTCGCCAAGCGGCGTGCCGCGGGCATCCCGGCATTCACCCTGATGTCCTGCGATAACCTGCCCCACAATGGCGCCGTGACGCGCAAGGCGCTGCTCGCCTTCGCCGCGCTGCGCGATGCCGACCTCGGGCAATGGATCGACCGCAACGTAAGCTTCCCCAACGCCATGGTGGACCGCATCACCCCCATGACCAGCGTGGCCCACCGCCTGCAACTGCACGACGAACACGGGATCGACGACGCCTGGCCGGTGGTCTGCGAACCGTTCGTGCAATGGGTCCTGGAGGACAAGTTCGTCAATGGTCGGCCGGCCTGGGAAAAGGTTGGCGTGCAATTCACCGACGATGTTTCGCCTTACGAGGAGATGAAGATCAAGCTGCTCAATGGCAGCCACCTGGCCCTGACGTACCTGGGCTTTCTCAAGGGCTATCGCTTTGTCCACGAAACCATGAACGATCCGCTGTTCGTGCGTTACATCCGCGCCTACATGGACCTGGACGTGACACCGCAACTGGCACCGGTGCCCGGCATCGACCTGGGCGAGTACAAGGACACCCTGGTGGAGCGTTTCTCCAACCAGGCCATTGCCGACCAGTTGGAACGGGTCTGCTCGGACGGCTCGTCGAAGTTTCCGAAGTTCACCGTTCCCACCATCAACCGCCTGATCGCCGATGGCGCTGAAACCCGCCGCGCGGCGCTGGTGGTTGCGGCCTGGGCCGTGTACCTCAAGGGCGTGGACGAGAACGGCGCGACGTATTCGATCCCGGACCCTCGGGCGGCGTTCTGCCAGGCCCTGGTGGCCGACGATGCGCTGGTGACACAGCGGATGCTGGAGGTGGAAGAAATCTTTGGCACCGCGATCCCCCGCTCGCCGGAGTTCGTGGCAGCATTCGAATGGTGCTGCAACAGCTTGCGCGAGCACGGGGTAACACGAACACTTGAACGGGTATTGGCTGACGCAGACTGAACCTGCGGACGCGGTCGCTTTTTTGTGGCGAGGGGATTTATCACCTTGCCACAGGTTCCAGGTTCCAGCCTGTCCCGGCCCGAACAGTTCTGTGCTGACGGTTCATTGATATCAAGGATTTCCATGGCAAACCAACAACTGTTCCTGGGCATCGACTGTGGCACCCAAGGCACCAAGGCGCTGATCCTGGATGCGATCAGCGGCCAGGTACTTGGCCAGGGCGCCGCTGCCCACAGCATGATCAGCGGGGCCAACGGTCGCCGTGAACAAGACACTGGGCAATGGCTCGATGCCTTTACCCAGGCGACTCATCAGGCGCTGGCTGCGGCCGGGGTCGATGGCCAGGCCATCCTCGGCATCGGCGTGTCCGGCCAGCAACACGGCCTGGTCCTGCTTGACGACCAGGGCCAGGTCTTGCGCCCGGCGAAGTTATGGTGCGACACCGAGACGACGCCGGAAAACGATCGGCTCCTGGCGCACCTGGGCGGCGAGGACGGCAGCCTGGAACGCCTCGGCGTGGTCATCGCGCCCGGCTACACGGTGTCCAAGCTGCTCTGGACCCGCGAACGACACCCGGATGTCTTCGCCCGCATCGCCCGCATCCTGCTGCCCCATGACTTCCTCAACCATTGGCTCACCGGCCGCCATTGCAGCGAATACGGCGACGCCTCGGGCACCGGTTATTTCAACGTGCGCACCCGCCAATGGGATGTGCGACTGCTGCAGCACATCGACCCCAGCGGCCGGTTGCAGGCGGCCCTGCCGGAACTGATCGAGGCCCACCAGCCCGTCGGCCGCATCCTGCCGGCCATTGCTGCGCGCCTGGGCATCAACCCCGAGGCCGTGGTGGCAAGCGGTGGCGGAGACAATATGATGGGCGCCATCGGCACCGGCAACATCCAGCCAGGTGTGATCACCATGAGCCTCGGCTCTTCCGGCACCGTCTACGCCTACGCCCGGGAACCGGCGGTCAGCCCGCAGGCATCGGTGGCGACGTTCTGTTCATCCAGCGGTGGCTGGCTGCCATTGATCTGCACCATGAACCTGACCAACGCCACCGGTGCGATCCGCGAGCTGCTGGGGCTGGACATCGAGGCTTTCAACACCCTGGTGGCCCAGGCACCCATCGGGGCCGAGGGTGTCTGCATGCTGCCGTTTCTCAACGGCGAACGCGTGCCTCCCCTGCCCCATGCCAGCGCCAGCCTGCTGGGCCTGACGACTACCAACCTGAGCCGGGCCAACCTGTGCCGCGCGGTGGTCGAAGGCACGACGTTCGGCTTGCGCTACGGCCTGGACCTGCTGCGGGCCAACGGCCTCGAGGCCCGCAGCATTCGCCTGATCGGCGGCGGCTCGAAAAGCGCGGTCTGGCGGCAGATCGTCGCCGACATCATGGACACCACCGTCATCTGCACCGAGCAGAGCGAAGCGGCCGCCCTGGGCGCGGCGATCCAGGCCGCCTGGTGCCATTCAGGATCGCCGCAAGGCCTGGACGAGCTGTGCGAGCGTTGCGTCAAGCTCGATCCGGCCAGTGAAACCCGGCCGATCGCCGAGCACGTCGCGGCATCGCAACAGGCCTATGAACGTTACCGACAACACGTCGCAACCCTTTGAGAGCAGGCAATTATGTTTCTGGTGTGTGGTGAAGCACTGTTTGATGTCTTCAGCGAAGACGAGGCTGGCGGTCCGGTCGCGCAGGTCAATTTCAAGGCCATCGCCGGCGGCTCGCCGTTCAACGTGGCGGTGGGGCTGCGCCGCCTGGGGAGGGAGTCGGCGCTGTTCGGTGGTTTGTCCACCGACTATCTCGGCCGGCGCCTGCGCCAGGTCCTGCTCAGCGAGGGCGTCAGCGCAAACTACCTGGTGGACTTCGATGCACCGACCACCCTTGCGATGGTTGCCGTCGGTGCCAATGGCTCACCCCATTACAGCTTCCGTGGCGAGGGTTGCGCGGATCGCCAACTGACTCTGGAGCATCTACCCGCGCTGGGGCCGGAGGTCCGCGGCCTGCATTTCGGTTCGTTCTCCCTGGTGGTACAACCCGTCGCCGACGCGTTGCTGGCACTGGCGCAACGCGAAAGCGGCCAGCGCCTGATCAGCCTCGATCCGAACGTGCGACTCAACCCGCAGCCGGACATCGAACTCTGGCGTGCCCGGATCGGGACGCTGGTGCAATTTGCCGACCTGATCAAGGTCAGCGACGAAGACCTCGGCCTGCTCTACCCTGAGCGCGATCCAGGCACGGTGATCCAAGGCTGGCTTGAACACCGCTGCCAATTGGTCTTCCTGACCCGGGGTGGCCAGGGCGCAACGGTGTTCAGTCGCCGCCATGGCAGCTGGTCGATGCCCGCCCAACCGGTCAAGGTGGCCGATACCGTGGGCGCAGGGGACACCTTCCAGGCCGCCCTGCTGACCTGGCTGTCGGAGAACGAACTGGATTCGGCCGAAGGCCTGCGGACACTGGAACGGGATCAGGTCAGCGCCATGCTGCAATTCGCCATGGGCGCGGCCGCCCTGACGTGCGGCAAGACAGGTCCGGACCTGCCGTACAGGCACCAGCTGAGCTGAGGGAAACGAGGGGAAACCGGACGCCGGGCCTGGGCTTGAGCCCCAGCCCAACGTCTGCGTGACTGACTATGGGCTATTAACGCCCGGTCATTCGATGCTGCTGGTGGAATTGATTACCGGTGACATGACTGTGGTCAAGCTCGGTACGCAGGTCGGCGATCAGATCGTTGATGGCCCGGCAGCTGGTGAGCTTGTTGGCATCGATATCGGTTCTGAGCAAGGCGACACGATCGGTTACATGGTCATCGAAGACCTTGATGGTCATCGACAGATCGGGTGACAAGGTGCATTGGGAGCGCTTGGGTAACAAGCTGCTTTCAATGATGCTGCGCATTTCGAGGGCAGATAAAAACATGGCGACTCTCTCCTGTTGAGGCGTCCAACTTATGTTCACGACGACGGTGATTCTTGTCCGTGTTCTTCCGTGCGGACTGGGACGATAAAAAAACCGTGCCGTTCGTTTTTGGCGTTTTAATCAATAGGCTCGTACAAACGAACTCTTGGATCATCCCGCAAAAAATATGCCTGCAATTGCCACGTTTCTGTTTGATGTAAATCAATGACTTAGCGTGCCAGCGTCGAGACTTCCTCGGGCAAAATGCAAGGAAGCGGCGTATTGCTCTTGCAAACTGCAATTGCTCATTGCGTCGGAAGCTAGATTAGCCCTAATTGCCATCATGCAAAGGGGCGTCCGTCGGCTGGCATGAAAAAAGCGATGACAGGTCATGTCACGCCGTTTCCAGGGCGGCTCGCTGCGCGACCTGCCCCAGGCTATCGAAGTTGATATTGGCACCGGAGTCAATGGCCACCAGCGTCTGGCCCCGGATGCCGGTACGGGCCACATACTGCTTGATGCCGGCCACCGCCAACGCGCCGGAAGGCTCGGTGATCGAGCGGGTATCGTCGTAGATATCCTTTATAGCGGCGCACAATTGGCCGTTGCCGACCGTGATCACCTCGTCCACGCAGAAGCGGCAGATCTCGAAACCATGGACGCCGATCTGCGCCACCGCCACACCATCGGCGAAGGTACCCACGCTTGGCAGGATGATTCGCTCCCCTGCGGCCAACGCCGCCTGCAGACAAGCGGAGTGTCGGGACTCGACACCGATGATGCGCACCTGTGGGCGCAGGTACTTGATGTAGGCGGCAATCCCGGCGATCAGCCCGCCTCCGCCCACCGGAACGAAGATCGCATCGAGCGCGCCGGCATGCTGGCTGAGGATTTCCATGGCGACCGTACCCTGGCCGGCGATCACATCGGGGTCATCGAAAGGAGAAACGAATTCTCGTCCGGTCTCACGGGCCAGGTTCAACGCATGCTCCAGGGCATACGGAAAACTCTCCCCGTGCAGCAGGGCTTCGGCGCCCCGGTCGCGTACGCCCGATACCTTCAACCCGGGTGTGCTCCTGGGCATCACGATGCAGGCCGAGATGCCCAGCTCCCGCGCCGCCAGCGCGACGCCCTGGGCATGATTGCCGGCCGATGCGGTGATGACACCACGGGCCCGCTGCGCCGGGGTCAACCGGACCAGCTTGTTGTAGGCGCCGCGGATCTTGAATGAGAACGTCGGTTGCAGGTCTTCGCGCTTGAGCAGGATCCGGTTGCCCAGGGCCTGGGACAGCGCCGGCGCCGCTTGCAGCGGCGTGCGTACGGCCAGTTCGTATACCGGCGCGGCGAGGATCTTCTTGACGTAGTGTTCCAGTAACGTTTGCTCGTGGCGGGTCGCGGTCATGGCGTGCTCCTGGTGAGGTGGAAGCCCAGGAGACAGAAAGAAGAAACCCGCCTCGAGGGCGGGTTGGGTACAGTCGTCAGCTAGCCCGCCAGATAAGGAATGGCGGTAATAATGCTTGGCTGGTTGCGCAGTACGGTGTTAGTCATGCCTGGAAACTAGCCGGGTGTCGAGGGCAAGTCAATCACCAATGTGCGGTAGACCGAATCAAGGCCACCGCCCTGCGGATCACCCGGCGCTGTTTACTTGAGCCCGACCTTGTACAACGCACCGTCGTCTTCATCCGTCAGCACATACAGGTAACCGTCCGGCCCCTGGCGCACGTCCCGGATGCGCTCCTTGAGTTCCCCCAGCAAACGCTCTTCGTGGACCACCTTGTCCCCCTCCAGTTGCAGGCGGATCAGGTCCTTGGACACCAAGGCGCCGATGAACACGTTGTGCTGCCAGGGCTTGAAGCGGTCACTGTCGTAGAACGCCATGCCACTGAGCCCCGGCGAAACCTGCCATACATGATGAGGGCCAAGCGCACCGTCGACGGTCTTGCCCTGGGCTTCGGGAATCGGCGAACCGGAGTAGTTGATGCCATGGGTCGCCAGCGGCCAGCCGTAGTTCTTGCCACGCTCGATGATGTTCAGTTCATCGCCACCCCTGGGCCCGTGCTCGTTCTCCCACAGCGTACCGGTCCAGGGATTGAGCGCGGCGCCCTGGGGATTGCGTACACCGTAGGACCAGATCTCGGGCCGGACATCTTTCTGCCGGACAAAGGGGTTATCGTCCGGCACCTGGCCGTCCGGGTAGATACGCACGACCTTGCCTTGCAGCTTGTCCAGGTCCTGGGCCGTCGGACGCTGGTTGTTCTCCCCCAGGGTGATGAACAGATAGCCGTCCCGGTCGAACACCAGGCGCGAACCGAAGTGATTTCCCGTCGATAGCTTTGGCTGCTGGCGGAAAATCACATCGAAGTTCTCCAGGCGCGTCAGGTCCTGGGACAACTGCCCGCGCCCCACCGCAGTGCCGGCCTTGCCGTCCTCACCGGCCTCGGCATAGGACAGGTAGACGGTACGATCCTGCTTGAAGTCCGGCGACAGCACCACATCCAGCAATCCGCCCTGGCTCCTGGCCCAGACCTCGGGTACGCCGCCCAGGGGCGCCGATAATCGGCCTTCGGCATCCACCAGGCGCAGGTTGCCGGACCGCTCCGTCACCAGCATGCCCCGCTGGTCCGGGAGGAACGCCACGGACCAGGGATGCTCCAGCCCCCTGACCACGGTGGTCACCTCCAGGGTGCCCTCCTCGCTCTTCAACGACTGGGTCTGGGCGGCCGTGGCCACGGTGGCGAATGTCAGGACAGTGCTGGCGCAGAGCGCAGCGATGAATGTCTTATGCAACATGCACAGCTCCTTCTGTTATCACTGGCGATTACCGTTGTTCATGTTCCGGTTGGGCGTGCCGGACTCGATGGTGGGCCTGGGTGAACCAGGCGGCGGCCCGGAACGCGGATAACCGTTGCCGATACCGCCATTTTCCAGGGTCGGGGGTCGAGGTGCGGGGATCGTCGGATTGTGGCGGATCGTCGGCACGTTGGGCTGGGTGCCCTGCATGCTGTTGGGATTGGCCCGCCGTATCGGATTGCTGTAGGGGTCATTGTTGCCCGGCAGGTTCTGGGCCAGGACCAGCGCCCCGGGGTCCGGCGTCGCCTGGGCGGCACCGGCCAGCAACAGCGCGGAAACGGCGAGCATCAGCCTGTTCATGGGTTTCTCCTGCGTCGCGAAATCGCTCAGGGATATCGAAAGCACGCTACTGCTCTGGTTCGCCGTTGTTAAGTGAAAGTCCCGGTAAAGATGTAACGAGGCATCTCCGGGCAAATCGACAGGCGTTCCCGTCACGGCTTGAACTCGCTTCCAGGGAAACTTTTGCCGGGGCCGGAAGGTCACCAAGAGAGACTTCATCACTGGCAAGGAACCCCCACCATGGCACGGGCAATCTGGAAAGGCGCTATCAGTTTCGGGTTGGTGCATATCCCGGTTGCGCTGGTGTCGGCGACGTCATCCCAAGGGGTGGATTTCGACTGGCTGGACAAGCGCAGCATGGACCCGGTGGGCTACAAGCGGGTCAACAAGGTCACCGGCAAGGAAGTGACCAAGGAAGACATCGTCAAGGGCGTCGAATACCAGAAAGGCCAGTATGTGCTGCTCAGCGAAGAGGAGATCCGCTCCGCACACCCCAAGTCCACGCAGACCATCGACATCTTTTCCTTCGTCGACAGCGAGAAAATCCCGCTGCAGAACATCGACACCCCCTACTTCCTTGCCCCCGACAAGCGCGGCGGCAAGGTCTATGCGCTCTTGCGCGAGACCCTGGTCAAGACCAACAAGGTGGCCCTGGCCCATGTCGTGTTGCATACCCGCCAGCACCTGGCGGCCCTCATGCCCCTGGAATCGGCTTTGGTGCTGGTGATGCTGCGCTGGCCCGCCGAAGTGCGCGACCTGGATATCCTGGAACTGGGCGACGAGGTGATTCACCCGACGCTGGCCAAGGGTGAGCTGGAAATGGCCAAGCGCCTCGTGGAGGACATGAGTGGGGATTGGGAACCCCAGGCATACCGCGACAGTTTCGAGGACAAGATCATGGAACTGGTGGAGAAAAAAGCCAACGAGGGTCGGCTCGAAGCAGTGGAAACCGACCCGGGCGAAGAACAACGCAAGAGCGCCGATGTCATCGACCTCACCGAACTGCTCAAACGCAGCCTGGGCAGCAAGGGCAAGGCGGCCGACAAGCCCGGCGGCAAGACCGCCGAGAAAGCCGCCAAGCCTCGTAAATCCACCCCTGCCAAAAAAGCCACCAAGGCCTCCCGGGGCTAATCCCCGAAGCCAGTACTGCAAGGGAATCTGTCATGGCCAAGGCCGATAGTGAATATGCCCGTTCGTCCGGCACCGAACCGGACACCGTCACGACTCGCGACGACAACCGGCGAGACGACAGCCTTACCGATAACCGGTTACCCGAACGCCTGTCCCCACAACTCGCTACGCCCGTGGAGCAACCACCGGCCGGCGATTGGCGTTATGAAGTCAAATTCGATGGCTATCGACTGCTGGCCCGCATCGAGCATGGCGCGGTCCGCTTGTTCAACCGCAATCACCAGGACTGGACCGAGCGCCTCAAGCTGCACGCCGATGCCCTCGCCGCCCTTGGCCTGGGGGACAGTTGGCTGGACGGTGAACTGGTGCTGCTCGACGATACCGGGCGATCCGACCTGGCGGCCCTGCGGCAGGCTTTTGAGATCGGTCGCACCGTGGACCTGCTGTATTTTCTGTTCGATGCGCCATTTCTCAATGGTCGGGACCTGCGCCAGGTGCCGGTGGAAGAACGACGAGCTACGCTGAAAAAGGCCCTGGCCAACAATGCCAGCAAACGCCTGCGGTTCTCCGAAGCATTCTCCGCCAGCCAGGACGAGATCTTCGAGAGTGCCAGCGCCCTGTCGCTGGACCGTGTGGTCGGCAAGCGCCTGGGCAGCCCCTACGCGGGCCAGCGCAGCGTCGATTGGGTCAAACTCAAGTGCCGGCTGCGCCAGGCCTTCGTGATTGTCGGCTTCACCCGTGCGCAAGGCACCCGCAGTGGTTTCGGTGCGTTGCTGCTGGCGGTCAACGGCCCTGCGGGGCTGACATACGCCGGTCGGGTTGGCACAGGGTTCAAGCAAGCCCAGCTCAAGGGCTTGCACGAGCAGCTCTTGAGGCAGGTGCGTGACACTTCGCCCCTGAACGTTCCCCTCAATACGGCACAAGGGCGCGGCGTGCAGTGGGTCGAGCCAACCCGCGTCTGTGAAATCGAATTCGCCGAGTGGACCCGCGACGGCCTCGTGCGCCAGGCAGCCTTTCTCGGCCTGCTGGCCGACACGCCAGTCGACCAGGTGGTGCGAGTGCAACCCTTGCCGATCAAGGCCATGGCACCTGAACCCAAGCGCGGCGCAAAACATCGCGCGGTGCATGTCGGCGGCGTGAAGATCTCTCATCCCGAGCGGGTCATCGACAGTGTCAGCGGCGTGCATAAGGTGGAACTGGCGCAATACTACGCGGACATCGCGCCATGGATCCTGCCCCATCTGAAACAGCGCCCGGTGGCCCTGCTGCGGGCACCGGATGGAATCGGTGAAGAGCAGTTCTTCCAGAAGCATGCCGACCGCCTGGAAATTCCCCATATCCGCCAGCTGGATCCGGCCCTGGACCCTGGCCATGCCGCGCTGATGGAAATCGACAGTCCACGGGCACTGATCAGTGCGGCTCAGATGGGGACGGTGGAGCTGCATACCTGGACCGCGACCCACGACCGGATCGAAACCCCCGACCTGTTCGTCCTGGACCTGGATCCGGACCCGACACTGCCCTGGAGCGCCATGCTGGAAGTCACCCGCCTGACATTATCGGTGCTCGACGAATTGGGGTTGCAGGCATTCCTCAAGACCAGCGGCGGCAAAGGCATGCACGTTATCGTGCCGCTGGCGCGCAGTGAGGGATGGGACACGACCAAGGCGTTCGCCAAGGCCATCTCTCAATTCATGACCCGGCAGATGCCCCGGCGGGTGACGGCCACCATGGGGCCCAAGAACCGGGTCAGGAAGATCTTCATCGACTACCTGCGCAATGCCCGGGGCGCCAGTACGGTAGCCGCCTATTCGGTACGCGCCCGGCCCGGCCTGCCGGTGTCGGTACCAATTGCCCGGGCGGAACTCGATGGCCTGCGTAACGCCCAGCAATGGGATATCCATACCGCACTGGAGCGAGCCAGGGGGCTGGGCGCCGATCCGTGGGACGGCTACAACCACCGCCAGCGGATCACGGCCCGGATGTGGCAACAACTGGAGGCCGAGAAGCCCGGAGAGTGAGCTGCTCGCGTCCCGACACCGTGCAGGAACGGGACTGCGGCAGCCCCCTCAGATCCAGACGAAAATCGCCAACAGCCCACCGAAGAACGCCCATTTTTGCAGGTAATACAGGGTACGGTTGCGCTTCTTCAGGGCCTTGCCTTGCAGGCGGATCCTGTAGAGCCTGGAAAACGCCCGGTTCAGCCCGCCGGTCCTGTCGCCAGCATCGTTCGGTGCACCGGCGGCCGCCATTACGGTGCGACTGAACCAACGGTTGAAGGCACTGGCCCAGCGGAATTTCATCGGCCGCTCCACGTCGCAGAACAGGATGATGCGGTTGTGAGGCGTGGTGTTCTCGGCGTAATGGATGAACGTCTCGTCGAACATCACCGCCTCGCCATTACGCCAGTGGTATTGCTGGCCATCGACATTGATGTAGCAGCCAGGATCGTTGGGCGTATCCAGGCCCAAGTGGTACCGATACGAACCGGCATACGGGTCGCGGTGCCGGACCAGCTTCGAGCCTGGCGGCAACTCGGCGAACATCGCCGCCTTGATCGACCCGATGCCCTGTACCAGCTCGGTAGTGCGCGGACACAGCTTCATGGCCGAAGGATGGCTGTCGCCGTACCACTTGAGGTAGAAGCGCTTCCAGCCCGTCTTGAAGAACGAGTTGAAACCGACATCGTCATATTGATTGGAGCGCTTGATTTCCCCTGCCTTCAGCAGGTTCTGGCCTTCGGCGCGAATTTCTTCCCAATGGGCCTGCAAGGGGCTCAGGTCGGGAAAATCGGCCGTTTCCAGGTAAGGCCTGTTGGGCAGTTTCGAACACAGGTACAGCAGGCAATTGATAGGCGCCAGGAAGGAAGAATGGTCGCTCAACTGGCGACCGAGCTTGTGCCGCACACGCCCACGCAAGTGCACATAGCCGATGGAGAGGATATAGATCGCAACAATGATGAGTTTCACGCGATTCGTCACACAGCTTAAGTGAACGGACTGCTCTCCCCACCAAGCGGCAGCGTGAGGGCATCTGAAAGATGGCATTTTAGCCACACTTTGTAACTGAAAGTTACCCTCAATTGTGAAAAACTGTCATGCCCGGCCCCCCCTCCCCAAGCGCCCTCGGCCCAGCCACGCCCCCAGACAATGTCATAAGGACTGAATCAGAAGCGCCGATGCACTCCAGGCATCAGCTCCCTAGAAAAAATGAATTAGTCACTTGACCGCTCGGTCAAGAATTATGAACGCAGTAATCTGACGAGGTAACAGAGATGACTATCGAAGCAGAGACACTCGTGCAACTGACCGAAGCGCTTCAAGAGCAAGGCATGGTTCTGGTCTCGGACGTGGCATTCACCCGTGCACCCTACCGGCAGAATCATCGCTGGATCTGCATCGTGGAGTAGCGAGCGCCATGACGGGTGGACCCGTCCTGCGCGCGGGCGATCGCCAGCTGTTTTCGCCTTGCCTGACGTTCATCTCAAGACTTTTGTGCAGAGCCTAGGGTGACGGAGTACCACCTTCGACCGGTCGTCCATCAAGGGCAGGCATCGGGTCCGTCTGGACCCCGGTGGATAGACAAGCCCAGGCTTCATATGCACGCCTATGGCGAGAGACCGCCTCATCCCAGCGAACCCCTGAAACTTCGCGAGAAACGACGAGCATCATGAGATGATTCGTGGCTGCATCGAGATCGAGCAGCAGGTGATGGGCGTTGAAGCGAAAATCGTCAATCGAAGGCATGAGGTCACACATGAAATCGGCGGATTACCAGGGATCAGGTGCCCTGCCACGTAGAATCATTGTGACACCACTTCGATTGACGATGTGAAAGCCCAGACGATCGGTGGCCTGGGCTACTTGTAGTACACGTCAAAGATAGCGCCGGCATTGAAGCTGCCCAGCTTGGGTTTATCCGTGCGCCACTTCAAACGAGCCTCGAATTGCTTGCAGTTACTGGTCGAGCTGACTTGAGGAATCACCACGAACGCGTTGTTGAAGCGCAGCGGGGTGTGGTTGTCGGCATCCAGGATTTCGATACCGACCGAATCATTATCCTTGGGCACCAGGGTTCCCATACTGTCGTATAGACTCGCGTTCTCCGCGGGTCGCAGAATCCCGTTCAAACCATACACGGCGGTACCTTGACAGGTACGTTGTTCAAAGAGCGAGAAGGTGGCACGCTTGATTTCAAGCCCGGGAGTTGCGCCAGCACTGATGATATTTCCGAAACTCATGGTAGTAGGATTCACGGTAACCGTGGACGAACAGGGGATGAGGTTGGCGGTGAGGCCTTTGACAACTACAGAGAGCAACCCCGAAATAGGCTGCCCCTCCTTCCCAATCGTATAGGGAACATAGTTGTTCAGGTCTACTGTCCTGGTCTGTGAAGTCGTGCTTGCAGCGGTCTTTTTTAAAATAAACAAAGAGGCCTTGTAATATCCGAACTCATTGACATTTATCTGCCCTACCGACGTACTGTTCGTAGGCATGGTCCTTGCGCGCACAGACTTGGTAACAGACGGGCGATAGTCAGTGCCATTCAACGTCACCCCGACTTCTATATCCGGACCAAAATCCCGGCCGAGGGGATTAAGAAAAAAATAGGTCGCAAACGTCGAAGGTCCTAACCAGCAGTTGTAGTTCAGGTCCTGGGCGGGCATCCGCCATACTACCGTTCCTGCAGGTGCCGAGTCGGGTATCGTTACAGAGGCATTGATTTGCAAGGCTTGCGTAGTTGCATGAGTGTAGGTGTTGTCACAGGTGTATTGCACCTCGCTCTGGGCCTTGGACTCAGACACATTGAAACTCAACGAAAGCGCTGCCAGGATACTTATTGCTTTATTCATATCGGCGATCCTGAATTAGGTGTGGAACGCGTCACAGCCATCACATGCGGAGTTCTATCGCCCTCATCCGTGATGAACGTGCTGGTAATCCTGGCTATTGGCTTTGCACAATCGGCCAGCTGTACATCCCGTGTAGAAAAGGGGGGGCAACATCAGGTGCGCCACGGGTTTCCCACACACCCGCCCCTGCCGATCAAGGAATTGGACATCCGTGAGAGTCTGGAAATAAGGCGAATCATTGTGAGCATCGAGGATGGCATCTTTTGATTGGGTCGCCTGCCGCCAATACAACCTGGTAAAAGCTTCTGTCGGAGACATAGGCAACGCGGGGCGGAAAAATACCTTCAGGCGGTGACGCAGGACAATCTGCAACCTGTTCTGCTCCGCAGGAACCTTTGGAATATCCATCACACTCAATAGAAAACAGGACTCCCGATCCCGAGGAAGCCCAACCCCTTGATACAGAATATCAACCGTCTGCTTGTCTCCGGGCTGAATCTCAATTAATGGTCTTGAAAGCGCAAGCGGCAAGTCGTCCAGAGCTTGCTGATCATCGCCATCACCAAATGTGACCTGGGCCAGCACGGCTTGCTTGCCAACATTTTCGATTGTAATTGTTTTTGCCTTGTCCCTGGCATTGAAGACGAACCGGGTCGTCCCACCGAAATCAACATCTGCCGCCGCCAGCCCAGTAAACGTTATCGTTTGAGACAGTAGCCAGACCAAGGCACCGAACTTGATAAACCGCATAAAACAAACCATCCCTGCCACAAACAAAATCATTCATTGAAATTGCAAGCTTCCCGCCAACGACCAGACAGAACCATCAATACTCCCAATATTCGGCTGCAGCCCGGCACTGGTTTTTTATAACATCGAGCATCGATTCATTCCAGGAAATGGCCGCTCTTTAAGAATCGTCTTAATTCCGGCAATCGATCTATAAAACAATAACCAGGTGTTGGGCTCAGCTATATAACATCGGCAAGCGAAGGGCCGCAGTTACGCAACATCGTAAACTGGAAAGACGAATCACCACTTGCAGTTGATGAAACCTGATCTGGCACTGATCGGCGGATAGCGCTTTATCGGTTACATGCGGATCGATCGATGTGCCTGTCAACAACCTCCCGCGAGCGACCTTACGTACGCAAGGAGACGGCAGGCCATTTACAGCGCAGCTCCATGAAAGCCAGGCCGGCAGCTCTGGCCCTCCAACCCTCCTGCGAAGCGATCACGCGCTCCCGCAAGGAAGCACGCTGATGAAGGGTCAGGTGCGGATGCGCTTTCGGCTGCCATACAACTGCCGTCATACTTATGCGACAATGCGCGCAACGTCCAACATGCCCCCCGCATTCATCGCTCAGCAGCTTGGCCACAGCGTCCAATGTTGCTGGCGACGTATGCGCGTTGGCTCAACCTCAAGCTCGGACTGGGCGGAGCTGGAGAAGCTCCGAATGGATACCACATCGGTATCAGGGAAAATGACCAGCTCTAACCCATTGATAGGTAAGGTAATTGATCTCCACAGCTAACATCACCATGCAGTTCGGCGCCAAGCCGCTGTTCGAAAACGTTTCGGTCAAGTTCGGTGCGGGCAACCGCTATGGCCTGATCGGCGCCAACGGTTGCGGCAAGTCGACCTTCATGAAAATCCTCGGTGGCGATCTCGAGCCGTCCGGTGGCCAGGTGATGCTCGAACCGAACGTACGCCTGGGCAAGCTGCGCCAGGACCAGTTCGCCTACGAAGCCTTTACCGTGATCGACACGGTCATCATGGGTCACGAGGAACTGTGGAAGGTCAAGGCCGAGCGTGATCGCATCTACTCGCTTCCGGAAATGACCGAAGAAGACGGCATGGCCGTGGCCGAGCTGGAAACCGAGTTCGCCGAGATGGACGGCTACACCGCCGAGTCCCGTGCCGGTGAGCTGCTGCTGGGCCTGGGCATTCCGCTGGCACAGCATTTCGGTCCGATGACCGAGGTGGCGCCGGGCTGGAAACTGCGGGTCCTGCTCGCCCAGGCGTTGTTCTCCGATCCTGAAGTACTGTTGCTCGACGAACCGACCAACCACCTGGACATCAATACCATCCGCTGGCTGGAAAACATCCTCACGGCGCGTAACAGCACCATGATCATCATTTCCCACGACCGGCACTTCCTGAACAGTGTCTGCACCCACATGGCCGACCTGGACTACGGTGAGCTGCGCCTGTTCCCGGGCAACTATGACGAGTACATGATCGCCGCGACCCAGTCCCGCGAGCAGCTGCTGTCGGACAATGCCAAGAAAAAAGCCCAGATCGCCGAGCTGCAGACCTTCGTCAGCCGCTTCTCGGCCAACGCCTCGAAAGCCAAGCAGGCCACTTCCCGCGCCAAGCAGATCGACAAGATCCAGCTCGCCGAGGTCAAGCCGTCGAGTCGCGTGAGCCCATTCATCCGGTTCGAGCAGACCAAGAAACTGCATCGCCAGGCAGTCACCGTCGAGCGTATGTCCAAGGGCTTCGACGGCAAGACCCTGTTCAAGAACTTCAGCTTCACCGTCGAAGCCGGCGAACGTGTGGCGATCATCGGCCCCAACGGTATCGGCAAGACCACCCTGCTGCGCACCCTGATGGGCGAACTGACACCCGATAGCGGCTCGGTGAAATGGACCGAAAGCGCCGAGCTGGGCTACTACGCCCAGGACCACGCCCATGACTTCGAAGACGACGTCAGCCTGTTCGAATGGATGGGCCAATGGACCCAGGGCGAACAGATGATCCGGGGCACCCTGGGTCGCATGCTGTTCTCCAACGATGAGATCCTCAAGTCGGTCAAGGTGATCTCCGGTGGCGAACAGGGCCGCATGCTGTTCGGCAAGCTGATCCTGCAGAAGCCCAACGTACTGGTGATGGACGAACCGACCAACCACCTGGACATGGAATCCATCGAAGCGCTGAACCTGGCGCTGGAAAACTATCCGGGCACGCTGATCTTCGTCAGCCACGACCGCGAGTTCGTGTCGTCCCTGGCCACCCGCATCATCGAACTGAGCGCCGACGGCGTCGTCGATTTCAGCGGCACTTATGACGACTACCTGCGCAGCCAGGGTGTGATGTTCTAGGACCGTCCCCAACGGCTAATGAAAAGCCCTGTCCAATGCGACAGGGCTTTTTTGCATTCGGCATCCCTATAGGCGCGAGCCGGGTTCAAAGGCCTTGGCCTGGCCATTTAGTTAGCCTGCTTTCTTTTCTCCCCATCTCGCGCCATCATGGAACTCTCCCGCCGCCGCCCGCGAACGAGCTCCATGTCAACGCCTCAATCCGCCCCCGGTTCCCTGTCGGTCACCCTGCAGATCGTCTCCATCGTTTTCTACACGTTCATTGCCTTTCTCTGCATCGGCCTGCCGATTGCCGTATTGCCGGGCTACGTCCACGAGCAACTGGGCTTCAGTGCGGTGGTGGCTGGATTGACCATCGGCTCGCAGTACCTGGCGACCCTGCTCAGCCGGCCCATGGCCGGGCGGCTGTCGGACAGCGTCGGCACCAAGCGGGCGATTGTCTACGGTTTGTCGGGTATCGTGCTCAGCGGGGGGCTGACCCTGCTCTCCACCTTGCTGCAAAGCCTGCCACTGCTGAGCCTGCTGATCCTGATCGGCGGCCGGCTGTTGCTGGGGGTGGCCCAGGGCCTGATCGGCGTAGGCACCATCAGTTGGTGCATGGGCCAGGTCGGAGTGGAACACACGGCCCGTTCGATTTCCTGGAACGGCATCGCCTCTTATGGCGCGATCGCCATCGGTGCCCCCCTGGGAGTGGTGATGGTGGGCGACCTGGGTTTCGCCAGCCTGGGGATCGCCTTGTCGCTGCTGGCCGGTGGGGCGCTGTTGCTGATTCGCAATAAACCGTCGGTGCCGGTGGTTCGTGGCGAGCGCCTGCCTTTCCGGGCGGTATTCGGCCGTATCGCGCCGTTTGGAACGAGCCTGTGCCTGGCCTCGATCGGCTATGGCACGCTCACGACATTCATAACCCTGTTCTACCTCAGTCGCGGCTGGACCGGCGCGGCCTGGTGCCTGACCGTCTTCGGCATCTGTTTCATCCTCTCGCGCTTGTTGTTCATTTCCAGCATCGGCCGCTTCGGAGGGTTCAACTCTGCCATTGCGTGCATGAGCATCGAAACCCTCGGGCTGGTGTTGCTGTGGCTGGCGCCTTCCACAGGGTTCGCCCTGGTGGGCGCGGGGCTGGCCGGTTTCGGGCTGTCGCTGGTGTACCCGGCGCTGGGCGTGGAGGCCATCAAGCAGGTGCCGAACACCAGCCGCGGCGCGGGATTGAGTGCCTACGCCGTCTTCTTCGACCTGGCCCTGGCGATTGCCGGGCCCATGATGGGCGCGGTGGCGTTGAACCTGGGTTATTCATGGATCTTTTTCAGCGCCGCTGTACTGTCGATCAGCGGCCTGGCCTTGACCCTGCTGCTACGCCAGCGTGCCGGAAAAGCCGCTTATTGATCCGCGGTCCGCAGGCCGGCGCGGGTCGGCCTACCCAAGGCCTGGCTGAAAAAGCGCCCTGCTTCGGAGATCATGGTGCGGTGGATGTCCTTGCGGTCGACGCCATCGGCATCGGTGCAGAGCGCAGGCATCGCGGCGATCTGCTCTTCAGTGCAAGGGGCCATGAACACGAAATGCCCGGCCCCGGCCAGGGTCTTGAAATCCGGCGCGGTGGGCAGTTTGCGGGCCAGGGCGGCGGCATTCTTGTCAAAGGCCACCAACTTGTCGCCATCGCCGCTGTACAGCAGCACCGGCACATGGACGTCGGCCAGGGTATGACGGCCGAACTTCAGGCTCAACGGCGCCATCAACAACAACGCCCGGACCCTGGGGTCGGCCACCGGATGCAGGTCGTCGCGGTCGGCAATCAGCTCGCCCTGGGTGTTGCAGGCATCGCGATCATCCGGCCGCTCATGGCAGTAGCGACGCAGGCGATCGAGATCCGGGGTGGCGCCCGACAGGATCAACGCGGTTTCGCCGCCGGCCGAATAGCCGATCACGCCCACCTGCCCGGCATTGACGAACGGCGACAGCATCGGGTCGCTCAACGTTGCGGTGATGGCTTCGGAGATCTGGATGGGCCGTCCGTACAGATTGCTCAAGGTGCCGAGCCGGCTGTGGTCCTGGGCGTTATCGCCCGGATGAATCACCGCCACCACCACGAACCCCTTGCGCGCCAGGGACGTGGCCAGGTCATGCAAGGCCAGCGGCGTACCGGTGTTGCCATGGGAGAGCATCAGCATGGGAAAGCGGCCGATGGCGATCCGGGCGTCCGGCGCGGCATCGATCTCATAGCCTTCCAACCGGCTGGTCCGCTCCCGGGCGGTCGACGGATAAAAGGCGATGGCACGCATGGGCTGGTGGTCCAGCGGATCGAGGAAGCTCAGCTCATGGAAACCGGCACTCCAATGAGGCTCCAGCCCCGGTGCGGCCTGTACTGTCACCAGGCTGCCGAGCAAACCAAGCAGTAACCCTGCACCAAGACGCTTCATCGACTCTTCCACCTTCACCAGCGAACGACAGAGACCTGTCCGCTCGCCGCCCTGACGTGCACCCGGCAGCCAGAATACAGCGTTTTACAAGGGTTTCGATATGCACGGTAAGAACAAGCCCGCCCACGACAGCGATGTATCGCCCGGCATCGCTGCTGGATGACACACCGCTATCGCGGGCGGGCCGCTCCCGGAGGATTCAACAGCGTTATGCGGCGGCGAACTGCTCGCCGATCTGCAGCTTGGCTTCGCCCATGGCCTTGGTGCGCATGTCATCACCGTAAGCCAGGCCTTCGGCCCGGACGATCTCGATGTCGGTGATGCCGAGGAAACCGAACAGCAGTTTCAGATACGCTTCATGACCCACGCCGCTTGGCTGGCCGGCATGCAGGCCGCCGGCAGTGGATACGATGACCAGTTTCTTGTTGCCGCACAGGCCTTGCGGACCGGCTTCGGTGTAGCGGAAGGTCTGGCCAGCGACGGCGATACGGTCGATCCAGGCCTTCAATTGGGTCGGGATGGTGAAGTTGTACATCGGCGCAGCCACTACCAGTGCATCCGCCGCCAGGAATTCGGCCAGGGTGGCGGCGCTGAGCTGCGCCTCATGCTGCAGGGCGGCGTCGCGCAGTTCGGCGCTGGTACCGGCCGCCACCAGCGTCTGGGCGGAGAAGTGGCTGATGGCGTCGGCGGCCAGGTCGCGATAGGTCACCTCCACGTCCGGCTCGGCGGCTTTCCAGGCCTGGACCACTTCGCGGCTCAGCTGGCGAGAAGCGGAGTTGTCTCCGAGGATGCTCGAATCGATGTGCAGAAGTTTCATGAAGTGCTCTCCAAGTGGAATCGCTACCGAGGCGATCGATTGGTGACAATCCTACCGATGAAACCAATGGCCGATTAGCCAGCATTGATGCGATAGTTCGTTCCACTGACAGGACAATCGGGCTTTACATGCAAGACCTCAACGATCTGTACTATTTCGCCAAAGTCGTCGAAGCCGGTGGTTTCGCCGCCGCCGGACGGGCACTGGGCATTCCCAAGTCACGGTTGTCCCGGCGCATCGCCGAGCTGGAAGAACGCCTCGGTGCCCGGCTGCTTCAACGCACCACCCGACAGTTGAAGCTGACCGCCGTGGGGGAACGCTACCTGCGCCATTGCCAGGCCATGCTGCTGGAGGCCGAAATGGCCGACGAAGCCGTGGCAAGCATGTCCAGCGCACCGCGAGGCAGGCTGAGGGTTTCGAGCCCGGTGGGGCTGGCCCACGAGATGCTGCCCGGCGTGGTGGCCGACTTCCTGGAGAAATTCCCCCAGGTGCAGCTGGAAATGATCCTGCTCAACCGTCGCGTGGACCTGGTGAGCGAAGGCATCGACGTGGCGCTGCGGGTGCGCGACCTGGGGGACGAGGACCCGCTGCTGATGACCCGGCGCCTGCGCCAGGCACGATTGATCATGGTGGCCAGCGCCGCCTTCGTCGAAGGGCACCGGATCGAGACCCCGGAAGACCTCAGGCAACTGCCCGTGCTGGGTGCCCTGGAAGCCGACCGCCTGGTTCACCTGCGCCTGCTCAATGCCGATGGGGAAAGTGTCGACCTGGCCCTAGAAGCGCGCCTGGGCATCGACGATTTCATCGTCCGCCGCGCCTGCGCCCTGGCCGGCCTGGGCTTTACCCTACTGCCCAGCATGTATTGCGAACAGGAGTTGAGGGACGGCACACTGGTGGAACTATTGCCAGGCTGGTCGCTGCCCGATGGCTGGCTGCAGGCCGTCTATCCCCACCGACGCGGACTGCTGCCGGCGGTGCGGGCTTGGATCGACCATCTGGTGGAAGCCTTTGCCCGTTGTGGAGACAGGACGCTATGAGTTTGAGCGAAGAGGACGTCGCCCGCTTCTGCCTGGGCCTGCCCGGCGCCAGGGAAGATTACAAATGGGGCGGCGTGCGGGTGTTCTCCATCGCCGGGAACAAGATGTTCGCCTTGCAGGGATTGCGCGGTGACTCCCTGGCGTTCAAGGTCGACAAGGACCTGTTCCTGGGCCATTGCGATCGACCGGGCATCCACCCGGCCCCCTATCTGGCCCGGGCCCAGTGGATCATCATGCAGACGCCCTACCCGCTGGGCGCCGAAGAACTGCGGGGCCTGCTGCAACGCTCCCATCAACTGGTGGTCAGCAAGCTGCCCAAGCGCACCCAGGTCGGCTTGCTGTTGCCCTGATTCAGAACAGCGCCAGCAGATGGCCGCCCAGGAACAACTGATCGATCCAGAACACCTGATGCAGCACCACGATGAACCAGAACACCACCTGGAACGATACCTTGCGGGTCTTGTGGCGGAACATTTGCTGGGCGAGCAATGCCCCGGGCCAGCCGCCCGCCAGTTCCATGGCGTGCAGGACGTTCTCCGGGGTGCGCCAGGCCTCGGCGCGGGCCTTGCGCTTGTCATTCCAGTAGAGCAGAAACGTCATCAGGCTGACGGCCCCGTAGGCCGCCAGCGGCAGCCACGACGCCTCTTGCAGCCAAAGCAGCAAGGAACCCAGCAGTGGCAAGGCGCACAACAGCGCAAACACGATCCACTTGAGCCGCAGGTTCTGCACGCCACCCGCCGCCTGACGCGTAGCAGGCTTGCGCAGGCCCGGACCGTTCATGGCCGGACCGTTCATGGCCGGCCCTTTCATGGCTGGACTGTCGCCCAATCCACCCAGCCGAATTGCCAGGTCGCCAGGATCAACAGGCCGAACGCGATCCGGTACCAGGCAAACACCGCGTAGCTGTGGCTGGCAATGAACCGCAGCAGCCCCCTGACCGCGATCATGGCGAAGATGAAGGCCGTGATGAAACCGATGGCGAAGACCGGAAAATCCGCCGGAACGAAGAGCTCGCGATACTTGTAGCCCGAGTAGACCGCCGCGCCGACCATGGTCGGCATCGCCAGGAAGAACGAGAACTCTGTCGCGGTCTTGCGCGACAAGCCGAACAGCAAGCCGCCGATGATGGTCGAGGCCGAGCGCGAGGTGCCGGGAATCATGGCCAGGCACTGGGCAAGTCCGACCTTCAGCGCGTCTTTCCAGGAAATATCGTCAACGGTTTCGGCGTGTACTTCATGCTGGCGCCGCTCGGCCCAGAGCATCACCAAACCGCCCAGCACCAGCGCAGTGGCCACCGTGATCGGGTTGAACAGATAGTGGTGGATCAGGTCGGCGAACAGCACGCCCAGCACCACCGCGGGCAGGAAGGCGATCAGCAGGTTCGCGGTGAACCGTCGGGCAGAGGGTTGGGTGGGCAGGCCCAGTACCACGTCGAAGATCTTGCGTCGGAACTCCCAGACCACCGCCAGGATCGCCCCCAGCTGGATGATGATATTGAACGCCATGGATCGTTCGCCACCAAACTGCAGCAAGTCGGCTACCACGATCTGGTGCCCCGTGCTGGAAATCGGCAAAAACTCCGTCAAGCCCTCTACAACGCCAAGAATCAGTGCCTGTAAGGCGGTCCACAAATCCATTCATCCCCCAAAAAAGACCTGGTATGCGCAGGCCTCATCGATATTCAAGTGTCAAGGCAGTGCAAAAGCAGCGGGAGCACGATAACGGCGACCGTTCAAAAAAAACCAATGAAAGATCGACGCCAGGCTCAGGTTTTTCGCCGCGAGGCCGAAATCCTATCAGACAAGCCCTGATAACGCCGCCGCGTTATGGCCCAAGCGCCGCGGACGACAAGAACAAGAAACCGGAGTGACAGCGTATGAATAGTTTGCGCAGTGTATCGATCAGTCGACGCTTGTGGCTCATCCTGGGCGTGGCCATCGTGATGATGTTCATGTTGGGCGCCTTGATGCTCAAACAGATCCACACCGACCTCCATCAGGCAAAGGTGCAGAAAACCCAGCATGTGGTCCAGACCGCCAGTGGCGTGCTGAACTACTACCATGGCCTGGAAACGGCCGGCACGCTGACCCGGGAGGCCGCGCAGAAGCAGGCGCTCAATGCCGTGCGGGGCCTGCGCTATGACCAGAACGACTATTTCTGGATCAACGACCTGACCCCGGTCATGCTCATGCACCCCACCAACCCCAAGCTCGAAGGCCAGAATCTCTCGGCGATCCGCGATCCGAACGGGTTCGCGCTGTTCAACGAAATGGTGTCCATCGCCAAGACCAAGGGCGCCGGCATGGTGAACTACCTGTGGCCGAAACCGGGCGCGGAGGCACCGGTGGGCAAGACTTCCTACGTCACCCTGTTCCAGCCCTGGGGCTGGATCATCGGTTCGGGCGTGTACGTGGATGACGTACAGGCCGAATTCCTCGCCCAATTGATCAAGGCTTCGGTGATCGGCCTGGTGATCGCGCTGATCATGGGCCTGCTGTTGGCGCTGATCGTGCGCAGCATCGTGCGGCCGTTGCAGGAGACAGTCCACGCCATGGCGAATATCGCCAGCGGCGAAAGCGACCTGACCCGGACCCTGGACACCCACGGGCAGGACGAAGTCACCCAGCTGGCCCGGCACTTCAACGCCTTCACCGCCAAGCTGCGGCAGGTGGTGAGCCAATTGCAGGCCTCCGCCGGTGCCCTGGGGCAATCGTCCAATGAACTGGGCAACGACGCCGCACAAGCCCAGGAACGCAGCCAACAGCAATCGCAACAGATGGAACTGGTCGCCACGGCGATCAACGAAGTGACCTACGGCGTGCAGGACGTGGCCAAGAACGCCGAACATGCCGCCAGCGAAATGCGCGACGCCGAATCCCAGGCCCAGCAGGGCCAGGTCAACATCGACGGCAGCCTGCAGCAGATCGACCGTCTCTCCCAGACCATTGACCAGGCCGTGGAAGTGATTCGCACCCTGGCGAGCGAAAGCACCCAGATCGGCAGCGTGCTGGAGGTGATTCGCTCCATTGCCGAACAGACCAACCTGCTGGCCCTCAACGCCGCGATCGAGGCCGCTCGCGCCGGGGAACAGGGTCGTGGCTTCGCGGTAGTGGCCGATGAAGTGCGGTTGCTGGCCCAGCGCACGCAAAAGTCCACGGCGGAAATCCAGTCAATGATCGAGCGCCTGCAGAGCCATTCCGAAGCCGCGGTGAAAGTCATCAGCGACAGCAGCCGTGCCTCGCAACTGACCATCGAACAGGCCGGCCTGGCCGGCGCCAGTCTCAACGCCATCGGCCAGGCCCTGCGCAACCTCAACAGCCTCAACGCCTCCATCGCCAGTGCCACCCTGCAACAGGCCCACGTGGTAGAGGACATCAACCAGAACGTGACCCAGGCCGCCGGCCTGTCCCACAGCACCGCCCTGGCGGCGGAACAGTCGAGCCTGGCCAGCGCCCGGCTCAGGGAACTGAGCGAACAATTGAACGGACTGCTCAAACAGTTCCGCGTCTGACGACCACCAGGGCGGGACAACCGCCCGTCCTGGACCTGTGTGGGAGCCAACCTGCTCCCACACAGGTTCTATGCAGTTTCCCCGGAATCGATGCTGGCCCCCACGGATGGAGGTTGGAGCTATCCCCTGCATACCGTTTACAATCCCCGCCCCTTCCACTCCCTGAGGAACCGCCATGTCCGGGCTCGAACTGTTTGCCGCAGTCCTCGGCGTGATCGCTGTCTGGCTGACCGTCAAGCAGAACCCCTGGTGCTGGCCGATCGGCCTGGTCATGGTGTTGCTGTACACCTGGATCTTCTTCGGTGTGAAGCTGTACTCCGATATGTTGCTGCAAGTGGTCTACGCCGTGCTGCAACTTTACGGCTGGTGGCAATGGACGCGTGCCGGGCAGCATCATGACGGCCGGCAGGTGACACGCCTGGGAGGGCCTTCGGTGATGCTCGGGCTGGCCATGGGCGCAGCCGCAAGCCTGATGCTCGGCGCGGCAATGGCGCACTGGACGGACGCGGCGCAACCCTGGCTCGATGCGGCGCTCACCGGCTTCAGTCTGGTGGCTCAATGGTGGATGGCGCAGAAACGCGTACAATGCTGGCCGTTGTGGATCGTCCTGGACGTGATCTTCGTGGGCCTGTTCATCTACAAGGGCTTGTACCTCACCGCCGGGCTTTATGCCCTGTTCACCCTGCTGGCCGTGCAAGGCTGGCGGGAGTGGCGTGCCGACCCGGCCTTGCGCGCATGAAGGTGGTGGTGCTGACCGGCCCGGAGTCCGCCGGCAAAAGCTGGTTGGCCAAGCAACTGCAGGAACAGTTCGGCGGCTTGCGGGTGGATGAATACGTTCGCCACTTCATGGAACGACACCGGCGCGATACCTGCCTGGCGGACATCCCTGATATCGCCGCCGGACAACTGGCCTGGGAAGACGCGGCACGCGTCCGGCAACCGACCCTGCTGATCCTCGACACCCATCTGTTGAGCAACATCCTCTGGAGCCAGACGCTGTTCGGCGATTGTCCGCACTGGCTCGAACCCGCCCTGCTGGCGCGCCACTACGACCTGCACTTGCTGCTGAGCCCCGAGCAGGTCGACTGGACCGGTGACGGCCTGCGCTGCCAACCCGACCTGAAGGAACGCATGGCGTTCTTCGAAGCCATCGAGCAGTGGCTGGTCCGTCACCACCGTCCTTACCAGGTGATCGAAGGTGACTGGACGCAACGTCGGGACCAGGTCTTCGCTGCCGTGGCTCGACTACTGCGTACCTGAACGCCGGATCGTCCCTGAACCCGCGCCACCCTTTACAACCGGGCCTATTCCCATCGTTGTGTTTCATCGATGCAACACCTGCCTGGCGCCAAACACGGATCCAAGGCTGTTTCATCATTTTGCCATCGCGACTGTCAATTTTTCGGACACTGCCGCCAGACACTGGATCCAGAGCCAGCGGACCGCCTGCCGCCCGTCGGGCTCTGCCGGCCTTGTCTCAGCAATGAAACAGGTTGCGTAGGCGGCCCTCTCGGCTCGCCAACAAGCCATTGAATACAAAGGTTTTTCAGAAACCGGCACAACTACTGCTCCGCCCCCTTCGCAGCGCTGGACCAAGGCCAGCCCACCGAAGAAGGAATCGATGCCGTGGGGACTTTCAAGAGACGCTTGACCTGCCTGTTGCTGATCGGCTGCGCCACCAGCGCAACCCTCAGCCTGCCGGTACAAGCCGAAGGAAATGGCGTCATTGTGCTCGACCGTGACGTGCAGCCCATCCACATAGGTCGCAACGGCGGCAAAGACCCCTACCCGACCACTGTCAACGCCAACCCCTCCGATCGAATCCATCAGGCTACGACCAGTACCGAATTGAGCGACGGCGACTTCGCCAGCGTCGCCAGCGGCTCGTCGATCCGCAACACGGTCAATACCAATACCGGCGTGCAGGGCCTGAACGTCGTGACCAACCCCAATGGCATGCCCGGCATGAGTGCCGGCCACGGGGGCGGTAGCGGTGGTGCGATTTCCGGCACCATCAACCGCTCGCTGAGTTCCGGCCTGGCCCCGCTGGGTCGATTGGCGGGAGGACAGTGACATGAAGCCGGCCCTGTTGCTGCTCGCCCTGCTCGGCCCTTGCGCCGCGTTCGCCGATCCGGGTGCAGCGCTGGTCAGCCATGCCAACCTGCAGGACTCCGGCGGCCGCTACACCGGCAACCTCAACGTCAACCAGGCGGCCGGCGACCAGACCCAGCAGACCAACACCCGGGCCATCGCCATCGGCACCGGGGCACAGGCGACCACCCGCGTTCACCAGCGGCTGGATACACCGGCCAATGCGTCCATGAGCGCCACCGCCCGCATCGGCGGTCATTCATTCACCAACGGCAACGGAGTACTGGGCGTCAACCAGTCCGCCGGTGCCAACAACCAGATGGCCAATGTCATGCGGGTGGGCATCAGTGCCCAACCGCAGGGCATGGACGACAGCGCGCTTTCTCAGCAGAACGTGGCGTTGTCATCGAACTCAGGAGCAACTGGCGCCCCAACCGGAAGCCGCCAGGTCGTCACCAGCGACCAGGCATTCACCGGCAGCCGTGGGGTCATCCAGGTGAACCAGAGCGCCGGGGTGGGAAACCGCATGGCTAACACCCTGAGCATACGGGTCGCTGACTGACCCGGAATAAAAACAAGAAACAAAAAACTGACACTTCACCGACGACAAGCAAGGAGAAACACCATGAAACCTGCAATGGCACTCAAACCATTGGTTTTCGCTCTCGCCGCTGTCATGGCAATGGCCGCACAGGCCGGCGGAAACGGTAATGGCAACGGCAACGGCCATGGTCACCATGGCCCTCAAGGGCCGACGCTGGATCAACTGCTGTCCATCAACGCCGGAGCTGGGGCTACGGTGATGGACGAGCAGAACAGCGACGGCAACGTGGTGACCAACCAGGCCACCCGAAACACCGCGCAAGCCACTGACTCACTCAATGGCAGCAACGGCAACATGGGCGCCAACATCGCCGCTGGCGACGGCAACCAGCAGGACAATGCCGCCGCCCTGGCCACCGCCGACGAAAGCTTCATCTTCGGTTCGGCGGTGGCCGCCTCCAGCGCCACGCAAACCAATAACAACAACTACGTCAAGAACAACTCGACCCATAACACCGCCTCGCTCACCAATGCAGGCAACAATGGCTCCGGCAACATCGGCATCAACGTGACTGCCGGCAACTTCAACCAACAGAAAAACAACCTGGCCATCGCTGTATCAGGAGGTCGCATCGCAGAAGCGTCCGCCTCGGCCGATCAGTCCTCCACCGGCCTGCAGGTCGACAACAAAGGTGTGCGCACCTACAAGACCGATACCCTCACCAGCACCTACTCCGCTTCCGGCACCTTCAAGGCCAAGGGCACCGGTACCGCCGAAGACGATCATGGTGGCTGGGACAACAGGGGCGGCTACGGCGGCGGCCACGATGACGACAAGTTCAAGTTCTCCGCCGTGGGTACTTTCGAACTGGCCGGCAGCAACACTCAGCAAGTGCTGACCCGCGATGGCTGGAAAACCCCAGTGATCAATAACGCCACCATGAGCAATTCCATGAACGGCTTCTCCGGCAACGGCGGGGCCAACGTGTCGGCAGGCGTGGGTAACCAGCAAAGCAACTCGCTGTCCATCGCTGCCGGCTGCAAGGCCTGCATGTAGTCGCGCATGAAACGAAGCCCCGGCAACGGGGCTTCTGTTCCAGGATTTCCATAAGGCGTATCCATCATGCGCGCGATTGCCCTTTCCCTGCTGCTGTGCATGGCCTTCATGGCCGAGGCTGCGCAGATCCCCGTGGCCGCCTTGCCGGGCGGCATGCTGGTCTACAAGCCGGTGCAAAGCCTGCGCGAGCGCAAGTTCCGCGACATCGTCGAGCAGAAGACCGACTTCAGTTGCGGTGCCGCCGCCCTCGCCACGGTGCTGCGCCAGGCCTATTGGCTCGATGTCGATGAGGAGCACGTCATCAAGGGCATGCTGGTCAATGCCGACCAGGACCTGGTTCGCACCCAGGGCTTTTCCATGCTCGACATGAAGCGTTACGTGGAAAGCATCGGCATGCGCGCCCGGGGTTACCGGATACCCGCGCAAAAGCTCGAAGCCGTGACGATCCCCGTGGTGGTCCTGATGGAGATACGTGGCTACAAGCACTTCGTGGTGCTGCAGCGTGCCGACAAGCAATGGGTCTACATCGGCGATCCGGTGCTGGGGCACAAGCGCTACGCCCATGACGATTTCGTCAAAGGCTGGAACGGCATCGTCTTTGCCATCGTCGGTCCCGGCTATGACAAGGCCAATGCGCTGCGCAGCCCTCCGCAACCTTTGACGGCACGCAACAAGCTGGACGGGTTCAACCCGGTCAAGGATGCGGAACTGATGGATTTCGGCTTCATACAGAGCGACTTCTTTTAATCGCCGACCACTTGCCAACAAATACGTACAAAAGGAGCAGGATGCTCCGGGAGCAGTACATGAAAACTTCATACTGGCTGTCGCTTGCCTGCCTGGTCGCGACGGTCTCGGGCTACGCCCATGGCGGATTCAAACCCATCGAAGTCAAGGACCAGGAGCTTTCCGAGCTGCGTGGTCGTTATGTCATGCCCGGGCGAGTCATCAGCTTCGGCATCGTCATGAGCAGTACCTGGCGCAACGCCAGCGGTGATCTGATCGGCGCAACCAGCTCCATGCAGATCCAGGCCGCCACCGTCAAACCCGAGTTCTACGTCTCCACCATCAAGCAGGCCGGCAACGGCCACACTGCCGAACAAGGCAACGGCACTATCTCCGGCGGTGCGGGCCTGGGCACGGGCCAGGGCGTGACTCAGAGCGTACGCGCCGCGGGCGACGGCAACACGGCCTACAACACTGTCAGCATCAACGTGAAGGAAAGCAGCCAGGCTCCTGCCTTGACGCCATCCCAGGGCCAACTGCTGAGCAGCGGCCAGACCATCACCGGCAGCAACGCCGCCGGCAGTGTCGCGGTCAAGGCCACCGGCAGCGGCGTGCAGATGGCGATCCAGGCGAGCCACAACCAGGGCAGCACCCTGCAACAGGTAGCCCAGGGCGGCTTGCTGCAGAACACCCGCCTGCTGGGCAACAGCAACCTGGTCAACAACATGACGCAGCTCAACGTGGTGCTGAACAACAACGGCCCGAGCGCCGGGACACTGGACTGCAACCTGACCCAGTTGCGCGGCCTTCGCAACCTTGGCTATTGAACGGCGCTGCTTGCGACCACTGGGCTTATAGGGATGGCATACCTCATGTATCGATCCGTATCGTTGCGCGCTGTGATGTGTTTGAGCACGCTGTTGCCTGCCCCTCTGCTGCAAGCGGCACAGGATGCGGAAATCGAAGCCCTGAAACAGGAACTGCTGGAGCTCAGGCAACGCTATGAGGTCCAGCAGAAGGCCCTGGCGGTCCTCGAACAGCGGGTTCGCCAGGTGGAAGACCAACCCGCCGCCCCGCCGCCCAAGCGCCTGGTCAAGTCACCGGCCGACATGAAAGGCAATCAGACTGTTGCCGGAAGCGGCACGACTGCCAGCGGTGGCAGTGGCTACGGACAATCCCTCGCCGCAGACTCCCAGCCCGCCCAGAGCGTCTCCAACCTCTACGACGAAGCCAGCGGCTTCTTTGGCGGTGGCAAGTTCAGCTTCGAGACCGGCGTGACCTATTCGCGCTATGACACACGGCAACTGATCCTCAACGGTTTCCTGGCCCTGGATTCGATTTTCCTGGGCAACATCAACCTGGACCGGATCAAGGCCGACACCTGGACACTGGACCTGACCGGTCGCTACAACTTCGACAACCGCTGGCAGTTCGACCTGAACGTACCGGTGATCTATCGCGAATCCACCTACCAGTCCGGCGGCGCCAACCAGGGCGCGGCCGGGGTGACCAGCGAAGAAACCGTCACCCGCGACCCGACCATCGGCGACGTCAATTTCGGCATTGCCTACAAGTTCATGGACGAGTCCATCGATACCCCCGATGCGGTGGTGACCCTGCGCGTCAAGGCGCCCACCGGCAAGGATCCGTTCGGCATCAAGCTGCGCCAATCCCAGGCCAACACCAATCTGTTCGTGCCCGAGGACCTGCCCACCGGCAATGGCGTCTGGTCGATCACCCCCGGGATCTCCCTGGTCAAGACCTTCGATCCGGCCGTGCTCTTCGGCAGCCTGTCCTATACCCATAACTTCGAGGAGTCGTTCGACGACATCAGCTCCACCGTCAACCAGGAAGTACCTGGCAAAGTGCGCATCGGTGACAGCTTCCAGATCGGCGCGGGCATCGCCTTCGCCTTGAACGAGAAGATGAGCATGTCGTTCTCGGTGTCCGACCTGATCCAGAAGAACAGCAAGCTCAAGCAGGACGGCGGGGATTGGGAGTCGGTGGTCTCCAGCGACGCCAACGCAGGCTATTTCAATATCGGCATGACCGTGGCCGCCTCCGATAACCTGACCATCGTGCCCAACCTGTCCATCGGGCTGACCGACGACGCACCGGATTTCTCCTTCAGTCTGAAATTCCCGTATTACTTCTAAGGCGTACGAAAAGTCGCCGAGCGACGCTCAGGCAATACAAGATAGACGAGCAATGCCCTTGTGGGAGCGAGGCGGCTGCATCATCCGCGGCCGCCCCCGCTGCCACAATTACTTTCAGGGCCTAGCGGATCTGATGCTTGTGCAGCAGGCGGTAGAACGTCGGGCGAGACACGCCCAACACCCGGGCCGCCACGCTCAGGTTATCGCTGTGCCGGTTGAGGACATCGCTCAGTGCCTGGCGCTCGGCGCGAGTCTTGTAGTCTTCGAGGGTGCCCATCGGTGCCACGACGCCCTGGTGGCTGGCCAGGCCCAGGTCCCGGGCTTCGATCTGCCGCCCCTCGGCCAATACCAGCCCGCGACGAACACGATTGGCCAGTTCCCGGATGTTGCCCGGCCAGTCATGCATGCCCATCGCCACCAGCGCGTCCTCGCTGAAGCTGCGCGGCCGGCGGCCGGTTTCCTGGCTGTAGAGATGGGAGAAGTGACTGGCCAGCATCGATAAGTCGCCGTGGCGCTCACGCAAGGGCGCCATCACCACTTGCAGCACGTTCAGGCGGTAGTACAGGTCTTCGCGAAACCGCTTGTGCTCGATGGCCGCCTCAAGATCCACATGGGTGGCGGCCAGTACCCGCACGTCCACGGGGATGGGCTGGCTGCCGCCGACCCGTTCGATGTGTTTCTCCTGCAGGAAACGCAGCAGGTTGGCCTGCAGTTCCAGGGGCAGGTCACCAATTTCATCCAGGAACAATGTCCCGCCGTGGGCGGCTTCGATGCGCCCGATCTTGCGCTGATGAGCGCCGGTGAAGGCCCCTTTCTCATGGCCGAATAGTTCCGACTGGATCAGATGCTCGGGAATGGCCCCGCAATTGATGGCAATGAACGGCTTGTTGCGCCGCTGGGACTGGGAATGCAGGGTGCGCGCCACCAGCTCCTTGCCGGTGCCGCTCTCACCGCGAATCAATACAGGCGATTCGGTGGGCGCCAGTTTGTGCAACAACTTGCGCAGCTCGCGAATGGGTTTGCTGTCGCCCAGCAGCTCATGTTCGGGCTGGTCAACGTGGACAGAACCCTGCCCCCGCAGCCGCGCCATGCCAAACGCTCGACCCAGCGTCACCTGGACCCGGGATACGTCGAAAGGCAAGGTATGGAAATCGAAGAACCATTCGCAGACGAAATCCCCCACGTTCTTGAGGTGCAGCACTTCCTGGTTGAGTACCGCGATCCATTCGGCGCCGCTGCGGCTGATCAGCTCCTTGACCGCCTCCGGGCGCTCCAGGTGAAAGGGCTGCAGCCGCAAGAGGCCGACATCGCAGGAGCGATCGCCTGCATGCTCGAGGGAGCAACTGTCCACTTCCCAACCAATGCCGCGTAACCCCGGCAGCAGGCGATGACAATCATCGCAGGGATCAACCACGAGCAGACGACGCAACGTACTGGCTTCGATCATGACTGATCCTTGGCGCCAAAAATAAGAAAAATGAGTAGAAACAGGCGTTTGGCGAACCTGCATGTAACAGTAGCAAGAAGTTGACACCCCCTTGTATCAATTAATTATTGATTGGGCATTAAAGCGGTTATAAGCGAGCGTTTCGTTAGTTGCCACTTGCCGGAATCTTTCACGAGGCTTTCAAACAAAAGCCTTTTTGCCCTGTCTGAAAGAAAATCGAAATTTATTCAAGGAATGTGTGACCTGATCCCGGGTTCGGGACATCAGTACAAGTAACCCGCCGCACGGTACGCCCAACCGACGGCACATCATTTGATTGGGCACTTTTAAGAGAAAACGCCATGAACGCCCCGCTCCGTATCAACGAAGCTCTTTTGATTGCCGACCGCGCATTTAAGCCTTTCCAATGCGTGGCCTGGGCCCCACAAGACGGTAACGGCGAACTGAGCCTGACCGTCGTCGACCGCACCAATACCCATATTGGACGCACCCAGATCCCCAGCAGCGCCTATACCGATCCAGCCCAACTGGCCGACCTGTTGAAACAGGCACGCGCCGAACTGAGCCAGGAAGGTTACAAACTGCAATCCTGGTCCATGCCTGAATAACTGGCTGTCAGGCTCTGTACGAAAAGTCTTGAGACGAATGCCAGGCGAGGCTGTTTTCAACGCAGCATGAACGAGTATCAAGGCGTTTTATACAGAGCCTGAAGGCTGTTTATTGAAAGCAGGCTTTGCACTGGGTCAAAAAGCCATTGTTCTGGCACAAGACGCTTCTATATCTGTAGAAGTTGACAGTTGTACGCCATCACTTTCAGGGATTGAATGTTGCCCTCATGCAGTCATCGCCCCTCCGGGCCGGTCGACGCGCAAGGAGAGGCATGCATGCTCAATCACTTCGCCCCTGGACTGCCGAAGACGGTAGCCCACGCCGGACAGTTGGACTCAGGCTTTGCCAATGGCGGCAAGGTGTCGGTTCAGTTCCGTGGCAGCACGTCGAGCCTGACCACGGGGATGGCCGTCGACCGCCACGGACGCATCCTGGTGGCAGCCAAGGTCGAGACCGCCCAAGGCAGCCGTTTCGGGCTTGCCCGCCTCAACCATGACGGTTCGCCGGACAAGGGGTTCGGTACCCTGGGCTGCGTCATCGGCGCTTTCGAGCAGGGCTTTGAAGCCACGGCGGGCAAAGTCATCGTGTTGCCCGACGCAAGCATCCTGTTATCGGGTCTTCACTACGAAAGCGCCGACCGCACCCTGCCCGCCCTGGCGTTGTTCGATCAGCAAGGCCGCGCGGTGCCAGGCTTCGGCCACGCCGGGCGAACAATCATCCGGCTTTGCGGCAATCTTTCCCAGGGTCTGCGTGATCCCTGGCTGCCTCCCGGCGTACCAGGCCTTGAAGCCTGCGACATGCGCGTGCAGGCCGATGGCCGGATCCTGTTGTTGGCCAACCATCATTTTCAGTTGTCCGATCATGTCGGCATCCTGATCCGCCTGCTGCCGGATGGCAGCCTGGACAGCACATTCAACAGCGGCGGCTTCGTGATGGTCCGGCGCCTGTTGAAAAACACCTGGCTGAGCTGCCTCGCACTCCAGGCCGACGGCAATATCCTCGCAGGCGGTGCGATCGACCTGCCCCAACAAGGCCTGATGGCCCGCTATGACCCCAGCGGCAGACTCGATGACAGCTTCGGCGACAACGGTTTCCTGTCCATCACGACCCAGGAGCGCAGCGTGATGATCAGCCAGATCGTCCAGCATGAAAACGGCGACCTGCAGGCGTTCGGCAGCAGCCGTGACCCGATGCAGTGCCTGACACTCAAGGTACGCCCGGACGGCCAAGCGGACCTCCAGTTCAACCAGGGACAATGCCGGCTTCTACAGATCGGGCGCAGCGCGAGCCAATGGACCGCCGCGCAGCTTCAATCGGACGGGAAGCTGGTGACCGCCGGCGCCACCATCGGCGGCATCGAGGCTGACTTCGTCCTGGCCCGGCATCTACCGGACGGCTGCCTCGACCCGTTTTTCGGCCAAGGCAGAGGCTGGACTCGCACCCGACTCGGCTACAGCCTGGATACCGCCACCTCCCTGGCATTGCAGGCAGATGACAAAATCCTGGTGGGCGGCTATTCCCTTCATGGCAACTACAGGGCAGTCGTGGCGCGGTATTGGGCCTGAGTCGCAACAGTATCTTTTCCTACGCTTGATATTCCGCATTGCTTACGGCAACTTGCGCGCTTCTAAATAAAAGGAGCAGCCGATGTCCGGTTCAATGGCTGAAGCTTTCGCGCATAACTTTCTTGGGCATTCGCCTCGCTGGTACAAAGCGTGCATCGTCGCCTTCCTGATCCTCAATGCCCTGGCGCTGTGGACCCTCGGGCCGGTCGTTGCCGGCTGGATGCTGGTGCTGGAGTTCATCTTCACCCTGGCCATGGCGCTCAAATGCTATCCCTTGATGCCTGGCGGCCTGCTGTTGATCGAGGCCCTGGTCCTGGGCATGACTACGCCCAAGGCCCTGTACGACGAGTTGACCCATAACTTTCCGGTGATCCTGCTGCTGATGTTCATGGTGGCCGGGATCTATTTCATGAAGGACCTGCTGCTGTTCCTGTTCTCTCGCCTGCTCCTTGGCGTGCGCTCGAAGGCACTGCTGGCCTTGATGTTCTGCTTTCTCTCGGCGTTCCTGTCGGCATTTCTCGACGCACTGACCGTCACCGCGGTGATCATCAGCGCCGCGGTGGGCTTCTATTCGGTGTACCACCGCGTGGCATCGGGCAACGACCCGCGCCAGGACAGCAGCATCGATGAAGACCATGACCTGCCTTCGCTGCACCATGGAGACCTGGAGCAATTCCGGGCGTTCCTGCGCAGTTTGCTGATGCATGGCGCCGTGGGCACCGCCCTGGGGGGCGTATGCACGCTGGTGGGCGAGCCGCAGAACCTGCTGATCGGCCATGAAATGGGTTGGCACTTCGCGGAGTTCTTCCTGAAGGTCGCCCCTGTATCGCTGCCAGTGCTGGCAGCCGGACTGGTCACTTGCGTGGCATTGGAGAAACTGCGCTGGTTCGGCTACGGCACGCTGCTGCCAGACAATGTACGAGCCGTGCTGGCCGATTACGCCGCCCAGGACAACCACGAGCGCACCTCACGCCAACGCGCAGCCCTGGTCGTGCAGGGTATCGCCGCGTTGATCCTGATCGTGGCCCTGGCCCTGCACATTGCCGAAGTCGGCCTGATCGGCCTGATGGTCATCGTACTGATCACCGCGTTCACGGGGATCACCGACGAACATCGACTCGGCAACGCATTCAAGGATGCCATGCCGTTCACCTCCTTGTTGGTGGTGTTCTTCGCGGTGGTGGCGGTGATTCATGACCAGCAATTGTTCACGCCGCTGATCCAGTGGGTACTGGCCCTGCCCGCCGACCAGCAGCCAGGGATGCTGTTCATCGCCAACGGCCTGCTGTCCGCCATCAGTGACAACGTGTTCGTGGCGACCATCTATATCACCGAGGTGAAACAGGCCTTCGTTTCCGGTCACATGAGCCGCGAGCAGTTCGAGACCCTGGCCGTGGCCATCAATACTGGCACCAACCTGCCCAGCGTCGCGACTCCCAACGGCCAGGCCGCGTTCCTGTTCCTGCTGACTTCATCGATTGCACCGCTGATTCGCCTGTCCTATGGCCGGATGGTCTGGATGGCGGTGCCTTATACCGTGGTGATGGGCGGCCTGGGCTGGTTTGCGGTGACCTACTGGCTGTGAGGCCTGGCGATGGCCCTGCCAACGGTCTGCACGTTGGCAGTCACTTTCGCGGGCAAGCCTGCTCCCACGGGAGAATCCGTTGATCCGGATTGCCGACTCATCGGGTTCGTGCGGGAGCGGCATTGCCCACGAAGACGGCGACCGGGCCGATATCAAGGCAAGCCTCCCCCTCGTGGCTTCACCGGGGCAGGATGAATCGCTCGATCGCCAATGCCGCGCCATCCTCGGTCACGGCGGCGGTAATCACGTCCGCTTGGCGCTTGATCGTCTCGTCCGCCTGGCCCATGGCAATGGACAGGCCCGCGCGATGAAACATCGCCGGGTCGTTACCGCCGTCCCCCATGGCCGCCGTCTGCTCCAGCGGCACGCCCAGGAACGTCGCCAGCGTGGACAACGCCTCCCCCTTGTTCGCCTTCATCGCCGTGACGTCCAGATAGATGGGTTGCGAACGCGACACCTGGGCCTGGCCCTTGAGCAGCGGATGCAAACGGGCTTCCAGCTCAATCAGTAGATCGGTGTTGGCGCTGGTGGCGACGATCTTGTCGATGCGCTCCAGGTAGGGCTCGAAACTCTCCACTTCCACGGGTGGATAACCCAGGCCACGGGTCTCTATCGGCACCATCGGACCGTTGGCGTCACGCACCAGCCAGTCACCGTCGGCAAACACCCAGACTTCGATGCCGGGTTGGTCGGCATACAGCGCCAGGGTGGTCAGCGCCGCCTCGGGGGGCAGGTAATGCACGGCAAGGAAACTGCCGTCGGGATGAACCAGGGTGCCGCCGTTGAACGCAGCGGTGGGCAGGTCGACACCCAAGGCCTCGATCTGTTGCAGCATGGCCCGCGGCGGTCGCCCCGTGGCGAGGCTGAACAACACACCTGCTTCACGTAGCGCGCGCACCGCCTGGATGGTGCGTTGATTGAGGCTGTGATCGGGCAGCAGCAGCGTGCCATCCATGTCGCTGAGCAAAAACCGGATGGGCTGTTTCAACGACTCGCTCATCCGAGGCCATGCCAGACACGACCGTCGCGTGTCAGCAGGTCGTTGGCAGCGGCCGGGCCGTCTTCCCCGGCCTGGTAGGGCTGCACCGTCGCGTCCTGCTGCCAGGCATCCAGGAACGGCTGCACCGCGCGCCAGCCGTTCTCGATATTGTCGGCCCGCTGGAACAAGGTCTGATCCCCCGTCAGGCAATCGTAGATCAGGGTTTCATAACCCGTTGATGGCTGCATTTCGAAAAAATCCTTGTAGGCAAAGCCCAATTCTATGTTGGCCATGTCGAGGGCCGGCCCCGGCCGCTTGGCCAGCAGGTCGAACCACATGCCTTCGTTGGGCTGGATCTGGATTCTCAGGTAAGTGGGTTGCAATTCATCGACTTCGGTGTCGCGAAACTGTGCATAGGGCGCCGGCTTGAAGCAGATGACGATTTCCGTATCCCGCACGCTCATGCGCTTGCCGGTGCGCAGGTAAAAAGGCACCCCGACCCAACGCCAGTTGTCGATCATGACCTTGAGGGCCACATAGGTCTCGGTGCTGCTGTCGGCGGCGACGTTGGCTTCCTGGCGATAGCCGCTCACCGGATTGCCGGCGATTTCGCCGGCGGTGTACTGGCCTCGTACCGAGTTGGCGCGGGCCTGTTCCACCGACCAGGGCCGGATCGCCCCCACCACCTTGGCCTTTTCGCCACGTACCGCATCGGCACCGAAGGCGGCCGGCGGCTCCATGGCCACCATCGCCAGCAGTTGGAAAAGGTGGTTGGGCACCATGTCCCGCAGGGCACCGGTGCGCTCATAGAAACTGCCACGGGTTTGCACACCGACGGTTTCAGCGGCGGTGATCTGCACGTGGTCGATGTAATGGTTGTTCCAGAACGCTTCGAACAGGCTGTTGGAGAAACGGCTGACCAGGATGTTCTGCACCGTCTCCTTGCCCAGGTAATGATCGATCCGATAAATCTGTTTCTCGCTCATCACCTTGAGCAGGCAGGCATTGAGGGCTTCGGCGGTCTGCAGATCGGAACCGAACGGCTTTTCGATCACCACGCGCCGGAAGCCATCCTCCTGCTCCTGCAGCAGTCCGGCCGCACCGAGGCGACGGACCACTTCACTGAAGAAACGCGGCGCGGTCGCCAGGTAGAAGACCGCATTGCCAGTACCGCTGGCAGCGATTTTCGCTTCCAGCGCCACATAGGTACTGTCATCGAGGAAGTCACCCTGCACGTAGCTGATGTTCCTGGCCAGCCTGGCCCACAGCTGCGGATCAAGTGCCCGGGCGGCATCGCCGCCCTTGCTTGCCGCTTCGTTGCGGATGAAGTCCTCGAGTTTCCTGGCGAAGTCCCCGTCACTGATAGCGTTGTGGTCAACACCGACAATCCGCAGTCCATCCCCCAGCAGCCCATCCCGACAGAGATGGTAAAGCGCTGGCATCAGCAGGCGCTTGACCAGATCACCATGGGCACCGAACAGGAACAACGTGGTCGGTGGTGCGGGCTCTGCCTTGGATTTCCTGCCGATCGAGGTCATTTTTTTGGTGTCTCCACATGGCCGCCGAAGCCGAAGCGCATGGCCGACAGCATCTTGTCGCCATAGGTGCTCTGCTGGCGGGAACGGAAACGGGCGAACAGCGAGCTGGACAACACCGGAACCGGCACTGCCTGCTCGATCGCGGCCTCGATGGTCCAGCGGCCTTCCCCGCTGTCGGCCACTTCACCGGAAAAACCGTCCAGCTTCGGATCGCTGGCCAGCGCATCGGCCGTCAGGTCCAGCAACCAGGACGAAACCACGCTGCCACGCCGCCAGACTTCGGCGATATCGGCCAGGTTCAGATCGAAACGCTGCTCCGGCGGCAGGCTTTCGCTGGATTTGGTCTTGAGGATATCGAAGCCTTCGGCGAACGCCTGCATCATTCCGTATTCGATGCCGTTATGGATCATCTTCACGAAATGCCCGGAACCGGCCGGGCCCGCATGGATGTAGCCACGCTCGGCGCGGTCATCGTCGGACTTGCGGTCACGGGTGCGCGGAATATCGCCCATGCCAGGCGCCAGGCTGTCGAACAGCGGGTCCAGGCGCGCCACCACTTCGGTGTCGCCGCCGATCATCATGCAATAGCCACGCTCCAGCCCCCATACGCCCCCGGAGGTGCCGACGTCGATGTAGCTCAAGCCCTTTTCCGACAAGGCCTGGGCGCGACGGATGTCGTCCTTGTAATACGTATTGCCGCCGTCAATGACCACGTCGCCTGGCTCGAGCAGCTCGCTCAACGCGTTGATGGTGTCTTCGGTGGGTGCGCCGGCCGGCAGCATGACCCAGACCGCCCGTGGCGCCTGCAGGCCGGCCACCAGGGCCGCCAGGTCCGCGACGCCCGTGGCGCCTTCCTGGACCAGGTTTTCGACAAAAGCGCTGTTGCGATCATAGACAACGGTGGTGTGCCCGTTGAGCATCAGGCGCCGCGCAATATTGCCGCCCATGCGGCCCAGTCCAATGATCCCGAGTTGCATGTGCTGATGCTCCCTACTACAAATAAAGGTATGTCAAAGGTTTAGCTCACGACTATGAGGAGGTTAGTCCAGAGCATTGCTGCATAGTTTCCGGTTAATTCGTGCAATCACAAGGGATAACGCTCCAAATCCGGTCGAAGACACGGCGACCATGAAAAATAAAAAAGTTCCATTCACGAGCAAAAGAAATCAGAATCGGCGCCGATAGTAGAGGTGTCGACCAAAAACTGGCGACATCTCTATAGTTGATGTACGCCATTTGCGAGGTGAGCAATGGACCCAGTCGTTACCGCACGTCCCCCACAGACCCTTTATGTGACCATTCGTCGCGATGAATTACGCCTGCTCAAAGAAGAGCGTGATCTGCTGCTCGATGAAGTGACCCAGTTGCGCCTGCAGCTGCAACACGCACAACTGACCCACCAGGGTCAGGCGCTGGCTCGCTAGACCTGCTCCAGTCGGAAGTGACGCTGAACATACCAGTGTCACTTCCATGAACCCTGGGCATCCCCACAGGAAAATCGGCTCGGTTCGAAGCATTCGCGCCCCCCTGTCCCCTCGCGGTCTCCCTTCGCGACACCACATCCCTGCGTCCCGTAGACAAAAAACTCACGAAGTTTTCACACCCTCATCGCAATACTCCGCGCCTTTGAAGAGGGTCGGTGCACGCCCGCGGATGCCGGATCGGCCCCTGCGGCAGCGCCGACAAAAGGCTGGAGAGCTTGATGAGTGTGTTCAAACGCAGCAAAACGACTGCGAAAGGTTTCGATTGGGCCGGACTTGGCTGGCTGTTCCTGTTCTTCTGGTATTTTTCGGGCATTACCCAACTGCTTATCCTGGTGACCGACACCTCCGGCTTCACCGGGTTTCGCCAGGCGCTGATCATGAGCGCCGTGTGGCTGGCGCCCATGCTGCTGTTCCCGGCCCGGACCCGCCTGCTCGCCGCCTTGATCGGCGTGGTGCTGTGGGCGTGTTCCATGGCAAGCCTGGGCTATTTCTTCATCTACCAGCAGGAATTCTCCCAGAGCGTCATTTTCATCATGTTCGAATCGAACGTGTCTGAAGCCGGTGAATACCTGACCCAATATTTTGCCTGGTGGATGGTGCCGACCTTCCTGGCCCATACAGCGGTCAGCTATTGGCTATGGACGCGCCTGCGCCCGGTGTACCTGCCGCGGGGCCGGGCCATGATGGCCGCCGCCGCGATCATGGTGGCCGTGGTGGGTTACCCATTGGTCAAGCAAACCTTGCGTACCGGCACCCTGGCCGGGGGCCTGGAGAAATTCGAAGACCGCATCGAGCCCGCCGTGCCCTGGCAGATGCTGGTGGCATACCGTCGTTACGGTGAACAACTGACCAATATGCAGGGCATGCTGCACAGCGCCAGCAAGATCGAGCCACTGCGCAACCTCAAGGACGCCATGGCGAACCAGCCGGCGACCCTGGTATTGGTGATCGGCGAATCCACCAACCGTCAGCGCATGAGCCTCTACGGCTACCAGCGGGAAACCACGCCGGAACTGGACAAGCTCAAGGACCAGCTGGCGGTGTTCGACAACGTGATCACTCCACGTCCGTACACCATCGAAGCGCTGCAACAGGTCCTGACCTTTGCCGATGAGCAGCATCCGGACCTTTACCTGAGCACACCCTCGCTGGTCAGCATGATGAAACAGGCGGGCTACAAGACGTTCTGGATCACCAACCAGCAGACCATGACCAAGCGCAACACCATGCTCACGACCTTTTCCCAGCAGGCCGACGAGCAGGTCTACCTGAACAACAATCGCAACCAGAACGCCGCGCAATACGATGGCGACGTGATCGCGCCGTTCAACAAGGCCCTGGCCGATGCCGCGCCGCGCAAGCTGATCGTGGTGCATCTGCTTGGCACCCACATGAGCTATCAGTACCGGTACCCGCCGACCTTCAACAAGTTCACCGACCGCCAGGGCGTACCGGCAGGGGTGCGCGACGATCAGGTCCCCACCTATAACAGCTACGATAACGCGGTGTTGTACAACGACTTCGTGGTCTCCAGCCTGATCAAGGATTACGCCAGGACCGACCCCAACGGCTTTTTGCTGTACCTGTCGGACCACGGTGAGGATGTATTCGACTCGGCGGGGCACGACACCCTGGGACGCAACGAAGGCAAGCCCACCGCGCCGATGTACACCATTCCGTTCATGGCCTGGGCCTCGCCAAAATGGCGCGAAAGCCATGACTGGAACTTTGCCGGCGACCTGTCACGGCCCTACAGCAGTTCTCAGCTGATCCATACCTGGGCAGACCTGGCAGGCCTGAGTTTCGACGAGCTGGATCGCAGCAGGAGCCTGGTCAGCGATGACTTCAAGGCCCGGCCCCTGTTGATCGGCAATCCCTATCAACGCCAACACAAGGCGCTGATCGACTTCAGCCTGATGCAACCCAGGAAACCGGAGCCCCGGCTCGTGCAGAAATAACCCAGGCCCGGGCGCGGGCCAGGGTTCTACAAAGACTTGGTCCAGAACAGCATCCGGCCATGGGCCGGGTCGAACATGCCGGCGGCGAAACCGAATTTGCCATAGCTGGCCTGGGCCACGGCGTTGCCTTCAAGCACCTCCAGGGTCATCTTGCAGCAGCCGCGCTGGCGGGCGATGTCTTCGACCTTCTGCAGCATCTTCTGGCTCAGGCCCAATCCGCGAAAGGCCTGCATCACCGCCACATCATGGATATTCACCAGGGGACGGCAGGCAAAGGTGGAAAAACCTTCGAAGCAGTTGACCAGCCCCGCCGGCTCGCCATTGACGAATGCCAGCACGCTGAACGCATGGGGGCGCTTGGCCAGTTCTTCCGGCAGGTGCAACAGCACTTCGGCCGGCAGGGGCCGACCGCCCCCCATCGGGTCTTGCGCATAGCCGTTGAGCACATGACAAATCGCCTCGGCGTGAACCGGGTTGGTGTAGCTGGCTTGCAATACAAGGATGTCCCTGGCTTCTTCCATGACCTTCCATCTCTCTTTGAATGCCGATCGCCCTTGGCTTCGGCGGATACAGGTCAGGCTGGCTGACCGAAACGTTGCAACTGCATTTCCTGGAGGCGACTGAGGGTACGGCGAAATGGAAATTGCAGATAGCCCTCGGTGTACAACCGCTCCATCGGCACCCAGGCCGAAAGATACAGCGGTACCTTGCGGTCGTAGCATTCGTCGATCAGGGCGATGAAGCGGCGCACACCATCGTCGTGAATCGACAACTGCGGCAGTTCTCTGTCCCCCGCCTCGACCCGCTCGACGCCGTCTTCCGTACCACGGGCAATGCGGCCCTCGCGCTGCTCGGCGCTCAGGCTGGGCACATCGCTGAGCAGAATGACGCTGAAGCGGTCGCAAAGCGCCATGAAATCCAAGGCTGAAAAAGGCTGCTCGCACAGGTCCGCGTAGCGGGTCCAGAGCACTGTCTCGCTGGCCTGGACCGGCTCATGCAGGCGATGGCCCACTTCTATCGGTCCGTCACGCAGCGCTTGCCCCGCAGTCAATTGAGCGAAGACTGCGGCCAACGGGTCAGGCCGAGCGCGTTCCCGCAGCCAGTAGCGCTGTTGCAGCGCACCCGGATGCTGGCGGTGGTCTTGCCATCCATTCACCGGCACGATCTGCATATGTTCCTTGATCGCGCTGATGGTGGGCAGGAAACGCTCGCGGTTGTGGCCGTTGGCGTAAAGCTCTTCGGGAGGCAGGTTGGACGTGCTCACGATCACCATGCCCCGCTCGAACATCACCTGGAAGAGCCGGCCGAGGATAAGGGCATCGCCGATATCGGTGACGAACAGTTCGTCGAAACACAGCACCCGCACTTCGGCGCTCAGCTCCCGGGCCAGGGCCTGCAAGGGATCCGGCGTGCCGGTGAGCTGGAATGAACGCTGGTGTACCCAGGCCATGAAATGATGAAAGTGCTGGCGGCGCGCGGGGACCTTGAGACTTTCGTAGAAACGATCCATCAACCAGGTCTTGCCGCGCCCCACCGGTCCCCAGAGATAAACCCCCTTCACGGGCTTGCGCCCCTCCTGCAATGCCCGGTGGCATTGCTCCAGGGCCATGATGGCGAGCTCCTGGGCCTCGTCCTGGACGAAGCCATGGTGTTCGATGGCGTGCTGCCAGGCGATCAAGGGTGAGTCGAAAATCATACGGCCCGGGTCCGGAAAGCGAAGTCGCCGAGTATGCCATGAACCGGCACTTCGCCGTGTGACGGAAGGTCTCCCTCGCCGTCACTGGGCTCGCGTCAGGTTGCCGGGTTTCTAGACTGAAATATCCAACCGGCTGATTTTCCCCTGTTCGTTGAGGCGGAAGGTGTATCGCAGCTCCAGCGGGCTGCCGGGAAAGGTCCCGGAGATCAGGTTGTGGACCAGCACCTTGCCGGTGCGCTGCTGCACGTTCAGCACCTGCACCCGCGGCTGGTAGCGCCGGGCGGTGTCCTCCATCCATTGGGCAATGGCCTGGGTACCGGCCCGGTGCTGGCCTTCATCGAATACGTTGGCATCCTCGGCGAAAAAACGCGGCACCGCCGAACTGTCACGGGCATTGGCGGCCGCAATGTAACCGGCTATGGCCGGGGCCAGGGAAGAGACGGGATTGGACATGGTACGGCTCCTTGTTCTAGCGATCTGGCATCATGCTAAAACAGCGCCATGTCAGTTTTTGTCAGGAGTGAAACGTCCGGTTTCATCCAGCTGCATCGACTTCATCCAGGCCCGCAACAGATCGCTGCGCCTGCCAGGGTAGCGCCCCCCCTCCTCGATGGCACACGCGATCCGATCGGTGCGAAAGGTCCGATAGGCGTCGCGTAATTCACACCATGCCACCACGACCCGCGCCTCGTTGAAAAACCCCAGGGCCAGGGGCCAGACCAGTCGCTGGCTCGGCGTATTGTTCACGTCGGCGTAGTCGATGCGCAGCTTCGCCTGGCTGCGAATGGCCTGGCGGTAGACGTTCAGTTCCACCCTGTTCTGCGGGTAGCCATAGCCCGGCGGACCGGGCAGCACCGTCGGGTTGCGCAGGGCGTCCCGGACGTCGGGAGCCAGCACCGCGGCGACCTTCGCCAAGGCATCGGCGGCGGCCTTGCCCAGCACATCGTCGCCACGCTGGTCGACGTAGCGCAGCCCCAGCACGATGGCCTCGATTTCATCGGCAGTGAACATCAGCGGCGGCAGGAACAGCCCGCTGCGCAGTACATAGCCGATGCCCGCCTCGCCCTGGATCGGAGCGCCAAGGGCCGTCAACTCGGCTATGTCCCGGTAGAGCGTGCGTTCAGACACGTTCAGCTCGGCCGCCAGCGTCGCGGCAGTGACCGGGCAACGCTTGCCCCGCAAGACTTGCAGCAAAGTGAGCAGCCGGGTGGTACGCGACACGATGGCGATCCGCAAGAAAAAAGTTGACGCAGATTAGCAGAGCCTGATGTCAGAAACTGTCAGGAGCCCTTTATGGAGCGTGTTGTGGGTTATGGTGTCCTCGGTTTCCGCGTTTCCCGACTGCATCTTTATCTTGAGAGCGTGCCATGCGCAGAATCATCGGTTTATCTTTCTTTCTGATGCTCTTGAGCCTGAACGCCTGCACGCTGCTGCAGCGTCACGACCCGCTGAACATCAATGTGGTGGGCATCGAACCCTTGGCCAGCCAGGAACTGGAGATGCGCTTCGCGGTGAAACTGCGCTTGCAGAACCCCAACGACATCGCCATCGATTACAACGGCGTGGCCCTGGACCTGGAGGTCAATGGACGCACCCTGGCGTCGGGGGTCAGTGACCAGGCAGGCACCATCGCGAGGTTCTCCGAAACGGTGCTGAGCGTGCCGGTGAGCATCTCGGCTTTTTCGGTGCTGCGCCAGACGCTGGGCCTGAGCCAGACCCAGCGCCTGGACAACCTGCCCTACGTGCTCAAGGGCAAGCTGGCGGGTGGATTGTTCGGTACCGTGCGCTTCGTCGACCGCGGCACCCTGGACTTGCCGAGCTCCACGGCCAACTGGTGATTCATGGGATAAAACGCACGCCGGGCCTGGCCCGCTCGTCCACCACCAGCTCGAACACATCCGGACGGGCGTAATGCCCGACCACGTCATAGTCGTAGCGCACCCCCACCAGGTCGTCGGTGTCGATTTCAGCGGTCAACAGGCCGGCCTTGTCCTTCAACGGACCGGCGAGCACGTCGCCCATCGGGCCTACGATCACGCTGCCGCCGGCGATCAGCGGCCGCTCGGCCGGCCAGTTCGCGACTTCGATCCCCAGCGCCTGGGGCGAGGCCTGGACCTGGCAGGCACTGACCACGAAGCAGCGGCCCTCGTGAGCGACGTGGCGCATGGTCACTTGCCACATGTCCCGCTCATCCACCGTCGGCGCGCACCACACCTCGACGCCCTTGGCGTACATGGCCGTACGTAACAGGGGCATCATGTTTTCCCAGCACACCGCCGCGCCCAAACGCCCTACCTGGCTGTCGACCACCGGCAGTGTCGAGCCATCGCCCTTGCCCCAGATCAGCCGCTCCGTACCGGTGGGCATGAGCTTGCGATGCTTGGCCACCAGGCCTGCCTCGGGCTCGAAATACAGGGCCGTGCAGTACAAGGTGCTCCCGGCGCGCTCGATGACGCCCAGCACCAGGCTGGCGCCGGTGCGCGTCGAAAGCCCAGCCAGTGCCTCGGTCTCGGCGCCGGGCACGTCGATGGCATTGGCGAAATAGCGAGCGAAGGCTTCTCGCCCTTCCGGCAACCGATAGCCCAGCTGGGTACCGAATCCTTCGCCCTTTGGATACCCGCCCAACAGGGCCTCGGGCATTACCACCAGCCGGGCGCCGGCCTGGCGTATGGCCTCTTCATAGGAAAGGATCTGCGCCAGGGTCTCGCCCTTGCCGCCGGGCAAGGAACCGATCTGCAGGGCGGCCACGATGGATTTTGGCATGGGGTTGCAACTCCTTGGTTCATCAGGTGTTGCCGATTCTCAAGCGTCGACCGATCATGAATAAAGCCCTGATCACTGCTAAATGATATGAGCCAAATGAATATCGCCGATATCGACCTCAACCTGCTCAAGACCTTCGAAGCCCTGCACGACGAATCCAGCGCCAGCCGCGCCGCGCTGCGCCTGGGCGTGACCCAGTCGGCCATCAGCGCCGCCCTGCGCAGGCTGCGCAGCCTGTATGACGATCAGTTATTCGTGCGCACCGGTCGCGGCCTGGCACCGACACTGCGGGCCGATCAATTGAAGCCGGTGATCAGCGACGCATTGAACAAATGCCGCCAGAGCCTGGCGATGATCGATCCGGATGCCAGCCATTACCAGGGGCGCTCGGTCATCGTCGGCCTGTCCGACGACTTCGAGATCGCCTATGGACGGCGCTTGATCGAGGAAGTGGCGCAACGTGCACCAGGGTTGAGGTTGATCTTCCGCCAGACCCACAGCCAGATCGTCGGCCGTGATCTGATGGAGCGCCATCTTGACCTGGCGATCACCGCCGGAGGTTTCGCGCAGCGGCTGCTCAGTCGACGGGTCCTGGGTGAAGGGGACTACGCGTGCCTCGTCGATCAGGCCAGCCTGAAGGAAGGCCAGGCGCACCTTGCGCTGGAAAGCTTCGTGGCGCGGGAACATCTGCTGGTATCTTCCGGTGGGTTCATCGGCATCACCGACGAGGGGCTGGCCGGGCTCGGCCTGAGCCGGAGGGTCTGCGCCTCCACCACGCATTTTGCCGCCCTGCCATTCCTGCTCAGGGGCAGCCAGGCCGTGGCGACCATTCCGACACATGCGGCCCGGGCCATTGCGTCCCTCAGCGGCCTGGCGCTGTTACCCTGCCCCCTTGCCTTGCCGCGCTACCCTATCGAACTGGGCTGGCGAACCCACGCGCAGATGGATCCGGCCGTGATCAAGGTTCGCGAGGCCATCCTGGCGACCTTCAAATGAGGTTCATTTATTGGTCGCCATCAGGCGATTGACTTCACTGCGCACCATGTTGGCGTACTCAGGGGGCGACATGCCATCCAGCTCCGCCCGCACCCACTCGGCCCACTTGCCCTTGCGCTTGGAGCGCTCGCCGAACAGGCGGGCCGCTTCGCCCTTGGCCTTGCCCAGGTTGTTCTGCCACAGTTCGAACAGTCGGGATTTTTCGTCTTCCAGCGCAGCGCGCTCGGCCAGGGGCTTGTCAGCGAGATTGAAGCTCATGGAAATTACCTGTTGCGTAAATAGGCGACATCTTACACCTTGCAAGGAAACGTCTTAACACCCATTTTGGCTGTGCGGCGCTTGCAACTTTCCCCCAGGCGCGGCACTCCACTGTTCACTGCCATCATCTGCAAGGAGTCATTCAATGCCCCGTAAAAGCCCAGAGCAAGCGAACGGAGAGCAAATCAAGGACCAGGCCTTCAGCGAATTGAAGGCCTTGATTGAAGAATCGGAAAAACTGCTCAAGAGCAGCGCTTCACTGGTGGGCGAAGATGCCGAAAACCTGCGGGGGCAGATCGCCCATAAACTGCAACAGGCCCTGGACTCCCTCGCCAGCGCACGGGATCGCACCCGCCCCATGGTGGACGCCACCGAGACCTACATTGGTGGCCACCCCTGGCAAACCGTGGCGATTTCCGCCGGTTTCGGGCTGGTGGTGGGCTTGCTGCTGGGACGACGCTAAGCCTGCCCGTGGCAAGGGCTTCCCCCTTGCCGCGCTGAGTCCGACACCCGCCCAGACGGGCCTTACACGCCGGCCAATTCCCGCAACTGCGCCAGTGTCTGTTCCTCCAGCACAATCCCTCGCTCGCTGGATTGACGGCGCTCGCGATGCCGGCGATCCCCCGGCAACCGTTGCAACCCCACCCCCTGCATTTGCCTGACCAGTTCCTGGCTGCGCTCGGCGAAATCCTGCCCGGCGGCCTTGCTCGGGTCGATCACGATCAGCAACTGGCCGGTCCATGGCGTCTTGGCACCGGGATGATTGCTCCAGTCGAACTCGAAGGAAAAATGCCCCCCCGTCAGGGCCGCCGCCAGCAACTCCACCATCATCGACAAGGCCGACCCCTTGTGCCCGCCAAACGGCAGGAGTGCCCCGCCATCCAGGATTGCCTTGGGATCGCAGGTCGGCTGACCCAGACTGTCCACCCCCATGCCCGGGGGCAACAGTTCGCCCTTGCGCGCGGCAATCTGCACATCGCCATGGGCGATGGCGCTGGTCGCCAGGTCGAAGACAATCGGCTCCCCGTCAGCCCGTGGCGCGGCAAAAGCGATGGGGTTGGTGCCGAACAGCGGGCGCTGTGCGCCATGGGGCACGACACACGTCATGCTGTTGACCACACTCAAGGCCACCAGCCCTTCATAGGCGAACGGCTCGACATCCGGCCAGAGGGCGGCGAAGTGGTGAGAGTTACGGATAGCCAGCACCGCAATGCCGGCGCTGCGGGCCTTCTGCACCAGTAGCGCACGCGCGGCAGCCAGGGCCGGCTGGGCGAATCCGTTGCCGGCGTCCACCCGCACGAACCCCGAGGCAACATCCTCGACCACCGGCACGGCCTGGCCATCGACCCAACCGCTATCGAGGGTCGAGACGTAACCGGGGATGCGAAACACCCCATGGCTGTGGGCTCCGTCGCGCTCGGCGCCGGCGCAGTTTTCAGCCAGGATCCGGGCGACGTCGGCCGAGGTGCCGTGTCGCAGGAAAATCTTCTCCAGCAAACCCGCCAGGGCATCGAAGGACAAGGCGCCGGAACCGGCGTGTTCGGATAGCGCAGACATCTGAAGCTCCAGAATGATTGTTGGAGGTAGCAACAGGTAAGACAAACCAGCGCGCCGATTAAACACCGCTTCATGAGCGCGCTGTCAACCTTTGCGCCGGCGCCTGAGCCTGACAGGCACCGGGGGCCTGGCGTGCGGTAACTATCTACCACCTTCGCCCTTCCATGGCGTCCTAGCCTGACCGCTTCATCCACGGCTGCCTCGCGGCGCCTTGATCGAGAAGCGACGATGACCGAGACCACCCCACTGCTGTTTTCCCACGTGCTGGATGCCAGCCGCCTGGACGAACTGAGCGCACCCCACGGATTGACGCAGGCGGACCTCGACTGGTTGCATCACGCTGCACTGCCCAGCCACTCGCTACGTGCAGCGCAGACACCGCCGATGTCTGTCGAAACCATCCTGTTCGAAGCGACCGGCCGAACCCCGATTCCCCTGGCCGGCTGCCTTAGCCTGACGGCCTCGCCAGCAACCGGCGCTTCGCAGGCTTGGCCTGCGTTTCTCTATACACCACAAGGTGGCATCAGAAAGTTCGCCAGCCGCCGAGCCCTCGAAACAAAGATCGAGCACATGCTGGTGAGCCCCGTCGAACGTGACGATCTGTTTCAACTGCTCTCGATTTCACAACGGGCCGAACTGAACGGCTCCCCCGGCATCCGACAGACCCGCTCGCTCATCGAGGGCGATGTCTTCGAAGCCCTTGTCGCAAGCATCGAGCATGCACAGAGCCTCAATGCCCGGACAATGGTGGACGAACTGATGAAACTGCCTTCGTTGCAGGCGATGCTCGACCAGGTATTGAACGAAGCGGCGTCGAACTTCGACCACAGGCAGGGACGCGTGGCGATCAGCACCTATGCCGGCGCCGGGAGCCCGACAGCCGGCCGGGTCATCAACACCATGTCCCTGGCTGACGCGGTCCTGGTCTATTTCCACCACCAGGGACGACCCAGCGGACATGACGTGGAATTCATCCATCCGGGGATCACCCCATCATCCGGGAACGCCCGGCAGTGGGAAAACCTGCTGAAGGTCGCCGCTGGACACCTGATCCCACGGCTCATCCAGTGCATCGAGGGTTACTGGGACGCCACCGGCCCCTTTCATATTTCACGCCGCAAGCTTCTCTCGCAGGTGCTCAGCGACACGTTGCGGGCGAACATCCTGATCCAGCGGGAACAGGGGCAACTGACGCATGCACAGAGCCGGGAGCTGTTCCGGGTCCTCGGGCCGTCCGGTCGGGATGAAACGCTTCTGTTCATCGAAACGGTGCGACTCTGGGAATACGAACCGCTCTACGTGGAGCTCGCCGGCTCGTTGATGATCAGCGGCAAGGGGCACTACCTCTACACGCCCAGCCACGGTCTCCAGAAAGTCGACGACTATCTGAGCTTCAAGCAGACATTGCTCGGCACTCCGACCCGGGCCACGCGAAAAGAAGCCCTCTACGGCCTTCTGAGCCTGGAAGAGCGCAACCGCTTCCTACGCCTCGACGAGCCAAAGGTGTCGGGGCACCCCGTGGCCTTGCCGGTGTTCGAGTCCCTGGCCAACACCATCATCGGCAAGCAGACCAGCAACCTTCATTACGCCTTGGAGATGTCTCGCCAGGGCAAGGTCGACCTTCACGCCCTCGTCGACAAGGCGCTGGACATACGCACCTTGATCGACAAAAGCCTGTTGAAGCAGGGGATCCAGGGCCATTGGGGTGCCCAACCGGTGTTTTACGGAGACTTGCGCCCTTCCAACTTCATGGCCGACCAACTGGAAAGGAAGATCAAGAGCTATGCCAGCGTCGAAGAGGCGTTCACCACGCTGTTCGCCCGAGTGCCGATGTCCAGTCCCCACGAGTTTTCCAAGGACCTGAGAGCGCTGCTGCCAAAGCTCACCAACGTTTTTTCCCTGGGAATACGTGCCGAAGCCGAACTCAGGGAGCTGGACGGAACCCTGCCGCCAGCCGCCCACGACCTCATCAGGACCGTGTTCGCCTACGACCCCGATTTTCCCGACCGCACCCAACGCATGGGGGTCAAGGGCTTCCGGCCGGACGTCTATTCGCTGAGGCTCACCTGTACCGACGAAACCCGAACGGTCCACCTTTGCCTGGCCAACTGTTTTTTCCTCACCGAACGCGGCGGGCTGGATACGCCCTATTCAGGCCTGGGTATTCTGTGGACACCTTCGGACGGCCTGCAGGTCTTTTCTTCCGTGGAGATGGCCGCCGGGCAATTGAACCGCTACCTGCTCGACCCTCGAAGACGTTTCAGCCTGCTGGAAAACCTGCCCGCTGCCCAACGCAAACCCCACGGGCATTACCGGCTCGAGGCATTCGAGCTGATCGAAGACAACGTCCTGTCGAACCGGATGAGTTCCTTCATCGATCTTTTCGAAGCCGAACACCGGTACCTGAGCAGTCTGAAAATCGGCCCATGGAAACTGAGCGGGATGGCCTTGGCGAAAAGCCTCGAGGCGCTGCAGAACAAAGGCGCCCCGACCAATCTGCCGCGTGCGATGCGCATCGCCCAGGCGAACCGGTGGCGGCAGAAACTGCCCGCCTGGCTCGGCACGGCCGCCCTGGAAGATCAACGCTTGCATATCGATCTGCTCGACCAATACAAGAACAGCGTGGCCGACGGCAAGGACTACCTGGACGGTATCGAGCCGCTTCGCACCTATGTCGGTAAAAAGCTCAAGGCATTACTGGATGCACGCCTTGGCGAAAAGGATCTCGACCCGGCCAGCATCCTGATCACGCCGAACCTCGCATTGGCCGGTCCTCCCGCTTCCTTGATCGATTTCGCCTTGAACCATGTCGAGTTCACCCAGAAGACCGGCTTGCATGTCTCCTCCACGTCCGGAAAAAAACTGCCGGACAGTCTGAACGAAGACACTGTGAAGCAGATGCTGCTGTCCCTGGATATCTCCACTTCGTATAAAAAACACGTCAGGGACAAGCTCTCCGGCACGGGAGCGGACGCAGAAGCGAGAAAGCAGCGTTTTCGCCGCCAGTTGCCCTGGCAACTGTTGCAGCATGCCCACGCACGGCACCTGCAACAGTACCTGTCGGCCACGGCATTCGACTTGATTCGCCAGGTCCTGGATATGCCGGACGGCATCGCGCGCCAGGCAGTGAAGGGTGCCAGCGCCCTGATCCGTCCACTGGAACTGATAACGACCGGCGGCGCCGCGGCGGTCAAGACACTGGGACTCTACCTGATCGGATCGAGCACCGACGCGACGGCTCCTCATGTGCTGTATGCGCCCTACCGCGCGGGGCCGAACCTCATCGAATTCAAGGACGAGGCCAGCCTCATCGCTGCGCTCAACCTGCCCGGGGCGCTTCAGGATCTGCTGATCAGCCGGCTCCCCACGACCCAGCAGGGGCTGTTCCGGAACCTGTTCGTGTCCACCCTTGGAAAACTGTCGGACATCACCCTGGCCTCGAACCCGATTCAGACGAACCTGCTCGACACGCTGTTCAACGATAACCTGGACCTGCTATCGGACCTGTTGAGCACCCAGACCGACCGCAAACGCCAGTTCGACTGGCAAACGGTCCTGCATCTGTTCAGCACCGGGGTCAGGTTTGCGGGACGCCAGCTACCGGGCAAATTGACGTTTTTCGAGACCCTTTGGGAAAGCTACCAGGACTTCAAGGCCTCTGCCGAAGCGCTGCGACAGCATGACTGGAAAACCGGCTTGCATGACTTCATCGCCGGCGCCGCGGAAATGGTCTCGCTGGGCATGCTCAATCGCGACGATACGTTCGGCCTGCTCGCCCCCGCCAGCCCAGCAACGCAGGTGTCCCGGACGACGACCGAAATGAGCTGGAAAGATATCGCGTCCACGGCACCGACCCGTACCAACCTGCACGCCTTCGAAGCCACGGATGCCAGCCTTTTCGACCTGCACGCAAACCTGGCCGACGGCACCTACGGCGCAGCGGGATCCGGCAAGCTCTATGCGAGCGTGGCCGGCAGGGTCTTCCAGGTCGCCAAAGCGAACCAGGTATGGCGTGTCGTCCATGCCCATGGCGAAGGACCGATACTGGCTCGATCGTCCGACGACCAGCAGTGGGCGATCGATCCGCAGCGACACACCATTCGCTACGGCAAGGTCATGTCCACGCTCGCCAATTCCTACAGTGACTACCAGGCCGGCGCCTCGTTGAACATCGAAGCCCGGGGCATGGCTGAAATACGCAGGAAATACCCCCACCATGCCAATGCCATCGTCCAGGCCCTGGAGACAGCCAGGTTCTACTCGATCAACGCCCTCCATAACCTGGAGCACGCCAGGCAGCAACGTGCGCTGGCCTCTCGACTGGAAACGTTTCTCCAGACGTTCCTGGGCGTGGAACACGTCGATGCCGGCCTGATCGAGAAGGTCCACACGGCGATTGCGCCGATCTGCCGGGCACTGGCCGATCCTTCATGGGAAGCGCAGAACGCCAAGCGCATCGTCATCGGCAATCTCAAGGATATAAACGATATCGCCACAGCATTTGTCGTGGAACCCAACGCCAAGGGACGGATTTACCTCACGCAGCTGTTCTTTGAAATAGGCCTGGACCGATACCAGGAGCTTGTGCCGCAATCATTCAATGTCGACGCCCATGCCCAGGGGGCGACACTTATCCATGAATTGACCCACCAGTTGTTCGACACGTACGACATCGTTTACCTGGATGCTTCATTGCCCTTCTTCGACCTCATTTCCCAAGACACCGAATTCGGACGACGCAAGTCGGGGGAGTTGAAAGAGCAACAACTCAAAGGGTTTTCGCTGGGTACGCCGCGATCGAAACTGTTCATGGCCTGGGACCATCGGGCCAGGATGCTCAAGAGCCTGGAACAGATACGTCAATTCAAGGACATGACCAGGGAAATACTGAAAATCACGGGGGCTACCAGCATCAGCGAAGCACGGGATATTTTTCTCGACCCCGCTTCGGCCGATAAACGCATCGACCTGATCCTTCGAAACGCCGACTCCATGACCTTGCTGATTTGCATGCTGGGACGCCAGCTCGACGCCGTGCTGCCCGCCGCTGGCTCTTGAGTGGCTATACTTCTGCCATGCGCGACCCGTTGATCTTTTTTTCACCCGGCCCATGGGATGCTAGGGCGCAGCCATACGGGTGCAAGCACCTTTGGCGGAAAAAAACCGGCCTATTTGACATGTTATCGCCATGACGGCAGTTCTCGACAGCTCATGCCGAAGGTTAGAATGCGGCAAACCAGGAAGAGTCAATGACCGAACATACACTCTCGGAAGCCGAATACGACGCCATTACCGATGCGGCCGCGCACTGGTGCATGCGTATGCATGCTGCCGACTGTAGCGATGCCGAACGGCTGGCCTTCAAGCAGTGGCACGATGCCGATCCCCTGCATGCGTTCGAATACGCCGCCATGCTGGAGATCTGGGACGTCGCCGATCACTTGCCGCGCGTCGAACCCGCGCCGCCGGTCCCGGTGTCTCGTCCCCGGCCGCGGGCGCGCTGGCGTCCCCTGGCCGCTGCCGCCGCGGTGCTGGTGCTGGGGCTGCCACTGGCGGCCTATACGGGCTGGAACCTGGGCTGGCTGGCCAATTCCTACGAGCGCTTCGAAGCCGACGCAAGCGTACGGCGCATCATCCTGGGCGATGGCAGCCAGGTAGAACTCAACCTGGGCAGCGAGCTGGTATTCGCCAATTACAAGAATGAGCGTCGCGCGACCCTGAAAAAGGGCGAGGCGTTTTTCGAAGTCAGCCACGATACCCAGCACCCGTTCATCGTTCGGGCCGGCCAGGGCCAGGTACGGGTGACCGGGACCCGCTTCAACGTCTGGATGTATCAGGACCAGGTGCGCGTCACGCTGGTGGAAGGCTCGGTACTGGTCGCCAGCAACCATGCACTGACGAAAAACGGCTCGCGCCTGACACCCGGCATGCAGGCGATCTACAAGGCCGGCGATTTCCAGCCGCAGGTCCGCGAAACGCCTGCCGATGACAGCTCACTGGCATGGCGCAGCGGCAAGCTGGTGCTGGATAACCTGACCCTCACCGATGCGCTGCCGCTGATCAACCGCTACCTCGACCGTCCCGTCATGCTGGCCGACAACAACACCGGCGCCCTGCGCATCGGCGGTATCTACAACGTCAGTGAAGTGAAGAACCTGGTGCCGTCGTTGCCAAAAGTACTGCCGGTCTACCTGACGCAGAACAAGGACGGCAACCCGGTGCTCAATGCCGTCGGCCAGAGGCCGACCAGCACTCAGAAAACTGCTCCCCGTCAATGACAAAGGGCCGGCGTCGGCGTCGGCGTCGGCGTTGACGCTATCGCAGGCTGTCTTGCGGCTCCAGGCTTATTGCGTGGCCACCCTGCCGGCCTCATCGCGCTCACGAATGATCAGCGCCTGGTAGTGGGGATCGGCCTTGATCTGCTGTTCGGTGAATGGCAGCACGCTCCAGCGTTTCTTCGAGAACGCCTCGGTCTGGTCCGCCGAATGAGGGGATGCCGGGTCGCTGGAAATGGAGAATGCCAACAGCCCTTGTGCCTGGGGCCCCTTGCTGTCGAATGTCACCACTTGCAGGTAACTGGTGCCGCTGACCACTTCGCGCTTGCCGTTTGCCCCCGGCACACTCTGAATCGCATTGTAGATCCCCAGCTCCCCAGGCCCGCCGTGGATCGGTGTCTGCCGGCCACCGCTGCTGGCGACCTGAAGATCCTGCCAGCGGCTGGAGGATGGCAGCCCGGCGGCCTTCACCGCCTCCACCGAGGCGACCATGGCCTGGCGCACTGCCTCGCTGACTGCCGGCTTCTCGACAGCCAGGCCTCGTGGCGTATGTTGTGGGTCCTTTGGGTCGAAGGCCACGCGCCAGGCATCAGGCACGGCCTGCAGCCGCTCCATGATGCGCTGGAAATGAACGAACCCCAATCCGCTGTCCAGGCCAGCAGTACGGTCCCACGCCTTCAGGCTGGCACACGCCTGAGCCAGTACCGCTGCAGCGGCGCCCGATTCGGCCGAACAGAACGCCAGCAGGTCTGGCATCACCTGGTCGGCCAGGTAGACCTGGTCGTCCATTACCATGCGCTGCAAGTCCTCCACCTTCACCGGTCCTTGCTGGGCCAGCCTGCCGAGCCGGTCCAGGGCAAAACGCGACCGCTGGCCCAAGGGCTGGCCTTGCTGGCTGATCAAGGGCGAATAGCCGGACAATGGTTGTGACGGGTTGACCATCCAGGCCGAATCGTTGGAATTCTGCACAAAGTCGCGGCGCAACAGTTGCGGAAGTTTTTCGGCGGCGTAGATGCCTTTCTGCGCAGCTTTCGGGTCCACATCCCAGGCGCATTCGCTACGCGAGCCGTCCAGGACGATCAACTTCTGCCCGGCCCGCGGGTCGCTGCAGCGGGCCAGTTTATCGGCCCCCACGTTCGGCACCACCGACAGGTTCATGTACAGGCTCTGCCCCTGGTCATCCACCGCCAGGGTGTTGACCCACGGAATGCCCTGGATCTCATGCACGGTATTCTGGAAATCCTCGAGGGTGACAGCCCGGTTCATGGCGTACCACTGGGCCAACACCCGATCGTTTTCCAGGTTGGCATCCCGCAGGCTGTAGGCGAACTGGCCGTCCCAGTCCAACCGTCCGGGCCACTGCACCACCGGCCCGAACCGGGAGCCGTAGACCACCCGCGAAATCGACTTCACCTGGCCGTCGGGCTGCCTGATTTCCACCGTGACCGTCTGCTGGCTCATCGGTACGGACTCACCATCGATCAGGTAACGGGTCGGGTCCTTGGGATCGAGCTGCAGGCGGTACAGGGTGAAATGCTTGGAAGTGTCGACAGTGTGGGTCCAGGCCAGATGCTGGCTGAAACCGATGTTGATCACCGGCAGCCCCGGCAACGCGGCGCCCATGACATCCAGCTTGCCCGGGATGGTCAGGTGCATCTGATAGAAGCGCATGCCCCCCAGCCAGGGAAAATGCGGATTGGCCAGCAGCATGCCGCGTCCGTTGAAGGAACGTTCACTGCCGATGGCCAGCCCGTTGCTGCCGCGCTCCAGGGCGAAGCGCTGCTGTCGGTCGGCGGCGACCACGAAATCCGCCACCGGCACGCCGGCGTCCGCCGAAGCCCTGGGCGGCTGCGCACCGGCCAGGGCTTCGGCGAACTGGCCAACGCCGCCTTCCACCAGCAGACGACGGGTCAACTTGACCAGGTCCAGCGCGGTGATCGGTCGTACCCATTCGCTCGCGCATTGCTCAGGCAGCCCTTTGGCCCGGCGCTCGGACAAGGCACGGTTGTAGCCCACCGCATACCCCTCGACCAGCTGTTTCACCTCGGGCGTCTGTGCCTGCCAGAAACCGGAGACCGCCTGGGGGGTGTTGAGCCAGCTGAAAAACAGGTCGCTGGCGGTGTTTTTCCGCTGTTCGACCGTGACCTGGTCGGGCCCGAAATACCGCGAGCGCTGGCCATTGACCGTGACGATTTCATTGGCGAGCAGGCAGAGATTGTCCTGGGCGTAGGCATAACCGATGCCATAACCCAGGCCACGCTCATTCTCGGCACGGATATGCGGCACGCCAAACTGGGTACGACGGATCTCGGCGCTGGCCTGTTGCGCATCGCCCTGGGCGCTGGCAACGGCGGCAAGCCCCAGCCCCATGCCCAGAACCGCGCCTGTGAGGCAAAACCTCGATAACTGCCCGGATATCTTCACGTTCACTCCTGATCGAAAACCTTGAAAACCGGGACGGCTACTGAAAGGACAGCAGGAAAAACGTCATATCCGGCCTGGAAATCACATCCCTCGGGCATGAAGCCGGGAACGCGCCTTCCTTGGAAACGAACCGGATAAAAAAAAATTAATGACCAGCCAGAGGCCTGATCACGGGGCTTGCACGACATTGCCGCATTTTTTTACAACCGCGCCTTCATGATTGGCCGCTCTCGTTCGTCCTATCAGGAGAGTATTTGCAATCTTTTCTTCTGTTCAGGCTGGTAAGGAGTTTCTGCATGCATAACGCGCAACTGCCCAGGGAGGGTAAGCCGGGGTCAACCGGCATCGCGATAAAGACCCCCGACAACGTGTTCGCCAGGCCAACGGAACGCGGCAGCAATGAGCACATCAGGCGCCTGCTCAAGAGCTTCGGGCTCAGAACCAGCCTGATTCGCCTCAAGGTCATCGATGCGCTGCTGACGGCGGCAGGGGAAAACCGCAGCCTGGGTGTACGAGGGGTACACAGCCAGTTGGTGGGGCTGGACATTCCATTGTCCTTCCTCAGCGTACGCGAGGTCTTGAAGCGCTTGTGCAGCGAGGGGGTACTGACACTCAACCCCGACAAGAGCTATAGCCTGCACCACAGGGCAATGGCTGCGCTCGAGGCTGGCGACTGACGCCAGGCGCTCCCTGCAAAGCGCTAGGGCTTGACCTTGCGTCGCATCACCCCGTTGATCACGACGACGATGACCGCCACGGCAATGGCGATGTATTGGAACAGCTGTTCGCTGATCATGCCTTTGTTCTGCATCCAGGACAGCCCGAGCATGATTGCCAGGACCACGAGGACGATCAGGATCGAGTATTTCAAGCGTTGCGAATGAGTCATTGCCAGTTCCTGAATGTATCCGTTCTGTATCCGTCTGCTTGCCAGGTGCCTACCCGATTCCAGGGACAAGGGGCAGCACACGGGGTCCCATGGTACAGCCGAAGGCGCGTTTGCACGCAACCCGGTGCTGTTCATCATGAGGATTTATTTATGTTTCGTCGTATAACCCTGCTGCTCGCACTGTCGTCCACCCTGATGCTGGGCGGCTGCCTGTTCTTTCCTCACGACCGGGGTCATGGCGATGGGCCAGGGCGCCACGGCGGTCCAGGCTTCGACCCACACCGTTGACTGACGTGGCTGAATCGTCAGAAACCGACGGGCCGCCTGCCAGGCCAGCGGCATCAGACTGATTACCCAAAGCAGGAACAAATGCCCACACGGCAGGGCATTTGTTCGTACAACTTTAAGTCAGGTTTCCTCCGCAAACTAAGGGCAACGCTTATTTCGGCCCTGAAACCCGCCCACGTATTCTCGAATAAGAGGCACTTACCTCCTTTGAAAATAACGTTGGAAACCATGCAAAACTTGCTGACAACTTCCTCACCCAATCGATTGACAGGTTTTTGCCTGGCTATCGCGCTTTTCGAACTCCTCACCTACATGGCCAGTGACCTGGTCATGCCCGCCATGCCTGCAGTCACCGAAGAGCTCGGTGCGACTGCGGACCAGATACCCTATGCCTTCAACCTCTACCTGCTGGGCGGCGTCATGCTGCCCTGGCTGATCGGCCCCCTGTCGGATCGCCATGGGCGGCGCCCCTTCATGCTCGCCGGCTGTGCCGGCTTCGTGCTGGCGTGCGCGGCGATTACCCAGGTCACCCACATGCCGGGGTTCAATGGCCTTCGCCTGATCCAGGGCATGGGCCTGGGCTTCGTGATTGCCGTCAGCTATCCCGCCATACAGGAAATGTTCAGCGAATCGGACGCCGTGAAGGTCATGGCGCTACTGGGCAACCTCGCCCTTCTCTCTCCCTTGCTGGGTCCTTTGCTGGGGGGGCTGATGCTGCAATGGCTGTCCTGGCGCGAGCTGTTCCTGCTGCTGGCCGGCCTGGGGGCGATGAGCTGGCTGGCCTTGTGGGGGTTCATGCCGCACAAACCCGGACCGGCTTATCGCCAGTCGGCGTCCGAGCCCTTCGAGCTACCCAGGCTGCTCAAGCGTTATGGCGCCTTGCTGGGCCATGTCGGTTTCCTCTCTGCCAGCGTGGCGCTGGGCCTGATGAGCCTGCCCCTGATTGCCTGGATAGGCCTGTCGCCGTTGCTGTTGATCGAGGGCCAGGGCCTTTCTCCGCTGCTGTACGGGCTGTGGCAGGTTCCGGTCTTCACCGCGGTGATCCTCGGCAATCTCCTGCTCAATGGCCTGGTGGAGCGGGCTGGCGTGCGCGGTGTGCTGCGCTACAGCCTCTGGCCCCTGTGTGCAGGCCTGATCGCATTGGTGCTCGCCAGCCGCTTGCCGCTTTCCCTGCCGGTTCTGGTCGGCGCCCTGTCGCTCTATGCCCTCGGGCTGGGCATGGGCAACGCAGCACTGTATCGACTGGCCCTTTACGCCAGCGACGATAGCAAAGGCCTGGTCTCGGCCATGGTCGGGATGATTTCCATCGCGGTGATGAGCTCGGCCGGTTCGCTGCTGGCACTGTTGGGCGCCGGATCAAGCCTGGAATCCTTTGCGCTGAAGACCGGCGTCGCCGGGCTCAGCTGTCTTGTGGTGTTGCGCCTGTTCATGACCCGTCCGGTCACTCAAGCCTGATTTGCCGTCCTGAGGAAATCCAATGATCCATTTCCCCCATGCCGATGCGCTATGCGCATCGCGCCATCCCTATAGCCCCGAATCGATGCCCACCGGACTGTTCGATCGTGCCATGGCAGAGATCAGCCTGTTCCATAGCCACCACACGCCGGGTTATGAAGACTGGCTCAACGCCAACGGCCTTGGCGCCGCAGACCTGGAACATTTGACCGACTGGTCGCGCCTGCCGCCCATCTACGCCAATTACTTCAAGCAGCGACTGCTGCTCAGCCCCACCGCCGGGGATGCCCTGGAACTGACCTCCTCCGGCACCAGTGGGCAGAAAAGCCGCATGCGCTACGACGAACGCAGCATGGCGGCCGCCCAGGGGATGGTGGCGCGGATCTTCGAGCACTACGGCTGGTTCACGCCGGATTCGCCTTGCAATTATCTGTTGCTCGGCCACGAACCCGAACCTGACAATCGCCTGGGCACTGCCTATACCGATCAGTTCCTGTGTCGCTTTGCCCCGGTCAATCGCGTTGCGTATGCGTTGCGGCGCACCGGAAAAGGCCATGAGTTCGATGTCTTTGGCGTCATCCGCGCATTGCAGGAATTCGCCGAGCAGGGCCTGCCGGTCAGGATATTCGGCTTCCCGGCGCTGCTTTGCCATGTACTTGAGCGCATGCGCGAAAGCGCCGTCCCGGACCTGAAGCTTGCGCCCGATTCCCTGGTGTTCCTGGGAGGCGGCTGGAAAAAACAGGCCGCCCAGGAGATTCCCCGCCAGCAGGTCTATGAGCACATCCGCCGGCAGTTGGGTATCGACACCCAGCGTTGCCGGGACGGCTATGGCGCGGTCGAACATGCCGTGCCGTACATCGAATGTGCGCACCACCGCTTCCATGTGCCGGTGTACTCGAGAGTCTTCGTCCGCCACCCCTCGGATTTCAGCGTCCAGCCATTCGGCGCACCGGGTCTGCTGTCTTTCGTATCGCCCTACATCTCTTCCAGCCCGGCCCATGCCGTGGTGATGAGCGACCTCGCGACCCTGCACCCCGCCGATTGCGAATGCGGCTCGGCTACCCAGTGGTTCGAGCTGCATGGCCGTGCCGGTACCAGCGCCAGCCGAAGCTGTGCCATGGCGGCCGCCGAAATGATCAAGGAGAACTGACATGTACCTCATCAACGGCCAACTGCATGGGGAGCTGCCCCTGGACGAGACGCTGCAGCGGTTGCAGGCACGGCTGCCCGACCTCCTGGCCTCGCCACCCTCGAGCGACAGCGTGCTCGAATGCGCCGAGACGTTCGTAGAAGAGCTGCGCTCTGCCGGTCGAGCCCCATTCCTGACCGAGGATCAGTGCCAGGCGCTGATCGCCTTCTGCAGTCGCGATCACCTGGGCGTGAAGCTGACGCGTGAACTGGGACCGTCCCCTCGCTCGATCAGGCGCATCGACTACAGCGATGGCCCCTTCGAAAGCTGGCAGCCCCTGGGCCTGGTGGTACACGTCACGCCGGGCAACGCACCGCTGCTGGCGTTCTGCGCCGCCCTGGAAAGCCTGCTGGCGGGCAACATCAACTGGATACGTCCAAGCACCCGTGACGAGGGCCTGACGGCGCGGGCGCTCAAGGCCTTCCTCGATTGCGATCCAAGTGGCCGCCTGCGCGAATACCTGGCGGTATTGCCGCTGCCGTACCACGAGAACAAACGTCTCTTCGCCCTGGCGCAAGGCGTCAGCGCGTGGGGTGGAGAAACGGCCCTCAGGGCCATGCGCGAGCAGATCCCCGGCGGGTGCCGCTGGATCGACTGGGGCCATCGCATCAGCTTCGCCTATGTCACGCTCCGCGCCGCCAGCCCACAGGCACTGGACTGCCTGGTGGACGAAATCTGCCGCCTGGATCAGCAAGCCTGCTCCAGCCCGCAATGGCTGCTGGTGGACAGCGATGAACCTGCTGCGTTGCAGGCATTGGGCAATGCGCTCGCCGCTGCGTTCGAACGACGGTCCGGGCGCTGGCCGGCGCTGGCGGTCAGCACCGCGGAGGCCTGCGAGATCACTACCCGGACGGCTCTTGCCCGACTGGACCAGAGCTTCGCGCAAGTCACCGGCCAGGTCTGGGACGGCAGCGGCTGGCGCATTCTGTGGGAACATCATCGCCAGTTGTCGCCATCGCCGCTGTTCCGCACGCTATTGCTGCGCCCCGTCCCTCGGGCGGCATTGATCGAAACCCTGCTGCCCTGGCGCAATGTACTGCAAAGCTGCGCGCTCATGTGTGAAGCGGACCAGGCCGCGGAACTGACCCGCGGCCTGCTAGCCGCTGGCGTAACCCGTGTTTCAGCGACCGCGGCCGTCCAGCAAGGCTATGACGGCGAGCCCCATGACGGCGTCTATGCGCTGCAACGGTTGAGCCGTCGGGTGTCGGTCAGTCTCGAGGCGGATATCGCACCTCATCGGGTCACCCTGGACCGGCCGCCCCCCGCTCTGTCGGTCGACGCCTCGACACCCATCATGGACAAGGCGGCTTTCGCCGCATTACCCGTCAGTGCCCAGGCACAGCTGTTCTTCCGCTCCGGCGGCAGCAGCGGTGCGCCTGTGCTGGCGTCCTACAGTCATCGCGACTTCGATCGCCACATGCGCGCGGCAGCCGACGGGTTGCGCGCCGCCGGACTCGATCCCGCACGGGACCGTGTCATGAACCTGTTCTACGGGGGCGGCCTCTATGGCGGTTTTTTCAGCTTTTCGAAAATTCTTGAACAGATGAACGTCGTGCACTACCCCATGGGCGCTCCCTCGGACAACGATTTCGATGAAATCGCCCGGTTGATCGTCGCCCATGACGTCAACACCGTAGTGGGCATGCCGAGCACCCTGCACCGCTTGTTCTCCAGCCAGCGGCCCGCGCTCCAGGGTTACGGTGGCGTACGCAAGGTACTGCTCGGTGGCGAGCACCTGGGCCAAGGCAGTCGGCAACTGCTTCAGGACTGCGGCGTCACGAGCATCCGCTCAGCCATCTATGGCACCGTGGATGCCGGCCCACTGGGCCATGCCTGCCTCGCCAGCGACGAGGGTGTCTTCCATCTGATGGCCGACATCCAGCACCTGGAAATCGTCGCCCTGGACCAGGACATCCCGCTAAGGCGTGGGGACACCGGACGGCTGCTGTTCACTTCCCGCCTGCGCCAGGCACAACCCCTTCGCCGCTATGAAGTCGGCGATTGTGGACGCTGGTTGACCACCCCTTGCCCGTGTGGCCTGGAATCGCCACGGTTCGAATTGCGCCAGCGTCACGGCCGCCTGGTTCGCATCGCCACGGAGTTCATCAATACCCAGGAACTCACCGAACGGGCGCAAGTGGCCATCCAGGTCGTTCTCGATCACGACGCAAGTGGCTGTGAACGCTTGCTGATTCGCGCCGACGGTGATGCCAGGGCGGTCCGCCACAGGGTCCTGGGCCTGCGGCCATTGTCCACCTCGGTCAATGCCGCCCTGCTGGTACTGGAAGTCCAATCCTGTCCGGTCGAGTGCTTCGAACATAACAGGCACAGCGGCAAGGTCCCGCTGGTGATCGACGTCAGAAAACACGGCTGATTGCCTTTTGCCTGTCCGTCACCCCGTGAATTTTTCCAGAGAATCCCGATGAGCATTTCCTTCACGTTTGAACCCTGGCTGGCCCATGTCCGCCAGCATTCAAGGTATTACCAGAGACACCTGGGACATCTACCGTCCCAGGGCTGCGCCTTGCAGGACATACCTGTTGCGGACGTCAACGATTACTGGTCCGACAGCCAGGACCTGGACACCTGGGAGGTACTGACCGATCGGGTACAGGACGCACTGGTCTTCAAGACCGGGGGCACCACCGGCCAGGGGAAACTGTCGGTCTATACCCATCAAGAGTGGCAATGGATGCTCGACTGTTTCGGTCGCAGCCTGTCCACGCAACTCAAGGCAGGGGATCGAGTCGCCAATCTGTTCTTTTCCGGGGACCTGTATGCCAGTTTCCTGTTCATTCACGGCGCCCTGTCTCGCATTGAAGCAGCCATCACCGAGTTCCCCTTCACCGGCTCGGTCGAACCCGACATCCTGGCGGACGCCATTACCGCGCACCATATCAATGTGCTGGCCGGGGTTCCGGCGCACTTGCTGGCATTCGCCAGCCACCTGAATCAGCAGGGACGGACGTTGCCCCAGGTCACCACGGTGCTGTTCGGTGGAGAGCACCTGTTCGAAGGTCAACTGCCATCGTTGAGAAGCGCCCTTCCGAAGGCACGCTTCACATCGATCGGTTATGCCAGCGTGGACGCCGGGCTGGTGGGGGCCAGTACCCCGGACTGCAATCCAGGGGAACACCGGGTCTTCGACGAACAGACTCGGGTGGAAATCATCGATGAACTGAGCGGGGATGTCATCGAGGCGTGCGACCGACCCGGTAACCTGGTGGTGACCAACTTCACCCGTACCTTGATGCCGATCCTACGCTACCCGGTAGGCGACCGTGCCTGCTGGCGTGAACCGGTCGGTACGCCGCGCCGCAAGTTCGCGCTTCAGGGACGCAGCAGCCACAGTCAACGGGTACGGGTAGGCGTGCTTTCGCTGTCTGCGCCGCAGATCAATGAAATCATCCAGGGCATGGCCGGTGACGCTCAATGGCAACTGATCATCGAGCAGGTGGCAGGCAACGATCGCGTGGTGCTCAAATGGACCCCCGGCGTTCCCCTTCAAGCATATGAATCATTGTCACTGGCGCTGGAGGCCGCTCTCACCAGGCTGTATCCGGGCATCGAGCGGGTTGGCCTGGAGGTCCGGGCCTGCCATGCACGGGACCTGGAGCGCCATCCCCGCTCCGGCAAGCACCTGCCGGTCATCGATCGGCGATCCTACGGCCCGACGGGCCGCACCCAATGAGCGCCTTGGTCATCAGGCCGTTCAGGCCTGCGGATGCCGTCGGCACAAGCGAACTGTTCCGCCGGGTGTACGGGTACCACTACGTTTCGCCGGACGTCTACCTGCCCCACATGATCTGCCAACATAACCTGCACCAACGGTGGCATTCCATGGTGGCGGTGCTGGATGAACGTGTCGTCGGCCATGCTGCGCTGTGCCAGGCTGCCCCCCGTCATGAAGATGCGGAACTGGCGCTGATGGCGGTGGATCCCACCCTGCAAGGCAGTCAGATTGCAACCCGCCTGGGTCGGCAGTTACTGGAGCGGTGCCAGGACCTCGGACTCGCCAGGCTGTCGATCAAGCAAGTCACCAGCCATCCCTACAGCCAACGGCTGGCACAACGACTGGGTTTCCATGACACCGGGCTGATGCCCGACCATGTGCCTTCGCCGTTCGACGTTGCCCTGGCCGAAACCGTGGTGGTCGGCTGCCAGATGATCCAGGGCCATCGCCGGCCATTGCCCTCGATCCGATGGCCTGCGACATGCCAATGGTTCATGGCCCCAATGGCATCGCGGTTTGGCGTCACGCTCGATGACGCCCCGTGCTCGGTGCAACCTCTGCAACTCAGGCAGTTGCCGGGGCGGGTCGACGTCGTGGCTGGACACATCGGCCGTCACCTGGCCAGGCAACTGCAACAATTGCCTGCCCACTGGTCCATCTCAGTGAGGCTCAGCCTTCGCCGGCAATTCAACGACGATTACCGGCGACTGATGGCGGCCGGATTCATCTTCACCGGGCTGATGCCCGGCGAGGCAGATATCAGCTGGCAGGCGCTGTTCCACCGAGGGGCGCTGGCCCGCCGGCTCGACCTGATCTCAGCACCGATGCAACGTTTGCATGAGCAACTACAGGCCCATACCGAGAACTGGAGAGGATCGATAACAAGCTCGGCGGCATGATACCAGCGACCAGCGCGCACCCGTACCAGGGGCAAGGATCGAAGAAGCCTTGATCGCCGCCGCCTCCCGGTCATGGGCCGGGAGGCGGCGGGTCCTCCAGCAAAGTGACGATGCTGGGTTCAATGGCGTTTGCATCCACCTCCAGCAAGGCCAGGGTCACCGGCAACTTGAAACGCCGACGCCCTGCACTGCCCGGATTGAGGTACAGGCGCTCGCCGCGCCAGTCGATGCCGGGCTTATGGGAATGGCCGGTGATCACCAGTTTCACGCGCGGGTCGAGTGAAGCCGGGACATCGGCGATGTCGTGCACCAGCAAGACCTGCCACCCGCAGAGGTCGAACTGCAGGCGATCGGCCAGCCGGCCAGCCCAGTCGGCCCCCAGATCGTTGTTACCGCGCACTACCTGCAAAGGGGCGATCTCGGCCAATCGCTCAAGAATATCGAGCCCACCGATATCACCGGCATGGATGATCTGTTCGCAGCCGCGCAATGCCTCGAGCGCTTCGGGGCGCAGCAGGCCGTGTGTATCGGAGATGACGCCAACCTTCATGCCTGCCCCCTCCCCCGCATTGCGGCAATGGCTTGCGTGACGCGACGCATGGACTATTACTGGACTGACGCCCGACGGGCACTAGCCACAGGCCCATGTGTCTTTACTCTATCTTTTTTTCGCCCCACGAGTGCCACCACCTGTACCGGCCCTACCGTAGTCAGCTAACGTGCCGGTTTCGGATAAGGTAGGCTGCGCACCGCAAGATGCGCAGAAAAGTCGCCAAAGGATATGTAATGCTCGGACGCAAACAGCCGGAGCCAAAGATAGACAGTACCGACGAGGCCTTTTCCCACCCGGCCGTGAAGGCTGGGGCTGCACTGCGGCTTACGGTCAGTTTCATGCTGGTGGTGGTTGTGGCGTTCCTCAGCGTTGAAGGCTGGCGGACATGGCGTGACTATCGTGCGGCCTTCGCGGCCGCCCGCGACTCGGTGACGAACCTGGCGCGGGCAACGGCGCAACATGCCGAGGACACCATCCGGCAAGTGGATGTGGTGACCGCCGCGCTCAGCGAGCGCGTGGAAGGCGACGGACTCCAGAACATGGATATCCCGCGCATCCACAAACTGTTGGTGCAGCAATCGGCCATCATGCCGCAACTGCACGGGCTGTTCATCTATGGGCCCGACGGCAGATGGCTGGTCACGGACAAGGCAGCGATACCGGAGGAAGCGAACAATTCGGATCGTGACTATTTCCAGTACCACCGCACCCACGAAGACCGAAACGTGCGCATTGGCCAAGTGATCAGGAGCCGATCGACCAACGATCTGATCATCCCCATCTCCCGCCGCCTGAACAATCCCGATGGCTCCTTCGCCGGGGTGCTGCTGGGCACCGTCAAGGTCAGTTATTTCGTCGATTACTACGGTGATTTCAAGATCGACGACAAGGGCGCCCTGGTCCTGGCCATGCGCAATGGAACCATCCTGGTAAGACGCCCCTTCATCGACTCGGTGGTGGGCAAGAGCCTGGTCAACAGCGTCATCTTCAAGCACTTCCTGCCGAACTCGAACCAGGGCATCGCGCAAGCCAGGGCCGTCGTCGACGACACCGAGCGGCTGTATGGCTACCGAGCCCTGACCACCTACCCATTGGTGGTGGAAGCCGGCCTGTCCCGGGAATCCATCATCGCCCCCTGGCGTCGCGACCTGCTCAAGACCGGTTTCGTGCTGGTGTTCCTGATCCTGACCCTGGTCAGTTTCGGCCTGATCGTGCTGAGCCAGTTGCGCTATCGGATGGCCATGGAACAACAGATCCTCGATGCGCACCAGACCATGCGGGCCATGGCCCTGACCGACAGTCTCACCGGGTTGTACAACCGCAGGAAACTGGACATCACCCTGGCCGATGAGCTACGACTGGCCAGGCGCCAGGGTTCTTCGCTGGCGCTGATCATGCTGGACGTGGATTACTTCAAGCGCTTCAACGACAAATACGGGCACGCCGCGGGCGATGACTGCCTGCGGGCGATCGCCAGTGCGATCCAGCATGCGGTCAAGCGGCCGAGCGACCTGGCCGTCCGCTATGGCGGTGAAGAGTTCACCGTCCTGCTGCCCAGTACCGACAGCGTGGGTGCCGCCAAGGTCGCCCAGACGATACTGGAATCCATCAGGGCGCTGAACATCGAACACGGCGACCATCCATTGGGAATCGTCACCGCCAGCGCGGGAATCACCAGCTGTCGGCCAGGCACGGACGACGTGACGCCCGCCATGCTGATCAAGGCCGCCGATGCCTTCCTGTATCTGGCCAAGAACACCGGGCGCAACCGCTGGTGCAGCGCCGAACCGGCGCCGCGCTAGCCCTCCGGGTGACGGCCGCGGTACCGCCGTGCATCGGTCCGCGCACACAAATCCAAGTCCACAGGTGCCGGGCAGCCGCCTGACGGCTACAATGCGCGCTTCGACCGTGACCAGCCTGATTAGAAAAACACATGTCCTTGCCCAAGCATCATCTGGAATTGCTCAGCCCTGCCCGCGACGTGACCATCGCCCGCGAGGCCATCCTGCACGGCGCCGACGCCGTGTACATCGGTGGCCCGAGTTTCGGTGCGCGTCATAACGCCTGCAACGAGGTGGGCGATATCGCCCGGCTGGTGGAGTTCGCCCATCGTTACCACGCCCGGGTGTTCACCACCCTCAACACGATCCTGCACGACAACGAACTGGAGCCGGCCCGCCAGCTGATCCATCAGTTGTACGATGCTGGTGTCGACGCGTTGATCGTCCAGGACCTGGGGGTGATGGAACTGGATATTCCGCCGATCGAGCTGCATGCCAGTACCCAGACCGACATCCGTACCCTGGCAAGGGCCAAGTTCCTCGACCAGGCCGGGTTCTCGCAACTGGTACTGGCCCGGGAGTTGAATCTCCAGGAAATCCGCGCCATCGCCGACGAAACCGATGCCGCCATCGAATTTTTCATCCACGGCGCCCTGTGCGTCGCGTTTTCCGGTCAATGCAACATTTCCCACGCCCAGAACGGCCGCAGCGCCAACCGTGGGGACTGTTCCCAGGCCTGCCGCCTGCCCTACACCCTCAAGGATGACCAGGGCCGGGTGGTCGCCTATGAAAAACACCTGCTGTCGATGAAAGACAACAACCAGAGCGCCAACATCCGTGCCCTCGTGGAAGCCGGTGTGCGCTCCTTCAAGATCGAGGGGCGCTACAAGGACGTGGGTTATGTGAAGAACATCACCGCCTACTACCGCCAGCGCCTGGACGATGTCCTCGAAGACCGTCCCGACCTGGCCCGCGCCTCCAGTGGCCGTACCGCGCATTTCTTCGTGCCCGATCCGGACAAGACCTTCCACCGGGGCAGCACCGACTATTTCGTCAGCGAGCGCAAGATCGACATCGGCGCCTTCGATTCGCCGACCTTCACCGGCGTACCGGTGGGCGTGGTGGAAAAGGTCGGCAAGCGCGACCTGCAGGTGGTGACGTTCGACCCGCTGTCCAACGGCGACGGCCTCAACGTGCTGGTCAAGCGGGAAGTGGTGGGCTTCCGGGCCAACATCGCCGAGCCCAGGGGCGAGTTCGAAGAGGACGGCCAGAAGCGCTACCGCTACCGCGTCGAGCCCAACGAGATGCCAGCCGGGATGTACCAGCTACGTCCCAACCACCCGTTGAGCCGCAACCTGGACCACAACTGGCAGCAAGCACTGCTCAAGACTTCGGCCGAACGCCGGGTGGGCCTGTCCTGGGTCGCGCACCTGCGCGAGGAACGCCTGGAACTGGTCGCCACCAGTGAAGAAGGCATCAGTGCCAGCGTCAGCCTCGACGGCCCCTTCGGCCTGGCGAACAAACCGGAACAGGCACTGGAGCAGTTGCACGACCTGCTCGGCCAACTGGGCACCACCGACTATCACGCCACGTCGATCAAGCTGGATGCGCCCCAGGCGTTCTTCATCCCCAACTCGCAGCTCAAGGCGTTGCGGCGCGAAGTCATCGAAGCCCTGACCGCTGCCCGTGTCGCCGCCCATCCACGCGGTGGCCGCAAGGCCGAGACCGACCCGCCGCCAGTGTACCCGGAGTCGCACCTGTCGTTCCTGGCCAACGTCTACAACCAGAAGGCCAGGGATTTCTATCATCGCCATGGGGTCGAGCTGATCGACGCAGCGTTCGAGGCCCACGAGGAGACCGGCGAAGTACCGGTGATGATCACCAAGCATTGCCTGCGGTTTTCGTTCAATCTCTGCCCCAAGCAAGCCAAGGGCGTCACCGGCGTGCGCACCAAGGTTGCGCCGATGCAACTGATACACGGCGACGAGGTGCTCACCCTGAAGTTCGACTGCAAGCCATGCGAGATGCACGTCATCGGCAAGATCAAGGGGCATATCCTCGACCTGCCATTGCCAGGCAGCACGGCGGAGCCGGTGGTCGGCTACATCAGCCCTGAAGACCTGCTCAAGACCATCCCGCGCGCACCGCACTGAGCCACGCCCTGCGCAAGCGAGCGGCTCGCGACGACGGCAACCGGATCAGCCTGGATGCAAGCTGATCCACCGCCATCGCGAGCCTGCTGGCCAGTCGTGGACCCGCTTGGCGTTCCCCGGGTCCTGCATCAGGCTCGGATCAGGTGAATACCCGCTCACCCACATCGTTTTTCAAATCTGCGCCGTTTTTGCTTCGCTGTGCGACACAATCCCCTGCAAGACTCCCCCGCCCCTCGCTCGCCTGTTAGGTTGTAAGCGTTTGTGTCACAAAATCAGACACTTGTCTCCCAACCGCCTGCAAAGGAATGCCCAGCAATGGACTTCTCGCTCAAACACCTGGCCGCGGCCACCCTGATGCTGTCCAGCCTCGCCTCGCTGACCACGCCCGCCTTCGCCAACATCACCGCCCAGCAGGGCTCGACCATCGTCAAAACCTTCGCCAGCACGCCGGTCTCCAACTTCAGGCAGTTCCTCGCAGAAGTCGCCAAGAGCGACCTGGCCAAAACGGCCAATCTGGCTCCGGCCATCAGTGCCTTCCAGGGCAACAAACCCCTTTCGGCTGAGCAGCAGAACGAAATCCATCGCCTGCTGGGCCTCTATGCCCGGGTGAAATACGGTGCCGCGGCCACCGAAACCCTGCGCGAGCTGGTGGCCATCCCGACGTACCGCCAGGACGGCGTGGCCCAGCATGAGAATCCCGAGTTCCTCAAGATCGCCGACAAGATCAAGAGCCTGGCCCAGTCTTTCAACCTGAACTTCCGCAACGTCGATAACCGCGTCTACGAAATTACACTCGAAGGCAGCGGCAACGAGGTCGTGGGCATCCATGCCCATGCCGATGTGGTACCCGTGACGCCGCAGAACTGGGTGCTGAAGGACGGCACCCGACTCGACCCGTTCAAAATCACCCTGGTGGGCGACCGCATGTACGGCCGGGGCACCGAGGACGACAAGAACGGCATCGTCGTGGCGCTCTATGCCATGAAGATCATCAAGGAAGAACAACTGCCGCTGGCGAGAAACTTCAAGCTGCTGGTGGACACCACCGAGGAAACCACCGGCGACGCCATCCCCTACTACTTCGAACGCAACCCCACACCCGACTACAACCTGGCGCTGGATGGCGGCTATCCGGTCGTGATCGCCGAGAAAGGCTATGGCACGGTCATGGCCAAGTTCCCCCGGCGCACCGCAGAGGGCAAGGGCGCCGAAATCACTGGATTGACCGGAGGCCTGGCAACCAACCAGATTCCATCCACTTCGGTGGCCACCTTCGCCAGCGACAGGCCGACCGAGCTGGCCGCCAGCCTGCTCAAGGCCGCAACCGAGTACGCCAGGCGCAATGGCGGCGATTTCGAAGTGGCTACCCAGGTGGCCGGCCCGGATGTCCAGTTGACCTTCACCGGGGTTTCCGCCCACTCCTCCGAACCCGAGTCGGGCGTCAACCCCGTGGCGAGGATGCTGGACTTCATCAACGGCCTCGACGCACAGGTGGCGCTCAAGCACAACCACATCACCGATGCCGCTCGTTACGCCGCCGAAAACTGGGGCCTGGACTACCTGGGCAACAAGCTCGGGATCGGGTTTTCCGACACCTTCATGGGCCCGTTGACCGCCTCCCTGACCTACGTCGGGATGGATGACAAAGCCTTCAAGCTCGCCGTCAACCTGCGGGTGCCGGTCGGCAAGCCTACGGCAGCGCTCAAGACGGAAATCGCTGACAAGCTGGCGGCCTGGAGCAAGAAGTCCGACGTTGCGGTGGCCTTTGACTATTCCATTGACGATCCGATGTACCGCAACCCCGAAGGTGAATGGGTCAAGGCGCTGCTGGCCGTGGCCACCGAGAACCTGGGCATGGAACACAAGTTCGGCACCTCGGCGGGCGCTACGTCGGTCCATGACCTGCCCAACGGCGTGCAATTCGGCCTGGCGATGCCTGACGTCAAGTACACCGGTCATAACGACAACGAGTTCAAGACCGTCGAGCAATTCCTGCTGGACCTGCAGATCGTGACCGAGATGATGGGGCGGATCGGGCAGATGCCGAAGTTGTAGACATCCCTGCTCGGGGGCCAGTGAGCTTTGCTGGCTCCCAGGGTCTGTACGAAAAGTCTTGAGAGAAAGCTCAGGCGAGGCAGTTTTCAACGCAACATGAACGAGTATCAAGGCCGTTCGTACAGGACCTGACAAGGCTGCTTCATTCCTTCAGGTGAGTGGCGCTTGGGTCGATGACCTTGGCGGTGATGTCCACCAGCTCCAGGCCCCAGTCACCTTGCAGGTACCAATCCTCCCCGCTCATCTCCGCCGGGTGCATGGTGCGATCGGCACCGTTGCCGCACGCCAGGGCAGTCGATGCGCAATACCGATCGCACCCCCAGCAGATACGTTCAGGGTGTTTGGGGCTGATGGGAAAGGGTTTGGCCATGTCGATACCGCTGACGGATGGGTGTAGGTGCACCCTATCGCTGTACCGCCAGGGCACATTTGATTTCGATCAAGAACGGGCGATGAACCACGATCTGGCCCGGCGCAATCGCGCTGGAAATTGACAATAATCATTATTATTCGCAGCGAACATTCCTAGACTCGGCCCAACTCCAAGCCGTTCAGGAAATCGTCATGCGCACGCTTGCCCCACTGTCTCTCGCCCTGCTGTTCATCGCACCGCTGTCCCAGGCCAGGGAATACCCCATCGGCGAACCGCAACTGTGCCCAGGACTCGAGGTCGGTGCCGTGTACCTGCAACCGATCGAAATGGCCCCCGCCGGCATGATGCGGGCCACGGCGGATTCCGATGTGCACCTGGAAGCCGACATCCGTGCCACGGCAGACAATCAGCAAGGCTTCCAGGAGGGCAGCTTCGTGCCTTACCTCAACGTCTCGTTCAAGCTGAAGAAACAGGGCAACGACACCGAGCTCAAAGGCGACTTCCACGCCATGGTGGCCAACGACGGACCGCATTACGGCGACAACGTGAAACTGCTCGGCCCCGGTAGATATCAACTGACCTTCACCGTCCTGCCGCCCGGTGGCCATGCCTCCCTGGGCCGTCATACCGACAAGGAAACCGGCGTGGCGCCGTGGTTCGAACGTTGTGAATTGAAGTACGAATTCGTCTATGCCGGCATCGGCAAGAAAGGCGGGTATTGAAGATGAACCGTGCACCCCGCACGCCCCACGCCGCCAGCCATCGCCGCCTGGCGTGGCTGATGCTGGCCGGCCTGGCACTGCCTTCGGCGGCCCATGCGCAATTGCCGACCTACGAGCTGAGCATTCGTGATGGCCACTTCACCCCCGCCCTGCTGGAAGTGCCCGCCGGACAACGTTTCAAGATCGTGCTCAAGAACGTCGGCCAGGGTCCGGCAGAGTTCGAGAGCACGCCCTTGCGGGTGGAAAAGGTCCTGTCGCCGGGCGTCACCACGTTCGTCGTGATCCACCCGCTGCGCCCCGGGCACTATCCGTTCTTCGATGAATTCAATCCGCAACTGCCCGAGGGCGGCATCCTGGCCCGGTAACGGCCAGCAGGAGGCGTTTGCATGACTCAATCGATGTTCATTGTCTGGCGCGAAAGCGTCGAGGCGCTGCTGGTCATCGGGATTCTCCTGGCCTGGGTCGGTCGCCGGCCACAGTCCCGACGACTGTCGCGCTATGTATGGAGCGGAGCCGCGCTGGGCCTGCTGGTGTCGGCGCTCCTGGCCGGCCTGATCCTGCTCGCCGGCGAGGCCATGAGTGGTGCCGCGAACGAGTGGTTCCAAGCCGCCCTGGCGTTGATCGCCAGCCTGCTCATCGTGCAGATGGTGGGCTGGATGCACCGAAACGCCCGGACACTCAAGCAGGACCTGACACGCCACGCCGGTGAGCGCCTGGACCGCCAGGGTGGCCTTGGGCTGTTGGTCCTGGCACTGCTGGCGGTCAGCCGCGAAGGCAGTGAAACCGTGGTCTTCCTGTACGGCGCCGGTGCGAGGTTGCAAGGCACGTCACTGGGCCTGTTCGCCATTGGCGCAGTAGCCGGCCTGGCGCTGGCACTGCTGACCGTCACCCTGCTGCACGGCAGCCGCCGGTTCATCTCGTGGCCACATTTCTTCGCCATCAGCGAAGCGATCCTGCTGCTGTTGGGGGCCGCGCTGCTGGTCAGCGGCATGGAGCGGATCGCCGGGCAATGGCTCGCCATGGACTGGCCCGAGCCGGTGTATCGCGCCATCGGGGACGCCCTCTGGGACACCGGCGCGGTACTCGACGACGGCCATGGCCTGGGCGGCCTGCTGGCCGACTTCGCCGGCTATCGGGCGAGCCCCAGCATGCTGACCTTGGTCGTATGGCTGGGCTACTGGCTGCTGGTGGCCGGATGGCTGCGGCCGCGCAAGACGCGAAGCCTGCCATGCCCGACCTGAACCCGTGGCTCCAGCGCCTGGGCGATGGCATGCGGCGCCACGGTGCGACCATTCGCGCCGTGCAATGGGGGGTGGTGCTGTTCTATGCCGTGCTGTTGGTGCTGCCCGCCGTGGCGCCATTGCCGGCGAGCCAGGCGCGGCTGTTCGACAATCTCACCCTGCTGGCGCAGTTCCTGTTCTGGGGAATCTGGTGGCCGTTCGTCTTGCTGTCGATCGTACTGTTCGGTCGGCTCTGGTGTGGCGTGTTATGCCCTGAGGGCGCGTTGAGCGAATGGGCCAGTCGGTATGGCAAGGGCTTGGGCGTGCCCCGCGGGATGCGCTGGGCCGGCTGGCCCACCCTGGCGTTCTGCCTGACCACGATCTATGGCCAACTGATCAGCGTCTATGACTACGCCCAGGCGGCACTGCTGATCCTGGGAGGCTCGACCGTCGCGGCCATGGTGGTCGGCCTGCTGTTCGCCCGAGGCAAGCGGGTCTGGTGCCGTTACCTGTGTCCGGTCAGCGGCGTCTTCGCCCTGCTCGCCCGCCTGGCGCCGGTGCATTTTTTTGTGGACGAACAACGCTGGCTGGAGAACTTTGGCCCCCGCCGCCCGCCGCCCAATTGCGCGCCGCTGCTGGATATCCGCCGCCTGCGGGGCGCCGCGGACTGTCACGCCTGCGGTCGTTGCAGCGGCCAGCGCGATGCGGTGCGCTTGATTGCCCGTTCCAGCAGCCAGGAAATCCTGGAGGCGACGCCGGCCACCGTCTCGGCATGGGACGTGCGCCTGCTGCTGTTCGGGGTCATCGGCCTGGCCATGGGCGCCTTTCAATGGACCGTCAGCCCCTGGTTCATCGCCTTGAAGCAAGCGCTGGCACAATGGTTGGTTGCCCACGAGCTGTTCTGGCCGCTGCAGGACAATGCTCCCTGGTGGCTGCTGACCCATTACCCCCAGGCCAATGACAGTTTCAGTTGGCTCGACGGGTTTTGCATCCTCGCTTACCTGGGCACGAGCGCCATGCTGCTGGGCACCTCATTGCTGTTGCTGATGCGCCTGGCGGCGAGATTCGTGGGCGATCCCGCCCAATATTGGCCCTTGGCCATCACCTTGACGCCCCTTGGCGGTGCAGGATTGTTCCTCGGCCTGTCGGCCACCACCGTCAAGCTGTTGCGCTATGAAGGGTTGTTGCTCGAGTGGGTACAGCCGGCTCGCGCCGGGCTGCTGGTGGCGGCGATCGCCTGGAGCCTCTGGCTGGGTTACCGGCGCCTGGAACAGAGCGCAGCGACACCCCTCCAGCGATTGCCCGCCATGGCCTGCCTGGTATCGGCCAGCGGGCTGGTGGGCTATGGCTGGTGGTTACAGTTCTGGGGCTGGTGACACACCGCCCTGTGAAAGCGAACCTGCTTGCGATGACATCGGCACGGCCCCTTTTGCCATAAGCTGACTCACCGCCATTGCGAGCTGGCTCGTCCTCCGGGACCAGGGACATCGCTCGATGTCCCTGGGCATCGCCTGCTGGCTACACCTTGAACCGCGCCACTGTTTCATGCAGCGAACCCGCCATCTGGGCCAGGTCCTGACCGGCCGTGTCGGTGTGACGGGCGCCCAGCAGCACCTGCTCGGACAGGTTGCGAATCCCCGTCAGGTTGCGGTCTACCTCCCGGGCCACCAGCGCCTGCTGTTCCGTGGCGCTGGCGATCATCAGGTTGCGCTCGTTGATCTGCGAGATCGAACGGGCGATTTCATCCAGGGCATCGCCCGAGCGCTGGGCCACTTGCAGGGCGCTCTGCACCCGCTCGCTGTTGCTCTGCATGGCACTCACTGCCTGGCCGCTGTCCTGGCGGATGTTGCCGATCATGTCTTCGATTTCCCGGGTCGAATCCTGGGTGCGATGGGCCAGCGCCCGGACCTCGTCGGCCACCACCGCAAAGCCCCTTCCGGCGTCGCCGGCACGGGCCGCCTCGATGGCGGCGTTCAACGCCAGGAGATTGGTCTGTTCGGCGATGCTGCGGATCACGTCCAGCACCGAGCTGATGTCCTCGACCCGTCCCGCCAGTTGCTGGATGCGAGAGGAGGAATCCATCACGCCATCGGCCAATACGCCGATGGACGCAACCGTTTCCTGGACCTGCTCGCGCCCGCGCTGGGCGGTCTGTTCGGAGAGGCGCGACGCCTCGCTGGTGCTCACCGCATTGCGCGCCACTTCATCCACCGCGGCTGTCATCTGGTTCACCGCCGCCGCGGCCTGTTCGATTTCCATACCCTGCAATTGCAAGGTGCTGTTGGTCTGGCTGCTGACGGCACTCAACTCTTCGGACGAGCTGGCCACCCGGTCCACCGAGGCCGCGATATGGCGGACCATGGCGTTGAGATTCTGCTGCATGTCATGCATGTTGCTCATCACGCTGTCATTCGCACCGACGCCCACGGGAACCCGGATCGTCAGGTCGCCCTGGGCGATGAGGTTCAGCACCCGTGCCGCATCATCGGGTTCACCGCCCAGCGGACGGGTCACGCTGCGCGTCACCAGTATCGCGACAGTGCTCACCAGGGCCAGGCACATCAGCACCAGGGCGAGCATGTTGCGTCGTGCATCGCTGTAGCGTTCCTGGGCCAGGCGCTCGCGCTCGGCGAACAGCTTGCCCTGCATCGCCATCAGCCCTTCCAGGCTCTTGTACACCTCCAGCTCCGCCGGGATCACCCCTTGGCGCAGCTGCGTCATCGCCTCGTCCCTTGCGCCCTGGCGGATCAGCGTCTGCACCTGGACGAACGCCGCCACGTAGGCTTCGCGGCGCTTTTTCAGTTCAGCGTATGCGGCCTTGCCTTCGGGCTGGACCAACAGCGGTTCCAGCGTGGCAAAGGCCTGGGTGATGCGTTGCCGGGTGGCATCGATGGACTGTTGGACCTGGGCGTTGTCCTTGTCGATCAACAGGTCCCGGGTGTTGCGGGCGTTATCGCGCACGCCCGTGGCAATCACCATGATCGGATCGATCCTGGGCCAGTCCTGGCGGACAATCTGCTCGGCCTGGTCGCGCAGTGTCGCCAGGTCGTGCAAGGCGTAGAACGCCAGGGCGATCAACGCCAGGGGCGCGATGGCAAAGCCGATGACGATACGTTGGGCAGTGGTGAGTCTGGTCATATCAAATGCTCCCTGTTCAACTACCTGCCATCCGGCAGCGCATTTGAAAACCTTGAGAAAATGCCCGGTCAGGCCGGGCCGATGAGCCTCAGCGTGGCAGTGTCAACTGCGCAACACGAACGAGGGGAACAACTCGCGAAGGGCTCCCCACAGCTCGGGCTGCAAGGCTTGTGCCGAAACGCTGGAAAGATGGGGGTCGAGCATTCGGGCGGTGCGCACCAGTTGCACGGCGAAACGCTTGACGCCCTGCTCGCTCAGGCGCCGGGCCAGGGTCAACAGTCGATCGGGATCGAACAGGTGCCAATGCACGGTGGTGCGGCATTCGTAATCCACGCCACTGGCCAGCAAGTGGTCGAGGCTGCGCCAGTTGGCGGCACCGCTTCCCTCGACCCGGGTGACATCCAGCGCGTCCTCGGGCAGGGCCTTGATGTCGAAACCCACCCAGTCGGCCAGGCCCACCACCTTGGCGAAAGCCGCCGGCTTGATACCGGCGCTGTGCAGGCCGACGCGAAACCCCATCTGCCGCACTTCTTCCATGGCCAGGGCCAGGCCGTCCTGCAGAGTCGGCTCGCCACCGCTGAAGACCACGGCATCGAGCAGGTCCTGGCGACGCTGCAGGAATGCCAGTACCCGGCACCAGTCCACCTCCTCGCTGCCGCGCGGGGGGATCAGTTGCGGGTTATGGCAATAGCGACAACGCCAGGCACACCCCTGGCAGAACAGGACGCAAGCCAGTTGGCCCGGATAGTCGAGGGTGGTCAGGGGCACCATGCCCCCGACCCGCAGCACTCGACTCATGGACGCCCGGCCGCGCTTTCGGTGAAGTGCACCCGCTCGCGGTGCTCGGACTGTTTGCCTGGGTTGAACGCCGCCACCGGGCGGTGATAGCCCATCACTCGGGTCCAGACTTCGCAGCGTTGGCGCTGTGCCTGTGGAACGGTCTGTGATGCAGTCATGGATGTAGCTCCTTGCGGTCGATGGATCGGATCAGTGAACGCTGCCCTGGCGCTGTTGTTGCAGCAGCAAGGCCTCGTCGCATTTGGGGCAGAACTCGTGTTCGCCCGCCAGGTAGCCGTGCACCGGGCAGATGGAGAACGTCGGCGTGACGGTCAGGTACGGCAGCCGGAATCGCCCCAGGGCCTTGCGCACCAGTTGCTTGCAGGCCTGGGCGGAAGAAATCTGTTCGGCCATGTACAGGTGCAGCACGGTGCCGCCGGTGTACTTGCATTGCAGTTCGTCCTGCAGCTCCAGGGCTTCGAACGGATCGTCGGTGAAGCCCACCGGCAGTTGCGAGGAGTTGGTGTAGTAAGGCGCGACCGGACTGCCGGCCTGCAGGATGCCGGGGTAGCGCTTGAGGTCTTCCTTGGCGAAACGGTAGGTGGTGCCTTCGGCGGGCGTGGCCTCCAGGTTGTAGAGGTGGCCGGTTTCCTCCTGGAAACGCAGCAGCGTGGCCCGTACGTGATCCAGCAGCCTGAGCGCGAAAACCCGGCCCTGCTCGGTGTGCAGGCCCTGCTGGTCATCGGTGAAGTTGCGCAGCATTTCGTGCAGGCCATTCACCCCGATGGTGGAGAAATGATTGCGCAAGGTGCCCAGGTAGCGCTTGGTGTAGGGATACAAACCGGCATCCATGTGATGCTGGATGACCTTGCGCTTGACCTCCAGGCTCTCCTTGGCCAGTTCCATCAAGGTATCGAGGCGTTGCAGCAACGCACTGGTGTTGCCCTTGTAGAGGTAGCCCAGGCGCGCGCAATTGATCGTCACCACGCCAAGGGAACCGGTCTGCTCCGCCGAGCCGAACAGGCCGCCGCCGCGCTTGAGCAGTTCGCGCACATCCAGTTGCAGGCGGCAGCACATCGACCGCACCTGGTTGGGTTGCATGTCCGAATTGAGGAAGTTCTGGAAATACGGCAAGCCGTAGCGGGCGGTCATTTCGAACAGTCTGTCGGCGTTCTCGCTATCCCACGGGAAGTCATGGGTGATGTTGTAGGTGGGAATCGGGAAAGTGAACACCCGTCCTTTCGCGTCGCCGGCCTGCATCACTTCGATGTAGGCCCGGTTGAGCAGGTCCATTTCCTGTTGCAGGTCGCCATAGGCGAACGGCATTTCCTCACCGCCGATCACCGGGATCTGCTCGCGCAGGTCCTGCGGGCAGACCCAGTCGAACGTGAGGTTGGTGAACGGCGTCTGTGTGCCCCAGCGCGACGGGACGTTGAGGTTGTAGATGAACTCTTGCAACGCCTGGCGGACCTCGTCGTAGCCGAGCCTGTCCTTGCGCACATAAGGCGCCAGGTACGTGTCGAAGGAACTGAAGGCCTGGGCCCCGGCCCATTCGTTCTGCAAGGTCCCGAGGAAATTCACCATCTGCCCCAGGGCACTGCTCAGATGCCTGGGAGGCCCGGCCTCGACCCGTCCCGGCACACCGTTGAGGCCTTCATGCAACAACGTGCGCAAGGACCAGCCGGCACAGTAGCCGGCGAGCATGTCCAGGTCGTGGATATGCAGGTCGGCCTCGCGGTGGGCCTCGCCGATGGCCTGGCTGTAGACCTCGTCGAGCCAGTAGTTGGCGGTGACCTTGCCCGATACGTTGAGGATCAGCCCGCCGAGGGAGTAACCCTGGTTGGCGTTGGCCTGCACACGCCAGTCCTCGCGGTCCAGGTATTCGTTCATCGAGGTGGCGACTTCCACCAGGGTGCGACGATCCCGACGCAGGCGTCCGTGTTGTTCGCGATAGACGATGTAGGCGCGCATGGACAGGAAATACCCGGCGTCCATCAGAACGCGTTCGACACGGTCCTGGATCTGCTCGACGTTCAACCGTGTCTGTCCTTCCAACCGGGCCAGCACCGCCTGCAGCAGCTCCTCGGCCTCGGCCTCGGTATATTCGCCCGTGGCCTTGCCGGCGGCGATCAGCGCCTGGCGGATCTTGTTCGCGTCAAAGGCAACCACGCTGCCATCGCGCTTGTGCAAGCGGTTACAGCCCACAGCGATCAACATACTTTGCATTTTGGCTCCAGACACTACATATAGGATTTTTTCTTTATAAAAACACAATATGCAGTGGAGATTACGGCCAAACGATCGAGTTGCAATTGATCGATATCAAGAATCCGGGGCGACTATCCATCAGGCTTGAAAGATCATTTTGGCAGCCCCCTTATCCCTGTGGGAGCGCGCTTGCTCGCGATAGCGGTGGGTCAGTTGAGATCGATGTTCAATGGGCCGCCGTCATCGCGAGCAAACTCGCTCCCACAATTGGATCGGGGTACGACCGTGAGACCAAGAACAGGCCTGCTGCGCCCCCCAGCGGGAGCAAGCTCCCGCGCCACGGGGTTTGTGCAGGCCCTTAGCCTCCAGTCATGTTCATGAACCGTACGATCTGCACTTCTGCACCGGGGTTGAAATCATGCCGCAATGGCTTGCCGCGCAACGCCTGTCGCACCGCCTGGATGACCGGTTGGTCGTCCAGCGGATACCGGCGCAGCAAGCCGCGCAGGTCCAGGGAGTTTTCCTGTCCCAGACACAACAGCAAGCGCCCTTCGACGGTCATGCGCACCCGGTTGCAACTGGCGCAGAAGTTGTGGGTGTTGGGGGAAATGAAACCGATCCGGGTGTCCGGATGCTGTTCCAAACGCACATAACGCGCCGGCCCGCCGCTGTTTTCGGTGCTGTCCAGCAGCCGGTGATGGCGAGCGATCCCGGCCCGGACCTCATCGCTGGAACAGAACGACTCGCCCCGGGAACGCCCGACCTCCCCCAACGGCATTTCTTCGATGAAGCAGATATCGATGTGTTGGTCGATGGCGTACTGCACCAACGCCGGGACTTCATCGAAGTTGCGGCCTTTCATGACCACGCAGTTGAGCTTGATCCGCTCAAACCCGCCGACCTTCGCCGCTTCAATCCCTGCCAGCACTTGATCGAGGTTGCCGTTACGGGTGATCGCCCGAAAACGCTCACCGTCGAGGCTGTCGAGGCTGATGTTCAGGCGCTTGACTCCGGCCTCCACCAACGGCCGGGCCAGTCGCGCCAGTTGCGAGCCATTGCTGGTCATCACCAACTCCCGCAGGCCGGGCAGTGCGGCGATGTCGCGACACAAGCCGACGATGCCGGGACGGATCAGCGGCTCGCCGCCGGTCAGGCGGATTTTCTTCACCCCCAGCCCGACGAACAAGCGCGCCAGCCGATGTATCTCTTCCAGCGTCAGTACCTGCTGGCGCGGCAGGAAGGTCATGTTTTTCGCCATGCAGTACACACAGCGAAAATCACAACGATCGGTCACCGACATCCGCAGATAATCGATCTGGCGCCCAAATCCGTCCTGCAACACGGCGTTCATGGATACCCCCTGGTTGGCCCGGTGTTCACTGCACCAACGGCGAGTCGGCGCCCTGGAGATGGATGCCACGGATGTCCGCCGCACCGACCAGGGTCTGCAGGTACTGCACCAGCGCCTTTTGCCACACGCCCTGCTCCAGCTGGGTGCGGATGGCGGTCGCCACGGCTTCGTAAGGCAGCGGCTGGCCTTCGATGCGCTGGTCGATGCTGATCACGTGCCAGCCATAGCGACTTTCCAGCGGCTTGCCTGCCAGGCCCGCCGGCAGCGTGAACAACTGACGCTCCAACTCGGGCACGGTCTGACCCTTGCTGATCTGCCCCAACGACCCGCCCTGCTCCTTGGACGGGCACGCCGAATACTTCAGCGCCAACTCGGCGAAGCTGCCGGGAAACTGGTCCAGCCGCTGGAGCAGCAACTCGGCCTGGGCATGGGCCAGGCTGCGGGCCTCGGCGTCATCCGGCGCGCATTCGAGCAGGATGTGTCGCACCGCCAGCAACGGCGCGCTGTGGAAACGCGCCCGGTTGCTTTCGTAGTAATGCCGGCAGGTGGCCTCGTCACATTGCGGCACCTGCACCTCACGTTCGAGCAACAGCCGCGTGGCTGCCTCTTCTTCGTTTTCACCGGCAGCGACCTGCAACGCCAGGCCCAGCTCGGCGATGCGCTGCTGGAGCAATTGGCGAATCACCAGGGCCCGTGCCGCCTGGTAGACCGCCTCCTCGCGACTGTCAGCCGGGTGATATTGCAGCTCCTGGGCCATCGCCTGCGGGGTGATGGACACCCCGTTGACGCTGATGATCGGCCATTGCTGTTCACTGCTGGCAATCAACTGCGGCGCTTCATCTACCGCCACCGGCCCAGCCTGGGCCGGCTCGAACTGCGCCGCCCCGACGGGGTCCACATCGACCACCGGCGGCACTTTTGCCGAGGAGCCGCAACCACCGCTACCGCTACCACCGCCACATCCGCATCCACTGGCCATGATCTTCTCCTCAGAACTTCTGCCGAACGATTTGATAACGACGTCCCAGGTACCAGACCGGCGCACTGACGATGTGGACCAGACGGGTGAACGGAAACAGCACGAACAGGGTCAGGCCCAACAGCACATGGAGCTTGTAGACCAGGCCCACCGGTGCCATGGCGGTGGCCGCCTCCACCGGACGCAGCAGCACGGTGTTCTGGGCCCAGTCGGCCAGCATCACCATCACCGAGCCGTCCATATGGGCAGTGGACGCCACGATGGTCATCAAGCCCAATACCAGTTGCACCAGCAGCACCACCAACACCAGGATGTCCGAAGTGTTGGACGTGGCACGCACGCGCGGGTCGGTCAAGCGGCGGTTGAGCAGCATCAGCAGGCCGATCAGCCCCAGCACGCCGAAGAAACCGCCGGAAACCATCGCCAGCAACTGCTTGTTCTCGGTGCTCAACACATGGTGGTAGATCGCCGAGGGCGTCAGCAGACCAACGAAGTGGCCGGCCAGCACGAACAGCACGCCAATGTGGAACAGGTTGCTCGCCACGCGCATGCCGCGGTTGCTCAGCATCTGGCTGGAGCCGGCCTTCCAGGTGTACTGGGACAGGTCGAACCGTGCCCAACTGCCGATCAGGCAGACCGCCAGGGCCACATAGGGATAGACCCCGAACAGCAACAGATCCCATTTAGACATTGCCCACCTCCCCGGCTGGCGCTGCGGCCCGCCCTTCATGCTGAAAATCCACCCAGTGCAACGGCACCGGACCTTCTTCCCGGATCTTGCCCGGCGCGCTCGGCAGCGAACTGCAACGCTCCTGCTGCTCGGCCTTCATGAAATCCACCACCTCTTCTTCCCAGACCCTGTCCAGGGCTTCGAGGGAGTCGTCCCGTGGCTCGGCTTTCACCTGCTCTGCCAGCCCGGCGACCGCCGTCTGGGGTTCGGCCCCGGCAATCTGCAACAGGGCCCGGAAACAGCTGGCGTAGGCGCTTTCCCGCTCGTCCAGGCGCGCCGCCAGCAAGGCCAGCAAGTGCGCCACGTCCGCCAACCCTTCACGGGCCTCGATGTCTTCGCGGGTGGACAGAAACTCCAGGTACAGGGGGATGTAGTCGGGCAGCTCCTTGACGCCGATGGCGAAGCCGGCTTCTTCGTACTGGGCCATCATGTCCACCATGGCCTGGCCGCGGTCGCGGGACTCACCGTGGACATGTTCGAACAACAGCAGCGACAGCGAACGGCCGCGACCGAACAGCGCCCCGTAGTGTTCCTGGCCGTCCATCAGATCCTGGCTGCAGATCAGCTCCAGCAGCTCGAACAGCCCGGCACGCTGGGCGGGACTGATTTCCCGGGCCTGGAGAATCGCCTGTTCGAGTTCGTCACGGGCGGCCACCAGGGTTTCGGTCGGGTAGTCGAGGAGCAGCGAAATCACCTTGAGAATGCGCATGTTCATTCCTCCCACAACTGCACGGTCTTGATCACATCCCGGCGGTTGGCCTTCTTGCCGCCGAACATGTTGGTGTCGGAACTGCCGCTGCAACCGCTGCCGAAGCTGAAGCCGCAACCGGAGCGCTCGGCGAATGCGTCGCTCATGGCGTCTTCGCGGTGGGCGCTGGGCACGACGAAACGATCCTCGTAGTTGGCGATGGCCAGGTAGCGGTACATCTCCTCCACCTGGTTCACGCTCAGGCCGACGTCGGCCAGCACTTGCAGGTCCTGTACGCCATCGACCTGCTGGGAACGCTTGTAGGCGCGCATTGCCAGCAGGCGCTTGAGGGCATGCCTGACCGGCTTTTCGTCACCGGCGGTGAGCATGTTGGCCAGGTAACGCAATGGGATGCGCAGGCTGTCGACGTCCGGGATCACCCCGTTCATGCCCACGGTACCGGCGGCCGCAGCGTTCTGGATCGGCGACAGTGGCGGCACGTACCAGACCATCGGCAAGGTGCGGTATTCCGGGTGCAGCGGGAGCGCGAGCTTCCAGTCCACGGCCATCTTGTAGACCGGCGAACGCTGGGCCGAGTCGATCACCGACTGCGGCACACCATCGGCCAGGGCCTGGCGGATCACCGCCGGGTCGTTGGGGTCGAGGAAAATCTCCAGTTGCTTCTCGTACAGGTCCTTCTCATCGGCGGTGCTTGCCACTTCGCTGATGCGGTCGGCGTCGTACAGCAGCACGCCGAGGTAACGGATCCGGCCGACGCAGGTTTCGGCGCACACCGTCGGCATCCCCGCCTCGATGCGCGGGTAGCAGAAGATGCATTTCTCCGACTTGCCGCTCTTCCAGTTGAAGTAGATCTTCTTGTAAGGGCAGCCGCTGATGCACATGCGCCAGCCGCGGCACTTCTCCTGGTCGATCAGGACGATGCCGTCTTCCTCGCGCTTGTAGATCGCCCCGCTCGGGCAGGATGCCGCGCACGCCGGGTTCAGGCAGTGCTCGCACAGGCGCGGCAAGTACATCATGAAGGTGTTTTCGTACTCGCCGTAGATGTCCGCCTGGACCTTGTCGAAGTTCTTGTCCTTGCGCCGCTTGGCGAATTCGGTACCGAGGATCTCCTCCCAGTTCGGGCCCCACTCGATCTTTTCCATGCGCTTGCCGGACACCACCGAACGCGGCCGTGCGGTGGGTTGATGTTCGCCCAGTGGCGCGGTGTGCAGGTGCTGGTAGTCGAAATCGAACGGCTCGTAGTAATCGTCCAGGCTGGGCAGGTCCGGGTTGGCGAAGATGTTCGCCAGCACACGGAACTTGCCGCCGATGCGCGGGTTGATCGAACCGTCGGCGTTGCGGACCCAGCCGCCCTTCCACTTGTCCTGGTTCTCCCATTCCTTTGGGTAGCCGATGCCCGGCTTGGACTCGACGTTGTTGAACCAGGCGTATTCCATCCCTTCGCGGCTGGTCCAGACGTTCTTGCAGGTGATGGAGCAAGTGTGACAGCCGATGCATTTGTCCAGGTTCAGGACCATGCCGATTTGTGAGCGAATCTTCATCTCAGTTCTCCTCGATATCGGTTGGCAGTGGACGCGGCAGATCATCGCCACTGGAACCGTCGAGCCAATCGACCTTGGCCATCTTGCGCACCACGACGAATTCGTCGCGGTTGCAACCGACCGTGCCGTAATAGTTGAAGCCATAGGCCTGCTGGGCGTAGCCACCGATCATGTGGGTGGGCTTGAGCACCACGCGGGTCACCGAGTTGTGGTGGCCACCACGGGTCTTGGTGGTTTCGGAACCTGGCACGTTCACGATCCGTTCCTGGGCGTGGTACATCATCACCATGCCCTCCTTGACCCGCTGGCTGACCACCGCCCGGGCGGTCAGCGCGCCGTTGGCGTTGAAGCATTCGATCCAGTCGTTGTCCTCGATGCCGGCGCGCCTGGCGTCGATTTCCGAAAGCCAGACAATCGGCCCGCCACGGCTCAAGGTCAGCATCAGCAGGTTGTCGCTGTAGGTGCTGTGGATGCCCCATTTCTGGTGCGGGGTGATCCAGTTCAGGACGATCTCGGTCTCGCCATTGCCGCGCTTGCCCTTCACGCCGGCGATGGTGCGGGTGTTGACCGGAGGCCGATAGCTCATCAGCTGCTCGCCGAACGCCTGCATCCAGGGGTGATCCTGGTAGAACTGCTGGCGACCGGTGATGGTGCGCCATGGAATCGACTCGTGGACGTTGGTGTAGCCGGCGTTGTAGCTCACATGGTCGTCTTCCAGGCCGGACCAGGTCGGGCTGGAAATGATCTTGCGCGGCTGGGCCTGGATGTCGCGGAAGCGAATGGCCTCATGCTCCTTGGAGACGGCCAGGTGGCTGTGGTCGATGCCGGTGAATTCCGACAGCGCCGCCCAGGCTTTCACCGCCACATGGCCGTTGGTTTCCGGAGCCAGGGACAGGATCACTTCGGCGGCGTCGATGGCGCTGTCGATCTTCGGCCGCCCTTGGCTGATACCGGCGTCCACTTCATGATGATTGAGCTCGCCGAGGAACTTCACCTCGGCGTCGGTGTTCCAGTTGATGCCCTTGCCGCCGTTGCCGAGTTTTTCCAGCATCGGGCCCAGGGAGGTGAATTGCTTGTAGATGTTGGGGTAGTCGCGCTCCACCACTTGCAGGTTCGGTGCGTTCTTGCCCGGTACCGGCGCCACACCGGCGCTTTTCCAGTCGGTCCCGCCAAATGGCTGGGCCAGTTCGCCAACGCTGTCGTGCATCAACGGTACGGTCACCAGGTCTTTTTCCACGCCCAGGTGTCCGACGGCCATGGCGGAAAACGCTTTGGCGATGCCCTTGTAGATTTCCCAGTCCGAGCGCGATTCCCAGGCCGGATCGATGGCGGCGGACAGCGGGTGGATGAACGGGTGCATGTCCGAGGTGTTCATGTCGTCTTTTTCGTACCAGGTAGCGGTCGGCAAGACGATGTCGGAATACACGCAGGTCGAGGACATGCGGAAGTCCAGGGTGGTCACCAGGTCGAGCTTGCCAATGGCACCCTCGTCGACCCATTCGGCTTCAGTGGGCTTGCAGTCACCGACCTGGCCGATGTCTTCGTTCATCACGCCGTTCTTGGTGCCCAGCAGGTACTTGAGCATGTACTCGTGGCCCTTGCCCGAGGAGCCCAGCAGGTTGGACCGCCAGATGAACATGTTGCGCGGGAAGTTCACCGGGCTGTCCGGTTGCTCGCAGGCAAAGCGCAGGGAGCCGTCCTGCAGCGACTTGACCACATAATCCTTGGGTTCCAGGCCCGCGGCGGCGGCATCGCGGCAGATGTGCAGCGGGTTGGTGTTGAGTTGCGGCGCGCTGGGCAACCAGCCGGCCCGTTCGGCGCGGATGTTGTAGTCCAGGGCGTGCTCGGGGAACTGCGACTTGTCGGCCAGGGGCGAAAGCACGTCGTGCATGCTCATCTTCTCGTGGCGCCATTGCGAGCTATGGCCATAGAAGAAGCTGGTGCCGTTCATCTGCCGGGGCGGACGGTTCCAGTCCAGGCCGAAGGCCAGGGGCAGCCAGCCGCATTGCGGACGCAGCTTTTCCTGGCCGACGTAGTGGGCCCAGCCGCCGCCGGTCTGGCCGATGCAACCGCAGAGCATGAGCATGTTGATCAGCCCGCGGTAGTTCATGTCCATGTGATACCAGTGGTTCATCGCCGCCCCGACGATGATCATCGAGCGGCCACGGGTCTTGTCGGCGTTGTCGGCGAACTCGCGGGCGATCTGGATCGCCTTCTCGCGGCTCACACCAGTGATCTGCTCCTGCCAGGCTGGCGTACCGGGTACCGAGGCGTCGTCGTAGTCCTTGGCGACGTTGGCGCCCCCCAGGCCACGGTCGATGGCCAGGTTGGCCGCCGACAGGTCGAATACAGTGGCGACTTTCGCCACGCTGCCATCGGCCAGCACCACGCTGTGCACCGGCACCCTACGGAACTGCACCGCATCACCGGCCACGTGCTGGAAGTACTCCTGGGCTTCGCCGGCGAAGTACGGGAACGCCACCTCGGCGACGTCACCGCCGATCAGGCTCAGCTTGAGGTCGATTTCACGCCCCTCGCCGCCTTCACGGGGCAGGATGTTCCACTTGCCCTTCTCGCCCCAGCGATAGCCGATGGAACCCTGGGGGGAAACCAGCTCGCCGTTGGCATCCAGGGCGATGGTTTTCCATTGCGGGTTGTTGTCCTGGCCGAGGTTGTCGGTCAGGTCGCTGGCCCGCAGGAAACGGTCCGGCTGGTAGCCCGCGCCTGGTGCAGCGCCAAGCATCGGCTTGAGCATCACCAGCACCGGCAGGTCGGTGTAGCGCTTGGCGTATTCGGTGAAATAGGCGCTGGGCTTGTCCAGGTGGAATTCTTTGAAGATCACATGGTTGAAGGCCTGGGCCAGGGCGGCGTCGGTGCCCTGCTTGGGGTTGAGCCACAGGTCGGTGAGCTTGGCGACTTCCGAGTAGTCCGGGGTGATCGCCACGGTCTTGGTGCCCTTGTAGCGCACCTCGGTGAAGAAGTGGGCATCAGGGGTACGGGTCTGCGGGACGTTGGAGCCCCAGGCGATGATGTAGTTGGAGTTGTACCAGTCGGCCGATTCCGGCACGTCGGTCTGCTCGCCCCAGACCATCGGCGAAGCGGGCGGCAGGTCGCAATACCAGTCATAGAAGCTCAGGCACACGCCACCGATCAGCGACAGGTAGCGCGAGCCGGCGGCGTAGCTGACCATGGACATGGCCGGGATCGGCGAGAAACCCACCACCCGGTCAGGGCCATGGGTCTTGACGGTGTAGACGTTGGCGGCGGCGATGATCTCGTTGACTTCTTCCCAGTTGGAGCGGATGAAGCCGCCCATGCCGCGCTTGCTTTTATAGGCGTCGGCCTTGGCCTTGTCCTCGACGATGCTGGCCCAGGCCTCCACCGGCGGCAGGGTCTGCCGGGCTTCGCGCCACAGCTTGAGCAACGGCTTGCGGATCTTCGGGTACTTGAGCCGGTTGGCGCTGTAGATGTACCAGCTGTAGCTCGCGCCGCGAGGGCAACCGCGAGGTTCGTGGTTGGGCAGGTCGTTGCGGGTGCGCGGGTAGTCGGTCTGCTGGGTTTCCCAGGTGATAAGGCCGTTCTTGACGTAGATTTTCCACGAGCACGAGCCGGTGCAGTTCACTCCATGGGTCGAACGCACGATCTTGTCGTACTGCCAGCGGGAACGGTAGACGTTTTCCCAGTCGCGGGACTCCTTGCGGGTCTCGCCGTGACCGTCGGAAAACTCGCCTTGCTTGCGGTTGAAGAACCGCAGTTGATCCAGTAAATGACTCACAGTGTCTTCCTCTCAGGCTTGCTCCGCGGGGTCTGCGCCCCGCCCAGGCAGGTTTAGGTTCGGCTTAGCAAGGTGTCGCGGCGCCCTTGCGGGCATACCACCACCAGGTCACCACGATGCAGCTCAGGTAGAAGCCGACGAACATGTAGAAGGCCATCTCCGGACCGCCCGTCAGGGCCATCGAAGTGCCGAATGATTTAGGAATGAAGAACGCACCGAAGGCGCCCATGGCCGAGCTGAAGCCCAGCACCGCGGCCGACTCCTTGCCGGCGTTCTTGAGCGCTTGCTCGCGCACCTCGGGCTTTTTCCCCAGGGCGGCTTTTTCATGCAGGGTGCGGAAGATCACCGGGATCATGCGGAACGTGGAACCGTTGCCCACGCCAGTGGTGATGAACAGCAACATGAACAGGCCCAGGAAGCCGTAGAAGTTGCCGCCCTGGCCACCTTGGGGCAGAAAGTGCATGACGCCGAACACCATCGCGATCATCATCACGAAGTTCCACAGGGTGACCTTCGCACCGCCGAGCTTGTCCGCCAGCCAACCACCCAGCGGCCGCACCAGGGCGCCCACCAGGGGGCCGAGGAAGGCGAATTTCAGGGCGATGACTTCCGGGAACGAAGTCTTGATCAGCAGCGGGAACGCGGCGGAGAAGCCAATGAACGAGCCGAAGGTCGCCAGGTACAGCCAGCACATCAGCCAGTTGTGCTTGCGCTTGAAGATCACCGCTTGTTCGCTGAACGAGGCCCGGGCGCTGGACAAATCGTTCATGCCGAACCAGGCAATCAGGGTCACGGCCAGGATGAACGGCACCCAGATGAAACCGGCGTTCTGCAGCCACAGCGAGCTGCCGTCAGCCAATACCTGGGGCTCGCCGCCCATGAAGCCGAACACCCCGAAGGAGATCACCAGCGGCACGCAGAACTGCATCACCGAGACGCCCAGGTTGCCCAGCCCGGCGTTCAGGCCCAGGGCGGTGCCCTGCTGGGACTTGGGATAGAAGAAGCTGATGTTGGACATGCTGGAGGCGAAGTTGCCGCCGCCAAAACCGCAGAGCAATGCGATCAGCACGAAGACGCTGTAGGGCGTGCCCGGATCCTGTACCGCGAAGCCCATCCACAGCGCCGGCACCAGCAGCGATGCAGTGCTCAGGGCGGTCCAGCGCCGACCGCCGAAGATCGGCACCATGAACGAATAGAAGATGCGCAAGGTGGCACCGGACAGCCCCGGCAGCGCCGCCAGCCAGAACAGCTGGTCGGTGCTGAAACTGAAGCCGATGGCGTTCAGGCGCACGATCACCGTGCTCCAGACCATCCACACGGCGAAGGCCAGCAGCAGCGCCGGGATCGAGATCCACAGGTTGCGCCGTGCGGTCTGTTTGCCACTGCTGCCCCAGAAGGCGGGGTCTTCCGGGCGCCAGTCATGGATGACCGGGCCTTTGTCAGGCGTTTGCAGAACGGACATGTTCTTCTCCTTGGGCAATGCTGGAAAACGGGGGTTGGCTGGCGGGCTGACGCTTGCCCAGCAGCGGGCGCTTGCGCATTTCGCTGAAGTACATCCAGATGAGGGAGACCCAGACCACGCCGTACAGCAACATGAAGCAGGACGAGCGCACGCCGGTGAGGTCCACCAGGGCGCCGAACATGATCGGCAGCACGAAGCCGCCCAGGCCGCCGGCCAGGCCGACGATGCCGGACACCGCGCCCATGTTTTTCGGGTAGTCGTTGGCGATGTACTTGAAGACCGAGGCCTTGCCGAACGCGAAGGCGATGCCCATCACGAACAGCAGCACGGTGAACAGGGTGGCGTTGAGGCCGATGTGGAAGTCGACGATGCCGTTGACGGTCTGCACTTGCAGCTGGGTCTGGGGATAGGACAGCAGGAACAGACAGATCCAGCTGACCCACAACACCCACCAGGTCACGCTCTGGGCACCCCAGCGGTCGGACATCCAGCCACCGACGGCGCGCAGCACACCACCGGGCAGCGAAAAGCACGCCGCCAGCAGCGCCGCGCTCTGCAGGCTGAAACCGTATTCCTGCACGTAGTATTTGGTCATCCACAGCGCCAGGGCCACATAGCCGCCGAACACGATCGAGTAGTACTGGCAGTAGCGCCACACGGCCGGCTCTTTCAGGGCCTTGAGCTGTTCGCGCAGGCTGGCGCCGTTGGCGCTGCGGTGCTCTTTTTTCTCGGCGGTGAGGAACCAGAACGACAGCGCGGTGAGGAACAGGATCGCGCTGAACACCTTCGGCACCAGGTGCCAGGAGCCCAGGGCGATCAAGGCCGGCGCAAGGAACTTGGTCACCGCCGCACCGGCGTTGCCGGCACCGAAGACGCCCATGGCAAAGCCCTGGTTCTGTTTGTCGAACCACTTGGCGACGTAGGCGATGCCCACCGAAAACGAACCGCCGGCCAGGCCGACGAACAGCCCCAGGACCAGGAACTGCCAGAAGGCCGTGGCCAGGGTGATCAGGTATAACGGCAGTACGCAGGACAGCATCAGCAGGAAGAACACGATGCGCCCGCCGAAACGGTCGGTGAGCAGCCCCAGGGGCAGGCGCACCAGCGAACCGGTCAGTACCGGCGTGGCGGCCAGCAGGCCAAACTGGGTTTCGTTGAGGGCCAGCATTTCCTTGATGGGAACGCCGAGCACCGCGAACATCATCCAGACCATGAAGCACACGGTGAAGGCCAGGGTACTCATCCCCAGTACCAACCCTTGTTGCACTTGCGCTCGCATCACGATGCTCCCATCAGTTCGATGAGCGCAGACTAGTGATGCCTACCCCGCAAAAACTTGACGTGAGTCAAAGAGCCTCCCGGGGGTATGGGCCTATGCTTGGCCCACCTACCTCCAAGGAGGTAGTCCCTGAAATTGATAGAACCTTTTGTTTATCAATAGCTTGAACGAATTGGCCGAAGCTTTTATGGAAACGGAACGGCCAACAACTCTTTAGAGGTAGTGCGCCCGGGATCGGCTGCAACACCCTCGATCCGAGGCACCCTATGCTCGTTTTACCGCTGTTGCGCCAGGGCCAGCCGCAATGATGGGCTGGCTGCGCAGCTCCCTGCCCGCGCGCGCCGCGGTAGCAGTCATCCTGATTGCCATCCTTGCCCTGGCCAGTTCCCTGAGCGCCGGATTGATCGCCTGGTTCAGCCAGGGCGATGCGGCAGCGATCAACACCGCCGGCTCGGTGCGCATGGAGACCTACCACCTGAGCTGGAAACTGGCGGCGGGCGACACCGCCGCCATCCCGGCCATCGTCGACAGCCTGCAGCAACGCCTCAACAGCCCTTCCCTTCGCGCCGTGCTGGAGGACGGCCCGACAACTGCCCTGAACCAGAGCTATCGTGACCTTCTGCAACGCTGGGACGAGACCCTGCGCCCCGCCGTCGAGCGCGGCGACTCGGCGCTCTTGCAGGCCAGCGCGGATTCCTTCGTCGCGCAGCTGGACCAGTTCGTCACCCTGCTGCAACGCCAGAGCGAGCACAAACAGGGCTGGCAACAGACGATCCAGGGCATGGCGCTGTTCAGCACCATGATCATCCTGCTGATCGGCTTGTACGAACTGCAATACAGCGTGGTCACGCCGTTGCAGGAACTGGTGGAGGCGACCCAGCGTTTTCGCCGTGGTGAATTCCAGGTCCGGGTCAATCACCAGTCCGAGGATGAACTGGGCCAACTGGCGACCAGCTTCAACACCATGGCCGAAACCATCGAGCAGTCCCACCGGACCCTGGAAGAACAGGTCCGCCAGAAAACCCTGAACCTGCAACACGCCAATGCCGCCCTGGAACTGCTGTACCAGAGCAGCCGCAGCCTCGCCACGCGCCAGGCCAATGCCCAGGGCCTGGATGAGCTGATCGGTCGTTTCCAGCAGCGGCTGCCGGGCCTGCGCCTGTCGCTCTGCCTGCAAGGGCAACTGCAGGCCCCCGCGCGGCAACTGCTGGCGATTCATGGCGCCAACAACCGCGAGGTCTGTGCCAGCAGTGACTGTGCCACCTGTCAGAAGCATCATGGTGCCCGGCCACAGACCTTCAGCATCAGCAACCAGGGCAACGAACTGGGCGAGCTCAAGGCGCATTTCGTCGACGGCCATACGGCGCAACCCTGGGAGACCGAACTGATCCAGGCCCTGGCCAACGTGATCGGCACGTCACTGTCCCTCAAGCGCCAGCGCGAGCAGGACCATCGCCTGTTGCTGCTGGACGAACGCACCATCATTGCCCGGGAGCTGCATGACTCCCTGGCCCAGGCCCTGTCGTACATGAAACTGCAGGTCAGCCGCATGCAGACCCTGATGCGTCGTGGCGAACCGGTGCAAACCCTGGAAGCGGTGACCGGCGAGCTGCGCGAAGGACTCAACAACGCCTATCGCCAGCTACGGGAATTGCTGACCACGTTTCGCCTGCAGATCCACGATGACGGCCTGGTGGAAGAGCTCAAGGACACCGCCGCGGAGTTCTCCAGCCGCGGGGACTTCCAGGTCCATCTGTTCATCGACACACTGGCTTTCGAGCTGTCGGCCAGCGAACAGATCCATATCCTGCAGATCACCCGTGAAGCCTTGTCCAACTGCCTGCGCCACGCACACGCCGAGAATGCCTGGCTGCAGTTGCGCCAGGAAGGCGAGACGGTGCAATTGTCGGTCGAAGACGATGGCCGTGGTTTCAGCGGCGAAGTGGACCAGCGCGAACACCATGGCCTGAACATCATGAACGAACGGGCCCGCAGCCTGCGCGGCCAGCTGCAGATCCTCTCCCGGACACCCCAGGGCACCCGTATCCAGGTGTGCTTCCAGCCGGAATTCCTGGGCCAACACACCGAAGGCACCGTCACATGAACGCCCCCCTGCGCCACACCCTGCTACTGGTCGACGACCATCCGATGATGCGTCGCGGGATTCGCCAGATGCTCGAACTCGAAGACGACCTGCAGATCGTCGGCGAAGCCAGCCATGGCGAAGAAGCCCTGTGTTTGATCGAACCGCTCAAGCCCGACCTGGTGCTGCTGGACAACAACATGCCGCAGATGAACGGCATCGAAACCCTGCGTCGGCTGCGCGCCATGAACTACAGCGGCAAGGTGTTGCTGTTCACCGTGTCCGATGCCGAGGACGACATCCGCGATGCCCTGCGCCTGGACGCCAACGGCTACCTGCTCAAGGACATGGAGCCCGAGCTGCTGGTGCAGTACATCCGCGATGCGCTCAAGGGCGCCCTGGTGATCAGTCCCGGGCTGACTCGTGTCATGGCCCAGGCCCTGCGCTCCCCGCCCCGCCAGGCCGACGTGGACCTGACCGAGCGCGAACGCCAGGTGCTCAAGACCATCGCGGCCGGCTACAGCAACAAGGTCATCGGCCACAAGCTGGGCATCACCGAAGGCACGGTGAAGGTCCACGTCAAGAACCTCTTGCACAAGCTCGGCCTGCGCTCGCGGGTCGAGGCCGCCGTATGGGCCATGGAGCACCTGCGCGGGGTCGGTTAGGCTGCAATGCCCGGGCAGGTCTCCCCGCCCGGCTCCCCAGCCGCCATTTGAAAAGTCCTCGGAGACAAAGGTCAGGCCAGGCAAAAACCGCCTGGGAAGCTGGATTCACTGGCGTAAACGAGCATTCCGAGGCGGTTTTCGACGCCGCATCACCGAGTATCAGGGCTTTTCGAACAGCACTTAATGTTGGACCTGGACCATGGAGCTCACCTGCACCCGGGCCTGCATCTGCTCCGCCCCGCCTCCGCGACGCATGCCCCGCACCGGGCAGGCATCGAGGTAGTCCAGGCCGACCGCCAGCTTCAGGTGCCGGTCCGGGCGGGTCAGGCGGTTGGTCACATCGAAGCTGTACCAGCCATCGCCCAGCCAGGCTTCGGCCCAGGCGTGGCTCGCCAGGTGACTTTCATCCTCGGTGCACAGGTAGCCCGAGACATACCGTGCCGGAATCCCCAGGCTGCGGGCGCACGCCAGAAAGGCGTGGGTATGGTCCTGGCAGACACCCGAGCCGCCGGCAAACGCCTCGGCGGCCGTGCTGTTGACCGCGGTCGTACCCGGACTGTAGGGCATGCGGGCCACCAGGCCGTCCATCAGGGCGGTCAAGGCGGCACGATCGCGTCGGCCCGCGCATTGTTCCTCGGCGAAGGCACCGAGGGCGTCGTCCGCCTGGGTGAGACGGCTGGTACGCAGGAACGGCAATGGCGACTGGTCATCCGGCTCCACCTCCACCGCCTGGTGGATCTGCACCTCACCGTAGGCCGTGAGCACCAAGGCGCCGTGGGGCTCGTCCATGGTCATCACATGCAGGATGTTGCCGTACGGGTCGAGCTGGCTGCGCACCAGGCGCGGCAACTCCAGGTGCCATTGCAGGATGCGCTGGCGCTGGCTGTCCTTGGGCGTCAGGCGCAGGAACTGGATGCTGGTGCACACCTCGTCGGTGTAGCGGTAGGTGGTGTCATGGCGTATGGAAAGTTTCATACGACCTCCAGATAGGATTCGTGGACGGTCTGGCCCAGGTGGCGGATCTGGTCGATAAGGTCGGTCAGCCACAGATGCAGGCCCGAGGCCAGGATCTCGTCGATCCCGGAATAACGCAGGCGTGCGTGCAGCTCCGCGGCCAGGCGCTGGGCCGGGCGCCCATTGTTGCCCGGCAGGCTGGCCAGGATGTGGTCGAGTTCCTCGATGCAGGCGAGCAACGAGCGCGGTACATCGGCGCGCAGCAGCAACATTTCCGAGACCTGCTCGGCATTCGGCGCATTGCGGTAGATCTCGTTGAACGCCTCGAAGGAAGACAGGGCCCGCAGCAACGCGCTCCACTGGTAGTAGCCGCGCGCCGATTTGTCGCTGACCTCCTCCGACTCCTCGCCATACATTTCGTAGCGGGCGTCCAGCAACCGCAGGGTGTTGTCCGCCCGCTCGATGAAGGTGCCCAGGCGAATGAAACAGTAGGCATCGTTGCGCATGATGGTGCCCGACGTCGCCCCACGGAACAGGTGCGAGCGTTCCTTGACCCATTCGCAGAAATGACTGATGCCGTAGCGTCCCAGGCCATTGCCGGCGATGTTGCGCATTTCCAGCCAGGTGGCGTTGATGTTTTCCCACATGTCGGCGGTGATGCGTCCGCGCACGGCGTGGGCATTGGTCCGCGCCGCCCGCAGGCAGCTGTAGATGCTGCCGGGGTTGGTGTCGTCCAGGGCGAAGAAATGCAGCATGTGTTCGCTGTCGAGCGCCCCATAACGAGCGTTGTAGTCGTCCAGCGTACCGGCGGCCAGCAATGACATCGCCAGCTCGGCGTGCCCGTCGCTACGCCCGGCCTGGGGCATCAGCGACAGCGAGTAGCTGACCTCCAGCATGCGCGCCAGGTTCTCGGCGCGCTCCAGGTAGCGGGACATCCAGTAGAGGTCCGAAGCGGTTCTTGAAAGCATGTCTTAATCCTCCACTACCCAGGTGTCCTTGGTACCGCCACCCTGGGACGAGTTCACCACCAGCGAGCCCTCGCGAAGCGCCACGCGGGTCAGCCCCCCGGGCACCAGGCGCGTCTCCTTGCCCGACAGCACGAACGGACGCAGGTCGATATGACGCGGGGCGATGCCGTTCTCGACAAAGGTCGGGCACGTGGACAGGCTCAGGGTCGGTTGGGCGATGTAGTCTTGCGGCCGGGCCTTGAGGCGGGCGCGGAAGTCTTCGATCTGCGCCGCGGTCGCCGCCGGCCCCACCAGCATGCCGTAGCCGCCGGAGCCCTGGGTTTCCTTGACCACCAGGTCGGGCAGGTTGGCCAGCACATGGGACAGGTCCTGGGGCTTGCGGCACTGCCAGGTGGGCACGTTCTTGAGGATGGGTTCTTCGGTGAGGTAGAAGCGGATCATCTCGTCCACGTAGGGGTAGATCGACTTGTCGTCGGCCACGCCGGTGCCGACGGCATTCGCCAGCACCACATTGCCGGCGCGGTACACGGCGATCAGCCCGGGCACGCCCAGCATGGAGTCGGGGTTGAACGACAGCGGATCGAGGAACGCATCGTCGAGACGACGGTAAATCACGTCCACCTGTTGGGGACCTGCCGTGGTGCGCATGTAGACATGGTCGTCGCGCACGAACAGGTCGGCCCCTTCCACCAGTTCCACCCCCATTTCCCGGGCCAGGAACGCGTGTTCGAAATAGGCACTGTTGAAACGGCCGGGGGTCAGGACCACGGCGGTGGGGTTGTCCAGCGGGCTGGAGCTCTTGAGGGTGTCGAGCAGCAGGTTCGGGTAATGATCGATGGGGGCCACGCGCTGGGCCGCGAACAGTTCGGGGAACAGGCGCATCATCATCTTGCGGTCTTCGAGCATGTAGCTCACGCCGCTGGGGGTGCGCAGGTTGTCTTCCAGCACGTAGTAGCTGCCATCGCCGTCACGCACCAGGTCGACACCGGCGATATGGGCATAGATGCCCCGGTGCAGGTTCAGGCCCTGCATCGCGATCTGGTAACCCTCGTTGGCCAGCACCTGCTCGGCCGGGATGATGCCCTCCTTGAGAATGCGCTGGTCGTGATAGATGTCGGCCAGGAACATGTTCAGGGCCTGGACCCGCTGGATGCAGCCGCGCTCGACCGTCTGCCATTCACTGGCCTTGATGCTGCGCGGAATGATGTCGAACGGTATCAACCGCTCGGTACCCTGCTCGTCCCCATACAGCGTGAAGGTGATCCCGGCGCGATGGAACAGCAGGTCGGCTTCGCGCCGGCGTTGCTCGAGCAGCTCGGTCGGCGTGTCCGCCAACCAGCGTGCGAAGGCTTGGTAATGCGGGCGGCAGTCACCCTTGGCGTCATACATTTCATTGAAAAAAGCTCGGGGCATAGCCAACTCCCAGCCGCGTTCTACACGGCATTTCTTATCACTGCGTCATTCCAATAGTGCGGCCTTGCCTGTTTGGGTGAGCCTTGTTTGATGAGCCCTGGTTCTATGAGCACCTCATGGATGTCGGTCGCTGATCTGGCCTTTGCGTCTGGAAGACGTGCGCCCCCTTCAACTCTGCGTAGTGCCCCTCTCCTCTGTTCTGTGGGTGTCTGTTCCATGGAAGCCCCCGGTTCGGTGGCCACTGACTCAAGCCGTAGCAAAGGCTGTGCCCAAGCTCGAGGTTAGGCGCTTTCGCTGGAAAAACCGGCGCAAAATGGCGTAACCGTGAAATTTTTATTCGTTTGAGCGGCGAAAAGCACCTGATAAGGCTGCAAAGCCCTGCACGGCGCCTGACCAGGACATCGCAAACGGGTCGAATCGGTGCAGCGAAACGGATGAAGGGCGCTTGATGCCCTGAAACGGGGAAATTACTACCCACTGGCGATTTCGGCCTCCCTGCAAGCCGGCAATCGAACCAAGCCCATGTGTGTCAAAAGTGACAATTGTCCCCACTGGCCCGCCGCCGTCGCGCAAACGGCTGTCAACTGCCCGCAAAGCCCAATAACGTATCGCGCAAACGGATCAACTCTGATTAAGGATGATGCACGTGGGGGTCTTTCGGTTGCTGCTGGCAATGCTGGTGGCGATGTCTCATATGGGCGTGACGTTCATGGGCTTCAATCCCGGCGTGGTGGCCGTGATTTCCTTCCTGATCATCAGCGGCTTCGTGATGACCTCCCTGATCGAACGCAACTACGGCAGCGATGGGCAGATTGGCCTGTTCTACATCGACCGGCTGTTGAGGTTGTACCCTCAGTTCCTGCTTTACTTCGCCCTGTCCTGCGTGGTGATTCATTTCCTGTTGCCCGGCACACCCCAGGCCGCGGCCCTGACCCTGGAAAACGTCGCCACCAGCCTGCCGATCGTACCGCTGGGTTTCTATATGTTCGGCATCACCGTGCCGCAGATCCTGCCGCCGGCCTGGTCCCTGGGCATGGAAATGTGTTTCTACCTGCTGATCCCGTTCCTGATCCGCTACAGGGCGCGGGGCATCGCATTCGCGGCGTCCGTGGCGATCTTCCTGGTTGCCTCGCTGGGCTACCTCGACACGGATATATACGGCTACCGGTTGCTCCCGGGCGTGCTGTTCATTTTCCTCTGTGGCAGCTACCTGTACCGGGCCCAAGCCAAGGGCCTGTGGATCGCGTCGATGACCGCGGCTGTGGCTGGGTTGATGTGCCTGGGCATTGCCATGGGGTTCATTCCCCGCCGTCCTTTCAACGCGGAAGTCACCCTCGGCATCGCCCTCGGCCTGCCGGCAGTATTCCTGCTCGCCAGGCACAAGCCTCATCGGCTGGACGAACTGCTGGGCAATATCAGCTACGGGGTGTTCCTCAACCACTTCGTGGTGATGTACGTACTGCGGGCGTTCTGGCCGGTGGAGTACAACGCGCTGATCATCACGGCGGTACTGGTGCTGTCGTTCGCATTGAGCGGCGTGTCCTATTACCTGGTGGAGCGACCGGCGCTGAAGCTTCGCCACGCCCTCAGGTCAGGCGTCAGGCAGGACGCGGCGAAGCCCCCCGTCGGCGGCACCCCGGCTTAGCCTGCGACACCATGAAAAAGCCCGGGACAAAACCCGGGCTTTTCGGTTTCAGCGCAGCGCGATCAGAATGTCACGCTGGCGCTCAGGCGTGCGGTACGAGGCTCGCCGACGTTGACCTGCAGCTCGCTGCCGGTGGAGGACGGGTAGTACTGCTTGTCGAACAGGTTGTCCACGTTCAGCTGCAACGAGGTCTTGTGCCCCAGCACCGGAGATTCCCAGCGCAGGAAGGCATCGGCGACGGTGTAGCTGCTCAGCCAGAAATCGTTGTCGTTATTGGCGGCTCGTTCACCAACGTAGCGCGCACCGCCCCCGGCGTGCCAGGCGCCGAATTCGGCGGGGACATTGAGATGATGGGTCAGGTACAGGCTGGCGGTGTGTTTCGGCGCGTCGGCGAGACGGTGACCTTCGTCATCCGGATCGTCGAGGATTTCCGTATGGGTGTAGGCGTAGGTGCCGATCAGGTCCCAGCGGTCGGAAAGGCGACCGGTGATGTCGAGTTCCAGGCCTTGGGAGCCGACTTTTCCGGCGGCTTCGGAGACTTCGTCGACAGTAGTCACTACGTTCTTCTTAACAATGTCGAACAGGGCGAGATTGATGTTCAAGCCCGGCAACGGATCGTACTTGGCGCCAATTTCATAGCTGCGCCCCTCCTCTGGCTTGAAGGTACGACTGTCCTTGTCGACCACGTCGTTGGGCTTGAATGAACGGCTATAGTTGCCATACAGCGAAAGGGTCTCGGATGCCTTGTAGACCACGCCCAGGAATGGCACGAAAGCGTCGCCGTTATCGTCGCGAACCGGCGAAGCAGGAACCAGTCCTTGTGTAGTGTATTGATCGTAATGCTGGTAGCGACCACCAAACACCAGGATCCAACGATCATCCAGATGCCAGTTGTCCTTGAGATAGATGGAGCTGGATGTCAGTTGGTTGCTCAGATTACTTTGTGCCGCATTGATTCTGCCCGGCTCTGCCAGCCCACCGTAGACAGGGGCTGTGATGTCGAATCCGCCTTGCGCGACCCCACGATAGGTCTTGCCGCGATACTGATCGGATACCTGATTATCGACCCCCACCAGCAGGTCATGGCGTTGGCCGAACAGCTCCTGCTTACCAATGAAATCCCAACTCGCGTAACGGGTCTCATCATCGTAGTGCGCGCCATTGGCAGCCCTGCGCAGGATATTGCCAGTCAGTTGGCTCGGCTGCGCAATCGAAAGGCTGTACCGATCATTGTTCCAGCCATACGTCACGCGGGTTTTCCACGCCTCGCTCAGCTCATACTCGAAACGCGCCGTCGCTGTCTCGCGAATGCCCACGCTTTTGGCCCAGGGCTCGTCCAGGCGCTTGTCATAATCGATGTCCACCGGATGTCCATTGCGGAACACTGTGCCCCGGTCAAACGGATTGGAATATTCGTTGTACTCATAACTCAAATTCAACGAAGCCCGCTCACCCGTCCAGGCCAGCGAAGGCGCGACCAGAGTGCTCTCGTTGACCCCGTAGTTGCGCCAGTAATCTTCATGTTTGCGCTCGGCAATCAAGCGATACGCCAACCCTGTGTCTCCCAACGGCCCGGTGGTATCCAGGGCCATGGTGCCGCCGCCTTCGCTGTAGCCCGAGCCGCTCAATGTGGTGCTCCGGGTGTACTCGGGCTTCTTGCTGATCACGTTGATCAGGCCGCCCGGCTCCAGCGCGCCATACAGCAACGAGGCCGGCCCCTTGAGCACCTCGACCCGCTCGGTGGTGGCGCTGAAATTGTGCCCCAGGTTCGAGCGCACGCCATCGCGCAGGATCGAGCCATCGTCGTTGGTACCAAAGCCGCGCTTGACCAGTGAGTCCCGCGAGCCGCCCAGGGTGTTGCCCTGGCTGACACCGCTGACGAATTTCATCGCATCGTTCAGCGAGCGCACCTGATAGTCATCCAGGGTCTGCTGGGTGACGACATTGATGGACTGCGCCTCTTCCTTGATCGGTACATCGCTCTTGCTCGCCGTGCTGGCTTGCGATGCCGTGTAACCCTCGTCCTGAGTGATGCGGGTGCCCTGGATATCCGTGGTGGGCAGCTCAAGGGAATCCTGCGCCCACAAGGGGCTGGCGATGAGGCAGCAGGACAGCGTGGGCAGCACACGCTTGAAGAATGCGCTGCGGTTAGCGAAAGGGATGGAACGCTTCAAGAAAGGGCACTCATGGGAGGGGACGTTAATGAGAGCGAATATACTTTGAGAATAATTCCCAGTAAATCTTTTCCATCAAACCCATCGCCTTCCAACCCTATGAATCGGGCCGACTTTTGCAGAGTGATATCAAATAGCCCTTCCCCGCCTAAAGCTTTGGCGCTTTCGGTCGAATGTATTCCATTAAAAGATTTTTCCGCCCAGGAGCGACGGTATGCAGACGTTAAAGGACTTGTACGAGTCTATCGAAATGCGTTTTTTCGATACCCTCACTAAAAAGCTGTCGAGCCTTTTTCTACTGGTCGTGGTCAGCGGGTTGCTGTACTGGGTCGCCCTCAGCGCCCGTGCGGACATCGTGCTGCAGTTGCGCAATGCCCAATTGGACGCCGCCTTGCTGGGGCAGATCGAGGGGCGACTCGACAGCCTGACCCACGCGCTGCTGTTCGGTACGTTACTGACGGCGGGCATGATCAGCTTCATGGTCTGGTACTTCCGCCATCTCATCGTGCGCCCGGTCACAGCCATGACCAAGGCCCTGGAGGAAATCGCCAACGGCGAAGGCGACCTGTCCAAGGACTTGCCCCTGGTGACCCACGACGAAATCCGCGTACTGGCAGGCACGTGCAACCGTTTCCTGGCCAAGCAGCGGGAAATCATCAGCAACGTCCAGGCCCTGACCGTACACATCGCCGTGGAATCGGCGCGTTCGCTCAAGAACATCAGCGATTCCAGTGACAGCGCTACCCACCAGGCACGCTTCGCCAAGGAAGTGATGGACCAGAGCAACAGCGCCGTTGGCCGCATCGAGGAAGTCTCGCGCCAGACCCAGGGCATCTCCAGCACCACCGCCCAGAACCTGAGCATGGCCCGCGACTCCTACGCCGAGTTGCTCGAAGTGACCGGCAACATCAGCGAAATCTCCAGCAGCCTCAACGAGTTCGCCACGCTGGTGAACGCCTTGAACCAGCGCTCCTCGAGCATCAAGTCCATCGTCGGGTTGATCCAGCAGATCTCCGCCCAGACCAACCTGCTGGCGCTCAACGCCGCCATCGAAGCCGCCCGGGCCGGCGAAAGCGGCCGAGGCTTCGCCGTGGTGGCCGATGAGGTGCGGACCCTGGCACAGAACGTCAGCCGGGCCACCGACGATATCTCCCGCAACATCGACGCCATGCTGGAAGAAGTCAGCTCCACCCATCAACAGACCACCCAGATCAGCCACAGCGCCCGGGAAACCCAGAAAGTCGTGGAGCGCGCCTCCGGCCATTTCGAAAGCATGATCGGCGACTTCGAGTCCACCAATGGCAAGCTGGCGGACATCGCCGAGCATATCCAGCAGTTCGCCGATGCCAACACCGGCATCAACGAGCGAGTCACCCAGATCCACGCCGACAGCCAGTCCATCGATCAGCGCATGCAGCATTCGGCGACCGCCACCCGCGACCTGTCCGGCGTGGCCGAGCGGGTACAGGCGTTGCTGGGCCGCTTCGTGCTCGGCCATGGCAAGCTGGACGCCGCCATCACCCGGGCCAGCGAATGCCGCGACACCCTTCAGGTCCGCCTGCAGGCACTGCTGGACGAGGGGCTCGATCTGTTCGACCAGAGTTATCAGCTGATCCCGGGCACCGATCCCAAGCAGTACATGACCCGCTACACCGAACGCTTCGCCCAGGTCTGCCAGGAAGCCTGCGACACCCTCACCCGCAGCACGCCGGGGGGCAAGGTTTCGTTCATTGTCGACAGCAAGGGGTATTGCCCGGTGAACAACAGCTGGGTTTCGAAGCCACCGACCGGCGACAGGGCGGTGGATCTGCCGGTGTGCCGCAACAAGCGAATCTTCAACGACCCCATTGGCCTACGTGCGGCAGGCAACGTCCAGCGCTTCCTGCTGCAGACCTACCTGCGCGATACCGGGGAAATCATGACCGAGATCGACGTCCCGTTCTTCTTTGGCGGTCGTCACTGGGGCAACTTGCGCGTGGGCTTCGATGCGGCGGTGTTGCTGGCGGAGTGAGGGTGCGCTTACACGCCCCCCTCCCCCGGAAACGACTGATGCTGGGGGGAAGTCTGCTCACAAGCGGTGGATCAGCGACATCATCGTCAACTGACCCACTGCCATCGCGAGCAGGCGTGCTCCCACAAGGGATCCGTGGCGTAAGCAAATCCTGAGGTCATCCTACAAAGGGGTCTGAGGTGTATGCACCTCTTGAGCCCCCAGAAACAACTGTGGGAGCGAGCTTGCTCGCGATAGCGGTGGATCAGCGACATCATCGTCAGCCGACCCACTGCCATCGCGAGCAGGCTCGCTCCCACAAGGGTTGCATCATCCGCCGGCAATCAGCGGTTCAACAGCACTTGGGCCCGGCCTTGCCGCCGTAGCGGGCTTCCTGGCGTTCGCGGAAGAACGCCTCGTAGTCCATCAGCGGCTTGTCCGGGTGCTTGGTTTGCATGTGCTCGACGTAGTTGTCGTAGTCGGGCATGCCGACCATCAGGCGGGCGGCCTGACCGAGGTATTTACCGAGGCGACTCAAGTCATTGAACATCGTTGCAATCCTCTGGTTACGCGTCCGGCAGGGCCTGGAATGGCGCTTCTTTGTCCGTGCGCTCTTTCGTGCCCCAGGCGGCGATGCCGACCTTGAGCGCGTAGAACAGGATGCTGAAGACCACGAACAGGAACAGCACCGTCAGCGTGGCGTTGGTGTAGGCGTTGAACACCACGTGCTGCATCTGCTCCACGCTCTTGGCCGGGGCCAGGACCTGGCCGGCGGCCAGGGCATCGTTGTACTTGCGCGCCAGGGCCAGGAAGCCGATCGCCGGGTTGGCGTCGAACAGCTTGATCAGGCCCGCGGTGGTGGTGCAGATCAGCAGCCACGTCGCCGGCAGCAGCGTGACCCAGACGTAGCGCTGGCGCTTCATCTTGATCAGCACCACGGTACCGAGCATCAGGGCGATCCCCGCCAGCATCTGGTTGGAGATGCCGAACAGCGGCCACAGGGTGTTGATGCCACCCAGCGGATCGATCACGCCCTGGTACAGCAGGTAGCCCCACAGTGCCACGCAACCGGCGGTGGCGATCAGGTTGGCGGGCCAGGATTCGGTGCGCTTGAGGGCCGGCACGAACGAGCCCAGCAGGTCCTGCAGCATGAACCGCCCGGCACGGGTGCCGGCGTCCACCGCGGTGAGGATGAACAGCGCTTCGAACAGGATCGCGAAGTGGTACCAGAACGCCATGGTGTTCTCACCCGGCAGCACCGAGTGCAGGATCTGCGCGATACCCACCGCCAGGGTCGGCGCACCGCCGGCGCGGGCCAGGATGGTGGTTTCGCCGATGTCCTTGGCCACCGCCTGCAACGCGTCCGGCGTGATGGCAAAGCCCCAGTTGCTGACGGTCTGCGCCACGGCCACCACGTCGGTCCCGACGATGGCCGCCGGGCTGTTCATGGCAAAGTACACGCCCGGCTCGATCACCGAAGCGGCGACCATGGCCATGATCGCCACGAAGGACTCCATGAGCATGCCGCCGTAGCCGATGTAACGGGCATTGACTTCGTTATCCAGCAGCTTGGGCGTGGTGCCCGATGAAATCAGCGCATGGAAGCCCGACACCGCGCCACAGGCGATGGTGATGAACAGGAACGGGAACAGCCCGCCCTTCCACACCGGGCCGGTGCCGTCGGTGAACTGGGTCAGCGCCGGCATCTTCAGCTCGGGCATGGTGATCAGGATGCCGATCGCCAGGGCGACGATGGTACCGATCTTGAGGAACGTGGACAGGTAGTCCCGCGGCGCCAGGATCAGCCACACCGGCAGCACCGCCGCGACAAAGCCGTAGCCGATCAGCATCCAGGTGATCTGCACGCCGGTAAAGGTGAAGGCCTTGGCCCAGACCGGATCGGCGGCCACCTGCCCGCCCAGCCAGATCGAACCCAGCAGCAACAGCACGCCGATGAGGGAGATCTCACCGATGCGGCCCGGGCGGATGTAGCGCATGTAGATGCCCATGAACATCGCGATCGGGATGGTCGCCATCACCGTGAAGATCCCCCACGGGCTCTCGGCCAGGGCCTTGACGACGATCAGCGCCAGCACCGCGAGGATGATGATCATGATCAGAAAGCAGCCGAACAGCGCGATGGTGCCGGGGATACGGCCCATTTCCTCGCGCACCATGTCGCCCAGGGAGCGACCGTTGCGGCGGGTGGACAGGAACAGGACCATGAAATCCTGCACCGCACCGGCCAGCACCACGCCGGCGATCAGCCAGAGCGTGCCGGGCAGGTAGCCCATCTGCGCCGCCAGCACCGGCCCGACCAGCGGCCCCGCGCCGGCAATCGCCGCGAAGTGGTGGCCGAAGAGGATGTGCTTGTTGGTCGGGACATAGTCCAGGCCATCGTTGTTGAGCACGGCGGGAGTGGCCCGGCGCGCGTCGAGTTGCATCACGTTGTTGGCGATGAAAAGGCTGTAGTAGCGGTAGGCGACCAGGTAGATGGCCACGGCTGCGACGACGATCCAGAGGGCGTTGATGGGTTCGCCGCGGCGCAAGGCCACGACACTCAACGCACAGGCTCCCAGAACAGCCACGGCAAACCAGGCGAGGTGTTTAACCAGACGGGTTGTCATTGCGTGTCTCCTGCCGATGTCCAAGAGGACTGCGGCGATTGTTTTTATAATGTGCCCCGGCTATTCGGAGCCGGCCCAATATCGTTGCAAGCCGTCAATAAATAAATCCGTAGTACTACGTAGACGCCGTCGGTCTTGCAGGGCCGGGCTTGCTTGCACAGGTCTGCTATCGGGTAGGATGTTTGGCATATGATGCCAGTCATCACGCCTCCCCTCGCCAGGCCCGGACAGGAGTACAGATGCTGCTCAAACACAAAATCGTCGCCCTCGGGATCCTGCCCCTGGTCCTGGCGATCGCTGTCATCTGCGTGCTGGTGATTTCCCTCAACCGCCAGTTGGGTGATCAGCAGGCGCAACTGATCGAAGACAGCATCCTGGCCAGCAAGCGCGCCGAGTTGAAGAACTATGTCGAGATGGCGCAGAGCCTGATCGCCCCGCTGTACAACGATGGACAGGGGGACGAAAAGGCCCAGCAGCAAGTGCTGGAGGAGTTGCGCAAGCTCAGCTTCGGCATCAACGGTTATTTCTTCGTCTACGATCGCCAGGGCCGCAGCCTGATGCATGCACGCCAGTCGGAACTGGTGGGCCAGTACCTCTGGGACATGAAGGATCCCCACGGCCTGCCCGTCATCCAGGCGCTGATCAAAAGCGCCGAGTCAGGCGAAGGCTTCCAGCGCTATGCCTGGAACAAGCCCTCCTCCGGCCAGGTGACCGACAAACTGGCCTATGTGGTCATGCTCGATCGCTGGGGCTGGATGCTCGGCACCGGGATCTACCTGGAGGATGTCGAACTCGCCACCCAGAAGGCCCGCGATGAAGTGGCCCAGGGCATCCACACCACCATGCAGGCCATCGCCGCGGTGGCATTGGTGGCGGTGCTGCTGGTATTCGCCGGCGGCATGACCCTGAACGTCAGTGAGCACCGCCTGGCCGACAAGAAACTGCAACGGCTGAACCAGCGCATCGTCAGCTTGCAGGAGGAAGAGCGCTCACGGGTGTCTCGCGAGCTTCACGACGGCATCAGCCAGGTGCTGGTGTCGATAAAGTTCCAGTTCGAACTCGCCAGCCATGTCCTGGAGAATGGCCAGGAAAATGGCCTGGGTATCCTGAAGAACGCCACCGACCGGCTGGGCCAGGCCATCGGCGAAATCCGCAGCATTTCCCATGACCTGCGCTCTTCCCTGCTCGATACCCTGGGCCTGCCGGCCGCCATCGGCCAGCTCGCCGCCGAGTTCGAACAGCGCAGCGGGCTCGAAGTGTCCTATCGAAGCAACGAATTCGACTGCCGGCTGGAAAATGGCGCCCCCGTCTCGCTGTTCCGCATCGCCCAGGAGGCCTTGACCAATATCGAACGCCACGCCGGAGCCAAGCGGGTCGCCATCACCCTGTTCGGTTCGGGCCAGTCCTTGCGCCTGACGGTGGTGGATGACGGCATGGGCTTCAACGTGCCCCAGGTCGAACGTGGCCATGCTGGCATCGGCTTGCGTAATATCCGCGAACGGGTCGAGCATTTCGGCGGCCGCCTGGAACTGACCTCGACACCCGGACGAAGCGAACTGGACGTCCTGCTCCCCATGAACATGTCGGTCACGCAAAGCTGATGAGCCCCCATTACAACAAGAGCGCCTGCCCATGAGCCTGCCCCCTGTAATCCGTGTCGCGCTGGTGGACGATCATTCCCTGGTCCGCGACGGCATCAGGGCCTTGCTGTCCGTCATGCCGCAACTGGAGGTGGTCGGTGAAGCGGAGAACGGCGAGCAAGCGCTGGAAATGATCGGTCGTTGCCAGCCGGACCTGCTGCTGATGGACATCGGCCTCAAGGACATGAACGGACTGGAACTGACCCGGCTGCTGGGCAAGCAGTACCCCAGCCTCAAGATCCTCATGCTCAGCATGTACGACAATCATGAATACGTGAGCGAGTCCGTGCGCTCCGGCGCCAGTGGCTACGTGCTCAAGAACGCCCCATCGCGGGAAATCATCGCCGCCATCGAAGCCATCATCAGCGGCGGCACCTTCTACAGCGCCGAGATCGCCCAGCGGCTCGCCGCCGATCCGAACACCGACAACGAACTGACCCCTCGCGAGAGCCAGGTGCTGCGCAAGATGGTCCAGGGCCTGAACAACAAGGAAATGGCCCGGGAACTGGACATCAGCGTGCGCACCGTCGAGACCCACCGCCTGAGCATCCGCCGCAAGCTCAACATCGACAAACCCGCGGCACTGGCGAAGTACGCCATCGATCACGGGATCATATCCAGCTGAACAGTGGACGGCTGACGCGGATGCAGCGGGCGGAACCGTCCACGCAAGGTTGCAACGGCGCCATGGCTCCGGCAGGTGCCTCGCTTCACTTCGCGAACAGCTGGCCCATGTCCTTGAAGGCCTTGAATTCCAGCGCGTTACCACACGGATCGAATAAAAACATGGTCGCCTGTTCGCCAACCTGGCCCTGGAAGCGAATATAGGGCTCGATCACGAATTCGGTGCCGAAGGACTTCAAGCGTTCGGCCAACGCTTCCCATTCCTGCCAGCCCAGCACCACGCCAAAATGCGGGACAGGAACGTCATGACCGTCCACCGGGTTGCTATGGACGCTTTCCTGGGACGGCGTCTTCGGATGTTCATGGATCACCAGCTGATGTCCGAAAAAATTGAAATCGACCCATTGGGCGCTGGACCGCCCTTCTTCCAGGCCAAACACTTGGCCGTAGAAAGCGCGGGCGGCCGCGAGGTCATATACAGGGATAGCCAGGTGAAAAGGCGCGATACTCATCGGGACTCCAGGGGTTTGAGGTCAGGGAAACCAGCCTAGCGCCGCGCAGAAGATAAAAAAATCAATATAAATCGCTCAGGAACACAACTATTCTTTGTGAATGATCAAAGAACTCAAAACACTGGTCGCCGTCTGCCGCGAGGGCACGTTCGCCGCCGCCGGCCACCGAATCGGCCTGACCCAGGCCGCCGTCAGCGCCCAGATGCAGCGTCTGGAAGCCGAGCTGGGCTTCCCGATCTTCGATCGCAAGGGTCGTAGCGCCCAGCTCAATCGGATGGGTCATCAAATCCTGCTCCAGGCCCAGGACCTGCTGCGCCTGTACGACAACCTGGGCTCCGCCAGCATCGGTGCGCCCGCCAGTGTCTTGATCAACATCGGCGCCATCGCCTCGGTACAGCGCTCGTTCCTGCCGGACGCGCTGGCGAAGTTCCACCGACAGTATCCGCAATGCCGAACCCGCGTGATACCCGGCCTGTCGATCGAGTTGATCAACCTTGTGGACGCCGGTGAGATCGACATGGCCCTCATCATTCGCCCGCCTTTCTCACTGCAGAGCGACCTGCGCTGGGCCACTCTGGTCCGTGAGCCCTACCGATTGATCGTACCCGCCGATGTGCCCGGGGATGACTGGACCGAACTGCTCGCCAGCCAGCCCTTCATCCGTTATGACCGCTCTTCTTTCGGCGGCAGGCAGGTGGACCGATTCCTCAGCCGGATGCCTGTCAACCTGCGAGAAATATGCGAGCTGGATGAACTGGATGCGATCATCAAACTGGTGGGAAAAGGCGTGGGGGTCGCGCTGATTCCCCAGACCGCCGCCCATCAGGACTGGCCCGGCGACGTCCGGGTGGTGGAGCTGGGGGAGCACACTTTTCACCGTGATATCGGCCTCGTGCATCGTCGCCCCCAAAGCCTGAGCGAGCCTGTGGGATCGCTCGTGCAATTGATGAGCGAACATATCCGACCGGACGGCCCTTGAACACGAGCCCTGCCGCCACCGCGGGCGCAAGCATGCCCAGCCCACGCCTTCGGTGACAGCCTGCAAGCACTTTCACTACACTGGCCCGTCTTGTCCCCTTCCCTTGCGAGACGTGCGTCCCTATGAAAAACACAATAAGCACAATGACGTTCTGCGGCCTGATGGCGCTGTGCGGCAGCGTCATGGCCGAGCCGGCCCCTTCCCATCTGGATCAGGTCCTGCAACGCGGCGAGCTCAAGGTCTGCACCACCGGTGACTACAAGCCCTACACCTACAAGGCTGAAAGCGGTGAATACGAAGGCATCGACATCGACATGGCACGCTCCCTGGCCACGAGCCTGGGGGTGAAGGTGCAGTGGGTGCAGACTACCTGGAAGACCCTGATGCCGGACATGCTGGCAGGCAAGTGCGACATCGGCATGGGCGGGATTTCCGTGACCCTGGAACGCCAGAAGAAAGCGTTTTTCAGTGACACCCTGGACGTGGACGGAAAAATCCCGCTGGTGCGCTGCGAAGACCAGTCGCGCTACCAGACCATCGAGCAGCTCAACCAGCCCTCGGTGCGCCTGGTGGAGCCCGCCGGCGGCACCAACGAAGCCTTCGTACGGGCCTTCCTGCCCAAGGGCCAGCTCAGTTTCCATGACAACGTGACCATCTTCCAGGAGCTGCTGGACAAGCGGGCCGACGTGATGATCACCGATGCGTCGGAAGCCCTCTACCAACAGAAACTCAAGCCTGGCCTTTGCGCCGTCAACCCGACCCGCTACCTGCAATATGGCGAGAAGGCCTATCTGCTGCCTCGGGACGACACCACCTGGAAAATGTATGTGGACCAGTGGCTGCACCTGAGCAAGGCCAATGGCAGCTACCAGAAAGTCATCGGGCAGTGGCTGGCGGTGCCAGGGGCTCGATAACGCTCTGATAACGATGCGTTAGGCTGTGGGAACGAGCCTGCCCGCGATGGCGCCGGGTCAGCCACACTGCAAGTCGCTGACACACCGCCATCGCGAGCAGGCGCGCTCCCACAGACTTGAACGGGACCCGATTCAGCTCACTGTCCTGCCCGCACCTTGGCGATTTCGTCGTACATCATCTTCACCAGGTTGGCGTCCAGGGACTGGGCGAACTTGTCGATCACCGGCCGCACCCGCTCGCGGAAGCGATCTTTCTCGGCCGGGGTGAGTTCGTTGACGGTCATCGCGCCAGCCAGCGTCGCCTTGGCCTTGTCCATGCTCGCCGCGGTGACTTCCCGCTGGAAGTGCTGCGCTTGGGCGGCGGCCTCGCGAATCATGGTTTTTTCAGCATCGTTGAGGCGATTCCAGGTCTTCTGGCTGATGATCAACGATTGCGGGTTGAAGATATGGCCCGTGACGGACAGGTATTTCTGCACCTCGTAGAACTTGTTGCCCTCGATCACCGTGAACGGGTTCTCCTGGCCGTCGATGGTGTGTTGTTCAAGACCGGTGTAGACCTCGGGGAACGCCATCGGCACGGGGTTGGCCCCCAGCGCGGAGAAGGTTTCCAGGTAGATGGGCGACTGAATGACCCGAATCTTCAGGCCCTGCATGTCTTCGAGCCGGTTCACCGGATGCTTGCTGTTGGTCAGGTGGCGAAACCCCAGGTCCCAGTAGCCCAGGCCGACCAACCCTTTGCTGTCCAGTTGCGCTGCGAGCTTCTGGCCGACCGGTCCGTCGATCACCGCATGGGCCTCGGCGGCGTCGTTGAACAGAAACGGAAAGTCGAGCATGGCGAAGTCCGGTGCCTGGGCCGCCAGGATGCCCGAGTTGAGCACGGTGATATCCAGCGTACCGCCCTGCAGGGCAGACACCGTCTGCACGTCACCGCCCAGCGTGCCGCCGGGGAACAGGCGGACCTTGATCTTGCCGCCGCTCTTTTCGCTGAGCAGGTCGGCGAACTTCTGCGCCCCCTGGCCCTGTGGATGTTCCTTGACGTTCTGGAACGCGAATCGCAGGGTGCGCTCGCGTATCTCGTCCGCATGGCCGGCCACGCTGCCCAGCAGCAACCCCGTCGCACATGCCCCGGCCAACAGGGTCTTCATCAGTTTTCGCATGTCACTCTCCATTCATTATTGTTGTTGAGGTCGAGCTGACCAGGCTTGCACCGGGCTCATCCGGTGAAGAACTTCAACGGCCCGAGGACCAGTTGCGGGAACAGCACCAGCAGGAACAGCACCACGAATTGCGCGAGCATGAACGGCCAGACCCCGCGGACGATCTCCTCGAAATCCAGCTTCGCCACGCCGCACACCACATTCAGTACCGTGCCCACGGGCGGGGTGATCAGGCCGATGGCCGTATTGATCAGAAACAGCACGCCGAAATACACCGGATCGATCCCCGCCTGGATGACCGCGGGCATCAGCACCGGCGTGAGGATGAGGATGGTCGGCGTCATGTCCATGACCGTTCCCACCAGGATGATCAACGCCATCATCACCAGCAGCAGGAGGGTCTGGTTGTCCATGAAGGGTGCCAGCAGCTCCACCAACTGACCCGGCAGGTCTGCAATGGTCACCAGCCAGGATGAAACCATGGCCGCCGCCACCAGCAGCATCACCACCGAAGTGGTCCTGGCCGAGGACAGGATCACTTCGTACAGTTGGCTGACTTTCATTTCCCGATAGATCACCAGGGACACGAACAGCGAGTAGACCGCCGCCACCACTGCGGCTTCGGTGGGGGTGAAGATGCCGAACTTCAGGCCCAGGATGATGATCAGGGGCAGGCCCAGCGCCCAACTGCCGTCGAGCAGGGTGCGCAGTACTTCGGCGCGGGAGCGCTTGGGGGGCGTTTCCACATGCTCGTTGCGCGAGATGTACCACCAGGCCACGGCCAGCGAAGCGCCCAGCAACAGCCCTGGCACGATGCCGGCCAGAAACAGCTTGGAAATCGACACACCGGACGCCACGCCAAACACAATGAAACCGATGCTGGGGGGAATGACCGGCGCAATGATGCTGCCGGCCGCGATCAGGCCGGCCGACCGACCCCGGGAGTGCCCGGCCAGCACCATCATCGGCACCAGCAACGCCGCCAGTGCGGCCGCGTCGGCAACGGCGGAGCCGGAGAGCGATGCCAGCAGGCAGGACGCGATGATCGCCACGTAACCGAGGCCACCGCGCTTATGCCCTACCAGGGCCATGGCAATGTTGACGATGCGCTTGGACAAGCCGCCGACATTCATGATTTCGCCGGCCAGCATGAAGAACGGCACCGCCATCAGCGGAAAGCTGTCGGCGCCATTGAGCAGGTTCTGGGCAATGATCTGCGCGTCGAACAGGTCCAGGTAGACCATCAACGCCACACTGACCACCAGCAAGGCAAACGCGATGGGTATGCCCAGCGCCATGCTGCCCATCAGGGACCCGAGGAAAATGGCCAGTGTCATGGGCGGTCACTCTTGATGGGGTTATGCGCCAGCACTTGCGTAGCGTCGTTGTCCTTGATCATCACCAGCTCGTCGTCGCCGAGCTTGCCGAACAGGGCCAGGTAGAGTTCATGGAGCAGGATCGGCGCGGCACTGGCACCGAATACCAGGCCGGCGGCATAGAACAGCGCCATGGACAGACCGGATGCCGGTGCGACCACCTGCAGGTTGATCACCGCCTGCTGCCAGCTGCCCAGCAAGATCAACCAGCAGATGTACAGCATCAGCAGATGCCCGATGACCAGGCAGGCGCGCTTGCCGGCCGCTGGCAGACGCTTGACCAGGCTGTCCATGCCCAGGTGCGCGCGGTCCTTGAGTGCCACCAGGGCGCCGAGAAAAATCATCCAGACGAAGAACCAGCGCGACAGCTCCTCGGACACGCTGATGCCGGAGTTGAAGGCGTAACGCAGCACGACGTTACCGAATACCAGCACGATCATCGCGACCATGCACAGGACAATCAGCAACTTGAGCAACTTGAAATACAGATCGACGACTTTGGTCATCTTGAAGACCTCTCGGGTTTGTCGAGCGCCGGCCTCGGCGGCGCGATAGGACCGCAGCGGCGTGGGCCGCTACCGGGTCGAACCGGAGACGCAAATGGCTTCAGGAATGAAACGACAGAGCGAAGAGAGAGCGTGGGGTGCCCGCGGACGGCTGCGCATAGGGTGTTCCTCTATTTTTATTATGAGCCCCGCCGTATCGGACAAGACTGTTGCGCCTAAAATGTACCAACCGGTTAGTTCGGTCAATAACCCAGGCCTGCCCACCGTACAAAGCGTGCGATTATCGGCTAGGGAAAGTCCTCGGAATTGAGCACTGGCAGGCAGGTCTACAACGGATTTGTATCGGTCTGTATATGAACCCGCGACAGATACGAAACCGTCGATTTCGCCCTCTCCCGCCACACAGCGTCGATACATCCAGGCGTTTAACTGTGATCACCGGACAGCAACACCCTTCGCTGCCACGGACCCAATCCACTTGAACGCAAGGAGAACCACCATGCTCAGTTTCTCGAAGATATCCTCCCTGGCACTGGCCCTGACCCTGGTTGGCGGGGTCGGCGTGGCGAATGTCGCCTCGGCGAGCGCAACGCCCCACAGCCAGGCTGCGCAACACCTGGCTGAAGGCGGGTCCGACCGTTTGCTGGAACGCCGTGTCGCCGAAGGTGGCTCCGACCGCTTGCTGGAACGTCGTGTCGCCGAGGGCGGGTCCGATCGCTTGCTGGAACGTCGTGTCGCCGAAGGCGGCTCCGACCGCTTGCTGGAACGTCGTGTCGCCGAAGGCGGGTCCGATCGCTTGCTGGAACGTCGTGTCGCCGAGGGCGGGTCCGACCGCTTGCTGGAGAATCGTGTCGCCGAAGGCGGCGCCGATCGCTTGCAGGAGCTGCGCGAACGCAGCGCCGCGACCGTCGCCTGAAGGTCCCGTCAATGCCCTTCGAGAAGCTGCGTGGCGTGACAGAGAGTGCCGCCACGCCAGCTTCGAGACGGCTCGCAAAGCACCAGTGGCTTCAACTGAGTACCACTACCCCACCCGGTAATTCGATGCATCGGGCCCCGTAGGCGTCGCGGATCAGCAGCGCCACGCCAGCCAGTTGATCGAGACGGAAACGCGCCTGGACCTTGCGCTGGCCCAACTCACGATTGAGCAGCAACAACATGCCCGGACGGTAGCGGTTGATTTCATCGATGACGCTGGCCAACGTGGCGTCGTTGAAGACCAGCACTTGCTCGCGCCAGGCAACGGCAGCCGATACATCGGCGTTCTGTGGCTGGCCGGTACGGCCATTGCCGTAGGTCAATTGCATGCCCGGCTCCAGACGCAAGCTCTGCCCCTGTACCTGCACCTGCACGACGCCTTCCAGGCAGGTAGTGCAGACGCTCTGGTCCACGTAGCGGATGTTGAACCGTGCCCGTGCAGCGCTGATCCAGCCGGTGCCGGCCTGGACGCTGACCGTCGAGACACTGCGCCCCTGCACTTCGATCTCTCCAGCCAGCAACTCCAGTGCCTGCCCTCCCTCTGCCAGCGCACGGCGACTCAGGCGGGTCTGGGTATTGAGCTCCAGGCTGATTCCATCGCCCAGTTCCACCCGCCGCTGCTCGCCAACCTCGGTGACGTAGTCGGCTCCCAGCCCGGAAATTCCGCCGGGCACCATCGTCCTGATCAACAGGAAACCCGCCGATGCCGCGATGGCCCCGCCCAGGAATGCCCGACGGCCGAAATGCCGCGGTGCCTGCATGGCCTCGGCGGCCGGCAGCAGCCCCTGCCAAAGCGCCTTGGCCTGCTCGAATGCCTGGGCGTGCGCGGGGCTTTGCCCACACCATTGGCGCAAGGCCCGGGCATCGGCCACGGTGGCCCGTCCCGAGGTCAGCAGGATCAGCCAGTCTCGGGCTTCGTCGGCCAGTCGAGCCTCTGGCGTGGCATCAGGGGAAGCGATGCTGAAGATGTTCAAGCGCACACGTACTCACGAATTGATCCGATCCAAGGGTTGTACGTAAAGTCGCCACGCGGCGAGCAGGCCAGGCGAAAACAGCCGAGCAAGCGCAGTTGACGGGTTGCCAATGAGCGTTGCGAGCCTGTTCTCAACGGCAGCAGGGTCGTCGCGCAGGCACTTTTCGTACACAGCCTAACCTTCAAGACTGTTTTCCCGCCCCGGGACCGAACCGTTGGATGACTTTTCTTTCCAGGCGTTGGGCGCAATGCCCCAGCGCGGCCTTGATTTCCTTCTCCACCATCCGGGTGGAAATACCGAATCGCTGGGAAATTTCCAGGTGCGGTGCTTCTTCCAGGCGCGCCGCGATGAAAATCCTGCGCCGGCGCGCCGGCAATTCATACAGTGCCTTGAGCAAGGTCTGCAGTTCCTTCTGCCCGCTCACGACCCGGGCCGGGTCCAGCGCCTCATCCGAAACCTGCAGCAGTTCGTCGATCTCGCCGCCGGTCAGCAGGCGAGCATCGGCTTGCCGTCGGTCGGCGGCGATGTTCAGGGCCATGCGATACAGATAGGCGTTGGGCTGGGCGATGTCCGGTGTGTCGTCCATGCGATCGACTCGCAGGTAGGTCTCGTGCAACACATCGTTGGCCAGTTCCTCGGAACCCAGGCGTCGGCGCAGGCGAACCTTGAAATCCTCGTAGGAGGTGAGGAAAAGCCTGACCATCGGGTTGCGACCAGTGTCTTTCATTGCCCGAACACCCCTTCCCCTGCTGTGCATTCCATGCGTTTTCCTGATGAGTCGGGTAACAAGAGCAGGGTCACCGGCTGGCGCAACGACGTGGGCGCCGGGCGGTCGATCCTGAGGTTCTGCATACTGTTGACCAGGGCCTTGTCACGCATCAGATTCCCGGTGGAAGCGACCAGGCGAGTGTGCTGGACCACCCCGTCGCGGCCGATCCACACCTGCAGCAACGCGCGAAAGCTGCCCGGACGGGTCAGTGGCGACGCACACAAATTGCGTTGGATGACCGCCTGGATGGCCGCCGCATAATTGCCTTCACTCAACCCCGGCGCAGCGCCGGGGGGCAGCGCGACTTCACGGACCCGCACCGGCTGCAACGTGAAGGCGTCCGCCCGGGCGTAATGCGCCGCAAGCCCTGTACCGCGCAGCAATACGTTCAAGGCTTCGGAAGGCGTGAATCGCCCCTGGACACCCAGGGTCTGGCGTCGGCTCGACAACCCGTGGTCCACCAGCACCGCCATGCCGGTCGCCCGGCTGAACTGCTCCAGCGCCGTGGTCAATGCCTGGGGCGCGATGTCCAGCTCCACCAGGCCAACAGCCCGCACCGGAGCGGCCAGCAGACACAACCACACCATCAGCCAACCCAAGGGGGGCCTGGTCAATCCACGCCTGCATCCACCCCTGGCGCTGCCTTGCTGCACGACTGACGTATCCGTTGAAAAACGTCATCCTGAGGGCTGTTTATGAATGTCGTATGACACCTGATACAAATCCCTCGGACCGCACTAGACTGATGCCCTGACAACGCGCCGTCCGCGGTGACGGGCCAGGAGGTCAGCGATGAAACAGTGGATGGGCATGACGGCGGGAGTGGGATTGTTCACGGTGCTTTGCAGCGCCTGGGGCGACGAGGCGCCGGCCTGTATCGAGGTGACGGTGGGTGGCTACAAGACCCCCGACTACAACTGCCTGAGCCGTCAGATGGGCAACGATCCACAGGCCGCGGCCGCCGCTCGACAGGCCCGGGAAGCCCTGGACGTGCCCGTCGAGCGGCGGCCGCCCAACAGCGTCGGCCTGGCAACGCCGGCGGCTACCGGGGTGCGCATGGGCAATACGTTCGGCACGTCGGCCAAGCCCCAGAGGCCAGCCAGCGGCCAATGACTTCGCTGCGCCTCAACAGCCGTCCGGGTGCCGTGTCGATCAAGCGCTGGGACTCTGACGGAAACTCACCGCCAGACGGTTCCAGGCGTTGATGGTGCTGATCGCCAGGGTCAGGTCCACCAGCTCTTCTTCGGCGAACTGACTACGGGCCAGGGCATAGACGTCATCCGGCACCTGGCTTTCGGCCAATAGCGTGACCGCTTCGGTCCAGGCCAGGGCGGCACGTTCGCGCAGGTTGAAAAAGCCGCTGTCGCGCCAGACCGCCACGGCGTAGAGGCGTCGTTCGGTCTCACCCTGGCGTCGCGCGTCCACCGAGTGCATGTCCGTGCAAAAGGCGCAGCCGTTGAGCTGCGAGGCACGAATCTTGATCAGGTGCAGCAGCGCCGGCTCGATGCTCAGGCGACTGGCCAGCGCTTCCAGGCCGATCATCGCTTTCATCGCCCCGGGGGAGGCGCTGTAGTAATCCAGACGCTGGCTCATGGCGGGCTCCGTGGCGTTCGATAGCGTCACGGTAGGGCCTGCGGGCCGCCAGGGACAGGTCCAATTCAACGAAAAAACCGGGACCACCGTCCAGAAGCCAATAGGCGGGATTTTCACCACGCAACTTCTACGCGCTTATCCAATACGGGTAATCTTGCCCCTTTGATGCTCGCCGCAACCAATTGCCCCAGGAGCCAGCGGGTATGGAACTTCATGTCGTCATCAACGGCCGCAAGGACCTGACGAGCCAGTTGTATCAACAATTACGCAGCGCCATCGAAAGCGGCCGCCTGGCCGCCGGTACCCAACTGCCCCCCAGCCGGTTGCTGGCCGAACAGCTGGGGGTGTCTCGCAAGACGGTTTCCGATACTTATGCGCAGCTCACCTATGAGAACTTCCTGACCGGCATCATAGGCAAGGGCACCTACGTCAACGCCCGTCCGGCCAGGATCGTGCACAAGCAGAGCCACCGGGAGCTGGCCGGCGCCGAGGTGGTGCAAGCCTGGCGCAACATGCCGGACCTGATGCGCCACCCCAGCGTCGAGAGTGCCCTGCGCTACGACTTCATCGGTGGCGCCACCGGCAAGGGCCAGTTTCCCCTGGACGACTGGCGCCGCTGCACCGCCCATGCCCTGCGCCAGATCGCCAGCCACAAGGGTTTCTATAGCCAGCCCGAAGGCCTGCCGGCGCTGCGCAATGCCATTGCCCGGCACGTCGCGTTTTCCCGCGGGGTCAATTGCCAGGATGACGACGTGGTGGTGTGCAACGGCGCACAACAGGCCCTGGACCTGATCTCGCGAGTACTGACCTGTCCCGGTAGCCTGGTGTCCATGGAAGACCCGGGCTACCCACCGGCGCGCCTGCTGTTCGGTTCCCATGGGGCGACGGTGGCCGGCGTGCCGGTGGACGAGCAAGGCATGCGCGTGGACCTGATTCCCGACGGTACGCGGCTGATCTACGTGACCCCTTCCCACCAGTTCCCGTTGGGCATGCCCATGAGCCAGGCGCGGCGCCAGGCCTTGCTGGCAAGGGCCTACGAGCTGGGGGCGATCATCATCGAGGACGACTACGACAGCGAGTTCCGCTACGAAGGACGCCCTGCCGACTCCCTGCAGAGCATGGACGAACGCGGCATCGTGGCGTACGTCGGGACCTTCTCCAAGACGCTGCTGCCGGAACTGCGGCTCGGTTACGCCATCTTGCCACCGGCCATTCTCGAAGCGGTGATCCTGGCCAAGCGCCTCACCGACCAGCACACCTCCACCCTGCCCCAATGGGCCTTGGCCAAGTTCATCGCCGAGGGCTGCCTGCTCAAGCACATCCGTCGATGCCACACCCTCTACGCCGGTCGGCGCGAACGCATCCTGGCCCGCATGGCCGGGGACCTGTCTCCCTGGTTCGAAGCCGTGCCCACCACCGCGGGCTTTCACCTGGCGGTACTGTGCAAGGTGCCGATCGACCTGGCGCTGGTGATCGAGCTGGCGAAGAAAGCCGAAATCGGCTTGTACAGCCTCGACGGCTTCTTCAACGAAGCGCCGGTCCGCCCGGGCCTGTTCCTGGGTTTTGGCGCGATCGAAACCCTGGACATCGACACCGCCCTGGACCGCTTGCGGGACATCCTGCAACAGCTCGCCTGAGGCGATTGGACTGGTCATTTATCCGCCCATTGGCTGTTTTAGCCTTGGCCTGGGGGGCCTATCCTGCACAGGTGCCGTTGAGTGCCGAACAACCCCGTCCGACTTGATTCAGGAGCCAGCGCAATGACTCGCCAAGTGATCAATACCGTACAGGTGCAGGCTGCCGCCGGCCGCTCGGAAGAGCTGGGCCGGCAATTGCAGCAGATCGTCGAAACCCTGCGTGCCCAGCCGGGCTGCGACGCCTATATGGTCGACCGTTGCCCGGAGGACGGCGATCGCTGGACCGTCAGCGCCCGCTGGCAATCGGAAGCGGCCATGCAGGCCCACTTCAATTGCCCCGAAGTGCAAGGCTTCATCGGCCTGATCGACAATCGCCTGGCCCGCAGCGTGGACTTCAACAGCTTCCCGATTGTCTGAAGGTCGCCGCTTTATTCCTGCCCGGCCAGATTGTGGTGAGGGGATTGATCCGCTCACCACAAAGGGGCTGGCCAGCTCATCGCACTGGCCAGCCTGCCGTGGATTCGCCCCCATCATTGGTCTACTCACCTTCCGCAAGATTGGACGTTTGCTTGCCTCACCCTGGGGCTTAGGGTGGATTCATCGCCGCAACAGCGCGAATCCACTCACAACCACACAGGTCATGTCCCCATGAAAACACTCTGCCTGATCGCCGCCCTCGGCCTGCTGCCCCTCGCCCAGGCCTACGCCCATGAAACCGCGCCTTCGGAAAAGGTCACGGTGCTGCAGGAAAAGGCGTTGAAGAACCTGCCCGGTAAAAAAACCATGATGCTCACGGTCGACTACGCGCCGGGCCAATCCTCCATTGCCCACAAACATGAAGGCACGGCCATGGCCTATGTGCTCGAAGGCGCCATCACCTCACAGGTCAAGGGCGAGCCGGCGACCACCTACAAGGCCGGGGAGTTCTGGTATGAAGCGGCGGGTTCCGAGCACCTGGTCTCGAAAAACGCCAGCGCGACCGAGCCGGCGAAACTGCTGGTGTTCATGGTGATGGGAAAGGATGAAGCGGTATTGATACCGCTGAAAAACTGACGATCACACTACAAGCTCGCTTCCACAGGGGGCCACAGTCAATCCTGAAAGGCAAAAAAGCCCCGCATCTCGCGATGCGGGGCTTTTCATTCAACGCCGGATCAGTTGGCCGTCACGACCGCCTGACCGCTCAACGCCAGGTCCAGCAGTTCGCGGTTGGCCACTGCGTACATGGCGTAGTCGGTACCGTTGGCGGCACGGATGTCCACCAGCATCGCACGCCAGCGCTCGACCATGCTGTGATGCTGCTCCAGCCACAGCGCCAGGCGGGTTTCCACGTCCTGGGTGCCATCGCCCTGTTGCAGGACCGAGATGGTGATCGCCCGCTGCTGCCAGTCGACATCATCGCGGAACGCTTCGCGGGCCAGGGCCTGCCAGTTGTTTTCCACTGGCAAGGCGCTGATCTGCTGCAGGTACCAGGTGACGTCCAGGGCGCTGCCCACGGCGAAGTAGGCCTTGGCCACATCGGCGGCGTTCTGGCCCGTCACGTCGGATGCCTCGATGATCGGCAGCAAGGTGTACAGGTGCGTGGTGCCTGCCACCATGCGCGCCAGCAACTCCGGCACGCCGGCCGCCACATAGGCCTGGTAGCGGGTCTGCCAGCCTTCGCGGGTCGGACCTTCCAGCAGTTCGTCGAGCTTGAGGCCCAACGCCGCCAGGTGCGGACCGAAGTGCGCGACGTCGCGGGCGGCGTTCTGCTCGTTGCGGCGGCTGCGCAGGAACCAGCGCGTCGCGCGGCGTCCCAGGCGCATCAGCTCGTCCATCAGTTCCAGCTGGACGTCCGCCGAGACCTGGTGGTCCAGGGCTTCGATCTGGCGGAACCAGTGTGGAAGGTGAAAGATATCCCGAACGATGACATACGCACCCGCCACGTTCGCCGGGCTCATGCCAGTGGACTCTTTCAGCCGCTGGACGAAAGTGATGCCCATGTGGTTGACCAGGTCGTTGGCGATCTGGGTGCTGACGATCTCGCGCTTGAGACGATGGCGACGCATGGCTTCGGAGAACTTGCTCACCAGGGTCGGCGGGAACGCGGTTTCCATGTCCCGGGTCAGGTAGTCGTCGTCCGGCACCAGGGAGTTGAGCAGCGCCTCCTTGAGGTCGATCTTGCTGTAGGAGATCAGCACCGACAGCTCGGCACGGGTCAGGCCATGGCCCGCCGCGACGCGTTCGGCCAGTTGCTCCTCGGTCGGCAGGAACTCGATGGCGCGGTCCAGCTTGCCCCGGGCTTCCAGGTCGTTCATCAGGCGCTTGTATTCGGCGATCCGCACGAAGGCACGGCGGGCCGCCAGGGACAGGGCCTGGGTCTGCTTGTAGTTGTTGCCCAGCACCAGGCCACCGACTTCGTCGGTCATGCTCGCCAGCAACTGGTTGCGTTGCTTGTCGGTCATGTCGCCGGCCTGCACCACTTCGTTGAGCAGGATCTTGATGTTCACTTCGTGGTCGGAGCAGTCCACGCCACCGGCGTTGTCGATGAAGTCGGTGTTGGTGGCGCCGCCATGCAGGCCGAACTCGACGCGACCCAGCTGGGTCATGCCCAGGTTGCCGCCCTCGCCCACCACCTTGCAGCGCAGCTCGTTGCCGTTCACACGCAGTGCATCGTTGGCCTTGTCGCCGACGTCGGCGTGGCTCTCGCTGCTGGCCTTGACGTAGGTGCCGATACCGCCGTTCCACAACAGGTCCACCGGTGCCTTGAGCAAGGCATTGAGCAGTTCGGTCGGGGTCAGCTTGTCAGCCTTGATGTCGAATCGTTCCTGCATCTGTGGCGTGATGGCGATGCTTTTCGCGCTGCGCGAGAAGATACCGCCGCCTTCGGACATGATGCTGGTGTCGTAGTCGGTCCAGGCCGAACGCGGCAGGTCGAACAGGCGCTTGCGCTCGGCGAAGCTGCTGGCCGGATCCGGATTCGGGTCGACGAAGATGTGCAGGTGGTTGAACGCCGCCACCAGCTGCAGCTTGTCGGACATCAGCAGGCCGTTGCCGAACACGTCGCCGGCCATGTCGCCGATGCCCACCACGGTGATGCTGTCTTCCTGGACATTGATGCCACGCTCGCGGAAGTGGCGCTGCACGCCCACCCACGCGCCCTTGGCGGTGATGCCCATCTTCTTGTGGTCGTAACCGGCCGAGCCGCCCGAGGCGAACGCGTCGCCGAGCCAGAAACCGTAGTCGATGGCGATGCCGTTGGCGATGTCGGAGAAGGTCGCGGTGCCCTTGTCCGCCGCCACCACCAGGTACGGGTCGTCATGGTCATGCCGCACCACGTTGGCCGGCGGCACCAGGGCGCCGTCCTTCAGGTTGTCGGTGATGTCCAGCAGGCCCGAGATGAAGATGCGGTAGCAGGCAACGCCCTCGGCCGCGATCTCGTCCCGGCTGCCGCCCAGTGGCAGGCGACGTGGCAGGAATCCGCCCTTGGCCCCCACCGGCACGATCACCGAGTTCTTAACCTGCTGGGCTTTTACCAGGCCCAGCACTTCGGTGCGGTAATCCTCTTCACGGTCGGACCAGCGCAGGCCGCCGCGAGCCACATTGCCGAAGCGCAGGTGCACGCCCTCGATCCGTGGCGAGTACACGAAGATCTCGAACTTGGGCACCGGCTTGGGCAGTTCCGGGATCAGGTGCGGGTTGAACTTGAAGCTGAAGTACGACTTGTTCTGGCCGTGGGCGTCGGTCTGGTAGAAGTTGGTCCGCAGGGTGGCCTTGATCAGGTCCAGGTAGCGACGCAGGATGCGGTCTTCGTTGAGCACCTGGACATCGTCCAGGGCCGTGAGGATCGCCTGTTCCAGGCGCAGTTGCTTGTCTTCCAGGTCGTCGCCGCTGAGTTTGCGTGCCAGGTAGAAGCGGGTCTTGAACAACCGGGTCAGTTCGCGAGCGATATCGGTGTGGTTGTTCAGGGTGCTGGCGATGTAACCCAGGTCGAAGCCCAGGCGGATCTGCTTCAGGTAACGGGCATAGGCTCGCAGCAGCGCCACATCGCGCCATGGCAGGCCGGCGGTCAGCACCAGACGGTTGAACGCATCGTTCTCGGCATCGCCGCGCACGATGTGCACGAAAGCGTCCTGCAGGGTGTCGTTGAGCTGCTGGATGTCCAGGTCCAGGCCTTCGGCGGCGGTGAAGGCGAAATCGTGGATCCAGAACTCGCGGCCGTTGTTGTGGCGCAGGCGGTACGGGAACTCACCCAGCACGCGCAGGCCGAGGTTTTCCAGGATCGGCAACACGTCGGACAGGGCCAGCGGCGCGTCGGCGTGGTACAGCTTGCAATGCAGCTCGCGCTGGCCGGATACCTGGCCCAATGGCTGGTAGAAGCTCATCACCAGCGGATTGGTTTCGTTCAGGCTCAGCAGGTGCTGCATGTCCACCACCGCCGAATGGGCGGCAAAGCGCTCGCGGTAGCCGGCCGGGAAGCCTTTGGGGAAGTCCGCCAGCACGTTGGTGCCCTGGGCTTCGCCGAAGCTCTCGATGACCAGGCTGGCGTAGTCGTCCTTCCAGCTGCGGCAGGCCTGTACCACTTCCTTTTCCAGCAGCAGCGGGTCGATGTCGATACGGTTCTTCGGGTCCACCCGCAGGATCAACTGCACACGAGCCAGCACGGACTCGGAGAAGAAGGTCCAGAATTCGCAGTCCGTGGCCTTGAGGCGATCCATCAGCACTTGCTGGATCTTCTGGCGCACTTCGGTGGAATAGATGTCGCGCGGCACGTAGGCCAGGCAGTAGCAGAAACGGCCATACGGGTCTTTGCGCAGGAACACGCGGATCTTGTTGCGCTCCTGAATCTGCACGATGGACATCACGGTGCTGAACAGCTCGTCCACCGGCGTCTGGAACAGGTCGTCACGGGGCAGGACTTCCAGTACCTGGGCCAGTTCCTTGCCCAGGTGCGCCTTGGCCTGGAAGCCCGAGCGCCGCTCGATTTCCTCGACCTTGCGGCGGATGTACGGGATGACCCGCACGCTTTCGCCGTACACCGAGGAGGTGTACAGGCCCATGAAACGGCATTCCTTGATGACCTTGCCGTCGGCGTCGATTTCACGGATCGACACATAGTCCGGGTAGGCCGGACGATGGACGCGGCTCGGGTGCGCGGCCTTGGCGAACGACAGCGGAGTCGGTTCACGCAGGTAGTTGACGGCGTAGTCCTCGATGCGCAGGTCATCGGCGGTCAGGCCGGCGCGCAGCAGCCTGGTCAGGCCGAGGAACGAATCGGGGTTGTACTCGATGTGCCCACCCTCGGCATCTTCACGGACCACGAACTCTTCATAGCCCAGGAAGGTGAAGTGGTTGCCCACCAGCCACTCCAGGAAGGTCTTGATTTCGCTCTTTTCATCGGCGTCGATGGCGTAGGCGCTGTTGTCCAGGCCCACCAGGATGTCCTGGACCTTGGCTTTCATCGGTTCGAAGTCGGCCACGGCCACGCGCACTTCACCCAGCACCTGCTCGAGTTCCTTGCTCAGGACGTTGAGTTCGGCGGCGTTGGCGCAGCGGTCGATTTCCAGGTACATCAACGACTCTTGCAGGATCCCCTCGCCCTGGGTGCCCTTGGGCAGGATTTCCAGTAACTCGCCCTTGGCGCCACGGCGCACGCTCAGCACAGTGGTTTGCAGGGTATGGATGCTGTAGCCGCGACGGTTCAGCTCGGTACGCACCGAGTCCACCAGGAATGGCAGGTCGTGGTGCAGCACTTCCACGGCGGTGTGGGTCGATTGCCAGCCGTGACGTTCGTAATCGGGGTTGTACACACGCACCTGCGGTTGCGCGTGATCGAAGCGCTCAAGCAGGCGCCAGGCAGACAGGGTGCAACCGGCGAGGTCGGACAACCGGCGCTGGGTGAGTTCATCGAGGGAAATGATGCCGAAGAATTGTTCAGCGAACAGCGCCACTTGTGGCAGTGCCTGTTCACTGATGTGCTGCGCCAGTACCGCTTGCAGTTGATGCTGGAAGTCGGCTTTGCTGGCTGCGGTGAAGAACGCCATCTGTGGTACTCCGCTTGGGCTTGTTATTGATGAAAGCGTCGTGCAACCCCTCTCGGGCTGCCGGCCATCCTGTTCCTGATTCTCGGGCAGAGGAAACAGGACGACAGGTGGGTGAAGCTGGACAAGACCCGCAGGTCACATTCCTTTTCCATGTAACCTTCCATGTGATGAACACCTGCCAAAAACACCCCACGGTGCTCTTGGCAGGTGCGCATCCGTTGCGCAGCTTAACGAGTGCGACAACGAGCATGCTTGCAGCGCTGCGACATATTCGGTCAACGGCTAGCTAAACAGCCGGTACGCACCGGACAACCCTAGCAGGCTGGGGACCAAACGGCACCCCGAGGCGGTAAACCAGCAGAAAATCCTTCGCGCTGGCAGAATCCACTTTTTGCACCCCGCACGTGCACTCGATCCTGGAGCCATCACCTTGAAAATGACCACCGCCCTTCTGATCGCCAACCCGTGTGATGAAGAAGAAGACAACATGGCCATGCTCTGCTGCCACAGCGCCCAGGGCGAAATGTTCCTCATGAGCCGTTATCCCGACGAGGACGAGCTGGAGATCGCGCTCGATGGCGAGCCTTCGACACTGGATGGTGTAAAGGTGACCCTCAGCCCGACCCTGCTGAAGATCGAGATCGCCGCGGCGCACGTCGATGCTCTCAATGGCGACGACGTGCTGGAAATCAGCCACTGCACCGATGCGGCGGATCTGGTGGAAGTGGAGTTGACCCTGCAGAACATTCTCCGGGGTACCGGGACCTACGTAAGACAGGACTGATTCCAGCGTTTCAATGGACGCTATCGTGAGCAAGCTCGCTCCCACAGGACTGGCGTCGTTCACCAACCTGTGCAAGTCACCATCGTGCAAGCGAGCTTGTTCGCGATAGCGGCGGCTCAGCTTGCAAGAGAGTGACCGTCACCTCAAAACCGCTCGCGACGTGGCAACCGTCGGTCGCTCTCGCATCGAGACGCCCTTGACGGGCGACTGTGTTCTGAGGTTTCCTGAAACCGGTTTCAGAACCGTTGAATAATTCCAATAAGCAGGTTTCCATCCGTGAATTCTTTCTCCGCCGCCCAGCGCAGCCGCGTCACCATGCTTGATGTGGCCGAACGCGCCGGGGTTTCCAAGGCCAGCGTCTCGCGGTTCATCGGCGAGGACCGCGCCCTGCTCTCCGAAGCCATCGCCCGGCGCATCGAGCAAGCGATCAGTGAACTGGGCTATCGCCCCAACCAGATGGCCCGCGGCCTCAAGCGCGGCCGTACTCGCCTGATCGGCATGCTGGTGGCCGATATCCGCAACCCTTATTCGATTGCCGTGATGCATGGTGTGGAAACCGCCTGCCGTCGCCATGGCTACAGCCTGGTGGTATGCAACACCGACCGGGACGACGAGCAGGAACGCCAGCACCTGGCGCTGTTGCGCGCCTACAACATCGAAGGCTTGATCGTAAACACCCTCGGCCATCACCGGGACGAACTGCTCGAACTGCGCAACGAGATGCCCCTGGCACTGGTGGACCGCAAGGTCGACAGGCTCGACAGCGACCTGGTGGGATTGGACAACCCCGCCGCCGTGACGATGGCCCTCGATCACCTTGAACAGCGAGGCTACCGTGACCTGCTGCTGGTAACCGAGCCGTTCGACGGGACCAGCTCGCGAATCGAGCGGGTCGAGAGCTTCAAGGCTGGCATCGAGCAGCGCCCCGCCCTCTGCGGCACCGTGGTGGAAATCTGCGATCAGTTGACCACGCGCATCGAGACCTTCCTGGCCCAGCCGGACCGGGGCCCCAAGGCGCTGTTCTGCGCCAATGGCATTGCAGCCTTGTCCGCCACCCGGGTGTTGCGTGAACTGGGCTGCGACCTGTTCGACGACGTGGGCCTGATCGCCCTCGACGACCTGGACTGGTATCCGTTGGTGGGCAGCGGCATCACGGCCCTCGCCCAACCCACTGCCGAGATCGGCGCCAGTGCATTCGAATGCCTGCTCAAGCGCTTGCGCGGCGACAGCGGGCCGGTGCGGACCCTGGATTTTGCGGCGCGGTTGATCGAGCGTGGGTCGACGCTTGGCAATGGTCGGTGATGGTGAGGGCGCTATCGCGAGCAAGCTCGCTCCCACACTGGATCTGTAGCGCATTGAAGACCCCTGTGGGAGCCAGCTTGCTCGCGATGAGGCCCTGAAGCTCCCCCTTTTTTTTGACCAGAACTGAAACCGGTTTCAGAGGTGTGACAACAATGAACAAGCCACCCGTTTCCATCAGCCTTTCCAGCTACGGCGCCGACCTGGTGCGGCAACATGGCCAAGGCAGTTTCATCGATCTGCTGACCGCCGCCGGCGCCTCGCGGGTCGAATGGCGCGAGGAACTGCTCACCACCGAACAGCCCGCCGAGCTGGCCACGAGCGCCCAGGCCAAAGGTTTGCAGAGCATTTTTTCGTCCCCCCTCGAGCTGTGGCTCGCGGGCCGGTCCAAACCCAATCCCGCCCTGGCGCCTACCTTGCAACGTGCCGAGGCGTTCGGCTCCACATGGCTGAAAGTCTCCCTCGGTCACTTCACCGATTCCCATGACCTGTCAGCCTTGGCGGATGTGCTCGCCGCAAGCCCGGTGCAATTGCTGGTGGAAAACGACCAGACCTTGCAGGGCGGGCGAATCGAACCGTTGCAACGGTTCTTCGCCGCAGCCGAGCAGCAAGCGTTGCCCATCGGCATGACCTTCGATATTGGCAACTGGCAATGGCAGGACCAATCGGCGGCCATGGCGGCCCGGCAGCTCGGCCGCTATGTGGCGTATGTGCACTGCAAGGCGGTGGCCCGACGCGCCGACGGCAAGCTGGTGGCCATGCCGCCGGCAGTGACGGACCTGCATGTGTGGGGACAACTGTTCAAACAGATGCCGGCCGGCGTGATGCGGGCCGTCGAATACCCACTGCAAGGCGAAGACCTGTTGCAGTTGACCAGGGAGCATGTGGCCGCCCTCGCCCAACTTGGGCAATCGAGCCGGGAGCCCGCCCATGTCTGAGCTCGATGTATTGTCGTTCGGCGAAACCATGGCGATGCTGGTGGCCGACCAGAACGGTGATCTGGCCTGCGTCAACCAGTTTCATAAACGCATCGCCGGGGCCGACAGCAACGTCGCCATCGGCTTGTCCCGGCTGGGCTTGCAGGTGGCATGGCTGAGCCGGGTCGGCGCCGACTCCCTGGGCCGTTTCGTGGTGCGGACGCTGGAGAACGAAGGCCTGGACTGCAGTCACGTGGCGGTGGATCCAGCGCACCCCACCGGATTCCAGTTCAAGTCCCGTACCGATGATGGCAGCGACCCGCAAGTCGAATACTTCCGACGCGGCTCAGCGGCCAGCCATCTGTCGGTGGCGTCCATCGTGCCGGCGCTGCTGCAAGCCCGTCACCTGCACGCCACCGGTATCGTGCCGGCGCTGTCGGCCACGGCTCGGCAGATGGCCTTCGAGTTGATGACCCGCATGCGCGAAGCCGGCCGTAGCCTGTCGTTCGATCCCAATCTGCGACCAGGCCTGTGGGCCAGCGAGTCGACGATGATCGGCGAAGTCAATCGCCTCGCCGCCCTCGCCCACTGGGTCTTGCCGGGACTCGGCGAAGGGCGGCTGCTGACCGGGTACGACGAGCCCGCCGACATCGCCGCGTTCTACCTGGACCAGGGCGCCGACGCCGTGGTGATCAAGCTCGGCGCGCAGGGTGCCTATTACCGCACGCCGCTTGAACAAGGCGTTGTGCCTGGCGTGCCGGTGGCGCGCGTGGTGGACACCGTGGGCGCCGGCGATGGATTTGCCGTTGGCCTGGTCAGTGCGTTGCTCGAAGGACGCGCCATCACCGAGGCCGTGCAGCGCGCCAACTGGATTGGCAGCCGCGCGGTACAGAGCCGTGGAGACATGGAGGGATTGCCGACTCGCATTGAGTTACTGGCTGAATTTGAAACCGCCTATCGCGAGCAAGCTCGCTCCCACATGGGATCGAGTTAACCCCTGTGGGAGCGAGCTTGCTCGCGATAGAGGCCACCGCAAAACACACCTGCTGCAAACAAAAACAACAAGCTCAGGAGTCAACGACATGCAAACGCTCAACCTCGCCACCCGCCGCTGGTGGTACATCATGCCCATTGTGTTCATCACCTACAGCCTGGCCTATCTGGATCGGGCCAACTACGGGTTCGCCGCCGCCTCGGGCATGGCCGAGGACCTGATGATCACACCGGGGTTGTCGTCCCTGCTGGGGGCCCTGTTTTTTCTCGGCTACTTTTTCTTCCAGGTACCGGGGGCGATCTACGCCCAGAAGCACAGCGTCAAGAAGCTGATCTTCGTCAGCCTGATACTCTGGGGCTCGCTGGCGACGCTGACCGGCGTCGTCTCCAATGCCTATTGGCTGATCGTGATCCGCTTCATGCTCGGCGTGGTCGAGGCCGCCGTGATGCCGGCCATGCTGGTTTACCTGTGCCATTGGTTCACCCGGGCCGAACGCTCGCGCGCCAACACCTTCCTGATCCTCGGCAACCCAGTGACGATGCTGTGGATGTCGGTGGTGTCCGGTTATCTGGTGCAGCAGTTCGACTGGCGCTGGATGTTCATCATCGAGGGCCTGCCGGCGGTGTTCTGGGCCTTTATCTGGTGGCGCCTGGCGGATGATCGTCCGTCCCAGGCCAAATGGCTCAACGCCCAGGAAAAACACGACCTGGAGAGCGCATTGGCAGCGGAACAGGTCGGCATCAAGGCGGTGAAGAACTACGCCGAGGCCTTCCGCTCGCCCAAGGTCATCATCCTGGCGCTGCAGTTCTTCTGCTGGAGCATCGGGGTCTATGGGTTCGTGCTGTGGCTGCCGTCGATCCTCAAGGCAGGCCAGCAAATGAGCATGGTGGAGGCCGGCTGGCTGTCGTCCTTGCCGTACCTGGCGGCGGTGGCCGGCATGCTCGTGGTGTCCTGGGCGTCGGACAAGGCCCAGAAACGCAAGCGTTTCGTCTGGCCGCCACTGCTGGTCGCCTCCATCGCGTTCTATGCCTCGTACCTGCTGGGGCCCGAGCATTTCTGGTGGTCCTACAGCCTGCTGGTGGTCGCCGGGGCCTGCATGTATGCGCCGTACGGGCCGTTTTTCGCCATCGTCCCGGAGATCCTTCCGGCCAATGTCGCAGGTGGCGCCATGGCGTTGATCAACAGCATGGGCGCCCTGGGCTCCTTCGGCGGCTCCTACCTGGTGGGTTACCTCAACGGTTCCACCGGTTCTCCAGGCATGTCGTTCCTGCTGATGAGCGGCGCACTGCTTCTGTCGGTGGTGCTGACCCTCGCCCTCAAGCCTGGCGCCAGCGACCGGGTCGAATCCAAGGCCGCCAAGCCACACCCGGCGACCGCCCACTCCTGAATCGAGACCGATCCCCATGAAAAAACACGTGGTGTTATACAAGGCCCTTTCCGAACAACTGATGGCCCGCCTGCAAGCCCTGGCCCAGGTGACCCTGGTCGAACGTCTCGATGCCCAGGGCCTGGCGCAACTGCGCGACGCCTTGCCTGGCGCCCATGGCCTGCTGGGGGCCAGCCTCCGGCTGGACGCCTCGCTGCTGGACCTGGCGCCAGACCTGCAAGCCATCGCCAGCGTCTCGGTGGGGGTCGACAACTACGACATCGACTACCTGACCGAACGCCGGATCCTGCTCACCAACACGCCCGACGTGCTGACCGAAACCACCGCAGACACGGGTTTCGCGCTGATCCTGGCCACCGCTCGCCGCGTGGTGGAGCTGGCCAACCTGGTCCGTGCCGGCGGCTGGCAACAGAGCATCGGCTCCAAGCATTTCGGCAGCGACGTCCATGGCAAGACCCTGGGTATCATCGGCATGGGTCGCATCGGTGAAGCCCTGGCCCAGCGCGGGCACTTCGGCTTCGGCATGCCGGTGATCTACCACAGCCACTCACCCAAGCCTGCGGTCGAGCAGCGTTTCAACGCGCGTTATTGCAGTCTCGACAGCCTGTTGCAGCAGGCGGACTTCATTTGCCTGACCTTGCCCTTGACCGCCGAGACCCACGGTCTGATCGACGCCCAGGCGTTTGCCCGGATGCGCCCCGAGAGTATTTTCATCAATATTTCCCGAGGCAAGGTGGTGGACGAAGCGGCGCTGATTGAAGCCCTGCGCAACAAACAGATCCGTGGCGCGGGGCTGGATGTCTTCGAGCGCGAGCCCTTGAATGCGGATTCGCCGCTGCTGCAGATGGACAACGTGGTGGCGACGCCACACATGGGCTCGGCCACCCACGAAACCCGGGAGGCGATGGCCCGCTGCGCGGTGGACAACCTGCTGGCGGCCCTGGCCGGTGAGCGGCCGGCCAACCTGGTCAACCCCGACGCCTGGAAAGGCTGAGTCGTCCTTCTTTTGTGGCGAGGGGATGGCGCTCCGCCAATCTTCCGTGAAAGCCAGCCTGATCGTGAGGGTGCGGCTCAGCTTGCTTCCATGCTGACGCTATGACCGTCATTGCGACCTGGTCCGACCTCACCTCTTGAATCCAAACCGATCACAAATCCGCACACCGGACAAAATCCCGTTAGTCGCCACCCCCCGCCATGCTTTAAAGTAACGCCCCCAGCCCCGACGTTATCCGAACGCCAGGGGCTTCCCTTTCCAGGAACAGTCATCGATGGAACATCGTGAAGCGCTGCTGGCGCTGCGAACCTTTCTTTCAACGCAGATTCTCGGCCAGGAAAAACTCATCGAGCGCCTGCTCATCGCCCTGCTCGCCGACGGCCACATGCTGGTGGAAGGCGCGCCGGGGTTGGCCAAGACCAAGGCCATCAAGGAGTTGGCCGAAGGTATCGAAGCGCAGTTCCATCGCATCCAGTTCACCCCCGACCTGCTGCCGGCCGACATCACCGGCACGGAAATCTACCGTCCGGAAACCGGCAGCTTCGTGTTCCAGCAGGGGCCGATCTTCCATAACCTGGTGCTGGCGGACGAAATCAACCGGGCCCCGGCCAAGGTCCAGTCGGCCCTGCTCGAAGCCATGGCCGAGCGGCAGGTCAGCGTCGGGCGCAGCACCTATGAGCTGTCGCCGCTGTTCCTGGTCATGGCCACGCAGAACCCGATCGAGCAGGAAGGCACCTACCCTCTGCCGGAGGCGCAGCTCGACCGGTTCCTGATGCACGTCAAGATCGGTTTCCCCGATGCCGCGGTAGAACGGCGCATTCTCCAGCAGGCCCGGGGCGAAGCCCTGCACGGCGAAACCACGCCCGAGCGCCGCGTGAGCCAGCAGGCGATTTTCTCCGCCCGCAAGGAAATCCTCGGGCTGTACATGGCCGATGCCGTGGAGGAATACCTGGTGCAACTGGTCATGGCCACCCGCAACCCGGCCAAGTTCGACCCGGAAATGGCCGAGTGGATCGCCTACGGCGCCAGCCCGCGGGGCTCCATCGCCCTGGACCGCTGCGCCCGAGCCCACGCCTGGCTGGCCGGACGCGATTTCGTCAGCCCCGAGGACATCCAGGCCGTGTTGTTCGACGTGTTGCGCCATCGCATCATTCTCTCGTTCGAAGCCGAAGCCGCGGGCATCGACCAGGACCGGGTCGTGCAGCGGATTCTCGACGTCGTCGCCGTCGCTTGAGCATGAGTCATGAATAGCCCACTGGCGCCCGCACCGGGCATCCGCGTCAGCCTGTCGGAGCTGATCGAGATGCGCCATCGCGTGCGCGAAGTGCAGTTGTTTTCCACGCCTGGCCAACGCAGCCCGCTGATCGGCCTGCACCACTCCAAGCTGCGTGGGCGCGGGGTGGATTTCGACCAGGTGCGGGTCTATCAGGCCGGCGACGACGTGCGCACCATCGACTGGCGCGTGACCGCTCGCACCCAGGAACCCCACACCAAGCTGTTCCACGAAGAGCGGGAGCGGCCGATCTTCATCATGATCGAGCAAAGCCATCGACTGTTCTTCGGCTCGGGGCTGACCTTCAAGTCGGTGCTCGCCGCCCAGGCCGCCAGCCTGTTCGGCTGGGCCGCGCTGGGGCACAACGACCGGGTCGGCGGCCTGGTGTTCGGCAACAATACCCATTACGAGGTCAAGCCCCGGCGCAGCAAACAGAGCCTGCTGCAACTGCTCAACCGCCTGGTGCGGGTCAACCAGTCGCTGCACACCGAGGGCGAGCCGGATCGCGACTCGTTCGGCATCGCCTTGCGTCGGGCCCGGGAAGTGCTGCGCCCCGGCAGCCTGGCGATCGTGATCTGCGACGAACGTGCGCTGTCCGACAGCGCCGAACAGCAACTGAGCCTGCTGTCGCGCCATTGCGATCTGCTGCTGCTGCCGCTGTCCGACCCATTGGATCATGCCCTGCCCGCGGCCGGTCTGTTGCGCTTTGCCCAGCGCGGCGCGCAGCTGGAGCTCGATACGCTCAACGTGGAGCTGCGCCAGGCCTATCGTGCCCAGGCCGAGGCACGCCTGGGGCGCTGGGAAATGCTGGCGCAGAAGCTGCGCATCCTGATGATGCCCCTCAGCACCCAGGGCGACATGGTCGAACAGTTGCGCGAATACCTGAATCCCGGACGACCGGGGAAAAAACGATGAGTAGCCTCGATCAATTGCAGCCACTGATAGCGCCACCGCCTATCGGTTTCTGGCCCCCCGCGCCAGGCTGGTGGCTGCTGCTGGTACTGTTGCCCCTGCTGGGCCTGGGCCTGTGGCAGTTGCGCCGCTTCATCCCGGCCAAGCGCAACACCGACCGCGCCGAGCAGCCCCTGGACCCGGTGCGCCTGGCCGCCCTGGCCGAACTCGCGCAACTGCCCAAGCCCTATGACGGCGCGCCGGCCGGTGCCTGGCTGCAACAGCTCAACGGGCTGCTCAAGCGCCTGTGCCGCAACCACTATCCCTACAGCCAGAGCCATACCCTCAACGGGCGCAAATGGCTGGCCTTCCTGGATAACCGCTGTCCGGCCGCCGGCCTGACCCGCTGGATGGTGCTGGTGGAAGGCGCCTACAAACCCGAATGCAAGCTGGACGACAAAGCCATCGCCGGCCTGACCCAGGCCGTCGAAATCTGGATTCGCAAGCATGTTTGAGTTCGCCTGGCCGTGGATCTTCGCCCTGTTGCCGCTGCCCTGGCTGATGCGCCTGGTGCTGCCGCCGGCCGACAGCGGCGAATCGGTGCTCAAGGTCAGCTTCCTGGAAGACCTCGAAGGCCTTGTCGGTCGTCGCGCCCGGGCCAGCCTGCCGAGCTGGCGCCAGCAGGCGCCCTTCATCCTGCTCTGGCTGCTCCTGCTGATCGCCGCCGCCCGCCCGCAGTGGCTGGGCGAGCCATTGCCGATTGCCGCCAGCGGTCGCGACCTGCTGGTGGCGGTGGATGTCTCCGGGTCCATGGATTTCCCCGACATGCGCTGGCAGGACGAGGAAGTCAGTCGCCTGGCACTGGTCCAGCACATGCTGGGGGACTTTCTCGAAAAACGCGAAGGCGACCGGGTCGGCCTGATCCTGTTCGCAAGCCAGGCCTATCTGCAGGCACCCTTGACCTTTGACCGCCACACCGTCCGGCGCTGGCTCGATGAGGCGCGCATCGGCATCGCCGGCAAGAACACCGCCATCGGCGACGCCATCGGCCTGGCCCTCAAGCGCCTGCGCCAGCGCCCGGCCCACAGCCGCGTGCTGATCCTGGTCACCGACGGTGCCAACAACGGTGGCGAAATCGACCCGTTGACCGCCGCCCGGCTGGCCGCCGACGAGGGCGTGAAAATCTACCCCATCGGCATCGGCGCCGACCCGGAGCAGAGCGGCACGGCGGGCTTTCTCGGCGTCAACCCGAGCCTGGACCTGGACGAACCGGCGCTCAAGGAGATCGCCCAGGCCACGGGTGGTCGGTATTTCCGGGCCCAGGACGGTGGGCAACTGCTCGAGATCAAGACCACCCTCGACCAACTCGAACCGGTGATTCAGCAGCCGACCCAGGCCCGCCCCGCCCAGGCGTTGTACCAGTGGCCCCTGGGCATAGCCTTGCTGCTGAGCATGCTGCTGGTGGTCCGTGAGCGCTGGCCGGACAACCCCTTGCAGCGTCTGTTCACCCAGCCGCTGTTCCAGCCGGCCCAACATGCCGAATGGCGTCAACGGCTCAAGCGCCTGCGCTTGCGGAGGCGCCGATGATCAGCCTGTGGCCGCACTGGTTGCGCCCCGCTTTCGTATTGGTGCTGCCCCTGCTGGGGTGGTTGCTCTGGCAGCTGTGGCATCGGCAGAAACGGGTGGGCCGCTGGCAGATGATCCTGCCGCCGGCCTTCCACGCGGTGTTGCTCAGCGGCGGCAGCGGTCGGGAAAGCCGCTTGCCCTGGATCGCCCTGGGCCTGGGCTGGCTGCTGATGGTCCTGGCGTTGCTCGGCCCCAGCTGGGCACGGGTCGAACAGACCAGCCAGAAGCCCGCCGACCCGCTGGTGGTCGTGCTGGAGCTGACCCCGGAAATGCTCGCCACCGACGTGCCGCCCACTCGCCTGGAGCAGGCCCGGCGCAAGCTGCTGGACCTGCTGCATAACCGCAGCGACGCCCAGACCGCGATAGTCGTCTACGCCGGCAGCGCCCACACCCTGGTGCCGCTGTCGGACGATCTGGCCACCAGCGCCAACCTGCTCGAAGCTCTGGCCCCTTCGATCATGCCGCAAGGGGGGCATCGAGCCGATCTGGCCATCAACAAGGCCATGGCCCTGCTGGACCAGGGCGGGCTCGGCCATGGGCGGATCCTGCTGATCGGTTCGTCCCTGAACGAGCAGGAACGCCAGGGTATCCGCCAGGTCCTGGACGGCTCCGCCACCCGCTTGCTGATGCTGGGCATCGGGACACGCGAAGGCGCGCCGGTGGCCCAGGGCGATGGCAGCTACCTCAAGGATGCACAAGGCGCGATCCTGGTGCCGCGCCTGGACAGCCCCAGCCTCAAGGCCTTCATCAACGAGTTGGACGGCCGTTACCGTCCCGCGCGCCTGGACGACAGCGACCTGCGAGGCCTTGGTTTGCTGGAAGGTCCACGGCATCTGCGCCAGGACGGCCAGACCCTGCGCCTGGACACCTGGGCCGACCAGGGTTACTGGCTGCTCCTGCCGCTGTTGCTGCTGGCCGCCTGTGCCGGACGCCGGGGCTGGCTGTTCTGCCTGCCGCTGCTGTTCGTGCTGCCGCAGACCGGGCATGCCTTCGAATTCGAGGACCTGTGGCTGCGTCCCGACCAGCAGGGCCAGCATCTGCTCAAGCAAAAGCGTCCGGCAGAGGCCGCCGCTCATTTCGAAGACAGCCAGTGGCAAGGCGTCGCCCTCTACGAGGCCGGGCAATACAGCGAAGCCGCCCGGCGCTTTGCCGAGGGCTCCGACGCCCGCGCCCATTACAATCGCGGCAATGCGCTGGCCAGGAGCGGCGAACTGGAAGCCGCGCTGGATGCTTATGAACAAGCCCTGGAACTGCAACCGGACCTGCGCCCCGCCCAGACCAACAAGGCTCTGGTGCAGAGCCTGTTGAAAGAACAGACAGTGCCCCCGGACGAACCCGAGCCTGCCGAGAGCGAGGCATCGAACCCCGCCGAACAATCGCCCGGCGCCGATACGCCGCCCCAGTCTTCACAGGCCCAATCGTCCTCCGCCGAGGCAACGACACCGCCGGAAGAAGCCCAGCCATCGCCGACGGCACCGGACGGCGCCCAGGACGTACCGGGAAGCGAGCTGCCCGACGAACAGACCACCACTCCGCCACTGCGCCCCGCCGCCGGACGCAACGAAGAAGAACAGCGCCAGGCACTGGAGCAATGGCTGCGCCAGATTCCGGACAATCCGGGCGAACTGCTGCGACGCAAATTCTGGTATGAACAACAAAGCCACCAGGCCCAGGGAAAAACCCCATGATCCGCTTCACCGCCCAGTTCCTTGTCTTGCTGCTCTGGATCGGCGCGGCCCAGGCCGCGCAGTTGACCGCCAGCGTCGACCGCAGCCGCCTGAACTCCGGGGAAACGGTGGAGCTGACCCTGGAGTCCAACGACGCCACGCTGTTCGGCAAGCCTGACCTGGGGCCGCTCCAGGCGCTGTTCGACGTGCGCGGCACCCGCCAGGTCAACCAACTGACGACCTTGGACGGCGAAAACCGCGCGACCACCCGCTGGATCGTGACGCTGCTGCCGCGCCAGAGTGGCACGGTGGTCATTCCTTCCCTGCAACTGGGGGAAGTGAGCAGCCAGCCGATCACCCTGCAAGTGATCGAAAGCGAAACCCGCAACGCCTCCGGCACCCTGGCACCGGTGTTCATCGAAGCCAGCCTCGACCAGAACCGCGTGTACGTGCAGGCCCAGGCGATCCTGACCTTGCGTATCTACCATTCGGTGTCGCTGTACGACGACAGCAGCCTGACGCCCCTGCACATCCCCGATGCCCGCACCGAGCAACTGGGCGAATCGCGCACCTATGAGAAAGTCATCAACGACGTGCGCCATGGCGTGATCGAGCTGCGTTACGGCATCTACCCCCAGCGCAGCGGCGAGCTGACGATACCGGCCCAGACATTCAGCGCGACCCTGGTCGAACCGGTGGCCCAGGGGGCCGCGCCATCGGGCCCCAAGCCCGGCCAGTTGATGCGGGTCAGCTCGACCCAACTGTCGTTGACCGTCGACCCCAAGCCCGCCAGCTACCCCCCCGACGTACCGTGGCTACCGGCCCGCAGCCTTTCCCTGAGCGAGAGCTGGAGCCCGGAACCGACCCACAGCCAGGTAGGCGATTCCCTGACCCGCAGCCTGACCCTCGAAGCCGAGGGCCTGGCCAGTTCCCAGTTGCCACCGCTGCCTGCCACGGAAATCAATGGCCTGCGCCGCTATCCCGACCAGCCGGTGCTCAGCAGCCGCAGCAGCGAACGGGGGCTGGTGGGCAGCCGCGAAGACCGCGAGGCGCTGGTGCCCAACCGCAGCGGCACCATCGAGTTGCCGCCGGTGGAAGTGGTCTGGTGGAACACCCTGGAAAACCACCTGGATCGCACCAGCCTTCCGGCGCGGACCCTGCAGGTGGCGAACAACCCCAGCCTGATGGTGGATACGCCGGCGGGCACGCCACAGGTGGTGACCACCGTCGACAGCGAAACCCTGTGGTACTGGCAGTTGAGCACTTTGCTCCTGGCCTGCACCACCCTGCTCGGCTTCGGCCTGTGGTGGCGGGCCCGTTCGCAGCCGGCGGTGCTTCGCGCCACCCAGGCCGGGCCGAGCCCTCGCACCCTGCTGGACGACCTCAAGCGCACCTGCCTGGCCAACGACCCCCACGCCACCCGCCAGGCCCTGGACGCCTGGGCCCGGCAGCAGCCGGAAACCCTGGCCGACATGGCGGCGCGCTTCGTACCGCTGTCCGATGCCCTCGACGGCCTCAATGGTGCGCTCTACAGCGAAACCGGCCAGCACTGGCAAGGCGAAGACCTGTGGCGCGCCATCCGCGCCATCCCGCCCACCGAAAACGCGCAAGATTCGGCCGGCGATTCAGGGTTGCCGCCGTTGTACCCTAAATAGCTCACGCATCCATACAGAGCAATCAAGCCAGGCACAGCACCTGTGGCGAGGGGATAAATCCCCTCGCCACGCAATTGGCTCCCGATTCGATCGGTACATCCAACGAAGTTGAGCAAGTCCTGCTTCCCATTTCCCAGTAAACTCTGCTTCTTTTAGCCGCCCCTCTCTTCACCGCGGCCATCACCTGTTTTCTGGAGTTTGCCTTGCGTCTGTTCCACACCTCCGATTGGCACCTGGGGCAAAACCTGCACGGCCAGGAACGCGATTTCGAACACGCGTGTTTCCTTGAATGGCTGCTGCGCCAGCTGGCCTGCGACAAACCCGACGTGCTGCTGATCGCCGGCGACATCTTCGACACCGTGAATCCGCCGGTCAAAGCCCAGGAACGGCTGTACGACTTCATCGTCAGTGCCCATGAGCAAAATGCCAACCTGACCATCGTGATGATCGCCGGCAACCATGATTCCGGCTCGCGGATCGAGTTGCCCGCGCCCTTGATGCGGCGGCTGCGTACCCATGCCCTGGGCCGGGTGCTGTGGCTGGACGATGGACAGCTGGACGTCGAGCGCCTGCTGCTGCCCCTGCCCGACGCCAAGGGCAAGATCAAGGCGTGGTGCCTGGCCCTGCCCTTCCTGCGGCCTGCGGAAGTGACCGGCGCGCAGCTGGGGGACGACTACCTGCGGGGCATTGGCCAGGTCCATGAATGGCTGATCGCGGCCGCCAACGCCAAGCGCAAGAAAGGCCAGGCGCTGATTGCCGTCAGCCATGCGCACATGGCCGGCGGTTCGGTGTCCGAAGACTCGGAACGCAGCCTGATCATCGGCAACGCCGAAGCCCTGCCCGCCAGCCTGTTCGGTCCCAGCATCAGCTACGTCGCCCTCGGCCATCTGCACAAGCCCCAGAAGGTCAATGGCGAAGAGCGCATCCGCTACAGCGGCTCGCCGATCCCGCTGTCGTTTTCCGAGATCGGCTACTCGCATCAGATCCTCGACATCACCCTGGATGGCGAAACCCTGGTCAAGGTCGAGCCGAGGCTGATCCCCCGCGCCGTCAACCTGCAACGCCTGGGCCCGGCTCCCCTGGCCGAGATCCTGGTACAGCTCAAGGACCTGCCTGACATCGACCTGTTGGCCGACATCCAGCGCCAGCCCTGGCTGGAGGTGCGGGTACGTCTCGACGAACCGCAGCCGGACCTGCGCCAGCAGGTGGAAACCGCGCTGCAAGGCAAGGCCGTGCGACTGGTGCGGATCGCCGCCGAGTACGCCGGCAGCGCAGGAGCCGGGCGTATCGACGACACGGCGCTGATCGAGCTGGATCAACTCAGCCCCCAGGAACTGTTCAGCCGCGCCTGGCAGGACACCTACGGCAACGAAGTGGATGAACAGACCCTCGAGGATTTTGCCCTGCTGTTGCAAGACGTGCAGACGCAGGAGGAGCAAGCATGAAGATCCTCGCGATCCGCCTGAAGAACCTCGCCTCCCTGGCCGGGCCCTTCGACATCGACTTCACCGCCGAACCCCTGGCCAGCGCCGGCCTGTTCGCCATCACCGGTCCCACGGGCGCCGGCAAGAGTACCCTGCTCGACGCCCTGTGCCTGGCGCTGTTCGGTACCGTGCCGCGCCTCAGCCACACCGGCCGCGATGCCAAGGTGCCGGACGCCGACGGTGAAGTCGCCACCGGCGATCCGCGCACGCTGTTGCGTCGCGGCACCGGCGACGGCTATGCCGAAGTGGATTTTCGCGGCATCGACGGGCGTCGCTACCGCGCCCGCTGGGAAGCCAACCGCGCCCGGGAAAAAGCCGGCGGCAAACTGCAAGCCAGTCGCCAGAGCCTGCGGGACCTGGACAACGATCAACTGCTGGCGAGCCAGAAAGGCGAATACAAGACCCAGCTCGAAGCGGCCCTGGGCCTGAACTTCGAACAGTTTACCCGCGCCGTGTTGCTGGCCCAGAGCGAGTTCAGTGCGTTCCTCAAGGCCGATGACAACGAACGCAGCGAGCTGCTGGAAAAGCTCACCGACACTGCGCTCTATACCCGCCTCGGCCGTCGTGCCTTCGACAAGGCCAAGCAGGCCAAGGAATCCCACAGGCAGCTGCAGGACCAGGCCAGCGGCGTCACCCCCCTGGCGCCGCAGGCCCGGGCCGAGCTGGATGAGCGTTTCAACCTGGCCCAGCAGCAGCTCAGGCTCCAGCAGGCGCAACTCAAGCAACTGGAGCAGCAACACACCTGGCTCAAGGACCTGCACCAGTTGCAGGACGAACACGCCAGCGCCGCCGAACAGCTGCAACAGGCCCAGGCCGAATGGACCGCCCTGGCCGACGAACGCCTGAAGCTCACCCGCCTGGAACACCTGGCGCCCCAGCGGCATCAGTTTGTCCGTCAGGCCGAACTGACTCGACAACTGGCGCCCCTGGCGACACAGATCCAGCGACTCAGCGAGCGACAGATCGAGCTGAACGAACAACGGGCGGAACTGGAAAAAGGCCTGGAGGCGGCGCAACTGGCGCTGGTCGCGGCTCGACAGCAGAGCACCGACAACACACTGTCGTTGCGCCAGGCGTTCGATGAACAGAGCACCCTTGCCCGTCTCGCCACCGAGGTCAATCAGGCTGCCGAACGCCAGCAACACGCCCAGCAGGCCTGCATCGAAGGCCAGCGCACCATCGAGACCCTGCAACAACAGCAACGGCAGGTAGCCGAACGCCTGCAGCGCATCGCCATCGAGCTGGAGCAGAGCGGCCACCTTGCGCCTCTCAGCGACGCCTGGAATGCCTATCGCGATCGCCTTCAGCAACTGATGCTGATCGGCAATCGCTTGAACCAGGGCCAGGCCGAACTCGCCACCCTGGAACACAGCGCCGCCCGTGCCGCCGAGGACCTGGCGGCACGTCGGCAGGATCTGGAAGTGCTCTACAAGGAAGCCGGCGCCGAGCCCGAAGCGGTGGCCGAACAGGTCCAGTTGCTCGGCACCCTGCTGCAGGACAATCGCAAGCAACAGCGTGCCTTCGAGGAGCTGACGCGCCTGTGGGCGCTCCAGCAAGACCTGGACAAACGCGCAGCCGAACTGGAACAACGCCAGCAGCAGGCGTTGCAGGAGCGTGACCGGTTGGTGCGCGAAGGCAGCGAAGCCAAGGCCGAGCTGGGGGTGGCCGAGCAGACCCTGACTGTCACCCGCCAACTGCTGGAGCGCCAGCGCCTGGCCCGAAGCGAGAGCGTCGAGCAATTGCGCGCGCAACTCCAGGACGACCAGCCCTGCCCGGTATGTGGCAGCGTCGAGCATCCTTATCATCAGCCCGAAGCCCTGCTGCAAAGCCTCGGGCGCCACGACGAAAGCGAAGAAGCCAACGCCCGCCAGGCCGTCGAGCGGCTCAATGAGAAAGTCATCGACCTGCGGACCCGCTACAGCGGCGTCATCGCCCAGCTCAAGGAACTCAGGCAGCAGCATGAACAGCTGGCCGACCAGCAACAGGCGCTGAACCCCACCCTGCAAGCCCATCCACTGGCCACGCAACTGTCGGCCCAGGACGCCCCCCGGCGCGACGCCTGGCTCGCCCAGCAGAACAGCCAGCTGAACCTGCGCATCACCCAGGACGAAGAACGCCAGGCCGCCCTGCTGACCCTGCAACAGGACGCCACGCGCCTGGCTCAACACCTGCGAGCCGCCGAAACCGCCAGCCAGCAGGCCACGCAGCACCTGGAGCACCAGCGACAGGAGCTGACCCGTGATCGCCAGCGCCTGGATGAGGAACTGAGCCACTTCAGCGCGTTGTTGCCCGCCGACACCCTGCAAGCCCTGCGCACCGAGCCCGCCGCGACGTTCATGCAGCTCGACCAGCAGATCGCCCGGCGCCTGGAGCAGTTGGAACAGCAGCGCGACGAACTGGGCGAACAGCTCCAGCGCCAGCAGGCCCTGGAGAAGGAACAGGACCGTCAGCAGACCCGGGCCCAGCAGCTGGAAGCGGCACAGCAACAACTCCAGGCCCTGACCGGACAGCAGCAGGCCTGCCAGCAGGCACTCAAGCAATTGCTGGGGGAACACGCCAGCGCCGAGCAGTGGCAACAAAGGCTCGAGCAGGCCCTGGAGCAGGCTCGTAGCGCCGAGGCGGCGGCCAGTCAGCAGCTGCATGAACGGCGCAACGAACTGGTGCAACTGGCCGCCGAGCTCAAGGCCCGGCAGGAACAGACCCAGGCCCTGGACGCAGAACTTCAGTCGCTGGCCGCTGGCATCGGCCAATGGCGCGCCTCCCATCCGGAACTGGACGACGCAGCCCTGCAGGCCCTGCTCGAACTGGACGAACAACATGTCGGCCCGTTACGCCAGCGATTGCTCCATGGCGAGAAGGCCGTCGAACAGGCCCGGGTACGGCTGGCCGAACGCGAGCAGCGCCTGCACAACCATCAGGCCCAGCACAACGGCAATCCATCGCCCGAGGCCCTGAGCGACGCCCTCGCCGAGCTGCAGACGCAGTTGGCCGCCAGCGAGCAGCAATGCGCCGAGCTACGCGCCGAACAGGCGCAGGACCAGCGCCGGCAGGACGCCAACCAGGCCCTCGCCCTGCAGATCGACCAGGCCTATGCCGAATATCAGCGCTGGGCGCGCCTGGATGCCCTGATCGGCTCGGCCACCGGCGACCGCTTCCGCAAACTGGCCCAGGCCTACAACCTGGACCTGCTGGTGCACCACGCCAATGTCCAACTGCGGCAACTGGCACGCCGCTACCGGCTCAAGCGCGGCGGCAGCATGCTCGGGCTGCTGGTGCTGGATACGGAAATGGGCGATGAACTGCGCTCGGTGCATTCCTTGTCCGGTGGTGAAACTTTCCTGGTCTCACTGGCGTTGGCACTGGGGCTGGCCTCCATGGCCTCCAGCACGCTGAGAATCGAGTCACTGTTCATCGATGAAGGGTTTGGCAGCCTCGATCCAGAATCCCTGCAGTTGGCGATGGATGCGCTGGACGGCCTGCAAGCCCAGGGCCGCAAGGTCGCGGTGATCTCCCATGTGCAGGAAATGCACGAGCGGATCCCGGTGCAGATCCAGGTTCGCCGCCAGGGCAACGGCTTAAGCACCGTGGAGGTAAAATGAGCCGTCCCACGCTCTATTCGTTTCGACGCTGCCCTTATGCGATGCGAGCGCGCATGGCCTTGCGCTATAGCGCTGTCGAACTGGACATCGTCGAGGTCAGCCTGAAGGCCAAGCCGGCCGAGATGCTCGCCCTTTCCAGCAAAGGCACGGTGCCGGTGCTGCAGGTCGATGGCCGGGTGATCGATGAAAGCCTGGAGATCATGAGCTGGGCCCTGGCCCGGCACGACCCGCAAGATTGGAGGCTACGGGACGATGCCGACGGCCAGGGGTTGACCGCGGCGTTGATCGAGGAAAACGACCAAGTGTTCAAGCTGCACTTGAATCGCTACAAATACCCCGAACGCTACCCCGAATACCCGAAGGAGTATTACCGCAGCGAAGGTGAAGACTTTCTGCGCCGCCTGGAGGCACTGCTTGCAACCCGGCCCTTCCTGGCGGCGCAGCACCAGAGCCTGGCGGACGTGGCAGTGTTGCCCTTCGTGCGCCAGTTCGCCCATGTGGATCGCCAATGGTTCGCCCAGGCGCCCTACCCGAACCTGCAGCGCTGGTTGCAGCGGCTGCTCGATTCCGAGCTGTTCGTGGCCATCATGGCCAAGTAGCCAACTGCCCTCACATCACCCCTGTGGCGAGGGGATTTATCCCCGCTCGGTTGCGCAGCGACCGCAAAAGGGGACCGCTTCGCGCTCCAGCGGGGGTAAATCCCCTCGCCACAAAGGCAACCAGCCCCTGCCCTGTCAGTCGTGCAGGAAACTCAGTAGTCGCTCCCGAGCGGCTTCCAGCTCGCCGGGGACCGGTTGGGCCGCGGAAACAATCGGGGTGGAATAGAGGAAAAGCAGCATTACTGCCAGACGCATTGCCATGGTGTCGATCCTTGTCCGCTAAGGAGTCAATTTGTCAGCGTCAAATTTAAACACATGGCCATATGATATTACAGCGGGAATTTCGCAAACGAATGAAGCCTGCGATCTTTTCTCTTCCTCAAAGATGAAAAGATCGCAGGCGTCAGGGGTGATGCGGTATTTCAGTGTTGGCTCTTGTGGTCCAGTGCGGCGTAGAAATTGGCGCTCTGTTGCAGGTATTTCTCGGTGTAGGTCTGGGTGCGATTCGTCTTGTTGCTGATCTCGACGCTGGCGCTGGCAGGCAGTGCCACGGTGGCAGAGATGGCGGAAGCGGCGATCACGGAGAAAAGATTCAGGTTCATGGCGGTATCCTCGGATTCAGTTGGCTGACTTGCCCGGTTGGGCCGTGAAGCAAACTTACGCGCCGAGGCGTCTGGTCTTGAAATGCTTTGCAACACTAACCGATATCAATCGTCTTGATACAACGGCGCAGCCCCCGGAACACGGGGGCTGCGGTCTATTGACGCAGCATGAATTTCAAATCGCTCGGTGCATCCATCGCCACCTTCTGCACGGTTTTACCCAGCAGGCCGGTCTTTGGATCACGCTCCAGCACCACGATCTGGTTGCTCTTTTGATTGGCGACCAGCAGGAATCTACCGCTCGGGTCGAGGCTGAACTCCCGTGGATGGTCGCCTTCCACGGAGCGCCGCTGCAGCTCCTTGAGCGTGCCGGCCGCCGGGTCGATGGCGAACACCAGCAGCTCGTTGGTGGTGCCGCGATTGCTGACGTACAGGAACTTGCCGTCCCTGGATGCATGCAGCGCCGCGGCGGCCTTCGCTGGCTGAGGCTTGCCGGCGGCCAGGTCCACCAGTTGACGCTGGGTCAGGCGCCCGTCCTGGTAGTCGAACACGGCCACTTGCGCGGACATTTCCATCGTCAGCCAGGCGTGCTTGCCATCACCGCTGAACAGCAGATGACGCGGCCCGCTGCCGGGCGGCAGCTGCACGAACGCCGGGTCGGCGGCAGTCAGGGGCAACTCGGGGTTGGCCTTGGGGTCGTAGCGGTAGACGAACACCTTGTCCGCCCCCAAGTCATTGGCGAACACATACTTGCCGTCAGGCGAAGACACCGCCGCGTGCACATGGGCCGACATCTGCCGCTCGGGGTTGACCCGGCTCGGCTGATGGCTGCTCAACTGCACGACGGGCGACAGCTTGCCGTCCGCCCCCACCGGCAATACCGCCAGGCTGCCGCCCGGATCTTCCACCACCGAATAATTGCTGACCAGCAGGTGCCGGCCATCGCCGCTGAGGCTGGAATGGGTCGGCTCGTTGCCCAGGGACTGCACCTGGTTGATCAGGCTCAGCGCATGGCTGTCCGGGTCGATGGCGTAGCTGCTGACCTTGCCCACCGGATCCTTCTGGCCCGGCCCGTTTTCGTTGACCACGAACAGGCGGGTCATGTCGGCCGAAAGGGTCAGCCAGGAAGGGTTGTCTGTCTTGACCACCTGCAGGGGCTTGGCATCGAGCTGGCCGGTGCGGCTGTCGAACTGCAACCGATAGATGCCCTGGCTCTGGCCCGCGGTGTAGGAACCCACCAGCAACGAGTGGCGCTCATCGGTACTCGCCTGGACGCCCATGGCGCCAACACTGCTAGCCATCAGCAATGGCCAGAGACTACGCATCTTCATATTCGTCATCCTCGTCGTCGTGGCCGCTGGTGGCTTGCACGCACTCCAGATGGTGATCGCCCGAGTCGCTGCTGATGATCCAGTGCTTCGAGGCGTGATCGAAGGTCGCGGCCCGCATTTGCGTCGCGGTGAAACGCCAATGCTCGAGCGTGCGACCGTTCATGCACTCGACGTGCAGCTGGTCCTGCTCATCGAGGAAAAAATCGAACGCGTGCAGCCCATCGATGATCAGCATGTCGCATTTATCGAGGGCTTGCAGCAGGGGGGCGGTTACGGCAGTCATGGTGATCAGTCGGTCGTTGGGAAAGCAGCCATGATAACCCAATGTGTCAGTGGACCTTGGGCCATCACTTCAAAAGCAATGTCGACCGGACAATGGCCCGCGCGAGCAAGCTCGCTCCCACACTGGATCTTTTGTGAACACAGGATGTGTATTCACTGGAATCCTGATGGTGGGAGCGAGCTAGCTCGCGATGGCAGCCGTCCATCAAACCTCAATGCAACTGCCCCATCGCACTCCTCAGAGCGCCTCGCGCCCCGGCACGCCATCCACCAGCCGCAGGATCCCCAGCGGGTTGGCATTCTTCAGCGGCTCCGGCAACAGGCTGTCAGGGTAGTTCTGGAAGCACACCGGGCGCAGGAAACGATCGATCGCCAAGGTGCCCACCGAGGTACCCCGGGCATCGGACGTCGCCGGGTAAGGCCCGCCGTGGACCATCGAATCACACACCTCGACACCGGTCGGATAACCATTGAGCAAGATGCGACCGACCTTCTGTTCCAGCAACGGCGTCAATTCGCTGAACCGTTCGAAATCCGCCGGCTCGCCGATCATCGTGGCGGTCAGTTGACCGTGCAGGCCGTTCAGCGCAGCGCTGAGCTGCGCCTGGTCGGCCACTTCGACGAACACGGTGGTGGGCCCGAACACTTCTTCCTGCAACGCCTCGTCACCGTCGATCAACAGGCGGGCATCCGCCTTGAACAACTGCGGCTGGGCCTGGTTGCCCTGCTGTTCACGCCCGGCCAGGTGTTCGATGCCCGGATGAGCCAGCAACTTCTGCAAGCCTTTGCCATAGCTCTGCAAGGTGCCGGCATTGAGCATGAATTGCGGCGCCTGGTCGCCGATCAAGGCGGCCACCTGCTGGGTGAACGCCGTGAATTGCGGCGAGCGGATACCGATCACCAGGCCGGGATTGGTGCAGAACTGACCGCAGCCCATCACCACCGAGGCGGTCAGGTCGCGGGCGATGCTCTCGGCGCGGCTTTCAAGGGCCTGTGGCAGGACGATCACCGGGTTGATGCTCGACATCTCGGCGAACACCGGTATCGGCTGGGGCCGCGCGGCCGCCATGTCGCACAGGGCACGCCCGCCCCTGAGGGAACCGGTGAAGCCCACGGCCTGGATCGCCGGGTGCTTGACCAACCACTCACCGACACCACCACCGTAGATCATGTTGAACACACCGGCCGGCATCGCGGTTTTTTCCGCCGCGCGGATGATTGCATCGGCCACGTGCTCAGCCGTCGCCATGTGACCACTGTGGGCCTTGAACACCACCGGGCAACCCGCAGCCAGGGCCGACGCGGTATCACCACCGGCCGTGGAAAATGCCAGGGGAAAGTTGCTGGCGCCGAACACCGCCACCGGCCCCAGGCCGATGCGGTACTGACGCAGGTCCGGACGTGGCAACGGCGTGCGTTCAGGCAAGGCGCGGTCGATACGCGCACCGTAGAAATCGCCGCGGCGCAGGACCTTGGCGAACAGGCGCATCTGGCCGCTGGTGCGACCGCGCTCGCCCTGGATCCGCGCCGCCGGCAACGCGGTTTCACGGCAGACCACGGCCACGAACTCATCGCCCAGGGCATCCAGTTCATCGGCGATGGCTTCCAGGAACTCGGCCCGGCGCACCGCGCTCAGGCTGCGATAGGCCGGATAAGCCGCAGCCGCGGCCTTGGCGGCGGCGTCGACTTCTTCTGCCGTGGCCTGGATGAAGTCATGGGGCAACGCCTCGCCGGTGCTGGCGTCGACGCTTTGCAGGCGAGTCTGGCCGGCCGCGCTACGCGCACCGCCGATGTAGTTGTGGCCAAGGATCTGGTTCATCGCAAGTCTCCTTTCAAAGTGTGCCGATAGTACCCGGGTTGAACACCGCGTCCACCGGGGCGATCCCGTTGACCAGCGGCGCGCCGAACTCAGCCTGGCTGATTTCGAACACATCCCCCGGCTGGGTGCGGATGCCGTCGGCGAACGACAGGGTCGCGGTGCCGAAGAAATGTACGTGCACGTCCCCCGGGCGAAGGAACTGACTGTACTTGAAGTGATGGAACTCCAGGTTTTCGAGGCTGTGGCACATGTTGGCCTCGCCGCTGAGGAATTCGTTCTGCCACAGCACTTCGCCGTTGCGCAGGATACGACTGGTCCCGGACAGATGTTGAGGCAGTTCTCCCAGACGAAGTTCCGGGCCAAAACTGCAACTGCGCAATTTCGAGTGGGCCAGGTACAGGTAATTCTTGCGCTCCATGACGTGGTCGGAGAACTCGTTGCCCACGGCGAAGCCCAGGCGATAAGGCTTGCCGTCGTGGCCGATGACATACAGCCCGCTGATTTCCGGCTCTTCGCCGGCGTCTTCAGCGAACGGTGGCAGCGGGAACGGGTGGCCCGGACGGACCACGATGCTGCCGTCGCCCTTGTAGAACCATTCCGGTTGCACGCCGGCCTGGCCCGCGGCGGGCTTGCCCCCCTCCACGCCCCACTTGAAGATGCGCATGGTGTCGGTCATGGCTGATTCGTCGCCGGCCTGCTGATGCATCTTGTCCCGCGCCGAGGCGCTGCCCAGGTGGGTCAGGCCGGTCCCGCTGACCAGCAGGTGCGCCGGATCCGGATGATCCAGCGGCGGCAGGATGCGCAGCTCAGCGAGCAATTGCGCGTAGTCATGGCTGGCGCCCAGGCCCAGGCTGTCCACCTGCCGCTCGAGCTTCACACCCGCCTCGATGGCCGCCAAGGCCAGGTCGCGCACCGTGCTGGCGCCCTGCACTTCCCGCACCCGGTCGCCCTCGACCACACCGACACGGCGTTCGCCATTACTCAATTCGAACTGAACTAAACGCATATCTTTTCTCCTTGTAAGCAAAACTTGAATTCGGTGCAGTCCCCCTGTGGGAGCGAGCGGGCTCGCTCCCACAGTCAAGTGCAGTGGTCTAGGTACGCGTCGCCCCCCGGGCGCTGGCCGCGAACTGATCGGCCGGCAGTACATGCTTGCGCTCCAGCAACCGATACACCACGCCGGTCAACACCAGGCCAAACACCATCACGCAGGACAGGAAGTACAGCCCCGATGCCAGGTTGCCGGTGTATTGCTTCAGCGCGCCGATCACGAACGGCCCGATATAGCCTCCCAGGTTGCCCACCGAGTTGATCAGCGCGATGCCCGCTGCCGCACTGGCGCCGGCAAAGAAACGCCCCGGCAGGGTCCAGAACACCGCCGTGCAGGAGAACAGCGCGAACGCCACCAGGCACAGCGCCGCCAGTTGCAGCACCGGCACCGACAGCCAGGCACTGAGGAACAGGCCGAGGGCCCCCAGCACATAAAGCACGGCCAGATGACCGTAACGATCGTTCAGGCGATCAGAACTGCGGGGGATGATCAGCAAGCCGACGATGCCGAAGATGTATGGCACCGATGACACGAAACCGGTCACCAGGTCGCTGCCGCCAAACTGCTTGATCAGGGTCGGCAGCCACAGGCCCAGGCCGTAGATGCTCAGGGTCACCGGCAGGTAGAACAACGCCAGCAGCAGGACACGCTTATCCTTCAAGGCGTGCAGCGGGTTGCCGTGACGGGTCTGGCCATACTCCTGCAAGTCCTTCTTCAGCTCGCCGGTCAGCCAGTCCTTTTCGGCCTGGTCCATCCATTTCACTTGTTGCGGGCCATCAGGCAGGTAGCGCAGCACCGGCCAGGTCAGCAGCACCGCCGGCAGGCCGATGACGATGAACAACCACTGCCAGCCGTGCAGGCCGAGGATGCCATCCATGCCCAGCAAACCACCGGATACAGGACCGGTGATCATCATCGCGATGGGCTGGGAAAGAATGAACAGGCCCAGGATCTTGCCGCGATGGCGCACCGGGAACCACTGGGTGATGTAGTACAGCACGCCGGGGAAGAAACCGGCTTCGGCCGCTCCCAGCAGGAAGCGCATCACATAGAAGCTGTAGGGGCCCTGCACGAAGGCCATGCCGATGGTGATGGCGCCCCAGGTGATCATGATCCGGGCGAACCAGCGCCGGGCACCGAAGCGTTCCAGCATCAGGTTGCTGGGGATTTCCAGCAGGAAATAGCCGATGAAGAACAACCCCGCCCCCAGACCATAGGCCGCGTCGCCGATGCCGATGTCGGCGCCCATGTGCAGCTTGGCGAAGCCCACCGCAGAGCGGTCCACGTAGGCGATCAGGTACAGCAGGATCAGGAAGGGAATCAGTTTCAGCGTGATGCGGCGGATAAGCCGCAGTTCCTGGCTCATGGGTCCGGTCTCCGATTGTTGTTGTTATGGAACCTCGGGGGATTTCTCTCGCGCATGGCGCCAGGACGATCCCTCCGTTGAATTGGACTATATAGTAATACTATTTACCCAACAACACTTCCAAACCTGACAAATTGAGCATATGTTACGCTCAAGCTGGAACAATATAGTCATACAATAAGAGAATCGATCATGTCTGATAAGAAACCCTCCCTGCGCTCGGCCCAATGGTTTGGCACCGCCGACAAGAACGGCTTCATGTACCGCAGCTGGATGAAAAATCAGGGCATCGCCGACCATCAGTTCCACGGCAAGCCGATCATCGGCATCTGCAATACCTGGTCGGAGCTGACGCCGTGCAACGCGCACTTCCGGCAGATCGCCGACCACGTCAAGCGCGGCGTGATCGAGGCCGGGGGCTTCCCGGTGGAATTCCCGGTGTTCTCCAACGGTGAATCGAACCTGCGCCCCACCGCCATGCTGACCCGCAACCTGGCGAGCATGGACGTGGAAGAGGCGATTCGCGGCAACCCGATCGACGGCGTGGTGCTGCTCACCGGTTGCGACAAGACCACCCCGGCCTTGCTGATGGGGGCCGCCAGCTGTGACGTACCGGCCATCGTCGTCACCGGCGGGCCGATGCTCAATGGCAAGCACAAGGGCCAGGACATCGGTTCGGGCACCGTGGTCTGGCAATTGAGCGAGCAGGTCAAGGCCGGCACCATCACCCTCGACGACTTCCTTGCGGCCGAGGGCGGCATGTCCCGCTCGGCCGGCACCTGCAACACCATGGGCACCGCCTCGACCATGGCCTGCATGGCCGAGGCCCTCGGCACCTCCCTGCCCCACAACGCCGCGATTCCGGCCGTGGATGCACGGCGCTATGTGCTGGCCCATATGTCCGGCATGCGTGCCGTGGAAATGGTCCGCGAAGACCTCAGGCTCTCGAAGATCCTGACCAAGGAAGCGTTCGAGAACGCCATCCGGGTCAACGCCGCCATTGGCGGTTCCACCAACGCGGTGATCCACCTCAAGGCCATCGCCGGGCGCATCGGCGTGCAACTGGACCTGGACGACTGGACTCGCATCGGTCGCGGCATGCCCACCATCGTCGACCTGCAACCCTCCGGACGCTTCCTGATGGAAGAGTTCTACTACGCCGGCGGCCTGCCGGCGGTGCTGCGCCGTCTCGGCGAGGCCAACCTGATTCCCAACCCGGACGCCCTGACAGTCAATGGCAAGAGCATCGGCGAGAACACCAAGGACGCGCCGATCTACGGCCAGGATGAAGTCATCCGCACCCTGGACAACCCGATCCGCGCCGACGGCGGCATCTGCGTGCTGCGCGGCAACCTGGCGCCACTGGGCGCGGTGCTCAAGCCTTCCGCGGCGACCCCCGAACTGATGCAGCATCGCGGCCGCGCGGTGGTGTTCGAGAACTTCGATGAATACAAGGCCCGGATCAATGACCCGGAACTGGACGTGGATGCCGATTCGATCCTGGTGATGAAGAACTGCGGGCCCAAGGGTTATCCGGGCATGGCCGAAGTGGGCAACATGGGCTTGCCGGCCAAACTGCTGGCCCAGGGCGTGACCGACATGGTGCGCATTTCCGACGCGCGCATGAGCGGCACCGCCTACGGCACCGTGGTGCTGCACGTGGCACCGGAAGCCGCGGCCGGCGGGCCATTGGCGGCGGTGAAGGAAGGTGACTGGATCGAACTCGATTGCGCCAGCGGCCGTCTGCACCTGGACATCCCGGACGCCGAACTCGCCGCCCGCCTGGCCGACATCGCCCCACCGCAGCAATTGCTGGTAGGCGGCTACCGCCAGCTGTACATCGACCACGTGTTGCAGGCCGACCAGGGTTGTGACTTCGACTTCCTGGTGGGTTGCCGCGGCGCCGAAGTACCACGCCACTCCCACTGACCCCTGCCATACCCCTGTGGGAGCGAGCAAGCTCGCTCCCACAGTAGGCCGGCGTCAGCATTGAAGGCACTAGCGACCCGCCATCGCCGCGCCTGCTATCATGCGCAGCATCTCTTCGTACAGGAACGCATCGCGTCCCATGGATTACCGTAAACCCTCCGACCGCAAAAGCATGCACGCCCGCATCGTCCAGGAACTGGGGATGCAGATCGTCTCCGGGCGCTTCAAGCCCGACGACAAATTGCCCGCCGAAGCGCTGCTCTGCGAAGAATATGCCGTCAGCCGTCCGGTCCTGCGCGAAGCCACCCGTGTGCTGGTCGCCAAGGGCCTGGTGTATTCGCGTCCCCGTGTCGGCACGGTGGTCAAGCCGCGCCGGGAATGGCACATGCTTGACCCCGATGTGCTGCATTGGCTGATGAAGAGCAGTCCGCAGAATGAATTCTTCAACGTGCTGACCAGCGTGCGCAGCATCATCGAACCGGCCGCTGCGGCCCTGGCCGCGCAGTTCGCCACGCAGGCCGATATTGCCGCGATCCGCGAGGCCTACCAGCGCATGGAAGCGGCGCCGACGCCCGAAGCCATGCTGCAACCGGACCTGGACTTTCACAGCCTGATCGCCGACGCCACCCACAACGACCTGCTGGCCAACCTGTGCAACATGTTGTCGGTGGCCATCGCCGAAGCGCTCAAGCACTCCAACCAACGGCCCAACCTGCATGAACTGGCGATGCCACGGCACAAGGCGATCCTCACCGCCATCGAGAACCGCGACGCCCTCGGCGCACGCCATGCCACCCTGGTGCAACTGGACGATGCCCGCAGCGCGCTGAACGTGGTGCTGGGCACCGATCCGGCCTGATATCTCCCGCCAGGCCCATCGGGGCCTGGCATAAACGTCATCCTTCCCGGTGGTATCTATATACCGCCCGCACGGGCACCAGAGGTCGATACTTTTCCAGGCGTCATTCCAACGACCCCATGAAAAGGACTTCCCATGACCCTGCCCTCACCGGCCACCACCCCTTCTGCGCTTGCGCAAAGCGTCAGCCTGCAATTTGCCAGTCGCCCCACCTTCGAGCAGTTCGCACAACGCATGCTCAAGCAAGCCATCCAGGAAAAATACCCCACGCTGGCCTTCGATCTTTCCAAGACCCGGCTGGCAACACCCGATACGGCCTCCCGCGGCTACCTGCTTGAACCCTTCATGCCCCGCGTCCTCGATTACCTGGCGCTTGGCACCCCCATTGAGTTCAAGGATCTCAAGGGGCGTCGCAGTTTCCTGTCCGACGCACCACCGCGGCTCCTTGCGCCAGACGATGGCAAGCTGGACATGAAGGTCATCGAAAAGCTGCTGCTCGAACTGCCCTGGCGTGTGCCGATCGGGCTGGAGGATGCGTTGACGCGTTACTGGAACGCCAACATCGACAGCAGCCCGCAGGTTGACAGGCAGGACGGCACCAGCCGCTGGCAGTGGCTCAGTGATGTGCTCAAGAACCTGCTGCACATCCGCAGCCTGCAGCAGCAAGACCTTGGCGGGCAAGCTCGGCAAGCCCTCGACCAGGTTGTCCGATGGCCGGACCGTGAACAACGCCTGCGGCACCATGCAAAGGCTGCCGTCCATGCCTACAGCCTGGAGACCCGGCTCACTCGGGACGGCTCCCACAGCGTATTGACCAGCAGCGAGGTCCTGCTGATCCACTGCGTGAAGAACGCGACGGTCTTGCTGCTTTGCAGTGCTGGAGGCGCTCTCCAGGCCTTCGACTCCCTGGAGGCTTTTACGCGTCATTGGGGCACCGTGATTGCCAGCCGCTACGTCGTGGACACCGTGACCTGCCAGCGCAACGAGATCGGTGGCAACGTTTTCGAAACCCAGTCGGCCATGATCCTGGAACAACAGCTGGCCGACCTGGACGCCGTGCAACTGCCCTCGCGCATTGGCCTGCCCGACCTCAAGACGCTCTATAACGAGCTGAGCGACCCCGCCCGCTACCTGCTCGACGCCCCGCGCCCGATGCCCGAAACGTCGGCATGGATCGCCCCCCTGATTCCGGACTGGCTGAAACAGGCGTCGGTCCTCGACAGGACGAAAATCCAGCAATACAGCCTGGCATTGGCCAGTGCCAAGAAACGCAACCAGGGGCGCACCTTTCTCAGCGACATCCAGGACATCAAGGCCTTCGCCGCCGATGCCCTGCTCGGCGCCTTGCAAAAGGCCAACGACCGCAGCCCGGCCAAGGCCCAGGCCAGCCAATACCAGCCCGACGATGTGCGACTGACTTTCAGCGCAGCGGCGGGTTATCCGGGAACCATCGGCATCGTCGAAAAACGAACCATCAGCCTGACCGAACTGGCGATCGCCAATCTCGTCGCCCGGCCCGGCGTGGACCCGGTCCTCAGCCATCGTAAGGGCCTGGCATTGCCGGTATGGCTGACAGCCGATTTCATCACCCGCAAGGGCGGGCTGATCGAACAGGTGGACATCGGCACGACCTACCCGCGCTACTTGCAGCAAAAGCTGCTGGACGATGTGTCACAAGCCCACGAGCGTCAGCGGATATTCGCCGAACAGATCCCCGCCCAACTGCCCCTGGATGCCCTCAAGCAGATCCTCAACCACGAAAACGGCATGACCCGCCAAGGCCTGGCCCTGCTCGAAGCCCTGCTCAACCCCGAGGCCGATGAGCAACGAGTCAGCGGCGCTCCCGTGGTCATCCGCCACCTGGCCTTCCTGCGCAAGCCTGAAGCCCATCCCGATACCGTGGCGAACATGTTCATCATCGAGCCGGAAGACATCGCCACTGGCCCGCATGTGCTGTATCGCCCCCTTTATACGCCGTCGCTGCTGCAATACCCGACGCGACAGGCATTGCTGCAGGCCATCGTCGAGCCCGGTGACCTGCACCAGAGCGTACTGACCTGGATGTCCGACGCCGCTCGCGTGATCTATGCCAACGGCGGTTTCCAGGAACCCCATATCGTGCGTTTCTACCAGGGCGATGAGTTCAGCCTTCCCCAGAAGCCGGCGCCGGCGACCCTGGCGGTCGACAGCGTCAACGACGAGCTGCGGCAGTTCCTGCGCAACGGCGAACTGATGCAGTATCTCTACGGCAGCAATGCGCGGGCCCTGGTCACCCAGGCGGACCGGGACTCGGTTTCCAACAGCGAAAGCCGCTGGGCCGTTCTGCTGCACGGTGGCAGCCTGCTGTTCAACACCTTGCTGTTGCCCCTGTTGCGCGGCCCGGCCATGGCCACCGCCTGGCTATGGAACCTGATGGCCAGCGCCAACCAGGACATCCCGGCCCTGGCCAGCGAAGACTCGGTGACGCGGGAGCTCGCCGCCGTCGACCTGCTGCTCAACCTCGGCATGCTGCTCGTCCAGTTCCCCTCCATCAGTGCGTCCCCTCGCCCCCCCTTGCCCGAGGCGCTCAAGGAACAGGCGATGCGTCCTCCGGCGCCGCGCATCGTCCCGGAGCAATGGCCCGCCCCCGCACCGCCGAGCATCCATGAGGGCCCCGTGGCCTTGCCAGGGGAACGCTTGGGAAACAGCGGCGCGAACCTTGACCTGAGTTTCGCCAGCGCGAGCCGTCGCTTGACGACCGGGCAGCTCGCCCGCCTGCAACGTTTTCAGGTAAGCCAACCGGCGTCCCTGCCAGAGCCGACAAAATATGGCCCCTACACGGGCCTGTACGTCATCCGCAACACCTGGCACGCCCTGGTGGATGGAAAAATGTATCAGGTGACCCCTGAATCGGACGGCAGCGCGATCATCGTCAACCCCCTGGCCCCACGGGATCCGGCCCAGAATGGCCCAGTGTTGCAATCCGATACCCGCGGCAACTGGTCCATCGACCTGCGCCTGCGCCTGCGTGGGGGCATGCCGCCCAAGCGCCTGGCGAAACTGCGGGACATCAAGGCCCAACGCGCGGCCGAGCTGAGTGAGCTGCTGAAGAGTTATTACAAGGACGAGGCCGATCGGCAACGCGCCCTGGACACCGCCCAGGAAGTCATGACGAGGGCCCAGGAAGGCAACTTTACCGAGGCGCAACGCGCGGACAAGCGGGCGCGGTTCTACAAGCTCCTTGAGGAGCAGACTGACACCTATCTGAAGCTGCTGGACAACGTCACCGAATATGCCAGCCACGATATGCAATTGCCCTCCGGCATCATTCGGGCGTTGATGGAGAACGTGGTCAACAACGCCCGCAAGGGCTTCCTGATCAACGAGTTCGAGCTGACGGCGCTGGATGCCGCCTATGGCCAATTCACGCACGATTATTCGACCCTGCAAGCGAATGTCGCTGGCAACCTTCTCGACTATTTCAACTACCTTGACGCCTTGAGTGACATTAACGATCGCTCGATCTATTGGCTGGAACTCAGGGATCGCTATCTGGAAGCGCTGTTGAACCAGGGTGCCGCCGGCGCGCAAGTGTTCGAACGCCTGACCCAGGACCGTCCATTGGGTGAACGAACGGCATTGGCCACCAAGGCCCTGCAACTGCCTACGCTGGCGGCACTGATATTCAAGGATCCCGACTCCAATCTTCCCGAGAACCTGCACAGCGTCACCCAGCTGTTGATGGAACAGGCGCGCTCCCAGTCCGACCTGAGCACCTACGAGCTGACCCCATCGGAACAGATCGAGGTCCTGGAAAGCCTGGTCGAACACTATGGCGCGGCACTCGATGCCATGCAGGGTATGAAAGCCCTCAATGTCGCTGACATGGACACGTCCTATTTCGGCAGGCTGTTCAGGCTGGTCGAGGGCCTTTATGAAGAGGCGTCCACGAAGCTGGCCGCCGAAATCAAGCCCGAGCCGCAGCCCCGCAGGCGCCCGCCGAAACGCAGCAGGACAGCTGCCGGACGTCCGCAGAAAAAGGTGATCAAGACGCGCAAGAGCGGCGTGTTGATCGGTGACTTGAAGCCGGCCGGCACATCACTGCCGATCGAGGTCGTCGAGCTGCGCTCTGAAGTCGACGACAGGTTGCTCGCCACCTACTCGCGACACGACGACATCTGGGACATCGTCGAAGTCCAACGACCGACCCCGGCACCCCGCACACGCTCGGTCAAAGCGATCAAGGCCGATGCACGAAAACTGCTCGGGCAACTGGACAACAGTCTGGCGAACGCCGAGCGCTATAAAACCCAGTGCCGCTTCCCTCAGGAAATCGAAGAAATCCTGAGCAATGAGGCAAGTCGCTACCGCAAGCTGGCCGAAGAACTCGAACGAGCCTTCACCGCCTCGAAAACCCCGCGCACCGCAGCCGATCAGACACTGACCGGGCAACTGTCAGACGCCGTTTCGCGCCTGACCACCCGGGGCAGCGATCTGCGCACCGAATTGAGCCTGAAACTGCCGCCCACCGACAGCAACCTTCGCTACCTGTTCGAGAAAGACCTGGTGCAAGTCGCAAGGCTCGGCGAACGCAAAGCCTTGAAAGGCGAGCGCAAGGATTTTCTCCAGGAATACGCCATCAATGACCGGGACGGCTGGCCCCTCTGGTATGCGCACTTTCATTACGAAACGGCGGAAACGCCAAAAGCTGACTTCAGCGTGGCGCATCTGAAAACCAAGGAGCAGCGCAAGGAGCATTACCATTCAATGCTGGCCAAGGCGAAAAGCCCTTACGCGGTGGTGAATGTGCATCGAGGACAGATCGGCAGGCCGCTGGCGCAGAGCAGGTTCTTGCCGTTGGCGCCTTGATTACCTGAGACGGCGGTGACCGCGGCGAGGGGATTTATCCCCTCGCCACGGATTCACTCCAGGGCCTTTGAGTGGATCAAGGTTGCACCTTTGCCGTTTCAACTTTCGGTCAGTGGGCAAACAGCGAGTTGCCCTTCTGCCCCGCCAGCTTCTCCGGCTTGATCAGGAAACGCGCCAGCGCCGGCAGCAGCCACAGCGCACCGAACATGTTCCACAGCAGCATGAACGTCAGCATCAACCCCATGTCGGCCTGGAACTTGATGGCCGAGAAGATCCAGGTGCAGACACCGATGGCCAGGCACAGGCCGGTGAACAGCACCGCCTTGCCTGTGGATTTCAGCGTCTGGTAGTAGGCCTCCTGCAGCGGCAGACCGGCCCGCAAGAAACTCTCCAGGCGGCTGTAGATGTAGATGCCGTAGTCGACGCCGATCCCCACGCCCAACGCCACCACCGGCAGGGTCGCGACTTTCACGCCGATGCCCATGAACGCCATCAGGGCGTTGCCCAGCACCGACGTCAGCACCAGCGGCAGCACGATGCACAGCGTCGCCGCCCAGGAGCGGAAGGTGATCATGCACATGGTCGCCACGCAGATGTACACCAGGATCAGGATGGTCAGTTCCGATTCCTTGATCACTTCGTTGGTGGCCGCCTCGATGCCGGCGTTACCGGCGGCCAGGATGAATTCCAGGCCCTCGCGGTTGTTTTCCTTGGCAAAGTCCTGCACCGCCTTCACCGCACGGTCCAGGGTCTCGGCCTTGTGGTCATTGAGGAATACCAGCACCGGCGCCAGGGAACAGCTGTTGTTGTACAAGCCATCGGCCCGGGCGATGGAGTTGTTCAGCACGTCAGGGTTGCGCGACAGGGTTTCCCATTTCAGGTTGCCCTCGTTCATGCCCTTGATCATCTGCTTGGACACGGTCACCAAAGAAATGGCCGACTGCACGCCCTCGGTGTTCTGCATCTTCCACATCAGTTCATCGATGGGGGCCATGGCCTCGTAGCGCGAGCAGCCTTCGGTCTTGGTCTTGACCATCACCACCAGCACATCGGAGCTGGTGGAATAGTTGCTGATGATGAAGTTGTTGTCCTGGTTGTAACGCGAGTCCGGGCGCAATTCCGGTGCCCCCTGGTCCAGGTCGCCGATCTTCAGGTTCTGGCTGTACCAGAGGCCACCGCCAAAGGCGAGCACGGCCAGGGCAATGGACACCGGCGCGACCTTGGCGCTGGCGAAGCTCGACAGCAACCGCCAGAACGGATGTTCGCGAGTCGCATCTTTCTTGCTGCGCTCGATGGCACGCTTGCTGATTCCCACGTAGGAAATCGCCACCGGCAACAGGATCAGGTTGGTGAACACGATCACCGCCACACCGATGGACGCACCGATGGCCAGTTCGCGGATCACACCGATGTCGATGATCAACAGGGTGATGAAGCCCACGGCGTCCGCCAGGATCGCGATCATTCCCGGCAGGAACAATTGCCGGAAGGTCCGCCGCGCCGCGGTCAGGGCGTTGTCCGCCTCACTGGACTGCAAGGCGATGCCGTTGATTTTCTGCACGCCATGGGAAATACCGATGGCGAAGATCAGGAACGGCACCAGCATCGAGTAGGGGTCCAGACCGAAACCGGCCGCATGCATCAGGCCCAGCTGCCAGACCACCGCCACCAGGGTCGTGCTCAGTACAGCGATGGTGCTGCGCATGCAATGGGTGAACCAGTACAGCAGGACCAGCGTGATGACGAACGCCACGCCGAAGAACATCACCACCATGATCAGGCCATCGATCAGGTCGCCGACTTTCTTGGCGAAGCCCACGATATGGATCTGTACGTTGGGATTCTGGGCTTCGAACTTGTTGCGGATCTTGTCTTCAAGCTCGTGGGAAAACTTCTGGTAGTCCAGGGACAGCAGCTTGCCCTGGTCCTGAGGGTCCGGGTAGGACTCCAGCAGCGGGATATCGATGATGCTCGACTTGAAGTCGTTGGCCACCAGGCGCCCTACCTGGCCGGACTTGAGCACGTTGTTGCGCAGCAGCTCCAGGCTGTCGGCCGAGCCGTCGTAGCTCTGGGGAATCACCTCGCCACCGGCAAAGCCCTCCTCCGTCACTTCGGTCCAGCGCACGCTCGGGCTCCACAACGACTTGAGCCCGGAACGGTCGACGCCGGAAATGTAGAAGACTTCGTCGTGGATCTGGCGCAGGGTCTCCATGTATTCCTTGGAGAAGATGTCGCCATTGGTGGCTTCCACGGAAATCCGTACCGTGTTGCCCAGGTTCGCCAGGTCGTTGCGATGTTCGAGCATCCTCTCGATGAAGGGATGCTCCAGGGGAATCATCTTCTCGAAGCTGGTGGACGGCCGGATCAGCGTGGCCTGCCAGAACAGGAAGAGGCTGACCAGCAGGCAAATGACGATCACTGCCGGGCGGTTGTTGAAAATCAGGCGCTCGAGGAAGGTCGCCTTGTCTTGGTGATGACTGCTCATGGGGTCCGCCTTGTTGTTATTGTGCCCGACTCATGCCCGCGGTTCATTTGCCCGGTTCGGCGCCGGTGGGGGTGGTGGCGCGTACGCCCCCTTGCCCTGCCAGGATCAGGTTGCCATTGCCCGCCGCCGCTACGGCCGCCACGGAAATCCGATCGGGCCGATTGAAGACGCTGAAGGTCACGCCGTCATCGGTGCTGCGTATCACGCTGCCGCCGTTGCCGACGATCACGATGGAGCCGTCCGGCAGCAAGGTCGCCCCTGACAGGCCGAACTCCAGCTCGCCGCGAGCGGCCTTGAGCTCCACCTGCTCCCAGCTGCCGCCGAAATCGGTGGAACGATAGAGGTTGCCGCGCAGGCCGTAGGCCAGCAATGTCGAAGGCTGGGCAGTGCCGATGACACCGAACAACGAACCTTCGTACGGGCCTTCGAGCTTCTCCCAGGTCTGGCCCCAGTCGGCGGAGCGGAACATGGCGCCGGCCTCGCCGACGATGAACAGGCCGGCGTCTTTCACGGCGGCGATGGCATTGAGGTGAAACTGGTCTTCGTTGTCGAGGCGGTCGCTGGCATCTTCCCAGTGCTTGCCGCCGTCGGTGGTCTCCAACAGCGCGCCGTAGGCCCCTACGGCAAAGCCGTTGGTGGCGTCCTTGAACCAGACATCCAGCAGTGGCGCCTCGCGGTTGAGGTCCTCGAATTGCTTGGTCCAGGTGGTGCCGCCGTCTTCGCTGGCAAGGATCTGCGCGTCGTGCCCCACGGCCCAGCCGCGCTTGTCGTCGACGAAAAACACGGCAGTGAGCAATTGGCGGGTCGGAACCTTGGCCTGGGTCCAGGATTTGCCCTGGTCGTCGGAGTAGACGATGTGCCCACGGTCACCGACCGCCACCAGGCGCTGGCCGGCGTGGACCACATCGAGCATCAGGGTTTTGCTGGCCTTGGCCGATTCGACGGAATAGATGACATCGGTTGTCGAGGCCGCAACGGCCAACGCCGGTGCCGACAACACCGCAGAGCCCAGCAGCGAGAGCGCCGAGGCCAGCAACGCAACACTGCGCAGCACCGTCGGACGTGCACGGCTCACTGCCATGACAGGCTCACTCATAGACCTTTCCCCCATTATTATTGTTAGGTCATTCAACCTTTCAGGGCGCCGTAAGCGGGCTCTGTGCTGTTGCAGTCCTGGAGCATAGTCCTGAAACCTGCAATCTAGAGCCACTTCGGAAGCTGACCTATCCTATCGGGCTTTCGAAAGGTCTGACAATCGACGCCGCGTTATCTTTTGTTAACCAGAAGGCTGGGCGTGGGGACTGAATGGTGGGGTATTCGGTGGGGTGATAGCGAGGGGGCCTGGTGGTGACGGCTGACGTTATCGCGAGCAAGCTCGCTCCCACAGAGGATCCATACTGACCACGGAATAAGTGTCCGCTGGAGCGCTACTGTGGGAGCGGGCCTGCTCGCGATGGGAACACCGCGGTCCGCCAGGCAGACCGCGGCATCAACGTCACGCCAGGCTCTTGCTCACCACTTCGAAGACATCGGCCGACAGCCCGCCGGACGCCAGAATGCGCTCAAGTTCGCCCTTCATCAGTGTCTGGCGGGCACTGTCGTATTTGCGCCAGCGGGTCAACGGTGCCAGTTGCCGCGAGGCGATCTGCGGGTTGAAGCCGTTTAGCTGGATCACCAGGTCCGCCAGGAAGCGGTAGCCCGAGCCATCGGCGGCGTGGAAGTTGATCAGGTTCTGCCCGGCGAACGCACCGACCAGGGCCCGCACCTTGTTCGGGTTCTTGATGTTGAACGCCGGATGCGCCATCAACGCCTTGACCCGCGCCAGGCCGCCCGGCAAGGGGCTGCCGGCCTGGACGCTGAACCACTGGTCCATCACCAGCGGGTTGCCCTTGAAGTTTTCCGCGAACACTTCAAGGGCCTTGGCCTTCTCGGTCTCGTACGGCGAGTTGACCAGCACCGCCAGCGCCGTGAGGCGTTCGGTCATGTTGTCGGCCGTGTCGAACTGGTCCAGGGTGGCGCTGAGCACTTCGGGCTTGTCGGTGAGCATCAGGTACGACAGCGCGATGTTCTGCAACGCGCGGCGGGCGAAATGCTCGGCCTCGGCCACGTACGGCGTGCGCTTCGACAGGTCGCGGTTGGCCTCATAGCGCAGCCACAGGGCTTCGAACAGGCTCTCGGCCAGTTGCTGGCGGGCGAATTCGCGCGCGGCATGGATGGCTTCCACGTCGGCCACTTCGCTGATTTCCGTCAGATAGGCCTCGCTTGGCAGCGAGAGCATTTCCGCGACCATGGCCTGGTCCAGGGATTCGTCCGACAGCACCGTGCGCAGGGCACTGACCAGACGTGGGTCCAGCGCCAGGCGCTCGCCCTTCTGGTGTTGGGCGATCAGCTCCTGCAATACCTGCACCGACAGTTGCTGGCCGGCATCCCAGCGATTGAAGCCGTCGCTGTCGTGCTGCATCAGGAACATCAACTGGTCGCGATCGTACGGGAAGCTCAGCTTCACCGGCGCCGAGAAGCCCCGCAGCAGCGATGGCAGGGGTTTTTCCGCGATGTCGACGAAGGTGAAAGTCTGTTCGGCCTCGGTCACCGAGATCACCCGGGACGTACCGCCCGCGGCGGCCTCCCCGGCCAGGCGCAGAGGCATTTCGGCGCCCTTGCTGTCCAGCAGGCCGAGCTCCACGGGAATCACGAATGGCCGTTTTTCCTGCTTGTCCGGGGTGGGTGGGCAGCTCTGGCTGAAGGTCAGGCTGTAGGTCCTGGCCGTGGCGTCGTAGGACTCACTCACCGCCAGGCGTGGGGTACCGGCCTGGCTGTACCAGCGCTTGAACTGGGTCAGGTCGACGCCGTTGGCATCTTCCATGGCCTTGATGAAGTCATCGCAGGTCACGGCCTGGCCGTCGTGGCGTTCGAAGTACAGGTCGCTGCCCTTGCGAAAGCCCTCCGGCCCCAGCAGGGTGTGGATCATGCCGACCACTTCCGAGCCCTTTTCATACACGGTCAGGGTGTAGAAGTTGGAAATCTCGATGAAGCTGTCCGGGCGCACCGGGTGGGCCATGGGGCCGGCGTCTTCGGCGAACTGGTGGGTACGCAGGTAAGCCACGTCCTGGATACGCTTGACGGTGGCCGAGTTCATGTCGGCGGAGAACCCGGCATCGCGGAACACCGTGAAACCTTCCTTGAGCGACAGCTGGAACCAGTCGCGGCAGGTCACGCGGTTGCCCGACCAGTTGTGGAAGTATTCGTGGGCCACGATGGCTTCCACCCGCTGGTGCGCAGCGTCGGTGGCGGTTTCGGCGCGGGCCAGCACGGCGCTGGAGTTGAAGATGTTGAGGCCCTTGTTCTCCATGGCGCCCATGTTGAAGTCGTTGACCGCGACAATCATGAAGATGTCCAGGTCGTATTCACGCCCGTACACCTCTTCGTCCCAGCGCATGGATTTCTTCAGACTGGTCATGGCGTGCTGGCATTTGTCGATGTTTTCCGGCTCGACATAGATGCGCAAGGCCACCGTGCGCTCGGTCATGGTGGTGAAGGTGTCTTCGACGCACCACAGGTCCCCGGCCACCAGGGCGAACAGGTAGGCGGGTTTCTTGAACGGATCTTCCCAGGTCGCCCAGTGCCGGCCGTCCTCCCCCGGACCGCTGGCAATCGGGTTGCCGTTGGACAACAACACCGGATAGCTGTGCTGCTCGGCCACCACGGTGGTGGTGAACTTGCTCATCACGTCGGGGCGGTCGAGGTAATAGGTGATCTTGCGGAAACCCTCGGCCTCGCACTGGGTGCAGAACATGCTGCCGGACTTGTACAGGCCTTCCAGGGCGGTGTTGGTTTCCGGATGGATGCGCACGCTGGTGTCCACCGTGAACGCCTGGGCCTTGGGCTGCAGGGTCAGGTGGCTGTCGTCCAGGTGATAGTCGCCCGGGCCCAGGTCGCTGTCGTCGAGCTTGACCGACAGCAGTTCGAGCTGTTGGCCGTCCAGCACCAGCGGCGGCAAGCCGGCGCCCCGCTCGGGGTTGCGGCGCATGACCAGTTGCGCATGGACCAGGCTGTGGTCCTCGAACAACTCGAAGGTCAGGTGTGTCTCGTCGATCAGGTACTCGGGCGCCTGATAGTCCTTGAGGTAGATCATCTTCGGTTGTTCGGTGCGCATGGGTCGAATCCTTCTACTGATGCACGGCGAGCTGATAGGCCGTGTATTTACGAATATTGATCACGCCGGTATCGAAAATCAGATACTGGCCCTTGATTCCCAGCAACGTGCCTTCGGCAATCGGGTCCTTGTCCAGGTTGAAACTGACGATCTTGGCCGGGTATCGCTCCACCGGATAGCGAATCTCCACAGGTTCGACGTCCGCTATGGTCTGGATCGCTTGCAGGCCGAAACGTTCCTGCAGCCCCTGAAGCCCCTGGGCGCAGCTTTCGAACAGCGAATCGCGGATCCGGGGCAGGTCCACCGCCACCGCGTCGCCCTTGAGCAAGGCGCGCCAGTTGGTCTTGTCCGCCACCTGGCTGCGGAACAGGTCTTCGACGAACCCCGACTGCTGGCGGGTGGCGACCCGCAGGATCGGCAGCGCCTGGCTGGCGCCCTGGTCGAGCCAGCGGGTCGGCAGTTGCGTGGCCCGGGTGATCCCGACCTTCACGCCCGAGGAGTTCGCCAGGTACACCACATGATCGGTCATGCAGAACTGTTCGCCCCATGCCGGCTCGCGGCACGTCCCAGCCTCGAAATGGCAGCGCTCGGGGCTCATGATGCAGATATCGCATTGCGCCAGCCTGGTCATGCAGGGGTAGCAGTAGCCCTGGCTGAAGCTGGTCTTGGTGCGGCGCCCGCAGTGGGTGCAATGGATCGCACCGAGAAACTCCAGGCGCACCGTGCTGCCGATCAGCGGGTTGACCGGCACCTCGACATCGCCCAGGCGAAAGGCATATTGAACGGTCGGCCCGTCCAGGCGCGCCGACATCTTGCTGATTGCACCGCGGCCAATCTCGATCAATGGATGGCATCCGACTTGAACAGGATGTTCGGCACTTCGTGCGCCTTCGACTGGCACTCCTGCGGGCCCATGTAGCCGGTGCGCTCTTCCTCGGGCAGGTTCTGGATTTCCCAGGCGATCATGGCCTGCAACGACAGCTCGCGCTGTTCGGCGGTGAGCTTGTTGCCGTCGGCCCATTTACCGATCTCCACCGCCAGTTTCAGGCTGCGATAGATGTCGGGGGTGATGTTTTTGATCATTTCGTTGAACGAAGACATAGGTTCTCCGCGCTATCGCGCATATTCAAGAGGCACAGGCGCCGGTCAGGGGGCCATTTTACGGCGAGCGAACAGCCCACCCAACAGCCCTGTGAAGCAACCGACGAGCAGCCCGCCGACGTGGGCCGCGTTGGCGATGTCGCCGAAGCCGATCAGCGAAACCAGCCCGGACAGGCACAGCAGCAGCCACACCAGCATCATCACCAGCACCCCACGGGGCAAGTGATAGGTGGGGTTTGGCGCCAGCAGTTGATAGATCCAGCAATGCCCCAGCAAGCCGTACAGCACCCCGGACAACCCACCGAACAGGGTCGGCCCGCTGAACAAATACTGGGCGAAATTGGATACGAGGCTGAACAGCAGCGTCAGCCCCAGCAGGTTGATGCCGCCCTGGCGCGCTTCGATCCGGCGGCCCAGTTCCCAGTACCACATGCCATTCATGGCAATGTGCAGGAAACCGAAGTGGATCAGCATCGGCGTCACCAGGCGCCACCACTGCCCCGCCGCCAGGCTGTCGGCCAGGGGGGTGAAATGGATGTAGTCGCCGACGACGCGAAACTCCAGGAAGGTCAGCCAGCGCAGCGTCTCGAGATTTTCCCCCAGCAGGGTCACCGCCGCGACGATCAGGCTCAGCAGCAACACCAGGGCCGTGATCGGACTGCGGGTCAATTGCTCGACGAAACCCGTCCGCCGTGGGGGGGTGCCGCTGGCAGGCAGCGCCAGCTGGTGCTCGGGGTCGCCCGCCGGAAAGCGTTCGTACAGGGAGCGCACGTCTTCGCTGATTTCGTCCGGCACCCAGAGCACCTGCTCGCCCGCCTCTTCGCTGACGCGGTGAGGCACCTGCATGCGTTGCAGCAACTTGACGAAACCGCTCAGGTCCTGGGCCAGGGGTAAACGCAACACAGCGACAGCGGTCACTTCACCACCTCCGGTCGTTCCACATCGACCCAGACGAATTTGTGCGGGTCCAGTCGGGTTTCCTGGTCCAGGCGATAGGCGGCCAGCTTGCCGTAGAGCACGGCGCTGTAGTCCAGGCACGCCAGGTTCGGGCGGATCGGCGCGGGTTTGCCGCTGCGCCAGTAATGGCCGACGAACAGCAGCGGTTGATCGATGCCGTAACGCAGCAGGTTGTTCTTTTCATCGGGAGACAGGGGCCTGCGCGCCACCGGTTCGGGCAAGGCGTCGGGCTGGAAGACGATATCGCCGTAGGTCTGCGGGTCGTCCTCCCAGAACTTGGTACGAAAGAACGAACGGGTCAGGCCATCGCCACCGGTCAGGGTCATGCCATGGGGCAGGCGCATGTCGGTACCCCGCAACAGGCGGTCGAACACCGTGCAGGCGAAACTGCCGGACTGCGCCGAGGCCTGGAGGAAATGCTCGTCGATGCAACCGTCCGGGAACAGGCCCCGCAGCGGCTCGATCAGGCTGGCGTCCCAACAGGCATGCACCACCCGGAAACGACCGGCATCGACAAACAACGGCAGCTCGTAGAACCAGGCCAGGAAATCGTGCCAGTCGCCGGGGTGATGTTCGAACTGGGTCAGGGTCTCGTTGAGCAACCGGGCATGGCGCGGCGTGTGTTCGCGAACATAGCGCTGGCCACTGCCGGGCAGTGCCGGAGTGCTCCAGCCCAGGGCATTGAACTCGTGGTTGCCCATGATGCACAGCGCCTGGCCGGCCTCCACCATGTCGTGGACGATGTGCAGCGCCTCGCGGATCCGCGGGCCACGGTCGATGATGTCGCCCAGGAACACGGCCATGCGCGACGGATGCCGCCAGACCCCGCCCTGCTTGTGGTAACCGAGCCGGTCAAGCAGGTGTTCCAGGGTCAGGGCGCATCCGTGCACGTCACCGATCAGGTCGTAACTTCGCGCAGGATCGAGCATCAGTCGCCCCTTCCTCCCAGCCGGCTGCCCCAGCCGAGCTTGGTCCGGCAGACTTCGTAGTAATTGTGATCCAGCGGATGGATCAGGCGCAGCTTCTGCGCCTTCTTGCTGACGGTGATGGTGTCACCCGGCGCGCAGGTGAAGTGGTTCTGACCGTCACAGGACACTTGTGGGTAGATCTGCATATCCTTGGACACGACGATTTTCAGTTCACTGTTGCCATCGACCACGATGGGTCGCCCAGACAAGGTATGGGGGTACATGGGCACAATCACAATAGCGTCGAGCTTGGGATGCATGATCGGGCCACCGGCGGACAGCGCGTAGGCCGTGGAGCCCGTGGGCGTGGCGACGATCAGGCCGTCGGCCTTCTGGCTGCAGACGAACTGGCCGTCGATGTACAGCTCGAACTCGATCATGCGCGTGGATTTGCCCGGGTGCAGCACCACGTCGTTGAGGGCGTCGCCCTGGCCGATGGCCTCGGCGTGACGGCGCACCTCGGCCTGCAGCAGGAAGCGGTTTTCCACCAGGTAGTGGCCGTCCAGTACTTCGGCGACCTTGGTTTCCAGCTCGTCCGGGCGGATGTCGGTGAGAAACCCCAGGCTGCCCCGGTTGATCCCCAGCACCGGGATATTGTGCCGCGCCAGGGCCCGCGCGGCCCCCAGCAGGCTGCCGTCGCCGCCCACCACGATCACCATGTCGCAGACTTCGCCCAGCATCTTGCGCGACGACGTCTGCAGGCCATGGCCCGGCAGGACTTCGGCGATGGTATCTTCGAGAATCACATGCAGGTGCCGCTCCAGGAGGAAACGCTTGAGGCGGCGGACGGTGTCCAGCACCTGCGAACTGCCCAGGCGACCGATGATGCCGATATTGCGAAATTGCTCCATGGGGCTCCTGCGAGGGTCTGCGACGGGCGAAAAACCCGATTATGGGCGAAAGCGGCCCATAGACAAAATTCTTTAAGCCTTCACCATCGCGCAAGGCCCTTCATTCGAGGCTTGCCCTCGCCATGGGCCCTGGGTTTTCCCGAAACGAACAGTCTTGGCCATATAGCGGCTATGCTCGCAAAATGATCCTGTTTCCCGAACTGCTGGACCTGCCCCGCCGCTTGCGCCATCCCGAAGTGCGGGACCTGGCGTGGGCGATACTCGCCCCGCCGATGCTCATCGACACCCCCTGGCCCCAGCGCCATCCCCTGTCGGGCAGCGACTGGGTGCAGCAGCCCCACCGGCTGGAACACTGGTTGCAGCAACTGGACCGCGACAGCTATCCCCTGCTGCATTGCCTGTCCCAGGGCCGGACCCGGCGCCTGGGCCTGTACTACGAAAGGCTGTGGCAGTTTGCCGTGCAACACGCGCCGGGCATCGAGCTGGTCGCCGCGAACCTGCCGATCCGCCACCAGGGCCATACCCTGGGCGAGCTGGACCTGCTGCTGCGCGACGGCGAAGGCATCCATCACCTGGAACTGGCGATCAAGCTCTACCTCGGCCCCCAGGACGGCAACGGGCAAGACACCGCTCGGTGGCTGGGCCCGGGCAGCCATGACCGGCTCGACCGCAAACTGGCCCACCTGCGCGAACACCAGTTACCCATCTCGGCGCGCCCGGAAAGCCGCGAAGCCCTGGCGACACTGGGCATCGACGCCGCGGGCATCGAGTCGTTCCGCTCCGAACTCTGGCTGGGGGGCTACCTGCTTTATCCCTGGCCCGGCCACGCCGAACCGCCCGCCGGAGCGCACCCCAGGCATTTGCGCGGCAGTTGGTTGCATCAGCGCGACTGGCCGGCGTTCGTCGCCCAGCGCCCACCGGGCCGCTGGCAACCCCTGCCCCGGGCCGCCTGGCTGGCCCCGGCCCATTACCCGGCGGACCAGACCTGGACCACCGGGCAGCTTGAAGCCTGGCGACTGGCCCTGGACCCCATGGCGCCGGCGCAACTGATGGTGCGCCTGACGGAAAATGCCAAGGGTGAGTGGGAAGAAGCCGAACGGCTGTTCCTGGTGGCGGATCGCTGGCCGGATGTGCCGGGCAATGGCTGAGCCTTGTGCTGCCTGTCAGGACCTCATCGCGAGCAAGCTCGCTCCCACATGGTGTCTCTGTTCTCCCTTGAAATGGCAGGCGCGGCGGTCAGTGTGGGAGCGAGCTTGCTCGCGATAAAGCCACCTCGGTCTAAATGGACAACCGCACCGCCAGCGCCGCCAACGTCACCAGCAACACCGGCACGGTCAGCACGATCCCGACCTTGAAGTAATAGCCCCAGCCGATGCGGATGTCCTTGCGCGCCAGCACATGCAACCAGAGCAAAGTGGCCAGGCTGCCGATCGGCGTGATTTTCGGCCCCAGGTCGCTGCCGATGACGTTGGCATAGACCATCGCCTCCTTCACCACCCCGCTGGCCTGGCTGGCGTCGATGGACAAGGCGCCGACCAGTACCGTCGGCAGGTTGTTCATCACCGACGAGAGCAAGGCCGTCAGCAACCCGGTGCCCATGGCCGCACCCCACACCCCATAGCCGGCGAAAACGTCGAGCCAGCGAGCCAGGTAATCGGTCAGGCCGGCATTGCGCAGCCCATAGACCACCAGGTACATGCCCAGGGAAAAGATCACGATCTGCCAGGGCGCTTCTTTCATGGCCTTGCGGGTGGAAATCTTGTGACCCCGGGCCGCCACGGCCAGCAGCAACGCGGCGCAGACGGCCGAGATCGCGCTGATGGGAATGCCCAGCGGCTCCAGGGCGAAGCAGCCCAGCAACAGGATCGCCAGCACCACCCAGCCGGCGTAGAAGGTGGCCGTGTCGTGGATGGCGCTGGCCGGATCCGCCAGTTGCTGCGGATCGTAGTCGCGAGGGATATCGCGACGGAAGAACCACAGCAGGATCGCCAGACTGGCCGCCACGGCCACCAGGTTCACCGGCACCATCACCGACGCGTAGCGATTGAAGCCAATGCCGAAGAAGTCCGCCGACACGATGTTCACCAGGTTCGACACCACCAGCGGCAGGCTCGCCGTGTCGGCAATGAAACCCGCGCCCATCACGAAGGCCAGGGTCGCCGCCGGGGAAAAGCGCAAGGCCAGCAGCATGGAAATCACGATCGGCGTGAGGATCAGCGCCGCGCCGTCATTGGCGAACAACGCCGACACCAGTGCCCCCAGCAGCACCATGAAGGCAAACAGCTTGCGTCCGCTGCCCCGCCCCCACCGGGCCACGTGCAGCGCCGCCCAAGCGAAGAAACCCGCTTCGTCCAGCAACAGGCTGATGATGATCAGCGCGACGAACGTGCCGGTGGCATTCCAGATGATCTGCCACACCAGGGCAATGTCACCGACCTGCACCACGCCGCTCAACAGGGCCAGAACGGCACCGAGGGTGGCACTCCAACCGACGCCCAGGCCCTTGGGTTGCCAGATCACCAGCGTAATGGTCAGCAGGAAAATCAACGACGCAACGAGCATGCACAATCGCCTTGAGAAAAAAATGGAGGAATGATCAGCAGCAGCGCACGGGACGGTCGACCATCGCGGTCAAGCGTTGCACATCCGCCGCCAGCCACTGGGCGTTGGCCGCCAATGCCTGTTCCAGCAGCGTACCCACCCAGGATGGCAATTGCGGGTGCAGCCGGTAATAGACCCACTGCCCTTGCCGCCGGTCGCTGAGCAGGCCGGCGTGACGCAGCTGCGCCAGGTGTCGAGAGATCTTCGGCTGGCTCTGGTCCAGGGCGGCGGTGAGTTCACAGACACACAACTCGCCTTCACGGGCCACCAACAGCGCGATGCGAGAGCGGGTGTCGTCGGCCAATGCCTTGAAGACATCGACGGGATTATGGGGATTGGGCATGACGAAAAAAGTTTTGGGTAGGCGAAGGACGAATATATGGAGATCCGAATATTCAGTAAAGCGGGGATTGGTGTCACAGGTCCCCTTGTGGCGAGGGGATTTATCCCCGCTGGGGCGCAAAGCGGCCCTAAAATCTGGCAACTCGGTATGCCAGACAGAATCGGGGGGCTGCTTCGCAGCCCAGCGGGGATAAATCCCCTCGCCACAGGATTGTGTTGGGCCAGCTAGCGCGGATCGACGTTATCCAGGGCCCGGTTCGCCAGCAACCCACCCAGCTCGATCAACTGCTGGATGCCCAACGCCACATGCCGACGCGAACCTTCCAGTTCGAAGGCCAGGTCGCTGATCATGGCATCGGCCGAGGCCAGGGTTTCGCTGAGGTTGGCGAGCAGGCATTCGGTGTCGATGCCGTTCACCACGGTGAAGAGCTGGCCTGGAGGCGGACCGGTGTCGGGCTCGGGCTTGAGATAGAAATCGAGGGTGCGTTTGGCGGCTTTGTCGAAGGCGGTTGGGTCGGGATCGGTGTCTGGCGGATTGGGGGTTGGTTTGAACATGGTGAAGCTCCAAATCGAAATATTGAAGCCATCACTCTCGCTACCAAACGAGGGTGGCGGCCATACGCGGGTTGGTAGACCGGTGACTTGGAGAACCGGCGCGCCCGAAGGCGCCCTGCGCATGACCGCCATAGCAATACAGGCGGAAAAAGCCTATATCAGAGGGGGCTATGCGCCAAAGTCTAACCGGGCTACCAAACCCGATCGCTGAGTCTCAGCGACCTGGAAACGATAAAGCCCGGCCCACAAGCGCACAAGCCGGCGAATTCTGGCGCAGTTGTAGGCAATGGCGCAAGGCGGTGGAGTCGAAGGCTGAAGGATGGCGTGGGGCGCAGGTTCGGTAAGCTCGGGCCTGTACAGGAAGATAGATCACCGCACTCGTGACGAAGGGGGCGCAGGCCGCTGTTATACAGGGTCCGGGTAATCAACAATGTCTTGCTGATAAATATTTGCGCCCCTTTTACATCGTCCTCTTTACCTCAATGACTTTTTGGGAACCTGAGCAGCATTACGTCTATACATTTAAAGGGCGCACACACCAAGCCGCCCGCCAAACAGTTGGCACGGAATCTGTTTTGCTCTTTATTTGTATGGTGGTACCTAGATCGGCGATAAAACTTGCCCAGGCTACGGGTGGTAAGGGTCTGGGAGTACAAGTCCAACGGTTTCTGATCAACATAGTGTCCTCTATAAAGGGAAGCCATGTGTCCTCATCGGTATATCGCCTTCTCAGGTCGGTGAGATGAGCTGAGGTAAATTCGATGCCTCCTTGTGATTCGCGCCACACATCGGCGCTACTGGCTGACATGAGCGAATCATTCAGCAGTAACTCCATTACATTTGAAACGCGCACGCTGAATCGTGCCGTCGCCCCGTCCTGATCGGTGACCTCAATCACAGTTTCTCCATTCCCCTCGCCCGTCACAATGCCTTGTTGGGTGACCGAGGCAACTCTCGTATTCATTGACCGGTAGAGATAAGGGGGAACGCCGTTGGAGGCCGTTCGTTGTTGAGTATTTCCAGGCGAGTCGGATGGATTCGGCTTTTGGGTCCAGTTGACGTTGGCTCGCACTGATAGACCATCCAATATCATTAGTGAGGGATCCACAGTAAGAGGAGGGCTGATAAGCAGGCGGTAGGTTCGCAGCGGAAAACTAACCGCATTAGCTTGGTTCGAAGTGCGATCGAAAGTGACCTCAAGCACTACCTTGAGCTCAGAACCATCGCGCAGCTTCTCCAACTCACTCCGTGATAGCGATGTGGAAAGCCCAGCAGTCACCTGGCCCGAGCTGACCTCTGAGTTGGTATACAGCGCAATCGTGTAATGCGAACCATCCTTGGCAATCCCCTCGCAACTCATCCAGACCCGCTGGCCCGCCGCAATCAACGGCCATGGCGCGACAGTGACGCGTGCATTCCCGGTAAACTTACTCAAATCCAATTCAGTCCCCAGCCCTCCCTGCGCCGCCTCCGGAATCAACGGTATCGTCAGGCTCGCCACAGGCATCGCCTGCACATTCAGCACAAACGCATCCGACGGCGGCGACTCCACGCCGTTCTGGATTACCGTGTAAGTCACCGTCACCGACTTGCCCAGGTTGAACGCCACCACGCTGTTGGTCATCGGAACGTCCCAGCCATCCCTGACCGGCCATTCCTCCGAGGTGTACGACCCCCCGGCCGGCGTGCCCGGTGCGCCGGTCCAGGTGACTTTGAGTTTGTCCTCGGGCAGCAGCGCGGCATTGGCTGGCACGACGACGGTCAACTTGTCCTTGGCATTGACCGGGTTCAGGATGGCGCCGTTGGCTTCTTCCACCGAAGGTGCCTTCAGGTCCAGGACCGAACCCACCGTCAGGTGCCTGACAATGGAATTGCCCAGCAAGCTCGTGCCACGGGTGATGGAGTAGCTCACGTCTACCGTGCCATTGAGGTTTTCGGTCACGTACCGGAACGGCACGGTAAACGGCACCAGCTTGCCCGCTGTGTTGCCAGTCAAGGTTCTGGACTGGTCCGGGGCATTGCTCGACGAACCGCGCCAGCGCAGCACGACGATATCTTCGGGAATCGTCGCGGTATGGGTCGCGTGAACGTTCACGCCAATCAGCGGATTGACGTCGTCCGGGTTCAATACGTCGTTGGGCGCTTCCACCACAGTCGGGATAGGCAGCGACGGCGCGGCGACCCCCACGCTCAACACCAGATGCTCCGATTCGGGTTGGCCGTTCACGCTGTAGTACACGGTGAGCGAGCCGCCATCGAGCCGCTTGACCTGCTCTTTGGCGAGGTTCGCCAGCACCGGCGCGCCGACCGGCTCTCCACCGACGATGGCGGTCACTTCATGGTAGGTCGGCAGCGTGGTGGAGGTGCGACCGTCACAGATGATAATGATCTCGTCGCCGGCGGTTCGGCCTGGGTAGTAAGGAACGGACAGGGTGTAGAAGCTGAGGTCCGGATCCAGCGTTCCGCCCACCGCTTCCACAATCTCCGGGGCCAGGTATTGACGGGCATCGCCGATCACGGTCACGGAGGTGCTTTTCGATGGGAGATCCTTCTCGCCACTGCGGATCCTTAGGTAACTTACCGAGGCCCGTCCCCTGGCGATCGCCGCGACATCATCATGGGGGATGGTGAAGTCGTAGTAGTAGGGAATGGTTTGAACCGTGTGCTCCAGCGGGCCGACGATCACCGGGGAGCTATCAGCAGCCGTGCCACGCCAGGTCAGGCGCAAAAGGTCACCCACGGCGTGTTCGTAGCGGTTGGCGGTGACACGTACGGTGACCGGATTGCCGGCCAGTTCGGCGAGGTCGACCTCCTCCACCGGAAAGCCATCGACCAGCACCAGCGGCGGATCGAGGCGATTGTTGTTCACATCCACCAGCACATGGGTCACCGCGGACCAGCGCCAATACCCCCCCGGGTAATTGCCGCACTCATCCACCACCTGATAGGCCACGGCCAGGGCATCGCTGTCCTCGGCTCGCTCGATCACCTCCAGGGGGATGGTGATAGTGATCTCTTGGTTTTCCTCATCCTCGGCCACCGTGTGATAGACATTCTCGGTGCCCCAGGCCACGTTGATCTCGTCTCTGCGACGCATGTTCTTGTATGGCTTGATGGTGATCGGCACACCGGCTGCGGCCTCGTCGGGGCCAACCCCGTTGTCGAGAATGTCCTGGGGAATCGAATACTTCAGGCCCGAATGGCCAGGGGTGCCTTGGTCCGGATCGAAGCCACCGGGTGGGTCGAGCTTGACCAGCAAGTTCCACTGCGGCTGCGACACGACCGGTTGCGTCGAGCTTGACCGCAGCACACTGTAGAACACCGGAAAAGCGTCGCCTTCGACGATATGCCCTTCATCGACCCGGAAAGCCAGTCGCTGGTTTTTCTGGTTCTGGTCGACGACGGTGCTCCAGACAGGGGCGGAGCCATCGCTCCAGTAGAGTTTGAAGTCGTCACCGACCTCCATGTTGGTCCAGGGTTCGACGATACAGAGCAGCCCCCCTTCCACCAGCCTGGCCGGAATACCGGCATCGTAGTCCTGCACCAAAAGCGTCCAGCCTGGAAACCAGGGCGGGTCGAGAGTGTCGGCCGAAGGCGTGCTGCTGGGCGAATAACGCCGGGGGAATCGCTTTTCCATGGGAAACACCTCGATCTTTGAGGGGCTGCCAATAAAACAGTAGAGGCGAAGGGAAGGAGCGATCATTAAGACGCGCCGGGGTGGGAGCGTCTACTGTCAGGATTGACAGGTGGAGGGATGACCTTCGTGGCGAGGGAGCGGGTTTCCTCGCCACGGATAAGATGGACCGATTAACGCAGGTCGCCGTTATCCAACGCCCGGTTCGCCAGCAACCCACCCAGCTCGATCAACTGCTGGATGCCCAACGCCACATGCCGACGCGAACCTTCCAGTTCGAAGGCCAGGTCGCTGATCATGGCATCGGCCGAAGCCAGGGTTTCGCTGAGGTTGGCGAGCAGGCATTCGGTGTCGATGCCGTTTACCACGGTGAAGAGTTGGCCTGGGGGTGGGTCGGTTTCGGGGTCGGGCTTGAGGTAGAAATCGAGGGCGCGTTTGGCGGCTTTGTCGAAGGCGGTTGGGTCGGGATCGGCGTCTGGCGGATTGGGGGTTGGTTTGAACATGGTGAAGCTCCTTGATGAGTGGAGCCGTCATCCATCGCTGCTAAACGAATATAGGTGGCGGCTGTACGCGGGTTAGCAGACCAGGCATCAAGGAACCCGGCGCACCGAAGTGCCCCACGCATAGCCGCCATGATGCTGACCAGCCGAAAAGGGCCGACTGTTCAATGGCGACACTGGCGTGCCTTGATGGTGCGAGCTGCTAAACCCGATCGCTGATTCGTCAGCGACCCGCAAACGATAGAGCCCGCCTCCCAGGCGCACAAGCCGGCGGATTCTGGCGCAGTTGTAGGCCATGGCGCAAGGCGACGTAGCCGGAGGCTGAAGGATGAGGTGAGACGCAGTTTCGGCAAGCTCGGGCCTGTTAAAGCGAGTTTCCTCGCTTTAACAGGCTGTACTTCTAGTAAATAAATGCGTCCCCTTTTTCCTGATTGATCGGTTCAAATGCCAACATACGGGGATACAACTGATTATTACGGTCCTCGCCGAAGCTCAGAGCGCCAAATCTATTTAAATGCCAAACATAAGCAGAAATTCTGGGTTGGCCTGATGGGCTTTCCCATATATATGCGAGCCCCGTAAATAGCCTCTCCGGAGTGTTCGGTCCAGTTGCCATTTCAAGCAGTCCTTCAAGAGTTTCAAAATTCTGAGCAAGAGCCAATATGTACTCATGTGAATCCTTGGTGAGTGCCCATCCGACTTCGCGTGCCCATGCGTGCACATCCGCAGGAGTTGTGGGCTCTACAATACGTATCAACAGCCGGACTATATTCTCGACCATCACCTCATAACGCACCTCAGCCCCTGCGGAGTCTTCAATCACAATTGTTGTCACACCATTACGCAGGCCGGCGACCTTGCCCGCCTCGGACACAGATGCCGTTTCTGGATCGAGCGAAGTATAACTGTAGGGAGGAATCCCACCGGTGGGCATACGAGTACCTGTATTGTTGGGAACCTCACGCTGTGCCAGACCATACGATTGAAAAATTTTGATGCCGTCCAACCGCATGGGCGTAGGATCCACGATCAGTGGATTGGCCCTGGCTACTCTATAAGTTCGCAGTGGAAAGCCGACCGCATTGGCTTGACTCGAAGTGCGATCGAAAGTGACTTTCAGCACAACCCTCAACTCAGAACCATCGCGCAGCTTCTCCAACTCGCTCCGTAACAGCGGTGTGGAAAGCCCAGCAGTCACCTGGCCCGAGCCGACCTCTGAGTCGGAGTACAACGGAATCGTGTAATTCGAACCATCACTGGCGATCCCCTCGCAACTCAGCCAAACCCGCTGACCCGCCGCAATCAACGGCCATGGCGCGACAGTGACGCGTGCATTCCCGGTAAACTTACTCAAATCCAATTCAGTCCCCAGCCCTCCCTGCGCCGCCTCCGGAATCAACGGTATCGTCAGGCTCGCCACAGGCATCGCCTGCACATTCAGCACAAACGCATCCGACGGCGGCGACTCCACGCCGTTCTGGATCACCGTGTAGGTCACCGTCACCGACTTGCCCAGGTTGAACGCCACCACGCTGTTGGGAATCGGAACGTCCCAGCCATCCCTGACCGGCCACTCCCCCGAGGTGTGTGAACCACCTGCCGGCGTGCCCGCTGCACCGGTCCAGGTGACTTTGAGTTTGTCGTCGGGCAGCAGCGCGGCGTTGGCCGGCACAACGATGTGGAGCGCGTCCTTGGCCTGGACCGGGTTCAGGATGGCGCCATTGGCCTCTTTCACCGAAGGAGGCAACAGGTTCTGCGCCGCTCCGATCACGCTCGCATGAGCCGTTTTTGAGGAGCCTATCAGCGTCGTGCCCCTGAACAGTTTGTAAGACGCCTGCACCGTACTGCCCGAAATAACCTTGTCGTTGGGAATCTCCAGCACACAGGCCTGTTTCTGCCCAAAACCATCGGTTTCGACCGTTCCCGTCTCGCTGTGGGTGACCTCCGGCTGGCCTGCCACTTTCGCGACGTAGGTCGCCTCGATCGTATCTCCCGGCAGGAAACGAGGGTCGCTGGTCAAGATGATCAACAGCAGCGGGTTCGTACCCAGTTTCTCGAGATCGATGATCCCGGGGTCGTCAGCCGTGTCGCTGGCGATTTCCCGCGGGATCGGCACCGGCAGTCGAAGACCGGCCTGGTCTACGTCAACCGTCTGCACAGCGGACCAGGGCGAGTTGAGATCCGGCGAGTTGCCCAACTGGTCGGTGACCGTGAAGGAGAACATGAACTGGGCATGGTCATCGCCCAGGTCGGCGCTGGTGACATCGAAGCAGATCGTGGTGGGTGTCGGCGAGCCGGGGTCCGGCGGCGATGGGGCCTCGGTATCAGGCACCGTATGGTATTTGGGCTTGCCGTTGCAGTTGAGCCAGATACGGTCATGTGCCCGGCAATAGGGGTAGCTGCCCGGCCCTACTCCGTTCTTGATTTCATCCGGCAGGATCAACTCCAGCTCGGAATGCGCACCATCGCCAGGCGTGCGATCGAAAAGGCCTGGCCGGAACTCGTTGTAGAGGATCTCTGCAGGAGGATCGGAGGTTTCAACGACACCGCTGAGACGCCTTATGGTGTAGGTCAGTCGATTGACTGCGTTGGCCAATAGTTTTCCATGAGGAATGTACAGCTCCACCGTGTCGTCGGTGCCCAGCGTGTTCCGGTTGTCGATGTTCGTCTCGCCATTGAGGTTGATCGAGACGTTCTCCCCGCCTGTCTGGTTTGTATAAGGCAACACCGCGACCTTGCAGCCCGCGGGCTCCTGGTCATAGATATGCTTGGGCACCCCGAAATCGCCCCCCACCACAGGGCGAGTGGCGCGCGGCAGGTCGGGTTTCTCCAGAAGGACAGTCTGGTCGGCGGGTGTCGATGGCGGGGGCATGGTCGGAGTCCTCATAAGTGACGCGTCAAGGCGTGGAGATATGAGAGCGCCGATGTGTAAGGGCTGGCTACTGTCAGTACTGACAGGTGAGAGCAGGTTTAAGACGAGCGGCGAGCTGGTTTCATGGCTGCCTGCTCCCGCTCGGTTGCGCAGCGACCGCCCCACCGAAGGGGCTGCTTCGCACCCCGGCGGGAGCAAGCTCCCTCGCCACGGGTGGGACGGTCGATCAGCGCAGGTTGCCGTTGTCCAGCGCCCGGTTCGCCAGCAACCCGCCCAGTTCGATCAACTGCTGGATGCCCAACGCCACATGCCGGCGCGAACCTTCCAGTTCGAAGGCCAGATCGCTGATCATGGCATCGGCCGAGGCCAGGGTTTCGCTGAGGTTGGCGAGCAGGCATTCGGTGTCGATGCCGTTTACCACGGTGAAGAGTTGGCCTGGGGGTGGGTCGGTTTCGGGGTCGGGCTTGAGGTAGAAATCGAGGGCGCGTTTGGCGGCTTTGTCGAAGGCGGTTGGGTCGGGATCGGTGTCTGGCGGGTTGGGGGTAACTTTAAACATAAGATAACGCTCCATGTGTGCTCATAAGGAGCCATCACCCTTGCTACCAAACAAAGGGTGGCGGCCATACGAAGGTTGGTAGACCGGCCCACATGGAAAACCGGCGCGCCCGAAGACGCCCTGCGCATGGCCACCATCAGACAAGCCAAAAGGCATGCACAAGGTAACGCTATACGCCATGTGGAAGACGGGCTACCAAACCCGATCGCTGATTCGTCAGCGACCCGCAAACGATAGAGCCCGCCTCCCAGGCGCACAAGCCGGCGGATTCTGGCGCAGTTGTAGGCAATGGCGCAAGGCGGTGTAGCCAGGAGCGCTTATGCCCCACACCAGAACCCATTCCTATTTCGCCCTGATGCCGAAACCATCTGCCCGATTCTTACCCAAGACAGATTCAAGTGGCGTTTCTGCGCCAGTCTCTGTCTGGATGCCATAGACATACCCAATCCCCCATGCAGTAGATGACCAACTCCAATTGGGACTGACCCCGGGCGCCCCGTTGTAATCGCTCCTCATCCGGTGCCATTCATCACGTGTTGGGAGACGTCCTCCTTGAGCCGCCGCTGCGTTGTTACATTGGTTGTACGTGCCATGTACACCAGTCCCGAAAGCAACGAACACATTTGATACAGCTACAGGATAGGACGTGTAATTACCCTTCTGATCCACCGCGTAAATGATGGCTGCCCCGTTGCCAAACGAAGTGACTTTCCCAGTGCTCACATCAACATGGGCGATATGGGGGGCGCTGGAGCTGTATTGGTAAGGCGGCACGCCGCCAGCAGGCTGGCGATAACCAAATGCACCGGCAGCAGGATTGGGCGGCACGGCCCCCGTGCTGCTCAAGAATATCCAGGTGGAAAGAACCATCTGCGTCGGGTCTATCGTTAATGGCTCCACTACGGTGAAGCTTTTTACTGCCGACTCCTGTCCACTGCCATATAGGGCCCTGGCTTTCAGGCTGTAGGTCCTGGCGGTCAGCCCCGCAAGTGTGGTGTTCCAAGCTGTGGTGTTGGCGGGAATATCAACAACATTGCCAATAGCACTATCAACGTCTATCAGCTGAATCTGCTGACCGCTGTTGCCAGTGCCGGTGACTACGACGCTGGTTTCGACCGTGGTCCCATCGACAACCGAGCCTTGACTGTCAGAGATATCCGTAATAGTGGGAGCAATCAATGCCACCGCTCTGACAATGTAAATCCGTAACGGAAAGATAACGGCCTCGCTCTGGTTACTGGTTCGATTGAACGTCACCAGCAGCACAACTTTGAGCTCAGAACCATCGCGCAGCTTCTCAAGATCGCTCCGTAACAGCGGCATGGAAAGCCCACCGGTCACTTGGCTTGAGCTGACTTCCGAGCCGGCGTACAGGGGAATCGTGTAATTGGAACCATCACTGGCTATCCCCTCGCAACTCAGCCAAACCCGCTGACCTGCCGCAATCAACGGCCATGGCGCGACGGTGACGCGTGCATCCCCGGTAAATTTACTCAAATCCAATTCAGTCCCCAACCCTCCCTGCGCCGCCTCCGGAATCAACGGTATCGTCAGGCTGGCCACAGGCATCGCCTGCACATTCAGCACAAACGGATCCGACGGCGGCGACTCCACGCCGTTCTGGATCACCGTGTAGGTCACCGTCACCGACTTACCCAGGTTGAACGCCACCACGCTGTTGGGAATCGGAACCTCCCACCCATCCCTGACCGGCCATTCGCCCGAGGTGTGAGAACCCCCGGCCGGTGTGCCCGGTGTGCCCGGTGCGCCGGTCCAGGTGACTTTCAGTTTGTCGTCGGGCAGCAGCGCGGCGTTGGCCGGCACGACGACGTGGAGCGAGTCCTTGGCCTGGACCGGGTTCAGGATGGTGCCATTGGCCTCTTTCACCGAAGGAGGCAACAGGTTCTGCGCCGCTCCGATCACGCTCGCATGGGCCGTTTTTGAGGTACCGACCAGCGTCGTGCCCCTGAACAGTTTGTAGGACATTTCTACCGTGCTGTCCGGAATAACCTTGTCGTTGGGAATTTCCAGCACACAGGCCTGTTTCTGCCCAAAACCATCGGTTTCGACCGTTCCCGTCTCGCTATGGATGACCTCCGGCTGGCCCACCACTTTCGCAACGTAGGTCGCCTCGATCGTATCCCCCGGCAGGAAGCGTGAGTCACCGGTCAAGACGATCAACAGCAGCGGGTTGGTGCCCAGCTTGTCGAGGTCGATGGTGCTGGGATCGTCGCCCGTGTCGCTGCCGATTTCCCGCGGGATCGGCACCGGCAGTCGAAGGCCGGCCTGGTCCACGTCCACGATCTGTACTGCCGAAAAGGGCGAGTCAAGGTCCGGCGAGTTGCCCAACTGGTCGGTGACCGTGAAGGAAAACATGAACTCGGGATGGTCCTCGCCCAGGTCGGCGCTGGTGACATCGAAGCAGATCGTGGTAGGCGTTGCCGAGCCGTGGTCCGGCGGCGCAGGAGCCTCGCTTTCCAGCACGGTACGCATCACATCCTTGCCGTTGCAATTGAGCCGGATGCGGTCATGTGCCCGGCAATAGGGGTAGCTCACGCACACCGTCGCCCGGGAGAACCCCGGCCCTATGCCGTTCTTGATTTCATCCGGCAGGATCAATTCCAGCTCCGAGTGTGCGCCATCGCCGGGCGAGCGATCCTCGTTACCAGGGCGGATCTGGTTATACAGAATCTCCACGGGAGGGTCAGAGGTTTCGGGGATACCGCTCAGGCGCCTCACGGTGTAGGTCAGTCGATTGACCATGCCGGGCAGCAATTTTCCATTCGGTATGTAGAGCTCCACCGTGTCGTCGATGCCCAGCGTGTCCCGGTTGTCGATGTTCGTCTCGCCATTGAGGTTGATCGAGACGTTCTCCCCGCCTGTCTGATTCGTATAAGGCAACACCAGAACCTTGCAGCCTGCGGGCTCCTGGTCATAGATATGCTTGGGCACCCCGAAATCGCCCCCCACCACAGGGCGAGTGGCGCGCGGCAGGTCGGGTTTCTCCAGAAGGACGGTCTGGTCGGCGGGTGTCGATGAAGGGGGCATGGTCGGAGTCCTCATAAATGACGCGTCAGGGCGTGTAGATATGAGAGCGCCGATGCATGAGGGCTGGCTACTGTCAAAGTTGACAGTTCGGGAAGCGATCAGGGGTGTCGAGCGGGGTAGCTCACTGAACAGGGAGTGCTACCCCGCTCCCAGAGCAAAGGGATGCGTAGGGCGGGATCAGCGCTTTTTATGCTGCTCCACCCACTTGCCATAGGCATCGATGAACTTCTGCAGGAACGGCCTTACAGACTCCGACAGGTTGCCCGCCTCGTCGAACGCCGTGCCGGCGCCGCTCAGGTAGGCTTCCGGCTGCTGCATGCACGGCACGTCGAGGAACACCAGTGACTGGCGCAGGTGGTGGTTGGCGCCAAAGCCTCCGATGGCCCCCGGCGATGCGCTGATGACCGCACCCGGCTTGCCGCTCAGGCAGCTCTGGCCGTAGGGGCGGGAGCCGACGTCGATGGCGTTCTTCAGCGGTGCCGGCACCGAGCGGTTGTATTCCGGGGTGACGAACAGCAAGGCGTCGGCCGCGCCCACCTGCTGGCGGAAAGTGCGGTAAGCCTCGGGCGGCGTGACGTCCAGGTCTTCGTTATAGAGCGCCAGCTCGCCGATCTCGACGATCTGCAATTTCAGGTTGGCCGGCGCCAGGTCCGCCAGGGCCAACGCCACCTTGCGGTTGATCGACGCCTTGCGCAGGCTTCCTACCAGAACGGCCACGCTATACACATTACTCATAAGGGAGCTTCTCGATTTCGGATCAAGGGAGCCTGTAGTTATAGATGATCGGGCTGACAATTGGACCAGTGGAGCGACGAAAACCGGCGGCCTGGACTATTTTTTCCTTGTAGGAAAACTTACCGCGCGTGGGCAAGGTCTACAGAACCGCAAATCGAGTCATCTATTTCCAGAGGTTCTAAGCAATGGCAGCAGTACAAGTCGGACATTTTCATGCGCGGGACGCCGAAGGTCGCGTCTATTCGGTGTATGAATTCCAGGAGTCGACCCCGTCGCCGGAAGGTAATGGCAAGGAGCCTGTCACTACTTACAAGTTGGCCATCGGGGACCGGGTCAACAAAGTGGACAATGACCGGTTTGTACTGGTGCAGTCAGGGATCGAACTGACACGCGAACCCGAAACCTCCATCGCCTCGTAAGTTGAGCAGAAGTCGTACCTGGACTTGGGTTAGGATTCAGCCACTCAATGGCTTTCCCGCCCAACATGGACTTGCTGCATGCGTTTACGCCACATCGAAGTGATCCAGGCGCTGTTGCAGACCGGCCACCTCGGCACGGCTGCCGAATGGCTGCAGCTGCCGGCGGCTGACGTCGAAGCGATCCTGCGCGACGCCGAGGCCCAGTTGGGTTTCATGCTGTTCGCCAGCGTGCGCGGTCGCCTGCAAGCCACCCGGGAAGCATTGGCGCTGCGCGAAGGCATCACGGGCGTGTATGACGCTCTCGACCCGGTGCAGCGCCTGGCCAGTAGCCTCAAGCATCACCAGGCCCCCGCGCTGCGGATCATCTGCACGCCGCCACTGGCCCAACAGCTATTGCCCCGAAGCCTGGCAGCCCTGCGTCGCCGTTACCCGGACGCCCCCTGCACCCTGCTCAGCCAGCCCACCCGCGAGATCGTCCGTAGCCTGCTGCTGCGCGACAGCGATCTGGGCCTGAGCCTGCACGATCCCGAGCACCCCGATATCCATTGCCAGATGATCGCCCAGGGCAAACTGCAATTACTGGCCCCCCACGGCTGGCTGCAACCCCGGCAAAAGTACGTTTCGCTCCAGGATCTGGCGGGCCAGCCGCTGGTGGGACTGGATGGGCACGACCCGCTGAGCCCGGCATTCGAGAATAAACTGGGAGGGCTGCGTCCGGCGCCGCTGGTCCAGATCCGCGTGCAGACCCACCAGATGATGCGCGCCATGGTCGAGGCCGGCGAAGGCCTTGCCATCGTCGACCCGTTTACGGCCTCAGGTGCCAAGGGCAGCGGGCTGGATGTGTGCCCTGTGTCGCCGGCGGTGCCCATCTGCCTCTACGCGCTGCACCTGAACGGCACGGCCCCCTCGCCCACCCTCCTGTCACTGCTGGAGCTGGTCAGGGAACAAGCCGAGGCGTTGCTGAGCCATTGACCGACATGCCCACCGGATCATCGAACAACCGGTACCAGAACAACGCCACTTCGGCGGTATGCCGGTCGATGCCGCGATAACGCAGTTGGTCGATGCCGCCCAGCACATAGCCGCAACGCTCATAGAGCCGGCAGGCGCCGAGGTTGTTGTTCTGGGTTTCCAGCATGATGCCTGGCAGTTTTTTCTTGCGGCTCCAGAACTGGGCGACATCGAGCAAGGCCTTGGCCACGCCATGGCGACGGGCCGGGGCATGCACCGCCAGTTCGTCGATATGGGCAAAGCCGTTCCAGTTGGTGCTGATCACCAGGTGCCCCACCGGCTGGTCGTCCAGGTACGCCATGAAGATTTCGCTGTCTGGGGCATCGTGGAAGCCACTGAACTCTTCGGGGTCGATGCCATAGCACTTGCGGTAGGGAACGATGGGGGTCACAGGCCACTGGCTCACGGGACAGCCGATCTGCGCCGCCCCGTAGGCACTGACTTCGAAGCTGAAATCGCTGCCCCAGATATAGGTCGCGAAGCCGTCATCGACGACCCGCACTGACAAGCCGGGGTGTTTCGGATTCATCACCGGTTGCATACTGGGGAAGCCCTCATTCCTTGAGACAATCAACGGCCCATTGCCATCCATTGCCCTTGCCTTTGGAATCTTCATACATCAAGCGGGTATCCATGGCCTGCTCGTCACCTCAGGTTAGAAGGTCGTTGCGATTGTGGCGAATGAATGATGCCCGATCCTGTGGCAGCGAACCGGCTCGCCGAGGGTGACACCCCGGGCACCGGTGCGATGCCCGGGCACTGCTGTCGCGAACGAGCTCGCGCCCATGGGTCGAACGATCAGTTTGCCGAGGCTTGTGATTCCACCAGTTGCGTCCACAGTGCCGGAGCGCCAGCGGATTTGGCGATGGCTTCCAGACGCGCGGCATGTTCGGCCAGGTCGCTTTCGCTGGCGCGGATGATCCGGCTTGGCGTGCGATCGGCGGGCAAGCGGCGGATTTCCGAAGCCTTGTTGCCCGAGCCTTCGCCGGTACCGTTGCCGTCCGAGGCGTTGCCGGCCAGGGACAGGCTGGTCTGGCCGCCGGTCATGGTCAGGTAGACGTCGGCCAGGATCTCGGAGTCGAGCAATGCGCCGTGCAGTTCACGCCCGGAGTTGTCGACGCCATAGCGCTTGCACAAGGCATCGAGGCTGTTGCGCTGCCCCGGGTGCCGTTCTCGGGCCATGACCAGGGTGTCGAGGATGGTGCAGTGCTGGCTGATGTCGGCCCGGTCGTGCTGGCCCATCAAGGCGAATTCGTTGTTGATGAAGCCAACGTCGAACGCCGCGTTGTGGATGATCAGCTGTGCGCCCTGGATGAACTCGAAGAACTCGTCGGCCACTTCGGCGAAACGCGGCTTACCCACCAGGAATTCGTTGGTGATGCCGTGGACGCCGATGGCCCCCTCGTCACTTTCCCGGTCCGGTTGCAGATAGACGTGAAAATGACGACCGGTCAGGCGCCGGCCGATCAACTCGACACAACCGATTTCGATAATCCGGTGACCATCGGTCACCGGCATGCCGGTGGTTTCGGTATCCAGTACAACAGATCTGTTGGCCATCAGTGTTCAGCTCTCAACGGGCAGTCTTGCAAAAGCGCGGATGTTAACACGCTCCGAGGGAGTTGCTGGCCGCAGCTTTTGTGGGCAGGGTTGCATCAGGCCTGCTTGTAGCCACGCACCTCGTCCACCCCGCGATTGGCCAACTGGTCGGCCCGTTCGTTACCGTGGTGGCCGATGTGGCCGCGCACCCACTTCCAGGTGACGTTGTGGCGGTTGACCTGTTCGTCCAGCAGTTTCCACAGGTCGGCGTTCTTGACCGGCTCCTTCGCAGCGGTCTTCCAGCCGCGCTTCTTCCAGTTCGCCATCCACTCGTTGATGCCTTTCATCACGTATTGCGAGTCGGTCACCAACAATACGTCGCAGGGCCGCTTGAGTTCCTCCAGGCCACGAATGGCGCCCATCAGCTCCATGCGATTGTTGGTGGTGTTGGCTTCGCCGCCCCAGAGCTCTTTTTCCACGCCCTTGAACACCAGCAACGCGCCCCAGCCGCCCGGGCCGGGATTGCCCTTGCAGGCGCCGTCAGTGAAGAGTTCTACGCTATCGCTCATGCCAATCTATCCAGAAAAAATGCAAAGGCCTGCCGGCCGGGACCGGCAGCGCCCCAGGCCGGAAGCCGGCCCGACGGTATCAGAAAAGGGTCAGGGCTCGATGTGGCGGCGATTGACCTTGGCCATCGGCAAGGGAATCAGCTTGCCCATCGGCTCGCGACGCACCTGGCGCACCGGGCGCAGCCCGACCGCGATCTTGCGCGCCACCAGTAGATAGAAGCCGCCACCGGACAGTTGCCAGTCACCGGCCCTGCGCTCCCAGCCAGCCAGGCGAGCCTGCCACTTGGGTGACGCAAGCGGCGGACGATAGCACCCGAAGCGGCGTTTCTCCAGCGCGAAACCCAGCAGGTTGAGCCAGTCGCCCACCCTCGACGCCGAGATGCAACGGGCCTGGCGCAAGGCGTCGTGGGCGAACACATGCCGCAAGCCCCAAGTGCTCCAGGGGTTGATGCCGATGATCACCAGGTGCCCGCCGGGCCGCACGCTGCTGGCGGCTTCACGCAGCAGGCCGTGGGGCGACAGGCAGAAATCCAGGCCGTGCTGCATCACCACCACGTCGGCGGCGTGCTCGCTCAACGGCCACGCCTGTTCCTCGCAGACGATCTCGACCCCCGGCAAGGGCGCTCCCAGGCGCACGTTGCGCTGGACCTGCGGCGCCGACGGCGGCGTCTGCGCCGACGGACCGTAATGCACCAGGTAGCCGCCGAAGAAACGCCCTAGCTCGTCTTCGAGCATGCGCCGTTCTTCTTCCAACAGGAATTGCCCGACAGGGCCGGACAGCCATTCACGGGCCGCGCTGATCAGCGCCAGCCATTCAGGATCAGCCTGAGCGAACGCTTCATCGGTCATTTGCATTCTCCAACGCGCCAGGAAGTTCTAAGATGCGCCTTTGTTTTCCGCTTGGCGAATTCCGCGATGATACAGATCAGTGCCCTGCCCGCGTTCACCGATAACTACATCTGGTTGTTACAGGATCACGCCAGCCGCCGCTGCGCGGTGGTAGACCCGGGTGACGCCACGCCGGTGCAGGCCTGGCTCGAAGCACATCCGGGCTGGGTCCTGAGCGAGATCATGGTCACCCACCATCACCATGACCATGTCGGCGGCGTCCAGGCGCTGAAAAGCGCCACCGGCGCCAGAGTCTATGGCCCGGCCAGCGAAAACATCCCGGCGCGGGACGTGCCCCTCGAAGACAACGACCGCATCAGCGTGCTCGACCTGGACTTCGATGTCTACGCCGTGCCTGGCCATACCCTGGGCCATATCGCCTACTACCACCGTGGCCTGCTGTTCTGTGGCGACACCTTGTTCGCCGCCGGTTGCGGGCGCCTGTTCGAGGGCACGCCGCAGCAGATGCATCGCTCCCTCGGCCGGCTCGCCGCCTTGCCTGAGGATACGCTGGTCTATTGCACCCATGAATACACCTTGAACAACCTGAAGTTCGCCGCCGCGGTGGAGCCCGACAACCCGGACATTGCCGCCCGTCTGGAAAAAGTCACCCGCCAGCGCCACGATGGCGTGATCACCCTGCCCTCGACCCTGGCCCTGGAAAAACTCACCAATCCATTCCTTCGCACGACTGAAACATCCGTTAAACAAAAAGCAGACGAACGGAACGGCCAGCGAAACGGGACGCCGAGCGAGGTTTTTGCGGCCTTGAGGGCCTGGAAAGATAAGTTCTAAGCCCCCCGTATGTTGATACAAAAATTCTGAACGGTTGACCTGTTGGGGTGCGCTTCCTAGAATCGGCCGACATTTTTGCCCGGAACTTACTTCCAGCCAATGTCGTCATCCATACGTAAGTCCGTTCAGTCCGACACATTGACCCGCTTGGCTCAAGCCATCGCGGTGGCCGTGTCCGCCACCCTGGCGGGCTGCCAGAGTTCGGGCCAGCTACCCCAGGCCGATACGGCCCAGGCGCCGAAGAACATGGCCGCCCGGGCCAAGCAGAAACCCGTCTGGCTCAGCGAGAAGCCCAGCCCCCAGGTTCCCCAGGATATCTGGGAGCGCATGCGCCAGGGCTTCCAGCTGCAGGAAACCGCCGGCGTGAACCCGCGCATCGAGCAACAGCGCCTGTGGTTCGCCAGCAACCCGTCCTTCCTCGAAGGCGCCGGCGAACGCGGCAGCCTGTACATGCACTACATCGTCGAACGTCTCGAAGAGCGCAACATGCCGCTGGAGCTGGCCCTGCTGCCGGTGATCGAAAGCGCCTACAACCCCATGGCCTATTCCCGGGCCAACGCCGTAGGGCTGTGGCAGTTCATCCCGTCCACCGGGCGCTACTTCAACCTGCGCCAGACCCGCTTCTATGATGGGCGTCGCGACATCACCGCCTCGACCACGGCCGCCATGGACTACCTGACGCGCCTGCACGACATGTTCAACGGCGACTGGTTGCTGGCCCTCGCCGCCTACAACGCCGGCGAAGGTACCGTCAGCCGCGCCATCGAACGCAACGAAAAACTCGGCCTGCCCACCGACTACTGGAACCTGCCGCTGCCGGCGGAAACCCAGGCCTACGTGCCCAAGCTGCTGGCACTGTCGCAGGTGGTGCTGTCCCCCGATGCCTACGGCGTGAACCTCAACCCGATCGCCAACGAACCTTATTTCCAGGTCGTCGAGATCAACCAGCGCATGGACCTGTCCAAGGTCGCGGCGGTGGCGAACATCGACGAAGACGAGCTGTTCCAGCTCAACCCGGCCTTCAAGCAGCGCACCACCATCGACGGTCCGCAGCACCTGCTGGTTCCTACCTCCAAGGCACAGCTGCTGACCGCCAGCCTGTCAACCATGCGTCCGGAAGAACTGATCAGCCAGCGCTCGCTCAAGCCGGTCTTCGAAAACGTCGACGACAGCGAATTGGAAGGTGCCAGGCGCACCTACCGCGTCAAGCGCGGCGACAACCTGGCCCAGATCGCCAAGGCCAACAATGTCCAGACCAAGGACCTGCAACGCTGGAACAAGCTCAGCGGCAACAAGCTCAAGGTCGGCCAGACCCTGGTAATGCAGGACACCAGGGCCACGAAGGGCACCGGCAAGCGCATCAACACCGTGGTGGCCGCCAACAGTGGCAAGAACAGCAAGGAAAAGACCAAGCAGACCCAGTACAAGGTCAAGCAGGGTGATTCGCTGTATGTGGTTGCCAAGCGGTTCAACGTCGAAATGCAGCATCTCAAGCGCTGGAATCCGCGAATGGGCAAGGCCCTCAAGCCTGGGCAGATGCTGACGGTCTACTCCCCTCACTGACCGAGGGGCTCCCTGTGGCGAGGGGATTTATCCCCGCTGGGCTGCGCAGCAGCCCCAATGGACGGCGTCTCAGACAAGACGCGGGGTCGGTTCGCGCCCCAGCGGGGATAAATCCCCTCGCGACAGGTTCGGCGTTCGCCGGCCAATGGCGTAGCAGACTGGGCCCACCCGCTGCCCCCGCCTTTTTCCTGCCGATACAAGCTGTTACTGTACAGGCCATAAAAGCCCAAGCCGCCTGGATCGGATCTCAGACTTGATACGTCCCCTCCTCCTGTTCCTGATCAGCCTGGCCTTGAGCTCCCCTGCCGGTGCGGCCATCAGCGAAAGCCATGGCTATGCGCAATTCGGCACGCTCAAGTACCCGGCCAGATTCACCCACTTCGACTGGGTCAATCCGCAAGCCCCCAAGGGCGGCACCTTGCGGGTCATGGCGTTTGGCACCTTCGATACGCTCAATCCCTACACCTTCAAGGGCAGCAGCCCGGTGTCCACGCCGAATTTCCTGCAATACGGCATCAACGAGCTGAACGAGCCCCTGATGGTCGGCACCGGCCAGTACGCGCCTTCCGGCGATGAGCCGACCTCCAGCTACGGCCTGATCGCTCAATCGGTGGAGTACAGCGATGACCGAAGCTGGGTGGTCTTCAACCTGCGACCCGAAGCACGTTTCCACGACGGGGTGCCCATCACCGCCTACGACGTAGCGTTTTCCTACCGAACGCTGCTCAAGGAAGGCCATCCGCTGTACCGCACCAATCTGCAGGAAGTGCTGCGGGTGGATATTCTCAACCCGTTGAAAATCCGCTTTGTCTTCAAGCGCGCGGGCAACCCGCTGTTGATCCTGCGCCTGGGAGAACTGCCGGTACTGCCCCAGCATTACTGGAAGGACCGCGACTTCAAGGCCACCACTTTCGAACCACCCCTGGGCAGTGGGCCTTATCGCATCACCCAGGTGCAGCCGGGCCGCCAACTGGTGTTCGAACGGGTGAAGGACTATTGGGGCAAGGACCTGCCGGTCAATCGCGGCAAGTACAACTACGACCGGATGGAAGTGGAGTTCTATCGTGACAGCGACGTGGCCTTCGAAGCCTTCAAGGCTGGCGAGTTCGATATCTACATCGAGCACCAGGCCAAGAACTGGGCCAACGGCTATGACTTCCCGGCGGTCAAGCGTGGCGACGTGATCAAGGCGCAGATTCCCCACCGGATCCCGACCCAGACCCAGGGCCTGTTCATGAATACCCGACGGGGCACCTTTGCCGACGCCAGGGTGCGTGAAGCACTGGGGTTGATGTTCGATTTCGAGTGGACCAACCGCACGCTGTTCAGCGGCGCCTACAAGCGCACCCTCAGTTACTACCCCAACAGCGAGTTCTCCGCCAGCGGCCTTCCGGTGGGGCACGAATGGCTGTTGCTCAAGCCCTACCGCGAACAACTGCCCCCCCGGCTGTTCACCGAACCGTTCAGCCTGCCTCAGACCGACGGTCGCGGCATCCCCCGGGACACCCTGCGCAGGGCCCTGGCGCTGCTCAAGGAAGCCGGCTGGACACTCAACGGCCAACGCCTGCTCAATGCCGACAGCCAGCCCCTGCGCTTTGAAATCCTGTTGGTCAATCCGAACCTGGAGCGCATCCTGCAGCCTTACGTGGGGAACCTTGCCAGCATCGGCATCCAGGCTCGCCTGCGCACAGTGGACCGTGCCCAGTACAAGCAGCGCCTGGACCAGTTCGACTTCGACATGATCCTCCTGACCCTGGGCCAGACCCTCAGCCCCGGCCTGGAGCAATGGCAGTATTTCCATTCCAGCCAGGCTTCGGTCAAAGGCAGTAAGAACTATGCCGGGATCGCCAACCCGGTGGTGGACCATCTGCTGGAAAAACTGCTGGCGGCCCGGACCCGGGACGAGCAGGTCGCCGCCGGCAAGGCCCTCGACCGGGTGCTGCTGTGGCAGCACTATTGCATTCCCAACTGGTATCTCAACTACCATCGCCTGGCCTACCATGACCGGTTCGCCTTCGTCACCACGCCGCCCTACACCCTGGGCCTGAGCGCGTGGTGGCTGAAATCTTCGGAGAAAGATCAATGAAGCCTTTGCGCGCCCTGCTCCTGCAGGCCGGTGGCCTGATGTTCGCCGGGCTGGCCTGCGCCGCCCCGCAGCACGCCTTGACCCTGTACAACGAACCGCCGAAATACCCGGCCGATTTCAAGCATTTCGACTACGTCAACCCCGACGCCCCCAAGGGCGGGATCTTCCGCCAGGGCGGATTTGGCGGCTTCGACAGCCTCAACCCGTTCATCAGCAAAGGCGTGCCGGCCGATGACATCGGCCTGATCTACGACACCCTGGCCAAGCAAGGCCTGGACGAACCCTTCACTGAGTACGGCCTGATCGCCGGGAAGATCGAGAAAGCCCCGGACAACGCCTGGGTACGCTTCTACCTGCGCCCCGAGGCCCGCTTCAATGACGGCCACCCGGTGCGTGCCGAAGACGTGGTCTTCAGCTTCCAGACCCTGACCAAAGACGGCGCGCCGATGTTCCGGGGCTACTACAACGACGTGGCCGAAGTGATCGCCGAAGACCCGCTCAAGGTGCTGTTCAAGTTCAAGCACACCAATAATCGCGAACTGCCGCTGATCCTCGGGCAATTGCCGGTATTGCCCAAGCATTGGTGGGCCGAACGCGACTTCAACAAGGGCAACCTGGAAATTCCCCTGGGCAGTGGCCCTTATCGGGTCGCCGAAGTGAAGGCCGGCCGTTCGATCCGCTATGAGCGGGTGAAGGACTACTGGGGCAAGGACCTGCCGGTCAACCGGGGCTTCTACAATTTCGATGTGCTGAGCACCGACTACTACCGCGACAACACCGTCGCGGTGGAGGCCCTGAAAGCCGGGCAGTTCGACTTCTGGCTGGAAATGACCGCCAAGAACTGGGCCAATGCCTACAACATCCCGGCCGTGACCGAAGGCCGGCTGATCAAGGAACAGATCCCCAACGGCAATCCCACCGGTATGCAAGGCTTTGTCTACAACCTGCGCCGCCCGGTGTTCCAGGATGTGCGAGTGCGCAAGGCCCTGAGCCTGCTGCTGGACTTCGAGTGGACCAACAAGCAGCTGTTCAACGGTGCCTATGCCCGCACCCGCAGTTATTTCGAGAACTCGGAAATGGCCGCCACCGGCCTGCCCGGCGAAGACGAACTGAAGATCCTCGAACCTCTGCGCGGCAAGATCCCCGAGCAGGTCTTCACCGAGGCGTTCCAGCCTTCGATGTGCGACGGCAGCGGCATGATCCGCGACCAGCAGCGCAAGGCCTACCAACTGCTGCAGGAAGCTGGCTGGCGCATCGTCGACGACAGGATGGTCGACGCCCAGGGCAAGCCGGTGGTGCTGGAATTCCTGCTGGCCCAGACCGAGTTCGAGCGGGTGCTGCTGCCGTTCAAGCGCAACCTGAGCGACCTGGGCATCGAACTGGTGATTCGCCGGGTGGATGTGTCCCAGTACATCAACCGCGTCCGCTCCCGGGATTTCGACCTGGTGGTGGGCAGCTTCCCCCAGTCCAGCTCGCCGGGCAACGAGCAGCGCGAGTTCTGGATGTCGGCCGCCGCCGACAAGCCCGGCAGCCGCAACACCATGGGCCTGAAGGACCCGGCGGTGGACCAGTTGGTGGAACAGTTGATCAACGCCGATTCACGCAAGAGCCTGGTGGCCCATGCCAGGGCGCTGGACCGGGTGCTGCAATGGGGCTACTACGTGATTCCCAACTGGCACATCAAGACCTGGCGCGTGGCCTACTGGAATCACATCGGCCATCCGAAGGTCACGCCGACCTATGACATCGGCACCACCACCTGGTGGGTCAAGCCGGACACCAAGCCTGCCGAAGAAGTGGAACACGTGATAGAAAAACAGAACAACGCTGCCTCGGCGAGCGTGGAGTAACCCGATGCTGGCTTATATCTTGCGGCGGCTGCTGCTGATCATTCCGACCCTGTTCGGCATCCTGCTCATCAACTTCGTCATCATCCAGGCCGCGCCCGGGGGGCCGGTGGAGCAGATGATCGCCAAGCTCGAAGGTTTCGAGGGCGCCACCAGCCGCATCGCCGGCGGCGGTGCCGAAGTGTCGGTGGCCGGCTCCAGCTACCGTGGCGCCCAGGGGCTGGACCCGGCGCTGATCAAGGAAATCGAGCGCATGTACGGCTTCGACAAGTCGGCCCCCGAACGCCTGTGGATCATGATCAAGAACTACGCGCGCCTGGACTTCGGCGACAGCTTCTTTCGCGACGCCAAGGTCATCGACCTGATCAAGGAGAAACTGCCGGTCTCCATCTCCCTCGGGCTATGGAGCACGCTGATCATGTACCTGGTCTCGATCCCCCTGGGGATCGCCAAGGCCACGCGACACGGCAGCCACTTCGATGTATGGACCAGTTCGGCGATCATCATCGGCTATGCGATCCCCTCGTTCCTGTTCGCCATCCTGCTGATCGTGGTGTTCGCCGGCGGCAGTTACTTCGACTGGTTCCCGCTGCGGGGGCTGACATCCAACAACTTCGACCAGTTGAGCATGGGTGGCAAGATCCTCGACTACTTCTGGCACCTGGCCTTGCCGGTGACCGCCCTGGTGATCGGCAACTTCGCCACCATGACCCTGCTGACCAAGAATAGTTTCCTGGACGAAATCAACAAGCAGTACGTGGTCACTGCCAAGGCCAAGGGCCTGACGCGCAATCGCGTGCTCTACGGTCATGTGTTCCGCAATGCCATGCTGCTGGTGATCGCCGGCTTCCCGTCGGCGTTCATCGGGATCTTCTTCACCGGATCCTTGCTGGTGGAAGTGATCTTTTCCCTCGACGGCCTCGGCTTGATGAGCTTCGAGGCCGCGATCAACCGCGACTATCCGGTGGTCTTTGGCACGTTGTTCATCTTCACCCTGCTGGGGCTGGTGGTGAAGTTGATCGGCGACCTGACCTACACCTTTGTCGATCCGCGCATCGACTTCGAAAGCCGGGAGCATTGAGATGAACCTGTCCCCTCTCAATCGCCGTCGCTTCGAACTGTTCAAGGCCAACAAGCGTGGCTGGTGGTCGCTCTGGCTGTTCATGGCCCTGTTCGTCCTGAGCCTGGGCGCCGAGCTGATCGCCAACGACAAGCCGCTGGTGGTGCATTACGACGGTGGCTGGTACTTCCCGGCCCTCAAGCGCTACCCGGAAACCACCTTCGGCGGCGAGTTCCCGCTGGAGGCCAACTACAAGAGTCCCTACATCCGCGAGCTGCTGGCGGCCAAGGACGCCTGGGTGCTGTGGGCACCGATTCCGTTCAGCTACCAGAGCATCAACTACGACCTGAAGGTCCCGGCTCCTGCCCCTCCTTCGTCGGTCAACTGGCTGGGCACCGACGACCAGGGCCGCGACGTGCTGGCCCGAGTGATCTACGGTTTCCGGATCTCGGTGCTGTTCGCCCTGACCCTGACCCTGCTCAGTTCGATCATCGGCGTGATCGCCGGCGCCCTGCAGGGATTCTACGGCGGCTGGGTCGACCTGGCCGGCCAGCGCTTCCTGGAGATCTGGTCCGGCCTGCCGGTGCTTTACCTGCTGATCATCCTGGCCAGCTTCGTCCAGCCCAATTTCTGGTGGTTGCTGGGGATCATGCTGCTGTTTTCCTGGATGAGCCTGGTGGATGTCGTGCGCGCCGAGTTCCTGCGTGGCCGCAACCTGGAATACGTGCGTGCCGCCCGGGCCCTGGGCATGCAGAACGGTGCGATCATGTTCCGCCATATCCTGCCCAATGCCATGGTCTCGACCATGACGTTCATGCCGTTCATCCTCACCGGCGCCATCGGCACCCTCACCGCCCTGGACTTCCTCGGTTTCGGCCTGCCGGCGGGCGCACCCTCCCTGGGCGAACTGGTGGCCCAGGGCAAATCCAACCTCCAGGCCCCCTGGCTGGGCATCAGTGCGTTCGCCGTGCTGGCGATCATGCTGAGCCTGCTGGTGTTCATCGGCGAGTCCGCTCGCGATGCCTTCGATCCGAGGAAGTGATATGAACCAGGACAACCTGATCGAAGTGCGCGACCTGGCGGTGGAATTCATCGCCGGCCACCACCATCAACGGGTGGTCGAAGGCGTCAGCTTCGACATCAAGCGCGGTGAGACCCTGGCCCTGGTAGGTGAAAGCGGCTCGGGCAAGTCGGTCACCGCCCATTCGATCCTGCGGTTGCTGCCCTACCCGCTGGCCCATCACCCCACCGGGACCATCCAGTACGCCGGGCAGGATCTGTTGAGCCTGAAAGAGAAGACCATCCGTCATATCCGTGGCAACCGGATCGCGATGATCTTCCAGGAACCGATGACGTCCCTCAACCCGTTGCACTCCATCGGCAAGCAGATCAACGAAGTGCTCGGCATCCACAAGGGCCTGACCGGCAAGGTGGCGACCCGCCGGACCCTCGAGCTACTGGAGCTGGTGGGGATTCCCGAACCCCACAAGCGCCTCAAGGCCCTGCCTCACGAGCTGTCCGGCGGCCAGCGCCAGCGGGTGATGATCGCCATGGCCCTGGCCAACGAGCCGGAACTGCTGATCGCCGACGAACCGACTACCGCCCTGGACGTCACTGTCCAGCTCAAGATCCTCGACCTGCTCAAGCAATTGCAGGCACGATTGGGCATGTCGCTGCTGCTGATCAGCCACGATTTGAACCTGGTGCGAAGAATTGCGCATCGCGTATGTGTCATGCAGCGCGGTTGCATCGTCGAACAGGCATCGTGCGAAGAATTGTTCCGCGCACCGCAGCATCCGTACACTCGGGAACTGCTGGCCGCAGAGCCCAGCGGCAACCCGGCGGCCAACGTCGCCGGTCCGCCGTTGCTGCAGGTCGAGGACCTCAAGGTCTGGTTCCCGGTCAAGAAAGGCTTGTTCAAGCGGACCGTGGACTACATCAAGGCCGTGGACGGGATCCGCTTCAGCCTGCCCCAGGGCCAGACCCTGGGCATCGTGGGCGAAAGCGGTTCGGGCAAATCCACCCTGGGGCTGGCGATCCTGCGGTTGATCGCCAGCCAGGGCGGGATCCGGTTCGAGGGCAAGCAGCTCGACAGCCTGTCCCAACAACAGGTCCGGCCGCTGCGACGGGAGATGCAAGTGGTCTTCCAGGACCCGTTCGGCAGCCTGAGCCCGCGCATGTGTGTGGGCCAGATCGTCGGCGAAGGCCTGCGGATCCACAAGATCGGTACCGAAGCCGAGCAGGAACAGGCGATAATCGCCGCACTGGAGGAGGTAGGCCTGGACCCGGAAACCCGGAACCGCTACCCCCATGAATTTTCCGGAGGGCAGCGGCAGCGTATCGCCATTGCCCGGGCCTTGGTGCTCAAGCCGGCGTTGATTCTGCTGGACGAGCCGACGTCGGCCCTGGACCGCACCGTGCAACGCCAGGTGGTGGAGCTGTTGCGGTCGCTGCAAAGCAAGTACAACCTGACGTATCTGTTTATCAGCCATGATCTGGCTGTCGTCAAAGCGCTGAGCCACCAACTGATGGTGGTCAAGCATGGCCAAGTGGTCGAACAAGGTGATGCCCGCAGCCTATTCGCTGCGCCGCAACACCCCTATACACAGCAGTTGATGGAGGCCGCCTTCCTGGCCCCGACAACTGCCGAATAACCTGAAAGAGGAGCAACACATGGGTTTTCTCGCCGGTAAGCGCGTACTGATCGTCGGTGTCGCCAGCAAGCTGTCCATCGCATCCGGCATCGCCGCCGCCATGCATCGCGAGGGCGCTGAGCTTGCCTTCACTTATCAGAACGACAAACTCAAGGGTCGTGTCGAAGAGTTCGCGCAAGGCTGGGGTTCGAGCCCTGAGCTGTGCTTCCCATGCGACGTGGCCAGCGATGAAGAAATCGCCAAGGTCTTCGAGGAGCTGAGCAAGAAGTGGGACGGCCTGGACTGCATCGTGCACTCCGTGGGCTTCGCCCCAGGCGACCAGCTGGACGGCGACTTCACCGAAGCCACCACCCGCGAAGGTTTCCGCATTGCCCACGACATCAGTGCCTACAGCTTCGTCGCCCTGGCCAAGGCCGGCCGCGAAATGATGAAAGGCCGCAACGGCAGCCTGCTGACCCTGTCCTACCTGGGCGCCGAGCGCACCATGCCGAACTACAACGTCATGGGCATGGCCAAGGCTTCCCTGGAAGCCGGCGTGCGTTACCTGGCCGGTTCCCTGGGCCCGGAAGGCACCCGCGTCAACGCCGTTTCGGCCGGCCCGATCCGCACCCTCGCCGCTTCCGGCATCAAGAACTTCCGCAAGATGCTGGCCGCCAACGAAGCGCAGACCCCGCTGCGTCGCAACGTCACCATCGAAGAAGTCGGCAACGCCGGCGCCTTCCTGTGCTCGGACCTGGCGTCGGGCATCAGCGGTGAAATCATGTACGTGGACGGCGGCTTCAACACCACCGCCATGGGCAACATCGAAGAGTAATCTTCAGCGCGCATGAAAAACGCCGCTCGTCCTGCAAAGGGCAAGCGGCGTTTTTCGTTCTGGCGACCCGCTGCGCCAGCGCGTGCGGCGTGCGGCGTGCGGCGTGCGATGGCCATCATCGCGTCAATCAAAGATCACATTGCCATCAAATGGCCTTGCAAAACGACAATGGCCGACTAGATTCAGAATTGTCTTCCCAAGCGCAACCCGCCGCAGCGGGTCCCACCGAAAACGAGACTGCCTATCGACCCGAGAACCAGCCGACGACGCTTTTAAACATTGACACGGAATGAGTCAAAACACACAAGAGGGATGCTTGATGAAGCACAGCCGGTGGTATCGTGCGCTCTCGAAAAAAGGACCCGCCAAGCCGTTCTGGCTATCCTTGTTCTGCTTCTGTGGCCTGGTGATTGCCAGCTTCCTGTTGTTCGAACAACAGATCCAGGCATTCCTGACCCACCTGCAGTTGTACCTGCCCTCGACCTCCTCGCAAAAGCTCAACCTGGCCCTGTTGCTGATCGCCCTGCTGGCCCTGGACGTGGTGCTGCCGGTGCCTTCGAGCCTGGTGGCGCTGCTGGCCGTGGCAAGCCTGGGCAGCCTTGGCGGCTACCTGGTGATTTTCGTCGGCCTGTGCCTGGGGGCCGGCTTGGGGTATGCCTTGGGAGCCGGCTATTTCCGGCTGTTGTCCGGGCGACTGGGCCTGCACCAGCGCCAGCCGGGACAACTGGGGTACCGGTTGGGCACGCTGTCGCTGGTCTGCCTGCGGGGTGTGCCGGTGCTGGCGGAAACCTCGGTGGTGGCAGCGGGCATGCAGCGCTACCCGCTGCGTGCCTTCGTACCGGTGGTCGTGCTGGCCAATGCCGGCCTGGCCCTGGCCTACGCCGCCATCGGTAGGTTCCTTGTCGAACAGAACGCCCTCCTGGTGACAATCCTGGCCAGCATGGTCCTGCCCGGCTTGTTCATCGCCGGCTACAGCCTGCTCAAGACCTTTCGCAAGCGCGACGCGCAGCAGCCCCTGCACGGGCGCTTCGAGGTCAGCTACGACTATCCGGTGGTGTTCACCGATCACCTGTTCGATCCGTCCAATCCCTGTTTGCATCAGCAGCTCAGCGCCCGTCAAGACAAGCCGGTGAAGGTGCTGGTGTTCGCCGATGAACAGTTGCTGCGCAGCAATCCGGCACTGCAGGAACAGATCGATGCCTATTTTGTCCGCCATCCCGCGGACCTGCGCCTGCTGACAGCGCCCATTGCGGTTCCGGCCGGTGAGTCGAGCAAGGATGCACAGGTGTTGCAGCAGCTCTACACCAACATGCTGCACCACGGGCTGGATCGGCATTGCCATGTGCTGGCACTGGGAGGCGGGGCAGTACTGGATGCGGTTGGGTATGCCTGCGCCACCTTCCACCGCGGCATTCGCCTGGTCCGCGTCCCCAGCACCGTCCTCGCCCAGAACGACGCCGGGATCGGCGTGAAGAACGGCATCAATGCCTTCGGCCAGAAAAACCTGCTGGGGGCGTTCTACCCCGCCACCGCCGTGATCAACGATTTCCAGTTGCTGGGCAGCCTGGGCCGGCGCGACCAGATCGCCGGGTTGGCCGAGGCGGTCAAGGTGGCGCTGATCAAGGACGCGGCGTTTTTCCAATGGATGGAGCAACAGGCCGACGCCCTCGCCCACTTCGATCACGAGGCCAGCCGGCACGCCATCCGCCGCTGTGCCGAGTTGCACCTGGCCCACATCACCAGCGCCGGCGATCCCTTCGAACGCGGTAACGGTCGCCCCTTGGACTATGGCCACTGGGCCGCCCACAAGCTGGAAAATCTCAGCCAGCATCGGTTGCGCCATGGCGAAGCGGTGGCGGTGGGCATCGCCCTGGATGGCCTCTACGCCAACTTGCTGGGCCTGCTGAGCGATGCCGACGCCGAACGTATCGTGGGCCTGCTGCTCAGGCTCGGCTTCAGCCTGAACCCACCGGAACTGAGCCTGAAGGATCCCCAAGGCCGCCCGCTGCTGTTGCTGGGCCTGGAAGAGTTCCGTCAGCACCTGGGCGGCGAGCTGTCCATTCCCATGCTCTGCCGCATCGGCGAATCGCTGGATGTGCATGAGATCGACGCCACGCGGATGGAGCAGGCGCTACGGCGGCTGTCCGGTCTCGCCGATCCGGTCCCGGCATTGAGCGAGGGTTGGGTACGATGAGCCAGGCATCGCCGGACCTGAAAACCTGGATGACCCTGGGCCGGGTTTCCAACCTGCCCACGGTGTGGACCAATACCCTGGCCGCCGCCCTGCTGGCCAGCAGCGCCGGGGCCCTGGCGCCACCGTCTGGGGCGGTGTGGGTCTTGCTGCTGGCGGCCTTGTCGATGCTGTACCTGGCCGGCATGTTGTTGAATGACTTGCTGGACGCCGACTGGGACCTGCGACACCACAACCCGCGCCCCATCACCCTCGGGCTGGTCAGCCGCCAGCAGGTCGGGCTCGCCTGCGCCCTGTTGCTGGGGCTGGCCGCCGTTGCCGTGCTGGGCCTGAGCCGGCTGATCGACCAGCCATACTGGTTGCTGGGCGGCGCCCTCCTGCTGCTGGCCTGTATCCTGGGCTACAACCTGCTGCACAAGAAATACGCCCACAGTGTCTGGCTGATGGGGGCCTGTCGCTCGGCACTCTACCTCACGGCGGCCGCCAGCCTGGCGGTGCCGCCGGAGCCCATCTGGCTCTGCGCCGTGTTGCTGGGGGTGTATATCAGCGGCCTGACTTACCTGGCCCGCCAGGAACACCGCAACCAGTTGCTCAGCCGCCTGCCGCTGATCCTGATGCTGAGCCCGCTGACCCTGGCGATCCACAACGATAATCCCTGGTTCTGGCCCGTGCTGCTGCTCTGGCTTGGCTGGCTGGGCTGGCATTACCGACGTCATCTGGCCGACCCTCGGCAACGGCGGGTCCGCACGTTCATCGGCGCCGGGCTGGCGGCCTTGCCACTGTTCGATGCCCTGGTACTGGCGGTGGCCGACCAGCCACTGGGCAGCCTGTCATGTGTCCTGGTGTTTTTGCTGCTTCCCCACTTCCAGCGCTGGATCAAACCGACATGAACAAGGACATTGCCGGGCCTTCATCGACGGCTCTTGAAATGCGCCGGGACAGTCTGGAGCAACAGCGCCAGACCTTGCTCCAGCACCTCGACGAGGCCGGCCTGCAGTGGTGGCACCAGGCACTGGAACAGCTTGCGCAACGCCCGGATGCCACGAGCGCGGCTCTGTTGAGCAGCCAGTGCAAGCGAGGCCTCAAGGAAGACATATGGACCCACGGTACCGGCTGGAGCCATGTGCAACTGGCGCGGGCGCTGTTGCTGGCCGAGGTCCTGGAGCGGCAACCCGCCACCGGCCAGTTGCCCTTGCTGCGCCAGTTGTTCCTGTGGGGCGACGATCAGGAAAAGATCGCCCTGCTCAAGGCCCTCGACTGGCTCGACAGCCAGGGGGTGTGCGTAGAGCTTGCGCTGCAAGCCGGGCGTACCAGCAACAGCCAGGTGTTCGCCGCCCTTGCCCTGGACACCCTCTATCCTTCGCGCCACTACGACGACCGGGCCTTCCATCAACTGGTACTCAAGGCACTGGGCATGGGGCTCGATGTACGTCGCCTGCTTGGCCTGAAGCAACGCCAGAGTGTCGCCCTCAATCAACTGGCCCTCGATTTGCTGGCCGAACAGCTCGCGGCCGGGCGTACGGTATCGGCCGGCCTGCCCCTGGCGATTGCCTTCGACTTGCTCAGCCCGGCGCAGCGCCAGCGCCTGGAAGGCCTGGCCCGACAGCAACGCTTGCCGCCGCAATGGCGTGAACACCTGACCGGCCCCTAGCGAACCTCCGTTCAACGATCCCCTGCTCTATTGATGAGGATGCATCATGCCTAAATATTTCGACCCGCATATCCATATGGTCAGCCGCACCACGGACGACTATCAGAACATGGCGGCTGCCGGCATAACCGGCGTCATCGAGCCCGCGTTCTGGCAAGGCCAGGCCAGGACCAGCGTCGGCAGCTTCATCGACTATTTCGACACGCTGTTGGGGTGGGAACGCTTTCGCGCCAGCATGTTCGGCATCCACCACTTCTGCACCATCGGCCTGAACCCCAAGGAGGCCAACGACCTCTCGGTGGCCAATGAGGTGCTGGAGATCCTGCCACGCTACCTGGTAAAGGACGGCGTGGTGGCGGTGGGCGAGATCGGCTATGACGACATTACCCCCGAAGAAGACCGTTTCCTGGCCGCCCAGTTGGAACTGGCCAAGCAGTTCAACCTGCCGGTGCTGGTCCATACCCCCCACCGGGACAAGATCGGCGGCACCAAGCGCACCCTGGCGGTGATTCGCGAGATCGGCATCGCCGAACACCTGGTGATCATCGACCACCTCAACGAGCTGACCTTGCCCCTGGTGCTGGACACGGACTGCTGGCGCGGCCATTCCATCTACCCCAACACCAAGATGTCGGAGCAGCGCATGGTCGCGTTGCTCCAGCAGTACGGCACGGAAAAGATGGTGGTCAACAGCGCCGCCGACTGGGGCATCAGCGACCCGCTCAAGGTGCCCAAGACCGGCGAGGCGATGCTCGCGGCCGGCTTCAGCGAGGCCCAGGTGGAACAGGTGCTGTTCCATAACCCGGTGGATTTCTTTGCCCAGAGCGGGCAACTGGACAAGACCCTGGTCGGTACCCCGCTGCCCATCGACCAGCGCAAGCAATGGCAGGACAACTCGACCCTGCGGGGCCAGGAACCGGTGGTCAAATGAAGATCGAGACCGGTTGGCATGCCGCGCAGATCGGTTATTGCAGCAACGTGCACCCCACACCGGACCTGGCCAGCCTGCGTGCGTCCATCGCGGAGCATTTCCAGGGCGTTCGCAGGCTGCGCGGGCTCGACGAACAGGACAGCGGCCTGTGGATCAGCGCCCTCGCCGCGCGAGAACTGCAGCAGGCGTCGGCGCGCCGGGACTTCCTCCACCTGCTGCGACACAACGGGTTGCGCCTGACCTCCCTCAACGGCTTTCCCTACGGCCAGTTTCATCAGGGCGCAGTGAAAGCCGAGGTCTACCAGCCCCACTGGGCCGATCCGCGGCGACTGGAATACAGCGTGAATCTGGCACGGATCCTCGCCCAGGCGCTGCCACCTGACTGTTCCCAAGGTGTCATCTCCACCGTGCCCCTGGGCTACGCCGCCCACTGGAACGGGAATTTGCAGCAGCGTGCCGAGCATCAGCTGCGCCAGCTCACGGCTTCCCTCGCCAGGCTCCACCTGGAGACGGGCAAGAAGATCGTGTTCTGCCTGGAGATGGAGCCGGACTGTGTGCTGGAAAACACCGGGCAGGCCATCGCCTTCTTCCATCGGCTGCAGGCCAGGGACCCCCACCACGACCATCTGGCGCTGTGTTTCGACGTGTGCCACCAGGCCGTGGTCTTCGAGGACTGCTACCAGTCTCTGGGCCGGTTGCGTCAGGCCCGGGTGCCCGTCGGCAAGATCCAGCTGTCCAATGCCTTGATCTGTCGCCTGCCCCAGGCCCTCGATCGGCGCAAACAGGTGCTCGACGCCTTGGGGGGCTTCGCCGAAACCACCTATCTGCACCAGGTGAAGGCCCAGGATGAGCAAGCGCGTCTAAGAGCCTGGGCCGACCTGCCCATTGCCCTCGGCGATTGCGCAGACCCTCGGCAGCAGCAACATGCCGAACTGAGGATCCATTTCCACATCCCGCTGTTCAGCGAACACTTGCTGTTGCCGGAGCTCAGCGGCAGCCAGAACGCCCTGTCGCGAACCTTCGACTACCTTGCCGACCATGGGGATTTTCGTCCGGTCCTCGAGGTGGAGACCTACAGTTGGGGCGTGCTGCCTGCCCAACTGCGACCCACCACCGCCCAGGCCCAGCTCCAGGGCATCGCCAGGGAACTGCATTGGGTCGAAGAGCAATTGCGCCACCGGCAGTTGCTGCATTCCCAGGCCCGGGAGGTGTACGCCAATGCACGCTGAGCGCCCTCGTCAACCGCTGCTGCTGATCAATGTGGTAGGGCTGACGCCGGCGCTGCTCGGCGCGGCGACGCCGCACATCAATGCCCTGTTGCAGAAGGCCAGGATGGCCTACCTGCAACCGGTCTTCCCGGCCGTCACCTCTACGGTGCAGGCCTCGATCCTGACCGGGCAGGCACCGTCGGAGCACGGCATCGTCGGTAACGGCTGGTATTTTCGCGACCAGGCCGAAGTGCGGTTCTGGCTGCAACCCAACACCCTGGTCCAGGGCGAGAAAATCTGGCAGACGCTGCAGCGCCAGTTGCCCGGGTTTCGCTGCAGCCAGTTGTTCTGGTGGTACAACATGTACGCGCAGGTGGACGCCGCCATCACCCCCCGTCCGCACTACCCCGCCGACGGCCGCAAACTGTTCGGCCTGTACTCCTCGCCGGCGAGCCTGCATGAGCGGATCGAACAGCAGATCGGCCAGTTTCCGTTCCAAAGTTTCTGGGGGCCGGCGGCCGGCATCGCCTCGAGCCGCTGGATCGTCGATTGCGCCATCGCCGAATTCGGGATCAACCGGCCCGACCTGCAATTGATCTACCTGCCGCACCTGGACTACAGCCTGCAACGCCTCGGCCCCGACGATCCGTCCATCGTCGATGAAGTCCGCGCCATCGACCACGAAGTGGGTCGCCTGCTGGCGTTTGCCCAGGCACAAGGCGCGGCGGTGATGCTGCTCTCCGAATACGGGATCGAAGCCGTCCACCAGTCGGTGTCCATCAACCGCCTGTTGCGCTCGCAGGGCCTGTTGCAGGTGCGCCAGTCCCTGAGCTGGGAACTGCTCGACCCGGGCGCCAGCGCGGCCTTTGCCGTGGCCGATCACCAGGTCGCGCACATCTACGTCAAGCAGCCCCGGGACATACCACGGGTCAAGGCATTGCTGCAGCGGCAAGCGGGCATCGAGCAGGTGCTCGATAAGGACGAGCAACGGACCTGGCATCTGCATCACCCGCGCAGCGGAGAGCTGGTCGCTGTCGCCTCGGCGGGCTACTGGTTCGATTACTACTACTGGCTCGACGACCGCAAGGCACCGGATTTCGCCCGCACCGTGGACATCCATCGCAAGCCCGGCTACGACCCGCTGGAGCTGTTCATCGACCCCACCATTCGTTTTCCCAGGCTGAAGGTGGCGCGCCGCCTGTTGCAGAAAAAACTCGGACTTCGCTACTACATGGACCTGATTCCGCTGGACACCGGGCTGATTCGCGGCAGCCATGGCCGGCTGCCCACCAGCGAGGAAACCGGCCCGCTGCTCATCACCAATTGTGATCTGCCGTTACCCCAGCACCTTGCGGCCACGGCGGTGAAGCAACTGCTCCTGGAACACTTCCTGGGGCGCTCTCCTACCGACACGGCCAATGCCAAGGAGCTTCCATGCGGCGAGCCATTTCCATAACCGTTCTCAGTGCCCTGGCCGGTTTGGCCCAGGCACAGGACAACGACAGCTTTAATTGCAGCGACTTCCTCACCTACGGGACAGACGTTGACGCGACGCGTAAAGCGTTCAAACAAAGCCCCGAGGCCATGGCCTGGAACTGGTTCGTCTGCCTGAACCAATCCGACGCCCGGGGTTACAACCGTCAATGGGAGTCGTTCAAGCCCTCCGACCAGGTCTATCTGGCCAACGGCGCCAACCCCGGTTCGTACGACAGTCGCATGCGGCTGCCGGACGAGGTGATCAGGCAAGCCAACGCCCTGGGTCTGAACTCGAACCGAGTGCTGCACAACCTCAATGCCACCCAGCAGGTCGACGGCCTGAGTCTGGAAATGGATGGTGCCGCCGTGCCTGACACACAAAAAGGTCACGTCGTGCGTTTTCAACTGCTGATGGGCCAGGACACCTACAACTACATCGTCAAGAACAATGTCTACAACATGAACGGTCAGGATGCCCTGTCGAGCAGCCTGAACTTTCCGGCTACAGCCTGGGAGTTGAAAGCCGCCTGGCTGTGGATCGGTGCGGACATGGCCTACAAGAAGAGGCTGGAAAGCGACGGCTACTATGTCGCCCAGGCCTATTACCCGGTGGGCACCGGCTACAGGGTCGGCTATGCGGCGTTGAGCGGCTTGCACGTGGTCAACAAGCTGACCTCCAGCTGGGTCTGGACCACCTTCGAAAACGTCAACAACTCCAAGTACACCGTGACCAAGGGCCAGCCATCGGCGCCGATGAAAAACCAAACCGGGCCGACATCGGCTGCGATACCGGTCAATACACAATTCCAGGCCAGTCAACCAGGACTCTCGAAGTACGAGCTGATCGGGGTGGAATACCAACGCATTACCCAGGTCCTGGCGAACTCGCAATTGGAATCGGCGTTCCAGGACACATCGTCCTGCCTGGCCTGCCACGACACCGCCGCCTACTCGAAGAACAGCGGTTATTTCAATTTCGCCATCCCGACCCAGGGCGGGCTCACCTACCCCACCACGCCGCTGTCGGAGAAGGACTTCACCGGCTACAACAAACTGGATTTTGTCTGGTCGCTCAAACGCGCCCAGTGGCAACGCTAAGGAGAGCACGACATGAGCGTACTGAATTTCCCCCGCATCTACCTCAACGGCGAGATGTTCTGGAACCCGCCAACGGCCAATAACAACGACAAGTTCCCGCTGTATGACGCGGTGAAGATGGACATCAATTGGCCGTTCGTGAAGCACTTCGGCATTGACCAGCACAACGCCCCCGACAGACTGATGCCATGGACCGTCTCCACGCAGTACATGGCTCACATGCCGACCTATGTGCAGCAGGTACCAGGCAATGTCGATCTGAACCATGACCCGTACATGCCGGCCGAATGGGATCTGTTCGGCGATAACGGTTGCGGCCTGGTGAACTACGGGAAAACAACGTCGACCGTCATCGGCGGCGAACTGCAGCCCAATACTTACATCGACCATGATCCGCTGGTGGGCGCGCCCTACCAGTTGCTCGGCAGCCCCCTGGGCAGCTCCACCCCCACTGCGGCGCGCTTCGTGGATATCAGTCCATGGCAGAACACGTTCACCGCATTGTATTTCGACAAACTGGTGCTGGGGGGTACGTCCTGCGGCCTGACCCTCAACCGCAAGTACCGGATGATGGACCGTTTCCTGAACTTCGGTTGGGGAGCCCTGGGTGGCCTGGTGAACGTCAGCACCACCTGGCAGACCTGCTTCCCCAAGGAGAACCTGGAATGGGTAATCGGCAAATCGTCCCTGCTGGCCAACCTCCAGCAGCAGATGGAGCAGCAAGGGGCACAGGGCCTGATGTTCCGCTTTTGCGTCTACCTGACCTGCTACGACAGGAACGGCATATTCAATGATTACCCGCAGAGCGTGAACACCCGCTCCAACGACCCGAACGTCATGGCGAAAGTGCGTGACCTTTACAACAAAGGCTTGAAAAACGTCAACGAGATTTTCTTCAACCCCGCCTACAGCCGCACCTCGGCAGTCCTGGGGCTGTGGTTCGCCAACGAATACCCCACCGCCCCTGCCGGGCTGCGCCTGGTGCCCGATCAGGAGGTGTCGATGAGCAAAGCACATTCCCAGGAGACCAAAAAAGTCAAGTTGGGGGTGATTTCGGCACAGATTAACGACTACACCCTGTCACTTGACCTGGGCAATACCTTTCCGAGCTATCCCGTGGATGACACGGCTGATATCCCCGTCCCGGAAAAATTCAATGCCGGTACCTACCACCTGGGCGCCGAAAAGGATGGAAAATTCAAGCCGGCGGTCATCTTGAGCTTCGCGCAATACCAGCAGGCTGCCTTCAACCAGCGCTCGGGTATCCTCGATATTCCCCTCGATGACTATACCAAGGGCATATTGGAATCCGGTCCGCTGATTCTGCGTCAGTTGGGCCTGTACAGCGCTCCCCAGACCGTCGCCGCCACCCAGCAGACATGGACCGCCGAAGTGATCGAGAGCGGCGGCTTCATCGACGTCGGTGACCGCAAGACGCTGAGCATCATGGTGCAGAAAAACGGCCAGCCGGCTGCCAACACCACGTTGTATGTGGCGGAGTACGGCAATCCCTACATGGTGACCACCAGCAACTATTACCTGGCGTTCAGTAACGCGGTCGACTTCACGCTGTTCTACGACAACCCGCCGGACCGCACCCAGAACACCGCCTGTCTGCCGCAGTTCACCGACGTGCCCCCGGTCGCACTCTATCGCAGCACCGGTAGCGGTCGCGGGCTGACCGACCTGCAGGACGTGTCTCAACCCGTAGGCAATCCGGTTGCTTATCAGAACTTTCTCAAGGTTTCCGGTACACCGATAGCCGTCGACCTGCGCCCCTGCCTGGTCTTTGAAAACCCCCAAACTGGCACCGGTACACTGCAGGACAATAAGGCCAGCGTCAGTTATTCCTACGCCATTATCACCACCAACGCCCAAGGCATCGCCCAGGTAGGCTGCCGGGCTGTGGCGCCGGGTTTCCCTACCTTGCGCTTCTTCGTGCAGGAGAATGGCAAAAAACCGGTCATTCCCTTCAGCTTTCCACTCACCCAGGCCTTCGTCGATTTCCTCGCGCCAATACGGGTGCTGCCCGTGGACATGCCGTTGCAACAGGAATTCGTCGACACCTGGAACGCCATCTACGAGGACACGGATGCCCCGGAACAACTGTGGAACACGTTCATCTATCCCAAGATCCTGCAAACCTTCTATTACCTGTACCCCATCATGAACAAGTTCATGCCGCTCAATTCCCGGACGCGCGTGGAAGGCGCCGTTGACCAACTGATCCTGCTGATCAGCAAGGATTACCAGGACCACAGCACCCTTGCGATGCCCATCACCCGGGACATGTCCCAGAGCCGTCGCGCCATATTGGAGCTGTGGGCCAAGCGTCTGGTGAAACTCAATTACCCCCCCAGGAAACTCAGCATGAGTGACTACAACGGCCTCTGACGAGTTCACCGAGGATCACCGGGTGGCGAACCCGCCACCCGGCACTTCACAGGAGTGTCGATATGAAAGCCAGCCTCTTGAGCCGACTGTTGTTACTGATCCTGTTGTTCAGTCCGGGGCTTTTTGCCCAACAGGACAGCAGCGCCGTGTACTTCACCATGGGGGTCCACAACAACGAGGGCTGCAACGAACAGAACGGCAACTGCATCGCCAGGCGCGCGCCGGGCGATCCTTCCGATCCATTCTTCCCCGCGTTCTGGATCAGCGACTGGACCATGTACCGGGTGATGCACAACTACGAGAAGAACCCGCCGCCCTATAGCGATCCGCCCAGCACCCTTGCCCCGGCGGACTACACCGTATCGCGAGGCACCAGCTATTACGACACGACGTACATTCCGGCCGATGGCGACGGCTTCGGTGCGATGATGGAGCACTACGAGAAATACTGCCTGCCGATCTTCCCGATCAAGAACAACAACTACACCTGCTCATTCGTGTCCCTGGGCAACAAGGCGTACTTCCTGACCTACCCGCAGGACCGCCCCAGCGACATGCCGGCCTGCTGCATGTTTTCACCGATGAACCATCCGCCCCGGCAAGACTTCATCAAGCACTTGCCCTACAGCGCCGAGCGCAGCAAGCACCTCGATGGCAGCGTCCAGGCCTACGCCGTGGACGTTGACTCTCCCCAGGGCCCCATCCTTTTCGGTTACGCCTTCTACAGGAAAATGACCGGGCAGCCGCCCTATCGGCATCCGCAATCATTCTATTTCTCCGGTGACGCCAAGGTCGCCGATGCGCCCATCGTCAGCCAGAACTACACCAACTTCCGCATCGCCAGGCCAGACCCGGCCCAGACCTGGGCCCGGGTGGCAGCGATGTGCCCGTCAAACCCGCCGCCCTGCCAGTTATTCGAGCCGCCAGCGTCCCGGAGCAACGGCCAGAAAGCCCAATGGAACAAGCTCATGCAGCGCAAACCCTGATCAAGGACGAAGCATTATCATGAACACTTCTCTTGGTTTTACCGCGATGCTACTGAGTGTCGTCAGCCTGCCTGCGCTCGCCCTGGCACCGTCCCAGCAGGACACGCCGAAGCCGACCACGACCCTCAATTGCCAGCCCCCCAACACCGCGCCTGCCGCCAATGCCAGCCAGGATCTGTTCGATCAATACAGCTGGCAGATGTTCATCGCCTTGAACTGGCCGGCACAGGACGGCCAGCGTGGCGACCCCAATTGCAACAAGCAACCCGGGGACCCCGGCTACACAGTCTGGCAGACCTACAAGAGCGTGGAAGAAATCTTCCTGCCCCAGGGTACCGACCCCGGCCCGTGGAACAGCCCGCAGCGGGCAAAGAGCCTGGCCATCATCAACATTGCCGCGCTGAAGAACAGCTCGCTGGTGAACGCCGTGGACCAGGCCGTCGGTGGCTGGCTGATCGACCAGGCAGGCAACCCCACCTACTACGATATCTCGGCCAACGAAACGTCCTATGACTACATCGTCGACAACCAGTACTACAACGCCGATGTGGTCTCCAAGGCCAGCAACATCGCCTTTCCCAACGGGGTCATCGAGGTCAAGTCGAGCTGGCGCATCCTCACGTCCAGCGACACGCCAGCCGCTACCTGACCCAGTTTGCCCGCGTCGCGACGTTCGACGACCAGGGCCGCCGCACCGGTGTCACCGAGGCGTACCTGGGCCTGGTGGGGCTGCACATCATTACCAAGGCCAACGGGTACCCGCAGTGGATCTGGTCGACCTTCGAGCAGGTCGACAACGTACCGCCCAAGGCACTGGTGAACGGCAAGTGGATCGATCAACCGGCCGCAGGCACGGCCTATTCCTACTTCAACGCCGCGGCGCCCGTTACCAGCCTCAACCAGTCGCCCTGCGACTGGCAGACCCAGGGTACGCACCTGGTCTGCGTGCCCAAGGCCGGCACGACGTTCCAGACCCCGAACCCATTGAACCGGGTCACCCCGATTGCCGACGTGACCAACGGCGTCAACGCCAATTACCAGTCCGATCCTGGTCTGCAAAAAAGCGTGCTCAAGTACTACCAGCTCATCACTACCCAGCGCCCGCTGATGCCCGACAACCCCAGTAATCCCCTGGGCCAGCCGACACCGTCGCTTTCGGCCAACGTGACCATGGAAAGCTATATCCAGCCCAACAGCAGCTGCATGAATTGCCACTCCATGGCGACACCGGTCAGGAGCCCCTACAAATCCGATTTTTCCTATCTGTTCAAATTCGCCAGTTCGCCTGTCATCAAATCCATCAAGGACGAGAAATAGATCATGAGCATCCTGAACGGACCCCGACTGAATTTCTGGGGCGGCATCCGCACCGATGTCAGCCTGCCGAACAACTCTCCCACCATTCCCTACAACGGCAACGAGGAGTGGCCGCTGTTCGACCTGACCACTTCGACCCTGGCGCCAGGGGCCCAGTCCTATACCGACGAGCAGTTGAACGACATGATCAACGCCCCCAACGGCACCTACTACACCGCCGGCGGCTGGAATCACTACGGGCAGCACGTCGTCGACATGCAGAACGCCCTGATCAGTTCCCAAGGCGCGCCAGGCGGCATCAGCACCACCGGCGATCTGGTGGGCCAGCCGGTCTACCTGCTCGGTTCGGTGGACCCGGTGACCGGCCAAGGGCCGGTGTCTGGCCCGATGATGGTGGACCTGGATCCCTCCGGAACGACGACCACGCAGATCTTCGTTGGTGGCCTGCAGATCGGCGGCAACAGTGACATCCAACTGCTGATCCACAGCAATACCGTGTGCAGCAGTCTCGACGTGGCGGTTCGTGTACTGCTCCCCAAATCAATGGACGCACCAGGCTCCTTCCACGCCAGCGGCACCTTCCAGCTGACCTTTCCCTTGAGCAGCATCGTCAGTTGGAACCAGAACAGCGCCGGGTTGCGCTCGATCATCCAGGCGCCGGGGGCGACGGGCATCGTCCTGCGTTTCGTCATGTTCGAGATGTGCCCGACGATGACCACCGAACAACTGGACGCCGATTATGCCGCCGGCAAATACACACCCAACCCGAGCATCGGCCGGGTCATCGGCACATTGGCCCCGGCCTTCGCCGATGAGCCGCTGAACTGTCAGCCGGGCCGGCAACTGGTCAACCAGGCGACCGGGGGCACCGGCTACGCCGAACTGGGGGAGAAAAACGGTTACCTGAGCATCGACATGGTGAACGTCATCCCCAAGGAAACCTTCCGGGCTGTCCGGGACGACATCACCAGCCCCATAGGGCCCAACGCCGACTACGGCCCCGTCACCTTCACCGCCGGCACCACCACCCTGGCGACCCTTGAACCGACCAGCCGCTTCCTGTCCGACTACTACGTCTATGGCGGTATCGTCGACCTGCCCATGACCTTCGATCAGCAGCAGGCCGTGCAAACCAGCGCCCTGGCGATCAATGCGCCCGGCAAGGTCGCCACCACAACGCTGCAAGCCACCGAATCGACCTATCGGGTCTACGCCGACCAGCGCAACGTCTATCTGGATGACTACCCCAACGGACTGTCGATCACCCTGCAAGTCCGCTACCTGGGCGGCCCGGTGACCAGCACCACCGAAATCGGCCTGCAAGCGGGACCTTCTGCGGTGTATACCGATCCGCAATATTGGGACTTCCTCGACTTCCCCGCCTCGCTCACCTTGGACAGCGGCCAGTTGTCGGTCAGTTTTCCCGTCACCCTCAAACCGGACAGCGCCGCCCAGGCGGGCTTCGTCGCACTGACCTACACGGCCAACGGCAGTGCGGCCAGTGCCTACTTCACCAACATGCGCAAATACGCCCAGACCGATTTCGGCATCCCCACGGGCACCACCATCACCTGGCCGCTGATGTATCCCAACGTCCTGCGTTTCCATTACCTGGCCTTCCCCGCGATGTCGCGCTACGTCCCGTTGAACCAGCCCGACGCAATCATGGGCGCGAAGAATGCCATTCTCGCCCGGACCTCGGACGCCTACAAAGGCACCACATTGTTCATGCCCGTGGTGCGTTCCATGTCGCCCTGCCAGCGGGCGCTGCTGCGGGCCTACCTCACCGGGGAACCGTGGCAAGCGCCGCAGTGATCACGCCCCCTTGCCCCATGGAGAGAGCCCCCATGCCCATCCAGATCCCGGCGCAGCCCAACGAAACCCTGCGCCCCAGCACCCTCATCGCCGAGGGCCTGCTGAACCCTCGCGGCGTCTGCGTGCAGGTCGATGGCAGCCTGCTGCTGGCCGAGGCCGGTTCCGGCCTGCCGCAGCAGACCTTCAGCGGTCGCATCACGCGCTGGCGTCCCGATCCCCATGTACCCGGTGCCTATCTGCCGCCGGAGGTCGTGGCAGACGGCTTGCGCGCCATGAACATGCAGGCGCGCATGTTGCGCGATGAAATCATGGGCCTGTCGGATATCGCCTGCGGCGAGGGACGCTGCCTGGCCAGCCAGACCGACTACGTCGACGGATCAAGGCTGCTGGACCTGCAATACACGCCGCCCGAACCGGTGTTTCACAGCCGCGGCAATCTGAACGCGCTGTGTTACCACCCCTCTCGCCACAGTTGGCTGGCCGTCAAACCCGATACCAACCAGTTGGTGGAGTTCGTCATCGGACAGGACGAACGCGTGTTGGTCCAGTTGCCCGAACTGGCGCAAGGCCAGGAAGCCGTACCGGTGACCCTGGTGTACGAACCGGCGACGGATGCCGTGCTGATCAGCCTGTTTTCCGGCGAACTGCGAGGCGACCCAAGCCGCAGAGGCATCGACTTCGCCGACAAGGCCGGCCAGGTCATTCGGGTCCACCCCGACAGCGGGCAGATCGAACGGCTGATCAGCGGCTTGCAACTGCCCACGGGCGTGGCGCTCTGCCCGAGAGGGAACGTGTTGGTGCTGGAGCTCTGCGACAGCCTGCAGCAACCCCTGCTGCCCGACTGGAACGGCGAGGTCCGGCATGGTGGCTTCACCCGGTTCTCGGGCCGGCTGTTGAGCTGCAATCTGCAGACAGCCCAGGTCGATGTACTGGCCCGGAATCTCGATACCCCGTCCAACCTGTGTGTGGTGCAGCACGCCGTGCTGGTGAGCGAAGGCATGGGCCTGATCGGAAGACCGTTGCCCACGCCAGACCATCAGATCGTCCCACTCAGTGGCAGGCTTCGCCGGGTATCGCTCTGATCGACCGCGCGGCGGGGCACTCCTGTCCCCGCCGCCGTCGATGCCCTGGAATGGAAAACGCTTCCAAGGCAGGCTCGTCTACCATCCCCGGCCGCTACCGTGAACAGGCAGCCAGGCTGCGGTCAGCCGGAACAGGATACGAATCGAGTCATGGCGCCCATCGCGTGAAGACGAAGTCATGGTTCTGCACGCGCGCCTGGTGACAGGCGAAGCAGGTCTGGTGCTGTGCTTCATCGGCGGGCTTGCCGTTGATGAAGCGACCGAACCCCCAGCCACCGGTCGATGCGTACTTGCTGGAGTCCTTGACCATGACCTGGACGGTGGTGGCCGCGCCGGGAATGGACGCCGGTTCGAACTCCGGCGACTGGACGTGTTTCCAGGCCAGCTTGACCAGCACCGTGCCGTCGGGGAATGGCAGCGTAGACGCCTGGTAGGCCTTGATCGCCAGGTCATTGCCCAATACGGCCCGGAGTTCGTCCAAGGGCGCGGCCTCCTGTGCCGGCGCCACGAGCGCCCATTGGCGGTAGCCGTCGGGCAGCTTGACGCCGTAGATGGGTGAGACATCGCCGCCGCCCGTGTCGCCCAAGGCGACGCCGGCGAAGGTGGCCATGGCGGCAGTCAGCAAGGTCAGGTATCGGATTTTCATCATCGATCTCCTTGTACCCCACTCACAGATGATCGGCATCGATCACCGCCTGGGCGAAAGCCTGCGGGGCCTCCTGCGGCAGGTTGTGGCCGATGCCACCGCTGATCAGGCGATACTCGTACTTGCCGGTGAAGCGCTTGGCATAGGCCTCGGCAGGCGGATGCGGTGCCCCGTTGGCATCGCCTTCGAGGGTGATGGTCGGCACGCCGATGGACGGGAACGTCGCCAGTTTCTTCTCCAGCGCATCGTAGCGGGCTTCGCCCTTGACCAGGCCCAGGCGCCAGCGATAGTTGAAAATGGTGATGGCGGCATGGTCGGGGTTCTGCAAAGCGGCGGCGCTTCGGTCGTAGGTGGCGTCATCGAAGTTCCACTTGGGCGAGGCCAGTTTCCAGATCAGCTTGGCGAAGTCATGGGTATTCTTCTCATAGCCCAGACGACCACGCTCCGTCGCGAAGTAGAACTGATACCACCACTGCAACTCGGCGGCCGGCGGCAGCGGCGCCTTGCCCGCCGCCTGGCTGCCGATCAGGTAACCACTGACGGCGACCAGCGCCTTCACCCGCTCCGGCCATAGCGCCGCGACGATGTCGGCCGTGCGTGCGCCCCAGTCATAGCCACCGAGCACCGCCTGCTTGATGTTCAGCGCGTCCATGAAGTCGATCAGATCCTTGGCGAGGGCAGCGGGTTGACCGTTACGCACGGTCCTGGCCGAAAGAAAACGCGTATCGCCATAACCCCGGGCATACGGAATCAGCACCCGATAGCCCTTCTCCGCCAGCGCCGGCGCCACGTCGGCGTAACTGTGGATGTCGTAGGGCCAGCCGTGCAGCAGGATCACCACCGGCCCGTCCGCAGGCCCGACTTCGGCATAGGAGACATCCAGCAGGCCCGCCTTGACATGCTTCAGGGGACCGAACGAAGTGTGACTGCCCGGGGTAATGGCGCCGATGGTGCTGGCCGGTACTTCGGCGGCGCTCGCCTGCGCCGAGGCAGCGCCCAGGGCGCCCAGTTGCAGCAAGGCAATCGCCAGGACAGACGGCGCGAGCAGACGCCGAAGGCGCGGTGAAAAGGTTGGGGTCGACAGAGTCGTGGCCATGGTGAATCTCCCGTGGGGACGGCAAGTAGCGGTTCGAAATGTGAGATCGGTTGGAAGCGGTTCGCCAACGGATTTACCCGAGGCAAGACGGCCCTGCGCTGTCTCGATGAGATCATTTGATGCCGGGGAGGTGTCTCGGATGTGTCACGGCGGCCCGTTTAAGCAACAGTCCGTATCGATGCGGGGTTTTGTTACATAGAGATACAAAAGCGATCGAGGCGCTTCCAGGGCTGTTGCAGCCCTGGGTATCGCACGGCAGGTCTATCGGTCAGCGCCGGCCTGCTCTCTCACACGGGCCAACACGACCTGCAGGGGGTGCAGCACCGTTGTGCCCTCCTGGCGCTTGATCTGGCTACGGCAGGAATACCCATCGGCAACGACTCGCCCCGTGCGGTTGAGCCGCTTGATGAGCGGTTTCCAGGACTGTCCGTAGATCGTGTCCGATGTCGTGGCATTGCGTGCTTCGTGACCGTAGGTCCCCGACATGCCGCAGCAGCCACTGGCTGGGACCTGAAGGGTCAGCCCCATGCGTTCGAATATCTTCTGCCACAACGCGACACTGCCCGGCTCGTTGGTCTTTTCCGTGCAATGGGGAAGGAACTGGTAAGGCTCATCCGTCTGCGTGACCTGCGTGTGCGGCATTACACTGGCCAGCCACTCTTGCGCGAGCAGCACCCGAGGCGCCACGTCGCCCGCGGCCTTGGTGTATTCCTGTCGATAGACCAGGGTCATCGCCGGATCGAGTCCCACCAATGGAATCCGGTAGTGCTGCAGGCTCGACAGCGTCTGCCCGTTGAAGTTGGCGGCCTTTTCGAACGCCTTGAGGAAACCCTGGACCTGGAGCGGCTTGCCATTGGGCGCGTACGGGGCCAGGTAGACCTTGTAGCCAAGCCGAGCAATCAATTCCAGCCAGTCAACCAGCAACGGGGTTTCAAAGAAACGCGTGAAGGCATCCTGGACGAGGATGACGCTTTTCTCTCGCTGCTCGTCTGACAGCGCGGCTAGACGTTCAGGCGTCGCGGCCTCCACGCCCCATGTCCGACAAGCGGCCGTGAAGTCCACCAGGCTGAGCAGCGGACTGTCCACCATCCCGGCGGCCCGTTCGAGTACCCAGCGAACCGGCCGTGCGCCCATGACGAAATTGTAGAGGCGCGGCATCCTGGCGATATGGGGCACCGTATATTCCAGGGACCCGATCAGGTAGTCCTTGAGGGGGCGCAGATAGCGGCTGTGGTAGAGCTCGAGGAAACGCGAACGAAACTCCGGCACGTTCACCTTGACCGGGCATTGGCCCGCGCATGACTTGCAGGCCAGGCACCCGGCCATTGCCTCATAGACTTCGTGGGAAAAATCCCGCTGCCCCATTTTCTGCGCCAGGCTGTTGATAGCGCGACGGGCCATGCTCCAGGGGGCGGCGGCCCGCAGCCGGTCGCTCGCAGCCAGGACATCGACACCCTCCAGCCCCTGCCGCCTCAGCCATTCGCGTATCAACGATGCCCGGCCTTTCGGAGAATGGACTCGATTGCGCGTGGCTTTCCACGACGGGCACATGGCGTCATCGGGGTCGAAGTTGTAGCAGGCGCCGTTGCCGTTGCAATGCACCGCCGCGTCATAGCTTTTCCAGACGCGCTCATCGATGGTCCGATCCAGCTCGCCGCGCAACGTCACTTCGTCAACCCGAGTCAGGCGCGCGCCGGGAACCGTCGCCGGCGTGGCGATCTTGCCTGGGTTGAGTTGGTTGTTGGGGTCGAAAGCCGCCTTGAGCGCCTGCAAGGCCGGGTACAGGTCACCGAAATAGTCCGGCACATACTGCGACCTCAAGCCCTTGCCATGTTCGCCCCACAGCAACCCGCCATATTTCTGGGTCAGGGCCGCGACGGCATCGGAGACAGGCGGGACCAGGGCCGCCTGGGCAGGGTCCTTCATGTCCAGGATCGGGCGCACATGCAGCACGCCGGCATCGACGTGGCCGAACATTCCGTACTGCAAGCCATGGCTGTCCAGCAGGGCCCGAAACTCGAGGATGAAATCCGCGAGATTTTCGGGAGGCACAGCGGTGTCTTCGACAAACGGCTGCGGCCTGGCCTCGCCCTTGACGTTGCCCAACAGGCCCACCGCGCGCTTGCGCATCGCATAGACCCGCTTGAGCGCATCGGCACCGATGGCCAGCGTATGGCCCAGGCGCACCACCGAGGTATCGCGCTGCAAATGCTGCACGAATTCGTGGACCCGCTGCTGGAGCGCCTCTTCGTCGTCTGCGCTGAATTCAATGAGGTTGATCCCCAGCGTCGGCCTGGCGGGGTCTTCAGGGAAATACTCGGCGACGCCGTGCCAGACGATATCGTTCATCGCCAGCATCAGCACCTTGGAATCCACGGTCTCGATGGACAGCGGCTTCATCGCCATCAGTGCCTTGGCGTCTCGCAAGGCGTCCATGAATCCGGCATAGCGCACGTTCACCAGGATGGAATGCCTGGGGATGGGCAGGACGTTGAGTTTTGCCTCGACGATAAAGCCCAGGGAGCCTTCGGAACCGCAAAGCACGCTGTTGAGATTGAAGCGCCCGTCGGCTTCACGCAGGTGAGCCAGGTCATAGCCCGTCAGGCAGCGATTGAGTTTCGGAAAGGTGGTCTCGATCAGTTCGGCCTGGGTAGCGACGATGTCCAGGGCGCATTGGTAGACCTGCGCGACCCGATCGCCGCGACCGGCCAGCGCAGACAGTTGCGCCCCATCCATGGGCGAACTGGTGAAGCAGGCGCCCCCCAGCAACACCGTCGACAATTCAAGGACATGATCGCGGGTCTTGCCGTAGGTGCAACTGCCCTGGCCGCTGGCATCGGTATTGATCATGCCTCCGACGGTGGCGCGATTCGATGTCGAGAGCTCCGGCGCGAAGAACAACCCATGGGGCTTGAGCGCCGCATTCAACTGATCCTTGACCACGCCACTCTGCACCCTGACCCAACGCTCCTCGACGTTGATCTCCAGGATGCCGTTCAGATGACGGGACAGGTCCACCACCACCCCATCGGTCAGCGACTGGCCGTTGGTGCCCGTCCCTCCCCCGCGAGGCGTGAGCACCACCTGGCTGTGCTCGGCCTGGCCGGCCAACCGCGACAATAGCTGCACATCCTGCACGTCGAGGGGAAACACTGCCGCCTGGGGCAGGCGCTGGTAGATGGAATTGTCGGTGGCCAGGACCGTCCGGTCGCCAAGGTCGCGGGCGATCTCGCCGCGAAACCCCGCAGCCTGGAGCGCGTTCAAAAAAGCGTCATAAGTCGCTTCCTGGGCAGAGGAAGGCGCTAACCGGGCAATCATGATGGGATTCCTGCAGGCTAAAAGCTAATCTATGCATTCTTATTACGCATGCTCAGGACAAGCCAAGCTGAACAGGCGCATGTGATTTCGCTGATTCTTGCGGCTATTGGTCCTTGAGACAAACGTAATTCCTGCTGGTTTTGCATGAGCGTTATGAATGAACCCGAGAAGATTGACGCCTTCGATGTCGCTGTTGATCGCCTTCGAAGCAGCCGCCCGTCATGGCAGCTTCACCAAGGCCGCCGACGAGCTGGCATTGACCCAGAGCGCTGTCAGTCGCCAGGTGCAGACCCTGGAGGCGCAACTTGAAATCGAATTGTTCAGGCGCGAGGGTCGGAAGATCGAATTGACGGCGGCCGGGGCCCTGTACCAGCACGAACTGACGGCGGCACTGGGTCGCATTCGAAGCGCTACATTGCAGGCCATTTCGTACAGCAGCAACGACGGCCCCCTGAACCTGGCGGTGCTGCCGACCCTGGGTTCGAAATGGCTGCTGCCACGCATGCATGAGTTCTATGCCCGGCATCCCGGGATACTGGTCCACATCCACTCCCGGATCATCCGCGAGGATGTCCAGGCATCTACCCAGGACATGAACGCGATCATCTGCGCCGGTCACGGCGAGTGGCCCGGCTACATCGCCCATGAACTGTTCCCGGAAAGACTGGTGGTGGTCGCCAGCCCCACGGCACTGCCCGAATATCGCACCCTGTCCCCCAAGGACATCACCGGACAGGTACTGTTGAACGTCGTATCGAGGCCCAGCGTCTGGCCGGACTGGTTCGACGCCCATGGCCTGGACCACCGGCACATGAGGTCCGGCCCCGGCTTCGAGCTCACGGCGCACCTGATCCAGGCGGTGTCCGCAGGCATCGGCATCGGCTTGATCCCCCACATCCTGGTGCAGGACGAATTGAAGCGCGGCGAACTGGTCGCCCTGTCCGAACCGATGCAAAGCGGGCGCAGCTACTTCCTCGCCTACCCGTCCCGCTACCAGCACCTGCCCTCGCTGAAGGCCTTCAGCCAGTGGCTGTTGTCACTACCGCTCCCCGATCAATGAGCCCTGGCGGTCGTGCAAAAAAAAATGGACCTCTTTTCAGAGGTCCATTTTTTTCACGGCCAGGTACGAGAAACGAGATTCACCTGGTCAGGGAATCTCAAGCGTCTCAGTTCCAGGGACGGTCTCCATGTTCGTCCTTGATGCGGGTCGGCAGGCCCATCACGTCCAGCGCCTTGAGGAAAGCCTCGGCGGGCAACTCCTCGACGTTGACCATGCGCTGCACGTCCCATTCGCCACGGGCAACCAGCAAGGCGGCAGCCACTGGCGGTACGCCGGCGGTATAGGAAATGCCCTGGCTATCGGTTTCCGCATAGGCTTCTTCGTGATCGGCCACGTTGTAGATGAACACTTCGCGCGGCTTGCCATCCTTGGTGCCCTTGACCAGGTCGCCGATGCAGGTCTTGCCGGTGTAGCCGGGCGCGAGGGAGCTCGGATCAGGCAGCACGGCCTTGACTACCTTGAGCGGCACGACCTCCAGCCCTTCGGCGGTCTTGACCGGTTGTTCCGAGAGCAGGCCGAGGTTCCTGAGCACGGTGAACACGTTGATGTAGTGCTCGCCGAAGCTCATCCAGAACCGCACGTTGGGCACGCCGAGGTTCTTGGACAGGGAATGCACTTCATCGTGACCGGTCAGGTAGAGATTCTGCGACCCCACGACCGGCAGGTCGTCGGTACGCTTGACCTCGAACATGGTGTTGCTGGTCCACTCACTGTTCTGCCAGCTCCACACTTGTCCGGTGAATTCGCGGAAATTGATTTCCGGATCGAAATTGGTGGCGAAATACTTGCCATGGGAACCGGCATTGACGTCGAGAATATCGATCGAGTCGATCCGGTCGAAATACTGTTGTTGCGCCAGTGCCGCGTAGGCGTTGACCACACCCGGGTCGAAACCCACGCCGAGAATGGCCGTGATGTTCTTCTGCTGGCATTCTTCGAGGTGCTTCCACTCGTAGTTGCCGTACCAGGGCGGCGTCTCGCAGATCTTGCCCGGTTCTTCGTGAATGGCGGTGTCCAGGTAGGCCACGCCGGTATCGATGCAGGCGCGCAGCACCGACATGTTGAGAAAAGCGGAGCCGACGTTGATGACGATCTGCGATTCGGTCTCGCGGATCAGCGCCTTGGTCGCCTCGATGTCCAGGGCGTCCAGGGCGAAAGCCTTGATTTCAGCGGGTTGTTTGAGGCTACCCTTGGCCTTGACGCTGTCGATGATGGCCTGGCATTTGGAGATGTTGCGCGACGCGATAGCAATACGACCGAGTTCATCGTTGTGCTGCGCGCACTTGTGGGCCACCACCTTGGCGACACCTCCTGCACCAATGATAAGAACGTTCTTCTTCAATTTTCTCAATTCTCCTTTGCGCCAGTTACGAGAGGCTGGACAGATAGTCTTCGAACCCAAATTCACGAACCACCTCGACACTACCGTCGAGTTGTTTCACTACGATGGATGGCATTTTCAAACCGTTGAACCAGTTTTTCTTGACCATGGTGTAACCCGCCGCGTCGATGAACGACAGTCGATCGCCGATGGCCAGCGGACGATCGAATTGGTATTCGCCGAAGATGTCTCCGGCCAGGCACGACTTGCCGCATACCATGTAGGTGTGCTCGCCCTCGCTGGGCGCCAGCTTGGCGTTCAGGCGATAGATCAGCAGATCGAGCATGTGGGCTTCGATGGAGCTGTCCACCACGGCCAGGTGCTTGCCGTTGTAGAGGGTGTCGAGCACGGTGACTTCCAGCGAAGCGCTCTGGGTGATCGCCGCCTCGCCCGGTTCCAGGTAGACCTGCACGCCATACTTCTCGGAGAACGCCTTGAGGCGTGCGCAGAATGCGTCCAGGGCATAACCCTCGCCGGTGAAATGGATACCGCCGCCCAGGCTGACCCACTCGACCTTATGCAACAGATGACCGAAGCGTTCCTCGATAGTGCCCAGCATCTGGTCGAACAGGCCGAAATCGCCGTTCTCGCAGTTGTTGTGGAACATGAAGCCGCTGATCTGCTCGATCACCGCCTCGACCTTGACCGGATCCCACTCGCCCAGGCGACTGAACGGACGGGCCGGGTCGGCCAGCAGGTAGTCGGAGCTGCTCACTTGCGGGTTGACCCGCAGGCCGCGCACCTTGCCTGCGCAAGCCTGGGCGTGACGCTGCAGCTGGCTGATGGAGTTGAAGATGATCTTGTCGCAATTCTCGATCATCTCCTCGACCTCGTCGTCGGCCCAGGCCACGCTGTAGGCATGGGTCTCGCCAGCGAATTTCTGGCGACCGAGCTTGAGCTCGTACAGCGACGAGGAGGTGGTGCCGTCCATGTACTGCTGCATCAGGTCGAACACCGACCAGGTGGCGAAGCACTTGAGCGCCAGCAGGGCCTTGGCCCCGGACTGCTCGCGCACGTAGGCGATCTTCTGCATGTTCGCCAGCAGTTTTTGCTTGTCGATGAGGTAGTACGGTGTCTTGATCATTTCGAGGCCCCCGGCAAGGCCAGCCAAAAAAGGATGCGCATTGTGCCTTCACTGGCCACAGATCGAAAGTGCAGCTTGCCGGATCGATTCGAAACACCCGCCAGGCGCCTGTCGCGCAAGCCCTCGCCAGAGCGCTCCCAGGCCCTGCGGGCGGTTTTGGCAAAAAAATGCCACTCATCGAGTGGCCTTTACCGTCACACAAGCCAGAACGGTGATTCGTCACTGGGTATTCACGCCGCCCTAGGTCTCGACGGCACTCATCCCCACGGGCGCCGTTTCCTGCCAGTCATCGGCCTGGCGCCCCAACTGCCAGCCCAGGTAGCCCCATAGCAGCGCGCACGCGGCGCCAATCACCGCCACCAGTGCGGCGCCCTGCCCCAGCATGTCCAGAAGGCTCTTGGCCCAGCCGCTCACGGCGTCGCCGCCACGATAGACCACGGTGTCGATGAAGTTCTTGGCCTTGTACTTGCTCTCGGCATCCAGGGGCGCGAAGAGCATTTCCCTCCCCGGCCGGACGAATGCGTACTCGCCGATCCGTCGCACGATCATCAACGTCGCCAGCAGCGCGAACCCGGGCGCCAGCGCCAGCCCCAGGAAGCCGACGCACATGATCAACGGCACGACCGCCAGCAACGTACGCACCCCCAGCCTGGGCGCGATACGCCCGCTGATGAACAACTGGGACACAAGCGCACCGGCCTGCACAATGATGTCGATGGTGCCGAAGACACGAACCTGCGCCTCACGATCCGGAAAATGCTCGTTCACCAGGCGCGCCTGTTCGAAATAGAGAAAGGTGCTGACCGTCGCCAGCAGCACCACGAACCCGGCGATCCCCAGCAGGTAAGGCGAGCGGAGCACGGCGCTCAGGCCGCTGAACGGATTGCCCCCCAAGGGCTGCCGGGGGCTCTGGGTCGGCGCGGCGCCTGGTCGCCCGGCCCCACCGGTCTCACGCCATCTCATCAGCGTCCGCTTCAGCACCAGCGTGGCGCCGAGCAACAGGGCCGCGATCAGCATCAACCCCGAAGCGCCCACCAGGCCGATGAGCGCCGCGCTCAGTGCCGGCCCCAGCAGGCCGCCGATGCTGGCCCCCGCCGCGATGAAAGCGAACAGGCGCTTGGCCTGGCCGCTGTCGAACACATCGGCCATCAGGCTCCAGGCCACGGACACGACGAACAGGTTGTAGACCGATATCCAGACGTAAAAGACCCGGGCCAGCCAGACACTGTCCGGGGCGAACTGGAAGAACTCGACGAACAGCAAAAGGTTGATACCGAAGAAGCCATACACCCAGTCGATCAGGCGCAAGCGCGCAACCCGCGCGCTCAACCAGGCGAACAACGGAACGGCCGCCAGCATCACCAGGAAGGTCGCGGTGAACAGCCATTGCAGATTCTCCACACCGGCGGTGATCCCCATCGACTCACGGATCGGCCGCAGCATGAAATAACCGGCGAACAGGCAAAGGAACAGCAGGAAACCGCACAGCGCCGGACGCAGCTCATCGTCGCGGGCATTGATGGCGAGGCTCAGCCGGTGCAGATGCCGGTGCAGATGCCGGTGCAGATAGTTTGGCGCACTCATGAAAGCTCCAAAGGTAACAGGCCAGAGAAACAGGCACGGGGCGTACTCCCCGTGCCCGGGGTCGCTTCACGGATAGCTGACCCCTGTGAGCCGCTCGGACAGGGTCCAGAGCCGGTCGGCGTCCGCCGTCCGCGTAGCCGCTGCCGGCACCTTGGCGAACCCCAGCGGACCGCGTTTTTCTTCATCGCCCACCGGACCGTAGTAGGCCCCGCCGACAGCCTCGCGGGCCGTGGCCGCATACAGCGTGGGCAAGGCTCCCTGCGCAGCGGAGTGGTATTTGTCCCGATCCTCGGCCCAGCGCTGGCCGAACTCGCTGTTCAAGCCAGGGCCGCGCGCGATCAGTTCGGTGACCGCCACGCCGGGATGCGCCGCAATGCTGCGAATGCCCCAACCCTCGGCCTCGCTGCGCCGCTGCAAGGCAAAGGCCCAATGCAGGATGGCGAGTTTGGATTGCGCATAGGCCGCATAGGGCTGGTACGCCTGCTCGGACTGCAGGTCGTCGAAGTTCATCGCCCCGCGACCGGCGGCAATACTTGAAAGGCTCACCACCCGGGCGTCCTGGCTTTGCCGCAACAAGGGCACCAGCAGGCCGGTCAGGGCGAAGTGTCCCAGGTAGTTGGTTGCCAGCTGCATTTCAAAACCGTCGGCCGACGTACCTCGCTCGGGAGGCGCCATGATGGCGGCGTTATTGATCAACACATCGAGGCGGGGCAAGCGCTGATTGAGCTTTTGCGCCAGCTCGCGCACCGAGGACAGATTGGCCAGGTCCACGGACTCGAACTGCACCCTGGCGTCGGGCACCGCTTGCCGGATCCGCGCGATGGCCTCCGCGCCCCGCTCCGGGTTGCGCGCGGCGATGATGACTTCGGCACCGGCACGCGCGAGTGCCAGCGCATCCTCGTAGCCCATGCCGCTGGTGCCGCCGGTGACCAGGATGATCCGGCCATCCTGGGAGGGCATGTCCCGCGTCGACCACTGCGGTTTCGGCGCGGCAGTATCAGCCGCTTCGATGCTCACCGCACCGAGCAACGTGACGCCGACGGTAAGCCCTCGGGCCAGTTTCACGAGTCGGCCCACAGGGCCCGTTGCAGATGTTGTCGTATTCCACATGATTGGAGATCTCTGTTCGAAGGATGAACTGCACCCGCACACGCTCACTGAAGCGTGCAGGCCTCGGTCAACTGCAGGAAGCTGACCTGCTCTGTACTGCCCTGGGTGTTCACGTAGGTCATATGGGCGCGCACGACCTCGCACGTTCGCGAGGGGGGTACCTCGATGCGAACGACCTTGGCGATATCCAGGGGCATGCCGTATTCATAGGCCGGGGCCCGCGTCTGTTCCTTGGCGAACAGTGACGGGCTGCCCAGGGGGACGACGGCCAGCAGACCGATGATGGAAACGGTTCGAATGTTCATGGTGCTCTCCACGACTGTCCTTTACCGGGATGGTGGTAGCACTCTAGGGAGTAGAGACTGACGTCAGGGTGACTGCTGACTGACAGGAAGATGTCAAACGCCGGGGTTCGCCGCACCAGGCTCTTTACGAAGAGCCTCGAGCCGAAGGTCAGGCAAGGGGATAACGGCCGAGCAAGCGCAGTGGGCTGGCGTGCATGAGCGTTACGGCGCGGTTTTCAACGCAGCATCAACGGGTATCAAGGCTTACAGCGCCTAGACCGAATCGTGGGGCAAGGCCTGGCTCATCAGGGAAAACCCGAAGGTATTGAAGCCGTCCTTGCTATGGGCGAACACGCGTCCACCGTGCATGGACGCCACCGCCCGCACGATGGAGAGGCCCAGGCCATGATGCGCATCGCTTCGCGCCCTGGCGGCGTCGGCGCGATAGAAACGCTCGAACAGATGTTCCAGGTGCACGGTGTCGATGGGATCGCCCGCGTTGGAAACGCTCACCTCTACCTGTATCCCCTGGCTCACCAAATTCACCGTGATAGTGCTGGCCGGCACTGCGTAGCGCGCGGCGTTCTGCAACAGGTTGGCCAGGGAGCGGTGGAACAGCCGTCGGTCGATGCGCGCACGCATATCGCCCGTGACCACCACGTTCAACTGCCGGTCGAGCAGGACCGGCTCCAGGTACTCAACGGTCTTGCTCGCCTCCTCGTACAACGAGACATCGCTGAGCTCGGTCGCCCGCTGCCCGCTTTCGGCGCCGGCCAGGAACAACATGTCGTTGACCAGGGTGGCCATGCGCTCCAGCTCTTCGAGGTTGGACTGCAACAGATCCTGGAGCTCACCGACGTCGCGCCCGTGGGCCAGGGCGACCTGGGTCTGCCCGATCAGGTTGGTCAAAGGCGTGCGCAGTTCGTGGGCCACATTGGCGTTGAACCCTTCGAGCTGGCACCAGGCGGCTTCCTGGCGAGCCAGGGCACCGTTGAACGACACCGCCAGCTCCTGCAATTCGCCCGGCAATGCCTCGGTGTCCAGCCGCTGCTTCGAATCCCCCGGCGGCAGGCTGTTGGCCTGCCTGCTCAGGCGCCTCACCGGCCCCAGGCCGAAACGGGCGATCCAGTAGCCAAGCAGCGCCACCAGCACAACGCCCACGGCTGAAATCAGGATCAGGATCTTGGTGAAGTGTCCCAGGGTCTTCATGAACGGCGTCGAATCCAGCCCCACGATAAAGCGCAGTTCCGGACGGCTGCCCAGGGCGGGAATAGTCTTGACCAGCAACATCATCGGGCGAGCCCGATCCGGTATTTCCAGGGTGGAGAAGCCTTCCGGACGCTTCGACCAGTCCTGGCCATCCGGCATCTGCCCGCCGTAGCTGTAGGCCGGATTATCCACCACCACCCAGTAGCGCACCCGTTCATCGGCAGGCGTCAGGCCATCCAGCTTTTGTCGCAGGCCGACCCAGAACGCCGGCGAGTCGTATTTGGCGAGCACCGGATCGAGCACGGAATGGCGCAGGATCAGCTCGTTCTGCATCTGCTCGTTGAGCGACTGCTTCAACGAACAACGCAGCAGCGTTGCGCTGACCGAGGTGATCAGCATGGCGGCCAGGGCAAACATCAGGGCCAGCCGCCGGGCAATCGATCGCTTCATCATCGCTGTCCGACCTGCCGGCCATCGCTGTCGCGACTCTCCAGCACGTAGCCCATGCCACGGACAGTGTGCAGCAGCTTGCGCGGATACGGCGCGTCGACCTTGGCCCGGACGCGCTTGATCGCGACCTCGACCACATTGGCGTCACTGTCGAAGTTCATGTCCCAGACCTGCTCGGCAATCATCAGCTTCGACAGGATCTCGCCCTGATGCCGCGCCAACAGGCTCAGCAGGCAGAACTCCTTGGCCGTCAGGTCCAGGCGCAGCCCGCCCCTGGTCACCTTGCGCGCCTGCAGGTCGACCTCCAGGTCATCGATGCGCAGATGCGTCAGGTCGGCGGTGTCGCCGGCGCGACGCCGTATCAGGGCCTGGACCCGTGCCACCAGCTCGGCGAACGAAAAGGGTTTGCCCAGGTAATCGTCCGCCCCCTCTCGCAGGCCGCGCACCCGGTCATCCACCGTGCCCCGGGCCGACAGCATGATGACCGGGGTGTTCTTGTGCAGGCGCAAGCCTTGTAGCACGTCGTAGCCGTCCTTGCCGGGCAGCATCACATCGAGGATCACCACGTCGTAATCCAGCTCCAGCGCATAGTGCAGGCCATCGATGCCGTTGTTCGCCACATCGACGATATAGCCCAGTTCGCTCAAGCCACGATGCACATAGGAAGAAGTCTTTTCTTCGTCCTCGACGATGAGCAGGCGCATCAGGTACTCCTCTGGAAGCGGGACAGGCAGGCGACCACAGCCTGCATCAAGCCATTCCCCAGTCTAGATAACGAAAGTGTCCGGAGGCTGACCGCTTCCTGACATTCCTGTCAGAAAGGCTCGATGGCCGTATGGCTTGTCCCCCGCCTCAATCGTCGTTGAAAGGCGCATGCGGGTTTCGCTCTCCGGGCGGACCGGGCCGCTCAAGGGCGCGACAGGTCGAGGCGAAACCTTGCCCAGCCAGTTGCCCCTGCACGAAGGCAAAAGCCTCGTTCAGCGAGCCATGCAGCACCCCATCGTGCCCCAACCCGTCATAGAGCCGCCAGGAAACCTGGTTGCCGGCGGCACATAACGCCGCTGCGACCGCGTACTGGCGCAGCGGCGCAATCGTCCGGTCAGCCTGGCCAGTGGCGATCAGCACGGGGAATGGAATCGCTGCCTGTGGCATATCCGTCGTTGGCATGCGCAGCGCATCCAAGGCTTCGGGGGTGACGGTCAGAAGCTGTGACACGGAGTCGACCCGCAGCTCGCGTGATTTGAGGGCGATTTCACGGGTGCAGCCCCGCCGGGCAACCTCGAGCAGTTCAAGGCCTTTGGGCGTCAGCAGGTCTTCGATCCGCGGTGCGTTTTCCCGCAGGCCACCGGAGGCCAGCGACAAAAAGATCGTGTTGGATTGGCGCGCCGGCAACGCCACGGGACCGTCGGGAAAGGTGCTGTTCGGGGCCGTGAGCACCGCGCCGAGGATATTGAGCTGCGGCGCGTAGGTCTCGGCGAGTATCGCCGCGCCCAGCGCCGCGCCGCCGCCCTGGGACTGCCCGGCCAGGAACACGCGATCGGAAATCACCTGGGGGCCGATTGCCCGCGCCGCCCGGATGGCATCCAGGATCGAACGGCCTTCCGCCTGCCAGAACGTATAGGGATGGGGCCCCGGTCCGCCCAAGCCCTGATAGTCCGTCGCGACAACCGCGAAGCCACGCTCCAGCCAGCGATTGACATAGGCTGCGTCGCGCTCGCGCAATCCGGTCCAGGAAGGGGCGCAGCGGTCGGCGATTCCCAGAGTGCCGTGTGCCCAAGCCAACAGCGGCCAACCTTCGGACGGCGGTGCAACGTCCGGGAGGAACAGCACCCCGCTCACGGGGACCTGCCCCGAGTGCCAGCGTTGGTCGGTGGAGGTGTAGAGGATGCGCATCGCTTGCGAGGCGGCCGGCATCGTTTCCTGCAATGCCAGCGGCTCTTTTTTCAGAACGACACCGGGCAGCGCGGGCATTGCATCGGACCACCGATAGAACGGGGAAAGCGTCATGTCGCCTGCCGAAGGACCGGTCACAAGCCTGCCGTCGGTGGCGGCCGTCACCGCCAGGCTGGCCAGAAACACCGGCGCAAGCCGCGCGGCCATGGCGAAGGTTCGAAAAACCAGCATTGGACATTCACCTGACAATCAAGGAAAAGCCAGCGCCTCGCGCAACGCGGCGCCCTGGGTACGGATCACCTGTCGCACCACCGGTGCCACTTCATTGAAACGGATAAACCCGTGGGGCATGTTCGCAAGCACATCCAAGTGTGTCGCCACACCGCAGCGCCGCAGCTTGTCCGCGAGTTCCTGGTTCCCGTCGAGTAACGGGTCCAGCGCTCCGACCACCAGGCGCACGGGTGCAAGGCCCGCCAGGTCAGCCAGGATCGGCTGCACTCGCCAGTCGCGTTCGTCATGGGCCAGGTAGCTCGCCCAATAGGCACTCATGGTTTCGGCCGAAAGGTTCTGCCCGCCGTATCCGCCGAATCGTCGCCACGAATCGGAGGTGACGTCCCTGGAGTAGCTGCCGTAGAACAGGACCAGCTGTCGCAACGCGTCCACTCCCGCGTCGCGCAGGGCAATGGCGGCGCCCAGGGCCAGGTTGGCGCCGGCGGAATCCCCCGCCAGTACATACCCGCGTACCGGAAAATCGGTGACAGCGTTCAGGCGGATGACCCGGCTCACGATGGAGACCACCTCGTTGAACGCCACAGGAAACCGGTATTCCGGCGACAGCGCATAATCGATGGACAGCACCGCCAGGCCGCTGTCGCGCACGAACTGGCGTAAAGGTGCGTCCCAGCCGTTGAGCGATCCATGCCGAAACCCTCCGCCGTGACAGTAGAACATCAGCGTCGGCGTCTCTTCGGCCTGCGGCCAATACAGCTTGCACGCCACCCGGCGACGGTTGACGCAGAACCCCAGCGTGCGCTCATAGGACAGCGGCACGCTGCCCTGGGTCGCCCAGGCGTTGATCCGCTCCAGTTGGGCCCGGACGCTTTGCACATCCCCGTGAATGACAGGAAGCAGGTCCAGTTCATGCAGGGTCGTCGCGACGGCAGCCAGATCGGGATGTACCTGGGGGTCAGCGGCCGCCGACGGGCTTGCACGGCTCATGGCGTGCCCCTTGGCACGGTGGCCGGCCGACCATCCGCGATGACGCAATGCCCGGGAGGATTGCCCCCCTGCAGGACCGCCATCGCGCACCGGGCAGCGATCAGATTGGTGCGATTGAGCCCTTCCACCGTGGAGGCCGCTACGTGCGGCGTCGCCACTACGTTGGCAAGCTGGATCAATTGTTCGCTGACGGCGGCAAGCGCCGGGTCCGACTCGCTTTCAAAAACATCGAGCCCCGCCCCCGCTATCAGGTCCTGTTGCAAGGCCAGCAACAAGTCCGCATCCCGCACCAACCCACCGCGTGCGGCATTGATCAGCACCGCGGAACGTTTCATCGACGCCAACGCCTGGCTGTCGATCATGCCCTGGGTCTGTGGGGTGAGCGGGGCGTGGAGCGTAATGAAATCGCTTTGCTTGAACAGGGTCTGCAGATCGACGAAACGACAACCCTGGCCGCTGCTTTCCAGTGCCTCATCCGGGTGAGGGGTATGGATCAGGGTCGTGACGTCGAACCCGGACAGGCGCTGCACCACCGCCCTGCCGATCCGCCCCAGTCCCACCACTCCGACGGTCTTGCCGTACAGATCGCTTCCCAGGGGAATCGTCCAGTCGCCGCCGGCCAGGCCCGCCTGGCATTGCTTGAGCCTGCGACAGACGGCAAGCATCAGCCCCACGGTATGATCGGCGACACTGGCGTCGTTTCCGCCAGGTGCGATGGTCGCCACCTTTCCCGTGGCGACCACCGCCGCCGTATCGACCCGCTCATACCCCACGCCTCGGCGAGCGATGACTTTCAGGCGCGGGAGTGAAGCCAACAGGTCGGCCGTCACGTTCGCATGCCCGACAATCCAGCCATCCGCTTCATTGAGCAGCTCGATCAATTGGCGTTCGTTCCAATGCCCCTCTGTTTGCCCGTGGGCAGGCTCGGCGATGACGACCTCGCAGTCGTTCGCCTGCAGGAAGGCGATGGCTGCGGGATCAAAAAAGCGTTGGGTGATCACTACTCTATGGCGAGGTTTCATCAGGGATTTCTCGATCGCTCAGTCGATGGTCAAAATGCGTAGTCCAGATACACGCGCGCTTCCGATCCGCTGACCACGTTATCCGGCTGGGCGGATACGAGGGCGACAAAATCCTCGTTGATCCGATAGTCGATATAGATCACGCCCACTGAAAGTCCGGAGTATTCCTTTTCATCGAATCGGTAATAGACGCGATATTCCTTTTGCCGCTCGCGCACATCGGTGCGTTGGCCGCTGAGGGGGTTGCCGGCGTCGAAATCGCCTTGCTTGTAGATGGCCATGGCCTTGAAGCCGTCCAGCGAAGCGCCGAACAACGAAAGGCCGGAGAGGTCGTATTCGGCACCGACCTGCCAGGTCCTTTCACCATCGTTATTGAAGTCATTGCCGGAGCGCGTCCAGGCATCCATCCTGCCGTCGACGTTGTCCGCATGATCGAAGTAGGCATAGCCCAATTGCCCGTTGCTCAACCGGGCTTTGGTTTCAGAAAAGGACACTCCCAGGCGTACCTTATCGAGCAGCAGCCCCAGGTTGATGTTCAGCCAACTGGCCTTGTCATCGTAGGCCGCCTGGCCTGCCGACCAGTCTCGCTCCCATATTGGCCCGGCCTTTTCGAATCGATAGTACTGGGTGTCCAGCACGACCCCGGCGCGCTTGCCAAGCGGTGCCTGCAAGGTCAGGCCATAACGGGTATTTTCATTGAAGTCCCGTGACACACCGTGATCGTAGCTCAGCTCGATGGCCTTCAAATCGTATTTGACGCCGTAGGTGTACAGGTCCTTTATTTCCTCCCCCGTCTGGCTCAGCAAGTGCTCGAATTCTTCCCGGTCCCGGGGCGAGCTCCTGTTGATGTACGCAGCTTCGAACCCCAGCGTTCCCGGCAGTGGGCCAATCCCCATGTTGGTGAAATTCAGATGGGTACGGGCGCCCTGGTAGGAGCCTGGAACGATCCGCGTATCGAGGCTCACCAGGGTGCCGGCATCGAAGCGGCCTCGCCCGATCTGGGCGTCGGCATTCCATCCGTCCCCCACATGGCGCGCCTTCAGATAACCTTGCCCGAGCTTCGCGAAGCCGCCATTGGTTCCATCGGTGTCGTCGAACAGATCCCGGCCGTTGTCTTTCGAGTCGAGCATCGCCACAGCGTAGAGAGAGGCATCGAAGCCCACGATTCCGGCCCAATAGTTGGAGTTGTAATCAACGATCGCCCCGACTCCGGTCCCGCCCAGTTCATTGCCATCCGGAAATCCACCGAAACGGTCTTCGATCAAGTCGTTGGATATGCGCGTATTGATATAGACAGAACGAAGATATGCATTCAACTTGCCTTCATGCTGAAACCGGTCCGGATAACTGATGGCGGCTGCCAGGCAACTATCCGATATAACAACCATTGAACAAAAAGCCACAGCGACGGCGTTAATCGAGTTCATCGACCACCTCATCTATTATTTTTATTGTTGACGTGCGGGCGCGAGCAGCGCCCTTTTAACTTCGGTGCAGCGAACTGTGCAAACTGAAAGTTACTTAGATGATCGCCCGTGTAATGATGGCCGTTACTATCAATACAAGACTGCTGCCGATTGCCCAGAGCAAGCAATATCGTTGCATATCGCCCATATCACGCTTGATGATCCCGCTGATGAGATAAACCGCCGCGACCAGGGGGCTCAGTGCATGAACCGGTTGCCCCAGGACAGAGGCGCGGGCAATGTGCATCGGGGCGATCCCGTATTCGGCGCCGGCCGCCCCCAGTACCGGCAGGATGCCGAAGAAGAACGCGTCATTGGACAGCAGGAAGTTAAGCGGCAAGGCCAATAGCGCAGTCAGGATGCTGAAGTACTGGCCGCCCCCCTCGGGAATCATTTGCACGATTTTCTCGGACATCCCGTCGACCATTCCCGTGCCGGACAAGATGCCGGTAAAGACCCCGGAAGCGAATATCAACGCAATGACCGTCAGCACGCTTTCGGCGTGAGCTGCGATCCGGGCCTTCTGTTCGGCCAGTCGCGGGTAATTGATCAGCAATGCCAGGCAGAAGCCCACCATCATTACCAGCGGCAAGGGGGCCAACCCGGTACCCATGGCGTACATGAGCCCGGCGGTCAATGCCAGATTGATCCAGAACAGCCTGGGCCTTTGTGTCTCGGCCCGGACTTCAGGCAACGGCACCTGATCCAGCGCCGGCCCGGCCTCCTTCTGCGCGGGTGTCCAGCCCAGGCGACGCCGCTCCCTATGGCCGATCCAGAACGCGACCAGGAAGGCATAGGCAAGCCCCACCAGCATGGCGGGCACCAGCCCGAGGAACATTTCCCCTACGTCGACGTGAAGCGCACTGGCGGCACGGGCGACCGGCCCACCCCAGGGAATCAGGTTCACCACGGTATTGGTCAACAGAAGCATCAACGCCAGGATGAGCGGATTCATCCCCAGGCGCAGATACAGAGGCAGGAACGCTGTCGTGACAATCAGAACAGTCGTCGCGCCATCGCCGTCGAACGAAATGACGGCGGCCAGCAAGGCTGTACCCAACACCACTCGAAGCGGATCGTTTCCGACATGACGCAGGATGCGTCGTACAGCGGGCTCGAAGAGCCCGGCGTCGAACATGATCGCGAAATACAGGATGGCGAACATCAACATCAGTGCGGTGGGCGCGACCTGTTTCACCCCATCCATCACCATTGCACCCAGCTGCGGCCCTGCCCCACTCGCCAATCCGAAAGCCACCGGAATCAGTACCAGCGCCGTAACCGCGGAGAGCCGCTTGCTTATGATCAACGCCATAAACGTAACGACCATTGCGAAACCTAGCCAAGCCATGCGTGCACCTTCTTATTTTTATAATGGAGTAGAAATCAATGTGAACAAGCAACTTCTTAACAAAATCTACATAGGCGGGAATACGCTGTAAATCTTGATTTTTTTTGTCAATGTCTGTCGTTTCCGAACTCATCCAAAAGTGCTGGAGGCCTCGTCTGATCAGGGATTGGCCGATCGTCGATCGAATCATCGGACTGTTCATCCGCGACTGCGAATGACCTCGTGAAATGAAAAAACGGATACGGGCACAGGAAAAATGCCGCCGGGATGAACATTGACGAAATCGTCAAATAAACAGTAAATATGAACGCATATTTATCAACCTGAACGAATCCGTCATGCCAGACCAAGAAGACCTATACCTATCGGCGCAAGAGTCGGCAGCCATGCTCAGGGTCAGCCTCCCTACGCTGTACGCCTATGTCAGCCGCAAGAACATCCGCTCCATCAAGATCCCGGGTTCCCCGAAGCGTCGCTATTGGGCCGAAGACATCCAGCGCCTGGTCAAGCACCCGACGGGGGCGAAGCCTTCGGTGAAACGTTCGCCGCCTGCGGACAGCGCCATCACCCTCATCACCGATGATGGGCTTTTCTATCGAGGGCACGACGTCACCGAGCTGGCCGACCACGCAACGGTCGAAGAGGTTGCCGGCCTGATGTGGCAGGTGCCTTCGGCCTTCGGTGCTTCGCTGCCGCGTGTTCCGAAAGACAGCGGCAAGTTGCTGAAAATCTACGAACACCTGTCCGCGCCGGAAAAGGCCATCGCACTGTTTCCGCTGGTACAGCGAGAGAACCCCAAGGCCTTCGATCTTTCCACCGAAAGCTATGCCCGCACCGGCGCGGATGTGGTGAGGTGGTTCGCCGCCCTGGTGGTGGGCGCGACCGAGCCGAGCACGCAGCCGCTGCATGAATTCATCACCCAGGCTTGCGGTGTCCGGCCGGCACTCGCCGACCTGATTCGGCGCCTGCTGATTCTCAGCATCGATCACGAGCTGGACCACACCACCCATAGCGTTCGCGTCGCCGCCACGACAGGCGCCACGCCCTACTACGCCGTGATCGCGGGACTCGCGGCAGCCAGGGGCCACAAGATCGCGTATGGCAGGAATGAAGCGGCCAGCAGGATGATCGAGGAGATCTGCACGGCGACGGATCCCACCCAGCCCATTTTGCAACGCTACAGCCAGGACGGACGTATTCCGGGGTTCGGTCCGAATGTGCATTCCATCAACGATCCGCGGGCCAGCAACCTGATGCAGGCGTTGACCGAGGCATTCGCTGGCGACGGCGAGTTCGCCAAATTGCAGAAGGCTTTTTCGGTGGCTGCCGAGCTGGTGGCGTACCCACCGGAGTTCATTCTCCTGGTGAGCTTCATCGGCAGGAAGTTTGGGTTGCATGGGCAGGAAATCGCACTGGCAGGGGTCGGTCGGTTGATTGGCTGGATTGCCCATGCCAGCGAGCAATACAACCAACACCTCGATGCCCGCCCCCGCGCGCGGTACACCGGGACCCTGCCAGGAACCTCCCGACAGGGCCACGCCTGATCCCTGCATCCCGGCGAGGGCTCCCTGCCTGCCGGGCCTGTAGTTGCGTAAGGTTTGACGTACCGCCCGGAACTATCGGGCCATCGCCGCAAACAAGTCCTCGAACCGCGCCTGATGCTCAAGCCCGGCCACGAAATCCAATACCGTCGCCTGTGCCGATGCCTCGATATGGGGGGCTGCCATGCGCCTGAATTTGCGTTCGAAGTCGTGATCGGTCATGGGCGTCTCCACGGAGCCGGGCCCGGTGATCATCTCGCTGACGACGGTCTCGCCCGACCTCAGTGTGACGACGAGACGGTTGGCCAGATGCCGGGGAAACAGCGCCGTAAGCCCGGGATCTTCCACCACGATGATCTTGTCCATCAGGCCGATCACCGCTGGGTCATGGATCTTCTGCTCGGCATAGGAGCCGATGGTGATGTCGCCATCCATCAATGCCCGGGCGACGTTGTAGGGCAAGCTATGGTCGGCGGTCTCCCGGGTCCTGGGCAGCCACTTTTCCGGGGTATCGGCCAGCACCCGGCGGTTGAATTCCGAGGTTTCGATGGTGATGGCGGCAATCTCTTCAAGACCGGCGATACGCTTGCGTATATCGAGCGCCGCCCAGACGGCGGTATGCAGTTCACCGTTGGTTGGAAATGTCTTGGTCAGCGAGCGCCGTATGGCGTAGTCGCCGTTTTCAGGCGAACCGAAACGATCCATGTCCAGCTCGAACGGCCCGCAAACCAGCTTGAAAAAGCCCATGTCGCCTTCAAAGACCGGCGACGGCCCGGTCATGCCATGGCGCGCCAGTTGAGCGGCAAAAATGGCGTTGCGTGACGCGTTGGCCGCCGAGCAGCCTTTCCAGTCCGATAATGTGCCGCTGCGGACCTGGCGCATAGCCAAATGGCCGCTCAGCGCGATATTGATCGCCTGTTCAGTCTGGTCCACGTCCAGCCTCATCAGGCTGGAGGCCGCAGCAGCCATGGCGACGTTGATGTAATTGACGTGGTCCCAGCCGCGCTTGTTCAGGCTGGCCGCATCCTGCAGCCGCATCTGGATTTCATACGCCAGCACGATGGCCGATATCAACCGGGCCCCACCCGCCCCCTCGGCTTGCGCCACGGCCAGGCAGGCCGGGATGTTGTCGCTGGGATGCCCGGGCTCCAGGCCCATGTATCCGTCGTTGTAATCCAGAAAGCGCACCATGGCGCCGTTCACGAACCCGGCGATTTCGGCCGTTGTCCGCAGGCTTGTGCCAAACACGCTGGAGGTCCCGCCGCGATGACACTCGGCATAACGGATGGCGGCATTGATGGGCGGCGCTCCATAGGCGCCCAGTACGCATGCCAGGCTGTCGATGAAACGCTGGCGCACAATCGCGACGATGGTGTCGGGCAGGCGCTGTTGCGCAAACCCATGGGCGTAGCGCGCCAGTCGCCGGGCAATGGTCGAGTCTTGCATATTCACCTCTTGTTCCAGTTCGAGCGCTCGGTTTCCAGGCTCTGTACGAGACGTCGCGCCGACTTTTCTCGTACAAGCCTGGCGATCGATGACGGACGATTTCAGTCCATCACGACGTCGAGCAACCGCACGTACTGCTGACCCGCATGCATGTCACGCTCGACCATTCCGCCTTGCGGCGTAGCACGGGGGAAGGAGATCTTGACCATTTCCAGATTGGGCACCGGGATGTATTTCACCCGTTCGGGATCGGTGCCATATAGCAGGGCAAACTGCTCCGGCGAGAGCGCGTCGCTACGGGAATAACGTTCAAAGTTCTCCCGGCCATTGAAGAAGATATCGAAGGTAATCCAGAACGGTCCGGCTTGTTTCGATCGAACATGACGGCAGACATCGCGCAACTTAACCACGATTCAACTCCTTCGCAGCTGGCGCCGCCTCGGAAAGGTCAATCCACTTGATACGTACCAGCTCCATTGGGTCCTCAAGCTGCACGACGTGATTGAGCTTGAATTCAAAAATCCGGCCGCGAGGGATATCCGCGGGCGTGAACGCGAATCCATAGGAAGGCAGTTCCTTGCCCATGACACTTGGATAATGAAAAAAGTACGGATTGCAGGCCTGCGCGATGGTATCTGCAAGTTGCTGGGTTGCAGCCGTGGCCACGAATAACATGCCGATCTCGGGAGGTGGCAAGGTTCCCGCGGGCGGCTTCATCCCGGTGACCGCATTCCAACCGTACATGCGCAGGGATATATGAAACTCACCCAACTCGTCGGCGGGAATGGACTGGCGGGTACGGGCATAGAGCGCTTCGAGCAGGCGATCGTGGAAACCATCGATGTCCTTGAGTACGTCCGGGTCCTGGATACCCACCAGCATGATGGTCTGATAGGCACCCGCGGCGGCGCCTTCCAGCTTCATGGTGTAGGGCATCGGCTCCCAGCGCGATCCTTCGACCCTGACGGCGCGTCCGTTCAGATCGGCATAACGTGCGTCTGCGACATTCAGGATGCCCCCCGGCTCCAGCAAGCGAAACGGATCGCTGTTTTCGTAGAGCATATGCGCGGAGACACTGTGGGGTGTGCACAGATTGTCCTGGCTGAGGGGTTCCACATTGAACCCGTCGGCATCCACGCTCAGCAGTATCCCGGAGCCCAGCGTCGGATTGACGGCGCACTGCACGCCACATTCGCCTGTCTTGCCGGCATGCCAGGACGGCCCCCAGGGCGCACCCTTCCAGATCGGATAGCAGGCAATGACGGCGGTGTCGGTGGATCGGCCGGCCAGTATGATGTCCGCGCCGCCATCAAGCGCCGCGAGGAACGGCTCGACCCCCAACGCGGCGACAATGTGCTCGCAGGCATCGACCGTTGCATCCTCCAGTTCACCGTGTGGCGCAAGAGGCTTGATCCGCCCTTGGGCATTCAGTCGCTTGATGGTGTCTTTCTCTTGCTCACAATAGATAAGAGCAACTTTCGGTGTCACCCCGAGTTCACCGGCAACTTCAATGACGATATCCCGCGTCCAGTTCAGATTGAGATCGCCACCGGCTTGCCCGGAAGTACCGATAATAATCGGCACGCCAGAGGATGCCTGGGCTTTCATCAATATACTCAGGTCGCGTTTTACCGAACCGCGATTATTCTTTGATTTGCCAAGTGCAAGATAAGCTGCGCCACTGTCGGTCGACCCCGCATCCGAAGCAATGACTTGCGCACCGGCCGCCAGCCCATAGGCAATTTCTTCTTCGCGCACACCTGCCCCCAAAGAACCACAGGGAACAATGACTTTTACGCAACCTTCGAATAGCCGCCCCATAGAAGCCTCTTTTGTATTTATTTGTGGGCCGATCATAAAGCCTGGAATCAGGCTGACAAGTGGACAGTTTTTATCCATATATCTTTACTGGTAAGTTGGGCATTCTTATTGTTCACAGCAAAGATCAATGACCGGTCATGAGGCATATGAGCATCAATCGCGAGCGTTCCTTACTGCCCGAAGACCTGCGTGTCTTCCTCACCGTTATCCGCAAGAACGGCTTCGGCCACGCGGCGCAGGAACTGGGTTATTCGCCTGCGTATGTGAGCAAGCGGATGGCGGTCCTGGAGACGACACTGGGGACCAGGCTGTTGCATCGCACGACCCGCCGGGTCGCGTTGACCGACGAAGGCGAACGTGTCCGCATCTGGGCCACGCGGTTTCTGGGGGACATGGAGGATTTCATCAGCGAGCTGACCGACGCCCGGCAGCAATTGCAGGGAAGCTTGCACATCTGCAGCTCCTTCGGCTTTGGCCGCAACCATGTCGCCCCTGCGATCCCCGCCCTTTCGCGAATGTACCCGCGCATGGAGATCCGCCTCGACGTGTTCGATCGCCTGGTGGACATCGTCAATGAAGGCTTCGACATGGAAATCAGCGTAGGCGACAACCTGCCCGACCAGCTCCTGCATAAAAAACTGGCCAGTCATCGCAGGGTGCTCTGTGCCGCCCCCGACTACCTCCAGCGCCGCGGTGTCCCGACGTCTCTGGATGACCTGGCCGGGCACGACTGCCTGGTGCTCAAGGAACGTAACAACCCCTTCGGCATCTGGAACCTGACGAAGGATGGCGTCGAAACATCGATCCGGGTCAGCGGGCCACTTTCATCGAACAATGGCGAGATCGTGTCGCACTGGGCCTTGAGTGGCGCAGGCATCATCCTGCGGTCGCTGTGGGACGTGAAACCCATGCTGGAGAGCGGGCAACTGGTGCAGGTGCTGCCCGACCATTTCCAGAGCGCCAATGTCTGGGCCACCTACCCGACACGGCTAAGCCAGTCGGCGAAGCTGAGGGTCTGCATCGAGTTCTTCGAGGCGCATTTCGACGATCTATCCCTGGTTTGAGCATCCGGCAGTCGCCGCCCGATGCCCGTGAAAAGACTCAGCCCAGCCAGGGATGGGCGGCGTGATACCGCGCTTCGAAATCCCGGATCTGCACCGCTCGCCGCAAGGTACTGCCGATGGCATCCAGGCCCAGCAGCAAGGCCTGTTTGCGCAGTTCGTCGATGGCGAAGCCGATACTCGACCCGTCGCTCAATCGAATCTGCTGGTTGGGCAAGTCGACGGTAAGCGTGGCGCTCGCCCCGTCGCTCACGACCCGCCCCAGCGCCTGCAACTGCGTTTGGCAGAGCTGTATCACGAGCACGCCATTGCGCAGGCAGTTGTCGTGGAAGATACCCGCGAAGCTCGTACCGATCAGGGCACGGATCCCCAGTTGCCTGAGCCCCCATACCGCATGCTCACGACTTGAACCACACCCGAAGTTGGGCCCGGTCACCAGGAAACGGGCACCGCTCCAGGCAGGCCGGTTGAGGACGAAGTCTGGATTGGGCTCGCCGGATTCCAGGAAACGCAGGTCGAAGAACACGCCTTTATCCAGTCCATTGCGGTCGATGCCCTTGAGGAACTGTTTGGGCATGATCACGTCGGTATCGACGTTAGAGGCAAGGATGGGTGCGGCCTTTCCGGTCACGCTGTCAAAGGGTTGCATGGTTCAGGCCTCCTCGGTCAACAGGCGTACGTCCGTCAGGCGGCCCCGGATAGCCGCGGCGGCGACCATCGCAGGACTCATGAGGTGAGTGCGAGCACCCGCTCCCTGGCGCCCCTCGAAATTGCGATTGGTACTGGATGCGCAGCGATCCCCCGGAGCGAGGACGTCATCGTTCATCGCAAGGCACATGGAGCACCCGGACTGACGCCACTCGAAACCGGCATCGAGGAAGACCCTGGCCAACCCTTCCCGCTCCGCCTGGGCACGCACCTGCGTCGAGCCGGGAACGATCATCGCTCGTACCGTCGCAGCGACTTTCCGGCCTTTCACCACGCGAGCGACGTCGCGCAAGTCTTCAATGCGCGCATTGGTGCACGAGCCGATGAACGCATGGCTGATCGTCACGTCACTCAACGCCATGCCCGGCTCCAGGCCCATGTAGGCCAGGGCGCGCTGCATGCCCTGGCGCAGGATCGGATCGGCGACGGCCTTGGGGTCTGGCACGGTCCCACCCACGGGCAACGCCTGGTCCGGACTGGTTCCCCAGGTCACCATCGGCTCCAGGGCGCTGACGTCCAACCGGACTTCATTGTCGAACACCGCGCCTTCATCGGTGAACAGTTCGCGCCACTTCTCTAGAGCGGCCTCCCACAGCTCACCCTGAGGGACACGTGGCCTGCCCTTGAGATAGGCATGGACCTTCTCGTCGGGCGCCATGAATGCGCCCCTTGCCCCGGCCTCTACGGCCATGTTGCAGATGGTCATCCGCGCTTCCACGCTCAAGGCATCGATGACAGGGCCGGCGAACTCGATGGCGTAACCGGTGGCTCCCGCCGCACCGACTTTCTCGATCAGGGCCATGATGACATCCTTCGCGGTAACGCCCGCCCTCAACCGCCCGGTGACCATGACACGCAGGGTCTTGAGCCGCTTGTAGACCAGCGTCTGCGTCGCCAGAAGATGTTCGATCTCGGAAGTGCCGATACCGAAGCCGAAGGCCCCCAGGGCCCCGTAGGTGGTGGTATGGCTGTCGCCAGCGGCCACCACCATCCCCGGCAGGATGAAGCCCTGTTCCGGCGCCACCACATGCTCGATGCCCTGGCGTTTATCCAGCACGTCGAACAGCTCGATGCCGAAGTCGCGGCAGTTCTTTTCGAAATAGGAGACCTGCAAGGCACCGCCCGAATCGGGCATGGTGGCGATACGATCGGGGGCGGTCGGATTGACATGGTCGACCACCGCCAGCGTCGCACCCGGACGCCACACACTGCGCCCGGCGTCACGAAGCCCGCTGAAGGCTTGCGGGCTTGTGTACTCGTTGGCCACTTGCCGGTCGACGTAGAGCAAGACATGCCCCTCATCGTCCAGGGTACAGACGGTATGGCTGTCGATATGTTTCTGATAAAGCGTGCGAGGGCCGGTCATGGTGGTGGGCTCTTCTGTCATGCGGGATCGGAGTTGATCCCCAGCATAGGCCCAATGAAATCCCCATCAATGGCCTCGCAGTAATGGTGCGGAACACGATTCGTGAATAATGGGCCGCGTCGATCTCGGAGCCGGCATGCCCACTCAGCCTGTTCTACTGGAGCGGTAACGGATTGACCCCCATGCTTAGCCCCGTCCGTCCCTGGCGGGGCTTGAGCAACACATACTCGCTTTGGGTAGATTGCACCCGTGCACATTGCGGGCCGTATTCAAGCTTCAGGCAAAGGAAAGTCAGCCCCACGGGAAACGCGTTCCCAAGTGCGAAACTCGGTCTGCATGGCCGAGAGTTTACCCATTGCGACATCAACGGCCCGGTTCCCCAGCAACAGACGCTGGGGGGGCTGCGCCGCGGTGACCGCCGAGTAGATCGCCGCAGCCGCGCGAGCCGGGTCGCCTTCCTGCCGGCCTATGGAAGCGTCATAGGCGCGACGCGCCTGCCCGGCGGTGGCATCGTAATCGGCGATGGACTCGCTGACCTGGGTGGCCGAACCGGCCCATTCGGTGCGAAACGCACTGGGCTCGACCGTCATGACACCGATACCCAACGGCTCGACCTCGGCACGCAAGGTTTCCGACAACCCCTCCAGTGCGAACTTGCTCGCGCAGTAATAACCCACTGCTGGAAAGCCGGCCAGGCCCCCGATGGAGGTCAGGTTTACAATCATGCCTCGGCCTCGCTGGCGCATGCCGGGAAGTACGGCGTGGATCATGTTGGCGGAGCCAAAGAAATTGACCTCGAACAGCCGCCGCGCCGACTGCGGGTCAGTCTCCTCGACGGCGGCGAAATAGCCGATGCCGGCGTTGTTGACCAGCACATCCACCGATCCGAACAGGCGCTCGGCTTGCGCCACGACGGCCTTGGCCTGCTCGGCATCGGTGACATCCAGCGGCAGTATCAGGGCCTCGCCAAGGTCGGCAAGATCCCGTACCTGCTCGGCGTTGCGAGCGGTGACGATCACACGCTCGCCGCGTTCCAGCAGATGAGTTGCGATGAATCGGCCGAAACCGGTGGAACAACCGGTCACCAGCCACGAGTGCTGCTTGCTCATGGTCCGTATCTCCTGTGAATGGTCGGGTTTCAGGATCCAGCCGGATCGGGCTGCTGCCCGAAGGCGCGGATCTCGGGGGCCTCGCTGCAGAGCGAGTCGAGCTCTTTCATGAAGGCCTTCACATAGGGCGTCTGCATATGGCCGTCGAAGTCGGCGGGCGAGCGCCAGTCTTCGTAGACGAACCAGCGCTCGGCGGAATCGGCGGCCCGGTAGATCTCGTAACGAACGCAGCCAGGTTCCTGCCGGGTGGGGCCGACCAACGCCAGGAGGCGTTGGCCCAGCACCTCGCCCTGCCCAGGCCGAGCGTTGAAGAAAGCCACATTGGTCAACATGCTCATGATGTTCTCCTGTATGACAGTGGATCGATCAACCCGCGGTGACGGTCATGCCGCCGTCGGCCATGACCACCGAACCGACGATGAAACTTGCGCGGTCCGAGGCGAGAAAAGCGACGACTTCAGCGATTTCCTCTGGCTGCGCGGCACGACCGATGGGCGCGGCCTCGCCATGCTGGGCCAGGAAACCCGGGCCGTCTTCGACCACGTCGTTGAGGATGTTGGTCACCACGTCGCCGACGCCCACCGCGTTGACACGAATGCCATGCTCGATCGCTTCCAGGGCCAGGGTGCGGGTCAGCTGGGCCAAGGCACCTTTCGAGGCGGTATAGGCGGCAATGGTCGGGAAGGCGAAATAGGAGGCATAGGACGCGATGTTGACGATGGCGCCGGCCTTGTTGGGCATCATTGCCTTGACCGCTTCGCGGCAATGCAGGAAGGCCGCAGTGGCGTTGACCGCCTGGATGCGCTCCCAGTCTTCACGGGTCATGTCGATGACCAGTTTGTTGATGATGATCCCGGCGTTATTGACCAGGATGTCCAGCCGGCCGAACTGCTCGACGGCCAGCCCGACCGCGCGCTCGGCCGCGCCATCTTCGGTAATGTCGGCCACCAGCGGCACCAGTCCGGGACGGGCCAGCGCCTCGACGGCGGGGTTTCGGTCCTCGGCGACGACCTTGGCGCCACGGGCATGCAGCAGTAACGCGATAGCCTTGCCGATGCCGCTGGCGGCACCGGTGACCAGCGCGACCTTGCCTTCGACTTCGTTGGGAAAATGCTGCTTGATATCGCTCATGATTGCTCTCCTGCGTTGCGAGCCGAGGAGACATTCATCGGCTCGGCGCCTGTGAGGCGCTGTCGTTATCGACGGCTTCACTGTCTCGCAACGGGCCGATCCAGGCTTTTGCAGGCTTGCCGAGGCTGTCGGGATCTTGCGCCGAGGTGAACGACGCAGCCTCGCGGCCATCGATGGCAGTGGCTTGTCGGAAAAATCCGGATAACATTCAAGAAAACGTTCGAGCGATTAGAAATGATTTCAGACCCAGGCACGCCAACCCTCGACCAGCTTCGGGTATTCCTGACCGTGGTGGACGTCGGCAGCTTCGCCGGTGCCGCCCGCAAGCTGCATCGGGCCACGTCGGTGGTGAGCTACTCCATCGCCAACCTGGAAATGCAGCTCGGCGTAAGCCTGTTCGACCGCAAGACCACCCGCAAACCCCAGTTGACCGATGCCGGGCGCACGGTACTGGCCGAGGCGCGCACCATCTACAACGGTATCGACGGCCTGCGGGCCAAGGTGCGTGGATTGCTCCATGGGCTGGAAGCCGAGGTGCATCTGGTCCTCGATGTGATGCTGCCCAGCGAGCGCGTGGTGGACGCGCTCAAGGCGTTTCGCGAGCGCTTCCCGACCGTGTCGCTGCACTTGCACGTCGAGGCCTTGGGCGCGGTGACGCAACGGGTGCTGGACCGGACGGCCACGTTGGGCGTGAGCGGCCCCTTGACCCATAACCTCGACGGCATCGAACGCATCGGCGTGGGCAAGGTGGCTTTGATTCCGGTCGCCGCTCCCGACCATCCCTTGGCCCAATCGGCCCCCCATGCGCCGGGTGCCGGGCGCGCCCATGTGCAATTGGTCCTCACCGACCGCTCCAGCCTGACCAAGGACCAGGAGTTCGCGGTCATCGGCACCCGCACCTGGCGACTGGCCGACCTGGGGGCCAAGCACACGCTGCTGCGCGAAGGCATCGGCTGGGGCAACATGCCCATCGACAGGGTGAGCGACGACCTGGCCAGCGGCCGGCTGGTGCACCTCGACCTGCCCGACTGCCAAGGCGGCGATTATGGCTTTGACGTCGTCTACCGCACCGACATGCCCCCGGGCCCCGCGGCCAGCTGGCTGATCGAGCGCTTCAAGGCACAGGCGACCGATCTCTGATCGTTCGAGAAAATCGAACCTGAACGTCGAAAGCAACTGGCTTTTCATGACGGTGGTGCCGTGAGACAAATGCTCCAGGCCTGCCGTCCGGCACGCCCCGCCTTCGCCTTGAGACGAGTGATGACCATGATGACTGCCGAGCGGCTGCTGCACCTGCATTTCGAGTTGTTTGTGGATGACCATGAGCGCTGGAAGAACCTGATCGCCGATGACCTGGTATGGGAGCTGCCGTTTGCCCCTGCCCTCGGCCATCCGGCGCGGCTCGAGGGGCGCGATCAGGTATTGGGCCATGTCGGCTGGTTCGTCGGCGCGGTGCAGGACTTTCTCTTTTACGACCTTCGTATCCAACCGAGTACGAACCCTCTGGAGGCCGTCGCGCAAGTCAAGGCCAAGGGAACGATCAAGCACACCGGACGCCTTTATGAACAGGATTACGTGCTGTTCGTACGGGTGGAAAACGGCAAGCTGGCGTTCATCCGCGAATACTTCGACCCTGTACGGGCCGCCCTCGCCCTCGACGCCCCCATACCGGCCCTGGCGAACTGAGTCGACGGACACTCTTGCTCCGGCAGGCCATTGCTGCGTTACCCTATCGGTGCCGCCCTTGTCCGAGAGTGTCGCCCATGGAGCCTTTTGTGCACCCGCCTGAAGATACCGACCTGGCCGCCAGCGATGCCCAGCGCATCATGGCCGAGTCCATGCCGCAACATTTGCCGGGAACGGCGCAGGCACTGCCATCGCACCCGGCCATGCAGGATGTGGTGGTGCAGCTGTTCAGCCATCACAGCATCGTCGAGCCGATACTGGTGCCCGCCGTTGTGGAGCCGCTGCTGGTGTGGGTACTGGCGGGGCGGGCCAGGGTCGAGGAGCGCGCGCTCGGCGGCGCGTGGGAAGCCGCCCTCGTGGAGGCCGGCGACTTCTTCCTCACCAATACCCGCGATCCCTATGAAATGCGCTGGCAGACAGTGGAATGCGACACCTTCGAAGTGATGCACCTGTACCTGGGCCTGTCGCTGATCGATCAGGCTGCCCGCGATGTCCTGGGGGACCATCCCGATCCGGTGAGTTTCCTGGACATCTCCGGGGCCCGGGATGAGCGGGTGGACTTCATCCTCGATCAGTTGCGCATCGAACTCACCGAGCAACGCCAGCCCAGCCCGTTGTTCGTCCACAGCCTGGCCCAGGCCCTGGCCGTGCACCTGATCCGTCGATACCGCGATCCGCACGGCGACAACCGACGCAGCGGCGCCTTGCAAGCTTACAAGTTGCGTCGCGTCCTGGCGGTCATGAACGAGGGCCTGGCCGAAGACTTCAACCTCGCGCAACTGGCCCGGATCGCCGAATTGAGCGAGTACCACTTCAGCCGGGTCTTCAAGCGCGCGACGGGACTGTCGCCCTCGCAGTACTTCATCCGCCTGCGGATGAGTCGGGCCCGGCAACTGCTGCTCGAAACCGATCGCAGCATCATCGATATCGGGCTGGAGGTGGGCTATTGCAGCCCAAGCCATTTCTCCCAGGTCTTCCGGCGCGAGGTGGGGGTCACGCCCAGCACTTACCGCCAGGCATGAGCGGCCCTACAGGTTCTGCGGCTTGAAGCGCTCGCTCAGGTCGAGCATCGGGCCCGCTACGCGAAAACGACCCTGCCCATGGTAATGCAAGGTGGCCGGCTCGCTCACCGTGGCAGCGACGTGCCCCTTCACCACTTCCCAGATGAACAGACCGTACTCGTCGATCTGGCGATCATCGGCCAGGCGACATTCGAAACTGGCATAACATTCCTGGATCAACGGCGCCTGTACATGGTGGGCCGGCGCCGCGGTCAGCCCGTACGCCTCGAACTTGTCCAGCGAATGCCCCGAGCTGTTGCCCACCGCGACGACCGCATCGACCATGTCCGCGGTGGGCACGTTGATCACGCATTCGCGGCTGCGGCGGATCAGTTCGTAACTGTGGTTGCCTGCCCAGATGTAACAGCCGAAAAGCGCGGGACTGAATTGCATCATCATGTGCCAACCCATGGTCATGATGTTGGTTTCGCCCCGCCAGCCGGATGTGACCAGCACGATGGGGCCGGTCTCGAGATGACGACGGGTCTCGACCACGGGAAAGTCGGTCTTTTCATAACGCTGCATGGCAATGTCCTCCGATGGAAACCGGAGGCCAGCTTCTCGCACTTGCGAGCGGCGGTCTGTCGGAAGACTGTCGAGGGTGTCGGGAAATTGCGCATGAAAAAACCGGGCGTCTGCCCGGTTCGATTCATTGCCGCCACGGACCTATCGACTGGCGTCGAGTACCAGCTTGCCACGTATGTGCCGCTCCTTGCTCTGGCGCAGCGCGTCCTCGGCCTGGGACAAGGGCAGCACCTGGACCTCGATCACCAGCTCACCGGATTCGAACAACGAGGCAATGTGCTGGAGCTGCGCACCGTCGGAGCGTGTGGCGAAATGCTTGCCGCAGGCCCCGGCGGCTTCGGCCAGGCTGGCGTCGGGCGGGCTCACCGGGGAGACCAATACACCGCCGGGCTTGAGCACCGACCAGGAACGCACCTGGGTATCGCCACCGACCAGATCCAGCACCACATCGACCCGGTCCACGACAGACTCGAACGGAGCCTGGTTGTAATCGATCACCTGCGCGGCACCCAGTGCTTGCAAGTAGTCATGGTTGTACGCCGAGGCGGTGGCGATAACGGTGGCGCCGGCCATACGCGCCATCTGCACCGCCATGCTGCCGACACCGCCCGCCGCGCCGTGGATCAGCATGCGCTGGCCGGCCTTGATCCGTGCATGCTCATGGAGGGCCTGCCAGGCAGTCAACGCGACCGCCGGAACACCACTGGCTTGCAACGCCGTCAGGCGATTGGGCCGATGCGCAAGACGCTCCGCGCTGGCGACCACCTCGGTGGCATACCCGCCAACGATATTGATGAAACCGAACACCTCGTCGCCGACAGCCAGGCCACTGACGTTTTCCCCTACCGCCGCGACGCGACCGGCCACCTCGACGCCTGGCGTATAGGGCAACTGCAGTGGAATGAACGCCTTCATGGCACCGGAAAGGACCTTCCAATCGACCGGGTTCACGCCGCTGCCGGCCACTTCGATCAACACCTCACCCTGGCCTGGAACCGGCGAGGCCACCTCCTCGAACGACAAACCTTCAACCGGGCCGTACTGTGCTACGCGAATCGCTTTCATCTCTCACCTCGTAAAAAAGGAAATGGCGAGCCGGCGGCAGGCCGGCCCAGGGTCAGGCGCGGCGCGCATCCAGGCTGAAGCGGCCGGCGCCAAAGGCAACTACCTGCAACAGGCCACCGGCCATGGCGATGTTCTTGAAGAAGTGGATGAACTGATTCTGGTCGCCAAGCTGGTTATGGAACGCCAGCGCGGTGGCGACGCTGAACAGGGCCAGACCGGCCGCGACCAGGCGTGTGCGGTAGCCCAGAATCAGGGCAACACCGCCGACCACTTCCACCAGGATGGCGATTGCCAGGGCCAGGCTCGGGAACGGTAGGCCGACCGATTCGATATAAGCGACCATGCCCGCCGATGCGCCGATCTTGGAGACGCCGGAGAGCAGGAAGATGGCGCTCAGCAAGATGCGCCCGGCGAATGCAGCGGATGAAGACAACGAGGCGGCAGGGCCGAAAGCGGTGTTGGTGACGGTGCTGGACGATACGTTGGGGTGAGTCATGGTGGTTTCCTCTTGAAGGGCTCACCACCTTGGTGAGCCGCAATGAGGTGAATTCTGCGCGCAACTCACTTACCTAAAAAGCCAGCTAATTTCGATCAAATCGTTCTATTAAATAGAAAAGCCGAGCGTCGGTTGAAGTATTGGAAAATACCCATGAACCGGTTGCCCTTGCGGTTCGTTTCCAGTCGGAGCCGATTGTTCGTCGCCATTGAATTCACCTGGCAACTTCACACGGTTTATCTCCTGCTCCCAAACCAGAACAATGCCCTCCATCCCCGCCAGGCACGCCGCCCCGTCCAGAGCGGAGCCTGTGACTCATCAGCCCCGCAACTGCGCAAGGGACTCCCCATGACCATAGAGAATTCGTCGACGTTGCGCTCCGCCCTGGCCGCCGTGAACCTGCGGGCCGACCGCTTCGAACCTTATCTGTACGCCCTGCTGCGCACGGTATTCGCCATCGTCCTGTTCACCCACGGACTGCCGAAGGCGCTGCGCACGTCCCACGGGTCGATGGCCGATCCCATGGCCGGGTCCATCAACCTCATCCAGAACGTCATGGGCCTGCCCTTCGCTGCGCAGCTCGCGTTTCTGGTCATGCTGTTGGAAACCGTTGGCGCCCTGATGCTGGCGGTGGGGCTTGCCACGAGGCTGGTGGCCCTGCTGATCGCAATCCAGATGCTTGCCATCAGCTATGCGCTCGGACCGACCTGGCCCTGGATAGACCGGGGCATCGAGTTTCCGGTATTGATGGGTTTCCTGGCGCTCTACATCGTTGCGCGTGGTGGCGGCGCGCACTCGGTGGACGCACGCCTGGGGGCCGGCTGAGGTGGCGCGAGCGGGCGTCGCGCTCCCCAGTCAGGCATTTCAAGGGCGGTGTGCAATCATGCGATCCACTTGCGATCACCGGTAAAGCAAATGGTCAGCCACCGCGTCGCGTCGGCCTGACCCAACCTGGCAGAGATCTGCTCACGGATCGCGTCCAGTTGCCCTACGGTTTGCAACCGGTAATCCGCCGGGAGCACGATGTGGATCTCGATAAAGCGCGCCCGCCCGTGCTTCTGGACATAGGACACATAGTCCTCGAAGCCGTGTTCCACCGTGGCCGCGTCCATCACCTGGCGCACCGTATCGTCAAGGTGATCCGGTGCGATACCCAATACATCGCGCAAAGCCGGGCGCAGGATCTTGAAGGCCGGTGCCAGCATGCTCAGCGCCAGCAGGATCAGGATCAACGGGTCGACATACATCGCCCACTGCCCGTAACCCTGGGACTTGAGCAACAGAGCGACCAGGAAACTGACCAGCAGGCCCACCGAAAGCATCGCGTCGACCAGCCAACTGATGTTGTCGAACTGGATGAGCGATGACTTGAGCGTTCGATTGCGGTAGCGAACGTAGAAGAAATAGCCGAACTCGACGACGGTGAACACCGCGGCATAGATGATCACCATGCCCAGCTCGATTTCACGGCCACCGTTGATGATGCCGGACACGCCATTGAGGAAGGCATAGATGGCGATCAGCAGCAGGAAACTGCCTTCGATCAGCAGGACCATGGGCTCCAGATGCCAGAATCCGAACTGGAAGCGGTGGTTGCTTTCCTTGGCGATCAACCTGGCCGTGATCAGCATCAGTACCTTGATGAAGGTAGCGACCAACGAGAAAAAACCATCGAACAGGATGGATTGGGCACCCGTTATGAAACCGGTGCAGATCCCGGCAATCGCCACGGCGAACATCAGGAAAGTGGATTGTTTGAGCAGCGACTGCTCACCTCGGTTACTCACGTAGCTTACCTCTGACAACATTCGAATCGATGCACAGCACGATCGATTTCCGGGCGATAGTCTACTTCATCGCCCTGGCAAGGAGCCTTTGAAGACGCCCACCTTCGGCATTTTAAGAATCGTCCTATGCCGGGCCGACACTCGAATCGAGGGCCGGAGGGCATGGCCGTCGCACGTGTCAGGCCCGCCAGCGCGTGCCCCATGCCAGGCTCCCGAGGCCACGCTTTCGGAATCGTCTGATACCCGTGCGGCTCGCGCCTCGCTAGGTTGGCTGGATGAAATTGAAGAACTACCTTCACCAGATCAACCCCCTCCTCTCCACTCCCAATGCCGCCCGACGCCTGCTGCGCATCTTTGGCGTGGTGCTGCTCGTGGGCATACTCAGTGGTGTCTACAGTTTTCTGCTGCTGACGTTCAATGCCGAGGTATCGCGCAGGCGCAGCCACATGAGCAGCGCCATCGCCGAGGCCCATACGTTCTTCACGACCCGTGGGGCATTGCTGGAGAGCCTGAGCCTGTCGGCCATCCGCAAGCCCGAGGGGGTGAAGCCACAGGTGTCGCCCGAGGAGATCCATCTGCTGCTGGGCAACGCACAAGGCAAGCAATGGAGCATCTGGTTGACCGAGCGGGTCAGGGACTACCTGACCAGCAGACAAGTGAACCTGCTCTATGTCAGCAGCGGCAACGATGTGCGAGTGAAGCGGCTTTACACGGCGACCCCTGCCGTGGGCGATTTTCCCTCGGCGATGCTGGACCGCTTGCAAGCGTTGAAAGGTGACAACAGGGCCTCGGTCAATGAGCTCTGGCTGACCAATCAGTCGAGCAGTCATTCGCAGCTGTACATGTTCATTCGTCTCGATCGGCGCGACCTCGACTCCGGCTGGCTGGGCTTGGAAATGGACGGTCGCGAGGTGTCCCACGCCCTGGACGACAGGAGCGCCGGGCAATTCATGATGTTCAATCCCGACGGCATGCTGGTATTCAGCAACAGCCAGCCGGCGCAACTCAGCCAGAACCTGTTGCAGGTGCAACGGCAGAATTTCTTCGGCTTCGTCGGCGATGCCTGGCTACCCGACCACCTGGTCATGCGCAAGCAGCTCAAGTCCTCCGACTGGCAGCTGGTGTACTCCATCGACTTGCGAGACGTCCTCCTGGCGCTATGGCCCCGCCTCGTGGGTGCCCTGCTGTTCTGCCTGTTCAGCATCAGCCTGGTGTGGATACTGATTCGCCGCCTCGAACATCGCTTCATCGCGCCGACCATCAGCCGCATCCAGGCCCTGGTGGAAAGCGAGCTGTTCAGCAGCGATGTGATCCAGACGGCCCCTGTGGCCCTGTGCGTGCTGCGCCGCGCCAATGGCCAGGTGGTCCTGGAGAACACCCTGTCGCAGCAGTGGCTGGGGCAAAGCGGCGAACGCGAGCGTCTGAGCCCTCGATGGATCTACCGGGCCTTCGACGCCATGGACCCGCAGGTCACCGACTACTTCGAGGCGGCCGACGGACGCCACCTGTACCTGAGTTGCGCCCCCACCCGCTACAAGGGCGAAGACGTGCTGCTTTGCGCGTTCAGCGATATCAGCACCCGCACGCAGATCGAAGAAGCCCTGGAGCAGGCACGACAGCTGGCCGACGCCGCCAATGAAGCCAAGACCCTGTTCCTGGCGACGATGAGCCATGAGATCCGCACCCCGTTGTACGGCGTGCTCGGGACACTGGAATTACTGGCGCGAACCGAACTGGATGCCCAGCAGACCGACTACCTTCGCACCATCGAGAGCTCTTCGGCGACATTGCTGCAATTGATCTGCGATGTCCTGGACGTCTCCAAGATCGAGGCAGGGCAACTGGCCCTGGAGCTCACCGAGTTCAGCGTGCTGGACCTGATTCACGAGGCGACCCAGGGCTATGCGGCCGCAGCCCATGGCAAAGGGCTGGACTTGTATGCCGTCATCGATCCGAAGGTACCTGAGCGGGTCATCGGCGACGTCTCCAGAATCCGTCAGATCCTCTACAATCTGTTGAACAATGCAGTCAAATTCACCGATGCAGGCCGAATCGTACTGCGAGTCAAGCTGGCTGGGCGGGACGGTGAGCGGGTCAGCCTGTTCTGGCAGGTTTCCGACACGGGCAAGGGAATAACCCAGGAAGACCAGTCGCGCATTTTCGAACCCTTCTACCAGACCCGCGGCCACACCAACGTGATCGCCGGTACCGGGTTGGGCCTGCCCATCTGCCAGCGTCTCACGCATCTGATGAATGGCAGTATCCGCGTGGTCAGCGAGCCCGGGCTGGGCAGCAGTTTTTCCCTGACCCTCTCGCTCGAACAGCCCATGGCGCCCGCGCCGGCGAGCAGCGTCCCGCCTCTGCTGCCGAAAGTGGTCTTCGTGGTTTCCCCCATCCGTGAACTGGCCGAGACCATGAGTGGCTGGTTGCGTCGCTGGGGCGCACGTGCGCAACTCGATCGCCCTGCCCCGGGCGCTCCGACCCAGGGAGCCGTGCTGCTCGAGCTGCACCCGGGTTCCTTCGAACAACGCCTGGCCCCGCAATGGACCGGGTCGCTGGTGATGGCGACCGGCGACGGCTATAACGACCCCCAGCAGGCTGCCGACGGCTGGGTGGTGAACATCAATCACCTGAACGCGATCCACCAGGCCGTCAGCCGCGCCCAGGGCCTGTGCGCCATCGAACCGGCGCATGACATCTGGCCGCGGCACCTGAAAAAACTGCATCTGCATATCCTGGTGGTGGAAGACAACGTCATCAACCAGTTGATCCTGCATGACCAATTGCAGGAACTGGGTTGCACGGCGGAACTGGCCGGAAACGGTGAAGAAGCGTTGGCGATGTGGCGCCGGGGTCGGTTCGATGTCGTGCTGAGCGACGTCAACATGCCCCGCATAAACGGCTATGAACTGGCTCGCGAGCTACGCCGCCTTGGCTGCGAAGTACCGATCATCGGCGCTACCGCCAATGCCATGCGCGGCGAAGAAGCACTGTGCCTGGCCGCAGGCATGAACCACTGCCTGGTCAAGCCTTTCACCCTGCAGGCCCTGCATAACCAACTGGCGCCCTACGAAAGAACCCCCTCATGAAACCCATCAGCGTACTGGTCGTCGAAGACCACCCATTCCAGCAGGTGTATCTGCAGAACCTCTTCAGCGAGCTGGGGGATTTCGACCTGCAATTCGCCCAGGAAGGCAGCGCGGCGCTGGATTGCCTTAAAAAGCGTGATTTCGATCTGGTCCTGACCGATCTGTTGATGCCCGGCATGGACGGCATCCAGTTCATCCAGGGACTGGCCGCCTCCGGCGCCCGGCCCGCGCTGGCGATCATGAGTGTGGCGTCCAGACGAATGCTCACGAGCGCAAGCCTGGCCGCCCGTAACCTGGGCGTCAAAGTCATAGGGCTGATATCCAAGCCGGTCAAGCTCGCCGCATTGCGCAATCTCACCGATCAACTGGGCGGCCTGCGCCAGGCTGACCTGCCCCTTCCCGGCCCGCAGATCGACCACCTGGCCATCAGCAATGCACTGGAGAGCGGCGAGTTGCGCGCCTGGTTCCAACCCAAGAAGTCCCTGGCCAACGGGCGGATCGTGGCCGCCGAAGCGTTGGTGCGCTGGGTTCATCCCGAGCATGGGCTTCTGCTGCCCGGGGTTTTCCTGCCGGCACTCAAGGCGTTCGACCTGGAAGAATGCCTGCTCTGGCACATCCTGGAGCAAGCGATCATCGCTCAGAACCAATGGTGCAGCCAGGGCTATGCCATCCCGGTGTCGATCAACCTGCCCACGCATCTGCTCAACAGCCCGGACCTGGCGGACCGGATCCTCGCGTTCGTCCTCGAGCACCAGGGTGTTCCGGCGATGATCTGCTTCGAGTTGATGGAGTGCTCCATGCCCGAAGACATCAGCAACTTCTACGCCGGTGCATGCCGGTTGCGCATGAAGGGGTTTGGCCTTTCCCAGGACGACTTCGGCCAGGGCTACAGCTCGTATATGAACCTGGTCTCGACACCGTTCACCGAGTTGAAGATCGATCGGGCGCTGGTGCATGGCTGTACCACCAATGAAGAACTGACCCAGGCCCTGACCAGCATCGTCGCGCTCGGCCGCCAGCTGGGCCTGACGGTCGTGGCCGAAGGGGTTGAAACGGCGCAGGAGCTGGCGCTATTGCGTAGAATCAACTGCACCCAGGTGCAGGGTTTCCTGATCTCCCATGCCGTGTCGTCCAGCGAGTTCCAGCAATTGCTGACTCAGGATGGGCCGGCCTTGGTCGACTGACGACTGGAAATCCATTTTCATTTTGTCCAAGGTCGCGCGGTGCGCAACGTTTCCGAGCGTCCTTCAAAGGTTGGCCCAATGACCCATTCCGATGATCTTCTACAGAAACTGACCAGCAGCTCCTTGAAGATGAACAAAGGGCTGATCGTGCTGGGCGGTCTGGCGTCGCTATTGATCGGTCTCAGTGCCTGGGGCTTGAACCGAATGATCGAGGAGCAGCGCGACACCGTTCGGTTTCACTTCGCCAGGCTGATGGAAAACATCGGCGAACAGGACGCCTTCCTCGATGCGATTGCCCGGCAAAGCGCCAAAGGCCTGCCGCTGGATACCGGGCAGTTCCGGATGTTTGTCGAAGAGCCGTTGCCGGATGAAGGCGATGGCATCTACAAAGGCCAGGAACTGTCTTTCTCCCTGCCCTTCAGCGTGAAGATCAACCCGGCCACCATCGAGCCGGGGGAACGCCACCGGGTCTTCGGCCTGGGTGCCCATTTGGCCAGCTACTACAGCGCCTTCTGGTCGGCGTCGTATTACCAGTCGCCGCAGGTGTTCCTGTTCAACATGCCGGACAACTTCGATATCGCCGTGCCCGCTGCCGGCCGCCTGCGCGGCGTCGGCCAGATCCAGGGCGGCACCTACCAGCAGGTCATGAACCAGATATTGCAACGGCTGCATGAGGACAACCCTCGGCCTGCGGACAGTCGCGTGCACTGGGTGCGCTACAGCGCCGAAACGGACAACAGCGCCCCGCCGACCGTCCTGGCCTACATCAACATCGACATGCCGGCCACCCAGCTGGGTATCCGGGGTGCCAGCCCCTGGGTGGTGGTGGCTTCGCTGCTGAACCTGAACCAGCTCAACGAGATCGAGCGCATCATGGAGTGGTCGATCTACGATCGCTTCAGCCTGGTAGCCCCCAACGGTGCCCTGCTGGTAGGCGCCGAAAAGCCTGGGCAAGACCTCAAGGACGGGCTCAACTTTCGTCTCGATGGCCTGGTGTTCAAGATTTCCAGCGACGGGCAACAGCCCTGGACAGCCGTCTATGTGGTCGGCTTCAAGAGCTTCATCGACTATGCCTGGTGGCCCTTGCTGGGCATGTTGACGCTGATGCTCGCGAGCATCGGCGGTGGCTGGGCTTTCAACCGGTGGTACAAGACTCGCGTGGTCTTGCCCGCCCATGAGGCCCACCAGAGCATCGCCGAAAGCGAGGCCTTCAGTCGCGCGATCATCGACAGCGCTCCCACCGGCCTGTGCGTGATACGTCGCAGCGATCACAAGATCCTCCTGCAGAACCAGCGTCTTCAACAATGGCAGCCAAGTGACAAACTGATCGCCGCACTCGAGCAGAGGCAACTGCTCACCCGTGCGGGCCAGACGGAGCTGCAGATCGACGGTCGCCATCTGCAGGTGGGTTTCGTCGGGGCTCGCTATCACGGGCAGGAGGTCTGGATCTGCGCATTCAACGACGTGACCCGCCACATCGAGGATGCCGCGGCGCTGGAACAGGCACTGCACGCCGCCGATTCCGCCAATGCGGCAAAAACCCGTTTCCTGGCGACCATGAGCCATGAGATTCGCACGCCTTTATACGGCGTACTGGGCACGCTGGAACTCCTGGGCCTGACTGAGCTGGCCCCCCGCCAGCAGGAATACCTGCGCACGATCCAGCGCTCGTCGGCCACCTTGTTCCAACTGATCAGCGACGTACTGGATGTATCGAAGATCGAAGCCGGGCAGATGACCATCGAGGCCCAGGACTTCTGCCCGCTGGAACTGACCGAAGAGACCCTGCGGGCCTACAGCGCTTTCGCCCAGGCCAAGGGCTTGCAGCTTTACGCCTGTATCGACCCCGCCGTTCCCGACCAGGTGCGGGGCGATCCGCTGCGGATCCGCCAGATCCTCAACAACCTGGTGAGCAACGCGATCAAGTTCACCGACAACGGACGCGTCGTACTGAGGTTGCGAGTCCTGGACAAGAATGCCGACGTCGCCAGCCTGCTGTGGCAGGTCAGCGACTCCGGCATCGGCATCTCCCAAGCGCAACAGGCCCAGCTGTTCGACCCTTTCTACCAGGTTCGCGATGCGTCCAGCGAAGCGGGCGCCGGCCTGGGCCTGGCGATCTGCCGGTGGTTATGCGAACTGATGGCCGGCGAGCTGAAAGTGGTGAGCGAACCCGGGCTCGGCAGCAGTTTTTCATTGCAACTCAAGCTTGCCTGCGGCCAAGGCCATCTGGGCGACTGCCCGCAATTCGATCCGCACACCCCGCCCGTCTATGTACAGGCACCCACGCCTGAACTGGCGCAGCATGTCTGCAACTGGCTCGAACGACTAGGCCAGGAAACCCGTATCGTCAACCCGGAACAGCCGCCGTGCGCATCATCGCTGTTGCTCGATGTACTGCCCTCGTCCCAGGAGTCCTCCTGGACTGGCCCGCGGATAATCGCCAGGGCCGCCGGTCCTAACCCGCCGGAGTACACCCGCGCCGGTTGGACCGTGGATGCGTACGACATCCGGGCGATGGCATGGGCAATACGTTTCGCCCAGCAGGGCACCGACTCGCGGACATTCCCATCGACCATGGAGCCGCCACGACACCTGGACCTGAACATCCTGGTGGCCGAGGACAACCCGATCAACCGGGCGATCATCAAGGAGCAACTGCAGGCGCTGGGCTGCTCGGTAGTCGCCACGGCGAATGGCGAGCAGGCCCTGCATCAATGGTTGCCCGGCTCATTCGACCTGGTGCTGACCGATGTGAACATGCCGGTAATGAACGGCTATGAACTGGCCCAGGCACTGCGCAGGAACGAGCCGGACCTGCCGATCATCGGGGTGACCGCCAATGCCCTGCGCGACGAGGGAGAGCGCTGCGCTGCGGTCGGCATGAATGCCTGGCTGGTAAAGCCGCTCAACCTGCACATGCTGCGAACACAGCTGTTGAAACACTGCAAGCTCGCCGAGCCGCTCCCCTTCAGCCCGGCACCGCCTGCGGCCGACACGGTGCACAATGCCGACCGGCCACAGCTGTCGCCGAAAATGCGGGACCTGTTCCTCAGCACGATGCAGCAGGATATCGACACGCTCAATGCCACGCTCCAAGGCAACGACACCGCCGCGGTAGCCCGGCAACTGCACAGCATGGCCGGGGCATTGGGCGCCGTGCAGGCGGCCGACCTGGCGCAAACCTGCATCGACCTGGAGAACCGGTTGGAGGGCCGGCACATGACACCTGACCTGGCCAGCGACATCGAGGCTATGCTTGGGCGATTGAGAGCGATGCTCGACGCACTGGCATGACGGTATGACTCAATAACGTATTAGGGATAGCCAACATGGCCACACTCAACGTCGTGATCGCGGATGATCACCCCATCGTATTGCTGGGCGTGCGTGAGCTGATAGAACGCGACGACCGCTTCCGGATCGTCGGTGAGGCGGTCTGTTCGAATGGACTGATAGAGCTTCTCAAACACCAGCCGGTCGACCTGGTGATCACGGACTTCAACATGCCGGCCGACTCACCCTACGGTGACGGACTCAAACTGGTGGAGTACCTGCGACGGCACTTCCCGGAGGTGAAAATCCTCCTGCTGACGATGATCTCCAACCCGCTGATCCTGACCCGGCTCCATGAGCTGGGCGTGGTCGGTGTCATCCAGAAGAACCAGTTGCAGGACGACATCCAGCTTGCGCTCACGGCCATCGCCCAGGGACGCCCTTTCAAGAGTGCAAGGCCCCTGGCCCATAGCGTGAGGGAGCAGAACGTCGCGCTGGATGAACGGCTGTCGAGGCTATCGCCCAAGGAGTTCGAGATTCTGCGCCTGTTCGTCTCGGGGCTGAGCGTCACTGCCATCGCAAAAAGCCAGTCCAGGAGCGCGAAGACCGTCAGCACCCAGAAAATCGCCGCCATGCGTAAACTTGAAGTTTCCAGCGACCAGGATCTGCTGACGTATTGCCTGGAGAACAATATCTTCAGTTGAACAACTCTCTTCGCGCCTACTTGTCATTTCTATAACTTTCAACTTTCGCGCGCCCTCCTCCAACATTCATACATTGACGGTCTGTGCATGAGGCGCAGGCCCGTTCATCGCTCTAAACGCTCCGCCCACAACTAGCCCATTGACATCAATCAGAATTGTCTGATGGCCCGTGCCCCGGCAAAAAACTAAATTGGCCCGGCGTTTAGAACGCAACTTATCTCCGACATATGGATATTTAAATGAAGAACATATCGCTGACACTGCTGACACTTTCAATGCTCGCCGCCGCGGGTCAATCGTTTGCAGCTGATCCGGTAACGCCCACCCTGGCCGGCAGTGGCACTATCAATTTCAGCGGCATCATCAACAACGACGCCTGCTCCATCGAAAGTGCCGGCCTGAATAAAACCATCTCGGTGCCCATGGGTGAAGTGTCCATCAAGGACATGGGCACAGCAGCAGCACCCATCGGCAGCGGCAAGCTGAGCGCGGAAAACTTCGACATGAAGATCAACTGCAACGCCGGCACCAAGGTTGCGATGATTTTCGAACCGACCAAAGGCGCGGGCTCGGGCATCGTGACCGGCACCAAGGTCCTCAAGCTGACTGACGGTGTAGGCGCAGCCAAGAACATCGGTATCGCCCTGCTGAACGCCAATGGCGACCAGATCGACCTGAGCTCCCCAACTGCCGCCAGAATCGAAAACACCCTGCAGGACGGCAGCGCGACCCTGAAGTTCTCCGCTGCCTACGTCACCACTGCCGATCCGAAGACCGCCGTGGCCGGTCGCGGCGACGCCACCCTGCCGTTCACCCTGCAATACGAGTAAGGGCCGGACGGGGCTGATACTGCGCGGGACTTCAGGGTCCCGCCTTTTCTCAATTTCAGGCATCCAGTCATGTTCAACCGACACTTCCTATCGTTGTGCGTGGGTTTGCACTGCGCACTGCTCGCAGCACAGGCAAGCGCCGGCATCTCGCTGAGCGCGACCCGCCTGGTGTTCGACGCCGAGCACAAAGAGGTCAGCATCAAGGTACGTAACAATGGTGACGACCTGCTGATTCAATCCTGGATCGACGGCGAGACCGAGAAAGCGCCAGTCCCTTTTGCCGTGACACCGCCGCTGGCAAGGATCATGGCCAAGGAACAGCAACTGCTGCGGATTATCTATGAGGGCACCGGCATGCCAACCGACAAGGAATCGGTGGTATGGCTCAATGTCCAGGAAATCCCCCAGGCCGCCAAGACGCCGAACACGTTGCAACTGGCGGTACGCCAGCGCATCAAGGTGTTCTTCCGCCCTGTCGGCCTTGCGCCAGAAGCGTATCTGGCGCCTGAACAACTGTCGTGGCGACTGGGCGAGCAGCAAGGTCATGCGACATTGACGATAAGCAACCCGAGTCTCTATCACGTTTCATTGTCGGAAGTGGCCGTTCGTTCAGGCTCCAGCACTGAACACCCGGTGGACTCCATGATGATTGCGCCCGGCGAGACCAAAACGCTCCCTCTTAAACAGGCCACACATTCGAACTATTCGAGCGTCAACTTTTCAAGCATCAACGATTACGGTGCGCAAGTTCGCTATGCAGCGACTTTCACCGGTGCATCGGCCGTCAATGGAAAAGCAGTGCAATAACGATCGCCGCACTCACAGCAGTTCCCGACGCTCTCCGATTTCAATAACGAACCTTAACTTCTGTCGTCCGTAGCGATATAGGGCTGGGCATGTCTTTATTCCCACGCAGCAACTCCAACTCCCCGACAAAAACGACGTCGTCCATTAACTTTGGTCTTAACGCGTTATACCTGGCGATGTTGGCAGGCCTGACCCAGCTCGCAGAAGCTGGCGACCCGGCAGTTCAAGAACCCCTTCAAGTCAGCCAGTTCAATACCTCATTCCTGCAAGGCGCAGCGTCCTCCGTGGACCTGGATCTGCTGCTCTCGGCCAACAGCGTTTTGCCAGGAAATTATCGGGTGGACGTCTACAGCAACGACGTGCTGGTCGGCCGTCGCGATATCGATTTTCGGCGCGTTGAGAAAAGCGCAAAAGTGGAAGCCTGCCTGACCCTGGAAACCTTGCAGCAACTGGGGATCAACCTGAGCCGGCCCGAAGTGGCGGACCGCCTCAAAAACGCTGCGCCGGACGCCTGCCATGACCTGCCGGCCTTGATCGACCAGGCGACCGTCAACTACGACCCCAGTCGCCTGCGACTGTCGATCAGCATTCCGCAGATCGCCATGCAACGAGGCATGCGTGGTTATGTCGACCCCGCGCTGTGGGACGCGGGAGTGCCCGTTGGGTTCATCAACTATCAGTTGAGCAGCAATCGCAACAGCACCGACAGCGCCACGACGATTTCCAACAACCTGGGTCTGCGCAACGGCATCAACCTCGGCGGCTGGAGGCTGCGCAACGAATCCAACTTCAACAGCCAGACCGGCCGGCCGAATACGTTCACCAGCAACCGTAGCTATGTGCAACATGACGTCACGGCCCTGAAGGGACAGTTCAGCGCGGGGGACATTTTTTCCGACTCGCAGTTGTTCGACAGCGTCCGCTACCGCGGGCTGATGCTGAGCTCCGACGAGGGCATGCGCGCCGACAGCGAACGTGGCTACGCACCGGTCATCAGAGGCGTTGCGCAAAGCAACGCCACCGTGGAGATTCGCCAGAACGATTACATCCTGTACAGCACCAACGTGCCGCCTGGTCCTTTCGAGATCAGCGATATCTACCCCAGCGGCTCCAACGGTGATCTCCAGGTGACGATCATCGAAGCGGACGGCCGCCGACGTGAAACCATCCAGGCCTTCTCCAGCCTGCCGATCATGGTGCGCCAGGGGCAGGTCAACTACAGCGTCTCGGCGGGCCAGTACAAGAGCAACACCGAAGGCCTGGCATCGCCGCAGATGCTCAGCAGTACCTTGGCCTACGGCCTGAGCAGCAACACGACCGGCATCGTCGGCGTACAGGCAACCGATAATTTCAGGGCCTTGTCCATGGGCCTGGGTCGCAATACGCCCTGGGGGGCCGTGTCGTTCGACCTGACCCATTCGTCCAGCCAGTCCCACGGCCAGACCACACAAGGCAACAGCCTGCGGATGCTGTACGCCAAGACTTTCAGTGGCACCAACACCAACTTCACCCTCGCTGCCTATCGTTACTCGACCGAGGGTTACCGCACGCTGACCGAACATATCGAGGATCAGAGCTACGCCGAACAGCGTCGCGGCAACTCCAAGACCCGCACGGACCTGACCGTGAGCCAGAGCCTGGGCCGCAACCAGCAGTTCGGAAGCCTTTACCTGAACGCTACCGACCAGCGTTACTGGGGACGAGGCGGATCCCAGAGTGTGTCCGCCGGCTACAGCAACAACTGGGGTGACCTGACCTACAACCTCGGCGTGATCCACACCCAGGACGTGGGAAGTTTCGGCCCCTCGAACAACGACACACAGATGAACCTGTCGCTGTCGTTTCCCCTCGGTTCCAAACCACGGGCCCCCCGGGCGTATTTCTCGACCACCAGCCAGAAATCCGGCGACAGCACTCAACTGGGGGTGAACGGCTACCTATCGGAAAACAGCGACACCTATTATTCCGTACAGGCAGGCAACAGCAGCACCAGCGGCAATTCGGGATCGGCGAGCATCAGTACCCGACAGCCCTTCGTGGACATCAATGCGGGCTACAGCCAGGGGCGCGGCTACACCTCGCAGAACCTGAACCTCGCCGGCTCGGTGGTAGCCCACGCGGGAGGGATCAACCTCGGGCAGACCCTGGGTGAAACCTTTGCACTGGCCGAGGTGCCAGACGTACCCGGCGGCGTCAAGATCAGCAGTTTCAGCGGAACCAAAACCGGCCGCAACGGCTTTGCGGTCATCCCCAACACCCAACCCTACCGGGTGAACTGGATCAGCCTCGACACTCGTGATCTGGGCGCCGATGTCGAGATCGAGAATGCCACCCAACAAGTCGTGCCTCGACGCGGCGCCGCCGTACTGGTGCGCTACGCCTCGCAAACCGGTCGGCGGGTCCAGTTCGAACTGTTCGATGCCATGCACAAGCATCTGCCGTTCGGCACGGTGCTGGAAGACTCAAGCGGCAAGCAGATCGCGATGGCCGATCCTTCCGGCAAGGCCCTGGCCCTGGTGCAGGACCCGAGCGCCACGCTCACCATCAAATGGGCGGACAAGCAATGCCAGGCGAGTTACTCCCTGCCCGAGCGCGACAAGGCTCTGAACTACGAGCGGGTCAGGCTCGAATGCAGGCCCTGACGGTGCGCCTCATGGCGCCGTCAGCGTCACCAGCCAGGTGCCATCGAGCACGGGCTTTCCGGCCGCGTCCACCAGGGCGTAGCGCTGATTGTAATAAGGCTCGTCCGTGCCGCTGTCCGCGATCAGGCGTGCCGAGACACCGGGTGTCTGGTTGCCCTGGCCGCCCATGTGTGTGACATCGAGAGTAGCGCCGCGGGCCGCACGCGGGCATTCGACGAGTTCGATCGCGACGCCGGGGTTCATGTCCGTTCGGCACCCTGGCTCGACGATGCTCCCGGTGAAACGGATAACGCCTTCGGTCAACGCCGGTTCGGCCTGGCACGCCCCGTTCAGGGCCACCCACAGCGACACGCCCATCACTACCTCTTTAACGCCCATAGCGACTGCTCCTTGGCTTGAGTCATCAAGGTCTATGTCGTCAGCGGCAGAGGGATCTTGAGTGTTGTGAAAGAGCTCGGGACCACCGTCCAAGCGATTCCGGCCCCAGCGCAGGCGTGTCCACCCGATCGGTTCGGTGCTGCGGACGTGGCGTATAGGAATCTTCCGATTCCAAAAGCCGGCGACGGATCTTATCGTCGAATTCCAATATCCCTGTCCCAGCCTCCGTCAACCTTCCGACTTCAAATCGATCCCCGCGCAGCGCCGCACCCACCCAGAGCAGGTCTTGAATGACACCAGGAAAAATCATAGTACCCATCGTTTTCCTCGCCTTGACGGGCCAGGGAGCAGAGGCAGCCTGTTCCTTTGTGAAAGGACACGGCCTGACCACCATGCAATTCGATTTTCCGCCGACGATATCGGTGCCCCGGGATGCCCCAAATGGAACGGTCCTTTATGAAACGCCAACAAAAACCTTGCAAGGCGTAAACAGTTCCTACACGTGCCCCTCGGGGTATACCTATGGCATCAAAAACAGCCTTGGGACAACGACACCCGGCAACAACATATTCCCGATAGGCAATACAGGCATCGCCTGGCAGTGGATACGCGTCGAAATCAACAACACCGCGGCACGCGGCTACCCCAACATTGATAACGGCCCCTCCGGCACCTGGGGGTGGAATGGCTCCCAGCACGCGCTACGCCTGATAAAGATCGCCGACACCCAGGGCGAGCTGCTGAAGCTGCCTTCGGGAATATATGGCTATTACTACTTCGACAGCATCACGCCCCTGGCAATGAGCGTGACCAGCAGCACCTCCATCGTTGCCCAATCCTGCGACACGCCAGACGTGACCGTGGACATGGGCAAACACAAGCTCAGTTCATTTGCGGAATATGGTTCGCAATCCGCCCCGGTCAGTTTCAATATAAGGGTCAACAACTGCCCCAAGGGCATCAACAAGATTACCTACACACTCGCCCCGACCCCGAACAGTCCCGCATGGAATGCCAGCCTGGGTATCGTCAACCTCAACAATACGTCCACCGCCAAGGGCCTGGGACTGCAACTGCTTGGCAACGACCAGCAACCATTGGAACTCAACAAAAGCTATGTCCTTGGCGAGTCCCCCGCCGCGGGCGGAACCTTCAGCATCCCCCTGACTGCGCGGTATTTGCGCGTCCTGCCCTCGGGAAGCAGCGGGATACTCGATCCTGGCCTGAGCGCAGGAACCGCGAATGCAGACGTCTGGTTCATCATGAATTACCTGTGACGGACGCCCGCTTTCGATGAGATGCCTGAGCCCCGCTCATCCGTGGCCAGCTGGATTGCCTGCCATGCCAGTTGTCCAGAAACCCTGGCGCATCAATGGTACTGGGCTAGAGTCAACGCTTTGCGATGCTCTAAAGGACTGGAAACATGGCCACCACCTACAGCGCCCCTGGGACGATGATCGTCGATATCGCGGGACATGCGGATAATGCCCAGGACGTGGTGATACAGCCCGATGGCTCGATTCTGATCGCCGGCTTCAGCCAGTACAGCGACGACCTGGACGAGGGCATGGACTTTTCGCTCACCCGCCTTCTTGCCGACGGCAGTCTGGACAAGGACTACGGCAACGCCGGCCGACAGGTGATCCACAAGCAGATCCCTCTCGAAAAGACATACACTCTTCAGGTCCAGGCCGACGGTGCGGTGGTGACTGCCCACGAAGGGCATGACGATACCGCCATCGTCCAGCGCTGGGGGCCGGACGGCAAAGCCGACCTCACCTTCAACAGCAATGCCGCGGCCAGCCTGCCCAGCGGGTTTGGTTCAGCCCCCCTGGTACAGGCCAAGGCCGACGGGGGCGTGCTGGTCAGTGCGCTGGAAGGTCACACTCTGAAAGTGGCCCAGCTGAATGCCGACGGCACCCGGGACATGGCGTTTGGCACGCAAGGCACCTTGACGCTGCAAGCCGACGGCACGTTCGAGTTCATGCAAGGCCTGACCCCGATGGCAGATGGAGGCCTGCTGGTCCAGGGCGCGCCCGGCTTCCAGAACAGCTTGCTCAAGTACACGGCCGATGGGGAATTGGATACCGACTTTGGCGAGGGCGGCATCGCGTCGCTGTCCTTTCTCGGCAGCTACCGTGGCGACGTGGCCATACAGGACGACGGCAAGATCCTGGTGGCCAGCACCAGCACCTTCAAGGATTTTGCCGTGACCCGGCTCAACGCCGATGGCAGCCTGGACCTCAGTTTCGGCAACCAGGGGACGGTCAGCGTCGACCTGCCCGGCGACTCGGCCCTGGCCAGCGAAATCACTTTGCTGGACGATGGCAGGATCCTGCTGGCCGGACACGCCTACGCCAACCATGGCAGTGACTTTGCTGCGGTTCGCCTGAATGCCGATGGCAGCCTTGACACGACGTTCGGCAGCACGGATGGCACCGCCAGACTGGTGGGCTCCTCTGGCGAGGATAAGCTGCAAGGCCTGGAAACCGATGAGATCCTGCGTGGCCTGGCGGGAGACGATCTGCTGCAGGGCAATCTCGGCCGTGACCTGCTTTCCGGTGGCGCGGGAAACGACGTATTGCGCTATGCCAGCGTGGCCGACAGCTTCCGCTGCGCCGACAGTAGCGGCAGCGATCGCCTGCTCGACTTCAATCCCGACGAAGACCGTATCGATCTCAGTGCCCTGGGCTTCACCGGCATCGGCAATGGATACGACGGGACGCTGGCGATCCGAAACAATGCCGACGACACACGCACTTACCTGAAGAGCTTCGAGGCCAATGGCGACGGACAACGTTTCGAACTGGTGATCGACGGCAACGTTTCCTCCCGGCTCAACGAGAGCAACCTGCTGTTCAGTGCGGCGGACAACAGCGCGCCGGCCAGCGCCGATACTGGCGCGAAGTCCGCTGAGGTGCCCCCGCCGGGGCATGTGGAACTGACGTTGATAGGCACAGGTCCGAACCTGCATACGGACGTGGTCTGATCGGGTCACGGGCCAACCTTAGCTGGCGCCACTGCTCGCCGGGCAAGGCGTGACACGGTTCGCCCTTCAGCCCCCACTCGCCCCTCTCGTGAGGCTTTGCGGTGCAATGGGTCGGCCAATCATGGGCTCATGTCCGGTTTCGTCCAGGTACGCCTTGGCGCGCCGCCCCTGTCTCGCGGCCCCTCAGGCAGCCGTTAAGTGGCAAAATCCCCTATCAAGAACTTTCCGGAGACCCCAATGCTTCGTGTGTTTGAACGAAGACTCGACCCCTTCCCACCCGATGAAGCCCCACCGCCCCCGGTCGGTCTGGTCCGTTTCCTGTGGGCCTGCACCCGAGGCGCTCGCGGCTATATACTCGCTTTTGCACTGCTCAGCGCTGGCGTATCGATTTATGAAGCCTGGCTGTTTTCCTTCCTGGGCCAGGTCGTGGACCTGCTCTCGACCTGGCAGGCTGGCGGCGAGGCGCAAGCACAGGAAAGCCGGGTGCTGTGGGGTATCGGCATGGTCTTGCTCGCCAGCATCGCACTGGTGGCGCTGCGCACGATGGTGCAGCACCAGGTATTGGCGATCAATCTGCCGTTGCGGCTGCGCTGGGACTTCCATCGCCTCATGCTGCGCCAGAGCCTTTCGTTCTTTTCCGATGAATTCTCCGGCCGGGTGACCACCAAGGTGATGCAGACGGCACTCGCCGTGCGCGAGGTCCTGTTCACCGTCATTGAAATCGCCCCCGGGATCGGCGTGTATTTCATCGCGATCATCGCACTGGCGGGCGGCTTCGCCCTGAAACTGATATTGCCGTTCATTGCCTGGATCGTATTGTTCGGCCTGGCCATGCTGTACTTCGTGCCGCGCCTGGGGCAAGTCGGCCAGGAACAGGCCCATGCGCGCTCGTCGATGACCGGGCGCATCTCGGACGCCTACACCAACATCACCACGGTGAAGCTGTTCTCTCACTCCAAGCGTGAGGCGCATTTCGCCCGCGCCGCCATGGAAGATTTCAAGCTCACCGGCTTTCGCCAGATGCGCCTGGTCAGCCAGTTCGAGATCGTCAACCAGGCCCTGGTGGTCGCGTTGATCCTTGGCGCCGGCGGCTATGCCTTGTGGTTGTGGCACCAGGGCGAAGTCGGCACCGGGGCCGTGGCGGCGATCACCGCCATGGCGCTGCGCATCAACGGTATGTCGCACTGGATCATGTGGCAGATGACCTCGCTGTTCGAGAGCATCGGCACCGTGCAGGATGGCATGGAGACACTGACCCGCGGCCCCAAGGTGGTGGATGCGCCCGATGCCGGCGTGCTGGTCCCCAAGGGCGGCGCGGTGACGTTCGATAATGTCAGCTTCAACTACAACGGTGAGCGCCAGGTGCTCGATGGTCTGAGCCTGCATATCCGCCCGGGCGAAAAGATCGGCCTGGTGGGCCGTTCCGGTGCCGGCAAGTCGACGCTGATCAATCTGCTGCTGCGGTTCTACGACGTCGACAGCGGAGAGATCCGCATCGATGGCCAGAACATCGCCAGGGTGACGCAAGACAGCCTGCGCAGCGCCATCGGCATGGTCACCCAGGATACCTCCCTGCTGCACCGCTCCATCCGCGACAACATCGCCTACGGTCGCCCGGAGGCCACCGATGAACAGATCCGTGCGGCGGCAGCCAACGCCCAGGCCGATGGGTTCATCCGTCAACTGAGCGACCGGCAAGGCCATAGCGGCTATGACACCCTGGTGGGTGAACGCGGCATCAAGCTGTCGGGGGGCCAGCGCCAACGTATCGCGATCGCCCGGGTGATGCTCAAGAACGCACCGATCCTGTTGCTTGACGAGGCCACCAGTGCCCTGGATTCGGAAGTCGAAGTCGCCATCCAGGAGAGCCTCGATGAAATGATGGAGGGCAAGACCGTCATCGCCATCGCCCATCGACTCTCGACGATCGCGGCCATGGACCGGCTGATCGTCATGGATGAGGGGCGCATCGTCGAACAAGGCACCCATGCCGAACTGCTGGCGAAAAACGGCACTTACGCACGGCTGTGGCACCACCAGAGCGGTGGATTCCTGGGTGAGGACCAGGGCGTGGCCGAGGCGGTGGAGTAACCGCGCCTGTCGCGGGCCGATTGCATCGACAAGCCAGGCCCGTGAAGCGATGAACCGCAACTTTGCGGCGCAGGCAGGAAGAAACGGACAGGCCGGCTCGGCGGGTGCGCATGAACGACAACGAATGCGCCCGGGCCGGCACCCGCTCCTGTCACCGCAGCCGTGCCTTCCAAACCGGAGGCCTGCCAAGTAATCTGAAGTTCTCCGATCGAAGACGTTGGCCCGCTCATGGCTTGCCCGCCCGATGACACCACCCGCCGCACTCGCGATACCGTCCTGCGCTATCACCTGGCCTGGAAACATCGGGACCTGGAGGCGATCATGGCGCTGTACCATCCCGATGTGCAGTACAACGACTTCTTCCAGAACCGCACCATGGGCCTGGCGCAATTGCGCGTGTATGTGACAGGCACCCTGCCCCGGCAGCCGGATGAATACCTGGAGCACACCGATCGCATCCGGGCCGACGGCAGCACAGCCTTCATCCAGTACCAGACCGCACTGCAGGGCAGCGGCCAGCGGGTGGTTTTCCGCTCCAGCGAAGCCATCACCGTGCGGGACGGGCTGATCTGGCGCGTCAATGAATACGCCTCGCTGGTGCATGAACACCCGCAAGCCAATGCCAACCGGGCGCCGGCCATCAGCAAGCTGGGGTTGTCGGCCCGGCAGTTGACCTACATGGCCCGGGACCTGGACGAGTACTTCCAGCGCCAGCAACCCTTCCTCGATCCGGAGCTGGACCTGCAGACGGTGGCGGCAGCGACGGGTTATAGCCGCAACCAAATGTCATACCTGCTCAACCAGGTGCTGGGCCAGAGTTTCTACCGCTACGTTAACCAGGCCCGGGTGCAGTATCTGCTGCGCCGCCTGGCCGAAGAAGGTGAAGCGATGCCCATGGATGACCTCGCTGCCGATGCCGGCTTCAACTCCACCTCATCCTTCTACAAGACCTTCCGCGCCCATACCGGCTGTACTCCCAAAGCCTGGCTGAAGCTGCATTGCACGCGTACCCGCAGATAAGACAGCCGAAGAAGCCGATGCCTAAACTCGTGCCTGAATCGGTAAGCGGGGTATGGCATGGGCGACTGGCGCGGTGTGAGTTTGTGGATGGAGCAACTCGAGGAGCCACTGGAGCCGAGGCCGGCATTGGCCGAAGATCTCCAGGCAGACGTGGCTATCATCGGCGCGGGCTACACCGGACTCTGGACCGCCTACTACCTCAAGCGCCAGGCTCCCCACCTGAATATCGTGATCGTCGAAGCCCAGATCGCGGGCTTCGGTGCCTCCGGCCGCAACGGAGGCTGGTTGATGGGGAACCTGCAGGGTGAGGACCGCCTGCTGGGCGCACTCTCGCCGACGGCCCGGGCAGAAGGTTTCGAGCTGCTGCACGGCATACCGGATGAAGTGGCGCAGGTCTGCCAACGGGAAGCGATCGACTGTGACCTGCGCAAGGGCGGCGTACTGTATTGCGCGGCCCGCTACCCCGAACAAGAACGCCGCCTGCGCGAACAACTGGATGGCTATCGGGCCCTGGGCCTGGATGACGCGGACTATCGCTGGCTGGACCGCGAGGAGCTGGATACCCAACTGAAAGTGGCCTCTGCCTACGGCGGCCTGTATTCGCCCCACTGCGCCACCGTCCAGCCAGCCAAGCTGGTTCGTGGATTGGCGCGAGCCGTGGAAAAGCTCGGGGTGCGGCTTTTCGAACAAAGCCCGGTATCGAGCTGGAAGCCCGGAGAACTGTCGACCGCCCAGGGGAAGGTCCGCGCCGACTGGATAGTGCCGGCACTGGAAGGTTACTCCAGTGAACTTGCGCCCTTGGGCAAGCACCTTGTCGCTGCGCAAAGCCTGATCGTCGCCACCGAGCCGCTGTCGCCAGACCTTTGGGCGCGAATTGGCCTCAGCCATGGGCAGGCTTTCAGCGAGAACAGCCGCCAAGTGACCTATGGCCAGCGTACCCGGGACAACCGCCTGGTATTCGGTGCCCGCGGCGGCTACCGCTTCGGCGGCAGACTGCGTCAGGACTTCAACCTCAGCGGTGCCGAACGCGACCTGCGCCGGCAACTGTTCGGTGACCTGTTCCCGGAACTGCGCCAGGTACGACTGACCCATGCCTGGGGAGGCAACCTGGGAATCGCCCGGCGTTTTCAGCCCCACATGCTGGTGGACCGCCGCCAGCAAGTGGCGCTCTCGGGCGGCTATGGCGGCGAAGGGGTCGGCGCCAGCAATCTGGGCGGACGCACCCTGGCCGAGCTGATCCTCGGTCGTGAAAGTGTGCTCACCCGCCAGCCATGGGTCCTGGCCGAGCGCTCCATTGCCTCGCTGCCGCGATGGGAGCCCGAGCCTCTGCGCTGGCTTGGCTACAACGCGATCATTCGCAGTTTTGTGCTGGAAGACCGGCTACTGGCCAACCTTGAAACCCCACGGTGGCGGCGAAAAATGGCTGAAGGCCTGGCGTCCACCATGGAAAGCCTGATGCACAGTAAGGAGCCCTTCGCATGACCATCGAACACTTCCCAGACACCGCAGCACTGCCCTTGGGCCAGGCCCATCCGGTCGCAGTGCCGTTGGGTGAACCGGTGGCCCACGTATCCAGCAACGCAGTGGAACGCACCGACGGCGTCGAGGCCGGGGTGTGGGAATGCACACCCGGCCGTTGGCGCCGGCAAATCGTGCAACAGGAGTTCTGCCACTTTATCCAGGGACGTTGCACCTTCACGCCGGATGAAGGCACGCCCATCGATATCCAGGCCGGCGACGCGTTGATGTTCCCCGCGAACACAACGGGCATCTGGGACGTACAAGAGACCGTTCGCAAAAGCTACGTACTGATTTTCTGACTGCCCCTTCCATAACGCTTAGAACAAAGGTTGAGGTATCTGTATGTTGAAAATGATCGCTCCATTGCTACTGGTCAGCGCCGCCGCACAAGCGGCGGATACCGTAAGGATCTACAACTGGAGCAGCTACATCGCCCCGGATACCTTGCAAGCGTTCACGGCCAGCACCGGACATCCCACTCAGTATGACCTGTACGACAGCAACGAAATGCTCGATGCCAAGTTGATGGCGGGGCACTCGGGCTACGACGTGGTGTTTCCGTCCAACCACTTCATGGCACACCAGATTACCGCGGGTGCGCTGAAGGTCCTGGATCGCAGCCGCTTGCCCAACTGGAACAATCTCAACCCGACACTGATGAAGGCCCTGGAAGCCAACGACCCCGGCAACCGCCACGGTTTTCCCTACCTATGGGGCAGTACCGGCATCGGTTATAACGTCGACAAAGTCAAAGCCGTACTTGGCGACACGCCCGTGGATTCCTGGGACCTGGTGTTCAAGCCGCAAAACATGAAAAAGCTGGCGCAGTGCGGGGTGGCGTTCCTGGATAACGGGCCGGAAATCCTGCCGATCGCCTTGAATTACCTCGGCCTGCCGCACCACAGCCAGCAGAAGGCCGACTACGCCAAGGCCCAGGCCTTGCTGATGAACGTGCGGCCTTACATCAGCTACTTCCACAGTTCCAAGTACACCGGCGACCTGGCCAATGGCGATGTCTGCGTGGTGGTGGGCTTTTCCGGTGACGTGATGCAGGCCGCTTCGCGCGCAGAGGAAGCTGGAAACGGCCAGAGGATTGCCTACGTGATTCCCAAGGAAGGCTCGCCCATGTGGTTCGACATGGTCGCCATGCCCGCCGATGCGCCGAACGAAGCAGCCGGATACGCTTTCATGAATTACCTGCTGGACCCAAAAGTGATGGCCAACATCAGCAACCACGTGCACTACGCTAACGGTAACGCCGCAGCCGAGTCCCTGGTAACCCCGGCCATCAGGGAAAACCCGATGGTCTACCCGCCGCAAAGCGTGATGCAGAAACTCTTTGTACTCCAATCCGTACCGCTGCAGGTCGACCGCATGCGCACCCGCATCTGGAGCACGGTTAAAAACGGCGGTTAGTTCCGGGCCGGCAACCCAGTGACAACACTGCGACAGCGACAGGTCGGATGTTTCGGTCCGGCCTCCATTCGCGTACAGAGCCTAGTCCTGCGGAACATCGAGGGGGATATCGAGGGTGAACGTTGCGCCGTGTCCGGCCCCCTCGCTGTGCACGGTCAAGCGGCCGCCCATTTCCCGCGCGGCGAGGGCGCAGCTGTGCAGGCCGAAACCATGGCCGTCCGGGCGCGTCGTGAAGCCATGGGAGAAGATCCGCGGCAGGTGCTCCGGCGCAATCCCATTGCCGTTGTCGGATACCGTGATACGCAAGGTCGGTCCCTCGGTGAGGCAGGCACTGAAGGTGATGCACGGCTTGCGATCGAGCACGCCGCCCAACGCCTGCCTGGCATTGCTGATCAGGTTCACCAGGATCAGCAATACCCGGTGTCGGTCCAGGGACAGCAGGGGCAGGTCGGCAATCTCCTTGACCACCGCCACCTCCTGGCGCGACCGTGACCCGGCACTCATGCGCAAGGCGTCGTCGATCAGCTGCGAGACAGGCACTGTCTCGACGATACTGACAGCAACGGCATAGGTCTGCTGGGCAGCGACAATGGTTTTGATATGGTCGATGCCCTTGGTGAGCTGCCCCAGCTCCTCGATGATGCCCTGCTGCTCCACTGTCACCACGTCCGCCAACCTGATCAGGTACTCGGGCAGCAACTTTCCCTTTTGGTCCCGGGTGAGGAAATCGCCCAGGTCATCGATGTGTTCGTTCATCATCTGGGCCACCCTGGCCAATCCCTGGGCCTTGGAGGCGCGCATCTGGCTGCTGACCAGTTCCGCCGAAACGTTCACGCTGTTGAGGACATTGCCGACGTTGTGCAGCACCGTCGTGGCGATCTCGGCCATGCCTGCCTGGCGAGACTTCGCATTCAGTTCGGTCTGCACCTGGCTCATGCGCAGCGCCGCACGGACGCGGGCCTTGAGCTCCAGGGGCGAGAAAGGCTTGGCGATATAGTCGTCGGCACCACTCTCCAGGCCGGAGACGCAGGCCTCGGCGCCGCCGCGGGCAGTCAGCAGGATCACAGGGATATGGGCGAACCCGGCGCTGGCCTTGATCCTGGCCGTCAGGCCAAAGCCGTCGAGCTCCGGCATCATCACGTCCGAGAGCACCACATCGATCGGTCGGCGCTGCAGTATCGCCCAGGCCTGTTCGCCATCGGCCGCGGTGACGATGAGGTAGTCATCGCGCAACAGTTCATGGAGGTAGCCAAGCATTTCCGGGCTGTCATCCACCACCAGTACCCTGGACTGCAAGGCGCCCTCCGGGCGTTGCTCATCATCTGCGCCTTGCGCTGAAGCCCGGGCGTCGCCACTGCCATGGCGTCCGTCGTCGAAAAGCAGGTGGCGCTGCTCGGACGTGACCGGGGTGGTGGGCGACGGCAGCTCCTGCATGGCGCTGGCTTCGCTCGACACGCTGTCAGGCTCGGCCCCCCGCGCAAATCGGACAAAGAAGCAAGAACCCCGTCCTGGCTCACTGTCGACGCCCACCTCGCCTCCCATCAGCTCGGCGAGATCCTTGACCAGGGCGAGACCGATGCCTGTGCCGCTGTAATGCCGTGTGGCGGAATTATCGATCTGGGAAAAACGCTGGAACAGCAGTGGCAGCTTGTCCGGCGCAATGCCGATGCCCGAGTCATGCACCGCGAATTCGAATCGGTCGTCATCGAGAGCGCTTACCGCCAGATGTACGGTGCCGCCGGCGGGCGTGAACTTGATGGCATTGCTCACCAGATTGAGCAGGATTTTCTCCAGGTGTCGGGGGTCCAGGAACACCGTGCCGAGGGCAGGATCGATGTGACAGGTCAAGGTGCAGCCCTTGCCCTTGGCCACCATGGCGGCATCCTCGGCCAGCACCCCTACCATCCTGTTCAGGTCGATGGGCTCCGGACAACATTCGAACTTGCCCGCTTCGGCCTTGGAGAAATCGAGGATATCGTTCACTCGATTCATCAGGCGCAGCGCGTTGCGTTGGGCGCGCTCGATCTGCACACGCCAGTCCGCCGGCGGGCTGCTCGCCGCCGAGAGCTCTTCCAAGGGAGCGAGAATCAGGGTCAGGGGGGTGCGCAGTTCGTGGCTGACCGTGGCCACGAAATCGCTCTTCGCCTGGTTGGCCGTCTCGGCCTGGTTGCGCGCCTGAATCAGTTCGACGGCCTGGGCCTCCAGCAACTCGGTCTGCCGATGCAGGGTGTCGGTCCGCTCGGCGACCATTCTCTCCAGCGAGGCCTGGACCTGCTGTCGCTCGGCTTCGGCCTCGGCTTCCAGTACCCGAATGCGCAAGGCGTTCTCCTGGAATACCCGGACGGCGCGGGTCATGATCCCGATTTCATCGCCGCGTTCGGCGCTGGCGATCTCGGCATTCAGGTCACCGGCGGCCAGCCGGCGCATCACCGAGGCCAGGGCCACGATGGGCTGCGCGACGAACCGTGAGGTGCTCCAGGCGATGGCGCCGGCCAGCAGGATGGCGACGGTACCGGCGATGATCGTCGCAAGCATGCCGCGATCCTTGTGGACCTGGGCGTCCGACCGCGCCTGCCCGGCGAAGCGCGCAACCAGCAGGCCGGCGCTCCGTGCCTCGTTGCGAACCTGGTCGCGCGCATCGCTCAAGGCATTGCTCGCCTGGTGGAACCTGGCGAATGCCGCCCGGTAGCCGGCAATCTGGTCGCTGACCGTCAGCGGCGTCGCGTTGCCTTGCAGCCCCACGGAAGACGGGAGCACCCGCGAAAGACGGGAAAGTTCGTCCAGGATGAGGCCGACGGAACTGGCGACCTCGGCCGATGGCGACAGGCGAAACGACAAGGTCTGTGCCTCCAGGGTGGCAACACGCTCGGCGAAACGCTTGGACAACGCGGCTGCATTTTGCAGCAAGCCGGTGGCGGCCTGGATATCGCTGGCGTCGTGGGCAACCTGCTGGTCCGTTTCGCCCAGCATGGCTTCGAGGCGCCCGGTCGCCTCCCCGACGGCAGCGAGATGCCCCAAGGCCTCGCCTCCCCGGAGCCTGGGCGCATCGCCAAGCCGCTCGAGCGCCAGGCCGGCCGCGGCGACCGCCGCCGCCAGTTGCTCCAGTGCCTGTGCCTGCTGCGGCGTTCCCATCAGCTCACGCAATTGCTCGACCACCGGCGGGAGTGCGGCGCAGGCATTGCGCGCCGCCGTGGCGGCCGCCCCATCACCGGTCGCCAGCAGCCTGGCCACATTGGCGGTGATGATCCGTTCGCCGTTGCGCAGGATATCCAGGATGCGGTGCGAGTCTTCGATGTCGCTCACCCGTGCTGCGTGATCGGCGGCACGGGTCCCAAGGGTCTTCAGCCCGTCGGCGATACCCCGCTCGACGAGGATCGTCACCTCTCGCATCCGGCCGTAGTGGGCCGTCATGTTCTCCGTTTCGCCATCCATGGTCAGGGTGGCCGCCCGCAACGCCGCGATCGCCGTGGCGAGCCGCTCCAGACTGCCCTTGAGCGATTGCGCCTCAGCCACCGGAATGGCGCCGAGGGCGGCGATAGCCTTTGCCACCATGCCTTCGGCCTGGGACAGGCTTTCCTGGTCGCGAGTGGCGATGAAGTTTTCCACCCGCCCGGCGGCTCCGTTGACCGACGCCAGAATTTGCGCCGAATGGCTGGTCGAATCCACCGCCCGCACCATGCCTCGAAGGCCGTAGAGGTTCACCAGCGACACCGTCAGCATCAGGAACACCAGTGCGGCGACCGCCAGGCCGATCCTGACGGCGATGGGCCTGTCCGTGGCTGATTTGAATGTGAACATGGCGCCTCGCCTCCTCGCCCGCCCCTACTGCTTCGCGGCCTCCGGCAAAGGCGCTGGCGGCGCCGTCCTGTCAAGGGCCGCGTCGATCATCGCCGCAACGGAGGCCTGGCTATAGGAAGGGTTGGCGGCGCCGCCCACCGGCATGGTGGCGAGCCAGGTGTCCAGGTCCTTCGCATCGATACGGACCAGCGGCACCTCGACGAACTTCGGCACCTGCTTGCCCGCCAGGATCTGCTGGGCCACCCAGAAACCCACCTGGGAAACGCTCGGGGAAGCGGAGACCGAGACCGTCTCGTAGCCATTGGCATCGCGCTCCTGTTTCCACAGGGCGAGTTCATCCTGGCGGTTGCCCATCACAATGATCGGCAAGGGCCGTCCCGCCGCCTTGAACGCCATGGCCGCTCCATAGCCGTCGCCCCCCTGGGTCGCGACGGCATCGATGTCGGGCAGCGACGGCAGCGCCAGCGCCACCTCCTTGCGTGCGACGGAAGCCGTCCAGTTGCCGTACACGGTCTTGGCGAATGTCAGGCCCGGATAGTCGCTGGCAGCCTTGTGAATGCCGTCGCTGATGTTCTTGTCGGTGGCATCACCGGCAATGCCGCGGATCTCCAGCAGCGTTCCGTTGCCCTTGAGACGCTGGGCGATGTAATCGATTTCCACGCGGCCCATGGCGGACCAGTCGTAGTCCACGGTATAGACACAGCGTTCGGTGACCAGACTGGCCATGACCACCACCACGATGCCGGCGTTGCAGGCATCGCGGATCACCCCGTTGAGTGCCGTGTCGGACGCGGCCAGGATGACGATGGCGTTGACGCCCTGGACGATCATGTCCTGGATATGGGCCGCCTGCTCCGACGCCGAGTTGTTGGCGCTGACCACTGGCGCTTCCCGGATCAAGCCCTCCTTTTGCGCCTGGACCGCAACTTCCTGCCAGTTGCGCACCATCACCTTGCGGAAATCACTGCCCGCATAGGAGTTGCTGAAGGCAATGCTGTAGCTGGCGGTAGGGCCGCCGGCGATGCCAGCTTCGCCTGCCTGGGCTGGATGGGCGGCAAGCATCGCCAGCCCGGCCAGGCTACCGGCGAAGCGCCCCATGATCTCCTGGAACGGCTTAGTGTTCATGCGGTTCTCCATTACGCTTGGGATTCGTGCCCGAATCATCGAGGTGTTCGCTGATCGGGTCGCCGAGGGCAGTGTTGATACGGATGAAACGATCGAGTCCAGGCAATACCACCAACCGTTCGCTGGGGCGCCTGGAAAGGAAAATCGACGGGGTCAAACGGTCGCCCGATAAGGCGTCATGGGAAGAACCGAACACATACAGACTCCTTTCCCTGGTGGCTGATACCTGAAACCGATGGATTGCTGCAATGGCGATGAGCATAGCCCCAACACGCCCGCTTCGCTCGCAGCCGGGGAGGACTTCAGCCAACGGAGCGATACGCTCGTGACACCTGGGCGACTGAGGGGGCCTACCTTTCGGGCGGCCTGGGGAAAGCATCCGGCGGCCCGGTTGCCAATGGCTATCCAGGCGTTGTCGGCACCGGCATCCCCTCCATCCAGGAGATGCTCTATCATGAGCGAACGTTCATGTCATGCCTATCTGCCGACTCGCCGGGACACTGTATTCATGAGAGACCTGCCGCCGACCGCGACACTGCGCGCCTTTGAAGTCGCCACCCGACACACGACCTTTACCTCTGCCGCCAATGAGCTGCACGTCACGCAAAGCGCGGTCAGTCACCAGCTCAAGCATCTCGAAGCGCTATGGGGGTTGCCGTTGTTTGAGCGCGGCAAGTCATTGAGCCTCACCGCAGCGGGTGCCACGCTGGCGCCCATCGTGCGGGAGTTCTTCATGAGCCTCGAAGCAACCCTGGCCGATCTGCGGGAGCAAAAAGGCAGGGTCCGGCTCGAAGTCAGCACCACGTACTCCTTCGCCCTGAAATGGCTACTGCCCCGCTTGCCGGGACTTTCTCGCCAGCATCCCGAGTTGCTGGTGTCCCTGGACACCACGGACAAGATCATCCATTTCTCCAGTGCCCAGGCGGATGTCGCGATCCGGCTCGGCAAAGGCACTTACCCGGGCCTGTATTCGGAATTCCTGTTCGGCGAGCAGGTGTTTCCGGTGGCGAGCCCCGATCTGCTGCAGCGCTTCGGGACACCGCGCAGCCCTGCCGAGCTGTTGCACTACCCGCTGCTGACCCGTGATGGCGCCGAGCTGGTACCGAAATGGGAAGCCTGGTTCGAAAAGGTCGGGCTGGAATTCCTGCCGCTCAAGGAAAGCGTCCGGTTCGGGGACACCAACATGACGGTCGAGGCCGCTTTGCTCGGCCAGGGCGTCGCCCTGGTGCGCAGCGGACATGTTGAAAACGAAATGAGCGATGGCCGCCTGGTGCGGCTGTTCGATGTGCCGTTCCCCTCGCCACTGGCCTACTACTTCGTTTGCCCGAAAGGCACCGAATCGCAACCCCACATCATCAGCTTTCGCCAATGGCTGCTCGGTGAGGCGCTGAAATTCCAACGGGCCCATGGATGATGCATGAGAATTCATTCATGAAACGATGAGGAGACTTCGCTGTAGTTCCCGCAGACGGGCTGCCTAGAATGGTGCATGCCTATCCATATCACCTTGCTGGTTCTCTTCGCCGCGCTCCTGCATGCCAGCTGGAACGCGCTGCTGCGTGGCGGTGCCGACCGACTATGGTCGATGACGATCATGTGCGTCGCCATCGCTTCGGTCAGCCTGGTCTGCGCAGCGTGCATGGCGCCACCGGCGGCGGCCAGTTGGGGCTATGGGGTGCTGTCGGCACTGCTGCATATCGGCTACAACCTGTTTCTGGTGCGCAGCTATCGGGTTGGTGATCTGGGGCAGGTCTATCCGATCTCTCGAGGATCGTCCCCGGCGTTGATCACCCTGGGCGCCGCTGCCTTTGCCGGCGAAAGCATCGCCCCTGAGGCATTGCTGGGTATCGCCCTGGTATCGGGCGCAATCATTTCCCTGGCCTTGCGGGGGCGCAGCCTGTCGGTGCCCAGCCTTCCCTATGCGCTGGGAACGGGCTGTTTCATCGCGGCCTACAGCGTCACCGACGGCATCGGCACCCGTCTTTCCGGCGCGCCGCTCGCCTACACCGTGTGGATGTGTGCCCTGTGGGGCTTGCTGATGCCTGCGGTGTACATCGGCTTGCGTGGTGCCCGCAGCCTGTTCTCCATCAGGCCCGGCATGGGCGCCGCCCTGGTGGGCGGAGTGGTCTCCTTGCTGGCCTATGCAATAGTCATCCACGCCATGAACGAAGCCCCCATGGGCGCGGTATCGGCATTGCGCGAAACCAGCGTGCTGTTCGCCGCGCTGATCGGCTACGTGTTCCTTGGCGAGACGCTGACTGCCCGGCGGGTGCTGGCGTGCGCAGTGATCGTCAGCGGCATCCTCTTGATCGGCTGACACAACCGGTTTTCCTGACGCTATAGGAGGTACTCACGATGAACAACGTCTCCCAGGCACCGTTGATACTGATAACCGGCGGCGGTCGTGGAGTGGGCGCCGCCACCGCGCGGCTGGCCGCCGCGCGGGGTTATGACGTCGCGATCAGCTATGTTGCCAACCAGGCTTCGGCACTGGCGGTGGTGGCGGATGTGCAGGCATTGGGGCGCCGGGCTCTGGCCGTGAGGGCCGACAGCGCGGACCCCGGCCAGGTGGCCGACCTGTTCACGGCCATCGACCGCTCGTTCGGCCGCCTCGATGTGCTGGTCAATAACGCCGGGGTCCTGTCCGTTCAGTCGCGCCTGGAGGATCTGGGCTTCGAGCGCATGCAGCGCATCTTCGCGGTCAACTCCATCGGCCCGATGCTCTGCGCCCAGCAGGCAGTGAAGCGCATGGCCTACCGGCACAATGGTGCGGGCGGCGTGGTGATCAATGTCTCCTCGGCATCGGCGCGCCTCGGCAGCCCCAACGAATATGTCGACTACGCGGCATCCAAGGGAGCCCTGGAAACCTTCACCATCGGGTTGGCCAAGGAGGTCGCCCGGGAAGGCATACGCGTCAACGGCATCCGCCCCGGGCACATCTACACCGAAATGCACGCCAGCGGCGGCGAGCCGGGACGTGTCGATCGCGTCAAGGACACGATTCCCATGGGCCGCGGTGGCCAGCCGGAGGAAGTGGCGCGGGCCATCCTGTGGTTGGCCAGCGCGGAGGCATCGTTCGTTACCGGTACGTTCCTGGATGTGACCGGGGGGAAATGAGCGGGTAGGCCGGATCCGTCCGTCCCGCCAGGGCACTACCCACCCCGGAATTCTCCGGCCGATTGACTGAGCGGCGCTGTCGGACGGGTCAGGTGGATTTGAACGGATCAGGCCCCTGGCGGTGGCAGATTAAAAGCTGCCCACTCCCCGGAACATCCATTGTTCGACGCGCCTCGAAGTGACGCCGTCCCTGAACCCATAACCTGATAGCCACCCTGGAGGAGATGGCTATGACGCACCCCCGTTTTTTTGGACAGACCGTACTGACCTGCACGTTCATCCTGGCAATGATTGGTTGGGGAATCGGTTTCTATGGGCCGCCGATCTACATGCAAGCGGTCATGGATCGCACGGGTTGGCCAATCGCCCAGGTCTCGACTGCCGTCACCCTGCACTTGCTCAGCGGTACGATTGTCATCGCCAACCTGCCGAAGCTTTACGCACGATTCACAATCCCCGGCATCACCCTGCTGGGCAGCATCGTCCTGGGCATCGGCGTGAATATCTGGGCTCATGCCAACCAGCTCTGGGTGCTGTATGCCGGTGCCGTCTGCTCGGGTATCGGCTGGGTCACGTTGGGTGCCGTTGCCGTCAATACCCTGATCGCTCCCTGGTACGTCAAGGAAAGACCCAGGGCGTTGGGCAAGGCTTACAACGGCGCCAGCATGGGTGGCGTGATCTTTTCGCCGCTGTGGGTGCTGCTGATCGAACGTTTCGGCTTTGCCACGGCAGCGTGGATGATCAGCACCATCGCCGTACTGCTCGTTGGTGCCTTCGCCTTCCTGGTGTTCAACAAGAGCCCACAAAGCCTGGGGCAACATCCCGATAACGCAGACCGGCCGGAACCTGTATCGATCGATGCCAGTGCAACCCCTTGGACCTTCCTGCAGACGTTCAGGTCGGCCAGTTTCCGCAGCCTGGCAGTCGGCATGTCCCTGGGGCTTTTCGCCCAGATCGGCCTGATCGCGCACTTGTATTCGATCCTGGCGGGACGCATGGGAGCCCATGACGCCTCCTTCGCCATGGGTCTGGCCACCGCCAGTGCGATGGGCGGGCGATACGTCGCCGCACGCCTCATGAGCCGAGGCATGAACCGCCGCCAGTTGGCCTGCCTCGGCTATGCCATCCAGATGCTGGGCACGCTGCTGCTTGCGGTCCTGGACCTTTATCCCATGGTGGTCTGGATAGCCGTGGTACTCATCGGCTCGGGCATTGGCAATGCCACCTCCCTGCCCCCCTTGATCGCACAAACCGAATTCAGCCGCGAACAAACAGCCAGGGTGATCGCCCTGATGGTCGCGATCAGCCAGGCCACCTACGCCTTCGCCCCGGCATTTTTCGGCGTGCTGCGCTGCGCCTTCACCGATCCCGGTCACGCGATCCGAGCCGTGGTAACAGCCGCGGTCGTGGTGCAGGTGCTGGCCATTTTTTCGTTCTATCGGGGAGTATCCATTCGCCCTTTCAAGAAAGTCGTTTCCTGATCTGTCGCATTCGAAGATTCAAGTACGACAGGCTCTGGATCGCATTGACTGCTGCAAGGTCATACGGTCATGGCTAACAGAACGGAGTAATCGCCCTTATGACTTCGAACCTTGCAGCGCTTTATAACGCCTACATCGCCTGCCTGAATGCACAGGACTGGGAAAACCTGGGCCACTTCGTGCACCCGGATGTGGTTCACAACGCAAGGCCACTAGGCTTGCACGGCTATCGCAGCATGCTGGAAGCCGACTATCGGAACATTCCCGACTTGCGCTTTGAAATCCAACTGCTGGTGGTCGACCCACCCCGGCTGGCAGCTCGCCTGGCATTCAATTGCACGCCGACCGGAGAGTTCCTGGGCCTTGCGGTCAACGGGACACGGATCTGCTTCGCGGAAAACGTTTTCTACACGTTCGAGGACGGCAGGATCCGTGAGGTCTGGTCGGTCATCGACAAGGTCGCGATCGAAGCCCAGCTTCCATCGGCGTAGCGGATACTCAAGGCCGCAGGTCGGTTGAGCATCGACCTGAGCAACCACCTCGATTTCCCGAGCCCTAGATCATCGGTGAGCTGCTCACCACCCGCAGCGCCAACCCCTCGAACGCGTCCAGCGTGATGGTGAACTCGCCTTCGGGCGTCAGGTCGCCTTCGACCCGTTCGTTGATGATGTCGACCACCGGCCCGGGTGCGATATTGGGCAGGTGCAGAGTCTCAGTGATCGGGGTCGAACTGAAGTTCAGCGCGGTGATCTGCGTCCCTTTGCCGGCCGGCAGTTCGTGAACCATGATCAGCAGTCCTGGGTGCTCGACGTCCGGAATCAGTATCTGGCGACTGGCGGCGATGTCATAGGCACGGCGCGCAGCGAGGATCCTGCGCAGCTGCGAGACGAACGAATCCGGATCTTTCAACTGGCCTGGCAAGCTGCCGTACAGGGTCTTCGGACGTGGCATCTGACCGGCCGACAGTGTCGCATCAGGGTTGAGGTCCACAAGGTCGTAGGCACCGCGGTGAATCCAACGCGTGTCGCCGTCGCCCATCAGATGCTCGACCTGTTCGGCGGGCAACGGCAACGCGCCCATCAGGTCCCAGCCAGACAATGCGAATACGCCGGGCTGCATCGCGTTATACATCACCAGCAGCAGATGAACCTGGCGAATCTGCTGGATATCTGCCGTCGTAATGGTGTCGAGATCGCGAATTCCCAGCGCCGCCGTGATGATGCTCGCCGTGGTGCAGGACACACCGTTGGTGACGAACTTCAGATTGTAGGGCGCATGCTCTCCAGCGAGGCGTTCGTACATCTGCTCGCGGATGTGCTCACGCAGGATGTTGCCGGGGAAGGTCTGCCCCTGATAGAGGTAAGTATCGTGCGCGTGCAGGGTCCAGAAATGCACCAGTTCCAGGGTCAACTCATCATGATTCTGCAGCGCATGAATCAGCGAGCCCGGATCGATGCCGAAGGTGTGCATCTGGCGCAGCATCAATCGCAGGAATTCCGTGTCGCCCGTCAGCAAGGCATGCTGGTAGGCGGGTCGGGTGATGAAATCGTAGGACAGATCCGCCCCTCCGTGGGACATGGCGGCGATGTCGTCCACGGTCAGGTTCAGTTCCTGGAAACTGAATCCGCCGGCCTTGCGAATCGCTCCAGCGAGCAACTGGTTTGCGGTGATCGATAGCGGATGGCTTTCGGACCAGGCGGTCCCCTCGAGCTTGCGCTCCACGCCGAGAAATCCGTTGGCGTCCAGACGCAGGATTTTCGCCCCCGAGACATCGATGGCATGCAGCGCGTCGCCGATGATCATCTGTTGAGCGGCAAAGGTCGGATCCAGCCAGTTCAGTGAAGGTTGCCCTTCCTTGAAGTAATGCAGATAGACCCAACGCCGGGGCTTGCCGTCGACCCCCATCACCACCGGGGTCGCACTCCAATCGGTTTCCTTGACGCCCGGTTCGAAGAAGATCACCCGTTGCAACTGTCCAACGATGTAATGCTTGTCTCGCAGAACGTCCACCTGCTGCGGGGTGAGGTTCTGCGCATCGCGTCCCTCGGCAATGTCGGGCAGCAGCGGCCAGTCCTCCTCACGGATTTCCACCATGTGGTAGAGCCCCGGGTAATCCTCATACGCCATCTCGGCCAGACGAAAATCCGCACCCTTACCGGTATGAGACGGGATGACATCCTCGATGACGACCGCATTGTGCGCGGCGGCCATCCGGGTCAATGCTTGCAACTGCGCCTCGGTGCCCAATTGCGGGTCGATGTCGAAACTGATGCGGTCAAAATTGCCGTCGATCGTAGGTGTGTAGTCAGTGCCCGAAAGGCCACCGGACCTTTTCAAAGGGCCATTGTGAATGCCCTGGATACCGATTTTCGACAGCGCATGCCATAAGGTCTCATCCCCCAGCGCTTCAAGCACAGTGCCATTTTCGCGGGTAACGATGGAAGCCGGATACGCGGTGAACCACACCGAAGCCAATGCCGAGGCGTCGCGAGGCCGGGTATGCGCATAAGGCTGCTGCCACAATCGACCCTGACCCGAGTAGAGCCTGGCGCGCTTCCTCGCTGCATTGAGCATCGATTGCTCGATCAGCCAGTCGACATGGTTTTTCTCAGCTGCCGTCATGGACACCATCACCTCCGTCAAGAAAACCGCAGGCGCCAGCTCTTCAACCGAGGCGCCGCTCGTTTCCATATGAGGCCGCTACGGGACATTCGTTGCATCGAATCAGGAGAAAGCCTGCCAGACGCAATCGGCCAGGTCGGAGCGAAGCTCGATCGGCTTGAAAGTGCGGGCTTCGGACAAAACACCAGGACGATGCCTTGCTGGGGGTGATTGCACTGCAACCTCCCATATCCCTTCGCAGCGGACGCGCAGCGTTCAGCTCGGCAGCTCTCGACGCGGCATCACTCTGCAACCAGCAGCCTCTTCACCTCGGCGACAATCGAGTCTATGTCGAATGGCTTGGGCAGCACCGCATCGAACAGGTCCGATCGCGTCATGCCCAGGTGCGCCTGGGCACCGCTCATCAAGATGATGGGCAGCCCATTGACGGACGGCAAGGCTCGCACGGCCGTGGCGAACTCAAGACCATCCATGACCGGCATCATGAAGTCAGTAATGATCAGGGCTGGACGTTCTCTTTCCAGCACTTCGAGTCCTTTTTGACCATTGCTGGCCGTTACCACCATGAAGCCCTCGTCCTCTAGCGCAAAACTGAGGATGTCAGCGATCAGATACTCGTCGTCGACGACCAGGATGGTGGTCATGTCAATTCAACCCGCTCAAAGACTTATGATATTGAACCAGGCAATGACTCAGCTGAGACTGAAGGTTCATTTCTCAAAGCCTTTTCAAGGAAAACATCTTGATCCCGGATGACCACCTCGAATCGCGACGGGTCATAAGAGCTGTCTCGTACCTTAAGAATGGAGAGCGTCCTTCTTAGTTCAGAGCGATCCTCAAGGAAGCGCATGAGCATCAGGTTGTCGACGATGCTGGACAGGTCCGAGTTCGGTGAGCTGACCTCGGAGCCGAATAGGTCACGCATCTCCCAGGAGGCGAACACCGTAACGCCCCTGGCCCTGAGCTCGTTCATGAGCGCGCTGTAGAAATCCGTAATCCGCGCGGGGTTGGTCGAAGTCCGTGTCATGCCGCTCAGGCTATCGATGAACAGGCGCTTGATACCCTTTTCCTTAACGATGTCCAGCAGTCGTGCGCCGAGTCCGTCCAGCAGGCCTTCGGTGGTGGGCTGCCAGGCAATGCTCAATGCTCCGCTTTTTTCCATGCCTTCGATATCGATACCCAGGGAGAGGCCTTTGAGGCGCAGTCGCTGCGGGCTTTCATAGAATCCAAAATGCAAGCCAGGGGTGTCTGCCGTCGACTGGGCGAGGAATTTGAGACCCAGCGTCGTCTTCCCGATCCCGGAAGGTCCAATGACCAGGGACACACTGGAGCTGTACAAGCCTCCGCCCAATATGTCATCCAGAGAGTCGATCCCGCTGGCGATACGCGTCATGTTGGCACTGTCCGGGGCGGAAGGACGACTGTACAGGCTTTCCAGGCGCGGATAGACAACCAGGCCGTCATCGTTGATTTCACATTCGTGAAGACCGGTCAGCGCGCTGCTGCCGCGGGTCTTGCGCAGCTGGATACGCCGTACCGAGCGCGTCCCGAACAGCTCCTCTCCCATTTCGATGACACCATCGACCATCGTGTGCTCGGGGCTGCCGTCGTCAAGCCGTGAACTGGTAAGGAACAATACGGTGCAACCGGCAAAAGCGGCATGCCCCTGCAGCTCCGAGATGAATTTCTTGGTATCGATAGGCGAATCGGCCTTGGAACGCGCATTGAGCAGACCATCGACCACCATCACGGTCGCCTTTTGTCGGCTGATCTCGCGTCTGAGCAGCTTCACGACTTCATCCAGGCCTTCGTTTTCCAACGTATCGAATGCGCTGACAAACTGGATTTCGGCGCCGACCTTGGATGCGTCGAAAAAACTCAGCGTAGAAAGAAACTGGAAAAGTCGATCATGTGATTCGGCCAACAGCGTGGCGACTAAAACCCGGCCGCCACTGCGGGCGTGATGGAATCCAAGCTGGTTCGCCAGGATCGTCTTGCCTGACCCTGGGCGTCCCTGGATTATGTATGAAGCACCCGCGACCAACCCTCCCTGGAGCAGCGCGTCGAGTCCTTCGATTCCGCTTTCAAGGCGTTTTAGCTTTTCCACAATGCGACCCTGATCTGAAAAAACAGGCTGTTCAAGCCCAATGAAGGGGATGCTAACGCCATTTCCGCTTCGGAGCCATTCAGGTCGAGCGTAAAGTTGGATTGGGGATCGCTTGCCTTGGGCCGATACGCCTTGACGGACACCGCCTGGCCGACGCCCGCCGTTTCTTCAATCAGCGCTCAGAACAAGGCATCCAATAACCGGTAATAGCCGATCCCGGCCGCCAGATACAACCGCTGCAACCCGTGAAATGGAATTCGACGCAGCGGCATGACCGGGAACGGGAACGCCTGGGTCGCCCCCGACAGCTTCGCGGCCAGGTGCTTGCCTAACGCCGTGGACAGGGCGATGCCGCGACCGTTGTAACCAAGCAGGACGCACAGCCCCGGCGCAGGCTCATGGACATGCGGAAGAAAACTCTGGGTCAGCGCCACCCGACCACTCCACCGATACTCGACAGGCACCTGCGCCGCTTGCGGAAACAGCGCCGCCAGGGAACGCTCCAGGTGCGCCCAGTCGCGGGGCTGGGATGGCTCCGAAAACGGCCCACGTCCTCCCAGGAGCAAACGCCCCTGGGCATCCAGCTTGAAGTACAGCAGCAAGCGTCGAGAGTCCGAACAGACCTCGCCACCGGGCAGGATGCTCTTGCGGATCGCCGATGGCAGCGGACGGGTCGCAATGATGAAGCTGTTGGCTGCAACGACAGTCTGGCGCAAGCCGGGCCAGAGGTCGTCGGTATAGCCATCCGTGGCCAATAGCACCCGTTGCGCACTGACCCTGGCCCCTTGCACGGTGGACAACGTCCAGCCCGACGGCTGTCGCTGCAACCGCGTGACACGGCTGTGGCCGTGGATCATCGCGCCCTGCCCCAATGCGGCCTTTGCCAGGCCACGGGCGTAACTCAGCGGATGCAAGCTGCCGGCCCGCGGATCAACCCAGCCACCCAGATAGTTGTCGGTACCGATGCGTTGGCTGACGGCAGTCCGGTCCAGCAGCTCCACCTGGACTCCACGGCGTTGCCACTGCCCGGCGCGCTGCTCGATGACTTTCATCGCGGCGGACGAACAAGCGGGTTGAATCCAGCCTTTCTGGGTCGCATCACAGTCGATTGCATACCGGCGGACCAACGAAAACACTTCGTCGGCGGCGCAACCGGCTACATCGAGCATCGCTTCGGCACGGGCCGCACCGAATTTGGCGTGCAATTGATCGGGATCGAACTTCAGCCCGGGAATCACCTGGCCGCCGTTGCGTCCCGAAGCCCCCCAGCCGGGCTCCCCGGCATCCAGCACACAGACATCGACCCCCGCCTCGGCCAATCGCAAGGCCGTGACCAAACCGGTGTAGCCGGCCCCCACGATGGCGACATCCACCTGTTTGTCTTCAGCCAGCGCCGGCGTTTGCACCGCCGGCGCAGCAGTCGCGGCCCAGAGCGAGGCCGGCAGTTGCGGTGCGAAAGGGGCATTCATGCCTGCACCTGCGCGTTGTGGTCGAGCAACCGGCGAAGAAAATCCTGGGTGCGTGGGTGGGTCGGGGTGCTCAATACTTCTCGGGCCGGCCCTGACTCGACGATCTTGCCGCCGTGAAGGAAGCAGACCTTGTCGGCCACGTCCCGAGCGAACGCCATTTCGTGTGTCACCACGATCATGGTCATGCCCTCGTTGGCCAGGTTGCGCATCACCGTCAACACCTCGCCCACCAGCTCTGGATCCAGGGCCGAGGTCGGTTCGTCGAAGAGAATCGCCTGGGGGTTCATCGCCAGTGCCCGGGCAATGGCGACACGTTGCTGCTGCCCACCGGACAGTTCGTCCGGATAGGCATTCATCCGATGGGACAAGCCGACCTTATCCATCAGCGCCTCGGCATTTCTGCGGGCGACCTGAGGTTTTTCCTTCTTCACGTAGATGGGCCCCTCCATGACATTTTCCAGGGCCGTACGGTGCGGGAACAGGTTGAAACGCTGGAAAACCATCGCCACCCGGGTGCGAATGTCGTGGATGCTCCTGGCGTTGCGATCAACCCGTTCTTGGCTGACCAGAACGTCGCCCTGGTCATAACTCTCCAGGCCGTTGATACAACGCAGCAACGTAGACTTTCCCGACCCCGATGGGCCGATCAGGCACACCACTTCACCGCTCTTGACCTGCAAGTCGATGCCTTCGAGGACCGGCACGCTGCCGTAACGCTTGTGAATGCCCTTGATCTCGATCATGACGTTCTCCGGGTGCTCAAGCGTGCTTCCAGACGACGCAGCGCAAAGGACAGCGGCAGGCTCATCGCCAGGTAGAGCAATGCCACCAGGGTGTAGACCGTCATGTTCTCGAAGGTAGAAGAGGCGATCAGTTGCCCCGCACGCGTCATCTCGGCCACGGTGATAGTGGAGACCAGCGACGAGTCCTTGAGCATCATGACCAGGGTGTTGCCGTAGGGCGGCAAGGCAATGCGCAATGCCTGGGGCAGCACCACTCGCCGCATCACCATCGCACCGCGCATGCCCAGGGATTCGGCCGCCTCGATCTGCCCTTGCTGGATCGCCTGGATACCGGCCCGGAAGTTCTCGGCCTGATATGCCGAATAAGCGATCCCCAGGCCAATGATGCCGGCCTGCATTGCAGTCAGCTGGATGCCGAATTCCGGCAGGACGAAATAGATATAGAACAGCTGCACAATGATTGGCAGCCCGCGGATGACGTTCACCACGCTGATGGCGAACAAGGCGATCGCCCTTATCCTGGAAACCATCATCAGGGCCAGGACCAACCCGATCAACGAGCTGAGGACAAACGACCCGGCCGTCACCTCAAGAGTGACCACCGCCCCTTTGAGCAGGATTGGAAGGAAGTCCAAGGCATTCTGGAGAAACATAAGGCTACCCACGAAACAATGAGTGGATCCGCCCGCCGTTGCGGGCGGTCGACAAAACCGTCAGTTGAGCTTCCACTTCCTGATGATCTGGTCGAGGGAACCATCGGCCTTGATAGCGGCGATGCCTTTGTTGACCTGCGCAAGCTTCTCACTGTCTCCCTTGCGCATGATCAGGCAGACATCCCCCATCACCACGGGCTGGTAGCTCTGGACCAGATGCACCTTGTTCTGCGTGCCTTGAGCCAACTGGTAGGCGACCACCGGACGATCGGCAAAGCCTGCCTTGATCCGACCAAGCGCCAGGTCGCGCATCAGGTCGGGAATCGAGTCGTAGCCACGCACTTCCTTGAAGACACCGCGCTTGTTCAGCTCATCGATGAACACCGTGCCGACCTGGGCGCCGACCACCTCACCGGCAAAATCCTCCATGCGGGTGTACGGGGTCTGGTCGTCGGCCTTGACGATCAGACCCTCGCCATAGCTGAAGACCGGGTCGGAATACTGCACCACCTTTTCCCGCGCCGGCGTGCGAAGCATGGCGGCGGAAATCAGGTCGATCTTGTTTGAAGTCAGGGAGGGAATCAGCGAAGCGAAGGTGGTCTGCTGGATCTCCACCTCGAAGCCGCCAGCCTTGGCCACTGCCTGCGCGGCGTCGACCATCATGCCCTGGATACTCTGGCTCTTGACGTCGAGGAAGGTGAAGGGAATACCCGTCGCGGTTGCGCCAACCTTGTAGACGGGTTCGGCGGCGACGCTGGCCGAAGCGATGCCGCAGGCCAGAGCGACAACGAGCGTGAGTGCACGAAAGCGAGTAAGCATGGCGTATCTCCCAATGGACGCTTTTATTTGTCTTAAGTCCGGTACGGGTGCCCCAGGTGTATGGCAGGAGGCTCAAAATGAATATAAACGATTTACTCGAATCGTAAAGAGATTTATAAGTATCGAATACCGATACGCATGAAGCAAAAATAAGGAATTCCACATGAGCGAAACCCCTCACCCTCTGTTCAATCAGTCACTGGAGAAAGGCCTGGCGGTGCTGCGAGCGTTCAACGCATCCCGGCGCACGATGAATCTGGCGGATATCGCGCAAGCGGCGGATATCAATAAAAGCTCCGCGCAACGCATGATCCACACCCTTGAAGAGCTTGGTTACGTGCGCAAGCATCCGCAGACCAAACGCTTCCAGCTGACCCCGAAGGTCATGGAGATCGGCTACAACTACCTGGCCGCCGATACGCTGGTCGACGTGGCCAACCCGTTCCTTGCCGAGCTGGCCCAGGCTACCGGGGAGACGACCAACCTGACCGAGCCCGACGGACTGGACATGGTGTACGTGGCACGCTTCGTGGCGCCGAAATTCATCCCGATCCACATGCCCATCGGCAGCCGGATACCAATGTACTGCACCGGTTCCGGACGGGCCTTGCTGAGCGCCCTGCCCGACGACGAACTCACTGCCGTACTGCACGCCAGCGAGCGCAAACGCCATACCCAGTACACCCTGACCGCGGTCGACGACATCATCGAGCAGATCGAGACCACGCGGCGCAGAGGCTACGCCACGAACAAGGAAGAGTTGTTCCTGGGCGACATGTCCATTGCTGCGCCAATCATCGGCAGCCAGGGCCTGCCGGTAGCGGCCGTGCATGTGGTGGTGCCCAGCAGCCGCTGGACCATGGAGGAAGCCGAGCGCAAGCTGGCACCCGCGGTCATCGAATGTGCACGGGCGATTCGTTCGTCGATACGGACCCTTTAGCAGATTGCTCCAGTGGACAGACACCCTGTCCCTTGCACAAATCCAATTATTACCACCGTCGCTTAGAGGGTGGACTGCGCATACAGGATAGGGTGATTGAGCCCTGGGCTAGTTCAACTGGGAGCCCTTCCAACGAAACACGCCGGGGCAGGTAGCAGTATTTGAACGAGAACAGCACCAACGGTTTGATGGTGCAACTTACCTATCACTCCGGTTGCCCCCAAGGCTCGTGAGTGACTCACACAGAAACATCAAACCGAAGCCTTCAGATCCACCCCCAGCGCCCGGGCAAAGGCCTTGACCAAGGGGCTGCGTACAGTGTTGTGACGCAGTATCAGACTGAACGGCGTGACGATGTTGATCAGGTCTGGACATACTGCGCGAAACTCTCCCCGCGCCACCATCGATGCGGCGTAATGCTGGGGCAGGAACCCGAGGAAACGCCCCGTCTTGATCAGCAGCGCCACGGCTTCCACTTGGGTGGCTGAGGCGGAGAAGCTGTCGTAGTGCGCAAACTTCAGTTTGTCGCGATGAATCGCGTAGCGATGGTTGACGCATTCGTACTCCTTGAGCACATGTGCGCCAATGTCCTCGTCCGCCATGGAGAACAGCGGGTGGCCAAGTGCGCAATAGACCTGCGAACGTTCTTCATAGAGTTCGTAGTAATCGAACTCTTCGCGTTTTTGATAAATCGGTACGATTCCCGCTACCAACCGCCCTTCGACGACACCTCTTTCGACTTCATCGAGTTGTGAAGCCTGAAGTTGAAACCGGACTTTGGGCGACTGTTCATTAATTTGCCTGAGCGCAGCAACTAACGGGGAATTATCATCAGAGATAGTATTATCAATAACCCCCACACCAAGATCACCAACAAGTTCGTTCTGCGCTGAACTAAGTCGGTCACGGAAGTTGTCGACCGAGGCAAATAAGTCTATCGATGCCTGATACACCAGACGCCCTTCTTCCGTCAGGTGAAAGCCCTCGCGCCCACGCGTACAAAGGCGCATCCCGATACGGATTTCCAAGTCGGAAATCTGTTTGCTGATGGCTGCCAGCCCCACGTTCAGCTCATTTTGTGCGGCACTAAAGCCTCCCGCCTCGACCACCGCCTTGAACACTTTGAGCAATTTGAAGTCCAGCCCGCTGAGGGCCAACGGTGCCTTTTGCGGGGTTCTTGGCGGCGGGTTTCCGGAATTGGAAAGTGGGGTTTCCATAATGCTTATTTACCTCTGGCGCTCTATTCAACAACCTGTGCCCAACAACAAGAACAAGCTGACCCAATAATAATGAACACAGAAAACCAAGCTTGGCAACCGCCAATAAATTCCGAACATCAGCGCCAAAACGCTGGTCGCGAAACATCAAAAGCTGACAGTTCGATCAGCGCTCGCACCGATGCAACTGCCCTCTTGAAAACTGCTCTGGCCTGACTTCGCTCGCTGATTTTCGTAGCGACGTCGTGGCCTGGAGTACCCGTTTCAGTTCGCGAAACCGACGAGGAAAACAACAATGTCTCAAACCACCGACCGACTCTGGGGAGCTCGCTTCAAATGCGGCCCTTCCGAAGCCTTGGCGGCCCTGTCCCGTTGCCCTGAGCGCTACTTCCGGCTCACCCCGTACGACCTCGCCGGCTCCAAGGCCCATGCCCGGGAATTGCAGCGCGCCGGACTGCTGAACGAGCAAGAAACCCTGACCATGCTCGACACCCTGGAACGCATCGGCGCGGACTATCGCGCCGGCAGCATCGCCCCGACCCTGGATGATGAAGACGTCCACACCTTCATCGAGCGCCTGCTGACCGAACGGCTTGGCGCCTTGGGTGGCAAGCTGCGGGCCGGTCGTTCGCGCAACGACCAGACCGCCAACGATCTGCGGCTGTTCCTGCGTGACCACGTACGCACCGTGGCCGTTGAAGTGCTGGCCCTGCAGCAGGCGTTGGTGGAACAGGCCGAGCAACACATCGAAAGCATCTGCCCCGGCTTCACCCATCTGCAGCAGGCGCAACCGATCGTGTTTGCTCACCACCTGCTGGCCCACGCCCAGTCGATGCTGCGCGACGTACAACGGTTGGTGGACTGGGACGCACGGACGTCGCTGTCGCCACTCGGTGCGGCGGCCATGGCGGGCTCGGCGATCGCTCGCCTACCTCAACAATCGGCAAAGGAAATGGGCTACAGCGGCGTTTGCGAAAACTCCATCGACGCCGTGGCCAGCCGCGATCACGTCGCCGAGTTCCTGTTCATCGCCAGCATGCTCGGCATCAATATCTCGCGCCTTGCCGAAGAGTTCTGCCTGTGGTCATCGCGGCAATTTCGCTGGGTCGCACTGGACGATGCCTACGCCACCGGCAGCTCGATCATGCCCCAGAAGAAGAATCCGGACATCGCCGAACTGGCGCGAGGCAAGGCCGGTCGCCTGATCGGCAACCTGACCGGCCTGCTCTCCACGCTCAAATCCCTGCCCCTGTCCTACAACCGCGACCTGAGCGAAGACAAGAACGGTGTGCTCGACAGCGTCGACACGCTGCTACTGGTATTGCCCGCCATGGCGGGAATGGTGGCGACCATGAAAGTCAATGTCGAGGAGTTGCGCCGCCAGGCACCGCTGGGCTTCACCCTCGCCACCGAAGTTGCCGATTGGCTGGCGGTGCGCGGCGTACCGTTCAAGGAAGCTCACGAAATCACCGGTGCTCTGGTCCAGGCGTGCGAGAAACACGACATCGAACTGTGGGAGGCCTCCCCCGCTCTGCTGGCGGAAGTCGATCCTCGCCTCACCCCGGAGGTACGCGAAAGCCTGACCCTCGAAGCCGCCATCGCTGCCCGCAATGGCTGGGGTGGGACCGCGCCACAACAGGTACGCGAACAGATCGGACGCTTGAAAGCCGCCCTCGCCACCCAGCAGCAATGGACCGAGGACTATCAGGGCTTGCGCCTCTGAGCAACACACCGGACCTGTGGGAGCGAGCTTGCTCCCACAGCGATAGCGCTGCAACCGAGTACGGAGAAACAACATGAGCCAGACACAGGCAGAACGACTCCAGGCGGAGCGCAAGCTGGCGGAAAACCAGTTCGACATCACCCAGTACGATCATGTGCCCCGGCGCTACTACGGGCGTATCTTCTTCGCCACGCTGATCGTCATCGCCCTTGTTGGCCTGGTGCGTGCCTTCGCCGAAGGCAAGATCGAATGGTCGTACATCGGCCAGTTCCTGACCTCCGAGGCGATCATGTGGGGCTTGCTCAACACCATCGTCATGGCGGTATTGGCCATGGCGCTGGGCATCGTGTTCGGCGTGATCACCGCGATCATGCGCATGTCGGCCAACCCGATCCTGCGCTATGTGGCCGTGACCTACACCTGGCTGTTTCGCGGCACGCCGTTGATCCTGCAACTGCTCCTGTGGTTCAACCTGGCGCTGATCTTCCCCACCATCGGCATTCCCGGCCTGTTCGAAATGGACACCGTGAGCCTGATGACTCCGTTCGCGGCGGCCTTGCTGGGCTTGAGCATCAACCAGGGTGCCTACACCGCCGAAGTGGTGCGCGCCGGCCTGCTGTCGGTGGACACCGGGCAATATGAGGCTGCCAAATCGATCGGCATGCCACGCCTGCAAGCGCTGCGCCGGATCATCCTGCCCCAGGCCATGCGGATCATTATTCCGCCGGTAGGCAACGAGTTCATCGGCATGGTGAAGATGACCTCGCTGGCGAGCGTGATCCAATACTCGGAATTGCTCTACAACGCCCAGAACATCTACTACGCCAACGCCCGCGTGATGGAGCTGCTGATCGTTGCCGGCATCTGGTACCTGGCCACCGTCACCGTCCTGTCCTTTGGTCAGAGTCGCCTGGAGCGTCGTTTCGCCCGCGGCGCCGGCAAGCGTTCCTGAGGAGTTCCACATGAGAAGCATCGTCAAGGCCGTGAGCCTGAATAAATATTACGACCAGTTCCACGCGCTCAAGGACATCGACATCGAAGTCGAGCAAGGCGAAGTGCTGTGCATCATCGGCCCGTCCGGCTCGGGAAAAAGCACCTTGCTGCGCTGCGTCAACCAGTTGGAAAAAATCGACAAGGGCGGCCTGTGGGTCGACGGCGAACTGGTGGGCTACCGGATCGTCGGCAACAAGTTGCACGAACTCAACGAAACCCAGATCGCCCGCCAGCGGCTGTCCACCGGCATGGTGTTTCAACGGTTCAACCTGTTCCCTCACATGACCGTGTTGCAGAACATCATCGAAGGACCGTGCCAGGTACTCAAGCGCTCCCCCAAAGAAGCGAATGAGGAGGCCCTGGAATTGCTCGCCCGTGTCGGCCTGGCGGACAAATGCAACAGCTACCCGATCGAGCTTTCGGGCGGCCAGCAGCAACGTGTGGCCATCGCTCGTGCATTGGCCATGCGTCCCAAGCTGATGCTGTTCGATGAACCCACTTCGGCACTCGACCCGGAACTGGTCGGTGAGGTGCTGTCGGTGATGCGCGATCTTGCGCAGACCGGCATGACCATGATCGTCGTCACCCATGAACTGGGCTTCGCTCGCGAAGTTTCCAATCGCATGGTGTTCATGGACGACGGGCAGATCGTGGAGGCTGGAAGCCCCGAAGAAATACTAATAAGTCCACAGAACCCTCGCACCCAAAGCTTCATTTCTGCCGTTCGAACCTAAGCGTCCGTTGACGCTCACAACACTCATAAGAGAACGACCATGAAGAACTTCTTTATCCCCGCAGTACTCGCTGGCGTCATGGCTTGCGGCTTCACCTTCGCGGCCGAATTGCCGGCAAGCATCAAGGCCAAGGGCGAAATCGTCGTGGCGATCATGCCGAACTACCCGCCGATGGACTTCAAGGACCCGGCCACCAACACCCTCACCGGCTTTGACTATGACCTGGGCAACGCCCTGGCCGAGCGCCTGGGTGTGAAGATCAAGTGGCAGGAAACAGGCTTTGAACAAATGATCAACGCCCTGACCACCGACCGCGTCGACATGGTGCTGTCGGGCATGACCGACACCGCCGAACGCCAGGCCAGCGTGACCTTCATCGACTACTTCACCAGTGGTCCGCAGTTCTACACCTTGCAGAAAAACAAGGACACCAACGAAATTCTCGACCTGTGCGGCAAGAAAGTCGGCACCAGCCGCCGCACCACCTTTCCAGCGGAAATCGCCGAGTGGAGCAAGGCCAACTGTGAGGCCGCCGGCAAGCCGGGGATCAACGTGGTCGGCACCGAAGGCTCGGCCGATGCCCGGGCGCAACTGCGCCAGAGCCGCATCGATGCAGCCATGCAGGGCAGCGAAACCCTGCCTTACCTCAAGACCCAGGAAAAGGACATGTACAAGACCGTGGGCCTGCCGATCTCCGAGCAGTACACCGGCATGGGCGTGAGCAAGAAGAAACCTGAGCTCAGCGAAGCGGTGAAGGTCGCGCTGCAAAGCATGATCGATGACGGCAGCTACCAGGCGATCCTGAAGAAGTGGGATCTGGAACTGGGAGCGATCAAGACCGCGACCATCAACGCCGGGAAGTGATCGCACAGGCCATTTGATTCCGATGTGGCTGCGGGCTTGCTTGTGAGTGTTCCAACGTCAATGTTGCTTCACTCGACGCCATCGCGAGCAAGCCCCGCCACAAAGGGTCTGGTGTCTACGAATAAAGATGGAGCACTACCGATGCCCTCCTCACCCACCTGGCCCGCGCCGCACAAGGCTTGCCTGGCCCTGGCCTTCGACCTCGATGGCCCGACCGGTGATGCCATGCTCAACGGCTCGATCTGGCGTAAGCCCGAGTACTTCGGGTTCGGCGGCTATGGCCCTTACCGTGCACTACCGCGCCTGCTCGATGTGCTCGACGAATTCCGGATCCCGACGACATTCTTCGTCCCCGCCTGGGTCGTGGAGAACTGGCCGAGACAATGCCAGGCGATTGTCGAGCGTGGGCATGAGGTGGCTTATCACGGCTACAAACACGAATCCTTTTATGCCCTGACACTGGATCGGCAAAAGGAAGTCATGCAGATCTGCCGCGAGGTGTTCTGGAAACACCTGCACATCCGCGCAGAAGGCTTCCGCACGCCGTCCGGCGACTGGCGCGCCGAGACCCCGGCCATGCTGGTGGAAGCCGGGGTGATCTATTCCAGCAGCATGCGCGGCGACGACCGACCGTACCTGATGGAGGTAGCGGGTTTCGATACGCCGCTGGTGGAAATTCCAGGCCGATGGGAAATGGACGATTACGCGTCCCTCGCCTACACCCGCGCGCCGAACTTTCCTTCCGGGTTGGACCGTACGGCCAGTTACGCGCTGACCCTGGACAACTGGTGCCGCGAATATGACGGCGCGATGGACGAAGGGTTGTGCCTGACCACCCTCTTGCACCCGAAAATCATCGGTAAGCCGGGACGCCTCCTGCTGCTGGAAAAGCTTTTCGAACACATGCGTCGGCGCGATGACGTGTGGTTCGCCACCTGCCGCGACGTCGCCCACTTCTGGTTGAAGGAGCACCGCCATGGCTGATTCCATCTGGCCGGAAGGCTATCGCTGCGCTGTGGTACTGACCGTCGATTACAACGACATCCATGGCATCCTCACACAAGCCCCGGAAGTGGCCGGGCGTGACAAGACCTTATCGGTATGGCGCTACGGTACCCAACGCGGCGTGGCGCGCTTGCTCGGCCTGTTCAAGGAACTCGGGGTCTGCAGCAGTTGGTTCGTCCCCGGCATCATGGCCGAGGAAAACCCAGCGCTCATCCAGACGATCCAGGACGACGGTCATGAGATCGCCTGCGCCGGCTACCGTCATCAGGATTACGATGCGCTAGACCTGGACGCCCAGGGCGCCGATGTCGTCAGGGGCTGCGAGACCCTGGCCAGGCTGACCGGCAAGCGCCCGGTCGGCTTTCGAATCCCGGCAGGCAATGGTGCGCCGGGATTCATCGGCGCATTGAAGGACCAAGGCATCCGCTGGTCCTCGTCGTGGCGCGGCGACGACTTGCCATTCGCTCACCCGACTGCGCCCGGTGTCATTGAAGTGCCGCTGCATTATGAGCTGGAAGACGAGCCTTACTTCGCCTTCAACTTGAGCCCGGCGGTGCCACCGGGACAATCACGGATCGCCTCCTACAGCCACACCCTGGGCAACCTGCAAATGGATTTCGCCGGGTTTCACCGTTTTGGCCTGTGCTATGTACTTCGCCTGCACCCGGAAATCATCGCCACGCCGGGACGGATAGGCGTGTTGCGCGAGTTGATCGAGGGCATTCAACGGCACGACGACGTGTGGATCGCCACCGGCGCCGAGGTCGCGCAATGGTGGGCAAACAGCGCAGCGCCGGCGGCCGAGGATCATCCCGCCTCGGTATACGAGCGCCATTACCGGGATTACGTCTGATGAGCGAACGTTTGCAACGGTTGGCGCAATTCTGTGTCGATCTGCGGTTTGAAGATCTCTCGCCTGGGTTGATAGCCCAAACCAAGCGACACATTGTCGATACGTTCGGCGCAACCCTGGTCGGCGCCGAGAGTGAGATCGCCAAACAGGCACATAAAGTATTCGCCGGTGACGCGGGCGAGGTTCCGGTTTGGGGAACCGCTCTGCAGGTCGGCGCGGGCCCGGCGGCGATGTTGAACGGCATCGCCGCCCATGCGCTGGAGCTGGACGATACCGGTGGTTGCGATCACTCCGGGGCCGTCGTGCTGCCAGCGGCGATGGCGGCGGTTTCGCTGCGCGCACGGCCCGTGAGTGGTCGTGAATTCATCAGCGCCGTCGTGATCGGTTATGAGGTTGGCCGTCGAGTCCTCGAAGCCTGCGGCGGCTATAGTGCCCACAATGGCGCCGGCTGGCACTCCACCGCGACCTGCGGGGTGTTCGGCGCAGCCGCCGCCAGTGCGCGCATCCTGGGTCTGGATACCCGGCAAACCCTGGCCGCACTGGGCATTGCCGGCAGCTTCAGCGGTGGCCTGTGGGCCTTCATTCACGATGGCTCGCACAGCAAGAAACTGCACAGCGGGCGCGCCGCAGAAGGGGGTCTGCTGGCTGCGCGGTTCACCCAACAAGGCATCAGCGGGCCGACGCAGTTATTCGATGACGTCTGGGGCGGTTTTCTGAACACCCTTGCCCCAGCGACTTCAAGACCCGAAGCCCTCGATGCAGAGCTCGGCGTGAACTGGAAGCTCGCCCGCTGCTCGATCAAACCCTATGCCTCCTGTCGCGGCACCCATTCGGCCATCGACGCCCTCGGCCAGCTGTTGGAGCAGTTGAAGGTATCCGTTGACCAGGTCGAAAACCTGCACGTCGGGTTGAGCGGTTTTCTTCACGGCATGTGTGGCGGCCGGGATATCGCCCACCTCGCGGCCGCACAAATGAGCCTGCCGTATGCCCTCGCCGCGCGGTTGGTGCATGGGCATTGCCAACTGCACGCTTATGACGATCGGCAACGCAACGATCCTCTGGTGACTCAGTGCATGTCGCGCATCCAGCTTGAAGTGGACCCGCGACTGGATGAGGATGGCGAGCCTGTGGTGACCCTGCGGACCGTGGACGGTCGGCAGGCAAGCCTGTGTGTGGAAGTGCCCTTGGGAGCGCCGGGCAATCCACTTGCCGATGAGGCCCTGGATGAGAAGTTCTTCAGTTTGACGACGCGGGTAATGCCCCAGGAACGGGCTGCGGAACTACTGAAGCAACTGCGACGCATGGAAGACCTGGAATCGATACGTACGCTGGAACGGTGGCTGGGGTGATCAGGGTATCGACGGCTCGGGCGTCATCGCGGTGCACGCCAACAATCTGAATAAGGACATTTGCACCTCGTGGCCACTTACTCCCTCGTCATTCGACGCTTGATGATCGTTTCGCTGACCATTGTGGTGAGCCGCGCCATCACCAGCCCGTTGCTTACGCTGTTTCTGAGCAACAAGCTGGGCCTCAATCAACAAGATGTCGGCTTGCTGCTGGGCATCGCGGTGTTCATCGCCACCCTGCTGGCCTTGTACGGTGGCTACATCATCGACCGCCTGGAGAAGCGCCGGCTGCTGATCCTGGCGATGCTCTCCAGCGCCGTGGGTTTCGTCCTGCTGACCTTTGCCGAAAACCTTTACCTGACTACCTTGACCGTGGTGATCACCGAGACCGCGTCAGCCCTGTTTCTGATCGGCTCCAAAGCGATCCTCAGCGAAAACCTGCCCATCGGCCAGCGCGCCAAAGCGTTTTCCCTGCGCTACACCCTGACCAACATCGGCTACGCCACCGGTCCCATGCTCGGCGTGGTGATTGCGGGGGTCTACCCGATTGCGCCATTCCTGATCGCCGCAGGCATCGCGTTCTTCAGCGTCTTTCTGATGATGGGAATCCCCAGCGATGGAACGCCGACAGCGGCCCTTGGCCCACCGCCCAGCTTTCTCAAGACGTTGAAGACCCTGAAGAACGACCGCACGCTGATCATGTTCACCTGCGGCTGCCTGCTCAGCACCGTGGTGCACGGGCGCTTCACGCTCTATCTGTCGCAATACCTGCTGGTCACTCACGACGCCAAGCGTGCACTGGAGATCATGGCCGCCCTGCTCGCCTGCAACGCAATCACGGTGATTGTGCTGCAATACCAGATCGGCCGGTTCCTCGACCGCGAGAAGCTGCGCTACTGGATCGCTGCGGGCACCAGCCTGTTCATGCTTGGCCTGATCGGATTCAGCCTGGCGGACGACATGCTGAGTTGGTGCGTGGCGATGTTCATTTTCACGCTCGGTGAAATGATCATCTACCCGGCCGAATTTCTCTTCGTCGATACCCTGGCCCCGGAAGAACTGCGCGGCAGCTACTACGGCGCCCAGAACCTGGCCGCCCTGGGCGGCGCCCTGAGCCCGGTGATCTGCGGGTACCTGCTGATACAAACCCCGGCACCGACGATGTTCTATGCCTTGAGCGCCTTGACTGCGATGGGCGGGCTGCTGTGTTTCATGAGCGGGCGTCGGGTAGCGGCCGTGCAGAAGTGATTCATGGAACGGCATTCTTGCTGTAAGACGGCTCGGCGGCGTGAGCAACGCCAGGTTCCGGAACATCGGATCCATGACTGACGATCAGGGCAGCGACCAGTGATCAATAGTTTAGAAATCTCTGAACTATCTTTTTGCGCTTCCCTATTTTTTCCGTCAACCGCCCCTCCCTACTATTGACCGCAACAAAGGAGCCTTCCATAGAGATCCGGCCCGAAGATTGCCTTTCCTGATTGTCACTGCCGTTCGTTGTGCGTTTCGGTTAGCCGCAACGTCGCCGTGTCAATCATGCGAAGGAACCTTTGGAGCAGATCGATGAAGTTGGAAATATTCCGAACGTTGTGGGGCTACACAGCGAGCAAGGCACAAGCGCTCGACGAGTTGCTTGAAGCAGGGTTCGATGGCATGGAAGCCCGCCTGCCCATGACCGCCAGCGAACGTGCCGAGTTCGCAGCCTTTCTACGCATCAACAAAGTCAGTTATATCAGCACCGTCTTCAGCGCCTACGACGTTCTGCCGGAGCAGTCGGCAACTCCCGACGAACACCTTCTGGACCTCGACAAGAAACTCGGTTGGGCGGCTGAGTTGGCACCGCGCTTCATCAATCTGCTGGCTGGCAACGATCGCTGGCCCCTGGCACAGCAAGTCGACTTCTTTGGCCGCGCGATGGACCTCGCGCGCAAGCATGGCCAGGTGTGCGCCTTCGAAACCCATCGCGCTCGCTCGTTATTCAATCCCTGGGTCACCCTCGAGTTGATTCGTCAACTGCCGGACCTGCGCTTCACCAGCGACATCAGTCATTGGGTCGTCACCTGCGAGCGCCTGCTCAACGATCCGGAAGACGATCTCAGCACCTTCGTCGAACGCGTTCACCATATTCAAGCCCGAGTCGGATACGACCAGGGACCGCAAGTGCCCCACCCCGCCGCCCCCGAGTACAGCCAAGCGCTTGCCTTCCATCAACAACATTGGGAGGCCATCTGGCGATCCCAGGAAAAACGCGGGTATCAGGTCAGCACGCTGACACCGGAGTTCGGCGCCGACGGCTACCTGCATCACCTGCCCTTCACCAACGTGCCGGTGGCTGATCTGTGGTCGCTGAACGTGTGGATGGCAACCACCGAGCGCGAGCATTTTCGGCGTTTCGCCTGCACCTCAACCCGATAAGGAGCGCCCACTCATGCCTGACAAAACGCCCACGACCGCCAACTTCAATCGCATTCCGGTGGTGGATATCGCCGGGCTGTACAGCGACGACCTCACCCAGCGACAGGCGGTGGCCGAAGAACTGGGTAACGCCGCCCGCGCAGTCGGTTTCCTGTACATCAAGAACCACGGCATCGAGTCGTCACTGATCGACGGCTTGCGTCAAGCGGCGAAGAACCTGTTTGCCCAATCGCTTGAATACAAAATGCAGCATTACATCGGCACTTCACGCAGCCACAAGGGTTTTGTGCCTGAAGGTGAAGAGGTCTATGCCAAAGGCAAACCCGATCACAAGGAAGCTTTCGATATCGGTTTCGAAGTGAGCGAAGACGATCCGCTGGTGATTGCCGGCACGCCACTGATCGGGGCCAACGAATGGCCGGACCTGCCGGGTTTCCGCCCCGCCGTCGAAGCCTACTACGCCGCGGTGTTTGCATTAGGTCGTCGCTTGTTCAAGGGCTTCGCGCTCGCTTTGGGCCTGGAGGAGGACTATTTCGAGGCAATGGTGACTCGCCCACCGTCGAAACTGCGCCTGATCCACTACCCATTTGACCTGGCGGCTCAAGACGCGCCCGGCATTGGTGCGCATACCGACTACGAATGCTTCACCATTTTGCTTGCCGACAAGCCAGGCCTCGAGGTGATGAACGATCAGGGGCAATGGATTGATGCGCCGCCCATGGACGGTACGTTTGTGGTCAACATCGGCGACATGCTGGAGGTCATGACCGCGGGCACATTCGTTGCTACGGCTCACCGAGTGCGAACCGTCAGCGAAGAGCGCTACTCGTTCCCACTCTTCTATGCCTGCGACTTCCATACGCAAATCAAGCCACTGCCGCAGTTTCTTAAAGGCGGTAAGGATTACGAGGAAATCACCATCGGTGAGCACATGTTTGGCCAAGCGTTGCAAACCTATCAATACCTGCGCCGCAAAGTCGAACGCGGCGAACTCAAACTGTATGAGCGCGCACGCAAGCCTTCGAGCTTCGGTCACTTGAAGAACCAGACGCAGGAAGCGTCCTGATGCCCCCGACCGTTCCAAGACAACCCTGTTTCAAACCAGTCCAATCCTACTTTTTCGACGTGGAGTCACCGATGATGCGCAATCCAATGAATATTGCTGTCCGCTTGTCCCTGCTGGCCTTCGCGATCCTCGGTGCGGCAGGAGCCCACGCAGCCACGACGGTGACACCCGGCGTCCTCAAGGTCGGCATGGAAATCACCTATCCGCCCTTCGAATCTTACGACGAACAAAAGAATGTCGTCGGCTCCGACCCCGAACTGGCGCGATTACTCGCCAAACATCTGGACCTCAAGGCCGACTTCGTTGACACCAAATTTCCCAACCTGCTTCTGAGCCTGAACGCCGGTCACTATGACGCGATCATCTCGGGCATGTACATCACCCCCCAACGGCAGACTCAGGCGCAAACCATCCCATACGCCAAGACCGGCGCAGCGATCATGGTGCTCAAGGACAGCCCGCTGAAACCGAAAGTACCGCAAGACCTCTGCGGCCTGAAAGTCGGCCTGGAAAAAGGCACCACTTGGGTCACGCAATTCAACAAACTCTCGACCGATTACTGCGTCCCGAATAACAAGGGCGCGGTCATGGTCAGCGAATTCCCGTCCGCCCCTGAAGTGACCCAGGCGCTGCTCTCCGGCAACGTGCAGGCTCAGGTGGAGATCGACGGCGCCGCCGGCATGATCGCAGAACGCACCAAAGGCCGGGTTGTGATCAGCACCGATCACTCGATCTATCAACAGACGCTGGGGATCTACGTCAAAAAGGACAACGACGCGCTCTATCAGGCGCTGCTCAAGGCTTTTGACGCGACGAAAGCGTCGGGTGAATACGCCGCCCTGTTGAAGAAATACAACCTGGAAGAACCGACTAACTGACTCAATGCAGCCCTGTGGGAGCGAGGCCGCTCCCACAGTCGGCGGCGTTCGCTTGACTGCCCGGCATAGGTGAAGCCTCCGTCGACGCCAGCAGTTGGAGGTACACATGCAATTTGAATGGCCCTACTTCTTTTCTCTGTTTTCGGTCTCGGACTTCTGGAAAGCCTGCATTACGGTGGTGGAACTCAGCACGCTGGCCTGGTTCATCGGCATGCTGCTGGGCTTCCTGCTGGCGTCGGCCAAGCTTTCGGCCACGCGTTGGATCAGCGTGCCGGCGTCGGTTTATATCTGGTTCTTTCGCAGCGTGCCGCTGCTCGTACTGGTGGTGTTCGTCTATAACCTGCCGCAGATGTTCCCGGTCACCCGTGGCGTACTGTCCAACCCGTTCTATTCCGGCCTGTTCGCGCTGGTGGTGACCGAGGCGGCGTACATGGCGGAAATTCATCGGGGCGGCTTGATATCCGTTGCCAAAGGCCAGAAAGAAGCCGGCCGTGCACTGGGCATCGGCCTGATCGGTCTGCAGCGCCTGATCGTGATCCCGCAGGCGTTCCGCATTTCCCTGCCGACCCTGATCAATGAATACATCACAGTGGTGAAGCTGACCTCGCTGGTCTCGGTGATTTCCTTGACCGAACTGTTGACCGTGGGCCAGCGCCTTTACGCGCAAAACTTCCTGGTCATGGAAACCCTGTCGGCTGTGGCGGTGTATTACGTGCTGATCGTGACCGTGCTCGGCTGGCTGTTTCATTGGCTGGAGCAACACCTGGAGCTCAACAACCGCAAACCACAGACGCTGGATGACATCAGCCTGCGGCGTCTTCGCGCGGTACGGGCGGTGACCTCTCCGGCAGACGCTCGTACAGCGCCAGGGCCTGGTTCGGCACCCGCCCTGCAGCTGGTTGACATTCACAAGCGCTACGGCCAGCACGTCGTGCTCAAGGGCATCAACCTTGATGTCAACGTGGGCCAGGTGATCTCCATTATCGGTCCGTCGGGATCGGGGAAAACCTCACTGATTCGGACCATCAACGCCTTGGAAAACATCGACCAGGGCGAGATCATTCTATTCGGCGAAAGCTATATCAACGCCGGTGACAACACCAACACGCACCCAGTACGCCGTGGGATACAGCGCATCGGCATGGTGTTCCAGAGCTTCAACCTGTTTCCCCATCGCACCATTCTCGACAATGTCACCCTCGCCCCGCGTTATCACGGCCGCGACAAGTCCATCAGCGAGCAGCGCGCCTACGCTCTGCTGGACAAAGTAGGGTTGCTGGCTCACGCGCAAAAGTATCCGCATCAGTTGTCAGGCGGTCAGCAACAACGGGTGGCAATCGCCCGCGCATTGGCGATGGATCCCCACATCATGCTGTTCGATGAACCTACTTCAGCCCTTGACCCGGAACTGGTCGGCGATGTGCTCAAGGTGATCAGCGACCTGGCAAAAGAAGGCATGACCATGTTGATCGTGACCCATGAAATGGACTTCGCCATGTCAATTTCCGACAGGGTGGTTTTCATGGAGGACGGCCTGGTCAAACTGGATGCGGAGCCTGGGATGATCCGAGCTGACCAGTGCGGCGAGAGAATCAGGAAATTCATGAGGGTTTGAACTCGGTGTGATTGGCTCCTGGCACTCGAGATGGAAAATTCGTCAAGCACGCCGATTCCCACCCACGTTATGCGTTGCGAAGCTGCTGGCGAGTCATTCTGATGAGGACTCATCCGGATCTCGGATCATTGGCCCCGATGGCAAACCGTATGCGCACGCGACAACCACCTGCCTGATCTTCGATCATCCCGCAATCACACAGGGGACCTCTCATGGCCAAGACCGAGACCGATCCTGGCCCACTCGTTATCCGCGTAAAACTGCGACGCCAAGGCCTTTGCGCCGACACTGTCTGACAATATCGCTGCGACTTGATCAATGGTGAACCATGAAATATGCATCCTTCAGAACCGATCGCATCGATCTCTATTGGTCACATTGGCCGGATAATGTCACGCCTGGCGAGGAAATTGTCCGTGGGTTCGAGGCTGATCTGTTCCCGGCTTCGCATGCGTTGGGATTGGGTATCGTCACTTGGTCGCCACTCGGCGCAGGCATGCTGACCGGTAAGTACCGCAAGGGCGAGAAAGGACGCGCCGAGGGCCTCGGTGGCAAGGTGTTCCAGGCAGAGAATAGCGAGCAGCGCACACAGGTCCTCGACACGGTGATCGCCATCGCCAACGAACTGGGCGTCAGCCCCGGTCAGATCGCCATCGCCTGGTCCGGCACGCACGGGTCGTTGCCCATCATCGGCCCGCGCTCGGTTGAGCAGTTGGCCGACAACCTCGCAGCCCTGTCGGTTGAACTGTCAGCCGAGCAGATTCATCGGCTCGACACCGTTAGCAGTTTGTCTGCTTCGATGCCAGCAAGGACAGCGGCCCCTTGGGCTCGCGCAGCAGCGCAGATCGTGGCTTGAACGTGGGTGGGTGATGCAAGCCGACGACAAGAAAGCCAGACTCAACTGTATGCATCACCTGCCCTGCCCCCCTTATCGCCTGACATGTTCCTGTCAGCCTCCCGTCACCCTGACGTCAGATCGTTGCGCCTAAAGTAATGCCAGGATTGCTCCTGCGGCGCCATCGTGAACCTGCGGGAGCGAGCCTGCCCGCTCCCGCTGGAACCTGGCTTAACCAGAGATTCCGCCCCCTTGGTTGCTTTTTGCCGGAGCTCTTGTCATCAGCCGGAAGGAGAAACGCAAATGAACCACCCTGACGGGCACGACAGCGCACTTGATCAATTCATCTGGCCATCGCCAGACGGTATCCTGGACCGGAAGGACCTGTTGCTTCGCCTGCGCGCCGAACAGCGGTTCATGGCCGCACAGGACCCTGCATGCAGGCTCGATCAACAAGACTACCTGCTTTCCCTGATCGATTCGGTATCAGCACGGGCCGACGGTGCCGCGCAACGCTCAGGTTTCGATGCCAGGCGAATGCGTAGCGTCATCACCGAAGCGGCCATGAGAAGCCATTGGGGCAAGCCCTCAGGCGGTCGCCGAACCCAGGGCATCGCCGCACATTACGATGCGCAGACTTGCATGGCCGCGGTACTCGATGTCGAGCTGAGCGACGAGGGGCGCTTGATTGTGCATGACACGGTGTTTGTCGCTGACCTGGGCACTGTAGAAAAACCCGGTCGCCTACGCGCCCAGCTGGAAGGCGCATGCATGATGGGGGTCGCACTCGTGGCATCTTCTGAATTTGGTGTGACGGCGGCGGATCTGTGCCCGACGATCGCCCAACGCTCCCGCTGGCCACTCGTCTCATGGCTGCCAGGGCACATCGCGGTACATTTGATCAACCCAACGGGTGCGCTCCAGGCCTGCCAGCCCAGCCAGCTGAGCTATGTCCCCATCGTCCGGGCCTTGTGCGATGCGATTCGCAAAGCCTCGGACAAGCGTACCAGCGATTTTCCGCTCAAAAGCCAATCGCTCGAAAGAATGGGCGGACGTTAAGTCACTGACGGGCTTCAAATCAAACCCGGCGCCAGGGCTTTCAGCGTCGCCGCCACACCAGTGGTGCACTGCCATTTGGCAATCCGATAGCCACGAAAGCAGGGTAGATTATCTCTTCCAGACAAGTGAGGTTGCGCGCCATGCCTTCAACTCCCTGTGTCCCGTCCAGCCTCCGTGGGCAACGCGGCGCGAACCTGTTCGTGGAAGTACTGCGCAGCGAAGGCGTCCGCCATGTCTTCGGCAATCCGGGAACAACGGAGCTGCCTTTGCTCGATGCGCTCTCGGGCGTCTCCGATATTCACTACGTGCTCGGCCTCCAGGAGGCCTCGGTCGTGGCGATGGCCGACGGTTATGCCCAGGCATCCGGCCGCCCCGGTTTCGTCAACCTCCATACAGCAGGAGGCCTTGGCAATGCGATGGGCGCCATCCTGAACGCGAAGATGGCGAACACGCCGCTGGTGATCACCGCGGGCCAACAGGATACCCGCCATGGCGTGACCGACCCGCTGCTTCATGGTGATCTGGTCAGCCTGGCCCGACCGAGCGTCAAATGGGCGGAGGAAATCCAGCACCCCGAGCATATCCCGATGCTGCTGCGTCGCGCTCTTCAGGACTGCCGCACGGGGCCGACCGGCCCGGTTTTCCTTTCGCTGCCGATCAACGTGATGGAGCAGCACACCGATGCCGATGCTGGCCAGCCGTCGCGAATCGAACGAGGAGCGGTGACCGCGGCGATTGACCCGTTGGCTGAGGCCTTAGCGACGGTTGCTCCGGGCCGTCTGGCGATTATCGTCGGGGAGGAGGTCTCCCAGTCGAATGCGCAAGTGGAAGTGGTGAGACTCGCCGAAGCACTCGGCGCGCCAGTCTTCGGGCCATCCTGGCCCGGGCATATCCCCTTCCCCACCGCTCATCCTCAATGGCGCGGAGCCTTGTCGCCCAAAGCTGCCGATATCCGCGAAACGTTCGCTGACTTCGATGCGGTCTTGCTTCTCGGCGGTCATTCGCTGATCAGCTACCAATACTCGCAAGGCCCGGCGATTCCCCCTCAGTGCCGTCTCATTCAATTGACCGGCGATGGCCACCAACTGGGCAGAGTGCATGGAACGACACTGGGATTGATAGGCGACATAAAGCTGTCGTTGCAGTTGTTGCTGCCGTTAATGGATCAGGCACTGGCCCCACACAGCCAGGCCATCGCGACGCTGCGAAATGTCGCTGCGCACGAGCGCAGTACTCGCCGAATCGCAGTGGCCGAGCGCGCGAAGCGCGAATTCAATGCGCCCGTGACCACGCCTTTCGTAGCGGCCCATGAAGCTGTCCGGGCAATCGGCCCTGATGTGTGGATCGTCGACGAAGCGCCGGTCACCATCGCTCATGTGCGTGCTTGCCTGGATTCGCATTCGGCCCGCCAGTACCTGTTTACACGCAGCGCCATCCTTGGATGGGGCATGCCGGCGGCTGTCGGTACATCCCTTGGCCTGGACCGGACCCCGGTGGTCTGCCTGGTCGGCGATGGCTCGGCGATGTACTCCCCCCAAGCGCTTTGGACAGCGGCACACGAGCGTTTGCCCGTCACCTTTGTGGTCATGAACAATGGCGAATACAACATCCTAAAAAACTACGCGCGTAACCAGGCGCACTACCGAAGTGCCGGTACGAACCAGTTCATCGGCATGGACATCCGGGACCCCGCCATCGACTTCCAGGCCCTCGCCTCCTCCCTGGGGGTCGCTTCGCGCAGGGTCGAGCGCGCCGGCGATATCGCTGAAGCGGTCGAGGATGGCATTCGCTCAGGCCGTCCCAACCTCATCGAATTGCCGATCATGGCTTGAAGCTAACGGCCGTTCACCTTTGGCGCGGCCCCATGAAAACTGCAGCCCTGCATCAGCGACCGCGATCGACATCATGGATGTTGAGCTTGCACCGGGCCTTCGCAGCTATCACCTTATCTATTCACGCCAGCCTTCCTCATGGGACGATCAAAAGCCCACGCCCTATCGTGTTCGGATAACCGTCAGCGTGTCCGTATGAATCGGGCCTTGTATTCCTTCGAAAACTGCTCACAAGCCTTGCCAAGCTCATCTGAGCTTTCATCGGTTGATCTTGATCAGGTTGAAGAGGTGCAATTATTCCCAATCTGTAGACGTTCGATCCACCAAGCTTCGTGGTTGCCTTGGTCAGCACAATAGCTGTAGCTTTGATCTTCAATAAGCGAGGATATGTCATTGGACGACTCTGAACATCTGAAACAACTGTGCGCTCGTTTCAACTCTGGAGAATGTCTGAGCTTTACGTTTTTCTGGGGGCACCAGCGTAGTAAAACTGGCGTCACGGCTTCGTGCTTCAGCCAATGGTTCGAGGCCGGGTTCATTGTCGACGGGCAACATTACCCGACAGCCGAACACTACATGATGGCCGAGAAAGCGGCCTTGTTCGACGATCAGGATATTCGTGCGCAGGTGCTCCAAACGCCTACTCCAAATGCCGCCAAAGCGCTTGGCCGCAACGTGCGCGGGTTCAATGATAAGGTTTGGCTGCAACACCGATACGACATCGTCGTTCGAGCGAACCAGGCCAAGTTCTCCCAGAATCCGCAGTTGAACGATTTTCTTCTACAAACCGGTTCGCGGGTTATTGTCGAAGCAGCCCGGTTGATAACATCTGGGGTATAGGGCTCGCACAGGACAGCGCGGATGCGAACAATCCGAATCTGTGGAAAGGCTTGAATCTGCTGGGATTTGCGCTGATGCAGGTGCGGGACGGGACTGATATGCCTGCTCCAAGGTAGTGTCCTGACCTTGCTCACGAAAAGCGCAAAAGCCTTGGCGAACGACAGGGCTTATTGCATGCGACCTTATCAAGAAAGCGCGTCAACCAACAGAAGCTGAGTCGCCCGAATTTTTGTCGACACCTTCAGGCGGCTGCTTCTGGCCGTTTTCTGCCTGTCGCCACCGGCAGAAATCGGCCAGAAGCGGTCATTCTGATTCATCTAGAAAATCAGAGGCGATTCAGGCCGAGCTGTACCCGTCCTTTAACTACCTGCCCAGAAGTTCGCTTGAGGTAAGGACTAAATCGTGTTGCTGCCCTCAACGAATGTGCCGCCGACGTGCAACTGCTCAATGATTCTGAAGGCCAAGAGGCCATAGACTACTTCAGGTTTGGTGTCATTTCGGACGTACCGGATGTGCGTTACGACATGTGCGGTGCCGAAGCGTCGATTCGCCTCCGATGTTCCTTCGAGTACGCTTGCAACGATATCGGCCTCAATCAATGGCTCGTGATTACATGCCCCCTGCGGCGGTAGACACTCGCAGATCGGCTCATGCTGCTCACCAACTTCTAGGCGCAGTTGCAGGAGATTATGCCGAGGCCCGGTAATACGTGAAGCGGCAAGGTACTCTCCGAGGCGGACGAAATGCATGTAATTTGCCTCTACTGTTTGGTTAAAGGATGCACTCTAGCCCTTCTTGAGGGACTCAATCAGGCCTGTCGAATAGAGCTGAATCGGTCCTTCTTCTGTAGACGCTTTCAAAGGACCGCTCCTTGGCGGAATTCTGCCTGTAAGGCAGCAGCCGACCATAGCGGTCTGTTGGCAATGAAAGGGACCGGCAATGAAGGGGCCAGATTTATTTACTGGAAATACTGTCCACTTTTTTATGAGGTTCGCCACTCCTTGGCTTGGCGCGGTTGAACCGCCGACGTTGGGAACACCCGCTGTGCCTGTAAGTCTACCTGTAACCAATCATTGGTAAGGTACAGCGCAATGGATAAGACAATTACCGTGGATCAACTGGCGACCACTGACCTCAGATCAATCAACGAGATATGGCTCGGCGGGACTCATACCCAGCTATGCCTCTGGCGTGGCGCACAAGTCTTCACCCACGAAATGCTCAGCGAAGGCACCCACGATCAGAATGTCCAACGCCTGTGCCTGCAGTTGGTCAACCCTGACGATCAGGCCGCAGTGGCCCATGTTGAGCGGATCGCGCGCGAACGACTGACAAAGATGGGCAAGGAAGGCGAGTTTTATCCGGCTGAGGAAGCGGACACCCATCAATAGTCGCTCTGCAGCGGTGATAAAAAGAGGAATATCGGCCAGTCATTAAGGTCCTCAGTACGTCACTTGAGGATCTGGCGCTACACATCTCGGCGATATCCCTTATTGGGCCATTCGATCAGAGGCGAGAATCTCCGCAAGAAAATCGATGAACACATTGATGCGGCTGGAGCCGCGGTGATTGGGCAAATACAGCGCATTGATGCAGCTGCTCGCACTGCCCGGATTGACTTCGTAATGCTCCAGCAACCGTGTCAGTCGACCTGCGGCGACGTCATCGCGCACCAGCCAGTCGGCCAGCAGAGCCACCCCGCCGCCCGCGATTGCGGCCTCGCGCAAGATGTCGGCGTTGTTGCTTTGCAACCGGCCATGCACGTTGAGCTGAAGGGGTTGCTCGTCGCCCTGAAACGTCCAGTGATGATGCGATCCACCGTAATCGAAGCGCAGGCACTGGTGCCCCAGCAAGTCATTAGGATGCCTCAGCGCCGCGTGACGGCCCAGGTAATCCGGGCTGGCGACGACCCAGCGCTGGAAGCCCCCTACCCGTTTACTGACGATGTCCTCGCTGACCACCGACGAGCCGAGGCGCACGGACACATCGATCTGCTCGCTCAACAGGTCACCAACCTGATCGCTCAATGACACGCTGATTTCCAGTCCCGGATGACGGTCGAGCAGTCGGCCCAGATGTGGCGCGATGATTCGCCGGCCAAACTCGACGGGGACACTGATCCGCAGGCGCCCTTGCGCCTCGCTGCCGCGGTCGGCGACCACGGCATCGGCTTCATCGATGGCCTCCAGAATAGCCACGGCTTTTTCAAAATAGGCTTGCCCGGCGACGGTCACGCTGGTGTTGCGGGTCGTGCGGTTAAGCAGGCTGGCGCCCAGCTCGCTTTCCAGGCCCGCCACCTGGCGTGTCACCGAAGAGGTGGAGATTCCAAGTTTGCGCGCCGCAGAGGAATAACCGCCGCAACGCACGGTTTCAACAAACATCTTCAACGCCAGCAATTTGTCCATCAGCGGAGTCCGGTCGAAAGGGAACGGAGCTGATTGTGCATGACCGTTCGCCCGCCGTCTTGCAGGACTGCGCTTCGCCGCGCTCCTCGATGCCTGTTGGTCAGACATCTGCCTTGCGACTCATGAATATCACCAGGGCCAAGGCAGGCAGCAACGCGATCGCCACCGCAGAGAGGCTCCAGCCGAAATGCTCATAGAGCGGGCTGGCCACCAGCGATCCCAAGGCGCCGCCGACGAAGATGCTGGTCATGTACACGGCATTCAATCGAGCCCGGCTGTGCGGGTCGATGGAATACACCTCGCGTTGGCCCAACACCATGTTCAGTTGCACGGCAAAATCCAGCAGCACCGCGCACACGACAAGCCAGATGTAACCACTGCCGGGCAGCGCTGCAATCAACAAGGAGACCGGAGCCAACAGCAGCGCAACGAGTGTCCCGCGACGGCCATGACCTGCATCGGCCAAGCGTCCGGCAATGGGCGCGGCCACGGCACCGACGGCGCCTACCAGCGCAAAGATCGCGATCTGCACCTGGCTGAAACCGTGGTGGCGCATCAGCTCGATGGGCGCCAGGGTCCAGAACAGGCTGAAGCTGGCGAACAACAATCCCTGATACAACGAACGTTGGCGCAGGACCGAATGGCGCCGGGCCAGCGCAAACACCGAGCCGATCAATGCGGCATAACTCGCCCGATGCGTCGGTACGCGACGCGGCAGCGCAATGGCGGTGATCAGGGCGATAACAGCCATCAGCGCCGCCGCACTGAAGAACACACCGCGCCAGCCGAACACGTCCACCAACAGGCTCGACAGCGGACGCGACAGCAGGATGCCCAGCAACAGGCCGCTCATGATGTTGCCCACCACCCGGCCTCGTGTTGCTTCCGGAGCCAGGTGTGCGGCCAGGGGCACCAGGATCTGCACCGCTACCGATGTGAGGCCGATCAGCAGCGACAAGACGAGGAATATCGACGGCGAGTGCGTCAGCCCGGCACACAACAGGGTAACGCCCGACGCGAGGGTGAGGCCCACCACCAGGCGCCGGTTCTCCGCAAGGTCAGCCAATGGCACCAGCAGCAATAAACCCAGGGCGTAGCCCAATTGCGTCAGCGACACGATCAGGCTCGCATTGGTGCTGGACAGGCCAATTTGCGGCGCGATCAATTCGACAATCGGCTGAGCGTAATAAAGATTGGCCACGACCGCGCCGCAGCAGAACGCCAGGAACGCGACCATCAGGCCGGAAAGTGAAGCGTGTTGTTCGGCCTTGGCCGTCGCGGCGGGATTGCCCATGAACATGATGACACCTCGGTAGGTTTGGGGAAGTGATCGTCAGGCTAAGGGCAGCGGTCTGCCCGGAGAACCCATTGATCGGGCAATGAAGTGATGCGCGACACGCAACGCCAGCGGTGTTGCGGTTGGCGCAACAGGCTTTTGCGTGATCCGCTGATACTCCGGCGCATGGGCCTTCTCTACCCTTGGGCACTCGGCGCAGGACTCTCCATCGGCGCCCTTTTCCGGTTGATCAAGGAGACGTCAATGACCTCGAATCCATCCTCAATGTCCAGCGCGCGTGCCTCAGGCTTGGGATGCCCATGATCGGCATTTCCATGAGGTCCAGACCGTTTTGGATCGGCGCCGCGGTCCTGGCTTCGATAGGTGCGATCGCTGCTACCCTGCTGATGTGGCGTCCGGCGATTGCACCTATCGAGCGGCCGCGAACCTTCGATTCGGCGCAGTTGCAACGCGGCGCGCGCGTCGTCGAAGCAGGCGACTGCGCGGTATGCCACACGAGACCCGGCGGCCCTTACCTGGCAGGGGGACTGCCGCTGGTGACGCCGTTTGGCACGCTCTACAGCACGAACATCACACCCGATCCGCAGACTGGCATTGGTCAGTGGTCGCTGCCGGCGTTCGAGCGGGCGATGCGTGAAGGGATCGCCCGCGATGGGCACTTCCTGTACCCGGCCTTCCCGTACGTGCATTACCGACGCATGACGGCAGGCGATATAGAAGACGCCTATGCGTACTTGATGAGTGGCCCTGCCGTGCACGCTCCAGCCCGGCAAAACCGCATGAGCTTCCCGATGAACCTCCGGCCGCTAGTGGCGTTCTGGAATTTACTGTTCCTGCAGGGCGAGCCACTGACTCCCGTGGCGCAGCAATCCGATGCATGGAATCGCGGGCGCTACCTGGTCGAAGGCCCCGGCCACTGCGCAGGCTGTCATTCTCCGCTGAACCTGATCGGCGCCGAGACGTCCGGCGCAAGCCTGGCCGGCGGTACCGTGGATGGTTGGGAAGCGCCTTCGCTGCTGGGCATGGGCCGTCGTGCAAATGCCTGGCGCTACGATCAGTTGGTGAGCTACCTGCGAGGAGAAGTGGTGCACGGCCATGGAACTGCCGCCGGCCCGATGCGCCCGGTCAGTCTCGGCCTGGCGCGCTTGCCAGTCGGCGACGCACAGGCGATCGCCGAGTACCTGCTGAGCTTGCCCGCCAGAACGGTCACCACCGAGGTCCCAGCCGCAGATGCTAATGCCGGGGCCTCCGATCAGACCATTGGCGCCCTGCTGTTCGCCAGCGCCTGTGCCGGCTGCCATGGGCCAGCTGCACCGATGCGTGAAATCGACGAGCGTCCTTCGCTGGACCGTACGTCATCGTTGCAAGCCCCGAACCCGCGCAATTTCCTGAAAACCGTGTTCGAAGGCGTCCCGGCAACGCCGGGCATGCCGGGACCGATGATGCCGCCGTTTGCCGCCAGCCTCGACAACGATCAACTCATCGCACTCGCTTCGTACCTGCGCCGACAAGCCAGACCCGACCAACCCTGGACAGACCTTTCTTCAACCCTTGAAGCGATACGTCAGGAGACGAAATGACTCAAGTCACGCTTAACGTCAACGGCTCGGCCCGGACATTGGACCTCGAACCTGACATGCCGCTGCTCTACGCGCTGCGTAATCATCTGGGGCTCAACGGCGCCAAGTACGGGTGTGGCTTGGGGCAGTGTGGCGCCTGCACGGTCATCGTCGATGACAAGCCTGTATTTTCCTGCGTGACACCCTGCGCCGGACTTGAAGGCAAGCGGGTTCGAACGGTGGAAAGTCTTGGTACCGCCGAACAACCCGGTCCTTTGCAAAAGGCATTTATCGACAAACAGGCGGCCCAATGCGGCTATTGCATCGCCGGTATGTTGATGCGCGCGCAGTCACTGCTGGAGAGCAACCCGCAGCCGGATGAACAGACCATTCGTGAGTATATGGCCGGCAACCTGTGTCGATGCGGCACCCACTTGCGAATCATCGACGCGATCAGCCTTGCCGCCAGGCAAAACGGGAGCGCGCCATGACAGTGGTCAACGAGGTCAATCACAGCCGTCGCGCATTCTTGCGTGGGGGCGCCTTGCTGATGGCGTTTACCCTGGTACCGGTGCCGCGACGTGCGTGGGCGGACACCGAAGTCGACACGCTGGGCACGGTGGTATTGGCACCGGATCTGCCCGGCAGCCTGCGCACCAATCCCTATCTTGATGCCTGGATCCGCGTCGGTCATGAAGGCATCACCGTCTATACCGGCAAGGTTGAATTGGGCACTGGGGTCAAGACTGCCTTGCTGCAAATTGCCGCTGAACGCCTGGAGGTTTCTCCATCAGCGATCAACCTGCTCACCGCCGACACGGCGCTGACGCCCAACGAAGGTTACACCGCTGGCAGCCACAGTATTTTCGACAGCGGGACCGCGCTGTTCAACGCAGCGGCGCAGGTACGTGGGCTGCTGCTGGAGTCGGCTGGACGTAGCTGGGCGGTTGCGCCAGCACTGTTGACGACCCGGGAGGGCATCATTCACGGTCCCAACGGACAACGAATGGCCTACGCCGACGCTGTCAAAAACGTCGATCTGCACCGGTATGCACAGTCCGATTCGCCAGCACTGCCTGCGGCGCCATTCAAGTTGATCGGCCATTCGCTGCAACGGCTGGATATTCCGGCAAAAGTCAGTGGTGGCGCCGCGTTTGTCCAGGACATCCGCCTGCCGGGCATGCTGCACGCTCGGGTGATTCGCCCACCCCGCCCTGGCTGCACACTACAGGCCCTTGATGCAGCATCGATAGAGGCGCTGTCCGGGGTTGTGCAGGTGATTCGCGACGGCAATTATCTTGCGGTGGTCGCGCGGGATGAATGGCAAGCGATCAAAGCGATGCGCAGCGGATACGAAACGGCGCGCTGGAGCGGTGGCCAGGCAATCCCCGAATCCGCGGACATTCATGCATTACTCAAACGCCTTCCTTCACGCCCCTACCCGATCAGCCATGAAGGCACTGCCCAGGGTGCGACCGACAACAGCTATCAGGCCCGCGTGACCAAGCAATACCTGATGCATGGCTCCATTGGCCCGTCCTGCGCCGTGGCCTGGTTCAAGGACGGCACCCTCACCGTCTGGACCCACACCCAGGGCGTGTATCCCCTGCGGGCCGGGATCGCCGAAATGGTGCAGCTACCCCCCGAACGCGTTCGCTGTATCCACACCGAAGGGTCCGGTTGTTATGGCCATAACGGCGCGGACGATGCGGCAGCCGACGCGGCGTTGATTGCCATGCGCATACCCGGCACACCGGTCCGGGTCCAATGGATGCGCGAGCAGGAAAATCTCTGGGAGCCCTACAGCTCGGCGATGGTAACCGAAGTCAAAGCCAACCTGAACGCCCAAGGTCGGTTGCAGGACTGGAACTATGAACTGTGGACGACGCCGCACAACGAACGCATCGTCAACGCCGGCCGGCTGCTGCCGGCGCGATTGCTGGCTCGACCGTTCGCCTCCGCACCTTCGGTGCCCATCGCTCAACCTGAAGGCGATGGCGATCGCAACGCCGTGCCGCTGTACACGCTGGCCTCTACACGCATCAACATGAACTTTGTCACGCAGATGCCCTTTCGCACTTCGGCCATGCGTTCACTGGGTGCGCACATCAACATTTTTGCGATCGAAGCGTGCATGGATGAGCTTGCGTCCAGGGCCAGGGTCGATCCGATAGCCTTGCGCCTGGCTCATCTGGAAGATCCCCGGGCGCGGGCCGTGGTGGAGCGGGTTCGCGACGGAATTGGCTGGCAGCAAAAAAGCAATGAGCCTGGCGCAGGCATCGGCTTTGCCTTTGCCCGGTACAAAAACATCATGGGTTACTGCGCAATCGCGGTAAGACTGCAGGTACATCCGCTGACCGGTGAAATACAGATCGAGCATGTGGTCACGGCGGTGGACGTCGGACAGATCGTCAATCCCGATGGCCTGCGCAATCAGGTGGAGGGCGGGATCGTCCAGTCCACCAGTTGGACGCTGTATGAACAGGTCGCCTATGACGCCGGGGGTATACGCAGCTACGACTGGAGTGGTTACCCGATCCTGCGCTTTTCGCAGGTGCCCAGGAAGGTCGATGTTTATCTACTCGACCAACCGGGACAACCGTTTCTCGGCGCCGCCGAAATCGTCCAAGGTCCCATGGCCGCCGCCATCGGCAACGCCGTGGCGAACGCCACCGGCCGACGCTGGTTGAACCTGCCCCTGACCCGCTCGGAGCAGCCGTCCTGACCCGCATTGCGTTGCGTTTCACGCAATGCAGTGTTGGGCGTTCCTCGGATTATCAAGCGCCCGCCCGCCGATTAACTTAAAGCCATCCGGTGCCTGACCCAACGTCCGCCGCAACCCTGCTTTCTGTACCGCTATTGGAGAACACCCCATGACGCAGCACCTTTTCCAACCCATCGCATTGGGCCCCTACACACTCCCTCACCGCGTGGCGATGGCGCCTTTGACACGCTCTCGCGCCGGGCAACCGGGCGACGTGCCAACGGCCATGAACGCCGAGTATTACCGCCAGCGTGCGAGCGCCGCGTTGATCATTACCGAAGCAACGCAAATTTCCCGGCAAGGCCAAGGCTATGCCTGGACACCGGGCATCTACAACGCTGAACAGGTGCAAGCCTGGCGTGCAGTCAGCACCCAGGTGCATGAGAGCGGCGGCCTGATCTTCATGCAGCTCTGGCATGTGGGCCGCGTGTCCCACCCGAGCTTTCAGCCTGACAACGCGCGCCCGGTTGCCCCGAGCGCGTTACCCGTGCCGGGCAAGACGTTCATCGTCGACGCGGATGGCAACGGTGTCTGGAGCGATGTACCGGTGCCGCGTGCACTGCAGGCTCCAGAGATCACCGACATCATCGACGACTACCGCCGGGCCGCGCGCAATGCACTGGACTCTGGAATGGACGGCGTGGAAATTCATGCGGGCAATGGTTATCTGCTGGACCAGTTCATCAACAGTAACAGTAACCAGCGCGAGGATGCTTACGGTGGAAGCCTGGAAAACCGTGCACGGCTGTTATTGGAAGTGGTCGCCGCCGTAGTCGACGAAGTGGGCGCAGAGCGCGTAGGCGTACGCTTGACGCCGATGGGACGGTTCATGGGCATGGGCGATGAGACACCGCAGGCGACATTCGGCTACATCGTGCGCTCGTTGAACCAATGGACGCTGGCCTATCTGCACCTCGTCGAGCCCGCCGTGGTTGGCACCGTCAAGGACGAGCACTTCGATCCGCGATGGGATGAAATCATCGGTCAATTACGTGCGGCATGGGACGGCGTGTTGATGATCGCCGGTGGCTACGATCCCAAGACGGCGGAACAGGCCTTGATCGACGGCCGCGCGGACATCATTGCGTTCGGCAGAGCCTTCCTGGCAAACCCGGATCTGCCCCGGCGAATTCGTGAAGGGTTACCGCTCAATGCACCAGACCCGAGCACCTTCTTCGGTGGCGATCAGCGTGGCTACGTGGATTATCCGACTCATTCCTGAGCTGGGCTTAACGCAGTTGACCAGTCCGAAAGGCGGCCGGCGCGGATTGTTTGGGATTATCACTCCACATAACGCAGCCAAAGATGAATCCGACCCGAGACCGCCTGAGCGACTGCAAAAATGCGTGCTTGTAGTTTTTCAACGCTCGTGTTGTAGAGCGCGCAAAAGTCTTTCGCAACGAGATTGGCCAGAGATAGATCAGGCGGCTCAGCACGAATGAAGCCGATGTAAGAGGCACCTACGCCCATTAGCTCATAGCCATGCGCTTCTGAAAAATGACGCGCAACCGCAAAATTTTTCGCAGGGTCTAAATCGGAAGTGAAATAGCCGTTGGGAAAAGCAGCGAGTGCCTGGTAAGACTCCTGAACGGGTACCAAAGCGCTGACATTGGCTGGTCGATTATCGATACAGGTTTTTCCTGATAACCAATCCACTCCTGCAGGGCCTGCTCATCAAGCGTCAAACCATGAGCACAAGCATCTTCGAAAGACCTAGCTGCTACCAGGTTCGTGAAATTGCGAAAGCAAATTGCGAACTCCGCTTTCGTGATCGGATAACCTACATATTCATCGTTCTCAAAACATTCTTGAGGCAGCCCCGCGATGTCCTCCTCGGTGGCGTCATCCATTCCTGAATTACTGCGAGCATGGCCCGACGTGTATCAAGCCTGGTGCAGATCATCGAGCGAGAACAGAGGTTTAAAGCCTGGGTGCGACTCAGCAATCTTACGACGAGCCTCGGTCAGATCGTCAAAGCTGGTAATCCCGCTCACACCGTACTCATCGCAGGTCCCTACAGACGGGTTCTCACGCATGCCATTACCGCGAAATTCGATATCCATAAAGCGTGGCTTGCTCCATGTTGTTACTGAATTGAGGGAGTAATCCTAAGCGCTCCAAGATCATCATAGAAACAAGCTACAACAGGACCCGTAGCATGCAACACACACTGCATGTGGCCGCTGCCAATTCCTGCCGCAAGTTCAATCAAAGCGCCACTGGCGTAGAGATACCAAAGCTGAACACTCATAGGACAACATCAGCCCTCTCATACATCGGGCAACCGCAAGCGATCTACTTCGTCAAAGAGATTACAAAAGACGTCCACCAGGGAAGGGTCGAACTGGGTACCGGCCTGATCGGTGATGAAACGCCTCGAGCGCTCGACATCCCAGGCCTGCTTGTAGGCTCGAGGCATTCTTATGGCGTCATACACATCGCATATCGACACAATCCTTGCCGATAACGGAATTTCCTTGCCCCGCAACCCCTTGGGATAGCCGGTACCGTCCCAACGTTCGTGATGCGCCAGGGCAATTTCCGCTGCGAGATCCGTCAAGGGAGAACCGTCCGGGTCATGCAGGATTTCATAACCGATGCGGGCATGTTCCTGCATGACTTCCCTTTCCTGCGGCGTCAACGCTCCCGGTTTCTGCAGAATCGCATCGGCAATGCCGATTTTCCCGATATCGTGCATCGGAGCCGCCATTTTCAGGAGTTCGCACCATTGAGAAGGCATGCCGATTGCCTTGGCCAACAAAGCGGAGGACTCGCCGATACGAACAATGTGTTGCCCCGTGTCATCATCGCGATAGCTGGCTGCTCGACTCAAGCTGCTGCTGATCGCCTTGTAGCTGGAAGCCAGTTGGACCGTGCGCAACTCGACTTTGCGCTCAAGCTCGGCATTGACATCGCGTAGCAGCTTCGCCGCCTGCGCCAGCTCCAGGCAATTGCGTACCCGCAGTAGCACCTCAGGCAGGTCAATGGGCTTGGAGATGAAGTCGTTGGCGCCTTTTTCCAGGCCTTTTCGTCTGTTCTGCTGGTCATTCAAGGCCGTTACGATGATGACCGGTGACTCGGTGCGGTCCCGCTTATTGAGACGATCGAGGATCTCAAAGCCGTCAGGCGCGGGCATATCCAGGTCCAGCAACACCAGGTCCCAGGCGTTCGAAAGCAGCCAATCCAGTCCTTGGGCCGAGTCGTTGAAGGTGGTGATGTTGCGCAGGCCCACGGCTCGCAGGCATGAATCCAGAAGCCGGAGGTTGGTGGGCACATCGTCGATAATGACGATCCTGCTTTCAGCATTTACTTTGGTGAACATGCATCTGCCCTCTTCGCAGCGAGCGTCAATACGAGGTGACGGATACTCTGGCCATCCAACGGAGAGGGCACGATGGCCTGGCACGCCAATCGGTCGACCGAAGCGTGATCATCGGCCGCACGAACCACGATGATCGACATCTGCGCCTCGCCGATCCTCGTGCGTAAACCGCGAAAAAAAGTATCCAGTACAGGCACACGGTCCGCGGTGGCGACGATCAATACGCTGACTGTCGTGGTTTCGAGCACGAGGCTGGCATCAGGCAACGTATCGACGCGCTGCAACTCGAAATCACCGGCCAACGCCTCCCGAACCACCTGGGCATCCCGGGGGTTGTCGCTCACCAACAGCACGCGTGGCAAGCCAATCGCTGACGCTGTGCAATCGCTGGCCGGCGCTGGAAAATCCGAAGAGCACATGTCGATCCAGAAGGTGGTTCCCACGCCGACCTGGCTTTCAAAGCCCATGGTGCCGTGCATCAGGACCGCCAGGTCCCGGCACAACGCCAAGCCAATGCCGGTGCCCTGGATGGAAGAGTTCTCCTTACCCAAGCGCTGGAAGGGCCGGAAAAGCTCTTGCTGCACATCCGGGGAAATGCCCATCCCGGTATCCGTCACGTAAAGACGCAACCGGGCTCCCGTCTCGACAACCATGGCCCCCAGCGTGATATTGCCACCGGGTCGGTTGTACTTGATTGCGTTGGACAACAGATTGATCAGGACCTGCTTGAGGCGACGCTTGTCCGCCCAGACATGCCATGTATCCGGAGGAGCCTTGATGTGCAAGGTCTGGCCGTGCGCAGAGACCTGCTGCAAAACCATGTCAGCGCAGTTGGATAGCAGGCTTGCCACAGGCACCGGCTTGAGATCCAGCAGTGGCTTCTCAGCCTGCAGGCTGGAGAGATCAAGCAGATCGTCCACCAATTGCATGAGGTGTTCACTGGCCTTGATGATTTCCTGCAGGTTGGCTGTCTGTTGCGACGCGTCGTCAGGCGGTTGCATGAGCCCCAATTGGGCAAACCCGTAGATGGCATTCAATGGGGTTCGCAACTCATGGCTCATGCTGGAGATGAACTTGGATTTGGCCGTACTGGCCGCCTCTGCCTCCAGGGTTTTCTCCCGCAGATCCAACTGAGTCTGCTTGAGCGTCGTGATGTCGACACACGCCACGACCACGACACTGGACTCATCGAGCCGCGAGGGCTCCAGAGTGCGGCCTCGGCAAAGGATCCAGATCAACTTGCCATGCACGTCCCTGATGCGGAATTCCGCTTCCGGCGCCACGCTGGCACTGCCCCTGGCCTCTTCCAGGAACTGCGTGAAGGTCTGCCGATCTTCAACGGGAATGTTCTGCAGCAGGGTCTCCATCGGCACTTCATTGGCGGCAAAACCGAAACGCTGGCACAAGGCACCCTTGAGGATGAAACGGTGCCGCTGGGGGTAATACTCCCACAGCCCTTCGGCGAAGCTCTCCATGACCAACTCAAGACGCTGCTGCGTGGCGTTGCGAACGGACTCTGCCTGGGCCAACTGCCTGCCCATTCCCAGTGCCTGGTTGGACATTGACCACAGTTCGGTGATATCGGAAGGGCTTGCCGCCGGTTGCCAGTGGCCCCGACCGATCTCCCGCATCATTTGGGAGACCCCTTGGACCGGTGTGCTCAATTGGCGGCTGAGATCACGCGTGCGCCACCACATGAAGGCAAAGAACAAGGTGTAGAACAGCACCAGCCCCGCGACCAACAGATAACCCACTTCGCGGTAATGACTGGCGAGCAGATTGGTTTCGTGCATGACTGCCGCTTCGTCCACCACCGCCAGCAGGAACCAGCCGGTGGAGGGAATCTCGTCCCAGGCGACCAGGTGAGGCCGTCCATTCAACGTCAGCGCAACGATACCTTGTGAATGGTCGGGCAAGTTCTTGTTGAGGCTGGCAAGGTCCGGATGACGAGCGAGGTTCAAATCCGGCGATTGCAAGCGCTCGCGATCGACAGGTTCTCCAGCGGGCTGGTTCTCGACGTGCAGGGAAAAATCACGTTGGCCTGCCTTGGGGACGGCCATGACATCGAGCTTGTCGTTGACCAGCATCAGGTAGCCATCCCACGGCATCTGCAACTGCTCGATTCGCTTCAAGATGCCGTCGACCGTGACATCGACGCCGGCCACGCCCTCAAGAAAGTCGCCTCTGTAGACCGGCGCGATGGCAGACATCATCCATCCCTGGCCGGCAGGGTCCAGGTAGACATCCGTCCAGACGACTTTTCTCTCCGGGTTGTGCTGGGCATCGGCCAGGTAATAAAAGTTGTACTGGGGGATGTCCATATCATGGGGATACTGTTCGAGCGTATTGAACCAGGGATAAATCCGGTTATAGCTGTCCCAACTATTGAAATAGATGCTGGCAATCAACGGATCCCCATCCTTCAACTGCTTCATCATGAAATCCTGGTTTGCCAGGAGAGAAACCTTGTAGAGATCCTGTTTTTGCGGCGCAGTGACATTCGAATAGAACGAGGCGGACGCTCCGTCGTTTACCGCGCTGTAACGGACACCGTCGGCACTCAATGAAAGCGATGCCGCCGTGAGATTCTGGTTTTCGGTGAGTTCATGCTCGGTGGACTTGGCATAAAGGCCGATCGCCTTGTGGATCTGCTCCAACTGTCCCTGCACCAACAATGCATTCTGCTGCACCGATACCTGGATGTCTCGTGTCGCACTCTGATGCAGATATTCGATCTGGGAATTGCGTATGGACTGGTTCGTGATGAAATAAGTCGTGATCAGCACGCCTTCCACCAGGACAAGTGGCAACAGGCTGGTACTGGCAAACGCCCGCCAGATCCATCTGCGAAGGCTGACCCTCTCTGTTGAAGCTACTTGCATAGGCACGCTCGTTGCGTCGGCGGCACACACTGATATCACAATGACACCATTGTGGTCGCATCCCTGGTTTCTGTCCAACAGGACTCTCGTCCTTTCGTCTGCCTGCCACCCCATCCGGCAAGTACACCAGCATCGATCAAAAGCCCGTGTGCAACCTTATGACCATAGTCGAACACCCGATTTTGGTCGCAAGACTTAAGCTATGCTCAAGATCGGATCACTAGAGGACGGGGCGAATGGACTCAGCCATGGCGATTGCAACACCGTCCACGCAGGATGCCGAGGATGTGGGGGTCCTGTTGCTGGATGCCCAGGGGGCGCTGCTGATCATGGATGACAGCGCCAGCCGGCTGCTGGGCCTAAGCGAGAGCGTCGCCGCCCTGATGCCCTCGCCCGGGCTTTTTTCCCTCAGACCGCTGACATTTGACCAGCACCTGACCCATGCGCGACTCAAGGGGAACTGGTATTTCCAGAGTACGTCGGCCAACGGCGACACGCTGAGCGTGACCCTCGACTACAAGGCCCGACAATCCACCTATCTGGTGAAAGTCCGCCGCGCCGAACCCGTTCACGTTGCCGAACAGGATTACCGCCTGGCGTTCCATTCTGCCGGCACCGGCCTGGCGTTGTTGCGAATGAGCGGTGAGTGGATCGCCGCCAACCGAAGGCTATGCCAGATGCTTGGCTACACCGAAGAAGAACTTCGTGCCACCTCCTTCCAGCGTCTGACGCACCCGGACGACGCCGATATCAGCAAGGATGAATTGCAAAGGCTCATCCAGGGGCACCGCACCAGCCTGACCCTGGAAAAACGCTACATCCGTAAAGATGGCAGCACGCTGTGGGCACGCCTGACCCTGGGCATCGCCCGTAACGCTGATGCCCAAGCGCTTTACTTCGTATCGCAGCTGGAAGACATCAGTGAGCACCTCGCCTTGCGCCAGGCATTGTTCAATAACGAACAGAAGTACCTCTCGCTGGCCCAAAGCTCACAAAACATCATCCTTCGCTACAATCGGCTGGGACAGCAGATCTATGCCAATCCCGAGCTTGAACGCGCCCGAGGTTTTCCCAACACTCACATCACCGAACGCGTCTCGACGCCCAATCAGCTCGATGAGTACTTTCGCACGCAGGTAGAGCTCACGTTATCGACCGGCGTAGCGAACACGTTCCTGCTGGAAAACAAGGACACGCATTCCCGTCGATCCATGGATTTCCTGTGCAACCTGACCCCGGAGCATGACGAAACAGGGGAGCTGTGTGGGGTGCTGGTCACCGCCCAGGACATCAGCGCATTACGCCGGCAGGAACGCGCCGAGAATGCGCGCTCCGCCATTTTCCAGAAGATGGTCACCCACGACACGCTCCTTGAGGTGCTGCCCCTGCTCGGCGCCTACCTGGATATTCTGACCCCCGAGTTGCACAACGCCATGGCGTTCAAGGCTGTACCTGGCGACGACTCCGCTGGCGCGCCTCCTACGGATACGTCCTCGATCGCAAGCTGCCTGGCCGACGATCTTGATCGACGTCCCGAGCTGTTCGGGCACCACCACTTCATCGCTGACTTGAAAAGCGATGCCCTGGGCGTCGCGTTCAGCCGGCCCGCCTTGAAGGCAGGCTATCGAGGTTGCTGGGTTGAGCCGGTGATCAACAAGACCGGCGGCACCATGGGCGTCATCCTGTTGTTCGTCGTTGGCGACACCCAACTGAGCGAGCAGGACCGCAAACATGCACGAATGGCCAGTCATATCGCTGCCATCGCCTGGGAGCGCTGCTCGGCCCACAGCCACCTGGCGCAGAGCGAACGCCGTTACCGCGAAGTCTTCGACCATTCGCAAGACATGCTTTGCCTGCTCGCCGTGGATGCCGAGCAGCAACTCAGTTGCCTGGAGGCCAATCCAAAGCTGTGCGAAATGCTCGGCAAAAATCATTCGGACATGATCGGCCAGTCGTTGGGCCAGTGCCTGGAAAAAGAAGCCGCAAGCATTGTCGAGGCGATCTGCCTGCACTGCATCGCCGTGGGAGCCCCCATCGAGCTGGATGCCCACCTGCCCTGCGGCCAGCGCTCACTCGTCGTCCATTTCAACCTGGTCCCCGTAGCCGATTCAAATGGGCGCTTGCATCGCCTGGTGTGCATCGCTCGCAACATTACCGACATCCTGGAGGCCCAGCGCAACGAACTGGCCCGGCAGCAGGAGATCGGCACGCTGGTCGAGAACTCTCCGGATGGTATTGCACGACTGAGTCGAACCGGAGAATTGCTGTTCGTCAATCCCGCCCTGGAAGCCTGGCTGGATCGCCCGCAAATCGACTTGCTGCGCAAGGGTCTGCTCGAGATCCTTCCGAAGAACCTGCAAAGCCAGTTATTCCATGCAGCCGTGATCGAAGCCGTGGAAAAGGGCCAGCCCCTGGAGCATGAATTTGTGCTCACCGAGCAGCATCGACTGCAGCGCGTCTATCACATCAGTCTCGTACCCGAGCAGGACATCCAGGGAAAGATCGCCACCGTGCTGGCAGTCGTTCGCGACATATCGCAGTTGCGCCTGGCTGAAATGCGCCTGGCATCGCTCAACAAGCAACTGCGCCAGTTGATGTCCAGTCGGGAAAGTGCGCGGGAAGAGGAGCGCAAGCTCATTGCGCAGGAAATCCACGATGAGCTCGGACAACATCTGACGGCAATACGCATGGGCACTTCGCTGCTGCGCTTCCAGTACGGCGAGCAATTGCCCCAGCTCAGCGAACAAGTGGCACGCCTGCTGCAACTGATCGACCAAACGGTGCAGGTGGTCAGGAACATTTCCACCAGCCTGCGCCCCTCCATCCTCAACATGGGCATCGTCGCGTCATTGGAATGGCTGACCGACACGTTCAAGCAGCAATGGGGCATCGACTGCAACCTGCAGGTTCCTGCGCAAAAAATCCATCTGGACGATGCCAGCGCAACCGCTGCATTTCGGATCGCCCAGGAGTCGCTGACCAATATCGCCCGACACGCCGAAGCCACTCGGGTCGATATCACGTTCGAGCAAGGCGAGAACGGCTGGTCACTGGAGATCACCGACAACGGCAAAGGCTTCGAGCAACGCGAACAATCAACCCGGACCCTCGGCTTGCTGGGAATGCGCGAACGCGGCCTGACCCTGGGAGGCACTACCACCATATCCAGCAGCCCGGGCAGCGGTACCACTGTCCAACTGCGCGTACCTGATTCAAGGAGTCACGACTCATGATCCGTTTAATGGTGGCCGACGATCACACGATCATGCGCGAAGGCCTCAAGCAATTGTTCGCGCTGGTAAAGGACATCTGCGTGGTGGCGGAAGCGGAGAACGGAGCCCAGGTCCTGGAGCTGTTGCGCCATACCGAGATCGATGTGCTCCTGCTCGACATGACCATGCCCGGTTCGAGTGGCGAGGATCTGATCAGCCGTATCCATGCCCATTACCCCAAACTGCCGATGCTCATCCTGAGCATGCACAATGAAGCCCACATCGCCCAGCGTGCCCTGCGTGCCGGCGCCTCGGGCTACATGACCAAGGACCGCGACCCGGAAGCGCTGTTGGCCGCGATCCGCAAGGTGAGCACCGGCGCACGTTACCTCGACCCACAACTGGCCGAGCAGATCGCACTGCAAAGCAGTGGCGTGACACCCGAGAACGCCTCGCAGAGCCTGACCTCGCGTGAGTTCCAGATCCTGCGCATGCTGGCCCAAGGACTGAGCGTCAACCAGATCGCCGAACAGCTGGTGATCAGCAACAAGACCGTCAGCACCCACAAGACTCGGCTGATGGAAAAGATGTGCTTTGCCACCAGCACCGACCTGGTGCGCTACGCCTTGAATGAAGGGCTGGTCTGAACACCTTGATCAGGGCTGATGGCCGCGGACGCCAAGGATGGCCGAAGCGATCTGTTCCAGGGGCAGCTCGCGCTCGACCGCGCCCAGCTTGAACGCCTCGCGCGGCATTCCATACACCACACAAGACTCTTCGTCCTGGCCCAGGGTCCTGGCGCCGGCATCGCGCATTTCCTTGAGGCCACGAGCGCCATCGTCCCCCATGCCTGTCATGATGATGCCCAGGGCGTTGCTACCTGCGCTGCGTGCGACCGAACGGAAGAGTACATCCACCGAAGGTCGATGCCGGCTGACGGGAGGCCCCTGGACAATATCCACCTGGTACTGGGCACCGCTGCGCTTGACCAGCATGTGAGTGCCTCCCGGCGCAATCAGCGCACGCCCGGGGATGATGCGGTCGCCCTGTACCGCCTCGCGGACCTCGATCTCGCAAACATGATCGAGGCGTTCGGCGAAGGCGGCGGTAAACTTCTCCGGCATGTGCTGCACCACGACAATGCCTGGACAGACCCGCGACAGCCCCTGGAGAACCTGTTCCAGGGCCTGGGTGCCGCCGGTGGAAGTACCGATGGCCACGATGCTTTCAGTCGTGCGCGCCATGGCCACGGCCCCAGGGGACAGGATCGCGTCAGCACTGAGCCGAGGCGGTACGTCGGCAGGCGTCCGTGCACCCACCCTGCGCCGCAGGTTGGCCTTCGCTGCGCCCCTGACGGCCTGGACCAGTTCATCCGCACTCTCAGTCAGGAACTGTCGCAGGTTGGACTGTGGCTTGGTGACGATACTGACTGCACCGGCCGCCAATGCCTGCAAGGTGGTCTTGGCGCCCTTCTCTGTGAGCGTCGAACAGATCACCACCGGCGTAGGCTTCTGCGCCATCAGCTTTTTCAGGAAGGTAATACCGTCCATTCGTGGCATCTCGACGTCCAATACGATGACATCAGGCCATTGCCTGTTCATCTTCTCCATGGCGTACACCGGATCGACGGCAACGTCGATAACCTGTATCCCGCTGGCCTGGTTCAAGGTCGCACTCAACACCTGGCGCACCACTGCGGAATCATCAATGATCAAGACCTTGATAGCCGTCATCTGAGATTACTCTTGGGCGATTCGAATACCTTGCGTACCGAGTCGGCATGATGGAGTTGGAGGCGTCCGCTGCCCACATCGAACACCAGGTGGCGATACCCTCGGCCACCTACGTGATAGGCCCGGCACTGCAATCCATGGTCCTGGATCAAGCGCCTGGCGGCATTGACGTTCTGCTGGCCGATCCCGGTAGCGTCACCGCGCTCTACTCCGGGAAACATGTCGGCCCCGCCGAAAAGACTCACTTCGAACTGCTCGGGCCGGGCCCCCGCCCGATGGATGCATTCGAGCAACAGCACCAAGGCATCCGTAGCGTAACGGCCGTTCAGGTGTCCGGCGCCGCGGCCGCCCCGCCGAGGCAACATGAAATGACACATGCCGCCCAACAAGCGTTGCGGGTGCCAGAACACCAGGGCCACACAGGACCCCAGCACCGTACACAAGCGCATCTGGCGTCCTCCGAACGCCACGTCGCCGGGCTGCAGGAAATACTCGATCACCTGAACCATCTCAAGCGTCCGGCTTACGGTAGATCGAGGGTTTGACCAGGTGCAATTCGTCGCTGATGCCATTCAGGCTTTCCGAGTGACTCACGATGAAATAACCCCCTGGCCGCAGATGCTTGCTCAAGCGCTTGACCACCTCGGACTTGGTCTGGTTATCGAAATAGATCATCACATTGCGCAGGAAGATCACGTCGAACTGCCCCACCGAAGGCAGTGGGTTGTTCAAGTTGATCGACGTGAAGGTAATCCGTGACGCCAACGCGCGGTCGACCATGAAGATGCCATTGTTGCTGCCCACGCCCTTCAGGCAGTACTTGTTCAGCAGCGGCTCGGGAATACCGCGGATACCATCCAGTGGGTAGCGTCCGCTCCGGGCTTTTTCCAGTACCCGGCTGCTGATATCGGAAGCGAGGATCTCCCATGGCCGGGTGCCCAGACTGTCAGCCAGCACCATGGCCAGGGTGTAGGGTTCTTCCCCCGTGGAGCAGGCACCACTCCAGATGCGCACCGGGCCATTGCCACGCAGCTCGGCGAGCACCACGTTGCGCAGAAAATCGAAATGCTTGGGTTCTCGAAAAAAATAGGTCTCGTTGGTGGTCAGCAGGTCCACCGCCATTTGCAACTCGGCCTGGTCCTTCATCAGCAAACGGTAATAGCTGCCGTAGGTGGTCAAGTTGAAAAACTGCAGGCGCTTGGCCAAACGGCCGCTGACCAGCTGCTTCTTGGCAACGGACAGGCTGATTCCGGCAATCTCGTGAATCATCGCCCGAAACTGCTGGAACTCGTTGTCTGATAGGACGGCATTCATGCTTTCGACCCGCCTTCATCGATGCTCGAAGCAAGGAGTGCCGACCAGTCATTGCGACTGAGCAGATGCTCGATGTCCAGCAACAGCACAAAACGATCACTGAGCTTGCCGACCCCCACTACGAATTCAGGACTAAGGCGTCCCTGGAGCGCCGGCGCCGGCTCGATCTGTTCGGCCGGGATCTCCAGCACTTCGCTGACGGCGTCCACGATGATGCCCACCAGGCCGGCGCCACTGCTGCCGTGGATCTCCAGCATGACGATGCAGGTGCGCGGATTTTCCAAGGTCTGGGCCCCGCCGAAACACAGGCCGAGATCCAGCACCGCAATGGCCGCCCCGCGCAGATTGATGATGCCGCGAACCTTCTGCGGCGCCATCGGCAACGGGGTGATCGGACCGTATTCGACAATCTCCCGGACGCATGGGGTACCGACCGCAAACATCTCCTGGCCGACGCTGAAGGTCAGGTACTGCTGGGCTGCCGTCCCTTGGGCCGATGGGCGCGACGCAGATATGGACATGGTTCACTCCTCGGGGCCCACCGCAGGCGGCAGCCCCCTCTCAAGACAACGTAGGCACGCCTGAGCACGACGGCTCAATGCAATTGGCTGGCGATCTCACGGACACACAGCACCTGGTCGATCTGAAGCACAGTCAGGAACGCCCCTCGTACCTTGACCATCCCTCGAATGAAGTCTTCACGGATCCGGTTTCCGATCGCCGGCGCGGCCTTGACGTCCGCCAGTTCGATTTCGATCACCTCGCTCACCGAGTCGACGACAATGCCCAGTACGTGGGGTTCGCCTTCCTGGGTCAGTTCCAGGATAACGATGCAGGTCCTGCTGCCTCGCTGCGTGGCGCCCTTGCTGAAGCGCGCCTGCAGATCGATCACCGGGACCACCGAACCGCGGAGATTGATCACCCCGCGGATGAAATCGGGCATCATCGGTACGCTCGTCACCTGGCCGTATTCGATGATCTCGCGCACGCACAAGGTATCGATTGCATAGACCTCCCTGGCGGACACGAACGTCAGCAATTGCAGGAGTTCGCTGTCGCACGGACTCTGCGGCACGTACTCGAAATGGCTCAAGGCTGCAGCGTCCATGTCTCAACTCCCGAAGCGAATGAAACCGCCTTCCTGGGCATGCTCGCTGCTTTGCAGGCCGCCCAGACCGGTAGCAGAGGCCCGTGGTACGGCAGACACCGCCACCCGCCCCTGCAAGGTGAAAAAGCCCATCAACTCCTGTAGCTGTTCGGCCTGGCTGCTCATTTCCTCGGCGGTGGCGGCCAGCTCTTCGGAGGCCGAGGCGTTTTGCTGAGTGATCTGGCTCATCTGCGACATGGCGGTATTGATCTGCTCGGAGCCGATGGATTGCTCTTCGGATGCCGCCGCGATCTCCTGGACCAGATCGGAGGTCTTGGTGATCGAGGGCACGATCTCATCCAGCAGGTTGCCGGCCCGTTCAGCCAGGGCAACACTGCTTTTGGCCACCTGGCCGATTTCCTGCGCCGCGACCTGGCTGCGTTCGGCGAGCTTGCGCACCTCAGCGGCGACAACCGCGAAGCCCTTGCCATGCTCGCCGGCACGGGCCGCTTCGATGGCCGCGTTGAGCGCCAGCAGATTGGTCTGATAGGCAATCGAATCGACGATCCCGATCTTCTCCGCGATGGTTTTCATGGCCGAGACGGTGTCCTTGACGGCCTGCCCACCCTCGCTCGCTTCCTTGCTCGCCTTGCCGGCCATGCCATCGGTCACTTTGGCGTTCTCGGTGTTCTGCGAGATCGACGCCGACATCTGTTCCATCGACGCTGACGTTTCTTCGACCGACGCCGCCTGCACCGAAGCCGATTGGCTGATGCTCTGGGCCGTGGCGGAGATCTCTTCCGAAGCGCTGGACAGCGAATCGGCGGAACTGCGAACCTCGCCAATGATCTGCGAGAGTTTGCTCACCGTTTCGTTGACCGCATTCTTCAGGTCTTGCAGGCTGCCCTGGTAATCACCCTTGACACTGCGGGTCAGGTCACCACCGGACAGGGCCATCATGACCTCCATCGCCTCGCTGAGGGGCGCGACGATCGAGTCCAGCGTGCTGTTGATCCCCGCCACGATGCGGCGGAAATCCCCTTGGTGGCGAGTACTGTCCGCACGGGTATCGAGCCGACCGACTACCGCATTCTCGCTGAGCATCTGGGTGTCTTCGATCAGCGCCTGGATGTTGCTGCGCAGTTGCTCGATATTGTCGTTGATAAAGGCTTTTTTGCCGGGGAACTGGGCCAGGGGCGCCGACAGGTCGCCTTCGCCGAAAGAGCGTATGCAAGCCATGGCCTGTTTTTTCACGCTGATATGGCCATCGACCATGTCGTTGATGCCTTGGGCGATCTGACGGTAGGAGCCTTGGAATCGCTGTACGTCGATGTGCACATCGATGTCGCCTTTCTCATGCTCGTCCGACATGTGACGCATCTCTTCGATCAACGCCATGATGGTGCTGCGCAGATGTTCGACGGTGACGTTAATGAACGCCTTCTTGCCGGGGAAGGCTTGCAGGGGCGCCTGCAGATCGCCCTCGCTGATCGATTTGATGCAGGCCATGGCTTGCTTCTTGACGTTGATATGCCCGGCGACCATATCGTTGATGCCTTGGGCCATCAGCCCATAGCTGCCAGCGAAGCGTGCCGCATCGATCTGCACGTCGATGTCGCCTTTGTCGTGCTCCGCGGACATGCTGTTCATATCGCTGATCAACTGGTTCAAGGTCCCGCTCAGGCGGTCCATGGACCCCATCAGTCCGGTACGCTCAAGGCCGTTGCCACTGCCTTGCACATCCAGCTGCCCGGCCACGAACCGCTCCGCCAGCCGGCGTACATCGTCGGGCTCGCCACCCAATGTGTGAAGCAGCCGGCGCACCAGGAAGAAGCCGATCAAGCCGATGGCCAGCAAGGTAGCACCACCGACCAAGGCAATGCTGTAGATCGCCGTCTGTTCGGTCGATGCCGCAATCGCTGCATTTTTTTCCCCCAGGTCCAGGTTGTGCTGGCGGATATCGCCCAGGGCCGAAGTCACCTTTTCACGTGTCACGTCCAGGTCGAGCAGCAGACTACGGGCTTCAGGGGCCGCGCTCCTGAGGGCATTGTCGAAACGTTCCGCCCCCCGGTTGTATTCGTTGACTGTGCTGCGCAAGGCGCTGAGCAGCGTGGCGTCACGATCGTCGGAGACGAACTCTTTCTGGTACCGATCGAGTGCCTGGAGTACCGACTCCCTGTCACTTTGCTGGGAACCGCCGACAGGTCCGGACAGGCTCTGCCATTGGCGACTGTGGCTCTGCGCCAGGGCCAGGGCCACATGATCCAGCAACTGCAGGCTGGGCACAGTGTTGACTTGTGCATAGCTGGCGGTGCTCCTGACCCCACCCATCAGATAGAGACTGAGACTGACGAGGATCAGGATGCCCAACAGAGCTGAGGCGACCAGCAGCGAGATATTCTTTTTAACGGTCATGAGCTGTACTCCAGGGAACACTATTGAGTCAATTCAGGGCTGAGGGTCGTACCGTGCTTCTGCTGGCTGGCGACTTGCCCGAGTAGTTTGGGAATATCCAGGATCAACGCTACCGCTCCGTTCCCCAGGATGGTGAAGCCGCCCAGTCCGTGAGCTGTACCGAAAATCTTGCCCAGCGGCTTGATCACCGTCTGGAACTCCCCCAGCAATTGATCGACGACCAGGCCTACCCGCATCCCCGCGTAATGCACCACCACGATGTTTTCACGGCCATGGTTGGGCTCATCGATGGCGAACATCTCGCGCAGACGCAGCACCGGAAGCACCGCACCTCGCAGGTCGAGGAATTCCTGGTTGTCGCCGTCATCGGTCGACAGCTCGATGCACTCCTCGACCAGGTCCAGGGGCACGACGTAAGAAGCGTTGCCGACTCCGATCAGAAAACCATCGATGATGGCCAGGGTCAGCGGCAGGCGGATACGCACCGTGGTGCCCACGCCCTCTTCGCTTTCCAGATTGACCGAGCCGCGCAGCGCGACGATGTTCCGTTTGACGACATCCATCCCCACGCCGCGCCCGGACAGGTTGCTGACCTGATCGGCGGTGGAAAAGCCTGGCTCGAAAATCAGATTGAGAATGTCGCCGTCGGCCAGCTGTTGCCCTTCGGCAACCAGGCCGCGCTCCATCGCCTTGGCCAGGATGCGTTGCTTGTTCAGGCCGCCACCGTCGTCACTGACTTCAATGACGATGCTGTTGGCCTCGTGATAGGCGTTGAGGCGAACCGTACCCTGCTCTGGCTTGCCACGTTCACGACGCACATGGGAGGCTTCGATTCCATGGTCCATGGCGTTGCGCACCAGATGGGTCAGGGGATCGCCGATGCGCTCGACCACCGTCTTGTCCAGCTCGGTCTCGGCGCCAAAGACGTGCAAGGCGATGTCCTTGCCCAGCTCCTTGGAGACATCGCGCACCACCCGCTGGAAGCGGTTGAACGTGGCACCGATCTGCACCATTCGCAGGGTCAGGGCACAGTCGCGCACCTCCTCGACAAGGCGCGAGAGCGAGCTGGTCGCTTCAATCAACTCGCCGATGCCGCTCTGGATGGCCCCCAGGTTGGCGCCAGCGCCGGCGATGATCAGCTCGCCCACCAGGTTGATCAATTGATCCAGTTTGCCGGCGTCGACCCGAATCAGATTACCTTCGGCCGGACGGGCCTCTTTTGCCCCCCGGCTCTTGGTCGCGTCATCGCGCGCCATCTGGTCTGGCACCTCGGGGGCCACCGCAACGACCGTCGACTCGCCAGAAGACGAACTGGCCAGCCAGGCTTCACGGGTGACGGAACCGCAGGCGACGAAGGCCTCGACCATGGCATCGGGCTCAGCATCGAGACGGCCGATCAAGGCCCGGAAACCGGCCAGGTCGCCGTTGCATGGCAACACGCAGATCCGGCTGCCCTCGCGAACGAAGTCGAAGGCCCCTTCGATGGTGGCCTGGTCGGCATCACTGACGAACCCCAGCTCAAACCCCAGGTAACAGGTTTCCGGATCCATTGCCGCGATATCCGGCATGCCCTCGGTGATACACACGACAGCGCTGATTTGCCCGAAGCTGTTGAGGTAGCGCAGCAATGACAGCGGATCCATGCCGTTGCGCAAAACGTCGGGACACAGGCGAAGGGACACATGCCAACGCGCGACGCAAGCCGATTGCGGCGGTTCGACCGTTGCCAGGCACTGCACCGGTTCCGGACAGTGCTCCAGGTAGCGGTCGAGACGCTCGACCAATGCCGCTCCCTGCCGCTCGTGCTCTGCTGTCATGCCTTGCAGGTCGCCGTGGCTGGCAAGCAATTCAATGAGCGTGCACAAGTGGTCCCGCACTTCGAGGAACAACGCGCTGAGCGACTCGTCCACCCGCAGCTCATGTCCGCGGACCCGATCCAGTACGCTTTCCGCGACATGGGTAAAGGCCACGATCGGCGTGAAGCCAAACAGGCCGGCAGACCCTTTGATGGTGTGTGCGACGCGAAACAACGCGTTGATGGTGTCGGCATCATCCGGGGCCTGTTCGATCTGCAGCAGCGCGTCTTCCATCAGGAGCAGAAGCTCCTGGCTTTCGGCGATGAAGGTCTGTAGCACATCGTCCAGATTCATGGGCGAACTCATGGTTTCAACCTCTCTGCTGACGAGGCGTGGCCGACTCGTCGAAAAAGCTGTGCAACCCGCTCATATCCAGTGCATCAAGCACCGCTGTGCTGGGATTGCTCAGCAGCAGGCTGGAACCGTGGCTCAGTGACGCCTGCTTGATCAGCACCAATAGCTGGAGTCCGGCGGTATCGATTTCGTCCACACCCCCAAGATCCATTTCGACTTCATGGGCCAAGGGAAACAGTTCCAGCAACAGGTCCTTGCGTTCAGCGGCGGTGTAGATGGTCAGGGGACCCTCGAGCACCAGGATCCGACGCAGACAAGCCGTGGTGTTTGTCATGACAACCTCCTTTCCAGGGACTCTGGCGGCGCTAAGGCATGATCAGTTTGGAGACGGCACCCAGCATCTGGGCCGGCTGGAAGGGCTTGACCATCCAAGCCTTGGCACCGACGGCCTGGCCCTGCTGTTTCATGGCCTCTGCGGTTTCGGTGGTCAGCATGATCACTGGCGTGAACTTGTAGGCCGGCAGCAGTTTGGCGGCCTTGATGAAACTCAGGCCGTCCATGTTCGGCATGTTCACGTCACTGACGATCAGGTGGATCTTGCGGCCGTCGAGCTTGGTCAGGGCGTCGCGACCGTCGACACCTTCGATGACCTCGTAACCGGCGCCCTTCAACGTGATGCTCACCACTTGGCGAATGGAAGCAGAGTCATCGACAATCAGGATGGTTTTGCTCATGGGAAACTCCCTAGAAAAAAGTGATCTCGGATGAAGGGCTGCTCACCACAGGCTTTCCGTGATGGATCGCGTGTTGTTCAGGCATCGTGTAGGTGCTTGCCAATTGCTCGAGCCAGCTCTTGGCGATGATCGGGGCAGGTGTTCCGCCGGCAAGGGCCAGTTGCTGGCGTTCGGCGATATGCGCATGCAGTTTGCTAAGATCGTTGTTGACCAAAGAAAGCATCTGGCCGACCCGGTCCTGGAACTGCAGGGCGACCAGTACCCCCGATATCTCGGTCGCAACGTTTTCGCTTTGCTGCTGAAGACTGCTGCTGGTATCGACAATGGCCTGGGCGTTATGCCGAAAGTGCTCGATCACCTGGGACACCAGTTGCTCGGAGTGAGCCAGGGTGTGTGAATCCTGCTGCGCCTGATGCCGGGAAAGCTCGACGGTGCGAGAGATCGCAGCGTTGACGGTGTTCACCGTTTCACTGATTTTCTGCCCCGTCTCGCCGGATAGACTCGACAGTTTGCGCACTTCATCGGCCACCACCGCGAAGCCACGTCCGGCATCCCCCGCCCGCGCCGCTTCAATGGCGGCGTTGAGCGCCAGCAGATTGGTCTGCTGGGCAATATCCCCGACGAACTTGGCCATTTCCTGCAACTGCGAGGTGAAGTCAGAAAGGAGCAAGACCTCCTTGAGTTCCGACTCCTTGCGCAAAAGCGCGTCACGCAGGGCAACCATGATCGAATCCAGGTCCCGCTGACCGACCTCAAGGATATCCAGCAGACGTGCGCCCGAATTCTGGCCTGCGCCCTGGGACGCGGAAGCACTGATCTCCCCCGACAGCGTCGCGAAGCGGTGACTGAGCTTGAGGATCGACTCCTCGCTGAGGATGCGCGCCGCATCGATCTGGTGGCTCCAGATCGGCAGCACCTGCGCACAGACCTCACCCAATCCTTCATCGGGTGAAACGGCCAGCGGAAGGTGACCTGGCAGATCGCCTTGCTGGGCGTGCAAACGGGTACTCACTAAGCGCTTGTTCCACATGCCCATGAACAGCGAGCCCAGCAGGACAAAAGCGCAACTGACTGCGCTTGCAGGGGTGAGGTCCGCGCTGATCAGTATCGCGGCGCAACCGAGCGCTGCCGTCAAACCCGCAGGCAGCATCAAGATCAGGGGGGAAGAATCTACCTGTCCTTTCACCTTCATCTCTCCAGTTCAGTGCGGATCCGGCGGGATCCGGCGCAAGAACATCCAGCCTTGGGATGCCCGGTTCTGTTGGCCTGAAGAGATGATGGCCAAGTAATAGCAATGAAACTATCGGAGCATCCTGATTTACCACTAAGGATTGCGGTTGCGCCGTAGGAGAATTCCTACGCGCCCCGGACACTCCGGAAGAAAAAAACCAGCGACAAGCGCTGGCAAGGAAACCCAGGTTCGTACCGCGTTAGCCAAAGCGCGTCTCGCGGCCTTGCACCTTGGCGCCCCAGAGCGCTTCGAGGTTCTTCAAACCCCAGGTTTTCTCCGACTCGAAGCTGACTATCCTGTCCTGCCCACAGGCCAGGTCAATGCATTCGGGCGGCAGCGGTGTGCGACTCGACGCCGAGAAGAAAACCTTCACCATGGGCGTGAGCAAACATTCGTGATGCTGTTCCATGACCACCGCCAACCTGTCGCTTTGGAGTCGTACCAACGCGCCCACCGGATAGATACCAATGCATTTGACGAAGGCGTGAAACACTTTCTGATCGAAGTGCCCTGTCCATCCGGCCATTTTCCGAATCGATTCAGCGGGGCACCAGCGATCTCGATAAGGTCGGTCAGACGTCACGGCGTCATACACATCACAGACGGCTGCCATGCGCGCGAACAGGCTGATCTGGGTTCCGCATAATTTATGGGGGTAGCCGCTGCCGTCCACTTTCTCATGGTGATGCAGACAAACGTCCAGCACCCGGTCAGTGAAGTACCTGCTTTGCCCCAGCATCCTGGCTCCAGCCTCAGGGTGGGTGCGCATCGTCGTGTGTTCGTTGTCATTCAAAGGAAGTGGCTTGGCCAGGATGGCCGCAGGTATCGCCATTTTGCCCACGTCATGCAGCAAGCCAGCCAGACCGGCCTCTTCTACCAGGAGCGGCGGTAGATCCAACTGGCGTGCCAGACCAATCATCAACCCGCAGACGGCTACGGAATGCATGTAGGTATATTCGTCGGCAGTTTTGAGGCGCACCAGACTGAGCAGTGCGTCAGGATGGCGTAACAGGGACTCGGATATCTCACCCACCATGTCCGTGACACGATCCAACTGAACGATCCGCCCCATCCGTAGCTCGCCGAACATCTCCATGACCGCGGCCTTGGAGCTGGAACAAAGTTCGGCCGCCCTTGACAACTCTTCGCTCATTGCCGCCCTCGGACGTGGGCAGACGGCTTGTGCGCAAGATCGGTCCGACGCACATGAGGGCTGCTGTCCGCCTTGCCCCGCTTGCGCATTGGTTTCAGCACACGCAGAAACCTGTACGTCCACCCCCTTGGACAGGTCGATCCATGCCCCAACGATGCCCGGAACAAGGATCTTTTCCAGTACCTCTTCATTCTGGATGAGAAAGCTATTGTTCCAGAACGGACGCTCCATACAGGAACCGGTTAGCTCCTGGACAAACATTCCTACGCAAAGATCGGCCACACCGATATGTTTCAGCACGATCCAGATCCCCTCTCTGTCCGCAACCGCCCTCCCTGAATTGTCCGAATGCGATGACCAAGCGTGATATGGCTTGGATAGGCATCAAGATGCCGCCCTGGCCCTTGAATGATAGCTATGAGCCACCAACCAAATAATCGGAGCAATCTTATTTAGGGCTAGGAATCACGGATGCGCCTGTAGGGATTTTCCTACGACAGTTTCGAAGTACTGCTGGGGAGGGCCCCTCTCAAATTGCGCGCTGAAAAGAGACCGAAGTCAGGTTTCATTAGACCACTACACTTGTCACCTGCCCGCGTTACGCGGACAGATGCACTAATCGCGTTTTGAGTCGGCTTTGACGCCAGCGCCCTCCCACATGAGTTACTTGAACAGAATCTGCAACGCTGGGAAAACGAAAACGAGCCAAAGTCCCGTCCATGGCAACCGGCTTAGATCGCCAGCCCGGCGATGCGACCCTCGACCAGTTGCAGATAATTGCCCAACATATCCAGCCCTTGCTGCGTCATCACTGACTCGGGGTGAAACTGCAGACCATAGATCGGCAGCTCACGATGTCGCAGCGCCATGATTTCGCCAGGCTGGCCGTTTTCATCCAGCGCATGGGCCGTAGCCACCAGTTCGTCGGGCAAAGCGCCGGCCACGAGCGAGTGATACCGCGCCACTTCCAGACAGTCAGGCAAACCGTCGAACAAGTCACGGCTGTCGTGACGGATGCGCGACACCTTGCCGTGCAGCACCTCTCGCGCCCTGCGTACCTCTCCGCCAAACGCAGCAGTGATGCATTGATGGCCCAGGCAGATACCCAGTATCGGCAAGCGGCCCGCAAAGTGTTTGATGGCGGCCAGCGAAATACCCGCCTCGGCAGGCGAACACGGCCCCGGCGAGACAATCAGCGACTGCGGTTGCAGTGCTTCCATTTCTGCCAGGGTGATCTGATCGTTGCGCCGCACCTCGACATCGGCACCGAGCATGCCCAGGTACTGCACGATGTTGTAAGTGAACGAATCGTAGTTATCGATCATTAAGTGCATAGGCCACCTCCTGACGTTGGGCCAGTGTTTGGCAGCGGCCCGCCGCAACCCGCATCAACTGGCTTTTCTCGATGGTTTCCTGCCACTCGCGTTCGGCGACTGAATCCTGCACAACGCCGGCGCCGGCTTGCACATAAAGTCGCGCATCCTTGAGCAGCCCGGTGCGAATGGTGATCGCCAGATCGGCGCGACCGTTCCAGTCCAGATAACCGATGGCACCGCCGTATACCCCGCGTGCATGCGGCTCAAGTTCGGCGATGATCTCAAGCGCACGCACCTTCGATGCGCCGCTGAGCGTGCCGGCCGGGAAAATGCTTTTGAACAGTTCCAGACCACTGACGTCGTCGGCTATCTGGCCGGTGACCGTCGAGACGATGTGCATGACGTGGGAGAAGTATTCCACTTTGAGCAACTGGCTTACCTGCACACTGCCTGTATTGGCCAACCGCCCGAGGTCGTTTCGCGACAGATCGACCAGCATCATGTGTTCGGCGATCTCCTTGGGATCGGCAAGCAGCTCTTCTCTGAGACGGTTGTCCTCGGCCACCACGCTGCCTCGCCGCCGAGTGCCGGCCATGGGCCGCGTCGTCACCGTTTGCTCCTGCTGGCGGAACAGCATTTCCGGAGAAGCGCCAACCACCTGGCAATCCCCCAGATTCAACAAGTACCGGTACGGTGTTTGCCCCAGATCCGACAGGGAGCGATACAGCGCCACGGCATCCTCCTCGAAAGGCAGGCTCATGCGCTGGGACAATACCACCTGCATTACATCGCCTGCGGCAATGTAGTCCTTGATCCGCGCCACCGCTTCGATGAACGCAGGTTGCGGGAAGGCAGATTCGGCGGCGGGAACAGTCACCTCGGCCACATGCGCGCAAGGTGCCGGTGCTACCAACAGGGGCCGCACATTGGCAACCAGACGATTGAGCCGATCCATGCCACTCTGATAGTCGCCCAACGTTTTCGAGCTTTCATGCACGATGCACCAGGCCAGCCGTTCGCGGTGGTCGAACACCACTACATCGGTGCTGATCAGTTGCAAGACGTCAGGGAGATGAAAACCGGAAGGCTTGCGGGGTACACGGCGCAGGCGTGGCTCAATCAGCCGGGTCGTTTCGAACCCGAAGTAGCCGAACAGCCCACCGCTGAACGGTGGCAGGCCGGGACAATCCGGTACGCGAAAGTGCTTTTGCAGCCGGGCCAGTTCCGCCAGTGGATCTTCGCAGTCAATCCGCGTCGACAATTGGTCGTTGCAGTAACGGCGCACGACACCTTCATCCAGTTCAATACGCTCATTGCACGGCAAGCCGATCACTGAATACGCCTGCTCGAACACACCGTCGTGCCAGTGCCCGGTTTCGAACAGATAATCCTGCCCGCAATTGGCTAGCGCCTGGTACAGCGAAAGCGCTTCGACGCCGACCGGCAACGGCAGGCTTTGCCACAGCGGTATATAGGTGTACCCGGCTTCACCGAACGCAAAAAAATCTTCCAGACTCAACATCCCTGTGTCTCCTGAGCATCACCCGGCGCTTATTTGAGCGGGGTAGCAGCAAACGCCGGAAGTTTCTCGATCTGTTCGGAATACGCAGCGAGCGCGGCATATTTTTCGACATCGACCAGATGCGGCACACGAAACTGCGTGAAACGCCAGGCGGCGGCTACCGTCACGTCAGCTTGGGATATCTGTTCCGTTGCCAGCCAGAGAGCATCGCGTTTGTTCGCTGCTGCTTGGTCCAGAAGTTCCAGCGCGGCACTCAGTTGTTCGGTAATACGGGTTTGCCAGGGTTCATAGTGAAACGCCTTCGGCTTGTTGTATTCATATTCGAGCGTCACCGCTTTCTCACACACGGCCAGGCCTAGTCCGATGAGCGACAGCACCTTGCGATACTGTTTCGGGTCTTTTGGCAGCAAACTGAGTTCCGGGCCGACCAGCGACTCCAGATAATCAATCACCATCGAAGAGTCCGTGATCATTTCACCGTCATCGAGAATCAACGTCGGTGCCTTGATGACGGGATTGATGGCGCGAAACTCTTCAGTGTCGCGAAATACCGAGATCTGCTTGTGTTCATGGCTCAAGTCCATCAGGCGCATCGAAATGGCCACGCGCCGAACATAAGGTGATCCCATCATGCCAACCAGTTTCATATCTTTCTCCTGAGTTGTTAGAACTTACCTGTCAGATTTTCGAAAACTCGACCCTTGCTCCGTAGAACAAAGAGGCGCGCTCTGAAACTGTTTCAACATCGCCTGTAGTAAGGAACGAGTTGCTACCGGGTTTAGCGCTGGAAAAACGCGGATTGCTTTGCAGATACTCCGTCAGATTTTCAGCGCACGCACGGGACTGGGACAGAATCCGCACCGAGCCCGGCAACTCTGCCCGCCACAGTGGCTCAACGAGGGCGTAATGGGTGCAGCCCAATATGCAAATCTGTGGAACTTGCGGGGTACTCACCAAGAGCGCATCGACGTGTTTACGTATTTCGACCCGCAACCGCTCTGTCGGCGCGTCTTGCTCAATCAGCAAGGCGAGACCGTTACAGACTTGTTGATACACCGCTGTAGCTGGATTCCGTTTGTTAATTTCCGTGGCAAAAATATTGGAGTCCACCGTATGCTGAGTGGCAAAAACCGCCACACTCTCGACAGCGGCATCTGCCGCCTCTTCGGCTACCGGTGTGACGACTCCAATCACCTCTCGATCCGGATAAAACGCTGGCAGCCATGACTGCTTCAAATTGCGCAGACTGGTGGCCACGGCGGTATTACAGGCGATCACGACCAATGAACAACCGTATTCGAAAAGCCGGGCAACAGCGGCCAGGGTGAGATCGTAAATATCACCCGATGCGTTGTTGCCATAAGGCGGGTTGCCATGATCTCCCAGATAGACAAAGTGTTCGTGTGGCAATGCAAACTCAAGAGTACGCATCACCGTCAATCCACCACTGCCGAAATCAAATACGCCAATCACATCGAACCTCGCTTGAATGCTGGGTAATGCCGGGTACTCACATTTATTTAAATAGTCGTGGCAATTGCAGTGGCGACGCCGATGTACAAAACGCCCGTCACCACACTCATCTGGCGCTTTGTCTTGAATATCTTCGCTGCGTGCCGGGCCAGGAGCATGTACATGGCGTACACCGATGTGGAAATGACAATGGCGGTCGCAATCAAGGCGATGCACTGCGGGACATAAGGCAAGTCTTTATTGACGAAGGTCGGGAACAAGATGATGTTCGTCAGAATGCCCTTGGGATTGGTAAATGAAACGATCACAGCTCCGGTGAACATTTGTAGCGGCGTGCGCTTGCTGGAAGTGGCCACGGCAACCTGTGTATGCGAGCGCAACGACTTCAGCGCCAGATAGAGTAAATAGACCACACCGATCCATTTGAGCCAGAACAGGATTCCGGGGTTTTTGCTGACCAGCAAACCCAGCCCCGACAGCACGATAAGGGCATGTCCCCCGCTCGCCAGGCCGAAACCGATGGCCCCAGGAAATGACTCCTTGAAACCGTGATCCAACGCCTGCGCCATGGAGAACGCGACATTCGGCCCCGGGAGGATTGCCGCTGAAAGAAAGACCACGCAAAACAAAATCCAGAGCTGAAAATCCATGTTGCACTCTCTCCGTGAGATCACCCTGACTGAAGGCGTTCGTCGGGGTCTTGATGCCCGTTTATCGGTGGATCAGACGGGGGTCCCTATCCACTTCGGCAGAAACGCCTTGATCCACGCTTCAACCGCTGAGTCATGCCGATGCCAGCCCGCGGTATGTTCGTGGGCTGGCTTGGAACCCGGGGCCTTGAGCCGTTCGGTGCCAAGGGACGACCAGCGATCGATCGTTTCGTAAGTGACTTCCGGGTGAAATTGCAGCGCGTAGGCGTTGTCGGCATAGCGGTAGGCCTGAACCGGAAAAGTCGTCCCCGCCGCCAGTTGCACGGCGCCCGTCGGCAAGTCGAAGCCTTCGCTATGCCACTGATAGACATGATCCGGAAAAGGAGCGCTGGCATCGGCGGTGATTTCGTGCGCCGCGGCGAGCGGAGTGATCGGGTAATAACCGGCTTCGATGCCGCCGTTGTCCAGGCCGTAGACCCGCGACCCCAAGTGGCGGGTCAGCATCTGCGCCCCCAGACAAAGCCCAAGAAACGGTTTGTCTTCTTTCAGGGGATGGGCCAGCCAGTCGATCTCTTCGCGGATGTAGGCATCGCTGTCATTGGCACTCATGGGACCGCCGAAAACCACCGCCCCGGCGTGTTCGCGCATGTCCTGCGGAAGCGGCTCGCCGAATCGCGGCTTGCGGATGTCAAGCTCGAATCCCAGTTGCTCCAACAGCTGGCCGACGCGGCCCGCCGTAGAATGTTCCTGATGCAAGATGATCAGGATCTTCCTTGATTGATCCATTGCACAATTCCATGTTGCGAAGGGTAGCCTGGTGGCTGTCCGGTTCAGATCCCAATTCAGATCGACGCTTCGAAAGGAGGACTGCCGACCCACAGTTCTGCGAAACTCTGCGCCGCCGGACCAGGTCCGAGAATGCGATCGAGTTCGGCCGTCTGAAGTCGCCGATGAAAATCGGCGTTGTGGTCGAAACGATGAAACAACATGACCATCGCGTGGGAAAACTGCACATCCTTCCACACCTGCTTCAGGGCAATGTCGGAATAGGACAGCAGCAGGTCATCCTTGTCGTGTGCATAAAACCGCTCGAAAGCGCGAGCAAGAATGTTGGCATCGGACACCGCGAGATTAAGCCCCTTGGCGGCAGACGGCGGCACGATATGTGCGGCATCTCCGGCCAGAAACAGTCTGCCTTTCTGCATCTTTTCGGCAACGAAACTCCTCAGGTGGACAATGCTCTTCTCGATAACGGCGCCGCCGTTGACTTTCTCGGGTCGGCCTTCGATACGAGCTTGCAAGAGATCCCACATTTGCGCGCCAGACCAATTGTCGGCCTGTGCGTCAGGCGAACATTGCAGGTAGATTCTTGAAACGCTGGGCGAGCGCATGGTGAACAACGCGAGCCCGGACTCGTGGCTGGCGAAGATGACGTCTCTGGAAATGGGCGACATTTCAGCCAGCACCGCCAGCCAGGCGAACGGATAAGCGTGCGAGAAAAACTTGAGGGAATCAGCGATATGTGGGCGACAAATACCGTGGAAACCGTCACAACCGACGATGAAGTCGCAATCGAGCACCTGTTGTACGCCGTTGAGTTTGAACGTCACTGAAGGTGTATGGGCGTCGGCATCATGAATCTGCACATCGGCAGCGTCGAATAATAGTGGATAGTCTGTTTTCAACCGCGCAGCAATCAGATCCTTGATGATTTCCTGTTGGCCGTAGATGGTGACAGTACGACCGGTGAGTGCTTCAAAATTCAGTTCGCGTGTCGCGCCCTCATAATGAAACTGCAATGTAGAATGCACCATGCCTTCAGACGCAATTCTCGAACCGACACCACTCTCAGTCAGAATCCTCACCGTTGCTGGCGTGATCTGACCTGCGCGACTACGGCCTTCTACATACTCTTTGGGACGACTCTCGACGATGACATTGTCGATACTCATAAGAGAAAGAAGTTGCCCCAACATCAATCCGGCCGGGCCTGCTCCTACGATTGCAACCTTTGTCCGCATGGGTTTGTCCCTCTGTGTAATAAGGTTTAAGACGACTCGTTAGTTGTTAGTTGTTTTGATGACTGCCAGTTTGCGCGCAGGCTTTCTTTCTGCTCATCTTTTCCGGGTAATGAGTTCACTCATGTATTGATTCAAGTCACGCAGATCGTTGATGCTCCAGGCGTGCGGAGCAATTTTCACGTTGTTTTCTCGCAAGGTTTTTGGAATCAGACTTCCACTCGGGCGAAGAATGACCGATGAAACAATCACACCGGGATAATCATTGAGCCGCTTCTTGAAGGCGGACGTGGTCAGGTCAGGCGTCGGCGGATTGCTTTTTTTCGCCAACGGCCCTGTTCCTTTGATATCGGCGCCATGGCACACGGCGCATCGCTGTGTATAAAGATTCTTTCCATTGGCATTATCCGCATAGGATAACGACGACTGAAAAACAGATAAAAAACCAAGCAGAACAACAGGTAATATCTTCATTTGCATTTATTTTATTCAGACGAACAAACCTATCCGCTCTTTTCGAAAGTCATGAGCGGCGCACAGTTGCTCACGACAAAGACATGCCGTGGACAATTAATCAGTTCAGTTTGTTATCAGTTGGAAACGCGCAGGTCCACACTCGGAATGTGATTGCACCCGGACAGAGCAGAAATTGAAAGTGCGCGAGATTGCCCTGTAAAAAAGGCGCACGCAGGAGAGGATGAATGAAAGGCCGTGATATGAAACATGTCATTCCCTTGAATTGGTTTTCTTATTCCAATGAGTACTATCCTTAGTCACGGATGCTAATCTCCCATTTGTTACAAGACATGTCAAGATTCAAAAACCACAATTTCATGTTGGTACGCCCTTTTTCTCGCAACCTTATGCAACGACAAGGTTGGTCATTGAACCAGGCGAAAGCCTGGACGATACGTCGAGGTACAGCGGTTGGAAAGCTCGCCGCTAGTGAATGTACCTCTCCAGACCAACCCACTGTCTCATCACCCCCATCGCCACACAGGCTCGCTTAAATGCTCGGCAAAAAAGTCCGACAGCGCCTTGATTTTTACCGGCCGGGTGCGGGCCGAGGGGGTGACGAAATACAGGCTGCCACGCGCCATGCTCCATTCCGGCAGCACCACGACCAAGCGTCCATCGGCCAGGTATTCGCTGGCTATGAATTCCGGCAGTTCGGCAATGGCCAATCCTTCAAGCAACACTGGCAATAACGCATCGGAGTTGGTCACTCTTAACGGGCCGCTGGGCACCACGTCTTCTTCGGTGCCGTCTTTATGGGTGAACCGCCACACTTGGCTGCGGGCTCGATAGGCATAACTCAGGCATGTACGGGTCGCCAGTTCACGGGGGTGGCTGGGGTGGCCGTGGGCAGCTAGATACGCCGGTGAGGCAACCAGGTATTGGGTGACCGCGCACAGATGCCGCGCAACCAGGGACGAGTCGCCGTATCGAAGCCCTCGGCGATCAGCTCTACCGAAGCGTCTGAAAGGTGTAGGTCAATCGACAGCTCGGGATTCAGAGTGTTCTCACTGATGCGCTTGCTCATGTCGCTTCGATACGCAAATAAGTAGCGTTGCGCTGGGACAACCTGGTCGAGTAAGTGACGCACTATTTCCAGGGCTTGAACCGATAGCGGGACAATGTAAGGCGGTACATTTTGGTTCTGCTTACCTGGCTTTCGCATCGCTAACTGAAGTTGCTTTACGACCTCCGCTGGTATGACCCATAGCTACCTAGAGACATGCGCTTCTGCACGCCCACCCAGTAGTATCTGAAACGCCAGATTTTCCCGCCGCGGGCGGTCACGTTGAGCGCAAGCCCATCCGTGTCGCCTATTGTGTAGTCATTGCCAGTGATTCGGGCTTGCCGAACGCTCGTATCCGAGAGTGCCATAGCGAGCTCCTGAACAGAGTCAGGTCCGGATGCTCGTCTCGCTATCCAAGCTGCTCCAGCAAAAAACCGATTCAGTGTCCATCCAAATCCAAGATCCTCATTCGGGACTTAAATCGGGACTTAAAAGCACTGGATGGAGCTGGATTTCAGTGGTTTCCGCCAGAACGAAAAAAGGGCCTTTCGGCCCTTATTTCAATCACTTACAGAATTCAATGGAACTCTGTAGCGCTATATCTGGAGCGGGAAACGAGACTCGAACTCGCGACCCCGACCTTGGCAAGGTCGTGCTCTACCAACTGAGCTATTCCCGCGTCTTGGTGTGGCGCATTCTATAGATTCAGATTACGCCGTCAACCCTTTGATTCAAAAAAGTTTTATTTCGAGTCCACGTCGGTCCGCAGATGCGGCCAGGCGGCGCGCAGGTACTGGACCATCGACCACAGGGTCAAGCCCGCGGAAATCAGCAGCAGTGCATAGCCCAGCAACACCCAGAAACTGAAATCGGACGGGTTCGCCAGCAGGATCACCAGGGCCAGCATCTGGGCGGCGGTTTTCCATTTTCCGAGGTTCGATACCGCCACCTGGGCGCGGGCGCCCAGTTCGGCCATCCACTCCCGAAGTGCCGAAACGACGATCTCACGACCGATGATCACCGCCGCCGGCAAGGTCAGCCAGAGGTTGCCGTGTTCCTGCACCAGCAGCACCAGGGCCACCGCCACCATCAGCTTGTCGGCCACCGGGTCGAGGAAAGCACCGAACGGCGTGCTCTGCTGAAGCCGGCGTGCCAGGTAGCCATCCAGCCAGTCGGTGGCGGCGGCGATGGCGAATACCGAGGCGGACGCCACATAACTCCAGTGGTACGGCAAGTAGAACAGCAATATGAAGATCGGAATGAGCAGGACGCGTAGAACGGTAAGCAGGTTTGGGATATTCATCGGCACAACTGGCTGCGAGGTTGACGGGCATTCTACTCGCTATGCAGGTTTGCATAAATCGACTCAGCGAGCTTTTTACTGATACCGGGTGCTTTGGCTATCTCTTCGATGCTGGCACGAGACAGCTCCTGCAATCCACCGAAATGTTTCAACAGGTCGCGCCGCCGTGTCGGACCCACCCCTGCCACCCCCTCCAGGGTCGAGGTACGACGGGTCTTGCCACGCCGGGCACGATGACCGGTGATGGCGAAACGGTGGGCCTCGTCGCGAATCTGCTGGATCAGGTGCAGCGCCGGGGAATCCCCTTTCAGGGTGAACTCGTGGGCCGCATCGTTCAGGTACAGGGTCTCGAAACCGGCCTTGCGCGTAGCGCCCTTGGCCACGCCCAGCAGGATCAGGTCGGGCACCATGAGTTCATTGAGCACATCGCGGGCCATGGACAGCTGGCCCTTGCCACCATCCACCAGCAGGATGTCCGGAAGCTTGCCCTCCCCGTCCTTGAGCTTGCCGAAGCGGCGCATCAGCGCCTGGTGCATTGCCGCGTAGTCGTCGCCCGGTGTGACGCCCTCGATGTTGTAGCGCCGGTAATCGGACTTGATCGGGCCTTCCGGACCGAACACCACGCAAGACGCCACGGTGGCCTCGCCACTGGAATGGCTGATGTCATAGCACTCCAGCCGTTGCGGCGGCTCGTCTAGGTTGAGCACCTCGGCCAGGGCATCGAACCGCGCCGCAACGTGCTGGCGGTTGGCCAGGCGCGCCCCCAGGGCCTGCTCGGCGTTGGTCACGGCCAGTTGCTGCCAGCGCGCGCGAGTACCGCGCACGCGATGACTGATGGTCAGTTCGCGACCGCGCAGCGTATGGATGGCCTCGACCAGGGCCGGGAAATCCTCATGGACCACGTTGACGATCAATTCGCTGGGCAGGTCGCGTTCCGGACTGCTGACGTAATACTGGCCAAGAAAGGCCGACATGACCTCGGCCACGTCTTCCTCGATACCTACCTGGGGGAAGAAGTTCTTGCTGCCCAGTACCCGGCCGCCCCGCACGCTGATCAGATGGACGCACGCGCCGCCCGGGTTGATGAACGCAGCGATCACATCGACGTCGCCGCTGCCGCCCTCCATGCTCTGCTGGTCCTGTACACGGCGCAGCAGGCCGATCTGGTCCCGCAGTTCGGCGGCCTTTTCGAATTCCAGGTTGATCGCCGCCTCTTCCATCGCCGCCGACAACTCATCGGTCAGCGCATTGCTGCGCCCCTCCAGGAACATCACCGAGTGGCGCACGTCCTCGGCATAGACCTGGGGCTCCACGAGCCCGACACACGGTGCCTTGCAGCGCTTGATCTGGTATTGCAGGCAAGGCCGGGTACGGTTCTTGTAATAGCTGTCTTCACACTGGCGGACGAAAAACGTCTTCTGCAACAGGCTCAGGCTTTCACGGATCGCCCCGGCGCTGGGGTAAGGACCGAAATACCGGCCTTTGGCTTTCTTTGCGCCACGGTGAATGCTCAGCCGCGGAAACGCCCCATCGGACAGAAACACGTAGGGATAGGATTTATCGTCCCGCAGCAGAATATTGTAGGGCGGCCGCCATTCCTTGATCAGCGTCTGCTCGAGCAGCAACGCTTCGGTTTCGTTGGCAGTGATGGTGGTTTCGATTTGCGCGATGCGCCCCACCAGCGCGGAGGTCTTGGGGGCCAGGCCGGTCTTGCGGAAATAGCTGGCCAGGCGCTTCTTGAGATTCTTGGCCTTGCCGACATAAAGCAGGCGCGCATCGCTGTCGAACATGCGGTACACGCCTGGGCGGCCACTGCAGGTAGACAGGAAAGCGCTTGGATCAAACAGGTCGGTCATTATCAGGCGCTGGCATCGACCATGCCGTGGCGCACCGCCAGCAGCGTCAGCTCGACGTCGCTGCTGATCGAAAGCTTCTCGAAGATGCGGTAACGGTAAGTGTTGACGGTTTTAGGCGACAGACACAGTTTATCGGAGATGATCTGCACTTTCTGGCAGCCGACAATCATCAGGGCGATCTGGATCTCCCGCTCCGACAGTGCATCGAAGGGCGACTCATTGGTCGGTTGGAAAGACTTGATGGCCAATTGCTGAGCAATCTGCGGGCTGATGTAACGCTGACCGGCGAAGACCAGGCGGATGGCCTGGACCATCTCGTTCAGGCCGGCGCCCTTGGTGAGATAACCGGCCGCCCCTGCCTGCAGCAGGCGGGTCGGAAACGGATCCTCCTCGCACACGGTCACCGCGACGACCTTGATGTCCGGGTGGCTGCGCAGCAGTTTACGCGTGGCTTCGAGACCGCCGATGCCTGGCATCTTCACGTCCATCAGTACCACATCGGGCTTCAATTCACGTGCCTTGATCAGGGACTCTTCCCCGGATTCGGCCTGGCCGACCACCTGCAGACCGTCGATGTCAGCCAGCATTCGTGTAATGCCCGTACGAACGAGATCATGGTCATCGACCACTAACACCCTAATCAAGCAGACACCTCACGATTTGGTCTTATATGGGTTGCTTCACACCTTAGCAAAAAGCTTTCGGCAGACCTAGCGCAAATGGGGCATTTAAAAGTTACAACAGATCTTCAGGGACCCGGCGGCCGAAGCGTCAAGCATCGGCGTCTCGCTGCATCCTCAGGAAACATTCGTCTTCGCCCACGACGCTCAGACCCAGGCGCTCATAAAGCCGGCGGGCTGGATTGTCCTTGAAAACCGTCAGGCGCAACGCCGGCCGACGCTCCACCCCCACCATGTCCCAAACCTGTCCGATCGCCCAGGTACCGGCGCCCTGTCCCCGAAATGCCTTGTCTATCTGCAACTCCCGGATATACAGCGCCCGGGCGTCGCGGCTCAGGCTGACAAAACCCAGCGCCTGCTCATCGCGACAGATGATCCAGTTCTGACGAATGATCCAGGCCAGGTCGAACGCCTCATCCTGCCAAAGGAGGTCATGGCGCAGATAGTAAGGCAGCATGTTCACGCAGGTCAGCTGCCGGGCGAAGCCGATATCCCCGGCGCTAGCCGCACGCCACTGGAAACTCATGGGCACCTCATTCACAAAACCCTATTCAAGCACATCGACAGTAACGTGGAGCGGGTTAAAAAAGCTGTCTGACTCTACCCAACCCGAGCGATTCCATGCACCCGATAGAATTATCTTATTGAACGTGCGCACCACCCTCTAGTAAGCTCGGGACCATTCATCGGAGACAGACCATGCGCAACGCCCTCGTACCGCTTCAAACCGCCAGCGCCCCGCGCTCGGTTGCGGCTGCCCGGGTAGATGGCAGCCCTGCTCCGGTCAACTTCTATTTTGGGTATTGGTTTAGCCACTGGCGCGCCTGATACCCCTCCGGCGCCCACTTCAAACGGGTCGCCTTCCAGAGTTCATGAACCCCCGGTCGGCCTCCCGACCGGGGGTTTTGTTTTTCTGGGCCGAACATTTTTGCAACACCGACAACTTGAGGATTCAGCCATGAACTACGCCACTTATTACCGTTACGACACGTTTGCCGCCTGGCGATTTACCAGCCACCGCTCGGGACAGCCTGCCGCCTCCGATCGGTCACCTATCGGTGGCATGCCTGCATTGCCGGCCAATACGGCCAATTGTCGAACACCTCAATAGGACCGACGCGCGGGAACACGCCCGCTGCTGGTCCAGGAAGCCTTATCATGAATTCGTCCGTCTCCGCTCTGCCGCTGTCCACGCTCACCCCCGACAACGAAGCCCTGACCCTGCGGTTGCCAAGCTCGTTGCAGCTCAAGCACCAACTGCCCCTCAGCCACGCGTTGAGCCAACAGGTCAACGACCACCGCCAGGCCATCCGCGCGATCCTGAACGGTGAGGATGCCCGGCTGCTGGTCATTGTCGGCCCATGCTCCATCCACGATCCGAAATCCGCCCTCGAATACGCCGCGAACCTGGCCCACCTCGCCCAGGAGGTACGCGACAGCATGCTGCTGGTAATGCGCGCCTACGTGGAAAAGCCCCGCACGACGGTGGGATGGAAAGGCCTGGCGTACGACCCGCATCTGGACGGCAGCGATGACATGGCGGCGGGCCTGACCCTGTCCCGCCAATTGATGCGCGAAGTGCTGCGACTCGGCCTGCCCGTCGCCACGGAACTGTTGCAACCCATGGCCGCCAGCTACTTCGACGACTTGCTCAGCTGGGTCGCCATCGGCGCTCGCACCACCGAATCCCAGATCCATCGGGAAATGGCCAGCGGCCTCGGCATGCCAGTAGGCTTCAAGAACGGTACGGACGGCGGGGTTGGCATCGCCTGCGACGCCATGCGCTCCGCCGCCCATCCTCATCGGCACTTCGGCGTCGACAGCCAGGGGCACCCGGCGATCATCCAGACCCAGGGCAACCCCGACACCCACCTGGTGCTGCGCGGCGGCCACCGTGGCCCCAACTTCGATCGCCAGAGCGTCGCGCAGATCCACAATGACCTGGACCGCCTCCGGATACCGGCCCGGATCATGGTGGACTGCAGCCATGCCAACAGCGGCAAGGATCCGTTGCGCCAGCCACAGGTGTTCAACGATGTGCTGGAGCAGAGGCTGCAAGGCAACCGTGCCCTGATGGGCATGATGCTGGAGAGCCATCTGTTCGAAGGCTGCCAACCCATCGGCCCGTCGATGCGCTACGGCGTATCGGTGACCGACGGCTGCCTGGGCTGGGACGCTACCGCGCGACTGCTGCGCGAAGCCCATCGCCAGTTGATTTCAGCCCGCTGAATGCTCGAGGGCGCCCTCCTCCTGGAGGGCGCCGCTGGAACGGACATCCACCAGCACCCCGGGAAAATGTTGGCTCACGTCATCCAGCCGCTCGACCTGATAACGAATGCGCACGGACCGGCCGAGCTGGCCCTGCCAATAGGCGGCGGGTACGTGGAAGGCAACCGGTTGACCAACCATCGCCGCGACCACTTCGCGCTCCTCCACATGGCTGTAGTTCCCATCGCATTGCAGCCAGATCCATTCGCCCACCTCGAAGTCGACCGCCTCGATGACTACGGTGACCCCATCGTCCAATGTATCGACGTCCACATCACCCTCCTTCAAGCCCAGGATCCGCGGCGCCCTCAACGGTTGGCGAACCAGGGCGCCGATATGCAATGACAGGACCTCGGCGCGGCGCACCGAATGCCCACGCCTGACGACATAGGCCAGGTCCAGGTGATGCCCGGCATGGGGCGCGAACTGCGAGGCATCCAGCCAGAACGACACCTCTCGACCAACGGCATGGGCCTCGATATCCAGCACATCGCGCCAGAGTGCCGTGCCTCCCCGACGCCCCATCAGGATCAACCGGTCCCCGACCGCCATTCGCGGATAAGGCCGGATGACCACGCACGTACCCTCGGGCACACGGCCGGGGTCGAGACTGCCGCCCACCGCATCCACGGCGATGGGCGGCAAAAGCTGCAGGGGAGCGTCCCCGATCATCAGCTGCAAGGGTTCGGAATCCATGGGCGCGGGCAATCTCCTGCCGATGACCCGATAGGAAATCTCCAGGGAGCCGCTGTCCAGTTCAGCGATATGAGGGGCACGCACGACAAACGTGATGTCCCGATCGACCTGTCGCTCGGTGACGCAGCGGCGGACTTCGTGGCGATACGGCTCGCCATCGCAATCGAGACCGTGCCAGAGCAGCAGCACCTCGTCGCCGCACGTCATCATCGGATAGGGCTTGATGGTCACGACGGCCCTGCGCCAGGCAGGGTCGATCACTCCCGCCCTTGCAGCCGCCAGAATGGGGGCCCGCAATGTCCTGCGGGCACTGGGCCGGATTCGCCGGCCAGATAGATCAGTGGTCATGTGCAACTTCCAGTCCGTGGATAAAGGCGCTGCTCCTGCAAAGCGCCCGATGGGACCATTAAAGCGCGACCGCCCACGACGCACAGTCAGACGAGACGACAGGGAAAGTGGTCCCTTTGCACCCAAGACTGTAGCTGCTCGCGACCGAGCCTATCGGACGCATCCCGATACCAAACAGCCCGGCTCAACACGCTTCTGATCTTTCCCGCTTTATCTATTCCGTTTTCGACGGGCGATAACGGTTTCTTCCTACACCTCAGCGCAAGGGGCTGCATTAGAGTGGCGTCGTCAATTCAACATGAACCTCTTCGAAAAAGGTACGAACATGCAACGGAATGCAACCACACAATTTCCCATCCTGTTGGTCCATGGTTTGTTCGGGTTTGACAGGGTCGCAGGTGTTGAACTTTTCCATGGAGTCAAACAGACACTGCGCGCCGCCGGCGCACGGGTGTTCATTCCCTATCTATCGGCCACCCACGCCAACGAGGCACGCGGAGAAGAGCTGCTGGTCCAGATCGACCGCGTCCTGGCTGGCACCGGTGCCGCCAGAGTCAACCTGATCGGCCACGGCCAGGGTGCGCTGGCGGCCCGTTACGCCGCGGCTGTGGCCCCTGACAGGGTCGCTTCGGTGACATCGGTCAGTGGCCCCAATCATGGCTCCGAACTGGCCGATTTCCTGCGCAAGGCACTCACCCCTGGACGCTTGCCGGAACATGTGGCGAGCCGGGTCGCGACCCTGTTCGCCGATTTCATTTCGTTGCTCAGCGGCCAGGCGCAGCTTCCCCACGCCGCCATCGCGGCACTGGCGGCGCTCACCACCGAAGGCGTGGGCGCTTTCAACGACAAGTATCCCCAAGGTTTGCCAAAGAACTGGGGCAGCAAGGGACCGGACCTGGTCAATGGCGTGCGTTACTACTCCTGGAGCGGTACGTTGCAGGAGATTCCCAGCGACGGACACGACGCGACGGCCCCGCTCCAGGCGTTCTGCCGGGCCTTCTCCGAATACTTCATCACCGAAGCCGGGCAGAACGACGGCCTGGTCGGGCGTTTCAGCTCGCACCTGGGCAAGGTCATTCGCTCCGACTACCCCATGGACCATATGGAAGCCGTCCACCCCGGATCCGGGCGCGCGCGCAAGGGCGCGGACCCGACAGCTCTGTATGTGCAACATGCCGAACGCCTGCGCAAAGCCGGCCTTTGATCGTCAGGCCCAAGGTTTTGACGCAATTTTGACAACAACCCGCGAGTGAATCCGGTAGGCTCAACACCTTTGAAGACACCTGAAGGAATTTTCCAATGGCCAAAGCCACTGCCCGCCACATCCTGGTTTCCACCGAAGACAAGTGCAACGAACTGAAGGCCCAGATCGAAGCCGGCGCCGATTTCGCCGAAGTCGCCAAGGCCAACTCCTCCTGCCCTTCCAGCCGCCAGGGCGGCGACCTGGGTTCGTTCGGCCCGGGCCAGATGGTCAAGGAATTCGACACCGTGGTATTCAGTGCGCCGATCAACGTGGTGCAGGGTCCGGTCAAGACCCAGTTCGGCTACCACCTGCTGGAAGTCACCAGCCGCCAGGACTGATCCCGGTCCTTCGACGCAACGGCCCGCCCTATGTGGCAACGCCGCTCACTTGAAGAAGTGAGATGAGCCCTGTGGCGAGGGAGCATGCTCCCGCGCCACAGGACTGGCGATCAGTGCGCCGCTCGCGTACAAATCGTGCTCATCGATCACCCGGCTTTAAGGCTGACAATGCGACTGGCGTTCCCCTCACTGCTGTTGACTGCCGTATTCCTGCTCACAGGCGCCACCGGCGTGGATGCCGCACCACAACATGCCCTGACCGTCTATGGCGAGCCAGCCAGGTACCCCGAAGGCTTCAGTCACTTCGCCTACGTCAATCCCCAGGCTCCCAAGGGCGGTACCCTGCGCCGCTCGGCCATCGAGATCGGTCATTTCGACCACGTACTGCCGTATATCGACAAAGGCATCGGCGTCAGCCAGATTGACGGGATGCTGTATTCGCCGCTGGCCCAACGTTCGCTGGACGAGCCTTACACCGTCTATGGCCTGGTGGCGGAAAAAATGGAGCGCTCCGACGACGGGCTGTCACTGCGTTTCTATCTGAACCCCAAGGCCCGCTTCGCCGACGGCAAGCCCATCACCGCCCAGGACGTACGCTACAGCTTCGAACTGCTGACGACCCAGGGCAGCCTGCGCTACCGCACCCAGTTCGCGGCGGTCAAAGGCGTTGAGGTGGAAGCCGAACGTACCATTCGCTTCGACTTCAAGAACAACGAAAGCCGTACCCTGCCCCTGGACATCGCGACTCTGCCAGTCTTCCCGGAACATTGGTGGAAAACCCGCGATTTCGCGGGCGGTGGCGGCTACGAGGCACCGCTGGGCAGCGGCCCGTACCGGGTCGGCAAGATCGACTCGGGACGCAGCATCACCTTCGAGCGCAACGCCGACTGGTGGGGCAAGGACCTCCCGGTCAGCCGAGGCCTCTACAACTTCGATCATTTCAGCATCGAATATTTCGGCGACACCGATGTGGCCCGCCAGGTACTGCGCGGCGGCGCCTACGATTACAACCGGGAATTCTCCGCCACCGGTTTTTCCATCGGCTACGACAGCCCGGCGCTGCACGACGGACGCCTGCAGAAAGCCCACCTGGCCACCGAGGCTCCGCAGACGGCCCAGGGCTTCGTGTTCAACCTGCAAAAGCCGCAGTTCCAGGATCGCCGCGTGCGCCAGGCGCTGGCCATGCTCTGGGATTTCGAATGGAGCAACCGGCAGATGATGCGCAACCTGTACGTGCGCCAGCAGAGCTTCTTTTCCAATACCGATCTGGCCGCCCGGGAACTGCCCGACGCCGGCGAACGGGCGATCCTCGAGCCGTTGCGCGACAAAGTCCCCGACGAAGTCTTCACCCAGGTATTCCAGGCTCCCAGGACCGATGGCAGCGGCATCATCCGGGACAAGCAATTGCAAGCCCTGGCACTCCTGGAACAGGCCGGCTGGAAACCCGACGGCGACCGCCTTGTGAACGCCGAGGGCGAACCGCTGAGCTTCACCTTCCTGATCAGCCAGAACGGTATCGACCGCCTCCTGCTGCCCTATAAAAGAACCCTGGCGCAGATCGGCATCGACATGAACATCCGGCGCATCGACCCTTCCCAATACATCAATCGCCTGATGAGCCGCGACTACGACATGATCGTCACCGGCTATCCCGTCAGTGCCTCACCAGGCATGGAGCTCTACAACTATTTCGGCTCGGCGTCGGCCAACGACCCGGGCGCCAACAATTACATGGCCCTGCAGAATCCCGCTGTCGACAGGCTGATCGACGGCCTGGTCAAGGCCACCACCAAGGATGACATGCTCCGTCATGCCCACGCCCTGGACCGGGTGCTGCAATGGAATTACTACTGGATCCCCAACTACTACCCGCCGGGCAGTTCCACCGTGTGGTGGAATCGCTTCGGCATTCCGAAAGTCCAGGCCAGCAACGATGAAGCCATCGAAAGCTGGTGGGAAATCAGTACCACGCCGCTGACCAACGAACAGATGACCGCCGAACGCATCAAGCGCGGCTCCCCCGGAGGACGGCACTGATGTGGGCCTATGTCGCGCGGCGCCTGCTGCTGATCATTCCAACCCTGGTGATCATCCTGCTGGTGAATTTCGTCATCGTGCAGGCCGCACCGGGCGGGCCGGTGGAACAGGCCATCGCCCAGCTGCAAGGCATTGGCGGCAGCGGTGTCGGCAGCTCGGGCAACGCCATGACCGGCAGCTCCCGGGCCAGTCGCGGGCTCGATCCGCAATTGATCAAGGACATCGAGAAACAGTACGGTTTCGACAAACCGGCCCACGAGCGCCTGTGGCTGATGCTCGGCAGCTATGCCCGGCTGGACTTCGGCAAGAGTTTTTTCCGCGGTGCCACGGTCACCGACCTGATCCTGGAAAAGATGCCGGTGACCATTTCCCTCGGGCTCTGGGCCACGCTGATCACTTACCTGGTGTCGATTCCCCTGGGGATCCGCAAAGCCGTTCACCACGGGTCCGCGTTCGATGTGTGGAGCAGCACGGCGATCATCATCGGCTACGCCATGCCGGCCTTCCTGTTCGCCATGTTCCTGATCGTGGTGTTCGCCGGCGGCACGTCGCTGAACTGGTTTCCGGTGCGCGGACTGGTGTCGGACAACTTCGATTCGCTGTCGACCCTGGGCAAGATCGCCGATTACTTCTGGCACCTGGTGCTGCCGGTCACGTCCCTGGTGATCGGCGGCTTCGCCACCCTGACGATCCTGACCAAGAATTCGTTCCTCAATGAGATCACCCGTCAATACGTGGTCACTGCAAGGGCCAAGGGCATGAGCGAGCGCCGGGTGTTGTATGGCCATGTCTTTCGCAATGCGATGCTGCTGGTGGTGTCGGGGATCCCCCAGGCATTCATCAGCGTGTTCTTTGCCGGCTCGCTGTTGATCGAGGTGATCTTTTCCCTCGATGGCCTGGGACGCATGAGTTATGAGGCCGCCGTGTCCCGGGATTACCCGGTGGTGTTCGGCTCGCTGTTCATCTTCACGCTGTTCGGCCTGCTCATCAAACTCATCGGCGACCTATGCTACACCCTGGTGGACCCACGTATCGATTTCGCCGCGAGGAACGCCTGATGTTCAAGCTTTCCCCGTTGGGTCGTCGACGTTTCGAGCGCTTCAAGAAAAACCGACGCGGCTGGTGGTCGCTGTGGCTGTTCATCGGTCTGTTCATCCTGACCCTGGGCGGCGAACTCATCGCCAATGACAAGCCCCTGGTGGTGAGCTACCAGAACTCCCTGTATTTCCCGGTATTCAAGCGCTACACCGAGCGGGAATTCGGCGGGCAGCTGCCGTTCCAGGCCGATTATCGCAGCGGCTACGTGCAGGACCTGATCCGCAAGGACGGCGGCTGGCTGCTGTTCCCACCGATTCCGTTCAGCGACGACACGCCCAACTACGAACTCAACCAACCGTCTCCGAGCCCACCCTCCTTCGTCAACTGGCTGGGTACCGACGACCAGGCCCGGGACGTACTGGCCCGGGTGATCTTCGGCGCGCGGGTGTCGATCCTCTTCGCCCTGGCCCTGACGGCCATCAGCGCGCTGATCGGCATCACCGCCGGTGCGCTGCAGGGTTACTACGGCGGCTGGGTGGACCTGCTGGGCCAACGCCTGCTGGAAGTCTGGTCCGGGCTGCCGGTGCTCTACCTGCTGATCATCCTGTCCGGCTTCGTGGAACCCAATTTCTGGTGGCTGCTGGGGATCATGGCGTTGTTTTCCTGGCTGGCCCTGGTGGACGTGGTCCGCGCCGAATTCCTGCGCGGGCGCAACCTCGAATACGTGAAAGCCGCCAGGGCCCTGGGCCTGACCGACCGCAAGGTGATCGTGCGGCACATCCTGCCCAACGCGATGAACGCCACCCTGAGCTACCTGCCCTTTATCCTGACCGGGGCGATTTCCACCCTCACGGCCCTGGACTTCCTCGGTTTCGGCATGCCGGCCGGCAGTGCGTCCCTGGGGGAACTGATTGCCCAGGGCAAGCAGAACCTGCAGGCACCGTGGCTGGGGCTGACGGCCTTCTTCACCCTGGCGCTGATTCTTTCCCTGTTGGTATTCATCGGCGAGGCGTTGCGCGATGCATTCGATCCTCGATCCTGATCCGCGGTCATGAAGCGAAATTCCGAAATGAGCGACAACCTGATCGAAATCCGCGACCTGAGCGTGGCCTTCAATGACAACACCGTGGTGCGCAACCTGTGCCTGGATATCCGCCCGGGCGAGTGCCTGGCCCTGGTGGGCGAGTCAGGCTCCGGCAAATCGGTGACCGCTCATTCGATCCTGCAATTGCTGCCCCGGACCGGCACCCGCACCACCGGCAGCATCCGCTATCGCGGCCAGGAACTGGTGGGCGCCGAGGCCAGCACCCTGCGCGAGCTGCGCGGCAATCGGATCGCAATGATCTTCCAGGAACCGATGACCTCGTTGAACCCGTTGCACAGTGTCGAAAAGCAGATTGGCGAAACCCTGATGCTGCACAAGGGCCTGGGCGGCAAGGCGGCGCGACAGCGCATCCTTGAACTGCTGGCACTGGTGGGTATCCAGAACCCGCTCGAACGGCTCAAGGCCTACCCCCATCAACTGTCCGGCGGCCAGCGACAGCGGGTAATGATCGCCATGGCCCTGGCCTGCGAACCGGAGCTGTTGATCGCCGACGAACCGACCACCGCCCTGGACGTGACCGTACAGCGCAAGATCCTGCTGCTGCTCAAGTCCTTGCAGCAAAGGCTCGGCATGTCACTGCTGCTGATCAGCCACGACCTGAACCTGGTACGCAGCATTGCGCAACGTGTGTGTGTGATGAAGGCCGGGGAAATCGTCGAGCAGGCGCCCTGCGAAATCCTCTTTGACGCCCCGAAACATCCCTACAGTTGCGAGCTATTGCACGCCGAACCCGAAGGCGAGGCCCTGCCCCGCGACGAACGGGAAGATGTCTTGCAGGTCCGGGACCTGCGGGTGAGTTTCGCCCTGGGCGGTGGATTGTTCCGCCGCAGAGAATACTTGCGGGCCGTCGACGGCATCAGCCTGAATATCCAGCGGGGCAAGACCCTGGGCATCGTCGGGGAGTCCGGTTCCGGCAAGTCGACCCTCGGCCAGGCGATCCTGCGGCTGATCGAATCCAACGGCAGCATCCGCTTCCAGGGCCAGGCCCTCGACCAGCTGTCGCAGAAGGACCTGCGGCCATGGCGCAAACAGATGCAGGTGGTGTTCCAGGATCCGTTCGGCAGCCTCAGTCCGAGGATGTCGGTGCAACAGATCATCAGCGAAGGCCTGGAGGTCCACTGCCCCTCCAGTGCCCAGGAATGCGAAGCCCGGGTGATCCAGGCCCTTCAGGAAGTCGGCCTCGATCCCCAGAGCCGTCATCGTTACCCTCACGAGTTCTCCGGCGGCCAGCGCCAGCGTATCGCTATTGCCCGGGCATTGGTGCTCAAGCCCGCCTTGATCCTGCTGGACGAGCCCACCTCGGCCCTGGACCGCACGGTGCAGAAGCAGGTGGTCGCCCTGCTCCGTCAGCTCCAGGAACGGCACGGCCTGACCTACCTGTTCATCAGCCATGACCTGGCGGTGGTGCGGGCCCTGGCCCACGACATGATCGTGATCAAGGACGGAAAAGTGGTCGAGTGCGGCGCCAGCCATGAAGTGTTCGAGTCACCGCGCCACCCCTACACCCAGGAACTGCTGGCGGCCGCTCTTCCCAGGTAAGGGCGATGCGGCCGTAACACTCAGCTATCGCGGCGCTGATCCAGTGCCTGGGCAAATTCGCCAATCGCCTCCACCACCTGCTGCGCCCCTTGGTGGATGTCGAGAATGACGGTGCCTGCCTGGTTCGCCAGCTTCACGCCCTGCTCGGCCTTGAGGGTGCTGGACTGCATGCTGGTCACCGCTTGCCTGGCCAGATCGCGGTTCTTGCCGACGACCTCGGTGATGGCGACGGTGGCCTGGCTCGTGCGCCGTGCAAGGTTGCGCACCTCATCGGCAACCACCGCGAAGCCACGTCCCTGCTCCCCGGCGCGCGCGGCTTCGATGGCCGCGTTGAGCGCCAGCAGGTTGGTCTGCTCGGCAATGCCCCGGATGGCATCGACGATGTTGCCGATCTCCTCGGACTGAGCGCTCAATGCGCTGATGCCCGTGGCCACCCGCTGGAGTTCATCGGCGATGCTTTGCACCACGGTCACCGTCTCTTGTACGACCGCCGTGCCACGCTGGGTGTGCTCATCGGTCTGCCGGGACGTCTCGAAGGCCAGTCGCGCCGCGTTCGATTCGGTCTGGCGCTGCTCCACTTCACGGGTGTGATCGGTGGCGAACTTGACTACCCCATACAATCTTCCCTGGGCATCGTAGAGTGGGTTGTAAGTCGCCTGCAGCCAGACCGTGGCGCCTCGCTTGTCGATGCGCTGGAACAGGCCTGTCACGTATTCGCCGCGATTCAAACCCGCCCAGAACCCACGATACGCGTCACTCTGGACTTCCCCGGGCTGGCAGAACAGACGATGGTGCTGGCCGAGGACCTCTTCCAGTCGATAGCCCATCACCTTCAGGAAATTCCCATTGGCATTCACCACGTGGCCACCGAGGTCGAATTCGATAACCGCCATGGAACGGTCCATCGCCTGCCTGAAGCTGGACTCAGTCTGGCTTCGAAGGACACGCTCGTTGACGTCGCGCGTCACGCCAATGATGCGCTCCAGCGCGCCTTGCTGATCCAGCACCGGAATATAAGTGCCTTCCACCCACAGCCAATGCCCATCTCGGGCCAGATGCAAGGTTTGCACATCGACACGCTGGCCCTGCCCCAGTTGCCGCCACACGGCCGCGTATTCCTGGCTGCGCGCATAAGCGGGCTCGCAGAACATCCGGTGATGGCGGCCCTGGATATCCTCCAGGGCATAGCCCAGCATGCTCAGGAACAACGGGTTGGCGCCGAGCACCTGTCCCGCCGGGTCGAGCTCGATGATCGCCATGGCCTGGTGGAAAGCGGCCCGTTCGGCCTCGAGAGTGGCCTGCCTGGCCTGGATCGGACGCAAGGTTTCCTGATGCTTGCGAGTGCGAATGAACATGGCGGTACCACTCCGGAAACGTAAGTGCCTGGCCGTAGCCAATTGAGGCGCGATGCCTTCTTGCTGGGAGGCACTATTAAGCCACTATTTTCCGAAAACTTGTACAAGTTTATTTTCATGTACAAGATTTTATGAAACAGGAAAGCTTACTCCCGATTTCAATGCCAGCCGATCCGCCAGCGTTGCTCGTCGCGCAGTTCTATCCAGTCAAATACCTCGACGCGCCCACTGTGAACCGCCTGGATCTCGACCTGGAGGGGTACCCCCGCTTCATCGACGATCAGTTGGGTCACCAGAAAATGCTTCTCTCGATTGACGGGCTTGCAGGCCGTCCATTTGGAAAGCTTCAGCTTACGGGGATTGAATGTGTTCACGGACGCTCCAGAAAAATCAGGAAACCAGCACAAAAGCATGTACACAAATTTATATATGTACAAGTTATCCAAGAAAACACCGACGCAGCTTCGATCCTGGAATTTCCCCCGGCATAATGCGGCTCATGACGCCACCTCCGTGGACGCCGCCCATGCCTTCCCTCTGGAAATGCCCGATGAACCCCACCGAAAGCCTCAAGGATTACAAGCGCGTACGCACGCTGGCGATTCGTTCGCTATTCGAGATCATCGAGCAATCCAGCGAAGGCACGGTCATCGTCGACCGCGATGCGAACATCGTCTGGATGAACGAACGCTATGCCCGGCGCTTCGGCCTGAACTCGGCGCAGGAGGCCATCGGTCGGGCATGCGAGAGCGTGATCCCCGGCAGTCTGTTGCGGGAGGTGGTACGTACCGGGCGGCCGATCCTGCTGGACATGCAGGACACCCCCAAGGAACCCCTGGTGGTGATGCGCCTGCCAATCCACGACAGCGCGGGCGCGGTGATCGGGGCCATCGGCTTTGCCTTGTTCGACGAGCTGCGCAGCCTGTCGCCCATGCTCAAGCGCTACCTGAGCATGCAGCAAGAGCTGGCGTCCACCCGCTCACTCTTGCGGGCACGGCAGACCAAATACAACTTCGCCCATTTCATCGGCACCAGCAGCGCTGGCCTGGAGGTCAAGCGCCGCGCCCGACGCAGCGCCAGCACCGAATCGCCAGTGCTGTTGCTGGGTGAAACCGGCACCGGCAAGGAATTGTTGGCCCAGGCCATCCACAGCGCCTCGCCGCGGGCGCACAAGGCCTTCGTCAGCATCAACAGTGCAGCGATTCCCGAAGCGCTGCTGGAGGCGGAGTTCTTCGGCACCGCTCCTGGCGCCTTCACTGGCGCCGACCGCAAGGGTCGGGCCGGTAAACTGCAGATCGCCCAGGGCGGTACGTTGTTTCTGGATGAAATCGGCGACATGCCGTTGCCGCTGCAAAGCAAACTGCTGCGAGTGCTCCAGGAAAAGGAGTACGAGCCGGTGGGTTCCAACGAAGTACTGCAAAGCGATGTGCGGGTGATCGCCGCCACGTCCATGGACCTGGAAGCCGCCATCAAGCGCGGCGAATTCCGCGCCGACCTGTATTACCGTCTCAACGTGCTGCCGATCCAGGTCCCGCCACTGCGTGAACGCCTGGACGACCTGCCGGCCCTGAGCGAAGCGATCCTCGAAGAACTGCGCAGCCAGCACGAACTGGCCCCCGCCGCACTCGACCTGCTGGGGCAGCACGCCTGGCCGGGCAACATCCGGGAACTGCGTAACGTGCTGGAGCGGGCGGCGCTGCTCAGCGACAACCTGCTGCTCAGTGCCAGCGACATCCGCGCAGCCATCGGGACCTTCATCCCGGTAACGCGCCCAGCGGATATGGGCTTCGAACCCCTGCCCCAGGAAACCTTCAGCCAGGCCCGGGCACGCTTCGACCGGCATTTGATCGAAACCACCCTGGCGCAGTGCGGCGGCAAGGTGGCGGAAGCGGCCGAGCGGTTGGGCCTGGGGAGGTCGACGCTGTACAAGAAGATGGTGGCGTTGGGAATTGCAGAGTCTCAATAAAGAGACTCATATCTCTATAAATAGACAGCTCCTTGAGAAGCGCTTCGCGCGCATCGCGGGCAGGCTCGCCCCCACAGTGGACCGCACTTTTCCGACGAACACGGTCAACCTGTGGGAGCGAGCCTGCTCGCGATGAGGCCAACCCGGTTCACAAAAATCTCAAAATAGAGACAGAATTTGAAATCCGCTCAGCGCAATCTCATAATTTCCTTATATTTCAGTCAGTTACGCACCTGGCACAAAACTCGCTAAAGCCTCTCCCACAGTTTCATCACAACAATAACAATCCAGGAGACACACCATGAGTGTGATCATTGCCTTGGCAGCCCTCGCGCTGCTGATGGTTGCCGCCTACCGTGGCTACAGCGTTATCCTCTTTGCTCCCATCGCCGCCCTCGGTGCCGTCCTGCTCACCGATCCATCCGCCGTCGCCCCTGCGTTTACCGGGGTGTTCATGGAGAAAATGGTCGGCTTCATCAAACTGTATTTCCCCGTGTTCCTGCTCGGCGCCGTTTTCGGCAAGCTCATCGAGCTGTCGGGTTTCTCCCGTTCCATCGTGGCGGCGGCGATTCGATTGCTGGGCACGCGACAGGCAATGCTGGTGATCGTGCTGGTCTGCGCGCTGCTGACCTACGGTGGCGTGTCGCTGTTCGTGGTGGTTTTCGCGGTGTACCCGTTCGCCGCCGAGATGTTCCGCCAGAGCAATATTCCCAAGCGGCTGATCCCGGCCACCATCGCCTTGGGCGCGTTCTCCTTCACCATGGACGCACTGCCCGGCACGCCGCAGATCCAGAACATCATCCCCAGCACCTTCTTCAACACCACCGCCTGGGCCGCGCCATGGCTGGGGGTGATCGGTACGATCTTCGTGTTCAGCCTCGGCATGCTGTTCCTGCAGCGCCAGCGCAACAAGGCCCAGCGTGTGGGCGAAGGCTACGGGACCGAGCTGCGCAACGAGCCGGAAACCGCCGAGGACATCAAGCTGCCCAACCCGTGGATCGCCGTCTCGCCATTGCTGATGGTGGGCATCATGAACCTGCTGTTCACCCAGTGGATTCCCCAGTGGTACGGCAAGACCCACAGCCTGGCGCTGCCGGGCATGGCGGCACCGGTGACCAGCGACATCGCCAAGGTCACCGCGATCTGGGCGGTGCAGGCCGCGTTGCTGGTGGGCATCATCATGGTCTTGCTGTTCGGCTTCCACGCCATTCGCAGCAAGCTGGCCGAAGGCAGCAAGAGTGCCGTTGGCGGCGCATTGCTCGCGGCCATGAACACCGCCTCGGAATACGGTTTCGGCGCCGTCATCGCCTCGCTGCCCGGCTTCCTGGTGCTGGCCGACTGGCTCAAGAACATCCCCAACCCGCTGGTCAACGAAGCCGTGACCGTGACGCTGCTGGCGGGTATCACCGGTTCCGCGTCGGGTGGCATGAGCATCGCCCTGGCGGCCATGTCCGAGACCTTCATCAGCGCCGCCAATGCCGCCAACATTCCCCTGGAAGTGCTGCACCGGGTGGCATCCATGGCCAGCGGCGGCATGGACACCCTGCCCCACAATGGCGCGGTGATCACCCTGCTGGCGGTGACCGGCCTGACGCACCGTGAGGCCTACAAGGATATTTTCTGCATTACGCTGATCAAGACCCTCGCGGTGTTCTTCGTGATCGGCGTGTTCTACGCCACTGGTATTGTGTGAGGTCAACCATGACAACCCCTCTTTCGGGCAAGACCGCCCTGGTCACCGGCTCCACCAGCGGCATCGGCCTGGGCATTGCCTTGAGCCTGGCCAAGGCCGGCGCCAACCTCATCCTCAACGGTTTCGGCGATGCCTCGGCGGTGGTCGCTGAAGTCCGCAAGGCCGGCGTCAAGGTCGGCCATCATCCGGCGGATGTCAGCGACCCGGCCCAGATCGCCGACATGCTCGCCTACGCCGAGCGCGAGTTCGGCGGCGTGGACATCCTGGTGAACAACGCCGGTATCCAGCACGTGGCCGCCGTCGAAGATTTTCCCGTGGAACGCTGGGACTCGATCATCGCCATCAACCTCTCGTCGGTGTTCCATGCCACTCGCCTGAGCCTGCCCGGCATGCGCGCCAAGGGCTGGGGGCGGATCGTCAACATCGCCTCGGTCCATGGCCAGGTCGGCTCGGTGGGCAAGGCGGCGTATGTCGCGGCCAAGCATGGAGTGATCGGCCTGACCAAGGTGGTCGGCCTGGAAACCGCCACCAGCAACGTGACCTGCAACGCTATCTGCCCAGGCTGGGTGCTGACGCCCCTGGTGCAGAAGCAGATCGACGATCGCATTGCCTCGGGTATCGACCCGCAACAGGCCCAGCATGACTTGCTGGCCGAAAAGCAGCCGTCCCTGGAGTTCGTCACGCCGCCGCAACTGGGAGAACTGGTGCTGTTCCTCTGCAGCGAGGCCGGTAGCCAGGTGCGGGGGGCGGCGTGGAATATCGACGGTGGATGGTTGGCTCAGTAAGGTTATTTGCCCTTGTGTGGCGAGGCGATTATCCCCTCGCCGCAGAGCCGCCCTCTCACCACAGGATCGGTCGCTCTATAGTTTGTGTATGCATAAGAAAACAAGAGGCTCTCCCATGTCCGACATCCTCTGGCAACCCAGCCCCGAACGCATCGCCCAGTCGCGCATGAACGCCTTTCGTCTGTTCGTCAACGGACGGCATCACCTGCAACTCGACGATTATCCAGCCCTGCACGCCTGGAGCATCGATCAGCGCGAGGCCTTCTGGCAGGCCATCGTCGATTTCTTCGAGATCCACTTTCACCACCCGCCCACCGCCGTGCTGGTGGAAGGCCCGAAAATGCCCAGCGCCCGGTGGTTTCCTGGCGCGACGCTGAACTTCGCCGAACACCTGCTGCGCCGTCGGGACCCGAGCGTGGCCGTGGTGGCCATCGATGAGCGCGGCGACCAGGAGCGACTGACCTGGGCCGAACTCGCCGCTCACGTCGCCGGCCTGCAAAGAAGCCTGCAGGCTGCCGGTGTCTGCCAGGGAGACCGGGTCGCCGCCTGCATGCCCAACACCTGGCAGACCCTGGTGGGCATGCTCGCCACCACCAGCTTGGGGGCGATCTGGTCCTGCTCGTCACCGGACTTCGGTACCCAGGGCGTCATCGACCGCTTCGGCCAGATCGAGCCCAAGGTGCTCATCACCTGCGCCGGTTATCGCTACGCCGCAAAGACCATCGACCAGCGGCCCAAGGTCAACGAAATCCTCGAACGGCTGCCCTCGTTGCGGCAATTGATCGTGCTGCCCTATGCTACGCCGGACACCCGCGTCGCCGACTTCAGGACCCAGGCCAGCGTCGCGCTGTGGGACGATTTCTACCGGCCCGGCGGCGACCCGGTGTTCGTCAGCGTGCCGTTCGACCATCCGCTGTACATCCTCTACTCCAGCGGCACCACCGGCGTCCCCAAGTGCATCGTCCACGGCACCGGCGGCGTACTGTTGCAACACATGAAGGAGCATGGCCTGCATGTCGACCTCGGTCCCGAGGATCGCCTGTTCTACTACACCACCTGCGGCTGGATGATGTGGAACTGGCTGGTGTCCGCCCTCGCCGTCGGCAGCACGGTGGTGCTCTACGACGGCTCGCCGTTTCACCCCGGCCCCGAACGATTGCCGGACCTCATCGACCAGCAACGCATCAGCGTGTTCGGCACCAGCCCCAAGTTCCTGGCCGCGCTGGAGAACCAGGGCCTGGCCCCCCGGCGCAGCCACGACCTGGGCAGCCTGAAAACCATTCTCTCCACGGGCTCGGCACTGGCGCCTCACAGCTACGACTATGTGTACCGCGACTTCAAGACCGATGTCTGCCTGGCCTCGATGTCCGGCGGCACCGACATCGTGTCGTGCTTCGTCAATGGCAACCCGCTGGCACCGGTGCGCCGGGGCGAGATGCAGGGCAAGAGCCTGGGCATGGCGGTGCAGGTCTGGAACGAGACGGCAAGCCCCGTGATCGGAGAAAAAGGCGAGCTGGTGTGCACCCGGCATTTCCCGGCGATGCCCATCGGTCTGTGGAACGATCCCCGACAGGAAAAACTGCGGGCGTCCTACTTCGCCCAGTTTCCCGGCGTGTGGTCCCAGGGGGATTACGCCGAAGAACTGCCCCACGGTGGCTGGCTGATCCACGGGCGCTCGGACGCGGTGCTCAACCCTGGCGGCGTGCGCATCGGCACTGCGGAGATCTATCGGCAGGTGGAAAAAGTCGAGCAGGTACTGGACAGCGTTGCCATCGGCCAGCAATGGCAAGGCGACGTGCGGGTAGTGCTGTTCGTGCGCTTGCGCGACGGTGTCCAGCTCGATGAACCTCTGGAACAACGGATCCGCCAGGTCATCCGCGCCAACACCACGCCACGCCATGTCCCGGCGAAGATCCTGGCGGTCAGCGACATTCCCCGGACCATCAGCGGCAAGGTGGTCGAGCTGGCAGTGCGCAATGTGGTGCATGGCGAGGCGGTGAAGAACACCGATGCACTGGCCAATCCCGAGGCCCTTGAGCAGTTTCGTGACCGACCGGAGCTTGCGAGCTGATCGTCAGGGTCTCATCGCGAGCAAGCTCGCTTCCACAGGGGGGCTGCCAGTCACTGGAGATCCACTGTGGGAGCGAGCTTGCTCGCGACGAACGATAACCCGATCAATCCATAAGCCCCCATTCACCCGCCGCCGGATCAGCCGGTGGCGTGGAGCCCGACTCGGCATGCAATTTCAGACGCAACCGCAGATTGTTCGCCGAGTCGGCATTCTTCAAGGCTTCTTCCTCATCGATTGCCCCTTCGACCACCAGGTTGAACAGCGCCTGGTCGAACGTCTGCATCCCCAGTTCTTCCGACTTTTCCATGATGGCCTTGAGCTCCCCCAGTTCGTTGCGCCGGATCAGGTCGGCCACCGTGGGCGAACCCAGCATGACCTCCACCGCTGCCCGCCGTTGCCCGGCGCGGGTACGCACCAGGCGCTGGGAAACGAACGCCTGGAGGTTGTTGCCCAAGTCGTTCAATAACTGCGGCCGGCGCTCTTCCGGAAAGAAATTGATCACCCGGTCCAGGGCCTGGTTGGCGTTGTGGGCATGCAGCGTGGATATCACCAGGTGCCCGGTATCGGCGAAGGCCAGGGCATGTTCCATGGTTTCCCGGTCACGGATCTCGCCGATCAGCACCACGTCCGGTGCCTGGCGCAAGGTGTTCTTGAGGGCTGCGTGAAAGCTGCGGGTGTCGACACCGACTTCACGTTGATTGATGATCGACTTCTTGTGGCGATGGATATACTCCACCGGATCTTCGATCGTGATGATATGGCCGCTGCTGTTGCGATTGCGGTAATCGATCAAGGCCGCCAGGGACGTGGACTTGCCTGACCCCGTCGCACCGACGAACAGCATCAGGCCCTGCTTCTGCATGATGGTGTCCAGCAGCACACGGGGCAACTTCAGGTCTTCGAAGCGCGGGATATCCAGCTTGACGTTGCGTATCACCATCGACACGTCATTGCGCTGCTTGAAGATATTGACCCGGAACCGCCCGACACCGGCCAGGGAAATCGCCAGGTTCATTTCCAGTTCCCGATCGAACTCAAGGCGCTGTTCGGCGTCCATCAAAGACTCGGCGAGACTGGCGATATCGCCGACCTTGAATGGCTGGTTGCCTAATGGCTTGAGCACGCCCTCGAATTTGGCGCAAGGCGGCGCGCCGGTGGACAAGTAGAGATCGGAGCCATCCTGGCTCGCCAGGATTCGCAACAAGGGATCGATTTCCATGGACTGAAACTTCCGCGAGACATCAATGAGACAAGTTGACCCGAACCTGCAATCTTTCAGACCAACCCGCGCTTTCCTTTTTCAGAGAATAGTCGACGCGGCACCACACCCAGGGATTGCATGATGAACGCAACACCCGTCGGCAGCGGTACGCAGCATCTGCTCGCCCGGATGGACTGGGCCTCGACCCCGCTGGGCAGTACCCAGACCTGGCCCCGGAGCCTGTGCACCGCCGTGGACATCGTGCTCCACTCCCCCATGCCGATGAGCCTATTGTGGGGGCCGCAACGGGTGCAGATCTACAACGATGCATTTTCCCGGCTGGCCGGTGACAAGCATCCCCAGGCCTTCGGCCAGCCGACCCATGCGGCATGGCCTGAACTGCGAAGCGTGACCGAACCGATTTACCACGGCGTGTCGCAAGGCCGCACGCATACCTGCCGCGACCAGCATTGGCGCCTGCCCTTCGCCGGCCGCCTGTGCGACCTGTGGCTGGACATGACCTACAGCCCCGTACACGACGAAAGCGGCGCCGTGGCGGGAATCCTGGTGACTGCCATCGAGACCAGTGAGCGACGCCGCCTGGCCCTGGAATTCGAGCGGCGTTCGCAGGCCAGCCTCAAGGCCCAGCAGGAAAGCGAAGAGCGCCTGCAACTGGCGTTGGCCGCAGCCGACGCGCTGGGGACCTGGGACTGGGACATCAGCGAAGACCGCTTCATCGCCGACGCCCATTTTGCCCTGCTCCATGGTGTCGATCCGAACCTGGCGCGGCAGTTGCCCATCAGCGCCTACCTCGAAGGCGTGCATCCCGAAGACCGGGCCATGGTGGCCCGCAGTATCAAACACTGCATCACCCACGGCAGCGAATACGCCGAGGAGTACCGCCTGCTGCAGCCTGACGGCCAATTACGCTGGGTATTCGTGCGCGGCCGTTGCTACAAGGACCGTCACGGCCGACCCAAGCGCTTCCTCGGCGCGGCCCTGGACCTGACCGAACGCAAGCGCACCGAACAGGCCCTGCGCCAGAGCCAGACCGAGTTGCAGCTGATCATCAATGCCATGCCGGTGCTCATCAGCTATGTGGACCACGAAGAGCGTTTCCGCCTGAACAACAGCGCCTATCTGGATTGGTACGGCCTCACGCCCCAGGAGCTGTATGGCAAGACCATTCGCGAAGTACTCGGCGACGAGGCCTACGCCGCGCGTGCCGAACAGATTGCCGGCGCCCTGGCGGGCAAACCCTGCAGTTTCGCCGTGCAGACCTCCCACCGCGACGGCCGGCCGCGTCACGCGTTGATCAACTACCTGCCCCGTCATGGCGCGGACGGTGCGGTGAACGGGTTCTACATCTTTGTGATCGACGAGACCGAACGCAAGAAAACCGAGGAAGCCCTGCGGCACCTCAACGAAACGCTGGAAGAGCGGGTCATCGCCCGCACCCAGCAGCTGGCCGAAGCCAACCATCGCCTGCAAAACGAGATGTTCGAACGCGAACGTGCCGAAGAAGCCCTGCGCCACGCCCAGAAGATGGAAGCCGTGGGCCAGCTCACCGGCGGCATCGCCCATGATTTCAACAATATGCTGACCGGCATCCTGGGCAGCCTCGACCTGATGCAGCGCTACATCGCCAATGGTCGCGCCGCCGAGATCGGTCGCTTTACCGAAGCGGCCATGTCCTCGGCCAACCGCGCGGCCGCCCTGACCCATCGACTGCTGGCCTTTTCCCGGCGCCAGTCCCTGGACCGAAAGCCGCTGAACCCCAACGACCTGGTGCGCTCGCTCGAAGACCTGCTCAGCCGTACCACCGGCGACCACATCGTGCTGAAACTGCAACTGGCCGCCGAGCTGTGGCCGATCAGCACCGATGCCAGCCAACTGGAAAACGCCCTGCTCAACCTGGTGATCAACGCCCGTGACGCCATGCCCGATGGCGGCGAACTGACCATCGAAACCGCCAACATCTACCTCGACGGCAGCGATATCAGCACCCTGGAACCGGTCAAGGCCGGGGACTATGTGATGATCGCCGTCAGCGACAACGGCAGCGGCATGACCCCTTCCGTCATGGCCAAGGCCTTCGACCCGTTCTTCACCACCAAACCCATCGGCCAGGGCACCGGCCTGGGATTGTCGATGATCTACGGCTTTGCCCAACAGTCGGGCGGGCACCTGAGCCTGGACAGTGTGCCAGGGCAAGGCACGCGGGTGCAGTTGTACCTGCCGCGACTGCACATCGCTCACACCGAGCAACCCGCCCAGGCCGTGACCATCGACGCGCCCGCGGCGATGGCCGGGGAAACCGTGTTGCTGGTGGAAGACGAACCGGCGGTGAGAATGCTGGTGCTCGATCTGTTGAAAACCCTGGGTTACGCCGCGCTGGAAGCCGAGGATGCCAAGGTGGCCCTGCCACTGCTGGAATCGAACCAACGCATCGATCTGCTGGTCACCGACGTCGGCCTGCCTGGCATGAATGGTCGTCAGCTGGCGGAAATCGCCCGTCAGCACCGACCCGGGCTGAAAGTGCTGTTCATGACCGGTTATGCGCAGAAAGCCGCTGAACGCCAGGGGTTCCTGGATCAAGGCATGGACATGGTGGCCAAGCCCTTCACCCTTGACCTGCTGGCCAACAAGATTCGGACGATGATCAGCCGCAGCGGCTGACTTGAGGCATAATCGCCGCCCCACCAACCCTCAGGTCGCCGCTGCAATGAAAGCCCAAGCCCGCCATATCCTGGTGAAAACCGCCGAAGAGGCCGAACAGCTTAAGCAACGCATCGCCAAGGGCGAAGCCTTCGATGTGCTGGCCAAGAAGTATTCCACCTGCCCTTCGGGCAAACGCGGCGGCGACCTGGGTGAAGTGCGACCGGGACAGATGGTCGGGGTGATCGATGCGGTGATTTTCAAGAAGCCGCTGCGAGTGGTGCATGGGCCGATCAAGAGCAAGTTCGGCTATCACCTGGTGCAGGTTTTCTACCGGGATTGAAACTCGAACCTGCTCTTGTGGGAGCGAGCTTGCTCCCACAGGTACAGTGCGCCACTGGTTATTCTGGCATCAACGCCCCGGGCACCTGGATCACTCGGCTCGCCAACAGATGCCCCGCCTCCGCCGCCTCCGCCGCAGTCCCCCCCAGCAAGCGGCTCGCCAGGTAGGCGGCACTGAATGAGTCTCCCGCCGCCGTGGTGTCCACCACACGCTCGACCCGTTGAGCGGGAATCTCATAAGACTTGCCATCGCAACGAATCAGACACGCCTCGGCACCGCGCTTGAGCACCACTTCCGGCGTACCGAACTGCCCATAGGCGGCGAATACCGCGTCAGTGTCCGCATACCCGAACAGTGCCTGCTCGTCTTCCACCGTCAGCAGGGCCAGTTCCACATAGGGCAGGACGCTGCGATACGCCGCCCGCGCCGCCTCGATCGAAGCCCAGAGTCTTGGCCGGTAATTATTGTCGAACACTACCTGGGCCCCGCGTCGACGAGCTTCGACCAGGGTTTCGACGAGTTTGCCTCGCCCCCGTTCCCCGAGCACCGCCAGGGTGACGCCGCTGAAATACAGCACATCGTAATCCGGCAATGCCGCCAGGATCGGTGCGGCGGCCGGCGTGGTGAAGCAATCGCGCACCGCCGCTTCGTTGCGCCAGTAGAGGAATCGCCGCTCGCCCGCCGCATCGGTCTGGATGCAATACAGACCCGGCAGGCGTCCAGGCAAGCGCTGGACCCGTTGCAGGCCGATGTTTTCTTCGGCCCAGCGCTCACACATGGCATCGCTGAAACTGTCGTCGCCCAAGGCGGTGACGTAATCCACCGCGCCCCTGTCACCCATGGCGCGGGACAGGTACACCGCGGTGTTCAGAGTATCGCCGCCGAAGCTTTGCAGCAGGCTGCCGTCGGCGCGCTGTTGCAGTTCGATCATGCATTCGCCGATCAGGGCGATGCGGGGTCTGGGGTGGTTCATGGGTAATCCTGATGGTTCGGTGGTGTCTGCCAGGCCGCTATCGCGAGCAAGCTCGCTCCCACAATGGCTTGTTGTGAATACAAGCGCTGTGATCGCCTCGATCCCCTTGTTGGGAGCGAGCTTGCTCGCGACAGCCGCGACTCGATCTCAAGCCTTAGAAGCAAGTCTCCATGCTCTCGATCACCCGCAACTGGTCATCCACCAGGCACCCTACCCGCCATTTGTCGAACGTCAGGCACGGATGTGAAGTACCAAACGAAATGATGTCGCCCACACGCAGCTCAACCCCCGCCGCCACACTCATGAACGCATGTTGGTCCATCACCGCCGTCACCTTGCAACCGCTGACGTCGTCACCCGCCACCGCGTCCGACCCGGGCTTGTAGCGCTTGAGCGGCACCGGCAGCCCGGCATCGTAGGCCACGTCGCGCTTGCCCAGGGCAATCACCGCGAAACCCGGCTCCGGCAGCGATTGCACGTGGGCCCAGACCTCCAGGGCCGGACGCAGGCCTTCGTGCAGGTCGCTGCGCCGTTCCAGCACGCAACACTGCGCTTGCTTGTAGATGCCGTGGTCATGGGCCACATAGCTGCCGGGACGCAGCACACTGAGGAAACGGCCATGGGCATTGCGGGCTTCGAAGGATTCGGCGATCAGGTCGTACCAGGCCGACCCCGAAGCCGTGATGATGGGTTTGTCGATGGCGAACGCGCCGCTGTCCTGCAACTGCATCGCCAGGCCCACCAGGGACTCGGCGAATCCGCGGATGCCGCTGACGGCATGGTCGCCGTGAATCACGCCTTCGTAACCCTCGATACCGGTCAGCGCCAGCGCCGGTTGCGCCTGGATCGCCTCGGCCAGGGCCAGCACCTCGGCCTCGCTCCGGCAGCCGCAACGACCGCCCACGACGCCGTATTCGATCATCACGTTCAGCCGCGCACCGCGGGAAGCGAAGTACGCGCCCAGGTCCGCGACATTGTCGGGATGGTCCACCATGCAGTGGAATTCGAACGCCGGATCGGCCAGCAGGTCGGCAATCAGCGCCATGTTCGGCGTGCCCACCAACTGGTTCGCCATCAGCACCCGACGCACGCCATGGGCGTAGGCAGCACGGGTCTGTACGGCGGTGGCAAGCGTCATGCCCCAGGCACCGGCCTCGAGCTGGCGGCGAAACAGCCCGGGGGTCATGCTGGTCTTGCCGTGGGGCGCCAGTTCGGCACCGCTGCCGCTGACAAATGCCTGCATCCAGCGAATGTTGTGCTCCAGCGCCTCGCGATGCAGCACCAGTGCAGGCAGGCTGACATCACGCAGCAAGTGCTGGCCGACAGTGGCGGCACCTTTTTCGACGACAGCGTCATGGATGGCAGAAGACATGTTCGAACTCCTCACGCGGCCGCGATCAGCCGCGACGATCTATTCATTGATACGACGGGCCAGGTTGTTGGCGCTTTCGATCAGCACCCGGCGGTAGTCGGCGTAGTTGTTCCGGGCATCGGCCCGAGGGGCGACGATGCACAGGGTCGCGATGGCCACGCCGTCCGGGTCTTTGACCGGTGCGGCGAAGCAGTGGGTAAACGTGTCGGCGACACTGTCGAAGGAGAAGAAGCCATCGAGGCCGGCCTGGCGGATTTCCTTGAGGAACTGCTCCAGGGGCAGGCGCTCGCCATCCGGCAGGATGAAGTCGTCGGGATCGATCAGGTCGACGATCTGCTGGTCGCTCAGGTGCGCCAGCAGCAGACGGCCCGAGGCCGTCCAGGGAATGGGCGCGTTTTCGCCGATGTCCGATGAAATACGGAAATGCCGCTCGCCTTCCTTCATCAGCGCCACGGTGTATTTGCGCCCGTTGAGCAGGCACATCTGTGCGGTTTCCCGGGTCTGGCGGACGATCTCCTGCAAGGCGTGATCGGCCTCGCGGCTGAGATCGAAGTGCCGCAGGTGCGCCTGTCCGAGAAAATACAACTGGCGGCCCAGGTAAACGTGGCCTTCCTTGCCCACCGGTTCGAGGATGCGCCGCTCCAGCAGCGACGCCACCAGCTCGTAGACCGTGGACTTGGGGCTGCCGATGCCACTGGCAATGTCGTTGGGACGCAGCGGCTGGCCGATTTCCTTGAGGAAATCGAGGATATCGAACGCCCGATCCAGTCCTCGGGCCCGGCGCTTGATGGTGTCTTCGGTCATGTCTTCGGTTCCCAATCAGTTCGCCGCGAGTGTAACCAGACCACGGCCTGTCCACAGCTCTTGTGGCGAGGGGATTTATCCCCTCGCCACAAGGACCTCATTTTTTCCTGTAGGCGATGCAATCGATCTCGACCTTGCAGTCGACCATCATGCTCGCCTGCACGCACGCCCGGGCCGGGGCGTGCTCGGGGCTGAAGTATTCGCCGAACACCTTGTTGAAACTCCAGAAGTCACGCGGGTCATCCAGCCACACACCGCAGCGCACCACATCCTTGAGCTCGTAACCGGCCTCTTCGAGGATCGCGATCAGGTTCTTCATGGTCTGGTGCGTCTGCTCGACGATCCCGCCGGCGACGATCTCGCCGTTCACCGCTGGCACCTGTCCGGACACATGCAGCCAGCCGTCGGCCTCGACGGCGCGGGCGAATGGCCGTGGCTGCCCGCCACCCGCGGTGCTGCCGGTCCCGTAGCGCTTGATGCTCATCAGTGGTTCTCCTTGCTTGTCTGAATCAAAAGATCAATGGATTAAAAACGGGTGTTCTTCAGAAATTCCGCCAGGCGCGGTGATCGCGGACGCTCGAACAGCTCTTTCGGTGGGCCCTGTTCTTCGATGCGTCCCTGGTTCATGAATACGATCTTGTCGGAAACCTCGAAGGCGAAACGCATTTCGTGGGTCACCAGCAGCATGGTCATGCCGTCCTCGGCCAGGCCCTTGATCACGGTCAGCACTTCGCCCACCAGCTCCGGATCCAGTGCCGAGGTGACTTCGTCGAACAACATCAGGCTGGGGTTCATGGCGATCGCCCGAGCAATCGCCACACGCTGCTGCTGACCGCCGGACAACTGACCGGGAAAATGATTGCGCCGTTCCAGCAGGCCCACTCGGTCCAGCCACTTTTCGGCCAGGGCGACGGCTTCGTCCCTGGGCAGTTTTTTCACCTTGAGCAGACCCAGGGTGACGTTCTGCAATGCGCTCAGGTGAGGGAACAGATTGAACTGCTGGAACGCCATGCCGGTCATCGCGCGATGCCGGGCAATGACTTTCTCGGGGTGGCGCACCCGCTTGCCGTCGACTTCGTCATAGCCGATGGATTCGCCGTCGAGCACAATCTGCCCGCCCTGGAATTCTTCCAGCATGTTCACGCAGCGCAGCAGCGTGGTCTTGCCCGAACCGCTGGAGCCGATCAGCGTGACCACGTTGCCGCGCTGCATACTCAGGTCCACGCCCTTGAGCACTTCCAGCGGGCCGTATTGCTTGCGCAGGCCGCGAATATCCAGCAATGGCTGGGAATGGGATGAGGTCGAAACGTCAGTCATGGCAAGGCCACCCGCTTTTCAATATGCCGACCGAGCAGCTCGATGGCGTAATTGATGATGAAAAAGAGAAAACCGGCGAACAGGTAAAACTCCAGGGTCATGAAAGTCCGAGCGATGATCTGCTGGGTGCTGAGCAGCAGCTCGGCCACACCGATCACCGACAACAGGGTCGAAGCCTTGACGATCTCGGTGGAAGAATTGACCCAGGTCGGCAATATCTGCCGCAGCGCCTGGGGCAACAGCACATAAGCCAGGGCCTGGTAGAACGTCAGGCCAACGGCCTGGCTCGCCTCCATCTGCCCACGGGGCAAGGCCTGCAAGGCACCGCGCACGATCTCGGCCACGTGGGAGCCGCAAAACAGCGTCAGGCCCAGGACTCCCGCCTGGAACGCACCGATCTGCCAGCCCAGGGCCGGGGCCATGTAGAAGCAGGCCAGCACCAGCACGAATACCGGCGTGCCACGGATCAGGTCGACGTAGAAACGAAACGGCGCGCGCATCCAGGCCCGGCCATAGGTCAGCACCAGGCCGGCAACCAGGCCGATCAAGGTGCCCAGCAAAATCGCCAGCACCGAACACTGTACGCTGGTCAGGAAACCGCTCCACAGGGTGTCCCGGGCGACCCACAACTCATGCAACCAACTGGGGGATTCGTACATGGAACACTCCTAACGGCGGATCGCCAGGCGCTGCTCGAAATAGCGCAGCACCATGGCAATGAGGTAACAGGCCGCGACATACAGGGCCGTGGTCACCAGCCAGGTTTCGATCACCCGGTAGCTCTCCACGTTGATCTTGCGCGCGTAATAGGTCAGCTCCGGCACGGCGATCGCCGCCGCCAGGGAGGTGTCCTTGAACAGCGAGATGAAGTTGTTCGACAAGGCCGGCAACACGTTGCGCAGCATCACCGGCACCGTGACATAGGCCTTCACCTGCCATTCGCCCAGGCCGATGGCCAGTCCCGCTTCGCGCTGGCCCTTGTGAATGCTCAGCAGCCCGCCGCGAAACACCTCCGTCAGGTAGGCCCCGGCATACAGCGACAGGGTGATGACGAACGACGGCAGCTTGTCCAGGCGCACCCCCAGGCTCGGCAAGGCGAAGTAGATCAACAGGATCAGCACCAGGATGGGCGTGTTGCGGATCACCGTGACATACACCGATGCCAGCACCCGCAGGACACGATGTTTGCTCAGCAGCGCGAACGCCATGGCCAGGCCGATCACGCAACCGATGGCGATCGACACCAGCGCCAGGGAAAGCCCCAGCCCGAGCCCCGCCAGCAAGGTGTCGAAATCGCGCCAGACGGCGGCAAAGTTCAACTGATAATTCATGGTCGGCAGTACCTTCGACGGGGCGCCTGGAAGTGGCGCCCCGGGCTCACAGGGTCATTTGTATTCAACAGGGAAGCCGATGGCCGGCGACGGCAGTTCCACGCCGAACCACTGCTTGAACGACGCGGCATAGGTGGGGAACTCCACACCGGTCATGGCTTCATGCAAGGTGGTGTTGACGAAGTTCAGCCAGTCCTGGTCGCCACGCTTGACCGCGCAGGCATAGGTCTGCGGGCTCCAGGCGTAGGCCGGGCTGCGATAACGGCCGGGGTTCTGCACCATCAGGTACTTGACCGAAGACTGGTCGGTGGCGGCGGCATCGGCGCGGCCGGAGTTCACCGCCTGGTACATCAGGTCGACACTGTCGTACTGATCGACCCTGGCCTTGGGCAGCGCCTGGTGCACCAGTTCCTCGGCATACACGTTCTGCAGCACGGCCACGGTGACGTCGTCGCCGGCCGCCTTCAGGTCCTCGATTTCCTTGTACTTGCTGTTGGCCGGCAGCAGCAGGCCGACGCCTTCGCGATAGTACGGCAAGGTGAAGGCCACCTGCTGGGCGCGGCTGGCGGTGACGGTGATGAACTGGCAGCTCATGTCGACCTTGTCGGTCAGCAGGTTGGGAATCCGCGCATCGGACGACTGCACCACGAACTCGACTTTCTCCGGGTCATTGAACAGGCCCTTGGCGACCATTCGTGCGATATCGATATCGAAACCCTGCAACTTGCCATCCGCTCCCTGGAAGTGCCACGGCGCATTGGTACTGCCCGTGCCTACGATCAATTTCCCGCGTTGCAGCACGCTGTCCAGCTTGCTGTCAGCCGCCTGGGCGACACCCATGGCGGCCGTCGTGGCCGCGAAGAGAAAAACACACGCTTTGAACAAGGAAGGTCGGCATTGCATGGCAAGCACTCCAGGTGAGTTTATTCCGTTATAGCGGAACCAGGTATGTAACAACGGAATAGACAGCAGAAAGTGTGCCACAGGCTTGCAGCCACGCTTGATAAAAAATGGAAAGCGATTGAAATCAGGAGGTTGGAAGAACCGAGTGCCCGGGAACGCTCGCGGACCGCTGACACGCTTGCTACCGTTGGCTACGGCGTCCGGGTACCAAGGCCCCAAACAGAGTATTTGCGATCCGTTTCGCACTGAAACAGAGCAGGCCACCTGTCGACTCTGACAGTAGCGATACCCCGCCGGGTTCCTTATCGTTCCTGTCACCTCGGAGTAGAAAGGAGGCGGCCATGAGTTCGCTCATTACTCACGTAGCGTCACAACAGGACTACCGCAAGGCCCTCAGGACCTGGCGCCCGGTGATCTTCTATTTTGGCCATCCACACTGCTACGCCTGCGGCTGGGCCGAACCGGTGTTCTGCAAGGTGGCCGAGGCGTTCCAGGATCGAGCCATCATCTACAAATTGAGCACCCACGAGTCGCCCCGGCATCCGGAAGTCAGCGGAACACCGACCGTGCTTTTCTATAAGGATGGGAAGTTGTGCCTCAAACTCAAGGGCATCGGTGACCAGCCTTCGCTGATGCGCCACTTTGCCGAACACGTCGGCCGGACAAAACCGCGGCGCTCGTTTCCCCCGACGCGCCATGACGTGAATTGGCTGCGGCAGCGGTTTCAGAATTTGTGCACTGCAGGTCGAGGGCGAGCGCTGATGAAGATGCGGGTGACGTTTCGATAACGATAGGAGCGAGCCCGCGACGGCGGCGGGTCAGCCAATGGTGATGCCCACCGGCCTGACGCTATCGCGAACAAGCTCGCTCACACAATGGTTCGGCGGTGCGCCTGGTCTATTTGCGCTTGTAGCTCTTGCTGCCGCCCGGCGTAAGGCAATAAACCCCACCCCGAGGCCCGACGCAGTAGTGACCACTGCCGCACGGGCACCCGTCGGAGGACTTGAGCAGCGATTGCGGGCGAGCTTCGTTACGGATTCCCAGCATGGCAGAGCAAGACTTTTTCGAGGCGCTGATGGAGCCGTCGTTGCACAGGAAGGTATCGCCATCACACCCGGCGATACCACCCTTGCGTCCGGAACACGGCGTATTGGCGGCGAAGGCTGATGCAGACAGGGACACCAGGAGAATCGCGATAGCGATGCGAAGCGGGCCGGACGTTCCGTGACAAAGGTTCATGACAGCATTCCTGGCTGATCGATGGCCCGATGATATCACGCCATCAATACTGCGCTACCGCCCGCCGAATCTCACCCTGGACAACATCCGCAGGTCACCCTCGCGGTAATAGTCATCACTCCAACTGTCATCTACCGCCAACGGCTTGACCTGCTTGAGCGCAAGTTTCTTGGCGAAATAACGGAAGCGGTAATGCTCGTAGAAACGCAGCAGCTCCAGTCCGTAGCGGTCGGCCAGGTCGGTATCGCCCTGGATGATGAGGTAGTTCTCATCGTTGCCACTGCTGGCCGCGGCGCTCAGGTTGTGACTGCCGCTGATGATGGTGGGCGTGTCGCTGGTGAAGTCGGTGACGACGGCCTTGGTGTGCACCAGCAGGTTGCCTTTCTGACCTTTCTTGTTTTCCTTGAGCCAGCCCTCCAGGCCGGTATTGAGCAGTGCCGTGGCAGCGAACTCAGCGGTGCGGTCGGCATGGAAACCGGTGATACGGCTGGTGGTGTTCTGCAGGCCATAACGCAAGATGTCGTCGTTGGGCTGGCCGAGCAAGGCATCGAGGATCCGATCGGGCAGGACAAAGGCGGTGACGAACAGCAGGTCCTTGCGCGCCGCCTCGATGATGTCGACGAAACGATCAAGGTCGCCCCCTCCCGTCCGTGGAGAGAAGCCGACGAACAGCGGCTCCCCGGGCTTCATGGGGTTGTTGCGGTTCAGCCACTCACGCGTGGCATCGACATCATCGGGGGCCTCCCAGATCTGTTCGAACACCTGGCGGTAGCTGTCGCTGACCCGTGGGTCGTCCAGCACATGCACGACATTCGCCTGGCGATAAACGCCGTTGGCGGTGAAGTTGGTGCTGCCGCACAACACGGCCTCCGGCTGCAACGCCCCGCGGTCATCGATCTTGCTCAGCACGATGAACTTGTCATGGAAGATGTTGTGGGTGACTCGCCCGCGCTTGTTGGCCGGCGGCAATCGTTCCAGGTTGGCTTCGTTACGCAGTGTGGTGTCGTCGCCCGGTTCGGCGTGGTACAGCACCCGCACCCGCGCGCCACGGGCAAACGCGGCATTGACCGCATCGACGATCACGGGCAACTCGTATTCGTAGATGGCCACATCCAGCGCCCAGGTGGCGTCCAGCGCCCGGTCGATGAAGCCGGTCAAGCGTCCCAGCAGGCCGTTCTCCAGCCAGCGACGCGGCGCGTCGGGCCAATCGTCGATGGACAGGTGCTTGTTGGCATCGATCAAGGCGTCCAGCTCGGGGAACTTGCGCTGGAAAGCCTGGCTGGCGGCCACCGCACGATTGAAGATGACCCGCTGGTTGGCGGGCATTGCGTCGTCGCTGGTGATGGTGACTTCCAGCGACTCCCCCAGTTGCGGTGCCTTGTAACTGCCATAGGCCAGGTGCACCCGATAATGAAGCGTCACCCCAGGGTTGACGGCGTAGTCGGCCCAGCGAAATTTCTGCAACGGGGCCTTGTCGCTGGGCGTGGCGTGGAACTGGGGAAAGGTATGGGCCGTGTCGGGAAAGGTCAGGCTGTTGAACAGGAACAGCCAGGGTTTGTCACCCTGCTGCTTCTCGATGGCGAAACCCAGCAAACCCTTGCGCCGTGATTCGGCCAGGTCCATGGCCAGTAGCACACCGTTGGTCCCGGCATAGGCCTTGACCCGGAAATCGTCCTGGGCATTGGTGACGAGTACGCGCATGGTTCACTCCTGTGGGGGGCTGCTTGAGCATAGTGCAGTGAAACGGGTCAGGTGGGCAGGTCATGGGAACCGAGGGGATGCCATCGCGAGCAAGCTCGCTCCCACAAGGGCCCGGGGTGTTCATCATTCATGTGTTCACAACAAAACCCGTGTAGGAGCGAGCTTGCTCGCGATGGGGCCCTGACAGTCACAGAACCTTTCAATCAGCCTCATCGATATGCCGATACTCAGCCTGCAACTGCCCCGCCAACTGCCGGGCCCGGCCCAGGCGGATCGGGCCGCGCTCGATGTCGATCAACAGGCACGGACAATCCAGGGGCGACAGCGACAGCCCCTCCTTCACGCGCCCATCGGTCATCACCAGCACCCGCTGTCGCTCCGCAGGGAAGCGCTTGCGCCGGGCCGTCAACCAGCGTCCGGCCTCGCTCAACGCAGCCAGCAACGGCGTACCGCCACCGGCGCCCAGGCCATCGAGCCAGTGGCGCAGACCCGCCGAGGCCTTGAGCCCTTGCACCTGCCAGTTCGGCTGCGTGCCACTGGCCGTCAACAGCGCCAGGCGGGCCCGCTGCCGGTAGGCGTCGTCGAACAATTGCGCCAACAAGCCTTTGCCGTCGCTCAAGGCCCGATGACGACGGGTCGAGGCCGAGGCATCCACGATCACCAGCCAGAGTTCGTGAGGCGCACGGTGACGCTCGTGCCAACGCAGGTCCTGGCGCAAGCGTGGACGCCCCTCGAGCAGGGTCCTTGGCCAATTCACCGCGCCGCCAGACGCCGTTTTGCTGCGGCCCTGGCGCCCCTGCTCCAGGTGCCCTGCCCGGGGTCCGGCATCCGCCCCCGCGCTGGCACGAGGGCGGATGCCTAGGGCTTTTTTGGCCACCCCGGCACGTCGCGTCGGGTACCGGTCGGCAGTGCCCGGGGCGGCAGATCCCCCCACTGGCCTTGGCCTCCCCGGGGTTCGGTTGCGCGCTCGCCAGGCGCAGGCGGCGGGGAAGGCGCAGCGGCCGGATCCGTCCGTTCGCGCCGACGATGACGCAAGGCAAATTCAGCGACCGCGTCGATGTCGTCGACGGCGATGGCCTGCGCGCCGCGCCAAGCGGCATGGGCACGGGCGGCACGCAGCCAGACCAGGTCGGCGCGCAGGCCATCGACCCCAGCGGCAAAACAGCGCTCGGTAATCAGCGCCAGGGACGCATCGTCCAGGGCAATGGCCGGCAACAGGTCGCGGGCCTGCTGGCAACGATCGCGCAGGTGCTGCTGGGCCTGCGACCACTCGGCGCAGAACGCCACCGGATCGCTGTCGAAATCCAGCCGCCGTCGAATGATCTGCCCACGCTCCGCCGGTGCGGTATGCCCGTGGAGCGCCACGTTCAGGCCGAAGCGATCGAGCAGTTGCGGGCGCAGTTCGCCCTCTTCCGGGTTCATGGTGCCGATCAGCACGAAACGCGCCGGATGCCGATGGGAAATGCCGTCGCGCTCGATCACGTTGGTACCGCTGGCGGCCACATCCAGCAGCAGGTCCACCAGATGGTCGGGCAGCAGGTTCACCTCATCGACGTACAACACACCACCGTCGGCCTTGGCCAGCACGCCGGGGGAAAACTGCGCCCGACCCTCGCCCAGGGCCGCGTCCAGATCGAGGGTGCCCACCAGTCGCTCTTCCGTGGCGCCCAGGGGCAAGGTGACGAACTGACCGCTGGCCAACAGGTCCGCCAGGCCCCGGGCCAGGGTGGACTTGGCCATGCCCCGCGGCCCTTCGATCAGCACGCCGCCAATCCTGGGATCGATGGCGGCCAGGCACAGCGCCAGCTTCAGGTCATCGGCGCCGACCACGGCGCAGAGGGGGAAATGGGGTTGGGTCATATCTGATTCTCAAGGGTGGTCGATAACGTCAATACGAACAGAGTACCTGGCCGGCTGGCTGGACAATCAGCCATCCTCCTCGATGTCCAACAGCAAATTCTCCAACGCTTCGCGATACTCCCCCGGGTCCTGCCACATCCCTCGCTGCTGGGCTTCGAGCATGCGCTCGGTCATGTCCCGCAGGGCATCGGGGTTGTGCTGGCGAATGAATGCCTGGGTGTGCGGATCGAGCAGGTAGGCATCGGCCAGCAATGCGTACTGGTGATCATCGATCAACTGCGTAGTGGCGTCGAAGGCGAACAGGTTGTCCACCGTCGCCGCCAGTTCGAACGCACCTTTGTAGCCGTGGCGCTTGACTCCGTCGATCCACTTCGGGTTGACGGCCCGGGAACGGATGACGCGGTTGAGCTCTTCTTTCAGGGTGCGGATCCTTGGCAGGTCCGGCTGGCTGTGATCGCCATGATAGCTGGCTGCGGTTTCGCCGCTGAGGGTCTCCACCGCCGCCAACATGCCGCCCTGGAACTGGTAGTAATCGTTGGAATCGAGCAGGTCGTGCTCGCGGTTGTCCTGGTTCTGCAGCACCGCTTGCACCTGGCTCAGGCGTCGGGAGAACTGCTCCCGGGCGGCGGTGCCTTCATCGCTGCCGCCATAAGCGTAGCCGCCCCAGTTCAGGTAAACCTCGGCCAGGTCTTCGCGACTCTGCCACAGGCGACCGTCCACGGCGCCCTGCACGCCGGCGCCATAGGCCCCGGGCTTGGCCCCGAAGATCCGCCAGCCGGCCTGGCGCGCTGCCACTTCCGGATCCAGGCCCGACGCTGACAGGGCTTCGCGTTCTCCACGGACCTTGGCCGCCAGGGGGTTCATGTCATCCGGCTCGTCGAGGGCGGCGACAGCCTGGACCGCGGCATCGAACAGGCGGATCAGGTTGGCGAACGCGTCGCGGAAGAAGCCAGACACCCGCAACGTCACATCGACACGCGGCCGGTCCAGCAGGCTCAACGGCAGGATCTCGAAATCATCGACCCGCTGGCTGCCTGTGGCCCACACCGGCCGCACGCCCATCAGGGCCATGGCCTGGGCAATGTCGTCGCCGCCGGTGCGCATAGTGGCGGTGCCCCACACCGACAGGCCGAGCTGGCGCAGGTGATCACCGTGATCCTGCAGGTGCCGCTCGAGAATCAGGTTGGCCGATTGGAAGCCGATCCGCCACGCCGTGGTGGTGGGCAGGTTACGCACGTCCACCGAGAAGAAATTGCGCCCGGTGGGCAGCACGTCCAGGCGCCCGCGACTCGGCGCACCGCTTGGCCCGGCCGGCACGAAGCGCCCGCCGAGGGCATCGAGCAGACCGCGCATTTCCGCCGGACCGCAGGCATCCAGGCGCGGCGCCACGACCTCGCGCAGGTGCTCGACAATGCTGCTCACCGTCTCCCAGCCTGGCACGTCCAACCCCTCGACCGCGCCGTCCAGGGCCCGTTCGATCAACTGCGCTGCGAACAGCTCCAGGCGTTCGCGGGTATCGCCGACGGTACGCCAGGCCTGGTCGCTGACCTGACACAATGCCTGCGGACGACCGCCGCCCCAAGGCTCGGCCAAGGCGCAATCCAGGGGGTCGAAGCCCAGCTCGAACGCCCTGGCCAGGGCCCGCAGCAGACTGGACTGCGCACCCTTGCCGTCGCCACGGGGAATGCGCAACAACGCCAGCAACGTGTCGATGCGCAGCCGCCCGGCAGGGGATTGACCGAAGACATGCAGCCCGTCGCGGATCTGCGACTCCTTCAAGTCGCACAGGTAGGTGTCCAGGCGCGGCAGCCAGATCGCGGCGTCGGCGTCGCTGTCCAGGGCCGCGTCAAGTTGCAGCTCGCGATCGATGTGGGTCTCGCGCACCAGGCCGAGAATGTCCCGCTGCAGCTCCCGGGCCCGACGCGGATCCAGCAGTTGCGCCTCGTAGTACTCGTCGGCCAGCAACTCCAGGTTACGCAACGGCCCGTAGGTTTCGGCCCGGGTCAGGGGCGGCATCAAATGATCGATGATCACCGCCTGGGTACGGCGCTTGGCCTGGGCGCCCTCGCCCGGATCATTGACGATGAACGGATAGATGTTCGGCAACGGTCCCAGCAGCGCGTCCGGCCAGCAATTCGCCGACAGCCCGACGCCCTTGCCGGGCAGCCACTCGAGGTTGCCGTGCTTGCCGACATGAATGACCGCATGGGCGCCATAGGCGTGGCGCAGCCAGAAATAGAACGCCAGGTAACCATGGGGCGGCACCAGGTCCGGGTCGTGGTACACCGCGCTCGGATCGACCTGATACCCCCGGGCCGGCTGGATGCCGACGAACGTCAGGCCCAGGCGCAGGCCGGCGATCATCAGTCGCCCCTGGCGAAACATCGGATCCTTGTCGGGGGTGCCCCAGCGCTCCAGCACGGCCTGGCGGTTGGACTCGGGCAACGCATCGAACATCGCCCGATAGGCATCGAGGGACAGGCTCTGGTGACACGGACGCAGATCGAGGCTGTCCAGGTCGTTGCTGACCCCGCCGAGCAATTGCTGGATCAGCGCCGTGCCGCTGGCGGGCAATTGCGCTGGCAGCGGATAACCCTCGGCATGCAAGGCGCGCAGGATGTTCAGCGCCGCCGCTGGCGTGTCCAGGCCGACGCCGTTGCCGATGCGTCCATCCCGGGTCGGATAGTTGGCGAGAATCAGGGCTACACGTTTTTCCGCGTTGGGCAGACGCGCCAGGTCGGTCCAGCGCCGCGCCAGCTCGGCAACGAAATCCATGCGCTCGGGCACCGCCCGGTAGCAGACCACGTCGCTCTGGCTGAGCTCACTGCGCCAGGCCAGGTCCTTGAAACTGATGGGGCGACTGATGATCCGCCCGTCCAGCTCCGGCAAGGCAATGTGCATCGCCAGGTCCCGCGGGCCCAGGCCCTGCTCGCTGGCACGCCAGCCGGGCTCGTTGTCCTGGGCGCAGATCGCCTGGATCACCGGAACGTTGCGACGAAACGGGCGCAGGTGCGGTGCTTCGGGACTGGATTGGGCAAATCCCGTGGTGTTGAGGATCACCCCGGCCTCTGCCTCGTCGAGCCAGTCCTGCACCATGGCCAGGCAACCGGGCTCCTTGAGGCTCGCCACGGCCATCGGTAGCGGGTTGAGCCCCGCCGCTTGCAAACGCTGGCAGAACACATCGATGAACGCGGTATTCGCCGCTTGCAGGTGGGAGCGATAGAACAGCACCGCCGCCACCGGTTGTCCGGCCTGCCAGTCGGCTCGCCAGTCAGCGAGGCTGGCCTGGTTGTGCGTGGGGTGATAGATCGCCGTGCGTGGCAGGGCCTGCGGTTCGCCCCATGGATAATCGCGACCGAACCATTGGCTGGCGAGGTTATGGAAAAGGTCCAGGGCATTGCCCAGTCCGCCCTGGCGCAAGAACTGCCAGAGACGGTCGCGGTCCTCGACGGGGACGTTGCTCAGGTCGCTGAGTTCCGGATCAGGACGATCGTCCCCCGGCACCAGGATCAGCTTCACCCCGCGTCCGGCCAATGCCATCAGCCGTTCGATGCCGTAGCGCCAATAGCCGATACCGCCGTGCAGCGACAGCAGGATGACCTTGGCGTGGCGTAGCACGTCTTCGAAGTACAGGTCCACCGAGGCGTGGTTCTGCACTTGCATCGGGTTGGCGAGGCGAAACTCGGGATAATCGCCTGGCAACTGCTTCGCCGCTTCGGCCAGCAGCGCCAGGCTGGAGTCGCCACTGCACAGGATCACCAGCTCGGCGGGGGTCTGCCCCAGGTCGGCAATGTTGTCATCGGACACAAAACCGCCGGGCTGGGTCCTGAGCAGGTGCATGGGTCAGGCGCCGAGGGCGGCGCGCAACTGCGCTTCGAGCAGCCCGGCATCCAGGGCCTGGCCAATCAGGACCAGGCGAGTGACCCGCGCTTCATCCGCGCCCCACTGGCGATCGAAATGCTTGTCGAAGCGCGTACCGACGCCCTGGACCAACAGCCGCATCGGCTTGTTCGGAATCGCCGCGAAGCCTTTGACCCGCAGCACGCCGTGCTGGACCACCAGTTGGGTCAGGGCATCGAGCAACAGACTTTCGTCGGCCTGGGGCAGCTCGATGGAGATGGAGTCGAAGGCGTCATGATCGTGGTCGTCATCGTCGCCGTCGTGGTGATGGTCGTGATGGCTATGGCGGCCGTCGATGTGCTCTTCGGAACCTGCGCCGAGGCCGATCAGCACATCCAGGGGCAGGCGTCCGCTGCTGGCTTCGATGACCTTGACTGCCGGCGGCAGCTCTTCGGCCACCTCCAGGCGGACCTTCGCCAGGTCGCCTGGGCTGATCAGGTCGGCCTTGTTGAGAATCACCAGGTCGGCGCTGGCCAGTTGATCGGCGAACAGCTCATGCAGCGGTGACTCGTGGTCCAGGTTCGGATCGAGTTTGCGCTGGGCGTCCACCTGGTCGGGGAAGGCGGCGAAGGTACCGGCGGCCACGGCCGGGCTGTCGACCACGGTGATCACCGCATCGACAGTGCAGGCACTGCGGATTTCCGGCCATTGGAAGGCCTGGACCAACGGCTTGGGCAGGGCCAGGCCGGAGGTCTCGATCAGGATGTGATCGAGATCGCCACGCCGGGCCACCAGTTCGCGCATGACCGGGAAGAACTCTTCCTGGACCGTGCAGCACAGGCAACCGTTGGCCAGTTCGTAGACGCGGCCGTTGGCCTCTTCCTCGGTGCAACCGATGGAGCACTGCTTGAGGATCTCGCCGTCGATGCCCAGTTCGCCGAACTCGTTGACGATCACGGCGATACGACGCCCCTGGGCGTTGTCGAGCATGTGCCGCAGCAGGGTGGTCTTCCCCGAGCCGAGGAAACCGGTGACGATGGTGACGGGAAGCTTGGCCAGTGTTTTCATCGGATGCCCTTTGGCAAGGTGGCGGGCAAACGGGACGACAACCGCTGGCACAGGCGTGCGCGGAAGATTTCGCCACCGGATCACCCCGCCCGGTTTTAGTGAGAATCTGTGTCGAGGCAGGTCTCCTGGCTGACGGTGGGCCAGTCATCCGACTGGCAATTGCTGCGCCTTCCCGCGCACCCCGGATAAAGGGCATGCACAGTGGCCTTGCAGAAACATCACCGTTCACAGTTGCGGGGGCAGCCGCGGCTTGGACCGCGTTCCCTTCTTAGCTTCGGCGCAGGCCGAAGAACCTCGAAGGCGCAAGGCTACGCAGGGTGTGGGGACGGGTCAATCTCCGCAAGTAAGTTATGCGGTGTCCTTACCGCCGCCATCGCGAGCAGGCTCGCTCCCACATTGGATCCCGCAGCCCCCCCTGTGGGGGCGAGCTTGTTCGCGACGGGCTGCGCAGCGGCCCCCTGTGCATTGACGGCCCCGCCCCACCCATGCTCTCCTGTGCGCCTAGTTACGGGTGCCCTTCACAGGGTGAAACGGGAAACCGGTGAATCGTGTGCTTTACTCCAAAGCCACGTCAGTCCGGTGCTGCCCCCGCAACGGTAAGCGAGCGAAGCGTCTGAACCACTGTGTCCCCGGACATGGGAAGGTGACGCTTGCAGGCCAGGCACGAGCCCGGCACCTCGCGAGCCCGGAGACCGGCCCATGACTCAAGCATCAACAAACCCGCGGTGGGCGGGCGCTGTTCGAACCTCGGCGGTCTTTCGCCCGGGGTCTCATTGCGCTCGCATCCCCCACGGAACAAAAACAGAGGGAAGCGCCATGTCGACCATCAGCAGCACCGCCCGCACCGCCAGCAGCACCACCACCCTGAGCCAACGCCTGAGCGCCGCGATCCTGGCTTCGATCCTGGGTGCGGGGCTGGTCTATTTCGCCGGCTTCTCTCACATCGAAGCGGTGCACAACGCCGCCCACGATACCCGCCACAGCGCCGCCTTCCCCTGCCACTGAGAACTGACGACATGATCAAGCGTATCGCGCAGACCGCCGGTTTCAGCGGCTTGCTGGCCGCCCTGCTGCTGACCCTGTTGCAGAGCTTGTGGGTATCGCCACTGATTCTCCAGGCGGAAACCTTCGAGAAGGCTCCGGCGTCCGAGGTCCATGAGCACACCGACGGCGTTGCCCACACTCACGATGCCGAGGCGTGGGAGCCGGAAGACGGCTGGCAGCGCGTGCTGTCCACCACTGGCGGTAACCTGGTGGTCGCCGTGGGTTTTGCCCTGATGCTCGCGGGCCTGTACACCTTGCGCGCACCGACTCGCACCTCCCAGGGCCTGCTCTGGGGCCTGGCCGGTTACGCCACTTTCGTCCTGGCACCGACCCTTGGCCTGCCCCCGGAGTTGCCCGGCACCGCGGCGGCCGACCTGACCCAGCGGCAGATGTGGTGGATCGGCACTGCGGCGTCCACGGCGGTGGGCATCGCCCTGATCGCCTTCGGCAGGCATTGGCTGCTCAAGCTGTTGGGGGTCGCGACCTTGCTGGTGCCTCACCTCATCGGCGCGCCACAACCTGAAGTCCACTCGATGCTGGCGCCCGAAGCCCTGGAAAGCCAGTTCAAGATCGCCTCCCAGGTCACCAACATCGCCTTCTGGCTGGCCCTGGGCCTGATCAGCGCCTGGCTGTTTCGCCGTGACGGTCAAGCCCACCACGACACATGAGCACCGGGTCGATACTGGTGATCGGCCTGGGCTGTCAGCGCGGTTGCCCGGCCAGCACGCTGCGGGCCTTGCTCGAAGAGACGTTGTTGGCCCACGGCATCGAACTTCACCAAGTGCGGGCCCTGGCCAGCATCGACCTCAAGCGTGACGAGCCCGGGCTGCTGGAACTGGCCGGGCAACTGGCACTGCCGCTGACGTGCTTGAGTGCCGAACAGTTGGCCGGTTACGAGCAGCGGCTCAGTCATCGCTCCGAGATCGCCTTCGAGCGAACCGGTTGCTACGGCATCGCCGAAAGCGCCGCCCTGGCCTTGGCCGACCAATTGGGCACGAAACCCGCAACCCTGCTGATCCCTCGTCAAACAAGCCCCATGAGCACGTTGGCATTGGCGGTCGTGGCGTAAATCCCGATAATCGCCGTCCAGGATCATGAGCGATCTTCATATGGGCGACGCTCACCCCACCTTCCACAGGAGCCGGTCATGACCGTGTACTTCATCGGCGCCGGCCCCGGCGATCCGGAACTGATCACCGTCAAGGGCCAGCGCTTGATCCGCAGTTGCCCGGTGATCATCTACGCCGGCTCCCTGGTGCCGAGCGCCGTGCTCGATGGCCATTGCGCCGAACAAGTGGTCAACAGTGCCGAACTGCACCTGGAACAGATCGTCGGGCTGATGGAAACCGCCCACCGCAAAGGTCAGGACGTGGCCCGGGTGCACTCCGGCGACCCGAGCCTGTACGGCGCCATCGGTGAGCAGATTCGCTGCCTGCGGGCACTTGGCATTCCATTCGAGATCATCCCGGGCGTGACCGCGACCTCAGCCTGCGCAGCCCTGCTGGGCAGCGAACTGACCTTGCCGGATATCTCCCAGAGCGTGATCCTCACCCGTTACGCCGATAAATCCCCGATGCCTGCTGGGGAAGAACTGGGCAATCTGGCACAGCACCGGGCGACCATGGCGATTCACCTGGGGGTCAATCACCTGGAAAAGATCGTCGACGAACTGCTGCCCCACTACGGCGGCGACTGCCCGATTGCGGTGATCCACCGGGCGACGTGGCCGGATCAGGATTGGGTGGTGGGGACGTTGGCGGATATCGCCGGGAAGGTCCAGGCCAAGGGTTTGCGCCGAACGGCGTTGATCCTGGTGGGACGGGTGCTGGGCAATGATGTGTTCAGCGAATCGTCGCTGTACCGCGCCGGGCATGCGCATCTCTACAGGCCTTGACGTAGCCAACCCAGATCCCACAGGGACGGGGGTACAGGCTGACGGCAGAAACTATTGTGGCGAGGGAGCTTGCTCCCCCGCCACACACAATCCGCGGCGAACACGTATTCAGTAGTAGGCGTTTTCTTTCTGCGTATGGTCGGTCACGTCGCGCACGCCCTTGAGCTCCGGGATGCGCTCGAGCAAAGTGCGCTCGATGCCTTCCTTGAGGGTCACGTCGGCCTGGCCGCAGCCCTGGCAGCCGCCACCGAACTGGAGCACGGCGATGCCGTCTTCCACCACATCGATCAGCGACACCTGGCCGCCGTGGCTGGCCAGCCCTGGGTTGATCTCGGTTTGCAGGTAGTAGTTGATGCGCTCATTGATGGGACTGTCGGCGTTGACCATCGGAACCTTGGCGTTCGGCGCCTTGATGGTCAGCTGGCCACCCATGCGGTCGGTGGCATAGTCCACCACCGCGTCGTCCAGGAACGCTTCGCTGAAGGAATCGATGTAGGCGGTGAAGCTCTTGAGCCCCAGCGCGGTGTCTTCGGGCTTTTCTTCACCTGGCTTGCAATAGGCGATACACGTCTCTGCGTACTGGGTGCCAGGCTGGGTGATGAAGATGCGGATCCCGATTCCCGGGGTGTTCTGCTTGGACAGCAGGTCGGCCAGGTAATCGTGGGCGGCATCGGTAATGGTTATGGCGGTCATGGGAACTCCTCGCAGGCTTGCCGGCAGTTTACGCCAATCAGGGCGCCGGACAAAGTCCCAGTATTTTTGTCGGGAAAGCACCCGGCGCCGCAAGGTCTGCCGCCGGGCGCGCCCATCAGAGGTTCTGGTAGCGATTCATATCCAGCACCCCCTCCTCCAGGGGCTCCGTTTCCTGGATATAACGACTCAGATCGTGGAAGTAGTACCAGAATTGCGGGTGACTGCGACGAATGCCCCAGCGCTCGACAATCCGCTCGAAAGCCTGGGGATCCTCGGCATGCTCCATGGCCTCGACGAACGCCGGCACTTGCCCGGCCGGGATGTTGAACATGAAGTTGGGGTAGCTGCTGAGCACGCCGGGGTACACCGTCAGGGTGTCCAGCCCAGGCTGGTAACGCATCGCTTCACCCAGCAGGAACGCCACATTGCTGTGGGCGCGGTTGCGCAGCAGGCTGTAGACCTCCCGCCGGCCACCGGCGGTCTCGATGCGCAGCATGGTCGCCTCGGGCAAGTGGTGGATCACGCCAAGCCCCGCTGCCGGCCTTGAAACCAGGCGACTGAGGGCCTGTTCGGCGCTCTGCAGGTCCGGGTCGATGTTCGGACGCGAGCAATAGGCGCCGTCGCAACGATTGATCGGGTCGGGCCGCGCGTTCAGCTCTCCGTAACGGAGCAGCAATTGCCGGGCGAAATCCCGCTTGGGGTCACGCTCGTCAAGCTTGAGCGCGGTCGGCTTGTCGTTGTCGATGGCCTCGTAATCCAGCCACATCTTGAATTTGCCGCCGGACTGGTACCAGTCATCCAGGTAGCCTTCCCGCGAATCGGCAGGCATCAGGCGCAGGAAGTTCTGTTCCGCGCCGTTGCGGATCAGGTCGAAGTAGAGCCGGGTCTGGGCCTGGTGGGAAACATTGCCGAACACATCGAAATTGACCGCCAATTGATAATAGGTGCGCTCCAGCAACGGGAAATCGAACAGCCACAAGGTTTGCGGCACGTCGCCAATCAGGCCCTTGGTGACCGAGGCACTGTCGAAGTGGCGAAAAATGCTCAGCAAGGCGTTGTCATTGCCGGCCCACAGGCTCGACCAGCTCGGGGCCGGCACATCGGCGTAATTGTCCCGCCGCAACGCTTCGTACTCGTTGCGCTTGTCGCGGTAATCGAGCCACAGGCTGAGGACGCTGCCCACGTCATCGTTCTGCCCTGGCATCGCCAGCAACGGCGTGGCCTGGCCGCGGTAGTTCGGGTCGGTGATATAAAGGTCATGCTCTGGGGCCTGGAACAGGGCCCAGAAGTTGTCGCGAATCACATCCGTGGCGATCTGGCCCCGGCACACCGGGCCACGGATGAAGGTCCGGACGAAATACTCGGCGCTGTCAAGCATGAACTGGTAGCGAGCCTGGGCCGGGATCGCCTCGAAGGTGGAGAACGGATTGGAACGGCGCTCCGGCCCGTAGCCCGGCAATGCCGTGACCTGCCAGTCGCCCTTGTAGAACAGGCTCTTGATCCGCGCCATCCTGGCCGCGCTCAACCCATAGGTGATGTGCGTCTTGTGCACGATCACCCCCTGCACCGGCCAGAGGCGGTAATAGAACCGGGTGCCGGGGTCGTCGTTCGGGCGTCGGGTGTTGATCAGGTCGATCGGCTGGCCGGACGGTGTGCGCGAACGCACCCACTGGAAGAAATGCCCCCGCTCGCCATCCTTGAAGTAGATGTGGGCCAGGAACCAGTGCTCGAACAGCCAGCGGGCAACCAGGCTTTCACGGGCGCCGGGGGCGTTGAGCAGGTTCTCCCATTGCAACACTTGCAGGGCTTCGGCGGCGCTTGGAGCCAGGGCTTGCTGGTCGACAGGCGCGCCGGAGGCCAGCCAACGCTGCAAGGTCTGGTATTGCTGGTCGGTCAGGCCCGTGACGGCCAGGGGCATGCCTTCCCTGGGGTGCGCCGCAGCGTATTGATCGAATTGCCCCGGCATGGGGCAACTGTTGTCCCGGTCGAGCCCCAGCACGATGTCTTGCGGCAGCTTGGCGTTGGGTTGCAACGGCGCGCCGTGCCCCAGCGCCAGCATCCGCGCCATCAATGCCGCCTGGCTGCCCTGGGCATCGAGCACCGAATAGAAGCCCTTGCGCTGCCAGGCGTGCGGACCGGAAGCGTCATAGAACAAGCGAGTGGGTACAGCGGCCTGGCGCCGCTCGCCGTCGTATACCGATAGCTTGCTGGCGCCCCGGGTGGCGCCTTCGGCACTGCCCAGGTTCAGTTGGCAGGCGGAGTCATAGCAGGCGTGGCACGCCACGCATTTCTCGGTAAAGATCGGCTGGATGTCGCGCGTGTAGGAAAGCGCTGAAACGGAATCCTTGGCTACTGCGTGAAATGACAACAGCAGCAACAGACTGCCGAATAAGACGCGGTACGGCATGTCTCGGTCCCTGGGAAATGATCCGGCGATTCTACCGGGCCAGCACTCCGATGCAAACATGAGCGACATTCATGTAAAAGCCAGTCGAGATCAAATCCTGCACAGGTTTGATATCATCCCGGCCTTCGCAATGGCTTTTTTTCCAGGTAGTCCTATGTCCGATCGCAGCGCTCGCCTTTATCTTCTCCAGCAGGCCCTCAAGGAACGTATCCTGATCCTTGACGGTGGCATGGGCACGATGATCCAGAGCTACAAGCTGGAGGAACAGGACTACCGCGGCAAACGCTTCGCCGACTGGCCGAGCGACGTCAAGGGCAACAACGACCTGTTGGTGCTGACCCGCCCCGACGTCATCGGCTCCATCGAAAAAGCCTACCTGGATGCCGGCGCCGACATCCTGGAAACCAACACCTTCAACGCCACCCAGGTCTCCCAGGCCGACTACGGCATGCAGGGCCTGGCCTACGAGCTGAACCTGGAAGGTGCGCGCCTGGCCCGCCAGGTAGCCGATGCCAAGACCCTGGAAACCCCGGACAAGCCGCGCTTCGTTGCCGGCGTGCTGGGCCCCACCAGTCGTACCTGCTCGCTGTCGCCGGACGTGAACAACCCCGGTTACCGCAACGTGACCTTCGACGAACTGGTGGAGAACTACACCGAGGCCACCAAGGGCCTGATCGATGGCGGCGCCGACCTGATCCTGATCGAAACCATCTTCGACACGCTGAACGCCAAGGCTGCGATCTTCGCCGTGCAGGGCGTATTCGAGGAATTGGGCGTCGAACTGCCGATCATGATCTCCGGCACCATCACCGACGCCTCCGGCCGCACCCTCTCCGGCCAGACCACCGAAGCCTTCTGGAACTCCGTGGCCCACGCCAAGCCGATTTCCGTAGGCTTGAACTGTGCCCTGGGCGCCAGTGAACTGCGGCCGTACCTGGAAGAGCTGTCGAACAAGGCCAACACCCACGTCTCGGCTCACCCGAACGCCGGCCTGCCCAACGAGTTCGGCGAGTACGACGAACTGCCGGCCGAGACCGCCAAGGTCATCGAGGAGTTCGCCCAGAGCGGCTTCCTGAACATCGTCGGCGGTTGCTGCGGCACCACGCCGGCGCACATCGAAGCCATCGCCAAGGCCGTGGCCGGCTACGCGCCGCGGCAGATCCCGGAGATCCCCCGAGCGTGCCGCCTGTCGGGCCTGGAACCGTTCACCATCGATCGCAACTCGCTGTTCGTCAACGTCGGCGAGCGGACCAACATCACCGGTTCCGCCAAGTTCGCCCGGCTGATCCGCGAGGACAACTACACCGAAGCCCTGGAAGTGGCGCTGCAGCAGGTCGAGGCCGGCGCCCAGGTGATCGACATCAACATGGACGAGGGCATGCTCGATTCGAAGAAGGCCATGGTGACCTTCCTCAACCTGATCGCCGGTGAACCGGACATTTCCCGCGTGCCGATCATGATCGACTCCTCCAAATGGGAAGTGATCGAAGCCGGTCTCAAGTGCATCCAGGGCAAGGGCATCGTCAACTCCATCAGCATGAAGGAAGGCGTCGAGCAGTTCATTCATCACGCCAAGCTGTGCAAGCGCTACGGCGCCGCCGTGGTGGTGATGGCCTTCGACGAAGCCGGCCAGGCCGACACCGAGGCGCGCAAGAAGGAAATCTGCAAGCGCTCCTACGACATCCTGGTCAACGAAGTCGGCTTCCCGCCGGAAGACATCATCTTCGACCCGAACATCTTCGCCGTCGCCACCGGTATCGAAGAGCACAACAACTACGCCGTGGACTTCATCAATGCCTGCGCCTATGTCCGCGACGAACTGCCGTACGCGCTGACCTCCGGCGGGGTGTCCAACGTGTCGTTCTCGTTCCGGGGCAACAACCCGGTGCGCGAGGCGATCCACTCGGTGTTCCTGCTGTACGCGATCCGCGCGGGCCTGACCATGGGCATCGTCAACGCCGGCCAACTGGAAATCTACGACCAGATCCCGGTGGAACTGCGCGATGCGGTGGAAGACGTGATCCTCAACCGTACCCCGGAAGGCACCGACGCCCTGCTCGCCATCGCCGACAAGTACAAGGGCGACGGCAGCGTCAAGGAAGCGGAAACCGAGGAGTGGCGCAACTGGGACGTCAACAAGCGCCTGGAACACGCGCTGGTCAAGGGCATCACCACCCATATCGTCGAAGACACCGAAGAGTCACGCCTGTCCTTCGCCCGCCCGATCGAAGTGATCGAAGGTCCGTTGATGGCCGGCATGAACATCGTCGGCGACCTGTTCGGCGCCGGCAAGATGTTCCTGCCCCAGGTGGTCAAGTCCGCCCGGGTGATGAAACAGGCGGTGGCCCACCTGATCCCGTTCATCGAGGCGGAAAAAGGCGACAAGCCGGAAGCCAAGGGCAAGATCCTGATGGCGACGGTCAAGGGCGACGTCCATGATATCGGCAAGAACATCGTCGGCGTCGTGCTGGGTTGCAACGGCTATGACATCGTCGACCTGGGTGTGATGGTGCCTGCCGAGAAGATCCTGCAGGTGGCCCGGGACGAGAAATGCGACATCATCGGCCTGTCCGGCCTGATCACCCCTTCTCTGGATGAAATGGTGCATGTGGCGCGCGAGATGCAGCGCCAGGATTTCCACCTGCCGCTGATGATCGGTGGCGCAACGACCTCCAAGGCCCATACGGCCGTGAAGATCGAGCCCAAGTACAGCAACGATGCGGTGATCTACGTGACCGACGCGTCCCGCGCCGTGGGCGTGGCCACGCAGTTGCTGTCCAAGGAGCTCAAGCCCGCCTTCGTCGAGAAGGCCCGGCAGGATTACCAGGAGGTTCGCGAGCGCACCGCCAACCGCAGCGCCCGCACCGAACGCCTGAGCTATTCGGCGGCCGTGGCGAAGAAGCCACAGTTCGACTGGAGCAGCTACCAGCCGGTCAAGCCGACGTTCACCGGCACCCGGGTACTGGAGGATATCGACCTTGACGTGCTGGCCGAATACATCGACTGGACACCGTTCTTCATCTCCTGGGACCTGGCTGGCAAGTTCCCGCGCATCCTCACCGACGAAGTGGTCGGTGAAGCCGCCACCGCGCTGTACGCCGACGCCCAGGCGATGCTGCGCAAACTGATCGACGAAAAACTCATCAGCGCCCGCGCCGTGTTCGGCTTCTGGCCAGCCAACCAGGTGCATGACGACGACCTGGAGGTCTATGGCGAGGACGGCAAGCCGATGGCCCGCCTGCATCACCTGCGCCAGCAGATCATCAAGACCGACGGCAAGCCGAATTTTTCCCTGGCCGACTTCGTCGCCCCCAAGGACAGCGGCGTGACCGACTATGTCGGGGGCTTCATCACCACCGCCGGCATCGGCGCCGAGGAAGTGGCCAAGGCCTACCAGGATGCTGGCGACGACTACAACTCGATCATGGTCAAGGCCCTGGCCGACCGTCTGGCCGAGGCATGCGCCGAGTGGCTGCACCAACAGGTGCGCAAGGACTATTGGGGGTATGCCAAGGACGAGAACCTGGACAACGAAGCCCTCATCAAGGAGCAGTACACCGGCATCCGCCCCGCCCCTGGCTATCCGGCCTGCCCGGATCACACCGAGAAAGCCACCCTGTTCCGCCTGCTCGATCCCCAGGCCAGCGAAATGAAGGCCGGGCGCAGTGGTGTGTTCCTCACCGAACATTACGCCATGTTCCCGGCGGCCGCGGTCAGCGGTTGGTATTTCGCCCATCCCCAGGCGCAGTATTTTGCCGTGGGCAAGATCGACAAGGACCAGGTCCAGAGCTACACCGCCCGCAAGGGCCAGGAACTGAGCGTGACCGAGCGCTGGCTGGCGCCGAACCTGGGCTACGACAGCTAAGGCGGCGTAACTGACAGGATCGCGGCCTACGGCGCGGCAGGTCGCGATCTTTTGTCTATGCTTGTCCCAGACCCATGGCAGACGAGGGATTTATGGACGATCCAGTCGACAACAAGCCGCCCACCCTGTTGCAGATGGTACACAGCGTACTGGCTGCCGCTTTCGGGGTGCAGAGCGGCAAGAACCGCGCCCGGGATTTCACCCACGGCAAACCGAGCCACTTCGTGATCCTGGGCATCGCGTTCACGGTGGTCTTCGCGCTGACGCTGTTTGGCATCGTCAAGCTGGTGGTGCACCTGGCGGGGCTGTAGCGCTCTCCAACACAACACACGACCTTGTGGGAGCGAGCTTGCTCGCGATAGCGGTGGTTCAGTCGGATTGAGGTCGACTGGTACACCGTTATCGCGAGCAAGCTCGCTCCCACAGGTTTTTCATCGCCAGGGATCAACCGTTCACTGGTGACTGACCCAGAACACAGCGGTGCCCACCACCAGGATAATCAGGAACAGGATGGCCCAGGCATCAACGGTACTGTCGCTTTTCCTTGCTTTGGTCGGATTGCTCATTGCATCGCCTCTTGTCGGTTTTTTAGGTGATTGCATGGGGACTCGACCACAGTTAAGACGATGATTGCCCGCACGACAAATGTGGGTTAGCCAATAATCAATCTCATTAGTCGATTTGGTTCTTTACATATACTCAAACATCACTTTTGCGCATAACCCAAAACAGGTATCTTGCACCGGCTCCCCTAGGAGTGCGCGGCCGTGCGCGCAGAATTGCCGAGGCAGAACCCGATTCCAGCGAGCCAACACGCAGCTGTTTCTGATCGGCCCAAGCCTGAGACCGAGACTTATATGTACGTATATGACGAGTACGATCAGCGGATCATCGAGGACCGCGTCAAGCAGTTCCGTGATCAGACCCGACGCTATCTGGCAGGCGAGCTGAGCGAAGAAGAATTCCGCCCTCTGCGCTTGCAGAATGGCCTGTATATCCAGCGTTTCGCCCCCATGCTGCGCGTGGCGGTGCCTTATGGCCAACTGGCCTCGCGCCAGGTACGCAAACTGGCCCAGATCGCCCGTGACTACGACAAGGGCTACGCCCACATCAGCACCCGGCAGAACGTCCAATACAACTGGCCGGCCCTGGAAGACGTACCGGACATCCTGGCCGAGCTGGCGACCGTGCAGATGCATGCCATCCAGACCAGCGGCAACTGCCTGCGCAACGTCACCACCGACCAGTTCGCCGGCGTCGCGGCCGATGAGTTGATCGACCCGCGTCCGTGGTGCGAGATCGTGCGCCAGTGGACCACCTTCCACCCGGAATTCGCCTACCTGCCGCGCAAGTTCAAGATCGCCATCAACGGCTCGACCTCGGATCGCGCGGCCATCGAAGTCCACGACATCGGCCTGGAGGCGGTCTACAACGCCGAGGGCGAGCTGGGCTTCCGGGTACTGGTGGGCGGTGGGCTCGGCCGTACCCCGGTGGTGGGCTCGTTCATCAACGAGTTCCTTCCCTGGCAGGACCTGCTGAGCTATCTCGACGCCATCCTGCGGGTTTACAACCGCTACGGCCGTCGCGACAACAAATACAAGGCGCGGATCAAGATCCTGGTCAAGGCCCTTACCCCTGAAGTGTTCGCCGAGAAGGTCGAGGCCGAGATGGTCCACCTGCGCGGTGGCCAGACCACGCTGACCGAAGCCGAAGTCCATCGGGTCGCCCGGCATTTCGTCGACCCGCAGTACAAGACCCTGGCCAATCAGGACGCCGAACTGGCTGCGCTGGACAAGGAACACCCAGGCTTCGCCCGCTGGCGTACCCGCAACACCCTGGCCCACAAGAAGCCGGGTTACGTCGCGGTGACCTTGTCCCTGAAGCCGACCGGCGTCGCCCCCGGCGACATCACCGACAAGCAGCTCGATGCCGTGGCCGACCTGGCCGACCGCTACAGCTTCGGCCTGCTGCGCACCTCCCACGAGCAGAACATCATCCTGGCGGATGTCGAGCAAAGCCAGCTGTTCACCCTGTGGGGCGAATTGCGCGAGCAAGGTTTCGCCACGCCGAACATCGGCCTGCTGACCGACATGATCTGCTGCCCGGGGGGAGACTTCTGCTCCCTGGCCAACGCCAAGTCGATCCCTATCGCCGAATCGATCCAGCGTCGCTTCGACGACCTGGACTACCTGTTCGACATCGGCGAACTGGACCTGAACATTTCCGGCTGCATGAACGCCTGCGGTCACCACCACGTGGGCCATATCGGCATCCTGGGTGTGGACAAGAAAGGCGAGGAGTTCTATCAGGTCTCCCTGGGCGGCAGCGGTACCCGCGGGGCCAGCCTGGGCAAGATCCTCGGCCCGTCGTTTGCGCAGGATGACATGCCCGACGTGATCGAGAAGCTGATCGACGTGTACATCGAACAACGTACCGAAGACGAGCGGTTCATCGACACCTATCAACGTATCGGCATCGACCTCTTCAAGGAACGCGTCTATGCAGCGAATCATTAAGAACAACGAGGTCATCGACGAAACCTGGCACCTGTTGCCCAAGGACGCGACTCTCGATGGCATCTCCAACTGCGACGACCTGATCGTGCCCCTGGCCTTGTGGCGTGATCACGCTCGCGCCCTGCAGGCCCGTGACGGCGGCCTGGGTGTATGGCTGGACGCCGACGAGGAAGCGGAGGAAATCGGCGACGACGCCAATCAGTTCCAGGTCATCGCGCTGAATTTCCCTGCGTTCACCGATGGGCGCAGCTATTCCAACGCACGCCTGCTGCGCGACCGCTACGGCTTCAAGGGCGAGCTGCGAGCCATTGGCGACGTCCTGCGCGACCAGTTGTTCTACATGCGCCGCTGCGGTTTCGATGCCTTTGCCCTGCGGGCCGACAAAGACCCCTACGAAGCCCTAGAAAGCCTCAAGGACTTTTCGGTGACCTACCAGGCAGCGACTGACGAACCGTTGCCGCTGTTTCGTCGGCGCTGATAGCGCTCGATAAAAAAAGCCCTGACCCGGTACACCAGGTCAGGGCTTTTTCATTGTGGTCGCGATGAGCAGCAGCCCCGCGCAGGAGCGAGCCTGCTCCCACGACGGTCGGCGGTGAGGGGGTTACCAGAAACGCTGCTGGGTAAGGCGGCTCCACCAGTTCAGCAGTACCCGGTCCACCGAACCGCTGGCGGCCATGCCAATACGCTCCTGCAGGCTTTTGCGTTCGGCGTAGTGCAGATGATACAGCTCGGCGCTCTTGGCCCGTTCGGCCAGGTATTCGTCACTGGTCTTCAGTTCGTCCACCAGTTGCTTGTCCAACGCCGCGACACCCAGCCAGACCTCACCGGTAGCGACTTCATCGATGGCCAGTTGCGGGCGGTAGCTGGACACGAAGCGCTTGAACAGCTGGTGGGTGATGTCCAGGTCCTGCTGGAATTTTTCCCGGCCTTTCTCGGTGTTTTCGCCAAAGACCGTCAACGTGCGCTTGTATTCACCGGCGGTGAGGACCTCGAAGTCGATGTCATGTTTCTTCAGCAGGCGATTGACGTTCGGCAACTGGGCCACGACGCCAATGGAGCCAAGAATGGCGAAAGGCGCGCTGATGATCTTCTCGCCAATACAGGCCATCATGTAGCCGCCGCTGGCCGCGACCTTGTCGATGCACACCGTCAGCGGTATGCCGGCCTGGCGGATCCGGGCCAGTTGCGAAGAGGCCAGGCCGTAGCTGTGGACCATGCCGCCACCGCTCTCCAGGCGCAACACCACTTCGTCCTTGGGCGTCGCCAGGGTCAACAGCGCGGTGATCTCATGCCGCAGGCTCTCGGTGGCCGATGCCTTGATATCACCGTCGAAGTCCAGCACGAAGACCCGGGCCTTGGTGGCGGGCTTGTCCTTCTGTTTCTTCTTCGCCTTGTCAGCCTTGCCTTCGCTCTTGCGCAGGGCCTTGAGCTGATCCTTGTCCAGCAGCGTCTGCTCCAGGCGCTCACGCAACCCTTTGTAGAAATCGTTGAGTTTGCTCACCTGCAACTGACCGGCCGTCTTGCGCCGCCCCTTGCTGCGCAGGGCTGCAAAACTGGCCAATACCACCAGTATGGCGATCACCAGCGTCACAGTCTTGGCCAGGAAACCGGCGTATTCGATAAAAAACTCCACGATGACTCCTAATAGATTCAACCCACCGCTCGCAGGCGGATACCAGACGCTCCCAGCATACCCATGCACCCGCGTCGCTGCCAGCCGGGAAACCTATGGTTACCTTACACAAGACGAGGCTGGACAAGGCTGTAACGGGCATTTCAAACAAGCGTATGTTTTTTCATTGACAGCTCACCGCCATCCTCATAACCTCGCCAGACCTTCAACGTACCGGGATGACGCGGACGTGGGCAGCATCTACCTGATTCGACATGGCCAGGCCTCCTTTGGTGCGGACGACTACGACGTCCTCTCGCCCAATGGCGTACGCCAGGCCCAAGTGCTCGGCAGTCACCTGGCGGAACTCGGTGTCGTATTCGACCGTTGCCTCTCGGGCGACCTGCGTCGTCAGCAGGACACCGCCACGGGCGCGCTGGGCCGGATGTCCGCCGCGGGCTTGCCGGTTCCCGAGCTGGAAATCGACGCTGCGTTCAACGAGTTCGACGCCGACGCGGTGATTCGCGCCCTGCTGCCGGACATGCTCCCCCAGGAACCCGAAGCGCTCCACATCCTGCGCAACGCCCCACAGAACCGCGCCGAGTTCCAGCGCATCTTCGCTTTGATCGTCGAGCGCTGGCTCAGCGGCCGATACGACCCACCCGGGCTGGAAAGCTGGCTGGGGTTCGTGGAACGGGTCCAGGCCGGCCTGCACCGCCTCCTGGACCAGGCCGACAGCAGCCATAAGATCGCCGTGTTCACCTCCGGCGGCACCATCACCGCCCTGCTTCACCTGATCACCCGGATCCCTGCCCCGCAGGCCTTCGAATTGAATTGGCAAATCGTCAACACCTCGCTCAACCACCTGAAATTCAGGGGGCGCGAGGTCGCCCTGGCTTCCTTCAACAGTCACGCCCACCTGCAACTGTTGAGGACCCCGGACCTCATCACCTTTCGTTGAGGTCGAGTTACCGCAGACCCTTGCTGTATCCACCCGAATAAGGATCGAAACCATGACCTCCGTAGTCGACGCCGTACAAAAGATGAAAGCCAAGTTCAACGCCGAAGCCGCCAAAGGCCTGGACCTGGTGTTCGGTTTCAACATCACCGATGAAAACAAGCAGTACGCCCTCATCGTCAAGAACCAGACCTGTGAATTGCAGGAAGGTGAAAACGCCGATGCCAACTGCACACTGGTCATGGACAGCGAAACCCTCAAGGGCATCGTCAGCGGCGAAACCGACGGCATGCAGGCCTTCATGGGTGGCAAGCTGCGCGTCGAAGGCGACATGATGCTGTCGATGAAGCTGTCCGAACTGTTCCCGGCCTGAGACCAGGCGCCCTCGCGGGCGCTGCCCGGCTGCCAACGAATCCCGCCCCCAGGCGGGATTCGTGTTTCTGCCTTCCCGAGTCTCCCAAGGCACACAACCTTGATCCTCGTCAGTTCACCCTCGCCCCTCAGCCGCTAACTTGACGCCTCCATCAAGGCCAGGGACGGCTCATCGGGAGCCTGTGCCCGTTCATCTCAAGGAAAGAGACCCATGCCCGCACTGAAGATCATTGTGCTGTCGACCGCGTTCAACGGCCTGACCCAACGCGCCTGGCTGGACCTGCGCGAGGCCGGTCATCGCCCCAGCGTGGTGCTGTTCAGCGATGACGCCACGGTATGCCGGCAAATCGAAGAGAGCCGCGCCGACCTGGTGATCTGCCCGTTTCTCAAGGACCGGGTGCCGGAACGGCTGTGGCGCAACGCCCGCCGTCCGGTGGTGATCATCCACCCTGGCATTGTCGGCGATCGCGGTGCCAGCGCCCTGGACTGGGCCATCATGCGGCAAGCCGAACGCTGGGGCGTGACGGCATTGCAGGCGGTGGAGGAAATGGACGCCGGACCGATCTGGGCCACCAGCGAGTTCAAGTTGCCCGAAGGCCTGCGCAAGTCCGAACTGTACAACGGCCTGGTGAGCGATGCGGCCATCCGTTGTATCCGAGAGGTCGTGGAAAAGTTCGGCAATGGTTTCGTCCCGGTGCCCCTGGACTACAACCGCCGTGACGTGGTCGGCCGCCTGCAACCGAACATGACCCAGGACGACCGGACCTTCAGCTGGCATGACAGCACCGCATTCATCAAACGCTGCATCGATGCCGCCGACGGTCAGCCAGGCGTGCTGGCAAGCCTGGCCGGTGGCCAGTTCTATCTCTACGACGCCCATCCGGATGTCCGCCGAGGCCTGCCTGGCGCGCTGCTGGCCGTGCGTGACGATGCGGTGCTGGTAGCCACCGGTGATGCGAGCCTGTGGATCGGCTCCCTGCGCCGCAAACCGCAGCCCGGCGAACAGAATTTCAAGCGACCGGCGCGCCATGTGCTGGCCGGGCAGCTGGACGACGTCCCGGTGCTGGACGGCTCGCTGGCCCGGCGACCCTTCAGCGACGAGGCCTACCAACCCATCCGTTATCGCGAATGCGGCCACGTAGGCGAGCTGACGTTCGAGTTCTACAACGGCGCGATGAGCACCGAACAATGCCGGCGGCTGATAGACGCTCTGCGCTGGGCCAAGTCCCGGGATACCCGGGTGCTGTTGATCCGGGGCGGACGCGGCAGCTTTTCCAACGGTGTGCACCTGAACGTGATCCAGGCCGCCGCCGACCCCGGCCTGGAGGCCTGGTCCAACATCCAGGCCATCGATGATGTCTGCCTGGAGTTGCTGAGCGCCCGGCAACTGGTGGTCAGCGGCCTGACGGGCAATGCCGGGGCTGGCGGCGTGATGCTGGCCCTGGCGGCCGATATCGTGTTGGCGCGCAGCGACATCGTGCTCAATCCCCACTACGCGACCATGGGCCTCTACGGCTCCGAATACTGGACCTACAGCCTGCCCCGGGCGGTCGGCCCGGACATGGCCTGGAAGCTGACCCAGGAGTGCCTGCCCATCAGCGCCCGGCAGGCGTTGCGTTATGGCATGGTCCAGGAAATCGGTCCGCGCTGCCCCGACGAGTTCGGCCTGTGGCTGTTGCAACGGGCCAACGGCGCCTGGCTCGATCCGGCGTATGAGGCCATCCGGGTCCGCAAGGCCGAACGGAGCTTGCCGGCGATCCAGGCGTGTCGTGACGGCGAGTTGAAGGAAATGCACCGCGACATGGTGGGCAATCGCCGCGGCTTCGCCGAGAAATGCCGGCATTTCGTGTTCAAGCGCAAGGCCTGCGGTACGCCTGAGCGCCTGGTCGCGCCATGGGCCCGGGCGACAGAGGCCGAAGCCGCCCGGTGACTGCCGGTATCGGGGAAGCGGGCCAGCTCTTACAATGCCCGCTTCCCCTGCATCGGCTTGAACATGGACATCGACCTCGCCCGTACCTTCCTGGAAATCGTCCGTCACGGCAGCCTCGCCGCCGCGGCGGACAAGTTGCATGTCACCCAGACGGCGATCACCGCCCGGGTCCAGAAGCTCGAAAGCCAGTTCGGCTGCGCGCTGTTCGTGCGCAATCGCGCCGGCGCACGCCTGACCCCCGACGGCGAGGCGTTCGTCGTCTACGCCAATCAACTGGTGCAGACCTGGGAGGCGGCTCGCCGGGACCTGCCGTTGCCCGAGGGCTATCGCAATGTGCTGCACCTTGGCGGCGAGGTCAGCCTGTGCAATCCGTTGATGCTCGGTTGGGCCCGGGAACTGCGCCAGAAGATCCCCGGACATGCCTTGCGCATGGACATCCGCGACGGTGAAAAACTGTTGCAGCAACTGGAACTGGGCCTGCTGGACGCGGCAGTGGTGTATCAACCCGAGTACTGGCCACGGCTGCAGGTGGAACAGCTGCTGGAGGAAAAACTGATCCTGGTGCAATTGGCCAGTTGCCCCGAGCCCTACGTGTACATCGACTGGAGCAGCGACTTCCGACGCCAGCACGACACGGCCCTGCCGGACAAGGCCAAGGCCGCCGTCACCTTCAACCTCGGCCCCCTGGCCCTGCAATACATCCTGGAGAACGGCGGCAGCGGCTACTTCCGCACACGCGTGGTCCAGAGCTACCTGGACAGCGGCATCCTTGAGCGGGTCCCCAAGGCGCCGGAATTCAACTACCCCACCTACCTGGTCTATTCCCGGGATCGGGATTCGGCGGCGCTACAACAAGCGTTCGAAGTGCTGCGGGGCATCGTCAGGGCCGGCAGCGACTGGTCCCAGCGCTGGGATCCGCTGAGCTGAAGCATTGCGGTGCAGACGTGGAAAGGGCCGCTACGCGGCCCTATGGAGTAAAACCCTCGCCACCGGATTATGTCTTCAAGTGCCGCACGATTTCGTCCTTGATCATCAGTCGCTCCTTCTTGAGGATTTCCAGGTCTGTGTCAGGCATTCCCGCAGATGTCGGCTTCTCGGCCTCGACAACCTCGGCGTCGAGTCGGGAGTACTTTTCAATCAACGAATTCAACCTTGGATTCTCGCTGCGCTTCTGCTGGATCTCGTCTTTTGTGCAAGCAAGATCCTGGCACAAATCATGGGGCACCGGCATGGAACACCTCCTTTGGTGGTTCGGTGGCAAACGCCTTTGCGGCGCTCGTCGATTATCAGGATGGCCTCCACAAGCGGGTTCTGTCGACCGCCAATCCGACCGACGGTGACCGTTCGTCGTACCGTAGCGCTTTGCAATCAAACCTTTGGCCTCGCGTCGCTCTCCATTGAACAGTGACATCAAGATCACTTGTACAACCTGTTCGGAGACATACCTATGGACGGATTTACCCTGCGTCAACTCGGCCTGGCAGTTGCCCTGAGTACCAGCATGGGCATGGCATGGGCCGCGAGTTCCAATGACTTTGTCGACAACGCGGCGGCCGGTGGCATTGCGGAAATCGAGACCAGCAAGCTGGCACTGCAAAAAAGTGCCTCGGCGGACATCAAGGAGTTCGCCAACAAGATGATCGCCGACCACACCAAGGCCAACCAGGAGCTGATGTCGCTGGCCAAGAAACACGACATCGAGGTGCCGGACGAAACCACCCTCATGAAGAAGGCCAAGGCCAAGATCCTTGAAGTGCGCGATGAGTCCTTCGACGCCGCCTATGCCAACAACCAGGTCATGGCCCACGAAGAAACCATCGCCCTATTCAAGAAAGAAGCCGAGACCGTGACCGACGACAAGAAAGCCGGTAACACCGAACTCAAGGCGTTCGCCCAGAAGATGCTGCCGGACCTGCAGCACCACCTGGAAATGGCCAAGAAACTCCAGGCCGCACACCCCAGCAAGTAGGCTTCCTGGCCGTGAATAAAGAAGGGTCGTCCTCGCATTGAGGGCGACCCTTTTTTTGCGCGGCTCGATCAGCCGCCGTCGTTGTCGATATCGGCGTCGGTGCTGTCGCCGGGTTTCGGCCGGTCAGGATCGGGCTTGAAACCCGGGCTGAAGGTGTTGTCGTTATCCTGGTGGCGTTTTTTCTGATCGACCTCCTCCGCGGCGCTCTGGGCCTGGTCCGCTCCAGCCGGGCTGACCGGGCTGGCGCCGGGCACCTGGGGATCGATGGCCGGATCATTGCGCGGCGACGGAGTCTGCGTCTGACCTTGTTGCTGAGAGTTTGCGCGATCGTCGTTCATGGACACCTCTTCATGGCAGAGGCCGGGTCGATGACCGGCCTTGTTCATTCGAAGGGAACGCAACGGCTTCGGTTCCATTTGTTTGTGCGGGCAGCATCAGCCGCCTAGCAGCGACCGGACCATCCGGGTCAACGCATCCGGCCCGTAGGGTTTGCTCAGCAGATGGGTATCGGGGCTCAGTTGATGGTTGCGCGAGATGATGTCCCGCGTGTGGCCTGACGTGAACAGCACGGGCACCGGCGGGGTCTGCACCTTGGCCCAGGCCGCGAGGTCGGAACTCTTGATCAGGCCTGGCATGACCACGTCGGTGAAGATCAGGTCCACCTTGACCCCCTCGAGCAGCAACTTCATGGCGGCATCGGCATTGGCGGCCGTGAGGGTTCGATAGCCGGACTGTTCCAGCAACTCCACCGATGCACTGCGCACCGCGTCATTGTCTTCCACCACCAGGATCGTCTCCTGCCTGCCGGGCTGCAGCGAGTAGTGGTGCGTCTGCTCGCCGGCTTCAGGCTGATAGCTGCGAGGAAAATACATCTGCGCCCGCGTGCCCTTGCCCGGGTCGCTGGCGATCTCGATATGGCCACCGCTTTGCTTGACGAAGCCGAACACCATGCTCAGCCCCAACCCGGTGCCCTGGCCATCGGTCTTGGTGGTAAAGAACGGCTCGAATACCTGGCTGAGGATCTCCGGTGGCATGCCGATGCCACTGTCGATCACCGACAATCGCACATAGTCCCCCGCGCCGATGCCTTTGCCGGCACAGGACGATTCGTCGAGCACGATGTTCTCGCCCAGTATCCGGATGGTGCCCTCGCCGCCCATGGCATCGCGGGCGTTGATCGCCAGGTTCAGCAAGGCGTTTTCCAGCTGGTTGCGGTCCACGTGAATGCACCAGGGTTCGTCGGGCAGTGTCACTTCGATCCGGATGGTCTCGCCCAGGGCCCGTTGCAGCAATTCGCCCAGGTCGTCGTAGATGCGCCGGGGGTTGTAGACCGCCGGTGACAAGGGCTGGCGACGGGCGAAGGCCAGCAGTTGCGCAGACAGCTTGGCGCCCCGCTCCACCGCCTCGATGGAGGCGCTGATCCTGCGCTGCACATTGTGATTGTCCGGCTCGTGGCGAGCCAGCAGGTGCAGGTTGCCGGCGATCACTTGCAGCAGGTTGTTGAAGTCATGGGCTACACCGCCGGTGAGTCCGCCAATGGCCTCCAGCTTCTGGGACTGGCGCAACTGCTCTTCAGCCGCCAGTCGCGCCTGGACCTCGTCGGCCACCCGCTGCTCCAGGTCACGCGTGAACCTGAGCAGGGACGCCTCGGCGGTCTTGCGTTCGTTGATGTCGATCAGCACGCCGGGAAAACGCAGAGGGGCGCCCGAGGCATCGAACTCGCATCGACCGCTGGCCTGCACCCACAGGTCGTCGCCTCCAGGGCCTCGTACCCGGTATTCGGCATTGAAAGGCGCCCCGGTGCGCAACGTCAGTTCGACCCGCTGGTTAAGTTCATCGAGGTCATCCGGGTGGATACGCTGCCGGGCAATATCGATGGGCAATGCTTCCAACGGCGTGTCTGGCGGATAGTTGAACGTACGGGCAAAACGCTCGTCGCCGGACAGGGTGTCGGCCTGGACGTCCCATACAAACGAGCCCAGCAGCGGCCCGGCCGATAGGGCCAGCTGGATGCGTTCGTTGACCGCGCGGTAGCTGCGTTCCGCCTCCTGGCGGGCCCGCTCCGACAGGACCAGCTCGGTGGTTTCCACGACAATCGCCAGCACGCCGGCCGGGGCCTGGTCATCGTCCGGCACGGGGCTGTAGAACAGGTCCATCCACACGTCTTCGGGCTTGCCGTCACGCAGCAGGACCAGTTCCTTGCTGCGGTAGGACAGCGTGCCGCCGGCCAGGCAGACATCCAGTACGTGGCGATTGAACTCGGCCACTTCCGGCCAGCCCAGTTCCACCGCGCAGCCCAACAGGTAGGGATGACGCCCACCGGCGAATTCGGCATAGGCATCGTTGTAGATCATGAAGCCCTGGCGTCCCCATAGCATGACCATCGGCAAGGGCGACGCCAGCAATATCTGCACAGCGCTGCGCAGGCTGGCGGACCACTGTTCGATAGGGCCCAGCTCGGTCCGGCTCCAATCGAACGCCCGGATACGCCGGGCCATTTCACCGTCCCACCCGGGACATCCATGAGGCTGGGATAAGAACTGCATGGGTCGACTCTGAACCTCGAATAGCTGCTGGGAATCGGCGTATCGCGAGCCCCTTGTGCTCAGAGCTTCGAGCACGAGGATGGCGTTTGGTTTCATGCCGGGGTGCCATCGCCGATTGGGGTAGCGAGGGAACTCAGCGAAAATCGCGGCTACGCACGTTGATGCCTGCCAGCAGCCCGGTCAAGTCGCTCAGGCGCCCGGCGATGAGGTGGCGGACCTCGCCGACACTTTCCCAGCGCCCATCGACCTTGAGCAACTGCGACCCCACCAGCACTTTGCGCTGGCGCTCCGCCAGGTCGCGCCAGACCACCACGTTGAGATTGCCGAATTCATCTTCCAGGGTGACGAAGGTCACGCCACTGGCCGTGCCGGGACGCTGGCGGCCGGTCACCAGGCCGGCGACGCTGACGTTGCGCCCATGCTCCACCTCCTGCAACTCCCGGGAGCTGCGACAGCGGCGGGCACGCAGTTCGGGGCGCAATAAAGCCAACGGATGAGGCCCCAGCGTGGTGCCGAGGGTCGCGTAGTCGGCGAACAGATTTTCCCCCACCGATGGCTTGGGCAGACTCACCGGCGGCTCTTCCTGGTTGGGCAAACCGGCAAACAGACCCAGTTGTTTCTGCACTCCGGCCACTTCCCAGCGAGCGCGATGACGATCACCGGCCAGGCCGCGCAAGGCTCCGGCGTCGGCCAGTTGTTCGAGGGCCCGGGTATCGAGTTGCGCGCGCTCGCCCAGATCGGCCACGTCACCGAAAGCCCGCTGTCGGCGAGCCGCTTCGATACGCCGGGCGTCCTCCTCACGAAAGCCCTTGATCTGGCGCAAGCCCATGCGGATCGCCGGTTGCCGACCTTCCAGAGGTTCCAGGCTGCAATCCCAATCACTGGCTCGCACGTCCACCGGACGGATCTGCAATTGATGGCGGCGGGCATCCTGCAGGATCTGGTCCGGACTGTAGAAACCCATGGGCCAGCTGTTGATCAGGGCGCAAGCGAATGCCGCCGGTTCGTGGCATTTGAGCCAACTGCTGGCGTAAGTCAGCAACGCGAAACTGGCGGCATGGGATTCGGGAAAGCCGTAATTGCCGAAGCCTTTGATCTGCTCGAAAATCTGCGCAGCGAATTCAGCGGTGTAACCGTTTTTCTTCATCCCGGCAGCCAGGCGTTCCCGGTGGGGCTCCAGGCCGCCGTGACGTTTCCAGGCGGCCATGGAGCGGCGCAACTGGTCCGCTTCGCCGGGGGTGTAGTCGGCCGCGACGATGGCGATCTGCATGACCTGTTCCTGGAACAACGGAATGCCCAGGGTGCGCCCAAGGACCGTCTTCAGTTCCGGTGAAGGGTAAGTAACGGGCTCTTCATCATTGCGGCGTTTGAGGTACGGATGAACCATCCCGCCCTGGATCGGACCGGGGCGCACGATCGCCACTTCGATCACCAGGTCGTAGAAATCCTTGGGCTTGAGCCGAGGCAACATGGCCATCTGCGCCCGTGACTCGATCTGGAACACGCCGATGGTGTCGGCGCGGCTGATCATGTCGAATGTAGCCTTATCGTCATGAGGCAGGCTGGCCAGGGTGTAGCGTTGCCCCCGATACCCCTCGATCAAGTCGAAACACCGCCGGATCGCACTGAGCATGCCCAGGGCCAGGATATCCACCTTGAGCAGCCCGACCGCGTCCAGGTCATCCTTGTCCCACTGGATGATGGTGCGCTCGGCCATGGCGGCGTTTTCCACCGGTACAAGGGTATCCAGGGGCTGTTCGGAAATCACGAAGCCGCCGGGGTGCTGGGACAGATGCCGGGGAAATCCGATCAGTTGCCGGGTCAGCCCCAATACCCGCTGCAGCACCGGACTGTCCGGGTCGAAACCGCCCTCGCGCAAGCGCTCCAGCGGCGGCGCTTCGTCGCTCCAGCGCCCGCAACAGTCGGCCAGGGCGTTGATCTGGTCCGGCGGCAGGCCCAGGGCCTTGGCGACGTCCCGTACCGCCCCCGCACCGTGGTAGCTGCTGACCACTGCCGTCAACGCCGCACGATGGCGACCGTAACGGCGAAACACGTATTGCAGCACTTCTTCACGACGCTCGTGCTCGAAATCGACATCGATGTCCGGCGGCTCATTGCGCTCCCGGGACAGGAATCGCTCGAACAGCAGGTTGGTCCGGCCGGGGTCGATTTCGGTGATGCCCAAGGCATAGCACACCGCCGAGTTGGCCGCCGAACCGCGCCCCTGACAGAGAATGTGCCGCTCCCGAGCGAAGCTGACGATGTCCTGCACGGTGAGGAAGTAGCTGTCGTAGCCCAGCTCGGCGATCAGCTCCAGCTCCGTCTCGATCTGCCGCCGGACCTTGTCATTCACGCCGCCCCCCCAGCGCTTGCGCATGCCCCGCTCGGTCAGCTCGCGCAACCAGGATGTCGGGTCATGGCCCTCGGGAACCAGTTCATGCGGGTATTGATAACGCAGTTGACCGAGGTCGAACGTGCAACGCCGGGCGATGTGGAGGGTTTCATCGAGCAAGGCGCGGGGATAGAGCCCGGCCAGATCCTTGCGGCTGCGCAAGTGGCGCTCACCGTTAGGGTGCAGGCGCTGCCCGGCCTCGGCCACCGTGACGTGGTAACGAATGGCGGTCATGGTGTCCTGCAAGGCCCGACGGCCACGCACGTGCATGTGCACGTCGCCCGTGGCGACAGCGGCGAGCCCGAGGCGCCCGGCCAGGGCCAGCAAGTCCGCCAGGCGCTGGCGGTCGTCCTGCCCGCAGTGCAACTGCACCGATAGCCACAAGCGACCGGCAAAGATCGACTGGAGCCAGCGGCCCTGGGCTTCGGCATCGTTGCCATCGGGGACCCACAAGGCCAGCAGCCCGGGCAAGGGTTCGTCGAAATCCTCGCGCACGATGCGATAGCGCCCCTTCTCGCTGCGGCGCCGGGCGCGGGTGATCAACCGGCACAAGGCCTGGTAGCCCTCCAGGTTCTCCACCAGCAACACCAGTTTCGGACCATGCTCCACCTGGATTTCGCTGCCGACGATCAGGTGCAGGTCCAGCTCTCTGGCCGCCTGCCAGGCACGGACGATGCCGGCCAGTGTGCATTCGTCGGTGATCGCCAGGGCCCGATAGCCCTGCTCCTTGGCCCGCCGACACAGCTCCAGGGCGCTGGAGGCGCCGCGCTGGAAACTGAAGTTGGACAGGCAATGCAGCTCGGCGTATTCGACAGTCATGCGAACCAGCCCTGCAGCCACAGCGGCCCGCCCTCGCCCACTGGTCGATAGGCCCAGCCTCGTTGCCCGGCACGGGTTTCGACGAGGTAGTAGTCGCGACGCACATCGGCACCGTCCCACCAACCGGACTCGATGCGTTCCGGCCCCATGAGGATGCGGGCCTGGCTCTCCGACAGCATCTGGCATTCGTCCAGCAACCAGCCGGGACGCTGCGCGCCCACGGGGCAGGCCTCGACGCGGGGCTGAGGACTCATCTGCCAGGCGCACTCGGGTCGATGATCGTCACGAAACCCCAGGCCCAGCACCGCCTCATCGCCCAGCCGCGCCCGCAGCCGCTCACGCAGCTGTTCCCAGGGCAGTGACTGCTGCGGTCGCTCGTCGAACAGTTCCAGGCGCTGGGGGACGAATGACGGCAGATCTTCGGCGCACAAGCGAAAGCCGCGCACCGGGGCCTGGACCTGCACCTGTTCCAATCGGCCACGGGCCAGCTCGAAAAGCATCGAAGGGTCCCGCTCGGCGCTGAGCAGGCCGACCTTGATCACCGTGTCCGCCAGCCCGGCGTGCTCCAGATGCAGGTCGAACCGCTGCACGCCGCTGTCGCGGCCACAGAGGAAAGCCGACAGGTCACCGGTCAATCGACGCAAGGGGAACAGCAACGCCTGATGGGACTGGACGTCATAGTTGAGCTCGATGCGCACGTCGAAGCGGTCCGGCGGCAAGTAGAACGACAGCGCCAGGGTACGACTGCCCACCAGGGCGTCGAGGTGCTTGAGCACCTGGGCGTCAAAGCGACGCGCCAGGGTGTGCCGGGGCAAGGCCTGGACTTGGCTCAGGCGACGCAGGCCCATACGCGACAAGGCCGTGGCGACATCGGGCGCCAGGCTGATGCGGTCCACCGGCATCTGCCCCAGGTATGCCTGCAAGGTCTCGCCATCGGGTACCACCAGGGCGTCATAGGCATTGGCCAGAACCCGAGCCGCCACCGGGTTCGGAGCCGCGACGATGCGATGCCGAAAGCCCAGTTCGGTCAGCTCGGCCCGCAACCGGGCCTCGAATACCGGCCAGGTCCCGAACAGGCCCAGGCTCGACTCGATCTCGAACAGCACCGTGCGCGGATAGTGCACGCTGACCTGGGAACTGAAACGGTAGGCCCAGGCTGCCAGGAACTGTTGCCAGTGTTCGATCTGTGCCGCGTCGTATTCGGCGGTGGCAAAGCCTTTGCTCAGGGCCTGGGCGGCGGTCATGCTCTGGCCGGGACGCAGGCCCAGGGCCCGGGCGGGCTCGTTGACCGCGCGCAGCACACGTCGCTGGGCGGGACCGCTCAGCAGGGCCAGGGGCTCCTCGGGATCGGGGCGCTGACGCAGCGCGGCGTCCAGCGCCAATTGTGGAAACAGGATACAGACCCAGCGCATCGCAACCTCAATGCTCTGTTGGTGAGTACGGGGTAAAGGCTATCGGCGCCGGACGGGCCAGCCCGCCGCGACACTTGAGCACGCGCAATTGCCCGGGCCGGGCATCGATGGCAATGCGCAGGGCCGCCGGGGACGGATTGACGGCTTCCTGGATCGAGCGCCAGGCGAACGCCAGGGTCTGGCCGGTTTCCGCCGCCACCTGCAAACGGCGCAGGGCCCGGTCATCGGCCTGGCGGGGCCAGCACAGGACCGCGCCACAACAGCCTGAGCGCAGGCACTGTTCGGTGGCCCACAGGGCATCGCGCTCATCGGCCCGGATCACCGATAACTGGCGCAGGTCGACTCCGGCGTTCTGCCAGGCCTGGGGGTAAGGCACGAACGGCGGCGCCACCAGCACGATCCGCTCCCCTGCCGCCGACAGTCGGGCCAGGGTCGGCCATACCAGCTGCATCTCACCGACCCCCGGCGCGGCCAGGAGGATCTCCGTCAGCGCTGACTCCGGCCAGCCGCCACTGGGCAATGCCGCGTCCAGTTCGGCATGGCCGGTGGGCTGTGGACTGGCGGCCGGCGGCGCAGGCCGGCCCTTCCAGACCTGGCCGCCATTGAACAGCGTATCCAGCGCAACGACCGCGCCCATCAGCCTTGCCTCAAGAGGCCACAGAACACCCCTTCGATGGCCAGGTCCCGGTCGGCTTCGACAATGATCGGCTGATAGGCCGGGTTGCGTGGCAACAGACGCACCTGTTCGCCGACTCGCTCGAAGCGCTTGATGGTGACTTCACCGTCGAGCCGGGCTACCACGATTTGCCCGTTGGAGGCCTGGGGCGTGCGTTGTACCCCCACCAGGTCGCCGTCGAGAATGCCGTCCCCGATCATCGAGTCACCCTGGACCCGCAGCAGGTAATCGGGGGCCTTGGAAAATATCGCCGGGTCGAGCATCAGACGGTCATGGACTTCGGCATCGGCGCCGATGGGCAGGCCGGCAGCCACTCGTCCCAGCACCGGCACGTCCAGCAGTTCGGGACGCGGCGACTGGTTGAGCAACCGGATGCCCCGGGCCTGGTGTGGGTTGACTTCGATGAAACCGGCTTCGGTCAACGCCAGCACATGCTTGCGCGCCACGCTCCGGGAGGCGAAGCCGAAGGCCTCGCTGATTTCAGCGAGGCTGGGAGGCTGGCCCTGATCGGCGATACGGTCGCGGATGAACGTCAGGATGGCGGCGCGGCGAGGAGTGAGAGTCGTCATGGAGTACATTTGTACTCCTGCGGGATTTTCCTGACAAGCGCCGCCAGTCAGTTCACACCATCGACACCCGTGCCAACCTTCTGCGGGCCCCCTGCGAAAGCAGTGCCCCAGCGGCAGGACTCAAAGCCGGGCCTCGGCACCTTCGCTGCGAAACGCGCTGGGGCTCATGCCGGTCCAGCGCCGGAAGGCGCGGCGGAAGCTGCGCACATCGCTGTAACCGACTTCCTCGGTGATCCGCTCGATGGACAGTTCGGGATTGGCCAGCAGGTTCAGGGTCCGGCCGCGACGCACCTGTTCGAGCAAGGCCTCGAAGGTCAGGCTGTGTTCGGTCAGGCGCCGACGCAGGGTACGACTGCTCATGTTCAGGTCCCCAGCGATTTTCTCGATGTGACTGCCCCGGGTCAGGTCCCGGGCGATGGCCCGTTCCACGGCCTGGATCAGGTCGATCTTGCGGTGGACCTCGGTGGCCTCCTGCTCCAGCAAAGCCAGGGCCTGGCGCAAAGCCAACGGATGATGGTTGGGCAGGCGCACGTCCAGCCAGCGGACATCGATGAGCATGCGATTGTAGCGGCAACCGAAACGCACCTCCGGTCCCAGGATCCGCTGGTACTGCGTGGCATAGGACGGTGCGGCATGCATGAACTCCACGGCCTCGGGCTTGAAATCCGCTCCCGCCAGTGCCCGGCCATAGACCATCAGGCTGGCGAAGAACTCCTCGACCGCGAACACCTGGACCTCGGCGAAAGGCAACCGGCAGCTCGCCTCGACCATGATCCGGCCCGGGGCCTCTTCGACACTGGTCACCGCGATACCGCCGGTGGTGTGCTGGTAGCGCACCCCCAGGGCGAAGGCATCGCGCAGGGTTTCGCACAGCGACAGGACATGCCCCAGCAGGCCCAGGGTGCCCAACACATTGCGATCGCCGACCCAGAGGCCCAGCCCCTGGTCCGGCAATAGCTTGAGTGCCCGCTGGATCATGAGGGCGGCCTGGCGATAGGAAATACGCTGGGCAGGGTCCTGCAGATCGTCAAGGCCGAACCCCAGCCCGCGACACAGGCCGGCCGCATCGAAGCCTTTGTCCGTCACGACTTCGGCCAGGGTCTGCAACAGGAATGGCGATACCAGTGCCAATTCGTAGGTAGGGTCGATGACTTTCTGCATGGGCGGGGTCCGGAGCACGTTAGGAGGCGTTTTTGTAACCGGTTGTTTCATGAACGTTAGCATGAGCCGATGCAATGGGGGATACGAAATGTGGCCGCCCAAGTCCCCTGTGTGGCCGCCAATACCCTGCCCTCTCGATGACGAACGGCTTATTTCTATGGCTCGGACTTTCGGTGCACCCCAACAATAATAACGAGCTCGCCCATGAACCCGATCCGCACGCGATTCGCCTTGCAAATGACCCTGGGCCTGGCCTGCGCCAGCGCCCTCCCGGCCCAGGCCACTGAGACCGGCGTCGATAACATCGGCACCGGCACCGATGGTTTTTTCGTGTTGCCGCTGGACGTCGACAACCTTCCCGACCACATGTTCGCGTTCAACCTGTACTACAACCACTACAAGGCCCGGAAATTCAACATCAGCTCATTGGGCGGCGAAGTCCCCGATGTGGAGATCGAATCCACGGCGGTGGTGCCGCGTATCGACTACCTGAGCCCGCTACGGGTGGCAGGCGGACGGTTCGGGATCTATGTCGCCCAGCCCTGGCTCAAGCAGGAAGTCTCGGTGTTCGGCCTGCAGGACACCCGGGAAAGCATGGGCGATACCACCATTTCCCCCATCGTGCTGTGGGACATGGGCAAGAACCTGACCTTGGCCGCCGCGGTGGAAATCACTGTGCCGACCGGCGAATACAGCCCGGATCGCCTGGCCAACACCAGCACCAACTTCTACACCTACAAGCCGCTGTTCTCCTTCACCTGGCTGCCCACGGAGAGAACCGAGGTGTCGATGAAGACCACCTACAGCTTCAATCGTGAGAACAAGGACACCGACTACCGCTCGGGGCAGATCTTCCACTTCGATTATTCCGTCAGTTACCTTTTGACCGATAACCTGCGGTTAGGGCTCAACGGCTATTACCTCAAGCAGACCACCGACGACAAACAGTACGGGCGCACCGTGCAGTTCGCCGGACAGGACGTGGACGATGGGGTGCGCGGCCAGGTATTCGCCATCGGCCCGGCGCTGCACCTGACCTTTCTCAAGTACGCCAGCGCCGAGATCCGCTGGGCCAAGGAGTTCGACGTGCAAAACCGACCCGAAGGCGAGATGCTCTGGGCCAAGATCAGCATTCCGTTCGAGCTTTGATTGTCGTCGGTCACCGCCGCTGGGATCTGCCCGCTCGCCACAGCGAGTCGACCAGTGCGTGAACACAAGAATGTTCCGGGCTGGTCGCCAGCCGGCTCGCTTCACAACAAGCTGCGCTGTCAGGCATAGACCGGCCAGCTCTCGACGATCCGTCCCCCGCGCACCGCCAGCAGGTCGCCGAATTGCAGCAGCACCGACTCGGTCTGGGTCGGCCTGAGGAACACCTGGTCTTCCAGCCCCAACCCAACCGTTTCGGAACCGTTGACCATTTCCTGGTTCGAGCTGCGGCCATAGAGGCTGTTGCTCTTCAAGCCAGGTGGCGATTCGAGGTCGGCCATCCAGTTACCGCCGTAGATGAAAAACGTGGCGCGCTGGTTCACGTCCCACCAGGCAAGAATCCGCGACTTGTCATCCAGCGCCGGGATGTTCACCGCACCGGTGCGCTTGAGTACCGGCGTGGCGATATAGGCTGCCGGCACGTGATCGGTCAGTGACGGCAAATCGTAATGACTGGGCTTGAGCATGGCCGTGCCCACCGACACTTCGGTGCTCAGGTTCTCCCGTTCATGCAAGCGGTAGCTGGGGCTGCCGGCGGTGTTGAGTGTCAGGCGTGGATGCCAGAGGTCGGGATAGCGCAAACGAACGAAATCCACCCGTGCCTGGTAGATCGCCATGACCCGGGCCAACAGCGTCTGCGGGCTGGCCACCCACTCGGGCACGCCCATGCCCACGAACGGGTCGTAGCCCATGAACCCGGCGAACTCCAGCTGTTGCGGGTGGGCACGGATCAGCTTGAGCATCGCGTCCAGGGAGGCTTCATCCCTCACCCCGCCCCGATGCAGGCCCACGTCCAATTCAATATTGATGCGCATGCGCGTACCAAGCCCCTGGGCCAGGCCCCGGTATTGCTCGAGACGTTCGGGAGTGTCCAGCAACCATTGCAACTGGCGCGAAGGATCGAACGCGCCCTTGTGAAGCTGGTAGAACAACTCGACGGAACGCACCGGCAGGGGTTTGCCCAGAAGAATATCGGCCTCGGGGAACTGCTGCGCGTCGTGGTTGAGAAACGGCTGATGGAACGACATCAATCGTCGGGTTTCGGCGCGCCGACCGATGTATTCCAGCAACCCGGGGGCCGGCAGGGATTTCTCCACCAGCCGCAACTGCTTGCCGGCACGCCGGACCGACGCCTTGACCACATCGATGTTGTGATCGAGTCGATCCAGGTCGATCAGCATGACCGGCCGCATCGGGCCGCGGTCCTTGAGCTCGCGGTTCAACTGGCGGAAATAATCGCTGTAGGCGCCGCCACGATCCGTCGGCCGTAGCCAGGCCCCGACACCGGCCAGCAACACCCCGGTGCCCAGCGTACCCATGAGGAAACCACGGCGATTGAAGCTCATCAGCTCACCCCCAGAATCGATGAAAGATGCCCGTTGAGAAACTTCCCATCGGGGTCCAGGGCCTGGCGCACCTGAGCGAATTCATTCCAGCGCGGGTATAGCGCCTGGAGCGTCCTGGCGTTGAGAGAATGCAATTTTCCCCAGTGCGGACGCCCCTGGTATTTCCAGAAGATCGGCTCGATGGCGGCGAAGAAATTGTGGTGATCCATCTGGTAATGCTGATGCACCGAGATCGAACAACTGTCGCGGCCTTCGAACATGCTCAAGGCAATGTCGTCGGCCTTCACGTAACGGTATTCGATGGGAAACCAGGTGCGCAGGTCCTTGTCGCGAATCAGCGCGAGGATCTCCCGCAGACACGCCGGGCCGTGTTCGGCCGGCACCGAATATTCCATTTCGTTGAAGCGCACGGTACGGGCATTGGCATAGATGTCATAGGAATCGCCCACCCGGTCGTCGAAGTCGGCCACCAGCCGCAGGCTGTTGAGCAGGGTCCGGCGGGTGGCCGGAAAGTCGCTGCCATACTTGTCGAGCTTCTCGATCAGGGTAACGAACTCATTGCCGCCCTCCTCTTCGGGGCTGACGGGCGGCGTGGCCGGGTCGGTGGTTTCGTTCAGGGCAATCGACAGCGCATAGTCGGAATGAGTCACCACCTGCATTTCCCAGTGCTGGTTGTCGCGGGTATTGGTAGGCACGTCTTCCAACAACTCTTCGGTCCTGGCCACCCATTGGCGCTCGCGCAGCCGATACGCGGCACGATTCTGCAGGCGCACCCGGGTGACCAGCCCCAGTGCGCCAAGGGATACCCGGGCCGCCTGGAACACGTCGGGATGGCGCCTGGCATCGCAATCGAGCACCTCGCCACGGGCCGTCACCAGTTGCAGGCCCACCACCTGGGACGCATACGAGCCAAAGGCCTTGCCGGTGCCGTGGGTCGAGGTGGCAATCGCCCCTGCCAGGGTCTGGTAGTCCACGTCCGCCATGTTCAACAGCGCCTGGCCGACGGCCTTGAGTGCCGGCCCCATGCGGGACATGGGCGTACCGCCGCCGAACTCGGCCTGCAGGCTGGCGGCGTCATGATCCAGCAGGCCGCTGAAATGGCTCAGCGACAGCAGGGTCCCATCGGTGGGCACCAGCGCGCTGAAGGAGTGGCCGGAGCCCACCGGACGAATCCGCCCCTCGGCCCGTTTCACCAGCTGCACCAGCTCATCGAGGTCCTTGGGCGCCAGGCGCGCCGCCGGCAGGCAGCTCTGTGCCCCGGACCAGTTGCGCCAGGGGATCAGGCGCGGGGCCCGTATCAGGTCCGCCAGTGCGCCCTGGCTGCCCAGGGCCGTGAAGGCTGCGACGACGCCGGCCTGCTGCAGCAAGCGACGCCGTGAAAAATCCATCGTCATGCCGTGGCACCCGTTCTGGTCATTGGAATTGTTGGCCGGACATGAAGGCGATCAGGGCCAGGAACTGCTCTTCGGAACAGTGCATGCACAGCCCCATCGGCGGCATGCCGTTGTAGCCGTTGATCGCGTGATCCAGCAGGGTATCGGCGCCCTGGGCCACACGAGGGGCCCAGGCCTGGGTGTCACCGGTCAGGGGAGCTCCGGCGCCGGGATTGGCATGGCAGACCTTGCAACTGCTGTCGTAGATCTGCGCCAGCGTCGCGTCGGCGGGCATGGCCGAGAAGGTCGTGGGCGCGGGTGGCCGGGCTTCTTCGCCGCACCCGGCGAGCAGAGCGCCGAACAGCGCGATGGAGGCGACGTTGAGCAGCGATAAAGATGTTCTTGCCGACATAAGGCCCTCTTGCGGCGCAAGGATCGCGCCTTTCTTGTTGTGGGTCTGGCGGCTCCCACACTAAGGCAGGTCGGCGTGTCGGCTTGAGGTCATTGGGGGCCACAAAAGGGACTTGGGCGGCCAGCGCTGGAGACTCGATTACTGTGGCAAGGGTATTCATCTTCGTTGGGGCGCGTAGCGTCCCCGATGTGTCGCCTTGGCGTTGCAGGTAGACATTTTGAACTGCTGCGCAGCCCAGCGGGATCAATCCACTCGCCACAGGTACTGCCTGGTCAGGGCAGCAGCAGCCCTTGCTCGCGCTCGCACAGCTGCACCACGTAATCCCACAGCACCCGCAGGCGCACGGACTTGTGCAGTTCGCGACGGGTGCTGATCCAGTAGCTGCGGCGGATGGTTTCGTCGGGCAGCAAGGGCACCAGCATCGGATCGTCGCTGGCCATGTAGCACGGCAGCACCGCGATACCGAGCCCCGAACGCGCGGCCTGTTGCTGGGCGATGACGCTGGTGCTGTGGAACACCACCCGAGGGTTGCGGCAGAAGCTGTTGAGGAACATCAGCTCCTGGCTGAACAGCAGGTCGTCGACATAACCGATCCAGGCATGACGCCCCAGGTCTTCGCGACTGCGCAGCGGCGGCGAGCGATCCAGGTAGGCCTGGCTGGCGTACAGCGCCAGGCTGTAGTCGGTGAGCTTGCGGGTCACCAGCAGATCGGCCGCCGGCCGTTCGAGGTGGATACTGATTTCCGCTTCGCGGTTGAGAATGCTGACGAACCGCGGCACCGCCACCAGCTCCACCTCCAGCCCCGGGTACCGCTGGAACAGGCTGTCCATGCGACTGGCCAGGAACATGATGCCCAGCCCTTCGGTCACCCCCAGGCGGATCTTGCCCAGGGGCGCGCTGGACTGGGTGATGTCCTCCTGGGCCAGTAATGCCACGTTCTCCATGGCCTCGGCGTGCTTGAGCAACGTCTCGCCGGCCGGGGTCAGTTCATACCCCTGGGCGTGCTGGACGAACAGCGCGGTGCCCAGGCTCTTCTCGATGGCCTCGATATGCCGGGCCACCGTCGCGTGGGTGGTATTCAGGCGTCGCGCCGCCGTCAGCAGGCGGCCGCTGCGTTGCAGCTCCAGGAAGTAGCGCAGGTCATTCCAGTCGAACATGAACGCTCCAGGTCTCGATTGTGCGCAGCTGCTGTCTATAAACGCACAGCCACTGCTTAAAAACTAACATTCTTTTAACGAAAACTAACAACTAGGATGGGACCTACAAGAACAAAAAATGAGGTCGCGGATGCAACCTGTCGTCGATGAATACGATTACGTGATCGTGGGCGCCGGCCCCGCCGGATGCCTGCTGGCCAACCGACTCTCGGCCAACCCGCAACACCGTGTGCTGCTGCTCGAAGCCGGCGCGCGCGACAACTACCCCTGGATCCACATCCCCGTGGGTTATCTGTTCTGCATTGGCAACCCGCGCACCGACTGGTGCTTCAAGACCGAAGCCCAACCCGGCCTGCAAGGACGCGCCCTGAGCTATCCAAGAGGCAAGGTGCTGGGGGGCTGCTCCTCCATCAACGGCATGATCTACATGCGTGGCCAGGCGGCGGACTACGATGGCTGGGCCGCCGAAGGCAATAGCGGCTGGGCCTGGAAAGATGTGCTGCCGCTGTTTCGGCAGAGCGAAAACCACTTCGCCGGCGACTCCGAACTGCACGGCGCCGCCGGTGAGTGGCGGGTCGAACGCCAGCGCCTGTCCTGGCCGATCCTCGACGCCTTCCGCACCGCCGCCGAACAGAGCGGCATCCCCAACCTCGACGACTTCAATGGCGGCGACAATGAGGGCTGCGGTTATTTCCAGGTCAACCAGAAGGCCGGGGTCCGCTGGAACGCCGCCAAGGCCTTTCTCAAGCCAGTGCGTCAGCGCTCCAACCTCACGGTACTGACCGAAGTGGAAGTCGACCGCGTACTGCTTCGCGACGGGCGGGCCCATGCCGTCAGCGCCCGCTGGCAGGGCAAGGGCATGAATTACAAGGCGCGCCGGGAAATCGTGCTGTGCGCTGGCGCCGTGGGCTCTCCGGCGATTCTGCAACGCTCGGGGATCGGCCCGCGCAACCTGTTGCAGCGGCTGGGCATCGGCGTGGTCCATGAACTGCCCGGCGTGGGTGGCAACCTGCAGGATCACCTGCAACTGCGGTTGATCTATCAGCTGGAAAACGCCCGCACCCTGAACCAGATCGCCGGCACGTTGTGGGGCAAGATGGGCATGGGCCTGCGCTATCTCTATGACCGCAGCGGTCCCTTGTCCATGGCTCCCAGCCAATTGGGCGCGTTTGCCCGTTCAGGGCCGGAACAGACCTCGGCCAACCTCGAATACCACGTTCAACCGTTGTCCCTGGAGCGTTTCGGGGAGCCGCTGCACACGTTCCCGGCCTTCACCGCTTCGGTCTGCGACCTGCGCCCGCAAAGCCGTGGTCGGGTGGATATCCGTTCGGCCGACCCGCGCGAAGCCCCGGTGATCCAACCCAACTACCTGAGCCACCCGCAAGACCTGCGGGTCGCCGCCGACGCCATTCGCCTGACCCGCCGCATCGTCGCCGCCCCTGCCCTGCAAGGCTTCAAACCCAAGGAATATCTGCCGGGGCCCAACCTGCAGACGGAAGAAGAACTGCACCAGGCCGCCGCCCGTATCGGCACGACGATCTTCCATCCAGTGGGTACCTGCCGCATGGGCCATGACCAGGACGCGGTGGTGGATGCACAGCTGCAGGTTCATGGCATCGCCGGACTGCGCGTCGCCGACGCCTCGATCATGCCGCGCATCACCTCGGGCAACACCTGCTCGCCGACCCTGATGATCGCCGAGAAGGCGGCGCAGATGATGCTCAACCCGGCCACGAGGAACATCAGCACCCAAGAAGAACCTGTCACGGCCTGAAGAACAGGTCACTCTCCAACCAGCGGGGTGAGTCGATCCAAGAAGGTGTGTCAAAGCAGGAGACGCCAACCCGGCGTCGACAGTGGAACAACAAAAACAATCACTGTGAGGGATACCGATATGTCTGAGCATGTTCAGCCCCTGGAAGCCACGCGCAGCGTCGGCACCAGCCAGGAAACCCAGAAGGTCATCTTCGCCTCGTCCCTGGGGACGGTGTTCGAGTGGTACGACTTTTTCCTCTACGGCGCCCTCGCGGCGGTGATCAGCAAGCAGTTCTTCGCCGGCGTCAACGACACCACGGCATTCATCTTCGCCCTGATGGCATTCGCCGCCGGTTTCATCGTGCGGCCGTTCGGTGCCTTGGTGTTCGGGCGACTGGGGGACATGATCGGACGCAAGTACACCTTCCTGGCCACCATCGTCCTCATGGGCGTGGCGACCTTCTGTGTCGGCCTGTTGCCCAACTACGCCAGCATCGGCATCGCCGCGCCGATCATCCTGGTGGTGTTGCGCATGCTGCAGGGCCTGGCCCTGGGCGGTGAATATGGCGGGGCGGCCACTTATGTCGCCGAGCACGCCCCCATAGGCAAGCGCGGCTTCCACACCAGCTGGATCCAGTCCACGGCCACCCTCGGTCTGTTGCTTTCCTTGCTGGTGGTGCTGGTCTGCCGTTATTTCACTGGCGACCAGTTCGAGGTCTGGGGCTGGCGCATTCCGTTCCTGCTGTCGATCGTGCTGCTGGGCATTTCCACCTGGATCCGCCTGAGCCTGCATGAGTCGCCGGCATTCCTGAAAATGAAAGAGGAAGGCAAGTGCTGCAAGGCCCCCATCCGTGAGTCCTTCGGCAAATGGGAAAACCTCAAGGTGGTGCTGATCGCCCTGTTCAGCATCAACGCCGGGCAAGCAGTCACCTTCTACGCGGCGCAGTTCTACGTGCTGTTCTTCCTGACCCAGTTCCTGAAGATGGACCCGGCCCTGGCCAACAGCCTGCTGATCGTCAGCGTGGTGATCGGCGCACCATTCTTCATCTTCTTCGGCTGGCTGTCGGACAAGGTCGGGCGCAAGCCCGTGCTGATGGTCGGCCTGCTCCTGGCCACGGCACTGTATTTCCCGATTTTCAAGACCCTGGCCCACTACGCCAACCCGGCCATCGACCTGGCGAGCCGCCAGGCGCCGATCACGGTGGTGGCCGACCCGGCGACCTGTACCTTTCAATTCGACCCGGTGGGCAAGGCGCGCTTCGACAGCCCCTGCGACAAGGTCAAGACGTTCCTGGTCAAGCAGGGGCTGCCCTACAGCAGCGTGTCGGCGCCGGCCGGCAGCAACGTGCAGGTCAGCGTCGGCGACGTGAAACTCGAAGGCTTCGACGAGTCCGCGCTGCGGGCAGCGGTGACCCTGGCAGGCTACCCACAACAAGCCGATGCCCAGCAGATCAACCGGACCATGATCGTGGTGCTGATCGTGGCGCTGATCATCATTTCAGCGATGTGCTACGGCCCGTTGGCGGCGCTGATGGTCGAACTGTTTCCCACCCGTATCCGCTACACCTCCATGTCGCTGCCCTACCACATCGGCAACGGCTGGTTCGGCGGCTTCCTGCCCACCGTGTCGTTCGCCCTGGTGGTCTATACCGGCGATATCTTCTATGGGCTGTGGTACCCGGTGGTGATCACCGGGGTCAGCCTGGTGGTGGGCATGCTCTGCCTGCGGGAAACCAGAAACGTGGACCTGGATAAAAACTGAAGACAGCGTCCCGTGGCGGGGGGCCAGGCCCCTCGCCGTCCATCAGTGGACCTGGCGATTCTTCACCGTGCTTTCCACCAGGTCCAGCATCTGCCCCAGGGCCCAGGGCTTGGCGATGAAGGAGGCGTGGTGCTTGATCCCGGCACTTTCCGGCGTTTCGTAGCCCGACATGATCAGCAGCGGAATCTGCGGCCAGCGGTCCCCGGTCAGGTTGGCCAGGTCCGCGCCGTCGATCGTGCCGGGCATGGTGATATCGGTGAGCAGCAGGTCCACGTAGTCGGCACTCTGCTCAAGAAACGTCAACGCCGAATCGGCGCTTTCCCGAGGCTCCACCACAAACCCTTCGTCCTCCAGTATTTCGCACAGGAACTCCAGGATCGTCGGATCATCTTCAACAACAAGAATCAAACGTGTGGTCGCCTGTCCGTTGCCGTTTGGCATCGAATTCATGTGATTGACTCTCCCTGCCGTCGGTTTTTTTGCGGTTTTAACCGCTCTGCAAGTTATGAACTGCACCTTTCACATAAATTCATTCTGCTTGCGAATGGGCCGCTGAACGTCGTGCCAGACGCTCTTTTGCAACGCAGCGCAACGTTTTATCTGTATATGCATACAGATAAAACTTGCCCCCGGAGCAATCCCTGACCATGCTACAGCTCCCAGCAGAACTGTTCGGAAAAGGGCGACATGCAGCTGTACCTCTGTGAGAAACCATCCCAGGCCAAGGACATCGCCGCCGTGCTCGGCGCCAGGCGACGCGGCGATGGCTGCTGGCTGGGTACGGGCATCACCGTGACCTGGTGCATCGGCCACCTGCTGGAGACCGCCCCGCCCGATGCCTACGATGCCCGCTACAAGCGCTGGGTGCTGGCCGACCTGCCCATCGTGCCGGGGCAATGGAAAATGACCGTCAAGCCGAAGACCGCGAGCCAGTTCAAGGCGGTCAAGCGCTTGCTGGCTGAAGCCAGTGAACTGGTGATCGCCACCGACGCCGACCGGGAAGGCGAGATGATCGCCCGGGAACTGGTGGAGCATTGCCGCTATCGCGGGCCGATCAAGCGCCTGTGGCTATCGGCCCTGGACGAAGCCTCGATCCGCAAGGCCCTGGCTGCCCTCAAGCCGGGGGCCGAAACCTTCAACCTGTATCATTCGGCGCTGGGCCGCTCCCGGGCCGACTGGCTGATCGGCATGAACATGAGTCGCCTGTTCACCTTGCTGGGACGCCAGTCCGGCTATCAGGGCGTGTTGCCGGTGGGGCGCGTGCAGACGCCCACCCTGCGACTGGTGGTGGATCGCGACCGCAGCATCGCCGATTTCGTACCGGTGGCCTATTGGGCCATCGACGTGCAACTGCGTCATGCCGGCACCGTGTTCACCGCTCAGTGGCGCGCCGATGCGGCTGCCTGCGACGACCAGGAGCGATGCCTGAACCAGGCCATCGCCCGCGATGCCGCCCATGCCATGGACAATGCCGACACCGCCCTGGTGACCCAGGTGCGCACCGAACGCCTGCGCGAAGCGGCACCGCTGCCATTCGACCTGGGCACCCTCCAGGAAGTCTGTTCGAAGAAGCTCGGCCTCGGCGCCCAGGAAACCCTGGACATCGCCCAGGCCCTCTACGAAACCTACAAGCTCATCACCTATCCTCGCAGCGATTGCGGCTACCTGCCCTTGAGCCAGCACAGCGAAGCACCGGCCATCCTGGCCGCCCTCGCCCAGGCCGACCCGGGTCTCGCGCCACTGCGCGAGCACCTGCAACCGCAACGCAGGTCCCGGGCCTGGAACGATGCCAAGGTCAGCGCCCACCACGGCATCATTCCCACCGCTGCCGCGAAGAACCTCGACAAGCTCGCTGGCAAGCAGCGCGCCGTCTATACGCTGGTTCGCGCGCGCTACCTGGCGCAGTTCCTGCCCAACCATGAATACGACCGCACCCAGGCCGATTTCGATTGCGCCGGCCAGGCATTGCGCGCCGTGGGCAAGCAGATCGTCGAGCCCGGCTGGAAACGTGCCCTGCCCGAGGCCCTGGCTCCTGCACGAGGCCGGGAAGCCCCGGCACCGCAAACCCTGCCGGCCTTGATCGAAGGCCATGATTGCGCCGTGGAGCAAGTGACGCTCAAGGACCTGTGGACCCAGCCGCCCAAGCCGTTCACCGAGGGCGACCTGATCAAGGCCATGAAAAACGTCGCCAGGCTGGTGGACGATCCGCTGCTCAAGCAGAAACTCAAGGACACCACCGGCATCGGTACCGAAGCGACCCGGGCCTCGATCATCCAGGGCCTGCTCGACCGTGGCTACCTGGTCAAGAACGGCAAGGCATTGTCCGCCACCCCGGCGGCCTTCAGCCTGATCGACGCCGTGCCCCGCGCCATTGCCGACCCAGGCACCACCGCCATCTGGGAACAGGCACTGGACATGGTGCAGAGCGGGGAAATGAGCCTGGAAGAATTCGTCACCCGCCAGGCCGCCTGGATGAGCAAGCACATCGCTCGCTGCCAGGGCATGAGCCTGGCCATCAGCGGTCCGGCCAGCCCCGCCGGTCGTGGCGCAGCGCCATGGAAAAACAAACGCAAGACGGCCAAGCGCAAGGCCGCCGGCGCGGCGCGCAAAGCGACAAAAGCCAAGGCGACCTGAGCCTGTCGGAGTCAATCGGGTGCCCTGCCAGACACCGAACCTGCCACGAGGGGATCTATTCCCCGCCGGGTTGCAAAGCAACCCCAATCCAGCTGCCTGCGTGTATCAGATAACCTCACCCACCATTCGGGCCGCTTCGCGCCCCAGCGGGATGAATGCCCGCGCCACAGAAAACACAGCCGTGCTGCCAGTCATTTTTCATAGCCAAACCGTTTTGTCCGACAATATGTAGTGACCAAAAATAATCACTACAAAACCGTTGACGACGTCGATTTGCCCTTGCATGATGCAGACGTCTCCCCGATCGGGAGTACAGGTAACCGTTTGAGCAAGCTCGTCTGACCGCCGAGCTGTTTTTTGGATAAGGGACTGCCCACAAGGCAGATTGAAGGTGCTGACCTGGCATGACCGTCCGGAAACAAGGACGAGAAACGCTGGCGAAGATCCTCATGACGCGCGGGTCGACCCTCGAAAGTTGACGATGCCTGACAGGTTCTTCGCTGTTTCTCTTCGTTGTAGCGCATTTGCGTAGCAGCCCTTCGATAGCACTACACAGCCGTTCCGCGCCGCCGCCGAAGTTCGACGCAAGGACGCTGACGGCCTGGTTTCGGTACCTGAGTTACCGAATAGCGAAGTTTTTGCGAACCACCAGACAGATCAACCAAATGGTCAAGGGGCTTACACATGAATCTGAACAATCAACCATCTATTGATGAACTGGCTCGCATGTTCGCTGCACACAAGGACACCCTCGACAGCCATATCCTGTGGATCAGCAAGACTGGCCAGGTGCATATGGATTGCCTGTCGCCGTACACCCAGGAAGACGAGTTCGAAAAGAACACGCAAGACCTGTGTGCCCGGTTGAAGATGTACCGCCGCGGACAAGGCTACGTCGGCAAGAAGGCCGCAGCCGACAAGGACTACATCGGTCGCGTGCTGCAAACGCTGACCCAGGCCTGGCAGGCGGTGCAGAATACTTCGCAGGTCCAGGTCATCGACCGCCTCTACTGATCGCAGCTGAATAAAAAAGGGCCCGTTTCTATCTGAAACGGGCCCTTTTTCGTACAAACCCTAGAACACCGACCAGCCGATCCGCTGGCTGAGCAGCTCCAGCGCCGCCATGCCGGCCAGGGAGTTGCCGGCGACATTGAGTTCGGGGGACCAGACGCACACGGTGAAACGCCCTGGCACCACCGCCACGATCCCACCGCCCACCCCGCTCTTGCCCGGCAGACCGACGCGGTAGGCAAAATTCCCGGCTTCGTCGTACAGCCCGCTGGTGGCCATGATGGAGTTGACCTGCTGGGTCTGGCGGGCGCTGAGGATCTGCTCGCCACTGTGCTTGCAGAAGCCGTCATTGGCCAGGAAACAGAACGCCCGGGCCAGGTCGATGCAGTTCATCCGCAACGCACAATGACTGAAATAGCTGCGCAGCACTGCCTCCACGTCGTTATGGAAATTGCCGAACGATTGCATCAGGTAGGCCATCGCCGCGTTGCGGGCGCGATGCTGGTATTCCGATTCGGCGACCTTGCCATCCACCATCACATTGGGATTGCCTGACAGGCGCCGTACGAAGTCGCGCATCGACAAGGCCGGGGCGGCAAACCGCGACTGGTTGATGTCGCAGATCACCAGGGCACCGGCGTTGATGAACGGGTTGCGTGGGCGGCCCCGTTCGAACTCCAGCTGCACCAGGGAATTGAACGGCTGGCCGGACGGCTCATGACCCAGACGTTCCCAGATCGCTTCGCCGGAGTGCTGGATGGCCTGCACCAGGCTGAAAACCTTGGAAATACTCTGCACCGAAAACGGCGTTTCGGCGTCGCCTGCGCAATACATCTCGCCATCGTTGCCATACACGGCAATGCCCAATTGATTGGCAGGCACGGTGCCCAGGGCCGGAATGTAGTCGGCCACCTTGCCCTGACCGATCAGGGGGCGAACCGCATCGAGGATCTCGTTCAACAATGCTTGCATGGGTGCGGGGGTCCAGTCATTCCCCGTTCGAGTGCGGGGATACAGACCCTAGACGTCGACAAGCGGGATCAGAGCACACCGGCCTTGAATCGGCCGCTCGATCGGGCGGTCTATAGTGAAGGATCAACCTGCAGGAGTACACGATGCGTCAGATCATGCAGAAAGAACCCTGGTGGGCGTCGCCACCCAAGCCCGGCCAGGACGAAAGCGAGCTGGAATGGGGCTGGCTGGTGATCTATAGCGAAGGCGAACCGCGCTTCGAATTCATCAAGGAGCGGCCCACGGACGAACAGATACGCCACCGCAAGGGTTGCCGCGTCACCCTCGGGACGGACTGACCCCGCCGGTCATGGCTCGAGTTGCGGCAGCACCACCGGCCGGTTCGCCAGCTCCGCTTCCATCAGGCTGCCCCTGATTTCCTCATCCAGGTAATACACCGGCGCCAGCACCCCGCTGAGGGGATGCTTGAGTGATTTGAACCAGGCTTCGTCGAACGCGGCGCTCAGGCTCTTGCGGATATGCGCTTGCATTTCCGGCCGCTCGCCTTCGTGGATGATCGCGCGAATGCCGGCCACCCCTACGGAAATCAATGCCCCCGCCGCCTTTCCGGCCACGGCCGCGGCCGCACCGGTCGCCCCTCGAGTGGCGAACTGCGCTTCGATCTTTTCACTGGTGCGTTGTGCCACCGTAGCGATCACCGCGTCCGAGGGACCGTTTCCCGTGGCGGCGGCCTTATTGACGTGATCGATCAGGGCCGCGTAGGCCGGCAGGGTATTGAGCGGGTTGGTATGGACCATCTGGTACAGCGAAGCATTGCGCGCCGCCGGGGGGCCCAGGTTGACCGCGGGAATACCGTGCAGGCGCCGGTTCATCAGTTCCAGCGGGATCCGATGGCTCTGAGCGATCACCTGGACCTGCTGGTTGAGCAGGCTCACGTAATAACTCGTCGCGTTGGCCCGGATCGCTTCGGGATCGATCTCCACAGCGACGGGTTCCAGCACCCGTTCGCGATACTGCGTCTGCAGATAGACCGCCAGGCGCCTGGACGCGGAATCCTCCTCGTCTTGGGCGCTGGCGGCATACCAGCTGACCTTCACCGCCAACCATTCCTGGGTCCAGTAGCTGCTGAACCAGGGGATGAACTCGGCCTCGGTCCGCTCGTAGACCAGCATCCGCCAATGTTCCATCGATCCACGGGCATAGCGTTCGGCCTGTTCGATCGCGGTCCCGGAGGCGGCGACGATCTGTCGGTCCACCTGGCGCCAGGTGTCCTGGGCCACCGCCACCGAGTCCACCTGTTGACCGCGCTGCGGCGTGGCGCACCCCGCCAGAATGATCAACACGGCCAGCATCAGCGAATGCAGCACGATCGGCACCCCGGATTCAGGTCACCCTGGCATTGAGTATAGGAAAGCCCTGGATGCCTGGGGCAACGCGTCATCAGGGCCAGCTCCCCGATCCCGTCGCGGCTACAGGCACCCTGCCCGGTTTGCGATTACCCTTGTCGGATCGACTCGCACCACGACCGGCCGCCATGACATCGCCTTCAGCACGACTTCGCCAATGGGCCAGGGCCCTGAAGCGCCAGACCCTGACACTGTGGTTCTGCTATCGCCATGGACAGACGCCGTGGCTCCCCAGGACCATCGCAGTCATCGTGGTGGCCTACGCCCTGAGCCCCATCGACCTGATTCCGGACTTCATCCCTATCCTGGGTTATCTGGACGACGTGATCCTGCTGCCGCTGGGTATCTGGCTGGCCCTTCGCCTGATGCCGCCGGCTGTGCTGGCCGAATGTGCAGCCAGGGCCCGCCAATGGGAGAAAAACCAGGGCCAGCGCCCGGTGAACCGGATCGCCGCCGTGGTGATCGTGCTGTGCTGGATCGCCGCACTGGCAAGCGGCTGGTGGCTGGTGCGCGGCTCCCTCACAGGCGAGTGAAATGCTCGAACTGCCAAGCCTCCGCCGCCCCTTCTCCTGAAGCCTGGCAGGGAGTGCCGCTGGGCGTCCAGTCGGTGCGCTTGCCGACCAGGGTGCCCAGGTAGGGCCTGGCCACTTCCAGCACCCGTTCGTAATCCATCTGTTCCGGCTCGACGATGCCCCGCGCCGGATGCTCCACCGCCCAGACGACGCCCGCCAGGACCCCGGCGGCCACCTGCAGGGTGGTGGCGTTGTTGAAGGGCACCAGCGCCCTGGCTTCGTCGACGCTCAGCATCGAGCCGAACCAGTAGGCATTCAGCTCATGCCCCATGAGCAGCACGCCCAACGCATCGACGCCACCGCTCTCGATTTCACCGTTGAGAATGCGCTCCGAACCCTGGGTCTGCCACCCCCGCCCAATGAGCTCATGAATGGACAACAACGCATCGTTGCAGGGGTGGTAGGCGTAATGCAGGGTGGGCCGATAGACGAGGGTCTGGCGCTCTTTCACCGTCAGCAGGTCGGCGGTGGACGCGGTTTCGTGATGGGTGATCATCAGTCCCAGGCACGCTCCGCCCAAGGGGGTCCAGGTCTTGACCGGCACGCTGGCGCTGGGACGTTCAAGGTAAATGGCATTGCGCGCGCCGAAGCGATGACGCCTGGCGGACGCCGGCCAGGTTCGCTCGTGGGTGCCCCACCCCAGCTCCGCCGGTTGGCTGCCCTCACTGATGAACCCTTCCACCGACCAGGTGTTGACGAACTCATCGTCCTGCTTGATCCGGTGCGAACACTGGGTGTCGCGCTCGGCGAAATGGATGACCTTGATGCCCGTTTCCATGCACAACCGTGCCCAATCCACGCCGGCGCGGTTCTGCGACAGCGGGTGGTTCAATTGCAGCGCCAGTTCCACCAGCCCGGCCTTGAGCAGGTGCGTGATCAAGCCAGGATTGGCCCCATGGGCCACCACCGCCGTCGGACCCCGGCCCAGCTTCTTGCGCAACGTCAGCACCTCGTGCCGCAACGCGTAGTTGGTACGACGCGAAAGATCCAGGCGTGGATCGTTATAGCCGCCTGCCCAAGGTTCGACACAGGTATCGAGGTACATCGCACGCTTGTCGAAGGCATACGCGATCAGCGCCAGGGAGCTGACTTCCACGGACAGGTTGACGATGAAATCGCCGGGCCTGACGACACGGTCAAGGACCTGGGCAAAAGTGTGCTCGGTCAGTGCCTTGCGGACAAAGCGAATCCCCCGCTCCTTGAACCAGATGTTGTGGTCGATCACTGGCGCGACCACGGTGAAGCGCTTGATCGCAATGAGCTCCTGCCCCAACAACAATGGCAGGGTGGCCCGGGCGATCGTGCCGAAGCCGATGACAATCAGATGTCCGCTGAACGGGACCTGATGTTCCATGCGCTGCCCCCCGAAGATACGGATACAGAGGCCATGAAATACCGGTCATGGCGTCCTGGCTACTGTCAGTCTCGACAGTGGCCGGCGCAGGCACCGCAGAACCTGCGCCGTCCCGGCGTGCTGGGCTATGAAGTGCCCAACCCGCCGGACAAGTCCGTCGCGGAAGGTGCCTGAGTCCTGGGAGGTGTTTCCTGGTGATGCTCGGTGGTCTTGCTCACCGTATCGCGCACCGTCTCATAGCCCTGCCGCGCGGTCTGCCTGGCCTTGTCGGCGAGGTTGGCGCTGGTCTTGCCCATCACTCGCTGCTCCGTGGAGGTGGCGGGCAACGCGGCACCGAGCATGGCACCCAGGGCGACTCCCGCCGCAGCCATCATCAGGGGCTGTTCCTTGAGCAGCCGGTTGAACTGTTCCCCCAGGTCCTGCGTGCCATGGGCCAGGCGTTCTCCGGTCGCATGGACGCTGCGTCGCGCCTGGCGGGCATTGGCCCCGAGATCGTCGGCCAGGTGCGAGGCCTTGTCCTTGAGATGATGGAATCCCTCGCGCAGGGAATCGGTGGTGTCGTGCAGATGCTCCCGCGCACCGACGAGCCCTTCACTCCGGCCCGCGCAGTCCTGGTCCGGCCCGACCCGGTAACCCACCCGAGGCGGATGGTTCTGGCCAAGCATCAGCCAGCACAATCCGAGCGTGGTCAGTACGGTGGGCACCGGATTGTTACGTACCGTGGTGCCGAGGTTGCCGAAGAACTCCGAGCCATTGCCCTTCACCAGGGTCAAGGCCTGGTCGAGCATTTGCCCCGGAGTGAACTTGCTGCCCAGCGCGTCGACGATCTGGCTGATATGGGCCCGTTGCTCGTCGATCTCGCGCTCGAGGGCTTGCGGACTCTTCTCGGATTCGGTTTTGAATTCATCCTTCATGAGACTTTCCTCCGCAGGGCGTCCTGGTCTTTATTCAATGCCTCGAGGGTACGGTCCGGCTTGAAGTGGGACGGTTCGAATTGCTTCTTGCCCGATTGCACCATCACGAAACCGACGACCATGACCACGACGCCCACGATCAGTGCCGCCAGCCACGGCGCCATGACCGTGCTCAGGCCATAGACCACCGCCATCAGCAGGACGATGAAACCGGCCAGCAGCACAATAGCCCCGCCGGCCACAGCGGCAATGCCGGCCTTGAGGGTATTGAGGCTGGCCTGGAACTCAGCCTTGGCCAAGGCCAGCTCCTTGGTGAACAGCGACGGGACCTCGTGGGTCAGTTGCTTGAGCAACCCCATGACCGACGCATCGGTATCGGTGGCAGGGGCGCCTGCAGAACGTTGAAAATCCGGGTCAGGTCGATTCATTGCAGTTCTCCTCGGGTGCTGGCCGAATCCGAAAGCGAGCCGGTGCCGGCGCCTGGGCCGATGGGATCGACGCCAGGCTCGAAGGGCTCGTGTGCGGTGAAGCCGCCGGATGGTGGGGTGGAATGGCCGGCGGCCGGGTCGTCGATGTCCGCGGCGACCGGTGAGCTGCCAGCCTTGAGGAACCGCGACAGCCCGAAGCCCACCGCCACGCTGCCGGCCAGGAACAGGCCCGGGTTGTCCCGCGCCAGACGGGATCCTTCGTGCAGCAATTGTTCGGCGCTCATGTGGCGCAGTTTGCCGGCCAGGCCGGTCATCGAATCCGCCATGTCCGCCAGGTAGTGAGACAGGCCTAAGGTGTCGTTGGCTTCCAGCTCGGACATCGCCGACTTGGCGCCCCGCGCCAATGCATCGATCTGGTCCGCCGCCGTATCGCGGTAATGGCCGAAATGCGCATCGGCCTGTTCACGGGCGCTGCCAATGGTTTCGTTCAACTCATCCTTGATGGGGTTGGGTCGTGCCTGGCCCGAAGGGCCCTGTTGTCGCTCGGAGTGGTTGTCCGCATTAGTCATGTCTGTCCATCGCCTCCGTGATGAAAACAATTACGGGCAGCCACCGCGGTGATCGCCCGGCCATGGGTCTCTCAGAACAGATGACGAAGTGTCGCGGGGGGTAGTTCCAACGAGTTTCGATGTCGCGCGCCATGCGGTATCCCCCGTGGATCCAGGCAGAGCGCAGGCAAAAAAAACGGGCGCTGGCGCATCCGCCAGGCCCGATTCGTTCCCGTCATTTTCCAGCGATCAGGTGTTTTCCGAGCCGTTCAACCCAACGCCGTATCGAGGAACATCATCACCGCGAACCCCATCATCAAGCCCAGGGTCGCCGGGGTTTCATGGCCGTTGCGGTGGGTTTCGGGAATCACTTCGTGGGACACCACGAAAATCATCGCCCCGGCCGCCAGGCCCAGGCTGATGGGATAGGCCACGGCCACGCCCGAGGACATGCCCAGGCCGATCACCGCACCCAATGGCTCCATCAACCCCGAGCCCACCGCGATTAACGCCGCTCGCAGGGTGCTGATGCCGGTGACCCGCAGGGCCATGGCAATGGCAAGTCCCTCGGGGATGTCCTGGATGGCAATGGCAGTGGTGAGCGGCAGGCCTACCTTGAAATCCCCATCGGCAAAGCTGACGCCGATGGCCATGCCCTCCGGCAAGTTGTGCAAGGTAATCGCAAGCACGAACAACCAGACGCGATTGATGCGTTCGGCTTGCGGTCCGCGCCGACCGCTCAATTCATGCTCATGGGGCACGAAACGGTCGAGCCCGATCATCAGGGCAACGCCCAGGCCCAGGCCGAGCACGACGACAAACGCAGCGAGCAGTTGATTACCGCAAATGACCTCTGCGGCCTCGATGCCGGGCAAAATCAGCGAGAACGAACTGGCGGCCAGCATCATGCCTGCCGCGAACCCCAGCATGATGTCCTGGGTGCGCGAGGAGATATCGCGCAGCACCACCGCCATCATCGCACCCAGTGCCGTGGCGACGAATCCGGAGGTCCCCCCCAGCACCGCGTAGCCCAGGTGATGACGGTCGGCCCCCACCAGCGCGTTATAGCCGCTGTACAGCAACAACGCGGCGACCACGATCAAACCGAGCCAGAAGCTCGCGCCCAGCAGCGGGTTGTTTTGCAGCGGGTCCAGCCAGGTGCGCCAGGGCGATCGGATCCGGGAGGTGGACTGGTCCATCGAAAATATCCTTACAGGCTTAGCCAGCCCGATCGTTCGTGCCATAGGCGGCAGGAACGTTGCAATGGAAGGTTCGGGCGGGCAAGCCAGGCTTCCCCGCCCCGTCAGGCCTACAGTTTGTCACCTTGCATCCCTGAACCCAAGTCCGCGCCTGTGGTGGGGTCGCTTTCAGGGTTGGACATCGTCCGTGCCTTCATGTCCATCAACCGCGCCTCGTCTTCTTCGCTCAACTGGACACTGGCCATGCCATCGCCGCCATCCACCGCTGGCGTCGGGCTTTCGACGAACTCCCAGTCATCGCCCTGGTTCCATGGGCCACGTACGGTCGGCTCGCCCTGGGACATATTGAAGTAGACGTTGGCGAACTCCGGCATGCCCGGCAACTTGCCTTGCGGGAAGTTGGGCTGGATGGCGTGCAGTGCCTTCTCGAACGACAACTGATGGGCGATTTCCCGTGTCATCAGGAACCCCAGGGCTTCTTTAACCCCCGGATCGTCAGTGATGTTCATCAGCCGTTCATAGACGATTTTCGCCCGGGCCTCGGCGGCGATATTGGAGCGCATGTCCGCGGTGGGCTCGCCGATGGTGTCGACGTAGGCAGCGGTCCAGGGCACGCCGGCGGAGTTGATCAACGGCGCACCGGCACCGTAGAGCAGGCTGGTGACATGGGAATCGTTGCCAGCGCCGTTGATGTCGCGATAGAGCTGGCCCGCCTCGTCCACGCCTTCGGCCATCTTGCCTTTGGCGCCCTTGTTCAGCATCACGATGATCGAACCGATCACCTCCAGGTGGCTGAGCTCTTCAGTGGCGATATCCATCAGCAGGTCCTTGCGCCCCGGGTCATCCTCGGCCAAGGCCTGAGTGAAGTAACGCGACGCTGCCGCCAGTTCACCCTGGGGTCCCCCAAACTGTTCGAGCAACAGATTGGCGAGACCTGGATTGGGCTCGGCGACACGCACGGTGTACTGCAGTCGTTTGTTATGCATAAACATGATTGAACTCCTCGATCAGAACACAGGGCCGTGAGCACACCGCAATCGCCGGCGCGCCAATGCCAAAAAATAATTAAGAACTGGTGCTGTGCTTTTTATTCAACAAACAAAACGAACGGCAACTTATGGAGAATTGCACAAGTCGCCGCCCCTCAGAACCGATGAAACATTACCCAACCGGTACTATATGGATGTTCTTATATCGAAACCGGCACGGCCCCCAACCAGGCGGCTGGGGCCTGAAGTCTGGCGGTCTCAGGAATCACGACCGCCGCCATGGCTGTTTTCGCCACCTTTCCTGCCGGCCTCGGAGGCTTTCTCCCGGTCATTGGCAAAGTTGCCACCCGAAGCCTGGCCACCTTTGCGGCCGGCTTGCGAAGCGCGCTCGGGATCGTTGGCAAAATTGCCGCCCGATGCCTGGCCACCTTTACGGCCGGCCTCTGCGGCGCGCTCGGGGTCATTGGCGAAATTGCCGCCCGATGCCTGGCCACCTTTGCGTCCGGCCTCGGCTGCACGTTCCGGATCGTTGGCGAAGTTGCCACCCGACGCCTGTCCGCCTTTTTTCCCGGCTTGCGATGCCTTCTCACGATCGTTAGCGAAATTGCCAGGGTTGTTATTACCTGTATTAGCCATTTCATTCACCTCGTTAGTTGCTGTTAGCGAACCAGTTGGCTCGTCCTATTCGGAAAATCTGCCGGCGCCAAGGTTTAAATGAAGTTCATCAGACGACGACGAACGGTAAATAGTCATGAGTTCATTTAATTTGGCTCCGCAGCACTTGAAAAAACGCTATCGAACCCTCCTCTAACGATTAATCAAATTAAAACAAGCGTCATACCATTCACGAAGAAGCGCACCCATGCGAAACGTTAGTCACATGTACATATGCAACAGAACAAGTTCGGTACGAGTTCGCCTTGTCTTCGCAGCTAAAAAACAGTGCGTGTCTTTCCACGCTGTCTGCCAAAGGTCGGGCGACGCCGGCACCCTACTGCACCGGTCTCGTCGTCCCGGCCACGCGCCGTTCCAGGAAGCCAAAACTCGCGGGCTGCCGGTGTTATTCTGCACCACCGCACTGACCGGCTTGCGGTGTCCGGGCACCCTGTCGCCGGTGCCCGGATTAGGCTCTTTACCAAAAGCCTTGATACTGATGAGGTACTCCAGTAACTGCACTTGCTCGGCTGTTTCGCCTTGCCTGGGGGTCATCTCAAGACTTTTCGTACAGAGCCTGAAAACTCGGTGCTCAGGGAGAAATCGGGTCGCTGGCCGGAAAGGTTTCCTCCAGGGCGTCGTCCAATTGTCGGTTGGTGATGTCCCGCTCCTCCACCTTGCCGCTACGCTCGCAGTGACAATCGGGGGCCGGACACGGCTCGCCGTTGGGGTGCTGCTCTGCGCAAGCCTGGCTGCAATAGGCCTCGCCGTCGTGGTTGAACATCCGTTGCGGATCCACCTCGCACTGGCAATCAGGACAGCCGCATTTCATCTTCGATTCGCTCATGCTCATTCTCCTGGCTACGTTGCGGGTCGTTGTTCGACGACGTTTCAGGATCCCACCAGCAACTGAACCTCAAGGTTGGCGGCCGCGACACCGTGCTTGACCACGTACACCTCGGCGCTCCAGCCCTTGGTGCGATTGCGGTAGGACTGAGTGCCCAGGGCCTCGCCGCTGTCCCACTCGATAACGTCGCCGATGTCGATGTCATTGGCCGAACGCAGTTCCAGCACGGTGTGACCGTCCTCCTGTGGCACGTAGACACCGGCCATTGCGCTCTGGCGATTGATGGCTCGAACTTCACCCGTGGTCTGCTTCATACGCCTCCTCTTGCCGGCATCCGGAAGCGGCCGGACAGGCCGGCCGCTTTCCTTGACGCTCAGCGCTTGGCTTCGGTATTGGGGTTCGCCGAACGTTCGAGGAACGCCTGGGTGATCTCCGGCAGGTGATCGCGCAGCCAATCGGCCATGGCAATTTCCTGGGGCAGGATCTGTTCGCAGGCGCGCTGGGTTTCGACATCGCCGGCCGCTTTCGCCGCCTCGATCAGCACGGTGTAGGAGGCGATCTCCAGGTTTTCGAAGACATAGCCGCTCATGGCGCCCTTGACCACCTCATCGCTCATCGTCATGCCGCCCACCGCCTGGCCGAAAGCCATGAGCTTGCCGGCCATGTCCTTGAGCATCGACGTGCTGCCGCCCAGGCGCTGGATGCACTGTTCGACCAGTTTCTGCTGGCCGAGGGTTTCCTGCAGGTGTTCTTCGATCCGGGCCTTGAGGACGGGGTAATGCTCCAGGCGCTCGGCCTGGGCCTTGAGCATTTTTTCCGCTTGCTGCTCCATGGCATGAGCGTCGTTGAGCCAATCCAGCAGGTTGTCTTTGGGCGTTGCCATTTTTTTCTCCTTACCCGTGGTCGCTGCTGCATGGCAGCGCGACAGTTCTGAAATACCCTTCATGAAAATGGAGGTTCCAGACACGTCGAAAGTTTGAAGAAACCAGGATCCGGGGCGACGAAAGGCAATGGCAGCGGCAAAGGCCCGCGTTCAGTCTGGGCGCAGGCCTCGTTCCCAGAGGTGCTGATCCTTGAGGGTGTCGAACAGCGCCTGAGCCGCAGCCGACAATTCATGCCCCGGCTTGGTCAACACACCGATGGCCCGCTCCACCACGGGATCGCGAAGCGTGATGCACCGAGCCCCCAGCTCATGCATCTGCCTGACGCACAGCGCCGGCACCGCGCTGACCCCCAGGCCGCTGGCGACCATTCGACCCACCGTCGCCAACTGATGACTTTCGAATTCCACCGGCAACTTCATGCCCCGGGCCTGCAGGTGCTCCTCCAGCATCACCCGCACGGTGGAGGGCCGCTGCAAGGTGATGAACGGTTGCTCCAGCAAGGTTCGCCACTGGATTTCCCGGCAATCGGCCAGGGGCGAATCCAGCGGCACCACCGCGACGAACCGGTCCAGGTACAGCGGCGTGAACGCCAGGGAGGAACCCTGCGCCGGCTCGAAGGCGACGCCCAGCTCCACATGGCGATCACGCACCATTTCCAGCACTTGTTCGTTGATCACATCGTTGACCGTAACGTTGACATTCGGATAGCGGACGCGGAAGGTCTTGAGGATCGGTGGCAACAGGTTCCCGGCGAACGAGGGCATCGCAGCCAACGTCACGCGCCCCCGCTGCAAGGTGAAGCGCTGGCGCATTTCATCCTCGGCGTTATCCCAGTCGGCAACCAGCCTGCGGGCCAGCGGCAAGAGGGACTCGCCCTCGGGGGTCAGCGCCACATTACGGGTGTTGCGGCTGAACAGGCGTCCACCCAGGCCGTCCTCCAGTGCCTTGATGGTTAGGCTCAGGGCCGACTGGGACAGGTGCAGCCGTTCGCAGGCCACGGCAAAGCTCAGGCTCTGGGCGACGGCGAGGAAGGCACGGATCTGCTTGAGGGTCATGGTCGTGATGCTCCCAGCGGCAAGCGACTGGTTTCAAGCCGCAAGACAATTATTGAGTTTTACCAATCAATCTAACTCAAAAATCAACTTAACAAATATATGACTTGGCGCAACACTGCATTCCATTGCGACCCCATCAAGAATAAAAGAGGTGTCTATGGCTGGTTTCGACAAACGCGTGAGCTCCTATGAGGAAGCGCTGGAAGGCTTGAAGGACGGCATGACCGTGATCGCCGGCGGCTTCGGTTTGTGCGGCATTCCGGAAAACCTGATCGCCGAGATCAAGCGCAAGGGCATTCGCGATCTCACCGTGGTGTCCAACAACTGCGGCGTCGACGGTTTCGGCCTCGGCGTGCTGCTGGAAGACCGGCAGATTCGCAAGGTGATCGCGTCCTACGTGGGTGAAAACGCCCTCTTCGAACAGCAGTTGCTCAGTGGTGAAATCGAAGTCCAGCTCACTCCCCAAGGCACCCTCGCCGAAAAGATGCGCGCCGGTGGCGCGGGCATCCCGGCGTTCTTCACCGCCACCGGTGTCGGCACTCCGGTGGCCGAAGGCAAGGAAACCCGTGAATTCCACGGCCGGCAATACTTGATGGAAGAATCCATCACGGGGGACTTCGCCATCGTCAAAGGCTGGAAAGCCGACCATTTCGGCAACGTGGTCTACCGTCACACCGCCCAGAACTTCAATCCGCTGGCCGCCACGGCGGGCAGAATCACCGTGGTGGAAGTCGAGGAAATCGTCGAACCCGGCGAGCTGGACCCGACGCAGATCCATACCCCTGGCATCTACGTCGACCGGCTCATTTGCGGCACGTTCGAAAAGCGCATCGAACAGCGCACCGTACGCAAGTGATCCCCTGCCCCCGGCCCGAATGAAGGAATAACACCATGGCACTTTCCCGCGAACAAATGGCTCAACGCGTCGCCCGCGAAATGCAGGACGGCTACTACGTGAACCTGGGTATCGGCATTCCCACCCTGGTCGCCAACTACATTCCCGAAGGCATGGAAGTCATGCTGCAGTCCGAGAACGGCTTGCTCGGCATGGGGGCCTTCCCCACCGAAGACGAAGTCGATGCCGACATGATCAACGCCGGCAAGCAGACCGTCACCGCGCGCATCGGTGCGTCGATCTTTTCTTCGGCCGAATCGTTCGCCATGATCCGCGGCGGACACATCGACCTGACCGTGCTCGGCGCATTCGAAGTAGACGTCGAGGGCAATATCGCGTCCTGGATGATTCCCGGCAAGCTGGTCAAGGGCATGGGCGGTGCGATGGACCTGGTAGCCGGCGCCGAGAACATCATCGTGACCATGACCCATGCGTCCAAGGACGGCGAATCGAAACTGCTGCCCCGTTGCAGCCTGCCGCTCACCGGTGCCGGTTGCATCAAGCGAGTGCTGACGGACCTGGCCTACCTGGAAATCCAGGACGGTGCCTTCATCCTGAAAGAACGTGCCCCGGGCGTCAGCGTCGAGGAAATCGTCGCCAAGACTGCCGGCAAGCTGATCGTGCCGGACCACGTCCCTGAAATGCAGTTCGCTGCACCGTGAGGAGAGATTTTATGCAAGAAGTCGTGATTGTCGCCGCCACCCGTACCGCCATCGGCAGTTTCCAGGGTTCGCTGGCCTCCATTCCCGCGCCGGAGCTCGGTGCAGCGGTGATTCGTCGCCTGCTGGAACAGACCGGCTTGTCCGGCGAACAGGTCGATGAAGTGATTCTCGGCCAGGTACTGACCGCAGGCTCCGGGCAGAACCCGGCCCGCCAGGCGTCGATCCTCGCCGGCTTGCCCCATGCGGTGCCGGCGCTGACCCTGAACAAGGTCTGCGGCTCGGGCCTCAAGGCGTTGCACCTGGGCGCCCAGGCGATCCGCTGCGGCGACGCCGAGGTCATCATCGCCGGCGGCATGGAGAACATGAGCCTGGCCCCCTACGTCCTGCCGGCCGCCCGCACCGGCCTGCGCATGGGCCACGCGCAGATGATCGACAGCATGATCACCGATGGCCTGTGGGATGCGTTCAATGACTACCACATGGGCATCACCGCCGAGAACCTGGTGGACAAGTACGGCATCAGCCGCGAGGAACAGGATGCCTTTGCCGCCTCGTCCCAGCAGAAGGCCGTTGCCGCCATCGAAGGCGGTCGCTTCGCCGATGAGATCACGCCAATCCTGATTCCCCAGCGCAAGGGCGATCCCGTGGCATTCGCCACGGATGAACAACCGCGCGCCGGTACCACCGCCGAGTCCCTGGCCAAGCTCAAGCCGGCCTTCAAGAAGGACGGCAGCGTAACCGCCGGCAATGCGTCGTCCCTCAATGACGGCGCGGCGGCCGTCGTGCTGATGAGCGCGCAAAAGGCCAAGGCGCTGGGCTTGCCAGTGCTGGCGAAAATCAGCGCCTACGCCAACGCCGGCGTCGACCCGGCCATCATGGGCATCGGTCCGGTGTCGGCAACCCGTCGCTGCCTGGAGAAGGCCGGTTGGTCGCTGGACCAACTGGACCTGATCGAAGCCAACGAAGCCTTCGCTGCCCAATCGCTGGCCGTGGCCAGGGAGCTGAGGTGGGATATGGACAAGGTCAACGTCAACGGCGGCGCCATTGCCCTGGGTCACCCCATCGGCGCTTCGGGCTGCCGGGTGCTGGTGTCGCTGCTGCACGAGATGATCAAGCGCGATGCCAGCAAAGGCCTTGCAACCCTGTGCATCGGCGGCGGCCAGGGCGTGGCCCTGGCGCTGGAACGAGGCTGACCGACGACGCGTTCAACAGTGGCTGCGCGGACCCACGAACATCCGCCTGGTCACTGGCTCCACCACCGGCGCGACCTCGGTTGCGCCGTTTTTTTTACCTGGCGCTTTTGCCACGACCGCCTGGATCAGACTCTGCTGGCCCTTCATGTCGTAAATTTCGGTGTACCTGACAGACCGGTCTATTGTGGCGAGATGCTCGCCTGACCGGGGGAGATTGCCGAACTGCTTTTGCAGAAAACCCTTTGTCAGGAGCCCGCGCCAAAGCGATCGCGGCTGTTGGTCAGGTGCAGCCACATGGCGGCGCGGGCGGCATCGGGGTCCTGGCGCTTGATGGCGTTGAAGATCGCTTCATGCTCCAGATTGGCCACTTGCGCCAGTTTTCCCAGGTCGGCCTGGCCCCGTTCGGCCACATTCACCCGGGTCCTGGGGATCATCGCGCTGCCCAGGTGCTGCATGACTTCGACGAAACAGGTGTTTTGCGTGGCTTCGGCAATGAGCAGATGAAAACGCCGGTCGGCTTCCACGCAACTGTCGTTGTTGCTCAGCAGCCGCTGGTAGTCATCCAGGGCCTGGCGCATCTGCTGCAACTGCCGCTCATCGCGACGCTGGGCAGCCAGTGCCGCCGCCTGGGTCTCCAGGCCCAGGCGCAGTTCGAGGATTCCCCTCACGCCCGCCGCGGTATCGACATTGAGCCGCAAGCCCGGTTCTGCGGTCTGCTCCAGCACGAAGGTACCGATGCCATGACGGGTCTCCACCAGTCCCGAGGCCTGCAGCTTGGAAATCGCTTCGCGCACCACCGTACGACTGACGCCATGCTCCTGCACGATGGCGCCTTCCGATGGCAGCTTCTGGCCCGGTTTTAACTGGCCCAGCAGGATGCTCTGGCTGAGTTTCGCCACCAGGTCATGGGCCAGGTTGTGGGTGCGCTTGCGCAGCGGGACTTCGGTGTCTTGCATCGCCAGGGATCCTCGAAAACAGGCTAGGCGATCCTATCATCAGCGGGCCAGAGCGTGAGCACTTTGATCGCTCAACTTGTATGACAACATTCAATGTTTGCCTGAAAACCCTGAGAACCTTTAAACGATTTTCCGCTGCTCATCCGCCGATAAAAACCGAAACATCCTCCTATTAACCAATAAATACGGCATAAGACAGCCCTTCACCCCGCGCATTCGTGATTAAAAAGCGCTTGTCACTCAAAAAAATCAAGTTGTATGATGTCTATCAACATCGACGCGTGCTCGATGCCCCGCATAAAAATAATCAGTGGGAGAAAAAACCAGTGAACACCTCCAGCCCCAAGGCGAATGCCGGCGCGGACCCTGTGCTGCTCTCGGCCATATCCAAGGTCAAGCGTCACATCCTGCCGCTGTTCGTCCTCATGTTTATCGTCAACTACATCGACCGCGTGAACATCGGCTTCGTGCGTGCCCACATGGAACACGACCTGGGCATCGGCGCGGCCGCCTACGGCTTCGGTGCCGGTCTGTTCTTCATCGGCTATGCGCTGTTCGAAGTCCCTTCCAACATCCTGCTGCAACGAATCGGCGCCCGGATCTGGCTGACTCGCATCATGCTCACCTGGGGCCTGGTGGCATCGGCCATGGCGTTCATCCAGAACGAAACCCACTTCTACATCCTGCGCTTTCTGCTGGGCGTGGCCGAAGCCGGCTTCTTTCCCGGGGTGATCTATTACTTCACTCGCTGGTTGCCAGGTGTCGAACGCGGCAAGGCCATCGCCATTTTCCTCAGCGGCTCGGCCATTGCCTCGCTGATCTCCGGCCCGCTGTCGGGGCTGTTGCTGCAGATCAACGGCCTGGGCATGCACGGCTGGCAGTGGATGTACTTCATCGAAGGGATGTTCTCCGTCTGCCTGTGCGTCTTCGTCTGGTTCTGGCTGGACTCCAAGCCCCACGATGCCAAGTGGCTGCAACGCGATGAACAGGACGCGCTGGTAAAAGTCATTGATGACGAACAACGGGCCCGTGAAGCCGCTACGCCGGTCAAGCTGTCCATCGGCCAGTTGCTCAAGGATCGCCAGATCATCCTGTTCTGCCTGATCTATTTCTTCATCCAGTTGACGATCTATGCCGCGACGTTCTGGTTGCCGAGCATCATCAAGAAGATGGGTGAGCTCAGCGACCTGCAGGTCGGCATGTTCAACTCGATCCCATGGCTGCTGTCGATCGTCGGCATGTACGCCTTCGCCTCGCTGTCGGCCAAGTGGAAATTCCAGCAGGCCTGGGTCGCGGCGGCCCTGTTGATCGCGGCGGCCGGGATGTTCATGTCCACCACGGGCGGACCGATCTTCGCCTTCGTCGCCATCTGCTTCGCGGCCCTGGGCTTCAAATCCGCGTCCTCGCTGTTCTGGCCGATTCCCCAGGCCTACCTGGACGCCCGGATCGCCGCCGGGGTCATCGCCCTGATCAACTCGGTGGGCAACCTTGGCGGGTTCGTCGCACCGACCACCTTCGGCCTGCTGGAGCAGCACACCGGCTCCATCCAGGGTGGCCTCTATGGCCTGGCGGCCACATCCATCATCGCCGCGATCATCGTGTTCGCCGCGCGCAACACGCCCAAGCCGAAATCCGCCACGACGCCGGCCAATCCCGCCGCCAGCCACGTTTGATATCCGATTCGTTCAAGGACAAATGCACATGACTCCACAAGAAGCCAACAAAGCGCCGATCATCACCAGCATGCAGGTCGTGCCCGTCGCCGGCCATGACGGCATGCTGCTGAACCTCAGCGGCGCCCACGGGCCGTTCTTCACGCGCAACATCGTCATCCTCAAGGACAACGCCGGCCACACCGGCGTAGGCGAAGTACCTGGCGGCGAGCGCATCCGTCAGACGCTGGAAGACGCCCGGGCCCTGGTGGTGGGCAATCCCATCGGGACCTACCAGAAGATTCTGAACAATGTCCGCCAGGCATTCGCCGACCGCGATGCCGCAGGCCGGGGTCTGCAGACGTTCGACCTGCGCATCACCATCCATGCGGTCACCGGCCTGGAAGCGGCATTGCTGGACCTGCTGGGCCAGCACCTGGACGTGCCGGTGGCGGCCTTGCTGGGCCAGGGCCAGCAACGCGATGAAGTGAAGATGCTCGGTTATCTGTTCTATGTTGGTGATCGCCAGCAGACCGACCTGCCCTACCGCAGCGAACCGGACGCCGACAACGACTGGTTCCGGGTACGCCATGAAAAAGCCCTGGATGCCGCCGCCGTGGTGCGCCTGGCCGAAGCAGCCCATGCGCGCTACGGCTTCCAGGACTTCAAGCTCAAGGGCGGCGTGCTCCGGGGCGACGAGGAAATCGAGGCAGTGACGGCCTTGGCCGAGCGTTTCCCCCAGGCCCGCATCACCCTGGACCCGAACGGCGCCTGGTCACTCAAGGAAGCCATCCGCCTATGCCGTGACCAGCATCGGGTGCTGGCCTACGCGGAGGACCCTTGCGGGGCCGAGAATGGCTATTCGGGCCGCGAGGTCATGGCTGAGTTCCGCCGCGCCACGGGCCTGAAAACCGCCACCAACATGATCGCCACCGACTGGCGGGAAATGGGCCACGCCATCAGCCTGCAATCGGTGGACATTCCATTGGCCGACCCGCACTTCTGGACCATGCAGGGCTCCGTGCGAGTGGCACAGATGTGCAATGAGTGGGGGCTGACCTGGGGTTCCCATTCCAACAACCACTTCGACATCTCTCTGGCGATGTTCACCCACGTGGCCGCCGCCGCACCGGGGGACATCACCGCCATCGACACGCACTGGATCTGGCAGGACGGCCAGCGGCTGACCAAGGCGCCGCTGCAGATCAAGGGGGGCTGCGTGCAGGTTCCACAAAAACCGGGGTTGGGGATCGAGCTGGACACCGACCAACTGGCCAAGGCCCATGAGCTGTACAAAGGCATGGGCCTGGGCGCACGTGACGACTCGGTGGCGATGCAGTTCCTGATTCCGGGCTGGTCGTTCAACAACAAGCAGCCGTGCCTGGTGCGCTGAAAAGGCCCCCGTCACCACTGCACCTGTAGGAGCGAGCCTGCTCGCAATGACGCCAGATCAGCCAGCATGAGTGTTGACTGAACTACCGCATCGCGAGCAGGCTCGCTCCCCCATTGAATTGACAGTGGCCGTAGGATTACACCAAACCTTCCGGCCGCAGGATCAACACCGCCAGCGGCGGCAGGTTGAGTTCCAGCGACAAGGCCTGGCCGTGGCTGGGTACTTCCTCGGCGCAGGCTCCGCCGCCGTTGCCATAGTTGGAGCCGGCATAGGTGTCGGCGTCGCTGTTGAGCAGTTCCACCCAGCGCCCTCCGAACGGTACACCGACCCGATAGCTCGCACGCGGCACCGGCGTGAAGTTGGCGACCACCAGCACCGGCCTCCCCTCCTTGCTCCAGCGCAGCCACGCATAGACGCTGTTGAGCGCATCGTCGCCGATCAACCACTGGAACCCTTGGGGCGCGTCATCCTGATCATGCAGCGCAGGTTCTTCGCGGTAAAGGCGGTTCAGGTCGCTCACCAGCTTCTGCACCCCACGGTGCTCGGCGTATTGCGTCAGGTACCAGTCCAGTTGCTGGTCGTGGTTCCACTCGCGCCACTGGCCGAATTCGCAACCCATGAACAGCAGCTTCTTGCCCGGATGGCCCCACATGAAGCTGAGGTAGGCCCGCAGGTTGGCGAATTTCTGCCAGCGGTCGCCGGGCATCTTGTCGATCAGCGACCGTTTGCCGTGGACCACTTCGTCATGAGAGATCGGCAGCACGAAGCGTTCGGACCAGGCGTACACCAGGCCGAAGCTCAATTCGTTGTGGTGATGGGCGCGGTACACCGGATCCTGCTGGATGTAGTGCAGCGAATCGTGCATCCAGCCCATGTTCCACTTGTAGGCGAAGCCCAGGCCACCCTGTTGCGTGCTCTGGCTGACACCGGGCCACGCGGTGGATTCTTCGGCGATGACCAAGGCGCCGGGCGTTTCCAGGGCCACTACATCGTTGAGGTGCCGCAGGAAATCGATGGCTTCGAGGTTTTCCCGGCCGCCGTGACGGTTGGGCACCCATTCGCCGGCCTTGCGCGAGTAGTCGCGATACAGCATCGAGGCCACCGCATCCACCCGCAGGCCATCGATATGGAAATGCTTGAGCCAGTGCAGGGCCGAGGCCAGCATGAACCCGTGCACCTCGGTACGCCCCAGGTTGTAGATCAGGGTGTCCCAGTCCTGGTGGAAGCCCTCCAGGGGGTTGCCGTATTCGTACAGCGCAGTGCCATCGAACTGGGCCAGCCCATGGGTATCGGTGGGGAAATGCGCCGGTACCCAGTCGAGGATCACCCCGATGCCGGCCTGGTGACAGGCGTTGACGAACGCGGCGAAATCGTCCGGCGACCCATAGCGCGCCGTCGGGGCGAACTGCGACAAGGGTTGATAACCCCAGGAGCCACCGAACGGGTGCTCCATGATCGGCATCAACTCGATGTGGGTGAAGCCCATCTCCTTGACGTAGGGGATCAGCCGCTCGGCCAGTTCATGCCAGTTGTACTGGCGAGACACCTCCCCTGCCTCATCGATCTCGCATTGCCAGGAGCCGGCGTGCAACTCGTAGATCGACAATGGTGCGGCCGGTAGCTGCCGCTCGCGACGCTGCTGCATCCATTCGTCGTCCTGCCATTGGATCTTCAACGGCGCGGCGACCTTCGAGGCAGTGTCGGGCGGCATCTGGCTGGCCAGGGCCACCGGATCGGCCTTGAGGGGCAGGATGCCGTGGGCGCCGAGAATTTCGTATTTGTAGGCTTCACCGGCCCCCAAGCGGGGTATGAAAAGCTCCCATACGCCCGACGGGTAGCGGATGCGCATCGGATGGCGGCGACCGTCCCAGACGTTGAAATCTCCCACTACCGACACCCGGCGGGCATTGGGCGCCCACACGGCGAAGCGCACGCCATCGATGCCATCGACGGTGGTCAATTGCGCACCGAGGCAGGAACTGAGGTCGCGATGATTGCCTTCGGCGAACAGGTAGAGGTCCATCTCCCCCAGTAGTGGCCCGAAACTGTAGGGGTCTTCGGCCAGCTGTTCGCCCCCGGCCCAGCGGGTACGCAGCAGGTACGCCTGGGCGCGGTCGAAATGGCCGACGAACAGCCCCGGCGTTTCGGTCTGTTGCAACTCACCCAGTTCTTCGCCGCCATCGCGGGCGACCACCTGGACGCTCAGCGCACCAGGCAGGTAGGCCCGGATGAACTGTCCGCCCGCGCCGTCGCCGTGGGGGCCGAGGATGGAAAACGGGTCGTGGTGTTCGGCGCGCACCAGCGCGTCGATGTCACGGAGGGGCGGCAGCAGCGACTCTTTCGCCTGCCCCTGTGGATCCTTGTTCGAGACACTCATGATTCTCTCCACTAAATCGGTCCGGCTAAGTCGGAAAAGGGTTCCAGCCCCCTCAAGAGCCCGTACAGACCGTGCAACGGCACGGGCAGCCAGGCGGGGCGATTCTCGGCTTCATAGGCCACTTCATAGGCCGCCTTCTCCAGGCCAAACAACGCCAGCGCAGCGTCTTCGCCTTCAGCATCCTTCCACTCATGGGCAAGACTAGCTGCCGCCAGTCGATATGCCTGGACAAATGCCTGGCGGGCCTCACGCAGATAACGATCGGCGACCCGTTGCCGTGCGGCGTCGGCATCGGCCGTGCTGTCGACAGTGTTCAAATGAATCGCCATGGCCGCCGCATAATCGAAGGAACGCAATACACCGCTGACATCCTTGTACGGGCTGTGCTTGCCGCGGCGCTCAGGCAGCGGACGGGCAGGCTCGCCTTCGAAGTCGATCAGGTAGGCATCGCCCTTGATCACCAGCACCTGCCCCAGGTGCAAGTCGCCGTGTACACGGATACGCAGGCCACCGGCAGCCTTGCCGGCCAGGTCCTGCACATGGGCCAGCACGGTTTTGCGGTGTTCCAGCAAACGTGCGACCATGGCCTGGTCCGCCGGGTTCAATTGGTCCTGGTTCTGCTTGAGCAGGCGCAGGGCGTTTTCCACCTGGGCGGCCACGTCCTTGCCGATGGCCTGGGCGTCCTTGGCGCTGGTTTTCACCGCAGCGAAATCGGGGTTGTCGGTGGCCTGGGCGAGCACCTTGTGCATTTCCCCCAGGCGCTGGCCGAGCATGCCGGCGAAATCCTTCAGCTCACCCAGGGCGTTGTAATGCTGCTCCTGCTCGGAAACCGCATCGGCCAACTCGTCGCGCAGGGCACGTTCGAGGTTGTTCTGGGTCCACTCCCAGGCGTCGCCCTGATTGCTCAGGTAACCCTGGGCAATCATCAGCAGCGCATCCTCGCCCTGGGCATCACGACGAATCACCGAACCCAGCAACGGAGAAATGTTGCTGAATCCGGCGGCGGTCAGGTAGGCGCTCATCTCCAGTTCCGGATGGATACCCGAAGCGACCTTGCGGATCAGCTTGAGCACCAGGCTGCCGCCCACCACCACTGAACTGTTGGATTGCTCGGCGGACAGATACCGCACTTGCGGTTCGCTCCCCAGATTCAATGCCGCCAGGCCCTCGGTGGGCTCGAAGCGCAACTCGCCCTCGCCGCACGGCAGCACCGTGCCGACCTGCATGCCGTGCAGCACGGCGCGCACGAAGCTTTCCAGGGTAAACGCATCGGTGATCAACCCCACCTGACGGCCTCGACGAACCCGGGACAGCGCCAGTTGCTGCGGCAAGGCCGCGCCGACCTGATCCTCGGCCAGCAGGCCGAACGGCAGTTGATAGCGCAGGGTCTGCCCGGCGCTGGTGACATCGATTTCACTGAGCAGCACCGGATGCTGGGGATCGCCGAAGCGCACCCCGTAGACGAGGTCGACCTTCTCGATGGCGCTGTCCTTGCCAGCGAACCAGCGGCGGTTCTGCAGCCAGCTCGGCAGGATGGTTTGCTCCAGCGTGGTGCGCGAGGGGGCTTCGAGCAACTCTTCCAGGCGTTTTTTCAGCACCAGGGTGGTGAAATCCGGCAGGCTCTGGGCCGGTTCGACATGCCAGCTCGGCATCTGGTTTTCCGCCGCCAGGGCAAACCAGTAGAAGCCGTACGGCGCCAGGGTCAGCAGGAAATTCAACTGGCCGATGGGCGGGAAGGCGTTGCCCCCCAGCATCTCCACCGGAACCATGCCGGCATAGGCCGAAAGATCCAGCTCGGCGGCCTGGGCGCTGCGGGACACGTTGGCCACGCACAGGATGATTTCATGCTTGCCGTCGGGGCCAGTGTATTCGCGGGTATAGGCCAGGATCCGGCGATTGCTCGGCGACAGCATCTTCAAGGTGCCACGGCCAAACGCCTTGGACTGCTTGCGCACCGCCAGCATCCGCCGGGTCCAGTTGAGCAGCGAGTGCGGGTCGCCGGCCTGGGTCTCGACGTTGACCGACTGATAGCCGTACAGCGGATCCATGATGGGCGGCAGTACCAGGCTGGCGGGGTCGGCCCGGGAGAAACCGCCATTGCGGTCGATGGACCACTGCATCGGCGTGCGCACGCCATCGCGGTCCCCCAGATAGATGTTATCGCCCATGCCGATCTCGTCGCCGTAGTACAGGGTCGGCGTGCCCGGCATGGACAGCAACAGGCTGTTGAGCAGCTCCACGCGGCGGCGATCGCGCTCCATCAACGGCGCCAGGCGTCGGCGGATCCCCAGGTTGATACGCGCCCGACGGTCGGCCGCGTAGTAATTCCACAGGTAGTCGCGTTCCTTGTCGGTGACCATCTCCAGGGTCAGCTCATCGTGGTTGCGCAGGAAGATCGCCCATTGGCAATTGGTGGGGATCTCCGGGGTCTGACGCAGGATGTCGGTGATGGGGAAACGGTCTTCCTGGGCCAGCGCCATGTACATGCGCGGCATCAGCGGAAAGTGGAACGCCATATGGCATTCGTCGCCGTTGAGGCCCTGGGCGTCGACATCGCCGAAATACAGCTGGGTGTCTTCCGGCCACTGGTTGGCTTCGGCAAGCAACATGCGGTCCGGATAGTTGGCGTCGATTTCGGCGCGGATCAACTTGAGGACGTCATGGGTCTCGGGCAGGTTCTCGTTATTGGTGCCGTCGCGCTCGATCAGATAGGGGATCGCGTCCAGGCGCAGGCCGTCGATGCCCATGTCCAGCCAGTAGCGCATCACCGACAGCACGGCCTTGATGACCTGCGGGTTGTCGAAATTGAGGTCCGGCTGGTGGGAATAGAAGCGGTGCCAGAAGTATTGGCCCGCCACCGGATCCCAGGTCCAGTTGGATTTTTCGGTGTCGAGGAAAATGATCCGCGTGCCGTCATACTTGTGGTCGTCATCGGACCAGACGTAGAAGTCCCGTGCCTTCGAACCTTTCTTGGCCTTGCGGGCGCGCTGGAACCAGGGATGCTGGTCCGAGGTGTGGTTGATGACCAGCTCGGTGATGACCCTCAGGTTGCGCTTGTGGGCTTCGGCAATGAAGCGCCGCGCGTCGGCCATGGTGCCGTAGTCAGGGCTGACGCCTCGGTACTCGGCGATGTCATAGCCGTCGTCGCGCCGGGGCGAGGGATAGAATGGCAGCAACCAGATGGTATTGACGCCCAGGTCGGCAATGTAGTCGAGCTTCTCGATCAACCCGGGGAAGTCGCCGATGCCGTCGTTGTTGGAATCGAAATACGATTTGACATGGACCTGATAGATCACCGCATCCTTGTACCAGAGCGGATCCTTGATGAACGTGGCGGACCGCGGTTTTTTCGCCATTTGCAACTCCTGATGAATTCAATAAGGCCGTTGGGGCACAAGGGCTCATGTGTGGCGAGGGGATAAATCCCCTCCCCACAAAGGCCCCCGCTGGCATCTCTCGTTGCACAGCCTTACGCCGCGCTGATCCGCCAGATCCCGAACGGCTGGTAGGCCGGGTCGATGCGCATGAACTGGTATTTGCCGTACCAAATCCAGCGGTGTCCATTCATCAAATCCTCGCCCTGGGTCTGGGCGTCGTCCGGCAACCCCATCTCCCAGAGCGGCAGTTCGAAGCTGGCTTCCTGGGGGTTATGGGGATCCAGGCTCACCGCCACCAGGATGAAATTGCTGCCATCGGGTGTGCGCTTGCCGAAATACAGGATGTTGTCGTTCCAGGCGTTGTAGATCGTCAGGCCCAGGTGCGTATGCAGCGCCGGGTTCTGGCGACGGATACGGTTGAGCTGGGCGATCTCGGCGATGATGTTGCCGGGGGCGGTGAAATCCCGAGGGCGGATTTCGTACTTCTCCGAATCGAGGTATTCCTCCTTGCCCGGTACCGGCGCCGACTCGCACAGCTCAAAGCCGGAGTACATGCCCCACAGGCCCGATCCCATGGTGGCCAGGGCAGCGCGGATCAGGAACCCCGCACGGCCCGACTCATGGAGAAACGCCGGATTGATGTCCGGGGTGTTGACGAAGAAGTTCGGTCGGTAGCACTCGCGCCACGGCGACTGATTGAGCTCCGTGAAATAGGTCGCCAGCTCGGCCTTGGTATTGCGCCAGGTGAAGTACGTATAGCTCTGGGAATAACCGACCTTGCCCAGCCGCGCCATCATCGCCGGCGTAGTGAAGGCTTCGGCGAGGAAAATCACTTCAGGGTACTGCGCCCGCACATCGGCGATCAGCCACTGCCAGAACGGCAACGGCTTGGTGTGGGGGTTGTCGACACGGAACATCTTCACGCCTTCCTTGACCCAGCCCACCACGATGTCCCGCAGCTCCAGCCACAGGCTGGGAATGGCGTCCGCCGCGTAGAAGTCGACGTTGACAATGTCCTGGTATTTTTTCGGCGGGTTTTCCGCGTATTTGATCGTGCCGTCCGGCCGCCAGCTGAACCAGCCCGGATGCTGCTTGAGCCAGGGATGGTCCTGGGAGCACTGGATGGCGAAATCCAGGGCGATTTCCAGGCCATGGTCGGCGGCGGCTTCCACCAGGCGGCGGAAGTCTTCCCGGGTACCCAGTTGTGGATGGATCGCCTCGTGCCCGCCGTCCTCGCTGCCGATGGCATACGGGCTGCCCGGGTCATCGGGGCCGGCAGTCAGGGAGTTGTTGGGGCCTTTGCGGAAACTGCGGCCAATGGGATGGATCGGCGGGAAATACAGCACATCGAAGCCCATGTCCCGGATCATCGGCAGGCGTGAATGCACGTCATTGAAGGTGCCGTGGCGGCTGGGATCGTCTGTTATCGAGCGGGGAAACAGCTCATACCAGCTGGCGAACTCGGCTTCTTTGCGTTCTACGTCCAGCGGGTACTCGGGACTGATGCTCAGGTAGGGTCGATGATCGGCCAAGGACATGAGATCGGCACTGCGTGGTGCGAGAAACAGCGCCACCTGCTCTTCGGGCAACAGGCCCGAAAGCTCATGGTGCAACGCTGCCAACTCCTCGCTCAATTCGCCGTCGCTACGCTCGGCGGCCAGTTGCACCTGGTTGCGCCCTTCCTGCAATTCGAGGCTGATGGGCACACCAGCGCCGTACTTCTTCTCCAGTTCATAACGGAAGCTGGCGAACTGATCGAACCAGGCCTCGATACAGAACACGTAACGGCCCTGTTCGGGTACGTTGAACTGGCCTCGCCAGCTGTTGTTACCAAGGTCGGTCATGACCTCGCTGTTCCAAACCTCATCCTCCAGCGCCCGCCAGCGGATCCGCACGGCCAGCTTGTCATGACCGTCGGCGAAGACCTTGCTGGTCACGGTCACATCCCGCCCGGCGACGACCTTGGCGGCGAATTGCCCACCGTCGATCACCGGCATGGTGTTCTCAATGGCGATACGTGGCAGCAACAAGGCGTGGGACAGTGGCAAGTGCGGGTTGTACGCCAAGTCAGTCAAGTGTTCAGCAGTCATCGAGCATCGCTCCTTTTACGCCCCATGGACGTGCTTGTGACGATAAAAAACTCACTTAACCTCCGAACCGGGCCGGCGACCAAAAGTTCAGCGAGATTTACCCGGGACACTGGGGGGATCGAACCTGGTCCCGGATGGTCAACAAGGATAAGCACGACTCAAGCCATGTGCCTCACGGAGACCCGTCCCGATGAATATTCCCATCCCGGCCGAAACACCTGATCCGAACATCGACGACCCCACTTTGCCACCGCCTGGCCCCGACCCGGAGCCCATACCGGAAAAGGACCCGCCCCTCGACCCGCAGCCGCCCGTGGGCGACCCGCCGAACGAGAATTCGCCGGAGCGGGTTTGAGGCGTCATTCATAAGCATCATGGGGCGTTAGCGGCAACGGACTGTCAGCCACCGTCAAGGTCGGCTGGCAGGCCACGTCGCCAGCAGTTGTGTGCAAGATGGCGATGAAATCAGGGTTTGTCGTCTCGCTCCTTTTCCAGGGCCCGGACAATCACTGGCATCACGCTGAAGATCGCCAGTGCCAGCACCGTGCTCAATACCGCCGTTCCTTCCTTGCCCAGGCCCGCCGCCACGCCGATGGCCGCAGTCATCCACAAGCCGGCGGCCGTGGTCAGGCCCTTTACCTGGCCTTCGTCGCCTTCATTGTTTTTCAGGATAGTGCCGGCGCCGAGAAAACCGATGCCCGCCACCACGCCCTGTATCACCCGGCTCATCGCATCGGCCTGGGAACCGGACATCTGCGGTACCAGCACGAACAGCGCAGCCCCCAGGGCAACGAGCATATGGGTGCGCACGCCTGCGGCCTTGCCCTTGTGTTCTCGCTCGAATCCCAGGATGCCGCCCAGCAGCGCGGCCATCACCAGGCGCACGGTGACCCGGGTCATCTGTTGTGTGTCGCCGATATCGGCGAATTCCGACTGCATAGTGATCCAGACCTGATGCCACCAGGTTTCCATAGGTGCCTCCTCTTTCAGTCCATGAACGATGGACCGCAAACGACGCCAGAGGTGCGCCCGACCGCTGATCCGACGCAACGAACCCTGCCTTGCCGGCGACGCCTAACGCTTATCAACGTGAAGGAGTGACACCATGACTATGAACATCACTGACGGCATCTGCGAATTCCAGACAGCCGACGGCACGCTGGAGTGTTCCGCCAGCGAGCTGACGATCATTACCGACGCCGATAAAGCCATGTCCGCCGTGGACCTCAACGGCAAACGGATCTACCTCACCGAGGCCGAAGTCGACGCATTGACGGTAGCCGGAGCGAACGATGGGCGCCGCAACCTCAAGGCCACCGACAGCGGTTCGGCCATTTGAGACTCCCTGTGGGGCTGCCCTTCTTCCCTGGCACCCGGGTGGCAGGCGCAAACAGGATGGCAGCCTCGAGCAGATCAATCAGGGTGCATCAAAGTGTCGCAGGGCCTGGGCTACAGGCCATCTGATCCGGTTTTAATCGAAATACCTGAGCCTGTTATGCAAACAGTTTCGTGGTCATAGTGCCCCGGCCAGATAACGGCTGATGAGCGACCGACCATGAGCGACCGAATCCCCGTCCAGTTGATACAGACCTTCGACCCCACTCCAGGCAAGATAAAGGCCCGGAGCACCGATAACCTGATCCACACCCGCAGCTTCACCGGTTTGTTCCGCACCTTGCGCATGAGCGGCGCCGGGTTTCTGTTCCTGCTGTTCTTCGGCACCGTATGGTTGAACTGGGGCGGCCGCCAGGCGGTGCTCTGGGACCTGTCGGAAAGCAAATTCCACATATTCGGCGCGACGTTCTGGCCGCAGGATTTCATCCTGCTGTCGGCGCTGTTGATCATCGCCGCCTTCGGCCTGTTCGCGATCACCGTATTCGCCGGGCGGGTGTGGTGCGGCTACACCTGTCCGCAAAGTTCCTGGACCTGGATCTTCATGTGGTGCGAGAAGATCACCGAAGGTGATCGCAACCAGCGCATCAAACTGCAGGCGGCGCCCTGGAGCCTGAACAAACTGCTGCGTCGCTCGGCCAAGCACACACTGTGGCTGGGCATCAGCCTGCTCACCGGCCTGACCTTCGTCGGCTACTTCACACCGATCCGGCCGCTGGCCGAAGAGTTGCTCACCCTGCAGATAGCCGGCGTCAGCCTGTTCTGGGTGCTCTTCTTCACCGGGGCCACCTACCTCAACGCGGGCTGGTTGCGCGAAGCCGTGTGCATGCACATGTGTCCTTATGCACGGTTCCAGAGCGTGATGTTCGACAAGGACACGCTGACCATTTCCTACGACTCGGCCCGTGGCGAGATCCGCGGCCCGCGCAAGCGCGACGTGAAGCCGGCCAATATCGGCCTGGGGGATTGCATCGATTGCCAGATGTGCGTGCAGGTCTGCCCCACCGGCATCGACATCCGCGATGGCCTGCAAATGGAATGCATCGGTTGCGCGGCGTGCATCGACGCCTGCGACTCGATCATGGACAGGATGGGATACGCCCGCGGCCTGATCAAATACACCTCCGAGCATCAGTTGCAAGGGGGCAAGACGCATCTGCTGCGGCCTCGGCTGGTCGGCTATACCGCCGTGCTGCTGGTGATGATCGCGGCGCTGACGATCGCGCTGGTGCAGCGGCCCATGGTCTCCCTGGATGTGAGCAAGGACCGTGGCCTGTTCCGGGAAAACAGCCAGGGCCTGATCGAAAACATCTATAGCCTGAAGATCATCAACAAGACCCAGCAGCGCCAGGATTACCACCTGTCCCTGGTGGACGGCGACGGCTTCGTCCTGCAGGGCAAGACGCAACTGAGCCTGGCGCCGGGGGAGATCGTCGACGTACCGGTGTCGGTGGCGATGCTCAGCGAAAGGCCCCGCAGCGGCTCCCAGGACATGACCTTCAAGGTGACCGATAGCGACGACCCCGGCATCCACAGCGTGGCCAAGAGCCGTTTTGTCGCGCCGATGAACCGCTGAAGCATTAAGATGCCGCACGCGTGTGGACACGAGACTGAAACGCCGATCATCCATGGCCCCGAATCGTTCATGACTGGACCGAAAATGAAACGCTACGAGAAATTCGCCGACGACATCGCCGAACTGATCCGCTCCGGCATGCTCGGGCCAGGGCAGCGCGTGCCGTCGGTACGGTATGCCAGCCAGACCTATGGGGTCAGTCCGTCCACGGTGTTCCAGGCCTATTACCTGCTGGAGCGACGCGGCATGATCCGGGCCCGGCCGCGCTCCGGCTACTTCGTCAACAACCTTGCGCCGAGCCCGTTTTCAGAGCCCGTGATCAGCAGCCAGGTCCATGAGTCGACCGAAGTCGACGTCAGCGAGCTGGTATTCTCGGTCCTGGATTCGATCAAGGACCCGGCCACCATCGCCTTCGGCTCGGCGTTTCCCAGCCCGACGCTATTCCCGCTGCAACGCCTGTCCCGCTCGCTGTCCAGCGCCACGCGGGACATGGACCCGCGGGTGGTGGTCACGGACATGTCGCCTGGCAATCCGCAACTGCGCCGGCAGATCGCCCTGCGCTACATGGTCGGCGGGCTGATGCTGCCCATGGAGGAATTGCTGGTCACCAACGGCGCCCTGGAAGCCTTGAACCTGTGCCTGCAAGCCGTGACCGAACCCGGCGACCTGGTGGCCATCGAGGCGCCGGCGTTCTACGCCAGCCTGCAGGTGCTGGAGCGACTCAAGCTCAAGGCCGTGGAAATCCCGGTACACCCACGCGACGGTATCGATCTGGAAGTCCTTGAACAGACTCTGGAGCGTCATCCGGTCAAGGCCTGCTGGTGCATGACCAGTTTCCAGAACCCCATGGGCGCGACGATGCCCGAGGAGCGGAAAAAGGCGCTGGTAGCGTTGCTCAGTCGCCATCAGGTGCCCTTGATCGAGGACGACGTCTACGCCGAACTCTATTACGGCCAGCAGGCTCCAAAACCGGCCAAGGCCTTCGACACCGAAGGGTTGGTGATGCATTGCGGTTCGTTTGCCAAGAGCCTGGCGCCAGGCTATCGCATCGGCTGGGTCGCCGCCGGACGCTACGCGCAGAAAATCGAGCGGTTGAAACTCATGACGTCACTGTGCGCCTCGATGCCGGCCCAGGCCGCTATCGCCGACTACCTGCAACACGGCGGCTACGACCGGCACCTGCGCAAACTGCGCTACGCCCTGGAAGAACAGCAACGCGCGATGCTCGCCGCCATCGCCCGCTACTTCCCCCCACAGACCCGCGTCAGCCAGCCAACGGGAGGCTACTTCCTCTGGCTTGAACTGCCGGAGCTGACAGACTCGCTGAAACTGTTCCAGATGGCCCTGGCCCAGGGCATCAGCATCGCACCGGGCCCGATCTTTTCACCGACCCAGCGGTTCAGGAACTGCATTCGGTTGAACTATGGCAGCCCCTGGAACGAGGCGTCGGAGAAGGCCATGGAGACGCTGGGGCGGATCATCCGTTCGTTCTGAGACGGGTGGTCCGTACCAGCCTCACCGCGAGCGTGATTGCGATGGAGTCGGTACTGACGACACTCAGCGCCCGCCTCCCAGCTCCACGAACGTCCCGGTCGCATACGAAGCCTTGTCCGACAGCAACCAGATGATCGCTTCCGCCACTTCGTCCGGACGACCGCCCCGGGCCATGGGAATGGCCGATTCCAGCTTGCTGACCCGGTCCGGGTCGCCGCTCAGGGCGTGGAAATCGGTATAGATATAACCGGGGCGAACCGCATTGACGCGGATCCCCTCGCCGGCCACTTCCTTGGACAGACCGATGGTGAACGTGTCCAGGGCGCCCTTGGAGGCGGCGTAGTCGACATATTCGTTGGGCGAACCCAGGCGGGCCGCCACCGAGGAGACATTCACGATACTCCCGCCCTGCCCGCCGTGCCGGGGCGACATGCGCAGCACCGCGTGCTTGGCGCAGAGAATCGGCCCCAGCACATTGGTCTTCATGATCTTGAGAAGGCGGAACTCGGACATTTCATCGAGCCGGGACTTGTGGGCCACCGTGCCGGCATTGTTCACCAGGGCCGTCACCCGCCCCAGTTCGGCGTCGACCCGGTTGAACAGGCCGACCACCTCGTCCTCGATACTGACATCGGCCCGCACGGCGATCGCCTGGGCGCCCTTGGCGCGGACCTGTTCGAGCACGTCCTGTGCGGCGTTCTCATCGGCCTGGTAGTTGATGCAGATCCGATACCCCTGCTCGGCAGCCAGCAGCGCCGTGGCCGCGCCGATACCGCGGCCACCACCGGTGATGACGATGACTTTATCCACTTTGCTCTCCCGTTCCCCGGATAGACGTCCGGCCCAAGAATAACGTTCAGGCACGCTTTTGCACAAAGCGCTCCGCTTAGCGGGCCAGCGCCCGCAGATCCAGGTGTCCGTCCAGCAGCGGCGGGCACCAGTAGTAGCCGCCGGTGATCGGCCGGCTCATGCGATACAGCCCATCGGTGATGCCGTCTTCCAGGCCGCTCATGCGGCGCAATTGCGCCTCGAAAGCGTCGAGGGAAAAGCCGAAGGCCAGGAACATCAGGCCGGCACGATCGCCTTCGATCCACGGCATGGAGCGACGCACGACGAACGCCTGCGGGGTGAAGCTTTCCTGGGCGGTGCGTTTGACGTGGGCCGACTCCGGCGCGTCATCGAGTTCCTCGTTGTCGCTCAGGCGGCGTCCCATGATGTTGTCACGCTCATGGGGCTGCATCGCGGCAAAACCGTCCAGATCATGCTGCCATTGCTGGATCGCGGCGAAACTGCCGCCGCGCACGCCATCGACGCCCTGGACCAGGGCCGCGGCAACGGCGGCTTCGTCATGGGGGTTCTCGGTGCCGTCTTCGTAGCCGGTCAGGTCATGGCCGCTCATGTGGCGGAAGGTTTCGTTCATCTGCACAAGGCGCAACGCCGGGGCCAGCGCCGCTTCGATGGCGCGACTGCGATGCAGCAATTCGCCGCGGTCTTCGCCGTGCAGCCAGCACCACAGGGCATGCTGGGTCGATGGGTTGTCCACGCCCACGCCGGCCAGGGCAGGAAACGCCCGCAAGCCTTCGACCTGCGCACCCAGCGCCTGGACCAGCGACTCGCCGAAGCCGATCACCGCGCGGCCATCCAGTTGCAGCGACAACCGATCGATCGCAGCCGGCAGCGCCTCGACCGATTCCAGGGCGAAGAACAAATGACGAGCCTGAGGCGGGACAGGGGTGGCGAGAATGCCGGGCTGGTAGTAGCTCATGTGGACTCCTTTAGAAAGACTGCGAGTTTACCCGGCGGCCGTGGGTTTGTGGTGGTTGCGTGGGCTCGCGGACGCGCCCTGGCGACACAGGTTTGCTGTAGGACCACTCTTGCAACTTCGTCGGATGGCTCGGATCTTCGCCTGGCAAGCAAGTCTCCGGTTGCCCGGCAGCCAAAAACTTCCTAGATTGACCGCCCCCCCAAAGTGCGTCACGCACCGGGCTGCCGTACGCAGAGCGGCTGAACCCTCGCCCCCATGGAGAACGGTCGAACATGCAAATGGCCAAATCGATACTCGCCGGCACTTTCCTGCTGATCGGCGCAGTCCCCCAGGGCTTTGCCCAGGAACGCCTCGAAGACACGGTCAATGCGGTTATCCAGCCCTTGATGAAACAGCAGGACATCGCCGGCATGGCGGTGGCGATCACCCAGGATGGCAAACGTCATTTCTTCAATTACGGGGTCGCCTCGAAGGACACGAAAGCGACGGTCACCGACCAGACCCTCTTCGAAATCGGCTCGGTCAGCAAGACCTTCACCGCGACCCTTGGCGCCTATGCCCAGGCCCGGGGCAAGCTGTCCCTGGCGGACCCGGCCGGGCGCCATGCCCCGGAGCTGCAAGGCAGCGCCCTGGAACATGCCAGCCTGCTCAACCTCGCGACCTACACACCCGGTGGGTTGCCATTGCAGTTTCCCGACGATGCAGACCGCCCGGACCGGATGTTCGGGTATTTCAAGACCTGGAAACAACTCTACCCGGCCGGTACCCAGCGGCTCTATTCGAACCCGAGCATCGGCCTGTTCGGCTATCTGGCGGCCCGCAGCCTGGGTCAGCCATTCGATGAGGCGATGGAGAAGGTGCTGATGCCGGCGCTGGGCCTCAAGCATGGTTATCTGCATGTACCCGCGCAACAGTCGGGCCGATACGCCCAGGGATATGCGAAGGATGGCAAGCCTGTCCGGGTCGGGCCCGGCGCGCTGGATTCCGAAGCGTATGGCGTGAAGATCAGTTCGTCGGACCTGATTCGTTTCGTCGAGGCCAACCTGCACCCGGAAAAACTCGGCGCCGATCTGCAGCAGGCCATCGGCACCACCCACACCGGTTTCTACCAGGTTGGAGGTATGACCCAGGGCCTGGGCTGGGAGTTCTACCCTTACCCGGTCAGCCTGGAGCAACTGCTGGCCGGCAATTCTCCCCAGATGGCCCTCACCCCGCAGAAGGCGACGTTGCTCCAACCGCCTCGCCCCGCACCGGACAATGCCTGGATCAACAAGACCGGTTCCACGGGAGGCTTTGGCGCCTACGTGGCGTTCGTACCGGGCAGGGACATGGGCATCGTGCTGCTGGCGAACAAGAATTATCCCATCGAGGAACGGGTGAAAGTCGCCCATAGGATCCTGACGGCACTGGACAGCCAATAACGAGGGCCACGAGTTACCTGTGTCGAGGGGATTTACCCCGCTGGGGCGCGCAGCGGCCCTGGAATTCTGGCAACCTGGTGTATCAAGCAGATCGGGGTGGCCGCTCGGCAGGGCTGCTGTGCAGCCCAGCGGGGATAAATCCCTTCGCCACAAGGGCGGTCGGCCTAGCGGAAAATCAGTCCTCCAGCGGCTTCGGCGCCTTCGTTGCCTTGGCCGGCTTGGTGGCTTTGGCATCCTTGGCCGGGGCGGCTTCGGTGACGGGAGGTGGAGCGGGAGGCGTGGCTTGCTTTTCGGTCGCGGGCAGCTTGTCGACGGTGTCGAAGATGTCTTTCAGCTCGATCGCCCCGGAATGTTCAAGCTTCTTTTCCCCATCCTTGCCCACCAGGATGACCTTGGTCTGGGCGCCGGCCCCCAACTTCAGAGAACGGATCAAGGCCATGGTGCTCTGCGGGTCCAGGTCCTTGCCGTCCCGCTGCCCTATTGTGTTGAGCACGGTGTAAAGCACCATGTTGCGCTCGGAAAAGCCTTGCTTGCCTGCCGGTTCCTCCAGGGCCTTTTTCAGGCTGACCCAGGTCGGGTCGACGGTGCTGGGAGCGATGACGATCAGCGGGCGGGTTTTGCCTGTCTCCGCCATCAGGGGCGAGTCGCCATCGGCGGCGAACAAAGGGCCGGCGAAGGCCAGCAAGGTAGCGAAGGTCAACGACCGAATGAGCATGCGCCTCTCCTTTTGATATTCACGCTGTACTGATTGCACAGGGCGGCGAATGTTCCGCGAGAGAGTCCCCCGATACTGCGCCTGTCTGCCTTGAAGCTTAGGCCAGCGGGTCCATTGCGCAACCGGGATACCAGAGCGATCTTGCCCACTGAAGTCGTGGGCCAGTCGGCGAAGATGCTGGATGTGCAGCGGCTTTCACGGTCGAGGCGCGCCCACCGAAAAGGGTCGAGGGTGCTGCGCCTGGGTCAGGTGGCGGATCAGAACGCCAGTTTGAACCCGATCATTGCCAGCATCACCGCCAGGCACGGGCGCAGCAGCTCGTCGGAAATGCGTCCCGACAGATGACTGCCAAGGTAGATGCCGGGCAACGAGCCAACCAGCAGGAAGCCCAGGATGTGCCAGTCCATGTTGCCCATGCTCGCATGGCCGAGGCCGGCGACGAGGGTCAGTGGCACGGCGTGGGCGATTTCGGTGCCCACCAGGCGCCTGGTCACCAGGAACGGGTAAAGCACGAACAAGGCAACGGTACCCAGGGCGCCGGCACCGATGGAGGTCAACGCGACCATCGTGCCCAGCACCACGCCGGTGACGACTGTCAGCAGGTTGAGTCGCGAGCCGGTGGGATTGTAATGGCCGCCCGCGCGGTCATGGGCGAATTGCAGCAGGCGCTTCTTGAACAGAATCGCCAGGGCCGTGGCGAACAGTACGAACCCAAGGGCCTGCTTGATGATCGCATTCATCGCATCGGGAGAACTGTGCAGGGTGCTGAGAAACCACAGGGTCAGGCCCACCGCTGGCACGCTGCCCAACGTCAGCCAGCCCGTGATGGCCCAATCGATGTTGCGGTTCCTGGCGTGAACCAGGACGCCGCCAGACTTGGTGATGGCCGCATAAAGCAGATCCGTCCCCACCGCAGTCGCAGGGTTGATACCAAACCACAGCAGGATGGGGGTCATCAGCGAACCGCCACCCACGCCGGTCATTCCGACGATGAAGCCGACCACCAGGCCCGCTACGACTAAACCGACATTACCGAAATCCATCAACCCGTCTCAGCGCAACCGCGTGAAAAATCTGGCCGCGAGCATAGCGATTTTTCTTATAACCCCCTATATCGATGTGATCTATCTTTATGCCTTTTCTACCTATTGAACCGGTAGGAAATTGAGGAACAGCAGGCTCTGGGCATAGTTGAGGCCGATACGCCGGTACCGCTCGTCCAGCATTTGGGTCAGCAAATCCAGGCGCGCGACGATTTTCCCGAACTCCACAGCGAAACTCAGGTTGCTGCCCTCCTCCGAGATCTCGTTGGAAAACAGCAACAATTTGCCATCTTTATCCTGCCGCTGGCTCAACAGCCAGGTGGCTTTTTCGATGTTGCGCGCCGCGTTGCTGACAAAGCGCGGGTCAATGGTGTCGGTCATGTAGAACTCGAGCCGATTGCCATGGGCCGTCACCAGCATGCTGCCGATGGCGTAGATGAAGGCGCCGACCCGGTCGCCGAGAAACTCGGGGCTCATGGCATAGCTCAAGGCCGCCAGGTCCTTCTTTCCACCCAGGGTCGGCAATGGCTGCTGTTGCTCGATGGCCATGCGCACCTGCTTTTCCGCGCTGCGTGCGTCAAGGAAGCCGGACTTGCGCAATTCTTCAGGGTTGCGCAGGTACAGCTTGTTCATCAGCAGATACAGACTTTGCAGGTTGTCATGCATTGCCAGCGTCGCCATGCGATCGACGCTGGTCTGCAGAAACTCCTGGGGCTTGGTGTTGCTGAACTGCGTGACCATGTCCTGCCCCTGCTGATGACTGCAACCGACATTGGACAACGCCAGCGCACCGACCAGAAGCGCCGGGCAGCAACGTCGCAAGACCATCAGTGGGCAAAAAACACCGGCCATCGAATCTCGATCTGGGCATGGGGAGGCGGTGGGGCTCGCCGCTTCCTGGCCATGGATAGAGCGGCAAAAATCATAAAAGTGCGGTGCCCGGCGAAATCAGCTCAGTACGAGGAAAGCTGCGCGCACCTAATTAGTCTTACTTTTTAATTGAAAAATCCTGGTTAATGGCTATAAATCCTCTCGCAGCACGCAAATAGAAAGACTACTGAACAGAAAAACCTTCAGCGCTGTCCGACCAGTAACGGACTCGACGCGTTCAAAACAACAACAAAACCACAGGAAGGTCTCACCATGCTTGAATCCAGACATTTGCTCACGGCCCTCGGAGTCGCTCTGATGATCGCCACCCCTGCTTCCCAGGCCGCAGGCCTGACCAATGAACACGGCCCGTTCGGCAAGACCGATGATGGCTCTCCGGTCGAGAAGTATGTGCTGCGCAACAGCCATGGCATGCAAGCCACCGTGATCACCTACGGCGCAATACTCCAGTCGCTGGTCGTACCGGACAAAAACGGCAAGGCCGCCGACGTGGTACTCGGTTTCGACGACGTCCAGGGTTATCAGAAAAACGGCAGCGTGTATTTCGGCGCCACCATCGGCCGCTTCGGCAACCGCCTGGCCGATGGCGCCTTCGAGCTGGACGGCAAGCGTTACCAGGTACCGCAGAACGACCATGGCAATTCCCTGCACGGCGGGCCGCAAGGCTTCGACAAACGAGTGTGGAAGGCCGTGCCCCATGACGGCAAGGATTCGGTGGGGGTGACCCTCACGTACCTGTCGGCCGATGGCGAGATGGGCTTCCCCGGCGCGCTGAAGACCGACGTCACCTACAGCCTCAACGAACAGAACGAACTGCGTATCGACTACCAGGCCACCACCGACAAGCCCACGGTGCTGAACCTGACCAACCACAGCTACTTCAACCTCGCCGGGGCCGGAAACGGCGACATCCTCAAACAGGTGGCGACACTCCACGCCAGCCATTACACGCCCGTGACCGGCAAGCTCATCCCTACCGGTGAAATGGCCCCCGTGGCAGGCACCCCGATGGACTTCACCAAGCCCATCGCCATCGGCACCCATATCAAGGCTGACCATCCACAGCTCAAGTTCGCCGAACCGAAACAGGGTGGCTTCGACTTCAACTGGGTCCTGGACGCCAAGGGTGATGTGAGCAAACCGGCCGCCGATGTCTACGACCCGCAATCGGGACGGCGCCTGCAGCTCTATACCACCGAGCCTGGCGTACAGTTCTACACCAGCAACTTCCTCGACGGCACGGTCAAGGGCAAGCAAGGCAAGACCTACCCGCATTGGGGCGCGTTTACCCTGGAAACCCAGCACTTCCCCGACTCGCCCAACCAGCCGAATTTCCCTTCGACACGGCTCGATCCGGGCCAGACCTACACCCAGACCATGGTGCTGAAGTTCTCCGCCAAGTAAGCCGCCCCCCGATCGCTCCCACATCCGCCGCCTGGCGTGTGGGGGCGAGTCTCGCTGCGAAAGGGAATGGCGCAGGCCTCCCGTCGATCCACCAGAACACTTGGTCTATCCTGCTGCCACACGTCTGATGTTCAAGCACATAGGAGACAGGCATGAAGACTCTGGAGTTGGCTGGCGTGTCGGTACCCGTCATCGGCCAAGGCACCTGGCGCATGGGAGAGGAGCCGTCCCAGCACAAGAAGGAGGTCGCGGCCCTGCGCCTGGGCATCGAGCTGGGCATGACCCTGATCGACACAGCGGAAATGTATGCCGAGGGTGGCGCCGAGACGGTGGTGGGCGAAGCGATCACCGGCCTGCGGGACCAGGTGTTCCTGGTGAGCAAGGTCTACCCACACAACGCCAGCCGCAAGGGGATCCCCCTCGCCTGCGAACGCAGCCTGCGGCGGCTCGACACCGACTACATCGACCTCTACCTGCTGCACTGGCGCGGCCAGTATCCACTGGAAGAGACCGTCGAGGCCTTCGAACGCCTGCGCGAGGAAGGCAAGATCGGCCGCTGGGGCGTATCGAACTTCGACGTCGCGGACCTTGAGGAACTGGCCTCCCCTGCCTGCGCCACCAATCAAGTGCTGTACAACCTGCAAGAACGCGGCATCGAATACGACCTGCTGCCCTGGTGCCAGCGATCATCCATGCCGATCATGGCGTACTGCCCGGTCGGCCAGGGCGGACGTCTGCTCAAGGACCACACCCTGGCGCAGATCGCCGAGCGTCATGGGGCAACCCCGGCCCAGGTTGCCCTGGCCTGGTTACTGCGCCAGGACAACGTCATCGCCATCCCCAAGGCCGTGCAATCGGAACACGTGCGCCTGAATGCCGAAGCGGCGAACCTGAGGCTCGAACCCCAGGACTTCGCCGCCCTCGACCTGATCTTTGCGCAACCCCGAGGCAAGCAACGGCTGGCGATGGTTTGAAGCCAGGCTCTGGACGCAATTTTCATTGATCCTCTTTCGAAGGAACATCACCGCACCTGTTCCTTTTCCTGACTGACCGGTGGATGCAAGATGACGTTAGCGTTGCTGCTCGCCCTGTTTCCCATCGCACTGTTGATCGCCCTGGGGGCCTGGCTCAGGCAATCGGGCTTCCTGGCCGACAGTTTCTGGCCGCAGGCCGAACGCCTGGGTTACTACGTCTTGTTGCCATCGCTGTTCGTCCATGGCCTTGCCACCGCTCAACTGAGCGAGGTGCCGGTACGCGAGATGTTCGTGGCGCTGGTGATGTCGACTGTCACGGTAGCGATGCTGCTGGCGGGTTCGCGGCGCCTGTTCCAAGGCACTGACGCGGCCTTTACCTCGGTGTTCCAGGGTGGCGTGCGCTTCAACAACTATGTCGGCGTCTCTGCGGCGGCAGGTTTGTTCGGCACCTCGGGCATTGCCTTGGCGGCGGTGGCGAATGCGGCGATCGTACCGACGGTGAATATCCTCTGCGTACTGATCTTCGCCCGTTTTGGCCCAGGCGGACGGCTACCGCTGAAGCGGGTGGCCAGGCAGTTGGCGACGAACCCGCTGATACTGGCGTGCGCGGCGGGCACCCTTCTGCAAGGCACCGGTACGGGGCTCCCGCCGGGAGCGGACGCCGTGCTCAAGGCGCTCGGCCAGGCCTCGCTGCCGCTGGGCCTGCTGTGTGTCGGGGCCGCCCTGGAACTGAAAACGGCCCGGGCCTGGCTCAAGCCCATCGGCATGTCCTCGTTCACCAAATTCATCATCATGCCGGCCGTGACCCTGATCGCGTGCCGCCTGGTTGGCCTGCAGGGCGACGCAGCGATTGCCGTGTTGCTGTTCCAGTCGCTGCCGACCGCCTCCTCGTCCTACATCATGGCCCGGCAAATGGGCGGTGATGCCCCATTGATGGCCGGCATCATCGCCGGCCAGACACTGATCGCCGCCCTTGCCCTGCCGGTCGCGGTGCTCACCCTTTCGCCCTGGGTGACAGGCAACGGCTGACTTCGCAACAGGTTTCATGACTCCCCTCCGAAATCCGGCGGCGCTGCTAGGCTGGACTTACCGGTACTCACAAAAACAATAGTCTGGGGAGAAATTCATGTTCACGACAGTCCGTCGATTCAGCCGTTGCATCTGCATTGCCGCAGCCCTTGGCGTCACCACGCTCGCCACACCGGCCCTTGCGCTGGACACCGTCAAGTTCATGGCCCCTGGCTCCGTGGGCGGGGGCTACGACCAGACCGCACGGATTCTCGGCAAGGCCCTGGTCGAGGCCAAAAGCGCCAAATCCGTCACCTTCGAAAACAAGGGGGGCGCCGGTGGCACCCTGGGCCTGGCGCAGTTCGCCAACGGCAGCAAGGGTGACCCCAACGCCCTGCTGGTGGTGGGCGCGATCATGGTCACGGCCGTGGAGCAGAACAAGCCCCAGATCACCCTCAAGGATGTGACCCCCATCGCCCGGCTGTTCACGGAGTACAACGTGCTTGCCGTCCGCCAGGACTCGCCCTACAAAAACCTCGCAGACCTGCTCAAGGACTTCAAGGCCAACCCTTCCAGCATCAAGTGGGGCGGCGGCTCCAAGGGCTCCATCGACCACATCGGCATCGCGGAACTGGCCGGCAAGATGGACGTCCCGGTCAACCAGGTGAACTACGTCGCCTACGCCGGTGGCGGCGAAGTGGTTGCCGCCACCTTGGGCGGACATATCACGGTGATCACCGGCGGGTACGCCGAGCTGGCCAAGTACGTGCAGTCCAAGCAGTTCCGCTTGCTGGCCATTGGCGCCCCCAACCGCGTCGAAGGCATCGATGCCCCCACCCTCAAGGAGAACGGCTATGACGTGGTCATCGGTAACTGGCGCGGTGTCTACGGCGCGGCAAACCTGACGCCGGCACAGCGCCAGGAAGTGACCGACGCGGTCATGGCCGCCACCCACAGCAATATCTGGCAGGAGAACATCAAGGCCAACGCCTGGACCCAGAGCATTCTGACCGGCGACGAATTCGGCAAATTCGTCGATGAGGAGCATGCCCGCCTGCGCGCCATGCTGGTCAAGGTCGGGCTGCTCTGACATGGCTCGTCCGAACGGGATTGTGCCGGCTCAACTGGCAATCGGCCTCGGCGTGATTGCCATTGGCTCGGTCCTGGCCATCGGCGCCTTGCGATTTCCCCCCGAAATGGGCTTCGTCATCCTCGGGGCCCACGTCTATCCCTGCGCCGTCGCCGCCTTCCTGGGCGGCGTGGGGGTGCTGCTGAGCTACCAGGCGATCACCGGGGGCTTTCGTGACCTGTCGACAGACAGCAAGGCCAGCGGTGCGCGGGTCGGCGCAAAGCCGGGAGCGGCCTGGGTGACCGCCGGCATCCTGGCCATCGCGCTGCTCATCGATGTCATCGGCTTCGTACTGGCCGCCGCCCTGCTGTTCGCCTGCGCCGCCCGTGGGTTCGGCAGCCGGCATCCCTTGCGCGACCTGGCCATCGGCATCGCCCTGACCTTGCCGATCTACTGGCTGTTCAACACCGGGCTGGGGGTCGCGCTGCCTCCCCTCGTCAATGCCTGGATCTGACCTGAGTCGAAGGAGATAACGCCGTGGATATTCTCTTGAGCCTGGCCTCGGGTTTCGCTTCGGCGCTGGACCCGGTCAACCTGGCATGGGGTTTCATCGGCTGCCTGCTGGGCACGGCCATCGGCGTGCTGCCAGGTATCGGACCGGCGCTGACGGTGGCCCTGCTGTTGCCGATTACCGCCAAGGTCGACCCTACCGGGGCCTTGATCATGTTCGCCGGGATCTACTACGGCGCCCAGTTCGGCGGCTCGACCACCTCCATCCTGCTCAATACCCCGGGGGAGTCGTCCTCCATGATCACCGCCCTGGAGGGCAACCTCATGGCCCGCAACGGGCGCGCGGGGCCCGCCCTGGCCACGGCCGCCATCGGCTCGTTCTTCGCCGGGACCGTCGCCACCGTGTTGCTGACCCTGTTCGCCCCCGTCGTGGCAACCCTGGCGCTGAGATTCGGGCCGGCGGAGTATTTCGCCATCCTGGTGCTGTCGTTCACCACGGTATCGGCGGTCCTGGGTGCGTCGATGCTGCGAGGTTTCGCGTCGCTGGGCATCGGCCTGACCATCGGCCTGATCGGCCTGGACTCGACCTCAGGCATCGCCCGCTACACCCTGGGCGTGCCCGAACTGGTCGATGGCATCGAAGTGGTCCTGGTGGCGGTTGGCCTGTTCGCCGTGGCCGAAGCCTTGTACAGCCTGCTCTATCAACAGGAAGAGTCCGCAGGGCGGCACCGCATGACATCGTTGTGGATGACCCGGGCCGACTGGAAACGCTCCGTCCCCGCCTGGATCAGGGGAACCCTGATCGGCTTTCCCTTTGGTTCCATCCCGGCCGGGGGCGCGGAAATCCCTACCTTCCTGTCCTATTCGGCGGAACGCAAGTTGAGCAAGCATCCGCAGGATTTCGCCGCCAGCAAGGGCCAGGGCGCCATCGAGGGCGTGGCCGGCCCCGAAGCGGCCAACAACGCCAGCGCCACGGGTTCGCTGGTTCCCCTGCTGACGCTGGGCATCCCCACCTCGGCCACCGCGGCGATATTGCTGGCAGCGTTCCAGAACTACAACCTGCAACCGGGCCCGATGCTGTTCCAGACGTCCGGTGAGCTGGTCTGGACGCTGGTGGCGTCGCTGTACATCGGCAACCTGATCCTGCTGGTGCTCAACCTTCCCCTGGTGGGGCTGTGGGTCAAGCTGTTGCAGATTCCCCGGCCTTATCTCAACGCGGGCATCCTGGTATTCGCCTCCATCGGCGTGTACGGCATGCGTCATTCCTCGTTCGACCTGCTGCTGATGCTGGCGATCGGTTGGGGCGGGGTGCTGATGCGGCGTTTCGATTTTCCCGTGGCGCCGGTCATCGTCGGCATGCTGCTGGGGCCGATGGCCGAGAAACAGCTGCGCAACGCGCTGTCCATCAGCCAGGGCGACTGGACGGTGTTCCTGACTCAACCCATTTCGGCCACCTTCCTTGCCCTGACCCTGTTGGTACTGGCGGTACCTCACTTGCTGCACATGCGCGGCATCCGCTTGCATGAGGACGACTGAGATGTCGTGTCGATTCGCGAATCCGCATCGTCCGGGCAGTCTGCTCAGAACAGCCCCATCTGCCCGCCCACCAGGGTCATGAAGTCATCCCCCACGAACGGCAGGATCGCATCCGCCACCGGTTGCAGTTGCTTGGTCACGTAGTGGTCGTAATCGATGGGCGCGCTACGGGTCTCCAGGGGCTCGGGACCGGCAACGGTGATGACATAGCTGATCCAGCCGCCACTCTGGTATTGCCGCGGACGGCCCTGGCGCTCGTTGTACTCGTCGGCGATGCGGGCGGCCCGAACGTGGGGCGGGACATTGCGCTCGTAGTCGTCCAGGGGGCGGCGCAGGCGCTTGCGGTAGACCAGCCGGTCATCGAACGCCCCGGCCAGCGTGCGCTGGACATAATCGCGCACGTAGTCCTGATACGGCTTGCGGTGGAAAATCCGCTCGTACAACTCTTGCTGGAATTGCCGGGCCAGGGGCGACCAGTCGGTGCGCACGGCCTCCAGCCCCTTGTAGACGATCTCGTCGCTGCCGTCGGCGCGGGTCACCAGACCGGCGTAGCGTTTCTTGCTGCCCTCCTCGGCCCCGCGGATCGTGGGCATGAGGAAACGCTTGAAATGGGTTTCGAACTGCAGCTCCAGCGCACTCTCCAGGCCGAACGTCTCACGCACATGCGCTTGCCACCACTGGTTGACGTAGGCCACCAGTTCCCGGCCGATGCTGGTCGCCTCCTCCTGATCGTGGGCACGGCGCAGCCAGACGAAGGTGGAATCGGTATCACCGTAGATCACCACATGCCCTCGGGCTTCGATCAACTGCCGGGTCTGCTGCATGATCTGGTGGCCGCGCAAGGTAATGGACGAGGCCAGCCGCGGATCGAAGAAGCGACAGCCACTGGAACCGAGCACCCCGTAGAAAGCGTTCATGATGATCTTCAAGGCCTGGGACAACGGCGCGTTGTGTTCGCGCTTGGCGGTTTCCCGGCCTTCGGCGACCCGCGCCACGATGGACGGCAGGCAATGGCGGGTGCGCGAGAACCGGGCGCCGCGAAAGCCCGGGACCGACTCGCTATCGTCGGGGTGGCGCAGGCCTTCGATCAAGCCCACCGGGTCGATGAGGAAGGTGCGGATGATCGACGGATACAGGCTCTTGTAGTCCAGCACCAGGACCGACTCATAGAGTCCCGGCTGGGAATCCATCACGAAGCCGCCCGGACTGGCCTCGGGCGGACGCTGGCCAAGATTCGGCGCAACGAACCCCTGGCGGTGCATCAGCGGCATGTACAAGTGCGTGAAGGCCGCCACCGAACCGCCGCTGCGATCCGCCGGCAGGCCGGTGACGCTGGCGCGCTCCAGCAGGAACTTGAGCAGTTCGGTCCTGGCGAAAATCCGCGTCACCAGCTCGCAGTCCTTGAGGTTGTAGCGGGCCAGGGCCGGTTTGTCCTCGGCGAACATGCGATTGATCTCGTCCATGCGCTGATAGGGGTTATCGATGGACTTGCCCTCCCCCAACAGCGTCTGGGCGACATTTTCCAGGCTGAACGAGGGGAAACTCCAGGTCGCCGAACGCAGGGACTCGATGCCGTCGATGATCAGTCGTCCGGCCGCCGAGGCAAAGAAGTGATTGTTGCGCGCACCGTGTTCGCGCCATTGCATCTCTTCCCCGCCTCGCCCCAGGCGCAACGGCACGGCCAGCCGCCGGGCATGCTCATGCAACACACGCAGATCGAACTGCACCAGGTTCCAGCCGATGATCGCGTCGGGGTCGAAGCGAGCGAACCAGTCATTGAGCCTCTTGAGCAGCAGCGTGCGGGACTCGCAGTATTCAAGCTGGAAGTCCACGCCACTGTCATCGCCATTGGGCGGGCCGAGCATGTACACCTGTCGTTCGCCGCAGCCTTGCAGCGCGATGGAATAGAGCTCGCCCTGGGCGGTGGTTTCGATGTCCAGGGACACCAGGCGCAAGGTGGGACGGTATTGCGCGGCCGGCTTCATCTGCGCATCGAGCAGCAGGCCGTCGGCACTCGGCGTGCCGCCGAACCAGACCGGCGCGGTGATGAAGCGCTCCATCAGGTAGCGCTCCGGCGGCCGGATGTCGGCCTCGAACACCTCCACGCCGGCACGACGCAGGGTGGTATCGAGCCGCATCAACTGGGCGTGTTGCCGGCAATACAGGCCCAGCACCGGGCGATGCTCGAAATCCAGCAGATCGAGGGGGCGCAATTCGACGTCCTTCTCTCCCTGCAGCAGCGCTTGCGCCTGCCCCCCCTGGACCTGCGGCACGAACGCCACCGACGGCTGCATCGCCAGGCGCACGCGCCGGGGGCCGGCGTCGGTCGCCAGCCAGAACTCGACTTCGGTGCCGGCCGGGGTATCGCGCCAATGCCGGGTCAGGACGAAGCCCTGCTGTAAATCCACCGCTGCAACCTCGAATCATGCGTGTAGCCGGATTCTACCTGTGGCGAGGGGATTTATCCCCTCGCCACAATGGCGCAAGGACAGGCGAATTCACCGGCCATGACGCTTTTGGACGATTGGCCGCCGCTTTATCGCTTGCTCTGCGTCGTTGGGTCTACGATTCTTTAAGCACTGAACGAAAAGTGCCCGCGCAACTTTTCCGAACCCCATTACCCGCACAAGAACAACACCCGAGGCCCGCCATGAAAACCGTCGCACAGTTGCTCCGGATGAAAGACGAGAAGAACCAGCAAGTACACACCGTCTCCCCGGACGACATGGTGTTGCAGGCCCTGATGCGCATGGCCGAAAAGAATGTCGGCGCCTTGCTGGTGGTGAAGAACGACGAAGTGCTGGGCATCATCAGCGAGCGCGACTATGCGCGCAAAATGGTCCTGCATGGCCGCTCATCGGTGGGCACCCGGGTGAGCGAGATCATGGTGTCGCCCGTGATCACCATCGACCCGCACCAGAACGTCGAGACCTGCCTGAGCATCATGACCGAGAAGCACCTGCGGCACTTGCCGGTGGTGGAGGATGGCAAGCTCGTCGGCCTGCTCTCCATCGGCGACCTGGTCAAGGAAGCCATTGCCGAACAGGCCGATCTGATTCGCCAGCTGGAACAGTACATTCGCGGCGAATGACTTCGGCCTTGCGGGTTGCTCGTGCTCGATGACCATCTATAGTCTAGAGAATTTCTGCCGAGCATCCCGATGGCCGATACCCAGCGATTGATCATCTGCGAACATTGCGATGCGGTATACGAGCCGGTGGTGCTCGTCGCGCACCAGAAAGCCTCGTGCGTGCGATGTGGCGCGGTGATCCAGCGCTACAACAGCCTGACCGTCGAAAAACGCCTGGCCTTGAGCATCACGGCGGCGGTGCTGTGGGCGTTCGCCAACATCTATCCAGTGATGAGCATCCGTCTCCAGGGCCTGAGCAACAGCGCTACCCTGTGGGACTCCATCGTAGCCCTGAGCCAGGGACCGATTGCCTTCATCGCCCTGGTGACGGCGGTGGCGATCATCGTCGCCCCGGCCTTCCAGTTGGCGCTTTTGCTCTGGGTACTGGGCTACGCCCATGCCAATCGACGGGCGCCCGGTTTCAACCTGTGCATGCGCGGCCTGGAAACCTTGCGGCCATGGAGCATGCTCGAGGTCTGCCTGCTGGGTGCGCTGGTGGCGGTGATCAAGCTCGCCGGGATACTGGATGTGTTACCCGGCATCGGCCTGTTCGCCCTGGCGGCCCTGAGCCTGTTGATCATCCGGATCGCCGGTCGCGATGTCCGCGACCTGTGGGACAGCCTGTGAACGGCGCACCACGTCAGACACCGCCCATGGCGGCCGACCTGAACCTGTGCCTGTGCCACGGCTGCGGCCTGGCCTGCGACATGAGCGACGAGCCCGAGCGCTGCCCGCGTTGCGATGCCGTCCTGCATCGACGCAAACCCGACGCCCTCACCCGCACCTGGGCCTATATGCTGGCAGCGATGGTGTTCTATATTCCGGCCAACATGCTGCCGGTGATGAATACCCGGATGCTCGGGGACGGTGCCGACAGCACGATCATCAGCGGTGTCATCGAGTTCTGGCACAGCGGTGCCTGGGACATTGCCCTGATCATCTTCATTGCCAGCATCGCCGTGCCGGGTATCAAGTTCGTGGTGCTCACGCTGCTGCTGGTCACCGTGCAACGACGCAGCGACTGGGCCCAGGTGCAGCGGGCCAAGCTGTACCGCCTGGTGGAAGTCATCGGCTACTGGTCCATGCTCGATGTGCTGGTGGTGGCGTTGGTGGCCGCGCTGGTGAAGTTCCAGGCCTTGAGCGATATCGAACCGCGACCGGGGATCCTGTTCTTCGGCCTCGTGGTGCTGTTTACCATGCTGTCGGCCATGAGTTTCGACCCGCGGCTGATCTGGGATACCCCATCGAACGAGGAGGCCATGGATGAAGTCGCAAGTCACTGACGGACAGACGCCGGCACCGGGCCGCGGCCATGTCACCACCCGACGCTGGTCGGTGTCGCTGGTCTGGATCGTGCCGATCATCGCAGTGCTGGTAGGGGTATCGCTGGTGGTCCATAACTGGCTGCAGGAAGGCCCGACCATCACCATCACCTTCAAGACCGGCGAAGGCCTGACCGCCAACAAGACCCCGGTGAAATACCGCAACGTGGTCATCGGCCAGGTCACCGATGTGCAACTGAGTGAAGACCAGAAAAATGTCACCGCCACGGTCAAGCTCAACAAGACAGCCGAGACCTTCACCCACGAAGACTCGGTGTTCTGGGTCGTACGGCCGCGGATCGGTGCGGGCGGCATTTCCGGGATAGACACCTTGCTGTCCGGGGATTTCATCGGGGCCGACGCGGGTCATTCGAAAGTGCGCGCCAAGTCGTTCATCGGTCTGGAGGCACCGCCACCGATCACCTACGGCGAACCGGGCAAGCGTTTCACCCTGCACTCCCAGGACCTCGGTTCCCTGGACATCGGCTCGCCGGTGTACCTGCGCAAGATCCCGGTGGGCCAGGTGGTGTCCTACGCCCTGGACGCCGAAGGCAAGGGCGTCGACATCGAGGTGTTCATCAATGCGCCGAACGACGCCTACGTCACCGAAAACACCCGGTTCTGGAATGTCAGCGGCGTTGACCTGAACGTGGGCGCCAACGGCTTCGCCGTCAGGACCGAGTCGCTCTCGGCATTGCTGGTAGGAGGCATCGCCTTCAGGGCTCCCGAATACAGCCCCAACGATACGCCGGCCGCCGAAAACAAGAACTTCGAGCTGTTCGCCGACCAGCAAAGCGCCCTGGCGCCGCCCAGTGGCAAGCCACAATACCTGGCCCTGCGCTTCGACCAGGCGCTGCGCGGCCTGCGGGTCAACGCGCCGGTCGAATTCCTTGGCGTGGAGGTTGGCCGGGTGGTCGCCATCAACCTGGATTTCGACGAGAAGCAGCGCGGCTTTCCCATCAACGTCGGCGTGGTGATCTATCCCCAGCGCCTGGGCAAAGCCCACGAGAAGCTGCTCAAGGCACTCAATCACAACCCCGAGGACGAAGCCGCATCAGCCCGCCTGATGGGCAGCTTCGTCGAACGAGGGCTGCGCGCCCAGGCCCGCAGCGGCAATTTGCTGACCGGGCAGTTGTACATCTCGCTGGATTTCTACCCCAAGGCCGAAAAAGTCGCGTTCGACCCTTCCGCCCGTCCGATCCGCATCCCCACCATCCCCGGCAGCCTGCAGCAATTGCAGGAACAACTGCAGTCGGTGGTCGAACGGATCGACAAGTTGCCGCTGGAAAGCATCGCCAGCAACCTGGATGGCAACCTGGTGGAACTGCGCAAAGGCCTGGCCCAGTTCAACAGCAAGACCTTGCCAAGCGTGCAGAACACCTTGCAGGACGTGAGCAAGACCCTGCAATCGGCCAACTCCACCCTGGCCGAGGATTCGCCGCAACGCGAGCAACTGACCCAGACCCTGGACGACCTGGGGCGCATGTCACGCTCGCTGCGTGAACTGTCCGACTACCTGAGCCGCAACCCCGAATCGCTGCTGCGCGGCCGTCCCAAGGATGCCCCGGCGCAGAACCTCAGGTTGCCGGTGAACGAATGACTACAGGAGCCCGCCCCATGCCGTCGATGCTGAAACTCACCGTGGTTGCCGTGGCGCTGCTGCTCGGTGCCTGTCGCAGCGACCCGGTTCATTACCACACGCTGAGCCCGGCCCAGCCGATGAGCCAACGGCACGCCCAGGTGGATATCCGCCTCGAACAGGTCAGCGTTCCGCCCCAGGTGGATCGCACCCAGATGGTCATTCGCCAGGGCAACAGCGGGCTGGCGATCCTGGAAACCGAATGGTGGGGGGCCAGCCTGGCGGACGAGTTGCGCAGCAGCCTGGAGGAACAGTTGAGCAACCCTGGCGCGCCCAAGGGACTGCTGCGGGTGGACGTGCAACGCTTCGATTCGATTCCTGGCCAATACGCTCGAATGGATGTGCAATGGCGCTTGCGCAGCCCAGGCAACGAGAACCCTGCGCTCATCTGCCGCAGCTCCCTGCAGACCCCTGCGGGAAAAACCATCGACGATCTGGTGATTGCCCACCAGAACAACGTCCGCCAATTCGTCGACCTGGTCGTGCGGGCGGTGAACCTCCAAGCCTGCCCATGAGCGGATGAAGCGCCTGGTTCCCGGGCCGCAAGCCTGCTTTCTTACGGCCAGTGCAACGACAGTACCGGCGCAATGCGCGGATGCTGGTCGATGCGCTCAAGTACCCCATGGAACTCAGGTCGCATGTCGCGCATGGCCTCCCGCGTTCCGACCCACTTGGTGATGACTGCGGCAAGAATGTCCAGTGCCCCCGGCTCGGCACCGCTGAAGTACGGCTGCGCCGCAAACTGGTCGGCAAACAGCGCCCAGTTGCGATACAGGCGTTGGCGGGTGCCCGTCACCAATTGCTGCCGGGTCGCCTCGTCCGCTTCGGTGAGCCAACGCTGCGGGAAATCGATGATGCCAATGGGCGTGTAGCAATTGGCGGCGATATAGACCAGGCCCCGTATGGCTTGAGCACGCGCCATCGGCTCCTGGGGCAGCAGCTTCGAGTCCGCAAAGGTCAGCCCCAGGTGAATCAGAATCGCCGCAGCCTCGGTCAGCACCGAGCCATCCGGCAATTGCAGGGTGGGCACCTGTTTCTGTGGGTTCAACGCCTCGAGTCGCTTTGTCGCCTCGTTGTCTTCGGTCGAATAGGCATCGATCCGCCGATAAGGCACGCCACACAGGTTCAACGCGACTTCCACGGCCGAGGAACCGGATTGTCTGTGGCCGAATAACTGATACATGAGCCTGCCTCCTGGAAGGGTTCAGTCGATAGAGCATTCCGGGTCACGGGATGTTCCACCTCGCGGACGACCTGTCTATCCACCCGCCAGGTATCACCGCCATCGATGTTCACCATCATGTCAATGAAGTTCTCTTGATGATTGCCCGGCGCAACAATGGCTCCACACCAACCCACTGCACCCCCGGAGCACACCATCATGAAACGCCAAGTCATCCTCAGCCTCGCTTTTTCGGTCCTGGCAGCCAACGTATTCGCCGCCTCTTCCCACCCGATCGTTGCCGAAGGCGGCTCTGATCGACTGATTGAAAACCGCGTCGCCGAAGGTGGCTCCGACCGCCTGATCGAGAACCGCGTCGCCGAAGGTGGCTCCGACCGCCTGATCGAAAACCGCGTCGCCGAAGGTGGCTCCGACCGCCTGATCGAAAACCGCGTCGCCGAAGGTGGCTCCGACCGCCTGATCGAAAACCGCGTCGCCGAAGGTGGCTCCGACCGCCTGATCGAAAACCGCGTATGACTTGTCGGTTCCCCGTAATGCCCGTCAGTGTCTCAATGGAAGCCCGGTCCGATCACCGGGCTTTTTCATGGATGCACACTAGCGCGCCATGCACCGCCGGTAACGCTCATCCACCCGCTTGGCGAACCACGCCGTGGTCAGCTTGCGCGTGATCTTCGGGCTCTTGAGTACGATGCCCGGCAGGACCGCCCGGGGCAGCGGTTTACCCTCGGCCTTCTCAGCCAGCTCGAACACCCTCTTGTAAAGCTTGCTGTCTTCGAACACCAGACTGTCGCCCAGCTCCAGTTGATCGCGGATCGTCGGATTGCGCATCCCCAACGACTTTGCGAGTGTGCGCACGGCCAGCTCCGTGCTGCCAGGCATGATCGAATCATGCAGGATCAGGTCACCGTCGAGCGCCAGGGGAATGCCCGAAGCACGACTCACCGCGTGCTGGAACGCCGCGTTGCGGCTGGCATACCAACCGGCATTGAAGTCGGCGAACCGATACAGCGGCTCGGTGTAGCTCACCGGGTACCCCAGCAGATGGGCGATACCGAAATACATCCCGCCACGACGGCTGAACACTTCCCGACGAATCGAGCCTTCCACCGCGTAGGGATAATCCCGGGCATTGGCCTGGGCGAAGGCGATACTGACCTGCATCGGCCCACCGGTGTGTACCGGGTTGAATCCATCGAACAGCGTCTTGCCCAGCGGCACCATGCCGATGAAATCATCGAAAATCCCGCTCAGCTCCTTTTCATTGCGCGCCCCATTGAGCCGGTCGCTGTAGCTTTTGCCGTTGGGCGAGCGCACCTGGAGCGCGGCGCTGACCAGCACCCCCGGGATGTGCAGCTTCGCCGCGCGACGGTCGATTTCCTGCCGGGCTATCTTGCCCAACCCTGGCACCGGCGGCTCGGCCTGGAAAGTGGACTCTTGTTCGGTCACCGCCAGCACCGCGCAGATATTCTGCCTGGTGGGAGCGATCCGCTGCGCCGCGAACGCAACGTAGATGTCCGTGGCCCAACCTTCGCGATCCGCGAGCCGGGCCGGCAACAACCGCACGATCTGTGCCTTGACCTCGGCGGGCTGACGTTCAGGTTCCTGCGGCTGGCGACTGCCGCAACCGACCAGGGCCAACGCTGCGCAAAGGCCGATCAACCAACGATTGAATTGCATAAAGCTCCAACGGATTCATGATACCGACGACGGTTCGACATCCTTGGGAGTGAGCTTTTGCGCGAAAGTGCCCTATCGTTCGACACCGGCCCCCCATGGGCCGCCGACCTCACGCAAGAGCCCGCGCCAACCGGCTTGCCGATGTTCATCACTGTACCGCTCACAAGGTCAACGACCCTTCGATGCAGGTCACCACCGCGCCGCCGATCCAGACCTCCTCGCCCACCTGTTCCACATGGATCCGGCCGGCCCGGCCCATGGTCAAGCCCTGGCTGACCACATAGGACGAAGGTGCCAGCCCCTTTCCCAGCATCCACTGGGCAAGGCCGGCGTTCAGGCTGCCGGTGGCCGGGTCCTCCGGCATGCCGTCGCCGGCGATGAAACCACGCACTTCGAATTGCGCAGCGTCGCCGTCCACGGCCCGGTCCCAAGGCGCGATGACCCCCACGGCCAGGTCCAGCAATTGGTGGTAATCCGGCTTGAGCGCCAAGACCTGTCGTCGGTCCTTGAGCATCAGGGCCAGCCAACCGGCGCCATTGTCGACCCACTGCGCGTCGACAATGGCGTCGGCCGTCAAGCCAAGCCCGTTGCGCACCCGCTCGAGCATATCGGCGTCCAGCGGGCCGGACCTGAGCAAGGGCGGCGCCAGGAACGCCAGGCCGTGTTCACTGCGGCGAATCCTGACCAGGCCGACGCCGCACTCTTGCAGGATCTCCTGCCCTTTCGGTACGCCTCCGGCCTGCAGCCAGGCATGGCAACTGCCCAGGGTCGGATGGCCGGCAAAGGGCAATTCGGTGGAGGTGCTGAAGATACGCAACCGGTAATCCGCCGCCGGATGCCGTGGAGCCAGCACAAAGGTGGTTTCGCTGAGGTTGGTCCAGTTGGCAAAGGCGATCATCTGCTCATCGCTGAGTCCATCGCCCCCCAGCACCACGGCCAGCGGGTTGCCCTTGAGCGGCACTTCGCTGAAGACATCCAGCTGCTTGAAATCGAATCGGCGCGTCATCGAGAGGGTCACTCTGGGATCTTCAGGCCGCGCACCACGGCCGGCCGCGCCAGGAAGCGCTCCAGTACCCGCGTTACATTGGGGAAATTCCGGATCCCCACCAGGTCGCCGGCCTCATAGAACCCGATCAGGTTACGCACCCATGGAAACGTCGCGATGTCGGCGATGGTGTAGCGCTCGCCCATGATCCAGTCCCGCCCTTGCAGGCGACCGTCGAGCACCTTGAGCAGGCGCTTGCTTTCCTCGACATAACGGTCGCGAGGCCGCTTGTCCTCATAGTCCTTGCCGGCGAACTTGTTGAAGAAACCCAACTGGCCGAACATCGGCCCGATCCCGCCCATCTGGAACATCAGCCACTGGATCGTCTCATAGCGTGCGGCCGATTCGTGGGCCAGCAACTGGCCACTTTTGTCCGCCAGGTAAATCAGGATCGCCCCGGACTCGAACAACGCCAAGGGCTGGTCTCCCGGCCCATGGGGGTCGAGGATCGCCGGGATCTTGTTGTTGGGGTTCAGAGAAAGGAACTCCGCGGACAACTGATCGTTGTTGCCAAAGTCCACCTTGTGGGGTTCGTAGGGCAGGCCGATCTCCTCCAGCATGATGGAGACCTTGACGCCGTTGGGGGTAGGCAGGGAATAGAGCTGGATCCACTCCGGGTACTGGGGGGGCCATTTCCGGGTGATGGGGAATGGGGTCAGGTTGGGCATGGGGCGCTCCGCAACGAATGGCAAATGCTGGAGCATAATTCAGGATGGTTCGGCAGGCATCAGCGAATCGTTCCTTGGTCGACTCCCTCAGTCGCGGGCCAGATGGGCGCGTCATGGGAATCACATCGGTTCTTCTTATATCCGCAACATCCTGTCGCTAACGTTTGCCCCAATCTCAAGGAAGATGCCGCGGCGCTATCGAACCAAAGGGTTCGAGGAGACTCTGAGCAATGCCCGGAGGATTCGAAGCGGGTATGTACGACAGGGAAAAACAACGCAGGCCCCAGGCTTCTGCGTTGCCAGGGTTTGTCAGCCCGGTTCGCAACCCGATTCGAGACAGCCCAGGACCATGATCCGATGACCCGTCCCTCGCGTTTCGCCCGGCATTTCAAACGCCGCCCATGGCTGCTGTTGCCGACACTGCTGGTCACCTGCGGCCTGGCGCTGTCGCTGGAGTCCAGCGTCAGCAGCGCCCAGCCGGCCGATGGGGTCCAGACTCTGGTATTCCTGCGCCACGCCGAGAAGCCCGCTGGCGGCCTGGGCCAACTCAACTGCCAGGGTCTCAATCGCGCCATTGACCTGGCGACTCTGTTGCCGGAAAGGTTCGGCGAGGCCGACTACGTGTTCGCCGCCAATCCCACCCGCAACGTCGAAGAAGGTGAGCTAGATCATTCCTATAGCTACATTCGGCCGCTGATGACCATCAGCCCCAGCGCCATCAAGCTCGGGCTACCCGTCAACATCGACTATTCGGCCAACGACACCAGTGACCTGGCGAGCGAGCTGATGGCCGACAAATACCACAACGCAACGATCTACACCGCCTGGTCCCATGGCTATCTGCCGGAACTGATCAACAAGGTGGCCGCCAAGGCCATGGGCAGGAAGCACACCATTACCGACGACTGGGCGTCAGGGGACTTCGATTCGTTGTACGTGCTGACCCTGACCTGGCACAACGGCAAGGCGAGCCTGTCCAGCCGCAGCTACAAGCAGGGCCTGGATAACGGGCAGAAGACCTGTCCCACCTGACCTGCCGGCATTTCCTGCAAACCGGGCCGATCACGAAATGGGCACGCTGAGGTATGATGCGCCCACTTTCCAACTCACCGGACTCTCTTCATGTCTCCAATCTCTGCCGCCCCCGACCGGAGCTGGTCGTTCTGGTGGAAACCCGCCCTGTTCCTGCTGGTGGCCTGCGTCGGCCTCTACTACGTCAAGTGGTCGCCTTATTACCTGAAGGCGTTCGTCGCCGCCGACAGCCACAACATCGGCAACTCCATCCTCAACGACGCCCAGACCGCGCCACTGATGGCCGCCCTCGCCTACGCCAAGGTGTATTTCCTGGCCATCTGGAAAGCGGCGGTACTGGCGGTGATCCTCGGTTCCCTGCTGCAGGTCCTGATTCCCCGTGACTGGCTGTTGCGCCTGTTCGGCCAGGCCGGCTTCGCCTCGACCTTGCGCGGCGGGCTGTTCGCCCTGCCCGGCATGATGTGCTCATGCTGCGCCGCACCGGTAGCGGCCAGCATGCGCCGGCAGAACGTCTCGGTGGGCGCGGCGCTGGCTTTCTGGATCGGCAACCCGGTGCTCAACCCTGCCACCCTGGTCTTCATGGGCTTCGTGCTGGGCTGGGGCTTCACGGCCCTGCGCCTCGTGGCGGGCATCGTCCTGGTGTTTGGCGTGTCGATGGTGGCCCAGAGCATCGCACGGCCTGAAGTCCTGCCCGAAGCCGCCGTGGAAGCGGTGGCCGAGGCCCGCACGATCGATGCCCAACCCTTCATGCTCCGCTGGGCCCGGACCCTGTGGCAGTTGTTCTGGAGCACCATTCCGATCTATGTGCTGGCGGTGCTGGTATTGGGCGCGGCGCGGGTCTGGCTGTTCCCCCATGTCGACGGCGCCATGGCCGACAGCCTGGTGTGGCTGGTACCGCTGGCCATTGTCGGCACCTTGTTCGTGATCCCGACCGCGGCGGAAATCCCTATCGTCCAGACGATGATGTCCCTGGGCATGGGCACCGGCCCGGCCGTGGCATTGCTGATGACCCTGCCGAGCATCAGCCTGCCGTCGCTGCTGATGCTGCGCAAGGACTTCGACGCCCGCGTGCTGGTGACTGTGGCGCTGCTGACCATACTGGTGGGCATTGTCTTCGGGCTGATCGGGGCGGTGTTGCTCTAACCGGCCCCGCACTGCACTGCGCAATGACTGTGAGGGCCGGTTTGCCTGCCCTCACAGTCGTTCCGGGAGAGGGTTGTCATTCATGCCGGATGGCTTGAACGCATCCTCCGCCGAGCTCAGCCCTGGCGGGACGCCCGCTCACGCAGATATTCCAGCACCGCCGCCTGCTCCCCGGAAAACTCGATCCGCCCGCCCTTCTTCTCCCGCTGGAACACGTACATCGGGTCGTAGTACTCACGCAGCAAGCCTTCGATCCAGCCGCGATGCAGGTCGACGGCACCGCTATCGGCCTGCTCGGCCAGGGCTGCTTCCATGATCGCCATCAAGCGACGATGGCGATCGCCACCCAGGCGCTTGTGGATGTTGTCCAGGCTCGCCAGCAAGCGCTCGGAAAACAACGCAAACCCTTCTTCGCCATGCACGGCGACAAACTCGGCGCTCAAGTCGACGACGTAATCGCGCAGGATCCGCTCGACCCGCCGCTCCACGCTGTCTTCGAGCCAGACCATGGGAACCTGCTGCATGCGCTGGTACAAAGGCAGCGGCAAGGCACAACTGCCCACCATGCGGCTTTCATCTTCCACCACGAACTGGCCAATACCGGCGGCACGTTTTTTCAGCACATCCACCGCCAGGCGGTTCTCGAAATCGATGTTCGAAGGCTGTCCGGTAGCCCGTTTGCCGAAGCTGGAACCCCGGTGATTGGCGTAGCCTTCCAGGTCCAGGCCGTTGCCCAGCTGGTTCAGCACTTCGGTCTTGCCGGTGCCGGTCATGCCCCCCAGCAATACCAGGTCGCATTCGGCAACCGCCTGCTCGACGGTGTCCAGCAGGAAGGTACGCATGGCCTTGTAGCCACCGCCGACCCTGGGATACTCGATACCCGCTTCGTCCTTGAGCCATTGCTGGACGATCTGCGAGCGCAACCCACCACGAAAGCAGTACAGCAGGCCGTCCGGGTGAGCCCGGGCGAACGCCGCCCAGGCCTCGATGCGTTGCGCCTTGATCTCGCCGCTGACCAATTGATGCCCCAGCACAATGGCCGCCTGCTGGCCCTGCTGCTTGTAGCAGGTACCGACACGCTGGCGTTCGTTGTCCGTCATCAGCGGCAGATTGACCACGCCGGGGAACGCGCCTTTGTGGAATTCGATGGGCGCGCGGGTATCCATCATTGGCCGGTCGTTGAGGAAGATATCGCGGTAATCGGTAATGTCACTGGACATCAGGACACCTCGACCGCGTTTGTCTGTCGTTCCACCAGTTCCCCAATCGGCTCCAGTGCCAGGCCCAGCTCTGCGGCCATGGCCAGGAAGGACTCGTTCCCCTCCGGGGTGACGGCGATCAGCAATCCGCCGCTGGTCTGCGGATCGCACAAGACTCGCTTGTGCAACTCCTGGAGTCGACCGATCTTGCTGGCGTAACTGTCATAGTTGCGCAGCGTGCCACCCGGCACGCAGCCCTGGTCCAGGTAGTATTCGACGCCTGGCAGACGCGGTACCGCGTCATAGCGGATGCGCGCCGTCAGCCCGCTGCCGTCAGCCATTTCCACCAGATGTCCGAGCAGGCCGAAACCGGTGACGTCGGTCATCGCCATGACGCCGTCGAGCTTGCCGAAGCGGCTGCCGGGCTTGTTGAGGGTGCACATCCAGTCACGGGCCAGGCCCACGTCGGCGGCCCGCAACTTGCCCTTCTTTTCCGCCGTGGTGAGGATGCCGATGCCCAGGGGCTTGGTCAGGTAGAGCAGGCAGCCAGCGGTGGCGGTGTCGTTGCGCTTCATGTGGCGCTTGCTCACCAGGCCGGTGACGGCAAGGCCGAAGATCGGCTCGGGCGCGTCGATGGAATGACCGCCTGCCAATGGGATTCCCGCCTCGTCACAGACCGAACGACCGCCGCGAATCACTTCCCGGGCAATCTCCGGGGCCAGCACGTTGACTGGCCAGCCGAGAATGGCGATCGCCATCAACGGATCACCGCCCATGGCGTAGATATCGCTGATGGCATTGGTGGCGGCGATGCGGCCGAAATCGAACGGATCGTCGACAATCGGCATGAAAAAGTCGGTGGTCGATACCACCCCGCGCTCCTCGTCGATGGCGTAGACCGCTGCATCGTCCCGGGAGGCATTGCCGACCCACAGCCGGGGGTCGAGGTTCTGCGCGCCGCTGCCGGCCAGGATCACTTCCAGCACCTGGGGCGAAATCTTGCAACCGCAACCGGCGCCGTGGCTGTACTGGGTCAGGCGAATAGGCTCGCTCATGGGCATACCTCTTGTCAGTCAAGATGGGCGATTCTACAGCAACGCCGATGCTTCGGTGCTCACGCCGATGGCGCATCCATCGGGCCTTACCGATGGAATTTTCATCGATGCCCGGAATCACTTGAACATCAGTCGCGCATTCAGCCAGGAGATTGCGATGTCCCTGCCCCCTGCAACCGACCACGGCACACACCTGGACTACGGTCTGGACACCTTGTTTGGCCGCGAGACCAAGAGCGTTCATTGCCGTTTCGACGTCAAACGCCTCGATGACGCCGAGCCGCCATGGTTCGCATTGCGCGTGCAACCGCCCCTGCCCGAGGACCTGGAAAAGGCCCAGATCGTCGTGTTCAGTGCCGAAGGTCGAAAGGTCAGCGGTATTGTCCGACGCACCGAACGCCTGGCCGATGACTGCCTGCAGCTGGATGTCGAACCTGACTGAAGCGGGCAGTCTCGCTGTAAAGACCCTGTCCGACGCTGGAGTCCGGAGCGACGCCCGTGGGATGATCGGCGTTCAAACACGCCTCCCTGCGGAGAGTTTCGATGTCGTTGCTGAATAAACACGCAAGCGCCCTGCTGCTGACGGTCCTGGCCAGCCTGATGGCATTGCCGGCCCACTCGGCCTCGCCCAAGGACCCTGGAGACCTGCCCGTGCGGAAAGTCTCGATGCTGGGCGGGAAATTTGCCTTCACCCTGCCCAAGGGATTCGCGGCGACACCGCTGCCCGCCGGGGAGGCCGCCCAGGGCACCGCCGGGGCCACGGGGACGATGTATAGCAATGCCACCAGCAAGACCGTAGTGATCACGGCCGAAAACACTATTCTCGACGGTGCGAACGTGAAGGACGACGATGGGCCATTCCTCGACAGGACCATGGCCGATTTCGCCGCCCAGCGCACCAAGGCCCTGCCCGATGTCAAGGTCCTGGGCGAAAAAAGCCTGACCCGCAAAGGCACCGGCCTCGGCCTGCGCCAGCTCGATACCAGTGCCACCCAGGGCGGCGGACCGACCCTGGATACCACCTTGCTGGCCGCCTCCGGCACACGCATGGCCGTGGTGCAGATCATCTCCCGGGCCAGGGACAAGGCCGGCCATGAGGCACTGGTCAAGCAGATCGTCGCCGGGAAATGAGTTATCGCCCTGGCCTCGACCAGCATCGAGGCCATGGGGACCGGGGCTTTCGTGCGATCGTCTCTGGAGCGAAGCGCCCCATGGCGCCAGGATTCAGCCAGGGGCGCTCAGGGATTGAGGCGCTCCAGCCAGGCCCGCAGGTCCTGCACCTCCAGGGCGCTGATCGTGTGGCCAACGCCTGGGTAGGCGTGGAATTCGGGCTCCAGGGCCAGGGTCTTGAGGAAGGTGTCGGCCTCGGTACCGTCATGGTAGGGAATGATCGGGTCGGCCGTGCCATGGCCGATGAACACAGCCAATGCCCGTCGCGACTCATCGGGGGTCAATTCGGTCCGCAATCCGGAAAGTACCCTGCCGCCCATCGCGGCAATGCCGCCGACGGCCTCGGGATGCCGCAGGGCGACTTCGTAGCTCATCATAGCGCCCTGGCTGAAGCCCACCAGGTAGACTTTGCTGGCGTCGGTGCGATACTTGGCCCGAGCCTTGGCGATGAAATCCAGCAGCATCTGGCCGCTGGCCTTCAAGTCCGACGAATCGCCCTCGTAGGCGCCCTCGCCTTTCTTCGCAAACCACTGGTAGTGGCCAGGCTCCATGACTTTCGGAGCGCGGACCGAGAGGTAGTTGTAGTCCCCGGGCAACTCGTCCTTGAGCTCGAACAGGTCCTGTTCGTTGCTGCCGGAACCGTGCAGGAAGATCACCAGAGGCCGATCCCTGGCCTGCTCATCGACATGAGCCAGGTAATTGAGGGGCAGGTCCGTGTGCAACGAGGGTTGCGCCTGGACCATGGCAGGCAGCAGCAACAACAGGGCGAGGGCTTTGAGCATCGATCTTCCTCCATCGTTTCGATAGCCGCGCGGCAACGACCGCGCGGTGAGGTAGACAGCACTTATCAGTCGTTGATCAGTTTGCCGGTGCGAATCGGTTCAAGCCCGGCCACTTTCGCCTGCCAGATACCCGGTTGGGTATAGCGTCCACGGTCCAGGGCGAACAGCACGCCACAGGTACCGGCCCGTACCGTGGAAACCCGATCAGTCAACGGATCGACCACCTCGAACAACGGATCGCCCCGCTCCACCCATTCACCGGCCTCCCGCAGGAAGCTCACCACACCGTGGTGTGGCGCGAACAGGTACTCGGTGCCTTCGAACGGAAACCCTTCGCAGCACTGCTCCGGCGCGGGCGGCCAGTCGCCACCGATGAAGCCTTGCTCAGCCAGGAAACCGAGAATGGCTTCGCAATTGGCCCGCGCCTGCTCCACTCGGGTATCGCCCATGCCGCCCAGTTCCAGCGTGGTTGCCAGGTTGGCCGCCGGAATCGCGGCGTCGGGATACGCCTTGGCCAGGCGCAGCCAGGGGGTCGAACAGGACTCGTCGAACGAGCTGCCACCGGAATCCTCGCACAACAGCGCCACCCCGGCCTTCAACCGGGCCGCCAGCGAGCGCCATTGCGGCCAGTGTTGCGGCAAGGCGTAGAGGTGAATCGCCGCCTCGAAATCGCAATGCAGGTCCAGGGTGATATCGGCGTCGCAGGCATGGCGCAACAACAGGCGATGCAACGCCTCGAGTTGCGAAGGAGGCGTCGGCAGTTCATCCAGGACTTGCAACATGGTCTGGCGGATCAGAGTGATGTTGGCAGCCGGATCGTCGCCCAGGCGATCACCGATGCGTTGTGCCACCGGGGCACTGAGCTCCACGAAGGAGCGATTGAAATTCTTGCCGCTGCCCAACTCGAAACGGCCCATGTGGGCGCTTTGCAGATGCTGGTCCAGGCCTATGGGGTTGGCCGCCGGCACCAGCTCGACCACGCCCTTGAGCAGCCCCTGGGCCTCGAGTTCGTTGAGCCGCTGCTTCAGCTCCCAGGCCGTACGCATGCCGGGCAGCTCGTCGGCGTGCAGGCTGGCCTGGATGTAGGCCTTGCGCGGACCATGGCCATAACGAAACACACTGAGCCGGCGCTCGGTGCCCAGGTGGCTCCAGGGCAGGGTATGGTCGATGCGTTGCATGAAATCTCCAGAAAGGTGGCTCACCGGTCGACGGTGGCCACCATGGTGTCTCTACGATTAATGGCCGTACACATCGAAGGCGAAGTACTTGTCCTGCACCTTCTTGTATGTGCCGTTGGCACGGATCTCGGTGATGGCGGCGTTGAATTTCTCGGCCAGGGCCTTGTCACCCTTGCGCACCGCAATACCGGCACCGCCACCGAAGTACTTGGGATCCTCGTAGGTCGGGCCCACGAAGGCGAAGCCTTTGCCGGCATCGGTCTTCAGGAAACCTTCGTCGAGGTTGACCGAGTCGGCCAGCATGGCGTCGAGGCGCCCGGCCACCATGTCCAGGTTGGCTTCCTGCTGGGAGGTGTAGCGCACCAGGTTGATGCCCGCGGGCACCAGTACGTCAGTGGCGAAACGATCATGGGTGCTGGCGCGCAGCACACCGACTTTCTTGCCCTTGAGCTCGGTCAGCGGGTCCTTGACCTCGGAGCCTTCCTTCATCACGAAGCGCGCCGGGGTATGGTAGTACTTGATGGTGAAGTCGACATTCTTCTTGCGGTCGTCGGTGATGGTCATCGACGACAGCACCGCGTCGATCTTCTTCACCTTGAGCGCCGGGATCAGGCCGTCGAACTCCTGCTCGACCCAGATGCACTTGACCTTCATCTGCTCGCACAACGCATCGCCGATATCCACATCGAAGCCCGCCAGCTTGCCGTCGGCCGTCTTCATCGAAAAGGGTGGGTAGCCGGCTTCGATCCCGAGTCGGATCGGCTTGGCGTCTTCGGCTACGGCCGACAGGGACAATACGGACAGTGCCAGGGCACCGAACATCGCTAGCTTCTTCATTCTTTCTCCTGCGTGCGCTGATTTTATTTTTTGACGGAATTGGCAGTTTCGACGGCATGGCCGGCCACAGCATCAGGTCGGCAAAAACCGAAGAGGCCGGCAGTCTAGAGGGGCACACAGGCGGGGAATTATGTCGAAGCGACAAATAATTACAGAAAGCCCCGGACCTGTTGGAAGGCCCCGGGGTTTACGAAACAACCTACAGGCGCCCTGGCAAGGAAATGGCTCCCTCACCATGGCTCCCAGCGTCAGCAATCGCAGCCAATCGCCGTTTCCGCCACCCGCTCCACCGAACCGGTCAGGCGGAAACCTTCATCGAGCCAGCCCATGATGCCGCCGATCATTTCCTTGACCGGATAGCCCAGGGTCGCCAGGCGGACCGCTGCCTTGTTGGCGCCGTTGCAATGCGGGCCCGCGCAATACACCACGAACAATGTGTCTTGCGGATACGCCGCCAGCGCCTGGGCAGTGATGGAACGAGTCGGAAGGTTGATCGCCCCGGGTACATGCCCGCGCTCGAAGGCCAGGGGGCCACGTACATCCACCAGCACAAAATCCACCTTGCCGGCCTGCTGGCTGGCATGCACGTCGGAACAATCCGTTTCGAAGGTCAGGCGACGGCTGAAATGCTGCAGGGCAACGTCGGATGGGGCAGCAGGCACTTCACTAACCAGGCTGGTCATCGCAGGTACTCCAGTAGAGGGCTTAGAGAGACTTTATCCGCCTGCAGCTTACCGCTACAGTGGCGTACAAGACACTCTGTGGGAATTTTCCGCCAAATGCATCCCAATCCCGGTCTGGTGGCCATCCTTGCCTACGACGGCCTCTGCACATTTGAATTCGGCATTGCCATCGAGATCTTCGGCCTGGGCAGGCCCGAGTTCGATTTTCCCTGGTACGAACACCGGATCGTTGCCGTCGATGACGGTCCGATGCGGGCCCTGGGCGGCTTCCAGGTCCTGGCCGATGGCGGCATGGAGTTGCTCGAGGCAGCCCGGACCATCGTCGTGCCGGGTTGGCGCAGTCGCAGCGAGCCGCCGTCCGAGGCGTTGCTCGACGCCTTGCGCAAGGCACATGCACGAGGCGCGCGCCTGCTGTCGATCTGCTCCGGGGTGTTCGTACTGGCGGCGGCGGGATTGCTGGACGGATTGGGCGCCACGACCCACTGGCGCTACACCGATGAACTGGCCGAGAGTTTTCCCGCCGTCCTGGTGGACCCGGACGTGCTGTACGTGGATTCGGGCCAGGTCATCACCTCGGCGGGCAGCGCGGCCGGCATCGATGCCTGCCTGCACCTGGTGGCACGGGATTTCGGCGCCCAGATCGCCAATGCGGTGGCGCGCCGCCTGGTCATGTCCCCCCAACGCACCGGCGGCCAGGCACAGTTCATCCCCTCGCCGGTCAGCCGCACGCCGCGCGGCGACCTGTCGGGCATCATGCAGTGGGCCCGCGAGCGCCTCCACGAACCCTTGGGCGTACGCGAACTGGCCAGCCAGGCGGCCATGAGCGAACGGACCTTCCTGCGCCACTTCACCCAGGCCTGCGGCCAGTCACCCAAGGCGTGGTTGCAACATGAACGCCTGGCACGAGCCCGCGAATTGCTGGAAAGCACCGAAGACACCACCGACAACATCGCACAGCTGTGCGGCTACCGCTCGGTGGAGAGTTTTCGCGTGGCGTTTCGCAGCGTCGTCGGAGTGGCGCCTTCGGTCTACCGGGAGCGGTTCGGGCGCGGATGATCGTCCGGGCCTGGCCATGTAACCGCTGTCCCTGCCCTTCGTGACGAGTGCCGACCCGCTGGGCCCGGCACGTCGGCGACAGGATGATTGCGGCTGTTGGAGGCTGCGGCAGATTGTGCCGTGACTCGCCATCAACACGATCTTTCCTGCGATTGCATGAGGCAAGAACGAGACAGTTGCGCAGCGTAGCGCAGGCCCTGGGGGATGATTTCGAGCCGTGCCTTGCCACTGATAGCCATCGTATAGCTGCCATCGAGGCGACGGGTCAGTGCGAAGTCCGGCATGTAGATCACCTCACCGATATTCGGAGCCGGGCGGGTACGCAGCGCGGGGAAAGCCTTCCTGCCGATGTTCATGAAGCGTCTGGGCGCCATGGATGTCGGCATCGGCAAATCCTTCCACGGTCCGGAAGGACTGGCGGCTGGGGCTCGGATAAACCCACGGCGTTCGAGCACATTCGTGTCCTCGATCCCGAGGCCAGGCCGGACGCCGTCGCCGAGATCCTCAAGCGAGTCAGGATGCGCTTCCCGACCCTGGCGGACATTGAAGTGGCGGAGACCTGGGGAGGCTACGTGGACGGGTTTTCGGGTTTCTACCTGGCGGCGGGCTGTTCCGGCATTGCCGCGCCGGTGACGACTGTCCCGTCCGACACAAGCCTGCTGGCCAAGATGAGCGCGGCGCGGTGGATGGCTCAGGCGGATCCAGGCCTATCGGTCGGTTTCGCCCTCGGGCAGGGACTTTCCACGAACCCGCCTCAAGGTTTGCGCAGCAGGTAGGTGTCCATGATCCAGCCATTGGCCTGCCGCGCAGCCTTGCGGGTGCGCTCGATATCGTCGGCCACCTCCCCCAGCCGACCGGCGATGAGGATTTCGTCCGGTGTGCCCACATAGGCGCCCCAATAGATGTACACGTCCGGATCGTTCACCTGGCGATACGCATCCTCGGCATCGAGCATCACCACCCTGCTGCTCGCCTGTCCCGCCTGCCCCGACGCCAACCGGCGTCCGGTGGTGATCTCCAGCGATCCGCCAATGCTGTTCAAGGGAACCTTGTGTCGCGCAGCCAGGGCCTGGACACTGGTGATCCCGGGAATGACCTCGAATTCGAAATCGCAACGCCCCGTATCGAGAATCGCCTGCAGGATACGAACCGTGCTGTCGTACAACCCCGGGTCGCCCCATACCAGGAACCCGCCACACTGCCCATCGGACAGTTCTTCGTCGATCAGTCTTTCGAAAGTCGCCTGCTTGGCACGGTTGAGTTGTTCGACACTGTCCAGGTAGTCCCGGTCGTCGCGTTGGCGTTCAGGACTGTAGGCTTCGACGAAACGATACGTGCGATCCACGATGTAACGCCTACAGATTTCATGCCGCAGATCCATCAGCTTTTGCTTGTCGGCCCCTTTGTCCATGAGAAAGAACACGTCGACCCGGTTCAGGGCTTTCACCGCCTGCATCGTCAGGTAATCCGGATCGCCGGCCCCGATGCCGATGACTGATAACTTCTTCATGCTCAGGACTCCTGCCCAGGGGTCAGGGTGCGTAATCGCCAGACCCCGTTGAAACGCAACTCCAGGGCGGACAACGGTTCGATGTCGATACGGTTGAACGCCGATGCCGGACAGTGCAGTACATTCACCAGGGCCGCGCGGATCACGAACGGATGGGTGACAGCCAGCAGGTGTCCCGGCTCCTCTTCCAGGCTGGCGAGCCAGTCTGCGACACGGCGACACAACCGAGTGACCGACTCACCGCCATGGGGCGCGGCATCGGGATCGTCCAGCCAGCCCTGCAGGCGTTCCGGCTCTGCCTTGAGCAACGCGTCGACCGACAGCCCGCGCCATCGACCCAGGTCACAGTCGGCCAGGGCCTCGACCACCCGGAACTGCGCTCCATACAGCGCGGCTGTCTGGCGGGCGCGCAGTTCCGGTGCGCAGAGCAGTTGCCGGACATGTTCATACCCGCTGCCCGCCTCCGGACGCCTGTCCAGCCAGGCGGCGTCCAGCGGCTCGTCGGTCGCGAAGCACCCGCGTTTCTGGGCGGCGGTGCGCCCATGGCAGATCAAGGTCAGGCGGGTGGCTTGCATGCAGGTTCTCACGCAATCGGGATAGTCGGGAAAGGCCATGCTGGGCCGTCTGTGTGTTCGGCACCTTATATGAAATCAAATATCCGAACCAAAAAGGCGTTATTTCGGACACGAAAAAAAGCTTTGGCTGACACTCCAGCTGAAACCAGCGCGAGGCCCCGTCCTACGGCGTTTTCGCACCATTTTCGAGCATTTTAAACGGAACGTAAAAACCGCTGGACATGTAGCTCCCGCTACATAAATACTATTTTCAGGACTTATGTAAGAAATCCAACACCCATCCACGCAAGGAGCACGGATGCCTCCCCTCAGAGACCTTATTACCGATCCCGGCCTGGTATTGACGCCGTCGGAACGCAAGGTCGTACGTGCCCTGCTCGATCATTATCCACGCAACGGCCTGGGCCCGATGTCGCGTCTGGCCGACCATGCCGGCGTGAGCGACCCGACCATCGTGCGGCTGGTGAAAAAACTCGGGTTCGGCGGTTATGCCGAATTCCAGGATGCGCTGCTGGTGGACATGGACCATCGCCTGCGCTCCCCCCGCACGCTGCTGCAACCCCGGGCCAAACTGCAACAGGGCGATACCTGGAGCCAGTACCTGGCGGCCAGCCACCAGATTCTGGTTGAAACCCAGGCTCTGACCCAACCCGAAGACGTACGCATCCTGGTGCAGTGGCTGCTGGACAGCCGGCATCAGGTGCATTGCTTCGGCGGACGCTTCAGCAGCTTCCTGGCCCACTACCTGCTCACTCACCTGCGCCTGCTTCGTGCCGGCTGTTTTTCCCTCGAGGACAACGCCCAGTTGCCTGACCGGCTGTTCGATGTGCAACGCCAGGACGTGGTGTTGATCTTCGATTATCGTCGCTACCAGGCCCAGGCCTTGCGCGTGGCCAGCGCGGCCAAGGAACGTCATGCCCGGGTCGTGCTGTTCAGCGATATCTACACTTCGCCCTTGCGCGAACTGGCCGACCTGATCATCAGCGCGCCGGTGGAGTCGTCGGTCTCGGCCTTCGACAGCCTCGTGCCGGCCCTGGCCCAGGTCGAGGCGCTGGTCGCCTGCCTGACCCTGCAGTGCCCGGCGCTGGCCGAACGCCTGGAAGGCATCGATGCCCTGCGCGCAGAGTTCAACACGCACCTGTTGGAGGAAAAATAAGGATGTTCTCGCTCCCCCACCGCTCACCCAGGGACCTGCCGTTCACCCGCGACCACACCGCCTTGCTGCTGGTGGATATGCAACGGGCCTGGCTGGAACCGCAATTCGATGCCCACCTGGACACCCCCGAGGCAGACTATTTCATCCGTCGCGCCCGCGAACGGGTGATTCCCAACCAGCAGCGTCTGCTCCAGGGGCTGCGGGCGGCGGGGCAGAACGTACTGCATACCCACATCGAAAGCCTCACCGCCGACGGTCGCGACCGCTCCCTGGACCACAAGTTATCGGACATGCACTTGCCCAAGGGCAGCCCCGAGGCACAGATCATCGCCGAGCTTGCCCCACTGGAAAACGAGATCGTCTTGCCCAAGACGTCTTCGGGCGTGTTCAACTCCACCAACATCGACTACGTACTGCGCAACCTGCAGACCCGGCACCTGATCGTCGCCGGCATCGTCACCGACCAGTGTGTCGACATGGCCGTACGCGACGCCGCCGACCGTGGCTACCTGGTCACCCTGGTGGAGGATGCCTGCGCCACCTACACCGAACAACGCCACCTGGCCTGCCTGAATGCGATCAAAGGCTACTGCTGGATCGCCGACACCGACACCGTGCTCGGCCGCTTGCAGGAGATGCAGCCGTGAGCCGTCTCGACCGCGCAGCGCCCCTGGCACAGCTTCCCGTCACCACGCTGGTCAGCACCGACCTGATCGGCGTGACCCGAGGCCGCTCGTTCCCCAGCGATGAGCTGCCCCACTACGTCACCGCCGGTTGCGGCTGGGTGCCGGCCAACAGTGCGCTGACCCCCCAGGACATCATCGCATCGGTCAATCCGTGGGGCGCTTATGGCGATCTGCGACTGATTCCGGACCTGCCTAGCCGGGTAACCGTCGACCAGGGGCCCGACGCCCAGGCGCCGGCGCTGGACTACATCCATTGCGACCTGCGGGAAACCGACGGTCGCCCCTGGTCCGCTTGCCCGCGCACGCTGTTGCGCGACGAAGTGGAACGCTACCGGGCCGAGCTCGGCCTGCAGGTACTGGCCGCGTTCGAACATGAATTCAGGCTGGACACCTCCCAGCCCCAACCCGATCGCCTGGCCTTCAGCCTCCAGGCCCAGCGCCAGCAGGCCGGGTTCGCCGGATGGTTGCTCGGCGCATTGCGGGCCGGTGGTGTCGAACCGGAGATGTTCCTGCCCGAATACGGCAAGCATCAGTACGAAATAACCTGCCGCCCCGCCCTTGGCGTCGCCGCGGCCGACCGCGCCGTGAACGTACGGGAGATTACCCGGGAAATCGCCCGGCAGATGGACCTGGCGGTGAGCTTCGCCCCCAAGACGTCGGCCGATGCCGTGTGCAACGGCGTGCACCTGCACCTGAGCCTGCAAGATCTGGACGGCGAGCCGGTGCTCCATGACGCTGCCAGCGCCAACGGTCTTTCCAGCCTCGGTCGACACTGGGCGGCCGGGGTGCTGCATTACCTGCCGGCCCTGTGCGCCTTGACCGCGCCGACCCCGGTGTCCTACGAACGCTTGCAACCGCACCACTGGAGCGCTTCCTACGCGTGCCTGGGACAGCGCAACCGCGAAGCGGCCCTGCGGATCTGCCCGACCGTCAGCCTGGGAGCCAGGCCGGTCGCCAACCAGTACAACCTGGAGTTCCGTGCCATGGACGCCACGGCCTCGCCGCACCTGGCGATGGCGGGGTTATTGATCGCCGGGAGGCTGGGTATCGAACAAGGGTTGGCACTCAATGCCGTCACCGATGAAATACCCGACGATTTGACTGAGGAACAGCGCCGCAGTCGTGGCATTATCGCCCTGCCGACCGACCTGGCCCAGGCCCTGGATTGCCTGCGTAACAGCGGGGCGCTGCTCGAAGCCCTGCCCGGCCCGCTGGTCGAAACCTACTTCGCCTTGAAGGCCGAGGAGCTGGCCTTGACCCAGGCGCTGTCACCTGCCGAGCGTTGTGAGCACTATGCGCGAATCTATTGAGTGTGCCGAATCGGGCCTGTACACCGAGCCAGCCTACCGGTTGCTTCGGGAGAACGCCGAGCACCCACTGATCCTGGTGTGCGAACACGCCAGTCGGTTCATCCCCGGGGCGTTGAACGACCTGGGCCTGGATGAAACGGCCGCCCAGGAACACATTGCCTGGGACATTGGTGCCCTGGCACTGGCCGAATGCCTGTCCGAGACCCTCGGCGCAACCTTGCTGTCGGCCAACTATTCACGGCTGCTGATCGACCTGAACCGCCCGCTGCACGTGCCGGACAGCATTCCAGCCCAGAGCGAGATCTACCAGATTCCCGGCAACCAGTCCCTGGACGAGGCCACGCGTGCCTACCGCCAGCAGTGCCTGTTCCACCCGTTCCATGACCGGTTGCGCTCGTTGATCGACCAGCGCCTGGCCGACCAGCGACCGGTACGGGTGGTGGGCATCCACAGCTTCACCCCGGTGTTCTACGGTCAGCCCCGCAGTCTTGAAGCCGGCGTGCTGTTTGCAGAAGCGGCGGACTACGCCCAGCGCATCGTCGACGGGCTGAGCCGGCATTCGCTGCGGGTGGCGGGGAACCAGCCCTATCGGGTCAGCCCCTTGAGCGACATGACGGTTCCTGTGCATGGCGATGGACGCGGCCTGGATTCGGTGCTGATCGAGGTCCGCAACGATTTGCTGCGCAGCCCCGAAGAAGTACGGGCCTGGAGCGCCTGCCTGGCGCCGTTGCTGTAGAAAACAGCGGCAAGACATCCTGAAAATCCATGATCGGCTGAAAAGGAGAACGGCTTGTGAGTATCGAGGCATTTGGCTACAAACAGGAATTGAAACGCAGCCTGTCACTGACGGACCTGGTGGTGTACGGGATGATTTTCATGATCCCTATCGCGCCGTTCGGCGTGTACGGCTACGTGAACGCGGAGGCGCCGGGGATGGTGCCGCTGGCGTACATCATCGGCATGGTGGCGATGCTGTTCACCGCGCTGAGCTATGGCAGCATGGCCCGGGCCTTTCCGGTGGCCGGCTCCGTCTATTCCTACGCACAACGGGGTCTCAACCCACATGTAGGCTTTATCGCCGGCTGGCTGATGCTGCTGGACTACCTGCTGATTCCCCCGCTGCTGTATGTCTACGCCGCCATGGCGCTGAATCACCTGTACCCGGAGATTCCCAAGGTCGGCTTCATCCTGGCCTTCCTCGTGAGCGCGACCTTCGTCAACCTGCGAGGCATCACCTTCACCGCCCGGATGAACATCATCTTCCTGCTGGCGCAGCTGGTGGTGCTGGGGATTTTCCTGGCCTATGCCTGGAATGCCCTGCACGGTGGCGCGGGTAACGGCCAACTGACCCTGGCGCCGCTGTACAGTCCGGAGCATTTCAACTTCGCCCTGCTGATGCAGGCCGTGTCGATCGCCGTGCTGTCGTTCCTGGGGTTCGACGCCATTTCCACCCTGGCCGAAGAAATCAAGGGCGATCCGGGTCGCAGTGTCGGCAAGGCCGCGATGCTCACGCTGCTGGTCATGGGGGTGATTTTCGTGGTGCAGACCTGGATCGCCACGGACCTGGCGGCCGGCATGGGCTTCAAGTCCGCCGATACCGCTTTCTATGAAATCGCCGAACTGGCCGCCGGCAGCTGGCTGGCCACCATGACGGCCGTCGCCACCGCGCTGTCCTGGGGCGTGGCCGTGGCCATCACCTCCCAAGCCGCGGTGTCGCGCCTGTTGTTCGGCATGGCCCGAGACGGCAAGTTGCCCAAAGTGCTGGCCAAGGTCCATCCAAAACACAACACCCCGTACCTGAGCATCTACCTGGTGGCGGTGCTGTCGCTGCTGATCTGCTACCTGTTCATCAATGCCGTGGATACCCTGACCTCACTGGTCAACTTCGGCGCACTGAGTGGTTTCATGCTGCTGCATGTCACCGTGATCAACCATTACTGGCGTCGCCAGCGGTCCGGACAAGTGGTCCGCCACCTGATCTGCCCACTGATAGGCTTCTGCATCGTCGCGGCCATCATGTACAACATGGGCGTGGACGCGCAAAAGCTCGGCCTGGTCTGGATCGCAGCGGGCGTCGTCTATCTGTGCCTGCTCAATAAATTCGGCGCCAGCACGGCCCTGCCCGATCCGGCAGGTCATTGAGGTTCAGCGATGATCGCAAGGGGGTGTCGGTCATCGCGCTGCGACAACACAACGGTTACGACGCGTGGACATCGACAGTGATCGTCAAGCCCGGTGCAGATCACCGGGCTCAGGAACAGGAGTGCAATCCATGCTGGCCTTACGTCCAGTTCAACCAAGCGATTTGCCGCAACTGCAGCAACTGGCCCGTGACAGTCTGGTGGGGGTGACGTCGCTTCCAGACGACATCGAGCGCCTGCGAGAAAAAATCCTCGACTCGTGCGCCTCGTTCGAGGCTGATGTGCGAGCACCTGGCGGGGAAAACTATTTTTTCGTGTTGCAGGACCTGGTCTCCGGGCGCCTGGTGGGCTGTTCCGAAATCCTCGCCAGCACCGGTTGCAACGAACCGTTCTACAGCCTGCGCAACCGCCCATTCTCCAGCGAGTCCCGGGAGTTGAACATCCAGCATGGCGTACCGGCACTGTCGCTGTGCCAGGATCTGCAGGGCCAGACGCTGCTGCGCGGTTTCCACATCGACGCCGACCGGGTGCGCACGGCGGAATCGGAGTTGCTGTCCAGGGCCCGCCTGATGTTCATCGCCGCGCATCCGCAACGCTTCGCCGAATCGGTCATCACCGAAATCGTCGGTTACAGCGACGATGACGGCCAGTCGCCATTCTGGGATGCAATCGGCCAGCACTTCTTCGACCTGCCCTACGTCGAAGCCGAACGGTTGTGCGGCCTGCAAAGCCGATCCTTCCTCGCCGAATTGATGCCCCAGTACCCGCTCTATGTGCCGATGCTGCCGCCCGAGGCCCAGGCCTGCATCGGTCGGGTTCATCCCGATGGCCAGGAAGCCTTCGACATCCTGGCGCGCGAAGGCTTCGAGACCAACAGCTATGTAGACCTGTTCGACGGCGGGCCAACCCTGCACGCCCGTATCGCCAACATCCGCTCCATCGCCCGAAGTCGCATGGTCCAGACCTGGAAGAGCTCGCAGATTGACGCCCGGGGCCGCTACCTGGTGAGCAACGACCGCCTTGCAGACTATCGCGCCATCGTGGCCGAGCTGGATGTCGCCGCCGAGGGGCCCGTGGCCCTGACGCCCGACATGCTCGCCGCGCTGGACATCGACGAAGGCGAACGGATCCGGGTGATCACCCTATGAACGTCACGGGAAGTCCTGTCCTGGTCCTGCGCCCAGGCCGACACGACGAAGGAGCCGCATCATGATTGTCCGCCCGGTCGCCATTACCGACCTGCCGTCCTTGCTGGAACTGGCGCGCTGCGCCGGGCCGGGGTTCACCAGCCTGCCGGCCAACGAGGAACGCCTGGCCCACCGCGTACGCTGGGCCCAGCGCACCTTTGCCGGGCAGGTCGAGCGCGCCGACGCCGACTACCTGTTCGTGCTGGAGGACGACGACCGCCAAGTGGTTGGCATCAGCGCCCTGACCGGTGCCGTCGGGCTGCGGGAGCCGTGGTACAACTATCGGGTCGGGGTCACCGTCAGCTCGGCCCCGGAACTGGGCATCCAGCGGCAGATCCCCACCCTGTTTCTCAACAACGAGATGACCGGGCAATCGGAAATCTGCTCCCTGTTCCTGCACCCCGCCCAGCGTCACGGCCATAACGGGCGCCTGCTGTCCCTGGCGCGCCTGTTGTTCGTCGCCGAATTCTCCCAGCTGTTCGGCGAGAAACTCATCGCCGAGCTGCGAGGCCATGCCGACGAGAACGGTTGCTCGCCATTCTGGGACAGCCTGGGACGACACTTCTTCAAGAAAGACTTCAGCTATGCCGATCAGTTGTCCGGCATGGGCAACAAGTCTTTCATTGCCGAGTTGATGCCGCGCCAGCCGCTGTATACCTGCATGCTCACCGAACAGGCACAGGCCGCCATTGGCCGTGCCCATCCGAACACTGAACCGGCCCTGAAGATTCTCGGCGCCGAGGGCTTCAGCCATAAGGGCTACATCGATATCTTCGACGGGGGCCCGGTGATCGAGGCGCCAGTGTCGAAGATCCGCAGCGTGCGTGACAGCCAGTCACTGGCCCTGGCCATCGGCACGCTGGACGAACAGGCACCGGTCTGGCTGATCCACAACCGGCGCCTGGCGAACTGCCGCGTCACCAGCGCCCGGGCCCATCAGCACGGCCACAGCCTGCTGGTCGATCGCCTTACCGTCAAACGCCTGCAGATGCAGCCGGGCGATACGGTGCGCGCCGTGCCGCTGCTCGGTCAGGGACGCCAGGCTGCGGCGGCTTAGCGCGGGCCTGCAACGCTCGCGGCGCAAAACACAAGACATATCACCGTGCAGCGGGATCGTTGTATCTTTCCATCAGCCATCGCCCGCGAACTCACCGTACTTGCACGCAAGGCATAGCCCATGCGCATTCGTCATCCTCCTTGCGCTTGCCACGTGATAGCCTTTGGCTCCTTCGGCGTTGACACTTTTGCTCAAGCCCTTCCATTCCATTGGTGGAACTCATATGTCCAGGCTTTCCCATCAAGATTTACGCCGTAGCTTTCGTCAACTGCTGGCTTCCCGGACCTGCTATCACACCGCCTCGGTGTTCGACCCGATGTCGGCGCGCATCGCCGCCGACCTGGGTTTCGAAGTAGGGATCCTGGGAGGATCGGTCGCGTCGTTGCAAGTATTGGGGGCGCCGGACTTCGCGCTGATCACCCTGAGCGAATTCGCCGAACAGGCCACCCGCATCGGTCGCGTGGCCCAATTGCCGGTCATCGCCGATGCCGACCATGGCTATGGCAACGCCCTGAACGTGATGCGCACCATCATCGAGCTCGAGCGTGCCGGGGTGGCCGCCCTGACCATCGAGGACACGCTGCTGCCGGCCCAGTTCGGGCGCAAGTCCACGGACCTGATCAGCGTCGCCGAGGGCGTCGGCAAGATCCGCGCGGCGCTGGAGGCCCGGGTCGATCCGGAAATGGCGATCATCGCCCGCACCAACGCCGGCATCCTGCCGGTCCAGGAAGTCATCAGCCGTACCCAGCAATATGAACGTGCCGGGGCGGACGGGATCTGCATGGTGGGTGTCCAGGACTTCGATCACCTGGAAAAGATCAGCGAGAACCTGAATGTGCCGCTGATGCTCGTCACCTACGGCAATCCGCTCCTGCGGGACGACAAGCGCCTGGCCGAGCTGGGCGTGCGGGTTACCATCGATGGCCACGGCGCCTACTTCGCCGCGATCAAGGCCACGTACGACAGCCTTCGCGAGCAACGGCAGATCTTCACCCAGGCATCGGACCTCAGCGCCACCGAACTGACCCACACCTACACCCAGCCCGAGGAATATATCCGTTGGGCCGAGGAGTACATGAGCGTCAAGGAGTAAGAAAACGCACTGTCCGGGAAGCGGCCATCGCGAGCTCGCTCCCACAGTAGGTTTGCGGTGCGACACCTGCCTCGCCCCCCACACTCCTTGTGGGAACGAGCTTGCTCGCGATGGCGGTGGTTCAGCTTGCATGCGTGCCGGATGTAGCAACGCCATCGCGAGCACGTTCGCACCCACAGGGGATCTGTGATGAGCGCGATGGCGTTGCCAGGGTGAAGCAGGCCTTCAGCGCCCGCTACGCAACATCTCCTTGGGCACGTATTTGCCGATCTCGAACTTGCCGATGGCCGCGCGGTGGACTTCATCGGGGCCGTCCGCCAGACGCAGGGTCCGTTGCATGGCGTACATGTAGGCCAGCGGGAAATCGCCGGAAACCCCCGCGCCGCCGTGGATCTGGATCGCACGGTCGATGACCTTCAGGGCGACGTTGGGCGCAACCACCTTGATCTGGGCGATTTCGCTCTTCGCTACTTTGTTGCCGACCGTGTCCATCATGTAGGCCGCCTTCAAGGTCAGCAGGCGAGCCATGTCGATTTCCATCCGCGAGTCGGCGATCTTGTCGATGTTGCCGCCCAGGCGTGCCAACGGCTTGCCGAAGGCGGTACGGCTGACGGCACGCTTGCACATCAATTCCAGTGCCCGCTCGGCCATGCCGATGGACCGCATGCAATGGTGGATGCGCCCGGGGCCGAGGCGCCCCTGGGCAATTTCAAAGCCTCGTCCTTCACCCAACAGGACGTTTTCGTATGGTACCCGCACGTTGTCGAACAGCACTTCGGCATGGCCGTGGGGGGCGTCGTCGTAACCGAACACCGGCAAAGGCCGGACGATCTTGACCCCGGGGGTATCCACCGGCACCAGGATCATCGAATGCTGGGCGTGGCGCGGCGCATCGGGGTTGCTCAGGCCCATGAAGATCAGGATCTTGCAGCGCGGGTCGCAGGCGCCCGAGGTCCACCACTTCTTGCCGTTGATCACCCACTGGTCGCCGTCGCGCTCGGCCCGGGCAGCCATGTTGGTCGCGTCCGAAGAGGCCACATCCGGTTCGGTCATGGCGAAGGCCGACCGGATCTCACCCCGCAGCAGCGGTTCCAGCCAGCGCTGCTTCTGCTCTTCATTGGCGTAACGCACCAGGACTTCCATGTTGCCGGTGTCCGGCGCCGAGCAGTTGAACGGTTCCGGCCCCAGCAGCGAGCGCCCCATGATCTCTGCCAGTGGCGCGTATTCCAGGTTGGTCAGGCCGGCGCCCAGCTCGGACTCGGGCAGGAACAGGTTCCACAGGCCTTCTGCCTTGGCCTTGGCCTTGAGCTCTTCCATGATGGCCGTGGGTTGCCAGCGGTCGCCCTCGGCCACTTGTCGTTCGAACACTGCTTCGGCCGGGTAGACGTAGGCATCCATGAACGCCGTGACGCGTTCACGCAGTTCCTGAACCTTGGGGGAATAGGCAAAATCCATGGGCAGCACCTTCTTGGCAGAGGTTGTTTTAGGTCATGAAATCGATGCTAGTTCAGCTACGAAAATTTACCTAACCTATTCTCGGCGTGTATTAACATTCATCACCGATATATGTTTCACTGATTCGCATCGCCTTCCGGCACCTCACCAAGTCCAAGAACAAGAGTGCAGCGCAATGAATCTGAGCAAGGTCGACCTCAACCTTTTCATCGTCTTCGATGCGATCTACACCGAAGCCAACCTGACCCGCGCCGGGCAGATCGTCGGCATCACCCAGCCGGCAGTGTCCAACGCCCTGGCGCGCCTGCGGGAAACCTTCAACGACCCGCTGTTCGTGCGCACCGCCCAGGGCATGGTGCCCACGCCCATGGCCCAGAACATCATCGGCCCGGTGCGCAATGCCCTGTCGCTGCTGCGGGTGTCGGTACAGGAAAGCCGGATCTTCAACCCGCTCCAGGCGGTCAAGACCTACCGCATCAGCATGACCGACCTGACCGAAGGGGTGATCCTGCCGCCGTTGTTCCAGCGCCTGCGCCGCCTGGCGCCCACGGTGGCCATCGAAAGTTTCCTGTCCAAGCGCCGGGAAACCACCAAGGAACTGGCCGCCGGCCGCCTCGACTTTGCCGTGGACGCGCCGCTCAACACCGACCCTCAAGTGCGTCACGTCAAGCTGATGGAAGACCGTTATGTGTGCGCCATGCGCAAAGGCCACCCCTTGGCGAGCAAGGAAAAACTCAGCCTCGATGACTACCTGGCCCAGACCCACGTGCATATTTCCAGCCGACGCAACGGCCTGGGCTATGTGGACCTGGCCCTCGGCAAGATGGGTATCCAGCGCAAGATTGCCCTGCGCTCCCAGCATTACCTGATGGCCTCGCAGGTGCTGCAGCAGACCGACATGGTCATGACCGTCCCCGAACGCTTTGCGCGTCGCCATGACCTGCACGCCTTCCTGCTACCGGTCAACGACGTGCCGCCGGTGGAGACCCACCTCTACTGGCATGAAAGCACCGACCAGGACCCGGCCAACCGCTGGATGCGCGAACAGATGATCGAGCTGTGCCAGCAGGTGACGGCGCACGAGAAGAAGCTCGACAAAGTCTGAAGGATCAAATGGTGGGAGTGCGCAAGCCCGCTCCCACCGATTCATGCTCCAACGTAGCGCAGCCCCCATGCTTGACGTGAACGTCAACCTGCCATTAGCTTAGCGCCAGCACCTTTCGTTTCGAGCGCGTCCATGAGCAGCCAGACCTACAGCATCTCCGATCTTGCCCGGGAGCTTGATATCACGACCCGAGCAATCCGCTTCTATGAAGAACAGGGCCTGCTGAGCCCTGAGCGACGAGGCCAGGAACGCATCTATTCACCACGGGACAAGGTCAGCCTCAAGCTCATCCTGCGCGGCAAGCGCATCGGGTTTTCCCTGGCCGAATGCCGCGAACTGATCGAACTCTACGACCCTTCCAGCGGTAACCAGAAGCAGTTGAACAGCATGCTGGCGAAAATCGCCGAGCGCCGGGAACAACTCGAACAGCAACTGCTGGACATCGAGCAGATGAAGCTGGAACTCGATACGGCCGAGGAACGCTGCATCCAGGCACTGGAGCAAACGCTCAAGGGACAGGAAGCTGTCCAGTAACGACCCAATAACGACGCCAGCCCCTTTGGGAGCGGGCGCATCCACTACCACAGGTCAATCTCCATGTCCCTTCCCTCCTTTGTACGCTTGATCGAAGTCGGTCCCCGTGACGGCCTGCAGAATGAAGCCCACCCCATCAGTGTCGCCGACAAGGTACGCCTGGTGGATGCCCTCAGTGCCGCTGGCCTGGGTTACATCGAGGTCGGCAGCTTTGTCTCGCCCAAGTGGGTGCCCCAGATGGCCGGCTCCGCCGAAGTGTTCGCGCAAATCCAGCGCAAGCCCGGCGTGACCTATGGCGCCCTGGCACCGAACCTGCGGGGTTTCGAAGACGCTCTGGCGGCCGGCGTGAAGGAAGTGGCGGTGTTCGCGGCTGCGTCCGAGGCGTTCTCGCAGCGCAACATCAACTGCTCCATCAAGCAAAGCCTGGAACGCTTCGCGCCGATCATGGAGGCCGCCGGGCAAAACGGCGTCAGCGTGCGGGGCTACGTGTCCTGTGTGCTGGGCTGCCCGTATGAAGGCGCGGTCAAGCCCGAGCAGGTGGCATGGGTCGCCCGGGAGCTGTATGCGATGGGCTGTTACGAAGTGTCCCTGGGAGACACCATCGGCACTGGTACCGCGGGCGCCACACGCAAGATGTTCGAGGTGGTCGGTGAGCAGGTGCCTCGCGCCAGGCTCGCCGGGCATTTCCACGACACTTACGGTCAGGCCATGGCCAACGTCTACGCCAGCCTGCTGGAAGGCATCGCGGTGTTCGACAGCTCCATTGCCGGCCTCGGTGGCTGCCCCTACGCCAAAGGCGCCAGCGGTAACGTCGCCACCGAGGACGTGCTGTATCTGCTCAATGGCCTGGGCATTGAAACCGGCATCGACCTGGACGCCTTGATCGCCGCGGGCCGACAGATCTGCAGCGTGCTCGGTCGTCCGACCGGCTCACGGGTCGCCAAGGCCCTCAGTGCACAGTGAAGGTGTTACCGCCCCCCTTTGGGGGACGGCCAAACGAGTAACACGGAAACAATTTGTCAGATCTACACTGCCGCGATTTTCCCATGAAAATCTCAAGACATTGATTTAAAAGGATTTTTAAAAGTTGGCACGGCACCTGCTATCTCTCTGGCATAACAAGAATAAAAAAGCGGCAAACCTAATAAAAACAAGACGAAACGACTCTGACATAACAAAAACAACACGGCAGAGACGCAGCTAACAGATTTTTTTGGAGAAGGTGTGCTTTTCAGGGTGCTTCCAGAAGCAACCCGCAACCGGGCAGAGAACAATAAGACTACCCTCAGGTAGGACCCGAATCGGTTGGATCGCTAAGCGAAAAAGCAGATCAGCGCTCAAAAAAATACGTTTGCTCTTGATCCCGGATGGGGATCGCCCAAAACAGCGGTAAAGGGTCACGGTCACCAAAAACAACAACAGGCCGCCCCTCAATAATAAAAAGAGCACGCGACGACAAAATTAAAGGGGAGCTTCGGCTCCCCTTTGTGCTTTGCATCTTCCCTATCTTCCCGCCAGATTGCCCGCGATAGCGGAGTGTCAGACAACCCGGTTGTCGACAGATGCACAGCCATCGCAAGCAAGCTCGCTTCCAACGTGTTGCCCCTAGCTCGACTCCCCGCGCAGTTCCTCGATGCTGATCTCGCGCATGCGGAATTTCTGGATCTTGCCGGTCACGGTCATGGGGAATTCCTCGACAAACCTGAAATGACGCGGCACCTTGAAATGGGCGACCCGCTCCTTGCACCAGTCCTGCAACGCCTCGCCGGTGGCACTGTGACCAGGATGGAACTTGATCCAGGCAACGATTTCTTCACCATAGCGTGGACAAGGGATGCCTATCACCTGCACATCCGCCACGGCCGGGTGGGTGAAGAAGAGCTCTTCCAGTTCGCGGGGGTAAACATTCTCCCCACCACGGATGATCATGTCCTTGTTACGCCCGACAATGCAGACGTACCCCTGCGCGTCCATGGTGGCCAGGTCGCCGGTGTGCATCCAGCCGTCCCGGTCGATGGCCTCGGCGGTTCCCTGGGGATTGTTCCAGTAGCCGAGCATCACGCTGTAACCACGGGTACACAATTGGCCAATGCTGCCACGGGGCACGATATCGCCGGCGTCGTCGATGATCTTGCTTTCCAGCTGCGGCTGGGTCCGACCCACGGTGGCCACGCGTAGCTCCAGCTCGTCTGAAGGACCGGTCTGCAGCGATACCGGACTGGTTTCCGTCATGCCGTAGGCGATCTGGACTTCGGCCATGTGCATCTCGCCGATGACCCGCCGCATCACTTCGATCGGGCAGGTCGCCCCGGCCATGATGCCGGTGCGCAGGCTGGACAGGTCGAATTCGCCGCGCTGCGGCTGGTCCAGCATGGCGATGAACATGGTCGGTACGCCATACAGCGCGGTGGCCTTTTCCTCGGCCACGGTGCGAAGGGTCAACAGCGGGTCGAAGGCATCGTTGGGGTAGATCATCGTGCTGCCATGGGTCATGCAGCCCAGGTTGCCCATGACCATGCCGAAGCAATGATAGAGCGGCACCGGGATCACCAGCCTGTCGGCGACGCTCAGGCCGAGGCTTTCGCCGACCATGTAGCCATTGTTGAGAATGTTGAAATGACTGAGGGTTGCGCCCTTGGGGAAACCGGTGGTGCCGGAGGTGTATTGGATATTCACCGGCTGATCGAAATGCAGGCTGGCCTGGCGCTCGGCCAATTGACCGGGGGGCACCGCCGCGCCCAGGCCCGACAGTTGCGACCAGGGCAGGAAACCGGAGGGCGGCCGGGCATCGAGGCTGATCACACCTCGCAGATCCGGCAGGCGTTCGCTGCGCAGCTGGCCGATCGATTGCTCTGCCAGCTCAGGCACGAGGGTCTGCAGCATGGCGTGGTAGTCGGAGCGCTTGAACGCCCCGGCGCATACCAGCCACTGGCAGCCGGATTGCTTGAGCACATACTCCAGCTCACCGCTGCGATAGGCAGGATTGATGTTGACCAGGATCACGCCGATTTTCGCGCTGGCGAATTGGCTGATGCACCACTGTGCGCAATTGGGCGCCCAGACACCTAGACGGTCGCCAGCGTTCAGGCCCAGCGCCAGCAAGGCCCTGGCATGCAAATCAACCGCGTCGGCCAGTTGCCGCCAGGTGTAGCGCAGCGACTGATGGCGAACCACCAACGCTTCGCCATCGGGATAGCGGGATGCGGTCTCGTCGAAAGCCTGGCCGATGGTCTGCGCCAGCAGGGCCTCGGCCTGGGAGCCACGGGTGTAGCTGAGCTGCGAATGTGAACCGGGTTGATCCATGACGCCCCCTCTTGTCTTTATTAGTGGGTGAAGCGATGTCCCTTGCTGCACAAGCCCTCTTACTCTCGCTCAAGTTGACGTTAACGTAAAGGGTGATTGACAGTCGCCCATCCCAGGCTTACGTTAACGTAAAGGTGAGAGCACTCCCCCGCTCTCCGCACCCTATAAAAAAGCCAAAGGTGTCCCATGAGCTACCCTTCCCTGAATTTTGCCCTCGGCGAAACCATCGACATGCTGCGCGACCAAGTGCAGGCCTTCGTCAGGGCCGAGCTGGCACCGCGAGCGGCGCAGATCGATATCGATAACCTGTTTCCCGCCGACATGTGGCGCAAGTTCGGCGACATGGGTCTGTTGGGCATCACCGTGCCGGAAGCCTACGGTGGCGCCGGCCTGGGTTACCTGGCTCATGTCGTGGCGATGGAAGAGATCAGCCGCGGCTCGGCCTCGGTCGCCCTCTCCTACGGCGCCCACTCCAACCTCTGTGTGAACCAGATCAACCGTAACGGCAATCACGAACAGAAAACCCGCTACCTGCCCAAACTGATCAGCGGCGAACACGTCGGCGCCCTGGCCATGAGCGAACCCAATGCCGGCTCCGACGTGGTGTCCATGAAACTGCGGGCCGACAAACGTGGCGACCGCTATGTGCTCAACGGCAGCAAGACCTGGATCACCAACGGTCCCGATGCCAACACATACGTGATCTACGCCAAGACCGACCTGGAAAAGGGTGCCCACGGCATCACCGCGTTCATCGTCGAGCGCGACTGGAAAGGCTTCAGCCGCAGCAACAAGTTCGACAAGCTCGGCATGCGCGGCTCCAACACGTGCGAGCTTTTTTTCGATGACGTCGAAGTGCCGGAAGAAAACATTCTCGGTGCGCTCAACGGCGGGGTGAAGGTCCTGATGAGCGGCCTCGACTATGAACGCGTGGTGTTGTCCGGCGGCCCCACCGGGATCATGCAGGCGTGCATGGACCTGGTCGTCCCCTACATCCACGACCGCAAGCAGTTCGGCCAGAGCATCGGCGAATTCCAGTTGATCCAGGGCAAGGTGGCCGACATGTACACCCAGCTCAACGCCAGCCGTGCCTACCTCTATGCGGTGGCCCAGGCCTGCGAGCGCGGCGAAACCACTCGCAAGGACGCTGCCGGAGTCATCCTCTATACCGCCGAACGCGCCACGCAAATGGCCCTTGAGGCCATCCAGATCCTGGGCGGCAACGGCTATATCAATGAATTCCCCGCCGGACGCCTGTTGCGTGACGCCAAGCTGTACGAGATCGGCGCCGGCACCAGTGAGATTCGTAGGATGCTGATCGGTCGCGAACTGTTCAACGAAACGAAATGAAATTTCACAAGCTGCAAGCGACAAGCCTTGAGCTGCAAGCGTTCGTGCTCTGGCTTGAAGCTTGAAGCTTGAAGCTGCTACGGAGTAGCCATGATCCTGCATACCCAGCTCAATCCGCGCTCGCCGGAATTCATTGCCAATCGCGACGCCATGCTCGGGCAAGTCGAGGCCCTGCGCGCCGTGCTCGCTCAGGTCCAGCAAGGCGGCGGCGCCAAGGCCCAGGAACGCCATACGTCACGGGGTAAACTGCTGCCTCGCGAACGCATCAATCGGTTGCTGGACCCCGGTTCACCGTTCCTGGAGATCAGCCCGCTCGCCGCCCATGGGGTGTACGGGGAAGATGTGCCCGCCGCCGGTGTGATCGCCGGAATCGGTCGGGTGGAAGGCGTCGAATGCATGATTGTCGCCAACGACGCGACCGTCAAAGGCGGCTCTTATTACCCATTGACAGTCAAGAAACACCTGCGGGCGCAGGCCATCGCCCAGCAGAACCGCCTGCCCTGCATCTACCTGGTGGACTCCGGCGGCGCCAACCTGCCGCGTCAGGACGAAGTGTTTCCGGATCGCGAACATTTCGGACGGATTTTCTTCAACCAGGCCAACATGAGCGCCCAGGGTATCCCGCAGATCGCGGTGGTAATGGGCTCCTGCACCGCCGGGGGAGCCTACGTGCCGGCGATGGCTGACGAGGCGATCATGGTCCGCGAACAGGCGACCATCTTCCTGGCCGGCCCACCGTTGGTAAAAGCCGCCACGGGCGAAGTGGTCAGCGCCGAAGACCTGGGCGGTGCCGACGTGCACTGCAAGGTCTCCGGCGTGGCCGACCATTATGCCGATAACGATGAACACGCCCTGGCACTGGCTCGCCGCAGCGTCGCCAACCTGAACTGGCGCAAGCTGGGCGACATGCACACACACACGTCGATCGCCCCGCTGTATGCCAGCGACGAACTGTACGGGGTGGTGCCGGCCGATGCCAAACAGCCTTTCGATGTCCGGGAAGTCATCGCGCGCCTGGTGGACGGCTCGGTGTTCGACGAGTTCAAGGCGTTGTTCGGTACCACCCTGGTGTGCGGCTTTGCCCATCTGCACGGCTATCCGGTGGCGATCCTGGCCAATAACGGCATCCTGTTTGCCGAGGCCGCGCAAAAAGGCGCCCACTTCATCGAGCTGGCCTGCCAGCGCGGCATTCCCTTGCTGTTCCTGCAGAACATCACCGGCTTCATGGTCGGACAAAAGTACGAAGCCGGCGGCATTGCCAAGCACGGCGCGAAACTGGTCACCGCGGTGGCTTGCGCCCGGGTGCCGAAATTCACCGTGATCATCGGCGGCAGCTTCGGCGCCGGTAACTATGGCATGTGCGGGCGTGCCTACGATCCCCGATTCCTGTGGATGTGGCCGAATGCGCGGATCGGCGTGATGGGGGCCGAGCAGGCAGCCGGTGTGCTGGTGCAGGTCAAGCGGGAGCAGGCCGAGCGCAGCGGCCATCCGTTCAGCGCCGCCCAGGAAGCCGAAATCAAGCAACCGATCCTCGACCAGTACGAAGAACAGGGTCACCCCTATTATTCCAGTGCGCGGCTGTGGGACGACGGTGTCATCGACCCGGCCCAGACCCGCGACGTGCTGGGCCTGGCCTTGTCCGCATCATTGAATGCGCCCATCGAACCGAGCCGCTTCGGCGTGTTCCGGATGTAACCGGGAAAATGTCCATGGATAACTTCAACACCCTCGAACTGCTCACCGACTCGCGCGGCGTCGCCACCTTGTGGCTGAGCCGCGAGTCGAAGAACAACGCATTCAACGCCGAAATGATCCGCGAGCTGATCCTGGCCCTCGACCAGGTCGGCAGCGACCCGGGCCTGCGCTTTTTGCTGATCCGTGGCCGAGGCAAGCACTTCAGCGCCGGCGCCGACCTGGCCTGGATGCAACAGTCGGCCGAGCTCGACTACCACACCAACCTCGACGATGCCCGGGAGCTGTCGGAGTTGATGTACAACCTTGCCAAGTTGAAGATTCCTACGCTGGCGGTCGTCCAGGGCGCGGCGTTCGGCGGTGCCCTGGGCTTGATCAGCGCCTGCGACATGGCCATCGGGGCCGATGACGCGCAGTTCTGCCTGTCGGAAGTGCGCATCGGCCTGGCACCGGCCGTGATCAGCCCGTTCGTGGTGCAAGCCATTGGCGAACGAGCCGCGCGACGCTACGCCCTCACGGCAGAACGCTTCGGCGGACAACGTGCGAAAGAGATAGGCTTGCTATCGGAAAGCTACCCATCCGAGACCCTGGACGAGCAGGTGGACCGCTGGATCGACAACCTGTTGCTCAACAGCCCGGCAGCCATGCGCGCCAGCAAGGAGCTGCTGCGCGAAGTCGGCAACGGGGCCCTCACCCCGGCCTTGCGGCGCTATACCGAAAATGCAATCGCCCGTATCCGCGTCAGCCCCGAAGGCCAGGAAGGTCTGCGGGCCTTTCTGCAAAAGCGCGCGCCAAACTGGCAAGCCGAGCCGAACCCGACCGCCTCGAAACGTAAGGAGCCGCGTCAATGAGCGTCCCAGTCCTCACTACGCTGCTGGTGGCCAATCGCGGGGAAATCGCCTGCCGCGTGATGCGCACCGCCAAGGCCATGGGGCTGACCACCGTGGCCGTCCACAGCGCAACCGATCGCGACGCTCGCCACAGCCGTGAAGCCGACATCCGTGTCGACCTGGGAGGCAGCAAGGCCGCCGACAGCTATCTGCAGATCGACAAATTGATTGCCGCGGCCCAGGCCAGCGGCGCCCAGGCTATTCATCCGGGCTACGGCTTCCTTTCCGAGAACGCAGGGTTCGCCCGGGCCGTGGAAAACGCCGGGCTGATGTTCCTCGGCCCGCCCGCCTCGGCCATCGATGCCATGGGCAGTAAATCCGCGGCCAAGGCCCTGATGGAAACCGCCGGCGTGCCGTTGGTCCCCGGCTACCATGGCGAAGCCCAGGACCTGGAAACCTTTCGCGTGGCCGCCGAACGCATCGGCTACCCGGTGCTGCTCAAGGCCACCGCCGGCGGTGGCGGCAAAGGCATGAAAGTCGTCGAGGACGTCAGCCAACTGGCCGAAGCCCTGGCATCGGCGCAGCGGGAAGCGCAATCGTCCTTCGGCGACTCGCGGATGCTGGTGGAGAAATACCTGCTCAAGCCTCGTCATGTGGAAATCCAGGTATTCGCCGACCGGCATGGTAACTGCCTGTACCTCAATGAACGGGATTGCTCGATCCAGCGCCGACACCAGAAGGTGGTGGAAGAAGCTCCCGCTCCCGGCCTGACCCCGCAACTGCGGCGGGCCATGGGCGAAGCCGCCGTGCGTGCGGCCCAGGCGATCGGCTATGTCGGCGCGGGCACCGTGGAGTTCCTGCTGGATTCGCGGGGCGAGTTTTTCTTCATGGAGATGAACACCCGCCTGCAGGTCGAGCACCCGGTCACCGAAGCGATCACTGGACTGGATCTGGTGGCCTGGCAGATTCGCGTCGCTCAGGGCGAGGCGCTTCCGATCACCCAGGAGCAGGTTCCGTTGCGGGGCCACGCGATCGAAGTACGGCTGTACGCCGAGGATCCGGCCAACGATTTCCTGCCGGCCACCGGGCGCCTGGCCCTTTATCGCGAGTCGAAGGCAGCACCGGGGCGCCGCGTCGACAGTGGCGTAGAGGAAGGCGACGAAATTTCGCCATTCTACGATCCGATGTTGGGCAAGCTGATCGCCTGGGGCGAAGACCGGGAACAGGCGCGGTTGCGGCTCTTGAGCATGCTCGACGAGTTTGCCATCGGTGGCCTGAAGACCAATATCGGTTTCCTGCGGCGCATCCTGGCTCATCCCGCCTTCGCCGCAGCGGAGCTGGATACCGGATTTATCCCACGTTATCAGGCGCAGTTACTGCCGGAACCCGGCGAACTGGATGACGGCTTCTGGCTCGCCGCAGCCCAGGGACTGGCCTTGAGCCTGGTGCCGCGCAGACGATCCGATGACAGCGGCTCGCCCTGGTCCGAGACCACCGGCCTGCGCCTGGGATTGCCAAGGGAAACGACCCTGCATCTGAGCTGCGAAGGCCAGGATCGAGCGATGACGCTGGACGTCCAGGCTGGATCCGTCGAGCTTCGTGGCGAACAACTGATCATCGAGCACGACGGTATGCGCCGCAGTCACCGAGCCATACGCCAAGGTGACAGCCTGTATCTGCAATGGAAAGGCGACCTGCATCGAGTGGACCTGTACGACCCTCTGGCCGCCGCGGAGGCTAGCCACAGCCACCAGGGCGGCCTGACCGCCCCCATGAACGGCAGCATCGTCCGAGTGCTGGTCAGCCCTGGCCAGGCCGTGGAAGCAGGCACGCAACTGGTGGTGCTGGAAGCCATGAAGATGGAACACAGCATTCGTGCGCCAAAGGCCGGTGTGATCAAGGCGTTGTTTTGCCAGGAAGGCGAAATGGTCAGCGAGGGCAACGCGCTGGTGGCGTTCGAGGAATAGGCATCGGCCCATCCAGGGCCGATCCGGTTCAGAATCTGATGGTGGCCTGCACGACCACACCGATGACGCGGCATTGCTCGGTGTACAGGCTTTTCGGGTAGGTTGGGTTGAGGGGGACCAGGTAACGCTGGCCACTCTCTTCGATCAGCTTGCGGAAGGTCGCATCGCTGCAGCCGGGTAACTGGGCGACCACCAGCTTGCCCGGCACCGCTTCGATGGCCGGGTCCACCAGGATCGACATGCCTTCGGGGATGCTCAGTCCGGTCGGCGCGGTCATCGCATCGCCCACCACCACCAGCCAGAATGCGTCCCCTTGGGCGTGGTAATCCGTCAGCTCATAGCGCGCCTGGCCGTAGTCGCCAGGCTCCCCGTCGCGAACTTCGCCCATCTGGTGCCAGTCACTCACCGGGTAGCGGAAGTACGGGTTGTACTTCTGCGCCAGGGCCATGCCTTCCGCGGTCGAGGTGTCCGGTTCGCGGATCACCATCGCCACTTCGAGGAACTCCATGCCCAATTCCTGCAGGACCCGGTTCATGTCTTCGACACTGGGCTGCCGACGCTTGGTCAGCCAATGGCCGACGCCGCCCTGAGACATTCCCAAACGTTCTGCGAGCACCACTTGCGTGACGCGCAGCTCCTTCATCTTGGCCTTGACCAACTCTATCCATTTATCCATGAGCGGCACGATACGTGGATGGCTCCGACCGTCAAAACACATATTGTAGTATTTAAATTGTCGTCACAATTACGATCGGTACTATTCTGGATCGAGGATTCCATTCCCCCAAGGAGAACCTCGATACCATGGACATACCCAGCAAAGACGAACCCGGCCGTCCCCTCGACAGCGCTTTCCCCTCGCTACAGGATTGCCCAGCCGCCCAACGGGCGTTGGACTATTACTTGAAACCAGGTGTTACGCAGACCCAGGAGCATCGCTTCTTCGACGTTAATCGCAATGTCAGCGCGGAGGAAGCCCTGGTACACGCCAGCGACCTGCTGCGCTGTGCAGCGGCCACCGCCCACGAGTCTGCCAACCGGCTGGAAGGATCGAGCCGTGACCTGGCCTTTTCGGTGGTGCATATGATTGATCTGGTCAAGGTAATGCTCGACCGGTCACTGGATGGTTACCCCAGCCGTCAGGCGTCCTGACCGGGATGGCGCCACGAGCGCGGCGACAGGAAAATTTTTTCCAATGAACGCAATAAAATCATTTGACTTGCAAATGATAATGATTATTATTGCATCAGCTGGTCGCGAGATCAGTCGATAGACCAGAAGACCTTGGTCGGACTTCTGGAATATCTCCTCATCAGGCTAATCACGGTTTTTGACCCGGCTTTTTGCCGGGTCTTTTTTTTGCCGATTTTCGGCTTATGGCTTCAGGCTAATGAAGTCTTTTCGGGTGTCGCTGATTCGATGCCGGCGATGATAGCAAATGAATATTGGTTGACAAGCGTCACCCGCCACAGCGGTAAGAACTATCGACAGGCAGCACTTGAGAATCAATTGCAGACTCTCTAAGCTGCTTTTGCGTCCAGGGAGGACGCCCCCTCCTCGCGTGCTGTAAATCGTCCCGATTTTTCCTTTCTTGTGTAAAGTAACGGCCATAAAAATCCTTTCGGGAATCGTGACCGTGGCTAAATCCTCTTTTGATATCACTGCCAATTTCGACAGCGGCAATATCGAGGTCGTGGACATCAGCAACCCGCTGCAGTCGTTGCTGAAAATCAGGCCCGACACCCGCAGCGCTCATTTCCAATGGTTCCACTTCAAGGCCAGCGGTCTGCACGTCGGCCAGGAGTATTCCTTTCGCCTGCTCAACGCCAGTCAATCGTCCTACAACAACGCATGGACGGGTTACCAGGCCGTCGCCTCCTACGATCACGTCAACTGGTTCCGCATCCCGACCCAGTTTGAAGGCGACGCCCTGCGCTTCCACCTGGAAGCCGAGCAATCCCACGCCTGGTTCGCCTATTTCGAGCCCTACAGCCGAGGCCGGCACGACTGGCTGATCGAGCAGGCGCAACACAAGGCCGGAACCGAACTACTGGCTGTCGGCAAGAGCATCGAAGGCCGTGATATCCAGCTGCTGCGCAAGGGCAGCGGGGCCGAAGGCCGTCGCAAGATCTGGATGATCGCCCAGCAGCACCCTGGCGAGCACATGGCCGAATGGTTCATGGAAGGCGTGATCGAACGCCTCCAGGACAAGGACGATGCACAACTGAACCGGCTGTTGGCCAAGGCTGATCTCTACCTGGTCCCGAACATGAACCCGGACGGTGCGTTCCACGGCCATCTGCGGACCAACGCCATGGGCCAGGACCTCAACCGCGCCTGGCAGAACGCCAGCCCGGAAATCAGTCCCGAGGTGTTTTTCGTACAGCAGCAGATGGAAAAATACGGTGTCGATCTGTTTCTCGATGCCCATGGCGATGAGGCCATTCCCCATGTCTTCACCGCCGGCTGCGAAGGTAATCCGGGCTACACGCCACGTATTGCAAGACTCGAAGAGCATTTCCGCAGCCACCTCAAGCACCAGACCAAGGACTTCCAGACCACCCACGGCTATACCCGCGACGAGCCCGGCCAGGCCAACATGACCTTGGCCTGCAATGCGGTGGGGCAGAAATACGACTGCCTTTCCCTGACCCTGGAGATGCCCTTCAAGGACCACGACGACCATCCGAACCCGCACACGGGCTGGTCCGGCAGGCGTTCGATGCAGCTGGGCAAGGATGTCCTGAGCACCATTGCGGACATGGTCGACGAGCTGCGCTGAGGGGCCGCTCCAGCACCTTCGCAATCCACAGGCGCCGTCGAAACCGACGGCGCCCCGGGAAACGGCCTCAGCGCCGGCCGGATCCGCGCAACATGCTGTCCAACACCTCATCCCGACGGACCCAACCGTGAAACAATGCCGCCGCCAGGTGCACCAACACGGTCAGGAACAGCAGGTACGCCAAGTAGCCATGGGCCTTGCGTAACAGCGCAAAGGTCTGCGCATCCGCCGGCAGGATGGACGGCAAGCGCAGCGAGTCGCTGAGCATCACCGGATCCCCCGCCGCCGAGATCATGCCCCAGCCCAGCAACGGCAAGCCCAGCATCAGCGCATACAGCAGCCCATGCGAAGCTCTGGCCGCCAGTGCCTGCCAGCCCGGCAGGTCGGCCGGAAGCGGCGGCTGCCGGGTAGTAAAGCGCACCACCAGGCGCAGGATCACCAGCAGCAGGATCGCGATGCCCAGCGGCTTGTGCAATTGCAAAAGCCACTCATGACGCTCGGACACCGAAGCCACCATGCCCGCGCCAATGAACAGCATGGCAATGACCATCAAGGCCATCAGCCAGTGAAGCAGCCGGGCCAGTGGTGCGAAGTGACGGGGAGCGTTCATGGGCGGTTCTCCTGGGTGGCGGGCAGTTGGCTCACTTCACTGGTGCGTCGCAGGTAGGAACTGGCGTATGCGGCGGACCGCGCCGCCAGCAACGGGTCTTCGGAACCTTCGATGCCACTGGGCAGGATCAGCGGGTCATAGTTGATGTCGCGGCACTCACCGTTGTCTTGCGCCTGGGTGCGCTCCAGCACCAGCGTGCCGGCATTGAGCACCTTGCGGTCCGCGGGCCAGGCCTTGCTGGCGTCGTTGATCGGATCGCCCGGATTGGCCAGGGTGATCTGCAGTTGCCAGCGCAGGGGGCCGTTGGCAAGACGCTTGCTCAGGTCCTGTTCCAGGAAGTCGGCGCCCTGGGGCGGCGTGGCGTCGGCGGCATCCTGGCTCATCGGCACCACGCCCCAGCGCACCGCCTGGCGTTGCCCTGCCGTGTTGACCAGGTAGAACGCATTGATGCCGTTATAGGTTTCGGTGGCGTAGCTGGCCGACGGTCTCGCGGTCTTGATCCATTGCAGGAACGGCACCGCTTCCGGATGCGCGGCGAAAAACGCCGGCACCGCCGCCGGATTGGGTTTTCCCGTAGCCGGATCGGGCGATTGGGCCTGTTGGAACTGGTAGAACGCCTCGGGCGTGCCCACCGGGAATACCGGCATGCTGTTCATGCCGGTGCGCCATTGCTGGCCGTCGGCCTGGGTGAAACGCAACGCCAGGCTGCGGATCGGCACACTGCCGTCCGGTGCGTACGGGTTGCCGCTGGGCAAGGCGAAACGTCCGACGACCGGCGTGCGCGGCTGCGCGAACACCTGGGCACGGGAATAGGCTCGCGCCTCGCCGCTGCTTTCGAAATAGCCCGCGACACAAACCCCTTTGGAGTGGTTGCGACGAAAGCCGGGATGCATACCGTTGTTCTTTTCCAGCACATTGACCAGCGCCTTGGGCGTCAGGCGCTGTGGATCGAGAGCGCCATTGACATAGGCAAACGCACCAGCCAGTGCGGCCACGATAACGGCGATGCCACTCAGGCGCAGTGTCAGGCTGGCGGCACTCAACGGCGGCCGGCTCGATGAGCGGGGGGAGGAAGGGTCAACCATGACGAAGCTCCAGGGCCCAGGGCCATTTGCAGAAGGACCTGTCAGACGAAGACCCGAAAGGTTTATTCCCACGCCTCGTATTTATTTTTCCGGCGCTGGAATAATCTGGTTCACGGGGCGTCTTGCCTGTCTCGGCGCACTGGCTGCCCAACTGAAGCCACACTCCATGAATGAACTCGATGAACAGTTGCGCGTGCTCATCCCCCGGCTACGGCGCTTTGCCGTGTCGCTGACGCGCAACCCCAGCAATGCCGACGACCTGGTGCAGATGTGCCTGGAACGGGCGCTGGCCAAGTGGAACGACAAGCGTGCCGAAGGCGATTTGCGGGCCTGGCTGTTTGCGATCCTGTATCGGCAGTTTGTCGATGCCCATCGCCGGTCCCGGCGCTATGCGCGCATGCTGGAGTTCTTTACCGGACGCGACGACGCCCAGCCTTCGGCCGAGCGCAGCGTGATCGCCCAGTCGTCTCTGCAGGCGTTCGACCAACTCACCACCGAACAACGGGCGCTGCTGCTATGGGTGTCGGTCGAAGGCTTGAGCTACCAGCAAGTCGCCGACATCCTCGGCGTACCAACCGGCACCGTGATGTCACGCCTGTCCCGCGCCCGCCAGGCCCTGCGCCAACTCAGCGATGGCGAAATCACCCGCCCCACCCTGCGGATACTCAAATGATCAGCATGCCCCCCACCGACAACGACCTGCACGCCTATGTCGATCGACAACTGAGCGAGGCCGACCAGCGCCTGATGGAAACGTACCTGGCCCACCACCCCGACGTTGCCACGCGGGTCCGAGCCTGGCAAAGGGACGCGCAACACCTGCGCACGGCCCTGGGCGTTGCCCTGGGACAACCGCCCAATCCGGACCTTGACCCGGCGATGATCCGACAGCGTCTCAAGCAGCGCTCCCGCCGCTACCTGGCCAGCGCAGCGGCCTTGCTGCTGGCTCTGGGCATGGGCGGGGTCACTGGCTGGCAGGCCCGGGAAATGACGCTGCTCAGCACGGCAGCCCCCATGGCCGACGCCATGCAGGCATACCGGTTATTTGCCCAGCAGGGCATTCTTCCGGCCGACTACCAGGCCGGCGACGAGCGTGGCATGCAAGGCTGGCTCGACCGCTACTTCACCCAAGCCAATCCCTTGCCCGACCTGTCCGGCGCCGGCTTCAAGCCAGTCAGCGGGCGCTTGCTCAGCACCGAGCAAGGCGCGGCGGCCATGGTGGTCTATCAAGACCCGAGCGGCCAGAAGATCAGCTTCTACGTACGGCCACCAGGCCCGAGAAACTTCCTGCTGCCCCGCGGCAGTCGTCGCGACGGCGAGCTGCAGGCCGAGTACTGGTCCGGGCCAGGCTACAACTATGCGATGGTCATCCCCAGCGATCTGTCGGCGGCGCAGAAGCTCAGGCAGACCCTGGACTTCTGACGCCTCGACCGGCTCCGAAAGCGTCCACAAAAGGGGATCGTCCAGGATTGCCTACCCTTGCCCGAACACCTGTGAAGGCCTGCGCAACAAAGGGTCGAACGGATTGATCCGCGGACCGATCAAGGCCGCCTCGCGCTTGAGCATTTCCACCACCGTCGGCAGGCGGTCCGGTCCCAGCCGGTCGCTGATCGTCGCCACGCTCAAGGCCGCCACGGCCCGGCCGTCACGATCGAGGATCGGCACGGCCACCCCCGCCATCCCTTGCAATACGCCGGTGTTACGTCCGGCATACCCCAGGGTGCGCACGTTCTCTACCTCCGAGCGCAGGAAGACTTCGTCGTACAGGTGAAAATCCTTCAGCCGCGGCAGGTTATAGCGAATGACCGTGTCGCGTTCTTCGGCCGGCAGGAACGCCAGGATCGCCAGGCTGCCCTGCCCCACCCCAAGCGCCACCCGCCCGCCGATATCACCGGTGAAGGTGCGGATCGGAAACGGCCCTTCACTGCGGTCCAGGCAGATCGCATCGAAACCGCAGCGCGCCAGCAGGAACAACGAGTCCCCCAGTGAGGCCGACAGCCGCAACATCGCCGGCCGCGCCAGCTCGCGCAGGTTGCCGGTGTTGCCGGCGCGGGCGGCCAGGGCGAAGAAGTCCAGGCTCAGGCGGTAACGCTTGCTGCGTGCGTCCTGCTCGACCATGCCCTCGTCCATCAGGCTGCGCAGCAGGCGATGGGTCGTGGGCTGGGACAGACCAACGCGCTGGGCCAGTTGCGTGACCCGCTCGCCACCGTCAGCGGTATCGCCCAGGCTGCGTAACACGGCAAACAGCCTGGAAACCATGCCGACCCCGGCCTCGCCCTTCTCATCATTCCGCTCAGTGGAATTTTTCATTCATATTCTCTGCATTTAATTTATTCACCGAATGAAACTGAAAATAGTCATCGTCTCAGTGAAATAGTCCATTGAGCCCATCCTATTCTTCGGCCTACTCTGCGTCCATAAGGGGCGATTCGAACAACAGCGGCAGCCGACCCAGGTCGAGCGCCAACGCACCCCGCGACACCCTTTCGTATCTGCCCATACAAAAAAGCGCGCTGGTTGGCGACGCATAACAAACCCAGGTGGAACGCAGTCATGGCTTTCGTGCAACTTGAAGACTTGAGTAAACGTTACGGCGACATCGACGCCGTGGTCGCCACCAACCTCTCGGTGGAAAAAGGCGAGTTCGTCTCGCTGCTGGGGCCGTCCGGCTGCGGCAAGACCACCACGCTGCAGATGATCGCCGGCTTCGTCGAGGTCAGCAGCGGCCGCATCCTGCTGGACGGTCGCGACATCACCCACGCCAAGCCGGCAAGCCGGGGCCTGGGGGTGGTGTTCCAGAGTTATGCGCTGTTCCCCCACATGACCGTCCGGGACAATGTCGCCTTCGGCCTGCGCATGCGCAAAATCCCCAACGCCGAGCTGCAGCCACGGGTGGATCGGGTGCTCAAACTGGTGCGCCTGGACCGGCATGCCGAGCGCTACCCGCGCGAACTCTCGGGCGGCCAGCGCCAACGCGTGGCATTGGCCCGGGCGCTGGTGATCGAGCCGCCGGTGCTGTTGCTCGACGAGCCGCTGTCCAACCTCGACGCCAACCTGCGCGAAGAAATGCAATTCGAGATTCGCCGCATCCAGCGGGAGGTCGGCATCACTACCTTGATGGTGACCCACGACCAATCCGAAGCGCTGTCCATCAGCGACCGGGTCGTGGTGATGCAGGCCGGGCGCATCACTCAGATCGACGCGCCGTATACCCTCTACGAACACCCACGCACCACCTTCATTTCCGGCTTCGTCGGCAAGGCCAACCTGTTGCCCGGCGCACGGGACAGCGCCGGTGTCATCCAGGCCTGCCCTCTTGGCAACGGGGACCTGACCCTGAGCCTGCGCCCGGAAAAGATCGACCTGTGCCCGGCAGGTACGGGGCGCCTGCAAGGCACCATCGTCAATCGCTTCTTCCTGGGCAGCCAGTGGCTCTACGGTGTCTCGACCAGCCTGGGCGAGTTGTGCGTGGTGCGCCGCAACGATGGCGGCGCTCCCATCACCGAAGGCACGGTCGTCGGCCTTGACTGGGACCCGGCATTGCTGCGCGTGCTGAGTGTGGACGAGGTGCGGGCATGAAGCGCCTGGACGCCATACGCCGGGGCCGCCAGGGTTACCTGATGTCCGCACCGGCCCTGGCCCTGTACCTGGGCTTGCTGGTCATTCCCCTGGGCCTGACGCTGGTGCTGTCGTTCAATGTCTTCGACTATGGCTCGGGCATCGACAGCAACGCCTACACCTTCGAGCACTACGTCAGCCTGCTGGGCGATCCGTACTTCTACGAGATCTTTCTGCGCACTTTCTGGATCAGCGCCCTGACCACGCTGTTGTGCGTGGCGATCGGCGTGCCCGAGGCGTACATCCTCAGCCGCATGGGCGCCCCATGGCGTTCGATTTTCCTGATCCTGATTCTCACGCCGCTGCTGATTTCGGTGGTGGTGCGCGCCTTCGGCTGGAGCCTGCTGTTGGGCGCCGATGGCCTGGTCAACCAGACATTGCTGGCCCTCGGCGGCTCGCCGATGAAGCTGCTCTACACACCGTTCGCCGTGGTCATCGCCCTGGTCCACGTGATGTTGCCGTTCATGGTCATTCCGGTCTGGACCTCGTTGCAGAAGCTCGATCCGGCGGCGGAACAGGCCGCGCTGTCCCTGGGCGCCAGCCAGTTCACGGTGATACGCAAGGTGGTGCTGCCGCAGATCATGCCCGGCGTGCTTTCCGGCACCCTGATCGTGTTCGGCCTGGCCGCCAGCTCCTTCGCCATCCCCGGCCTGTTGGGCGGACGTCGCCTGAAGATGGTCGCCACGCTGATCTACGACCAGTACCTGTCGGAGCTCAACTGGCCCATGGGCGCCGCCATCGCCATCGCGCTGCTGTTGCTCAACCTGCTGATCATGCTGTCGTGGAATCGCATGATCGAAGGCCGCTACAAGAAGTCATTGGGGTAATTCGTCATGTCCAGGAACGGTCCTTTCGCCCTGTTGTTTCATAGCCTGGTGGTGGTGTTCATGCTGGCGCCGCTGGTGGTGGTCTGCCTGGTTGCCTTCACTCCGGAGAACACCCTGAGCCTGCCGACCACGGAGTTTTCCCTGCGTTGGTTCCGCGCGGTGTTCGAGCGTGCGGATTTCGTCGATGCGTTCTACAACAGCCTGGTGCTGGCGTTCTGCGCAGCCTCGCTGGCGACGTTGATCGCGGTGCCGGCGGCCCTGGCGATAACCCGCCTCGAGTTTCCCGGCCGGGATTTCTTCAACGGTCTGTTCCTGTCGCCCATCATCATCCCCCATCTGGTACTGGGCGTGGCGCTGTTGCGGCTGTTCGCGCTGATGGGCGTGAACGGCAACTTCACCTGGCTGATCTTCGCCCACGTGCTGGTCATCACGCCCTATGTGCTGCGTCTGGTCCTGGCCTCGGCCATCGGCCTGGATCGCAGCGCCGAACAGGCGGCGCAATCGCTGGGAGCCGGGCGGTTCACGCTGTTTCGGCAGATCACCCTGCCGATGATCCTGCCCGGGGTGGCCGGAGGTTGGTTGCTGGCGTTCATCAACAGTTTCGACGAGGTCACGCTGTCGATCTTCGTCACCTCGCCGGCGACACAGACTTTGCCGGTGCGCATGTACGTCTACGCCACCGAGTCCATCGACCCAATGATGGCGGCGGTGTCGGCGCTGGTCATTGCGCTTACCGCGCTGACCATGATTCTGCTCGACCGGGTGTATGGCCTGGACCGGGTCCTGGTAGGCAAACAATGAGGGCGCCATGGCTCTGCTGAAACGACTGGCCGAAGGCGACCGCCCGGCCCTGGACTTTACCCTGGACGGCATGCCGGCGACCGGCCTGCTGGGAGACACCCTGCTGACTGCGGTGCTGACCTGCAGCGACCACTTGCGCGGCAGCGATTTCAGCGCCCAGCCCCGGGCCGGTTTCTGCCTGATGGGCGCATGCCAGGATTGCTGGGTGCGCCTGGGTGACGGCCGCCGCGTGCGGGCCTGCTCCACACTGCTGGAAGCCGGACAGCAGATCACTCGCGAGCCGGGGCGCCAGGTATGAATCCATGTACGTGGCATGGCACTGCCAACTCCCCGAGGTGGTCATGAAACCCATCGCCATCGTCGGCGCCGGCCCGGCCGGGATCCGTGCCGCCCAGACCCTGGTCGCCCATGGCGTCTTTCCGGTCCTGCTGGACGAGGCCGCCCGTGGTGGCGGACAGATCTATCGGCGCCAACCGGCCAATTTCAAACGCTCGCCCGCCGCGCTGTATGGCTTCGAGGCAAACAAGGCCAACGCTCTCCACCAGACCCTCGACGAGCTGCGCGAGCAACTCGACTACCGCCCCGACACCCTGGTGTGGAACGCCGAGGCCGGCCTGCTGGACACCCTGCATGAAGGCCGCGCCGCCCGTCTCGAGTACGCCAGTGTGATCGTCGCGACAGGCGCCACCGACCGGATCCTGCCCGTGCCAGGCTGGACCTTGCCAGGGGTCTACAGCCTGGGCGCGGCCCAGATCGCGTTGAAGTTCCAGGGCTGCGCCATTGGCGAGCGGGTGGTGTTCGCCGGCAGCGGCCCCTTGCTCTATCTGGTGGCTTATCAATACGCCAAGGCCGGTGCCAACGTGGTCGCGGTGCTCGACAGCTCGCCCTTCAGTAGCCAGGCTCGGGCCCTGCCCGGCTTGTTGAAGCAGCCCCTCACCCTCGCCAAGGGCCTCTATTACCGCGGCTGGCTGGCCGCCCACGGCATCGCCGTGCACCAGGGCGCGAGCCTGACGCATATCGAGGGCGAACGACGGGTTCGCTCAGTGCGATGGCGCGACACCCAAGGCGAGCAGTCCATCGCTTGCGATGCGCTGGCTTTCGCCCACGGCTTGCGCAGCGAAACCCAACTGGCCGACCTGCTGGGCTGCCAGTTCACCTGGCAACCCCTCAACCGCGCCTGGCTGCCCCAACGAGACCACGCCGGTCGCAGCAGCGTGCCCGGTGTCTACCTGGCCGGTGACGGCGCCGGCATCATGGGTGCCGATGCCGCGGAAATGGCCGGCGAGCGGGCGGCCCTGGCCGCACTGGAAGATCTCGGTTACCGGGTCGATCCGCAGCGATGCGCTCAGCTGGAACAGACCCTGGAACGCATCGGCCATTTCCGACAAGGCCTGGAACGTGCCTTCGCTTTCCCCGAGAACTGGGCCAAGGATGCTGCCGACGAGCTGATGATATGCCGCTGCGAAGAAGTCAGCGCCGGCGACATCCGCAGCGTGGTGGCTGAAGGTCACTGGGAGATCAACCGGGTCAAGGCCCATTGCCGGGTCGGCATGGGCCGTTGCCAGGGCCGCATGTGCGGTGCCGCCGCGGCGGAAATCATCGCCAGCGCAAGCGCCCGCCCCGTCTGTGGGATCGGTCGCCTGCGGGCGCAGGCACCGATCAAGCCGTTGCCCTTTGGCCTGGAGGTCGAGCCGTGATCGACGTAGACGTGATCATCATCGGCGGCGGTATCGTCGGCGCCTCGGCGGCCTTGTTCCTGAGCAAGGCCGGACGCCGGGTGGCGTTGCTGGAGCGCGATTTCTGCGGCGCTCACTCCAGCGGCGTGAATTATGGCGGCGTGCGGCGCCAGGGGCGGCCACTGTCGCAACTGCCGTTGTCGCAACGGGCCCACGAAATCTGGAGCCAGTTGCCGCAGCTGATCGGCATCGACGGTGAATACCAGCGCAGCGGCCACTTGAAACTGGCCCGCAGCGCCGACGACCTGCGGGCACTGCACGATTATGCCAGCGCCAGCCAGGGCTTCGGCCTCGATCTGCAACTGCTCGATCGCGATGAGCTGCATGCCCGTTTCCCTTGGGTCGGTGCCGTCGCGGTCGGGGCCTCCTTCTGCCCGGAGGATGGTCACGCCAATCCACGGCTGGTGTCCCCCGCCTTCGCCCAGGCCGCTCGCCGGCATGGCGCCCAGGTCCATGAACAATGCGCCGTCGACAGCGTGGAGCACGATGGCCAGCGCTTTACCGTGCGTACCCGGGTGGGCCCGCGGCTCCAGGCTCCCTGGCTGTTGAACTGTGCTGGCGCCTGGGCCAGCCATTTCGCCGCGCAGTTCGGCGAAGCCGTGCCCATGCATGCCGGGCACCCGGCGATGCTGGTCACCGAACCACTGCCCCTGGTGATGGATGCCAGCACTGGGGTGGAAGGCGGCGGGATCTATGCGCGCCAGGTCGCTCGGGGCAATTGCGTGCTGGGCGGCGGCCAGGGTTTCGCCCTGGACGAGGCCCGCGCCCGACCCGGGCAGAACGCGGTGCTCGAAATCCTGCGCCAGGCGGTCGAACTCTACCCGTTCCTGGAGGGTGCCCAGGCCATCCGTACCTGGAGCGGCACCGAAGGTTACCTGCCCGATCGCCAACCGGTGATCGGCCCCAGCAGCACCCAACCCGGCCTGTTGCACGCGTTCGGCTTTGCCGGCGCGGGCTTCCAGATCGGCCCCGCGGTGGGCCAGGCGCTCACCGAAATCATCTGTTGCGGCGCCTCGAACACGTCGCTGGATGCGTTTTCCATCACCCGGTTCCACTCCATCTCCGTTGCTTGATAGAGGAAGGTCGCGCCAATGAATAACGTCAAACGCACTGCACTTCTGGGTATTTCCTGCTTGAGCGCCTTGCTCGGTATCGGCCAGGCACACGCCGAGCCGACGCTCTACCTGGGCATGAACGGCGGAACCATGGAGCGGCTCTACGCCGACAAGGTCCTGCCGGCGTTCGAGAAGGCCAACAACGTCAAGGTCGTGATCGTGCCCGGCACGTCCGCCGACATCCTGGCGAAGGTACAAGCCAGCAAGGACAATCCACAGATGCATGTCATGTTCCTGGATGACGGCATCATGTACCGCGCCATCGCCATGGGCCTGTGCGACAAACTCGAGGACAACCCAACCCTGGCGCAGATTCCGGCCAAGGGGCGCATCAAGGACCAGGCCGTGGCAGTGAGTCTCGGTGTCACGGGACTTGCCTACAACACGCGGTTGTTCAAGGAAAAAGGCTGGGACGCTCCTACATCCTGGATGGACATGGCCGACCCGCGCTTCAAGGACAAGCTGGTGTTCCAGTCGGTGGCCTCATCGACCTTCGGCCTGCACGGCTTCCTGATGTTCAACCGCATCCAGGGCGGCAATGAAACCGACGTGGAACCGGGCTTCAAGGCCTGGCCGGACACTGTCGGGCGCAACGTGCTGGAATACATCCCCAGCTCGGCGAAGATTTCCGAAATGCTGCAAACCGACGAAGCGGCGCTGTTCCCACTGACGCCTACCCAGGTGACTGCCCTCAAGCTCAAGGGCATGCCGGTCGAATACGCACAACCGAAGGAAGGCGCGGTAGTGCTCAACGTGGCCGAATGCGCCATCGCCCGCAACACCCAGCCTGAACTGGCGCAGAAACTCGCCGCCTTCCTGTTGACGCCCGAAGCCCAGGCCATCGCCCTGGAAGAAGGCGACCAGATCCCGTCCAACCCCAACACCCCGACCACCGACAAGACTCGCGGCCAGGTGGAGGCGATGAAGCAATACCTGGAAACCGCCATTGCCGTGGATTGGGACCAGGTCAACGAACAGCGTCCGGCCTGGAATGCGCGGTGGAACCGCAGCATCGAACGCTAGGGCTTGCCTGAAAAGACGCCAGGCGACGACCGTCACCCAGGCGCTTTTTTTGTACAACGCGAGGGGTAAACCGTGGCGCAGCAAGCGCTGTCCTGAAGCCTGGCATAAGGTGTGTCAGACTGTTCGGGTTGTGGCGTTGGGTTGCCTTGCAGCCCCTCGCCACAAGGTTCTGTGTCAGGCCCGATGGCTGCAGACTCCTTTCCTGATCGACAGCGAATTTTCCATGGACACCCTCGCCCAACTCCGCGCCGGCCAACTGTCGGGGACCACCCGATTGAAACTGGCGTGTGGCCTGACGAAATTCCCCCGGGAAATCTTCGAGCTGGCCGACTCCCTAGAAATTCTCGACCTCAGCGGCAATCAGCTCGATACATTGCCCGACGACTTGCATCGGCTGAGCCGATTGCGCGTGCTGTTCTGCTCGGACAACCGCTTCACTGAACTGCCCGAATGCCTGGGCCGCTGCGCCGCCCTGACCATGGTCGGTTTCAAGGCCAACCGCATCGAACGTGTCACGGGGGCAGCCCTGCCGCCGCTGTTGCGCTGGCTGATCCTGACCGACAACCGCATCAGTCGATTGCCGGATGAACTGGGGCGACGCCCCCATCTGCAGAAACTGATGCTGGCCGGCAACCGATTGCAGCAGCTACCGCAAAGCCTGGGGCAATGCCAGCGACTCGAACTGCTGCGCGTCGCCGCCAACCGCCTGGTGGAGTTGCCGCAATGGCTGTCGACATTGCCCAGCCTCAGCTGGCTGGCCTACGCCGGCAATCCGTTGGAGACCCAGGCCAATGCCGCCCCGTTGAACGCCACGCCCGCCATCGACTGGTCGCAACTGGCTCTGCGACAGCGGCTGGGGGAAGGCGCCTCGGGTGTGATCCACCGGGCCCGATGGCAACCGCCGGGCCAGGCGGCCAGGGAGGTTGCGGTGAAACTCTATAAAGGCGAAATGACCAGCGATGGCTCGCCATTGCACGAAATGCACGCCTGCATCACCGCCGGCAGGCATCCGAACCTGATCGAGGTACTGGGTCAGGTGGCCGGTCATCCCCAGGGGCAGGCCGGGCTGGTGATGGCCCTGGTGGAGCCCAGCTATCGCAACCTGGCCGGACTGCCCAGCCTGTCCTCCTGCACTCGCGATGTATATGCCGATGAACTGCGCTTGAGTCTGCCCGTAGCGTTGCGCATCGCCCACGGCATCGCCTCGGTGGGGGCGCATCTCCATTGCCAAGGGCTCACCCATGGTGATCTGTACGGACACAACATTCTATTCAATGACCAAGGCGACTGCCTGTTGGGAGATTTCGGCGCAGCGTCGTTCCACGGCACCCCGGACAGCGCACAGACCCGGGCATTGCAACGTATCGAAGTGCGGGCCTTTGGGATTCTGCTGGGGGAACTGCTGGAGCGGGTCGAACCCGGCGTCGTGGAGCTTGGAACACTGGAAGAATTGAAGGCGCGCTGTTGTCAGCCGCAGGTACTGGCTCGGCCGGGGTTTGATGAGATTGAGGGTTTGCTTAGCGAACTCAAGCGAATTGATCACTCCCATACCCACTGAGCTCACCCATCCTGGTGGCGAGGAGATTTATCCCCGTCGGGGCGCGAAGCGGCCCCGATGCAAACGACCTGACGCACTGCGATGTCGGGTTTTAGGGCTGCTTCGCAGCCCAACGGGGATAAATCCCCTCGCCACGGGGAGCCTGTGTTTCACAACACAGAGGCTGACCTTCGTCTCAGCCGGCCAGACCGACGAACATGTCCTGCACGTCGTCATGGTTGTCGAGGCCCTCCAGGAAGGCTTCGACTTCGGCCATCTGCTCGTCGGTCAGGCCGCTGACCGGGTTCTTGGGCTGGTAGCCCAGCTTGGCGGACAGCACGGTGAAGCCTTGCTCCGGCAACGCCTTCTGTACGGCGTCAAGGTCGGTCGGATCGGTGATGAACAGGGTCGCGCCCTCTTCGCCCGGCTCGAAATCCTGGGCACCGGCCTCGATGGCGGCCATTTCCGGATCGGCGTCCGGGGTGTCCGGCGTGGCCTCGATCATGCCTACATGGTTGAAATCCCATGCCACCGAACCTGAAGCGCCCAGTTGGCCTTTGCGGAAGGCGACGCGGATCTCGGCAACGGTGCGGTTGATGTTGTCGGTCACGCACTCGACGATCAGCGGCACCTGATGCGGCGCGAACCCTTCGTAGGTGACGCGGTGGTATTGCACGGTTTCGCCGAGCTGTCCGGAGCCCTTCTTGATGGCTCGCTCCAGGGTCTCGCGGGGCATGGAGGCCTTCTTGGCCTGTTCGACCACCAGTCGCAGGTGGGCATTGGTGGCGACATCGGCGCCGTTTCGCGCGGCAATACTGATTTCCTTCACGAGTTTGCCGAAGATCTTGCCCTTGGCGTTGGCAGCCGCTTCTTTGTGTTTAACCTTCCACTGTGCGCCCATTACTCACTCTCTTGTCTGACGCGCCGAGACATCTGCCGGCCGGCGCTGTGGCGCAAGTTTATACGGCCTAAACCGGCTGATCGACCAAAAAATGCAGCCGGGGAATCGACATTTCCGCAACGTAGCGTAGGGAATTTCTGAAACTGCGCTTCGCCCCCTCCGTTTTGCCCAAGGGTTTCGTACCCTCGTTGCCTCCTCTTCTCCAAGTAAGCACCGCAATGCGCAACGACACGGAAAGCCCCTTCAGCCTGACGCTCACGCAAAGCGACTTGCGCCTGCAAGTGCTGCGGTTCAGTGGTCGGGAAGCCCTCAACCGGCCGTATCGCTTCGACCTCGAACTGATCGGCCTGGCCCCGCCGATCAGCCCCGACACGCTACTGGGGCAACCGGCCTTCCTGCGCCTGGACGGCTCGTCCGGGGTGCATGGGATCGTGCACGATGTCGGCCTCAGCGCCCCTGCCGCGCACCGTATCGGCTATCGCCTGACGCTGGTTCCTTGTCTCCAGAACCTGGAACAAGGTCCGCAACGACGGGTTTTCCATCGCCTCAGCGTCGTGCAGATCCTGCAGCGCTTGCTGGAAGACCACGCATTGCCCGCCCATGGTTACCGCTTCGAGCTGCCCCATGGGCAGTATCCGTGCCGCCCCTTTTGTATCCAGTACGAGGAAAGCGACCTGGCACTGCTGCAACGGCTGTGCGAGGAAGAAGGCATCCACTACCACTTCGAACACACGCCCTACGGTCACGTCGCAGTATTTGCGGAAGATCCAAAAAGCTTTCCTACGCGATCTGTCGAATTATCCCTGCGTGCCGATGCTGGCGGCCAACAGACCATCGAGCACCTGTACCAGCATCACCGTTCCACACCGTCTGCCCCGACCTACCGTTTCAGCGACCGGGCGACGCCCCACGCCGCCACCGATGCGGCCAATCATGCCTTCGACGCTGTCGATCGCGAGGCGCTGCGGGGCAATCCAGCGCTGGCTCACGCCCACCAGGCCGGGCGCCGGAGCCTGGAGCGGCTGCGCTGCCGGCAGCGGGAGATCCACGGCCATAGCGCCCAACCCGCGCTGCGCAGCGGTCATGTCGTGCAAATCGACGGACACCCGGTCTCCACCTTTAACGATCAATGGCTGATCACCGAAATCGAACATCGCGGACGGCAATCCTCGATTCTCGAGGCGAACCCGTCGGCCGCACCGTCGGTCCGGGACTACCGAAACCGCTTCTCGGCCATCCCCTGGTCTACGGTGTACAGGCCGGCACTCGATCACCCCAGGCCCTGCATTCCCGGTTATCACATTGCGTATGTGCTTGGTCCTTCCGGCCAGCCGGCCCCGTTCGACGAGCATGGCCAGGTCCGGGTCAGCCTCTGGAACCCTCAGCAGGAAGGCATCGCCCTGCCGGTATCGCGGCAGATATTGAACGGCCACAGCGTACTCATCGCCGGCAGCGAAGTGCTGGTGAGCTTTCTCGATGGCGATCCCGACCGACCGGTGCTGTGCCCTGGAGCGATGGACAATGGCGGGCGCGTCGTCGCGCCATCATTGCCATCGTCGGACAACCGGGATTCACGGTTGCTGTTCGACTGGCTGCTCAACCCACCCGACACGACACCGTGATACATGCCCTGGGGTGGGCAAAAATTGACCTGGCACAAGCAAACCCGGCGAAACGGGCTTACAGTAAGCGCAACGCCGCCCAAGACGGCGCTCCCCCCTGATTGCCGGAGAGACTGCAATGCCCTGGAAAAGCTCCGAAAGCCGCTACAGTACCGCCACGGTCACCTTGCACTGGCTGATGCTGGTGTTGCTGGCGGTGGTATATGCCTGTATCGAATTGCGCGGGATCTTCCCCAAGGGCAGTGGCGGTCGAACCCTGATCAAGGAAGCGCACTTCATGCTGGGCCTGACGGTTTTCCTGCTGGTCTGGCTGCGCCTGTTCGCCCGCAGCATCGGCAAGGCACCGGCCATCTTTCCGGCTTCGCCTGCCTGGCAGACCGTCCTGGCGCGGCTGATGCATTGGGCGCTGTACCTGTTCATGATCGCCATGCCGCTACTGGGCTGGCTGATCACCAGCGCCGAGGGACATCAGGTGATGTTCTATGGGTTCGATCTGCCGTTGCTCGTCGACCAGGACAAGGATTTCGCCAAACGCCTCGAGGGCTGGCATGTGCTGGGCGGGACCATCGGCTATTGGTTGATCGGCCTGCACGCCATGGCAGGGCTGTATCACCACTACATCGTGCGCGATAACACACTGCTGCGAATGATGCCCAAGCGCGGCTGACCCACCCTCATTCGAATCCCCGGCGCCCCTGCAGGCCGCCGGTATGGACGAAAACCAGGCGAGTGCCCGGTGCGAACTGCCCGGCTTCGACCCTGGTCTTGAGCATCATCAGTGCCTTGCCGGTGTACAACGGCTCCAGTTCGATTGCCCGGGTGTTCGCGACGAAGGCGCTGAGCTCGGCATCGACCCGGGCGAAACCACCCCGGCTGCCGTCATGCAATTCATAAGGCAGATCGGCGAATCCTGCTTCTTTCAAGAGACTGGACACCTGCAACGCCACGCCGTGGTCCGGCGGCACCGCGAGCACACCATGGACCGTATGTTCCCCCGCCTCGGCCAGGACCAACCCCGCCAATGACGTCCCGGTGCCGCATGCCAGCCACCAACCGTGATAGTCCGCCCACCCCAGCCTTGGCAGTTGCTCACGGACACTGGCCACCCAGGCCATGCAGCCTTGCGCGCCGGGCAATCCTGAACCGCCCTCGGGGACCGGGTATAGCTGCGGATGACGCGCCCGCCACGGCGTCCAGAAATCCACCGCGTGCCGTTCACGGTATCCACCGTAGCCCAGCCAGTGCAGCTCCATGCCGAACGCCATGAGATCAAGCACCGTGGGCGTTTGTCGGGGATGACCGCGCAACAGGCCGACCGTGGGGAAGTCGAAGCGTTTGCCGGCCGCGGCCAGGGCATGCAGATGGTTGGAGTAGGCGCCCCCCAGGCTCATGATGCCCTCGGCACCCACCTCATGGGCCGAGTGCAGATGATGAAGCAGCTTGAACCACTTGTTACCGCTGATCAGCGGATCGATCCGGTCCAGGCGCAGCACCGCCACCTCGACACCGGCACGGGCGAGCCAATCCAGATGAAGGGATTCGAGTCGAGGTCGAGGATGCCAGTCGAGAGCGCCAAGCAGCATTGAAGCAAGCCGGATAGGAACGAACCGGCATCTTAACAGCTCGGTCGTCGATGACCGTCCACTTCCTGATGCCCCTTTTGGGGGCGGGCTTGCCCGTGAAGAAGCCGGCACGTTCAACAGGTCGGCAAACCCATCCACCGCTTTCGCGGGCAAGCCCGTTCGGAGTGAACGGGCGATCTTTTCCTACAGCTGCGCCGCCAGCCGCGAGCCCTGGTTGATTGCCCGTTTGGCATCCAGTTCCGCCGCCACGTCGGCGCCACCGATGAGGTGGACGGTCTGACCCGCCGCTTCCAGGCCTTCCTGCAGTTCGCGCAGCGGGTCCTGGCCGGCACAGATGACAATGTTGTCCACTGCCAGCACCTGGGGCTCGCCAGCGTCACCGATGCGGATGTGCAGGCCTTCGTCGTCGATCTTCAGGTACTGGACACTGTTGAGCATCTGCACCTGCTTGTTCTTCAGGCCGGTGCGGTGAATCCAGCCGGTGGTCTTGCCCAGGCCATCGCCGACCTTGGAGGTCTTGCGCTGCAACAGGAATACTTGCCGCGCCGGCGCATGGGGCTCGGCCTTGATCCCGGCGACGCCGCCCCGTGCCTCGAGACGGCTGTCGATGCCCCACTCCTTCCAGAACGCTTCCCGGTCCTGGCTGGTGGCAACGCCCTGGTGAACCAGAAACTCCGAAACGTCAAAACCGATGCCACCGGCCCCGATGACCGCCACGCTGCGGCCCACCGGCTTGCGCTCCAGGATCACATCCAGGTAGCTCAGGACCTTGGCGTGCTCCACCCCCGGAATCGCCGGCACTCGCGGCGCGATGCCGGTGGCGAGGATGATCTCGTCATAACCACCCGCCACCAGTTGCGCCACATCCACCCGGGTGTTGAGGCACAGTTCGACGTTGGTGGTCTGCAACTTGCGATTGAAATAACGCAGGGTCTCGTAGAACTCTTCCTTGCCCGGGACGCGTTTGGCAATGTTGAACTGCCCACCGATTTCGCTGGCCGAATCGAACAGCGTCACCTGGTGCCCTCGCTCGGCCGCTACGGTGGCCGCAGACAAGCCGGCCGGACCGGCCCCCACCACCGCGATTTTCTTCACCTGGGTCGCCGGCAGGTAGTTGAGCTCGGTTTCATGGCATGCCCGCGGGTTCACCAGGCAACTGGTGAGCTTGCCGCCAAAGGTATGGTCGAGGCAGGCCTGGTTGCAGCCGATGCAGGTGTTGATTTCATCCGCACGGCCGGCGGCGGCCTTGTTGACGAAAGCCGGATCCGCCAGGAATGGTCGCGCCATGGAGACCATGTCGGCGTCGCCTTCGGCCAGGATCCGCTCGGCCACTTCCGGCGTGTTGATACGGTTGGTGGTGATCAGCGGGATGCTCACCGAACCGCGCAGCTTGGCCGTGACCTTGCTGAACGCGGCCCGCGGTACCTTGGTGGCGATGGTGGGGATCCGCGCTTCGTGCCAGCCGATCCCCGTATTGATGATCGTCGCCCCTGCCTGTTCGATGGCCCTGGCCAACTGGACGATTTCCTCCCAGCTGCTACCGCCTTCCACCAAGTCGAGCATCGACAGGCGGAAAATGATGATGAAATCCGGACCTACCGCCTCGCGTACCCGACGCACGATTTCCACGGGCAAGCGCATGCGGTTTTCATAACTGCCACCCCAGCGATCGGTGCGGTGATTGGTGTGGGCCGCCAGGAACTGGTTAATGAAATAACCTTCGGAGCCCATGATTTCGACACCGTCGTATTCCGCCTGGCGGGCCAATACCGAGCAGGTCACGAAATCGCCAATCTGTTTCTCGATGCCCTCTTCGTCCAGCTCCTTGGGCTTGAATGGATTGATCGGCGCCTGGATCGCGCTCGGCGCCACTTGCCGAGGGCTGTAGGCATAGCGGCCGGCATGGAGAATCTGCATGCAGATCTTGCCACCGGCCTCATGCACGGCCCGGGTGACGATGCGGTGCTTGAGGGCTTCCTCCTCGGTGGTCAGCTTGGCCGCCCCCGAGTAAACGCCGCCCTCGTCGTTCGGCGCGATACCACCGGTGACCATCAGTCCCACCCCTCCAAGGGCACGCTCGGCAAAATAGGCCGCCATGCGCTCGAAACCACCGGGCTTTTCTTCAAGGCCGGTATGCATCGACCCCATCAGGGTGCGGTTGCGCAGCGTGGTAAAACCCAAGTCCAGCGGGGCGAGCAGGTGCGGGTAATGAGAGGCGGTCATCGGTCACTCCACAACGGGTAAAATCACAGAAAAAAATGCGGAGACTCTGGTGGCCCCCATCTGTCATGCCCGACAGCCTAAGAGCCACGGCGCAACGGCTCAATGACCGTAACTGACAACTTGATGATCCAAATGTGCAGCACCCCATCCCATCACTTACCACCCGCCGACCCGCTGCCGTAGCGCCCCTTCTCCCCCGAACACCTGCGATCCTGCTTGCGCGAACCTGTTCGCGATGGCCAGGGATCCGTGTCGGTCACCTTGCGCCCTCGCATGGCAGACAGGTGCTCCCCGGATTGCACGCATCCTTTTGCTAATCCCTTGTTTTACCGTACCCTGCCCGTGACACTTCAAGCATCACGAACCGCACAAGGCCGTTGACTGTTCCCCCATGCGCAAACTTTTGTACCTGTTGTTTTCACTGGCCTCGATTGCCGCCCTGGTCACCTACGCGCTGTGGACGGCGGATCGTCCGGCGGGCCATTACCTGTCGGACCTGCGCATCAACCTGGCGGTCGACCAGGGCATCCCCGCCGATCAAGGCAATCTGCTGGGTATCCAGCCCGAGCTCTTCCCCACGGATTACCAGAGCCCCGAGCGACTGCATCGCAAACTCGCGGCCTATCTGCAGGCTGCTCGCGACCAGGGCTTCGTCAACGAAAAAACCATCGTGGTCTTGCCCGAGCACATCGGTACGTGGCTGATGATCAGCGGTGAAAAGGACGAGCTGTATCAGGCTGGGACATTGAAGGAAGCGATGAACTGGCTGGCCGTCAGCAACCCGTTGGCCTTTATCCGGGCCTTGCTCGCTGCCGAGGGCGATAAACGACTGGACGATGCGTACTTGCGCATGAAGGCCCAGGGCATGGCCCATGAGTACCAGGCGCTGTTTGGCGGCCTGGCCAAGGAGTTTGGCGTGACCCTGGTGGCCGGCTCCATCGTACTGCCCGAGCCCAGCGTCAGCGAGGGCGAACTGCGGATAGGTCCGGGCGCGCTGTACAACAGCAGCCTGGTGTTCGGTCGCGATGGCCGACCGCTCGGGCAACCTCAGCGCCAGCAGCATCCTGTATTCGATCAACACGAGGTACTGGGTAGCGAACGCTCCGACACACCTCGCGTCATCGACACCCCGGCCGGACGCCTGGGGGTGCTGATCGGCAGCGACAGTTGGTACCCGGTCTATTATCGACAACTCAACGAACAGGGCGCACAACTGATCGCCGTCCCCGCCTTTGTCCTGGGACGAGACACCTGGAACGAACCCTGGAGCGGCTATAAAGGCCTCTCCACTCCCAGCGAGGTCAGCCTCAAGCCCGGAGAAGTGAGCGAAGGCCAGGCCTGGCATCGCCTGACCCTGACCAGCCAGTTGCCCATCAGCCAGGCCAAGGGCGGCGTCAGCGTGTTCCTGCGGGGGCAGTTCTGGGACAACGGAAGCGCCGGCCAAAGCTTTATCAGCCACGGCGGCCAGCATTTCCCTGACGGCGAAGCCCGTGGCGCGCGCTTGCTGAACCTGTGGTTGTAGCATGAAACCGCAGCCGATGCGCCTGGGGGACCTGTCAGTGGGTTTCGTCCATAGCCTGGCCGATGCGGTCGCCAGCCACGGACAGGATCCCCAGCCCTTGCTGGAACAATATGGCCTCGATGCCGCACGCCTGGCGGAGCCTGGGGCACGGTTGTCGATTCCACGCTACATGCGCCTGGGCCATGCCGCGATCCAGCAGACGGCAGACCCGGCCCTGGGCCTGCGCATGGGGCGCCTCAGCCGCTTGAGCCAGGCTGGCCTGGCCGGTGTCACCGCGGCCCAGGCCCCGACGGTCCGCGAAGCCGCACGCTGCATGGTCCGCTTCGAGCCGCTCTACGGCTCCAACTACCGTGGTCAATCGAGCTTTCATGAAGATGCCCAGGGCGCCTGGGTACGGTTCTATTCCATCAGTCCGTATAACGCCTATAACCGCTTCGTCGTGGACTCGATCATCGCCGGCTGGCTCCAGCAGCTCTCCAGCGTGAGCGGCAACCCGCTGCGAGCCGAGCGCATAGAGATCGAATTCGAAGCGCCGGCCTACCTGGAAGCCTACCGGGCACTCGGTGATTGCCCGATCGTATTCGGGGCCGAACAGAACCAGTTGCGCCTGGGCCTGGAAAGCCTCGCCCAGCGCAACCCACAGCACTGCCCCAGCACCTGGCGGCACCTGCTGCAACTGTGTGAACGGGAACTGGAACAACTCACCCGCACCCGCAGCCTGCGCGAACGCATCATCCAACTGCTGGGGCCGTTGCTCAGCGGTGGCCGTGAACCCGGCCTGGAAGAAGTCGCGGCACGCCTGAAGCTACCGACCTGGACGCTACGCCGAAAACTGGCGGAAGAAGGCACACAATTTCGCGCCATTCTTAACGACACTCGGCGCGACCTGGCCATGACCTACATTCGCGACACTGAACTGGCGTTCGGTGAAATCGCCTATTTGCTGGGGTTTGCCTCAGCCGAAGCATTTCAACGCGCGTTCAAGCGCTGGAATGGCCAGACGCCCGGAGAGTTTCGTCGCAGTCATCGGAACAAATGAGCCTCGAGCCCGCCGCCTGCTGCCTTCCTACAGCTCGGTGGCGTCCTCGGCGGGTTCCGGCGGATCCAGCTCATACGCCTGATATTCCAGCAGCTCTTCCTGATAGTCGTCCATTGCGAGTCCTTCCCCTGTTCGTTGAAACCGATGCCTGATGGCGCTGGTATCAGCATAAAGCTGCTTTATGAATAAAACATGAAGCAAAAGCTTCATGAATTAAACGTAGCACAACGGCAGGAAATTAAAGGGTGATCTGTGGCAAGGTATTTCAACCGCGCCACAAGGCTTCACGAGGCAGGCAGCGGCTGGATGGGTTCAGAGGGAGGCGGCAGGTCACTGGGCGGGGGCGGCGTGATGGGCTCCTGGGTCGGCTCCGGCGCTGTAACGGGCACGGCCTCCCCTGATGGCGCTACTTCACTGGGCGCGATCGGTGCAGGTTCCGCAGGAGGCACCACCGGTTCCGAGGCCGCTGGGAGGATCTGAGCCGGGGCTGGCGCAGCTTCCTGCTGCGTCGGCGCTACGGGCGCCGGGGCTGACGGCTCCGGCATCGGCGCAGGCGTCAACGCGGCAGGCTCGACCCTGGTTTCCGGAACGCCCAGCTCAGCTTTCGGTTTATCGGCACTTTCAGCGCCCTTCTTCGCTTCCGCTGGCAGGAATGCCTCCACCAGCGCAAAGAAACGCTCATAGAACTTGGCCGCCGATACCGTTTCACTGGCGACCTTGACCATCGAATCATCCGACGAACCGATGGGCATCGACACCGACCCCAGCACTCCCACGCCCAGGCTGGCGGAGTTGTTGATCTTCTTCAGCGCGTAACGGTCCTGCAGCGCGTTGGCGAACATGGTCGAACGGTGTCCGGTGCCGCTGTCCTGCGCGCAGACCAGGTTGAAGCTGATCTCCATGTGGGTATCACCGGTCTGCTGGAAGCTCTTGTGGCCGCTGACCAGTTTCGGATCGCTGCTGGTAATGATGTAGCCCTGGCTGAGCAGCGCACGGCGCCCGGCCTCGCAGGTCGCTGCATCGCTCACCTGATAGGTCCGGGAATAGGTACCGGAGTCATCGAAGTTCTCATGCTCGTAAATGGCGGCTTTCTTCGACGAGCAACCGGCTGCGACAGCCAGCATCAGTGCCAGCCCGACGGTGCGCATGTGAAATGATCTGAACATTGAACATCCTGAAGAAAACGGTCCGGGGCGCATTGTGCAACACAACGCTTCCGGTGATGTGGGGATTCGTGTCTCAAAGGGGTTACAAGTCTACCGGGGGATGTTTATCGGAAAAAGACGCAAACCCGGCGGATCGATGAACATCCTGTTAATCGCAACGCGCAGAAACAAAAAACCCCGACTTTCCAGTCGGGGTCTTTGTGAAGCGAACTACCGGAGCATCAGTACCGCTTGATGTCCGCTTCGCTCTCCAGCTGCTTGCGATAAGCCGCGAAGTCCTGCTGGCCAATTCGGGAGGCCAGGTAGCGACGGTATTCGGCTTTCTCTGCGTCGGTCGGCGCCGCAGCCTCGTTCACACCGTTCAGGCGCACGATCATCAGGCTTCCATCAGGCAAGGTGACGCTGGTGAACGTCGGCTTGTCCTTGGATTCCGGCTTGGGCATGCGGAACAGTGCCTGCAGGACGGCTGGATCGATGCCTTCCTGGCTGCGAGTCGCCGCCTCGGTGACTTTCCAGCCCTGGCCATCGACAGGCTTGTCCAGTGCGGTCTTGCCTTCGCGCAGGCTAACGATCAATTCGTCCGCCCGGGTCTTGGCTGCCGCGCTGGCATGCTCCTTCGTCAACTGGGCGCGAATGGCCGTTTCGACGCGCTCCAGGGGAAGCTGCTCGGGCTTGCGGTGTTCCTTGGCGCGCAGCACGACGACGGTTTCCGGGTCCAGTTCGATGGCGGTGCTGTTGGCGCCATCATCGAGTACTTCCGGGCTGAACGCGGCGGTGACAACGGCGCGGTTGGCCGCGATCCCTTCCCCACCTTCGCGACCGAACGGCGCGGACGTATGAACGGTCAGTTTCAGGTCCTGGGCCGGCTGGGCCAGATCGGAGGCTTCGAAAGAGGCATCTTCCAGTTGCTTGGTCGCCTCCACGAAACGCTGCTCCACTTGCTGAGTCTTCAGTTCGCGGGTCAGCTTGTCCTTGAGGCTGGCAAAACTCGGCACCTCAGGCGCCTCGACGCCCAACAGCTTGATCAGGTGGAAACCGAAATCGGTACGCACCGGCGCGGACACCTGATCCTTGTTCAAGGCATACAGGGCCTTTTCGAATTCCGGGTCGTAGACACCCGGACCGGCATAGCCGAGATCACCGCCATTGTTCGCCGAACCCGGATCCTGGGAGAACTCCTTCGCCAGGGCTTCGAACGATTCGCCCTTGGCCAGGCGAGCCTGGATGTCCTCGATCCTGGCCTTGGCCTGTGCCTCGGTGACCTTGTCATTGACCTCGATCAGAATATGCGCCGCCCGACGTTGCTCGGACAGGTTGGCGATTTCCTTCTGGTAAGCCGCCTGCAGGTCTTCATCCTTGACGCTGACCTGATCGAAGAACGAGGCCTTCTTCAGTTCAAGGTAATCGATCACCACCTGATCGGGAGTCATGAACTCCTTGGCGTGCTTGTCGTAATAAGCCTTGACCTCGTCATCGGTCAGCTTCACCGCCGACGCGTCGCTCTTGATGGTGAGGGTGGCGAAATCACGGGTCTGTTTTTCCAGGCGGGCGAATGCCAGCACCTGGGCATCAGTAACAAAGCCACTGCCGGCCAGGCCGGCGCGCAACTGGCCGATCAGCATTTCCTGGGCCAGCATCTGGCGGAACTGCATACGGCTGTAGCCCAGTTGGCGAATCACCTGGTCGAAGCGCTCGGCGCTGAATTTGCCGTCGACCTGGAACTCAGGTGTCTGCAGGATTACCTGGTCCAGCGCGGCTTCGGAGAAAGCGAATTTCGCGTCATGGGCGCCTTGCAGCAGCAGCTTGCGGTCGATCAGCCCCTTGAGGGCCGAGTCGCGCAGCATTTTTTCGTCCAGCAAGGAGGCGTCGAAATCCTTGCCCAGCTGTTGCATGAGCTGGCGACGTTGCATATCGACAGCCTGGCTCAGCTCGTTCTGGCTGATTTTCTCGCCGTTGACCTTGGCCGCTTCATTGCTGTTGCTGGTGGCTTGAAAAATGGCATCGAAACCGGTCAACGCCATCAGTGCGACGATGACTCCGATGATGGTCTTGGCAATCCAGCCCTGTGAATTGTCCCTGATATTCTGCAGCATGCGTCCCCCAGAAACGGTTGAACTTCAAAAATTAGGCAACCGTGGAGCGTGGGTAGAATCCGGATAGAAGAAAGGCGCATCCGAGGATGCGCCTTCTCGTTACTGGCGGAGCGGACCGGGCTCGAACCCGCGAGCCCTGGCACGACAGGCCGTTTGAAAACCGACCGTGTTACCGCTCCGCTGCCAAGCCAGGCATGACCCCGACCCGGATAAACTCAATGAAACCTTAGTTGACGGCGTCTTTCAGTGCTTTACCAGCCTTGAAGCTTGGCTTCTTGGCGGCCTTGATTTGCAGAGCCTGGCCAGTCTGAGGGTTGCGACCGGTACGAGCCGGACGATCAGTGACGGAGAAGGTGCCGAAACCAACCAGAACAACGGAGTCGCCAGCCTTGAGAGCGCCAGTGACGGATTCGATTACAGCGTCCAGCGCACGGCCAGCAGCAGCTTTCGGGATATCAGCGGATGCAGCGATAGCATCAATCAGTTCCGACTTGTTCACTCTAAGTCCCCTTATATCTATTTGAGATGATTCTAAGTTTTTTTGGTGAAAGCAAAAACGAGTGCTGAATGGCCTACAGACACTTAAGAGCCGCTTTATAACAAGGGCTCTAAAAAACTGTCAAGGAAGCCCCCCAGGCAAATGCGTGTTAATGCGTGCTAATTCTTTCCTTAGAGTCAGACTCTCGCTTTTCGTCCTTCGCGACTATCTCCGGAGCCACATCCGGCAAGGGCTCCGGCGCGTATTGCAGCGCAATTTGCAGGACTTCGTCAATCCATTTAACCGGTTTAATCTGAAGATCCTGCTTGATGTTGTCGGGAATTTCCTTGAGATCACGAACATTCTCTTCGGGAATGATCACGATCTTGATCCCACCGCGATGCGCCGCCAGCAGTTTTTCCTTGAGCCCACCAATGGCCAGTACCTGGCCACGCAGGGTGATTTCGCCGGTCATCGCCACATCGGCGCGCACCGGAATGCCGGTCAGGGCCGAAACCAGGGCCGTGCACATGCCTACGCCAGCGCTGGGGCCGTCCTTGGGCGTCGCCCCTTCCGGCATGTGGATATGGGTGTCGCGCTTCTCGTGGAAGTCCACGGGGATGCCCAGGCTACGGGCCCGGCTGCGCACGACGGTCTGGGCCGCGGTGATCGATTCGACCATCACATCGCCCAGGGAACCGGTCTTGATCAGTTGCCCCTTGCCCGGTACGACTGCCGCCTCGATGGTCAGCAATTCGCCACCGACCTGGGTCCACGCCAGCCCGGTCACCTGACCGATCTGATCCTGCTGCTCGGCCAGGCCGTAACGGAACTTGCGTACGCCCAGGAAGTGCTCCAGCAGGTCCGAAGTAACCTTGACCGCGAAGCGTTTTTCCAGCGCATGCTCCTTGACCGCCTTGCGGCAGACCTTGGCGATCTGCCGCTCCAGACCGCGCACGCCCGCTTCGCGAGTGTAGTAACGGATGATGTCGCGGATCGCCTCCTCGTCGAACTCCAGCTCGCCTTTTTTCAGGCCATTGGCCTGGATCTGCTTGGGCGAAAGGTATTTGACGGCGATATTGATCTTCTCGTCCTCGGTGTAGCCCGGCAGACGAATCACCTCCATCCGGTCCAGCAGCGCTGGCGGAATGTTCATGGAGTTGGAGGTGCAGAGGAACATCACATCCGACAGGTCGTAGTCGACCTCAAGGTAGTGATCGTTGAAGTTGTGATTCTGCTCGGGATCGAGGACTTCCAGCAATGCAGAGGCCGGATCGCCCCGCATATCGCTGCCCATCTTGTCGATTTCGTCCAGAAGGAACAGCGGATTGCGCACGCCGACCTTTGTCATCTTTTGAATCAATCTTCCCGGCATCGACCCGATGTAAGTCCGGCGATGCCCGCGGATTTCCGCCTCGTCACGCACGCCACCCAGAGCCATGCGAACGAATTTACGGTTGGTCGCGTGGGCAATCGACTCCGCAAGGGAGGTTTTACCGACCCCGGGAGGACCGACCAGGCAAAGGACCGGGCCACGAATCTTTTTCACGCGTTTCTGTACGGCGAGGTATTCGAGGATGCGCTCCTTGACCTCCTCCAGGCCGTAATGGTCGGCATCGAGGATATCTTCGGCGCGAGCCAGGTCCAGACGCACCTTGCTCTGGGCTTTCCATGGCACCTGGACCAGCCAATCGATATAGGAGCGCACCACGGTGGCCTCGGCGGACATCGGCGACATCTGCTTGAGCTTGTTCAGCTCGGCCTGGGCCTTGGCAAGGGCGTCCTTCGGCAGGCCGGCAGCATCGATTCGCTTTTTCAGCTCTTCGATCTCGTTATGGCCTTCGTCGCCGTCACCCAGCTCCTTCTGAATGGCCTTCATCTGCTCATTCAGGTAGTACTCGCGCTGACTGCGCTCCATCTGCTTCTTGACCCGACCGCGGATGCGTTTTTCGACCTGCAGCAGGTCGATTTCGCCGTCGAGCAATGCCAATACATGCTCGACACGGGCGGACAGGTCGATGATCTCGAGGATTTCCTGCTTCTGCTCGATCTTGAGGGCCATATGCGCGGCCATGGTATCGACCAGGCGCCCAGGTTCATCGATGCTGTTGAGCGACGACAGGACCTCTGCCGGCACCTTCTTGCCCAACTGCACGTACTGCTCGAATTGAGACAGCAGGCTGCGGACAAACACCTCGGACTCACGCTCAGGCACCTCGGCTTCGTCGATCAACGACACTTCGGCACGGCAATGGCCGTTTACTTCGCTGAAGCGCTCGACCGCACCCCGTTGCTCGCCTTCGACCAGAACCTTGACCGTGCCGTCAGGCAGCTTGAGCAGTTGCAGAACCGTTGCAATCGTACCTACGCGATAAAGTGCGTCTTCGCCGGGATCATCGTCAGCAGGATTTCTCTGAGCCAGCAGAAGGATCTGCTTGTCACCCGTCATCGCAGCCTCGAGGGCTTCGATGGACTTCTCGCGCCCCACGAACAGCGGGATAACCATGTGCGGATACACCACGACATCGCGCAATGGCAGGAGAGGCAATTCGATGGTTGTCTTCATGATTTCGCCTCTACGGCGGCACTAAGGCCGGAAACAGATGAATGTAAGCTTGAAACCAAGATGGGGGCAGCCTTGAAAAAAAACAAGCGCTAAGACACGTCTAAATCACGCTAAAAGCAAAGGGGCCCGAAGGCCCCTCCTTTATTCCGGCGACCGGACGCTCAGGCGTCCGGGGCAGCCTTGGCAGCCGGCTCACTGTTTTCGTAGATATACAGCGGCTTGGACTTGCCTTCTATGACGCTTTCATCGATCACGACTTTACTCACATCGGACTGCGAGGGAATCTCGTACATCGTGTCGAGCAATACGCCTTCGAGAATCGAGCGCAACCCACGGGCACCGGTCTTGCGTTCCAGGGCACGTTTGGCAACCGATTTCAGCGCGTCGGAACGGAACTCCAGGTCTACACCCTCCATTTCGAACAGCTTGGCATATTGCTTGGTCAGGGCGTTCTTCGGCTCGGTCAGGATCTGCATCAATGCAGCCTCGTCCAGCTCGTCCAACGTCGCCAGGACCGGCAGGCGACCAACGAACTCCGGGATCAGACCGAACTTGACCAGATCGTCAGGCTCGACTTCACGCAGGGACTCGCCAACCTTCTTGCCCTCTTCCTTGCTGCGGACCTCGGCATTGAAACCGATGCCCCCACGGGTGGAACGGTTCTGGATGACCTTTTCCAGGCCGGAGAACGCGCCGCCGCAGATGAACAGGATGTTACGGGTATCGACCTGCAGGAATTCCTGCTGCGGGTGCTTGCGCCCGCCCTGGGGCGGAACGGAAGCGACCGTGCCTTCGATCAACTTGAGCAAGGCCTGCTGCACGCCCTCGCCGGAAACATCCCGGGTGATGGACGGGTTGTCGGACTTGCGGGAAATCTTGTCGATTTCGTCGATGTAGACGATACCCATCTGGGCTTTTTCCACATCGTAGTCGCACTTTTGCAACAGTTTCTGAATTATGTTCTCGACATCCTCACCCACGTAGCCCGCCTCGGTAAGGGTGGTCGCGTCGGCGATGGTGAAGGGAACGTTCAGCAAACGAGCCAGTGTCTCGGCAAGCAGGGTCTTACCCGAGCCTGTCGGGCCGATCAGCAGGATGTTGCTCTTGCCGAGTTCGACCTCGTCATTCTTTTTGTCACGTTGGTTCAGGCGCTTGTAGTGGTTGTACACCGCTACGGCCAGTACCTTTTTCGCGCGCTCCTGACCAATTACATACTGGTCGAGGATGCCGCTGATTTCTTTGGGCGAAGGCAACTTATGCGCGCTGCTTTCGGCCTGGGCTTCCTGCACCTCCTCGCGGATGATGTCATTGCACAGGTCGACGCACTCGTCGCAAATGAAGACCGAGGGACCGGCAATCAATTTGCGTACTTCATGCTGGCTTTTGCCACAGAAGGAGCAATAAAGCAGTTTGCCGTTGTCCTCGCCGTTGCGGGTGTCAGTCATTCGATCGATCCAAATCCGATAGGCTTGCAACACAAGATGAAGGCAATTGCGGGCTTTTTCAAGCCCGCAGGCGGCCGGTCATCCCAACCACCTGCATTTTGAACGACTCAGGCAGGCATCTGACGCTTGTTGATCACGGAGTCGATCAGGCCGTACTCGGCCGCACGCTCGGCGCTCATGAAGTTGTCACGCTCGGTGTCTCGCTCAATGGTTTCAAGGCTTTGGCCGGTATGATGGGCCAGCAGCGAGTTCAGACGCGAACGGATATGGAGGATTTCCTTGGCATGGATGTCGATGTCCGACGCCTGGCCCTGGAAGCCGCCCAACGGCTGGTGGATCATCATGCGCGAGTTAGGCAGGCAGTGACGCTTGCCCGCTGCGCCGCCGGCGAGCAGGAAAGCACCCATGCTGCAGGCCTGGCCGATGCAGATGGTGGAGACGTCCGGCTTGATGAACTGCATGGTGTCGTAGATCGACATGCCAGCCGTCACCGAACCGCCAGGTGAGTTGATATACAGATGGATATCCTTGTCCGGGTTTTCCGCTTCAAGGAACAGCAGTTGTGCCGCCACGAGGTTGGCCATGTAGTCTTCGACGGGCCCGATCAGGAAAATGACGCGTTCCTTGAGCAGGCGCGAATAGATGTCATAGGCACGTTCGCCACGAGCGGACTGCTCGATAACCATCGGGACCAGGCCGCCTGCGGCCTGGATGTCAGAGCTCTGCTGATAAAAAGAATTGCGGGACATGTCTCGCAGTCACTCCCAAATAGTTATGTCTTGAATACGCATAAGCCAGCGCGAAGGCTGGCTTATGGTGTGTATTTCTTACCGCAGAAAAATCAATCGGCTTGTGCAGCTTCCACCGGCTTGACCGCTTCTTCGTAAGAGACCGCTTTATCGGTCACGCTAGCTTTCTGCAGAACAGTATCCACAACTTGTTCTTCCAGCACAACCGAACGGACTTCGTTCAGCTGCTGCTCGTTCTTGTAGTACCAGGACACGACTTGCTCAGGCTCCTGGTAAGCCGAAGCCATTTCCTGGATCAACTCGCGAACGCGGGCGTCATCAGGCTTGAGTTCGTACTGCTTGACCACTTCGGCTACGATAAGGCCCAGCACGACGCGGCGCTTGGCCTGCTCTTCGAACAGCTCGGCTGGCAGTTGGTCCGGCTTGATGTTGCCACCGAATTGCTGGACGGCCTGCACGCGCAGACGATTCACTTCGTTGTCCAGCAGCGCCTTTGGCACTTCGATCGGATTGGAGGCCAGCAGACCGTCCATGACCTGGTTCTTGATCTTGGACTTGATGGCCTGACGCAGCTCACGCTCCATGTTCTTGCGAACTTCGGCGCGGAAACCGTCGAGGCCGGTTTCCTTGATACCGAACTGGGCGAAGAACTCTTCGTTCAGTTCAGGCAGCTTCGGCTCGGAGACACTGTTGACGGTCACGGTGAACTCGGCGGCCTTGCCGGCCAGGTCCAGGTTCTGGTAGTCCTCAGGGAAGGTCACGTTCAGAACGCGCTCCTCGCCCGCTTTCGCGCCGACCAGGCCATCTTCGAAGCCTGGGATCATGCGACCGGAGCCCAGCACCAGCTGGGTAGCCTTGGCGGAACCGCCGGCGAACACTTCACCGTCGACTTTGCCGACGAAGTCGATGTTCAGCTGGTCTTCGTTCTGCGCAGCACGATCGGTCACTTCGAAACGGGTGTTCTGCTTGCGCAGGATGTCCAGCATCTTGTCCAGGTCGGCGTCCGATACTTCGGCGCTCAGGCGCTCGACAGCGATGGACTCGAAGCCGGCAACGGTGAACTCAGGGAACACTTCGAACGTGGCGACGAACTCCAGGTCCTTGCCTTTTTCCAACACTTTAGGCTCGACGGATGGAGCACCGGCCGGGTTCAGCTTCTGCTCGACAACCGCTTCGTAGAACGAAGACTGGATCACATCGCCCACTGCTTCCTGGCGCGCATCAGCTTCGTAACGCTGACGGATCACGCTCATCGGCACTTTGCCTGGACGGAAACCTGGGATTTTGGCCTTTTGTGCAGTCTGCTGCAGACGCTTGTTGACCTGAGTCTCGATGCGATCAGCAGGCACGATGATGCTCATGCGACGCTCAAGAGCAGAAGTACTTTCAACAGAAACTTGCATGGATATTCCTCGTTGCACAGACGTTGGCCGGGTGTTTCCGACCCCAGAATCAAGGGCATGCATTCTAGTAGGTCAAACTCAAGAAGTCACCCTACTGAAAACAACCGGAAAACAAGCACCGACATTAAGGGGAGACAAACGGTCATGCCTCGCCCGGATTGCAAATTCAGCCAGTCAAGCCAGGAGCTCTGGACCAACGCTTCTATATATAGAAGCGAGCACTCGTCGCTCTTCGGTGCTCAGCCCCGCCGGAAGACCAACGGCATGCCGTGTATCATCACGAAACACAATCACCGCGAACCGCCAGCCGCGCCGAGCGAGACCGGACCGGACATGAACAGCCGATCGCCAGAAACAAAAACGGCGCAGTCCTCTTCAGGTACTGCGCCGTTCTCTGCTAATTGAATAGCGATTTGTATGGTGCGGACGGAGAGACTCGAACTCTCACACCTTGCGGCGCTGGAACCTAAATCCAGTGTGTCTACCAATTCCACCACATCCGCATGTCCAGCGACTTGTATAAACGACCCGGACATCTGGATCAGTTTGAAGCCCCTGGCTTTTAAAGCAAAGGCGCCAGACTGTTAGATCTGGCGCCTTTTAGAATATGGGGTGGACGATGGGGATCGAACCCACGACAACGGGAGTCACAATCCCGTGCTCTACCAACTGAGCTACGCCCACCATATTGCCTTGTTGCGTTACTTGTGCCAAAGCTGCCTAATGGCGCACCCGGCAGGACTCGAACCTGCGACCATCCGCTTAGAAGGCGGATGCTCTATCCAGCTGAGCTACGGGCGCCTTTTTAATCTGTATTCTTTGACGATTACAAACTAAGTGCTTTCAGCTTTGCCGAATTGAAACAACCAACTCCGCTCAACCTACTTAACCAGTGCTAGGCTGTGCCCGACAAGTGCGACGAATGTTATAGACGGCCTGACAGGTCGTCAACTCTTTTCTAAAAAAAATTCATTTAATTAAAGGGGTTAGGGGAATTTGCAGACCAAGCGCCTTTGCCCTCACGCCTCGGCATGCGAGAATGCGCTCTCTTTTTTTCCCCTCTCGATGGTTAACCACGCGCAATGACTGCACAACTTATCGACGGCAAATCGATCGCCGCCAGCCTGCGCCAGCAGATCGCCCAACGCGTTACCGAGCGTCGCCAGCAAGGCCTGCGCACCCCCGGTCTTGCGGTGATCCTGGTCGGCAGCGATCCTGCCTCTCAGGTTTATGTCTCGCACAAGCGTAAAGACTGTGAAGAGGTCGGCTTCCTTTCCCAGGCCTACGACCTGCCTTCCGAAACCACCCAGCAAGCGTTGGCCGATCTGATCGATCGTCTCAACGATGACCCGAACATCGATGGGGTCCTGCTCCAGTTGCCCCTGCCTGAGCACCTCGACGCTTCCAAGCTGCTGGAGCGTATCCGCCCGGACAAGGACGTCGACGGTTTCCACCCTTATAACGTCGGCCGCCTGGCCCAGCGCATCCCGCTGCTGCGGCCCTGCACGCCCAAAGGCATCATGACGCTGCTGGAAAGCACTGGCGTGGATCTCTATGGGCTCGATGCCGTGGTCGTGGGCGCATCCAACATCGTTGGTCGCCCGATGGCCATGGAATTGCTGCTGGCCGGCTGCACGGTCACTGTGACCCACCGCTTCACCAAGGACCTGGCCGGCCACGTCGGACGCGCCGACCTGGTGGTCGTGGCCGCCGGCAAACCCGGCCTGGTGAAGGGCGAGTGGATCAAGGAAGGGGCCATCGTCATCGACGTGGGCATCAATCGCCAGGATGACGGCAAGCTGGTGGGCGACGTGGTCTATGAGACCGCACTGCCGCGCGCCGGCTGGATCACACCGGTGCCTGGCGGAGTGGGCCCGATGACCCGTGCATGCCTGCTGGAAAACACCTTGTACGCGGCGGAAACCCTGCATAGCTGATCGCAGCTTCAGCCGCCTGCCCCCCTGCGGAAGCCAGTGGCGCTTTCGCAGGCGTTTCTGCGCCTGATCGAACGACACGCACGCCCTCCTTCATCGCCACTCGATGACATATTTTTCAGGTTCGCCCCTGCAGGATCGCATCCGATTAAATTTTATTCATTCACTCGCACCCGCGGCGCAGGCATGTAGCGCGGTTGTCACCCATACTCATAAAATGCAGCGCTTTTTTCAAAGCCGTTGCCGAACGGTACCTTACAACTCCATCGAGTCTACTCGCGTGAAAATCCGTCTTTCGATCCTCAGCCTGTTCTTCGCTTTCTCAGGCGCCCTTGCCACCCAGGATGTCCACGCGCAGGAAACCATCGCGACCCCACGCGACACCTCGAAACTGCAAGTCGCGTCGGGCAGCGCGATGCTGTTGGACCTGCAGACGGATAAAGTCGTCTACTCCAGCAACCCGGACGTGGTGGTTCCGATCGCGTCGGTGACCAAATTGATGACTGGCCTGATCGTGCTGGACGCCAAACAGAACCTGGACGAATACATCTCCATCACGATTGCCAACACACCCGAGATGAAAGGTGTGTTTTCCCGGGTCAAGCTCAACAGTGAACTGTCGCGCCGCGACGTGCTGCTGATCGCCTTGATGTCTTCGGAGAACCGCGCCGCCGCCAGCCTCGCCCACCACTACCCGGGCGGTTACGCGGCCTTCATCGCCGCCATGAACGCCAAGGCCAAGGCCCTTGGCATGACCAGCACTCATTATGTCGAGCCCACCGGCCTGTCGATCCATAACGTCTCCACCGCCCGGGACCTGACGAAGCTGTTGATCGCCGCTCGCAAATATCCGCTGCTCAGCGAATTGAGCACCACCAAGGAAAAGACCGTCACCTTCCGCAAGCCGGTCTACAGCCTGGGCTTTCGCAACACCGATCACCTGGTCCACAGGGGCAACTGGGATATTCAGCTGACCAAGACCGGCTTTACCAACCAGGCCGGACATTGCCTGGTGCTGGTGACGAAAATAGGCAATCGCCCGATGGCGCTGGTCATCCTCGATGCCTTCGGCAAATACACGCATTTTGCCGACGCCAGCCGGATTCGCAGCTGGGTCGAAACCGGCAAGAGCACCAGCGCTCCGGCCGTGGCCCTGCAATACAAGGCAGCGAAAAACCTGAAAAGCCGCCAGACCGGGGTGGTGGAAGCCTCCCAATAAGCGTGCGGCAATAAATGAACAGCCCCGGATATCCGGGGCTGTTTGCGTTCAGGGCTTGAGATTGCCCAACGGATCATAGGCCTTGGAAGAAGGCGGATCCTGCTCTTTCCTATCGTCCCGTGGGGCCTTGGCCGGTCCTATCGGGTCGACCTGGGGATCGTCGAGATCCGGCGAATCCGGATCGAATCCCAGGTCGTCTTCGGCGGACGAGTGTTCGGAAGAATGGGGCCCTGTGGGGGTTTTCGACTGTGCCATACGTGCCTCCTCGAATCAGGGCCCGAACGTCGGAACCCTGACGATAAGAGCCCCAGGCAGCTCAGGTCGTGCCCGGCAGGTGACGAACGGGGCAGGCACTCAATGGGCCGCACCCAGGGCCTTGCTGGCCCGAGCCGCCGCTTGCTCCTGCCCTGCCCCGGCCAGCTCGTCGGCAGCCTTCAGCCAGCGCCGCGAGTCGACGTTGGCCGGCAGTTGCGTCGGTCGCTGGAGCAATACGGCCCAGCCACCGGCGTCCTTCAGGGCAGACTCGAACCCACTGAAACTCATCGACAGCCGGCGGTTCATGCCCGAACGCAGCAAGACCGTCTGCTTCTGCCGGTTGTAGCCGGCAAGGATTGCGTACCGAGGCCCGGACCAGAATGCGGAGCCTTCGGTGTAACGCAGCAATACGGGGTTGCCCGCCGCAACCTGCTCCAGCAGTGCGTCCAGGCGACTGTCGAGCGGGTACACCACCAGCCCGTACTCACGCGCCAACGTCTGCATGCTCTGCTGCAGATGGGCTTCGCCGCCCGGCAAATGCAGCGGTTTCTCCAGCAGCCCTGGCGTGATCACCGTGCCTTGCAGGGTCAGCAGGCCCGCCAGGGACTGCGGCGCGCCCAGGTAAAGCTCGCCGCGATAGAACGGCACGCTATTGAGCTCGACCCGTTCGGGCAGGCGCTGGATCTGGGGCGACACCCCACCGGCGCAACCCGCCAGGGCCACCAGACAGGCAACGGCAGATACCAATGATCGGATAGAGGGAATGACCGACGACATGATGACTCTCTTGTTCAGGCACCCGGCATCCGGGCCAGGCTTGGGGCGTCGATCATAAGATGCCCGCGCCTCCCTGGTATAGCCTTTAACCGCAGTCTGGTCGCCGCAATAGAACGATCCGGTCCGACGCCAAGGGATGCGTTCGACTGCTTGCAATACTTGAACAGCTAAACTGTCCATTGAACAGAGTGCGTTGCCCCGATCCGGGGTTGAGGAGGCCCTATGAGCCTGACGACCACCATTGTGATGCTTGTATTCGGCTGGCTGAGCGTAGCGACGGCCATGCTGTGGGGGGTCCTGCGGATCACCCGCCGTCATCATCACGCACCGCCACAAACGGAAAAAACCGCGAAACCCGCCAGGCGCCACGTCGCCGCACACTGACCGATCACTATCCAGCATGAAAAAAACCGCCCGGGCATGGACCCGGGCGGCTTGTTCATGACCTCGTGGAATCAGGCGTTTTCGGCTTCGACCGAAGCCTTTTGCCGGGCACGGCGGGCCATCATGTTCAGCACTTCAATCGCAGCCGAGAACGCCATGGCCGCGTAGATGTAGCCCTTGGGCACGTGGGCCCCGAAGCCTTCGGCGATCAGCGTCATACCAATCATGATCAGGAAGCCCAGGGCCAGCATGACCACCGTCGGGTTGTCATTGATGAACTTGGCCAGCGGCTCCGCAGCCAGCAGCATCACCAGCACCGACACGACCACTGCAATGATCATGATCGGCAAGTGCTCGGTCATGCCCACGGCCGTGATGATGCTGTCGATGGAAAACACCAGGTCCAGCATCAGGATCTGACCGATCGCGGCAGCAAATCCGAGGGTCACGCCAGAGGTGGCCGACTTGGGATCATCCGGCGCAGGGTCCATGCTGTGGTGAATCTCGGTGGTGGCTTTCCACAGCAGGAACAGACCGCCGGCAATCAGGATCATGTCCTTCCAGGAGAAGGCCTGGCCAAGGATCTCGATGACCGGTTCCGTGAGCTGCACGATGAACGCGATGGTACTCAACAGACCCAGACGCAGGAGCAACGCCATGCCGATACCGATCCGCCGAGCCTTGGCGCGATGCTGTTCGGGCAGCTTGTTGGTCAGGATCGAAATGAAGATCAGGTTATCGATGCCCAGCACGATTTCCATGACGACCAGGGTCGCCAGGGCGATCCAGGCTGTAGGGCTGGCGACGAGTTGTAAAAGATAATCCATGGGTCAGTCCTGACTCGATATGACGGGTTAGATGGCTTGGGTGGAAGATTTGGGTTCAGCTGCCGATTCGTCAGCCTCGTCCGCCGGTTCTTTCTTTGGACTGATCAGGCCGCCCGTGGCCTCGTTCAGCGCCTGCTCGGCGGCCTTGTGGGTGTCGTCGATGGCCTTTTTGGCGGTTTCCACTGCCTGTTCCTTCAACTGCTCGGCCAGATGCTGGGCGCTTTTTTCGGCCTGCTCGCAGCCTGCCAGCGTCAGCGAAGACATCGCAAACAGGGCTACAAGCCCCAAGGATCTGAATGTCATTGGATAAAGTGCCTCTCAGAGTAGAGGGAGCACGAAGATGCCCCACCGATGGAGCAGCATTCTAGAGAGACCGATAGTTCAGGGAAATTCGTATTTTCAGCGGTTATACTTCGGTTTTTCCGAATCGGTGCTTCCATGCTCAATTACCGGCAACTGCATTACTTCTGGGTCGTGGCCAAGACAGGCAGCATCGTACGGGCCTGCGAACAACTGAACCTGACTCCACAGACCATCAGCGGGCAGATCTCCCTGTTCGAGCAGACGTACCACATCAAGCTGTTTCGCCGCGTAGGACGCCAGCTGGAACTGACACAAGCCGGTCGCCAGGCGCTGCCCTATGCCGAACAGATGTTCCAGTTGGGAGGCGAGCTGGAGCTCATGCTGCGGGCCCAGCCCAACGAACAACAGGCGCTGTTCCGGGTCGGGGTGGCGGATGTGGTGCCCAAGTCCATTGTCTATCGGCTGTTGGCACCGACCATGGAGTTGAGCGTGCCCCTGCGCATCACTTGTCGCGAAGACAAACTCGAACGGTTGCTGGCGGACCTGGCGATCCAGCGTCTGGACATGGTGATTTCCGACAGCCCGATGCCGACCCACCTGGACATCAAGGGTTACAGTCAGAAACTGGGGGAATGCGGCATCAGCTTCTTTGCCACCACCGCCCTGGCCGAACAGTACGGGCAGGACTTCCCTCGCGGCCTGCAAGACGCCCCCTTGCTGATTCCCGGTCCGGAAACCGTGGTGCGCAGCCGCCTGCAACGCTGGTTCGCCGAGCAGCAGATCCAGCCACGTATCGTCGGCGAATTCGACGACAGCGCGCTGATGCAAGCCTTCGGTCAGTCAGGCAGCGGGATCTTCATCGGCCCGAGCGTGATCGCCGAAGAGGTGATATGCCAGTACGGCGTGCGGGAGATCGGCCGGACCGATGCCGTGAGTGAATCGTTCTATGCCATTTCCGTGGAACGCAAGGTCAGTCATCCGGGCATTGTCGCAATTGCCGAAGGGGCTCGGCGCGAACTGTTTGGCCCTGACTGAACGTCATCAGCAACAAGGCCAGCAGGATCGAGACCAGTATGAACCCGGCCGCCGCGAACCCGACACTGCCCAGGCCCAAGGTATCGATGACGCGTCCACCCACCATCGCCCCCAGGCCGATCCCCAGGTTGGCACCGGCAATGTTCAGCGACGCGGCAAAGGCCGGCGCCTGGGGGGCGGCCTTCATCAGACGCACATGACTGACCAGGAACAGGGCGGCCTGGGTCACGCCCCAGATGCCCATCGCCGCCGCCAGCCCCAGGGTGGAATGAATGCTCGGCACCAATGCCACCATGCCGCCGATCATGAACAGACAGAAGACCATCGAGGCGATCAGCGGATGCCGGTCCACCGCGCGGCCTCCCAGGGAGTTGCCCAACAGCCCCACGGCCCCGAAGCCCATCAGGCACCAACCCACCAGCGTGCCGTCGAAACCGGCGAGACGTTCGAGAATGTCGGCCAGGTAGGTATAGGCCGTGAACATGCCGCTGAACACCAGGATCGACAGCAGGACATGCCCCTGCATCAACGGGCTGCGCAGGATCTTGAACTGCGAGCGGAAGCTCACCTGATGCAGGTGCAGGCTGGTTTTCGGCAGATAGACGAACAGCAGCAACGCCTTGGCAAAGGCGATGACCGCCAGGATCGCGAAAGCACTGCGCCAGCCGAACATGTCGGAAATCAGTGTGCCCACTGGAATCCCGAATACCGTGGCGCAGACGATGCCGAATCCGATCCGGGCTATGGCGCGCCCGGCATGTTGCGGCCCGACGATATCCACGGCCGTTTCGCTGGCCAGTGCCCAGAACACCGGCAAGCCCAGGGCCGGGACCAGCCGGGCGATCGCCATGACCCAGATATCGGGGGCAACGGCCGCCAGTGTGTTGGCCAGTCCGAACATCAGCAGTACGCTAATGAACAGCTTGCGCCGTTCGAAACGGGCGAACCAGGCAGTCAGGAACGGCCCGAACGCCGCCACCGTAAATGCGAAGAGCGTCACCAGCAGCCCGGCCTGGGGAATGCTGACATGCAGGTCGCGGGCAATGGACGGCAGGAGGCCGACAATGATGAACTCCGTGGTCAGCACGGTGAAACCGGCGGCCGACAACAGGAAAATGGGTAACAGCATGCATAACTCCAGCAAAACGACGACACCAGCGTTGGCCCAGGGGCCCGCTGGCGGAATAGAAAGATGAGAAGCCCAAAGCCTAACAGAATGTCCGCGACAGACAAATTCACTTGAACACCGGGTGACGGATCGTCACAGGTCCGTCAGATTTCTTCCCGGGCTGTGCTAAAGTCCGCGCCCTCAAATACGTAACACTCTTCCGGCTCCGCTCATGTGGCCTGCCCGCCTGTTGCCCTGATCGTCGCCCGTTGCTCACAAAAAAAATATCTGGATGGTCGTCATGACTGCTTTATCCCCTTCCCTGTTGCAACGCTTCAAACGCACCGGCCTGGTGACGCAAATCGTCATCGGCCTGATCCTGGGTATCGCCCTGGCCTGGCTGGCGCCGGACGTGGCGAAGTCCACGGCCTTCATCGGCAAGGTCTTCGTGTCCGCGCTCAAGGCCGTGGCGCCAATCCTGGTGTTCGTGCTGGTCATGGCCTCGATCGCCAACCACAAGCACGGCCAGGAAACCCATATCCGGCCGATCCTGTTCCTGTACCTGCTGGGCACCTTCGCCGCGGCCGTGGTCGCGGTGGTAGCCAGTACGCTGTTTCCGTCCAGCCTGGTACTGTCCACCCAGGACGTCGCCGTTACCGCTCCCGGTGGTATCAGCGAAGTGCTGCAGAGCCTGCTGCTCAGCGTGGTGGACAACCCTGTCCGGGCGCTGATGGACGGCAACTTCATCGGCATCCTGGCCTGGGCCATCGGCATGGGGATCGCCATCCGTCATGCCGGCCAGACCACCCGCACCGTACTGGAGGACCTCTCCAACGGCGTGACGGTGATCGTACGCCTGGTGATCAGCTTCGCGCCGCTGGGGATTTTCGGCCTGGTCGCCTCGACCCTGGCGACCTCCGGCTTCAGCGCCCTGCTCGGCTATCTCCATCTGCTGACGGTCCTCATCGGCTGCATGCTGTTCGTCGCGCTGGTGGTCAACCCGCTCATCGTGTTCTGGAAACTGCGTCGCAACCCCTACCCGCTGGTGTTCACCTGCCTGCGCGAGAGTGGCATCACCGCATTCTTCACCCGCAGCTCGGCGGCAAACATCCCGGTCAACCTGGAACTGAGCAAGCGCCTGGGCCTGCACGAGGACACCTACTCGGTATCGATTCCCCTGGGTGCAACCATCAACATGGCGGGCGCCGCCATCACCATCACCGTGCTGACCCTGGCGGCCGTACACACCCTGGGCATCGTGGTGGACGTGCCGACCGCCGTGCTGCTGAGCGTGGTGGCGGCCATCTGCGCCTGCGGTGCGTCCGGCGTGGCCGGCGGATCGCTGTTGCTGATTCCCCTGGCATGCAGCCTGTTCGGCATTCCCAGCGAAATCGCCATGCAGGTCGTGGCCGTCGGTTTCATCATCGGCGTCCTGCAGGATTCGGCGGAAACCGCATTGAACTCGTCTACGGATGTGCTGTTCACGGCGGCGGCTTGCCTGGGTGAAGAAAAGAAGCTCGCACGCACGGCCTGATGCATTGGAAGAATCCCAGCCTGGGCCGTGGATGAACCTGCCCCTTCGCGGGCATGGTCACGCCCATGAAGCTAGACAGGGCCCCCCAGGCCCGGCCCACACCCATCGAAAGTCATGAAAAAGCCCGGGACGGCCCACACCGTCCCGGGCTTTTTCATGCTGCCAGGGCTTAGAACGCGCCCATATAGTCGCGCTTGCCGATTTCCACACCGTTGTGACGCAGCAGTGCGTAAGTGGTGGTGACGTGGAAGAAGAACTGCGGCAGGCCGTAGGTCAGCAGGTAGTTCTGGCCGGTGAAGCGCTTTTCCTTCGGCGTACCCGGACGGGTGACGATCTCGATATTTTCCTTGCCGTCGATCTGCTCGGGGCGGATGCCGTCGATGAAAGCCAGCACCTTGGCGATCAGGGCCTGCAGTTCGGCGAAGGTGGTTTCGCTGTCGTCATATTTCGGCACTTCGATTTCAGCCAGCCGCGCGGAGACGCCCTTGGCGAAATCCACCGCGATCTGCACCTGACGCACCAGCGGGAACATGTCCGGGTACAGCCGGGCCTGCAGGAATGCGTTCGGCTCGATGTTTTTCGCGCTGGCATGGGCTTCGGCCTTGCTCAGGACGTCACTCATGGCGTTGAGCATCTGCTTGAAAACCGGGATGGAAGCGGCGTACAGGGAAATAGTCATGGGGATCTCATGCAGGTGATGGAAAAAAGAGTCTTATCAAGCGTCGGCGATTATAGACACGCTGTCGCGCAGCTTGTCTTTTATTGCGCAAGGATTAGGCTAGGCGGCTTCACAGCATAGGGGACGCGCGATGAGCATCGAAGAACAGGATCAGGCCGAAGCAGCACGGCTCAACAGCACGGAAATCCGCATCCTCGGGGCCCTGATCGAAAAGCAGGCCACCAATCCCGAAACCTACCCACTGACCCTCAACGCCCTGGTTTTGGCCTGCAACCAGAAAACCAGCCGCGAACCGGTGATGAACCTCACCCCAGGCCAGGTTGGCCAGAGCCTGCGGGCGCTGGAGGGCCAGGGTTTCACCCGGCTCGTGATGGGCAGCCGCGCCGACCGTTGGGAACATCGGGTCGAAAAGGCCCTGGAGCTGGTGCCGGCCCAGGTGGTCCTGATGGGGTTGCTGTTCCTGCGCGGTCCGCAAACCGTCAACGAACTGTTGACCCGCAGCGGCCGGATGCACGATTTCGAAGACGCCGAACAAGTGCTGCATCAGCTGGAGCGCCTCATCGCCCGCGGCCTGGCCCTGCTGGTGCCGCGCCAGGCCGGCCAGCGGGAAGATCGATACGTCCATGCCTTGGGCGATCCGGCGGACATCGAGGCGATTCTCGCCGCCCGCCAGCACCCGGTGGAGCGCGGGACGGGCAGCGGCGTGTCGCTGGAACGCATCGAAGAGCTCGAAGCCCGCATCGCGGCGCTGGAAGAGCGGCTGGCCCGGCTGGAATAACCAGGCAAGGCCCGCGTCTAGACCGCGCGGGCGAAGGCCACGGCTTTTTCGAACTGTTCCAGGCTCGGCCGTACACCGGTGTACAGCACGAACTGCTCCAGGGCCTGGATCGCAACCACTTCCAGCCCGGTGATGACGCGCTTGCCTTCGGTTCGAGCGCGCACGATCAACGGTGTTTCCGATGGGATCGCCACCACATCGAACACCGTCTCGGCTGCCGCGATGGCGTCGGCCGAAAACGCCAGCTGATCGGCTTCCGGCCCGCCGCTCATGCCTATCGGCGTGACGTTGATCAGCATCTGCGGCCGCTGCTCGCCCAGCTCCGCTTGCCACTCGTAGCCCAGGGACGCGGCCAGCGCCCGGCCAGCGGTTTCATTGCGGGCAACGATCAGCCCCTTGCGGTAACCGCCATCGCGTAACGCGCTGGCCACGGCCTTGGCCATGCCGCCGCTGCCGCGCAGGGCAAAGGTCGATTCCTTGGGCACGGCATGGGTTTGCAGCAACTGGGCGACGGCGATGTAGTCGGTGTTGTAGGCCTTCAGGTGCCCATCGGTATTGACGATGGTATTGATGGACTGGATCGCGGCGGCGGAAGCATCCAGCTCGTCGACCAGAGCGATGCAGGCCTCCTTGAAGGGCATCGACACCCCGCATCCCCGGATGCCCAGGGCGCGGATCCCACGGACAGCACCTGGCAGGTCCTGGCTGCTGAAAGCCTTGTAGTAGAAATTCAGGCCCAACTGCTCATACAAATGATTATGAAAGCGCAGACCGAAGTTACCGGGGCGCCCCGAGAGGGACATGCACAGCTGGGTGTTCTTGTCGTGATGAAATTGCATGCGTGTTCCTTGCGTTCACTTTCGGACAAACGGATGACCGTCTCGTTGGACCTTACACAATATTTACCCAACGGCGTTGCAGATCCTGGGAAAATCGTTGTCAGAGCAAGTATCCCGGCGACCCTCATCGGGTTTGTTCCAGACCACAGCCGCCGGGGTTGAAACGAGGAACCGACATGAATCGAAAACTCCCCATCATCGCCCTGCTCGTGGGGGCACTCGCGGTCACCGGCCAGGCATCCGCCCATGGTCGCGGTGGTTGGGAGGGGCCCGCAGTGTTCGGCGCAATCGTCGGGTCGGCCATCGTCGGCTCGGCGCTCATCAACCGCGACCGTCCGGTGTATGTGCAGCAGCCGGTCTATGTCCAGCCGCAGCCGGTCTACGTACAGCAGCCACCACCGGTCTATTACCAGCCACAGCCGGTGTATATAGAGCGGCCCATCTATTATCGTCCGGCACCGGTGTATTACGGGCCACCACGGGGCTATTACTACGGCCCACCCCGGGGCCACTACGGTCGCTGGTAACCTGGACCCGGCATAAAAAAACAGCCTGTGACTGGCCAATCACAGGCTGTTTTTTCATGAGCGCTACATCACCCCGTCAGACGTGCTCGCGGCTTTCAAGCCGCACCGGGGCATGCTCTGCCGTCGAATGAGCAGGCTCCGCCACCACGGGGATCTCATTGCCGTCGCAGTCATGCAGCTTGCCATCGCTGAAATAATCGCCTTCGCGCAACGCCGCGAGATCCTGGTAGCGCAACACCCGCTCGGTCCCGGCGGCGAAGACCGACTGCTGGTCGGAATTGCCCGTGGTGAAGTGGTTGAAGGCCAGGTTCAAGACGATCGCCATGATCGCCGAAGAGCTGATGCCCGAATGGAAAATGGTCGCGAACCAGCTGGGGAAATGATCGTAGAAGTTCGGTGCGGCGATGGGAATCATGCCGAAGCCGATGGAGGTGGCGACGATGATCAGGTTGACGTTGTTGCGGTAATCGACTTTCGACAGGGTGCGAATGCCGCTGGCGGCAACGGTACCGAACAAGACGATGCCAGCACCGCCCAGTACCGAGGTCGGAACCGCCGCGATCACCCGCCCCATGAACGGCAGCAGGCCGAGCACCACCAGGAATACCCCGCCGGTGGCCACGACGAAGCGGCTCTTGATCCCGGTCACCGCCACCAGCCCGACGTTCTGGGCAAAGGCGCTCTGGGTAAAGGACCCGAAGATCGGGGCGATCATGCTCGACAGCATGTCGGCCCGCAGGCCATTGCCCAGGCGCCGGGAGTCTACCTTGGTGTCGATGATCTCCCCCACCGCCAGGATGTCGGCAGAGGTCTCCACCAGGGTCACCATGATCACGATGCACATGGACAGGATCGCCGCGATGTGGAACGTGGGCATGCCAAAATGAAACGGTGCGGGGAAGCCGAACATCGGCCCTTCGCTGACGGAAGAAAAATCCGCCATGCCCAGGAACACCGCGATCACGGTGCCGACCACCATGGCCAGCAGGATCGACAGCCGGGAAATGGTCGCGCTGCCCATCTTGCTGAGTAACAGCACCAGCACCAGCGTGACGGCAGCCAGCCCGATGTTCGCCATGCTGCCAAAATCGGCGGCATGGCTGTTGCCCCCCATGGCCCAACGTGCCGCCACCGGCATCAGCGTCAGGCCGATGGTGGTGATCACGATGCCTGTAACCAACGGTGGAAAGAACCGGGTGATGCGTGAAAACACCGGGGTGATCAGCAAACCGATCAAGGATGCGGCGATGACCGCCCCCAGGATGGCCTGGAAACCACCCTCCCCGCCGGTCCCGACAATCGCCACCATGGTCGCGACGCCGGAGAAGGATACGCCTTGCACCAAGGGTAACTGGCACCCGAAGAACGGCAGGCCCAGGGTCTGCAGCAAGGTAGCCAGCCCCCCTGCGAACAGCGACGCCGCAATCAACAGGCCGATGTCCGCCGACGACAGGCCGGCTGCCTGGCCAATGATCAAAGGCACCGCAACGATACCGCCGTACATGGTCAACACATGTTGCAGGCCGTAAGCCATATTCGCGCCGACACCAAGGTTTTCGTCCTCGGGCCGTGGGAGTGAAACATGGGGCGTTTTCATGGTTCGGGGGTTCCCTGTTTTTTGTTATGGGCACACTGTATTCAAAAATCAGGACAAATGTCCAGATAGTTGTATACAACTTTCAGCCCACATCATGACCAAAGGGTCATCACCTCATCCGTGACCCCATTGCCTCCAGGCTCTGCCTGAAAAGCCTCGATACTCGTTCAGGCGGCGGTGAAGACCGGCTCGTGCGCGAGTCGATCGCAATGCTCATTTACTCCAGTAAAAACGAGCGCGACTCCGGCCGTTCCTCGCCGGTTTTCGCCTTGCATGACCTTTGCCTCAAGTCTTTTCAAACAGAGCCTAGAGCAGCCCCTTCACCGCGGGCCGCAGCACTTCTCGCGGCGGAACGCGCAGGCTGAATTCCTCCTCCAGCAGCTCGATCAGTTCATCGGCGTGCGCGATGATCCGTCGCTCGCTCTCTTGTCCCAGCCGGTGCACGGCATAGCTGTTGCCGTTGAGGGTCTTGCGCATGCCGTCTCCCGTGCGGGCCACCATCAGCCGGCCCATGAACGGAGACTCAGGGTGACTGCAGACGTACCAGTTGCCCACGGCGTAGTCGATGTCCTCCTGGCGTTGCAGGTCGAACAGGTACATCGGCCGCCATTCGCCCGCGACGTTGGCTTGCAGCAGGTAGCCGTCCTCATGCACCTCGATGCGGTACGGTTCGTGGGGCGTGGCCTGCACGTCCCGGCTATCGAGCAACAACGGGGCGGTGGGCACCATGCCGCCGAACCCCACATCGGTGATATAGCGCACGCCATCGATGACCACCAAGGTAATGCGGTGGGTACGCGCTGGCCACGCTCCTTGTGAGGCGTTCATCAGAACCCTGCCGGTGATGCCACGAACGTCGAAGCCCAGCTCCAGCAGGAGCGCCATGAACAAGTGATTGAGCTCATAGCAGTAGCCACCGCGACCTTGCTCGAAGACTTTTCGCTCGATCGATTCAAGGTCGATATGCACCGGTTGACGCAGCAGCGTGGAAAGCGTTTCGAAAGGGAACTCGGCGGTGTGGCGCCATTGCAGCTGACGCAATGTCTCGAGGGTCGGTGCGGGTGGGGCGTCGAAGCCCAAGCGATGGAGATAACGGCCCGTATCGCTCAGTCGTGCGGTGTCCATGAGAGTGTCCTTATCCGGTCCGGCGCAGGGCTTGCAGCAAGCTCACTGCAGTTGGCAGCAGGTATAAGGCATTACTTGTGCACCGACAACACCCCGGCCCGCAGGGTTTCGCCCTTCAGCGTCGTTTTCGTGAGGCGAGCCGGATCCAGGTGGGGGCATGATCGCTGGGATGAGGCTGGTTCCTGACCCAGGCGTCTACCCCTGCCTCGCTCAGATAAGGACTGGCCGCCGGGTTGAGCAACAGGTGGTCGATACGCAGCCCGGAGTTCTTCTGCCAGTGCTGACGGAAATAGTCCCAGAAGGTGTAGATCCTCTCCTGCGGATACAGATGGCGCAACGCATCCGTCCAGCCCTGGTCCAGCAGCCGCTGGTAGCACTCCCGGCTTTCAGGCTGCAGCAACGCATCCTTGAGCCAGGAGCGTGGGTTGTAGATGTCCATGTCGGTGGGCACTACGTTGTAGTCCCCCGCCAGCACCACCGGGTGATCGCTGGCCTGCAGGTCCTGGGCGTAGTCGATCAGCCGGTTGAACCACTCCAGCTTGTAATCGAACTTGGGGCCTGGCTGTGGATTGCCGTTGGGCAGGTACAGGCACCCCACCAGGACACCATGCACGGCCGCCTCCAGGTAGCGGCTGTGGCTGTCGGCATCACCGCCGGGCAAGCCCCGGCGGCTCTCCAGGGGTTGCGCATCGCGGGCCAGGATCGCGACACCGTTCCACGACGCCTGGCCATGCCAGATCGATCCATACCCCACCGACTCCAGTTCCGCCGCCGGAAAATCCTTGTCGGCCGCCTTGAGCTCCTGCAGACAGACGATATCGGGGCTCTCCCGCTCCAGCCATTGCAGCAGGTTGGGCAACCGGGCCCGGATGCCATTGATGTTGAAGGTCGCGATCCGCAGGTTTTTCATGGGCCAGAACTCGAATGCCAGGACACTCATGTGTGACCGACAACAAACCGCAGTGGTTGCAACGATGTTCAGGATCCGGTTCTCGACGAGGGCCGAGCACTTTGCAGCAGGTGCGTGAAAGCCGCCTTGTCGATGGGTCGACTGAGGAAATAGCCCTGGACCTCGTGGCATTGGTCCGTTCCCAGCGAACCGAGCTGATCCAGGGTTTCCACCCCTTCGGCCGTGACGGTCAGGCCCATGGCCTTGCCCAGGTTGATGATCGCCTGCACCACCGCGCGGTCGTTGCTGCTGTTGCTCATGGACGCGATGAAACGCTTGTCGATCTTGATGCCATCGAACGGATAGGTGCGCAGGTAGCCGAGTGAAGAATAGCCGGTACCGAAATCGTCCATGTTCAGGCGCACGCCCAGCTCCTTGAGGGCATTCATGACCTGGAGGGCACCGTCCACATCGTTGAGCATCACGTTCTCGGTGATTTCCAGTTCCAGGCGGCTGGCCGGGAAATGGGTTTCGATCAGCACCTGGCGCACATCCTCCACCACATCGCTGCGTTCGAACTGCGCGGGAGAGAGATTGACCGAGACCATCAGGTCCCCCGGCCAGGTCAGCGCGGTTTCGCAAGCCTCGCGCAGCACCCAGCGCGAAAGCGGAACGATGAGATCGGTCTGTTCGGCCATTGGAATGAAGGCATCCGGCCCCAGCAAGCCCTGGCTTGGATGCTGCCAGCGCACCAGGGCCTCGACGGCGACGATCTCGCGACCGTCGACCTTGTAGCGAGGCTGGAAATGCAGGACGAACTCGTTTCTCTTCAAGGCCTGGCGCAGGTCGTTTTCCAGCTGGCGTCGATGCTGGATCTGGTCATTCATGTGCGGGGCAAAGTAGCACCAGGTCTTCTTGCCTTCGGACTTGGCCTGGTACAAGGCGATATCGGCACAACGGATCAACTCACCGGGCACGTAGCCCTGGCGACGGCTCACCGCAATGCCGATGCTGGCGCCGATGTGCAGGGCATGAGTCTCATAGTGGATCGGTTGCTGCAGGCTGTCGATCAGCCGAGCGCAGAACCGATCGATCTCGGTGGTGTTCTCCATGCCGCTGAGAACCACGACGAACTCATCGCCCCCCAACCGCGCCACCAGGTCCTGCTCACGGGTACTGTCGCGCAACCGCTGGGCCACCTCCAGCAGCACCGCGTCGCCGGCCGGATGGCCGAGGGAATCGTTGATCGGCTTGAAGTTGTCCAGATCCACCATCAGCAGGGTCAAGGGTGCGGAATGCTCCTTGGCCAGCAGGGCGTCGTCCAGGTGCCGCGCCAGCTTGTTGCGGTTCGGCAGGCCAGTCAGCGCATCGTGCAATGACAAGTGCTGGACCTGGGCGTGGGCGGCCACCTCGTCGGTGATGTCGCTGGCGGTGCCGCGATACCCCACCACCTCGCCCTTGTCCTGGATCGGCCGCGCCGAAACCCGACAAAAGCGCAATTGCCCGGAGTGATCGCGGTAGGAGCAACGCAGGTTGCTGGCATTGTGTTCCTCCGTCAGGTTGCCCAGCCACAAGGCAATCGGTGTCGTGTCGCAGAACAACAACTGTTCGATGTCCTGCCCCAGCCATTGCCGGTCGGAAAACCCGGTAACGGTACTGAAGCGTCCCGACAGGTAGGTGATGCGACGCTGGCCGTCGATTTCCCAGATCCAGTCGGAAGCCGCCTCGGCCACGGCCCGGAACCGCTCTTCGCTGGCTTCAAGGGCCTGGGCCGATCTCTCCAGGCGATCATGGCTGGCGTCCACATGCCGTGCGGTACGCATGGCGTAGCGGAAAAACCAGGCGGTGAGCAACGCCAGGATCAACAGTGCCGCGCCCAGCGGGGGTACCAGCGACCAGAGCAACTGCCGGCCCGGTCGTTCGAGCCGAGACACCAGGCTGTAGCCGGTACTGTCCAGCGGTACCGCCGGCTGGCCTGGCTCCAGCGTCGTATCCTGCTTGAGATTCAAATCGATCAAGCCGTAGCTCTGGCCCAGCTTGCGCAGCTTGACGGGTGTCAGCTGATCGACAAACAGCAGGATCGACGTGCCCTTGGGATCGATCCGGGGGCGCTCGTCATTGGGCAGGATCACCGCAGCGGTGACGATGGCCGGCCAGCCCTCGAACAAGGTATAGCGGATCCGGGGCGTCGACAGATCGGACTGGTCCTGAAGTTGGTTCATCAGTTCCTGCAACGGCATGTCCATGAAGGCTGACACGTCGGCCTGGACAGGCTGTCCCCGTATCAAGGCGTACTTGGTGCGCTCACGGTCGATGACGAACACGCCTTCGTATTCGTCGTTGGTGAACAGCGTCTTGCCCATGTTCTGTTCGGCGTAGGCCCAGTTCACATCGACCTCGCCATTGAGATGTTCGTATCCCGTGGTCCAGAAGGCGTAGCTGGTGATGTAGTTTTTCGAGGCGGTGATGCGATTTTCCACCGCGCGCTCGGTGTAGAAATGTGTCTTGCGCACATCCTCGGCATCCAGGTCGCTGGCGATGTCGAGCAGCGCCGCGACGGTCAACAGCACGCCGACGACGAACAGCCCCGCAACGGCGGCCACCAGGCGACGGGTAATGGGGGTATGGCGCATGACGTTTGAAGGCGTATCGGCAGAAGTGTCCATTCACCTGCTCCTGTACATCGACCCTGACTTCGATGTGCAGTTGACCGTCTTCAGCGGTCGATGACTCCAACGAACCTCAACGGTCGGATCGCTCCAGCACACCGCGCCCATCTTCCGTCGACCACACCGCCACGCGATTGCGGCCGCTGTGCTTGGCCTGGTAAAGCGCGGCATCGGCCCTCTGGATGAAGACTTCGGTACTGTCCAGGCTGCTGGGCACGAAGGCATAGCAGCCCAGGCTCACCGTCAGGTAGCCGGTCGGGGAGCCGGAATGGGTGATGTGTTTCTCGATCAGGCTGCTGCGGATCTGCTCGGCCAGCGTCACGGCGCCCTGCAGGTTGGTGTCGGGCAGCAACACGGCGAACTCCTCCCCTCCGTAACGCACCGCCAGGTCGGCCTTGCGATGGCAGCAGCTCTTGAGGACCTTCGCCACTTCGGCCAGGCAATGGTCCCCGGCCACGTGCCCGTAGGTATCGTTGTAGCGCTTGAAGAAGTCGATATCGAGCAGGATCAGGCTCAACGAACTGCGCTGGCGTGCGCCCCGGCCAAATTCGATGTCAAGGGCCCGCTCGAACAATCGCCGGTTCGCCAGCCCGGTCAGGCTGTCGTGGGTGGCGATCAATCGCAAGGTTTCCTGGGCCTTGCGCAGGTCGGCCTCGATCCGCTCGTTGTTACGCACCTGGCGTACGAATACCCAGCCGAACAGGCAGATACCGGTAACCACCAGGGCCACGATGAGGCTGGATTGAAAGGCCTTGGCATACCAGCCCGCCAGGATCGACTGCTTGGACATCGCGACCGTGACCATCAGCGGATAGGCCTGCAGGTGTTGGTGGTCATAGAGCCGGACGACGCCGTCGGTGGTGGAGCGGATCATCGCGCTGTGAGGCTGCGTACCAGCCAGGTCATGCCGGAACAGACGCTCCTGGGCCAGGGAGCGCCCGATCATCGTCTCGTCGAAAGGCCGGCGGGCCAGCAGGGTTCCATCGGACAAGGTCAGGACCATCTCGCTCTTGTCGTCGAGACTGAAACTTTTGAAGAACCTGTCGAAGTACGACATCTTGATGCCGGCCATGAGCACGCCCTGGAAGTTGCCGTCCTCATCATTCAGGCGCCGCGAAATGGGGATGATCCAGTCGCCGTTTTGCCGGCTGCGGATCGCCGGTCCGATATGGGCGATCAAGGAGGCGTTCTGCTGATGGAAGACGAAGTACTCCCGGTCCGCCACGCCGCTGCCTTTCTTCAGATTGTCGAAGGAGGTGACGACCCACTGCCCGTCCTTGTCGAACAGGAAAAGGCCATGCAACTGCTCCAGCGATTGCACACGCCGAGCGAGTATTTTCTGCAGGCGCGGTTGCAGCGAAGGTCCGAAACCATCGACCTGAATCCAGTCCGTCAGGCTGTCCAGCACCAGGTCGGCCTGACGGAACGTGTCCTGGGCCTGCTGGGCCATGGCCCAGGTCAGGTTGGCCGAAGCGATTCTCGCCGACTCCAGGTCGTGCCGGCGAGACTGCTCCAGTTGCAGGTACAGCAAACCGCACAGGCACAGGCAGACCGCTGCAATAAAGGCCACCGCCGCCTTGAGCAGCGGCAGGCGCTTCAGTGCACCGCCAGGGGTGTGGAGCGGATCATGGATGGGGATAGGCAAGCGAATTCCTGGGGAGGGCAAAACATGAGCGAATCGCTCAAAGCCCCCAATATCCGTGAGCTTAGCCTACCGCCTGTGGGGCGGCAATTTGCCTTAGCGATGAAGGCGATAGATGGCGGGGTTGGATCCAAAAAGCAGGCTCGCAGCACCGATGCGAGCTTGCTTGCGATAGCATCGGACCTGCCCGAATCGCTACCTTCTGACCTGTCGCCTTCGCGGACAAGCCCGCCTCTACAACGGCTGAGGCGGGCCGGCCTCAGGCCGTTTCCGCTGCAATCAGCGTACTGGCGGCACGCGGATTTCTCCGCCCCGGCATTGCGTCCGCACGCCCTTGCCGCATGCACTGAAGCCCAGGTCCTTGTCCATGCACACTCGCACTTCCGACAATTGCGGCCCGCTGCAAATCACGGCGATCCCCTTGTCCGGCATACCGGGATTGCTCTGCCGGAACAGTCGGGCAATCTCCTCGGCCTCGAAATAGTAGGACGAGCTCAGTGGCTGCAACTGTGGCGGAATCTTCACCGCCCCCAGAGCCTTGTCGGAAGCCTCCAGGTAGCCCATCGCGCCGAGGCCGCTGCAAGTGCCGTGCTTGGACCATTCATGCTCCATCAGTTTCGGCGTGGGGAACAAGGTCAGGCCCTTGTCCCGCTCGGCTGCCGTCAATGGCACCCGCGGCGCGCAAGACTGTGGCCAGCCGCCCTTGGCGTATTGCGGCCAGAGCCCATGGAGCACGAAACCGTAGCCCTTGCCGGAGCATTGCGAATCGCTCGGGTGTGTGAGGCAGAAAGTCGGCGACCAGGACAGTGCCAGCACGTAATAATCGAATACGCCCGCGACGGATTCCGCCCGAGCATTGCGCGACTCCCGGGCATTGCCCGTGTGGATGCAGCCCAGTGTAAAGGCGAGCAGCACCGCGATTGCAAAACGTTGTTTCATTGACCCACTCCTTGGGTAGCGATGGAAATAATCATGACGACGACTCGGCCGGCGATTGTGCCAGGGTTGTGTTTCAACCCCATGAAAGGACGAGTTTTTTACAGGTAAACCTTGCCCGGGGCTATTCAAATTGCATGGCGCCCCCTAACGTAGACCGTCCCCGGCCTCAAGCACCCATCGCCCATGAACATCCAGCCCCCAATCGCCGACGCCCCTTCGGCTGTCAGCCTGCGCGAAGCCTTCTGGTTCTGGCTCAAGTTGGGCTTCATCAGTTTCGGCGGACCGGCGGGACAGATTTCGATCATGCATCAGGAACTGGTGGAGCGTCGCCGCTGGATTTCCGAGCGGCGTTTCCTGCATGCCCTGAACTATTGCATGCTGCTGCCGGGCCCCGAGGCGCAGCAATTGGCGACCTACCTGGGCTGGCTGATGCACCGGACCTGGGGTGGGGTCATCGCCGGGGCGCTGTTCGTATTGCCTTCGCTGTTCATCCTCATCACGTTGTCCTGGCTGTATGTCGCCTTTGGCGAAGTACCGGTGGTGGCGGGCATTTTCTATGGCATCAAGCCGGCCGTGACGGCGATCGTCGTGCATGCAGCCCACCGTATAGGCTCCCGCGCCCTCAGGAACAACTGGCTGTGGGCAATCGCCGCTGCGTCGTTCACCGCGATATTTGCCTGCAACCTGCCCTTCCCGCTGATTGTGCTGGGGGCGGCTGTGATCGGTTACCTGGGAGGCCGTTGGGCACCGGAAAAATTCAGCCTGGGGGGACACGATACCGGGCATCGCTCCTTCGGCAGCGCCTTGATCGACGACGATACCCCTCCCCCGGAGCATGCCCGGTTCAGCGTCGGCAGGCTCACCCGGCTGGTCATCGTCGGCGCGCTACTCTGGACGTTACCCATGGGCCTGTTGACCCTGGCGTTCGGCTGGGGAGGCACGCTTACGCAAATGGCCTGGTTCTTCACCAAGGCTGCCTTGCTGACCTTCGGTGGCGCCTATGCGGTCTTGCCCTACGTCTACCAGGGCGCAGTCGCACACTTCGGCTGGTTGACACCGGCCCAGATGATCGACGGCCTGGCCCTGGGGGAAACCACGCCCGGCCCCTTGATCATGGTGGTGGCGTTCGTCGGTTTCGTCGGCGGCTACGTCACGCAGGTGTTCGGCCCCGAACAGGCTTTCCTCGCTGGCGCCGTCGCGGCCACGCTGGTGACCTGGTTCACCTTCCTGCCCTCGTTCCTGTTCATCCTGGCCGGCGGCCCATTGGTGGAGTCGACCCACAACACCCTGAAATTCACCGCACCGCTGACGGCCATCACCGCGGCGGTGGTCGGCGTGATCCTCAATCTGGCCTGCTTCTTCGGCTACCACGTTCTGTGGCCCAACGGCTTTGCCGGCGCACTGGACTGGCCGTCGGCAATCATTGCAATCCTTGCCACGATCGCTCTGTTCAGGTACCGACGTGGCGTGATTCAGGTCTTGCTGGCGTGCGGGCTGGCCGGGTTGGCGGTGCATCTGTTGCGTCAGTGACTGCAAGCGAAGCCTGGATGCCTGCGGGCAAAAAATTGAACACCCTTTTCCGTTGGTCACCTAATGAAGTTCATGGCCCTGCCACGCCCTCGCGCAACAACGGCAAGGGCTCGAACCAGAACAGCAATGACGCAGTCGCTCGCTGCCTGATTGCCTGGCCCAGGTGACCGATCCATGGAATCAAACGCTCTCGACATCCTCACCACCACCCAATTGCTGGGGATCTCCATCGCCAACTGGCTGCTCGCATCGGGCGTGATGACGGTGAGTTTTATCGTCGCCCGGGCAGGCATCGGCTTCCTGCTGCGCAAGGTAGAGGTCCTGGCACAGAAGCCCAACGCCCACGTCAGTCACATCGCCGTCGAGGTATTGTCCAGCACCAGCAATACGCTGTTGTTGCTGGCTTCGATCCTCATCGGTGTCGGTGTGCTGGACCTGCCCGAGCGTTGGCTGGGCCGCGTCAGCAGCCTCTGGTTCGTGGTGGCCGCCCTGCAGGTCGGCCTGTGGGCCAACCGGGCGATCGCCCTCACGCTCCTGCATTATTTCGCTCGCCACAGCCACAGCGACATTCATCAGAAAAGCGCCTTGGCAACCCTGAGCCTGTGGGGCGCCAAGGTGTTCCTCTGGGCCGTGGTGCTGCTGGCCATGCTCTCCAACCTGGGTGTGAACATCACCGCGTTCGTCGCCAGCCTCGGGGTCGGGGGAATCGCGGTGGCCCTGGCTGTGCAGAACATCCTCGGAGACCTGTTCGCCTCGCTGTCCATCGCCGTGGACAAGCCTTTCGAGGTCGGCGACTTCATCGTCGTGGGCTCCCTGGCCGGTACGGTGGAACATGTCGGCCTGAAAACCACACGGATCCGCAGCCTGAGCGGCGAACAGATCGTGATGGCCAACGCCCAGATGATCAGCATCACCATCCAGAACTACAAGCGTCTGCAGGAACGACGCATCGTCTTCGAGTTCGCCCTGCCCCACGAATGCTCGATCGAACAGATCAAGCAGGTGCCGGCCATTGTCGAGCGCATCATCAGGGCCCAGGAAAAGACCCGCTTCGACCGCTCCCACTTTCGCGGTTTTGGCGAAAGTGCGCTGGAGTTCGAGACGGTCTATATCGTGCTGGACCCCAGCTACAACATCTACATGGATATCCAGCAGGCAATCAACCTCGGCATGATGCAAGCATTCGCCGAAATCGGCGTACGCCTGGCCACACCGGCGCGCACCGTCCACGTGGCCTCGTTGCCGGACATGCCGCAGCGCTCCACAGACACCGGACACGACACCTCGATGCAGAACTCGCCAGCGTATGGCGCGCGGCATTGACCAGACAACGTCGCTTCATGACCCAACGCAATGAGCCCCCTTGCCCTTGAGCTAAGCTTTTTGCATCACAACGACAGGGAATCGACATGAACAAGGCAGACGCGCTCGCGGCGAAATTGCGGCACACCCGGCAAACCCGCGCCGACACCGACAACTGCGCCGACCTGGCCATCGAACACTGGCCCGCCCAGGTCTACGAGTTGTACCGCCAGATCGAAACCTGGCTGGCGCCGGTCTGCGAGGCCGGCCTGAACATCCGGCGCAACCCCACCCATGTATTTGAAAGCCACTCCAGCGGTTCGACCTACCATTACGCCATCGACCAGTTGGTGATGGAAGGCAACCACCATCGTATCGAGCTCGACCCGATCGCCCGCTTCTCTTCCAGGGGCGAAGGCTGTATCGAGGTTCACATGAAAGGTCAGACCCACTGCATCCTTCGTACTGTCGGCGAGCACGGTGAATCGCTCTGGCATCTTCAGGCTGCGCAGCCGCCAGCGCAGTCGCGCCCCGAGCTGTTGACGCTGGATGAGGACCGCCTGCTCACGTTGGTGGAGCAAGGCTTGGGGCTTTGATGCAAGCCGGGCGCTTCGACGCAGGCAGCAACCGCCCCGAGGTCACGGCTCGCTTCTGCCAGAAAGGCCCAAGGCATTGTCGATAGCGCCTTGGGCCTCACGGTGCCTTCTGGACGTTGCTCAATTCACCACACCGTAATCGGCCGCGTTCGAAGCGCCTGAAGACGCCCGAACCGTCGCTCGTGCGGCCATCAGGGTGAGCATGGCGGCAACCACCAGCACCGCCGCGCTGGTCTCGAAGGTGGCCTGGTAGCCGCTCAGGTCAAACAGGACACCGCCCACCGTCGCGCCCGCCGCAATGGCGAGCTGAACGATCGCCACCATCAGACCACCACCGGCCTCGGCTTCTTCAGGCAACGCCCTGGATAACCAGGTCCACCATCCAACGGGCGCGGCAGTCGCGATCAGACCCCAGAGCGCCAGCAGGACAGTCGTGATCAACACCGACTTACCGAACCCTACGAGCGCAATGGCAATGACCGCCATCACCAGGGGGATGATCACCAGGGTGCGAAACACTCCGTTGCGCAGTAATGCGCCAATCAGGAAGGTGCCGAGCAATCCGGCCAGGCCGATCACCAGCAACATGAACGAAAGCATGGAGACACTCACCTGGGTCACCGATTCAAGGAAAGGTCGCAGATAGGTGAACAACATGAACTGCCCCATGAAGAATGTGCTGACGGCCAGCATGCCCAACGCAATCGGAGGACGGGTCATCAGCGCGAGGACATTGCCCGAGCCCTGCTTCGTCCGGGTCTGCATGGACGGCAGTCGCAGCACAAGCCAGACCAGCGCCACCAGCGCCACCGGCACGATGCAGAAGAAGGCTGCGCGCCAGCCGATGATCGCACCCAGGAAACTGCCCAACGGCGCTGCCACGACGGTCGCCAAGGCGTTGCCGCCGTTGACGAGGGCCAAGGCTCGCGGGACCTGGTCCTGCGGCACGAGTCGCATGGCCGTGGCCGCCGACAGCGACCAGAAGCCGCCGATTGCCACGCCGATCAGCGCACGGCCTGCCATGAACGTCAGATAGCTGGGCGCCAGTGCCACCACGGTCCCGGAAACGATCATCAGGAGGGTCAGCGCCAGCAGCAGCCTCTTGCGATCGACCCGGGCGGCGATGGACGCAATGAACAGGCTGGTGATCAAGGCAAAGGCGCCGGACACGGCAATGCCCTGCCCGGCCTGCCCCTCGCTGACCTGAAGGTCCGCCGCGATCGGCGTCAGCAGGCTGACCGGCAGAAACTCGGAAGCAACGAGGGCGAACGCGGCCAGCGACATGGCGAATACCGCGCTCCAGGCGGGTGGGGTTTGGGTTTTCATCCAATAGCGATCAGTCATCGGGGCTACGTTTACTCCGTCGGCAAGGGGCATGTCATCGATTTGCAAGCGATAGTTTCAGCGCCAGACCCTGATGTCCGGTAATGCATTCCGGTTGAATGCTTGCCTGATCCTGTGAGGCGGTCGGTGCACCATGGGCAGCGCCTGCCGGACGGGTTAATGTTCGCTGCATCACTGTCAACCCGAGATGACTGCAACCCGACATGGCAACCCAGCGCAGCTCCTTGCAAGCAGCACTCGCCGACCTCATCGGCGCACGGACGCCCCACACCGGCGACTTCCAGACGCCCATCGCCGGCCTGGGCTTGTTTCGACGTGAAGCCCCGGCGCCGCCGGCCATTTGCATGATCGAGCCGAGCATCGTGCTGGTGGCCCAAGGCGTGAAGCAGATCTGGATCGGCGGCCAGGCCTATGGCTACGACAATACGCGCCTGCTCATGACCTCCCTGGACCTGCCCGCCAACTCGGAAGTGCTCCAGGCGAGCCCGGAACAGCCCTGCCTGGGCCTGCTCATGAAGCTCGACTTGCGCCTGGTGGCCGACCTGATTGCCCAGGACAGCATGGCACCGTCCCGTGACAGGCCCTCCGGGATTGGCGCGAGCATTGGCCAGGCGACGCCGGATTTTCTCGCACCGTTCGTACGCCTGCTGGCCCTGCTGGACGAACCCGAAGCGATCCCGGTGCTGGCGCCGCTGATCCAGCGCGAGATCCACTACCGACTGTTGATCAGCGACCAGGCGGCCCGGCTGCGCCAGATTGCGTCCGTCGACAGCCAGGGCTACCGCATCGCCAAGGCCATCGACTGGCTGAAGTTGAACTACACCGACCCTATCCGCGTGGAAGACCTTGCGGCGAGGGTGCAGATGAGCCCACCGACTTTCCACCATCATTTCCGCCAGCTCACCGCGATGAGCCCGCTTCAATACCAGAAATGGCTGCGATTGAACGAAGCCAAGCGCCTGATGCTCGACGAAAACATGGACGTGGCCAGCGCGGCCTCGAAAGTGGGCTATGAAAGCCCCTCTCAGTTCAGCCGCGAATATGGTCGCCTGTTCGGCCTGCCGCCCAAGCGGGACATCGCGGCGTCGCGGGAGGCCGGTCGCGATATCAGCGTGGTCTGACAGCCAGAACCTGCCAGGGCATCAGCTCTTGTCGCGGTAATACTCCGCCATATGCTCGACGAACGCCCGGACCTTGGCCGGCAGGTGACGAGCATGAGGATAGAGCGCATAACAATGCCTCGACCCCAGGGTGTAGTCCGGCAGGATCCGCACCAACCTCCCCGCCAGCAGGTCGTCCTGTACCGTCGCCAGGGTAAACGCTGCGATGCCTGTACCAGCCAGGGCGCCGGCGTGCAGAGCGGTGATGGTGTCCGAATGAAAGAAACTGGCGCAATCCCAACTGAACGACTCCCCTTCTTCGTTCACCAGCGACCAGCGGGTCGCCGACGCGTAGGTCAGGAGCCGATGTGCGTCCAGTTCAACCACGCTCCGAGGCAGGCCATGCTCGAACACGTAAGCCGGCGCCGCGACCAGCACTTGCGGCGACACGCCGAGCAAGCGGGCGACCAGGCTGCTGTCGGCCAGCGGACCGCAGATGCGCAACGCCACATCGAAACCGTCGGCCACCAGGTCGACCAGCGGGTCGGAGCAGGACAGATCAATCCGGATGTCTGGATAGCGCTGTTGGAAAGCCGGCAGCCAGCGGCCCAGTTCCAAGGTACCCAGGGTCAGCGGGACGCTGATCCGAAGCAACCCGGAGGGACGTTCATGTTCCTGCGTCACGGCTTGGGACGCCGCGTCGACGCGATCCAGAATGTCCACGCAAGCGGCGTAATAGCGCTCCCCGGCTGCGGTGAGGCTCATGCGCCGGGTGTTGCGATTGAGCAGACGCACGCCCAGCGCGGATTCCAGCTGCTGCAAATGCCGCGAGACGGAAGAGTGGGTTGTATCGAGCCGCTCGGCCGCCGCCGAAAACCCTTGGGCCTCCACGATGCAGCGGAACACGCGCATGGCGAGCATCTGGTTCATGGCGTCAGCGCACCGGTAGTTTGAGGATCCGGGCAGTGGTCATGACATCGCCGAAAGTGTCCTCGACTTCGGCCAGCGCGGCTTTGTGCAACGCATCCTTGTCGATGGAGTCACCGTTGGTTCGGGTAATGGCACGGGTGGCCGATGCGTCGGACGCGACCAGCACGTTGTAACCCAGTGGCGCGGCGTCACGGGCGGCGCCGGCGACACAGGCGTGGGTCATGAGGCCGGAGATGATCAGGTTTTCGATACCGGCGCGCTTCAAGCGCTTGTCCAGGTCGGTACTGCCAAAGACGCTAACAGTGGTTTTCTGCAATACCTCATCCCTGGCCCTGGGCTGCATCTGCGGATGGAACTTCACGCCTTCACCCCCCTGGGCAAACACTGCCGATCCTGAGGGTGCAATGTGTTGAATGTGATAGACCGGCATTTTGTGCTCGTCGGCGAATGCAATCAGCTCACGGGCCTTGTCCAGCGCCGCTACGCCATCGGGAATCGGCATCTTGCCAGTGAAGTATTCGTTCTGGAAATCGATGATCAGTAACGCGGTCTTACCGGCGGGCAATTGGCTCACCGCCTGGGCACCCGACATGGCGCGGATGGTTGGATTGCTTTCAGCCAATGCCCCGGCACTGGCGATAATGCCGGAAAATGCACAGGCGGTGAGAAAACGGCGAGTAAAACGTTGCATGGAGAATTCCTTCTGGACAATGGACGAAGGAATGCTAGGGGGACCGGCGGAAATGGAACACAGCGCGGCCGAGACAGGACATGTTTGATTCTTGCACAAATGACGGCGCCCGATGGAATTTCGTCAAGTGGCTGGCCTGAGGACCTGGGCATCCACGACGATCCGCTTGCCAGCCTTTTCCCCCACCTCCAGCGCCTGTCCATCCCGCTGTTTGCCCTGGCGCGCCTGCCCCACCAACCGGGGGATCAAGTCGCCCTCTGGCAGGTGCTGCCAGAACCGCCCGGGCATATGCTGGCGCAACGCCTGGGGATTGAGCCTCGCCGGGTTGAAAATGTGCCGGTAGTAGGTGCGCCACAGTTCCGCGCCGGGGTCTTGGGCATGCTGCGCCCACTGCCGCCACTGTTCAGGGCAATGACGCTGGTAGTCCAGCTTGTGACCATCGTAGCGGATGCCGTCGCGGGGCGTTGCGATCAACCAGCGTTGGCGTCCCAGTCGCTCGGCAAAATGACCGCTCGCGCTTTCAAGGATGTCATGGGCCGGCTCGTGGAAGGACACCAGGTCCAGTTGCAACTGACCGGCGACTTCCTGTGGCAACGGTATGAAGCGCACGAAGGCGTGCAGATGATGGGCCTCGCGGCTGACCTGCTTGATCCGTCGCTGCAGCTCGCTTCCCAGGCGGTCACCGGCGAGCATCGCGGTGCGGTCGCCATGAGCCACCCGCCAGAGCACTTCATACAGCAGGTTCCAGCGTTGCTCGCCCCGATAACGACTGGCCTGTTCGAGCAATGGCAACAAAGTGGCCGGTACCCGTGTGCGAAACGGCCCCGGGTCTCGTGGCAATGGCGCCGGCACGGCGAGCAGGTCAACCATGGGCCCCTGGGCCCAGGTTACCTCGACCGGGTCGATACCGTGACCCAGCAGCGTTCGCGCCTGTTCCCGCCAGAGGGAGAAACTGTCGTCACAATCCAGCGCAATCATCCCCACAACCCCATCTGCACGGCTCGCTGGGGATCACGCAGACGTGCCCTCAACAAGCCGCTGCGCACCTGCGCATCGGCCGGCCGATAATCACTGGTGACGATGAACGGTCGCGCCTTCTCCAGTACACAACGCAACTGCACCAGGTCGTCATAACGAACGCGACGCTCCCTGCGCAGCGCAACCAGACGCTGCACGCTACGCAGGCCAATACCGGGAATTCGCGCCAGCAGGGCCGGCTCGGCACGGTTGAGATCCAGCGGGAAGACCTCACGATTGGCCAACGCCCAGGCCAGCTTGGGGTCGATATCCAAGTCCAGGTTGCCGGTCTGCCGCAACAACTCGCCGGCCTTGTAGCCATAGCCGCGCATGAGGAAATCAGCCTGGTAGAGACGATGCTCGCGCAACAGCGGAGGCGCCGCCAGGGGTACGCTGGCAGGGCTGTCAGGAATCGGGCTGAACGCCGAATAGTAGACCCGCCGCAGGCCATACCCCTGATAGAGCGACTCGGCATTGCTGAGGATGGCATGGTCATCGGTGGCATCAGCCCCGACGATCACTTGGGTACTCTGCCCGGCGGGAGCGAACCGGGGCGCCCGCGCTTCGCCAGCCACCGCTTGCTGTCCCTCCTGGATGGTGCCCATGGCCTGGCGGATCGTCGACAACTGCTTCTCCGGCGCCAGGCGCCTGAGACTCACCTCGGTGGACAGTTCGATGTTCACGCTCAGCCGGTCGGCCAGCCGCCCGGCCTCTTCGATCAACAGAGGATCGGCATCGGGAATGGTCTTGAGATGGATATACCCGCGAAACTGATGCTCCTCGCGCAGCAGCCGCGCCACCCGGATCAACTGCTCCATGGTGTAGTCGGCCGAACGAATGATACCGGAGCTCAGGAACAGGCCACTGATGCAGTTGCGACGATAGAAATCCAGCGTCAGGCGCACCACCTCCTCCGGCGTGAAGCGCGCCCGCGGTACATTGCTGGAACGACGGTTGACGCAGTATTGGCAGTCATACAGGCAGAAATTGGTCAGCAGCACCTTGAGCAATGAGACGCAACGCCCATCAGGCGTGTAGCTGTGACAGATCCCCATACCGTCCGTGGCCCCTAGCCCATCGCGGCCTCGCGAACTGCGCTTGGGGGCTCCGCTACTGGCGCAGGAGGCGTCGTACTTGGCGGCATCGGCAAGAATGCCGAGCTTGGCGATCAGTTGCATGGAAGCGATTCTCGATACTGGACATAAATACAGTATTTTGAGTCGCACGGCGATGCAAGCCCCGTCGGTCCACTCATCGCGCCAGAGGCTTTGGGGCCAGGCCGCGAGATGGGCTATAATCGGCTCACCCACGCAATCCGAGGTCCAGCCCATGGGCACTATCAGCCTTGAAGCCAAAAAGGCCTATGCAGCCAGAACCCGTAGATCCAACTATGCGGCCAGCCTGCGCCTGGAAGGCTTCAAAGTGGACTTCGCCGACGGCAACCTCAAGATGCCGACCCGCGAAGAAATCCTCAAGACCTTCACCAAGCCCAGAACCTGATGCTGGACAAATATGGCGTCGGTGAAGACGCCTACTGCTATCCCGGCTCCACTGTCCTTCGAAACAAACTCGACATTCGCGACGACGCCACCCTGAGCGAAGCCGAGCAGCAACTCACGGCCATCGCGGCGGACAGCGTCGAATTCAACCCTCCTCCCTACGACCTCGTTTACCTCCAGAACATCCATCGACGACTGTTCTCGGACTTGTATGAATGGGCCGGAGAATTGCGAACCGTCGGGATGGCCAAGCGAGATACGCGCTTCTGCCAACCACAGTTCATGGAAAAGGAAGCCGGCAAGATCTTCAGCCACATGGCCGCCGCCCACTGGTTCGAAGGCCTGCCCCGGGCAGACCTGATCATTGCCGTGGCCGACGCCTATTCCGATATCAACGTCGTACATCCTTTTCGCGAAGGCAACGGACGAGCCCAGCGCATTCTCTTCGAACACCTCATCATGAACGCCGGATTCGAGATCAGCTGGTGGGGGATCGAGAAGGAAGAATGGATCGTTGCGAACATCTCGGCCTACAACTGCGTGCCGGGCCCGATGCAGCAGGTATTCGAGAAGTGTATCGGGCCGGCCATCCAGGCCTGACGATGGGTTAGTCGGAAGGCGGTGATGGCTTCAAGGGATGAACGCCTACCGGCATCCCCGATACAACCCTGATAAACTTCGCCATTCGCCTCGTTGACTCAGATTGCCAATGTCCCTACAAACCGCTCCGCTCTCCCGTCGTTTTTCTGTTGCCCCCATGATGGATTGGAACGTCTAATCCTGGAGGCCGCGTAATACGGAGCTTTCAGCTACGCCAAAAAAACCTCGTACCATTTTCGTACCACCACTTCCCCGAATAGCCCTCTTTGGCAAGCAGTGCCATGGGCTTGGTCGCGCTGTAGTGCTTGTCGCTCCAATCCCAACACCTCCCACAAACGCAACGACTGACGCCGCACGAGAGTGCGTGCGAGTGAATGCACACATGCGAACTGCGCAATTCTGTACGCAGCTTCGGCAGATACCCCGCCCTAGGCCTATCCGGCGTTTTTATGTTGACCCACGGGAAAGAGGTTAGGAGGGTTAGTTTTTTCCCGCAACCCTGAAAGCCTTGTCCGGTAAGGCTTTGCGAAGGAATGCCAAGGTTAGCTTCTGGTTAGTTTTGGTAATTTCCTAACCTTTATTGATGTTAAATAATCAATCTATAAATTCCTTTAAAAACAGTTACTTATAAAATACTAACCTTTGACCTAACCTAACCTAACCCATCAAAGTTAGGTCTCAAGCCCAGCAAATACGGGCGCTCCAGCTCATCACACCCCACTCAAAAAAAACCTAACCCTTTTCCCGAGGCACCTCCGGAATTCGTCCGCCTGTGCTCGCGTGTGAGCATTGCGAAAAAGCGCCCTCCTTCGCAGGGTTTCGCAGGTATTCGATTGCCTGGATACGCTCTGACAGCCCCCGGCTGGCCTGATCGGGATGAAGGTGCAGAAGTGCAGAAAAAAAGACCTATTTAGACCGGAGGCGCGGTGGGGGGACGACGGCGCGCGCCAGGCTTGAAGCACGCCACAGCCCGCCGACCGCGCACCATTTCGGGGCAAAAAAAAGCCGCCTCGGCGGGCGGCTCATGGGGTCAGCAGGTCATCGACAGGACACCTGCCACAGCTGGTCCAGCCTGGTCGTGTAGCTCTGGCTCATCATCTCCCGACGCATGCGCCAGTCTGGGTTGACGGGCACGCTGGCTGATCGGAGTGTCCCTCTACCCCATCGCCCGTTGACCTGGTCCAGCACCGCCATCAACTTCGTGGCGTCGGCTGGTTGGGAGGTGGCAAACAGGTCGTCGGTGTACTCCCCCTGCTGACAGAGGTTCATCAACAGCACCTCAGCCTTGCTGTACTTGAAGCCCGGCCGAAACACGCGGTCGAGCGCGTCCACCGCTGCCTTGGTCAGCAGCCGCACATCATCAGTGGGGTACGGCATGTCGATCAGCACACCATTGGCGTACTTCGCCTCCTCCGGGTTGAACATGCCGGTGCGGATGCTGACGCGGATCTTCTTGCACAGCGACTGCTGCGCCCTGAGCTTTTCCGAAGCACGCATCATATAGGTAGCCACCGCTTCCTTGATGGGTGCCAGGTCCGTGAGCCGCTTCCCGAACATCCGACTACAGCAAATTTCCTGCTTCGGAGGGTCCGGTTCATCCAGCTCCAGGCACGGCGTGCCGGCCAGCTCCCGGGCGGTCTTCTCGATCACCACGCTGAACTTCTTGCGTAGCGTCCACGGGTCGGCCTTCGCCAGGTCCATCGCGGTCTTGATCCCCATGGCTTCCAGGTGAAGTTTCATCTTGCGACCGACGCCCCAGACCTCGGACACGTCGGTGTTGCGCAAAACCCAGTCACGCTTGAACGGGTCGCAGATATCGACCACGCCGCCGGTCTCCACTTGGAGCCGTTTGGCGGTGTGGTTTGCCAGCTTTGCCAGGGTTTTGGTGTGGGCGATCCCCACCCCGACCGGGATGCCGGTGCAGCGCAGCACTTGGCTGCGGATCTTCCGCCCGAGGGCATCCCGGCCGTCGATGCCAGTCATGTCGGCAAAGGCTTCGTCGATGCTGTAGACCTCAACGGCAGGCACCATTGATTCAATTAGTGTCATGACCCGCTCACTCATGTCGCCGTAGAGCGCGTAATTCGACGAGAACGGGACGATGCCGTGCTTATGCAGCTTGTGCTTGATCTGAAAGTACGGCTCGCCCATCTTCACGTAGGGCTTGGCGTCGTAACTGCGGGCGATTACACAGCCGTCGTTGTTGCTCAGCACCACGATGGGCACGCGGGCCAGGTCGGGGCGAAACACGCGCTCGCAACTCGCGTAGAAGCTGTTGCAGTCGATCAGGGCGAAAACTGGCAGGGGTTTAGACATGGCTGCGCACGCTGCATGTGATGACGCCCCAGATAACCAGTTCGTCGCCCTCAAGCACGTACCTCGGTGGATACTTTGGGTTCTCCGAAAGGAGAATCACCTCCCTGCCGCGAATGCAAAGCCGCTTGCATACGGGCTCGTTGTTCAGCAGCGCTACGACGATGTGACCGTGCGCCGGCTCCAAAGCGCGGTCCACCACCGCGAGATCGCCTTCAAAAATACCGGCGCCTTGCATGCTCTCCCCAGCGATTGAGACCAGGTAGACATGCGGGGCGCGAATGTTCAGAACCTCATCCAATGAGATGTGCGCTTCGATGTGGTCCGCCGCCGGAGATGGAAACCCGGCAGGCACTCGAAACGAACACAAGGGCAGCTTCAAGCCACCCTCGGCAATAGGGCCTAGAATTGAAAAGCTCATGACGCACGTTCCAAAATACTGTACGAACATACAGTTAACTTTGTACAAGGTTGGCGGTCAATTTTGTATAGGAAAAATCTGACAGGCGGGACAACCAATGTGCGGGAGATTCGTGCAATACGAGGGGATGGCGGTGTTTATGGAGGAGCTAGGGCCGCAGCTCCCGCTATTCAGCGGTTTCGATGCAGTGCCGATCAACCGGTACAACATCGCCCCGACGACACGCGTGCAAATCCTGCACACCAGCAATGCCGGCCTTCACATCACCCCTATCAGGTGGGGCTGGTCGCCATTTTGGGCGAAGGGAAAACGCCCCGACCCCATCAATGCAAGGGTTGAAACCGTCACGACGGGGAAGTTCTTCAAACAGTTGTGGCCGAACGGACGTGCTCTGGTTCCAAGCGAGGGCTGGTATGAGTGGGTCAAAGACCCCAATGACCCGAAGAAAAAACAGCCCTATTTCATTCGCCTGAAATCCCAGAAGCCTATGTTCTTCGGAGCCCTTGCACAGGCTCAACCTGGGCTTGAGGGCCAAGAAAGCGATGGTTTTGTCATCATTACCGCTGCCAGCGATCAGGGTATGGTGGATATTCATGATCGAAAGCCATTAGTGCTGGCACCGGGCTTGGCTCGCGAGTGGTTAGACCCCGATTTGAAGCCCGAGCGGGCACAGGAAATTGCGAGGGAGCACTGCCGCCCCGTTGAAGATTTCGAGTGGTTTCCCGTGGGCGAGTCGGTGGGAAATGTTAGGAGTCAGGGGGCAGACCTAATAAGCCAAACCACAGCTTGTGCACACCACGGGCAAATGTCTTAGGCTTGGCTCAGCTATCGGAGAAGGCTATGGTGTGATGGTGCGAAAACGCACCACCTTAAGGAGAGATAGGATGCAACGAGATCCGGAACTGATCCGACTCCTGATGCTAAAGCTGGAAGCTTTGCCGAAACCCGCAATGGCGATTGCCATGATCAACTGTCGAGAGCATCTGGCGGTTGATGGCTACACATCCGATCAGATTATCTATCACGTTGACCAAATATTGATGAACGAATGGATCGACACCGCTGGGGGGCGGGGCATGAATCCTAATGCTCAATTCTCATTTAGGGCGCTGACGCCAGCGGGTCACGATTTCATTGACTCAGTAAGGGACGAGGTCATTTGGAAATTGACTAAAGATGGCGTGTCCGCTGCTGGCGGCTTCACGTTAGATACCTTATCAGCTCTTGGAAAAGCGTTTATTAAAAAACAATTGGAAAAGCTCACCGGATTGGAAATTCCCTGACGGTAGTTAGCGCCCCCTTCGATTTCGTCTTTCCAAATGCGAGCCCAGCGATGACACCAATCAGGCCCAAAGAAATAATAACAACAAAGACACCAAGTAAGATCATTGAATAATGGCCACTTTATATAACGACTCTGAGGATCAAAAAAGGGTTACCTTTGCTTGGTGGAATACGAGCCTGGCGCCATCTGGCGACAGCAGAAATTGTGAAGAGCTTAGACAAAATGCAATAGAGGTCATTGCTTATTTATTCAAAGTAGCCAAGGTGGATTTTTTGGCACTTGGAGAAACCTCCATTGAAGACCTTGATTTCCTCAAAAAACTAGAAATATTTGAAGGATTAGAATTTCGATACGGAATTTCAAAGGCCGGAAAATCAAAGTTCGACATATGCTACATATCAAACCCCAACAAAATAACAATCTTAAATAGCGAGAATATCACCTATCTAAAAGGAAACAGCACGCTTAAAATCGCCCAAAGAGTTGACATCCTAGAAAATTATAGCGAGACCGTTTTCAATCTTTTTGCTTCACACTGGCCTAGCCGTCTTTGGTGTGATAAAGACCATCCAGACAGGCATACGCTCGGAATTAATCTTCGTCTAGAGGTGGACAAAATTCTTAACGAAAGCCCGAACCCGCCACATATAATATTGCTTGGCGACTACAATGACGAACCATTCGACATTTCGTTAAGCCACCACCTGATGGCAACACGGGACATAGATTTAGTTAACAAACGCAAGCACCTTTTCTACAACCCGTACTGGAGTCAAATGGGGCAAGACAAGGGCGAGAATAAGAAAAGGGGCGGCAGCTATTTTTATAAAAGCGGTAAAACTACTCAATGGCATACTTTTGACCAAATCATTTACTCTCATGCTTTTGTTTCAGCAAAAAAATGGAGGCTTGCCCAAGACAACGCTCATATCATTGACGTTCCAGGTTTAGCCGAACTAGTGATAAGCAAAAAGTCCAAATTCGACCATATACCTGTATGTGGCATTATTGAGAAGGTTAACTAAAATGGCAAATTTTAAAAACTCATTTGACCTAGGTTTAAAGGCAGCTGCCGATACCGCTGAAAAAATCTCGGAAATAAATTCAGTTTTTGAGGAAATGAATGCTCAAATCATGGAAGCGAGTGGCGGAAAAATTGCGATTTCTCGCGAGACCCGGTTTGACACCACTATGGAAACACTGCTTGGCTTGGGTATATTTTCACAGAAAAAACTCATTGAAAAAAGCACAACCACTACTTACATTGTTGCAGCGAACCCGCTTTCCACAAAAACAAAAAGAGCCGACATCGGACAAATAGAAATTAATAAGAACGGTTACCCATGCGAGATAAAATTTGGAAATGATAGATTTGTTTGTGACGATAAGCAGGCATTGGAACGAATCTTATCTATGATGCTTGCAGATGCAGACGTAGGAAAAGAGTTTACAAGGCTAATCAATCAGCCCACCGAAGACGTTCCGGAGTAACTCGGCTTACAATAAAATTTAAATGGCACTGAACTCAGTGCCATTAGGCTGTGAAGAGAATCAGGTCAACGACTCATACTTTAGCCCAGCAAAACTCAGAACCGCCTCTCCCACCCTCTCGTTGATTTGCATCATCCTAGCCTGAATAGGCTCAAGTTCATTTGCAGCGTATATCAGCGCGGCTTCTCTAATTGAACCAAAACCTCCGGCATTCTGAGGGACGATGCCCATTAATTGCGGCGGAATGCGCAGGCTCGCCAGCACGTCATCACGGGTCTGATTCTTGATCGAGTTGAATTCGTCTTTGGCCGCTACCTCGCTGACAGGGATTAGCTGAATCCCATCCTTCTTGCCCGTGGGCGAGTAGACAAACAGGTTTCGAAAATTCCCCGGCCCCTTCGAATCCTTCAAAGCCTTGCGCAATGCATCGATGTCCGCCTCGGTCTGGGCCGCGTCGGTCATGTACAGGATAAAGCCGGCGTGACTGCCGTTCTCGTAATACTTGCGCCGGAACAGCGTCGCCGACTCGTTGAGAAGCGCCGACTGCAACGCACTGATCCACTCCGGCAGCCCATAAATCTCCTGGTGCAAATCCGCTTCGCGCAGATGAAAAATGCTCCCCGGCTCAAACACGTGCTCGTTCTTCCACCCCTGCACCTGGTAGAACTGCCCCTCCGGTCCCACCCGCATGTACTTCGCCAGCGACGGCACCAGTTGCCTGGTGCTGCCCAGCACCGAACGGCGCTTTTCCAGATAGCCATTGCCCAGGCACAGAAAATCCAGGGCGAACTGTTCGAACGCCGCCCGGGACAGCATCGGATGCGGGATAAAGGTCTTGCTCAACAGGTTGCGCTTGAACATCAACCCCGAATGCAGATGCACGCTCGCTCCCACGGACCGAGCCAAACCGTTAAGCGACAACGGCGGCTCATACCACCGCCCGTTGAACCAGCACTCCAGGTAGTCGAACACTTCCCGACCACCCAGCACCGGCGTCGGGTCACCGAAGCTGAACACCTGGGTACCCGCACCGGCGGCGTCGAGGGTGGCCGGCAGTAGCTCTTGGCTGGCGAGTTGTTCGGTCATGTGAAAATCTCCATTCGCCCGGTATTGGCAGCGGTCTGCCCTTCGAGCGGTTCGTTCTGCAATGCGTGGAAGAGCGCCCAGGCCAGGTCGGCATGGCCGGTGTTGTCGTTGCGGCCGGCGGTGTAGGTGAACTGGCGACCGCCTGCGGTGATGGTTTTGCGAATCGCCATGAGCGACTGGGCCATGTCGGTCCAGCCGGCGTCGAACTCCAGCCGGCCCTTGTGGATCACGTCGTAGGCCTTCAGCACTAGGCGGGTTTTCACCTCGGGCGAGTAGCTGAAGGTGGTCACAGCCGGGAAGAACTGGCGCACCAGCTGGGCAACGCCACTGCCCAGGCCGGTGACATCGATACCGATGTAGGTGACCCAATAGCGGTCGCACACGCCCTTGATGGCGGCGGCTTGGGCGGCGAAGTCCATGCCGCGAAATTGGTGGCGCTCGAGCACGCGAAACTTGCCACCCGGCACCAGGGGCGGCGCGACCACCACCAGGCCGGAACAATCGCCCGTCTCGGCCGGGTCATAGCCGACCCATACCTGACGGTCGCCGAACGGGCGCATGGCGAAAGGTTTGTAGTCCTCGGCCCACTCCACCCAGCTATCGACCATGCAGGACTGCAACACCGACAGCGGGAAGATGCTCGCGCCGTCATCAACGAACTCGCACATCAGCAGGTTGGCGAAGGCCTCGGGGCTGTACTCCCGGCGCAACTCTTCGATGTCGAACAGATCGCACCCGCCCCGCTCGGCGTCGAGGATCGTGACGATCTGTCGCCAGAGCCGATCCTCACAGAACCGGCCCTGCTGGAGTGCGCCGTGGGTCACGTCCACTTTGGTGTGCTGCGCGGCCGGCTTGCCCTTGTTGAATCGTTCCCCCGTCCAGAAGGTGTACGCCTCGTGAGCCATGCTCGACGGCGTGGAGAAATAGGTTTTGCGCCACTTCTTGTGCATCGCCATGCCCGAGGCGACCTTGTTCAACTCCTCGAACTTGAACGTCCAGAAGAATTCGTCGAAGTAGAAATTGCCGTGATAGCCCTGGGCGGTGCGGGCGTTGGTCCCGAGGAAAAACAGTTCGGCGCCGTTGGGCAGCACAATCGGGTCACCGGTCAGCTCGACGCCGATGACTTCCCGGGCGAAGGCCTGGATGTAGCCACGGAACAGGTAGGCCTGGTTCTTCGATGCAGACAGGAAAATCTGGTTGCGGCCGGTGTCCAGGGCATCGATAAACGCCTCGCGGGCGAAGTAGTACGTGGCGCCGATCTGCCGGCTCTTGAGAATGACGCGGGTGCGCTGGTTGCCGGCCCGGTACCAGTCTTTTTGGTAGTCGAAACAGCCGTCGATGAACGCCTCGCGCAGCAGCTCGATCTGGTCTTCGCTGATGTCGTTCTTCGGTGACTTTTTCTTCGGCCCCTCGTTGCGCTTGGCGAGGTTCGGGTTGAGGTCGGTTTCGGTGCCGCCGCCCTGGAAACGCTGAATGCGGGCCTGGCGCTCAAGCTGCCGATGCAGCAGATCGATCTCCTTGAAATCGCCGCCGGTCTTGTTGTCCTTGAGGATCAACTGCACCAAACGCGCTTCCAGGGCGCCGCCGATGCGCTCCACGTTGTCGGCCCGGTCCCACTCGTCGCGGGCCTTCCAGCTGTGTAGCGTTTTTTCTTTTTCGCCCGTAGCCTCGGCAATCTCGCAGATGCGCCAACCCATCCAGTACAGGAACTTGGATTGGCGTCGCGGATCGATAGGCAGCAGGGTGGTCGTCGTCATGGCCGAGATGCTGCCGCCCACGGCGACGACTCAATAGCGCCGCCCCTTGTACCCTCCCCGTCTACAGTCCCGTCTCGTTGCCGCCGCTCGCGCCCGTGACGACCATGCCCCTCATTGCAACGCACTGCTCAACCCAGCAGGCGCCCCACGCACTGAGGATTCCCGGCATGAAGAAGTTTCGCAGCAACTGGTTCCGCGTCGCCGTCGAGGGCGCCACTTCGGACAAGCGCACCATCAAACGCAGCTGGCTGGAACAGGCCGCCAAGAACTTCAACCCGTCCACCTACGGCGCCCGTATCTGGCTGGAACATTTCCGCAGCCTGCTGCCCGACAGCCCGTTCAAAGCCTATGGCGACGTGCTGGCAGTGAAAACCGAAGAGGTAGACATCAACGGCCAGAAAAAACTGGCCCTGTTCGCCCAGGTTGAGCCCACCCCCGAGCTGATCGCCATGAACAAGGCGAAACAGAAGATTTACACCTCCATCGAAATCGACGACAGCTTTGCCGATACCGGCGAGGCCTACATCGTCGGCCTGGCCGTGACCGACTCGCCTGCCAGCTTGGGCACCGACGTCCTGGCGTTCTCGGCCCAGAAACCCGACGCCAGTCCGTTCAAGGACCGCCACTACTCGGCGACCTCGATGTTTACCGAGGCGCTGGAAACCGAGTTGAAGTTCGAGGAAATCGAAGAGAAGCCAAGCATCGGCGCCCAGCTGTTCAGCAAGGTGCAAGCGCTGCTGACCGGCAAACAGGCCAAGGACGACACCGAGTTTGCCCAGATTGGCGAAGCGGTCGAAGCCATCGCCGAACACGTTAAGGATCTGCCCGACCAACTGGCTGCTGAAAAGCAATTTTCGGCGGGGCTGAAAACCCGGCTCGACCAGGTCAGCACGGAACTCACAGAGCTGAAAACCAAGCTCTCCACCACCCAGGACCACAGTCAGAAACCACGTCCGCCTGTAACCGGCGGCAATGACCTGGTCGTGACCGACTGCTGACAGTCAGCCCAACCACAGCCCCCGAATCATGAAGGACGATCAACATGCGTAACGACACCCGAGTACTGTTCAACGCCTACCTGCAACAACTGGCGCAATTGCATGGGGTGACTGACGTCACCACCAAATTCACCGCCGACCCAAGCGTCGCCCAGACCTTGGAAACCCGTATTCAGGAATCCAGCACCTTCCTCAGCGCCATCAACGTCTATGGCGTACAGGAACAATCGGGTGAGAAAATTGGCATCGGAATCGACGGCACCATTGCCAGCACCACCGACACCACCGTCAAAGACCGCGAGCCCCGTGACCCGAGCGGCCTGGACGACCGTGGGTACACCTGCACCCAAACCAACTTCGACACCGGCCTGCGCTATCAGAAGCTGGACCAGTGGGCCAAGTTCAAGGACTTCCAAGCACGCATCCGCGACGCCATCATCAAAGCCCAGGCCCTCAACAGGATCATGATTGGCTGGAACGGCATCAGCCGTGCCGCGACATCCAACCCGGTCACCAACCCGCTGTTGCAGGATGTCAACATCGGCTGGCTTCAGAAAATGCGCCTGGAGAACCCTGCCCGGGTTCTGGATGAGGTGGTGGACGGTAGCGGCAAAATCGAAATCGGCGCCGGCAAGGATTTCGAAAACATCGACGCCTTGGTCGTCAGCATGGTCAACGAGTTCATCGAGCCTTGGTATCAGGAGGACACCGAACTGGTAGTCATCTGCGGTCGCCAACTGCTGGCCGACAAGTACTTCCCGATCATCAACAAGGTCCAGGCGCCTACCGAAATGCTGGCGGCCGACATCGTCACCAGTCAAAAACGGCTCGGCAACCTGCCAGCGGTACGCGTGCCGCACTTCCCGGCCAACGGCCTGCTGGTGACCCGGCTGGATAACCTGTCGCTGTACTGGCAGGAAGGTACCCGCCGCCGCACCGTTGTGGACAACGCCAAGCGCGACCGCATCGAGAACTACGAATCGGTGAACGAAAGCTACGTCATCGAAGACCTGGGCTGCGCGGCCATGGCCGAAAACATCACCCTGAACTGAGGCGGCCATCATGACCAACCCCTGCCGCCGCCACTTTGAACGTGTCACTGCCGCCATTGAGGCGGCAGCGACCGAACCCACCCAAACCATGGCCGGCGCTACAGCCTACGAACACCAGCTCAACCAACTGCTGCAAGACCGCCTGCGCCTGAAACAAGTCCAGTCCAACCAAGGCAAGGCCGAACTGAAGCGCCAGTTGCTGCCGAGTTATGAATCCTATGTGCAAGGTGTGCTGGAAGGCGGCCAGGGCGCGCAGGACGAGGTACTGACCACCGTCATGGTCTGGCGCTTCGATGCCGGCGACTTCACCGGTGGCCTCGACATCGCGACCTACGTGCTGGAACACAAGATGGTCATGCCCGACCGCTTCGCCCGCACCTTGGGCTGCCTGGTCGCCGAGGAAGTCGCGACGGCAGCCTTCAAGGCTCAGAAGGTTGGCGAACCGTTCGACCTGGCAATCCTGCACCGCACCGCCGAACTCACCGACGCCGAAGACATGCCCGACCAGGCCCGCGCCAAGCTGTTTCTCGCCATGGGCCGCGCCACGCTGGAAGGCATCACCGAAGAAACCCCGGGCCAACCCGGCCAGCTCCAGGCCGGTGTAGATCTGCTGAAAAAAGCCATCGCTCTGCACGACGCCTGCGGTGGCAAGAAAGATCTGGAGCGGGCCGAACGCCTGCTCAACAAACTTGCCGGCCCTGCCGGCTAACCGAGCGTCCCCACGCACCCCGCCGGCTCGGGGCGGATCGGCCAGGCCGCTCCTCCTGAACGTGAAGCCCCGACCACCGGCGACATATTTTTGAGTGCTGTTCCATGAGCGGATTTGTAGCCAGCGGCCCCGTCGCCAGCGGCCATATCAACACCGACGCCTTCTGGCCCTCGATCGATCTGGATCAGTTGCGCGCCACGCTGAGGATCGACGCCAGCGTCACCGCCCCGCGCCTTGAAACCGCCGCCGTTGCAGCCGCCATCAGCGTTAACCGCGAACTGAGCGGATGGCGCGTCACCCAGCAAGCCGCAGGCTATGCCGAACTGGCAGACGTTCCCGGCGAAAAAATCAACGACGTGCCCGTCCTGGTGCACCTCTACCGCCGCGCCATCGAAGCCGCCACCGGCGCCGAGGTGTGTGAGCGCTATCGCTCCTACGACAGCACCAACAGCGGCAACCAGAACGCCGAAGACCTCACGCCCAACATCGACGACTACCGCCGCGATTTGCGCTGGGCCGTGCGTGACTTCCTCGGCATCAACCGCACCACAGTGGAGCTGATCTGATGCCTGTCACCGTCCGCGCCTTTCAAAATGACACCGTTGACGCCCTGTGCTGGCGTCACTACGGCCGCACCGCCGGGGTGACTGAAGCGGTACTCGAAGCCAACCCCGGTCTGGCCGACTACGGGCCGATCCTGCCCCAAGGCCTGGCTGTGCAAATGCCAGAAGCTCAGACGGCAGCCCCACAGCGGCAGATGGTGAACCTATGGGACTGACCATCCTGCAGCGAGCCCACGAACCCACCAACCCTGGATTACGGAATGAAGCGCATGCCTGAACGTCCCGACACCTGGGCCTGGCTCGCCGCCTGGCTCGAACAGAACTGGCCTGCCCTTTATGCGGGGATCCTGGCTCTGACCATCGCCGCCCTACGGATCATGTACGGCGGCGGCACCTTGCGGCGGATGGCTGTCGAGGCCCCCCTTTGCGGTGCCCTGGCACTGGCCGCCAGTCATGGCCTGGCGCTACTCGGTATCCCCGCCTCAACCGCACCGTTCTTCGGTGGGGTAATCGGTTTGCTTGGGGTCGAGGGGACTCGCGCCGCTGCCAAGAAATTTTTCACCCGCAAGGTAGAACAGCTATGACGACGCTTCGCCACGGTGACCGCTCGCAAGCGGTGCGCATCCTGCAAAAGAACCTGAACGACCACAGCGCCAGGCTGGTGGTGGACGGCGAGTATGGCGATTCCACCGAGGCCGCCGTGCGGGCGTATCAGTTGAAAGTCGGTTTGGTCGCCGATGGCGTTGCCGGCGAAAAGACCCAGGCCAGCCTGGCCGGCGGTGACTGTCAGCTCCTGTTGAAAAACGTAGATCTGGTAAAGGCCGCGCGGATCCTCGACGTACCGCTGGCAAGCGTCTATGCCGTCAACGAGGTTGAATCCAAGGGCAAGGGCTTCCTGGCGAATGGTAAGCCGGTGATTCTATTCGAGCGGCACATCATGTACCGCCAGCTCGCGACGCCGCGCCACGAAGGCGACAACCCCGACGAACTCAAGCGCCACGCCGACCAGTTGGCCGCCGCCAATCCGGCCATCGTCAACCCGAAGTCCGGCGGCTATGCCGGCGGCACTGCTGAGCATCAACGCCTGGGCCATGCGCGCCTGATCGACGACACCGCCGCGCTGGAATCCGCTTCCTGGGGCGCGTTCCAGATCATGGGCTTTCACTGGCAGCGTCTGGGCTATGCCAGCGTGCAAGCGCTGGTCGAGGACATGAGTGCAGGCGAATCTCAGCAGTTCGCCGCCTTCGTGCGTTTCATCCAGACCGACTCGGCGCTGCAAAAGGCCTTGAAAGGCCGTAAATGGGCCGAATTCGCCAAGCTCTACAACGGCCCGGATTACCAGCGGAATCTGTACGACATCAAGCTCCAGCGCGCCTATGAGCGGCACGCTGAGTGCGGATGCGGCCAGGCGGTGGCGGCATGATCGATCTGGAGGCGGTGCGCAAACTGGACGTCCAAGACGGCAACCTGTTGGTGGTGCCGGAAAATACCGAGCAAGCCGATATGGAGCTGCTGTGCGAAGCCCTTGCCTACATGACACCCGGTTGCCGGGTAGTCATCGTGCGAGGTCCGGTGGAGCTGATGGACGTCGGCGACATGAACAAACTGGGCTGGTACCGCGCATGAGTACCCTGCGCCAGGCGCTGTACGGCATCGCCTTGCTGGGCGCCCTGGCACTGCTCATCTGGGGCCAGGAACAACGCATCACCGTGGCCGAGAAGAACACCGAACTGGCGGGGAAGGACATCAAAATCGCCCGCGATGAAGCTGACAGGCTACGCGCCAATCTCAGCACCCTGCAAAACACCCTGAACGACGAGCGCATCGCCCAGGCTGCCCTGCGAACCCAACAGGATCAGCTGCGCCAGGGCCTGGCAAAGCGCGAGCAAACCATCGAGGCGCTGAAACGTGAAAACGAAGACCTTCGCAACTGGGCTGACCAGCCTTTGCCTGAGCTTGCTCGCCGGCTGCGCGAGCGCCCCGCCCTCACCGGCGCCGACGCTTATCGTCAGTGGTTGTCCGGCCGTGGTGCCCTGCACCCTGCCGGCGACAAGCCCACTCAATAACGGCGATCAGCTCACCGACCAGGACCGCATCGAAGCCGCATGGGCTGAATGCGCGGGCCAGGTAGACATGGTATTCAACCATCAACAGGCGGCCCCATGAACAAACCCGAAAACCTGCGCGCCCATCTGCTGAGCACAGTGGCCGAACTCAAGCACAACCCCGACCGGCTGCTGATCTTCATCGACAACGGCAAAATCCGCTGCACCGCGGCTGCCTCGCTGTCGTTCGAATACAGCTTTGATTTACAGGTCATCCTCACTGAGTTCGCCGGTCACCCCGACAGCGTCATGTTGCCACTGCTGGGCTGGTTGAGCGTGAACCAGTCCGAGCTGTTGGAGAACCTGAACAAATCCGCCGAGGGCATTCAGTTCGAGGCAGACATCCTGGACAACAGCAAGGTGGACCTGAGCCTGACACTGCCGCTGACCGAGCGTGTGGTTGTGGGGAAAGACGCCGACGGCAATACCACCATCCACCATCCTGGTGAACCTAAGCAGGTGGCCGCATTCCTTGACCCGGCGTGGATACCTGGTGCCCAAGGCACCGGCAGTGAATGGGTCGTGTCGAAGTGACCAACCGATTGGAAACACTGGAGGATTGGGCGGCCGGTCTTCTGGGGCAAATTGAACCGGCATCACGCAACAAACTCGCCCGCAGCATCGGCCAGGCCCTGCGGCGCAGCCAGCAACAGCGGATCATCGCCCAGCGCAACCCGGACGGCAGCAAATACGCGCCGCGAAAGCAGCGCAACCTGCGGGGGAAACAAGGACGGGTGAAGCGAAAGGTGCAGATGTTTCAGAAGCTGCGCACGGCAAGTCTTTTGAAGGTTCAGGGCGATGGAAATGCTATCAGCGTAGGGTTTACGGGACGAATCGCACGAATTGCCCGCGTCCACCAGTACGGACTGAAAGATCGCGCTGAACGTGGGGCGCCTGATGTGAAATATGAGCAGAGGGAGGTACTTGGCTTTACCGATGCAGAACTAGAGCTCATTCGGGACCAGATGCTCGCTTACCTCACCAACGTCACGAAGCTGTGATTTTCGATAGGTTTCCATTCCAACTCGATAAGAGGTAAAAGCTTAATTCAGAAGCTAAAAATAGGGATGCCCCATAGGAGCCGCTGCTTCATGACTGAAACTTTTAAAGCACATTGCCCTCGTTGTGACGGTGAAAGGACCTGCTTTATCCGGGGGGCTTTTGATCAGTCATGGACGTGGGAAGAAGGTCCCCACTACCATCACGGGCAAAACGACTACAAAATAGCTCAGTGCTGCGGATGTGAAGAAGTGTTTTTCCTTAAAAGCAGTTGGGACTCGGAAGAATGGGACATTGAGTATGACCCAGCAACTAGACAAGAAATGCTTGTTAACCCTACCACTACCATCACCTATCCTGCACCGGAGAAGAAAAGCGCTAAACCGGATTGGGTTTGGGACATTTCGAAGATTGATCCACAACTTCACCAGATTCTGGACGAAATGTACCTAGCGTATGAGCACGGTTCGTTAATCCTGGCCTCTGTTGGTTTGAGGACAGCGTTCGACCGCACCACTGAAGTGCTTAAAATCGACCCAGAATTGACGTTGAAAGAAAAGGTAACGCTACTACTCAATGAGGGATACATAGGCGAGACCGAATCTAAAACACTTGGGGTAGTTACGGATGCGGGTAGCGCAGCCGCACACCGTGCATGGACTCCTACGCACAATGAATTTCATACATTGCTAACTACACTCGAACATTTCATTCAGCGCACGGTAGTTAGTGGCAAATCGGCTTTGGATATCGCAGATAGCATCCCCAAGCGACCTGCGAAAAAACCGAAGCCCCAGCCAAAACCCAACGAGCGTCCCTAGGTTTGTAGGGCCTCACTACACAACTCTTCGAAGCTGCACTCCCGCACGCGTGGCGCCACCATCGGCGCCATGAACGACTTAGCCACCCTCGCCCGCCTGATAGAAAACCTCATCCGCTTCGGCACCATCGCTGCCGTCCAGATGCAGCCCCCGCGTGTGCAGGTCAAAACCGGAACGCTGACCACTGCCTGGCTGCCGTGGATCGCCCTGCGGGCCGGCGCCGACCGAGAGTGGAACCCACCGACCGTCAATGAGCAGGTTCTGCTGTTCAGCCCCTCGGGCCAACTCGGCAACGGTGTCGCCTTGACCGGGCTTTTCAGCGACCAGATCCCCGCCAACGGCGACCGCGAGGGCCTACACCGAGTCACCTACCGCGACGGCACGGTGATCGAGTACGACAGCGTCGCTCACCACCTCAACGCCACGCTCACCGATGGCGGCACCACCAACCTGGTCAGCACTGGCGGTATCAACATCGTCGGCAACATCACGCACCAGGGCGATTACACCCAGACCGGCAACCAGAACGTCACCGGTAAGGTCACCGTCTCGGTAGATGTGGTGGCCGCCGGCATCAGCCTGGTGAAGCACCTGCACGGTGACGTCATGCCTGGCAGCGGCAAGACGGGGAAACCGGAATGAATCGACACACCGGCGCCGCCATCACCACCGTGGAGAGCATCGCCCAATCCATGAGCGACGTCCTCAGCACGCGCATAGGTACCCGGGTGATGCGGCGCGAATACGGCAGCCTGTTGCCCGAGCTGGTGGACCACCCTTTCAACGATGTCACCCGCTTGCAGGTGTACGCGGCCACCGTCATGGCGCTGATGCGCTGGGAGCCGCGTATCAGCCTAAGCCGCGTGCAGTTCCAGGGCGCCACGCTGCAAGGTCAATCCTCGTTGGATATCGAGGGCAGCATCGTCGATAGCAACGAGCCGTTGAGTCTGAGCGTACCGCTGAACTTGGGGGGTAGCGCATGAACTCATTTGTCGCGATTGACTTGGGCCAGCTCCCCGCGCCCGAGGTCGTTGAGCAGGTCGATTACGAGCAGATCCTCGCCGAGCGCAAGGCCTACGCCATCGGCCTCTGGCCGGTCGAGGAACAAGCCGAGATCGCCGCACGGCTTGAGCTGGAATCTGAGCCCTTGACCAAACTGCTCCAGGAGAACGCCTACCGCGAGACGGTATGGCGCCAACGCGTCAATGAGGCGTCCGTCGCCAACATGCTTGCCCTGGCAAAGGGCAGCGATCTGGAGAACCTGGCCGGTAACTTCAACGTCAAGCGCCTGGTCATCCAGGCCGCCAAGCCCTCGGCCGTGCCGCCGGTTCCGTTGCTTATGGAAAGCGACGACAGCCTGCGGGAGCGGGCTCAAATGGCATGGGAAGGCCTCAGCACCGCCGGCCCGCGTAACAGTTACATCTTTCATGCGCGCTCTGCTGACGGCCAGGTGGCCGACGCCACTGCCGAGAGTCCCGCCCCGGCCGAGGCGGTGGTGACTGTGCAATCGATCCTGGGTGACGGCACCGCCTCGCCCACGCTGCTGGCAAAGGTCAATGCCTACCTCAGCGACGACGACCGCCGCCCTGTCGCGGATCGGCTCACCGTGCAAAGCGCCCAGGTCATCAACTACCAGGTCAAGGCCAAGCTGTTTCTTTCGACGTCCGGCCCTGAGAGCGAGTTGATTCTCGCGGCGGCCAATGCGCAGTTGCTGGCTTTCGTGCACCAACGGCGCCGCCTGGGCTTGGAGGTTTCGGAATCCATTATCCACGCCTCGCTGCACGTCGAGGGTGTGCGCAAGGTCGTGCTGGAGAACTGGGCAGACATCGTTGCCACGAAGTACCAGGCCCCGTATTGCACGGCCGTCGATTTGGCGTTGGGGGCCGAATGATGGCAGACGCGCCCCTTCTTCCAAGCAATTCGACGCCATTGGAGCGTCAAGCGGCGCAGGCGCTGGCCCAGATCCAGCGTGTGCCGATTCCGTTGCGCACGCTGTACAACCCCGACCTATGCCCACTGCCCCTTTTGCCCTATCTGGCCTGGGCCTTCTCCGTGGATCGCTGGGACAGCAAATGGACCGAAGCGGCCAAGCGCGCCGCCATCCGTAGCGCGTACTACATCCACTCGCGCAAAGGCACCATCGGGTCACTGCGCCGAGTGGTTGAACCGCTCGGCTATCTGATTGAAATCATCGAATGGTGGCAGACCGTTCCGGTCGGCCCTCGGGCCACCTTCAGGCTCAAGGTCGGCGTACTGGACACCGGTATCACCGAAGAGATGTACCAGGAACTCACCTGGCTGATCGACGATGCCAGACCCCTAACACGCCATCTCACCGGGCTCGCCATCAGCCTGGAAACCACCGGTTCAGTTCATATCGGCGCCTGCATCACCGAAGGCGACGAGATTGATATCTATCCACCCACACAGCGAGACATCGAGGTCACGGGCTATATCCACCAGGGCGGCCGTGAACACCAGATCGACACCATGGACATCTACCCATGACAGACCAAAACAGCCAGTTTTTCGCCATCCTCACCGCCGTCGGCAAGGCCAAACAGGCCAACGCGGACGCCCTGGGCATCCCATGGACATTCGCGCAGATGGGCGTCGGCGATGCCAACGGCACAGAGCCTATGCCCAACGAGCAGCAGACACAATTGATCAACGAGCGCCGACGTGCCCCGCTGAATCAGCTCAAGGTTGACCCAGCCAACCCGAACATCATCATTGCCGAACAGGTCATCCCCGAAAACGTCGGCGGCTGGTGGATTCGTGAGGTGGGCCTGTACGACGCCGCCGGTGATCTGGTGGCCGTGGCTAACTGCGCGCCGAGCTTCAAGCCGTTATTGACCCAGGGTTCAGGCCGCACACAAGTCGTGCGGATGAACCTGATCGTCAGCAACACGGCGAATGTCGAATTGAAGATTGATCCCTCAGTTGTTTTGGCGACACGTCAGTACGTTGATTCCAAGATTCTTGAGGAACTGTACAAGCTCGACAGCAAGCAATCGGTGCGAGTGGCCACCACGGCGAACATCGCATTGACCGGGTTGCAGATTGTTGATGGCGTAACATTGCTTGCAGGGGACCGGGTTTTGGTGAAGAACCAGACGGCCGCCAAGGACAATGGTATCTACGTCGCTGGCAGCGCGGCGTGGCAGCGTGCTCCGGATGCTGACAGTAACGCCGAAGTGACGTCAGCAATGATTTTGTCAGTCGAGCAAGGCGCAACATTGGCCGACACCCGATGGCAGTTGGTCACAGATGGGACAATTGTCCTGGGAACCACAGCGCTAGCGTTTCAAAACATCACCCAGGGCTTTGCGCCCATCAACTCGCCTGCACTGATTAACCCTACGGCAAATACGCCGCCGCTGTTCGACAATACGAAGTCAGTCGCGACGACTGAATACGTCATGCGCTCCATGGGCAATTATCGTGGCTTCACCAGTTTGACGTCGGCGACCACTTTGACAGCGGCGGCGGTTGGGACGCTGGTTTCAACCATCGGGGCGTTTACTCTGACATTACCAGCCGCAAGCAGCTTGCCATCCGGCGGTTCGATTCACTTTCGCAACATTGGCGGCGGCATTGTGACTGTGGCCTGTGTGGGCGCTGATTTGATCAACGCAGGCAATTTCAACCAGCCCAACAACATTGCCCTTCAACCGGGTTCAACCCTGGTGCTGACCAGCAATGGCGCGACTGCTTGGTGGGCTGCGGGATCGGCACAACTCCAGTACTCCAAGGTTTTTGGAGATACCCCCACGCAATTTGACAACAGCAAGCTATTGGCAACCGCCGAGTTTGTGCAACGTGAAAAGGGCAGTTATGCCAACAGCGCGGGGATTGCGGGAGGCAATGTCATCTTAACGGCGGCGCACGTCGGCACACGAATCGAGATGTCCGCAAACGGTACGCTGACATTGCCGAAGGCAAATACGCTGCCCAAGGGGTCGTCAATTCTGATTACGACTTCAAGCGCAGTCGATGCGGCCAGGTTGGCGCTGTTGGCTGGTGACTCACTGGCTATCAATAACGTTTCCGTCGCGACGCCTTACACCATGTCCATGGGGTCGGACATCTTGCTGGTGGCGGACGGTGAAAAGTGGCGGGCCCACGCCAGCCTTGAGTGTCTACGATCGTCTCCAATGTTTGCGGCTATTTTTGGCGCTAACGGCCACCAAGTTTTGCCCAGTGGCTGGATATTTAAAATAGGGCATGCATCAACGGATACCGCGTCAGGAACAGTGCCAGTAACGTTCCCCGTCGCATTTCCTACAGCCTGTATGTATGTGGGAGCTATGTATGCTGGGGCTAGCGCGGCGCCTAATCCAAGTCTTTGTCAGTGCTCACAGCCGACCCGTACAGGTTTTACGGGCTTCATAACCAACGTGACTGGCAACAATTCCGCTGTGACTGTTGGTGGTTACAACTGGCTAGCCATCGGCTATTGAGGGTATCTATGTTCGCTAAATGGGTTGAAGAAGATGGTCGATTTGCCTTCGAATTGACTGATAACGGAGGCATTGAAATATCTGATGAGGATCACGCAGCACTTTTTGAGCCGCGCCAGGTGGTCAAGATCATTGGCCGGGGGGTTGATGGCCGACCGGAGTTGCAGGATCCGCCACAGCCGACGGCAGATGAACTCGCCGCCATTGAGCGGGCCTGGCGAGATAATCAGCTTTCACTTACTGACGGCGTTGTAACGCGTCACCGTGACGAGCTGGAAGATGGTTCAGAGACCACGCTGACAGCAACCCAATACACTGAGCTGCAAACGTATCGGCGTTTACTGCGCGGATGGCCTGAATCGGGGGAGTTTCCGCTAAAGGAACATCGACCGGTAGCTCCGGCCTGGCTGGAGATACAGGTCCAATAAAACCCTCAATCAGGAAGTATTGGTTTTCTGCGTCCTGTACCTCTACCGCTTACAAGCTCGTGCGCTCGCCCAACCGGCGCGCGCGCGGCAGCCTGTGCACTGTCATCCCAATCACTGCGCAGGCAAACCCATGGCCGATTATCTCCACGGCGTGCGGGTCATCGAACTCAACGACGGCACCCGCCCCATTCGCACCATCCCCACCGCTGTTATCGGCATGGTCTGCACGGCCGACGACGCTGATGCCACCGTTTTCCCATTCGACACACCGGTCCTGCTGACCAACGTTCAAACCGCCATCGGCAAGGCCGGCACCACAGGCACCCTGGCGAAGAGCCTTCAGGCCATCGCCGACCAGACTAAGCCCTACACCATCGTCGTGCGGGTGAAGGAAGGCGAGACCGAGGCGGAAACCACCAGCGCCCTGATCGGCACCACCACGGCCGAGGGTAAGTACACCGGTTTGAAGGCCCTGCTCGCCGCCAAGGCCCGCGTCGGCATGGTGCCGCGCATCCTCGGTGTGCCAGGCCTCGACAGCCTGCCGGTCGCCACCGCCCTGGTCACCATCGCGCAGCAGTTGCGCGGCTTCGCTTACGTGAGCGCCTGGGGCTGCAAAACCAAGGAAGAGGTGGTCGCCTACCGTGACAACTTCGGCGCCCGCGAAGCAATGGTCATCTGGCCGGAGTTCCAGAACTGGAGCACCGTCACCAACGCGACGGTCACAGCCTCGGCCGTGGCCCGGGCATTGGGTCTGCGCGCCAAGATCGATCAGGACGTGGGCTGGCACAAGACGCTGTCCAACGTCGCGGTCAACGGCGTCACCGGCATCAGCGCCGACGTGTTCTGGGATCTGCAAAACCCCGCCACGGACGCCAACTACCTCAACAGCAACGAGGTCACCACACTCATCAATGAAGGCGGCTTTCGCTTCTGGGGCAGCCGCACCACCAGCGAAGACCCGCTGTTCGCCTTCGAGAACTACACCCGTACCGCGCAGATCCTGGCCGACACCATGGCCGAGGCGCACATGTGGGCTGTGGACAAGCCGCTGCATGCGTCCCTGGTGCGCGACATCATCGAAGGGGTAAACGCGAAGTTCCGCGAGATGGTCGCGGCGGGTTACCTGATCGGCGGCCAGTGCTGGTACCCGGAGGACGCCAACGACAAGGACACGCTCAAGGCCGGCAAGTTGTTCCTGGATTACGACTACACGCCGGTGCCACCGCTGGAAGATCTCACGCTACGGCAGCGCATTACCGACCGCTACCTGATCGACTTCGCCAGCAAGATCAACAGCTAAACCGGGCCTCCCCGCAAGGGGAGCTGACCCTGTGCCCGAGCAACGGAGAACCCCGCCATGGCTATGCCCCGCAAACTCAAGAACCTCAACCTGTTCAACGACGCCAACAGCTATCTCGGCGTGGTCAAGAGCGCCACCCTGCCCCCGCTCGGCCGCAAGATGGAAGGCTATCGCGGCGGCGGCATGAACGGCCCAGTCAAGGCCGATCTCGGCTTCTCGGATGATGGCATTCAGTTCGAATGGAAGACCGGCGGCCTGGATCTGATCGCCCTCAAACAGTTCGGCGCCGTCAACGCCTCGGGCGTCGCGTTGCGCTTCACCGGCTCTTTCCAGCAGGACGATACCGCCGAGATCAGCGCCGTGGAGGTGGTGATGCGCGGCCGGCACGAGACCATCGAAATGGGTGATGCGCAGCCGGGTGAAGACACTGAGCACAGCATCACCACCACCTGCACCTACTACAAACTGATCGTCGATAACGAAGAAATCATCGAAATCGACCTGCTCAATTTCATCGAAATCGTCGATGGCGTGGACATGCTGGCAGAGCAGCGCAAAGCCCTCGGCATCTGACCACTCTCGCCCTGAACCAGGGCGGTTAACCCTGCAATCTGGAGCCACATATGAAACCTGAAGACACCCTTGAAGCCCTGCCGCCCGTTGACGACAACACCGTCACCCTGGACACCCCAATCACCCGAGGGAAGACCGTCATCGACAGCATCACCCTGCGCAAACCGCAATCCGGAGAACTGCGCGGCGTGCACCTGGTTGATCTGCTGAACATGGACGTGGCCACCCTCATCAAGATTCTGCCGCGCATCAGCGCACCAGGCATCACCGCGCCTGAAGCCGCCAGCATGGACCCGGCCGACCTGCTCGCCTGTGGCAGCAAGATCTCTGGTTTTTTGTTGCAGAAGTCGGTGAAGACGGACGCGTCCCTCGTTGCGTAGAAGACGCCATGGCCGATCTGGCCGTGGTTTTCCATTGGGCACCGGCTGACATGGACCAGCTGGGCCTGCAAGAGCTGATGGAGTGGCGCGAGCGCGCCCGGGTACGGAGTTCCACCGATGGCGAATGACTTAAAACTTCAGGTGTTGCTCAACGCCATCGACAAGGCGAGCGGCCCCCTGAAGGCCATCAACAACGGCAGCATCGGTGCCGCCCGCGCCCTCAAGGAAGCCCGCGACCGTCTCAAGGAACTCAACACCCAACAGAAGGATGTCAGCGCCTGGCGCACCCAGCGCGCTGCCGCCGAGCAAACCGAGCAAGCCCTCGTCGCCGCCCGCGACAAAGTACGGGCGCTTTCCCAGCAGTTCGCGGCCACCGGTGCGCCGACCAAGGCGATGACCAAGGACTTTCGGGCAGCCGTTCGCGAAGCGCAGAAACTCAAGGAACAACATCAACAACAGGGCGAACAGCTCCAGGCCCTGCGCAGCAAACTTCAAGGCGCCGGCATCAGCACCAAGAACCTCAGCAGTCACGAACGCCAGCTGCGCGAGCAAATCAGCGCCACCAACGCCAGCATCAGCGAACAGGGCAAACGCCTGGTCGCGTTGAATGCTCAGCAAAAGCGCCTTGCCATCGAGCGCGCCAAGCTGGAGAAAACCCAGAACCTCGCCGGCAACATGGCAATGAACGGAGCCGCCGGCCTGGGTGTGGGATATGCCGCGAGTCGGCCGGTGGCTAATGCCATCGGTGCCTTTGCGCCGAACGAAGACTCGGCCACGCAACTCAAGGTTTCGATGATGGACGACACCGGCAAGGTGTCTGAAGACTTCCAGAAAATCACCGACCTGGCGACCAAGCTGGGCGACCGCCTACCTGGTACCACGGCCGACTTTCAAGAAATGATGACCATGCTGCGGCGCCAAGGCCTCAGCGCCAAGAGCATTCTCGGTGGCACCGGCGAAGCGGCCGCGTACCTGGGCGTTCAGTTGCAGATGCCCGTAACAGCCGCGGCTGAATTTGCCGCAAAGATGCAAGACGCCACCCGAACGTCCGAAAAGGACATGATGGGGCTGATGGACATCATCCAGCGTGGGTTCTACTCCGGCGTAGACCCGACCAACATGCTCCAGGGTTTCAGCAAGATCGCACCGGTCATGGACACCATCAAGAAATCGGGCATCGACGCTGCTGCCGAGCTGGCCCCGCTGCTGATCATGATGGACCAGGCGGGCATGGAAGGCGGTGCCGCAGGTAACGCCTACCGGAAGATCTTCCAGGCTGGCCTGGACAAGGACGGGATCAAGGACGTCAACAAGATCATGGAGCTGGAAGGCAAAAACATCCGCTTCAAGTTCACCGACGACAAAGGCAACTTCGCCGGCCTGGAAAACCTATTCGCCCAGGTTGAAAAACTGAAGTCCCTGAACGACGAGGACCGCACGTCCACGATTAAGCTGCTGTTCGGCGACGACTCCGAAACCATGACCACCTTGAACACCATGATGAACAAGGGGATCGCGGGCTATCGGGAGGTGCAACAGAAACTGCAAAACCAAGCCGATTTGCGCAAGCGGGTGAACGAACAGCTCGCCACCCTCACCAACGTCATGGAGGCCGCAGAGGGCAGCTTCACTAACGCCCTGGCCGAGTTTGGCGCCGCTGTTGCGCCCGAACTGAAACAAATCATCAGCACCCTCGGGGAGGTTGCCAACAGCATCGGCGCCTGGGCTCGGGAGAACCCACGATTGGCCGGCGGCCTGGTCAAGGTCGTAGCGGCTGTGGCCGGCCTGGCCTTCGTGTTTGGTGGCCTGGCTTTGACGATGGCGAGCCTTCTCGGCCCATTCGCCATGGTGCGGTACGGCATGGGCATGTTTGGCATTCGCTTGGGCATTGTTAAGGCCCAGTTGATCGGCACGCGCATCGCAGCAGCAGGCGCCGGTGCCAACATCGGCAGGCTTGGAAAAGTCTGGCGGTCCCTGGTAGCAACTCGCTCGGCGGGTGGTTTGCTCAGTGCGTTACCCGCTTTCGTCAGCAGCGCCCGCCTGGCTGCCGCCAGCGTGCTGCCGATGCTCGGCGGCGCGATCAGTGCGGTCGGTACCGCCATCATGGCGACGCCCATCGGCTGGCTGCTGGCGGCCATTGCTGCTCTGGTTGCTGCTGGCGTGCTGGTCTACAAATATTGGAACCCGATCAAGGGCTTCTTCCTCGGCTTCTGGCAAGGCCTGGTCGGGGCCTTGCAACCGGTACTCGATAGTTTCGCCGGGCTCGGCCAATCGCTGCTGAACCTGGGCCAGGCCGTCATGACGCTGCCAGGTGTCGGCGCGGCCATGGAGCTTCTGGGCAGCATCGCACGCCCCCTGTTCAGTCTGATATCAGATGGCGTCAGCAGCCTGATCACCTGGTTCGGCCAGCTACTTGCGCCCGTCGAAGACGTCGGTGGCGCCGCTCAGTCAATGGGCGAACGCTTCGGTGCCGTCATCGGCAATATGCTGAGCCTTTTGTTAGGCCTGCCTGCACAGTTCGCTGAACTGGGTACGCAGATGATTCAAGGCCTGGCAAATGGCATCACCAACAGCCTGACCGTAGCCAAGGAGGCCATCACCGGGGCAGGCGATGCGGTGATTGGTTGGTTCAAGGAAAAGCTCGACATCCACAGCCCCTCCCGTGTGTTCGCAGAGCTGGGCGGCTTCACCATGGCCGGCCTGGCCCAGGGGCTTGAGGGCAGTCAAAACGGGCCGCTGAGCGCCATGACCAGCCTGAGCAAACAACTCACGGCAGCCGGCACACTGGCCCTCGGCGCAACCGCCATGCCGCTGGCCGCCATGCCGTTGCCGCAATTCCCGGTCGGGGCGGCCGCTGCCTCTTCGTTGTCGATCGATGATCGGGCGCCCATCAGCCCTACCCCGGCGCCGGTTCATGACAGCCACGACACCTACGAAATCAACATCCACACCACGCCAGGCATGGACGCCCAGGCGATCAGCCGCGCCGTACGAGCCGAGCTGGCGCGCATCGCCAGCGAAAAGGCCGCCCGCCAGCGCAGCAAACTGTCAGATCTGGAGTAACCCACCATGATGCTTGCCTTGGGCATGTTCGTGTTCAGCCTGTCCACCGCCGCTTATCAGGAGCTGCAACGCCAAACCGAATGGCGACATGCGAGCAACAGCCGCGTCGGCGCCGCTCCGGCTCGGCAGTTTGTTGGGCGCGGTGACGACACCATCACCCTGCCCGGCGTCATCCTGCCAGAGCTGGCCGGCAGCGCCTTGAGCCTCGACGCCCTCCGCCTGATGGCAAACACCGGCAGGGCATGGCCGATGGTCGAAGGCAGCGGCCGGATCTACGGCCTGTGGATTATCGATGGCCTGAGCGAAACCAAAACGCTGTTCTTCCGTGACGGCACGCCTCGGCGTATTGAATTCACGATCAACCTCAAGCGCATCGATGACGACCGGATCGATCTGCTCGGCGCCGGTACCAGCGCAGGTGTCAACATCTTGAGGGCGCTGCTTTGATTGAGGCAGCCCTGTCCAAGGTGACCGGCTACGTCGAAGGCCTGGCCGAGCGCTACCGCCGCGACGCGGCCTACCCGGTACCGGCGTTTCGTATCACGGTCGATGGCAACGACATCGCCCAGTTGATCAGCCCCCGGCTGATGAGCCTGGAGCTGACCGACAATCGCGGGATCGAGGCCGACCAGCTCAGCATCACCCTCAGCGACCACGACGGGCTGCTGGCGATCCCGCCCAAAGGCGCGATCATCCGACTGTGGCTGGGTTGGAGCGATACAGGCCTGGTGGACAAAGGCACCTACACCGTCGATGAAACCGAACACAGCGGCGCGCCGGACGTATTGAGCATCCGCGCCCGCTCGGCGGACCTTCGCAAAGGCCTGAAGACCAAGCGCGAGCGCAGCTGGAGCAACACCACCCTCGGCGATGTTCTGGGCGATATCGCCCTGGGCAACGGCCTCACCGCCACCATCGCCGGCGCCCTGGACGGATTGCCCATTCTTCAGCTGGACCAGGCCAACGAATCCGACGCCAACCTGATCAGCCGCGTCGGGGAAGAGTTCGACGCGGTGGTCACCGTCAAGGCCGGCTGCCTGCTGTGCCTGCCGGCGGGCGGCGGCAAGACGGCCACCGGCGCCGAGCTGCCGCATATCACCCTCACCCGCGTCGATGGCGACCAACACCGCTATCTGCAAGCTGACCGCGACAGCTACGACGGTGTCCGCGCCTATTTCTACGACGTGAACAGTGCGAAGAAACAGGAGGCCATCGCCGGCGGTGGTGAAAACCTCAAAGACCTACGCCACACCTTCAGCGACCGCCAGTCCGCCCTGCGCGCTGCCCGGGCGGAATTCAACCGCCTGCAACGTGGCAGCGCGACGCTCAGCTATACCCTCGCCCGGGGTCGTCCTGACCTCATTCCCGAACTGACCTACACGCTCCAGGGCGTGAAGCCAGAGATTGACGAGATCATCTGGTACGGCGGCAACGTGCAGCACACCCTCAGCCCGGATAACGGATACACCGTCAGCCTGGAGCTGGAAAGCAAGCTGCCCGAGGATACGGTTGAGGGGCTGGCTGAGGAAAATCAAGGGAATTACACAGGGATCATCGCGTACTACCGCGACAAGAAAACCGGGAAGGAGAAGACGGTGACTGCGGGGGATCAGAGCAAGCCGAAGCGGTTGCGGTGGCTGTATGCTTCAGAGAAGACGGCGAAGCGGGCAGTTGATCGAGAGTGGAATCGTATGCGAGGGTAGCGATTCGATATCACTCTGCTATCTTCTGATGCAGAATTCAAGAGAATTACCCCTATGACAGATCATTCAGTAGAAGAATTAGACAACAAGCTATCTGCATTAGATAACTTAATGCCAAAACTCGACCCAATTGGAAACGCTTTTTGGAAGACCACCGCAACCTTCCAAACATTATTAGAAGCTACAACTTCCACATCAACCACTGTCAAAACAAATAGCACCGTAAGACGTTTTACCCCTACAGGCCTATTCTATCTTGACTCTATAGACTTCTATGCAGAAAACAACGAAAAGCTATCTTCAAATTTAACCGTAACCATCAAACCAATTGGAGCTCCGCCCTACAAACTAAGACTTTCCCTTGTAGACAAATCAGTATTTGCGTATGGATACGTAAGAAAATTTTGTGAATGGTTTGAAATATCAACCGATTCGATTATATACAAACCCACACTTAAAAAAATCTCAGTTTTTGGATGCGATTCCACTCTACTCTCCGAATACGCCAACGACATCCAACAATTACTAGACTTAAAAAGGAGCATAAGCGCGTTCAAAGAAACAGCCAAATCAGAATATCAGGACATACTTTCCGAGACAGAAAAACTAACAGAGGAATCGCTCAACCTCACCAACTCCATAAGCCTAACAAAAGAAGAACTGGCTAATCTCGACGCAGAACAACTCCTAATTAAATCCGCACTTGAAAATAGCAACAAAGAACTTACAAGACTCAACCTATCCGTTCTAAATGCGGAAAACAATCTTACCAACGCAACCAACAACACAGCCCAACTAAAAGAAAGCGCAGAGAACTTAAACAAACAGATTTCAAACTTAAACGCTGACCTAGCAAAACTAACAAACGATAAAAACCTAATATCCGATGAGTATGGCCCCTACGTGAAAGAGGGTAACACCCAAGCTAAAATTTATTTATCCCTAATAACGCTCCCGCTATTAGCTATTATTTTTTCTGTTTATCAAGTTTACGTTGGGGCCAGTAACCTCCTAACCGCACAATACACTTCCTTCATTGATGTTTTAGCCGCTTTCATTTTAAGAATTCCATTTGCAGCAATTTTCGCACTGGCAATTATTTATAGCTGGAAGCTCGCACTAGCAATGATTCAAAAAGTTTTCAAGATTCATAGCGACCGGTTAACACTTGCTAAGCTTTTGGTAGTAGCTAGGGAAACCGTGCACTCTTCCGCTAAAAATCTAGACATAACAGACCACGAAAAATTTCAGGAACAAACCGCCCTTAAAATTGAGGTATTAAAAAGCCATATGGCTCGTGATCTCAATGAAGGCTTTTCTTACAAACCCGTACCTAAACAGAAACAACCCGTAAAAGAAGCTTCAGCGGAGGCTTCGCCAGAAGCAGTTAATGATGAGTTTGTACCACGGGATGTAAAGGGCCCTGCTTAACACGACGAGTCAGCATAGTCGTAAGAAAACCCGGCTCATGGCCGGGTTAATTTTATTTGGGGGTAAGCAGTACATTGAGAAAGCGAATTAAGTCCTTCTGACTAACCTCGTCGAGAAGTCTGAAAAGCTGAACAAACGTCCGTTCACGCTCATTCAGTTCAGACCATTCAATTACTTCAGACTGATCGACATCTACCTTTTTCATTACCGACATGTGTCACTCCATTCAACACGTTCGGGCGCCCGATACCTACATCGGTACCAACCAAGGCGCCCGGGGAGTGAGCAATTTTCAGCATGTTTGGTTGTGTCATCAGCCTACGGGAAAAAATTTTCATTACAAATTACGCACCGCCGCAGAGCGCCTGGGCACGTTGGACGATATTGCTGTAGTCCATCTTGATGGATGGCATCGTAGGATTGGGTTTGGTGATGTCCTGGCCGTCCGACCAACCGCGATCTTTTGCCTGACTCCGTGCACTCCCGCTCAATGCGTAGACGGTCCCATCCGACGTCCGGGCCAACGCCTTAGGCGACGGTCCAAAGCACAACAGGTCAACGCTATCGACCGTAAACGGCCAAGCGTCTCCATAGTCTTTGCTCGAAACCTTCTGGGTCTTTTCCTTGGCACCGCAGACACCCGAAGCGAGTATTGCCAGCACCGCTACTGATAACGTCATCCTTTTCATGTCCCAACTCCTTATTTTTTCAATGTAAAAGCCCTGAGAAGGCGCATCACCGCGCCCTTGTCCTCATCGTCCAGGCTGCGCACGTGCATCACGATTTCTAAGTCATCGTCGGACAGCTGATCTTCACCCACAGATGAGCGCTGGCCGGTCACCACGTAAAGGACGTCTACCCCTTGTTCAGCAACTGCTGCCAGGTAACTGGCATCCGGGCTGCGCTCGCCCTTCTCATAGTTGTACTGACTGTTTTTTGAGGCGCCAGCCTTCGCCGCGAACTCGGTCTGATTGAAGCCCAAGCGCTCGCGCTCTTGTTTTAGGCGATCACCAATTCCCACAAACGTCTCCACGACGAATTGACATTCCCACAATCATGGGAAATACTTCGCCTGTCATCACACGAAATCACACGAAACGAGACTATGCCGAACGCATACCCCACGGAGCAAGCTTGCCGAAAGGCACGTGAGCGCCTCGCGCATCAAGGCCTCTCTGCCAAAGACTGGGCCGACCAGCACAACTTGACCCCGTCCACGGTGTACGCCGTGTTGAACGGACAGAAGAAATGTCTGCGGGGCGAGTCCCACCGCGCTGCGGTGTTGCTCGGTATCAAAGACGGCGTCGTCACAAATTAGACCCGTTGGCTCAGGTAGGAAACCAGAAGATGAAACGCTCAGTTCTAGCCAACCGCAAAGACGTAGTCAGCGCCGTCATTGCCGCTTACCCCGGGGGCCGGCATTACGCCGCAGCTGACCTTGGGATGCCGATCAAGAAGTTTGATAACCAGGCCTATGAGAACGCTGGGAGCCGGCCACTGAGCGATGAACATATCCATCGCCTCGAGCAAGTTGCGGGTACGTCATATCTCGCGGATTACATTACCGGCATGTATGGCGGCATGTTTGTGCCCGTCGCGGTGCCTGGAACGCTGGATAACGTCGAGCTGTACAACCGCTCCGTAAGAGCTGCCGCCAAGCGTGGGTTGGTTGACCAGATCATTGCCCAGGCCCTGGACGACGGTGTCATTGAGCAGGGTGAGGCCGAAGTCATTGTTTCCGCCCTGATGAAGTACATGTCAGCCCGCTACGCCGAAGTGCTGGCGACCATTCAACTGCACGGTCGGGGGTTCGCTGAGTGAGCACCTACAAACTTGTCTGCCCTCACTGCCTCGGCCGCATGCGTATCCGCACCAGCGAAGGCACGCACATCTTCCTGCGGGTGGCCTACCTCCAATGCACCAACGAGGCCTGCGGCTGGTCGGTGCGGGCTGAGTTCGAAATGACTCATGAAATGAGCCCCAGCGGTATGGCTAACCCCTCCGTCAAGTTGCCCATCGCCGACATTGCCCTGCGCCGTGCTGCGATGAAGTCCGCCAATGATCAACCCGACCTGCTCGACCAAATGGAAATGGAGTGTGCGCAATGAACCATGAAGAGCTTGACCACGACTACCGCAGCAGCATGCAACGGGCGGCGTTTGCCTACTTGCAACGGCACGAAGCGCAGCACCTGGTGGAATCAGATCTGTTGTACGAAAACTGCGTTCGGCACATGACCACCGCGCTGGAAGTGCCGGTGTTCATGGCACAGAAGCTGGTGCACAACGCTTGGACTGAATTGCAAGTCATCAACCAGCGCAAGTGGATCGGCGTGGACTGGGGCAACAGCCCAGGCAGCACGGTCGTCCACCTGATCGATACCCGGGCCGACCTTCGGTATCCGGTTCCGGCAAGGCTGCTGCCGCAAACCCTGCTCGCCCAGCGCGATGACGCGCTGAAGCAACACCCTCAGTAATCCCCGTTTAAACAACCTGCCCTGCCCCGCTTCCCGTGGGTTTGGGTGAGCTTTGCCCGAAATCCGAGGTGGACCATGCAAATCGACGTCGCCATCACCGCAAAACTGCCCCGCGAAGAGGCCGAGGCGCTGCTCCAAGCACTACGGAGTCAGTACGCCCAGCAGTTCAACGAGCATTGGTACGACGACCGTTTTCGCCGGATCCCCGAGGGTTTGCGGCATGGCTCGTTGCTAGCGGCCTTCCCGGTGATGGCCGCGCAAAAACGCCTGATTGGCGCCCTTAAATACAGTCTCGGCGAAGTGAAGTAAGACCCGATGAATAAGCGACTCGACATTTCCCATGGCTCAAAAACTTATGTACGTAAGCCCATGGAACACAAGCTGCGCGCTGATGTGCTTCAGCGCCTTGAGTCCGATTACGGCCTGCAACACATGGTCGGTACGAATTACATGCGCAAGGGCACTTGCCCTCAGTGCAACCAGAAGCGCTTGTTTTCTCGCCATGATGAACCCTGGTTTATTCGCTGCGGCCGTGAGGACAAGTGCCGATACCAGGCCCCAGTCAAGGAGCTTTACCCCGACCTTTTTGACGACTGGAGCAAGCGAGCGCCAGCCACCAACGATGAGCCAACAGCTACCGCAAAGGCATACCTCACCTTTGCTCGCGGCTTTCGGCTGGAACTGATTGAGGGCTGGTACACCCAGGAAAGTTATTTTGACCGCGACCTGAATATTGGCTCGGCCACGGTGAGATTCCCCCTGGAGCATGGTGGGTACTGGGAGCGCTTGATCGATCAGCCCTCACGCTTCGGCAAGAAGAAGGCTCGCTTCCAACCCAAGCAAAGCTACAAGGGCTACTGGTGGTGTCCACCTTGTATCGATGTACTCCAGGTTGATGAACTGTGGATCGTCGAGGGCATTTTCGATGCCATCGCGCTCATTCATAACGGCATTTCCGCTGTTGCAGCGTTGTCCTCCAACGCTTTTCCTGAGGAATCGTTGAAGGCCTTGATAGCGGACTGTGGGGGGAAGCCGCCGAAGTTGGTCTGGGCCCTGGATAACGAGCCTGGCGCGCAGAAGTACACTAAATCGTGGGTCAGGCAGGCTCGCGAGCTGGGCTTCGTCTGCGAGGCCGCGCAGATCCCACAACCAGATGCTCGAAAGGTCGATTGGAACGATCTGCATCAACGCTGGGCGTTTCTGGACGGTGACGAGGCACGTGCCCAGCGGATCGACAAAGACCTCAAAGAAGCCAAGCACCAGGGCGCGCTGCTGATCGCCGAGAGCGCCACCGATAAAGCATTGCTCATGTACCAGTGGCGGGAACGGGAGGAGTTTCACTTCTGTTTCGACTCCCGCTTGTACTGGTGGAAGTTGGATATTTCCAAGTTCAACAGCGCCAAACAGGCGCTCGATGACAGCGACAAAAAAGAAGACCAACTACTCAACGAAAAGGCCATTCGCGAAAAGGCACTGCGCATGTCTGGCTGCGTGGTCGAGATCGCGAATTGCTACCCCAAGGCACTGTATTTCCAGCGCAACGAGATAACCGACGAGTCCTGGTATTTCTTCCGCGTCGATTTCCCACACGACGGCGGCTCCGTGAAAAACACCTTCACCGGCGGCCAGGTCGCTGCTGCCAGTGAGTTCAAGAAAAGGCTTCTTGGCATGGGCGCCGGGGCGGTATTCACCGGCAGTGGACAGCAGCTGGACAAGATCATGAAAGACCAACTGTTTGGCATTAAAACCGTCCAGACCATCGACTACGTCGGCTACAGCCGGGAATACGGCTGCTACGTGTTCAACGATGTGGCCGTTCGCGAAGGGCAACTGATCACAATCAACGAAGAAGAGTTTTTCGAGATGGGCAAGCTGAAACTCAAGAGCTTGCAGAAAGGAGTCAAGATCCAACTCACCAAGGACGCGAAGAACTATGACCCGCGCTGGCTGGATCTGCTCTGGCAATGCTTCGGTACCCAGGGCATCGTCGCTCTGACGTTTTGGTTCGGCTCGCTGTTCGCCGAGCAAATTCGTCATCGCTACCAGTCGTTCCCCTTCCTTGAGGCCACCGGTGAAGCCGGTGCCGGTAAGACAACCTTGCTGACGTTGTTATGGAGGCTACTCGGCCGTGATGGGTATGAGGGCTTCGACCCGTCCAAATCCACCAAGGCCGGCCGCAGCCGCTTGATGGGCCAGGTGTCTGGCATGCCTATCGTGTTGCTGGAATCCGACCGTAGTGGTGAGGACAAGGCACACGCCAAAACTTTCGAATGGGATGAGCTGAAGGATTATTACGGCGGCGGCACGCTGGCGACTAAAGGGGTTAAAACCGCCGGCAACGAAACGTATGAGCCGCCATTCCGGGGAACCATTGCCATCAGCCAGAACGCGCCGGTGGTGGCCTCTGAAGCGATCATGACCCGCATCGTCAAACTGCACTTCGTGCGGCCGAACGTGACCCCAGAGAGCCGCGCAGCTGCGGACTCACTCAACGCCTTGGAAGGCGCAACGCTGAGTAACTTCGTGTTGCAGGCCGTGCGCAAAGAAGCCGAGGTGATGGATCTGTTTGCACAGTGCCTGCCCGGCTACGAAGCGAAACTGCGCTGCCTGCACTCGCACTGCTTCGCTTGCGACACTCCTTTCAAAGACGAACAAAGCGACTGCGTACATTGCGGCAACAAGCTGCGCGGCTATATCCGTGTCGAGCGGATCAACAAGAACCACGCCCAATTGCTCGCGTTGCTCGACTGCCTGCGGATGGTGGTTTCGCTCACCGATGCGCAGATCAGCAACACCCGCACCCAGATTATTCGCATGGCGATAGAGCGCCAGGCCTCCATCAGTTCCGATCATCCGGTCGTGGCCGAATTTTGGGAGGTGTACGAGTACCTGGAAGGCCTCGACGCCGATGGGCCCGTGGTCAACCACAGCAAGAAAGACAACATCATCGCCATCAACCTCAACGACTTCGTGAAGTGCGCCGCAGAGCATCGCCAGAAAATTGCCGATGTCAGCGAGCTGCGCGAGCGGCTGAAGGACTCCCGCTCTCGAAAGCTGATCGACATCAACAAAGCGACGGATAGCGCGGTGCGGGCTCACCAGGCCAAGCACAGCAACGCGGTCATCACCAAGCAGCCCATCGTGAAGTGCTGGCACTTCCAGGCCTAATCAATCGACAGCAACACACACCAGGCGCGGCAACGCCTGCCACTCAAGGAGAAGCATCATGCACAACAGAACGCTCAAAGATGCCTTTGACGAGTTGTTCCAGTACCAGGCCGAGCGTCCGGCCATCCGCAAAGCCGGCGTCCAGGCGCTGGTTCGCTTGCTGCCGGTCGCGCAACGCAACACCGGGCAAAGCGGGGTAATCGGGCGTTTTCTGCTCGGGTTGTACAACGGCCCGGCACATCCGTTTGACCTGACCGAGCTGCGCCGTCTCGACGCTGGCCTGTTCGACGACTGCATTGCAGTCCTGCGGCTAGATAACAGCCCCGAGCAAGAGGTTCACACCTATTTCCCCGACGGTGATGAGATCTGGCAGGACCTGCGTAGGGTCTGGGCATGAAGTGGGCACCGAAACGCAACCGAGACGGGCAAGTGCAACAGAACTGTTGGATTACCGATAGCGGCTACACCGTGGCCGAGTGCCGGTTGCCTGAAGCGCGATACCCGATCACTCGCCCAGGCGGCGAACTGCCTTTCGCGTACGCGAAGGACCGGGACGAAGTCATAGCGATCATTAAGCAAGACCAGGCCAGAACGGCCTGAAAAGACGGTGCCGGGGAGCGGCAACTCCCCGACACCTACCACCAAAGGAGAAGCACCATGCAAGTGAATCAAACCCAAGGTAGCGCCGCAGAGGCTACCACAACCCCGTTGGCTATCGGCGACACGGTCAGCTACGTGGCAATCAGTGGCGGCGGTCGTAGCTATCGCTTCAGTGCTCGCAAAGCTGTGATTGAAGAGATCAACGGCGACGTAGCCACATTGCGTAGCGCCAATGGACGCACCACCACCCAGCCGCTGAGCAAGTTGACACCGGACGGCCAGCCCAACGGCCTGACGCGCATGCTCATGGGAGGGCAGTAATTATGTCTGTCAGCCCAGCAAGGACACGGCCAGCCATGGCAAGTCAACGCCTCGACCTGCCCAGCCGCTGCGATATCTGTGGCAAAGCGCGCTCCACTCGCAAGCACCAGGCCTGTAGTCGGATTCGCCAGAAGCGCAAAAAGCTGGAGTGGGCAGCTTTCATGGCAGAGCGGGAAGCAATGAAACAAAACCAAACGCGTCGCTACGCACGCTGACAATCAAAAAGCGGAACGCGGGGAGCGGCAACTCCCCCACCGCTTACCAGGAGAAGCACCATGCAAGCACAAATGCCCCGTGGAGGCGATGCGAAGGTCCAGGCCAAGCTACGCAAGCTGATGGCCCTTGCAGAGCGTGGCGAAGGCGGTGAGAAGGATAATGCGCAACGCATGCTGGATAATTTGTTAGCGCGTCACGGCTTAACCCTCGAGGACTTAAACGAGGAGTGCCGAGAAATCCGCTGGTTTCCGATTGTGACTGTGTACGACCGAAAGCTCGCGGCGCAGATCATGTCCAAGGTCTGCGACACATGCACTCCCAGCCTGTATACCAGCAAGAGCCGACCAAAGAAGGTCGGTGTGGAAGTTACACCGGCTGAGGCAATTGAGTTCGAGCTTCACTTCGACACTTTGAGGAACGCGCTGGCCGCGCACTTCGACGAGGCCTTCTCCGCATTTATACAGGCCAATCGATTATTTCCCGCCAGCCCATCAGGCAGTAGGGACATGGAGCTGAGCGAAAGCGACATGCGGGTCGTCGCCATGGCTTCAGCGATAAAACCAACATCTGTCCGCCCCCGCCTGGAACGGAAGGGGAACATATGACGGTTCTCTTGCTTTTGTACTTATGCAGCGACGCAACTCGTACTGACTGCCAGGTTCTGCCTGCGCAAAGCTGGCATGGGCCGGATGCCTATGAGCAATGCGTTGGCGCGTTGTCAGGGCTCACCCAGGCACTGAGCGCAACGAATCGGAATAGGCACAGGTTCATTTGCGAGATTCAGGCGGATGAGGCGCAACCTGCAGGACGTGCCGCCCGGCCGACGCTCATTCATCAATCGTTTCGGATGTGAGGGACATCATGAACACAGCCTTTATCCTGATGGCCCAGTACGACGGCCAAGCGATTATCTCGCTGGAGCAGGTTTGCCGGGACTACTTCACGCACCTGACGCCAGACATGTTTCAACGAAAGGTGATGAGCGGACAGATCAAAATTCCTATCACTCGCCTGGAACGCAGCCAGAAGTCGGCCAAGGGGATCCATATCACCGACTTGGCCGCGTATCTCGATCAACAGCGCGCAGCCGCGGTTAAGGAGAACAACCAGCTTAACGGGTTAAAACACGCCGTTTGAGCCACTTCATTGATGCGGCGCCCAGTTGGACGGGCGCCCTCAATATCTCTTCGTACCATTCCCACCCCACATAGCGATCCCCCTTGCCACGTAGGTGGGTGTAGCGCCTCAGCGAATTCCAGTCCCTATGTCCTGAAACGCTCGCCACTCGGGGGATATCCCAGTCCATTTCGAACAGACGGCTTACACCCTCGTGCCGGAGGTCATGGAAGTGCAGATTCTGGATATTCAGGATCTTGCAGGCCTTCGCCCAGGATGAGGAGATTGATTCAGGGCTATAGGGGAAAATATCTTCGCCGGCACGGGGCATGGTCTTGAGGATCCTCCAGGCCTCGTCTGGCAGGTAGCACCACACGTCGTTACCGATCTTCTGGCCCGGGTTCTTCATGTCGCGTACCAGCACCCGCTGGCCGGGCTCGTCGAGATCGTCCCAGCGAATCCGGGTGATTTCGTCGAGGCGACGCGTCGAAAACAGGGCGAAGCCCACCACTTTCATCATGTTGATGATGCTTCGACGCCTGGCCTGCATGTCCTGGTAATGCTTCATGAGCGCCCCCAGCTCGTCCAACGTAGGGCGCCGGTCACGCTCGCGGCTTTTCAAGTTGTAGCCGAGCTTGCGCAGTACGCGCCGTGCGCCCCCCATCGCCAGAGGATCAAGCTGGTAACCCCAAGCGTCCTTGCCGATGGAAAGCACCGCGCCGAGGTGGGCCAGGTCGTTGCCAGCGGTCTGCGGCTGGACGCCTCCCCCCTCGGGGCTCATCCGCCATAACGCGTAATCGACCAGGCATTGGGTGTTGACCTGGGTATCGTCCAGCTTACCCATGTACGTTTCGCCAATAGCCGTGAGGGTTGCTCGTTTCGTCTTGCCCAGCGGCCGGGCTTTCTCGACCTCAATCAGGTACTGGTCAATCATTTCTTTGAGCGTTACGCCTTTGCGGCTCGCTCGCTCAATGGCACCAGGTTCATCGAGTTCGGATTCACGCTTGCGCGCCCAGGCCTGCGCCGCCTGTTTTCGGGCGAAGGTCTGGCTCTCTTGATAGACTTGCACTCCGTCGCGCTTGATGCGGATCTGAGCCGTGTAGCTAACAGACCCATCCGCCAGTTTTCTTGCCCTGATAGTTGCCATGTCAAAAGTGGTACGCGTCAGTTTTGGAGTGGTACATCGTACCACCGAGCCCTAAAAAACGCCTGAAAACGCCCGAAATCACGCCCAGAACACGTTGAGTAAAATGCTAGATAAACAGAGCCTTAGCCCAGTAAATACGCGGCCTACGCTGTCTCGGCGCTTCAGTGTTGCACCCATGATGGACTGGACAGACGCCCACTGCCGCTTCTTCCTGCGCATCCTCTCGAAACACGCCTTGCTCTACACCGAGATGGTCACCACCGGGGCGTTGCTCAACGGCGATCATGAGCGTTTCCTGCGTCACCACGAAGCCGAGCATCCCCTGGCGCTGCAACTGGGTGGCAGTGTCCCGGTTGATCTGGCGGCCTGCGCGCGTATGGCCGAGGCCCATGGTTATGACGAGGTGAACCTCAACGTCGGCTGCCCCAGCGACCGGGTGCAGAACAATATGATCGGTGCGTGCCTGATGGGGCATCCGGGGCTGGTGGCCGATTGCGTGAAGGCGATGCGTGATGGGGTGTCGATTCCGGTGACGGTCAAGCATCGCATCGGAATCAATGGGCGCGACAGCTACGAGCAGCTATGCGAGTTCGTCGGGACGGTGCGCGAGGCGGGTTGCAGGAGTTTCACCGTACATGCGCGTATCGCGATTCTGGAGGGGCTATCCCCCAAGGAGAATCGCGACATTCCGCCCTTGCGCTATGACGTGGCGGCTCGGTTGAAGGCAGACTTTCCGGACCTGGAGATCGTGCTCAACGGCGGCATCAAGACGCTGGAGGCCTGCCATGAGCATCTGCAGACGTTCAACGGGGTGATGCTGGGGCGCGAGGCCTATCACAACCCTTATCTGCTGGCCGAGGTGGACCAACAGCTGTTCGGCAGCATGGAACCAGTCATCACCCGGGCCGAGGCCCTGGCGCGGTTGCGACCTTACATTGCCGATCATCTGGCCGCAGGCGGGGCGATGCATCACATCACTCGCCACGTACTGGGGCTGGGCACCGGGTTTCCGGGCGCGCGGCGGTTTCGGCAGTTGTTGTCGGTGGATATCCACAAGGCCAAGGATCCGCTGGCATTGCTGGATCAGGCCGCTCAGTTGCTGGAAGGGCGTTGATCGTCACTGGGTTTGAACCTGCGTGGTGTTTTGGCATCGTATTTACGGATACTCGCCCCGCCCATTCAAACAGCCGTTTTCAGGTTGTTGCCGCCGGGGCTGTCGATACCTCTTCACGCCCTTGAGTGGCTGTCAGCCCTCGGGTAATGTCAACAGACCCATAGGACAGAGCACGCTCATGACTTCCAAGCTGGAACAACTCAAGCAATTCACTACCGTCGTGGCCGATACCGGCGATTTCGAAGCTATTGCCCGCATCAAACCCGTGGACGCCACCACCAACCCTTCCCTGTTGCTCAAGGCTTCGGCGATGCACGGTTATGCCGAGCTGCTGAACGCCTGCGTGGCGGACTGCAAGGGTGATGTCGGCCTGGCCAGCGACCGTTTTGGCGTGGCGGTCGGCCAGGAGATCCTGAAGGTGATTCCGGGGCGTATTTCCACTGAAGTGGATGCGCGCCTGTCGTTCGACACCGACGCCATGCTCAAGCGTGCCCATCGCCTGGTCGATCTTTATGAGAAGGCCGGCGTCGGCCGTGATCGCGTCCTGATCAAGATCGCATCGACCTGGGAAGGTATCCGCGCCGCCGAGCAGTTGGAGCGCGAGGGTATCCAGTGCAACCTGACCCTGCTGTTCTCCTTCGCCCAGGCCGCGGCCTGTGCCGACGCTGGGGTATTCCTGATTTCGCCGTTCGTAGGCCGTATCTACGATTGGTACAAGAAGGCCAATGGCAACGATTACACCGGCGCCGATGATCCAGGCGTGCAGTCCGTGACACGCATCTACAACTACTACAAGGCCAATGACTACAAGACCGTAGTCATGGGCGCCAGCTTCCGTAACATCAATCAGATCGAACAACTGGCCGGTTGCGACCGCTTGACCGTCAGCCCGGAACTGCTGGAGAAACTGGCCGCCGACGAAGGCAAGCTGGAACGCAAGCTGGCGCCTGGACAGGCCGGTGAAGCACGCCTGAGCCTCAACGAAGCGCAATTCCGCTGGCTATCCAACGAGGACGCCATGGCCACCGAGAAACTGGCCGAAGGTATCCGCCAGTTCGCCCGGGACCAGGAGAAACTCGAGGCGCTGCTGCAAGCCAAGCTCTAAGCGCAGTCGAAACAAGAAGGGGGCGAACCTGGATGGGTTCGCCCCCTTTTTTCATCGCATCTATCCGCAAGCCTTGATGTCGGCCCACGGAGATGAATCAAGAGCCAGGTCGTTCCAGCGCGTTCACCAGGTCATGGAACGCCTCACGATTGGACTCGTTGAGCCCCATCAGGATCTTGTGGGCTTCCAGTACCTTGATCCGCACGTCTTCTTCGGATTGGTCCTGATCAGGCAGGTCGTCCAGGCATTCGGGGCACGGCACCGGGTCACCGACGATGTTGAACACCTGGTCGAAGCCCATCGACTGCAAGAGGCGGGTAATGTCGCTGTGGGTGGTGACGACGGTCGGCAGCAGGCCGACCTTTTGCCGCGACAGGATCGACAACTTGGCCAGCAGGCCAAGGGTGGTGCTGTCGATACTGCGGGTTTCAGTCAGGTCGATCACGATGGCATTGAAATTCAATGCAGTGAAGATCCGCTCAATAGTCGCATCCAGCGCCGAACAAAGGGTCAGACGCACTTCACCGACAAACTTCAGGACAAATGTGCCGTCCTGCTCGGCGAACTGGATTCTACCGGTACTCATCAAAGGTTCCTGCTCAACACTAACAGGGCGATATCATCCGGCATCTCCCCTAGCGTAGCTAATCCAAACACTTGCCGCAGACCTTCCAGGCTGCCGCCCGCAGCACTCACCCGTTCAGGCAAGGCCGCTTCTTTCTCTTTGAGTGTAGGCTCCGACAAAAGATCCAGAATGCCATCAGACATCAGCGTCAGGCTGAATACGGGTGGCAATTCCAGTACGTGGTCCTCGTAGGTCGCCTCGTTGAAAAGGCCCACCGGCAGACCACGCCCTTCCAGATACCGAACACTGTCCGGGGTGTACAACACAGGCAACGGCAGATGGCCGCCGATGCTATAGGTCAACAAGCCCGTCTCCTCGTCGATGACTCCACCGACCATGGTGACATGTTTACCCAGCTTACAACTGATCAGGCCCCGGTTGATATGCCCCAGGACCTCCGAAGGCTTGAACTCCGGCAACGTGCCATTGCGCTTGGACTCGAACAGCAGGCGCGTGGTCATGAATTTCAGCAGCACCGTCACGAACGCCGACGAGGCGCCATGACCGGAAACATCTGCCAGGTAAAACGCTACTCGCCGCTCATCGACCCGAAAGTAGTCCACGAAATCACCCGACAGGTATAACGACGGGATGATCTGGTGGGCAAAATGGAAGTCGTCGACCGACCAGGGGCTGACCGGCAGCATGTTCATCTGCACCTGACGCCCGGCGTTCTGGTCTTCCTGCAGCAGGTTCAGGCTGGCTTCCAGCTCGCGGTTGGCGGTTTCCAGTTTTTCGCGGTAGCGCTGGTTTTCCACCATCAGCCGCGAACGGTCCAGGGCCCGGCGCACCGAGTGTTCTAGCACGGCCAGGTCTTCCAGGGGTTTGATCAGGTAATCCGCCGCGCCCAGGCGCAAAGCCTCGACCGCGTCGTTCATCACACCCGCGCCCGAGACCACGATGACGGGTGTCTGCGCGGAGATCTCGGCGACCTGGCGAATGAGTTCGAGTCCGCCCATCTGCGGCATGCGCAGGTCGCAGATGACCAGGTCGGGCTTGTCTTGCTCGAATACCTGAAGACCCTGTTGGCCGTTGCTGGCCTGCAGGACGCTGAAACCACTGTCTTCCAAGTAGGCTGCGAGGCTGGCTCGCACCACTTCGTCATCATCGATTATCAGCAGCGTGGCACTGGTTTTTGGCATGTGGGCAAACGGCGCCAGAATTAGGTTGGCGTAGCGGGCTGGGCTGTCGGGCCGGGCGCGCACTACTGGATTCGCTTTCTAGCCTCTCTGTCGTACAGCTTTCAGGCGTTTGCCCTACACACGTTTACATCAGAGGTGCCCTTCTAAGGCGCAGACGGTACTCCCATCCGCGGGGCGTTTCAAGCTCATGCGGATAGCCGCTTGCCGTCTTTATTTGTCAAAGTACAGAGAGTTATAAGAACCGAGCGAAGCGTAACTCAATGGAAGGATAAATCCCGCCCGATGCACCCCGAAAGCACGAAAGGCGGCCTTTCGGGGCCGCCTTTCGTGCGCAGCAGGGTGGATCAGAAATCGTCCACTACCTGACCGTCCTTGACCTTGAACTCACGGTTCTGCAAGAAGGCATTGCGGATGAATACGTACTTGTCACCGGTCACCATCTTCTCGGCCGACAGCAGGCTGGCGCGGGTGTCGACGATGTTCAGGCCGAAGATCGAGTTACGCACCGAGACGTTGTCGATATAGGGATACGGCGTGGTGTAGCTGTCGACAAACCTGGCCGGGGCATCGCGCAAGGTGCTTGGGCCCAGCAACGGCAGCATGACATAGGGACCACTGTCGAGTCCCCAATAGCCCAGGGTCTGGCCGAAATCCTCGTCGTTGCGCTGCAGGCCCATCCTGGTGCCTACGTCAAAGAAGCCCAGCAGGCCGAAGGTGGTGTTGAAGAGCAGTCGGGCGGTGTCGACTCCGGCGGCGGCCGGCTTGCCTTGCAGCACATCGTTGGCCAGGTTGCCCACGTCGCCGATGTTGCGGAACATGTTGTGGATACCGTCTTCGAGGAATTGTGGCGTTACATATTGGTAACCCTGCGCCAGCGGTTTGAGCGCATAGGTGTCGACGGTATCGTTGAATTTGAAGATCGGCCGGTTGATGCTTTCCCAAGGATCTTCTTCCGTGGCGGCCTGGGCGGCGAACGGTACCAGCAGAACACTGGCAGAAAGACACAGCTGAGCTAGACGATGGCTCCAGCGCATAGGGGAAAACTCCTTGGATTGTTCAGGCAAGGGCGCCGAGCCCAGGCGGTGAGGTGGCTAGTATAAAGCGGAACGTGTCGATAGGCAGCAGGGTAAAGGAATATGCCTGTGGGACCTTTCTTTCATCCAGCGCCTTCATTTCCCTGTCACAGAGCTGTCATCGAGGGCCGGTAGGCTCCAGGTTATTTCAAGGACGTTCCCATGCCCCGCGCCGAAGCCCTGCCCCTTCCCGCTCCCAGTCTTACCGCCGTACTGTTTGGCCTGAGCGGGTGCCTGGTGGATTTCGGAGCGCGGGTTCGTCAACCGGGTGCGAAACCGGCCGAGCATGCCCACCCGACGCCCGGTGCGCTGGAAAGCCTCCACCGCCTGCAACTTCAAGAGATACCCTGCGCCTGGCTCGATGAACTGCCTCCCGCCGTCAGCCATGGCCTGGCGGCGTCCTTGCCGGCGTGGATCAAATCGCCGCAACTTCCTGCAACAAATAATCCGTGGCCAGCGCCCCATGCCTGCTGGCAAGCATTGATGGCCCTGAACGTCCAGCAACTGGACGGATGCGTCCTGGTGAGCGGCGAACCCCGGTTGTTGCAGTCCGGACTCAACGCCGGCCTATGGACCATCGGTCTCGCATCCTGCGGCTCGCTGTGCGGCCTGGCGCCGGCGCAATGGCAGGCCCTGGACCAACAGCAACGCGAAATCAGGCGGGCCAAGGCCACCGTGCAATTGTTCGGGCTGGGGGTGCATTCGGTGATCGATCATTTGGGCGAACTCGACGCCTGCCTGGCCGATATCAGCCTGCGTCGGCTCAAAGGCGAGAAGCCCTGACCCGGATCATGCAGGTTGTGCGGGGGTGGATTACTCTTAAAGCAGGCCATGGACCTTTGACGAAGCGTCGCGGTCCATGGCTGTGCCGATCAATAAGGAGTACGCCATGCCTGGCCGCGACGATTTGCAAAAACAGCTCGACCAATTGCGCGATCAATTGGAACAGAACCCGCCGCTGTCCGAACCAGAACGCGAGAACCTGCACCAGTTGATGACTCAGATCGAGGCCGAAATCGAACTGGAAAACACTCTTCAGGACAACAGCCTGGTCGACGGCGTGAACCTGGCCGTGGAACGATTCGAAGTCGAACACCCTACCATCGCCGGGACCCTGCGCAATATCGTGCAAGCCTTGGGCAGCATGGGTATCTGACCCCTGCGCATGTAAAAAGCCCCACTTTCGACAGTGGGGCTTTGCGTTACTCACGAACTCAAATGCGATCCTTCGTGGGGCCTGCTCGCGATTGCGTACCGTTGCTCAACCCCAAGGCTGAATGCGGCGCCCTCATCGCGAACAGGCTCGTTTCCCCGTCGGCGTTTCATTGACGGACCAGACGACGATTCGGCAATTGCATCGCTTCGGTGCTGCGATACGGGTTGATGTCCAGTCCACCACGGCGCACATAACGCGCATACACCGTCAATTTCTCCGGCTTGAGCAAACGCTGCAGGTCGAGGAAGATCCGCTCCACACACTGCTCGTGAAAATCCGAATGCTGGCGGAAACTGACGATGTAGGCCAGCAGGCTGGCGTGATCCAGGGCCGCGCCGCGATATTCCACCGCCACGCTGCCCCAATCCGGCTGGCTGGTGACCGGGCAGTTGGATTTGAGCAAATGACTGTGCAGGCTTTCCTCGACGATGCGCGACGCGTCGCAACGCAGCAACTCCGGGCGCGGATGCGCGTAGGAATCGACGCTGATGTCCAGGTCGTCGATGCAAGTGCCGGGCAGTGCCACGATGCCTTCGCTTTCCACCTCCTGGAGGCTGCGAACCCGCACCGCCACCGGCTTGCCGGCCGCGGCCGAAAGGTCCTGGCGCAAGGTCGCCTCCAGGCTTGCGGTATCGGCGAACGGGGTCTGGTTCAAGGAGTTGAGGTACAACTTGAAGGACTTGGACTCGATGATATTCGGCGAATCCGCCGCAATCGCGAACTCACCGATAGCCACCACCGGCTTGCCGGAAGGCAGCAGCCACGACAACTCGAAACAGTTCCAGAAATCCACGCCCTTGTACGGCAGGGTCTCGGCCGTCAGGCCCAGTTCCGCCCATTTCGCGGTGCGCGGGATCGGGAACAGCAGTGATGGCGTGTACGTGGCGATGTATTCGCTGGATTTGCCCAGCGGCGAATGTTCGGCTGCGGGATGCATGACGGAAACCTGACTGAATAATCAGCGGATTCTATCAGCCTTTGCCAGCGCCTTTGAGTGCTTACTGTCTGACGGTCAGGTCACCCTTCATTCCCGCCTGGTAATGGCCGGGAATATTGCAAGCGAACTCCAGGCGAGTGACCTTGCTGAAGGTCCAGGTCAGTTCGGCTGTCTTGCCCGGCTCCACCAGCACGCTGTTGGGATCGTCGTGGCGCATGCCTGCCTGGCCGTGGCCCATGGCGCTATGGTCCATGCCCTGCTTCATCGCGGTCGGCATCAACTGTCCGTTCTGTTGCATCTTGAGCATCTGCTGCTGGTGTTCGGCATGCATGGCCGCGTCGCCCAGGTTGAATTCGTGGAGTAACTGGCCTTTATTGATCAATACGAAACGCACGGTCTCCCCGGCCTTGATATCGAGGGACGCGGGCGAAAAGGTCATGTCCCCCATCACCACTTCGATACTGCGACTGGCCTTGGCCGCCGGCGCTGGCTGGCCAAAATCGACATGGCCTGGCGAGGCCCATGACGGCACACTGAGGACGATTGCACAAGCAGCCAGGATCAGGCGTTTACCCATTAACATGTTCAGACTCCCAAGGGATGAGGTTCAGCTTGTGCGAAACTCTATCGCCGTGCGCCTGCCAATCGGCTGACGGCTCGATTACAACTTTGTCAGGTTGCACCATGGCCCTGCGTGCCACGGTATAACGCCTTCGTTCCAATCCTGCCTCGAGCCGCCACCATGAAATTGCTGATCGTCGAAGACCAAACGAAAACCGGCCAATACTTGCGCCAGGGCCTGAGCGAAGCCGGGTTCAATGCCGACCTGGTGGCCGATGGCATCACCGGCCAGCAACTGGCCCTGAGCGGTGAATACGCCCTGTTGATCCTTGACGTGATGCTGCCCGGACGCGATGGCTGGCAGATTCTGCAGGCCGTACGCGGCGCCGGGCTGGATACTCCGGTGCTGTTTCTCACCGCGCGGGACGCTGTCCAGGACCGGGTGCATGGCCTGGAACTGGGCGCCGACGACTATCTGGTCAAGCCCTTCGCGTTTTCCGAATTGCTGGCACGGGTCCGCAGCCTGTTGCGTCGCGGCGGTTCGTCGCCCCAGGAAACCAGCCTGCAACTGGCCGACTTGCGCCTGGATCTGATCCGTCGCCGCGTCGAACGCAGCGGTCGGCGCATCGACCTCACCGCCAAGGAATTCGCCCTGTTGGAGATGCTTTTGCGGCGCCAGGGCGAGGTGCTGCCCAAGTCCCTGATCGCCTCCCAGGTCTGGGACATGAACTTCGACAGTGACACCAACGTCATCGAAGTCGCGATCCGCCGCCTGCGGATCAAGATTGACGACGAATTTCCCAGCAAGCTCATCCACACGGTGCGCGGCATGGGCTATGTGCTCGAAGAGCGAAGCCTGTGAAGGCCCGGTGGTCCTTGAGCAGTCGCCTGGCGCTGCTGTTCGCCGCCTGCACCGCCGTGGTGTCGCTGTTTGCCGGGGTTCTGTTCAGCCGCGGCAGCGAGGCGCACTTCATCGAGCTGGATCAACAGTTGCTGGAAGGCCGGCTGATCGGCTTGCGCCGGGCCTTGCAGGATCTCGACGCCGAGCAGACCCGCAGGCGCCTGGAGGATGAACTCAGCCGCCAGGCCGACCTGGCGTTGCGTATCAAGGACAGCAATGGTGTGCGCTGGTACGACAGCTCGATCCGGATTCCACAGCAACTGCCGGAAAGTCCTGGCCTGTCGACCCTCAGCGATGCAGACACCGACTACCGGGTGCTGAATGCGCCACTGGACCCCAACCGTCCCGGCTCGCCACAACTGACGCTGCTGCTGGACATCACCCACCACCAGCATTTTCTGCAACGCATGCAGCGCCTGATCTGGTTGACCGTGGGCCTCTCCGCCCTCGCTACCGCCCTGCTGGGCGCCTGGGCCGCACGACGCGCCTTGCGGCCGTTGCGGCGCATGGGGGCCATTGCCGGCAGCGTCTCGGCCCGCTCCCTCAACGCCCGCCTGCCCGAAGAGCAGATGCCTGCCGAACTGGCCGAATTGGCCCACAGCATCAACGCCATGCTCGAACGCCTTGACGATGCGTTTCAACGGCTCTCGGCGTTCTCCGCCGATATCGCCCATGAATTGCGCACGCCGCTGTCGAACCTGTTGACCCACACCCAGGTCACCCTCACCCGGGAACGTCCGCTGGAGGACTACCGCGAAGCGCTGCACAGCAATCTCGAAGAACTGCAATGGATGGCGCAAATGGTCAACGACATGCTGTACCTGGCCAAGGCCGACCATGGCCTGCTGGCGCCCAACCGTGAGCCGCTGTTACTGGCGGCGGAAGTGGATGTGCTGCTGGAGTTCTTCGCACCCTTGGCCGAAGACGTCAATGTACGGCTGAACCGGGAAGGCGACGGTCGCGTGGAGGGGGATCGCAGCATGTTGCGCCGGGCCTTCTCCAACCTGCTGGACAATGCCTTGCGCTTCACCCCCGGCGGCGGCGAAGTGCGCCTGCGGATCCTTGACGGCCCGCATGCGCTGAAGATCTATGTGGAGAACAGCGGCGAAGGCATTCCAGCAGACCTGCTGCCGCGCCTGTTCGATCGCTTCTATCGCGCCGACCCGGCCCGCCGGGAAGGCAGCAGTGAACATGCGGGGCTGGGCCTGGCCATTACCCGCTCGATCATCCATGCCCACGGCGGGCATATCCACTGCGAGTCGGCCGATGGCTGGACACGCTTCATGATTGAATTGCCGAAGGCAGGCCAGCCCTGACACAAGACCCTGTGGTCGAGGGGATTTATCCCCGCTGGGCCGCGAAGCGGCCCCCAAAAACAGTCAATTCAACCTGTCTGATGTACCGAGCTTCAGGTTCAGGGCTGCTTTGCAGCCCAACGGGGTAAATCCCCTGGCAACAAGGGCCCTGCAGCCGGTCCTGGATATCAGGAATACCGCAACGCCTGCGCCGGCTCGGTCTTCGCCGCACGCCAGGCCGGGTAGATCGTGGCGAGGAAGCTCAGGATAAAGCCGGCGGCACAGATCAGGATCACGTCGCCACGCTGAAGCTCCGACGGCAGGTTGCTGATGAAATACACATCGGAACTGAAGATGTGCTGGCCACTGACCCGCTCCAGCCATCCCACCAGCTCGCTGACATTCAACGCCGCGATCACCCCCAGCACTCCGCCGATCACCGTACCGACGACGCCGATTACCGTACCCTGGACCATGAAGATCGCCATGATCTGCCGTGGCGTGGCGCCGATGGTCCGCAGGATCGCGATGTCCGCGCCCTTTTCGTTCACCACCATGATCAGGGTCGCGATGATATTGAACGCCGCCACTGCGACGATCATCAGCAACAGCAGGCCGATCATGGTCTTTTCCATTTTCATGGCACTGAACAGGCTGCCCTGGGTGTGGGTCCAGTCGTCCGCCTTGTAGCCTGCGCCCAGGCCGCTGGCGATGTCGCCAGACACCTTGGGCGCGGCGTACAGGTCCTTCACCGCCAGACGCACGCTCTGCACCTGGTTCGGCTGCCAATGCTGCATCTGTGCGGCGTCGGCCAGGTGGATCAGCGCCATGGAACCATCCAGCTCGGCGCCCACCTTGAACACACCCACCACGTTCAGTCGCTGCATGCGCGGAGTGATTCCCCCCGGCGCGGTGCTGACTTCCGGCACGATCAAGGTCAGTTTGTCGCCGACGTTCAAACGAAAGCGTCGAGCCGTGATCTCACCGATCACCACACCATATTCGCCCGGTTTCAAGGCATCGAGACGCCCCTGGACAATATGCTGGGCCACGATGGACACCTTGCCTTCCTGGGCCGGATCGATACCGCTGATCTGGATCGGCTGCATCGAGCCCTTATGGCTGAGCATGCCTTCCATTTCGGTGAACGGCACGGCCGCCGTCACCTGGGGATTGTTCAATGCCGCGGCGGCCACCGGTTGCCAGTCATCGATGGGATTGACCCCGACGATGGTGGCGTGGGGCACCATGCCAAGGATGCGCGAGCTCATTTCGCGCTGGAAACCATTCATGACCGAGAGCACCACGATCATCGCCAGCACGCCCAGGGCGAGGCCGATCATCGACGTCATGGAGATGAATGAAACGAAGCGATTGCGACGCTTGGCGCGGGTATAGCGCGTGCCGATAAAGATCGATAACGGTCTGAACATTCGGGGCACCGTAAAAAGATAAATGACCCGGCGCATGGATGCTGCGCCGGGTTCCGGTCGGTCAGATAGGGGTCAGGCAACCTTCCTGCAGATGCAGCACGCGGTCCATCTGCCGGGCCAGATTCATGTCGTGGGTAACCACCAGGAACGCGGTGCGCAACGAGGTGCTGAGCTCCAGCATCAGGTCCTGGATGCCTTGGGCGGTGTGGGAATCGAGGTTACCGGTCGGCTCGTCGAGCATCACCAGGCCCGGCTTGTTGACCAACGCCCGGGCAATCGCCACCCGCTGGCGCTCGCCACCGGACAGTTCGGCCGGCTTGTGTTCAAGGCGGTGCCCCAGCCCGACCCGCTCCAGCAACGCCGTGGCCCGCTGGCGAGCTTCGGGAATCGCGGTACGGCCGATCAGCAACGGCATGCAGACGTTTTCCAGTGCGGTGAATTCCGGCAACAGATGGTGGAACTGGTAGACGAAGCCCAGGGAACGGTTGCGCAGCAGGCCGCGGCCCTTCTCGTTCAGCGCCGAGAGTTCCTCGCCCGCCAGCCAGACACTGCCGGCGGTGGGCGTGTCGAGACCGCCCAGCAGATTGAGCAAGGTACTCTTGCCCGACCCGGACGTGCCGACAATCGCCACGCGCTCACCCGGGAACAGCTCCAGTTGCAGGCCCGACAACACCACTACCGACTCCGGGCCCTCCTCGTAGGATTTACCCAGGTTGCGGCAGCTCAAGATCGCTTTTTCACTCATGCCCGACTCACTCATAACGTAACGCCTCCGCAGGCTGGGTGCGTGCGGCACGCCAGGCTGGATACAGGGTGGCGAGGAAACTCAGGATCAACGCGGCGCCGCAGACCATCACCACGTCATCGGACTGCAATTGCGACGGCAGGTAGTCGATGAAGTACACGTCGGCGTTGAGGAACTTGTGGCCGATCAGGCCTTCGAGGGCGGCAATCGCGGCGCTGACGTTCAGCGCGGCGAACATCCCGACCAGGGCGCCGACAATCGTGCCGATCACACCGATGACCGTGCCCTGGACCATGAAGATGCGCATGATCTGCCCCGGCGTGGCACCCAGGGTGCGCAGGATGGCGATGTCGCCCTTCTTGTCGTTCACCACCATCACCAGCGTGGAAATGATGTTGAACGCGGCCACGGCGACGATCAGCAGCAACAACAGGCCGATCATGGCTTTTTCCATGCGGATCGCCTGGTACAGGTTGCCGTGGGTACGGGTCCAGTCGCGGGCGTAATAACGATCTTCGCCAAGCTGCTGGGCGATGTTCCAGGCGACACGGGGCGCCTGGAACAGATCGTCGAACTTCAACCGCAACCCCTGGACCTGATCCGGTTTCCAACGATGCAGGCGCGCCAGGTCCTGGAGGTTGGTGACCCCCAGGTAGCCATCCAGCTCGCCGGCACCGACATGGAAAATGCCGACCACGGTAAAACGCTTCATGCGTGGGAACATGCCGCCGGGGGTCACGGTGACCTCCGGTGCGACGAACGTCAGCTTGTCGCCGATGGCGACGCCGAGCTTGGTCGCGGCCTTGTCGCCGATGACGATGCCGAAGCTGCCCGGCGCCAGGTCGTCCAGCCGGCCCTGCCGCATGAAGTTGTCGATAATCGACACCTGCCGTTCGAGCCCGGGGTCGATGCCGTTGAGCAACACCTTGGACACCTTGCCGTCGTTGGTCAGCAGCCCCTGCATCTGGGTGAAAGGCGCCACGGCCAGCACCTGCGGATTGTGCTTGACCTGGGCGGCCAGGCTCGGCCAGTCGCTGATGGCCTCGCCGGATTCGACGGTGGCATGGGGCACCATGCCCAGTACACGGGTGCGCATTTCATGATCGAAGCCGTTCATCACCGACAGCACGACAATCATCACGACCACGCCAAGGGCCAGGCCGATGATGGACGTCAGGGAAATGAACGATACGAAATGGTTGCGGCGTTTTGCACGGGTATAACGCGTGCCGATAAATACGAAGAGAGGTCTGAACATGTCGGGGCTTGTTCGGAGGGAAAAGGAACGTCCTTGTGGCGGGGGTCACAAACCAGCTTTACACTCAGACCACCGCCGCTACCATGGGTTCGCCATGTCGACATTAGATGAAGAAGATCGCCGCGAATACTACCGTATCGAGGACACGATCGCACTGGAAATTCAGCCCCTGTCGATTCCTGAAGCCGCCAGCCAGGAACTGTTGCAGGATGCTTCTCCATTATTCAATCTGCTCAGCGAACTGCACCTGAGCGAATTCGAGTCACAACACCTGCTGCGCCAGATCAGCGAGCGCGAACGCAGCATCGCGGCGTACCTCAAGGTGATGAACAAACGCATCGACCTGCTCAGCCAGGTGATTGCCCTGACGGTGCTGGGGGAGATCGGCGAGCCACAACCGGTGATCATTTCCGAAGGCGGCATCGACTTCCAATACCCCACGCCCATTGCCGTCGGCGCGCACCTGTCCATCAAACTGGTGCTGATGCCCCAGGCCCTGGGCCTGTTGCTGCGGGCGCGTGTCACCCACTGCGATCCCAAGGGCGATGGCTATGATGTCGGTACCGAGTTCGAACACCCGACCGACGGCCAGCGCCAGTTGCTGGCCCGCTACATCCTGCAGAAACAGGCGCAAGAACGTCGCCTGGCGCGAGAACTGAACGAATCAGGTACCCATAAGGAACAACCGTGACCCTCATCTATGGCCACCGCGGCGCCAAGGGCGAAGCGCCGGAAAACACCCTGACCGGTTTTCAGGAATGTCTCAAGCACGGCGTGCGCCGTTGCGAACTGGACCTGCACCTCTCCATGGACGGCGAGTTGATGGTGATCCATGACCCGACCCTCAAGCGCACCACGGATCGCCGGGGCAAGGTGGTGGAACATACCGCCGCCGAGCTGGTGACCTACGATGCGCGCAAAGGTGGCCCGGGCTGGATCACGCCGTGCCCGATCCCGCGCCTCGAAGAGCTGTTCGAGAAGTGTGATTTCGAGCATTGGCAACTGGAAGTCAAAAGCGCGTCACGCACCCGGGCGGCGGCGACGGTGCTGGGCATTCGCGAAATGGCCCAGCGCTTCGGGCTGCTGGACAAGGTCACCATCACGTCCAGTTCCCGGGAGGTGCTCAAGGCTGCCCTGGAGCTGACCCCGGACATTTCCCGTGGCCTGGTGGCGGAATACGCCTGGCTCGACCCGTTGAAGGTCGCGCAGAGCTATGGCTGTGAGATTCTGGCGCTGAACTGGACCCTGTGCACGCCGGAACGCCTGATCAAGGCGCAGCGTCAGGGCCTGCATGTGTCGGTGTGGACCGTCAACGAGCCCGCGCTCATGCGCAGGCTCGCCGACTTTGGCGCTGACAGCCTGATTACAGACTTTCCCGGTTTGGCCACTGCCACGCTCGAGAATTGCTGAAATCGGTCTCCCCGGCCGGCTCAGGCCACCGGCCGGAGCCGCTCAAAAAAGCCGGTTGAGCCCGTCGTAGGCCGCTACCCGATAGGCTTCGGCCATGGTCGGGTAGTTGAACGTGGTGTTGACGAAGTACTTCAGCGTGTTCAGCTCGCCAGGCTGGTTCATGATCGCCTGGCCGATGTGGACGATCTCCGAGGCCTGGTAGCCGAAGCAGTGCACGCCCAGCACTTCCAGCGTCTCGCGGTGGAACAGGATCTTGAGCATGCCTTGCGGCTCGCCGGCGATCTGTGCCCGCGCCATGCTCTTGAAGAAAGCCTTGCCCACTTCGTACGGCACCTTGGCCTGGGTCAGCTCCTGCTCGTTCTTGCCGATGGAGCTGATCTCCGGAATGGTGTAGATACCGGTCGGAACGTCGTTGACGAAGCGCCAGCTGCCATTGTCGACGATGCTGCCGGCGGCCGAACGACCCTGGTCGTGGGCGGCACTGGCCAGGCTCGGCCAACCGATCACGTCACCGGCGCCATAGATGTTCGGCACGCAGGTGCGATAGTTTTCATCGACTTCGATCTGGCCACGGCTGTTGACCTTCACGCCGATGTTTTCCAGGCCCAGGGCGTCGGTGTTGCCGGTACGGCCATTGCACCATAGCAAGGCGTCAGCCTTGATCTTCTTGCCGGACTTGAGGTGCAGGATCACGCCGTTGTCCACACCCTCGACACGGTCGTACTCTTCGTTGTGGCGCACGGTGATGTTGTTGTTGCTGAAGTGATAGCTCAGGGCCTGGGAGATTTCCGAATCCAGGAAACTCAACAGCTGGCCACGGTTGTCCACCAGTTCCACCAGTACCCCAAGGCCGCTGAAGATCGAGGCATATTCACAACCGATCACGCCGGCGCCATAGACGATCAGCTTACGCGGGGTATGGCCCAGGCTCAGGATGGTGTCGCTGTCGTAGATCCGCGCATGGTTGAAGTCGATATCGGCCGGGCGATACGGGCGCGAACCAGTGGCGATGATGATGTGCTTGGCCACCAGCTTTTCCACGACGCCGTTGCCACAGACCACTTCGACGGTCTGCTCGTCGGCGAAGCTGCCGGTGCCGAAGAACACATCCACGCGATTGCGAGCGTAGTAGCCGGTACGCGAGGCCACTTGCTTGGAAATGACTTTCTCGGCGCTCTTGAGCACGTCCGGGAAGGAAAACCAGCGCGGCTCGCCGATCGCCCGGAACATCGGATTGGTGTTGAATTGCATGATCTGCCGGACCGAGTGACGCAAGGCCTTGGACGGGATGGTGCCCAGGTGGGTGCAGTTGCCGCCGACCTGCCGACGGCTGTCGACCATCGCCACCTTGCGCCCTGCCTTGGCGGCGTTCATTGCCGCGCCTTCCCCCGCCGGGCCGGAACCCAGTACCACCACGTCGTAGTTGTAGACAGCCATGCGTACTCCTCAGAACAGGCCGCGGCGCCGGACTTGGCGACCACGGCTAAATCACGCCGTTTGCGGCATGAAGGAACAATTTGGGGCCGGTTCACGAGCCCGGCCACAGTCTATAGAAGCGTCAACGCCGCGCACATTACCCCTTGGTCGCGTCCTAGGCTAGGGGGCACCCCCTTTTGCCTGCGCCATTTCGCCACACCTACCCTTTCACCAGCCTGTCATCGTTGGGCTTTGCCGGTGCTAAACCGTTCAAATGCATCATTGGTGCGGATGACGAAGCGCCCCTGCTCCCGCACCACGAAAAATACCCCGATACCGTGTTTTTCGGCATAGTCCCAGCCCCTTTCCGGGCCGAGAATCAGCAACAGCGTCGATAGTCCATCGGCCATCAACGCCGAAGGATGAATCACAGTCACTGACGCCAGGTTGTGTCGGACCGGCGAACCGGTGCGTGCGTCGAGCGTGTGGGAATAACGCGTTCCGTCCTGTTCGAAATAATGACGGTAGTCACCGGACGTCGAAACCCCATAACCATCGACCTCGATGACACGCTCGGCCACCTGCCGGTCGTCCCGGGGTTCTTCCAGGGCGACTCGCCAGGGCGCGCCATCGGGCTTGTGTCCGGCAGCCTTGAGCTCTCCCGTGGCTTCCACCAGGTAGCTGTCGATGCCCAGGGCCTGGAGCCTGGCGGCGATCCGGTCCACGGCATGGCCCGCGGCGACGCTGTTGAAATCGACTTCCACCGCGGCGTCCTTGCACAACCGCTCACCGTCGATACGCAGTTGCCCGTAGCCGACACGCTGCCGCGCCTGGGCCAGGGCTTGCGCGGTTGGCACCTTTTCTTCCCGGGACTGGGGGCCGAATCCCCACAGGTTCAACAACGGCTCCACCGTCAGGTCGAAAGCCCCCTCGCTGTCCAGGGACAACCGTTCCCCCACTCGTATCAGTTCCAGGACCGGCCCGGGCATGACCTTGCAACTGTTGGCCGGCAACCCGTTGAAAAGCTCGATCTCGGAATCGCTGCGATAGGTCGAGAACTGCCGGTCCACTTCGGCGAGGATGCTTTCCACCTCGCCCTGCAGCGCTTTCGGGCCAGGGGCGGCGGAATGCCTGACGTATTGGACAGAATAACGACTACCCATGGTGGGCCCGTCGAATCGCTCGAGGGTGTCGCCGTTGCCGCAGCCGGACAAGGCAGCAACCAGGACCACAAGCATCTCCCTGCGTCCAATTAACAAATCTTCATCTCCCCTCAAAACCGCGCCCGCCATTATGGGCGTCAGCGCGTGCATGCGCGAATCTGTGGAAGCGAACCTGGTCGTGATAGTGGAGAGTCAGTCGCATGGGTGCTGATTGATCCGTCGCCACCGCCAGCAGGCTCGCTCCCACAGGTACTGCGATTCCTACAAGATTTGCCAGAGTGAGTACCGACATGTCTTCCAACACGAGCAGCGCCAAGGCGATCTTTCGCGTGGTCAGCGGCAATTTTCTCGAGATGTTCGACTTCATGGTCTACGGCTTCTACGCCACGGCCATCGCCAGGACGTTCTTTCCCACCGACAGTGCCTTCGCTTCGCTGATGCTGTCCCTGGCCACGTTCGGCGCCGGGTTTCTGATGCGTCCGCTGGGGGCGATCTTTCTCGGCGCCTATATTGACCGACACGGTCGCCGCAAGGGACTGATCATCACCCTGGCGATGATGGCCGCGGGCACCTTGCTGATCGCCTGTGTGCCAGGTTACGCCACCCTGGGCGTGATGGCCCCGCTGCTGGTGCTGCTGGGGCGGTTGCTGCAGGGCTTTTCCGCCGGTGTGGAATTGGGCGGTGTGTCGGTGTACCTGGCGGAAATCTCCACGCCGGGACGCAAGGGTTTCTTTGTCAGTTGGCAGTCCGCCAGCCAACAGGCCGCCGTGGTGTTTGCCGGGCTGCTGGGGGTGGCCCTCAATCATTGGCTGAGCCCCCAGGAAATGGGCGAATGGGGTTGGCGCGTACCTTTCCTGGTGGGCTGCATGATCGTGCCGGCCATTTTCGTGATCCGTCGCTCTCTGGAGGAAACCCCTGAGTTCCAAGCAAGAAAACACCGCCCCACCCTGTCGGAAATCATCCGCTCCATCGGTCAGAACTTTGGCATCGTCCTGGCCGGCATGGCGATGGTGGTCATGACCACGGTGTCGTTCTACCTGATCACCGCCTATACCCCGACCTTCGGCAAGGCCGAATTGAACCTGTCGGATCTGGATGCCTTGCTGGTCACGGTATGCATCGGCCTGTCGAACTTCTTCTGGTTACCGGTGATGGGTGCGTTTTCCGACAAGATCGGACGCAAGCCCTTGCTGCTGGGAGCGACAATCCTGGCGATCCTAACGGCATATCCAGCGCTGTCATGGCTGGTGACGAACCCTAGCTTCAGCCATCTGCTGATGGTCGAACTGTGGTTCTCGTTCCTGTACGGATCCTACAACGGCGCCATGGTGGTGGCCTTGACGGAAATCATGCCGGTTGAGGTGCGCACCACCGGCTTTTCCCTGGCCTACAGCCTTGCCACCGCCACCTTCGGCGGCTTTACCCCGGCGGCCTGTACTTATCTGATCCATGAGCTGGGGAACAAGGCGGCTCCCGGCATATGGCTCAGTGGCGCGGCGGTGTTGGGGCTGGTGGCGACCCTGGTGCTGTTCAGGGGCAATCGTCATGAATTGCGCACTGCACAGGCTTCGATGGCGGGCGGCGCCAGATAAGTCCTGGCGCGAGCAGGCCTTGCGCAGGACATAAAGCTCAGACAAAAAAACGCCCCGACAAGTCGGGGCGTTTTCATGGGCGGCCTGGGCTTAGCGCGGGAACGCTGGCGGGTTTACACCGGCCATGTCTTCCATTACGCGAACCACCTGGCAGCTGTAACCGAACTCGTTGTCGTACCACACATACAGGACAACGCGGTTGTCGTTGCAGATGGTGGCTTCGGCATCGACTACGCCGGCGTGGCGCGAGCCTACGAAGTCGGTGGAGACCACTTCCTGCGAATTGACGAAATCGATCTGCTTGTGCAGTTCCGAATGCAGCGCCACATAGCGCAGGTACTCGTTCATCTCTTCGCGGCTGGTGGCTTTCTCCAGGTTCAGGTTGAGAATAGCCATGGACACGTTTGGCGTCGGCACACGGATCGCGTTGCCGGTCAGCTTGCCGGCCAGCTCAGGCAGGGCCTTGGCAGCGGCGGTGGCGGCACCGGTTTCGGTGATGACCATGTTCAACGCGGCGCTGCGGCCACGGCGATCGCCCTTGTGGAAGTTGTCGATCAGGTTCTGGTCGTTGGTATACGAGTGCACGGTTTCAACGTGACCGTTGACGATGCCGAACTTGTCGTTGACCGCCTTGAGCACCGGCACAATGGCGTTGGTGGTGCAGGACGCGGCGGAGACGATCTTGTCCTCGGCCGTGATATCGCCATGGTTGATACCGTGAACGATGTTCTTCAGCTTGCCCTTGCCAGGCGCGGTCAGCACGACCCGGTCGATGCCCGGGCAGGCCAGATGCTGGCCCAGGCCATCGGCATCACGCCATACGCCGGTGTTGTCCACCAGCAGGGCGTCCTTGATGCCGTACTGGGTGTAGTCCACCTCGGTGGGGTTCTTCGCGTAGATCACCTGGATCAGGTTACCGTTGGCGCAGATGGTGTTGTTTTCTTCATCGATGATGATGGTGCCGTTGAACGAACCGTGGACCGAATCGCGGCGCAGCAGGCTGGCACGCTTGGTCAGGTCGTTCTCGGCGCCCTTGCGCACCACGATGGCCCGCAGGCGCAGGCCGTCGCCGCCACCGGTCTTCTCGATCAGGATGCGCGCCAGCAGACGGCCGATACGACCGAAGCCGTACAGCACCACGTCGGTACCTTTACGGGCCGAAGCGTTCTGTTGACCCACCACATCGGCCAGCTCTTCGCGAACGAACTGCTCGGCGCTGCGGCCATTGCCCTGGGCCTTGAACTTGACGGCCAGCTTGCCCAGGTCCACCGAGGCGGCGCCGAGCTTGAGCTCGCTCATGGCCTTGAGCAGAGGGAAAGTTTCGTGGACGGACAATTCGCTGTCGTCAGACTGACGGTGGCGAGCAAAGCGGTGAGCCTTGAGAATCGCGATGACAGACTGGTTGATCAGGCTGCGGCCATAGATCGAGCTCACCACGTTGTTATTGCGGTAGAGCTGACCGATGAGAGGGATCATCGCTTCGGCGAGTGCTTCACGATCGATCCATTCACCAAGACACTGGTCGGGCTTCTGAGTCACGGGAACCTTCCACATGTAGGGGCTGAAAAAAGGGGCTACATTATGCCGCCGAGTCCACGGCTGAGCAATGCGCGCCTGTCGCGCCGTGGTTTTCCCCTTCGCCAGGGTAGTCTACGACTGACAGCCCCCCCTTTACCCCGCTACAATTGTCGACTTTGTCGCAACGCTTGGAGCTCAACCTTCCGTGCCCGTTCTGCGTCTCCCGCATCTCCCTGCCTGTGCAGGTAAACAGCACTGGGGCAACCTGCCCGGTGCCGCCCTGAGCCTGGCCATCGCCGAGGCCGCCAGCGCTGCAAAGCGCTTCACCCTGCTGCTGACCGCCGACAGCCAGAGCGCCGAGCGGTTGGAACAGGAGCTGAGTTTCTTCGCCCCGGATTTGCCAGTGCTGCATTTCCCGGATTGGGAAACCCTGCCCTACGACCTGTTTTCCCCGCACCAAGACATCATTTCCCAGCGAATCGCCAGCCTCTACCGGTTGCCCGAGCTCAGTCATGGCGTTTTGGTAGTGCCGATCACCACGGCCCTACATCGCCTGGCACCGACCCAGTTCCTGCTCGGTAGCAGCCTGGTGCTGGACATCGGCCAGAAACTCGACGTCGAGCAGATGCGCAGCCGCCTGGAAGCCAGCGGCTATCGTTGCGTCGATACCGTCTACGAGCACGGCGAGTTCGCCGTACGCGGGGCATTGATCGATCTGTTCCCGATGGGCAGCAAGCTGCCTTATCGCATCGACCTGTTCGATGACGAAATCGAGACACTGCGCACCTTCGACCCGGAAAACCAGCGATCCATCGACAAGGTCCAGTCGGTCCGCCTGCTGCCCGCCAAGGAGTTCCCGCTGCAGAAGGAAGCCGTGACCCGTTTCAAGGCACGCTTTCGCGAACGCTTCGATGTGGATTTCCGCCGCTGCCCGATCTTCCAGGACCTGAGCAGCGGGATCACCCCGGCCGGGATCGAGTACTACCTGCCATTGTTCTTCGAAGACACGTCCACGCTGTTCGACTATCTGCCACAGGACACCCAGGTGTTTTCCCTGCCCGGCATCGAACAGGCGGCGGAAAACTTCTGGAACGACGTGCGCAACCGTTATGAAGAGCGCCGCGTCGACCCGGCCCGCCCGCTATTGCCGCCGGCCGAGCTGTTCCTGCCGGTGGAAGACTGCTTTGCCCGCCTCAAGAGCTGGCCCCGCGTGGTGGCCAGCCAGCAGGACGTGGAGCCCGGTGTCGGCCGCGAACGTTTCCCCGCCAAGCCCCTGCCCGACCTGGCCATCGAAGCCAAGGCCACCCAACCGTTGTGGGCCCTGGCGGGCTTTCTCGACGAATTTCCCGGCCGCGTCCTGTTCACCGCCGAGTCCGCCGGACGGCGAGAAGTCCTGCTGGAACTGCTCGAGCGCCTGAAGCTGCGACCCAAGACCGTGGACAGCTGGCCGGACTTCGTCGCCGGCACAGATCGACTGGCGATCACCATCGCGCCGCTGGACGAAGGGCTGGTGCTCGACGATCCGGCCCTTGCACTGGTCGCCGAAAGCCCGTTGTTCGGCCAGCGCGTGATGCAGCGCAGGCGCCGCGAGAAACGGGCCGACGCCAGCAACGAAGCCGTCATCAAGAACCTCACCGAGCTGCGCGAGGGCGCCCCGGTGGTGCACATCGACCACGGTGTGGGCCGATACCTGGGCCTGGCCACCCTGGAAGTCGATAACCAGACGGCCGAATTCCTCACCCTGGAATACGCCGAGGGTGCCAAGCTCTACGTGCCGGTGGCGAACCTGCACCTGATCGCACGCTATACCGGCAGCGACGATGCCCTGGCCCCGTTGCACCGCCTGGGCTCGGAAACCTGGCAGAAGGCCAAGCGCAAGGCCGCCGAACAGGTGCGCGACGTCGCCGCCGAGCTGCTGGATATCTACGCCCGCCGGGCCGCGCGGGAAGGTTTCGCGTTCACCGACCCGAAAGTCGATTACGAGACCTTCAGCGCCGGCTTCCCGTTCGAAGAGACCGTCGACCAGCAGACCACCATCGAAGCCGTGCGCGCCGACATGCTCGCGCCCAAGCCGATGGACCGGCTGGTGTGCGGCGATGTCGGCTTCGGCAAGACCGAAGTGGCGATGCGCGCCGCGTTCATTGCCGTGCACAGCGGCAAGCAGGTGGCGATCCTGGTGCCGACCACCCTGCTCGCCCAGCAGCACTACAACAGTTTCCGCGACCGCTTCGCCGACTGGCCGGTGACAGTGGAAGTGATGAGCCGCTTCAAATCCGCCAAGGAAGTGAACGCTGCGGTTAAGGATCTGGCCGAGGGCAAGATCGACATCGTCATCGGCACGCATAAATTGCTGCAGGACGATGTGAAGATCAAAAACCTCGGACTGGTGATCATCGACGAAGAGCACCGCTTCGGTGTGCGCCAGAAAGAACAGCTCAAGGCCCTGCGCAGCGAAGTCGACATCCTGACCCTCACCGCCACGCCGATCCCGCGCACGCTGAACATGGCGGTGTCGGGCATGCGCGACCTGTCGATCATCGCCACGCCGCCGGCCCGTCGCCTGTCGGTGCGCACGTTCGTCATGGAACAGAACAAGAGCACGGTCAAGGAAGCCCTGCTGCGGGAGTTGCTGCGTGGCGGCCAGGTCTATTACCTGCACAACGACGTCAAGACCATCGAGAAATGCGCCGCCGACCTGGCCGAGCTGGTACCGGAAGCCCGGATCGGCATCGGCCATGGGCAGATGCGCGAACGTGAACTCGAGCAGGTGATGAGCGATTTCTACCACAAGCGCTTCAACGTGCTGATCGCCTCGACCATCATCGAAACCGGCATCGACGTGCCCAGCGCCAACACCATCATCATCGAGCGCGCCGACAAGTTCGGCCTGGCCCAGTTGCACCAGTTGCGCGGTCGGGTCGGGCGCAGCCATCACCAGGCCTATGCCTACCTGCTGACACCGCCACGCCAGCAGATCACCCCGGATGCTGAGAAACGCCTGGAGGCCATCGCCAACACCCAGGACCTCGGCGCGGGCTTCGTACTGGCGACCAACGACCTGGAAATCCGCGGCGCCGGTGAGCTGCTGGGCGATGGCCAGAGTGGCCAGATCCAGGCCGTCGGCTTCACCCTGTACATGGAAATGCTCGAACGGGCCGTCAAGTCGATCCGCAAGGGCGAACAGCCGAACCTCGACCAGCCCCTGGGTGGCGGGCCGGAAATCAACCTCCGGGTACCGGCGCTGATTCCCGAGGACTATCTGCCGGACGTGCATGCGCGGCTGATTCTCTACAAACGCATCGCCTCGGCCAGCGATGAAGAAGGCCTCAAGGACCTGCAAGTGGAGATGATCGACCGCTTCGGCCTGCTGCCGGAGCCGACCAAGAACCTGGTACGTACCACGCTACTCAAGCTCAAGGCCGAGCAATTGGGCATCAAGAAAGTCGACGGCGGGCCCAACGGCGGCCGTATCGAGTTCGAGGCCCAGACCCCGGTCGATCCGCTGGTGCTGATCAAGCTGATCCAGGGCCAGCCCAAACGCTACAAGTTCGAGGGTGCCACGATGTTCAAGTTCATGGTGCCCATGGAACGCCCGGAAGAGCGTTTCAATACCGTAGAAGCGCTGTTCGAGCGCCTCACCCCGACCACTGCTTGAAGGACGCCCCATGCGCCTGTTTCGCTCACTGACCTTGTTGATGACCCTGGTCGCTCCCCTGGCGTTCGCCGACGACCTGTATCAGGTTGAAATGATCCTGGTACGCCAGAATGCCGAGCCGGCAATCATCAGTCGCGCCGCACCGGAGGACTGGGATGCCGGCGCGCAACGCCTGGCCGCGGACAGCCAGCGCGCGCCAGCCATGGGCAACATCGTGGAGAAACTCAACGCAAGCGGCCAGTACACGGTGCTGATGCACAAAGCCTGGCAACAGACCCTGGGCGAACAGGGCAGCAAGGTCGCCATCAGCGACGGCACCGAACAGTTCGGTCAATTCCCTATCGAAGGCACCCTGGAACTGAAACTGGGACGCTTCACCGACGTGGATGCCGACTTCTGGGTCAACCAGATCGATGGCAATGGCCTGGTCACCGCCAGCGAACGCCTGAAACAGAAAAGCCACACCAAGAATGGCCAGCTCAATTACCTGGACAACGGTCATCTTGCCTTGCTGATCAAGATCACCTCCATGACCACGCCCGCCCCACGGCAGGCGCCTGACGTCATTCCCGACTGACCGGCGCGCCTATGCCCTCGCCCCTGAGCAAACCCCTGGCACCTTCCTGGGTCAATCGATTCAAGGAGCAGAGCCTGGAACGCGGGCGCCGCTACGCGCAGGAAAACCGCATCAGGATCGTCGAGGCCGGTGAAAGCACCATTACCGCCAGTTGCGAAGGCTCTGGCGGCAACGTTTACCGTCAGACCATTCGCCTGAAAGAGTCAGCCAAAGGGACACTGCTGTTGCTTGAAGCGGCGTGCTCCTGCCCGGTACGCATCAACTGCAAGCACTGTGCGGCGGTGCTGCTGCAAGTCCAGGAAACCCTGGCCTACCCGGCCGCCGAAAAAGACGCGCAACTGCTGGAAAAACTTCAGGCGGTGCTGGACAACCGCAGCCCCAAGGCCCCGCCGCAAGTGCTTGTGGACAACGTCCAGCCAGTGCCGCGCCTCTGGCTGGCCAGCATCGAGTTCAGTGCCTTCGAGCCGCGCAATGGCAAGATGCAACGCTATATCCAGCATCGTGCCGCCCTGTCGTTCAGCTACCTGGACGAGTACGTCAGCGGCCAGCGCAATACCGACGTACTGATTCGCCAGGAAACCCAAACGCTGCGGATCAAACGCCAGACCGATGTGGAACAGTCCTATCGCGAACAGCTAAGGATCCTCGGCTTCAAGGTGGCGACCCGACAAAGCAAGGCCCTGCCGGAAAGCGCCGGTGAACTGTACGAAATGGTCAACGACAGCGCCTGGCTGACATTCACGCTCAATGACCTGCCGAAACTGCGTAGCCAGGGCTGGGAATTGCAGATCGACGAGGATTTCGGCTTCGACCTCACCGCCGTGGATGACTGGTACGCCACCGTCGAGCAAACGCCGGAGCGGGACTGGTTCGACCTGGAGCTGGGGATCATCGTCAATGGCGAGCGGCTGAGCCTGCTGCCGATCCTGCTGAACCTGATGCGCTCGCACATCGAGCTGTTCAACCCGGAACGCCTGGCGAGACGGCGCGACGACGAACTGATTCTGGTCAACCTGCCGAACCGCCCGAATTCGCAGTTTGGCCCGCAACAAGTGGCCCTGCCCTATGGCCGACTGAAACCGGTACTGGCGACCCTGGGCGAGTTTTACCTGCAGGAACCGGGCACTACCAAGCTACGCCTGAACAACGCGGACGCCTTGCGCCTCAACCCGTTGCAGGACATGCCCTTGCGTTGGGAAGGCGGCGAGCATATCCGCAGCCTTGCCCAGCGCCTTCGAGACATCAAGGACTACACGGCCACCGCGCCAGAGGGACTGAACGCGACATTGCGGCCTTATCAGCTCGAAGGCTTGAGCTGGATGCAATCGCTGCGGCAGCTGGAAGTCGGCGGCATCCTCGCGGACGACATGGGCCTGGGCAAGACCCTACAGACCCTGGCGCATATTCTCAGCGAAAAAAATGCCGGCCGCCTGGACCGGCCCTGCATGGTGGTAATGCCCACCAGCCTGATTCCCAACTGGCTCGACGAAGCAGCCCACTTCACACCGCAACTGAAGGTGCTGGCCCTGTATGGCGCCGGACGCAAGAAGCACTTCGATCGGCTGGCCGATTACGACCTGGTACTGACCACCTACGCGCTGCTACCCAAGGATGTCGAGCGCCTGGCGGCGCAATCGCTGCATGTACTGATCCTCGACGAAGCCCAGTACATCAAGAACCCCACCAGCAAAGCCGCCCAGGCCGCCCGAGAACTCAATGCCCGGCAGCGCCTGTGCCTGTCCGGCACGCCCCTGGAGAATCACTTGGGCGAGCTGTGGTCTCTGTTTCATTTCCTTCTGCCGGGGTGGCTGGGCGACGTCAAGAGCTTCAACCGCGATTACCGCGTGCCGATTGAAAAACGCGGCAGCGACGCGAGGCTCAAGCACCTCAATGGTCGGGTGAAACCCTTCCTGCTGCGCAGGACCAAAGAACAAGTGGCGACGGAACTGCCGCCCAAGACCGAGATCGTCCATTGGGTTGAACTCAGCGATGCCCAGCGGGACGTCTACGAAACCATGCGCCTGGCCATGGACAAGAAAGTCCGCGACGAGATCACCCGAAAAGGCGTGGCTCGCAGCCAGATCATCATCCTCGAGGCGTTGCTCAAGCTGCGCCAGGTGTGTTGCGATTTGCGCCTGATCAACGACGCCAACCTGCCCAGCAAGGGCAGCACCTCGGGCAAACTCGACAGCCTGATGGAAATGCTCGAAGAGTTGTTCGAAGAAGGCCGCCGGGTGCTGCTGTTTTCCCAGTTCACCTCGATGCTGGCGCTGATCGAGAGCGAGCTGAAAAAACGCGGGATCGATTACGCCATCCTGACCGGCCAGACCCGGGATCGGCGCACGCCCGTCAAGGAGTTCCAGAGCGGTAAGCGCCAGATCTTCCTGATCAGCCTGAAGGCTGGAGGCGTGGGCCTGAACCTGACCGAGGCCGATACCGTGATCCATTACGATCCGTGGTGGAACCCCGCCACAGAAAACCAGGCAACTGATCGCGCCTACCGCATCGGCCAGGAAAAACCGGTGTTCGTCTACAAGCTGATTGCCCGAGGCACAGTGGAAGAAAAGATACAGCTGCTGCAAAAAGAAAAATCCGACCTCGCTGCGGGCGTGCTGGACGGCCGCGTGGCAGGAGACTGGCAATTGCAGAGCGACGATATCGAGGCGCTGTTTGCCCCGCTGCCGGATAAGCTGGAAAAGCGCTGACGTCGGCGAAGCCCCTGTCCACGCCCTTCCCCAGTGAGAGCGCACAGACCCGCAATAGCCGGCTATCCCGCCGCCAGCACCCGGGCCAGCACTGACTTCACTGTTCCCATCCCGTCACGCAACGCCTGCTCGATTTCTGCCATGCTGATGACCGTCGCGGATTTCCCGGCGGCCGGGTTCACCACCAGGGCCAGGCAGGCGTAGTCCAGTTCCAGCTCACGGGCCAGTGCCGCTTCCGGCATGCCGGTCATGCCGACGATGTCGCAACCATCGCGCTCCAGCCGTACGATCTCGGCGGCCGTCTCCAGGCGCGGCCCCTGGGTACAGCCATGGACGCCTCGATCGCTGTAGTCGCAGCCCTCGGCGGCCAGGGCAGCGATCAGCCGCTGGCGCAGCAGCTCGCTGTAGGGATAGCTGAAGTCGATATGGGTGAACGCTTCCAGGTCATCGGCGAAATAGGTGTGCTGACGACCGCTGGTGTAATCAATCAACTGATGGGGCACGCAAAGATGTCCGGTCCCCATGGCCGCATGAATCCCACCCACGGCGTTGACGGCCAGGATCGCCTCTGCACCGGCCTGCTTCAGGGCCCAGAGATTGGCGCGATAGTTCACCTGATGGGGCGGGAAGCGATGAGGATGACCATGACGAGCCAGGAACAGGACTTCACGCCCGGCGAATTCGCCAATGTGCACCTGGGAGGACGGTGCGCCATAGGGTGTCTCCACCGTCAGGGACTGGCGAATGGCCAGGCCCTCCAGTTGGGCCAGGCCGGTACCGCCGATGATTGCGTGAACGGCCATCGATGATGTCCTAGTCGATCAGTTGGGCAGCCTTCAAGGCGCCGATCGCCGTCAGCCAGCGTGGATCCTGGCGATACTCGGTGGTGGCGAACGCCTGGCCACGCATGCGGTCGATCCGTGCCGACGGCTTGACCTTCAACCGCTGTGCAGCACTCAAGGCCAGCTCAGCGGCTGCGCGGTCGTTGCACACCAAGCCCATGTCGCATCCGGCCGATAGCGCGGCCTCGATGCGACTGGCAGCATCGCCAACCACGTGGGCGCCAGCCATCGACAGGTCATCACTGAAGATCACGCCGTCGAACTGCAGCTCGCCTCGCAGGATGTCCTGCAGCCAGCGTCGGGAAAAGCCTGCCGGGTTGGCATCGACCTGGGGATAGATGACATGGGCGGGCATCACTGCGGCCAACTGCTTGCTCAATCTGGCGAAGGGCACCAGGTCATTGGCGCGGATCTGCTCCAGGCTGCGCTCATCATTGGGGATGGCCACGTGAGAGTCGGCCTCGGCCCAGCCATGACCGGGAAAATGCTTGCCGGTGGCCGCCATGCCGGCGGCCTTCATGCCACGAATGAACGCACCTGCCAGCGATGCCACGCGCTCGGGATCACCTTCGAAAGAACGACTACCAACCACGGCGCTGCGCTGGTAATCGAGATCCAGCACCGGCGCGAAGCTCAGGTCGAGACCGACAGCCAGCACCTCGGTGGCCATGATCCAGCCGCACTGCTCGGCCAGGTATTCGGCATTCGGATTGTCGGCAATGGCCCGCATGGCCGGCAAACGGACGAACCCCTGACGCAGGCGCTGAACGCGCCCCCCCTCCTGGTCCACCGCCAGCAGAAGGTCTGGACGAATGGCCCGTATCGACGCGCTCAACTCGCGAACCTGCCGTGGATGCTCGATATTTCGAGCGAAAATGATCAGGCCGCCCACTTCCGGCTGACGCAACAGGTGGCGGTCCTCGGCCGTCAGCCAGGTACCGGCGACGTCCACCATCAACGAGCCTTGCAGGCCAGCAGTCATAATAGTTCCTTGATAATGATGAATCCGCACGGCGGCTGCGCGACCGCACCCTCAGGCGCCTGGCCCGGCAGAACGCGGTCACGCAATGGGAGATGGGGCGGATTCGAAACGAGAGTGTGCATGGGCGGCTAGCTTAGCGGATGTAGGCCGCCGCGCCCACCCATGCACCGGGCACTCAGGCCTTGGCGAGCGCCGGTGTCGATTTGCTGCGCGGACGCAATTGCGCGGCCGCCATGGCGTCGTCGGTGACGCCGCTCTCGGCGCGCATGCCGGCCGCCAGGAACGGCACCATCAGGCGCATCACCTGCTCGATGGACGTGTTCACGCCGAAATCGGTTTCGGCGATGGCCCTCAAGGCCTTGATACCGGACATGCTGAACGCAGCGGCACCGAGCATGAAATGCACGCGCCAGAACAGCTCGATGGGCGGGATACGGGGTGCGGCTTCGTTGACCAGAAGCATGTAGCGGCGGAACACCTTGCCGTACATGTCTTCGAGGTAACGCCGCAGGTGCCCCTGGCTCTGGCTGAAGGCCAGGCCCAGGAGGCGCATGAAAATGGACAGGTCGTTGCCACTGCGTGGTTGCACGGCAAGCGCCTGCTCGACCAGCATCTCCAGCAGTTCTTCGAGGGTGGGCTTGACGTCGGGCTTGGCCTGGCGGCGTTCCAGCTCGCGGTCGAGGCTGAGGCAGAAAGGCCCGAGGAAGCGCGAGAAGACCGCCTGGATCAGCGCCTTCTTCGAGCCGAAATGATAGTTCACCGCCGCCAGGTTCACCCCGGCCTTGCTGGTAATCAGACGCAACGAGGTTTCGGCAAAACCTTTTTCCGCGAACAACTGCTCGGCAGCATCGAGAATGCGTTCAACGGTTTCCGACTGGGCCATGGCTACTCCGCCTGACAAACACTTGTTTGAAACATACGTTTCAGCCCCCGCGTTGTCAAGCCTGGCGGGACGTTTTGCGAACGGGCGGTCAGCTATTTAACCATACCTTTGACAGGCTGTAGCCATGGCGCATCCAGCAGCTCCTTCTACCGTCCGGCGGCCCGAGAAAAAAGGAGGATTGCCAAGCGGCCGCCACTGTATATAATCCCAGTCACTGTATAAAAAGACAGAGCGATCAATATGCTAAAGCTGACGCCACGCCAAGCAGAGATTCTGGCCTTCATCAAACGCTGCCTAGAAGACAACGGCTACCCGCCGACCCGCGCGGAAATCGCTCAGGAACTGGGTTTCAAGTCGCCCAACGCGGCAGAAGAACATCTCAAGGCCCTCGCTCGCAAAGGCGCGATCGAAATGACGCCCGGCGCGTCCCGCGGGATCCGCATCCCCGGCTTCGAAGCCAAGGCCGACGAAACCACCCTGCCGATCATTGGCCGCGTGGCGGCAGGCGCTCCGATCCTTGCTGAACAACACGTCGAAGAATCCTGCAACATCAACCCTTCTTTCTTCCATCCCCGGGCCGATTATCTTCTTCGCGTCCACGGCATGAGCATGAAGGACATCGGCATTTTCGATGGCGACCTGCTGGCGGTGCACACCACTCGCGAAGCCCGCAATGGCCAGATCGTCGTGGCGCGTATCGGTGACGAAGTGACCGTCAAGCGCTTCAAGCGCGATGGCAGCAAGGTCTGGCTGATCGCCGAAAACCCCGAATTCGCCCCCATCGAAGTGAACCTGAAAGAACAGGATCTCGTCATCGAAGGCTTGAGCGTCGGCGTCATTCGCCGCTAAAGGAGGCTTTATGCATTTCCCTCACACACCACAGCACACGCAACTGCCGCTGTTCGAGGCATTCATGGCCCAGCCTTTGGCTCCAGTCCTGAAAGATGTGATCGAATCACCCTGGGGCGTCGAGCCCGAGGCCTTCAGTGAATTGTCGTTACGTGGTGCGGCCGGGAACTGCCTGAACCTGCTGGCCCCGATCCTGCGGGAGTTGAGCCAGGACCAGGACGCTCGCTGGTTGACGCTGATCGCGCCTCCGGCGAGCGTTACCCAAGCCTGGCTGCGAGATGCCGGCCTCAATCGCGAGCGTATCCTGCTGCTGCAGCCCCGAGGCACTCAGAGCGCCCTACAGTTGACGTGCGAAGCATTGCGCCTGGGCCGTAGCCATACGGTGGTCAGCTGGCTCAACCCGCTATCCCCTGCCGCGCGACAACAGTTGATCAGCGCCGCTCGCGTCGGAGACGCACAAAGCCTGAATATTCGTTTGGGCTAGGACAACCACGAGGCTTCTCCAGGACAGAGAAGCCGGTCAGCAAATCATCTTTCAAAAACCGACAAACGGGTATCAATGAAGAACCCGTGGTCCTTCTTCCTTGCTGAACTCACCTTCAACCAGGCGCCCTGCCATTTGGACACCCACGCTCAACATCGCCTTGGCGACTTCGACGTGCTGCCCCTGAAGGAACGCCTTGGCGTCTTCGGAGAAACTCAGGGTAACCAGGGAACCCTCGTCCTCAGCCCTGCGCAGCTCGATGCGGCCGTCAGGAAGTTCGACAATTTCTAGAAAGGACGTAGGCATAAAAGTCTGTTCTCCACGAAAGGCGAGGATTATATCGCCATCGGCCAGGATTCGCTCGGGATCTTGACCAAGCGTTGTCAATGAACGTTACGGTCCGAAAAAGACCATCAGCATTCGTTCAACCCTTCACGGAAACGAATCGCCAGGCTTTTGAGATTCTGGCGCCAGCTCTCCAGCTCCTCCCGACTCAATTCGTCCTCAGGCTCCGGTTCGTCCAGGTTGACCGCCACAATCAACGGCTGGGTTACATCGCCCTTGGGCTTGTGCGGTGCCCGCGGCGGCTGGAACAGCGCCCCATGGGCCGCCAGCAATCTGGCCAGCCAGGTTTCAGGGTTCTGAGCCAGTTCGAGCATTTCCGCCAGCTCGGGGATGGCGATGTCCTGGAGGACCTCGCGGGTCAACAGCAGCTCTGCACGCGGAGCATTGGCCTGAGGCAAGCGATAGAAGCCTGCGATTTCATGACACAACCCCAATAACGCACCGTACAGGTGAAACAAGGCGGACTCACGCCCAGCCTGGATCAGTGCAGGGGAGTTCATTGCTCGTCCATCCTCGGCCCTGGCGAGCGCCTCGAGCGACAGGCCGGCGAAATAGATTTTCTGGTTGGTGCGGGTGTAGAGCTCGTGGGCCATGGCGGCATCCTCCCAACGACATGAAAGCTTCACGCAAGAGCGACAGTGTCATGGATCAACCGAGGCGACTGCAAGCCAAAAACAGAAAAGGCCCCATGACGGGGCCTTTTCTGTTCAACAACGGTGCTGTGGGAGCTGCCTGGTCATTCTGCGCACGCAAGCACTTTCATCCCCAAGTCATTGCCGACAATCAGCGTTTGTCTTCAACGGTCCACTTGCCGCCGTCGTAGTACGCCTTCCAGCCGGTGGGCTTGCCGTCGACCTCAGTCTGGACGTACTGCTCCTTGGTCTTGCGACTGTAGCGAATCACCGCCGGGCGACCGTCCGGATCCTTCTGCGGCGCTTCGCAAAGGAAATGGTACTTGGGATCGATCTCGTCCTTGTGCGGCAGCAGCTCTATCACCAGCGGTGCCCGGGTTTCACGGTTTTTCGGGAACTGGCTGGCGGCCAGGAACAGGCCGGACGCACCGTCACGCAGGATGTAGGTGTCGTTGACCTTCTCGCACTTGAGCTCAGGCATCTTCACCGGATCCATCTTCGGCGGTGCGGCGTCACCACTGCGCAGCAGTTTGCGGGTGTTCTTGCAGGTCGGGTTGGTGCAACCGAAAAACTTGCCGAAACGGCCGGTCTTGAGCTGCATCTCGCTACCGCACTTGTCGCACTCCAGGCTCGGGCCTTCATACCCCTTGATGCGATAGCTGCCCTCTTCGATCTCGTAGCCCGCACAATCCGGATTGTTACCGCAGATATGCAGCTTGCGCTTCTCATCCAGCAGGTAGGCATCCATCGCCGTGCTGCAGATCGGGCAGCGATGCTTGCCACGCAACACCAGGGATTCCGATTCCCCCTCGTCGTCCGCTGCGATTTCATCCCCCGGAACCAGGTTGACCGTGGCCTTGCAGCGCTCCTTGGGTGGCAGGCTGTAGCCCGAGCAACCCAGGAAGACGCCGGTCGAAGCCGTGCGGATCTGCATTGGACGACCGCAGGTCTGGCATGGAATATCGGTCATGACCGGCTGGTTGGCCCGCATGCCGTTGTCCGGGCTCTCCGCCACTTCGAGTTTTTTCTTGAAGTCGCCGTAGAACTCATCCAGGACGTTTTTCCAGTCCCGCTCGCCCTGGGCCACATCGTCGAGATTCTCTTCCATATCGGCGGTAAAGCCGTAGTCCATCAGGTTCGAGAAGCTCTCGGACAGGCGCTCGGTCACGATATCGCCCATCTTTTCCGAGTAGAACCGACGATTATGCAGCGCTACATAGCCACGATCCTGGATGGTGGAAATGATCGCTGCATAAGTCGAAGGACGACCGATACCACGCTTTTCCATCTCCTTGACCAGGCTGGCTTCCGAGTAGCGTGCCGGTGGCTTGGTGAAATGCTGCGTCGGATCGAGCTTGATGAGTTTCAGCACGTCGCCCTGGGCCATGTCCGGCAGGACATCGTCATCCCCAGGCTTGGTGATCTGCGGCATGACCCGGGTGTAGCCGTCGAACTTGAGGATGCGGCCCTTGGCGCGCAGCTCGAAGTCCCCGGCACCGACGCTGACGGTGGTGGACAGGTACTGGGCAGGCAGCATCTGGCATGCCAGGAACTGACGCCAGATCAGCTCGTACAGGCGCTCGGCATCACGCTCCATGCCCGACAGCTTGCTCGGCTCGGTATTGGCATCGGAGGGACGAATCGCTTCGTGAGCCTCCTGTGCGCCTTCCTTGCTGCTATAGACATTTGGCGTGTCCGGCAGGTACTTCTTGCCGAATTCGCTTTCGATGTAGGTGCGCGCCATCGCCACGGCATCGGCCGAAAGGTTGGTCGAGTCGGTACGCATGTAAGTGATGTAGCCCGCTTCGTACAGACGCTGGGCCATCATCATGGTTTTCTTCACGCCGAAGCCCAGGCGGTTGCTCGCGGCCTGCTGCAGCGTGGAGGTAATGAACGGCGCCGATGGCTTGCTGCTGGTCGGCTTGTCTTCACGCTTGACGATGCTGTAGCTGGAAGCCTTGAGCTTCTCCAGCGCTGCCATGGCCTGGGCTTCGTTGAGCGGCTTGAAGGCTTCGCCCTTCTCGCGGGCGACTTCGAAGCGCACGGTCGCGCCCTTGGTCGTGCCGAGGTCCGCATGCACTTCCCAATACTCTTCGGGAATGAACGCACGAATTTCCCGCTCGCGCTCCACCACCAGCTTCACTGCTACCGACTGCACACGACCGGCCGACAGGCCGCGGGCGATCTTGGCCCACAGCAGGGGCGAAACCATGTAGCCCACCACCCGGTCGAGGAAACGACGCGCCTGCTGGGCGTTGACCCGATCGATGTCCAGCTCGCCCGGCTCGGAGAACGCTTCCTGGATGGCCTTCTTAGTGATCTCGTTGAACACCACGCGCTTGTAGCGGCTGTCATCCCCCCCGATGGCTTCGCGCAGGTGCCAGGCGATGGCTTCCCCTTCGCGGTCCAAGTCCGTCGCCAGGTAGATGGTGTCGGCATCCTTGGCGAGCCGACGCAACTCTTCGATGACCTTTTCCTTGCCCGGGAGGATCTCGTACTTGGCCTTCCAGCCATGCTCCGGATCGACTCCCATGCGCGAGACCAGCTGCTTGCGCGCCTTTTCCTTCGGCGACAGCGCCGGCGCTTCGCCCGCAGTGGCCTTGCCGCGCTTGGCGGCTGGCTCCTTGCTGGCGCTAGCCGAACCGCTGGTGGGCAGGTCACGGATATGGCCGATACTCGACTTCACCACGTATTGGTTACCCAGATACTTGTTGATGGTCTTGGCCTTAGCCGGGGATTCCACAATGACCAGCGATTTGCCCATGGATCAGAAAATTCCTGAATTCTAAAAAGTGAAAGGCGGTTGGCGCCTGACGCGGCACCGCTATATATAGTGGCTGTAAGGTGAGGTCAAGCGCAGGGGGTCCCGCACGAAGGCCTCATGGCCTGGAAAAAATGCTCTCTTCGGCCTGCACCAAAGCAAAGCGCGGCACCTGTTCGCCGTCAACCTCGACGGACTCCTGGAACATGCTCAAGGGACGCACCCAAAAGCCGTAATCGCCATACAGGGCCTGGTAGAAGACCACTTCTTCCTCGGTCTCGGAATGCCGCGCGATGCTGAATACGCGGTACTGCGGACCTTTGTAATGTTGGTAGAGCCCTGGTTGTATCGGCATGCTTCGGCCCTCGCTCAAGTCCTTTCAAAATAAAAACAAAATAAATCCGGAAAAACAAAAACCGGGGCACTCGGCCCCGGCTTCCATCGACGCAACGCTTAGACGCGTTCGAAGACAGTGGCGATGCCTTGGCCAAGGCCAATGCACATGGTGGACACCCCGAAAGTGCCGCCGTTCTGTTTCATGACGTTCAGCAACGTACCGGAGATACGCGCACCGGAGCAACCGAACGGGTGTCCCAGGGCGATCGCGCCGCCGTGCAGGTTAACCTTCTCGTCCATCTTGTCGAGCACTTTCAGATCTTTCAGCACCGGCAGGGCCTGTGCAGCGAAAGCTTCGTTGAGCTCGATGAAGTCGATATCGGCCATGCTCAGGCCGGCACGCTTCAGGGCTTTCTGGGTAGCCGGTACTGGACCATAGCCCATGATCGCCGGATCCACACCCGCTACCGCCATCGAACGAATCACGGCCATCGGCTGGATCCCCAGGTCCTGGGCACGCTGGGCGGACATCACGATCATGCACGAAGCACCATCGGTGATCTGCGACGAAGTGCCGGCCGTCACGGTACCACCCTTCGGGTTGAAGGCCGGCTTGAGGGTCGCCAGGCTTTCCAGGGTGGTTTCCGGACGGATGGTTTCGTCGTAGTCGAACAACTTCAGGAAGCCGTTCTCGTCGTAACCCTGCATCGGGATGATCTCGTCCTTGAACTTGCCTTCCACGGTCGCCTTGTGGGCGAGCTGGTGGGAGCGCACGCCAAAGGCGTCCTGCTGTTCGCGGGTGATGCCGTGCATCTTGCCGAGCATTTCCGCGGTCAGGCCCATCATGCCGGAGGCCTTTGCCGCATACAGCGACATATGCGGGTTCGGATCGACGCCGTGCATCATGCTCACGTGGCCCATGTGCTCGACACCACCGACGACGAACACGTCACCGTTGCCAGTCATGATCGCCTGGGCGGCGGTGTGCAGCGCGCTCATGGAGGAACCGCACAGGCGGCTGACGGTCTGGCCGGCCGACGTGTGGGGAATCTGGGTCATCAGCGAAGCCATGCGGGCGATGTTCCAGCCCTGCTCCAGGGTCTGGTTCACACAGCCCCAGATCACGTCTTCGACTTCATTGGGGTCGACCTTGACGTTGCGCTCCAGCAGCTTGCTGATCAGGTGCGCCGACATGTCCTCGGCACGGGTGTTGCGGTGCATGCCGCCCTTGGAGCGGCCCATCGGCGTACGACCGAAGTCGACGATCACGACGTCTCTAGGATTCAAGCTCATAAATGTTCTCTCGCTCTAGTCGTTGGGCGCTTAACCGAAGAAGCTCTGGCCGTTCTTGGCCATTTCACGCAGCTTCGCGGTGGGGTGGTACAGCGCGCCCAGATCAGCGTACTGGTCAGCCAGGGCAACGAACTGTGCAACACCGATCGAATCGATGTAGCGCAGCGCACCGCCACGGAATGGAGGGAAACCGATACCGTAGACCAGACCCATGTCGGCTTCGGCGGCGGTTTCGACAATGCCGTCTTCCAGGCAACGCACGGTCTCCAGGCACAGCGGGATCATCATCCAGTTGATGATGTCCTCGTCGGTGACTTCGCGCTGCTCATAGACGATCGGCTTGAGCACTTCCAGCACCGACGGGTCGGCCACTTTCTTCTGCTTGCCGCGCTTGTCGGTTTCGTAGGCATAGAAGCCCTTGCCGTTCTTCTGGCCCAGGCGCTTGGCTTCATAGAGCACGTCAACGGCGGAACGACGGTCGTCCTTCATGCGGTCCGGGAAACCTTCGGCCATGACGTCGCGGCCATGGTGACCGGTGTCGATGCCGACCACGTCCATCAGGTAGGCCGGGCCCATCGGCCAGCCGAATTTCTCCATGATCTTGTCGATGCGCACGAAGTCCACGCCGGCGCTGACCAGCTTGGCAAAACCGCCGAAGTACGGGAACAGCACGCGGTTGACCAAAAAGCCCGGGCAGTCGTTGACGACGATCGGGTTCTTGCCCATTTTCTTGGCGTAGGCCACGGTGGTGGCGATAGCCTGTTCGCTGGACTTCTCGCCCCGGATCACTTCCACCAGCGGCATCATGTGCACCGGGTTGAAGAAGTGCATGCCCACGAAGTTCTCCGGGCGCTTGAGGGCCTTGGCCAGCAGCGAGATGGAAATGGTCGAAGTGTTCGAAGCAAGGATGGTGTCCTCCTTGACCTGGTCTTCGACTTCAGCCAATACCGCCTGCTTGACCTTCGGATTCTCGACAACCGCTTCGACCACCAGGTCGACATGGCCGAAGTCACCATAGGACAAGGTCGGGCGAATGCCGTTGAGCACTTCGGCCATCTTCGCGGCGGTCATGCGGCCTTTGTCGACGCGGCCCACCAGCAGTTTGGCGGCTTCGGCCAGGCCTTGCTCGATACCGTGCTCGTTGATGTCTTTCATCAGGATCGGCGTGCCCTTGGACGCCGACTGATAAGCGATACCACCGCCCATGATGCCGGCGCCCAGCACGGCAGCCTGCTTCACGTCACGCGCGATTTCGTCGTAGGCCTTGGCCTTTTTCTTCAGTTCCTGGTCATTGAGGAACAGACCGATCAGGCTTTGTGCAGCGGAGGTCTTGGCCAGTTTGACGAAGCCGGCGGCTTCGGCTTCCAGGGCCTTGTCGCGACCGAAGTTCGCGGCTTTCTGAATGGTCTTGATGGCTTCGACCGGCGCCGGGTAGTTCGGGCCAGCCTGGCCGGCCACGAAACCCTTGGCGGTTTCGAAAGCCATCATCTGTTCGATGGCGTTGAGCTTGAGCTTTTCCAGCTTCGGCTGGCGCTTGGCCTTGTAATCGAACTCACCGCTGATGGCACGCTTGACCAGCTCGAGGGCGGCCTCCTGGAGTTTGCCAGGCTCGACCACGGCATCCACGGCACCGACTTTCAGCGCGTCTTCGGCACGGTTTTCCTTGCCGGCGGCAATCCATTCGATGGCGTTGTCGACGCCGATCAGGCGGGGCAGGCGCACGGTGCCACCAAAGCCCGGATAGATGCCCAGCTTGACTTCCGGCAGGCCGATCTTGGCCGACGTGGACATGACGCGATAATCCGCCGCCAGGCACATTTCCAGGCCGCCACCCAGGGCGATACCGTTGATGGCCGCGACGGTCGGAACATTGAGGTCTTCGAAATCGCTGAAGATACGGTTGGCTTCGAGGTTGCCGGCGATCAGTTCGGCATCGGGCAGCTTGAAGTTGTCGACGAACTCGGTGATGTCGGCGCCGACGATGAAGACGTCCTTGCCACTGCTGACGATCACACCCTTGATCGAAGCATCTGCCTTGATAGTGTCCACGGCCTGACGCAATTCATTCAGGGTTAGACGGTTGAACTTGTTGACGGACTCACCCTTGAGGTCGAACTTGAGTTCGACGATGCCGCTTTCAAGAGCCTTAACCGTGATGGCTTTACCTTCGTAAATCATCAACTGATCTCCACGATATGGACGCTGAACAGTACACGTTGAACGCTGACCACTGGTTCGGCATTGACGTTACCGTCGATGCTACGCCAATCCGCCAGGCACACCCGCCAACGCGATAGTCGGGGTTCTGTAGGAGCATTCGGAAAATACAAACGCTCAATTCATACGCCCGTTTGATTTGGGTACGTCACCTTCACGGAAATTCCGACAATTGTCAATCGCCCTAAACAGGGCGCCGAGCGCGACTTGACAGTCATTTCCGTACCGTACGGATCCGCAACACGGCGCCGCATGCAAGGCCATTCATAAGATCAATAATTAGAAAAGTCGCCCTAATTCCAGGCACGCTGATTTCGACCGGCTATGCTGGCGTAAGTGCGTTTGAAAACGGTCGGCTGATGAGGTCGCGAACGAACGTCCGGACAAGAATTCTGTTTACCGGCCTGCCTGGCCAACCCGCCCGATGAAGCTGTCGGGCTTTTTTATGGGTGCGGACGGCGACGCCCCATGACCTTCCGCCGCCCCGTCAAGCCAATGCCTTGAGCACATCGGAAATGTCCTGCAATACAGTGGCCTCGCCTTTTTCGCCCCAGTACAACGCGATCATTTGCCGATCGGCTTGGATCTTGTAGACGTTGGCGGGCAGCTTCTCCAGATGGGCGAGCAGCGCCTCATCCTGGCAGACTTCCCGCCACTGGTTGACCCAGACACCTGGCGCGCTTTGCCAGTAGCTCCAACTGGCCGGTTGCTTGCCGCGCCGGGGCCGGAGGTACTGGGCGCAAGGATTCGGTGGCTGCGGCTCGAGCCAGTGCGGCCACTCCTGGGGTGCCAGTTGCATGGCCAGGCCGAGGCGCCGCGCCTCCATGCGCAGGGCCATGCGACCGCTCTGTACACGGGACGGCCGCAACCATGCCAGGGGGCTCAACACCACCAGCAGGATTGACACCACTATCCAGACCGTCATATCTGTACTCCCGAATTCTGATGGGCCATTGACCGAGGTCGCCGTCAATGCGCTTGAAACCAGCCATACTTAACCGTATCGCAATTCTCTGGAGTGCTTTCCATGTACTACGAACACATCCTGGTCGCCGTCGACCTTACTGAAGAATGCGATCCCGTCGTCAAGCGTGCCCTCGCGCTTTGCGAAGGCCGAGACACCAAGCTTTCGCTGGTGCATATCGTCGAACCGATGGCCATGGCCTTCGGCGGCGACGTGCCAATGGACCTATCCCAGCTGCAACAACAGCAATTCGACCAGGCCAAGGAACGCCTTGACCGACTGATCGCGAAATATCCGGCCCTGAAGAAGGAATTCAGCCACCTGACCTACGGCCAGCCGCGCCAGGAAATCCACCACCTGGCCAAGGAACAGGGTTGCGACCTGATCGTGGTCGGCAGCCACGGTCGCCATGGCCTGGCACTGCTGCTGGGCTCTACCGCCAATGATGTGCTGCACGGCGCGCCTTGCGATGTGCTGGCGGTGCACCTGATCAAGCGCACATGATCCATGGGGAGCGAGCCTGCTTGCTCCCCATGGAGAGCGTTTTCAAATGAAAATCCCGGTATTCATTGCTGAACGCCGGGATTTACTTGCAACGGTTGATCACGCGTCCAGTTCGGCCCAGCGCTCGACCAAGGCATCCAGCTCGGCCTGCAACTGCTCCAGCTGCGCGATCACCTTGGCGGTTTCGGCGGGAGGGCGCTGATAGAAACCGGCCTCCGCCATTTCAGCTTCCACCGCCGCGATCTGCGCTTCCTTGGCCTCGATATCGCCGGGCAAGGCTTCCAGCTCGCGCTGCAGCTTATAGCTGAGTTTTTTCCTGGCCGGTGCCGGGGCGGCAGCCGAGACAACCGGTGCAGGTTCGGCCTTGACCACGGCCGAGTTCAGGTCGGCCTTGCCGGACTTGCTCTCGGTCACGCCCAGGAGGCGCGGCGAGCCACCCTGGCGCAACCAGTCCTGATACCCGCCGACGTATTCGCGAACCTGTCCCTCGCCTTCGAACACCAGGGTGCTGGTAACCACGTTGTCGAGGAAGGCCCGGTCGTGACTGACCATCAGCACCGTGCCGCTGAAGGTCAGCAACACTTCTTCCAGCAACTCCAGGGTTTCCACGTCCAGGTCGTTGGTCGGTTCGTCGAGCACCAGCAGGTTCGCCGGCTTGCTGAACAGCTTCGCCAGCAAGAGACGGGCACGCTCACCGCCGGACAAGGCCTTGACCGGCGTACGCGCACGCTGGGGGCTGAACAGGAAGTCGCCCAGGTAGCTCAGTACGTGGCGGCTCTGGCCATCGATCTCGATGAAGTCGCGGCCCTCGGCGACGTTGTCGATCACCGTCTTTTCCAGATCCAGCTGATGGCGCAACTGGTCGAAGTAGGCGACATCGATCCTGGTGCCCTCTTCTACCTTGCCGCTGGTAGGCGTCAGGCCACCGAGCATCAGCTTGAGCAAGGTGGTCTTGCCGGTGCCGTTGGCACCCAGCAGGCCGATACGGTCGCCCCGCTGCAGGACCATGGAAAAGTCCTTGACCAGGAGCGGTCCGCCCGGATGGGCAAAGCTGACGTTCTCCAGCACCATCACCTGCTTGCCGGACTTCTCGGCGGTGTCGAGCTGGATATTGGCCTTGCCGGTACGCTCGCGACGCTCGCTGCGTTCGACACGCAGGGCCTTGAGGGCGCGTACGCGGCCTTCGTTGCGAGTACGCCGGGCCTTGATGCCCTGGCGAATCCAGACTTCTTCCTGGGCCAGGCGCTTGTCGAACAAGGCATTGGCGGTTTCTTCGGCCGCCAGCATGGCTTCCTTGTGCACCAGGAAACTGGCGTAGTCGCCGTTCCAGTCAATCAGGCCGCCGCGATCCAGCTCGAGGATGCGGGTCGCCAGGTTCTGCAGGAAAGAACGGTCGTGGGTGATGAACAGCACCGCCCCCTGGAAATCCTTCAAGGCCTCTTCGAGCCAGGCGATGGCGCCGATGTCCAGGTGGTTGGTCGGTTCGTCGAGCAGCAGCAGGTCCGGCTCGGACACCAGGGCCTGGGCCAGCAGGACCCGGCGGCGCCAGCCACCGGACAGATCGGCCAGGGTCTTGTCGGCCGGCAATTGCAGGCGGCTCAGGGTGCTGTCGACCAGTTGCTGCAGGCGCCAGCCATCACGGGCCTCGAGGTCATGCTGCACGTGCATCAGCTTTTCCAGGTCGGCATCGGTGACGATGTTCTGGCTCAGGTGATGATACTCGGCCAGCAGCGCACCGACGCCGTCCAGGCCCTCGGCAACCACATCGAACACCGTCCGCTCGTCGGCCACCGGCAATTCCTGGGGCAATTCGCCGATCTTCAGGCCCGGGGCCCGCCAGACGGAGCCGTCGTCGGGCTTCTGGTCACCCTTGACCAGCTTCATCATGCTGGACTTGCCGGTACCGTTGCGGCCGATGATGCACACCCGCTCGCCACGGGCGATCTGCCAGGACACCTTGTCCAACAACGGCATGGCGCCGAACGCAAGGGACACATCGCTGAATTTGAGCAGGGTCATGAGCTTCTCCAAAAACCGGGCGCGCATTCTACCCGAGATAGGACCTTGCAGGGCCGCCTATTTCGTCACCCGAGGGCTCTTTACAGGTTCGGCGCGACAAAAACCGCGAACTTGCACCGATGGCCCCGCAAAGCTTTCGCCGCTTGCTGGCAAAAGGCTAAGCTACAGACAGTTACCCTGGGTTTTCCCTTGGGCTTGTCATGTTTTTTCTGCCCGGACGTATCATGCGCAGTCGCCTTTTTAGTGTCTTGTCCTGTTTTTTCGTGTGTGCCACTGCCATCCAGACCGCCCAGGCGGTGGATATCTCCACTCAACGCCAGTATTACGATGAGGCCAAGCGTGCCCTGGCCAAGGGCGACTCCGGCCCGTACTTGCGCTACAGCCAGGCCTTGCGCGACTATCCGCTGGAGCCGTACCTGGCCTATGACGAACTGACCGCGCGCCTCAAGAGCGCCAGCAACGCCGAAATCGAGAAGTTCCTCGCTGAACACGGTGACCTGCCCCAGGCCAACTGGATGAAGTTGCGCTGGCTGCGCTGGCTGAGCGAACGCGGCGACTGGCAGACCTTCGTCAAGTATTACGACCCCAAGCTCAACTTCACCGAACTGGACTGCCTCAATGCCCAATACCAGCTCACCCATGGCTTGAAGGCCGAAGGCTACGCCAACACCGAGAAACTCTGGCTCACCGGCAAGTCCCAGCCGCAGGCGTGCGACGCGCTGTTCGGCCTGTGGGCCTCCCAGGGCCAGTTGACGGAACAGAAACGCTGGGAGCGGGCCAAGCTGGCCGCCCAGGCCCGCAACTATCCGCTGGCCAACAGCCTGGTCAGCGGCCTGACCACCCTCGCCCCCCGAGGCAAATTGCTGGTGGACGTGGCGCAGAAACCCGAACTGCTCAACCAGCCGTCGCGCTTCAGCCCGGCGGACGAGCCCATGTCCGATATCGTCAGCCTCGGCCTGCGCCGCCTCGCCCGCCAGGATCCTGACAAAGCCATGGCATTGCTGGACGGCTACGCCAGCACCATGCACTTTTCCCGCGACGAGAAGGTCGCCATCGCCCGGGAGATCGGCCTGACCCTGGCCAAGCGTTTCGACAGTCGTGCCCTGGACGTGATGACCAGATACGATCCGGAGCTGCGGGACGACACCGTGTCGGAATGGCGCCTGCGCCTGTTGCTGCGCCTGGGTCGCTGGAATGAGGCCTATGAATTGAGCCGGCGCCTGCCCGAGTCGCTGGCCACCACCAACCGCTGGCGCTACTGGCAGGCCCGTAGCCTGGAACTGGCGCAACCGCAGAACCCCGAGGCACAGGCGCTTTACAAGCACTTGGCGCGTGAGCGGGACTTCTACGGGTTCCTGGCCGCCGACCGCTCCCAGTCGCCCTACTCCCTGGTCAACAAACCGCTGGTGATGAGCCAGGCGCTGGTCAACAAGGTGCGCAATACCCCAGGCGTACGCCGGGCGCTGGAGTTTCATGCCCGCGGGCAGATCGTCGACGGTCGCCGCGAGTGGTACCACGTCAGCCGGCATTTCAGCCGGGAGGAAATGGTCGCCCAGGCGAAACTCGCCTATGACCTGAAATGGTATTTCCCGGCGATCCGCACCATCAGCCAGGCCAAGTACTGGGACGACCTGGACATCCGCTTCCCGATGGCCCACCGCGAGACCCTGGTGCGCGAGGCCAAGGTTCGTGGCCTGCATTCGAGCTGGGTCTTCGCGATCACCCGCCAGGAAAGTGCCTTTATGGATGACGCCCGCTCCAGCGTCGGTGCCGCCGGCCTGATGCAACTGATGCCCGGCACCGCCAAGGAGACCGCGCGCAAGTTCAGCATCCCCCTGGCCTCGCCACAGCAGGTATTGAACCCCGACAAGAACATCCAGCTGGGCGCGGCCTACCTGAGCCAGGTGCACAGCCAGTTCAACGGCAACCGCGTACTGGCTTCGGCCGCCTACAATGCCGGCCCCGGGCGCGTACGCCAGTGGCTGCGTGGCGCCGATCACCTGAGCTTCGACGTCTGGGTCGAAAGCATCCCGTTCGATGAAACCCGCCAATACGTGCAGAACGTGTTGTCCTACTCGGTGATCTACGGCCAGAAACTCAACTCGCCGCAGCCGTTGGTGGATTGGCACGAGCGGTACTTCGATGATCAGTGAGGGTTAGCGTCGAGCTTCAAGTGGCAAGCGGTTCCTCAAAAGCGAAAAAAATGCCCGTATAGAAAGCCACGGGCATTTTTTTGTCGGTTACCGGACCTTACGGCGGCAGTCCTCAGCCAGTTGCCGACTCCCGGCCAGCATCGAACTGCAACGCCGCCAACCGCGCATACAGCGCATTGCTGGCCACCAGCTCCTGATGAGTGCCCACGGCAACCACTTTGCCCTGGTCCATCACCGCGATCCGGTCGGCGTTCTTCACCGTCGCCAGGCGATGGGCGATGACCAGGGTGGTACGGTTCTTCATCAGACTGGGCAGGGCTTGCTGGATCAAGTGTTCGCTTTGCGCATCGAGGGCGCTGGTGGCCTCATCCAGCAGCAGGATCGGTGCATCCACCAGCAGCGCCCGCGCGATGGCCAGGCGTTGACGCTGGCCACCGGACAGCCCCAGGCCACCATCGCCCAGGTGGGTCTGGTAGCCATCGGGCATTTTTTCGATGAAGTCATGGGCGTGGGCGATCTGCGCCGCCTCGCGTACCTGCGCGGAGGTCGCCTGGGGATTGCCGTAGCGGAGGTTTTCTTCCACGGTGCCGAAAAACAGTGCCGGATTCTGCGACACCAGGGCGAAATGACGCCGCAGGTCCAGCGGATCGAGCCGGGTCAACGGTACGTCGTCGATCAGGATCCGGCCCTGCTGTGGGTCGTAGAATCGCAGCAACAAGTCATACACGGTGGATTTGCCCGCCCCGGACGGCCCGACCAGGGCCAGGGTCTCACCAGCCCTGACGCTCAGGTCCAGGCCATCGACCGCGTAGCTTTCCGGCCGGGAGGGATAGGAAAAACGCACGCCCTCGAGACGCAGATCACCCCGCACCCGCGGGGGCAAGGTCACCAGGCCCGAGCTTGGAGGCTGGATGATGTTCTGCGAGCGCAGCAGTTCGGCGATGCGTTCCGCGGCACCGGCTGCCCGCTGCAGCTCGCCGATCACCTCGCTCAAGGTGCCGAAGGCACTGCCGACGATCAGGCTGTAGAACACGAAAGCAGCCAGTTCACCGCCGGAAATCCGTCCGGCGATCACGTCCATGCCGCCCACCCAGAGCATGACCCCTACCGCTCCCAGCACCAGCACGATCACCAGCGTGATCAGCCAGGCCCGCTGGGCGATGCGCTTGCGAGCCGTGTCGAAAGCCTGCTCCACCGTGACGGCGAAACGTCCCTCGTCCTGGACCTGATGATTGTAGGCCTGGACGGTCTTGATCTGGCCCAGGGTTTCGGCGACGTAGCTGCCGACATCGGCGATGCGGTCCTGGCTCTCGCGGGACAGGCTGCGCACCCGGCGCCCGAAAACCAGGATCGGCGCCAGCACCAGCGGCAAGGCAATCACCACGATGCTGGTGAGCTTAGGGTTGGTGACGAACAGCAGCACGATGCCGCCGACCACCATCAAGGCATTGCGCAGGAACAACGACAGCGAAGAACCGATCACCGATTGCAGCAAGGTGGTATCTGCGGTCAGGCGCGACTGGATTTCGGAACTGCGGTTGTTCTCGTAGAACCCCGGGTGCAAGTACACCAGGTGGTTGAACACCTGGCGGCGGATATCGGCCACCACCCGCTCGCCAATCCAGGACACCAAGTAGAAGCGGGCGAAGGTGCCGACCGCCAACCCCGCCACCAGCACCATGAACAACCCGATGGACTGGTTGAGCAGATGAGGGGAACGGGTCATGAAGCCCTGGTCTACCAGTAACCGGATGCCCTGGCCCATGGACAAGGTTATGCCCGCCGTGACGATAAGGGCCAGCAAGGCACCGGCGACCTGCTTGCGGTAGGGGGCGATAAAACCACTGGCCAGGCCAATGGCCCGGCGATGTCGAGAAGAAAGCATTCAGGAACGTCCGATAATGCAACGGGAACGGGATCGGCAACGGTGCCGAAAACACAGCGGAACCAAGTTGAATCAGAATGAGTCAGGTTAAATATGACCACAACGACTAGTGACTAGATGTTATCGGTCTAAAGTCTGGGTGGAAACGCAACGATGTTTCTGTTTGAGTGAAGGTGTCGCCATGAACCTACAAGGAGTGTCATGGCTCGGTCACCTGGCGACACTAAACTAGGCACACAACCTGATGAGGAGACAGGCCATGTCCTTGCAACACAGCAGCGACGACAAGATTCAAGTGATCCGCACGCAACCGGACCAGTCCCTGGGCTGCTCGTTCATCGACGCCCAAGGGCGCGAAGTCCCGATCACCGAAGACATGATCCAGAAAGCCTGCAGCGAGCTGGAGAAACGACTGGTCAAGCCTGCCGAACAAAAGTGATACAGCCCGTCTTCAACTGAACCCGACCTCGACGTCGGGTTTTTTCTGCCTGCCTGGATAGGCAACTTATCTGTCATCCCAGCCCCATCGCGCCACGTAAACGGCCCTATTCCGCGGTGGCCCCCAGCGCGGTCACGATCTGCTGCAATGCCGGGGAGTGCCCTTCGATGTGCACCTTCAGGCTGTCGATCTCCCGGCGTGGCGGGTAATGCTTGCGCAAGGCATCGAAAGCGCGGCGCTGTTCGTCTACCGTGCCGACGAGACTGCGACGAAAATCTGCATCGTCGCGACGTGGGTCGTAGACGCTGCGGCACAGCGCCGCCAAGGCCCAGGCCGGGTCCGTCGCGGCATCCAGGGTGATGCCACCCAGCCATGGCCTGGGCAGCAGGTCGGCAAGGCTGACTTGCGCCGGGCGCTCCAGGAAATCGCACAAGGCCGCGTAGATCTGCGCCGTGCCGCGCTGGCGACCGTCAAGGCTATAACCGGCAATGTGTGGCGTGGCGATCACGCACAGGTCGGCCAGGTCCACATCCACCGTCGGCTCCTGCTCCCAGACGTCCAGCACCGCTTGCAGGTCTTCGCGCTCCAGCAGCACGCTGCGCAGCGCGACGTTGTCGATGACCGGCCCACGCGCGGCGTTGATCAACCAGGTGCCAGGCTTGAGCATGTTCAGGCGTGCTTCGTCGAACAGATGCCAGGTCGGCTGCCCGCCATCGCGGGTCAATGGCGTGTGCAGGCTGATCACGTCGCACTGCTCGATGATCTGCTCCAGGCTGACATAGTCCCCGCCCTCGGCGGCCTGGCGAGGTGGATCGCAGACTTTCACCGTCCAGCCCAGCCCCCTGAGCACTTGGATCAAGCGCCCGCCCACCTGGCCCGCGCCGACCACGCCGAAGGTGCGCTGACGCAAATCCGCGCCTTCGATCTCGGCCAGGGTCATCAGGCTGCCCAGCACATAGTCCACCACGCCACGGGCATTGCAACCCGGCGCGCTGGCCCAGCGGATACCGGCCTCGGCGAAGTAGGCCAGGTCCAGGTGATCGGTACCGATGGTGCAGGTACCGACGAAGCGCACCTTGCTGCCTTCCAGCAGCGCCCGGTTGACCTGGCTGACCGAACGCACCAGCAGAATATCGGCCTGGGCGACCAGCGCCCGGTCGATGCCCCGCCCCGGTACCCGGCGAATCTCGCCGAAACCTTGAAAGAATGCATCGAGCAGGGGGATGTTTTCGTCGGCGACGATCAGCATGGCAGAGCTCCTTTGGCGGGATGGGCAGTGTAGGCGTTCCGCTCAGCCCGTGCATTCACAAGTCGAGCAGGCGATTACAAATCCACAACATAGGTTTTTTCCTGACCGCCGTGTCAAGGCGTAGAATCCGCCGTTTCATGCTATTTCTCGGACGCTTCGCCTGTGAATCCTGTAATCGACACCGCCGTCACCCTCTCCCGCCCGGCCCGGGTCCGCCTGGAGCTCAAGACGCTGCTGGCCCTGGCATTGCCGATCATGGTGGCGCAGCTGGCGACCACCGCCATGGGCTTTGTCGATGCGGTGATGGCCGGCCGTGTCGGTCCACGGGACCTGGCGGCGGTGGCACTGGGCAACTCCATCTGGGTGCCGGTGTTCCTGTTGATGACCGGGACATTGCTGGCCACCACGCCCAAAGTTGCCCAGCGCTTCGGCGCCGGGACCTTCGACGAGATCGGACCGCTGGTGCGCCAGGCGCTGTGGCTGGCATTGGCAGTGGGATTGCTGGCGACACTGGCGCTGTACAGCGCCGAACCGATCCTGCACCTCATGAAGGTGGACCCCGAACTGGTCGGACCGTGCATGGAATACCTGCGGGGCATCGGTTCCGGCCTGCCGGCGGTGGCGCTGTACCACGTACTGCGCTGCTTCAGCGACGGCCTGGGCCGCACTCGACCCGCGATGGTGTTGGGGTTGTGCGGGCTGGCACTGAACATCCCGCTCAATTACATCTTCATCTATGGGCACCTGGGCGTGCCGGCCATGGGGGGCGTCGGTTGTGGCTGGGCCACGGCCATCGTCATGTGGGTCATGGCCCTGGGCATGGCCGGTTGGGCGCGCTGGGCACCGGCCTATCGATCGAGCCGTCTGTTCAGCCGTTTCGACTGGCCGCAGTGGACGGTCATCAAGCGCCTGCTGGGCATCGGCCTGCCCATTGGCATCGCCGTGTTCGCCGAGTCGAGCATCTTTGCGGTGATCGCCCTGCTGATCGGCAGCCTGGGCGCTACGGTGGTGGCCGGGCACCAGATCGCCCTGAACTTCAGCTCCCTGGTGTTCATGATCCCCTATTCCCTGGGCATGGCCGTGACGGTGCGGGTCGGCCAGGCCCTGGGGCGACGCCAGCCTCGGGAAGCACGCTTTGCCGCCGGCGTCGGCATGGGGGCCGCCCTGGCGTACGCCTGCCTGTCGGCCAGCCTGATGTTCGGCTTGCGTGGCCCCATCGCCTCGATCTATACCGCCGACCCCGTGGTGATCGAAGTGGCGTCGATGCTGATCGTCTACGCGGCGCTGTTCCAGTTTTCCGATGGCATCCAGGTGACGGCGGCGGGTGCCTTGCGCGGCTACCAGGATACTCGGGTGACGATGATCCTGACGCTGTTCGCCTATTGGGGCATCGGCCTGCCGGTGGGTTACGCCCTGGGGCTGACCGATTGGCTGGGGGCGGCCAGCGGCCCGAGCGGGCTGTGGCAGGGGTTGATCGTTGGCTTGAGCTGCGCGGCGCTGATGCTGTCGATCCGCCTGGCCCGCAGCGCACGCAAGCAGATCCGCATCAGCCGCTCGGCGGGTTAAGCGAGCTTCTTGCGGATCCAGTAGCGGTAGGTGCCGTTCTCTTCGTCCTGGGCCACCAATTGGTGGTCGAGGAACACGCAGAACTTGGGAATATCACGGCGGGTCGAGGGATCGGTGGCAATCACCATCAACAGCCCGCCCGGCACCAGGTCGCGGATGTGCTGGTGCAGCATCATCACCGGCTCAGGGCAATTGAGACCGCTGGCATCCAGGGTGCCGTCGACCGGCGTATCGTTCATCTGACTCATCTTTCACTCCTGAAACTGGCGGGCATTGTCGCGCAATGTCGGCGCTCGGTCACCCCTGGCTTCACACTGCCTCCTGTGGGAGCGAGCTTGCTCGCGACAGCGGTGGGTCAGCTTGCATCCATGTTGAATGTACCGACGTCATCGAGACTCGCTCCCACAAGGAACTGCATCAATTCCGAGGGCTAGCGGGACTTCGGCTTCTTCGTGTCCAACCGCCGTAAATGGCACGTCACCTCCTCACGGTCGTGATACAGCTGCTTGCAGCCGATCTGCACCTTGACGCCTCGCGCCTTGAAACCATCGGCGATGCGTTCGAGCAGACGTTTGACTTCGGCATAACGCTGCTTCATTGGCAGCTTGAGATTGACCACCGCCTCGCGACAGTGACCCTCGCCGATCCACTCCTCCAGCATCGCCGCGTTGCGCGCCGGCTTCTCGACGATGTCGCAGACCATCCAGTCCACCGGTTGTTTCGGCTTGAAGGTAAAGCCATCCGCCATCAGGTGTTGCACCAGGCCGGTTTCCATCAGGCTCTCGGCCATCGGACCGTTATCGATGGCGGTCACCAGCATGCCGCGATTGACCAGCTGCCAGGTCCAGCCACCCGGCGCGGCGCCCAGGTCGACACCGGTCATGTCGCTGTGCAGCCGCTCGTCCCACTGGTCCCGGGGTATGAAATGGTGCCAGGCCTCTTCAAGCTTGAGCGTGGAGCGGCTCGGCGCCTCCCGCGGAAACTTCAGGCGCGGGATGCCCATGGGCCACATTGCCGAGTTGTCGGCTTCCGCCAGCCCGAGAAACACTTCACGGCCGCTCTTGAAGGTCAACAGCAGACGCGGCCGGGCGTCATCGTCGATCAGTTTGCCGGCCCCGATCAGCGCCTTGCGCAAGGGCCCCTCGAATTTCTTGCAGAAGTTCGAAAGCTCCTTGCCATCGTTGGTGTCCAGCACCTCCAGCCACAGGCTGCCGCAGGTGGGGAATGCGCTCATGTGGGACAGGATGACACTGATGCGGTCGGTTTCCGGCAGCTCGATGAAGGTGCCGCGGGCCCATTGGCGAGGGAAGATCAGATCGGCAAAACGCTGGCCGCGCATCAATCGCTCGGCACCCTCGTCTTGCGTACAGACGAATTCTGCGCAAGCACTGGCCGGCTTGGCCTTGGCATAGCCGGCCACGTTCAGGCGCGCGGCGTGTTCGGCGATTTCGGAGCAGACTTCTCCCTCGAAACCCGGCCGGCAATGCATGAAAAGCGTGTTCATTGAAACTCCGTAGCAAAGCCTGTCACGAAACCGGCGCATCATAGCGGAGTTCGGAACCCCAAACCTGCCCGCGGTGTCCTGTGATTAGTCATTACTTGAAATCAGGGCTAGGTTAAAGGCTCTGTCTGTTCCGTCAGTCCGTAGCCGTGCGGACTCAAAGGAGTGATCTCAATGCCCTCCCTCGATAGCCTGAAAACCCTCAAGACGCTGCAAGTCGACGCCAGGACCTACCATTATTTCAGCCTGCCGGATGCCGCCCGAAGCCTGGGCGACCTGGACAGGCTGCCCATGTCTCTCAAGGTCCTGCTGGAGAACCTGCTGCGCTGGGAAGATGAAAAGACCGTCACCGGGGCCGACCTCAAGGCCCTGGCCGGATGGCTTAAAGAACGACGTTCCGACCGCGAGATCCAGTATCGCCCGGCCCGGGTGCTGATGCAGGACTTCACCGGCGTCCCGGCCGTCGTCGACCTGGCCGCCATGCGCGCCGCCGTGGAAAAGGCCGGCGGCGATCCCCAGCGGATCAATCCACTGTCGCCGGTGGACCTGGTGATCGACCACTCGGTGATGGTGGACAAGTTCGCCAGCCAACAGGCGTTCGAGCAGAACGTCGATATCGAAATGCAGCGCAATGGCGAACGCTACGCCTTCCTGCGCTGGGGCCAGAGCGCCTTCGACAACTTCAGCGTGGTCCCGCCGGGCACTGGCATCTGCCACCAGGTCAATCTCGAATATCTGGGACGCACTGTGTGGACCCGTGAAGAAGAAGGACGCACCTACGCCTTTCCCGACACACTGGTGGGCACCGACTCCCACACCACCATGATCAATGGCCTCGGTGTCCTGGGCTGGGGCGTCGGCGGGATCGAGGCCGAGGCCGCCATGCTCGGCCAGCCGGTGTCGATGCTGATTCCCGAGGTCATCGGTTTCAAACTCACCGGCAAGCTGCGCGAGGGCATTACCGCCACCGACCTGGTGCTGACCGTCACGCAGATGCTGCGCAAGAAAGGCGTGGTGGGTAAATTCGTCGAGTTCTATGGCGACGGCCTCGCCGATCTGCCCCTGGCCGACCGCGCCACCATCGCCAACATGGCCCCCGAGTACGGCGCCACCTGCGGATTTTTCCCGGTGGACGACGTGACCCTGGACTACTTGCGCCTGTCCGGGCGACCGGCGGACACCGTGAAACTGGTGGAAGCCTACTGCAAGGCCCAGGGCCTGTGGCGGCTGCCTGGCCAGGAACCGGTGTTCACCGACACCCTGGAGCTGGACATGGGCAGCGTCGACGCCAGCCTGGCAGGGCCCAAACGGCCTCAGGACAGGGTCTCGCTGGCCAACGTCGGCCAGGCGTTCGACGACTTCCTGGGGTTGCAGGTCAAACCCACCAGCAAGGAAGAAGGGCGCCTGGAAAGCGAAGGCGGTGGCGGCGTCGCGGTGGGCAATGCCGATCAGGTGGGAGAAGCCGAGTATGAATTCGAAGGCCAGACCCATCGCCTGAAGAACGGCGCGGTGGTGATCGCCGCCATCACCTCCTGCACCAACACCTCCAACCCCAGCGTGATGATGGCCGCCGGGCTGCTGGCGAAGAAAGCCGTGGAGAAAGGCCTGACCCGCAAACCCTGGGTCAAGAGTTCCCTGGCGCCCGGCTCCAAGGTGGTCACCGATTACTACCGGGCCGCCGGGTTGACCGAGTATCTGGACCAATTGGGTTTCGCCCTGGTGGGCTATGGCTGCACGACCTGCATCGGTAATTCCGGACCATTGCCCGAGCCGATCGAAAAGGCCATCCAGAAGGCCGACCTGACGGTAGCCTCAGTCCTGTCGGGCAACCGCAACTTCGAAGGCCGCGTGCATCCGCTGGTCAAGACCAACTGGCTGGCCTCGCCGCCCCTGGTGGTGGCCTATGCCCTGGCGGGCACGGTGCGCATCGATATCGGCAGCGAACCCCTGGGCAACGACCGGGACGGCAAACCCGTGTACCTGCGGGACATCTGGCCCAGCAGCCAGGAAGTGGCCGAAGCCGTGGCCAAGGTGGATACCAGCATGTTCCACAAGGAATATGCCGCCGTGTTCGCCGGCGACGAGCAATGGCAGGCCATCGAGGTGCCGCAGGCAGCCACCTACGTCTGGCAGTCGGACTCGACCTATATCCAGCATCCGCCGTTCTTCGACGGCATCGGCGGGCCACCGCCGGTCATCCAAAACGTCGAGGGCGCCCGGGTCCTGGCCCTGCTCGGGGACTCGGTCACCACCGACCATATTTCCCCGGCCGGCAATATCAAGGCCGACAGCCCGGCTGGCCGTTATCTGCGCGAACAGGGCGTGGAACCGCGGGACTTCAACTCCTATGGCTCAAGGCGCGGTAATCACGAGGTGATGATGCGCGGTACCTTCGCCAATATCCGGATCCGCAACGAGATGCTGGGCGGTGAGGAAGGCGGCAATACGATCTATATTCCCAACGGCGAGAAAATGCCGATCTACGATGCCGCGATGCTGTACCAGGCCACAGGCACGCCGCTGGTGGTCATCGCCGGCCAGGAATATGGCACCGGATCGAGTCGTGACTGGGCGGCCAAGGGCACCAATCTACTGGGGGTCAAGGCGGTAATCGCCGAAAGCTTCGAGCGCATCCACCGCTCCAACCTGGTGGGCATGGGCGTGCTGCCACTGCAGTTCAAGCTGGACCAGAATCGCAAGAGCCTGAACCTGACCGGCAAGGAAACCCTGGATATCCTTGGGCTGAGCGACGTCGAACTGACACCACGGATGAACCTGCCCCTGGTCATTACTCGCGAGGATGGTCGCCAGGAGCGGATCGAAGTGCTGTGCCGCATCGATACCTTGAATGAAGTGGAATATTTCAAGGCCGGCGGTATCCTGCACTATGTCCTACGGCAACTGATCGCAGCCTGAAAAGACCCCTCCTACAGAAACACCGCCTCTTTCAGGCGGTGTTTTTGTATTGGGGCTGCCTATAATTCCGCCGTCTTGCCGCTCTCGCTTCGATTCAAGGATGTCCTATGCCCGCCCTACCCTGGCCTTACCTGGCCCTCCTGTCCGCCGGCTACTGCCTGGCCGTGGCCTATGGCCAACTGGCCTGGACCGCCCTGATCTCGGTCGCCCTGCTGCTGTTCGCCGGGTACGCAGTCCGCCAGCAGCAGACCCCTGTCGGCCGCTTCCTCGGCCACGCCCTGTTCCTGGTGATGGCCCTGGCCCTGGCGTTGCACTGGATGCCGGGCTTCTTCAACGGACGGGCCATCCCGGCACAACGCCTGACCGCCGATGCCGCGCCATTCGCCATGTATTTCAATCAGGACAAGCCACTGATCGGCTTCTGGCTGTTGCTGGCATGCCCCTGGATCTTCGGTCGGCGCGGGTTTCGCCTGTCGGTCCATGCGACGGCCCTGGGGCTGGCGCTGAGCGCGATCCTGGCCTTGGGTGGGGCCATGTTGCTGGGCATGATCCAATGGGCGCCGAAATGGCCGGACCATGCGTGGCTGTGGGTTCTCAACAATCTTTTATTGGTGACGCTGGTGGAGGAAGCGCTGTTTCGTGGCTACATTCAGGGGGGCCTGAGCCGGCGCTTCAAGCACCTGGCCCATGGCGACAACCTGGCGTTGCTCCTGGCCTCGCTGCTGTTCGGCCTGGTACACGCCGGTGCTGGTTGGGAATGGGTGCTGCTGTCGGGCCTCGCGGGGCTCGGCTACGGCCTGGCGTATCGCTTCGGCGGCCTGGGGGCTGCGATCGCCACGCACTTCGGCCTGAACCTGATTCATTTCACTTTGTTTACATACCCGATGCTGGCGTGAAACCGATGGGGAAAATAACTTCAATAAATACCTGACGTGGCCGACAACCTTTCAAAGCCTTGCGGATCTACACACCATGCGTAACAACCAACCTGTCACCCAACGCGAAAGGACCTTCCCGGCCCAACAACGACTGATTTCCACCACCAATGCCAAGGGAGTGATCACCTACTGCAACGACGCGTTCGTCGAGATCAGTGGGTTTTCCAAGGAAGAACTGATCGGTTCGCCTCACAATCTGGTGCGCCACCCCGACGTCCCGTCGGCCGTGTTCGCCCATATGTGGAATACCCTGAAACAAGGCTTGCCATGGATGGGCATCGTCAAGAATCGCTGCAAGAGCGGAGACCATTATTGGGTCAACGCCTACGTCACGCCCATATTCGAGGGTAACCAGGTGATCGGCTACGAGTCGGTGCGCGTCAAGCCCACCGCCGAGCAGGTCTCCCGGGCCGAAGCGCTCTACCGACGCATCAACCAGGGCAAGCCGGCCGTCCCGCGGAGCGACAAGTGGCTCCCGATACTGCAGGATTGGCTGCCGTTCATCCTGGTGAGCCAGTTGAGCTTCATCGTAGGCGCCTTCCTCAACTCATCCTGGGGCTTCGCCCTGGCCGCCCTGCTGTCGGTGCCCCTGGGCCTGATGGGCCTGCAATGGCAGCAACGGGGCATCAAGCGCCTGCTGCGCCTGGCCGAGCAGACCACCTCCGACCCGCTGATCGCCCAGATGTACACCGACAGCCGTGGGGTCCAGGCACGCCTGGAAATGTCCATCCTCAGCCAGGAAGCGCGCCTGAAGACCTGCCTGACCCGCCTGCAGGATACCGCCGAGCACCTCAACGACCAGGCGCGACAGTCCAACGCGCTGGCCCACAACAGTTCCAGCGGCCTGGAACGCCAGCGAGTGGAGACCGAACAGGTGGCCACGGCGGTCAACCAGATGGCCGCCACCACCCAGGAAGTCGCCAGTCACGTGCAACGCACCGCCGACGCGACCCAGGAAGCCAACCGACTGACCGGTCGTGGCCGCGATATCGCCGGGGAAACCCGCGAAGCCATCGAGCGCCTGTCGGTGGTGGTGGGCGAGACCGGACAGACCGTGACCCAGCTGGCCAAGGACAGCGACGAGATCGGTGGCGTGGTGGATGTGATCAAGGGCATCGCCGACCAGACCAACCTCCTGGCCCTGAACGCCGCCATCGAAGCGGCCCGTGCCGGCGAAATGGGTCGCGGCTTTGCCGTTGTGGCCGATGAAGTGCGGCAACTGGCGCAACGCACCAGCGAATCCACGGGGCAGATCCATGCCCTGATCGCCAAGCTCCAGCAGACGGCCAACAATGCCGTGCAGACCATGGACGCCGGTCACCGCCAGGCCGAGGAAGGCGTGGCACGCGTCATGGAGGCCGACCAGGCGCTGGTGGGGATCAGCGAAGCGGTGGCCAACATCACCGACATGACCACCCAGATCGCGGCCGCCACCGAGGAACAAAGCTCTGTGGCCGAAGAGATCAGTCGCAACATCAGCAACATTTCGGAACTGGCCGACCAGACCTCGGACCAGGCCCACAACTCGGCGCTGCTCAGCGAAGAACTGACCCGTACAGCCAATACGCAGTACTCATTGGTGGAGCGGTTCAACCGCTGACAGATGCCTGCCCCAAAAAAACCGGACAGCGAAAGCTTCCGGTTTTTTATTGCCTCCCAGTCTCTTCCCACAAGGTCATGGATCGTCCGTCCAGGTGCATCGCAATCGTGGGGGCGAGCCTGCTCGGGATGAGGCCATGGTCGTCAACCAAACGTTGATTGGAGAAATGCTGCCACCTTGCTCGCCGCCGTCTCCAGATGCTGCTCATGGCTGAATCCAGAAGCCTTCAATGGCTTCAAGTCATGATCCCCCGCCACCAGCCACAGCACTTCGATATCCGGTGACAAGGTATAGCCCTGGACCGTTTCACGGTTGCCCAACGCATCGCGCTCGCCCTGGACGATCAAGGTGGCGGTCTTCAGTCCCGCCAGATGCTCGACCCGTGGCTTCTCCGGCTTGCCCGCCGCATAGAAGGGATACCCCAGGCACACCAACGCGTCAGCGCCCAGCTCATCGGCCAGCAAACTCGCCATCCGCCCGCCCATGGACTTGCCGCCAATGGCCAGCCGCCCAGCGACATAAGGCCGCACCGTGGCGTACACCTCACGCCAACACTCCAGCAGTTTCGGTGCCGGGTTCGGAGGACGCTTGCCACCGTCCTGGCGCCGTTGGGCCATGTAGGGAAACTCGAAGCGCAACACGTTGACCCCATGTGCGGCAAGGCGCGCGGCCATTTCGTCCATGAAACCACTGTCCATCGGCGCACCGGCTCCGTGGGCCAGGATCAGGGTTGGCGCCCCGGCATGCGAGGCCGGTTGCGCGGCGGTCCATAACCAGCCGTTTTGCGCCACGCACCGCGCCCATTGATCCCCGTCAATACTGGCCTTGTGCTGTTTGTCCATGCTTGCCTCGCTTTCAGTCTGCCTATAACTCCAGGCGAAGATGCCCCGCTGCCTTGCGCAGGCGCGCTCTTCGGCTGAACCGTGGATGGGGAACCATGAACACTTCTATCAGTACCGCCTACAACTACAAGGTGGTCCGCCAATTCGCCATTATGACGGTGGTGTGGGGCATCGTCGGCATGGGGCTCGGGGTTTTTCTCGCCGCCCAATTGGTCTGGCCACAGCTCAACTTCGATCTACCGTGGACCAGCTTCGGCCGCCTGCGCCCGCTGCACACCAACGCGGTGATCTTCGCCTTCGGTGGCTGCGCCCTGTTCGCCAGCTCGTTCTATTCGGTGCAGCGCACCTGCCAGACCCAGCTGTTTGCGCCAAAGCTCGCCGCATTCTGTTTCTGGGGCTGGCAACTGGTGATCCTGCTGGCGGCCATCAGCCTGCCGCTGGGCTACACCAGCTCCAAGGAATACGCCGAACTGGAATGGCCGATCGACATCCTGATCACCATCGTCTGGGTCGCCTACGCCATCGTGTTCTTCGGGACCGTGGCCAAGCGCAACACCAAGCACATCTACGTGGGCAACTGGTTCTTCGGTGGGTTCATCCTGACCGTGGCGATCCTGCACATCGTCAACAACCTGGAACTGCCGGTGAGCCTCACCAAGTCCTACTCGGTGTATGCCGGGGCCACGGACGCGATGGTGCAATGGTGGTACGGCCACAACGCCGTGGGCTTCTTCCTCACCGCAGGCTTCCTGGGGATGATGTACTACTTCGTGCCGAAACAGGCCGAGCGTCCGGTGTATTCCTATCGCCTGTCCATCGTGCACTTCTGGGCGCTGATCACCCTCTACATCTGGGCCGGTCCGCACCACCTGCACTACACCGCGCTGCCGGACTGGGCCCAATCCCTGGGCATGGTGATGTCGCTGATCCTGCTGGCACCGAGCTGGGGCGGCATGATCAACGGCATGATGACCCTCTCCGGCGCCTGGCATAAGCTGCGCAGCGACCCGATCCTGCGGTTCCTGGTGGTGTCCCTGGCGTTCTACGGCATGTCGACCTTCGAAGGTCCGATGATGGCGATCAAGACCGTCAACGCCCTCTCCCACTACACCGACTGGACCATCGGCCACGTACACGCCGGCGCCCTCGGCTGGGTGGCAATGATCTCCATCGGCGCGCTGTATCACATGATCCCGAAAGTCTTCGGCCGCACGCAGATGCACAGCATCGGCCTGATCAACGCGCACTTCTGGCTCGCGACCATCGGCACCGTGCTCTACATCGCCTCGATGTGGGTCAACGGCATCGCCCAGGGCCTGATGTGGCGCGCGGTGAACGAAGACGGGACCCTCACCTACTCCTTCGTCGAAACCCTGGTGGCCAGCCACCCCGGCTTCGTCGTGCGGCTGGCAGGCGGGGCGATCTTCCTCATCGGCATGCTGCTGATGGCCTACAACACCTGGCGCACCGTGCGGGCCTACCAGCCTGCCGAAGCCGCCGCTGCCGCGCAGATGGCCTGAGGAGTCCGCCATGAAACACGAAACAATCGAAAAAAACGTCGGCCTGCTGATGCTGCTGATGGTCCTGGCCGTGAGCATCGGTGGCCTGACCCAGATCGTCCCTCTGTTCTTCCAGGACGTGACCAACAAGCCGGTGGACGGCATGAAGCCCTACACCGCCCTGCAACTGGAAGGCCGCGACATCTATATCCGTGAAGGCTGCGTCGGTTGCCACTCGCAGATGATCCGTCCGTTCCGCGCCGAGACCGAACGCTACGGCCACTACTCGGTCGCCGGCGAAAGCGTCTGGGACCATCCGTTCTTGTGGGGTTCCAAGCGCACCGGTCCGGACCTGGCCCGGGTTGGCGCGCGCTACTCCGATGACTGGCACCGCGCCCACCTGTACAACCCGCGCAACGTCGTGCCCGAGTCGAAGATGCCGGCCTACCCGTGGCTGGTGACCAAGGCGGTGGACAGCAGCCATACCGAAGCCAAGCTGCGCACCATGCGCACCCTGGGCGTGCCGTACACCGACGATGACATCAGCGCCAGCGTGGCCTCGCTCCAGGGCAAGACCGAAATGGACGCGCTGGTGGCCTACCTGCAAGTGCTCGGCACTGCCATCAAGAGCAAGAGGTGAGCCCCATGTTTCTTGAAATGAGCACTGGAATGATCCGAGGGCTGGGCACGGTCGTGGTCTTCGTTGCCTTCGTCGGCCTGATCCTGTGGGTCTTCAGCAGCAAACGCGGCCCTGAATTCGCCCAGGCCCGCCTGCTGCCATTCGCAGACGAGCCACCCGCCGACACCGCCAATCCCCAAGACCCTGCAACAAGGAGTACCCGGCCATGACCACCTTCTGGAGTACGTGGATCTGCGTACTGACCATCGGCAGCCTCATCGGCCTGACCTGGCTGCTGATCGGCACCCGCAAGGGCGAGACCAAGGGCAGCGTCGACCAGACCATGGGCCACAGCTTCGACGGCATCGAGGAGTACGACAACCCGCTGCCGCAGTGGTGGTTCCTGTTGTTCGCCGGCACCCTGGTGTTTTCCGTCGGCTACCTGGTCCTTTACCCGGGCCTGGGCAACTGGAAAGGCATCCTGCCCGGCTACGAGAATGGCTGGACCGGCGCCCATGAGTGGGAAAAGGAAATGGCCAAGGCCGACGCCAGGTTCGGACCGATCTTCGCCAAATTCGCCGCGATGCCGGTGGAAGAAGTCGCCAAGGACCCGCAGGCCCTGAAGATGGGCGGTCGCTTGTTCGCCTCCAACTGCTCGGTCTGCCACGGCTCCGACGCCAAGGGCGCGTTCGGCTTCCCGAACCTGGCCGACAGCAACTGGCGCTGGGGCGGCAATGCCGAAACCATCAAGGCCACGATCATGGGCGGTCGCATGGCGGCAATGCCGGCCTGGGGCGAGGTGCTGGGCGATGCCGGGGTCAAGAACGTAGCCGCCTATGTGCGTCATGACCTGGCCGGCCTGCCGTTGCCAGCGGACAGCGGCGCCGACCTGGAAGCCGGCAAGCAGGCCTTCAATACCACCTGTGTCGCCTGCCATGGCGCCACCGGCCAGGGCACCGAAGCCATGGGCGCGCCGAACCTGACGCAACCGGCTGGCTTCATCTACGGCACCAGCCTGGCACAGCTGCAGCAGACCATTCGCCATGGTCGCCAGGGTCATATGCCGGCCCAGAACGAACTGCTGGGCAATGACAAGGTGCAGTTGCTTGCAGCTTACGTCTACAGCCTGTCCCACCCTGCCGGTGCCGAGCGCCTGCAGGCTGAACACAAAAGCCAATAAATCCTGACCACACCAACAACCGCATTCACTCGAATGCGGTTGTTCGCCTCACTGCGCGACGCATTGTCGCACCCTCCCATGATCTTCCTTTCGGTTCACCGCAATCGGGTCTAAGCTCTCCTCTGCGTGTACTGGCGACTGCCGGTTTCAGGTCGACCCGACCCGATGTGTTCGACAATCGTTCGATAAAAATGCCGCAAAGACAGGCAGATACCGGCTATTTTCGAGATAGCTGCGTATCACCCGAACCCGTTGTGTGAACACACCCCGTTACAACCGACCCGACCCCCTCGCCTCTTTCCTTTGCCGCGGCTGTTTGCCGGGGCCGGATTTTGTCCCTACGCAATACATGGAAAGGCCGCAGAATCAGCGTTGGAAAGCATTGACCCAGGTCATGGCGCGTTGCAATGACCCCCTGCTTTCTCCATACTGCGGCCGATTTTTATCCTAATAAAACACCCAAACCGTGGAACCTTAGAATGAGCACAGCAATCAGTCCGACTGCTTATAACTATAAGGTAGTCCGCCAGTTCGCCATCATGACGGTGGTCTGGGGGATCCTTGGCATGGGGCTCGGTGTCTTCATCGCCTCGCAACTGGTCTGGCCGGAGTTGAACTTCGATCTGCCATGGACGACGTTTGGACGCCTGCGCCCACTGCACACCAACCTGGTGATCTTCGCCTTCGGTGGTTGTGCATTGTTTGCCACTTCCTACTACGTCGTGCAGCGAACCTGCCAAACGCGACTGATTTCCGACAGCCTCGCCGCCTTCACCTTCTGGGGTTGGCAAGCGGTGATCGTCGGCGCGATCGTGACCCTGCCAATGGGTTTCACCACCACCAAGGAATACGCCGAACTGGAATGGCCCCTGGCTATCCTGCTGGCCATCGTCTGGGTGACCTACGGTCTGGTGTTCTTCGGCACCATCGTCAAGCGCAAGACCAAGCACATCTATGTGGGCAACTGGTTCTACGGTGCCTTCATCGTCGTGACGGCCATGCTGCACATCGTCAACCACATGTCGTTGCCGGTCAGCCTGTTCAAGTCGTACTCGGCCTACTCGGGCGCGACCGACGCGATGATCCAGTGGTGGTACGGCCACAACGCCGTGGGCTTCTTCCTGACCACCGGCTTCTTGGGGATGATGTACTACTTCGTGCCGAAGCAGGCCGAGCGTCCGATCTACTCCTATCGCCTGTCCATCGTGCACTTCTGGGCGCTGATCACCCTGTACATCTGGGCCGGTCCGCACCACCTGCACTACACCGCGCTGCCGGACTGGGCCCAGTCCCTGGGCATGGCGATGTCGATCATCCTGCTGGCACCAAGCTGGGGCGGCATGATCAACGGCATGATGACCCTCTCCGGCGCCTGGCATAAGCTGCGTACCGACCCGATCCTGCGGTTCCTGGTGGTGTCCCTGGCGTTCTACGGCATGTCGACCTTCGAAGGCCCGATGATGGCGATCAAGACCGTCAACTCCCTCTCCCACTACACCGACTGGACCATCGGCCACGTACACGCCGGCGCCCTCGGCTGGGTAGCGATGATCTCCATCGGCGCCATCTACCACATGATCCCGAAACTGTTCGGTCGTGCGCAGATGCACAGCACCGGCCTGATCAACGCGCATTTCTGGCTCGCGACCATCGGTACCGTGCTCTACATCGCCTCGATGTGGGTCAACGGCATCACCCAGGGCCTGATGTGGCGTGCAATCAACGATGACGGCACCCTGACCTACTCGTTCGTCGAGGCGCTGCAAGCCAGTCACCCTGGTTTCATCGTGCGTGCCCTGGGCGGCGCGTTCTTCGCCAGCGGCATGCTGCTCATGGCCTACAACGTGTACCGCACCGTTCGTGCTTCTGACCCGGCTGAAGCTGAAGCCGCCGCCAAGATCGCCGTAGTTGGAGCTCACTGATGAAGCACGAAGCAGTAGAGAAGAATATCGGCCTGCTGGCCTTCTTCATGGTCATCGCCGTCAGCGTCGGCGGCCTGACCCAGATCGTTCCGCTGTTTTTCCAGGACGTGACCAACAAGCCGGTCGAAGGCATGAAGCCGCGCACCGCCCTTGAACTGGAAGGCCGCGACGTCTATATCGCCAACGGCTGTGTCGGCTGCCATTCGCAGATGATCCGTCCGTTCCGCGCCGAGACCGAACGCTACGGCCACTACTCGGTCGCCGGCGAAAGCGTCTGGGACCACCCGTTCCTGTGGGGCTCCAAGCGCACCGGTCCGGACCTGGCCCGTGTTGGCGGTCGCTACTCCGACGATTGGCAGCGTGCGCACCTGTACAACCCGCGCAACGTGGTGCCGGAGTCGAAAATGCCGGCCTACCCGTTCCTCGTAGAAAACAAGCTCGACGGCAAAGACACCGCGAAAAAAATGGAAGTCCTGCGCAGCCTGGGCGTTCCTTACACCGACGAAGACATCGCCGGTGCCAGGGATGCCGTGAAGGGCAAGACTGAAATGGACGCGCTGGTGGCCTATCTGCAAGGCCTGGGCACCATCATCAAAAGCAAACGGTGATTTAGATGGATATCGGGATGATTCGTGGCCTGGGCACCGTCGTCGTGATGGTGGCCTTTATCGGTCTGGCCCTGTGGGTGTTCAGCCCCAAGCGCAAGTCGGAGTTTGACGACGCGACCTTGCTGCCGTTCGCGGATGATCCCGAAGCCATCAAGCACGTCGAGCAAGCTTCTAGGAGTAACAAAGAATGACTACGTTCTGGAGTCTGTACGTCACAGTCCTCAGTCTGGGAACCATCTTCTCCCTGACCTGGCTGCTGCTGTCGACCCGCAAGGGCCAGCGCGCCGAACAAACGGACGAGACCGTTGGCCACTCGTTCGATGGCATCGAGGAATATGACAACCCTCTGCCAAAGTGGTGGTTCATGCTGTTCGTGGGCACCATCGTGTTCGCCCTCGGTTACCTGGTGCTCTACCCGGGCCTGGGCAACTGGAAAGGCCTGCTGCCGGGCTATAACTACCTGGACACCGAAAAGCAGACCCCTTTCGCCAATGGCCAAACCGGCTGGACCGGCGTGCACGAATGGGAAAAGGAAATGGCTCGTTCGGACGCCAAGTTCGGTCCGATCTTCGCCAAATTCGCATCCATGCCCATCGAAGAAGTCGCCAAGGACCCGCAAGCCCTGAAGATGGGTGGCCGCCTGTTCGCCTCCAACTGCTCGGTCTGCCACGGCTCCGACGCCAAGGGCGCCTATGGCTTCCCCAACCTGACCGACGCCGACTGGCGCTGGGGCGGTGAACCGGAAACCATCAAGACCACCATCATGGGCGGTCGTCACGCGGTCATGCCGGGTTGGGCTGCCGTGGTGGGCGAGCAAGGCGTAGCCGACGTGGCCTCCTACGTAGTGACCAGCCTGCACGGTCGCAAGCTGCCGGAAGGTGCCAAGGCCGATCCGGCCAACGGCCAGAAACTGTTCGCGGCCAACTGCGTGGCCTGTCACGGCCCGGCCGGCAAAGGCACGCCTGCCATGGGCGCGCCTGACCTGACGCATCCAGCCGGCTTCATCTACGGTTCGAGTTTCGCCCAGCTGCAGCAGACCATCCGTTACGGCCGCCAGGGCCAGATGCCGGCCCAGGCCGACCTGCAAGGCAACGACAAGGTCCACTTGCTGGCTGCCTATGTCTACAGCCTGTCTCACGGCGAGAAAGCACCTGCGGCCGACGCCCAGTAAAGCTAACGCCTGATGTACCGAAGGCCCCGTCAACCAGCGTTGACGGGGCCTTTTTGTTTGCCGGTGCGACAGGACGAAATGGTTTTATCTTGCCCGCAATCAGCAGCGGTAGTAACGTGCCTACATTCAGTTCTATTGAGGACGCCGCCATGTCCATCACCACTATTTCCAGCCGCGAATTCAACCACGACACAAGTGGTGCCAAAAAAGCCACCCGCCAGGGGCCGGTCATCATCACCGACCGTGGCAAGCCGGCCCACGTGCTGCTAAGCATTGAGGAGTACCAGAAACTGACCGGCGTTGGCACCAGCATTGTCGAGTTGCTGGTCATGCCCGACACACCGGATATCGATTTCGATATCGAACGTGCCGTCATCTCTCCTCGACCGGTGGACCTGTCCTGATGTATCTGCTCGACACTAACGTCATCTCGGAACTGCGCAAGCCTCAAGCCGATAAGAACGTACAGGCCTGGGCGCGTGGCGTGCCCGCCCCTAGCCTTTACCTCTCGGCGATTACCGTATTGGAATTGGAAACCGGCGTGTTGCGCTTCGAACGCAGGGACCCGGTACAAGGCAGCCGCCTGCGCGAATGGCTGGACAACCATGTCATGCCCGCATTCGCCGGAAGAATCCTGGCGGTCGACCGCGCTGTCGCGCTGCGCTGCGCTCGCCTGCACGTTCCGGATCGCAGCAATGAATGCGATGCACTGATTGCTGCCACTGCATTGGTCCACGGACTGACCTTAGTCACCCGCAACGTGAGTGATTTTCATAACAACGGCGTCGCGGTGCTCAACCCATGGTCATCCAGTCCAGCCGCTTGAGACGGCAGCTCCTACAATAGTCAATTGATCTGGGTCATGACTTGTTACATCCGCTACACCATTCTATGCAGACGCCCAACGCGACCAAAGGTCGCACCCGTGGCCTGAAGCGACAGGCGTATCATTGCGCCATTGCAACGCCCTTTCTGACCGTGGTCGGCACGTACTGGCCTCGGCACTTTTCCACTGCCGTGGGATGCATTCGATGAGTAACCAGATTCCGGTACATGACGTCACCCCGCCTGCCAAGGACGCGAACAAAACCGTCGACCTTTATGCCTCTCGGGAAAAGATCTACACGCGTGCCTTCACCGGCCTGTTCCGCAACCTGCGGATGGTCGGCGGCGCATTACTGTTCCTGCTGTATTTCGGTACGGTCTGGCTGAACTGGGGTGGCCACCAGGCCGTCTGGTGGAACCTGCCGGAACGCAAGTTCTTCATCTTCGGCGCGACCTTCTGGCCCCAGGACTTCATCCTGCTGTCGGGACTGCTGATCATCGCGGCCTTCGGCCTGTTCTTCATCACGGTCTATGCAGGGCGGATCTGGTGTGGCTATACCTGTCCGCAGAGCGTGTGGACCTGGATCTTCATGTGGTGTGAAAAAGTCACCGAAGGCGACCGCAACCAGCGCATCAAGCTGGACAAGGCGCCCATGAGCGCCAACAAATTCCTGCGCAAGTTCGCCAAGCACAGCCTGTGGCTGCTGATCGGCTTCGTCACCGGCATGACCTTCGTCGGCTACTTCACCCCCATTCGCGAACTGGTCTTCGAATTCTTCACCGGCCAGGCCGACGGCTGGTCGTATTTCTGGGTCGGCTTCTTCACCCTCGCCACCTATGGCAACGCCGGTTGGCTGCGCGAGCAGGTGTGCATCTACATGTGCCCCTATGCCCGCTTCCAGAGTGTGATGTTCGACAAGGACACCCTGATCGTGTCCTACGATCCGCGTCGCGGCGAAAGCCGTGGCCCGCGCAAGAAAGGCATCGACTACAAGGCCCTCGGCCTGGGGGACTGCATCGACTGCACCATGTGCGTCCAGGTCTGCCCCACCGGTATCGATATCCGCGACGGCCTGCAGATCGAGTGCATCGGCTGTGCCGCCTGCATCGACGCCTGCGACAACATCATGGACAAGATGGACTACCCCCGCGGCCTGATCAGCTACACCACCGAACACAACCTGTCGGGGCAGAAAACCCATAAACTGCGTCCGCGCCTGATCGGCTATGCCCTGGTCCTGCTGACCATGATCAGCCTGCTGGTAACCGCGTTCTTCATGCGTTCGCTGGTGGGCTTCGACGTCAGCAAGGACCGCGTGCTGTACCGCGAGAACGCTGAAGGCCGGATCGAAAACGTCTACAGCCTGAAAATCATGAACAAGGACCAGCGCGATCACACCTATGTGCTGGAAGCCACCGGCCTGCCTGACCTCAAGCTTCAGGGCCGGCGGGAAATCAAGGTCGCGGCCGGCGACATCTTCAGCCAGCCGGTTGAACTGTCCAGCGCGCCGGATCAACTGCCGTCCAGCACCAATGAGGTGACTTTCATCCTCAAGGATGCCGATGACGACAGCGTTCATGTTGAAGCCAAGAGCCGGTTCATCGGCCCACAAACTCGTTGAGAGAAATGACATGCCTGCAGCAACTGCCTCCAGCCCTTGGTACAAACACCTCTGGCCCTGGATCATCATCGGCATCCTGACCTGCTCGGTGGTGCTGAGCCTGTCCATGGTGACCATCGCGGTGAACAACCCGGACAACCTGGTGAACGACAACTACTACGAAGCCGGCAAGGGCATCAACCGCTCCCTGGAGCGCGAGCTGCTGGGCCAGACCCTGCAGTTGCATGCCAATGTGCAGCTCGATGACGTCACCGGCGAAGTGAACCTGCGCCTGAGCGGCAACAGCCGGCCCCAGACCCTGGAACTGAGCCTGATTTCGCCGACCCAGCCGGAGAAGGACCGCAAGGTCGTCCTGACCCGCAACGACAGCGAGCCCGGACGGTATGTCGGACAGTTGACGGACAAGATCGAAGGCCGGCGCTTCGTGGAACTGCTGGGCATGGAGAACGGCAAGACCTGGCGTCTGTTCGAGGAAGAACAGATCAACCATGACCAGGACGTCTTGCTCGGTGACGAGCCGCTGCAAGGCGCTGAAGACTTGCACAAATAAGCCGCTTTTCCTGTGGCCAAGGAGTTGCTCCCATTGGGCCGCTAAGCGGCCCTGTGTTTGGTCCGGCGCCCCTTTCAGGCATATTGCGTTCTCTGACAACGGCGGCTCGTCGCCGAGCGGGAGCAAGCTCCCTCGCCACAAAAGGCTTTCATGCGACAACCATGACCACTCCACAGCCCTGCTACCACTGCGCCCTGCCCGTGCCTCCTGGCAGTCGCTTTACCGCCGTTGTCCTGGGTGAAACCCGCGAGCTGTGCTGCCCGGGCTGCCAGGCGGTGGCCCAGGCCATCGTGGCAGGCGGCCTGGAGAGTTATTATCAGCATCGCAGCGAGGCCTCGGCCAACCCCGAGACCCTGCCCACCCAGTTGACCGACGAACTGGCCCTGTATGACCGTCCCGATGTCCAGCAATCCTTTGTGCGCCACGAGGGCGAACTGGCGCAAGCCACCCTGCTGATGGAGGGCATCAGTTGCGCCGCCTGCGGCTGGCTGATCGAGAAACAGCTGCGCAGCCTGCCGGACGTGGCCGAGGCGCGCTTGAACCTCTCCAACCATCGCCTGCATGTACGCTGGGCCGACGCTCGCTTGCCCCTGAGCACGCTGCTCGCCGAATTGCGCCGCATCGGCTACGCCGCCCACCCGTACCACGCCGACCAGGCCAGCGAACAGCTCGCTGCACAGAACCGCCTGGCCCTGCGTCAGCTCGGCGTGGCCGGATTGCTGTGGTTCCAGGCCATGATGGCGACCATGGCCACCTGGCCGGAATTCAACATCGACCTGAGCCCCGAGATGCACACCATCCTGCGCTGGGTCGCGCTGTTCCTCACCACCCCGATCGTGTTCTACAGCTGCGCGCCTTTCTTCAAGGGCGCGATGCGTGACCTGCGCACCCGCCACCTGACCATGGACGTTTCCGTGTCCCTGGCCATCGGCAGTGCCTATGTCGCCGGAATCTGGACCTCCATCACCGGTACGGGAGAACTGTATTTCGACGCCGTGGGCATGTTCGCCCTGTTCCTGCTGGCCGGCCGATACCTGGAGCGCCGGGCCCGGGAACGTACCGCCGCCGCCACCGCGCAACTGGTCAACCTGTTGCCCGCGTCGTGCCTGCGCCTGGAAGACAACGGCCAGAGTGAACGCATCCTGCTCAGCGAGTTGCGCGTCGGCGACCGGGTACTGGTACAGCCCGGCGCGACCCTGCCGGCCGATGGCCGGATCCTCGACGGCCAGTCCAGTGTCGACGAGTCGCTGCTGACCGGCGAATACCTGCCCCAGCCTCGCCAGGCGGGCGATGCAGTCACTGCCGGCACGCTCAACGTCGAAGGAGCGCTGACGGTCGAAGTACTGGCCCTGGGACAAGACACTCGGTTGTCGGCCATCGTGCGCCTGCTGGAACGAGCCCAGGCCGAAAAACCGCGCCTGGCGGAAATCGCCGACCGCGCCGCCCAGTGGTTCCTGCTGTTTTCCCTGATCGCCGTGGCCGCCATCGGCCTGTTGTGGTGGCAGCTGGATGCGTCCAGGGCATTCTGGATCGTCCTGGCGATGCTGGTCGCCACTTGCCCTTGCGCATTGTCCCTGGCGACCCCCACCGCCCTCACGGCCGCCACCGGCTCCCTGCACAAGCTCGGGCTGCTGTTGACCCGCGGGCATGTGCTGGAGGGATTGAATCAGATCGATACGGTGATTTTCGACAAGACCGGCACCCTCACCGAAGGTCGCCTGGCCTTGCGTGCCATTCGTCCGCTGGCCGCCCTGGACAGCGACCAGTGCCTGGGCTTGGCCGCAGCCCTGGAAAACCGCTCCGAGCATCCCATCGCCCGCGCCTTCGGGCGTGCGCCCCTGGCCGCCGAGCAAGTGCAAAGCACCCCGGGGCTGGGCCTGGAGGGATGGGTGGCCGAACGACGCCTGCGCATCGGCCACCCCGGCTTCGTTTGTGAGTTGAGCGGCGCCACCGTTCCATCGATGCCAGACGAACCCGGTCAATGGCTGCTGCTGGGCGATACCGACGGGCCGCAGGCGTGGTTTGTCCTGGACGATCGGCTACGCGCCGATGCCCCGGCACTGCTGGCGGCCTGCAAGGCGCGCGGCTGGCGTACGCTGCTGCTGTCGGGCGACAGCTCGCCGATGGTGGCCGGCGTGGCGGCCGAACTGGGCATCGACGAGGCCCGGGGTGGCCTGCGCCCGGACGACAAACTGGCGGTGCTGCAGCAGTTGCACCAGCAGGGTCACAAGGTACTGATGCTCGGCGACGGCGTGAACGACGTGCCGGTGCTGGCGGCCGCGGACATCAGCGTCGCCATGGGCTCGGCCACCGACCTGGCCAAGACCAGCGCCGACGCGGTGCTCCTGTCCAACCGCCTCGACGCCCTGGTCCACGCCTTCGCCCTGGCCCGCCGCACCCGCCGGGTGATTATCGAGAACCTGGCGTGGGCCGCGCTGTACAATGGCCTCATGCTGCCGTTCGCCGCCCTCGGCTGGATCACACCGGTTTGGGCGGCGGTCGGTATGTCCATCAGTTCGTTGACCGTGGTGTTGAATGCGCTGAGGCTGACTCGCCAGCCCCGGGCGCCCGTTTGCGCCACCACCCCCGACACCCGCCCGCTGCCGGCCTGAGCCGCGCGGGCATGGAGTTCCGACAATGCCAGCTCTGTATGTGATGATCCCGGCGGCACTGCTGATCGTCGCCATCGCCGTCTACATCTTCTTCTGGGCCGTGGACAGCGGGCAGTACGACGACCTCGACGGCCCGGCCCACAGCATCCTGTTCGACGACCAGGACCCGAACCACAAGGCCGCGGTGGACGAGGCCGACGGTCAACCCCGCGAACCGGACGACAAGGCCCCTCCTCATGCTTGAGCTGGCGCCGCAACTGGTCTCGGCGGTCATTCTCGGCCTGTTGGGCGGTGGGCACTGCCTGGGTATGTGCGGCGGCCTCATGGGCGCCCTGACCCTGGCGATTCCCAAGGAACAGCGCAGCCGGCGCTTGCGGCTGCTGCTGGCGTACAACCTGGGACGGATCCTGAGCTATGCCACCGCCGGACTGCTGATCGGCCTGGCCGGCTGGGCTGTCGCCAACAGCGCAGCGGCGATGATCCTGCGGGTCCTGGCCGGCTTGCTGCTGATCGCCATGGGCCTGTACCTGGCGGGCTGGTGGAGCGGCCTGACCCGTATCGAAAGCGTCGGTCGCGGGCTGTGGCGGCTCATCCAGCCCGTCGCCAATCGCTTGCTCCCTGTTTCGAGCCTGCCTCGGGCCCTGCTGCTGGGCGCGTTATGGGGCTGGCTGCCGTGCGGCCTGGTCTACAGCACCCTGTTGTGGTCGGCGAGCCAGGGCAACGCGCTGGACAGCGCGCTCTTGATGCTTGCCTTCGGCCTCGGCACCTGGCCAGTACTGCTCGCCACGGGCCTGGCGGCAGAGCGCGTCACGGCGCTGTTGCGCAAGCGCAGCGTGCGCGTGGCCGGCGGGCTGCTGGTGATGGTCTTCGGCCTCTGGACCCTGCCGGGGCCGCACCAGCATTGGCTCATGGGGCACTGATCGGCAACCGTCATCCCTCGCAGGCTCGCTCGTACACTCACCACGCCCCTGCCCACAGTCGACGCCCGTTGATGCAAATCAAGACGCTCCCCCGCTGGCATCCCTAGACTCGCCCCATGCCAGTTTATCCGGGGAACGCCCGCATGCTCGACGCCATTCGTTGGGACCCAGACCTGATCCGCCGCTATGACCTGGCGGGGCCTCGCTACACCTCGTACCCGACCGCGGCGCAATTCACCAGCCAGGTGGGGACCTTCGACCTGCTCCACGCCCTGCGCGAGAGCCGCAAGGCATTGCGGCCACTGTCGCTGTACGTGCACGTGCCGTTCTGCGCGAACATCTGCTACTACTGCGCCTGCAACAAAGTCATCACCAAGGACCGGGGCCGTGCCCACGCCTACCTGCAGCGCCTAGAACAGGAAATCCAGCTGATCGGTTGCCATCTGGACCCGACCCAGCGCGTGGAACAGTTGCACCTGGGCGGCGGCACGCCAACGTTCCTCAGCCATGACGAGTTGCGCCAGTTGATGGCCAAGCTGCGCAAGCACCTGAATCTGCAGGACGACGATTCCGGCGACTACGGCATCGAGATCGATCCACGGGAAGCCGACTGGTCCACCATGGGCCTGTTGCGGGAACTGGGATTCAACCGGGTCAGCATCGGCGTGCAGGACCTCGACCCTGCCGTGCAGCGGGCCGTCAATCGCCTGCAAAGCCTGGATGAAACCCGCGCCGTGATCGAGGCGGCCCGCACCTTGCAATTTCGCTCGATCAACATCGACCTGATCTACGGCCTGCCCAAACAGACCCCGGAAAACTTTGCCCGCACCGTACAGGAGGTCATCCAGCTGCAGCCCGATCGCCTGTCGGTGTTCAATTATGCCCATCTGCCGGAGCGCTTCATGCCCCAGCGGCGCATCGACAGCCAGGACCTGCCGAGCCCCGTGCAAAAGCTGGCCATGCTGCAAGGCACCATCGAACAGCTGACCGCCGCCGGTTACCGCTACATTGGCATGGACCACTTCGCCCTGCCCGACGACGACCTGGCGATCGCCCAGGAAGAGGCCACCCTGCAACGCAATTTCCAGGGCTACACCACCCATGGCCACTGCGACCTGATCGGCCTCGGCGTGTCGGCCATCAGCCAGATCGGCGACCTGTACTGCCAGAACAACAGCGATTTGAACCAGTACCAGAACACCCTGGCCGACGGCCAACTGGCGACCAGTCGCGGCCTGCTCTGCACCGCCGACGACCGCCTGCGGCGGGCGGTGATCCAGCAGTTGATCTGCCATTTCAACCTGGAATTCGCCGAGATCGAGCGAGCCTTCGACATCGATTTCGTCGAGTACTTCGCCTCGGTGTGGCCATCCCTGCAAGTCATGGCCGACGATGGCCTGATCGAGCTCGACAGCGAACACATCAGGGTCCTGCCCGCCGGGCGCCTGCTGGTGCGCTCGGTGTGCATGGTGTTCGACGCCTATCTGGAGCAGCAAAATCGCCAGCGCTTCTCCCGCGTGATCTGAGCGCGACAATTTGACGACGAAAGCGCACTGGCCGGGTTGCCTGAGCTGGGTTACCCTTACGGCTGATGTGTGTTTTTCCCACAAGGATTAAAGAAATGTCCGAGCCCGTCAAATTGCGCGCACACAACCAGGCCCATTGCAAGGATTGCAGCCTGGCCCCTCTATGCCTGCCACTTTCTCTGAATCTGGAGGACATGGACGCGCTGGACGAAATCGTCAAGCGGGGCCGCCCCTTGAAGAAAGGTGAGTTCCTGTTCCGCCAGGGCGACACGTTCGACTCCGTGTACGCCGTGCGATCGGGCGCCTTGAAGACGTTCAACCTCAGTGACAGCGGCGAGGAGCAGCTCACCGGTTTCCACCTGCCCAGCGAGCTGGTGGGCCTGTCAGGCATGGACACCGAAAGCCATCCGGTCTCGGCCCAGGCGCTGGAAACCACCTCGGTCTGCGAGATTCCGTTCGAACGCCTCGACGAACTGGCGCTGCAACTGCCACAGCTGCGTCGCCAACTGATGCGGGTGATGAGCCGCGAGATCCGCGACGATCAGCAAATGATGCTGCTGCTCTCGAAAAAGACCGCCGACGAGCGCATCGCCACCTTCCTGGTCAACCTCTCCGCGCGCTTCCGTGCCCGGGGCTTCTCCGCCAACCAGTTCCGCCTGAGCATGTCGCGCAACGAAATCGGCAACTACCTGGGCCTGGCCGTGGAAACCGTGTCGCGGGTATTCACCCGCTTCCAGCAGAACGAACTGATCGCCGCCGAAGGCAAGGAAATCCACATCCTCGACCCGATCCAGCTCTGCGCCCTGGCCGGCGGCTCGATCGACGGCTGATGAATGCGAGCGGCTGAGGGTTTCCCTCGGCCGCGCTATACTGCCGCGTTTGCAGCCTTGCCAGGACACCTCGACGATGGTCTTCGACTCCTTCGACATCAAATCCCTGATCCGCCCCGTAATCGATTTCCCCAAGCCCGGCGTGATCTTTCGCGACATCACCCCACTGTTCCAGTCCCCCACCGCCCTGCGGCTGGTCATGGACAGCTTCGCCCACCGCTATGTCGAAGCCGACTTCACCCACATCGGCGCGATGGATGCCCGGGGCTTCCTGATCGGCTCGATCCTGGCCTACCAGTTGAACAAGCCATTGGTGCTGTTTCGCAAGCAAGGCAAGCTGCCAGCCGATGTGCTGGCCGAGGGTTACCAGACCGAATACGGCGAAGCCTTCCTTGAAGTGCACGCCGACAGCCTGTGCGAGGGTGATTCGGTGGTGATGTTCGATGACCTGATCGCCACCGGCGGCACGCTGATCGCCGCCGCCAACCTGATCCGTCGCATGGGCGCCAAGGTCCATGAAGCCGCCGCGATCATCGACCTGCCGGAACTGCTCGGTTCCCAGCGCCTGGAAGACATGGGCATCCCCACCTTCTGCCTGACGCAGTTCTCCCTCAGCGAAAAATAACGGGCAGGCAACCATCGAACCTGTGGGAGCGAGCTTGCTCGCGATGGCGGTTTATCAGTCGCATGGAGGTTGGCTGATCCACCGCTATCGCGAGCAGGCTCGCTCCCACAGATACTGTGTAGCGGTTACAACGCGATCGGCTTGCGACCGGCAAACGAATGCGCCAGCGTCCCGCCGTCCACCAGCTCCAGCTCCCCACCCAGCGGCACGCCATGGGCGATGCGTGAGGCGACCAGGCCTTTGTTGCTCAGCAGCTGGGCGATGTAGTGCGCGGTGGCTTCGCCCTCCACTGTCGGGTTGGTGGCCAGGATCACTTCCTTGAAGGTGCCGGCCTCTTCGATGCGCGCCATCAGCTCAGGAATGCCGATGGCTTCCGGCCCCAGGCCGTCGAGGGGCGACAGATGCCCCTTGAGCACGAAATAACGCCCACGAAACCCGGTCTGCTCCACCGCGTACACGTCCATCGGCCCTTCCACGACGCACAACAGGCTGTCGTCCCGCCGCGGGTCGGCGCATTGGGGGCACAGGTCGTCTTCGGTGAGGGTCCGGCACTGGCGGCAATGCCCTACCCCTTCCATGGCCTGGCTCAAGGCCTGGGCCAGGCGTGAGCCGCCGCTGCGATCACGCTCGAGCAACTGCAACGCCATGCGCTGGGCCGTTTTCTGACCCACGCCCGGCAAGGTTCGCAGGGCATCGATCAGTTGGCGAATCAAAGGGCTGAAGCTCATTGAGGAAATATCCGACATGACAACGAGACGCGGTTTATACCCGCGCCTCCGATTAGCGTCAAATACTCAATCCTGTGCCACCCGCACTACCAGCTTGCCGAAATTGCGTCCCTCCAACAGGCCGATAAACGCCTGCGGTGCGTTCTCGAGGCCATCGACCACGTCTTCGCGGAACCTCACCTTGCCGTCCCGGACCCAGGGTGCCATGGCACTGAGAAATTCCGGCTGCCGGTCGCCGTAGTCGTCGAACACGATAAACCCTTGCATCCGCACCCGCTTGGTCAGCAAGGTGCGCTGCAGGAGCGGCAGGCGGTCGGGACCGTCCGGGGCCTGTTGATCATTGTAGGAAGCGATCAGCCCGCAGAGTGGAATGCGCGCCTTGGCATTGAGCAGTGGCACCACGGCATCGAAAACCTTGCCGCCGACATTTTCATAATAGATGTCGATCCCCTTGTCACAGGTCCGGGCCAGCTCCTCGGCAAAATCCGCGCGTTTATGATCGACGCAGGCATCGAACCCCAGCTCCTCCACCACGTATCTGCATTTCTCGCTGCCGCCGGCCACGCCTACCACCCGCAGCCCCTTGATCTTCGCCACCTGGCCGACCACCGAGCCGACGGCGCCCGAGGCCGCCGCCACGACCAGGGTTTCCCCGGCCCGGGGCTGGCCGATGTCCATCAACCCCATGTAGGCGGTCATGCCCGGCATGCCCAGCACACCCAGGGCCATCGACGGGCTGGGCAGCCCGGAGGGAATGGGGATGATGTTGCGGCCGTCACTGATGCTGTGGCTCTGCCAGCCCGTTACCCCCACCACCAGGTCGCCTTCCTGGAATTTCGGATGCAGGGAGCGCTCCACGCGACTGACGGCCCCGCCGGTCATCACTTCATCGATCTGCACGGGCGCGGCATAGGACGGTGCGTCGCTCATTCGCCCGCGCATGTAGGGGTCCAGGGACAGGAACAGTGTCTTGAGCAGGACCTGCCCTTCTGCCAGGTCCGGTAATGTCACCTGCTCGATGCGGAAATTCTCCGGGACGGGCGCCCCCTTGGGACGGGAAGCAAGAACGATGCGCTGGTTGGTTATCGATGCCTGTGACATGGAAACGTCTCCTTGATCGTGGATGGGCGTGCATAGGCAGCAGACCACTGCCCAAGGGGCAGCGTTCGATGTTTGTGCGCTCGGCCCGCGACGCCAGGAATTTCTGAAGCGGACACAAAAATGCCAGGCGCGGTGCCTGGCATTGTGTGTAGCCCATCCCCGTCGGGATCGCGAATCAGAACGGCAGCTTCATGCCCGGTGGCAGTTGCATGCCGGCGGTCATGCCGGACATCTTTTCCTGGCTGTTGGCTTCGATCTTGCGCACCGCGTCGTTGACGGCGGCGGCGAACAGGGCCTCAAGCATTTCCTTGTCGTCTTCGCTCAGGCCTTCGACCACGCTTGGATCGATGCTGACGCGCTTGATGTCGTGGCGACCGGTCATGACCACGGTCACCATGTCACCGCCGGATTTGCCGGTGACTTCGGCGTTGGCCAGCTCTTCCTGCATCTTGGCCATTTTTTCCTGCATCTGCTGTGCCTGCTTCATCAGGCCGGCCATGCCACCTTTCATCATGGGAATCACCTCGAAAGTACTTGGATAGATACCGCGCCCGAACCGTCCGGTCCGGCGCTTTCAGTTATGAGCCCTGGCTGACCGGGGCCTCGACAGGTTCGATAGTATCGTGACGGACCACGGCGCCGAACTGTTGCATCATCTGCTGGATGAACGGATCGTTGTGGATCGACTCCTCGGCCTCGCGCTGACGGTCGGCACGGCGTCGTGCCGCCGCCTGGGCCGGGGTTTCCTGCTCGGGCTTGATCAGCTCGATGCTCAGGGTCAGGGTGCGCTGATGATACTGGTTCAGCGCATCGTTGAGGCGACGCTGCTGGGTCGCGTTGAACAGCGCACTGTGGGCCGGATCCAGGTGCAGCAGCCAATGGTCGCCTTCCACGGAAATCAGCGTGCAGTTGGCGGCGATACTGCCGGTCATGCCGGAAATCGGCAGTTTCGCAAACAGCTCCAGCCATTGCAGGGCCAGCCCGGTGGCCGGCATCGCGGCAGGTTCCGGCTCGGGTTCGGGCGTCGGCTCGCGGGCATGCTCGCTGGCCAGGTCGTCCAGATAGCTGTAGGCCGAGTCCAGGTCCGGCTCGATGTAGTCTTCATCCAGCGGAGGCTCGTCGTCCAGGTCAGTGCCAGGGGTGGCGAGATCGACCTCGGCCGCCGTCGGCTCCGGCATGGGGGCCGCGACCCACTCGGGGGCGTCGGGCACCACACTGTCCGGGGTCGGCATGGGGAGCGGCGGCAGCTCGGGCTGCTGGGCTGTGGTATCCAGCACAGGCTGCCGGGCAGGCGGCTGGACGATCTCAGGCTCCACCGGATCGTTCCAGGGCAGGTCGATGACTGCTTCGGCAACCGGTTCGGGAGCTGGCTCTGGTTCGGGCACAGGCTGCGCAGCCGCGACAACAGGTGTCGGGGCCGGTTGCGCAATGGCTGCTACCGTAGCCGGGGCAGAAACCACTGCCGGCGCAACAACAGGCGCGGCAGCCACTGGCCTGGTGGAATCAGCTGTGGCCTGGCTGATCCCCACTGGCTTTAGCACCGGCCTCGGCGCGTCCGCCGTATCGGCGGGCCGGAACGCCAGCATTCGCAACAGCACCATTTCGAAGCCGCCTCGCGGATCCGGCGCCAAAGGCAGGTCGCGACGGCCGATGAGGCCCATCTGGTAATAGAACTGCACGTCTTCGGCTGGCAAGGCCTGGGCCAGGGCCAATACCCGATCACGGTCGCCATGGCCATTGTCGACACCTTCAGGCAAGGCCTGGGCGATGGCGACACGGTGCAATACGTTGAGGATTTCCGACAGCACGCCATTCCAGTCCGGGCCTTGCTCGGCCAGGTGACGCACGGCTTCGAGCAACGCCTTCGCGTCGCCTTCGATCAGCGCATGCAGCACGTCATAGACCTGGCCATGGTCCAGGGTACCGAGCATGGCCCGCACGTCGGCGGCCATCACCTTGCCTTCGCCAAAGGCAATGGCCTGGTCGGTGAGGCTCATGGCGTCACGCATCGAACCGTCGGCGGCGCGCCCCAGCAGCCACAATGCGTCGTCTTCGAACGGCACGTTCTCGACACCCAGCACATGGGTGAGGTGCTCGACGACCCGCTCCGGCGTCATGTTCTTGAGGGAGAACTGCAGGCAACGGGACAAAATTGTCGCGGGAAGTTTCTGCGGGTCGGTGGTCGCCAGGATGAACTTGACGTAGGGCGGCGGCTCCTCAAGCGTCTTGAGCAGCGCATTGAAGGAATGGCTGGAGAGCATGTGCACTTCGTCGATCAGGTAGACCTTGAAGCGCCCACGGCTCGGGGCGTACTGCACGTTGTCGAGCAGTTCGCGGGTGTCTTCGACCTTGGTGCGACTGGCGGCGTCGATCTCGATGAGGTCGACGAAACGGCCCTCGTCGATCTCGCGACAGACCGAACATTCGCCACAGGGCGTGGAAGTGATGCCGGTTTCGCAGTTCAGGCACTTGGCGATGATCCGCGCAATGGTGGTCTTGCCCACGCCCCGCGTCCCCGTGAACAGGTAGGCGTGGTGCAGCCGCTGGCTGTCCAAGGCATTGATCAGAGCCTTGAGCACATGGGTCTGGCCGACCATTTCGCGGAACGAGCGCGGACGCCATTTACGTGCAAGAACCTGATAACTCATCGAAAACCGTCGCAACGAAGGAACAGAAGCGGCTAATGCTAGCGGAGCAGGGGCGAAATTGCATCCGGTGCGCTCGCCTAATCTGACTAAGCTGTGGATCATGACTCGGTTGTCGACAGGATTCGCGGGATCAGGAGAGCGTATGCACGGGGCCATGGGGGCTTTGCTGTTGTTGAGTACGGGTTGTCTGGCCGCCGAAACGCCCTTGCGATTTGCCGTCACCGACGGCTGGGCCATGCCCATGGTACAGATCGAACGGGGCCGTCCGACCCAGGGCATCATGCCCGACATCATGACCAGCCTGGCGACCCAGGCAGGCATGCCGGCCGAGTTCCACGTGCTGTCTCGGGCCAGGCTCGACTCGGCCATGCAGAATGGCGAAGTCGATATGCGCTGTTATGTCAGCCCCGACTGGGTGGATGGCAACGGCAATTATCTATGGAGCGTCCCGCTGTTCTTCCAGCGCGACCTGCTGATCGGCACCACCAGCGTGTCCACGCAACTGTCGCCGGCGGCACTGGCACCACAACCGATCGGCACGGTGCTGGGCTATACGTACCCGACCTTGCAGCCGCTGTTCGACAGCGGCCACTTGCGGCGCGACGATGCGCGTAGCCAGGAGCAGGTGCTGGCCAAGCTGCTTGCCGGTCGCTATCGCTATGGCGTGAGCAATCAATGGGCACTGGACTGGTTCAATCAACGGCATGGGGCTGACCGTCAACTGCACGAGGTGGCTGTTCTCCAGGAACAACAGCTGGGCTGCTACCTGCGTAACGATCCCGGTCTTGCGACACAACGCATTCTGCGCACCCTGGAAAAAATGAAAGCGTCGGGGGAAATCGACGCCATCATCCGGCTCTATACCGGCCGCAACGCCGCATCGCAGGCAGAGACCGAGTCGCCCTGAATGCCGGGCCGTTGCTTCCACTGCGGCGGTGGAACAAAGCCCCTTACCCACCCTGGTATCTGCTCGGGGGGCATGGGTCGGGCAATGAAATACCCTTGAGCCACTTCACACCCCAGCCGCAGCAACAATTGCCCATGTTCCAGGCTGTCCAACCCCTCGGCCACCACCTGGCGCCCGAATGCCTGAGCCAGACCGATCACGGCGCGGGTCAGGGCCAGGTCGTCCCGGTCCTCCAGGATGTCGCGGACAAAGGTCTTGTCGATCTTGATGGTCTGGGTGCGCAGGTGCTTGAGGTCATTGAGGGAACAGTGGCCCGTTCCGAAGCCTCCCAGGGAAAACACCACGCCCAAGGCCTGGCAGGCCTGGAGACAGTCGCTGACGTGGGCCAGGTTTTCCACCGCGACGGATTCGACGATCTGCAGGTCCAGCATGCGCGGCGACACCGTCGGGTGTCGTTCCAGCACCTGCCGCAGGCGCTCCACGAAATCCGCGCGCTGGAAGTGTCGCGCCGAGATGTTGATGCTCACCGGCCAACACTGCCCCGCCTGCTGCCATTGCTGCAACTGGGTCATGACCTGCTCCATGACCCATTCGCCGATGTCGACGATCAGGTCGGTTTCTTCCACCAGGGGCAGGAACTCCCGGGGCGGCACCAGTCCACGTTGCGGATGTTTCCAGCGCAGCAGCGCCTCGAGACCGACCACGCAGCCATCGCGCATATTGACCTTGGGCTGGAAATGCAGCCGCAACTCGTCGTCCACCAATGCCTGCCGGACTCGCTCGACGGACTGGTACGTGGCCTGTACCTCCCTGTCCCGGGACACATCGAACAGATGGAAACGATTGCGACCGCTCTGCTTGGCCACGTACATGGCCTGGTCGGCGTGGCGCAGCAAGGTTTCGGCATCCTCGTCGTCCCACGGGTACAGCGTGACACCGATGCTGGCGAACACCTTGATACTCTTGCCATCGATCACGTAGGGCGCGGAGACGGCGATCAGCACCCGGTTCAAGGCGCCATGCAGCTCATCCATCCCACGCACATGACGCAGCACCAGTACGAACTCATCCCCGGCCAGCCGCGCCACCACGTCCTCGCCACGCACGATACTGCGCAGCCGCCTGGCCACCTCCACCAGCAGCCGGTCGCCACTGGCGTGGCCATGACCATCATTGACGGCCTTGAAGCCGTCGAGGTCGAGCATGCATATCGCCAGGGGCAGGTTTTCCGCCCGGGAAAAGGCCAGGGACTGATTCAACAAGTCCGACAGGTAGGTGCGATTGGGCAGCCCGGTCAGCACATCGTGTCCGACCCGCCATTGCAGGGAATGCAGTTGCCGACGCTTCTCGCTGACATCGAAACGAATCGCCAGGTAACGCTCGATCCGCCCTGTCGTATCGTCGGCCACCGGTACCAGGGTGGTGTCGACCCAATGCAAGGTTCCGTCCTTGGCCCGGTTGCAGATCTCGCCTTTCCAGATCTGGCCCAAGGCAATGGTGCGCCACATGGCGCTGAAGAACTCGCCAGGGTGCTGTCCGGAGTTGAGCAGGCGATGATTTTCGCCCAGCAGTTCATCGCGCCGGTAGCCAAAGAGAAGACAGAACTGATCGTTGACGTAGGTGATACGCCCGTTCAAATCGGTTTCGGAGAAAATCGCGGCTGCGTCAACGGCTCTGCGGTACTTCTTATCCATCGAAGCAGTCATCCATGAGTCATGGCTGGGCAGACGAAACAGCCAACTCGCTTCGAACACCTCGAAATGAGTTGGAGCGCGGGCCGTGCCGGCGATTGGGGTCAAGCCTCTACCGTTTGTCGCGACAATAAACGCAAGCGCTGTGTTTTTCGCGCATCCCGGTGTCTGATGCAGGTCACCAAATACCCGTGCCAAAGGCCGATTCTACGAAACACATCACATTTTGCAAAGCAAAGTGATGGAACATGCGGTTGCCTAATGCAAAAATCTATCGTTAAGTTCTTGATTCTAAATGGGAATTGAGCGATGCGAATTTCGAGCTTGGGGGCGGCCATCAGACGCTATCGCAAAGTAGCGGGGCTGACTCAGGCTGAACTGGGCGAAAAGACCGGCTTTGACCCCAAAACCATCAGCCGTTTCGAAACCGGCACCTACACCCCCAGCGTCGAAGCGCTGATCCTGCTTGCCAAGGCGCTGGACGTACAGCTCAAGGCATTTTTTGTCGATATGAACGACGAAGACGAACAACGCGCCTACCTGTTCGGCGTCATCCACAAAGCCACGCCAAAGGACCTGGGGAAGCTGATCGCGGCGGTAGACCAGGCGCTGTCCAAGCCTTAGGGCATGTCCCCTGAAATCCACGGGAGCAGGTCATCGGCCAGTCAACGCTCCCCCTTCGCCCGATCCACGGCAATCACGACCAGCGATATCACCACGAACCCCACCAGCACCATGGCCGCATTGCCAAGCGCCTGCATATAACCCAGCCGATTCACTTCGATGAACGGATAGGGATAGGTGTCCAGCAGATGGCCGCGCACCAGGGCGTAGATGAAATAGGCCAACGGATAGATCAGCCACGGCCAGGCGTTGCGCCAATGCAGCCCCTTGGGAACGCAGAACCACCAATAGATCACGAACACCACTGGCATCACGTCGTGGAGCAACTCGTCGGCCACCCATTGCCAGCCCTGGGGATCCCACACGTTACGCAGCAAGAAATTGTAGGCCAGACCCACCAGCACGATGGCGGCTGCCACGCCGCCTTGTGTCGACGGTCGGAGAAAGAAGCTGCGCAGCGCCGAGCTCCCTGTCGTCGCGGCATAAGTCAACACCACCGCCACCAGGATATTGGTCAGCACCGTGAAGTAACTGAAGAAGATATCCAGCCCACCCGCCAGGCTCTTGCCGGCCTGCCAGCGCGAAGTCAGGATCAAGTAAAGCTGGAGCACCAAGGCAAACCAGGCCAGCCCAGCGGCCAGCTTCACGGCCACATTGCCCTTGCCTTGCGTTAACACCATGTCGTCGCTCATCACGTTGCCCTCCGGCCACGTGGCAGCTGCGACTGCGAAGTCCCTGAAAGGGATGTTCAACGACAGGCTGCCTGTTGAACGAGACCCTAGAAAAGCACCCGTAAGGATTCCACTGTCATTGCTGACAGTTCCGACCAGTGGTCATGCTGCAGGCGGCACAAGGCTGCGAAAGCATTCGAAGAGCAGAACAGGAAGACAAGGAAGGATGAAGTGAGAAGAACCTTGCGAAGGAAGGTTCGGGCGTTATGGAGGCAACCCCACCAGCCACACCCCGGCACACAATGTTCCCGCTGTGGCTGCTTCCTTCCGGATCTGACCAGGTTCACGGGTAATCGTTGCGGGGGGACCGATGGGGTCACCATAACGACGCCCGCCTGACGGCGAGCCGCGCCATTGTACCTATCTGGCAAGAACTTACAACCGTCCGCGCCGGATTAAAAACCGAAGATGTTCAAGCACTTGCCGCGCAGGCAAGGCCCGCGTGGCTATAGCAGCACTTCATCGGCCCGACCGCCCTCCTCCTGGATCACCATGTGGATGAAATGCAGCTTGGTAATCACCGCGGCCGGCAGGACGAAAGGGTAGAAATCCGGCTGGCCCATGCTGCGGGACAGCTCGTTGAGCATGCCGGCCAGTTCGATCCAGGCGTTGACGAAGGACAGGAAGGCCGAGCCACCGGAATGCCCCGGGTCGAACAGGGTGTCGGGCGGGAACGGCTGGTAGTCGAAATCCATGTCCTGGGCGCTCATGCCAAAACCCAGCGCGGTGTCCACCGCGTCCATCATGTGCAGGTAGTGAGCCCAGGTCTCGGCCCAGTCTTCCCAGGGATGCATGGTGGCGTAGGCGCTGACGTAACGGCTTTGCCAATCCTGGGGCGCGCCTTGCTGGTAGTGACGCTCCAGGGCTTCGGAATAACTGGCGCGCTCGTCGCCGAACAATCCACGAAACGGCTCGAGCCAGTGGCTGTTGGCGACCAGCCGGTCCCAGTAGTAATGGCCCACTTCGTGACGAAAATGCCCGAGCAGGGTGCGATACGGCTCGCGCATCTGCTGGCGCACGTATTCGCGATGGGCATCGTCGGCTTCCTTGATGTCCAGGGTGATCAATCCGCTGGCGTGACCGGTGGTCGGCGGGGTGCCGTCAGGGTCGACGCCGATGAAATCGAAGGCCAGGCCAATGTCTTCATCGACACTTTTCGGGACCACCGGTAAACCCAGGGTGATCAGTTGCGCCACCAGGCGGCGCTTGGCGGTCTCGACCTTGCGCCAGCGCTCCGGGTTTTCCGGGAGCGACAGATCCGGAATGGTGCGGTTCAGGCTGCAAGCAATGCACAGCGTGTCCTGGTCATTGGCCGGCAGCAACCAGTTGCAGGCCGCCGGGGTATCCAGGTTGGCACAGCGACGGAACAATCCCGCCTGCGGATCGGCATCCAGCGTCCAGGTGCCCGGTTGCTCGCCGGGTTGCAGGGAAGACAGACGGCTCTGTTCGGGCTGATACCCCAGCGCCGCCAGGCAGGCCAGGCATTGGCTGTTGCGAAAGAACAGGGACTGGCCGCAGCGACACGGCCAGATCTTGCTGTTACGCGAACGATCGGCCATGAAAGGCGCGGCGATGCGTGAACTCAGCTGTTCGAAGAAGCGGTACATGGCGATCTTTCTCCCGGGAGCCTGAAGATTAGTGGCCTGTGTGGCTAATTCGTGCCCTCGACGTCAAGTTGACCGTACAGACCACTAGATCACCCCGCGCGCAGGATCGTTCCTGCGCGCATCGCTTCAAACGCGGCAAGGAGCGGCTCGCGTCATGGAGCCCCGCTCCACACCACAGGCCTGCTCAGGACTGGACGGCGATGCCATGCTTGCCCAGGAAAGCCACGAACGCCTCTTCGTCCAGCACCTCGATGCCCAACTCGTTCGCCTTGGCCAGTTTCGAACCTGCCCCCGGCCCAGCCACCACGCAATGGGTTTTCGCTGACACGGAACCGGCCACCTTGGCACCCAGGCTCTCGAGCTTGTCCTTGGCGACGTCGCGACTCATCAGTTCCAACGAGCCGGTCAGCACCCAGGTATGCCCCGCTTCGGGCAAGCCTTCGACGACTTTCTTCTCGCTCTGCCAGTGCATGCCGAAGTCCCGCAGCTGTTTTTCGGCGGCCTCGGCCTGCCGGCGATTTTCGGCGATGGCGAAGAATTCCCGAACGGCATTGGCCTGTTTCTCCGGCAGGGTCTGGCGCATGTCCAGCCAGTCCGCCTCCATCACCGCTTCGAGGGATCCGAACCTGTCCGCCAGTTTCTGCGCCCCACCGGGCCCGACCGAAGGGATGTCCAGCTTGTCCAGGAAACCACCCAGGGTGGTGCTGGCCGAGAATTCCGCCCCCAGTTCGCCCTGGTCCTGGATATCCAGACCGTGGCGCAGCAGTTCCTTGATCACCTGGCGGTTATGCGGGTCTTCGAAGAAGCTGTGGATCTCGTGGGCGACTTCCAGCCCTACATCCGGCAGGTAAGTGAGTACCTGGGGCAACGCTGCCTGAACGCGCTCCAGCGACCCCAGGGAGCGGGCCAGGACCTTGGCGGTTTCCTCGCCGACATCCGGAATGCCCAGGGCATAGATGAAGCGCGCCAGGCTCGGCTTCTTGCTGTCGGCGATGGCCGCCAGCAGGTTCCTGCTGGACAGCTCGGCGAAGCCTTCCAGGTCCACCACTTGCTCGAAGGTCAGGGCGTACAGATCGGCGGGCGAGCCCACCAGGCCCTCGTCCACCAATTGCTCGACACTCTTCTCCCCCAGCCCTTCGATGTCCATGGCCCGGCGCGACACGAAATGAATGATCGCCTGCTTGAGCTGCGCACCACAGGCCAGGCGCCCGACGCAGCGATACACCGCGCCTTCGCTGACGGTCTCGCGTCCCTTGCTGCGCCTGATCAATTGCGTGCGCTCCACGTGGGAACCGCACACCGGGCATTGCTGGGGGATCGCCACGGGACGTGCGTCATCCGGACGACGTTCGGTGACCACTTGCACCACTTGTGGAATCACATCCCCGGCACGGCGGATGATCACGGTGTCGCCGATCATCAGGCCCAGGCGCGCCACTTCGTCCATGTTGTGCAGCGTGGCATTGGCCACCGTCACGCCGGCCACCTTGACCGGCTTGAGCCGTGCCACGGGCGTCACCGCTCCGGTGCGGCCCACCTGGAACTCGACATCCAGCAGCTCGGTGAGCTCTTCGCTGGCCGGGAATTTATGGGCAATGGCCCAGCGTGGCTCACGGGCGCGGAAGCCAAGCTCGCGCTGGGAAGCGATGCTGTTGACCTTGAACACCACCCCGTCGATTTCATAAGGCAGTGCGTTGCGCCGCTCACCGATGTCGCGGTAGTAGTCCAGGCATTCATCGATGCCATGGGCAAGCTTCAGCTCGCGACTGATGGGCAGGCCCCAGGCCTTGAGCTGCTTGAGGTTGCCGATGTGGGTATCGGCGATGTCCGCTGTCACCTGGCCGATGCCGTAGCAGCAGAACTCCAGGGGTCGGTTGGCGGTGATCCGGGAATCCAGTTGCCGCAGGCTGCCGGCCGCCGCGTTGCGCGGGTTGGCGAAGGTCTTGCCGCCCGCCTCCAGCTGCGTGGCGTTGAGCCGTTCGAAGCCGGCCTTGGACATGTACACCTCGCCCCGTACTTCCAGCACGGGTGGCCAGCCGCTGCCCTGCAGCCTGAGGGGGATGTTGCGCACTGTGCGCACGTTGACACTGATGTCTTCGCCGGTAGTGCCGTCACCGCGGGTGGCACCGCGTACCAGCATGCCGTCCTGGTACAACAGGCTGACCGCCAGGCCATCGAGCTTCGGCTCGCAGCTGTATTGCACCGCCGCGCCGCCGCCCAGCAGATCGCCCATGGGCAGGTCGAGCCCCTCGGTCACCCGGCGATCGAACTCGCGCATGGTGGTTTCATCGAAGGCGTTGCCCAGGCTGAGCATCGGAATCTCGTGGCGGACCTGGCTGAACGCAGACAGGGCGACGCTGCCGACACGCTGGGTCGGGGAGTCGCTGGTCACCAGTTCCGGATGCTGCTCTTCCAGGGCCTTGAGTTCATGGAACAGACGATCGTACTCGGCGTCCGGGATGGTTGGTTCATCGAGGACATGGTAACGGTAGTTGTGCTGATCCAGCTCGGTACGCAGCTCTAGGATGCGGGTTTCGACGGCATTCATGGTGTTCTCTCATAAAGCAAAAGAGCAGCCGAGGCTGCTCATTTCAATCAGTCATGCAACGCTCGGCGGAAAACCTGCGGCAACTTAATATTTTGGGAGCTGCTTCGCAGCCCAGCGGGGCGGCGCGACGTTTCGCCAAATCCCCTCGCCACAAAAGCGCCTCGCCAGTTGGCAGCCTCAGCGCTTCTGGGTCAATGCCCGGCGCTCGAATTCGACGATGCGCTGACGGTAATGTTCGATGGTCTGGGCCGTCAGCACGCTGCGTTGGTCATCCTTCAATTCGCCGTTGAGTTCCTGGGACAGCTTGCGGGCCGCCGCGACCATCACGTCGAATGCCTGTTTGGGGTGACGCGGTCCTGGCAGGCCAAGGAAGAAACTCACCGCCGGGGTGCTGAAGTGATCGATGTCGTCCAGGTCGAACACGCCTGGCTTGACGGCGTTGGCCATGGAAAACAGGACCTCGCCGTTACCAGCCATGCTTTCGTGGCGGTGGAAGATGTCCATCTCGCCGAAGCGCAGGCCGCTTTCCAGGATGTTCTGCAACAGCGCCGGGCCCTTGAAGCCGCCCGGATCGCGGCAGATGACGCTGATCACCAGCACTTCTTCTGCCTGGGCCTGGTCCTTGTCGCTGCCGGAAGTCTTGCTTTCGTCCGGGAAATCGTCGCGGCTGCTGAAGCTCGGACCACCGTCCAGGTCGAGGTTGAGGTTCAGGTCGCCCTGGGACGGCTCACTGTTACGCTTGCCGCGCTTGGAGCCCGACTCCCGTGGTTCGCGTGCGGGTGCGCTGACCGAAGGCAGGTCATGCTCGTCCAGCTGCGGCTCCTTGTGGGTGTCCAGCACCCGGGGCGGCCCCAGCAGCTCGGTGTTGTCATCGTCATCCGGCAGGTTCGACAGGCTGCGATCAAGGCGGAACTTGAGCTTCCCCTTGCCGCCGCGCATCCGGCGCCAGCCGTCGAAAAGAATACCGGCAATGACAATGATGCCGATGACGATCAGCCACTCGCGCAGACCGATTTCCATGTAATCCCGTGCCTCTATAAAAATGCTGAAAAATAAGGGGCTTAGCTATTTGCAAACCGCTTTAAAACGTGGCGCCAACTCTATGTTCTGAATGGCGTTTTGCCCACGCATAGGAAAAATTGACATTAAACTAGCACGACCAAAGATAACTTTACACCGTCTGTCGCATAGGCTTGTGCCAATCTGTGATTTGCACGGCACCGTTCAACGGTTAAAAGCCCCGCGGCCCTCCAGGAAGATGTCCGGCTTGCCACTTCAGGCATCCACCATTGCCATGGCCTCCTCGACATCCACCGCCACCAGACGCGAACAGCCGGGCTCATGCATCGTCACCCCCATCAACTGGTCGGCCATTTCCATGGCGATCTTGTTGTGGGTGATGTAGATGAACTGCACCGTTTCGGACATTTCCTTCACCAGCCGCGCGTAACGACCCACGTTCGCGTCGTCCAGCGGCGCATCGACCTCGTCGAGCATGCAGAACGGCGCCGGATTCAACTTGAAGATGGCAAATACCAGGGCCAGGGCCGTCAGCGCTTTTTCACCGCCGGAGAGCAAATGGATGGTGCTGTTCTTCTTTCCGGGTGGACGCGCCATGATCGTCACCCCAGTATCGAGTAGATCTTCGCCCGTCAGTTCCAAATACGCGCTGCCGCCACCGAAAACTTTCGGGAAAAGTGCCTGCAAACCGCTGTTGATCTGATCAAAGGTATCCTTGAAGCGATTTCGGGTTTCCTTGTCGATCTTGCGAATGACGTTTTCCAGGGTCTCCAGCGCTTCCACCAGGTCGGCATCCTGGGCGTCCAGGTAACGCTTGCGCTCGGACTGCTGCTCGTATTCGTCGATCGCCGCCAGGTTGATCGCGCCCAGGCGCTGGATGCGCGCGGCGATGCGCTCCAGCTCCTCCTCGGCGTCTTTCTCGTTGGCGCCGGGCACCAGCGTGGCGAGCACACCATTGAGGTCGTAACCGTCTTCGAGCAACTGATCCTGCAACGCCTTGCGGCGCACTGTCAGGGCCTGCCACTCCAGGCGTTGCTGCTCCATCTGGCCACGGATCAGTTGCGATTGCTGCTCGGCCTGGCTGCGCCGCTTCTCGGCGTCACGCAGCTCTCGGTCGGCGTCTTCCAGGGCGATCTGCGCAGTCTTGAGTTCTTCGTCGACGCTCATGCGCTTGTCCAGCAGCTCTTCGAGCTTGAGCCGCAGTTCCTCCAGCGGTGCCTCCCCCTCCTCCAGGTTGAGACTCAGCTGTTCGCGCTTTTCAGTCAGGCGCTCGGATTGCATTTCCAGGCGCTCCAAAGCCTGACGGGTGGAATCGTACTGGGCCTGGAGCGAGCCCAGGCGTACCGCCAGTTGATGGGCATGGTCCTTGTGCTGGCGAGCCTCCTGGCGTACCCGATCCAGGCGCTCGCGCAAGCTGTCGCGCTGGGCCAGCAACAGTTCGCGTTGCTCGGTGTCCAGAGCCATGGCATCGAGGGCCTCTTGCAGTTGCAAGCGCGCCTCGCCGATCTGTTCATGTTCCAGTGCCCGTTGCTCGCCCAGCTCGGCGATCTCTTCTTCGAGACGAGTGCGACGCAGGGCCAGTTGTTCGACCTTGGCCTTGCCGGCCGACAGCCCGGCCTTGAGCTCACCCTGATGGCGCGCTTCGTCCTGCAACAGCCGACGCAGGTGTTCACGGCCATTTTCCTGCTGACGTTGCTGCGCCCGCAGGTTCTGCAATTCGCTTTCCAAGGCCTCGACGCTGGCTTCGCGCTCTTCGCGTTCGGCCCCCAGGCGCTGGATCTCCTGGCCTCGGGCAAGCATGCCGCTCTCGGCTTCGCTGGCCCGGCGCACCCGCAGGAAGTGTCGGCCAACCCAATAGCCGTCGCGGCTGATCAGGCTCTCACCCGCCGCCAGTTGTCCGCGCAAAGCCAAGGCCTGTTCGAGGCTATCCACGGGCTTGACCTGGCCCAGCCAGGGCGACAGATCGACCTGGGCCTCGACCTTGTCCAACAGGCTGCCCGGCATCCGCACACCGTCACCGGCCGGACTGAGCAGCCGCAGGTCGCCCTGGGTAAAGCCCGACAGGTCGAAACCGGCGAAATCGTCCACCAGTACCGCCTGCAGGTCGGCACCCAGCACCGTCTCCACCGCCAGTTCCCAACCGGCGTCGACCTTCAGGCCTTCGGCCAAGCGTGGACGCTCGGCCAGATGCTGGTCGCGCAGCCATTCGGCGGTGCCGGTGCCTGGGTCGAGCGCGGCTTGCTGCAAGGCTTCCAGGGAGGCCAGACGCCCATTGAGTCGCTGCAACTCGCCCTGGGCCTGTTGCTGGTTGTGCAAGGCCTGCTGCAAGGCCTGGCGCAACTGTTCAAGGCGTTCGACCTGGGCGTCTTCACTGGCCTGTAAGTCTTCGAGGGTGGCTTCGCTGGCCGCCAGCTGCTCGCTCAGGTCCAGGATCGCCGCGTCTTCCGGGTCGGCCGCCAGCAGGGCGCGCTCTTCGGCCAGGCGCCGCTGGCGCTCGGCCAGGCGCTCCATGCTGGTTTCCAATTGCTGGATGCGCGACTGCTGCACCTCGGCCTGGCGCCGCGGTTCGGCGGAAGTCAGGTTGAAACGGTCCCACTGCTCCTGCCAGCCATGCATGGTCAGCTCGGCTTCCTCCAGGGCAGCGGCAGCCTCTTCGGCCGCGGCGCTGGTAACTTCCTGTTCCGGGGTGAGTCGGTCCAGCTCTTCGCCGAGGGTCAGCAGCAACGTACGGTCGTGCCCCAGGTGAGACTCGGTTTCCAGCCGCGCCCGCTCGGCTTCCTTCAAGTCATCCTGCAACTGACGCAGCCGTTGCTGGCCGTGCTGGATACTCTGCTCGACCCTGGCGATGTCGCCGCCCACCGAATAGAAGCGCCCCTGCACCAGATTGAAGCGCTCGGACAGTTCGTGATGCCCGTCGCGCAGGCGCTCGATGGCCGCGTCGGCGTTGCGCTGCTCGGCCACCAGGGCTTCGAAGCTGACCTCCTGGTTGCCGATGATCGACTCGCGCTGGCCGACCTGCTCATTCAGGGCCTGCCACCGCAGGGCCGAGAGCTGGGCCTTGAGCTGGCGCTCCTCGCCCTTGTATTCCTGGTACTTGCGGGCGGCTTCGGATTGGCGGTGCAACCGTTCGAGCTGGCGATCGAGCTCTTCGCGCAAGTCGGTCAGGCGGGCAAGGTTTTCGTGGGTGCGGCGGATACGGTTTTCAGTCTCGCGCCGCCGCTCCTTGTATTTGGAAATACCCGCGGCTTCCTCGATGAAGTTGCGCAGGTCTTCGGGCTTGGCCTCGATCAGCTTGGAGATCATGCCCTGCTCGATGATCGAATAGCTGCGCGGCCCCAGGCCGGTGCCCAGGAAGATATCGGTGATATCGCGCCGCCGGCACTTGGCACCATTGAGGAAATAACTGTTCTGGCTGTCCCGGGTCACCTTGCGCCGAATGGAGATCTCGGCATAGGCGGCATATTCGCCCACCAGGGTGCTGTCGGAGTTGTCGAACACCAGCTCGATGCTTGCCTGGCTCACCGGCTTGCGACTGGTCGAGCCGTTGAAGATGACGTCGGTCATCGACTCGCCGCGCAGGTTCTTGGCCGAGCTCTCGCCCATCACCCAGCGGACGGCGTCGATGATATTGGACTTGCCGCAACCGTTGGGCCCCACCACCGCCGCCATGTTGCTGGGGAAGTTCACCGTGGTCGGGTCGACGAAGGACTTGAACCCCGCCAGCTTGATGCACTTGAGTCGCACGTCAGGCCGCCGTCAGGGCAGAAACCACCAGATCGCAACTGCGCTGGGCATAGGCCGTCAGCACGATGCGAATCTGCGGCAGGTCACGGGCCAGCACGGCCACGAGCAGGCGCTGGAACAGATCGAGGAACTCGCTCATTTCCGCCTTGCGCTGTTCCAGGGCCAGGAAGTAGGCACGGCTCATGGCCGGCTGCAGGTTCTCGACGGTTTCCTGCAGGTACGGATTGTTGGCGAAAGGATAGGCGGCACGCATCACACTGAAGCTTTCATCGACGAAGGTACGGATGTCCTGTCGGACGAAGGCCTCCTTGAGGCGCTGCTGGATCACCAGGAAGGGCGCCATGTCGGCCTGATCCTTCCAGCCCTGGGCCACGGCGTTGCCCAGCAGGATGTACAGCTCGCTCATCAGCGCGCAGAGGCTGCGTACCTTGTGCTCGGTGAGTTCGGTGACATGGGCGCCACGGCGCGGCAGGATCGCGACCAGATGGCGCCGTTCCAGGATCAGCAAGGCCTCGCGGACCGAGCCGCGGCTGACATTGAGCGCCAGCGTGACCTTCTGCTCCTGGATGCGCTCCCCCGGCCTCATTTCGCCGCGAATGATGCGCTCGGCGAGATGATGGGCGATTTGCTCAGCGAGGCTGTCCGGGGCCTTGAACGTCATGGTTGTCCTTCAAACTCTTCGATTTGCACAAGCGGCGCAGTGTACCGCACTCGATACGTCATGGCGCAGGGCCTGCACCGGGTTTTTGGCACGATATAAGCAAATTTTCAAGGGCCCGGCCTTTGCGCAAGCAGGGCTCGCCCGCGAACGTGGACCGACCGCCGCAGATCCTTGCGCAGGCCGGCATCCGAGCAAGCAAGCCCGTCCCACAAGGATTTGCGCTTAACTGATGGAGAGAGGACATCGCTCGAAGTTCGACCCCGAAACCTGTTGTTCATCGACAAAGCGAATTTTCCTGACCTTAAAGTCAGAAAATCGTTGACCGAAAAGTCAGAACTGATAAATTCGGCCCACGTCGATACAACAATAATGAATCTGCGAGGCCTTCCGTGATCCAGTTTTTACTCAACCAGGAACTCCGTAGCGAGCACAGCCTGGACCCGAACCTGACCGTGCTCAATTACCTGCGCGAGCATGTCGGCCGGTCCGGCACCAAAGAAGGCTGCGCCAGCGGCGACTGTGGTGCGTGCACCGTGGTGGTGGGCGAACTGCACGTAGATGAATCCGGTCATGAGCGCCTGCGCTATCGCAGCCTCAACTCATGCCTGACCTTCGTCTCGTCCCTGCACGGCAAGCAACTGATCAGCGTCGAAGACCTCAAGCACCAGGGCCGGTTGCACAGCGTCCAGCAGGCCATGGTCGATTGTCACGGCTCGCAATGCGGCTTCTGTACCCCCGGCTTCGTCATGTCGCTGTTTGCCCTGCAGAAAAACAGCGAACAGCCCGACGCGCACAAGGCCCACGAGGCCCTGGCCGGCAACCTGTGTCGCTGCACCGGCTACCGGCCGATCCTGGCTGCCGCCGACCAGGCCTGCTGCGGCAAGCAAACGGACCAGTTCGACGCTCGTGAAGCCCAGACCATCGCTCGTCTCAAGGCCATTGCGCCCAAGGAGACCGGCGAACTCAACAGCGGCGACAAGCGCTGCCTGGTGCCGCTGACGGTCGCCGACCTGGCCGAACTCTACGACGCGTATCCCCAGGCGCGCCTGCTGGCCGGCGGCACGGACCTGGCCCTGGAAGTCACCCAGTTCCACCGTACCCTGCCGGTGATGATCTATGTGGGAAACGTGGCCGAACTCAAGCGCATCGAGCGCTTCGACGACCGCCTGGAGATCGGCGCCGCTACCGCGCTCTCCGATTGCTACGAGGCCTTGCAGGCCGAATACCCCGACTTCGGTGAATTGCTGCAGCGCTTCGCCTCGCTGCAGATCCGCAACCAGGGCACCCTGGGCGGCAACATCGGCAACGCCTCGCCCATCGGCGACTCCCCGCCCTTGCTGATCGCCCTCGGCGCGCAGATCGTACTGTGCAAGGGGCAGGTGCGCCGCACACTGGCCCTGGAGGACTATTTCATCGATTACCGGGTCACGGCTCGCCAGGAAAGCGAATTCATCGAGAAGATCATCGTGCCGAGGGCCAGCGCCGAGCAGGCATTTCGCGCCTACAAGGTTTCCAAGCGCCTGGACGATGACATTTCCGCCGTGTGCGCGGCATTCAACCTGCGGATCGACAACGGCGTGGTGCGCGACGCCCGCGTAGCGTTCGGCGGCATGGCCGCGACGCCCAAGCGCGCCAAGCATTGTGAGGCGGCCCTGATCGGCTCTGCATGGAACGACAGCACTGTCGAGCGTGCCTGCGCGGCCCTGGGCGAGGATTTCACGCCGCTGTCGGACTTCCGCGCCAGCAAGGAGTACCGCTTGCTCGGCGCCCGCAACCTGCTGCGCAAATACTTCATCGAACTGCAAACGCCGCACATCGAGACTCGGGTGACCGCTTATGTCTAACCATCACGCCGCAGAAAAGACCCAAGCCGAACTGGCCGAACTGTTCGCCCGCGACCTCACCACTGGCGTGGGCCGCAGCGTCAAGCACGACAGCGCCGCCAAGCATGTGTCTGGTGAAGCCCAGTACATCGATGACCGCCTGGAGTTTCCCAACCAGTTGCACGTCTATGCCCGGCTGTCGGACCGCGCCCACGCCCGGATCCTGCGCATCGACACCACGCCGTGCTATGCCTTCGACGGGGTGCGCATCGCCATTACCCATGCGGATATACCGGGCCTGAAGGACATCGGACCGTTGCTGCCCGGCGATCCACTGCTGGCCATCGATGATGTGCAGTTCGTCGGCCAGCCCGTGCTGGCCGTGGCCGCCCGGGACCTGGAAACCGCGCGCAAGGCGGCGATGGCGGCCATCGTCGAATATGAAGACCTGGAGCCGGTGCTCGACGTGGTCGAAGCCCTGCGCAAGCGTCACTTCGTGCTCGACAGCCACACCCATCGGCGCGGTGATTCGGCCGCCGCCCTGGCCGGTGCCGAACACCGTATCCAGGGCACGCTGCACATCGGCGGCCAGGAACATTTCTACCTGGAAACCCAGATTTCCTCGGTGATGCCCACCGAAGATGGCGGCATGCTCGTCTACTGCTCGACCCAGAACCCCACCGAAGTGCAGAAACTGGTGGCCGAAGTGCTGGGGGTTTCGATGAACAAAGTCGTGGTGGACATGCGCCGCATGGGCGGTGGGTTCGGCGGCAAGGAAACCCAGGCCGCCAGCCCGGCCTGCCTGTGCGCGGTCATCGCCCATCTCACTGGCCAGCCGACCAAGATGCGCCTGCCCCGGGTCGAAGACATGCTGATGACCGGCAAGCGCCACCCCTTCTACATCGAATACGACGTCGGCTTCGACAGCACCGGGCGCCTGCACGGCATCGCCCTCGAACTGGCCGGCAATTGCGGCTGTTCGCCGGACCTGTCCGCCTCTATCGTCGACCGTGCGATGTTCCACGCCGATAACGCCTATTACCTGGGCGATGCGACCATCAACGGCCATCGCTGCAAGACCAATATCGCCTCGAACACCGCCTATCGCGGCTTCGGCGGCCCCCAGGGCATGGTCGCCATCGAGGAAGTCATGGACGCCATCGCCCGACACCTGGGCCTGGACCCGCTGGCCGTGCGCAAGGCCAACTACTACGGCAAGACCGAGCGCAACGTCACCCACTACTACCAGACCGTCGAGCACAACATGCTCGAGGAAATGACCGCCGAGCTTGAGCAAAGCAGCCAGTACGCCGAACGCCGCGAGGCGATCCGCCGCTACAACGCCAACAGCCCGATCCTGAAAAAAGGCCTGGCGCTGACCCCGGTGAAATTCGGCATTTCGTTCACCGCCAGTTTCCTCAACCAGGCCGGCGCGCTGATCCACATCTACACCGATGGCAGCATCCACCTTAATCATGGTGGCACCGAAATGGGCCAGGGCCTCAACACCAAGGTCGCCCAGGTGGTGGCCGAAGTGTTCCAGGTGGAAATGGACCGGGTGCAGATCACCGCGACCAATACCGACAAAGTGCCCAACACCTCGCCCACCGCCGCCAGCAGCGGCGCCGACCTGAACGGCAAGGCCGCGCAGAACGCCGCCGAAACCATCAAGCGGCGCCTGGTGGAGTTCGCTGCGCGGCAGTACAAGGTCAGCGAAGAAGACGTGGAATTCAAAAACGGCCATGTTCGGGTGCGCGATCACATCCTGACGTTCGAGGCGTTGGTGCAACAGGCCTATTTCGCCCAGGTCTCGCTGTCCAGCACCGGTTTCTACAAGACTCCGAAGATCTACTACGACCGCAGCCAGGCCCGTGGCCGGCCGTTCTACTACTACGCCTATGGCGCGGCCTGCGCCGAGGTCATCGTCGATACCCTGACTGGCGAATACAAGATGCTGCGCACCGACATCCTCCACGACGTCGGCGCCTCGTTGAACCCGGCGATCGATATCGGCCAGGTCGAGGGTGGCTTCATCCAGGGCATGGGCTGGCTGACCATCGAAGAGCTGGTGTGGAACGACAAGGGCAAGCTGATGACCAATGGCCCGGCCAGCTACAAGATCCCGGCCGTGGCCGACATGCCCCTGGACCTGCGGGTCAGGCTGGTGGAGAACCGCAAGAACCCGGAAGACACGGTGTTCCATTCCAAGGCCGTTGGCGAGCCGCCCTTCATGCTCGGCATCGCCGCATGGTGCGCCATCAAGGACGCCGTGGCGAGCCTGGGGGATTATAGGCACCAACCGAAAATCGATGCGCCGGCGACGCCGGAGCGGGTGTTGTGGGGGTGTGAGCAGATGCGAGGGTTGAAAGCGGTCAGGACTGAGGAAGCTGAAGTCGAAGTGGCTTCGCTCTAGACCGCGGCGCGGCTATCGCGAGCAAGCTCGCTCCCACAAGGGACTGCGGACACCGTCCCAATGTGGGAGCGAGCTTGCTCGCGATGAGGCCGGAACAGACAAAAGAGACGTCGAGGTGAATATGTACAACTGGATCAGCGCCCTCGCCGACCTGCAGACCCGCGGTGAATCCTGCGTGCTGGTGACGATCATCGAAGAACTGGGTTCCACACCGCGCAACGCCGGCTCGAAGATGGTCATCAGCGCCAGCCAGACCTTCGACACCATCGGTGGCGGGCACCTGGAGTACAAGGCCATGGAGATCGCCCGGCAAATGCTCGCCAGCGGCCAGCAGGACACCCATCTGGAGCGTTTCAGCCTCGGCGCCAGCCTGGGCCAGTGCTGCGGTGGCGTCACGGTGCTGCTGTTCGAACCCATGGGCCAGGTGCAGGCACAGATCGCAGTGTTCGGCGCCGGTCATGTCGGTCGCGCGCTGGTGCCGCTGCTGGCGAGCCTGCCTTGCAAGGTGCGCTGGATCGACTCGCGGGAGACGGAATTTCCTGAACAACTGCCCCACGGCGTGCGCAGGATCGTCAGCGAAGATCCGTTGGATGAAGTCGACGCACTGCCGCCCGGTAGCTACTGCATCGTCATGACCCATAACCATCAGCTGGACCTGGAGCTGAGCGCCGCGATCCTCAAGCGCAATGACTTCGCCTATTTCGGCCTGATCGGTTCGAAGACCAAACGGGTCAGGTTCGAACACCGCCTGCGCGACCGCGGCTTCGACAGCGGCGCCTTGCAGCGCATGCGCTGCCCGATGGGCATTGGCGAAGTCAAAGGCAAGCTGCCTGTGGAAATCGCCATCTCCATCGCCGGCGAAATCATCGCCACCTATAACGCGAATTTCGGCCAGCAGACCCGCCGCGCCGAGCCCATTGCCAAACTGCTGCCGGCCTCGCGTCGCAGCTGACCATTTCCGAGAGTTCCCATGCCCCTGACTCGCAAAGCCTACCGTGCCGCCCTGCTCCACAGTCTCGCCGATCCTGCCGAAGCCGGGATCGAAGCGTCCTACGAATACTTCGAAGACGGCCTGCTGGTGGTGGAGAATGGCCAGATCAGCGCCATCGGCCCCGCCTGCGACCTGCTGCCCACACTGGCCGCCGACATCGAGATCGTCCATCACCAGGATGCGCTGATCACTCCTGGCTTCATCGATACCCATATCCATCTGCCCCAGACCGGCATGGTGGGCGCCTATGGCGAACAGTTGCTGGACTGGCTGGACACCTACACCTTTCCCTGCGAGAGCCAGTTCGCCGACAAGGCCCACGCCGACGCGGTGGCGGATATTTTCGTCAAGGAACTGCTGCGCAACGGCACCACCACGGCGCTGGTGTTCGGCAGCGTGCACCCGCAATCGGTGAACGCGTTCTTCGAAGTGGCCCAGAAACTCGACCTGCGGATGATCGCCGGCAAAGTGATGATGGACCGCAATGCCCCGGACTACCTGGTCGATACGGCCGAATCCAGCTACACCCAGAGCAAGGCGCTGATCGAGCGCTGGCATGGCAAGGGTCGCCTGCACTACGCCGTGACACCGCGCTTCGCCCCCACCAGCACACCGGAACAACTGGCCCTGGCCGGTCAATTGCTGAGGGAATATCCCGATCTCTACATGCAGACCCACATCAGTGAAAACCTGCAGGAAGTGCAGTGGGTCAAGTCCCTGTTTCCCGAGCGCAAGGGCTATCTGGACGTCTACGACCACTACCAGTTGCTCGGCCAGCGCTCGGTACTGGCCCATGGCGTGCACCTGTGCGACGACGAATGCGCGCGCCTGGCCGAGACCGGTTCGGCCATAGCCTTCTGCCCGACTTCGAACCTGTTCCTCGGCAGCGGACTGTTCAACCTGCCCATGGCCGAGAAGCATAAGGTGAATGTGGGGCTGGGCACGGACGTCGGTGGCGGTACCAGCTTTTCGCTGCTGCAGACCCTGAACGAAGCCTACAAGGTGATGCAGTTGCAGGGCGCCAGGCTGAGCCCGTTCAAGTCACTCTACCTGGCCACCCTGGGCGGCGCCCGGGCCTTGCGCCTGGAGGATCGGATCGGGACCTTGCAACCGGGTACGGATGCGGACTTCCTGGTGCTGGACTACAACGCCACGCCGCTGCTGAGCTATCGCCTCAAGCAGGCCAAGGACATTGCCGAGCGGTTGTTCGTATTGATGACGCTGGGGGATGACCGGACGGTGGCGCAGACCTATGCGGCCGGTAAATTGGTGCATCAGCGCTAGAATCTCGGCGCCTGTCGGAACGCTATCGCGAGCAGGCTCGCTCCCGCAGGGATTATGTGAACAACACAAATCCACTGTGGAAGCGAGCCTGCTGGCGATGAAGGCGACTGGGAATAACTGGCTCACCCCATCAGAGCTTGGCCGTCGACCGCCCAGGCTTCTTGCTCTGCAGCAGATGCGAGAACACCGCATGCAAATCATCCGACGCGCTTTCTTCGTCGAGGTTGAGCTTGCTGTCGATGTGATCCATGTGGTGCATCATCAGGTCAACCGCCAGCGTGGCGTCCCGGGCCTCGATGGCGTCGATCAGCTGGGTGTGTTCGTCATAGGAACAGTGGGAACGGTTGCCGCTTTCGTATTGGGCGATGATCAGGGACGTCTGGGACACCAGGCTGCGCTGGAAGCTGATCAATGGCGCGTTCTTCGCCGCTTCGGCCAGCTTGAGGTGGAACTCGCCCGACAGGCGAATGCCGGCGCCACGGTCGCCACGGGAAAAACTGTCGCGCTCGTCGCTGACCATCTGCCGCAGTTCGGCCAGTTGCTCGGCGGTGGCGTGCTGCACCGCCAACTCGGTGATGGCCCGTTCCACGAGGCGCCGGGCCATGAACACCTGGCGAGCCTCCTCGACACTCGGGCTGGCCACCACGGCGCCCCGATTGGGTCGCAGCAGCACCACCCCTTCATGGGCCAGGCGAGACAGCGCGCGCCGGATGATCGTGCGGCTGACTCCGAAAATTTCCCCCAGTGCCTCTTCGCTCAACTTGGTACCGGGCGCCAGGCGTTGTTCGAGGATGGCCTCGAAGATATGTGCATAGACAATATCGTCCTGGGTTCCGCTGCGGCCGGCTTTACCTGCTCGCGGTTGTTTCTTGAGGGGTTGCAACTGTTCGTTCATGGGCACTCGGGTCGGGAGAACTGCGGCGAATTGACCGTGACTGTAATACGGCACAGCGGGTCGCTGGCAAGTATCGTGTAAAAAACAGCTCGATTGTACACAACCTCTGATGGCAACACGACTGTACGGCTGTTTGCAGGCATGGCTGTATTGCAATCGACAACTGCGTTGAGTTTAGGCTTAAACCACAAAATCTGTGGCGAGGGGATTGATCCCCGCCGGGTCGCAAAGCGGGCGGTCTCAGCCATACCAGCCCTGTTGCAACGAGACTTTCCAGGACCGCCATGCAGTTCATCGAGGATCAATCCTCTCGCCACACAGTCAGGCTCTAGCTGTTCTACCAATCAGGATCATCCCGCACCATGACCGAAGTCACGACTACGCCACTTCGCCCCTTGGCCGACACCTCCCTCTCGGCCATCGTCGCCGGGTTCATTGCCATGATGACCGGCTACACCAGTTCCCTGGTGCTGATGTTCCAGGCCGGGCAGGCGGCCGGGCTGACCAGCGGGCAGATTTCCTCGTGGATCTGGGCGATTTCCATTGGCATGGCGGTGTGCTCCATCGGGCTGTCGTTGCGCTATCGCACACCGATCACCATCGCCTGGTCGACACCCGGCGCGGCGCTGTTGATCACCAGCCTGGGCGGTGTGAGTTACGGCGAGGCCATCGGCGCCTATATCACCTGTGCAGTGCTGGTGACGATCTGCGGCCTGACCGGCAGCTTCGAACGCCTGGTCAAGCGCATTCCGGCCTCGCTGGCGGCGGCGCTGCTGGCGGGCATCCTGTTCAAGATCGGCAGCGAGATTTTCGTCGCCGCCCAGCATCGCACCGGCCTGGTGCTGGGGATGTTCTTCACCTACCTGGTGGTCAAGCGCGTGTCGCCTCGCTACGCCGTGCTGGCAGCGCTGTTGATCGGTACCGCGCTGGCGAGCGTGATGGACCTGCTGGACTTCAGCGGTTTCGCCCTGGAAGTCGCGACTCCGGTCTGGACCACGCCGCACTTTTCCCTGGCAGCCACCATCAGCATCGGCATTCCGCTGTTCGTGGTGGCGATGACTTCGCAGAACATGCCGGGCATCGCCGTGCTGCGAGCCGACGGCTACAACGTGCCGGCCTCGCCGCTGATCACCAGCACGGGCATCGCCTCCCTGCTGCTGGCGCCCTTCGGCTCCCATGGCATCAACCTGGCGGCCATCAGCGCTGCCATCTGCACCGGGCCCCACGCCCATGAGGATCGCAACAAACGCTACACGGCGGCCGTCTGGTGCGGGGTTTTCTACGCAATCGCCGGCGTGTTCGGCGCAACGCTAGCGGCGTTGTTCGCGGCACTGCCCAAGGAACTGGTGCTGTCCATCGCGGCGCTGGCGCTGTTCGGCTCGATCATCAATGGCTTGAGCATCGCCATGAGCGAAGCCAGGGAACGGGAAGCGGCGCTGATCACCTTCATGGTCACGGCGTCGGGGCTGACGCTGTTCTCCATTGGTTCGGCATTCTGGGGGATCGTGGCGGGGGTGTCGACGTTGCTCATCCTGAACTGGAGCAAGGATTGATCGCCCCTACGCTCAGCGTGGGAACGATCGCTCCAACCGACAGGCGCAAAAAAACCGGCACCCATGAGGGTTGCCGGTTTCGGAACATCAAGCGACCGGGTTGATCTGCTTTTCCGGGTACCACACGTCGATCAGCGGGCTGACTTCAACGCTGGTCAGCTCAGGACGGGCCTTGAGCCAGGCTTCTACAGCCGCGCGCTGCTCTTCGCTGACCGAACCGCGCTTCTGCAGGCAGACCAGACCGTAGTCGTCGCCGCCCACATAACCCAGGCCATTGGCTTCCATGGCTTCTTTCAGGAACGCGTCGAGGAAAGCGTCAATAGCCTCATCGGCCAGATCTTCTTTGAAATCCAGGTTCAATTCGAAACCCAGCTCTTGAAATTCATCCACGCAAAGCTTTTTGCGCAGACGCCGGGAACGGTTAGTCGCCATTGAAACAATCCTCATAAGTAATAACGGCCGGCACTTTACCAGTTTGGAGCACCGTTTGCCCGACTGATCGGCGCAACCGCCTACCGTCGGTAAAAAAATAGCGCCTGGAAGGACTCGGGCACGGCAAAGCCGCTACGCCTTGGGGCATAATGCCGACACATTCATTACCGTTGAGGACGTTCAATTTTCATGTCCTCGTTTTTTCCCCCTCGCCCGCAGGGTTTTATTTCAAATGATCAAGTCTTTGCGTCCACTGCTTCTGGCCAGCCTTCTTCTTCCCCTGGCCCTTCCTGCCTACACCAGCGCCGCCACCATCAATACCGCCCTGTCGCCCAACGTGCAAAAGGCCCTCAAGGCCAGCAAGCTGCAGGACAACGCCCTGTCCCTGGTACTGGTGCCGCTCAACGGCCCTGGCACGCCGACCCTTTATAACGCCGACGTTTCGGTCAATCCTGCCTCCACCATGAAGCTGGTGACCACCTACGCGGCGCTGGAAATGCTCGGCCCCAACCACCAGTGGAAAACCGAGTTCTACACCGACGGCACCCTCAACGGCGGCATCCTCAACGGCAACCTGTACCTCAAGGGCGGCGGTGACCCCAAGCTGAACATGGAAAAGCTCTGGTTGCTGATGCGCGACCTGCGGGCCAACGGTGTGCAGCAGGTCACGGGTGACCTGGTGCTGGACCGCGGCTTCTTCATCCAGCCGCAACTGCCCGAGTTCAACGACGACGGCAACGACGAGAACAAGCCTTTCCTGGTCAAGCCCGACTCCTTGCTGGTCAACCTCAAGGCCCTGCGCTTCGTGGCACGCAATGACGGCGGGCGGGTGCTGGTGTCGGTGGAACCGCCCATCGCCAGCATCCGTATCGATAACCAGGTCAAGGCCGTCAACGGCAAGCAGTGCGCCGGCAACGTGCGCTACAACCCGGTGCCGCAAGCGGACGGCAGCGTGAACGTGACCGTCAGCGGCCAACTCGGTGACGGTTGCAGCTCCCAGACCTATCTGTCGCTGCTGGATCACGCCACCTATACCGCCGGCGCGGTGCGGGCGATCTGGAAAGAACTGGGTGGCAGCATCCAAGGCCAGGATCGCCTGGCCTCGACGCCAAACAATGCCAAGGTACTGGCCCGGGCGTTCTCGCCGGACCTGGCGGAAATCATCCGCGACATCAACAAATACAGTAACAACACCATGGCCCAGCAACTGTTCCTGAGCCTGGGCGCGCAGTTTCGCAACGAAGCCGACGGTGACGACGCCAAGGCCGCGCAACGCGTGGTGCGCCAATGGCTGGCCAAGAAAGGCATCACCGCGCCGCACCTGGTGATGGAAAACGGTTCCGGGCTGTCTCGCGCCGAACGGGTGAGCGCCCGGGAAATGGCAGCGATGCTGCAAGCGGCGTGGCGCAGCCCGTATTCGGCGGAGTTCATCAGCTCGATGCCCATCGTCGGCACCGACGGGACCATGCGCAAGCGCCTCAAGACCACCGCCATGGCCGGTGAGGCCCATGTCAAGACAGGCACCCTGAACACCGTCCGAGCCATCGCCGGCTACAGCCGGGACGTCAACGGCAATACCTGGGCGGTAGTAGCGATCCTCAACGATCCGAAGCCGTGGGGTGCGTCCTCGGTGCTGGACCAGGTGCTGCTGGACCTGTACCGCCAGCCGAAACTGCCGCAGACGGCTTCGGTGCTGTAACCCATCGACCCACAGTGGGAGCGAGCCAGCTCGCCCCCACTGGATCGGCGGCTTCCGACAGTCGCTACTCCAGTTGTGCCTCGACCCGGTCCCGCCCGGCCTGCTTGGCCGCATAGACCCCTGAGTCGGCCCGCAACAGCAACGCATCCGCCCCTTCTCCGGCACGCCAACTGGCAATGCCGAAGCTGGCGGTAATCACACCGACATCCTCGATGGGCGCATTTCGCAGCCCTTCCCACAACCCGATGGCCAGCGCATGGGCGCTTTCACCGTCGGTATCCGGACACAGCACCACGAACTCTTCCCCACCCAGGCGACAGAAGACGTCGGTACGCCGCAGGCGCTGGGTAATGCGCAGGCAGACCGCCTGCAACACCCGATCGCCTACAGCATGGCCGTGCTGGTCGTTGATGCGTTTGAAGTGGTCGATGTCCAGCATGATGACCGAGAGGTCGCCGGAGCCGCGTTCGACCCGCGTCATTTCCGAAGTCAGGCGCTCCTGGAAATAACGCCGGTTGCGGATACCGGTCAGGGCATCGGTCACTGACAGGGCCCGCAGTTCCTCCTCCACGCGCTTGAGATCGGAAATATCCGAGATGTAGCCATGCCAGAGCACGCCACCGCCCGGCAACTGTTCGGGCGTCGCCTCGCCGCGTACCCAACGCAGCCCCCGCTGCGGCAGTTGCACCCGATACTCTTCGCGCCAGGGGCTCAGGGTATCGGCCGAGGTGCGGATCGAAGCCCGGACCCGGGCACTGTCCAACGGATGGATGCGTGAAAATACCGCCTCCGCGTTCTGGACCAGCACATCGGGCGCCAGCTCATAGATGTCGCGGATCCCGTCGCTGGCATAAATCACGCTGAAGCGGCCGTTGAAGTCCATCTTGAACTGGTAGATACCGCCGGGGACGTGGGCGCTGAGCTTTTTGAGCAGCATATCCCTGGCCGCCAGTGCCTCATGGACACGCTTGCGCTCGGTGATATCGATACAGATCGCCAGGTGGCCGACCCACAGCCCCTGGTCGTCAAGCATCGGCGTGGCCAGCATGTTCACTGTCAGGTGGCTGCCGTCGCGGCGCACCAGGGTCCACTCACGGGCCTGCTGTCCGCCACGCTCGCCGCTCTCCAGCAGCATCGCATGGCAGGTGGGTATCGGCTTGCCATAGCGCGAGGCGAGTTGGGCCGCCCGTGCCTGGAGCTCACGCGGAACGTGCAGGCTCTCGAGGGTCATGCTCTGCAGGACCTCGCTGCTCTGGTAGCCCAGCATGTGCTCGGCCCCGGCGTTGAACGTGGTGATGACACCTCGCAGGTCCGTGGCGATGATCGCCACCTGGGTCGCGGCATCCAGCACACCGCGCAGCTGGCTGTGGGTCCCGCGCAGTTCCTGCTCTCGGGCACGCAGTTCCCGGGTACGTTGTTCCACCAGCGTCAGCGCCCGCTGCCGCTGGCTCACCAATACATAGAGCAGGGCGCTGAGCAGGAAACTGAGCAGGCCGCCCAACACCACCAGGCTCGATACCGAGGAATGGTTGGCCGACAGGAAGATCCGGCTGGGCCGCAGTTCTACCCGATAGTCTCGATCCCCAAGGCGCAACAGGCGAACCGCCGATAAATCGCTGTCACCGGGCGGCTCCGGGGAATCGAACAGCACTTCTTCCCGGACATCGCCGGACAGGTCCAGGACGCGCATGGAGAGGTTTTCATGGTTGGACGCCGGCAAGCCGTCACCCACCAGGCGGCGCATGCTGATGGCAGCCACCACGTAACCGAACGGCTCCCTGGATGCTGCCCTGGTCACCGGGGCAACCAGCAAGACGCCACGGGCGAAGGCCGGATCGCCTCCCAGCAGATCCAGGGGCTGCGAGACCGCCAGGGCATCGCGCTGGCGCGCCTGTTCAAGGACCGCCCGACGCGATGGGTCAGACAATAGATCCAGGCCCAATGGCGAGACGAAGGACGGTTGGCTCTGGATGTACAGGACAGGCACGTACTCGCCCCGTTCGGCAGCGGGTCGCAAGCCGCCGCTACCATCCGCCTCACGAATGGAAAATGCATCCAGCCCCTCCTCCCGCGCCTGAAGCTCGAACGCCTGCCGCTCGGCCCCGGTCACCCGAGGCGCCCAGCCGAAAGCCTGGGTACGGCGCAACAGCGCCTCGGCGTAGCCGTGGAATTCGTCGCTGGAGACGCCCGATGAATTGGCAAAGAAGCGTCTGAGGCTATCGAGACGCTGCTCCTGGTCCTGGAAGCGTTCCTCGATGCGGCTGAACCGTTCCTCGGCCTGCAGCTCGAAGCGTTGGCGCAGTTGCTGGTTGAACAGATTGGTCATCGCCCAGGTCAGCAAACCGGTCATGCAAGTGCCCGCCACGAAGACCAGTGAAGCCACCAGCCAGGCCGAGACATCTTCGCTGATAAAGCCCAGGATCCTGGGACGTACCGGATGCAATGCCATAACGCCAACTCGAAGAAAGGGGGCAGGCATCGTTACAGCCCTGGCCACAGGCTTAGTTATAGCTATTAGCCATCACTTTGACCAGCACTAAAAACGGCTGGAAGCCTTGAATTACAAGGCTTCGTGGATCCAATCCGGAAATTTCAACGTGCCATGATCTTCCAGGCGCGGTGGATTTTTCCGTTGCGGGCGAAATCCGGGTCGATGGTGCTGGCGGTGATTTCCTCCACCGCGTAGCGCTCGCCAAGATTGTCCTCGAGTTGGAACTTGCGGAAATTGTTGGAGAAGTACAGCACGCCGCCCGGTGCCAGGCGGGCCATGGCCAGATCCAGCAACTGGACATGGTCACGCTGCACGTCGAACACGCCTTCCATGCGCTTGGAGTTGGAGAAGGTTGGAGGGTCGATGAAGATCAGGTCGTATTCATCGCGGCAGTCCTGCAGCCAGGTCATGACATCGCCCTGCTCCAGCCGGTTCTTGTCGGAGAAACCGTTGAGGGACAGGTTGCGCCGCGCCCAGTCCAGGTAGGTTTTCGACAGATCGACGCTGGTGGTGCTCCGGGCACCGCCCTTGGCGGCATGGACGCTGGCGGTGGCGGTGTAGCAGAACAGGTTGAGGAAGCGCTTGCCGGCGGCTTCCTTCTGGATCCGCAGGCGCATCGGACGATGATCGAGGAACAGGCCGGTGTCCAGGTAGTCGGTGAGGTTGACCAACAGCTTCACGCCTCCCTCGTTGACCTCGGTGAACTTGCCCTGGGTACTCTGGCGTTCGTACTGCCGGGTGCCGCTCTGGCGTTCGCGGCGCTTGATCACTACATGACTCTTGTCGATGTTCAACGCCTGGGGAATGGCCGCCAGGGCATCGAACAGCCGGGCCGAAGCCTTTTCCGGGTCGATGGACTTGGGCGCGGCGTATTCCTGGACGTGCACCCAGTCGTGATACAGATCGATGGCCATGGAATATTCCGGCATGTCGGCATCGTAGACCCGGTAGCAGTCCACGCCTTCGCGCTTGGCCCATTTGCCCAACTGCTTGAGGTTCTTTTGCAGGCGGTTGGCGAACATCTGCCCGCCTTCGCTCAACCGGGCCAGTTCGACCACCGGGGCCGGGGCCGGTTTGATCGGGTTGCCGTTCTTGTTGTACTGACGCTCTTGCGGCGTAGCCGGGGCCTGATCCTGCTCGGCAAGGGCTTGCTCGCGCTCCGCCTGGCGCTGTTCCGGGGTGCGGCGCTCGCCGGTGACGAACTGGTCGGGCAGCACCTTGATCAGCAGCAATTTGCACGGCAAGGCGCCGTTCCAGAAGGAATACTGCTTGTGGCTGCGGATCCCCATGCGCTTGCCCAGGTCCGGGGCACCGGTGAACACCGCCGCCTCCCAGTTCAGGCAAGCCTGGCGCAGACGCTCGCCAAGGTTCTGGTAGAGATACAGCAAGCTGGCCTCGTCGCCCAGGCGCTCGCCATAGGGCGGGTTGCAGATCACCAGGCCTTTCTGGTTCTGGTCCGGCCGCGGCTCGAACGTGGCGACCTCGCCCTGGTAGATCTTGATCCACTCGCTCAGGCCGGCACGCTCAACGTTGTTGCGGCCCGGCTGGATCAGTCGTGGATCGGCTTCGTAGCCGCGAATCCACAACGGTGGCCTGGCCAGCCCGGCAGCGGCGCGGGCGGTGGCTTCTTCATGGAGTTTTTTCCACAACGCCGGCACATGGCCCAGCCACGCAGTGAAGCCCCACTGCTGACGGCGCAGGTTCGGCGCCATGTCGGTGGCGATCATCCCGGCTTCCACCAGGAACGTGCCCACGCCGCACATGGGGTCGGCCAGCGCCCCGCCTTCGGCGGCGATACGCGGCCACCCGGCCCGGATCAGAATGGCCGCCGCGAGGTTTTCCTTGAGCGGCGCAGCGCCCTGCTGCAAGCGGTAGCCGCGCTGGTGCAGGCTGTGGCCGGACAGGTCCAGGGAGAGGATCGCTTCACCGCGATCCAGGCGCAGGTGGATGCGCAGGTCCGGATTGAGCTTGTCGATGGATGGCCGCTCCCCCGCAGGCGTGCGCAGCTTGTCGACGATGGCATCCTTGACCTTCAGCGCGCCGAAGTGGGTGTTATCGATGCCCGAACCATGACCGCTGAACTCCACCGCCAGGGTGCCATCGGCCAGCATGTGATCCTGCCAGTCTACATCCAGCACGCCGTGGTACAGGTCGTCGGCGCTCTTCATGGCAAAGCGCTTGAGCACCAGCAACACGCGGTTGGCCAGGCGCGACCACAGGCACAGGCGATAGGCGGTTTCCATGTTGGCCATGCCGCGCACGGCCGAGGTGTGCTCGCGCGCCTCTTCAAGGCCAAGCCCGACGGCTTCCTCGAGCAGCAGGCCTTCTAGGCCCTTGGGGCAGGTGAGGAAGAGTTCGAAACGATCGGACATTGGAATTCCAGAGCCTTTGGCTAAGTGGACAGGCAACGCATTGCCTGTCGGGTTCAATCAGGTGCTTTTCACCTGGGCCTGCACAGTGGCTTTTCGTACAGGTCCAGAGCACCCGGCGGCACGAGAATGTGCCGTTCCGCCCTCGCCGCTCGAGTTAAAAAAGCTTAGATGCGGGGGCAGATAAAAAATTCTGTGGAACAAATCGGGGAAAACGCGTCCCTTTCGTCGAATAGTACCCGACGGCCGTACGAGGACATTCTCATTCGCAACAGGATAGCCCCTTCCACGCAGGGCCGATCATACAGGGGTCTTGCTCAAAAGCGGTCAACGAACATCATGTTACTTATCTCCCTAACATCTTTATTGTTACGTGCTTATGACAAAACGATCATTCCATCCATGTGACGCTTTGGTTAGAACTCAACACAGGTTGACGTCGCAACGGCGCCAACACCTTGGCTCGTCACGCCGGCAACGAGCCACCAACGGCAGAATGATTCTGCCCCGGCCTCGATAGAGGTCGACGCTAAGCAACAGTCAACAAGTGAGGGCAACACCCTATGAGAAGACTTAAGCGTGATCCGTTGGAAAGAGCATTTTTACGCGGTTACCAATATGGCGTTGGTGGTAAATCCCGTGAGCTTTGCCCCTTTACTCTACCGTCGGTACGTCAAGCCTGGATCAATGGCTGGCGAGAAGGACGTGGCGACAACTGGGACGGTATGACCGGCACTGCGGGTATCCACAGACTCAACGAACTTCACGCCGTCGGCTGACACAGGGCTTAACACTCAAGAACTCGACAATCTGATACTCACAACGATTTAACCACGCGCGTCCCATCCGGACGGCGGGCTACGGCCCAGGGGCTCCTTCGAGGAGCCCTTTTTAATGCCCGGCTTCCTGTGGCAAACGCCCTTGTGGCGAGGGGATCTATCTCCTCGCCACGGATAGATCGACTCACCACAATAAATCCCTTCGCCGCAGTGGGTTTCAGAGATCAATCAACGCAACGCCGCGATGGCATCCACCGATTCACGAATCAGCGCCGGGCCTTTGTAGATAAAGCCCGAATAGATCTGCACCAGGCTCGCCCCCGCGGTGATTTTTTCGGCGGCGTGGCGGCCTTCCGTGATCCCGCCCGCGGCGATGATCGGCAGCCGTCCGGCCAGTTCGGCGGCCAGTACCTTCACCGTATGGGTGCTCTTGTCGCGCACTGGCGCGCCGGACAGCCCGCCCGCCTCGTCACCGTGCTCCAGCCCCTGGACACCTTCACGCCCCAGCGTCGTGTTGGTGGCGATCACGGCGTCCATTCCGGTCTCCATCAGGGCCTGGGCCACTTGTACGGTCTCCTCGTCGCTCATGTCCGGGGCAATCTTGATCGCCAGGGGAACATGCCGGCCATGAATCGTCGCCAGCTCAGCGCGACGCCGGGCCAGGTCGGCCAACAGCTGCTTGAGCGAGTCACCGAATTGCAGGCTGCGCAGGCCCGGGGTGTTGGGCGAGCTGACGTTGACGGTGACATAGCTGGCGTGGGCGTAGACCTTGTCCAGGCAGATCAGGTAATCGTCGACGGCACGTTCCACCGGGGTGTCGAAGTTCTTGCCGATATTGATGCCCAGCACGCCCTTGTACTTGGCCGCCGCCACGCGGGCCAGCAGATGATCGACGCCGAGGTTGTTGAAACCCATGCGGTTGATGATCGCCTCGGCCTGGGGCAGGCGGAAGAGCCGGGGCTTGGGGTTGCCTGGTTGCGGCCGTGGCGTGACAGTGCCGATTTCCACGAAACCGAATCCCAGTTGCGCGAATCCGTCGATGGCCGCGCCATTCTTGTCCAGCCCTGCCGCCAGGCCGACGGGGTTGGGGAACTGCAGCCCCATCACGGTCACCGGCAACTTCGCCGGCGCCTTGCACAACAGGCCATTGAGGCCCAGGCGCCCGCCCGCGCCGATCAGATCCAGGGACAGGTCGTGGGAGGTTTCCGGGGAAAGTTTGAACAGCAGTTCACGGGCCAGGGTGTACATGGGCGGCTTTGACTCGGGCGACAAAATGAGGCGGCGATTATAGCCGCGCAGCGCCGGTTCAGCGAGGCGCCTGCATAAAACAGCACCGATGGCATATGCCTTGCACCCTTTTCGGTCATCGGCGCTCATACCAACGGCGGAATGAGTGCCACACTGTTTAAAGAGGACAATGGCGTCGTCATCCGGCACTGCTCTGTCAGCAGCCCGGGTACGGCGCTTTTTCATGTGGAAGGTGATGCCCGATGAATGAAGTTCCAGCCACTCCCCTGGCCTGGGTCAATGGCAGCGATGCACCGGAAAAAAGCGTGCTCGATCTCGGCTTCATGGCCCTGAGCGATTGCGCCCCGGTCGTGGTGGCCGCTACCCAGGGGTTCGCCCAACCCTACGGCCTGACCTTGAACCTCAAGCGCCAGGCGTCCTGGGCCAACTTGCGGGACAAGCTGGTCAGCGGTGAAATCGACGCGGCCCACAGCCTGTACGGCCTGGTCTACGCCGTACACCTGGGTATCGGTGGCGTCGCGCCGACCGACATGGCCGTACTGATGGGCCTGAACCAGAACGGCCAGAGCATCAACCTTTCCCATGGCCTGCAGGCCCTGGGTGTGACCAGTCCTGAGGCACTGGAACGCCATGTGCACCAAACTCGCACGAAACTGACCTTCGCCCAGACTTTCCCCACCGGCACCCATGCGATGTGGCTTTATTACTGGCTCGCCGCCCAAGGCATCCACCCCTTGTCGGACGTCGACAGCGTGGTGGTCCCGCCGCCACAGATGATCGCCCACCTGCAGGCCGGGCGCATCGATGGCCTCTGCGTCGGCGAACCCTGGTGTGCCAGCGCGGTGAAGCAGAACCTGGGCTTCACCCTGGCGACCACCCAGACCATCTGGCCCGATCATCCGGAAAAGGTCCTGGGTTGCACCCGAGCATTCGTGGAGCAGTACCCCAATACCGCGCGGGCCTTGGTAATGGCTGTCCTCGAAGCCAGCCGATTCATCGAACAGAGTACCGAGAACCGTCGCAGCACCGCGCAACTGCTGAGCGCGCCCGAGTACCTCGACGCACCGCTGGACTGCATCGAGCCCCGCCTGCTCGGCATCTATGCCGACGGCCTGGGCAACAGCTGGCAGGATCCCCACGCCATGCGCTTCCACGGCAACGGCGAGGTGAACGTGCCGTACCTGTCCGACGGCATGTGGTTCATGACTCAGTTCCGGCGTTGGGGGCTGCTGCGCGAAGACCCGGATTACCTCGCCGTGGCGCGGGAGGTCCAACAGCTCGAGCTGTACCATGAGGCCTGTGCGGCGCTGGGCATCGCGTCCCCACGCCAGGACATGCGCAGCAGCCAGTTGATCGACGGCATCCGCTGGGACGGTTCCGATCCGGCCGGGTATGCCCGTGGCTTCAAACTGCACGCCTTGAGCGATGCGGCTCCCCTTCTCGCCAGCCGCTGACAGGAGCCTCGACCATGTTGCGTATCCTGCTGATCAACGACACCGCGAAAAAGGTCGGGCGCCTCAAGGCTGCCCTGACGGAGGCCGGATTCGACGTCATCGACGAATCCGGGCTGACCATCGACTTGCCGGAACGCGTCGAAACAGTGCGTCCGGATGTCATCCTGATCGATACCGAGTCACCGGGACGAGACGTCATGGAACAAGTGGTGCTGGTCAGCCGCGACCAGCCACGACCGATCGTCATGTTCACCGACGAGCACGACCCGGATGTGATGCGCCAGGCGATCAAGTCCGGCGTAAGCGCCTATATCGTCGAAGGCATCCACGCCGCGCGCCTGCAGCCGATCCTCGACGTGGCCATGGCCCGCTTCGAAAGCGACCAGGCCCTGCGGGCCCAGCTCCTGGCACGGGACCAGCAACTGGCCGAACGCAAGCGCATCGAACTGGCCAAGGGCATGCTGATGAAGATGAAAGCCTGCAATGAGGAACAGGCCTACACCCTGATGCGCCGCCAGGCCATGAGCCGCCAGCAGAAGCTGATCCAGGTGGCGGAGCAGATCATCGCGATGAATGAGCTGCTGGGCTGAAAACCTTGAAGCACCTGGCCTGGCGCCATCGCAAGCCAGCTCGCTCCCACAGTTGATCCGGGGTATCCACAGATATTGTGTTCACCCCAGCCCCTCTGTGGGAGCGAGCTGGCTCGCGATAGTCCTCAGCCCAATCCCTCCTGTTGGCACAGATCTCGCTTAAGCAATCTCACCGGTAGCCAACGGCGGTTGCCCACCTACGACAAAGACGTCGCACACCCTGCTCGCCCCCAGGCGGCCCGGGTTGCGGCGTTTTTTTTGCTTTGGCCCCACCGTCCGGGGTCGGTGGGGTCGCCATGACGGCGCACCACCTCGAAGCACTGACTCATTACCCGAGACTTTTACCGCTGAGGTGCGCGATGAATTCAAGCTTCTGGAAATCCGGCCACACCCCGACCCTGTTCGCAGCCTTCCTCTACTTCGACCTGAGCTTCATGGTCTGGTACCTGCTCGGCCCACTGGCGGTGCAAATCGCCACCGACCTGCAACTGACCACCCAGCAACGCGGCCTGATGGTGGCGACGCCGATCCTGGCCGGCGCCGTACTGCGCCTGCTCATGGGCCTGCTGGCCGACCGGATCTCCCCCAAAACCGCCGGCATGGTCGGCCAGGTGATCGTGATCGGTGCGCTGTTCTGCGCCTGGAAACTGGGCATCCACAGTTATGAGCAGGCATTGCTGCTGGGCCTGTTCCTGGGCGTGGCCGGCGCATCGTTCGCCGTCGCCCTGCCGCTGGCCTCCCAATGGTATCCGCCGCAGCACCAGGGCAAGGCCATGGGCATCGCCGGTGCCGGTAACTCGGGCACCGTGCTGGCCGCGCTGATCGCACCGGTCATGGCCGCCACGTTTGGCTGGACCAACGTATTCGGCTTCGCCCTGATCCCTCTGGGCCTGACCCTGGTCCTGTTCGCCTGGCTGGCCAAGAACGCGCCGGAGCGGCCGAAAGCCAAATCCATGGCCGATTACCTCAAGGCCCTGGGTGACCGTGACAGCTGGTGGTTCATGTTCTTCTACAGCGTGACCTTCGGCGGCTTCATCGGCCTGGCCAGCGCCCTGCCTGGCTACTTCAACGACCAGTACGGCCTGAGTCCGGTGACAGCCGGCTACTACACCGCCGCCTGCGTCTTCGGCGGCAGCCTGATGCGCCCGCTGGGCGGCGCCCTGGCGGACCGTTTCGGTGGCATTCGCACCCTGCTGGGCATGTACACCATCGCGGCGGTGTGCATCGCCGCGGTGGGTTTCAACCTGCCAAGCTCCTACGCGGCGCTGGCCCTGTTCGTCTGCACCATGCTGGGGCTGGGGGCGGGTAACGGCGCGGTGTTCCAACTGGTGCCGCAGCGCTTCCGTCGCGAAATCGGGGTCATGACCGGGCTGATCGGCATGGCCGGCGGTATCGGTGGCTTCGCCCTGGCGGCGGGCATGGGGGCGATCAAGCAGAGCACCGGCAGCTATCAACTGGCGCTGTGGCTGTTCGCCAGTCTCGGCGTATTGGCCTGGTTCGGCCTGCACGGCGTCAAGCGCCGCTGGAGGACCACCTGGGGTTCGGCCGCCGTTACTGCGGCCCGGGTATAACCAACCACCATGAGCCTGCAACTGAGTTTCGCCGAAGCCAGTGCCATCGGCCCGCGCGAGGAAAACCAGGACGCCCTGCGCCTGGTCACGCCAGCCCCGGCCCTGGCCGCCAGCAAGGGCTACCTGTTCGCCATCGCCGACGGCGTGAGCCAATGCGCCGATGGCGGCCTGGCCGCCCGTTCGACGTTGCAGGCGCTGGCCCTGGATTACTACGCCACGCCACAGACCTGGGGGGTGGCCCAGGCCCTGGATCGGCTGTTGCTGGCACAGAACCGCTGGTTGCAGGCCAACGGTGGCGGACAGCCCCTGCTTACCACTGTCAGTGCCCTGGTGCTACGGGGCCGACGCTTCACCCTGGCCCATGTGGGCGATTGTCGGGTCTACCGCTGGCACGCCGATCAGTTGCAACGGGTCAGCGAAGACCACGTCTGGGAACAGCAGGGCATGCAGCACGTGCTCAAGCGTGCCCTGGGGCTGGACCAGCACCTGATCCTCGATTTCCTCGACGGCGAACTGCGCACCGACGAAACCTTCGTCCTGCTCAGCGACGGCGTCTGGGCGGTATTGGGGGACACGGCCATCGCCGGCATCCTGCGCGACCAACCGGACCTGGACCTCGCGGCCCAGACGCTGGTCAACGCCGCGCACCTGGCCGGCAGCCAGGACAACGCCAGCGCGCTGCTGGTACGGGTCGATGCACTGGGGGAAGCAAGCATCGGCGATGCGCTGATTCAACTGCAGCAATGGCCCCTTCCCCCGGCCCTGAAACCAGGCCAGGTGTTCGAAGGCTGGCGGATCGAAGGGCTGCTCGGCCAGAGCCAGCAATCGTTGCTGTATCGGGTACACGACAGTCAGGGCCAGCCGTGGCTGTTGAAAACCCTGCCTGGGCACCTGCGGGACGACACCCGGGCCGGGCAGGCGCTGCTCTCCGAGGAATGGTTCCTGCGCCGGGTCGCAGGCCGGCAGTTTCCGGAAGTCCATGGGGTTGCCCAACGTCAGCACCTGTACTACGTGATGCGTGAATACCCGGGCATCACCCTGGCCGAACTGTTCGACCGGGGCGGCACCTTGCCGTTGGCCCGATGGCAAGACCTGGCGCAGCGGCTGGTACGGGCCGTGGGGTTGCTGCACCGACGGCAGATCTACCATCGCGACATCAAGCCGGAAAACCTGCACCTGGGGGACGATGGGGAACTGCGCCTGCTGGATTTCGGCCTGGCGTATTGCCCGGGACTGTCGGAGGACCAGGCCAATGTCTTGCCGGGAACCCCAAGTTATATTGCCCCGGAAGCCTTCGGCGGTATCGCCCCCACCGCACAGCAGGACCTGTATGCGGTCGGTGTGACCTTGTACTTCCTGCTGACGGGGCATTACCCCTACGGCGAAATCGAGGCCTTCCAGCGGCCGCGCTTTGGCGTGCCAGTCAGCGCCAACCGTTACCGGCCGGACCTGCCCGAATGGCTCGGGCAAAGCCTGGAGCGGGCCGTTGCCGCCGATCCTGGCCAACGCTTCGAAACCGCCGAGGAATGGCTGTTATTGCTGGAACAGGGCGAGCGCCGCAGCTTGAGCGTCAGACCCCGTCCGCTGCTGGAGCGCGAACCGCTGAAAGTCTGGCGGACGTTGGCGCTGGTGTCGTTGGTGGTGAATGTCGTGCTGCTGTTTCTGGTGTTTCACAGCTGAGATCCGGTCGCGCCTGTCGCGCGCAAGCTCGCTCCCGCAGGGTGTGTGTGTCCACCGCAGATCCAATGTGGGAGCGAGCTTGCTCGCGATGGCAGCCTGATCGTCCATACAACTGCTCCTGCAAGACGCTCCATTACCGGGCAACACGCTTTGATTCGGTGCAATAAATCCCTCCCCAATCCGCTCAATCAAGCCGCTGCTCAATGAATCCACGCCTTCGAGCCAGTTGGCACAACCACTGCATAAATCCCTTTCAACAGACATAAGGCAATGCCTCCAACGATGAAGGCGGTGCTTCCCGAGAGAACGGGACCAGGACAAAGGCGTCCTCGCTAGCTTGCTAGCGGGACGCCTTTTTTTGTTTTCGTGAAAATTGCCGAGCCAGTCCGATCGCCGTGATGAAACGGACATGAGCTTGCGGAGAACCCTGATGAAAAAACTCAAACTGGTGATGATCGGCAATGGCATGGCCGGGGTTCGAACCCTCGAGGAACTGCTCAAGCTGAGCAACGAGCTGTACGACATCACGGTGTTCGGTGCCGAACCCCACACCAATTACAACCGCATCCTGCTCTCCCCCGTACTGGCCGGCGAACAGACGTTCGAAGATATCGTGCTCAACGACCTGGCCTGGTACCAGGACAACAACATCAACCTGCTGCTCAATCGCAAGGTGGTGCAGATCGATCGCGTCAAACGCCGGGTCATCGCCGAGGACGGCAGCGAAGCCGAATATGACCGCCTGTTGATCGCCACCGGCTCCACCCCGTTCATCCTGCCGATTCCCGGCAACACCCTGGACGGTGTGATCGGTTACCGCGACATCGCCGACACCCAGGCGATGATCGACACCGCCAAGACCCACAGGCACGCCGTGGTCATCGGCGGCGGCCTGCTGGGCCTGGAAGCGGCCAACGGCCTGAAGCTGCGCGGCATGGACGTGACCGTAGTGCATCTGGGCGAATGGTTGCTGGAGCGGCAACTGGACAAGACCAGCGGCCAGTTGCTGCAGACCGCCCTGGAGAATCGCGGCCTGAAATTCCGCCTCAGCGAGCAGACCCAGGCCCTGCACGACGCCGGCAATGGCCGGGTCGGCTCGGTGCAGTTCAAGAACGGCGACATCATTCCCGCCGACCTGGTGGTGATGGCCGCCGGTATCCGCCCCAATGTCGAACTGGCGGAAAAGGCCGGCATCCCGTGCAACCGCGGGATCCTGGTCAACGACACGATGCAGACCTACGACCCGCGCATCTACGCCATCGGTGAATGCGCCAACCATCGCGGCACCGCCTACGGTCTGGTCGCACCGTTGTTCGAACAGGCCAAGGTCTGCGCCAACCACCTCGCCCAACTGGGCTTCGCCACTTACAAAGGCTCGGTCACCTCGACCAAGTTGAAAGTGACTGGCATCGACCTGTTTTCCGCCGGCGACTTCATGGGCGGCGAAGGCACCGAAACCATCACCCTTTCCGACCCCATCGGCGGCGTCTACAAGAAGCTGGTGATCAAGGATGACGTGCTGGTCGGTGCCTGCCTGTACGGCGATACGGCAGATGGCGGCTGGTATTTCCGCCAGATCCGTGAAAACCATGCCATCAGCGAGATCCGCGATCACCTGATGTTTGGCGAGAACGCCTTGGGCGACGTTGGCCACCAAGGCCAGGACAAGGCCATGAGCATGGCCGACAGCGCCGAGGTCTGCGGCTGCAACGGCGTGTGCAAGGGCACCATCGTCAAGGCGATCCAGGAACACGGGCTGTTCAGCGTCGATGATGTGAAAAAACACACCAAGGCTGCCAGCTCCTGTGGCTCCTGCGCCGGCCTGGTGGAACAGATCCTGATCAACACCGTCGGTGGCGCAGCGGACGTCAAGCCGAAAAGCGAAAAGGCCATCTGCGGTTGCAGCGACCTCAACCACGGCCAGATTCGCCAGGCGATCCGCGACCAGCACCTGCTGACCATCGCCGGGACCATGAGTTACCTGAACTGGCGCACCCCGAACGGCTGTGCCACCTGCCGTCCGGCATTGAACTACTACCTGATCTCCACCTGGCCCGGCGAAGCCCAGGACGATCCACAATCGCGGCTGATCAACGAACGCGCCCATGCCAACATCCAGAAGGACGGCACCTACTCCGTGGTCCCGCGCATGTGGGGCGGCGTGACCAATCCTTCGGAACTGCGACGCATCGCCGACGTGGCCGACAAATACAACGTGCCCATGGTCAAGGTCACGGGCGGGCAGCGCATCGATTTGCTCGGAATCAAAAAGCAGGACCTGCCGGGGGTCTGGAAAGACCTCGACATGCCGTCCGGCCACGCCTACGGCAAATCCATCCGCACCGTGAAGACCTGCGTAGGCAGTGAGTTCTGCCGCTTCGGCACCCAGAACTCGACCCAATTGGGCATCGAGCTGGAGCATGACCTGTTCAACATGTGGTCGCCGCACAAGGTGAAACTGGCCGTCTCCGGCTGCCCGCGCAATTGCTCGGAAGCCGGTATCAAGGACGTCGGCATCATCGGCGTCGACTCCGGCTGGGAGATGTACATCGGTGGCAACGGCGGGATCAAGACCGAGGTGGCGGAGTTCTTCGTCAAGCTCAAGACCGCCGAAGAAGTGCGCGAATACAACGGCGCTTTCCTGCAGCTGTACCGCGAGGAAGCCTTCTACCTTGAACGCACTGTGCATTACATGCAGCGAGTCGGCATGGAGCACATCAAGAAAGCCGTGCTGGAAGACCCCGAGCGGCGCAAGGCCCTCCACGAACGCCTGAAGTTCTCCCTGTCGCTGGAACAGGACCCTTGGAAGCAACGCCTGGAACAACCTCAGCTCAAGAAAGAGTTCGAGGTCATTCCCGTGAAAAACCTGGAGGTGCCGGCATGAACTGGCTGGATATCTGCGCACTGGAGGAGATCAACATCCTCGGTTCGCGCATCATCAATGGTCCTGAAGGCGATATCGCGATTTTCCGCACCAGCGACGATGAAGTGTTCGCCCTCGATGACCGTTGTCCGCACAAGGGCGGGCCGTTGTCACAAGGCCTGGTCTACGGCAAGCGCGTGGCCTGCCCGCTGCACAACTGGCAGATCGACTTGGAAAGCGGTCAGGCCCAAGCCCCCGACGTGGGCTGCGCCCATCATCATTCGGCCCGGGTCGAAAACGGCCGGGTGCAGTTGGCCCTGCGGGACGCAAGCTGATGAACCGCCAGACCACTGCCTCGACCTGCTGTTACTGCGGGGTCGGTTGCGGCGTCCTGATCGAGCATGACGACGAGCGCATCCTCGGCGTCAGCGGCGATCCGGCCCATCCGGCCAATTTCGGCAAACTGTGCAGCAAGGGTTCCACCCTGCACCTGACCGGCGACCTGGCCGCCCGCGCCCTGTATCCCGAATTGCGCCTGGGCAAGGGCCTGGCCCGGGCCCGTACCGACTGGGACAGCGCCCTGGATCACGCCGCCAGCGTGTTCGCCGATACCATCGCCGAACATGGTCCGGACAGCGTGGCCTTCTACATCTCCGGCCAACTGCTGACCGAGGATTACTACGCCTTCAACAAACTCGCCCGGGCGCTGGTGGGCACCAACAACATCGACAGCAATTCCCGGCTGTGCATGTCCTCGGCCGTGGTGGGCTACAAGCGCAGCCTGGGTGCCGATGCCCCCCCTTGCAGCTATGAAGACCTGGAACTGAGCGACTGCGTGATGATCGTCGGCAGCAACATGGCCTACGCGCATCCGATCCTGTTTCGACGCCTGGAAGCTGCAAAATCCCAACGGCCGCAGATGAAAGTCATCGTCATCGATCCCCGTCGCACCGACACTTGCGACCTGGCGGACCTGCACCTGGCGATCCTGCCAGGCACCGATGTCGCCCTGTTCCATGGGATCTTGCACTTGCTGCTGTGGGAAGACTGGGTCGACCGCGACTTCATCAAGGCCCATACCGAAGGCCTGGCGGACCTGAAGAACCTGGTGCGCGACTACACTCCCGCCATGGTCGCCCAGTTGTGCGGCATCAGCGTCGAGCAATTGCATCAGTGCGCCGAGTCCATCGGCAACGCGTCGAGCTTCCTGTCGTTGTGGTGCATGGGCCTTAACCAATCCACCGCCGGCAGCGCGAAAAACAGCGCACTGATCAACCTGCATCTGGCCACCGGACAGATCGGCCGGCCGGGCGCCGGTCCTTTCTCGCTGACCGGCCAGCCCAATGCCATGGGCGGTCGCGAAACCGGCAGCCTGTCGAACCTGCTGCCCGGTCATCGCGAAGCCGCCAATCCCGAGCACCGGGCCGAAGTCGCTCGCTACTGGGGCGTCGAGCAGCTACCCGCCACCACGGGCCTGAGCGCCATCGAACTGTTCGAGCAGGTGCGCAACGGCAAGGTCAAGGCACTGTGGATCGCCTGTACCAACCCTGCCCAATCGATGCCGGACCAGACAGCGGTGCGAGAGGCCCTGCAGGCCTGCCCGTTCGTGGTCCTGCAAGAGGCTTTCCGCACCACCGAGACCGCCGGATTCGCCGACCTGCTGCTGCCGGCAGCCAGCTGGGGCGAGAAAGAAGGCTCGGTGACCAACTCCGAGCGGCGCATTTCCCACGTTCGTCGGGCCGTTGCCGCACCGGGCGAAGCCCGAGCGGACTGGGCAATCACCGTGGATTTCGCACAACGCCTGGAAAAACGCCTGCGCCCCGGCCAACCCAGCCTGTTCGATTTCGATGCGCCGGCCCAGCTGTTCGACGAATACAAGCAACTGACCCGAGGTCGCGACCTGGACCTGTCGGGCATCAGCCATTCGCTGATCGACCAGTTGGGTCCTCAGCAATGGCCGTTCCCGGAGGGCGCCACCGAAGGCACTCCGCGCCTGTATGTGGATGGGATTTTCCCTACCGACAGCGGCCGTGCCCGCTTCGTGGCCGACCCCTATCGCGCCGCCAGGGAGCTGCGCGATGCCCGCTTCCCGTTGACCCTCAACACCGGCCGGCTGCGGGACCAGTGGCATGGCATGAGCCGCACCGGAACCGCTGCGCAGTTGTTTGGCCATGTGAACGAGGCCGTGCTGAGCCTGCATCCCGACGAACTGCTTCGCCATCGCCTGCAGGCCGGCGACCTGGTCAGCCTCAAGAGCCGTCGCGGCGCCGTGATCGTGGCCGTGGACAGCGATGAAAGCGTGCGCCCCGGACAGGCGTTCCTGCCCATGCACTGGGGCGACCGGTTCCTCAAGGGCGGGGTCAATACCCTGACGCAACCAGCCTTCGATCCCTTGTCGAAACAGCCGGAACTCAAGCACAGCGGCGTGCGCCTGGAACCGGTGAACCTGCCCTGGCAGCTTTACGCCCTGGTCGAAGGCGATGTCCAGCTGCACCTGGAGACCTTGCGACCGCTGTGTGAGGCGTTTGCCTACGTCAGCCTGAGCCTTACCGGCCGTGAGCGTCCGGCGCTGCTGATTCGCGCCGCCAGCGCCCTGGCCCCCGAACCGCAATTGCTGCACGCGATTGACGAACAACTGGGCCTGATCGAGGGGCCGGTGCTGGCCTATGACGATCCGCGTCGCGCCATCGGCAAACGTGTCCGCATCGAAAACGGCCGTATAACGGCCATCCGCCTGGCCGGCGAAACCCTGGCCCGGCACTGGCTGCAGAACCTGTGGCTGGAAGGCCGTGCCGACGAGCAGTTGCGACGCTGGTTGCTGGCGCCCTTGAGTGCACCACCAGGCAATACCGGCGCCGCGCTGGGCGGCGGCAAGACCCTGTGCAACTGCATGAACGTCAGCCAGCGAGCGGTCTGCGCGGGCATCGAACGCGGCCTGGACCTGCAAGGGCTGAAACAGGAACTGGGTTGCGGCACGCAATGCGGTTCCTGTGTACCGGAAATCAAGCGTCTGCTGGTCGCCACTGCGCGGCCGGTGGCGGCAGTCTCGTGAGGAAAACACTATGAACGCAAAAGTCTGGCTGGTGGGTGCAGGTCCTGGCGACCCGGAATTACTGACCCTCAAGGCCGTGCGCGCCCTGCACGAAGCCGACGTGGTGCTGATCGACGATCTGGTCAATGGCGCCGTGCTTGAGCATTGCCCCACCGCACGCGTCATCGCCGTGGGCAAACGCGGCGGATGCCGATCCACGCCACAAGCTTTCATCCATCGCCTGATGCTGCGCTATGCCCGCCAAGGCAAATGCGTGGTACGCCTCAAGGGCGGCGACCCGTGCATTTTCGGCCGGGGTGGTGAAGAGGCGCAGTGGCTACGTGAACACGGTGTCGACGTTGAGCTGGTCAACGGCATCACCGCCGGCCTGGCGGGCGCCACCCAGTGCGACATCCCGCTGACCCTGCGCGGGATCGCCCGGGGCGTGACGCTGGTCACGGCCCACACCCAGGACGGCAGCAGCCTGAACTGGCAGGCGCTGGCCCAGAGCGGGACGACCCTGGTGGTGTACATGGGGGTGGCGAAACTGAGTGAAATCCGCGAGCAACTGCTCAAAGGTGGCCTGGCGGCGAATACCCCGGTGGCCATGATCGAAAACGCTTCCCTGCCCCACCAGCGGGACTGCCGCAGCGACCTAGCCTCGATGGAAGCCGACGCCAGCACGTTCGAGCTCAAGAGCCCGGCAATCCTGGTCATCGGGGCAGTAGCGGCTGGCGCGCAGTTAACCCAGGCACAACAGACCTGGGTCCAGGCAGCAGCGTTGTAACCGCAAACAACAAACCTGTGGGAGCGAGCCTGCTCGCGATAGCGGTCAGTCAGTCAACCTCTCTGTTGGATGATCCGACACATCGCGAGCAGGCTCGCTCCCACAATTGATCGTTGGCGCTCACAGAATCACCACTCACCGCAGCTATTGTATTGGTTCCTCACTCATAAATCGCAGGCAAAGAAAAACCCGGCCTGAGCCGGGTTTTTCCACAAGCCTTGGGCTAATTACTTGCCTTGGGCTTCTACTTGAGCTTCTACGCGACGGTTTACAGCGCGGCCAGCTTCAGTGGCGTTGTCAGCGACTGGGCGGGATTCGCCGTAGCCAACAGACTGAACGCGGGACGATTCAACACCGTACTGGTTGGTCAGAACTTCCTTAACGGCTTTTGCACGACGCTCGGACAGCTTCTGGTTGTAAGCATCAGTACCGACGGAGTCAGTGTGACCTTCAACAGTGGTGCTGGTCGATGGGTACTGCTTCATGAAGTCAGCCAGGTTCTTGATGTCGCCGTAGCTGTTAGGCTTGACAACCGACTTGTCGAAGTCGAACTTCACGTCCAGCTCAACACGTACGACTTCAGCAACTGCTGGGCAGCCATCAGCGTCAACGGTTACGTTGGCTGGGGTGTCAGGGCACTTGTCGACGTTGTCGCACACGCCGTCGTTGTCGCTGTCGGAGCAGACTTCAGCCGGAGCTGGAACTGGAGCAGCGGCAGGCTTGGAACCGCCACCGAAGTTCACACCGATACCGACGCTAGGAGCCCACTCGGTGTCGCCCTGGTCGATGTTGTACTGAGCTTCAACGCCAGCACGGGCGTAGAAGTTGTCGGTGAAGTACAGCTTGGCACCGCCGCCCACGTTGGCGAAGGTGGAACGGTTACGGCTGTTGCTGCCGTTCTGGTCGATGCTCTGGTCGGAGAAACCGGCCGAGACGTATGGACGCAGCATGTCACCTGGGTTGTTGAAGTGGTACAGGGCATCCAGAGCGGTGTTGGCGCCCTTGACGTTGGTACCGTCTTCAGTGCGTGCGTTGTGCACTTCGTCGTAGGCCAGACGCAGTTCTACGTCGTCGGTCAGGAAGTAACCGATCGAACCGCCGAACAGGTTGCCGTTGTTTTTGAAGTCACGAGCGCTGTCGAATTGCTCTTTCTTGGCGAAGCCTTCGATTTCAACTGCGCCTTGGCCTTGTGCCAGCGCGCCGAACGAAGTAGCGGCAATAAGAGAACCAATGGCAAAGCCCAAGGTGTTTTTCAGTTTCATCCGTTAAATCCCCATCTGGTGATTGTGAAGCAGTCCCGCAAACCGGGGGACAACTCGGCGGCAAGTCTATCAGAACTTGCCTACACGTAAGAGATATTTGCGCCGAAGTTAAGTTTCAGCAATGCCTGCAAATTTCTCACGCAGCTTATCGAGAGCGCGCTTGTAACGCATTTTTGTCGCGCTCAAACCCATGTGCATTATGTCTGCGATCTCCTGGAACTCCAGTTCTGCGACAAATCGTAGCACCAGAATCTCCCTGTCGATCGGGTTCACATAAACCAGCCAGCGATCGAGTCCACCCTTTTCCTCGGGCTTGGGCGCCTTTTCATCAGACGCTTCCTCGAGAGGGTCCAGGCTCAACGCGTCCATCAAGCGACGCTTTCGCCGTTCCTTGCGATACTGTGTGATGCATTCGTTGTAGGTGATGCTATATAGCCATGTCTTGAACTTCGATTTCCCCTCGAAGTTCTTCAGGCCGTAAAGCACCTTCAACATCACCTCCTGACAGACATCGTCAGCATCGCGATCGTTCCCCAGATAACGTGCACAGACGTTAAATAATGTTCTCTGGTAACGGCGCATCAACTCTTCGTAAGCACGTGTTACGTGGAACAGCTCCGTATGCGCGCGCGCAACCAACTCCTCATCGGAGAGATCACGGGGGTCATAGCGCGTGGATAGCGATTGGGGTTTGTTCAAAACAAGTCGGGCCGACGGTCTAGGTCAATGTGCGCCGCAGCCTGCGATAGCAGGCATTTTGCGGCGGCATACATTAGCAGAGTTTGCCGGGTTAGCGGCTACTCACATGCTGCTCCAGCAGGATCCGATTGGAGAGCGACACCAGTTCGCCCTCATCGGTCAGCAATGTGGTCTTCACCGTGCCGATCTCCTCGATCTGGCCTTCGACCTCGCCAACACGCACTTGTTGTCCAACCTCATACAGCTCACGCACATAGATTCCCGCAAGAATCTGGCCGGCGATTTCCCGGCTTCCCAGTCCCATGGCCAGCGCAATCGCCAGACCAACGGTAATCAATACGATCACGATCACATGGTTGAGCAGGTCGGTCTTGACCTCCAACTGGCTGATCGCGACGGAAATGCTGATGATGATCACCAGGCCCTGGGCGATACGTCCAAGACCCGATGCATAATCCAACCCCACGCCTTCGGCCGCGCCGCGCACCAGGCCGTTGACCAGTTGTGCCAGCAGGACCCCTACCAGCAACACCAGCGCAGCGCCGAAAACCTTCGGCAGATACAGCGCAAGCATATCGAGCGTAGCTGAAACTCGCTGCAGGCCAAGGGATTCGGCTGCGGAAACCAGGAAAATAAGCAATACGAACCAATAGACGATCTTGCCGATCAGGGTCGAGATCGGCACCTGGATACCGCCACGGGACAGCAGCTTGGTCAGGCCGGTGCCCCCCATCAGACGGTCGAGGCCCAGCTTGGCGAGCAGCTTGGACAGCAGCGTGTCGAGCAGCTTGGCCACCACGAACCCCAGCAACACCACCACCAGGGCGCCGAACAGGTTGGGGATGAAGTTAGCCACCTTGGTCCACAACGCAGTCATTGCCGCGACAAGGCTCTGGGTCCAGAGATTCAATTCCATATTCAGTCAGCCTTATGAGCGGTGCGAGTAGCAGGTTTACGACGGGAAACCGGCGAGACATGGGCCGAGCCGTTGTTCAAGGCGATCATCAGCGCGGGCACCCAGCGGCCCAGCAGGCTGAAAAGATCGCCGGCGCCGACCTGGCGGTTGGCGGTTTTCAGTACACGTCCCAGGCAGGCATCGTCGTCGCGGCTGGACGGCGAGGCCTTGAGCATGTCGCGCAAAGACTGTTCAAACGGATCGTGCATATGCACCTCTCGTGATGTCTGTGGAAGACGCGATCAGAATTCTTCGGGTCACATGAAACCCATCACACCCAGCGCAAGCGGCGGAACAGCCACCATTGCCCCAACGCCACGCAGACCATCAGCAGGCAAGCGGCGAGGAAGCCGTACGGGCTTTCGGAGAACGGAATACCGCCCACGTTGATGCCCAGCAGACCGGTGAGAAAACTCATCGGCAGGAAAATCCCGGTGATGATGCCGAAGCGGTACATGGTGCGGTTCATGCGCACGGAAAGACGCCGGTCCTCGGCCTCCAGCACCAGCCCCACGCGCTCGCGGGCCAGTTCCAGCTCCTCGAGGTAGCGGGTCAGGCTGTTGTTCAGTTCATTCCAGTAGTCACCGTCGTCTTCGACGAACCAGGGCAACTTGAGCCGCGACATCTGGCCGAAAATGTCCCGCTGTGGAGACAGGAAGCGCTTCAGTCCGGCCGCCCGCCGACGGATGTGCAAAATGGCGTCGTGCTCGGGGGTGTACCGTTCGTCGGCATCGAGTTTTTCTTCCTCGCCGTCGACGATTTCCGAGAGATGGGACACCAGGTCCTGCACTTTGTCGGTCAGGTATTGCGCCATATAAAGGATGAGTTCCGAAGAGTTTCTCGGCCCCTCGCCCTCGGCCAGGTGCGCCAGCAGTTCATCGGTGGCGCGCAATGGACGAAGGCGCAGGGAAATCACCCGCTGGGCAGACGCGAAGATGCGCACCGAGACCATGTCTTCCGGCTCGGCCCCCGGGTTGAGGTTGATCCCCCTGAGAAACAGCAGCAGCTCGGCGTCGGGCAATGGCAGCAGGCGTGGCCGGGTGTTCTCCTCGAGCAGCAGGTCACAGTTGAACTCGCTGAGGCCGCTGGACTTGCGCAGCCAGGTGTGGGTCTGCGGATGACTGCGATCCCAATGCAACCACAGGCTTTCATGCGCCTGCAGCTGCAGATCGTCCAGTTCGGTCCGGGCTATCGAACGCGCACCACCTTTACCATCCAGCACCAGGGCATGCACCAGCCCCCATTGCGCGTTTTCTTCCTCGAACATCCTCATCCCTTACGGCTTTGACGCTTCATTCAGGCATTTGCAGCGGGCTGGGCGAAACGATCACGCCGTTATTGTCCGCATAGACATATTCGCCCGGACGGAAGGTCACGCCGGCAAACGTCACGGCTACATTGAGATCGCCGATACCGCGTTTATCGGTCTTCATTGGATGGCTGGCCAGGGCCTGGACGCCGAGGTCGGTCTGGGCAATGACATCCACATCGCGGATGCAGCCGTAGATCACAAGGCCCTCCCAACCGTTTTTCGCAGCCTTTTCGGCGAGCATGTCCCCCAGCAAGGCCCGACGCAGGGAACCGCCGCCGTCGACCACCAGCACCTTGCCGTTGCCCTTGAGCTCAACCTGCTCCTTGACCAGCGAATTGTCCTCGAAGCACTTGATGGTCACGATTTCGCCACCGAAGGAATCGCGGCCACCGAAATTGCTGAACATCGGCTCCACCACCTGAACCAGGTCCGGGTAGGCGTCGCACAGGTCGGGCGTGAGGTAATGCTTCATCGAATGACTCCCGCAAGGGCCCTGGAAGGGCTGAACGTCAGGCTGAATGAATAACCGTTTATGACCGAAACAGCGTAGCGCGTCATATCTTAGCCGTAAGCCGGGCAGAGCGGAATGCCCCTGTCAGAGCTCCCGCTTCAAACCGCCTCGGCCAGAATGGGCTGGCTCGCCGGCAATGGCGCGCATTGTTCCTCCAGCCAACGCACCACCAACGGCCATACTTCGGCCTGCGCGGCCTTGCTGACCAGCATTTCCACATGGCCGAAATCGTCGCTGAAGCCCTGCTCCCGGCCCAGGCAGACGAACTGCTTATGGGCGGAGCCGACCTGGTCGAAGAGCTTGCGGCAGGCCCAGGTCGGATCCTGGTGGTCGCCACTGGCACTGACCGCCAGTACCGGCACCTGCACATCGGCCAGGCCCGCCCACCAGTTTTTTTCAGCGTCGCCGAAACGCCCGAACAGGCCATACCAGCGCATGCTCTCCAGTGCCAGGCCGATGGGCTCGTCCTCCGGGCCACGCTTGAGCCTGGAACCGGAGAGTTGGGCAAACCGCTTGAGGATAAACCGACCGCCCCACTCCACTGGCGGGATCTTCAACGGCCAGTAGGTTCGACTGACCTGGGTCCCGAAAAACGCCGCCGACGCCACGGCCGGCTCCCCCAGGTAATGACCGCCCAGGGCCGCAGCCAGGGTAATGCCGCCCAGGGAGTGACCGATCCAGTGGGGCACCTGCCCGCTCTGCTCACGGACAAAGGCACCGATGGCCGGCAGATCGTAACGGGCATAATCGGCCACGCGGTTCTTGCGGTAGTCCAGGTTGCGCTGGGACAGGCCGTGACCGCGCATTTCGGGAATCCACACGTCGAACCCCAGTCGCGCCAGGTAGGCACCCAGGCCCAGGCCCTTGGGCGAATACCAGAAGCGCCGGTTGGAAAAACTGCCATGCAACAGGATCACCGGAACGCCACGGACCGCTTCGGTGGCATCGGCCATGCCCAGGCGCGTGACGGCCAGTTCGACGCTGTGGTCCGGACTGTTTCCAGGTTTCAAACGATAGACATCTTCGCTCAGATCGCCACGCCGCTCAGCGCTGATCAGGGCGACAGGAAAAAGGTCGCTGCTGCTTTGCATAATCTTCTTGCACAAAAAAAGACGACTGTGGGAGCGAGCTTGCTCGCGATTGCGGCGGATCAGCAAAATAATCTTGGCTGACACACCGCTATCGCGAGCAAGCTCGCTCCCACAAAGGTTACCCGGCTTACATTACCGGTGAGGCCCCTTCACGCGATCAGACCGCGCCTTGCCCCTCGGCCAGGAAGAACCAGGTTTCCAGCACGGAGTCCGGGTTCAGCGAAACGCTTTCGATGCCCTGCTCCATCAGCCACTTGGCCAGGTCCGGGTGGTCCGAAGGGCCCTGGCCGCAGATGCCGATGTATTTGCCGGCCTTGTTGCAGGCGGCGATGGCGTTGGCCAGCAGCTTCTTGACCGCCGGGTTCCGCTCGTCGAACAGGTGCGCGATGATCCCCGAGTCGCGGTCCAGGCCCAGGGTCAGCTGGGTCAGGTCATTGGAGCCGATGGAGAAGCCGTCGAAGAACTCGAGGAATTCTTCGGCCAGGATGGCGTTGGACGGCAGTTCGCACATCATGATCACGCGCAGGCCGTTTTCGCCACGGGCCAGGCCGTTTTCCGCCAGCAGGTCGACGACCTGGCTCGCTTCGCCCAGGGTACGCACGAACGGCACCATGATCTCCACGTTGGTCAGGCCCATGTCATTGCGCACACGCTTGAGGGCGCGGCACTCGAGCTCGAAGCAATCACGGAACGACTCGCTGATGTAGCGCGAGGCGCCGCGGAAGCCCAGCATCGGGTTCTCTTCTTCCGGTTCGTAGAGTTTGCCGCCGATCAGGTTGGCGTATTCGTTGGACTTGAAGTCCGACAGACGCACGATGACCTTTTTCGGCCAGAAGGCCGCTGCCAGGGTGCTGATGCCCTCCACCAGCTTCTCGACATAGAAGCCGACCGGATCGTCGTAGCCGGCGATGCGCTTGTCGACGCTGTCCTTGATCTCGGATGGCAGGCCGTCGTAGTTCAGCAGTGCCTTGGGGTGCACGCCGATCATGCGGTTGATGATGAACTCCAGGCGGGCCAGGCCCACGCCGGCGTTGGGCAACTGCGCGAAGTCGAAGGCGCGGTCCGGGTTGCCGACGTTCATCATGATCTTGAACGGCAGCTCCGGCATGGCGTCCACGGAGTTCTTCTTGATGTCGAAGCCCAGCTCGCCTTCGAAGATGTAGCCGGTATCGCCTTCGGCGCAGGAAACGGTCACACCCTGCCCGTCCTTGAGCAGCTCGGTGGCGTTGCCGCAACCCACCACGGCCGGGATGCCCAGTTCACGGGCGATGATCGCCGCGTGGCAGGTACGGCCGCCGCGGTTGGTGACGATGGCGCTGGCGCGCTTCATCACCGGCTCCCAGTCCGGGTCGGTCATGTCGGAAACCAGCACGTCGCCGGCCTGGACCTTGTCCATCTCCGAGACGTCCTTGATGATCCGTACCTTGCCGGCGCCGATGCGCTGGCCGATGGCGCGACCTTCCACCAGCACGGTGCCGGTTTCCTTGAGCAGGTAGCGCTCCATGACGTTGGCCTGGGTACGGCTCTTCACGGTTTCCGGGCGGGCCTGGACGATGTACAGCTTGCCGTCGTCACCGTCCTTGGCCCATTCGATGTCCATCGGGCACTTGTAGTGTTGCTCGATGATCATCGCCTGCTTGGCCAGTTCGCTGACTTCGGCGTCGGTCAGGCAGAAACGGGCGCGGTCGGCCTTGTCCACATCGACGGTCTTCACCGAGCGACCGGCCTTGGCTTCGTCGCCGTAGATCATCTTGATGGCCTTGCTGCCCAGGTTGCGGCGCAGGATCGCCGGGCGACCGGCCTGCAAGGTGCTCTTGTGGACGTAGAACTCGTCCGGGTTCACCGCGCCCTGGACGACGGTTTCACCCAGGCCATAGGCGCCGGTGATGAATACCACGTCACGGAAGCCCGATTCGGTGTCCAGGGTGAACATCACACCGGCGGTGCCGGTTTCGGAACGGACCATGCGCTGCACACCCGCCGACAGGGCCACCAGCTTGTGATCGAAGCCCTGGTGCACGCGGTAGGAAATGGCACGGTCGTTGAAAAGGGAGGCGAAGACTTCCTTGGCCGCGCGAATGACGTTCTCCACGCCGCGGATGTTCAGGAAGGTCTCCTGTTGGCCGGCGAAGGACGCGTCCGGCAGGTCTTCGGCGGTAGCCGAGGAACGCACGGCGACAGCGATGTCGGGGTTGCCCTCGGACAGCTTGGCGAAGGCGGTGCGGATCTCGGTGTTCAGTTGCTCGGGGAACTCGGCTTCCATGATCCACTGGCGGATCTGGGCACCGGTCTTGGCCAGGGCATTGACGTCATCGACGTCCAGGGCATCGAGCGCGTCGTGGATCTGCTTGTTCAGGCCGCTCAGTTCCAGGAAATCACGATAAGCCTGAGCCGTCGTGGCAAAGCCACCTGGCACCGAAACGCCGGCGCCGGCGAGGTTGCTGATCATCTCGCCCAGGGATGCGTTCTTGCCCCCCACATGCTCCACATCATGGACGCCGAGCTTATCGAGGGAAACTACGTACTCTACCAAGGTGATCTCTCCACTAACTGTGTTGGAAAAGCTCAAGGCACCGGTGGCTCCGGGGGAGCGAGTGCCGGCGATATGGCCTGGACCTGGAAAATAAGTGAGAATGCGGGCCACTGGCGGCCGGCAAATCGCGCCTATCATATCCAAGAATCGTCATCAGCTTAAGGCCCAGGGCACAAATGAAACGATCTGCTTTCTTTATTTCCGATGGCACCGGCATCACGGCCGAGACCCTGGGCCAAAGCCTGTTGGCGCAGTTCGAAAACATTACCTTCACCAAGCTGACACGTCCGTACATCGATAGCGTCGACAAGGCGCGGGCCATGGTACAGCAAATCAATAAAGCCGCCGAAACCGACGGTTTCCGCCCGATCATCTTCGACACCATCGTCAATCAGGACATCCGTGAGATTCTCGCAACGTCCAATGGTTTCATGATCGACATTTTTTCCACCTTCCTGGCGCCTCTGGAACAGGAACTGAGCGAGCATTCCTCCTATTCGGTCGGCAAGTCCCACTCCATTGGCCATAACTCCAACTACATGGAGCGGATCGAGGCGGTCAACTTCGCCCTGGACAACGATGACGGTGCCCGCACGCATTATTACGACAAGGCCGATCTGATCCTAGTGGGTGTGTCGCGGTGTGGTAAGACGCCGACGTGCCTGTACATGGCGATGCAGTTCGGCATCCGCGCGGCCAACTATCCGCTGACCGAGGAAGACATGGAGCGCCTGCAGCTGCCCAGCGCCCTGCGCGCCCACCAGCACAAGCTGTTCGGGTTGACCATCGACCCGGATCGCCTCACCGCGATCCGCAACGAGCGCAAGCCCAACAGCCGCTATTCGAGCTATGCCCAGTGCGAATTCGAGGTGCGCGAGGTGGAAAACCTGTTCCGCCGGGAGAACATTCCCCATATCAACTCCACGCATTTTTCAGTGGAAGAGATTTCGGCGAAGATCCTGGTGGAGAAAGGGGTGGAGCGGCGGTTCAAGTGAACCCGCAACAACACAAAACCCCGTGGGAGCGAGCAAGCTCGCTCCCACGGGGTTTGTAGTACTGCAGGCTACTGCGCCAGACGCTTGACCAACGCCTGCCCCACCGTCAGCGCCGAGGCCGGATTCTGGCCGGTGATCAATTCCCGATCCTCCACCACGTGGGCAGTCCACGGTGTGGTGTTGCTGCTGTACTGCCCGCCAGCCTGCTGCAACGCGGTCTGCGGGTAGAATTTCATGCTCCCACCGTCCAGCAGCCCCTTGGCCAACTCTTCTTCCTGATTGCTGATTACCGTCATCCTGTACCCGGCATAGATCCAGTCGGCCTTGGCCGATACCTGGCCTTTAGTCAACTGGCCAACAAAGCCCTTGGCATCAGGCAGGGTCGACAGCAACGCGATCGGCCCGTGGCAGACCAGCGCAGTGGTCTTGCCCTTGCCATGGAAATGGGTCAACACCCGCCCCAGTGAGGCACTGGTGAGCAGATCCTGCATCGGCGCATGACCGCCGGGGATATACAGCGCATCGAACCGGTCCAGGCCCATCTGCTCGACACGAGCCAGGCTGACCACTGGCGATTGCGCGATCGAGGTGATCTTCAGTTGCGCCAGCAGTGCCTCGTAGTGCTTGAGTTCCGCCGCGTCATTGTTGAAGTACATCTTGTCTACCGAAGAGCGATCCAGGGTGGGGGCCTTGCCTTGCGGCGTGGCGAATGTCACCTGGTGGCCCGCGTCCAGCAACAGCTTGACCGGCTGCAGCAGTTCGTTGAGATAGAACCCGGTGGAGAAGACCTTGCCGTCACGCAGGTCCAGGTGATCGGCATCCGACAGGACCACCAGCACGTTATCCGCCTGGGCGGCGATACTGGTGACCGCCAGTGCGGCGGACAAGGCCAGGGTAGTGAGCTTTTTCATGATGACTCCGCAAGATTGGGTTGGGATGCGCTCACTGTATTGATGCCGCTATCGGCGATAAACTCGCCACAAAGAACATCACCTGGCCCCTGGAGGCAACAATGCCCCGTCGATTCGATTATCTGGCTGATGTCGAAGCCTTCGTCACGGTCGTGGAGAAAGGTACGCTCAGTGCCGCAGCGGTGGCGCTGGGCACCACGCCTTCGGTTCTCAGCCGCGCCATCTCGCGGCTCGAAACCCGGCTCGGGGTGCAATTGCTGCGGCGCACTACCCGGCGGTTGAACCTGACCGACGCAGGCCTCCTGTACCTGGAACAGTCACGCTCGGCCTTTGCCATGATCGACGACGCCGAGCGGCGGATCCAGGGCCAGGACGGGCCCCTCACCGGCCGGGTGCGTCTGAGCGTGCCCACCACTTACGGCCATTACCGCCTGCCGCAGTTGCTGGCGCGCTTCGCCGAGGCTTGCCCGCAGGTTCGGATCGAGCTGAGCATCACCAATCGCAACGTCGACCTGGTCGCCGAAGGCTACGACCTGGCGATCCGTCTGGGCCAGTTGCCGGACAGCGGACTGGTCGGGCGTAAGCTCGAGGATGCCCGCCTTTGCCTGGTGGCCGCGCCACAGTACCTGGAACGCGCCGGAACGCCCCGCCACATCGACGAGTTGACGGCCCACGCCTGCCTGCCCTTCGTGATGCCCAGCAGCGGGCGTATCGCGCCGTGGCTGTTTCGGGAAAACGGCGAAGATCGGGAATGGGTGCCGACGGGCAAGGTGCAGGTGTCTGACGACGTACTGGGTATCGTGTCCCTGGCCCAGGCAGGGATGGGCATCTGCCAGACCTATGACTTCATCGTCCGTGAGCGAGTAGAGCGTGGGGAGCTGCGGGTACTGCTGGATGACTTTGGCGGACGCAGTCGACCGTTTTCAGTCATCTACCCGCCCCATCGACAATTGCCGGCAGCGGCGCGGGCGTTGATTGATTTTCTGATCGAGCAATAGCTGGCAACGCCGGCCGACCTCCGTGGGAGCGAGCTTGCTCGCGATTGAGGAGTGCCAGCCGGCATTAATGTCGCCGATCCACCGCTATCGCGAGCAAGCTCGCTCCCACGGTGGCTGATGTGACTGCAAGGTTTGTATGGTCCCGCAGCCTTCCTGTGGAACCCTTTCTTGCTGCCACAGGCTCTACGTTCAGTGGGCCGCAGCCGCCTGCTCGTCCATTTTCTTGCGCAGGCTCAGCGGGCGCATATCGGTCCAGACTTCTTCGATGTAGGCCAGGCACTCCTTCTTGAAACCGCTTTTGCCAACGGTACGCCAGCCCTCTGGAACGGCCTTGTAGTCCGGCCAGATCGAATATTGCTCTTCGTGGTTGACCACGACCTGAAAGAGGATGTCCTCGCGGTCGAATACTGAAGTCATGTGTGTTTCTCCATCGTTGCTCGAGGTTCGCTGCAGCACATGCGCAGCCGGGGTATGTAAGGAACGTCCGGGATCTGGGGAAAATTAGGTATCCGCCACGGCAGCCTTCAAGGCCCGTCCGAAGATTTCGGCGACCCGGTCGACTTCCGCCGCCGAGATGATCAGTGGCGGCAGGAAACGCACCACCGCACCCTGGCGCCCACCCAGCTCCAGGATCAGCCCGCGCTTGAGGCATTCACGTTGCAGCCCGGGAGCCAGGCGGGCATGGGCCGGCGGATGTCCCAAGGCATCCGGGGCGCCAGCCGGGTCCACCAGTTCGACGCCGAGCATCAGCCCACGGCCGCGTATGTCGCCCATCTGCGGAAAATCCCGTTGCAGGCTGTGCAGGTGATCGCTCAGGCGCCGGCCCATGGCGGCGGCATGAGCCGGCAGGTCGTGTTCCACCAGATAGCGCATCACCGCCGAACCGGCCGCCATGGCCATCTGATTGCCGCGAAACGTCCCGGCATGGGCGCCCGGCAGCCAGGTGTCGAGCCAGTCGCGATAAACCAGCACCGCCAGCGGCAGGCTGCCACCGATGGCCTTGGACAGTACCACCGCGTCCGGAATGATTCCGGCATGCTCGAAGGCGAACATCTTGCCGGTACGACCGAAACCGCTCTGGATTTCATCGACGATCAGGGCCACGCCGGCCTGCTCGGTGATCCGCCGCAGGCCGCGCAACCAGTCGACATCGGCCGGTATCACCCCGCCCTCGCCCTGCACCACCTCGACAATCACCGCCGCCGGCAACTGCACACCGGCCTCCGGATCGTTCAGCAGATTCTCCAGGTAGTGCAGATTGGCCTTCACCCCCTCGGCGCCGCCCAACCCGAACGGGCAGCGGTAGTCGTAGGGGTATGGCATGAACTGCACGCCGTTGGCGAGCAAGGCCCCCAGGGGTTTCTTCGGCCCCAGGCTGCCCATCAGGCTCAGCGCCCCCTGGCTCATGCCGTGATAACCACCCTGGAACGACAGGACCGTGCTGCGTCCGGTGGCGGTGCGCACCAGCTTGAGCGCTGCTTCCACCGCGTCGGTGCCGGTGGGTCCGCAGAACTGGATCTTCGCTTCGGCGGCAAACGCCGTTGGCAACAGGCCGAACAGGTCCTGGACGAAGCGGTCCTTGACCGGGGTGGTCAGGTCCAGGGTATGCAGGGGCAACTCGTCGGCCAGCACTTGCTGGATCGCCGCGATCACCACCGGATGGTTATGCCCCAGTGCCAGGGTGCCGGCACCGGCCAGGCAGTCGATGAAGGTCCGGCCCTCGACGTCCTCGACGTACAGCCCCCTGGCACGCTTGAGGGCCAGGGGTATCCGTCGCGGATAACTGCGGGCGTTGGATTCCTGCCGGCTCTGGCGGGCCAGCAGCGGCGATTCGTTGAACTGATAGAGCATCTCGGCCGGCACGGGGCTGACCCGCGCCGGTTCTGCTTCGATAAGGCTGTTGGCGACTGACATTTCTCGACCCCGCAATACACTCAAGTAGTGACCCAAACGGCATACCGCACAGATGCGCATCCGGTCGGGCGCATAGGCAGGTTTTCCTGTCATGGGAAACGCATCAGCACGGTGCGGATTTACCCTTCAGGCAAAGTTGATTGCACCGCCCCCGTCAGTGGCTTGTGCATGGCAATGGCCGCGATTCCGCCGATGGCAAAGGCCTCGGCACTCTGCTCGAAGCCCAGGTGCCGATAGAATCCCTGACTGGTGCGCGTGCTGTTGAGCCGCACCCGGGCGACACCGAGGTCCCCCAGCCACGCCTCGATGTCCCGCACCAGCGCCCGGCCGGCGCCGCGGCGAAACCATTCCGGTTGCACATAGCAGAATGCGATCCGGCCATTGACCGAAGCCATCGCGGTTCCTACCGGACGCCCCTGCAACCGCGCCAGGGTCAGGCGCAACCGCGGATCGGCCAGCCAGGGCTGTATGCGCGCGAGGGTGCTGTTGCGGGTCCAGGCCGCCACGAGGCGCGGGTCGTTACGGTGTTCGGCGGCACAACCGATGCGGATGCAGCGCTCGGCGATCCGGCTGATGATGCCGGCATCGCTGGGCGTGGCTGTGCTGATTTCGATGGGAGCTTGCATAGGCGCGGTCTTCCTCAGTCCTTGAGTCGAGCTGAAAAAAACATAGCCCCGCATGACCCGGGGGCGCCAATGGCAGGTCGTTACCGCAGATGTACGCTCGATGTTCGTAGGGACACAATCGATCCGCTCAACCGGGCAATGCCTGCACCGGCATCGTCAATTCAACCCGCAGCCCATCCGGACGACTGTCGAAATGCAGGCCACAGCCACAACGCTGGACAATGGCCTGGACGATCGCCAGGCCCAGTCCGCAGCCGGTGCTCTGGCCGCTGCGCCAGAAGCGCTGGGTCAGGTGCTGGAGATCGTCGGCGGCAATGCCGGGGCCGTGATCGCGGACCTTGAAGCGTACCCGCTGGCCGATCATTTCCAGGCTCAGTTCCACGTCGGTATCGTCCGGGGTGTGGCGCAGGGCGTTATCCAGCAGGTTGCGCAACGCGGCGATGGACAGTACCGCCGGCATCTGCACCGGCGCATCGGACAGGCCCGGGGCTACGTGCAAGCGAATTCGCCGGGAAGCGCCACCGCCCGCGTCCTGGATCGCCAGTCGCGCGACCTGCTCGGCGCTGCACTGCACGCCATCGTCGAACGACAGGCTGCCTTCGACTCGGGCCAGCAGCAGCAATTGTTCGAGCGTGCGGTGCAGGCGGTCGGCGCCCTCCTCGGCCCGGGCCAGGGATTGATCGCGGGCAGCGCCGTCGGTCATGCGCGCCACTTGCAGGTGCGTCTTGATGGCCGTCAACGGGCTGCGCAGTTCATGGGCGGCGTCGCCGGTCAGCCGGCGTTCCCGCTCGATGGTCTTGCCGATGCGCTGGAACAGCTGGTTCTGGGTTTCCAGCAACGGTCGCAGCTCGCTGGGCAGCGGATGAATCTGCAAGGGTTCCAGGGAGTCGGCACTGCGCCGCATCAACGCATCGCGCATGCGATTGAGCGGTGCAAGGCCCTGGCCGATCCCCAGCCACAGCAGACACAGGCACCCCAGCAGCGCCACGCCTACCGGCACCGAGGCGGCCAGCAGCACAGACATGTTCAAGGCTTCGCGCTCGATCTGGCGGTCGGCGGTGGTGATACGCACATCGCCTCGGGCCAGGGTGAAGCTGCGCCACGGCGCACCGTCGATCATCTGGTCGTGGAACCCCATTTTCTCGGCTTCCAGGGCCTGTTCCGGGGTGCTGTGGCTACGGGCCAGGATCTCACCGCGCAGGGAGCTGACCTGGCAGGCCATGCCCCCCGGGATGTTCAACTGTTCCGCGCTGAAATGTGTGCCCTCGCCCTTGCTGGGCATGGGCGGCAGCTGCTCCAGCAGCCCGGCCACCATCCGCGCCGACGCCACCAGGCGCTGGTCAAGGGAAAACATCATCTGGTTGCGCAGGTCGCTGAGCATCCATGCAGCAGCCAGGGCCCAGATCAGGATGAACGCGGCGCCAAGGGTCAGGCTCAGGCGCAATCGCAGGCTCATCATTTGGAAGTCTTCCCGTCGCCGGCCGGCCCCAGCCGATACCCCAGGCCACGTACCGTCTCGACAATCCCGTTGCCCAGCTTGCGCCGCAGGTGATGGATATGCACGTTCAGGGCATTGCTTTCCAGTTCGTCGCTGAAGCCGTAGACGCTGTCCTTGAGCTGTTCGGCGGACAGCACCCGGCCGCGGTTATGCAGCAAGGCCTGCAACAGCGACTGCTCCCGGCGGGACAGGTCTACCGGCTGGCCCGCCAGCATCGTTTCGCGGCTGCTGGGGTCGTAGGTCAGGCTGCCATGCTCGATCAGGTTGACGCTGCGCCCCGCCACCCGCCGCAACAGCGTGTGCAGGCGAGCGGCCAGTTCCCGCAGGTCGAAAGGCTTGAGCAGATAGTCGTCGGCGCCGGCCTGCAGCCCGTCGACCCGATCGGTCACCGAATCGCGCGCCGTGAGGATCAGCACCGGAATCTCCAGGCCTTGCTGGCGCAATTGCCGCAGCAGCTTGAGACCGTCTTCGTCGGGCAACCCCAGGTCCAGCACCATGACGTCGAATTCGGCCACCGCGAGGATCGCCCGCGCCGCCGATGCCGTTGCCACGTGTTCGACGACCAGGCCCTGGGCCGTCAGGCCGGCGACGATGCCACTGGCGATCAACTCATCGTCTTCGCAGACCAGTACGTGCATGGTAAGCCTCGTGGAAAAAGGTACATTAGGCCGCCGGCCGATTAAGCCGACATTATGCGACGAGTACCGCCCCATGGGCGATCATTGCTGTTGACCCGTCGTCGCCGGGTTAATCGACGGTTAATCGCCGGTCGCCATTGTGCCCTCACTCGCTTCGTTCTAAGGCTTCTCTACATGCGTCGATTGTTTTTGCTGTGGCTGCTCCTGATCTCGGGCCTGGCCCAGGCCGCCAATCCCTTCGAGACAAAACCCGACTTCCTGCCGGTGGAAAAGGCCTTCGTGTTTACCGCCGAGCGCCTCGATTCCGGTGAGACCCAGCTGTTCTGGCAGATCGCCGACGGGTATTACCTGTATCAGCAACGGCTCAGGTTCGACGGCCTGGCCGAGGCGCAGAAACCGACGTTGCCCGAAGGCGAGGCCCACAGCGATGAGTTCTTCGGCGATCAACAGGTCTATCGCCAGGCGCTGGAACTGAAGATCCCGGCGGGCGCCACCGGCAAGATCAAGGTGGGTTTCCAGGGCTGCGCCGACGCAGGCCTGTGCTATCCACCCCAGACCCAGGTAGTCGACCTGGGCGGCGACGCTCCCGCGCCGGCCAATGGCGAAGCGGCGGACCAGGCCCTGGCCAGTGGCCTGCAGCAGCGGGCCCTGGGCTGGAGCCTGCTGGTGTTCTTCGGCCTGGGGCTGCTGCTGGCATTCACGCCGTGCTCCCTGCCGATGCTGCCGATCCTTGCCGGGCTGGTGATGGGCAGCGGCGCGGGTCCCCGGCGGGGCCTGGCCCTGGCCGGCAGTTATGTGATCAGCATGGCCCTGGTGTATGCCGCCATGGGCGTACTCGCCGCGCTGCTGGGAGCCAATCTGCAGGCGCTGTTGCAGCAACCGTGGCTGCTGGGCGCCTTTGCGACGGTGTTCGTACTGCTGGCTTTGCCGATGTTCGGTTTCTTCGAACTGCAATTGCCGGCCGCCCTGCGGGACCGACTGGAAAATGCCGGCCGCCAGCGGCGTGGCGGCAGCCTGCTGGGCGCCGGCGTCCTCGGCGCACTGTCCGGCCTGTTGGTAGGTCCTTGCATGACCGCGCCACTGGCCGGCGCACTGCTGTATATCGCCCAGAGCGGCAATGCACTGCACGGCGGGCTGATCCTGTTCGCCATGGGCATCGGCATGGGCCTGCCGCTGTTGCTGCTGGTGACCGTGGGCAATCGCTTCCTGCCCAAGCCCGGGGCCTGGATGAACGTGCTCAAGGGCGTGTTCGGCTTCCTGTTCCTGGGCACTGCGCTGCTGATGATTCGTCCGGTCATCGATGATTCGCTGTGGATCGGATTGTGGGGCGTGCTGTTGCTGATCGCCGCCTACAGCGCCTGGCGCCAGACCGAAGGTTTCGGTCGTACCGCCTACGTGTGCGGTAGCGCGTCGCTGTTGCTGGGGCTCTGGGGCAGCCTGCTGGTCATCGGTGCGGCAGGCGGCAGCGACGACTTCTTCCAGCCCTTGAAAGTCTACAGCGGCGGCCAGGGCGGCGCGGTGGTCGATGCCCGGGATGCCTTCGTCACGGTCAGCGAACCCGCGGCCCTGCAGCGGGAGCTCGACGCCGCCCAGGCCCAGGGCCAGTGGGTGCTGCTCGACTACTACGCGGACTGGTGCGTGTCCTGCAAGATCATGGAAAAACAGGTGTTCGGCCGTCCCGAAGTGCTGGACGCCCTCAAAGGCGTGCGCCTGCTGCGCCTGGACGTGACTGCCGATACGCAGGCCAGCCGTGAGCTGCTGGAGCGCTATCAAGTGCCAGGGCCACCGAGCCTGCTGTGGATCGGTAGCGATGGCCAGGAGCGTCGCAACCAGCGGATCACCGGGGAAATCGATGCCAAGGGTTTCCTGGCACGCTGGAACGCCACCCGGGATGCTCGCTGATGCTGACGTTAACCCTGGGGACCTTCGCCATTGCCCTGAATCACCTGCTGTTGATCAGCGCCCTGGCATTGGCGACATTCGTTGGCTGGCGAGTGGCCCGGCGCGGTGGCGAGAACCCCGAATCGGTGCTGTTCGTGCTGTTCCTGCTCGGGCTCCTGGCGGCGCGGGTCGGCTTTGTCGTGGCTTATTGGGGCCATTACCGGGACGACCTGTGGCAGATCGTCGACCTGCGCGATGGCGGTTTCCTGGCCTGGCCCGGCATCGTCGCGCTGCTGATCGGCACAACGCTGTGGGCCCTACGTCGTCCGCCCCTGCGCCGGCCACTGGGCTTTGGCGTCGGCAGCGGCCTGTTGTTCTGGCTGGTGGCCACGATGTCCCTGACCCTCTATGAGCAGGGTACCCGCCTGCCGGACATCAGCCTGCGAAACGCCGAAGGCGAGACGGTAAAGCTCACCGATTACCAGGGCGGCCCCCTGGTCATCAACCTCTGGGCCACCTGGTGCCCGCCCTGCCGGCGTGAGATGCCGGTACTGGAAGAGGCGCAACAGCAGCGTCCCGACCTGACGTTCCTGTTCGTCAATCAGGCCGAAAGCATGCAAAGCGTCAGCACCTTCCTCGAAACCCAGGGCCTGAGCCTGGACAACGTTCTGTTCGATGGCAGTGGCCGACTCGGCCAGGCCGTCGGCTCCATGGCCCTGCCGACAACCTTGTTCTATGGCGCCGACGGCCGCCTGCTGGACAGCCACCTCGGTGAACTCTCGGAAGCGAGCCTGGCCCGCGCCCTGGAAAACTTCGAAACGCCGGGCTCGACCGCGGCGCCCCACCCCGTCACAAGGAAATCGCCATGCCCCGCCTCCGCCCTCTGCTGACACTGGCCTTCGCCACAGCGCTGTCCCAAGCCCCCCTGCTCCAGGCCGAGGAGTTGCCGGCAGCCATCAAGAAGATCGAAGCCAAGGGCGCGAAAATCGTCGGCACGTTCCAGGCACCGGACGGACTTCGCGGTTACGCCGCGCAATACCAGAACCGTGGCATGGCGCTTTACCTGACGCCCGACGGCCAGCATGTACTGCTGGGCAACCTGTACGACGCCGACGGCAAGGACCTGAGCGCCGAGCCGCTGCAGAAGCTGGTCTATGCCCCGATGGCCAAGCAGATCTGGAGCAAGATGCAAGCGAGCCACTGGATCGCCGACGGCAAACCGGATGCACCACGCACCGTCTACCTGTTCAGTGATCCCAACTGCCCGTACTGCAACATGTTCTGGGAACAGGCACGGCCATGGGTCAACGCCGGCAAGGTGCAGCTGCGCCACATCATGGTGGGCATCATCCGTGAGGACAGCCCGGCAAAATCCGCCGCGTTGCTGGCCGCCAAGGATCCTGAAAAAGCCCTGGAGAACCATGAGAAGGCCGGCAAGGGCAGCCCCCTCAAACCGCTCAAGGACATACCGCCGGCCATCCAGGCCAAGCTGGATGCCAACTTGCAGCTCATGGACGAACTGGAACTGTCCGCCACCCCGGCGATTTTCTATCTGGATGAAAAAGGCGACCTGCAGCAACAGCAAGGCGCGCCATCACCGGACAAGCTGGTGAAGATACTCGGGCCGAAGTAACCGGCGGCCACCGAAACCTGTGGGAGCGGCAAGCCCGCTCCCACAGGTTTTTATCGTCGTCCACGACATCGGTTTTCGCCCCCCTCCACGGGTCGTGATGGCGGGGTCAGCGGCGTAGAAACTCCAGCAGCGCAGCGGTCACGAACTCCGCGTTCTCCAGGTTGGAGATATGCCCCGCTTGCGGGATCAACCGACAGGGGCAACCGATCAGCCCGGCCATCTCCTGGGCCTCGGACGGCGGCCGTGGCTTGTCCTGGTCGCCACACATCACCAGGGTCCGGCCGGCGTCCAGCTCCGGCAGGCGCGACAGAATGTCGTCCCGACCGAAGATGATCCGTCCCAGCGGCACGATGCTGTCGCGCAGGCGGTCGGCCGGCAAGGCGGCCAGCGTGGCGCGGAACTGTTGGTACAGCGGCGACTGCGGCTCGATGCCCGGCCGGAAGAAAATCGGCACGATGATATCCAGCAAAGGTTCGGCAATGGCCCCGTTCGCCTCGATCTTGTCGAACAACGAGAAATAATACTGGCGGGTCGGCTCCGGCTCGACGCCCACATAAGTGTCCATCAGCACCAGTGCCTGCAGCCGCTGGGGCGCCGCCAGCGCCAACCGGGTGCCCCACATGCCGCCCACCGAAAGCCCCACCAGGCTGAAGTCATCGACGTCCAGTTGGTCCATCAGCCCCAGCACCTGGCGAGCCAGGTCGTCCAGGGAGGTCATGTCCTGCGGCAGACGCCCGGATTGGCCGTGGCCCCACAGGTCCGGGGCGATCACCCGGTAATGCCGGGACAAGGCCTCGATCTGCGGCGCCCACATGCCGTGGTCCCACAAATAACTGCTGCCCAACACCACCACCGGGCCCTGGCCCTGGTCGAGGTAGTGAAGCGATTGTCCATCAAGGGTTGCAAAGGGCATCGAGGACCTCCTTGTGAATATGGAAAGTTTGAATGCGCAAAAACCTCGGCAGCCTGCCGTGGCATGCAGCGATCCGTCAATGCAAGGGATGATCCCGTCCGTAGGGTACCTGTCAGCTATGACAGTAGTTTTGCCCGGCCACCGGCGATAGGGTGAGGACTCGATCAACCATCACCGGATGGAGAACCGCCATGACCAAAGCCGAGCTTCAGGCGTTCGCCCAGGCACAAGTGGATCTTTTGAAGCCCAAAGCCGCCGATACCCAGAAAGCTTCCGGACAGCGGGCCAAAGGAAAACTGATGTTCTACGAGGCACTGCTGGCCGTTTACGGCAACACCCAGACCCCGGAACAATTCGGTTTGCTGGATGCCGTCAACGATACCTTCCAGGAAATCGGCGCATTCGCCTCCGGCGTCACCTTTTTCAGCAAACCGGAAGAATGCTGCCGCACCCCATGACGCGCCCACAGGGATTTAAGATCGCTGGATACCTCGCGACAAGAGGCGCAGGCCCCGCTCACACAGGGGCCTGCACAGAGATCATGCCATTTACAGCCCCTCCAGCTCGGCCATCAAGTCATTCAGCCGGTCCACCTTCTCCTCGGTGATTTCGCTGGCAGCCAATCCTTCGATGTAGTCGGCCAGTTCCTGGACCGTGCTGCATTCGAACATGGCCCGCAGCGGTACGTTGCGTTGCAGGGCCTTCTGTACCCGAGAGGCGATTTGCGTCGCCAGCAACGAATGACCGCCCAGTTCGAAGAAGTTATCCCGTACGCCCACTCGCTCGACGTTCAGCACCTGCGCCCAGATATCCGCCAGGGTCTGTTCCAGCGCGGTGCCCGGTGCCTGGTAATCCTGGCTTTGCAACTGGCCGATCTCCAGGGCCGGCAAGGCGTTGCGGTCGAGCTTGCCATTGGCGTTCAGGGGCAGCCGGTCCAGCCATAGCCAATGCAGCGGCACCATGTATTCCGGCAGCTCGGCCCGCAGGCGTTGCTTGATGCGCTCCAGGCGTTCGGTCGCCGGCAGCGTCGAATCAGAAGCGACCAGGTAGCCCACCAGATGCTTGCCGTTGATCCCCGCCTGCACGCCCACCGCGGCATCGCGCAACTCCGGCTGCTCATGCAGCCGCGCCTCGATTTCACCCAGCTCGATACGATAGCCACGAATCTTCACCTGATGATCGATGCGGCCGACGTACTCCAGCACGCCATCGCTGCGCCGCCGCGCCAGGTCCCCAGTGCGGTACAACCGCTCCCCCGGCGCGCCGAACGGATTGGGCACGAATACCGGGGCAGTACGCAGCGGATCGCCGACATAACCACGTCCCACCCCGGTGCCCGCCACGCACAGCTCACCCACGGCACCCAGCGGCACCAGCTCCAGCGCGCCGTCGAGCAGGTACAAACGGTTGTTGTCGGTGGGCGTGCCAATGGGCAGGTAAGTGCCACGGGTCGACGCCATGTCGACACGGAAGAACGCCACGTCATCGGAGCATTCCGCCGGGCCGTAGGCGTTGACCAGGCCGATGGCCGGGTATCGCAACAGCCACTGGTGGGCCAGCTCCGGGGGCATCGCTTCGCCAGTGGGCAACATCCAGCGCAGTCCGTCCAGGCTGACACGATCCTGGGCAAGCATGCCCTGGATCAGGGACGGCACGCTTTCCAGCACCGTGATGCCCTGGCGCTGCACATGTTCCAGCAACCCTTGCGGATCATGGGCGATGGTATTCGGCACGATGTCGACCCTGGCCCCGAACAACGGCGCGGCGAGGAACTGCCACACCGAGATGTCGAAACTCTGGGACGCCGTCTGGGCGATCACATCGGCCTCGCCCAGCGCCAGGTACGGCACCTTGCTCAGCTGATTGTTGAGCATGCCCCGCTGCTGCACCATCACGCCCTTGGGCTGCCCGGTGGAACCGGACGTATAGATCACATACGCCAGGTTGTCCGGCCCGCTATGGACTCCGGGGTTTTCCTGCGACGCATCACTGGCCTGGATGTCTTCCCACACCAGCAGCTTCGGCCGCGCCGAACAGGCATGCTCATCCAGCAGCGCCAGCGCCTGGGCATGGCAGGCCTGGGTGCAGACCAGCAGCGGCGTGCGGCTCAGTTCCAGGATACGCCCCAGGCGCTGGCTCGGCAGGCCCGGGTCCAGCGGCAGGTACCCGGCGCCGGCCTTGAAGCTGCCGATGATCATTGCCAGCAGGTCCAGCCCCCGTTCGGCCAGCAGCGCCACCGGCTGATCGAGGCCTACGCCGCAGGCGATCAGTGCATGGCCCAGGCGGTTGCTGTGGGCGTTCAACCCGGCGTAGGTGTATCGGTTGTCCAGGCAGCTGGCCGCGATCCGTTGCGGATGGGCCGCAACCCGGGCCTCGAACAATTCCACATAGCTCTGGGCCAAGGGATAGTCGCGCTCACTCTGGTTGCAGCCATGGACCAGGAAGTCCTGCTCCTGCGCCGCCATCAGCGGCAGCTCGGCCATGTCACCGTGCAAGCCCTCCATCAGGGCCAGCAGCAATCGCTTGAACTCACCCAGCAGCCCCTCGACGGTGGACGCTTCGAAGTAGCGTCGGTCGTAAGACAGATGCAGCCCCAGGTCGTCCCCGGGATAGCAGACCGCCGTCAACGGGAAGTTGGTGTGGGTGCGACCCGAATCCGACGTGGCGTTGAGGCTGCGGGCGCGGTCCAGCACCGAGACTTGCACCGGAGCGTTCTCGAACACGAACAGGCTGTCGAACAGCGGCTGGCCCTTGGGCAGTTCGCTGACTTCCTGGATGCTCACCAGCGGCAGGTACTCGTATTCGCGCAGTTGCATGTTGCTGTCCAGCAACTGGCCCAGCCACTGGCGCACCGTACAGCGCTGCTGGTCCTCGGGCATCCGCACCCGCAACGCGACACTGTTGATGAACAGCCCCACCGTGCGCTGCATCTGCGGCAATTCCACCGGGCGGCCAGCCACGGTGACACCGAACAGCACGTCCCGGTCGCCGCTCACTCGCCGCAGCACCAGCGCCCACGCTGCCTGGGCGAAGGTGTTGACCGTCAGTTGGTGAGCCTGGGCCAGTTCGCGCAGCCGTGCGCCGTCCTTTGCCTCGAGGCGGGTGTAGCAGTCGCCGACGATCATGCCTGCGCTGTCACCGGCGTGTTCACGCAGGAACGGGCGGTCGGCGGGGATTGGCGTGGTCCGTTCGAACCCTTCCAGGTTGTGCTTCCACCACTGGCGGGCCTCGGCCAGGCTCCGATGCTGCAGCCAGCCGATGTAGTCGCGATAGCGGGGTGGAACGGCCAGCCGGGGCTCGCGGTTTTCGCCAAGGGCGGTATAGATCTCGAAGAAATCGTCCATCAGCAACGAGCGGCACCAGGCATCGATCAGGATGTGGTGATTGCTCATCATGAACCAGTAGCGCGCCTCGCCCACGCGGATCAGTCGCAGGTGGAACGGTGCCTGGTTCAACAGATCGAAGCCGGCCTCGCGCTCGCGCTTGAGCAGCGCCTGGAGCCGGTCTTCCTGCTGGTCCCCGGGTACCTCGCGCCAGTCGAGATAATCCACTGGCGTGTTGCCGGGCTTGTGGATGATCTGCAGCATCTCTTCGCCGACGTTCCAGCAGAACGAGGCGCGCAAGGCTTCGTGACGGCTCACCACCGCCTCCCAGGCTTGGGCGAAACGATGCGGGTCCAGTTCGCTGTCGATGCGGTAGCGGTCCTGCATGTAGTACAGACCGGTGCCCGGTTCCAGCAAGGTGTGCAGCAGCATGCCTTCCTGCATCGGCGTCAGTGGATAGACATCCTCGATCTGCGCAGCCGGCACGGGCAAGTGGTCGAGCTGCTCCTGGGACAGTTTCGCCAGCGGGAAATCCGACGGCGTCGGGCCGCCCGCCTCGTCCGTCAGGCAGTGCTCGACCAGGCGCTGCAACTCATCGAGGTACGCCGCGGCCAAGGTGACGATCGTCTGCCTGTCATGGCGTTCGCCACTGTAGGTCCAGCGCAGCACCAGCTCACCACCACTGACCTGGCTGTCGACACTCAGCTCATTGGGCAGTGGCGCATCGGGGTCGTGGATCGCCCCCAGCGCTGCGTCCAGTGGCCGGAACAGGGCGTCATGCCCCAGGGTCTGGTCAAGCTGGCCCAGGTAGTTGAAGGTGATCGACGCCTGCGGCAGGTCAGCCATCGCCTGGCGAGTGGCGTCGTCGGCCAGGTAGCGCAGCACGCCATAGCCCAGCCCCTTGTGCGGTACGGCGCGCAACTGCTCCTTGATGGCCTTGATCGATGCGCCGATATCTTCGGCCGACGGGCTCAGGCGCACAGGGTAGACACTGGTGAACCAACCCACGGTGCGGGTCAGGTCCAGATCGTCGAACAGCATCTCGCGGCCGTGCCCCTCGAGCTGGACCAGGGCCGACTCATGACCGCTCCAGCGGCACAGGACCCGGGCCAGTGCCGTGAGCAACAGGTCGTTGACCTGGGTGCGGTAGGCACTCGGCGCCTGTTGCAACAGCTGCCGGGTGCGCCCGGCATCCAGGCGCACACTGACCGTCTGTCCATGACGCTCCTGGAGAGCACCGTCAGGATGCGCGCAAGGCAACGCCACAGCCGGGCCGCTCAACCGGCGTTGCCAGTCGGCCAGTTCTTCGCGCAGGGACTCGCTGCCGGCATAGGCCTGCAAGCGCGCCGCCCAATCGCGCAATGGGCTGGTCTTGGCCGGCAGCCCGATCGCTTGCCCGGCCGTGATCTGGCGGTAGACGGTTTGCAGATCGTCCATCAGTACCCGCCACGACACCGCGTCCACCACCAGGTGATGGATGACGATCAGCAGGCGCTGCCCACCGTCGGACAACCGGGCCAGCACTGCCCTGAGCAACGGACCGCCAGACAGATCGAGGCTGCGCTGGGTCTGCTCGAACAAGGCCTGGCAATGCTCCACGGAGTCGACGGACAGCGACTGCACCAGCGCGACGTCCGACAGCGGCCGATGCTCGGCGCGCCAGTGTCCGGCGGTCTGTGCAAAGCCCAGGCGCAGGGCGTCGTGCTGCTGCAGGACAGCCTGCAGCGCCTGTTCCAGATGTCCCGGGTCCAGGGTCATGGCCGGCTCCAGCAACAACGCCTGGTTCCAGTGGTGTCGATTGGGGATCGGGCACTCGAAGAACCAGTGCTGGATCGGTGTCAGCCCCGACTCGCCGCTCAGCAAGCCCTGCTCGGCGCTCAGCTGTTCGCTGCGGGTGGCGACAGCGGCCAGGGTCTGCACGGTCTGGTGCTGGAACAGGTCGCGGGGCGTGAAGTGGATGCCCTGCTGCCGGGCCCGACTGACCACCTGGATAGACAGGATCGAATCGCCGCCCAGCTCGAAGAAATTATCGTTGAGGCCGACCTGTTCCACGTTCAGCACCTCGCACCAGATGGCCGCCAGGGTCTGCTCCAGGGCATTGCTCGGCGCCACATAATGTTGCCGGTTGAGCTCAAGATCCGGCATCGGCAAGGCGCGACGGTCGAGCTTGCCGTTGGCGGTCAGCGGCATGCTCGCCAGCAGGATCAGGTGCGTGGGCACCATGTAGTCCGGCAGCTGTGCCTTGAGATGATGCTTCAAGGCTTCGCGCAGGACGCCTTGTCGTTCGGCGTCCTGGGTGGCGACGTCGGTCACCAGGTAGCCTGCCAATTGCTTGCCGCCCGGCATATCGAGGGCCAGTACCACGGCCTCGCGCACCGCGTCGTGTTCCAACAGGCGGGTTTCGATTTCCCCCAGTTCGATACGGAAGCCACGGATCTTGACCTGATGGTCGACCCGACCCAGGTATTCCACCAGGCCATCGGCACGCTGGCGCACCAGGTCGCCGGTGCGATAGAGCCGCCCACCTTCGGTGCAGAACGGATCGGCGACGAACCGCTCGGCCGTCATGCCCGGCCGCTGGTGGTACCCCTGGGCCAGGCCCGCGCCGCCGACGTACAACTCGCCTGTCGCGCCTTGCGGCACCAGGGCCAGGTCGGCATCGAGGATATAAGCCACCCGCTCACCGACCACACTGCCGATGGGCACGCTGGTCACGCCCTCCTCCAATTGCTCGGGTGCCAGGCACGCCAATGGCATGACCACGGTTTCCGTCGGGCCATAGGCGTTGAAAAACCGTGCCGGGCTGAACGCCGCGCGGATGCGCTGCAGATGCTCCCCGGTCAGGGCCTCGCCCCCCGTGATGCACATGCGCACGGGCAGGATCTGCCCCTGGGTCGCCAGCCATTGCGCCAGTTGGCTGCCATAGCTGGGCGTGAAACCGAGGACGTTGACGCCATGCGCGCGGATCAATCCGCAGATTTCCTCGGCGTCCCATTGCCCCTGGGCCCGCAGCACCACATGGGCGCCGCTGAGCAGCGGCACCAGCAGGCGCTCGGTGGCGGCGTCAAAGTTGATGGAATAGAAATGCAGCTCGCAGTCGTCCGGGCGCATGCCGAAACGCTGGATCACCGCCTGGCAGTGCATGGCGATTTCGCCGTGGGACACCACCACCCCCTTGGGCTTGCCGGTGGAGCCCGAGGTGTAGATCAGGTAGGCCTGGTGCTGCGGCAGGTTGATCGACGGCAATGGATGATCAGGATATTGCACCAATGCCGGACCATCCTCCTCCAGGCTCCAGCGTCCGACGCCGTCTGGCAGCGCACCGAGAGACTCGAACATTGCCCGGTCGCTGAGCAACCACGCGATGCCGCTGTCTTCGATCATGTAGTGCAAGCGGTCCAGCGGGTATTCGGGGTCCAGCGGCACGTAGGCACCGCCGGCCTTGAGAATCGCCAGCAGGCCGATGACCATTTCCAGGGAACGCTCCAGGGCCAGGCCCACCCGGACCTGTGGCCCGACGCCGCGCTCGCGCAGCATCCAGGCCAGTCGATTGGCGCGGCGTTCGAGTTCACCGTAGGTCAGGGTCTGTCCGGCAAAGGTCAAGGCCGGGGCATCGGGACGGGCCTGGGCCTGCTCGCTGAACAGCGGGTGCAGGCAGTGGTCCAGGCGATGCTCGCCGGGCTCGACACCCAGGTTGTCGAGCAACTGTTGCCGCTCGCCAGCGTCCAGCAGCGGCAGCTCGCTCAAGCGTCGGCCCGGATCGCTCAGCAGCGCCTCCAGCAGGTTGCGCCAATGCCCGGCCATGCGGGCGATGCGGGGTTCATCGAACAGGTCGGTGCTGTAGGTCAGGCAGCAACCCAGGCGATGATCCAGGTCGGTGACCTCCAGGTTGAGGTCGAACTTGGTGGCCCGGGCATCGTTCACCAGGTACTGCACGGTCATGCCGGCCAATGTGCGGCTCTGCTGGAATTCCCAGCGCTGGACGTTGCACATCACCTGGAACAGCGGATTGTAGGCGGCGCTGCGCGGCGGTTGCAGGGCTTCGACCAGATGATCGAACGGCAGGTCCTGGTGGGACTGGCCTTCGATGACTGTATGGCGCACCTGCTCGAACAGCTCGCCCACCGACATCTGCCCGTCGAGCTGGCAACGCAGCACCTGGGTGTTGAGGAACGCACCGATCAGCCCTTCGCTTTCCGGTCGGATCCGGTTGGCCACCGGCGCGCCGATGCGAAGGTCGGTCTGGCCGCTGTAGCGATAGAGCAGCACGGCCAAGGCGGCGGTCATGGTCATGAACAGGGTCAAGCCGTGTTGCGCGTTGAAGGCACGCACCCTGGCGGCCAGGTCATCGCTGAGGTCGAAGCGGAACAACTCGCCGCGATGGCTTTGCACCGGTGGCCGCGGACGGTCGGACGGTAGCTCCAGCAATGGGTGTTCACGGCCCAGTTGCGCGGTCCAGTAGTCCAGTTGCCGTTGGCGCTCGCCGGACTCCAGCCACTGGCGCTGCCAGACGCTGTAGTCCAGGTATTGCACCGGCAAAGGCTCCAGCGGCGATTGGCGGTCATCGACGAAGGCTTCGTACAACGCGCTCAGCTCCCGGGCGAAGATGTCCATCGCCCAGCCTTCGGTGACGATGTGATGCAGGGTCAGCACCAGGTAATGCTCCTGCTCCGCGGTCTTGACCAGGCAGGCCCGCAGCAACGGCCCGGTTTCCAGGTCGAAAGGCTTGTGGGCCTCGCTGTCGGCCAGCGCCTGCACCCGTTGTTCACGGACATCGGCGGCCAGCGCCGAGAAATCCTTCCAGTCCATCCGCAGGCCCACGTCATCGTGCACCTGCTGCCAGGCCACGCCGTCGGCACTGGGGAACGTGGTGCGCAGGGTTTCGTGTCGCAAGACCAATGCCTGCAAGGCCGCCTCGAAGCGCCCGACATCCAGCACCCCGCGCAAACGCGCCATGCCGCCGACGTTATAGGCCGGGCTGTCCGGCTCCATCTGCCAGAGGAACCACATGCGCTGCTGGGAATAGGACAGCGGCACCGGTTGGCTGCGATCGACCTTTTCGATCGGTGGCTGCCGGTTGGTCTGGCCACTGGCCTGGATCAAGCGTACCTGTTCGGCAAACGCCCCCAGTTCACTGTTCTCGAACAAGGCTCGCAGCGGCAACTCGACGTCGCAGGCCTGGCGGGTGCGGGAAATGATCTGGGTCGCCAGCAGCGAGTGGCCGCCGAGGGCAAAGAAATCATCCCGCAGGCCAATCCGGGACAGCCCCAGCACGTCGCGCCAGATATCGGCGAGCTGGCATTCGAGGGCGCTGACCGGCTCCACGTGGTCACGCCCCTGCCACTGCGGTTCGGGCAAGGCGTGGCGGTCGAGCTTGCCGCTGGGGCTCAGCGGCATGGCATCCAGGCGCAACACCTGCGCGGGCACCATGTAGTCCGGCAATTCGGCGGCCAGGGCGGCGAGGAGCCGCTGGTCCAGGTCGTCCCCGGTAAGATCTGGCGCGGTGTAGTAGCCGATCAATTGCGGACCGGCGGCGGTGTCGCGCACCAGCACGGCCGCCTGGGCGATGCCCTCCTGGGCCAGCAGCCGCGCTTCGATTTCCTGCGGTTCGATACGGAAACCGCGCAGTTTGACCTGCTGATCGAGGCGGCCGAGGTATTCGATCACCCCACCGGCGGTCCAGCGCGCCCGGTCGCCGGTGCGATACAGGCGCGCGCCCGTGGCGGCCAGCGGATCCGGTACAAACCGCTCGGCGCTCAGGCCCGGCCGGCCGAGGTAACCCCGGGCCAGGCCCAGGCCGCCGATGCACAGTTCGCCCGACACTCCGGACGGTACCGGGTTGAGCTCACTGTCGAGCACGCGACACAGCACGTTGCCCAGCGGACGGCCGATCGGCGAGCGCTCGCCATCGGCATCGCTGCAATGCCAGTGCGTGACGTTGATGGCGGTTTCGGTCGGACCGTAGCGATTGTGCAGTTGCGCCGTCGGCAGTTGCGCCAGCACTCGGCTGCGTAATTCGGCCGGCAAGGCTTCACCCCCGGAGAACACCCGGCGCAGGCAGGTGCAACCGGCGCTCAAGGGTTCGTCGACGAACAGGCTGAGCAGCGGTGGCACGAAGTGCAGCGTGGTCACGCCAAACTGTTGGACCAACTGGGCGATGCGGTGCGGGTCGCGATGTTCGCCGGGGCCGGCCAGGACCAGCGGGCAACCTGTGATCAAGGGCCAGAAGCATTCCCACACCGACACGTCGAAGCTGATCGGCGCCTTTTGCATCAGCACATCGGTTTCGTCCAGGCCATAGGTGGCCTGCATCCATTGCAAGCGTTCGGCCAGGGCCGCGTGGGTGTTGCCGACCCCCTTGGGCTGGCCGGTGGAACCGGAGGTGTAGATCACGTAGGCCAAATGATCGCCGTGCAGATGCAGGCCTGGCGGATTGCCCGGCCATTGCTCCAGATGCAAGGCATCCAGGGCAATCACGCTGATGCCTTCGCAGACCGGCAAGCGTTCGAGCAACGCGGTCTGCGTCAGCAGCAGATCGACGCCGCTGTCCTGGAGCATATAGGCCAGGCGTTCGGCCGGGTAATCCGCATCCAGCGGTACATAGGCGCCACCGGCCTTGATGATCGCCAGCACGCCGATGAGCAACTGCGGCGAACGCTCGGCGGCGATTGCCACGCACACATCGGGGCCAACGCCTTTGTCCCGCAGGTAGTGGGCCAGGCGATTGGCCTGGGTGTGCAGTTCGGCGTAGTCCAGGCGACCGCCCTCCCACAGCAGCGCGGCGCGTTGCGGCGTACGCCGGGCCTGCTCGTTCAGCAGCTCCGGCAACCATCGTGCCGCCGGTTCGCAAGGGGCCACACTCCATTGCTGCTGTTGCGCCTGCTCATCGGCGGACAGCAAAGGCACGTCGCCGATGGCCTGCTGCGGATCGGCGCATACTGCCCGCAGCAGGTTGCAGAAATGCCCGGCCAGGCGCGCGATGGTCGCCGCCTCGAACAGCTCGTCGGCGTAGTCGAACGACAGCGTCAACCGCCCGTTGCGGTCTTCCTCGCTGTGCAGTTGCAGATCGAACTTGGCTTCGCGGCTGTGCCATGGCAGCTCATCGGCCAGCAATCCCGGCAAGCGTCGCAAGGCGCCCAGGTCGCGTTGCTGATGGTTGAACATCACCTGGAACAGCCCTTGTTCGCGAGCCTGCGGGAAGGCTTCGAGCAGTTGTTCGTAGGGAAGGTCCTGGTACGCCTGGGCGCCCAGCGTGGCCTCCCGGGCCTGGGCCAGGAGCGCGGCGAAGGACTGGCGCGAATCGACCTGCCCGCGCAGCACCTGGGTATTGATGAAAAAGCCGATCAGGCCTTGGGTTTCCAGGCGTGGACGGTTGGCATTGGGCACGCCGATGCGCAGGTCGGACTGGCCGGTATAGCGTTGCAACAAGGCCTGGAATGCCGCCAGCAGACACATGAACGGTGTCGCGTCGTGGGCCTGGGCGAGCTGGCGCAAGGCATCGCCGAGGCTCTTGTCCAGGCGCAGGCTATGACGCGCGGCGCGGCGAAGACGCTGGGCGCTGCGAGGATGATCGGTGCTCAGCGCCAGGACGGGATGTTCGTCTCCCAGTGTCTGTTTCCAATAGGCCAGTTGCCGCTCGGCTTCTCCCTGGGCGAGCCACTGGCGCTGCCAGCGGCCGTAGTCGGCGTACTGCAACGGCAGCGGCGCCAGCGCGGCGACCTGCCCCTGGGTCGCGGCGGCATACAGCCGCGAGAATTCGTCCACCAGCACATTCATCGACCAGCCGTCGGCAATGATGTGGTGCATCGTCACCAGCAACTGGTGATCGTCCTCATCCAGGCGCACCAGCGTGACCCGCAGCAGCGGCCCCTTTTCCAGGTCGAACGGCGTAGTCGCTTCGGTTTCCCGGATCTGCCGGGCGCGGGCCTGGCGCTGATCGTTGGGCAAGTCCGCCAGATCGATTGAGCGCAGGTCGAATCCCGCAGCCGGATCGATCTGCTGCATGGCCACGCCATCGCGCTCCAGGAAACGCGTGCGCAGGGATTCATGGCGTTCGATCAGTTGCTGAAAACTGGCGCGCAGTGCGTTTTCGTCCAATTCGCCACGCAGGTGCAAGCCGCCGGGAATGTTATAGGCGCAGCTTGCAGGGTCCAGTTGCCAGGTGATCCACAAGCGGTTCTGGGCCAGGGACTGCGGCAATGCCTCATGGCGCGGCAACAGGCTGATCGTGTCCTGGGACGGGTTGCCGTCCTGTTGGCTGGCGGCCACTGCGGCCGTGAAAGCGCTGAGGGTCGGGGCTTCGAACAGCAGGCGCAGCTCCAATGTCACGCCCAGGGTTTCGCGCAGCCGCGCAACCACCTGGGTGGCGATGATGGAGTTGCCCCCCAGCAGGAAGAAATGATCGTCTCCCTGCACTTCGTCAACCTGCAACAGCTCGCGCCAGACCTGGGCAATCTGCGCCTGCAACGGCGAGGTCGACGCCTGCGCACGGACACTTGCGACCTCGGTCGACGGGAACTGCGCATAGCTGTCGAGGCTGCCGTCGGCCAGGCGAGTGCGGCACGCCGAGCGTTGCAACTTGCCGCTGGACGTCTTGGGCAAGGCACCGGGATTGAGTAGCACCACCACGCTCGGCGCTTGCTGACAGGCGTCGGCCACCACCTGGCGAAGGGTCTTGATCAGCGCCTCGGGCGGCAGGATTTTCTGCACGCTGCGGCTGATTTCCGCCGCAATGCCGATGCCTTCCTCGGTGCCATCGTTGACTGCGAAGGCCGCCACCCGGCCTTTGCGCACCACTTCCACCTCACGCTCGATAGTCTGCTCGATGTCCTGGGGATAAAGGTTGTGCCCGCGCACGATCAGCATGTCTTTCAAGCGACCGGTGATGAACAGCTCGCCGTCATGGACGAAGCCCAGGTCGCCGGTGCGCAGCCAGGTACGACCGTCATGCTGGACGAAGGTCTTGGCCGTGGCCTCGGGATTGCGCCAGTAACCATGGGCGATGCTCGGCCCGGTGGCCCAGACTTCGCCCACCTGCTGGTCGGCCAGCGGCTGGAGCGTATTGGGTTCGACGACCAGCACCCCGTGTCCGGGCTGGCCGAAACCGCAGCTCATCACCGCGCTGCCTTGCCCCGGCTCGGCGCGGTTCTGCGCCAGCGCCGCGTCGTCTATGCGCAATGAAGCAATGCCATGGCTGCGGGGCGTGCCGGCGACGAACAGGGTGGCTTCCGCCAGGCCGTAGGACGCCATGAAGTTGTCAGAGGTGAAACCGCACGCCGCGAACTTCTCGGCGAAACGTTCCAGGGTGTCGAGGCGGATCGGCTCGGAGCCCGAATAGGCCACCCGCCAGCCGCTCAGGTCGAGGCGCTGCAAGGCCGAGTCGCTGATCCGCTCGCTGCACAACCGATAGGCGAAATCCGGGCCGCCGCTGATGGTGCCACCGTACTCGCTGATGGCTTCCAGCCAACGCAACGGCCGGGCCAGGAAATACCCCGGCGACATCAGCACGCATGGCACGCCACTGAAGACCGGTTGCAGCAGGCCGCCGATCAAGCCCATGTCGTGATACAGCGGCAGCCAGCTGACGATGACGTCGTCGGGGTTCAGGTCGATGCCGAAGCCATGGCGGATCAACAGCTCGTTGGCCACCAGGTTGCCATGGCTGACCTGCACCCCCTTGGGCAATGCAGTGGAGCCGGAGGTGTATTGCAAAAAGGCAATGTCATCGTCCTGCAAGGTCGGCGCGACCCATTGTCCGGCACGTGCCGGGTCGAGGCTGTCGACGCATAGCAACGATGGTGCGGACTCGATGGCCTGCAAGGCTTCGCGCAGATCGCTGCTGGTGAGCAAAAGGCGCGGCTCGGCGTCGGCGATGATCGACAGCAGACGTTCCTGGTGATGACGACGGGCCGACTCCGGTGGATAGGCCGGCACGGCGATCACACCGGCGTACAGGCAACCGAAAAACGCCGCGACGTAATCGGGGCCGCTGGGAAACAGCAGCACCGCGCGATCGCCGACTGTCGCCTCGGCCTGCAAGGCGGCGGCAATGGTGCGGGCGCGCAGGTCCAGATCGCGATAACTCAGCACCACGCTCTGCTCCGGCGTGTCGGCAAGGAAGCGCAAGGCCACGCGATCCGGCGTCGAGGCGGCGCGGCGCTGGAGGGCATGGGCCAGGGTGCTGGGAAGTTCGAACGCGTCGGTCATGAGGTTTCCTGCCTGAAATTCGGCTTGCAAGTGATATCCAGTCTTCTTCCATCGCACGCCATCGACGGCATGCGGGACGCGGTCATGGCCGACCGCGCGAGGCAATGGAAATGCGTTGCGGCATCCGGGCTGCCGCCCGAAACCGTCACCCATGAGAACGGATCACGCCGGCAAATAATTAGTCAGCGAGCAGGCCCACCGAGCCATTGGCAAGCGATCGCCCTGCGGCAATGGGTCGCGGCGGCCCATCTTGAACAATCGCCATCAATAATTCTTCTTCTCAATTGACAATCATTATCATTCAGCCTAATTTGGCGCTCGATGTGCAGGACGCCGCCAGTTAACCGCTTGTCCTGCTAACTTTTTGCAGCAAGGTGAATTCCATGACGGAACAAGTATCCACAAGCAGGTGCGACTCACCGTTACTTCAGGCGTTCGTCGATAACCGGATGATCCTGGTCAAAATCGCGGCGCGCATCACCGGTTGCCGGTCTCGCGCCGAAGATGTGGTGCAGGATGCGTTTTTCCGGCTGCAATCGGCGCCCCAGATCACCTCTTCCTTCAAGGCTCAGCTCAGTTACCTGTTCCAGATCGTGCGCAACCTGGCGATCGATCACTACCGCAAGCAGGCGCTGGAACAGAAATACTCGGGGCCGGAAGAGGAAGGACTGAACGTGGTGATCCAGGGTGCTTCGCCGGAAACGTCTCACATCAACTTTTCCACGCTGGAGCACATTGCCGATGCGTTGACCGAGTTGCCCAGCCGCACCCGCTACGCCTTCGAAATGTATCGCCTGCATGGCGTTCCACAGAAGGACATCGCCAAGGAACTGGGGGTCTCGCCCACCCTGGTGAACTTCATGATCCGTGACGCCCTGGTGCATTGCCGCAAGGCGTCGGGCGTGCGCGCAGACACCTTCGCCCGGCGGTAACACACGCCATTTTCTCCGGCCTTGCCGCAAACAGGCTCGCTTTCACCAGGTCCACCGACCTGGTGAAAGCGAGCCTGTTCATGATGACGGCCTGATGACCGCCACCTGGTCCATGCCAAACCTCACATCAACGCGCACCGGTCGAAGAACCGCTCGCGCCCCAGGATCATCAGCGCCGCACGCTTGTGAGGGAAATCGAATTCCTTCTCGCAGTGGAAACACTGGTTGTGCAGGTATCCGATCATCCTTGCATTGTCGGCCCGGGGCTCGGCCACCACGCGCTGGGTGCGCGGGTCGTCCAGGAACAGGTAGTGCACCAGCGCCGATAGCCAGCTCGCCACCTTGTGGGGCCCCCGATGCTGCTCCTCGCCCACCAGCATGTGGATGCCACGATCGTAGTTCTCGGCGTCATAGAACGGCGCGATCCGATCCTCCTTGGCCCAATAGGCTTCGAAGTAGGCAAACGGCTGATCGTCGAAACAACCGATCAGGGTCAGGACCCGTGGGTCGCGCTGCAGCGTGTCCAGGTATTGGCGGTGCTGTTCGAGGCTGCCTTGCTCCTGCCAGAAACTCGCCACCCGGGGGCTGTTCTGCCAGCGATTGAAACGCGCCAGGTCGTGCTCGATCTCCAGGGTGCGCAAGGACACCCAGGACCCCAGTCGCGCATCGAAACGCCGATACACTTCGCCGCGAGGCTTTATCGGCCGACGCGGATGGCGCTTGCCGTCCGTGATGATCATCTGCTGCGGATAACTGCCATTGAACGACTCGCCTAGCCAGGGTTGCGGCAGTTGCCAGAACTGCGTGCGCTCGCAGGCATATTCGTCAGCCTCCCCGGTGGCCGTCAGCAGGCCGCTGAGCAAGGCGTCGCCGGGACGCTCAGCAAGGTGCCAGACCAGGCGCTGGCACTGCGGCTCCCGGGCAAACAGCCAATAGCAGGCGGCCCAGAGGGCCGGCCCAACTGGCCGGTCGTTGATTTCCTGCAGATGCACCCGCAATTCGGGGCCACGCTCCAGGCGCAGCCGGATCAGCGGTGCGCCTTCCAGCATCAGGCTCAGATGACGTTCGGTTTCATCGGCGCCCAGACGGCGCCCTCCGGGCAAGGGCAGAATCGTCGGGTGGTTGAGGTCGGGCATGGCAGAGGCTCGCGTATTCGTCGGTAGTCAACGTGGGACGTGAGCCAGGGCGGGAAATTTAGGGGCCGGTCAATGATTGTGGGTCGGCACCAGGGCAATCTGGTAAGGCGTGAAAATGGCCAGCAATTGACCGTTGTCCCGAAGCGTTTGCAATAACCGGGCGAAGGTTTCGCTGGTGATCGGCGCCTGGGGCCGGATCAACGCATAGTGGTGATAGACTTGGTCGATACGCTCGGACACCAGCAACTGGGGGCCGACCTGAGGATTGCGCAGGACATAGTCATTGAGGTACGAACGCGTCACCAGCGCGATGTCCGCGCGACCGCGCAGCACCATCAACAGGTTGCTGTCATGGGAATACGTCAGCGTGGCGTTGTATTGGCCGATGAGAAACTTGGGATCGGCGTTGAATTCGGCAAAGGCATAGTGGTAACCGCTGAACAGGGCCAGGCGCTTGCCCCTGAGGTCGGCGAAATAGCTCTGCTGGCGATCCGGCTGGCGCTGGGCGACAAAGATCTCCGCATCCTCCAGGCCCATGTCCACCACGGTATGCGGCACGTCCTTCCATCCCCAGTCGGGGTTCTCGAAGATCGCCATATCGACCCGGCCCTGCTTGAAATCATTGAAGCGACGCGGGATCGATGTAGGCACCAGCACGAACTGGTAGTCGGTCTGGGAGCGATTCAGGGCCTCGACCAATTGCGGCAGCAGGCCGGTGTCGGCGCCATTTTCGGGGCGCACCGTATAGGGTGGGAAATGCGCAGCCCCGATACGGACCAGTTGCGCCGCCGAAGCTGGCAAGGCCAGGAAAATGGCCAGCACGGCCAGCAGAACACGCGAAGTCATCCCCATCGGCGAACACTTCAAGGTCACCCACTCCCCCATAAGTCATACATTCAAGCTAGGCGGTTTCAGCCCGATTAGCCAACCACGCGGCACCGGAGGAAAACGGCCCGATTATTGTTTTTCTTCAAGCACCAGGATCAATGCCTGTTCGGCCAGGTCATCGAGACTCAGGCTGCCTTCGGCGCGAAACCAGGTGGTGGTCCAGGACAATGCGCCTGTGAGGAAACGCCGGGTAATGAACACGTCCCCGCGAATATACCCGGCATCCTTGGCCTGGCCCAGCACCTCCAGCCACAAGTCCTCGTAAATATCGCGCAAGGCCAGCACCTGCTCCTGCCCTTGCTCGGATAACGAGCGCCATTCGTAGACCAGCACCGCCATCGCCTCGCCCGTACCGCCCATGATCGACTGCAGTTCGCAGCGGATCAGCGCCAGTACCTGCTCACGAACATTGCCCGCCTCGGCCAGGGCCGCGCGCATCAGGGCGGTGTTGTAGCGGATGGTTTCTTCCATCACCGCCCGCAGGATCTCGTCCTTGCTCTTGAAGTGATGAAAGATGCTGCCGGACTGAATGCCCACGGCGCTCGCCAGGTCGCGCACCGTGGTGCGCTCGAAGCCTTTGTTGCGAAACAGGTGGGCGGCCGTCTGCAGCAACTTGCCGCGGGCGCTGTCCGGGTCGGTCAGTTGACCGAGCTCCACCAGCTCTTGCATGACCCTCAAGGCTTTTTGCTCGTCCACCCTTTCTCTCCTACAGTCGTTCGACGTGGCGCCGGCAATTTAAGCCCAGCGGGACAACCAAGCAAGCGCTCGGGCAGAAGAACCAGCGGTCGTTTACAAACCAAGCGCTTGCTTGGTAGTCTCGAATCCCGTTTACCGGAGGGCCCCCCATGCCAAGAGCGATCCGTATCGGTTGCGCCAGCGCCTTCTGGGGCGACACCCCTACCGCCGCGGCCCAGTTGGTGGACGGCGGGAACCTGGATTACCTGGTGTTCGATTACCTGGCCGAGATCACCCTCTCGATCATGGCCGCTGCGCGCATGAAGGATCCCCAGGCCGGTTATGCCACCGACTTTGTCGAAGTGCTGGCCCCCCTGCTCCAGCGTCTGCATGAAGGCGCCATCCGCGTCATCAGCAATGCCGGCGGGGTCAATCCCCAAGCCTGTGCCGCCGCCCTTCGAACGGCTTGCGACGAGGCCGGCGTGCCGTTGAAGATCGCCGTACTGCTGGGCGATGACCTGCAAACTCAATGCCAAGGACTTGCCCAGCAGGGCATCCGCGAGATGTCCAGCGGCGAGCCCTTGCCCTCTACGTGCCTCTCCATCAACGCCTACCTGGGCGCACCAGGCATCGTCGAAGCCCTGCGCCTGGGAGCCGATATCGTGATCACCGGTCGCGTGGTGGACAGTGCGGTGGTCAGCGCCGCCCTGGTGCACGAATTCGGCTGGGCCTGGCACGACTACGACAAATTGGCCCAGGCTGCACTGGCCGGACATCTCATCGAGTGCGGGGCCCAATGCACGGGCGGTAATTTCACGGACTGGCAAGACGTGCCGGATTACGAGCACATCGGTTTTCCCATCGTCGAAGCCAGCGCCGACGGCCAGTTCATTGTCACCAAGGTGCAAGGCACTGGCGGGCTGGTCACACCGCTGACCGTCGGCGAACAGTTGTTGTACGAAATCGGCGACCCGCAGGGGTACCTGCTACCGGACGTGATCTGCGATTTCAGCCAGGTCAGGTTGATCCAGCAAGGCAGGCATGCCGTGCGAGTCCAGGGCGCCAGGGGCCTGCCCCCCACCGATCGGTACAAAGTGTGCGCCACCTGGCCGGACGGCTTTCGCTGCACCGCCCTGTGCCTGATCGCCGGCATCGATGCGGTGGCCAAGGCCGAACGGGTCAGTCAGGCGATCATTGCCAGGACCTCGCAGATGTTCAGCGAGCGAGGCTGGGCTCCCTACAGCGAAGTGAACATCGAGCTGTTGGGCAGCGAAGCCACCTACGGTCACCACGGCCAACGCCGGGACAGCCGCGAAGTGTTGATCAAGCTGGCGGTCCGGCACCCGGACCGACAAGCGCTGGCGCTGTTTGCCCGGGAGATCGCCCCGGCCGCCACCGGCATGGCACCTGGACTGACCGGCCTGCTGGGCGGCCGACCGACGGTGCAGCCGCTGATACGTCTCTTCTCGTTCCTGATCGACAAAAGTGCCTGCCGGCTCGACATCCAACTGGACGGCCAGCTCCACGCCTGCGTCCTGCCTGACGTCAAACCGCTGGACACCAGCGACCTGCCCACCGCCCCGGAACTGCCCAGGCCCCAGGGTCGGGCCGATGCCAGCGTCCCCCTGATCAAGCTGGCCGTGGCCCGCTCCGGTGACAAGGGCAATCACAGCAACATCGGTGTGATCGCCCGCGAGCCCGAGTACCTGCCGTGGATCGCCGAAGCGCTGACGCCGCAAGTGATGGTCGACTGGATGAGCCATGTACTCGATCCCGTGCGCGGACGCGTCGAGCGTTGGTACCTGCCCGGTACCCAGAGCCTGAATTTCCTGTTGGAGAACGCCCTCGGCGGCGGTGGCGTCGCCAGCCTGCGCATCGACCCCCAGGGCAAGGCATTCGCCCAGCAACTGCTGGAAATCCAGATCCCGGTGCCCCAGGACATCGCCGACCGGGTCAACTGAAGGACGCTCGTTGGAAAGGAACAGTCGCCATGCCAGTCATCGAATCGCAGCTCGATCCGCACAACGCCGACTTCGCCCGCAATCGCGCGGCGATGCTGGCCAGCGTCGGACAACTTCGGCAGATCGAACAGGCCATGCTGGAGAAGGCCGCCCAGGCCCAGGCGAAATTCGACAAGCGGGGTCAACTGCTGCCACGCCAGCGCCTGAACCTGCTGCTGGACCCCGGCGCGCCGTTCCTCGAACTGGCGAGCCTGGCCGGCTACAAGCTCCATGACGACAAGGACGGCAGCGAGGCCGGCGGTGGCCTGATCGCTGGCATCGGCCATGTCAGTGGCGCGCGGGTGCTGGTGGTGGCCAACAACAGTGCGATCAGGGGCGGAACCATTTCCCCCAGCGGCCTTGACAAGACCCTGCGCCTGCAACAGATCGCCATGGAAAACAGGCTGCCGGTGATCACCCTCGCCGAAAGCGGCGGGGCCAACCTCAATTACGCCGCGCAGATTTTCGTCGAAGGCGCGCGCAGCTTCGCCAACCAGGCCCGGATGTCGGCCATGGGGCTGCCACAGATTACCGTGGTGCACGGCTCGGCCACCGCTGGCGGCGCTTATCAGCCGGGGCTGTCGGACTATGTGGTGGTGGTACGTGACAAGGCCCGGCTGTTCCTTGCCGGCCCGCCACTGCTCAAGGCCGCTACCGGCGAAATGGCCACCGAGGAGGAACTGGGTGGCGCGCAGATGCACGCGCAAGTAGCGGGCACCGCCGAATACCTGGCCGAGAACGACGCCGACGGTATCCGCCTGGCCCGGGAAATCGTCAGCCTGCTGCCCTGGAACGCACGACGACCGCCACGCCCCGATCACACCTGGCCGGAACCGCTCTACCCCATCGACGAATTGTACGGACTGGTGCCCGACGATCCCAAAAAGCCCTATGACGTGCGGGAAATCATCGCCCGCATCGCCGACGGCTCCAGCTTCCTCGACTTCAAGAACGAATTCGACCCACTGACGGTGTGCGGCCACCTTCGGATTCACGGCCATGCCTGCGGCCTGATCGGCAACAACGGTCCGATCACACCGAAGGGCGCGAGCAAGGCGGCGCAGTTCATCCAGCTTTGCGACCAGAGCCGCACACCGCTGTTGTTCCTGCACAACACCACCGGGTTCATGGTGGGCACCGAAGCCGAACAGCAAGGTGTGATCAAGCACGGCGCCAAGATGATCCAGGCGGTGGCCAACGCCCGGGTGGCGAAGCTGACAATCGTGGTGGGCGGTTCCTACGGTGCCGGCCATTACGCCATGTGCGGTCGCGGACTGGATCCGCGTTTCATCTTCGCCTGGCCCAACAGCCACACTGCGGTGATGGGAGGCGCCCAGGCCGGCAAGGTCCTGCGCCTGGTCACCGAGGCCACGCAGGCCAGGAACGGCGTCACTGCCGATCCACAGATGCTCGACCAGCTGGAACGCAGCACCGCGCAGAAACTCGACAGCCAGTCCACCGCCCTCTACGGCAGCGCCAACCTGTGGGACGACGGCCTCATCGACCCACGGGATACCCGCACCCTGCTGGGCTACCTGCTGGACATCTGCCATGAAGCCGAAGGCCGGTCGCTGCAACCCAACAGTTTCGGAGTGGCCCGCTTCTGATCCGGCGAGTGCCTCGATCGCCGTTCAAAGGAGAACACTGAAAATGATCTTCACCCAGGAACACGAAGCACTGCGGCGCACTGTTCGCCAGTTTGTCGACCACGACATCAACCCTTACGTCGACGAATGGGAAAAGGCCGGGCGGTTTCCCATCCACGAAGTCTTTCGCAAGGCGGGCGAGCTGGGGTTGCTGGGAATCTCCAAGCCAGAACGTTTCGGCGGCATGGGCCTGGACTACAGCTATTCGATCGTCGCGGCCGAGGAACTCGGCACCATCCACTGTGGCGGCGTGCCCATGTCCATCGGCGTCCAGACCGACATGTGCACTCCGGCCCTGGCGCGTTTCGGTTCCGACGCACTGCGCGAAGAATTCCTGCGCCCGGCCATCCGCGGCGAACAGGTGGGCTGCATCGGCGTCTCGGAAACCGCTGCCGGCTCCGACGTGGCCGGCCTCAAGACCACGGCGCGCAAGGACGGCGACGACTACGTCATCAACGGCAGCAAGATGTGGATCACCAATTCACCGAGCGCCGATTTCATCTGCCTTCTGGCCAACACTTCGGACGACAAGCCGCACCTCAACAAATCCCTGATCGTGGTACCGATGCACACGCCCGGCATCAGCCTCGGCGCGCACCTGGACAAGCTCGGCATGCGCAGCTCGGAAACCGCCCAGGTGTTCTTCGATGATGTGCGGGTGCCGCAACGCAATCGCATCGGCCAGGAGGGCGCCGGGTTCATGATGCAGATGCTGCAGTTCCAGGAAGAACGGCTGTTCGGCGCGGCGAACATGATCAAGGGGCTGGAGCGCTGCGTCGACAGCACCATCGAATATTGCCGTGAACGCAAGACCTTCGGTACAGCGCTGATCGACAATCAGGTGATCCACTTTCGCCTGGCGGAACTGGCCAGCGAGATCGAATGCCTGCGAGCGCTGGTCTATCAGGCCACCGAGCAGTACATCAACGGCCAGGATGTCACGCGCCTGGCGTCCATGGCCAAGCTCAAGGCCGGGCGCCTGAGCCGTGAGGTCACCGACAGTTGCCTGCAATACTGGGGCGGCATGGGGTTCATGTGGGACAACCCGGTGTCGCGGGCCTACCGCGATGTACGGCTGGTGTCCATCGGCGCCGGGGCGGACGAGATCATGCTGGGGATCATCTGCAAGCTCATGGGCACGTTGCCGGGAAAGAAAAAATGAGCAGCTACCCGCCCGCCATGTCCGCCTTCAGCAAGATCCTCGTCGCCAACCGCGGTGAAATCGCCTGCCGGATCCAGCGCACCGCGCAGGCCCTGGGCTACCGCACGGTCGCTGTGTTCAGCGAGGCCGATGCCGACGCGTTGCATGTCCGCATGGCCGATGAAGCCGTTTCGATCGGACCGGCGGCGGTGCAACAGTCCTACCTCAACCCATCGGCCATTCTCGAGGCGGCCCGCAGAAGCGGCGCCGATGCGATTCACCCCGGCTACGGTTTCCTCTCCGAGAACGCCGATTTCGCCCGGGCCTGCGAAAAAGCCGGGCTCGTTTTCATCGGCCCCAGCCCCGACGCCATCGAACTGATGGGCAGCAAACGGCGTTCGAAGATCGCCATGCTTGCCGCGGGCGTGCCCTGTATTGCCGGCTATCAGGACGCGGCCCAGGACGACGACACTCTTTGCCGCGAAGCCGAACGCATCGGTTTCCCGCTGATGATCAAGTCCAGCGCAGGCGGTGGCGGCCGGGGCATGCGCCTGGTCCAGCGGGCCGACGACCTGCTGGAGCAACTGCACGGTGCACGCTCCGAGGCACTGCATGGCTTTGGCAGTGACGAGTTGATCCTGGAACAGGCGCTGATCGATCCACGGCATGTCGAGGTGCAGATTTTTGGCGATCGCCATGGTCACTTGATCCACCTCGGCGAACGGGACTGCTCGATCCAGCGCCGTCACCAGAAGATCATCGAGGAGGCACCCTGCCCGGTCATGACCGCCGCGCTGCGCCACGCCATGGGCGAGGCAGCGCTCAAGGCCGGTCGCGCGGTGAACTACGTCGGTGCCGGCACGGTGGAGTTCCTGCTGGCCGCCGATGGCCGGTTCTACTTCCTGGAAATGAATACCCGGCTGCAGGTGGAGCACCCGGTGACCGAACAGATCACTGGCCAGGACCTGGTGGCCTGGCAGCTGGACATCGCCGCTGGCCTGCCCTTGCCCCTGCGCCAGGATCAGTTGCAGCTCAGCGGCCATGCCATGGAAGTGCGGCTGTATGCCGAAGATCCAGGCGAGCATTTCCTGCCCCAGACCGGACGCCTGACCGGCTGGGAACCGCCGACCCGGGGCGAGGTACGCATCGACCACGGTTTGCTGGAAGGCCAGGCCATCACACCGTTCTATGATCCGATGCTGGGCAAGCTCATCAGCCACGGCGCCACTCGCGAAGAGGCCCGGCGCAAGCTGTTGCGCGCCGTGGAGGATTGCGTGTTGCTGGGGGTTCGGAGCAATCAGCGAATGCTGGCGGGTCTGCTGGCGCATCCGCAATTCATCGCGGGCGATTTCGGCACCGACTTCATCGCCCGGCATTTCGCCGACCACATCGCCCTCCAGCCTCATATCCCCTCGACTGAACAGCTAGCCATCGCCACCGCCCTGTTCTACTGGGCGGCAGGCGCACCCCACTCCGGCCTGGCGGGCTGGCACAACAACACCGGCGCGGCGCTGCACTACCGGATCGGTGCGGCCGAACGCGACTGGACACTGAGCCTGAACGCCGAAGCGGACGGCACGCTGCGGGTCCTTACCGCCGGCCAGGTGTTCGAACTGATACGGCTCGATACCGACCAGCGCGGCACAAGCCTGGTCATCAATGGCATCCGGCAACGCTACACCTGGCGCCTCCACGGCACCGACCTCTGGCTGTTCGCCCGCCCCGGCAGCCTGCACCTGCAGGATCGGACCCACGCTGCTGTCATACCAGACTGCGTGGTGGGTGATGGCATGCTCAAGGCGCCAATGGATGGGGTTATCGTGCAATTGCGGGTCAGGGAAGGCAGCGTGGTTTGCCAGGGGCAACTGCTGGTAGTGCTCGAGGCGATGAAAATGGAGCACTCGCTCAAGGCCGACAGGGACGGCGTGGTGCGGGCGTTGCAGATCAGGCAAGGCGACCAGGTGAGGAACCGGCAGGTTTTGTTGCAGGTGACTACAGATGACCAGGCTCTGTACGAAAAGTCTTGAGACGAAGGTCAGGCAAGGCGAAAACAGCCGATCAAGCGGAATCTACTTGAGTACACGAGCATTGCGAGGCATTTTTCAACGCAGCATGAACGAGTATCAAGGCTTTTCGTACAGAGCCTAGGCGGATGCGCCGGGTTTGACTACGCTCAACCCCATCTGCATGCCGCTACCCGGGAACCCGCGATGCCTAACTGGCTGGTGATTGATCTGGAGGCCACCACCGATGAAGGAGGCTGGCCGGTAACCGAAATGGAAATTATCGAAATCGGCGCCACGCTGGTGAATCGTGACGCTCACGAGGTGGATCATTTCCAGCGTTTCGTCCGCCCCTTGAGACGCCCCCTGCTCACATCGTTCTGCCGCGAGCTGACGCACATCACCCAGGCCAATATCGACAGCGCGGCCACCTTGTCCGAGGTCTGGCCGGCATTCGAACGCTGGCTGACGCCCTACCAGGCGAACCTGGGCGGCTGGGTCAGCTGGGGCGATTACGACCGCAAGCAGTTGCTTCAGGAGTGGCAGCATCAACGGCTGCAAAGCTTTCTCAGCCAGGTGCCCCACATGAACCTCAAGCAGCGCTTCGCCAAGGCCCGACGGCTGGAGCGGCCACTGGGGCTCAATGGAGCCCTGCAACTGGCCGGCCTGCAGTTCAACGGTCAACAGCACCGGGCCCTGGAGGATGCGCGCAACACCGCGCGATTGCTGCCCCTGGTGCTGGCCGACTGAGCAACCCGCCCCCGTTTCGCAGATGACGTGTGTCGAAGCCTTGTGCATACTGGCCGGCCTTTTTCAGCCCTTTTACGAGGAATCGCCCATGTTCAAAGTCAACGAGTACTTCGACGGCACCGTCAAGTCCATCGCCTTCGGCACTGCCGAAGGTCCTGCGACCATCGGCGTCATGGCACCGGGCGAATACGAGTTCGGAACGGCCCAGCGGGAGATCATGCACGTGGTCTCCGGCGCCCTGACCGTGAAACTGCCCGACAGCGCCGAATGGGAAACCTTCGCTGCCGGCAGCCAGTTCAATGTCCCGGCCAACAGCAAGTTCCAGCTCAAGGTGGCCGTCGACACTGCCTACCTGTGCGAATACCGCGGCTGAACCTGCTGCATCAAAAAAAATGCCCGTGTCCAGCGACACGGGCATTTTTCATTGCGAACGCGGTGTTTATTCGAGCACCTCGACCGGCATGCCGACTTCGAGCCGACCGTTGCCGTCGTTGACCAGGTTCTGGCCGAACATCGCCCCGTCCGGCGTCGATCGATACTGCTGCAACGTGGCGAAAGGCTCGCGGTTCGGATCGCGTTCACCGGTTTGCGGGTCGACCGTGGTCATGATGCAGCGCGAGCACGGCTTGACCACCCGAAATTCCACATCGCCGATACGAATACGTTTCCAGCCATCCTCGGCGAACGCGTCGCTGCCCTCGATCACCAGATTGGGCCGGAAACGCAGCATCTCCAGGGAGCGACCGACCCGATTCGACAGATCCTGCAGGGAGGCCTGGCCGATCAGCAGCAATGGAAAACCGTCCGCGAAGGCGACCTTATCGTCGTCCTTGCCGTAACCGGCCGCCGTGGTACGCGCCAGCTCCACCGGTACATGCACCAGCCGGGTGGCATTGCCAATGAACTCGCTGACCCAGTTGCCCGCCTCATCGCCAGCATCCGGTACACGCAGGGTGTCACGCCAGATAGTCACTCCCCGGCGTTGCTCTTCGGCGGTCGAAGGCAGCGGCACCTCGATACTGCCATGGCCCGGCGCACTGAGCGTCAGGCCTCCGGCATCATTCCACAATGCCGAGAGCTGGCTCATCTTCGCCACGGCCCGCTGAGTCAGGAATCGCCCGCTGGCCTCATCCACCAGCATCCAGCGCCGGTCACCGTCCAACCCCAGTTTGTCCAGGCCAATCCCTGGCAGGGACTGGCCTTTGCCGGACTTCAACGGATAACGGTACAGCGCGCTCAGCCGCAACATGGTCAGCTCCCTGATGGCGAAAAAATGCCACCTTATACGAGCCGGCCATCGATGCAAACCACGATCGGCCTCAGCCAAGCATCAGTCGCTGGCGCACCACATCGACCAGTTTGTCGGGCTGGAATTTGGAGAGGAAATTGTCGCAGCCGACCTTCTTCACCATCGAGTCGTTGAAGCTGCCGGACAGCGAGGTATGCAGGACCACGTAGAGCCCACGCAAGCGCGGGTCGTTACGGATCTCGGTGGTCAGGCGATAGCCGTCCATTTCCGGCATTTCCGCGTCGGTGAAGATCATCAGCAATTTGTCGGTCATCACCTCACCGGTATCGGCCCAGGCCTTGAGCATGTTGAGGGCTTTCAGGCCGTCGCTGGCGATGTGCATCTTCACCCCCAACTGACCCAGGGTGTCGCGCAGTTGCGAGAGCGCGACATTGGAGTCGTCCACCAGCAATACTTCGCGTCCGCGAGCCTTCTCCAGCACCGGGTCTTCGAGCTTGTCCCGGGAGACCTTGGCGTTGTAGGGCACGATTTCGGCGAGGACTTTCTCCACGTCGATGATTTCCACCAACTGGTCGTCCACCTTGCTGATCGCGGTCAGGTAGTGTTCCCGGCCGGCGCTGGTCGGCGGCGGCAGGATCGCTTCCCAGTTCATGTTGACGATGCGGTCCACGCCACCCACCAGGAACGCCTGGACCGACCGGTTGTACTCGGTGACGATGATGGTGCTGTTGGCTCCCGGCACCAGCGGCCGCATGCCGATGGCCTGGGACAGGTCGATCACCGGCAGCGTCTGGCCCCGCAGGTTGACCACGCCGCACACGAATGGGTGGCGTTGCGGCATCAAGGTCAGCTTGGGCAGTTGCAGAACTTCCTGGACCTTGAACACGTTGATGGCGAACAATTGCCGCCCCGCCAGGCGAAACATGAGAATTTCCAGGCGATTCTCACCCACCAGCTGGGTTCGTTGGTCTACTGTGTCGAGAATGCCGGCCATTGATGACTCCTGGGATTGTTCGGATGAATCCAATAAAGCAACTATCGGCCGTGGACGCCGGATCTTGACCCCCTGATGAAATACACTTGCGGGGCATTGATATCATATTAACATCATGCTTTACTGGCTTCACCCTTCAGATCCGACACTTTCCCCGCTGCGCGACCATGTTTTGCGCACAAGGTTCCCCTGCCTAAGGGATTCCCCTAGCAACAATCAGGTCCAACCTGATATTCCCAATATCCAATAGCCATTAATGTGACGCCATTCTCATTGCTGAACGGAGTCAGGCCTTTGTGCGCGACAGCAGGACATCGGACTTCCAGCCTTTCGGCCGATCCCACCCGAGCAACTTTCCGTCTGCCTGTCCCTGGTACGCGGCAAGGGTGTGCCGACGCACTTTCGTTCGTAGCCGGCCGTGAGGCCCAACCGTTTGCCACTCGCGATTTTCTTTCGTCTGACATGATGTTGTGGAGATAAGCATGCCGAACGATCGTAAGAACTGGTCTCAGCGCCTACCCGAATTCCTGACCGAGGCCGAGACACTGCTGGCCAAGTCGGAGGAATGCCTGAGCCATCTGCAGCTGATCAACAATGACAAGGATGCAATCGATTGCATGCTCAGTACCTTGTTGAAGCTGGCAAACAAGGCCGATGCCCTGGCACTGGAAGCCGTATCGGAATTCTCCCTGCATATCCATGGCCTGCTCAGCCATGCGCAGAACAACATGGATCTGCACGACCAGGCCCTTGAGGCCTTGAAGGATTGCTTCACCCTGATGGCCTGGCAGCTGGAACTGGTCGATCCCACCACCGGCCAGCTCAGCCTGGACAACAGCGAACAGACCTCATTGATCGAGGCATTCGCCTTCCAGGTGGGCCAAAGCCCTTGCGACGCACTCCACGCAGCACACCGGCTGGCCCTGGTGCCCTTCTCCCAGAAGCAGGCCTGACACCTCACGGCCGACCTCCGATGCACGGCGCTTCAGGGCACCATGCCAGGCGCGACCAACGCTGGATGAAGTGGTACTATGTCTCGCGTCAGTCGCTTCGAAAGCAGGGTGTGGAAAGCCTGCCACCGAAGCCACCCTCGACCTGAAACGTTTACCCGACCCGGCCTGTCAGATGCGCTGACCGGCCAGCCCGCAGCGAACCTTCATTGGCTCCATCCGCTATGTACGCCAGCCTCAAGTCATCCCTCACCTGGCCACCCTCCCGAGAAAACGCCCGCCGGTTCACCCTGTTCCTGTGCATTTGCTCGACCCTCGGCAGCGTGCTGGTGTACCTGTCCGGCCAGGTCGTGCCGGTGAGCCTGCTGGTGTTGGACATCGCAGCCTTGACCTGCGTCTGGATCCACTATCGGCTGTCGCGAAAGTCCATCAAGTTCCAGCCACAGGAACTGGCCGACCGGTTGCTCGAAGTCCAGGAAAACGAACGTCACCGACTCAGCCGTGAGCTGCACGACGATATCGGCCAGTTGCTGACCGCGGCCAAATTGCAAAGCGAATGGCTCAAGCGCCGGCTCCCCGAGGACTTGCAGGGCCAATGTTCGGTCCTCTGCGAAACGCTGGACGAAACCCTGCACAAGGTCCGCGATGTGTCGGCAATCCTCAACCCGCGCCAATTGACCAGCCTTGGACTCGAAGCCAGCCTGCGCGCGCACCTGCTCAAGACACTGGCCAATACCCCGGTGAAATGGAGCCTCGATTGCCAGCAGCGCATGGCGGGGATTCCCGAGGAGATGACTGTCGCTGCCTTCCGGATCACCCAGGAAGCCATCACCAATATTTTGCGCCACGCCCAGGCCCAGAACCTGCTGGTGCGCCTGCAACGCCTGCCTGAAGGGCTGTTCCTGCTGATCAGCGACGACGGCCAGGGGTTCGTCCCGGCAGACCACCCCGCCCGTGAAGGGCAACGGGGCATGGCCGGCATGGCGGAACGGGTCGAACAACTGGGCGGCACCCTCAAGGTCATCAGTGAAGCCGGCAAGGGCACGCATATCGAAGCACGTTTTCCCTGGGCCCCTCGTACCCTGGCGCGGGCCAGTAAGAATAAGGTTCTCCATTGACTTGTAATTTGCTTCTCGTAGATGACCATTCGCTGATCCGCGCCGGCGTGCGCGCTCTGGTCACGGATCTGCCCGGTTATGCCGTCATCGGCGAAGCCAGTGATGGCACGCAGTTGCTGGAACTCGTGGAACGGCTGGTCCCCGATATCGTGCTGCTGGACATCACCATGAAAAACACCAGCGGCCTGGATGCCTTGCAGCAGCTCAAGCAGGTGCGCCCCCACAGCAAGGTGCTGATCCTGTCGATGCACACCGATCCGGCGCTGATCATGCAGGCCCTTGAGTCCGGCGCACACGGCTACCTGCTCAAGGACACCACGGCCACCGAGCTGGAGCACGCCCTGGACGCGCTGCGCAACAACGAACGCTACCTGAGCCCGGCCATCGCCCACACGGTGATCAACCAGGCGCTGACGCGCGTCCAGAAGCATCAGCCCGATCCCGTCCAGACCCACAACCTGACGGCACGCCAGCTGGAGATTTTGCGGCTGATCGTGCGCGGCAAGTCGACCCGGGAAATCGCCAACGGCCTGAGCCTGAGCATCAAGACCGTGGAGACTCACCGGGCGCAGATCATGAAGCGCCTGCAGATCCATGACGTGGCCGGACTGGTGCTTTTCGCGGTACGCGAGCAGATCATCAGCCTGGACGATTGAGTACCGCGGAAGCCGTCAGCAAAGGCGAGTCGAGCGGCAGGTGTACGCGTATCGCCTTCTCGCGCACCGTGAACCTCAGGTTGTCGACCTGCAGCGGCTCGCCGTCGAGATTGATGTCCAGGCCCTGGGCCACCTTGATCTCCACCCAGGGCAGGCGTGCGCGCACGAACATGTTGTCGATGCCCAGGCCACCGGCCAGCAGATCCCTGAGCGTGCTGACCACTTCCTGGGGGGCCGGCAGGATGCTGATGTCCAGCAATCCATCATCCACCAGCGCCTGCGGACTCAACTGATGGCCTCCCCCGGCCTGACGGCCATTGCCGATGCCCAGCGCCAGCAGATCGCCCTGCCAACTGAAACCGGGCCCCTGCAACTCACCATAGGCCGCGCTCAGCTCACTGAACCGCGTCAGGCCGGTGAATAGATACGCGGCCCCGCCCAGCACCTTTTTCAGATCCTCGGAGGTGTTTGCCGTGACCTGGCTGCCGAAACCGCCGGTGGCCATGTTCAGAAAGATCCGTCCGCCGACTTCGCCCAGGTCGATTGCCCGGGGCTCCACCTCCAACAGTTCCAGGGCCTGGTCCGGTTCCAGCGGGACTCCCGCCGCCCGGGCAAAATCATTGGCGGTGCCCAATGGCAACAGCACGAGGCTGGCATCGCTGGATTGGAGGGCAAGCGCTTCGGCAATGTCCCGCAACGTACCGTCACCGCCACCGGCGATCAGTCGCGTGTAACCAGCCTCCAACGCCTCGTCTACACAACGCTGGGCATCGCCGGCCTCCCAGGTCAGCCGTACCGCCAGGTCCCAGCCCTGCTTGCGCTTGAGCATCACTGCCGCGCGAACCTCTTCGTTGAGCGCTTGCTTGCCATGTAGAATCAACAGCGCCTTGCCTTTGCTCATCGTCGTCTCCGTCATTGGAAGGTTCCAGGAAATGGGACCGCTCATTCGGCCGAAAAAGCCCTCCGCCTATCAATTTCGCTCAAAAGCCCGCTGTCCTCCGTGAAAAGGCTGGGGTACCCGGCTCCCGGACAGATACTTCTTCACTCGAAGAGTTTTCTTACAAGAACTGGCGAATCCACTCAATTGACCCTCCAGCTGTATTGAGACACCTTGGCATTCTGTTGTCTGGACCATCAAAAACACTCATTACACAAGGATGTGCAACCCCATGGATGGATATGTCACGGCCCGCAGGCGCCGTATCAGTGGTTCGAACCGTTGTGGCCGAAGGGACGAAACATCCCATGCATAGCCACGAGTACAAGCTGTCACCCCGGCATCTCGCGTCCATTGGAAGCGAGCGAACCGAAAATCAGAACGAATGCAAAAGTTGCAGCAATCCCGTTGGAGGAATCGATTTGGAACCGCGCGTCGTTGAACTGGAAACCCACCTCAAGTACATCCGTAGGGATATGGATGAAATCCGTACCGACGTAAAGGTCATCCGCCACCGGCTCGCCTATTCGGCCGGCGCGGCAGCGGTGATCCTCGGCCTGCTGGGCTGGCTCGCGAACAGTCGCTTCGACCAGTTGGTCATGCTGCTCTCGCGATAACGACGGGGACGCAGGCAGGCCCAGGCACCTGGCTCGGGCCGGAGCACACCCCCGCTGTCACGGCTTCAGTCCAGGACCTCGCTCAAAGGGATGAAGCCCACTTCATCACCCTCGACATGGGTCTGCCCTTCGAGCACTTCGACCAGCCCATCGGCCCAGGCCGCGCTACGCAGGACCCCGGAGCTTTGGTTCCGATAAAGGATGGCCCTGCCGCTCTCAAGGCGCCCTCGCAGATATTCCCGCCGGTTGCCGGCCTTCCCCCAGACAAAACCGGCCGGCACCTTGAACTTCAACGGCATCACCGATTGGACACCCTGGCGTCGCAGCAGGTAAGGCCGGGCCAGCAGCGCAAAAGTCACCAGTGTCGAGGCAGGGTTTCCTGGCAACCCTATCACCGGCACGCCACGGAAGTGCCCGACCGTCAGGGGTTTCCCTGGCTTGATGGCGAGTTTCCAGAGCGTCAGTTCGCCCTCCTCGCGCAATGCGGTCCCCAGGAAGTCAGCCTCACCTACCGATACGCCACCAGTGGACAGGATCAGGTCGACATCCGACAACTGGGCCAGGCGCGCACGGGTGGCGGGCAAATCGTCAGGCAGGATGCCTGCATCGACCACATGGCAGCCCAGCCGCCGCAGCCAGCCGCAGAGCACCACACGGTTACTGTTGTAGATCTGGCCAGGGCCCAGTGGCTGGCCAGGTTCGACCAGTTCGTCGCCAGTGGACAGGACGGCAACACTGACCTTGCGCACCACTTCCAGCGTCGCGCATCCCAGCGATGCCGCCAGTCCCAACTCGATCGGTCCCAGGCGAGTCCCCGCCGAAAGAATCTTTTCGCCAACAGTGGTTTCCTGCCCCTGTGGGCGGATGTTCTGGCCGCTCACCAGGGGTTCGGTGAACCGGACCCGCTGATCGTCTTCCACCACGGCGTTTTCCTGCATTTCGACGCAGTCGGCACCGGCAGGCACTGGCGCTCCCGTAAAGATCCGCGCGCAGGTTCCCGCAGCCAACGGTTGCGGGGCCTGCCCGGCAAAGATGCGCTGGCTGACCGTCAGCGGCTCGCCGTGCCAATCGGCCAGCCGCAAGGCATAGCCATCCATCGCACTGTTGGGCCATGGCGGCAAGTCCAGGGTCGACACCAGATCTTCAGCCAGCACCCGCCCTTGCGCCTCGCCCAGGGGCAGCCGTTCACGCTGGGTGATCGGAGCGGCGGCGGCCATTTCGAGCAGGCGCTCCAATGCAACCTCGACGGCCATCAAGGCGCCGGCCTTGCCCGGTTTACCCACGGGATTCACAAGGAGCTGCCTGTTTCAGGTGAGGCACGAAGTTGCAGGGGCGATGGCGCGCATCCAGTTGCTCGGCCAGGATAGCGTCCCAACCGGTACGCACTGCATTGGTGGAACCTGGCAGGCAGCACACCAGCGTGCCATTGGCCAGGCCTGCCAGTGCCCGGGACTGGATGGTGGAGGTGCCGATGTCTGCCACGGAAATCTGGCGGAACAGTTCACCGAAACCATCGACCTGCTTGTCCAGCAGGCAGGCAACCGCTTCCGGCGTGCTGTCGCGACCGGTAAAACCGGTACCGCCGGTGATCAGCACCACCTGCACCACCTCGTCGGCGATCCAGGCCGCCACTTGCGCCCGAATCTTGTACAGATCATCTTTGAGCAGAACCCGCGCAGCCAGGTTATGACCCGCCGCCATGAGCCGGTCGACAAAGACCTGGCCGGAGGTATCGGTCTCCAGGGTACGGGTATCACTGACTGTCAGCACCGCGATATTGAGCGGCACGAAAGGTACATCAGCCTTGGCTTTCATAGGCTCGTCCAGTTGTGGGAGAAACAGCCCGGTGTTATATCACAGCGCTTCATTTTTCCGCCTGTGGGGAGACACACCATGACCTCGAATATTTCCCGGCCACCGTGCTCCATCCTGCTGCTGGCCGGTGGACGCGGACAACGCATGGGCGGGCAGGACAAGGGCCTGGTGGAATGGCGGGGTGAACCGCTGATTGCCCATCTCCACCGCCAGACCCGTGCTCTGAGCGATGACCTGATCATCTCTTGCAACCGTAACCTGGAACGTTATGCGTTGTATGCCGATCAATTGGTGCACGACGATGAAGGGGATTTCCCCGGGCCGCTGGCGGGTATCCGGGCAGGCCTCAGGGCGGCGAGGCATCGGTTCTTGCTGGTGTTGCCGTGCGACGTGCCGAACATCGACTCGAACCTGCTAGAGAGCATGTTGGAAACCGCCAGCCAGCACCCCGACAGGCCGCTGATGGTGCGCCATGGCGAACACTGGGAACCGTTGTTGTGCGTCATTCCCCTGGCGCTGGCCGCCGCCTTCGAACAGGCCTGGGGCGAAGGCGAACGCAGCCCGGGCCGGATCATGCGTACCTTGCACGCGGTTGCCCTGCAATGCCCGGCCGACGATCCACGGCTGGCGAATCTGAATACGCCCGAACTGCTGAACCGACACACAGGACATTGACGCAGGGCATTCAAATTAACCGTACAGGCCCCTAGCCAGGAACTTGCGCACGTTGTATACGTCTGAAGGTCAGTAACTTGAAGAATTCCATTTCGGAGAAACACCATGACTCAACGGACCCTCGCCACTTTCATGCTCGCACTGGGCCTCGCCACTCTTGCCGGGTGCGCATCGCCAACAGTGATCACCTTGAATGACGGTCGCGAAATCCAGGCCGTCGACACACCCAAGTACGACGAAGACACCGGTTTCTATGAGTTCGAACAACTGGACGGCAAGCAGACCCGCGTGAACAAGGATCAGGTCCGCACCGTCAAGGACCTCTAAGCCTCAGCGCCGCACCCGATACACAAAAGCCCGCAAAATTGCGGGCTTTTTCATGCCGGTCCGAAAGCCGAAGCGATTACCACTGGAGCTCGATAGCGCTCTCGAAAATACGTTCCTGAGCTGTGACCGGATCGATGAAGCTCAGCCCCTGGGCCAGCAATTTGAGCGGGTTGGCATAATCGTCCGGCGCATCGCGCAGCACATCGGGATAAAACGGATCATTGCAGATAGCAGCCCCGAGGGCATTCATATGCACCCGCAACTGATGCTTCTTGCCGGTGACCGGATACAGACCGTAGCGCCACAACTCGCCATTTTTTTCCAGTACCTCGATGGCTGTTTCGGTATTGGGTTCGCCCGGCCCTTCCTGCATCCGGAAAAACGGCTCGCCATCGACCATCCGGCTTTTGTGCACCCGAGGAAACGTCAGACCAGGCAACGCTGGAGCAATGGCCTGGTAGCGTTTTTCGATCTGCCGCGCAGGAAACAGCGATTGGTAAGCCGATCGGCTGAGGGGGTTGGCTGAAAACAGCACCAGCCCGGCGGTATGCCGGTCGATACGGTGCAGGGGCACCAGATGAGGATTGTCCAGCCGCCGGATCAGTCGTCGCAACAAGGTCTGCTCGACATATTCACCCGCGGGGGTGACTGGCAGGAAATGCGGTTTGTCGGCCACCACCAGATGCTCGTCGGCATACAGGATCGTCTCGACGACCGGGATCGGTTTCTCGTCAGGCACTTCGCGGAAATAGTGGATGCGTAATCCCTCACGGTACGGCAAGTCGACCCCGATCGCCTTGCCCTCCCCGTCCAGCACACGACCTCGGGCAATCCGGTCCAGCCATTGCTCGCGACTGATGGCGCTGAAATGCTCGCACAGGCATTCCAGCACTGTCTGCCATTGGCCGGGCGGCAGATACAAGGTGCTGGCCTGGTGGTGTGCGGCGGAAAACGATGAACCAGACATTGAAAACTCTTGGGCAATGTTTACAAGCCGGCATTATCCGACAGTCGCGCAAGCCCGCCCAGCTATGATTGCCTCATACCGTGACCGGGGCGGAACCTGCCGTCGCTTCGGTGAATTCCTTCAGCCAGCGCAGCACCTCCACTGCCTCCCAGCGGCCCGGGTCGTACAAGGCGTACAACAATCCCTGGTAACCCACGACATCCAGCTGCTTGTGATAACCGGCACGCTGGAACAGTGCCTCGATCTCAGCGAAACAGGTGTTGAAATGCAGCTTGTTGAAGGGTGTCTTGCCTTCGGTAACCAACCCGTCCAGGCGCAACTCCAGGACGGCCTCGCGCACGACATCCACGGACATCCTGTTCACGCTGTTCTTCAATTGTTCGACATTGAGCAAGGTGCGGCACTCCAGATAGCTGTATGGACATACAGTAACCGAAGACATCCTTTTTCGCCAACGCCAATGCTCGTACAACGCCGGCCTTAAAGCGCTCAACGCAGGAACGAGGCCACCCGGTCGGGATTATCGAAAGGCCAGTCCAGCTCCTCACCGGTATCGTTCCTGCGCAATACCGGGATGCGCAATCCATAGGTTTCCGACAGTTGCTCGTCTTCGGCGATGTCCACCAGCTCCACCAGCAACCCGTGTTCAACGAAATGCATCAATACCCCTTCGGCCACCTCACACAGGTGACAACCCAGGGTACCGAACAGCTGGCATTCAGGAAGCGCGCTTTCAGGAGGCATGGCAGGTAGACCCACAAAAGATAGACGGTCATTCTAGGCTCGCTCCGGAAAACCGTCGAGCCGGGTGCCGTATCAGGCCATATTGGCAAAACGCTGATGCAAATCACTGACCGGACTCGCTTTCCGATGCTTGCTTGTCTTCTACGCTATGTGCCACAAGCCATGAAACGGAGTTTCCCTTGTTTGCCAACCTGCTGATCATTCTCGCCTCCTCCCTGGTGGTCATTGCCCTGTTCAGGCGACTGCGGCTGCCACCGGTGCTGGGCTACCTATGTGTCGGGCTGGCGGTCGGGCCCACTGCGCTGGGCTGGGTAAACGACAGCGAGGAACTGCCGGACCTGGCTGAACTCGGGGTGGTCTTCCTGCTGTTTTCCCTGGGACTGGAGTTCTCCTTGTCCAAGATGCTTGAGCTGCGCCGTGTCGTATTCGGCCTCGGCAGCCTGCAGGTAGTGTGCTCGGGGGCGCTCCTGGGTGGCGTACTGGTGGCGTTCGGCGCTCCGGTGCTGGCCGCGATGCTGCTGGGCGCGGGATTGGCCCTGTCATCCACCGCCATCGTCAGCAAGGAACTCACCAGCCTGGGGGAAATCTTCAGCAGCCACGGCCAGAATGCCATCGGTGTGCTGCTGTTCCAGGACATCGTCGCGGTATTGCTGCTGACCCTGGTGCCGGTGTTCGCGGGTAGCAGTACCCAGGCATGGTACTGGGCGCTGCCCCTGACGCTGGGCAAGACGCTGCTGCTGTTCGGCGGGCTGCTGCTGGCCAGTCGCCTGCTGCTGCCACGGTTGTTCCATGAAGTGGCCGCATCCCACTCCGCCGAACTGTTCGTGCTGCTGGCCCTGGTCATCGTCTTGCTGACGGCATGGCTGACCCACCTGATGGGGCTCTCGCCGGCCCTTGGCGCGTTCCTGGCGGGCATGTTGCTCGGAGAGAGCCATTACCGACACCAGATCGAGGCCGATATACGTCCGTTCCGCGACATCCTGCTGGGACTGTTTTTCGTCAGCATCGGCATGCTGATCGACCTGCGGTTGTTCGTGGATGACGGCTGGTTGATCCTTGGCCTGACCCTGGGGCTGATGCTCATCAAGAGCTGCGTGGTCGCCCTGCTGGTGAAATGGCGCGGCAGCGACGGCGAAACCGCCTGGCGCAGCGGCCTGGCCCTGGCCCAGGGTGGAGAATTCTGTTTCGCCCTGATGGCATTGATGCAGCAGAACCGCCTCATGCCGGCCGAACTCGTCAGCCTGCTGCTGGCCGCGACGTTCTGTTCGATGCTACTGACGCCCTTGTTGCTGCGCGCCGCGCCGGGCATCGCCGCCCGCCTGCACCGCAAGCCTAACGAAGCGGCCCAGCTGGACCAGATCAGCGCACTCAATGCCGGCCTGTCGGGCCATGTGATCATTTGCGGATACGGTCGCGTCGGCCAATCCATCGGGCGCTTCCTGCGTCGTGAAAACCAGGCCTTCGTTGCCTTGGACGACGATCCCGTGATCATCCAGGAAGCCACCGTTGGGGAGAAATGCGTGTACTACGGTGATTCACGTCGAGGGGACCTGCTGGCCGCCGTGGGCCTGGGCCGCGCCCGCTTGCTGGTGATCGCCGTCGACAAGACCGACATCGCCATCGACGTGCTCAAGGAGGCCCGGCGGCTCAATCCCCAGGTCCCGATCCTCGTACGCACCCGCGACGACAGCCAGCTGGCGGAGTTGCAGGCCGCCGGGGCCAGCGAGGTGGTCCCGGAACTGTTGGAGTCGAGCCTGATGCTGGCTTCCCACGCCCTGATCATGCTCGGGCTGGCGGAGCAGCAAGTCCGCCAGCATGTGGATCAGGTGCGCCATGACCGCTATCGCCTGCTGCACGGTTTTTATCCTGGCAACCAGGACAAGGAGCCTTGATGCCTCGCTCAATCCTGGCTGACGGCGCCAATCTTGTGGATGGACAAGTCCGCGCCGTAGTACTCCTCTTCCTGGGTCAGCCGAAGCCCCAGCACGGCCTTGATCAGGCCATAGACCGCGAAACCACCGGCCAGGGCAATGGCCACGCCCATCGCGGTACCGATCAGTTGGCTGACCAGGCTGACCCCACCCAGGCCGCCCAAGGCGCCCTGACCGAAAATGCCGCAGGCAATGCCCCCCCAGACGCCGCACAGGCCATGCAATGGCCAGACACCCAGCACATCGTCGATCTTCCATTTGCCCTGGGCCGCGGTGAAACACCAGACAAACAGGACTCCGGCAATGGCACCGGTGGCCAGCGCCCCAACCGGATGCATCAGGTCGGAACCTGCACATACCGCCACCAGCCCGGCCAGTGGGCCGTTATGCAGGAAGCCCGGGTCGTTGCGACCGACAACCAGTGCCGCCACGGTTCCGCCGACCATGGCCATCAACGAATTGACCGCCACCAATCCACTCACCCCAGGCAGCGTCTGGGCGCTCATGACGTTGAAACCGAACCAGCCGACAATCAGGATCCAGGAACCCAGGGCCAGAAACGGAATGCTCGATGGCGCGAACGCCACCAGTCGACCGTCCCGGTAACGGCCGTTACGCGCACCGAGCAGGAGCACGGCGGCCAGCGCCAGCCAGCCGCCCATGGCATGCACCACCACGGAGCCGGCAAAGTCGTGGAAACTGGCACCGAATCGGGCCTGCAACCAGGCTTGCAGGCCAAGATTGCCATTCCATACCAGGCCCTCGAAGAAGGGATATACGAATGCCACGATCAACACCGTGGCGCACAACTGCGGGGCGAATCGGGCGCGTTCGGCAATACCGCCGGAAATGATGGCAGGGATCGCAGCGGCGAATGTCAGCAGAAAAAAGAATTTCACCAGGCTGTAGCCATGATCGGCACTCAGCACCGCTGCAGGCTGCAGGAACGTCACGCCGTAGGAAACCCAGTAGCCCACGAAGAAATACGCCAGGGTCGAGACCGCGAAATCGCTGAGGATCTTCGACAGCGCGTTGACCTGGTTTTTCTGTCGGACGGTGCCTACTTCCAGGAACGCAAAACCGGCATGCATGGCCAGGACCATGACCGCACCGAGCAGAATGAACAGCGTGTTGGAGCTATGGACCAGACTGTCCACAGCGCTTTGCATATTTTCCATGGTATTGGCAGACCTGAAAAAGTTTTAAGAGCATCGACGCGACTGGCGCCGCCCCAGCGCACCAAGTTGAATCAATCCGACTACCGATCGAAGGCAGGCGAACCGCTTTGGTGCACCAGGAGGAGCAAGACGCAGTGATGTTTCGCGAGTTCTGATTATTTGGGTTAAGGTTCCGCCAGCCTGCGCCCGACTTCAGCGCATCGACACGCCCGACGCACCAGTACATGGCAAAACCTTGAGCCAATGCCGAGCAAAAGTTGTACCAGCCACTTTCACTGAACCTTCCGGCAAGGCTTACACTCGAACGCTTCAGACGTCATTTACGGAGATCCATCCATGGCCAGACCCCAGGCAAAGACTGCTCAAGAAATCCTGAAGGAAGACTTTCAGACGCTGGTCAGCGACACCGAACGCCTGCTGGAGCACACCGCGACGCTGGCGGGCGACCAGGCCGATGAACTGCGCAGCCAGATCCATGAGACCCTCCTGCGCGCCCGCGACACCCTCAAGCTGACCGAGGACTCCATGCGCGAACGCGGCCAGGCTGCGGTGACCGCCACGGAGGAATATGTACAAGCCAACCCTTGGCAATCGGTCGGCATCGCCGCAGGGGTGGGCTTCCTGATCGGCCTGCTGGCGACACGACGCTGATGATGGACATGAACGAACCGGGCTCGTCCGAAGCGGGCACAAAATCTTCGGCACGCCGATTGGGAGCTGCGTTTCTCGGGTTGCTGCACAGCCATGTCGAGTTGTTCGGCATGGAGCTCCAGGAACAGAAGGCCCGTACCGTCAGCCTGCTGCTGTTCGCCGGCCTGGCACTGGTGTTTGCGCTGTTGCTGTTGGTAGGCCTGTCGACACTGGTACTGATCCTGGTATGGGATACCTATCGCATGGCGGGGATTATCGGCCTGTGCCTGTTCTATCTGCTGGCGGCGCTGTTCTGCGGTCTTCGGCTCAAGGCGGCGATCTACGATGAATCCTCCCCCTTCCATGCCACCCTGGAAGAATTGTCCAATGACCGGGAGCGCCTGTTGCCATGAGCCTGCCCGATATCCCTCAAGCCCGTACACGGCAGGAAATGCGCAAGGCGCTGGTTCGCTTGCGCATGGAGATGCATCGCCAGGAAATCCGTCAGGAAACACGCCAACTGCTGCAACCGTTGCAGCGGGTGCGTGGCTTTAGCCAGAACTGGCATGAAGGCTTTGGCATAAAACACGCGCCCCTGTGGGGTATGGCGGCAGTGACCCTGCTGGGCTTCATCACCGGCAAGCGGACCCGCAGTGGACGCAGCGGTGGCCTGGCACGCCTGGTCCGACTGGCTACAACGCTGCTGCCGCTGATCAAACTGGCCAAGAGCGCACGCAAGCCTTGATGGGCTTGCGGGACGCTGCCCGAACAGGGAAGCTAGTGTCGAATACTCAACGGAGCAACCGGCCTTGGACTGGCACACCCTGCTGACTCGCGAACGCCTCGGGAAACCGCTGCACAGCCCGCAAGAGCTGGGCCGAAGCCCTTTCCATAAAGACCATGACCGCATCATCTTTTCCGGTGCCTTCCGACGCCTGGGCCGCAAGACCCAAGTGCATCCGGTGTCCAGCAACGACCACATTCACACGCGCCTGACCCATTCCCTGGAAGTCAGTTGCGTCGGACGCTCACTGGGCATGCGGGTGGGAGAAACCATCCGCGGCGCCCTGCCCGACTGGTGCGAGCCAAGCGACCTGGGCATGGTGGTGCAATCGGCCTGCCTGGCCCACGACATCGGCAACCCACCCTTCGGCCATTCCGGCGAGGACGCCATCCGCTACTGGTTCCAACAGGCGGCAGGCCGTGGCTGGCTTGACGCCATGAGCGAGGCCGAACGCAACGACTTTCTCAATTTCGAAGGCAACGCCCAGGGGTTCCGGGTCCTCACGCAACTTGAATATCACCAGTTCGACGGCGGCACCCGCCTGACCTATGCCACCCTGGGCACTTACCTGAAATACCCCTGGACGGCTCGTCACGCCGACTCCCTGGGCTACAAGAAACACAAGTTCGGCTGCTACCAGAGCGAACTGCCCCTGCTTGAACAGATTGCCCACAAGCTGGGCCTGCCGCAGATCGAAGACCAGCGCTGGGCGCGGCATCCGCTGGTGTACCTGATGGAAGCCGCCGATGACATCTGCTACGCCCTGATCGACCTGGAAGATGGCGTGGAGATGGATCTACTGGCGTACTCACAGGTGGAGTCGCTGCTCCTGGACCTGGTGGGTGACGATCTCCCGGAAACCTACCGTCAGCTCGGGCCGCTGGATTCGCGCCGACGCAAACTGGCCATCCTGCGGGGCAAGGCCATCGAGCACCTGACCAATGCCGCTGCCCGGGCATTCGTGGAACAGCAACAGGCGTTGCTGGCCGGCACGCTGTCGGGCGATCTCGTGGAACATATGCATGGTCCGGCCAAACGTTGCGTATTGAATGCCAAGGACATGGCACGCAAGAAGATCTTCCAGGACAAGCGCAAGACACTCAATGAAATCGGTGCCTACACCACCCTGGAAATCCTGCTCAACGGGTTCTGTGGCGCTGCGCTGGAACAGCATGGAGGCCGCACCCCTTCATTCAAGAATCGCCGCATCCTCGACCTGCTGGGAAACAACGCGCCCGACCCCAATGGGTCCCTGCATGCAGCATTCCTGCGGATGATCGATTTCATCGCCGGCATGACCGACAGTTACGCCAGCGAGATGGCCCAGGAGATGACGGGCCGCATCCGTCAATAGATCCTCTTGCGCGCGCCATCATCTTTCAGCCACGGCCTGTAAAGGGGCTTTTGCTGAGTTTTTTCCATAATAAACCTTGGAGCTGTTTGTCATTAAACCCATGACAAACAGCTCTGAATATGACGTCCACAAATAAAACCCACACAACTTCGCGCCTATTACCTACTAAAAACCTAATTACCTCGTAGTATCCAACCTCTTTTTTTGTAGGAAACTTCTGAAACTAAGGATGAATGCCTGTCTCCTCGTACGGCACGGCCTTTAACTGGGCTAAGGTGCGCGCTTTATTTATGCTCGCATGGGACTTTTATTCATGAACTCCGTTTTCATTGTCGACGATCATCCGGTCATCCGCCTCGCTGTTCGCATGCTACTGGAGCATGAGGGCTACAAAGTGGTAGGGGAAACCGACAATGGCGTCGATGCGATGCAAATGGTGCGCGAATGCATGCCGGACCTGGTGATCCTGGACATCAGCATTCCCAAACTTGACGGGCTGGAAATCCTCTCGCGCTTCAATGCCATGACCACGCCGCTCAAGACCCTCGTGCTCACGGCGCAGTCACCCACGCTGTTCGGTATCCGCTGCATGCAATCCGGTGCCTCCGGTTACGTCTGCAAGCAAGAGGACCTCAGTGAACTTGTCAGTGCAATCAAGGCTGTGTTGTCGGGCTACAACTATTTTCCGAGCCAGGCGCTCAACCCGGTGCGCCCCGATGATCCGCGAAGTGTGGAACTGGACCTGTTCAAGAACGTCAACGATCGAGAGTTGATGGTATTGCAACTCTTTGCCCAGGGGCGCACTAACAAGGAAATTGCCAAGGGCATGTTCCTGAGCAACAAGACTGTCAGCACTTACAAGAAACGCTTGATGCAGAAACTCAAGGTCAAGTCCCTTGTGGAACTTATAGAAATGGCGAAGCGCAACGCACTGGTGTGAGAAAACAGGATGTCCACAGGCATGAAAGGATTTCTCCTGCTATTGATCGCAGGGCTATGTGCAGGATTTCTCGCGGCAGCGACTGCCGCTCCCGAGCCATACACACTTCTGGGTCGCTCGGGCGCGCCCCCTGTCGAGGTCGGCCTGGATCAGGCCCAGCGTGCCTGGCTGCGTGAACGGCAGGAACTGAGACTGGGCACTTCCGCACCGGATTATCCGCCCTTCGATCTTTCCACCAGCGGACGCGACTATGAAGGCATGACTGCCGACTACGCCGCGATTATCGCCCAGGCGACCGGGCTGCCCGTGAAAGTCCTGCGCTTCGGCTCCCGCGGCGAGGCCATCGCTGCGCTCAAGCAAGGCCGTATCGATCTGTTGGGAAGCGCCAACGGTTTCGAAGCCCGCGATCCCGAACTCGCCCTTTCGACACCCTATGCCGTGGATCAGCCCGTCCTTGTCACCCGAACCAATGAAAGCCGCTCCCTGAGCGAGGATCTCGAGGGGCTGCGTCTCAGCATGGTCTATCACTACCTGCCCGAGCAGGACGTCGAAAGGCTGTACCCTAAGGCGCGTATCACCACCTACCCCTCCTACCAGAACGCCATAAATGCCGTCGCTTTCGGCCAGGCCGATGTCTTTCTCGGCGATACCATTTCCACCCACTACATGATCAACAAGGGCTACCTGAACAACATCCGCATGGCCAGCTTCGGCAAGCATGAGTCCCATGGATTCGGTTTCGCGGTACGGCGCCATGACACCCGCTTGCTGGAAATCATCAATGCCACGCTCAACCGGATCCCGATCAGCGAACAGGTGGCGATCTCCAAACGCTGGAGCGCGGGCAGCGACCTCTATCTCACCGAGCATCGAATACAACTGACCGACAGGGAGCAACGCTGGCTGGCCAGCCATCCGGTGATCCGGGTGGCCGTGAACGAAACGTTCGCCCCGTTCACCTTCTTCGATTCGGACGGCGATTTTCGCGGAATAGGCGCCGACTTGCTGGAACTGATCCGGCTGCGCACCGGCTTGCGCCTGGATATCCAACGCCATCGGGACGACAGCGAAACGATTGCAGCCATCGCGAACGATCGGGCCGATATGATTGCCGCGCTCCTGCCCAGCAGCGAACGGCAACAGCAGCTTAAATTCAGCCGCCCTTACGTCGACAGTTCCTTCGTGCTGCTGAGTCCCAAGCATTCCGCTGCGCCGACGGTGCTCGACCAGTTCGGCGAAAGAAGCCTGGCGATCGCCAAAGGCAATCCGATCATCGAGTGGCTACACCGCCAGTACCCGCGCATCAGGATCATCGAAACCACCGACTCCGCCCATGCCGTTGAAATGCTTGCCCAAGGCAAGGTCGACGGCAGCGTGCACTCCCTGGTCATGGCCAACTATTTCCTTTCGTCCCACGCGTTCCGGGACACGTTGCAGATCAGCAGCACCGTGGGCACCGAGCAGGCCATGTTCTCCCTGGCCACGGCCAGAAACGCCACCGAACTGAACGCCATCCTCGACAAGGCCCTGACCAGCATCGACCCCGACGAACTGGGGGTCATCAACAACCGGTGGCGGGGCTACGTCCCGGCATCGGAGCACACCTGGCGCACCTATAACCGCCTGTTCTTCCAGATCGTCACGGGGGTCGGCCTGCTACTGCTGCTGTCCCTGGCCTGGAACGCCTACATGCGGCGGCAGATCCGCCAGCGCCAGCGAGCGGAACTGGCGCTCAACGACCAGCTGGAGTTCATGCGTTCGCTGGTCAACGGCACGCCACATCCCATTTACGTCAGAGACCGCGACGGCGTCCTGCAGAGCTGTAACGACAGCTATCTGGAGGCCTTCGATGCACGGCGCGAAGACGTCATTGGCAAGAACGTGATGCCCGGCTCCATGAGCAATGCCTTCGAGGCCAGGGAGTACCAGGCGGACTACCAGCGGGTCATGGAGGAAGGCACCCCATTGATCGTCGACAGGCCGCTGCACATCGGCGACAGGCGACTGACGATCTATCACTGGATCCTTCCCTACCGCAACGCCGCCGCCCAGGTACAAGGCATCATCGGCGGCTGGATCGACATCAGTGAACGACGGCAGCTTTTCGATGAACTGCGGGCCGCCAAGGAGCGGGCCGATGATGCGAACCGGGCCAAGAGCACCTTCCTGGCGACCATGAGCCACGAAATCCGCACCCCCATGAACGCGGTGATCGGCATGCTTGAACTGGCCCTCAAGCATGCCGACAAGGGCCAGGTGGACCGGGCCGCCATCGCCGTCGCCTACGAATCGGCCTCCGGCATGCTGGAACTGATCGGCGATATCCTGGACATCGCTCGCATCGAGTCGGGCCACCTGAGCCTGGCTCCCGAACGGGTCAATCTCAGGGCCTTGCTGCAATCGGTCATCCGAGTGTTCGAAGGTGTGGCCCGACAGAAGAACCTGGCGCTGACACTGCAGCTCGACCCGGCAGACGACAACCCGGACGTACTGATAGACCCCTTGCGATTCAAGCAGGTGATTTCGAACCTGATCAGCAACGCCCTCAAGTTCACCGAGCAGGGCTGGGTAAGGGTTGATGTCCAGCTGTCTCGAACCGAGCGTGACGATCTCCTGCAAATGCGCCTGGATGTCAGCGACAGCGGCATCGGCATCAGCCCCAGCGACCTGAACCGACTGTTCGAGCCTTTTGCCCAGGCCGACAATACCAGCCGCATGGCCCGCAAGGGCGCCGGGCTGGGACTGGTGATCAGTCGCAACCTGTGTCGCATGATGGGGGGCAGCCTGCATATGAACAGCCAACCGGGAGCCGGTACCCAGGTCCGAGTCTGCCTGCAATTGAGCGTACTGCCTACGGTGACGGCCTGCGCTGTGCCTGAGCCGGTGATCGAAACGGCGGCGGCCGCCCTGAATGTGCTGGTGGTGGACGACCATCCGGCCAATCGCCTGTTGATGTCACAGCAACTGGAATACCTCGGTCATCGCTACCAGGTCGCCGACGATGGCGCACAAGGGCTCACCGCCTGGCAGCATGGGGATTTCGACCTGGTCATCGTCGACTGCAACATGCCGGTCATGAGCGGCTACGAGCTGGCCCGGTCAATCCGCAGGTACGAGTCCGGACAGAACCTGCCGCCCTGTACCCTTCTGGGATTTACCGCCAATGCACAACCCGAAGAAAAACAGCGCTGCCTGGACGCCGGGATGGACGACTGCCTGTTCAAACCGATCAGCCTGAATGTCCTGAGCCAATGGATGAAAGGCGTCAGGTCCGTGAGCCGTCCACAGACCTTCACTGTACACAACCTGCGGGCACTGACCGGCGGCGATCCTTCATCCACCCGGAGGCTGTTGGCGGAGCTGCTGCGCAGCAACCGCTCGGACCGCCAGGAATTGCTCGCTGTCGCCCGGGATGGGAACCGGCAGGCGCTGACCGAAACGGCACACAAGATAAAGGGCGTAGCCCGGATCGTGCAGGCGACCGATTTGATCCAGCGATGCGAGGCATTGGAAAACGCTTGCCTTCAAGCCCAGGCACCCGAGCGGATCCAGGCATGCGCCACGGCCCTCGAACGTGCCATGGCGGAGCTGGAGCAGGTGCTGGAAAACGAGGTCGCCAAGGCAAAATAGCCCGGTATTTACTATGATGTCCGCTCAGCAGTGCGTACCCACACTCGGAGTGATTGCAATGCCCAGCGCACCGCGTCCGGAACAACGCCGGTTCCCCCTCCACGTACACATCAGTGTGATGTTCACCCTGCTCCTGCTGCTCACCGGCGTGGTGCTGGGCCTCTTCAACTACCGACAGACCACGCGGATCATCCTCTCCAGCAGCGAACAACTGTTCAACCGCATTGAACGGGACGTGCGCCTGGACCTGTACGACACCTACGAGCCGATCCGCCATGTGCTGAGCCTGCTGGCCGACTACCCGGCAACGCGGGCCGCCGGCCTGGACCAACGCCTGGCCCTGCTTATCCCTTTCAGCCAGGCACTGCGGGACAACCCCAACCTGGCATCGTTGTACCTGGGCGACCGCCAGGGCAATTTCCTGATGGTCCGGCCACTGCGCACCCAAGCACTGAAAACCGCGGTGAGCGCGCCAGACGAAGCGGCTTATCAGGTCTGGACCCTCGAACGAACAGGCCTTTCGGGCCAGGTGCGCTCCCAGTCACTGTTCTACGATCAGGCGCTGGCATTCATCAGCGCCCGGGACAATGCCGATGGCACCTTCGATCCACGCACGCGTGACTGGTTTCGCAGTGCACTGGACACTGCCGGGCAGATCACGACCGATCCCTACGTCTTCTTTTCCACCCGCAACATCGGCACGACCCTCGCCCGGCGAAGCGGCGAGGAAGCGGTCATCGGTGCCGACCTGACCCTCGCGGCCCTGTCCCAGACGCTCGCCAAGCACAAAGTGACCGCCGGCACTGAAATCGTGCTGGTCGATCCCCAGGGCAACGCGGTGGGCTATCCCGACAGCGACCGGTTGCTCGCTGATACCGGATCGGCCCAACTGATCAAGGCCCGCGACCTCAGCCCGTCCATCGCCGTCGCTCTCGACGCCAGTGGCGACGCAACGCGCCTGGAGGCAGCCGGACGCCAATGGATCGTGTCCCGCAGTCACATGCAGGAAGGCGGGCCCCGGGGCCTGGAGCTGGCGTTGCTGGTGCCCGAGGATGAACTGCTGGCCGATGCCTATCGCATGCGCTGGCAAGGCGCCCTGATTACCCTGGCCACGCTGCTGCTGTGCCTGCCCCTGGGCTGGCTGACTTCCAGGCTGCTGGTCAAGCCCCTGAGCGCGTTGGTCCGGGAAGCGGATGCGATTCGCAGCTTCGACTTCGACTACCCGGTGTCGCGCCACTCCCTCGTACTGGAAGTGGATCAATTGAGCCTCTCGATGGCCCGGATGAAAGAGACGCTGGCCAGCTTCTTTGAAATCACCGCCAGCCTGCGCGCCGAAACCCGCTTCGCCCCACTGTTGGAACGAGTGCTGTTCGAGACCGTGAAAATCGGCCAGGCCCAGGCCGGGCTGATCTACCTGCGCGAAAATGACACCGACCAGGTCAAGCCGTATGGGCTGGTCATCCATGGCACGCCACAGCCACTGGAAGCGTTCGAACTGCAAAGCCATGCCCTGGCCAGTGGCGACAGCCCGCCCTGGCTCCAGCAACTGGCGCTCTCGGACAATCTCGTCACCTCCCTGGGATACGAGCAGGCCGCCGACCTGCAGCGTGTCCTGCAGGCACTGGACGCTCCGCGCGTGCACCTGATCGGTATCCGCCTGCGCAACCGTCATCAGGAAACCGTCGGCATGCTGGTGCTGTTGATCAGCGATACCGGCACCGAAGCCGATCTGGAAAAACTGCAGCCGGACCGCATCGCTTTTTTGCAAGCCGTCTCCGGCACCGCCACCGTGAGCATCGAAAGCCAGCGCCTGCAGGCCCGACAGAAGCAATTGCTGGACTCGTTCATCCAGCTGCTGGCCGGCGCCATCGACGCCAAGAGCCCGTACACCGGCGGTCACTGCCAGCGGGTACCGGCCCTGACCCTGCTACTCGCCCAGGCCGCCGCCGCGAGCAACGCGCCGGCCTTCGAAGCCTACCGGCCTACCGAAGACGAGTGGGAAGCGCTGCACATCGCCGCCTGGCTGCACGATTGCGGCAAGGTCACCACGCCGGAGTACGTGGTGGACAAGGCCACCAAGCTGGAGACCCTGAACGACCGGATCCACGAAATCCGCACGCGCTTCGAGGTGCTCAAGCGCGACGCCTGGGTCGACTACTGGCAGGCCATGGCAACCGGGGGCGAAGCCGCCGCCCTGGCGCGCAAGCGTGATGAGACGCTGGCCAGCCTCGATGACGACTTCGCCTTTGTCGCGCGTTGCAACCTGGGCACCGAAGCCATGGCCGACGCCGACCTGCTACGTTTGCGGGAAATTGCCCAGCGTCCCTGGACCCGGACGCTGGACGATCGCCTGGGCGTATCGTGGGAAGAGAACCGGCGCCAGGCACGGACTCCCGAGCCGACGCTCCCCGTGGTCGAAACCCTGTTGGCCGACAAGCCCGAACACCTGGTGGAGCGGCACGAGGCCGAACTGATCCCGGCGGACAACCCATGGGGCTTCCAGCTCGATGTGCCAACCTGGAAATACAACCGTGGCGAACTCTACAACCTCAGCATCCCACGGGGCACGCTGACCCGGGAGGAACGCTATGTCATCAATCACCATATGGTGCAGACGATCCTGATGCTCAGCCAGCTGCCCTTCCCCAGCCACCTGGAGAACGTTGCGGAGATCGCTGGCGGCCATCATGAAAAGATGGATGGCACCGGATACCCCAAGCGGCTCAGGCGCGCGCAGATGAGCCTGCCGGCACGCATGATGGCGATCGCGGATATCTTCGAAGCATTGACGGCGGCCGACCGGCCCTACAAGAAAGCCAAGAAACTGAGCGAGGCCCTGGGCATCATGGCGACGATGTGCCGTAACGCCCATATCGACCCGGAACTGTTCAAGCTTTTCATCGATGAACGGATCTACCTGAGCTACGCCAACCAGTTTCTCGACCCGCACCAGATCGATGACGTCGATGCGGACAGCCTCCTGGACCAGGCGGGCGTCTAGACATGGGCGCCGTCGCTACCGATCCAGGCGTGTGGTCGGGCACCGAGACTGCCCGCCACAGGTCCGCAGGCTTTGCCAGCGCCCGCGCGAAGGGCTCAGCAGTCGGTCAAGCGCAGGAAAATCTCGCTCAGGCGCTCGATACCAGCCTGGTCATGCTCGCTGAAGCGCGCCAGTTTCGGGCTGTCCAAATCGAGCACTCCGATCAGGCGTCCGTCCTTGAGCAGCGGCACCACCAGTTCGCTGTTCGACGCACTGTCACAGGCGATGTGCCCCGGGAAGGCATGCACGTCCTCGACACGCTGGGTCTGGCCGGTCGCCGCTGCCGTACCGCAGACACCCCGGCCGAAGGGAATCCGCACGCAGGCGATCTGGCCCTGGAACGGGCCCAGCACCAGTTCTTCATTGCGATTGAGATAGAACCCGGCCCAGTTCAGGTCGTCCAGCTGACTGAACAGGAATGCCGAGAACTGCGCGGCGTTGGCGATGAAATCGCGTTCATCGGCCAGCAGGGATTGCAACTGTGCCGATAACAGGTCGTAGCCGTCGAGGCCTTGGCCGGTGTTCTTCAGATCGATCATGCCTTGTGCTCCAGCAGTTTGAGGCCAACCCAATAACGGGCAAATTGATAGGCGCAACGGCCGTTGCGGTTGCCCCGCCCGGTGGCCCAGCGGACCGCTTCTATATCCAGCGCTTCATCACGCTGCCAGGCCAGCCCGGCCTTGGCCGCCAGCTCACCGATCCAGTGCTCCACCACATTGAGAAAATGCTCCTGGGTGAAGGGATAGAACGACAGCCACAGGCCGAAACGGTCCGACAGCGCGATCTTGTCCTCCACGGCTTCGCTGGGATGCAGCTCGCCATCGACCCGCTTCCAGTTCTCGTTGTCGCTTTCCTTTTCCGGCACCAGGTGACGGCGGTTGGACGTGGCATACAGCAACACGTTATCCGGCGCCTGTTCCAGGGAGCCATCCAGCACGCTCTTGAGTACCCGGTAATCACCCTCACCGGATTCGAACGACAGGTCATCGCAGAACAGCACGAAGCGCTGGGGCAGCTTGGCGACCTGCTCCACCACCCGCGGCAGGTCGGCCAGATGATCGCGTTCGATCTCGATCAGCCGCAGGCCCTCCTGGGCATGCTCGGCCAACAGGGCGCGCACCAGGGACGATTTGCCCGTACCACGCGAGCCCCAGAGCAATGCGTGGTTGGCCGGCATGCCGTCGATGAACTGACGGGTGTTGCGGCCCAGTTGTCCGACCTGGCGCTCGACGCCGATCAGGTCCGACAGGCGCATGTCGAGGCTGACCTGCAACGGCAACAGATAACCGCTGCGTCCGTCGCGCTGCCAGCGGGCAGCCAGGGTTGCGGTCCAGTCGATGTCGGGCCGGGGCGCGGGCAGCAACGGCTCGATACGGGCCAGCACCGCATCGGCGCGCTCAAGAAAAGCATTCAATCGCGAGTCCACGTCTTCTCCTCGGGCAGGTTCACAGTAATGATGACGCTACGGCGACGAAACGCCGTATTCAATGGCGGGTCTATCCCACACAACATAAACCGGCCAGGCCGGTATCCAGAGATGATCAGCTATGCTTGAGCGGCGAAGGGAAACGTAAGTGGTTCACCATTCCATGGACATCAGATTCACCCAACGGCTGTCTTACAAGCAGGCCCGACTGACCGTTCTGGTGGGTTTCGTGCTGGGCACATTGCTCAGCCTGATGCAGATCGGCATCGATTATGCCAGCGAAGACGCCTCGATCAACCGCGAGATCCTGTCGCTGATGGAAATCAGCCACAACCCGGCCTCGCGCATCGCCTACAACATCGACGCCGAACTGGCCCAGGAGTTGTCCCTGGGCCTGCTGCGTTCACCGGCCATCATCGGCGCCGAACTGATCGACAACAACAATACCGTGTTGGCCAGCGTCAAACGCCCCGAACTCCAGAGCAACTACCGGTTCATCAGCGACTTCCTGTTCGGCGCCCAGCGCCAGTTCGAAGATCGGCTTTACCTGGACCATTTGCCCGGCGAATCCCTCGGAGTGCTGCGCCTCGAGGTCGATACGTACGCTTTTGGCAGCCGCTTCCTGCGCAGGGCCGAGGTCACGCTGCTCAACGGGTTCGCCCGCAGCCTGATCCTGACCGGGCTGTTGCTGGCGCTGTTCTACGTCATGCTGACCAAGCCCTTGGTACGGGTCATCCGCGAGCTGGCCGGCCGCGACCCCAGCAGCAGCGAACAGAGCCGGCTGGAATGCCCTTCCGGCCACCAGTACGACGAGATCGGCGTACTGGTCTCGGTCGCCAACCAGCAGTTCGAAAACATCTCCACCGAAATCCAGCAGCGGCGCACCGCCGAAAATCGCCTCACCGAATACCTGGCGCAACTGGAAAACATCGTCTCGGCACGCACCGCCGAACTCAAGGCCATCAATGCCCGCCTCAGCCAGTCCAACGAAGAGCTGGAAGTGGCCAGGCGTACCGCCCTGGACATGGCCGACGCCCGTTCCGCCTTCCTGGCCAACATGAGCCATGAAATCCGCACGCCCCTCAATGGCCTGCTGGGGATGATCGCCTTGTCTTTGGACGGCCCTCTCACCGCCGAGCAGCAGCAGCAATTGTCGATTGCCCATGACTCGGGCAAGGTGCTGGTCGAACTGCTCAACGATATTCTCGACCTGTCCAAGTTCGATGCCGGCCAGCTGGAGCTCGAACGTATCCCGTTCGACCTGGCTTCCCAGATCGAAGACACCGCCAACCTGCTCTCCCAGAATGCCGCCCCCAGTGTCGAACTGGCCTGCCTGATCGATCCTCGTTTCCCGGCCCAGGTGCTGGGCGATCCGACCCGCGTGCGCCAGATCGTCAGCAACCTGTTGTCCAACGCACTCAAGTTCACCCGCTTCGGCCGTGTCGATGTGCGGCTGAGCGCCTACGAAGGCGGCGTGCGCATCGAAGTTTGCGACACCGGCATCGGCATCCCCCAGGATGCCCAGGCGCGGATCTTCCAGCCGTTCACCCAGGCCGGCGCCGGGATCACCCGTCAGTTTGGCGGCACCGGGCTGGGCCTGGCCTTGACCCACAACCTCTGCGAAGCCATGCAAGGCCGCCTGACGATCAGTTCCGAAGCCGGTTTCGGCAGCCAGTTCTGCGCCGACCTGCCCTTGCCCTGCCATACGCCGGCGGCGGTGGTCGAACCGTTGCGAGGCAATGTCGTAGCCATCACCGCCGCCAGCAGCGGACTGGCCGAATTGCTGCACATGCTGCTGCCCGTCTGGGGCCTGGATTACCAGCGACGCTCCGTCGATGACTCCCTGCTGGGCCTCAAACCGGATGTGCTGATAACCGACTGCCCCGAATGCCTGTTCAACCTGCGACCGACCTTCAGCGCCCCCATCCTGCTGGTGACCGCCTACGGCAGTTTCATGCCCAGCGAAGAAGCCGCTACCCTCGCCCCCCTGCTGCAGCAGGCCCGCCCGCTGGCGCGCCATGCGCTGTACCAGATCCTGCGTCGTGCCCTGCAAAGCGAGGCGGCCGCCATCGACGACAAGCAGATCGAGGCACAGCCGCCCTCCAGGCGCGCGCGGGTGTTGCTGGTGGAGGACAACCCGGTCAACCAACTGGTGGCCAAGGGCATGCTGGTGAAACTGGGGTGCGAGGTCATCGTCGCGGCCCATGGTGCCGAAGCACTGGATCAGCTCGAACAGCGGGATTTCGATCTGGTGCTGATGGATTGCAACATGCCAGTGATGGACGGTTACGAAGCCAGTCGGCAGATTCGTCGCAGCGGGCGCTGGCCGAACCTGCCGATCGTGGCATTGACCGCCAATGCCATGCCCGAGGAGCGCGAACGCTGCCGGACCGCCGGCATGACCGACTACCTGTCCAAGCCGTTTCGCCGCGAAGAACTGGCGACGGTTCTGGACCAGTGGGTGCCTACGACGTCAGCGCCCTGATCTGGCCCAGCAACTGGTCGAGCCCGGCGCGCAACGTTCCCAGGCCATCCAGGTCGATGCCACTGTCGCACAACAGGCGGGCCTTGAGCGGCGCCACTTGTTCTCGCAAGACCCGCCCGGTGTCCGTCAGGCTCAGGTGGACCTCCCGCTCGTCCCGGGCCGAACGCTGGCGCTGGACCAGGTCAAGTTGCTCCAGACGCTTGAGCAAGGGTGTCAGCGTTCCCGAGTCCAGCAGCAGCCGCTCCCCCAGTGCCTTGACCGTGGGCTGCTCGGGCGCGGTGTCCTGCCACTCCCAGAGCACCAGCATCGCCAGGTACTGCGGATAGGTCAGGCCGAGCTGATCGAGCATCGGCTTGTAGCCACGGATCACTGCCCGCGACGCAGCATACAGCTTGAAGCACAGCTGGCTGTCGAGCGTGAGCGCTTCGATGGGTTTGTCCTTCATTTGAGCAGGGCTTCGATCTCGGCGGTCAGGTCCTCGGGCTTGGTGGTCGGGGCGAAACGCTTGACCACCTGACCGTCCTTGCCGATCAGGAACTTGGTGAAGTTCCACTTGATGCCCTTGGAACCCAGCACGCCGGGGGCGCGTTGCTTGAGCTGGACGAACAGTGGATGTGCGTTGGCACCGTTGACCTCGACTTTCTTGAACAACGGGAAGCTCACGCCGAAATTCAGCTCGCAGAACTCGGAAATCGCCCCTTCGTTACCCGGCTCCTGCTTGCCGAACTGATTGCAGGGAAAGCCCAGTACCACCAGGCCGCGGTCCTTGTAGGACTGCCAAAGGGTCTCCAGGCCCTTGTACTGTGGTGTGAAACCGCACTGGCTGGCGGTGTTGACCACCAGCACGGCCTTGCCGGCGAAATCGGCGAGGGTCTTTTGCTCACCCTTGATGGTGATGCAGGGAATGCTCAGCAGGTTGTCGCTCATGGCACGGCTCCAGCGGGAAGGAAGGAGCCGAAGATAGCGAGCAATTAAATTGTGTGCAATTTAATTCGAACCAAGACAACCTTCGGCGAGGGGATTCCCCTCGCCAGGCTTTCATCACTGGCGATCAACCAGGTCCAGGCACACCGAATTGATACAGTAACGCAACCCCGTGGGCGGCGGGCCGTCAGGAAACACATGACCCAGGTGAGCATCGCATTTGGCGCAGACCACTTCGGTGCGGATCATGCCGTGGCTGACATCGCGCACTTCCACCACGGCACTGCCCTCGATCGGCGCGTAGAAGCTCGGCCAGCCACAGCCGGAATCGAACTTGGTCCGCGAATCGAACAACGGTTCGTTGCAACAGATGCAGTGGTACACACCGTCGGTCTTGGTGGTGTTGTATTTACCGGAAAACGGGCGCTCGGTGCCCTTCAACCGGCAGACGTTGTACTGCTCCGGGTCGAGCATGGCACGCCATTCTTCAAGGGTTCTTTCCAACTTTTCCATCGTCTTGCCTCGGCAATTGAAAAAGCCCGATCCGACGCTTTTCCGCGGGTCGGGCGGCACGTATGATTGCGCCTCGTCAGACGCCAGTCTGGCAGTCACTCCATGCGTATTCAAACGGATTGTGACGCCTGTGCCATGTCCGGGCACGGGTACAGACGCAGGATCACCAGAACGGTCGTCGAGACGCCCGCCTGGATCGTTCATTTTCGGGAACACATCGCCATGCAGGTTAGCAAATCGAACAAGCTCGCCAACGTCTGCTACGACATTCGCGGCCCAGTGCTCAAGCACGCCAAACGCCTGGAAGAGGAAGGCCATCGCATCCTCAAGCTGAACATCGGCAACCCGGCCCCCTTTGGTTTCGAAGCGCCCGATGAAATCCTCCAGGACGTGATCCGCAACCTGCCCACCGCCCAGGGCTACAGCGACTCCAAGGGCCTGTTCAGCGCCCGCAAGGCGGTGATGCAGTACTACCAGCAGAAGCAGGTCGAAGGCGTCGGCATCGAGGACATCTACCTGGGCAACGGCGTATCCGAGCTGATCGTGATGTCGATGCAGGCGCTGCTCAACAACGGCGACGAAGTGCTGGTGCCGGCCCCCGACTATCCCCTGTGGACAGCCGCAGTCAGCCTGTCCGGAGGCAACCCGGTACATTACCTGTGCGACGAACAGGCCAACTGGTTCCCGGACCTGGCGGACATCAAGGCCAAGATCACGCCCAACACCAAGGCACTGGTGATCATCAACCCGAACAACCCGACCGGCGCGGTGTACTCCAGGGAAGTGTTGCTGGGCATGCTGGAGCTGGCTCGCCAGCACAACCTGGTGGTGTTTTCCGACGAGATCTACGACAAGATCCTGTACGACGACGCCGTCCACATCTGCACCGCCTCCCTGGCTCCGGACCTGTTGTGCCTGACCTTCAACGGCCTGTCCAAATCCTACCGGGTGGCGGGTTTCCGCTCCGGCTGGATTGCCATCTCCGGCCCCAAGCATCATGCCCAGAGCTATATCGAAGGCATCGACATGCTGGCCAACATGCGCCTGTGTGCCAACGTCCCGAGCCAGCATGCCATCCAGACGGCGCTGGGCGGCTACCAGAGCATCAACGACCTGGTCCTGCCCCCGGGCCGGCTGCTGGAACAGCGCAACCGTACCTGGGAACTGCTCAACGACATCCCCGGCGTCAGTTGCGTCAAGCCGATGGGGGCGCTGTATGCCTTCCCACGGATCGACCCCAAGGTCTGCCCGATCCACAACGACGAGAAATTCGTACTTGACCTGCTGCTGTCCGAAAAGCTGCTGATCGTCCAGGGCACCGCGTTCAACTGGCCATGGCCGGATCATTTCCGCGTCGTCACGCTGCCACGGGTCGACGACCTGGAACAGGCCATTGGGCGGATCGGCAACTTCCTCAAGTCCTATCGCCAATAAGCCGGACAAGCGCGCGAGGTACCTCGCCTCGCGCGCTGTCTGATTCAGCAACATATCCGTTCCACCGATTTTGACGCCCCTTCTACACTGACTGCTCGGCAACCGATGGGCAGCAGGCCTAACATTCAAGGGGCCAGAGAGGCATATTTCATTTCTCTGGTACTTTCAGAAAAGTCCTTCAATCATTTGGGAAGCCTGTAGGACACAGTTTGAAATAGTCGGTGAGTTGAATAGCCTGCGGCAGCACCTTATATACCCCGCATAACGCTACATCTTTAGCATGAGGAGTTTGCTACCACCATGATGCGCATCCTGCTGTTCTTGGCCACTAACCTGGCGGTCGTGCTGATTGCCAGCATCACCCTGAGCCTTTTCGGCTTCAACGGGTTCATGGCGGCCAATGGGGTTGATCTCAACCTCAATCAGCTGCTGATCTTCTGTGCGGTGTTCGGTTTCGCTGGCTCCCTGTTCTCGCTGTTCATCTCAAAGTGGATGGCGAAGATGAGTACCGGCACCCAGATCATCAGCCAGCCGCGCACTCGCCATGAACAATGGCTGCTGCAGACCGTCGAGCAGCTGTCCCGCGAAGCCGGCATCAAGATGCCGGAGGTCGGGATCTTCCCGGCCTACGAGGCCAACGCCTTCGCCACCGGCTGGAACAAGAACGACGCCCTGGTCGCGGTGAGCCAGGGTCTGCTCGAGCGGTTCTCGCCCGATGAAGTCAAGGCCGTGCTGGCCCACGAGATCGGCCACGTCGCCAACGGCGACATGGTGACCCTGGCGCTGATCCAGGGCGTGGTGAACACCTTCGTGATGTTCTTTGCCCGCATCATCGGCAACTTCGTCGACAAGGTGATCTTCAAGAACGAAGAAGGCCAGGGCATCGCCTACTACGTGGCGACCATCTTCGCCGAGCTGGTACTGGGCATCCTCGCCAGCGCCATCGTCATGTGGTTCTCGCGCAAGCGCGAATTCCGCGCCGACGACGCCGGCGCCCGCCTGGCCGGCACCAGTGCGATGATCGGTGCCCTGCAGCGCCTGCGTGCCGAACAGGGCCTGCCGGTGCACATGCCCGACACCCTGACTGCCTTCGGCATCAACGGCGGCATCAAGCAGGGCCTGGCTCGCCTGTTCATGAGCCACCCGCCACTGGAAGAGCGTATCGACGCACTGCGTCGTCGCGGCTAAGGTAGATCTCGATAAAAAGCCCGCGCAATGCGGGCTTTTTATTTACACGTGGGCAACCACGATGTCCCTTGGTTCAGCGTGCGGAAATCCGATAGACCCGCTCATCCAGTCGCTTTACCCCCGCCTGGAGAAACTTCCAACTTTCCCCCAGCACGTCCTGCTCCTGCAGCACGTCCAGCCGCCAGGCCTTGCCCAGCAACCGCTGCACCTCTTCGTCGCCAACCGAAAACGGCGGCCCCGGCATCTCTTCCTGGTTGTAATCCAGGGTAATCAGCAATCCGGCCCCCTCCGGCAAGAGCGCCTGCAAATGGCCTGCGTAACGTTCGCGCATGGGCGCCGGCAAGGCGATCAGCGCGGCCCGGTCGTACAGCGCGGCACAATCGGCGACATCACCCGGCTTCAAGGCAAAGAAATCGCCGCAACGGATTTCAATGTCACCGGTGCGAAATACCTTGAAGTCCCCCTCCTCGCTCACGCTCGGCTCCAACTGATGCTCCTGGAAAAAATCGGTGATGGCCTTTTCCGACAACTCCACCCCCAGCACCGGATACCCTTGATGAGCAAGCCACACCAGATCCAGGGTCTTGCCGCACAACGGCACCAGCACCCGACTGCCTCGCTCCAGTCCCAACAGCGGCCAGAATCCTTGCAGATAAGGGTTCACTTGCGGCAAGTGAAAACCGATCTGATCCGTCGACCATCGCTTGTGCCAAAACTCAGGCTCCATGACTCGCTCCAAAAATTCGATCAAAACGGGTTAAAACTTATATTAGATTCCGATCATAGACCTGACGGAAGATGGCGGCATCTTAACGCTCAGGAGCCCGTTCATGCTGCCCAGCCTGTTTATTTCCCATGGCTCTCCGATGCTCGCCCTGGAGCCTGGCGACAGCGGCCCGGCACTGGCGCGCATCGCCGCGCAATTGCCCAGGCCACATGCCATCGTCATTGTTTCCGCTCATTGGGAAAGCGATGAGTTGGTGGTCAGCGCCAATCCGCAGCCTCGCACCTGGCACGATTTCGGAGGCTTTCCGCCCGCCCTGTACAACGTGCAGTATCCCGCCCGGGGCAATCCCGGCCTGGCGGCAGAAGTTGCAGAATTGCTCGACACCGCGCATCTGCCGGCGCGCCTCGACAGCCAACGCCCCTCCGATCACGGCGTCTGGGTACCGTTGTCCCTGATGTACCCCGAAGCGGACATCCCGGTGGTTCAAGTATCCCTGCCCAGCCACCAGGGGCCAGCGTTGCAGACCAGGGTGGGCCGGGCGCTCGCGCCGCTGCGCCAGCGCGACATCCTGCTGATCGGTTCCGGCAGCATTACCCATAACCTGCGGGACCTGGACTGGAGCGCCGGACCTGAAAGCATCGAGTCCTGGGCAAAGGCATTTCGTGACTGGATGGTGGAAAAACTCGAGGCCGACGACGAAGCCGCCTTACATGATTACCGCCACCAGGCACCGAACGCCGTGCGCAGCCATCCCAGCGACGAGCATCTGCTGCCGCTGTATTTTGCCCGGGGTGCCGGCGGGAAGTTCAGTGTTGCCCATCAAGGCTTCGCAATGGGGACGCTGGGGATGGACATCTATCGGTTCGGTTGACAGGCGGACCGAGCCTGCTCGCGATTGCCTTCACAACGACTGTCCTTGAGGAAACACCCAGCCACAGGCAAAAAAAATCCCCGAACCAGTCGGGGATTTTTTATGTTCGATCAGTCGACCCTGGGGCCGATCAATCTTCGCGATAGCGACGCAGCTTGAGTTGCTTGCCGGCCACGCGAGTGTCCTTCAGCTTGGTCAGCAACTTCTCCAGGCCATCTTCCGGCAGCTCTACCAGGCTGAAGCTGTCCCGCACCTGGATGCGACCGATGGCTTCACGAGCCAGGCCACCTTCATTGAGGATGGCGCCCAGCAGGTTCTTGGCGGCAATGCCGTCACGAGCACCCAGTGCGGTACGGCAACGGGCACGACCTTCGGCCAGCGGGATCGGAGCACGACGCTCACGGTCGCCACGGTCAGGGCGGTCACCGCTACGCTCAGGACGATCGCCACGAGGCGCGCTGTTCGGCACCAGTGGACGCTCTTTCTCGATCGCAGCCAGGTCCAGTGCCTGTCCATTGGTCGCCTTGCGCAGCAGGGCGGCAGCCAGGGCACGTGGGGAGCAACCGATGTCGGCGGTCAGGCGATCGAGCAGATCACCGTGGGTCGACTCAGCGTCAGCCACCAGCGGCGACAGGCTATTGGTCAGTTTCTTGATGCGGGCATCGAGAACGGCCTGGGCATCCGGCAGACGCACTTCAGCCACTTTCTGGCCGGTCACACGCTCGATCACCTGCAGCATGCGGCGCTCACGAGGCGTCACCAGCAGCAGTGCGCGACCTTCGCGGCCCGCACGACCGGTACGACCGATACGGTGAACGTAGGACTCAGGGTCGTACGGCATGTCCACGTTGAATACGTGGGTGATGCGCGGAACGTCCAGGCCACGGGCAGCAACGTCAGTCGCCACGACGATGTCCAGGCGACCATCCTTGAGGGAGTCGATGACGCGCTCACGCTGGTTCTGGGCAATGTCCCCGTTCAGCGCAGCGGCCTTGTAGCCTTTGGCTTCCAGGGCGCTGGCCAGATCCAGGGTCGCTTGCTTGGTGCGAACGAACATGATCAGGGCGTCGAAATCCTCGACTTCCAGCAGGCTCAGGACGGCAGAGGTCTTCTGGTCGGCGTGGACCAGCAGGTGGGCCTGCTCGATCGCGGTGACGGTCTGGGTCTTGCTCTGGATCTTGACGTGTTTCGGGTCCTTGAGGTGACGCTCGGCGATCGCACGGATCGACTGCGGCAAGGTGGCCGAGAACAGTACGGTCTGGCGGGTTTCCGGCATGGCCTTGAAGATCACTTCCAGGTCATCCATGAAGCCCAGCTTGAGCATTTCGTCCGCCTCGTCGAGAACCAGGTGGTTCACGGTGGCCAGGACTTTTTCGTCGCGACGCAGGTGGTCGCACAGACGGCCCGGGGTGGCGACAACGATCTGTGCGCCATTACGGATTGCTTTCAGTTGTGGGCCCATCGGCGCGCCGCCGTAGACAGCCACAACAGTCACGCCCGGCATCTGCTTGGCGTAGGTTTCGAAAGCGGTTGCAACTTGCAGCGCCAACTCACGGGTTGGGGCCAGGATCAGAGCTTGCGGCTCGCGCTTGGACGGATCAATGCGGTGCAGGATAGGCAGGGCGAACGCGGCGGTCTTGCCCGTACCGGTTTGCGCCTGGCCAATCATGTCGTGACCGGCGAGAATGATCGGGATCGACTGCTGCTGAATGGCCGAAGGCTCTTCATAGCCGGTAGCGACTACTGCAGCGACAATATTGGGATGAAGTTCAAGAGCGGCGAAGCCGCCGATTTCCTGGGTCATGGGTCTGCCTCTAAGTGCATCCGCAAAGACCCATGCTCCAAAGCTGCGCATGCCGTGTTGAGACTCAAGAGTCGCCCTGGCAGCTTTGTCGGCGGGGATTTGCGAAAACGAATGAATGAAAAAAGAACGTCGAGAGAGCATCCGTTGTGCGGACATGCAACCGAAGCTGGCTTCAGAAAATTGCGCTACCTTGACGCGGCCCGGCTAAAGGCCGGCGCGCACTATACCGGAATTTGCCCAAAAAGGGAGCTTTTTTTATCGCTGCGCCGCAGTACGGGCTTGCCATACACCCAATGCGGCGAGGGGATTTATCCCGTTGGGCTGCCAGGCAGCCCCGATGTATCCGACGCATTCCCGACAGGATGAGCACTGGAGGGGCGCGCTGCGCGCACCAGCCAGATGAATCCCCTCGCCACAGGGATTCCTGGCCCTTGATCAGGTCGCGGGCCGGATCGCCTTGATCAATGACTGCAACGAATAGCCCAGTCGTGGCGCCAGCCCTTCGGCCCGGGCAATCAGGCCTTCCATATCCAGTGTCTGCTCCAGGTCCGCCGGCACGATCAGGATCACATTGCCCTCCTTCACTGGCAATTCCCAGTAGTGGCGGTGGTACAAACCGCGCAGCAACGCCGCACCCAACGGCTTGCCGTCATCGGTGGCCCATTGGTTGATCACCAGCCAGCCGCCCGGATTGAGACGCTTCTGGCAGTTTTCCAGGAACCCCCAGGCCAGATGCCCGACGCCCGGACCGACGTCGGTATAGAGGTCGACGAAAATCAGGTCCGCGGGTTCGGCGGTTTCCAGCAGCTGCAGGGCGTCGCCGACCCGGATATACAGGCGGGGATCGTCATCCAGCCCCAGGTATTCGATGGCCAGGCGCGGCACATCGGGGCGCAATTCGATAGCCTCGACATCTTCCAGCGGCAGGAACTTGAGACAGGCCTGGGTCAGCGTTCCGGCGCCCAGCCCCAGGAACAGCGCGCTTTCCGGTTGCTCATGGCACAACGCACCGATCAGCATGGCCCGGGTGTAATCGTATTCGAGCCAGCTGGGATCTGCCGTGAACACACAGCTTTGTTCGATGGCATCGCCGAATTCGAGGAACCGGTAATCGGCCACCTCGAACACGCGGATCATACCGAACTCATCGTGCACTTCGGCGAGCAGATGCTCGACACGCTCCTCTGTCATTTCAACTCCCGATAGCAACCAGGCCGCGCATGACCGGTTGGGCCGGTGCCTGGGCAAAAGCGCGATTGTCGACCAGGCGACGGCAGCAGGTCACGCACTAATTTGCTGGTAACATGGGCGTCCGAGCGTAATCCATTAGAGACCATGATGAGCCAACCCTGGAGCCCTGACAGCTGGCGCGCCTTGCCGATCCAGCAACAACCTCGTTACCCCGACGCGGCGCACCTGCTGCAGGTCGAGCAGACCCTGGCCAGCTATCCGCCGCTGGTGTTTGCCGGAGAGGCCCGGGAACTGCGCCGTCAGTTCGCCGAGGTGACCCAGGGCCGGGCCTTCCTGCTCCAGGGTGGCGATTGCGCCGAAAGCTTTGCGGAGTTCTCGGCGGCGAAGATCCGCGACACCTTCAAGGTGCTGTTGCAGATGGCCATTGTCATGACCTTCGCCGCCGGCTGCCCGGTGGTCAAGGTCGGCCGCATGGCCGGGCAATTCGCCAAGCCGCGTTCGGCCAACGATGAAACCATCGACGGCATGACCTTGCCGGCCTACCGGGGCGACATCGTCAACGGCATCGGCTTCGACCAGCAGAGCCGCGTGCCGGATCCGGATCGACTGTTGCAGGCCTACCATCAGTCCACCGCTACCTTGAACCTGCTGCGGGCGTTCGCCCAGGGCGGTTTTGCCGATCTGCACCAGGTGCATAAGTGGAACCTGGACTTCATCGCCAACTCGGCCCTGGCGGAAAAATACAGCCACCTGGCCGACCGCATCGACGAAACCCTGGCGTTCATGCGCGCCTGCGGCATGGACAGCTCGCCACAATTGCGTGAAACCAGCTTCTTCACCGCACATGAAGCACTGCTGCTGAACTATGAAGAAGCCTTCGTGCGCCGGGACAGCCTGACCAATGACTATTACGACTGCTCGGCACACATGCTCTGGATCGGTGACCGTACCCGTCAACTGGACGGAGCCCATGTCGAATTCCTGCGGGGCGTGAACAACCCGATCGGGGTCAAGGTCGGCCCGAGCATGAAGCCCGATGACCTGATCCGCCTGATCGACGTGCTCAACCCCGACAACGATCCGGGTCGCCTGAACCTGATCGCACGGATGGGCGCGAATCAGGTTGGCGATCATCTTCCACAGCTGTTGCGTGCCGTGCAGCGTGAAGGCAAGCAGGTGCTGTGGAGCTCAGACCCTATGCATGGCAATACCATCAAGGCCAGCAGCGGCTACAAGACGCGGGACTTCGCGCAGATCCTCGGGGAGGTGAAACAGTTCTTCCAGGTCCATGAGGCGGAAGGTACCTATGCGGGCGGAATCCACATCGAGATGACCGGACAGAACGTCACCGAGTGCATCGGCGGCGCCAGGCCGATCACCGAGGATGGCCTGTCGGACCGCTACCACACCCACTGCGACCCGCGGATGAATGCCGATCAGTCGCTGGAGCTGGCGTTCCTGATTGCCGAAACGTTGAAGCAGGTTCGGCGCTGAATCGTTCAGCTTGTCGCGACTGAACGACATCTTCGCGGGCAAGCCCGCCCCCACGGTAGGCCGGCGATGAACATGATTCTTGTGTTCGACCCGGCCCGATGTGGAAGCAGGCTTGCCCGCGAAGGGACCGACTCAGCCAGCACCGATTCCGGCCAACGCCACCGCCAAGCGTACCCCACCCATTCGCCGGCAATTGAGCTGAACCCGTTCCAACCCCAACCAATCGGCCATGCGCCGCAGGCTCATCGCCAACGCCAGCATGCCCTCCTCGTCCAGCCCTGGCTCTTCCTCGTGCACCGCATGCACCGCCAACCGGCCCTGGGCGCGTTCCGCCCGTAGATCGATCCGGGCGGCGATACGTTCGTCATGCAGGAACGGCAGGACGTAATAGCCGTACACGCGCTTGTGGGCCGGGGTGTAGATTTCCAGTCGATAACGGAAATCGAACAACCGCTCGGTACGACTGCGTTCCCATACCAGCGAATCGAACGGCGACAACAGGGCACTGGCCGCTACCTTGCGAACAATCTTCACATCAGGTCGGCACCAGGCGGGCTGCTTCCAGCCTTGCACCTGGCAACGCAGCAACTGCCCGCCCTCTTCCAGCTCCGCCAACCGGGCGCGGCTGTCAGCCGGGTCGAGACGGAAGTAATCTCGCAGATCCTTTTCGGTTCCCACTCCCAGCGCTTCGGCCGCGTGCAGCAATAATGCGCGCTGGGCCTGGGCCTCGTCCGGCAGCGGCTGTTGCAGGACCGAGGCCGGGAGCACCCGCTCCGGCAGGTCGTAGAGCCGCTCGAAACCGCGGCGCCCCGCCACCGTGACCTCCCCGGCCGCGAACAGCCACTCAAGGGCATGCTTCTCGGCGCTCCAGTCCCACCACGGACCGGCCTTCTCCTGGCGAGTGGACAAGCTGCCCGCACCCAGGGCTCCCCGCTCCCGGACCGACGCGAGGACGCGGCGAATGACCTCCTGGCGCTCCCGGCCGAAACGCGCCAACTGTTGATAGATGCCTTCGCCGCGAGACGCGCGGATCATGCGCCAGCGCATCAGCGGGTACATCGACATGGGCAGCAGGGACGCTTCGTGCCCCCAGTACTCGAACAATGTCCGGCGTCGCCCCTGGCTCCAGGCCGCCTGATCGAGCAAATCGAGATTGTAATGGCCGAGACGGGAGAACAGCGGAAGGTAATGCGAGCGCACCAATGCGTTGACGGAATCGATCTGCAGCACGCCGAGGCGTTCGATCAGACGGTTGAGACGCGAGGACTGCACCGAAGCCGGCGCCAGCCGCCCATTGAATCCCTGGGCGGCCAACGCCAGGCGCCGGGCCTGTTTGAGGGTAAAGGATACAGTCGCGGGCATGGAGATCTCCTTGTCTGCTCGCAACCTACCTCACCGGGAATCGATTTGTGTAGGGAGGGATGGCTCATTTGTGCAATGGATCATCCCAGAATGGCCGAACCACTTCCTTTTCGACATCCGCTCGACTGACACCGATGTCCTTGAGCGCCTCGTCGCTCAATCCGGCGAGCAATTCACGTTCATGGTGCAATTCATACCAGCGGCTAAACTTGTGCAACAGATCGCTGAGGGAAAACCGATGGAATGAGTGCTTATCTATCGATACGTATCCTTTCTGACCTTTCATCGTGATGTCCTCCGTTGGGGGTGACTCAAGTCTCGCGCCACCGCTAAGATCAATCCAACGAATGTTTCTTATGCAATACATCTCGGAGATTGATCCATTGTCGAGTTACCCGAGCATCGATACGGAAGTGCTGCGTACCTTCGTCGCCATTGCCGACCAGGGGGGATTCACCCGGGCCGGTGAACTGGTCAACCGCACCCAGTCCGCCGTCAGCATGCAGATGAAGCGCCTGGAAGAAGATGTGCTGCAGCGGCGCCTGTTCGAGCGTGACGGGCGCCAGGTCAAGCTCACCGCCGAAGGCCAGGTGCTATTGGGGTACGCCCGCAGGATCCTCAAGCTGCACAGCGAGGTGTTCAATACCCTGCGCGAACCGCACATGGTCGGTACCGTGCGCATCGGCACACCGGACGATTACGTGATGCGATTCCTGCCGGGTATCCTGCAGCGCTTCGCCCAGTTCTATCCGCTGATCGAAATCGAAGTGCATTGCGAATCGTCCAAGCAGCTGTTGCTGCGCCAGGACCTGGACCTGTCCATCGTCACCCGTAAACCCGGGGATGAAATCGGCCAGCTATTGCGCAAGGAACGCTTCGTCTGGGCCGAAGCGGCGTGCTTCAACGCCCATGAAAAAACACCACTGCCCCTGGCGATGTTCAACAGTGACTGTTTCTGCCGACAGTGGGCCTGCAATGCGCTGGATGCCATGGGCCGCGAGTATCGCGTGGCCTACAACAGTTCCAGCCTGTCGGCGCTCATGGCCGTGGTGGGCGCGGGCCTGGCGATCACCGCGCAACTGGAAAGCCTGCTCACGCCGGACATGCGGGTACTGGGCGAGGCCGAGAACCTGCCGGAACTGCCCGAGGCCAGCATCATGCTGATCCGCAACCTGCACAATCCGTCGCCGATCACCGAATGCCTGGCCGAGCACATCGTCGAAGGCTTCAAGCTTTAAAGGCGAGCAGGATCGCGCAAACCACCAGGAAGCCGCAGAACAAGGCGCGCAACAGGCGCTCCGGCATGGCATGGGCAACTTTCACGCCCCAGCTGATGCTCAGCAAGCCGCCGGCGGCCAAGGGCACGCCGATGCTCCAGTCCACCTGGTGGTGGAACGCGTAGGTAGCCAGGGTCACGCCGGTGCTGGGCAAGGCCAGCGACAGCGACAACCCCTGGGCCACCACCTGGGTGGTGCCAAACAGGCTGGTCAGGATAGGCGTCGCGACAACAGCCCCGCCGACACCGAACAGACCTCCCATGGCCCCGGACACCGCCCCCAGCACGCCGAGCCACGGCCAGCCATAGCGCATCTGTGCCGAGGCCGGCGCGCTGGTGGCGAACATACGGATCAGGTTATAGGCCGCCAATACGATCAAGAACGCCACGAAACCGATGCGCATGCTCTGGGCATCGATGCCGACGGCCCAGATCGAGCCAAGCCAGGCAAAGCAGAACCCCATGGTCGCCAACGGCAGGACATGGCGCAGCTCGATGCGATTACGCTGGTGGTAACGCCAAAGGGCCAGCATCACATTGGGAACCACCATCACCAGCGCCGTCCCCTGGGCGATCTGCTGGTCCAGACCGAACCAGACCCCCAGAACAGGAATCGCGATCAATCCGCCGCCAATCCCGAACAATCCCCCCAGGGTGCCCAACGCAGCCCCGACCACCAGATACAGAAAACTCTCGATCACAGACGATTCTCCCCTCATCAAGGGCGCATATCCTACGCAGTCGACGCCTTCGGCGAAACGTGACATCGGTGCAACACGTCAGAATTGTCTGGCGCACGAAAGATTTGCCCGCTAGATTTATCCCAATCATTGATTGAAGGTTTTGCCATGAGTACTCAGCACGCCACCCCCGACCCTTGCGAAGCCCTGTTGCTCGACAACCAGGTTTGCTTTGCCCTGCACTCTACGTCGCTGATGATGACCAAGGTCTACAAGCCACTGCTGCAAGCCCTGGGCCTGACATACCCCCAATACCTGGCGATGATGGTGCTGTGGGAAACCGACGGTTTGACCGTAGGGGAGATCAGCAGTCGCCTGCTTACCGACCCGGGCTCGTTGACCCCGCTGCTCAAGCGCCTTGAGGCCGAAGGCCTGCTGAGCCGCACCCGCAGCCGAGAAGACGAACGCGTGGTGGTTGTGGAACTCACCGAGAAAGGCCGCGCCTTGCAGAAAAAAGCCCTCGATATTCCCCAATGCATCCTCGCCGCCAGCGGCCAGACCCTGGAGCAGTTGAAAAAACTGCAACAGGACCTGCAGGCACTGCGCAGCCATCTGCAAGACAGCCTCTGATTCCACCTCCTCAAAGCCTGGCGATCCCGCGATGGCGGTATGTCGTCATACCGCCAGGGACTGCCACCGCGCCATCGTGAGCAAGCGCGGCCCACACACGCCCCCCCGCCCTCAGCCTTCGCACCCCGCATATTCCTGCCTGCGCCCCCCATTTCATCCTTACCCGACTTCCTTATGTAGGCCAGGTCTGTCCACAAAGGCCTACTCGAAGCCGGCGTATCAAATTTTTTTCACCGCTTGGAACGCTCTATATCAAGGGTTCAAGACCTTCCGATCTAAAAAAATCCATCCGTCTCGAAAATTTATCTTGCGCGCAAGATATTTGCGCTATACATTCTCTTCACACCTACTTAGCGCACAAATATTTAGCGCAAAACATCAACCAGGAACGAGGCTCCCATCATGAAAACTCTCTACACAGCAATCGCAACTTCCACCGGCGGCCGTGATGGTCGTGCGATCTCCAGCGACAACATCCTCGACGTCAAGCTCGCCACGCCCAAGGAACTCGGCGGCGCTGGTGGCGCGGCAACCAACCCGGAACAACTGTTCGCTGCCGGTTACTCGGCCTGCTTCATCGGCGCCCTGAAATTCGTCGCCAGCCAGAGCAAGCGCAAGATCCCGGATGATGCCTCGATTACCGCCCATGTCGGCATCGGCCAGATCCCCGGTGGTTTCGGCCTCGACATCGACCTGCACATCAGCCTGCCAGGCCTGGATCAGGACGAAGCGCAAAGCCTGGTGGACGCGGCTCACCAAGTCTGCCCCTACTCCAACGCAACTCGCGGCAACGTCGATGTCCGCCTGCACGTAACCATCTGATCACCGACCCTACTGACCTCAAGGAGACGAACATGAACACATTCAGCAAAGCCCTGACCGGCACCCTTCTCGCACTCAGCGTCAGCAGCGCCTTCGCCAACGGCATTGTCGAGCACAACACCCAGACGTTCCTCGATGCACTGAACGCCGGCACTGGCAAGCCGCTGGAACAGCTTTCTCCCAAGGATGCCCGTGCTGTACTGGTTGGCGCCCAGGCGGGGGTTAAACTGACCCTGCCCAAGGCCGATGTCAGCGAGAAAACCATCCAGGTGGATGGCCAGTCGATCAGCCTGACCATCGTTCGTCCGGCCGGGGTCAAGGGGAAATTGCCCGTGTTCATGTTCTTCCATGGCGGCGGCTGGGTGTTGGGGGATTTCCCGACCCACGAACGACTGGTTCGTGACCTGGTGGCGGGATCGGGAGCCGCGGCAGTGTTCGTCAACTACACGCCGTCCCCCGAAGCGCATTACCCGGTGGCGATCAACCAGGCCTACGCCGCCACGAAATGGGTGGCCGAGCATGGCAAGCAGATCAATGTCGACGGCAAGCGCCTGGCAGTGGTGGGTAACAGCGTTGGCGGCAACATGGCAGCCGTCGTGGCATTGATGGCCAAGGACAAGGGTACCCCGGCGATCCGGTTCCAGGCGCTGTTATGGCCGGTGACCGACGCCAGCTTCGAAACTGCGTCCTACAACCAATTCGCCGAGGGACACTTCCTCAGCAAGAACATGATGAAGTGGTTCTGGGACAACTACACCACCGATGCCGGACAGCGCAGCGAGATCTATGCTTCGCCGCTGCGGGCGACCACCGCGCAACTCAAGGGGCTGCCGCCAGCACTGGTGCAGACCGCCGAGGCCGATGTACTGCGCGACGAAGGCGAAGCCTATGCTCGCAAACTGGACGCCGCCGGTGTGCCGGTCACCGCAGTGCGCTACAACGGCATGATCCACGACTATGGCCTGCTCAACGTCGTGAGCCAGGTGCCGGCAGTGCGTTCGGCGATGTTGCAGGTGTCCGAGGAGCTCAAGCAACACCTTAAGTGAATGGGCTGCGCAGCCCTGATGGCGAGGGAGCCTGCTCCCTTCGCCACCAGGAATTGCTGTATGTTGAAATGAAAAAGCCCGACTCAATGGTCGGGCTTTTTCATGCACAAGGCGTCGCTTACTTGGCGCGGCCCTTGTAGGAACCGCCATCGCGGGTATCGATCTCGATCATGTCGCCGATTTCGATGAAGTCAGCAACCGACAGCTCGGTACCGTTCTTCAGTTTGGCAGGCTTCATGACCTTGCCGGAAGTGTCGCCGCGAGCGGAACCTTCGGTGTAGTCAACCTGACGCACGATGGTGGTCGGCAGTTCCACGGAAACCAGACGGCCTTCGAAGAATACGGCTTCGCAGACGTCGGTCATGCCTTCTTCAACGAATGGCAGGACGCTTTCGATGTCTTCGGCGTTCAGCTCGTACATGGTGTAGTCAGTGGTGTCCATGAACGTGTAGGAGTCACCGCTGATGAAGGACAGGGTGGCTTCCTTGCGGTCGAGGATCACGTCGTCCAGCTTGTCGTCGGCGCCGTAGACGGTTTCGGTCTTGTAGCCGGTCAACAGGTTCTTCAGCTTGGTCTTCATGATCGCGCTGTTACGACCCGACTTGGTGAATTCAGCTTTCTGAACCAACCAAGGATCGTTGTCGATACGAATCACGGTACCGGGTTTGAGTTCTTTACCAGTTTTCATTGCGAATATCCGAATTTGGATGGGATTTACAAAAATCTAGGCCGCGTATCATAGCCAATTTCCATAAAACTTCACCAGCGCCGTGGCAAGATCGGGTCGCGAAGCCTGTTCCAGGCACCACGCCTGGGCATGTTCGGCCAGTTCCTGCTGCCGCTCGCAGACGGTTTTCCAGTGTTCGGCCATGTCCTGGCCGGCATTCCACGCCCGCCAGAGACCGCTCATCGCTTTTTGCGCCGGCTCTGCAAGTCCTTGGGTGTAGAGCGTGAGGAAAGCCTCCAGTTTGTCCAGGTGTACGTCCTCTTCCTGCTGATAGATGTGCCAGAGCAGTGGCCGGCCGGCCCACTGGGCACGCACGAAAGAATCCTCGCCGCGCACGGCGTTGAAATCGCAGCACCACAGCAGCAGATCGTATTGATCCTGCCGGACGAATGGCAGCACCTGCACCGTCAGGGCGCCACGCCGATGCACTGCGCCGACCTCCAACGGGCCTACCGCGAACCAACGTTCGACGTCCCCCAGTATCCGCCCTTCCGGCACCAGCACGTGGGACGCCCGGGCGTCGTGCGCCATGGCATCGAACCAACTCGCCAGCCCGGCGTTTTCATAGGCGAACAGGGAGATCAGGCGCGCATCCGGCGCCCGCTCGACCCCCAGGCCCTGGAGGAACATGCGCTGCGCCTCGGCATCCTGCTGGAATTGCCGGCGCCGCTCCAACAGACCCGCTTCACGCAGCAAGCCTCCCGTCCCTTCACGGAAACCAGGGAAGAAGAAATATTTCTGCACGTGGCGGTACTTGACCGACGGTAGCCCGTGGCATCCGATGACCCAGTCCTCGGCGCTCAGGTAGTCGAGATTCATCCATAACGGCGTCTTCTGGCGCTCGGCCATCGCATCCATATAGGCACTGGGCAACTGGCAGGCGAACGCGGCGATTACCACATCGGCCGCTTCGGTGGCGGGCCAGTCCTGGGCCCAGTGACGCACCTCAACCCCTTGCTGCCACTGCTGCGCGAGGGTGGTATCGATGCCTGGGCACAACCGCTCGAAAGCACGCAAGTCGTCGACCCATAGCCGGACGGCACACCGATGCTCGGCCACCAGTTGCCGGGCCAGGCGCCAGGTGACGCCGATGTCGCCAAAATTATCGACAACGGTGCAAAAGATATCCCAACGCCCGGTCATTCCCGACTCCCTGTGACAAAGGTGCGATTGTCCCGAATAAACCGATGATGCAGAAGGGCCGACGGCGATTAATCTTCATGCGACAATCACCGCCCTACGAGCCTTGCCAGGAAGCAGCCATGCCTGATTATCCGCCCGCCCAGCGCCTCGGCGCCCTGCAATTGACCCTCAGCATTGCCCTGGGATTATGGCTTGGGTTTCTCGCCATCGTCCTGACCAGCTGGTTGCTGTCGAAATTCATCTTCGACGAACAACTGGCCCCGGTGGTCGGCGCCGTGCATCAACTGGCGCAACCGCCAGCCGTGCAGCCGCCTCCCGAGCCGCCCACGCCCATGTTCGAGCAGTATCAGCAGAACCTGCAAAGGAACGAGCAGCGCCAGGCCCTGGATCAGGCCCGCAGCGATCCGCGTAACCTGTCCAATCCCAAATGCCAGTTCTGGCTGCAGCAGGACCAGAACGCCCCCAGCGAAAAAAGCCGTGCCAACGTTCTACAGTTCTGCAATTGATCATGGATAAACAGACCGTCCACCGACTGATTCTCGACAAGCTCAAGGTCGATCTCGAGATCGCCGAACGCGCCGCGCAAACCGCCTACGAAGCCGCGACCCATGAAGAGAACATCGCCGAGAACAAGTACGACACCCTGGGCCTCGAAGCGTCCTACCTCGCCGCCGGACAAGCCCGACGCGTCGAGGAAATCCGCCAGGCCCTGGCGCTCTGCCAGAACCTGGCGCTCAGGCCATACGACGAACAACGCGGGATCCAGGTAGGTACACTGATCGGCCTGGAAGATGAGGAAGGTCGCGAGCAGTGGCTGTTTCTCGGGCCGGATGCAGCGGGACTGAAGGTGTCGCTGGTGGGCCAGCCGATCACGGTCATCACCCCTCGCTCCCCCCTGGGCCGAGGCCTGCTGGGCAAGTTCGAAGGCGATGAGGTGGAGATCGTGGTGGCGGGTACCCGGCAACAGTTCGCTGTCACCGAGGTGATCTAGGGCGTACGAAAAGGTACACGACACCTTTTCGTACGCTCTCTGGTATCAATGTACCGGTAGTTCGACGCCGTCGAACAGTTCCTCGAGTTCCTGCTTGTTATGGCACTGGATGGCCTTGGCCATGACTTCCCGGGTCAGGTGTGGCGCGAATTTCTCGATGAAATCGCACATGAATCCCCGCAGGAAAGTGCCGCGGCGGAATCCGATCTTGGTCACGCTCGATTCGAACAGCTCACTGGCGTCCAGCACGACCAGGTCGCTGTCGAGCTTGGTGTCGACGGCCATTTTCGCCACGATACCCACGCCCAGGCCGAGACGTACATAAGTCTTGATCACGTCGGCATCGGCGGCGGTGAACACCACTTTCGGGGTCAGCCCACGGTGGCTGAAGGCTTCGTCGAGTTTCGACCGGCCGGTGAACCCGAACACATACGTCACGATGGGGTATTCGGCCAGCGCTTCGAGCGTCAGCTTTGGCAGCTTGGTCAACGGATGGCCCTGGGGCACGGCCACACAACGGTTCCAGCGATAGCACGGCATCATCACCAGGTCGCCGAACAACTCCAGGGCCTCGGTGGCGATGGCGAAATCCACCGTGCCGTCGGCGGCCATCTCGGCGATCTGCATGGGCGACCCCTGGTGCATGTGCAGGGCCACGTCCGGGTATTGCTTGATGAAATTGCTGATCACCGGCGGCAGCGCGTAGCGGGCCTGGGTGTGAGTGGTGGCGATCGACAGGGTGCCTTTTTTCTCGTTGGAGAACTCCTGGGCGATCTGCTTGATGCTCTCGACCTTGCGCAGGATCTCGCCGGCCGTGGTGATGATGCGCTCACCGGCCGGGGTCACGCGGGTCAGGTGCTTGCCACTGCGGGCGAAGACTTCCACTCCCAGCTCGTCTTCCAACAGTCGGATCTGCTTGCTGATGCCGGGTTGCGACGTATAGAGGCTTTGTGCGGTAGCGGAAACGTTGAGGTCGTGGTGCGCCACTTCCCAGATGTAGCGCAGTTGTTGAAGCTTCATATGTATCCCTCAAAGCAGTTGGACGCCACGGGCATCAGCGACGGTATATAACTATATGAATGGTCACGACAATAAATCTAGAACTTTTTATGAAAAGCCATCATTTAGCCTCAAGCTTCTCCCTGACGCCGACGCTGCACCAGCGGCACCAGGTACACCGGCACCCGGGATAACTGCAATACCCGCGCAGCGGTCCTGCCCAAGGGCGTCTCACCACTTGCCCCTTGGCAATGACTGCCTACGATCAGCAAATCGACAGAGAGTTTCGCTGCCTGTTCGAGAATGACCTGGGAGGGATCGCCCTGATACACCCTGACCGATTTGATCAGCTTCAAGTCCTGCTGCCCCTCCCCCAATTCTTCGCGAAAACTGTCGAGCACCCGCTGTTCGATATTGGCCATCACGGTATTCAGACCCTGTCGATGAAATTCGTTCAGCGCCTGCTCGTCGAGATAGCTTTGCAACACCGATTCGGCGAACAGCCCCATCGGCTCTACCGCATGCACCACATACAACTCGGCTTCAAACGTCCGTGCCAACGCCAAGGCATGCTGCATCACATAGGGGGCATACAGCCCCAGGTCTGTGGCATACAGCATCGAACGAATCATGTGACCTCCTCGCGTGCCAGAATGGCGGAGATTGATTCAGCTTAGCAGTGCCTCGGGGACTACGACGTGTGGCTTGACGTCCCGGACGACGGCTCGTCAGGGCTTGACTTCGTTACTGATGCCGTGGGGTACGTGACCTGTGGCGACCACTTCGCGAGCCAGTTCGCAGTGGCCGGTCTGGTCGTCGAAAAACACGTCGGCGGCAAAGGCTTCGAGGAATGCCGACTTGGTCAGGCCGCCGAGAAACAGTGACTCGTCCAGACGGATGTCCCATTCGCGCAAGGTGCGGATGACCCGCTCATGGGCGGGAGCCGAACGGGCGGTGACCAAGGCAGTGCGAATCGGGCAGGCGTCCTCGGGAAACTCGCGCTGCAGCGCATTGAGCGCCGCCAGGAACCCTTTGAACGGCCCGCCTCGCAGCGGCTCGCGGGCGGCCTGTCGCTCGCTGGCCTGGAAAGCCTCCAGCCCGCCGCTCTGGTAGATGCGCTCCGACTCATCGGAAAACAGCACCGCATCGCCATCGAAGGCAATGCGCAACTCTTCGCTGGCGGCACGGCTGGCACCGCCCGACAGGATGGTCGCCGCAGCGAATCCGGCGTCCAGGGCGCTGCGTACGTCTTCGGCATGGGTGGAGAGGAACAGATCGCAGCCGAACGCCTTGAGGTAAGGGTACGGGCTGCGACCACCGACGAAGGCCGCGCGCGAGATCGCCAGGCCGTAATGATGGATCGAGTTGAACACCCGAAGCCCCGTGTCGGCACTGTTGCGCGACACCAGGATTACCTCGACCCGGGCACGCCCCAGATGCTCGTTGAGGCTGAGCAGCTTTTGCACGAGGGCGAACGCATCGCCAGGTTCGAGGACCTCGTCTTCGTGCTCGATCTGGTACTGCCGATAGGCTTCGACGCCACTCGACAGATACACCTTGTGGCTTTCCCTCAGGTCGAACAGCGCCCGTGAAGAGATCGCCAGCACCAGCCTGTCATCGATGTTGTTTGCCATGCCTCCCCCTTCCGCCCGATCAGCGGTTGCGTCCGTCGATGAACGCCAGCGCCTGGTACAAGGCTTCGATTTTCGGTAATTCACAACCTGCCGCTTTCGCCGCCGCCAATGGCCGGCAGTAGATCGCATCCAGTTCCAGCGCACGCTTGTGGGAAAAGTCGTGATACATGCTTGGCCAGTAATCGGGCATCTTGTCGGTCATCGTAAACAGATACTCGGCGTAGCCTGGCGCGACGTGATGACCGCAGGCCTGGGCACCACGCACCACCTCCTCCATCAACGCCCGGATCAGCTCGCGGCTGCGGTCGTCAGCCATCAACGGGGTGGTGCTGGCCCCCAGCAGGACGGACAGGCCGTTGTACGGCACGTTCCACACCAGCTTCTGCCAGCGGGCCTGTCGCAGGTCAGGCATCGCCTGGGAGTCGATGCCGGCGGCACGAAACAGCGTCGCGGCCTCCTCGACGACCGCCATGCGCCCGGCCTGGTCAGCGCATGAACCGCTGTGATAACCGATATTCACCGAGCCAAGGGCCTGATGCGCGATGACGCCCGGGCCGACACGGTTCACACAGATCAGGCACAGGCCGCCCAGCAGATGCAACGATTCGGGCAACAGGGGCCGGAGTTCGTCTTCGACATCGAGACCGTTCTGCAGCAGCAGGACCTTCGCGCCATCGGCCGCCGCCTGGACGATGGCCGGGGCCAGGTCGGCATTGCTGGTGGTCTTGGCGCCGACCAGCAGCCAGTCGCAGGGCGGCATGTCGGCTGCGGATCGATATGCCTGGACCGGGTTGAGTGTCAGTGGTCCGTGGACCGCGCTATCGATCCGCAAGCCGTGTTCAGCGACCGCGCCGAATTCACTGCGCAGCAGGAAGTGCACATCATGGCCGGCACGCGCCAGCATCACGCCGTAGAACCCACCGATCGCCCCGGTGCCGATCACCCCGATCCGCGGTTTGAAGCCTGCCTGCATCATCGTCACTCCTCTGCTTGAAGGCCGAGCACATCATTACACAGGTGCCCTTCCCCGTGGCGAGGAGCCTTGCGTCCATCGGGCCGATCCTCGCCCTGGCGCAGGCGCTTTTCGCCAATGCCACGCCTTCAGGTCGGATCAAGCGCTCCCAGCACCATTAAACCGGCCCTTGCCCATTGTCGAGCAGCCTCGTAACGCGATAAGGTTCGGCTCCCCGACGCGCTTAAATCCGCTGTGCACCGCCGCGCGGGGATCGCTGGCGGCCGGCACCCGTGACCTGACGAGTAACACGATGGCTGATTTACCGATCAATGACCTTAACGTCGCCTCCAACGAGACCCTCATCACGCCTGACCAGCTCAAGCGCGATATTCCCCTGAGCGACGCTGCCCTGCGCACCGTGACCAAGGGGCGGGAAGTCATCCGCAATATCCTCGACGGCACCGACCATCGCCTGTTCGTCGTCATCGGGCCCTGCTCGATCCATGACATCAAGGCCGCCCACGAATATGCCGAGCGCCTGAAGGTCCTGGCAGCGGAAGTCTCCGATACGCTGTACCTGGTCATGCGGGTGTATTTCGAGAAACCCCGGACCACCGTCGGCTGGAAAGGCCTGATCAACGATCCTTATCTGGACGACTCGTTCAAGATCCAGGATGGCCTGCACATCGGTCGTCAGTTGCTGCTGGACCTGGCGGAAATGGGCCTGCCCACCGCCACCGAGGCCCTGGACCCGATCTCCCCGCAATATCTGCAGGACCTGATCAGTTGGTCGGCCATCGGCGCGCGAACCACCGAATCCCAGACCCACCGCGAAATGGCCTCGGGCCTGTCCTCGGCCGTGGGCTTCAAGAACGGCACCGACGGCGGCCTGACCGTGGCGATCAACGCATTGCAGTCGGTCTCCAATCCTCACCGGTTCCTGGGTATCAACCAGGAAGGCGGCGTGTCCATCGTCACCACCAAGGGCAACGCCTACGGTCATGTGGTACTGCGCGGTGGCAACGGCAAGCCGAACTACGATTCGGTCAGCGTCGCGCTGTGCGAGCAAGCGCTGAACAAGGCGAAGATCAAGCCGAACATCATGGTCGACTGCAGCCATGCCAACTCCAACAAGGACCCGGCGCTGCAACCCCTGGTCATGGAGAACGTGGCCAACCAGATCCTGGAAGGCAACCAGTCGATCATCGGCCTGATGATCGAAAGCCACCTCAACTGGGGCTGCCAGGCGATTCCCAAGGACCTCGCCGACTTGCAGTACGGCGTCTCCATCACCGATGCCTGCATCGACTGGGGTACCACGGAAAAAACCCTGCGCAGCATGCACGCCAAGCTCAAGGATGTGCTGCCCAAGCGTCAGCGCGCTTGATCGCTACTTTCTTCTAGCGCATGAAAAACGCCGGGCTTTGGACCCGGCGTTTTTCATTGGAAATCGTTGGTGTCAGAGCTTCGCCGCGTGTCGCTGGTGACGCTCCATGTAGCGTTCCACATAGGAACAGGACGGGATCACCGTGTAGCCCATCTCTTCCGCGTATTGCAGCGCCTTTTCAGTCAGCGCCGCCGCAATGCCCCGACCGCGCAAGGCATTGGGCACGAACGTGCGATAGATATCCAGGGTCTGCTTGCCCAGATCCATGTAAGTCAGATAGGCACGATGACCGTCCACAGTGGTCTCGAACTGATGACCAGCCTGGTCATGGTGGATGGACAACGCCTCGCTCATCACTACTCCTCGCGGGTCTGAATGCTGACCCCTACCTTACCGATGTTTTTCCGGCGAAGGAACATCTACGCCACCCCGTGCCTGTCCGGTCACCGAGCGCTAAAAAAGCCAACCGCTCAAACCCGAGCACGTCATGAATAGTAGGCACCAATGACGCAAATGCTCAAGGCACGCCTGTCATTGAAGGGAAAACCCGCCAGGTCGAGGGATTTGAACGCCAGCGTCACGCTGAAGTCAGCGAAGGTGCAATAGCTGAACATCGCCAGTTGTTGAGTCTTGAGACGAACGCCCGTAGTTAAAGTCACCGGCAATACCAATAAAGATGCCTGGGGCCTGCACAAAAAATGAACAAAAGTGTAGGCGAATCAATAAGCAGCGACTTTAGCGGTCGCCCCGGAGTTCCTCTCGCAAGCGGAACTTTTCTACCCTTGCACACTCCATTCAAGGGCTTGGCGCTGTGTATTTTTTAAACAACCGCAAGAAAAGTTGCTCGAAAAAGAATCACCGCCTACAATTTTTTTGCTTCTTGCGCTACGTCAGTTTACTTACTACAAGTAATGGGTAGTATGTACGCCGGCTAACTCCTCAGTCTGGGGAGACAGTCACTAATAGAAAGTCCTTGAAGGGGAACACGATGAACAACGTTCTGAAATTCTCTGCTCTGGCCCTGGCCGCAGTTCTGGCTACCGGTTGCAGCAGCGCATCGAAAGAAACCGAAGCACGTCTGACTGCTACCGAAGACGCAGCAGCTCGCGCCCAAGCTCGTGCAGACGAAGCTTACCGTAAAGCTGATGAAGCTCTGGCTGCTGCTCAAAAAGCACAACAGACTGCTGACGAAGCCAACGAGCGCGCTCTGCGCATGCTGGAAAAAGCCAGCCGCAAGTAATAGTCCTTCGGGATTGTTATCGAGCCGACCCATTCTTGGGTCGGCTTTTTTATGCCCGGGTGTTTTTCCAGGCGATAAAAAACCCGCCGACGTCGCGAAACGTCGGCGGGTCCTGAAGAGCGTTCTTACTGTTGCATGTCGATCGGTGCACTCGAGACCATGGGCGCCGACGCGTTCGGCACGGCGACCTCCACCGGCAGGCCATCTTCGGCGGCCACCACATCACGCACCATATCCCAGTTCATGCGCAGGTTGCTGGTGATGTCCTCACGCTTGAGCATCGCATTGATCACCGCGGTGTGCTTGTCCACCACCGACGGGTTGCCCTTGTCGTCCACCGGGGTATGGGCTTCCAGGTAAACCTTGCCACCACTCAGGCCCAGCTTGTAAGGGTCGTTGATGATACGCACCGGCGTTCCCACCGGCACCATGCTGGCCATTTCCAGGACATTGTTGTTGAACATGCGGAAACAGCCGTGGCTGGTGCGCATGCCGATGCCGAACTTCTTGTTCGAACCATGGATGAGGTACCCCGGGGTACCCAGGGTGAACTTGAACGGCCCCAGCGGGTTGTCGGGACCGGCCGGTACCACGCTCGGCAGGATGTCGCCATCGGCGGCATGTTCGGCCCTGATCGAAGCCGGCGGCGTCCAGGTCGGGTTCGGCGTCTTGGCGATGATGCTGGTCCGGGCGATGGGCGACCCCCAGCCTTCACGACCGATCCCCAACGGGAAGGTGTAAACCACGTTCCGGCCCTTGGGGTAGTAGTAGAGGCGATACTCGGCGAGGTTGATCACGATGCCTTCGCGCGGGCCCGGCGGCAGGATGAAACGGGTCGGCAGCACGATCTCGGTGCCGGCGCCCGGCAGCCAGGGATCGACACCCGGGTTGGCGGCGACCATTTCGGTATAGCCCAGGTCATAGGTCGTGCCCAGGTCGGCGAAAGTGTCCTCGTACTTGGCCTTGATCACCTGCACCTGGCCGACAATGTCTTCGCCGGGTGGTGGCAGGGGCAATTCCAGGGCAGCAACGGGCCCGGCCATACACAGGGCGGCAAGAGACAGGCAGCGGGCGACGGCAGGCAAGCGCGGCAACATCCGGGGAATCCTTCGCAGATCGAACAGAGGGTATGAAGATCGCGATTGTACACCGTCCCCCGTTATTTCGGGGAGGGCAGGATGATCACAACTCGAACCGCAGTTCCGGCCAGATCGGCGAGGTGCCGCGCTTCTGGGACTCCAGGATCGCCCGGCATAACGAACACAGGCGATGGTCCTGGAAGATCTTGCGATCCACGCTCGACCAGCGAGGCTGGGCCGGCAGCAGGCTGCCGCAGAGCGTCCGGTCGGCCGAGCCGCCGAGCTCCAGCTGCCGGGTCACCAGGTGTACCCGCACTTCCTGGCAGGCGAACAGGTCCAGCTGTTCGTCAGGCTCGATCAGTTGGTAGGCAAACAGGGACCAGGCGGGACGCGGCATCGGGGGCTCCAAATCGGGGGCGCCACATTAGCCGAAAGACCGCCTGTAGAAAAGCGTCAAAGCAACGGTTTCAGGGTCGGCCAGACATTTTCCAGCAACTTGCCCTGGGCCGCGACGGACGGGTGCAATCCGTCGTCCTGCATCATCCCCGGTACCCCACCGACGCCCTGGAGGAAAAACGGCACCAGCGGTACTTTTTTCTCATCGGCCAGGGTGCTGTAGACCCTGGCGAAGGCATCGGTGTAGCGTCGCCCGTAATTGGGCGGCAGTTGCATGCCGAGCAGCAACACCTTGGCACCGCTGTCACGGGCGCTGTCGATCATCGCTGCAAGGTTTTGTTGCAATTGTGTTGGCGGTTGTCCACGCAGGCCGTCATTGCCCCCCAGCTCGAGGATCACGAGGTCCGGTTTATGGGCTGCAAGCAGCGCCGGCAGCCGCGCCTGGCCGCCCGCGCTGGTGTCGCCACTGATGGAAGCATTGACCACTTTATCGTCAAAACCCTCGGCCTTGAGCCGCTGTTCGAGCAATGACACCCAGCCTTGCCGGGTATCCAGGCCGAAAGCCGCGCTGATACTATCGCCAACGATCAGGACTGTACCCGCCGCTGCGTTCTGGACCATGCACATCAAGGCCAGGCCGGCACTCAAAAACCACACACGCATCGGATTCTCCATGGGCTCAAGCATTCTCACCGCGAAGGACCTTAGCAAAGTGGTTCCCAGCGCGGAAGGTGAACTGACCATCCTGCACGAACTCAGCCTGGAATTGAACAAGGGCGACAGCCTGGCCATCGTCGGCGCCTCCGGTTCCGGAAAATCCACGCTCCTGGGCCTCTTGGCCGGCCTCGACCTGCCCAGCAGCGGTGAAGTGACACTGGCCGGCCAGGCCCTCAGTGCGCTGGACGAGGACCAGCGGGCCCGGATTCGCGCCGAGCATGTCGGTTTCGTCTTCCAGTCGTTCCAGTTGCTCGACAGCCTCAACGCCCTGGAAAACGTCATGCTGCCGCTGGAGCTTGACGGTCACAAGGACGCCCGGGAGCGGGCCACGGAATTGCTGCAGCGGGTCGGCCTCGGGCAACGCCTGACGCACTCGCCCCGCCAGCTTTCCGGCGGCGAGCAGCAACGTGTGGCGATTGCCCGTGCCTTCGCCGCCGAACCCGACGTACTGTTTGCCGACGAACCCACCGGTAACCTCGACAGTCACACCGGGGAGCGCATCAGTGATCTTCTGTTCGAATTGAACAAGGAAAGCGGCACCACCCTGGTGCTGGTCACCCACGATGAACGCCTGGCCCATCGCTGCCGGCGCCTGATCCGACTTGAAGCCGGCCAGATGGTCGCCCCCCTGGAGCCTTGATGGCACGCCTGCCGCTGTTGCGCCTGTTCAGTCTCGCCGTTCGCCAACTGCTACGCGACGCCCGCGCCGGCGAGTTGCGCGTGCTGTTCTTCGCCCTGCTGGTGGCGGTGGCGGCGAGCACCGCCATCGGTTATTTCGGTGCCCGCCTCAACGGCGCGATGATGATGCGCGCCACTGAATTTCTCGGTGCCGACCTGCTGCTCGAAGGCAGCTCGCCCGCCCGCCCCGAACAGATCCGCAGCGGCACCGACCTGGGCCTGGAACATGCCCAGGTGGTGGAGTTCTCCAGCGTGGTCGCCACGGACAACGGCATCCAGCTGTCCAGCGTCAAGGCAGTCGGCGAGCTGTATCCCTTGCGCGGGCAGTTGAAAAGCGCACCGACTCCGTTCGCCCCGGAAGAAGCCGGCGGGCGGCCGAAACCGGGCGAGGCCTGGGTCGAAGCACGCCTGTTGACGGCACTGGACCTGAAAATCGGCGACAGCATCGATATCGGCAACAAGACCCTGCGCCTGAGCCGGGTACTGACCTACGAACCGGATCGCGCCGGCAATTTCTACAGCCTCACCCCCCGGGTCATGATCAACCTGGAGGACCTGGAAGCCACTGGCGTGGTCCAGCCCGGCAGCCGTGTCAGTTATCGCGAACTGTGGCGAGGCCCGGCACCGGCCTTGCAGACTTACCGCGACATGGTCAATCCCGGCCTCGAAGCCAACCAGCGCCTGCAGGACGCCCGCGACGGCAACCGGCAGATCGGTGGCGCACTCGGCAAGGCCGAGCGCTACCTGAACATGGCCAGCCTGGTGGCGGTGCTGTTGTCCGGCGTCGCCGTCGCGCTCTGCGCCAATCGTTTTGCCACCCGCCGCTTCGATGCCAGTGCCCTGTTGCGCTGCCTCGGCCTGTCACGCCGGGAAACCATGTTGCTGTTCAGCCTTCAACTGGCGGTACTGGGCCTGCTGGCCAGCATCAGTGGCGCCCTGCTCGGCTGGCTCGCGCAATTGGGACTCTTCGCCCTGCTGCACGACCTGCTGCCTGCCACCGTGCCGCCGGGCGGTCTGCTGCCCGCGATTGCCGGCACCGGCACCGGGCTGGTGGCCCTGGTCGGATTCGCCCTGCCGCCACTGGCGGCGCTGGGGCGAGTGCCGCCGTTGCGGGTGTTGCGCCGGGACATGTTGCCGATTCCCTCCAGCACCTGGGTGGTCTACGGTGCCGCGCTGGGTGCCTTGGGCTTGATCATGTGGCGCCTGAGCCTGGACCTGGTGCTGACCTTCGCCCTGCTCGGTGGCGGCGTCGTCGCCGCCCTGGTACTGGGCGGCCTGCTGTTGCTGCTGCTTCAAAGCCTGCGCCGGATGCTGGCGCGTGCCTCGTTGCCGTGGCGACTGGGGCTCGGCCAGTTGCTGCGTCATCCGTTGGCGGCAGCCGGGCAGTCATTGGCGTTCGGCCTGATCCTGCTGTCCATGGCCTTGATTGCGCTCTTGCGCGGCGAGTTGCTGGACACCTGGCAGAACCAACTGCCGAAAAATGCCCCGAACTACTTCGCCCTGAACATCCTGCCCAATGACAAGCAGGCCTTCACCGACAAGCTGCTGCAGTTGTCGGCACAATCGGCTCCCCTCTACCCTGTCGTACCGGGACGGCTGATCAGCATCAACGGCGAGCCGGCCAAGGAGTTCGTCACCAAGGATTCGGCAGGGGACCGCGCGCTGCAACGTGACCTGAGCCTGACCTGGGCCGCGGACCTGCCGGCGGGCAACGTCGTCACGGCCGGGACCTGGTGGCCACAGCAACCGCCGGATGACATGCCGGGGGTCTCGGTGGAGGGCAAGGTAGCCGAGAACCTCAAGATCAAGCTCGGCGATCGATTGCTGTTCAGTGTGGGCGGCGTCAACCGCGAAGCGAAGGTCACCAGCCTGCGGGAAATCAACTGGGACAACTTCCAGCCGAACTTCTTCATGATCTTCCAGCCCGGCACCTTGAAGGACCTGCCGGCCACCTACCTCACCAGTTTCTATCTGGCCGCCGGTCACGATCAGCAGATCGTCGAGCTGTCCCGGGCGTTCCCGGCGGTCACGATCCTGCAGGTCGAAGCCTTGCTCGAACAATTGCGCAGCATCCTGGCCCAGGTGACCCTGGCCGTGGAATACGTGCTGCTGTTCGTACTCGCGGCGGGCATGGCCGTGCTGTTCTCCGGCCTGCAGGCCACGCTCGATGAACGCATCCGCCAAGGCGCATTGTTGCGCGCCCTGGGCGCCGGACGACCGCTGCTGGTCAAGGCACGACGCATCGAGTTCGGCCTGCTGGGCGCGGTCAGCGGCTTGCTGGCGGCCTTGGGTTCGGAAGTCGTGAGCCTGGTGCTCTACCGCTACGCCTTCGACCTGCCCTGGCATCCACATCCATGGCTGCTGGTATTGCCGCTGGTGGGAGCATTGCTCATTGGTTACGCCGGGGTGTTCGGTACCCGTCGGGCACTCAACGCCAGCCCGCTGACAGTTTTGCGCGAGGGTTGATAGACTTCGGTCTCATCGTCAAAAGAAGCCGCCATGAGTCGTTATCGCCCTCCCCGCACCGCCGGTACCGCCCTGATCACTCCCGAGGGCGAAGCGCGGATGCGTGCCGAATTCCATGAGTTGTGGCATGTGCGTCGCCCTCAGGTCACGCAGGCCGTCAGCGAGGCCGCGGCTCAGGGCGATCGCTCGGAAAATGCCGAGTACACCTACGGCAAGAAAATGCTGCGGGAAATCGACAGCCGTGTGCGTTTCCTCACCAAGCGCCTCGAAGCGCTCAAGGTGGTAACGGAAAAACCCAGCGACCCGAACAAGGTCTACTTCGGCGCCTGGGTCACGGTCGAAGATGAGGACGGCAAAGAGTCGCGCTATCGCATCGTCGGACCCGACGAACTGGATTTGAAACAGAACCTGATCAGCATCGATTCGCCCTTGGCGCGGGCGTTGATTGGCAAGGCCCTGGACGCCGAAGTCAGGGTCCAGACTCCTACAGGTGAAAAGCTGGTCTACATCGTGGATATCGCCTATCCATGACGCGTGCCTGCCCTAGGGCACGCGGGCGCGGAAACATCCCACCAAACTTGAAACTTTGACACGGCTGCTGTCCTGCGCAGAATGACTGGCGCAGGCTGTGTCACGCCTTTTGCTCAAAAAAATTATTCAAGGATGAATAATCATGCAGATTACCCACCATGGACTGGATTGCTGGATGTACAACACCCCCGAGTTATACAAACTGCGCATCGACGAACTTATCTTGCCCGGCACGCATGACTCCGGAGCCGATAAAAAAGCCCCCAACCTTACGCTGCCTCAAGAGAAGACCCAGGACGTGCCGATCATCGAACAGATCCTGGCGGGCTTTCGCGTGCTGGACCTGCGCGTGGTGTGTTCTGGCAACGCTCCCCCCGGCAGCGACGGGCGCTTTCAATTGTTCCACCTCACCTCATCCGGGCGCACGGTGAGCGGCGATGTCCTGGATCAATTGAACAATTTCTACGACGACCTCGACCACAAGGCAACGCGGGCGAAGGAAATCATCATTCTGAATTTTCACAAGTTCAAGAACTTCACCCGCGCGACCCATCGGGAACTGCATGAGTTGATCCATACGAAAATCGGACAACGGCTGATACCCAGGAACTGGCGCAAGGCAACGGTGGAAGATATCTGGACGCATCGGCCGGGGCGCACGGTGGTCATCTCCTACAACCACCGCGTCAGGGCCAAATACTGGAAAGGCGTGGAACACCAATGGAGCGGCAAGAACCTGAATACCACCAGCGCCTTGAAGAAGTTCATGGACGAACAATCCGCCCGGAAGAAACCCGACTTCGTCCTACGCTCGATACAATGCGCCAAGTATGTGCTGCCCCTGCATATTCCGGATGATTTCAGCGACAAGATCGATCTGTGGTTCGAGTCCAGGAACAGCGACAGCTATATACAACGCTTCCACATCATCAATACCGACTGGTCGACCCGCAGCCAGATCGTCTTCAACTGCATGCATGCCAATCGGCTTCGGGCGAAGGCAAAGAGCGCCTCCCTCACCGCCGCGTGATCAACCCTTGCCGCGCCACGCGGGTCAGTTGCCGGATCATCTCCGGAGCATCCGCCGCACTGGGCGCCTGGATGACGGCCAGGTCGAAACTGTCGTTGGCAAAACGTGCCAGCGACTCGCCGTCTTCGACGAATTGAATGAGGAATGCCGCGGGGCCGTGGCTGCGTCGAGGCCAGCCATCGAGATAGCGCAACAATGTAGGCTGGTGGGTACCGCCCAGGAGGATTTTCGGATTACGCTGCAGAAGACTTGCCGTAATAGGCGCCAGACGGGCCAGGGAGTTGGGTGCGTTCATCGTGTCGTGTCTCTGCCTCGAAAGTCTGCATGGCAGGTGAGAGGCAACACCGAACCAGCGCTTTAGCGGTATTTCGAAGCCGTGTCTCTGGCTTCTGACGGCAACTCCCTGAGTCACCTGGCGCCCCGCAAGTAGCTGTTTAAATCGGCGCATGCGCAGCATCCTAGAGAAGCCGACCAGCCAGTGTCAAGAATCAGCGCCCACAAAAAAGGCCCGTAGCAGACGGGCCTCTTGCAATCCGCGAAAGCGATCAGCGAGCGACGGCACCGTCGACCGACAACTTGCCCGCACCTTCGATCAGTATCGCGATGCTACCGGCCAGCAAGGCCAAGGCAAACTCATAACCGTTGTTGGCCATGAACAGACCGTTGCCGATGTGCACCGAGAAAATCGCCACCAGCGACAGGAACGCCAGGCCCAATGCCGCCGGGCGGGCCAGCAAGCCAATGACCAGGGCCAGGCCGGCGAAGAACTCCGTACCGCCCGCCAATGTGGCCATCAGGTAACCTGGCGTCAGGCCGATGCTTTCCATCCATTGGGCCGTCCCCGCCAGACCGTAGCCACCGAACAGGCCGAACAGCTTCTGCGCGCCATGGGCGGCGAAAATGATGCCTACAGCAATGCGCAGAACAGTCAGGCCATAACCGGCACGAGTGGACAGGACTTTGTTGATGACAGTGCTCATAGGGTGCATTCCTTGGTGTGTGCGTTGTGTGGTCGCCATATTAATCGATTGAACTCATGATAAAAGCGGAAAAAATCCGCTATACCATTCGAATTATTAGATCATTTCCGCAGAGCGACCTTTTGCTCCCTGGGCTCCAGCGACTCTCGCTCTCGATCAAACGCCAGATAGTACTTGTTCACACTATTAACGTAGCTGACGGCGCCCATTCCCACCTGCTCCATGGCAATGCGCTCGACCTGAAAGAACCACTGGTTGGGGTTCAGGCCCCGTCGCCGGGCCTCGGCACGCATGCCCTGCACCCGTTCCGGTCCCATGTTGTAGGCAGCCAGCACGAAGGCCATGCGTTCACGTTCGTTGAGTTTGGGGCTGGAGAAAAACTTGCGACGGATCAGGGCCAGGTATTTGGCGCTGGCCTGCACATTCGCATCCAGGTTCTGGATATTGCCCACCCCCACCCGCTGGGCCGCCGAAGGCGTGATCTGCATCAGTCCCGTGGGACCGCTGCCGCTGCGGGCACTGGGTTGCAGGGCAGACTCCTTGAACGCCAGGGCCGCGAGGTTCAGCCAGTCCATGTTCTGGGCCTCGGCGTGCTTCTGCAGCACCGGACGCAGCGTCTCCAGACGCTGGCGATTGGCCCGGGCCAAGGGATTGTGGACCTGGTACAAACGACGATAGATACGCAGGAACGCCGCGTCCTGGTTGGACGGAACCTTGTAGGTGGTCAGGAAGCCGTTGATGCTCGCACGCAGCATCGCGGCGTCGCGGCGGACAAACCAGTGCTCGCTCTGCGGCTCGCCAATGGGCACCTGTCGATCGAAACGCAGCTTGGGCAGGATCTTGCCCCAGCGCTCGGCAATGGGTTGTTCGACGATCGTCAGGTGAAAGATCCCGCCCTGGACCATCTCCAGCACATCTTCAACCGCCAGGCTGGGATCGACCCATTCGATCTTCACCGCAGGCAACTTGAGCAGCGCCAGTTTCTGGTTGATCTGGTTCACCGCGTCCCCCGCGGCACTGCCGTTGGGCAGGGCCAGGGTCTTGCCGGAGAGCTGCTCTACGCGTGTGTAACGTTTCTCGCCCTTGATGCCCACCAGCAGCAATGGCACATCGGACCGGATCGGATCGCTGGCGCTGACCGCCTGGCCGGCCTGGGGTTCGAGCAGTTCGCCCGGCGCCACGAGGTCGCCTTCGCCACGGTGCAAGGCGCCGAGCAACTGATCCTTGGCCGTGGGGATGATCTTGAGAGTGATTTGCTGGCCATCGCGGGCATGGCCGTTGAGGTACTGCTCGAAGGCTCGCAGCCGGTGATATTCGACACCGATGGATTGCCCCTGGACTTCACCGGAACTGTTACGACTCTGATTGACCAGCACCTTGAGCACGCGACTGCTGCGGATCTGCGCCAGATCACGCACGGTACCCGGCGCCACAGTTTGTACTGGCCCGGGCAGCCGTGCTTCGGCCGGCATCGGCAAAAGCAGCGAACAACACAGCAGTAACAACACCTGAGGACGTACCATCCACACTCCGGAAGGATACCGACGCTCGCCTTCCTCAGAATCGAGGCTTGAGCCGACGGAAACAGAGCGCCTGGGGCGCTGAAAAGTGCGCAAGACTGGCACAGCGCTGGCATTTATACCAACCCGACCTGTCTCGTGGCCTCAACAGACAGCCTCAACTCGTTGTAGTTCTTGGCTTTTCTTATAAATCTACAGCTCTGGTATGCTTTCGGGCCCTTGGGCCGAGGTAGCACCATGCAACTCATCGATATCGGCGTCAACCTGACCAACCCCAGTTTCGTCGACAAACACCAGGCGGTGCTCGAGCGCGCCTATGAAGCCGGGGTTTGCCAACTGATCCTGACCGGCACCAGCATCGACAGCAGCGAACAGGCGATCGAGCTGTGCCAGCGCCTCGATGAAACCGGCGAGCGGCTGTTTTCCACTGCCGGCATTCACCCGCACAGCGCCAGCGAATGGACCGCCGACAGTGCCCGGCGTCTCAAGGATCTGCTCAAGCAAGGCCGCGCCCGGGCAGTAGGCGAATGCGGGCTGGATTTCAATCGGGACTTCTCCCCTCGCCCACAACAGGAGAAGGTCCTGGAGGAGCACCTCGCCCTGGCGACGGAACTGCAGCTGCCGGTCTTCCTCCACGAACGCGACGCCGACCAGCGCCTGCTGGAAATTCTCCGGGACTTCCGCGACCGCTTGCCCGCCGCCGTGGTGCATTGTTTCACCGGTGAGAAAAAAGCACTGTACAGCTACCTCGACCTGGACTTGCACATCGGCATCACCGGCTGGATCTGTGACGAGCGCCGCGGCACGCACCTGCACCCGTTGGTGCGCGAGATCCCTCGCGGCCGACTGATGCTTGAAAGCGATGCGCCGTACCTGTTGCCGCGCACGCTGCGCCCCAAGCCCAAGAACGGTCGCAACGAACCGGCCTATCTGACAGAGGTCTTGCGCGAAGTCGCCTTGCACCGAGGCGAATCCCGGGAAGAGCTGGCGGTCCACAGTACCGCGTGCGCCAGGGCCTTTTTTGGTTTGCCTGTGATTTGCGGCTAGCCCTATCCAACGGCACACGGCATCCGTTGACCCATATCAAAATGCGCCGCGCTGAATAGCATCAGAATAATGGCACCTTGCCAAAACTGTTTCCGCTATCAGAGAAGACCTTCCATGGGTGCCTGGCTTAGCAATATCTCACTGAAATACAAATTCTGGGCGGTCAATGCGGTGGCCTTCGTGACCACCCTGCTGCTCGTCCTTTACGCGGTGCATCTGGAGCAACAGGCCCGCAACCACGCGGCCCTGGCGAATGCCCAGGCCCAGGCCCGGCTGCTCGATCGCTGGCCTGCCGGACAGGCCCTGCCCAAGACCGATTACCTGCTGAGCTTCCCCCGAGGCCAGGTGCCCGTTTTCGAGGACCAGCCATTACCGGCGTTGGAGGGGGCCGCAGGCCGGGTCGAATTCGACGCCAGTCCCTTGTTCGGTGAGCGGCCGCTGCTGGGCGCCGAAGTGATCCAGCGAAGCGACGGCCAGCAGCTCGCCGTACTGGTCCCTGGCGCAAGCCTGAGCCAGGTATTCAGAGAACGCTTCAGCCAATACGCGGTGGCGGTATTCGTACTGATGCTGGCGATGCTGGGGGCGTCGCAGTTGTTGATCCGCTTCCTGCTCAGCCAACTCAACACCCTGAAGGACGTGATGCTGCACGTCGAACGGACCGGCGACCTGTCCGCTCGTGTGCCTCTGGCCTGCCGGGATGAAGTGGGCCAGATGGCCGCGGCATTCAATGCCATGCAGGCCGGTTATCAACGCGTGGTCGATACCGTGGCCAGCACCGCACGCCAATTGGACAGTGGAGCGGCACGCCTGGCATCGAGCATGAACGATGTGCGCCACGGCATGCTCGGCCAGCAGAGCGAAACCGATCAGGCGGCGACGGCGATCAACGAAATGTCCGCCACGGTGTACCACATCGCTCAACATGCCGGCGCCACCCGCGACCTGTCGAAAACCGCCGATACTCTGGCGGGCAATGGCCGAGAGGTGGTTGGCCGTGTGCAGCAATCGATCACCGGGCTTTCCTCCGGTGTGCAGCAGACCGCCGAAATGATCCAGCGCCTGGCCGAAGACAGCCAGAAGATCAACGGCGTGGTCAGCGTCATCCACAGCATCGCCGAACAGACCAACCTGCTGGCCCTCAACGCGGCGATCGAGGCAGCGCGAGCCGGGGAAATGGGCCGAGGCTTCGCCGTGGTGGCCGATGAGGTGCGCAACCTCGCCAAGCGCGTGCAAACCTCGACGGACGAGATCACCGGCATGATAGCGGCCCTGCAGGCAGGCACCCGGGATGCCGTGGATTTCATGCAGGAAAGCTCCTACAAGGCTGACGATTGCGTACAACAGGCCCGCGAGGCAGGCGAGGCGTTGGAACAGATCACCGGGGCGGTGGCACAGATGCGCGAGAGCAATACCCAGATCGCCGTCGCCGCCGAGCAGCAGAGCCAGGTCGCCGAAGAAATGAACCGGGCGGTGGTCAGCATTCGCGACGTCACCGAAAACACCGTGCGCCAGACAGTGGACTCGGCCACCACCAGCCATGACCTGGCGACCCTGGCCGGCGAACTGAACAAGGCGATCGGGCAACTCAAGCTCTGAGCCCGCGATTCAGCGCCAGCCCTCTCCCGCACTGGGGGTCATGCTGTTCATTTAGCGAATTCGAAGGGCGGACGGCTTTACGCACTGGGGCGGGCTTTCTTGATTTTCAAGCGAGCCCAACAGTCAATCCCGCCATTGCCTTTTGATTCTATCGCCCCGATAAGCAACCTCGATTCGCCGGTCCAACGGTCGACGCCTATTCTTCACCCATATGTGTAGACGAATCGAGGAACAGCATCATGGGCAAACGTCACCCCAACCTTGCCGCCTGGCAATGGCGTGCCTACCCTGACAATCACCGTCACCCGACCAACCTGGTGCTGCACCTGATTGCCGTGCCGCTGTTCATCGTTGCATTCCTGCTGATCGTGTCGGGGGTGTTCGGCCTGAACCTGGCGAATATCGCCATCGGTGTGATCGGCGTGATCGCCGCGCTGGGCTTGCAGCGCCACGGCCATGGTCTGGAGGCACAGGCCTCCGAACCGTTCAGCGACCGCAAAGACGCGGTATCGCGGCTGCTGGTGGAACAGTTCCTGACCTTTCCCAGGTTCCTGTTCAGCGGTGGCTGGTGGCGCGCCTGGCGGGACCGCCACCGGCGCTGAGTCGCGAGCTCCCCTCAGCCGAAGATGGTCACTGTCTGCCGGCTCATGGCGATGAGGCGCCCATCGGCGCTCCAGAATTTCGCGGCGACATGACCGTAGCCGTCCTGGGCGTGCTCGATCTCGGCCAGGTACTGGCACCAGTCCAGCGTCGTGAGTTCCAGCACCGGCTGGACGAATTCGATGGTCCAGGTGAGTGTGCTGCCCGGAGCCATTTGCGTCAGGTGGGGCAACAATGCCGGAGGCCAGGCGTCCACCAACGCCAGGATGTGGGCCTCGTTGAGCGGCTCTTCCTTCACATCCCCCCGTAACCGTACCCAGCCGCCCATGCTCCGGGATTTGTTGCCCGTGAACGGCAGGCCGCCGACGCTCCAGCGCATTGCCAGATGCCGCATGAATTCCGGGGTGGCGCCCTTGACGTAGGGCAACTCCTGGCACTGCTCCACATTCGTGAAGGACGGCGCGGGGTCGGCCTGCACCGCCACCACGGAAGCACGAGAGGCGCCGAAACTGCCCTGGACCAGGGTGACCACCTGGCCCTTCTGCACCGCTCGCCCCACCACCTGGCTGACCGCCTTGCCTTCGCGCAACACCTCGACTTCGAAACTGACAGGTACGTCCGGCTCGACCGGACCGACGAAAGTGATCGCCAGCGAACGCACCGGGCGATCCGCCGGGACCCGCGCACGCATCGCCTCATACTGCAACGCCGCCACCAACCCACCAAAACTGGCGCGCCCCTGGCCCCATTCGGGCGCGATGGTCACTGCATCTGGCTGGCGACGCACGGCATCGATCAAATCGGAAAAGCGCATGACAACCTCGAAAGTGGGGAAGAACGATGAACGGATCTTAACCAGCCCGTGCGAGCGGCACAGCGCTCATTCCGGCCAAAGAAACGGACAGATAGGCCGCAGCTTTTCAAATCCACCCTCGATCGACCGCGGGAGCGAGTGTGCCCACGAACCCGTCATCCGTGACAAGAGGAATACGGGAGACAGCGCTCCCGTGGGAAAAATATGCAGGCAGGATTCAGGACTTGTCGAAGCAGTCCGCTATCAGCTTGTCGAGCACCTTGTCGGACTTGGCCTCGGCCTTTTCCATGGTGACCCGCCAGCTCGGCACGCAGGATTGCAGGTCGTGTTCCTGCTCGGCCCTGGCCAGCCATTGCCAGCAATCGTGCCAGTCCCCCAACGCGGCCTGGGCCGACTTGAGCCGTGGCATGGCCGCCTCGGGCAGGCGATCGAGTTCGGGATAGGCTTCGATGGCGTAGCGCACGCGTTTGATCAACAAACGCAAGCGATGACGGTCGTGAGCCGGATCGTCCAAGGCTTCACCGAGTTTCTTCCATTGCTTGTCCAGGCGCTTTTCGATGCGCTTGCGCAATCCCTTGAGCAACCCCTGGCGCTGGGCGGCACGAATGAAGCGTGGGAAGGCATCGAGGATCATCAGCAAGTGCCCCAGCTCCGGGCTCGCGGCGACGGCGCGATAGGCTTGGGCCATCTGCAGCTGGCGGTGCTGAGCGGCTTGCGGCTTGCCGTGCGCCTCCAGGTAGGCCGCCAGCACTTCCCGGTCCCGCAATGGCGTGGTCAGGGTGCCGACCGCCGAGGCGGCCGCTTCCAGCTGTTCGACCCCGGGTAACCCGCGCAACGGGCGAAGCAGGCTGCGCAGACGGCGGACCGTGGTGCGCAGGTCATGCAACGCTTCGCTGTCGGTATGGGCATTCAGGCGGGCCTGGCAGGCCAGCAGGCGGACTTCCAGGCCCAGTATCCGGGCCACCAGCCGATCGATCATGGGCTTACTCCGTTAGCAGCGCCAGGCTGCAAGCCTCACAGGCACAACGCCTCTCTTGAGGCTTGCAGCTTACAACGTGTCGCTGCTTTTATCGCCCCGCGCGGGACTCACGAATGTAGAAACGCGCTTTCTCGGCTTTCTTGGTGCAGCCTTCAAAGGCTTCGAATTGTTGCTGGGTCTTGGCGCCTGTCAGCAACGACAGGGCCTTGGAATAGCTGACGGTACCGGCAAAGCCTTCGGCCTTGGCCAGGTCGAGTTCACGCCAGGCACTGTCGAGCTGGCTGCCGCAACTGTCTCGGTACGCGGTCTTGCCGGCGCAACCGGCCAGGGCCAGAACCATCAGGGATGCCACCAGGGGCAGGCAGATCCGGGCTTTCATCGATAACACCTCAAGGTCAACAGTCGTGCTGGTAAGACGGTCCCGCCGGCAAAAAGTGCCAAGGCCCAACCGCGTTAATTCAAGTGTGGGCGAGCATACAAAAATGCCACACCGGTGTGTCAAAAAACGACGCTCGCGCCACAACGATTGAGCCGGGCCGTCGATGAGTGCATTGTTGAAGCCTGTTCGACAAGAGGCCAGGTCATGACAAAACGTGTCGCATTGGTATTGGGCTCGGGTGGTGCACGGGGCTACGCCCATATCGGGGTGATCGAGGAGATCGAACGGCGTGGCTACGACATCGCCTGCATTGCCGGTTGTTCCATGGGGGCCGTCGTAGGCGGGATCTATGCCGCGGGCAAGCTCGACGACTATCGCAACTGGATCGAGAGTCTCGACTACCTGGATGTGTTGCGGCTGGTGGATGTCAGCTTTCGCCTGGGGGCGATTCGCGGGGAAAAAGTCTTCGGGCAGATCCGCAAGATCGTCGGCGAACTCAATATCGAAGACCTGCGCATTCCCTATACCGCCGTGGCCACCGACCTGACCAACCAACAGGAAATCTGGTTCCAGGAAGGTTGCCTGCACCAGGCGATGCGGGCCTCGGCGGCTATCCCCAGCCTGTTCACGCCGGTGATGCAAGGCAATCGCATGCTGGTGGATGGCGGCCTGCTCAATCCGTTGCCGATCGTGCCGGTGGTGTCCAGCCACTGCGACCTGATCATCGCGGTCAACCTCAATGCCACGAACCAGAGGCAATACCGCCTGCCCGTCATCCCGCGACCCGCAGCATTCAGGCGTCGCTTCGACACTCTGGTCAGTTCCCTAGGCTCGCGCCTGCCGTTTCGCCGCAAACAGGCCGAACAACTGCTGTTACTGGAGCAAGAAGCGCTGAGGGCCGAGGCCGCCGACATCAACCCCTGGCTAGAATCGGCCGAACCCGAAGGCCAGCAACCGGCCGCGGCGCCGGAATCCGAAGGCGCCCCGAAATCCGCCACCGGCTCGTTCATCATCGATAACGTCGGCCCGGCCTCGCTGCTGGACCTGATCAACCAGAGCTTCGAGGTCATGCAGACCTCCCTGGCCCAATACAAGATCGCCGGCTATCCGCCGGATGTGCTGATCAACGTGCCCAAGCGCGTGTGCCGTTTTTTCGAATTCTACAAGGCGCCGGAACTGATCGCGCTGGGCAGGGAAATCGCCAGTGACACCCTGGATCGGTATGAAAGTGAACAGAGCTGAAGCAACAATTGTGGCAAGGCTTGGCTGAAGACCGAGGGGTTAAAAACCACCCTCTCCCAACAACCGATACCCCACCCCCGCCTCGGTCACGATGAATCGGGGACGGGTCGGATCATCGACGAGCTTTTGCCGCAGGTGGCCGATCACGATCCGCAGGTAATGGCTGTCCTCGATATGGGTTGGCCCCCAGATGTCCTTGAGCAACTGCTGTTGGGTGATGACTCGCCCCGGATGGCGCGCCAACTGCGCCAGCACTGCATATTCCTTGCGGGTCAGGGCCACTTCGGCGCCGTCCAGCAGCACGCGGCGATAAGCCAGGTCTACGGTCAGCGGTCCGACGGTCAGCGCCGCTTCCCGTGCTTCCCCCGTCGGGACCTGGCGCAGCAGGGCACGGATCCGGGCCAGGAATTCCTGGATCCCGAACGGCTTGGTCACGTAGTCGTTGGCTCCGTTGTCCAGCGCCTCGACCTTCTGCGCTTCGCTGGCGCGCACGGATAGCACCAGCACCGGAACCGTCGACCATTGGCGGAACTCACGCAGTACCTGCTGGCCGTCCATGTCCGGCAGGCCCAGGTCGAGCACCAGCAGGTCCGGCTTGTTCAACGCCGCCTGGGCCAGGCCGTCGCTGCCCGTGGCGGCCTCCAGCACTTTGTAGCCCTGGGAAGCCAGGCTGATGCGCAGGAACTTGCGGATCTGCGGTTCATCGTCGATGACCAAAAGTGTGGCGGTCTGGTTCATGGGGTCCGTTCGGTATAAATAGATGGCAGGAGAATATCCCAGTCCGGCTCAGGCTTCATCGTCCATGCCCGGTTGTGCCTGCAAGGGCAGGTGCAAGGTGATGCAGGTTCCACGCCCGTCGAGCCCGTCATCCACACTGATTCGCCCACCGTGGGCGCCGACCATGCCCTGACAGATCGCCAACCCGAGCCCGGTGCCCTGCCCGCCTCGATCGCCGCGCGCAGCGGTGTAGAACATGTCGAAGATTTTCTCGCGCTCTTCAGCCGGAATGCCCGGCCCCTCATCGGCCACGGCAAAGAACACTTCGCGGTCCGTCGCTCCGGCGCTCAGCAACAGACGCCCCTGGGCCGGCGAAAATCGCGCGGCGTTCTCCAGCACATTCACCAGGGCCTGCTCGATCAGGGCCGCATGGATATGCAGCAGCGGCAGTTCGGCAGGTACCTCGACGCTGACCGCCAGGGGCGCCAGTACCGCCCGAAGTCGATTGAGCGCACTGCCCACGATATCGGCCGGCGCCACCCAGTCCCGCGCCAGCTTCAAGGCGCCATGGCCCAGGCGGGTCATGTCCAGCAGGTTCTGGATATAGCGATCCAGCCGCTCGGCTTCATCCCGGGTGCCCTCGAGCAATTCGCGACGATCCGCCAGCGGGATCGCCTCCCCCAGCGCCAACAGGCTGTCGATGCTGCCGCGCATCGCAGTCAGCGGCGTACGCAGGTCGTGGGACACCGAAGCCAGCAAGGCGCTACGCAATTGCTCGGTCTCGCCATGCAGGCGCGCCGCTTCCAGATCCTGGGCCAGCTGGGCCCGCGCCAATGCCTGGGCCAGCGGCTGGCTGAGGGCAGCCAGCAAACGACGCCGCTGGCCATTCAACGGCTTGCCGTCCTTGGGGCATGCCCCTAGCAACGCCAAGGGCCCTCCTTCCACCGACAGTGGCCACCACCACCAGCGTCCGGATGGCAGCGTCCCGGTGCCGGCGCCCGCTGGCTGGTCATGCTGCCAGGCCCAGTCGGCGGCAGCGCGCTCGGCCTCGGTAAAGGTCAGCGGCTCGCCGGTCTCGACTTTCCAGCCAGCCTGGCCATCCCGGTTGAGCAGACACAGTTGCAAATCGTGCCAACCGTCGAAGTGCTGCACGGCGGCACTGATCACCGCCTGCCTGTCTGTGGCGGCGGTGAGTTTGCGGGACAGGTCGAGCAATACCCCGGTTTCCTGCTGGGTGTCGCGCAGGGCCTGCAACTGGCGACGCTGGCGGGCGGCGAGATTGCCGGTCAGGGCCGCCATCAGCAGGAAGAACACCAACGTCAGCACATCTTCTTCGCGCTGGATGGTGAAGGAAAAATTCGGCGGGATGAACAGAAAGTCATAGGCCAGGAACGACAGCGCCGCGCAGGCCAGCGCCGGGCCAAGGCTGCTGCGCACCGCCACCAGCAATACCGCCATCAGAAACACCAGGGAGATGTTGGGCAATGCCAACAACCCGGAGACACCCCAGGCCAGCGCACTGGCCGCCATGGTTGCAATCAGCGCCAGCGCGTAGTCGAATCCGCTGCGCGCGGCGTCCGAGCGCACATGGGCGGGACGCGGCTGTTCATCGCTGTCCAGCACGTTGATCTCCAGCCCCCTGGCGTCTCGCAGCAACCGCGACGCCAGGCCGCCGCCGAACAGTCGCCTGCGCAGACGCGGTCTGGACTGTCCCACCAACACCAGCGTGGCACGACGCTCGGCGGCATGCTGGATCAGGGTCCTGGCCACTTCGCCGGCCCGCAGCAACACCACCTCTGCTCCCAGGCGTTCGGCCAGTTGCTGGGCCGTTTGCAGGCGCTGGCGCGAGGGTTCGTCCCGGGCGCTGCCGTTGTCCACGTGCACCAGGCTCCATGGCAAATGCCGACGTTGGGCGACACGGCTGGCATGGCGCACCAGGCGTTCGGCCTGGGCGTCGCCATCCACGCCCACCAGCAGCCGGCCCCGCACCGCCGGAGCGGCCTGGCCCATCTGTCGGTAGCCCTGGGTCAGGTCCTTGTCCACCTGGGCCGCGGCGGTCTGCATCGCCAGTTCGCGCAAGGCGGTAAGGTTGGTCTGGCTGAAGAAGGCATCGATGGCTGCCCTGGCCTGCTCCGGCACGTAGACCTTGCCATCGCGCAGCCGTTCCAGCAGCTCACGAGGAGGCAGGTCGATCAGCAGCAGCTCGTCGGCCTCTTGCAGGACCCAATCGGGCAAGGTCTCGCGAACCTGCACGCCGGTAATGCCACGCACCTGGTCGTTGAGACTTTCCAGGTGCTGGACGTTCACGGTGGTATAGACATCGATGCCGGCGGTGAGCAGCTCCTGGATATCCTGCCAACGCTTGGCATGGCGACTGCCAGGCGCATTGGTGTGGGCCAGTTCGTCTACCAGCACCAGGGTCGGCCGCGCGGCGAGCAGACCGTCGAGGTCCATTTCTTCGAGCATCACACCGCGGTATTCCGAGCGCACCAACGGTTGCTGCGCCAGGCCACCGAGCAACGCCTCGGTTTCAGTCCGACCGTGCGTCTCCACCACACCGGCGATCACCTTCACGCCCTGGCGCAGTTGGGTGTGGGCCGCTTGCAGCATGGCGTAGGTCTTGCCGACTCCGGGGGCCGCGCCAAGAAAGACCTTGAGTCGACCACGATCATGACGGGACAGATTGGCTAACAGTGCGTCGGCACGATCGGAGTCGCTCATAGCAAAGGGATCTCTTGTCTCTGGATAGTGATGCAGTGAATTCTCCCGGCGCCTTCGCAGGCAGGCCCGCTTCGACAGGTTCAGCACAATCCCCTGTGGGAGCGGGCCTGCCCGCGAAGGCGGCCTGGCCGGCTAGAGCTTTTCCAGCGCCAGGTTCAATGCCAGGACATTGACCACCGGCGGCCCCACCAGGGGCTGCTCGATGTGTGCCTCCAGCAATTGCTGCACTGCGGAAACCGGCAGGCTGCGCGCTGCGGCGACACGCGCCAGTTGATAGGCAATCGCAGCCGGTGGCAAGTGCGGATCGAGGCCACTGCCGGAAGTGGTGAGCAGCGCCAGCGGGACCGGCCCCTGGCCGGTCACCTGGAGCTTGCGAGCCTCGTCGGTGACACGCGCCGCCAGGGCCGGGTTGCTCGGGGAAAGGTTGCTGGCGCCACTGGCGACCGTGGCGAAAGCGCCGGCCGATGGCCGTGGATGGAACCAGGCATCGCCCTGGAAATCCTGGGCGATCAACATCGAACCGCGCACCTTGCCATCGGCATCCCGGACCAGGCTGCCATTGGCCTGGGCGGGAAAGGCCACTTGCGCGACTCCCGTCACCACCAGCGGATAAGCGACACCTGTGATCAGGGTCATCAGCAATAACAGGCTCAAGGCCGGGCGTATCAGTGTGGACATCTCAGAATCCTCGAATTGGGACAACAACCTCTAGCGGCGTGCAGACCGGTTGGCCGGCATCAGGCTCAAACCAGGTTCAACGCCGTCAGCAACATGTCGATTGCCTTGATGCCTACGAAGGGCACCACGATCCCACCCAGGCCGTAGATCAACAGGTTGCGCCGCAGCAGCGCCGCGGCACTGGCCGCCTGCACCCGCACGCCTCGCAGCGCCAGGGGAATCAGCACCACGATGATCAGCGCGTTGAAGACAATGGCCGAGACAATCGCGCTTTGCGGACTGTTCAGGTGCATCACGTTCAGCACACCCAGCTGTGGATAAATCGAAGCGAACAACGCCGGCAGGATCGCGAAATACTTGGCGATGTCATTGGCAATGGAAAAGGTGGTCAGCGCTCCGCGGGTCACCAGCAATTCCTTGCCGATCTGCACCACATCCAGCAACTTGGTCGGGTCACTGTCGAGGTCGACCATGTTGGCCGCTTCCCGCGCCGCCTGGGTGCCGTCATTCATCGCCATGCCGACATCGGCCTGGGCCAGGGCCGGCGCATCGTTGGCGCCGTCGCCGCACATGGCGACCAATCGACCGTCGTTCTGCTCGTGACGGATACGCGCCAGCTTCTTCTCCGGGGTGGCTTCGGCCAGCACGTCATCGACACCGGCCTCGGCGGCGATCGCAGCGGCCGTCAGCGGGTTGTCGCCGGTGACCATCACGGTACGGATACCCAGCTTGCGCAGCTCGGCAAAGCGTTCGCGAATGCCAGGCTTGACCACATCCTTGAGGTGGATGGCCCCCAGCAGCCGCCCATCGACACACACCAACAACGGGGTGCCGCCACTCTGGGCGATCTTGTCGATCTCCCGGGCCAGCACCGTGGGCAATTCGCTGCGTGGCAGGCCGACGAATTCCAGCAGGGAATCGACGGCCCCCTTGCGATACTTGCGCCCTTGATAATCGACACCGGACAAGCGGGTCTCAGCGCTGAAGGGGACGGCTGTCAGCAGTTCGACGGCGGGCTCGGGCTGTGGATGCAGGCCGCGCAGGTACTCGACGATAGACTTGCCCTCGGCGGTTTCGTCGGCCAGCGAGGCAAACAGCGCGCCTTCGGCCAGCTCCTTGGCGCTGACGCCCGGAGTGGCATATACCGCGGCACAACGACGATTGCCGAACGTAATGGTGCCGGTCTTGTCCAGCATCAGCACATGGACGTCCCCTGCCGCTTCCACCGCGCGACCGGACTTGGCGATAACGTTCAGGCGCACCAGCCGGTCCATGCCGGCGATGCCAATGGCCGACAGCAATCCGCCGATGGTGGTGGGAATCAGCGTGACCAACAGCGCCACCAGAAACACCAGCGGCAGGCTGCCGTTGGCGAAATGAGCGAACGGCTGCAACGTCACGACCACCAGCAGGAAGATCAGGGTCAGGCCGATCAGCAAGATATCCAACGCCACTTCGTTGGGCGTCTTCTGGCGTTTGGCGCCCTCCACCAGGGCGATCATGCGGTCCAGGGTGGATTCACCGGGGTTGCTGGTGATTCGCACCAGCAACCAGTCGGAAACCAGGCGAGTGTTGCCCGTGACGGCCGAGCGGTCCCCACCGGATTCACGAATGACCGGTGCCGACTCCCCCGTGATGGCGGCCTCGTTGACCGCGGCGATCCCTTCGATCACCTCGCCATCGCCCGGAATCATCTCGCCCGCCTCGACGCGCACCACATCGCCCTTGCGCAAGCCACTGGCGGGAATCACTTCAAAGCCAGCGGCAACCTGACGACGAGCACTCAGGCCCTCGCTACCGGCCTTGAGGCTGTCGGCCCGGGCCTTGCCACGTCCTTCGGCCAAGGCTTCGGCGAAGTTGGCGAACAGCACGGTGAACCACAGCCAGAGCGCGATCTGCGCCGCCACGAAGACCGGCACGACACTGTCGGGAATGAAGCACAGCACGGTGGTGAAGACTGCGGTCAGCTCCACCACCAGCATGACCGGGGCCCGATACAATTGCCGCGGGTCGAGCTTGACGAAGGCTTGCTTCAGCGCAGGCCGCCACAGTGTAGCGACCGAAGTCTTCGGTGATTGGGTGGCCTTGGTGGCGACCGTTTCGGTTGCAGGCATATTCATCATCGGTTCCTCAGAAGCCCATGCTCAGGTGTTCGGCAATCGGGCCCAGGGCCAGGGTCGGCAGGAAGCTCAGGCCGCCTACCAGCAGGATGGTCACGGTCAACAGGGTCACGAACAGCGGCCCGTGGGTGGGGAAGCTGTTCTGCCCGACCGGCGCGGTCTTCTTGAGCGCCAGGCTGCCAGCCAACGCCAGTACCGGCAGGATGTAGCCGAAACGACCAATCAACATGCCCAGGCCCAGCATCAGGTTGTGAAACGGCGTATTGGCGCCGAAACCGGCGAATGCCGAACCGTTGTTCGCCCCTGCCGAGGTATAGGCGTACAGCAATTGGCTGAAACCGTGGGCGCCAGGGTTGCTCACTGCGGCTGATGGTCCCGGCAGGCTCGCGGCGACAGCACCGAGCACCAGGACACTGACGGGCATGACCAGCAAGGTCACCACCAGCAACTGCACTTCCCTGGCACCGAGTTTCTTGCCCAGGTATTCAGGCGTCCGACCGATCATCAGGCCTGCCAGGAACACCGCGATCAGCACGTTCAACAGCATCCCGTAGAGTCCGGCACCCACGCCGCCGAAGATCACCTCTCCCACCATCATGTTCACCAGCGCGACCATGCCGCTGAGAGGGTTGAGGCTGTCATGCATGGCATTGACCGAGCCGTTGGAGGCCGCCGTGGTGGTCACCGACCACAGCACCGTCGCGGTGGTGCCCAAGCGCGCCTCCTTGCCCTCCTGTGGCGCGACCTGCTCCACGGCGGCGTCAGCCAGTGCCGGGTTGGGCTGGTATTCAGCCCACAGCGAGGTAGCACCGCCCATCAGGAACAGCACGAGCATGCAGGCGATGATCGCCCGGCTCTGACGCAGGTCCTTGACGTAGTGGCCGAAGGTAAACACCAGCGCGGCGGGGATCAGGATGATCGACGCGACTTCGAACAGGTTGCTCCAGGCCGTCGGGTTTTCGAACGGATGCGCCGAGTTGACACCAAAGAACCCGCCACCGTTGGTACCAAGTTGCTTGATCGCGATCTGGCTGGCCGCCGGCCCCAGGGGGATCACCTGGTCCGCGCCCTGCACCGTCACGGCGTGGACGTAATGCGCGAAGGTCTGCGGCACGCCCTGCCATACCAGGAACAAGGCCAGTAACAGACACAACGGCAAGAGCCCGTAGAGAGTGGCACGGGTCATGTCGACCCAGAAATTACCCAGCGTCGAGGCGGACCGGCGCCCGATGCCACGACACAGTGCCACCAGCACCGCCAGGCCGGTGGCGGCGCTGACGAAATTTTGCACGGTCAGGCCGGCCATCTGGCTCAAATAGCTCAGGGATGCCTCGCCGCTGTAGGACTGCCAATTGGTATTGGTCATGAAGCTGACGGCCGTGTTGAAGGCCTGGGTCCACTCCATGCCGGGCAATTGCTCGGGGTTGAGGGGCAGGTAACCCTGTAGCAGCAGGATCGCGAACAGCAACACGAACCCCGCCAGGTTGAAGGCAAGCAAGGCCAGGGTGTATTTCTGCCAGCTCTGCTCGGTGCCGGGGTCGACTCCGGCCAGGCGATAACAGCCGCGCTCTACCGGGCCGAGAACGGGTGACAGCCAGGTCCGCTGCCCCTCCATCACTCGATAGTAGAACCGCCCCAGGAACGGTGCCGGAATCAGCACCAGCGCGAAAAAGGCAAGCATCAATCCGTAGTCATAACCGTGCATGGCTGCTCCTAGCTCCGATCTGCGCGCAACAGCGCAACCAGCAGATAAATGAACAGCGCCACTGCCAGGAGCAGTGACACCCCGTCCAGAACACTCATGGGATTTCTCCGTGTTACGGCGTCGTGCCGTGATGGAGTCATTGTCTGCAGGGTGGCTGTAAAGGAACGAGATCGAGGGTGGGGTTGGGGGATAAAGAATTTGTAAAGATCGGGACTTGTGGAGAGTCATGGAGCGCGTTCGTAACCAGGCTTGCCATACGTGGGGACCCCGAACCTGCCCGCGAAGAGGTCCGCCCAGGCACCGACGCTCCTAACTGGGGCACAAAAACAGGTAATCCGGCGGCCAACATCCCCGATACGACACGATTTCCCTCATTACGACCGGCCGAACCATACTGGCACGCCCACTGCACTGCCCCATCCCAGCGCTTTTGCTACTGATCGAGGGGGAGCCACCGATGAACACACAACTCAAACCCACCCTGGGCACCCTGCATCTATGGGGCATTGCCGTCGGGCTGGTGATTTCGGGCGAGTATTTTGGCTGGAGCTATGGCTGGGGCGTCGCCGGTACACTGGGTTTCCTGGTGACCTCATTCATGGTCGCGGCCATGTACACCTGTTTCATCTTCAGTTTCACCGAACTGACCACCGCCATCCCCCATGCTGGCGGTCCGTTCGCCTACAGCCGCCGGGCCTTCGGCGAGAAAGGCGGCCTGATCGCCGGGCTGGCGACGCTGATCGAGTTCGTCTTCGCGCCACCGGCCATCGCCCTGGCCATCGGCGCCTACCTGAACGTGCAATTCCCGGCCCTGGACCCGAAGCATGCGGCGGTCGGCGCCTATATCGTCTTCATGATTCTGAACATTCTCGGGGTAAAACTGGCGGCCACCTTCGAGCTGATCGTCTGTGTCCTGGCGGTAGCTGAACTGCTGGTCTTCATGGGCGTCGTGGCGCCAGCGTTCAGCTTCAGCAATTTCGCCCTGAACGGCTGGGCCGGTTCGGATGTGTTCGGGGCGCCGGCCATTGCCGGTATATTCGCCGCAATCCCCTTCGCCATCTGGTTCTTCCTGGCGATCGAAGGCGCCGCCATGGCCGCCGAAGAAGCCAAGGATCCAAAACGGACAATTCCCAAGGCCTACATCAGCGGCATCCTGACCCTGGTGTTCCTGGCCATGGGCGTGATGTTCTTCGCCGGTGGCGTGGGGGACTGGCGCACCCTGTCGAACATCAACGACCCACTGCCCCAGGCAATGAAAGCCGTGGTCGGCGATAACTCCGGCTGGTTGCACATGCTGGTGTGGATTGGCCTGTTCGGCCTGGTGGCGAGCTTCCACGGCATCATCCTGGGCTACTCGCGCCAGTTCTTCGCCCTGGCCCGGGCCGGTTACCTGCCCACCTCCCTTGCCCGGCTGTCCCGCTTCCAGACACCGCACCGAGCCATCATCGTCGGAGGTGTGATCGGCATCGCAGCCATCTACAGCGACGGCCTGATCAATCTCGGCGGCATGAGCCTGACCGCGGCAATGATCACGATGGCCGTGTTCGGCGCCATCGTCATGTACATCATGAGCATGCTCAGCCTGTTCAAGCTACGCAAAACCGAACCCAACCTGGAGCGTACTTTCCGCGCACCGGGCTATCCGATCGTGCCGGGGATCGCCCTGGTGCTGGCGGTGGTATGCCTGGTGGCGATGGCCTGGTTCAACATGCTGATCGGCTTGATCTTCGTCGGCTTCATGGCAGTGGGCTTCGTCTATTTCATCCTCACGGCGCAACTGCGCGCCGATGCGCCGGCCGATGCAATGCTGACCGGGCTATGAAAGCGAAACAGGCATAACGGGCGTAGTATGGAACCACTGCGAACAGCCTTCGCTCATAAGTGGTAGGACATTGGCCGGCGAATACTCGTTTGGCCACTGCCCCTCAAGGAGAATCCTATGCCCTGGTATGCCTGGTTGATCCTGATCGTGGCAATCGGCTCGATCGTTGGCGGCCTGATGCTGCTGCGCGACACTGCCAACAAAGTCGAGTTGACCGATGAGCAACGCAAGCGCGTTGCCGAGCGCAATGCGCAAATGGATGCGAAAGAAGCCAAGGACCGTTGAATCCGAAATGAATAGAGCCTCTGTGGCGGGGATTTATCCCCTCACCACAGAGGGCAGTGCATTGCCGCGCCTGTCGTGTTACTTCTCCCAATCCGCCTTGGCAATCTGCAAGCCATGCAACCCTTTGTATGCCGCCCGCTCAGGTTGGCTCCAGCCCTCCAGCAAAGAATCCTCCAACCGATAGATCTCAACCCCCAGTGGACGACAGACGCCAAGGGGATCCTGCGCATCCGGCCCCCACATCGCCACGGACAAATCCCCACCAGGGCACGTCGATAAGGCACATAGCAGATCGATCTCGGCGAAGAACTCCAGGTAATCGCCCTGCCGCGCCGGGCAGGCCTTCATGAAATACATGTCGTCATGGTTGAGTCCGGTGCACTGGAAAATATTCAGCACGTCGTGCACGTCAAACTCGGTCAATCCATAGGGCAACACCGCACGGGTCAGGTTCGAGTGGCAATGGTGATGGAAGTCCTCGCCTGTGAGCATTTTGTTCACGTACGGATCACAGCGCGTCCCCAGCAGATCATGCAGCCGTCCACCATGCTCGTCGATGCCATAAGCGGCCAGGCTGTCATCGGTGATGGTCACCAAAGGACGCAGGAATGGCAGGTTCGACCACAGCCGGTCATGGGTACTGACATGAGCGCCCTGCAACTGACGGGTACGTGCCGCCCACAGGCGCTCCCGTGGATCATGAGCGTTCCAGACGTTGAAGTCCCCTACCTGCGGCCCCACCGGCGTAGTGACCCGGAACACGTGCCCCGCCGGGACGTGCCAGGCTCGACCGGTACGGATTGGCACCTCGAACTGTTCGATCAGGGTGCGTTTGTCCTGCTGAGCGCGGATACGGTCGTAGAAGGGCTTGTCCACTTGCAGGGCTGAGCCTTTGCTGACCTGATAGGCGGCTGGATAGTCTTTGTACATGACAGGAGTCCTTGATCAGTTCTTTGAGGTGGAAGACAGCAGGTGCAAGAGCATCTGCTCGGAGTCGTCCAGGTAGACGCTCATCGCTTCATGTGCCCCATGCTTGTTGCCTTCCGCCAGCCAGTCATGGATCTGCCGGTCGCGGGCCAGCCAAGGTGCCTGGAAGCGCGGCTCATCGGGGGCGCAGAAGAACGCCAGGCGCAATTGCGCAACCACGTTGGTAAAAAAATCATCAAGCAAGGGGCTGCCCAACAACCCAACGATGTGCTGGTGAAATGCTAGGCTGTGCGTACCGACCGCCCGCCAGTCTTCGCGCTCCCGGGCCAGCTCGGCGGCGTCAAGCGCGTCGAGCATCCGGTCGGACCGATACGTGGCAAGTGGCTGGCTGTTCATGATCGCCTGGAGCTCCAGGGTGCGCCGAACCTTGAAGAGGTCCCGCACATCGTCACTGTCCAACCTGCGAACCATCACACCCTTGTTGCGCACGTAACGGGCCAGCCCTTCCTGCCCCAGGCGATGCAACGCTTCACGAATGGTATTGCGCGACGCGCTGTAGGCGGACACCAGGTCGTTCTCCACCAACGCCATGCCGGGCAACAAGCCACCGCCGATGATATCGGCGCGCAGCTCGAGGGTGATCTGGTCGGCCAGGGAAAGACCAATGTTCATATTCGGAGCCTCAGGATTGTTCAACAATCGGTTGCAAATGAGTAATCACAATCCATGCCAGGCAATCGTGTACCCGCCACAGTGGAAGCAGCTACTCATCGTTGCCTCGTCTTCCAGACGCAAAAAGGCCAGTCATATGACTGGCCTCTCTTCTACCTCACTTCAGTTCACGTCCAGCTTTTCGCGATTTCTGTCCAGAATCGCCTTGCCAATCCCCTTGACTTCCAACAACTCTTCAACCGAGGAAAAGGCTCCATTCGTTTCCCTGTATGCAACAATTGCCTTGGCCTTGGCCTCGCCTATACCCGCCAGCTCACGTTGCAGCGTAGCAGCGTCCGCCTCGTTGAGATTCACTTTGGCGCCTTCCGGCCTGGTCGATACCTGTGTGACCTGCGGCGCTGCCGTTGTCTCGGGCTTGACCGCTGGCGCAGCGATTGCGGCAATAGAGGCGCTGGTCAGCAGGGCAAAAACCAGGGAATAGAAATAGCCTGTACGCATAAGTGACGCTCCATGACATCGTTAAGAGAGAAGCAGCTTTTCCGAAGCTGCTTCTCAAACTTAGGCGATGATAGGGTGGTGTCAAAAGCGTGTACGTTACAGCGTGTGTAACAATCAGGGTTCGAGGCGACGCTGCTGATAGATCCAGTCGACAATCTCTCCGTCCGGCGCGTAGCCACTGACGGTATCGCGAAGCAACTGGCGGACCCTGGCGTAATCATCCTGTTCGATCGCTGCCAGCAGTTCGGCCAGCCTGGCCTTGAGCACATCCCAGGGCAGGTAATCCTCGTTGGCGCTCATGATCATCGGATGTTGGGTGGCAACCACGTTGTCACCTATCAACAACTCTTCATACAGCTTCTCGCCAGGGCGAAGACCGGTGAATTCGATGGAAATGTCTCCGTGGGGATTTTTCTCCGAACGAATGCTCAAGCCAGACAGATGGATCATTTTCTCCGCCAACTGGACGATTCTTACCGGCTCCCCCATGTCCAGAACAAACACATCGCCCCCCAGCCCCATGGAGCCTGCCTGGATCACCAATTGCGCAGCCTCGGGAATGGTCATGAAATAACGCGTGATCTTCGGGTGAGTAACGGTCAACGGTCCGCCGGACTTGATTTGTTTATGGAACAGAGGAATCACCGAACCGGACGAGCCCAGCACATTGCCGAACCGAACCATGGTGAAACGGGTTTTATTAACCCTCGAGACATTGGCCTTATCGCCGAACAACACTGGCGCCAATTCACGACTGAGGGCCTGCAGAGTCAGCTCAGCAAGCCGCTTGGTACTACCCATCACGTTGGTGGGCCGTACTGCCTTGTCCGTCGAAATCAATACGAAGTTCGATACCCCAGCCTGCAGCGCTGCTTGCGCCGTATTAAGCGTACCCATGACGTTGTTGAGCACACCTTCGGCAATGTTGTGCTCGACCATGGGGACATGTTTATAAGCCGCGGCGTGATAGACCGTATCGACATTCCAGGTCTTCATCACATCCAGTAACTTGCCCTGATCCCGGACCGAACCCAGGATGGGTAACAGGCGAACGGATAGAGACTCACGTGTGATCCGTGGTTCCAACTCAGACAGAATACTGTACAGGTTGAATTCGCTATGTTCATACAACAATAACGTTGTGGGCTTGAGTGCCAGGATCTGCCGGCACAACTCCGAGCCGATCGATCCGCCCGCTCCGGTCACCAATACCGACTGCCCTGTAATACAGTGCTCGAGCAAGTCAGGTTGGGCGGGGACCGCATCTCGCCCCAGAAGGTCAGCGATGTCCACCTCCTGGATGTCGTCGACCTTGACCCGGCCACTGGCCAGGTCCATGAATCCCGGAACACTGCGTACATGCAGCGGGAACTGTTCGAGCAACGCCAGTATTTCCCGACGACGCCCGCGGGATGAAGACGGGATAGCCAGCAAAATCTCCTGGGCACCGGTGGTATCGATCATCTTCTGGATATTCTTCGGTTCGTAGACCTGCAATCCGGCGATTACTCGGTCGGCAATACTGCTGTCATCGTCAATGAATGCAACCGGTCGCATGACACGTCCCATGCGCAAGGCGGCCACGAGTTGATTACCGGCGGCACCTGCACCATAGATTGCTACTCTGGGCAGGCCATCTGCGCGGTTGGTAAAGGGGACATGCTGCGCGGCGGAGAACCAGTCCCCCAGGAAATACTGCCGCATCATCAGACGCAGGCCGCCAATCATGATCAGGCTGAGCCACCAATAATTGAAAATGATGGAGCGCGGTACCACGGTCTTGTGGTTGCTGTACCAATACACCACAAGAGCCAACAATAATGCCGAAAGGCTGACGGCCTTGCAGATAGTGATCAGCGCGTCGTTACCGAAATAACGCATGACAGCACGGTACATGCCAAAGCGGATGAAAATCGGAATGGCAACCAGCGGTGCGGAGCCGAATAGCCACAAATGCGTTTCAATCGGGCTGGCCAATGCCTCGATACCGAGCCGAACGACGAACGCCAACCAAAGAGCGAGCCAGACAAGGACGATGTCTGTCGCCACCTGGATCGCCCGCTTATGGCGCCTTGGCAATCCGAGCAAGGTTATTCTTAGCTTATCCATGAACCCCTTACCCAACTTGGGCTACTCCCGTCGCGAATGCGCTCGCATAGAACGTATAGGCGCCGTGCATCATCGATAAAACGTTCATCAGAAACGTACCCGTACCAGTACCAGAAAATAGACCCGATCCAGCGCTCCGGCTTGTTCAGCAGTCCTTATGCTTTGGTATCAAGCGACGCTGTTGGAATATCCAATCGACAATTTCTCCCTCAGGGGTATAACCGCTGACCACTTCACGCAAAAGCATGCGGACTCGTGAATATTCGTCCCTGTCAACGGCAGCCATCAGTTCGTCCAACTTTATCTTGAGTTGCTCCCAAGGCAGATGGTCCTCATTGGCACTCATGATCATCGGATGCGGGGTCGCGACTACATTATCCCCGATCAGCAACTCCTCATAGAGTTTTTCACCTGGCCGCAGTCCGGTAAATTCGATCGCGATATCACCGTGCGGATTTTTTTCAGAGCGTACACTCAAGCCGGACAGAAGAACCATCTTCTGCGCCAACTCGGCGATCTTCACCGGCTCGCCCATGTCCAATACGAATACGTCCCCTCCTCTCCCCATCGAGCCCGCTTGAATCACCAACTGGGCGGCCTCCGGGATGGTCATGAAATAGCGTGTAATATTGGGGTGGGTAACGGTGATGGGCCCGCCGGACTTGATCTGCAAGCGGAAGCGCGGGATAACCGAGCCTGACGATCCCAGCACGTTACCGAAGCGCACCATGACGAAACGGGTTTTATTGACCCGTGCGACATTCCCGCTGTCGCCGAACAGCACCGGGGCAACCTCCTGACTCAGGGCCTGCAAGACCATTTCCGCCAAACGCTTGGTACTGCCCATGACATTGGTCGGGCGCACGGCCTTGTCCGTGGAAATGAGCACGAAATTTTCAACCTGAGCCTTCAACGCTGCTTGTGCGGTATTTAACGTACCGATGACATTGTTGAACAGGCCTTCGGCGATGTTGTGCTCGACCAGAGGCACATGCTTGTAGGCTGCGGCGTGATATACCGTCTCGACCTTCCAGGAAATCATCGTGTCGAACAATTTATTCGCGTTGCGCACGGATCCCAGGATTGGCAATACATTTACAGAGATCGATTGTCGGGCAATGGTATCTTCCAGTTCGCTCAAGACACTGTAAAGGTTGAACTCACTGTGGTCGAATAGTAACAATGTGGAAGGCTCCAGGGCGAGGATCTGGCGGCAGAGCTCGGAACCGATCGACCCACCCGCGCCCGTGACCAGAACTACCTTGCCCTGAATACAGCGCGACAGCAGGGCAGGTTGTGCAGGGACCGCATCCCGTCCCAGCAAGTCCGCGATGTCGACCTCCTGGATGTCGTCGACTTTCACACGACCGCTGGCCAGGTCCATGAAACCCGGAACACTGCGTACGTGCAGCGGATAACCTTCGAGATACCCCAGGATCTCACGTCGCCGCGCACGGCTCGCCGAAGGAACGGCTAACAGCACCTCCTGGGCCCCGGTGAGTTCAATCATCTTCTGAATATGTTTGGGCTTGAACACCTGCAAGCCGGCAATCATGCGATTCGCGATACCGACATCGTCATCAATGAATGCCACCGGTTGCATGTCTCGCCCAATGCGCAAGGCAGCCACCAACTGATTACCAGCGGCACCGGCACCATAGACCGCTACCTTGGTAAGACCGGTGGTACGGTTTACAAAAGGCACGTGATGGGCGGGGATGAACCAATCGCCCATGAAGTACTGGCGCATGAACAGTCGCAGGCCGCCGATCATCACCAGGCTGAGCCACCAGTAATTGAAAATGACCGAACGTGGCACGGGTGCCATGTAGGAAGCCCCCCAATACACCACGAGCGCCAATACAAGCGCGCTCAGGCTGACCGCCTTGATGATCGCGACCAGGGCATCGTTGCCCAGGTAACGCATGACTGCCCGATACATCCCGAATCGTACGAACAAGGGAATGGCAATCAACGAAGCGCTGACCAGTAGCCATGGATGATGGACGAATGGATTGACCATGTCGTCAAAGCCAAGGCGCACCACGAATGCCAACCACAAAGCGAGCCAGACCAACAGCACATCGGCCACAACCTGCAGCAGGCGCTTCTGCCGACGTGGCAGCTTCAGCAATGCGACGCGAAGTCTATCCATGAATGTTTCCAACACCTGTCCTTCCTATCCCTTCTCATGAAGACTGCACGGCTACAGCCTTCCCTTACCATTATCTGCTTCTCTACTTGAGGATTCAGGCACTCTCCAATTGACCGGCCTTGAACTTGAAGGCCAACAACACCAGCGGCACGTAAGCCAGCAACAGGCCTGTCAGCCCATCGAGCTTCACCATCACGACGCACCACGCCACGGGGAACAACCACAGCACGTTGATTGCAGCCACTGCCAGCGTGACCGGACGATGGCGACCGTAGTGGCGCGAGGCAAACTGATAAGCATGGCTGCGGTGTGCCTCGTAGACCTTGTCACCCCGTAAGAACCGACGAATCAGCGTGACCGTCGCATCGACGATAAACACCCCTAACAGAATCAGCCAAGCCCAAAACAAGGCTGGTGAAACCCAGGCCGCTTGCAGCGACATGATCCCAAGCGCAATACCCAGGAAGCCACTGCCTGCATCCCCCATGAAAATTTTTGCCGGTGGAAAATTCCAGAACAGAAAACCCAGTACCGCAGCAGCCAGTATCAACGGGGGCCAGATCAGGTCGGTGAAACCCGACAAAACGTAGAGCACGCTCGCTCCGACACAGGCCAGCACCGCCTCTATACTGGCGATACCGTCAATGCCGTCCATGAAGTTATACAGGTTGAGAAGCCAGACTAAATAAAAAGCAGCGAGAACATGTCCAACCCAGGAGAGGTCGAAGCGGACGCCAAACAGGTCCAAGGGCGCCAGCCCCTCAAGCCATACCAGCGCCCAAGCAGCCGCGCTGAAATGCCCAAGCAATCGCCAACGTGCGGCAATGTGACCATGATCGTCCATGAATCCCACGATAGCGACCAACGCACCGCTCCCCCCCAACGCCACCAGATAGTCGAGCGACACCAGACCCAGTTGTCCCAGCAATGGCAATGTCACCAGGAACGCAACCACGATCGCCACGCCCCCTCCCCTTGGGGTCGGGATGCTATGTGAGCTGCGTGCGTTGGGTATATCGATGATGCTGCGTGCCAAGGCATAGCGACGAAGGCCAGCCGTCATGAGCAGCGAAGCCATCGCGACAGAGAAAAACAACCAGAAGTACATCATTTCGCTTGATTCATCCTGAAGTGCCGTGCGGTCCTGGCCAAGGCGTCATCGACACTCACGGGTGGGATCCAACTCAAAAGTGTCCGGGTTTTCTCAATATCGACTTGCAATGAACCACACAGGCGCTGAGACAGCGCTTTTTTACCTAACAGGCTGGCTCCACGCTCGAGCATCCAGCTTGGGACCGGTATCAATCGGGCCGACTTGCCCAGTGCACAAGCCATCCGACTGAGCAACGCAGTTGTCGACAAGTCTTCACCATCACTGACCAGGAACGTTTGGTTCGCCGCCGCCGGATGGTCGATGCATGTGACAATCAGGTCCACCAGATTATCGATACTTACCAGGCTGCGCCGGTTATCAATGGCACCGAATGGCAATGGCACACCTTTGTCCAGCCAACGCATCATGCTCAGGAAGTTCGCCTTCACCCCCGGGCCATACACCAGAACAGGCCGGATGATAACCACTTCCATTCCTGTCGCTTGCGCAAGCTGGCGCAGACCTTCCTCGGCCTCCTGCTTGGAGACGCCATACGGGTCGGCCGGGGCAGGCAGATCGTCCGCATGATAAGGGCGGCCGTGCGAAGTGCCTTCCCCATTGACCTTGATGGAACTGATGAAAATAAAGCGGCGGACACCGGCTTGCGCCGCCTGCCGCGCAAAGTTGAGCGTGCCCACGACGTTAACCTGCCGAAAAGCAGCCAGTGGATCGGCTTCCTTGTCATTCATCACATGCACACGCGCCGCACAATGTATGACGGTATCCACATTGGTCAGGTGCGATAGCCATTGGGTCTGCGGAGAAAATGCCTCGATCCGTATGGTGTTTACCGGCGCCGGTAAACGCCTGTCACCACGAACCACCGCAATCACCGACTTCTCGGGCTCCGTGTGCAGGCGCTCGAGCAATGCACCGCCGACAAACCCGCTCGCTCCGGTCATAAGAATACAGTGCTGCATCAGCGGTCTACCTTCCGTAGCGTGGCGTTTCTGAAGATGTCTTCCAAGCGCGCCAGTAAACGCTGCTTGGAGTAGTGCTGGAGGTAATAGTTGCGGCCCCTCTCACCCATCACCTTGAGCTGAATGGGCGACGTTTCGGCTAGGGCTTTAGTGATGCGGGCCAGCCCCTCTGCGTCACCGGATGCGCATGTGAAACCCGCACCCGACTCATTGATGACGCGTGCGGCTTCACCATTGATCATGCCCAGCAGAGGTCTGCCAGAAGCCAGGTAGGCCTGGACCTTGCCCGGAATGGTCTTTTCAAATACATCGTTGGTTTTTAATGAGACCAACAACGCATCGGCGTTGGCGAACAGCGCAGGCATGGCTTCCAGTGGATGTCTGCCCAAAAGCAGTACGTTATCCAGGCCGCGTGCGCTGACCTGTTGTCCCAGCCACTCACTCATTCGACCATCCCCCACGATGGCCCAACGCACAGCTACTTTCCCACGCAGTCGTTCAGCCGCGTCCAGCACGGCAGGGAAATCCTGGGCTTCGCCCAGATTCCCAGCAAACACCACCGTAAATACCGACTCGTCACGTGCAAGTATCCCGGTCGAGAGAGCCGCCGTCGTCGAGAAATCGTCTTCAGCCCAACTGGGGAAATAGACCAGACGTTCCAGACCTATAGGCCGCGTACAGTAGCCTTTGACGTTTTCAAGGAAGCCATTGGATTGCAGTAGCAAATAGTCTGCGCGGTTGTAGATCCACGACACCATTCGTCCCACCAGAGCCAATAACGCCGGCTTTTTCAATACGCCCACCGCCCGCAGCGTTTCAGGCCATAGGTCCAAAACCCAGATGAACACCGGAGCTTTCTTCAGGCGACCGATGACCAAGGCAGGAATCGCCGCCATGATGGGGGACACGGCGTAGACAAATACGGCATCAAAAGCACGACCCCGCAGTGCATAGGTGCCGACGGTCGAAGCGCTGGTAAAAAAACTGAGGTAGTTGATGATCAACTGGATGCTGCGCTTTCCACGCGGGATCATGGGAACCCTGACAATGCTCGCACCATGGTAGTCGTCGAACTGATGCGGTGCGGACTTGTAGGCTTCAAATACCTTCCCTTCCGGATAATTGGGTACCCCGGTGAGCACCGTGACCGAATGCCCTTTTTCGGTGAAATCACGAACAAGATCGTTGATCCGCATGTTTTCCGGCCAAAAATACTGCGTAACAACCAGGATGTTCAGCTTACTCTCAGACATATTCACAACTCGACTCAATACCGCTTCCAGACGACACGGTTCACGTAGTCGGTGTAACTGTGAACGATCCTGGCAACCTTTTCAGAAACGTTGGGCATGCTGTAGTCCGCCACCAGACGCAGACTGCGCTCGGTACCTGACAGCTGTGTCTGGAGAATATTCAGCCCCTGTAGAACACGCTCGACCTCCAGGCCCACCATCATCACTACCGCTTCCTCCATTCCTTCAGGCCGCTCATGAGCTTCACGCAGGTTTAAGGCAGGAAAATTAAGAATGGACGCTTCTTCGTTGATGGTGCCACTATCGGATAGAACGGCATGGGATTCGAGTTGCAGCTTGTTGTAGTCCATAAAGCCCAGGGGCTTGAGCAGTCGAACGTTCTCATGGAAGACGATACCCATTGCATCCACGCGTTTCTGAGTACGCGGATGGGTAGAAACAATCACGGGCTGGTCGAACGTGATGGCAATGGTATTGAGTACCTTGACCATCTTGAGGAAGTTCTTATCCGAGTCGACGTTCTCTTCCCGGTGTGCGCTGACCACAAAGAACTTGCCCGCTTCCAGGCCAAGCCGTTCCAAGACGTCTGACGCCACGATGCGGTCACGGTAATGGTTGAGCACCTCGAACATCGGGCTGCCCGTCTTGATCACACGATCGGCAGGTAACCCCTCGCCCAGCAAATAATCACGAGCGATGGTGCTGTAGGTCAGGTTGATATCTGCTGTGTGATCGACGATGCGCCGATTGATTTCCTCGGGAACACGCATGTCAAAACAGCGGTTCCCGGCTTCCATGTGGAAAGTAGGGATTTTGCGGCGCTTGGCAGGAATGACCGCCATGCAACTATTGGTATCGCCCAGGACCAGCAAAGCCTCCGGCTGGATAGTCGCCAACACCCGATCCACCGCGATGATCACATTACCGATGGTTTCGGCACCGGTACTTCCAGCGGCATTCAGGAAGTGATCGGGCTTGCGAATGCCCAAGTCCTGGAAAAAAATCTCGTTCAGTTCATAGTCGTAGTTCTGTCCTGTATGCACCAATACGTGTTCACAGTACTTATCCAACGCAGCCATGACCCGGGACAAACGGATGATTTCCGGACGAGTTCCTACGACGGTGACGATTTTCAGTTTTTTCACTGCAGTGTTCATTACTAATCCTTCAGGCCTGGGTGCCAACAGCCATGGTGTAGGTATCTGGCCGTTCACGATCAAATATCTCGTTGGCCCACAGCATTACGATCATTTCGGTTTCACCAATGTTGGTGATGTCATGCGTCCAGCCTGGCACCGTCTCGACCACTCGTGGGGTATCGCCGTCCGTGTAGAGTTCATAGAACTCACCGCTGACGATATGCCGGAAACGGAAGCAGGCACGGCCCTTGATAACCAGAAATTTTTCGGTTTTGCTGTGATGGTAATGCCCTCCCCGCGTAATACCTGGATGGGCAGTGAAATAGGAAAATTGACCCGCATCCGGAGTTTTGAGCATTTCGACGAATACGCCCCGCGCATCACCATGCTTGGGCAATTCGTAGGTGAATACTTCAGGGGGAAAGTAACTTAGATACGTCGAGTATAACGCACGGACCAAACCAGTCCCGACCCGTTCGGTCACCATGGTTTCCCGGCTGCGCTTGAACGCCTGCAATTGTTCCGCCAGCGCTCCGACCGTAGTGTCGTAGACCGGCTGGACATCCAGATAAGGGCCCTGAGCGGCATTGCCATCCATTACGTCGATGAAGCTTTTGATCACATCGTCGATATACACTAACTGCAAGGGGGCGAGTGGGTTATTGACGGTAATCGGCAAGTCACGAACGATGTTATGGCAGAACGTCGCTACAGCCGAGTTGTAGTCAGGCCGAGCCCATTTTCCGAAAACGTTGGGCAAACGATAGAGATAGACCGGTGAGCCTCGCTGTTCTGAAAGTTCAAGCAGTGCGCGCTCTGCCTCTCGCTTGCTCGCTCCATAGGGATTGTCCACCTCGGCTTGTATGGACGAGGTGTAGATCACGGGAATCGACCGACCGGTGGTTTTGATTGCCGCGCACAATGTTGCGGTCAGGCCGCTATTACCTTCGCTGAACTCCTCGACACGCTGCGGTCGATTGACGCCGGCCAGATGAAAAACGAAGTCCACGCCGTCCAGCATCGACGCCAAGTTACACGCGGCTTGCTCGCGACCAAATCGGACTACCTGAACATCTCGACGCTCCTGCAGGTGTGCAACAAGATTCTTGCCGACGAAGCCGTTGGCGCCCGTAATAAGGACCTTCATAGGCTCACTCCTCTGGAGTGGCATGCTCGCCACGCTGGATGGCCCGCATGAATTCCAACTTCAACAACAACTTCTGCATGCCCTCAACGTCGAGGCGCTCAGTGTTATGCGAGTTGTAATCCTCAGTATGGGAAATTTTTTCCTCACCTTGCTCCACGAACTTGCTGTAGTTCAAGTCACGCAAGTCCGGCGGGACACGGAAATAGGCGCCCATGTCTTCCGCACAGGCCATTTCCTCACGACTGAGCAACGCTTCATAAAGCTTTTCGCCATGGCGTGTGCCAATGATCTGGATCGGGTGATCGGGCAGGCCGAGCATGGCCGTCAATGCCTGCGCCAGGGTCTCCACCGTAGCTGCAGGCGCTTTCTGTACAAAAAGATCGCCATTGTTGCCATGTTCGAAGGCATAGAGCACCAGGTCCACCGCATCGGACAAGGTCATCATGAACCGAGTCATGTTCGGGTCGGTGATCGACAATGACTTCCCTTCACGAATCTGCTCGACGAACAGAGGGATGACCGACCCCCGAGAAGCCATGACGTTGCCATAGCGTGTGCCGCAGATAACCGTCTTGCTCTCATCGACGTTACGCGACTTGGCGACCATGACCTTTTCCATCATAGCCTTGGAAATGCCCATCGCATTGATGGGGTAGACAGCCTTGTCGGTACTCAGGCAAACCACCCGCCGGACATCATTTTGAATAGCAGCCTCGAGCACGTTATCAGTGCCGATAACGTTGGTTTTGACCGCTTCCATGGGGTGGAACTCGCAGGACGGAACCTGTTTGAGGGCTGCGGCATGGAAAATATAGTCAACACCGCGAGTGGCATTCAGCACGCTTTGGTAATCACGCACATCACCGATGTAAAACTTCAGCTTGGCGTTACTGTAACGCTTGCGCATGTCGTCCTGTTTTTTTTCATCGCGGCTGAAAATGCGTATCTCCGCGATGTCGGTATCCAGGAAACGCTTGAGCACTGCATTACCGAAAGAACCAGTACCGCCGGTAATAAGAAGTTTCTTGCCGTTGAACATATGACCTGACCCTTGCCGCGAACCCGGAGAACTACCGAGCTCGTAGAGCTGAATAAATAATTTCGTTTTTCTGCTGAGCACTCGGATAGCTGATCAGCACAGCCCGGTATGCGCCCTTGAACACAAAGAAGCTGCCCGCCGCCACGCCGACTACGCCACAAGCTGCCACGACGTCGCGCATGTCCTCAAGCGAACCGCCGCCACCCAGGATGGTAATGGGGATGCGTAAGGTCTCCCGAAGCTTAACGGCAAGCTCAACATTGTAGCCTTTCATCCTGCCGTCGTTTTCAATGGAATTAAGCACGATTTCTCCGGCTCCGAGTCTTTCAAACTCTTGAGCCGCTTCAAGAACGCTGCGCTTGGTGTTCCGCGTGCCGTTGTGTGTCCAGACCTCCTGCTGTTTACTCAACAGGCGGGCTTTATGGTCCAGGACCACTACAACGCTTTGGCTACCGATCTCTTCAGCGATCTGACCGATCAACTGAGGGGTTTCAAACGCTGCCGAGCTGATGGCGACCTTCTCAACGCCCAACGCGATGATGTCCTTGGCTTGCTGCGCGGTACGAATGCCCCCGCCATAGCACAACGGCATGCGGCACTCCGCTGCCAATTTGGCAATCTGAGCGTAATTAGGCTCGACAGCGTTCACCGTGGCGTCGATGTCGATCACGATCAATTCGTCGGCCTCTTTCTCGTTGAAGATTTTCACCGCGTTGATCGGGTCCCCAACGTACTTGGGATCCTTGAACTTCACTGTCTTCACCAGCCCGCCGTCTTGAATCAGCAAGCAAGGAATGATCCTGGGTCTCAACATGTCATAGTTCCGCGAAGTTTTTCAGTAGTCCGACGCCGAAATGGTGGCTCTTTTCAGGGTGAAACTGGACGCCATAAACGTTTTCAGCGCGCACGGCGCAGCTGAACGCTAAACCGTAGGAAGATGTAGCCTCGCTGTGCCGAGCCTCTTCGCATTCAAAAAAGAACGAATGCAGGAAATAAAAACGCGCATCGTTCTCAAAACCGCTGAATAACGCGGAGTTCCCAGCCGGACTGACATCGTTCCAGCCCATGTGCGGCAGAGGTAACTCGGTCAGGCCCGGAACAGACTTGAATGATCGAACGCAACCGGGCACCCAGCCAAGGCCAGGCAGGGAGCCCTCGTCACTACTGTTCGCCAGTATTTGCATGCCTACGCAGACACCCAGTACCGGGACTTTGTGTCCCAAGACCAATTCTTCTAGCGCGGGACGCATGCCCGAGGCACCAAGCCGTTGAACGGCGTGGTCGAACGCGCCGACCCCAGGAAGGATCAACTTGGTCGCACCGTCCAATTGCGCAGTTGTCTGAGCGACGGTAACGGGGATGTGCAAACGTCGATAAACGTTCACGAAAGCCTGGATATTTCCGAGACCATAGTCAATGATGGTAATCATCTGAACAGCCGTTTTTCCAATCCGATTGCACTGAGTATCCGGGCACCTATTCCGATCAGGAAGCGCTTGTTTTTGTAATCACGGTAGGTTTTATTTTCGCCCTCGAAAATGCGCTGAAGTTCAGGTACAGTCAAGTCTAACTTGTGCGCAACATATTCAAACTCAGACGTCAGAAAATTTTCATCCAGTTCCGGCTTGGCGATGCGCTCCAGGGCGGACTCGCGAGTCATCTGTCCGGTCATGATGAGACTGGAGAAATGAGCACGACGCTTTTCATATCCAAACTTGCGCGGCATCCAGTAATCTTCATAGAAACGTGTGAATCTGGATTCATGATGCTTGTGTTGAAAACGCTTCCAGCCAAACAAGCGCTCCAGCGTATTTTCCGCATCGCTCTTTATATAAGGCAATAAATTTAACGGGCGCACAACCTGCATACCCAAGACATATCGATAATATAATTTGTAGGATAGTATATCGACGAGAGGGAACGTCTTGAGCTTGCGAGTCCCAAATTTACCGTGGATATCATTGATCAGTATTTTGTCGATACCGGGGTAGCCTCCCCATTCCTCCGGTTCGCGGCAACATTCCGTAGAGTAGTTGGCGCCTGTCAGTACGTACTTTATTTTGTTGGCTTTTGCAAACCGGTAAAGCCCCGAAAAAAAAGCTGCGTCTTGCGGGATATCCTGATCCGGGATTTGCGCTTTTAGGAAAGCCACTTGCAAACTCTTCATTTCTTCCCAGTTGACAACGTCGGTGTATAGCTCCAAGCCAAGACCGTCAACCAGCTTTTCAATATTTCCCACCGCCTGGTCAGTATTCCAGCCTGCGTCAACATGAAACAGGAGGGGTCGCAACCCCATGATTTCCTTGGCGACATAGCACAAATAAGAACTGTCAAGACCACCACTAAGGCCTATGATACAGTCGAAATCACGACCAACGCCGTCAGCTTTAATTTTATCAGCCAACGCCTCAAGCTCAGCTTGGCCACGAGCATCAGTGTACCAACTAGGCTTGATAACGTTCTCAAAATTATTGCAATACTCGCAAACACCCTGCTCATCAAATTTTATATTAGGATCACTCGTATCCATAATACATCTAGAGCAAATTTTGTATTCTCCAGCGTAGCTCATCCCCCCCCCCTCCCACTCAACACTACTTCGCTGACTGCAGCTTATTGGTTATTTTAGACAAAACCGATTCGTATTCCTCGGGCTGAATAGCCAACGGGTGCAAAATCGCACCTATTCCGCTCCCCTCATACTCAGCGACCAAGGTAGAAGGGTAGGATATTAGCAAATCGACCCTGGGAAAGAAATCAGCCTGCTCGATCATATGCCAGCCCCTCGCCCTAACCTCCTTGCTCGGAGATACCGTCGGGTGCGGCTTGTAAAAAAAGTCAATAGAGGAATCCGACATTATTCGGTCATACAGAAACAAGTGAAAATTTTCACATATAGCATGTCCGACAATCAGCACGCTGAAACCCGAAGACACAGGAGTCAATGAAATTTTGGGTTTGAAACATTCAATATCAAGATCACGCTTGAGATTGCCGCAGAATATAATATATTTGCGAAATACCTCGGCAGATGCCTCATTGTAAACATATAGCTTATCCACACTCCTCAACCGGGTGGGAATTTTTACTGAGAAAGTGGCCTCCATACTTGTTGAAGACAACCCTACAAGGGAACCATGCTGAACAATTATCAGACCTGACTGTGCCTTATTTTCAGCGACCAGACGATCAATGAGAACAGCCCATCGATCGTAATGATCAGTTATGACAAATTTATGCGAAGGTATTTTTTCAATTGCCAAATAAAATACAATCCACTTGAATGCAGTGTAACTTTGTAGCCTCCAGACTTTAAACGCAGCCTTATGCCCCATTCGACTGGAAATAAAAAAGGAAAGTCTTAACGCCTGAACGCAATCCCACCAGGTCAGAAGAGACGAATAATCCAAAACTGTTAATTCTGGATTCGCCACTAGTCCGTCACTGCCAGGCCCCTTAACCAGACAACTGGAATGATTTAACGCATCAACCGACTCGAGCACACTCAAAGCCCGCGGAGAAAAAGCTAGCGCAACAGGCTTGTCCGAAGGCAAACTCAAGAACCTTAAATCAAACTTTTCCTTCCCGATCAATAACCTTAAGAAGTCAAATAGAAACCAACATTTATCGAGCCCCATGCGCCACAGCAAGGTTACGACCTGAATAAAAATTCGAGCGAAGAAAGAACTTGACCGTATGAAACTTAAAAATTTTGCGGGACGAGGCGCATACGCCAGCTTACTTGGATCGCACGCGCACAGCGAATAAACACTCTCATCAACAGCTATTTCATTTTTTGTAGCGGCGAGATAATGGGCAAGCAACCTCAATCGTTTGCGAATTTTATTATCCATTATATATTCCCCCTTGACTCTCCGAAAAAAATGCCTCTCTCAGGCAAAAAACATCTGATCACGGGCAGAAATTCAGTGCATTCTCAAAAATCAGTACAAACGAGGCAATATAAAATCATCGCCACCGTCCAGAATACCTCATAAAGATACATAACATATCGAAGAAACCAGACACCCAATTTCGTTGCAATGAAAACACATGACAACTTTAACTTGCCTCATGGAAAGCCCTGCTAGGCTTTAGCACCACAACCTTCCTTCTTAATCAAGCGAAAGCCAAAACCATAAGCCAAAGATTTCCATAGAAATATCATCGCAAAAGCATTACACATACCCCAGAGCACGGCCGAGACCCCATCAACGTTTGCCATGCGCATCGAAAAATAAGATACGAGAAAAACCACAAACCCACCGACTTGACTAAAAAATATATGCGAGTCCTTATGAAGCGCATAGAGCCCCACATGGGGAATCATGCTGAAGGCATATAGAGCCATAGCCAAAATCAACCACTTCAAAATATAGAAATACTCAACATAAACAACGTTATCCAACCATAGCGCCATACCCCACCCAAAAAAGTAACAGGCAACAGACAAAAACAAGGTAAAGCCAATTACGTTAAAACTAAGTCCACGCATACTGATCGAGAATTGATGATAATCGCTAGACTTGGCGAAAAGAATAAGCTTCGGATAAAAAAACACTATTACGGCCGCATCTAAAAACGAAAGAACAGCTGTCGCCATACCTATGTACAAAACATACGCACCCAAGACATCCAGACCAGCCACCCGCTCTATCCAGTAACGGTCAATTGTAAAAATGCCACGAATACAAAGGCTGGCGATCAGCAACGGCCATACCAACCTTAGCCCTTTTTTTATCCACAGCCAATTCACCGGCTTGAAAAAAGAACGGCTGCTGTATGATCTCAAACCCCAGAAACCCATAAACAGCGCTAACACGCATCCCGAAAACCAGAGCGCAAAGACAAAGTTCAAATTTCGCGAAGTGGGCGATAGAAACATGACCAGTATGGCAAGCAGCCCCCAGACACCACTGCGGACAAACAGGACTGCACTGGCCAGCATCTGCTGCGAAACAGCAACCAAAACTCTGTTCAGCTCTTGAGCCAGATGCTCAACGACCAATAGAAAACCAAACCAATAAATATACTTTATCGAGATAAATCCACTCGAAAAGAAAAAAACTATCAGCGGAAAAACAAGAACATACGCCAGGGCATAAAGCACTACTTGATCTTTAAGATAGCCAAATAAAAGATCTGGATCGGAACCTATTATCTCCCGCGTAGAATAATTGTAAAACTCAAATCCAACCAGATAAATTGCATATCCAATAGTAGCCGCTACCAGGCCGTAGACACCGACATCTTTAGCGTCAAGGTACTTAGCCATAAAAAAAATAAGGGCAAATTTACTAACGAGCGTAGCCGCCCTTAAATTTAAATTGATAATACGCTTAACTTTCTCGCGCCCCACCAACGTCAGCATTCTATTTAACAACCGAGTCAATGCTCCCAAACAAAAAATCCGCTGCCTTGGACAGGAGAATAATGCAAACTGGATTCTCCCGCCGTGAGGTAGTGTCATATACTACGAATTAATACACCACATGCCTCGGCATTAGGCGTCTAGTTCCTTGTTCAGATTTTCATCATGGACGAACATTTCCGCCATTTTAAAATCATAGATATCATCCACATCGACAGCGCGCATCCGCGGGATCACAACAGATTTCAACCGACCACCAAACAGTCCTGTTGACGCTTTGATGTAAGAAGGCCGCGTTACATAAGCAACTCCGGTCATATCATAGACAGCCGGAGCATCCTGCCTCCGAGTAATGGTGCCATCTCCACATACCAGTTTACTTAACCCAGCATCATCCCGAATCAACATTGCAAAATACGGGTTGGTTGCCGCCGGAGTCACAGTCACAACAACATCAGCGTCTTTGATTGAATCCAGGCATTTGCGTACATCATCGGCATTTCGCAATGGACTGGTAGCAGGGAGGCTCAAAAAAATATCAAAAGGATCACCGCGCTGCTCTAAAGTTTCGATCGCATGCTGCCAGGATTTCCACTCGGCCGATGTATCCGCCGCCAATTCTTCTGGTCGTTCAATAACCTCTGCGCCGTACTGTTTCGCAATGGCAGCTATCTGGGGACAATCCGTTGATACAAATATTTTCTCTATACTTTCTACCTGCTTGGCCACATTGATTGAATAGGCCAGCAAAGGCTGACCTGCCAAGTTTCTAATATTCTTACCAGGCAGGCCCTTAGAGCCACCTCTTGCAAATATAAAAGCGTACGTTTTCATGAACCCCCCAGTGACAAAAAATCAGACAAGCAGAAAACTACAAACTTAAAAATTCACTTTGAGCACGCTGGAAGTCCTCCATACGACCTATATCAAGCCAATACTCATGCACAGGAAACATATTCACATTTCGATTGAGCTCAATCTCTCGTTCCAATAGCGTAGGCATATCAATGCGCTCACCAGCCGGAACGCTTTTCACCAGCTCTGGTGACAGCAAATAGATACCAGCGTTGATGAAAAAGTGCTGGACCGGTTTCTCGACCATCGAGATTATTCTGTGCCCTTCGCTCTGAATAACGCCATAAGGGACGCGATATTCAAACTCTCTTACACACATAGTGGCAACGCCATTGTGCGTTTCATGAAATTCCAACAGGTTCAGGAAATTCAAGGTAGTCAACAAATCTCCGTTCATCATGAACAATGGCATATCTATCTCATCGTGAGGAAGAAGTCCTAGTGCCCCCCCCGTGCCCAGGGGGGCCTCTTCATGAATATAAGTAATGCTGACACCCCATTGACTACCGTTGCCAAAATAGTCTCGGATCATCTCCGGCATGTAATGAGTGGAAATATAAAACCGATGAAAACCAGAGCTGATGAAGCGCTCTAAGATCAGTTCCAAAATTGGCTTATCCCCAACCTTGAGCAAAGGCTTGGGACAGTTATGAGTCAGCGGTCTCAATCGAGTTCCAAAACCACCAGCCATGAGAAACACAGGATTATCACGGCGCGGCTTATCAAGAAGATCATGCAAGGTCTCAAGGCCAATCACCTTGCCCTGATCATCCAAGATCGGAAGTTGAAGAAGTTTATATTGCTCCATTATGGAAAGGATACGCGCCTTCGTCCAACCCATCCGAGCAGTTTTCGGCGACAAGCACATGATATCCTTGATAGGACCGTTGAGCGGCAGTTTTTTCAGTAGCGCCCGGCGTATATCTCCGTCAGTCACTGTACCTAAGAGATTTTGTTGGTCATCTACCACCAGTACTATACGCATCGCAACGCGATCCAGCGTAGCGATAGCCTCTTCCATAGCGATGTCTGGACTAACAAGCGTTAACTGCCACTGTTTCATTCTTGCCTCTTAATTCTTTAGTCGTCGGGTAATATGAGGTTTGGCACCTAACGATATGCGATCAGCTGGTAACGATCTCACCAGTACCGAACCGGCTCCAATCACAGAGTTTTTTCCCACGGTCAACGACTGAACGATGGTAGCACCAGCGCCAACGAAAGCCCCTTCGCAAATAGTACAACCCCCACAAACCACTGCACCGGGGGCAATATGTACGTTAGCGTAGACATTACAGTCATGATCAATGCTCGCACGGGTATTGATGATTGTATTTTCACCGATGTCGCAGTCAGCCTGTATGGTAGCACCCGCCATGACTTGAACGCCTTGGCCAAGGTTCGCAGTGGAGTCGACTGAAGCACAGGGATGAACCAATACAGGAAAACTAAATCCCTTGGCTCGGTAGTGCTTGAATATTATTTCTCGAAAATTATTATGAGTGACCTGGCCAATTCCATTGATAAGTCCAACTTCTGCGGGATCTAATTGCTCAATACAACCGTCATCACCAAGCACCTCGACGCCACGCCACTCCTTCACTTCTTTGGATTTAAATTCAGGAGCACATACACCAATGACATCAAACCCCGCCGATGTCGCTAATGAAAGAAGAACCTTAGCATGGCCTCCTGCGCCGATTAGCACTACGGACTTTACAGTCTTTACAAGTTTCACTGCTCGAGAGCCTCGCCCACGGCATATTCACGCGGGCTGACTTTTCCGATCAAACTCCATAGTTCAACAGCCGGTACGCCACCGCAACTGCGCGCCGTTGTAAGGTCTTCACGGGACAACACAGTTCCTTTTGCTATTTGACGATTTGCTACGACCTGCTGCCGGGCGGCCTTGCGTGTATCCCACTCGCTTGCTTGCGGAGCCTTGCACGCACTACCAATAGCTTGCTCTAAGGCCCGGATATCATTGATCATGCCTTTAAGCTCATTCGGCTCGAGGGATGCCTTGTGATCAGGCCCTGGCAAAGTCCGATCAAGCGTAAAATGCTTTTCAATGACCTTGGCTCCCCTTGCCACAGCAGCAATAGAGACCAACGCACCTTCCGTATGGTCCGAATATCCAACCTCGAGACCAAAAGCGTTTGCGAGCGTATCCATCGCCCTTAAATTGACCTCGGCCCAAGGGGTGGGGTACTGCGATGTGCAGTGAAGCAAGGTCACGTGTCCAAGCAATTTATGCCTGTTTTCTGCAACGCTCCAGGAACGCCAAACGTCATCCATGTTCTCTGGCTCACGCTCATGGACCAAGGCATGCGCAACAATAGCCAAACCCTGCTCAACCTCACTGAGCGTGGCCATTCCAGTGGAAAGCACCAGGGGCTTCTGCGTCCGGGCAAATTGCCAAAGCAATGGACCATTGGTCAATTCGCCGGAGGGCACCTTGAAAAAAGGCATCTCCAAGCGGCATAGAAAGTCCAAGCTCTCCGCATCAAAAGCGGTTGAAAGGAACTCGATTCCGAGATCTCGAGCGTGTCGTTGGATATCCTGATGCCACTCCTTTGGCAACTCAAGCCTCTTCAACATTGCAAGCTGAGATTCAGCATTGTCGGTATTCCTGACTTGGTAGGCAGCCTTGGGGGCACTCTTGGAAGCCAGCTTAGCAGCATCAAACGTCTGGAACTTCACCGCATCAGCGCCAGACGCTGCAGCTGCTTCAACAAGTGCCAACGCCATGTCCCGTTGACCGTTATGGTTAACACCAGCTTCTGCAATTACGTACACACCTTGCGAGCAACTTTTCATAGTAAATCCAGATCATAGAATTTTTTTGAAGTATTGCCGTCGAAACCTATCAGCTGCTGTACGATTTTCCGACTGGCATCGCCTTGCCCATAGGGATTTTCTGCATGTTTGCACATATCGGAGAAGCCCTCGGACAACGCTAGGGAAATAGCTTGGCGAATTGAGCTGGCGCTAGGCTCACAAGGGATAACGGTTTCGGCAGCCAGCCGGCCTTTCTGACGCGAGCCAATATTGACAGTCGGCAAACCAAATGAAGGCACTTCGATAATTCCGCTTGACGAGTTACCGACTACGACACTCGCATATTGCAATATACTTAAATAGCGTTTGAACCCAAGCGATGGCACGGCGAGCACCCTGTCAGGGTTGAGTGCTGCATATTTTTCAATCAACGATATTATGCTACGGCCGCCGTTGTCTGCATTGGGGTAAGTAATAATCACTTGATGATCTGGAAATGAATCCAACGCACCCAGCAAAGCACAGAAGCTCTGCTCAGGATCCTCTTCAGCAAGGGTGACCGGATGATAGGTCACCAACATGAAAGGCCTTTCTATCTGGAAATCGAGGCTTTGAGACAACGCCTCGAGAGACAAAAACTCTCCCCGCTTCACATGATCTAAGCCAACGGCACCAACGTTAAATACTCGTGCAGGATCTTCGCCCATTTGAATGACACGTTGCCTATAGGGTTCCGCGGCCACAAAATGCAGGGCGGCCATTTTACTTATGGCATGCCGAATAGCATCATCATAGGCCCCTTCCGTTATTTCTCCACCATGGATATGAGCCACTGGAATTTTCATGATGAGTGCAGCTTGCACTATCGCTAGTGCCTCGAACCGGTCCCCGAGCACCACCAGTATATCTGGCGCCAACCGCTCCAAGGCTTCGGCAAATCCCAATAATCCCAAGCCCATGGATTTGACAACGCCAACCGCCGTGTCAGATGACAACAGCATTTCGACTTTTGCATCAATCTCAAATCCATCATGAGCGATCTGTTTCCAAGTCTCTCCGAACTCTGGGGACAGATGCATACCACTCACGATGACTTTGAGGTCCAACGAAGGATTATTTTCTATATCCTTCATCAACCAATACAAAAGGCCATATTCAGCCCTGGTACCGGTAAAAACTGCAACCTTACTGGCCACGCTGAAACTCCGGCAACACGCTGCTCGGCAAATTCACTACTCGGGATTCCAGCCACAGCGAGTTGGTCAAGTCGCCTTTAATGCATTTATTGTAAAGCGGAAGGTGACACATTAACTTCCAGATAGGTCGAGTCATAACGCCTTTATCGTTAGTTGCTTTAAGAAGAGCATCACGACGCTCAACAGATTCGCAAATCACCGTATTCAGCCAGTAATTCGAGCGACATTCAGGAGGCTCTTTGAAAAAAGTCAGCTCGCTATTAGCCAACAACGAGGCGTAGCGGGACGCCAACTCACGCTTGGCTGAAACAAATGTGTCGATCTGCTCCAGCTGCGCACATCCCAAAGCAGCATTCAGGTTGGGCAATCTATAATTGAAACCCAATTCGTCATGAACATATTCATAGGGATGAGGTTGCTTCGCCGTTGTGGTCAGGTGTTTGGCTTTTATGCCAAGTGTCTCGTTAGAAAGAATAGCCCCCCCGCCACCCGTGGTAATAATTTTATTACCATTGAAGCTGAGGACTCCCAAAGCACCAAATGTTCCAGTATGCTGCCCTTTATATAGACTTCCGAGCGATTCCGCCGCATCCTCGATTAAGGTTATATTCCAAAGCCGGCAAACTTTTACCAAGTGATCGATATCTACTGGGTGCCCAAACGTGTGCATCGGCAAACAGGCTCGGATAACCTGATGCGTCGTTTTGTTGCGACAAAGCCCATTATCGTCTAGATAAGCATGCTCTTGAAGCCACTTACTCATGGCCGAAGGGGAAAATCCAAGTGTATGCAGATCAACGTCAATGAAAACTGGCATCGCCCCGCAATAAGCGATTGCATTGCAGGTCGCGACAAAAGTTAACGCTTGAGTCAAGACCAGATCGCCGGCCTTTACCTCAGCTAAAACAAGCGCCGTGTGAAGAGCTGCCGTGCCGTTTACCGTCGCCGTCGCCCGAGGACTCCTAGTATAGGACGCCATGTTTTTTTCGAAACGATCGACAAAGGCACCTACGCTCGATACGTATGTAGATTCGATTGTTTCCACTACATAATCACGTTCGCGACCATTGAAGACCGGTGCATGCAGCGGAATGTAGTCATTGGTAGCGTATTCTTCACGCACGAATTTAATTAACGAATCGAACATACTCCCCCCTCTCAGACGTTATAAATATCAGCTTTATACTTAGCCAAATTTTCGGGAACGAGAAGCCAGTCGATTGTTTGTTGCAGGCCTTCAGAAATAGAATAACTCGGAACAAAACCGGTCAGTTTATTTATTTTGGTATTGTCACACCACAATCTGAATACTTCCGATTTTCCTGGACGCATGCGCTGATCGTCAGTCAAGAATTCCACATCACTGTTCATCAGCTTTTTGATAAGCTCAAGCGTATCACGTACAGATATTTCGTAGTTGGAACCAATATTTACCGTCTCGCCAATGGCTTCCTGGCAACGCGCCAACTGTAAGAATCCCCGGCAGGTATCAGCCACGTAGTTGAAATCTCGGGTTGGGGAGACATCGCCTAGCTTAATCTGCTTCTGACCGCTTGCAATTTGAGTGATGATGGTTGGAATAACCGCCCTGGCCGATTGCCTAGGCCCGTAGGTATTAAACGGCCTGGCGATGGTCAACGGCAAATCGAAAGCATTGAAGAAGCTCATGGCCATCGCGTCGGCACCAATTTTCGAAGCGCTGTAAGGTGATTGAGCTTGTAGGGGGTGTTTTTCGTCGATAGGCACATACTGAGCGGTGCCATAAACTTCACTCGTAGAAGTATGGATCACCCTGCTGACATTATTTTCAAGGGCGGCCTGACAGATATTCAATGTACCTTTTACATTGGTGTCTACGTAGCTATCCGGAGCAACATACGAATATGGGATAGCAATCAATGCCGCAAGATGGAAAACAACATCAACTCCCTTTGTAATGTGCTTACAAAAATGCGGATCCCTGACATCGCCGCTAACGACTTCCACTTGATCAAGACAGTTGATATTTTCTAACCAACCCCAATAATTGAATGAATTGTATTGAGACAGCGCTTTTACTTGATAGCCTTCTTTCACCAACAACTCAACCAAATGGGAGCCAATAAACCCATCCGCACCCGTTACTAAAACTTTATTCAATTTCCACCTCAGTACTGGTTGAGTTTTTAAATTCGAACTGGCAATTTCAAGCTTGCCAGCTCTATTAATTCGTTAGTCAAATTTCACACCAATAGGTATGTCACCGACCCGGAGATTCAATTTTTCTCAATGGCACATTGACATTACGACTCGCACCGCCCACCATAAAATGCGATTGAGCCACCTCAATAGTCTTAGGGGACAAGATGAAAGCACAGATCCTTTGCGGAGCGTGGAAAACTACCCAAACTTTCTCAGTATTCATGATGCAACTCCCTCCGCTTCGTAGCCTATCCATTGCCTTGGAAAATTTGTACCTATGTCCACCCTACCGAGCAGTGCCTCAGCAGTCGATGAGTGAGCCGACAAGCCCAAATGGAACCTACAGGCTTTTCAAGCCTACGCAAATTTAGCCAAGCCTGCCCAGCGCAGCAGCGCCCATGAGCTCACGGTTCGCTCCTTACCCGACATGCCCCCCCTAAGAGAGCATTCAGACGTGCGCATCAGAAACAATCTCGATTTTGTACCAAAATTAGACCTATTCCGTAGCCAGCCCTGCTAAATACCTGCTGCTCATTGCTGCATTACTTGCCAGCAGCCCTAATGATAGCGAGGCCAAGCCACAGGGGAAAATGGTTTTTACCAGCCCCCCTCCTCCAGACTCACCTGGAAACTATCCTGGGGGCGGAAAGAGAGTCGACGTGCCGGGCGTAAAGCCGAACTGTTGGAAATGCTGCCCCCCCCCCACCCAACCTGACAATGACCGAGGTTACCCGACGGGAGGAGTGCTGCTGCATGCCCTTGTCAGCCTCGCTCAAGCGAGCCAGTGCCAAAGGATGTGTGTTGGCGACCGATTCCAAACAACCAGGCGACATTTGGTTGGCGGAAATGAAATCCCTGATCGCCGCTGAATGTGCGAGCTTGTTCATGATTAAGCTGAGCGAGAAACGATGGCGGATTGCCTGAGCAACAAAAGTTCAAGCAGTCCCGGCCAAAGCGCTGAATGAACACAGGCGGCAGCGTTTCTTCACCTGTACAACGGCACCAAGCATGCCCACCTACCGCCCAGCCAGATCGAACCGAGATAAGCGGATAAATAACTGCCTGGCCTCGGAGTCGTCGCTATATCGCGCACTCCGAGTTACCGACAGCGTCAGCATCGAGATATGCCCAGCGCTCTGTGCGCCATGCAGAGCCTACGACATGCGGCGCACGCGCCGACCGAGTGTGGTTGAGGGACATTACGTATCTGCCGTCTTCGGAACAGGGCAAGCACGATTTGCCCTGAAGATTCCGAGCAAATACGTCTTATACATATGGATCGAAATAGGGCTTCAGCTCGGGACTTTCCCCCATCCTATAGTTCAACTCACCAATACCGCTCCGAGTAAACGGAATAATAAAAAACTTACTTAAGAAATTTGTAAGGAACGAGAAAGCAACCGCACTGATCAAAGTCAGAGAATCTTTGATAGTGACCCAAGACTCCCGGGCTTACACATCCATTATTTCAGGAGTCGACTCTTCCCCATGAACCAAGACAGGAACGGTCCAAGCATCATGCCAGCGAGCAGCGCCAGGAGGACGCAAATCGAAACGGGTAGCTCGGGGGCAGGCCAGCCCAGGAACAATAGCGTGGCAGGCTGATTATTTTCCAGCACAAACAGGACAATCACCAAGGCCACGAGCAGCGCAGCTACGAAAAACGCCAAGCGCCTAAAGTTCCGCATTTATCTTCTTCCCCTTTGTCAAAGCTCATCCCCCTCCTCTTCGTTAACTCGATCCCTGAGCTCTTTACCTGGCTTGAAATGGGGAACGAATTTGCCGTCCAGGCTTACCGATTGCCCGGTCTTGGGATTACGCCCCACCCGCGGAGCACGGTAATGCAGGGAAAAACTGCCAAAGCCACGGATCTCGATTCGATCCCCGGTTGCCAGGCACTGGGACATTTGTTCAAGCATGGTCTTGATGGCCAGCTCCACATCCTTGGATGAGAGTAGCCCTTGATGGGTGACAATTCGTTCGATCAACTCCGACTTCGTCATATTTTTCCCTTCTTTATCAAGCAGCTAGATCAGTGCTTCGAAAGGTTTTAGCATGCCCGGAAGGATTTGAACAGCCCAAGTATTGACAAATCTTTTGCACATCTGACCATCCCTTTTTGGTGCAGACACTCCAAGCTCTTCCAACTATCGACAGATGACCAGCATGGTACGGGTCAAGTACCCGGCGGGATTGAAGCCGAAGGGATACCAGTCCTCATCCTTGGCATCGTCAGATCGAGTTATTACCTTGTAGCCCGCCCCCTTGCACTCCCTGCCAGCGCGCTTGTGGCACTTCTCCCACCCGGAACCCAACCCCGAGCAGTCGACTTCGATGCCGCTTACACCGCGCACCGCATGGGTCTTGGCGCTTGTAGAACAACCCGCCATAACCAGAACAGCCACTATCAGCAAAAGCTTTTTCATCCGAATCCTTGAGCCAGGATCCTGAGCCCAATCATTTGGGCCAGGCTCGAATCAGATCCTATTGATGATTGATCCGCTTGATAAAGAGACAATTTGAAGAGCGGGTTGGTTTCCCAAGTGCCGTCCTGACAGCGATCATTCTGAAACGCCAGGAACACCGAGAATACAACAGGCACAAAAAAGGGCGACCGAAGTCGCCCTTTTTTACAGAAAGCCAGAACTCAGTTCTGCTTTTCCGCTTGTGCAGCACGCAGCAGGTCACCCAGGGTGGTCGCTACTGGAGCATCCGTAGCTGGCTTGTCGCGCAGGCTCTGGATAGCTTCTTTCTCTTCCTCAACGTCCTTCGACTTGATCGAGAGCTGGATTACGCGACTCTTGCGGTCAACGCTGATGATCTTGGCTTCTACTTCTTCACCTTCTTTCAGGACGTTACGCGCATCTTCAACGCGGTCACGGCTGATTTCGGAGGCTTTCAGAGTCGCTTCGATATCGTCGGCCAAAGTGATGATGGCGCCTTTGGCGTCAACTTCTTTCACGATGCCCTTAACGATTGCGCCTTTGTCGTTCTCTTGAACGTACTCGGAGAACGGATCGCTTTCCAGTTGCTTGATGCCCAGGGAGATGCGCTCGCGCTCTGGGTCAACCGACAGGATAACGGTGTCCAGCTCGTCGCCCTTCTTGAAACGGCGTACGGCTTCTTCGCCCACTTCGTTCCAGGAGATATCGGACAGGTGAACCAGGCCGTCAATGCCGCCGTCCAGACCAATGAAGATACCGAAATCGGTGATCGACTTGATGGTGCCGGAGATCTTGTCGCCCTTGTTGAACTGGCCAGAGAAGTCTTCCCACGGGTTCGACTTGCACTGCTTGATGCCCAGGGAGATACGACGACGCTCTTCGTCGATGTCCAGAACCATGACTTCCACTTCGTCGCCGACTTGTACGACTTTCGAAGGGTGGATGTTCTTGTTGGTCCAGTCCATTTCGGAAACGTGTACCAGGCCTTCAACGCCTTCTTCCAGCTCAGCGAAGCAGCCGTAGTCGGTCAGGTTGGTAACACGAGCGGTGACGCGAGTGCCTTCTGGGTAACGGGCTTTGATAGCAACCCATGGATCTTCGCCCAGTTGCTTCAGACCCAGGGAAACACGATTGCGCTCGCGATCGTACTTCAGAACCTTGACATCGATTTCGTCGCCAACGTTGACGATTTCCGAAGGATGCTTGATACGCTTCCAGGCCATGTCGGTGATGTGCAGCAGGCCATCGACGCCACCCAGATCGACGAATGCGCCGTAGTCGGTGAGGTTCTTGACGATACCTTTGACCTGCTGGCCTTCCTGCAGCGATTCCAACAGAGCTTCGCGCTCGGCGGAGTTTTCGGCTTCCAGGACGCTGCGACGGGAAACGACAACGTTGTTGCGCTTCTGGTCCAGCTTGATGACCTTGAATTCCAGCTCTTTGCCTTCCAGGTGCGTGGTGTCGCGCACTGGACGGACGTCAACCAGGGAACCTGGCAGGAACGCACGGATGCCGTTAACGTCGACAGTGAAGCCGCCTTTAACCTTACCGTTGATAACGCCCTTGACCACTTCCTCAGCTGCGAAAGCCGCTTCCAGAACGATCCAGCATTCAGCGCGCTTGGCTTTCTCACGGGACAGCTTGGTTTCGCCAAAGCCATCTTCAACCGAGTCCAGAGCAACGTGAACTTCGTCACCGACGTTGATGTTCAGCTCGCCAGCGTCGTTGTAGAACTGCTCCAGCGGGATGAGGGCTTCAGACTTCAGGCCAGCGTGAACGGTTACCCAGCGAGCCTGGTAGTCGATATCAACGATAACACCGGTGATGATGGAGCCTGTCTGAAGGTTCAGGGTTTTCAGGCTTTCTTCAAAGAGTTCCGCAAAGCTTTCGCTCATTTTAATTCCTGTTGATTGGGGCGAAGGATACGCCCGGCTCCACACCCCAGACGGTGTGGGTTAGTTTCATATAAAAGAAGACCGCAGGACTATGACTGGTCCCCTGCGGAGCTTCCTGGTCACCCGGCGATATCGCGAATGGCGATCTCGCTCATGATGCGTTGCAACACCTGATCGATGGACAACTCCGTGGAATCCAGCTGTATCGCATCGGTCGCCGGCTTTAGCGGGGCTACTGCGCGCTGGGTGTCACGCTCGTCGCGCGCACGGATCTCATCTAGCAGACTCGACAGACTAACATCCTCGCCCTTGCCCTTCAACTGCAAATATCGGCGGCGAGCCCGCTCCTCCGCACTGGCAGTGAGGAAAATCTTCAATGGCGCGTCCGGAAACACCACCGTTCCCATGTCCCGACCATCGGCCACCAGCCCCGGTGGTTCCTGGAATGCCCGCTGACGCTGCAGCAACGCTTCGCGCACCGCCGGTAGCGCGGCAACCTGCGAAGCGCCTGCACCCACGCTCTCGGTACGGATGACATCGCTGACTTCGTCGCCTTCCAGGATGATGCGCTGCAACTGGCCCTCGGTCGCGGCGATGAACTGCACATCCAGATGCGCCGCCAGGGCCTTGAGCAGTTCTTCGTTGGTCAGGTCCACGCCATGGTTGCTGGCCGCGAACGCCAGCAGTCGATACAACGCCCCCGAGTCGAGCAGGTTCCAGCCCAGTTGACGGGCCAGAATCCCGGCAACGGTGCCCTTGCCCGAGCCGCTAGGGCCATCGATGGTGATGACCGGTGTCTTGATCTTCACGACTGCGCCTCTTGTGCTACTCGAATACCGACCTGCGCACACAGCGCGAGGAAGTTCGGAAACGACGTCGCGACGTTGGCACAGTCGTGGATGCGGATCGGTGCGCTGGCACGCAAGGAAGCCACGCTGAATGCCATGGCAATACGGTGGTCGCCATGCCCATGAACCTCGCCGCCGCCGATCTGGCCGCCGTCGATGATGATGCCATCCGGAGTCGGCTCGCACTTGACCCCCAGCGCCAGCAGGCCATCAGCCATCACCTGGATACGGTCCGATTCCTTGACCCGCAGCTCTTCGGCGCCAGTCAATACGGTACGCCCTTCTGCACAGGCCGCCGCCACGAACAGCACCGGGAACTCGTCGATCGCCAGCGGAACCAGCGCTTCCGGAATCTCGATACCCTTGAGTTTAGCTGCTCTTACGCGCAGGTCCGCTACGGGTTCGCCACCGACTTCACGCTGGTTTTCCAAGGTGATATCAGCGCCCATCAGGCGCAGGATATCGATCACACCGGTACGGGTCGGGTTGATGCCGACGTGTTCGAGCACCAGTTCGGAGCCCTCGGCGATAGACGCTGCCACCAGGAAGAACGCGGACGAAGAGATATCGCCTGGCACTTCGATGTGGGTGGCCGTCAGCTTGCTACCGGACTCAACGGACGCCGTGGCCCCGTCGACCGTGACCGGGTAACCGAAACCGCGCAGCATGCGCTCGGTGTGATCGCGGGTCGGGGCGGGTTCGGTGACGGTGGTCTTGCCTTCGGCATAAAGACCGGCCAGCAGCAGGCAGGATTTCACCTGGGCGCTGGCCATCGGCATGGTATAGGTCAAGCCCTTGAGCTTGTTGCCGCCACGAATGGTCATCGGCGGACGCCCGTCGGCCGCCGTCTCGATGACCGCACCCATTTCCCGCAGTGGATTGGCCACCCGATTCATCGGACGCTTGGACAACGAAGCGTCGCCGGTCAGGACACTGTCGAAGTCCTGGGCGGCCAGCAGGCCGGACAACAGGCGCATCGAGGTACCCGAGTTGCCCAGGTAGATCGGTCCAGGGGCAGGCTTGAGGCCATGCAGGCCGACCCCATGGATGGTCACGCGGCCATGATGCGGGCCTTCGATGACCACACCCATGTCGCGAAATGCCTGCAATGTCGCCAGGGCGTCTTCGCCTTCGAGGAAGCCTTCCACCTCGGTCACGCCTTCAGCCAGGGAGCCGAGCATGATCGAGCGGTGGGAAATCGATTTATCGCCCGGTACACGAATACGCCCACTCAGGGAGCCACCAGGTTGTGCCAGGAAAATCAGATCGTTGGAATTCATAGCGTCCACATAGGCCCGACGGGCCAGGATTTTACTGAAATGCTCGCGGGCCACCCTGGCGCGTGTGAAAACGCCCAGCAATTGGTGCCCGTCCCCTGCATCGACCGCGTCGCGCAAGGCGTCGAGATCGCTGCGAAATGTATCGAGTGTGCGCAGGACAGCTTCGCGATTGGCGAGGAAGATGTCGTGCCACATGACCGGGTCGCTACCAGCGATTCTCGTGAAATCGCGGAAACCGCCGGCAGCGTAACGGAAGATCTCGAGATTTTCATTGCGTTTGGCCAATGAATCCACCAGACCGAACGCCAACAGGTGCGGCAGATGGCTGGTAGCGGCCAGGACTTCATCATGCCGTCCGACCTGCATGTGCTCGACATCGGCCCCCAGCTCACGCCACAAACGGTCCACCACCGCCAGCGCAGCCGGATCGGTTTGCTCCAGCGGCGTCAGAATCACCTTGTGGCGGCGAAACAGTTCGGCGTTGGAAGCTTCAACGCCGCTCTGCTCGGAACCGGCAATCGGGTGACCGGGCACGAACCGTGCCGGCATCCCACCGAAAGCCTCGGTGGCCGCCCGCACGACGTTACCCTTGGCGCTGCCGACATCGGTCAGGATCGCCTCGCCCAGGTCCATGATCGCCAGGCGCGCCAGCAATTTCTCCATGGCCAGGATCGGCACCGCCAGCTGGATGACATCGGCCCCCTGGCAAGCAGCGGCCAGGTCATCCTCGCAACGATCCACCACACCAAGCTCCACCGCCAGCTTGCGCGATTGCGGGTCCAGGTCGACACCGACCACTTCACGACACAGACCGCTCTCGCGCAGCCCCTTGGCGAACGAACCACCGATCAGCCCCAGGCCGATCACCACCAGGCGACCGATCATAGGCACGACAGGTTGCAACGCAGTGACATCAACCACAAGCCAGGACCTTGCTCAACGCCTCTAGGAAACGGCTGTTTTCCGCCGGCAAGCCAATGGTGACGCGCAGATGGTTCGGCAGGCCGTAGTTAGCCACCGGACGCACGATCACTCCTTCACGCAGCAACTCCTGGAACACCGGCGCGGCAACGCGCCCCAGGTCGACACAGATAAAGTTGCCCTTGGAGGGAATCCAGCCCAGGCCCAGTTCACGGAAGCCGGCTTCCAACTGCTGCATGCCGGCCTCGTTCAGGCGGCGACCCTGCTCGAGGTACTCCTCATCCTGGAGCGCGGCGCATGCGGCAGCCAGGGCAAAACTGTTGACGTTGAACGGCTGGCGTACGCGGTTAAGCACATCGGCCACCACGGCAGTGGACAGGCCATAGCCGACCCGCAGCGACGCCAGGCCGTAGGCCTTGGAGAACGTGCGCGAGACCAGCAGGTTTGGGTAGGCCGCGAGGAAATCCAGGCCATCGGGCAGTTCGCTCCCCTCGGCATACTCGATGTATGCCTCGTCCAGCACCACCAGTACATGCTCAGGAACGTCCTGCAGGAAGTCGTCCAATGCCTGGGCGTCGAACCAGGTGCCGGTCGGATTGTTCGGGTTGGCGATGAAGACCACCCGGGTATTGGCATCGATGGCAGCCAGCATCGCCGGCAGATCGTGTCCGAAATCCTTGGCCGGCACCACATGCGCATCGGCACCCACGGCCTGGGTCGCGATCGGGTAGACCGCGAACGCGTGCTCGCTGAACACGGCATTGAGGCCCGGCGCGAGGTAGGCGCGCGCCACCAGCTCGAGAATGTCGTTGGAACCGTTGCCCAGGGTCACCTGGGTCAATTCAACGCCACAGCGCTCGGCCAGCAGGCTCTTGAGGGCATAACCGTTGCCATCGGGATAACGGGTCAGATCGGCCAGTTCATCGCGAATTGCCGCCAGCGCCTTGGGGCTCGCGCCCAGGGGGTTTTCATTGCTCGCCAGCTTGACGATGCGGGTCGGATCCAGATTCAGCTCGCGGGCCAGTTCGTCCACAGGCTTGCCCGGAACGTAAGGCGAAAGTTGTTGCACGCCTGGCTGAGCCAGGGCGAGGAAGTTGCCACTCATTTGCTATCCGCCCTTAAAGAACTGCCTTGGGGTAGGAACCCAGCACCTTGAGTGCCACTGCTTCCTGACTGATTTTCTCCAGCACACCTTTTACCAGCGGATCGCGGTGATGGCCGACGAAATCGATGAAAAACACGTAGGTCCATTTACCGCTGCGCGAAGGACGGGTCTCGATCCGGGTCAGGTCGATACCGTTGTCGTGGAATGGCACCAGCAATTCATGGAGTGCACCGGGCTTGTTGCTCATGGAGACGATGATCGACGTCTTGTCGTCGCCAGTCGGAGGAACCTCCTGATTGCCGATCATCAGGAATCGCGTGGAGTTGTCCGGGCGATCCTCGATTTTCTCCGCCAGACGGGTCAAGCCGTAGAGACCGGCCGCCATGTCTCCGGCGATGGCCGCCGAGTTCCACTCGCCCTTGACCCGCTTGGCCGCTTCGGCGTTGCTCGATACCGCCACGCGCTCGACATTCGGGTAATGGGCATCCAGCCACTTGCGGCACTGGGCCAGGGACTGGGCATGGGAATAGATCCGGCTGATGCTGTCGGTCTTGGTGTTTTCCCCCACCAGCAGATGGTGGTGGATGCGCAACTCCACTTCGCCACAGATCACCATGTCGTGCTCGAGGAAGCTGTCCAGCGTGTGGTTGACCGCGCCTTCGGTGGAGTTTTCCACCGGAACCACGCCAAAATTCACCGCGCCGGCCGCTACTTCACGGAAGACTTCGTCGATGGCCGCCATCGGCTTGCTGATGACGGCATGGCCGAAGTGCTTCATGGCGGCGGCCTGGGTGAAGGTACCTTCCGGCCCCAGGTAGGCGACTTTCAACGGCTGCTCGAGTGCCAGGCACGAGGACATGATTTCACGGAACAACCGCGCCATCTCTTCGTTGCCCAAGGGTCCCTTGTTGCGCTCCATGACCCGTTTGAGCACCTGAGCCTCACGCTCGGGACGATAGAACACCGGCGTTTCGCCCTCGGCCAGGGAGGCCATCTTCACGCGAGCGACTTCCTGGGCGCAGCGTGCTCGCTCGCTGATCAACTCCAGGACTTTTTCGTCCAGGGCATCGATGCGCAGGCGCAGCGCCTTGAGTTCCTGTTCTGACATCAGCCGTGTTCCTTCTCGAACTCTGCCATGTAGGCCACCAGTGCATTGACGGCATGGATGTCCACGGCGTTATAGATGGAGGCACGCATGCCACCCACGGAGCGGTGGCCCTTGAGGTTCAGCAGGCCGCGTTCTTCGGCGCCTGCCAGGAACGGCTTGTCGAGACGATCGTCGGCCAGGCGGAACGGAACGTTCATCCACGAGCGATCGGTCTTGTTGATCGGGTTGCTGTACAGGTCACTGGCATCGATGAAGTCGTAGAGCGTGCGTTGCTTCACTTCGTTGAGCTTGCCGATGGCTTCGACCCCGCCCTGCTCCTTCAGCCATTCGAACACCAGGCCGGACAGGTACCAGGCCAGGGTCGGGGGGGTGTTGTACATGGAGCCGTTGTCGGCCGCGACCTTGTAGTCGAGCATGGTCGGGCACAGGGCGCGGGCGCGCCCCAGCAGGTCTTCACGAATGATGCTGACCAGGATGCCGCTCGGACCGATGTTCTTCTGGGCACCGGCGTAGATCATGCCGAACCGGGAGATATCCACAGGACGCGAGAGAATATCCGACGACATGTCGGCGACCAGCGGGACATCGCCGGTTTCCGGGATCCAGTTGAACTCCAGGCCGCCGATGGTCTCATTCGGCGCGTAGTGAACGTAAGCGGCGTCCTTGGACAGGTTCCACTCGTTCTGCCCGGGAATGGCGAAGTAATCGTAGGGCTTGGCGCTGGCCGCAACGTTCACGTGACCATAACGCGAGGCTTCTTCGATGGCTTTCTGCGACCAGATACCGGTATCGATGTAGTCGGCCTTGCCGCTTTCCGGCAGCAGGTTCAGCGGAACCTGGGCGAACTGCTGGCTGGCACCGCCCTGGAGGAACAGCACCTTGTAGTTGGACGGGATGTTCAGCAGATCACGCAGGTCCTGCTCGGCCTTGGTGGCAATGGACACGAACTCATCGCTGCGATGGCTCATTTCCATGACAGACAGGCCCTTGCCATGCCAGTCGAGAAGTTCACCCTGGGCGCGCTTCAGGACCGCTTCAGGAAGCGCCGCCGGGCCGGCACAGAAGTTATAGGCTCTCTTGCTCACATCCAATCTCGCTCTGATCTGGTGGTCACTTAAATCTTTCGGTCTGCACGGAATCGTCCCCGTGCTCTGCATGGGAGTGCATCCAATGAAGCTCGGCGCCATGGGGCGCTGAGCATGGGAGCGATCCTATGCAGCATCACAAACAACAAGGGGGCGAATCTTCATCCGCCCCCTGCGTGTCCGCTTAGTCCTGCGGTTCTTCTTCGTCTGCGGCGGCATCGAGCGACTGCTCGTCGGCCATGTCGTCGACATTGGCGCCAAGGGTGCCGTCGAACGCCATGTCTTCCTCGCCTTCCTGCTCCGCGCCTTCGACTTCCGAAGGCTCTTGCACCCGCTCAAGCCCGACCAGCGTCTCGTCGTTGGCCAGCTTGATCAGTGTCACGCCCTGGGTGTTACGACCCAGGCTGGAGACTTCGTCGACCCGCGTACGGACCAGGGTGCCCTGGTCGGAAATCAGCATGATCTCTTCGCCATCGAGCACTTGCACCGCGCCGACCAATCGGCCGTTACGCTCGTTGCTGACCATGGCGATCACGCCCTGGCCGCCACGCTTGTACTCCGGGAACTCGCTGATGGCGGTGCGCTTGCCGTAGCCACGCTCGGAAGCGGTAAGGATCTGACTGCCCTCTTCCGGGATCAGCATGGAGATCAGCTTCTGCCCTTCCGGCAGGCGCATGCCGCGTACACCGCGGGCGGTACGGCCCATGGCACGGACATCGGACTCCTTGAAGCGGGTCACCTTGCCGCCGTCGGAAAACAGCATGACTTCACGCTCGCCGTCGGTGATGGCCGCGGAGATCAGCACATCGCCCTCGTCCAGTTCCAGGGCGATCAGGCCCACGCTGCGCTGGCGACTGAACGATTCCAGCGGGGTCTTCTTCACGGTGCCGTTGGCAGTCGCCATGAAGATATAGTGACCTTCGGTGTACTCCTCCACCGGCAGCATGGTGGTGATGTATTCGCCATCATCCAGCGGCAGCAGGTTGACCAGCGGACGACCGCGCGCGGCACGGGATGCCTCGGGGATTTCATAAGTCTTGAGCCAGTAGACCTTGCCTTTGCTGGAGAACAGCAGCAGCGTGGTATGGCTGTTGGCAACCAGCAGGTGAGCGATGTAGTCCTCGTCCTTGACGCCGGTAGCCGATTTGCCTTTGCCGCCGCGACGCTGGGCCTGGTAGGCGGCCAGGGGCTGGGTCTTGGCGTAGCCGCCATGGGAAATGGTCACCACGCGATCTTCTTCCGGGATCATGTCACCCAGGGTCAGGTCCAGGCGCGCATCGAGGATCTCGGTGCGGCGTACGTCGCCGTACTCGGCGCGGATCACTTCCAGCTCTTCGCGGATCACTTCCATCAGGCGCGTGGCGCTGTTGAGGATGCGGATCAGCTCGCCGATCTGGTTGAGGATCTCCTGGTACTCGGCCAGCAGCTTCTCGTGCTCCAGGCCGGTCAGGCGGTGCAGGCGCAGTTCCAGGATGGCTTGCGCCTGCTCCGGGGACAGGAAGTACTTGCCGTCGCGCAGGCCATACTGCGGATCGAGGTTCTCCGGCCGGCACGAGTCGGCGCCGGCGCGTTCCACCATGGTCATTACCGCGCTCGATTCCCAAGGCGTGCTGACCAGCGCTTCCTTGGCTTCCGACGGTGTCGGCGAAGCCTTGATCAGGGCGATGACCGGGTCGATGTTCGACAGGGCGACAGCCTGGCCTTCGAGGATATGTCCACGCTCGCGGGCCTTGCGAAGCTCGAATACGGTGCGGCGGGTCACCACTTCGCGACGATGGCGCACGAAGGCTTCCAGCAGGTCCTTGAGGTTCAGGATCCGCGGACGACCGTCGATCAGCGCAACGATGTTGATGCCGAACACACTCTGCAACTGGGTCTGGGCGTAGAGGTTGTTGAGGATCACCTCGGGCACTTCGCCACGGCGCAACTCGATCACGACACGCATGCCGTCCTTGTCGGACTCGTCGCGCAGCTCGGTGATACCTTCGAGCTTCTTCTCTTTCACCAGCTCGGCGATCTTCTCGATCAGTCGAGCCTTGTTCAGTTGGTACGGGAGCTCGGTGATGACGATCTGCTGGCGGCCGCCGACCTTGTCGATGTCTTCGACGGTGGAACGGGCGCGCATGTAAATGCGGCCTCGACCGGTGCGATAGGCCTCGATGATACCGGCACGACCGTTGATGATCGCGGCGGTCGGGAAGTCCGGGCCGGGAATGTACTGCATCAGTTCATCGACGGTGAGTTCGGGATTGTCGATGAGAGCCAGGCAACCGTCGATGACTTCACCGAGGTTGTGCGGCGGGATGTTGGTCGCCATGCCCACGGCGATACCGCTGGAGCCGTTGACCAGCAGGTTCGGGATACGGGTCGGCATGACCGCCGGGATCATTTCGGTGCCGTCGTAGTTCGGCACCCAGTCCACGGTTTCCTTGTGCAGGTCGGCCAGCAGCTCGTGGGCCAGCTTGGTCATGCGCACTTCGGTGTATCGCATGGCCGCGGCGTTGTCTCCGTCCACGGAACCGAAGTTGCCCTGGCCGTCTACCAGCAGGTAGCGCAGGGAAAACGGCTGTGCCATCCGCACGATGGTGTCGTACACGGCAGTGTCGCCGTGGGGGTGATACTTACCGATCACGTCACCGACGACACGGGCGGATTTCTTGTACGGCTTGTTGAAGTCGTTGCCCAGCTCGCTCATTGCGTACAGCACGCGCCGATGCACGGGTTTCAAGCCATCGCGCGCATCCGGCAGTGCCCGCCCGACGATTACGCTCATCGCATAGTCGAGGTAGGACTGTTTCAGCTCGTCTTCGATATTGACCGGGAGGATTTCTTTGGCCAGTTCGCCCATGAGAAGCCTGATTCCTTTTTCTGGTGAAACTTCGTCACGCCCGGATGAGGCGAACGAAGCTCGCCGCTGCCGACCAGGTGCCGTGCAGCGACTTACGACAAATCAACGAGTTATGCCATGGATCTGCGCAGTAAAGACTGCCTCGCGAGGCAGCCCTGGAAACCGCCGGATGTTATCACAAGAGCCGCCACGCACCTATCCCCCTGATGCGCATGGTGTGTAGTTAGTTGACCGGTGACAGGCTGATACGGAAGCAGAGGGGCTTAGAAGCGCGGCGACTGAAGAATTTGCGCTCGAATGCAAGAAGATTTACCGGTTTCAGGAGCTTCTTCGCGAACAGGCTCGCGCCCACACGAGTGTTTTGCATGCCCAGGGTTCCTGGCACGACACGATTGCATGCGCAAGCGAGCCAGCTCGAAGACGATGCGCCTGATAGAAACTGTCTCAATGCAGCCGCTTGCGGCACATCAACTGCGCCAGTTTCGCGGTGTCAGGGCGTTCGACGATACCCTTTTCGGTGACGATGGCATCGATCAGGTCCGCCGGCGTCACGTCGAATACCGGGTTGAAGGCGTCCGCATCCGCGCCCACCCGCTTGCCGCCGACTTCCAGCAGCTCGCGCCCGTCACGCTCTTCGAGCGGGATATCGTCGCCACTGGCCAGGCTCATGTCGATGGTCGAACTCGGCGCCACCACCATGAAACGCACGCCGTGGTGCATGGCACAGACCGCCAGCTGATAGGTCCCGATCTTGTTGGCCACGTCGCCGTTGGCGGTGATGCGGTCGGCACCGACGATCACCCAGGTCACGCCCTTGGTCTTCATGATGTGGGCTGCGGCAGAATCGGCGTTGACGGTCACCGGGATGCCTTCGTTGGCCAATTCCCAGGCGGTCAGGCGCGAGCCCTGCAACCATGGACGGGTTTCGTCGGCGTAGACGCGCTCGACCATGCCTTCCAGGAACGCGCCACGGATCACGCCCAGCGCCGTACCGAAGCCTCCGGTGGCCAGGGCACCGGTATTGCAATGGGTCAGGATGGCCTGGGCATTGCCCTGGTGCCTGCGAATCAGGTCGACGCCGAGCTGGGCCATGGTCAGGTTGGCTTCGCGATCACTTTCGTGGATGGCGATGGCTTCGGCTTCGAGGGCCGCCAGCGGCTCGACATGATCCTTCAAGCGCACCAGCCGGTCGCGCATCCGATCCAGGGCCCAGAACAGGTTTACCGCCGTCGGCCGGGATTCGGCCAACAGTGCCAGGTCGGCCTCCAGCGCGGCCCGCCAGTCGCCGCCTTCGGCAAACCTCGCCCGGGCGGCCAGTACGACGCCATAGGCCGCACTGATGCCGATGGCCGGTGCGCCGCGTACCACCATCGAACGAATGGCTTCGGCCACGCCGGCCGCGCTGTCATAGGCGATCCAGTTTTCCTCGAACGGCAAAACACGCTGATCGAGCAGGTACAGGTAACCATTGCGCCAGTCGATGGCCTTCACCTTCTCCGCTGCCAACAGACGATCGCGCATCCCTCACCCCGCACTCATGAACAAAAGCCGTCGATTATAGCGATCCCTCCGCGAAGACGCTCGGGTATACTTCGCCATCCTTTATATCCGATGGAACCGATCCACGATGCCCAGGACTGCCGTTGCGCTCGACTTATTATTGCTGCCGACCTGGTTGGTGCCTGTCGAACCCGCCGGTGTGGTACTCCAGGACCACGGCCTGGGCATTCGCGACGGTTGCATCGTTTTCATCGGTCCACGGGCAGAAGCCCTCAAGTGCGACGCCGCCCAGGTCCGCGAACTGCCGGGCATGCTGCTCAGCCCGGGGCTGATCAACGCCCACGGCCATGCGGCGATGACGCTGTTCCGCGGTCTGGCCGACGATCTGCCGCTGATGACATGGCTCGAGCAGCACATCTGGCCGGCCGAAGGCAAATGGGTCGATGAGGATTTCGTCCGCGATGGCACCGACCTGGCCATTGCCGAACAGGTCAAGGGCGGCATCACCTGCTTCTCTGACATGTATTTCTACCCCAAGGTTGCCAGCGAGCGCGTCCACAACAGCGGCATCCGCGCCCAAATCGCCATCCCTGTCCTCGATTTCCCGATTCCCGGTGCGGCCAGCGCCGACGAAGCCATTCGTCAGGGCATCGAATTGTTTGGCGACCTCAAGCATCATCCGCGAATCAAAGTCGCATTCGGACCCCATGCGCCTTACACCGTAGGCGACGAAAACCTGGAGAAAATCCGTGTGATTGCCGAGGAACTGGATGCGGCGATTCATATGCACGTCCACGAAACCGCATTCGAAGTGCAGCAGGCCGTGGATAAAACCGCCGAACGCCCCATGGCTCGCCTGGGCCGGCTGGGTCTTCTGGGCCCGCGCTTCCAGGCCGTGCACATGACACAGATCAGCGATGAAGACCTCGCCTTACTGGTAGAAAGCAACTGCAGCGTCATCCATTGTCCGGAATCGAACCTTAAGCTGGCCAGCGGCTTCTGCCCGGTGGAGCGCCTGTGGCAGGCCGGCGTCAATGTAGCGATCGGCACCGACGGCGCAGCCAGCAACAACGACCTGGACCTGCTGGGCGAAACCCGCACCGCGGCACTGTTGGCCAAGGCTGTTTCCGGCTCTGCCATGGCCCTGGACGCCCACCGCGCGTTGCGCATGGCCACGCTCAATGGCGCCCGGGCGCTGGGCATAGAGGCCATAGTCGGCTCGCTGGAGCTCGGCAAGGCTGCGGACCTGGTGGCCTTTGACCTGTCAGGCCTGGCTCAGCAACCGGTCTACGACCCGGTTTCACAACTGATCTATGCCACAGGCCGCGATCGCGTGAAACACCTGTGGGTGGCTGGCAAGCCTTTATTGGAGGACGGCCGGTTGACCCGCCTGGATGAAACGCAACTGATCGCCACGGCGCAGGCCTGGGGACGGCGCATCAGCGGCCATGACCAATGACCATGCCCCTTGAGCCATCGCTCGGGGCCCTGATTCTTTCAAAGTTTTTTCGAGGATTTGCACATGAGTAACGTCGACCACGCCGAAATCGCCAAGTTCGAGGCCCTCGCCCATCGCTGGTGGGATCGTGAAAGCGAGTTCAAGCCACTGCACGATATCAACCCGCTGCGGGTCAACTGGATTGACGAACGTGTCGGCCTGGCCGGCAAGAAGGTACTCGATGTCGGCTGCGGCGGCGGTATCCTCAGTGAAGCCATGGCCCTGCGCGGGGCAACCGTGACGGGCATCGACATGGGCGAGGCGCCGCTGGCCGTGGCGCAATTGCATCAACTGGAATCCGGTGTCAACGTGGAGTACCGGCAGACCACCGCCGAAGCCCTGGCCGAGGAAATGCCCGAGCAGTTCGATGTGGTCACCTGCCTGGAAATGCTCGAGCACGTGCCCGACCCGTCCTCGGTCATCCGGGCCTGCATGCGCATGGTCAAACCCGGCGGCCAGGTATTCTTCTCCACCATCAACCGCAACCCAAAGGCGTATCTGTTCGCCATCATCGGCGCCGAATACATCATGAAGCTGCTGCCGCGCGGCACCCACGACTTCAAGAAATTCATCCGCCCCTCCGAACTGGGTGCCTGGAGCCGCATGGCCGGGCTGACCGTCAAGGACATCATCGGCCTGACCTACAACCCGCTCACCAAGCACTACAAGCTGTCTTCGGACGTTGACGTCAACTACATGATCCAGACCCTGCGCGAGGAGTAAGTCGATGCGTCTCAAGGCAGTTCTTTTCGACATGGATGGCACGCTGCTCGACACGGCACCGGACTTCATCGCCATCTGCCAGGCCATGCGCGCCGACCGTGGCTTGCCACCGATGAACACCCAGCACATCCGCGACGAGATTTCCGGAGGGGCACGGGCTATGGTGGCAGTGACGTTTTCCATGGACCCTGAATCGCCGGGGTTCGAGGAGCTGCGCCAGGAATTCCTGGACCGCTACCTCAAGGGCTGCGCGATCCACAGCCATCTGTTCGACGGCATGGCCGAGGTGCTGGCCGACATCGAAGCCGCCAATCTGGTCTGGGGCGTGGTCACCAACAAGCCGGTGCGTTTCGCCGAGCCGATCATGCAGCAGCTGGGGCTGGCCGAGCGCTCGAAGGTGCTGATCTGCCCCGATCATGTGAAGAACAGCAAGCCCGACCCGGAGCCGTTGATCCTGGCGTGCAAGATGCTCGACCTGGACCCGGCCAGCGTCCTGTTCATAGGCGACGACCTGCGGGACATCGAGTCCGGCCGCAATGCCGGCACCAGGACCTGTGCAGTGACCTACGGCTACATCCACCCGGACGACAACCCCAGGCATTGGGGGGCGGACGTGGTGATCGATCACCCTTCGGCACTACGTGAAGTGCTGGATAACGCGTTGTGCAGTTGCTGAGCTGAACGTCGCAGTCGTGGCGAGGGGATTCATCCCCGCTGGGGCGCGAAGCGCCTCCCATCACGCGCTCAGAAAGCCTGGATGCCGACGGCATGAAAACAGGGCTGCATCGCAGCTCAACGGGGATGAGTCCCCTCGCCACAACAATGCATCACCACGCATCGTTTTGTTTCGTGAGGTTCTTTATGTTTGATTACACCGCCCGCCCCGACCTGCTCGAAGGCCGGGTCATCCTCGTGACCGGGGCCGGTCGTGGCATCGGCGCCGCTGCTGCCAAGGCCTACGCCGCCCACGGTGCCACGGTGCTGCTGCTGGGCAAGACCGAAGCCAACCTGACCCAGGTCTATGATGAAATCGAAGCCGCCGGTCACCCACAAGCGGCCGTGATTCCGTTCAACCTGGAAACCGCCCTGCCCCATCAGTACGACGAACTGGCAGCCATGATCGAAACCGAGTTCGGTCACCTGGACGGCCTGCTGCACAACGCTTCGATCATCGGTCCGCGCACACCGCTGGAGCAGCTGTCGGGCGAAAACTTCATGCGGGTGATGCACGTGAACGTCAACGCCATGTTCATGCTCACCAGCACCTTGCTGCCTCTGCTCAAGCTGTCCAGGGATGCCTCCGTGGTGTTCACCTCCAGCAGCGTCGGACGCAAGGGCCGCGCGTACTGGGGGGCCTACGGTGTGTCCAAGTTCGCCACCGAGGGGCTGATGCAGACCCTGGCCGACGAGGTCGATACTGTCGCGGCAGTGCGAGCCAACAGCATCAACCCGGGGGCCACCCGCACCAGCATGCGCGCCCAGGCCTATCCGGGGGAAAATCCGCTCAATAACCCGACGCCTGAAGAGATCATGCCGGTCTACCTGTACTTGATGGGCCCGGACAGCACGGGTGTCAACGGCCAGGCCTTCAACGCCCAGTAACACCTCCACTTCACGTCGCGGCGGTTTACCGTCGCGGCGCTGCCGCGTGCAATGCCAAGCCAGGCGAATCGCCAGACCTCCGTCGCTCGACGCCTGCATCATGCCCGCATCTGCATTTCACCCCGTTGATTTTCCAAGCGATTTTTCCGTATTGAACGGACTGGCACGAGTTTCGCTCTAAATACCCTCAAACACGCCATGTCCGGCGGGTGACAGGCATTGAGGCGAGACCTGCAGCCATACAGGGAAAGCAGACTAGACTCAACTCAGTGCCTTACGGGATTGATGGACCAGTACGATACGCAGCCTGGCGCTGCCTCGCCCACCCTGTCGGGACAGATTTTGCAGGGGCTTACGCCATATGAAAACGCCCACCCAGACCAATACGATTGACTTCGACAGCGCCAAATTGCAGCGCCTGGGACTCGGCCAGCCGTCACCCTTGGCGACACGGTCCGTCACGCTCCAGCAACTGCGCCAACAACTGGGCCAGCAATTGCAGACGAGCCTGGAGCCGCAGCGGGTCCTGGGCCTGTTCTTCCGTGAAGTCCAGCGGCTGGTGCCATTGGATGCACTGGCCTACCAGCACAAGCCCAGCGACCTGCGCATGGAGTTCGGCCAGCGTGGGCACCACGTGCTCAGCTACAACTTGAGTCATGAAGGCGAAGATCTGGGCGAGCTGATATTCCGGCGCAATCAGCGCTTTACCGACCCCGAGCAACACGACCTCGAGTCCGTGATGTCGACGCTGCTGTTTCCGTTGCGCAACGCCCTGCTCTACCGCGTAGCGACCCAGAGCGCCCTGCGCGATCCCTTGACCGGCACCGGCAACCGCATCGCCATGGACCAGACCCTGGAGCGGGAAATCGACATGTCCCGGCGCCATATGCAGCCCCTGTCGCTGTTGATGCTCGACATCGATCATTTCAAGCGCATCAACGACACCCACGGCCATGGCGTCGGCGATGAAGTACTCAGGACCGTCGCCGAGTCGATCAAGCAGCAATTGCGCAACGTGGACATGGTGTTCAGGTTCGGTGGCGAGGAATTCCTGATCCTGCTTTCCAATACCAGCCGGGAAGCAGCGGCCATGGTCGGCGAACGGCTGCGGTATGCCGCTCAGGTGCAGGATTATTTCGTGGCGGGAACGAGGATCGAGCTGACGGTCAGCCTCGGCTGTGCAACGCTGCTGCCGGGCGAGTCCGCCGAAAGCCTGTTGCGACGGGTCGACAGTGCACTGTATGTGGCCAAGCGCGAGGGGCGGAACCGGCTGGCGATGGCGGGTTGAAAGGCCGCCGGGGAACGACACTCGCTGCGGGCCCTGGCCGTCAACCTCCCCGTTGACGGCCAGGGCCCCTTACGGGCGATCAGCTCCCGGCCAGCGCCAGGCGCTCACGGGTGGAGGAGACTTTTTCCTGCTCCAGTTGCATGCAACGCTCCAGGAACAGATACATGTAGTCATAGCTCTTGCAAATGGCCTGGCGCAGCTCGGCCTGCAAGGCCCTGCTCGGGTTCATGCCCCCTAGCGTGCAGATGATCTCCAGGGCTTCCCAAGGGTGGGCATCGTCGTACTGCGCATGCATCTTCAGCCATTTCATGGCGCGCTTGCGTTCTTCCTCGGGGAAGGCCGCGGCATAGACGCCGCTGGAACATACCAGCGCCGACCACTCACCGGTGGCCCCTTCGATCGCATAGTTGGTCGCCGCGATGGCCACTATCAGCGAATCGGACGAGCTGGTGTGCCAGCACCAGTGACTCAAGGCATGCAGTTCGGGGGGCACCTGCTGGGCTTGCAGGTCTTCCAGCGTGACGCCATGGGCCGCACTCCAGTTCACCCAGTAGTCGGCATGGTTGAGTTCGACACGAATGTTGCGCATCAGCCAACGACGGGCCATGTCCTCGCCAGGGTGGCGGGCAAAGCGGGTCTTGGTAAGGTTCTGCGCCATGTACAAGGCGAACTGTTCGACGACCGGCCAACCACCGATGAGGTAGTGGCGCATGGTCCTGGCGCTGAGCTTGTTATCACGCATGCGTTGATACAGCTCGTGTTCGACAACCCGGCGCTTGCTCTCGCTGCAATCGATAATGAGCTGTTGTGCCCATTTCGGATAGCTGGTGGCGTCCATGAGCGGGCCTGTTCGGTTGAATGTGTCGATCACTGTCGGGCTCCTTTTGATTGTGATTTTTTACGGATCAACAAGAGGCTCAGCGGAACGTACCGGGGGCCTTGAATAACAACGGCTGGGGCCGGGCCGGCCTACATTGCAACGTATCACAGGTAAACAATTGCGGGCGCTCGATCACATACCCTTGAGCGTAATCCACGCCAATCTCCAGCAGTGCCTGCTCGATCTGGGCAGTCTCAACGAACTCGGCAATCGTGCGCTTACCCATGACGTGGCCGATGTGATTGATCACTTCGACCATTGCACGGTTAATCGGGTCGTCCAGCATATCCTTTACGAAACTCCCGTCGATCTTCAGGAAGTCTACAGGTAAATGTTTCAAGTAAGCGAACGAAGACATTCCGGCACAAAAGTCATCCAGAGAGAAATAACAACCCAACCCCTTGAGTTCATTGATAAAGCGGATCGCACTACCCAAATTCGAAATAGCGCTGGTCTCGGTTATTTCAAAACAAATCATTTCTGGCGGGACTGAATAAGCCGCGAATTGTTTACGCAGGAAATCAAGGAATGCCTGATCTCCGATAGTAGTGCCTGACAGATTTATCGCACACATGGCCATGGGGCCTTGGGGCGACTCATTCAGGCACTGGCGAATGATCCTGAAGACGTTTTCCACCACCCAACGGTCCAGGGAAGTCATCAGGCCGTAACGCTCGGCGGCCGGTATGAAGCTGTCCGGCAGGATCATCCGCCCGGCTTCGTCATGCAGGCGCAACAGGATCTCGATATGCCCGCCACCGTGTTCCCCCGGCCCCAGCGCGGCGATTTCCTGGGCATAGAGACAGAAACGGTTTTCCTCCAGAGCCATGTGCAGGCGCTGGACCCAGGCCATTTCGCCGAAGCGCAGGGACAGTTCCGAATCGTCGGCGTGATAGACCTGAACCCGGTTGCGGCCCTTCTCCTTGGCCATGTAGCAGGCCATGTCCGCGGCACGCAGGGACGCCTCCAGCGTCGTCGGGTTCTGGGCGATATGCACCAGCCCGATGCTCACGGTGGTCACGAATGGCCGGCCCTTCCAGACGAAGTGCAGGTTCTGCACGGTCTGGCGCAGTCCTTCGGCGATCTTCTCCGCAGCGTCCGGCGCGCAGTTCTCCAGCAGGATCCCGAATTCATCCCCACCCAGACGGGCCAATGTATCGTTTTCCCGCAGCCCCGATTGCAGCAAGGCACAGATATGACGAAGCAGCTCGTCGCCTGCCGCATGGCCACAAGTGTCGTTGACCAGCTTGAACTGATCCAGGTCCAGGAACATCAAGGCATGCCGCCCGGACTGGCGCGTCAGGTTATGCAAGGCCTGTTCGAGGCGATATTCGAACTCCCGGCGGTTCGCCAGGCCAGTCAAGGCGTCGTGGGTGGCCTGCCAGGACAGGTTGGCGATGTACTGACGCTCCTGGGTCATGTCGTGCAGGACCAGCACGGCGCCGCTGACCTTGCCGGCATGGCGGATTGGCGCCCCTACGAGCGTTACCGAAACGGTACTGCCATCCAGCCGCTGGATCAGTTTGGAATGCTCGCTGCCCCCGCCGAGCCGCCCGCTGAGGATGTGCTCGATCAGGGTCAGGCCTTCGGTCTGGGCGTTGTCGTCCAGCAGATTGAACAGCGCGGCCAGGGGCAGCCCGGTGGCGTGCTCGGCTTTCCAATGGGTCATCGCCTCGGCCGCGGGATTCATATAGGCAATGGCGCCCTCGACATCGGTAGTGATGACCCCGTCGCCGATGGATTGCAGGGTGATCTGTGCCCGTTCCTTCTCCACTTGCAGCGCATTGGCGAAAACCTGCCGCTGGGCCAGCAGTTTGTGGGTGCGCAACAACGCCAGGACAATCAGCCCCAGGGCGGTGGCGAAGTTGGTCACCAACAGCAGGCGCAGGATAAAGCGCGACCCCTCCCCCAAGGCGTCGCTGAACGCCTTGGCAGCCGGGGTGACGGAATCGTTGATGGCAAAGATTCGTGTCTTCCAGCCGCGGATATCGATGTCCGTGGCCTTGCCCTGGGAAATGCTCTCGTGCATCTGCCGGGCGACGTTGTTCAGTTCTATCAGGTAACTGTCACCCACCGTCCAGAGGTCGATGGCTTCTTCCAGGTAACTGAAGTGGCGAAAATTCAGGTAGAGCCAGATCAGGCTGGAGACGTCGTCCGGGTGATTGCCTCCCTTGAGAATGCCTGCCCGCGCCGCCTCCAGGTCCGGTGGCTGGCGATCCAGCGCCACCCGCAGTTCATGCCCGCCTTCGGGCACGGCGATGGCCAGCTGGTATTTGCGGAAAATCGCCTCGTCGCGGCTGTCGGCGTAGAGGTTCAGGTAATAGATCGCGTCTTTCTGCCCCTTGGACCAGAGGCTTTCCCCGGCCACATAACCACGAACCGCCGACAATACGTAAAGACTGACGCCCCCCAGCAAGGCCTGAAACAGAACAACGGCGATAAAAGGCCATACGATGCCCAACAACCGGGGAGTTCCGAGAGTCCGCGCTTGATTCATGAGGTCCCTGTATAGGCTCGTCGACCAGCCTAAAGACCGATCATTCCAACAAGACTAGGAGGCGCAGCAGTTCCTCGCAAGAGGCCGGACATCATTTAACGTCCCCGTCTCTCGAATGCGTGAAATCTCGTCGATGCCTGTCACAGGCACTAACCGGAAAAGTTAGAAAACACCGGGGCGCCATATATATCTACCACCACTGTTTTTCCCTGATTGATTGGATAGGGGACTGCTCCGGCCGGCACTTTTGAAGTGGGCCTGGGGCCCCTTCGTTTATCACCAGGGACTCTTTATGCACCCGTTGCCCTCGTTCGATCTTTCAATGAATTCTCCACAGCACCAATGGCCCTCCCAGGCCCAGGCGCATCAGGGCCTGCTGGCGGAGTATGACGCGCTGTTGGCACTTGTCCGAAACAATGAAACACCCACGGACAAGTTCATCGACAGACTACTGACACCCCAACCCTGTTCTCCCATGGCCCTGGAAAACGCAATCGGCCAGCAGGCACTGCGAGCGCTGATGGAAAACAAGGATTACCAGTCACTGTGCGCCACCCTGGACGCTTCATTCAATGAATTGACCGTGATATTGAAGGACGGCCAGGCCCATTACTTCGCACGCAAGAAGAACGACACCACCGTCATCCGGCTTGAACTCGACAAACAAACCGCCTGGAAAGAGTTGTTGGCAAACATCGAAAAGTCGGCACTCCGACTGGCTGGAAAGATTCGCTTCGATGGCCAGTTTTCACTCGCCAGAATGACCCGGTTCTATGGCATTGCGGCCTGGGATCCGCAAGATGCCCAACAACGCCAGGCCACCCTCGACACCCTGGAAGAGAAACGCGCTCGCCATTCATTGGGGCTCTGGCACGGCATCAGGCTCGACGAACCGAACCTGGAACCGACACCCGCGCAAGCGATGGACGACCGCCTGGTCATCGAAACAGTGCGTCAATTCCTGCCCACGCCGCAGACATTCCTGCTGGACTATCTCGGTGCCCGGGATATCACCCGCCTGGCAACACAAACGCTCCGCGCAAAACCGTCGGTGTACCTGGAGCAAATCCTGCTGTCGCCAAGGGCCCAGGCGCTGGCCGCCAGGCTGCTGCTGGCCCTGGACTGGTTCGGCGGCAGGGACGGCGAGAACAGCGCTCCGGGAATACGTACCGGCTTGCTGGTCAAGGCCCTTCGCCTGTGGATCACCTCGGTTCCGACCGCAGACCCGGAGGGCATCGCTGGCTACCGCTGGCAAAAGTCAGCCCATTGGGGCAAGAGCTACCAGGAAATCCAGGCCGGCTTCGAGACACACCTGGTCGCATCGGGGCGCGCCACGTCGGTGAATGAATCCATTCTGATCGCCGGCCTTTTCCTGCCGTTGTTCCCCTTGGAGTTCCAGGTTCGCGATATACCGCCGCAACTGCCCTACCGAAGCTCCACTGTCTGGGTGAATTTCGTCCACGGGGTTCACCTGGCCCAGGCGATCGATCCTCTGTTGCTGCAACGCCTGGACTTCCAGCAACTGGTGGACCTGCCCATCAGGCAGGCCATTGGAGCGACAGCCGAAGAACTGAAACTGATCACCCTGACCCGATTGAAACCGATGCTGGAATGGGCCCTGACGAACGGGTTGATTGGCTATAGGGAGGATGCCAACTATCCGGCGCAAGACATACAGGAGGCCGCAAAGAGGCTCGACTCCGAAGTCGAAAGCCTGAACCGCGCTATCCGCTGGCTTGATAGCCCGCCCCCCGAACGACTGAACATTGCCAGGGCGAAGATGGCCAGGTTTTTTGGCGAGAGCCTGTTCGTGTCGGACGGCCGCAAGCTGGTCAAGGAAGCGAACGCCTTCTATACCGCACCGCAACTTCGGCTGATGGCTCCTATCGGCAGGCCCGCGCCTGACGCGTATTCATTCGTGGATGTCTATGCCTCCGGGCAGCTTCAGGGAAAAAGATGGTTCATCACCGGGCCGGATGGGAAATACTCGACGAACGCCTGGTTGAGTATCGACGACGACCGAACCGTGCAGAGCAATCTGCCATGGCCGCATCTGTCCGCCATTGCCCTCGAGCGCAGAACATTGCCGGATATCGAGGAGACATTTGCCACGCACTTCAAGATCTACCTCAACCTGATCAGAAACGCCTACCGGACATTGATCGCCCATCAACTCGCCTCTCTTCCCCTGGCCGACCGTCATGCGCTGGAGTATGGATCGGTCAAGGTCTACACCTTGAGACAAGCGATCATGGGAACCGAGGCGGCGAACGAGTCGGAAGACAAGAAGCGCCCACTGCGTGCGCGTAACGGCTTCGTCCTGGCGGCGACACGGGACAGCCGCACCTCCTATTACGAAGTCCTGCCCCGCGCCGGCGTGATCCGCCGCCGACCGGATATCACCGAGCAACACCTGGGCGGCGAGCTGAAGACAGAGAAATGGCGAGTCAGCCGCGGCTCTTCCGTAAACGCGAGCGTAGTGCGTACCAAAATCCTTCCTTTCGATTGGGACGCCCATGTAAAGGGCACCATTCCCGCTGCCGATAGGCAATGCCAGGCCATCCTGGATCAGTTGGGCGACACCCTTGAGCCGATGGAACGCGATGATGACAGCGCCTTGCCCCGCACATTGGAATCGAAAGTCACCCAAAGGATCACTCAACACATTGCCCAGCACCTGCTGTTCGTGGATGAAAAGGAACTGCACGACAGTTGTTATGGCGCCACGGAGTTCGACCATGAAAAAGCCAAGCGCAAGAAAGTCATCGACCTGACCAAAATGCTCGTACCTTTCTGGAGCAGTATCGAAGACCTCAGCTCAGGCGATCGCGATCGCCTGGTCAGTGGTGCGTTTGGCCTGTTCATCGACTTCGCCTCGTTTGTCCTTCCCATCGGCAAATTCGCCTCGGGCTCGCTGAAGCTGATCCGGACGGTGGGCAAATGGAGTTTTGGCGAAACGTTGCCCGCCTTCGCGAAACTCACGGGCACCTTGCTCAACGCAACGCTCAATCCCCTCGATGCAATCCCATCCCTGTTTCAAGCAGGTGGCCAGAGTGCATACCGGCTCGGGAAAAAAGGCTATTTCAACCTGAAGGTCCTGAGCGGCAGAGCCGGCCACTACGATTTTGTAAAAGGCATGTCCCAGGCCACGGATCCGGGAAGATGGCGACCGCTGGCCAACCATGACCAGCTCGGTGCGGTGCGCGGGGTCGATGATGTCCTGGTACGCAACGTCGGGGCGTCCGGCAAAACCGACTACCGCTTGATCGACCCGTTTTCCGACAAGCCTTACGGCCCATCCCTGTCCAAGGACGTGCCCGAATTGTCCCTGGGCCGCTCCCACTACAACACCCTGGCCCGCACTGACACCGATGTCATTGTCGAGGTCCCGCAAAGAAGCCACATACGCGAACAGCTCGAAGTCGACGGCAGCCGTACGCTTTATCTGGATGACGTGCCCTATCGCCTGGCGGACGGCACCCTGCGTCGCGCCAGTCAGCTGGATGCCAGTGAAACCCTCAGGAAACAACCATGCCGTGTCCGTCGGGCTCCCGATGAAATTTGCAAGACCCGGTATGTCCTGCAGGACAAGCCTGCCGAGCGTCCACCTTCGGGAGAGTTCAGCGCGGAGCCGAGCTGGGCGCCGTGGTTCGGCGATACGACGCTCTATCCCTCCATACCCAAGTCGGCCAACGACCGGGCGCTGTTGGCGTTCGAGGGGAAAATCTATGAGCTCAAGGGCGGCAAGCTCAATACCTACAAAGGACGGCCGGAATGGATCGGCCTCACCAGCAAGACCCCGATTCCCAGGGAAACCGTCGATGCGACGCTGGAATTCCAGACCGGCCTCTATGGAGGGATCAGAGTATCCGGGACGGCAGAGGGCATCGATGACACACACGTGACCGGCGCGCTCATCATTCGATCCATCGACGAGAAATTCAATTACGTCTTCACCCGCCTGAATTTCGACGATTACTACATGACGAGATTACCGTCCACCGACAGCCTCGAGGGCCCGTTGATCCTGAAAAAGCTGGGCCCCGAAGACCTGATGCCAGGCACGCCCGGCGAGGAGCTCCAAAGGGTCTACATCGGCTCGCTGAACGCGAACAACGCTGCAAGGATCTATGGAAGAGACCAGGTCGAACTGGCGCTGGACAAGATCGATGAAATTTCGATTCCCATCGGTGCCCCTGTCCATCCGCCTTCCAATATGAAGTGGGTGAAGGTCAATACGTATTCGGCCGAGGCCGTGCTTTTCGATCGCCGGACAAGAATGATCGTGGCCGACCTGCCTACCGGAGCGGCCGTGTGGAAGCCTTCCAGGCAGGCACCCGAGGCGTTGCAAAAGTCGACAGCGAATATCTTCGAGGCTTTGTTTACGGACCCGTCCATCGCCGTTGCCCCGCAATCGGCGACCCGTCCTGTCACCATCGACGACGCCATGCGGGAGTTGCAGAAAATCCTCCCGACGCAAAACCCCAAGAACATCGCCTTCGCCAGCGTCACCACCGCCTCGGGGAAAAATGAAGTCTACGTCAGCGTTTCCGGCATCGAGGACTATACCCGGCACCTGCCACTGTTCAAATCCAGCAATGGCTTGAGCGAAATCACCTTGAACGACGTCAGCTATTTCAACGTAGACGCCATCAGGAATCCCATCGATCCCGCAGCCCTTAGCCTCAGCCCCGACGGGAAGCTTTTGGCGATTCCCCACTTGATGGATGCGACGGGCAGTTCCGGTTCGGACAGGCTGGGCCGCATCACGACCGCAGACAGTGAAAGCAAGCTGATCGGCTACATCAGTGAAAAGTATCCGGATCCTGGGGACATCAAGTCCATCACCGTGGCGACCACCTTGCCGCCCTGCGAATCCTGCTCGATTGTCATGAAGGAATTCGGCCACGAGCGCGGCGCCGATGCCCTGAATGTCATCTGGGGGCAACGCCGCAAGCGTCCGGCCACGGAGCTTGGCACGTCAACCGATTCAGACTGAAACCAGGCGCTATTGAAAGTATCTCTAGACGAAGGCCAGGCAGTGCCTGGCCTGGTGTTTCAGAGCCTAGTGCTGCTGCAGATGGCCATAAAGCTTGGCGTACAGACCGCCATCGGCCATCAGTTGCTGATGGTCCCCGTCCTCGGCGATTTTCCCACCGTCGAATACCAGCACCCGGTCGGCCTGCTTGACGGCCGACAGCCGGTGAGCGATGACCAGGGTGGTGCGATGGCTCAGGAATCGGGCCAGTGCCTGGTGCAGGTTGTATTCGGTGGCAGCGTCCAGGGCCGAGGTCGCCTCGTCGAGGATCACCACCTTGGGTTCGGCCAGGACCATGCGCGCAATCGCCAGGCGCTGGCGTTGGCCACCGGATAGACGCACCCCGGAACGCCCGACGACGCTGTCCAGGCCGGCGGGCAATTCGCGGATCGTGCTGTGCAACTGCGCAATTTCCAGCGCCCGCCAGCAGGCTTCGTCGCTGCGCTCGCGGCCCATGGTCAGGTTGGCCCGGACCGTGTCATTGAACAGCGCCGGGTGTTGCAGCACCACTGCGACGTGTTCACGGATGGTCTCCAGACCGATGTCCTCCTGAGTGACGCCACCAAAGCGAATGCTGCCCGACTGCGGTGTATACAGCCCCAGCAACAGCTGCACCAGGGTGCTCTTGCCACCGCCGCTGGCCCCGACGATGGCGACTTTTTCACCAGGCGCGATGGACAGGTTCAGTTGGTCGAGCACCAGCTCCTCGCCATAACCGAAGCTCAATCCCTGGATATCGATGCCGAGGGTGTCCTGCCCCAGGAACGGATCGACCGTGCCCTTGTATTGCGGCTCGTCGGCACGCGCCAGCAATTCGTTGATGCGGCTCAAGGCTCCGCCCGCCGCATAATAGGCGTATTGTAGGTTCAGCAGTTGTTCCACCGGACCGATCATGAACCAGAGGTAGCTGAACACCGCCAGCATCTGGCCGATGGAAAGATCGGAAAACAGTACGGTGAGCATCGCCGCGGCGCGGAAGATATCGATGCCGAACTGGAACAGCAAACCACTGGCCCGGCTCGACGCGTCGCTTTTCCACTGGGAGTTGACCGCATAATCGCGCACTTCCCGGGCGCGCAACCCCAGCCGGCCAAGGAAAAAACCCTGCCGGTTACCGGCCCGCACCTCCTGGATCGCGTCCAGGGTTTCAGTCAGGGCCTGGGTGAAGCGCGACGTGCTGTCGTTTTCCAGTTTCTTGAGGTGCTTGACCCGTTTGCCCAACTGCACGGTGGCGTAGATCACCAGCGGGTTGAACAACAGGATCAACAACGCCAGTTTCCAATGCATCCACACAAGAATGCCGGCCGTGCCCACCAGGGTCAGCATCGCCACCAGGAACCGGCTGAGCGTCTCGCCGACGAATTTGTCGAGGGTATCCAGGTCGGTGACCAGGTGGGCCGCCACGGTGCCGCTGCCCAGGCTTTCGTATTCGCCCAGGGAGATGCGCTTGAGGCGGTCGATCAAGCGGATACGGATGCGATAGACGATGTCCTTGGCCAGTCTCGCGAACAACCGCGCCTGCAGTACGTTGAACAGCAGCGCGCCGCACCGCAGGGCCAGGGTCGCCAGCAACATCAGCCCGATATAACCGGCAGCGCTCTGCCAGCCCAACGGCAGCGCATGGTTCATTATCTTCAGCGCCGCGTCGCCATGGCCCAGCAGCACCTCGTCCACCAGCAGCGGCAACAGCAAGGGGATCGGCACGCTGCACAACGTCGCCAGTACGGCCACGCCGTTGGCGATCCACAGGGCCTTCTTGTGCTTGAGGGCCAGGCGACGGATTTCCGCCCAGCTCAATCGATCGACGCGCTGGGGGCCCGGGGTCCCCTCCGGCAGATCAGGCACAGGCGGCGCGCTCCAGCCAACGCCCCAGCAATGGAGCCAACTGGCTCAAGGGCTGGTAGCCATTGGTGAGCAAGGCCAGCTGGCCGTCGCGCTCGGCCAGCAGCGTGGGGAATCCGGCGATGCCGAGGTCTTGCACCCAGGTGAAATCCGCAGCCGTGGCCGCGTGTTGATCGGCACGGTCGAACGCAGCGGCGAACTCGATGCGCGGCAACCCCGCCTGCTCGGCCAGTTCCACCAGGACGCTGGCGTGGGTGACATCGCGACCTTCGACATAAAAAGCCTGCTGGATCAGTTTCAGCAGCTTCCAGGCCAGGTCCGGCGCCAGGCTACGGGCCGTCACCACGGCGCGGCAGGCCGGCTCGGTGTCATAGACGAAACCATCGGGCAACGCGCCTTCGAGCTTGAACGGCTGGCCGGTGGCCTGGGTGACCGCCTGCCAGTGTTCGAGGATGTAGCGCCGGGTCGTCGGCTCCAGGGCCGAGCCGCTGCCGGTGCGCAGGCCGCCCACCACCAGGTGCAGTTCCACCCCGTGGGCCTGGGCCTGCTCTACCAGGGCCTCGGCCACCGGGGCGAACCCCCAGCACCAGGAACACATGGGATCCATGACATAGAGCAGGCGTGGCGGCATGGTTCAGGCCTCGGACGATGATTGCTTGTAGTTGTAGCCGATCGGATGCGGCATGTTGCGCGCCTTGGCCAGCTCGATCTGCTTTTGCCGGTCGATGGCGCTGCGGCGGGTCTTCTCGCTCAGCTTGTCCCAGCAATGCGGGCAACTGATTCCCGGCACGTAATGCTCCGAAGCGCGATCTTCCAGGCTTACCGGCGTGCGGCAGGCATGACATTGATCGTAGTCGCCTTCGCTGAGGTCGTGGCGCACGGTCACGCGGTTATCGAACACAAAGCAGTCGCCACGCCATTTGGTTTCTTCCTGGGGCACCTCTTCCAGGTACTTCAGAATGCCGCCCTTGAGGTGGAAGACTTCGTCGAAGCCCTGGCTGAGCATGTAGCTGGAGGCCTTCTCGCAGCGAATGCCACCGGTGCAGAACATCGCGACCTTCTTGTGCCGCGCCGGATCGAAGTTGGCTTTGATGTAGTCGGGAAACTCGCGGAAGCTGGTGGTCTTGGGGTCGATGGCGCCTTCGAACGTGCCGATGGACACTTCGTAATCGTTACGGGTGTCGATCAGCAACACCTCCGGATCGCTGATCAACGCGTTCCAGTCCCGCGGCTCGACATAGGTACCGACCTGCTTGTTCGGGTCTACGCCTTCGACGCCGAGGGTGACGATTTCTTTCTTGAGCTTGACCTTGGTGCGATAGAAAGGCTGCTCGTCGCAGTACGATTCCTTGTGGTCGATATCGACCATGCGCGGATCGTTCCTGAGCCAGGCCAGCAACCCGTCGATGCCTTCACGGGTGCCGGAAACAGTACCGTTGATGCCCTCCTGGGCGATCAGCAAGGTACCTTTGATGCCGTTGTCGAGCATGGCCTTGAGCAAGGGCTCACGCAGCTCGACGTAATCTTCCAGGGTGACGAACTTGTACAGTGCCGCCACGACAATGGATGGTGTCATGGGTATTTCTCCAGGTGGCTACCCTCGTAAAGGGTGAACCGGATGCGAAAAAAAACGCGCCCTTGTCAGGCGCGTCGCGGATTCTAGCAAATACACCGTGGCTTTAGGAGCTGCACGAGGGTCAGTGCTTGCTGCCTCCGGCACAGGTCGGCGAAGCAGGGGCCGCGTCGATCTGCGCCCACTCCTCGGGGGTGTAGGTGTGCAACGCCAACGCATGGAACTCGCCCATCAGCTCGCTCAGCGTGCCATAGACCTTCTGGTGGCGCTTGACCCGATTGAGCCCCTCGAACTGCCGGCTGACCACCACCGCCTTGTAATGGGTCTCAAGCCCACGGCTGTGCATGTGGCTTTCATCCAGTACCTGCAGGTGCTCGGGCTGCAGGAGCCCGAGTGTCGATTCGATGCGTTGTTGCATGCTCATACCGGGCTCCGCTTACGGCTTTTTCTTGGCAGGGGCGGCTTTCGGTTCAAGCTCGGCGGTCATGTCGGCCAGCAGCTTGTTGACCACCGGCACCGCGCTTTCCAGCTTGGCCTGGGTCAGTTGGGCGGACTGCTGGGTCAGCTGTGGCATCTTTTCCAGGACTTTCTTGCCCAGGGGCGACTGATAGAAAGCGACCAGGTCCTTGAGCTCCGACTCACTGAAGTTGGTGGTGTAGAGCTTGACCATGTCCGGCTTGAGCTTGTTCCAGCCAATGGCCTGGTCCAGAGCGGCATTGGCCTTGGCCTGGTAGGTCTCCAGGGTGGCTTTCTTCGACTCGGGAGCCTTGGTCTGTTCGAAGCGTTGGGCAAACATCTGCTGCACTTGCATGTACACCGGGGTGCCCAGCTTGTCGGCATGAGCCAGGGTCAGGAACGCTTCGGCACTGGCGTTGTGGCTGGCGGTATCGGCGAAAACAGGGCCGCTGGCACACACCAGAGCAACTGCGGTACAGATGGCGCGAAGACGGGTCATCGAGTTTCCTTTTTAACTGGCGAGGTAAAACCCCAGGGGCGACCATTCTGCGCCTATTAAACGCCGCGCCTCAACCCCGTGCCGAGCGGGTCCGATTGACGGACCGAACGGGCCGCTCCTACATTGAGGGAACCGATGCCGCCCAGCAGGGCCCAAACCGCGTATCCGATGACAGGAGTTTTACCCGATGAGCCGTATCGAAACCGACAGCCTTGGCCAGGTTGAAGTCCCCGATGAAGCCTACTGGGGCGCCCAGACACAGCGCTCCATGATCAACTTTGCCATCGGCGACGAACGCATGCCCCTGTCGGTGTTGCATGCCCTGGCGCTGGTCAAGAAAGCCGCCGCGCGGGTCAATGACCGCAATGGCGACCTGCCCGCCGACATCGCCCGCCTGATCGAGCAGGCGGCCGACGAAGTGCTGGCCGGCCAGCATGACGACCAGTTCCCCCTGGTGGTGTGGCAGACCGGTAGCGGGACCCAGAGCAACATGAACGTGAACGAAGTGATCGCCGGGCGCGCCAACGAGCTGGCGGGCAACCCCCGAGGCGGCAAGACCCCGGTGCACCCCAACGACCATGTCAACCGGTCCCAGAGCTCCAACGACTGCTTCCCTACCGCCATGCACATCGCCGCCGCCCAGGCCGTCCATCAGCAATTGCTGCCGGCCATCGCCGAACTGTCGGGCGGGCTCGCGGAGCTGGCGGCGCGTCACATGAAGTTGGTCAAGACCGGACGTACCCACATGATGGATGCCACCCCCATCACCTTCGGCCAGGAACTGTCGGCCTTCATTGCCCAGCTCGACTACGCCGAGCGGGCGATCCGTGCCGCATTGCCGGCGGTCTGCGAACTGGCCCAGGGCGGTACCGCCGTGGGCACCGGGCTGAACTCACCCCATGGCTTCGGCGAAGCGATTGCCGCTGAACTGGCGGCGTTGTCCGGCCTGCCCTTCGTCACCGCGCCGAACAAGTTCGCCGCGCTGGCGGGTCATGAGCCCCTGACTACGCTGTCCGGTGCGTTGAAGACCCTTGCCGTGACCCTGATGAAGATTGCCAACGACCTGCGCCTGCTGGGCTCCGGGCCTCGTGCCGGCTTCGCCGAGGTGAAGCTGCCCGCCAACGAACCGGGCAGCTCCATCATGCCCGGCAAGGTCAACCCGACCCAGTGCGAAGCCTTGTCGATGCTGGCCTGCCAGGTCCTGGGCAACGACGTGACCATCGGTTTCGCCGCCAGCCAGGGCCATCTGCAGCTGAATGTGTTCAAACCGGTGATCATTCACAACCTGTTGCAATCGATCCGCCTGCTGGCCGATGGCTGCAGCAACTTCCAGCAACACTGCATCGCCGGTCTCGAACCCGACGGCGAGCAGATGGCGGCGCACCTGGAGCGCGGCTTGATGCTGGTCACTGCGCTGAATCCGCACATCGGCTACGACAAGTCCGCCGAAATCGCCAAGAAGGCCTACAGCGAAGGGCTGACCCTGCGTGAAGCGGCGCTGCAACTGGGGTATCTGACCGACGAAGAGTTCGATACCTGGGTACGTCCGGAAAACATGCTGGAAGCGGGTAGCCAGGGCTGAGTCACGGTTGACGGAGAGCGAGCCTGCTCGCGATGGGCAGGTCGACACTACATCCTGTCGCCTGCCAGGCCGCTACCGTCCCAGCGCCAACCGCTCGCGCCGGGCCCTGAGCCCGGCCAGCAGCGAAGGGCCCAGGGCCACCAGGGCCGAACCCAGCACCACCAGCACCGCTCCGCCATACCCCAGCAGGTTGATCTGCTCGGCATGGACATAGTCGGGCCACCACCAGGCAGCCAGGGCCACCGCGGCGAAGGTCACCAGTGGCGTGATGGCCAGGGTCGCACTGACCCGGGAGGCCTCCCAGTGGGCCAGGGCCTCGGCGAATGCACCATAGGCAATCAGCGTATTGAGGCAACACGCCAGCAGCAACCAGCCTTGCAGCGGGCTCAGTTGCAGCGCTTCCAACGGATGCACCCAAGGCGTGAGCAGCAACGCGCAGAACAGGTAGATCACCATCATCACCTGCAGGGAATTCCATACCGTCAGTAATTGCTTCTGGCCCAGGGCGTAGAACGTCCAGACCGTCGAAGCCAGTAACACCAGCAAGACCCCGGCGGTGTAGTCGCTCAAGGACGTCAGCAGTTCCGCGAGGCGCTGGTTGAAAAACAGCGCGAAACCCACCAGCAACACCAGCAGGCCAATGCCCTGCCCCAGGCTGAAACGCTCCTTGAACACGAACAGGCTGGCGACCAGCAGCATGATCGGCCCCATCTGCACCACCAGTTGCGCGGTGCCCGGGCTCAGGCGGTTCAGTCCCATCAGGTACAGCACGTAGTTGCCCACCAGCCCCAGCACCGCCATCGCCACCAACCAGCCGCCACGCGGGCCCAGCACTTTGCGGGAGGGCAAGCGCCGGGTGGCTGCCAGGTAGATGAACAGCAAGCCGCCGGATACCAGCAAGCGAAACCAGGTCACGGTGACCGGGTCCATCACTTGCAGCACCTGTTTGAGTTTGATCGGCAGGATTCCCCACAACAGGGCGGTCAGCAGGGCGAGGAACAGGCCATAGACCCAGCGACCGGACGAAATGTGCATGCAATCCCCGAAGCTCAAGAAAAGAGCGACTATTCTAGTTGGAGATTGTCCGATCACACAGGGACAGTTGGGCTTGAACAGTTCCGGGGTAAATAATGGCACATTGCCGCCTATCGACTGGCCAAGCGCCAGTTAACGGCAACACGTAAACTTCATTCACTTGATCTCGATGCTTTCTGGAGTTCCCATGCTTGGCAAACGCGCCCAGGACGTCGCCCCGGCGATGGTCTTTCCCAGTGACCGGATTTGCCGGATCAACGGCGAATTCTATTTCAGTACCCGGGAAGGCACCCAGGAAGGCCCCTTTGCCAGCCGTGAGGCGGCAGAGCGAGAAGTGGCGGCGTATATCGAGCGGATACAGAAAGCCGTTGCGGCCGCCAGTTGAGAGGCGGCTCCAACATTTACCCCAGTAATCGTGGCAAGGGCGCCAGGGCCCTCGCCACGCTGGTTTTCGGTCTTTTGCGATTCGCCGCTACCTGACCGCCTCGAATAGCCCTGTCGCCCCCATCCCGCCACCTACGCACATGGTCACGATGCCGTAGCGCAGGTTGCGCCGTTGCAGTTCACGCACCAGGTGCCCCACCTGGCGCGAGCCGGTCATGCCGAACGGATGGCCGATGGCGATCGAACCGCCATTGACGTTGTATTTCTCGTTATCGATTTCCAACCGGTTCCGGCTGTACAGGCATTGGGAGGCGAACGCCTCGTTGAGCTCCCACAGATCGATGTCGGCGACGCGCAGGCCCTTGGCCTTGAGCAGCTTGGGCACGGAGAATACCGGGCCGATGCCCATTTCGTCCGGTTCGCAACCGGCCACGGTAAAACCGCGGAAAAACGCCTTGGGCTTGAGTCCCAGCGCGAGGGCTTTTTCCAGGCTCATCACCAGGGTCATCGAGGCGCCATCGGACAGTTGCGACGAATTGCCCGCCGTCACCGATCCGTCTTCGGCGAACACCGGCTTGAGGGCCGCCAGGCTTTCATAGGTCGTATCCGGACGATTGCAGTCGTCGCGATCCACCACGCCGTCGAGGATCTGCACCGCTCCGCTGTTCTTGTCCTCGACCCGGTACTTGACTGTCATCGGGACGATTTCGTCATCGAACAGCCCGGCCGCCTGGGCCGTGGCGGTGCGTTGCTGGCTCTGCAAGGCGTAGCGGTCCTGCTCCTCGCGGCTGACCTGGTAACGGCGCGCCACCACTTCGGCCGTCTGGCCCATGGGGAAATAGATCCCGGGCACCTGCTCCTTGAGCAGCGGGTTGATCAGGTTGTCGGTATTGACGCTTTTCATCGTCAGGCTGATGGACTCCACCCCACCGGCCACGATGATGTCGCTGCAACCGGAGGCGATCTGGTTGGCGGCGATGGCGATGGCTTGCAGGCCCGAGGAACAGAAGCGGTTGAGGGTCATGCCGGCGGTGCCGGTACCCAGCCGTGAAAGCACCGCCACGTTACGACCGATGTTGTAGCCCTGCGCCCCTTCGTTGGAGCCGGCGCCCACAATGCAATCCTCGACTCCGGCCGGGTCGATGTCGTTGCGCGTCAACAGCGCATTGACACAGTGCGCCGCCATGTCGTCAGGGCGGGTCTGGTTGAACTTGCCGCGAAAGGACTTGGCCAGGCCGGTCCGCACGCTGTCGACGATCACCACTTCACGCATGGCTCTACCTCATTGTCGTTGTCGGTTTAGGTGACAACGAGCATAGAGCCAGCGCATCAGCGGCCGCGACGATCATTCATCCCGCGTATGCATATCCATCGCCCGCTACTTCTTGCGGGCCCGCTTTGCACTGCGCTCGAACGCAGCCTCCAGCGCTTCGTTGAGGGTGCGCAAAACCTTGACCCGAGCCCAGCGCTTGTCGTTGGCCTCCACCAGTGTCCACGGGGAAATCTCGGTGCTGGTGCGATCTACCATGTCGCATATGGCCGTCCGGTAGTCGTCCCACTTGTCGCGATTGCGCCAGTCGTCCTCGGTGATCTTGAAGCGCTTGAACGGGATTTCCTCGCGCTCCTGGAAACGTTCGAGCTGGGTCTGCTTGTCGATGGCGAGCCAGAACTTGACCACCACCACGCCGGCATCGGCGATCTGCTCCTCGAAGTCATTGATCTCGCCATAGGCCCGCATCCAGTCGGCCCGGCTGCAGAATCCTTCGACCCGTTCCACCAGCACCCGGCCATACCAGGAGCGGTCGAACATGGTGAACTTGCCCCGCGCAGGAATGTGCCGCCAGAACCGCCACATATAGGGGTGGGCGCGCTCTTCCTCGGTGGGCGCGGCGATCGGCACGATGCTGTACTGGCGCGGATCGAGGGCGGCCGCCACCCGCCGGATCGCCCCGCCCTTGCCCGCCGCATCGTTGCCCTCGAACACCGCCACCAGGGCATGCCGGCGCATGCGCTTGTCCCGCAGCAGCCCCGCGAATCGCGCCTGCTCGGTGATCAGTTGTTCTTCATAGTCGGCCTTGTCCAGGCGCAGGGTCATGTCCAGGCTGTCGAGCAAGGTAATCTGACTGTCCAGCGCCGGCAGCGGGGCCACGCTGACCTTTTCCGGCTTGATCCTGTGGCGGTCCAGTGCCTGGCGCAGGCCTTCGAGCAGGATCCTGCCGACGGTGAGGCTGCGGTAGCAGGCGTCCATGCCCTCGATGACGTGCCACGGCGCGTAATCGCGGCTGGTCCGGCGCAGCACCCGCTCGCCGTACTTGACGAACTTGCCGTAGGTCTGGGATTGCTGCCAGTCCAGCGGGCTGATCCGCCAGCTGTGCAACGGATCGTCCCGGAGCCCCTTGAGCCGGGCCTTCATCTGTTTCTTGGAAAGGTGGAACCAGAACTTGAAGATCAGTGCACCCTCGTCACAGAGCATTTTCTCCAGGCGCTCGGCGGCATTGATGGCCTGGTCGAGCCGGGGGTCCTTGAACTCCCCATGAACCCGTCCCTGCAGCATCTGGCTGTACCAGTTGCCGAAGAAGATGCCCATGCGCCCCTTGGCCGGCAGCATCCGCCAGTAGCGCCAGGCCGGTGGCCGCGCCAGTTCCTCGTCGGTCTGCTGGTCGAAGGTGCGCACCTCGATCAGCCGCGGGTCCATCCACTCGTTGAGCAACTTCACCGTTTCGCCCTTGCCCGCCCCTTCGATGCCGTTGATCAGCACGATCACCGGAAATCGGCTCTGCTGATGCAGCTCGAATTGAGCCTCCAGCAGCGCTTCACGCAAGGCCGGTACTTCGGCGTCATAAGTGTCTTTATCGATAACGTGGCCGATCTCGGCGGATTCGAACATACGCAGCTCCTTCCAGGAATGGGCAAAGACTAGCGGATTGGATGCGGCACCGTGCAGCAGATTCCATCCAGATGCCCAGTCTGTTGCGGTGGGTCAAGCAAGCCGACAGCGATCGGCTAGAATGGCCATCCAGTTTTTACCGAGCCTGCCATGACGCCCATCCAGTACCACGCCCAACTCGACTGGGACGACCAGGGTCGCCCGCGCTCGCGGGTGTTCGACGACGTGTATTTTTCCGACCAGTCCGGGTTGGAAGAGACCCGCTATGTGTTCCTCGAACAGAACAACCTGGCCGAGCGCTTTCGCGCGTTGCCGGACCACGGGCGGCTGGTGATCGGCGAAACCGGCTTCGGCACCGGCCTGAACTTCCTCTGTGCCTGGCAGTTGTTCGAACAACACGCGCCGGTCGGGGCGCGGTTGCATTTTGTCAGCGTCGAAAAGTACCCCCTCACCCCCACGGACCTGCGCCGGGCCCTGTCCCTCTGGCCATCGCTCAAGGAACAGGCCGATCAGTTGCTCGCGCAGTATGTGGCAATTCACCAGGGCTTCCAGCGCCTGGTAATGGCGGGTGGGCGTGTGACGCTGACCTTGATGATCGGCGATGCATTGGAGCAGTTGCCACAGCTGGACGGCCAGATCGACGCCTGGTTCCTGGACGGTTTCGCGCCGGCCAGGAACCCGGACATGTGGACCGCCGAACTGTTCGCCGAACTGGCGCGGCTGGCGGTCCCCGGCACCACCCTCAGCACGTTCACCAGCACCGGTTGGGTACGACGATTGCTCGACGCCGCCGGTTTCAAGATGAAACGCACACCGGGCATCGGCCATAAGTGGGAAATTCTTCGAGGAACTTATCTCGGCGGGCCGGAGCAGACGCCGGCACCATCCCCGGCGAAGCCATGGTATGCGCGCCCCGCCCCACTGGCCGGAGAGCGCCGCGCATTGGTGGTCGGTGGCGGCCTGGCCGGTTGCGCCAGTGCGGCCAGCCTAGCGGCACGAGGGTGGCAGGTCACGCTGCTGGAACGCCACGCCGGATTGGCCGAAGAAGCGTCCGGCAATCCCCAGGGCGTGCTGTACCTCAAGCTTTCCGCCCACGGCACGGCGTTGTCGCAGATGATCCTCAGCGGATTCGGCTACACCCGGCGCCTGCTGGAGCAACTGCAACGAGGCGTTGACTGGGACGGCTGCGGTGTCTTGCAACTGGCCTTCGACCACAAGGAGGCCGAACGCCAGGCGCAACTGGCCGCGGCATTCCCGACCGACTTGCTGCACCGGCTGGAGCGCCCGGAAGCCGAGGCCCTGGCGGGCATCGGCCTGGCCTGTGGTGGTCTGTTCTATCCCGAAGGCGGCTGGGTCCATCCACCGGCGCTGTGTCGCTGGCAGGCTTCGGCACCGGCGATCGATGTGTCGCTCCACCATGAGGTGCTGGACCTGCGCCGCGTCGACGGGCAATGGCAAGCCTGGGACGGCGAACGCTGCCTGGCCAGCGCACCGGTGGCGATCCTCGCCAGCGCCGCCGAGATCAAGCGTTTCGAACCGGCGGCGGGGCTGCCGCTCAAGCGCATTCGCGGACAGATCACCCGGCTACCCCAGACTGCCCGCAGCCAGGACCTGCGCACCGTGGTCTGCGCCGAAGGCTACGTGGCACCGGCGCGCCTGGGCGAGCATATCCTTGGGGCCAGTTTCGATTTCAAGAATGACGACCTGACGCCCACCGCTGCCGAACATGCCGGCAACCTGGTTATGCTGGAGGAAATTTCCGCCGACCTGGTGGATCGCCTGGAAGCCGACACCCTGGCTCCGGAAAACCTCGAAGGCCGCGCGGCGTTCCGTTGCACCAGCCCGGACTACCTGCCCATCGTCGGTCCCCTGGCCGACGGCCAGGCCTTCGCCCGAACCTATGCCGTACTGGCCAAGGACGCCCGTCAGGTTCCGGACAGCCCCTGCCCCTGGCTCGATGGCTTGTACATCAACAGCGGCCATGGGTCCCGGGGCCTGATCACCGCACCGCTGGCAGGGGAGCTGATCGCCGCCTGGCTGGACAACGAACCCTTGCCCCTGCCCCGCAGCGTCGCCGAGGCTTGCCACCCGAACCGGTTTGCGCTGCGGGCACTGGTTCGGGGCAAGGCTTAACACAATCTAAAACACCTCCATGGAGCGGGCTAGCTCGCTACAGTGGTGGCCGTTCAACATTATCAAAAACAGAACCAACGCCTTCGCGAGCAAACCCGCTCGAAAGCATATTGAGCAACCGCTACTAAACTGCTCCACTCGTCGGTTTATAACGCATCACCATAAAACTCACGGCAATCCTGCGGTCAGATTCGGACTACCCGCTCTTTCTGCATGTGCGGCTTGACCCTGACCCACTGATAAACCGGTAAGGACTTCTGCGGACTAGCTGGAGTATTCAAAAAGCACTAGACAAGGGGTTTCAGCGCATCTGAGGCCTCGGATAGGCCCTCAAGGGAACGCCAGTGGGTACAAAAAGCAGTGCAACATACATCCCCGTCTCGCCCTTCGACGTCTTGCAAACCGTTCACCCGTCTCATGTACGCCCCATTCAAAGCCGCCACGTGATCCGGTATGATCCGCCGCCTGTTACCTCCTGGAGCGCCCGCTACTATGCGATCGCTGCCGGCAATGGAATGGCTTGGAGATACCACCTGGCAAACCGAGCTGAAGCGCTTGACTGCCTGGTTTATGGAAGCTCAAAAAGGAACAAGTTAACGTATGTATATATTTAATAATACGACGAAGAAACTGGCACTGATATTGGTTGGCCCGCTTGGATGCTATATCGCTTATCAGATGTTGTTCATCGGGCGGTATCTCGACATTGAAAAATACCCAATACTGACTTCCACCTATCTGAATGGCGCGACGATTATAGACTCGGTCTGTGCGTTTGCTGTTGCCCTACTTGGATTCTTGCTCGCTCGTCGCCTGGGTCTTCTCGACGAATTTTTACCATCGTTTGAGCGGCTATCGACATTGTCCCTTGCTTTGATAACGACGAGTATTCTGTGCCTTTTACTGCTGAGCATGTATCGAGTTTTTGGCACTCTGTCCCCCAACTATGTCGTTCAGAATTACCATACGTACAGTTTCATGGTAACTAACGGCGGCGCCTGGATAGTCCTCGCAATGTATTCTGCATTGCTTCTTCAGCTGATGAATATGTATTTCAGTGGCGTCACTTTGAAGAATGGCACTTTCCTGTTGTTGAGCCTGCTTATCGTGTCGTTCAGTGGTGGCCGCGGGGTCCTGATTCTCTTCGCGCTTATGTTCATCGTCATGCTGATGTTCCAGCGCGTAAGCCTCTTGAAGTTTTTGATCGTAGCCATTCTCACAGCCGCATCGATGGGCGTGTCATACGTTATCATCACCAGTCTGCGGGCCCCCGTAGCGCCCGCTGTAATCGGCTCCGTGGCACCAAGTGAGGCCACGTCGCGCATAGATGAGATCTTCGGCAGGAAGGCTGATCGGGTCGCCAACCCGGAGGCTGCAAAAGAATCAGTAGCGGTGGACCCCACGAACAGTTTTGAGGACCTGAATTACAACGCCGCATTCATTTCAGAGGACGTCTTGAGTGCGATTCGGGACGAAAAGATTGAACCCAGGGCATATGCCCTCGAAGATGCGATGACGCTATTCATTCCCCGCAAGCTGATGCCCAGCAAACCAATATCCACTGCCGAGACCCGCGCGCTTTACCCTCACGTGGCCAAGCGCGGTACGAACATCACTTTCCCACTCAAGGCGAACGTGCTCATGCACCTGGGAAGTTGGGCGTTCTATGCAGACTGGATCGTGGTATTGATCTGTCAGACACTGATGATATTGGGCGTTTCCCGACGCACCAGGGCGCCTAGCATATTCGGGTTCGCCATGCTGTTCTGCGGTATCGGATTCACACTCATCGCTCGCGGCGGAATATTCAATGCCCGTCTACTGGTAATCGTGCTGTGCGTATTCGCGGCCTATGCTGGATACCGCACTTTGCTGCGCATTCAAACCGCTTTATATGCCAGCAGACGCGAGCGCCTTGCTGGCCCGCCTTCGCCCACCTGATGACATCAGCCCATAAAGTCGGCCCATAAAGACAGCGGGCATAACGTCTGCGTGGGCCTCTGGATGTCTTATCCGCGCTACTTGCCGGCTAGTTATTGCGACTTCTCTTCCAGCCTGAAAAGGCAAGAATGACACCTACAATAATCATGATCACGCCGGGGATTTCGATCTCTTTCGACCTCAAAAAAAAGTTGATTGATATCCCTATTCCAGCCAATAAAAGCAGAACTCCAGATATAAATACTCCGCTTCTAAGTGCTTGATACATTGCAGTTCTCCTTCCATGTTTCCGCCCATTGTACACAAAGCCGATATGGGCGAAATGGCGCCTAAATTCAAAGCAAAGCCCATCAGACCACGATGCGCAGGTCACCGGCAGCAGTCTTATAAGCGGCACCAAAACCAAGCCCGCCAGCTACAGCTATGGCGTTATCGGCATAGGCCCGAACCGTCATAACGCGCCATTGGACTTGATCCTCAGCTTGCTGAAGTCAGCGTATCTAAGGCCGATACCGTCGGTAGCGTCAAGCACCTGAATGCCATTGGTGAACGATGCCGCTAGGCCCTTGAAACGAAGCGAGCCCCGCGCGGCATGCCATGAACTCGCACTCTACGATGATTTTCACCTTTGAGTGGTTCCCAACCCTTATGCCTACATTCGGCTGCGGGGAAGCGGACGAGCTGATTGGCAAGCTATACGAATTGACGAGCGGTCTTCAGACGAATTCAGGCATGTTTTTTTGCGTTTTTTTCTATAGACCGATGCGTCCAGACACGGCGATAGCTCTACGATGGAGCGAGGTTGGATAGATGCTCACGGCATGCGAAGGTCTGCCGTATCAGGCTGTACGGCAAGAGCAAGAAAAGGACGAAGACGAAGGTGTCCAAGGAAGTTTTATTGAACGATCGCGCTTTGTAGGCACTCGAAAAAGCCAGACTCCTTACGACGGCGCGCTCTGAATATGTTTTCGCGCCGGAAGGCTCGGATGGAAAATCAGAGCTGTACATCCGTTCCGAAACAGGGGCTAAGCGCTATTGGTTGAAAGCGCTGCGCAACGCGGGGATTCGTTATCGCCGAATGTTCGACACCAGCCACACCTGCGCAACGATGTGCCTGATGTTCAGGATGAACTCTGCGTTCATCGCCGCGCAGCTTGGGCGTTCAGGTGCTGCTTTCAACCCATGTCCAAGTTGATCAGTTCATCGAGCGATTTCGCTGAGCTTGAAAAGCTGGATTTACCGAAAATCGGTACAACATAGGTACTCGATTCGAGGTATAGGCGACTAGGCCCAGAAAATACAAGGCCTTTTAGAATATGTGCGGATTAGCTGGAGAGTTACGTTTCGATCAACAACCTGCGGACCTTGCGGCCGTGGAACGCATCACCCATCACCTCGCCCCTCGTGGCCCCGACGCGTGGGGTTTTCATAGCCAGGGCCCGATCGCCCTGGGTCATCGTCGCCTGAAAATCATGGACCTGTCCGACGGCTCGGCCCAGCCGATGATCGACAATCAGTTGGGCCTGTCCCTGGCCTTCAATGGCGCGATCTACAACTATCCGGAGCTGCGAGCCGAACTCGAAGCATTGGGCTATGGCTTCCATTCCGGCGGCGACACCGAGGTGCTGCTCAAGGGTTATCACGCCTGGGGCCAAGCGCTGCTGCCCAAGCTCAACGGCATGTTCGCCTTCGCCATCTGGGAACGCGACGCCAAGCAGCTGTTCATCGCCCGCGACCGTCTCGGCGTCAAGCCGCTGTACCTGTCGCGCACCGGCCAGCGCCTGCGTTTTGCCTCGGCGCTGCCGGCCCTGCTCAAGGGCGGCGATATCAACCCCGTGCTCGATCCCGTCGCGCTCAATCACTACCTGAACTTCCACGCCGTGGTCCCGGCGCCGCGTACCTTGCTGGCGGGCATCGAAAAGCTGCCACCGGCCACCTGGATGCGCATCGCAGCCGATGGCAGCACCGAGCAGCAAACCTGGTGGACCCTGCCATACGGCCCGCGGGCCGATGAACAGCAGCTGAACCTGGAGGACTGGATCGACCGGGTGCTCGACAGCACTCGCGAAGCGGTCGCCATTCGCCAGCGAGCCGCGGTGGATGTCGGCGTTCTGCTGTCCGGCGGCGTGGACTCGAGCATGCTGGTGGGGCTGTTGCGAGAGGTCGGCGTGCAAGACCTGTCCACCTTTTCCATCGGTTTCCAGGATGCCGGCGGCGAGCGCGGTGACGAATTCCAGTATTCGGACCTGATCGCCCGACACTACGGCACCCGGCACCACCAGTTACGCATCGACGAAAAGGAAATCATCGAACAGTTGCCAGCGGCCTTCCGCGCCATGAGCGAGCCGATGGTCAGTCATGACTGCATCGCGTTCTACCTGTTGTCGCGGGAAGTGTCCAAGCATTGCAAAGTGGTGCAAAGCGGCCAGGGTGCCGACGAACTGTTTGCCGGTTACCACTGGTATCCACAGGTGGATGGCGCCAGCGACCCTTATGCAGCCTATCGCGCGGCTTTCTTCGACCGCAGCTATGAAGAATATGCCGCCACCGTACAGCCCAAGTGGCTGGTGGCCAACGACGCGGCCGGTGAATTCGTCAAGGATCACTTCGCCCGACCTGGCGCCGACGCGGCCGTGGACAAGGCGCTGCGCCTGGACAGCACGGTGATGCTGGTGGACGACCCGGTCAAGCGTGTCGACAACATGACCATGGCCTGGGGCCTGGAGGCGCGCACGCCGTTCCTGGACTACCGACTGGTGGAGCTCTCGGCGCGGATCCCGGCGAAGTTCAAGTTGCCCGACGGCGGCAAGCAAGTGCTCAAGGAAGCGGCCCGGCGGGTGATTCCCGGCGAAGTGATCGACCGCAAGAAAGGCTACTTCCCGGTACCGGGACTCAAGCACCTGGAAGGCAACACCCTGGCCTGGATCCGCGAACTGCTGCTGGACCCGAGCCAGGACCGCGGCCTGTTCAACCCGGCCATGCTGGACCGCCTGCTCACCGACCCCAACGGTCAGCTCACCCCATTGCGCGGCTCCCGTCTGTGGCAGCTGGCAGCGCTGAACCTGTGGCTCAGCGAGCAAGGAATCTGATTGATGAAACCCAACCCTACCGTTCACAACCAACGTCTGCTGCGTGGCCAGGCCCCTTCCTATGAACGCCTGCAAGCACGCCTGGCCGAAGACGGCGGCGAGCTGGACACCGCCCCCATCGCCGTGCATTGCGGCTGGGGCCGGCTGCTGATCGGCCACACCTTCCCGGACCCCGCGTCCCTGGGCCGGGAACTGCTCAACGAACAGCCCGGCGAACGGGACATCGCCCTGTATGTCGCTGCTCCCCAGCAAGTGCTGGGGCTGGAGCCGGCGCATCTGTTTCTCGATCCCTCCGACACGCTGCGCCTGTGGTTCAGCGATTATCGCCAGGCCACCCGGGTGTTCCGTGGCTTTCGCATTCGTCGCGCCCAGAGCGAAGCGGACTGGCAGGCCATCAACCAGCTCTACCAGGCCCGGGGCATGCTTCCCATCGATCCCCAGCGGCTGACCCCGCGCCACGAGGGGGGCCCCGTCTACTGGCTGGCCGAAGACGACGACACCGGTGCGGTGATCGGCAGCGTCATGGGCCTGAATCATCAGAAAGCCTTCAACGATCCGGAAAACGGCAGCAGCCTCTGGTGCCTGGCCGTGGACCCGCAATGCTCCAGGCCCGGGGTGGGTGAAGTGCTGGTGCGGCACCTTGTCGAGCACTTCATGAGCCGTGGCTTGAGCTATCTCGACCTGTCGGTATTGCATGACAACCGCCAGGCGAAGAATCTCTATGCCAAGCTGGGTTTCCGGAACCTGTCGACCTTTGCCATCAAACGCAAGAACGGTATCAACCAGCCACTGTTCCTGGGGCCGGGTCCGGAAGCGCAGTTCAATCCCTACGCCCGGATCATTGTCGAGGAAGCTCACCGTCGCGGCATCGAAGTGCAGGTGGACGACGCCGAGGCCGGCCTGTTCACCCTGATCCATGGCAGTCGCCGAGTGCGCTGTCGCGAGTCCCTGAGCGACTTGACCAGTGCCGTCAGCATGACGTTGTGCCAGAACAAAAGCCTGACCCACAAGGTGCTGAAAAATGCCGGGCTGAGCCTGCCGGCCCAGCAATTGGCGGGCAATGCCGATGACAATCTGGCGTTTCTGGATGAACACGAACGGGTGGTGGTCAAGCCGTTGGACGGCGAACAGGGCCAAGGCGTGGCAGTGGACCTGCGCACCATCGAAGAGGTGCAGGCCGCCATCGAGACCGCCCGGCAGTTTGACCAACGGGTCCTGCTGGAAAGCTTTCACGAAGGGTTGGACCTGCGGATCCTGGTGATCGGATTCGAAGTGGTGGCCGCAGCCATCCGGCGTCCGGCAGAAGTGATCGGAGATGGCCGCCACACCATCGGTGCCTTGATCGAGGCCCAGAGCCGCCGGCGGCAGGCGGCTACGGGGGGCGAGAGCAAGATCCCCCTGGACGCCGAGACCCAACGCACACTGAACTCGGCGGGCTATGACTACGACAGTGTCTTGCCGGCCGGGGAACACCTGTTCGTACGGCGTACAGCGAACCTGCATACCGGCGGTATCCTGGAAGATGTCACCGGCATTCTCCACCCGACCCTCGCCGAGGCAGCGGTACGGGCCGCACGAGCCCTGGACATCCCCATGGTTGGCCTCGACCTGCTGGTACCGGCCGCCGACCAACCCGAGTACGTATTCATCGAAGCCAATGAACGCGCCGGCCTGGCCAACCACGAACCACAGCCCACGGCTGAACGCTTCGTGGACTTGCTGTTTCCCCACAGCCAGGCGATGGCCTAAGCCTCTACAGATCATTCCCACGCCCGGCGTGGGAATGCCTCAAGGGACGCTCAGCGTTCAGATCACGCCGGGCGTCACCGGCTGCATTCCCACGCAGCGCGTGGGAATGATCATGCGCTCAACCCATCAGGAGTTTCCATGATCAGTAAAATTCCCGAACCGAACCTCGAATACCTGCAGAAAGTCCTGCTGGAGATGCTTGCCATTCCCAGCCCCACCGGCTTCACCGACACCATCGTGCGCTATGTCGCCGAGCGGCTGGAAGAACTCGGCATTCCCTTCGAGATGACCCGGCGCGGCACGATCCGCGCCACCCTCAAGGGCCGCAAGAACAGCCCCGACCGGGCGGTCTCGGCTCACCTGGACACCATTGGTGCCACCGTACGGGCCATCAAGGATAACGGCCGCCTGACCCTGGCGCCGGTGGGCTGCTGGTCCAGCCGTTTCGCCGAAGGCAGTCGAGTCAGCCTGTTCACCGACACCGGGGTGATCCGCGGCAGCGTGTTGCCGTTGATGGCCTCCGGGCACGCGTTCAATACCGCCGTGGATGAAATGCCCATCAGCTGGGATCACATCGAACTGCGCCTGGACGCCTACTGCGCCACCCGGGCCGATTGCGAAACCCTGGGGGTCGGTATCGGTGACTACGTCGCCTTCGACCCCTTGCCGGAATTCACCGAGAGCGGCCACATCAGTGCCCGGCACCTGGACGACAAGGCCGGGGTAGCGGCACTGCTGGCCGCGCTCAAGGCTATCGTCGAGAGCGGTGAGGAACTGCTGATCGATTGCCACCCACTGTTCACCATCACCGAAGAAACCGGCAGTGGCGCAGCCGCCGCACTGCCCTGGGACGTCAGTGAATTCGTCGGCATCGACATCGCCCCCGTCGCCCCGGGCCAGCATTCGAGCGAGCACACGGTGAGCGTGGCGATGCAGGACTCCGGTGGTCCGTATGACTATCACCTGTCGCGGCATCTGTTGAAGCTGGCCAAGGAGAACGACCTGCCGGTACGTCGTGACCTGTTCCGCTACTACTTCAGCGATGCCCATTCGGCCATCACCGCCGGCCATGACATTCGAACCGCCCTGCTGGCCTTCGGCTGCGACGCCACCCATGGCTACGAACGCACCCACATCGACAGCCTCGCCGCCCTCAGCCGCCTGCTGGGCGCCTACATTCTCAGCCCGCCGGTATTCGCCAGCGATGCACAACCGGCCCAGGGTTCCCTGGAGCGCTTCAGCCATCAGATCGAACACGATGCACAGATGGAAAGCGATACCCGCGTACCGTCGGTGGACAGCCTGGTGGGACAACGGTCGGACGGGTGATCGAAATTATCCTCCGGCCGGTCATCCGCGGACAGGCGGTTGCCCCTGCGGGCGCAGCCTGCTCGCGATGCGCCTCCCAAGGCTAGCCGCAAGCCTTCAATGGCCGTAGCATCAGGGCATTGTCCAGCCGAGGTAGACCATGCTGATTCCCCACGACCAACTCGAAGTCGACACGCTGACTCGCCTGATCGAGGACTTCGTGACTCGCGACGGCACCGACAACGGTGACGACACGCCCCTGGAGACGCGTGTATTGCGGGTCAGGCAAGCCCTGGCCAAGGGCCAGGCGATGATCGTCTTCGATCCTGAAAGCGAACAGTGCCAATTGATGCTCAAGCACGACGTGCCCAAGCATCTATTTGACTGAACACGCCCTGTCGACCGCAGACGCCTTGGGCGTGGCCCGGGCTTTCTTCTTCTGGATCCTTTCGTAGATTTCGAAGCGATGCACATCGATGTGCCGTGGCGCTTCCACGCCGAACCGCACGGTGGTGCCGTTGACCGAGAGCACCCGCACGGAAATGTCGTCACCGATGGAAATCAGTTCACCCACAGCACGGCTTAATACGAGCATGGTTCTTGTCCTTAAGAATGTCTGGACCTCGACCATGCCCGGCCGCTTTGGTGTTCACAAGACAACGACAAGAATTCAGTAACCCCCTACAAACAGGGCTCCTGCGACTGACGGAAACGTCCTGCAAAACCCTGTCGAATCGCCCGGATGTCAGGAAGCCGAAAAACGAGGACCGAACAGGATGACGCTGGCGCCCAACACGCAGAGCGCCACGCCGATCCAGTCGGAACCCAGGGGCCTGGCACGCTCGACCACCGCCAGCCAGCCGATGGAAGCGATGATATAGATACCGCCATAAGCGGCGTAGGCACGCCCGGCATAGGTCGCTTCGATGCGGGTCAACAGCAGGGCGAACAGCGTGAGGCTGAGCAGCGCTGGCACGATCCACCAGGCACTCTTGCCCTGGCGCAGCCACATCCAGAAGGCGTAGCAGCCGGCGATTTCAAACAGCGCGGCGAGGAAGAACCACAGGTAATTGAGCATGCACGTGTCCATCAGGAGGGCCGGATGGCGCCATCCTGAGGACACCGGGCGCTCAGGTCAACTCGAGCCCTGGCGGGCCTTGGCGCGCATCTTGTCGGCCATGGCGGTCATTTCATCGTACAGCAGCTGCGGATTCTTCTGCTTCATCGCCCAGGCCATGCGTCCCTGTTCGTGCGGCAGGATCATGAACTCCCCCTGGTCCACTTGCCGATAGATGTAATCGGCGATATCGGCGGCGGTGATGGGCGAGCTTTCCAGCAACTTGCCCACCTGGGCTTTCATCGCCGGGGTCGGGCCACGGAAAGAATCCAGCAGGTTGGTCTGGAAGAACGACGGACAGACCACGTGCACGCCGATTTCCTGCTGTGCCAGTTCCACCAGCAGGCTTTCCGACAATGCCACCACGCCGGCCTTGGCCACGTTGTAGTTGCTCATGGCTGGCCCCTGCATCAGCGCCGCCATGGAGGCGATGTTGATGATCTTGCCACGACTTTTCTCCAGTAACGGCAGGAAGGCCTTGCAACCCTTGACCACCCCCATGAGGTTGATCGCGATCTGCCAGTCCCAGTCCTCCAGCGACAGTTCGCTGAAAAAACCGCCGGAAGCCACGCCAGCGTTGTTGACGATGATATCGATGCCGCCGAGCTTCTCTTCACACGCTTGGGCAAACGCCGTCAGTTGGCTGTAGTCACGCACATCGCAGCGCTGCACGAAACCGTCACCACCGGCGTCGCGCACCAACCTGAGGGTTTGTGCAAGGCCGGGCTCACTGACATCCGACAAGGCCAGGTGCCAGCCTTCGCGGGCCCAGCGCAGCGCGATTTCGCGACCCAGGCCTGAGCCGGCACCGGTAATCATCATGCGATTTTGCATAGGAAACAGCCTTGTTGTTCCGGGAGAGATGCAGCCGAGTGTAGCGAAGGACCCGTCACGGCCCACGCACCATTAGATTGCTGAATAGCCGGGGCAAACCGTAATGGGTTTTGATCGGGCTGACCGCCTGCCATCACCCGACGGGCCTCGAAGTTCAGGGCTGTCCTGCCTCCGCAGTCATCAATTTCCTCTCCCCCTGTTCGCGACGAGGCAGGAAGATTCATCCTTTGGAAAAAAACCGCGATAAGCAGCGCCCCTTCAAATACTAAAAAACTTTGAATTTTTTACAGGACGTTACGGTCGGACTAAATAAGCCCGCCCGGTTTCAATGCAGCGCGCTGGCAGTTGAAAAGTTGTCTCACTCCAAAACTGACCAATAAGGAAAAGCAACAATGGGCACAATACTTATCATCATTCTGATCCTCCTCTTGATCGGTGGCCTGCCGGTCTTTCCGCACTCCAGAAGTTGGGGTTATGGTCCATCCGGTATCATCGGCGTAGTGTTAGTGGTGCTGTTGATATTGCTGTTACTGGGCAAGATATGAACCGCCGGACTCTGTTTGAAAAGTCTTGAGACGAAGGTCAGGCAAGGCGAAAACCGGCGAGGAACGGCCGGGGTCGCCTCGGCTTTACTGGGGTAAGTGAGCATTGCGATCGGACTCGCGCACGAGCCGGTTTTCAACGCAGCATTAACGAGTATCAAGACTTCTCGGAAAGAGTCCAAGCAAAAAAAAGAGGCCTTCTTCAAGGCCTCTTTTTTATGCTCGTCGGACTCAGTCCGGCGTACCGTGAATCACTCCAGCGGTGTTATCGATCAAGCTCTTGGTGGCGGTTTGCAAGAACGCCTCCAGCTCGAGCTTCATCTTCGCCGCATCGGGCGAGTCCTGGATAACGGTTGCACGAGGGTTGGCTCCCAGTTCATAACTGAACAGTTTCGCGTCCATGCCCTTGTCCCTGGGTACCATCAGGACCTTGTCACCGCGCAGGATAGCCGTGGTCTGGTCACTGCCCGATGGCTTGATCACGCCAAAACCGCTGTCCCCTTCCGGCAGGTTCAGCAGATCGCGCCCCCAGCACTGGTGACGCACCTGGCCACCGATCCGCCCCATGATTGTCGGTACGATATCGACCTGGGTGCCCACGGTATGGTTACGCTGGCCGAACTTTTCCTGGATGCCCGGACCGATCAACAGCATCGGCACGTTGAACCGGCCCAGGTCCATTTCGGAGATCTGACGCTCGTTGCCGAAGCCATGGTCGCCGACCACGACGAACAGCGTTTCCTTGAAGTAAGGCTCCTTGCGGGCCTTCTCGAAGAACTGTCCCAGGGCCCAGTCGGAGTAGCGCATAGCGGTCAGGTGTTCGTTCAGGCTGCCCCGGTCGGTAACCCGCTCCACCGGCAAGGGCGTTGGCAATGCGTACGGCGTGTGGTTGGACAAGGTCTGCAGCAAGGCATAGAACGGCTTGCCGTTCTCCCGCGCCTTGAGCTCGATCAGGCCGCGATCGAACATGTCCTGGTCGGACACGCCCCAGGTCGGATCGGAGAATACCGGGTTCACGAAATCGTTACGCCCGATGAAGTTGGTCATGCCCTGGTTGCTGAAGAAGCCCGACTGGTTGTCCCAGGCGAAATCGCCGTTATAGACATACACATCGTCGTAGTCTCGGGCGCTGAGCAGCTGTGGCAGGCCCGACAATTTATGACTGCCCTCCGGCGTCTGCATCAGGTACTCGAAACCCGGCAGGTTCGGGAAGCAGGCCATGGTGGCGAACATACCCTGGTGGGTGTGGGTGCCGTTGGAGAAGAAACGGTCGAACAACAGGCCTTCCTTGGACAGCTTGTCCAGGTAAGGCGTGATGTTGCCAGGAGCGCCAAGGGCGCCCACCGAATGCCCCGCCATGCTCTCCATGAGGATCACGACCACGTTCTTGATCGGCAGGGTCTTGTCGGCTGGCGGCGTGTAATCCCGGCGTACGGCGGCAGTATCGGTATCCACCAGCTTGTCGTCGGGCATCACCAGCATGTCACGCACGGTCTGTTGCGCCAGGGGTTGCTCCAGCGTGGCTTTCCAGATGTTGTCACGGTCCTCGGACAGCCGGCTCTTGGCGGCCGCCACCAGGGACAGCGTGCCATTGAGACCCAGCTGGTTGGCGAAGTTCGAATCGGTGGTGTAGACGTCGCCCCAACGCAGGGGTGGCCCCTGGCGCAGGGTGCCGCGCGCGGCGGTCACGGCCACCAACAGGCAGACCATGAATACCGCAACGCGTCCGTACCACGGGGCGATCTGGCGCGTACCGATGCTGCCACCGCTGAAAGGGCCACGTGGCCGCGTGGCACGATCGGCAGCCTTGAACGCCAGGCTGAGAATGATGGTTCCGCCGGCCCAGGCCAGCAGGTAGCGCACCACCGGGAAACCGTACCAGAGCATGCTCATTACGGTCTTCGGGTCTTCCTTCACGTATTGGAAGACCAGGCCGTTCAAACGCTGGTGGAATTCACGGTAGAAGTCCATTTCCATCAGGCCCAGGAACAGGGCGATGCTGGAGGTGAGCGTCAGCCAGAAACGAAAGAATCCGCGAGCGGCCATGGCCCGGACGCTGAACAGCGACAGCAGCAGCGGGATACTGAGATAGACCACCAGCCTCAGGTCGAAGCGCAGGCCGTTGGCAAAGGCCTCGACAAAGGTCGAAGCCGGGGTGTCGAGGATCATTTCGCGGTTATAGACCAGCAGCGCCACGCGCAGCAGGCTGAACATCACCATCATCACCAGGGCACAGAGCAAGGTATAGGCCAGGTGTGATTTGACGGTCGGTTGCAGCAGGCGATGCGTGCTTCGCCGCGTGCTCAGGGCGTCCGGAATTGCCATGTCGTTTTAGGACCTATTGGAGTGAGTGTGACAAAGAAACAACGGCGTACTCCTCTGTCGACCAAAGGGGGTTGCGCAGAGGGGGCAGATGTTGCACGAACGGCCAAGGCATTGCCATTAAATAACCGCCGGCAATAAAAGCGCGGGGATTTTCCAAAAGTTCTCGTGAAAATTTCGTTCAATGCATATTCAGAAACAAAAAAGCCCGGCCTGCCGGGAAAACTGTGGTGAGGGGATTGATCCCTTCACCACAGGGGCCTTTGTTCAATGAAATTGCCGCCCGAGGCCCGCCGGTACGCCTTCTATGGTGGTGGCTTCCCAGGGGCCGTTCGGGCTGACGGAACGGCTCCAACCGTTGTCCCAGCGGTAGTAGGTACGTTGGCGGTAGAAGGTGTTGGTCTGGTTATCCAGCACATAGACCCCAAGCTTTGCATCCCAATGGCTGTTGCCACCCGGTGGCGGGGCAAAACTGGCGGAAGTGCGCGGCAGCGGCTTGGCCGGTTTGTTCGGCGTTACCGGTTTGCCCGGAGCGGTCGAGGGTGCCGGCTTGGTCGCCGGGCCGGAAGGCGGGATGGGTGGTAGCGGCGCCGAAGGCTCCGGCGGGCGATGGACCGCACAAGCGCTCAGGCCCAGAACGAGCGAAAGCAGGGTGATACGAGCGAGGGCGGTCATGGTGCGAGTTCCTGTCATTGGTCCGGGCTGTCGATAGTCAGTTGCTGCGGCGTCGTGGTGCTGCTCGCCAGGGGCTGGCTGCGGCCGATCCACTCGCCGGCGGTCGGTTGACCGGCGCGGGAGATACGCGCTACCAGTTGGACTTCGGGGAAGTTCGACAGTTTCAGTTGCGGCATCATCGCGTCCGCGTCGCCCAGCTCGACGCTGGCAGGCAGGTCGGCGACCGTCAGGCGCTTGGCCGCCAGCGGCGCGGGTGGGCCGGAGACGGCGCGGGCGAAGATGAACACGCTGTCGCCTGGCTGTACCTTGGCCTTGAGCGCCGGGGCCAGGTCGACGCGCACCTTGAGTAGCGCGGCGGCCTTGGCAGCCACGGCCGGAGCCTGGGCGACCTTGCCACCACTGGCCTGGAGCTTCTCAATGGCACGAGCGATGCCGCCTTGCAGTGCCTCGCGGGATTTATCGCCTTGCGGCAACTGCTCCAGCAGGCGCCCCCAGTAATCGATAGCGTCCTGATAGCGCTCGCCTTCGAACGCGGCGATCCCCAGCAGGCCCAGGCTGGTGACTTCCTTGGGATCGAGCTTCAGGGCTTCGTCGGTCAGGGCCTGGACCTTGTCCGACCATTTCTTGCCATCGGCGAAATACTGCGCCTGGGCCCATTGGCCGAGCAACTCGGGCTGCCGGCCGGCCACCGCGACGGTGCGCTCGAAGATTTTCGCCGCATCCGCCGGGCGGTCCTGGGCCATGTAGGTGCGACCGAGGAAGTACAAGCCTTCGGCGTTATCCGGTTGCGCCGCCACCGCCCGTTCCAGGCGCTGGGTCATGTCTTGCATCGACTGCGGCGCCTGGGCGAATTCGCGGGTCAGTTCGACCTTGTCGCTGGCTCCGAAATGCAAGTACAGCCCCAGCCCCAGCACCGGGACCAGCACGGCGGCCAGCAACGGCAATGGTTTGCCCAGCCGCGATTCCCGTGGTGCGTCGACGCCCTCGGTGTCGGCAAGCAGTTCCCGGGCGGCTTCGGCGCGACCGGTGTCCAACTGCGCGGCGTTGAGCACGCCTTCCGCCTGCTCGGCCTGCAGTTCGGCAACGCGCTCCTGATACAACGCCACGTTGAGCGCGGTACGGTCCTCTTCCCGCTGGGCACGGCGCCCCCGCAACACAGGGATCAACAGAAAACTCAGGGCAACCAGGAGAAGCAGACCTGCGGCGAGCCAGAAATCAATCATGCTTGGTTTTATCCAACAGTTGGTCGAGGCGCTGGCGCTCTTCGACGGAAAGCGAATCGGGGGCCGCAGTTCGCTGGACCCGGCGGCGACGCACGATCACCGCGATGATGACGAAACCGCCCAGCAGCAACCCGGCGGGGCCGAACCACAGCAGCGCGGTCCTGGAACTCAAGGCCGGGTTGTAACGCACGAACTCGCCGTAGCGGTCCACCATGAAATCGACGATCTGCTGGTCACTCTTGCCTTCACCGAGCATGCGGAAGATTTCCTTGCGCAGGTCGGCGGCAATCGGAGCATTGGAATCGGCGATGTCCTGGTTCTGGCACTTGGGGCAGCGCAGTTCCTTGGTCAGTTCGCGAAAGCGCTCTCGCTCGCCCTCGTTGGCGAACTCGTAGGTATCGATGGCGGCATGGGCCACCCCGGCCAGGCTCAGGCCGAGGACCGCCGCGGCTAGCCAACGCTTCATGGCTTGGCCTCGTCCACCAGCGCCTGGTACTTGGCGGCCAGTTTCTCGCGCCAGACCTGTTCGTCGATCACACCGACGAACTTGTCGCGGATGACCCCCTTGGCGTCGATGAAGAAGGTTTCCGGCGCCCCGTAGACCCCCAGGTTCAGGCCCAGGGAGCCCTCCTCATCACGGATGTCCAGTTGGTACGGATTGTGGAATTCGGCCAGCCATTTCAAGGCGTCGGCGTTGACATCCTTGTAGTTCACGCCATAGATCACCACGCCGTTCTGGGCCAGCTTGTTCAGCACCGGATGTTCGACCCGGCAGGAAATGCACCAGGTGCCCCATACGTTGACCAGCGCGGGCTTGCCCAGCAGGTCGGCGCGGGTCAGGGTTCGGTCACCCTGGACCGACGGCAGGGAGAACTCCGGAAATGGCTTGCCGATCATCGCCGATGGCAACTCGGCCGGGTTCAGGTAAAGCCCCCGGAACAGAAAGACCGCCACCACCAGGAACAGCGCCAGCGGCAACAGCATCAACCAACGTTTCATGCAGTGGCTCCCGTTGCACCCAGGGCTTCGCGCACCCGGGTCTTCACCTTGACTCGATATCGCCGATCCAGTGCCGCCAGCGCCCCGCCCAGGCCGGTGAGCAGGCCACCGAACCAGATCCAGCGTACGAACGGCTTGACGTGCACCCGCACGGCCCATGCACCGTCACCCAGGGATTCGCCCAGCGCCACGTAGAGGTCGCGGGTGAAACCGGCATCGATCCCGGCTTCGGTCATCACCGAGTTCTGTACGGTATAAAGGCGTTTCTCGGGATGCAGTACCGTCACTTCCTGCCCATTGCGAATGACCCGCACGGTGCCCTTGTCGGACGTGAAGTTCGGCCCTTCGAAATGCCTGGCCCCTTCGAAGACGAACTGGTAGCCCCCAAGCTCCATGGACTCGCCCGGCGCCAGGCGCAGGTCGCGCTCGGCGCTGTTCTGGCTGGACAGCACCACGCCCAGGGCGCAGACGGCGATGCCCAGGTGGGCGATCTGCATGCCCCAGTAGCTGCGGGTCAGGGTCGGCAGGCCCTTGATCAGGCCTTTGTGGCGGGTCTTGTCGAAGATGTCGCGTACACCGGCCAGCAACACCCAGGCAGCCAGCACGAACGTCGCCAGCACCGCCCAGTTGAAGTCGCCATAGGCGATCCCGGCCACCACGGCCAGGGCAGCGGTGCCCAGCAGCACCGGTGTGAGCATTCCCACCAGCCACTTGACCGGGGTGTCCTTCCAGCGCACCAGCACACCAACCGCCATCACCACCATCAGGATCGCCATCAGCGGGATGAACAGCGCATTGAAGTACGGCGGCCCTACCGAAAGCTTGGCACCGGAAAGCGCATCGAGCACCAGCGGGTACAAGGTCCCCAGCAGGATCATCGACGCAGCGACCACCAGCACCAGGTTGTTGCCCAGCAACAGGGTTTCCCGAGACCAGAGGTTGAAGCCGACCTGGCTCTTGACCACCGGAGCGCGCACCGCGAACAGCGTCAGCGAACCACCCACCACGAACAGCAGGAAGATCAGGATGAACACGCCACGCTCGGGGTCCGAGGCGAAGGCATGCACCGACGTCAGCACCCCGGAACGCACCAGGAAGGTTCCCAGCAGGCTCAGGGAAAACGCCGCGATGGCCAGCAGTACCGTCCAGCTCTTGAAGACGCCACGTTTTTCCGTGACGGCCAGGGAGTGAATCAGCGCCGTGCCCACCAGCCAAGGCATGAAGGAGGCGTTCTCCACCGGGTCCCAGAACCACCAGCCACCCCAGCCGAGCTCGTAATAGGCCCACCAGGAACCGAGGGTGATGCCGATGCCGAGGAAGGCCCAGGCGACGATGGTCCACGGCCGCGACCAGCGGGCCCAGGCGGCATCGAGGCGGCCACCCAGCAAGGCGGCAATGGCGAAGGCGAAGGCCACGGAGAAACCGACATAGCCCATGTAGAGCATCGGCGGATGGACGATCAGGCCGATGTCCTGCAGCAGTGGGTTGAGGTCACGACCGTCCACGGGCACCTGGGGCAGGATCCGCTGGAACGGGTTGGACGTGACGATCAGGAACAGCAGGAAACCGGTGCTGATCATGCCCATCACCGCCAGCACCCGGGCCAGCATCACCTGGGGCAATTGCCGGGAAAACACCGACACCGCGAAGGTCCAGCCGCTGAGGATCAATGCCCACAGCAGCAGTGACCCCTCGTGGGCACCCCATACGGCACTGAACTTGTAGTACCAGGGCAAGGCGCTATTGGAGTTGCTGGCCACGTATGCCACGGAAAAATCGTCGACCATGAAGGCATAGGTCAGGCAACCGAAGGCAAACACCATGAACGCGAACTGGCCCCACGCCGCCGGCTGGGCCAGGCCCATCCACAGGCGGTCACCGCGCCAGGCGCCGAGCAACGGCACCACCGCCTGGACCAGGGCCAGGCACAAGGCCAGGATCATGGCCAGATGGCCCAATTCGGGGATATAGAGTCCTGCGCTCATGGATCAGCCCTCCTTCACGGGAGTGGGGGCCGATTGGCCGCTTTCTTTCAAGGCCTTGGTCACTTCCGGCGGCATGTACTTCTCATCGTGCTTGGCCAGCACTTCGTCGGCCACCACCACACCGTCGGCATTGAGCTTGCCCAGGGCGACGATGCCCTGCCCTTCGCGGAACAGATCCGGGAGAATGCCCCGGTAGGTGATGGTCACGGTCTTGTTGAAGTCGGTGACGTTGAAGGTCACGTCCAGCGAATCCCCGGAGCGTACCAGGGAGCCCTTCTCCACCATCCCGCCGGCGCGGATGCGCGTGCCCCTGGGAGCTTCGCCATTGGCGATCTGGGTCGGGGTGTAGAACAGGTTGATGTTCTGCTGCAAGGCGCTGAGGGCCAGGCCGACCGCGGCACCGACACCCACCAGGATCGCAAGGATGATGACAAGACGCTTTTTGCGCACCGGATTCACTGACCACTCTCCCGGCGCAAACGACGCGCCTCTTGTTGCAGATACCGCTTGCGGGCCAGGATCGGCACCGCCACGTTGAGAACCAGTACCGCCAGGCAGATGCCATAGGCTGACCAGACATACAGGCCGTGATGGCCCATGGCGAGGAACTCGCCGAATGAAGCGAAACTCATCGAGCGGCCTCCAGGCTGTTCTGTACTTCGGCCTTCACCCAACTGGCCCGGGCTTCGCGCTTGAGCACTTCCAGGCGCATGCGCAGCAACAGCACCGCGCCGAAGAAACAGTAGAAACCCAGCGCGGTCAGCAGCAACGGCAGCCACATCTCCATCGGCATCGCCGGTTTCTCGGTGAGGGTGAAGGTGGCGCCCTGGTGCAGGGTGTTCCACCATTCCACCGAGTACTTGATGATGGGGATGTTGATCACCCCGACAATCGCCAGCACCGCACAGGCCTTGGCGGCGCTCTCACGATTGCTGATGGCGTTGCCCAGCGCAATAAGACCGAAGTACAGGAAAAGCAGGATCAGCATCGACGTCAGCCGGGCATCCCAGACCCACCACGAGCCCCAGGTCGGCTTGCCCCAGATGGCGCCGGTGACCAGCGCCACGGCGGTCATCCAGGCACCGATGGGGGCGGCGCACTGCAGGGCCACGTCAGCCAGCTTCATCTTCCAGACCAGCCCCACCACACCGCACACCGCCAGCATCACGTAGATGGACTGGGCCAGCACCGCCGTGGGAACGTGGATGTAGATGATGCGGAAACTGTTGCCCTGCTGGTAATCCGGTGGCGCGAAAGCCAGGCCCCAGACCACGCCGCTGCCAATCAGCAGCACGGCGGCGATGCTCAGCCAGGGCAATAACCTGCCACTGATGCCATAAAACCATTTGGGTGAGCCGAGCTTATGAAACCAGGTCCAATTCATTGCTGTTTCCATCACGGTCGCGGCTCGCTGTCACGAACCGCCGGGTCTGCCTTTACTTCACAGGAAGTGGTCAATTTTTGACCAGGCCTAGTTATTATTCGCCGACGCTGATCTTCAGGCCAGCGGCTATTGCAAAGGGTGTCAGGGTTATCGCCAGGGCGGTCAGGCTCCCAAGCCACAGCAGATAACCGGTTGCCGGCATGCCTTGCAGCGCCGCCTGCAAGGCGCCACTGCCCAGGATCAGGACCGGGATATACAACGGCAGGATCAAGAGCGCCAGCAACAGGCCGCCGCGCTTCAACCCCACCGTCAGTGCCGCACCTACGGCCCCCAGCAGGCTCAGCACCGGCGTACCCAGCAACAGCGACACCAACAGCACCGGCATGCAGGCCGCAGGCAACCCCAGCATCATCGCCAGGAGCGGTGAGAGCAAGACCAGCGCCAGGCCGGAAAAAACCCAGTGTGCCAGTACCTTGGCCAAAACCAGAAGGGCCAGGGGGTGCGACGAAAGGACCCACTGTTCCAGCGATCCGTCCTCGAAATCACTGCGGAAAAGCCCGTCCAGCGAGAGCAGGACCGATAAAAGCGCTGCCACCCAGACCAGGCCTGGCGACAAGGTTTGCAACAATTGAGTCTCGGGGCCGACCGCCAGGGGGAACAGCGCAATGACGATCGCAAAAAAGACCAGCGGATTGGCCAGTTCGGCCGGACGGCGGAACAACAGACGCGCTTCGCGGGCAAGCAACAGGCCAAACACAGTCATACGGCCCAATTCCCCAGATCGATATTGCGGTAGCCGGACGGCATCCGGGTCAATGTATGGTGGGTGGTCAGCAACACCATGCCGGCGTTTTCGCAGTGCCGGGCCAGATGTTCCTCCAGCTGCGCCACCCCTTGCTTGTCCAGGGCGGTGAATGGTTCGTCGAGGATCCACAACGGCGGGCTGTCCAGGTATAGACGCGCCAGGGCCACGCGGCGCTGCTGGCCGGCGGACAGGGTATGGCACGGCACATCCTCGAAACCACGCAGCCCCACTTGCGCCAATGCCTGCCAGATCGCTTCCCGTGTGGCGGGCCGATGCAGCGCACAGAGCCAGCTGAGGTTTTCCTCGGGAGTCAACAGATCCTTGATACCGGCGGCGTGACCGATCCAGAGCAGGTTGCGAGCCAGCTCGCCGCGCTGGCTGTGCAACGGCTGGCCGTTGAGCAGCACCTGGCCTGCGGTGGGCTGCATCAACCCGGCCAACAGGCGCAACAGACTGGTCTTGCCGCTACCATTGGGCCCACTGACTTGCACCATATCGCCCGGCGAGAGTCTCAATTCGAGGTGTTCGAAAAGCAGCCGCAAGTCTCGCTCACAGGCGAGGCCGACGGTTTGCAAAAGAGGACTGGTCAAGGGATCGCGGGCCTTATACGGTTCAAGTCGGCGGTGCTGCGGCCGTTAAAGAAGTGCAGCATAGATGCTTTGAGGGCCTGTTCCACAGAGCTGCGTCAAACAATGACGAGATTTTCGCCACTCCCTGAAAATACGGGCGGCATTATACATGCCGAGCTTTACATTTCCCCAAGGTCAAAGCGCAAATGACAGGCGACATGAACATCCAGCCACTGCCCCAGGCCACGGCAACGACACGTGCGCCGATGGTCAGCGGTGAGCTGCTCAAGCTGCTCACGCCCGCCGCAGGCTTGATCGCCACCGGCCAGACGGCCCAGGCCGAAGTCCTGTCCCTCAAGCAGGCGGACCAGACATTCCAGCTCTTGCTCAAGGTCACCCTGGAAAGCGGCCGCCAGACCACGGTACAGGCCACCAGCACCCAGCCGCTGCCTCAGGGCACCAGCCTGGCGGTGACCCAACCATCGGCCAGCAACCTGGCGATTACCGTGCAACAGGCCCTCGCTTCCAGCGTCGCGACCCTCACCCGGATCGACACCAGCCAGATGCCGGTGGGCACCTTGCTGCAAGGCAAGGTCATCACCAGCCAGGCCTTGCCACAGGCGCCAGGGCAACCGGTGGTCTATCGATCGCTGGTGAGCCTGCTCAACACCGCCCAGGCCGGCCGAACCCTGGATATCGACAGTCCCCGGCCGCTGCGTATCGGCACGTTGCTCAGCGCCCAGGTACAGGATGCCCAGACGCTGAAGTTCATCCCGCTGAGCAACCGCCAGGAACAACTGGCTGTGAGCCAGCAACTGGTGACCCAGGTCAGTCGCCAGGGCTCGCTGGACAGCCTGATCAGCGCCCTGCAGAACCTGCCCGTCACCGATGACACGGGTAGCGAGCTGCGCGCCGTGGTGACGCGCCTGTTGGCCAGCCTGCCGGATGTCCAGCAACTGAGCACCCCCAAGGGCCTGGCCCAGGCCCTGGCCGCCAGCGGTGCGTTCCTGGAGAGCAAGCTGCTGGCCGGGCACCCCCCTGCCCTGGCACCGGACCTCAAGGGCGACCTGCTGAAGCTGGTCGCACAGCTGACACCGGCCCTGCCCGCCTCCACCAACCTGAGCGCGATCATCGCTGCCAATACCCTGGCCCAGGCACTGCCCAGTTTCGTGCGCAACGCCCTGGGCACCCTTGGCCAGGTCAGCGCCAAGCCGCAGCCCACCAGCTTTCCCCTGCCCTCGCGCCTGTTGAAAGAGCAGGACGACGAAGGTGATCTCGAACATTTGCTGCGCCTCGCCGCGGCCGCCGTGTCGCGCCTGCAGAGCCACCAACTGTCGAGCCTGGAACAGACCGGCCTGACCGACGACGGTCGCCTGATGAGTACCTGGCAACTGGAAATCCCGATGCGTAACCTGCAGGACATCGTGCCCTTGCAGGTCAAGTTCCAGCGTGAGCAAACCCCACCCCGGGAGCAGTCGAACGAGCCTCGGGAAGAACGCGAGCCCCGACAACAGCAGCTCTGGCGGGTCGAACTGGCGTTCGACATGGAGCCGCTGGGACCGCTACAGGTCCAGGTCCAGTTGCTCAGCGGCAGCCTGTCGAGCCAGTTGTGGGCGCAACGCCCCTATACCGCCAGCCTGATCGAAAGCAATCTGGCGGCCCTGCGCGAACGCCTCGTGACCTGCGGCCTGAATGTGGGCGACCTCGATTGCCATCTCGGCACCCCGCCCCAGGGCCCCAAGACCCGGCTCGAACAGCGCTGGGTGGACGAAACCGCATGACGACCCACACCGAACCCCGCCAGGCCATTGCCCTCAAGTACGATGGCCAGCACGCCCCGACCCTCACCGCCAAGGGCGACGAAGCCCTGGCCGAGGAAATCCTGCGCATCGCCAGGGAAAGCGAAGTACCGATCTATGAGAATGCCGAGCTGGTGAAATTGCTGGCTCGCCTGGAGCTGGGGGACAGTATCCCGGAAGAGTTGTATCGCACGATTGCCGAAATCATCGCGTTCGCCTGGACCCTCAAGGGCAAGTTTCCCAAGGGTTTTGATCCGAATGCGCCGAGTATGGAGAAGGATGTGACGGAGCGCGGGGATGATTACTGACTGCCGGCGGCACTGAAGACAAGCAAGTCCCCCGCTGTGGAGAGTCTCGAGCTGATCGCTGACTAACGACGCGGCCGATTTTGAAGTCTGTAAATCCTGTGGGAAATAACTGGCTATGTTGAAGGAGTTAGCGCTCGCTGGACCGAGAAACAACCCAAACCCTGCTAACCCGTATCCCCACACATAGCGCAACAGCCGGTTTTAATGGGCTTGCATCACGAAGCGCGGGGGAGCCATTCGCCAGGATATCCACCTGAGCTTCCTACAGCCTGGTTGCGGCTTACCAAAATCGCTGCCTAAAGTTGGCCTGTCGCTGACATCAGTTGGCGAAGGGTTTCGCAGCCCTTAAGATTGATACCTTGTTCGCCATGTACGGCCGGCTTTCGGTTGCGCATCGTTTCATGGCGGTTGTGCGTGGGAGACCTTCGGGTCTGCCGGGTCTTGGTGTTAATCCTCCGGTCTGCGAACCCGCGCATAACTGCCACCCATCCTGTTTCGCAGCAGAACGGTGGCAGATCCAATTTTTATCAGGATTAACACCATGACAACTCAACACCCGCTCAACCACTTCACCCCCATGTCTCACTTCGCCACCGAACATCCCGTCCTCCTCATTGATGCCAATGCCCCACTGATTGAACTCCACAGCTGCCTTAACGAACGCCTTGAGGCCGTCCTCAAGTACCTCAATCTCATGGCCTGCACCACCCTGCCCGACTATGCCGAAAACGACATCAATACAGTCACCAACATTGCTCGGATCCTGGTTCAGGATGTGAGCGATGTGTTTCGGGTAATTGAGGTGCGGGGCTTGGAGGTGCCTGAGGGGCAGTAATGACTTCCAGCTATACAACCCGCTTCGGCGGGTTGTCGCTTTTCTGGTTCGTATTTAGAGGCGGTGGAAAAATGCTTCGAAAGAAATTCGGAGATTGAGGCTGTCACTTTTCGGTCTCGGCCTTGGCTGTAAAGTAGTCACAGCCCTGACGAGTTTTACTCAGGAGCAGGCCTTCCAATTTGTCTATAGAATCAGCGTCCATTGAGTAGAATACGTTACGAAAAATAACTCCAAGCGCCTGATCTTAAGAAATTCTGTACTGAAACGGTGACTGAGGAGAGCTGAGGATTTGCGATGAAAATTGAATACCTCGAGATCAAAGGCTTCAAGAGCGCGGTAAATATAGTCCTACGGGATCTACCACCCTTTACAGCGCTGGCCGGCTCGAACGGCGCAGGTAAGAGCAACATTACTGACGCGCTGGCCTTTCTAGGTGCGGTAGTGAAACGAGGGGCTGCCCAGGCAATACGCGACTTTGGGGGGTTCCAGCAGATTCACTGCTTCAAGCATAGAAAGGAAAACCGTACGACGATCTCCTTTGCGCTCAAGATTAAGCTCAAAGAAGAGACTTTCGACTACAACTTGAAGATATCCGAGATAGACCGGGTACCCCGGGTACTTGAAAGCTTAAAGGTCAACGGCAAACAGGTCATTGACCGCAAGAGCAGCAATGAAACGCAGATTGCTTTAAGTGACGCCCAGGGTCTGCAGCTTCTGCCTGAATATGCACAGGATATGACTGCGCTCATGTTGCTAAGCCATTCGCCACTGTATCGCATGCTTACCAATATCCAGGTATTCCGGATCGATCCGCTGGAAGCCAAGGAACCTGACAGCTCAACAGCTGACGCTACGACACTCGACAGCCACGGTCGGAACGTAGCAACCATGTTGTCAGTTCTGGAGAAAAACGAACGTTTTCGTGACCAGATATTGGAATGGATCGAATTGATAGTTCCCGGAATGGAGAATGTGTCTACCGAGAAGCAAAGGTTGGATGGCTCCACAGTGATTACCTTCAAGGAAGAAGGAACAAAAGCCCGGTTCCCGGCACGGCTGATTTCTGACGGTACGATTTACGCCCTGTGCATCATGACCGCTGTATTAAGCCGTGCAGACAAATCAGGCATCACAATCATAGAGGAACCGGAACGAGGCATTCATCCGAAAGCTATTGGTGAGCTGGTTCAGTTGATGCATGAAAATGCGTCCGTGGAGCACCCAGTTCTCATCACCACCCATAGCGAATCCGTTGTCCGGAATCTTGACCTTGAAGAACTGTGGCTCGTGAATAAAGAGGATGGCAAGACCAAGGTCAAATGTGCTTCGGACTCAAGGGTCGATAAAAAAGATATCCCGTTGGACACAGCCTGGCTGGCCAATCTTTTCGATGGAGGCCTGCCATGGTAAGAGTTGGATTCATCGTGGAAGGCGACAGCGAAAAAATAGTTATCGAATCCGCTGATTTCAGAGCGCTTCTGCTGGAAAACGACTTTGAACTGGTCAATCCCGTGGTCAATGCTAAGGGGGGCGGTAATCTTTTACCGCAAAACATCGACGCCTATCTGGCGCGCCTGGATCAGCAAGCGGTCGACAGAATCGTAGTGCTTACCGATCTCGAAGACGAAGAATCAGTTGATGTCGTCAGAAAGCGCATCTCAAACGCTCGAATAGATATCACATTTGTCGCTGTAAAAGCATTGGAAGGTTGGTTCCTGGCTGACTCAAGTGCGATACGCAAATGGCTTGACGTACATCACTTCGATGAGCCTCAGCCCGAGCAGACACTGAACAAGCCCTGGGACCGCCTCAAAGAGATATCAAATGAGCTTGGTAAACGCGGTCCGGGCAACAAGACCGCATTTGCAAAGAAGATGGTCAAGCACTATGGCTTCAGCATTCGCCAAGCGGCCTCGCACCCAGGGTGCGCAAGCGCGAAGGAACTTGTCAGCTATTTCACGAGGCAAGGACAAGCCTAAGCGCAGGACAACCTGCAAGGCTGATATCTCTTGCAGCTTGCCACTCAAGGCTCTTAGCCGCCCCGGTGCAACTTACTCATCAACTCCGCTTCGGCCTGGGTCAAGCCGCAGGCCTGGGTCAGTTCGTCGACGCTGGCGCCCATGCCGACCAGACGCGCGGCCTGGGCGAAAGAAAGGCTCGAGGGGTCGCGCTGTTCCAGCTGGGCCAGCTTGTCCGGCAACGGGCCGACCACGGCGCGCAGTTCATGGAGGGCTTCGCCCATGCGCACGGTGCCGTTCTGGTAATCGTCGACACGCTTGGCCAGGTCCTTGATGCGCTGATCGCGCAGCGCATCGCCCTGGGCCTGCTGCGCGGCGATCTGCCGCTGGGCGCGGATGTAGGCCAGGAACATCGCCAGCGTACCGGCCCAGAACAGGAACAGGACAATGACTGCTACCTCAAGGATCAAATCAGATACTCTCCAGTTCCGACCATTCTTCTTCGCTCATCATTTTTTCCAGTTCGACCAGGATCAGCAACTCGTTGTTCTTGTTGCACACGCCCTGGATGAACTTGGCCGATTCTTCGTTACCGACGTTAGGCGCGGTTTCGATTTCCGACTGACGCAAGTAAACCACTTCAGCGACGCTGTCCACCAGGATACCGACCACTTGCTTGTCGGCCTCGATGATCACGATACGGGTGTTGTCGTTGACTTCAGTGGAGTTCAAGCCGAAACGCTGGCGAGTGTCGATCACCGTGACTACGTTGCCACGCAGGTTGATGATACCCAGCACATAGCTGGGCGCACCCGGTACCGGAGCGATCTCGGTATAGCGCAGCACTTCCTGCACGCGCATCACGTTGATGCCGTAGGTTTCGTTATCGAGCTTGAAGGTGACCCATTGCAGGATCGGATCTTCGGAACCCTTGAGAGACGACGCCTTATCATTCATACCCTGACCCCTCGAAAAACCGCCTGTGGCGGTGTGTTCTGCCCCGTGACGCCCTGCGTCGCCGGTTGTGTTATTTCGGTTTCTGGACCGGCTTGGTGCCGCCCAGGTGTTTTGCCCCGCCGCTGGCGATCAGCTCGGCCAGCTCGGAAACGTCCAGCAAGGCGCACATGTGCTCGATCACCGTACCGGCCAGCCATGGCCGTTGCCCTCGATGGCTGCGCCACTTGATTTCGTTCGGGTCCAGGCGCAACGAGCGACTGACCTGATGCACCGCCAATCCCCACTCGTAGCCCTGCACCGAAATCACGTACTGAAGGCCCTGGCGGAAATCGTCGCGATAACGATCCGGCATCACCCAGCGCGCGGTATCCAGCACCTTCAGGTTGCCGGCCTGGCTGGGCAGGATCCCGAGGAACCATTCCGGCTGGCCGAACAACGGCGTCAATTCCTGCCCGGCCAGGGAATAAATCGATCCCAGGCAAACCAGCGGCACCGCCAGGGTCAACCCGGCCACATCGAACAACAGGCACTCGAACGCCTCGGCGGCCCAGGCCGGACGGTCGTTTCCCGGCACCGGTGGCGGCGGGCTGCTCGGCGGCAGGTGAACTTCCACCACCGGCTTGACCAGGCCCTGCAACAACGGCGCAACGGTCGAGACCGGCGCCAGGATTGGCGCGGGTACCTCCATCACTTTCACGGCCGGCTCTATCGACGGCGCTTCGACCCCCGGAGCCTTGGCCACCGGGGCAACCACGGGCTTGCGTGCATCACGGGCCTGCTCTTCGAGCACGGCCGCCTGGAATTCATCCAGTACACCCTCGGCTTCGACGGACCCAGGCAAGGCCTCGATCACGCTCGGCGGCGGTGGCAATTCTTCGGTCGCTTCCTGCAACAGCCCATCCAGATAAGACTGCAGGGCCATTTGCGGACGCGAGGTTGTCTTGATCGGGCGGTTCATTGGAACAGTGCGCCCCATATGAATGTTATCGGCATGGATGCCATGGGACTTGAGCCTGCGATGATTCTGGACGCGTTCAATCAGGCCACCTGCTGTGGAACGAGCTGCTGGGCCAGGAGATGCTTGAGCAGCGCGCGGTAAGCCAGCACGCCACGGCTCTTGCCATCGAACTGCGAAGGGGTCAGGCCGGCGCGACTGGCATCGCGCAGGCGCGTGTCCACCGGGATGTAGCCTTGCCAGATGTCATCGGGATACATGTCGCGCAATACCCGCAGGGTGCCCATGGAAGCCTGGGTGCGCCGGTCGAACAGGGTTGGCACGATGTTGAAGGCCAGCGATTGCTTGCGCGAGCGGTTGACCATCGCCAAGGTGTTGACCATCCGCTCCAACCCCTTGACCGCCAGGTGCTCGGTCTGCACCGGGATCACCAGTTGCTGGCTGGCCGCCAAGGCGTTGACCATCAGCAAGCCAAGCAACGGCGGGCTGTCGATGATCGCATAATCGAAATCCTGCCACAGTTGCGCCAGACTCTTGGCGATCACCAGGCCCAGGCCGCTCTGGCCAGGCGACTGGCGCTCCAGGGTGGCCAGGGCGGTGCTGGACGGCAGCAGGGAAATCCGCTCGTCGCTGGTGGACAACAGCAACTGCCCGGGCAAGCCCTCGGGCACGCTGCCCTTGTGCAGGAACAGGTCGTAGTTGCTGTGCTCCAGGCTATCGGGATCGTAGCCAAAGTAACTGGTCATCGAGCCGTGCGGGTCCAGATCGACAATGACCACGCGCTTGCCCGCCTCGGCCAGCAATCCGGCTAAAGCGATGGAAGAGGTGGTTTTACCCACGCCCCCTTTCTGATTGGCAACTGCCCAGACTCTCATTCGGATCGTTCCTCCCGGCCGAAACAGGCTCGACCGAGAAATAGCTCGGTTATAAAGCGGGTGACGGAGAATTGACGGCGCTCGGTCTTCCCGGTGTGTTGACCGAGGTCGGTGCAGTTTGTGTGCCAGCCCGCTTCAATGCCGCATCCGGCGTCGCATGGGCCGTGCCGGTACCGGTCAGGCTGCGGCGCACGTCGAGGTTGCGCGACACCACCAGCACCACCCGCCGGTTGCGCGCACGCCCCTCGGCAGTGGCATTGTTGGCCACCGGCTGGAACTCGCCGTACCCCACCGATGCCAGGCGGCCAGGATTCACGCCCTGCATGGCAAGCATGCGCACGATACTGGCCGAACGGGCCGAGGACAGCTCCCAGTTGGTCGGGTACTGCGCGGTGCGGATCGGCTGGTCGTCGGTGAAGCCTTCCACATGAATCGGGTTGTCGAACGGCTTGAGGATCGCCGCCACCTTGTCGATGATGTTGAACGCCATGTCACTGGGCATCGCATCGCCGCTGCCGAACAACAGGCTGGAGTTGAGCTCGATCTCCACCCACAGCTCATTGCCGCGCACGGTCATCTGGTTGGAACTGATCAGGTCGCCGAACGCGGCGCTGATGTCGTCGGCAATGCTTTTCAGCGGATCGCTGCCGCCGGCGATGCCGGCATCCACCTGCTCGGCGTCCCTGACCAACGGCTTGGCCGGCGTCGTGGTCTTGGGGCGTTCGTCGCCGATGGGGATAGGCTTGAGGGCGCGGTCCGAGTCGGTAAAGACGCCGAGCAGCGCTTCGGAAATCACCTTGTACTTGCCTTCGTTGACCGACGAGATCGAGTACATCACCACGAAAAAGGCAAACAGCAAGGTGATGAAGTCGGCGTAGGAAACCAGCCAGCGTTCGTGGTTGACGTGCTCTTCATGCTGTCTGCGGCGTGCCATTGTCCCTATCCCCCATCAGTCCATGAAGCCCTGGAGCTTCAACTCGATGGAACGCGGGTTCTCACCCTCGGCGATGGACAGGATGCCCTCCAGCAACATTTCACGATAACGCGACTGGCGCAGGGCGATGGCCTTGAGCTTGGCGGCGATGGGCAGCAACACCAGGTTGGCGCTGGCCACGCCATAGATCGTGGCGACGAAAGCCACGGCGATACCATTGCCCAGTTGCGATGGATCGGCCAGGTTACCCATCACGTGGATCAGGCCCATGACCGCACCGATGATGCCGATGGTAGGTGCGTAGCCGCCCATGCTTTCGAACACCTTGGCTGCTTCGATGTCACGGCTTTCCTGGGTATAGAAATCCACTTCCAGGATGCTGCGGATGGCTTCCGGCTCGGCGCCGTCCACCAGCAGCTGCAGGCCTTTGCGCGAATAGCTGTCCGGTTCGGCGTCAGCCACCCCTTCCAGACCGAGCAGGCCCTCCTTGCGGGCGGTCAGGCTCCAGTTCACGACGCGATCGATGCCACCGGCCAGGTCGACCCGTGGCGGGAACAGGATCCAGACCAGCACCTGCATGGCGCGCTTGAAGGCGCTCATGGGTGACTGCAGCAAAGCGGCCCCGATGGTGCCGCCCAGCACGATCAACGCGGCCGGGCCGTTGGCCAGGGCCCCGAGATGGCCGCCTTCCAGATAATTGCCACCGATGATGGCGACGAACGCCATGATGATGCCGATCAGGCTGAGCACATCCATTACAGGCACGCCTCGACCAGGTGTCTACCGATATCGTCCAGGCCATATATCCCGTCGGCCAGGTCCGCTTTGACAATCGCCATGGGCATGCCATAGATCACGCAGCTGGCTTCGTCCTGGGCCCAGATCGTGCTGCCGCCCTGCTTGAGCAGGCGCGCGCCTTCGCGACCATCGGCCCCCATGCCGGTGAGCACCACCGCCAGAACTTTGTCGCCGTAGGATTTCGCGGCGGAACCGAAGGTGATATCCACACAAGGCTTGTAGTTCAGGCGCTCGTCGCCAGGCAGGATTTTCACCGCGCCACGGCCATCGATCATCATCTGCTTGCCACCCGGCGCCAGCAGCGCCAGGCCGGGACGCAGGACATCGCCATCCTCGGCTTCCTTGACGCTGATGCGGCAGAGCTTGTCCAGGCGCTCGGCGAATGCCTTGGTGAACGCGGCGGGCATGTGCTGGATCAGCACGATGGGGGCCGGGAAATTGGCCGGCAACTGGGTCAGGACCCGCTGCAGCGCCACCGGACCACCGGTGGAAGTACCGATGGCGACCAGTTTGTAGGCCTTGCGCTTGGGCGCCGGCGACGAGGCCGTGGCGGCGGGCGCGGCACGGGTTGGCGCAGCAGGCGCAGCGCTGCGCGCCGGCGCCGGATTGAAACCACCCGATGAAGCCGGGGCAGGCGCAGGCGCGGACACCGGCGCCGGGGCCGGTGGGCTGTAGGCACTCACGCGCCGGTTGCTGCGGGAAATGCTGTGGACCTTCTCGCAGAGCAACTGCCGGACCTTGTCGGGGTTGCGCGAGATGTCCTCGAAATTCTTCGGCAGGAAATCCACCGCGCCGGCGTCCAGCGCATCGAGGGTCACCCGGGCGCCTTCGTGGGTCAGCGAGGAGAACATCAATACCGGGGTCGGGCAGCGCTGCATGATATGCCGCACGGCGGTGATGCCATCCATCATGGGCATCTCGTAGTCCATGGTGATCACGTCCGGCTTGAGGGCCAGGGCCTGATCGATCGCCTCTTTGCCGTTGGTCGCGGTGCCGACGACCTGAATACTCGTATCCGCTGAAAGAATTTCCGAGACGCGGCGGCGGAAGAACCCCGAATCGTCCACCACCAGGACTTTAACTACCATAAACACTCCGTTAGACGAGGCGCGGCCCTGGGCCACGCCCCCCAGAATCAAATACGCCGTGTGGCGTAACGCTTGAGCATGCTTGGCACATCGAGGATCAGCGCGATGCGGCCGTCGCCAGTGATGGTGGCGCCGGACATGCCCGGGGTGCCCTGGAGCATCTTGCCCAACGGCTTGATGACCACTTCTTCCTGGCCCACGAGCTGGTCGACGACGAAGCCGATCCGCTGGGTACCGACCGAAAGGATCACCACATGGCCTTCGCCCTGCTCCACATGGGCGGCGGAGCTGACCAGCCAGCGCTTGAGGTAGAACAGCGGCAGCGCCTTGTCCCGCACGATCACCACTTCCTGGCCGTCCACCACGTTGGTCTTCGACAGGTCGAGGTGGAAAATCTCGTTGACGTTGACCAATGGGAAGGCGAAGGCCTGGTTGCCCAGCATCACCATCAGGGTCGGCATGATCGCCAGGGTCAGCGGCACCTTGATGAGGATCTTCGAGCCCGAACCCTTGACCGAATGAATGTTGATCGAACCGTTGAGCTGGGAGATCTTGGTTTTCACCACGTCCATGCCCACGCCACGGCCCGATACGTCGGAAATCTCGGTCTTGGTGGAGAACCCCGGGGCGAAGATCAGGTTGTAGCACTCGGTGTCGCTGAGGCGGTCGGCGGCATCCTTGTCCATCACACCGCGTTTCACTGCGATGGCCCGCAATATCTCGGGGTCCATGCCCTTGCCGTCGTCGGAGATCGACAGCAGGATGTGATCACCCTCCTGCTCGGCGGCCAGGATCACCTTGCCGCTGCGGACCTTGCCGGCGGCCTCGCGCTCTTCCGGCGACTCGATGCCGTGGTCGACCGCGTTGCGCACCAAGTGGACCAGCGGGTCGGCCAAGGCCTCGACGAGGTTCTTGTCCAGGTCGGTTTCTTCACCCACCAGTTCCAGGTTGATTTCTTTCTTGAGCTGGCGAGCCAGGTCTCGTACCAGGCGCGGGAAGCGCCCGAAGACTTTCTTGATCGGCTGCATCCGGGTCTTCATGACCGCGGTCTGCAGGTCGGCGGTGACCACGTCGAGATTCGACACCGCCTTGGACATGGCTTCGTCCTGGCTGTTGAGGCCCAGGCGCACCAGACGGTTACGCACCAGCACCAGTTCGCCGACCATGTTCATGATCTCGTCCAGGCGCGCGGTGTCGACCCGAACGGTTGTCTCGGCTTCGCTGGTCGGTTTTTCCGCTGGCGCGGCAGCGGCTGCGCGAGCAGGTGCCGGGGCGGCTGGCTTGGCCGCGGCCGCCGGCGCAGGCGTCTCGGCCTTGGCTTGGGGCGCCTTGCTTTCCGGCGCCTTGGCAGCGGGCTTGGGCGCAGCCTTGGCGGCCGGCGCGGCCGTCGATGCGGCAGTGGCGGTACCGACTTCGCTGAACTTGCCTTTGCCGTGCAGTTCGTCGAGCAGCGATTCGAATTCCTGGTCAGTGATCAGGTCGCTGCCGGCCGCCGCGGCGGATGGTTTGTCCGAGCCCGGTGCAGAAGCGATGGCCGACTCCAGCGCGTCAACGGCGAACGTGCCCTTGCCATGCAACTGGTCGAGTAGCGCTTCGAATTCATCGTCGGTGATGTCGGAGTTGTCGCCTGCCGCGCTGGGGGCCGCAGGTGTTGGCGTCGGGGCGACGGCATCCGGGGCGAACTGGCCCTTGCCGTGGAGCTGGTCGAGCAGCGACTCGAACTCGGCATCGGTGATTTCGTCGCTGGCCGTGCCATCGGCGGCTTGCGCCGCTGGCGCTACCGGGGCCTGGACCTGGGCTTCAGCCTTGACGGCGCTCAGGGAGTCCAGCAGTTGTTCGAATTCGTTATCGGTGATATCGCCCGACTCTTGCGCCACCGGTTCTTCGGCGACAGGCTCTTCGACAGCGGGTTCTTCAGCCGGAGCGGCTTCGTCGGCCGATTGCGGCTCGGCCAGGCGCGACAGCGCGGCGAGCAGCTCAGGCGTGGCAGGGGTAATGGGCGAGCGCTCGCGCACTTCGCTGAACATGCTGTTGACCGCATCCAGTGCTTCAAGCACCACGTCCATCAGCTCCGAGTCAACGCGACGCTCACCCTTGCGCAGGATGTCGAACACGTTCTCGGCAATGTGACAGCACTCCACCAGCTCGTTGAGCTGGAGGAAGCCGGCGCCTCCTTTTACAGTGTGGAAACCGCGAAAAATTGCATTGAGCAGATCCGCATCGTCAGGCCGGCTTTCCAGCTCGACCAGTTGTTCGGACAGTTGCTCTAGAATCTCGCCGGCCTCAACCAGGAAATCCTGAAGGATCTCTTCATCGGCGCCGAAGCTCATTAATGGCTGCTCCTAAAACAGGTAGGTCGTGATGACGGTTAATCCCGGATCGCATTGGTGTCGTGAGCGTGCCCGGCAAGGCTTGCAACGCAGCATGGCGCGCTCTGGACTCCAACCTCTCGGGGTGCGCCCCACAAGGCGCAATCCGTCGTTACTCGTCGTTCATTTGGTAAGACCAAACCACACTCCTCGTGCCTGGGTCTTGCGCCTTGTGGGGCACGGCGCGATCGGTATTAACCGTTATCACGACCTACAAACTCAAAATCCAAGGCTGGACAACAAATCGTCCACGTCGTCCTGACCGGATACAACGTCTTCTCTTTTATCGGCATGAATTTGCGGACCTTCACCCTGGGAGAGATGTTTTTTTGGATCTTTTTCAGCGAGCATCGCCGCACGGTCATGTTCGATGCCCGCAAAGCGGTCCACCTGACTGGCCATGAGCACGAGTTTGAGCAGATTGCTTTCGACTTCGGTGACCAGTTGGGTCACGCGCTTGATCACCTGCCCGGTCAGGTCCTGATAGTCCTGGGCCAGCAGAATGTCGTTGAGGTTGTTCGCCACGGCGCGGTTGTCGGCGCTGCTGCGTGTCAGAAAACCGTCGACACGGCGAGCCAGCTCCCGGAATTCCTGGGCCCCGACTTCCCGCCGCATGAACCGGCCCCAATCGGCGCTCAAGGCCTGGGCTTCGTCGCCCAGGCCGTTGACCAGGGGCGTAGCGCTTTCCACCAGGTCCATGGTGCGGTTGGCCGCGGCCTCGGTCAGCTTGACCACGTAGGACAGGCGCTCGGTCGCGTCGGTGATCTGCGAGACCTCCTCGGCCTGCGGCATGTTCGGGTCGATCTGGAAATTGACGATTGCGCTGTGCAGTTCACGGGTGAGCTTGCCGACTTCCTGGTACAGACCACGATCCCGGGTCTGGTTGAGCTCGTGGATCATCTGGACAGCGTCGCCGAAGCGGCCTTTTTCAAGGCTATCGACCAGTTCGCGGGCATGTTTTTTCAGGGTCGATTCGAAATCGCCCATTGAAGATTCGTTATGCTCCATAGCTCCCCCGTGGCGCCATTAACCGATGCGTTCGAAGATTTTCTCGATCTTCTCTTTCAACGCCTGGGCCGTGAAGGGTTTGACCACATAGCCGTTCACACCGGCCTGGGCCGCTTCGATGATCTGCTCGCGCTTGGCTTCGGCGGTGACCATCAGCACGGGAAGGTGCTTGAGTTTTTCATCGGCGCGTACATGACGCAGCAAGTCGATACCGGTCATGCCGGGCATGTTCCAGTCAGTCACCAGAAAGTCGATGCTCCCGCTGTTGAGGACCGGGATGGCGGTGGTGCCATCGTCGGCCTCAACCGTGTTGGTGAACCCAAGGTCACGCAACAGGTTCTTAATGATCCGCCGCATCGTTGAAAAATCGTCAACGATGAGGATTTTCATGTTCTTGTCCAATTCGACCTCCAAGCAGTCTTAAACGTGTCCAGCACCTGAACGCGCCATTTCAATCAATCCGGCACAACACTCGACAACGGTCCGGTGCGCACCGTACGGCGACTGATGGGAACTTGCCCCGCCAACCTCGTCCGCTGCGCTCCCCTGCCCGCTGTCAGCGCGCTCGCCACTCCCCCAAACGCCCCCGCAAACGGGCCGCGCACTGGCTGTGTAACTGGCTGACCCGCGATTCGCTGACCCCCAGGACCTCACCGATTTCCTTGAGGTTCAGCTCTTCGTCGTAGTACAGCGCCAAGACCAGTCGCTCACGCTCCGGCAAATTGGCAATCGCATCCGCCAACGCACTCTGGAAGCGTTCATCTTCCAGGTCACGCGACGGCTCCATATAGGCACTTGCGCCATCCTCATGCAGCCCTTCGTGCTCGCCGTCCTGCAACAGGTCGTCGAAACTGAACAGGCGGCTGCCCAGGGTATCGTTCAAAATCCCGTAATAATCGTCGAGACTCAACTGGAGTTCGGCCGCAACCTCGTGATCTTTAGCGTCACGTCCGGTTTTAGATTCGATGGCGCGAATCGCGTCACTGACCATGCGGGTATTACGGTGTACCGAACGCGGTGCCCAATCGCCCTTGCGGACCTCATCGAGCATCGCGCCACGAATGCGGATACCGGCATAGGTCTCGAAACTGGCCCCCTTGCTGGCGTCGTATTTGTTCGCCACTTCGAGCAGGCCGATCATGCCTGCCTGGATCAGGTCTTCGACCTGGACACTGGCCGGCAGGCGCGCCAGCAAGTGATAGGCAATGCGCTTGACCAGGGGCGCGTAACGCTCGATCAATTCGTATTGGGCGTCCCGTGCCGATTTCTTGTAGAGATGGTTGTAACCGCTGGCTGTCATAACACGGGCCCTGCTGTTTGTTGCACGAGACGCTCGACGAAAAATTCCAGATGCCCGCGTGGGTTGGCCGGCAGTGGCCAGGTATCGACCTTCTGGGCGATCGCCTTGAACGCCAGCGCGCATTTGGAACGTGGAAAGGCTTCATAGACGGCACGTTGCTTCTGGACGGCCTTGCGTACGCTTTCGTCGTAGGGCACGGCCCCCACGTATTGAAGCGCAACGTCCAGGAAGCGATCCGTGACCTTGGTCAACTTGGCGAACAGGTTGCGTCCCTCCTGTGGGCTCTGGGCCATGTTGGCCAGGACGCGGAAGCGGTTCATGCCATAGTCGCGGTTCAGTAGCTTGATCAGGGCATAGGCGTCGGTGATGGACGTCGGTTCGTCGCAGACCACCAGCAACACCTCCTGGGCGGCGCGTACGAAACTGACGACCGAGTCACCGATACCGGCCGCGGTATCGATCACCAGCACATCGAGGTTATCGCCAATGTCGCTGAATGCCTGGATCAGGCCGGCGTGCTGGGCCGGGGTCAGATGAACCATGCTCTGGGTGCCGGAGGCGGCCGGCACGATGCGAATCCCGCCGGGCCCTTGCAGCAGCACGTCGCGCAATTCGCAGCGACCTTCGATGACGTCCGCCAGGGTGCGCTTGGGGGTAAGCCCCAGCAGCACGTCGACGTTCGCCAGGCCCAGGTCGGCGTCCAGCAGCATGACCCGTCGGCCAAGCTCTGCCAGAGCCAGGGACAAGTTCACTGACACGTTAGTCTTGCCGACGCCACCTTTGCCGCCGGTCACCGCGATCACCTGTACGGGATGCATGCTGCCCATGTTCGTTCTTTACCTTGTCTTACTTAGACGGAGGCCACATTACTGGCTGCGCGTTCATACTGAACATTGCATGGCAGACCATCGATGTAGGTACAAAAAATATTCATGATTACCTCAGCCGACCTGCTTGGTAGGGCTGTGGTAGATATCAGCGAACATGTCAGCCATGGCTTCTTCGCTGGGTTCGTCCTGCATTTGCACACTCACGGCGCGACTGACCAGTTGATGACGACGCGGCAGATGCAAATCATCCGGGATCCGCGGCCCATCGGTCAGGTACGCCACCGGCAGATCGTGACCGATCGCCAGGCTCAACACCTCGCCCAGGCTTGCCGTTTCGTCCAGCTTGGTCAGGATGCAACCGGCCAGACCACAGCGTTTGTAGCTGTGATAAGCGGCCGTTAGAACCTGTTTCTGGCTGGTGGTTGCCAACACGAGATAATTTTTTGACCGTATACCGCGACCGGCCAGGCTTTCAAGCTGCATGCGCAGGGCCGGGTCGCTGGCTTGCAGGCCGGCGGTATCGATCAGCACGACACGCTTGCGCAGCAGCGGCTCCAGCGCCTGGGCCAGGGATTGGCCCGGGTCCACGTGGGTCACCGACACATTGAGGATCCGACCCAGGGTCTTGAGTTGCTCCTGGGCGCCGATGCGGAAACTGTCCATGCTCACCAGGGCAATGCTCTGGGAACCGTACTTGAGCACATAACGGGCGGCCAGCTTGGCCAGGGTGGTGGTCTTGCCCATGCCGGCCGGACCGACCATCGCAATCACCCCGCCCTCTTCCAGCGGCTCGACTTCCGGCGTGGCGATCATCCGCGCCAGGTGCGCCAGCAGCATGCGCCAGGCCTGGCGAGGCTCCTCGATATCGTTGATCAGCGCCAGCAGGTCGCGGGCCAACGGACCGGACAGGCCGATGCGTTGCAGGCGACGCCACAGGTTGGCCTGGGCCGGGCGGCTGCCTTGCAGCTGGTTCCAGGCCAGGGAGCCGAGCTGGACTTCCATCAGCTCGCGCAGGCTGTTGAGCTCGAAACGCATCGAATCCAGGGCCCGTGGGTCGATACCCGGGGCGGGCGCGGCCGGAGCCGGGGCCGGACGACGCGGCTCGGCCGGGGTCGGCTCGATCAGCGGCTCGGCAGCGGTCAAGGGCAGGCCGGCAGTCAGCGGCTGGCCGGCGAACAATTGACGATTGGTGCCGGCGGCGGCCTCGCCTTCGCTGCTGCGCAGGCTCAATTCGGCCTGGGCACTGGCGATGCGCGACTGGGTCTTGCGCAGCTCATCCTCAAGTTCCATGTTCGGAACCCGCGGGGCCAACGCAGACAATTTGTAGTCCAGGGCCGCCGTCAGCTCGACACCGCCGGCGATCCGGCGGTTGCCGATGATGGCTGCTTCGGCGCCCAGCTCGTCACGAACCAGTTTCATGGCCTGACGCATATCGGCGGCGAAAAAACGCTTCACTTGCATAAACCACTACCTCAGCCGTTGGGCCCTACTGTCGCAACAATGGTCACTTGCTTGTTGTCCGGTATTTCCTGGTAAGCCAGCACATGCAGGCCCGGGACTGCGAGGCGGCCGAAGCGCGAGAGCATCGCGCGAATCGGACCTGCCACCAGCAGGATCACCGGTTGACCTTGCATTTCCTGCCGCTGGGCTGCCTCGATCAACGAACGCTGCAGCTTCTCGGCCATGCTTGGCTCCAGCAGAACACCCTCTTCCGAGCCTTGTCCTGCCTTCTGAAGACTATTGAGCAATATCTGTTCCAACCTTGGCTCCAGCGTGATCACAGGCAGCTCGGACTCAGTACCTACAATGCTTTGGACGATTGCACGGGACACGCCGACCCGCACTGCAGCCACCAGGGCGGCGGTATCTTGACTCTTGGAAGCGTTGTTGGCGATCGCTTCGGCAATGCTGCGAATGTCGCGAACCGGTACCTGTTCGGCCAGCAGCGCTTGCAGCACCTTGAGCAACTGAGACAACGAAACCACGCCAGGCACCAGCTCTTCGGCCAGTTTCGGAGAGCCCTTGGCCAGTACCTGCAGCAATTGCTGGACTTCCTCGTGGCCAATCAGCTCGCTGGAGTGCTTGTACAGAATCTGGTTCAAATGGGTCGCGACCACGGTACTGGCGTCCACCACGGTGTAGCCGAGGGACTGGGCCTGGGCTCGCTGGCTGATTTCGATCCACACCGCCTCGAGACCGAAAGCCGGATCCTTGGCGGTGATGCCGTTGAGCGAACCATAGACCTGCCCCGGGTTGATGGCCAATTCGCGGTCCGGATAGATCTCGGCTTCCGCCAGGATCACCCCCATCAAGGTCAGGCGATAGGCGCTTGGGGCCAGGTCGAGGTTGTCACGGATATGCACGGTGGGCATCAGGAAACCCAGGTCCTGGGACAGCTTCTTGCGCACGCCCTTGATCCGTGCCAGCAACTGGCCGCCCTGGTTGCGGTCGACCAGCGGGATCAGGCGGTAACCGACTTCCAGGCCGATCATGTCGATGGGGGTCACGTCGTCCCAGCCCAGCTCCTTGGTTTCCATGGCACGGGCCGGCGATGGCAGCAATTCCTGCTGGCGCTTGACCTCCTGCAGGGCCTGGACCTTCTGCTCGTTCTGTTTCTTCCAGAACAGATAGGCGCCGCCCGCGGCCACGGCAGCCATGGTCAGGAAGGAAACGTGCGGCATGCCCGGCACCAGGCCCATCACCGCCATCAGGCCGGCGGCCACGGCCAGGGCCTTGGGCGAGGCGAACATCTGCCGGCCGATCTGCTTGCCCATGTCTTCGGAGCCCGAGGCACGGGTCACCATGATCGCCGCGGCTGTGGATAACAACAGTGATGGCAATTGCGCCACCAAACCGTCACCGATGGTCAGCAAGGCATAGACCTTGCCCGCATCGCCGAAACTCATGTTGTGCTGGAAGATACCGACCGCCATGCCGCCGATCAGGTTGATGAAGAGGATCAGCAAGCCGGCGATGGCGTCACCGCGCACGAACTTGCTCGCACCGTCCATGGAGCCGTAGAACTCGGCTTCCTGGGCCACTTCAAGGCGGCGTGCCTTGGCCTGGCTCTGGTCGATCAGACCGGCGTTGAGGTCGGCATCGATCGCCATCTGCTTGCCTGGCATCGCATCGAGGGTAAAGCGCGCGCTCACCTCCGAAATCCGCCCGGCACCCTTGGTCACCACCACGAAGTTGATGATCATGAGGATGGCGAACACCACGATACCGACCACGTAGTTGCCACCAATCACCACCTCACCGAAGGCCTGGATCACCTTACCGGCAGCGGCGTGACCTTCCTGGCCGTGGAGCATGACCACGCGGGTGGACGCCACGTTCAGCGCCAGGCGCAACAGCGTGGCCACCAGCAGGATGGTGGGGAAGACCGCGAAATCCAGTGGGCGCAAGGCATACACGCACACCAGCAGTACGACGATGGACAAAGCGATGTTGAACGTGAAGAACACGTCCAGCAGGAACGGTGGTACCGGCAGCATCATCATGGCCAGCATGACCAGCAGCAACAGCGGCACGCCCAGATTGCCCCGGCTGAGGTCTACGACGTTGCTGCGCGCGGTGCTGAGTAACTGAGAGCGATCCACCGATATTCCCCGTTCCGTGAAGCAAACTTTTGACGCCCAGAGCGGGCGCAGACGGGGTATTGCAAGAAGCCTTCCAACTTTTGCCGACAGCCGAAACAGAGCGGGCGAAACGAATGCACGCGGTGGCAGCGAGCCTGCCCGCGACTGCGATTTGTCAGGCGCATCCGATGGTCGAATGGAGCATCGCGTTCGCGAGCAGGCTCGCCCCCACAGGGGGCGGGTTCATGGCTCAGGAATCGCGGCGCAGGTCCGGCGGGATCGGCAGGTCCTTGAGCGGCTCGGGACGCTTGCCCTTGCCGGCGCGGTGCTGACGGATCTGATAGACGTAGGCCAGTACCTGGGCCACCGCCAGATACAGGCCACCGGGGATTTCCTGGTCGAGTTCGGTGGAGTAGTAAATGGAACGTGCCAGCGCCGGAGATTCGAGCAGCATCACTTCATTGGCCACGGCGATTTCACGGATCTTCAATGCCAGGAAGTCGCTGCCCTTGGCCAGCAATACCGGGGCGTTGCCTTTGTCAGGATCGTATTTGAGCGCCACGGCATAGTGGGTCGGGTTGGTAATGACCACGTCGGCTTCCGGAATTGCCGCCATCATCCGCCGCTGGGATACCTCGCGCTGCAACTGGCGAATCCGCTGCTTGACCTCCGGCTTGCCCTCCGAGTCCTTGTACTCGTCGCGCACCTCCTGCTTGGTCATCATCAGTTTCTGCTTGCTCTGATAGAGCTGGATCGGCACATCGATAGCGGCGATCAGGATCAAGCCACAGGCCATCCACAACGTGCTCCAGCCCACCAGTTGCACGCTATGGATAATGGCCTGCTCCAGTGGTTCATGGGCGATGCGCAGCACGTCGTCGATATCGGCCTGCAATACCACCAATGCAACGGACAGGACCAACAGGAACTTGCCGAATGCCTTGAGCAGCTCCATCAGTGCCGTGGTGGAAAACATGCGCTTGAGGCCGGCCGCCGGATTCATCCGACTGAACTTGGGGGCCAGGCTCCCGGCGGCGAATAGCCATCCGCCCAGGGAAATCGGACCGATGAAGGCTGCCAGCAACAAAAAAATCAGGACTGGCTGAATCGCCAGGATGGCGATCTTGCCGGAATGCAACAGGTACTGCGCCATCGCGCCGGGGCTCAGCAGCACCTCCCGGGGCAAGGAAAAATTCAGGCGCATGATTTCCAACAGATCCAGAGCCAGGCCGCCCCCGTAAATCAGCAGGCCGCCAGCGCCGGCGAGCATGATCGCAAGGGTATTGAGCTCCTTGGAGCGCGCGATCTCGCCCTTTTCACGGGACTCTCTACGGCGTTTCTCCGTGGGGTCTTCTGTCTTGTCCTGACCGCTTTCGCTCTCGGCCATGGTTCAGCGCGCCTGTGCCATGTCACGCAGCAACTGCAAGGCCTGGGTGGCCAGCGGCTGGTACTGGTTGAGAATATCCCCCAGGCTGACCCAGAAAATCACCATGCCCAGCACCAGGGTCAGCGGGAAACCGATGGAAAAAATGTTCAACTGCGGCGCCGCCCGGGTCATCACGCCAAACGCGATGTTGACCACCAGCAGCGCAGTGATCGCCGGCAATACCAGCAGCATCGCCGCCCCCAGGACCCAGCCGAGCTTGCCGGCGACGTTCCAGAAATGATTGACCAGCATCGCGCTGCCCACCGGCAACGTGGTGAAACTCTCGGTCATGACTTCGAAAACCACCAGGTGTCCGTTCATGGAGAGGAACAGCAGGGTCACCAGCATGGTCAGGAGCTGCCCGATGACGGCCGTGTTGACGCCGTTGGTGGGGTCGATCATGGAAGCGAAGGCCATGCCCATCTGGATCGAAATGATCTGCCCCGCCACCACGAACGCCTGGAAAAACAACTGCAGCGAAAACCCCATCAGGACTCCGATGAGGATCTGTTCGGCCACCAGCATCAGCGCACTGAGGTCCAGGGCATTGACCGGGGGCATCGGCGGCAGCCCGGGCACGATGACTACCGTGATCGCCAGGGCGAAATACAGGCGCACGCGGGTCGGCACCAGGGTCGTGCCGAAGACCGGCATGCTCATCAACACGGCGGTCACGCGAAACAGCGGCAGGATGAACGACGCCACCCAGGTACTGATCTGGGTGTCCGTCAGTGCGAGCATCGACATCGGGTCAACCGATCAACTGCGGAATACTGCCGTACAACTGCAGGATGTATTCCATGAAGGTTTGCACCAGCCAGGGACCGGCGACAATCAGCGTCACCAGCATGACCAGCAGGCGTGGCAGGAAGCTCAGGGTCTGCTCGTTGATCTGGGTGGCGGCCTGGAACATGGCCACCAGCAGACCCACCAACAGGCTGGGGATCACCAGGATGGCAACCATCATGGTGGTCAGCCAGAGAGCCTCGCGGAACAGGTCTACCGCTACTTCAGGCGTCATATCGTCCTACTCGCGCAAGGGGTCTAAACACCGCCGAAACTGCCCGCCAGGGTGCCGATGATCAATGCCCAGCCATCCACCAGGACGAACAGCATGATCTTGAACGGCAGGGAAATGATCAGCGGCGACAGCATCATCATGCCCATGGCCATGAGGATACTGGCGACTACCAGGTCAATGATCAGGAACGGGATGAAAATCATGAAGCCGATCTGGAATGCGGTCTTGAGCTCGGAGGTCACGAACGCCGGCACCAGGATGGTCAGCGGCGCCTGGTCGGGGCTGGCGATGTCGGTGCGCTTGGACAGGCGCATGAACAGCTCCAGGTCGCTGCTGCGGGTTTGCGCCAGCATGAAATCCTTGACCGGCACCTCGGCCTTGGCCACGGCGTCCTGGGCAGTGATCTTCTCCGCCAGGTAAGGCTGCAGCGCATCCTGGTTCACCCGATCGAACACCGGGGCCATGATGAACATGGTCAGGAACAGCGCCATGCCGGTGAGGATCTGGTTCGACGGCGTCTGCTGCAAGCCCAGGGCCTGGCGCAGGATGGAAAAGACAATGATGATCCGGGTAAAGCTGGTCATCAGCATGACGAACGCCGGGATGAAGCTCAGCGCAGTCATGATCAGCAGGATCTGCAGGCTGACCGAGTATTCCTGGGCCCCTTCTGCGTTGGTCCCCAGGGTGATCGCCGGGATCGACAACGGATCGGCGGCGAACGCCAACGGCGCGGCCAGCATCAGCGCCAGCGTCAACAGAATGCGCAACGGCATTACTTCTTATCCTTCTGGTCTTTACCCAGCAGTTCCATGAGGCGCTGGGCAAATTCGGGAGTGGCCTGCTCGGTGGACGGCACCTGCACCGGCTCCTTGAGCACGTGCAACGCGGTGATCGTGCCAGGGCTCAGGCCCAGCAGGATCTGCTCGTTGCCCACCTGCACCAGCACCAGCCGGTCCCGCGGGCCAAGAGCGCGCGAGCCGACGATATCGATGACCTGGCCCTTGCCGGCCGGCCCCGCCTGTTGCACGCGGCGCAGCAACCAGGCGAGGAAAAAGATCAGCCCCAGCACCAGCAACAGGCCCAGCACCAGCTGCGCCAATTGCCCGGCCATACTGCTGCCGGACGCCGTGGCCGTGGTGGTCGCCGCCGGTTCGGCCGCCAGCACGCTGAAGGGCAGCATGAGGGCCGCTGCGATAAACCCCTTCACTCAGCGCAGCTTCTTGATGCGTTCGCTCGGGCTGATCACGTCCGTCAGGCGGATGCCGAACTTCTCGTTGACCACCACCACTTCGCCATGGGCGATCAGGGTGCCGTTGACCAGCACGTCCAGGGGCTCGCCGGCCAGGCGGTCCAACTCGATCACCGAACCCTGGTTGAGCTGCAGCAGGTTGCGGATGTTGATGTCGGTGCTGCCCACTTCCATGGAAATCGACACCGGGATATCGAGAATCACGTCCAGGTTCGGACCGTCCAGCGTCACGGGCTCGTGGCTCTTGGGCACGCTGCCGAACTCTTCCATGGGCAGGCGGTTGGACGCAGCGGCGCCGGTGTCGGCTGCCAGCAAGGCGTCGATGTCGGCCTGTCCGCTTTCGCCAGCTTCTTCCAGGGCAGCGGCCCATTCGTCGGCCAGCGCCTGGTCGTCCTGGTTGTTCATATCGTTAGCCATCGTTTGTCCTCGGCGGGCAAAAATCAGTTAGAAACGTAAAATCCGCTAAAAAGTTTCGACACTGCTCAGCGGCGTTCGATCGGCTCGATCACTTGCAACGCGAGGTTGCCTTTGTGAGAGCCCATCTTGACCTTGAAGGCCGGTACGCCGTTGGCACGCATGATCATGTCTTCCGGCATCTCGACGGGGATGATGTCCCCCGGCTGCATGTGCAGGATGTCCCGCAGGCGCAGTTGACGCCGCGCGACAGTCGCGCCAATCGGCACGTCCACGTCCAGCACGTCCTGGCGCAGGGCATTGATCCAGCGCTCGTCCTGGTCGTCGAGGTCCGACTGGAAACCGGCGTCGAGCATCTCGCGCACCGGCTCGATCATCGAATACGGCATGGTCACGTGCAGGTCACCTCCACCGCCATCGAGCTCGATATGGAAAGTCGACACCACGATGGCCTCGCTCGGGCCGACGATGTTGGCCATGGCCGGGTTCACTTCCGAGTTGATGTACTCGAAGTTCACTTCCATGATCGCCTGCCAGGCCTCCTTCAGGTCGATGAAGGCCTGCTCCAGCACCATACGCACCACTCGCAGCTCGGTGGGGGTGAATTCACGCCCTTCGATCTTGGCGTGACGACCATCTCCGCCGAAGAAATTGTCCACCAGCTTGAACACCAGCTTGGCATCCAGGATGAACAGCGCGGTGCCGCGCAACGGCTTGATCTTGACCAGGTTCAGGCTGGTGGGCACGTACAGCGAATGCACGTACTCACCGAATTTCATCACCTGCACGCCGCCGACGGCCACGTCGGCCGAACGGCGCAGCATGTTGAACATGCTGATACGGGTGTATCGGGCAAAGCGCTCGTTGATCATCTCCAGGGTCGGCATGCGTCCGCGAACGATGCGATCCTGGCTGGTCAGGTCGTAGCTTTTGACGCTGCCCGGTTCAGTAGCGGTTTCGGTTTGCACCAGGCCGTCGTCGACACCATGCAACAGCGCATCGATTTCGTCCTGGGACAACAGGTCCTGCACGGCCATGTCGTGTTCCTACTGCAATACGAAGTTAGTGAAGAGCAACTGTTCGATCACCACTTTGCCGAGTTCTTTCTGTGCCACTTCCTGCACGCTGGCCGTGGCTTTCTGACGCAGCATTTCCTGGCCGACAGGGGTGGCCAGGGTGTCGAAGTTCTGTCCGGAAAACAGCATCACCAGGTTATTGCGGATCAGCGGCATGTGCACCCGCAAGGCTTCCAGGTCGGCCTGATTGCGACCCAGCAGGGTGATGCTGACCTGCATGTAGCGCTGACGGCCGTTCTGGGTGTAGTTGGCCACGAACGCAGGCGCCATGGGCTCGAAAATCGCCGGCTGCTTGCCGACCGGTGCCGCTTCGGCCACGGGCGCAGGCTTGCTTTGAGCGTTGTGCATGAAATACCAGGTCGCCCCCACGGATACACCGATCGCCAGCAGCAGCCCCACGACGATCAGGATGATCATCTTGAGTTTGCCTTTGGTCGCAGGGTCTTTTACAGCTGCTGCTTCGCTCTTCGCCATGCCAATAATCCGTCACTAATCGGGGGGTTTACGGTTGCATGGCAAGGCAGGAGCAAGTGTTATGCCAGAACATGTCGGGAGCACAAAGCACTGTGGGAGCGAGCCTGCTCGCCATTACGGAGTCTCGGTCACCTCGTATCGGTGACTGGTCCACAGTCATGGCGAGCTGGCTCGCTCCCACAGGGTCTGTTTGCCTGGTCAGGCGTAGTAATCCACGGCGCTGGTACCGATGACGGTGGTGGTGCTGGCGGCCACCTCGGCGACGCCGGCCGGCAGGTTTTCATCCCCGGAGTCCAGGCGCGCGCCAGTCGACGAAGCGCGCCCGGCCTGGGCCTGCTGCTGCGCCTGCTGGTCCGGGTTCTGGGAGCCACGGGATTGATCGGACACGCTGACGTCGACCTGGCCCATGCCCTGCTGGGCGAAGCTGTCGCGCAGGCGGTGCATCTGGCCTTCGAGGGCTTCGCGCACACCGGAGTGAGCGCTCATGAAGGTAACCTGGGTCTGCTGGTCCGGGATCATGTTCACCCGGATATCCAGGCGTCCGAGTTCGGCTGGCTGCAACTGGATGTCCGCCGCCTTGAGATTGGCGCTCGACAGGTACATGACCCGGTTGACGATCTCTTCGGTCCAGCCGCTCTGGTTCATGGCGATTGGCTGGTTGACCGGCACCGCGTTGGCAGTCTTGGGCGTGGCGGCCTGGGTCAGCGCCGCCAGGCGGTTGGCGAAATCATCCACCCGGGTATCGCTGGAAGCGCCCCCCAGATCCTTGAGCCCTTCGCTGATCAGGCCGCTGAAGGCCTTGTCGCCGCCCTGGCTTCCCGGACCGGTGCTGTCCTGGTCAGCCTGGACGCTGAGCATATTGGCCATGCCGGCGGCGAATGTCTGGGCCGACGTGGACGTCTGTTCGGCTTCGAGCGGCGCCGTAGCGGCTGCCTTGGACTGGCTGGCGGCGGAAACATGGCCGCTCTGCTCCATTGCCAGGCGCAGCGCCGGCAGGGCATCGAGGGGGTCAGCCTGTGGATCGAACTCCGGGTCCACCACTGGAGCCTCAGCCTTGGCCGGCGTCACTAGGGGCGCAACCGGTGCCGCCACCGCCGCGACAACCTGAGGTGCGGAGCAAACGTCCACCGGCGTGGGTGCAACGTCCACGGTCACGACCGATGCGGCAGTCTCCGGCAGCAAGGCGGGGTCCAGTGTCGGATCGGCAAGCGGAGCCTCGGCCACGGGCGCTTCAGCCGTATCGTCGCGCTCCTCGCTGGCCTGCTGGTCGTCGGCGGTGACCGGTTTGTCGGTGGGCAAGGGTTTGCCGCTATCGGCAACGGTCGGTTCTGGCGCGGCAGCCGTTTCGTTGCCGGCGTCTTTCTTGACGGTGTTGTCGGGCGTCTTGTCGCGCACCGGCTTCATCGAAGGTTCAGGTACCGACGGTGATTTGACGGGGGCCTGCTTGGCGAAGACCTGCGCGAAGCTGAAGGCTCTATTTCCTGGCTCCGGGGCCGCTGCCGGTGAATTGACGGCGGTCTGGGGCTTGGCCTGGGTGGTGGCCTGCAGCAGTGTATTGGGCGTAACGGGCATAAAAAGTCTCCGCTGCACTGAAATCATAGGTACAGTCGAGACAAGTCAATGCAAGGGGCGGGCCAACGCCGCAGAGGCTGGAAATCGGTCGGTCATGCTCAGCAGTGGAAACCTTCGCGCTCTTCCCTGCAGAGGTTTCGAACATGGGCAAATTCGCTGTCGATCTCGCTGACCAGCTTCTCGATGCCACCCAGCGAGGGCTGCTTGGCACGCTGCTCCAGCTCGCCGCACAGCTCAGCCAGGCGGATGGCCCCCATGTTGCTGCTGCTGCCCTTGAAGCTGTGGGCCGTGGCGCTCAGTTTTTCAGCGTCACGAGCCTCGTGCAGCACGCGAAGGCGCGCCTCGGAATCGTTGAGAAAGGTGTCTAGCAGTTCCAGATACCCTTCCTCCATGACTTCCTTCAATGTGCTGAGCACATCGCGGTCCAGATGAATCTCACTCACTTGTTCGCTCCTTGATCAAGAATGGCGCGGATTATGCCAGAGCCTCCCAGAAAAACTCCACGCGGACACTACGACCATCGTCTGACCAACGGGCCTGATGGCTCAACTGCCGTACCAGGCTCACACCGCGCCCTGACAGCCTGTCGCAGTCCAGAGGTCGCGCCAGCACCTGGGCGACATCGAAGCCCTCGCCGCTGTCTTCGACCTCGATCACCAGGCGGCCACCCTCACCATGAGGGGTGATATGCAAGTGTACCCGGATGTGACCGTCACTCAATTCTTCCAGGCGTGAGTTGCGCTCCGTGTAATAACGCGCAAAACCCGACGCGTCACGCTTGATACTCGAATCCAGCCCCAGCACGCCATGTTCCAGGGCGTTGGAATACAACTCCGAGAGTACGCTGTAGAGCGCACCGCTCTGGGCCCTGAGCCCATGAACTTCAAGCAACAGTTGCAACAGGTACGGCATGGGATTGAACCGCCTGAGCGTCTGCGCCCGGAACTCGAAGCTCACCGACCAGTCCAGCGGGCTGGACTGGCCGCTATCGGAATAGACCGGTGGCGGCGGGTTGAGTTGCGCCGGCGCCACCATCCGCACCTCCACCATGCTGAAGTCATCGCGGGCCTCGCCGCGAAAATCCCGCAGCGCCTGCTGGATGTCTTCGAAAAGACTGTCCGGCTCGCGGTTGGCGGCGAAGACCGCCTGCAGCCGATCCACGCCAAACAGTTCGTCATCCTCGTTACTGGTATCGATGACGCCATCCGACAGCAGGAATACCCGATCCCCTACCGCCATCGGATGCACTTCGGTACGGTCATCGAATAACTGTGGCGTGAGCACGCCCAACGGCAGGTGGCGCGCCGGCAATGGCTTGCGCGCCCCGCTGAGGCTGTCATGCAGGTAGCCGTCGGGCATGCCGCCGTTCCAGATTTCCACCGTGCCGCGTTGGAAACTCAGGCACAACAGCGTCGCGCAGCAGAACATGTCGACCGGCAGGATGCGTTTGAGCTTGGCGTTCATTTCCCGCAGGATCTGCGCCAGGCCGTAGCCCTTGGCAGTCATGCCGTAGAACACCTCCGCCAGCGGCATCGCGCCGACTGCCGCCGGCAGGCCGTGGCCGGTGAAATCCCCCAGCAGGACATGCATGTCGCCGGCCGGATTGAACGCGGCCAGCAGCAGATCGCCGTTGAACAAGGCATAAGGTGATTGCAGGTAACGGATGTTCGGAGCGCTGAGACAGCCGGAGTGGGCGATCTTGTCGAACACGGCCTTGGCGACCCGCTGTTCGTTGAGCAGGTAATCGTGGTGCCGGGCGATCTGGTCGCGCTGCTCAACGACGGTAGCCTGCAAACGCCGCAACCGATCCATCGCCTTGATCTTGGCGGCCAGGATCACCTGGTTATAGGGTTTTGCCAGGAAATCGTCGCCACCGGCCTCCAGGCAACGAGCCAAGGCCTCGCTTTCGGTCAATGACGTGAGGAAGATGATCGGAACCAGCTGCTCGCCGGCCAACTGCTTGATCTTCTGCGCGGCCTCGAACCCGTCCATGACGGGCATCATCGCGTCCATCAGCACCAGGTGCGGACGCTGCTGCTGGTACACCTCCACTGCCTCGGCACCATCGGCTGCAGTGAGCACATGATGCCCCTGGCGACGGACAATGGTGGACAACAGCAGCCGATCAGCGGCACTGTCCTCGGCAATCAGGACCGTCAGCGACTCCAGATCGGACAACATGGCGGGTGATCAGGCTTTGCCCAGATGGAACTTGTCCTGGTGAGCGTGGCCGTTCTGCGCGCCATCATCTTTCGCCGCCGACTTGTCCTCCTTCGGGCCGTCGATATCGAACAGCTTGTCGAAATTGGAGATCGCAAGAATCTTGCGCACATCCGCACCGCAGTTGGTGACGCTCACATCGGCGTCTTCACCCCCGGCGTAATCACGCAGCAGGAGCAACATGCCCAAAGCGGAGCTGTCGAGATAGGTGGTGTCTTTCAGGTCCACGACGTAGGTTTCGGGCTTCTTGTGGAACTTTTCGTAAGATTCACGAAATTCCTGGTGCCGCCCGAAATCGAAACGACCCTTGATCGAAATCGTCAGTTTCTTCCCATCGTCGGATACTTCTGTAACGACTGACATAGTAGGCTTCCCTGTCATGGACATACGTGTACAAGGTGTAGCACCTGGTAGAGGACTGAGCAAGGCCTTGGATCGCCCCGCCCTCTAAATTCCAGTGCCCCGGTCAAAACGGATCCTGGCGCGGCAGGCGCTGGGACAGCTCATCCAGCAGCTTCTGCTCGCGTTTGTCTTCCAACTGTCGCGCCTCATCGATGTAACGCTGCACCAGTTTGCGCAGCCCTTCGACGCGGGCGAAAGCCTCCTGCCAACTCTGGCGCGCCTTCTCCAGGTTGTTCTGGTGCCAGACCAGGCTCTGGCGCTGCTGGTCGATGGCCGTCCCCAACTGCGCGAGAAACCCCTGATAGCCCAATAACCACTGGCCGGAAACGCCGTGGCTGCCACGGGCGATCCATTGTTCCTGATATTCCAGGCGGAAATTCTCCAGGTCGGCCAGCTTGCTTTCGGCAACGGCCACCTGGCCCTGGAAATACGCCAACCGCTGGACCGCGGTCTTCTCGGCCTTTTCCGCCATGTCCACCACGGGCGCCAGGCGCGCCGCACGACTCGTGGCCATGATCGGTTATCCGCCGGAAACCGGGGCGAAGATGGTCTGCAGGTGCGCTTCGCTGGCGCCCATGCCGATGTTGTCGTTCAGGCTCTGGCGCAGGTAGACCGCCATGGCTGGATAGAGATTGATGGCGGTGTCGGTCTCGCGATCGCCCCCGGGTACGTAGGCCCCCACACTGATCAGATCGCGGCTCTGCTGGTAGCGCGACCAGTATTGCTTGAATTGCTGGGCGCGCTTGAGGTGTTCGGCGCTGATGACCGATGGCATGACCCGACTGATGGACGCCTCGATATCGATGGCCGGGTAATGCCCCTCCTCCGCCAGGCGCCGGGACAGCACGATGTGGCCGTCCAGCACCCCCCGCGCCGAGTCGGCGATGGGGTCCTGCTGGTCGTCGCCTTCGGACAGCACGGTATAGAACGCCGTGATCGAGCCGCCGCCCTTCTCGGCATTACCGGCGCGCTCCACCAGCTTGGGAAGCTTGGCGAACACCGATGGCGGATAGCCCTTGGTGGCCGGCGGCTCGCCGATGGCCAGGGCGATTTCCCGCTGGGCCTGGGCGAAACGGGTCAACGAGTCCATCAGCAACAGGACATTCTTGCCCTTGTCGCGGAAATATTCGGCGATGCGGGTGCAATACATGGCGGCCCGCAGGCGCATCAGCGGCGCGTCGTCCGCCGGCGAGGCCACCACGACGGAGCGCTTGAGGCCTTCCTCGCCGAGGATGTGCTCGATGAATTCCTTCACCTCACGACCCCGTTCGCCGATCAGCCCCACCACGATGATGTCGGCTTCGGTGAAGCGGGTCATCATGCCCAGCAGCACACTCTTGCCCACCCCCGTACCGGCGAAAAGCCCCAGACGCTGGCCGCGCCCTACCGTCAATAAACCGTTGATGCAGCGAATGCCCACGTCCAGCGGTACGCTGATGGGGTCGCGCTTGAGCGGGTTGATCGTCGGACCGTCCATCGGCACCCAGTCCTCGGCCTTCATGCCGCCCTTGCCGTCCAGGGCACGGCCGGCACCATCCAGCACGCGCCCGAGCATGCTCATGCCCATGGGCAGCCGGCCGGTATCGGCCAGGGGCACTACCCGCGCACCGGGCGCGATGCCCGCCACGCTGCCCACCGGCATCAGAAAGACCTTGCTGCCGGAAAAGCCCATGACTTCGGCTTCGACCTGCACCGGATGGTAGGTGTCGTCATTGATGACCAGGCAGCGGCTGCCCATGGCGGCACGCAGGCCTTCGGCCTCCAGGGTCAGGCCGACCATGCGCAACAGACGTCCTTCCAGGATCGGCTGGCCGGCCAGTTCGGTGGCCTCGGCGTAGCTGCCCAGGCGCTTGCCGAAGCTGGTTCTTTCAAGGCGCATCGCGAGCATCCGGTTCGGTAGCGATCAGTTCGGCGGCATCCAGGCCGGCACTGACGGCGCCCCTGGGCTCGTCCGGCAATTCCACGCTAAGGTCGGCAGCGGCCGGATGCAGGGCCTGTTCGTGCAACTGGTCGAAGAGCTTGGCCATGGCTTGCTGGATGCGGGTTTCGACAGTGGCATCGATGCGACTGTGTTCGGTTTCCACCCGGCATCCACCCGGCAGCAAGGCTTCGTCCTCGACGATGCGCCACGTTTCCTCGTGACGCTCGCGCAGAGCTTTGACCAAGGCGAAATCCTGGGGATTGATGTATAGGCGCACGTTGCCCACGCCCAATGGCAACAGCTTGAGGGCCTCGCGCATGACATGTTCGATCTGGCTCGAATCGATGGCCAGTTCGCGCTGGATCACTTGCCTGGTGATGTGTTGCACCAACCCCACCAGGGATTTTTCGATCTGCGTATCCTGCTCGGCGATGGGCTCGAACAGGTTGAGCATCAGTGTCTCCAGCGCCTGGAGCTTGGCCGTCAACGCCGTTTCGGCTTCCTGGCGGACCTTGATGGACGTGCTGTGGAAGCCTTCCTTCTCACCGATGGCGAAACCTTCGTTGTAGGCTTCCTGGCGAATGCCTTCCACTTCCTCCAGGGTCAGCGGCTGGACTTCCTCCAGCGGCACTTCCTCGATTTCCGGCAGCTCCTCCACCGGCTCGGGCTCAGGCTCCGGCACATGAGGGTCGAAGCTGGGCAGCGACCAGACGTCGAAACCACCGACATCCCGGGCGCGGATCAGGTCGCTGGGTGCATCATCACTCTTGGCAGACATAACGACCTTAGATCATCTCTTCGCCGCCCTTGCCACCGAGCACGATTTCTCCGGCTTCGGCCATGCGACGGGCGATGGTGAGGATTTCCTTCTGTGCGGTTTCCACATCGCTGACGCGCACCGGGCCCTTGGCCTCCAGGTCGTCGCGCAACAGTTCGGCCGCCCGTTTGGACATGTTCTTGAAGATCTTCTCCTTGACGCCTTCGTCCGACCCCTTGAGGGCCAGTACCAGCACATCGGAGGACACTTCGCGCAACAGCGCCTGGATACCGCGGTCGTCGACATCGGCCAGGTTGTTGAACACGAACATGAGGTCTTCGATCTGACCGGACAGGTCTTCGTCGAACTCGCGGATCGAGTCCATCAGTTGGCCCTCGATCGAACTGTCGAGGAAGTTCATGATATCCGCCGCACGCTTGATGCCACCCAGGGTGGTGCGCGAGGCATTGGAATTGCCCGAGAACTGCTTCTCGAGTATCTGGTTCAGTTCCTTCAGCGCCGCCGGCTGCACGGTGTTGAGCGAAGACACCCGCAGGATGATGTCCAGCCGCGCCTTGTGATCGAAATTGCCGAGCACTTCGCCCGCCTGGTCGGGATCGAGGTAGGCCACCACGATCGCCTGGATCTGCGGGTGCTCGTAACGGATCACGTCCGCCACGGCCCGCGGCTCCATCCACTTGAGGCTGTCCAGGCCACTGGTGTTGCCCCCCAGCAGGATCCGGTCGATCAAGCCATTGGCCTTGTCCTCGCCCAGGGCCTGGGTGAGCATCTTGCGCACGTAGTCATCGGAGCCGACGCCCAGGCTGGTCTGGTCGCCGACGATGTCGACGAACTCGCTCATGACCTGCTCGACCTGCTCACGGTGCACGTTACCCATCTGCGCCATGGCCACCCCCACACGCTGGACCTCCTTGGGCCCCATGTGGCGCAGCACCTGGGCGGCATCGGTCGACCCCAGGGACAGCAGCAGGATCGCGGCTTTGTCGACCCGGGACAATTTGGCAACGGCGGCTCGATTATCACTCATCTGCGTTAATCCACTCTTTCACGACCTGGGCCACACGACCCGGATCTTCTGCCACCAGACTCTTGATGGCGTTCAACTGTGCGTCATAGCCTTCGCTCGGGCTTGGCAACAGAATGCTCTGCGGCCCACCGAGGCTGACGCGATCGTTGGCCAATTCGCCATCCAGGCCACCCATGCCTCCCAGCTCTACATCACCCAGGCCGGCCAGTTGCTTGTTCCTGCCGCCATTGGTGATGTTGTTGAGTACCGGACGCAGCACCCCGAAGACCAGCACCAGGATGAACAGCACGCCCAATACTTGCTTGACCACATCCCAGAACCAGGGTTGCGAATAAAACGGAATATCGGCGATCACTTCTCCGCGCTCGGAGGAGAACGGCACGTTGATCACGCTGACGCTGTCGCCACGGCTGGCGTCGAAACCCACGGCGTCCTGTACCAGGCGGGTAAAGCGCGCCAATTCGTCGGCGCTCCAGGGCGCACGGGTGGTTTCGCCGTTCGCCGGGTTGACCTTGACCTGATCGTCCACCACCACTGCCACCGACAGGCGGTTCAAACGCCCTTGCTGTTGCTTGGTGTGGCTGATGGAACGGTCCAGCTCGAAGTTCTTGGTCGATTGCTGGCGCTTGTCGGCCGGGTACGGCGCGAGCATCGGCTGGCCGGTGGCCGGATCCATGATCTGCTGGCCGTTGGCATCTACCAGCGGCTGGCCTGGCTGCACCATACCGACAGCCCCGGCGGCACCACCAGTGGTCTGCGGCGCGCTGGCAGGCGATGGCGGCTGGTTGCTCAGGGCACCGGGCACGCCTTGGGGGCCATTGCTGGCGGTGCGCTGCTCAGTCACCGACTGCTCACTGCGCAAGGCCGGTTGATCGGGGTTGAACTGCTCGGACGTCGACTCGACGGCGCTGAAGTCCACATCGGCCGACACTTCGGCCTTGTAGCGGTCATTGCCCAGGATCGGCTGCAGGATGTTATGCACACGCTGGGTCAGCATGCCTTCCATGCGACGGCTGTAGTCGAACTGCTTGCCGGCCATGGTCAGTTCGGAGTTTTCCACCTGGTCGGACAGCAGGTTGCCCTTCTGGTCGACCACGGTGATCTGCGACTTGCTCAATTCAGGAACGCTGGTCGCCACCAGATTGACGATCGCCAGGACCTGGCCAGGCTCGAGCGCGCGGCCCGGGTACAACTCGACCAGTACCGAAGCACTGGGCTTGCGCTCGTCGCGCACGAATACCGAGCTTTTCGGGATCGCCAGGTGCACACGGGCACCCTTGACGTTGTTCAGGCTGGAAATGGTACGCGCCAGCTCGCCTTCCAGGCCGCGACGATAACGGGTCGCTTCCATGAACTGGCTGGTGCCCAGGCCCTGATCCTTGTCGAGGATCTCGAAGCCGATATTGCCGTCGCTGGGCGTCACGCCGGCGGCGGCGAGCTTGAGGCGCGCACGCGCTACGTCGTCGGCCTTGACCAGCAGGGCACCGGAATTGGGCTCGACGGTATAGGGAATGTCTGCGGAAGCCAGGGTCTCCATGACTTGCTTGGCGTCCATGCCTTCCAGGCTGCCGTACAAAGGACGGTAGTCCGGCTGCTGGGACCACAGCACCACGGCGAAACCAATCGCCACGCTGGCAGCCAGGCCGACCAACAGGCCAACCTGACGCAGCATGGTCATCTCGGAGAGGTTTTCCAGGAAAGACAGCCCGAACAGCGGCGGTTTGCCGTCTGGTGCAGGGGTCTTGGCCGGAACGTTATCAACGACTGCTTCTGCCATGACTCAATAGTTTCCTTTAGACCGGCATCTGCATGATGTCTTGATAGGCCTGAACCAGTTTGTTGCGAACCTGGGTCAATGCCTGAAACGAGACAGAGGCTTTCTGCGAAGAGATCATTACATCAGTCAGGTCGACGCCACTTTTGCCAATTTCAAAAGCACTGGCCAGTTGACTAGACGCCTGCTGGGTATCGTTCACTTTATTGACGGCCTGACCGAGCATGTCGGAAAAGCTGCTGCCACCCACCTGGGGGACCGCGACCGACTTGGGCTGTGCCATGGCGTCCATCTGCATGGCCCGCATGTCCAGCATCAATCGATTAAATTCAATACCTTGGCTCATGGTCTACTCTCTCTGGCGGCCCGCATTTTTTTGACACTTACTCAGCGGGTATACAGGTGTTAGCAACAAGGGTGCCAGCTCCGTGGCCGTCATAAACAAATGCGCGCGCCGCTCCTTCGAGGCACCTGTGCAAGCGCGCCTGCTGGCGATAGCGGTGTGTCGGTCAACGTCCTCGTCGCGAGACCATGGTCGTCGCGCGCAGACTCGTTCCCACAGGGTTCAACTCAAATTCAACTGGCGAACAGGTAGGCCTCTACGTCCATCCCCGCGTCACGCATCTGCGCCAGCTTGTAGCGCAAGGTGCGCGGGCTGATGCCCAGACGTTCCGCCGCCTCCTTGCGCCGGCCACGCTCGGCACGCAGGGTGTCGATGATCATCTGGAACTCGCGCCGCCGCAGGTCATCGCCCAAGGCCCCAGCCGACTCGCCCTCGACTTCCGCCGCCGGTACGAATGCCGCCACCGGCGGCTGCGAAGCGACCGGCAATGGGGCACAGGCCACCGGGCCGGCCAGGCAGAAATCCTCAGGCTGGATCAAGCCGCCCTGCTGCAGGATCAAGGCTCGCTGGATCGCGTTATCCAGCTCCCGGACATTTCCGGGCCAAGGGTAGGCAACCAGGCAGGCCTGCGCCGCCGGCGACAACCTGGCGGCCGCATGCTTCATTTTATTGACGTGCCGGGCCAACAACCGCTCGGCCAGCGGCAGGATATCGGCAGTGCGCTCGCGCAATGGACGCCAGGCCAGGGGAAATACCGACAGGCGGTAGTAAAGGTCTTCCCGAAAACGACCCGCCGCCACTTCGCCGGCCAGGTCTCGGTTGGTGGTCGCCACCACGCGGATATCCAGGTGGATGGGCTTGCGCCCACCGACCCGCTCCACTTCCCGCTCCTGCAGCACCCGCAACAGCTTGGCTTGCAGCCCCAGGGGCATTTCGGAAATCTCGTCGAGCAGAATGGTGCCGCCATCGGCCTGCTCGAATTTGCCGGCCTGGGCCGCAATGGCCCCGGTGAACGAGCCCTTTTCGTGACCGAACAGGGTCGCTTCGAGCATGTTGTCGGGAATCGCCGCGCAGTTGATGGCAATGAACGGTTCGTTGGCGCGCCGGGATTGCTGATGGATATAGCGCGCCAGGACCTCCTTGCCGGTGCCGGACTCACCGGAAATCAACACAGTGGAATCGCTACGCGCCACTCGCGCGGCCAATTCCAGCAGTTGCGCACTGGCCGGCTCGAACGCCACCGGCCCTTCGCCTTCGACGAGCGGGACACCCAGCGCATGGCGCGCCACCAGATCCAGCAGCGCCTTGGGTTCGAATGGCTTGACCAGGTAATCCGCTGCGCCCTGGCGCATGGCGTCCACCGCTCGCTCCACCGCACCGTGGGCGGTCATCAGCAACACCGGCAATTGTGGATGGCGGGCACGTAACAGCCCGAGCAACTGGTGACCATCCATGCCCGGCATGTTCACATCACTGACCACCAGGTTGAAGGTTTCCCGAGCCACGGCCAGCAGCGCGTCCTCTGCCGAGCCAACGGCAACATAATCATGCCCGGCCAGCACCAGCGTGTCGGCCAGCGCTTCGCGCAGGGCCCGGTCGTCCTCTACCAGTAACACCTTGATCGCCATCACTTCACTCCACCTGTGGCGAACTGGAGAACAACGGCAGGAGCACCGTTGCACAGGTCCCACGCCCCAGTCGCGACTGCAATTTCAATTCTCCCTGATGGGCACGGGCCACGGCCTTGACCACGGTCAGGCCCAGGCCGGTGCCGGTGGCCTTGGTGGTGAAGAACGGCTCGCCGAGGCGAGCCAGCACAGCCGGCTCGATACCGCTGCCGCTGTCGCTGACACACAGACGCAGGGTCTCGGCCCGGGTGTAGAGGTGAACCTTGAGACGCACGTGCTCGCCGCCGGCCTGGATCGCATTTTCGATGAGGTTCAACACCGCCCCCACCAAGGTGTCACGGTTACACAGCACCTCACCGGCATGGCTATCACACTGCCAGCGGATCGGCAGGTCCCGCACATGGGTCAATGCCGCGGCCTGCAGGGATTGCAACAGCGCCTTCGGGGTTACCCGGTCGGTCAATGGCAACTCGCCGCGGGCGAAGACCAGCATGTCCCGCACCTGATGCTCCAGCTCGTGCAGGCGCTCTTTCAAACGTCCGGCAAAGCGCTGCTGGGTTTCCACCGACAGGGGTTGCTCGGTCAAATGACTGGCGTACAACAGGGCGGCGGACAATGGCGTACGGATCTGATGAGCCAGCGACGCCACCATGCGCCCCAGGGAGGACAACCGCTCATGGCGCGCCAACTGGTCTTGCAGGTGACGGGTTTCAGTCAGGTCGTTGAGCAGCACCAACTGCCCGGGCTCGGCGTCCAGCGAACGGGTCGAAATGGACAAGCGGCGACCATCCTTGAGGGAAACTTCATGACCGTCGTCTTCACGAGGCGCGAAGCAGCGGGCAATGACGTGTCGCCACAACTCGCCCTCAAGGGGCAGCCCGAGCAGCTCGCAAGCCGCCGGGTTGGCTTCGCGGACGAAACCCTGGGCATCGATGACAATGACGCCGCCAGGCAGAAGGTCGAGCAGGTTCTGCAGCCGGTTGGCCAGACGCTCTTTTTCCGCCAGCTCTTGCATGCGCTGGGCGCTGACCACCGCCAACTCCCCCTTGAGCTCGGTGACCCGGGCTTCGAGGAGGCTGTAGGAATCGGTCAGTTGGCTGGACACCTGATTGAACAGCGAAAACGCCTGCTCGAGCCCAAGCCGGCTTGCCTGCTCGGCGGACGGCATGCCCCCCGCATCGGGGACCGAAGACATCTGAACGTGGGCGGCTTGGCTCATCGGGCTCTCTCGCTTGGCTGACCGTCAGTTAAACGGAACGTTGAGAGAGCTTTAGCAATACCCGTGCCGAAAAAAAACCGCCTGAAAATCAGGCGGTTGCAAAACAGGCGTCAATCATCCGCCTGTTCGTCTCCTTCGCGACGGCTCATGCCGTACTTGCGCATCTTTTCCACCAGGGTGGTGCGGCGAATGCGCAAGCGTTCCGCCGCACGGGCCACGATGCCGTTGGCGTCGTCCAGCGCCTGCTGGATAAGCCCCTGCTCCAGGCCTCCGAGGTAATCCTTGAGATCCAGGCCCTCCGGCGGCAGTAGGGCATTGGCGGTGAAATCCGGCGTGTGGCCGTTGATCACCACCCGCTCTTCCAGGTCGCTGCGCAGGCTGTCGACCATTTGCTCGTCTTCGTCGTCGACGTAGCGGAACTTCTTGGGCAGCTCGGCCACCCCAATGACGCCATAGGGATGCATGATCGCCATGCGTTCCACCAGGTTGGCCAGCTCACGGACGTTGCCCGGCCAGCCATGGCGACACAGGGACATGATCGCCGCCGAATTGAAACGGATCGAACCGCGCTTCTCGTGCTCCATGCGCGAAATCAGCTCGTTCATCAGCAACGGGATGTCTTCGACCCGCTCACGCAACGGCGCCATCTCGATGGGAAACACATTGAGGCGATAGTAGAGATCCTCACGGAAACTGCCCACCTCGATCATGCTCTCGAGGTTCTTGTGGGTCGCGGCGATGATGCGTACGTCGACGCTCTGGGTCTTGTTGCTGCCCACTCGCTCGAAAGTACGCTCCTGCAGGACCCGCAGCAGCTTGACCTGCATCGGCAAGGGCATGTCGCCGATCTCGTCGAGGAACAGGGTGCCGCCATTGGCAAGCTCGAAACGCCCGGCCCGGCTGGTGATCGCCCCGGTGAAAGCGCCCTTCTCATGGCCGAACAGTTCGCTTTCCAGCAACTCGGCCGGGATCGCGCCGCAGTTGACTGGCACGAATGGCGCCTCGCGACGCTTGGAATGGTAATGCAGGTTGCGCGCGACCACTTCCTTGCCGGTGCCGGACTCGCCGAGGATCAATACGCTGGCGTCGGTGTCGGCCACCTGCTGCATCATCTGGCGAACATGCTGGATCGCCCGGCTGGTACCGACAAGGCTGCGGAACAGGTTGGGTTCACGATGCCTGCCGCGCTCGCGAGCCTGGTCATACATCTCGCGATAGACCTGGGCCCGGTGCAGCGAATCGAGCAACTTGCTGTAGCTGGGCGGCATTTCCAGGGTGGAAAGCACTCGGCGACGCTGGTCCTCTGGCAAGTCAAGGGAAGAATTTTCGCCCATTAACAAAACCGGAAGGAACTCATCCCAGGTTGAGAGTGTCTTTAGCAAGCCCAAAAGAGTTGCGGGAGCATTTACGGTCCCGATAAGGACACAAATGACTTCACGACTGGACGACAAAGAGCCGACTGCCTGCTGCCAGTCATGGCTTCCGCAGGGTAAATTTTCTTCGCCAAGAAAATTCAGGATCACCGCCAAGTCGCGGCGGCGAACGCTATCGTCATCGATCAGGAGAATTTTGGTTTCACGCCACATGCAATAGCAACTTCCCTAGTCAACTCAGTGCCCGGAATTAGGGGGCAAGCTAGACGCTTGCAGACTTGTCGTGCCTGTAGACGCCTGAAAAGTGTAAACAGCCACTAGTTAAGTCAAAAAACGCTGCAGAGTCAAATTTATGGCGCAGTTTGTTCGGATTATTTGAGCAGGATCAACCGAACAAGTGGTAAACCTTGGCCGCAGCCTGTGCCTGCTGGACCTGCGACATCTCGTTGACTATCGCCTGCCGCTCCCCTGTCGCCGCCTCGAGCAATTGCCTGTACACCCCCAGCAACTCCTCAAGATTACTGCGCAAAGCTGCCTCATCCACTCCGGATTCGCTCAGGGCGTCTTCCATGCAGGAACGGCAGGTCATGTCCAACTGACCGATTGCCTCCCAATTACGCTCTGCCAAAGCATCGACCAGGGCGTCACGGGTTTGTTCTATTCGCTGCAGGACAAGACTCATGAGAGTACTCCTTAGAATTGCGGACCAGGCGTGGCAATGGCATCCCAGCCTTCCTTGACCGTGCGAAGCAGATCGGCGACTTCGTCGAGAATCTTCGGATCGGTCTTCACATTGGCTTCGGCCAAGCGTTTCATCATGTAAGCGTAGAGAGCGTCCAACTCGGCAACCGACTCGGCCTGGTTCTCCAGGTCCAGGCCTTCACGCAGGCCACCAACGATACCGATGGCCTTGCTGATGAAGATGCCTTTGTTGGCGATATCCTTGCGCTCCATCGCACCCTTGGCCTGCGCGATACGGTCCAGGCCGCCTTCCATGAGCATTTGTACAAGACGATGGGGACTTGCTTCGGAGGTTTGCGCCTGGGCACCAATCTTCTGGTATTGGCGAAGGGCTAACATCGGATTCATGTTCTACCTCATCAAAAAACTTCGGTTCGTATAAAGAGCGTATCGACGCCACGTCAAAAAACTTTAGACCCGAAAGGCAAAAGCCCGGAACGTTGTCAAAACGTTGCCGGGCTTATTTGCGTCGGTGGAAAATCAGCTGTTTCTCTGTTGCGCTGTCAACGCCTCGAACATCGAGGTGATGTTGCTCGCAGTCGCCTTCAGCTTACCGACCAGGGTGTCCATGTCGTTGTACTTTTTGGTCAGCGTGGCAGTCAGAGTCACGACCCGGCGATCCAGGGCCTCCTGGTCGTTTTTGAGCCGGGTCTGAGTCTTGTTCAGCGCCGATGTACGCTGATCGAGGATGCCGCCGGTCTGGCTGTAGGGTTCGATAGCCTTGCTCATGCGCTCGAGCAAGCCATTGGAACCGGTGAACATCGTCTGGACTTCACCACTGAGCTTCTTGTCGTTCATTGCCGCGGTGAACTTGGTGTTATCGAAGTTCAACGCGCCCGTTTTCTGGTCGGTGGTGATACCCAGCTGGGCCAGTACCGTCAGCTTGTCGCCGGCCCCGGTTTGAGACAAGGGTTCGCGGATCGCCGCCAGGAGCGAACGAGGCAACGCGTCACCGGTCAGCTTTGCAGGTACCGTCGGGTTACCATCATCGTCAAGGGTCGGCTTGGTCAGCGCGGTGATGCTGTTGGCGACCGCGTTATAGGCATCGACGAACTTCTGGATCGAGGCTTTCAGGCCGTCATTGTTCGGCGCCACGGTAACGGTTGCAGTGCCATCCCCTCCAACGCCGAGCAGATTCAACGTCAGACCGGAGATCGCCGTGCTCACCGTATTGCTCTTGCTGGTCAGTGCCATGCCATCGATGGAAAAACTGGCATCCTTGGCCACGGCACCGATGGCCCCCGCCGAGGTAGCCGTCAGCGCGGCACCGTTGGCACCCACGACATTGGTCCCATCGATCTCCAGGCCAGCAATACCACTCACCGAGATGTCGGAACCTGCACCGGTCGTGCTTGAACCCAGCACCAGGCGCGAGCCGAAAGAGTCGGTCACGATGTTGGCACTGAAACCCGCAGCCTTGAGCGAAGAATCGGCGTTTATCGCGTCACGGACCGATTGCAGGGTCGAACCATCCGGCACATTGAGGTTGTAGTTGACCCCCTTCTGCGAGATGGTCAGGGTGCCCGAGGGGATGGCGCTGGTCGTACCACCGGCGAAGGCTGCCGAAGTAACCTTGGACGCCGTGGCGAGGTTGTTGACTTTGACCGAGTAAGTCCCGTTCACCGCCGAGTTGCTGGCGGTGGCCGTGAGCACTGTCGGGGCAGAGGATGTCGCAGCAAAACCCGCGAATTGCGGGTTGGTTGTGCTGCCCAAGTCCTTCATGGCGGTATTGAAAGCCGCCAGCAACGACTTCAGGGTTCCCACCCCGGAGATACTGTTGGTAGTCGTCGTCGTCGCTCGGGTGATCTGACCTTGCTTGGCGGCCTTGTCGGAATCGACCAGCGCCTTGACGATCGCGGTGGTATCAAGGCCAGAGCCTAGACCCAAGCCAGGTAGAATTGGACTTGCCATATGGGACTCCCTTCAGTGTGTCGCCGGCCTTTTGACCTTTACAACGCCCAAAAGAACATAACTACAAAATTCGTGCCGGTTGTCAGGCTTCGGCGCTGAACAACAAGCTGTTTGCATCATTCAAACTGTTGGCCAGTTTCAAAACTTCTTCGTTCGGGATCTGGCGAATCACTTCACCGGAATCACTGGCAATCACTTTGACCACTACTTTGCCAGAAGGCTCATCGATAGAGAACTCCAGATTGCGCTTGACCGACTGGACGAACTTCTCGATTTCCTGAACTGCTTTCTTGAGTTTGTCCTGCTCTGCGGCAGCTTCTTTAGGAGTCTGCTTGACCGGTGTCACGATAGCGACGTCAGCCTGAGGCTTCTCCACTGGCTTGTCGGCCACTGTATGCACCGGCTTGGCCGCTGGATAAGACAAGTTCAGCTTCACGCTCATATCCATGTCCATCACCTCTTGAACGGAAAAAGCGAGAGAGCACGCAAGCGCACTCCCCCGCTAAAACTCATCCGACTATTACTGAAGCAGCTTCAGTACAGCGGATGGCAGTTGGTTGGCCTGGGCCAGAACCGAGGTAGACGCTTGCTGCAGAGTCTGCTGCTTGGTCAGTTGTGCAGTTTCAGCAGCGAAGTCGGTATCTTGTACGCGACCCAGTGCAGCACTGGCGTTTTCGTTGATGTTCTGCAGGTTGGAGATAGTGCTGTTCAGACGGTTCTGGGCAGCACCGAGGTCGGCACGAGCACTGTTGATGGTGTCGATCGCGCTGGTGATTGCGTCCATGGCGGCCGAGAAGTTGGTTTCAGCAGTTGCGCTGTCGGAACCAACGATGGTGATCGCCGAGTCAACACCCAGGGTGGCAGCGTCGAAGCTGGCGCTCAGGGTCAGGGTGATCTGGTTGTCAGAACCGTTGTTCGAACCGACCTGGAAGGTCATGGTGCTAGCGGTACCGTCCAGCAGGTTCTTGCCGTTCAGGTTGGTGCTGTTGGCGATACGGGTCAGTTCGTCGCTCATCTGCGAGAACTCTTTGTTCAGAGCGATACGGTCATCTGCGCTGTTGCTATCGTTACGAGCCTGGATGGCCAGTTCACGCATACGTTGCAGAATGTTGGTCTGCTCCTGCATCGCGCCTTCAGCGGTCTGCGCCATGGAGATACCATCGTTGGCGTTCTTGATCGCCATGTTCTGACCGCGGATTTGCGAGGTCATACGGGTAGCGATCTGCAGGCCTGCGGCGTCGTCTTTGGCGCTGTTGATTTTCAGGCCGGACGACAGGCGGGTCATCGAAGTGGACAGAGCATCGGAAGCCTTGTTCAGGTTCTTCTGAACGTTCAACGATGTGACGTTAGTGTTTACTGTTAAAGCCATGACGAATTCCTCGTTGGTTGGGTACTGCGGCTTCCGGCCCTGGCAACCGCCGGGTGTGGCCTAGAGAACCTTCGTAATAGTTATCGTCGGGTTGGGAACTTGCTTGAGGGCTTTTTTCAAAAAATTTGCTAGCAGACTGCCACCCCTTGAAAAACAAGGGCTTAGCCGGGAGAAAAGGCAAGAAAAATGGCGCCAAAAACCGGTTCCGGTAAATTGCGGGCAAAAAAAGTGGGAGCGGACTTGCTCGCGAAGGCGCAGGTTCAGCAGGTAACTGTGCTGAAGGTACCGACGCCTTCGCGGGCAAGCCCGCTCCCACATCTGGGTTGCGGTGTAATCAGTCGCGATAAAGGATCGCCGATCCCCACGACAGGCCCACACCGAAACCGCTGATGGCCACGCGTTTCCAGTCAGCATCCAGGACGTGCTTTTCCAGCAGCAATGGAATGCTCGACGACACCGTATTGCCAGTCTCGACCATGTCCTTTATGAACTTCTCCGGTTCGCCTTCGAAGCGGCGCGCCACGGCATCGACAATCGCCGCACTGCCTTGGTGGATGCAGAACGCATCGATGTCGCTGGCTTGCAACGACGACTCGTTCAACAGCTCATGCAAATGAGCGGGCACCTTGAGCAAGGCGAAATTGAAGACCTGGCGACCGTTCATGAAGAACACGCCATCACTGACCTTCAAATGTGGCGCACCGGAGCCGTCGGTACCGAACTTGGACTTGCCCAACTGCCAGCTGGCGCCCTCGGCCATCCAGGTGGCCGTGGCGGCATCGCCGAACAGCATGGTGGTGTTGCGATCTTCAGGGTCGACGATTTTCGAGTACGGGTCGGCGGTAACCAGCAAGCCGTTCTTCAGGCCTGCGGCCTCCATGAAGCCTTTCAAGGCATAGATGCCGTATACGTAGCCCGAGCAGCCCAGCGATATATCGAACGCCGCCACATGGGTCGGCAGGCCAAGCTTGTCCTGCACGATAGCGGCAGTGTGCGGCAGCCCTTCTTCATCACCATTCTGGGTGACGACGATCAGCGCGTCGATGGACTCGCGCGAAAGCTGTGGATTGTTGGCGAACAATGCATTCACCGCCTCGACACACAGGTCCGAGGTTTCCTGGTCGGCGTCTTTGCGCGGCAGAAACGCCGAACCAATCTTGCCAAGGATGAACTCTTCATCCTTCTCGAATTTGGCACCCTGAGCGTAGTTATCCACACCAGCGGTCGGCACATAACTCGCTATGCTTTTTATGCCAATCATCATGGCTTCCCGATCATGTACTGCGACTAGGTTCACCCCCAAAAGCTCAGGGGCGCGTCAAAAAAGGTTGATTTCCCAGGGCGGACGCCTTGTCCTGCGAACGAACAGGCCTCCACTCCAGGGAATACAATACAGTGAAGATGCACTTTATGACCTATGCGTCACGCCGTTTTGTTCTGGAAAAGCATTTTTTCATGACAAACGAAGCCATGTCATTTCCAGCGACGGTGCCGAAAACAGGACAAGAATCTTGGGATGGCGGCGCGATTCGGGGAAGGACGCCGGCAGGTTCAGCTGCCGGCGCTGATGGAAACCACTGAGATGGGTTGCGCAGCAGGTTAGCCCAGCAAGTCGGTCCAGGGTACGTTGCGTACCGCCCCCAGGGCGAAACCCGCGCCTTCCAGCGCCAGGTTCCCGTTGTAGAACCGATCCTGGGCGAATGCCTCGGACCACTTCTCGCGAAGGGCTGCAAGCGCCTGGGGGGTGCTGGCCAGCACGCCAGGCTGGATGACCTGCACGTGTGGCGTCCATACCGTCAGATAACCGGCCTGGCCAATTCTCAGACACAGGTCGACATCACCCAAGGCCTCGTCGAACAGCCCTGTGTCGATACCGTCAGCCGCTTCGAACAACTGCCTGGAAATCATCAGGCAGGCAAAAGACACCGCCGAGCAGTTCTGCTCCACCACCAGCCTGTTCATGTAGCCTCTGGCTGTCTTCGGCTCGCCGACGAAAGCCGAGCCGACTCCGTTGTTGAGGCCCAGGATCAAGCCAGCCTGGGTGATGCTGCCGTCGCGTTCGACCAGTTTGGCGCCGACCACTCCCACTTCCGGACGCAACACTTGATTGAGCAGCGACTCGATCCAGTTGACATTGACCACTTCGCTGTCAGCCGCCAGTGTCACCAGATAGTCGCCCTTGGCATGCTGACTCGCAGCGTTGATCAAGGTCCCCGTCGCGACACCCGGTTCGATATCCAACAATCGGACGCGGCTGGCCTGGTGTCCCTGGCCACTGAGCCAGGTGCGCAGTACCGAATTGTTTGCCGCCCCGGTGGGCACCAGCACTTCGTAACGCTGATATCGAGTGCGCTGCAGTACGCTGAGCAAGCAACGTTGCAGCGCGATCAATTCGCCAATGCCATGGACGATAATCGATACCATGGGACGATCGGCAAAACGGTAATCGATTTTATGCGTGCCCGGCACCGCAGCGCTCACGTCGGCTTGATACCCACGAACCGCCAGATGACGCAGCAATGTCTTGCGCTCATCGGCATTGTCCTTCAGCGCAGGCGCCTGGCAGATCAGCAGAGGTTCATCCAGGTGGGCAAGCCCTTCCAGGCCATCCTGCTCGATCAGACGCAACAACAGGTCGAACTCCATCGCATTCTTGAACTCGCGGGAATACCCGCCGAGCTTGACCAGCGTCTCGCGGCGTACCAACCAGTGACGGGCCATCAACGCCGGGGAGTTTTGCAGCAAGTCCAGGTTGAACCCTGGCCGGAAGACATCGGCCAGCGTACCGTCGGGCTGGCGCTGAAGCTCGTCCATCGCCACGGCCTGGCACTGTGGAGCGGCCAGTAATTCCACCCCCGCGCGGAACAGGCCGCCCGGCGTCAATTCATCGCCCACCTCGGCCATCACCATCCAGTCACAATCGCTCTGGTTGACAACCTGGTTGATCTTGTCGACGTAGTTGCTTTCGTTGACCTTGACGAAATGCAAGACATTCTGCGGCGTCGTCTCGGCTGGCAGGTCGCCGGTGGTGAACACGATTATCTTGAATGCCCGACAGTAGCCGTTGATGATGCTGTCGAAGGTCGCCTGTAATTTGAAGACGTCCGCTTCCAGGTCCAGGAGCAAAATGCCGAACTTGGGGCCTCCATCGCGAGCCGCCAGGTATTTTGATACCTGCCCGGCTTCACCAGCGCTCGGCTCACGTGCCTCGAGCCAACGCAGCAATTGACCGGAACGCGTGGCATCGAACAGTTTCGCGGTATTTTCAAATGCCGCCGCCTTGAGCCGCTGGTCCCAGGCCTGGAGCATCTGCACGTAGCGCGTGTCACCCTTGGCCTGCATGAGCCCGAGCAGTTGCTTCACCAGATCCTGGTTGAAGGCATAGCTCAGGAAAGCCCTCGCCAGCTGTTCGTCAAGCGGCTCGGCGCTGGTGTTGCGCTGCGGCCGAGACAGCTCTTTCTGCCTGAGCATGACCGCTTCCAGCTCCCGCAACTGCACCTGTCCGCTCGGTGCTGCATGGAGCAGGAATTCCAGCGTGGTGAGCACGTCAAAGAAGGCCTGGTTATAGAACGGCATCTCAACGTATTGCGTCGGTTCGAAACGACGAACCGGTTCGCCACGTCGCGAGTCCCAGATTGACTCGAACAGCTTCCTGCCCTGCGGTACCGAACGTTCGTCCTGCTTCTTGACGATGGCCTTGGCATATTCCCGCGTCGGGGTATCCGTGCCGAAGGCACTGGCCAGGGCCGCGGCAAAACGTTCCTGCTCGGCGGCCGCATGCAAGTCCGAAGCGCCAGGCACCGTAACGAGCGGGTTCTGTGGTTTTTCTATGCGGCTACGTTCGTGCAAGCCATGGGGAATGTCCAGCAAACGGACCTTGCCCTGGGCCATCAACCCATAGCAATGACCGGCCTGCTGCAACCGCGAATCAAAGCCGGCGGGCAACGAAGCGTAGTTTCGCCGCAAGGTTTCAGTGCGCGTCAGTGCGCTCACCAATGACGGGCAATCCTCGGCGAACACGGCCAGGCGGGCTTCGGCCGATGAGGCGCAATAGTCTTCACAGCCCTTGCGGTCGAGCAAGTAGTAATCGACACGATCGGCATGGGCTTCGAACGCCAGGCTATAGCCTTGGCAGGCACTGTATTCGGCGTGTGCTTCGAGGAAACTCAACGATTGTTCGAGCGCTTGGGGCAGCAGGAAACTATCGGCGTCGGCAATCGCCAGGTAAGGCGTGACAACCCGCTCAACGGCCTGGCGAACCTTGTCGCCAAAACCACTCGCCCCAGGCGCATGCAGGTATTGCACACCAGGGAATGCAGTCGAGATACCGGCATCGATCAGGTTCGATGAGTCGATCACCAGCATGGAGAACGAACTGTCGCGGTAGTGGCGCAACGCCCGTCGCAGGGCAGTCGACTGGTCGTGAGCAAGCAGCACCAGCGTAAACCGTTCATTCAACGGAGCAGTCGATCCTGTTGGGACATTGCTTTGCATATTCATTCCTTAAAAAGTGTGAAGCCACATCGGCGATACCGGGAGTTTCGGGATCGAAATCCGTCAGTCCGGTAGCCAGCCATTGGCCCAGTACTGCAAGTTATCGCCGCGCAATACAAAGTCGCGCAGTACCACTTCACGTAATTCGTCGCCCATCCGGTAACTGGCAATCGGATCCGCCAGGTGCATACGGATCGCCTCCAGCCATTCTTCCGTGCTGTTGGTGAGAACGCGAGTGCAAGGCAAATGACCCCGGTAAGCTTCGGTGTCCGAACAGATGACCGGATAACCGCACGCTCCGTACTCCAACAGGCGAAGGTTGCTCTTGCAGTCGTTGAAAATATGAAATTCCAACGGAGCCAGAGCCAGGTCCAGGTTCAAGCTGGCAAGTTTTGCCGGATAAAGCGCCAGACTCACCCCAGGATGAAACTCATGAACATAGGGCTTGAGCAAATCGGGGCACATGCCAAAGAAAACCCACTCGACTTCATCAGCCAACTCTTTGACGACATCGGCGATGAGCTCCAGGTCACCACGGTGGCTGGTGCCTCCGCCCCAACCGATACGCGGTTTGGCGGAGGTCGCACGCTGGCTCCTGAGTTGGTTCCACAGGCCGGCGGCCAGCATATTCGGCACCACACGGATGTCGTGGTGCATGCTCGACAAGACATCCGCCAGCGGATGGGTGGAAACCACTACCCGATCACATAGCCCGATTCCCTGGCGCAGCAGATCCTCGAGGTTATCCGGCATATTGCGACGGTGTTCGTTTTTTTCCGGGACCTTGGCTATGTAATCATCCAGCTCGTAGATGCGCATGGCCTTGGAGTAGGTCTTGACTTGGGTAATGTCCTTGAACTTGCCCACGTTATAGCGACCTTGAAGCACGATCACATCCGGTGACTGGCGTTCGATGTCGATGATCGAAGGCGTATCGTAGGCAACACGACCGACTATTCGGCCCGCCGCCTCCAGCTCGAACAACGGTTGACTGACCCGGTAATGCCCCACCGCTGAAGTATTGACCGCCATTCCCAGGATTGACGGTACGTTGCGGGTGATCAACGGATTCCATCCGGTGCGTGGGCCGGGTTCCAGGCTGAAACTCTTTCCGGTCAGGGTCAGGTTACGGTTGTAGGCAGGATCATTGGCGATCCTGGGCAACCAGCGCTGATAGAACGCCTCTTGTTCGTGCTCCAGCCGCTGCTTCCACGAAGGGTCACGACTGGCCTCCACGCCAGGTGCCAGCACAACATCGCTGTACGGCGTGGTAACGATCAGGTAGCCGTTTTTTCCGACCTGCTGGCACAGCTCCAGAGAGTTGATGCGCTGCGTGGTGATGGATTCATCAAACCCACCGACCTCCTCCAGAACCTGCTTGCGCACCAGCATGCAATGATCGCCGACGGCACTCCAGTTCTGCACTGTCTGCAAGCGTTGCATATAGCCGCCAGACGTGACCGATTCGTTGACGAAGGCCCGGCCCGCCAATCCACCCAGCCCCATGATCATGCCCGAGTCGATGACCCGGCCTTGCTGGTTGAGCGTGCGGGGGCCCACGATGCCAACCTCGGGACGTTGCCCATGATTGAGCAACTCGTCCAGCCAGGCGGCTTCCAGCAGGAGGCAATTGGGGTTGAGCAACAACAGGTATTCGCCGCGAGCCTGCTGTGCGGCGAAATTGCGCAGCACTGCTTCGCTAGCACTTCCCGGATGCAGGAAGATCCGCAGCTTTTCACTGCCCAACTCGGCCATGGCCCGCAGCCAATGCTGCAACTCGGCGTTTTCACTGGCGTTGTCGACAATGATGATTTCATAGTGAGGGTATGCGGTCGTGCTGATCAGGCTGTTTACGCAGCGCTCCAGCGCGCCCAGGTCATCCTTGACGCTGATGACGATCGACACCAGTGGTCGCTCGGCGAACAGATATTCGATGCGTGGTACCAACGCCAGGAGCGGCCCTGGGTGGAGCTTGTGCGGCACGCCGATACGCTGCAGATGAGCGCTGATCGACCTGGCGTTCTGCTCGATGACTTCCGGCAGCGACAGCCATTGTGCGAAGGAAAACGTTGACTCGACCTGGACTTCAGGAATATGCCCGATGACCTGCGGCCCGTCCGTTTCCACCAAGCGCCAGATCAGGTCGTGGGGCGCCAATTCGCCCAGGCTCGAATCGAATCCACCCGAGGCCAGGAATCGCGTGCGCTCGAAAGCCAGCGTCCGACCGACATAGGGATAACCTCGCATCAGGTCGACATTGAAGTCAGGCTTGAAGATCGGCTCCGCCGATTTTTCATCCGCCAACGCTCCTTCATCGCTGTAGATACAGGCCGCACCCGGCGAGCTGACAATCCGGTCGGCCATTATCAGCAACGCTGATTCGGTCAGGCGATCGCCAGCACGCAGCAGGTAGAACCAGTCGGCACCGTCCAGTTGAGGCAGCAGCCCGTTGAGCTGCTGCGCCCAGTCTGCTTGCAGGCCGAGGCGCAACACATGGTTCTCCAGCGCCTGGCGGCCGTTGGATAACAGCAGCACGGATTCGCAGGCGTAGGCTTGGGCAGCGATACTCTGCAGGGTAATGCTCAAGGCATAAGGATCGTCCTGCTCGTCGATGATGACCGGGACGATCCTCGGACGATAGGCCCAGCGGGCGATCTGCCGGGACAAGACTTGCTTGCGCAATGGGCTGAAACGCCGACAGGCCAACCACTGCACATAAAGATCCGCATAGCTTTCGATGTCAGTGCCGACTTGCGAGCCGATGACGCCCTGCCGCGTCGCAATCACCGAGTAGACGTTGATTTCTTCCCACTCGGACGCCTCCTGCTCCTTGCTCCGGTCCAGCGCCTGGTAACGCACCCAGCCGCTGGCTGGCGCCGGCTCGCCACTGCGCTGGGCAAGCATTTCCTTGAGCCATGTCAGCTCCACCGTTGCCGCGTCAAGCATTTTGGCCTGACGCGCCAGACGCTCCGGATGCAAGCGCTGGCCGCTTCCCTCGGCGTACAGCTGGACCAGGTTTCCCCGGCGCAACAGGCAGATAAACAAGGCGAAATCAAGGACCGCCTCGAAACCTTCACCGGGTCGCGCCAACGCTGGCAGCAAGGCCTCGACATCGGTACGACGCATCAACGCGCCACTTAAACCGCCAAGGATATTACGGGTGGTTTTCTCAAAATACGCCAGCATGTCGCTGCCATTGAACATCGCATCGAACTGCGTGATGCCCGTGTTTTCAACACGGACCGGCAACGCATAGTTGTCTGCGTCGATCAGGTGATGCTTGTTGATCACCAGCGAGACTTGCGCATGCTCCTGCAGAATGGCTGCCTGCTGACTGACACAGAACGCCAGCAATTGGTCGTCATCGCAAAGGAACTTGATGAACTCGCCCGAAGATTCTCCAAGGCAACGCAACAGGTTCTGCTGGAACCCCAACCGAGTCTGGTTACGCAGGTAGCGCACCGCAACGTCGGAAGCCGCGCCAAGCTCCTGGACAATCTGCTCGATTTCATCAGTGCGGCAATCGTCGCAAATGACAATCTCGAGGTTCTCGTAGGTCTGCTCGAGTGCACTTTGCAAAGCGAGGCGGAAAAAGCGTGGGTTGAACGCGGGGATGGCAATGCTGACAAGAGGAGCTGAATTCACACGCATGGCTCTCAACCGGTGGGCGTCAACTCAGGCGAGAGCAGGACGTCCTGAATCGTAAAGGAACAGGTCGGGGACCGTGCTTGGCATCACGGCCCCCGCCTTGGATCAGATCTTGTTGAACAGTCCCAGCTGACTGATTTTGCTGAATGCCAACTGCGACGCCTGAAGCATAGTCTGCTGCAAAGTCAGGCGCGTCATCACTTCCGCCGGGTCGGAGTCACGAATGGCCGACTGGGTTTGCGAATTCGCCAGGACAAAGCTCTGGTTGGTATCGCTCTGGGTATCGAGGGACTGGCCGCGTCCACCCACAGAGCTCAGAGCACTGGTCAACTGGTCGGTTCCGCTGGCCAGGTTACCGATACCCGAAGCCAGCGCCGCGTTCAATTTCTGGATAGCGATATTGTCGCCATCGGCCGGCGTGTTCAGAGCAGTTCGCAACTGGTTCACGGTGTCCAGGATGTTCTGCGTCTCGTGGGTATTGACCGCGATGCTGAACTGGTCGTTGGCCGCCGGAGCACCATTGAGGGTGAAACTGACGCCGGATGCGGTGGCGACGTTGCCCGCCAGAGTCCCGCTGGATACCGGCTTGCTATCAGCGGTCAGGGGCGCGGCATACAGGTCGAAATCCGTGGCGCTGGTGAACTTCAGCACCGCCGACCCCGTCGGAAAACTGCCGTGGTAGGCCACCGGATCGGTGATTTCGCTACCGGTGATCTGGGTCGCAGTGGTGTTGCCCGGGCTGCGGGCAGGAGCGAACGAGTCGGGTTTGGCAGCCAGGGTAAAAGTATGGCCGGGCAACACCGTGCCTGGCGCGTCGCCCGCATGAAGGTTGACGTTCAGGGTCAGGTCGACGCCGCGAAAGCTGACGGTCTGGCCGACCTGGTTATTAGGCTCGATGACGCCACCCTTGCTGGCTTCAGCGGTGACATCGTTGCCGCCCGAATCGGTGATCTTCAATTGGGTGCCGCTGACGAACTCCACGGTGTATGGCTCGCCGCTGCGAAACTTGCCGTTGTAGGCAACGCTGGACGACACCTGCCCATTGGTCAGCACCACGCGACCATCATCCACCGCCGGCGCGGTCATGGTGACCTGGGTGCGACTGGTGTTGACGGCTTGCTGGAACGCTTCCCAACCGGTGCTGTTGGTGGCCATCGACATGGTGTCGCCGATAGGCAGGTCAAGGGTCACCTGGTCGCCATTGTAGCTGTAGGTACCGTCGTCATTGCGGGTGAACGGTACGACATCGCCTTTGGATCCGGCAAAGATGTATTTGCCGTTTTCATCCTTGGTGTTCATCAGGCTCAGCAGCTGCTCTTCGATCGATCCCAACTCAGAAGCGACGGCCTTGCGGTCTGCGTCGGTGTAGGCGGCGTTGCCGGCACTCACGGCCAATTCCTTGGCGCGCTGCAGCACGTTGCCAATGCTGGTCATGACCGCTTCGGTCGTGCCCAGGGTCGCCTTGATGGTGGTGACGTTCGCTTCATATTGGGAAAGCATCGAAGCCTGGTTGCCCAGTTGCAGCAGACGCGAAGCGCCCACCGGATCATCGGCGGCGGTGTTCACCCGCACCAGGCTGCTGGCTTCCTCACTGGTCTTGACGACCTTGGCGAAATTCTTCTGGTAGTTCGCAGCCGTGCTTTCGTAGAACTGAGAGGTGGAAATGCGCATGGGCTACGGCTCCTTAAAGACTGTTGATCAATGTGCTGAAGATTTGTTGCGCAGCCTTGATGATCTGCGAAGACGCGGTGTAGTACTGCTGGAACTTGACCAGGTTGCCGGTTTCTTCATCCAGGTCCACGCCAGACAGCGAGTCGCGAGCGGTCTTGGCGTTGTTCAGGATCGCCCCGGTGGCGGCGCTGTCGAGCTTGCCCTGGGCGGCCTTGGCGCCAACGCCTTCCACCAGTTTTCCGTAGGCATCGTTCAGGGAAATGCCCTTGCTGGACGAGCCGGTGTCCACGGTCTTGGCGGTTTGCAGGCCGGCCAGGACGGTGCCGTTACGGTTATCCAGGCTGCCAGGCTGGCTGAGGCTGATATTGATGCCTGACCCTTCGGATGGCGCGCCGGCAATGGACATGTCGAACGTGACGGTACGCTGCACCGGCGGTACGGACGAATCCATGATCGGGTTGCCACTGGCGTCCTTGAGCGGAACGCTCAGGCTCAGGGTGTTGCTCTGGCCCGGCTTGATCGTACCGCTGCTGATCGTACCGCCTTGGGCGTCGAGCAGCTGGTAGGCCTGGCTTGTGCCGTCGGCCGAAGTCGCACCGAACACCACCTTGACCGGCATGGAGTTCTTGATGCCGTTCTGGATGATGCTGGTGGTAGCTTCATCATAGATGTCCAGCTTGGTCGTCATGGTCGGCTGGCCGCTGGCCGGAATGGTCAGCGTGCCGCTGCCGCCCGGCGTAATGGCCGCGCCCAGCGGGGCCGCGATCGCCAGCCGCTTGGAGTCGGTCATCTCGGTCTTGATGCTGCCCGCCGCGTTGCGGGTCGGGGTGATCTTGAACGAATCGCCGGCCGCCGCGGTGCCGTTGGCAAACGTCATCGAAAAACCGTCGATCACCGGCGGCGGCGTGGTCGTGGTGCTGAATGCCCCCATCGAAGTCCCGTCGGGCAAGCGCTGTACGATATATCCAGTGGCGCTGGTGAACGTCACTTTATAGTCGTTGGTGGTCAGCTTGCCGGTGTCTTCGATGGACACGTTGAAGTTGCCGGAACCTGCGCTGTTACTCAGCGCGGCGACGCTGCGCTGGCTCATCTGCGCAGTGCTGTTGATGTTGCTGAACAGGTTGGAGCCAAACGCACCGTTCTTGTCGATGCCCGAAGCCTGGATGGTATTCATCTGGTCGGCGACGACCAGTGCCACCCGGCCCAGCTCGTTCATGGCCGGATCCAGTACGGTGCTGCGATAGCGCATCAGGCCGCCGATTTCACCGCCGGTAATTACCTGGGTCAGGTCCATGACACTCGAGCCGCTGTTGAGCTGGATGCCCATGCGACCCGGGTCGTTCTTGTCCGGCACCGCCTCGAGTTTATTGGTGATATTGCCCATGACCAGTGGCTGGCCGGAGCCGAGGTAGATGTCCAGGCTGCTGCCGTTCTCGACGACCTGGGTGCCGGTGAACGTGGACAGTTGGCGAATGGTTTCGCTACGGGCATCGAGCAGATCGTTTGGCGCGCCGCCGGAGTTGGAGACTTCGGCGATTTTCTTGTTCAACTGGGCAACAGTGGTGGCCAGACTGTTGATCTGGTCGACCATGTTCGACAGATTGCCGTTGATGTTCTCGTTCTGGGCGGTCAACTGGCTGGCAACCGAATTGAAACGGTTGCTCAAGGCCTGGGCATCGCTGAGCAGCAGTTGGCGGGACGCATCGTCCCCCGGCTTGGCGTTGACGTTCTGCACCGAGGCGAAGAACTTGGTCAGCGCACCGTTGAGGCCGGTACCGCTGTCCGACAGCAGGGAGTCCAGCGGAGTGATCTGCCCCTGGTAGGCCGCCGCATCGCTGTTGAGCGAGGTGGTGGTTTTCAACTGCGCTTCAAGATACGAGTTATATACCCGGCGCACATCGGCCAGGGTCGTGCCGGAACCAATGAACACGTTGCCGTACTGGTTCGACGCCTTGGTGGTCTGCACGGTCTGCTGACGCGAATACCCGGCGGTATCGACGTTGGCGATGTTGTTACCCGTGGTTACCAGTGCGGTCTGGCTTGCGGACAGACCCGACATCCCGATATTGAGCAAACTCATGGTTCAGACCTTATAAAGTCGTTGTGGCGCCAGCCGACGCGTAGTTTTGGTAACTCGTCATCTGCCGGGCTATGTTCGAAATCTTGCTGGCGTAGTTCGGATCGGTGGCGTAACCGGCCTTCTGCAACTCGCGTACAAACTGTTCCGGGTTATCGGCCGACTTCAGCACATCTTGATAGCGGCTGTTGCTTTGCAGCAGGTTGACCAGGTCATGGAAACTGTCGCGGTACGAGGCGTAGGAACGGAACTCGGCCGTCTCCTTGACCATCTCGCCATTGCGGAATTCGCTGGTGATCGCCCGGGCCGAATCGCCCGTCCAGTTCTTGCTGGCCTTGATGCCGAACAGGTTGTGGCTGCTGCTGCCATCGGGCTGGCGCATGACCGACTTGCCCCAACCGGTTTCCAGGGCAGCCTGGGCCACCAGGTAACGCGGATCGACACCGATGCGGTCTGCCGCTTCCTTGGCCATCGGCAACATGGCGTTGACGAACTCGTCGGCATCGCGGAAAGCCTTGCGCGCCGGCGCCAGCGGCGGCTGTGCCACGGCGCGGCCGTAAATCTGCATGTCGCCCTTGGACTCGGCGGCCTTGAGCGTCGCCAACCAGTCGCCATTGGCCAATTCGCCAGAGGCAGGCTTGACGCCGGTAACGGCGCGGTCCGGCAGGATGTTCATCGCGGGGGCATCGGCATTGACCTTGCCATTGGCCACAGCCGAAGGCACCAGCCCGGCCAACAGTCGGTCGGCCAGTTTCGGCGGCAAGGCCAGGCGACGCTGATTGAGCAGCTCCATGTCGTTGCGGTGACCACCCTCGCCCGCTTCCTGCGGTGCCCTCACGGCCCGCGAAGCCCACAGCGGACGTTGGCCGCTGGTGCGCGAAAGAGGCCCGTCGGACAGGGTTCCGGCAGCCACAGGCGTGGGCACCGGTGCCTTGGCAACCTGATCCTGCGCCTCTTGCTGCTTGGCGGCCGACAACGTGGCCGCCTCGCCCGATGCCAGGGGCTTGTTCTTGGACATCTGACGCAGCAACACATCCGCCAGGCCGATGCCTCCGCCCTCGCGGGACATGGAAACGGCCAACTGCTGGTCGTACATTTCCTGGTACTGCTTGGCCTCGGGCGTATTCATGGGGTTGTCCTTGCCCAGCACCTCGGTGGCCGAACGCATGGACTTGAGCATCTCGCCGATGAACAGCGACTCGAACTCCTGCGCCACCTTGCGCAGGTTACCGTCGCTGTTCTTGTCGCCGACCTTGAGCTGATTCAGGCGATTGAGGTCCGAGTAGGAAGCCGAATCCCCGCTGATCAAGGCACCTTTGCGCATATCCATGGCTCGTTCCTTAAATCACGATCAGGTCGGCTTGCAACGCGCCGGCCTGCTTCAAGGCTTCGAGAATCGCCATCAGGTCGCCCGGTGCCGCGCCGACCTGGTTCACCGCCCGGACGATTTCATCCAGGGTCGTGCCCGGGCCGAACTTGAACATCGGCTTGGCTTCCTGCTCGGCATTGACCCGCGAGCGGGGAACCACGGCGGTCTGGCCGTTGGACAACGGCCCCGGCTGGCTGACGATCGGGTCTTCGGTGATGGTCACCGTCAGGCTGCCGTGAGTCACCGCCGCTGGCGACACCTTGACGTTCTGGCCGATCACGATGGTACCGGTGCGCGAGTTGATGATGACCTTCGCCACCGCCTGGCCCGGATCGACTTCCAGGTTTTCCAGGATCGACAGGTAGTCGACCCGCTGGCTCGGGTCCAGGGGCGCAGTGACGCGGATCGAACCGCCGTCGATGGCCTGGGCCACGCCTGGGCCGAGCATGTCGTTGATCTTGTCGACGATGCGCTTGGCGGTGGTGAAGTCGGAACGGTTGAGGTTCAGCGTCAGGCTGTTGCCCTGGTTGAAACCGCTCGGCACCGCACGCTCCACCGACGCACCGCCAGGGATGCGACCTGCCGACGGAACGTTGACGGTGATCTTCGAACCATCGCGCCCTTCGGCATCGAAACCACCCACCACCAGGTTGCCCTGCGCAATGGCGTAGACGTTGCCGTCGATCCCCTTGAGCGGCGTCAGCAGCAAGGTGCCACCACGCAGGCTCTTGGAGTTACCGATGGAGGAAACGGTGATATCCACTTGCTGACCGGGCTTGGCGAACGCCGGCAGATCGGCGCTGACCGAGACCGCCGCGACGTTCTTCAACTGCACGTTGCCCGAACCCGCCGGCACCTTGATGCCGAACTGCGACAGCATGTTGTTGAAGGTCTGCAAGGTGAACGGCGTCTGGGTGGTCTGGTCACCCGTGCCGTTCAACCCCACGACCAGGCCGTAGCCGATCAACTGGTTGGAACGCACGCCGGAGATGCTGGCGATATCCTTCAGGCGCTCGGCTTGAACGCTGAAGGCCGCCGACATGACCAGGGCACCGAGCAACAGCTGTTTAAGATTCAACTTGACCACCTAGAAAGGGAACTTGGGGCTGAGGAAGAAACGGTCGAACCAGCCCGGCTGACTCGCATCGGCAAACGCACCGGTACCCGAGTACGTAATGCGCGCATCGGCCACACGAGTCGACGAAACGGTGTTGTCGGTCGCGATGTCATCCGCACGGACCATACCCGCGATACGCACCAGTTCGTCACCGGTGTTGAGGGTCAGCCACTTCTCGCCCCGCACGACGATGATGCCGTTGGGCAGCACATCGGCGACGGTCACGGTGATCGAACCGGTCAGGCTGTTGCTCTGTCCGGACTTGCTGTCACCCTTGGTGGCCCGGTCGGCGCCATAGCCGGCGTTGAGGCTCAGGTCATTGCTGCCGATCGGGTTGTTGGTGGTCAGGCTGGAGCCGAACAGCGAGGTAAGGCCGACGCTGGTCTCGCTGGTCTTGTCGATCTGCGAGTTGGCGTTCTTGCTGGCCTGGGTCCGCTCGTTCAGGGTGATGGTGATGATGTCACCGACCCGGAAGGCCTTGCGGTCGCTGTACAGGTTCTGTTCGAAGCCGGCCTGGTAGATCGAGCCGTTATTGGCGGCGGCCGGCAGCGGCGTGCGCGGCAACACCGGAGCGTAGTACGGGTCATTGGGCTTGGGCGTAGGCGCGACGCAGCCCGCGAGCGCGGTGATCCCACTCAGTGCCAGTACAGATACAAAGCGATTCATGACCCTACCTCTAGGTGTTGCAGGCGACCCAGGGTCGCCCTGACGTGATTACAGATTCTGTGTAACGAACGAGAGCATCTGGTCGGCGGTGGAGATCACCTTGGAGTTCATCTCGTAGGCGCGCTGGGTGGTGATCATGTTGACCATCTCCTCAACGGTGCTCACGTTGGACGTTTCCAGGGTGTTCTGCAGCGTGGTGCCGAAACCGTTCAACCCCGGCGTGCCGACTTGCGGCGCACCGCTGGCGGCGGTTTCCAGGAACAGGTTGTTGCCCACCGCTTGCAGACCGGCCGGGTTGATGAAGTCGGCGGTCTGCAGGTTGCCGATCACCTGGGCGGCCGGGTTGCCCGCCACAGTGATGGACACGGTGCCGTCACGGCCCACGGTGAAGGTCTGGGCATCGTTCGGGATGATGATGGCCGGCTCCAGGGCGAAACCGCTGGCGTTGACGATCTGGCCATTGGAATCGAGGTGGAACGTACCGTCACGGGTATAGGACGTGGTGCCGTCCGGTTGCAGGATCTGGAAGAAGCCGCGACCGTCGATAGCCATGTCCAGCGGCTGCTCGGTGGTCTGCAGGCTGCCGGCGTTGAAGTTCTTCTGGGTGCCGACGATGCGCACACCCGTACCCACTTGCAGGCCCGACGGCAGCTCGCTGTCCTGGGTCGACTGGGCACCTGGCTGGCGCTTGACCTGATACAGCAGGTCCTGGAATTCGGCGCGATCACGCTTGAAGCCCGTGGTCGACACGTTCGCCAGGTTGTTGGAAATGGTGGAAAGGTTGGTGTCCTGGGCGGACAGACCGGTTTTGGCAACCCATAGAGCCGGAAGCATTCGATTCTCCTCGTACGCCTGTTTTTCGGCGCGACGCTGTAGTTAATGGTTAGATCTGCAAGACCCGAGCCATGGCCTCGTCGCCTTCTTTGGCGGTGTTCATCATTTTCACGTGGAGCTCGAATTGCTTGGCCAGGGCCAGCACCGACGTCATCTCATCCACGGCATTGACGTTGCTCGCTTCCTGGAAGCCCGACACCAGTTGCACATTGGCATCGATGGGCGCCGGCTGGCCGTCCTTGGTACGGATCGTGCCGTCCAGGCCCTTGGTCATGTTCCTGGGGTCCGGGTTGACCAGCTTGATGCGGTCGACCTCAGCCATCACGCGCGGGCCTTCGCCCATGGCGCGGATGCTGATGGTGCCGTCCTGGCCGATCTCGATCTTCTGCTCCGGCGGCACGGCGATCGGACCGCCGTTGCCCATGACCGGCATGCCGTTGCCGGCCCGCAGCACGCCCAGGGCGTCAACGTTCAGGCTGCCGGTGCGCACATAGCTTTCGCCCCCGTCGGGGTTCTGCACGGCCATCCAGCCCGGCCCGCTGACAGCCACGTCCAGGTCGCGACCGGTTTCAACCAGTGCACCCGGCGTGAAGTCCGTGGCTGGACGTTCGGACATGGCGAATGCCCGCGCCGGAAAGCTGTCGCCGAACACGGGCATCGAACGTGCCTGCTCCAGGTCTTTCTGGAAGCCGTTGGTGGAGATGTTCGCCAGGTTGTTGGCATGGGCCCGTTGCGCCAGCGCATTCTGGCTGGCGCCGGTCATTGCCACATAAAGGTACTTGTCCACTTTCGTTCCTCTGCATGCCGGACGTTTGCCGTCCACTGCTGTGTTGCACAGCCTCAAGCAATTTGCAGACCAACTTTTTCCTAACGGCGCCAAGCCCGGCAAACAAAGGGGTTGAGGGACTTCGAGAGGGAGGCCATCAACCGATGGAAGACGAAAAACCGGCGGTGTCATGCCGCCAAGTGGCAAGGGCTGGCCTGGAGGCTGGAGGCATCGCCGGCCATCACGGACAAGCCAGACCAGGGACAGGTCCGATTTAAGGCGCAGCGCAAGCCGCCACCCCCACGACTTGCCTGGATATTCCTGGCCCGACAGGGCCGCCAACCCCCGAGGCCAGACCAAGGTGTGTCAGTGAAGCTCAGGTCCCTGACACGGCGTTTCGCCGAATGAGGCCTTGCAGGACAACACCTCGGTCATACTTTCAACCAGCCAGTCAGGCTCTCATCAAGGCATTGCCCAGGGTTTCCACCACCCGACCTTGCTGGTCGTCGGTCATGCCCAGCCAGAGTGGCAGACGCAACAAACGCTCGGAATAGCCATCCGTGATTTCCATCGAGCCATGAACCCGCCCATAACGTGCGCCCGCAGGCGAAGAATGCAGCGGCACGTAATGGAACACGGCATGGATCGCATGCCTTTTCAGCGTATCGAGCACCGCCTGGCGCTCTGCGCCCGGGGCGAGGAGCACGTAGTACATGTGGGCGTTGTGCTGACAATCTTCAGGGATTATCGGACGACGCAGCACCCCTTGGAATTCCAGCTCCGCCAATGCGGCATGGTAGCTATGCCAGATCGCCAGACGGCGATGGGTGATGGCCTGGGCTTCTTCCAACTGGGCCCAGAGGAAGGCGGCAATGATTTCTCCGGGCAGGAACGACGAGCCCACCTCCTGCCAAGTGTATTTGTCTACTTCGCCCCGGAAGAAACGACTGCGATCGGTACCTTTTTCCCGAATTATCTCGGCCCGCAGCGCCAGCTCGGGGTCATTGACCAGCAAAGCCCCGCCCTCACCCGAAATCACGTTCTTGGTTTCGTGAAAGCTGAATGCTCCAAGGTCACCGATGCTGCCCAGTGCTCGGCCTTTATAGGTCGACATCACGCCTTGTGCGGCGTCTTCAACCACTGCCAGCCCATGCTTGCGGGCAATCGCCAGGATGGCATCCATCTCGCAGGCCACCCCGGCGTAATGGACGGGCACGATGGCCTTGGTCCGGGATGTGATTGCTGCCTCGACCAGACGCTCATCCAGATTCAGGGTATCGGGTCGTATATCGACGAAGACCGGCACTGCGCCACGCAATACAAAGGCATTGGCGGTGGAGACGAAGGTATAGGAGGGCAGGATGACTTCATCGCCAGGCTGGATATCCAGCAGCAAAGCCGCCATCTCCAGCGCAGCGGTACATGAATGCGTGAGCAATGCCTTGCTGCAACCAGTATTGGACTCCAGCCAGCGGTGGCACTTCTTGGTGAATGGGCCATCACCGGCGAGCATGTTTCCGAACTTGGCCTGGGCAATGTAATCCAGCTCCCTGCCGGTCATGTAGGGGCTGTTGAAGGCAATCGTTTCTTGGCTCATTGCAAACTTCCATGGGTGGGCATAGTCATCAGTGGTGCACAGCGCGAAGTCTTAAACCGCACTGAGCCGCCCACCTATCTGGCTGCCTGTTTCAAGGTTTTCATAAAAATACGGGGTGAATCCCGCGTCCTTCATTGCCTCTTGGGTTTCACCGATGTCGTATTCAATCCGATGCAGGTGGAATATCTCGCCATCCCAAGTGGCGAAACCTGCCCGGGGATCACCATCACGTGGCTGGCCGACGGAACCGGGATTGCAATAGACCTTGTCCTCGCCACTCCACAAGTGCTGGACATGGGTATGGCCTGACACGAAATGACGACCGGGAAACGGCATGAAATACGCTTGTGACGGACGCACGTACTCGTCCAGCGGATCGTTCCAGCCGCCATGGACAATGCTCAAGTCTTGCTGGGTAGAGCGCTCAGGGAGCGCCCCCAACCATGCCAGGTTCTGTGAGGTGATGACGCCCCGTTGATAATCCAGGCAGGCATTGGCGCTATTGGAGCGAGGACAGCGCTCGTTCCTGGCCAGGTACCAGTCATGGTTGCCCATCACGGAAAAGATGTTCCGTTCGCGCAGGGCATCGCAGCACTCATTGACCTGGCTGTAATAACCGGCCGTGTCGCCCAGGCAGATAATGTGCGTCACACCCAACTCGTCAAGCTTGGCCAACACTGTCCGCAGGGCACTGTAATTGCCGTGTATGTCAGAAATGATCCCGATCATAGACGATGAAATCCTCTATATAACGAACAGCGAAACCACCCCGAAGGGCCGGCTGGGTCAGCGTCTTGCCGTCGAGGTAATGATCCAGGCACATGGCAGCTTCGTTGTAACCGAATGCGCGACGTATCGAACTGGTCGAAGAGATCCGCGGGTTGATCTCGAGGAGGCTCCAGGACCCGTCATGACCGCGACGGAACTGCAGATTGGTCGGTCCGACCGGCTTGAAGGCACGGCACAGCCTGGCCACGACTTGGTCCAGAGCGTCATCCCGATATACCCAGGCCTTGGCGGTCGAGCCATCCGAGGCCAGCCTGCGCTGGAAATTGATGGTGGGCCCGGTATTGCCCTGTCCGTCGCCAAAAGCCGCTACGGTGAACTCATCGGCCGCACTGCCGATGATGGGCTGCGCCATGAGGTAATCGCCGAGCAGCGCCGCATGAGGCGTAAAGTCACGCTCTTCGCGTACCCAGACCAGCCCCTTGGAGGCATAACTGCGGCGCGGCTTGAGCAGGAACGGCAGCCCCAGGGCAGCCTCGAGCGAATGAAAATCCCCCGACAGCAGGCTGGGAATACGGCTGGGATCCCCCAACGCTACCAGCGCCTGGTCCATTGCCCATTTGTCCCGGGAAAGATCGATCAGATGCGGGTTGTTGAGCACCACCTGGCAATCCCATTGGGCCAGCAGTGCCCGGTTGTCCGATAACCAATGAACGTCCTGTTCGATGCCGGGAATAAGCAGATCAACCTTGTACCTGGCCAGCGTATCGCCCAGCCACTGTCCATATTCGGAGGCTGCGGTATACGGGGCCTGCTCGAAGACATCGCTCCAGGCGCGGCCGACAGCGTCGTCGTAGATATCAGTGCCGACCAGGCGAACAGAAGGAGCCGCTTCACGCAGCGACTTGAGCAGGCCGTACCCCATGATGGCCCCTACGCCAGTCACCATGACGGTCTTCATGACAGCCCCTCCCTGTGCGCTCTCATCAGCTCGAAGCCCCGGCGAACGTCGATTCGAGGGGTGAAACCGATCTGCTGGTACAGCTCGTGCGCACACTCGAAAGGGGCAAGGTCGGGGATATCACCCTTTTCGGGCAGGAAGCGTACATCCAACGGCTTGCCGAACGCCTCGAACGCAGCCTGGACAATCGCCGAAAGACGGGGAGATTCGGGATGACCACAGTTATACAAACCAGGGATGCCCTGCTTTGCCAGCCGCACGCAGACCTCGGTCAGATCGCTCAGGTGCAGATAGTTGCGCCTGGCGTCGTTGCTGCCATACAACTCGACGCCCTGCCCCGCCTGTGCCTTATCGGCGATGGCGTACAGCAACGGCTGGTGAAGCCTGCACTGTTCGCCGTCGTCGTAGACTTGGCTGATGCGCAAAACACTAAGGGTCATGCCCCGTTCCCGGCAATAAAGACTCGCCACCTCTTCTGAATGGCGCTTGGAAAGCGAATAGATGCCGAAATAGGGATCCGTCGGCCGGTCACCCGCCGAACGCGATGAAAGCAGAATGAAATGACGAGCCCCACATTGCTCGGCCAGGCGGCAGGCCGCCAGCGTACCGACACTGTTGACCAGTTCGGCGCGGACCAGATCGTCCGGCTGGCGGCCGCCGAAATCTGCGGCGGCCAGCACGACAATGTCAAAACGCTCGTCGCACGCGAAGGGCTCCTGGCGGCTCAGGTCGAAAGCGATATCGGCATCCCGGCGCCCCGCCAGCTTGACGGGGCCAAGGCACGACAAGGCCTGGGCGACCGCCTTGCCGATGACCGAGGTACTTCCAATCACCAGGCTTTTCATGATGGGGCGACTGTCGCTTCGAGCATCAGCGCACAGCTGAGCTCCGGATAATCGATGCCCACGGTGCACATCGCGTGAAGGATGTCGCCCCCCAGGTGCAGCTCTTGCAGTTGTCCGGTGGTGAAGGGCTTGAGGAAGACACCTTCCTTGCGCGCCACCTGGAACCCGGCAGTTTCCAGCTCAGCGGTCAGGGTCTGAAGCGAATAGCTGCGCACATGGCCCAGCTCCAGATCGCCACGACCCAGCGCCATCATGTCGTCAAGCAGACCGGCAGCATGACCGAACCGCCGATGCAGCGACTCCCCATTGGGAACCAGCACGAAGCAGCGGCCACCCGGCGCCAGGTAATGCTTGAATTTTTGCAATATGGCCTGCGGATCATCGACGTGCTCAAGGACAAACCCCATCACGATGAGGTCGAAACGCTTGTCGGTATCGAATGTCTCGAAATAGCTTTCGACGATCTCGGCTGCATTGTCCGGATACTGCGCCTTGAACTGAGCGATCACCGACGCGGAGCCATCGATCACCGTGTGCTCACTGAAGAACTGCGAGAAGCGGTGGGTGCTGAAGCCATGGCCGACACCAAGCTCCAGCAGGCTTTGCTCCTTGGTGCACAGCGCCATGATGCGTTGGGGATACCAATTGAGAATGATGTTGTTGTCATACGCATAGCCAAAGCTGTCGCTGTAGGCTGCGATGAAGGTATCGAGATCGTTGCTCATGTCACATGCACTCCGCTGGGGGGCAAAGGTAATAAGTTGTACGGATCAGTCGGCCAACCAGGCCCGTCGCCAGGCGTCGAGGCGCTCGCCTTGGAGCAGCCACTGCGCACGTACGGTCGACTGCAAGGTATCGCCCAGCGTCGCGGAGGCTTCACGGTCTTCCAGGTGCATGCGAATCGTCCGAATCCATTCCTGCGCCTCGTTGTTCACCCGGGACAGCGGCAACACCTCGCCACCGATAAAACCCGGTACTCGGCTGCAAATGACCGGATGCCCGCAAGCGGCATGCTGCAGGACACGCAAGTCGCCGGAACAGGCATTGCCCAGGTTTTCCGCCATGGGCACCAGGGCAAGATCAAGATTCAAGGTGGCCATGGCCCCGGCCAACTGCTGCTGCGCGACACTTGGGTGCAGTTCTTTCAGGAAAGGTTGCAATGACGCCGGGCAGTCGCCGAGCACCACCCAATCCACCTCGCCAGCGAACGCGGGCAACACGTCGGCCAACAACTGAGCATCCTTGCAGCCCAACCAGCCCAGACGCGGCCTGGGCCCAGTGCGCCGCTTGCTTTGCACACGCCCCCACGCAGCCGGCAGCAGGGTTTCCAGCACACGAATATCGTCGTGGTGACCCTGTAGCAGTTCAGCCAGCGCGGGCGTAGGGACCAGCACACGATCGGCCTGCATCATTCCGTACCGCAGGCGCTCCAGCAGCTCTTCGGCAGCGTAATCGCCCTTCAACGCCATCTGCGGTAGATAGCCATCCAGATCATAGACGGTGAAGGCTTTGGAAAAGGCCCTCAGGCGGCTCAGGGCCAGCAGCCCAGCGTCGTCCAGGGGGCGCTGCAACACCACGGTGGTTGGTGCCAGGCGCTCGATTTCCACCGACGACAGCAGACTTGAAACAGCCACGCCTTCAATCTGCCCTGCTTCAAGCAACGTACTGAAGGGTTGAACCAGCCGCGAGTAGGCGCCCGCCTGCTGTTCGGTGACACAGACCAGCACCCTCGGTACGCTGCCTTGCAGCGCAAACCAGCACAGATCAGTGTTTTCCCGGACAAATCCCTCACCGACGCGCAGCGAAAAGTTGGCGTTGTAGGCCGGGTCGCGGGCCAGCTGTGGCAACCAGCGTGCGAGCAAGGCATCTTCCTGCTGGCTGCTCGCACGGATGCCAGCCACAGAATCCATCAACAGGCGCGCGTAAGGCGTCCAGACATTCAGATAACCTGCCTGCTGGAGCTTCAGACACAGGTCGACAGAGGTCCAGGGCGCCAGCAGCGGGTCGCTGTCGAAGCCTCCAGCCTCAATGAACAGCGCTCGACGCAGCATCAGGCACTCGGCGCCCAGGGCAGAGCAATTGCGTTCAAGCCCAAGCCGTCCCATGTAGCCCTCCGCCTCGGAGGGCAGACCTTCAAAAGCCCGGCCGACCATGGCGCCCAGCCCCAGCACCAGGTCCGCCTGGCGAATGCGACCCTGGCTATCCTCCAGCTTGCCTCCCACGGCGCCGACTTCCGGACGCTGGGCATGATTGAGCAACGACTGCAACCAACCCGGCTCCAGCACAGCGCTTTGCGCATCGAGCCAGAGCAGGTATTCCCCACGTGCGTCCTGGGCCGCCGCATTGCACATGCCCGCACGAGACTGCCCCGGCATGAAACGCAACACCTGGAACCGGCCTTCGCCCATCCGCTCGACCAGCCCCAGCCACTCCAGCAACGCGGGGTCATCGTTGCCTGGCTCGATCAGCAAGACCTCGAAGTCCACTGCGTCAGTGTGCAACAGCAGGCTTTCCAGACAGCGCTGGAAATTCGTCAGTTGACCTTCCAGGTAAATCAGAATGCTGACCGAAGCCTGCTGCTCGTGGCCGTAGTCGATACGATAGCGGCCCGCAGTCGTAGCAAGTTCAATCGCTCGCGCCCGACCGTAGCCACGTGCCTGGAGATGTGCATCGATGACCGCGCATTCATCTGCGCATTGCCAATGACGCAGCTCGTTGGCAATCAACAGCGGTTCGCTGACGTGACCGATGCTCGCCATCCCACATTCGCTGATCAGGCGCAGTTGGTAAGCCAATTCGAAGGCATCGCCGCAGGTATCGTCAAAACCGTTCAAGCGCACCAGCGCATCGCGACGGAACATCCAGTGACGAGAAAGACCGGCCGGAAACGCCAGGAGCAGGTCCAGATTCAAATCGGGTCGCAGCGAAAGGTCGACCACACCGCCCGTACGCAGCGCCTCGTCGGCGTATACCGCCAGGCAACTGTCAGGCGCCTGGAGCAGATTCTGAGCCATCACCAGCAGCCCCGCGGCGATAAATTCCTCCCCCGCATCCACCAGCATGAACCAGTCGCTCTGGACGCCCTGGAGCAAGCCATTGATCGCGGCCGCCGGCTGCTTCGGATCGCACGCCAACCACTGGACGTTGGCTCGCCCCGGGTCGGCGCTACCGATCACGCAGACATGGATGCGTTGGTACAACTGTCTATCCAGGCTGTCCAGTGTATGCGCCAATGCCAGCTGATTGCCGTCATCGCGGACCACGACAGTGAAGGCAGGCGCCGCCGGGACCGACAACCGCTCATTGATCAAAAGCAACTGCTGCGCCGTCGGGTAGCGTTTGCGCAACCAGTCGAGCGCTCCCAGACGATTGCCGACCGCCTCACGAGCGGCGGTTGCCTGGGTTTTCGCGATAAACACATCCAGTTGCTGCCAGAAAGACGCAGTGCGCTCGACGTAACGTTGCAAGGCGTCACCAAGGCTGGCCCGGGCATGCCCCAACGGGTCCGGCTGGTCGAGCATGGCAAAGCCGACGCTGCCGAAGAAACTGGTGTCGAGCAGTGGCTGGTCGACGCCATGCCCCGGAATGAATATCACCGGGCAACCACACAGCACCGCCATGACACAGGTCATCGACCACTCATAGCTGTACATCACCTCGGCCCCGCGCAGCAGCTTGGCCAGCTCGGGCAGGGGCAAGGGATTGGCCATGCTCAACAGGCGGATATCGGCCGGCAGTTGCGAGTAATCGATCAGGCCCAGAGGGTGACGGTTCTGGTAGAGATAGCTTCCCTTGCGCTCAGTCGCGGTGCCCACCGTCGAGAACATTTCGACATCGATGGCCGGCAGGCACAACAGGTCGCCGTCAGGGTCACCTCGGTGCTCGGCGAGCCGGGCAGCGTAATAGAAGAACAGGTCGGTGGGAGCGGCATCCATGCCATTACCCGTGAGAAACCCCTCGAAATTCAGCAGAAAACGCGCCACGACCGAACAGTTGAGCGGATTGCCGGGGAACACCTCCGGATAAACCGCAATCGGCACTTTGCCCGCTGCCGCATGGCGCTGCTTGATCGTCGAATTGATCAGCGGCGTCTTGAGGTCCGGGTTGACCACCTCTGTGCCGCAGATATAGGCCTCGCGGCCACTGAGGTTGAGCATATGACAGAGGTAGTGCAACGAGACGACGCCCGACGACGATTCACGATAGGCAGGCGCGAGGAAGTAATACGGATGCTCGGGCTTGGCGTACATCAGCCGCAAACGCGCCAACGCCTGTTCGAGCGAGTAAGCGTCCTGCTGCGCAAGGTTCGACATCGGGTGCAATCTCCAGAATCAAATCAAAAGGGTGTCACTGGGAAGGCCTGCTCAGGCAGCCCTTTTCTCCAGGAAAGCCGATGCGTCCGCGCCGGTGTTGAACAACAGGTCTATGACACTGACCGCATGCTGGAACTCACCGTAGACCTGGGGATACTCGGGATAACCGGCATAACTCATATACGACACGGTAATCCCCTGGGCGGCGAAAGCCGCTTCGTCCAGGTAATGACTGGCAGCGGGTCCAGAGAGATATTCGTCGGCACCGAGGGCCTGGCATAAGTGGATCAGACGCTCATTCTTGCCTTCTGCACGGCCCAGATCCTCGGAACGGTACAGCGGCGTGTGAATGCCCAGCAGGGGGCACAAGCCGGCGATGAACAGGTGGTTGATAAGGCTCAGGTGAGTGAGGTTGGCGGCCTGTTCGTAGAGCGAGCGGATCGGCGCCTCCATCTGCCTGAAGCATGAAGCGCGCCGGTAGCTCTGCTCAATGGTCTTCCAGTGGGCTGCGGCCCAATCCGGATTGGTGACTTGTACCTCGTTGATCAACTGCCCGAGACGGCCTTTCTTCTTGATCGGGATACTCAGCCAATGCTCGCCCTGGGCGGTCTTGATCTTGTTGCGGTTGCGCCAGTCACTACGGGTGTACTGGACATCGTCATACAGGACGAACGCATCGACACTGCGGATCAGATCGAAATAACCCTTCCAGGGAATGTAGTTCGACTGAACCACAGCCAGTTTCTTATGCATCCTGAACCTCACGTAGCGCGGCGGAATCCGGGGCCCTGCCCTGTCAAAAAATCGCCACCAGGCATGAATAAGTGGGGACAGATCAGGACACAGCAAATCCCATACCAGCTACCGTGATACCCAAGGCGCGTGCAATTGCGGACATGGCCCTCACATCGGACCGACGACAAGACCGAGCCAGCGCTTGACGAACATCAGGTATGAAAAGAGTGGCAGACATGGACCTTCAACTACTGGCCCTTTCCCACCTCATACTCACGCAACTTATTGGCAATGGTGGTGTGGGAAACCCCTAGTCGCTTGCCCAGTTGGCGGCTGCTGGGGTGCTCGGAGTACAAGCGCTCCAGCACCGCCTTCTCGAAACGCCCGACGATCTCGTCCAACCCGCCCTCGAGTGAGAAATCACCAAGGGGCTGGCGCACGCCGTAGTCCGGCAGGCGAATATGCTCGGCCTTGACGGTACCGCCATCGCACAGGGAAACGGCCTGGAACAGTACGTTTTCCAGTTGCCGGACGTTGCCCGGCCAGTGGTAATGGCTCAGACGGTCCATCGCCGCCGGAGCCAGCCTGGGCAGCGGGCAGCCGATCTGGCGGCTGGCCTGGTCGAGAAAATGCTCCACCAGTGGCGTCAGGCCATCGAGGCATTCGCGCAACGGCGGGATGTGCAGGGACAGCACGTTCAAGCGGTGGTACAGGTCCTGGCGGAATTCTCCCCGGGCACAGAGCTCGGACAAATCCACCTGGGTCGCGCAGATGACCCTGACGTCCAGGTACACCTCCTCATCGCTGCCGACGCGCCGGAAGCAACCGTCCTGCAGGAACCGCAGCAGCTTAACCTGCAGGCGCGGGCTCATTTCCCCGACGCCGTCGAGGAAAAGCGTGCCTCCGGCGGTCAGTTCCAACAGGCCGAGCTTGCCTTCGGCACGGGCGCCTTCGAAGGCACCGGGGCCGTAGCCGAACAGTTCGGTCTCGGCCATGGATTCCGGCAACCCGGCGCAATTGAGCGCCATGAGGGGGGATTGACCCCGGGGACTGGCCAGGTGGCAGGCGCGAGCCAGCAGCTCTTTGCCGGTGCCGGTCTCGCCTTCTATCAACAGCGGCGCATCCAGCGGCGCCATCCGCCGGGCCTCGCGGACCACCGCCGCCATCACCTTCGAGCTCTGGAAAATACTGTCGAAGCCACGCAGCTCCTGCTTGCGCACGTTATAGATCCGTTCGCCGACCCGGTCGGCCCGATGCAACGTCAACACCGCGCCGGCCATGGCCTCGCTGTCGTCGTGCTCCGATTGCAGCGGGGCGATGTCGGCCAGGAACACGTCCCCCTTGACCTTGACCCGCAACCCATTGATCCGCGACTGGTTGGCGCGCACCAGTTCCGGCAGGTCGAAATCCTCGGCGTAGCGCGACAGTGGAATCCCCGGCACCTCGTCCACCCGCACTCCAAGCAGTTGCGCCGCTGCCCGGTTCGCCGCGACGATGGAACCGCCCATGTCGATGGACAGCACCGGAAACTCCAGGGCGCCAAGCAAGGCATTGAGTTCCATGTGCCGACGCTCGCTTGGCATCAGCCCTACGCGCTTGACCCCGAACACCCCGGCGATGCCTTCGAATTTCGGGCGCAACGCCTGGAACTGGATATTGATCAGGTTGGGGCAGTGCAGGTAAATCGCATTGCCATGCTCGCCCCCCACTTCGCCCCGGGCAACGTTGATGCCGTACTCCACCAACAGATTGAGAATGTCCCGCAGGATGCCGATGCGGTTCTGGCAATGGACTTTGATGCGCATGAGAAGGCCTGGTGCGTTAGGAATCGATAGGGACAAGGCCCGCAAAGCGCTGCCGCGTCGCCCGGTGGAGCAAGCCCACCAGTGTTTTTGTCTGGAGGCGCAAATAACCGTCAAGATTATGTGACAGCTGTAGGCCTTTTCCTAGCTGAAAATCTCCAGAGAATCGAAGGCCAGCAAAAAACGTCACGAAAATTTTACAGAACAAGGACGGCTATCATTGATTGGCGCGCTTGCACCTGCTGCACGATCCCCTGCTTGGGGTTATCTCTAATGCATCGCTGGACATAAAAATAAACAGCCTTTCTCCGGTTCGAAAAAACCAGAGGAAAAACAGCAGGAGAGCAGCATGAAGCAAACGCAATACGTGGCCCGCGAGCCCGATGCGCAAGGTTTTATCCACTACCCCGCCGAAGAACACGCGGTGTGGAATACGCTGATCACCCGCCAGCTGAAAGTCATCGAAGGCCGTGCGTGCCAGGAATACCTGGACGGCATCGACAAACTCGGCCTGCCCTACGACCGCATTCCGCAGTTGGGGGAAATCAACAAAGTGCTGGGCGAGACCACGGGCTGGCAAGTCGCCCGGGTGCCGGCGCTGATCCCTTTCCAGACCTTCTTTGAATTGCTCGCCAGCAAGCAGTTTCCGGTGGCGACTTTCATCCGTACCCGTGAAGAACTGGACTACCTGCAAGAGCCGGACATCTTCCACGAGATCTTCGGCCACTGCCCGCTGCTGACCAATCCCTGGTTTGCCGAATTCACCCACACCTATGGCAAGCTCGGCCTGCAGGCCTCCAAGGAAGAGCGTGTCTACCTGGCGCGCCTGTACTGGATGACCATCGAGTTCGGCCTGGTGGAAACGCCTCAAGGCCGGCGCATCTACGGCGGCGGCATCCTGTCATCGCCCAAGGAAACCGTGTATTGCCTCTCGGACGAGCCGGAGCACCAGCCCTTCGACCCGCTGGAAGCCATGCGCACGCCATATCGCATCGACATCCTGCAGCCGGTGTATTTCGTGCTGCCCGAACTCAAGCGCCTGTTCGACCTGGCCCACGAAGACATCATGGGCATGGTCAAGCGCGGCCGGGAACTGGGCCTGCACGCACCGAAATTTCCACCGAAAGCCGCGTGACCCGCGATTTTCGATCTCAATTGAGTCTGTTGCACGGCACGGCTTTGCTTTAGCGTGGGTGCATCGACGCTTTCAACTATTCGATCCAGGAACACACCATGAACACTCTGAACCAAGCCCATTGCGAAGCCTGCCGCGCCGATGCCCCACAAGTCAGCGACGAAGAACTGCCGGTCCTGATCAAGCAGATCCCGGACTGGAACATCGAAGTGCGCGACGGCGTGATGCAGCTGGAAAAAGTCTTCCTGTTCAAGAACTTCAAGCATGCCCTGGCGTTCACCAACGCCGTCGGCGAAATCTCCGAAGCCGAAGGCCATCACCCGGGCCTGCTCACCGAGTGGGGCAAGGTCACCGTGACCTGGTGGAGCCATTCCATCAAGGGCCTGCACCGCAACGACTTCATCATGGCCGCCCGCACCGATGACGTGGCCAAGACCGCCGAGGGCCGCAAGTAATGCACTTCGATGCCATCGGCCGGGTGCCCGGTGACCCGATCCTCGGCCTGATGGAGGCCTACGGTGCGGACAGCAACCCGAACAAGTTCGACCTGGGCGTAGGGGTCTACAAGGACGCCCAGGGCCTGACGCCGATCCTTGCGTCCGTGAAGCTGGCCGAGCAGCGGCTGGTGGAACGCCAGGCCACCAAGACCTACATCGGTGGCCATGGCGACGCCACGTTCGGCCAATTGGTCAGTGAACTGGTGCTGGGGGCCGACTCGCCGCTGGTCATGGACAAACGCGCCGGCGTCACCCAGACCCCGGGGGGCACCGGTGCGCTGCGCCTGAGCGCCGATTTCATTGCCCAATGCCTGCCGGGCCGTGGTGTCTGGCTGAGCAACCCGACCTGGCCGATCCACGAAACCATCTTCGCCGCGGCAGGGGTCAAGACCCGCCTCTACCCTTACGTGGGCGCCGACAACCGTCTGGATTTCGAGGCGATGCTGGCCACCCTGGGCCAGGCACCGAAGGGCGATGTGGTGCTGCTGCATGCCTGCTGCCACAACCCCACCGGCTTCGACCTGTCCCATGAGCAATGGCGCCAGGTCCTGGACGTGGTACGCAGCCGCGATCTGCTGCCCTTGATCGACTTTGCCTACCAAGGTTTCGGTGATGGACTGGAGCAAGACGCCTGGGCGGTCCGGCTGTTTGCCCAGGCCTTGCCCGAAGTGTTGATCACCAGTTCCTGCTCGAAAAACTTCGGCCTGTACAGGGACCGTACCGGCGCGTTGATCGTCTGTGCGGCGGATGGCGAGAAGCTGCAGGATATTCGCAGCCAACTGGCCAACATCGCCCGCAACCTGTGGTCGACGCCACCGGACCATGGCGCGGCGGTGGTGGCGACGATCCTGGGTGACGCGCACCTCAAGAGCCTGTGGACAGACGAAGTGCAGGTCATGCGCCTGCGCATCGCGCAGCTACGCAGCGGCCTGCTGGAGGCCTTGGAGCCTCACGGCCTGCGCGAACGCTTCGCCCACATCGGCGTGCAACGCGGGATGTTTTCCTACACCGGCTTGAACCCGGAACAGGTCAGGCACCTGCGAGAGCGGCACAGTGTCTACATGGTCGGTACAGGACGGGCGAACGTGGCAGGCATCGATGCCACGCGCCTGGATCTGCTGGCCCAGGCCATTGCCGACGCCTGCCGATAATCGCAGCGCATTCGTGGCGAGGGGGCCTGCCCTTCGCCACGATGACCCAGCCGAACGGATGCGGCGGTGCGATATGGCGTTTACTGGCCGGTCCACTCGCGAACGAATTCGCTGATGTCTTCCTTGGGCGCCGTACGCGCTTCCTTCTGCGGCGTGCCCAGGTAGAGGAAACCGATCACTTCTTCCCCCACTTCCAGGCCAAGCCCCTCGGCCACGTGGGGCGAATAGGCCAGATCTCCCGTACGCCATACGCCACCGACGCCCTGGGCGTAGGCCGCCAGCAGGATCGCATGGGCCGCGCAGCCGGCCGCCAGCAATTGCTCGGACTTGGGGATCTTGAAATGGTCTTGCAGACGAGCGATCACCACCACGACCAGGGGCGCACGCAGCGGGCCATTGAGGGCCTTTTCCACAACGGCCTCAGCCACCAGCGGGTCATTGAAACGCGCCGCTTCGGCCAGCAGTTCGCCCATGCGATAACGCGCTTGCCCTTCGACCGTCAGAAAACGCCATGGCCGCAACTGGCCATGATCCGGCGCGCGCATCGCGGCGGCGAACATGACCTCCCGCTGCTCGGGCGTAGGCGCCGGGTCAATCAGGCGTGGAACGGAAACACGGTTGAGCAAAGCGTCGAGAGCCTGCATCGGCCACCTCCCTGGAAAAATGTCCGGCTATTCTAGTGGCTGTACGGCGAGTCCGTCAGCGCAAATTCGAATACCGGCTCCCAGGCCGCACCCGCCAGGCCCCGGATGGCGGTTTACATGCCATTCGCCGCAGGTAGAATGGCGCCCTTCCCTTTCAGCCCGAGCGGACTCCATGGCGTTGCCGACCCTGCGAATCATTGGTTTCATCATCGGCATCTTCCTGATCACCCTGGCGATCTTCATGGTCGTGCCCATGGCCACGTTGCTGGTTTTCGAGCGCACGGGCGACCTGCCGTCGTTTCTCTGGTCGAGCATGATCACCTTCGTCGCCGGCCTGGCCCTGGTGCTCCCGGGACGTCCCGAGCATGTGCATCTGCGGCCCCGGGACATGTACCTGCTGACCGTCAGCAGTTGGCTGGTGGTGTGCATTTTCGCAGCGCTGCCATTCCTGCTGACCCAGCACATCAGCTACACGGATTCGTTTTTCGAAAGCATGTCGGGAATCACCGCCACCGGTGCCACGGTCCTGAGCGGCCTGGACAACATGTCCCCCGGCATCCTGATGTGGCGCTCGCTGCTGCACTGGCTCGGCGGGATCGGCTTCATCGGCATGGCCGTGGCGATCCTGCCGCTGCTGCGCATCGGTGGCATGCGGCTGTTCCAGACCGAATCGTCGGACCGCTCGGAAAAGGTCATGCCGCGCTCCCACATGGTGGCGCGGTTGATCGTGGCCTCCTATGTCGGTATCACCATTTTCGGCACGCTGGCGCTCTGGTGGGCCGGGATGAGCCCGTTCGATGCCATCAACCATTCGATGTCGGCGATCTCGACCGGCGGTTTTTCCACCTCCGACCTGTCCCTGGCCAAATGGAGCCAGCCGGCGGTGCATTGGGTCGCCATCGTCATCATGATCCTCGGCAGCCTGCCGTTCGCCCTGTATGTCTCGATGCTGCGCGGCCATCGCCGGGCGCTGATCAAGGACCAGCAGGTCCAGGGCCTGATCGGCGTGCTGCTGGTGACCTGGCTGGTACTGGGCACCTGGTACTGGGCGACCACCGACCTGCATTGGCTGGACGCTTTACGGCACGTGGCCCTGAACGTGACGTCGATCGTCACCACCACCGGTTTCGCCCTGGGCGACTACAGCCTGTGGGGCAACTTCTCCCTGATGCTGTTTTTCTACCTCGGCTTCGTCGGCGGCTGCTCGGGCTCGACGGCCGGCGGGATCAAGATCTTCCGTTTCCAGGTCGCCTACATCCTGCTCAGGGCCAACCTCACGCAACTGATCCATCCGCGCGCGGTGATCAAGCAGAAATACAACGGCCACCGCCTCGACGAGGAAATCGTGCGCTCGATCCTCACGTTCTCGTTCTTCTTCGCCATCACCATCTGCGTCATCGCCCTGCTGCTGTCGCTGCTGGGCGTGGAGTGGATGACCGCGCTGACCGGCGCGGCCAGTACGGTATCCGGCGTCGGCCCGGGGCTGGGGGAAACCATCGGGCCGGCCGGCAACTTCGCGCCGCTGCCGGACGCGGCCAAGTGGATCCTGTCGGCGGGCATGCTCCTGGGCCGGCTGGAAATCATCACAGTGTTCGTGCTGTGTATCCCGGCGTTCTGGCGTCACTGACCGGTTTGGCCGCCCGTGCCGCCCGGTACTCGCCGGGCGTCGTGTCGAACCAGCGGCGAAAGGCGCGGAAAAAATTGCTCGGATCGGCAAACCCCAGCAGATAGGCGATTTCCAGCAAGGTCATGTCCGGCTGCGTCAGGTACTGCTCGGCCAGCTCGCGGCGGGTGTCATCCAGCAGATGCTGGAAGCTGGTGCCCTCTTCCTGCAGGCGTCGCTGCAAGGTGCGTTGAGACAGGTGCAATGCCTGCGCCACCACGTCACGCTTGGGTTCGCCCTGGGGCAGCAGCCGGCAAAGAGCCTGGCGCGCCTTGTGAGTCACGCGGCTTTCCGAAAAACGCGCCAGGTATTCGCCGGCGAAACGGTCATGCAGCAACGCCATGGCCTCGTTGGCCGTCGGCAGCGGTACCTCCATGTCTGCCCGTTCGAAGATCAGCGCATCGTAGGGCGCATTGAACATCAGCGGCGCGGGGAAAGCCTGGTGGTAGGGCGTCGGATCAAGGGGCTCAGGGCCCTGGAACAACACTTTCACCGGATGCAGGGTGCGTCCGGTCAGCCAGTTGCACAGGCTCAACGCGCAGGCCAGGGATGCCTCGGTACTTTGCCGGGTGGGAGGCAGGTGATCGCCGTGCACCGCCAGGACCAGCCCGTAATGGCCCTCAATCTGGCGGATGCTGGCCTCGGCGCTTTCGGCGATGATCCGCTGATAGCGCACCAACCGCTGGAAACCTTCGAGCAATGTGCGGCTGGACATCAGGGCATAACCCACAACATGGAACGACGCCGGTCGCACGATCTTGCCCATGTTCAAACCGATGGCCGGATTGCCCGACAGCTCCACCGCCAATTGCCAGAGCCGCGTCATGGAGTCCTGGGGGAAACGGGCATCCGGATCGTCCAGCGCTTCGAAGTCCAGCCCCAACTGCCCGAACATCGCGCGACAATCCAGGCCGTCCATCTCCAGCGCCTTGACAATCCCCATCGCCCAACTTGAAGAAGTCGTTCGTTCGCTCATGACATTTACTTGCATGACGAGCCGCGCGTTGCGGCCGGATTTGCGAAGGATACTAAAGTGGCGCCCATTGTCACTGTCCGTCGATGACAAGGGCTCCTAGACTTCCAGAAGAATGGCGCGATCGGCACCAGAACAATAACCACCGAGCAAGCAATCGTGGAAAACACCAAGACATTCAGCACATTCGCCGAGTTCTATCCGTACTACCTGGGCGAACACAGCAACAGCACCTGCCGGCGCCTGCACTTCGTCGGTACTTCCCTGGTCATTCTGATTTTCGTCATGGCGCTCGTCGTCGGCAACGGCGCCTGGTTGCTGGCGCTGCCCGTGGCAGGCTACGGCTTCGCCTGGGTCGGGCATTTCTTCTTCGAAAAAAACCGCCCGGCCACCTTCCAGCATCCGTTCTACAGCCTGCTGGGGGATTTCGTCATGTACCGCGACATGTGCCTGGGCAAGGTCGCGTTCTGAGCTCAAGCCGGCTCGGCGACCTTGATTGCCTTCAGCCGAGCCTCCCGCGCCTGGGCCTCCGCCAGGCGATAGAGTTCGATCGAACCATCCCAGTGCTCGATCAACGCGGTGCACGATTCGACCCAATCACCGCAATTGAGGTATTCCACCTCCCCTACCTTGCGGATCTCGGCATGGTGGATGTGCCCGCACACCACGCCGTGCAGTTCGCGCTTGACGCATTCGTGGGCGATGGCTTCCTCGAAATCGCTGATGAAGCTCACGGCAGTCTTGACCTTGTGCTTGAGGTACGCCGACAGCGACCAGTAGCCATAGCCATAACGGGCCCGCCAATGGTTGAGCCAGCGGTTCAGCGTGAGGGTGAATTCGTAGGCCCAATCCCCGAGGAACGCCAGCCAACGATGGTACCGGGTGATGACATCGAACTGATCGCCATGGATCACCAGCAGGTGCCGGCCGTCGGCGGTGACATGCACCGCTTCGTCCACCAGCTGGATGTTGCCCAGGATCAGCTTCGAATAGCGCCGCAGGAATTCATCGTGGTTACCCGTCACGTAGATCACTTCGGTGCCGCGCTTGCTCATGGTCAGCAAGCGCCGGATGACGTTGGTATGCGCCTGGGGCCAGTACATGCCGCCGCGCAGCTTCCAGCCGTCGATGATGTCGCCGACCAGGTAGATCCTGTCGGCGTGGTAGCCCTTGAGGAACTGTGACAGGTGCTCGGCCTGACAGTCCCGGGTGCCCAGGTGCACGTCGGAAATCCACAGGGTGCGAACACGCTGCTTGCGGCTGGGTCTGGCGAGCTCGGCGCTGGTCATGGGCAACCCCCTCTGATCGTTTTCACCACTGTGCATGCCGGCGATTAATGGCCCATGACAGATACAAGTCGGTTACATGACAGGGCCATGCATCGCGACCTGGGTGTATCCTGACGGCCTGCGATGGGAGACCGCGATGAGACCGATCCTCACGCTACGCCAATACAGCCAGGACCTGATCGTCCACAGCCATGACCACCCTCAACTGGTGTTCGGGCTGTCCGGCGCGCTGGATTTCGAGGTCGAAGGTTGCGGCAGCCAGGTGGTCCGGCAAAGTTTCGTGGTGGTGCCGGCCGGTGCCCATCACGCCTGCGACAGCCCCAAAGGCAGTCGTTGCCTGGTACTGGATGTACCCGGCGGCGATTGGCTCGATCAATGCCTGGGCGATCATGCCGACGCCAGCCGCCGGTTGCTCGGCACCAGTGCCCGCCTGCCCCTGGATGCGGGGCAAAGCCAGTTGGTCAGTTGGCTGGCGGGCAGCCGGATGGACGATCCGTTGATCGCCCGGCAGGGGGCGGTGCTGCTGCTGGCCAGCCTCAATGACGCGCGTCCCGCCCCGACCGGTGGCCGGCGCCTGCCCTACGCCGCCCTCGACGCCCACATCGACCAGTACGCCGCCTATCCATTGCAGGTGGCGGACCTGGCCCAGGTCGCCGGTCTCTCCAGCGCCCGCCTGCATGCGCGCTTCGTCGCCGAATGCGGACAGACCCCGATGGAATACATCCGCAGCCGTCGCCTGCACAAGGCCGTGGGGTTGCTGCGGGACTCGGACCTGCCCATCGGCGAGATCGCCCACCGGGTCGGCTACAGCTCCCAGAGTGCCTTCGCCGCCGCCGTGCTGCGCGAATTTGGCGCCTCGCCGGGCAAACTGCGACGCCAACGCTAGCCGTGCGCTAAAAACCGCTAGGATCGCGACAGACGCGCCGGGCTGTCCCACGCTTCAATACTGACCAGCCATGCCGGCGTGGCGCGGGCTTTAGTCGGGTCGCGCCGCAGCGTACTTGCACAAGGTTCTGCGTGCATCCGCCGCTTTATAGAAAGGACTGTAATGACTCCCCGTACCGCCCTCGGCGCCCTGCACATCGGCGCCCTCATGTTCGGCCTGACCGGTGTGTTCGGCAAGCTGGCTGCCGCGTCGCCGACGATCATCGTGTTCGGCCGCGCCACGTTTGCCGTGCTGGCCCTGGCGTTCTTTGCCCGGTTCGCCAGTAGCACCTCCTGGCAGAAACTCCGTGCAGCGGATAGCCGTCGCCTGTTGCTGGGCGGACTGCTGCTGGCAGCACACTGGGTAAGCTTCTTCATCGCGGTAAAAGTCGCCGGCGTTGCGGTCGCTACGCTGGGATTCGCCAGTTTCCCGGCGTTTACCGTGCTGCTCGAAGGGTTGATCTTCCGGGAGCGAATACGCGCCAATGAAATCCTGCTGGTGGTGTTGGTGAGCATCGGCCTGGTGCTGGTCACGCCGGATTTCGACCTGGCCAGCGGTGCCACCACCGGCCTGCTGTGGGCGGTGGCTTCGGGCTTGCTGTTCTCCCTGCTGTCGCTGACCAACCGTGCCGGCTCCGGCCGCGTTCCGCCCGTGCAGGCCGCGCTGTGCCAGAACCTGGTGGTGGGGTTATGCCTGCTGCCCCTGGCCGCGCCGCAGTTGAGCGATGTACGTGCGCTCGACTGGCTGTGGATCGCCCTGCTCGGGGTGCTCTGCACCGGCCTGGCCCACAGCCTGTTTGTCGCCAGCCTGGAAGTGATCAAGGCGCGCACCGCGGCGGTGGTCTTCGCCATGGAGCCGGTCTACGGCATCGCCATGGCCTGGCTGCTGTTCGGTGAGAGCCCGACATTGCGCATGTTGCTGGGCGGCGTGCTGATCATCGTCGCGATCGTGGTGTCGAGCCAGCTGAGCCGTTCCAAGGCACCGCCGGCAGGCGTCGAAGCGACGTCTCACTGAACCCGGTCGTTATGGCCCAGGTCCCGCTCCGGATCGATCTGATCGCGCACCCGCTGCTTGAGCACCTTGGCCTCGGGGAAGCCGCCGTCGGCCTTGCGCTCCCAGAGCTGCACACCGTCGCAGCCAATGTGGAAAACCCCGCCAGTGCCCGGCACCAGGGAGACCTTGCCCAGATCGTCGCCGAAGGTGCTCAGCAGTTCCTGGGCCAGCCAGGCGGCACGCAGCAACCACTGGCATTGGGTGCAATAGGTGATGACGATTTCCGGTTTATGCTCGGTCATTGCGGGTCGACTCGTGGATTCGAAGGCATCGTTATAATACTCGCCTTTGACCGTCCGCCCCGAGATCGACGATGCGCCGCCTGCTGCCTTGCCTGCTTCTGCTCCTGTTGCCCTTGTTCAGTCATGCCAACGAGCCTGCCGTCCAAACCCCGCGTCCGAAGATCGGACTGGTGTTGTCCGGCGGCGCGGCACGAGGCCTGGCCCATATCGGCGTACTCAAGGCCCTGGAAGAACAGGGTATCCGGATCGACGCCATCGCCGGCACCAGCATGGGCGCCGTGATCGGCGGGCTGTACGCCTCCGGCTACAAGATCGACGAGCTGGAAAGACTCGCCCTGGAAATCGACTGGCAGCAGGCCCTGTCCGATGCCCCGCCGCGCAAGGACGTGCCGTTCCGGCGCAAGCAGGACGACCGTGACTTCCTGGTGAAACAGAAACTGAGCTTTCGCGATGACGGCAGCCTCGGCCTGCCATTGGGCGTCATCCAGGGGCAGAACCTGGCTCTGCTGCTCGAGAGCCTGCTGGCACATGCCAGCGACACCCGGGACTTCGACAAACTGCCGATCCCGTTCCGCGCCGTGGCGACCGACATCGCCAGCGGCGAAAAGGTGGTGTTCCGCAAGGGTCACTTGCCCAAGGTCATCCGCGCCAGCATGTCGATCCCGGCGGTGTTCGCCCCGGTGGAGCTGGATGGCCGTCTGCTGGTGGACGGCGGCATGAGCGACAACATCCCGCTGGACGTGGCCAGGGAGATGGGCGTGGACATGGCCATTGTGGTGGACATCGGCACCCCGTTGCGCAACCGCAAGCAACTGGTGACGGTGCTCGACGTCCTGAACCAGTCGACCACCCTGATGACCCGGCGCAATTCCCAAGAGCAACTGGCAACCCTGAAGAAAGACGACGTGCTGATCCAGCCGGCCCTGGTGAGCTTCGGCTCGACCGACTTCGGCCAGGCCCGGGAAATGATCGATGCCGGCTATCGCGCCACCCGGATTCTCCAGGCCCGCCTGGCCCACCTGCGGCCTCCCGAGCCGACCGATCCACAACTCATGGCCGCACGCACGCCCAGCGAACGGACACCGGTCATCACGGCCATTCGCGTGGAAAACGATTCGAAAGTGGGCGATGACGTGATTCGCTATTACATTCGCCAGCAGATCGGTGAGCCCCTGGACCTGGGCCGCCTGCAAACCGACATGGGCACGCTGTACGGCCTGGACTACTTCGAACAGGTGCAATATCGCGTGGTCCACAAGGGACCGGACAACACCCTGGTGATCAACGCCCGGGGCAAGCGCACCGGTACCGACTATCTGCGGCTGGGCCTGAGCCTGTCGGACGATATGCGCGGCGACAGCGCCTTCAACCTCGGCGCCAGCTATCGGGTCAACGGCATCAATCGCCTGGGCGCCGAATGGCTGACCCGGGCCCAGATCGGTGACCGGCAGGAGTTGTACAGCGAGTTCTATCAGCCGCTGGACGTAGGCTCGCGCTACTTCATCGCCCCCTACGGGCAATTCGAATCTCGCAACGTGGAATCGATCCTGGACAACGACCCGGTCGCGCAATACCGCGTGGAGCGTTATGGCCTGGGCCTGAACCTGGGCCGCCAGATCGGCAACAGCGGCGAGATCCGTTTCGGGGTCGGCCAGGCCTGGGGCAAGGCGGACGTGCGCATCGGCGACCACGACCAACCCAGCGAGGACTTCAACGAAGGCTTCTACGAGCTGAAATACTCGTTCGACTCCCTGGACAACGTGTACTTCCCCCACGAAGGCGAAGATCTCGGCCTGTCCTGGCGCCAGTACGATCCGGGCCTGGGCTCAGACCAGCGCTATCGCCAGTGGGAGCTGAAGCTGGACAAGGCCATGAGCAGTGGCCCGAACACGTTCATCCTCGGCGGGCGCTACGGGCGGACCCTCGACACGGCCGAGATCGTGACGTCGAGCTTCGTGCTCGGCGGCGCACGGCAGCTATCAGGCTTTCGCGAAGACGGCATTTCCGGGCAGAACATGAGCCTGATGCGCGCCGTTTACTACCGCCGGCTGACACCCCGAGCCTACCTGCCCCTGGATTTCCCACTGTACTTCGGCGGCTCGCTGGAGCGCGGTCGGGCCTGGAACAACGACAACGAATTCGACAGCGGCTACATCAACGCCGCCAGCATTTTCCTGGGCTTCGACACACCGCTGGGCCCGCTGAACTTCAGCTACGGCTTCAACGACGACGATGAGCAGGCGGTGTACCTGAATCTGGGCCAGACGTTCTGATGGCCAGGCAGGGAAGATTGGATCTCTGGACGGGCTTCTTCACGGGCCAGCCCGGGAAGAGGCCCATCTCCCCTGGAGGCTTTTGAAGAAGTATCAGCGAATCCCGGCCAACAGCACCCGCGCGGTCTGCTTGAGGGGTTCGTCGCCCTCCTGGAGCAGTTCTTCGAGCAACGTGATGGCGGTCTTGATGTCGCCATCGTCGATACAATTCTGCGCCTGCTCAAGCTTTTCCGAATGCTCCGATGCCTGTGGATCCGGAGAGGTCGCTTCGGGCTCCAGCGACAGCGGCTCGAGCTCCAGGGACTGCTCCTCATCGGCGAACCCGTCGAGGAAAGCATCGTCCAGTGACTCGGTTTCCAACGGCGCGCCCCATTGCAGCTCCGGTTCGTCGAAACCGGAAAGCGACAAATCGTCGAGGGCCAGTGGAGGCTCGACGTTTTTGCCGCCGGTGGCCTCCTGCCCTTCCTTGAGATCCCAGCTGGAATCCATGGACAGCTCATCCAGGTTCAGCTCGAACTCGCCCGGCGGGTGTAAAGGGGCCGGCTCGGGAGCGGGAGCAGGAATTGGCGCCTGGGGCGCCGGGGGCACGGCCTCGGGTGCGCTGGCCACGGCGACCTTGGGATACTTTGCCCGGACCTCCTCCAGCGTCGAGGCATCGACTCCCTGCGTGGCCAAGTGATGCTCCTGGACCTGGAAGCCGATGGCATCCCCCTGCTTGCCCAGCACATCCAGCAGCTTGAGGCCCAGGTCGGTGCGTTCCGGCTCCGCCAGCAGCGCGGCCCGGAGCAATCCCGCCGCTTCGGCGAAGCGGCCATAGGTCAGGTAGATCCCCACCCCTTCCAGCACGTCGCCCAGTGGGGTATCGCCATTATTGAACGACGCGGCGACTTCTGGCGGGTCCGTCTCCACAGTCGTTCCATAGGTATCGGTGCTGTCCTCCAGCAGGGGGGCGGGACGCTCGGTCATCGACTCCGAACCGACCTGGGCCTGTTGCCGGCGGCGAATGAACAATAACAAGGCGAGCAGCCCCAACAGGCCCACCAGCGCCGCCACCCATGACCAGTCGATGCCCCCAGGCTCCGCCACCGGTTGCGCGTCAGCCGGCGGGGTGTCATTCACAGCCTCCGCTGCGGGGGACGCCGTTGGCGCAGACACCGTGGCACCGGGAGCTGGGGTGAGCTCGGCCAGTTTCGTCTGCAGTTCGCTGATCTGCTGGCGCTGGCCGGCAATTTCTTCGTCCTGGGCCTGGAGCCGGGCCTGCAGCTCTTCGATGGTTTTCTGTTGCTGCTGGTTCTGCAGTACGCTGGCGGCCAGTTGCTCGTTGGAATCGGCAGGGGCCGGAGCCGTATCAGCAGGGGCAGGCAACACGGCCGAATCGGGCAGCAACAGGCGTTGACCGATGGAGAGCCGTTCGCTGCCGGGGTTCAGGGCCAGGATGCCCTGCATCAGCTCGTTGACCGAGGCACCGCTGCCCGCGTCATGCAGGCGCTTGGCAATGATCCAGGGGTTGTCCCCCTGCACGACGGTGTAGCGCTTGCCTTGGGTCGCCGCAGGTGGCTTGATGGCTGGCGCCGCCTGGGTCGATGCCGCTGCCTTGGGCGTACTGGCGGTCGCGTCGGTGGCAGGTACGATAGCTGCCGTGCCTGGCGGGTCGATCAGCACCGTGTATTCACGCAGAAGGCGTCCATTGGGCTGATTGAGCTGCACCAGGAAATTGAGGAAAGGCTCTTCCACCGGTTTGCTGGAAGTCACCCGAATGAAACTGCGTTCGCCGCGCAGCACCGGCGTAAATCGCAGGTTGCTCAGGAAAAACACCCGCTCCACGCCGGCCCGGCTGAAGTCGTCCGGGCTCGCCAGGCTGGCCGATAGATCGCCCTCTTCGAGCCCGGCCACATCCACCAGGGCAATATCGGCGCGCAACGGCTGGTTCAAGGCGGAATGAAGCGTGATTTCCCCAAGGCCCAGCGCTGACGCCAGAGCCGGATACCCCAAGGCACCCATGACCACTGACACGTTGACCCAACTGCGCAACGTGGACTGCAAACTTCCAAGCATGGGTATCCCTTTCGATGACCAGAACAGCTTTCAATACGAGCGCAAGCTGGTGATCTCGTTCAGTTTCAGGTTGGGAAAACTGAACAAGAGCCCCCTATGGTTATAGTTCGCTAACCGCCGAATCTCAAAAGTCTGGCGCCAGGGATATGCCTCAGGACTTTTCCAGGTTGGCCAGGATCGTGCCGTGGACCCGCATGCACACCCGCATGTCCGCTTCGTCGACGCCTTCGAACAGCTCTCGACGCAGTTGGGTGGCAATGGTTTCGATCTGTTCGATCAACGGTCGGGCCGGTGCGCAAAGGACAATCTTCTTGGCCCGGCGGTCTTCGGCCACGGCCTGGCGTTGCACCAGCCCCTGGGTTTCCAGGCTGTCCAGCAGACGCGCCAGCGTCGGGCCTTCTACCGCGACGCTCTGGGCCAGTTCTCGCTGGGTCGGCGCATGTTCGAAACGGGCCAGGTGCAGCAGCACCAGCCAACGCGCCTGGGACAGGCCCAACCCGGCCAGGCGCCGGTCCAGTTCGGCACGCCAGCCTCGAGACATTTGCGCCAATTGCATGCCAAAACGGTGTTGATCGGTCAACGACATAGAAAACTCATCAGATCTTAAAATAAGAAAAACTAATTATTAGTCAGCTAAGCATGCACATTGGAATCCGGCAAGGCCGTTTCCCATTGAATCGCGTACTGAATCGTTAAAGGTCCGCAACTCATTGATCAGACTTCGAATTCCGACTGCAAGGCAGCCCTCACGCAGTACAGGACGCCCTCCGGTACCCGACCGACGAACAGCGCGGCGACCTCCGATACCGAGGGCAACTCACCCTCGCCATCCAGGAAAGCGTCCTGCACTTCGCCCATCAACTCCTCGGGCAAGTCCAGTGCCTGTTCCAGGGATAGCTGCTGCATGCCGATGGCTTCGGCGAGCATCGCATAGACGTTTTTTTCCGAGCACTGCAACTGCCCGGCGATTTGCAATGGCGTCATGCCCGCACGCGCCAGGGTGATGAGTTCGTGGCGTACGTCGGCCACCGACTTCGGCGTCTCGGCCTCCCCGCCCAATACCTGGAGGAACGCCTCGCCATAGCGTTCCAGCTTGCGCGCACCCACACCGCTGACCCGGGCCATCTCCGCCAGGGAGGTGGGCTGGCTGCGCAGCATTTCCAGCAGCGTCGAGTCGGGAAAAATGACATAGGGCGGCACACCGTGTTCCTCGGCCAACTTGCGACGCAAGGCGCGCAGGGCTTCCCACTGATCGCGCTCTTCGCCACGCACCAGCTGGCTGGCCTGGCTCTTGCCGCTCTTGACCGCCGTCGCCGGCTTGAGGTCCCGGCGCAGCTGGAGGCTGACCTCGCCCTTGAGCAAGGGCCGGCAACTGGCGCTCAGGCGCAGCCCGCCGTAGCCTTCCAGGTCGATGTCCGCCAGGCCGCGCGCCACGAGCTGTCGGAACAATGAACGCCATTCACTCTCGGAACGGTCCTTGCCGACACCGAACACCGACAGGTGCTGATGGCCGAAGCTGCGGACCTTCTCGTTGTCCTTGCCCAGCAAGACGTCCACCAGGTGCCCCACGCCATAGCGCTGCCCGGTGCGATAGATGGTCGACAGCGCCTGGCGGGCCGGTTCGGTGGCGTCCCAGGTTTCCACGCCGTCGACACAATTGTCGCAATGCCCGCAGGGTTGGGGCATGTCTTCGTCGAAATAGGCCAAAAGGGTCTGGCGCCGGCAGCGGGTTTCCTCGCACAGGGAAAGCATGGCGTCGAGCTTGTGTTGCTCCAGGCGCTTGTGGCGTTCGTCGCCTTCGGAGTTCTGCAGCATCTGCTTGAGCATCACCACGTCCTGCAGGCCGTAGGCCATCCAGGCGTCGGCCGGCAAGCCATCGCGGCCGGCACGACCGGTTTCCTGGTAATAGGCCTCCAGGGACTTGGGCAGGTCCAGGTGCGCGACGAAACGTACGTTGGGTTTGTCGATGCCCATGCCGAACGCCACGGTGGCCACCATGATCAGGCCTTCTTCGTTGAGAAAGCGCTTCTGGTGATAGGCCCGCAGGTCATTGGGCAGGCCGGCGTGATACGGCAAGGCCGGAAAACCCTGCTCGCAGAGGAACGCGGCGACCTCATCGACCTTCTTGCGCGACAGGCAGTAGACAATGCCGGCATCGCTGCGGCGTTCGGCGAGGAATGCCAGCAACTGCTTGCGCGGCTGCTCCTTGGGCACGATGCGGTAGAAAATGTTGGGCCGGTCGAAACTGGAAAGGAATCGCTCGGCCTCCTGCAAATGCAGGCGCTCGACGATCTCTTCGCGGGTACGCTTGTCGGCCGTGGCAGTCAGGGCGATGCGTGGCACGTCCGGGAACAGCTCCGCCAGTTGCCCCAATTGCAGGTATTCGCGACGGAAATCGTGGCCCCACTGGGACACGCAGTGGGCTTCGTCGATGGCGAACAGGGCGATTTCCAGGCTCTGCAGGAACGCCAGCATGCGTGGCTGCACCAGGCGTTCAGGGGCCAGGTACAGCATCTTCACTTCACCGCGCTTGATCCGGGCCGCCAGCTCGCGCTGCTGGTCGGCATTCAAGGTGGAGTTCAACGAAGCAGCGGCAACCCCCAGCTCCTCGAGGGTGGCGACCTGGTCGTCCATCAGGGCGATCAGCGGCGATACCACCACCGCCAGGCCATTGCGCAACAGCGCCGGCACCTGGTAGCACAAGGATTTGCCGCCACCGGTGGGCATCAGCACCAGGGCATCGCCGCCGCTGGCCACGCGCTCAATAATGGCACCCTGGCGGCCACGGAAACTGTCGTAGCCGAAGATGTCCTTGAGGACGCGTTGAGCCTGTTCGAGCATAGAAACTCCAAAAATCACCGAAACATCCCTGCAAGGCTGGTTCAGAATCGAAAAGGCTGCGCCGGCAAATCGTAAGGGCGCGTTTCGAACCGGCTGGACGCCGCAGGGCGTCACAAAACGCGGCAGTATACCCGAGGCCTTGGCCGCAGAGGGCGATGCTGACAAGAGGTGCTTCTGACTTTCAAAGCAAGCCAAGCTGTATGTGTGGCAAGGGGCTTCATTTCCGCCGAGCTGCGCAGCAGCCCCTCTCGGTTTATCGATTGGATCGCACACTCAAGTGACATTGGGTCTGCTGCGCAGCCCAACGGGGCGGTGCGATGTTTCGCTGAATCCCCTCGCCACAGGAGCCAGGCCGGGCCTTCCTTCTTCGGTATGTCCCCGGCTCTTGGGCAACCCAGCCCTTGCCGACAAGGCAAATGTGCCACGCGGCTGGCCTGGGCGCTCAAGAAGGCCTAGAATTCCCGCATTGTTTATTCCCCCAAGGTAGCCCGTAATGTCCTTCGCTGAGCAACTGACCCGCCTGCAAGTCTTCCTCGACGCCGATGAGCTGCACGACGAAGCGCTGGATTACGTGGCCGCTCATGGCTATCTGACCGCCCTCTCGATCTGCTCCGAGCAGGTGCCTGACCGGGAGTGGATCGACGCCCTGTTCGCCGAAGAGCCGCATTACACCGACGAAGCCCAGCGCATCGAGATCGAAGCCACCCTGGTGGGCCTCAAGGCCCATATCGCCCGCCAACTGGCCTCGGACGAAGAATTCGAACTGCCGTGCGAACTGGACCTGGGCGACGACCCGGACGACTCGGAACTGCGTGGCTGGTGCATCGGTTTCATGGAAGGCGTGTTCCTGCGCGAAGCGGCCTGGTTCGAAACCGCCGAAGAGGAAGTCAGCGAAATGCTGCTGCCGATCATGGTCGGTTCCGGCCTGTTCGACGAACAACCGGAGTTTTCCGACATCGCCGCCGATCCGAACCTGATGGACGACATGATCGTGCAGATCCCGGAAGCCCTCACCGCCCTGTACCTGCTGTGCAACGCCCCGGACGAGAAACCGGCGATCCTCAAGCCGCGCCATCACTGAGCGACCGGGTGCCCGCGCCCATCGGCAAGCGCCCGCTGATCCTGCGTTACGCTCTGCTGGCCATCGGCTGGTTGAGCGTGGTGCTGGGGGTCATCGGTATCTTCATTCCCGTGCTGCCCACCACCCCTTTCCTGCTGCTGGCCGCCGCGTGCTTTGCCCGCAGTTCGCCGCGCTTCTATCGCTGGCTGGTCGGCCATCCGCGGCTCGGCCCCTGGATCGCGGATTACCTCAGCGGCAACGGCATTCCCCTCAAGGGCAAGGTCTACGCCATCGCGCTGATGTGGGCGAGCATCCTTTTGTCCTGCTACCTGGTGCCCTTGCCTTGGGCGCGAGGGTTCATGTTGACCAGCGCGGTGCTGGTGACGATCTACATTCTCAGGCAGAAGACGCTGCACAAACCCTGAAGCAAATGCACGCCGGTCCAGCCCCGACAATTAGCTGCTTGCCGCCCTTACCACAGAGGCTCGTTACCTTCCTTTACTAGCCGGCCCAGGGCATCCCCCATCCGCCCGTCTTAAACCTGCTCTCACCTGTCAGTCCTGACAGTAGCCACCCTTCATGCATCGGCGCTCTCATATCACACGCCCCTGAGGCGGCACTTATGAGGACCCCGACCATGCCCCCGCCATCGACACCCGCCGACCAGACCGTCCTTCTGGAGAAACCCGACCTGCCGCGCGCCACTCGCCCCGTGGTGGGGGGCGATTTCGGGGTGCCCAAGCATATCTATGACCAGGAGCCCGCGGGCTGCAAGGTTCTGGTGTTGCCCTATACGAATCAGACAGGCGGGGAGAACGTCTCGATCAACCTCAATGGCGAGACGAACATCGACAACCGGAACACGCTGGGCACCGACGACACGGTGGAGCTGTACATTCCCCATGGAAAACTATTGGCCAACGCAGTCAATCGACTGACCTACACCATAATGCGCCTCAGCGGTGTCGTTGAAACCTCCGATCCTCCTGCGGAGATCCTCTACAACGAGTTCCGGCCAGGCCTTTACGATCGCACGCCTGGCGATGGTGCGCATTCCGAGCTGGAGTTGATCCTGCCGGATGAAATCAAGAACGGAGTAGGGCCGGGCTTCACCCGGGCGACGGTGTGCGTGAGTTACCCCTATTGCCGGGCACATGACCGTATCTGGCTCAACTGCAACGGCAAGCCCAAATACCATACGGTGCCTGATACCGAGGCCCCATCGCCGCCGGACCCCGGCTCGCCGACACCCACCACGATCTGCTTCGATGTCACCAGCGCCGAACTGGGCGATGACCATGCCCAGTTCATGTTCTCCTTCACGGTCACCGACCAGCTGGGCAATTCGCCGGATCTCAACTCGCCCTGGTCCGCTGTGCAGACGGTTGACGTGGACCAGGCCGGTCTTCGACTGCCGATGCCGATCCCGCGGGAAATCGCCAGCGACACGGCTGACGACCCCGGCATCATCGATCTCGAAAAACTGGGTACGAACCCGCTGCTGTTGATCGTTCTGACCAGCGACCCTCGTTTCCTGCCGGGAGATACGATCGAAGCGACCTACCTTGCGAAAGTGGTGGGCCAGCCGGAGGTCACCCACAGCGAGACGGGAACGGTCGAAACCGATGGTTTTGGGCAGAAGGTGGCCTGTGTGCTGGAGATTCCCAACGACAAGGTTATTTCGGGCAGCACAGTGCAGGCGTCTTACAAACTGTTCAGGGGCACGACGCTGGTCGGTACCTCAAAAACGGCCCATGCGACCGTGATCGGAGCGGCGCAGAACCTGTTGCCTCCTTCGGTGAAAGAGGCCAATGGCCCCATCCTGAACCCGGTCCAGGCCAAGGACGCGCTCCACATCGTTGTACCGGCCAACGCCGCGCTGCTGCCCGACGACAAACTCAAAGTCACTTGGACCGGCGCAGCGGGCACGCCGGCAGGTGGTTCACACACCTCGGGGGAATGGCCGGTCAGGGATGGGTGGGAAGTACCGATTCCCAACAGCGTGGTGGCGTTCAACCTGGGCAAGGCGGTGACGGTGACCTACACGGTGATCCAGAACGGCGTGGAGTCGCCGCCGTCGGATCCGTTTGTGCTGAATGTGCAGGCGCTCAGCCAAGACGATCTGCTGGTCGCCAGACCAAGGATCCTGCAAGCCACCAACAATGGCGAAGGGGCGGAACTGGATGTAGCAACCTTTACAGGCAACGCCACCGTGCGTATCGACGCCTGGCCCCTTATTGCCCAAGGGCAGTACGTGTGGTTACGCCTGAAGGGCAAAAACAACGATGGCACGGATTATGAACGCGTGCTTTGGAGCAGCGCCCTGGGCAGCCGAGTTTCGGCAAGCTGGGTCTCGGATGGATTCGCGACCAACACCGTGCCATTCACTGAACTGCAGGGGCTGCGCAATGGCAGTACGCTCACGGTGGAGTTCAAGGCCACGTTAAACCAGAGTGCCGAGGAAGGTCTTGCCGATACTTTTCCGTTGCGTACTTATACGGTCACGGTGATGACGGCGTTAAGAGTTGTCTCTCTAACAGCTTCGCCTCGTGGCGCGGAGCATTTGTTTTTGCCTGAGAGCGGATTTCCGAAGACAGGTTTCAACCATGCTCGATTTACAATAAATGTGGATGGTGGGCAGCCTCCTTACTCGTTTTCTGCATCGAACTCCGCGTACGCGTCCATTCATGCCCAAACAGGCGAAGTTCAAAGAACAACTTATCATGAAGTTATTTTTACGATTACAGACGCGGCGCAACCGAACCCTAATCGCGCAACTTTTATAATGAAGCAGGCGGCGCTATGGTTTACAGGACTCTATGGTTATGAGACATGGTCCACCGCCGCTGGCCGTGGCAGGCTGCCTCAGGTAGGGCACTTGACTTTAGGGCAGGGTGTTCGGGGAATAGGGACTCTCTTCGGGGAATGGGGGGATATGCAAGTTGGGTATAACTGGCCTAGTGGCGCGACAAACGAACATGGTGCTCCTGACCCAAACATTACGGAATATTGGACGCATGAAAACTCAGGGGATGGTAGCTATTACACTGTCAGCCTTAAACACGGTTATCCCTATAAACGCCCTCACAACTGGTTTATACCTCACATCGGAGTTGTAGCTCTAGGACCTGCCCCGCTACTCTTGGACGCCTTTGGGTTTCCTCCGGGGTTGCGTCCTCCAAAGGATTATCCCGATATTTGCGAACTGGAAAAGGCTTGACGACATAAGTCGCAGAATGCTGGGCAAAATCGACCACACCAACCAGCACAACAATGCCCATGACGAGAGAGTTCGCTCCCGCTGGACTGCGAAGCAGCCCCTTTGATGGGGCAGTCGCTGCGCAACCGAGCAGGAGCAGACTGCCATGAAAACAGCTCGCCGCCCGTCTTAAATCTGCTTTCACCTGTCAGTCCTGACAGTAGCCACCCTTCATGCATCGGCGCTCTCATATCACACGCCCCTGACGCGGCACTTATGAGGACCCCGACCATGCCCCTTCCATCGATACCCGCCGACCAGACCGTCCTTCTGGAGAAACCCGACCTGCCGCGCGCCACTCGCCCCGTGGTGGGGGGCGATTTCGGGGTGCCCAAGCATATCTATGACCAGGAGCCCGCGGGCTGCAAGGTTCTGGTGTTGCCCTATACGAATCAGACAGGCGGGGAGAACGTCTCGATCAACCTCAATGGCGAGACGAACATCGACAACCGGGACACGCTGGGCATCGACGACACGGTGGAGCTCTACATACCGAATGGAAAATTGCGGCCCGGCATGGTCAATCGACTGACCTACACCGTGAGGCGCCTGAGCGGTATCCCCGAAACCTCTGACCCTCCCGTGGAGATTCTGTATAACCAGATCCGCCCTGGTAACGAGGATCGCTCGCCCGGCGATGGCGCACACTCGGAGCTGGAATTGATCCTGCCGGATGAAATCAAGAACGGCATAGGGCCGGGGTTCACCCGGGCGACGGTGTGCGTGAGTTACCCCTATTGCCGGGCGCACGACCGCATCCGGCTCAATTGCAACGGCAAGGATGTGATGCGTACCGTACTGGAAAGCGAGGCTCCTGCGCCGCCGGACCACGGCTCGGCAACGCCTACCACGATCTGCTTCGATGTCACCAGCGCCGACCTGGGCGAGGATCATCCCGAGTTCATGTTTTCCTTCACGGTCACCGACCAGTTGGGCAACTCGCCGGACCTTGACTCACCCTTTTCGGCAATACAGATCGTGGACGTGGACCAGGCCGGCCTTCGACTGCCGGTGCCGATCCCGCGGGAAATCGCCAGCGACGGAACCGACGATCCCAGCACCATCGACCTCGACAAGCTGGGCACCAACCCGCTGTTGTTGATCATCTTGACCGGTGACTCACGCTTCCTGCCGGGGGATACGATCGAGGCGACCTACGTCGCGAAGGTGGCAGGCCAGCCGAATGTCACCCACAGCGAGACGGGAACGGTCGAGACCGATGGCTTGGGGCAGAAACAGGCCTGTGTGCTGGAGATTCCCAACGACAAGGTTATTTCGGGCAGCACGGTAGAAATGTCCTACAAGCTGTTCAGGGGCACGACCTTCATGGGCTCCTCAAAAATAGCAAGGGCGACCGTTGTAGGGTCACGACAAGACCCGCTTCCTCCAACCATCGACCAGGCCCTGGGAGACCAACTCGACCCTGCCAATACTCCCAATGGCGCCACGGTTCGGATACCGGCCGAGACTAATCTGCTGGACGGGGATTCGGGCGAAGTGCGTTGGGTAGGTCTGCCCGGTGCGGGCACTATCAACGTGCCTTATACCGTCTCGGCCAGCGAAGCGGGCCAGTCGAAGGCAGTGACCGTGCAACAGTCGGTGGTACTGGCGAACGTTGATCGAACCATCACGTTGGACTATACGTTGCGGCGTCAGGGTAGTTCGCCCATCCCCTCGCAACCGGCGGTCTACGATGTGCGGCGACAAGTGGGAACAGGACAGTTGCAGGTCATGGGCGCGCGCGGTACATCGAACTCGATGCACTGGTCCACGGTGGGGAGCAGCCGGCTGCTGACAGCGCTGAATGTCACCACCCAACAGCCGCTTGAAGCACTATGGCAATACGAGGGCGACGGTGGCGCCCCCATCCAGGCCGCGAGGTTCAATGACAACCAGCCCTGGCGGCTACTCCGTGTGCGCACCAGCCAGGATGAGGTCCGTATCAATCCTGCCAACCTGTTCGGAGCAGGCAACTTCAAAATCGCTGCTCCATCGCAACCATGGGGCGCATTCGTAGCTCGCCGCACCCAAGGCAACCTGGTTGGCTGGGGAGTGGCTGGGCATGGCGGCGACGTGCCGCCGGAGATTGCGACGATCACCGACATAGTCGGCGTTGCCCATGCCGCCTATGCCTTTGCCGCATGGCGCGCCAACGGCCAGGTGGTCGCCTGGGGCTGGGCAGAGCGAGGCGGTGAAGTACCACGGGATATCGGCAATCTGAGGGATATTGTCGAGGTGGTCGGGACAGGACACGCTTTTGCCGCGCGACGGGCAACGGGGCACCTGGTGGCATGGGGAGAGACCGGCTTGGGCGGTGATATTCCTGAAACCATCGCGCAGTTCGATGACTTCGTAGAAGTAGCCGCCACAGCCCATGCCTTTGCGGCACGGCGGGCCAACGGCACCGTCGTGGCGTGGGGAAGGCCGGACCTGGGGGCGGCGGTGCCGGATGATATTGCCTTGCTCACCGATATCGTGGACTTGAGCAGCGCCTACTACGTCTTCGCGGCGCGGCGAGCCAATGGATCCGTGGTGGCGTGGGGCACTCAACCTAACGCGGGGGGCATGGTGCCAGGCGATATTGCGCGCCTCACGAACATTGTCGAGGTCGTTGGCGCAAGCACAGCTCTGGCCGCCCGACTATCCGATGGATCAGTCGTGGCATGGGGAGACGCGAACGCCGGCGGTAGTATTCCGGGCCCGATTGCAAGACTCGACGACGTGGTTCAGGTTGTCTCGACTTCAAGTTCCTTTGCCGCACTCAGGGCCAGCGGTCATGTCGTGACCTGGGGACATCCGGATTACGGAGCACCAGTGCCTCCTACCATCGAAGTGTTCGATGACTTCGTTCAGGTCGCAGCCACCGCCGGGGCATTTGCCGCGCTGCGCCGAAACGGCACCGTAGTGGCTTGGGGGCACCCAGCGTGGGGAGGCGTGGTGAACGCAAGTGGGCTGACAAACGTGCGAGCACTTTATGCCAACAGCCAGGCTTTCATCGCACTCACGAGCGATGCGCGAGTGGTTACCTGGGGTCTTGCCGGTGCGGGAGGCAACAGCGACCCGGTCCAGGGATTGCTGAACGGCCATGTGTCCTACTACGCCACTGCCGCCACGCGCGGTGCTGCGCTGAGGCGGCCGGCCGCCGGGTGAGCCTCCATTGCTTGATCGGGTCGGAGGATGACTGGATGAGTGCGGAATGATTTCCTGCCCGGCCATTTCAGCCCAGCCCACTCGAGTCATCCGCTTATCAGGTCGCTGGAAGATATAAAACCCGCCATCCCCCTCCACGGGGATGGCGGGTTTCGTCGTTTCAACTCACCTTACACCGTATCCACCTTCAACGAATGATCGTTCAGCATCCCGTTGATGATGGTTGCCGTGTCCGCGCCGGCGATCATGCCGTCCACGCCAGGCGTGACACCGTAGTGGCTGGCGAGGTTGACGCCGGCCAGGTCGATGGTCTGGTTCGGCGCGGCGCCGGCGATGGCGCTGACGTCGATGCTGGTGGTGACCGATGCGCCGCTGCCCGTCACGCTGAAATGCAGGTAGTCGTCCAGTGAAGCGCTAGTGCCGTTTTCGCCCAATAGCAACTGGGACAGGTCGAGCTTGTCCACGCCCGGGGTAAAGTCCGTGATCACGTCATGGCCGCTATTGCCCGCCAGCCATTTGAAGGTGTCGGCGCCGCTGCCGCCGGCGAGGGTATTGTTGCCCAGGCCGCCGATCAGGATGTCGTCGCCGCCACCGCCATTGAGCACGTCATGGCCCAGCCCACCGTCGATGCGGTTGTTGGCGCCATCGCCACTGAGGGTGTCGTTGAAGTTCGATCCGATGAGGTGCTCGATCCCCCCCAGGGTATCGGTACCGGCGCCGCCGGTGTCCTGCGCGGCCAGCAGGCCCAGGTCGACCGTGACGCCAGCCGTGGCGTGGGCGTAGCTGGCGGTGTCGTTACCCGTGCCACCGTCCAGCAGATCGTTGCCGGTGCCGCTGTAGAGCAGGTCGTCGCCGGCACCACCGTGCAAGGTGTCATTGCCCGAGCCCGCGCTGAGGATATCGTTGCCGTCACCGGCGTTGAGGATGTCGTCACCGGCACCGGCCATCAGCACATCGTCCCCCGCAGTGCCCGTCAGGGTGTGACCGGCCTGGTAACTGATGCTCACCGCCCCGCTGTCGCTGCCGCCATGGTTGTCGCTGGCGGTGTAGGTACCATGGTAATCCGGCGTACTCTCCTGGGCGCCGGCGTAGTTGACGGTCAAGGTCAGCTGGTAGTTTTCCGAGGCATTGACGTTGCCATTGCCGGGGTTGGGAATGTTGGTGACGTGGATCTGATAGTTGCCGTCCGCCGCGGCAGTGAACGAGGCACCGTCATTGATGGCAATGAACGGTCCGCCATTGAGGGAGTACTCCAGGGCGATGCGCCCGGACGCCAGATTATGATCCAGGGTGAGGGTCTCGCCCTGCTTGAGGCTGATATTGAGCCGGTCTTCATCGTTGGCATTGTTGTTGGACACCGCCCCCAGCGCCCCACTGACTACCAGCGCCGCGGTCATGGTCGCGGTGTTGGCGACGAAAGCGCTGCGGTTGAGGTTGATGGACTGCACGTTGTTACCGGTGAAACTGAGCGTGCCGGCGGTGCCGGTGAAGTCTGCTCCCCTGGCGACCCAGCCGGTATTGAAGCTGGTGGGCGACGCAGTCAGCGGATCGCCGTTGGCGTCGCTGTCGTTGCCCAGCAACAACTCTCCCGGCACTACGATATTGCCTGACAGCAGGTTGGTGATGATGTGGTCGTCCATCGCCACGGGAGGGCTGTTGGGCGTGACATTGACCACCAGGCTGGCGCTCGCCAGGTCGCCGTCGTTGTCGCTGACGACATAGCCGATGGTTTCGGTGATCAGGCTGCCGGTGGTGGTTTGGGAGGTGTAGCTGTATTCACCGGTGTCGAGGTTGACCACCAGGGTACCATCGTGGTCGGTGGCGATACTCAACGTATTGTTCAGGCTATTGAAAGTGCCGTGGTTGGACCCTCCGCTGGCAACCAGTGCCCCCTGCCCACCGTTGGCGGTCGGGTCATAGCTGTAGGTGGTGCCATCCACCAGCAGGCTCTTGATAAACCCGCCGTCGGCGCCGAACGAACCGCCCTCGCCTAGCAGATTGCCGGTCACCGGCACCCCTTGCACGGTACCGGAAAGCACCGAGCCGAGCTGGTTCAGATCGGTGACCACCACCGCGTTGGTGTCGGTGTGGGCGCTGCCGTCATAGGCCAGTGGGTCGAGATGGGCATTGCTGACGCCGCTGCCCAGGCCGATGGCGTAGTTCTTGATGCCGTTGGCGTCGAGGAAGGCTTTCCACGCGGCCTCGTCCGCCGCACCGGTTTCCTGACCCGTGGTGGGCTTGCCATCGGAAAAGAAGTAACCGATGTTCTGTGCCCCGGTCAGTTGCCCGGAGGTGGCGAACGCCGTCTTGGCCGCCGCCACCGCCGCGTCGTAGTTGGTGCCGCCGTCCGCCGACAGGCCGCTGAGGAGCGACTTGGCGGTGGCCACGTCCACCCACACGGACGTCTGGTCGGTGGCGCTGCTGCTGAATGTCACCAGTTGGACTTTCACATCACCCAGGTCATCGTACTTATCCAGCAAGGCGCTGATGGCCTGCTTCGCCAGGTCCAGCCGCGAGAGGCCGGGCACACCGGAGGGATCGGCCATGCTGCCGGACACATCGAGCACGATCAGCAGGTTGGAATCGATTTCCACGGCGGTCACCGAGCGCTCGGACGCGATGGCCGTAGGCACGTCATCGACGATGCTGACTACCAGGTTGCCGGTCACCTTGTTGCCCAGGGAATCCGTGGCCTGGTAGGTGAAGCTCTCGCTCAGGACATTCGGACCGTCGTTGGCATGGGGCGTCGTGCTGGCGGGGGACGTCAGCGTGTAGGTGTAGGAGCCGTCCGGATTGAGCAGCAGTTGGCCGTAGGCGCCAGTGGCATTGCCGACCAGGACGAACGTCACGGCGCCAGTGGCACCGCTGACCGATCCCACGAGGCTGCCGCTGGCGGTTTCGCCGGTGGTGCCGGGGTCGCTGCCGGTGACCGTGCCGGGGGCCAGGTCCTGGCCGTCCTGGTTCAGGTCGAGGGCTTTCTCGTAGACGGTAATGTCCTGATCGGGCTCGGCCACGAGGCAACTGTTGTGCACGTCGATGGTGATGGTGGTGGTGCTTTCATCGCCGTCGGCGTCGCGCACGGTGTAGGTGAACACATCGGTGGCGCCGGGTGCGCCAACGGCGTCCGGGTTGCTGTGATAGACCGCGTTGCCGCTGGCATCCAGGGTGAGGTAACCATAGGTGCCGTTGATCTGGGTATTGAGGCCGCCCACCGCCGGGGACGAAGTATCGCTGCCAACGCGCACACCAATGACGGTACCGCCGTCGGCGCCGAGTACGTCGTTGTCCAGTACGTTGCCGCTGATCGTACCGCCCTCCACCACCGAAGCGGCGTCGCAATGCGCCTCGGGCATGTCATCGACGATGTTGATGACGATGGTGCTGGTGACCGAGTTGCCCAGGGAGTCCGTGGCTTGATAGGTGAAGCTTTCGCTCAGGACGTTCGGGCCGTCATTGGCGTTGGGCGTGGTCGTGGCCGGTGATGTCAGCGTATAGGTATAGGAACCGTCTGGGTTGAGCAGCAGTTGCCCGTAGGCGCCAGTGGCGTTGCCGACCAGGGCGAACGTCACGGCGCCGATGGCACCGCTGACCGATCCCACCAGGCTGCCGCTGGCGGTTTCGCCAGTGGTGCCAGGGTCGCTGCCGGTGACCGTGCCGGGAGCCAGGTCCTGGCCGTCCTGGTTCAGGTCGAGGGCCTTTTCATGGACGCCGATGTCCTGGTCCGGCGTCGCGACGAGGCAGCTTTCATGCACGTCGATGGTGATGGTGGTGGTGCTTTCATCGCCGTCGGCGTCGCGCACGGTGTAGGTGAACACATCGGTGGCGCCAGGGGCGCTGACCGTGTTCGGATAGCTGTGGTAGACCGCGTTGCCGTTGGCATCCAGGGTGAGGTAACCGTAGCTGCCGTTGATCTGGGTATTGAGGCCGCCCACGGCCGGGGTCGAAGTATCGTCGCCGGCACGGACACCGATCACCGCGCCGCTGGTGGCCGGGCCGTCGGCACCGCCCACATCGTTGTTCAGTACGTTGCCACTGACCGTCCCTCCCTCGTCCACCGAAGCGGAGTCGGCGTGGGCAGTGGGCAGGTCATCGACGATATTTACGTCCAGGTTGCCGGTGGCAGTAGTGCCGTTGTCGTCGGTAACCACCACGGCAAACTGCTCGCTCAGGCTGTTGGCGCCGCTGGCATTCGGGTGGGCCTCGTTATCCAGCAGGGTGTAGCTGTAGCTGACCACGCCGGTGACGGCGTTGAAGCCGGTGATGGTCAGGGTGTTGCCCAGCGCCGTGGTAATCGATTGAGGGAAACCGGCCGCCACGCCACCGCTGACCACGTTGATGCCGCCGACGCTCAGGTTCTGCACACCGTCCAGCGCTGTCACGGTGAACGTGCCGCTCTGGGTCAGGGCCGGTGCATCCGGGCTGGTGCCATCGGCCAGGTGTTGTTCCCGGACGCTCAGCTCGCCGCCTTCAGTGTCCAGCCCCTGGATGATCACCGGGTCGTCGTTGTTGTGGACCTGCAGCACCAGGTTGGCGGTGCTGGTATCGCCGTCGGCATCGGTCAGGGTGTAGGTGAAGGTTTCCGTACCGCTGCCGCCGCCGTGCAACGCGACGAACTGCGGATCGCTGGTGTTCAACGTATAGGTGTACGACCCGTCGGCGTTGAGCACCAGGGTACCGTAGGTACCGGTGAACGTGCCGGGGGTGATGGGGCCGGACGCCACGGTGTCGGCGCCTTGGCTGTCATTGGTCAGGACGCTGCCGCTCAGGGTCAGTTGGGTCTCCGAGGCGGTAGCGGCGTTGCTGTCGTCCACGGCCTGAGGCAGGTCATCGACGATGTTCACGTCCAGGTTGCCGGTGGCAGTAGTGCCGTTGTCGTCGGTAACCACCACGGCAAACTGCTCGCTCAGGCTGTTGGCGCCGCTGGCATTCGGGTGGGCCTCGTTATCCAGCAGGGTGTAGCTGTAGCTGACCACGCCGGTGACGGCGTTGAAGCCGGTGATGGTCAGGGTGTTGCCCAGCGCCGTGGTAATCGATTGAGGGAAACCGGCCGCCACGCCACCGCTGACCACGGTGATGCCACCGACGCTCAGGTTCTGCACACCGTCCAGCGCTGTCACGGTGAACGTGCCGCTCTGGGTCAGGGCCGGTGCATCCGGGCTGGTGCCATCGGCCAAGTGTTGTTCCCGGACGGTCAGCTCGCCGCCTTCAGTGTCCAGCCCCTGGATGATCACCGGGTCGTCGTTGTTGTGGACCTGCAGCACCAGGTTGGCGGTGCTGGTGTCGCCGTCGGCATCGGTCAGGGTGTAGGTGAAGGTTTCCGTGCCGCTGCCGCCGCCGTGCAACGCGACGAACTGCGGATCGCTGGTGTTCAACGTATAGGTGTAAGTGCCATTGGGGTTGAGCACCAGGGTGCCGTAGGTGCCGGTGAACGTGCCGGGGGTGATGGGGCCGGACGCCACGGTGTCGGCGCCTTGGCTGTCATTGGTCAGGACGCTGCCGCTCAGGGTCAGTTGAGTCTCCGAGGCGGTACCGGCGTTGCTGTCGTCCACGGCCTGAGGCAGGTCATCGACGATGTTCACGTCCAGGTTGCCGGTGGCAGTAGTGCCGTTGTCGTCGGTAACCACCACGGCAAACTGCTCGCTCAGGCTGTTGGCGCCGCTGGCATTCGGGTGGGCCTCGTTATCCAGCAAGGTGTAGCTGTAGCTGACCACGCCGGTGACGGCGTTGAAGCCGGTGATGGTCAGGGTGTTGCCCAGCGCCGTGGTAATCGATTGAGGGAAACCGGCCGCCACGCCACCGCTGACCACGTTGATGCCGCCGACGCTCAGGTTCTGCACACCGTCCAGCGCTGTCACGGTGAACGTGCCGCTCTGGGTCAGGGCCGGTGCATCCGGGCTGGTGCCATCGGCCAGGTGTTGTTCCCGGACGCTCAGCTCGCCGCCTTCAGTGTCCAGCCCCTGGATGATCACCGGGTCGTCGTTGTTGTGGACCTGCAGCACCAGGTTGGCGGTGCTGGTATCGCCGTCGGCATCGGTCAGGGTGTAGGTGAAGGTTTCCGTACCGCTGCCGCCGCCGTGCAACGCGACGAACTGCGGATCGCTGGTGTTCAACGTATAGGTGTAAGTGCCATTGGGGTTGAGCACCAGGGTGCCGTAGGTGCCGGTGAACGTGCCGCCAATGATCGGCCCGCTGTCGGGGCCGGTGGGGATACGATCGGCCCCCTGATGGTCGTTGGGCAAGACGTTGCCGGTGAGGGTGACCAACGATTCCGACGCTGTGCTGGCGTGGCTGTCGTCGATCGCCTGGGGCACATCGTCGGTGATATTGACGTCCAGGGTGCCGTTCGCGCTGTCACCGTCGTTGTCCACGGCCACGACCGGGAACTGTTCAGTGAGGGTATTGGCGCCGGCACCGGCAGGATGGGTTTCGTTGTCCGTGAGGGTGTAGCTGTAGCTGACGACACCGGTGGCGGGGTTGTAGCCCGTGATGGTCAGCGTGTTGCCCAGTGCCGTGGTGATCGATTGAGGAAAACCTGCCGGTACGCCGCCAGCGATGACGCTGATGCCCCCGATGCTCAGGCTGCTCAACCCGTCGGGGGCGTTGATGGTGAAGGTACCGCTTTGCACCAGCGCCGCCGGGTTGCTGGCCGAACCGTCGGCCAGGCTGGCCTCGTCTGCCGTCAGCTCGCCGCCCTCCACGGTCAGCCCGTCGAGGGTCACCGGGTTATCAGGCGTCTCGGGGGTCACTGGCGGTACGGTTCCATCGTCACCGTCATCCGCATCCCCCGCCAGGCGCAGCAGAGGAAATTCGGGAATCCCGTTGAATCCCGCCGTAGGGAATCCGATGCTCGGGTCAACCGCCCCGCCCACCTCTTCCAGCAGCACAAAACTGTGCCCGCCCCCAAGGCCGCCGGGGGCATTGCCAGCACCGGGGCCGGCCGCCGTGGCTTCGCCGGTCTGGGTCGGGTCGGCACCGGCGGCGATGGCTTGTTGCAGCTTCTGCACATCGGTCAGTTGCGCATCACTCGGTGCCGCGGCCTCAGGCGTCTCGACGCCAGGCGCCTGCCGGGCCAGCAACTGCGAGGTCAGGGTCAGGTCGCTTTCACGTCCGAGGGTCAACTCCTGGCCATTGGCAAGCTGCACGGCCACGGCCCCCTCGGCTCCGGTCACCAGATGCTCACCGGCATACAGTCGATCTCCCTCCACCAGCGGGCGTCGCAGGCCCCCGGTCGCTTGCGCGAAAACCTGCCCGATTACCTTGCTGACGGTACCGATGAGCGCTGCCATGTGCATTCCTCCGTTGCCAACCCGCGGTCGGCATGTCTGGGTGAAGAAGCGATGCCTGATGAGCCCCCGGAAAATCTGGAAAATCTGCCAGGTTTCAAAGGATCCGAAGGGCTAGCTCTTTGCCACAATGACAAAAAACCGTCGCAAAACATCACCCTTCATTCCGCTCTTTCGACCACTTCCCCACGTCGTTCAAAAATTTCCATGGAACTTTTATTGACGCCTAAAAGCCGTCAGAACCCGCATTTTCAAAGGCTTTCGCTTTGCACAATGTGCCGCTTTTTTCCAAGCACATAAGTTTTTTTCGGAATAAGCGCTATGAGAAATTCTTCTTAGGTTTCTCGCAGGATGTTCTTAGCTGTGTTGTTACAAGGTTGAAACGGTTTTGATCTTAAATACGTCAAAATTTTGGCGACACAGAAGCACAACAGACCTCAGGAGATGCACCCCATGCGCGTTCTATCCCCCCTCTGCAGCGCGGTTTTGCTGGCCATGGCCTGCTCTTCTCACGCCCAGGCCATGTCATTGACCGAAGCGATCCAGAGCACCATCGCGACTCATCCGGAATTGGCCCAACGAGTGGACAGCCGTCTGTCGGCCAATGAAGACGTCAAGGTCGCCAGGGGGGGCTTTTTCCCGTCGGTGGATTTGAATGCCGGCTACGGCCGGGGCTACAGCGACAACCCCAGCACTCGGGGACAAGGCGACCACCACACCAATGTCCTGACTTACACACAGTCGGAGTTGCGCCTGCGGCAGATGCTCTTTGACGGTTTCAACACCACCAACGAAGTGGAACGCACCAAAGGCGTGGTCAACTCCCGCGCCTATTACGCCCAGGGCACCGCCCAGGATCTGGCCCTGCGCACCATCGAGGTCTATCTGGAAGTGCTCAAGCGCCGCGAACTGGTGACCCTGGCCAAGAACAACCTGCAAGCCCACCTGCGAGTCAACGACCAGATCGGCCTGCGCACCGAGCGCGGGGTGGGCAGCACCGCCGATTCCGACCAGTCCAATGCCCGCCGCGCCCTGGCGGAAAACAACTACGACACCGCCCAGGTAGACCTGGCCGACGCCGAGGCGAACTTCTACAGCGTGGTCGGACGCATGCCCGACGAGCTGGAAACGCCCCCCTCGACCCGGGGCGAGATCCCCGCAGACCTGCGCCAGGCCCAGCAAAGCATGGTGGAGAACAACCCGTACCTGAAATCGGCCCAGGCCGACATACAGTCCGCCCAGAGCCAGTACGAGTCGGCCAAGTCGCCGTTCTACCCACGTTTCGACGCCGAAGCGGCGGTGGGTGCCAATAACAACATCGGTGGCGAAGAAGGCCATGACAACAACTGGCGGGTCGGCGTGGTGATGAACTACAACCTGTTCCGCGGCGGTAGCGACAAGGCACGCCTGGCCTCCAACTCCCATCAGATCAACCAGGCCATGGACATCCGCAACAACGCCCTGCGCCAGCTCAACGAAGACACGCGCCTGGCCTGGAACGCGATGAACAATGCCCGCAAGCAGACCCCCACCGCCCGGGAATACGCCGACACCACCGCCCGCGTACGCGCCGCGTACCAGGACCAGTTCGGGCTGGGCCAGCGGACCCTGCTCGACCTGCTCGACAGCGAGAACGAGCTGTACAACGCCAATCGCCGCTACACCGAAGTCCGGTACACCGAGGAGTACTCGATGTACCGCGTGCTGGCGAACATGGGCGTGCTGTTGAGCAAGCAGCGGGTGGTACTGCCCGCCGACGCCGTCGCCCAGACCGAGGTCAAGAACGAAGCGCGACTGCCTGAACTGAAGTAGTCCCGGGGGAACGATCACGATGACCAGCATGGCACCCGCAACACCCAGCGCCGATCCGCGCCTGAATGTCGATGACCCATTGCTGGATGGTCTGCTGATCCTTTGCAAACTCCATGGCGCGGCAGTCAGTCGCGCCAGCCTCAGCGCCGGGCTTCCAATGGCGCACCAACGGCTGAGCCCGGACCTGCTGCCACGCGCGGCGGCCCGGGCCGGTTTGCAGGCGCGGGTGCTGCGCCGCAAGCTGGCCGAGATTTCCCCCCTCAACCTGCCGGTGATGCTGATCCTGGCCGGTGGCCGTTGTGCGGTGCTGCGGCGTTGGCGCGAAGATGGCCAGGCGCTGATCCTGCCCAGCGAAGCCGATGGCGGCGAACAATGGGTCAGTGGCGAGGAACTGGCCCTCGATTACAGTGGCCAGGCCCTGTTCGCGCGGCCGCGACATGAACTCGAGGATTTGCGCGCGCCACTGGTGCCGAGGGTCGAGGCCTGGTTTCGCGACACCCTCAAGTTGTCCCGCTGGCTGTACAGCGACGCGATCCTGGCGAGCCTGCTCATCAACCTGCTGGGGCTGATGGTGCCGCTGTTCGTCATGCAGACCTACGATCGCGTGGTGCCGAACCAGGCGACCTCCACATTATGGGTGCTGGCCGTAGGGTTGTTGATCGGCACTGGCTTCGAACTGGTGCTGCGGGTCGTGCGCGCCCACCTGCTGGACGCCGCCGGCAAGAAGACCGACGTGATTCTTTCCGCCACCCTGTTCGAACGCATCACCGGCATGGCGATGAAGGCCCGGCCGGTGACCATCGGCGGATTCGCCCAGAGCATCCACGACTTCCAGGGCCTGCGGGAATTTCTCACGGCCGTCACCTTGACCAGCCTGATCGACCTGCCCTTCGCCTTGCTGATGCTGGTGGTGATCGGCCTGCTGGGTGGATGGCTGGTGGTGATTCCGGTGGTGGCCTTTCCGATCACCATCGTCTTCGCGATGATCATCCAGGCGCGCCTGAGCGATACCGTACAGAAAAGCCTGGCCCTGGGCGCGCAGCGCCAGGCCTTGTTGATCGAAACCCTCGGCGGTTTGGAAACCCTCAAGGCCTGCAGCGCCGAAAGCGAGCGCCAGCATCAATGGGAAAGCACCCATGGCGCCCTCACCCGCCTGGACAGCCATGCGCGCAACCTCTCGGCCCTGGCCACCAACGGCACCCTGTTCCTGCAACAGCTGGCCGGCATGACCACCATCGTCGCCGGGGTCTACAGCATCATTGCCGGCAACCTCAGCGTCGGCGCGCTGGTGGCGACCTACATGCTGGGCAGCCGGGTGCTGGCGCCACTGGGACAGATCGCCGGGTTGATCACCCGCTACCAGCAGGCCCGGCTCACCATGCGCAGCACCGACGCCTTGATGGCCTTGCCCCAGGAGCGCGAAGCCGGGCAGCGACCGCTGGACCGCACCCAATTGCAGGGCGCGCTGGACGTCAACGGCGTGACGTTCCACTACAACGGTCAGGACACTCCGGCGCTGGCACACGTGAGTTTCAGCCTCAAGCCCGGTGAGCGGGTCGCAATCATCGGGCGCAGCGGCTCGGGCAAAAGCACCCTGGCACGCCTGGTGATGGGGTTCTATGCGCCCCAGGAGGGCCAGCTGTTGCTCGATGGCCTGGACCTGCGGCAGCTGGATGTCGCCGACCTGCGCCAACAGATCGGCTATGTCGCCCATGACCTGCCGTTGCTGGCCGGCAGCCTGCGGGACAACCTCACCCTCGGCGCCCGCTATGTCAGCGACGCGCGCATGCTGGAAGTGGCGGAACTGACCGGTGTCACCGAACTGGCCCGCCAGCATCCCCAAGGCTTCGACCGGCCGGTGGGCGAACGTGGCCAGTTGCTGTCCGGTGGCCAACGCCAAGCCGTGCTGCTGGCCCGGGCCTTGTTGCTCGACCCGCCGATCCTGCTGCTGGACGAACCCACCAGCGCCATGGACAACAGCAGCGAAGACGTCCTGCGGCAGAAGCTTCACACCCATGTACAGGGCAAGACGGTGCTGCTGGTCACTCACCGCACTTCGATGCTGAGCCTGGTGGACCGGTTGGTGGTCTTGGACAACGGACGGATCGTGGCGGATGGGCCGAAGGACGCAGTCATCGATGCCTTGCGCAAGGGACGGGTAGGCTCTGCGGCGGTTTAAGCGCAATACCGCTCCCACACAAGCTCGCTCTCACGGTTCTTGGTTCGGCTTTATTTTCTCTCACTGACGGGTATCGCCCCATGTCTGCTCAAACACCGGATTCAGCCGCCCGAAGCTACTTCGGCAGTTTCAGCAAAAGCGCCGAAAGCGAGTTCATGTCGGAAACCGCAGGCGCCGCGCTGCAGGACTCGCCCCGCCGTTCGCGCATTACCGTGTGGCTGGCCGCCGGGCTGATCGTCGCCGCGCTGGTGTGGGCCAGGCTTGCGGTCCTGCAGGAAGTCACAACCGGTGAAGGCAAGGCGATTCCGTCGAGCAAGGTGCAAGTGATCCAGAACCTGGAGGGCGGTATCGTCAGCGAGATCTTTGTGCGCGAAGGCCAGATGGTGAACAAGGGCGATACCCTGCTGCGCCTGGACGACACGCGTTATCTGTCGAACAAGGGCGAAAGCGAGGCCGACCGGTATGCCTTGATGGCCCAGGTCGAGCGCCTGTCGGCGGAGGCCGAGGGCCGGCCGCTGCAGATGTCCGCCGAGGTGACTGGCAAGGCCCCGCAAGTGGCCGAGGATGAGCGCTCCCTGCACGAACAACGCCAGCGGCGCCTGGCCAGTGAACAACGGACCCTGACCGAACAACTGCGCCAGAAGACCCAGGAGCTGGCGGAGTTCCGCTCCAAGCAGAGCCAGTTCAGCTCAGCCCTGAGCCTGCTGCAGGAGGAAATGAACATGTCCGCGCCGCTGGTGCGCACCGGGGCGGTTTCACCGGTGGAAATCCTGCGGCTCAAGCGCAGCGCGGTGGAGATCCGCGGCTCGCTCAACGCCACCACCCTGGCGATTCCCCGGGCGGAATCGGCGATCAACGAGATCAAGAGCAAGATCGACGAATCGGAACAGACCTTCCGTTCCGAGGCGGCCAAGGAGCTCAACGAAAAACGCACCGAGCTGTCGAAAATCACCGCGTCGAGCATCGCCATCGACGACCGCGTGACCCGAACCACCGTGGTCTCGCCGGTGCATGGGGTGATCAAGCAACTCAAGGTGAACACCATCGGCGGCGTGGTGCAGCCGGGTAGCGACATGGTGGAAATCGTGCCTCTGGAGGACAACCTGCTGATCGAAGCCAAGGTCCGCCCGCAGGACGTGGCCTTCCTGCACCCTGGGCAGAAAGCCATGGTCAAGTTCAGCGCCTACGACTACACGATCTACGGCGGGCTGAGCGCCAGGCTCGAACTGATCGGTGCCGACACCATCACCGACGACAAGGGCAACAGCTTCTACCTGATCCAGGTGCGTACCGACAAAAACCACTTGGGCGGGGATGCCAAGCCGCTGCTGATCATTCCGGGAATGGTGGCGACGGTGGATATCATTACCGGCGAGAAAAGTGTTCTGGATTACTTGCTCAAGCCGGTGCTGAAGGCCAGGACTGAGGCGATGCGGGAGCGGTAGTTTCTGGCTGGGATTTCATCGACAGGGCTACCGCTATCGCGAGCCTGCTCGCGATGAGGCCAGTAAAAACCGCCACTATTTTCGGACATGGTTACGCTGGAAAACCTCCTCCCCCATCGCCGCAATCTGCCCCTCGATCAACGCCTCGAACGGCCTGAGCAACGGCTCGAAACTGTTCGGTGCTTCAAGCACCTGCAACGCCTGGACAATCGCCTCCACCGTCGACAACGCTCCCGGCCCCGGCGCCTTGCGCAGGCGATAACGGGACACGCCGCCTTCGGCCAGGGTCACCCTCGGCAGCGCCGCCAGCAACGGATTGAGGTGCAGCAACTTGCGCGCCTTGCGCCAGGTGCCATCCGGGACGACCAGCAGGATCGGCTCATCGGACGGGGTGCAGGTCTGCAACGGTAGCGCCTCGTCGCCAGGAAACAACAGCCGCGCCTGATAACCCGGTTGATTGAGCAGCCGTGGCAAATCCTCGAACACCTCACCCACCATCAGCTCGGCATTGGTCAGCCCCAGCGCCGCCAGCCGCGCGGTGTTCAGGGCGTGGTTCACTTCGCTGGGATGCTGCAACAACAACACCCGGGTACGGCTGTCGAGACTGGGGATCAACGGGCACAGGCAATGGCTCTGCGGCCGCTGGCACCGTGGGCAATGGATTCTGGGCATCGGCACCTCAGGCCTGGTTCAACTGCGCCTTGAGCAGGTCGCGGAATGTCTGGATCAGCGGCTCGCGACTGCGGCCACGGCGCATGATCATCGAAAACGGTGCCTGGTAGCCGAACGTGGCCGGCAACAGCACCCGCAGGTCACCCTTGTCGACCCAGGCCTGGGCATAGTGTTCGGGCAGGTAACCGATGTAGGCGCCGGACAGCACCAGGATCAGTTGCGCCTCCATGCTTTCCACCGTCGCCGCACTGTGCTTGAAGCCGTGGCGGGCCAGTTCTGCCTGGCTCCAGTAACCACGCCCCACCATGCGCTGCTGGGTGATGAGTTGTTCGGGAATGCGCCGCTCGCTGAACAGCGGGTGACGGCTGCTGCAGTACAACCAGTGTTGTTCGCGGTACAGCGGCATGTAGACCAGCCCGCTCATGCGCGTGGAAAACGCACCGATGGCCAGGTCCAGGCGATTGTCCTGGACCCCGAGTTGCAGCTCGTAGGGACTCATGACCGACAGATGCAGGTGCACCGCCGGGTGTTCCTGGCTGTAGGCACCGATGGCTTCGGCGAACGGCAGGGCCTTGTCACTGACGGTGGAGTCGATCACCCCCAGGTTCAGCGTGCCGCGCAACTCGCCTTTCAGCGCGGCGGCATATTGCTCGAAACCTTCGAGCTCACCCAGCAGGCGCAGGGTTTCCTGATGGAACAGCTCCCCCTTGCTGGTCAGGCTGAACCCACCCCGGCCACGGTGACAGAGCACCAGGCCCAGGGCCGATTCGAGCTGGCTCATGTAGGTGCTGATGGCCGATGTGGACAAGTTGAGTTCATGCTGCGCGTTGGCGAACCCCTGGTGCCGGACCACGCTGACAAAAATGCGCAGCAGTTTCAGGTCGGGTAAAGCGTTGGCCATCGGATGTCTCCATACAGGCGGGTCACTGCAAACTTTGTGGCGAGGGGATTGCGCTGGGCGAGAGTCTATCGCCCTGCCCCGCATTAGTTTAGAAAAATCTGAACTAAGTATTTGCCACCGGCGATTTTTCCCCACGCACGCTTTTCGCAGAATCGGCCCCCGATAACTAAAACAAACGATGAGGCCCTAGCCGTGGACAAGATTCTTCACCAACCACTGGGCGGCAACGAAATGCCGCGCTTCGGCGGCATCGCTACCATGATGCGACTGCCCCACGTGCCCACCGCCGCCGGCCTGGACGCTGCTTTCGTCGGTGTACCGCTGGACATCGGCACCTCCCTGCGCGCCGGTACCCGTTTCGGGCCCCGGGAGATCCGCGCCGAATCCGTGATGATCCGCCCCTACAACATGGCCACCGGCGCCGCGCCGTTCGATTCGCTATCGGTGGCCGATATCGGCGACGTGGCGATCAACACGTTCAATCTGCTGGATGCCGTGCGTATCATCGAGCAGTCCTATCACAAAATCCTCGAACACAACGTCATTCCCCTGACCCTGGGCGGCGACCACACCATCACCCTGCCGATCCTGCGGGCCATCCACAAGAAACACGGCAAGGTCGGCCTGGTCCATATCGATGCCCATGCCGATGTGAACGACCACATGTTCGGCGAGAAAATCGCCCACGGCACCACCTTCCGCCGCGCAGTGGAAGAAGGCCTGCTGGATTGCGACCGCGTGGTACAGATCGGCCTGCGGGCCCAGGGCTATACCGCCGACGATTTCAACTGGAGCCGTCGCCAGGGTTTCCGGGTGGTCCAGGCCGAAGAGTGCTGGCACCATTCCCTGGCACCGCTGATGGCCGAGGTCCGCGAAAAAGTCGGCGGCGGCCCGGTGTACCTGAGCTTCGACATCGATGGCATCGACCCGGCCTGGGCGCCGGGTACCGGTACTCCGGAAATCGGTGGCCTGACCACCATCCAGGCGATCGAGATCGTGCGCGGTTGCCAGGGCCTCGACCTGGTGGGTTGTGACCTGGTGGAGGTCTCGCCGCCCTACGACACCACCGGCAACACCTCGCTGTTGGGCGCCAACCTGCTGTACGAGATGCTCTGCGTACTGCCTGGCGTGGCTCATCGCTGAGGTTGCCATGAACGAACGGGAGCAAGTGCTCGAGGCCGCCGCGCAGCTGGTGGCGGCCTTCGCCCGCAATGACCGCGACGCTTACTTCGGCGCCTTCACAGCCGATGCGAGCTTCGTGTTCCACACCCTCGAACAGCCCCTGCTGTCGCGCGATGCCTACCAGGCATTGTGGGATCGCTGGCGGTCCGAGGATGGCTTCGAGGTGCTCTCATGCACCTCGAGCAACGCCTTCGTCAGCCTGCAAGGAGACGTGGCGGTGTTTATCCATGACGTGGCCACCGAGCTGCGCATGCAAGGGGAGCGACACTTTAGCCAGGAACGCGAAACCATCCTGTTCCGCCGACAGGACGGACACGTACAAGAACAACAGGGCCTATGGCTGGCCTGTCACGAACATTTATCCGCCATGCCGGAAGGGCTGCCACCCCCTTAGCCAAACAGGCAGCGCTCACATCCGATGAGCGCGCCTCGATGATCGGAGCAGATCATGAATAACAATAACGATAAAAGCCTTACGCAAATCGAAACCTACGGGGTCGAGCAGATCCCGGACCATGAACGCACCGCCGGTCCGGGGGATCTGTTTCGACTGATCTTCGGCGGCGCCAATACCTTCGCCACCGCTGTGCTCGGCAGCTTCCCGGTGTTGTTCGGACTTTCGTTCCAGGCCGGGGTCTGGGCCATCGTGCTGGGGGTGTTGCTGGGCGCGATCATCCTCGCACCGATGGGCCTGTTCGGCCCGCTCAACGGCACCAACAACGCCGTTTCCTCCGGCGCACATTTTGGCGTGCACGGGCGGATCGTCGGTTCGTTCCTGTCGTTGCTGACGGCCATTGCGTTTTTCTCGCTGTCGGTATGGAGCTCGGGGGATGCGTTGATCGGCGGCGCCAAGCGCCTGGTGGGCGTACCGGAAACCGACCTGAGCCTGGGCCTGGCCTACGGCCTCTTCGCCCTGCTGGTGTTGACAGTGTGCATCTACGGCTTCCGCTTCATGCTGTGGGTCAACCGCATCGCGGTATGGGCGGCCAGCCTGCTGTTCCTGCTGGGCATCGTCGCCTTCGCCCCAACCTTCGACAGCCAGTACGCCGGCACGGTTGCCCTTGGCCAAGCGGGCTTCTGGGCGGCGTTCATCGGCGCGGCGCTGGTGGCCATGAGCAACCCGATCTCCTTCGGCGCGTTCCTGGGCGACTGGTCGCGCTACATTCCCCGCAATACGCCCAAGCGCCGCATCATGCTGGCAGTGATCGCCGCGCAGCTTGCCACGTTGATCCCGTTCCTGTTCGGCCTCGCCACCGCCACCATCGTGGCGGTCAAGGCGCCGGACTACATCGCGTCCAACAACTACGTGGGCGGCCTGCTGGCGGTGTCGCCGGGCTGGTTCTTCCTGCCGGTGTGCCTGATCGCGGTGATCGGCGGCATGTCCACCGGCACGACATCCCTGTATGGCACCGGGCTGGACATGTCCAGCGTGTTTCCGCGGGTACTGTCGCGGGTCAAGGCGACGCTGCTGATCGGTGTGCTGTCGATTGCCTTCATCTTCATCGGACGTTTCGCTGCGAACCTGGTGCAGAGCGTGTCCACCTTCGCCGTGCTGATCATCACCTGCACCACCCCATGGATGGTGATCATGATCATCGGCCTGGTGGTGCGCCGCGGCTTCTACTGCCCGGATGACCTGCAAGTGTTCACCCGGGGCGAAACCGGCGGACGCTACTGGTTCACCCATGGCTGGAACTGGCGCGGCCTGGGCGCATGGATTCCCAGCGCACTGGTGGGGTTGTGCTTCGTCAACCTGCCTGGACAGTTCGTCGGGCCCCTGGGCGAGCTGGCCGGTGGTATCGACATCAGCCTGCCGGTGACCCTCGGCCTGGCCTCGGTGGTGTACCTGGCGTTGCTGGGACTGTTTCCGGAACCGGCGGCGGTGTATGGGCCGGATGATCCGCGTGGCAAGGGTTTGGAGCCCGACACCGCGGAGTCGGGCCCCGAACCTGTGGCGAGGGGATTCGTACCGGCTGGAGCGCGAAGCGGTCCCACCCCCTGATACCTCGGTGTACCAGACAGATCGAATCGACTGTTCCGGGAGGGCTGCTTCGCAGCCCAGCGGGGCGGTGCGACGTTTCGCTAAACCTCCTCGCTCCCAGGGCATGACTCATCCCGACTTTCTTATAAAAAATACAACCGGAGACACGCCACCATGGCTTTGGATTTAATCGTCGTTCTCATTTACGCCGCCGGCATGATCGCCCTGGGCTGGTACGGCATGCGCCGCGCCAGGACCCGTGACGACTATCTGGTCGCCGGTCGCAACCTCGGCCCGGGCTTTTACCTGGGCACCATGGCCGCCACGGTATTGGGCGGCGCGTCCACCATCGGTACCGTGCGCCTGGGTTATGTCCATGGGATTTCCGGCTTCTGGCTGTGCGGCGCCATCGGCCTGGGCATCGTCGGCCTGAGCCTGTTCCTGGCCAAGCCGTTGCTCAAGCTGAAGATCTACACCGTCACCCAGGTGCTGGAGCGTCGCTACAATCCGGCGGCGCGGCACGCCAGCGCGGTGATCATGCTGGTGTACGCACTGATGATCGGCGCCACGTCCACCATCGCCATCGGTACCGTGATGCAGGTGCTGTTCGGCCTGCCCTTCTGGGCTTCGATCCTGGTGGGCGGCGGCGTGGTGGTGCTGTATTCCACCATCGGCGGCATGTGGTCCCTGACCCTCACCGACATCGTGCAATTTCTGATCATGACCGTTGGCCTGGTGTTCCTGTTGATGCCAATGTCCATCGTCGATGCGGGTGGCTGGGACGCCATGGTAGCCAAGCTACCGGCCAGCTACTTCGATTTCACCGCCATTGGCTGGGACACCATCGTCACCTACTTCCTGATCTATTTCTTCGGCATCTTCATCGGCCAGGATATCTGGCAGCGGGTGTTCACCGCCCGCAGCGAAGGCGTGGCGAAGGTGGCCGGTACCGCCGCCGGCCTGTACTGCGTGCTGTACGGCCTGGCCGGCGCCCTGATCGGCATGGCCGCCAAGGTGCTGCTGCCGGACCTGGAGAACGTCAACAACGCCTTTGCCAGCGTCGTCCAGACGAGCCTGCCCAACGGTATCCGCGGGCTGGTGGTGGCCGCCGCGCTGGCGGCACTGATGTCCACCGCGGCGGCGGGGTTGCTCGCAGCCTCCACCACCGTGGTCCAGGACCTGCTGCCACGCCTGCGCCAGGGACGTGAAGGCGGCAGCGCCGATGTCCACGAAAACCGCATCGCGACGCTGTTGATGGGCGTGGTCGTGCTGGGCATCGCCCTGGTGGTCAGCGACGTGATCAGCGCCCTGACCCTGGCCTACAACCTGTTGGTAGGCGGCATGCTGATCCCGTTGATCGGCGCGATCTACTGGAAACGCGCCACCACCGCCGGCGCGATCACCAGCATGTCCCTGGGCTTCGTGACAGCGCTGTTCTTCATGTTCAAGGACGGCCTGGATGCCAATACGCCGATCTATTACAGCCTGGGCGTGGCGCTGGTGAGCTTTGTGCTGGTGAGCCTGTTGTCGCCACGGCCGAAGGTAGTGGCCAAGGCGGTTTGACCGCCAACGCTCGACAATGAGATCCCTGTGGGAGCGAGCCTGCTCGCGATGACGGCAGTACATTCAACAAGAATGCATGCCGGTCCACCGCTATCGCGAGCAGGCTCGCTCCCACAGGTTCTGTCTTCAGAAATAAAAAGATCGCAGTTCCGGGCCATCTCAATTGAAATGGTCCGGAACTGCGATCTCTCCAGATTCGGCGATGTATCTACCGACGACGCGGCTGGCGGCGGCGTTGCTCATCATCGGTGCGGATCGGAACCGGTTGCAGGGGTGGCTCGATCAAACCGAGTGCGACACCCAGGTCATGAAGCCAGTTCTGGATTTTCTCTTTCATCGTGGTGCCCCCTCAGGGTGGTGCGAGCGGCAGATTTCTGTGGCCCCTTCGCACTGATAATAGTCCGATGTGCTACGCAATGCTCGTCACATATTGCAATGATCTGTTACTGGATTGATCCAAATCCGCTGCCGGTAGTTCAAGCCGATTGAGCCTCCCTCCTGGTCACTGGCGGCCAGGCTCGCTGTTGCAGTTCGATCCAGGCGTTGAGGTTCGCCCCGACCATCCCTTTTCGCCACATCAACCAGGTCGTTGCGCTGGCGAACGGCTCGGCCAGCGGGTGCACTGCCACCTGTTCGCGCCCCGGCAGGCTGGCCAGCATCGACTCGGACATCAGCGCCACGCCGGAGCCGGCAATCACGCATGCCAGCATCCCCTGGTAAGACTCGATCTCCATCGCCCTGCCCATGGTCGCATGGTCGTGGGCAAACCAGGCCTCCAGACGCATCCGATACGAGCAACCCCGTCGGAACGTGAAGACCGAACGGCCTTGTACATCCAGCGCACTGCGCACCGGCGGGTGATCGGCCTCGCTGATCAGCACCAGCCGTTCATCGCACAACGGCACACCGTCCAGCCCCGCCAGTTCCAGCGGGCCATCCACCAGCGCAGCATCGAGGCGGCCGGTCAGCAGGCCTTCGAGCAACTCACCGCTGGGCCCCGATTGCACCTGCAGGTTCACCGCCGGATACGTCCGGTGGTAGGTGGCCAACAGGTCCGGCAGGTAAATCGCCGCAGTGCTGTACATCGTACCCAGGACAAAATCCCCGGCCGGCTGCCCTCCTTGCACGGCAGCATGGGCTTCGTCATGCAAGGCAAACAGCTTGTTCGCATAGTCCAGCAGGACTTTTCCTGCGGGTGATAGCTGTAAACGCTGCCGCTCGCGCCGGAACAGATCCACCCCCAATTGCTCTTCCAACTGCCTGAGCCGGGTCGATAGATTCGACGGCACCCGATGCATGCGCTCGGCAGCCCGAGTGATGGAGCCCTCCTCGGCCACGGCCTGGAAGATCCGCAATTGGCTGAACTCCATGACATTCTCCAAAAAAGAACAAGTTACTCACTATTATTCAATTTTATTGAAAGTCAATCGATCCTAGCCTGACGGTCATTCGCCTCGATACCGGAGAACGACCATGTCGCCCTTTATCCGCCTGCTCGCCAGCTTCATTGCCCTGATGATGGCCATGGGCATCGGCCGCTTCGCCCTTACGCCCCAGTTACCTCATTTGATCGGCGAAGGACAGGTCGACTTGACTGCCGCCGGTCTGATTGCCGCTGCCAACTACCTGGGTTATTTCGTCGGCGCACTGGACGCGATGTTCGCTCGTCGTCCGGAGCAGGTACGGCGGCGTTTACTCGGTGGGCTGTGGCTGTGCGTGCTGCTGACCCTGGCATCCTGCTGGGCCTGGGGATTCTGGCCGCACCTGGCGCTGCGTTTTGGCACCGGTGTCGCCAGTGCCTGGGCGCTGGTGATGATCACCGCGCTGAGCCAACCCCTGGCAGCCGCGGCGGGACGACCACGGCTTGGCGCGCTGGTGTTCGCCGGGCCGGGCCTGGGAATCTTCCTTACCGGCTTGCTGGCCCTGGGCTCCAACCTGTTGGGCCAGACATCCGCGACCTTGTGGCTGGTGTACGCCGGTGTGGCGCTGGTCATGCTGTTGGTGATCCTGCCGATCCTGCCGCAACCCAGCCCAACCGCGACCGTCGTGGCCCCGGCCAGCCCGTCGTCGCCCCCGGGCATCGCCCGGCTCGGCGTGGTGTACGCGTTGTACGGCGTGGGTTACATCATTCCCGCGACGTTCCTGTCGCAAATGGCCTCGGCACGGTTCCAAGGGCAATGGCAAGCCGATCTGTTCTGGCCCTGCTTCGGCCTCGCCGCCGCTATCGGTGTGTTGTTGGTGAGCCTGCGCCGGCCCGCGCCAAACACCACCGGCCGCTGGTTGATCGGTACCTTGTGGCTGCAGGCTGCCGGTGTGTTTGCCTGCCTGTTGGGCAGCGGACCGGGGCTGGCGTTGGGAGTGATCCTGTGCGGCACGCCGTTCCTGGCCTGCATGCAACTGGTGATGTTGCGCTCCCGGGAACTGGCGCCCCATGCCACCCAACGCAACGCCGGTCTGTTGACCGCCTGTTTTGCCATGGGCCAACTCAGCGGGCCGTTGCTGGCGGCGTTGAGCAGTCATTTCAGCGGTGGCCTGCAGCCGGCGCTGATCATCGCCGGCAGCAGCCTGGTGCTGGCCGGAGCACTGTTGCTACGGCCCGCCAGCCAGGCCGCCCGAGTGCACTGCACCCAGAACGCCCTGCGTTGATCAGGCTTGCCCGGCGGCGCTGAACGAAGGTTTCAGATGCGTGCTCAGCTCGCGCCGGGCCAGGGCGAAATACAACACGCCCCCCAGGAAGCAACCGGTGAACCAGGCGAAGTTGGCCATCGGCTGCAACATCGGGGTGAAGGTAATCGCCACGCCCATCAGCGTCGCAGGGATCAAGGCCTTGACCGCCGTCCAGTTGATGCCACCGCTGTAGTAATAGCGCCCGCTCGGCCCGTCGTTGAACAGCGCATCCACATCGATCTGCTGTTTCTTGATCAGGTAGTAATCCACCAGCAGGATGCCGAACAGCGGCCCGATGAACGCCGCCAGCACGTCCAGGGTGTAGTGGATCACTTCAGGGTTGTTGAACAAGTTCCAGGGCGTGATGAAGACCGATGCCACCGCCGCGATCATGCCGCCGGCGCGCCAGCTGACCTTGCTGGGCGCGACGTTGGCGAAGTCAAAGGCCGGGGACACGAAGTTGGCCACGATATTGATACCGATGGTGGCCGTCACGAAGGCGAAGGCCCCCAGCAGGACCGCCACATCGTTGTCGATGCGCGCCACGGTAGCGATCGGGTCATGGAGCATTTCACCGAACACCGGCAAGGTGCCGGAAACGATCACTACGGTCACCAGCGAGAAGGCCAGGAAATTCACCGGCAGGCCCCAGAAGTTGCCTCGGCGCACGTCAGACATGCTCCGGCAATAGCGGCTGAAATCACCGAAGTTCAGGGTTGGGCCAGAAAAGTACGACACCACCAGGGCCGTCGCGACGATTACCTGGCCGAACGCCTGCCAGCCGGACAAGGACTTTTCCGCCAGGGTGAAACTGATGTTGCTCCAACCGGCCTTCCAGACGATCCAGCCGGCCAGCAGGAACATCACCGCGTAGACCACTGGCCCGGCCCAGTCGATGAAACGCCGGATCGACTCCATCCCGGCCCAGAATACCAGGGCCTGAACGCACCACAGGCTGAGGAAACCGAACCAACCGAGGTAGGATAGACCGGCAAAATGCGGCGTTGCGTAGACTTCCATCGACGGAAAGAACCGCAGCACCACGATGATCAGGGCGCTGGAGGCCAGATAGGTCTGGATGCCGTACCACGCCACCGCGATCAACCCGCGGATGACGGCAGGAATGTTCGCGCCGAACACGCCGAACGCCAAACGACAGATCACCGGATACGGCACCGCCGCCTGTTGGCTCGGCCGGGCTACCAGATTGGCGATCAACTGCACGATACAGATCCCGCCCAGCAAGGCGATAAGCACCTGCCAGCTGGCCAGGCCCAACGCGAACAGGCTGGCGGCGAAAACGTAGCCGCCGACGCTGTGCACATCGCTCATCCAGAACGCGAAGATGTTGTACCAATTCCATTTCTGCGGCAGCGGGCCCAGGTCCGCGTTATAGAGACGGGGGCTGTAGCCGGTGGGCAATTGCTCGGACATTGCGGGGCTCCTTTTTTATGAAACCGGGCCCCCGAATAAACTGTTCACCATACTGCGCACGGGAGCCGGCATGGTTTGTATACGAAGCTCCACGCAGAATGCGTGCCATAGGGATTGAACATGAGACAAACCGCGGTGTGCGGCCAGGTTCAAGGCAAGCAAAAAGCTGCCAAGCGCCCACGAACAGGGCGTGAATGCATGCTAAAGGTGCAAAAATCTTGTATACACGAGGCAGCTGAACATCACCTCTGTGGTGAGGGGATTTATTCACTCACCACAGGGTCTTCTTACCTATAAGTAAAGGGTTCAGCTCAGCTCGATACGATCGGGATGAATGACGATCTGCCCATTCTTGTACAACGCACCAATGGCTTTCTTGAAGTTGCCCTTGCTCACGCCAAACAGGCTGCTGATCAGCGCTGGGTCGCTCTTGTCGCTCACGGCCAGCGTGCCGTTGTTTTCACGCAGCTTGGCCAGAATCTTCGCATTCAGACTGGTGGCGGCTTCCTGGCCCACCGGCTGCAGGCTCAGGCTGATCTTGCCGTCCGGGCGGACTTCCTTGATGAAGCCCTTTTCCTGTTTGCCGGCCCGCATGAACTTGAAGATTTCGTTCTTGTGGATCAAGCCCCAATGCTTGTTATTGATGATGGCCTTGAACCCCATGTCGGTGGCTTCGGCGACCAATAAATCTACTTCCTGGCCGGGCTTGTAGTTGGCCGGCGTCTTGTCCAGATAACGGTCCAGGCGCGCCGTGGCAGTGATGCGGCGAGTGTGCTTGTCGAGGTAGACATGCACCACGCAGTAATCCCCGGCGCTCATCTGGCGCTTTTCTTCCGAGAACGGCAACAGCAGGTCCTTGGGCAGTCCCCAGTCAAGGAACACGCCGATGCTATTGACTTCAACCACTTTCAGGCTGGCGAATTCCCCCACCTGGACTTTGGGCTTTTCCGTAGTCGCGATCAGTTTGTCGTCACTGTCCAGATAAACGAAAACATTCAGCCAATCTTCATCTTCAGTGGGAATATCCTTGGGGATATAACGGTTGGGCAACAGAATTTCGCCATCGGCACCGCCATCCAGATATAAACCGAAGTTAGTGTGTTTAACCACTTGCAAACTGTTGTAGCGCCCGACTAAAGCCATTTCCAATACCCTCATTGCGTGGGCGGCATTCTACCTGTTTTTACCGGTCGATTCGTGGATGCTGGCGGGCCTGCTGGAAAAGACCTGCGCAAGCCTTGATTTTCCTGGGGTTTCGACCTGAGCAGGGCCATTCGTCAGACAATTGATGCCGTTGCAAGCGTCTGGCCTCGCTTGTCCGACGATATATTTTGCGCACGGTTGTTATTTAAAACAGGAGGTTAGGCGTTTGATCACGGTATGAATCCGCCTTCGTGTCTGCCGTTGCCGGGATATTTGGCGCAAATATCAGCCAAGCAATGGCCAGGTATTTCCTGTACGATGCCTGGCCCAATTAATTATCTACAGGTTAATGGCCGCCATGCGCGTAAAAGCATCCAACAGCAAAGCAAAGCCAGCTCCAGCCGTTGAAACCAGCGAGTCGATCAACGACCAGATCGCTGCATTCCTCAAGTCCGGCGGCGAAATCCAGCAAATTGCCAAGGGCGTCAGCGGCCAGACCTTCGGCCCGTCCAAGCAGATCAGCCTGGGCAAGAAATAATCCCCGCACCGCCTGGTCCCAAAGCGCTTTGAGCTTCGAAGCGCTTGGACTGGAAGTCTTTTCTCCCCCTCGATAAGTAAAAATCGACGAACGGCCTTCGATGCCGGGTATTCGTCGGTATGCTTGCGCCTCTCTATTTCAAGTGTTCCAGCTTGAATGCTCCTCGCTATTCATGGAGTGAAGCATGCGTATTCCCAATGCCCTGCTGATGATCGGCCTGCTGATCGGCCCCCTTGCCCATGGGCAGGTTTTCCAGCGCGAGCTCGGCGACTTCGACCTCAAGCTCGGCACCACGCCCAGCCGCAGCATGGCCCAGGGCCTCGTCACCCCTTCGAGCACCGGTTCGTTCCATGGCGGCCTGGACCTGAGCCATGACAGTGGCTGGTACTTCGGCCAGTGGTCCCCCAGCGCCGGGCTGACCCCATCCACCAACCTCGAAGTCGATTCCTACCTGGGCTTCAAACAGCCTTTCGACCAGACCCTGGGCTACGAAGTCGGCCTTATCCACTACAGCTACCCCACGGTCGACACCCTCGACAGCCAGGAGCTCTACGGCGGCCTGACCGTGCTGGGCAGCCGTTTCGGCGCGGCGTTGAGCAACGACCCGGACAAACAGAACAGCACCCTATTCGCCGACCTGGGTGGCAACGTGCCGTTCGGCATCGGCATCAGTGCCAAATACACGACCCACCAGCTCAACACACCCGTTTCCGTGGGAGATGGCTACGTAGGCAGTTTCAGTGACTGGTCGCTGAAAATCTCCCGTCCGTGGCGAGGCATCGACCTGGACCTGATCTACAGCGACTCCAGCCTCAACGGCAGCGGTTGCTCGGCCTATTCCGGCCACAACAGCGAATGCGACGGGTTGGTGACCCTGAAAATGGCCCATCCATTTTACTAAGCGTTACGCTTTAATCGGCTGAACTGCCGCGCGCCTGCCATGCTCAAACAAGACACCTGATGGCTTCGCAAGGACTCGCCCATGTCGCGCTGGTTGACCCGCACCGCCATGTTCATCGCCCTGTTGCTGACACTCACCGCCTGTAGCCGTATCGGCCTGGCCTATCGCAACCTCGACCTGATCATCCCTTGGACGCTCAACGATTACCTGGAAATCAACGGCGAGCAAAAGGACTGGTTCAACGAGCGCCTCAAGGAGCACCTGAGTTGGCATTGCACCACGCAACTGCCCGGTTACCTCGATTGGCTGGACCGCTTGAAGACCATGGTGCAGACCGATCAGGTCACCGACGAAGCCCTGCAGCAACGCACCCGGGAAGCCAAGGCCGCCATCGCCGAAACCGCCCGGGCGATCACCCCGTCGGCCATCGAATTGCTGCAGGGGCTGAACGACGACCAGGTCGCAGACATGGACGCCGCGTTTATCAAGGACCAGCGTAAACGCCAGCAGCAGTACCTCAAGCCGACCTTGCAACAGCAGATCCAGGAACGCAGCGAACGCATGGAAAAGCGCCTGAACGACTGGCTCGGTCCCCTCAACATCGCCCAGCGCCAGCGGGTGGTGGCCTGGTCCACCGCCCTGGGCGACCAGAACCAGCAGTGGATCGCCAATCGCGCCCATTGGCAAAACCAGTTCAGCGCCGCCGTGGCCCAGCGGCACAGCCCGGACTTTGCAAAACGCATCGAGCAACTGCTGGTGGACCGCGAGAGCCTGTGGACACCGGCCTACCGTGAGGCCTACAACAAAACCGAAGCCCAGGCCCGCAGCCTGCTGATCGACCTGATGACCAACAGCACGCCGCCCCAGCGCGAACGGCTGTTGAAGAAAATCGACGGAGTGAAAAAAGACTTCAGCGATTTGAAGTGCCTGAAGGCTGCACGATCTTGAAACCACTGAAGATCCAACGTGGGAGATCAAATGCGGGAGCGAGCTTGCTCGCGATAGCGATCGAACAGGCAATACATCCGTTGAATGCCAGAGCGCCTATCGCGAGCAAGCTCGCTCCCACAAGGTTTGTGCCTGGTTCCTAGGCAATCTGCGCCTTCGAAGCCAAGTCATCAAACGTAAACTCATCCAGCGCATCTTCCTGCTCATCCAGTACCTGGCGCGGATGATCATTACCAGGGATGCTGCTGTCGATCAGGCTCAGCAACCGCGAGCCACGGGGCGTCAGCACGAAATTCTCACCGTTGCCGCCCTCCTCCTCCGGCCGGGGCTCGATGAAGCCCCGCTCCAGCAACACCTTCTCATACTCCCCGGCGACCGCTTTCAGATGATCGAGGTTCTCGATCTCCTCGCCCGCAGCCGCTTTCTGCGCCGCGTACTGCTCCGCATAAGGCCGGGGGGTGAAGCTGTGGCCGGCGCCGTTCTGCACTTCGTGCAACAACTTTTCGATCAAGTCCCAGTTATAAGTCGTCATCCTGGTCCATCCTCTGAAGAGTGAGATGCCTACTCAAGGTGTGACCGAGACGCTACGTCACCGTTCAGCCGGGGTTCCGGGCGGGTCATTTCACACGCCGACCAACGGTCTGTCGAATCCGGCCAGGGCCAAACGACCACTTGCTGAAGCGCCTTTGCCTACAGGAGAAATCGCCATGAACGTAGAAAATCATCCCGTCGTCTCGCGCGAAGAATGGCTCACCGCCCGCCGCGAACACCTGGCCCACGAAAAAGCCTTCACCCGCGAACGGGACAAACTCAGCGCCGAACGCCGCGCCCTGCCCTGGGTCAAGATCGACAAACCCTACCGCTTCCAGGGCCCTCACGGCGAACTGAGCCTGGCCAACCTGTTCGGCGGTCGCAGCCAACTGATCATCTACCACTTCATGTTCGGCCCCGGCTGGACAGAAGGCTGCCAGGGCTGCTCGTTCCTCTCCGACCACATCGACGGCGCCAACCAGCACCTGGCCCACCACGACGTCGCGGTGGTCGCCGTTTCCCGCGCCCCGTTCGCCGAATTCCAACCGTTCAAACGCCGCATGGGCTGGGCCTTCGACTGGGTCTCTTCAAACGGCTGCGACTTCAACTACGACTTCGGTGTCAGCTTCAAAGCCGAAGACACCGCCGGAGGGAAAGCCACCTACAACTACGAAACAACCGACACCAGCGAAGGCGAACTCCCAGGCCTGAGCGTCTTCTATCGCAATGAAGCCGGCGACATCTTCCACACCTACTCCACCTATGCCCGCGGCCTGGACATGCTGGTCGGCACCTACCACTACCTAGATCTAACGCCCAAGGGCCGCAATGAAGACGAACTCATGGATTGGGTGCGGCATCACGATAAGTATGACGAGGCCAAGCCTCATAGCTGCTGCCACAGCTAAAATCCAAGTCAAACACCGCCCCCTGTGGCCAGGGGGCTTGCTCTCGATCGACTGCGCAGCAGGCGCCTACATTGCCTACGCCGCCGCAGTCACAAAGTCGAGCGCAAGCAGGTCAAACGTCCTACATGAAACTCGGAAAGCGGTAGCTTGTGGCTCAAGAACGGCGGGGCCTATAGTCCATCTTCGCCAAAGCGGCGAACAGGTTTGGCGACCTGACTTACAGAGAGACTCATTAATTTTTCGCGAGGCTCTGACCATGACCCGATACATGCCCATCACCGGCATCGACTGCACCCCCGCCACCCTGCTCATCGACACCGAAGCCCCCCTCGACGTCCTCTTCGAAACCGCCGACTACCGCATCCGCACCGTGACCCAGGTACTGGAAAACATTGCCTTTCGTTCGGATATCGACTCGGAGACGGTGGTACTGACCGACTTCTGCAAGATGCTGACGATAGCGCTGCGTGATGGGTGTGATGTGATGGATGTGATTGGGAGGCGGTTGCGGGCGCTGGTAGCGGAGTAATGAAAATGGGCGACCTTGGGTCGCCCATTTTCATAACGTTATGTTGTTCGTCATCGGCAGCTCTTCTGGACTTGCAAGTACACAAGGAGACAGCACTTCTGACCTAAGCAATTCAAGCAAAAGCGAACTTTCCTACCTGCTGCAAATCAACGTGTTGACGGGCAACCCATAGATCGTAAGCATCTTGCATAGCCAGCCAGCTCTCCGGCGAGCGGCCGAGCGCGACCGACAGTCGCAGCGCCATTTCAGGCGAAACGCGACTGCTACCCTTTAGGACACGGCTCAACGTCGAAGGCGCTACGCCAAGCTTTTCAGCCAGTTCCCGACCGCTGATACCGTTGGGCTCCAGATAGACTTCAGTGATGAATTCACCGGGATGAGGTGGGTTATGCATGTTCATCAATGGTAATCCTCATAGTCCAGGACATAAGCGTTTCCTTCACGAAACTCGAACGTCAGCCGCCAATTGCCATTCACCATGATCGACCAGCGTCCGCGCTTTTCTCCCTTGAGCGGGTGCAAACGAAAACCCGGAATATCCATATCATCAATGGTCATGGCTGTATCCAAAGCGGCTAGCTGCATCCGAAGCCGCTTGGCATGAGCCGTTTGTAGGCCAGCTGTACTACCTGTTTGGAAGAATCTGCGCAGTCCTTTGTGATGAAAAGACTTGATCATTGCGAAAGCCTACCATGTTGCGCAACACGCAACAAAAAAATCTGTCCGAGTATCCCGTGAGACGAGATCAATGATGAAATGCCATATCAGGTAAGAGATCGGAAATGGATGGATACGGATCTGACTTCATTCTGCTACCCAGTGAATATCACTACGCTACTTGCACTGTGGTCCAGACGTGACCGGTTCCGGTGCGCGTCGCTGAGTAGCTTATTAGGGGAGCTGTCGAGAGGAAATCAGACACCTCTCATATAAAGGTACGAAAATTCCGGCACGAAGATGAAGGGGATGTCTAGTCCTGAATTAGGTGTAAACCTATTTCAGGACTAGACACTCGCTTTATCGAGTGTTTGGGATACGCCTGGCCCAGCATGGCACGACCGATTCCGGTCAAGGTCAGGCGCCGGCCTTGTAGCAATGCGCTGACACAACACATCAGGGCGGTCAGGCGGCGAGAGTGGAGCGTGGGCAGTGCTTGGGCGAGTGCGTTGTGTAAAAATTGGATGGCTTGCATGAGTTCGGGATCTTGCTTTTGTGTGGTGCAAACCAAGCTGCCGACTCATGCAGGCTTCTTCAATATTCCAACTTCTTGATTTATGTAGGAAAAAGTGGGGATTCCTCAGGGACAGACCACGTTTAAAATACATCACGTACCTGTCCCCAGACATTCTCGAAAACGTGGTCTGTCCCCGTTCCCCCCATTCTGCTCGCCCTCCACCTACGGCAATTTCACTATAACGACCTCATCAGAACCTTTGGGCAGCTCTAAAAAATACTTCCACTTCTCTAAAATTTTGCGCCATTCCTGCAAGGTAAACCTGCCCTCAGGTTGGCCGATCCAGTCGTCGTTGACCAAGATATCAACTTGCACACCTGAAGCATCCATATCCAATAGGACATCATTTCCACCTTCAATGATTGAGACTTGAACACCATCCTCGATTGATGTGACAGCCTCCAGCAATTGAACACAGTTACTTGGAACCTGAGCGATTGCACTTAATACACTGCAAACATAAAGCTCATAGCGTTGCGCATCCTCTTGGCCAGGAGACACCTCAGCTACAGCGTCGTAAACCTGCCCAGCAACCGGGTGAACGCCACCATCAACATAATAAAACTTAAGTTCCATTGCATCTCCCAAATACATTAAGGCTCATACTCTGGATAAACCGTCACCCTTGGATAGGTGTACCCTTTAACCTGTACTCCAGAAGGAGTTCTTGAGAAAACGGGGACAAATTTATTTTCCTGACTCACCCCTCAGCCGCCCCTGTTTTCTTCTCGCTATTGTACTAACACACCGACCATCTGCTCTATCTCATCCGCAAAACGACTTGTGCCTTACACTGCGTTAGATGGGTAGCTCGGTAAAACAATATACCCTACTCAGCCCCCCCATCCCTGGAAGCTTTGAGCGTAGCAGATGATTGAAAAATATATCTATCCTCTTTTTCTCTTTTCTCGTTTTTTTGCAATTCTTTAAATTTTTAAACCACATAAAGCCACGTCATCAGAAACTCGAACCACACCATCAACGATAGACAAACCATCCTCAGATTCAAAAACTCTAAATCCACAATTCCCAAAATCAAAATACACACAGAAAAAGCAGAAAAAGCACGAAAAAGGGGACAAATTTATTTTCCAGCCTTGGCCCACCGCCGCCCCTGTCCTCGCTGCTCTACCCTCACACCAACAATCCGCTCCACTTCATCTACGAAACGGTTTTTACCCGTCAATTGGCCTCGTTGCAAAGCGTCGCGGATCAATTGAGTTTGATCAGTCGGAATGGCTTGGCGCACAAACTCTTCATACCGAAGCCGCCGCTCCATCGAGGTATCACCCAACGCCATGAAGCATGGATCAGCATCTAACAGGCACCCACTAGGCTCATCATTTACCCGGCTTCGATAGCTCGACCATGCATAATCTGCGACGTTGGCGAGCATGCGAGCGCGCACAGGATTCAATTCAATTTAACGACTACAAGCGAGAAAATATGAATCCGACTGTGAAAAATAAATCCGTCCCTTTTTTCTATACGAGAGCAAAAGGGGACATCTATTAGCCTTGACTTGAGACCGGCTAATGGGTGTCCCTTTTTTCTCTTTTCGCTGCCTAAGTTGTGATCCTTGGCCTCATCCTATTGACAGCGTCCAGAAGCGATTCCAATTCAAGGCCATAACTATCAGGCTCAAAACTCTCCTCTATGCCCCTCATCAAAAACTCATTCGAAATCAATTCGCATAGCTCATCTATTTCACTCGACGATATCGAACCATAAAGTACTTTATCAGGTAGGAGTTTGATTTTTTCCTCAAAAAAACATAACGCGACTAAAAGCTGCGTTTGGGCATCAGTTAATACTCCGGCCATTTTCCAGTCCCCGAAGATGATTTCCCCCAACCTGTAACCACTTTACCTTCAGTATTGACCACTATAACTGCATCCGTCCCTGTACACCTCAAAAAGGGGACACCCATTAGCCTTGACTTGAGACCGGCTAATGGGTATCACCTTTTCTACCCTACCCAGCTCTTTATATTTCAGGCACTCGTCAACGCCTGCAAATACTTAAAAGGAGCGTTTCCGAGATCAAACCCCATGACTGACGCTAACAACTGGATCTCTTTAAGCTCATCAATAGACAGAGCCACGTCGTATTCACAAATATGGTCGCAGAGAATCTCTAAAGCTAAATTTTCCTCGTTATATTTCACATAGTCCAATGCACCATCAAGAAGGACCGCCTCCAATCGCCCTTTGAATTTGGCACCTAGATTTAATATCTGTTGAAAGTACATATCAACCTACTTAATCGGTTTATAAGTGGGTATAGGCGCATCGTCAGGAAATGCAGTTATGACATTCTGCACCGCCGGTTGATATACAACACGCATACGAACCCCATCCCGCGTTTCGTAAGAAACCCCACTTAGCTGGATCGCCACTTTTTGTATACAATCCACCCGTTCCGGTCTGTGCATACCACTTTGTATCCGGCGAAGTCAGAATATCACTTACTTCATGAATCATTTTCTCCGCAGACCAGCTTTCTGGGAATACAGTTTTCCCCGGTTGTCCGGGCCAGAGATGACCACCTCTTCCCGGCCCATCACCATACAAAATACGCTTCTTCCGAGAGCAGATCGACGTAATCCGATGAATTTGTAATCTTCGGCGCCGTTACTGGCTTCGGTGGATCAAGATCCGGCACATCCGAATCCGGATTAAGCTCCTCCAGCTTATTGATCCGAGTCTTGATGACGTCAATATCAACCGAAGCCTCAATCCTCTTGACCGTGTTGACCGAAACGTCAATCCCCATCCGCGACAGCGCCAAAGGACGAAAAGGGGACGGACGAAAAGGGGACAGATTTATTTTCCCGAATCACCACTCAGCCGCCCCTGATTTCTCTCGCTATTGTACTAACACACCGACCAACTGCTCTATCTCATCCGCAAAACGACTTGTGTCTTACACTGCGTTAAATGGGTAGCTCGGTAAAACAATATACCCTACTCAGCCCCCCATCCCTGGAAGCCTTGAGCGTAGCAGATGATTGAAAAATAAATCTATCCTCTTTTTCTCTTTTCTCGTTTTTTGCAATTCCTTAAATTTTTAAACCACATAAAGCCACGTCATCAGGAACTCGAACCACACCATCAACGATAGACAAACCATCCTCAGATTCAAAAACGCTAAATCCACAATTCCCAAAATCAAAATACACACCGACACACCCATCTTCTACATTCATGACACCGTACTTATATACAGCAAGGAGCTCTTTATCAAAATACTTATTAAGCTCACCAGTTTTCCGAATCGGGTAAGCGAAATCATCGGATATTTCATCTAACCCCAACAGCTTCGGCTCAGAGCCAACGGATAAAATCCTTAACACCCCCTCCCCGATGTCCAATGAAACCCATCCCGCCCCTGAGAACCTAAAAAAAAGAACCAGCATTTCACAAACCAGAGATCTCGATATAAAAAAAGATCGAAATCTAAACTCGCAGATCCTATCACCAATAATCATCAAGCCATATCTCATGATTAAAATTTAGATGATTTTTCTGGAATCAGAGTATCAAACTCATATTTTCCACCAGACAACACCCGCAAACTCACAGCACTATTTGTCTTTAAGCTGTATACATGAATAAGATCATAGCCACCTCGAACAGCAGTCTTGAACGAAAAAGGGAACAGATTTATTTTCCCAGCTCAGTCCTCGCCCCCCCCTGCTCTCTCTCGCCATTCTACTAACACACCGACCCTCTGCTCTATCTCCCCTGCAAAATTACTTGTGCCGTACACTACGTTAGATGGTTATTCGGTAAACACTACGTCCCATTCTGGGCATATTTTGGTTCCTCCATCCTTGGAAGCGTTAAGCGTGGCGAAGGATTGAAAAATAAATCTGCCCCCTTTTTTCGCTTTGCCGAGGGCACGCTCGGCATCGAGGCCATCCTGGAAGAGTTCAGGGGCAGGATTGTGAATGGGCGGCTACTGCCCAGCGCAAACCACGAATAAAACAACACCGGCGCGGGGCCGGTGTTTTCAACGTGGCATCATTAAACAGCCGGCGCTCCGATCACTCGTAGACCTTCGCAGCGCACAGTATTTTTGCAAAGGTGCTCCAGCTTGGATGGACTACATCACTATCCCCAGTGTTCTTTGCATACATATCCATTGATCTAATCCAAGCCGCCATTGCAAACAGAAAGCGCTCCAAATTAGCGTTTTCCCATTCATAAGGAGCAGTGGTCAGTTCCTCGCCCAGCTCTTCGATAAAACTTGCCAGCTCTTCTTTTGTTTGTATCGCAACCACTCGATCAAAATTCATAAGCCCTCACTTACAGACGCCACGAACGCAAATAATTGATCCATTATTCGGCGTAGTCATTTTCCAGCCTTCTTTGGCAACTTCTGCTGGCGTAGCTGGCACAATCTTGATTGGGACACCGGCTTGTGAAGCGGCAAGCAAACGGCGATTGTCCAAGCTGTAAATCACCCCATCCTTCTCAAACACCCGAATAGGCGGCAAGTCGTCTGGAGATATTTTCCCAGTCTTTAGGCCATCGATTGTGGCTTGGAGCGTTTTGTGTAGTGGTCAACTAATCCCGGACACGATGTTAAGTTTTTTCTCGGCCTGAGCTGGGGCCAGTCCGTTGTTGAATCGGTGCGGTCTGACCCAGTTGTACCGATGCATCAGGTAATGACTGATGTCGCGGTGCGCTTCTTGAGCTGTCATGTAGCCCACGGTTGGTATCCATTCAGTTTTCAAGCTGCGAAACACACGCTCCATCGGCGCATTATCCCAACAGTTTCCACGACGACTCATGCTTTGGCGCATGCGGTAACGCCAGAGCCGTTGGCGAAACTGGCGACTGCCATATTGCGAGCCCTGATCCGAGTGAAACAGCAGCCCTTGAGGCCTGCCACGCTGTTCGTAAGCCATGTCCAACGCCTTGATGACCAGATCCGCATCCGGCTTGTTTGACAGTGCCCAACCCACAATTCGGCGTGCGTAGAGATCCAGAACGACTGCCAGGTAATGCCATTTCCCTTGAGCCCAGATGTAGGTGATGTCACCACACCAGACCTGGTTGGGTGCCGGAACATCAAACTCTCGATTCAAGATATTCGGAATGTCAAGCCGCTCGACCGTCGCTTGTTTGTAGGCATGTGATCCAGGTTGTTTGCTGACTAGCGCCAGTTCCCGCATCAGGCCTCGCACCTTAAACCGCCCGATCTGCTCGCCGTCTTCCTGCATCATCGACACGATACTGCGGCTACCGGCAGCGCTTCGACTTTGCGTGAAAAGTTCGTTGAACCGACTGCGCAACCGAAGCCGCTCAACGTCGGGATTTCGGCGTCTGAGGCGGTGTAGTAACACGAACGAGTGACATCAAAGACTGCACAAAGCCAATCGACCGGCTCTTGGGTACTTAACTGATCAATCAGCGTGTGCGCTCGTGCTCTTCCGACATCAAGAGCGCGGTAGCCTTTTTTAAAATGGATTTCTCCCGCTCAAGACGAGCAATACGCGCTTCCAGTTCTTGGATTTTCTGCTGCTCAGGCGTCAGCGCTTTGCTCTGCGGAGTAACGCCGCTGCGCTCCTGCTGGAGTTGGTTAACCCAGCGACGCAACGCGGACTCGACCACTCCAAGCGAACGGCTGGCTTCGGTATGGCTATAGCCTTGATCGAGCACGAGGCCTGCGGCCTCGCGTTTGAATTCAGCGGAAAAGGAACGACGTTGTTTGGTCATCAGACACCTCTATCTGGCGAGCATTCTCGCCTAAATGGGTGTCCGGTTTCATTAGACCACTACAGACTTCTACAGATAAAGCAACACTGCACATGGCCGGTGTTAGATAAAATCCTATTGATTAGGATTGGTAATCATCAAACTCCCAGGCAAATATCTTTCCCAGCTTTATCACGATAGTTTCCCAGCTATCCCCCTCGCAGCAACTCACATATTCATGAATCAATCCATTAATAGTCGAAAAATCATATTCTCGAACAATTAATAGACCTCTCCCCCAACGAGGCTCCCACATTGTCTCTTCTAACCACTTTGGAGTGCAGATGAAAAGCTCAAAATCATCTGCCCCTTGCGTACTATCAAGCCCAATTCGAATACGAAGACTTAAAGAAAAGTTGTCTACGTTCTCAGGGACGTAGGTCTCGACATCAAAAAAATCATTAGAAATACTTTTTATAACAGCACGCATCATTCCTCCTAGTCAGCCAATTCAGATGGCCGTTGCTTACTTTTACGCGCTGACCTGTTACCGGGTTTATGTTGTACATTTCGAAATTGGCCTGCACGCCTGTCGTTGCAAAAGATGAATCTTTGGGTGTCGGCGGCCTATATACACGAGTGCCGTCTGCGCTAATCAAACCAAGCCCATCACTTGTTTTTGTCGCACCATCTCCCCAGGTTTTACCCAACTGATTAGCTTCGGAAGATGTACCTTGACCTATAGAGAAATTCGGATTTTTCGTTCCACTGCCGTTCACAGCCGCAGCTAATCTTGAGTCCTGAGCCGCAATATTGCTCAGGTTTTCTTGTATCAGTTGATCCTTCAGCTTTGGATACAAGGCCGCATTTTCAGCGCCGGAGCTAGCAGCTCCACCTTTTGCACCTCCCTTCCCCATTAAAAACCCGCCTACCACAGCGAGCAGATGGCTTCCCCAATTAGCAGCCTCAGGCGACACCCCCTCGCCCTCCAACGATAGCTGCGTTTGTGCCTGAGTCAAAATGCCAATGGCATTGGTATTTTGCAGCTGATAACGATGCAGGTCCTCCCGAAACATTGCTGGAAGAGTGTCGTCCAAAGCCATGTGGGCTAGACGCTCCTGCAGGCTTTTCCGATCATGCAGGATGTCACCGAACAATTGAACACAAAGATATGGATTGCCATTGCATAACGCTGCAAGCGCGTCATCGTCCGCAACGCTTTGATCTCTGAACCGCTGCTTTACCTTCTCACAGTTTCCTTTCGCTTCACAAGAACGGGCGGCCGCTTCCAAATCATCCAGCTCTTGATGTCCCGTTAAATTGTATTGAGTGGCATTTTTCGCAATCCACCCCCCCTTGTCCATTTTGCTAGCGTCCGTATCCTCCTGCGCAGCAGCAGCTAAGACACCAACAATTTGCGAGCTCATGCTCAAAAGGTCTTCATTACCTTTTACCAGCGTGTTCAGGTACGTAACGAGCGCTTCGTTCGCCCCGGCAGCCAATGCACCGGTTCTGAAATCCCCGCCCGTCACCTCCGCTAACAAGCCTCCCACCATCGCGTGAACAGCAATTTTCGGCAGAGAGCCGTCCTCAAGAACGTCTTTAGTGTAATCGCCAACAGCGTTGAAGCTGGCCGCCGCCAACGTATTGAACAACGCACCTTTCAATGCATCGCTTGTGCTGCCGCCTTGTCCCAAGGCCTTGCTCACGAGCAAGGACGTCCCATTCTGTAGCACTTGATTGGCGGCGAATTGACCGATACCACCCCAACTTCCCAACGACTCGGAAATGACCTTGCCCGTTACCGTATTGGTCTTAGTACCGGTCCAATCGCTGAAATAAGCCGCTGTAAGGCCCGCTGTAATCGCCGAGATGGCATAATTCTTCACTGCATCTGAAGAAGTCACGTCTTTAATTACTGCGCCAAGGTCACCGCCGTTGTTGATGGCACTGACTGTTGCGTTCGTCGATACATTTGACGCAACGGCGCCAGCAATGCTCCCCCCGACGCCTCCGCCAGCCATACCCGCTACGGCTGGCCCGACAACTGCGGCCATGAGGATAGCAATGATGATCTGCGACGCCGGTCCCAGCCCGGAATTACTGTATTTAAACGACTCGTGAATTTCTCTCACTTGTCGCCAGTCCACGTCCCCTCTTGCCTCTGCCTGTTTGAGCCAAGCGAGTTGGGGATCGGCCTTTACCATTGCATCGATGGACTGACTGACGGTTTGTTGGTTGATCTGTTTTGCATCAATTCTCAGCCCACCAACCGCCTTGATAACCACATCGCCGGCCGCTTTCATCTGTGTCTGACGGAAGGTTTCGTTGGTGTGCCCTTTGCCTTTTGACGAGACCCAAAAAGCGTTGTTGTTGGTTTTCTCGTGGCTTTCCTGGTGGAGATCCTTCACTCCTTCAAAGGTAATCGAACCGCCACTTTGCAGAGTCAAGTCACCGCCGCTATTTAGTTTGGCAACCTGATACCTTTGATCTGTGCCGCTGATCAGCATCAGATCACCACCTGTGGTGATCTCGCTTCCAACATGGGTAATTTTGGTGACCTCGTCACGCTTGGTCTGTTTGCTGCCCCAACTGCCCTTTTTCTTTTTGTCATACAGCGAATAGTCGCTGTCTTGTGCCGCTAGCAGTTGAAGATTGCCACCTGCCACCAGATAGGCTTCGTCACCTGCGGTGACGCGAGTCGATACCACCGACATGTCCTTACCGGCCTTGAGCGAAACGTCCCCTCCAGCCGTCACAGTACTGCCGATTTGCTTGACGTGGTCTTCCTGTGTCGTGAGTTTCTTGGATTTGGAATAGGAGTGGCTTTCGTCCGCAGCGGAGCTAAGAAGCAGATTCTCGGCAGCGGTGATTCCAATATCGCGCCGGGCCCCGATCTGGCTACCGATTTCGGCAACATCTCGACCAGCACGAATGGTCAGATCCTGACCCACATCCAGCGTAGAACCGTATTGGGTGATGCTGGAGCTCTGTTTTCCGCGAAAAAGCGCGAAAAAGCGCGAAAAAGGGGACAGATTTATTTTCCCGGCTCAGTCCTCGGCCGCCCCTGCCCTCGCTGCTCTACCCGCACACCCACAATCCGCTCGACCACATCTACGAAATGGCTTGTTTCCGTCAGTTGACCTCGCTGCAAAGCGTCGCGGATTGATAGCGCAGGCGGCGGAGTAATGAAAATGGGCGCCCTGTGGGTCGCCTGTTTAGCATTTTTAAACTGAATTAGAGGTTAGATGCGCTCGTAACAGGAATGCGCTGCTGAGGCTGTGTGGTGTCATAGACATGCAACTCACAGCCCTGCCCCACAAACTGAAATTCAGCCAAATAAACCTTACCTTTCTCCGGTGTGAACGTGGTGTTGATCGGGCCACAGCGGTAACCACGGTTTATACTCGCACCACTGGCGTAACCTGATACCTCGAATGGCTGATCGGGGTCAGCTTGTACCTCCAACTGAGGGAAGTGTTTCAAGGTCGCGCTGTTAGCCGCTTCGTTAAGCTTGGCAATCCAGCCGAAGACTTTACCACGACCAGAATCCACTACGGTTCCCTGCACATCCAGGCGCTGGTCTGGATCCGTTGCGCGCCTGACCGAAAACTCCACCGGGACGACGTTGCCGGTCACTCTCATGAGGACCTTGGCGTGCTGAGCATCGGCGGTCACTTTGTTTTGCTGGAGCTGGATGCCGTTGTTGAGCAGGGTTGGGGAAGAGTCTCGGACGCTGGACTTGCAGTCCTGCTCACATCAAGATCAGGGCTCAATATAAGCAGTGTGTTTTTTTCATGAATGCTCCTGACACATTATTAAAAGTTATAAAAACAGGGAGAACGACACTCGATGTACCCTCTCGATAAAGCATGGCTTGAGCCTGATGAATTGATACAGTGGGGACGTAGGAGTAGTTTAGGATTTCTCAGGAACAGACCACGATTAAAAATGGCCCAGTATTTTAGTCATTAAAACTCTGATCTATCCCCTGAGAACCGCTGAGGATGCTACCGCATTCGGACCTTTGCTCGTATCACGAAATTTTTAACTGTTTAGCTATTTTCCTGGCAGTATGCCGTATTTTCTGGGTCTCTCCAGACTTACTCAACGCATCCAGCTCCAACTCCAACACTTTAGATTGCGGGATAAATAAAACCCACTTCAATGCCAAGTTAGACCAGCGCTCACTCTGACTTTTCAGACCTGCTACAACAATCTCCTCAAATGGGAATAACGCTATAAAATCTTCCGAAAGCCCACAGCATTTAAGACCATCAATAATTTTGCCGCGAACCGCTTCAGGAAGCTCCTCTAAAACTGGCAAAAAGAATACACACGAGGCGTCGTCGCTAATAATCTGAACAACAGGCCCTGTTGATCTAGCCCAAAACCCATTGGAAGTAAGCCCTAAAGAAAAGCGTCCCCCAAACAACTCCGCCACAGAAATCCAGTTTAAAGCCCCCCCTTCAGAGTTGTACTCTTTTTTTTTCACCCATGGAATCTCGAGCCTTTTGAGCTCCATCAACAGCTTTTTCCTTAGTTCATCTGTCATCTAGATATTCCGGGAGTATGGGTGACATCAACACCATGGCTACTCATAAAAGACTTGAATTTTTCACGAAGTTCAGGAGTCCAGTTCATCCCGTAATGTCCGCTCCACTCATAGGTTCGGAGAACTCCATTTTCCTTCCAGATCCCGCCGCCAACAATAGCGTCAGATGAAGGAATTTTCCCCGCATCCAATATCCCATCATGCCCAAATTGATTCCGCCCCATGATGAATCGTTGGCTGACAGGGTCATAAATAAAATCAATAGGTTTTGAATTACTCACCCCTTGTACAGCTTTAGAGGATGAATATGCATCGCTAACCTCTAAGAAGCCCTTAGCTGGTCCGCTGCCATTCGCCGTGGCTTTTGCACCAGTATTAAAAATCTCCAGTTGCTGCGCAAGCTTGGCCTCAAACTGCCCCAGCTCACTGACCTTCCCAACCGCCCCCACCTCGCCAGGTCCAGGCAGAATCAACGTCGCAAGATCAATAGTGTTCTTCGTTGTTTGCAGCGCCTGACTATAGCTATTGTTTTGTAGCTTGAGGACGAAATCCTGGCCGTCCTGGATGATTTTCCAACCGCCAATGAGGTCCTTTGGATCTACAAACGGGTCCAGCGCGTTGTTAGCAACCTCCAGTACGTGGCCCTCAAGAAGGTCGTTCCCCATCGAGGCCATCGATTGAACCGTCGACCACAGACTTGTACCTAAACCGGCTAACGCCCCCTTGGCTCCATCAAATACGCCATTTTTTCTGCCGCTGAAATCAAGATTCAGTTTGTAGAAATTAGCCAGATCAGTGGTGCCATAAGAGTCCGGGTCACCGAGGTAAGCAATATTGATATCTGCATTCTTGAATTCCGATGAATGCGTCTTGTTGTAGCTCTTTATCAGAGCCAGCGTTTCCCCAGAGGTGTAACCTTTGCTGCCGTTCTCCAGAACTCCGACGGTGGTGTCATACCGTTCAGCCAATGGCGCCAACGCCTTCCCCAAATACTCCAGCGTCACAGCATCAAACTGACCGTCCGTTCCTCCAATCGTCTTGTTCCAGCCCGCATCGGTATAAAACGCAAACGCCCTCGCCATCCGCTGCTCGGCCTCGGCCTGACTGATGCCCAGGCGGGCAGCCAGCATCGGCGCTTCCTGCTCAATCAAGCGCGCTTCAGTGGGATGTACCTGGCGGTTGTATCTTTCCACGTTACTCGCAATGGTCGCGCCGCTCGCCTGTGCAAGGCCGCCTTTGCCTACCGCCGCCCCCAGACCTGCCGCCAGCAAGACATCAAAGGCATCTCGGCTGTCGGCACCTACACCGCTGTCTTTAAGCACCTTGTCCAAGGCCGGCATGATGGCCGCCGAAGCACCGACACTCAATGCGCCCCCGGCAGCGGTGCCGCTGGACAAGCCTTGTGCAGCGCCGGCTAAGCTATGGAGCAAGACGCGCGCAGCACCGCCCTCACCCCAGGCGGCCTGAAGCGTTTTGTCTTTCTGGCGCGTCGCTTCTGCCAATTGCTGGTCGGCGTAATCGCCAATTCTCTTGTACGTGTCGGCGGCTGTGGTGTTAGCCACCAGTCCAACCGCTGTACTGCCGCCGACACCGCCCAGCCCTGCCGCAATCAAACCTGCGGCGATATCAGCCATGAAACGCTTGTTACCGCCCACGTCCCAGCTCTTGGCATCGGCGATCGCAGCATTGCGCTCTTGCTCGGTCGAGGCGTTTCGAGCCCTTTCATTGGCGGCCTGTTGCTGTGCACTGGCGACCTCGGAGATGACCGTCTTGGACAGAGCAATGGTGCTTTGGACCAGGTCGATCCGCTCCTGCATCGCTTTTTCGTCTGGACGGTCCAACCGCGAATTGGCGTTGTCGGTGTCCCGGTTCAGCCCAACAAGATCATTGGCCCCGGCCGCATTGCGGACGGTGATCGTGCCTTCACTGACAGCGCTGCGCGTGGTACTGTGGTCGGAATCCTTGAGCAACAGCGGAACGCTGCCACCAAAGATGCTACCTGGCTTCAACTCGCCATAACCACTGCCATAAGAGGCGTTGAAGCCCGCAGACTGACTCTTGATCTCACTGACGTTCTTGATGTCACTGACAATCAGCCTGTCCGTGCTCAAGCTGTTCTTGTCGGCCGTGGCCTCGCTAGCAATCACCGATCCTTGCAACACCGTGTTCTTGCCTACGGTGATGTTGTAGCCGTCCTTGCCGGCGAACAGACCGCTTTGATCCGTCACCGCCTCGTACTTGCTGTTCATGTTGCTAGCGGCGACGTTGGCGGTCGCTGTCACCGTTTCGCCGTAGCAGAACGGCGGTATGCAGATGCTGGCGCCGAAGCCGCCGCTGGTTTGCTTGTTCTTGTGCTCGGAGGTGTCCTGTCGTGAGGCGATATTCAAATCGCCGCCAACCAATGCCAGGATGCTGTCAGCATGGAGCTGCGCGCCCGCTAGGGTCGTGTCGTTTCCGCTCTGCAGTTTCAGCGTGCCCGTATCCAGGGTGCTGTTGGCCTGCGTAACGTCGTGACCGCTACCCTTGCCTTTGGCGAGCTGGGCACCCAAGTCGAGGGTGAAACCGTTCTGCGAGCCGATGTTGAAGCTGGCTCCAATGGCGGTCTTGTTGTTGCTGCTATGATTCTCACGATTTTCAGTGTTCTGTGCACTCTCGAACGTGATGTCGTTTTTGGCCAGCAGCAGCGTATCGTCCGCTTTCAGCTTACTGCCGATAACATGGATATTCCCGGCAGTGCCGGCAGCCTGACCCGACGCGACGATCAGCAGGTTGCCGCCGCTGTTGACGGTGGTCTGCTTGGCGGTGGTGCCGTCGTATTGCGTAGTGCTCTTTCTGTGGGTACTGGCCAGCTCCGTCCCGATCTTGAACACGGCACCGCTGCTATTTGGGCTGCCACTGGCGGCCGCTGCAAGGTCTTCGACCCGATCGCCCATGCCGTTGAGCGCCATCAGGGCTTGTGCCCCCTTCACGGCCTTGAGACGACCATCATCGGCGTTCTGCGCGGCCTTGGCATTGTCCCGGATGCTCTTTGCCGTATCGACAATCGCCCCACCCACCACACGCCCTACGGCGAGGCTGCTGGATTCGTCCGTGCTGCTCTGGCTGGCACTTTCCATACCGGCAGCCAAAGTCACGTTGGAACCCGAGAGGTTAGTGTTTTTGGTGCTGACAAGGTCGCTGGCTATTACGCTCAGTTCACGGCCAGCAGACAGATTGATGCTGCCCTCGCTTGAACCTACGGTACTGCCGGTCAATGTTGTCTGAGTTGCTTTGCCGGTATGGTTTGCCTTACTGATCGACAGGTGCTGATTACCGGTGATGTCATCGATGCCAAGGTTGTTGCCCGTCAGAACACCCGTCAGGTCACGGTTCTTCTGCTTGTGCATTTCGTCGCGAGTAAAGGTGTTCTCAGCCGCGTCGATCTTCAGGTCACGTCCTGCCTGGACGTTCAAGTCCTGGGTACTGACCAACGACGAACCGGTTACAGTTACATCTCGACGCGATGCCACATCCACGGTATTTCCCGAGACGATGCTGCCCACCGCCGTGGTCTGGGTTTCAGAGACCTTGTTCTGAACCTTACTCGACTTCAGGCCGCCCCAACTGCTTTTGCTTTGTTTGCGCTCATGGCGGGCGCTGCTGGAGTCGGTAACGGCTGTAATCTGTATGTCGTTACCTGCTGCCAGGGTCACGCCACCTTTTTCGGAGCTGACTGCACTTCCTTCAATCGCCAGGTCATGCACAGCCACCAAGGTGCTTTTAGTACCGCTGATAACGGAGCTGGCCACGTTGGTAACAGAACTGGTCTCATCCAGCCGAAACTTCTTCCCAGAAGACGACTTCTTGGTCTTGCTGTAGAAGCTGTAATCCGAATCCTCAGCCGATTGCAGCACCAGGCTCGCACCAGCCACTAGGTAAGCCTCATCCCCCGCACTCACCCGGCTGGCAATCAAGCCCAAATCCTTGCCCGCACTCAGCGCCACGTTTCCACCCGCCGTCACGCTGGTGGACACGTGGCTCACATGATCTTCCTGAGCCGTGACCTTCTTGCTCTTGCCATAGACATGTTGCTCATTCGCCGCCGAAGCCAGGGTCAGGTCGCCGACAGAGCTCATGGCAATGTCGCGCTTGGCATCGATCTGACTGGCGACGGCGGTGAGGTTGCGGCCCGCGTTGGCAGTCAGGTCACGGCCGATGTCGAGGCTCGAGCCATACTGAGTAATGGTCTCGTCACGATGCGTGCCGCGGTTGCCATTGGAGATGCGCTCGGCCGAGGCAAGGTTGACATCACGGGTGGCGTTAAGGGTGGTATCGGCGCCGCTTTTCAGCACGCCGCCAACGTTGTTGATGTCACGCCCGGCGCTGATGGTCAGGTTATTTGCCGCTTCGATGCGCGAAGCGCTGTCGATGAAGTCGGTGCGCTCGCGGCGGTAGCCACTGTCGCTTTCATGGGTGGTAACGGTACGCTCGTTGCTCACGTCGCCACGGGTGGCGGTGAGGGTGATGTCGCGTCCGGCGATGATGCCACCGGCCTTGTTGACGAGGTCATTACCCGCCAGCAGATCGAGGCGGTTGCCGGCTTCCACCAGGCCGCTGTTGACCAGATCATTGGTGGCAGTAGCGGACAGATTGTTGCTGGCGCGCAGGGTGCCGGCGCTGTTCAGGTCTTTGCCGGCGATCAGGTTGACGTCGGCGCCCTGGATCAAGGCGCCATTGGCGGCCAGGCGGTTGTTGGCATTGGCCAGATACAGCACCGGTACAAGGACTTGCTCGCCGTTGACCTCGACGTTTTCCATCCAGACGATGTCATGGGTCAGTGCCGCGACTTGTTCGGAGGTGAGGCTCACGCCAATGGACAGGTTGAGTGCCTGTTTGCTGATGATGGCATTGTTCATCAGGTATCTGAACATGTCCTCGTTGGAGGACTGACCGTCGATGAAACGCTGACCGGTGCGGGCGACTACGGCTTGCTGGATCAGGGTCTGCTCGTATAACCCATCTCCGAGGCGCTTGGCACTCTGGTCCGGGTTGTAGTCGAGTTTCTCCAGCAAGTAATCCGAACTCATGAACTGCCTGAGGTCAGTAAGCACCGGGTTGGTTTCGATCAGGTATTTGTGTGGATTGGCCGTCACGGTGCTGGTGGGCAAACCCTGGACGCGGTCGAGCGTGAAGTCGGCGCTACGGCCAGGCAAGGTGCCTGCCACGATGGTGCCCGAGGTGCTGGTATCGAGGCTGCTGGCCTGGTTGGAAACGCCGGTGGTTTGGCTGGCGGCGATGTTCAGGTCGAGGCTGCTGGCAGTGGGTTGGGTGATGTTTCCTACCCCGAGATTTCGCGCCTGGCCGGTGGGCAATACCTGTTGACGCTGGGCCGGGGTAAGGCTTGCGCTGCCCATGCTCCAGCCTTGAGGCCCACTGACAGCCGGCGTGCTATTGCCCTGCCCGCTCAGGCGGAACAGGCCGTTCTGACCGGCGGGCAAGCTGAAACCGGGCAAGGCGACCGGGTTGACCTGCTGTTGCGCCAGGTTAGGGGGCAGTTGCTGGTTAAGGGTGATGCGGGTGGAATATTGGCTGCCTGCTGCAGCCGTGTTGGTGCGTGGGCCACTGCCGACGTAGCTGTAGCCCGGGCGTACGACGTTGTTGTCGATGTTGTTCTGAGTCGAGATGTTGACAGCGCCGCCGGCCTGGATCACGGCTGCGTAGCTTTGATCACCGCCGGCGAGTTGCCTGGTGCTGCCTAGATTGGTGTACTCCATTTCGGTCATGCCAATGAAATTGGCGATGCCGGCCTCAAGGCCACTGAGGTCATTGGCGTTGTAACCCGCGCTTTCGAACCAGTACTGGTTGGTGAAGTTGCCCGCCGCGGTGTACCAGCCGCCCGCATTGCGGGTCCGCTCGGAACGGAATATCCGCGTGGTTTCCGTCTCGCCGGTTTCGATGCCGCTATTGGTCAAGTTGGTCAGGGACGCGGTCAGGTTGCCGCCGCTGGCAATGGTGCTGCTCTGGTTCAGCAGATCGCCGCCACGCAGGGTCAGGTTAGCGCCGGCGGTAATACTGGAGGCCGCGCTGGCGGCGGTGACTTCAGTTTTCTCCCGCTGCAGGATTTCCCAGACGTGGTTCCGTTTACCGCTGCAATCCCCGGCGTTGTAGCCCTCAATGCACGCGACCTCGTAGATTTTGGCGGTGTAGATACCGCCGTTACCCACAGTCAGCAACGTACGGATGTTCTGGATCGTGCTGGCCGCCAGGCTCATGCTGGCGTCGCTTTGGATCGAACCGGATCGGTTGAGGATGCTGCTCGCCAACGCACCCTGGCCGTTACGGTCAATGGTGAGGTTGCCCAGGCTGTAGATGTTGGCGTCGAGGTTGTTCAGCGTGTCGACTCGTAGGCCCATGTCGGCCCCGCTGAAGATCAATCCCTGATTGTTTGCCAGCAAACCGGTCGTGACGGTCATCCCCTGACCGGCGCCCAATGTCCCCAGGTTGTGCACGCCAGCAGCGTTGATCACCAGGTTGGCGGTGGAGGTCAGCCGACCGGCGTTGTCCAGTTGACCGCTGACATTGATAGAGGTGTTGCCACCGCCAGCGATGCTGGAGTTGACGCTGTTCAGGCTCACTTGGGCGGCGCCAAGCCCCAGGGTGCCCTGGCTGCTTAGGCGTCCAGCGCCCCAGTAAGCACCGCTCAGGCCGAGACTCAAGCTGCCATTGCTGGCAAGCAGGCCTTCGTTGAACCAGTTGACGCCACTGCCTATGAAACTGTCCGAGGCCAATAGCTGGCCACTGGCGGTTTGGGTGAAGTTGTTGACGTTGACGTTCAGGCGCCCAGCCTGGATAACGCCGCTGTTGCTCCACATGTCGGTGGTGATGGTCAGCCCGCCACGGGTGACGAGCGTACCGCCAGCTCCGGTGACATTCGCAGTGGAGATGTCGAAAAGCCCGGTGCCTACGTGCAGCAGGCTGCCACCGGTATTGAGGAAGCTGGCGGCGCCAAGCGTCAAGTCGGTATTGGCAGTTTCCAGGGTACCGTTGCGGTTGTCGAACAGCCCGCCGATCTGGAAGTTGGTCTTGCCGCCGGTACCCAACGCACGCAACTGCCCCGTCTGGTTATCCAGACTGGCGGCCTTGATCGCCAGGGTGCTGTCACTCTCGATGATGCCCAGTCGGTTGTTCAACGCGCCGGTCAAATCCAGATCAATCTGGCTACCGGCAATCTGACCGTCGTTGTCACCGCTGTTGTCAAAATCGTTGGCCGTAACGCTGACCTTGCCTTTGGCGTAAAGGCCGCCGTTGCGGTTGTCGAAGTTACCCGTGATGACGGTCGCATCACCAGTCTGCGCCGAAATGCGCCCACCATAGTTGTCGATCCCGCCTAGCACAGTCAGGCTCAAGCGCTGGGCCTGGGTGATGCCACCCTGGCGGTTGTTGTTCAGGTCGTAGCCGTTTTTCAACACGCCGGTCAGGTGGGTGTTGAGCAAACCTTGCAGGCTGGCGAGCACACCGCCACGGTTGTCAACGTGACGGGCGCTGACGAGCAGGTCACCGGCCTTGGCCTGGAGGCGACCGCTCTGGTTGTCCACATCGGTAGCCACGGTCAGGGTCATGGCGCCCTGGCTCTGCACGGTGCCCTTGCTATTGGCAAGAGTGGCTGCGTCGATCTGCACGCCACCGTTCTGGCTGTAGATCAAGCCATCGGCGTCGTTCTGCACCGCGCCAGCGGTGTTCAGGATGAGTTGATCGTTGGCCGCAACGGTGCCGCGATTGCGGTTGTCCAGGCCGCCGGTGAGCAAGGTCAGCAGGCCTTGGCTGGCGATCTGGCCGCCCTGGTTGTTGATTTGCGTAGCTTGCTCGACGCGCAGTGGGCCGAGGCTGGCGATCTTGCCGTTGGTGTTGGTCAGGGCCCCGAGCAAATCAAGGGTCACGGCGTCGTTGCCAATCTGGTTGCCGCCACTGTTATCCAACGCAGAGCCGGTGAAGCTCAGGGCTTTTTGCGCGTTGACGGTACCACCGGCATTACCCAGGGTCATGGCGTTCATGACCAGCATGGCGCCGCTGTCGATCAAGCCGTTCTGGGCGTTGTTCAGCACGCCACCGGTGACGGTCAGGGTCTGGTCGCCACCGCTGGACAGAATGCCGCCACGGTTGTCGATGCCTGCCGCGCTGACGGTCAGTTGTTTTTTACCCACCAGCGCGCCGGCATTGCTGTTGAGCAACGTCCCGCTGAGGGTGACGCTGACGTCTTCGTCGCGGCTCGACAGGGTGCCGCTGTTGCGGTTGTCCAGGCTCGTGGCGGTCAGGTCCAGGCCCTTGAAGCCGGAGGTCAAACCACCTTGGTTGAGGACATCACGGGCGCCCACGGTCAGCAGCCCGTTACTGATGAGCTTGCCAGCGCCGTTGTCGAGGTCGCGAGCAGTCAAGTCCAGGCTCTGGCTGCTGGAGATTTCGCCATTCTGATTGTTCAGGTCCCGCAGGTGCTTGAGGCTCAGTTCACCCGTGGTGGAAATCAGGCCGGCGCTGTTGTTCAGGTCGCCGGTTGCGGCGCCAAAATCGATGGCGATGGCACTGCCCAACACCGAACCTTGCTGGTTATTCAGGCCGCTGGTGGTGATGGTCAGGCCGTTGGTGGCGTTGATCAGCCCCTGGTTCTGGTTGTTCAGTGCGCCGGCAAGCTTCAAGTCGAGGTTCGCGCGGCTGGTCAGGGTGCCGCCGTTGTTGTTGAGGCTCGCGGCCTCGACTTCCAGCGCGGCTGCAGCGATCAGACCCTTGAGGTTGGTCAGGGCGTTATCGACCCGCACGGTCAGGGCCTGGTTGCTGAGCAGTTTGCCGTTGTCGTTGTTCAGGCTTTGCGCCGCCAGGGGGAATGCCTGGGCGCTGGAGATTTCGCCGCCGTCGTTGTTGACACCCTTGAGATTCTTGAGCACCAGCAGCGGTGCATTGATCAGGCCGTTCTGGTTGTTCAGCTGGCCTTGATTCAGGTCCAGGTTCAGCGCGGTATTGCTGAAGAGCTGGCCGCCTTGCTGATCGAGACCGGTGACGCTGGCGGTCAATGCACCGCCACTGGCGATGCGACCGCCGTCCTGGTTGGTCAGTTGCTTCGTGGTCAGGTCAAGGCTGGCAGCGCTGCTCAGGCGTCCGGACTGGCTGTTGTTGAACGCGCCGGTCTCGATGACCACCGCCTGCTTGGCGCTGATGCTGCCTTGGTTGCGGTTGTCCAGGCTCGCGCTTCTGAGGGTGAGGCCGGCGTCGGTGACGATTTCTCCGCCCTGGTTGAGCAAGGCATCGTCTAGGGTGAGGCCCAGCGCCTCGGCACTGGAAATGCTGCCCAAGGTGTTGGTCAGGCTCGCCGCTGTCATCGTCAGTTCGCCTTCGGCACTCACGACACCCTGGCTGTTATTCAACGCACCGGAAAAGACAGCGGTGAGGCTCTTCTGGCTCAGCAGCGAGCCGCCAGTGTTATCGAGTGTCTTGCCGATCAAGGTCAGGTCGCTCTTGCCTGACAACAGGCCCTTGGTACGGTTGAGAACATCCTTCACCATCAAGGCCAGTGCGCCGTTGGCGAGTACTTGTCCGCCGTCGCTGTTGTCCAGGGCATCACCCTTAACGGAAATGTCGGCCTGGCTCGAAAGTTCACCGCCACGGTTATTCACCGCAGAGACATTGAGCGTCAGCGTGTCGGTCGCACCGATCAGGCCGGCATTGCGGTTGTCCAGCGAAGTGCCGGCAAGCGTCAGCCCGCCGAGGGCAATCATCTGGCCGCCCTGGTTGTTCACGGTCTCGACATCGGCCGTGACCTTGGTTTTGCCGGCGACCTGGCCGGCGCTGTTGTCCAGGCTCGCCGCATCGATGTGCAGGTCGCCATCGGCGATCACCGCAGCGTTGCGGTTGAGCAACTGCTCGTCCACGCTCAAGACCAACGCACCTCGGCTGCTGATCAGGCCGTCGGTGTTGTCCAGTCGAGCACTGTGACTGTCAAGGGATTGGGCGGAAATCAGCCCCTTGATGTTGTTGAGCACCTGATCGATGCGCAGGGTCAGCGCCTGGTTGCTGATCAGCTTGCCGTTGCCGTTATCCAGGTTTTGCGCGGCGATCGTGAACCCCTGGGCGCTGGAGATTTCACCGCCCCGGTTGTCAACGTCCTTGAGATTCTTCAGCACCAGGACCGGCGCATTGATCACGCCCTTGAGGTTGTTCAACTGGCCGTGATTCAGGTCCAGGCTCAAGGCGGTTTTACTAAACAACTCACCGCCCTGTTGATCGAGCCCACTGACGCTGGCGGTCAGTGCCTTGTCGCTGGCGATGCGGCTGGCGGCGCCGTTGCTGACCTGGGTGGCTGTCAGGTCCAGGGTATCGCCACTGACCAGGTAACCGCCTTGGGTATTGTCGAAGGTGCCGGTGGTGATGCGGGTCGCGCCCCTGACGCTGAGCAAGCCATTTCGCTGGTTGTCCAGGCTTTGGCTGCTGACGGTCAGACCAGCGTCGGTGGTGATGGCGCCGCCACGGTTAATCAGCGCGCCCGAGGCAGCGAGTGCAAGCACGCCGACGCTGGTGAGGCTGCCGTCGGTGTTGTCGAGGGTGCCGACGTTGGCGCTTAGTGTGCCGTCGCTGTTGATCAGGCCCGCGACGTTGGTCAGGGCATTGTCCAGTCGAATATCCAAGCCCTGGCGAGCGACCAGGCTCGCGCCGCTGTTGTCCAGACTCTGCCCCTCAACCATGGTGGAGCCAGCACTGAACAGCAGGCCTTTGTTGTGGTTGATGATGGCCGCCACTTTCAGCCCCAGGTCGGTGCCAGCCAGGATCTTGCCGTTATCGCTGTTATTCAGGCTCTGGCCGTCAATGGCGATGCCGACTGTGCTGGAGATTTCCCCGCCACGGTTGTCCAGGACATCCACGTTGAGTTTCAGCGCTTCTGTCGCGCCTACCAGGCCACCGTTGCGGTTATCCAGGCTCTGGCCGCTGATCGTCAGCAGGCTTTGGGCAACCAGCTCACCGACCTGGTTGTTCAGTTGCGTCACGTTCGCGGTGAGGTCGGACTTGCTGGAGATGCGTCCGCCGCTGTTATCGATACGAGTGGCCTGCAGATGCACCGGGCCAACGGCACTGAGCAGGCCGCCGCGGTTATCCATCTGCGCGCCGTCGACACGCAACGCCGCCTGGCTGCTGAGCAGACCTTGCTGACGATTGTCGAGCTGGCCGACGGTCAATTGCAGGTCCTTTATGGACTGGACCTTACCGGCGCGATTATCCAGGCTACCCGACTGGACATCCGCAACACCCTTGGCGCCGAGGCTGCCCTGCCGGTTGTCTAACAGACCACTGATTCGCGCGGTCAGGCTGCCATCGCTGACCAGGCTACCCTCTGAGGTGTTGTCCAGGCTGGCTGCATCGATTGCCAGGCTCTTGCCGGAACCCAGCACACCGTTCTGGTTGTTCAAGGCACCGATCAGACCGATGTTCAGCGCCACGTCACCCATTAGCAAACCGTCGCTATTGTCCAGCGCAGTGCCGGTGACCCTGATGGTGGCGGAGCTGAAGACTTCACCGTCGTGGTTATTCAACTGCCCGACGTTGGCCGTCAGGTTTCCACTGCTGCTGACGAGACCTTGGGTATTGAGCAGCTTGTCGGCGGTGACGTTCAGCGCGCCGTTGCTCAACACGCGGCCCTTGTTCTGGTTATCCAACGCTCCGGCTTTCACCGTGGCGGTTTGCCCGGCGCTGAGGGTGCCGCCCTGGTTGTTCAAGGTCTGCGCGACGTTCGCCGTCAGGTTACGGCTGGCAACGATGCTCTTGCCGTTATTGTTCAAGCTCTGCGCCGTGAAACTCACATCTCCCGAAGTATTACGCGTGTTGTCCGAATTGACCCCGGCTTCGATAATGCCGCTGTTACGCAGGCTGCCGCCGCTGTCCAGACGAATGCTGTCGCGGGCCACCAGGTTGTTCTGGCTCGTCAGGGCGCCCTGAGTTTTCACAGTCAACTCGGTGCCTGCATATACCGGTCCCCGGGCATCGAGGCTCGCAGCCTTGACGTTGACCGCGGCACTGGCCGAGGTGTCGGCCAGGCTCAAATGCCCATTGGCATCGAGCTGGATATCCCCCCCACTGGCAATCAGCTTGCCGTCCAGTTTCACCCCGACCCCGGCCTCGGTGCCCACCAGCTTGATCGCCCCGGCATACATACCGCCCAAGGCCGAGGAGTCGATGGCCAGTTGCGGTTTGTCGCTGCCGTCATCGGCGCGGGCGGTGGCGTTGAGGGTGGCGGCATCGACGTCATTGCGTCCGGCGACGATGGTCAGGTTTTTCGCCTGGATCTCGGCGTTGATCCTGGCGCTGCGGGTGATGATTTCGAAGCGGTCGACGTTGTTCGCATTCAGGCCCGCGCCTTCGATGGCGACGCTGCCCTGGTCCACCTGGTAGCGGCTCAACTGGCCATTCTCGACGACCGGCTTGCCGGTGGTCAGGGTCGCCCGTGGGGTATTGATGAAGCCGCAGCCGTTGCAGGTGATGCCATAGGGGTTGGCGACGATGACATGGGCCGACTTCCCCGCCACTTCGGTGTAGCCGCGCAACTGGCTGGGATTGCCGCCGTTGACTTCGTTGAGAATGACCTTGGCCGCCGTGCCGTTGAGGTTCGGGTTGCCGAGGATGATCCCGCCCAGTTGCGTGGACTGGGTGCGGTTGGTGGCGTTGTTGAGGATCACGCCGTTGCTGCCGACGTTGTAGTCCTTGAACTGGTTGTGGGACAGGCCGCTGCCATTGGGCTTGGCGATGTTGACGATGGGCACGCCGTTGCCCGCCTGGCCGAGGCTGGTGCCCGGACGACTGACCACGATGCCATCGGCCTGGGCCCACAGCGGTTGCCAGAACATGACGTTGGCCAACAGGAACGCCAGGCCGCGCTTGGGCATGCCCCAGAACAGGTTGCGGTTTTGCAGGGCAGCAGAAGGCTGGCGGGCCAGGAAGGCGTATTGGCGGTCGTCCATGATCAGGTCTCGTTGCAGCAGAAATTAGAGGAAAACATCCAGGCGCAAGTAGATCGGCGCTTCGCGCTCGGTCAGAGCATCCGGACGTTCCAGGGAATGGGCGAAGGTCACGCTGGCGCTCAGGTGTTCGCCGCGGGCGAACAGCTCCAGCGAGTGGCTGGACATGCGCCCATGCTCGTCGCCGTTGTAGCGGGTCCCGGTGATCACCCCCTGGTCGTAACCCAGGCTGGTGCCGTACTCGGCAAACACCGGGCGCAGCCACTCCAGGGTGACCGGGCGGCTCCAGCGCAGGTCGTTGCGCCAGTAACCGCCGCTGTCGCCGGCCAGCGACTGGTCCTTGTAGCCCCGGATCGACGATTGCCCACCCAGGCTCATGCGCTGCGGGCTGAACAGCACGTCTTCGCTGCGCTGCCCGGTCATCAGGCTGCTGAAGCTGAAGGACTCGCCCCAGAGCTGGAAGGGTTGCAGGTAGCTGAGGGTGGCGGTGTATTTGCGGTAGCGCGCGTCGGGCTGGCCGGGGCGTGGATTGTCGTCGCCCTGGGCATCGAAGGCGCCGATGCCTTGCTGCAGGCCCAGGTCCAGGTTGACGAAGGCACTGCCGACTCGCCGTCCGTGGTTGATGCCGAACTGCGCTTCACTCAGGCGATGGCTGCTCACGGCGAGCTTGCTGTCTTCGATGAAGTTGCTGGTGCGCAGATAAGCCAGGCCGGTGTTGAGGGACGTCTTGCTCATCGCGTCACGATGGACCACCCGCTCGACCCGCACCTGGTGGTTCTGGCTGTCGCCGGTCTGCTTGAAATTGAACCCGTCGACCGTGCCCCGCGAGCGGTATTCGCTCTGGCTATAGGTGTAGCTGACGTTCCACCAGCCAAATGGCAGGTTGTAATACAGCATGGCATTGCGCGAAGTGCGTTGATGATCGCTGATGGCATCGTGACCACCGCGCAAGGACAATTGATCGGCCAGCCCCAAGGGGCTGTCCCAATCCAGGGACGTGCCCCATTGCTGTTCGCCCGTGCTCCGCTGGCCGTCGTTGTGCCGCGACAACCCGACGCGCCAGGGTTTTTGCGGGGTGTTCTGCACCAGCACTTCGCTGCCGCCGACATGCTGCCCAGGCATCAGCTCCATCTTCGCCTGGTTCGATGGCAGGCGGTTGAGCTGGTCCACCATCTGCTCGATCTCCCGCAGGTTGACCAAGTCGCCGACCTTGCCGGGAAACGCCATCGCCAGTTCACCTTCCGAGAGCCGGCTGTTTTCGGCGCCCTTCAAGCCCTCGAGGCGCCCCTCCACCACCAGCACCTGCAAGTGACCGTCGGACAGATCCTGCTGCGGCAGGTAGGCGCGACTGGTGACCAGGCCTTTCTCGATGTAGCGGTCGGTGATGACCTTGAGCAGTTCGTTGAGTTGCGGCACGCCCAGGCATTGGCCGATGTAGGGCGCCAACAGGCGCTCGCGCTCAGCGGAGGAAAGGCTGTCGGCGCCCTTGAGCTCGATGGTGCGGATGGGGAAGCAGCGGGTATCGACCGGCGCCGTCGGCTGGGCCGGCTTCGCCTCCTGGCCGGGCAGGTTCTTCAGATCCTCCAGGCGCCGGCGCTGTTCTTCGAGCAAACGGTTCTGGCGTTCGCGGATCAGGTCGGTGTCACCGGGGGTGGGGGCAGCGTGAGCGGGGGGCAGCGGAGAAAGGCACAGCAAAGCCAAGCACAACCTCGCCCAACGGGCGGGTGAGAACATGTTCGATCCCTCGAATAAAATGACATCAAAATAGTGGCGCGATACTAGTTAGCCATCATTTTGACGTCAATTAAAAAAGCTGGACCCTGAGGGTATGGCCGGAACCGTTTGTCGGAAATCAGACGATTCTGTCTTTCGGTACGAAACGTCTCGTGAGGAAGCCGGACGCTTCTCTTCAAGCCCAGAAATAATTCGATCCAAGCGTCCGGCTTCCTTGGGTCGCTGAACTTTCAACCCCGCGCAAGCCTCAACCCCTTACAGCCCAACAAGGAATACGAGGCCCGCCATGAAGACCCTGATGAAACTCGCCTTTGCCGCCACCCTCGCCTGCGCCCTTCCGGCCTGGGCCACCTGCACACCCGAAGAAGCCACCATCAAGCGTGAGCAACTGGCCCAGGAAGTGACCAAGCTCACCGAGCAGAACCCGGCCAAGGCCAAGGAAATCAATGATGAGTTGCAGGCCATGGACCTGGAGACGGCCAGCAAGGATTTGCCGGATAAGTGCCAGTTGATCGATAAGCGCCTGGAAGAGTTGAAGCATGCAGAGAAGAAGGCCGACTGATCGATCCGAACTCCCTCCGCTTCTGTGGCGAGGGAGCTTGCTCCCGCTGGGGGCCAAACACCCGTGAAACCAGCGTGGCTGATGTGTCAGGCAGAACAGTAGTGGGGCTGCCATGCAGCCCAGCGGGGCGGTGCGACGTTTCGCTAAATTCCTTCGCTACAGTTCTGGTCGAACTTCTGAAGTTCATGCATAAAAAAACCGGACTCAAGGTCCGGTTTTTTTATGCAGCGCTACTGACCACTCATTCAGCCGCCGGCGCCTGGGGCTTGCGGCGTTTGAGCGGGGCCATGCCGTCCTTGCTGACCAGGGCCGGCGCCTCGGTCTTGGGGCGGTTGGCGGTCTTGCGCTTGGTCGGGGCCTTGGCGGCGGATTTCTTCTTGTCGCCCTTGGCATCGACTTTTTTCTTCTTCGCGCCAACGGCCTTGCCCGAAGCCTTGACCTTTTTCGGTCCGCTGTAGGTGCCTTTGACTTCCTTGATGGTGCGGCGCTCGAAGCTCTGCTTGAGGTAGCGCTCGATGCTCGACATCAGGTTCCAGTCGCCATGGCAGATCAGCGAGATCGCCAGGCCATCATTGCCGGCGCGGCCGGTACGGCCGATGCGGTGCACGTATTCGTCGCCACTGCGAGGCATGTCGAAGTTGATGACCATGTCCAGGCCTTCGACATCCAGGCCACGGGCGGCGACGTCAGTGGCCACGAGGATTTTCACCCCGCCCTGCTTGAGGCGGTCGATGGCCAGCTTGCGGTCTTTCTGGTCCTTCTCGCCGTGCAGGACGAACGCCTTGTATTCCTGGGCGACCAGGCGACCGTAGATGCGGTCGGCCATGGCCCGGGTATTGGTGAACACGATGGCTTTTTCGTAGGTTTCGTTGGCCAGCAACCAGTTCACGATCTGCTCTTTGTGCTGGTTGTGGTCGGCGGTGATGATTTGCTGGCGGGTGGTGGAGTTCAGCTGGCTGACCGCGTTGAGCTGCAGGTGCTCGGGGTTGTTCAGCACCTTGGCCACCATTTCCCGCAGGCCCGAGCCGCCGGTGGTGGCGGAGAACAGCATGGTCTGTTGACGCTGGCTGCACTCGTCCACCAGGCGCTGTACGTCTTCGGCAAACCCCATGTCCAGCATGCGGTCGGCTTCATCCAGCACCAGCACTTCGACTTCCTTGAGGTCGAGGTTGCCGGCGTTCAGGTGCTCGATCATCCGCCCCGGCGTGCCGATCAGGATGTCCGGTACCTTGCGCAGCATGGCGGCCTGGACCTTGAAGTCTTCGCCGCCGGTGATCAGGCCGGACTTGATGAAGGTGAATTGCGAGAAGCGCTCCACTTCCTTCAAGGTCTGCTGGGCCAGTTCGCGGGTCGGCAGCAGGATCAGGGTCTTGATGCTGACGCGAACCTTGGCCGGGCCGATCAGGCGGTTGAGGATCGGCAGCACGAACGCGGCGGTCTTGCCGCTGCCGGTTTGCGCCGTCACCCGCAGGTCACGCCCCTGGAGCGCGAGCGGAATAGCCGCGGCCTGCACCGGCGTCGGCTCGACAAATTTAAGCTCGGCCACGGCTTTGAGCAGGCGTTCGTGCAGGGCGAATTGGGAAAACACGGGTGCTACCTCGAAGAAATGCAAAAAAACAGCTGCATAGGGTAACGGTTTCGAGCGCGCAGGCCGAGTTTCTTTGTGCAAAGCGCGACAAAACAGTGTGTTTTTATCAACGAAACCGTCATCAACGGTCACTTCACCGGGCTTAAATGCTCTAATTCGCCTTCGTCGCGCTCACAGAAGAACCGTTTCGTCCATGGATATCAAACAGCTCTGGCTCAATCTTCAAGACCTCTGGGGTGCCCTCGACCAGCATCCGCTCCTGCATTGCGGCCTGGCCCTGGCGCTGCTGCTGGTCATCGCCCTGGTACTGGGGCGCGTGGCGCGCTACGTGATCCTGCATGGTGCCAAGCTGCTCGGGCGCCAGCCGGCCCTGAACTGGGTCAACGACCTGCGCCAGAACAAAGTCTTCCATCGACTGGCACAGACGACGCCGTCGTTGATCATCCAGTTCGGCCTGCACCTGGTGCCCGGGCTGAGCAAGACCAGCCTGGTGTTCCTCGGCAATGTCGCCCTCTCCTTCACGATCCTGTTCATGCTCCTGGCCATCAGCGCCCTGCTCAGCGCCCTGCTGGACGTCTACGCCCGCACCGAACATGCGCGTACCCGCTCGATCAAGGGGTATGTGCAACTGACGAAAATGGTGCTGTATGTGTTCGGCGCGATCATCATCGTCGCCACCCTGATCGACCGTTCGCCGCTGTTGCTGCTGTCCGGCCTGGGTGCGATGTCGGCGGTGATCCTGTTGGTCTACAAGGACACACTGTTGTCCTTCGTCGCCAGCGTGCAGTTGACCAGCAACGATATGCTGCGGGTCGGCGACTGGATCGAGATGCCCCAGGTCGGCGCCGACGGCGATGTGGTGGACATCACGCTGCATACGGTCAAGGTACAGAACTTCGACAAGACCATCGTCTCGATCCCCACCTGGCGCCTGATGTCCGAATCGTTCAAGAACTGGCGCGGCATGCAGCAGTCCGGCGGGCGGCGGATCAAGCGCAGCCTGTTCATCGACGCCAGTGGCGTGCGCTTCATCAACGACGATGAAGAACGGCACTTGACCCAGGTACGCCTGCTGACCGACTACATCACCCGCAAACAGGCCGAGCTCAAGGCCTGGAACGAAGCCCAGGGCAATGTGGCGGCAATGTCGGCCAACCGGCGGCGGATGACCAACCTGGGCACGTTCCGGGCCTATGCGTTGGCCTATCTCAAGAGCCATCCCGAGATCCAGCCGAACATGACCTGCATGGTCCGGCAACTGCAGACCACGGCCCATGGCATCCCCCTGGAAATCTACTGCTTCACCGGCACCACCGTGTGGGCCGATTACGAGCGGATCCAGGGGGACATCTTCGATTATCTGCTGGCGGTGATGCCGGAGTTCGGCTTGAACCTGTACCAGCAACCCAGCGGCATGGACCTGCGTTCCGGCTTGCTGCCGGCAGTGCTGGGGGCCAGTCATCTGCCCGAACAGGAAAAAGACCTGGCGTAGCGCCAGATAAAGACCTGCCCCTTTCCACAGCGCCATAACGCTGCAAAAGGAAAAACCCCGGCGGGAGCGAGCAAGCTCGACTCCCACCAGGGTGATGTCCCGCCGGGTTACTTGACCTGGCGCTGCGGTGCCTTGTGCACCATTGTGTAGGCGTAGTCCACGCCCATGCCATAAGCGCCGCTGTGTTCCAGCACCAGTTCCATCACCGCCTCGTACGTGTCCTTGTGTGCCCAGTCGCGTTGGTATTCCAGCAGCACTTGCTGCCAGGTCACCGGCACCGCACCTGCCTGGATCATACGCTGTACCGACATGTCGTGGGCTTCCTTGCTGGTACCGCCGGAGGCGTCGGTGACGATGTACACCTCGTAGCCTTCAGCCAGTGCTTCCAGTGCCGGGAAGGTCAGGCAAACCTCGGTCCACAGCGCCGCGATGATCAGTTTCTTGCGGCCGGTGGCTTTCACCGCATCCACCAGGGCCTTGTCTTCCCAGGAGTTCATCGAGGTGCGCTCGATAGGCTTCTGGTCCGGGTGGACCGCCAACAGCTCAGGCCAGATGTAACCGCTGAAGCTTTCGGTTTCGACCGATGTGTAGATGGTCGGCACGTTGAAGATCTTCGCCGCCTTGGCCAGGCCCACAGTGTTGTTCTTCAGGGTCTGGCGGTCGATCGATTGCACGCCGAAGGCCATTTGCGGCTGGTGGTCGATCAGGATCAGGGCGGAGTTGGTTGGGTTCAGCAGTTCGCGGATAGACATGGTGTGTTCCTTTTAAATGTCGAGATTTCAATGGTTTGGGTCAGTAGCGCTTGCCTTCGTCGGTGTTGTCGTCGGCATGGGTGTACTTTAGGGGCTACCAATAAAAGGGACAATTACCTAAAATAGAGAATCATTGATTCTAAAATAGGGACAATAATGGATCGCATCGACTGCATGCGTGCCTTCGTCGTCACGGTCGGAGAAAACGGCTTTGCAGCCGCCGCCCGCGCCATGGACGTACCGAGGTCAAAGGTCAGCAAGCAAATCCAGGCGCTGGAAGAAGCGATTGGCGTGCAGCTGCTGCAACGCACCACGCGCAGCCTGCATCTCACCGAAGCGGGGGCCGAGTATTTCGAAGCGGCGCGGGAAGTGTTGGCGGCCCTGGATGAAGCCGAGCAACGGGCACGGGACGGGATTGGCGAACTGCGCGGGGTGTTGCGGGTCAACGCGCCGATGTCGTTCGGCCTGCGCCGGCTGGGCAAGTTGATCCCGCTGTTTCATGAACGGCATCCGAACATCGAGCTGCAGGTGGTGCTCAGCGACCAGCAGGTGGATCCGGTGCGCGGCGGTTTCGACGTGACCATCCGCATCGCCAGCATGCCCGACTCGACCATGATCGCCCGGCAACTGGCACCGGCCCCGCGAATCCTGGTGGCCGCCCCCGCCTATCTCGAGCGGGCGGGCGTGCCGCAGAACCCTCAGGACCTGCGCGCCCATCAATGCCTCAACTACGGCTACCTGCAAAGTGGCGCGAGCCTGCAACTGTGCAACGGCAAGGAGACGCAACGGGTCAATGTCACCGGCCCCCTGCATGTCAACAACGGCGACTTGCTGGCACAGGCCGCCGAGGCCGGCATGGGCATCGCGCTGCTGCCGGACTTCATCGTTGAAGATGCCCTGGCTGCCGGACGCCTGGTGCCGGTCCTGTGCGACTGGAAGGCGCCGGCGATCAGCATCAATGCCGTGTACTCGTCGGCACGGCGGCTACCGCAGAAAACCCGGGCGTTCATCGAATTTATGGTGGAGCAATTGGCGATCAAGCAGGGCGCTCCGGGCGCTTGCTGAGATCGCCGATGATTCACCTGGCAACCAGCGGTCTGCGCAAGCTCAAGCGGCTCATCCAGACCGCCGCCAGGATCACGCCCCCGCCCAGGAACAGCCGCCCCAGCTCCTCGTGCTGATTCCAGATCAGCAGGTTCAACAACAACCCCACCGGCACATGCAGGTTGTTCATCACCGCCAGCGTCCCGCCCTGTACCAGGCAGGCGCCTTTGTTCCACCAGTAAAGTCCCAGCGCCGTGGAGACCAGGCCAAGGAAAACCAGCACGCCCCATTGCAACGCAGCTTCAGGCCAGAAATCCGCCTTGCCGAACAGCAGGAACGCCGGCAGCACCACCGCCAGCGCACCGAGGTAGAAGTAGCCGAAACGCCGATAGTGCGGCAGATCGCTCGGGTAACGCGCCACCAGGCGCCGGTACAGGACCTGCCCGGCCGCGAAGGTGAAGTTGGCCAGTTGCAGCAGCAGGAAGCCCATGAAGAAATCCGGGCTGACCCGGTCATAGCGAATCACTGCGGCTCCCGCCACGGCCACCAGCGCCGCGATCAATGCCCAGGGATTGAATCGGCGGTTCAGTGCGTCTTCGATCAGAGTCACGTGCAATGGCGTGAGGATGGTAAACAGCAACACCTCGGGCACCGTCAATACCCGGAAGCTCAGGTACAGGCAGACGTAGGTCACGCCGAACTGCAAGGCGCCGATCAGCAGCATGCCGCGCATGAACGACGGTTCCACCTGGCGCCAGCGCGTCAGTGGAATGAACACCAGCCCGGCCAGCAGGACCCTTACCAGCACGGCAAAGTAGCTGTCGACATGCCCGGCCAGGTATTCGCCAATCAGGCTGAAGGAAAATGCCTGGATCAAGGTTACAAAAAGTAGATAGCCCATACGCCCCTCGTTTCGAATGGCGGCGAAGATAGCCGTTTTGACGCAGGGGGGCGAGCCTGGGCGGATTACGGATCGGGGATGGGAGCTGCGGCCGAGTGGCTGGCACCGCGTTGCCAATGGGCATTGGTCGCGCGCTGCAGCACTCGGGTCAGCGCTTGGAAGTTCGCCGGCTTGGTCAGAACGTCATCGGCGCCAGCGGCTCTGAAACGCTCGATCTCGCTGGAAAACGCGCTTGCGGTAAATGCAACGACATAACAGGTATCGCCACATGGAAGTTCGCGAATCCTGCGGATGGCCTCCAGACCGTCCATGACCGGCATGTTGATATCCATGAAAATGATCCCCGGGATCGCCGCCATGCACCGGTTGATCGCCTCCTGGCCGGTTGATGCCAGGTCCGGCGAATATCCCAGCTCCTGCAGCATCGCCATGGCGACTTTCTGGCTCACGGGATGATTCTCCACCAGAAGAATATCGAGCGGGTACTGGCTGGCAAAGGATGAGTCGTAACCCGCCTGCGCCTCCTCCTCGAGGGGGATTTGCGAAACTGGAAAGATTTCCATCGGGAGCGAGACGCTGAACGTCGACCCCACCCCGGGCTGACTGGTGAACGACAACGTTCCGCGCTGCGCCTCCACCAGGTTCTTGCAGATGGAAAGCCCCAGGCCACTCCCGGCGAAGCGCTGGTTGCTCGCCCTTGCGAGCTGGGAGAACGGCTGGAAGAGGTTGTGCTGCAGCTCCTCGGGAATGCCGATGCCGGTATCACGAATGGAAAAATCCAGCCAGGCCTGGGGGCCATGACCACTGGTCGTGACCTTGAGGGAGATCTTGCCGCTGTCGGTGAACTTGACCGCATTTCCCAGCAGGTTGATCAGTATCTGGCGAAGACAATCGCTATCGGTCTTGATCAACGATGGCACATCCGGCGAAACCTGGGCCTCGAGTACCACTGGCTTGTCCTGGATGTTCTGGCGGGTGATGTCGATACAGGACGAAACCAGCGCCCTGAGTTCGAAGATAGAAGGCTTGAGCTCCAGCTTGCCGGCTTCGATCTTCGCCAGGTCGAGCACGTTATCGATCAGGGAGAGCAGGGTTCGCCCGCTGGCATGAATCGTTTTCAACAGGCGGCTTTGCTCCGGATCCAGGTCGGATCGAGCCAGTAATTCGGTCGCGCCAATGACGCTGTACATCGGCGTGCGGATTTCATGGCTCATGGTCGCCAGGAACCGGGTTTTCGAACGATCGGCTTCTTCGGCGGCCTGTTTGGCCTGGTTCAACAGCCGTTCGTTCATGTGCAGCTCCTGGAGGTGGCCGCGCATGCGCAGAAGAATGAGCGCGAGAAAGACCAGGATGGCCACGACGATGTGATACAGCGAATCGTGGTTGAGCTGCTGGTAGTAATCTTCCAGGGTAATCTCGGCCCCGGCCACATAAACCGTTCCATCCCTTGATTTCATGGGGACGAAGACAGCGCGAAAGTCCCCCCAGTGATCCGAGTAATCGATCCAGGTGGGCTGCGTACGCTCGAAGCTGTCGAGCAGCGCCTGGCTGGCATCCGGGTAAGGATCGAAGAACCGCACGAAATTCTTCTCTCGGATTTCCTTTTCCGATGCGCTGGAGCTGATCAGGATGGCCTTGGCGTCACGTTTGATCACGCTATAGACGAAGGCGGTGCCCATGGACTCGTTGAAGCTGGAAAGCCGCTGGATGGCGTCCCAGTCCTGTTCCGGGGTCTTGGACTGCTTGTCGACCAGATTGTCATGGTAGCGGTCGCCCAGGATCGCCGAAGCGCCCAACGCGGCATGCAACAGTTTGTTATTGATGTTCTCGGTGAGTACGCCCTGGGTCTGGACGTAGAGATAGTAGATGTATCCACTGGCACCTAGGACATAAGCCAGAAGTAAAGCCCATGTCTTTCGTTTGAGTTTGAACATCTATGACAGCCTCCCTACTGCGCGCGCCCAAGCATAGGTTGATGACCGGCGGGAAACAATTCTTATCTCCCTGGGCTCGATCATGAAGGGCCGGTGTCGACTTGACCGAGCGCCCCGTTTCCCTTCCTCGGCCAGTGTCGCAATCGCTGCAGAACTCAAACCTCAGGTGAACAGGCAAAAAAAAGCCCGATGTCGCTAAAGCGTTCGATCGGGCTACGGCACTCAGGAGCAATAAGTGCAAAGGGAGGTTCGATGCGCAAAACGGTTTGAAGGGAAGCGCCAGGTCACTAGACCACCTGGCGATTATCCGAGGATTAACGGATCAGGCGACCTCGGCCAGTCTGGCATTGGCCTGGTTCAAGCCCTTCTCCTGGAAGTCGCCGCCCAGGTTCATGCCCTCGGCGTGGATGAAGGTCACATCATGGATGCCGATGAAGCCCATGACCTGGCGCAGGTAGGGTTCCTGATGGTCCGAACTGCCGCCGGCGTGGATCCCGCCACGGGCGGTCAGTACGAAGGCACGCTTGCCTACCAGCAGGCCCTGCGGGCCGGTGGGGGTGTATTTGAAGGTCACACCGGCGCGCAGCACATGGTCGAGCCAGGCTTTCAAGGTACTGGGGATAGCGAAGTTGTACATCGGCGCGGCCATGACCAGCACGTCGGCGGCGAGCAATTGATCGGTGAGCTGGTTGGAGCGCTCCAGCGAAGCAGTTTCCACTTCGTTGCGTTGCTCGGCAGGCTTCATCCAACCGCCCAGCAGGTTGGCGTCCAGATGAGGCACCGGGTTGACGGCCAGGTCCCGCACGCTGATTTCATCGCCGGGGTGGGCGGCTTGCCACTGCTTGATGAAGGTCTGGGTCAGTTGACGGGAAACCGAGTCTTGCTGGCGGGCACTGCTTTCGATGATCAGAACGCGGGACATGGGATGTAGCCTCCATCGGAAAATGTTGTCAGTCGATGGAGTGAAGGTTAAACGTGACCATATCGATGAAAAAGCGCAAATAACTGCTGCAAACCATCGATAATTTCGTTTATAAGCAAGGCACGCGTTGCAGCGCCGCCTTGCACCCGATCATTTCGGCTTGCAGGTCAGCACGATCCGCAGCTTGATGATGTCGCGATTGAACTTGGCGGTCACGTTCTTGAACTTGCCCGCGGCGACTTCGATCTTGCGAGTGCGAGGTGCCTCGGGACCATTGCGGAACAGCACGGTACAGGCCGCGTCGGTGTTGCCATAGTTGTTGACCTGGATGGAGCCGATATCGGCGTCGGTGTCGTAGGGGGTGTAGTCGATGCTGACGCCTTCGAGGTGTTTTTCCACGTCGATGGGGTAGGCAAAGGCAGTCAGCGGCAGCAGGGCCAGCAACGCACAACAGGTTTTTTTCATTCGGCAGTCTCCACCCGGGGACCGCCAGCTTAGGACAAGAGGAGCTCAATATGAAAGCGCCCCGTGTGACCCTTGATCAATGGCGAACGTTGCAGGCGGTAGTGGACCACGGCGGCTTCGCCCAGGCCGCCGAAGTGTTGCACCGCTCCCAGTCATCGGTGAGCTACACCGTGGCCCGCATGCAGGACCAGCTCGGCGTGCCGCTGCTGCGTATCGATGGACGCAAGGCCGTGCTGACCGAAGCCGGGGGCGTGCTGTTGCGTCGTTCCCGGCAACTGGTTAAACAGGCCAGCCAACTGGAGGACCTGGCCCATCACATGGAACAAGGCTGGGAAGCGGAAGTGCGCCTGGTGGTCGACGCCGCCTACCCCACCGCCCGTCTCGTACGGGCGCTGACGGCATTCATGCCCCAGAGCCGCGGTTGCCGGGTGCGCCTGCGCGAGGAGGTGCTGTCCGGCGTCGAAGAAGTATTGCTCGAAGGCGTGGCCGACCTGGCCATCAGCGGTTTCAGCATTCCCGGTTACCTGGGGGCGGAATTGAGCGACGTGGAATTCGTCGCGGTGGCCCATCCCGAACACGCCCTGCATCGGCTCAATCGCGAACTCAGTTTCCAGGACCTGGAAAGCCAGCTGCAGGTGGTGATCCGCGACTCCGGTCGCCAGCAGCCCCGTGACGTGGGCTGGCTCGGCGCCGAGCAGCGCTGGACCGTCGGCAGCCTCGCCACCGCCGCCACCTTCGTCAGCAGCGGCCTGGGCTTCGCCTGGCTGCCCCGGCACATGATCGAACGGGAATTGAGAGAAGGCACGCTTAAGCGGCTACCCTTGGACCAGGGCGGCAGTCGCAACCCGAGCTTCTATCTGTATTCGAACAAGGAAAAACCCTTGGGGCCGGCCACGCAGATTCTCATCGAACTGCTGCGCACCTTCGACACCGCGCCGCTGGATGCGCCCTTTGCCGCCCCTGAACAAGCCTGACAAGGATTTCGCCGATGGCCTATTTCGTTCATGAAGATTGCAACCTGCATTACGAGGAATATGGCCACGGCGCCCCGTTGGTCCTGGTCCACGGGCTGGGCTCCAGCACTCAGGACTGGGAAAAGCAGATCCCGGTGTTATCCGCCCATTACCGCCTGATCGTCGTGGACGTGCGCGGCCACGGCCGTTCCGACAAACCCCGCGGACGCTACAGCATCGAAGCCTTCAGCGCCGACCTGGTGGCCCTGATCGAGCACCTGGCCCTGGGCCCGGTGCACTTGGTGGGCTGGTCCATGGGAGGCATGATCGGCTTTCAACTGGCCGTAGACGAACCCCGCCTGGTCAGGAGCCTGTGCATCGTCAACAGCGCTCCCCAGGTCAAGATCCGTACCGCGGACGATTGCTGGCAATGGTTCAAGCGCTGGAGCCTGATGCGCATCCTCAGCCTGGAAACCATCGGCAAGGCCCTCGGTGCCAAGCTTTTCCCCAAGCCCCACCAGAGCGCCCTGCGACTGGAAATGGCCCGGCGCTGGGCAACCAATGACAAACATGCTTATCTCGCCAGCTTCGACGCCGTCGTGGGCTGGGGGGTCCAGGAACGACTTTCCCGGATCGCCTGTCCAACCCTGGTCATCTGCGCCGATCACGACTACACCCCGGTGGCAGTCAAAGAAGCCTATGTAAAGCTGCTGCCCGATGCACGGCTGGTAGTCATCGCCGATTCACGGCACGCTACCCCGCTGGATCAACCCGAACACTTCAACCAAACCCTGCTCGACTTTCTGATCGCAGTCGACTCCACCCCTCAGGATCATTGAACCCATGCTGAAAAACATCGCCCTCGCCGTCGGCTCCGTCCTGTTTGCCGCCAACCTGATGGCCGCGCAGCCGGCCAAGGCGCCCCACGTAGTGCTGGAGACCACCAACGGCCAGATCGAAATCGAACTGGACCCGGTCAAGGCTCCCGTCAGTACGCAGAACTTTCTCGAGTACGTGGACAGCGGCTTCTACAACGGCACGATCTTCCACCGGGTGATCCCGGGCTTCATGGCCCAGGGCGGTGGCTTCACCCCGCAGATGCGACAGAAGGACACCAAGGACCCGATCAAGAACGAAGCCAGCAACGGCCTGCATAACGTACGCGGCACCCTGGCCATGGCCCGCACGTCCAACCCGAATTCGGCCACCAGCCAATTCTTCATCAACGTCGCCGACAATGCGTTCCTCGACCCGGGCCGCGACGCCGGCTACGCGGTCTTCGGCAAAGTGGTCAAGGGCATGGACGTGGTGGACATCATCGTCAACTCCCCCGCCGCTACCAAACAAGGCATGCAAAACGTGCCGATCGATCCTGTGATCATCAAGTCGGCCAAGCGCGTCGACCAATAAAGGCACAGGGCAAGCCTGAGCGGCGGCTGATCGAGCGCCGCTCACAGCAGAAAGGAGAGCCCTCGCCCGGGCTGTTTATCCATGGTTTACCGCCGTTTCGAAAAACTGATCGACATCTTCCGCGACGCGCCGAGCGCCGCTCCACCTGACCGCGTCCTGCCCTTCTACACCTACTACCTGAAGCAGGTCTGGCCAAGCTTCGCCGTGCTGCTGGTGGTGGGCTTGATCGGCGCCCTGATCGAAGTGGCGCTGTTCAGCTACCTGAGCCGCATCATCGACCTGGCCCAGGGCACGCCCAACGTCGACTTCTTCAAGATCCACGGCCTGGAGCTGGCGTGGATGGCAGTGGTGGCGTTGATCCTGCGGCCCATTTTCGTGGCCCTGCATGACCTGCTGGTGCACCAGACCCTGAGCCCCGGCATGACCAGCCTGATCCGCTGGCAGAATCACAGCTATGTGCTCAAGCAGAGCCTGAATTTCTTCCAGAACGACTTCGCCGGACGCATCGCCCAGCGCATCATGCAGACCGGCAACTCCCTGCGCGATTCGGCGGTACAGGCCGTGGACGCGCTGTGGCACGTGCTGATCTACGCCATCAGTTCGCTGGTGCTGTTCGCCGAAGCCGACTGGCGCCTGATGATCCCGCTGCTGCTGTGGATCAGCGCCTACATCGGCGCGCTCTACTACTTCGTGCCACGGGTCAAGGAACGCTCCGTGGTGTCCTCCGATGCCCGCTCCAAGCTCATGGGCCGGATCGTCGACGGCTACACCAACATCACCACCCTGAAGCTGTTCGCCCATACCCATTTCGAACAGCAGTACGCACGCGAGGCTATCGAGGAGCAGACCGAAAAGGCCCAGCTGGCCGGACGCGTGGTGACCAGCATGGACGTGGTGATCACCAGCATGAACGGGATGCTGATCGTCGGCACCACCGCCTTGGCGCTGTGGCTATGGACCCAATCGCTGATCAGCGTCGGCGCCATTGCCCTGGCGACGGGGCTGGTGATTCGTATCGTCAACATGTCCGGCTGGATCATGTGGGTGGTCAATGGCATCTTCGAGAACATCGGCATGGTCCAGGACGGCCTGCAGACCATCGCCCAGCCAGTTACCGTCACCGACCGCGACCACGCCAAGCCCCTGGAGGTGGCCCGTGGTGAAGTGCGCTTCGAGCATGTGGATTTCCACTATGGCAAGAAGAGCGGCGTGATCAGCGACCTGAACCTGACCATCAGGCCAGGGGAAAAGATCGGCCTGATCGGCCCGTCCGGCGCGGGGAAATCCACCCTGGTCAACCTGTTGCTGCGCCTGTATGACGTACAGGGCGGACGCATTCTCATCGACGGCCAGGACATCGCCGAAGTGAGCCAGGAAAGCCTGCGCGAACGGATTGGCATGATCACCCAGGACACCTCGCTGCTGCACCGCTCGATTCGCGACAACCTGCTCTACGGCAAGCCCGACGCCACCGATGCGCAGCTATGGGAAGCCGTACACAAGGCCCGGGCCAATGAGTTCATCCCGTTGTTATCCGATGCCCAGGGCCGTACCGGTTTCGATGCCCATGTGGGCGAGCGCGGCGTGAAACTGTCTGGCGGCCAGCGCCAGCGCATCGCCATTGCCCGGGTGCTGCTCAAGGATGCGCCGATCCTGATCATGGACGAAGCGACCTCAGCCCTGGACTCCGAAGTGGAGGCCGCCATCCAGGAAAGCCTGGAGACGCTGATGCAGGGCAAGACCGTGATCGCCATTGCCCACCGCCTCTCGACCATCGCTCGCATGGACCGCCTGGTGGTACTGGAAAACGGCCGCATCGCCGAAACCGGCAGCCATGCCGAACTGCTGGCCCACGGCGGGTTGTATGCGCGGTTATGGCAGCATCAGACCGGAGGTTTCGTGGGGATCGACTGAGCTGAGAGGTGTGGCTTGGCCCCATGAACAAGGAGCTGACGGCTTGCTCACTGTGGCGAGGGGATTTATCCCCATCGGGCTCCTGGCAGGCTGAACCCGGCTGGCCTGACAGAGCGCAGTCTCAGGTTTTTGGGTTGCTGCGCAACCCAGCGGGAATAAATCCCCTCGCCACAGGGGCCGGTGTCGGTCAGCCGATATCAGCACTGCCGATACGGCAGTGCCATCCTGGCCTCTTCGGCATAGGCCAACACGCCTTCATGCTCGCGGGCGAGGAAATCCGCCACTGCCGCTTTCAACCCGGGGTGGCGCAGGTAATGCCAGGAGCGGGTGATCACCGGCTCGAAACCGCGAATCAGCTTATGCTCGCCCTGGGCACCCGCATCGAAACGCTGCAAACCGTGGGCAATGGCGTAGTCCATGCCCTGGTAGAAACAGGTTTCGAAATGCAGGCGGTCGAACTCCGCCAGGCAGCCCCAATAGCGCCCGTAGAAGCTGTCGCCCCCCACCAGGCTGAATGCCATCGCCACCGGCCGGGTGCCTTGCCTGGCCAGGACCACGCGAATGGCCTCGGGCATGCGTTCGGCCAACAGGCTGAAAAATGCCCGGGTCAGGTACGGCGCCTGCCGGCGTATCGCATAGGTATTGGCGTAACAGGCATAGACAAAATCCCACGACGCCTCATCCAGTTGATGCCCCTCGAGCCATTCGAACTCGATGCCCTGCCCTGCCACCTGCTCGCGTTCCTTGCGCATCTGCTTGCGCTTGCGGGAGCTGAGCACGTCGAGGAAATCCTGGAAATCCCGATAACCGCGATTCTGCCAGTGGTACTGGCAGCCGATTCGCTGCAGCCAGCCCTCCTGCCCGGCCAGCGCCGAGTCGGTGAAGGCGTCGGTAAAGTTGATATGGGCGCTGGATAGCCCTTCGATTTCCAGGTAGCCCGGCAGGCTGGCCAGCAACTCCAGGCCGTCCTCGACCCGAGCCGCCAGCAGTCGCGGACCGCTGACCGGGCTGAACGGCACCGCCGTCAGCAGCTTGGGGTAATAGTCGATCCCGGCACGGGCACAGGCGTCGGCCCAGCCATGATCGAACACATATTCGCCGTAGGAATGCCACTTGCGATAACTGGGCAAGGCGGCCAGCAGACGACCCTCTTCGATATGCAGCAGATGTTCCGGCCGCCAGCCGGATTGCGCGCCCAGGCTGGCGCTGTCTTCCAACGCGCCCAGGAAGGCGTGGCGCAGGAACGGTTGGTTGGCGGGCACCAGTGCGTCCCACTCTTGAGGCGCGATGGCGGACAGGTTGTCCAGGACGTGTAGCGGCATGCGGTTCCCCGATCTCCAGACTGCGGATGGGGCGAGTATCGCCGATCTCGGCCTGCGCACCATAAAAAAACCCCGCCGGAGCGGGGTCGAAAGGAGCTTTAACGGATGAAGAAAGAGCTCTGTATCAAGTCAGCGCGATTCAGAACACGTACTGGGCACGGACCACGAAGCCGTCACCGTCGTCATCGCCATTGGCGTTGGTGACCTTGTCGGTCTTGGCCTTGATGTAGGCACCGGTGATTTTCACGGCTTCGTTGGCGTACCAGTTCACACCCAGGTTGTGCACCTTGGCTTCGGCATCGCCCACTTCACGGGTGGCCGAGGCCGTGGTGATGTTGTCGTCCTCGACGGTCAGGCTGTCGAAGCGATAGAACAGTTCCCAGGCACCGATGGACTTGTTCTGAGGCTTGATCGAATCGAATTTGCCGACCTTGTAGCCACGGGACTCACCGGTGAGGGTGTAGGCGCCCTGCACGTAGAAACCGTGGCCCTTGATGTCTTCGAAACCGTCGGCGTCAGCCTTGGTCTTGCGGGTGACGTATTCACCCTGGATCGAGGCCGGGCCCATGGCGAAGGCGGCTTCCAGGCCGAACGCGGTGTCACGGTCGTAGGAGCCGGCCGGCGAGTTGTTGGCACCGCCCAGTACCGGACGGTTGCCGTTCGGACCGGCATCGTTGCCGCCGAGGGTTTCCACGCCACGCATCCCCAGGCGGGAGCGATAACGCGCGTCGAACACGGTGTCGGACACGTCACGGGAAGCCACGTTCACACCGAAGTGCAGCACGTTGCCGGCGTCATGCATCGGCGCGAACACGAAACGGCCGTTGACTTGCTTGACGCTGTCGCCGTCGGTGTCGTCGGTGTCCTTGCTGAACACACCGGCCGAGGCATAGAACGAATCGGCGAAGGTGCTGGAGGCTTGCAGGCCCAGGCCGTTCTGGTGGCTGTTGGTCCAGTCGATCAGGTCGTAGGCAGCGTTGCGCTCAGGTGCGGTGACCCACTTGGAGCTGGTGGCTTTTTCCAGGCCGAAGTCGGGGTCGAAACGACCGACCTTGATCGAAACCGGCTTGAAGCCGTTGTAGGCCAGGGACGCTTCGTCGAAATAGCCGTTGTCGGAGTCGCCGCTGTTGTGGGACATGTCGTAGTTGATGGTGTAGGCCCAATCCGTGTACAGCACGCCGGACAGTTCCAGGAAGGCGCGGCGGATGTAGGCGGCATCGGCCGAATTGCCGTTGTCGGTGTAGATGCCGTCGAACTGGCTGTAGTCAGCCTGCAAACGACCGCCAAGCTTGAAGCTGAACTCTTTGTCAGTGGTGGCGACTTCAAGGCCGCCCTTGGTTTTGACCACGATATCGGCGCCGTCGGTGGTGACGGTACCGGCGAAAGCCTGGGCGGTTACTGCCATTGCCAGCGCGCTGGCGGCAAAACCTGCGAAGTGCTTACGGATCATCGAAGAATTCCCCTGTTGGTAGTCTATGCGTTAGAAAACACGCGGAAACGGGCCCGCTGGTGTTGGGAGGGGATCTTGGCGGCGGGTTGTGTCAGGCAAGTTGCCATCACATAAAGATTTCATGACAGCGGAACTTTTTACTTCGAATTGAAATAACCAGTACCACGGCCAGCCCTTGTGGGAGCGAGCTTGCTGGCGCTAGCGGCATGTCAGTGACAGCTTTTTGCCTGATACACCGCCATCGCGAGCAAGCTCGCTCCCACAGGGGCTCTCAGGACTCAGCGGATGTTTCGGCGACGCTCGGCGGCAAGCTTTTCGGCGAGGTGATCCAGATCGGGAATGGGGGGTTGGGGAAGACGCTTGAGCGTCGCCTGCATCAGGCGCATCTGGCGGATAAAACGCCGGCAGTTGGGGCAGAACATCAGGTGATGGCGCACCATCAGGCGCTCACGAAAGGTCAATTGACCATCGAGGTAATCGCTGGAGCGCGCTACTTGTTCCTTGCAGGTCAGCATTCACCGGTTTCCTCGAAATGTTCCACCGTCGCAAAGACCTTCAGCCGTGCGCGATGCAACAGCACCCGTACATTGGAGAGCGTCAGGTCCAGAAGATTACAGATTTCCTGCAACTCCAGCCCCTGCCGCTCCCGCAGGTCCAATACGCTGCCCTGCAGTTGCGACAGGCTGAGCAGCGTGTGTTCGAGGCAATCACGTAACTCGCCTTCGGTAAGCAAGGCCTCGGGCGAGTCCTGATGCCAGGCGAACGGCGCCAGCAGCCAATGGCCATCGGCGGCGAAACGATCGTCCCCCACGGTGCCGTGAGGCGACGGCAGGTCATCGAGCAGCACCTCGCGACGATTCTGCTTGTAGCGCCCTTTGGCTGTGTTGGCGGTGATGGTCAACAGCCAGGTCTTGAGACTGGAGCGCCCCTGGAACCCGCTGAGATTTCGCACCACCGACAGCCAGGCGTCCTGTACCACTTCATCGGCATGACGGCTGCCGACGATGGCATAGGCCACGGCGCGCATCGGCCCCTGATAGGTGCCGACCAATTCCTTGTAGGCCTGCTGCTCGCCCGCCAGCAGGCGCTGGAGCAGCTGGGTGTCATCGATGGCCGTCATTCAATCCCCCGCTGCCTGGCAAGACTGACGATGTATTCGTGGCGAGGGGATTTATCTCCTCGTCAATGAACCGTCTCGCCGAAGTGTGGATCAACGCTTGCGCAGGATCACGCTGCCGATCGAATAGCCGGCGCCGAACGAGCTGAGCACCGCGACCGAGCCGCTGGGCAGGTCGTCCTGATACTTGTGAAACGAAATCACCGAACCGGCCGAGCTGGTGTTGGCGTAGGTATCGAGAATCACTGGTGCTTCCGCCTCGGTGGCCTCGCGCCCCAGCAGCTTGCGCACGATCAGCTGGTTCATGCTCAGGTTGGCCTGATGCAGCCAGAAACGCTTCACTTCGCCGACGTTCAGCTGGTTTTCTTCCAAGTGAGCCCCGATCAGCTCGGCCACCATCGGGCAGACGTCACGGAAGACCTTGCGACCTTCCTGGACGAACAGCTTGTCCCGGGTGCCGATGCCCTCTTCTGCCGCACGGTTGAGGAAGCCGAAATTGTTGCGGATGTTATTGGAGAACTTGGTGAGCAGCTTGGTGCTGACCACATCGAACTGGTACGGCGACGTCGCCAGGTCCGCTCGCTCGATGATCACCGCGGTGGCGGCGTCACCGAAAATGAAGTGGCTGTCGCGGTCGCGAAAGTTCAGGTGGCCGGTGCACACCTCGGGGTTGACCATGAGGATGGCCCGGGCCTGGCCCAGTTGCACGCTGTTGGCTGCCGCCTGGATGCCGAATGTGGCCGAGGAACAGGCCACGTTCATGTCGAAGCCGAAGCCCTCGATCCCCAGGGCTTCCTGGACCTCGATGGCGATGGCCGGGTATGGGCGCTGCAGGTTGGAACAGGCGACGATCACCCCGTCGATGTCGGCGGCCGTGCGGCCGGCGCGTTCCAGGGCCTGACGGGCGGCACCGACGGCCATTTCGCACAGCACCGACCACTCTTCGTTGGAGCGCTCGGGCAGGCGCGGGGTCATGCGTTGCGGGTCGAGGATGCCGTCCTTGTCCATGACAAAGCGGCTCTTGATACCGGAAGCCTTTTCGATGAACGCTGCGCTGGATTCGGTCAATGCCTCCACTTCACCCCGCTCGATGGCCTCGGCATTGTCGGTATTGAACTGCGCGACGTAGGTGTTGAAGGATTGCACCAGCTCTTCATTGGAAATGCTGTTGGCCGGGGTGTACAGGCCGGTGCCACTGATGACGACGTTATACATGGTCGTGTCTCTGATCTGTTCAGGCAGAAAGCATTGGTACAACCGTACCAATACACAAAGGGTCTTTTCCCATCCTGGGGAAGCAGACCTGGCATCGCTTTATTCCGATCCGCCCGTGGCATTGAAGCTCAAAACCACGGGACCGGCATTTATAGGCGCGAAGTTTGCCATAAACGCTGGCGTTTGGCCCATTCTCCCTCACTTACAACACAAAACCTGTGGGAGCGAGCTTGCCCGCGATTGCGGTGTATCAGTCAACATCAATGCAAGCTGAACCACCGCTATCGCGAGCAAGCTCGCTCCCACAGGGGTCATGGGGCTACCCCCTGATTCTGCGATCAGCCCTCTACCACGCTCCACTGCTTGCCCAGGCGCTTATCGGAAATCGGCACCTTGGTTCCCAGTTGCTGGGCAAACAGCGATACCCGGTACTCCTCCAGCCACCAGCGATACACCTCCAGCTGCGGATCGCGCTTGCCTTCCTGGGCGTGCTTGGCGGCACGGGCCTGGTACTGCGCCCAGAGGTTCGACAACTCGCCGCTCCAGACCCGATCCTTCTGCACCTGGCTGCCCAGCTTTTCGAAGCGCTGCTCGACGGCCCTGAGGTAGCGCGGCAACTCCTTGAGCCACTGGTGCGGGGTTTCGCGCACGAAACCGGGGTACACCAGATGGCTGATTTGCTGCTTGATGTCGTTCAGGGCCACGGCCTGGGCCAGGTCGATCTTGCCCTTGAAGCGCTTTTGAAGACCGTGCCAGAGCTTGAGGATGTCCAGGGTCAGCTTCGCCAGGCGTTCGGCGTGCTCGGTCCAGCCGCCGCGCTTGCGCTCGGCCAGGGAAGCCAGCGCGGCGCCGTCGCGGGGCAGGTTCGCTTCGCCTTCCAGTATGCAGCTGTCGAGGCTGGCCAGCAGGATGTCTTCCACCAGGCTATCGATACGGCCCAGCTCGCGATACAGCAGGCCCAGCTCCGTCAGGCCCGGCAACTTGCCTCGCAGGAACTTCGCCGTCTCGGCCAGTTGCTGCATCAGCAGCCGTTGCAGGGCGCGGCGATGCTGGAATTCGGCTTCGGCGGGGGTCGGGAAACGACCTTCCTTGACCACGCCTCCCTCTTCCACCAAAGCCGGGTAGACCGTCATCGACAAGCCGGCGATCTGCTGCTGGGTTTTCTCGGCCACTGGCGCGAACACCTTGGCTTGCACCGGCGCCTGGCTTTTCGCCGTCTGGGGCACGGCCAGGGCCGCCTGGCTGGCTTCGGCAAATCGCGCCGTCAGCTCGGCCAGGTCACGGCCTTCGCCCAGGAACTTGCCCTGGCCATCGACGATTTCCAGGTTCATGCGCAGGTGGCTTTCCACCTGCTGCGCGGCTTCCGTCCAGGCTTCGTCGCTGACCCGCGCACCGGTCATGCGCAGCAGTTCACGGCCCAGCGCTTGAGGCAGCGAACCTTCGGCGAACGTGATGCGTTGCAGCGCGGCCTTGACGAAGTCCGGCACCGGTACGAAGTTCTTGCGCAAGGCCTTGGGCAGGTTGCGCACCAGGGCGATGCACTTGGCCTCGAGCATGCCGGGCACCAGCCATTCCAGGCGCTCCGGCGGCAACATGGGCAGCAGCGGCGCCGGTACGCGCAGCGTCACGCCGTCGCGCGGATGATTGGGCTCGAAGTGATAGCTCAACGGCAAGGTCAGGTCGCCGACACGCAATGTGTCGGGGAAATGCGCGGCAGTGACCTCACTGGCCTCGCGCGCCAGCACGTCCTCTTCACGCATGATCAGCAACTGCGGGTCTTTCTGGCTGTTGATCCGGTACCAGCTGTCGAAGGTCGCCGTCTGGTGGATCTCGGCGGGCAGCCGCGCGTCGTAGAACGCGAACAGGGTTTCCTCATCCGCCAGGATGTCCCGCCGGCGGGCCTTGGCCTCCAGTTCGTCGAGCTGCTCCAGCAAGCGGGTATTGGCCCCCAGGCATTTGGCCCTGGACTGGATCTCGCCGCGCACCAGGGCCTCGCGAATGAACAGTTCCCGGGACACCACCGGGTCCACCGGGCCGTAGTGCACTGGCCGACGCCCGACCACGATCAACCCGAACAGAGTGATCTGCTCATAGGCCACCACCTGCCCACGTTTCTTCTCCCAATGGGGCTCGAAGTGGTTCTTCTTGATCAGGTGTCCGGCCAGGGGTTCGATCCAGTCCGGCTCGATCCTGGCCACCATGCGCGCGTACAGCTTGGTGGTTTCCACCAGTTCGGCGGTCATCAGCCACTGCGGACGCTTCTTGCCCAGGCCCGATGACGGATGCACCCAGAACCTTCGCTGACGGGCGCCGAGGTAGTCACCGTCCTCGGTTTTCTGGCCGATCTGGCTGAGCAGGCCCGAGAGCACCGCCTTGTGCAGTTTCGGGTAATCCGCCGGGTCCTTGTTGAGGCTCAGCTGCATGTCGCGGCAGATCAGGCTCAACTGGCGGTGGGAATCGCGCCACTCTCGCAGACGCAGGTAATTGAGGAAGTTCTTCCGGCACCAGTTGCGCAACGGGCTGGCGGTCAGGGCCTGGCGCTGTTCTTCGAAACCACGCCACAGATTGACCAGCCCGGCGAAATCCGAATCCGGATCCTTCCACTGGGCGTGGGCCTGATCGGCCGCCTGCTGGCGCTCGGGCGGACGCTCCCGCGGATCCTGGATCGACATGGCGCTGGCGACGATCAGCACTTCCTGCAGGCTGCCCAGCTTCGCCGCCTCCAGCAACATGCGGCCCATACGCGGGTCTACTGGCAGGCGCGCCAGCTGACGACCCAGTGCGGTCAATTGGCCGTTGCGGTCCACCGCCGACAACTCTTGCAGCAGGTTGAAACCGTCGCTGATGGCCTTGCCGTCCGGCGGCTCGATGAACGGAAAATCGGTGATTTCACCCAGGCGCAGGTGCAGCATCTGCAGGATCACCGCCGCCAGGTTGGTGCGCAGGATCTCCGGGTCGGTGAATTCCGGCCGCCCGAGAAAATCCTCCTCGCTGTACAACCGCACGCAGATCCCCGGCTCGACCCGCCCGCAGCGCCCCTTGCGCTGGTTGGCGCTGGCCTGGGAAATGGCCTCGATGGGCAGGCGCTGGACCTTGGCCCGATAGCTGTAGCGGCTGATGCGCGCGGTGCCGCTGTCGATCACATAGCGGATGCCCGGCACGGTCAGCGAGGTCTCGGCGACGTTGGTCGCCAGCACCACGCGCCGGCCCGGGTGAGACTGGAAGATCCGCTGCTGTTCGGCCGGCGACAAGCGGGCATAGAGCGGCAGGATCTCGGTGTGCTTGAGCTGGGCCTTGCGCAGCATCTCGGCCGCGTCGCGAATTTCCCGCTCGCCCGGCAGGAAAACCAGCACATCCCCAGGGCTGCGGCGTTCGCTGCGCTCATGGGCGGCGATTTCATCCAGCGTGGCCAGGATGGCCTGGTCGACGGTCAGGTCGTCCTCGACCCGGTTGCCTTCCTCGTCCTGCTCCAGGGTCAGGGGCCGATACCAGGTTTCCACCGGGAAGGTACGGCCCGAGACTTCCACGATCGGAGCGTTGTCGAAATGCCTGGAGAAGCGCTCCAGGTCGATGGTGGCCGAAGTGATGATGACCTTGAGGTCGGGACGACGGGGCAAGAGGGTCTTCAGGTAGCCGAGCAGGAAATCGATGTTCAGGCTGCGCTCGTGGGCTTCGTCGACGATGATCGTGTCGTAGCGCTCGAGGTAACGGTCGTTCTGGGTTTCGGCCAGCAGGATGCCGTCGGTCATCAGTTTGACCAGTGTGTTGGCATCGCTCTGGTCTTCGAACCGCACCTGATACCCCACCAACGCTCCCAGCGGCGTCCCCAGTTCCTCGGCCACGCGGCTGGCCACGCTGCGGGCGGCGATCCGCCGTGGCTGGGTGTGGCCGATCAGGCCATGCTGGCCGCGACCGATTTCCAGGCAGATCTTGGGCAACTGCGTGGTTTTGCCCGAGCCGGTTTCGCCGGCGATGATCAGCACCTGGTGTTTTCGCAACGCGTCCTTGATTTCATCGCGCTTGGCGGCGATCGGCAGACTGTCGTCATAACGGATCACCGGCAGGCTGGCCTTGCGCGCCAGCACCTGGTCGCACGACGCCTGCATCCGCGTCACCCACTGGGCCAGTTTCGCCTCGTCGGGTTTCTTGCGCAGCTCGAGCAACTGACGCCGCAACCGGTGACGGTCGGCGAGCATGGCGTGGTCGAGGTTCTTCAGCAGTTTGTCGATAGCGGGGGCTTGGTCAGTCATCAGGTACGCAAGGGTCATCGGTTTGAGCAAGGGGCGATTGTCGCAGATTTGCGGCCATTGCGCCGAACACGCAAAGCAGCCCACCGCCACACCCTTGTGGGAGCGAGCTTGCTCGCGATAGCAGTGGTTCAGCCTCGATTGATGTTGACTGATATGCCGCTATCGCGAGCAAGCTCGCTCCCACAGGAGATTTTCGTCAAGGCTGCTTTTGTGGCGAGGGAGCCTGCCGGGTTATTCGTTATCCAGGTCCTTGCGCCGATATGGAAACACATCGATCACCTTCCCTGCCCGGATCGCCTCTTGCAGGCCTTTCCAATAGTCGGCGTTGTACAGCTCGCCATGCATCTGGTCGAACAGTTTGCGTTGCCCGGCGTCGGCGAACAGGAAGGGCGGGAATTCCTCGGGGAAGACATCCAGCGGCCCGATGGAATACCAGGGCTCGGAAGCCATTTCGTCTTCCGGCGTGCGAGGCTGGGGGATGTGGCGGAAGTTGGCTTCGGTCAGGAAACAGATTTCATCGTAGTCATAGAACACCACGCGACCGTGGCGGGTCACGCCGAAATTCTTGAGCAGCATGTCGCCGGGAAAGATATTGGCGGCCGCCAGTTGCTTGATGGCCAGGCCATAGTCCTCCAGGGCTTCGCGCACCTGGGCTTCGCTGGCATTTTCCAGATAGAGATTGAGCGGTGTCATGCGCCGTTCGGTCCAGCAATGGCGGATCAACACGGTGTCGCCCTCGACCGACACCGTGGATGGCGCCACATCCAGCAGCTCCTCCAGGCAGGCCGGCTCGAACTTGCTCAACGGAAAGCGGAAATCGGCGAACTCCTGGGTATCGGCCATGCGCCCCACCCGGTCGACGCTCTTCACCAACCGGTACTTCTCGATCACCGTGGCGCGGTCGACGTTTTTCGACGGCGAGAAACGGTCCTTGATGATCTTGAAGACCGTGTTGAAGCCCGGCAAGGTGAATACGCTCATGACCATGCCCCGCACCCCGGGGGCCATGATGAAGCGGTCGTCGGTGTTCGCCAGGTGATTGATCAACGCGCGATAGAACTCCGACTTGCCGTGCTTGTAGAAACCAATGGACGTGTACAGCTCGGCAATATGCTTGCCCGGCAGGATGCGCTTGAGGAAGCCGATGAATTCCGCCGGCACCGGCACATCCACCATGAAGTACGACCGGGTGAACGAAAAGATGATCGACACCTGTGCCTCGTCGGTGATCAAGGCGTCGATCTGGATGCCCCGGCCCTCGCGGTGCAGCAACGGAATCACCAGGGGCCATTGGTCATCGCGGGTGAAGATCCGGCCCACCAGGTAGGCGCCCTTGTTGCGATAGAGCACCGAGGAAAACAGTTCCACTGTCAGTTCCGGGTCCTTGCAGACCCAGTCCGGCAGGTTCTCTCGTAGCTGGGCCTCCAGGCGCTGCAAGTCACCCGGCAGATCGGCGTAGTCCTCGCTGAAACGGTAATCGGCGAAGATGCTCGCCAGCATCCGGTCCAGTTGGCCCTGGGGCTTGTAGGTGCGGGTCTGGGCAGCGCGGGCCCGGCGCAGGCTGGGCCGGGTGGTGTGGATGAACATGGTGCCGTCGCTGATCAGGTCGTGGCTGAACAGGCCGCAGAAGATCGAGTTGTACCAGGTCTCCGACAGCTCGTCGTCGAAGCGCAGGTCGATCAGGCTGATGTAGGCGCTTTTCACCAGCGGCCAGCAACTGACGTCCATCAGCGCTTCGGCATCGAACGCCTGGCGCAGGCGGGTCACGGTTTCGAAGACTTTTTCTTCGTACAGGTTGATTCGTGCCGCTGACGCCGCCTGTGCCTCCTGCCACCGGGCCTGCTCGAACCGGGCACGGGCGCCGTCGGTGATCTGCCGGAAATGCTCCCGATAATCGTCGAAGCCTTCGAGGATCGAACGGGCGATATCGATGGCGGGCCATGGTTGCGGCATAGGGTGAACCTCGGCGGGTCATATTTATTGTTGGCGACTGAGCTTAGAGGCCAATCGCGCGGCAACGCAACCATTGCCATCGGTCTTCGCGGGGGCGACACTTGCCAGCCAACCACGGAAGGAACCCCCTCTTGAACCTCGTCGATCTCCTGCGTCTGCTGTCACTGGCCGCCATCTGGGGGGCGAGCTTTCTGTTCATGCGCATCATCGCCCCTGTCATCGGTACGATCCCCACCGCATTCTTTCGTGTGTCCATCGCCTTCGTCGGGTTGCTGGTGATCCTGGCGCTGATGCGTATCGACTGGAATTTTCGTGGCAAGCTGAAAGTCGTGATGGGCCTGGGCCTGATCAACTCCGGCATCCCGGCCACCTTCTATTCCCTGGCGGCCCAGGTGCTGCCGGCCGGTTATTCGGCGATCTTCAACGCCACGACACCGCTGATGGGGGTGCTGATCGGCGGACTGTTCTTCAGCGAGCAACTCACCGTGGCGAAAGTCAGTGGCGTGTTCCTCGGCCTGTTGGGCGTCGGCATCCTGACCGGCGCCGGTCCGGTGGCCTTCGACCTGCAATTGCTGATGGGCGCCCTCGCCTGCCTGATGGCGACCACCTGCTATGGCTTCGCCGGTTTCCTCACCCGGCGCTGGCTCGATCATCAAGGCGGGCTGGACAGCCGACTCTCGGCGCTGGGCAGCATGTTCGGCGCCACGGTGTTCCTGCTGCCGCTGTTCGGCTACAGCGTCATCAGCCAGCCACCGGCCAGCTGGGGCGGCTGGAGCGTCTGGCTGTCGCTGCTGGGACTGGGCCTGGTGTGTACCGCCCTGGCGTACATCCTCTACTTCCGCTTGCTCAGCGCCATCGGTCCGGTCAAATCCATGACCGTCACGTTCCTGATCCCGCCGTTCGGCGTGCTGTGGGGGGCGCTGCTGCTGGATGAGCCGTTGGGCATGGCACACCTGTATGGCGGGGTGTTGATTGCGGCGGCGTTGTGGCTGGTGTTGAAACCGGCGGCCCAGACGTCCGTTCAGGTGCCTCAGCGTCGCTGAAAATGCCATCGCCAGCAGACCCACTCCCACAAGGATCACCCTGTGGGAGCGAGGCCGCTGCGATGGCGGTCGTACAGTCACTCTCGCGCTAGTGGTCAGCGGCTTTTACGAAACACGAACGCCAGCCCGATGATAATCAGCACCATCCCCAGCACGCTCAACAACGCCAGCCGGTTGCCGAATACCAGGTAATCCATGATGGCCGTCACCGCCGGCACCAGGTAGAACAGGCTGGTGACATTCACCAGGTTGCCCCGTGCGATCAAGCGGTACAGCAACAACGTCGCCAGTACCGAGACCACCAGCGCCATCCACAACACCGGCACGATGAAACCCGCGTTGTGCTCGAAGTGAAACGGCTGGAACGGCACGAACACCGCACACAGGACAAGCCCGGCCAGGTACTGGACAGGCAGCGTGCCCAAGGGATTGTCGGTGATGCGTTTCTGCATGATCGAGCCGGCCGTCATGCTCAACAGCGCCAGCAGCCCGCACAGCATCCCGGCCAGGGACATACCGGCCAGGCCGATGCCCTGGTACACCACCATGACCAGCCCGGCCAACCCCAGCATCAGGCCGAACATCCGCTGCCAGGAGCGCTGGCGCTCCATGAGCACCACGGTAAGGATCGGCTGCACACCCATCAGCGTCGCCATCACCCCGGGCGTGACGTTCATCTGCAGCGCCAACAGATAGAAAATCTGATAGGCGCCCAACAGCACGAGCCCGGTGGCCGTTGCGTACAACATCGGTTGGCCCGCCTTGGGCAATTTGAACTTGAACACCGGGATCAAGACCACCAAGGCGCACAGGGCGATGGCAAAGCGGATCAGCAGGAACGCGAAGGGCGAAGCATGGGCCAGGCCCAGTTTGGAAAAGATCGCCCCGCTGCTCCACAGCAGGACGAACAGGCTCGTGGAAGCCGCCGCCAATAAGGCGTTTCTGGAAAGGAAAAACATGAATACCACCTGTTATCAGGCAAAGAGCCAACTCAGCCGAAGCTGAAGTCCAGTAGTTTTTTCAGGCGGGCACAGGGAACGGCAACGACGGCCGATCAGCCCTGAACGCCAACACCTGGCGGTGATACGACGGCGTACACCGCAGGGCTACTGACAGGTGGAGGGTATTGACCGATCTGCCCACGCTGCTGGTCCCCGCACGGCACGACGCCAGCGTTCAACGCTGGAACCACAACCGCGATGACAGGGGATACAGACATGAGTCGATCTCTGGAAGGATGGGTTTGATAACCCAAGAGCGCCGACTATAACCAGCGCTCGAGGTGCAATGCAATGCTCAGACGAACAACCAGTAGCCCAATGCCGTCAGCACCGCTACCGCCAGTACGGGTCGCATCACGCGGTAGGCCTTGGGATGCTGGCGCTTCCACTGCTTGACCCGGCCACTGATACCGTCGCTGAACGACTTGCTCCAGGCATAGGCCCGGTTGATACCGCCGACATGTTCGTCGTCCAGGTTCTGCGGCGCGGTGGCACGTCCCAGGAAGGCGCTGATGGTGCGGTTGAGGCGCGTCATCAGTTGGCTTTTCAGCGGCCGCTCGACATCACAGAACAGGATCACGCGGGTCTGGGGTGTTTCATTCTTGACCCAATGCACATAGGTTTCGTCGAACATCACGTCTTCGCCATCGCGCCAGGCGTAGATCTGGCCGTCGACAAAGATCCGGCAATGTTCGGAGTTGGGTGTGGAAAGCCCCAGGTGGTAGCGCAGCGAGCCGGCAAACGGGTCGCGATGGGGATTCAAGTGGCTGTCACCCGGAAGCAGGGCGAACATGGCGCCCCGGACGTTGGGAATGCGGTTGACCAATTCCACGGTCCTGGGGCACAGCTGCTCGGCCGACGGTAACGGCTTGTCGTACCACTTGAGGTAGAACCGCTTCCAGCCCTTCTTGAAGAACGAGCCGAAGCCGGCGTCGTTGTTCTTTTCGGCGGCCCGGATGTATCCCTCGTCGAACAGGCGCATGGCCTCGTCGCGAATGACCTGCCAGTTGTCCTTGAGCACATCCAGTTCCGGGAACTTGCTGCGGTCCAGATAGGGTTTGGAAGGCACTCCGGAGAACAGGTACATCAAGGCATTGTAAGGGGCGAACAACGCCGAGTGGTTGACGAACTGGCGCAACACCGGCAGGCGTGCCCTGCCGCGCAGGTGCACATAGAGGGTACTGCCTATGAACACCAGCAAGACCGACGCCTTGGCGACGAACGAAACGGTCATTTTCAAACTCCTTGTCAAAAACTTAAGCGACGCCAATTGCCCGACGTAGCCGAAGGCCATGGTAAAGATTCATGGCCCGGGTAAAAACCGTCCGACGCAACATTCTCTGTTGAGTAAAACGCAATAAACCCTTCTAGCATGCGTCAGCTGAACCAAGGCTGACGCCAGCAAACATTGTCCTCTGGTTCTCGCGGCGAGGGGATATCCCCTCGTCGCCTCAGGCTTGCTTTCAACCCGACGTCACTGCTGGGTCTCCTGTTCGGTGAACAGGTCGCTGAACAGCATGCTCGACAGGTACCGCTCGCCGGAATCCGGCAGGATCACCACCAGGGTCTTGCCCTGCATCTCCGGTTTTTCCGCCAGGCGCACAGCCACGGCCATCGCCGCGCCACAGGAGATGCCGCAGAGAATTCCCTCCTCCTGCATCAGTCGCAAAGCCATGGCCTTGGATTCGTCGTCGGTGACCCGCTCGACCTGGTCGACCATCGTCAGGTCGAGATTCTTCGGCACGAATCCCGCCCCGATTCCCTGGATCTTGTGGGGGCTTGGCTTGATTTCCTGGCCTGCCATCGCCTGGGTGATCACTGGCGAACTCTCGGGCTCCACCGCCACCGACAGGATCGGCTTGCCACAAGTGTTCTTGATATACCGTGAAACCCCGGTAATGGTTCCGCCGGTGCCCACGCCCGCGACCAACACATCCACTGCGCCATCGGTGTCGTTCCAGATTTCCGGGCCGGTGGTTTTTTCGTGGATGGCCGGGTTCGCCGGGTTATCGAACTGTTGGGGCATGAAATAGGTGTCGGGGTCGCTGGCGACGATTTGCGTGGCCTTCTCGATGGCCCCTTTCATCCCCTTGGCCGGCTCGGTCAGCACCAGCTCGGCGCCAAGGGCCTTGAGCACCTTGCGTCGTTCGATGCTCATGGACGCCGGCATGGTCAGCATCAGCTTGTAACCACGGGCCGCAGCCACGAACGCCAGGCCGATGCCGGTGTTGCCCGAGGTGGGCTCGACAATGGTCATGCCCGGCTTGAGCCGGCCCGTGCTTTCCGCGTCCCAGATCATGTTCGCACCGATCCGGCACTTGACCGAATAGCCCGGGTTACGCCCTTCGATCTTGGCCAGGATGGTCACGCCCCGCGGGGCGATGCGGTTGATCTGCACCAATGGCGTATTGCCTATGGAATGGGCGTTATCAGCGTATATACGGCTCATGGCTGGGTCCTTAATGCGGCGTGAATTCAAGCGACTAAAGGTATGCCTGTTGCCCCTGGGCGTCCAGTTGCACCGAACGTCCGCCTGTCACGACAGTCAATGGCTTTGGGGGTGTTCTCAAGAACAGGCTGGAGACTCAATGACATGAAACGTCGATACAGCTGGCCACTGTGGGCCGTCGCCGCCATCGTTGCGCTGCTGGTGACCCTGCACCTGGCCCTGCCTTACCTGGTGCGCGACTACCTCAACGATCGGCTGGCCGACATGGGCGACTACCGTGGCCGGATCGCCGATGTGGACCTGGCGCTCTGGCGCGGGGCCTACCGCATCAACGGCCTGCAGATCGTCAAGGTCGACGGCAAGGTCCCGGTGCCGTTCGTCGATGCACCGTTGATCGACTTGTCGGTGAGCTGGCATTCGCTGTGGTACGACCATGCGGTGGTGGCACAGGTGGAGTTCACCCACCCCGAGGTGAACTTCGTCGACGGCGGGGCCAACCGCCAGAATTCCCAGACCGGCCGGGGCACCGACTGGCGCGAACAATTGGGCAAGCTGCTGCCCATTACCCTCAACGAGGTAAGGCTAAACGACGGCAAGGTCACCTTCCGCAATTTCAATTCAAAGCCACCGGTCAACCTGCGGGCCACCAACGTCAACGCCAGTTTCTATAACCTGACCAACGTGGTGGACACCGAGGGCAAGCGCGACGCCCGCTTCGAGGGCAAGGCGCTGGTGGCCGAGCACGCCCCGCTGGAAGTCCAGGCCACGTTCGACCCGCTGAGCAATTTCGAGGAATTCGAGTTCCGCCTGCGGGCCAGGAACATCGAACTCAAGCGCCTGAACGACTTCGCCGCGGCCTACGGCAAATTCGATTTCAATGCCGGCCATGGCGACCTGGTGATCGAGGCGCAAGCCGAGAACGCCAGGCTCAGCGGCTACATCAAGCCCTTGCTGCGGGACGTGGATGTGTTCGACTGGCAGCAGGATGTGGAGAACGAAAAAAAGAACATCTTTCGCTCGGTCTGGGAAGCCTTGGTGGGCACGGGCGAGACGGCGCTCAAGAACCAGCGCAAGAACCAGTTCGCCACCCGGGTGGAACTCAGCGGCAACGTCCACCAGCAGGACATCAGCGCTTTCGAGGCCTTCCTGCAGATCTTGCGCAACGGTTTCGTCCAGGCGTTCAACGCCCGCTATGAACAACCGGCACCCTCGACCGAGTAAGGTCTGCGTCTTTCTGTGGCGAGGGTAGCCCCATGCAGATACGCCGAGACTGAGTCAGCATGTGACGCTCCATTCAGAGACTGAATACAGCGTCTGCGTTCACAGTCGGCGGGACGTCGCGTTATAGTCGGGCATGGCATTTATTTCGCGCCCCGCCTCGTCCAGGCCGGCGCTCCCGTTCGAGGAATCGCAGATGAAGTTCGAAGGCACCAGCGCCTATGTGGCTACCGATGACCTGAAACTGGCCGTCAACGCCGCCATCACCCTGGAGCGGCCACTGCTGGTCAAGGGCGAACCGGGCACCGGCAAGACCATGCTGGCCGAACAACTGGCGCAGTCCTTCGGGGCGCGGTTGATCACCTGGCACATCAAGTCCACCACCAAGGCCCACCAGGGCCTGTACGAGTACGACGCGGTCAGCCGGCTGCGGGATTCGCAGCTGGGCGTGGACAAGGTCCACGACGTGCGCAACTACCTGAAGAAAGGCAAGCTGTGGGAAGCCTTCGAGTCCGAAGAACGGGTGATCCTGCTGATCGACGAGATCGACAAGGCCGACATCGAGTTCCCCAACGACCTGCTGCAGGAACTCGACAAGATGGAGTTCTACGTCTACGAGACCGACGAAACCATCAAGGCCAAGCAGCGCCCGATCATCATCATTACCTCCAACAATGAAAAGGAGCTGCCGGACGCCTTCCTGCGCCGCTGCTTCTTCCATTACATCGCCTTCCCCGATCGCGCCACGCTGCAGAAAATCGTCGACGTGCACTACCCGGACATCAAGAAGGACCTGGTCAGCGAAGCGCTGGACGTGTTCTTCGACGTGCGCAAGGTGCCGGGCCTGAAGAAGAAACCTTCCACCTCCGAACTGGTGGACTGGCTCAAGCTGCTGATGGCCGACAACATCGGCGAAGCGGTGCTGCGCGAACGCGATCCGACCAAGGCCATCCCGCCGCTGGCCGGCGCACTGGTCAAGAACGAGCAGGACGTGCAACTGCTGGAGCGCCTGGCGTTCATGAGCCGTCGCGGTACTCGCTGATCCGCTTCGGTTAACAAGAGCGAGGGCGATTGCCATGCTGCTGAACCTGTTCAATGAGATGCGCGCCGCCAAGGTGCCCGTGTCCGTGCGTGAACTGCTGGACTTGATCAACGCGCTGAAGCAGCGGGTGATCTTCGCCGACATGGACGAGTTCTATTACCTGTCCCGGGCGATCCTGGTGAAGGATGAACGGCACTTCGACAAATTCGACCGGGCGTTCGCCGCGTACTTCAATGGCCTGGAAAAACTCGACGACCATCTCCAGGCCCTGATTCCCGAAGATTGGTTGCGCAAGGAGTTCGAGCGTTCGCTGACCGACGAAGAGCGCGCGCAGATCCAGTCCCTGGGTGGCCTGGACAAGCTGATCGAAGAATTCAAGAAACGCCTGGAAGAACAGAAGGAACGCCATGCCGGCGGCAACAAGTGGATCGGCACCGGCGGCACCAGCCCATTCGGCTCCGGCGGCTTCAACCCCGAAGGTATCCGCGTCGGCGACGCGGGCAAGCGCCAGGGCAAGGCCGTGAAGGTCTGGGACCAGCGCGAATACAAGAACCTCGACGACCAGGTCGAGCTGGGCACCCGCAATATCAAGATCGCCCTGCGCCGGCTGCGCAAGTTCGCCCGCCAGGGCGCGGCCGAAGAGCTGGACATCGATGGCACCATCGACCACACCGCCCGGGATGCCGGTCTGCTGAATATCCAGATGCGTCCGGAACGGCGCAACACCGTCAAGCTGTTGCTGCTGTTCGACATCGGCGGTTCCATGGATGCCCATGTGAAGATCTGCGAGGAACTGTTCTCGGCCTGCAAGACCGAGTTCAAGCACCTGGAGTATTTCTACTTCCACAACTTCGTGTACGAATCGGTGTGGAAAAACAACCTGCGCCGCACCTCGGAACGCACGTCGACCCTGGACCTGCTGCACAAGTACGGTCCCGACTACAAGGTGATCTTCATCGGCGACGCCGCCATGGCGCCCTATGAAATCACCCAGGCTGGTGGCAGCGTCGAACACTGGAACGAAGAAGCCGGCTACGTGTGGATGCAGCGCTTCATGGAAACCTACAAGAAGCTCATCTGGATCAACCCTTATCCCAAGGACACCTGGGGTTATACCGCCTCGACCAATATCGTGCGGGAACTGGTGGAGGATCGGATGTATCCGCTGACCTTGCGGGGGTTGGAAGAAGGGATGCGGTTTCTGTCCAAGTAGACGCTTTGGTGCCTTTCAGGGCCTCATCGCGAGCAAGCTCGCTCCCACACGGGATCTTCATCACACAAAAGATCCCCTGTGGGAGCGAGCCTGCTCGCGAAGCTTTTAGCGCTTGGCAAACACCTGCAAACACTCCACCTGCTGGCGATGCGCGACCTCCTGCACCATCGGCCGCAGCCGTACCTGCGTACCGGGCAGGCACTGCGCCAGGCGAGCCAGGGCCAATGGCGTCAAGGCACCCAGGCGCGGGTAGCCGCCGATGGTCTGCCGATCGTTGAGCAGCACAATCGGCTGGCCGTCCGGTGGCACCTGCACGGCGCCCAGGGGGATGCCTTCGGAGATCATCGAGGGCCCCTGATATTCCAGCGCCGCGCCCAGCAACCGGATGCCCATGCGGTCGGCGCGACTGTCCAGCGTCCACGGGGTATTGAACGCGTCGAACAGGCTTCGCCCACTGAATGCGCCATTCTGCGCCCCCAGGATCAAGTCCAGCGGCTGCGCTTGCTGGAAGTCCGGGATCAGCGAGTGCGGCATGGGCCGCGGCGCCGCCACGCCGGAGTAAGCCAACCGAGCCCCGCGCTCCAGCGCCCGCCCGCGTCCATCCAGGCCGCCAAGCTCTTCGCGCACTACCGTCGCTCGGCTACCCAGCACCGCCGGCGCATCGAATCCGCCGGGGGCCGCCAGGTAGGCGCGGGCACCGAGCACCGGCTGAGTGAAGCTCAGCGTCTGGCCCCTGCGCAGGCCGAAATAGCGCCATGACGCCACGGCCTGACCGTCGATCCGCGCCCCCAGGTCCGCCCCGGCGATCGCCAGCACGCAATCACCTTCGGCCACCACGGTGAAACCACCCAGGGTGATCTCCACCACCGCTGCGTCCAGCGCATTGCCCAGCATCCAGTTGGCCCAGGTCATCGACAACCAGTCCGCCGCCCCGCCCTGGGTCACACCCAGATGGCGGACACCGAAACGGCCGGCGTCCTGCAACAGGCACAGCGCAGTGCTGGCCTCGATCGATAGGCGACTCATGCCTGCGCCTCCAACGGTGTGTCGTCGCCACCCAGGGCGATGAATTCGGCATGGCCCACGGCCTCGAAACGCACCGTGTCACCGGGCCGCATCAGGCTGTAGCCGTCACGTTCGCGGTCGAACAACCTGGCCGGCGTGCGGCCGATCAGGTTCCACCCTCCCGGCGACACCACCGGGTAGGCCGCGGTCTGCCGCTCGGCGATCCCCACGCTACCCGCCGCCACCCGTTTGCGGGGCGTATCCAGGCGCGGCGCGGCCAATACCTCGTCCACCAGGCCCATGAAGGCGAATCCCGGGGCGAATCCGAGGGCGAAGACCTGGTATTCGCGTTCGCTGTGACGACGGATCACCTGCTCCACGCTCAACCCGCCGCGACGGGCCAGCAGTCCCAGCTCCGGACCGACACTGGGGTCGTACCAGACCGGCAATACATGGCGCTGGCCGACGGAGCGGGCGTCCGGCGACAGGTTGTCCAGCGCCTGGACGATCAGTTCCCGTGCCTGGGCCGGGCTGAGGGCCAGCAGGTCGTAATGCACCATCAAGGTGGTGTAGCACGGCACCAGATCGATCAGGTGCCCGCCGAACCCTTCGCGCAGACGCTCGCTGGCGGCGAGCATCCAGGGCATGTTGTCTTCGGCGATGGCATCGAACAGGCGCACCATCAGGCAGTCCACCGCCACCACTTCCACGCGTGGCTTCATGGCGTGCTCTGCCGGTCCAGAGCCTCGCGGATGCGTTGCACGGCCGCCACCGAACTGGCGTTATCACCGTGCACGCACAAGGTGTTGGCCCGCAGGTGCAAGGCGCTGCCGTCGCTGGCGGTCAGCGCATCGCCACGGGCGATGGTCAGGGCCTGGGCGATGATGACCTGGGCATCGTGGTGCACAGCCCCAGGCAGTTGTCGCGAGACCAGGCGACCGGCGCTGTCATAGGCGCGGTCGGCGAAGGCCTCGAACCACAGGGTCACGCCATATTCATCCCCCAGGGCCTGCGCGGCGCTGTTGTCCCGGGTGGCCATCAGCATCAACGGCAGTTCCCGGTCATAAGCGGCCACGGCCTGGATCACGGCGCGCAGTTGCGCCGGGTTGGCCATCATGTCGTTGTACATCGCCCCGTGGGGCTTGACGTAGCTGACCCGCCCGCCCTGGGCCCGGCAGATACCATCGAGGGCGCCGACCTGATAATGCAGCAGATCCTGCAATTCCTGGGCGGTGTAGGCCATGGAACGCCGGCCGAAGCCCACCAGGTCCTGATAGGCCGGATGCGCACCGATCCTGACGCCGTGGCTCAGGGCCAGGCCGACGGTCTTGCGCATGATGCTCGGGTCACCGGCGTGGAACCCGCAGGCGATGTTGGCGCAGTCGATGAAGGGCATCACCTCCGCGTCCAGACCCATGGTCCAGCTGCCGAAGCTCTCGCCGATGTCGCAGTTCAATAGCAGGCGGTTCACGTGAACGCTCCTGTAGATTTTGAGCACTGGGGCCTGTGCCCCACAGATTAACAGTTACTCGGCTTCCAGCTGCTTGCCTTGGGTTTCCGGCAGGCTCAGGGCCGCCAGGATCACCACGCCGTAGGACACCGCCGCGAACGCACCGATGCCCACGCTCAGCGGTACTTTCTGGCTGAGCAGGCCGATCAACAGGGGGAACAAGGCCGCTACCGCACGCCCGATGTTGTAGCAGAAGCCCTGGCCCGAACCCCGGATTCGCGTGGGAAACAGCTCGGTCAGGAACGAGCCCATGCCACTGAACATGCCGGAAGCGAAGAACCCCAGGGGAAAGCCCAGCCAGAGCATCACGTCGTTGCTCACTGGCACCTGGGTGTACAGCAACACGATGGTGAACGAGCCGATGGCGTAGAGCACGAAGTTCTTCTTGCGCCCCAGGATGTCCGACAGGTAGGCACTGATGACATAGCCGATGTAGGAACCGACGATCACCATCGCCAGGTATCCGCCGGTGCTGAGCACGCTCAAGCCACGCTCATTCTTGAGGAATGTCGGCAGCCAGGAAGTGATGGCGTAGTAGCCACCCAAGGCACCGGTGGTCAGCAGGGAGGCGCGGATCGTGGTGAACAGGATGCCGGGAGCGAAGATCTCGTAGAACTTCGCCGGGTTCTGCGGCGTCAGCCGGGCCTTGGTCTGGTTATAGACTTCCGGGTCCTTGACCAGCCGACGGACGAAAATCACGAACACCGCCGGGACGATGCCGAGGATGAACAGTGCCCGCCAGGCATCTTCCGGTGGCAGCACCGAGAACAGCAGAGCATACAGGATCGCCGTCATGCCCCAGCCCAGGGCCCAGCCCGACTGCACCATGCCGACGGCCTTGCCGCGGTCCTTGGCGCGGATCACCTCGCCCATCAATACTGCGCCGGCGGTCCATTCGCCACCGAAGCCGAAGCCCATCAGCGTGCGGGCGATCAATAGTTGCTCATAGTTCTGGGCGAAGCCACACAGGAAGGTAAAGAACGCGAACCACAGCACCGTCAGTTGCAGGGTACGCACCCGGCCGATACGGTCCGAGAGAATCCCCGCCACCCAGCCGCCGATCGCTGAAGCGATCAGGGTACTGGTGTGGATCAGCCCGGCCTGGCCGGTGGTGATGCCCCACATCGCGATCAGGGTCGGCACCACGAAACTGAGCATCTGAGTGTCCATGCCATCCAGGGCGTAGCCGATCTTGCAGCTCCAGAACGTGCGGCGCTCCTGCTGGTTGATGTTGCGATACCAGTCGAACGGGCCGGACCGGGCCTGGGGCTGGGGGACGCCGAGGGTGTCGGGTGCACTCATGGTGGTTCTCCACGGTTTTATTGTTCTAAGCCTCGACGATGCACGCAGAGACCGGTTGCCCTCGATTCTTGAGCGCGCACGCCATCGCGTCCAACGAATAAAACCTTGGCCGGGTCATAAGAAAAATTTGATTGGTCAGGATGTGGGCCTGGCTGGCAAGTCTGCCCGGGCACCCTTGTGGCGAGGGGATTTATCCCCGCTGGGGCGCCAAGCGCCCCCTGTAAGGCCACCACTGTGTGTCAGGCAGGATCATTTCCATTGCTGCATCGGGGGGGGGGGCCGCTTCGCTGCCCAGCGGGGATAAATCCCCTCGCCACAGGAGTACTACGAACGCGATGTCAGAGCCCGCGCAGGTCCCGCTCTTCGATCGGCCGGCTCTGGCGCAGGCGCTTGCCGCCCAGCACCACCCAGTCGATCAGACGGAACAGGCATTCGAGGCCGAAAGACAGCAGCATGGCCCCGCCGATGCCCCAGAGCATGGCTTCGGGGGTCAGCAGGATCTGGTAGCTGTAGCCGTTCCAGGTTTCCTTGCGAATGTCCGGATCGGCGGCCAGCGCCACCTGCAGCACTCGGATGTACCACGGCCCCTGCATCGCCTGGAACTGTTTGTCCAATGCCTGCTGGCGCACCAACAGGGTGTTCAGACTGTCGGCATCGCTGCGAAAGATCGGGTCTTCGCTGGCGCGATAATGGGCCACCAATGCCTGCATGTCGCCTTTGAAAAACTGGTTGGCGGTGTCCTGGAAGCCGCGCAGGCCCGTCTGGGCTTCGATCAGGTGCGCCTCGACCCGCTTGGCGTAATCGTTGACGAACCCCGGCACCTGCACCCCCACCAGCAGGCCCACCGCAAACAACACAAGCCGTAGATAACTGAGCAACATAACGTGACGTCCTTATTCGGTATCGCCATGGCTGACGCATTCGCCGCGCCGCCACAGGCTCCATTGGCCCGGTTCGTAGCGGGTCCAGGTTTCGTTTTCGGTCAGGGGTTCGGTGGCGATCACCGTGACCACGTCGTTGGGCGTGGTTTCGGCCTGGAAATCCACGATCACGTCCACATCCTTGAGGCGCGCCGGGCCAAACGGTGCACGACGGGTGATCTGGGCCAGTTTGGTCGAGCAATAGCAGAACAGCCAGTCGCCATCGCTGAGCAGGCAGTTGAACACACCCTTGCTGCGGTATTCGCTGCAGGCCTGGATCAAGGACGGCAGCAACGACTCCACCTCGACCGGCTCCGGAAAGGCCTGGCGCACGCGGTTGAGCAGATCGCAGAACGCCGCTTCGCTGTCGGTATCGCCCACCGGCCGATAGAAACTGGCCTGGGGCTGGAAATCGGCGAGCTGGCCATTGTGGGCGAAACACCAGTTGCGCCCCCACAACTCACGCACGAACGGGTGCGTGTTGGACAGGCAGACCTTGCCCACATTGGCCTGGCGGATATGCCCGATCACCACTTCGCTCTTGATGGGATAACGTTGCACCAGGTTCGCCACTTCCGATTCGCTGCTGGCGGCCGGGTCCTGGAACAGACGCAGGCCACGCCCCTCATAAAAGGCGATGCCCCAGCCATCCCGATGCGGGCCGGTCTTGCCGCCGCGCTGCATCAGCCCCGTGAAGCTGAACACGATGTCGGTCGGCACATTGGCGCTCATGCCCAATAACTCACACATGCTCGGACTCTCGCTTGAAGGGGGCAGGCCTGGCTACAGACGCGGTTCGATACGCGAACGCTGAGGGTTTCCCGGCACCGGCGGGCGACCGTAACGGTCATCCCCGGCCACGCCGAACGGGGGTGCATCCTCCACGTCATCGGCGGCGGCAGCGGCTTTCGCAGCAGCGGCCCGCTCCTTGCGAGCGTTGGCGGCACGCTCGATGGGGAAACGGATCAGTACCACGATCAGGTAGAGGCCGAAGGCAATCATGCCGTACATGAACAGATCGGACACCGCCCGCCAGGCGTTGTTGCCGACCTTGAACAGCACGTCCAGGGCCACGATGGCCAGGGCCGGGGCGACCTTTTCCTTTACCGGGTCGACGATGGTGGGGCTGAACAGCAACACGGCCATCAGCAGCCGCAACGGCTCGCGCAACCAGCGCCACATGAAACGCGTCATGCGCATCCATACCAGCAGGCAGCCCAGCGCGGCGAAGGCGTATAGGCCCCAGGCGATCAGATAGTCGTTCTCGGTCATGGTGTCCATGGCAAGGCAGGCAAATAGGCGCTTATAGTAACGGCTTTTCGCGCTTGAGGCTGCCCCGGCGTCTGCCCGGTGAGCTGTGTGGACAGTCCGACCGGCCAACAGAACTAATCGCACAGGTCACCTGTCCTTTTTCGTACAACGTTCGAGAGTCTTTCATGCCCCTATCTGCCCACTTTTCCAACGCCCCGATTGCCCGCAGGGACATCGGCGTCGACCCGTATGCCTGGCTGCAGGAGCGCGACACCGAGGCGGTGCTCGACTATCTCAAGGCCGAAAACAGCTACCAGGAGGCGCAACTGGCCGACCAGGCCGAACTGCGCGAAACCCTGTTCCAGGAGATCAAGGGGCGGATCCTCGAGACCGACCTGTCCCTGCCCTCCCCTTGGGGGCCATACCTGTACTACACCCGCACCACCGCCGGCGATGAGTACCCGCGCCATTACCGCTGCCCGCGTCCGGCCGACGACAGCCTGACCGTGGACGAGAGCCGCGAGCAACTGCTGCTGGACCCGAACGAACTGGCCGGCGGCGGGTTCTTTTCCCTGGGTGCGTTCAGTATCAGCCCCGATCATCAGCGCCTGGCCTACAGCCAGGACACCTCGGGCGATGAGATCTACACCCTGTTCGTGAAGGAGTTGTCCAACGGCAAGGTCAGTGAACTGTCCTTCGAAAACTGCGACGGCAGCATGACCTGGGCCAACGACAGCCTCACGCTGTTTTTCGGCGAGCTGGACGATACCCATCGGCCTCACAAGCTCTGGCGTTATCGGTTGGACGGTACCGCCGCCGAGGAAGTGTTCCATGAGCCGGACGGGCGTTTCTTCCTGCATTGCTACCGTTCAAGTTCCGAGCGGCAACTGATCCTGTCCCTGGGCAGCAAGACCACCAGCGAAGTGTGGGTGCTGGACGCGGCGCAGCCCCAACAGCCCTTCACATGCCTGGCGCCCCGGGTGGAAGACCACGAATATGACGTGGACCACGGCCTGCTCGAAGGTCAATGGACGTGGTTTATCCGCAGCAACCGCGACGGCATCAACTTTGCCCTGTACCAGGCACCCGACACCGGCGTGGCGCCGGTCGAGGCCGATTGGCAGAACCTGATCCCCCACAGCGACACGGTGATGATCGACGGCCTGAGCCTGAACGCCGGCGCCATGACCTTGAGCTTGCGCGAGGGCGGGCTGCCCATCATAGAAGTTCACCCACAGGGTTTGCCGGCATATCGGGTGCAATTACCGGACGCAGCCTACAGCCTGCATGTGCAAAACAGCCTGGAATTCGTCAGCGAGCGTATCCGCCTGCGCTATGAGGCCCTGAACCGTCCGGCGCAGGTCCGTCAGTTGCAGTTGGCCAGCGGCGAACAGGTGGTGCTCAAGCAAACCCCGGTGCTGGGCCCGTTCGATGCGGACGCCTATGTCAGCCAGCGGCTTTGGGCGAGCGCGCCGGACGGCACGCAAGTACCCATCAGCCTGGTGATCAAGCGCGAAGCCCTTGGCCGGCCGGTGCCTTTGTACCTCTATGGCTATGGCGCCTACGGCGAGAGTCTCGATCCGTGGTTTTCCCATGCCCGGCTGAGCCTGCTCGATCGCGGTGTGGCGTTTGCCATCGCCCATGTACGCGGCGGCGGCGAACTGGGAGAAGCCTGGTATCGCGCGGGCAAACAGGAGCACAAGCACAACACGTTCAGCGACTTCATCGCCTGTGCCGAGCACCTCATCGCCCAGGGTTTCACCACGGCCGAGCAGCTGGCAATCAGCGGCGGCAGCGCCGGAGGCCTGCTGATCGGCGCGGTGCTCAACCAGCGTCCGGAGCTGTTCAAGGTCGCCATTGCCGAAGTGCCGTTCGTCGATGTGCTCAACACGATGCTCGACCCGGACCTGCCATTGACCGTCACCGAATACGACGAATGGGGCAATCCCGAGGAGCCGGCGGTCTATGATCGGATCAAGGCCTACGCCCCGTACGAGAACGTCAGCGCCCAGGCCTATCCGGCGCTGCTGGTGATCGCCGGGTACAACGACAGCCGCGTGCAGTATTGGGAAGCGGCCAAGTGGGTGGCGAAATTGCGTGCCACCAAGACCGACGACAATCCGTTGCTGCTCAAGACTGAACTGGGCGCTGGCCACGGTGGCATGAGCGGTCGCTATCAGGGATTGCGTGACGTAGCGCTCGAATATGCGTTTGTGTTGAAGGTTTTGGGGCTGGTCTGAGGAACTCTGTGGCGTGGTCGGGTCTTAGGCTCTGTACGAAAAGTCTCGAAACACAGGTCAGGCGAGGCAGTTATTCAACGCAGCATGAACGAGTATCAAGGCTTTTCGTACAGAGCCTGGCTCCCTGTACCACTCCCCCCAAGGCGATATAGGGTTTGCCCGCGATAGCGATGTGTCAGTCAATATCGACGCCGACTGATTCGGCGCCATCGCGAGCAACTCGTTCCCACACGGGGTCTTCTTCAATCCGAAACCGCAACAGACACAAGAAAAAGACCGTGAAGACATGCCAGAACCGACCTTACTGAACAATGAAATCCGCGACTGGCTGATGGACTGCGGCCTGTTCGACCAACTGTTGCCCGTGGATTTCGCCGCAGCCTCAGGCTATTTCAGCATCAGCGCCATTGCCCAGGGCGAAGCCATTTTCCGCGAAGGCGATGCCGGCAGTTTCATGTGCATCATCCACACCGGCCAGGTGGCCGTGCAAAAAGCCGGCCCTGACGGTCAGCCCGTGACTATCGCCACCCTGCGCAGCGGCCGGGCATTCGGCGAAATGGCCGTGCTGGACGGTGAACGGCGTTCGGCCAGTTGCATCGCGGCCAGTGATTGCCAGCTGCTGAACCTGGGCAAGGACTCCCTGGAAAAAATGCTCAACGACGCCCCGAAGGTCGCCGCCAAGATCATCCGCGCCCTCGCCGTCTCCCTGTCCAAGCGCCTGCGCATGGCCGATGGACAACTGTTGTCGCAGCAGGTCTAGCACCCTTTATCAGGCCCTTGAAAATCGCTGGCAGGACCAATATGGGCCTGGCTGATCCGATGCCATCGCGAACAGGGTTATTGCCATTGCGCAAGCCAGGCGACTCAGGGCTAACCCCCCGGCGACTTAGCCTTTGGCGGTTTCGGCTCCATCCCCGGTAGAGGCTGGTCCTTGGGCGGCCTGGGCATCTCGATGGGCGGCAGCAACGGCGGCCCACCGCTGCCGGGCCCCGCCTGGGGCGCGCTGCGAGGAACCACAGGCGGGTATGGCATGGGTGTAGCGGTACCGGGCGAACCGGGGATGCTCGGCGGACTCACCGGGATCGTCGGCTGCTGGCCGTGTGCCCAACCGATCGAAAGTATCGCCAGGACGACCGCCGTTAGCAGGGTGCGCTTCATCAATGGCTCCGTGGCTATTGTCCATGTAAGGCTAGCTGCTGCTCGGGGGTTTGCCTTGCCGGTGCATCAACCGGCATCGCGAAGGCCGGCAGTGCTGAGCTAAACTCTGTTCAACCGTCATCAGTCTTCTCCAAAAGGTGAACCCATGAGTTCGTCCACACCGCCGTCCAATACCGCCAAGCTGGACCGCATCCTCGCCGACGCCCAGCGCGACCGGGAAATGGGTTATCGCGACAAAGCCCTGAAAATGTATCCCCATGTCTGCGGCCGCTGCGCGCGTGAATTCTCTGGCAAGCGCTTGAGCGAACTGACCGTTCATCACCGCGACCACAACCACGACAACAACCCGCAGGACGGCTCCAACTGGGAGCTGCTGTGCCTGTATTGCCACGACAACGAGCATTCGCGCTACACCGACCAGCAGTATTTCGGCGACGGTTCCCTGAGCACGCCGAAGATCGCGAAGGCGACCCACAACCCTTTCGCCGCGCTGGCCGGGTTGATGAAAAAGGACGAGTGAACGCTGCCACCCGAGAGATCTCACCCCAGTGTTCCAAGGTCCGTCGAGCGTTTTTCAGGGGGCAGGCCCGCTCTCACAGGTGAGCGGGCCATAGCAGCGCCAATGTGGAAACGAACCTGCTCGCGATAGCGATGCAAGAGCTTGCCCCATCGCGAACTCACCCCACTTCCGCATTCCCCGTATAATCGCGCCTTTTACCAAAGGCATCCTGCCCGTGGCCAACAAACGCTACAGCTGCATCGGTCTGTTCAACCCCAAGTCGCCGGAAAACGTCGGTTCGGTCATGCGTGCCGCCGGCTGCTACGGCGTGGCGTCGGTGTTCTACACCGGCAAGCGCTATGAACGCGCCGCCGACTTCGTCACCGACACCAAGAAAGTGCATTACGACATTCCCTTGATCGGCATCGACGACCTGAAAAAAATCCTGCCCCTGGGCTGCGTACCGGTGGCCGTTGAGCTGGTGGAAGGCGCCCGCCCCCTGCCCGAATACACGCACCCGGACCGGGCCCTGTACATCTTCGGCCCCGAAGACGGCTCGCTGGACAAGGACATCCGCGACTGGTGCGAGGATGTGGTGTACATCCCCACCAACGGCTGCATGAACCTGGCCGCCACCGTCAACGTCGTGCTCTACGACCGCATGGCCAAGGGCAACAACACACGCTCGGGGCCGCAATTCCGCTGACCGGTGCGAAATTCCATTGAACGACGGATCTGCTCCGACAGTCAGTTTTATACAAATTCCCATACCGGAGACAGATCATGAGCGATAACAATCCGTTCGAGCCGATTGAGTCCACCCCTTTTCAGTCCCGTCCCGTGCAAAACGTACATGGCTGGGAGCGCGCGGGCTCCCTGGCCGGCGGTGTGCTGATGATGGGCAAGGGCCTGCGTCGTGGCGGCATCATCGGTCTGGCTCAGTTGGCCATCGGCGGCATGGCGCTGGCCCGGGGCATCACCGGGCATTGCTCGGCCAAGACGCTGCTGGAAAAGAATCGTCAGAACCTGCGCAACGCACGCGCGCGGATCGAGCAGGCCGGCGATGAACTGACCCGCATGAAGGCCAACGCCGAAGCGGCGACCCACACGGCCACGGTGACGGGGAATGATTCGTTGAGTTCGCCCAAGGCGGGGCTTTGATCGGGCAGATGCAACTGCGCTGATGGCCTTGGCGCCAACAGGCTCGCTCACACATTGATCGGATCGGACACAGATGATGTGCCCCTGAAGAACCAACGTGGGGACGAGCCTGCTCGCGATGGCAGTGTCACTGGAGCAAGCGTGTATCCAGCACCGTAGAGCCCGCCCCCAGGATATTTTCGCTGAGCAGGACAAATTCCTCGGTATCGATCGTTTCCAGGCGCATCGCCGCTTGCAGGACATCGTCCAGGGAGCGTTTGTTACGGGTCTTCAAGCGAATCTCCCGATCCAGCTCCTGCAGCAACAACACCGCCCTGGCCACCGTCGCCGGGTTGACCTGCTCGCCGCGCAACGTCGTCACGCCCTTGCTGTCCCGGGCTAGGCGTTCATTCAGGGCCTGATAGCGGTCATCACTCATGCCGCCGGCGCGGCGCAGCAATTCCACGCCGTAATACTCGGCCAGGCCTTCGCTGATCCAGTCGCTGCGCTCGCTGTCGTTGATGCGCACGAGCGCCTGCACCAACTCGCGCAGCAACGGGCTGTTGCCCCGTTCGCTGACCAGCGGCGGCCGGCTGTGCAGATAGATCGACTCATGACCGGCCTGGGCTCCCCGCCAGAAAGGATCGGCCGCGCCAACGATCAACAGCTTCGGCGGGTGCCGCGGGATCAGCGCCTGCACCTGCGGCCAGACGAACGTCAGCAGGGTCAGGACGTCCATCCGGCGCATGCCCTGGCCCTGGGGCGATGCGACTGTCACTTCGGTTTCGCCCAGGCGCGCGCGGCGACTGCCGAGCTTGCCGGCAAGTATCCAGCCCGTGGGACGGTCGAACAGGCGTGACGGGTTATCGATGCGAAAGCGTTGCTTACCAATGCGCGGCCAAGGCGTTTCGACGCTTTTCCAGCCATCGGGCAATGCCACTTCCAGGCGGGCTACCAGTTCCACACCGTCCTGCTGGTCGAGCCGGGCCGCCGGCACCAGGTCGTCGCCGCGCAACAACGCCCAGCCCGGGGTCATGCGGGTTTCGAAAGCGCCGCTCTTGCGCTCATGGCTGATGCGCACGCGATAGCTCAGGCTCGCCTTGTCGGGGCCCGGTTGCCAGACGCCTCGGGCCTCCTGGCCGGAGGTGAGCTGCCACTTCCCGTCTGCCTTGAAGTCGCTGTAGCGGCTACCGTCGCCCAGGTCGAAATCCAGGCTACGCACTGCCGAACCCCGTGCCAGGGTCAAGCGCACCTCGGCCTGGTCGCTTTGTGGCAACAGATGGACGTGATAGTCCAGGTCGACTTTCTGCGCCGCCCACAGCGGTCCGCTCAACGCCAGCCACCCAAGGACCAGCGTGCGTCTCAATCCTTCAGCCATGCACTTCCCCTGGTGTCGCGACGTCCGGTGGCTCAACCGGCGCGGAATATCAGATGGTCTTCCCAGTCATCTTCGGCCACGCTGCCTTCGGCCAGCATGCGCCCGGACTGGGAAATGCGCTCATGGTGCACGGCGTCGCGGTCGCCGCAGACCAGGTGATGCCACAGCGGCAGGTCCTTGCCTTCGCTGACCAACCGGTAACCGCAGGTCGGCGGCAACCATTTGAACTCGTCGGCCTTGCCCGGCGTGAGCTGGATGCAATCGGGCACGAAATCGCGACGGTTGGGGTAGTTGGTGCACTGGCAGGTCTTGAGGTCCAGCAGTTTGCAGGCGATGCGCGTGTAATAGACGCTGTTGTCTTCTTCATCCTCGAGCTTTTGCAGGCAGCAAAGACCGCAACCGTCACACAGCGACTCCCATTCCTGGGCATCGAGCTGATCGAGGGTCTTGCGTATCCAGAAGGGTTCGACTTTGGCGGCCATGGCTCGGGCATCAACATCAGGTGGTGAAAAGGCCGACAGTCTAGTGCCGGGGCCTCGCCAGGCCAAGCATTGGCGACTGTCGGTAGGCGGGGCTTGTCAGGCCGGGCAACGGGCAGTAGGTTGCGTCATTCCCGTCCCGAACCCGAGCAGGTCATCTTCATGAGCGCCAATCCCCGCATCGCCGATTACGCCATCCACCCGCAATTCATCGAACGCTGGTCTCCGCGCGCGTTCACCGGCGAGCCGATTGCCGAAGAAACCCTGATGGGCTTTTTCGAAGCCGCGCGCTGGGCGCCGTCGGCCTACAACTCGCAACCCTGGCGTTTCCTCTACGCACGCCGCGACACGCCGAACTGGGAGCGCTTCCTGGGCCTGCTCAACGAGTTCAATCGCAGTTGGGCCCAGCACGCCTCGGCATTGGTGATCGTCGTCTCGAAAACCACCTTCGCAGTACCCGGTGCCACCGAGGAAACCCCGGCTCAGAGCCACACTTTCGATACGGGAGCGGCCTGGGGTCACCTGGCGCTGCAAGCCAGCCTCAGTGGCTGGCATACCCACGGCATGGCCGGTTTCGACCACGAACTGACCCGCCAGGAACTGAAGATTCCCCAGGGCTACGCCCTGCACGCGGCCGTGGCGATCGGCAAGCTGGGGGACAAGTCCACCCTGGCCGAATACCTCCAGGCCCGGGAAACCCCAAGCCCGCGCCGGCCGTTGAGCGAGCTGGTGGCCGAAGGCGATTTCACCCTGTAGTCCTGCGCCAGCGTGGGGGCGAATGCGCTCCCACGACCGGTCCGGCCGTCTCAATAACCCCGGGCGAAGTCCACTTCCCCGCGCAGGGCTTCGCCCGCCTGATAGGCCCGCAGGTTTTCCAGGAACAATTGCACCAGCATCGGAGGCGATGTCGGTGCCGAGCTGTGACCGGTCAGCAACAGGCCCCATGCCGTCCAGAACGGGTGACGCTGCGGCAGCGGCTCCTGGCGGCAGACGTCGATCACCGCGCCGGCCAGGTGCCCGTCCTTCAAGGCCTGCACCAGGTCCGCGTCCACCACGGCCACGCCGCGACCGGCATTGATGAACAGCCCGGTAGGCTTGAATTGCCTGAACAGCGCCGCGTCATACACGTCGTGGGTCTGGGGCGTGTTGGGCAGCAGGTTGATGACGTAGTCCACCTCACCGACCAGGCGCGGCAGGTCCTTCATCGTCCCAACCTCGAGGAAAGGCGCCAGCTCCCGTGCCTCGCTGGCGATGCCATAGAGCTGCACGCCAAAGGGCACGAGGAACTTCGCCACACACTGGCCGATATCGCCGGTCCCTACAATCAACGCCTTGCGCCCCGCCAGGCCTTGCCCCTGGCGGTTGTCCCACTTGCGCTCCACCTGGCTGACCAACCGCGCCAGCACTTCGCGTTCATGGCCAAGCATGTAGGTGAGCACGTATTCGGCCATCAGCTGGCCGAAAATGCCCACGGCGCGGGTCAGACGATAGTCCCGCGTCAGGCCCTCGGCCAACAACGGCGTAATGCCTGCCCAGGTCGATTGCAGCCAGCGGGGTCGATGGCCCTGACGCAACAGCGTCGCCAGCAGATCGGGCTGGCCAAGCCAGACCGGACAGTCGCTGGCCAGGCGCGACAGTTCGGCGGAGTCGCCGCTGGTCAGGACTTCGAGATCGGGTGCAGCCTGGCGCAGCAATTGGGCATACACCGCGTGGTCGTGTTCGGCAATCAGAACGCGCATGAATCAAACCTTTCAAAAACAGTGCAGACGACTGCCGACAGAGTGTCGCTCCATCCATGCGGCAATCGCCAGGAAATCCAGTATCGTTCAAGAGGCGCCAGGACAGGCGCCCCTGGGGTGCGTCAGACCGGGTCGTTGCGGCGCAGCAACTCTTCGGGCAGATGCTCGATGTATTCGTCTTCGGCCGGTGGCATCTGCAAGTGATACCCCTGGGTGTCGAGGTTCTCCAGCACCTTGTTGATGTCCTCGCGGGACAGCTGTCGCTCGGGGCTCAGCACCAGGTCGAACACATGGGTCGCCTTGCCGAAGGCAGCCAGCAATGGCTCGGGTACCCGCGCCAGTGCATCGCTCTTGAGCACATAGAGGTACATCTCGTTTTTCTTCGAGCTGCGGTAAATGGAGCAGATACGTTTCAAGGCTGTTCTCCGGCAGTGGCCAGGCTATCGAGCAGTGCCTGGCCCATCAATTCGCGGCGCCAGCCACGCAGCGAATCGGGCAATTGGTAAGGACCCTCGGGGAAGCCGCTCTTGATCAGCGCTTCGAGGGTTTTCTTGCGCAGCATCAGTTCCGGGGCGATGCCCAGGCGTTCGGCCTCGGCCTGCCCCAGTGCCCGCAGTCGCTTGACCAGCGCCGAAGCCTCGATGGGCAACGGCTCTGGCACGGCCGGGGGCCATTGCTCGGGCGGCACCTTGGCGGCGCGTTTAATCAGGTCCAGCAAAAACTCGCCATCCTGGCGCACGGTACGTGGGTGCATGTCCTCGATTTTCGCCAGGGCACCGAGGTTATCCGGTTGGGTACGGGCCAGGGGCCATAGGGAATGCTCGCGTATGATCCGGTTGCGTGGCAGGTCACGGGCCCGCGCCTCCCGCTCACGCCAGGCGCATAGCTCCCGCAGCACGGCCAGTTGGGCGCGGGAGAGTTTCCAGGCCAGCTTGGCTTCGCGGTAGACCTCGTAAGGATCGACTTCGCGGCGCAGGTTGGCGACCAGCTCGGCGCCGTCTTCCAGAACCCAGGCGTACTTCTCATCGGAAAGCTTCGGGCGCAGTTGTACGAAAACTTCCGCCAGGTGCACTGCATCTTCGGCGGCGTAGCTGATCTGCGTCTCGGACAAGGGCCGCTGCAACCAGTCGGAACGGGTCTCGCCCTTGGGCAGCTCGATGCCCAGCACGTCTTGCACCAACCGCGAATAGCCCATGGAGAAACCCAGGTTCAGGTAGGCGGCGGCCAACTGGGTGTCGAACAATGGAGCGGGCAGGCTGCCCGTCAGGCGCAACAGCACTTCAAGGTCTTCGCTGCAGGCGTGCAGCACCTTGAGCACCGCCGGGTTTTCCAACAATGCCGCCAGGGGCTGCCAGTTATCGATGGTCAAGGGGTCGATCAGATAGGCACGCGTGCCATCGCCGATCTGCAGCAGGCCGGCAATGGGGTAAAAGGTGTCGACCCGCATGAATTCGGTGTCGAGGGCGACGAATGGCAACTGTTGCCATTCGGCGCAAAACCGACCGAGGCTATCGTTGTCGCGAATCCAGTGAATATCGATGGCCACACGGCTCTCCCTTGAAGAATGGCGCGCAGTATATATCGCCGTCAGCGATTGCGAGCATCCATAGAGCAAGAGCCTGAGAGAAATCGCCTGCGCAACGGCAAGAATAGTCCTACATTTTGATTTATTGCTCGACAGCAGTCAGGGCGTCACTCGGACATGCCCGCCGCTAAAGGGGCGGTCCGATGAAAGATTGAACGCCCCGGATGAAAGCAAACATCATTGGCGAGCCAGCACTCCATCGATCACGGCGCCGCGACAGTTGGCGAACATGTCCAGATCCGGGTTGTAGACCTTGCTGTTGACCTCCAGCAACCCAAGCATCGAATGGAACAGGTTGTCCTGGGACAGGGGCTTTTCCCGACTCAGTTGAAGGCAATGGGTGTCGACCGAAAAGGACTTCTGATAGCTGTCGGAAAACCAGGCGAGCATTGCCACGTGCTTCTGCTGCTCAGGGGCCAGCATATAGGGCGTGCCATGCAGGAACAGGTTGTATTCGCCCAGGGACTCGCCATGGTCCGACAGATACAGCATGGCCGTGTCGACCTTGTCCTGATTGGCCCGCAACAGGTCGATCAAGGTCGATAGCACGTGATCGGTGTACACCAATGTGTTGTCGTAGCCGTTGACGATGCTTTCGCGACTGCAATTGTTCAACGCGTTGCTTTCGCACACCGGGGTGAAATGTTCGTACTGCTTGGGATAACGCTTGAAGTATTCCGGCCCGTGGCTGCCCATCTGGTGCAAGACCAGCACCGTATCCTTGTCCAGGGTGTCGATGAAATGCTGCAGCCCCTGCAACAGGATCTCATCGCGACATTCGCTATTGGCGCACAGGTCCGGGTCCTTGAGATTGCTCACGTCCTGAACGGTGACCCGGTCGCAGGTGCCCTTGCAGCCGGACTGGTTGTCCCGCCAGATCACTTCCAGGCCGGCGCGCTTGAGCACGTCCAACAGGCCTTCTTCGTTCCTGGCCTTGCTGGCGTCATAATCCTTGCGCCCCATGTTGGAAAACATGCACGGCACCGACACAGCGGTTTCGGTGCCGCAGGAATGCACGTCGGTGAAGGCGATCAGGCCGGCCTCGTGGTCCAGGTTCGGCGTGGTGTCGCGGTTATAGCCGAGGATGCCGAAGTTCTCGGCGCGGGCGCTCTCCCCTACCACCAGTACGGTGAGGGACTTGCGGGCATGGGTCTGCCAGGCCGGATTGCGACTCGCATCCTCCCCCAGCCTGATGAACGGTTGTTCGGCGGACGCGACCTGCTCACGCAGGTAGCCGAATGAGGCACCGATGTAGTTGCTCGGCACGACCATCAGGCGCAACTCGTGGTGGTTGCGAAACAATGACGACAATCCTTGGTAATTGATCAACGCGACCCCACCGATGACGGCCACAGAAACCATACCAACCAATAACTTGCTTAATAACTCCCTGGGCCACCGGCGATAATTGATTGGTATCTTCCACAACAACCAGGACGGCAATACGCCGAGCAATCCCAAGTAGGCAAACAACTTCAATGACAATAGATCACGCACTTCCGTGGCGTTGGTTTCGGCGAAGTTGCGAAACATGCCGGCATCGATCAGCACACCGTACTGGGCCATGAAATAGGCAACGCCGGCGCTGATCAAGAACAGCAGTATCAACACGGGCTTGAGCACTGGACGGAACGCCACGAGGGTGAGCACCAGGTTGAAGGCACAGAAGATCATCACGACAAATGCCAGGCCCATCAGCATGCCCCGGCCATCGGTCGCCGTGATGCTCAGCAAGTGCTCCCATAGAACAGTGTTGAAGGCAACGAGTAAAAAGGCACTGGCGACCAGCGTCACCCACTCGGGGCGCACGGCTTTAATAGGCAGCATAATGATTGATGGCTTCCTGAAAGTTGCTCTTTGAAAAAGAACTGCCGAAACTAAGTGTGAAAATTCGTTTTTCACGGCAACACAAACTTTAGGTAGGCCACCATCAATTTTTCGTGAAAAAGTTGCTACTAAATTATTTTTTAAGAGGCACACATCAAGTGTCGGGGCGGCAGCCGAAGCGGGCCGGACTCGTCTTCGTGCCTGTCGTGTTCCCTACACTATCTGTCCCGTTCCCGACCGTGAAACAGCCTGCGCGGCATTCACTTGGAACCATCGTTCCGCTAGGATCATCGGTCTGGTTTGCGCAAGATCCGCGCAAGGAGCACAGCGAGAAGCAACGGATGCTGAACAGTAACTCCCTCAGAAAGCTGGATATGCAGGACCTCATGGTGTTTAGCGCCGTGTACGAGCAAAGCAGCGTCAGCGGCGTGTCCGAGGCATTGTGTGTCAGCCAGTCAACGGTCAGCTACTGCCTGAAGAAATTGCGCACCTGTTTCAAGGACGAATTGTTCGTCAACACCCGCACCGGCATGCGCCCCACCTATAAAGCCGTAGGCATGTACGACCATGTGCGCAGCATCCTGCAAAGCATCAACCGGTGCCATGACGGTGCCCCCACCTTCGATCCCACCCGGCACGCCGTCACGTTCAACATCTGCGCGCCGGAATACTTCGAACAACTGATCCTGCCGAAGCTGCTCCAGGACTTCGACTATGCGGACCTGCCGGTGGCGATAAACATGCACAAGCTCGAGACGGACATCCCCGCCCAGGGCCTGCGCGACGGCAGCCTGGACCTGGTGATCTGCTTCGGCCCGCACTTCCACAGCGACCATGCCGACTTCAGATCCCGGCAATTGCTGGAAGATGACCTGGTCTGTGTGCTGGATAGGCAGGTGGCGCCACTGGAGCCGCAATTGAACCTTCGATCTTTCGTACAGCGCCGGCACGTTTTTCCGTCGCCCTGGATCTCATCCACCAACATGGTGGACGGCTGGCTGTCACGGCAGGCACACCAGCGACAGATTGCAGCGCGCGCCAATAGCTACAGCGCGGCCTTGAAGATGATCACCGGCACCCACTTCATCCTGACCCTGCCTCGCCGCATCCAGAGGCTGCTGGCCGACGAGGCGGTGTTCAGTCACTGCGAAGCTCCCAAGGGGCTGCCAGGGTTTACCTTGAACATGCAATGGAGCCAGGCAGCCGACCAGGACAGCGCCAATGCCTGGCTGCGAGAACAGATCGTCAAGGCTTGCGCCGGGCTTGATGCCTGAGTTTCAGTTTTCGATGACAGCCTTGGCGTAGGAGCCCCGGTCCATGTCCGCCATTTCCACGCTGCACTGCACGCTGAGCCCTGCCGGCCATGGGCCCAGCTCCTGGAGCACCGCCAGCAGGCTGTCGGCCAGTTGTTTCTTGATCTCCGGCGAACGACCACTGAGCAAGGAGAGTTTCACATGCACGAAACCTCGCTCGCCCAGACCGGTGCCCACCCGAAAATGCTCGACTTTCCTGGCGCGGCTCTTGATATCCGACTCGGCCGCGAACTGACCGGACGCCACCAGCGCATTATTCAGGCGCAGCAAAGCCACATCGGCATTCAACTGGGGCAGATTGGGGGTGTACTCGAGGTGCAGGTGGGGCATGTTTCGACTCCGGTTCGAAATAAGGCGATGTGGATTCCAGCCGACGCAACCATACCCCGCCTGGCTTCCCGGGCACAGCCTTGCGTGACAAGAGGCGATCAGGGCTCGGGTTGTCCCGATGGCCCACGATTGCCCATGAACGCCTCCAGCCGTGAGCGCAACCAGCGTTCGGCCGGGTCGTTGTCGACATGGCTCAGCCAGACCATCGACAGGTCCAGGGTCGGGGTCTTGAATGGAAAGGGCTCGTTGAATAACTGGCCCGAAGCCGCCATGGCGGTGGCGGTATAGTCCGGCAGGCTGGCGATCAGGTCGGTACCCGCCAGCAACGCCGGCAACGCGCTGTACTGTGGCACCGAAAGCACGACCTGGCGCTTGCGCCCGATCTCGGCCAGCCATTCGTCAGCCAGACCGGCGACGTTCGCCGTGTGAGACACCAGCACGTGGGGCCTCGAGCAGTATTCATCCAGGGTCAGCGGCGAGTCCGACGCATCGGCTCGCAATACCCGCGGCTGAATCTGCCGTAGCAGCTTGCGCTTGGCGTTGGCCGGCAATCCCCGGGTCTGGCTGATTCCCACGGTGATATCACCCGCTGCCAACAAATCGGGGATGCGCCAGTAATCGACGTGCTGGACCACGAACACGACCTGCGGCGCCTCCCGTCGCAAGCTGTGCAGCAGCGGCGGCAACAGGCCGAACTCGACATCGTCCGACAGACCGATGCGAAACGTCATGGTACTGCTGGCGGGATCGAAATCATGGGTCAGGCTCAACGCCGCCGACAGCGAATCCAGCGCCGGCGAAAGGTGCTGGAAAAGTTCCTCGGCCCGGGCCGTGGGCTCCATGCGATGACCGACACGAATGAACAGCGGATCATTGAACCGCGTACGCAATCGATTGAGGGCCGAACTGATGGCCGGCTGGCCGAGGAACAGCTTTTCCGCCGCCCGGGTCACGTTGCGCTCAAGCATCAGCGTTTCGAACACCACCATCAGGTTGATATCGGCCTTGCGTAATTCGCTACGGTTCATCCATGGTTCCCCAGAGGCTGTCATGAATAGCAATATCTCATAACCCTTGGAAACGTATTTGCGATAGCGAAAATTTTAAGCTTGGCTAGGCTTTCGACGACATGTTCAAAACATGTCTTGAATGAGTAAATCGCAGGGAGCGAATCGATGTATTTTGAGATCTACAGACAGACCCGAGGCACCCAGAGCAGCGGAAAAGGCCAATGGCGCTGGCGCTTGAGGGCCGGCAACCACGAGACGATCGCCAGCGGCGAGTCCTATGTGAACAAGGCTGACTGCCTGCATGTCATCGGACTGATCAAGAATGTCCAGGGCGAGACGCCTGTGAAGGAGATCTGAAGCAGCGTCGCGCGCACCGCCCATAAGCTGCTTCGCCGGGCCGCCCAGCCTGGGGAACAGCTTTGTGTGGCTTCCCCCACTCCAAAGCGAGCATTCCTCGATGGCCATACAGCATTCACCTGTCAACTTCGCTCAGAAATGCGCCCTGTTCCAGGATCGGTGGGCACCAAAAGTCGTGGCTGAAATGAACGACTACCAATTCAAGGTCGCCCGGCTCGAAGGCGACTTCATCTGGCATTCCCACGCCGACACCGATGAAACCTTCATCGTGCTGGAGGGCGAACTCCGTATCGACTTCCGGGACGGCTGGGTGACCATCGGCGCGGGCGAAATGTATGTCGTCAAGAAAGGCATCGAACATCGGCCCAGCGCCGCCCGGGAGGCGAAAGTACTGCTGATCGAACCTCGGGGCGTCATCAACACGGGCGAAACCCATGAGCGAACCGCGCAGAACGATGTCTGGATCTGACCGGACCACGAAACAGGGTCAATCGTATTCGGCTTCCAGATGATCGCCCAACAGGCGCCGTTGGCGAGGGGTCGCGGCCGCGAGCACGGCAGGGTTGAACTGCCAGTGCAGGTATGGAGAGAACTTCTGCGCCATCATGCGTCGGCCATAGTGCACTTGCAGCAGGTAACGCGAGCGGTCGACGGTCCGGTTGTCACTGCCGGCATGCCACAACTCGCTACGCAGCACCAGCACGTCGCCAGCCCGGCATAACACTGGCTGCGCGGAACGTCCCGCCCATTGCGTCTCGCCTGCCACGGGCGCGCGTCCCGCCCGGTGGCTGCCAGGAATGACGCGTGTCGGGCTCAGATCGGCATCGATATCGTCGAGGTAGAACTGGGCGGTGAAAATCTGCATCGGCAAGTCGAAGGCCGGATCAAGCAGCAGGCTCGGCGGCAACTCCATCATCAGGTAGTCCAGGTGCAACGGGGCACCGACGAAACCGGGGTGGCAGCGCCAGGCGGTCTGGCCGATGATATGGCAATCATCCCCCAGGGCCGCTTCCGCCAGTTCGATGACGCCGTCCACATCGAGATAGGGCAACCAGAACGGGTCGCGATTGAAGACGCATTTGTAGTGATCGATGACGCCGCTGTAGTCCCAATGCATGGGCTTCAGTGCGTCGATGGCCCGGCGCAGGTCGACAATCTGCGAACGGCCCAACACGGCGGGCAGCAGGACGAAACCGTCCTGGTGCAGGGCGCGCAGGCGCTCATGAGTGAGCGCCGCGTCAGACTTGGAAACAGGCACTGTCGCGTTTGCCTCAGGTGCGGAAACGGCCGGTCAGTTCCGCCAGGCTCCTCGACAGGCTGGAGAGCTGCTGGCTGGCGTGCATGCTCTGGGCGGAATTCTCTGCCGCTTCGTTGGACAGGTCACGGATATCGGAAATGTTCCGGGCGATCTCCTCGGTCACGCTGCTCTGCTCTTCACAGGCATTGGCGATCTGTGCGGCCATGTCGTTGATGCGCTCGATGGAGCCACTGGTGCCACTGAGCACCTGATCCACACCCGCAGCGCGCTCGACACTGTCGCGGGCCTTGCTGCTGCCGACCTGCATGGCTTGTACAGCCTTGGCGACCCCGCTCTGCAGGCGCTCGATACGCACCTGGATGTCCTTGGTCGAATCCTGGGTACGCGCCGCCAGGGCCCGGACCTCATCGGCCACCACGGCGAAACCACGGCCCTGCTCGCCAGCCCGTGCGGCCTCGATGGCAGCGTTGAGTGCAAGCAGGTTGGTTTGTTCGGCAATGCCGCGAATCACTTCAAGGACGGCACCGATGCTGGAGGTTTCCTGGGCAAGGGCCTCGATGGTGCCCGAGGCACTCTCCACTTCCTGGGCCAACTGGCGGATCGATTCGATCGTGCTGGTGACGACTTCGGCACCATCCCGGGAGCGGCTGCTGGCTTGCTGCGCGGCGTCCGAGGCACTCACCGCGTTATGGGCCACTTCGTGTACAGCCGCGCTCATCTGGGTCGCAGCGGTGCTGACCTGATCGAGGGCCGCATGTTCGCTGCTGATCAATTGATCGTTGGTGGCGGCCATGCTGGCCATGGCACGAGCCGCAGCCTCCACCTCTCCGGTCACCCGGCCCACCTCGGCGATCAGTGGCTGAAGCTTGTCGAGGAAACGGTTGAAGGCGGTGCCAAGCTGTCCCAGCTCGTCAGCCGAACGCACTTCAAGACGCCCTTTCAGATCGCCACCACCCTCGGCAATCTGCTCGACGCGGTGAAGCAGACGACGCATGGGCGTCAGCACCACAAGCGGCAGGACAAGAATCACCAGGATGCCCCCGAGCAGACCGACCAGCAGGATGCCGCCTTGAAAAATCCCTACGGCCTCACCGCGCTCGATCGCTGCGTCCCCTTCCCGGTGCGAGGCCTCTTCCTCCAGTTCGCCCAGCTTGTCGATATCATCGCGCATCGCCTCGAACAGACGCTCACTGTCAGAAAAACTCAAGGCGCTGGCCGCTTGCGGGTCCCCCACGGACAACTCGATCACGCGCCGGGAAACCTGGGTCCATTGGGCAAAGCGCTCGTTGAACTGACTCACCAGCGCCAACGCATCGGCCCCAGGCTGCATCGCTGCGTATTTCTGGACACGGTCATAGGCTTGCTTCGTATTTTCCCCATGGCTGGCGCTCAAGGCTTTCAAGTGCTCGTCCGCATGGCCGTCCAGCAGACTGCGCTCGGCCACGAAAGCCTGGTAGAGATCACGGTCAGCGTTGAGCAGCAGGCTGATGGCAGGCAGATAACGCTTGGTCAACTGCGTGCTGGATTCGGTGACCTCACCGATGCCCCGCATGCCAGACCAGCCCATGAGCACCAGCAACACCACGAGAAAAGCGATGGGCAGGGTAATTTTCCAGCGGAAGCCAAGGTCGGCAAAGAACCGCAACATGGTGTCGCTCCTTTCATGAGGATTGACTTGCCTATCGGCAGACATGTCTTGAGCTATAGACCATTTATCCAATTGTCACAAAACAAGTGACACTGCCGATCGCTCAACAACAAGGCTCGGAGGCCTGCCTCGGTGCGGATTTGCCTAGCGCTTGCTGCCCTTCGAAGCAGCATTTGCATCCCGGAAACGAAAAAACCCCACAGACACAAATCTGTGGGGTTTTCGAATAATGGCGGAGAGATAGGGATTTGAACCCTAGGTACTGTTGCCAGTACAACGGATTTCGAATCCGTCCCGTTCGGCCACTCCGGCATCTCTCCAGTGGCGCGCATCATACCAGCACATTCGCCGGAAGCGAACCCCCGTGCGAATTTTTTTCCGTGCTATCAGATGCTTGCGTCGATTACAGCGGCACACCCAGACGCTGGGCGACTTCTTCGTAGGCTTCGATCACGTCGCCGAGGCCCTGGCGGAAGCGGTCCTTGTCCATTTTTTTCTTGGTGGCCTTGTCCCAGAGGCGGCAGCCATCCGGGCTGAATTCGTCGCCCAGGACGATGGAGCCGTCGCTGAACACGCCGAACTCGAGCTTGAAGTCCACCAGTAGCAGGCCGGCGTCGTCGAACAATTTGCTCAGAACTTCGTTGACCTTGAGGGACAGCTCCTTCATCCGGGCCAGTTGCTCGGCGGTGCCCCAGCCGAACGCCACGACGTGGGATTCGTTGATGAACGGGTCGCCCTTGGCGTCGTCCTTCAGGAACAGTTCGAAGGTGTAGGGGTTAAGCTTCATGCCCTCTTCCACACCCAGGCGCTTGACCAGGCTGCCGGCGGCGTAGTTACGCACGACGCATTCCACCGGGATCATGTCCAGCTTCTTGACCAGGCATTCGTTGTCGCCCAGCAGCTTGTCGAACTGGGTCGGCACGCCGGCTGCTTCGAGCTTCTGCATGATGAAGGCGTTGAACTTGTTGTTCACCATGCCCTTGCGGTCGAGCTGCTCGATGCGCTTGCCGTCGAACGCCGAGGTGTCGTTGCGAAACAGCAGGATCAAGCGGTCGGCGTCATCGGTCTTGTAAACCGACTTGGCTTTGCCGCGGTAGAGTTCTTCACGTTTTTCCATGATGGGCTCCGCTTGCTAAGTATGGGCTAGGCGATATGTCGCCAGTCGAGCCCTGAATCTTGATCGGCCAGTTGCAGCCAGTCCGGGTCGCACCCGAGGGTGTCGACAAAACATCGCCGGGCCAGCTGCGGCAGGTTGTTCTTGCTGCTCAGATGGGCCAGGACCAGGTGTTGCAAGCCCTGCCAGCCCAACTCGGCCACCAGGTACGCCGCCTGGTGGTTGTTCAAATGTCCTCGCTCCCCGCCTACCCGCTGCTTGAGAAAGTAAGGGTAATAACCACGGGCCAGCATGTCGCGACAGTGATTGGACTCGATCATCAACGCATCGAGATCCCGGTAGCTGTCCATGACCCTGTCGCAATACGAGCCCAGGTCGGTCAGCAAACCGAAGCGCCGTTCACCGTCGCTGAATACATACTGCGTCGGCTCCAGGGCATCGTGGGCCACACTGACCACGCTGATATCCAGAGCACCTATGCGCAGCTGCTCGCCACCGGTCACGAAACCGGCCGGCTCGATGGGCTTGCGCAGACCACCCAGCGTACCGCGGCTGAGGTAGACCGGAAGATTGTAGCGCCGAGACAGCAAACCCACGCCATGCACGTGGTCGGCATGTTCGTGGGTCACGAGTATCGCGCTCAGTTGCGCCGGATGCACCCCAAGGCGCAACAGGCGCTTCTCGGTTTCCCGCAAGGAGAAACCACAATCGACCAGCACATAGGTCCCAGCGCTGGCTACCAGCGTGCCGTTCCCTTGGCTACCGCTGCCGAGAACGGCGAAACGCATCGGATCAGCCCAGGTTGTCCTGAATCACGCTCAACACCTTGCGGGCCACATCGGCCGGCGCCACGGTGTTGATGTTCTTCTCGACCGTCACCTGGACGTTGTCGCCCACCTTGCTCAGGCGAACCTGATAGCGCTCAGCACGGGCTTCGATTTCTTCCTTGTCCGGCTTGCTACCGAACAGGCCACTGAAGAAGCCGGGCTTCTCGTCTGGCTTGTCGGCTTTTTCGGCGAGGTTGATGTAGTACAGGCCCAGGCTGCGGTTGATGTCTTCGACCCGCCATTCGCCCTGCTCCAGCGCACGCCCCACACTGGACCAGGCACGGTCCAGGTCGGAACCGACGTTGAGCACCGGGTTGCCGCTGCCGTCTTCACTCAGGCTGACTCGGCTCGGCGTGTCGAAATCACGGGAGGCCAGCATCGAGACCGAACCGCCCTGTTCGGCGGAGCGGCTCATGCTGGCGAGCATGTCGTCCACCAGCGCAGCGTCGAGGCCGGTATTGACCGAACGGTTGGTGAATGCCACGTCGGCGGTGCTGCCGGCGGGACGCTCGGCGCTGACCACGTAGACTTCACTGGTGTTGCGCTGGACGCCAGGCTCGATGCGCACGCGAACGCGGGTTTCGCTGTCGGAGCCGACGCCGGCGGCGCCCAGGCGCTTGCCCATGGCGGCGGACAGCTCATCGGCACGTTGCCAGGATGTGGTGAATTCGCCGGTCTGCGGACGCTGTTCGTCCAGGCGGAAACCGTTGTCCTGGAAGAACTGGATCGCCACGGGCCAGACTTCGGCCGGCGGGTGCTGGGCCATGACCCAGCGAGTATCGCCGCTCTTCTGCAGGGTGTAGTCGCTGGCATCGGCCACGGCCGACAGGGGTTGTGGACGCGGGACGACGTACTCGCCCTTGACGCTGTCGTCAGCCACGTTGCGCGGGATCGGCAACAGCGGATCCAGGCGCTTGGCGACGTGGACATCCGGCGGCAGTTGCATCGGTGCAGTCTGTTGTGCGCTGAGGTAATCGCTACCACGGTCGCGGAAATAACCTTCCGGCCCCCAGATCCACCCGCAGCCACTGGTGCTGGAGATAATCAAGGCAAGTGCGGAAAGTCCGGCCATTCGCTTCATGCGTTGTACTTCCTCAATTAAACCAGGACGCCGGACTGGCGCATGGCCTGCCGCAGCGGTTCTTGACAGGTATTGCTGAGCCAGGTGAGCGGCAGGCGAATGCCCTCCTGCATCAGGCCCATTTCCACCAGCGCCCATTTCACCGGGATCGGGTTGGCTTCGATGAACAGGTCCCTGTGCAACGGCATCAGTTTTTCGTTGATTGCCCGAGCGGTGGTGGCGTCGCCCTTGAGTGCCGCCTCGCACATGTCGGCCATTTCCCGGGGAGCGACGTTGGCGGTAACGGAGATGTTGCCCTTGCCACCCATCAGGATCAGTTCGACCGCCGTCGGATCATCGCCGGACAGCAGGATGAAATCCTTGTCCACGCCATCGAGGATGGCCTTGGCGCGCTTGAGGTCGCCGGTGGCTTCCTTGATGCCGATGATGTTCGGGATGGTGGAGAGACGAATCACGGTCTCGGCCTGCATGTCGCAGGAGGTGCGGCCGGGAACGTTATAGAGGATCTGCGGGATGTCGACCGCTTCGGCAATGTGCTTGAAGTGCTGGTACAGGCCTTCCTGGGTCGGCTTGTTGTAGTACGGGACCACCAGCAGGCAGGCATCGGCGCCGGCTTCCTTGGCGTTGCGGGTCAGCTCGACGGCTTCGCGGGTCGAGTTGGCGCCGGTGCCGGCGATCACCGGAATGCGCCCGTCGACCTGCTTGACCACGGCCCGGATGACTTCGATATGTTCATTGACGTCGAGGGTCGCCGACTCGCCGGTGGTGCCGACGGCGACGATGGCATGGGTACCGTTTTCAAGGTGGAAGTCCACGAGTTTGCTGAGGCTGACCCAGTCAAGACGCCCTTGTGCATCCATGGGTGTGACCAGTGCCACCATACTGCCCGCAATCATGAAACCGCTCCTGCCGGAAAAAGAGAGCCGTAATGGTACTGGCGCCAAGATGCTTGTACAAGCGAACTCCCATTCCCCTTGGCGATGGTTTTCGCTACCCTTCAGACTTTGATCGGTACCGATAAGCTCATATGCCGGTTCCCAGCCTCCGTTTTCGTCGCCACAAGCCCCGATCCTGCGTTTGCCCTGGTGCATTTCCCGTTGTTGCGGAACGCACGGCAATCCCAGGCACAGGGCTTGAGCCGTTCGGTTTTCGTGGGCAGGGCATCGTGTCGAGTGACAAAGGTCCCGACCGCTCATCGCTTTAGGAATGCTGCATGTCCACCCCCACAGTCCGCGAACAATTCCTTGTTATCAGTGCCCTTGGCGCCAACCCCATGGAGCTGACTAACGTCCTGTGCCGCGCCAGCCATGAAAACCGCTGCGCCGTCGTGACCTCACGCCTGACCCGTCACGGCGAATGCAGTGCGCTCGTGCTTGAGATCTCCGGCAGCTGGGACGCCCTGGCCCGCCTGGAAGGCAGCCTGCCAGTGCTGGCCAAGAAGCATGCCTTCACCGTCAACGTGGTGCGCAGCGCAGCCCTGGAAAACCGTCCCCAGGCCCTGCCCTACGTGGCTTATGTGAGTTCGGCCTATCGCCCGGACATCATCAATGAGCTGTGCCAGTTCTTCATGGACCATCACGTCGAGCTGGAAAACCTGACCTGCGACACCTACCAGGCTCCGCAGACCGGCGGCACCATGCTCAACGCCACGTTCACCGTGACGCTGCCGGCCGGCACCCAGATCAGTTGGCTGCGCGATCAGTTCCTGGACTTCGCCGATGCGATGAACCTGGATGCGCTGATCGAACCGTGGCGCCCACAAAACCCAATGTAAGGAAGCGTTCATGGCCGTTGCCGTCGACCAGCCGGTTACCGATTTCCAGGCGCCCGCCACCAGCGGGCAGACCGTCAGCCTCGCCGCCCTGAAAGGCAAGCAGGTGGTGATCTATTTCTATCCGAAGGACAGCACGCCGGGCTGCACCACCGAAGGCCAGGGCTTTCGCGATCAATACGCACAGTTCCAGGCGGCCAACACCGAAGTATTCGGCGTGTCCCGGGACAGCCTCAAGTCCCACGAGAACTTCAAGTGCAAACAGGAGTTTCCGTTCGAGCTCATCAGCGACAAGGACGAAGCCGTCTGCCAGTTGTTCGATGTAATCAAGCTGAAAAAGCTGTACGGCAAGGAGTACCTGGGCGTCGATCGCAGCACGTTCCTGATCGACAAGGATGGCGTGCTGCGCCAGGAGTGGCGCGGCGTTAAGGTGCCAGGGCATGTGGATGCAGTACTGGCGGCGGCTCAGGCACTGAACAAGGCCTGAAGTTTTTTGGCGCCAGCGCCGACGCCTTGGTGAGCAGGCTCCCCCACAGAGGATTGTTCAACAACATGAATCCGTGTGGGAGCGAGCCTGCTCGCGATGAAGCCATCCGCCTCACATCAGTCAAAGCTACAACAACGGCGCGACAACCGGCTCCTTGCCCGGCCAGGCATCCAGCACTGCTTTGATCAGGGTCGCCAGGGGAATCGCGAAGAACACACCCCAGAACCCCCACAGCCCACCAAACAGCAGCACCGCGCAGATGATCGCCACCGGATGCAGGTTGACCGCTTCGGAGAACAGCAGCGGCACCAGCACATTGCCGTCCAGTGTCTGGATGATCCCGTAGACCGCCATCAGGTAGATGAACTGATCGCTCCACCCCCATTGGAACAGAGCGATCAATGCCACCGGCACAGTCACCACCACGGTGCCGACATAGGGCACCACCACCGAAATGCCCACCAGCAACGCCAGCAATGCGGCGTAATTGAGCCCCAACGCCACGAAGCCGATATAGGTCACCCCACCGCAGATGAAGATCTCGATGACCTTCCCACGGATGTAATTGGCAATCTGGCGATTCATTTCCTGGGCGACCCGAGTAATCAGCGTCCGCTCACGGGGCAGGTAGCCGAGCACCCAGCGCCCGATCGTTTCCCGGTCCTTGAGGAAGAAAAACACCAGGATCGGCACCAGCACCAGGTAAATCATGACGTTCACCAACAGCGGCAGGCTGGACAACGAAAATGTCAGCGCCCACTGACCGAACTTGCCGATCTCGCCGCGCAGCACTTCGATGGCCTGCAGGACCTGCTCATCGGACACCAGGTGCGGATAGCGCTCAGGAAGCAGCAACAGCAGGGACTGCCATTTGGCGAGCATGCCGGGCAGCTCGTTGAACAGCGTCACCAACTGATGCCAGAGCAGCGGCACGACCACCACGACGAATACCACCAGCAACCCCATGAACAAGGCGAATACCAGACCCACTGCCACGCTGCCAGGCAACCGCAAGCGTTCGAGCGTCGTGACCAGCCCCTGCATCAGGTAGGCCAGCACCATCCCCGCCAGCACCGGCGCCAGCATGCCGCCCAGGGTGAGCACCGCCGTAAAGGCCAGGAATAGCAGCACGGCCAGCACCACGGCCTCTTCGTCAGAGAAATAGCGCTGAATCCAGTCACGTAACACTTTGAACATCAACAATCCTTATGAGCCGCCGGCTGGTTTTTTCAGGCTTTCTTGAGCCAGTAACGGAAGACGCCGTTATCGTCTTCCTCGTGCAGCAGCGTATGACCGGCCAGTCGGGCGAAGGTGCGGAAATCACGCTGGGAGCCCGCGTCCGTGGCAGTAACCTTGAGCACGGCACCGCTGGCCAGGCGATTGAGTTCCAGCTTGGCCTTGAGCAACGGCAACGGGCAATTCAGGCCACTGGCGTCCAGCTCGGCATCGTGGGCTACAGCATCGGTCATCGGTTCACTCCGCAACAGGTCGTTTGGCCGCCCATTTTTCTTGAAAAGCCGCCGGGTGACGATCAACGAGGCGACAACAGGCGAGGAAGCGCAGTCTACTGGTTGTAAATGAGCATTCCGAGCCCGTTTTCAACGCAACATGATCGTGGCGCAGACACTTTTCGACAAAATCAGAATATCTGGTCCAGCGCCCGGTGTCCGGCTACAGTAGGGTCTTTGTCAACTAAGGCTTCGTGCATGACATTTCTGCGCCCCACCCTGCTGACGCTCGCTTGCCTGCTTGCCTCACCAGGCTTCGCCGACGACCTGCCGTCACTTGGCGACGCCAGTTCTGCCATCGTCTCGCCGGAACAGGAACACCAGCTGGGTCGCGCCTGGCTGGCTTTGCTGCGCAGCCAGGTCGCGCAACTCAACGATCCGCAACTCAAGGACTATGTCGAGACCAGCGTCTACAAGCTGGTGGAAACCAGCCAGGTCAACGACCGGCGCCTGGAGTTCATCCTGATCAACAGCCCCCAGCTCAACGCTTTCGCCGCACCAGGGGGAATCGTCGGGGTCAACGGCGGCCTGTTCCTCAATGCCCAGACCGAAGGCGAATATGCCTCGGTCATGGCCCACGAACTGGCGCACTTGTCGCAACGCCACTTTGCCCGCGGCGTCGAAGCCCAGCAGCGCATGCAGGTGCCTATGATGGCAGCGCTGCTGACCGGCATCGTGATTGCCGCTGCCGGCGGTGGAGATGCGGGAATCGCAGCCATCGCCGGGACCCAGGCGGCGGCCATCCAGGAACAACGGCGCTTTTCCCGCCAGAACGAACAGGAAGCCGACCGCATCGGCATCCTGAACCTGGAAAAGGCTGGCTATGACCCACGCGCCATGCCGACCATGTTCGAACGGCTGATGCGTCAATACCGCTTCGATGCCAGGCCACCGGAATTCCTGCTGACCCACCCGGTGACCGAGTCCCGGATCGCCGACACGCGCAACCGCGCCGAGCAGGCCAGGCCAGGCGGCATCGAAGACAGCATGCGCTACCAATTGATTCGCGCGCGGGTCCAATTGATCTACGAGGAAACCCCGGGCCTGGGCGCCAAGCGCTTCCGGGCGCAACTGGATGAAAACCCGAAGAACGACGTGGCCCGCTATGGCCTGGCGATCGCCCAGATCAAGGGTGGCCAGTTGAATGAAGCCCGGGAGAATCTCAAGCCGCTGCTGGCCAAGTCCCCCGACGAGATCATCTACAACCTGGCCCAGACGGACCTGGACATTACCAGCAACCGACTGGCGGATGCCCAGTCACGCGTCGACCGGTTGCTGCGGCAATACCCCGCCAACTATCCGCTCAACCAGGTGCGCGTCGACCTGCTGCTCAAGCAGAACCGTCCCGCCGATGCCGAGAAGGCCTTGGAAACACTGCTCAAGACCCGCCCGGACGATCCCGACGTCTGGTACATGGTGGCCGAGACCCGCGGCCTGTCCGGCAACATCATCGGCTTGCACCAGGCCCGCGCCGAGTACTTCGCCCTGGTGGGCGACTATCGCCAGGCCATCCAGCAACTGGATTTCGCCAAGCGGCGTGCCGGCACCAACTTCCCGTTGTCGTCACGTATCGACGCCCGACAACGCGAGCTCATGGAGCAGGAGCGCATGGTCAAGGACATGATGGGCTGAGTTTTCCCGCAGGCAAAAAAAAACCGCCTCTTTCGAGGCGGTTTTTCGTTGCGCCGCTAACCGGTCATTCGGCCAGCTTGAAGGTGATGAAGCTCGCACGTCCCTGACGCAGGACACGCATCGAGACCGAGCGATTCTTCGGCAGCGCATTGGCGATATCGGTGAATTGCTTGGCGGAACTGATGGCCTGGTTGTTCAGATGAGTGATGATGTCGCCTGGCTGCAGGCCGATCAGGGCGGCAGGACCGTCCTGTACTTCCTTGATCACCACACCGCCCTGGAGCTCCAGGGTTCGCTTCTGCTCGGCCGTAAGCTCGACCACTGCCACCCCCAGGCGATTGCTGCTGCGCTCGATGCCGGATTTTGGCTGCGACTCCAGCTCCGCGCCTTCTTCCGGGATGGCGCCGACGGTCAGTTCGACGTTCTTGCGCTTACCTTCGCGGATCACTTCCAGGTTGGCCTTGGCACCGGCCTTCAACGCACCGACCAGGTGTGGCAGGTCAGCGGACATGATGATCGGCTGGTCATTGAGCTTCAGGATGACGTCGCCCACCTGCAGACCGCCCTTGGCGGCCGGACCGCCCTCCTGGATCTGCGCTACCAGCGCACCGGCAGGCTTCTCCAGCCCGAAGGACTCCGCCAGGTCCTTGTTCACTTCCTGAATGACTACGCCCAACCAGCCACGGCTGACCTTGCCCTCGCTTTTGAGCTGGTTCGATACGTCCATGGCAACGTCGATCGGAATCGCGAAGGACACCCCCATGAATCCGCCTGAACGAGTGTAGATCTGGGAGTTGATGCCCACCACTTCACCGTCGAGGTTGAACAGCGGGCCACCGGAGTTGCCCGGGTTGATCGGCACGTCGGTCTGGATGAACGGAACGTAGTTTTCGTTCGGCAGGCTGCGACCGATGGCACTGACGATGCCCTGGGTCACGGTGTGGTCGAAGCCGAACGGTGAACCGATGGCCACCACCCACTGGCCAGCCTTCAGGTTCTGGGACTTGCCGAGCTTGAGCACCGGCAGGTCCTTGCCTTCGATTTTCAGCAGCGCCACGTCGGAACGTGGATCGGTGCCGACCAGCTTGGCCTTCAATTCGCTGCGATCGGCCAGGCGCACCAGGATTTCGTCGGCGTCGGCGATCACATGGTTATTGGTCAGGATGTAACCGTCCGGAGAAATGATGAAGCCCGAGCCCAGGGACTGTGCCTCACGCTGACGACCACCGCCGGGGGAGCGTGGCTGGGGCATCCCGCGCTCGAAGAATTCGCGCAACATGGGCGGCAAACCTTCCAGATCCGGCATCTGCGGATCCGATACACGGCGATCCGGCAGTTTCTGGGTCGTACTGATGTTCACCACCGCAGGAGAAGCCTCCTCGACCAGGTGGGTGAAGTCAGGCAAATCGGCCGCCATGGCGGGAACGCCCTGACCGAGCACCAGCACAGTGGCGAAAATGGATAGATAGGTTTTCAAGCGTGGTATCGACATACGGCTCCCGTTACGACGAGCAGGGTTAAGCGATATGGAGCAAGGAATACCAGTTGGAAAAAGGCGCCGGTATTTTTGTTCCGGAAAAACAGGCAAGGCCAGAGCCGAGCGGCTCTGACCTAATAGAAAAAAAACAGAAGTTTTGCAAATTAAAATGCTGACATGAAGTTTCGGCATTTCGATCAGCCCCCGGCCTGGCTGGCCTCTGGCATGATCGAGCCACCGAAGCGGCCCATTATTGAGTCGCCGTGGCGTCTGAACGCATGGACAGCGCGATCCGTTCGGCCGTACCGATAGGGATTTCGCCGACCACCGTCACCATCATTTCGCCCTGGGGCGTGGTGAGGCGACGAGAAACGGCCGCCGTTGGCCCGAGCTGGGTACGGGTATCGGTGACGGTAGCACCGTTCAGGGGCTCGAGGAATACCGAGAAACGTGCCAGGCCGTCGTCATACATCAGGCTGTTGACCTGCACATTGGTATCCGGATCCTTGCGCACGTTACTGCTGGTCAATTCGAAGCCCGGTGGTAGCCAGTCCGAATGCCAGGCAGCCTTCACCGCAGTGGACTTGTCGGCACTTTGCACCACCGCCTTGCAGTCGGCGCTGGCCTGCAGGTCGTTTTCCGATGGCACGCCGGTATTCAAGCGCGTGAACTGGAAACGCTCCAGCAACTGCCCCTTGTCATTGAGCAACAGGGACTTGAGCGGCAAGCCGGTTTCTTTATCCAGATGCAGTTCGAAAGCGTACCGATGCTGGTCTTTGGGTGTCAGGGAGATGATCACAGCCGGTCGCCCGGCCACGCGCGACCTGCCGACTACGGCAAGGTCGTACCAATTCTTGAGTTTTTGCGGATCGAGCGCACGTGCAGTGCCTTCAGCATTTCCCAACCCCGGCGCCAGAGCACCGCTGACGCATTGTGTGCGTCCGTCAACACGCAGGACCTCCTGTGCGGAACCATCCTGCTGGAGCAACCGTTCGCGGACTTTACCGTCCTGGACACGGTGCCAGATGTTATGAGTGGAAAAGCTGCCGTTGCGCTCGTAAACGAAAGTACCCTGGAAACTTTGCTGTTGCTCGGCCTGGCCCAAACGATTCAACCAGTCCTGGGCTTCATCGGCATGGGCTGGAACAGCGCACCAGCCACCCAGCAGAAGCGTGAATAGAGGTATGGCGCGCAAGAGTCCTTCCTTAACGATTTTCCAGGCTAGCGGCACGAGCGTAAGGCAGCGCGCTTTCGGTACCTTTCAGCGCAGCCTGCTGGGCATGCTGACGCAGGTAGCTGGGCAGACGCTGGTCATGCCAGCCTGGCTGGCCTTGCAGGACACCGTTGACCATCGGGCCGGCGGTTTCCGAACCTTCGCTGTAGCCGGCCAGTACCGCAGGTCCCTTGACCTGTGGAGCGGCCAAGCCTGGCTGGCTGGACTGTTGCGCCATCTGGACACCGGCGATTTCATCCTGGTTGTACAGGCGAACACCGGCCAGGACGGCGACGGTAACCGACGCGGCAACGGCCAGGCGACCCAGGCTGCGCCATGGACCGCGGGAAGCTTTAGCCGGTACGGCTTCGTCAGCCAATGCAGCAGAAACGGCCGCAGCGATATCCAGACGCGGAAGCAGCAGGTCCTTGTGCATCACAGCCCGGGCGATCTGGTAACGAGCCCAGGTCTCACGGGTTTCAACATCGTCGAAGGCATTCAATACCCGACGCAATTCCAGTTCGTCCGCTTCGTTATCCATCACTGCGGACAGCGATTCCTGCAGGGCTTCACGACTCATGGCGTTCCTCTCTTGGCTGTCGCCGCTGTCTCAGTTTTCCTGCAACAAAGGCTGCAGGGCTTTATCGATGGCCTCCCGAGCGCGGAAAATCCGGGAGCGCACGGTACCCACCGGACACTGCATGACGCTGGCAATGTCCTCGTAACTCAGACCGTCGAATTCACGTAAAGTTAACGCCGTACGCAAATCTTCAGGCAATTGCTGGATGGTGCGATGGACGGTGCCCTCGATCTCATCCCGCAGCAACGCTCGTTCCGGTGATTCGAGGTCCTTGAGGCCGTGATCGCCATCGTAGAACTCCGCGTCTTCAGAACTCACATCGCTATCCGGCGGCCGTCGGCCGCGTGAAACCAGATAGTTTTTCGCCGTGTTGATGGCGATGCGGTAAAGCCACGTGTAAAACGCGCTATCGCCGCGAAAATTACCAAGTGCGCGGTAGGCCTTGATGAAGGCTTCCTGAGCGACATCCTGGGCTTCATGGGTGTCGTGCACGAACCGCACGATCAACCCGAGAATTTTGTGCTGGTATTTCAGCACTAGCAGATCGAAAGCTCGCTTGTCGCCACGCTGAACGCGCTCGACCAGCTGCTGATCCTCTTCCTGGGTTAGCATGAACACTCCTCGATAAGCTCGAAGGAGGCTTGCATGGCTAATTGTCCGGGCTTGCAAACATAGACTCGGGCTTTTCGCAAAAGTTCTCCCCCTTCAAAGCAAGTTTCCGACGCGCTCTGATCCCGGCACGCACGAAAAACGCAGCGCGAGATTTCCCCCGGCTGCGCGAATAATCTGTCGCCGGGTCTGCCGGCAAAGACTCGAATCGAAATCTTGCACCAACCCGACGCTGCTCCCTTCTGCAGACAACCGTCTATTGAACCTGGCCGGCTGACAAAAGTTCCCGCTATTTATAGCCATTCAAAACGGACATCGAGCAACCATGTGTAGATAAACCGCCTTATATCCTCGAAAAGGCCGGCTTGTCGCCCTTCGGCGAAAACCGTGACCCGACGAAGCGTGTCGCTTTTTCTGTCACGCTGGTTTCACATTGCCATGAATGCCCGGCTATTGTGCCGATCCCCCCCTCTATATACTAGTGGGCTGCGTGGCTGCCTGACCCGTTGAAGCGGATGTCTTGCGCCAACCCCGACCCGGGTCGCTTTGAGCGGAAACCTTTCGAATGAGCCAACAGTATCAACACGATGTTCTGGTAATCGGCAGCGGTGCCGCCGGATTGAGCCTTGCCCTGACATTGCCCCAGCATTTGCGCATCGCAGTGCTGAGCAAAGGCGACCTGGCCAACGGCTCGACATTCTGGGCCCAGGGCGGTGTCGCAGCCGTACTGGACGACACCGATACCATTGAATCCCACGTCGAGGACACCCTCAACGCTGGCGGCGGCCTGTGCAACCCGGAAGCGGTACGTTTCACCGTCGAGCACAGCCGGGAGGCCATCCAGTGGCTGATCGACCAGGGCGTGCCGTTTACCCGGGACGAGCACTCCGGTACCGAAGACGGCGGTTTTGAGTTCCACCTGACCCGTGAAGGCGGCCACAGTCATCGGCGCATCATCCATGCAGCCGATGCCACCGGCGCGGCGATTTTCAAGACCCTGCTGGCCCAGGCACGGCAACGGCCCAATATCGAACTGCTGGAACAGCGGGTCGCGATCGACCTGATCACCGAGAAACGCCTGGGCCTGGACGGCGACCGTTGCCTGGGTGCCTATGTGCTCAACCGTGGCACCGGCGAAGTCGATACCTACGGAGCCCGCTTCGTGATCCTGGCGTCCGGTGGCGCGGCGAAAGTCTACCTTTATACCAGCAACCCCGACGGTGCCTGCGGCGACGGCATCGCCATGGCCTGGCGCTCGGGCTGCCGGGTGGCGAACCTGGAGTTCAATCAGTTCCACCCCACCTGCCTGTACCACCCGCTGGCCAAGAGCTTCCTGATCACCGAAGCCCTGCGTGGCGAAGGCGCGCACCTGAAGCTGCCCAATGGCGAACGTTTCATGCCACGCTTCGACCCGCGCGCCGAACTGGCGCCAAGGGATATCGTCGCCCGGGCCATCGACCATGAAATGAAGCGCCTGGGTATCGACTGCGTCTACCTGGACATCAGCCACAAACCCGAAGCCTTCATCAAGAGCCATTTCCCGACGGTGTACGAGCGCTGCCTGGAATTCTCCATCGACATCACCAGGCAACCGATCCCGGTGGTGCCTGCCGCGCACTACACGTGCGGCGGTGTGATGGTCGACCAGCACGGCCGCACCGACGTGCCGGGCCTGTACGCCATCGGCGAAACCAGCTTCACCGGCCTGCACGGCGCCAACCGCATGGCCAGCAACTCATTGCTGGAATGCTTCGTCTACGCCCGCTCGGCCGCGGCGGACATTCTGGAACAGTTGCCCCGGATCGCCGCTCCCACCGCACTGCCCTCCTGGGACGCCAGCCAGGTCACCGACTCGGACGAAGACGTGATCATCGCCCACAACTGGGACGAACTGAGGCGCTTCATGTGGGACTACGTCGGCATCGTGCGTACCAACAAGCGCCTGCAGCGGGCCCAGCACCGGGTGCGCCTGCTGCTGGATGAAATCGATGAGTTCTACAGTAACTACAAAGTCAGCCGCGACCTGATCGAGCTGCGCAACCTGGCCCAGGTGGCGGAGCTGATGATCCGCTCGGCCATGGAGCGCAAGGAAAGCCGGGGCCTGCATTACACCCTCGACTACCCGAACCTGTTGCCTGAAGCGCTGGACACTATCCTGGTGCCGCCCACCTACGCCGACTGAACCTGAGCCGTACGCGCAGGCGCCGGTGCAGATCCGGTGCCAGCGCGTCTCGGGGCACGCAAATCGAGCGGACTCGCCGCTCACCCTTCAAGCGAAAGCGCAACACGACGATCAGTGGCAATGCCAGGCTGTCGGGACGCAACTGCACCGCCTGCCAGCCATCGGCGCGGTTCCAGAGTTGCCAGCCATCGAGGTCACGGCGCAACCCGCCAAAGGCCTGGCGATGGCTCAACAGCAGATGACGCGGCACCGTCCAGGCACCATGGGCCAGGCACACCGCAACGCCAAGCGCTGCGAATCCGCTCGGTACAGACATCAGCAGTAACGAGCCCAGGGCGAACGCCTGGGCCAGGAGATAGGCCGCCAGCAACTGCCCGGAGGCCCGCCAGCGGCATTCGAAGTGGTTATTTGGGCTGGACACGGTCCAGAATCATCCGAACCATGCGTTGCAATTCCGGGTCGTCGGATTCACTGCGCTCCATGAACCAGCCGAACATGTCCTGATCCTCGCACTCGAGCAGGCGGACATAGCAGGCACGATCCACTTCGTTAAGGTGGGGATAGACCTCTTTGACGAATGGCACCAGCAATACATCAAGTTCGAGCATGCCGCGACGGCTATGCCAGTAGAGGCGATTCAGTTCTACATCTTCGACCATGGAGGGCTCCTCAAATAGAGCGCAAGTATACAGGCACGGCCACGGCGGAACAGACAGCTTTGGTCGGGCACGACCGATCCTTTGTGAACTACCCATTTCAAGGGCGCCCCCTTATGATGTCCATCAGACTTTTTTATCCTGCGATGACCCATGGCTGATTCCGCTTTTTTCTGCACCCTGTCCCACGAAGGCGTCCTCGCGGTTCGCGGCGTGGATGCCAGTAAATTCCTGCAGGGCCAATTGACCTGCAACCTCAACTACCTGAGCGACGAGCGGGCCAGCCTCGGCGCCCGCTGCACCCAGAAAGGCCGCATGCAGTCCAGCTTTCGCATCGTGCTCCAGGGCGACGGGGTGCTGATGGCAATGGCCACCGAACTGCTCGAGCCGCAGTTGGCGGACCTGAAGAAATACGCGGTATTTTCCAAGGCCAGGCTCACCGACGAAAGCGCGGCCTGGGTCCGCTTCGGCCTGGAAAATGCCGACACGGCGCTCTCCGGCCTGGGCCTCGAGCTACCGGCTGACGTTGACTGCGTAGCGCGTCATGAATCCCTGATTGCCATCCGCGTCTCCCCCGGCCGCGTCGAACTGTGGGCGCCCGCCGAACAGGCCGACGCGCTCAAGATCCGCCTGCGCGAAGTAGTGGCCGAAGCCGACCTGAACCCGTGGCTGCTGGGCCAGATACGCGCAGGCATCGGCCAGGTCATGCCGGCTACCCGTGAACTGTTCATACCCCAGATGCTCAACCTGCAGGCCATCGGTGGCGTGAGTTTCAAGAAAGGCTGCTACACCGGCCAGGAAATCGTTGCCCGCATGCAGTACCTGGGCAAGCTCAAGCGGCGCCTCTATCGCCTGCAACTGGACGCCAACGAATTGCCGGAACCGGGTACGGCGTTGTTTTCTCCCTCCCATGGCAGTTCCATCGGTGAAGTGGTGATCGCAGCACGCGCCGAGCAAAATATTGAACTGCTGGCGGTGTTGCAGGCCGAAGCAGCAGAAGAGGGCAACGTGCACCTCGGAACGCTGGAAGGCCCGTCGCTGCAGTTGCTGGACCTGCCTTACGAACTGGACCGCGACCGCGAGATCCAGCGCTGATCGCAGCATTTGTCGCAACACCCTAGAGAACCGAAATGAGCGATTTGGCGGATAAGGTCCTGCGGGATTTGGTGGAGGCCATCGATAACGATGACCTGGTTCTGCCGACATTACCGGAAGTGGCCCTGCAGATTCGCCGGGCCGCGGAAGACCCGGAGATCAGCGTCAGCAACCTGAGCAAGGTCATCGGCCGCGATACGGCGCTTTCGGCGCGCCTGATAAAAGTGGTCAACAGCCCGCTGCTGCGCGCCACCCAGGAAGTCACCGACCTGCACACTGCCATCACCCGCCTGGGCGTCAACTACAGCAGCAACCTGGCCATCGGCCTGGTCATGGAGCAGATCTTCCACGCCCGCTCCGAGGTGGTGGAACAGAAGATGCGCGAGGTCTGGCGCAAAAGCCTGGAGATCGCCGGCATCAGCTATGCGCTGTGCCGTGGCTACACGCAACTCAAGCCCGATCAGGCCGCGCTGGGTGGCCTGGTGCACCAGATCGGCGTGCTGCCGATCCTGACCTATGCCGAAGACCATAACGAATTGCTGTCGGACCCCATCAGCCTCAGTCATGTGATCGACACGATCCACCCGGTGCTGGGTGACAAGCTGCTCAGCGTCTGGGAGTTCCCGGAGCGATTGGTGAAGCTGCCAGGCCTGTACCTGGATTTCAGCCGAGAGTCGAAGCAGCTCGATTATGTCGACCTGGTACAGGTCGCGGCGCTGTACTGCTACAAGGACACCGACCATCCCCTCGGCAGGATCGATGTGTTCAGGGTGCCGGCCTTCAAGAAGCTGGGCATCGACCCGGACAACAAGGACCGTTGCGCGGACATCGAAGAAGCGCGATCGATGTTCTACTGATCGAGCCCATGCCCCCCCTCCAACTGACTTCAAGCCGCCTGTGGCGAGGGCATATATTCCTTCGCCGCCACAGTATCTGCCTTTCGTCAATCCGAGCCCGGGATAAAGCTCACCCGCACCTTCAACCCGCCTTCCTGTCCGTCGTGCAGGCTGATCTGGGCCAGGTGGGCACGGCAGATTTCCCCGACGATCGCCAACCCCAGGCCGGAACCGGCGACTTGCTGGTTGCGTCGATAGAAGCGCTCGAAGACACGATCGCGCTCGTGCAGCGGAATACCGGGACCGTCATCCTCGACCTCCAGCACCGCTGGCGCAGTGACCCGCAGGATCACATTGCCGCCCGACGGTGTATGGGCCAGGGCGTTATCCACAAGATTGCTCAACAGCTCGTTCAACAACGTCGGCTCACCCCGCAGCCACACCGGCTCGTCCGCCTCCAGGGCCAAGGCCACGCCACGGGCATGAGCCAACGGCGCCATGGCCATGCCCAGTTCCCGGGCCAACTGACTGAGATCCAACAGCTGCGCGCCACCTTCGGCAATAGCCCGGGCGCCGTTCTCCACGCGGGCCAGGGACAGCAACTGGTTGGCCAGGTGAGTCAGGCGGTCGGTGCCCTGGGCCGCGGTTTCCAGGGTTTCCCTCCAGGTCGCCGGCTCATTGGCGCGCAAGCCCAGCTCAAGCCGTGCCTTGAGCGCAGCCAGGGGCGTTCGCAGCTCATGAGCGGCATCGGCGATGAACTGCGCCTGCCGTTCGAATTGCCCGCGCAGGCGCTCGGTGAAATGGTTCAGAGCCCTCACCAATGGCCATAATTCGTGCTGCACCTCCACCAGGGGCAACGGGCGCAGGTCGTCCGACTGACGCTCCTCCACCGCCGTGCGCAAGCGCTCCAGCGGGCGCAGCGCGGCGCTGACCGCAAACCACACCAGCAACAACGCGCCCACGGCCAGCATGCCCAGGCGCAACAGCGTATCGGCCATCAGGCTGCGAGCCATCCTGACCCGAGCTTCTTCGGTCTCCGCCACGCGGATCTCCGCCATGCCGTTCATGTTCGGCTCACTCACGGCCTTGAGCAGGCTCACCACTCTCACGGTCTGACCCTGGTAGTTGGCGTTGTAAAAGCGTGCCAGGGCCGGGTAATCGTCCGTGCGGGGCGTACCGGGTGGCGGGCCTGGAAGATTTTCGTAGCCGGAAATCAGCTTCTGGTTGATGTCGTTGACCTGATAGTAGATGCGTCCCGCGCTGTCGTAGGCGAAGGTGTCCAGGGCCACATAAGGCACATCGGCGCTTAGACTGCCGTCACGCTGGGACAGGCCGGCAGCGATGGTCCGGGCCGAGGCCAAGAGGGTCCGGTCATAGGCGGTATCCGCCGCTTCGCGGCCGTTCCAGTAGGCGCTCAGGCCGCTGGCCAGCATCAGCACCACCAACAGCAACGCCAGGTTACGCAGTAGCCGCCAGCGCAGGCTGTCAGGCTTATGCATCGCGGGTTTCCAGCAGGTAGCCCAGGCCTCTGAAGGTCACGATTGCCACGGCATGCCCATCGAGCTTCTTGCGCAGGCGATGGATGTAGATTTCGATGGCATCAGGGCTGGCTTCTTCATCCAGGCCGAACACCTGGGCCGCCAGTTGCTCCTTGCTCATCACCCGCCCCGGCCGAGCGATCAAGGCCTCCAGCACCGCTTGCTCGCGGGAGGTGAGGGTCAGCAGTTCCTCGTCGAGGGTGAAGCGGCGGGTATCCAGGTCATAGACCAATGCCCCGCAACGCTGCTGGCGTTCGCCACCCAATACGCTACGGCGCAACAGGGCCTTGACCCGTGCTTCGAGTTCGGTGAGTTCGAACGGCTTGGCCAGGTAATCGTCGGCGCCCAGGTTCAGGCCATGGACCCGGTCCTTCACATCGCTGCGAGCGGTCAGCATCAATACCGGCAGGGTCTTGCCCCTGGCCCGCAGGCGCGCCAGCACTTCAAAGCCGTCCATGCGCGGCAGCCCTACGTCCAGGATGGCCACGGCGTATTCCTCGCTGCTCAACGCCAGGTCGGCGGCTACCCCGTCGTGCAGCACATCCACGGTCAGACCGGTGCTCTTGAGCGCCTGGGCCACGCTTTCGGCGAGCTGCAGATGGTCTTCGACGAGCAGAACACGCATGGGTATTTCCTCGATTCAGGGACAGTCGGCGCCATTCACTGGCGCGGAGTTTACAGCCGCATCCGGTGCTGTGAAGCCAAAAAACATCTTGAAAGCTTTTGAAAGGTTAGCGAAAGGTTGGGCCGATAGAGTCTTGCAAGGATAGTTTCGGCTGTCCGCAGCCAACACGATGAACGAAAAACGCCTCGAAGCGTTTTCGCCCGAATAAGAACAATAAAGCGGAGTATTCACCATGCTCTCCATGCAGCTCCAGGCCCCAGTGCCTGCCCGCCCTTCCCGTTCCAATCCGATTGCCCTGGCCGGCGTCGAGTCCAAGACTCTGCCGAAGCCGGCGTACATCTATGGCCAACTCACCATGTCCCATGACTTCGATGGATCGGGGATGGCAAGGCCGAGCGTCATGAACGACTGCATGTAACGAACCCGCTGACCGGCTCCGCTCCGGATCCGGCAACGCCAGATTTGCACACACAACAACAACTCCTGTGGAGACCGTAATGAGCCCATCACTGCGTAAAATCGCTCTCGCCGCCGGTTGCCTGGTATTCGCCGGGCAACTGCTCGCCGAACCCAAGCGCCCCGAATGCATCGCCCCGGCCTCTCCTGGCGGTGGCTTCGACCTGACCTGCAAGCTGGCGCAGAGTGCGCTGGTCAATGAGAAATTGCTGACCAAGCCGATGCGCGTCACCTACATGCCGGGCGGTGTTGGCGCGGTGGCCTACAACGCAGTAGTCGCCCAGCGCCCCGCCGATGCCGGCACGCTGGTGGCCTGGTCCAGCGGTTCGCTGCTGAACCTGGCCCAGGGCAAATTCGGTCGCTTCGATGAAAGCGCCGTGCGCTGGCTGGCCGCTGTCGGCACCAGCTATGGCGCCATCGCGGTGAAAAGCGATTCGCCCTACAAGACCCTGGACGATCTGGTCCAAGCCCTGAAGAAAGATCCGGGCTCGGTGGTCATCGGTTCCGGCGGCACCGTGGGCAGCCAGGACTGGATGCAGACGGCCCTGATCGCCAAGGCCGCCGGCATCAATCCTCGCGACCTGCGCTACGTGGCACTCGAAGGCGGCGGCGAGATCGCCACGGCCCTGCTGGGCGGACACATCCAGGTCGGCAGTACCGACATTTCCGACTCCATGCCGCACATCCAGAGCGGTGACATGCGTCTGCTGGCGGTGTTCGCCGAGAAGCGCATCGATGAGCCAGAAATGAAGGAAATCCCCACCGCTCGCGAACAGGGCTACGACATCGTCTGGCCAGTGGTTCGCGGCTTCTACCTCGGGCCAAAGGTCAGCGACGAAGACTACGCCTGGTGGAAAGAGGCGTTCGACAAGCTGCTGGCTTCGCAGGAGTTCGCCAAGCTGCGTGACCAGCGCGAGCTGTTCCCGTTTGCCATGACCGGTCCGGAGCTGGACACCTACGTGAAGAAACAAGTGGCTGATTACAAGGTGCTGGCCAAAGAGTTCGGCCTGATCCAGTAACCGTCTCTGTTCACGTGGCGGCGCCGGCATCACCGGCGCCGCCCAGGAGTTAGTCATGCTCACCATCCAACGAATTTTTGCTGCGGTGCTACTGCTGGTCTGCATCGGCCTCGCGCTGATGGCCTGGCCGTATCAGGCAGCGTTTTCCTACGAGCCTGTCGGCCCGCGCGCCTTTCCCCTGCTGATGCTGGGGCTGATGGGCGCGGCATTGCTGTACATGGTGTTCCGTCCGGCCCCCATCGTGCACAGCGATGAAGACCGGCAGCTGGACCGTGAAACCCTGAAGAAGATCGGCATCTGCGTGGCGCTGCTGCTGATATTCGCCGGCACCTTCGAGCCCCTGGGCTTCATCCTCGCCAGTGTCCTGACCGGCGTACCAATGGCCCGCCTGTATGGCGGTCGCTGGATCCCGAGCGTGGTGATCATCAGCCTGATGGCCATTGGTCTTTATCTATTGTTCGACAAGTTGATGGACGTTCCCCTGCCCCTGGGCCTGCTCGACGTCCTGGAGAACTGATATGGATACCCTGAATTATCTTGGCCAGGGTTTCGGCGTTGCCATGACGCCCTATAACCTCGTCACCGCACTGACCGGTACCCTGATCGGCACCGTGGTTGGCCTGTTGCCGGGCCTGGGCCCGATCAATGGCGTGGCGCTGCTGATCCCCATCGCCTTCGCCCTGGGCCTGCCGCCTGAATCGGCACTGATCCTGCTGGCCGCGGTGTACCTGGGTTGCGAATACGGCGGGCGCATCAGCTCGATCCTGCTCAATATTCCCGGTGAAGCGTCCACCGTGATGACTACCCTCGACGGCTATCCGATGGCACGCCAGGGCCTGGCCGGGGTGGCATTGTCCCTGTCGGCATGGAGCTCGTTCATCGGCGCCTTCATCGCCACCTGCGGCATGGTGCTCTTTGCGCCCTTGCTGGCCAAATGGGCGATTGCCTTCGGACCGGCGGAATATTTTGTCCTGATGGTCTTCGCCATTGTCTGCCTCGGAGGCATGGCGGGCGACCGGCCGCTCAAGACGTTCATTGCAGCGTTGATCGGCCTGTTCCTGTCGGCAGTCGGGATCGATGCCAACAGTGGTGTGTACCGTTTCACCGGTGACAACGTTCATCTGGCCGACGGCATTCAGTTCGTCGTACTGGTCCTGGGCCTGTTCTCCATCAGTGAAATCCTGTTGATGCTGGAAAAGACTCATCACGGCCAGGAAGCGGTGAAAGCCACCGGGCGGATGATGTTCAACTTCAAGGAAGCGGCATCGGTCTTCATCGTGAACCTGCGTTGCGGCGTGCTCGGCTTCATCATGGGCGTGCTGCCAGGAGCCGGTGCAACCCTGGCCAGCGCCGTGGCCTACATGACTGAAAAACGCATCGCTGGCGCCAGTGGTACGTTCGGCCAAGGAGACAAGCGCGGTCTCGCCGCCCCGGAAACGGCCATCGGCGGTGCCGCCTGCGGTGCACTGGTGCCGATGCTGACCCTTGGCGTGCCTGGTTCGGGTACCACGGCAGTGATGATCGGCGCGTTGTCGCTGTACAACATCACCCCGGGTCCACTGTTGTTCCAGCAGCAGCCGGACATTGTCTGGGGCCTGATCGCGTCGCTGTTCATCGCCAACATCATGCTGGTGATCCTCAACATCCCGATGATCCGTGTCTTCACCCGCATCCTGGCCGTGCCGAACTGGGCCCTGGTACCGGTGATCGCAATCATCACCGGCATCGGCGTCTACGCGGTGCACGCCACCACGTTCGACCTGTTCCTGATGATTGGCATCGGCATCTTCGGCTACATCCTGCGCAAGCTGGACTTCCCACTGTCGCCAGTGCTGCTGGGCTTCATCCTCGGCGGCCTGATGGAACAGAACCTGCGTCGTGCGTTGTCGATCTCCAACGGCGGGCTGGAAATCCTCTGGTCGAGCCCGATCGCCTTCGGCTGCTGGGTACTGACGGCTATCATGCTGTTCATGCCACTGCTACGGATCTGGCGCCGTCGCGCCGCACAACGTCGCGCCCTGGCCAATGTCTGAAGCGACTTTCAGACAATGGTGGGGAACACCGCTGGTCGGCCTGGCCGGCGGTTACCTGGCCAGCCTGATCGGCTGGCCCCTGCCGTGGATGGTCGGTTCGTTGCTGGCGATCATCCTGGTGCGTTGCCTGACCCCATGGCAATTGGCGGAAATTCCCGGCGGCCGCAAATGCGGCCAATGGGTGGTGGGCATCGGCATCGGCCTGCACTTCACGCCAGTGGTGATGGAACAGGTCCTGAGTCATTTCGGCCTGATTTTTTTCGGCGCGCTGATCACCAGCGTGTCCAGCGTGGTGAGTGTCTGGCTGATGCGCCGCACCGGCGAAGATCGCGCCACCGCCTTTTTTTCCAGCATGCCGGGCGGCTCCGGCGAGATGGTCAACCTCGGCGCGCGCAATGGCGCGGACCTGAGTCGTGTCGCTGCGGGCCAGAGCCTGCGGGTCCTGGTGGTGGTGCTGTGCGTACCGGCCGCGTTCAAGTATTTGCTGGGCCAAGGCGCCCCGGTGCAGCACGCCACCACCGTGGACTGGCTGTGGCTGGCCATCCTGTTCCCCGCCGGCGCCCTGCTCGCCTGGATCTGGGAGCGCCTGCGTCAACCCAACCCATGGTTGTTCGGCCCTCTGCTGGTGAGCGCGGTGGTGAGTGTCGCCTGGGACCTGCACATCAGCCTGCCCCATGGCGGCAGCCAGATCGGCCAATGGCTGATCGGCAGTGGCCTGGGCTGCCACTTCAACCGGCAGTTTTTCCGCCGGGCGCCATCCTTCATGGGGCGCACGCTGGTGGGCACCGTGTTGACGATGCTGATCGCCACCCTGGCGGCCCTGGGCCTGAGCACGTTGACGCATCTGGACCTGCGCTCGCTGACACTGGGCATGATGCCCGGCGGTATCGCGGAGATGAGCCTGACGGCAGAGACCCTGCAGCTGTCGGTGCCGCTGGTGACGGCATTGCAGGTGATGCGTTTGTTGTTCGTGCTGTTCCTGGCGGAACCGTTGTTCAGGTACTGGATGCGCAAGCCGGCCTCAAGTTGATGACCGTTTGCCCCCATCGCGAGCAGGCTCGCTCTCACAAGCCGCACAGGTGAGAGCGGGCCTGCTCGCGATGGGGTTGCGCATCAAAGCGGCGGCAATCGCCAATCGATCGGCGTATCACCATGCTGTTCGAGGAACTTGTTGGCCCGGCTGAAATGCCCGCACCCCAGGAAACCCCGGTAAGCCGACAACGGCGATGGATGGACCGAAGTCAGCACCAGGTGCTTGGTGGCGTCGATCAGCTTCTGCTTGCTCTGCGCATGAGCGCCCCATAGCAGGAAGACCAGGTGCGGCTGATGCTCGCTGACCACCTCGATGACCCGATCGGTAAAATGTTGCCAGCCCTTGCCCGCGTGGGAGTTGGCGTTGGCACGTTCCACGGTCATGGTGGTGTTGAGCAGCAACACCCCCTGATCGGCCCAGCTTTGCAGGTAGCCATGGTTGGGGATATCGATGTTCAGGTCGCGTTTCAATTCCTTGAAGATGTTCACCAGCGATGGCGGCGCCGGCACGCCCGGCTGTACCGAAAAACACAGGCCATGGGCCTGGCCCGGGCCGTGATACGGGTCCTGGCCGAGGATCACCACCTTGACCTTGTCCAGGGGCGTGGAATTGAGGGCATTGAAAATCAGCGAAGCCGGTGGATAGATCTGCTTGCCGGCTGCGTACTCCTGGCGCAGGAATTCGCGCAACTGCGCCATGTAGGGTTGGTCGAACTCGGCACGCAGTGCCTGCTTCCAGCTCGGCTCGAGTTTGATACGGTCGTCGGCAGTCATGATTGCACCCGATAAAAACAATGGGCGCACCCTAGGAAAGCCCACAAGGCTTGTCAATTGATCCGACATGGCTTCGGCGTTTGATCCGGCATTTTCCCACGCAGCAGTCATACTGATCATTCAAATTTCTGATCGAGGTCACGATGAACCTGCACTTCGAAGAGCTCATTGGCATCGACGGCGCCCGTATCGGCATCGCCACCCTGGATGCCGAAAAATCCCTGAACGCCTTGTCCCTGCCCATGATCAACGCCCTGCGTGATCGTCTCGATGCCTGGGCCCGGGAACCGCAAGTGGTTTGTGTATTGCTGCGTGGCAACGGCGCCAAGGCATTCTGTGCCGGCGGTGAAGTACGCAGCCTGGTGGAAGCCTGCCGTGCCCACCCTGGTGAAGTACCGCCATTGGCAGCACAGTTTTTCGCGGCTGAATACCGACTGGACTTCAACCTGCATACCTATCCCAAACCCTTGATCTGCTGGGGCCACGGCTATGTACTCGGTGGCGGGATGGGCCTGCTGCAAGGTGCAAGCACGCGGATCGTCACGCCCAGCAGTCGCCTTGCCATGCCGGAAATCAGCATCGGCCTGTACCCGGACGTCGGCGCCAGTTGGTTCCTGTCTCGCCTGCCGGGCAAGCTTGGCCTGTTCCTCGGCCTGACCGGCGCCCACATGAATGCCAGGGACGCCATCGACCTGGGCCTGGCCGACCGTTTCCTGCTCGACGAACAACAGGACGACCTGATCGAAGGCCTGTTGCAGCTCAACTGGCAGGAACAGACCGACATGCAGCTCAACAGCCTGCTCAAGGCCCTGCAGCAAGAGGCCTTCGATCGACTGCCCGAAGCCCAATGGCTGCCGCGTCGGCAGAAAATCGACGAATGGCTGGATGTCAGCGACGTGCGTTGCGCCTGGAAAGCCTTGAACCTGCTGGTGGAAGACCAGGACCCGTTGATTGCCCGGGCCGCCCGGACCATGACCGAAGGCTCACCCCTGACCGCCTGCCTGGTATGGGAGCAGATCGCCCGGGCCCGGCATCTGTCCCTGGCCGGCGTGTTCCGCATGGAATACACCATGAGCCTCAATTGCTGCCGGCATCCGGAATTCAGCGAGGGCGTGCGCGCGCGGCTGATCGACAAGGACCACAAGCCCCGCTGGCACTGGCCGGACATCAACCACGTACCCGAGGCCGCGGTGGAGGCACATTTCCACAAGGCCTGGGAAGGCCGACACCCGTTGGCGGACTTGCCCAACGAATAGAATGGTTTCTGCCAGGCACAAAAAAAGCGGCGCTCGATGCGCCGCTTTTCATGGTCTGCCGATCAGCGATGGTAGCCTCGTCCATCATGATCGCGCCGTCCTCGATGATCACGTCCGTCTCGGTGACGACGGTTGTCATCCCAACCGCCCCGATCGCGGCCATCCCAGCCGCCCCGATGCGGATAAGGCCGATAGGCCGCCCGCGGTGGCGAATAATAGCGAGGGCCGTGTTGATAGTAGCGCGGTGCCGAATAGTAGCGTGGCGCCGGTTGGTAATACCGCGGGGCGTAGTAGCCACGCGGAGCCGAATAGTAATAGCTTCCGCCGCTGTAATAAGCCGGCGCCGGTGAGGTGTAGACCTCGGAGCGGTAATAGCTGGAGTCTGCGTCGTAGTAAGGCGCACAGGCCGAGAGAGTCAATCCGAGAAACGCAGTGAGCAGCAGTCGTCGATACATGGCGGCCTCCTGGACCGCGAATGGGCCGCATCAGCGACGCTGATGGGCGGCAGTCAACTATTGGGTGACTGACGATAAATCAGACAGTGAAATCGGAATCTGGTGCGACGCCGCAACAACTCGAAACATGTAGCTTTTTGCCTCATTGCGGTGCGCCCCGGCACCACAACCAAGCACTCATCAAGCGCTTCACAGCATCTTTCCAAGTCCGATCTCTCTGGCTCGGGCCTTTTGCCGACTTGGCACGGCTCTCGCTTAAACAATCACCGTGCAGGAGTCATCACAGGTTCGCGGCACCACAATTTGCAATGGCTGACTAGGGTTCCGGCTCGCCTCTGGCGAGTGGCTGGTCCGAGAGTTGGCGACCTCCAGTTGAGGTTACACGGCGGGAAAAAAGCCCGGGAGACAAGCCACCGTTCACGGTGCCGCGTTGCTCCTGTCCGCCCTTGATCAACTGGAGAACCCCCATGTTCAAGCTTCGTCTGTCCTCTCTGCTTCTCGCCGCCTTCGCGGCCCTCGCCAGCCTTTCGTCCACCGCCGCGCAGAAAGACCACTTCAGCGTTTGCTGGACCATCTATGCCGGCTGGATGCCTTGGGAATATGCCGGTAGCCAGGGCATCGTCGACAAATGGGCGAAGAAGTACGGCATCAAGATCGATGTCGTGCAGCTCAACGACTACGTCGAATCCATCAACCAGTACACCGCCGGTCAGTTCGATGGCTGCACCATGACGAACATGGATGCCCTGACCATTCCCGCGGCCGGTGGCGTGGACAGCACCGCCCTGATCGTCAGTGACTTCTCCAACGGCAACGACGGCGTCGTCATCAAGGGCGAAGGCAAGAAAGTGACGGACCTCAAGGGCATGGACGTGAACCTGGTGGAGCTGTCGGTCTCGCACTACCTGTTGGCCCGGGCCCTGGACTCGGTTGGCCTGACCGAAAAAGACCTGAAGGTCGTCAACACCTCCGACGCCGACATCTCCGCCGCGTTCAACACCGAGCAGGTCAAGGCCATCACTACCTGGAACCCGATGCTCTCGGACATCAAGGCCCAGCCTGGGGTGAGCGAAGTGTTCAACTCCAGCCAGATCCCCGGCGAGATCATGGACATGATGGTGGTCAACACCCAGACCCTCCAGGACAACCCGGCCCTGGGCAAGGCATTGACCGGCGCCTGGTTCGAGGTGGTGGCGCTGATGAATGCGAAAAACGCAGCCAGCAAGGCGGCGCTGGAGCACATGGCGAAAGCCTCGGGCACCGACCTGGCGGGTTTCCAGGCGCAGCTGGACACCACCAGGCTGTTCGCCACGCCCCAGGAAGCGCTCGGCTTCGCCACCAGCGGGCAACTGCCCGACACGCAGCGCAAGGTGGCGGACTTCTCGTTCCGCCACGGTCTGCTGGGCGAAGGCGCCAAGAACGCCGACGCGGTCGGCATGGCATTCGCCAACGGCGTGATCCTTGGCGACAAGGCCAACCTCAAGCTGCGCTTCGATCCCACCTACGTACAGCTGGCCGCCGACGCCAAGCTGTAACCGGAGGACCTGGCATGCGCCTGATCAACCGCTACCCGGACCGCCCCAGCCGCTTGTTGCTGGTGATCCTGCCCTTCGCGCTGGTGTTGTTCGCCTATTTCACTGGCTCGGCCGAACGGTTGACGGACAACCCCAACGACAAGCTGCTCCCCAGCGCGACACAGATGAGCGACGCGGTGAAACGCCTGGCTTTCACCGCCGATGCTCGCAGCGGCGATTACCTGCTCTGGCAGGACACCGCGTCGAGCCTGCGCCGGCTGGCCATCGGCCTGGGCATCAGTGCCCTGGCCGGGCTCTGCCTGGGGATCGCCGCCGGCACGCTGCCACTGCTGGGCGCGCCGCTGTCGCCCTTGCTCACCGTGGTCTCGATGGTGCCGCCGTTGGCCATCCTGCCGATCCTGTTCATTGTCTTCGGCCTTGGGGAGTTGTCGAAGGTGATGCTCATTGTCATCGGCGTCACACCATGCCTGGCCCGGGACCTGGAACAGCGCGCCCGGGAAATTCCCCGTGAACTGCTGATCAAGGCCCAGACCCTCGGTGCGTCCACCTGGACCCTGATCCTGCGCGTGGTCCTGCCACAGCTATTGCCGCGGCTGTTGATTTCCCTGCGGCTTATGCTGGGTTCGGCCTGGCTGTTCCTGATCGCCGCCGAAGCCATCGCCTCCACCGATGGCCTGGGCTATCGGATTTTCCTCGTGCGTCGTTACCTGGCAATGGACGTGATCCTGCCATACGTGGTGTGGATCACCCTGCTCGCCTGGCTGATGGACTGGGGTCTCAAGCGCCTGACTCGCCAAGCGTTCCCCTGGTATGAAGGGGCGAAGGCATGAGCTTCATCACGGTGAACAATGTCTGGCAACAGTATGCCGATCAGGTGGTGCTCGAACGCTTGAACCTGAGTGTCGCCGAGGGCGAGTTCTGCACCCTGGTGGGCGCGTCGGGTTGCGGCAAATCGACCTTCCTCAGGTTATTGCTGGGCCAGGAACAGGCCAGTCGCGGACAGATCCTGCTGGATGGCGAGCCCTTGGCGGGCGAGCCGGATGCCAGCCGGGGCGTGGTGTTCCAGCGCTATTCGGTATTCCCGCACCTGACGGCGCTGGACAATGTGGCCCTGGGCCTGGAGCTGCCACGCTCGCCGGTGCTGGGGCGTCTGTTCGGTAGCGCCAAGCGCCAGGCCCGGGAAGAAGCCGCGCGATTGCTGGACAAAGTCGGCCTCGGCCAGGCCCTGGATAAATACCCGGCGCAGCTCTCCGGCGGCATGCAGCAACGGCTGGCGATTGCCCAGGCGTTGATCATGCGACCGCGCGTCCTGCTCCTGGATGAACCCTTCGGCGCCCTCGACCCCGGCATTCGCAAAGACATGCATGCCCTGCTGCTGGCGCTTTGGCGCGAGACCCGCCTGACCGTGTTCATGGTCACCCACGACCTGTCCGAAGGTTTCAGCCTCGGTACGCGCCTGCTGGTATTCGACAAGGTGCGAGTCGACCCCCACGCCCCGGGCGCCTACGGCGCGCGCATCACCTACGACATCCCATTGAACAGCGATCGACGCACCGCCCATGCCGCCGTCGAGGCAGCGTCCGCCGGCCTGGCCGGTGCGTTGCGTATCGCTTGAAAAGGAGCTTTTACATGACCGATTCGATCCAACTGTTTCCACCCTTCGCCGAAGAACTGCTGCCCGGCGGCGGCCATCGCTCGTTCGTGCTCAAGCGTGGCCAGTTGCTGCGCCTGACCGATTTGCGCGGCGGGGCCAACGTGAGCATGACGCTGCTCAATGCCAACGAGAAAACCGAACGCCTGAACCTGCCGGACAGCCTCAAGTGCCAGCACACCGCCAAGCTCACCGCCGGTCATTGCCTGTACTCGGACATGGGTCGGGTGCTGGCGGCGATCACCGCTGACACCTGCGGCTGGAGCGACAGCCTGGGAGGCGTGCTCTGCGCCGAGGAAGTCGCCGAGAAATACGGCCAGGGTCGGTACCAGGAACTGCGCAACGGCTTCTTTCGCAACGGCACCGACAACCTGCTGGTGGAACTGGGCAAATGGGGGCTGGGCCTGTCCGACCTGCTGATGACCCTCAACCTGTTCAGCCGTGTCGATGTCGACGAGGCCGGGCAGTTTCATTTCGTCGAGGGCAACTCCAGGGCTGGCGATTTCATCGAGCTGTACGCCCCGATGGACACCCTGGTGGTGCTGACCGCGTTGCAACACCCGATGGACCCGAATCCGCAATACGCCCCGCAACCGGTCAAGCTCAGCTGGATGAATGCCAATGCCAGCGTCGCCGAGCACTGCCGTCATTCGCGCCCGGAAAACCAGCGCGGCTTCATCAACACCGACCGCCTGTTCGCCTGAGGATCGCAGCCATGTCATTCGCCATCAGCACCGCACACAAGCAACCCGACACCGCCCTCTATCGCGCCACGATTCCCGCCGGCGAACCCTGGCTGACAGAGGTCAAGGCGGGCCAGACCCTGCGCATTCTCGACCTGGAAGGCAACCAGGCAGTCGACACGCTGTTCTACAGCCTGGCCAACCCCAAGGAACGCTATGACGTGCAACGCACCCTGCGCCGGCAGAACAATGTCTACCTGAGTACCGGCAGCGTGCTGTATTCCAACCTCGGCCGTCCGATGCTGACCATCATCGAAGACACCTGCGGGCGCCACGACACCCTCGGCGGCGCTTGTGCCCAGGAAAGCAACACCGTGCGCTACGCCCTGGAGAAGCGCTACATGCACAGCTGCCGGGACAACTATCTGCGGGCCTGTGCCCACGACGGTCGCCTGGGCAAGGGCGACATCGGCCCTAACATCAACTTTTTCATGAACGTGCCGGTCACCGCCGACGGCGGCCTGAGCTTCGAAGATGGCATTTCGGCACCGGGCAAATACGTCGACCTGCGGGCGGAAATGGACGTCATCGTACTGATTTCCAACTGCCCGCAACTGAACAACCCGTGCAACGCCTACAACCCCACGCCTGCGGAGCTTTTGATATGGAACTGAAATTCGCGCGCCTGCGCCGTTGGCTGTTCATGCTGTGCCAGAGCCGTGCGGGGCAGTGCATCAAATAAACAGGATATTTATGAAACACCACCCATCCCCTGGGGGAATCTGGGCTTTGGTTTCGCTCACGGGGACGACCCCGTAGGCCATCGACAACTGCGGGACGGCCCGCATCCCGGTTCAGGCAGCACCCATGCCTGAGGGGGCAATGCCATGTTCGAAAAAATCCTCATCGCCAACCGTGGCGCCATCGCCTGCCGCATCCTGCGTACCTTGCACCAGATGCAGGTCAAGGGCGTCGCGGTGTACTCCCAAGCCGACGCCGCCAGCCTGCACATCCTCCAGGCCGATGAAGCCCATTGCCTGGGCGACGGCGCCGCGGCCGGCACCTACCTGGCGCTGGACAAACTCCTGGAAGTCGCCCGAAGCAGCGGTGCGACGGCGATTCATCCCGGCTACGGTTTTCTCTCGGAGAACGCCGCTTTCGCCGAAGCCTGCGAGGCCGCCGGCATTGCCTTCATCGGCCCGACGCCGGAGCAACTGCGGGTGTTCGGCCTCAAGCACACCGCTCGCGCCCTGGCCCGACAGCACGACGTGCCGTTGCTCGAAGGCACCGAGCTGCTCGACAGTGTCGAGGCGGCACTGCTGGCCGGCGCCCAAGTCGGCTATCCGGTGATGCTGAAAAGCACGGCGGGCGGCGGCGGCATCGGCATGCGGGTGTGCCGCAGCGCCACCGAGTTGAGCGAATCCTTCGAAGCGGTCAAGCGCCTCGGGCAGAACAATTTCAGCGACGCCGGTGTGTTCATCGAGAAGTACATCGAACGGGCCCGGCACCTTGAGGTTCAAGTGTTCGGCGACGGCCAGGGCCAGGTGCTCGCCCTGGGGGTGCGCGACTGCTCGGTACAACGGCGCAACCAGAAGGTCATCGAAGAAACCCCGGCGCCCAACCTGCCCGAGGGAATGGCCGAAGAACTCTGCGCGGCGGCGATCAAGCTGGCCCGGGCGGTGAACTACCGCAGCGTCGGCACTGTGGAGTTCGTGTTCGACAGTGACGCGGGGCGCTTTTATTTCCTGGAGGTCAATACCCGTCTGCAAGTGGAGCACGGCGTCACCGAGCAAGTATGGGGCGTGGACCTGGTGCGCTGGATGGTGGAACTGGCCGCCGGCGAGCTGCCGCCCTTGAGCGAACTGAGCCTGGGCTTGAAAGCCGAGGGGCATGCGATCCAGGCGCGCCTGTATGCCGAAGATCCAGGCCGGGATTTCCAGCCAAGCCCCGGTTTGCTGACGTCCGTGCAATTCCCGCCAACCGATGGCAAACGCCTGCGCATCGACACCTGGGTCGAGGCCGGTTGCCAGGTCCCGCCCTACTTCGACCCGATGATCGCCAAGGTCATTCATTGGGCGCCCACACGTGAACAGGCGCGCCTGGGCCTGCACCAGGCGCTGGGAGACAGCCTGCTGTACGGCGTCGAAACCAACCGCGAATACCTGCAACAGATTCTTCTCGACGCGCCCTTCGCCAACGGCCAGCCCTGGACCCGCTGCCTGGAAACCCTGGTCTATCGCGCCAACACGTTCGAAGTGCTCAGCCCAGGCACCCTGACCAGCGTCCAGGATTATCCAGGTCGCCTCGGCTATTGGGCGGTGGGGGTGCCGCCATCGGGACCGATGGACAGCCGCTCGCTGCGCCTGGGCAATCGCCTGCTGGGGAATGAAGAAGGCGCGGCTGCACTGGAAATCACCATGAGTGGCCCGCTGCTGCGCTTCAACTGCGATGCCCGGGTTGCCGTGACGGGCGCGACGATCGCGTTGAGCCTCAACGATGAACCCGTGCCGATGAACACCCCATTGGCCATCGCCGCCGGCTCCACCCTCGCCATCGGAACCCTTTGCGGCGCCGGGGCGCGCAGCTATCTGTGCCTGCAGGGCGGCCTGCAGGTACCGGACTACCTGGGCAGCAAAAGCACGTTCACCCTCGGCCAGTTCGGCGGCCACGCCGGGCGCGCATTGTGCACCGGCGATGTACTGCACCTGGCTGCGCTGGACGGGCGCCTCGAGTTGCCGTCGATCAGCGAGACGCCCATCGAGTTGCCGCCCGTGCGGCAGATCCGTGTGATCTACGGTCCGCACGGCGCGCCCGAATATTTCACCGAGCGCTACATCCAGACCTTCTTCGATACCTCATGGGAAGTGCATTTCAACTCCAGCCGAACCGGCATCCGACTGATCGGGCCGAAACCCGAATGGGTACGCGCCGATGGCGGCGAGGCCGGACTTCACCCCTCCAATATCCACGACAACCCCTACGCCATCGGCGCCGTGGATTTTACCGGCGACATGCCGGTTATCCTCGGCCCCGACGGACCGAGCCTGGGCGGCTTCGTTTGCCCGGTGACCGTGATCGAGGCGGACCTCTGGCAACTGGGGCAGCTCAAGGCAGGGGACCAGGTGCGCTTCGTGCCGGTGGACCTGAAGACCGCCCGCTCACTGGCCCTGAAATGGGCTTGCTGTGGAAGCGAGCTTGCTCGCGATAGCGATCTGTCAGTCCCCTCGATGTTGGATGTCCCGCCGCTGTCGCGAGCAAGCTCGCTCCCACAGGGGATCGCGTCGCCTGTGGTGTTGGATATCGGCCAGGACGATACCCACCTGGTGGCAAGATTGTCCGGCGATACCCACCTGCTGCTGGAAATCGGCGCGCCCGAACTGGACCTGGTGCTGCGCTTTCGCGCCCATGCCCTGATGCAGGCCCTGGAACAGAAACGACTGGATGGCGTGGTCGACCTGACGCCCGGCATCCGCTCGCTCCAGGTGCACTACCAGCCCGAGCGATTGCCCCTGGCCGATCTGCTGGCCATCGTCGCCGGAGAATGGGATGCGGTATGCGCCGCGCAAGACCTGCAGGTGCCGTCGCGCATCGTCCATCTGCCGCTGTCCTGGGACGACCCGGCCTGCCAGCTGGCGATTGAAAAATACATGACCACAGTGCGCAAGGACGCACCCTGGTGCCCGAGCAACCTGGAGTTCATCCGCCGGATCAACGACCTGCCCAACCTGGACGAAGTGCAACGCACGGTGTTCGAGGCCAGCTACCTGGTGATGGGGCTGGGCGATGTCTACCTCGGCGCGCCGGTCGCCACCCCGCTGGACCCGCGCCATCGGCTGGTGACCACGAAATACAACCCGGCCCGCACCTGGACCGCGGAAAACTCGGTGGGCATCGGCGGTGCCTATCTGTGCGTGTACGGCATGGAAGGGCCTGGCGGCTATCAGTTCGTCGGCCGCACGTTGCAGATGTGGAATCGCTATCGGGATGTCTCCGCGTTCGAAGGAAAGCCCTGGCTGCTGCGCTTTTTCGACCAGATCCGTTTCTACCCGGTCAGTGCCGATGAGCTGTTGCGCATCCGTCGGGATTTCCCCCTGGACCGCTTCGACCTGGCCATCGAACACAGCCAGCTCAACCTGGCCGACTACCAGCGTTTCCTGGCGCGGGAAGCCGACAGCATCGCCGCGTTTCGCCAGCAGCAACAACACGCGTTCAATGCCGAACGCGAGCGCTGGATCGCCAGCGGCCAGGCCCACTTCGACAGCGAGGAACCGACGCCCGCACCCACTGAAGACGCAAGGCTGGACGCGGATCAAGTGAGCGTCGACAGCCACATCGCCGGCAACCTCTGGCAGGTCCAGGTGGCCGCCGGCGCACGGGTCGCCGCCGGAGACGTGCTGGTGATCCTGGAGTCGATGAAAATGGAGATCCCGGTACTGGCTCCGGTGGCCGGCGTGGTGCGCCAGGTGCATGTCCAGCCAGGCTCGGCGGTGCGTGCCGGACAGCGCGTCGTGGTGCTGCAACGTGACTGAACTCAATCGAAGGATCAATGCCATGAGCCCATCCCTACAGCTGGACGACCTGCGTAACGCCTACCGCAGCGGCGAACTGACGCCTCGCCAACTGATATTGGCCCTGCGGGAAAAAGCCGCCGCGCTCAACCCGGACTACCACCTGTTCATCCACCTGTTGTCGCCCGAAGAACTGGAACCCTACCTGGCGGCCCTGGAAAGCCAAGACCTGGAAAACCTGCCCTTGTATGGCGTACCGTTCGCCATCAAGGACAACATCGACCTGGCCGGCATTCCCACCACCGCCGCCTGCCCGGCGTTCGCCTACGTGCCGCACCGTTCAGCGAGCATCGTCGAACAGTTGCTGGCGCTGGGCGCGATTCCCCTTGGCAAGACCAACCTCGACCAGTTCGCCACCGGGCTCAACGGCACCCGCACGCCCTATGGTGCTTGCCGCAACAGTGTCCTGCCCGATTATCCGGCGGGTGGCTCCAGCGCCGGATCGCCGCTGGCGGTGGCACTGGGAGTCGCCAGCTTCGCCTTGGGCACCGACACTGCGGGCTCCGGCCGAGTACCCGCAGCGTTGAACAACCTGGTGGGGTTGAAAGCCACCAAGGGTTTGATTTCCACGGCAGGCGTGATCCCTGCCTGCCGTACGCTGGACTGCGTGACGACATTCACCGCAACGGCCCGGGAAGCCAGCCAGCTGCTGGCGCTGACGGCCCGTCTCGACCCGGGGGACGAATACAGCCGTTGCAATCGGCAATGGAACGACAGCTCGGCTTTCGGCGTGCCGCAACGCTTTCGCTTCGGCGTTGCGCGCCAGCAGGACCTGGAGTTTTTCGGCTGCGATGAAGGACCCAGCTTGTTTCAGGAGGCCATCGAGCGCCTCGAACGCCTGGGCGGCGAGGCGGTGGAGCTGGACCTGTCGCCCTTCCTCGAAGCTGCGCGCCTGCTTTATGAAGGCCCCTGGGTGGCCGAGCGCTACAGCGTGGTCGGTGAGTTGATGGAGCGTCAGCCCGATGCGGTCCTGCCGGTCATCCGCGCAGTACTGGCGAAAGCGCCCGGCGTGGATGGCGTGCAGACCTTCCGCGCCCAGTATCGCCTGCAAGCACTCAAGGCCCGATGCGACCGTGCCCTGCAAAGCCTCGACTGCGTACTCACCCCCACCATCGGTCGCCCGGTGACCCTCGCCGAGCTCGCCGCCGAACCGGTACTGCGCAATTCGGAGCTGGGTTACTACACCAACTTCATGAACCTGCTGGACTACGCCGCCGTGGCCGTCCCCAGCGCATTCATGGCCAATGGTCTGCCCTGGGGCGTGACGTTGTTCGGTCGGGCCTTCACCGATCAATACCTGCTGAGCGTCGCCGACGCCTTGCAGCGCCAGCAGATGCCGGCACTGCCAGTTCCTGTCAACCCGGCGCGTCATGATCGGGCACGGCTGGTGGTCTGTGGCGCGCATCTCGATGGGCTGGCCTTGAACTGGCAGCTCCAGCGACGCGGCGCCCGCCTGGTCGAAGCCACCCACAGCTCGCCGGATTACCGCCTCTACGCCCTGGCCGGCGGCCCGCCGCTGCGCCCTGGCATGCTGCGCGTCAATGAGGGCGGCGTGGCGATCGAAGTGGAGGTCTGGGAGTTGCCCAGCAGCGAACTGGGCTCGTTCCTGACCGGTATTCCCGCGCCGCTGGGGCTGGGCAAGGTGCAGCTCGCCGACGGCCGTTGGGAAAGCGGGTTCATTTGCGAGCCCTATGGCCTGGAAGGCGCGCGGGACATCAGCGAACTGGGTGGATGGCGGGCTTACCTTCGAAGCCTGCGATAGCGGTCAGTCGTGGCGAGGCTGCAACCTCGCCACGGTTCTGCAAATCCGGACACCTTTTCCTGCAAGGCCACTAAACTGATTCCATCGGGTCACGCCAAGGGAATCGCCATGTCGCTTCGTCCGTCGTTGTATTCCCAGCGCTCGCCGGTGCTGATGTTGGCCATCCTGGTCGGTGCCGGCTTCCTGGTGACCTCGCTGCTGGGGTATTACGCGGCCGGTACATCGCTGCGAGACAACGTCCTCAAGGCGCTGTACATCAACCTGCTGATCGGTCTGCTGGTCACAGTGGCCGTGGTCGTGGTGCTCTATCGGTTGATCGCCAGTTATCAACAAAGGATCGACGCTCAGTCCATCCTTGACGGCCTGACCGAGCTGCCCAATCGCCGGGGCTTCGACCTGTTGGCGGTGCAGGCCCTGCATGAAGCCCAGCGCGAGCCCAAGCCCTTGAGCGCGTTGTTGCTGGAAGTGGACAACTTCAGGCAACTCGACAGCACCCATGGCCACATCGCCAGCGATCAGTTGCTGACCGCCCTGGCCCGCGACCTGACCGACTCACTGCGGCACTCGGACATCGTATGCCGCTGGAGCGCCGACGCTTTCGTCCTGTTGCTCAAGGACACCGATGGGCAGAACGCTTTGAGGATCGCGGAGAAAACCCGCCAGCACATCCAGCAGCAGCGCTATTTCTGCAGCGGAAAGCAATTGCAGGCCACCATCAGCATCGGCCTGACCACCGTGCAGGACGAAGACACCTTGCATAGCCTGCTGTCCCGGGCCGATCATGCGCTGCAACGCGCCCGACAGACCGGAAGCAACCGAACCTGCGTGGAAATGCCCCATTCGAGCTATGAATAAACCTGACCTCTGCCCCGCCTGCGGCGCCACCAATGACTGCACCCTCGCCGACCCGAAGACCGCCGACCGGGCCTGCTGGTGCTACGGCGTGAGTATCGATCCGTCCGTGCTCGAAGCCTTGCCCGCCGAGCTGCGCGACAAGTCCTGCCTGTGCCCGCGATGCGCCCGGGTGGACGACCAGTTGCGCGCCAATGCCCGACCGATCGCGTAAGATGCCCGCCCTCCGCCTCCTTGCCTGAACTGCCCATGCGCGTCGACCGTTTCCTCAGCAACCTGCCACGTTTCAATCGCCAACAGGCCCGACTGTTGCTGGTCGAACGCCGGGTGCGGATCGATGGCCAGGTGGTCAATGACCCTCATGCCCAGGTTCGTGAGTTCAGCCGCGTCGAGGTGGACGACGAACTGTTGCAGGCCGGTCGACCGGCGCGCTATTTCATGCTGCACAAGCCCACCGGTTGCGTCAGCGCCACCCGTGATCCGCAACACCCCACCGTGCTGGACTGGCTGGACGAACCGGACAAGGACGACCTGCACATCGCCGGACGCCTGGACTTCAATACCACCGGGCTGATGCTGATCACCAATGACGGCAACTGGTCGCGGCGCCTGACCCAACCGCAGACCCGGTTGCCCAAGGTCTATTACGTCGAGACCGAGCGAACCATCACGGACGAGTACGCCACCACCTTCGCCCGTGGCCTGTACTTCGCCTTCGAAGGCCTCACCACCCAACCGGCGGAGCTGACGTTGCTGGGGCCTAATTCCGCGCGGCTGAGCATCGTGGAAGGCCGCTACCATCAGGTCAAACGCATGTTCGGCCACTTCGACAACAAAGTGTTGCGCCTGCACCGGGAACGCATGGGTCCATTGGTGCTGGACGCCGACCTGGAGCCGGGCCGATACCGCGCACTGCGCCCTGACGAGATCCGCCTGATCTGAACCGATGACCGTCGGGCAGAAAGTGTCGAACAATTTTTCGAAGGGTACTTGCGCAACGGTCGCCCCCCTGCTTGAATCAAACCGTCGGCCGAAATGTGACCGACGAGTCATATCATACTTCCAAGAAACTTTTTGCCGGCCGGTGTCCCCCAGCCCTCGCGTTATCCACCGGCAATCTGCCCGCCTATAACAACACCCGTCGACCAGTCCTGCCGGATCGACATGGGCCTTATCTTCCAGGCGTATGCCTACCTGTCACATTGCCCGTGCAATCTCATTGCGCGCATACCCGCTTGCCAGGAGTCTGATGACATGAGGCCAGAAATCGCTGTGCTGGATATACAAGGTCAGTATCGGGTTTACACGGAGTTCTATCGCGCAGACGCCGCGCAAAAGACCATCATCCTGGTCAACGGCTCGCTGGCCACCACCGCGTCGTTTGCCCAGACCGTCAAGAACCTGCATCCGCAATTCAACGTCGTCCTGTACGACCAGCCCTACGCAGGCAAGTCCAAACCCCACAACCGGCACGAGAAAATGCTGACGAAGGAGGATGAAGGGCAGATTCTCCTGGAACTGATCGACCACTTCGCCGCCGAGCATGTGCTGTCGTTTTCCTGGGGAGGAACCGCCGCGCTGAACGCCTTGGCCCAGCGCCCACGGCGCATCGAAAAGGCCGTGATCAGCTCGTTCTCCCCCGTGCTCAACGCACCGATGCGCGATTACCTGGAACGTGGCGTCGACTACCTCAGCCACCTGGACGGCGACCGTGTGGGCCATCTGGTGAACAACACCATCGGCAAGCATCTACCGCCATTGTTCAAGCGCTTCAACTATCGCCATGTCAGCAGCCTGGCCGAGCATGAATACACCCAGATGCATTTTCATATCAACGAAGTGCTCCACAGCGATCTGGCGTGCTACGTCGATGCGGCGAAGAAAATCAACGTGCCGGTGCTGTTTCTCAATGGCGAATGGGACGAATACACCACCGCCAACGACGCGAGGCTGTTCGCTCGACATGTGCAGGACAGCAGCTTCAGCACGGTACAAGCCACGGGGCACTTCCTGGACATGGAACACAAGGCCGCCTGCCGCGACAGCCGCGACGCCCTGCTGAACTTCCTCCAGCCCAGCCGCTATGAAATCCGGTCGCGCTACAACTACGTGCAGGACCACCATGCGCTGGCCATCTGAAACCGAGTCTTGGCGGGCAAGCCCCTCGATAGCGGGGCCTGCTCGCCAACGACCGCACTGGCCGAAGGCCTGCGCAGGCAAGCGACGTCACCGCCGGTAAAGAAAAACTTCAAATCCACGCCCACTTCTGGTACAAAGTCAGCCGCTCTGAGCGGGTGTCGTATAATGGCATTACTCCAGCTTCCCAAGCTGATAACGAGGGTTCGATTCCCTTCACCCGCTCCAATCAGATTCCGATCTCACGTCATTCAATGACTGGAGATACAAAAAAACCGGCCTCCCAGGGCCGGTTTTTTTTGTTCGATATTTGTACATCGATCATGTCTGCGAGCACATTTGTTATTTCTTCTCGGAACCGGACTCCTGCATCTGCACCGAAGACTTGGAGCCGTCGGTGTTGTCCTTGGTCTCGTTGTCCGAATTGTCGAAGCAGCCTTGCAAGGCAAGCAGGCAGCAGGCGAGGCAGAAAGTGCGTGCGAGGTTCATGGCTTACTCCAGGGGATGGGTTTAAACAATGACCCTTGAACATCGCGATGGTTGCGCCATTTTTCGCCCTGAGCGATGAACGTCCGCAGGCCGTCACGGGGAAGAATGTAAGTAGAATTTTCACCGTTTCGTTGCTGTCACACCAGACAGGTGAATCCTACAAGGAACACAGCAATGACCTTCGCAAAAATCGCTCAGAAACTGTCCCTGTGGGCGGGGAGCCCAAAGACATTCCTGGGAGCCCTCGTATTGTTGGCGCTCTGGGCTATCAGCGGGCCTTTCTTCAAGTTCAACGATACGTGGCAACTGATCATCAATACATCGACGACGATCATTACCTTCCTGATGGTATTCCTCATCCAGAACACGCAAAACCGCGATACCGACATCCTGCACCTGAAGGTCGACGAGTTACTGCGGGCGACCAAAGAGGCGCAGAACGCGATGCTTGGCCTCGAATCCCTGGACCTCAAGCAACTGGAGGCCCTGCGCAAGCACTACCAGGCCATGGGCCAGGGCGAGGCGAAAAACCTGGAGGGTCTTGAGGAGCAGAACAAGGTGGACCTGAATCAATGCTGAAGGCGTGACTGCGCGAGCGAGACAACCTCTCACCCGCGCAGCCTATCGTGCCTCAGGGCAGCGGATTACCGCCTGTCACACCGAACACTTCGCCGGTGATATAGCTCGACTCCTGGGAAGCCAGCAACACGTAGAGCGGCGCGCATTCGGCCGGCTGGCCGGGACGCTTCATCGGGACCTGGGAACCGAAGGTCGGTATTTTCTCCCGGGGCTGCCCGCCACTGGGCTGCAACACGGTCCAGATCGGCCCCGGTGCCACGGCGTTGACCCGGATGCCCTTGCCGATGACCTGGCCAGCCAGCGCCTTGGTGAACGCCACGATGGCCGCCTTGGTGGTGGCGTAATCCAGTAATGTCGCCGACGGATCGTAGGATTGGATCGAGGCGGTATTGATGATGGTCGCCCCGGCCGGCATCAGCGGCACCGCGGTCTTGCAGAGCCAGAACATCGCATAGATGTTGGTTTTCATGGTGTCGTCGAACTGAGCGGTGGTGATGTCGGCGATGTCTTTCTGCGCTTCCTGTTTGCCGGCCACATTGACCAGGATGTCCAGTCCTCCCAGTTGCTCAGGGGCGCTTTTCACCAGTTGGACGCAGAATGCCTCGTCCTTGAGATCGCCAGGAATCGCAATGGCCTTGCGGCCCTCGGCTTCGATCAGTTCGATGACTTGCCGGGCATCACGCTCTTCACTGGGCAGGTAATTGATCGCGACGTCGGCACCTTCCCGTGCATAGGCGATGGCCGCCGCACGACCGATACCTGAATCGGCGCCGGTAACCAGGGCTTTGCGGCCCTCCAGGCGGCCGAATCCTTGATAGCTTTTCTCACCATGATCCGGCTTGGGCACCATGTCCTGGTCGATACCTGGCGGTGATTGGGGCTGGTCAGGGAAAGGCGGGCGAGGATACTGGGTCAACGGGTTCTGCATCGCATATTGATTGGGTTCTCGGCGTGTGGACATCGAGGTTCTCCTTTCTGCGGGCAAGGTGAACCGGGACGTAATCGCCCCGGCCTTGAATATGAGTCAAGCCTTGGATCAGCGGCTGGCCTGGAGCGCCCTGGCCATTTCCAGATGGGTCTGCAACTTGGGCAAGGTCTCGTCGGCGAACGCCTTGATCTCCGGCACGTTAGTGGTCTGGGCCTCCTGTTGGATCTGCGCGATGGCTTCCTCGGTGGCCTTGACCTGGCTGGCGGCGTAGGCCGCCTCGAACGATTCGCCTTCCTGGACTTGCGGTATCAGGGTCTTGGCCTTCTCGGCCACCGCTTCCCTGGGCTCGACGGGCAGGTCGAGTTTTTTCGCAATCTTGGCCAGGTGCTGGTTGGCCGTGGTGCGGTCGTTGATCACCATGATGGTGTAATCCTTGACCTCCCTGGATTCGGCTTTCCCGTGGGCCATGCGGCTGGCCTCGATGTCGGCCATGCCTTTGGCTGAGGCATCGTTGATGAATTCGGTCGGCGATTGGGCCCAGGCACTGTTGGCACCCAGGCCCATCAGCACGACAAGACTGCTGGTGCGTAAAAAGGTGGCCATCCGGCTCATGGTCGCGCCCTCCTTGAAGTAAAAGTCCCGGCAGGTTTTCCTGCCTCTGAATCAGAACCACCGGTGACATTCAGCGAGACGTCTGACCCGGCTTGCGGCCGATTTCGACTTTTGACGGGTGCTTATCGACGCTCATGATGGTGGTTCTCCCACTTTTGCGACCCGCTTCAGACACCTTCGTTCGATCGTGAACGATGTTTCCCGGATAATTGCTTCGTGAACCTGGCATGGTCCGGCCCTCCAGATACATGGATGTCACGAGCACTGCTCGCCTGACATTCGAAAGGAAAACGGGCTGGAAGGTTTTGCCGAAGCCGACGGCGTCACGACGAACGGTGACACCGGGTCAGAGGCCGAGGGCCTTGTGATTGTGGCGCTTGGCAGCGTACATCGCCTCGTCGGCGTGGCGGAACAGGGCCACGTCTTCACTGCCATGGTCTGGAAAACAGGCCACGCCGATACTGGGCTCGATGCTCAGGCTGTGTCCGTCCAGGCGCAGCGGCTGGCTCAGTGCATGACGGATCTTTTCCTGGACACGGCGCGCATCGTCCAGGGCCTGGATGCTATGGAGCAGCACCACGAACTCGTCGCCGCCAATGCGCGCCACGGTATCGCTCTCACGGATGCAGCCCTGCAGTCGGCTGGCCACCGCTTGCAGCAGCAGATCGCCCACACCGTGGCCGAAAGTGTCATTGACCTGCTTGAACCGATCCAGGTCGATATACAGCAAGGCCATGCGTCCCGACACCGCACGGGCGCTGGCCAGCGCAGCCTTGAACCGCTCACGCAGCAATTCGCGGTTGGGTATCTGGGTCAACTGATCGTATTGCGCCATGCGCTGCAAGCGGGCATGCAGGCGCTGGCGTTCGATGGCGATGGTGAGCTGCGCACAGACATATTGCAGCAGCTCCTTGTCCTGCTCGGTATAGCGCTCGTCGTCCTGGGCGCTCTTGACGATCAGCGCCCCGATCGTGCCGTTCTGGGCATTGAGCGGCACCCCCAGCCAACAGGGTGCGCCCGGCTGTGTCGCCAGGTCACGCAAACCCGATGGCAGCGAGTCGCGATCAGAGGTCAGCAGGATCGGCTGGCCGCTGCGAATCACTTCTGCGCACAACCGCCCGGTCACCGTATCCGGCAACTCGGGCTGCCCCTCCCGGCCGTCGACGTGATAAGCGAAATCTAGCTGGGCACATTGCTCGTCGTACAGCGCTACCGAGAAATTCAGCGCCGGCAGCCACTCACCGATGATCAGGTGAATGCGCTTGAACAACCCCAGCAGATCCGCCGCGGCATGGGCCGCTTCGGAGATCGCATACAGCGCCGCCTGCCGGGACTCGGCCTGCTTGCGCTCGGTGATGTCCCGCGCCACGGCGATCCGCAGTTGGTCCTGTGACGACCAGCGTGCCGACCAGAGAATGTGCGCCACCCGACCGTCCTTGCGCAGGTAACGGTTCTCGAAGTTGAACTTGGGGTCTCCCCCCATGATTTCCCGCGCGGCGTCGAGGGTTCGCTGGCGGTCGTCGGGGTGTACCAGCTCGATCATGGACCGACCGATCAGTTCCCGGGGTGTATAGCCGAAAATGCGCTCACAGGCGGCACTGACGAACACGAACCGACCATGGGCGTCTACGGCGCACACAGCGTCCAGCAGGAGGTCGAGGTAACTGGCCAGCGGCGTGGCATTAGGGGTATCCATGGAGCTGAACGCCATCCGGAGAATGCAGTCATGTGCGAATCCGATGATCCGGCGCGCAATATATGATGAGGATAGCGCAGTCATTCAGGCCCTCCGGAAAAATGATTGCGTTAAGCCATCTTTCCCCGACAGAAGGCCTTGTCACGGCACCGTGAAGAACTCCATGCCGGCGTAAGGCGCCTGCCGACAGGCCTTCAGACGCGACGCCAGGTCGCCCACATGAAGTTCGAGCTTGTGCCCGTCCGGGTCCAGGAAATAGAACGAATCGCCTTCGCTGCGATTGTCCCGCCACGATGCGACCCCGGCCGCCTTGAGCCGCGCCACCAGACGCGGGAAACCCTCGGCCGCCAGGCTGAACGCGTAATGGGTGTAATCCGCCGCCGGCCCGGTCGTGCGTAATGGGTCGAGGGACAGGCACAACCACAAGCCCGGCAAAGACAGATAGGCCCCGCTGTCCCAGCGCGCCTCGAGACGAAACTGCAACAGGTCGCGATAAAAGCCCACGCTTCGGTCCAGCTCGGTGACCGCGAGGGTCAGATGGTTGAGGCCTGAAAGCATCGACAGGAACCTTGCGAAAGAAATGGACAAGAGAGGACGCTGTACACACCCCCCAACGCAGCGGCTCCGGGGCATCGACAAACATTGTAACGAGCTCCCACTCCACCAGGGAATTCCTCGTCCACGTTCATAGGCAACGTCCTACACAGAACTCTCCAGCCCCCCTCAAAGACGCCGGAAACGGCCGATTCAAAGCCTTGGGCAGTGGTCTGTAAAGTCCGGAAACACACAGATATCGAAACACCACACGGACAGAACCCCTCAACCAAGGAATGTAATCGCGCCATGAACCAGACCACGCAGCCGACCCATCGTTTCACCAACTACCGCAAGGTCATTGCCCTGGCGGACCAGGATTGGCAGAACGCCGAAATCGGGAAGATCTCGGGACTCAACGTCGAGGTCAAGACACCCAACGTCCTGGTCGACCAGTACGGTCGCACCTTTCATCATTTCTGCACGACCTCCTACCTGGGCCTGGATTACCACCCCGCATTGCTTGACGGCGCCATGACCGCGTTGTGGGAAACCGGCACCCTGCGGGTCGCCAACTCGAAGAACCGCTGCAAGCTGGCGATCCTGGCCCGATACGAGGCCCAGTTGTCGGAGCTGTTCGGTGCCAGTTGCCTGAGTGCCCTGTCCTGCAGCGCGGCCAGTGCGGGAATCCTGCCATTGCTGGCCAGTGGCGTGCTCACCGACAACAGGCCGCCGGTCATGATATTCGACAAGCATGCCCACTATTCGATGAACCACTTCAAGACTGCTTGCGCCGATGAAACCCAGGTCCTCACCTGCCCCCATAACGACATGGATTTCATCGAGGACCTGTGCAAGCGTCAACGCAACGTGGCCTATGTGACCGATGGTGCCTACAGCATGGGCGGGATGGCGGACCTCGATAGCCTGTTATATCTCAAGCAGCGCTACGGCCTGTTCCTGTACCTGGACGACTCCCACGCGCTGTCCACCGTGGGCCAATGCGGCGCCGGCCTGGTCCGCTCGCGCCTTCCCACCGTGGACGAACGCACCCTGATCGTCGCTTCCCTGGCCAAATCCTTCGGGGCCAGCGGGGGCCTGGCGATGTTCGGCAGTGAAAGGCACAAGGCGCTGGTGCAGCGCTACGGTGGCCCCAGCAACTGGTCGCAGAGCCTGAACGCAGCGGCCATCGGCGCCGGCATGGCCTCGATCCGCCTGCATCGCAGCCGAGAGCTGGGCTCCTTGCAGGAGCGCTTGCAGGCTAATATCCGACTGTTCGACAGCCTTATCCGCACCGAACAGTACGGCAACCCCATGGCGATCCGCCTGATACCGTGCGGCGAAGCAGCCCTGGCCAATCGGCTGGCGGTGGAACTGGCCGAGCTTGGGTATTTCACCTCGGCGGTGTTCTTCCCTGTCGTGCCGCAGAACAAGGCCGCGATACGTATCACCCTGCGGGCCGACATGGAGCCAGGGGTGATCCGGTCGTTCTGCGAACAGATGACCGACCTGCTGAAAGCTCACGGGCGTGAAATCCGCCCCTGAACGAAAACGGGTAGCCTGTGCGGCTCATTCGTGCACTCAAATCAACCGTACAGGCCACTGATGAAGAACCGTACAACCCTGATCGTCACCTGCACCACGGTTTTCCTGGCCCAACTGGGCATGAGCATCTACTTGCCGGCCTTGCCTGACATGGCCCGGGACCTGGGCGACGATGCTTCACGGGTGTCCTGGGGACTGCCGGTGTACCTGATCGGCATGGCACTGCCCATGCTGGCCTGGGGCAGCCTGAGCCAGGGGTTGGGGCGCAAGCCGGTGTTGCTGGCGGCGTTGGCGCTATACGGGCTGGCCAACCTGGCCCTGCCCCTGGGAACCGGCGTGGAAGCGTTCCTGGCCTTCAGGCTGATCCAGGGCATCGGGGCCAGCGGCATTTCGGTGATGGCGAGGGTGTTGATCCGGGACAGCTTCAGCGGCGACCTGCTGGCCAAATCCCTGGCGTGGTTGTCCATCGCCTTTGTGATCGCCCTCGGTATCGGCCAATACCTCGGCTCCCTGATCCAGGCCGCTTTCGGCTGGGCGGCGATCTTCCAGGGGCTCGGCGCTGCCAGCCTGGTAATGGCCGCAGCCGTGTCCCGGGCCAGGTTCCCGAGGCTGACGGAGGAGAAAAACGGTCAACCGGCGTGGCGCGTGTATGGGCAGATCCTGAAGCACCCTGGCTTTCTCCTGCCCGCCCTGGCGGGTGGGTTGGGTTACGGTGTGATCATTGCCTTCAACACTGCCGCGCCGCTGATCCTGCGTGACAGCTTTCACTGGTCGGCGATCGAGTACGGCCTGCTGGGCTGGCCCATCAGCGCGGCGTACTTGCTCGGCGCATTGGTGGTCAATGCCTGCGTATTGCGCATCGGCCAGCGACGGCTGATGGGCTGGGGTATCGCCCTGGTACTGGGCGGCAGCGCGACCATGCTGGCGGCCAGCCTCAGCCTGGGCAGCGTGGCGGTGCTTTTCTGGCTGCCGTACTGCTTCGCCGTGTTCGGCCAGTCGCTGAACTACCCCATCAGCCTGTCCCTGGCCAATGAGAGTTCACCGATACCCGGCGCCTATGCCATGGCGTTGAGCGGCTTTCTGCATCAATGGATGGCATCGTTGATCGGCGCCATGGCCAGCCTGCTGTTGAGCGAGCAGGCCTGGCCGTTGGCAGCGTTGTGTACGTTGCTGGCGATGGCGGCAATGCTGTGTGCCAGATCCTTGCCGCCCCAACCCCGTCAGGCCCTGCAAGAAAAGCCTTGATACTCGTTCATGCTGCGTTGAAAACGGCCTCGCCTGACCTTCGTCTCAAGACTTTTCAGACACAGCCTAGAACGCGGTGCGGAAAATCTCCTCGATTTGCCGCTGGTCCGCTGCTCGCGGATTGGTCAAGCCACAGGCGTCCTTCAGGGCGTTGGCGGCCAGCACCGGCACGTCATTGAGGCGTACACCCAACTCCCGCAGGCCTGCGGGAATGTCCACGTCGCTGGCCAAGGCACGAATCGCCGCAATGGCGGCCTGCGCGCCCTCCTCCGGGCTGGATCCAGGCAGATCGACGCCCATGGCGCGGCCCACCTCGGCCAACCTGTCGGCGCACACCGAGGCGTTGAATGCCTGCACGTGTGGCAACAGCACGGCGTTGCATACCCCGTGCGGCAAGTCATAGAAGCCGCCCAGCTGATGCGCCATCGCATGCACGAACCCCAGCGATGCATTGTTGAAGGCCATCCCGGCGAGGAACTGTGCGTAAGCCATGTTCTCCCGTGCCGCCAGGTCATTGCCGTCGCGCACCGCCAGGCGCAGGTTGTTGCTGATCAGGGTGACGGCTTTCAGGGCGCAGGCATCGGTAATCGGGGTCGCGGCGGTGGACACGTAGGCCTCCACGGCATGGGTCAACGCATCCATGCCCGTGGCGGCAGTCAGGCCCTTGGGCATCGCCACCATCAACGCCGGGTCGTTGACCGACATGAGCGGTGTCACATTGCGATCGACAATCGCCATTTTCACATGGCGCGATTCGTCCGTAATGATGCAGAAGCGCGTCATCTCACTGGCGGTGCCGGCAGTGGTATTGATGGCGATCAGCGGCAATTGCGGCTTGCTCGAACGGTCGACGCCTTCGTAGTCACCGATCTGCCCGCCATTGGTGGCACACAGGGCGATGCCCTTGGCGCAGTCGTGAGGCGAACCACCACCCAGCGAAACCACGAAATCGCACCGGGTTTCTTTCAGCAGGCCCAACCCCTGCACGACGTTGGCGATGCTCGGGTTGGGTTTTGCGCCATCGAAAACGACCGAATCGATGTCCTGTGCGGCCAGTAGTCCCGCCACCTTGTCGGCAACGCCGGCCTTGGCAAGCCCGGCATCGGTGACAATCAACGCCTTGCGAAAACCATAGTTGCGGATGGCGGTCATGGCCTCGTCGAGGCAGCCCAGCCCCATGACATTCACGGCTGGGATGAAGAAAGTGCTGCTCATGGGAACATGCTCCTGGGGAAGCCGGATCGGCGTGCCTACAGGATTGACCGAGCGGTCACGGCATTCCTTGATCTGGCTCAAGAGTCTGTCGTGATAAAGTCGCGCCCTGCCTTTGCCACGTTTTGGATGAGCTTCGCAATGACCGATTTCCAGGAATATGACGCCCGGCTCGAAGATTGGGAGGCCTTGCGCGCCAACACCGCTTTCAGCGGCCTGTTGGTGGGCAATGGTGCCAGCCGCGCCATATGGGACGACTTTGGCTATGACTCGCTGTTCGAGAACGCCCGCACGGTCGAGGAAAAGCCCCTGAGCCCGTCGGAACTGAGCGTGTTCGACGCAATGCAGACGCGCAGCTTCGAGCAGGTGCTCGGTGCGCTGAAAACCACCAGCCGGATCAACAAGGCCCTGGCCGTCAGCTCCGCCGCCCCGCGCAATCGCTACTACGCGATCAAGGAAGCGCTGATCAACACCGTGCACGCCGTGCACATCCCCTGGCGGCTGGTGCAGCCGGCAACCCTGGCAACGTTGAACCGAGAGCTGAGTCGCTACCGCACGGTATTCACCACCAACTATGACCTGCTCAACCACTGGGCGCTGCAGCATGAACCAGGCACCCTCACCGATCTGTTCAGCGGCGACGATCAACGTTTCGACCTGAACCACGCCTGCTCGGACAAGACGCGCCTGCTCTACCTGCACGGCGGCCTGCACCTGGTGCGCAACCAGGACGGCACCGCGCGCAGGCTCACCTCCACCGAGGGCACGCTGCTGGGCAACTTCGCCATCAACAACACCCTCAAGACCCTCGACGACGTACCGCTGTTCGTCAATGAAGGGCCCAGCGAGGACAAACTCAGGACGATCCGCAGTTCCGACTACCTGTCGTTCGGCTATGACCAGTTGCTGCACCACAGCGACAACCTGTGCCTGTTCGGCCATGCCCTGGGCGAGCAGGACCGGCACATCGTCCAGGCCTTGCGCCAGGCCAGCCCCAGGACCATGGCCATTGCGATCTATCCCCGCAGCCAGGCGTTCATCCAGCACCAGAAGCGTCACTACGCCAAGTTGTTCCAGGGACTGGAGGTGGCGTTGCGGTTCTTCGACGCCAAGAGCCATCCGCTGGGCGATCCGAAACTGTCGGTGCCGGTGGAGATTTAGGCAGTCGGCATTGGACAGGACTCTTTTGGGATCGGAGACACGATGGACTGTGGCGAGGGGATTTGTCCCCGTTGAGTGCGCAGCGCCCCCAAAAGCCAAACATTCGGTTCACCTGACAGACCAGGTTGTCATGTTTGAGGGCTGCTGCGCGCCCCAACGGGGACAGATCCCCTCGCCACGGGACCGGCATCCATGGGTTTGCTGTCAAAGTGCCGCCAGCGTCTTGTCCTTGATGACGGTGGTGGGGCCGTTGGCCTTGACGCTGGCGATGCCCTTGTCCCGGGCGGCGTCCGATGAATAAGCCTCGCTGCTGCCGATCACTTCATGGTTGGCAGCCTTGAGATTGAAGTACGGATGACCGTCCTTCGTGTTCTTGAGCTCATAGCGTTCGGCCAGCGGGCTGTTTTTCTGCACCGCGGCGATACCGCCGTCGGCACCGCTGCGAGAAGCATACAGCTCGCTGGTCAGGATGGTCTCGGCGTTGGCTGCCTTGAGCACAAAGCGAAACTGGCCACTGCTGGTCTTGCTGATTTCGTACCATCCGGACATGTTCGTTCCCCTTGGGCTGGGTTGATTGCCCAGACAGTAAAGACCCGCTGCGCTTGTTCCGCCAGGCCGGGTACGTAACGCCCTACAGCGTAATGGCCGTGCCCAGCAGCGTCAGGAATCCCGCCAGCCAGTTCGGATGAGCCGGCCAGGCCGGCGCGGTGGCGAGATTGCCCTGTACGTGACCTTCCGTCACCGGAATATCGATATAGGTCCCTCCCGCCAGGCGTACTTCTGGAGCACAGGCCGGGTAGGCGCTGCATTCCCGCCCTTCGAGGATCCCCGCCGCCGCCAGCAGTTGCGCCCCGTGGCAGACCGCCGCGATCGGCTTGCCCGCCAGGTCGAAATCTCGCACCAGCTGCAAGACTTTCTCGTTCAGACGCAGGTATTCCGGCGCGCGACCGCCAGGGATCAGCAGGGCATCGTAGTCAGCCGCCTCGACACCAGCGAAATCATGGTTCAAGGCGAACCGGTGGCCGGGCTTTTCGCTATAGGTCTGGTCGCCTTCGAAGTCATGGATAGCCGTGCGCACGGTCTGGCCCGCGGTTTTGTCCGGACACACCGCGTGCACGGTGTGGCCGACCATCTGCAAGGCCTGGAACGGCACCATCACTTCATAATCTTCGACGTAGTCGCCGACCAGTATCAGGATTTTCTTCGCGGCCATGATTGGGCTCCTTGGGAAATGCGTGGATGGGCACGCATTAAAGGTAGTCCGCCGTACCGGAATGGGAGGAAAACTCGGGTCATTGACTGACGGGTTGCACGCCAGGCGGACCCACTGTGGGAGCTCGCCCCCACAGCAACAGCCGATGGCCGGTCAGGCGAGGTAGCCGTCGGCCCGCAGCAGGGTTTCGAGGCAATGCTCGGTGATGCGATAGAACGCCTTGAGTTCTTCGATCTTGGCCAACAGCTCCTTGGGCTCCACCGGCCCGGGGCGCTTGACCGCCAGGATCATCTTGTTCTTGTTGGTATGTTCCAGGGAGATGAACTCGAACACCTTGGTCTCGTAGCCACAGGCTTCCAGCAGCAGCGCCCGCAAGCTGTCGGTGACCATCTCCGCCTGCTGGCCGAGGTGCAAGCCATATTGCAGCATCGGTTTGAGCAACGCCGGGCTCTGGATCTGCAAGCGAATCTGCTTGTGGCAGCACGGCGAGCACATGATGATCGAAGCGCCCGAGCGAATGCCCATGTGGATCGCGTAATCGGTGGCGATGTCGCAGGCGTGCAAGGCGATCATCACGTCCACTGCACTGGGGGCCACGCTGCGCACGTCGCCGTGCTGGAAGGTCAGGCCCGGATGCTCCAAGCGCGCGGCAGCTTCGTTGCACAGCCGAACCATGTCCTCGCGCAGCTCGACTCCGGTCACCAGGCCTTCGGCCTGCAGAGTGTTGCGCAGGTAGTCATGAATGGCGAAGGTCAGGTAGCCCTTGCCCGAACCGAAGTCCGAAACCCGTACCGGCTTGTCCAGGGCCAGCGGCGAGGACGTCAGCGCGTGGCTGAAGACTTCGATGAACTTGTTGATCTGCTTCCACTTGCGCGACATCGCCGGAATCAGCTCGTGCTTGTGGTTGGTCACACCCAGGTCAGCCAGGAATGGCCGGCTCAGATCGAGAAACCGGTTCTTCTCGCGGTTGTGCTCCACCGAGGGCACTTCCCGCAATTGCTGGGGCTTGCTCCTGAACAACGAAGGCTTGCCCTTTTTGCTGTACTCCAGCTGCGCCTCGTCGGTCACCGCCAGCAGATGGGCATTGCGGAACGACGCCGGCAACAGCCCGGCGATGGTCGCCACGCCTTCGGCCAGCGGGAAGTTCTTGGTGATGTCACGGGTCTTGTAGCGATAGACGAACGACAGGCAAGGCTGCTCCTTGACGGTCGTTTGCTTGATGATCAGCCGCTGAAGGTCTGCTTCGTCGCCGACATACCGGGCCAGCACCAGCTTGATGAAAGCGTTCTGTTCGAGGCTGGCCTGCAGCAACTCGATGAACTGGGCGTGGTGATCCGCGGCGGGACGGGCGGGAGTTGCGGTGACAGACATGGAAAAGCGGCCTCGGGGCGGGGCGGATCGGGAATGGCGGGTATTTTAGGGGGATGGGGTGCGAGGGCACGAGGAATTTCCCCAGCGGTGCGAAATCCATCGGTGCCCTTGGCGTTGGCCGGCCAGCCGTCATGGCCGGGAAACTCCCCGCGACGAGGGTGCTCGCCGCAGCGGCGATGCCAAAAGCCTCAGCCCAGGACCACCAGGCGGTTGGGCAATTCATTGCGTTCGTGAGTCACCGGCACGTGCTCCTTGAGCAATTCGCCGCAGGCCTGGATGCAGGTTATGAAGCCCTGCAGGGTTTGTCCCTGGCGAACCTGCTGGGTGAAGGCCGCGACAATCGACTCCCAGTGCTTGTTGTCGAGACGGCTGGAAATGCCCTCGTCCACCAGGATCTCCACGTACCGCTCGGCCTCGCAGACGAAGATCAGCATCCCCGTGCTTCCCACGGTGTGGTGCAGGTTCTGTTCGAGAAACTGCCGGCGAGCCAGGTTGGAGGCGCGCCAATGGCGCACCGAGCGGGGAATCAGGTGGGTGGTGATCCTGGGAATACGAAACAGCAGGCACAGCACGATGAAGCTGGCCCATTGCACCAGCAACAGGCTGTGCATGGTCAACCAGCCCGAAAGATAATGCACCACCCCAGGCACCACCAACGCCAGCAGACTGGCCCACAGCAGCGGGATATAGGCGTAGTCGTCGGCACGGGCGGCGAGCACCGTGACCAGTTCGGCATCGGTATCGCGCTCGACCCGGGCGATGGCCTCGGCCACCTTGCGTTGTTCGTGTTCAGTCAGTAATGCCATGGTTAGAAATGCCTGCTCATTTTTATTGTCACCAGCCGCCCGACGAACCGCCGCCACCGAAACTGCCACCGCCGCCGCTGAAGCCGCCACCGCCTCCACCGCCGAAACCACCGCCGCCGCGGCTGGAACCGCTGGAGCCGCCACCGTTGGCGGGCAGGATACCCAGTACCTGGCAGACCATGACCGTGATGATGAACAGCATCACCAGCAATACGAACAACCCGGGATGACGCTGGACGAAATCACCCTCCTGCGCCCCTGCGTCATACGCCGCTGCCGGCTCATCCAAGGGGTTGCCGCCCAGTACCACCAGCATCGCCGCCACGCCGTCACTGATGCCTTTGTTGAAATTGCCGGTCTTGAAGGCCGGTGTGATCACCTGGTTGATGATCACCGAACTCTGGGCATCGGTCAGCCGATCTTCCAGGCCGTAGCCCACTTCGATCCGCAGTTTACGGTCATCCCGGGCGACGATCAGCAGTGCGCCGTTATTCTTGTCCTTTTGCCCGATGCCCCAGTGGCGACCCAATTGATAGCCGAAGTCTTCGATGCTGGCGCCTTGCAGGTTCGCCAGCGTGACCACCACTACCTGCTCGCCGGTGGCCTGCTCGTGCGCCTTGAGCTGCGCCTCCAGTTGCTGGCGTACCGCAGGCTCGAGCAGCCCGGCGGTATCCACTACCCGGCCGGTCAACTGCGGAAACTTCAATTCGGCCTGGGCCGTGACTGCGAACACCCAGAGCAACAGCACAAAGGCGCAGCTGCGAGCGGCCAGCTTCAAGCCATGGGCAAGCGCGGTGCCCAGGACCGATGCTTGCGGCTTGCAGCTCGAGGCCTGTAGCGGCTTCATTAAAATTTCACTTGCGGCGCTTTCTCGGCACCGGGGCTGGTGGCTTCGAAGGTTTCACGCACCGGCAGGTCGCTGTACAGCACGCTGTGCCACAGGCGACCCGGGAAGGTCCGGATCTCGGTGTTGTACTTCTGCACCGCCAGGATGAAGTCACGGCGGGCCACGGCGATGCGGTTCTCGGTCCCTTCGAGTTGCGATTGCAGCGCCAGGAAGTTCTGGTTGGCCTTGAGGTCCGGGTAACGTTCGGAGACCACCATCAAGCGGCTCAACGCCCCGCTCAACTGGTCCTGGGCCTGCTGGAACTGCTTGAGTTTTTCCGGGTTGTCCAGGGTGCTGGCATCCACCTGGATCGAGGTGGCCTTGGCGCGCGCCTCGATCACCGCCGTCAGGGTTTCCTGCTCATGCTGGGCATAGCCCTTGACGGTCTCCACCAGGTTGGGAATCAGGTCCGCACGGCGCTGGTACTGGTTCTGCACCTGGCCCCAGGCCGCCTTGGCCTGCTCGTCCAGGGTCGGGATATTGTTGATGCCGCAACCGGCCAGCAGCAGGGTGCACAGCATCAGGGCGAGCATCTGCAGGCCGCCGCGGTGGTTCAGTCTTGGATTCATCGGATGAAGCTCTCCCTTGCTTGATTGCATTGGTAAAAACACGGCCACCTATCCCATCGGCGCTGGGGCATAATCTGCCGCCGCACTGGATTGAAACGGATCGATGGGCTAAAAGATGCGCGGTGCGAAACTAAGTTCAGCCCCCCGGGCTCGAAAGTGTGCTGCATTTGACCGAACAACAATAGCCGCTCCTCACATTTTGGCTGACCGGCGTGTACTGATCCGCCCTTTAGGCTTGCGAGAAAACTATTCATGAAGAAGCTGTGTTTGCTGGGCCTGTTTGTCAGTCTGGCCAGTCAATCCGTATGGGCCGACAACCTGCCAGTCCCCATGGAGAACAAGGATGCCTTCATCAGCGACCTGATGAAGCAGATGACCCTAGAGGAAAAGATCGGCCAATTGCGCCTGATCAGCATCGGCCCGGAAATGCCCCGGGAGATGATCCGCAAGGAAATCGCCGCCGGTAACATCGGCGGCACGTTCAACTCCATCACTCGCGATGAGAACCGTCCGATGCAGGACGCGGCCATGCGCAGCCGGCTGAAGATCCCGATGTTCTTCGCCTACGATGTGATCCACGGCCACCGCACCATTTTCCCGATTCCCCTGGCCCTGGCCTCGAGCTGGGACATGGACGCCATCTACCGCTCCGGCCGCATCGCCGCCAAGGAAGCAGCGGCCGACAGCCTGGACATCACTTTCGCGCCGATGGTGGACATTTCCCGCGACCCGCGCTGGGGCCGCACCTCCGAAGGCTTCGGCGAGGACACCTACCTGGTGTCGCGCATTGCCGCCGTGATGGTCAAGGCCTTCCAGGGCAAGGGCGCCAACGCCGCCGACGCCATCATGGCCAGCGTCAAGCACTTTGCCTTGTACGGCGCGGTGGAAGGTGGCCGTGACTACAACACCGTGGACATGAGCCCGGTGAAGATGTACCAGGACTATCTGCCTCCCTACCGCGCCGCCATCGATGCCGGCGCCGGCGGCGTGATGGTCGCGCTGAACTCCATCAACGGCATACCGGCCACGGCCAACACCTGGCTGATGCACGACCTGCTGCGCAAGGAATGGGGCTTCAAGGGCCTGGCGGTCAGTGACCATGGCGCCATCTTCGAGCTGATCAAGCATGGTGTCGCCAAGGACGGTCGCGAAGCAGCGAAGCTGGCGATCAAGGCCGGCATCGACATGAGCATGAACGACTCGCTCTATGGCAAGGAACTGCCGGGGCTGCTCAAGGCCGGCGAGATCGAGCAGAGCGACATCGACAACGCCGTGCGCGAAGTGCTCGCCGCCAAGTACGACATGGGCCTGTTCAAGGACCCGTACCTGCGCATCGGCAAGGCCGAGGATGACCCGGCCGACACCTATGCCGAAAGCCGCATGCACCGCGCCGATGCCCGTGACGTGGCGCGCCGCAGCCTGGTGCTGCTGGAAAACCGCAACCAGACCTTGCCCCTGAAGAAGACGGCGAAGATCGCCCTGGTCGGCCCGCTGGCCAAGGCGCCGATCGACATGATGGGCAGTTGGGCCGCCGCCGGCCGGCCGGCGCAGTCGGTCACGGTGTTCGACGGCATGGCCCGTGCCTTGGGCGGTGAGTCGAAGTTGATCTATGCCCGTGGCGCCAACATCACTGGCGACAAGAAGGTCCTCGATTACCTGAACTTCCTCAACTTCGACGCCCCGGAAGTGGTGGACGACCCGCGTCCGGCCCAGGTGCTGATCGACGAAGCGGTGAAAGCCGCCAGGCAGGCCGACGTGGTGGTGGCCGCCGTGGGCGAGTCCCGTGGCATGTCCCACGAATCGTCGAGCCGTACCGAACTGAACATCCCCGCCAGCCAGCGCGAGCTGATCAAGGCCCTGAAGGCCACTGGCAAGCCGCTGGTACTGGTGTTGATGAATGGCCGTCCGCTGTCGCTGCTGGAAGAGAAGCAACAGGCCGATGCGATCCTGGAAACCTGGTTCAGCGGCACCGAAGGCGGCAACGCCATCGCCGACGTACTGTTCGGCGACTACAACCCGTCGGGCAAGCTGCCGATCACCTTCCCACGCTCTGTAGGCCAGATTCCGACCTACTACAACCATCTGAGCATCGGCCGGCCGTTCACGCCGGGCAAGCCAGGCAACTACACCTCGCAATATTTCGACGACACCACCGGTCCGCTGTACCCCTTCGGCTACGGTTTGAGCTACACCGAATTCAGCCTGTCGGACATGGCCCTGTCCTCCACCACGCTGAACAAGACCGGCAAGCTGGACGCCAGCGTGACCGTGGAGAACACCGGCAAGCGTGATGGCGAAACCGTGGTGCAGCTGTATATCCAGGACGTGACGGGCTCGATCATCCGTCCGGTGAAGGAACTGAAGAACTTCCAGAAGGTGATGCTCAAGGCCGGTGAGAAAAAGGTCATCCACTTCACCATCACCGAAGACGACCTGAAGTTCTACAATGCCCAGCTCAAATACGCGGCGGAGCCGGGCAAGTTCAATGTGCAGATCGGCCTGGATTCCCAGGACGTGAAGCAGCAGAGTTTCGAGTTGCTCTGACCTTCGGAACAACTTGATTTTCCCTGTGGGAGCGAGCTTGCTCGCCATGGCGTCAGATCAGCCGCATCGACATTGGCTGACACTGCGCCATCGCGAGCAAGCCCGCTCCCACAGTTGTATCTGGGTGTTCGGGCTAGCCGCGTCGATCCAACAGGTTGACCACCAACCGATCCACCAGCCCCCATAACCGTTGCTTGAAGCGCTTCCACAACGGCCAACGCTGCCAGGCGTCCAGGCTGACCTGCTGGCTCTGGGCGAAGTCTCGCTCGAAACTGGCCGCCACCGCAGCGCTGAGTCGCGAATCGAGGGCCTCGAGGTTGGCCTCCAGATTGAAGCGCAGGTTCCAGTGATCGAAATTGCAGGAACCGATGCTGACCCAGTCATCCACCAGCACCATTTTCAGGTGCAGGAAACAGGGCTGGTATTCGAAGATCTTCACCCCGGCCTTGAGCAGGCGCGGGTAATAACGATGCCCGGCGTAACGCACCGAGGGATGATCGGTGCGTGGGCCTGTAAGCAACAGCCGCACGTCGATGCCCCGGGCCGCGGCTTTGCGCAGGGAACGGCGCACGTTCCAGGTCGGCAGGAAATAAGGCGTCGCCATCCAGATCCGTTTCTGCCCGCTGTTCAACGCCCGGGACAGGGACTGCAGGATATCCCGGTGCTGGCGGGCGTCGGCATAGGCCACCCGGCCCATGCCCTCGCCCACCGGCGGTACACGAGGCAATCGCGGCAGGCCGAAGTTGGAGGCCGGCTTCCAGGCACGACGGTGACGGTTGGCGAGCCACTGGCGGTCGAACAGCAACTGCCAGTCCAGCACCAGCGGGCCGACGATCTCCACCATGACTTCGTGCCATTGGCTGCGGTCGTCGAGGGGGTTCCAGAATTCATCGGTCACCCCGGTGCCGCCCACCACCGCCAGACGCTGGTCCACCAGCAGCAGCTTGCGATGATCGCGATAGAGGTTGCGCACCCAGCGGCGCCAGCTCAGGCGATTGTAGAAACGCAGCTCCACCCCCGCCTCCAGCAGGCGGTTGCGCAGGCCCAGGGTAAACGCCAGGCTGCCATAGTCATCGAACAGGCACCGCACGCGCACGCCCCGCTCGGCTGCCTGGACAAGGGCCTGGACCATCGCCTCGGCGCAAGCCCCCGCCTCCACCAGGTACAACTCCAGCTCGACCTGTTCCTGGGCCCGGGCGATTTCCACCAGCATGCGCGGAAAAAACTGCGGACCGTCGATCAACAGCTCGAACCTGTTGCCCTCACGCCAGGGAAATACCGGGCCGCTCACGTCAACGCGCCGTGAAAATCAGCACCGCATTCACCGGCACCGACAGGCTGATGGCTGACAGACCGGCCAGGTTGCGCAGCTTTTCCAGGCCCGGCGCCAAGTCGAAGTCCGCCGCGTTGAGCACCAGCGGCTCCAGGGTCACCACCTGGAAACGTCGTTCATCCAGGCGCGTCGCCAGCAGTTCGACGATGTATTCATGCTGCTTGCCATGCAGGTCCACTGTCAGCGGCAGGCGCAATTCCAACTGCGCGCCATTGGCCAGGTCCTGGATAGGGACCAGGTCGATCCGCGCCGTAACGGTGGCTTCGGCAAATTGCTTGATCTCGAACAGCTCGGCCCGCATGCGTTCGTCTCGCAGGGGAATGCCGCTGTTGATGGACTCCAGTTCCACCTCCAGGCGAGCCAGGCCATCGGGCTGGACCTGACCGTGGAGAACCAGGAAACGCTGGACCTCGGAAACGTTGCCGTTCTTGCTGCTGATGAACGACAGCCGCGACGATTCGCCGTCCAGGTACCAGTCGGCCTGGGCCGGCAGCGCGGCGCAGGCCAGCAGTAAGGTCGCGACAGCGTGAGAGAAAGACCGCTTGAACATACACACTCGGAGGGCAGATAAACCTGTGGCGAACCTTAACCGGGCCAGGGGCCGTTGCAAACAGTCTGTTTCAACAACTGCCAGAAACACCGATGATCCAGGGGATTTATCGAGTCACTCCAGGCGGCACCCCTGTCGCGCGCCCATCCACCGCGCGCTATTGCTGCGTCCCAGCCCGGCGACCACGACGCGTTTGTCCTCGGGCGTGTCGAGAAAGTCGCTGATGGGCACCGACTGTTTCACATAGCCACGGCAGTAATCCGCCGGTTGCTCCATCACATAGCGGCATGAGCAGTATTGCTTGGCGGTGTAGGCGCTGATGATGTCGGGAAAGGCCCGCAGCGCCACCCGCTCGAGCCAGATCCAGCCCATCAGGGCAACCAGAAACACCGACACCAGCGTGAACAGCCACTTGCGCCTCATGGCCGCACCCCTTCGGCGAATGCCGCCATGGCTCGCTTGAGCAATTCGTTGTGGCGATAGCTGCCATCGCGATCATCGCCATAGCGCACGATGACCAGCCGGGCGCTGGGAATGATGTACAAGGCCTGCCCCCAATGCCCCAGTGCGGCGTAAGTGTCCGGTGGCGCGTCGGGCCAGGGATGGAGGGAGCGGTCGGCGGCGCGATTGAGCCACCAGTGGCCACCGGGCACGGCTTCGTCCTGGCCAGCCTGGAACCGGGTGAAAGGTTCGCGATTGAACGCAACCCACTCCTTGGGAATCAATTGCCGCTCGCCCCAGCGGCCGTCCCGTTGCATCAACAACCCGACACGCGCCAGGTCCCGCGCCGTGAGGTAGGCATAGGACGAACCGACGAAGGTGCCGCTGGCATCGGTTTCCCAGGTTGCCTGGCGGATACCCAACGGTTCGAACAGCGCCGTCCAGGGGTAATCGGCGTATCGCGTCGGCCCGACAATGTTTTTCAACGCCGCCGCCAGCAGGTTGCTGTCACCGCTGGAATAACGGAATACCTGCCCCGGCGGACTGAAACTTTCATGCTGCGCAGTGAACGCCGCCATGTCGTGGCGTCCGCGGGTGTAGAGCATCGCCACCACGGAGGACTTGAGTGGCGCGTATTCGTAGTCTTCCTGCCAATCCAGGCCCGAGGCCCAGTGAAAAAGATCGGCCAGGGTCACGCCCGGGTGCTTGCCCAACGCCGGGTAGTACCGGGCGACCGGCTCTTGCAGGCCAAACAGTTTTTCACCGTAGGCCACGCCGAACACCGTCGCCAGCAGGCTTTTACTGATGGACCAGGTCAGGTGCGGGGTCTGGGCAGTGGTCGGTCCGGCGTAGCGTTCGTAGACCAGCCGACCGTCCTGGATCACCAGCAGCGCATCGGTGCGGATGCCCTCACGGTTTGCATCGTCCCGGGGTGGGAAGGCGTATTGTTCCAAGGCTTCGATGGCCGGCCCGCTCGGGGTCGGGCCACTTGGCCATTGCTCGCCGGGCCAGTCTTCGGCCTGGACGCTCAGGTTGAGTATCAGCAACGGAATCAGGAACCAGCCTTTGGACATGCTTGGGGCTCGCAGGATTGAACCTTCAGAGCCTATGCAGACTTGATGACAATTTGAGTGTGTGTGCCCCCTTGTGGGAGCGAACTTGCTCGCTCCCACAAGGGGTGGTCGTCTGGAGGACTATCCCAACGCCTTGGCCAACCGCTTGGCCCGCGCGCCCGCCGCCATCTCCATCACCGCTTTATCCCGCGTCCACATCTCGCGCCACGGCGCAGGCCCGGCGGCCAGTGCGGTATTCAGTTCGCCATCAAGCCCGTCGAACTGCGCGAACAACCCGCCCAGCAGCACGTGCCCGGACGCGCTGGACGGATTGTGAAGGCTCACCTGCGCGCAACCGGCCAGCAGCGCGAGCAGGCGCAATTGCAACGCCTGGGGCCAGGCGCATTCCTGCCCCACGCCATACAGCCAGGCGGTCATGGCACTGAGCACGTAAAGATCTTCCAAGGTGCGAAACGGCTTGACGTACGCGTCCCAACCGTCCCCCGCCAACAATTCGCACAGCGCGTCGTCGAGCAGGACGCGGCCATGGCTGACGTCTGGCATCAAGGTAATGGCCGGGAGTTTTTCCAGGGTTACGCCAGGCTCGCCGGGATAGACCACGGCCAGGTTCAGTCGTGGCGTTTCACCCGGCGCTTCGCAGCGAGCGGCAATCAGCAGCCATTCGGCGGCATCCCCGGCGGTGACGAAATCCTTGCGTCCAGTCAGGCGCAGATCCGCCAGGCGGGTCTGCATGTCCGCCGGGCGCAGGCTGCGCTGCTCAGTGGCGCACAACGCGCCGAGGCTGTGGGGCGCGCTGGGCCAGAGCGCGCGCAACGCTGCCTGGTAGCCCACCAGGAAGGCCAGTCCCGGTGTCGCCATCAATCGCGCGCCGGCCACCGCCAACTCGAACGGCGTGACCGGCCCCAGGCGTTGCAACAACGCCGCGTACCCCTCGGCCAGGTCCGAATGGGCAGTCAGCCGTTCGCCACGTGCGATCAGGGTTTGCCAAAGCATGGGAGGTTCCTCGAGGGCTGTCATATAAGCATCACCAAAGCTTCATGGTGATGACACCGGGGCTACATAGCCTGACTTTGCACAACATGGCTGCATAAAGAAAGTCGACTGGCTGCAACTGAACAGCCCGCACGGAGATTCGCTATGACTCAGATCGCCCGCATCAGCGACACCGGCAATGAACGCCGCCTGCAAGCCGAACGCCTGGTCGGCGCCCAGGCCTTGCAAGAAGCCCAGGCCCTGCGCTTCAACGTCTTCAGCGGCGAGTTCAACGCCAAGCTCAAGGGCGCGGAAATGGGTCTGGACATGGATGACTATGATGTTCATTGCGCCCACATCGGCGTACGCGACCTGAACACCGGCCGCCTCGTGGCGACCACTCGCCTGCTCGACCACCAGGCCGCCAGTAGCCTGGGACGCTTCTACAGCGAAGAAGAATTCAGCCTCCACGGCCTGGTCCATCTCAAGGGCCCGATCCTGGAGATCGGCCGGACCTGCGTCGACCCGGCCTACCGTAACGGCGGCACCATCGCGGTGCTCTGGGGGGAACTGGCCGAAGTCCTGAACGAGGGCGGCTACAGCTACCTGATGGGTTGCGCCAGCATTGCGATGCAGGACGGCGGCATCCAGGCCCAGGCGATCATGCAACGCCTGCGCGAGCGCTACCTGTGCAACGAACACCTGCAAGCCGTACCGAAAAAACCGTTGCCGACCCTGGACGTGCCGTCCAATGTCATCGCCGAAATGCCGCCGTTGCTCAAGGCCTACATGCGCCTGGGTGCGAAGATCTGCGGCGAGCCGTGCTGGGACGAGGAATTCCAGGTGGCCGATGTGTTCATCCTGCTCAAGCGCGATGACCTCTGCCCACGCTACGCCCGCCACTTCAAGGCAGCGGTTTGATGAGCCGCTCAAGGGTGTACGCGCGGATCGCGCGCGTCCTGCTGGTGGTGGCGCTGGGTCTGGGCATGGCCAGCGTGTTCGGTGTTTTCGAGCGCCTGGGGCTTGCCCACTCCATGGTACGTCGTCAGCGCTGGTCGCGGTTCTTCATGGCACGGCTGAGCAATGCCCTGCCCTTTTCCGTGACCGTCCATGGGCAATTGCCGCGACAGCCGATGCTGTGGGTCAGCAACCACGTGTCCTGGACCGACATCCCGCTGCTGGGCATGCTCACTCCGATGTCATTCCTGTCCAAGGCTGAAGTGCGCACCTGGCCGGTGGCCGGCTGGCTGGCGGCGAAGGCCGGTAGCCTGTTCATTCGCCGTGGCTCGGGCGACAGCCAGTTGATCCGCAAGCAGATGACCCGTCACCTGCAACAGACCCACCCATTGCTGATGTTCCCGGAAGGGACCACCACCGACGGGCGGTCCCTGCGCACCTTCCACGGTCGCCTGTTATCGGCCGCCATCGATGCCGAGGTGGCGCTGCAGCCTGTGGCGATCCGTTACCTGCGCAACGGCGAGCCCGATTCCCTGGCCCCTTTCATTGGCGATGACGACCTGCTGTCGCACCTGATGCGCTTGTTTGCCAACGATCGGGGCGACGTTCACATTTACCTGCTGCAACCCATCGCCTGCCAAGGCCAGGAACGCGCGGCCCTGGCTTTCCAGGCGCAACAGGCGGTACACAAGGCATTGTTCGGAACGATTCCCGAGAAACAGCAAGCGCCGACACGGCCTGCGGCAATTGCGGCCTGACCCGGATCTCTGCGCGGCCCCCCTGTGGGAGCAAGCTGGCTGACGATAGCGGCTTAACATTCAGCAGACGAGCTGACTGATGCACCGCTATCGCCAGCCAGCTCGCTCCCACAATCAGATCCGGGGCGCGGCCTGGTTTTGTACAAAGTCCTGCAACTGCGGGTAAAACAACTGGAAGTCCTCGCTCAGCGGCTCATAGAGCTCGATCAATTCCTTCATCGCCCCAGCCAGTTCCTCAGGCCGGGACAGGCGGCGGGAAATGCCACGCAGTACCTGCCCCAGCACTTCGAATTCCTGATAGGACCCCAGCCAGTCATCCGCCGCCATATACGGCGCGATCTGTGCCAGGCGCCCTGGCAGTTGCGGTTCGGTGCGCAGTACCTGGTAGACACGGGACGTGAAATCCACCAGCGGCCCTTCACCGTACAACGCCCAGTCCCGGGCCAGGCAGTGGTCGAAAAACACATCCAGCACGATCCCGGCATAGCGCCGTCGCACCGTGGAAAACCGCGACAGGGCGATGTCCACCAAAGGGTGGCGGTCGGTGTATTGGTCGATGCGTCGATGCAAGGCGATCCCTGCTTCGATCCGCGGGTCATACAGCCCTTGCAGCGGTCCCTTGACGAAGTCGCCGTAGAGACTGCCGAGCAGTTGTTCCCGGCCGGGGCCGCCGAGGTGCAGGTGCGCGAGATAGTTCATGGGGGCCAGCTTAGCATCGCCAGGCTCATATCGTTATAACCCGATATAGCGATTTGTTCGCTGCTCAGATCGAATCCATATTGGTATATCGCGAAGCAACGATTTAAGGTTCGCCTTATCGCGATATAGCGTTTTACTCACTACGGCTGCCTCCATGACCCTCGACCTCGACGAAATAATAAAAGCCCTGGCACACCCAGTACGGCGAGACATCCTCAACTGGCTCAAGGACCCCAAGGTCCAGTTCCCCGAACAGTTGCACAACCATGAATTCGGCATCTGCGCCGGACAGATCGACCAGCGTTGCGGCCTGTCGCAGTCCACGGTGTCGGCTCATCTGGCGGTGTTGCAACGGGCGGGGCTGATCACCAGCCAGAAGGTCGGTCAATGGCACTTCTTCAAACGCAACGAGGAAGTGATCCAGCAGTTCCTCAAGCAAATGAGCCAAGAGCTCTGATTCGACAAGGACCCGCCATGCCCCTCTCGCTACTCATCCTGGCCCTGAGCGCCTTCGCCATCGGCACCACTGAGTTCGTCATCATGGGCCTGCTGCCCGATGTGGCGGCCGACCTGGGAGTCTCGATCCCGGGTGCCGGCTGGCTGGTGACTGGCTACGCCCTGGGCGTGGCCATCGGTGCGCCGTTCATGGCCCTGGCTACCGCCAGTCTGCCGCGCAAGGCCGCACTGGTGGTGCTGATGGGGATCTTCATCGTCGGCAACCTGCTCTGCGCCATCGCCAGCGACTACAACGTGCTGATGTTCGCCCGGGTGGTCACCGCCCTGTGCCATGGCGCGTTCTTCGGCATCGGCTCGGTGGTGGCCGCCGGCCTGGTGGCGCCCAACAAGCGTGCCTCGGCCGTGGCCCTGATGTTCACCGGCCTGACCCTGGCCAACGTGCTCGGCGTGCCGCTGGGCACCGCACTGGGCCAGGAAGCCGGCTGGCGCTCGACCTTCTGGGCCGTGACCGTCATCGGCGTGGTGGCGCTGATTGGCCTGATCCGCTTCCTGCCGGCCAAGCGCGATGAAGAAAAACTCGACATGCGCTCGGAACTGGTGGCGCTCAAGGGCGCCGGCCTGTGGCTGTCCCTGACCATGACGGCCCTGTTTTCCGCTTCGGTATTCGCCCTGTTCACCTACGTCGCTCCCTTGCTGGGCGAGGTCACCGGCGTATCGCCCCGTGGCGTGACCTGGACCCTGGTGCTGATCGGCCTGGGCCTGACCCTGGGCAACATCATCGGTGGCAAGCTGGCGGACAGGAGCCTGTCGAACACCCTGATGGGCGTGTTCATCGCCATGGCCGTGGTGTCCACCATGCTGAGCTGGACCAGCGTGGCGCTGATCCCCAGCGAAATCACCCTGTTCCTGTGGGCCACCGCCTGCTTTGCCGCCGTGCCGGCCCTGCAGGTAAACGTGGTGACCTTCGGCAAGTCCGCGCCGAACCTGGTTTCCACCCTGAATATCGGCGCCTTCAATATCGGCAACGCCCTGGGTGCCTGGGTCGGCGGCAGCGTCATCGACCACGGCCTGGGCCTGACCGCCGTGCCCCTGGCCGCCGGCGCCCTCGCGGTACTGGCGCTGCTGGTCACCCTGATCACTTTCCGCCGGGGCGGCAATGCCGACCTGGCACCGGCCACCCCTTGATTCTCAACAATCCCTGACACTGACGAGGCAGTCATTCATGACCACCATTTTCGACCCGATCAAACTCGGCGACATCGAACTGAAAAACCGCATCATCATGGCACCGCTCACCCGTTGCCGCGCCGACGCAGGCCGTGTGCCGAATGCGCTGATGGCCGAGTACTACGTGCAACGCGCCTCCGCCGGCCTGATCCTCAGCGAGGCGACCTCCGTCACGCCGATGGGCGTGGGCTATCCGGATACCCCGGGTATCTGGTCCAACGACCAGGTGCGCGGCTGGGCCAACATCACCAAGGCGGTACACGGTGCCGGCGGCAAGATTTTCCTGCAGCTGTGGCATGTGGGCCGCATCTCCCATCCGTCCTACCTGAACGGTGAAACACCGGTTGCCCCCAGCGCCATCCAACCCAAGGGCCATGTCAGCCTGGTTCGTCCACTGGCCGACTATCCAACGCCACGCGCGCTGGAAACCGCTGAGATCGCCGACATCGTCGATGCCTACCGCGTAGGCGCCGAAAATGCCAAGGCCGCCGGCTTCGACGGTGTGGAAATCCACGGTGCCAACGGCTACCTGCTCGATCAGTTCCTGCAAAGCAGCACCAACCAGCGCACCGACAATTACGGCGGCTCCCTGGAAAACCGAGCCCGCCTGCTACTGGAAGTGACCGACGCAGCCATCGAAGTCTGGGGAGCCGGCCGGGTCGGCGTGCACCTGGCGCCACGCGCCGACTCCCATGACATGGGCGACGAGAATCGCCTGGAAACCTTCAGCTACGTGGCCCGGGAACTGGGCAAGCGCGGCATTGCCTTCATCTGCTCGCGCGAGAAGGAAGGCGACGACAGCATTGGCCCGCAACTCAAGCAAGCGTTCGGCGGCCCGTACATCGCCAACGAACGTTTCACCAAGGACCGCGCCAATGCCTGGCTGGCCGAAGGCAAAGCCGATGCCGTCGCCTTCGGCGTGCCGTTCATTGCCAACCCGGACCTGCCGGCCCGACTGAAAGCCGATGCACCGCTGAACGAACCGCACCCGGAAACCTTCTATGGCAAAGGTCCGGTGGGTTATATCGACTACCCGGTGATGTAAGTCAGAAAACCAGGCCTTACCCAAAGCCCCGACTCGAAAGAGCCGGGTTTTTTTTATACCTGCAGTTTTTAGAATCCAACTGACCCGCAACAACCGAAATATCAAATAACAAGACAACAAGCAGCTGCTGTGGATTCAAGCATTCAACAACGCTAATAATAAAGCCCGAACCAATTACTACTCAGCCAATGGATTACCACTTATAAGGTCACAACCATCAATCAATTAAATTCCGATAAATAGTCCATCACGCAACACCTTTTAATAAAACCAAACAACACACTATCAATACCTATGTGGGCTTTAGCGAGCCTGTAAAAAGAGATACCTTACTATGAACATTCTGAAAAGTTTCACCCTTGCCCTGCTATTCGGACCGGCGATGGTTGCCAGCAGCCTGGCCAATACCGGGGTCACCGTGGAGATCACCAATAACACCCCGCGCACCCTGAACATGATCAACATGGTCACAAACCCGGCACAGCCGGCGGACTTGTCCCTGAGCGGTTACGATGTTGCCTCCAAGTCCACTCGAAACATCTATTTCGTCAATAAAAGAAAATACACTTATCCCACTTCCGACTGGCAACCCAGCCTGAGAAAAGTCAAGCCGATCGAAATTCTGCTCTCGTATCAAATGGACGGGTCCGAATTCGGCTGCCAAGTACAAACCCGATTCGAAGCCCCTATCGGTTTTGGTGTTCTCGAACCTCGTTATCGACCCGACTGGAAAAGCAGGACCGCCTACACCGGCAATGGCGAATATACCTGCCGCTCGGAAATTTCCCAGAAGATGCTGGAGCCGCCTTTCAGCTACACCGTCCGCCTTATTGTCGAGTAATTTAATGGACAGTTGCGGATCGCCCCGCACAGGCGCCGCAATGCCACCCCATACATGAAGCTGCCATGGTGATCCGGCATGATCGAGCGATAGCGCGTTGTCGCCGGACCTGGCAACTGCTCCATGAACGACCCGCCGGGATCCATGCCCGGCGGGTTTTGCCGATCCGCTATTGACACAAACCGATGCAATTACTCATTTTGTTTCATTTGCGCAGGCTGGGGCTCAGGTGCAGCATGTCCAGCCCGATGTCTACCCAGCGCTCGGCCTCACCCGCCAGCGCGAAGCTGTCGGGTGCCAGCAGCCACTGGTACAGAATGCCGTCTATATAGGCGTGAAGAGCGATCGCCGCCCTGTCGGTATCCAGGTCATCCGGCAGTTGGCCGCGATTCATCGCATTGCGCAGCGACAGCGCGATCCGCACGTTGCAGTCGAGATTGACCTGGCGCCGCTGCTGGCGCAAATCGCACATTTCGTCGGTGAACTCGCACTTATGGAAAAGAATCTCATTGATGCGTCGGGTTTTCGGGTCCAGGGCCACCTGTTGGAACAGGCGAACCAGCAGCTTGCGCACACACCCCAGGGGGTCGAGTTCCTCTTCATTTTCACTGGCGCGCGCCAGGTCATCGAGCGGCTCGTGCAAGGTATCGAGCATGGCCTGGAGCAGATCCGCCTTGTTGCTGAAATGCCAGTAGATGGCACCGCGCGTCACACCGGCCAGCGTCGCGATGTCAGCCAGCGTCGTGCGCGCCACGCCCCGCTCGAAAAAAGCCTTTTCGGCCGCTTCGAGTATCTGGCTGCGAGTCTCCAGGGCTTCCTCTTTGGTACGACGGACCATGGCAGTAACCACCTCAATCAGGATGCGTCAGCAATGCGTAAAGGTCAGCTGAACGAATGGGAGGCGATCGTCCATGGAACGCGCTCCCGGTCTGTACGAGCCTTTGTCAGGCTTTTGTAAACCGGATGGTACGCAATTTGGCTGTTTACAAACAACCATGTACGTAAGTATATTTCTTAGCAACCTACTAGTTGAAAATGCGCCTTTTTAACCTTCCACCTTTCGAGTGCGCCCGTTGCGTGCCTGACCCGAGGATTTCCATGCACTTCAAGCCAGCTGTTACCGCTCTGGTTACCGCCATCGCCCTGGCATCGCTGCTCAGCGGATGTAAGAAGGAAGAAGCGGCCCCTGCCGCACCACCTCCTCAGGTCGGCGTCGTCACCCTCAAGACCCAACCTTTCACCCTGACGTCCGAATTGCCGGGGCGCACCAGCGCGTTCCGCGTGGCGGAGGTTCGCCCGCAGGTCAACGGCATCATCCTCAAGCGCCTGTTCAAGGAAGGCGCCGACGTCAAGGCCGGCCAGCAGCTGTACCAGATCGACCCGGCCGTATACGAAGCCACGCTCAAGAGCGCCGAGGCCAACCTGCGTTCCACCAAGTCCATTGCCGACCGCTACAAGCAACTGGTGGATGAACAGGCCGTCAGTCGCCAGGAATACGACACCGCCGTGGCCAATCGCCTCGAGTCGGAAGCCAACCTGCAAACCGCCCAGATCAACGTGCGCTACACCAAGGTCTACGCGCCGATCTCCGGGCGTATCGGGCGCTCCTCGGTAACCGAAGGCGCCCTGGTCAGCAACGGCCAGACAGAAGCGATGGCAACCATCCAGCAACTGGACCCGATCTATGTCGACGTGACCCAGAGCTCGGTGGAACTGCTGCAACTGCGCCGCGAGCTGGAAAGTGGCCGGTTGCAGAAGGCCGGCGACAATGCCGCCACGGTCAAGCTGATCCTGGAAGACGGCAGCCAGTACGCCCACGAGGGCAAGCTGGAATTCTCCGAAGTGTCGGTTGACCAGACCACCGGCTCCGTCACCTTGCGCGCCGTGTTCCCCAACCCGGACCACACCCTGCTGCCGGGCATGTTCGTCCATGCGCAATTGCAGGCGGGTGTGAACAGCGCGGCGATCCTCGCTCCACAACAAGGCGTGACCCGCGACCTCAAAGGCATGCCGACCGCCCTGGTGGTGGGCCCGGACAACAAGGTCGAGCTGCGTCAGCTCAAGGCCAGCCGCACCGTCGGCAGCCAGTGGCTGATCGAAGACGGGCTCAAGGCCGGCGATCGCGTGATTACCGAAGGGTTGCAGTACGTACGGCCAGGGGTGGAAGTCAAGGCCACCGAAGCCACCAATGTGGGCACCAAGAACCCGGCCCCCGCCCAGGCAGCTGACAAAGCAGCCGGCGGCAAAGGGGAGTAAACCATGTCGAAATTCTTTATCGACCGTCCGATCTTCGCCTGGGTGATCGCCCTGGTGATCATGCTGGTCGGGGCTCTATCGATCCTCAAGTTGCCGATCAACCAGTACCCGAGCATCGCGCCACCGGCCATCGCGATCCAGGTGACCTACCCGGGCGCGTCCGCGCAGACCGTGCAGGACACCGTGGTGCAGGTCATCGAACAGCAGCTCAACGGTATCGACAACCTGCGCTACGTCTCCTCGGAAAGTAACTCCGACGGCAGCATGACCATCACCGCGACCTTCGAGCAGGGCACCAACTCCGACACCGCGCAGGTCCAGGTCCAGAACAAGCTGAACCTGGCCACCCCGCTGCTGCCGCAAGAAGTGCAGCAACAGGGTATCCGCGTGACCAAGTCGGTGAGGAACTTCCTGATGGTGATCGGCGTGGTGTCGCGCGACGGCACCATGACCCGGGAAGACCTTTCCAACTACATCGTGTCGAACATGCAGGACCCGATCTCGCGCACCTCGGGTGTCGGCGACTTCCAGGTCTTCGGTGCCCAGTACGCGATGCGGATCTGGCTCGACCCGGCCAAGCTGAACAATTACAACCTGACACCGTCGGACGTGAGTACCGCCATCTCCGCACAGAACGTCCAGGTCTCGTCCGGCCAGCTCGGTGGCCTGCCCGCCGTGCCCGGCCAGCAACTGAACGCCACCATCATCGGCAAGACCCGCCTGCAGACCGCCGACCAGTTCAAGGCGATCCTGCTCAAGGTCAACCCGGATGGCTCCCAAGTACGCCTTGGCGATGTCGCCGAGGTGGGCCTGGGCGGCGAGAACTACAGCATCAACGCCCAGTTCAACGGTGCCCCGGCCTCGGGCCTGGCAGTGCGCCTGGCCACCGGTGCCAACGCCCTCGACACGGCCAAGGCCCTGCGCAAGACCGTGGACGACCTCAAGCCGTTCTTCCCGCCAGGCATGGAAGTGGTGTTCCCCTATGACACCACGCCGGTGGTGAGCGAGTCGATCAAGGGCGTGGTGGAAACCCTGGTCGAAGCGGTCGTGCTGGTGTTCCTGGTGATGTTCCTGTTCCTGCAGAACTTCCGCGCCACCATCATCACCACGATGACCGTGCCGGTGGTATTGCTGGGCACCTTCGGGGTCCTCGCGGCGTTCGGTTTCAGCATCAACACCCTGACCATGTTCGGCATGGTGCTTGCCATCGGCTTGCTGGTGGACGACGCCATCGTCGTGGTGGAAAACGTCGAGCGGGTGATGAGCGAAGAAGGCCTGTCCCCCAAGGAAGCCACCAGGAAATCCATGGGCCAGATCCAGGGGGCCCTGGTGGGTATCGCCCTGGTACTGTCGGCGGTGCTGTTGCCGATGGCGTTCTTCGGCGGCTCCACCGGGGTGATCTACAAGCAGTTCTCCATCACCATCGTCTCGGCCATGGCCCTGTCGGTGCTGGTTGCGCTGATTTTCACCCCCGCCCTGTGCGCCACCATGCTCAAGGCTATCCCGAAAGGGGAACATGGCACGCACAAACGCGGCTTCTTCGGGTGGTTCAACAGAAACTTCGACCGCAGCGTGCAAAGCTACGAACGGGGAGTCGGCAACATCCTGCGGCATAAAGCGCCGTATCTGCTGGCCTACCTGATTATCTTCGTCGGTATGATCTGGTTGTTCATGCGTATCCCATCCTCGTTCCTCCCGGAAGAAGACCAGGGCGTGCTGTTTGCCCAGGTGCAGACACCGGCCGGCTCCAGCGCCGAGCGCACCCAGGTGGTGGTGGACAAGATGCGTGAGTTCCTGCTGCGCCCGGGCAAGGACGGCGGCGAAGGCGATGGCGTGGCCTCGGTGTTCACCGTGACCGGCTTCAACTTCGCCGGTCGTGGCCAGAGCTCGGGCATGGCGTTCATCATGCTCAAGCCATGGGAAGAGCGTAACGCCGACAACACAGTGTTCAAGATCTCGGCCCGCGCCCAGCAGCACTTCTTTACCTTCCGCGATGCGATGGTGTTCGCCTTCGCCCCGCCGGCGGTGATGGAGCTGGGTAACGCCACCGGTTTCGACGTGTTCCTGCAGGACCGTGCCGGCATCGGCCACGAAAAGCTGATGGAAGCACGCAACCAGTTCCTGGGCATGGCGTCCCAGAGCAAGGTCCTGGCCCAGGTTCGCCCGAACGGCCTGAATGACGAGCCGCAATACCAGCTGGAAATCGATGACGAAAAAGCCAGCGCCCTGGGCGTGACCATTTCGGACATCAACAGCACCCTGTCGATTGCCCTGGGCAGTAGCTACGTCAACGACTTCATCGACCGCGGCCGGGTGAAGAAGGTGTACGTACAGGGGCAACCGAATGCTCGCATGAGCCCCGAAGACCTGCAGAAATGGTACGTACGCAACAGCTCTGGAACCATGGTACCGTTCAGCGCGTTCGCCAAGGGCGAATGGATCTACGGTTCGCCGAAACTGGCCCGCTACAACGGGGTGGAAGCGATGGAAATCCTGGGCGTCCCGGCACCGGGCTACTCCACCGGCGAAGCCATGGCCGAAGTCGAGGCCATCGCCAAGAAGCTGCCTGCCGGTGTTGGTATTTCCTGGACAGGTCTGTCGTATGAAGAACGACTCGCGGGGTCCCAGGCGCCAGCGCTGTTCGCGCTGTCGATCCTGATGGTATTCCTGTGTCTGGCAGCGTTGTATGAAAGCTGGTCGATTCCGATAGCGATCGTACTTGTGGTACCGCTGGGGATCATCGGTGCGTTGATGGCGACCAGTTTGCGCGGTCTGTCCAACGACGTGTACTTCTTGGTAGGGCTGTTGACTACCATAGGCCTGGTAGCCAAAAACGCGATTCTGATCGTCGAATTCGCCAAGGAACTGCATGAACATGGCAAGGGCTTGCAGGAAGCTGCCATTGAAGCTTGCCGTATGCGCCTGCGGCCGATCATCATGACCTCGCTGGCGTTCATTCTCGGTGTTGTACCCCTGGCAATCTCCACAGGCGCAGGCTCAGGTAGCCAACACGCCATTGGCACAGTGGTGATCGGCGGCATGCTGACCGCCACCGTCCTGGCGATTTTCTGGGTGCCGTTGTTCTTCGTGACCGTGTCGTCGATAGGCCGTCGCAAAAATGCCGACCAGGACGACGCTCCTGAAACTTCCAAAGAGGCTGGGCAATGAGCAAGTCGCTACTCTCTCTGACCATCGCCGCCGTCGTGCTCAGCGGCTGCTCGCTGATTCCCGATTATCAGCGGCCCGAAGCACCGGTCGCGGCGCAATACCCGCAAGGTCCGGCCTACGAACCGGCCAAGGCAGCCAGCCAGGCTGCCGCGGAACAGGGCTGGAAACAGTTCTTCCATGACCCGGCGCTGCAGCAGTTGATCCAGGTGGCCCTGGAAAACAACCGCGACCTGCGGGTCGCCGCGCTGAACATCGACGCCTATGCCGCGCAATACCGCATCCAGCGGGCGGATCTGTTCCCGGCAGTCTCGGCCACCGGTTCCGGCAGCCGCCAGCGCCTGCCGGCCCGGGCCTCGCAGACCGGCGAAGCGGCCATCAGCAGTTCCTACTCGGCCACCCTGGGCATCAGTGCCTATGAGCTGGATCTGTTCGGCCGGGTCCGCAGCCTGAGCGAACAAGCGCTGCAAAGCTACTTCGCCACCGAGGAAGCGCGCCGCAGCACCCAGATCAGCCTGGTGGCCAACGTGGCCAACGCCTACCTGACCTGGCAAGCCGACAAGGAACTGCTCAAGCTGACCCAGGACACCCTGGCGACCTACGAGCAAAGCCTCCAGCTGACCACCCGTAGCGCCGATGTCGGCGTAGCCTCGGCACTCGACCTGAGCCAGGCGCGCACGGCAGTGGAAAACGCTCGGGTCCAGCTGGCGCGCTACACCCGCCAGGTAGCCCAGGATGAAAACAACCTGACCCTGCTGCTGGGCACCAGCCTGCCGGCCAACCTGAACACGCAACCGCTCAGCGATGACCTGCTCAGTGAAGTGCCGGCCGGGTTGCCGTCGGACCTGCTGCAACGTCGTCCCGATATTCTCCAGGCCGAACGCAACCTGCTGGCCGCCAACGCCAACATCGGCGCCGCGCGGGCCGCGTTCTTCCCCAGCATCAGCCTGACGGCCAACGCCGGCACATTGAGCCCGGACCTGTCCGGGCTGTTCAAGGGCGGCTCGGGCACCTGGACGTTCGCGCCACAGATCAACCTGCCGATCTTCAACGCCGGCAGCCTGCGGGCGAGCCTGGATTACGCCAAGATCCAGAAGGACATCAACGTCGCCAACTACGAGAAGGCGATCCAGACGGCGTTCCAGGAAGTCTCCGACGGCCTGGCCGCGCGTCGTACCTACAACGAACAGTTGCAGGCCCAGACGGCCTATGTTGCCTCCAACCAGGACTACTACCGCCTGGCCGAGCGGCGCTACCGCATTGGGGTCGACAGCAACCTGACCTTCCTCGACGCCCAACGCCAGCTGTTCAGCGCCCAGCAATCGCTGATCACCGACCGCCTCGCGCAGTTGACCAGCGAGGTCAACCTGTACAAGGCTCTGGGCGGTGGCTGGAACGCCGAGACCGGCAAGAACGAGCCGGTGGCAGAGAAAGCGCCGCCGATGAAACTGTTCTGATTCGATGCCTGGCCACTGAAACACGAAGCCCACCGAAAGGTGGGCTTTTTTGTTCATCGATTCCGAACTCAACACATCAACCTGTGGGAGCGAGCTTGCTCGCGATGGCGGTGGATCAGCCTGCATCAGTGCTGGATGTGCAGCCTTTGTGAGCCACCACCCACAGGACTCCCATCCGCCAGAGCATTTTTTGCTGTTCGATAATCGCCCAAAACCCGTCATCGGCGATTGAACCGATCCCGGCGCGCGCTTCACCATCGCTCGCACAAAACCAATAACAACAGGTTCGACGCCATGTCCACACGCCCTGCTTCTCCCGGCTGATCCTCAGCCGTTCAACCGACCCGCTCCACCGTACCGTCTGCAATCGCACGATTGCGGCATCGACTCGCTTCGTCCATAAAAACCAGAGATAAGCCCATGAAGCCCACACAGCATTTGTTTCCCTGCGCCATCGCCGTCGCACTCGCGGGTGCCGCCCTGCCCGCCCTGGCCGCAGAGTCGGGGTTCGTCGAGGATGCCAAGGCCACGCTGAACCTGCGCAACGCTTACTTCAACCGCAACTTCACCAACCCGAACAATGCCCAGGGCAAGGCCGAGGAATGGACCCAGAGTTTCATCCTCGACGCCAAGTCCGGTTTCACCCAGGGCACGGTGGGGTTCGGCGTGGACGTGCTGGGCCTGTACTCGGTCAAGCTCGATGGTGGCCGTGGCACGGCAGGAACGCAGTTGCTGCCGGTGCACGACGACGGTCGCCCCGCCGATGACTTCGGCCGCCTGGGCGTCGCGCTCAAGGCCAAGGTCTCCAAGACCGAGCTGAAGGTCGGCGAATGGATGCCGGTGCTGCCGATCCTGCGTTCCGACGACGGGCGCTCCCTGCCGCAGACCTTCCGCGGCGGCCAGGTCACTTCCACCGAGATCGCCGGCCTTAGCCTCTATGGCGGCCAGTTCCGCGGCAACAGCCCGCGCAACGATGCGAGCATGGAAGACATGTTCATGAACGGCCGCCCCGCCGCCACCTCCGACCGCTTCAACTTCGGCGGCGGCGAATACGCCTTCAACGAAAAACGCACCCAGGTGGGCGTGTGGTACGCGGAACTGTCCGACATCTACCAGCAGCAATATTTCAACCTGACCCACAGCCAGCCCATGGGCGACTGGACCCTGGGCGCCAATCTCGGCTATTTCATCGGCAAGGAAAACGGCAGCGCCCTGGCCGGTGACCTGGACAACAAGACCGCCTTCGCCATGCTCTCGGCCAAATATGGCGGCAACACCTTCTATGTCGGCCTGCAGAAAGTCGGCGGCGACGATGCCTGGATGCGGGTCAACGGCACCAGCGGCGGCACCCTGGCCAACGACAGCTACAACTCCAGCTACGACAACGCCAAGGAAAAGTCCTGGCAAGTGCGCCACGACTTCAATTTCGCCGCCGTCGGCGTGCCGGGCCTGACCCTGATGAACCGCTACATCAGCGGCGACAACGTGCACACCGCCACGGTGGACGATGGCAAGGAATGGGGTCGCGAAAGCGAGCTGGCCTATACCGTACAGAGCGGCGCGCTGAAGAACCTCAACGTGAAATGGCGCAACTCGTCGCTGCGTCGGGACTTCAGCACCAACGAGTTCGATGAGAACCGCATTTTCATCAGCTACCCGATCAGTTTGTTGTAAAACCTGGATGCGGTGAGCCTGCCGAGATGCTCGATACGGTGCCACCGCCCTCGCGAGCAGGCTCGCTCCCACAGGGAATCAGTGCCGCGCACAAAATTTGTGCTCACTGAAGATCCAATGTGGGAGCGAGCTTGCTCGCGAGGGCGTCATCACATTCGACATCCTCCATCAATTGAACCACCGCTATCGCGAGCAAGCTGGCTCCTACAGGGGATGAAGCCCACTTAAGCCCGCGACTCGACGCCCAACTCATCCCACACCGACTCGGCCAGGTGGAAGGTGGCATTGGCCGCCGGGATGCCGCAGTAGATGGCGCTCTGCATGATCACTTCCTTGATCTCGCCACGGCTCACGCCGTTGTTGGCGGCAGCGCGCAGGTGCAACTTGAGTTCTTCGTTGCGGTTCATGCCGATCAGCATGGCGATGGTGATCAGGCTGCGGGTGTGGCGCGGCAGGCCCGGACGGGTCCAGATGTCACCCCAGGCATGGCGAGTGATCATTTCCTGGAATTCGCTGTTGAACTCGTTCAAGGCATTGAGGCTGCGGTCCACATGGGCGTCGCCCAATACCGCGCGGCGCACTTGCATGCCTTCGTCGTAACGTTGTTTTTCGTCCACGGGATACTCCTCAGCCACGGCTGGAATCAAGCAGGAAATCCAGCACCCGCTCGCTGAATGCAGCGCCGGCCTGGACGTTGGACAGATGCGCGGCGTAGAACTCGGCATACTCGGCCCCGCTGACCCGCTCCTGGATGAAATGCCCACCCGACGGCGGTGTCACTGCGTCTTCGGTACCGGCAACCACCAGCAGCGGCACCCGAATCAACGACAGTTGCTCACGAAAATCGGCATCGCGCACGGCCGCACAGTTGGCTGCGTAGCCCTGGGGCGAAGTGGCAGCGAGCATGTCGGTGATTTTCTTTACCTGCGCAGGATGAGCTTCGGCGAAATCCGGGGTGAACCAGCGGGCAACGGAAGCATCGCGCAACGCCACCATCGCTGCCTGGCCGTCACGCAACACGGTTTCGATGCGCGGGTTCCATACCGTCTCGTCAGCGATCTTGGCGGCGGTGTTGCAGACCACCAGCCTGTGCAGGCGCTCGCCGGCGTTGATCCCCAGCCACTGGCCGATCAACCCGCCCATGGACAACCCACAGAAATGCACTTTATCGATGCTCAACTGATCGAGCATCGCCAGCACGTCGTGGCCCAGTTGCTCGATGCTGTAGGGCCCCTCGGTGACCAATGACCGGCCGTGGCCGCGCGTATCGAAACGCAACACGCGAAAGTGCTGGCTGAACGCCGGGACCTGTTCATCCCACATATGCAGGTGGGTGCCCAGGGAGTTGGACAGCACCAGTACCGGGGCATCCTGCGGTCCGTCGAAGCAATAATTCAGTTCGCCGTCGGCGAGTTTGACCAATCCCACAACAGTCTCCTTTCAGGCATTCAAGGCAAGGTGTTCGGCCACGGCCCGGGTGACCCAGGTCCGAGCCTGGCCGAGGTAATGGGCCGGGTCGAGCAGATAATCGAGTTCAGCGGTGGACAGTTGCGCAGTGACCTTGGGCTCGTCCCGCAGCACGTCGCGCAAGTGGCGCTGTTCGCTCACCGCGCGTTTGCAGCATTGCTCCAGCAGATGGTGCGCAGTGTCGCGCCCGACACGCTGGGCCAGGACGATGCTCACGGCTTCGGCCAGCACCAACCCCTGGGTCAGCTCGAGGTTGCGGGCCATGCGTGCCGCGTCCACTTCCAGCCCGTCGGCCAGCAGCCGCGCCTGCTGCAAGGCGCCGGATACCAGGCAGCAGATCTCCGGCAGGGTCTCCCACTCGGCGTGCCACAGGCCCAGGCTGCGTTCGTGCTCCTGGGGCATGGCGCTGAACAGCGTCGACACCAGACCAGGCACCCGCGTCGCCGCGCCGATCAACACCGCCGCCCCCACCGGATTGCGCTTGTGAGGCATGGTGGACGAACCGCCCTTGCCCGGCGCCGAAGGCTCGAACACCTCGGCGGCCTCGGTCTGCATCAAGAGGCTGACGTCACGACCCAACTTGCCCAGGCTGCCGGCGATCAGGCCCAGCACCGAGCCGAACTCCACGAGACGATCACGCTGGGTGTGCCACGGCTGTTCCGGCAGGTTCAGTTGCAGTTCGGCGGCCAGGGCTTCGGCAATGGACAGCGCATGCTCGCCCAGCGCGGCCAGTGTTCCGGAGGCACCGCCGAACTGCAGCACCAGCAAGCGTGCCTTGAGGGCCTGCAAGCGCTGGCGACTGCGGGTGGTCGCCCCCAGCCAACCGGCGATTTTCATGCCCAGGGTGACCGGCGTCGCATGCTGCAGCCAGGTACGCCCGGCCAGCGGCGTGGCGGCATGGCGCTCGGCTTGCCGGGCCAGGGTGTCGCCCAGCTGCGCCAGCTCATCCTCGATCAGCTCGAGGGCGCGACGCAGTTGCAGCACCAGCCCACTGTCCATCACGTCCTGGCTGGTGGCGCCCAGATGCACGTAGCGTTCAGCCTCGGGGTCGGCGGCGGCAACCCGCTTGCCCAGTGCCTTGACCAGCGGAATCGCCGAATTGCCGGCACTGGCAATCGCCTCGCCCAGCGCCGCGAAATCGTACAACCGTGCCTGGCAGGCGTTCTCGATCGGCGCGACGGCGCCTTGCGGAATCAGCCCCACCCGTGCCTCGGCCCGGGCCAGAGCCGCCTCGACATCGAGCATGGCCTGTACTCGGCCCGCATCACAGAACACTTCGCGCATGTCGCGGGTGGTGAAGTAGGCATCGAACAGCTGATTGCCCGGTCGTTCGTTCATAAACAGTCCTTCGGAAGGTGAATGCCTTTGTGGCCAGAGAAATTGCCGTGGCGAGGGTACTTGTCCCCTCGCCACGGCATCTGTGGCCACAATGAATCAAACAAGCCTCGAGTGAACAGGTGGGTCAAAGGTCGTGATGCAAGTAGGCCGGTTGCCTGGGCAGGCGCAGGCTGAACAGGAACGCTACCACCATCATCACGGTGACATACCAGTAAAAGACGTTTTCCATGCCCTGGGCTTTCAGGCTCAAGGCGACATACTCGGCCGAGCCGCCAAACACCGCGTTGGCCACTGCATAGGCCAACCCTACCCCCAGGGCGCGCACTTCAGGCGGAAACATTTCCGCCTTCACCAGGCCGCTGATGGAGGTGTAGAAACTGACGATCGCCAGCGCCAAGGTGATGAGGACGAACGCCAGCAACGGGCTGCCGACGCTTTTGAGGGTCAACAGGATCGGCACCGTGCACAACGCCCCCAGGCCACCGAACCAGAGCATGGAATTGCGCCGGCCAATCCTGTCCGCCAACATGCCGAACAACGGCTGCATGCACATGTACAGGAACAGTGCGCCGGTCATGATGTAGCTGGCGGTCTTGGCGTGCAGGCCGGCGGTGTTCACCAGGTATTTCTGCATGTAAGTGGTGAACGTGTAGAAGATCAGCGAACCACCAGCGGTGTAGCCCAGCACGGTGATGAAGGCGGCCTTGTGGTCGCGAAACAGTGCGGCGATGCTGCCGGCATCCTTGTTTTCCCGCATTTCCTTGCTGCTGGTTTCCTTCAGGGAGCGGCGCAGGAACAGGGAAATCAGCGCCGCCAGGGCGCCCACCACGAACGGGATTCGCCAACCGTAGGCACGCAGTTGGTCCTCATCGAGAAACTGCTGCAGGATCACCACCAGCGACACCGCCAGCAGTTGCCCGCCGATCAGCGTCACATATTGGAACGAGGCAAAGAAACCACGCTGGCCCTTGAGCGCGACTTCGCTCATGTAGGTGGCGGTGGTGCCGTACTCGCCGCCTACCGACAGGCCTTGCAACAGGCGCGCGAACAACAGCAGCAGCGGCGCCCAGACGCCGATGTCCTTGTAGGTGGGCAGGCAAGCGATGAGCAACGAGCCGAAGCACATCATCAGCACCGAAATCATCATCGAATTCTTGCGCCCGTGACGATCGGCCACCCGGCCGAAAATCCAGCCGCCAATGGGTCGCATCAGGAACCCGGCGGCGAACACCCCCGCCGTGTTGACCAGTTGTACCGTGGGGTTGTCCGAGGGGAAGAATGCCGGCGCGAAATAGATCGCGCAGAACGCATACACGTAGAAGTCGAACCATTCGACCAGGTTGCCGGACGAAGCACCGACGATGGCGAAAATCCGCTTGCTACGCTCTTCGCCTGTGTAGTGACTGATTGGGATGGTCATGGATTGATTCACTCGCTGGGGACTTTTCGTACAAATCGTAGACACACTTCGTAACAGTCCCGTTCCGCAAACAACTTCCGCAGCAATAGCGGCTCGCGTGGGAACGCCTCAACGCACGCTCTGCGTTCGGCTCTGGATGTGACGCGAAGCGTCACCGGCAACATTCCCACGCAGAGCGCGGGAATGCCCCTTCGCCCGACAACACTCAGTAATCGAAGAACACCGTCTCGGCATCCGTTCCTTGCAGGACCACGTTCCACTGGTACACACCGGACGCATCGGGCCTGGTCACGAGGGTGGCGCGACGCTCGGCCGGCACGCTGGCCAGCAGCGGGTCGGTTTCGTTGGCCTGTTCGCCATCGAAGTAGATGCGGGTCAGCAGATGCTTGACCAGGCCACGGGCGAATACCAGCACCACCAGGTGCGGCGCCTGGGTCGTGCCACCCAGCCCCGGTACGGTGCCGGGCTTGATGGTGGTGAAGCGAAAACGCCCCTCGGCGTCCACCGGCACCCGGCCGAAGCCTTCGAAGTGCGGGTCCAGGGGTTTGTCCTGGTCGTCTTCCGGATGGGCGTATTTACCCGCCGCGTTGGCCTGCCAAACCTCCAGCATGGCGTCATTGACGGACTCGCCATTGCCGTCGATGACCTGTCCAGTGATCGCCACGCGCTGGCCGAGGGTTTCGGCGACGGTCAGGTCTTCGCGATTCAACCAGGTCAGGCCGATGTGATAGTAAGGTCCGACGGTATGGGACGTAGTAGCGGTGAGCGTCATCTTATTTCTCCATCGGCGTGGCATCGCGGCCGCGCAATACGATGTCCCAACGATAACCGAGGGCGTAGTGGGGAACGGTTTTTTCCAGGTCGAAACGGGCGATCAGGCGCTCCTTGGCGCTGGTATCCGGCACGCAGTTGTAGATCGGGTCGTAGGCCAGCAACGGGTCGCCGGGAAAATACATCTGCGTCACCAGGCGCGTCAGGATGCTCGGACCGAACAATGAGAAATGGATATGCGCCGGACGCCAGGCGTTGTGGTGGTTGCCCCAGGGATAGGCACCGGGCTTGATCGTCTGGAACTGGTACCAGCCATCGGCATCGGTGACGGTACGGCCGGTGCCGGTGAAGTTGGGGTCCAGGGGGGCGTCGTGCTTGTCGCGGTCATGGTGATAGCGCCCGGCGGCGTTGGCCTGCCAGATCTCCACCAGGATGCCCGGCACGGGTTGGCCATGTTCATCGAGCACGCGCCCGTGAATGATGATCCGCTCTCCCAACGGCTCGCCGGCATGCTGGGCGGTCAGGTCGTTGTCCTTCTCTTTCAGGCGCTCGGCGCCGATGGTCGGACCGGTGATTTCCGACAGCGAATGAGGCAGGTGCACCAACGGCTTGGAGGGTGAGCGCAGGTTGGTGGACTGGTATGGCGGGTGCAGGTATTGCGGCTGGGTGCCCGCTTGAGGGCGACGGTAACCAGGCTTGTCAGTCATGAAGCATTCCTCGGTTTCTTATTGGTAGACGACGTATCAGACGCGTTCGATGGCCAACGCCAGCCCCTGGCCGACACCGACGCACATGGTTGCCAGTCCTTTCTTGCCGCCGGTCTTTTCCAGCTGATGCAATGCGGTCAATACCAGTCGCGCCCCGCTCATGCCCAGCGGATGACCCAGGGCGATGGCGCCGCCGTTCGGGTTGACCTGCGGCGCATCGTCCGCCAGGCCCAATTCGCGCAGCACCGCCAGGCCCTGGCTGGCAAAGGCTTCGTTGAGCTCGATAACATCGAAATCCGCCACCGCCAGGCCCAGCCGTTCGGTGAGCTTGCGCACCGCCGGGACCGGGCCGATGCCCATTACCCGTGGGGCCACTGCGGCACTGGCCATGCCCAGCACTTTGCCTCGCGGGGTAAGGCCGTGTTTCTTCACGGCCTCGGCCGACGCCAGGATCATGGCCGCCGCGCCATCGTTCACCCCCGACGCGTTGCCGGCGGTGACGGTCTTGTCCGGGCCGTTGACCGGCTTGAGTCTGCTCAAGGCCTCAAGCGTGGTGTCGGCGCGTGGATGCTCATCCTGCTCGACCACGGTTTCGCCCTTCTTGTGGGCGATGCGCACCGGAACGATTTCTTCCGCGAAAAAACCCGCCGCCTGGGCCACGGCCGTGCGCTGTTGGCTGCGCAGGGCGAAAGCGTCCTGGTCGGCCCGGGACACGGCGTAATCGTCTGCCACGTTGTCCGCGGTCTGCGGCATCGCGTCCACGCCGTACTGGGCTTTCATCAACGGGTTGATGAAGCGCCAGCCGATGGTGGTGTCTTCCAGTTTCAGGTTGCGCGAAAACGCCGCGTCGGCCTTGCCCATCACAAAAGGCGCCCGGGACATCGATTCCACGCCGCCAGCGATGGCCAGCTCCATTTCTCCGCTGGCGATGGCGCGGAAGGCCGTACCGACAGCGTCCATGCCTGAAGCACAGAGGCGATTGAGAGTCACGCCGGGAATGCTCTGGGGCAGGCCCGCCAGCAACAGCGCCATGCGCGCCACGTTGCGGTTGTCTTCGCCGGCCTGGTTGGCACAACCAAGGAACACCTCGTCCACCGCGTTCCAGTCCACCGAGGGATTTCGCTCCATCAATGCCCTGAGGGGCACCGCTGCCAGGTCATCGGCCCGCACGGCGGACAATGCGCCGCCAAAGCGGCCGATGGGGGTTCGAATCGCATCACAGATATAGACGTCGCGCATCAGGCTTCTCCCGGTGCCTGGCCGTGGGCCGCCGCGGTACGCGCTTCCAGGTCGCGCAGTGCGCGCAGCTCTGCCTCGGTCGGCTCGGCGGTGGTGTATACCTGGTCGGCGAAACGGATCGCCCACCCGGTGGCGGCAATGACCTGCTCGCGGGTCACGCCTGGGTGCAATGAAGTGACCACGAATTCATGGCTGCCGGCTTCCGGCTCCATGATGCACAGGTCGGTGATGATCCCCACGGGGCCGGCCCCCGGCAGGCCCAGGCGCTGGCGGGAATCGCCCCCCTCGCCGTGCCCCACGGAAGTGATGAAATCCAGCTTGTCGACAAACGACCGCGCCGACTGCTTGAGGATGATCAGCACGCTCTTGGCGGAACCGGCGATTTCCGGCGCGCCCCCGGCCCCTGGCAGACGGACTTTCGGTTGGTGGTAGTCGCCCACCACCGTGGTGTTGATGTTACCGAAGCGGTCGACCTGCGCCGCGCCCAGGAAGCCGACGTCGATACGCCCGCCCTGCAGCCAATAGCGAAAAATCTCACCGGTCGGTACGACAGTGTCAGCGGTTTCCGCCAGCTCGCCGTCGCCGATGGACAGCGGCAGGACGCTGGGTTTGGCCCCGATCGGACCGGACTCGTAGATCAGCACCACATCCGGCGATGAGGTCAACCGCGCCAGGTTGGCCGCTTTCGACGGCAGGCCGATGCCAACGAAGCACACGGCATTGTTCTGCAACCGGCGGGCCGCGGCGACGGTCATCATTTCGTTGGTGGAGTAGGTCATGGTTTCACCTGCGAAGCGGCTGCCAGTCTGGCCTGGAATTCATTGAAATCACGGGTACCGTGGATGTATTCGTCGATCCAGGCGGTAAACGTCCCACGATCCCGAGCAATAGGATCCCACGCCTGATAAAAACGATTGTCACGTTCGGTGTAGCCGTGGGCATAGGACGGATGGGCACCACCCGGCACATGGCACACCGCACTCAACGCCCAGGTCGGCAACACACAGGCGTTCATCGGCGCGTTCAAGTCGTCGACGATTTCTTCCACCGTGACGATGCAACGCTTGGCCGCCAGGGCAGCTTCCTTCTGCACACCCAGGATGCCCCAGAGCAGCACGTTACCCTTGCGGTCGGCTTTCTGGGCATGGATCACCGTGACGTCGGGACGCACGGAGGGCACGGCGGCCAGGACTTCCCCGGTGAAGGGGCAGGTCACGCTTTTGATCAGCGGGTTGACCTTGGGCAAGTCGGAGCCGGCGTAGGCCCGCAAGACGGCGAACGGCAGGCCCGAGGCCCCGGCGACGTAGGCATTGGCCAGGTCGGCGTGGCTGTGTTCCTCGATTTCCATCGGGTGCGGCCACTGCTTCTCCACCGCGTCACGCAGGCGGTGCAGCGAGCCCACGCCTGGGTTACCGCCCCAGGAGAAAATCAGCTTGCGGGCACAGCCGGCGCCGATCAACTGGTCATAGATCAGGTCGGGGGTCATCCGTACCAGGGTCAGGTCTTTCTTGCCCTGGCGAATGATTTCATGACCCGCCGCCGTCGGAATCAGGTGAGTGAAGCCTTCCAGTGCGACGGTATCGCCGTCGTTCACGAATTGCTTCACCGCGTCGTGCAGCGAAAGGATTTCAGCCATGGGGCAGGCTCCGTTTTCCAGTGGACCGACATGAAGAAAAAGGCGCGAGGTCAAGCGCCGGAATGGCTGAAGATTAAGCTGCGGAAAAAAGCCAAACAATCCGATAATCGACTGAGTGTTCGTTTATCGAACAGATTGTTGTTTGGCTATCGATTGATCCAGGTACACAGAGAAACCTGTGGGGGCGGCTCGCTCCCCAGGGTTCATCTCAGCGCCTCAGGTTGCATCCGCATGGCTGACGAGGCCTTTGATCACCACCGCCGTGGTCGCCAGGGCGGCCGGAATGACCAGGGCGGTCAGGACCTGCTCGAAGTTCCAGCCCAGGCCCAGCAGGGTCGCCCCCATCCAGGCGCCGAGGATGGCGCCGAAACGACCGATGCCCAGCATCCAGGACACGCCGGTGGCACGGCCTTGGGTCGGATAGAAGCGCGCCGCCAGGGACGGCATGGCCGATTGCGCACCGTTGACACACATACCGGCCACCAGCACCAGGGTGGCGAGCAAGGTGATGTGTCCCAGGCTCTGCCCCACCGCGTAGGCAAACACCCCGGCCATCAGGTAGAACAGGCCAATGACCTTGTGCGGATTGAACCGGTCCATGGCCCAGCCCACGCCGACCGCGCTCAGTACGCCACCGAACTGGAACAGAGCCCCGATGAACGCGGCCTGCTCCATGCTCGCGCCGCTGTCGCGCATCAAGGTCGGCAGCCAACTGGTCAACAGGTAGACGATCACCAGGCCCATGAAGTAGGTCAGCCACAACAGCAGCGTCCCGGCGCTGTAGGTACCGGAGAAAATCACCGCCAGCACGTTGCGGGCCTTGACGGTTTTCTGCTCCGGCACGCTGAAACTGGCCGCCTGGGCAATCGTGGCCGGCTCGATCGGCGCCAACGCCTGGCGGACCTTTTCGGTGCCACGGTTGCGCACCAACAGGTAGCGAGCCGACTCCGGCAGCCAGAACACCAGCACCAGCGCGAGAATCAGCGGCAGGATCCCGCCGATCAGCAGCAAGCTGTGCCAGCCGAACGCCGGTATCAACTTGGCCGAGATGAACCCACCGCCAGCCATGCCCAGGTTGAAACCGCAGAACATGCTGGTCACCAGCAGGGATTTCTTGCGTTCCGGGGTGTACTCCGACAGCAGGGTGGTCGCGTTGGGCATCCCGGCCCCCAACCCCAGGCCAGTGAGGAAGCGCAGCACCAGCAGTTGATCCACATTGGTGCTATAGGCCGACGCCAGGCTGAATGCGCCGAACAGCACGACCGCGCCTACCAACACCACTTTTCGCCCGAAGCGGTCGGCCAGGGGGCCGGAACCCAACGCGCCAAATACCATGCCGATCAAGGCCGCACTCATCACCGGTCCGAGGCTGGCGCGGTCGATGCCCCAGTCCTGGGACAGCGCCGGAGCGATAAAGCCCATGGCCGCCGTATCCAGGCCATCGAGGAAGACAATCAGAAAGCAGAGGATCACCACCCGCCACTGGTAGCGAGAAATGGGCTGGGCATTGATGAAGGACTGAACGTCGAGGCAATTGCCTACGCGAATCTGAGGCTGGTTCATGGTGGCTCTCATTATTATTGTGTCGGGTCACCCCTGCTCCTGCCGTGAGAATCACGGCGCCGGATGACGCTGTCGCGACATTAATGAGGCCACCCAAATACCGTCAATTCGCTGGAGGCGACTGTGGGCGTTTATCGAACAGCTTAAGCTCTGTACGAAACGTCTTGAGACGAAGGTCAGGCAAGGCGGTTTTCAACGCAGCATGAACGAGCATCGAGGCTTTTCGCCCAGGCGTCGCCTGCGCGGCCTAGGCGAACAGCTGCGCACTCAGGTCGCGACTGGCCCCCAGCAACCCCGGCAGGAAACGTTGTTCCAGTTCCGTACGACTGACCCGCCCGGCATGGGTACTGACATTCAGCGCCGCCACCACCTGGCCGGACGCGTCGTATACCGGCACGGCAATGGAACGCAGGCCTTGCTCCAGCTCCTGGTCGACGATGCACCAGCCCTGCTGGCGTACCTGTTGCAGGCATTCGAGCAATGCTTCGGGTGTGTGCAGGGTGCGGCTGGTCTTGGCCTGCAGGTCGGCATGGTCGAGGTAGTCACGCAGCGATGCGTCATCCAGGGCGGCCAGCAGAATCCTGCCCATCGAGGTGCAATAGGCTGGCAGTCGGCCACCGACGGACAAATCCACGGAGATCAGTCGCTGAGTAGTGGCCGAGCGGGCGATATAGAGAATATCGTCCCCTTCAAGCGTCGCCATGTTGCAGGCCTCGTGCAGCTGTTCGCTCATGCGGTCCAGGTACGGCTGGGCGGAAACGGCCAGCGGCGTCGAGGACAGGTAGGCATGGCCGAGGGTCAGCACTTTGGGCAGCAGCGAATAGGTGCGCCCATCCGTGGTGGCGTAGCCGAGCTTGATCAAGGTGTGCAGGCAACGCCTGACCGCCGCGCGGGGAATTTCCGTGCGATGGCTGATCTGGGCGATGGTCAGGTGGCGTTTGCGCTCCTGGAACGCCTGGACCACGGCCAGGCCACGGGCCAGGGAGGTCATGAAGTCCGGATCGCCGGTCAGGGCCTGGATCCGTTTGGCCGGCGAGGCGACGATCGGTGGCGCTACAGAAGAGAAGGCGCTGCGCAATTGGTCGTTCATGTCTGGTGCTTCCCCGGGAATGGCGACTATTACAAACGGCTACGCGGCGGACAGACAAGGCCCGACCGGGCAACATCGTTCGATTATCGAACCGGCGACCGATAATCGCAATTGGCAAATGGACGCTTGCCTCGTCGGCGAAATGCCGACGAGGGTCATAAAACAACGTGTCGACGATTTGATTCGGACAACAGGCAGTGGATATTGAACTTGTCGTCCTGAATGGCGTCAGGATACTGTCGTGGAATGTCCCATCGTTTGAAATCTAATTGCCATAACTTGCACATACAAATATTGATTCACACAACAACCGCCGTTTTAATTTTTTCCCGATAGTGTTATCCGAGCGGGTCGCTATAATGCACTTCAGGACGGCACGGCCAATCGACCGCTACTGTCCGAAGGTACCAGGGCTCATGGAAATCCTGGTACCGACAGCAGGTACCTGAAGCACCTTCATGGCTGCTTCCCCTGTATTGGCAACAACACGAAGCCCTGATGCTACGTCAGCTGTCAGCTCTGGTGCCGTGGCCGTCTGCGTCTGCGTACGCAGTGCGTATCACCAGATTCATTTCACTTTATTAGGTAATACTGTGACGAAAGACGAACTGCGCGCGGAACTTGAGCGCCAGGAACAACGTTACAAGGAAGTTTACGGCGGGGAAGTCACCACCTACGCCGCACAACCTGAACCGGAACGCAAACCCTGGCGCAAACGTGCCACTGTTCAGGACCAGGCTTTCAACCAGGAACTTCAGAAAATGGAAAAGGAACTCCGGGCCGAAGAACGATGACACGCCTGGCCTGATGTTCCCGTGCAACGGTATCCGGCCGACACCCGGGTCGGATGCCGATACGCAAGCCCGTCATGAGCGGGCCGCCTCCTGTCAGGTTCTGGCAAGCCCACCATTGGCCGGCTCTCACCTTTCAGATATTTCATACACTTCTTGAAAGCCCCCCTGAGCAGCTGGAAACGCCCAGCCCGCCTTGCTTTTCGCCCCTGAATCAAGGGGTTGCGCAGCCCAGGGAAAACCTTGTCGGAAAAGGTTTCCTACAAATTATTTCGTAGAAGAATGCTACCGATGAGCAGGGAAGGCATCGATTGACGCGGTTTTCTGGCATAATCGCGCCCCCTTACGACCGGGTCAGAAAACCTTCATGATCGATTTATTCAGCGGACTGGATGCTTGGGTGCTTGTGAGCCTCTTGCTCGCCCTGGCTTTTGTCCTCGCCTTCGAGTTCATCAACGGCTTTCATGACACCGCTAACGCGGTTGCCACTGTTATCTACACCAAGGCCATGCCGCCTCACCTGGCGGTGTTCTTCTCCGGTGTGTTCAATTTCCTCGGCGTGCTGCTCGGAGGCGTGGGCGTAGCCTACGCCATCGTGCACCTGTTGCCGGTGGAACTGCTGATCAATGTGAACACCGGGCACGGGTTGGCCATGGTGTTCTCGCTGCTTGCAGCGGCCATCACCTGGAACCTGGGCACCTGGTACTTCGGTATCCCGGCTTCCAGCTCCCACACGCTGATCGGCTCGATCCTCGGCGTGGGCCTGGCCAACGCGTTGATCAACGACATTCCCCTGGCCGACGGCGTGAACTGGCAGAAAGCGATCGATATCGGCGCGTCCCTGGTGTTCTCGCCCATGGCCGGCTTCCTGATTGCCGCCCTGGTATTGATCGGCCTGAAATGGTGGCGTCCGCTGTCGAAGATGCACAAGACGCCGGAGCAGCGTCGCAAGATCGACGACAAGAAGCATCCGCCGTTCTGGAACCGCCTGGTCTTGGTGATTTCAGCCATGGCCGTCAGCTTCGTCCACGGTTCCAACGATGGCCAGAAAGGTATCGGCCTGATCATGCTGGTGCTGATCGGTATCGTGCCGGCGCAGTTCGTCCTCGACCTGAACAGCACCACCTACCAGATCGAACGCACCCGCGACGCCACGCTGCACCTGAGCCAGTTCTACCAGCGCAACAACGAATCCCTGGGCGAATACCTGGCGCTGGGCAAGAGCGTGAACGGCGACCTGCCCGAGAAATTCCGCTGCAACCCGCAGCAGACCGAACCGACCATCAATGCCTTGCTCGACACCCTCAAGGGTGTGGCCGACTATCACTCGCTGCCATCGGAAAAACGCATCGAGGTGCGTCGCTACCTGCTCTGCCTGGACGACACGGCGAAGAAAGTGGGCAAGCTGCCTGGCCTGGCTGCCCGCGAGAAGGATGACCTGAACAAGCTGCGCAAGGACCTGACCGCCACCACCGAGTACGCTCCGTTCTGGGTGATCCTGGCCGTCGCCCTGGCCCTGGGCCTGGGGACTATGGTCGGTTGGAAACGCGTGGTGCTGACCATCGGCGAGAAGATCGGCAAGCAGGGCATGACCTATGCCCAGGGTATGTCCGCACAGATCACCACCGCGTGCATGATCGGCATGGCGAACATCTTCAGCCTGCCGGTTTCCACCACCCATGTGCTGTCCTCCGGCGTGGCAGGCACCATGGTTGCCAACAAGAGCGGCCTGCAAGGCGGCACGGTGCGCAACATCCTGCTGGCCTGGGTGCTGACCCTGCCAGCCACGGTGGGCCTGTCGGCCGCGCTGTTCTGGCTCGCCTCCACCGCCATCGTCAGCTGATTCCAGCGGCTACAAAAAAAAGGTGCGACCCTGGCGGATCGCACCTTTTTTATACTCAAGACTTTCTACAGCGGTTTTGGGTAGAAGCAGAAAACTTGCAAAAAAAAGGGCGACCGAAGTCGCCCAAAATGCCTTGCGTGCTCGTTGCAGCTGGAAAGACTTATGGCTTTCTACGCTTATGTGCGTCTTTCCAGATGAATAATCCAAATACAGCGAAGAATACGAACATGAGGCCGACCGTCAGTATCCCGGCAAACACCACATTATCGAAAAACATGACTGGCCTCCTGGTCTTGCCCCGTTTTGATGGGTTCAAGTTAACCAATCAGGCCTGGATGAAAATTGACCGGGGTCAATAACGCTCGCAACTGAGGGAAAAGGCGGGGCAATAACTGATCTGTGTCAATGGAACGAGGGGGTTCAACGCTTTTTCGGCTTGTTCTTGTTCTTGGCTTTCTTTCCGGGCTTGCCCAGAGGCATGGCCTGCTCGAAAGCCTGGCGAACTTCATTGAGGCGTTTTTCGTTGAGGTCGTGAACGCGCTTGGCGCGTTCGGCGCTGAGGTCGATCAGCTTGTCTTCTTGGCTCATGGCGTCCGGGATCATGCAGTGGATTGCGAATGCCTCCATGATGCGGACTGTTGGCGGCGTTGACCAGCCTGCCTTCGTCGCAAACATGCGGATTTCAGATCTGGATGTCGACCCACAGCCCCTGGCGCGACTCGCCTTCCACCAGCGGTACCACGGGCACGGTGTTATCGGCATTGAGCTCGGTACCCGGTACGGCCAGGTGTTCTTCGGGATCCTCATCCGCTTCACGGCGGCGCCTTTCCCGCTCCTGCTGGCGACGCTGTTCCTCGCGCAACAACAGCGCGGCCTCTTCCGGATCCTGCTGCTTGAGGTCGATGGTGGTTTCGTTGGAGCCTTGCTGCACCGGGGTCACGGGCGGAATATCCGGTCGCGGACGGATCGGATCCTGTTGAGCTGTAATCGGTACGGCGCTCAAGGGGAGCGTGGGTGGCAACATAAGAATCTCCTGTCTTCAGGTTGTCGGCTGCGAGGCAGGCAGCTTGAACCGCCGGTCTGAAACTTGTGACCCGGTTGGCATTAATGCAGATCGCACACAAGCTTGTTTGATCACCCAGCCAGCTTAAGTTCCATGGAAGCGGTTGATCGATACCTGTCGATGACTACCCTTGGTGCGTGCGTATTTCCTTTGGTCTGAGGGATCATTCCGTTAAGATAGCCGGCTTTTTCAAGGCGGGAGTCAGGCAGCATGGCGCAGCAGTATCAACCGGGGCAACGCTGGATCAGTGACAGCGAAGCGGAGTTGGGTTTAGGCACCGTTCTGGCACAGGACGGCCGCTTGTTGACCGTGCTCTACCCGGCCACTGGCGACACTCGCCAGTACGCGCTACGGAATGCGCCCCTCACCCGTGTGCGGTTTTCGCCGGGCGATGTGATCACTCATTTCGAAGGCTGGAAGATGACCGTGCGCGAAGTCGATGACGTCGACGGACTGCTGGTCTATCACGGCCTCAACGGGCAGAACGAAGTCGTGACCCTGCCTGAGACCCAACTGTCGAACTTCATCCAGTTCCGCCTGGCCAGCGACCGCCTGTTCGCCGGCCAGATCGACCCGCTGGCCTGGTTCTCCCTGCGCTACTACACCCTCGAGCATACCAGCCGGCAGCTGCAGTCCCCGCTATGGGGCCTGGGCGGCGTCCGTGCCCAACCCATCGCGCACCAGCTGCACATTGCCCGAGAAGTGGCCGACCGCATCGCCCCTCGGGTATTGCTGGCGGACGAAGTGGGCCTGGGCAAGACCATCGAGGCCGGCCTGGTCATACACCGCCAGTTGCTGTCCGGACGGGCCAGCCGTGTGCTGATCCTGGTTCCGGAAAACCTCCAGCACCAATGGCTGGTGGAAATGCGCCGGCGCTTCAACCTGCAGGTCGCCCTGTTCGATGAAGAACGCTTTATCGAAAGCGATGCCAGCAACCCGTTCGAAGACACCCAGTTGGCCCTGGTGGCACTGGAGTGGCTGGTGGACGACGAAAAGGCCCAGGACGCGCTGTTTGCCGCCGGCTGGGACCTGATGGTGGTCGATGAAGCCCATCACCTGGTCTGGCACGAAGACCGGGTCAGCCCTCAATACGCGCTGGTCGAACAACTGGCCGAGACGATCCCGGGTGTGTTGCTGCTGACGGCGACCCCGGAACAGTTGGGACAGGACAGCCATTTTGCCCGCCTGCGCCTGCTGGACCCGAACCGTTTCCACGACCTCAAGGCCTTCCGCGCCGAAAGCGAGAACTATCGCCCGGTGGCCGAAGCCGTGCAGGAGCTGCTGGACAAGGGCCGCCTCTCGCCCGAAGCCCACCAGACCATCCACGGCTTCCTGGGCAACGAAGGCGAAGCCTTGCTGACCGCCGTCAACGATGGCGATGTCGAAGCCAGTGCCCGCCTGGTGCGCGAACTGCTGGACCGCCACGGCACCGGCCGGGTCCTGTTCCGCAACACCCGCGCCGCGGTGCAGGGTTTCCCGGAGCGCAAGCTGCATGCCTATCCGCTGCCGTGCCCTGACCAGTACCTCGAACTGCCTTTGGGCGATCACGCCGAGCTGTATCCGGAAGTCAGCTTCCAGGCCCAGACGGACACCGGCGAGGAAGAGCGCTGGTGGCGCTTCGATCCGCGCGTCGAGTGGCTGATCGACACCCTGAAGATGCTCAAGCGCACCAAAGTGCTGGTGATCTGCGCCCACGCCGAAACCGCCATGGATCTGGAAGACGCCCTGCGCGTACGCTCCGGCATCCCGGCCACGGTGTTCCACGAGGGCATGAGCATCCTGGAGCGTGACCGCGCAGCCGCCTATTTCGCCGACGAAGAGTTTGGCGCCCAGGTGTTGATCTGCTCGGAAATCGGCAGCGAAGGCCGCAACTTCCAGTTTGCCCACCACTTGGTGCTGTTCGATCTGCCAGCGCACCCGGACCTGCTGGAACAACGTATCGGACGCCTGGACCGGATCGGCCAGAAGCACACCATCGAGTTGCATGCGCCGTACCTGGAAACCAGCCCCCAGGCACGCCTGTTCCAGTGGTATCACGAAGCCCTGAATGCGTTCCTCAACACTTGCCCGACCGGCAACGCCCTGCAGCATCAGTTCGGCCCGCGCCTGCTGCCGCTACTGGAAGAAGCCGACGACGGCGAGTGGCAAGCGCTGATCGACGAGGCTCGCGCCGAGCGCGAACGCCTGGAAGCCGAGCTGCACACCGGTCGCGACCGCCTGCTGGAGCTCAACTCCGGCGGCGCTGGCGAAGGCGATGTACTGGTGGAGGCCATTCTCGAGCAGGATGACCAGTTCGCCCTGCCGATCTACATGGAAACCTTGTTCGACGCGTTCGGCATCGACAGTGAGGACCATTCGGACAACGCACTGATTCTCAAGCCGAGCGAAAAGATGCTCGATGCCAGCTTCCCGCTGGGCGACGACGAAGGCGTGACCATCACCTACGACCGCAACCAGGCGCTGTCTCGCGAAGACATGCAGTTCATCACCTGGGAGCACCCGATGGTGCAAGGCGGGATGGACCTGGTGCTGTCCGGCTCCATGGGCAACACCGCCGTGGCGCTGATCAAGAACAAAGCCCTCAAGCCGGGCACCGTGCTGCTGGAGCTGCTGTACGTCAGTGAGGTGGTCGCCCCGCGCTCGCTGCAACTGGGCCGCTACCTGCCGCCGGCCGCCTTGCGCTGCCTGCTGGACGCCAATGGCAACGACCTGGCCGCCCGGGTCTCGTTCGAGACCCTGAACGACCAGCTCGAAAGCGTGCCCCGCGCCAGCGCCAACAAGTTCATCCAGGCCCAGCGTGACCAACTCACACCGCGCATCAATGCCGGCGAAGAGAAAGTCGCCCCGCGTCACGCCGAACGCGTGGCCGAGGCCCAGCGCCGCCTGGCCGCCGATACCGACGAGGAACTGGCCCGCCTGACCGCGCTGCAAGCGGTCAACCCCACCGTGCGCGACAGCGAGCTGGTGGCCCTGCGTCAACAGCGCGAGCAAGGCCTGGCGATGCTCGAGAAGGCGGCGTTGCGCCTGGAAGCGATCCGAGTGCTGGTCGCAGGCTGATTGGCCCCGCGACTCAACAGGAGGCCCGCAGCGATGCGGGCCTTTTTAGTTATGCGAACCTGCCGAACATAGAAATGTCGGGCTGGGAACACGGTTTACCGTGGCGGGGATTTATCCCCGTTGGGTTGCACCGCCCCTCTGCGTGCTAACGGATGATCGCGGCGCATGATGGATTCTGGGGTAACGGGGATAAATCCCCTCGCCATGGATCCACAAACCGTCCTCAAGGGCTGTAATACCCCACCGCCACCAGGAAATGTCCGACCTTCTTCAGGTACGCGTGCTTGTCCTCGACCTTGCCCGTTACCGGATTCTTCCAGCGATACTCATACTCCCCCGCATCCTGCTGGCCAAGCATGGCCAGGATCGGCTCCCCCACCGGCTTGCCATCCGGGTCCTTGACCTTGGCGAAGTCGGTATTGATCAAGCGCAGGTTGGTGCCGTGTCCGACATAGCGCCGGGTATCGAGGTCCACGACGAAGACATACAGGTCATCCTGCAGATAACCGCCCTTGAGGGAGTTGATCGCCGCCAGGGTGGCCTTCTCGTTTTTCAGCAAGTCGTTCGAGGCCTTGTCCAGCAGCGCCCTGGCCTGTTCGGCGGAAGCCCGGGGCAGATAATAGCCAACGGCCAGGATGCGCTCGCCGACACGCTGGAAATACACATGCTTGCGCTCTACCTTGCCGTCCGCCCAGTTCTGCCAGCGGTATTCGGCCTGCTGGATGCCACTGGCCTCCGGGGTTTTCAAGGCGTCCTTGAAGGCCTTGCGCAAATCCGGCCCCAACACTTCGGAAACGTCTCGCCCGATCAACGCCGAGGAAGGCCCGCCGCTGGCCAGCATCACACCTTGGGTATCCACCACGAACACGTAACGATCCTTGTCGACGAACTCCCCCTGACGGCTGAAGGCGGCAAAGGCCTTGTCGCCGTTGTCGTGGTAATAGGCCAAGGCCTTTTCCAGCAGCGCCCGGGCCGCCTGGCCATCGTCCCCGGTGGCCGCCTGGGCCTGGGCAAGCCCCAGCATCAGCATCGCCCCCAGCCAGGCCATCTTGCGAAAAAGAACCATGCGCGCGCCCCTCGTTCTTGTTGGTGTTTCAAGAGCGTAGACGGCGCCGGATGATGTGGGAGTATTCAGGGGATTGCTGGGGTGCCTGGTGAGTCAGAGGCTAGTGCTATCGACTGACAGGACGTCATCGCGAGCTTGCTCGCGATGACGGCGGCACATTCAGAAATGATGTGCACTGACGCGCCACTATCGCGCAAAACGCTTATTGGGCCCGGGCGTTGAGCTGCTGCTGCAGATGCTGGATCTGTGCTTGCAAGGTGTTGATGTTGCGGGTGACCTGGCCGCGGAAGGCATCGAACTCGGCAGTGTTGCCACCCTTGTCCTGTTGGCTCTTGAGCACGATGACATCCTGCTCGAGACGGTCGATGGCAGAGTTGGAGGTGGCTCTTTTCAGCGCAGTGATGTCGGCACCGATGCTCTTGAGCTGGGCATCCAGGGCTCCGCCCTCGCCCTGGTTCTTCAGGGTGGTGACTTCAGCCACCAGCGCCTTGACCTGGGCCTGGAGCTCCTTGTTGGAAGCCTGAAGCTGGGTATTGGTGTTCTGCTGATCGGAGGCCTGGGCAATGAGCTGGGCCAGTTCCTTGTCCAGGTCAGCGGACGGACCGAACGTGGCTTGCTGTTGCCTGTACTGCTCCCGCAGCTTGCTGTCGAATTGCCGCCCCTGCTCCTGCAGCTTGTTGTCCAATTGCTTGATCTGCGCCTTCAAGGCTTCACTGTCGCTCATGACATTGGACTGCCCGGCGACCACCTTGCCGGAGATGTCCTGCAGGCGCCCCGCCGCGTCCTCGCTGATGCGGGCGAAACTTTCCTGGGTAGCCACCAGTTGCTGTTCCATGAGGGAGATCTGCTGGAAGCTCCACCAGGCCAGGAACGCGAATGCACATGACAGCGCGCCGATCAGCGCCCACAGCGGTCCGGTGCTGGGCCCCTTGACCCGGGCCGCCGCGACCGGGGCCGTGCGTGCCTGTACGTGGGGCGGGCGGTTGGGCAAAAAGTCATCGTCATCGGGAATGTCGGCCCGCACCCGCAGGCTCGGAACATCATCGAAGTCGTCGTTGGCATCGTTACGCATGGGCATGGGTTCAACCTTTGGGAAACCGGTGATGGCTTGATGCGGCGAGTATAACCCCCTCGCCCGCCGCACCGATTGACCCCGAACCCGGCACTCGGTTCATGACGGGCCGATCAGCGGCCTGTCCACCAGGCACAGAACTCATCGAGGGCCGTCCACAGGCTGACCTGCGGATCGTAATCGAGATAATGCCGGGCCCGACCGATGTCGAGGGTGAAATGCCTGTTCATGACCTGCATGCCCAGCCGCGAGAGCGTCGGCTCGGGGCGACCCGGCCATAATTTGCAGACGCCTTCGTTCAAGGCCGCGACGCTGTAGGCCAAGCCGTAGGAACGGTAACGCCGAACCTGTGGGACGTCCATCCGGCGCATCACATAGTTGACCACATCCCACAACGGAACCGGCACCCCGTTGCTGATGTTATAGGCCTTGCCCAGGGCGGAGCCGGTGGCCAGCAAACTGCTGAGCAGGGCTTCGTTGAGGTTCTGCACGCTGGTGAAATCCACCTTGTTCAAACCGTTGCCGATGATTGCCAGTCGACCCTTGCGTTGCATCTTCAACAGCCGCGGGAAAATGCTCATGTCCCCCGCCCCGGTCACGAAGCGCGGCCGCAGGGCCAGTACCTCAAGCCCGAATTCCTGGGCACCGAAGACCTTCTGCTCGGCCAGGTACTTGGTGGCCGCGTACGGATGAGCGAAGCGCTTGGGCACCTGGTCCTCGGTCAGCCCGAGGTGGTCGCGGCCGTCAAAATAGATCGACGGGGACGACAGGTGGACCAGGCGCCGGACCTTCTGCTTGAGGCAGGCCTCGACGATGTTTTCCGTGAGCTGGACGTTGCCCTGGTGGAAATCCTGATAGCGTCCCCAGAGCCCCACCGCGCCGGCGCAATGCACCACAGCCTCGACATCCTGGCACAGGTCGCGGGCCAGCAGCGGATCGCTCAGGTCCCCCGGGACGAACTGCGCACCGCGACGCACCAGGTGCTCCACGCTCTCGGCCCGGCGTCCGTTGACCCGCACATCCAGGCCCTGCTCCAGGGCGAAACGCGCGAAGCGCCCGCCAATGAAGCCGCTTGCGCCGGTGACCAGAATCTTCATGCATACTCCCAACAAGTGCAGCGGCGGGCTGCGTGCCCCCCGGTGCCGGTTAATCTCTACTCTACGCCGCTTGCGGCTTGGCGCTTATCGCGGCTCCCAAGGCACCAGCGACTGGCCGCAGGCGCGGACCAATCGATCGGTCAGCAAGCCGAGCAATTGTCCACCATTGCGCCAATGATGCCAGTACAACGGCACATCGATCGGTTTATCTGCAAGCAACTCCACCAGTTCGCCCCGGGCCAGTTGCTCACGCACTTGCAGCTCTGGCACCAGCCCCCAGCCAAGGCCGACCTCGGCGAGGCGGATAAAACCTTCGGACGACGGACAGAGATGGTGCTCGAATCCCCCTTCCACACCCAGTGAGGCCAGGTAGCGGTGCTGGAGGAAATCATCCGGGCCGAATACGAGCGCCGGTGTACGGGCCAGTTGGTCGGCGCGTACGCCATCGGGAAAATGCCGGGCGATGAAAGCCGGGCTGGCCAGCGCGCGGTAGCGCATGGCCCCGAGCAAGACGCTGCGGGCACCGGCCACCGGGCGTTCACTGGCGCAGACACAGGCCGCCACCTCACCGGCGCGCATGCGCTTGAGGCCGACGGTCTGATCCTCCACCACCAGATCCATCAGCAACTGATGCTCGGCACAGAAGCTGCCCACCGCCGCCGCCCACCAGGTCGCCAGGCTGTCGGCGTTCAAGGCGATGCGCAGGCGCTCGGGTACGCCCTCCTCATCCAGCGCCGGAACCAGGCTCTGCAGGTCTCGCTCCAGCAGACGCACCTGCTGCACATGGTTGAGTAACCGCCGGCCGATCTCGGTAGGCGCCGGCGGCGTGGCGCGCACCAGCACCGGCTGGCCGACCCGCGCCTCCAGCAACTTGATGCGCTGGGAAATGGCCGATTGCGAGAGGCCCAGCACCTGGGCGGCACGCTCGAAGCCGGCTTGCTCGACGACCGCCGCCAATGCGGAAAGCAATTTGTAATCGAACATCAGTTTCTCTAATGAGCAATCAGCAGGATTGGTTTTTCTTATACCCCTTCCCACCGGAGAATAGCCAGCATTGAACCTTCGATGGAGAAACAATGATGTGGCAAAGCTATGTGAACGGCTTGTTGGTGGCCTTGGGCCTGATCATGGCCATTGGCGCTCAGAATGCCTTTGTACTGGCCCAAAGCTTGCGCCGTGAGCACCATCTGCCTGTGGCCGCCCTGTGCGTCACTTGCGATGCGCTGCTGGTGATGGCCGGCGTGTTCGGGCTGGCGACGCTGCTGGCCCAGAGCCCGCTGCTGCTGTCGATCGCTCGCTGGGGCGGCGCGGCGTTCCTGCTCTGGTACGGCAGCCAGGCCTTGCGCCGGGCCTGTTCGAAACAGAGCCTGCAGGAAGGTGAAAAACAAGCCGTGCGCTCACTGCGGGCGGTACTGCTCAGCGCATTGGCGGTGACGCTGCTCAACCCACACGTGTATCTGGACACCGTGTTGCTGATCGGCTCCCTCGGCGCCCAGCAGAGTGTTCCCGGCGCCTACGTCGTGGGCGCGGCAAGTGCCTCTCTGCTGTGGTTCTTCACCCTGGCCCTGGGGGCCGCCTGGCTCGCCCCGTGGCTGGCCCGGCCCACGACATGGCGGGTATTGGACGTGCTGGTGGCGGTGATGATGTTTACCGTGGCGGTGCAATTGATCGTCGCCGGCTGATTATTGCAAACCGCTCTGGAACCTCTATCCCACACAGTTGTTGCGTGGTTATGCCGCACCCCCGGTGCTATGATCCGACCTTGCGCCGCAAAGAGTACAAACTCCCCGGCGCTTGTCTGGCCGCCCGTGATCGGCCTTGCGCTCACCGCAACTGACCTGATTAGGAGAATCACCATGGCTTTCGAATTGCCGCCGCTGCCCTACGCACACGATGCACTGCAGCCGCACATCTCCAAAGAGACTCTGGAATACCACCACGACAAGCACCACAACACCTATGTCGTGAACCTGAACAACCTGGTGCCAGGCACCGAGTTCGAAGGCAAGACCCTGGAAGAAATCGTCAAGACTTCCTCGGGCGGTATCTTCAACAACGCCGCTCAGGTCTGGAACCACACCTTTTACTGGAACTGCCTGGCCCCTGACGCCGGCGGTCAGCCTACCGGCGCCCTGGCCGAAGCCATCAACAAGGCCTTCGGTTCGTTCGACAAGTTCAAGGAAGAGTTCAGCAAGACGTCCATCGGCACCTTCGGCTCCGGCTGGGGCTGGCTGGTGAAGAAAGCCGACGGCTCCCTGGCCCTGGCCAGCACCATCGGCGCCGGCAACCCGCTGACCAGCGGCGACACCCCGCTGTTGACCTGCGACGTCTGGGAGCACGCCTACTACATCGACTACCGCAACCTTCGTCCGAAATACGTCGAAGCGTTCTGGAACCTGGTCAACTGGAAATTCGTGGCCGAGCAGTTCGAAGGCAAGACCTTCACTGCCTGATTGCCGATGCCAGATCCAAGAGAACCCGGCGCCTCGCCGGGTTTTTTTTACCTTGCGTGAATGCCTTCGCAAGTCAGCGGGCCAGGAACGACCTCACGTCCGAATTCCAATAAAAAATCCCCCGAGGGCTCAAGTTGCGCCCCCCTCCAACCGACACAATGGGCGTAGAGCAATCACTCTGAAAGAACCGTATATCGGCCATGTTCCAGGCGAAATTCCTTGTGTTTGATTGTCCCTTTGACTGACATCACAGGATTGCCAATACTCATGGCAACTTGACGCTACCCGCACGGTACAAGGAATCCCTCTTTGAAGCTGGAATTAAAGAACAGCTTGTCTGTGAAGTTGCTCCGGGTCGTGCTCATCTCGGCATTGATCGTTGGCGTGGTCTTGAGCTGCGCCCAGATCGTGTTCGATGCCTACAAAACCAACCAGGCCGTCTCCAGCGACGCCCAGCGCATTCTCGACATGTTCCGCGATCCCTCGACCCAGGCCGTCTACAGCCTCGATCGGGAGATGGGCATGCAAGTGATCGAGGGACTGTTCCAGGACAGGGCCGTGCGCATGGCCTCCATCGGCCACCCCCGCGAAACCATGCTCGCCGAAAAAAGCCGCCCCTTGCAGGAATCGGAGAGCCGCTGGCTGACCGATCTCATCCTGGACAAGGAGCGGACCTTCACTACCCAACTGGTGGGCCGCGGCCCCTACAGCGAATACTACGGCGACCTGAGCATTACCCTCGATACCGCCAGCTATGGCCACAGTTTCATCGTCAGCTCGGTGATCATCTTCATTTCCGGCATGCTGCGCGCCCTGGCGATGGGCCTGGTGCTGTACCTGGTCTATCACTGGATGCTGACCAAGCCCCTGTCGCGCATCATCGAACACCTGACCGAAATCAACCCCGACCGCCCCAGCGAACACCAGATTCCTCAATTGCGAGGCCATGAGCAGAACGAGCTGGGCCTGTGGATCAATACGGCCAACCAGTTGCTCGCCTCCATCGAGCGCAACACGCACCTGCGCCACGAGGCGGAAAACAGCCTGCTGAGAATGGCCCAGTACGATTTTCTCACCGGCCTGCCCAACCGCCAGCAACTCCAGCAGCAACTGGACAAGATCCTGGTGGACGCAGGACGCCTGCAACGCCGGGTGGCAGTGCTGTGCGTAGGCCTGGACGACTTCAAGGGCATCAACGAACAGTTCAGCTACCAGACCGGCGACCAGCTGCTGCTGGCCCTGGCCGATCGGCTGCGAGCCCACAGCGGACGCCTGGGCGCCCTGGCACGGCTGGGGGGCGACCAATTCGCCCTGGTCCAGGCCGATATCGAACAACCTTACGAAGCCGCCGAGCTGGCCCAGAGCATTCTCGATGACCTGGAAGCGCCCTTCGTCCTTGACGACCATGAAATCCGCCTGCGGGCCACCATCGGCATCACCCTTTTTCCCGAGGACGGTGGCAGTACCGAGAAGCTGCTGCAAAAAGCCGAGCAGACCATGACCCTGGCCAAGACTCGCTCGCGCAATCGTTATCAGTTCTACATCGCCAGTGTCGACAGCGAAATGCGCCGACGACGCGAGTTGGAAAAAGACCTGCGCGAAGCCCTGATCCGCGACCAGTTCACCCTCGTGTATCAACCGCAGATCAGCTATCGCGACCTGCGGGTGGTGGGTACCGAAGCCCTGATCCGCTGGCATCATCCGGAACACGGCTTCGTGCCACCCGACCTGTTCATTCCCCTGGCCGAGCAGAACGGCACCATCATCGCCATCGGCGAATGGGTGCTGGACCAGGCCTGCAAGCAACTGCGCGAATGGCACGACCAGGGGTTCATCGAACTGCGCATGGCGGTCAACCTGTCCACCGTGCAACTGCACCACGCCGAACTGCCGCGGGTGGTGAACAACCTGTTGCAGCGGTACCGCTTGCCGCCTCGCAGCCTGGAACTGGAAGTCACCGAAACCGGCCTGATGGAAGACATCACCACTGCCGCCCAGCATCTGCTGAGCCTGCGCCGTTCCGGTGCGCTGATCGCCATCGATGACTTCGGCACCGGCTATTCGTCCCTGAGTTACCTCAAGAGCCTGCCGCTGGACAAGATCAAGATCGACAAGAGCTTCGTCCAGGACCTGCTGGAAGACGAGGACGACGCGACCATCGTGCGGGCCATCATCCAGCTGGGCAAGAGCCTGGGGATGCAGGTGATTGCCGAAGGTGTGGAGACGGTCGAGCAGGAGGCCTACATCATCTCCGAAGGCTGCCACGAAGGTCAGGGCTACTACTACAGCAAACCCCTGCCGGCGCGGGAGCTGGGCGCTTACCTGAAACAGGCGCAACGCAGCAAGGCCCTCACTCTCTGAATACCTGAAAGACCACGGCTGGGTCGGTGCCTGCGGGGGAACGGAAATTCCCCTGCAAAACGCCGGGCAAGGCTGTGATCTTTCATGAATGAACAAGAAATATTTACAGTCACGCCCTTTACACATAATGCAAATCTTTCGCATTATGTCGCACCTTTGCGCGCCCTCGCGCCAGTCCCCATTCATTACCGAAGCAGGATGTTTGCCATGATTCGTATGCCTCTGGCTTCCGCCAGTCTGCTGGCCATCGCTATTTCCCTCGCCGGTTGCGGCGAAGGCAAGGACAAGGCTGCCGCGCCGCAAGCGCCGACGCCGGCCGCCAGCACTGCGGCACCGGCCGCCCCTGCTGCCAGCGGCAAAGTCGACGAAGCCGCCGCCAAGGCCGTTGTCGCGCATTACGCCGACATCGTCTATGCCGTCTACAGCGATGCCGAATCCACCGCGAAAACCCTGCAGACCGCCATCGATGCATTCCTGGCCAAGCCGAACGCCGAGACCCTGAAAGCCGCCAAGGCAGCCTGGGTCGCCGCACGCGTGCCTTACCTGCAGAGCGAAGTGTTCCGCTTCGGCAACACCATCGTCGACGACTGGGAAGGCCAGGTGAACGCATGGCCCCTGGACGAAGGCCTGATCGACTATGTCGACAAGTCCTACGAGCACGCATTGGGTAACCCGGGCGCCACGGCCAACATCATCGCCAATACCGAAGTCCAGGTGGGCGAAGACAAGGTCGACGTGAAGGACATCACCCCGGAAAAACTCGCCAGCCTCAATGAGCTGGGCGGTTCCGAGGCGAACGTCGCCACCGGTTACCATGCCATCGAATTCCTGCTGTGGGGCCAGGACCTCAACGGCACCGGCCCGGGTGCGGGCAACCGTCCGGCTTCGGACTACCTGGAAGGCGCCGGCGCCACCGGCGGCCACAACGACCGTCGCCGCGCCTACCTCAAGGCCGTGACCCAACTGCTGGTCAGCGACCTGGAAGAAATGGTAGGCAACTGGAAGCCGAACGTGGCCGACAACTACCGCGCCACCCTGGAAGCGGAACCTGCCGAAACCGGCCTGCGCAAGATGCTGTTCGGCATGGGCAGCCTGTCCCTGGGCGAACTGGCGGGCGAGCGCATGAAAGTGTCCCTGGAAGCCAATTCGCCAGAAGACGAGCAGGATTGCTTCAGCGACAACACCCATTACTCGCACTTCTACGATGCCAAGGGCATACGTAACGTCTACCTGGGCGAATACACCCGCGTCGATGGCACCAAGATGACTGGCGCCAGCCTGTCGTCTCTGGTGGCCAAGGCCGATCCGGCCGTCGACACCACCCTGAAGGCCGAGCTGGCCGATACCGAAGCCAAGATCCAGGTCATGGTCGATCACGCCAACAAGGGTGAGCACTACGACCAGTTGATCGCCGCAGGCAACACCGCGGGCAACCAGATCGTGCGCGACGCCATCGCCGCGCTGGTCAAGCAGACCGGTTCGATCGAACAGGCCGCCGGCAAGCTGGGCATCAGCGACCTGAACCCGGACAACGCCGATCACGAGTTCTGATCGACGCTGGCTGGCTGCGGTTCAACGCAGCCAGCCAAGCCACAAAACCTGTGGGAGCGGGCTTGCTCGCGATAGGGGTCTGTCAGTCGATATAGAGACTGGCTGGTCTACCGTTATCGCAAGCTAGCTCGCTCCCACTGTGGTTTCTGGTATTTCAAAAATGCGAGATCAGTCATCGCCCCCCTTGCTCGCGATGGGGGCATCTCAGTCGATGTGTCTGGTCTTCCGCCATCGCCAGCAGGCTCGCTCCCACAAGGGGGTCACTCTGGTTCATGACTGCAACCCCGCAAGCCGTCCTTCGATAAACCGCCGTTCCGGCAATTGATGCGTCAATTCAAGGGCACGTCGATAAGCCGTCCGCGCCTCATCCATCCGTCCCAATTGCCGACAGAATTCGGCCCGCGCCGAATAGGCCAAGTGGTAGTCGAGCAACTCGCCACGCGCCAGGATCGCGTCGATCAAGCCCAGGCCGGCCGCCGGTCCGTCGCGCTTGGCCAGGGCGGCCGCACGGTTGAGTTCGATCACCGGCGATGGCATCGCCCGCAGGAGTACATCGTATAGCCCGACGATCTGCGGCCAGTCGGTGTCCGCTGCGTTGGGGGCTTCGGCGTGGACCGCGGCAATCGCCGCTTGCAGGCAATAAGGTCCGAACCGACGGGTATTCAATGCGGCTTCCACCAAGGCACAGCCTTCGGCTATCAATTGCGCGTCCCACAAGGAGCGGTCCTGCTCATCCAGCAGGACCAGCTCACCAGTGGCCGAGGTGCGCGCCGGCCGCCGGGACTCGTGCAGCAGCATCAACGCCAACAACCCCATGACCTCGGCTTCCGGCAACAGCTCCATCAACAGGCGCGCAAGGCGAATGGCTTCGCGAGTCAGGTCATCCCGGGTCAGCTCGGCCCCCATCGAGGCCGAATAACCTTCGTTGAACACCAGGTAGATCACCCGCAGCACACTGTCCAGGCGTTCGGGCAGCTCCGAGCGGGCGGGCACCTGATACGGGATTTTCGCATCGCGGATCTTCGCCTTGGCGCGCACGATGCGCTGGGCGATGGCCGCCGGAGCGGCGAGGAAGGCCCGGGCGATTTCCTCGGTGGTCAGGTCGCACACTTCCCGCAAGGTCAGCGGTACCTGGGCATCCGCCGCCAATGCCGGGTGACAGCAGGTGAAAATCAGCCGCAGACGGTCATCTTCCACGTCTTCGTCGCTCCAGTCGGCCTGCTCCAACGTCTCCAGCTGAGCGATCAGCATCGGCTGCGATGCCGCAAAGCGCGCCCGCCTGCGCAGGCTGTCGATCGCCTTGAAGCGCCCGGCGGACACCAGCCAGGCGCGGGGATTGTCCGGCACACCATCGCGTTGCCAGCGCTCGACCGCAATGAAAAAAGCCTCGTGCAGTGCCTCTTCCGCCAGGTCGAAGTCCCCCAGCAGGCGAATCAGTGTCGCCAGGATCCGTCGCGAGTCTTGCCTGTAGACCTGCTCGACCCGCGCCTTGACCGCTTCGGCCGGCATCAGTCGGGCAGGCCCTGGGTGACCAATGCCTCGAGCCGATCCAGGCTCTGCCCCCAGCCCTCGTGGAACCCCATGGCCTCGTGGGCCTGACGGTCCTCTTCGTTCCAGTGCAAGGCGCGGGCGGTGTAGCGGGTCTTGCCGCCCTCTTCATCGAGCATCACCTCGGCGGTCATGAAGGCCTTGCCGGACGGCAGCCAGCCGGGGAGAAACGCATCGGTGAACACCAGCCGCTGCGGCGCGACGATTTCCAGGAACACCCCCATGGTGGGGTACTCGCTGCCGTCGGGCGCCCGCATCAACGTGCGAAACTGGCCACCGACCCACAGGTCCATCTCGCATTCCGGCGTGGTCATGCCGTGGGGGCCCCACCATTGGACCAGCAGGGCCGGTTCGGTCCAGGCACGGAAGATGTCCTGGCGCGGAGCGTCGATCAAGCGGCTGATGGACAGCTCGAAAGAAGCAGGCTTGAGGTTCATGAACGATATCCTGTTTGTCATTGTTGTTCAGGGGTTCAGTTGGCGTACCGGTCGGACTTCGACACAGCCGACCCGGGCCGCCGGGATATGGCCGGCGACCTGGATGGCCTCGTTCAAGTCCTTGGCGTCGATCAGGTAGAAGCCCGCCAGTTGCTCCTTGGTTTCGGCGAACGGACCATCGGTGATCGACAACTTGCCGCCGCGCATGCGCACCGTGGTGGCGGTCTGCACCGACTCCAGGGCTTCGGCGGCGATCATTCGCCCGCTGCCCTGGATCGACTCGGCATAGGCCATGCACTCGGCGTCCTCCGGGCTGTCGGGGGAGTTGTGCAGCACATGTTCGTTGCTATACACCAGGCATAAGTACTTCATGGAAAGCTCCGTGATCGAACCGATCAACGATGACGGCAGGCGAACGTAATGGTGAAAAAACCGACGATCAGGGCTGCAGATCGAAGAGCGCCGTACCGGCCATCGGGTCGAACGGCGCCGACCAGTGTTCATGGACGATCTTCCACTGTCCGGCCACGCGCCGGTAGCAGGCCGTCACACGCATCCAGCAGGCCTGCTCTTCGCCTTTTTCATTGGTGCCGCCGCAATAGGCCAGCCAGTGGGCGAAAGCGATGCTGTCCGCCGGAGTGATGCTGACCTGATGAAACTCGAACTTGTGCGGGCCGGGGCACATCTCCATGCAGGCCTGCCAATGCGCACGATAAGCAGTCTTGCCCTTGAATTGCAGGGCCTGGATGGCATCGAACGAAACGATGTCCTCATCATAGAGCGCCATGACTTTTTCCACGTCCTTGGCCATGACAGCCTGGCGATAGGTATCGATCAGGGCCTGGATTTCGGTTTCAGTGGCTTGGGTATTCATGCTGGTTCTCCGCGTTTTTTGTTGAAGACACCCCTTGTCGTCTGGAGCAACGGCAAATCGACAACCCAGACAAAAATAATTCAAGGAAAAATAACGCTAGAATCCCTGCCTCATTCTGCCAGCCGACAAGGGACGCTTTCGTGACCGCTCAACTCGTCGCCTACGAGCACCTCACCGCTGGCCAGTGCCTGCAAGTGGAGGCGATCGAGGTTCTGCCCCACCAACTCAGGTTCGCCGGCGATATCCACGGTGCGCTGCATATGCTGCTGTCCAGGCCCTGCCCGGGGGTCAAGGGGTTCGCCCTGTTGGCCGATGACGTACCGGTGGCGTTCCTGCTCCTCAAGCGCCCACCGGCCCTGCCGGCCTGGGCCGATGAGCACAGCGCTACGCTACACGCCCTGCAAGTGGATCATCGGGCCCAGGGCAAGGGGCACGGCAAGGCCTGCCTGCGGGCGCTGCCCGCCGTGGCGCGAGCGGCCTGGCCGGAAATCAGGGGGTTGGAACTCTCGGTCGATGCCAGCAACGAATCGGCCATCGGCCTGTACACCCGGTTGGGCTGGGTTGACAGCGGCGAGGCCTACAAGGGCCTCGTCGGGTATGAGCGACGGATGGGCCTGGTACTCTGACCCAGCGCGTTACCTGACTTTGAGCGGTATCCAGATCTCCAGGCTGCCTTCCCCTGTCCTGGGGTTGAAGTCTTCACTGTAGCGCTCGAACTCCGGTTCGTCCGCCGCCTCATGCCCGGACTCGGGCAGCCATTGCTTCCAGATGTACTGGAACGTCTGCGGCAGCGTCTTCAGCGCCCCCCGGTGTTCGAACACCGCATAGTAGGCGGGCTGGATTTCGATCCAGCGGTATTGCTCCGGCAAATCGTCGAGTCGGCCGATCTCCACCCCGGCGATGTATTCGAATCCGCCCTTCCCGTCCGGATTGCAACATACGCCATAGGTCACGTCGCTTTTCTGCCCTGGCACATTACCGAGCCAGGGCAAGAACTTTTCCCAGAGCAAGGGGATATCCTGGGCCGTTTCCGGGGTAAAACGCGCACCGAAACCGGCAATGAGCTTGAAGTGTCCCTGTTCAAAGCGTGGCTCGGCTGTGTACTCGCGTTCGTGCTTTTCCATGCGTCAACACTCCGCAAAACATGAAGTCGGGCTTGGCAGTATAGAAGCCAAACCGTGATTGCCAGGGCCGTTTCGCTTGTCAGTGAACTGGCAGTACAGCCGCGGCAGCTCCACCGACGAACTCGTTGTAGCCAGAAACGATCACGTACACCGCGAAATAACAGAAGATCGCCGCGGATGCCCAATAGGAGTAACGCAGCAGCCTGTCCCCCAGCAATCTGCCGCCCTGGGTCGCTGCCAGGCACAAGCCTGCGCTCCACAGCAGCCCGGCGCAGAGGAACCCACTGAGGAACAGCGCCGAGCTGAGTACCGTGCCGCCGCCTGAACGGGCGATGAGCGTGCCGCCCACGGCCGCGAACCAGAGAATGGCGCTGGGCGATGACATGGCCAGGAAAATCCCCCGGAAAAATTCCTGGCGCGACGAACTGTCCCGCGCCTCGCTTGCCTGCGCCAGCACTGCGTCGTGATAGATCGCCGAATGGATCATCTTGGCGGCGAAATACAGCAACAACACCGAGCCGCCGATCCAGAGGACCCAGCGTACCGCCTCGTATTGCAGCAGCACGGTCATGCCGGCCAGGGCCAGTACGGCGTAGATCAGGTCCCCCACACAGGTCCCCAGGCCCAGGGCAAACCCCTGGAAATAACCCCGTTGCATGGCCAGGGTGATCATCGCGATGTTGGCCACGCCGATATCCAGGCATAAGGACAGGCTCAGCAGGAAACCGCTGGAAAATTCCATTGTTCATTCCGTTCGAAAGGGTGAAACGAGTCGAGCTGGTCGCTGGCGCCTACAAAGACCCGCGACCGGGCCGACAGTGTCGTCGAAAATAGTTGCCGGCCGCCACTGGACAATCGCCCCTGCCCGCCCTTATCTTGCGCCGCAGGCCACCGCAGTGGCCAACGTCGCTCGGACGGTTCCGGGCGCTCACGTATCTCGAGGCAACAATGGCCGAACAAGGTTCGCCGCGCCGCTTTGCGCGCATCGATCGACTCCCCCCGTATGTATTCAATATCACTGCCGAGCTGAAGATGGCTGCGCGTCGGCGCGGCGAAGACATCATCGACTTGAGCATGGGTAACCCCGACGGCGCCACGCCCCCGCACATCGTGGAAAAACTGGTCACCGTCGCCCAGCGCGAAGACACTCACGGCTACTCCACTTCAAAGGGCATCCCACGCCTGCGCCGCGCCATTTCGCGTTGGTACAAGGACCGCTACGAGGTGGACATCGACCCCGAGAGCGAAGCCATCGTCACCATCGGCTCGAAGGAGGGCCTGGCCCACCTGATGCTGGCAACCCTGGACCAGGGCGACACGGTGCTGGTGCCCAACCCCAGCTACCCGATCCATATCTACGGCGCGGTGATCGCCGGCGCCCAGGTGCGCTCGGTGCCGCTGGTGCCGGGCGTGGATTTCTTCGCTGAACTGGAGCGGGCCATCCGCGGCTCGATCCCCAAGCCGAAGATGATGATCCTCGGCTTCCCCTCCAACCCCACCGCACAATGCGTGGAGCTGGATTTCTTCGAGCGGGTCATCGCCCTGGCCAAGCAGTACGACGTACTGGTGATCCACGACCTGGCCTACGCCGACATCGTCTACGATGGCTGGAAAGCCCCGTCGATCATGCAGGTACCGGGCGCCAAGGACATCGCGGTGGAGTTCTTCACCCTGTCCAAGAGCTACAACATGGCGGGCTGGCGCATCGGCTTCATGGTGGGCAATCCAGAGCTGGTCAGCGCCCTGGCGCGGATCAAGAGCTACCACGACTACGGCACGTTCACCCCGCTGCAAGTGGCGGCCATCGCCGCTCTGGAAGGCGACCAGCAATGCGTGCGCGACATCGCCGAGCAGTACCGCCAACGCCGCAATGTGCTGGTCAAGGGCCTGCATGAGTTGGGCTGGATGGTGGAGAACCCCAAGGCATCGATGTACGTCTGGGCCAGGATCCCCGATGCCTATGCACACCTGGGTTCGCTGGAGTTCGCCAAGAAGCTGCTGGCCGAGGCCAAGGTCTGCGTTTCGCCGGGAGTGGGTTTCGGGGAGTATGGAGACGATCACGTACGCTTCGCACTGATCGAGAACCAGGACCGGATACGCCAGGCCGTGCGTGGAATCCGCGCGATGTTCCGGGCGGATGGGTTAGTCTCGAAGACCAACGGCTAATACAGAGAAAAAATGTGGCGAGGGAGCTTGCTCCTTCGCCACAGATGTTGTCCTGCGCTTATGTTGTGCTGTGCTTAGATCACCAGCGACAACAGCAGGATAAAGATCAGCCCCACCACGGACAGGATGGTTTCCATCGCCGTCCAGGTCTTGAAGGTTTCGGCCACGGTCATGTTGAAGTACTGCTTGACCAGCCAGAAACCCGCATCGTTCACGTGCGACAGGATCAGCGAGCCGGCACCGGTGGCCAGGACCAGCAGCTCACGGTTCACACCTGGAATCATCCCTACCACCGGTACCACGATACCGGCACCGGTAATGGTTGCCACGGTCGCCGAACCTGTGGCGATACGGATCACCGCCGCCACCAGCCAGGCCAGCAGGATCGGAGAAATCTGCGCGCTCACGGCCATGTGGCCGATCACGTCACCCACGCCGCTGGTCACCAGCATCTGCTTGAAGCCACCGCCGGCACCGATGATCAGGATGATCGCAGCCGTCGGAGCGAGGCTGGCGTCCAGCCACTTCAGCATCTGGTTGGAACCGATGCCCTGCTTGTAGCCGAAGGTGTACAGCGAGAGCAGCAAGGCCAGCAGCAAGGCCGAGATCGGGTGGCCGATCATGTCCATCCAGACCCGGAAGAGGTTGCCGTCCGGCAGCGCCACATCTGCAAAGGTCTTGAGCAGCATCAGGAATACCGGCGACAGCACGGTGATCAGGGTGATGCTGAAGCTTGGCAGCTCGGCGGCATTCGTCTCCCGGGCCAGTTGGTCCACCAGCTCCTGGTTCGGATGACCGGGAATGTGCTTGGCAATGAACGTACCGAAGATCGGCCCGGCGATGATGGCGGTCGGCAGCGCTACGATCAGGCCGTAGAGAATGGTCTTGCCGATATCAGCGCCGAATATGCCGATCGCCAGCAACGGCCCCGGATGCGGTGGTACCAGGCCATGGACGGCGGAAAGACCGGCCAACAGCGGAATACCGATCTTGATGATCGATACGCCGGTGCGGCGCGCGACGATGAACACCAGCGGGATCAACAGCACGAAGCCGATTTCGAAGAACAGCGGGATGCCCACCAGGAACGCGGCGAACATCATGGCCCATTGCACCTTTTCCCTGCCGAAGGCGCGGATCAGGGTCTGGGCGATCTGATCGGCCCCACCCGATTCGGCCATCATTTTTCCGAGCATCGTACCCAGCGCGAGGATGATGCCGACAAAGCCCAACACCCCACCGAAGCCGTCCTGGAACGCCTTGATGATAGTGCCGGTCGGCATGCCCGATGTCAGGCCGAGGAACGCGGCGGCGATGGTCAGGGCAATGAAGGGATGGAACTTGAACTTGGTGATGAGGACGATGAGTCCGATCACCGTGACCACTGCATCCAGCAGCAGGAACGTCTCGTGGGACATGCCAAACATGGGGGGTGTCTCCTGATTTGTTGTTGTTATTGAAGCAGTTATTCGTAAGTCATCGGGACAGCGCTGTCTTTCTGACGCAAATTTGTTGCCGGTCAGCTGGCAAGCTTGAGGCCGTGGGCCACCCACCAGACATAAGCCTCACGTGCCAGCTCGTCGACGCTGTGGCTGGATGCATCCAGGGCCAGGGTCAGTGGCTCGCCGACAGGCGATTCGAGGGTGGCGAACTGGCTATCGATCAGGGTCGACGGCATGAAATGGCCCGGACGATGGGAAACCCGGTCGGCAGCCACTTCAGGCGTGAGTTCGAGGAATACGAAGCCCAGGCCCGGCAAGGCGCTGCGCAAGCGTTCGCGATAGCGATGCTTGAGGGCCGAACAGGTCAACACCGGGCGTTCGCCCCTGGCATCGACACGACGCAGCTCTTGGCACAGGCTGTCGAGCCAGCCGGCACGGTCGTCGTCGTTCAAGGGAATACCGGCGCTCATCTTCTGGATGTTGGCCGCAGGATGGAAAGTGTCGCCTTCGATGGCAGTGGCGCCGCTCAACTGGCACAGGGCCTGGCTGACGCATGTCTTGCCGCAACCGGCAACGCCCATGATGACCAGGGCGGTGATGGGATTGTTCATGTAACACCTCAGCGCGCAGACAGCGCTACCTTTGCCAGGTATGACACCAATGCAAAAGCAGAAGTTGCCGACGCCTTCTTGTCATTTTTGTAGTTGCAGCATGTTCGTTCACGACAACCGCGCCACGAGGATCAGGCCAACCCCGTTCACGCATTTGCAGCCACGTCGAGACAGCGCTACCTTAGTGCCTTGATTTTTGTTTGGCAAGCCACCCCGATGACCGCCCCTAAAAACGATAAGAATACACGCACCACCGGCCGCCCTACGCTCAACGAAGTCGCGCGCCTGGCCGGGGTCAGCCCCATCACTGCTTCCCGCGCCCTGCGAGGTGTCAGCACGGTCGCCACCGAACTGGTGGACAAGGTCCGCCAGGCCGCGGTGGAACTCAACTATGTCGTCAACCCCGCCGCCCGTGCACTGGCGTCGGCCCAGAGCCATTCGGTGGTGGTACTGGTGCCATCATTGTCCAACCTGCTGTTCATCGACACCCTGGAAGCCATTCATCGCGTGCTCAGGCCCAAGGGGTTCGAAGTGGTGATCGGCAACTATCACTATTCCCGGGACGAAGAAGAAGACCTGCTGCGCAACTACATGGCCTATCAGCCACGAGGCTTGCTGCTGACCGGTTTCGACCGCACCGAAAGCGCCCGACGCATGATCGAGGCCAGCAACATCCCCTGTGTCTACATGATGGAACTGGACCCCGGCGCGGGCCTGAACTGCGTTGGCTTCTCCCAGCTCAAGGCCGGCGAGACCGCGGCCGAACATCTGATTTCCAGAGGCCGCAAGCGCCTGGCCTACATCGGCGCGCAGCTTGACCAGCGCACCTTGCTGCGCGGCGAAGGCTTTCGCCGGGCCCTGCAGAAAGCCGGATTGTACGACCCGGACCTGGAACTGCTGACACCAAGACCGTCGTCGGTGGGCCTGGGCGGCGAATTGTTTCTTCAACTGCTGGCCAGCCATCCGGATGTGGATGCGATCTTCTTCGGCAACGACGACCTGGCGCACGGCGCCCTTTTCGAAGCACTGCGCTGTGGCATCAGGATTCCCGAGCAGATCTCGGTGCTGGGCTTCAACGACCTGCCCGCTTCGGCCCACATGGTGCCGCGCCTGAGCAGCATCAGCACACCGCGGGAAGCCATCGGGCAACGCGCCGCCGAACAGATGCTGACATTGATGGCCGGAAACCGGATTGCCCAGCCAGTGGTGGACCTGGGTTTCGAACTCAAGATCCGCGAAAGCACCTGACCCTCTGCGCGAGCGGTCATTGCGGTGGGGCCCTGCCGCAGGGCGGCAAGGATTGGCCGCCCGGTCTGCGCCCACCTTAGCTGCAGGGCACGGATTGCGGGGGCCGCCGGAGCCGGCATGGGAATTGCTCCTGCCCACCGCTCAGTCATTACCTACAGGTGTGAATCATGTTGGTCAGTGCAAAACAGCAAATGATTAATCTGCCCCTCAGGCGCGTGGAGGAGGATCCCGCCACACAGGCCGCCAGTGGCCTGCAAAGTGCGGCACTGCAGGCGTTGCGAGACAACATCCAGGCCCAGGCCAGCCAAGGCAGCGCCCAGGTCCAGGAATCCATTACTCGCCAGGCCACGCAGCAGGTCAACGCCAGCACCGCTATCAGCGACAACGTCGTTGAGGCCTTCGCCAAGACTCGCGTACAACTGCAAACCGTGGCGTCCGAGGATGCCCGGGCCAACCTGTCCGACAGTCCGGCGATGCAGGCCTTCAAGGACTACATGAGCAAAACGCCTGAGGAACGCCTGCGCGACAGTATTCTTGAGGAAATGGGCATTACCGAGGAGGAGTTCGAGGCGATGCCGCCCGAGAAACAACTGGCGGTCAGCCAGGAAATTGCCCAGCGCATGCAGGACAAGTCGGCAATGGCGCAAGTTGAGAAAGCCCAGGCGAAACGCCCGGACGACAAGGCCCAGGCCGTGGATACCTTCCTCGCCGCCCTCTGATCCCGGGCGCTTGCCTGCTGCCTTGAGCGAGGGGAACGCCCTCGCTCACACCCGGGGCCCGCCGAGACGGGCCACTCAATGACCGAACAGATTCACCTTCTTGACCTTTTTGTCAGCGCGTTTTTCATCGGCGGTCTTCGCCGGTTTTTTCTTTACCGCCTTTTTTGAATCCATGCCTTTGGCCATGATACGTACTCCACTCATACGGGATGTGGAACCAGGTATACACCTATCGCCGCACTCGCGTTCTTTTATAATCGCCCTCCCCTTCTTTCCCGGCGCCCGGCCATGACTGAAATCCGCTACCTGCAGCTCGAAGCCCCGCTGTGGCCGCTGATGAACAAGTTCTACCGCACCCATCAATCGTCGATGAAAGCGGTGCGTGAGGCCCAGCTGTGGGTAGCGCGGCGGGATGAAATCGTCGCGGCCCTGTGCTTGCGCTCGGTGCCAGGCGGGCGTTGGTTGACCGGGCTGTTCGTCGATCCGGCGTACCGCACGCAAGGCATCGCCGCACGCTTGATCGCCGAAGCCATGAAAGGCTTGGAGGAGCCGGTGTGGCTGTTCTGTCATCCAGACTTGCGCGATTTCTATGAGCGGCGCGGGTTCAGCTTCGATCCGGCGCTGCCTTATGCGATGGCCGAGCGCCTGAGCCGGTATGCCCGCAGCAAGCCGATGATTGCGATGGGGTGGGAGCCGCAGCGCCCTTGCTGAGGTCCGACGCAGATCCAACGTGGGAGCGAGCCCGCGATAGCGTCAGGTCTGCTGCATCAATGCCAACCGACACTGCAACCGCGAGCAAGCTCGCTCCCACAGGGTTCGCTGGGGCATCAATCGTCGGCCGTCGGGTCCAGGTCCGGGAACATCACCTCAGTGAAGCCGAACTTGGTGAAATCGGTGATTCGCGAGGGGTACAGGCGACCGATCAGGTGATCGCACTCATGCTGCACCACCCGCGCGTGGAAACCGGAGGCCATCCGCACGATCGGCTCTCCCTTGGGATCGAAGCCTTCATAGCGGATGTGCTGGTAACGCTCCACAGCCCCACGCAGGCCCGGTACTGACAGGCACCCTTCGAAGCCCTCCTCCATCAACGGGCTCAGCGGCGTGATCAGCGGGTTGATCAGGATGGTCTGGGGCACTGCCTCGGCATCGGGATAACGCTCGCTGTGCTCGAAACCGAAGATCACCAGTTGCAGGTCCACACCGATCTGCGGCGCCGCCAGCCCGACACCACCAACGCTTTCCATGGTCTGGAACATGTCGTCGATCAATTGCCACAACTGCGGACTGTCGAACATGTCGACAGGCACCGGCGGAGCGATGCGCAGCAGGCGTTCATCGCCCATTTTCAGGATTTCACGAATCATGGTCGGGCTTCGTCAGGGTGGGGGTGATGGATGGAATGGTCGCGCCCAAGGCCCGACACATGCTGTTTTTCGTGCTGGCCAGGGCTCTTTTCCCCAGGGTCCTTGCCCTCGGAAGACATGTGCTCGATCACCGCATTCATCTCTGCGCCGAGCAACAGCACCGCCGAAGAAATATAGAAGTACAGCAACAGCACGATGATCGCACCGATACTGCCATACATGGCGTTGTAGTTGGCAAAGGTCTTGACGTAAAACGCAAAGCCCAGGGAAGCGATGATCCACACCACCACCGCCAGCACCGAACCCGGCGTGATGAAGCGAAACTCCTGCTTGACGTCGGGCATTACGTAATAGATCAGCGCTACGGCCACCATCAGCAGGAAGACGATCACCGGCCAGCGCACGATGGTCCAGACCGTGACAATGAACTCCTCCAGCCCCACCTGCGCCGCGATCCAGCCCATCACCTGCGGTCCGAGCACCATCAACGCCGCAGCCGCCAAAAGCATGCCGGCGATGCCGACCGTGTACAGAATCGACAGCGGGAAGCGTTTCCAGGCCGGACGCCCTTCCACCACGTCGTAGGCGGCGTTCATCGCACTCATCATCAAGCGCACACCCGCCGAGGCGGTCCACAAGGCAATGACGATACCCACCGACAACAACCCACCCTTGGATTGCTGCAACTGATCGATCACCGGGTTGACCTGCTCCAGGGCCTGGGGCGGCAGCACCAGCTCCGATTGCAGGCGCAGCCAGGAGAAGAAATCCGGCAGGTGCAGGAAGCCGATCAAGGCGATCAGGAAGAGAATGAAGGGGAACAGCGAAAACAGCATCTGGTAGGCCAATGCCGAGGCGTAGGTCGACATCTCGTCGTCGAGAAACTCGGTCACGGTACGCATCATCACACGATGAAGGGGTAAGCCTTTCAAGGCCGGAAACATCATGTGCGTCTCCTTTCGCCGCAAAAAAGGAAGGTCGCCTGGCGACTCATGGGGTTGTTATCCAAGACAAAGTAACCTGTTTGGCGACTTTGGAACAATTTCCCAGGTGCAAGTTCGAGCCGACATGAAAACGGCCACCCGCAGATGGCCGTTCCAATCGTTTTTTCACGACAGCCCGGTTAAGCCTCGTCGACGCCTTTCTTGAGCGCGTCCTTGGCCTTGCCTGCGGTTTGCTGGGCCTCACCTTTTTTCTCTTGCACTACGCCCTCGGCGCGCATGCGGTCGTTATCGGTGGCCTTGCCGACGCCTTGCTTGATGTTGCCGACAGCTTCGTTGGCAACGCCCTTCACCTTATCGCTCGTGCTACCCATGATGTCTCTCCTGTGAACAACGGTACGAAAAGTCATTACATAAGGGTTGACCGGGGCCGTTTGCGGGGAGTTTCATTTTTCGGCGGCATATTTCATCGTCGAATGCAGGTTGCGCTTTATGTTTGCCGACCAACCCCCGAGAATGCCCCATGTATTCGGGCTGCGGCCTGAAGCTCCAATCCCGTAGGAATGTTATGAAACTCGATAAGAAACAGGCCATCGCCCGCAGGAACCAGGAACTGGGCGGTGCCGTACTGGGCGTCAATAATTGCCACTTCAGCGAATTGAACCGCAACCGCAACATCTTCTGGTTCAACATCCCGGTGACACGCCTGGCCGTCGGTCAGTACGAATGGGTCCATCTGTTGCTGCACACTCCGGCCACTGACGAGCTGCTGCACTTGAAGGTACCGACCGTGTTCCTGCGGGAAAAGATGGAAGGCCTGGAAGTACGTAACCAGGGCAAGCGCAAGGCAGCCCTGAGCCTGGAGCTGAGCGCCGACAAGGACTCTTACCTGCAGGACATGCGTCCTGGAGGCACCAATCTGGATTTCGCACCGTTCCGGTTGTAACCCACCGCCGATGACCGTCCCCACAAAGACGGTCTCGCTTCAGGTAATCGCCCAAGAAAAAGCCCCGCTTCGGCGGGGCTTTTGTCTGACGGCAATTCTACTTCTTCACACCCAGTTTCCTGAGTTCCTCGTCACGCAACTCGCGCCGCAGGATCTTGCCCACGTTGGTCGTTGGCAGCGCGTCGCGGAACTCGACGGCCTTGGGTACCTTGTAGCCAGTGACGTTGGCACGCATGTGCTCCATGACCTGTTCCTTGGTCAGCGTGGCCCCCGGACGGACGACGATGAAAATCTTGATCGCCTCGCCTGACTTCTCGTCCGGTATGCCGATGGCGGCGCATTGCAGCACCCCCGGCAGGGTCGCCAGCACATCTTCCAGTTCATTGGGGTACACGTTGAAACCCGAGATCAGGATCATGTCCTTTTTGCGATCCACGATACGCATGTAGCCGTCCGGCTGGATCAGCGCGATATCGCCCGTCCTGAGCCAGCCTTCGCTGTCGAGGATCTCATCGGTCGCCTCCTGGCGCTGCCAATAGCCCTTCATGACCTGCGGCCCTTTCACGCACAGCTCGCCGATCTCGCCCAGCGGTTTTTCCACGCCCGCGTCGTCGATGATCTTGCACAGGGTCGACGGCACCGGGATCCCGATGGTCCCGATCTGGATGTTCTGGATCGGGTTGACCGTGGCCACCGGACTGGTTTCGGTCATGCCGTAGCCTTCGCAGATCGGGCAACCGGTCACTTCCTTCCAACGCTCGGCCGCCGCCAGTTGCAAGGCCATGCCGCCGGACAGGGTGATCTTCAGTGCCGAGAAGTCCAGCTTGCGGAAGCCTTCGTTGTTGCACAGGGCCACGAACAGCGTATTGAGGCCAACGAAACCGCTGAATTTCCACTTCGACAGTTCCTTGACCATCGCCGGAAGATCCCGCGGGTTGCTGATCAGGATGTTGTGGTTGCCGATCAGCATCATCGCCATGCAATGAAAGGTGAACGCATAGATGTGGTACAGCGGTAGCGGCGTGATCAGCACTTCGCAACCTTCATTGAGGTTGGAGCCCATCAACGCCTTGCACTGCAGCATGTTCGCCACCAGGTTGCGGTGGCTGAGCATCGCGCCCTTGGCCACGCCGGTGGTGCCACCGGTGTATTGCAACACAGCCACATCGTCGCTGGTGGGGTTGGCTTCGTTGACTGGCTGGCCGTGGCCCTTGCTCAGCACATCGTTGAACTTGACGGCCTTGGGCAAGTGATAGGCCGGAACCATCTTCTTGACGTACTTGATCACGCTGTTGATCAACAGACGCTTGAGCGGCGGCAGCAGGTCGGCGACTTCAGTGACAATGACGTGCTTGACGCCGGTCTTGGGCACCACGGCCTCGGCCAGGTGCGCCATGTTCGCCAGGCATACCAGCGCCTTGGCGCCGGAATCGTTGAACTGGTGTTCCATCTCCCGCGCGGTGTACAGCGGGTTGGTGTTGACCACGATGAGGCCGGCGCGAATGGCGCCGAACACGGCCACCGGATACTGGAGAACGTTAGGCAGTTGCACGGCGATTCGATCGCCAGGCTGCAAATCGGTATGCTGTTGCAGATACGCGGCAAAGGCACCGGACAATTCGTAGAGTTCACCGTAGGTGATTGTCTTGCCGAGGTTGCTGAATGCCGGCTTGTCGGCGAAGCGTTGGCAGGACTGCTTCAACACCGCCTGAATATTCGGATACTCGTCTGGATTGATGTCGGCAGCAATCCCAGCTGGGTACTTATCCTTCCAAAAGTCTTCAATCATGGAAGCCCACTCCTCAGCAACGCGAATTCTCACCGCATTTGATGCGATTATTATTGGTGTGTGTTTGTTGGTGAATCTGGCTTGAATCAAGGCCGAGAAGTCACAAAAGCGCGCCGAGAGTAGCAGCTTTGCCAAGGGCCGACCAGAGCCAAAATAGGCCCAATCAGTCATTAATCCGACTCAAGAATATTCAATGGTCACTTTTAGAGTAAAAATTCTAAGCGCCATCGAATCGATCTGAACATAAGAAACCGTGGGAGCGGCCTTGCTCGCGAAAGCAATGGACCCGCCAACCTCGGGCTGACCGATCCACCGCCTTTGCGAGCACGTTCGCTCCCACCAGTTGTTTCTACCGGACGATCTTTGCAGGCGTCAGGCGATATCGCGTAGCTCGCGCCGCAGGATCTTGCCCACCGGCGTCATCGGCAACGAATCCCGTAGCACGATGTGCTTGGGAATCTTGTAGCCGGTGAAGTTTTCCTTGCAGTAGGCCTTGAGTTCTTCGAGGCTCACGCCCGCCTCCCGAGCCACCACGAACAGCTTCACCGCCTCCCCCGAACGCTCGTCCGGCACGCCGATGACCGCGCAGCTGGCGACCTTCGGGTGGGCCATCACCACGTCTTCGATTTCGTTGGGGTATACGTTGAAACCCGAGACGATGATCATGTCCTTCTTGCGATCGACGATACGCACGAAGCCGTCCGGGTCGATGACCGCAATGTCGCCGGACTTGAACCAGCCTTCGTCGTCCAGCACCTCGGCGGTGGCCTCGGGTTTGTTCCAGTAGCCCTTCATGATCTGCGGGCCCTTGATGCACAGCTCGCCGCGTTCGCCCAGGGGTTGTTCGACACCCTCGTCGCTGATGACCTTCATGAGGGTGCCGGGCACTGGCAACCCTACCGTACCCAGGCGGGATTTGGAGCCATAGGGGTTGGTGCAGGCCACGGGAGAGGTTTCGGTCAGGCCATAGCCTTCGGTGATACGGCAGCCGGTCAGCTGTTCCCAGCGCTCGGCGGTGGCCTTGACCAGGGCGGTGCCGCCGGAATTGGTGAGCTTGAGGCTGGAGAAATCCAGGCTCTTGAAATCCGGGTGGTCCATCAGCGCCACGAACAGGGTGTTGAGCCCCAGCAATGCCGAGAAACGCCAGTTCTTCAGTTCCTTGATGAAGCCGCCGATGTCCCGTGGATTGGTGATCAGCACGTTGTGGTTGCCGGTGACCATCATGCACATGCAATTCGCGGTGAAGGCATAGATGTGGTACAGCGGCAATGGCGCGATCATTACCTCCTGACCTTCGCGCAGCAGCGGATGGCCATCGTCGCCGAACTGCCCCAGGCACGCCCGCGCCTGTTGCATGTTGGCCACCAGGTTGCCGTGGGTCAGCATCGCGCCTTTCGCCAGCCCGGTCGTACCGCCGGTGTATTGCAGCACCGCGATGTCATCGAGGCTGACCTTCAGCGGCCTGATGCCCTGGCCGCGCCCCAGGCGCAAGGCGCTCTTGAAGGAAATGGCCTGGGGCAGCGAATAGGCCGGCACCATCTTCTTGACCTTGCTCACCACGGTATTGACCAGCCACCCCTTGGCGGCGGGCATCAGGTCGCCCATCTTCGCCTCGATCAGGTATTGCAGGTCGGTGTCGGGCAGCACCTCCTGGACCTTCTGGCCGAACAGGTTCATATACACCAGCGCCCGGGCACCGGAATCCTTGAACTGGTGACGCATTTCCCGCGGGGTGTACAGCGGGTTGGTGTTGACCACGATCAGCCCGGCGCGCAAGGCGCCGAACACAGCGATCGGATATTGCAGGACGTTGGGCATCTGCACCGCGATACGATCGCCCGGGGCCAGGTCGGTGTGGGCCTGCAGGTAGCCGGCGAACGCCGCACTGTAGCGCTCCAGCTCGGCATAGGTCAGGGTCACGCCCATGTTGCTGAACGCCGGACGGTCGGCGAACTTCTTGCAGGAACGCTCGAACACCTCGATGACCGATTTGTAGGCCCCCAGGTCGATGTCCGAGGGCACGCCGGCCGGGCGCTTGTCATTCCAGAAATCAGGCTGCATTGTTTTTGTCCTCTTTACCTGAACCTATCCCGGGGCCGCTTGCCTATCGGGCGAAGCGGAGCTCTTGGGACACTAGCAGCTATGGCCAATCAGGCAAATATGGCAACTTGCGTCATAGATTGTGTGAATCTTCCTGCCTCGTGGTTTGTGTGGTTAGTCGTCAGTTCAAATTCGGATGCCGGACGCCCTTGGCCAAGGCAACGCGGGATATGGAGGTGGCCAGGCATCCGAAGTTGACTGACAGGACGGGCCACACAGAGCCTGAGCGTGGACACTGATCAGGCGAGACGCAACGGATGCGCTATACAATGCAGCGACGCCTGTGTGATTCAGTGCATGTCCCTGTGTATGACCCCTCGTGTAAAGGAAGCGCCATGATCCACCAAACGTTCTGGCTGCCCGCGACTGACCATAGCCGCCTGTTCGTCAACCAGTGGCTGCCCGAAGGCGCACCCCGGGCGGTGGTCATGGTGGCCCACGGCATGGCCGAGCACAGCGGTCGCTATGCACGCCTGGCCCAGGCCCTGTGCAACGAAGGCTATGGCGTGTACGCACCGGACCTGCGTGGCCACGGGCGCACCGCGGAGGGCGGGATACTGGGCCATTACGCCGACCAGGATGGCTGGGCCAAAGTGGTCGGCGACCTGGCCAGTCTCAACCAGCACATCGGCCAGCAGCACCCCGACACCCCCATACTGCTGCTCGGCCACAGCATGGGCAGCTATATTGCCCAGGCCTATCTGCTGCATCACAGCGCGAGCCTGCATGGCGCGATCCTCAGCGGTTCCAACTTCCAACCCGTGGCGCTTTACCGCGCCGCCCGCCAGATCGCCCGTTTCGAACGCTGGCGCCAGGGGGCGGCCGGGCGCAGCGCCCTGATCGAATGGCTGTCGTTCGGCAGTTTCAACAAGAAATTCAAGCCGGCCCGTACCCCTTTCGACTGGCTCAGCCGGGATCCGAGCGAGGTGGACAAATACATCCAGGACCCGTTGTGCGGCTTTCGCTGCACCAACCAATTGTGGGTGGATCTGCTCGGCGGGCTGCAGCAGATCAGCAAGGCGTCCAATCTCGCCCAGATCGATCCGGGCCTGCCACTGCTGATAATGGGCGGCGAATGTGATCCGGTGAGCGAAGGCAAGCGTCTGAAGGATCTGGCCGATGCCCTGCGCGACGCCGGCAGCCGGAACCTGCAATTGAAGATCTACCCCCAGGCCCGGCACGAATTGTTCAACGAAACCAACCGCGATGAAGTGACGGCCGATGTGCTGGCCTGGGTTGCCCAGGCGCTGAGTCATAAACGCCCGCAACGAAGCGAATAGTTTTTCATACAGCCTGTAGGCTGTGTTTCTTTTTACCCATCTCAGGATTTCAGACAGATGACCCAGGTTACCAACATCCCTTACGAAGCCCTCGAAGTTGGCCAGACCGCCAGCTACAGCAAGACCGTCGAGGAGCGTGACATCCAGCTGTTCGCTGCGATGTCGGGCGATCACAACCCGGTGCACCTGGACGCCGAGTTCGCGGCAGCGAGCATGTTCAAGGAGCGCATTGCCCATGGCATGTTCAGCGGGGCATTGATCAGCGCGGCGGTGGCGTGCGAGTTGCCAGGGCCAGGCACCATTTACATCGGCCAGCAGATGAGCTTCCAGAAGCCGGTGAAAATCGGCGACACCCTGACCGTGCGCCTGGAAATCCTGGAAAAGCTGCCGAAATTCCGCGTGCGCATCGCCACTCGCGTGTTCAACCAGCGCGACGAACTGGTGGTGGACGGCGAGGCCGAGATCCTCGCGCCGCGCAAGCAACAGACCGTGACGCTGCCGACATTGCCGGCGATCAGCATCGGTTGATTACCACGATCCAAAGTGAATGACAGGTGGCGAGGGGATTTGTCTCCTCGCCACAAATGACCGTTGTGCGATGAGCTATGGCTGGTCTTCGCGCACCTGCACGCTCGCCGTCATCCCGGCGCTCAGTGTCACGCCTTCCGGGACCTTGTCCAGCTTGATCCGCACCGGAATCCGCTGGGCCAGGCGCACCCAGTTGAAGGTCGGCTCGACCTCCGCCAGCAGTTGTGTGTCCGGATTGGTATTGCGGTCGGTGATGCCGCGACTGATGCTTTCCACGTGGCCTTCCAGCGCATGGCCTGCGCTCATCAGCCAGACCTTGACCGGATCGCCCACGCGGATCCTCGGCAATTTGGTTTCCTCGAAATAGGCCTGCACATAGAACGTCGAGTCGTCGATCAGCGCCATGACCGGCTGCCCGGCGTTCACATAGTTGCCTTCGGCCAGCCGCAGGTTGGTGATATGGCCGCTGCGAGGCGCCAGGACCTGGCTGCGGGCCAGGTTGAGTTCGGCGACCTTGGCTTCGGCCTGGGCCTCACGCAGCTCGCCCCGGGCGATGCCTGCGTTGATCTGGGCATTTTCACGCAGTTCGGCACTGATGGCCTGTGGCCCCAAGGCCGCGCGACGACTGGCTTCGTGTTCGCGCAGGTTCAATTGCTGCTGGCGGGTCTGGACCACGGCCCGGGCCTTCTCCACCGCAGCCTCGAACCGCTCACGGTCGATGCTCAACAGCAGGTCGCCAGCCTTGACCTGCTGGTTATCCACAGCCTTGAGTTCGCGCACCCAGCCGGACACGTCGGGGGCGATCACCACCACGTCGGCACGGATTCGCGCATCCCGGGTCCAGGGCGTAAGCATGTAGTACTGCCACAGGTGAAACCCGGCGAAGATCGCCACCGCCACCACGCTCAACGTGACGGCGACTCGTACGGAGGTCCGCATGTTCAACTCCTTATAACGGCCCGAGGACCACAGTAATGACAGTCAGGACGCAGACATACAAGGCGCAGTCGAACAGCGCCTCATGCCAGATCCAGCGCCCGGCCGGCACGAGGCTGAGCAACAGGCGCAACGCACCGGTCACCAGCAGCGCCAGCACCACATAAATCAGGAACGGGCTGAGCAACACCCCGCCGATCGACCACTCACGCAAGCCCATGGCTGTGCTCCTGGCTTTGGGATTCGTGCTGGCGGCACCAGGCGCGCCAGCTGTTTTGAAGTTGCACCACCGCCCCTTGGGCCAGCTTCAACGCATCACCAGGCGGTTGGCTCGCCAGCGCTTGCAGGAACTCGGCGCTCGCTGGTGCCAGCGCTTCGGCCCGATCACCGGACGGGCCGCGCTCAAGTACCTGCTCAAGTGCGTCCAAGTAACGGGTCTGCGCCAGATTGTCCGGGATCTGGGCCACCGCCAGGCTCAATCGCAGATGCAGCAGCTCATCGCCGATGTCCAGGCCCAGCAGGCCGTCGTCCCAGCGGCTGCGCGCCGGCACCGGCAATTCCGGATAATGCCTGGCCAGTTGCAACAGTCGATCGGCCATGCGCCCGCCAAACCAGCTCTCGGCACCACGCAGGTTGCGGTGGGTCAGGCGCACCAGATCGTCCAGGGTCGCCGCCAGCAAGCGCCGGCTATGCCAGGCCGGGTCACGCAGGATCAGCAGCTTGAAGGCCAGCACCGCGGCGCCCACGCCGATCATCATCGCCTGGGCACTGTTGAAGAACGCCGCCACGTCGTACTTCATGGCGTTGAGCGGCGACACCAGCACGATAAAGTGCAGGCAGAACGAGGTGGCCGTGGCGAATATCGGTGGCTTGGCCATGCCCAGCGCCCCCAGGAACAGCGGAACGCCCATGGCCAGGCAGAGCATGGCGAAACTGCTCCATTGCGGCAGCAGGATCTCGCCGATCACGAAGGCCGTCGGCACGGCCAGCAGGATTCCCCGCAGGAAACTCATGCCGATCTGCGCGCCGTTTTCGCGACTGGCGAACAGGCTGCAAACCACGCAAGTGAGCAAGAGTGCGCCGGATGCGGCCGGCCAGGCGGTCGCCAGCCAGAAACTGGCGACCGTCAGGAACGCCAGGGCACTGCGGGCCCCGAATACCATGGCCAGGGACAGGTCGCGATGGGGTGCGAGGGTTCGCGGTGGATCGGCCGCCTCCCTGCCCTCCTCTACCGCCTTCAGCGCGGCGCAAGCGGCCAGGGCGGTGTCCAGCAGCAGGGCGAAACGGGCCAGGCAATAGCTCTGCGCCGGACTGATGCCCGGATCATTCGAGGCATCCATGACCCGCGGCCGCAACGCCCGCAACGTCGAGCTGTCGGCATCGAGGGCTTGGCGCACTTCATTCATCCAGGGCTGCAGGGCCTCGGCCTCCTGCGGCTCGAGCTGCTTCCACTGCCGGCGCACCGAACGGGACATGCGCAGCAGCATCAGCAATTTCTGGCTCAAGCCGCTGATGGCCCGGGCCCGCTGACGGCCAAGGCGACCTTCGAACCAGGCGTGCTCACGCTGGGCATCCACCGCGACGATCTTGCCGAGGATCTCCAGCAAGCCTTTTCGCGCCTGGGCGTCACCGGCCAAGGTGGCCCGTGCCGCCTGCATGCCACTCTGCCAGGCGGTACGGGCCTGGACCGCCAGTTGCTGCTCGACCCGCAGCGGCCAGAGCAACGCACTGGTGGCCGTGGCACAGACAATGCCCAGGCTGATCTCGGTACAGCGCGCCACGGCCTGGTCGAACACCGTCAGCGGATGGGAGATGGCGGGCAAGGCGATGATCGCGACCGTATAACCGGCCAGCACGAACGAATAGGACCAGGCGCTGCGCAGCAGCGTCGAACAGGCCGTGCACAGGCCCAGCCATAACGCGAGCGCCAGCAGGAACAGCCAGGGGGCCTGGGCGAACAGGCCCATGAACACCACCGACATCGCGGTGCCCACCAAGGTCCCGAGCAGCCGTGCCAGGCCCTTCTGCACCACCATCCCGGACAACGGCTGCGCCACGATGAACGCAGTCATCAAGGCCCACGAAGGCTGTTCCAGGCCCCAGCGCAACGCCAGCCATAGCGCCAGTCCGCCGCCCAATACGGTTTTGATGGCGAACTGCAGAGCGAGACGGTCCGGGGCGAACAAGGCCTGTAGGGTAATGGGCACGCAGGAAACTCTTCAGGGTTTGCGATAACAATAGTGCAAGGATGTGAGACAGCAGGCGTAATTATTAGCTAGCTACCTATATCAGTCCATAGGCTATTGACTAGATATTGGACAACACACCGTTACACGACGGTTCCCAAACCCCGGGACGCGCTTCGCCAAACCGTTGGCGGTCGTACCCGCCATAAAAAAACGCCAGGCAAGCTGGCGTTTTTTTTTCAGGGCACGGACTTAGCTGGCTTTCGCCTGGTTACGCAGCGCCTTGACCTGGTCATGGTTGCGTTGCACACCGTGGTACTGACGCTCCACCAGATCGCGGATGCCCACCAGGTTATGTTTGTTGATCTTCTCCATGGCTTCCCTGTAGGCCTTGAGGGCATGGTCTTCGCCGCGTTCGGCTTCGTTGAGCACGGCCTCTTCGTCCTTGCCGGTGAACATGGATTTCACGTCCACCCAACGGCGGTGCAAGTCACCGGCCACGCTGGTGGAAGTTTCCGGGTCGCCGCCCAGGGAACGAACGGCCGCTTGCAGCTCGGTCGCGGCAGTGGCGCAATCGGCGGCGCGCTGGACGAACAGGGCCTTGAGTTGTGGGTGCTTGATGTCTTCAGCGCAGGTCTTGAAGCCTTCCTGACCGTCCTTGCTGGTCTGGATCAGGTCATTCAGGACGGAGATGGCTTCTTTGTTCATGTCAGTCATTTTTCAATTCCTTTGCTTGGTTAATAAAAAACCTGCAAGGACTGTTGCATCGGCCATGCCAGCCCTAAACCAAAGAAATCTCCATTTAAAATCAATCAGTTAGCAAAAACCCTCAAATCTGTATCCGCGTTATTTGCATGATCTGTCATTTGGCCTGCATGCAGAATGCCTGTATTTTCAAACCTGCCCGAATCAAGACGACTGCCATGAATCCGCAAAACCTGGAACTGCTGGTCACGCGCCAGATGCCCTACGGCAAATACAAGGGTCGAATCCTGGCTGACCTGCCTGGCCAATACCTGAACTGGTTCGCCCGGGAAGGTTTTCCCCACGGTGAATTGGGTGCCTTGCTGGCGCTGATGCAGGAGATCGATCACAACGGTCTGTCGGACTTGCTCGATCCGTTGCGCATCAAACACGGCAAGCCCAAGCCCCGCCCCTGAAAGAGCCCGCCATGCCTGAGAACACGCTACGCGCCCACGATGAAGCATTCTGGCAGACCTTTGTCGGCCGCTACGATGTCGACCCCAACGGGCCGCTGAACCTGGAGAACGGCTACTTCGGTCGCATGTCGCGAACCGTGGTGGAGGAATACCAGCGCAATATCGAATTCATCAACCGCAGCAACTCGCTCTATGTGCGGCAGTATTTCGACCAGGAACATGGCGATGCGATACGCCGCCAGGTGGCGGAGCTGATCGACGTCGCCCCGCAAACCGTGGCGCTGACCCGCAGCGCAGTGGATGCCCTGCAATCGTTGATACGCAACTACAACCGACTGGTGCCTGGCGACCAGATCCTGATCTGCGACCTGGAATATCCATCGGTCAAGAGCGCCATGCGCTGGCTGGCTCGCCAGCGTGGCGTGGAGGTCATCGAACTGGTCCACCAGCATCCCGCCAGTTTCGAGAGCCTGGTGGGAACCTATCGCGAAGCGTTCATCCGCTACCCGCGCCTGAAGCTGATGACGCTGACCTACGTGAACCACCTGACCGGGCTGGTGATGCCGGTCCAGGCAATCGCCGAGGCGGCCCGGGAGTTCGACGTCGACATCATTCTCGACGGCGCCCATGCCTTGGGCCAGATCGATTTCGATATCAAGAAGCTGGGCATCCACTTCGCCGGATTCAATCTGCAGAAATGGATCGGCGCGCCCCTGGCCTTGGGCTTCCTGTACATTGCCCCACATCGGCTGGCCGATATCGACCCGGACATGGACGATGAAAGCCACCCGGCGACCGACATCCGTGCCCGTACCCCGCACAGCACGCCCAACATCCCGGCCCTGATGACCCTGCCCCTGGTGTTCGAAGAGCACTATGCCCTGGGCGGAGCCCTGGCCAAGGGCGCGCGGCTCGGTTACCTGCGCAACCTGTGGGTGAATGCCGTGCGCGATCTACCGGGTATCGAAGTCATGACTCCGGATGACCGGCGCCTCTACTGCGGCATCACCTCGATGCGCTTTACCGCCCGGGCAGACCAACAGGCGATGGCCGATCGGCTGCTCAACGACTATGGGATCTTCACCGTGGTGCGCAACACCAGCGTCGGCTCCTGCATCCGCATCACTCCTGGCCTGATCACGCTGGCGAGCGACATCGAGCGGTTGACCCAGGCCTTGATCGAGCTGAACCCTATTTAACGACTCGCGCCGTCTTTTGTGGCGAGGGGACTGATCCCCTTGCCACAGAAGACTGTGCCTGTTCAGAGAGTTCGGGCAAAAAAAAAACGGTGCGCCGACCAAGCGCACCGTAAAGCCGTAGAACACCCAACGAAATCAGGTCAGATTCAATCCAGCAGCGCCAATGCCTCGGCAGTGCATTCCTGGATGCGGGCCCAGTCGCCGTTCTTGATCCACTCCGGATCGAGCATCCAACTGCCGCCCACGCACATCACGTTTTTCAACGCCATGTAGCTCTTGATATTGGCCGGCCCCACACCGCCGGTAGGGCAGAATTTCACTTCGCCAAACGGACCGCCCAGCGCCTTGAGGGCCGCGACACCGCCGCTGACTTCCGCCGGGAACAATTTGAAGCGGCGGTAGCCCAGGCTGTAGCCTTCCATGATGCCGGAGGCGTTGCTGATGCCCGGCAGCAACGGAATCGGGCTCTGGACGCTGGCTTCGAGCAGATCGCGGGTGATGCCCGGGGTCACGATGAACTGCGAGCCGGCCGCTTCGGCAGCCGCCAGCATGTGGCGATCGAGCACGGTGCCAGCACCGGTCACCAGCTCCGGCCGCTGCTCGCGCAGCACCTGGATGGCCTTGAGGCCGTACTGGGAACGCAAGGTCACCTCCAGCGCCGTCAGGCCACCGGCGGCCAACGCATCGGCCAGCGGCAGGATGTCCTGCTCACGGGCGATGGTGATGACCGGCAGGATCCGCGCCTTGGCACAGAGGTTGTCGATCAGGGTAACTTTGTCCGCCATGGAAACGGTCGGGGATGGGTTTTTCATAGCGGCTGATCCTTGGTTCATGGGCACCAGTAAATCTCTAACGTAGGTTGCAGAAACGCGCGGATCGGCATTTCGGCGACATCGCCGCCGGCCACCGCGGCGTTCAGGGTGGTCAACTTCGATTGACCGGAAATCGACAGTATCTTGTGCTGCGCCGAAGCCAGCAGCGCGCGGCTCATGGTCAGGCGCTGGCGCGGCACTGTCGGTGCCAGCATCGGCCAGCAACGACGGGATCCTTCGCTGTCCAGGGCTTCGGCCAGGTTCGGGCTGTCGGGGAACAGGGAAGCGGTGTGCCCGTCATCCCCCATGCCCAATACCAGCACGTCGATGGGCGGCAACTCGGCCAGCAGGCGATCCGCCTGTTCGGCAGCGGCCTCCAGGTTGGCACTGGCGCTGTAGAGGCTCAGGAACCGGGCCTTGGCCGCGGCCCCCTGCAACAGGTAACGCTTGAGCAAACCGGCATTGCTGTCGGCATGTTCGGTCGGCACCCAACGCTCGTCGGCCAGGCTCACCACCACCTTCGACCAGTCCAGGTCCTGTTTGGCCAGGTTCTGGAAGAACGCCACCGGACTGCGTCCGCCGGAGACCACCAACACCGCCAGGCCACGGGCATCGATCGCGGCGCGCAGTTGCCCGGCCACCTTCAGCGCCAGCTCCTCGGCCAGCAGCACCGGGCTCTTGAATTCCAGGGCGCTGACGCCCTCGGGCAGTTTCACTTCAGATATCGCCATACCACGACCTCCCATCCCGCGTGATCAGTGCGATGGAGCTCATCGGTCCCCAGGAGCCGGCTGCATACGGCTTGGGCGCATCACCGGACTTCTTCCATCCGGCAATCAACTGGTCACACCACGTCCACGCGGCTTCGATTTCATCTTTACGGACAAACAGGTTCTGATTGCCGTTCATGACTTCCAGTAACAACCGTTCGTAGGCATCGGGTATCCGTGCGCTGCGCCAGGTGTCGGAAAAGTTGAGTTGCAGCGGGCCGCTGCGCAGTTGCATGCCCTTGTCCAGGCCCTGCTCCTTGGTCATCACTCGCAGGGAAATTCCTTCGTCCGGCTGCAGGCGGATGATCAGCTTGTTGCTGATCTGCAAGCGCTGCTCGGGGGCGAAGATGTAGTGGGACGGTTCCTTGAAGTGGATGACGATCTGCGACAGCTTCTGCGGCATGCGCTTGCCGGTACGCAGGTAGAACGGAACCCCGGCCCAGCGCCAGTTGCGAATGTCGGCGCGCAGGGCGACGAAGGTTTCGGTATCGCTCTGGGTATTGGAATTGGGTTCTTCCAGATAACCGGGCACCGCTTTGCCCTCGCTGTGGCCGGCGATGTACTGGCCACGCACCACCTGGGTGGTCAGGCCTTCCGGGCTGATCGGCGCCAGGGCCTTGAGCACCTTGACCTTCTCGTCGCGGATACTGTCGGCGGACAGGTCGGCCGGCGGGTCCATGGCAATCAGGCACAACAACTGGAGCAGGTGGTTCTGGATCATGTCCCGCAGTTGGCCGGCCTTGTCGAAATAACCCCAGCGGCCCTCGATGCCGACCTTCTCGGCCACGGTGATTTCCACGTGGGAGATGTAGTTCTGGTTCCACTGGGTTTCGAACAGGCTGTTGGCGAAACGCAGCGCGATCAGGTTCTGTACCGTCTCCTTGCCCAGGTAGTGGTCGATGCGATAGGTGCGGTTCTCGGGGAAGAACTGCGCCACGGCGTCGTTTACCTTGCGCGACGACTCCAGGTCCGAGCCGATGGGTTTCTCCAGCACGACGCGGGTGTTCTCGCTCAGGCCGACCTTCGCCAGGTTCTCGCAGATGGCGCCGTACACTGCTGCCGGCGTGGCGAAATAGGCGATGACCTGTTGGGCGGAACCGGCCTGCTCGGCCAAGGCGACGTAATCGTCGGCCTTGAGGAAATCCACGTGCAGGTAGGTCAAACGCGCCATGAAGCGCTCGACGACGGTTTCGCTCAGGTCCTTGTCGCCCACGTAGCGGCGCAGTTCGGTGCCGATGAATGCCAGGTGCTGCTGCTCGCTGCCCGGCTCACGCGCCAGGGCGAGGATGCGCGTGTCCTCGTGCAGCAGGCCTGCCGCATCGAGTTGGTAAAGGGCAGGAAACAGCTTGCGCAAGGCCAGATCGCCCAGCGCGCCGAACAAGGCAAAGGTGCACGGTTCAACCGTAATCGGAGGCATGATGTTTGTTCTTTTATCAAGTTAGGCTACAAATACCTTTTTTCAAGGCATCACTCAAGGAAAAATGTAGTAATAACCACAACATTTTCCGAAAATATCGATTCCGAGTGGTGGTCCGTCGGAGCCAACAGTAGGATAGGCCACCGCAAAGGGTCGTTTCAAAGACCCGTCTTTCTAGGAATCTTTTATGGACCGCGTGCGAAATCTACTGGAGCAGATCCAGAGTCGCCTTGAAGACCTCAACAAGGCTGAGCGCAAGGTGGCCGAGGTGATCCTGCTCAACCCACAGCAGGCCACCCGTTTCAGCATCGCCGCCCTCGCCCAGGCCGCGTCGGTCAGCGAACCAACCGTCAACCGCTTCTGCCGTTCATTCGGCGTCAGCGGCTACCCTGAACTGAAGCTGCAACTGGCCCAGAGCCTGGCCAGCGGCGCCGCATACGTCAGCCGTGCGGTAGAGGCCGACGACAATCCGCAAGCCTATACCCAGAAGATCTTTGGCAGTGCCATCGCCTCGTTGGACAGCGCCTGCCAGGCACTCGATCCAAATTTGATCAGCCGGGCCGTGGACCTGTTGATCCAGGCCCGGCAGATCCACTTCTTCGGCCTCGGCGCATCGGCCCCGGTGGCACTGGACGCCCAGCACAAGTTTTTCCGCTTCAACCTGGCGGTCACCGCCCATGCCGATGTGCTGATGCAGCGCATGATCGCTTCAGTAGCCCACACCGGCGAGCTGTTCGTGATCATTTCCTACACTGGCCGCACCCGCGAACTGGTGGAAGTCGCCCGCATCGCCCGGGAAAACGGCGCATCGGTGCTGGGCCTGACCGCCGAGAACTCGCCCCTGGCCAAGGCCAGCACCCTGAGCCTGAACATCCCGCTGCCCGAAGACACCGACATCTACATGCCGATGACCTCGCGGATCATCCAGCTCACCGTGCTGGACGTGCTCGCCACGGGCATGACTCTGCGCCGGGGCGTGGATTTCCAGCCGCATCTGCGCAAGATCAAGGAAAGCCTGAATGCCAGCCGGTATCCGGTGGGGGATGAGTTCAACTGACCGAGCCTGAGAGCCTTACTGCCTGACAGGCCGTCATCGCGAGCAAGCTCGCTCCCACCAGGGTCTTGTGAATGTGAAGGTCCAGTGTGGGAGCGAGCTTGCTCGCCATGGGGCCAGCAGCCTCACCCACCACCCTGCCCCCTGCATCAAGCCCCCACCCAAGCCTGCAAACTCAAATGCGCCCGCTCCCCCGGCGCCAGGCACAGGCTGTCGGTGCCGCCACTGGCTGCTTCGACGCAGACGAACTCATTGACCTCGTCCCAGCTCACCCCCAGCAACGGTCGGGCGCCGGGATGCCACACCACGGTATCGGCGCTGTCGCCGGTATCGATGCACAGCTCACGCTGCCAGGCATGGTCCTTGAGCTGCAACTCTCCCCCGTGCTGGAACACCCGCTGGCAGCCCCCCTCGACCCGCAACTCGCCTTCCTGTCGGCAGGCCGCACGGTTCAGATGATCATAACCTTGAGCGCCTTCGAGCCCAGACAGCGCTACCTCACCCACGTCGCCAATACGCCAATAGGCGTGCAACGCCTGGCTCAACTGGCAAGGCAGGCTGTCCTGGTGCTCGGTGCTCAGGCGCAGCTCCATGCGTTCGCCCAGGTCTGCATGCAGGTCCACTTGCCAATCACACAACCGTAACTGCCAATGCAGGTGCACACCGTCGTCGTCACTGCGGCTGTCCAACAGTTTCCAGTCGATCAACCGCGCCCAGCCGTGGGACGGCCAGGCATTCTCGCTCGGATGACGGCCATACCACGGCCAGCACACCGGCACCCCTCCGCGTATCGCCCCGACATGGGGCCACTTGGCCGCACACCACAACCAGGGCTTTTGCCCACGCGGCTGGAAGTGCAGCAATTGCGCCCCCTGGCGACTGAACACCGCCTGGCACAACGGGTGGTCGATCACCAGCACGTCGCGCTGCCGATAGCGTTCCCACGCAAACACCGGCCGCTCGCGCAAGGATCTGAAGAAGCGTTGTAGCGGATGCTCATGCATATGCCGCGATCCTGGAAATCATTGAACTCACAATTGATGCGACAGTTTTTGTGGCAAAGCCTCTACCCCACTGGACTCGGAGCAGTCCCAAAGCAGTCAACCAAAATACCGAGGTGCCTGTTGCAGGGCCGCTGCGCGCCCCAGCGGGCGATGCGACGTTTCGCTAAATCCCCTGACCCAGGTTGCGCGTTGACCATGCTGCGCAAAAAAAAGCGGACAGCCTTGGCCGTCCGCAAATATGCGCACATAGAGAGGAGCTTATCGCAACAACGTTAGAACACCGACTGAATTTTCAGGCCGGCCACCAGCGCGTTATCGACTTCATCGACACCGCCCGGGTGAGTGACGTATTGCAGGTTGGGACGCACGGTCAGCCAGTTGGTGACATGGAAGCCGTAGTTGATTTCATAGTTGTATTCGGTGTTGCGCAACGGCGAGAACAGCGGATCGTCGTAGTCGCTGACACCGTTGGCCACGTTGGTCAGCTCGGCGTTTTTCTTCACGTCATCGTTGACATGGATACGAGCGAAGCCGATGCCGACGTCATCTTTCGGACGCGCGTCGAATGGCCCCTTGTACACGAACATCAGCGACTGGTAGTTGTCGACGACGTTGGTGTCCTTGTCGTGGAAAGTCGCGTTGGCCGCGATGTTCAGGCCGCGGGAAGCATCGCCGTTGTGGGTGGTGAGCTGCTGCTGCACCACGAGCCAGTAGCCGTGCTTGCTGCTGTGGCTGCGATAGGCGAGACCGGTGGTGGCGGCATCGTTGCCGTTTTCGTCCTCGCGCACATCGTCGGCCTTGGCCGTGCTCTTGTAGTAACCCACGCGGTATTCGCCTGGCAGGTTATTGAGTTTAGGCGTCCAGACCAACTCCACCGGAATCAGGGTACCTTCAGTGCCACTGCCGCTGAGCTTGTAGCGGTTGTTGTTTTCCAGTTGCGAAGGGTTCTGGTTGTAGGCGCCGATCTGTGCATAAAGCTCAGGCGTGATGTTGTATTTGAACCGGATGGCCGCCTGCATGATTGGCCAGTTGTACCAGATGTTGGTCGCCCAGTTGCCCGCTTGCGAACCGCAGAACGCCAGGTTCTGGAACTCGCAGGGGAAGGTGTTGAAGTCTTCACCCACGCCGTAGTAACCGGCCTTGACGTCCAGTTTGCTGTCGAAGTATTTCTGCTTGATCCACAACTGGGTCAGACGGGTGGTTTGCCCACGGCCCCAGACTTCCTGGGAAGAACTGAGGGTACCGGCACGTGGATCACCGATACGGTCGTTGGAAATGTTGCGACCGTCCCGGCGAGTGAATTGGATCTTGGCTTCCGTGTCGTCCCAGCCTGCCAGCTTTTCAAGATCCAGCGCCACGCCCAGGCCAAACTGGCCCGACCAGCGCGCGGTCTTGTCGTCGTTGTAGCCGCCATGGAGATTGGCGCCCATTTCACCGACGTAATCGGCCTTGATATCGATACCTTGCTCGAGCAGCCGGGTCCGCTCGCCGCCCCAGTCACCCGTCATCCACTTCGAATCGGCGCTGAACGCCTCGGCAGCCTGGGCGCTACCGGCCAGCATCATCGCCGCAACGGCTGATAGCTGGCAGATAAGCTGGGCGTTATTCTTCTTTTTCATCCCTACATTCCTCGTCTTTATTGTTATTAACTGTTTTTATCTAACGCGGTTTACAACAATTGCGGCCGACGGTTTCCCGCCCGCCACATATCCCTGTGGGAAAGGCCCGGCCCACGATGACGGCATGCCATTCAACAGCTCAGGCAACTTACCCACCGCCCTCACGAACAAGCCCCTCCCACCTTGATGCCTCATCGCCCCTTGAACTGCGCCACGTTGGCGGTCCGGGCATCGGCCTGCGGCTGGGCGGCCACGCCCAGGCGTTCGCCGGACTGGGCATCGAACAGCAGCACTTTCGATGGATCGAATTGCAGCGTCAGGTTTTCCCCCGGCTGTGGCGCGACGTCCGGTGCCAGGCGGCAGCAGACCTTGGTGTCGTTGAGGTTGACGAACACCAGGGTGTCCGGGCCGGTGGGCTCGGTGACCTGGACTTCGGCGCGAATGGTCGGCAAGCCGTTGGGCTCGGTGCCGGCCAATGCAATCTGCTCCGGACGCAGGCCGAGGATCACTTCCCGATCCTCCAGGCCGGCGTCCTGCATCCCCAGCGGCAGCTCGCACCGGGCCTGGCCGCTGTCGAGCAGCGCCAGCAGGCGGCCATCCTTGCGCTGCAGGCGCAGGGGGATGAAGTTCATCGGTGGCGAACCGATGAAACTGGCCACGAACAGGTTGGCCGGGTTGTTGTAGATGTCCTTCGGGGTGCCGAACTGCTGGATGATCCCGTCCTTCATCACCGCCACTTTGTCGCCCAGGGTCATGGCCTCGATCTGGTCGTGGGTCACGTAGACGGTGGTGGTCTTGAGGCGCTGATGCATCAGTTTCATTTCGGTGCGCATCTCGACCCGCAGCTTGGCGTCGAGGTTGGACAGCGGTTCGTCGAACAGGTAGATCTTTGGCCGCCGCGCCAGCGCCCGGCCCATGGCCACCCGCTGTTGCTGGCCACCGGAGAGCTGGCCGGGCTTGCGGTTGAGCAGATGTTCGATCTGCAGCAACTTGGCGACGCGAGAGACCTCCTCGTCGATGGCCGATTGCGGCATCTTGCGGATCTTCAGGCCGAACTCGATGTTCTCCCGCACGCTCATGGTCGGGTACAGCGCGTAGGACTGGAACACCATCGCGATGTCGCGATCCTTGGGACTCATGCCGCTGACGTCCTGGTCGCCGATCATGATCGCGCCACCGGTGATGGTTTCCAGGCCGGCGATGCAGTTCATCAAGGTCGACTTGCCGCAACCCGAAGGCCCTACGAGAATCAGGAACTCACCATCCTTGATGGACAGTTCGATGTTCTTCAAGGTGTCGGGCAGGCCGGCGCCGTAAGTCTTGTTTACATTGCGAAGTTCAAGCGTTGCCATGATTACCCCTTGACCGCGCCGGCCGTCAGCCCGCGCACGAAATACTTGCCTGCGACCACATAGACCAGCAGGGTCGGCAGCCCGGCGATCATCGCCGCCGCCATATCAACGTTATATTCCTTGGCCCCGGTGCTGGTGTTGACCAGGTTGTTCAGCGCCACCGTGATGGGCTGCGAATCGCCGCTGGAGAACACCACACCGAACAGGAAGTCGTTCCAGATCTGCGTGAACTGCCAGATCAGGCAGACCATGATGATCGGAGTCGACATCGGCAGGATGATCCGCCGGAAGATGGTGAAGAAGCCCGCCCCGTCCAGGCGCGCCGCCTTCACCAGCGCATCGGGAATGCTGACGTAGTAGTTGCGGAAGAACAGCGTGGTGAATGCCAGGCCGTACACCACGTGCACGAACACCAGGCCGGTGGTGGTGCTGGCCAGGCCCATCTTGCCGAGGGTGAACGAGGCCGGCAGCAGCACGGTCTGGAACGGCAGGAAGCAGCCGAACAGCAGCAGGCCGAAGAACAGCTGCGACCCGCGGAAGCGCCACATCGACAGCACGTAGCCGTTCAGCGCACCGATGGCGGTGGAGATCAGCACCGCCGGGACGGTGATCATGATCGAGTTCCAGAAATACCCGTTCACCGTGGCCCAGGCTTTGACCCAGCCGATGCCGCTGACCTCGGCAGGCCAGCTCAACAGGTTACCGGTGCTGATGTCTTCGGGCGTCTTGAAGCTGGTCAACAGCATGACCACCAGCGGCACCAGGTAAAGCAGCACGGCCAGGATCAGTACCGCGTAGATCGCGATGCGGCTGAAGCTGATGGCAGGTTTGGCGGCGAGACTAGTCATGACGCTTGGTCCTCAGCTCGGAATACAGGTAAGGCACGATGATCGCGAGGATCGCGCCGAGCATCAGGATCGCACTGGCCGAGCCCATGCCCATCTGGCCACGACTGAAGGTGAAGGAATACATGAACATGGCAGGCAGGTCGGACGAGTAACCCGGACCACCGGCCGTCATCGCCGCCACCAGGTCGAAACTCTTGATCGCGATGTGCGCCAGGATCATCACGGCACTGAAGAACACCGGACGCAGGCTGGGCAGCACCACTTTCCAGTAGATGCGCGGCATGCTCGCGCCATCGATCTGGGCAGCGCGGATGATCGACTGATCGACACCTCGCAGGCCGGCCAGGAACATCGCCATGATAAAGCCCGAGGCCTGCCAGACGGCAGCGATGACCAGGCAATAGACCACGCGATCCGGATCGATCAGCCAGTCCAGGCGAAAGCCTTCCCAGCCCCAGTCACGCAGCAGTTTGTCCAGGCCCATGCCCGGGTTGAGCAGCCATTTCCAGGCAGTACCGGTGACGATCATGGAGAGCGCCATCGGGTACAGGTAAATGGTGCGGATGAAACCTTCGCGACGGATGCGCTGGTCGAGCAATACCGCCAGCAACACGCCGATCACCAGGGTGATGCCGATGAACATGCCGCCGAAGACCGCGAGGTTCTTGCTCGCCACCCACCAGCGGTCGTTGTCCCACAGCCGTGCGTATTGAGCCAGGCCTGCCCACTTGTAGGTTGGCAGGAAGGTAGAAGTGGTGAACGACAGAACGAACGTCCACAAGATGTAGCCATAGAACCCCACCAGCACGATGAACATGCTCGGCGCCAGTACCAGTTTCGGTAGCCAGCGCTGCAATGCATCGAACGGCGAGGCCTTGCTGAACACAGCAACAGAACTCATGGGGAAAATCCAAAACAGAGAAAGACTACAAACATTTCCTTGTGGGGCGAGTTCTGTGGCGAGGGGATTTATCCCCGATCGGCTGCGAAGCAGCCGCAAAGCCATTGCATGCGGTGTTTCCAATACTCCGACATGGCAACTTTTTCGAGGCCGCTGTGCGACCCATCGGGGCGGTGCAACGTTTCGCTAAATCCTCTCACCACAAAGGCCCGTTCCCACAAGGGACCGCGGCGCAGTTACTTGGCCGACTGAACCGCCGCGCCAAGCTTCTTCGCAGCATCGGCCGGGTCGGCTTTCGGGTCGTTGATGTAGTTGGTCACTACGTCGAAGAACGCCCCCTGTACCGCCAGCGTGGTCGCCATGTTGTGCGCCATGCTTGGCTGCAGGCCGCCATTCTTGGCGTCTGCCAGGAAGTCCTTGGCGGCGGTCTGGGCACAGGAGTCGAAACCGTACTTGGCCATGTCGGCCAGCATGTCGTTACGCACCGGGATCGAACCCTTGTTGATGCTGAAGACCTTCTGGAAGTTTTCACCCAGGACGACCTTGGCGATGTCCTGCTGACCGGCCGCGGTGCCTTCGTCTTTCTGCTTGAACACCGCGAGGGAGTCGATGTTGTAGGTGAAGGCCTTGTCGGTGCCCGGGAAGGCTACGCACTCGTAGTCCTTGCCGGCGACTTTCTTGGCCGCGGTCCATTCGCTCTTGGCCCAGTCACCCATGATCTGCATGCCGGCCTTGCCGTTGATGACCTTGGCCGCTTCCAGGTTCCAGTCCTGCCCCTTGCCATCGGCGTCCATGTAGGTCGCGACTTTCTTCAGCTCGGTCAGTGCCTTGATCATTTCCGGACCGGTCAGCGCCTTGTTGTCCAGGTCGACCAGTGCCTTTTTGTAGCCATCGGCTCCCATGACCGAGAGCACCACGGCTTCGAACACGGTGCTGTCCTGCCAAGGCTGGCCGCCGTGGGCCAGGGGAATGAAGCCTGCGGCCTTGAGCTTGTCACCGGCGGCGTAGAACTCTTCGAGGGTGGTCGGGTTCTTGGTGATGCCGGCTTTCTTGAAGACTTCCGGGTTGATCCACAGCCAGTTGACGCGGTGGATGTTCACCGGCACGGCGACGTAGTCACCGTCGTACTTCACGGTGTCGGAGACTTTCTTGTCCAGCAGGCTGTCCCACTTCTCCTGCTTGGCGACGTCCTTCAGGACATCGGTGTCGAGCAGGCCGGTAGTCGCCCATTCCTGGATGTCCGGGCCCTTGATCTGGGCTACGCCCGGAGGGTTGCCGGCCACGGCGCGGCTCTTGAGTACGGTCATGGCGGTGGAACCGCCGCCACCGGCGACAGCGCCGTCCTTCCAGGTAAAGCCGTCTTTTTCTACCTGGGCCTTGAGCACATCGACCGCGGCTTTTTCACCACCCGACGTCCACCAGTGAACGACTTCCACGGAACCTTTCGATTCGGCGGCCAGGGTGCTGACGGGGAATGCTGCGACGGGAAGCAGGGAAGCAAGAGAAATGACAGTAGCGAGGCGAGAAATCGCATTCATCTAGAAGTACCTTTCTTTTTGTTATGCATGCAAGTCTGGTGCTTGCGCTGCATGGATTCTAATCAGGGGCAATCCCTTCGCAGGTAACGAAGGGACGCGCGTATGTCACGACATGGTTACACAGGCACCGGCGCGGACAACCGCGCCAGGGCCGATGCCATGCTGGGTGCCAGCGGCAGGCGCGGTATCAGCACGGCCTGCCAGGCATGATAAAGGTCCGGCTTGCCCGGCCAGATGTCGGCGCTGGGACGGTTCTGCGGGTCGAGTTCGTGATGCCAGCTGCCGTTGCAGCGGTCGATGAAATGCTTGTCACAGAACTCCCAGAAACGTCGGTACCAGGTCTCGTATTGCGCTTCGTCGGTGCGCTTGAGCAAGGCGCTGGCCGCCGCTGCCGCTTCGGCATGCACCCAGTGCAGGCGATGACGGACCACGGCGCGGTTGTCCCAGTCCAGGGTGTAGACGATGCCGGGGGCACCATCGACATCCCAACCATGACGGCAATTGTGCTCGAAGAGTCTTTGCGCATCCTGGACCAGCCAGCCCGGCGTCAGCATGCCGATCCGTACACGCGCGGCCTCGAGGTGCAGCAGCAGGCGCGCCCATTCGAAACCATGGCCGGGAGTAGTGCCATAGGGGCGGAAACCGTCGGCGGGATTGTCGTGGTTGTATTCGCGCAGCGGTTGCCAGTCGCGATCGAAATGCTCCACGACCATGTAATCGTTGGCGGCCGCATGGCCGTGGATGACGCGTTCGACGATCCGCAGCGCGCGGGCCAGCCAGCGCGGGTCGTCCGTGGCATCGGCCAGGGCCAGGAAAGCCTCCGTGGCGTGCATGTTGCTGTTGGCGCCGCGATAGGCTTCCTCTTCACGCCAGTCGCGGTTGAAGGACTCGCGCAAGGCCCCCTCTTCTTCACACCAGAAATGTTCGTCGATGACCCGCACCGCCTCCTTGAGCAAGGCCTCGGCACCGGGGCGCTGGGCTACTGCAGCGGAACTGGCGGCCAGGGCAACGAAGGCATGCAGGTAGGCGGCTTTGCCCGTGTCGTTGTCATCCGGATTGGCCACCGCGAACCAACCACCGTGCTCGGCGTCGCGCAGCGGGCCGCTGAGGGCCTGGATCCCATGGTCCACCAATTCGGCGAAACCGGGCAGGCCCTGGATATGTGCCATGGCGAAGCTATGGGTCATGCGAGCGGTGTTCATGGTTTCGGCCCGCGCGTCAGCCGGCAGGCTGCCTAGCTCGTCGAGATTGCCGAAGCCGTCCGGCAACTTCGAGGCCCTGGCGAACGCCAGCAGCCGCAAGCCTTCGGCGGCAAGCCATTGCTGGTGGGCAGGAGCATTCAGCCAACTGCTGAAGGCCGGGTGGAAGGTGTCCATCGCAGTACCTTTTTTGTTGTTTTAACGCAGGGAGTCTAAACAAGGGAGGGGATGGGCCAGGTAACGAAAGGGACGAGTTATGTCACCAACTTGTGACATTTGACCGGGAGAGATGGATCGAGACGACTGGCGCCATCGCGAGCAAGCTCGCTCCCACAGAGGTTTTGTGAACACCGAAGACCCAGTATGGGAGCGAGCTCGCTTGCGATGTAACGATTACGCGGCCCGATCAATCCACACTGCGAGGCAACTGCAAGGTCACCCGCAACCCGCCTTCGCGCAGGTTTTGCAGGCTGACCTCGCCGCCATGGCTATGGGCGATGTTGCGGGCGATGCCCAGGCCCAGGCCGTAGCCCTGCTGCTGTCCGGCCAGGCGGAAATGCGGCTCGAAGACTTGCTCAAGGCGCTGCTCCGGCACACCCGGGCCTTCGTCGTCGACGTGCAGGATGAACGCGGTTTCGTCGTCATCGATATGCAAATGAGCGTTCTGCCCGTATTTCAAGGCATTGTCGATCAGGTTGCCGATGCAGCGCTTGAGGGCCAGCGGCTTGCCCGGATAAGGCGCCAGTGCCCGGCCATCCTGGGTGACGCGACCATTGCCGTTGGGTGCCAAGTAAGGCTCCACCAGGCAGTCGAGCACATGGTTGAGGTCCACCGGCTCGATGTTCTCGTGGATATCCGTGTCCTTGACGCATTGCAGGGCGCCTTTGACCAGCAGTTCCAGCTCGTCCAGGTCGCGGCCGAACTTGGCCTGCAGGTTCTCGTCTTCCAACAGCTCGACCCGCAGCCGCAAGCGGGTAATGGGCGTGCGCAGGTCATGGGAAATCGCGCTGAACAACTGGCTGCGCTCGGTCAGGTAGCGGCTGATCCGTTCGCGCATCGCATTGAAGGCCCGCCCCACTTCCACCACTTCGCTGCCCCCCCCCTCGGCCACGGGCTCCACCTCGGCGCCCAGCGACATGTCCCGCGCCGCCCGGGCCAGACGCTTGAGCGGCCGGCTCTGCCAATGCACCAGCAAACCGATGAACAGCAACAGCAGGGAGCTGGTCAGCACGATGAAGCCGACCTGCTGCTTGGGCAGGTCCTGCTCTTCGAGACTGGTATAGGGTTCGGGCAGCAGCGAGGCGATGTACAACCATTCGCCCGGCGCCATCTGGATCTGCGTGACCAGGACAGGCGGGTTCACCGGCTCCAGGGTCAGGGCGTAATGAGCCCATGAACGGGGCAACTCATCGAGCTTGAGGCCGCCGTTGAAGATCCGCAGGTCCTCGGGGCTGACAAACTTGACGGAGATGTCGGCGTTATTGCCCAGGGAGCGGCGCAATACCTCATCCACCGCCTTGAGCACCGCCAGTTTACGCGGCGTGTTCGGGAGCACATCCATGCCCAGGGGCTTGTCATTGAGGGTCACGACGAACCGCGTGCCGCCCATGCTGCGCAGTTGATCCAGCACCAGCGGCCGATAGGCCACCGGCAGCGAACGCAGGTAGCTGACACTGGCGGTCATTGAATGGGCGAGGCTGCGGGCACTGGTCACCAGGCCCTCGAGCTGGGTGGCACGCAGTTGCGATACCCAGATCAGGCTGGACAAGGTCTGGGCGAACAACACCACCAACAGCGTGAGCAGCAACATCCGTCCCAGCAACGAACGTGGCACCGGCACCCGCTGGGCGATCTTCCTGATCCAGTCAGTGCCCATTGCAGGCAACCACATTGGCCGCCAACTGATAGCCGCTGCCGCGCACCGTACGGATCAGCCGCGGCGGTTTTTCCGTATCGCGCAAGCGTTGGCGCAGGCGACTGACCGCCATGTCGACGATCCGGTCCAGGGGCATCAATTCTCGGCCACGGGTGGCGTTGCCGATGGTGTCGCGGTCGAGGATTTCCTGGGGATGATCGAGGAACAGCTTGAGCAGGGCGAAGTCGGCGCCGGACAGGATGACTTCTTCGCCATCGGCGTGAAACAGGCGGTGGCTGATCATATCCAGCCGCCACTCGTCGAAGGCCAGCACTTCGCCGCCGGAGCGTTCCTGGCCGAACTGGGCCCGGCGCAGCAGGGCCTTGATGCGGGCCTGGAGTTCCCGGGGGCTGAAGGGCTTGCCCAGGTAGTCGTCGGCCCCCAGTTCCAGGCCGATGACCCGGTCGGCTTCGTCGGAGCTGGCGGTCAGCATGATGATCGGCACGTGCGCCTGGCGCGGGTGCTGGCGAACCCAACGACACAGGCTGAAGCCGTCCTCGTCGGGCAGCATCACATCGAGGATCACCAGGTCGCTCGGCGCTTCGTTGAACGCCTGGCGAAACCCGGCGCCATCCGGGGTGGTGCGCACCTGAAAACCCGCACGACTGAGGTAGGTGTCCAGCAGCTCGCGAATCTCCTGGTCGTCGTCGACCAACAAAATCGATTTGTTCACTGAACTCACGGGCCTCGTCCTTGTTGTTTGGATTGGGGCGGATTATGCCTGATGGATGAGGACTACAGACACACTGCGGGAGCGAGCTTGCTCGCGATAACGGAGTGTCAGTCATCCTTGAGTTGACTGTTACACCGCTATCGCGAGCAAGCTCGCTCCCACAAGGTACGCGGTTCGAACTTCAAGCTTGTGCAGATTGCTCCAACGCCACACCCGCGCCCATGAGCCCGGGATACGGCGCCGTCACCAGCCAGACCGGGATACCCTTGAAGTAATCGCTCATGCAGCCCTTGTCGGCGAAACAACGGGCGAAACCGCTCTCGATGAAAAAATCGGCAAACCGCGGGACCACGCCACCGACGATGTAGACACCGCCTCGCCCTCCCACCGTCAACACATTGTTACCCGCCACGCGCCCCAACCAGCGACAGAACTGCTCGAGCACTTCCAGGGCGATGGGGTCGCCGGCCAGGCCGGCGGCGGTGATGGATTCCGGGGTGTCGAGTACCGGCACGTGGCCGTCCACCGCGCAGATCGCCCGGTACACCCTGGGCAAGCCACTGCCACTCAGGGCGGTCTCGGCGCTGACGTGGCCGATCTCGTTGTAGATGTGTTGCCACAGCTGGGTTTCCCGCGGACTGCTCATCGGCAGGTCGACATGACCGCCCTCACCCGGCAAGGCCGCGAAACGCCCCTCGCCCAGGTTCAGCAGCGTACCGACACCCAGCCCGGTGCCCGGCCCGATCACCACCGCCGGACGCATCGGCTCGGGAGTGCCCTGGCAGACGACCCGATATTCGCCGGGACGCAGGCAGGTCATGCCCAGGGCCATGGCCGAAAAGTCGTTGACCAGCAGCAGTTGCTCCACCTGCAAGGTCCGGCAGAACGCCAGATTGCTCAAGCGCCAATGGTTGTTGGTGAAGCGAAACTCATCGCCGCTCACCGGCCCCGCCACGGAGAGGCACACCGAGCCAATGGCGCCTGGCTCCATGCCCATGCCGCTCAGGTAAACCTTGATGGCATCTTCGGGGCAGGCGTAGTCCGCCGTCGCCAGCACCTGGATATTCTCCAGGTTGTGGTTCTTCCACAACGCGAAACGTGCGTTGGTCCCACCGATGTCACCGACCAAAGCCAGTTTCAATTAAGCGTCTCCAGGGCAGAAGTGAAGGCGCTGGCGCCCTGCTCTGCCGAGCTGAAGGCCATGCGCATGAAGCCGAACAGCTCGCGACCGGTACCGATGTTGTTGCCCAACAGGCCCTTGGCCGGTTCGCGCGCGGCGAATTCCTCGGCGTCCACCTTCAGTTCCAAGGTGCCTTTGACGCCGTCCACGCGGATGATATCGCCCTCCTGCACCCGGGCCAACGGACCACCGACATAAGCTTCGGGGCTGACATGAATCGCCGCCGGGATTTTCCCCGACGCGCCGGACATGCGACCGTCCGTCACCAACGCCACCTTGAAGCCGCGATCCTGCAGCACGCCGAGGAACGGCGTCATCTTGTGCAGCTCCGGCATGCCATTGGAGCGAGGCCCCTGGAAGCGCATGACTGCGACGAAATCCTTCTCCAGCAGACCGGCCTTGAACGCATCGGCCAGGTCCTGCTGATCCTGGAACACCATGGCCGGCGCTTCGACGATCTGGTTTTCCAGGGCCACGGCCGAGACCTTCATCACCCCGCGCCCCAGATTGCCCTCCATGACTCGCAGGCCACCCTCGGCAGAGAATGCCCGGGCCACCGGGCGCAGGATGTTTTCGTCGAGGCTTTCGGTCGGGCCGTCGCGCCATACCAGCTCGCCGTCTTCGAGGAACGGCTCCTGGGTATAGCGGCTCAGGCCATGGCCGAGCACGGTGTTGACGTCCTCATGCAGCAGACCGGCTTCCAGCAGTTCGCGAATCAGGAAGGACATGCCACCCGCCGCCTGGAAGTGGTTGATGTCGGCCTTGCCGTTCGGGTAGACGTGGCTGAGGGTCGGCACCACCTCGGAGAGGTCGGCCATGTCCTGCCAGGTCAACTGGATCCCGGCCGCCATGGCGATGGCCGGCATGTGCAGCGTGTGGTTGGTGGAGCCGCCAGTGGCGTGCAGCGCGACGATGGAGTTGACCAGCGCCCGCTCGTCGACGATTTCGCCGATGGGCATGAAGTTGCCGCTCTGCTTGGTCAGGCGCGTCACCTGGTAGGCCGCCTCGCGGGTCAGGGCATCGCGCAGCGGGGTGTTCGGGTTGACGAACGAAGCGCCCGGCAGGTGCAGGCCCATCACTTCCATGAGCAACTGGTTGGTGTTGGCGGTGCCGTAGAAGGTGCAGGTACCGGGGCTGTGATAGGACTTCATCTCCGATTCCAGCAGCTCTTCGCGAGTGGCCTTGCCCTCGGCGTAGCGCTGGCGAACGTCAGCCTTTTCCTTGTTGGAAATGCCCGAGACCATCGGCCCGCCGGGCACGAAGATCGTCGGCAAGTGACCGAAGCGCAACGCGCCCATCATCAGGCCCGGGACGATCTTGTCGCAGATGCCGAGCATCAGCGCGCCGTCGAACATGTTGTGGGACAGCGCCACGGCCGTGGACAGGGCGATCACTTCGCGGCTCGGCAGGCTCAGCTCCATCCCCGCCTCGCCCTGGGTCACGCCATCGCACATGGCGGGAGTACCGCCGGCGAACTGGCCGACCGAGCCGATTTCGCGCAGGGCTTTCTTGATCTGTTCCGGAAAGGTTTCGTAAGGCTGGTGGGCCGACAGCATGTCGTTATAGGAAGACACGATGGCGATGTTGGCGGCGTTCATCATCCGCAGGTGGTGCTTGTCTTCGCTGCCGCAACCGGCGACGCCGTGGGCGAAATTGGCGCACTGCAATTTACCGCGCATCGGCCCGTCGCTGGCGGCGCCGCGAATCAGTGCAAGGTAAGCCTGACGCGTGGCGCGGCTGCGGGCGATAAGCCGTTCGGTGACCTCAAGTACGCGGGGATGCATGTGTAGAACTCCAGGCTAACGGGTATGGCGACCTGATTGTCTATGCTGGTCAAAAGCCCCGCCCACAGGGGGCGGCAGGCGGCTTGTCGACCATTCGGACCAGTTGATGCAGGTCACTCGTTGTAGATAAAACAAAATATTGCCATCAAAAAGGCTTGTTTTCTATTTTTATGCGAATAATCTTGTAATTCCAACAACAAATCGACGGCGGCGCAGTTAATGACTCTTCGAATCGCAATCAATGGTTTTGGCCGCATCGGCCGCAACGTCCTCCGTGCACTTTATACCCAAGGCTATCGTCGCGACTTGCAGATCGTCGCCATCAACGACCTGGGTGACAGTGCGATCAATGCTCATCTGCTCAAGTTCGACACCGTCCACGGCACGTTCGATGCCGATGTCCAGCACGATCACGAAAGCCTGACGGTCAATGGCGACCGCATCTCGGTCAGCGCCATCCGCAATCCGGCCGACCTGCCCTGGGCCGCCGAGAAGATCGACGTGGTCTTCGAATGCACCGGGCTGTTCACCGACCGCGCCAAGGCCGCCGCGCATATCAGCGCCGGCGCCCGCAAGGTGATCATCTCGGCTCCGGCCAAGGGGGCCGACGCCACCGTGGTGTATGGCGTGAACCACGACATTCTGCGCCAGTCCCACCAGGTCATTTCCAACGCCTCTTGCACCACCAACTGCCTGGCCCCGGTGGCCCAGGTGCTGCACCGCGAGCTGGGCATCGAAAGCGGCCTGATGACCACCATCCATGCCTACACCAACGACCAGAACCTGACGGACGTCTACCACAGCGACCCGTATCGCGCCCGTTCCGCCACCCAGAACATGATCCCGAGCAAGACCGGCGCCGCCGAGGCGGTGGGCCTGGTGCTGCCGGAACTGGCGGGCAAGCTGACCGGGATGGCCGTGCGCGTGCCGGTGATCAACGTTTCCCTGGTGGACCTGACCGTGCAGCTCAAGCGCGAGACCTCGGCCGACGAAGTCAATGCGCTGTTGCGCCAGGCCAGCCAGCATTCGAAGATCCTGGGCTATAACACCCTGCCCCTGGTTTCCAGTGACTTCAACCACAACCCGCTGTCGTCGATCTTCGACGCCAACCACACCAAGGTCAGCGGCAAGCTGCTCAAGGTACTGGCCTGGTATGACAACGAGTGGGGCTTCTCCAACCGCATGCTGGATAACTGCCTGGCGCTGTGCAACGCGGAGTGATCCACACGCTCAGTCCAGCTTTTGTGTAGCGGCGAGCTTGTAGAGATGAGCTTGCGCGCGATAGCGATGGGTCAGGGTCAATCGACAATGATGCGACTTGGCCGAACGGCATCGCGCGCAGCTCGCTCCCGCAGGGGACGGGGGCATGGGATCGGGAGGGTCACGAAATCAAGGCTTGACCTGTCAAGTAGATAATAATCATTATCATCTACTCAAATCGGATCGAGCCCTGCCGTGAGTCAATCGCGCTTTCACCACGTCTTCCTCGCCCAGCGTACACCGCTGCTGCGCACCCTTGAACGTATGGTCAACAACCCCAGCACTGCCGAAGACCTGCTTCAGGAAACGTACCTGCGCGTGACCCGTGCCCTGAACGAGCGTACGGTCGATCATCTTGAACCCTTCGTCTTCCAGACCGCGCGCAACCTGGCACTGGATCATCTGCGCGCCCGGCGTATCCAGTCGCGGACATTGCTGGAGGACGTCCCGGTAGACGTCGTGAACAATGTGGTGGCCCCCCAGAGCAGCGCCGAAGACGCCGCCCATGCCGGACGCATGCTCGAACGCCTCAACGTCAGCCTGCAGGCCTTGAGCCCACGCCAACAACAGATCTTCATGCTCAGCCGCCTGCAAGGTCACGCTTATCAAGAGATCGCCGAGCGCCTGGGTGTCTCGCCGAGTACGGTGCAAAAGGAACTGAAGTTGATCATGGCAATCTGTATCGGCGTGGCTGAACGTCTCGACGCCGACTGAGCCTGTAGGAACTTTCCATTCGAGGCCGCCGCCGATTGCGTTGGCCGGCGGCCCTGCTAATCTTGCCGCCCTCAAGCCTGATACGAACAGCAGTGCATAGACACCGCCGAGGAAGCACCGTGACGGACACCCATCGCGCCCCCGGGCCAGCTCCAGCCACAGACACCGCCCATGCCATGGAGCAGGCGCTGGACTGGCTGATCCTGCTGGACAACCCCAGCCAGGAGCAGACCCGGCAGTTCCAGGCCTGGCTGGCGGCCGACCCGCGTCATGGCGAAGCGTTCGTCAGGGCCCAGACCATCTGGAACGGCCCGCAGGTACTGGAAAGTGCCCGGCAGCTCCAGGCGGCGCCGAAAGCCACGGCGCTGTCACGCCTGCGTGCCCATTGGAAACCGCTGGCCACCGCCGCCGTGCTGTTCCTGGGCCTGTTCAACTTCAGCGACTTGCCCCTGCACTTGCAGGCCGACCACCTGACCGTGGTCGGCGAGCGCCAGCGCCTGCAACTGGAGGACGGCTCCAGGGTCCTGCTCAACACCGATTCGGCCTTCTCCAGCACGTTCAATGAACAGCGACACATGGCCCGGCTGTACAAGGGCGAAGCGTTCTTCGAGGTCCCCGGCGATCGCAACCTGCCGCTGGAAATCGAAGCCGGCCCGGTTACCGCCAGTGTCAGCGACACCACGTTCGCCGTGCGCTACCTCGACGGCGTGGCGCAGGTCCAGGTGCAGCGCGGCGATGTGGACCTGCGGGCCAACCGCAACGACACGCGTGTCCGGCTCTCGGCCGGAGAAAGCATTCGCATCGGCCCCAACGGCTTCGATCGCCCGGCAAGGCTCGATGCCAGCACCGACCTGGCGTGGGTCCAGGGCCGGCTGGTGTTCGAAAATCGACCGCTGGACCAGGTACTGGCCGAACTGCAACGCTATTACCCCGGCTGGATCATCAATCGCAACGAGCAGTTGGCCCACATCGCGGTGACCGGCAACTACCGCCTCGACCAGCCGCTGGACGTGGTGCGCTCGCTGGCCCATATCACCTCGGCGCGGGTCCAGGAGTTCCCGGCCCTGGTCATTCTCAACTGAACGAGCATTATTTTTACTCGATAGCGTGAGCTGGTTCGTCTCGTTATAGCCAATGCAATTGATTCGCATCTACAGATGCCGATCTGCACCTATAACAGATGCGACACGGAGCGCTATCGATGTCCTCTCGCCATACTTGCCGGTTCCTTGCCCCTACCCGCACGTTGTCATTGCTGACCGCCGCCATCCTGATGGCCGGCAGCGTCCCGGCCGCCCTGGCCGCCACCGCCACGCGTTCGTCGACTCACAACATGGGCGACTACACCTTCGCCATCGCCCAGCAACCGCTGGTCTCTGCCCTGAATGCCTTTACCGCCGTCACTGGATGGCAGGTGGGCCTGCCGGCCGAACTGGCCGACGGGGTCGCCTCGCCCGGCGTGAACGGTTCGCTATCGCCGGAAAAAGCCCTCGAGCGCCTGTTGGTGGGGACCAACCTGAGCTATCGCAAACTGGGCAGCAACAACGTGGTTCTGGAAAAGAGCAGCGCCGGCAGCGTACTGAACCTGCAACAGGTGACTATCAGCGCCACCCGCCAGGAACAAGCCATCGCCAGCGTGCCCAGCACCGTCACGGCCCATGACCGCCAGGCCCTGGACCGCAACAACGTCAACACCCTCAAGGACCTGGTGCGTTACGAACCCGGTGTCTCGGCGGGGGGTGCCGGCCAGCGTGGCGGCATCAGTGGCTATAACATCCGCGGCATCGACGGCAACCGGATCCTGACCCAGGTCGATGGTGTGGAAATACCCGACAGTTTCTTCAACGGCCCCTATGCCAAGACCCAGCGCAACTATGTCGACCCGGAAATCGTCAAGCGCGTGGAGATCCTGCGCGGCCCGGCCTCGGTGCTGTACGGCAGCAATGCCATCGGCGGTGCCGTCAGTTACTTCACCCTGGACCCGGACGACATCATCAAGCCCGGCAGCGACGTCGGCGCCCGGCTGAAAACCGGCTACAGCTCCGCCGACGAGAGCTGGCTCAAGTCCGCCACCGTCGCCGGCCGCAGCGGCGCATTCGATGGCCTGCTGCACTACAGCCAGCGCGACGGCCACGAAACCGAATCCTATGGCAGCCACAATGGCACCGGCCTGGACCGCACCGCGGCCAACCCGGAGGATGTACGCACCCACAACGTCCTGGCCAAGCTGGGCTGGAACTATGACGATGATGCGCGCCTGGGGCTGGTCTACGAGAAGTACAAGGATGACCGCGACAGCGATCTGAAAAGCGCCTATGGCGGCCCGTATGCCAACGGCCAGCCGGCCATTCCTCCCGCCGTGCTGCCCGGTGGCATGTACCAGTGGCGCACCGGCAACGACACCATCAGTCGCGAGCGCTTCGGCCTGGAACACAGCTTCGCCCTCGACAGCCTGCTGGCCGACCGCGTGAAGTGGAGCCTGAACCACCAGGTCGCCAAGACCGACCAGAGCACCGCCGAGTTCTATTTCCCCATCACCCGCCAGGTGCTACGCACCCGGGATACCCTCTATGAAGAAAAACAGTGGGTATTCGACGCGCAGCTGGAAAAAGCCTTCAGCATCGCCGAGACCGACCACGCGCTGACCTACGGCACCACCCTCAAGCAGCAGAAGGTGACCGGTTCGCGTAGCGGCAATGGCGTCTGCCTGGCGGTCGGCGTGGGCTGCCCGACCGTCGGTGCCATCAGTACCCGTGACGTGCTGGCAAAAGCCAGCGATTTCCCGGACCCGACCATCAATACCTACAGTCTGTTCGCCCAGGACCAGATCAGCTGGGAAAAGTGGACCTTCACCCCGGGCCTGCGCTACGACCACACCCGACTCAAGCCGCACCTCACCGAGGAATTCCTCAACACCGTCGACCCCACCAGCGGCGGCGAAGTCAGTGACAGCAACAAGACCTGGCATCGCGTTTCGCCCAAGTTCGGCCTGACCTACGCGTTCACCGATCAGTACACCTGGTACGGCCAGTACGCCGAAGGGTTCCGAACCCCGACCGCCAAGGCCCTGTACGGGCGCTTCGACAACCCCGGTGCCGGCTATAGCGTGGAACCCAACCCCGACCTGGAACCGGAAAAAAGCAAGAGCTACGAGACCGGCCTGCGGGGGCGTTTCGATGCCGGCTCCTTCGATGTGGCAGTGTTCTACAACAAGTATCGCGATTTCATCAACGAAGACGCGATCACGCCCGGGGCGGACCAGCTGACCTTCCAGAGCAATAACATCAAGCACGCCACCATCAAGGGCGCCGAGGTCAAGGGGCGCCTGGACCTGGACGTGTTCGGCGCGCCGCAGGGCCTGTATACCCAGGGCTCGGTGGCCTATGCCTATGGTCGCAACGACGATACCGGCCAGCCGATCAACAGCGTCAACCCACTGACCGGGGTGTTCGGCCTTGGTTATGACCAGGACGGTTACGGCACCCTGCTCAGTTGGACCCTGGTCCGGAAGAAGAACCGCGTCGACGACAGCAACTTCAACTCCCCCGATGGCGTCAGCAGCCAGTTCAAGACCCCAGGCTTCGGCATCCTCGACCTGACCGGGTTCTACAAAGTGACCGACGACGTCACCGTCAGTGGCGGGCTCTACAACCTTACCGACAAGAAGTACTGGCTGTGGGATGACGTGCGCGGCTACGACAGCGTCGGCGAGGCCGCGGTGCTGAGCCCCGCCAACCTCGATCGCCTGACCGCGCCCGGACGCAATTTCGCAGTGAACCTGATCTGGGACATCTGACGATATCCCAGGCAACACAGCTCCCGTGGCGAGGGGATTGATCGCCGCTGGGCGCGCAGTATCCCGAAATGTCTATCTGGCACTTCAGATGATCGGAGGCGTTTTAGGAGCGGCTGCGCGCCCCGCCCGGGGACAAATCCCCTCGCCATCAATGTGCTTACTCAAAGGAATTTTTCATGACCACAGAACGCCCCATCACACGCTCCCAACGCCTGAACCAGATCACCCACGAGCCCCACAGCAGACTCGACGCACTGGTCAAGGCCCACGCCCCGTTCGAAACCCCGGCCAGCTTCGCCCGCTTCGTCGTCGCCCAGTACCTGTTCCAGTCGGAACTGGTGGCCCTGTACAACGACCCGCAGTTGTCCGCGCTGATCCCCGACCTGTCGGCCCGCTGCCGCGCCGAAGCGGCCAAGGCCGACCTGGCGGACCTGGACACGCCGGTGCCGGCACCCGTGAACGGCGCGGTGAGGCACCCGACCCAGGCCGAGGCCCTGGGCTGGCTGTTCGTCTCCGAGGGGTCGAAACTGGGGGCTGCGTTCCTGATCAAGCGCGCCGTGGCCCTGGGCATGAACGAAACCTTCGGCGCCCGTCACCTGGCTGAACCGGCAGGCGGCCGCGCCGAAGGCTGGAAAACCTTCACCCGAACCCTCGACGGCCTGGTCTTCAGCGAACGACAGGAAGCCGAGGCGGACAAAGGCGCGCTGGATGCATTCAACCGCTTTACCGTGCTGCTGGAACACGCCTATGCGGCCGAGCCGGCTTGAACACATCGCCATCCCCTCAGGGAGCGAACCGGCTCGCGGTGACGGCCACCCAGTCGGCACATAGGCGCCTGTCAGAGCGCTATCGCGAGCAGGCTCGCGCCCATGAGGGAACCGTTCATGCTTGAACCAGGACACACGAACCGCAGCCCCTCGAAAGCCGCCCGGCTGTTCTTCACGCTCCTGGCCTATGCCAGCCTGGCCATCGGCCTGGTCGCCATCGTCGTGCCTGGCCTGCCGAGCACCGAGTTCATCCTGCTGGCCGCCTGGGCCGCGACGCGTGGCTCGCCGCGCCTGAGCGCATGGCTGGAGAATCATCGGTGGTTCGCAGCGATGCTGCGCAACTGGCGCAACGGCAAAGTCATCGCGCGCAGGGCCAAGTTCGGCGCCACCGCCAGCATGCTGCTCTGCGCCGGGCTGATGCTGGCGCTGCTCGATCACCGCTGGCCGGTTTACCTGGCATTGCTGGGAATGGGTTTAGGCAACCTCTGGATCTGGTCCCGCCCGGAACACCCTCCGGACAAGGATGCTAGCGCCCGCTGGGCGGTGAAGCGCCGCCCTGCGGATTTTTGATCTATGCTCGCCCTTTCATTGTGCGCAGGGCCTTCGATGACCGATCAGCTCACGTCCATGCAAGCCGCCCTTGGCTTGCCCATGACCCCGATCCCCTTCACCGACGAAGGCGCCTTGCCCTCGGCATTCGCCGTCACGGAACTGGCCTGCGCCAGCATCGCCGCGGCCGGCCAGGCTGTCGCCGAACTGCTTCACCAGCAAACCGGCCGGCGTCCCTCTTTGGAAGTCGACCGGCGACTGGCCTCGTTCTGGTTCTCCACGTCCTTGCGCCCCCTTGGCTGGAGCGTGCCGCCGATGTGGGACCCGGTGGCTGGCGACTACGCCACTGCCGATGGCTGGATCCGCCTGCACACCAACGCGCCGCATCATCGCCTTGCGGCGGAAAAGGTCCTGGGCGTCTGCCGTGATCGCGACGACATGGCAAGCAAGGTCGCTCTCTGGAACAAGGCCGAACTGGAACAGGCCGTGGTGAATGCGGGCGGTTGCGCCGCCGAAATGCGCCCGTGGCAGGCATGGCAGGGCCATCCCCAAGGCAAGGCGGTGAACGCCGAACCGCTGGTGCACTTCGACGCCAGCCTCGATGCCCGGCCTGGCCCCTGGCTCGGTACCGTGGCGCGACCACTGGCGGGACTCAAGGTGCTGGACCTGACCCGTGTGCTGGCCGGTCCCATTGCCAGCCGCTTCCTCGCGGGCCTGGGGGCCGATGTCCTGCGCATCGATCCACCGAGCTGGAACGAGCCTGGCGTGGTGCCGGAAGTGACCCTGGGCAAACGCTGCACCCGCCTCGACTTGCATCGAGCCGACGACCGTGCAGTGTTCGAGACTTTGCTCAAGGATGCCGACATCCTCTTGCACGGCTATCGCGCCGATGCCCTGGAACGCCTGGGTTATGGCGCCGCGCAACACCAGCAATTGGCCCCCGGGCTGATCGATGTGAGCCTCAACGCCTACGGCTGGAGCGGCCCTTGGCAGAACCGACGCGGCTTCGACAGCCTGGTGCAGATGAGCAGCGGCATCGCCGAAGCCGGCATGGGTTGGAAACAGGCCGACAAACCGACACCCTTGCCGGTGCAGGCGCTGGATCACGCCACGGGATACCTGATGGCGGCCAGCGCCATCGTGCTCTTGTCCCGTCGCCTGGCGAACGGCCCAGGCGGCTCGGCACGCCTGTCCCTGGCACGCACGGCAAAACTGTTGATCGAACACGGCGCGGGCGCCCAGACCGCGCTACGACCCGAGAACAGCGCCGACCAGGGGTTGCTGGTGGAACAAACGCCCTGGGGCCCGGCCCATCGGTTGCAGGTGCCGCTGAGAATCACCGGTACGCCTTTGCAATGGGCAGCGCCAGCGACCGAACTGGGTGCCCATCGCCCGCAATGGTGATGGCCGCCCAATCGCCAGCGAACCGTGCCAGCGTGTCGATCCATTGTGGCAAGGGGGTTTCCCCCTGGAACGTGCACGCTTCGTTAAATCCCCTCACCACACTGACGGTCTCTAACTTGCCAGAAAGGCAACCTTCGCCTCACAACGCCAAAAATCCACTGTACAACCCATACGCCGCCAACCCCGCCCCGGCCATCACGCAGGCGAAAATGCCTTTCTCCACATGGGTGAACAACGGCTGTCCCTGCTCGCGCTTGGCCTGGGCGAACAGGATGACGCCCGGCGCATACAGCAGCGCCGACAGCAGCAGGTACTTCACGCCGCCGGCATACAGCAGCCACACCGCGTAGCACAGCGCAACGCCACCGATGCACAGGTCTTTCATCCGCTGGGCCGAAGCCTGCCCATAGGTTTCGCCCCGGGCGCAAAGCAACACCGCATAGGCTGCCGACCACAGGTACGGCACCAGGATCATCGACGACGCGAGGTAGATCAGGCTGGTGTAGGTGCCTGCGGAAAACAGGGTGATCAGCAAAAACAACTGGATCATGCCATTGGTCAACCACAGCGCATTGACCGGCGCACGGTTGGCATTTTCCTTGGTGAGGAACGCCGGCATGGTCTTGTCCCTGGCGGTCGCGTAGAGAATCTCGGCGCACAGCAGCGCCCAGGACAGCAGCGCCCCCAACAGCGATACCGTCAGGCCCACGCTGATCAGCAGGGCGCCCCAGGGGCCGACCACATGCTCCAGCACGCCGGCCAGGGACGGGTTCTGCAGTTGCGCCAATGCAGGCTGGCTCATGATGCCCAGCGACAGCACGTTCACCAGCACCAGCAGCGCCAGGACCCCGAGGAAACCGATCACGGTGGCGCGGCCGACGTCCGCACGTTTTTCCGCTCGTGCCGAATAGACGCTGGCGCCTTCGATGCCGATGAACACGAATACCGTGACCAGCATCATGTGGCGCACCTGGTCCATCACGCTGCCCAGGTCCGGGTTCATCGTGCCCCAGATATCCCGGGTAAACACCTCGGCCTCGAACGCCACGGCGGCGATGACGATGAACACCAGCAGCGGCACGACCTTGGCGACAGTGGTCACCAGGTTGATGAACGCCGCCTCCTTGATGCCGCGCAATACCAGAAAGTGCACCGCCCACAGCAGCAGCGATGCGCAGGCGATGGCCACAGGGGTATTGCCCTGGCCGAACACCGGATAAAAATACCCCAGGGTGCTGAACAGCAGGACGAAATAACCGACGTTGCCCATCCACGCACTGATCCAGTAGCCCCAGGCCGAAGAGAAACCCATGTAGTCGCCGAAACCGGCCTTGGCGTAGGCGTAGACCCCCGAATCCAGGCCAGGTTTGCGGTTGGCCAGGGTCTGGAAGACGAAAGCCAGGGTCAGCATGCCGACGGCGGTGATGGTCCAGCCGATCAGCACCGCGCCGACGTCGGCCCGGGCGGCCATGTTTTGCGGCAGGGAAAATATCCCGCCGCCGATCATCGACCCCACCACCAGCGCGATCAGCGCACCGAGTCGTAACTTTTCAATCGGCTGAGGCATCTTTCTCTGACCCATTAAGTAGATAAATGCGACATAACGTTCTTGAATAACGTCACCCGCAAAAAGTCCAAGGGACTTATTACCCCAGTATGTTCAGGACAACAATAAAGAAAGGCCAGGACAGCCGATTATTTTTGTCATGAAGGCAGGGTTCAAAATAGTTGCGATCCAAAAAAAATCAACTAGCGTGAATTGTCCCGCCAGGAAAATACGTCCCTTTCAAACCCATCCAAAGCTTCTAGAACGGGCCTTGCACGAACATTCACGGGCATCAGGCAAAACACTTAACCCCTTCATTAACAATGGAATGTTGTCATGCACTGATCCAGATCAGGTATTCAACTTCCAAATCGACTTAGCCTGTTGACTCTCTTCTCCTGCATTGGAGTCTTACAAATGTCTAACACCCCTGGAAAACTTCGATTGGGTGCATTGGTTGCACTGGTTGTCGGCTCCATGATCGGTGGCGGGATCTTTTCCCTGCCGCAGAACATGGCCGCCAGCGCCGATGTCGGAGCGGTACTGATCGGTTGGGCCATCACCGCCGTCGGCATGCTGACCCTGGCCTTCGTCTTCCAGACCCTGGCCAACCGCAAACCCGACCTGGACGGCGGCGTGTATGCCTACGCCAAGGCCGGTTTCGGCGACTACATGGGCTTCTCCTCGGCCTGGGGCTACTGGATCAGCGCCTGGTTGGGCAACGTCGGTTATTTCGTCCTGCTGTTCAGTACCCTGGGCTACTTCTTCCCGATTTTCGGCGAGGGCAACACCGTGGCGGCGGTGATCGGTGCCTCGGTGCTGTTGTGGGCGGTGCATTGGCTGGTGCTGCGCGGCATCAGGGAGGCGGCGTTCATCAACCTGGTGACCACCGTCGCCAAGGTCGTGCCGCTGTTGCTGTTCGTGCTGATCGCGCTGTTCGCCTTCAAGCTCGAGATCTTCACCCGGGACATCTGGGGCACGATGAACCCCGACCTGGGCAGCGTGATGAACCAGGTGCGCAACATGATGCTGGTCACCGTGTGGGTGTTCATCGGCATCGAGGGGGCGAGCATCTTTTCCGCCCGCGCCGAGAAACGCACCGACGTGGGCAAGGCCACCGTGATCGGCTTCATCACCGTGCTGCTGTTCCTGGTGCTGGTGAACGTATTGTCCCTGGGCATCATGACCCAGCCGGAACTGGCCAAGCTGCAGAATCCATCCATGGCCGCGGTGCTGGAGCACGTGGTGGGCCACTGGGGTGCGGTGCTCATCAGCGTCGGCCTGATCATCTCGCTGCTGGGCGCCCTCTTGTCCTGGGTGCTGCTGTGCGCCGAGATCATGTTCGCCGCCGCCAAGGACCACACCATGCCGGAGTTCCTGCGCCGCGAGAACGCCAACCACGTACCGGCCAACGCCCTGTGGCTGACCAACGCGATGGTCCAGCTGTTCTTGATCATCACCCTGTTCTCGGCCAGCACCTACCTGTCCCTGATCTACCTCGCCACCTCGATGATCCTGGTGCCGTACCTGTGGTCGGCGGCCTACGCGCTGCTGCTGGCGGTGCGTGGCGAGACCTACGAGGGCTTCGCGGCCGAGCGGCGCAAGGACCTGGCCATCGGCGCCATCGCCCTGGTCTACGCCGTCTGGCTGCTGTATGCCGGCGGGATCAAGTACCTGCTGCTGTCCGCCCTGCTCTACGCCCCCGGCGCGATCCTGTTCGCCAAGGCCAAGCGCGAGCTGGGCAAACCGGTTTTCACCTCTGTCGAGAAGCTGATTTTCGCCGCAGTGGTCGCAGGCGCCCTGGTGGCGGCCTATGGACTCTACGACGGCTTCCTGACCCTGTAGCGACTGTTCAACTGGAGGATGTGTAATGACCACGGAAAAAGTGAAGTACGGCGTTCATTCCGAAGCCGGCAAACTGCGTAAAGTCATGGTGTGCTCCCCAGGCCTGGCTCATCAGCGCTTGACCCCGAACAACTGCGACGAACTGCTGTTCGACGATGTGATCTGGGTCAACCAGGCCAAGCGCGACCATTTCGATTTCGTCACCAAGATGCGCGAGCGCGGCATCGATGTGCTGGAGATGCACAACCTGCTGACCGACATCGTCGCCATGCCCGACGCCCTGGACTGGATCCTGCAGCGCAAGATCACCGCCAATTCGGTGGGCCTGGGCCTGGTGAATGAAGTCGGTTCGTGGCTGCGCAGCCTGGAACCGCGCAAGATCGCCGAATTCCTGATCGGCGGCGTCTCGGCCGACGACTTGCCGGACAGCTTCGGTGGCAAGACCATCCAGATGTTCCGCGATTTTCTCGGCCACTCCAGCTTCATCCTGCCGCCGCTGCCCAACACCCAGTTCACCCGCGACACCACCTGCTGGATCTACGGCGGCGTGACCCTGAACCCGATGTACTGGCCGGCGCGTCGCCAGGAGACCCTGCTGACCACCGCCATCTACAAGTTCCACCCCGAGTTCACCCACGCCGACTTCCAGATCTGGTACGGCGACCCGGACCAGGACCATGGCAACGCCACCCTCGAAGGCGGTGACGTGATGCCCATCGGCAATGGCGTGGTGCTGATCGGCATGGGCGAGCGCTCGTCCCGCCAGGCCATCGGCCAACTGGCGCTGAACCTGTTCAAGCACAAGGCCGTGGAACGGGTGATCGTCGCCGGCCTGCCCAAGTCCCGTGCCGCCATGCACCTGGACACCGTGTTCAGTTTCTGCGACCGCGACCTGGTGACCATCTTCCCCGAAGTCGTCGGCCAGATCGTCGCCTTCTCCCTGCGGCCCGACGAGAGCAAGCCCGGCGGCATCGACGTGCGCCGCGAGGAAGGCAGCTTCCTCGACACCGTGGCCGCCGCCCTCAAGCTGCCGGCGCTGCGGGTGGTGGAAACCGGTGGCAACAGCTTCGCCGCCGAGCGCGAGCAATGGGACGACGGCAACAACGTGGTGGCCATGGAGCCCGGCGTGGTGATCGGCTATGACCGCAACACCTACACCAACACGCTGCTGCGCAAGGCCGGCGTGGAAGTGATCACCATCAGCGCCAGCGAACTGGGTCGCGGCCGCGGCGGCGGCCATTGCATGACCTGCCCGATCATCCGCGACCCCATCGACTACTGACCTTCGAGCCTGGGCGGCATCGACCCGATCCCGCCCAGGGGATAACCGAAACCCAAGGAGATCCATCATGGCTTTCAACATGCGCAACCGCAGCCTGCTGAGTTTGATGCACCACACCAACCGCGAGCTGCATTACCTGCTGGACCTGTCCCGCGACCTCAAGCGCGCCAAGTACACCGGCACCGAGCAACCGCACCTCAAGGGCAAGAACATCGCGCTGATCTTCGAAAAGACTTCGACCCGCACCCGCTGCGCCTTCGAAGTCGCAGCCCATGACCAGGGCGCCCACGTCACCTACATCGACCCGGTGTCGTCGCAGATCGGTCACAAGGAAAGCATGAAGGACACCGCCCGCGTCCTGGGGCGGATGTTCGACGCCATCGAGTACCGCGGTTTCGAACAAGAGATCGTCGAGGAACTGGCCAAGTTCGCCGGCGTGCCGGTGTTCAACGGCCTGACCGCCGAATTCCACCCCACCCAGATGATCGCCGACACCCTGACCATGCGCGAGCACAGCGACAAGCCGCTGCATGACATCAGCTACGCCTACCTGGGCGACGCACGCTACAACATGGGCAACTCGCTGCTGATGATCGGCGCCAAGCTGGGCATGGACGTGCGTATCGGCGCACCGAAAGCCCTGTGGCCGCACCAGGATTTCATTGACCAGTGCCAGGCCTTCGCCGCCGAAAGTGGCGCACGCATCACCATCACTGAAGACCCGAAAGAAGCCGTCAAGGGCGTGGACTTCATCCACACCGACATCTGGGTCTCCATGGGCGAGCCGGTGGAAGCCTGGGACGAGCGCATCGAGCAGTTGCTGCCCTACCAGGTCAACGCCCAGATGATGAAAGCCTCGGGCAATCCCCGGGTGAAATTCATGCACTGCCTGCCCGCGTTCCACAACAGCGAGACCAAGGTCGGCAAGGACATCGCCGGCCGCTACCCGCACCTGGCCAACGGCGTGGAAGTGACCGAGGACGTCTTCGAGTCCCCGGCCAACATCGCCTTCGAGCAGGCGGAAAACCGCATGCACACCATCAAGGCGATCCTGGTGTCGGCATTGGCGGATATCTGAATGCCCGACGCGAATCACTGTGGGAGCAAGCTCGCTCCCACAGGGGCTACGTTGCTCATCACATTTTTAGAAGGACAGCATCATGCGCATCGTCGTTGCCCTGGGCGGTAACGCCCTCCTGCGTCGGGGTGAGCCCATGACCGCAGACAACCAACGCAGCAACATCCGCACCGCGACCGAGCAGATCGCCAAGATCCATGCCGGCAACCAGCTGGTCATCGCCCACGGCAACGGCCCGCAGGTCGGCCTGCTGTCATTGCAGGCGGCGGCCTACACCTCGGTCACACCCTATCCGCTGGACGTGCTGGGGGCCGAAACCGAGGGCATGATCGGCTACATCATCGAACAGGAACTGGGCAACCTGCTGGACTTCGAAGTGCCGTTCGCCACGTTGCTGACCCAGGTGGAGGTGGACGCCGACGACCCGGCCTTCCAACACCCCACCAAGCCCATCGGCCCGGTCTACGACAAGACCGAAGCCGAAAGACTCGCCGCCGAGAAAGGCTGGGCCATCGCCCCGGACGGCGACAAGTACCGCCGGGTGGTGGCCAGCCCACGACCCAAGCACATCTTTGAAATCCGTCCGATCAAGTGGCTGCTGGAAAAAGGCAGCATCGTGATCTGCGCCGGTGGCGGCGGCATCCCGACGATGTACGACGCCCACGGCAAGCTGCAGGGCGTCGAAGCGGTGATCGACAAGGACCTGTGTTCGGCGCTGCTGGCCCAACAGCTGGAGAGCGACCTGCTGGTGATCGCCACCGACGTCAACGCCGCGTTCATCGACTACGGCAAGCCAACCCAGAAAGCCATCGCCCAGGCCCACCCGGACGAAATGGACAGGCTCGGCTTCGCCGCCGGCTCCATGGGACCCAAGGTCCAGGCAGCCTGCGAATTTGCCCGCAACACCGGCAAGGTCGCGGTGATCGGCGCACTGGCGGACATCGATGCCATCGTCCAGGGCACTGCGGGCACGCGTATCAGCACGGCCACTGCCGGCATTACTTATCGATAACGGGAAACTTGCGGGGCAGATCCGAGGTCTGCCCTACTCCCACGCCTTCGAAGGAGAGACGCTTATGGCCATGTTCCAGCCCGGTCACCTGCATATGGAGCGCCATGCGCTGAACAAGGACGACTTCAGCTACAACCTCTGCATCGATTACGAAATTGCCCAGGACCCCAAGGAGGGCCGGGGCATGTCGTTTCGATTGCACGGCACGGTGGAAGACAAGAGCGTGGACGAGACGTTTTTCCTGGCCAGGGACCAGGCCTTCGACTTCGCCCGCCATGCCACGCGCATCGCGCAGAAATATGGCCTGCCCAAGCAGGCGAGCATTGGCTCGATGCACAAGTACTACGACGAAATGTTCGACGATGTGCGCAAGCAGTTGGACATCAAGCCGGGCGAGCCCATGAAGCCAGAACACCTGGCATAACCCGGTCAAAAGCCCCCCCAATCCCCTGTGGGAGCGAGCTTGCTCGCGATAGCGGTTGATCGGTCGAGACACAGAGTGACTGACCCACCTTGATCGCGAGCAAGCTCGCTTCCACAGGAGCTATCAGTGCCCTGAATATCGGGTTAAACACACCCACTGCCTGACTGGCAACCCGCCACGGCTGACCTATGCTGAAAACAGTACCCCCGGGGTATTCGTTCAGAGGTCACCGCCATGAACATCAGAACCAAAAGGCGCCTCGCCGTTTTCGTGACCTGCGCCGCCACGCTTGCGCTGTATGGAACGGCGGCTTATCGGGTCGAACAGGCCAGGCAGCAGCCCCGCGAATACGCCAGCTGCAACCTGGAGCGCTGCATTCCCCACAACGCGACTCTGAACGCCCTGCGCTGAAGCGGACTCAGTCGTCCTGCTGATCGGTCTTGAGGCGGTCTCGGAAGGCCTTGGGTGAAATGCCTACCCGCCGGCGGAACAGGCGAGTGAAGTTGGTCGGGTCGGAAAACCCGAGCAACTCGGAGATCTCGTAGATGGTCATGCCGGTGTAGGTCAAAAGCCGCTTGGCCTCCAGCAGCTGACGCTCGTGCATGATCTGCAGGGCCGGTTGCCCGGCCAGCTCGCGGCAGGTGCCGTTGAGGTGCGAGACCGAGATGCCCAGGCGATGGGCCAGGTCTTCGACCTTGACGTGCTGGCGATAGGTTTCTTCCACCAGCTGGATGAACCCGTTGAGGTATTCCCGGGCCCGCTGCGGACGCTGGGCCTTGGTGCGCCGCTGCATCACCTGGCGACTGACCCAGACCATGATCACGCTGACCAGCGCATGCATGAGCATTTCCCGGGCCGGCTGATGGCCCATGTACTCGTCCTGCAAGGCACTGAACAGGCTGTTGAGGTATTCGGCGTTGTCCCCGGCCGGGTAGCTGTCGGCCTGGGCCAGGATATTCACCGAATGGCCCAGCTGCGCCTGGAGGTGCGTCACCAGCGGTGCCGCCAGGGTCACCACATAACCCTGCACATCCTCGGAAAAACGAAAGCCGTGGACCGACAGCGGCGGCAGGATCTGCACCGCCGGCGGTTCGAGCTGCGTACGCTGACCCTCGATTTCCAGCTCCGCCTGGCCCTTGTAGACGAACAGCAACTGACAGAGATCGGCATGCCGGTGGGGCTTGATCTCCCATTGATGCTCGCGGCTGCGCTTGGAAATGGTTTCGCAGTGCAGAAGATCCGGCGTCGGCCAATCCTGGCTTTCGCCGTAGAGCTTGAACACCGGGATCGAAGGCAGGTCGGTTGTTTTCATAACGAGGATCGGCCTCGGGTTGCGGGCGATAATCGCACCGATTGGCAGAAAGTACAGGAATCGGCTCAGTTTTCCCCTTCAATCGACAGGTTCGCAAGCGAAAAATGCACGTACCCATCATCACCGACCCCGGTCGCGTGCTTCGTGAGAGCCATAACAACAATGAAAACCCTCAAGACTCAAGTCGCCATCATCGGCGCCGGCCCCTCTGGACTGCTGCTTGGCCAATTGTTGCACAATGCCGGAATCGACACGTTGATCCTCGAACGCCAGACCCCGGACTATGTCCTGGGCCGCATTCGCGCAGGGGTGCTGGAACAAGGCATGGCCGAGCTCCTGCGCCAGGCCGGCGTCGGCCAGCGCATGGATGCCGAAGGCCTGCCCCACGACGGCTTTGAACTGGCCCTCAATGGCCGTCGAGTGCACATCGACCTCAAGGGCCTGACCGGCGGCAAGAACGTGATGGTCTATGGCCAGACCGAGGTGACCCGCGACCTCATGGCTGCGCGGCAATCCAGCGGCGGCCGCACGCTGTACGAGGTCGAAAAGGCCCAGCCCCATGACATGCAGACCGAGCACCCCTTCGTCACCTTCGAGCATCAGGGGCAGGCCTGGCGCCTGGACTGCGACTACATCGCCGGCTGCGACGGCTTCCACGGCGTGGCGCGCCAGTCGATCCCGGCGGAAAACCTCAAGGTCTTCGAGCGGGTCTACCCGTTCGGCTGGCTCGGCATCCTGGCCGACACGCCACCGGTCCATGAAGAGCTGGTCTACGCCCGCCACGAACGCGGTTTTGCCCTGTGCAGCATGCGCTCGCGAACCCGCACCCGCTATTACCTGCAGGTGCCCGCGCAGGAGCAGGTGGCCGATTGGCCGGATGAACGTTTCTGGGCCGAACTCAAGCGTCGCCTGCCCGCCGACCTGGCCGAGGCGCTGGTGACCGGCCCCTCCATCGAAAAAAGCATCGCGCCACTGCGCAGCTTCGTGGTCGAGCCCATGCAATACGGGCGCATGTTCCTGGTGGGGGACGCTGCCCACATTGTCCCGCCCACCGGCGCCAAGGGGCTGAACCTGGCGGCCAGCGACGTCAGCACGCTGTTCAACATCCTGCTCAAGGTCTATCGCGAAGGACGCGTGGATCTGCTGCAGCAGTATTCGGCCATCTGCCTGCGGCGGGTCTGGAAAGCCGAGCGCTTCTCCTGGTGGATGACGTCGATGCTGCACCGCTTTGACGACGATGCCTTCGACCAGCGCATCAGCCAAGCGGAGCTGGAATACTTCGTCGACTCCGAGGCCGGGCGCAAAACCATCGCGGAAAATTATGTCGGACTTCCTTATGAGGCTATCGAATAGCTGGCTACCGACTTAAACTGCGGGCTTCGTTCCATTCGCCAGGGCATTCGTGTGAAGCCCGCAGGTTCTACCGTGACTCAGCTCAACATGCCTCAAGCTCCCAAGCCCGCCATTCGCAGCGTACTGGTGGCGCTGATGCTGGCGATTTTCCTGGGCGCCCTGGACCAGACCATCGTCGCCGTCTCGATGCCGGCTATTTCCGCACAGTTCAAGGACCTCAGCCTGCTGGCCTGGGTGATCTCCGGCTACATGGTGGCCATGACCGTGGCGGTGCCGATCTACGGCAAGCTCGGCGACATTTATGGGCGGCGGCCACTGATGCTGTTCGGCATGGGCCTGTTCACCCTGGCCTCGCTGTTCTGCGGCCTGGCCCAAAGCATGGAACAGCTGGTGCTGGCGCGGATTGTCCAGGGCATCGGTGCCGGTGGGATGATTTCCGTGAGCCAGGCGATCATCGGCGACATCGTGCCGCCCCGGGAGCGGGGTCGCTACCAGGGCTATTTCAGCAGCATGTATGCGGTGGCCAGCGTGGCCGGGCCGGTGCTGGGCGGCTACATGACCGAATACCTGTCATGGCGCTGGGTGTTCTGGATCAACCTGCCCCTGGGCCTGGCGGCCTGGTGGGTGGCCCGGCGGACGCTGGTCGGGCTGCCGGTGCCGAAACGCATTCCCATCATCGATTACCTGGGCACCGTGCTGCTGGTCATCGGCCTGACCGCATTGCTGCTGGGCATTACTCAGATCGGCCAGGGCCACGCCTGGCACAGCCGCGATGTGCTGGGGCTGCTGGGATGCGCGGTGGTGGCCCTGGCGATGTTCGTCTGGCACGAAAACCGGGCGCGGGAACCCTTGCTGCCCATGCACCTGTTCCTCAACCGCAGCGCGGTGCTGTGCTGGTGCACGGTCTTTTTCACCAGCTTCCAGGCGATTTCCCTGACCGTGCTGGTACCGTTGCGCTTTCAGAGCGTCACCGGCGCGGGTGCCGACAGTGCGGCGTTGCACCTGTTGCCCTTGGCGATGGGACTGCCCATAGGCGCCTATTTCGCCGGGCGCCGGACTTCGGTCACGGGGCGCTACAAACCGATGATCCTCAGCGGTGCCCTGCTCTTTCCGTTCGCCATCCTCGGCATGGCGCTCACCCCGCCCGATGCGTTCTGGCTCAGCAGCCTGTTCATGCTGCTCAGCGGCATCGCCTCCGGCATGCAGTTCCCGACCTCATTGGTGGGTTCGCAGAACTCCGTGCAACAGGCGGACATCGGCGTGGCCACCAGCACCACCAACCTGTTCCGCTCCCTCGGCGCAGCGGTGGGCGTGGCGTTGATGTCGGCGCTGTTGCTGGCCTTGCTGAAGGATTCCAGCCTGGCCCAGCTCGCCAGCGCATCACCGATGGGCGAAGGACATTCCGGCAATGTCTTGCTGGACGGTCTGAACGCCGCCCCGGGCCAGGCGCAGCAGGCCCTGCGCCAGGGTTTGCAGGGGACGTTCAGGAATCTGCTGTTGATCAGCGCGGCGGTGTCGTTGCTCGGGCTGGCAGCGGCAGTGGCGATGCCCAACCGATTGCTGCGCGGCCGGGACGAGAAGGTTCGCTAGGCACCATCTCGTCGCCAAGCACAAACCTGTGGCGAGGAGATTTATCACCTCGCCACAGAATCCGGCTCATCATCGGAGCTGAGTCAGGTGCCATCAAGCCGTCGCCGGCACGACTTCCGGCGCCGCCTCGGCGCTCATGCCGTCCTTCATCCGCTTGGCATCGCGCACGAAGCAACGTGACGCCAGGAACAGGAACAGCATGGTCAGCAACAGGGCCACCGGTATCAGGTACATCGCGTCATGCAGGCCGATGGCCTTGAACGCTTCGGTCATCTGATCGACGCCCGCCGCCGCCATGGCCGTGCGCGCGAAATAGTCGGAAAGGCCGCCGACCACCACCGGGCCCAGGCCACCGCCCAACAGATACAAGCCGGCGAAATACAGTGCCATCGCCGTGGCCCTCAAGCGTGGCTCCACCACGTCCTGGATCGCGGTGTAGACACAGGTATAAAAGTTATAGGCAAACAACCAGCCCACGCTGAACACCGCCACGAACACGCCGATTTCGATACGTCCGGCGTGCAACGCCCACGCCGTGGTGATCGTGGAAATAGCCAGGCTGAATGCCCCGAACAGCAGGCGACCGTTGGGCACGCGCTGGTGAATCTTGTCGGCGACCCAGCCGCCCAGGGTCAGCCCGAACAAGCCGGTCACGCCCACCATGATCCCCGTGGCGACCGCCGCTTCGTGCAGCGGCATCAGGAAATACCGTTGCAACATGGGCACCAGGAAGGAATTGCAGGCATAGGTCGCGAAGTTGAAGCACAACCCCGCCAGCACCAGCCACAGGAAAGTCGGAATGGCCAATACCCGACGCACCGGCCGGTCGACTTTTTCCTGGGACACCTGCACGGTCTCCGCCGCACCGCGCTTGGGCTCCTTGATGAAGAACATGAACACCGCCAGCACCAATCCCGGTACCGCGGCGATAAAGAACGGGGCGCGCCAGCTGTCGAAGGCCTTGACCATCGCACCGATGGTGAAGAACGCCAGCAGCAGCCCGATCGGCAGGCCCAGCATGAAGATCCCCATGGCCCGCGCCCGGCGATGAGCCGGGAACAGGTCGCCAATCAGCGAATTGGCCGCCGGTGCATAACTGGCTTCGCCAATGCCCACCCCCATGCGCACCACCAGGAACGCCCAGAAACTGCCCACCAGGCCATTGACCGCCGTCAACCCGCTCCAGGCCGCCAGTCCCCAGCCCATCAGCCGGCTGCGCGAGCCGGTATCGGCCATGCGTCCCAAAGGCAGGCCGGCCAGGGCATAGACGATGGTGAACGCCGTGCCGATGATGCCGATCTGGAAGTCGCTGAGGCTCCATTCCATGCGGATCGGTTCGATGATGATGGCGGGAATGGTGCGGTCGAAGAAATTGAACAGGTTGGCCAGGAACAACAGGAACAGAATGCGCCAGGCATTCGCCGCTTGGGTCGAGTTCTGCATGGGTCCGTCTCTTTATTGTTATGGGGCGACGGCGAGGCATCCGGGCCCTGAATCTGCAATCTAGATAGCGCAGCGCGGGCTGTCTCCAATCATTCGCCCCGCTGATACCGGGCCATGGGTGCGGCGGGTTTATTGACGGCAATCAAGTGACTGTGACAATTGCCATCATTTTGCCCAATCCTGATTAAAGAACATCCCTCGCTGGCCGATCCAACATGAATAGATTTACCCGAGCGCTGTCAGGCTGCTGTCCTGAACGCTTGGGCCGACCTTCGCGCCAACCAGGGCGCGAGCTCCCATCAGCGATGGTTCGATGACAACGATTGTCGAGCCGAACAGCTCAGGCATACGCGCACCATGACCTCAAAAAAAACCTCCACTGCGTTATCCGATCTGACCCTGAGCCCGGCCGCCAACGGCCCTGAAACCTCAAAGTCGCCGGGGGGCCTGCGTTCCCTGTCGACCCAGCAGTATCTGTATTTCACCGAAACCAACACCGACCGTATCCTCGACAACCTCGACGGCCTGCGTGACACGGTCTTCCCGCGCCCCCCGCACCTGGTGGACGAGGAAAGCGAACGCGGCCAGCAGGAATTCCCGTCGGTGTGCCTGATCGGTCTCGGGCGCTGCGGTTCCAACATTGCCCTGGACGTGGCGGAGCTGGTGTACAACGCCCGCAAGTTCTACCTCAACGAATTCAACGCCGAAGACAAGGCCTACAGCGACAAGGGCTATCGTCCCGCGCAGTGGATCCGCAACAACCTGCGCCTGGGCACCGGCAAGGCGACCAAACCGGTATTCCTGGTGGAGCCCCTGGTGATGCTCGGCGACCTGGACAAGGACATCGCCGGGCGCATCCGCTTTTCGCGCAAGGGTGAAAAAAGCGGCTTCCTGCGCGACTACAGCAAGATGAAGATCATGGACCTGTCGGAAGTCCATGCCGGTGGCGCCGGTAACGCGCCGATCCTGGGCCAGTACCTGGCCAAGATCATCCTGAACAAGGACACCCAGCGTTTCTCCAGCCCCGACTGGAAAATGATCCACTCGTACCTGATCGACAGCTGCGGCATCAAGGCCAACCAGTCGCGCCTGTATTTCTCGATCTTCAGTGCCGGCGGCGGTACAGGTTCGGGCATGGCCTCGGAGTTCGGCCTGGCCCAGCAGTATTCGTACATGAACAAGACGTTCGACACCAAGCCCATGGACGAGCACGACAGCAAGAGCGGTCATTCCTTCGTCTTCGAGCCGATCTTCACCAGCGGCATTTGCGTACTGCCGAATATTTCCGATCACCGCAGCGAAATGTCCGAAGCGTTGCACATCAACGCCGGACGCCTGCTGTGCAAATACCTCTCGGAAGAATGGGATTTCTCGTACAACTTCGCCAATGAAGACAGCAGCGAAGCCAGTGTCATGGGCCGCATCCGCCCCTGGAACGCCATGATGCTGATCTCCAACGACATCATGCGCTACGCCGAAGAGAGCGATGACGGCAACATCCAGAACATCGATGTCAATGCCATGGAGAAGCACGCCAACCAGTACATCTCCCAGCAGATCTTCAACATTCTGACGGCCCAGGCCGTGACCACCGACTACGACCAGAACTATTTCCGGCGCGCCGGCATCGACATCGGCGAAACCATCCGCCTGGATGCCAACGACCTGTTCATGAGCCTGGCCGGCCCGGTGGCGATCGCCTACGCCGAGTCCGTCGTCCCGGAAACCCCGGCGCCCAGCAACGACAAGTTCAAGGTGTTCGACAAGGAACCGCCACGCCTGAACATCGATGACCTGTTCTTCCGCTCCATCGACCTGCCGCACTTCAACAAGGTGACCCAGGCCATCGAGGGCATCAGCCTGTTGCCGATCGAATCCAAGCGCTACCGGGCCTCGCTGGAGCAGTACAAGAACTCCGGCTACGATGCCGCGGCCCTGCACGACCTGCATTTCTTCAAGAACTGCTCGTCGGTGGTGTCCATCGTCTCGCTGCCCAAGGACTACAAGCTGTCCTATATGGACCTGAACCGGCTCAAGACCCACCTCAACAGCCTGTTCCCCAACACCACCCTCAAGCGCTACGCCCTGGTGATCGGCGCGTCGGCCAACCTGTCGCTGACCACCCTGATCGCCAAGAGCCCATGCCTGTCGGACGATTTCCTGACGCTGATCGTGGCCTTCATCAAGCGCTGCTTCGCCCGCAACCCGTATCGCTTCGACGACACCTTGGACAACTCGATCCTGGACTTCATCATCAACGAAGACTTCGACGAGGAACGGATCGACGACCTGCTCAACGAATTCGAGAACCCGGCGAAGATCCTCGACACCAACTGGTATGCGATCAAGCCGATGTACGAAAAGAAATACCGCGAGCTGATCAGCGACAAGGAGAAGTTCGTGTCGATCAACGATATCCGCCTGTCCCGTGATTGCGTGAAGAAGGCCATCAAGTACCTGCGCGAGATCTACCGTCACCGCATCGGCAAGACCAAGGTCATTTCCTTGAACAACCACACCGGCAGGACTTACTGAGGCCAGGTACGCAGACCGCGTCGCCTCGACCGCGAGCTGGCTCGCTTCACAAGGCCCTGTGAACAAGGCCCACTGTGGGAGCGAGCTTGCTCGCGATAGCGGCTTTGACTCCATCACCGGCACAACATCCAGAAACAATTGAGCAGCCCAAAGGCTGCTCGATGAACTGTTCCCGTTACGTATACGTCAGCCTGTCCTGTGGCGTTTCGCCACGGCAGGCTGCTGTCACGCTACTCAGCTACACACTTTTTCCAGGTCATGGATTGACCTGGTTTGGTGCACCGATCAATTCGACGCCCTTTCCTGGATCATGATCCAGGGAGAAACCACCACCGCCCAGAGCAGCGGATCGCGCTCCACGAAATCCAGCGCCCGCGTTTCAGAGAGCTTGGCGACGTGCCCGGCGGCCAGCCAGGCGGCGACTTTGTCCCCTTCGTCCTGGGCCACGGCCTCGGCGGCGGCGATCAAATCCAGTGCCGGGTCGACCCACAATAGGGCACCCTTGGCGAAGAACGGTTCCAGCTCCTTCCAGGTGATGGATGCAGTTTCCCCGAGCAGCTTGGCATAGAGGGTGCTAGGTTCTTGATTCATGGGCACTGTCCGGAAAAGAAATCGGCGCGAATGATAACGTCGGTGGTCTGGCAGAAAAACCCGGTTGCAATTGGAGTGACGATTGAAAAGCGCAGCATGGCCAGGGATTGCCGATCAGACCGGACAACACCCGCCGCTATTCTGTCTTTTTCTTTCAATAAAGCGACAACCCCTGATTTTGTCCCCGAGTGCCAGCTTCCCTTGCCAACAAGGGGCGCTCTACACTGTACCGGTACAGTTGCCGGGGGCATTTTCCGTGGGGATATCCAGCATATCTGACCCGGTTCTGCCGCTGCGGCGCCAGGACTATAAAAACTACAACAGCATGAGTGGAGCACTATGACTAAGGCTACTAAGCAGATTTCCAAACTGTTTGCCGCTATGGTTCTGGCCGGGGTTGCCAGCCATTCGTTCGCCGCCGACACCATCACGATCGGCATCGCCGGTCCGAAGACCGGTCCGGTCACCCAGTACGGCGACATGCAATTCGTTGGCGCGAAACAAGCCGTCAAGGACATCAACGCCAAGGGCGGCGTCGATGGCAAGATGCTCGAAGTCAAGGAATACGACGACGCCTGCGACCCTAAACAGGCCGTCGCCGTGGCGAACAAAGTGGTCAACGATGGCGTCAAGTTCGTCGTCGGCCACCTGTGCTCCAGCTCCACCCAGCCAGCTTCGGACATCTACGAAGACGAAGGCGTGATCATGATCACCCCGGCCGCCACCAGCCCGGACATCACCGCCCGTGGCTACAAGATGATCTTCCGCACCATCGGCCTGGACAGCGCCCAGGGCCCTGCCGCCGGCAACTACATCGCCGACCACGTCAAGCCGAAAGTCGTGGCTGTCCTGCACGACAAGCAGCAGTACGGTGAAGGTATCGCCAGCGCCGTGAAGAAAACCCTCGAAGCCAAAGGCGTGAAAGTGGCTGTGTTCGAAGGCCTGAACGCCGGTGACAAGGACTTCTCCTCGATCATCCAGCGCCTCAAGCAGAACAATGTCGACTTCGTCTACTACGGTGGCTACCACCCTGAACTGGGCCTGATCCTGCGTCAGTCCAAGGAAAAGGGCCTGAAAGCCAAGTTCATGGGGCCTGAAGGCGTCGGCAACGACTCCATCTCCCAGATCGCCCAGGACGCTTCCGAAGGCCTGCTGGTGACCCTGCCGAAGTCCTTCGATGCCGACCCGGCGAACAAGGCCGTCGTCGATGCCATCAAGGCCGACGGCAAGGATCCAAGCGGTCCGTTCGTGTTCCCGGCCTACTCCGCGGTCCAACTGATCGCCGAAGGCATCAAGGCCGCCAAGAGCGACGACACCGCCAAGGTTGCCGAAACCATCCACAAGGGCACCTTCAAGACGCCGACCGGCGACCTGTCGTTCGACGAGAAGGGCGACCTGAAGGACTTCAAGTTCGTGGTCTACGAATGGCACTTCAACAAGCCGAAGACTGAAGTCTCCCCTCAGTAAGCCAGGCCTGGTGTCCTGGCTCACAAATACGTTCTTTTTTGACGAGTGGCTGTAGTCGTCAGGCAACGCAGCATGACGACTACAGACGCCGCCATAAGGAACCGTACTCGTGATACAGGACACTCATGGTCAACAAGCCCACTGTGCAAGCAGTGGGCTTTGTTTTACGAGGTTTATGGGCCAGGCACCCGCGATCCGGGCGCTGGTTCACCTGAAAATCTTAAAACCGTCACCAGCGGTTCGCTGGCAAACGCTCGGAGCAAATGTGATCAGAGAACACAGCACCGGGCCGGAACATGACTCCACCAGTGAAATGCGTATCGGGTTTTTAGGAGCGCTGTAATGCCTGAGATCTATCATTTTTTCCAACAGCTGGTTAATGGCCTGACCATTGGCAGCACCTATGCCTTGATAGCCATTGGCTACACAATGGTTTACGGCATCATTGGAATGATTAACTTCGCCCATGGCGAGGTCTACATGATCGGTTCCTACGTGGCCTTCATCGCCCTTGCCGGGCTGGCCATGATGGGCATCGACTCACTGCCGCTGTTGATGACCGCCGCGTTCGTGGCGTCGATCATCGTAACCAGTGCCTATGGCTACAGTATCGAACGCGTTGCCTATCGTCCCTTGCGAAGCAGCAACCGGTTGATCCCGCTGATTTCCGCCATCGGCATGTCGATATTCCTGCAGAACACCGTATTGCTGTCCCAGGACTCCAAGGACAAGTCGATTCCCAACCTGATCCCGGGGAGCTTCTCCTTCGGCCCGGGCGGCGCCGAAGAAGTGCTGGTGTCCTACATGCAGATCCTGGTGTTCGTCGTGACCCTGGTCGCCATGCTCGGGCTGACCCTGTTCATCTCCCGTTCCCGCCTTGGCCGCGCCTGTCGCGCCTGCGCCGAGGACATCAAGATGGCCAACCTGCTGGGCATCAACACCAACAACATCATCGCCCTCACCTTCGTCATCGGGGCCGCACTGGCGGCTGTCGCCGCTGTACTGCTGAGCATGCAGTACGGGGTGATCAACCCGAACGCCGGTTTCCTGGTGGGCCTCAAGGCCTTCACCGCGGCGGTACTGGGTGGCATCGGCAGCATCCCGGGCGCGATGCTCGGCGGGCTGGTGCTCGGGGTGGCCGAAGCGTTCGGCGCCGATATCTTTGGTGACCAGTACAAGGACGTCGTGGCGTTCGGTCTCCTGGTCCTGGTCCTGTTGTTCCGGCCGACCGGCATCCTGGGCCGTCCGGAGGTTGAGAAAGTATGAACAAATATCTTAAACAGGCGCTGTTCAGCGCCGCGCTGGTCTGGGCCGTGGCCTTCCCCGTGCTGGGCCTCAAGCTGAGCATCGTCGGGGTCAACCTCGAAGTGCACGGCACCGGTCCCCTGACACTGAGCGTGATTGCCCTGTGCTCGGTACTGATGTTCCTGCGGGTGCTGTTCAGCCAACAGGTCGGCACGCTGCTGCGTTCCAACCGCGGACCGCTGGTTTCACCCAAGGTCAGCCAGTTCCTGACACTGCCACGCACCCAGCGCCAGATCATCATCGGCCTGATCGTGGTTGCCCTGGTCTGGCCGTTCTTCGGCTCCCGGGGCGCGGTGGATATCGCCACGCTGATCCTGATCTATGTCCTGCTGGGACTGGGCCTGAACATCGTGGTCGGTCTGGCCGGGCTGCTGGACCTGGGCTACGTGGGTTTCTACGCGGTCGGTGCCTACAGCTACGCGCTGCTGTCCCATTATTTGGGCCTGAGCTTCTGGATCTGCCTGCCGATCGCCGGCTTGATGGCGGCCACCTTCGGCTTCCTGCTGGGCTTCCCGGTGCTGCGGCTGCGGGGCGACTACCTGGCCATCGTGACCCTGGGCTTCGGCGAGATCATCCGCTTGTTCCTGCGTAACCTCACCGACCTCACCGGCGGCCCCAACGGCATCAGCAACATTCCCAAGCCGACGTTCTTCGGCCTGAGCTTCGACCGCACCGCGGCCGAGGGCATGCAGACCTTCCACCAGTTCTTCGGGCTGACCTACAACCCGGTGAGCAAGGTGGTGTTCCTCTACCTGGTCGCACTGCTGCTGGCCCTGGCCGCGCTGTTCGTCATCAACCGCCTGCTGCGCATGCCCATCGGCCGTGCGTGGGAAGCATTGCGCGAAGATGAAATCGCCTGCCGGGCCCTGGGCCTCAATCCGACCGTGATCAAGCTCTCGGCCTTTACCCTCGGTGCCGCGTTCGCCGGTTTCGCCGGCAGCTTCTTCGCTGCCCGCCAGGGCCTGGTGACGCCGGAATCCTTCACCTTCATCGAGTCGGCGATCATCCTCGCCATCGTCGTGCTGGGCGGGATGGGCTCGCAACTGGGTGTGATCCTGGCCGCGATCGTGATGATCCTGCTGCCTGAAATGATGCGTGAATTCAGTGAATACCGCATGTTGATGTTCGGCGCCTTGATGGTGCTGATGATGATCTGGCGTCCTCAAGGTCTGCTGCCTATGCAACGCCCCGAACTCAAACTAAGAGCGGAGCCGCACAAATGAGCCGCGAGATCCTCAAGGTCGAAAATCTGAGCATGCGCTTCGGCGGCTTGCTGGCGGTCAATGGCGTGGCCCTGACCGTCAAGGAAAAACAGGTCGTGGCGCTGATCGGGCCGAACGGCGCGGGCAAGACCACCGTGTTCAACTGCCTGACCGGTTTCTACCAGCCCACCGGCGGCACCATCCTGCTGGACGGCCAGCCGATCCAGGGCCTGCCGGGGCACAAGATCGCCCTCAAGGGCGTGGTACGCACCTTCCAGAACGTACGGCTGTTCAAGGACATGACTGCGATCGAGAACCTGCTGATCGCCCAGCACCGTCACCTGAACACCAACTTCTTTGCCGGCCTGTTCAAGACCCCGTCCTTCCGCAGGAGCGAACGCGAGGCGATGGAGTACGCCGAATACTGGCTGGAGAAAGTCAACCTCAAGGAGTTCGCCAACCGGACCGCCGGGACCCTGGCCTATGGTCAGCAGCGGCGCCTGGAGATCGCCCGGTGCATGATGACCCGTCCGCGGATCCTCATGCTCGACGAGCCGGCCGCCGGCCTGAACCCCAAGGAAACCGAAGATCTCAAGGCCCTCATCGGAGTGCTGCGCGAAGAGCACAACGTCACCGTGCTGCTGATCGAGCACGACATGAAACTGGTCATGAGCATCTCCGACCACATCGTGGTGATCAACCAGGGTACGCCCCTGGCCGATGGCACCCCGGAACAGATCCGCGACAATCCTGAAGTGATCAAAGCCTACCTGGGGGAAGCGTAAATGCTGCAGTTCGAAAACGTTTCCACCTTCTACGGCAAGATCCAGGCCCTGCACAGCGTCAACGTGGAAGTCCGCCAGGGCGAGATCGTGACGCTGATCGGCGCCAACGGTGCCGGCAAATCCACCCTGCTGATGACGCTCTGCGGTTCGCCCCGGGCCCACAGCGGCAGCATCCGCTACATGGGTGAGGAGCTGGTGGGCATGGACTCGTCGCACATCATGCGCAAGAGCATTGCCGTGGTGCCGGAAGGCCGTCGGGTGTTTGCCCGGCTGACCGTGGAAGAAAACCTCGCCATGGGTGGATTCTTCACCGACAAGGGCGACTATCAGGAACAGATGGACAAGGTGCTGCACCTTTTCCCACGCCTGAAAGAGCGCTTTACCCAGCGCGGCGGCACCATGTCCGGTGGTGAACAGCAGATGCTCGCCATTGGCCGTGCGCTGATGAGCAAGCCCAAGCTGCTGCTGCTCGACGAGCCCTCCCTGGGCCTGGCACCGATCATCATCCAGCAGATCTTCGACATCATCGAGCAGCTGCGCAAGGATGGCGTGACGGTGTTCCTGGTGGAGCAGAACGCCAACCAGGCGCTGAAGATCGCCGACCGTGCCTATGTGCTGGAAAACGGCCGGGTGGTGATGCAAGGCACCGGTGAAGCACTGCTGACCGACCCGAAAGTGCGCGAGGCGTATCTGGGGGGTTGAGTCTGTCGCAGAAAAAGAAACGGCCTTCGGGCCGTTTTTTTTGCCTGGCTTTTCCAGTGAATGCAATGGCAGGCAGCAATACATCTGTGGCGAGGGGATTTATCCCCGTTGGGCTGCGAGCAGCCCTCGCGATGCCGCATCAATCAGCCTGACACACCGCAGAGCTGTTTTTCGGGGCTGCTTGGCAGCCCAACGGGGATCCTCCACATCGGATTTCCCAGGTGGGCAAAAAATAATGGGGGCCCGCTGTAACGCTTTGCCACCGTCCTTCTCTAGTTCAGCAGACCGGCGCTAACGCCGGTTCATTTCCCTGAAGACTGGAGAATCATCATGACTGCTTCGACCCGCACCCTGTCCGCCACTGCCCTGGTCCTGGCCCTGGGTTCCGCCCTGAGCATGACAGCCGTCTCGACCGTTCACGCAGCCGACGACACCATGGAAAAATGCTTCGGCGTTGCCCTCAAGGGCAAGAATGACTGCGCCGCCGGCGCCGGCACCACCTGCGCCGGTACCGCAAAAATGGACTATCAGGCCAACGCCTGGAAATCGGTGCCTAAAGGCACGTGCACCACCATGGAAAGCAAAACCTCACCCACCGGTTTCGGCCAGCTCGAAGCGTTCAAAGCCAAGTCCTGATCGCATCGCCTGAGGCCCGCCACCATGTTGAACACCCCATCCCTCGCCACTGATCGTCGACTGCCGCCAAGGGCGGGGCTGGGGCTCAAGAGCGAGCATTTTCATGAAGTGCTGCAGACCCGACCGGATCTGGGTTTTTTCGAAGTGCACGCGGAAAACTACATGGTGGCCGGCGGGCCGCTTCATCACTTCCTGGGGCTGATACGCGAACGGTATCCGCTGTCGTTGCATGGCGTCGGCCTGTCGATCGGTGGGGAGGGTCCGCTGGATGTCACGCATGTGCAGCGCCTGGCCGCCTTGATCGAACGCTATCAACCCCAGTCCTTTTCCGAACACCTGGCCTGGTCCAGCCACGGCCCGGTGTTCCTCAATGACTTGCTCCCCCTGGCCTATGACGAAGCAACCCTCGAACGGGTCTGCGAACACATCGACCAGGTGCAGACCAGCCTCAAGCGCACGCTGTTACTGGAAAACCCGGCCACCTACCTGGGCTTTGAAACCTCGACCTTCGACGAGCCACAGTTCATGAGCGAAGTGATCCGCCGCACCGGCTGCGGCCTGCTGCTGGACGTGAACAACGTCTACATTTCGTGCATCAACCATGGCCGCGATCCACTGGCCTACCTCGACGCCCTGCCCCTGCAGATGACTGGCGAAATCCACCTGGCCGGCTTCGCCGAGGATACCGACAGCCTCGGCGAGCGCCTGCTGATAGATGATCACGGCGCGCCGATCGATCATGCAGTCTGGCAGCTGTACCTCAAGGCGCTGGAGCGGACCGGGCCGGTCGCCACCTTGATCGAGCGCGACAACCACGTCCCGGCATGGGAGGTGCTGCTGGCCGAAGCACGCCAGGCCGATCATCTGTTGAGCGCCGCTGGAGCCCGGCCATGAGCAATCAGCACGCATTTGCCGCCGCCCTGCTCGACCCGCGCAAGGCATGTCCGCCCGGCCTGATCAGCGCCAATGGGGCAGCCCCGGAAAGCCGTTTCGCGGTGTACCGCAACAACGTGCTCAGCTCATTGATCAATGCCCTGGCCGACAACTACCCGGTGGTGGTGCAACTGGTGGGCGAGGAATTCTTCCGAGCCATGGCCGGGGTCTATGTCCAATCCACGCCGCAGCGCAGCCCGGTGATGAACGACTACGGCGGCGACTTTGCCGAGTTCATCGAACACTTCGAACCCGCCGCCAGCGTGCCTTACCTGGCGGACGTCGCTCGGCTGGAGCGACTGCATGTGCAAGCCTGGCATGCCGCCGACGCCGAGCCCATGGCGCAAGAACGAATCGTGGCGGCGCTGTCGTCCCCCATGCTGGCAGGGGATTTGAAGATCGGGCTTCACCCGTCACTTCGGCTATTGCAATCCCCCTATGCCGTGGTGACGATCTGGGCCGCCCACCAACACCAGGCGCCCGTACCGTTCGAAACGCTTCCCGCGCAAAACGCCTTGGTGCTGCGCAATGGCCTGGACGTGGAGGTGTTTGCGATCAGTCGCGCGGCCCATGGGTTCATCGCAGCCCTGCAACAAAGGTTCTCCCTGACTGCGGCCATTGAGGCCTCGATCGACCTTGACCTGGAACACACCCTGGCGGGGCTCATCCGCCACCAGGCCATCACCCATCTCCTAGCCGAACAGGTACTCCCATGAACACCCTGATTTGCGGATTCATTCAATGGCTGGAGAAAATTCCCCACAGCCTGATCGCCTTCATCGGGCGCTTTTGCATTGCCGCAGTGTTCTGGAAGTCCGGCCAGACCAAAATCGAAGGACTGGCCATCGACCTGGTCGACGGCACCTTCCAGATCGGCCTGCCGCGCCTGGCGGACTCGACCATCCCCCTGTTCAAAAGCGAATACGCCCTGCCGCTGCTGTCGCCGGAACTGGCCGCGCACCTGGCGGCCTTTGCCGAGCATGTCTTGGCAGTGCTGATCCTGCTTGGCCTGGCGACGCGCTTCTCGGCACTGGCCCTGCTCGGCATGACCGTGACCATCCAGGTGTTCGTCTACCCGGACGCCTACCCGACCCATGGCACCTGGGCAGCGGTGTTGCTGTACCTGATGGCCCGTGGACCGGGAATGTTGTCGATCGATCACCTGATCGCCAAGCGCTACGCCCACGGCTGAACACAGATTCCCTCACAGGGATCTGGACAGTCGAAACATCCAAGCCACCCCAGGGATTGTCCAGTGGATGGACTATCGTTGGAGCCGATCCAACGCCTCGCCACTGCGCTTGAACCAATCGATCAGATAGTCGGCCAGCACCTGGGTGCGCCTGGGCAGGCCGCCCTGGTACGGATGGACCAGGTACATCGGCATGCGCCGGGTCTGGTAATCGTGCAGCAAATTGCGCAGGCGTCCGTCGGCCAATTCTTCATGCAGCAGGTAGGACGGCAGCCGGGCAATTCCGGCACCGGCCAAGGCCGCTTTTTTCAACAGGCTGTAGTGATTGCTGGCGAACGGCCCGGAGACTCGCACCCGCAGCAGCTCATGCCGTTGGTGGTACAGCCATTCCTCGCGGCCGCTGTAATGGCTGTTGAGCAGGCAACGGTGTTCGGCCAGGGCCTGAGGCGTGTCGGGCTCCCCATGACGCTCCAGGTAGGCCGGGCTGGCACAGGTCATTTCGTGCCAGGCCAACAGCGGCCGCGCCACCAGGCGCTCATCGATGGCGGCATCGGAACGGATCGCCAGGTCGAAACCATCCCGGGACAGGTCGCGGTAGCCGTTGTTGAGCTCCAGTTCGATCTGCACGTCCGGATAGGTGCGGGCAAATTCCGTCAACAGCCCATCAAAGAAGGTTTCACCCAGGGAAACCGGAACCGTCATGCGCACCGGACCGCAAATGTCATCCTTCAACCGGGCCAATGCCTGACGCGCACGCTCCACTTGCACCAGCAATGCCTGGGCCTGGGGCAGCAACGCCGTCCCCGCCGCCGTAAGGCTCAGGCGTCGCGTGGTGCGCTGCAACAGCACCACTGAAAAACGGCTTTCCAACAGACTGATGCGCTTGGACAACTGGCCCTTGCTGCACCCCAACTGCTGGGCGGCCAGGGTAAAGCTGCCCGCCTCGATCAACACGGCGAACGCCGCCAGGTCATCCATTTCGCTCATTGGATTGTTTCCAAATGAAAACCAAAGGTTGCCTATTAGCATGATTATCAGCGTAAAGAACCCCTCTAGACTCAAAACTCGTTCAATCCAATGAGGAATCTCCATGAAAATCCTGTTGATCGGCGCCAACGGCACCATTGGCTCGGCCATCGATAACGAACTGTCGCCGCGCCACGAAATCGTCCGCATCGGCCGCCACAGCGGTGACCTGCAAGTGGACATCAGCGACAGCGCCTCCATCCGTGCCCTGTTCGAAAAGACCGGACGCTTCGATGCACTGGTCTGCGCGGCGGGCAATGTCACCTTCGCCCCCTTGGGCGACATGACGGAGGAAAGCTTTGCCCTCGGCCTGAAAGACAAGCTGATGGGCCAGGTCAACCTGCTGCTGATCGGCCGTGAATATGCCAACGACGGAGCCTCGTTCACCTTCACCACCGGCGTGCTCAGCCATGACCCGATCAAGAGCGGCGCATCGGCGGCCCTGGTCAACGGCGCCCTGGACAGCTTCGTGCGTGCCGCGGCGATCGAGTTGCCTCGGGGGCTGCGGGTCAACTCGGTCAGCCCGAACGTGCTGGTGGAAGCCATGGACAAGTACGCACCCTACTTCCGGGGCTACAAGCCGGTGCCGGCCGCCGACGTCGCCCTGGCCTACGCCAAGAGCGTCGAAGGCCTGCAGACCGGCCAGACCTTTCACGTAGGTTGAGCCAGGGAAAGCACCTACGGGTTGTGGTGAAGGACCAGTCTGAGTAACGTGGCGACACTTGTCTGGAGACCCAATGATGCGTGCCGCCCGTTCCCTGTTGCTTGTCGCCCTCCTCCCCCTCTTCGCCGCCTGTCAATTGCTCGAAGCGCCACGCCAGAGCGCGTCCCATGCGGGCCAGACTCGCATGCAGGGCGAGCTCACGGCGGCCGATGGCAAGCTGCTGTTCCAGCCCTGCCAGGACCAGCGCCGCTTCATCGTCAACGACAGCGGCAGCACCAGTGTGCTGCAGCAGGCCGCCGTCCTGGCCGGAGACCAGGGCAAGCTGTTCGCCGATGTGCGTGGGCGTATCGTCTCCAGTGCCGCGGCCGGCACCGACAGCCAGCTGGACCTCCAGCAGCTGTATCGCCTGGAACGCTCGGGCACATCCTGCGACGACGCCGACTTCAAGCGAATGACCCTGCGCGCCACAGGACACGGCCCTGAATGGTCGCTCCAGGCCGGAGGCAAGGGCCTGGTGCTGGAGCGCGAAGGCCAGCCGACACTGGCAGTGCCTTACGTCGAAGAACAAGTGGGCGACGGCCGCTTCAACCTTGGCACCGAGGCTAATGGCCAGAAAGTCGAACTCTGGGTCACCCCCTCCCGCTGTGTCGACAGCAGCACCGGCAGCGTGCAGCACATGAGCGCCGAATTGCGGGTCAACGGCCAGGTCCAGCGCGGCTGTGCCTATTTCGGTGGGGCACGCGACGACTGAATGGACGGGCAGCTTGTTTTAAGCTCACCGGAATCGGCTTTGCGGCTTATAATCGCCGGTTTGAAGAACGCCCTGGCGCAGTTGTGCGCCCCGCGAACCGGACCCCACCATGTTACGAATCACCGAACTGAAACTGCCGCTCGACCATTGCGAAGAAGACTTGCGCGCCGCCATCCTGCAGCGCCTGGGCATCGCCAGCGATGACCTGCTCGACTTAACCCTGTTCAAGCGCAGCTACGACGCACGCAAGAAATCCTCCGAACTGTGCTTCATCTACACCCTCGACCTGACGGTGCGCGATGAAGCCGGCCTGCTGCGCAAGTTCGCCGATGATCGTAACGTCAACGAAGCACCGGATGTCAGCTACAAGATGGTCGGCCAGGCCCCGGCGGACGTGGGTGAACGGCCGATCGTGGTGGGCTTCGGTCCGTGCGGGATCTTCGCCGCCCTGTTACTGGCGCAGATGGGCTTCAAGCCGATCATTCTCGAGCGCGGTCCGGAAGTTCGCCAGCGCACCAAGGACACCTGGGGCCTGTGGCGCAAAAGCGTACTCAATCCCGAATCCAACGTGCAGTTCGGCGAAGGCGGCGCCGGGACGTTTTCCGACGGCAAGCTCTACAGCCAGATCAAGGACCCGAAATTCCTGGGCCGCAAGGTGCTGCACGAGTTCGTCAAGGCCGGTGCGCCGGAGGAAATCCTTTATGTCAGCAAGCCCCACATCGGCACCTTCCGCCTGACAGGCGTCGTGGAAAACATGCGCGAGCAGATCCGTGCCCTGGGCGGTGAAGTGCGATTCCAGCAAAGGGTGACGGACGTGCTGATCGAGGATGGTCAACTGGTCGGCGTCGAGCTGGCCAGCGGAGAACGTATTCACTCCCGCCACGTGATCCTGGCCCTGGGACATAGCGCCCGGGACACCTTCCGCATGCTCCACAGCCGTGGCGTATACATGGAAGCCAAGCCGTTCTCGGTGGGTTTCCGTATCGAACACCCGCAATCGCTGATCGACAGCGCACGCCTGGGCAAGTATGCCGGCCACCCGAAACTGGGCGCCGCCGACTACAAGCTGGTGCACCACGCCAGGAACGGTCGTTCGGTATACAGCTTCTGCATGTGCCCTGGCGGTACCGTGGTGGCCGCCACTTCCGAGCCGAATCGGGTCGTGACCAACGGCATGAGCCAGTACTCGCGCAATGAACGCAATGCCAACTCCGGCATCGTGGTGGGCATCACGCCGGAGGTGGACTACCCCGGCGGCCCCCTGGCCGGGATCGAATTGCAGGAGCGCCTGGAGTCCCATGCCTTTGTGCTCGGCGGCAGCAACTACGAGGCCCCGGCGCAGCTGGTGGGCGACTTCATTGCCGGCAAGCCGTCCACGGCGTTGGGCAGCGTCGAGCCTTCCTACAAACCAGGGGTCGCCCTGGGTGACCTGGCCCTGGCGTTGCCGGACTTCGCCATCGAAGCCATTCGCGAAGCGCTGCCGGCCTTCGAAAAACAGATCCGCGGTTATTCGCTGCATGACGCCGTACTGACCGGCATCGAAACCCGTACGTCGTCACCGCTGCGCATCACCCGCAACGAATCGTTGCAGAGCCTGAACGTGAAGGGTCTGTTCCCGGCCGGCGAAGGTGCCGGTTATGCAGGCGGGATCCTGTCGGCAGGCGTCGACGGGATCAGGATTGCCGAGGCGGTGGCACGGGATATCCTCGGCCTCGAAGCCTGAGGGGACACTGCTGTTCACTCGAGGCAGCCACAGGCCCCGGTAAACAGCATTACCCTGTAGAAGCGAGCTCGCGATGACGGCCTGGCATTCAACACAGATGTTGACTGATCCACCGCGGTCGCGGGCAAGCTGAACTGGCCTAATGATTTTGGACACTTCAATCGGGCGCTATGATGGCGCTCAAATCTGAGGTGTTTGGCTATGCGTAAATCTTATTCCAGGGAATTCAAGCTCAAGGCTGCCAGCTTGGTGCTGGACGAGGGCCAGTCGGTCCCAGAGGTCTGTGCCAGTTTGGATATTGGCCCAACGGCCTTGCGCCGTTGGGTCGATCAGGTGCGTCAAGAACGCTTGGGCTCAACCCCGCAAGGGGCCAAGGCGATTACCGCCGATCAGCGAGAGATTCAGCAGCTCAAAGCGTTGCTCAGGCAAAAAGACCTGGACATTGAAATCCTAAAAAAGGCCAGTGCTCTCCTGCTTTTGGACTCCAAAGATCATTCTCGTTGATCGATGAGCTGGACGAGCAGTACGGCGTTAACAATTGCTGTCGGGCGTTTGGAGTCAACCGCAGCAGCTTTTACGCTTGGCGGCAGCGCCAAGGCAAGGTGAAGCCTGAGCGGGAGAAACTTAAAGCCGTGCTGGTCGAGCATCACAAGGAATCCAGAGCATCCGCGGGGGCTCGCACCCTTTCCAAGGAGCTGCAAGCAAAGGGGCATCGTGTCGGGCGACATATGGCTCGCAGTTTGATGCGTGAAGCCGGTGTTGCGAGTCGGCAGCGTCGACGGCACAAGTACAAATCTTCCGGTGTGGAAGCCCTGGTGACGCCGCACCTGCTCAAACGCAAGTTTGATGTCACGGCGATCAACCAGGTGTGGTGTGGCGATGTGACGTACATCAAGGTCGGCAATCGGTGGCTGTATTTTGCGGCTGTTCTGGATTTGTACGCTCGCCGGATCGTGGGCTGGTCTTTCTCGTTGATTTCTGACGCCGCGCTGACTTGCGAGGCACTGCGGATGGCGGTCGAGTTGCGAGGCCGCCCAAAGGGAGTGCTGTTTCATTCTGATCAAGGCTGCCAGTACACCAGCCATAAATTCAGGAATGAAATAAATAGGCACGGGCTTGTGCACAGCATGAGTCGTAAAGGTGAATGCTGGGACAACGCCCCAATGGAGCGTTTTTTTGGAAGCTTGAAGTCGGAGTGGGTGCCAGAGAATGGTTACAACTCGGAGCACGAAGCTCGTGTGGATATACAACGTTATGTGATGCGTTACAACAACGTCAGGCTCCATAGCTACAACGACTACCGGTCGCCGGTAGCTATGGAGAAACTGGCGGCGTGAAACCTTAACTGGTGTCCAGAATTACTTGACCAGTTCAAGCTCGCTCCCACAAGGGGCCTGAGGGTTTCAAGATTCAGATATTGGCCCGCAACACACTCTCCGGCAGTGCCGCGCCCCGCTCCACACTCGCTGCCACGGCGTCCATCAACCCACTCAACTCATACCCCTGTGCCTCGAGCCATGCCGGATCGTAATAAGTGGTGGCGTAGCGCTCCCCTGCGTCACACAAAATCGCCACGATCGACCCCGATTCACCCGCGTCCACCATCTGTTTCGCAGCAATCAGAGCGCCGATCAGGTTGGTGCCGCTGGAGCCACCTACTCGCCGGCCCAGACGTTGCGCCAGGTAATGCATGGCAGCCAGGGACAAGGCATCCGGCACCTTGACCATCGCGTCGATGACCTTGGGCAGGAACGAGGCCTCCACCCGTGGCCGGCCGATGCCTTCGATCCGCGAGCCGCAGTCCAGGCGCAGGCTGGCGTCGCCGCTGCGGTAGAAATCGAAGAACACCGAACGCTCGGCATCGGCACACAGCACCCGGGTGCGATGCTGGCGATAACGTACGTAGCGCCCCAATGTCGCGGTGGTTCCGCCAGTGCCGGGGCTGGAAATCAGCCAGCTCGGCTCCGGATGCCGCTCGAAGCGCATCTGCTGGAAGATCGACTCGGCAATGTTGTTATTGGCCCGCCAGTCCGTGGCCCGTTCGGCGTAGGTGAACTGGTCGATGAAGTGCCCGTCATGCTCACGAGCCAGGCGCTCGGACTCGGCATAGATCTGCGTAGGATCCTCCACCAGGTGGCTTTGGCCCCCGTAGAAGGCAATCTGCGCGATTTTTTCCCGTGAGGTGGTCGCCGGCATCACCGCGATGAAGGGCAGACCCAGCAATCGAGCGAAATAGGCTTCGGAAATGGCCGTCGACCCACTGGACGCCTCGATCACCGGCGCGTCGGGTTTCAGCCAGCCGTTACACAACGCATAGAGGAACAGCGACCGGGCCAGCCGATGCTTGAGGCTGCCGGTGGGATGGCTGGACTCGTCCTTGAAATACAACTCGATACCCGGAAGGCCCGGCAGCGGCAACGGGATCAGATGAGTGTCGGCGCTGCGCTGGAAGTCGGCCTCGATGATGCGAATCGCTTCGCGTGCCCACTGACGGTGGTCGTTCATGTGTGTTCTCACTGGATCGGTTCGACGCGGAGGAAGCCTGACGCTCATACAGGCACGGCGGGTATCGGAAAAACCAGTCGCAAGCTTAGGAAAAAAGCTACATCGCGCACAGGTACAGCTAAGGTCCAATATGCCTTGTCACTGCCCGAGCGCAACCAGGCGTTGTAACGCCATATAACAAAAAAGAATATAACTTTTGTTTTAACAACTAACACTACGGGTTAGGGTGTGGCCACTTTGATTCGATGAATGGAGAGCGATCTTGCCTCTACGTAACTCCCTGATGCGCTTTTTCCAGCTGGAAGCCGCCAGCGGCCTGCTGTTGATCGCGGCCGCCGTACTGGCCCTGGTCATCAATAACTCACCCCTTTCCTGGCTGTATGGCGGCTTGCTGGACACGCCGGTGGTGGCTCAGGTCGGTGCATTGAAGATCGCCAAGCCGCTGCTGCTGTGGATCAACGACGGGCTGATGGCATTGTTCTTCCTGCTCATCGGCCTGGAGGTCAAGCGCGAGGTCCTCGACGGGCAACTGTCGAAACCCTCGCAGATCGTCCTGCCAGGCGCAGCGGCGATTGGTGGCATGGTGGTGCCGGCACTGATCTACTGGTTCCTCAATCGCGACAACCCGGCGGCCCTTTCCGGCTGGGCGATTCCAACGGCCACCGACATCGCCTTCGCCCTGGGGGTCCTGGCCCTTCTGGGCAAACGCGTACCGGTGTCGCTCAAACTGTTCCTGATGACCCTGGCAATCATCGACGACCTCGGCGCCATTATCATCATCGCGATCTTCTACTCGGGCGCCCTGTCGACCTTGTCGCTGGTGCTGGCGGCGGTTTGCATCGCGGTGCTGGTGGCCATGAACCGCATGGGCGTGATCAAGCTCGCGCCCTACATGGTCGTGGGCCTGGTGCTTTGGGTCTGCGTGCTCAAGAGCGGGGTGCACGCCACCCTGGCTGGCGTCACCCTGGCCTTCTGTATCCCGCTGCGCACGAAAAACGCCGAAACCTCGCCGCTGTTGTCCCTGGAGCATGCCCTGCATCCCTGGGTCGCGTACGGCATCCTGCCGCTGTTCGCCTTTGCCAATGCCGGCCTGTCCCTGAGCGGTGTCACCGTCGAGAGTTTCACCCATCCCGTGCCGATGGGCATCGCCATCGGCCTGTTGCTGGGCAAGACCGTCGGTGTGTTCGGCCTCACCTGGCTGGCGGTGAAAGCCGGTATCGCCGGCCTGCCCGCCGGCGCCAACTGGGGCCAGGTCCTGGGAGTGGCGATCCTGTGCGGCATCGGATTCACCATGAGCCTGTTCGTTGGCTCCCTGGCCTTCGAGCCCGGCGCCAGCCAGTACGCCGGCATGGATCGAATGGGCATCCTCACCGGCTCGATCCTCGCGGCAGTACTGGGTTATGGGGTGACCGCAGCGGCCAGCCGCAAGCACACAACCCTGTCCTGACGCATCCTTGAAGACCGATCGCTACGCCTTTTCGCGGCGTAGCGATCCGTCACCCGGTCGATTCGCCCCCTCAAGATCAGACGTTCAAGCAAAGCAGTCCGACAATACTCGGCAAGCGACCACCGAACGCCCCTGGCCACCGGGTCAGCGTCCGTCCCGCACGGAAAGACCGTGACCTTCGGCCAATTCAACGAAGGGCATAAAAAAACCCCGATCAGTCACCTGATCGGGGTTTTTTCCTTCCCGTTGCGCTTAGTGCGTAACGCGGCTCACACCGTTCACGGTGGCGATACGAACCCGCTCGCCCACACGGAATACTTCGTTTTCCTGAACCTCTTGCACGTAGGCGCGCATGCTACCGTCGTCTTCGCGAACAGTGATTTCCACACCCTGGGTGCGGGTCAGGCCTTCTTCAGTGGCGGAGCCGATCAGGCCACCGGCCACGGCGCCAATCACGGCGGCGACGATACTGCCGCGGCCGCCACCGATGGCGCTGCCGCCCACACCACCGACCACCGCACCGGCGGCACCGCCGATCGGGGTCTTGGTGCCTTCGATCTTGACCGGACGCAAGGCTTCGATGGTCCCCATGCGAATCGTCTGCACGCGACGCGCTTCGTCACGGGAATAGGAGTCACCGGTCAGGCTCGACTGACAACCAGTGAGCAACATCGCCATCGTGGAAAAGGAAGCAACCAGCAAAACAGACTTACGCATAGCATCAGACTCCAAAAGACAGGTAATCATTAAACTCCGCAGCTTGACGCCTGTCACGGCTTCGCCGGGATAAAATTGTTTTCATTCAGGTGGGATACAGGCATACCCGAGAAATTCCACAAAACAGTAGCGCCAATTTACGAAACCTGCGTCGTTGGCCCAAGGATTTCCATGGACTATTTCATCATCGCGGTCACCACGCTCGCCGGTCTGTACTTCCACTGGTGGCTGTACGTACGGATCAAACGCTGGGTAGATCGCGACCTGGCGCTGTCATTGGCAGGGCGGGACGAGGGGAAGAAGGATTACATGCTGCAACAATTGGATCGCGCCCGGGCGCTACGGATCAAGCGCCGGGACCTGCCGCAATGGCTCCAGGCCGCTGCGGCAGATTATCCGGCCCCTACGGGGCCAGACGCTCGCGAGTCCACTGCGTCCCTTCCAGGCGGTAATTGAGTCGATCGTGCAGGCGACTCGGGCGACCTTGCCAGAACTCGATGCGCTCCGGCAGCAGGCGATAACCGCCCCAATGCTCGGGGCAGTGTGGCTGGCTGTCGCTGAAGCGTTGCTCAGTGGCCTTGAGCAAGTCCTCGAGTTCGCCGCGGCCGGCGATCACCCGGCTCTGAGGTGAGGCCCAGGCGCCGAGACGACTGCCCAGCGGCCGCACCTGGTAATAGGCATCCGACTCCTGGGCCGTGACTTTCACCACCCTGCCCTCGATGCGCACCTGGCGCTCGAGGGTCGGCCAGAAGAATGTCATGGCCGCGAACGGATTGGCGGCCAGTTGCTGGCCCTTGGCGCTGTCGTAGTTGGTAAAGAAGGTGAAGCCCTGGGCATCCAGTCCCTTGAGCAGCAGGATCCGGCAATGGGGGCGTCCATCCGTGTCCACCGTCGCCAGGGTCATGGCATTGGCTTCCACCGGGGGCTGCTCGGTTTTCACCGCCTCGGCGAACCATTGGTGGAACAGCGCAAACGGCTCGGCCGGGGCTTGCGCCTCGGTCAGGCCATCGCGGGTGTAGTCGCGGCGCATATCAGCCAGCGTTTGGGTCATGGCGCACTCCTTGTGGTTGGCCCGTCACTGCTTGGAAGTATCGGCGGCCGCGACTTTCTTGCTGTCGGTGGCGGCTTTGGCCGGTTCGGGTTTCTTCGCCGGGGTGGCCTTCTTCGCCGGGGCTTTTTTCGCTGGAGCCTTGGCCGCGGCTTTCTTGGCCGGGGCCTTCTTGGCGGCCGGCACCGCAGCCTTCTTCGGTGCTGGCGCCGGGGCCGCAGGCTTGACGTCCTGGGCGGCCACCAGGGTGACCGGTGCGGGAGCCGGCATGTTGTATTTGCCCAGCAGCGCCACCAGCGTGTTCTGTGGCGTGATCAGCAGCTCTACGCGACGGTTCAAGGCGCGCCCTTCGACGCTGTCGTTGGCCGCACGAGGGGCCTCTGAGCCCATGCCACGCAACAGCAGGCGATCGCGCTGCAACCCGCTGAGACGGAAGATCGCCGCCACGGACTGGGCCCGCTCCTGGCTGAGCTTGAGGTTGGCGGGCGCCGCGCCCGACGTGTCGGCATGGCCCAGGACCAGCACGGCGGATTTCGGATCGGCTTCCAGGATCTTCGCCACACGGGTGAACGGGCCGAGAGTCACCGGCAGCAGCATGGCCGGACGATCCGGGTTGAACGAACTGTCCACAGGCGCGGTGACCACCAGCACGTTGTCACGGCGTTCAAGTTCCAGCTTGCTGTCCTTGATCGCGGTGCGCAGCTTGGGCTCATAGTCGTCGAGCCAGGCCTGGGTGATTTTCGGGTCAGGCATTGGCGCCGCCTTCGGGGCTTGCGGTTCCTTGCCGCCGAACGGCCACCACCATTTGCCAGCGCTTTCGGATTCGGTCTTGGCAATACTGGCCGGGGTCTTGGCCTCAGGCTTGGTTTCAGGCTTGACCGCGTCTTTGCTGGCAGGCTCGTCACCTGCCTCGTCAGAGGAGAACGGCCACCACCAATGCGTGGCACTCTCGGCCTTGGCCTGGGGCGCCACGGCTGCCGGCTTCAGCGCAGCCGCCGGAGCTGGAGCTGGCGCCGGGTCTTTGCTCGCTACCTTGTCGGTAGAGCCAAACGGCCACCAGCCACCACCGCCCTCGGCATCATTTTGTGGGTTTTGCGCGCAACCGGTGATAGCGAAGCACAGCGCCAGAGCGAGGGTTTTATTCGATGACATTGGATATCCACAAAATGATGTAAATGAAAAATACAGACCCCAGGCCGGGGCACATAAACAGTCGCTTTGAAACCGAAAGAGACCCTGGGTTCCAGGTCCCCCCCCGTCCAGTGACGCTTTATAGACAAGTGGCAAGTACCCTCGCAAGATTCTGCGCGCGCGGGTCCATCAACACGTAGGGCCCGAGGGTGTTCGTCACGAAGCCGAATGCCACGTCATGTTCCGGATCGGCAAAGCCGATGGAGCCTCCGGCACCCGGATGACCGAATGCCCGCGGCCCCAGGCCATAGGTCGCATTCGGCACATCAGGCTGGTCGAGCATGCACCCCAGGCCGAAACGGGTCCGGGTCAGCAATGTCCTGTCGTCGCCAAGGCTGTGCTGGCGGGTCAGCTCATCGAGCATTTCGCCTTCCAGCAGACTGCCATCCAGCAAACCGGCATAGAACCCGGCGAGGCTGCGGGCATTGCCATGGCCGTTGGCGGCCGGCTGCTGCATGCGTCGCCACTGCGGCTTGTTGGTGCTGGTCATGATCGATGGTGGATTGGTGAAGGCACGTGTGGTCATGGCTGCAGGTTCACGCATCGTGACCTGCAACAGGCGCTGTGCCGCCGCATCGCCGACGTTGCCCTTGCCACGGGCAATATGGGCCACGCGGTGGAACTCCGTATCGGCCAGGCCCACATGGAAATCCAGGCCCAAGGGCCTTGCCACCCGCGCCACGATGGACTCGCCGGGTCCGCGGCCGTCCGCCCGGCGCAGCAGTTCGCCCACCAGCCAGCCATAGGTGATCGCCGCGTAACCGTGACCGTCGCCCGGGGTCCACCAGGGCGTTTCGGCCGCCAGGGCATCGACCATCGTCTGCCAGTCGTACAGTGCCTCGGGCGCCAGCAATTCACGCAACGCTGGCAGCCCGGCCTGGTGACAGAGCAATTGACGCAGGGTGATGGACTGCTTGCCGGCGGCAGCGAATTCGGGCCAGTACCGGGCAACCGGCGCATCCAGTTGCAGCTTGCCCTCGGCCACCAGTTGCAAGGCGGCGACGGCGGTAAAGGTCTTGGTGCAGGAGAACAGATTGGCGATGGTATCGCTGTGCCAGGCTTCGTCGCCGTCCTTGTCGGCGGTGCCAGCCCAGAGATCGATCACCGTCCGGCCACCGACCTGGATGCACAAGGCCGCGCCGCGCTCCTGGGGATCGTCGAACAGTGCCGCGAACGCTTCACGTACAGCCTCGAACTGAAGCTCATAATGGCCTTGAATCTGCACGCGCAACTCCTTTGAAACAAACACTTTTAGAGTGGCGGGCATTGTTTCAGCCATTGAGGTTTTTGGGAACCGCCACAGGACGGCTGGACACTCTCCTTGTGGCGAGGGGACTTATCCCCTCGCCACAGACAAGCTTCCCAGCCACACAATGAGGGGCGTCAGGAAATCTCCCGCCGGAACGGCGGCAGCGCGTTGAGGATCGCCTTGCCATAGCGCTGGGTCACCAGCCGCCGGTCGAGCAACGTGATGGTGCCGCGGTCCTCTTCGGTGCGCAGCAACCGGCCGCAGGCCTGGACCAGCTTCAGCGAGGCGTCGGGCACGGAGATTTCCATGAACGGGTTGCCGCCGCGGGCTTCGATCCATTCGGCCAGGGCCGCCTCCACCGGATCGTCCGGGACCGAGAACGGGATCTTGGCGATCACCACGTGTTCGCAGTAGGCACCGGGCAGGTCGACGCCTTCGGCGAAGCTGGCCAGGCCGAACAGTACGCTGGAGTCCCCGCCATCGACCCGCGCCTTGTGCTTGTTCAGGGTCTCCTGCTTCGACAGGTTGCCCTGGATGAACACCTGCTTGCGCCAGTCGCGATCCAGGCCATCGAATACGTCCTGCATCTGCTTGCGCGAGGAAAACAGCACCAGCGTGCCCCGGGAGCCCTCCACCAGATCCGGCAGGTCACGGATGATCGCTGCGGTATGGGCTGCGGCGTCCCGGGGGTCGGCGCGCAGGTCCGGCACCCGCAATACCCCGGCATCGGCGTGATGGAACGGGCTCGGGACCACGGCGGTGACGGCGGTCCTGGGCAAGCCGGCACGCATGCGGAAGCGGTCGAAGGTGCCCAGGGCGGTCAGCGTGGCGGAGGTCACCAGCGCGCCATAGGCCACATTCCACAGGTTGCGACGCAGCATGTCCGCCGCCAGGATCGGGCTGGCGTTGACCTCGATATCGAACAGCGAACCGCTTTCGGCCAGGGTCAGCCAGCGCGCCATGGGCGGATTGTCCTCCGGGTCCTCGGTGGTGAACGCGGTCCACAGTTCCCAGTTGCCCTGGGACCGGGACAACAGGCTGCCGAACAATGGGTACCACTCCTCGGCCTGATTGCTGGCGATACCGATGTTCACCTCGCCATCCATGCCTTCCTTGAGCAGGTCGGTCAGGCGCGTGAACAGGTCGGTCAGGCGGGCGAAGCCTTTCTTGAGCTCGATGCCCATTTCACGCATGTGCTCGGGAATGACCCCACCGACGAAACGATGCCGTGGCCGCTCCCGGCCCTCGACATCCTCGCCGGGCTTGAAGTCGGCCACCTGCTCGCAGGCGGTGAACATGAACTGCTGGTTCGTCTTGATCTCCCGCGCCAGTTCCGGCACCTGCTCGATGAACTTGCCCAGGTCCCCCGGCAAGGGGTGCTGGGCCAGCAGCTTGGTGAGGTTCTTGGCGGTGCTTTCCAGCCAGTCGGCGGTGGAACGCAGCCGGGTGTAATGGGCGAAGTGGCCGATGGCCTTGTCCGGCAGGTGATGCCCTTCGTCGAACACGTAAACGGTGTCGCGCGGATCCGGCAACACGGCGCCGCCCCCCAGGGCCAGGTCGGCCAGGACCATGTCGTGGTTGGTGACGATCACATCGACCTTGCCCATGCCTTCACGGGCCTTGTAGAAGGCGCACTGGCCGAAGTTCGGGCAGTGGCGATTGGTGCATTGGCTGTGGTCGGTGGTCAGCCGGGCCCAGTCGGCATCTTCCAGGGTCGTGGGCCAGCTGTCGCGGTCACCGTCCCACTTATTGCCGGCCAGTTTCTCGATCATGCTGGTGAACAGCTTCTGGCTGGCTTCATCGACCTCGATCTTGAAGCCTTCCTCCTCGAACAACTGGGCCGTGGCGGTCTGCGCCTGGCCTTCCTGCAGCAGCATGTCCAGCTTGGACAGGCACATGTAGCGCCCACGCCCCTTGGCCAGCGCGAAACTGAAGTTCAGGCCGCTGTTGCGCATCAGGTCGGGCAGGTCCTTGTAGACGATCTGCTCCTGCAGGGCCACCGTGGCCGTGGCGATCACCAGGCGCTTGCCGGCGGCCTTGGCCGTGGGGATCGCAGCCAGGCTGTAGGCGACGGTCTTGCCGGTACCGGTACCGGCCTCCACCGCCACGACGGCGGGCTCGCCACTGCGCCGCCCTTCATCGTCGGTGTCGATGTCACCCAGGACTTTCGCCACTTCGGCGATCATCAGGCGCTGGCCATAACGCGGCTTGAGGCTCTTGGCTTCGAGAAAACGCGAATAGGCGCCCTGGATCGTGGTTTTGAGTTCGTTGCTGATCATGGATGGTCGGGCGCTAAAAAACGCTGGATAAATTTTCAGTGGTTCGGATCGGCGGCTATCATACCCCGCTAATGAATCCCGCGCAGAACGGAGTAACTCAATGACACCCTTTGCCTTCATCTACACCCTGCATCTACTGGCGGCCCTGGTCTGGGTCGGCGGGATGTTCTTTGCCTGGATGATCCTGCGCCCCGCCGCGATGACGGCCCTGGAAGGTCCCGCCAGGCTCGGGTTGTGGGTCGAAGTGTTTCAACGTTTTTTTGTCTGGGTCTGGATCGCGGTGGTGCTTTTGCCGATCAGCGGTACGGGCCTGATCCATATGCGCTTCGCCGGGTTCGAAACCGCGCCGCGCTATGTGCAGGTCATGATGGGCCTGTACGTGGTGATGACGGCACTGTTCATTCGTATCCAGGCCTTGCAGTTGCCCCCGTTGCGCAAGGCCGTGGCTGCCCAGGACTGGCCGGCGGGCGCCGCAGCGTTGGGCAAGATCCGACGATTGGTCGGCATCAACCTGCTGATCGGGCTGTTGGTGGTGGCGATCGGCGCGGCGCGGCCAATGTTCTGAGGATGTAGGGCCAGCCCTGCGAGGGCGGGCCCACTGGCGATCTTATGTTCAGAACCGCTGCACGGTCAGCGTTCCAGCCGCGCCGGCAGGCCCCGGATGGCCGTCGAGGCCAGGGCGGCCACTCTTGCCGCCATCGGCGGTATAGACCAGGCATCCCTTGGCCTTGCCACCGGCACCGGGCTTGCCGCCAGGCCCTGGCGCACCACCCGCTCCGCCGTCCACCATTACCTTGATCTGCCCGTCGGGGTACTCGCGGGGCAATTCGAGACGCACCTGGGCTCCGGCCGCGCCTGGCTGGCCGTCGCCGCCGTTGCTGCCATCGGCACCGCGTCCGGCCGAACCCCACGTGCATCCCGGCGCCTGCCCGTTGGCGCCATCGAGGCCCACATAACCCGGCGCACCGGTGCCACCGCGCGCATCCACCGAGAGCAGCGGCGCCTGCAGGGCGTTGAAACGCAGGTTGAGGTTGCGCCCCGGCCGTGCTGCCTTGGTGTACGTTCCCGGTGCACCACGGGAGGTGATCTGGCTGCCATCGGCCAGTTCAGCCTGGCTCACCTTCATTTCCAGGGGCTGCTGCGCCGGCACGATGGCGATCCGTGCCTCGCGGCCCAGGTGCAATTGGCCGATGGTCAGTTGAGTCACGTTCGAGGGCACCAGCAAAGTGCCGTAATCAGCCACGTCCAAGCGTTCCAGGCTCAGGACACTGGTCGTGTTGGGCAGGCGCATCAACGAATGGCTTTCTACCTGGAGATCCTGGGCAGAAGCCCACGGGCAGACGAGTGCGGCGAGCAGACACAATTTACGCATGGGAAGCCTCTGCGGCGGTCGGAAGGGTTTGCAGATGGAAGATGCCGAACAGCAGCACCCTGAGCCGTTCACGGCCAGGAGCGGGCAGGCCACGGAAACAGGCCCTGAACAGCAGCAATTCCAGCAGATGCAGCGCCAGCAGCAGCGCCCCGGCAAGGTTGACCAGCAGATGCAGCGGATAGATGAACGGCAGGACCAGGTTGGTCAGCACCACCAGCCAGAACAGCAGGGTCAGCAAGCGCCCCAGTCCCCAAAACACCTTCATATGCCCCCCGGTGAGCATTGTTCTTTGCAGCCACAGTAACGGCTTGCGCGCTGGTTAAGCCAGAGGCCGGGGAAAATTTAATCGTCGTGACACAGGAAGTAGCCGTGGCGAGGGAGCGGGCCCCCTCGCCTCAGGCTTTCAACGGTTTATCTTGATTTCCGTGCGACGGTTCATGGCCCGTCCTTCGGCCGTCTGGTTGTCGGCCACCGGCTGGCTCTCGCCGGCACCGGACACCGAGACGAAGCTGGCACGAGGTACGCCGCTTTCCACCAGGTATTGCACCACCGAATTGGCCCGTTTTTCCGACAACCGCTGGTTATAGGCCGTGTTGCCGACACTGTCGGTATGACCGGTCACCCGCAGTTGCGCAGTGGACGATTCCTGCTTCAGACGGCTCGCCACATCGCTCAGCACTTGCTTGTCGGTGGCGGTGAGCGTGGCCTTGTCGAATTCGAAGTGCACATCGCGGATCACGATGGTTTCTTCCTTGACCACCACGGGCTCTTGCGCCATCGGCGCTGGCGCTGGCGGCGGGCAACCGTCGGCATCGACCTGCACGCCCTTGGGGGTGCCAGGGCACTTGTCGCGACTATCCGGCACACCATCGCCGTCCTCGTCGCCGTCGCCATGGGCCCAGCACCAGGCCCCAGCCACCGTACCGGCCACCAGCGCACCAGGACCGATCCAGGAACTGCTTTCGATGGCGCCCAACCCGGCGCCGACGACACCGCCCGTGGCCGCACAGATCGGCCAGTCGGTTTTTTGCAAACCTGCGCAACCAGTCAACACACTGGTAAGCAGAACCAGGGGTAACGCTGTCCGAACTATGCTCATTGGTTTTTTCTCCTTGAGGAATCGGCTTTGCACCGATTCAGGGGAGTAAAGACCCGAGTCCGGATCCGCGCCAGCCCGGGGCCATCGCGGGTTTCGCCCCGTGTTTACAGCCGTTTGCCTGTTTTGCGCGCAAACCGCTCTAGGCCAGGACCCTTGCGCAGGCTATCGTGGTGGCTCTGACTGAGGAACTTCGATGACCGTTGCCATTTCTTCGCGTACCCCCCAGCAAGCCCTGGCCGCCGTGCTTGACCGTTATGCGCCGCGAAAACTGCTGTTGGTCGGTGCCAGCGGCTTTCCCGCGCTGGAAGCATTCCGGCAGGCCCATCCCGACACCGAAGTGGTCCAGGCCAGCCCGGGCCCGTTGCCGCCGGATATCGCCACGCAACGCTTCGACCTGGCGCTGGCGCTCGATTGCCTGGAGCATTTGCCCAAGCGCGACGGTCTGAACCTGTTGGGTGGCATCCGCAACCTCAATGCCAGCCGTATTGCCGTGCTGGCGGACCTCAGCGCCTGCGGCTGGCAGGAAACCGACTTCTTCTCCCTGGCTCTGCAGGCCAGCGAGCGGTTCCAACGCGAGGAGCAGGTGCTGACCCTGTTCACCTATGATCTGCTTGAATACAAGCAAGTCCCCGACTGGCTCAACTCACGCTTTTGGGCCAACCCGGAAAACTTCGGAAAATACTGGTGGTAGAAGCTGTGAACATGAGCCTGCACGCCCCCATCTGCCCCTGTGGCAGCGGCAACCCACTGGACGCATGCTGCGGCCATTACCACGATGGCCACCCGGCGCCCTGCGCCGAAGCCTTGATGCGTTCGCGCTACAGTGCCTATGTGCTCGGGCTGGTGGATTACCTGGTGGCGACCACCCTGCCCGCTCAACAGGACGGGCTCGACCGCCAGGCCATCAGCGAGTGGAGCGCCAACAGCACCTGGCTGGGACTGGAAGTGCAGAGCAGTGAAGTCTTCGGTGGCCAACCGGAACATGCCTTCGTGACCTTTACCGCACGCTGGCATGACGGCCATGGCGAGCACAGCCACCGCGAGCAGTCTTCCTTCGTGCAGAACGGTGGCCGCTGGTATTTCATCGACCCGACCGTGCCGGTCAAGACGGGCCGCAACGACAGCTGCCCGTGCGGCAGCGGGCATAAGTTCAAGAAGTGCTGCGCGGGCTATTTCAATCGTTGAAATCGTCGAGCACTCGTCCGCTTCTGCCCTAGGCTTTTCGTACAGAGCCTACGCTTTGCAAGAGAAGCCGGACCCGCTTTCAACGAAGCATGATCGTCGCGCAGGCATTCAAGACCTGGTGACAGAGGCGCAGACATGACACGTCCATCACTCCTGCTACGCACCGCCAGCCTGCTGCTGTTCATCGGGCTTGGCGGTTGTGCGTCCTGGCGTGGTGAACAGGCGCCGGAACCGCAAGTGCACCTGGTCAAGGTCGAAGTCGTACGGGCGCGCCTGGTGGAGCAACGGTTCGTGCTGCATTTTCGGGTCGACAACCCAGGGGACAGCGACCTGACCGTGCGCGGCCTGACCTACCGGGTTCATTTGGGCACCCTGCTGCTCACCGAAGGCGAGCACGAACACTGGTTCACGGTGGGCCCGAACAACAGCGCCTACTTCAAGGTGCCGATCCGTACCAACCTGTGGCCGCAGGTGCGCGAAGTGGTGAAATTGCTCGAGAAACCCCGGGAACAGATTCCCTATCGTCTGGAAGGTGAGCTGGAAACCGGATTATTCATCGCCCACTACGTGCACCTGGAGCGCAATGGCGTGATAATCGCCGCCGATTTAATTGCGGAGTGACCCCATGACCCAACAACCCCACATCCATGGCCCTGATTGCAACCACGACCATGACCATCACCACGATCATGACCACGGCCATGTCCATGGTCCGAACTGCGGCCACGCTCACCAGGAACCGGTGCGCAATGCCCTGAAGGATGTCGGCCGCAACGACCCTTGCCCATGCGGCAACGGCAAGAAATTCAAGAAGTGCCACGGGGCTTGAGGGGCCGGGCGAAGGCCATCTTCGCCTGTTGAAGCATCATCGCGAGCAAGCTCGCTCCCACAGGGGATCCAGGGTACAAGGTACGTTTGCCTATTGCCGCGTGATCCAGTGCGGGAGCGGGTCTGCCCACGATGAGACCGGCACAACCACTTGTCAGCCCGCCTCCAGAATCCGCTTCACATCGACCACCGTCGCATACTCGCCCTGCAAGTTGCCCAGGGACATGGCATGCACCTCGGCAGCCGAACGGACCTTGCCGAAGTAGTCGGCCTTGTCGAAAGTAAAGCAGGCATCCTCGACCACCCACGTGTCGAATCCCAGGTTACCGGCCGTACGCGCCGTGGACTCCACCGAGTTGTGCGTCGCCACCCCCACGATCACCAGTTGCCCGATGCCTGCCCGACGCAGGTCTTCTTCCAGGCGCGTGCCACTGAACGCATCCGGCACCTGTTTTTGAACCAACCATTCCCCCGCCAGCCGCTCGAATCGCGGCTGGACCTCCACCCCCGACTGCCCCGGCCAGAACACCGAGTCCGGCGAACGGGACAGGTGATGGACATGGATCACCGGCCGCGCCGACTGTCGCCAGAACCGCAGCAACTCGAGCATGCGCAGCTCCGCCTCGGGATTGTTGCGAGGGCCGAGCCTGGGATGAAGAATGCCTTTCTGTTGATCGATCAGGATCAGCGCTGCGTCTTGGCGTAGCTGCATGCCGGTTTTCTCGTCAGGCCATTGAAATTCCCGACACTTGAGCATCACCTCGTCCTACAGGCAAGCCCTGGCACTCGTCCGGCAACCGGGTTTTCGTCGCCAGCTCCACAAATATCCCTCGTCGCCGCTTGCGCGGCCTTCTCCTGCTCACTAACGTAGCGCCTTTCATTGGGTGCCCCCTCCCGCAGGAGCTTTGCCATGGCCTCGCCAGCCTCTACTTCTTTCTTTCCCCGACTCGGCGTTGCCGCCACGGTCGCTGGTGTGCTCGGCTTGAGCGGTTGCCAGGCCTGGAATACCCAGGACACCGTCCCGCCCACTTCCGGCGTACAACCGCTCAAGGGCTTGGCGCAGAACGTCACGGTTCGACGCAACGCCATGGGCATGCCCTTGATCGAGAGCAGCAGTTTCCATGATGCGCTGTTCGCCCTCGGCTACGTCCATGCCGGCGACCGCATCACGCAAATGGTGACCCTGCGCCTGCTGGCCCAGGGTCGGCTGGCGGAAATGTCCGGGGCCGAGCGCCTGGACGTCGACCGCTACATGCGCGCCGTCAACCTGAAAAAAAGCGCCGACGAGTTGTACAAGGCCTCTTCGCCACGGCTCAAGCGCTTCTTCGAGGTCTACGCCCGCGGCGTCAACGCCTACCTGTTCCGCTATCGCGACAAGCTGCCAGCGGACCTGGCCGCCACTGGCTACAAACCCGAATACTGGAAGCCGGAAGATTCGGCGCTGATGTTCTGCCTGTTGAATTTCAGCCAGTCGGCCAACCTGCCGGAGGAGATCGCCAGCCTGGTGCTGGCCCAGACGGTCAACAACGACAAACTGGCCTGGCTGAGTCCCTCCTATCCGGACGAACCATTGCCCCTGAGCGAAGCCGACAAGCTCCAGGGCATCCGGCTCAATGGTCAGATCCCTGGCCTGGCCGAACTCGACAAGGCCAGCAATCAGTTGGCCGGGCTGAACCTGCCGGGTGCAGGGTCTTCGAATGACTGGGTGATCGCCCCGCAACGCAGCCGTGGCGGCAAGAGCCTGCTGGCCAGCGCCAGCCAAGGGCCGTTGAGCGCGCCTTCCTCATGGAGTCCGGTGCAGATCCGGGCGCCCAAGTACCAGGCGGCAGGCGTTTCCGTACCGGGCATCCCGATGATCCTGGCGGGCTTCAACGGCAAGGTGGCCTGGAGCATGACCAGCGTCCAGGGCGACAACCAGGACCTGTTCCTGGAAAAGATCCGACGCCAGGGCAACTCCCTGTCCTACGAGGTCAACGGCAAATGGCAGCCGGTGACGGTGCGCAACGAAACCTACTTCGTCAAAGGTCAACGACCGATCCGTGAAGCCGTGTTCGAGACTCGTCACGGGCCACTGCTCAACAGCGCCCAAGGACTGGCCATGGCCAACGGCCTTGGCCTGGCCTTGCAGACACCGGCTTTTACCGACGACAGGACACTGGACGCATTCTTCGACTTGTCCCGTGCACAGAACGCCGAGAAGGCTTCCGACGCCACCCGCGAAATCCGAGCCATGGCCATGAACGTGATCTTCGCTGACGCCAGTAACATTGGCTGGCAGGTCACAGGTCGCTATCCGAACCGTCGCGAAGGCGAAGGCCTGCTGCCGTCCCCGGGCTGGGATGGTCGCTATGACTGGGAAGGTTACGCCGACCCCATGGCACACCCCTACGACCAGGATCCAGCCCAGGGCTGGCTCGGCAATGCCAACCAGCGGGTCATTCCCCACGGCTACGGCATGCAGTTGTCCAATTCCTGGGCCGCGCCGGAGCGTGGCGAGCGCCTGGCCGAACTGGCCGGTGCAGGCAAGCACGACGTCCGCAGCCTGACCGCGATGCAATACGACCAGACCACCCCGTTCGCGGCCAAGCTCAAGAAGGTCTTCGAAGCCCCGGGCCTGGCCCAGCCGCTCAAGCAGGCAATCGAAGCGCTGCCGCCGGCCGACCGGGCCAAGGCCCGCGAGGCCTACACCCGCCTGATGGCATTCGACGGCCGGCTAAGCCCGGTTTCCGCCGACGCCGCGATCTACGAGCTGTTCCTGCAGGAAAGCATGAAGCAGATTTTCCTCGATGAACTGGGCCCGGAGAACAGCCAGGCGTGGAAAGCCCTGGTTGCCAACGGCCAGCTCTCCTATTCGGCCCAGGCCGATCATCTGCTCGGCCGCGAAGACAGCCCCTTCTGGGACGATGTCCGCACCCCGCAAAAGGAAGACAAGGCGGTCATCCTGGCCCGCGCACTGGCCGCAGCCATCAGCGTCGGCGACAGCCAGTTGGGCACCGATCACAAGGCCTGGCAGTGGGGCAAGCTGCACCGCTACGAGTGGAAGAACGGCAGTGGCCAGACCGTGCGCGGCCCGTTGTCGGCGGGTGGCGATGCCACCACGCTGAACACCTCCGCGTTCGCCTGGGGCCAGGATTTCAACACCGTCCTGGCACCCACGCTGCGCCTTATCGTCGACTTCAGCCAGCCCGAACCATTGCTGGTCCAGGGCGGCGTCGGCCAGTCGGGCAACCCGGCCAGCCCGAGCTACCTCAGCGGCATCGACCCGTGGATCAAGGCGCAGTACCAGAACGTGCCCTTGCAGCCGCAGAACTTCGACCGCGCCTACGGCAAGACGCGCCTGACCCTGGCGCCCGGCAGATAGCCTGCCCTGTGGCGAAGGGATCCCTCCCTTCGCCACACCTGCGCATCGGGTCGCCGACTGCCGTCAAACCCGATAGAACTTCTGCGTCTCCCGCCACCTCTACCTGACAAGCCCATCGCATCGGTGACTGCATGGATCTTGTCATTGCCCGCCCCGAAGGCCTGTATTGCCCGCCCGGAGATTTCTACATCGACCCCTGGCGTCCCGTGGAACGCTCGATCATCACCCACGCCCACGGCGACCATGCCCGCAGCGGCAACCAGCACTACCTGGCGGCGGCCCCCGGCGAAGGCATCCTGCGTTCGCGACTGGGCCAGGACATCAATCTGCAGACCCTGCCCTACGGCGAACGCTTGCGCCATCACGGCGTGACCCTGAGCTTGCACCCCGCCGGCCACGTCCTGGGCTCGGCCCAGGTACGGCTGGAGTACGAAGGCGAAGTCTGGGTGGCATCCGGGGACTACAAAGTCGAACCCGACGGCACCTGTGCCGCGTTCGAGCCGGTGAGATGCCATACGTTCATCACCGAATCCACCTTCGGCCTGCCGATCTATCGCTGGCAGCCCCAGGCGCGGATATTCGACGAGATCAACCAGTGGTGGCGCGGGAACATTGCCGCCGGCCGCACCAGCGTGTTGCTCTGCTACTCCTTCGGCAAGGCCCAGCGGATCCTCCATGGTATCGACTCCGGCCTCGGACCGATCCTGGCCCATGGCGCGGTGGAACCATTGAATCGTGTCTACCGTGAGGCCGGGGTGTATCTGCCGCCGACGATCTATGCCGCAGACGTCCAGAAGAACGATCCGATCATGAGCCAGGCCCTGGTCATCGCCCCGCCCTCCGCCGGCGGCAGCACCTGGATGCGCCGATTCGGCGACTACAGCGACGCCTTCGCCAGCGGCTGGATGCGCTTGCGAGGCACCCGGCGCAGGCGCGGCGTGGACCGAGGCTTCGTGCTCTCCGACCATGCAGACTGGCCCGGCCTGCTGTGGGCCATCGAGCAGACTGGCGCGGAGCGGGTCATGGTCACCCACGGCTCGGTGGGCGTGCTGGTGCGTCACCTTTGCGAACAGGGCCTCGACGCCCAGGGGTTCTCCACCGAATACGGCGACGACGAGGAAGAGCCCGCCAGCGTGACGCCCCCCTCCGACGAGGAGGCATCATGAAGGCCTTCGCCGAGCTGTATGCCGACCTGGACGCCACCACCTCCAGCAATGCCAAGCTGGCCGCCATGCGGGGCTACTTTACCCAGGCCTCGCCACAGGATGCCGCGTGGGCCGTGTACTTCCTCTCCGGGGGCCGGCCACGGCAACTGGTGCCGGTGAAAATCCTGCGGGAACTGGCGGTGCAAGTGTCCGGCCTGTCGTCCTGGCTGTTCGAGGAAAGCTACCAGGCCGTGGGCGACCTGGCGGAGACCATCTCGCTGGTGCTGCCGGAGTCGCCCCACCGCTCCGACGAAGGCCTGGCGGCATGGATCGAAGAGAAGCTGCTGCCTCTGCGGGGCGAGCCGCCTGAAGTACTGGCGGCACGGCTGCCAGCCCTGTGGGCGCAGCTCGACCGGCCGAGCCTGATGCTGTGCATCAAGCTCATCACCGGCAGCTTCCGGGTCGGCGTGTCCAAGTTGCTGGTGACCCGGGCCCTGGCCGGCCTGGCAGGGCTGGACAGCAAACGAGTGGCCCAGCGGCTGGTGGGCTACACCGACCTGTCCCATCGCCCCACGGCCGACAGCTTTCTCAAGCTGATCGCCGCCGAATCCGACGATGAGCATGCCCAACGCGGCGGCCAACCCTATCCGTTCTTCCTGGCTCACGCCCTTAGCGCGTCAGTGGAGCAGTTCGACACACTCCTGGGGCCGGCCAGCGATTGGCAAGTGGAATGGAAATGGGACGGTATCCGCGCCCAGCTGGTCAAGCGCGACGGCCAGCTATGGGTGTGGTCCCGGGGCGAAGAGCTGGTCACCGAGCGCTTCCCCGAACTGCACGCCCTGGCCGGGGCGTTACCGGATGGCACGGTGATCGACGGTGAGATCGTGGTCTGGAAAACCCCACTTCCCCTCACCGACGAGGCCTTCGATGCCGATGCGCCGCTGCAACCGGCCGTGCAGCCCTTCGCCTTGCTGCAACAGCGCATCGGCCGCAAGACCCTGAGCAAGAAAGTCCTTGAAGATGCCCCCGTGGTGGTCATGGCCTACGACCTGCTGGAATGGCAGGGCGAAGACTGGCGCAGCCGCCCCCAGGCCGAGCGTCGCGAGTGCCTGGAGGCGCTTGTCACCCGCTGCCACAGCCCGGTCCTGTTGCCATCGCCGATCGTCACCGGGCGGGACTGGCCCGACCTGGCCCGCCAGCGCGAAGCGTCCCGCAGCCTGGGAGTCGAAGGCATGATGCTCAAGGCACGCGATGCGCTTTACGGCGTCGGCCGGACCAAGGACATGGGCGTGTGGTGGAAGTGGAAAATCGACCCGTTCAGCGTCGATGCCGTATTGATCTATGCCCAGCGTGGCCACGGCCGGCGCGCCAGCTTGTACAGCGACTACACCTTCGCCGTGTGGGACAACCCGCCGGGCAGCCGCGAACGCAGCCTGGTGCCGTTTGCCAAGGCCTATTCGGGGCTGACCGATGAAGAAATGCGCCAGGTCGACAGTATCGTGCGCAAGACCACCGTGGAGAAGTTCGGCCCGGTGAGCAGCGTGAAGCCCACCCTGGTGTTCGAACTGGGCTTCGAGGGGATTGCCCTGTCCAAGCGACACAAGAGCGGCATCGCAGTACGGTTTCCGCGAATGTTGCGCTGGCGCCAGGACAAGACCGTCGAGGACGCCGACACGTTGGCAACGCTGCAGGATCTGCTGAAATGAAATCCGCCTTCAGGTCCGAACTCAGTCAGTAAACGAAAGACCGCCCCGTCTGTGTGGCGAGTGGATTTATCCCGCCGCCACAGAGACAGGATCACCATGGATAACTTTCCTCCCCTGCCGCGCATTCCCCGGCAATGCCCGATCCATCCTGGTGCATTTTTTGCGGTACGCTGCCACCTCGCGCACCATCACCTTGCATCCTGGCGCGTCGAAGCTTTTAAACGCCTGTTCGCCACTCTGGTTCGGAAATTGCTATCTTTTTGCCGTCTACCGTTCTCACCATTGCCGGTAACAACACTTAACGCGCCACAAGCGCTCACCTTTGGTTCTAGGGACTCGATAATGAAAAAAGCACTGCTGACCCTTTCTGCACTGGCATTGTGCATGGCTGCTGGCGTCGCCACGGCCAAGGAATACAAGGAACTGCGTTTTGGTGTCGACCCGTCCTACGCCCCGTTTGAATCCAAGGCCGCCGATGGCAGCCTGGTCGGTTTCGACATCGACCTGGGCAACGCGATCTGCGAGGAACTGAAAGTCAAATGCAAATGGGTCGAAAGCGATTTCGACGGCATGATCCCGGGCCTGAAGGCCAATAAGTTCGACGGCGTGATTTCTTCCATGACCGTTACCCCGGCCCGGGAAAAAGTCATCGACTTCTCCAGCGAACTGTTCTCCGGCCCGACCGCCTACGTGTTCAAGAAAGGCTCGGGCCTGAGTGAAGACGTCGCTTCGCTCAAGGGCAAGACCATCGGCTACGAGCAAGGCACCATCCAGGAAGCCTACGCCAAGGCCGTGCTGGACAAGGCCGGCGTCAAGACCCAGGCCTACCAGAACCAGGACCAGGTCTACGCCGACCTGACCTCCGGCCGCCTCGACGGCGCGATCCAGGACATGCTCCAGGCCGAGCTGGGCTTCCTGAAATCGCCCAAGGGCGTCGACTATGAAGTCAGCAAGCCGGTGGACAGCGAACTGCTGCCGTCCAAGACCGCCATCGGTATCAAGAAAGGTAACAAAGAGCTGAAGGCGCTTTTGGACAAAGGTATCAAAGCGTTACACGATGACGGCAAGTACGCCGAAATCCAGAAAAAACACTTTGGCGATCTGAATCTGTACAGCGGCAAATAATGCGCGGCGCCCGTCCGGCCTCGGACGGGCGCTTTTTTTCTGCCAAAGGCATTCTCCATGTTCGAACAACTCCTACAAAATCTGGGGCTCTCGGCCTTCAGCCTGCAGGGTTTCGGCCCGCTGCTGATGCAAGGCACCTGGATGACCATCAAGTTGGCGGCCTTGTCCCTGTTGCTGAGTGTCCTGCTCGGCCTGCTGGGCGCCAGCGCCAAGCTGTCGCGCCTAAAACTGCTGCGAATTCCAGCCCAGCTCTACACCACGCTGATTCGCGGCGTACCGGACCTGGTGCTGATGCTGCTGATCTTCTACAGCCTGCAAACCTGGCTGACCTCTTTCACCGATTTCATGGAATGGGAATACATCGAGATCAACCCGTTCGGCGCCGGGGTCATCACCCTGGGCTTCATCTATGGCGCGTACTTCACCGAAACCTTTCGCGGCGCGATCCTCGCGGTTCCCCGGGGCCAGGTCGAAGCGGCCACGGCCTATGGCCTCAAGCGTGGCCAGCGCTTCCGTTTCGTCGTGTTCCCGCAAATGATGCGCTTCGCCCTGCCGGGCATCGGCAATAACTGGATGGTGATGCTCAAGGCCACCGCGCTGGTGTCGATCATCGGCCTGGCCGACCTGGTCAAGGCGGCCCAGGACGCGGGCAAGAGCACCTATCAGCTGTTCTACTTCCTGGTACTGGCGGCACTGATCTATCTGCTGATCACCAGTGCCTCCAATGTCATCCTGCGCTGGCTGGAACGTCGCTATGCCGCCGGAGCCCGGGAGGCCGTGCGATGATCGAACTCCTGCAGGAATACTGGCGACCGTTCCTTTACAGCGACGGCGTCAACGTCACGGGCCTGGCGATGACCTTGTGGTTGCTCAGCGCTTCGCTGCTGATCGGCTTCGTGATGTCCATCCCGCTGTCCATCGCCCGGGTCTCGCCCAGGTTCTACGTGCGCTGGCCGGTGCAGTTCTACACCTACCTGTTCCGCGGTACACCGCTCTATATCCAGTTGCTGATCTGCTACACCGGCATCTACAGCATCGCGGCGGTGCGCGCCCAGCCGTTGCTCGACAGCTTCTTCCGGGACGCGATGAACTGCACCATCCTGGCCTTCGCCCTGAACACCTGCGCCTACACCACGGAAATCTTCGCCGGGGCGATTCGCAGCATGAACCATGGCGAGGTGGAAGCGGCCAAGGCCTATGGCCTGACCGGCTGGAAACTGTACGCCTACGTGATCATGCCGTCGGCGCTGCGGCGCTCGCTGCCTTACTACAGCAACGAAGTGATCCTGATGCTGCACTCGACGACAGTGGCATTCACCGCTACCGTTCCAGACGTACTGAAAGTCGCCCGGGACGCCAACTCGGCCACCTTCCTGACTTTCCAGTCGTTCGGGATCGCCGCGTTGATCTACCTGAGCGTCACCTTTGCACTGGTGGGACTCTTCCGCCTCGCCGAACGTCGTTGGCTGGCCTTCCTCGGCCCGACTCACTAAGGTTCACGTAAATGCGCCACCAGATTCATGACCTGCTGGCCCCGCTGCCGGGGACCGCACGCAAGATCCACAGCTTTCACTTCGGCCCGGAAAACGCCGCCGGTAAAATCTACATCCAGTCATCCCTGCACGCCGACGAATTGCCCGGCATGCTGGTGGCCTGGCACCTCAAGCAACGCCTGGCGGAACTGGAAGCCTCCGGCCACCTGCGCCACGAAATCGTCCTGGTACCGGTGGCCAATCCCATCGGCCTGGAACAAGTGCTGATGGACGTACCCCTGGGCCGCTACGAGCTCGAGAGCGGGCAGAACTTCAATCGCCGGTTCGTCGACCTGAGCGAAGAAATCGGCAACGAGATCGAAGAGCTGCTGACCCAGGATCCACAACACAACCTGATGCTGATCCGCACCAGCCTGCGCGACGCCCTGGCCCGACAGACCGCCAGTACGCAACTGCAATCCCTGCGCCTGGTGCTGCAACGGCTGGCCTGCGACGCCGACATGGTGCTGGACCTGCATTGCGACTTCGAAGCCGTGGCCCACCTCTACACCACGCCCGAGGCCTGGCCCCAGGTCGAGCCGCTGGCCCGCTACATCGGCGCCGAGGCCTGCCTGCTGGCTACCGACTCGGGGGGCCAATCGTTCGACGAGTGCTTCACCCTGCTCTGGTGGCAGCTCAAGGAGCGCTTCGGCGACCGGTTCGAGATTCCCCTGGGCAGTTTTTCGGTCACCGTCGAATTGCGCGGCCAGGGCGACGTCAACCACGGCCTCGCGAGCCTGGACTGCCAGGCCCTGATCGAATACCTGATCCGCTACGGCGCCATCGAGGGCGAGCCGATGCCTTTGCCCGACCTGCCTTACCCGGCCACGCCCCTGGCCGGCGTCGAGCCGGTGGCGACGCCTGTCGGCGGGCTGCTGGTGTACAGCGCGCTGCCCGGCGAATACCTGGAGGCCGGGCAACTGGTGGCGCAAATCATCGACCCGGTCAACGACACCGTCACCCCCGTCCACTGCCGCAATGCCGGGCTGATGTATGCCCGCTCCCTGCGTCGCATGGCCACCGCCGGCATGGTGATCGCCCATGTCGCCGGCACCGAGGCCTACCGCAGCGGTTACCTACTTTCGCCTTGAGGATGCATGCTCCATGTACAAACTGACCATCGAAGGCCTGCACAAAAGCTATGGCCAACATCAGGTGCTCAAAGGCGTTTCCCTCAAGGCCAGGACCGGCGACGTCATCAGCCTGATCGGCGCCAGCGGTTCGGGGAAAAGCACCTTCCTGCGCTGCATCAACTTCCTGGAACAACCCAACGACGGCGCCATGAGCCTGGACGGCCAATCGATCCGCATGGTCAAGGATCACCACGGCATGCACGTGGCCGACCCGAACGAACTGCAACGCATCCGCACGCGCCTGGCCATGGTGTTCCAGCACTTCAACCTGTGGAGCCACATGACCGTACTGGAAAACATCACCATGGCGCCACGCCGGGTGCTGGGGGTCGACAAGCAGGAGGCCGAGGCCCGTGCCCGTCGCTACCTCGACAAGGTTGGCCTGCCGGCGCGGGTCGCCGAGCAATACCCGGCGTTTCTTTCCGGCGGCCAGCAACAGCGGGTGGCCATCGCCCGGGCCCTGGCGATGGAGCCGGAGGTGATGCTGTTCGACGAACCCACTTCCGCCCTGGACCCCGAGTTGGTGGGTGAAGTGCTGAAGGTCATCCAGGGCCTGGCCGAAGAAGGTCGGACCATGATCATGGTGACCCATGAAATGAGCTTCGCCCGCAAGGTCTCGAACCAGGTGCTGTTCCTGCATCAGGGGCTGGTGGAAGAAGAAGGCGCGCCGGAAGACGTGCTGGGCAATCCCAGGAGCGAACGACTCAAGCAGTTCCTCAGTGGCAACCTGAAATAACCCTCGGCGTAGCTGAATCGAGGGGCCAGCTACCGCTCTTGTGGCGAGGGGATTCATCCCCGTTGGGCTGCGCAGCTGCTCCTCAGTCGATCGCCTCGGTGCGTCTGGCAAATCATTCCTGAGCTTTCGGGCTGCTTCGCAGTCCAGCGGGGATGAATCCCTCGCCACAGGGTTCTTTAAAACCTTTCATAGCCCGCCGTGGTCTCTGAAGAAGGACTTTCAGGACGCGCGCGGCAGGCATGGCGACATCCAACAATTTCGCAAACCAGTGGTTCGGCGCCCGCGGCTGGAAGCCGTTCGCCTTTCAGAAACAGGTATGGGCCGCGGTAAAACGAGGCGACTGCGGGCTGCTGCACGCCAGCACCGGCGCGGGCAAGACCTACGCGGTATGGTTTGCCGCCCTCGATCGTTTTGCCCATCCGGCACCGCCGCCGGATAAACCTCGCAAACGCAAGCCACCGGCCGAACCGCTGACCGTCCTGTGGATCACGCCCATGCGGGCGCTGGCCGCCGACACCGGCAAGGCACTCGAAGCACCGCTGGCGCCGCTGCAGATCAACTGGAGCGTCGGACTGCGCACCGGGGACACCAGCGCCAGCGAACGGGCCCGCCAGGGCAGGCGCCTGCCTACCGCGCTGATCACCACGCCTGAAAGCCTGACCCTGCTGCTTGCCCGGGCCGATGCGCAAGCCGCCGTCTCGACCTTGCGCATGGTCGTAGTGGACGAATGGCACGAGCTGCTCGGCAACAAGCGCGGCGTGCAGCTGCAGCTGGCTTTGGCGCGCTTGCGGCACTGGCACCCCGGACTCATCGTCTGGGGGGTGTCCGCCACCCTCGGCAACCAGGCCCACGCCGAGCAGGTATTGATTCCCCAAGGCAACGGGGTCAGCGTGCAAGGAGCCAACGCCAAGGCATTGCAAGTCGACACGCTGATCCCTCCCGCCCTCGAACGGTTCCCCTGGGCCGGACACATCGGCCTGAAGATGCTGCCCCAGGTCGTCGCCGAAATCGAGGCCAGCAGCAGTTGCCTGGTCTTCACCAACACCCGGGCCCAATCGGAGATCTGGTACCAGGCCTTGCTGGAAGCCAGGCCCGACTGGGCCGGCCTGATCGCATTGCATCACAGCTCGCTGTCCCGCGAGACCCGGGATTGGGTCGAACGGGCCCTGAAGGACGGCCAGCTCAGGGCCGTGGTATGCACCTCGAGCCTGGATCTGGGGGTGGATTTCCTGCCGGTGGAGCGGGCGCTGCAGATCGGCTCGGCCAAGGGCGTGGCACGGCTGATGCAGCGAGCCGGACGCTCCGGCCACGCGCCGGGCCGGACCTCGCGGGTCACCCTGGTGCCGACCCACAGCCTGGAACTGATCGAGGCGGCCGCCGCCCAGGATGCCGTGGCGCAACGGCGCATCGAACCTCGGGAATCGCCCCACAAGCCTCTGGATGTCCTGGTGCAACATCTGGTCAGCATGGCCCTGGGCGGCGGCTTCATTCCCGAGGCGTTGTTCGAGGAAGTACGGGGTGCCTGGGCCTATCGCGACCTGAACGCAGCCGAATGGGCCTGGGCCCTGGCGTTCGTGCGCCATGGCGGCCTGTCGTTGACAGCCTACCCCGACTACCGAAGGGTAGAGCCCGACGAACAGGGCGTCTGGCGGGTACCCGACGCACGCCTGGCCCGGCGCCATCGCATGAGCATCGGCACCATCGTCAGCGACGCCAGCCTGCAGCTGAAATTCTGGAGCAAGGGTGGAGGCGGCAAGACCCTGGGCAGCGTGGAGGAAGGCTTCATCGCCCGCCTGCGTCCCGGTGACGGTTTTCTCTTCGCCGGGCGCTTGCTGGAGTTGGTGCGAGTCGAAGACATGACCGCCTATGTACGTCGCAGCCAGGCGAAAAAGGCCGCCGTGCCACGCTGGAACGGCGGGCGGATGCCACTTTCCAGCGAACTGGCCGCCGCCGTGGTGGCACGCCTGAGCGAAGCCGCCGCGGGGCGTTTCCAGGGGCCGGAAATGCAGGCAGTGCAACCGCTGCTGTCGACCCAGCAGCGCTGGTCCGGCTTGCCCACGCAGCAGACGCTGCTGGCCGAGACCCTGAAATCCCGTGAAGGCTGGCATCTGTTCCTGTATCCGTTCGCCGGACGCCAGGTGCACCTGGGGCTTGCCAGCCTGCTGGCGTGGCGCATCAGCCAGCGGCAGCCCCTGACGTTTTCCATCGCGGTCAACGATTACGGCCTGGAACTGCTCAGCGCCACGGCGGTGGATTGGTCGCGACAGCTCGATGGCGCGCTCCTGAGCACGGACAACCTGCTGGCCGACGTGCTTGCCAGTCTCAATGCCGGGGAACTGGCCCTGCGGCGCTTTCGTGAAATCGCCCGGATCGCCGGACTGGTATTCGCCGGTTACCCCGGCGCGCCCAAAAGTACCCGGCAGGTCCAGGCGTCCAGCGGGTTGTTCTTTCAGGTGTTCAAGCAATACGACGCCGATAACCTCTTGCTGGCCCAGGCCGGGGAAGAGGTCCTGCGTGAAGAACTGGATATACGTCGACTGGAGCAGACCTTGGAACGCCTCGATACCCTGACACTGGACCTGCATGCCATCCAGCGCCCCACTCCCCTGGGGTTCCCGTTGCTGGTGGAGCGGTTCAGGGAGAGCATGAGTTCGGAAAAACTGGCCGATCGGATCCGCCGGATGGTCAGCGAGCTGGAAGAAACCGCCGATCGGGGTGATCGCTGATGCCCGCCCCGTATCCTGTCCATCTGGCCGGCGAAGAACTCTGGCTGTTGCCCCAGAAAGCCCTGTACTGGCCCGCCCAGGAAACCCTGATGGTGGCGGATGCCCATTTCGGCAAGGCCGCCGCCTACCGCAGCCTCGGCCAGCCAGTGCCACACGGCACCACCGCCAGCAACATCGAGGCCCTGGACTCGCTGCTGGCAAGCCTGCCGTGCCGGCAACTGATCTTCCTTGGGGATTTTCTCCACGGCCCGGGATCCCATGCGCCGGGCACCCTGAAGGCGCTTTCCCAATGGCGTGAACGACATCCGCACCTGGCGATCACGCTGATTCGCGGCAACCACGACAAGCGCGCCGGCGACCCACCGCCCGCGCTGAACATTCGCGTCGTACCGGAGCCTTTGCTGCTGGGCCCTTTCGCTGTGCAGCACGAGCCCGAGCCACACCCGAGCCGTCATGTCCTGGCCGGGCACGTGCACCCGGTCTACCACCTCAGTGGAAAGGGGCGCCAGCGCCTTCGCCTGGCCTGTTTTCGCCTGGGCAGCGAGATCAGCCTCCTGCCCGCCTTTGGCGCGTTCACAGGGGGTTATCGGATCGAGCAGGGCAACGACTGCCGGATATTCGTGATCGGCGACAACGAAATCTGGCCCATCGACTGAAACACTGCCGGTGTTCGATCGATGGGCCAGCCTTTCGTCAGGCTACAGGGGCGGGAGGCGGCTCGTCCGGCAAGGTCGGCTCGCCGGGTTCGGTGGGTTGCTCGTTGGGGGTGTCGGGATCGGGTTGGCCGGGTATGCCTCCCGCTGCTTCGACAGGGTGGGCCAGCAAGGACCAAGCCAGGACGCCGATCTGGTTGGGCTCAAGCCTTGCCAGTTCGGCACTGATGCGCGGATCGATCTTCATAGAGCTACTCCTGAGCGAAGGCCCGTCGCGCTGAGGCAAAAACGGGCAGTACATCTGGATAGAGTGTCTGCCCGCTCAGGAATTCCAACAACTCGTCAGAATCAGGTACGCGGCAATGTCACACCGCGTTGACCCTGGTATTTGCCGCCACGGTCCTTGTAGGACACTTCGCACTCTTCATCGGACTCGAGGAACAGCATCTGCGCCACGCCTTCGTTGGCGTAGATTTTCGCCGGCAGGGTGGTGGTGTTGGAAAACTCCAGGGTCACGTGCCCTTCCCACTCCGGTTCCAGCGGCGTGACGTTGACGATGATGCCGCAACGGGCATAGGTGCTCTTGCCCAGGCAGATGGTCAACACGTTGCGCGGGATGCGGAAGTACTCGACCGTGCGTGCCAGGGCGAAGGAGTTCGGTGGGATGATGCAGACGTCGCTCTTGATGTCGACGAAACTCTTCTCGTCGAAGTTCTTCGGGTCGACAGTGGCCGAATTGATGTTGGTGAACACCTTGAACTCATCGGCGCAGCGTACGTCGTAGCCGTAGCTGGAGACACCGAAGGAAATCAGCCGGTCGGCGCCTTCGCCACGCATCTGGCGCTCCACGAAAGGCTCGATCATGCCGTGCTCTTGCGCCATGCGGCGAATCCACTTGTCCGATTTGATGCTCATGGCGGGTGTCCTGATAGCGAGGTGGAGAAAAACTGTCCGGCATCTTACCGGGGCGCGGGACGGGTTCAAAGTGCAGCGAGCAAATCTCGCCGATCCGCCTTGATTTACGGGGCCTGCCGGCAATCGCGCGCGCCGTCAGTCACTAAAACCGAGAAACCTTCGCAAAGACCATTGGCACGTTACGGAAAAAGGGTTAAGGTGGCGTCACTGTGCTGCTTGTGTCACTGAGAATCTCTACACGATATGTTGAATTTCGATCCAACCATCTACAAGAATTTTTCCTGCTCTTTGCACTCAGTCTCGGCCAGGGTTCTTCCTGAGTCGCAGTTATCTTTGTCCAAGGAGTTACACCATGTCTAATCGCCAAACCGGTACCGTCAAGTGGTTCAACGATGAAAAAGGCTTCGGCTTCATCACCCCACAATCCGGTGACGATCTGTTCGTACACTTCAAAGCCATCCAATCTGACGGCTTCAAAAGCCTGAAAGAAGGCCAGCAGGTTTCTTTCGTCGCTACCCGCGGCCAGAAAGGCATGCAAGCTGAAGAAGTAACAGTTATCTAACTGTTCCTGATCCAGCAAAAGCCCCGCCCTCAAAAGCGGGGCTTTTTTATGCCTGCCTGCTTTAACCAGGCACAAAAAAACTGTGGGAGCGAGCCTGCTCGCGATAGCCATTTGTCAGTCAGCCTGGGTATGGCTGATCTGCCGCTATCGCGAGCAGGCTCGCTCCCACAGGGTTTATCCCTGGCCCGGGATTACCAGGTCACGCCAAACCCGGCCGTGTAGCGGGTCTTGCTCAGGTCGCTGTCCTCGGTGCCCTCGATGACATCCTTCTCGGCCTTGAGGTTGAGCGATGCCCAGTCGGTGACCTTGTAGCGCAGCCCCACCTCGGCGTCATAGGCATACTCCGCGACCCCGGACAGCGGCTTGCCCACTTCGCCGTTGGTAAAGAACTCGACGCGCTTGCCTATGAGATAGCGGTTGTAGTCCCACTTCATGGCAACGGAATAGAAATTGTCCTTGCCGCCGTCCCGGTACTCGTAGTCCGTGCGGTTCAACAGCGAGCCCAGCGAGAACGCCCCGAGTTCGTCATCCCAGAACTGATAGCCCGGACCGGTACCCACCACGCGCTGGCGGGCCAGGTCTTCGACCTTGTCGCGCTTGTAATTGAGGCGACCCTGCCAGAACCACTTGTCCGTCAGGAACCGGTCCAGGGAATATTCCAGCCTCCAGTTATCGGCCGAAACCACGTCATCCTGGAATTCACGGTTGTATTCGCCCTCGGCGGTATGCCGCCATCGGCCATGGCGCGCCGAAGTCTTGAAATCGATGTCGTAATCGTCGGTATCGTTTTCCGCGCGTTGATAATCCAGCGCGGCATCGATGTTGCCCTTCCACACCAGGTCTTCGACCACCGGCTTGGGCTTGAGAATCTGCTGGATACTCGCCAATTCCACCGTCTTGGGTTCGTCACCGTTGGCCAGGGTGACCTTGCCGTCGTCGGCCGCTTGCAGGGCCTTGGCTTTTTCACCGGAGTAGGCGTCCTGCTTGACCAGTAGCTGCTGGTCGCTCTCAAGGGTCTTGACCTGGTTCCAGTCGATGGGGACCGCACCCGCATACTCGGTCTGGATCAGCAATTTGCCGCCATCGAAAACGGTGATCTTTCCGCTAAGCTTGTCGCCGTTCTTCAGCCAGACGGTATCGGCAAGCAAGGGCATGGAGGCGCTGGTGACAGCTAGGCATAACAGGGTTCTGGACAACATAAGCGATAATGGGCTCAAGTTTTCGGTGAAAAGGCGGCATTATCCCCCGGGATGACACCTCAGCAACGACTGACCCGCGTATGGGGAATGAGTTCATTTCTCAACCGGTCCTGTAGGAATTAATCTACGGACGGACACTTCTTTCAGGAAAACCCAATGTGACTGATCTTCCAGCGGCCACCGAAGACGCCGCGCAAATCCGCCGCACCACTCTTTACCTGACCCTGGCGCAGGTGCCGGCCGGCAAGGTGGTCACCTATGGTCAGCTCGCCGAAATGGCCGGCCTGGGCCGTGCGGCCCGCTGGGTCGGCCGAACCCTCAGCCAGTTGCCCGAGGACACCCGACTGCCCTGGCACCGGGTGCTGGGTGCCGGCGGTCGGATCAGCCTGCCGGCGGGCAGCGCTTCAGGGGACGAACAGCGGGCACGCCTGCGCCTGGAGGGCATCAGTGTCCTGAACAATCGTGTTGATATTCGGCGTCATGGCTGGCGCCCGGTAGAGCACAGCGGTTAGAGTGCGCGCTTTGTTTTCGCAATTTTTGAGGCAGACTTCAGCCCATGCCCCGTAAAACCTGGCGCGCCGCCCTCGCCGCCTATGCCAGTCCCTCGACGCTCGTGCTGTTGCTGCTTGGCTTCGCCGCCGGCTTGCCCTACATGCTGGTGTTTTCCACGCTTTCGGTCTGGTTGCGCGAGGCTGGCGTGGCCCGCGAAACCATCGGCTACGCGAGCCTGATCGGCCTGGCATACGCCTTCAAGTGGGTCTGGTCGCCGCTGCTCGACCAGTGGCGCCTGCCACTGCTGGGCAAACTGGGGCGACGCCGTTCCTGGCTGGTGCTCTCCCAGGGCCTGGTGATCCTGGGCCTGATCGGCATGGGTTTCTGCGACCCGCAAAAACACCTCTCCTGGTTGATCGCCATCGCGGTGATCGTGGCCTTCGCCTCGGCCACCCAGGACATCGCCGTCGACGCCTATCGCCTGGAGATCGTCGACGACACCCGCCAGGCAGCCCTGGCCGCCAGCTACATGTCCGGCTATCGGGTCGCCGCGTTGCTGGCCACTGCGGGCGCCCTGTTCTTCGCCGAAGGATTTGGCTCCACCGGCTTCAGCTACAAGCACTCGGCCTGGGCCGGCACCTACCTGTTGTTCGGCGTGCTGATGGTGCCGGCCCTGCTCACCTCGCTGTTCATGCGCGAACCGCCTGTGCCGTTGCGCACGCAACTGCAGGCCGGACGCTACACCTTCGTCCACCAGCTGGCGTCGGTGTTCGTGCTCATCGTGCTGCTGGTGTCGGTCCCGGCCATGTTCACCCAGCTCTACAACACCGATTTCGCCAGCGTGCTGTTCGAAGGGGTGAGCCTGCTGGACCTGCTGCTCGAAGATCGCGCCTTCCTGCGGGCCATCCTCTACATCATCCTGACCGCCATGTGCCTGTCGGCCATGGGGCGCCGCGGGTTGGCGCCGGTGCTGACGCCCATCAACGATTTCATCCTGCGCTATCGCTGGCAGGCGCTGCTGCTGCTCGGACTGATCGCCACGTACCGGATGTCCGACACCGTGATGGGCGTCATGGCCAACGTGTTCTACATCGACCAGGGCTTCACCAAGGACCAGATCGCCAGCGTCAGCAAGATCTTCGGGTTGATCATGACCCTCGTCGGCGCCGGCATGGGCGGCCTGCTGATCGTGCGCTTCGGCATCCTGCCGATCCTGCTCATCGGTGGCATCGCCTCGGCCGCCACCAATATCCTGTTCCTGATCCTCACCGACATGGGCCCCAACCTGAACATGCTGGTGGTGACCATCTCGCTGGACAACTTCAGCTCGGGCCTCGCCACCTCGGCATTCGTGGCGTACCTGTCGAGCCTGACCAACCTGAAATTCTCTGCCACCCAGTACGCCTTGCTCAGCTCGATCATGCTGTTGCTGCCACGCTTGATCGGCGGCTATTCCGGGGTGATGGTGGAAAAGTTCGGCTACCATAACTTCTTCCTGATCACCGCCCTGCTGGGTGTGCCGACCCTGCTGCTGATCGGCCTGCACTGGTTCCAGGAGAACCGTCGCCAGGGCGAAACCACGCCTGTGGAGCCGGCACCCACCCGACCCGCGGAAGATTCGTAGGAAACTTCAGTAACCGCCGGGGAAACCGGCGTTCGCACCCGGGGAGCAGCCACGCGCCTGTACGCCAGGGCATCTCGCCCGTACAATGCTCCGTCACTTCCAGTCATCAGCAACCGACAACGGCCAACCATGCGCACCAGTCAATTTTTGCTCGCCACACAGAAAGAAACGCCTTCCGACGCCGTCGTGATCAGCCATCAACTGATGCTGCGTGCCGGCATGATCCGCAAACTCGCTTCGGGCCTGTACACCTGGCTGCCGATGGGCCTGCGAGTCATGCGCAAGGTGGAAGCCATCGTGCGTGAAGAAATGAACGCCGCCGGCTCTCTGGAAGTGTTGATGCCGGGCACCCAACCGGCCGAGTTGTGGCAGGAGTCCGGGCGCTGGGAAGAGTACGGCCCCGAGTTGCTGCGCATCAAGGACCGCCACGGTCGCGACTTTTGCGCCGGCCCGACTCACGAGGAAGTGATCACCGACCTGATGCGCAACGAGTTGAGCAGCTACAAGCAGCTGCCCATCAACCTGTATCAGATCCAGACCAAGTTCCGTGACGAGATCCGTCCACGTTTCGGCCTGATGCGCGGGCGCGAATTCATCATGAAGGACGCCTACTCGTTCCATACCGACCTGGCATCGCTGCAGGTCACCTACGACCGCATGCACCAGGCGTACTGCAACGTATTCACCCGCCTGGGCCTGAAGTTCCGGCCGGTCGAGGCCGACAACGGCTCCATCGGCGGCGCGGGCTCCCACGAGTTCCACGTACTGGCCGAATCCGGCGAAGACGACATCGTCTTCAGCAACGGCTCGGACTACGCCGCCAACATCGAGAAAGCCGAAGCCGTGCCACGGGAAACCTTCCGTCCCGCGCCGAGCGAAGAGCTGCGCCTGGTGGACACCCCGAACACCAAGACCATCGCCCAACTGGTGGAAGGCTACAACCTGCCCATCGAGCGCACCATCAAGACCCTGATCGTCCGCGCCGAAGAAGAGGGCAAGCTGATCGCCCTGATCATCCGTGGCGACCATGAGCTGAACGAAATCAAGGCCGCCAACCAGCCAGGCGTCGCCAGCCCGCTGGTCATGGCCACCGACGCCGAGCTGCGCGATGCCATCGGCGCCGGTGCCGGCTCCCTTGGCCCGCTGAACCTGCCGCTGCCGATCATCATCGACCGCTCGGTGGCATTGATGAGCGACTTCGCCATCGGCGCCAACATCGACGACAAGCACTATTTCGGCGTGAACTGGGAACGTGACCTGCCCGTTCCTACCGTCGCCGACCTGCGCAACGTCGTGGCGGGCGACCCGAGCCCGGACGGCAAGGGCGTGCTGGAAATCAAGCGCGGCATCGAAGTCGGGCACATCTTCCAGCTGGGCAACAAGTACAGCAAGGCGATGAAGTGCGAAGTGCTGGGCGAGAATGGCAAGCCGGTCACCCTGGAAATGGGTTGCTACGGTATCGGCGTCTCCCGTGTCGTGGCGGCGGCCATCGAGCAGAACAACGACGAGAAAGGCATCATCTGGAGCGACGCCCTGGCGCCGTTCCAGATCGCCCTGGTGCCGTTGCGCTACGAGACCGACCTGGTACGCGAAGCCACCGACAAGCTCTACGCCGAACTGACGGCCGCCGGCTTCGAAGTGCTGCTGGACGATCGCGACAAGAAAACCAGCCCCGGCATCAAGTTCGCGGACATGGAACTGATCGGCATCCCGCACCGGATCGTCGTCAGTGATCGCGGCCTGGCCGAAGGCAACCTGGAATACAAGAGCCGTACCGAGGCCGAGCCGCAAGCGCTGCCGGTCGCCGACGTGCTCTCTTTCCTCCAGGCTCGTATCCGCCGCTGACACCAGATAGAGACGTCATGTTCAAGCGAAACACCTTAGGCCTCGGTGGCGCCGCATTGTGCGGCGCCCTGTTGGTCAGCGGCTGCGCCAACCAGATGTCGCAACGCAGCGAGCACGAAGAGCGGGTCGAGCGCAAACTGCTCGATCACAGCCTGCAGATCGACGTGGGCGAACCCAAGGTGCTCGACCTGCCGCAGCGCCGGGTACGCATCAACGAGCAGAAGACCTTCGAGGTCACCGAGTTCGAGGTCACGCGCCATTACGACCGCTACACGCCCTACCAGCCCTGGCGGGAGATCTACGAGATCCCCCTCGGCGCCGTGGCGGTAGTGGCCGGCATCGGCGCGAACGTGGCCAATGTGCTCACCCTGGGCAACGTGCCTGACAGCGCGACCCACGACTGGATCAGCTACGGTGTCGCCGGGCTCAATCCGTTCATGAACGCGCCATCCCATGGCCGCGCCCAACAGAACCTTGCCGGCATCGACGAAGTCCAGCGCGACAAGCGTACCGAATATTCGAGCCTGCCCTGGAGCGAACGCCCCGTGCAGGTCAAGGCTGCGCGGCAGACCTTCGAGCTGAGCACCGACCGCAACGGTGTGCTGCGCTTGAACCTGCTGGAAAGCCCGTTCGCCGAGCATGACCCGAGCCATCTGGGCAAGTTGCAGATCAGCGTGACGGACACCCTGGACGAAGTGCATACCGATTCGTCCCTGAGCATCAGCAGCAACCTGCGCAGCAAGCTGGTGGAAGCCCATGCCTTGATCTATGACGACCTGGAAGACGACGAAGTGAGCCAGTGGGTCCACCGGGTCAAGCGCCTGTCGGAGCTGGGCCTGGAAGAAGAAGCCAGCGAGCTGGAGCAGAGCCTGATCGAGCTGACCCGCAATGATCCGGAATTGCAGACTGAATTCCTCAAAGCCCTGACCAAGGACGGCGGGCGGCTGGTGGCGGATCCGGGCGCCAATTGAAGCCAAAGCACCAAGAATCCGAAGCAGTCCCTGTGGCGAGGGGATTAAGCAAACCGTCGCAACGCCCCGCTGGGCTGCGAAGCAGCCCTAAAACCTGACAGCCCTGTATATCAGACGGATTGCATGCATTACTCGGGGGCTGCTTCGCAGCCCAACGGGGATGAATCCCCTTACCACAGGGAACGCCTGGCGAGCCCTCACCGCTCGAACAACTCCAACTGTTCGTACCCGCCCCGCAAGTCCTCCAGCCGCACCCCGATCCCCAACAGCCGTACCGGCTTGCCACCGCGATTGAATGCCTGGGTCATGAGCGATTGATAACTGCCCAGGTCCCGCCCTGCCCCCGCCTGTTCGAGGGTGGTCTGGGTGAAGTCATGGAATTTCACTTTGACGAACGGCTTGCCGGGACGATAGCTGCTGTCGATGCGAGCCATGCGCCCACTCAGGGTCTGCATCAGCTCCGGCAGCTTGTCGAGGCAGCTGGCCAGATCGGGCAGGTCCACATCGTAGGTGTTCTCCACGCTGATGGACTGTCGCCGACTGTCGTTGTGCACCAGGCGCTCATCGATTCCACGGGCCAGGTTCCAGAGCCGCTCTCCGAAACTGCCGAACTCACGCACCAACGCCAACTTGTCCCACTGACGCAACTGCAGGCAATCGACGATCCCGAGACGGTTCAGTTTGTCGGCGGTGACCTTGCCGACGCCGTGAAGCTTGCTGACCGGCAGGGCCGAGACGAAGTCCTCCACCTGATCCGGCGTGATGACGAACAGGCCATTGGGTTTCTTCCAGTCGCTGGCGATCTTGGCGAGGAATTTGTTTGGCGCAACACCGGCCGACACCGTGATGTGCAATTGATTGGAGACCCTGCGACGAATGTCCTGAGCGATACGGGTGGCACTGCCGCCGAAATGGGCACTGGCGGAAACGTCCAGGTAGGCCTCATCCAGGGACAGGGGCTCGATCAGGTCCGTGTAATCGCTGAAGATCGTGTGGATTTCCTTCGACGCCTCCCGATAGGCGTCCATCCGAGGCTTGACGATGGTCAGGTCGGGACAGAGTTTCAAGGCATGGCCGGACGACATAGCCGAACGCACACCATAGGCCCGTGCTTCATAGTTGCAGGTCGCAATCACGCCGCGTCGATCCGCCGAGCCGCCGACTGCCATGGGCTTGCCGGCCAGTCGCGGGTCATCGCGCATCTCGATGGCGGCATAGAAGCAGTCACAGTCGACGTGGATGATTTTGCGTTGCGTCATAGCGAAACGAGATGTGGAATAGATCGGACCGCCAGTATCGCATCGGAACCTGTATATAGCACCAGTAGTTTGCAAGATCTTTCATAAGCGAAAAGAACGTCGCAGAAATTCATTTCTTCAATCGTGGCGAAGCGCGCGATAGAGCGCAAGCCCTTGCCACGCCTGCGTCACAGCTCGGTCACATGGCTTTCCTACAGGGCTAAGCGCTTGAAGCTGAACAGTTTTTTCAGGGCAAGGGGTTGACAGACCATCGTTCCTCTGTAGAATGCCGCCTCACAGACGCGGGATGGAGCAGCCTGGTAGCTCGTCGGGCTCATAACCCGAAGGTCGTCGGTTCAAATCCGGCTCCCGCAACCAAACGTCTGAAAAAGGCCATTCGAAAGAATGGCCTTTTTTGTGCCCGATCGTTTCGTCTTCCCCTGGCAGCGGGCTCGCCTGCTATAAGCCCTTCACCTTTAGACGGCAGCAGGCCGTGACATTGCCCTGTGGCCAAGCCCGCCCCGTCGGGAATGGGCTGACCCGGACCTTCAGGCTTGTAGGACAATTCTTTTTGATTTCGCGCATTTAGTCGCGTCGACGGCGGATTGGCCGTTAATTTGACCTCGCGACCTTTTAACGGTTGACACCTAAGCTTTCGCCTGTAGAATGCCGCCTCACAGACGCGGGATGGAGCAGCCTGGTAGCTCGTCGGGCTCATAACCCGAAGGTCGTCGGTTCAAATCCGGCTCCCGCAACCAAACGTCTGAAAAAGGCCATTCGAAAGAGTGGCCTTTTTTGTGCCTGCTGTTTTTAGGTCTGGTAAAAATCGGCTTCATTACAAAAGTTTTGTAATTATTTTCTGCCGCAGGGATTGGTAACCTGGCTGGATACCCCCATCCTGTCGCGCATAGCTCAAGAGGTGATTGATGCGCGCCCACTCTGACCCACAAGATACAGTTTCCGCGACACAACCGATCAAGGCCGAACGATTGCGCTGGCTGGATCGGATCAGTCAGTACCGACAGCCTATCGGCCTCGCCGTCACGCTGCTGCTGTTTGCGATCGCCCTGATCGCCTGTCGTCATCTCCTGAGCGAACTCGACCTTTACGCACTGCACGATTCGATTCTCGACGTGCCTCGCCCCGCCCTGCTTGGCGCCGTGGCAGCAACGGTCGCAGGCTTCATCATCCTCTTGGGCTACGAATGGTCCGCCAGCCGTTATGCCGGCGTGACGCTGCCGCCGCAGACATTGATCCTGGGCGGCTTCACCGCATTCGCCATTGGCAATGCCATCGGCCTGTCGCTGCTGTCGGGGGGCTCGGTGCGCTACCGACTTTACGCCCGCCATGGCCTCGGAGCGGCGGATGTCGCCCATATGACGTTGTTCGCCAGCCTGTCCCTGGGTTGTGCACTACCGCCACTGGCGGCACTGGCCACCCTCAGCAACCTGCCCGCCGCCTCCGCTGCGCTGCATCTTCCGGCTCCCCTGTTGGCGGCGATCTCCGTGGCGGTACTGTTGCTCATGGGCATCCTGGCGGTGGGTATCTATCGCCGGCGCCTGCCGGAGCAACCTCATCGGGACAGCCTGCTGGTCAGGGCCGGACGCCGCACCTTGCGCTTGCCGGGCCGACGCCTGACATTCCTGCAATTGGTGATCACGGCACTGGACGTCGCGGCCGCGGCCACGGTGCTGTACCTGTTGCTTCCCGAAGCGCCACCCTTCGGCGCGTTCCTGCTGGTGTACCTGCTGGCATTGGCGGCCGGGGTGCTGAGCCATGTGCCGGGCGGCGTCGGGGTGTTCGAAGCGATCCTGCTGGCCGCGTTTGCCGACAAGCTGGGAGCCGCACCGCTGGCCGCCGCCCTGCTGCTGTATCGCCTGATCTACGTGCTACTGCCCATGCTGGTGGCCTGCGTATTGTTGCTGATCAACGAAGCACAACGACTGTTCCAGACCCGCCAGACCCTGCGGGCGGCCTCGGGCCTGGCGGCGCCGGTCCTGGCGGTGCTGGTGTTCCTGTCTGGCGTGGTGCTGCTGTTTTCCGGCGTGACGCCGGAGATCGATACGCGCCTGGAGCATATCGGGTTCCTGATCCCGCACCGACTGGTGGACGCGTCCCACTTCGGCGCCAGCCTGGTGGGCGTGTTGTGCCTGTTGCTCGCCCAAGGCTTGCGTCGTCGCCTGTCGGCCGCCTGGATGCTGACCACCGTCTTGCTGCTGGTGGGTGCCCTGCTCTCGCTGCTCAAGGGGTTCGACTGGGAAGAAGCGACGCTGTTGACCTTGACGGCCGCCTTGCTGGCGGTGTTCCGGCGCTCCTTCTACCGTCCGAGCCGGCTCACCGAGCTGCCCTTTTCGCCGTTGTTCCTGATCGCCAGTCTCTGCGTGCTCGGCGCGTCGATCTGGCTGCTGCTGTTCGCCTACCAGGACGTTCCCTACAGTCATCAGCTGTGGTGGCAGTTCACCCTGGATGCCGACGCGCCTCGCGGCCTGCGCTCGCTGTTGGGGGCAGCGGTGCTGTTGGTGGTGGTCTCGCTGACCTGGCTGCTGCGCACCGCGCGGCCAGTGATCCACTTGCCGACGGCGCAAGAACTGGAGCGCGCCAAGACCATCCTGATGGCCTCTTCACAACCCGACGGCGGCCTGGCCCTGACCGGCGACAAGGCGCTGCTGTTCCATCCCAACGACGAAGCCTTCCTGATGTATGCCCGTCGTGGCCGCAGCCTGGTGGCGCTGTATGACCCGATCGGGCCGCCCCAGCAGCGGGCCGAAATGATCTGGCAGTTCCGTGACCTGTGCGATGTCCACCACGCCCGCCCGGTGTTCTACCAGGTACGGGTCGAGAACCTGCCGTACTACATGGATATCGGCCTGACGGCGATCAAGCTGGGTGAAGAAGCCCGGATCGACCTCAAGCGTTTCGACCTCGAGGCCAAGGGCAAGGAAATGAAGGACCTGCGCTACACCTGGAACCGTGGCACCCGGGACGGCCTGTCCCTGGAAATCCACGAACCGGGCCAGGCGCCGATGGATGAACTCAAGGTCATTTCCGATGCCTGGCTGACCGGCAAGAACGTGCGCGAGAAAGGGTTCTCCCTGGGCCGCTTCAGCGACGAGTACCTCAAGCACTTCCGCATCGCTGTGATTCGCTTCGAGGGCCGTCCGGTGGCGTTCGCCAACCTGCTGGAAACCCACAGTCACGAGCTGGCCAGCCTCGACCTGATGCGTGCCCATCCCGACGCGCCGAAGCTGACTATGGAGTTCATGATGGTCGGTCTGATCCAGCATTACAAAAACCATGGCTACGCCCGCTTCAGCCTCGGCATGGTCCCGCTGTCGGGCCTGCAGCCACGTCGCGGCGCGCCGCTGACCCAGCGCCTGGGCTCGATGGTGTTCCGCCGTGGCGAGCAGCTCTACAATTTCCAGGGGCTGCGCCGATTCAAAGACAAGTTCCAGCCTGACTGGGAACCTCGTTACATGGCCATGCCCGCCGGACTCGATCCGCTGGTGGCGCTGGCCGATACCGCCGCCCTGATCGCGGGCGGCCTGACTGGACTGGTGAAACGCTGATGATGCAACGCTCCTGGCGATATGTAGTGGCCGCCCTGCTGGTGCTGGCGGTGATCCTGGGGGGTGGTTACTGGTACTGGAACCGCCCCGCCCCGCAACCTACCCTTGAACAACTGACGCCTGCCGACGGCGTGCCCATGACCCGGGTCGTTCCCGGCACCAAGCCGCGTGCCCAGGTCCTGGTGGCGGTCAATGAAGAGCAGAAGCTGAGTGATACTCAGCTGAGCACACTCAGCCGCAGCGGCTCGGCACTGATCGTCCAGGTGATCCTGCCCAAGGACTGCATGTTGCAGGGACGCGCCCTGCAAGCCGGCCTGAGGCAGCTCCAGGGACCGGCGACGCTGGTCAGCGGCATCGGCCCTGGCGCCGTGCTGGCCTGGCGCTGGCTGGCCGAGCAGAAGGATGACAAGGCCAAGGCCGTCTCGGTGGACCTGGCCCTGGAAAAACCCGGCTGCACCCACCTGCTGCCCAAGAGCGCGGCCCACGGCCACTGGCTGGTGGCCTGGAACGATAACCCCGATGACACCAGCGCCGGGTTCGTGCGGGACCAACCGAATGCCGAAACCAGCATCAGCGACTATGACATCGCCTTGCCACAAGTGCTGAACAACGAGCTGCGCAAGATCCTGGTGGGCGCCGAGAAGGGCAAGGGGGGCCTGGCCATTCCGGTGGTGGAAGTGCCCGCCAGCCAGGCCCGGGACACCGTGACCCTGTTCCTCTCCGGGGATGGCGGCTGGCGTGACCTGGATCGTGACGTGGCCGATGAAATGGCCAGGATCGGCTATCCGGTGGTCGGTATCGACACCCTGCGCTACTACTGGCAGCGCAAGAGCCCGGAACAGAGCGCACTGGACCTGACCGAACTGATGCAGCACTACCGCCAGATCTGGGGCACCAAGCGCTTCATCCTGACTGGCTACTCCTTCGGAGCCGACGTGCTGCCGGCGATCTACAATCGCTTGCCGGCCACCGAACAGCAACGGGTCGACGCGATCATCCTGCTGGCCTTCGCCCGCACCGGCAGCTTCGAGATCGAAGTCGAGGGCTGGCTGGGCAACGCCGGCACCGAAGCCGCCACCGGCCCGGAAATGGCCAAGTTGCCTGCCGGCAAAGTGGTGTGCATCTATGGCGCCGAAGAAGCCGGCGAAAGTGGCTGCACCGACAAGACAGCGGTAGGTGAAGCCATCCAGCTGCCGGGCGGGCATCACTTCGACGAAAACTACCCGGCCCTGGCCAAGCGCCTAGTGGACGAGATCAACAAGCGCCAGCAGGCCGCTGCGCAATGATCTGACACTGCGGCGGGAATTCACTTCCTTGCCCACAAAAAAGGCCCCTGCCGCTACACGCGACAGGGGCCTTTGTCCAGACAGGCGACTGGAATACGCGCCTACATCTCCACCTGCGTTCCCAACTCGATCACCCGGTTCAACGGCAGGTTGAAGAACCGCAGGTTGCCGTTGGCGTTCTTCAGCATGAAGGCGAACAGCAACTCGCGCCAGCGAGCCATGCCTTCGAGCTTGGAAGCGATGACCGTTTCCCGGCTGAGGAAATACGTCGTACGCATCGGACTGAAATCCAGCTCGTCGAGGTGGCAGAGCTTGAGCGCCTGCGGCACGTCCGGCTCATCGGTGAAACCGAAATGCAGGATCACCCGGAAGAAACCCTCGCCGTAGGAATCGACCTCGAAGCGCCGCTGCGGCGGTACTCGCGGGATGTCTTCGTAGACCACCGTCAACAATACCACTTGCTCGTGCAGCACCTGGTTGTGCAGCAGATTGTGCAACAGCGCATGGGGCACGGCGTCGGAGCGCGCCGTCAGGAACACGGCGGTACCCTGCACGCGATGCGGTGGCTGCACACGGATGCTGCTGATGAAGATCGGCAACGGCAGCGCACCTTCGTCCAGGCGCTCCACCAGCAACTGCTTGCCGCGCTTCCAGGTGGTCATCAGCACGAACAAGGCGATGCCGGCGATGACGGGGAAAGCCCCGCCCTGGATGATCTTCGGCACGTTGGCCGCGAAATACAGGCCATCCACCAGCAGGAAACCGAGCAGTACCGGTATCGCCAGCACAGGCGGCCATTTCCATAGCAACAGGATCACGGCCGAGACCAGGATGGTGGTCATCAGCATGGTGCCGGTCACCGCCACGCCGTAGGCCGAGGCCAGCGCGCCGGACGATTCGAATCCCAGCACCAGCAGCACCACACCCACCATCAACGACCAGTTCACCGCGCCGATGTAGATCTGGCCCTGTTCGGCGCTGGAAGTGTGCTGGATATACATGCGCGGGATATAGCCCAGCTGGATGGCCTGACGGGTCAGGGAGAACGCGCCGGAAATCACCGCTTGCGAAGCGATCACCGTGGCCAGGGTGGCCAGGCCCACCAGCGGCAGCAACGCCCAGCTCGGCGCCAGCAGATAGAACGGGTTGCGCGCCGCCTCGGGATCACCCAGCAACAACGCGCCCTGGCCGAAATAGTTGAGCATCAAGCCCGGCAACACCAGGAGAAACCAGGCGCGGGCAATCGGCTTGCGGCCGAAATGGCCCATATCGGCGTAAAGCGCTTCGGCACCGGTCAACGCCAGTACCACGGCACCGAGGATCGCCACGCCCATGCCTGGATGGACCACGAAGAAACGCACTGCCCAGGCCGGGTTCACCGCCAGCAGCACTTCCGGTTGCTGGCTGATGCCGTAGACGCCCAGCGCACCGAGCACCACGAACCAGATGACCATGATCGGGCCGAACAGGATGCCGATCCGCGCGGTGCCATGGCGCTGGATCAGAAACAGCGCGACCAACACCACCAGCGACAGCGGCACGACCCAATGGTCGATGCCCTCGAACGCCAGCCCGAGGCCTTCGATGGCCGAGAGCACGGAAATCGCCGGGGTGATCATGCTGTCGCCGTAGAACAGCGCGGCGCCGATCAGACCGCAAACCACCAGCAACGTGCGCAGCCGGGCCCGGCTTCCCGCCGCCCGCCGTGCCAGGGCGGTGAGCGCCATGATGCCGCCCTCGCCCTGGTTGTCGGCACGCAGGACGAACATCATGTACTTGATCGACACGACCCAGATCAGCGACCAGAAGATCAGCGACAGGATCCCCAGCACCCCGTCATGGTTGACGGGTACGCCATAGGCACCGGAAAACACTTCCTTGAGGGTGTACAACGGGCTCGTGCCGATGTCGCCATAAACCACTCCGACCGCCGCGACCAGCATGCTAAGCGGGTTTGCGGCCGAATGCCCGGCCTCCACCGCCTGACTACTTGCCTGCCCCATCCAATACTCCTGATTCCCAAGACCGCCTTCTTATACGCAACATGTTTTGTCACGCCCATGCGTCGCTCAACATCTAGTTACAGGTATTCAGTTGACTGTAAAAAGCAGCAAAGCGCAAAGGCGCGAAGCATAGCGCAGCACTCGTCGTTTTTCCCCGCATAAAGCTGGTCAAGTGACGCGTCCATCGCTAGAATTGCGCACTTTTTGATCAGAGGCGCGCCAGGCGCCCTGTCTCCCAAGAGACGATCCCCCTACACCGAGGTTAGACATGTCCACCACTACCACGCCAGCCAATCCCAAGGTCGGCTTCGTTTCCCTGGGTTGCCCGAAGGCTCTGGTCGACTCCGAGCGCATCCTGACCCAGCTGCGCATGGAAGGCTATGACGTCGTTTCCACGTATCAGGACGCGGACGTGGTAGTGGTCAACACCTGCGGTTTCATCGATTCGGCCAAGGCCGAGTCCCTGGAAGTGATCGGCGAAGCCATCAAGGAAAACGGCAAGGTCATCGTCACCGGCTGCATGGGCGTCGAAGAAGGCAACATCCGCGACGTGCACCCCAGCGTACTGGCGGTGACCGGCCCGCAGCAGTACGAGCAGGTGGTCAACGCGGTGCATGAGGTGGTGCCCCCCAAGCAGGACCACAACCCGCTCATCGACCTGGTGCCGCCACAAGGCATCAAGTTGACCCCACGCCACTATGCCTACCTGAAGATTTCCGAAGGCTGCAACCACAGCTGCAGCTTCTGCATCATCCCGTCGATGCGCGGCAAGCTGGTGAGTCGCCCGGTGGGCGATGTGCTCGATGAGGCCCAGCGCCTGGTCAAGGCCGGCGTCAAGGAACTGCTGGTGATCTCCCAGGACACCAGTGCCTACGGCGTCGACGTGAAATACCGCACCGGCTTCTGGAACGGCGCGCCAGTGAAGACCCGCATGACCGAACTGTGCGAAGCCCTCGGCACCCTCGGCGTCTGGGTCCGCCTGCACTACGTCTACCCTTACCCGCACGTGGACGAACTGATCCCACTGATGGCCGCCGGCAAGATCCTGCCGTACCTGGACATCCCGTTCCAACACGCCAGCCCGAAGGTCCTCAAGGCCATGAAACGCCCGGCGTTCGAAGACAAGACCCTGGCTCGCATCAAGAACTGGCGCGAAATCTGCCCGGACCTGATCATCCGCTCCACCTTCATCGTCGGCTTCCCCGGCGAAACCGAAGAAGACTTCCAGTACCTGCTGGACTGGCTGACCGAAGCCCAGCTCGATCGCGTCGGCTGCTTCCAGTATTCCCCGGTGGAAGGTGCTCCGGCCAACGACCTGGCCCTGGACGTCGTGCCGGACGACGTCAAGCAGGACCGCTGGGAGCGCTTCATGGCGCATCAGCAGGCAATCAGCTCGGCGCGCCTGCAAATGCGCATCGGCCGTGAAATCGAGGTCCTGGTGGATGAAGTGGACGAGCAAGGCGCCGTGGGCCGCTGCTTCTTCGATGCCCCGGAAATCGATGGCAACGTCTTCATCGACAACGGCAGCCATCTCAAGCCGGGCGACAAGGTCTGGTGCAAGGTGACCGATGCCGATGAGTACGATCTGTGGGCTGAGCAGATCGCCTGATCCTGGCGTGGACCCAGGCCCAGGTGACTTTTGTGGCCAGGGCCACAGGTCCGTGCCTGCTGCCATTGATTCGTCAGCCTCGAAAAAACCAAAAAGCCCTGCCTTGCGACAAGATGCGGGGCTTTTTTACGGCTATCGTATGGAGAAACCCGGGACATTCAGCACAAGGAACAGGCGGGCATGCGCCAGCACTCGGTCATCCATACCCCGAAATCCAGCGATTACCAGGAACTGACCCAGGTCTGGGAAGCTTCGGTGCGGGCAACCCATGATTTTCTTCCGGACAGCTACATCGAGCTGCTGAAGAACCTGGTGCTCACCCGCTACCTGGATGCGGTAATGCTCATCTGCACCCGGGACGCGCACCAGCGCATTACCGGTTTCGCTGGCGTCGCGGCGGGCAAGATCGAAATGCTGTTCATCGACCCACAGCACCGGGGCCAGGGCCTGGGCAAGCAACTCTTGCACTACGCCATGGAACACATGAACGCCGATCAGCTGGATGTCAACGAACAGAACCCGCAGGCCCTGGGCTTTTATCTCAAGCAGGGATTCGAAGTGGTCGGCCGCTCGGCGCGGGACGGCATGGGCCAGCCATACCCGTTGCTGCATATGCGCTACAGGCAGCCCGGCCTGAAGGCCGTGCGCGGCTAAAAGCCACACGAGGCAAATGGAACCGCGATTAACCGGCGCCACGCAGGTACAATGCCCACCCTCTTTTTGCTACGGCCTTGTCATGACTGACCCGATACGCCTCTCCAAACGCCTCATCGAACTTGTCGGCTGCTCCCGCCGGGAGGCTGAGCTGTTCATCGAGGGCGGCTGGGTCACCGTGGATGGCGAGGTCGTCGACGAACCGCAGTTCAAGGTCACCACCCAGAAGGTCGAACTCGACCCACAAGCCAAGGCCACCGCGCCGGAGCCGGTGACCCTGCTGCTGAACGTTCCGGCGGGCATGGACGTGGACACCGCCATGGCGAGCCTGGCCCCGCAGACCCTGAGCGAAGAGCACCGCTTCGGCAAACGTCCGCTCAAGGGCCATTTCCTGAGACTGACCGCCAGCGCCGACCTGCAGGCCAACGCCAGCGGCCTCCTGGTGTTCACCCAGGACTGGAAGATCCTGCGCAAGCTCACCGCCGACGCCGCGAAGATCGAGCAGGAATACGTCGTGGACGTCGAGGGAGAGATGCTTGCCCACGGCCTCAACCGCCTGAACCATGGCCTGACCTACAAGGGCAAGGAGTTACCCGCGGTCAAGGCCAGCTGGCAGAACGAGAACCGCCTGCGCTTCGCGCTGAAGAACCCGCAGCCGGGCATCATCGCGTTGCTCTGCCAGGCGGTCGGCCTAAAGGCCGTCGCCATCCGCCGGATCCGCATCGGCGGCGTGTCCATCGGCAAGGTGCCGCTGGGCCAGTGGCGCTACCTGTCCGCCAAAGAGAAATTCTAAAGTCACTTCTTCCGGTGCCGCACCTCGCTGGGCACCCACCGCCGATTGATCAGGATTGCACACATGATTCACAACGACGTACTGCGCAGCGTGCGCTACATGCTCGATATCAGCGACAAGAAAGTCATCGAGATCATCAAGCTGGGCGGCCTGGACGTGTCCCTGGCGGACCTGGCGGGCTATCTCAAGAAGGATGAAGAAGAAGGCTTCGTGTTCTGCCCCGACGAAGTCATGGCGCATTTCCTCGACGGCCTGGTGATCTTCAAACGGGGCAAGGACGAGAGCCGCCCACCGCTGCCCATCGAAGTGCCGGTGACCAACAACATCATCCTCAAGAAGCTGCGAGTGGCCTTCGAACTGAAGGAAGACGACATGCACGCCATCCTCAAGTCTGCGGACTTCCCGGTGTCCAAACCGGAACTGAGCGCGCTGTTCCGCAAGTTCGGCCACACCAACTACCGCCCGTGCGGCGACCAGTTGCTGCGCAACTTCCTCAAGGGGCTGACGCTGCGCGTTCGCGGCTGACTTCCCAGGGCCGCGGTGGCGAGGGGACGCTGCACGTCCAGTGGGGATAAATCCCCTCACCACAGAGGACAGTGCCGATTGCAGCTCCCGCGTTATCATGCCCTCTCCATCTGGCGTCGATTTCATCCCATGACTTACAACGTCTCCCCCGTCGGCTTCGTCCACTCCTGTTTCAAGGAAAAGTTCGCCATCCCACGGCAACCTCACCTGGCGCCTGCCGCTCGCGGCGTGCTGGAGCTGGTGGCGCCGTTCGACCAGGGCGACGCCGTGCAGGGCCTGGAGCAGGTCAGCCATGTCTGGTTGCTGTTCCTGTTCCACCAGGCCCTGGAAAAAAAACCTCGGCTGAAAGTGCGTCCGCCTCGCCTGGGCGGCAACAAATCCATGGGGGTATTCGCCACCCGGGCAACCCATCGCCCCAACGGCATCGGCCAATCCGTGGTCAAGCTGGAACGGATCGAAGCCGCTCGTCTGTGGATCTCGGGCATCGACTTGCTGGACGGTACACCGGTACTGGACATCAAGCCCTACGTGCCCTACGCCGACATCATTGGCACGGCTTCGAACAGCATCGCCAGCGCAGCGCCCGAGCCGGTCCCCGTGCAATGGGCGCCCCCTGCCCTGCACCAAGCCCGCGACCACGCCATGCGCCTGCAGGAGCCGCTGGTGGAACTGATCGAACAGTGCCTGGCCCAGGACCCCCGCCCGGCGTACCAGGTGCCGACAGCGGAACGGGAATATGGCGCGCAATTCTGGGATGTGGACGTTCGCTGGCATTATCCGCGGCTGGGGTTGATCCGCGTGCTGGAAGTGATTCCGGCGAAACAATGATCCTGGAACGAAAAAGCCCGCGCCGCCTTATCCAGGCGACGCGGGCTATTTCAATGGCGATCGGTTGGACCGAGTCGTCTTCTTCGCGGGCTTACTTCTCTACGAAGGCCCGTTCGATCAGGTAATCCCCCGGCTCGCGCATACGCGGCGAAACGGTCAGGCCGAAGCTGTTGAGCACTTCGCTGGTTTCTTCCAGCATGCTCGGGCTACCGCACAGCATGGCGCGGTCGTCCTGGGGGTTGATCGGTGGCAGGCCGATGTCGCGGAACAGCTTGCCGCTGCGCATCAGGTCGGTCAGGCGGCCTTCGTTCTCGAACGGCTCGCGGGTCACGGTCGGGTAGTAGATCAGTTTTTCACGCAGCGCTTCGCCGAAAAACTCGTTCTGCGGCAAGTGCTCGGTGATGAACTCGCGATAGGCGACTTCGTTGACGTAACGTACGCCGTGGCACAGGATCACTTTTTCGAAACGCTCATAGGTTTCCGGATCCTGGATGACGCTCATGAACGGCGCCAGGCCGGTGCCGGTGCTGAGCAGGTACAGGTGCTTGCCCGGCTTGAGGTCGTCCAGCACCAGGGTGCCGGTGGGTTTCTTGCTGATGATGATCTCGTCGCCTTCCTTCAGGTGCTGCAATTGGGAAGTCAGCGGACCATCAGGCACCTTGATGCTGAAGAACTCGAGATGCTCTTCCCAGTTCGGGCTGGCAATCGAGTAAGCGCGCATAAGCGGGCGGCCGTTGGGCTGCTGCAGGCCGATCATCACGAACTGACCGTTCTCGAAGCGCAGGCCCGGATCGCGGGTGCACTTGAAGCTGAACAGAGTGTCGTTCCAGTGATGAACACTGAGGACACGCTCGTGGTTCATGTTGCTCATGTACGGGGGACTCCTGGAAATGATGCCTGCGCCGGGAAGGAGCGCAATTGCATCGCATTCTAATAGCGGCGACAATATCTGTTAAATGGATTATTAAGATAAGGGTTATCGGTTATATCGATATGCGATTTACTCTACGTCAACTTCAGGTCTTCGTCGCCGTCGCCCAGCAGGAGAGCGTGTCCCGTGCTGCGGGCCAGCTCAATCTGTCGCAATCGGCTGCCAGCACCTCCATCACCGAATTGGAGCGCCAGTCCAGCTGCCAGTTGTTCGACCGCGCCGGTAAGCGCCTGAGCCTCAACGCCCTGGGCAAACAGTTGCTACCCCAGGCGGTGGCGTTGCTGGACCAGGCCAAGGAGATCGAAGACCTGCTCAACGGCAAGTCCGGCTTCGGCTCACTGGCGGTTGGCGCCACCCTGACCATCGGCAATTACCTGGCCACCCTGCTGATCGGCGGTTTCATGCAGCGCCATCCGGAAAGCCAGGTGAAGCTGCATGTACAGAACACTGCCAATATCGTGCATCAGGTCGCCCACTATGAAATTGATCTGGGTCTAATCGAAGGCGATTGCAGCCATCCGGATATCGAAGTGCAGAGTTGGGTCGAGGACGAGCTGGTGGTGTTTTGCGCGCCCCAGCATCCACTGGCCAGGCGCGGCCAGGCGACCATGGAGGAACTGACCCATGAAGCGTGGATTCTGCGGGAACAGGGCTCCGGCACTCGCCTGACCTTCGACCAAGCCATGCGCCATCATCGCAGCGCGCTGAACATCCGCCTGGAACTGGAACACACCGAAGCCATCAAGCGCGCCGTGGAGTCCGGCCTGGGGATCGGCTGCATTTCACGCCTGGCCCTGCGCGATGCGTTCCGTCGGGGCAGCCTGGTCCCCGTGGAAACCCCGGACATGGACCTGGCGCGGCAGTTCTACTTCATCTGGCACAAACAGAAATACCAGACATCGGCGATGCGCGAGTTTCTCGAGCTGTGCCGGGCGTTCACCGCCGGCGCGCAACGCAGCGACGAAATCGTCCTGCCGGCCATTGCCTGAAGCGCTACTGCAGCAGGATCACGCCCCATACCAGCGTAATCATCGTCAGGGCGACGAGCTGGGCGGCACTGCCCATGTCCTTGGCATTCTTCGACAGCGGGTGCAGTTCCAGGGAAATGCGGTCGATGGCCGCCTCCACCGCCGAATTGAGCAGTTCGACGATCAGCGCCAGCAGGCAGACCGCAATCAACAGCGCCTGCTCGACACGGCTGACGTTCAGGAAGAACGACAGCGGGATCAGGATGACGTTGAGCAGGACCAGTTGACGGAACGCCGCTTCGCCGACAAAGGCCGCGCGCAGGCCATCCAGGGAATAGCCGGAGGCGTTGAGGATGCGTTTCAGGCCGGTTTGGCCTTTAAAAGGTGACATAGGATGGGCAACTGATCGAAAGGAGTGGAGAAGCTAATTCAAACCCGGTCAAAAAAGCGTGAACAGACACACTAGGGCTGCGGTGAAATTGACTCAAGCTGTTGCAACAACAAGGCCGCCTGGGTCCGGGTGCGCACGTTCAGCTTTCGGAAGATCGCCGTCACATGGGCCTTGATGGTGGCCTCCGAGACGTTCAATTCATAAGCGATCTGCTTGTTCAGCAAACCTTCGCAGACCATGGTCAGTACCCGGAACTGTTGCGGCGTGAGACTGGCCAGGCCTTCGCTGGCGGCCTTGGCCTCTTCCGACACGCTCACTGCCTCGAATGCCTGGGGCGGCCAGGCAGCATCACCATCCAGGACCGCCTTCACCGCCTTCTGGATCATTTCAAGCGAACTGGACTTGGGGATGAACCCGCTGGCACCGAACTCCCGGGCCTTGACCATCACCGACGCTTCCTCCTGGGCCGAAACCATCACCACGGGAATCTGCGGATACTGACCGCGCAACAGTACCAATCCGGAAAATCCATACGCTCCCGGCATGTTCAGGTCCAGCAGCACCAGGTCCCAGTCAGCCTTTTCGGTCAACCGGCTCTCCAGTTCCGCAATACTGGCCACCTCCGTCAGCCGGACATCCGGGCCCAGGCCCAGGGTCACTGCCTGATGCAACGCGCTACGAAAGAGCGGATGGTCATCGGCAATCAGGATTTCGTATGTGGCCATTGTTCAAATGATCCTGTTCTTATGGCAGGCCGATATGATCGCACCTCGCCAGAGCCACTCGGGACACCCACCATGGCGGCGGCATCCAGAGGGAACTGTTCACGCCAGCACGGTATGGCGTTTCAAACCTTGGCCATGCCCCGGTCGGCGCCAAGCATGCCCAGCGAAGCCGGGGTGGTCAAGCAGCACGGCCACCACTGTCTCCAGTATGGGCCACTATCCGGCCACTGCCCCTTGAGCCGTATCAATAAAGGGCAACAGCTCAGCGTGAGCCGGGGTCGATACATCCACTTCCCGTTGCCCCTTGGCGCCCAGGTAATGCTGGCTGAACACATCGAAATAAGCGTCCAGGGCAGAGGCCGCATCATGATCCCCGGCCAGCTCCAGGCACAGCGCCGCCACTTCGGCAGTGCACAGGTGCTCGCTGCGGGTGGAACGGCGCAAGCGGTAGCGCGACAGTTTGTCAGGCAGCAGGCTCAGGATCGGCAACTGGTCGAAATAGGGACTCTTGCGGAAAATCTTGCGCGCCTCCGTCCAGGTCGCGTCCAACAGAATGAACAACGGTCGCCTGGAACGATCCAGGTCTACGGTGTGGGTGACCCGCAACGGCTCGACGTATTCACCCGGAAACACCAGGTAGGGTTGCCATTGAGGGTCATTCAGCAACGCCAGCAATTGTCCGTCGACCTCGGTGCGCGACCAGATGAAGGCATGATTGTCGCGTACCACGTCGGCAATCAGCCACCCGGTGTTGCTGGGCTTGAACACTTCCTTGTTGGTCATGATCAGGCAAACCCCGGAACGGGCTTCGACCTTCGGTCGCCAGGCACACAGGCAATGGCTCTGGATCACCCGGCAGGCACTGCAACGGGGTGCGCGCCAGCCACGGGCCTGAAGCGGCTTGATCCCCTCATCGATGCGCTGATCGCGCAGGCGGGCTACGGCGTTAGGGGCATGAAGCCGACAGGCGGGAGAACTCGACACGAACGACACTCGACAGCGCAATGAAGGCCGGCAGTCTACCAGAGCGCACGAGCCTGTACCGTCCACCTCGCCTCCCCTATAATTCGCCGCCAATGAACGCACAGTCACGTGACCGGTCGAACCACCAGTCACTGAACCAGGAGAGTTTCATGCTGCGCCTTACCGTCCCTACCGTTGCCGTTCTGTTGGCGACGTCCTTCAGCGCCCAGGCTGCCTCGCTGAAAGAACTCGAACTGAACAAGATGTTGCAGAACGTGGCCAGGGAGAGCAGCGTTGGCACCCCCCGGGCGATCAATGAAGACATTCTCGATCAGGGCTACACGGTGGAAGGCACCGAGTTGATCAACCACCTCAGCGTGCAGAGCAGCCATGCCGAAAAGATGCGCGCCGACCCCAAGGCCGTGTATTTCCAGCTGGGCTCCAAGGTGTGCACCAATCCGGGCTTTCGCAAGCTGATGGCCAAGGGCGCCACCATGCGCTACGAGTTTACCGAGGTCAAAACCAACCGCCCGGTCGCGACCGAACGCTTCCAGGAGTCGGATTGCCCAAAACCGGCCAAGACCAAGAAGTAATCAGCCCGAGCGTGCGCGTCGCTGTTCATCGTCGGCGCGCAGTTCCGCCACCAGCGCCTGCAGGTATCGCGAGCGCCAGGTCCTGCCCTCCAAGCGACGACAACACTCTTCCTCGAGGCTGATTCGATTGGCCTGGGCCGCTTCCAACAGCGTCAGATACAACTGCCTGTCGAGTTCCAGGGTTACCCTGCTCATTTCTCCCGCCTCCTTGCCCGATTCGCTTCAATCCATCGCGTGCCCAGCCATGGGCATCGAACTGCATTGACACGCCTGTTATCAGTAAATCAGAGCGGCATGCGTGCAACTGGCAATCGGACGAGCGGTGCGCTACTCCAAAGCTTTCATCCAGCGGTTGCCAACGGTCACTTTTGAGCGCCATGATCATGGCAACGCAAGATCGACTCACTTCATGAATATGTTTTGGGCAGAACGAGGCTGCCACCCTACCTTGCCGTGTGATTGTTCTTAAATCCAAGGGACATACGGAACCCGGTGGATGGCCTGATCGATGATATGTAAACAGGTTCAGGCCAAATCGAACGCCCAGGCGAGCGCCTGGATTGACGGCGACACACGGAGTGTCGCGGCCCCGGCGAACCTTTCGCCCGGGTCGGGGTTCCGTCAAGAAGGAGAAGCTTGATGCCTTACAAACCAAATGACCTGCTCAATCGTCATTTTGAGAACCATGGCCACGACCTTATCCGCAAGGTCGAAGAGCAACTCAACCTGGTGTCACCCAACAGCCCCAACCTCCCCATCTACCGAGACATGATCCTGACCGTGCTGCGCATGGCCCAGGAAGACCACAACCGCTGGAACGCCAAGATCACGTTGCAGGCCCTGCGGGAACTGGAACAGGCATTCCGCACGCTGGAACAGTTCAAGGGGCGCCGCAAGGTCACTGTCTTCGGCTCCGCACGAACGCCTATCGAACATCCCCTGTATGGCCTGGCGAGGGAGCTGGGAGCGGCGCTGGCCCGCTCGGACATGATGGTCATCACTGGCGCAGGCGGAGGCATCATGGCCGCCGCTCATGAAGGCGCCGGCCGCGAGCACAGCCTCGGGTTCAATATCACCCTGCCTTTCGAACAACATGCAAACCCGACCGTCGAAGGCACGCCGAACCTGTTGCCCTTCCACTTCTTCTTCACTCGCAAACTGTTCTTCGTCAAGGAGGCCGACGCGCTGGTGCTCTGCCCGGGTGGTTTCGGCACCCTTGATGAAGCACTGGAAGTGCTGACGCTGGTGCAGACCGGTAAAAGCCCACTGGTACCGGTAGTATTACTGGACGTTCCCGGAGGAAAGTTCTGGCAAAGCGCCCTGGATTTCATCCGCGAACAATTGGAGGAAAACCGCTACATCCTGCCCACCGACCTGAAGCTGATGCGCCTGGTATACACCGCCGAAGATGCCGTGGAGGAAATCAACCAGTTCTATCGTAACTTCCATTCCAGCCGCTGGCTCAAGCATCAGTTCGTGATCCGCATGAACCACAAGCTCAACGAGCAGGCCCTGGAACAGATGCAAGTGGAGTTTGCCGACCTGTGCCTGAACGATCGCTTTCATCAGCTGGCCTACAACGGCGACGAGCCTGATGAAGCACGGTTCAGCCACCTGACGCGATTGGCATTCAACTTCAACGCCCGTGACCATGGTCGGTTGAGGGCGCTGGTGGACTTCATCAACTTGTCGGAAAACTGGGCCCAACCCTACCCCAAGGCCCATCCGCTTGCCTGGGAGACGATCAAGGTCACCTGAACCCATAAAAAAACGGCCCGCTATCGAAATAGCGGGCCGTTTTTCAATCATCCAGTCCTCGACCGCTGAACAAGCGGTTGATCATTTCCATGGAGTAGCCTCTGTACGCCAGGAACCGACCTTGTTTGGCCCGTTCCCGTGCATCGACGGGTAGATGCCCAGAGAACTTGCGACGCCAGGTTTCCATCAACTGATCCTGCCAATCGATACCGCTTTCACGTAGGGCTTGTTCGATATCCGAACGCTGCAGGCCGCGTTGACCCAGTTCCTCCCGAATCCTCAACGGTCCATAACCGGAGCGGGCCCGATAGGAAACGAAGCTTTCCAGATAACGGGCCTCTGACAACAGGCCCTCTTGCGTCAAGCGATCCAATGTCGTTTCGATCAACTCATCGCAGGCACCACGCTGACGCAGTTTTCGCGTCAGTTCGACTCGACCGTGCTCGCGTCTGGCGAGCAGGTCCATCGCAGTTCGCCGCACCGCGACGAGGGTATCGAGTACGGCGGTCATCGATTTGATCAGATATCAGCGTCAACCAGATCGTCAGCGGTCTCACGGTTAGCCAACGCCTTGACGTCCGCAACCGGGCTCAACAGCTTGTCGCGCAATTGCTTCTCGAGGGCCGCAGCCACTTCCGGGTTGTCCGCCAGGAACTTGGCCGAGTTGGCCTTGCCCTGACCGATCTTGGTGCCGTTGTAGGCGTACCAGGCACCGGACTTTTCAACGAAGCCGTGCAACACGCCCAGGTCGATCATCTCGCCATTGAGGTAGATGCCCTTGCCGTAAAGAATCTGGAACTCGGCCTGACGGAATGGCGAAGCCACCTTGTTCTTCACAACCTTGACGCGGGTTTCGCTGCCGACAACCTCGTCGCCTTCCTTCACTGCGCCGGTACGACGGATGTCCAGGCGGACCGAGGCGTAGAACTTCAGGGCGTTACCACCAGTGGTGGTTTCCGGGCTGCCGAACATCACGCCGATCTTCATGCGGATCTGGTTGATGAAGATCACCAGGCAGTTGGCATTCTTGATGTTACCGGTGATCTTGCGAAGGGCCTGGGACATCAGGCGAGCCTGGAGGCCCACGTGCATGTCGCCCATTTCACCTTCGATTTCGGCTTTAGGTACCAGTGCCGCCACGGAGTCGACGATGATCACGTCAACCGCGTTGGAACGCACCAGCATGTCGGTGATTTCCAGTGCCTGCTCACCAGTGTCAGGTTGGGAGACCAGCAGGTCGTCGACATTGACGCCCAATTTGCCGGCATATTCCGGGTCCAGGGCGTGCTCGGCATCGACGAAGGCGCAGGTCGCGCCGGCCTTCTGGGCCTGGGCAATCACGGACAGGGTCAGCGTGGTTTTACCGGAGGACTCAGGACCGTAGATTTCAACGATACGACCTTTTGGCAAGCCGCCGATGCCAAGCGCGATGTCCAGGCCCAGGGAGCCGGTGGAGATGGAAGGAATAGCCTGACGGTCCTGATCGCCCATACGCATTACGGCACCCTTGCCGAATTGACGTTCGATCTGACCCAAGGCCGCAGCCAAGGCTTTCTTCTTGTTGTCGTCCATTAAAGTCCTCACGTAATCAATAAGGCCTGACGGCCAACACCTGTATAAGTAGCCAGTATTATTCCACAGGGATCGTGGATCGCCTACCCCCGATTTGAGATTTCTGCGGCGGCATGTTGCAGCAGCCCCTCTAGCGCGGCCTTCACCGTTTGTCGGCGGACCTCGTCGCGGTTGCCCGCAAAGAACCGCTGCTCGCTGAAGACCGTCTCGCCAACGCCCCAGGCCAGCCACACGGTGCCCACCGGCTTGCCCGGGGAACCGCCGTCCGGCCCGGCGATACCGCTGACCGCCACGGCGAACCGCGCCTGGCCCTGTCGCTGGGCGCCCCGGACCATGGCCTCGACCACCTCGCGACTGACCGCTCCCACCGTGCCGAACAGTTCGTCCGGCACATTCAGTTGCCGGGTCTTCTGGCGATTGGAATAAGTGACGAAACCGGCTTCGAACCAAGCCGAACTGCCTGGAATTCGCGTGATCGCCTCGGCAATCCCGCCACCGGTACAGGACTCGGCGGTGGTCACATGGACATTGAGCAACTGCAGGCGCCGGCCCAGTTCGGCGGCCAGCTCGGTAATCTCATCCATGACGCTCTCCTGATTCGACGCAATGACGCCTACCGTACACGAGCGTTGGAACCTTGCAAGGCTGGGGCCCCGGAGAGCGTCCTGTTTTTCGGGACACGTCCAGACCACGCTATGGACATCGAAAAAACATCGCTATATTCAGTTGCCCATGACAGTCGGAACGATGGAATGAAAACCAAGGATCTCAGCCGCCTTTCGGTTGATGGCGTACTCTGCATCAGCCTCAAGGATCGGAAGGATCGCAGGCTGCTACTGCTTGAAACCATGAAACGCTCAGGTTTGGACATAGAGTTCGTACTGGTCGATCCTGATAGAGAGAATCCGGCAAGAGGCTGCTTCAATTCGCATTTGAAGTGCGCAGAGATTGCATTGCAGCGCAACTATTCAAACGTCCTGATCCTGGAAGACGATGCACTGCAGTATTTCTTCTCAAAACAGACAGTCCGCAACATCAATCGCTTTATTTCGACGGAAAATTTTTCCATTCTCCATCTCGGTTACACGATGGGGAAAATATGGCTGACCTGGAATTTTTCCATCGCTCGCGGCCGGGTAACCGCACTGCACGCTTATATACTCAGCAAACGAGGCTGCTCGGAGTTTGTAAAGCTTGAATACCGTTCAGAGCCCATCGACAGAGTCGTAAGGGCCCAGATCAAACAACATTGCGTTTTCCCCATGATGTTCGGCCAGCAACCCGCTCATCTCGTTTCAAGCGACATAGAAGACATTGCTCCTAACGATGATTCGTTCTGGAGAAACAATTGGTATAGGCACGTCTGGTCGGCAGTAAAGAACTTCTACATGACAGTTCTGGGCGTGAACCGGTAAACCAGGCAAGATTCTTTCCGGTCGACAACGACTCGACGGATTACTGACCCAACGCCCTGACATACGCCTGGCAAGCCCGCAAGGCGATCAATCCACGGTCGCCTTCATCGGTGATGGCGATAATTCGTTGAGCATGCGTCGGGTCAAGTCGGGCGCGTAGGGGGCCATGATCCATGCCGCCGGAGCCGGTGGCGGCAGGCACCGCACAACCGGGGGAGGCATCGTGGGCGTCGAGGAGGACTGACAGCCGGACATCGGCAGTAGCAAGGCGATCGCGCAGGCGATCCTGGTCACGTTGGGCATCGCTCAAGGCTCGGTAGTGGGTGTGTTCGCTGGCAGAAAGTTGCTGTTCCAGGGCCAGTCGCTTCTCTTGCTCGGCCTTTTGTTGCGCTGTCGCCGCCTGGCTCAACTGACTCAGGGTCTCGGCTTGGGACTGGGCCATTTGCGCCAGTTGACGACCATAGCGCCAATCCTGGAGTCGCCACACCAGCGTAGCTGGACCAGCGACCAGCAGCGCCAGCAAGAGAACAATCCCGAGAGTACGGAAGGAAAAAGGCATCAGGTCGAAGACTGGCATAACACCGCCCTCGCCCGCGCCCAAAGTTGCAGACGATCTTCCAGGCCGTTCAAGCCGCCGTTGATACGCCGAGTGATACTGTTGAACTGGTCACGGTCGGCCAGTTCGTTCAAGCCGTTCTGCTCCCAGAACCAGGCAGCCGATTCGGATGCCCACTGTGGTTGTTCCAGCAGTTCCGGCAAGGCCAGCAGACGTTCATCGCCAAACAAACCGAGACTGCACCGCAGATAATTGTCGCGGCCCGTAATCTGGATCAGCCCACGCCCCCGATATTTCTGGCCGTCGCCGTCGGCCTGGGGAGTATTTCCCAGGCGAACGGCCAACGCGCCGGTGTCGTACTTGCTTAGATACATTTCACTGCCAAGCTCCCGCACATATCGCAACTGCCCCGACTCGTGGCCGATCTGCGCCAGAAACGCAGCAACGCGTTTGGGCGTATCGATCCGGTGACGGCTCATCGCATGGTTGAGCGCAGGAACGAAAACGCCCGCTTGAGAGCGGGCGTCGGGCATGATCTTGATGAGTTGCTGCTGGGTAACGTCCATAATCCGACCATCGAAAAAAACATCACTGAAGTTGCGCTTTCAACCAGGGCGGCGCGACGGGGCGGTGCTCAGCCGCGGGAAACAGCTCGTCCTGGGGCCAATCTCTAAGGGCTCGCCGATAGGCCTGGAGTTGCGTGTACTGCGCCTGATCCAGCGTCGTACCGCCGCCGTCGTCCATCTCGTCGCGATCCCGGGCTACGAGGCGATCGGTGGCGGTGAGCTGAGCGTCACGCCAATGTGTTTCGTTGAGTATCTGCGTCTCGATCCTGTCGACCTCAAGCTCCGAAAGCACCGGATACCCCATGGCGTCCGACGTGATACACCTATTTAAAAAAGGGGCTGCGAACAATGCACTGTATGCGTGCTCCGAAATCTCAACAGCATCTTTGGGAATTTCATTTGCATGATCGATGGAGTTGTAGAACCCACCCGTGGTTGGAGCATAAAAAATCAGCATAACGGCATCCTTTCAATAACCAATTGCACGCCAGAGCCCAGTCCAGTTCGCGTAGACACCATTGTGATCCCGACCATAAAGCCTGAACTGACTCAGGGAACCAAATGAGACGCCGAACGACGCACAGGTCGGTCCTCCATCGGTCACGTTGATATTCCTGACCGCATTCGGAAACGACATGGGAAACGTCACCAGCACGCCATTGGCATCCGTGCCGCTCGATGAAATTCCCCACTGTTCGATGACATAGCCCGTCGGACTGGTGGTATCGGGAATACGTTTCCATCCATTGGGCTGTAACGACGAAGAGAACATGGCCGAATACTTCGAGGTGGCCGTTCCACCAATCAGACGCCATTGGGCATTGAGCTTGATGAACTCCGCAGTCTCCCCTAACCCGATGCTAACGGTACCCTCTGCTCCGTTCGATCCCGACAACTTATCAGTCGCCAAGGTCGTCGATATAGTTACTACGCCATTGCCTGCGTTGATAATCCTGACAGTGGCGCCATGCAGGACGCCCGTCGTGGCGGGCAGTTTGGCGGTAACCGGGGTTTCACTGGCAAAACTGGCGACTCCACCAATATCCCTGGATGTCAAAGCCGCATGTGTGGAATACACGTCAAAGCCGGCGTACTGCAATCCGTTGCGGACTACGAACTCTGTTGTAGCAACGGTCTTATCGTTATCGAACTGAGGAGCGGTAAGAAACAATCCAGTGCCGCGCAATGCCGCCAGTAACTGATTGTAAGTTTCTTCCGAGGGGGTAATACCGGCGGCTTGAATGACGTTGATTATTTCCTGTGTGACGCCATTCCCCCAACTGGCGGGGATCAATGATCCTGGCGTCCCAGCCAAGGCGTTCTCGTCTACAAACCTGCCATTCACCAAGCCCGCACTCGGAACACTTTTTGGATAATCCACTTTTTTCTCCCTTGGTATTCAAATGACAGAAAAACAGGCAGCCGAGAGCTCGAGCTGTTGAAGTCTCAACACCTTTTGAAGCATTCGAACAACTTTGGTACCGTACCGGTTGCTTTAAACAACAGAGGCCGGCATCACCGGCCAATTGATCTCGGTTGGATAACCGGATTGATTCTGGATTCGATTCAACTCAACGCTGTAGAGTTTCCATTCCATCAGCGCCAGTTGCTCCTGATCGTTGGCTTCGCCGAGGTCTTCGGCATACTGAAAGGGAGCAATTTTCTGAACAGCTTCTCGCAGTAGTTTGTCACGCTTTACCAACGCTTCGCGCTTGAGATCCGCAAGCTGTAGCGTCTGGTCAAATACCCAGGCAGTGTCGCGCCAGACGTGGTAGCTACCGGGCCACGGCTCCGCCGTATACGGGTTCGGCAACTCACCGAATTCGCTCCATTGCAGCACGGCACCGTTATCCTTGCGATAAACCGGACCTCGCCGGTCCACCATCTCCCGCGGAACGCCATTGACCATGACCCAGGAGTGATGCTCCTGAGCGGGCGGAAGCTCAAAGGAAAGCTGGATGCCATTGCTGGGTATTTGAATGCCCAGGCCAGGCGTGACAAAAAGCTCTACCGGACCAGATAGAACACCGGTTTCGTCAAACAGATAAATGAACATGATCACCTCAGATCAATTTGATTCGGGCGGGGTAGGCGATGTTTCTGGGCCGGGTTTCCGTGCTGAAGACTCCGATATTGCCAACGGCGTCTCCACTGGAGAAAAAAAGCGGATTCGGATAGGTCGTACCCACTATCCCCGTCGCGGGTGCAGCATTGACGTCCCGTGTCACGTCCCAAGAAGCATCGGCAATAGCAGGCCCAGGACGATTGGCGCTACCTGAGCTGGTAGGTAAATAGTGGTTGTGGCTTTCCAACGCGTACATTTGTCTACTGCCCGACGCACGATCGGCATCTACCCCTCGAGCCTCATCCAGCACACGCAGGAACTCGCCCCGAATATCAGGCAGTCGAAAGGTCGTGGCGCCATCTCCGCTGGTCCAGGCGCCTTCGTTTCCTCCCCTGTTACCCTCGGTCACTAACGCACCGGACAGCTGGGCGTAATCCCACAACCAGGGCCACTCGCTACGCAACAGCAGGTTCCCGTTGAGCACCGCATATCCACCGGGTATCACCTGGCGTGTGCTTTCGAAGGAAATGCGTCCCAACGCGGTCGCATCGAAGCGACTCACCGGCCACCAGGCACCCGCTTCGTCACTGCGCAAATGCCACCAGTCGCCGCTGCCCATCAATACCAGAAACGGGTAGCCACTGGCCGCCAGATGGGTATGAAACCGAATCCTGTCGCTACCGGAGGCCCGTACCATCAGGCGATTCCCACTGTTATCCACTCGCCGGACAATCACATCACGAATACCCAGCGCCGTATTAGCCGCAGGTAGCGTCACCGTGTTCGCACCGGCACTGGCATCGATCAACACCAACCCCAACTCTTCGGCAACAAGCGTCTTTGATGCCGTCAACCGAGTCACCACCGAGCGCATCGGACTGCTGCGTCCAAGAATGGCTTGCAACGCCTTGATCAATTGCCCGGTGTCCGCTTCTGAAGGCGTCATGCCGGCCGCCGAGATCACATTGAGGATCTCTTGGGTAACCCCATTGCCCCAGACCGCCGGAATCAATGAGCCGGGTGTACCTGCCAGCGGATCTTCGTCCACGAACCGTCCGTTCACCAGCCCGACGCTGGGAACGCTTTTTGGATAATCCATATGTTATTTCTCTACAGATAAATGAAAGGATCAGGCGCCGGAGCGCAATACCTCGATGCTGGCGAACGCCTCATCGAAAACCGCTTTCGCCAGGTCCGATTTTCCCTTCGCCATGTGTGCGCGGATGTGCGCCTTGGCCTTGAGTCGTATCTGGCGAAGCGCCAACAGGTTCGAATCGAACTCGGCGGCCTTGGCGAGGATCTGGTCTGCCGCCTGCCTGGCTGTGCGCCCCTTGATGACCCACGCGGAAACGGACGACGGCACGGCTTTTTTCGGGTAGCCCTGATCCTTGAATGCCTGAGCCTCAAGGGCCGCCTGCTGGTATTCCAGGGCACGTAATGGATCGCCTGCCAAGGCCCGACGTGCGCTGTCCGCAGCACCGTCCAGCCTGTCGCACAGGCGTTCGCCGTCAAGATGCAGCAGCTGGGCAGCATGCTCGTCGGCAATCACCCATTCACCCTCCTCCCAGATGTGGGCTGGGGAGGGTGGAGGCGGACGGAGTCCCTCTTCGTATTGATGCAGTTCCTGAATGACCTTCATCGGATCAGCTCCCAGGACAGATGGACGTTGACGGCGTTGGTAAAATTGACGGCGATGCCCACGCTGTAATCGGTCAGCGCCTGGTGCCCCTTGATCCCCATGCTCAGGAGCAGTTCGTCGCTGTCGGCATTGTTCGCGCCCAGCGTGTGCTCAGCCTGAAAACACTGCCACAGCGAACGTAGCTGGGAATGGTCAAAACTGGCTGTGACCGTTGCGACCGTCACGTCATTGACCACATTGTTGGAAAACAGCACACACATCGTCGGGCTCGCGAGATTGCTCCAGCCCACTGAATTGCTTGTCGGCGAAGTTGCAACCGGAGATAAGTAGCTGTAGTTACCGCCGAGCCACCCAGCCTGGGCGAATGCCAGCGAAGTGATAGAGCTGGAGGACGGCGTAGGATTGCCCGCGATAAGTTGTGCCGAACGCGCATGAGGGTCCAGTGGCAGATACACCACGCCGGTGCCGTTCACGGTTTGAGTCCAGCTCAATCGGGTCCGGTTGTAGATCGAGCGTACCGTAGGCAACGAGCCCGGCGCCCCGGTCATTACCCAAGCCAGGCACATGTCCAGCGATGTGGATGGAAACCCACCACCGGAAGCTCCATTGAAAGAGCCCTTGAGCGTTTCCGGCGTCGCGTCGTACAGACTTCCACGCTGCAGGTAAAACGCTAGTGAATTACCGGAAGCCTGCACTCTCAGGAAATAGCTGGAGCTGGGCAGCAAGTCGGCGCTGCTCCACGCCGTCGTGACGTAGGTACGCGAACGACCCAACTGTCCGCTTACCAACTCTTGTCCAATGCTGATATAGACGCCTCCAGGAATCGAAACGCGTCCCCCGCTGGTCGATATCGCCACCGGAGTGACTGTCATCCGGGAATCAACTGTGGCGATCGCAGGCAAGGGTAAAGCGGCAAGCGGCAGCGCCTGATCCTGATTCCAGCCCTTGGCCGCCACGGACTGGATCGCCTGGAGCAACTGATCGTTTCGGGTCTCATCCGGCGTCAATTCACCCGCGTTGATGACATTCAAGATTTCCTGGGTCACGCCATTTCCCCAAGCTGCCGGAATCAGGGAGCCCGGCGTACCCGTCAGGGGATTTTCATCCACGAACTTGCCATTCACCAAGCCGGCGCTGGGCACACTTTTTGGGTAATCCATCGCTCTATTTCCTAGTCATAATTGATGTGAACCTTCGTATGCGCCGGAGCGCTGCGATGAATCAGGCACTCCAGGGCCGACCCCGGATTGACCCCAAACCGCTCCCCCCAATAGCTCGCACCAAAACGCCGCCCCAGCAGCAGGCGGCCGCCGGTGTTGAGGGTCCACATGAATTGGGCCTGCCAGGTGCCGAAGTGGTCTTCGCCGAACCGGGCGCGGCCCATGCGGGGCGCCTTGTGCTCGGTGATGGTGGCGTTGGGGTAACCCTGGCTCCTGGCGATTTCCACGTAGTACGCAATGGCCTGGCTGCCCACCGCCAACAAGCGTCGGCGTACCGCCAGGCGGCGATCGTCATACAGAGGCGAGGCACCCAGGCAGGGGTCGGGCAGGTTCATCACCCGCTCCCAATCCGGCACCAGTTCGCTCACACCCGCCGGGTCCATTTCATGCAGCAGGTCAGCGGCGCGGGCGTCGAGGCGCGCCAGTTCCTGGGCGATGCCTTCCAACACCTGCTCCAGCTCCGGCACCCGCTCCGGGTCCCATGCGGGGCCGCTGGGGAGCAGGCTGCGCAATTGGGTCTGGTACTGCTCGGCGCTTCTTATTCCAGCCATACGCACCCCCCGAAGGTCAGCAGTTGATTGCTGGCAGCGGTCACATCGGCGCTGGGCGCGGTCAGCTTGTGGTCGGTTTCGCCGTTGGCGCTGCTGATGGCTTCGGCGATATGGGTGAGTAACAGCGTCTCGCCGAGACCGGCTTCGCGGTTATGCAGGTCGCGCAGTTGAGCTTCGATCGCCGCGCGAACCGCGCTGGTGTCCGGGGTGATGCGCAGCCGGTAGGTCACCGGTACCTGCGTCGGGGCCAGCACGTGCACTTCGGCAGTCACCGGGCGCAGCGGTTCGATGTAGGCTCGGACTTCCTCCAGTTGCTCGGCATTGGGGATCGGCTGCAGATCGTCGTCGCGCATCACGAACAGGCCGACGGTACCAGGCCCCAGGTAACTGCCCCGGCACCAGGCGCGGGTAATGCCGGGGCATTCCAGGGCCCAGGTTTCATAATCCTGCGCCGAACCGCCATGGGGAATGATGCGGTAGGAACGGATCACCCGTGCCCGCAGGGACTCGAGGCTTTCCCGGGCGACACCACCGCTCAGCCCCGGTGACAGGACGGTGAAATCGCTGCCAATACCGAGGATCGGCTGGACCGGCGCAAGGACCAGGCCGGCATCGGCATTGCCCAGGCTGCCGGCCTCCAGTGCGGCGACGGTGGTGGTGTTCATGCCATTGCTGGCGGTACGGGCGGCCGTCACCTTGTAGGTGCGGCCATCGGTGGATTGCAGCAGCGTGTCGACATCCAGCACCGCTCCCGCGGTGGCCGTGAAACTGACACTGCCGCTGGCCGCCTGGGCCGCTTTGCGCGCCTGGTTCAGGCGCAGGGCGGCGATGCGCTCCAGGGTGGATTCGTCGGCTTTATCCGGCAGGATCTGCTCGGCGATCCAGTCCAGGTAGCCGTACAGGCCGTAGGCCGCGCCGCCGAGGGTGCGGGCCAGAACCTGAGCATCGGACTGGCGCAGCGAATCGCTGGCCAGGTCGCTTTGGGCGCGCTTGATCAGCACCGGCAGCGAAGGGGTTTCAAACGGCATAGGTCACCTGCCAACTGTTATCGGGGTTGATGTCCAGTCGCTCGCCGTCGGCCAGGGTCAGGACCGTGCGCAGGTTCAGGCGCTGGGCGTCGAGGCGTTCGCTGATGATGTCGATGGCGCTGCAGTGGCCGTCATCGATCAGCCATTGCAAGGCTTCACGGGCATAGAACTCGGCATCGAGCTGGGTCTGGCGGGTCAGCTTGACCCGGCGCAACAGCCACAGCCGCGAGCCGATGCGGTCGTCTGCAACGGTGGGAAAAGTGTCGCCCCACCAGCCGAAACGTTCGTCATCATCGACGGCATCGTCGTCAGCGGCACGACGCCAGGTGAACAGGCTGATCAACACCGAGCGGGTCAGCGCGGCGTGCAGGTTCTGGCTGATGAACATCATTGGCCTCCCGCCGGCGCGCCGGTCTGGCCGTTGCCGGCCTGTACGCCGACATGCACATGTTTGATCTGGCTGATGCCGCCGGCGATCTGGTCGCCTTGGGAAACGATCCTGCCGGTGTGGTTGATGACCGGGCTGTCGATGTTCACCGCGCTGCTGGCGCGGATGTTCAGGGTTGCCGTCTCGATGTCGATGACACGACCGCGCTTGAAGTGCAGCTTGTCGCCTTCGTCGGTGTAGAGCGCCACTTCGCCGGGGGCCAGGGCCTGGAGACGGAAGCGGCGATCGGCGACCACCAGGACCACGGCATGGGAACGGTCGCCCCCCAGGAACGTGGCAATGCCCTCGGCACCGGCCAGCGGGTTGCTGGTGAAGCCATAGGGCTCGAAGTGTTCCATGTCATCGTTCACTTCGCCGGCGGTAAGGCGCATTTGCAGCGACTGCAGCTTGGTGGCCGAATTGGCGAGCACGACAGTGCCGCGCGCCAGGAGACGGGTCAGTAGGCTCATTGAGATTTCCTTGAGAATCGGGGACTTGAACGCGGTGTTCGGATCAACATCTCTGTAGGCTGCACTGCCGCCATCGCGAGCAGGCTCGCTCCCACAGGGGATGTGTGGGGCGCAGGCATCGGCGTGGGGCTCAGGGTTTTGGCGGCACCGGGTTGGCGTCGAAGGTATGAGGCGGCGCGACTTGCAGGGTGGTGACGGAGCCCTGGTTCGACAACGAATACGTCACCTTGGAAACCAGCATGTCGCCATCGAACCCCAGCACCGGGTCGATCACCCGTACCAAGGTGTTGTGCCGCCACAAGTCGCCATTGGCCTGGCGCCAGCCCTGCACGCGGTAGGTGGTGGTCAGGGCGCGACCGGTGCGGATGGCGCTTTCCCAGTCGGCCCTTTGCTGGGCCAGCTCGAAGGTCAATTGGGCGCTCTCGCTGATCACCGTCACCCGCTTTCGCTTGAAAGTCAGGTCGGTGGCGGTGCCGACCACTTCGCTGACCGCCGTTCCACTCTGCTGGTCGTTCCCCTTGTGCTGGCCTATGACCCGGTATTCGGAAAACACCTGGCTGTAGTCCATCGGTGCATTGCCCGAAAGAATGTTCTTGCCCAGCTCCAGCACATCACTGGCCCGTCCGCCGCTGCCGGGTCTGGCCAGCAGCACGCGCCCTTGGGCGTCATCGGTGGAGAACACCCGGAACAACGTCAGCAAGCGGTCGATGGACTGGAAAACGGTTTCCCCGGGCACGATGCTGTGGGTGCTCAACCGAGCGGTCTCGGGGATTTCGCTGACCACCCCCACCCCATACTGCGACGCCAGGGCCTGGACGATGCTCAGCACCGTTTGCCCGCGCCATTGGCTGGGGCGGTTGATCGCCGCGCAATCCACCAGGTCCTGGGTCTTGGAGCCGCCCTCGATGCTCAGGCTGATCTGGCGCCCGTCGTAGCTCACTGGCGCCTTGAACACATGACCGCTGAGCACCAGGTCGGAGCCGATGCGCACCTGGCATTCATCACCGGGGCGAATGGGTACCGCTTGGGTCTGTCCCGGCCATTGCCAGGTGATGTCGAGTTTGAACGTGCGAAACTGCCGCTCCAGGTCCGCACTGATTTCCACGCTTTTCCAGCCGCCGTAATCCAGACCGCCGACGGTGAGCGTGACCGCATTGTCGAGCTCGTTCATGGCTCACTCCCCCGCGACTTTCAGGTCATTGGGCGGCAGGAAACCCGGATGGGCCACGCCGTTGCGCTGGGTCACTTCGGTCACCCGGGTGGCATCGGCGAACTGCTGGTAGGCCACCACCAGCGCCGGCAGGCTCTGCTTGAACGACAGGCTGATCAGCCTGACGCCCGACGAGGCCACCGCCGTTAGGTGTGCCGCCATTTGCTGGCGCAGATGGTTCAACGCCTGGTAGTGATCCGGATCGGCCTTGAGGGACGCCTGCCAAATGGCGTCGTTGAGGGCATCGCGCAGGGCCAGCACATCGTCGGCCACCGGCACGTCCCGGCGCTGGACCGGCTGCACGGCCTGCTGCGCCACCGATGGGGTGGCGCCCAGTTTCACCGCGGGCGCAGCCACAGGCATCGCCGCAATCCATTGCGCCGCCTGTACCAGGAGCGTGTCCTGCACCAGATCGGCCACGGCCTGGGCCGCCGCCATGGTGTCCTTGCCGGTGGTGAGCTTGGGCGCATCCGCCTGGCGAATGGCTTGCACCTGTTGCGACACGCTGGCGATCACGCCGCGATAGCCGTCCCGGGCAAAGTCCTTCAACTCGCGAATATCTCCCAGCAGTCCCTTGAACTCGGCCGCCACTTCCCTGGGCAACTCCTTGACCGCCTTGACCAGATCGCTGAGTTGCCGATAGGTCTCGATCAACGGCTTGAGTTCCTGCTCGATGACGCCGTACACCTCCTTGAGGCTGTTGCGCAGGTCCGCGATGCCGATCCGGGCCGCCTTGATCAACGTCATGGCTTGCTCGAAGCGCCGCACCGCCGAGCCCAGCAGGCTGTCGGCCGATACCAGCAGCAGTTTCTGGCTGTTGATCGCGGCCGAGGGGAACTGCAGCGGCTGGTCAGGGTAGAACTTCAGGGCGAAGGTCACCAGCCCGCCGTCCTGGCGGGTCTGGGTCATGTCACATTCACCGACCTTGACCTGCAGGCGCCCCAGCCACGGATGCACCAGTTCGCCGCTGCCCTGCTCCAGCGCCTTGAGCAGCCTGTCGCGCTGCTCCAGGCAATCGGGACCGACGATGAACGCCGTCAGCTCATGAATTCTTGCCTGCTGACCCAGCCCTTCGAAAAACGGCTGGTCCCGCTGGGGATACTCATGCAACTGGCCCTTGTGGCCGACCGGGGTTTTCGCCTGGTCGACCCAGAACCCGACGCCACGAAACGACGCCGGCAACAAACGATCACGCCAGCTCATTGGAGCCTCCTGTGGAAAGTGAGCGATAGCCGATGCGCGAGCTCACCGCCAGGGCCGGTTGATTGGTCCGGGGCGGATCGGCGCGCAGCCCGGCCGGTGCGTTTTCGAAGCGCACGGTCAGGCCGCCTTCGAGTTGCGTGCGGTTATTGGCGGCGCTTTGTTGCACCAGGGCGCTGGAGGTGTGTGGCAACGTACCCGGCGCCAGCGGGATTTTCGCTGGAATGTTGGTGGACGCTGGCGCCAGGCTGGACGACAGGCCCGGAGACTGCTCGCTGGCCCCGCCAAAAAACGCCGGCGCCAGCTCACCTTTGCCTTCGGCGTTGGTGGCGCGCTGCGCCTCGGTCAATCCCTCGACCTTAGCGGTGAACGAAGTGATCATCTCGCCGAAGCCGCCGTTGAAAAACGCCTTGATCGGCGCAATCACCGCCTGCAACTCGTTCCACCACTGGCTGAACCACTCGCCCACCGGCCCCCACTGCTTGACGAGGCCCTCGATGGGTGACCAGTCGAACAGACCGCTGAAAACCGCCAGCATGATCGACACCTGGTTGCGCACGCCTTCCCAGATCCCGGCGAAGACTTCACCGATCGTGCCCCAGTTGGCCATGATCAGCCCCAACGGCGTCCAGTCGAACAGCCCTTTCAAGGCGTCCATCACCGGCACGGTCAAGGCCTTGAGCAGGTCCCAGATCGCCGCGAACAACCCGGTCAGGGGCGTCCAATTGGCAACGATCAAGCCCAAGGGTGACCAGGCGAACAGCGTCTGCATGAAACCGATGACCGGCGTTGCCGCCGCCACGATCACATTCCAGAGGGCACCAAAAAAGCTGCTGATCGGCCCCCAGTTGCTGATCACCTGCCCCATCGGGGTAAAGGCGAACATCGTCTTGAAGAACTCGACCATCGGCAGGACGATCGGCGCGAGCCTCTGCCAGAGCCCGGCGAAGAACGCTGAAATCGGCGTCCAGTGGGCGATGATCATCCCTGCCGCCAAGGCGATGCCCATGGCAATCAAGCCGATGGGGTTCATCTTCAAGGCCAGGTTCACCACTTCGAACGCCTGGCTCGCGCCGCTGACCGCCATCTGGATCGCGTTGAACGCCACGACGCCATTCGCCAGGCCCTGTACCAGTTGCGGGTTGTCCTGCAGTACTTGGGCCACGCCGCTGACCATGGGCTGCAAACTGAGCGCCACCGCGTTGACCGCAGGCCCCAGGGCCGAGCCGAACTGCACCGACACATTGCTGATGGAAGTCTTCAATCCATCCAGGCTCTGTGCCGCCATGCGGGGCGCTTCAGGGGCCTGGACGGCGCTGGCCGCCGCGCTCGCTGCACCCGCTTGGTCCTTGAAGGCCAGGGCCGACTTGAGCCCGTCCATAAAGGGCTGGGCCAGGCCGCCGCTGGGCAGCAGGCCGGAAATATCCAGGTTGCCCAGGCCCGTGGCGTCGAGGTTCTGCTTGAAACTCGCAACCTTCGCACGAAGGCCGGCGAGCTTGGGTGACAGCTCATCGATGCCGGTCAGCAGCACCGCTCTTTTCTCTACGCTTTGTGTGTCTGCCATCACTGCACCTGCTGCATCGCATTGATCCGTTGCGCGTGCTCCAGTGATTCGCGGAGCACGTCCAGTGGCCTGGCCATCATCTGTTCGGGGTCAACCTTCCAGAACCAGGCCAGGTCATAGGCGGCGGCGATCAGGTCGCCGATGGCTGCGACGCCGCACTCATGAAAAAACTCGCGACGGCCCAGCTCAGGGCATTGAGGTCAGCCAGGTCCAACTGGTTGACCGACGACGGCGGGATGCCGGCGCACACCGCGATGTATTTGGCCGCGACGTCCATGTCCAGGCTCACCTCCTCGCTCTTGTCGATCTTGTACGGCAGCGCCTTGATCGCCCGGACCTCCTGCACCGTCGGACGGCGCAAGGTCAGTTCGTTCAGCGACTCGCCGTGGGCCTCGATGGCCACGCGCAACGTCACGACATCGGTCATTGCCAGGTCCCCTTGATGCCTTCGAATTTCAATTCGATGGTGGCGTCGTCGCCCTTGGACACCGGCTCCTCCACCAGGTAGGCGCCGGCCAGCACGTAGACCTTGCCGTTGTTGAATTCACAGGTAACGGTCATGTCGGTGCCGGCCACCAGTTGCTTGAGCGGGAAGTCCGCGGTGTGCAGGGCCGTCACCTTGAAGGACGGGGCGATGTCGGTTTCCTTGTAGAAACCCGGTACGACGGTTTCGCGTTTGGTGAACATCAGGGGCGCTTCGCAGCCGCCATTGATGGTCAGTTGAGCGCCGTCCACTTTGACGTAGCAGGTGCCCGCAATCAGTTGACCCATGGTGTTTCTCCTCGCAATAAAAAGCCCACGCGCGGTGGGCTGGATTCAGATGTTCGAACGGAACGGTCAGGCCGCGTCGTCGTACTGCAGGCGGAACTGGTTGAGCAACGCGAACACCCGCAGGCCGTTGATGTAATCCGGCGGGAACAGCACGTTGACCCGGCTCGGGTCCTGGGTGTCGCGCTCGACGATCAGGTGCTCGGCGAACAGCTCGGCATTTTCCACGTGGCCTTCCAGTTCGAGCTTGGCGTATTGCGCGATCAGTTCGCCGCGGATGGTGCTCGGGGTCACGATGGGCTGGCCGGCGCCGAAACGGGTGCCGTCGGAGGCCAGTTTGTGGCGACCGTACTTGCTGGTGATCACGCTTTGCAGGCGGCGCACGATGAACGCCGACTGGTGCATGGTTTCGCTGTCCAGGTAGGAGTTGTCGGCCTGGCCGAAGGCATTCTTCTGATACGTGGTGATGGAACGCTGGATGCGCACGTAGCCACCTTCGTAGTACGCCGTGGCGATGCCGTAGTTGAGCAGCGACTGGCGTTCGGTCAGGGTGAAGCGTTCGCTGGCCGGTGCCGGATCCAGGCCCGGCAGGCTGCCGCTCTGGGTCGGGCGGCTGGCATCCGCCGAGATGAACACCGCGGTGCGGGCGGCCAATGCGGCGGCCTGGACCCAGAACGGTTGTGGTACGCCCGGCTCCAGGGCCTGGATCGTCATGTGCTGGTCGTTGCGCGCCTGACCGGCCGCCACCAGGGCACCCAGGGTGCCGCGCTTGGCACTGTAGACATGACCGAACAATTGCTTGGCCCAGGACCAGCGGCCAGTGCTGTCGTCCATCACCGCTTGCCAGGTGTCGAGGCTGGCCACGTCCGACCAGGGCATGGCGATGAATTCGAATGGCTCGTCGCCCAAGGCTGCAACGGCCGCGGTCTGGTCCGGCATACCGGCGCCGCCGGTCATGGCGGTGACGGCGGTGGTCAGCCCCGCCGGGGTGTCTTCGCCGTTGCTCTTGCCCAGGCGATTGAATTGCAGGCTGATGTCATTGCCGCTGTCGCCGGTCCATTTGGCGCTGAGGGTCACGACGCCTTCGGCGGCCGCAGCGCTCACCGGCAGGTCGGCGGCGGCGTTGATTTTCAAGGCCAACGCCGTGGCGGCCTGGGCGGCAGTGGCGCCGTTGACGATGGCGGCCTGCACGCGCACACCGCCAACGTACAGGTTGAGCACACCGCTTTCTGTCGCGGTGCCGGTAAAAGTCAGCACGCCTTTGGCGACGGCGCCTTCGACGTTGTGCAGCGGCAGGCACCAGATCTCACCGAGCGGGTCGGTCTTGCGCCAGGTTTCGTACATCGAGGCAAGCATCGAGCCTTGCCCGCCGATGTTCTTGGCCAGCGCGACGCTGGACACCAGTACCAGTTTGCCGACATCGGCCGGGACGACACTGTCGTTGACCTGGGCGACGATCAACCGGCGCATGGCCGATGACGCGCTATTGGCGGCCGAGTTGTCCATTTCGGCGTAGAACAGCGGCACACGAATGTCCGCGGGAATATTGCTGAATCCGATCGCCATCATTTGGCTCCCTGTGGTTTGGCCGCTTTCACGGCTTTGGTAGTGATATCGCCATCGGCCAGACGTCGACGCCACCAGGCGTTGTCCGGCACTTCACGGCCCTCGAGGGGCAACAGATCGCCCGCTTCCGGGTCCGGTACGGCACGGCCCGGGGCCGGCAGCACGGTGATGCGTTTGCTCATGGGGTTACGTCTCCAGAGAAAGTCAGTTCCACGCGCCCGTCAGGGCCGGGACGTTTCAGGTTGGGGTCCGCCGGGTCGATGGCATCGACCCGAACGGTGGCCCCGGTGTAGGACGACAAGCCGTCCAGTTCACGCTCGTGCCAGCTTTCGGCAGGCTGGCTCATCAAGTTGCGACCCAGCTGGAACTCGCTGAAAAAGCGCAGCCGGTACACCACACGGCTGCTGTTGAGGGAAACCAGCTCACCGCCGTCGTACTCGATGCCGGTGTAGTCGCCAGCGGGTTTGAACCCCACCAGCGCGCGCCACAGTTCGGCACGCAGGTCGTGCAATTGATCCATTGCTGTTGTCACGTCGGTGGAATCGAGAACCAAGGTCACTTCGAAGCGGTCGCGGATCGCTTGCCGGGTGGCGTTTTGCGCAGTGTTTGCGCTGGCCAGATCGTTGAGCGGCGCTACGTAGGCGCAGGGAGGCTGCAATGTGCCAAGGTCGATACCGGCGGCCACTCGATTGGCCACGGTTGGGCATTGCTCACGCAGTTGCGTGAGGATCGGAGTGATCTTCATGGAGGAACTCCAGGTGTATGGAAAGTGCTGCGTGATATCGCGAGCAAGCTCGCTCCTACTGGGTTCTGCTGTGTTTGCAGAACGGGGGTCAGGCCTTGGCATCCAGGCAGGTCGCGTTAATCAAGCAGCGATAGCTTTTTTCCCGGTCGCCGCTGGCGGTGACCTTGTCGATCGACCAGCGACCACGCATGAAATCCGGCCAGGAAGGATCCAGCAGCACGATGCCTTCGGCGGACAAGGCCGGATTGCCCGGGCATTCGATCGCCACCTTGAGGGCTTCGCGCAGCATCCGACGCACCTCTCCTTCACCGGCGGCGCGGGCATCGTCTGCGCTCTGGAAGCGCTGGCGCAGGGTCTTGAACGGGGCGATGCCACTCTCCTCGACCCGCAGCTTGCCAGCTGCCGCATCCCACCAACTGGTCTTGCAGCCCTGGTACTTCGCTCGGGCGGTTTCATCCAGCCTGGCCGAAATGAAGGCATGGTCGCCGGGTCGATTGTTCGTCGTCACCGACAGTTGTATCTCGGGCAGGACCTTGCCCGACAACGACTTCGCCTGACCGCGCCGCGCCAGTACATATAACTCGTTGACCGGCTTGGCGACCGCGTCGTAACGGTGGGCCAGGCGCGTCAGGAAACCCATGTCGGTTTCGTTGGACTGGTCGATGTGTTCGATCTTGATCAGCGACAAGTCCGGCGCCACGCGCGCAGAAAAGCCGTGCCTGGAGGTCAGTTGACGAAACAGCGCGCCCAAGGTCGTCGGGCCATGGCTGACGGAGCGGCGCTGTTTGAATCCGGTCTGGTCCGCCGCACTGAACGGCGCGGCCATGGCCACCAATGTCAGGCGCAACGGGAATAGCGTCGGCGTGCGCCGGGTAATGACGAACTCGCCCTTGTCCACCAGCCCCGACTCCAGGTAGCCGACCCGCAGGCCGATTTTCCCGCCCAGGCTGGGCAACCCTTCAAGCCCATCCAGACTGATGGTGAGCGTCAGTTGATCGGATTCGAATCCCGCCGCGTCGACGTGGGTCCAATTGAGCAATCGATCGTTGAGCAGCGCGGCGTTCGCACCATAAATTTCCACCGCAGGCGTGAAACCCAATGACATGCCGCCTCCTTAATCCCAGGCCGAAACCGGTGGGGTTGCCACGGGCTTGAGGTCCACTTCCGGCAAGACCACCCCTACGCCCGCCGGCAATACCGGGCCCCATTCCGCCAGTTCCGGATTGAGCAGCCAGAACGCCGCTTCGACCAGATCGTCACAACGCTCCAGCTCTCGATACAGCAACAGATTCACCGAATCACCGGCGATGCTTCGAACCCTACGCATTGGCGAACTCCGTCAATTCGATCACCCACCCCACCACCATCGCGGTGCCGTCATCGATGATCTCGGTCTGGGTTTCCGTCACCTTGTTGATCTGCCAGAGGCCCCAGTTGCGGCCGATGCCGTCCACCAGCGGCAATGGCACACGCTGCGCCTGCAACGCTCGCAACTCATCGAGGCGATCCATGGCGGTGGCGTACATCGACTTGCCCGTGATCGTCAGCCCTTGCGGGCCTTGGCCGGTCTGGCTGGACTTGGGTTTGCTGGTAAGAATGTCGATGCTTTTCCAGCCACCGTCCGAGGTGCGCAGCAGGCTGTGGTAGGCAAAGTTGCGGGACAGGCCGAAGATGAAACTGCCCAATGCCATTTGTTGACGCATCAGCGACCTCCGTCGGTCAGGGCCGCGTCACTGCGCATGGCCAGTGAGTTGGGCACGGTTGTCAGGGCGAACTGGCCGGCAAGCTGCTGCACGACCAGGTTCGCCAACTGGCCGGCACTGGCCTGGTCCTGGCCGTTGATGTAGATGTTCGCGGTCATGGTGTTTTGTTGGGGGCTAGTCATGGTGCTGACCAGGTCTTTGTTGACTTGGTCCGGCGACTTGAGGCGATCAGCCCCGGTGTAGATAGCCTCCCCCAGGGATTCGCCGCCCTTGCTGCCCAAATAGGAACCCAGCGCACCGCCTACCAACGCACCGATCGCGGTGCCGATCACCGGAACGAAACTGCCGAGCATCGCGCCGGTGGCGGCACCGGCATATCCGCCCGCTAGCCCGCCAAGACCGGCTCCGGCCGCCCCCGAAGCCGCCTTGTAATCACCGGCTTGCAGGGCCTTGACGCCGTCATAGCCAGCGCTGGCCAGCACCAGGGGGGCGCCCAGCCTGCCGGTGAAAGTTCTCGCTCGAGCGGCGGAGATCCCCAGCCGGCTGCGCATATCAGGACGGGAAGTCTCGGCTGTTCCTGCGCCCGGTTGCTTCTGCCCGCCGTCCTTGGCTTGAGTTCCGGACGTATCGCTTGCCGCTGGCTGGATCGCCGCATCGGGCTTCAGCAATGCCTCGCGGGTAGAGGCGACACCCGACGTCACTTTGTCCACAATGGCGCCGCGAAACGGTGATGCGAGCGCCGCGCCGAACAAGGCCAACGCCGCAGTGATTTTCGGCAGCGACTCGGCCGCGACACTCAACCCCGTCGCCAGCGCGTCCACGCCAAGCATCGCCAGATCGGTGATGGGCGTGACAGCGCTGCCGATCGCCGTATCGAGACGGGTCACGCTGGCATCCAGTGCATTCCAGCGTGCTTGCGAGGTGTTTCCCCGGGTATCGGCGGTCTGGGCCATCGACCCCTTGTCACCTTCGCCCTTATCGGATGCCACGGTGAGCGCGGTTTTCAAGTCCTCGGGCGACTTCAGCAACTTGCCGATGCCCTCGTCGCCATCGAACAGCGTCTTGAGCAATGAGGCCTGCTGCTCGGCAGGCTTGCTTTGCAGCGTCGCCAGAACATCCTTGATCGCACCCGATGCATCCGTGCGCAGCCTGCTGGCCAGTGCTCCCGGTTCGATGTCCAATCGAGCCCAGGCCGTTCGCTGTTCCGGCGTGACCTTGTCGCCCTTGCCCAACGCGGTTCCCAGGATTTTCAGCGAGGCGCTCGCTTCGTCCTTGCCGACAGAGGCGTTCAACAGCGCGGCCGCGATGGCGGCGATCTGCTCGGGCGTCATGCCCGCTTCGATGCCGGCCTTGCCACCGCGCTGGGCAACCGAGCCGATGTCCGCCGCCGAGGTCTGCAAACTGGCACTGGCGCCAAGACGGTTGGCCGCGTTGCCCAATTCGAGACTCTTCCCTCGATCCAGGTTCAATGAAGTGCGCAAGCCAGCCATAAGCGCGCCGGCGTCCTTCAGCTCGATTTTGTAGGCCGACGCCATCACCGCACTGTCGCGGGCGAAATCCGTCAGCACTTGCTGGCGGTCTTCGGGCTTGACGTTCTTGACCAGCCCCGCATTGACCGCCGCCAGCTGGATCTGTGCCAGCTGCACAGCGGTCGCCCCGCTGGATGCGGTTTGCTTTTCGCCGGCGATCTTCTGGTTTTCGTTGGCCATCACCTGCAGTTGTTCCGGCGACAGCCGCAACTTCTGGTTCAGGTCGACCATGGCCGTTTGCATCGCCATGGCAGGCTTGAGGACGTCGGGGGGCGCCAGCTGATCGACCTCGGCCCTGAGTTTCGACTTCGGCTCCGCATTCGCCGCTGGCGCTGCTGCATTCACCTTGAGCAACTGTTGCCCCAAGAGCGTGGTGTTCAGCGTTGCCAGGGTCTCGCGCAGCTTCACTTGCTCCGATACCAGCAGCCGGATGTCGAGGCTGGCGGTGCTCAACGCCAGATTCAGCCCCGACGCATCAGCCACACTGCCGAGTGTCGGCATATCGACGCTCGCCGCAAAGGAGAGCGAATATTTACTGTCTGCCATCGCGCTTTACTCCTGTTTCACGCCAAGGCGAGCGATCGCGATGTCAAAGCGGCGCAAGGCCTTGCCGGCGTCCCACTCCAGGATTTCCGCCTCACTTACCGAGTAAATGAGCGGCACCACATCGAGGATCACTTCGATGTCGCGCTCCGAAAGAAGTCCGCCGGTTTGTTTAAAAAATCGTCGATGCGCACCTGAAGCTGAGTCCAGTCAGGCACGGTCAACAGGTCCAGGTCGGGAATCATCAGCCCGGTGCAATGGGCGGTGATGAACTCGGCGCGCTCCTTGGCCGTCTTCAGTTTTTTCATCACCTTGGTCGCTCGCAGCACGGGCATTTCCAGGGTCAGCGAGATCAGGCTGCGGCCAGCGACGTTGAGCGGTTGCAGCAGTTGCACTTGGTCGGGGTCGGCGGGCGCTGTTTGAGCGTCAGCGACTTGCCCCAAGAAGTACGACGCCGGGCGGGTCGACATCTCGTGCACGTACTGCGCAATGCTCACGTAGTCCGGGCGTTTGAGCTGGTCCAGCTCCTTGACCGAAAGGCCGGTGGCCAGTTTGGCCAGTTCGAAGAATTGATCGTCCTCGTCATCGCCGGCACGGGCCAGGGCCTCTTTTTGCGCGGCATAGAACAAGGGTTTGAGTTGAAGCTGCTCGATCTGCGAACCGTCGTCACCGGTGATCGGCGACAGCAAGACATGAACGGGAGGCGTCCAGGACATGGAATCAGTTCCTTGGTGAATCAGAGGACACCCTGTGAGAGCGAGCTTGCTCGCGATGACGTCGGGCTAGTCAGCATCGATGTTGGCTGACACACCGCTATCGCGAGCAGGCTCGCTGCCACAGGGATTGGGTGCAACTGACGGGCATCCGTTTAAGGCAGCAACACCGCACGGCGAGCATCGCCGAGGATGTCGACGCCGTTGAGCACGAACTTCTGGGTGCGCACGTCGATGTCGATCACCGGAACGCCGTTTTCCAGGCGGTTGTACGTGCGGCAGGACAGCTCCAGATTGGTCCTGGGCTTCTCGTTCATCTTCAGGGCGGTTTCCTCGAGGGATTTCAACTTGCCGCCCACGGTGTGATAGGTGAACCAGGTGTTGCCGTCCTGGTCCTGACCGGCCTCGCGCACGTTCAGCAGAATGTCGTCCCCTACGCTCACACCCAATGCCAGCATGATTTGCGGGCCGACGCCTTGCAGCGACAACTTGGCCGTCAGCGCCTTGCCGCTCTTGGCCATTTCCTCGGCGATGAAGCGACCGCCAGTCATCGACTCCATTTCGAATTCGATCTTCGGCGGGGTGAATTCCTCGACGGTCGCCGACAACGGCAGGCCTTGCAGGGTGGCCGCGATGGCCTGTCTTACGCGGTTGGTAAACATTAGAGAACGTCCTCCAGGAACTGCTCGATGATTTCATCGCGGGCGTTGAGTTGATAAATCATGTGTTCGTTCGGCGCGTAGCGGCCGTAGTCGATGACCACGTACCAGGTGCCGTTCTTGTACTTCTCGACGCTGTTCAGTTCCGGATGCAGGTAAACGCTGCCGCCCGGAATGGTTTCATCGGCCACCAGGGTTTGCAGCCAGTCGTTGATGCGCTTGACCTCCTGGTCCATGAAGGACTTGGTCAGGTTCTTGGCCATGGCCTTCTGGCCGGCCTTCACCAGCTTGCGGCTGATGGCATCTTCCAGGCCGACGTAGCTGATGAACTTGCCGGTGATGGAACGGTTGCCCAGCAACGAGAAGCCGCCGAGGATGGTCCGGGCGTAGTAGCTGACGCCGTAGCGGTTGAGCAGATCGCCTTCGGTGGAGGTGTCGAGGATGTTGTATTCGACGGTGCGCGAGACGTCTTCGGCATAGGTCACCTGGTTACCCGGGCTCTCCCATTGCTTGACCTTGGCGAGGGCGGCGATGGCCAGGCTCGACGGGGCCAGGAAAACGTTTTTCTTCGCGGCCTTGGAGTACACCGCCGGCATGTTGTGCACCACCAGGCAACGGTCGAAACCCAGGTCCGCGCCGCCCAGTTCCTGGCTGTAGGTCACTTGATCGGCGACCGAGGCGTCCTTGCCGTCGAGCACCACACGCGCCTTGATGCGCTTGCCGAACGAAGCGAACTCGCTGGCCACGGCCTTAGTGCCGGTAAAGCCTGGCGCGCCGATGATGGTCAGGTCCTCGGCCACCCCGCTCAACGCCGCCAGGCCCAACTTGCGCCCGGTCTGTGCTTCGATGCCGCCGATCACGTTATTCTGCGTGTCGGCCAGTGTGGCGCCCTCTTCGACGATGACCACGTACACCGGCACCTTGACCACTTTGAGGATCTGGTAGACGGCATGGAACAGCGTGCCCGCCTCCGCACCGGTCGGGTCCAACTGAGCTTGGGTGGTGAAGCTGTTGATGCGGAACGGGGTGTTTTTCGGAATCAGCGGGTTGGCATTCGGCGCGGTACCGACCAGGCCGATGACGTTGTCACCCAGGCCACCCATGGCCTCGGGAGATTCGGTGGCATTGACGGTAATGCCGTTGTGCTCGAAGTTCAAAACCTCAGCCATAGTTATTCAGCCTTCTTGGTGGCGGCCTTTTTGGCCGGGGTGGATGCGGAGACCGATTCGCCGGCCTCGTTTTTTTTCAGCTCCAGGCGACCGGCACTGCGCAAGGCGTTGGCCTCGACGTCGAGCAGGTCGAGTTCCTGGCCGGTGGTCGACCAGTGGCCGCCGCCGGTGGGGAATGGGAGAAGTACGGTGTAGGTTTGGCGTGGTGCCATTTTGGGGTTCTCCAGATACGAAAAAGCCCCTTGAGGCAGGGGCTGTTGAGTGTTGTTGAAATTTGCCGGTCAAAAAAACGCCCCGTGGTGCGGGGCGATTTATTGGGTTTGACTGGCGAGCCAGGGCAGCACGACGGGGCGGTATTGGCGGTCGGGAAAACTCGGCGACTGCGGCCAATCCCGGAGGGCCTGCCGATAGGTAAGCAATTCGGAAAACTGAGCAGACGTCAGGGTAGTCTCCTGTTTCAAGTCCTGCTCATCTCGATGACGTGTCACGAGCCACTCGCTGGCGTGCATCTCCGCGTCGCGCCAGGCTCGCTCGCGGGCGGCCAGAGAATCGCCCTCCCTCACCGGCTCGACAAATACCTCCCCGTCGTACCGCCATCCGTGTCTGACTTCTTCGCTGCATGGTTTCCACATCAAATCCGGGTGGAAGCGTCCTGCGGGATCGACCTCCGTCACCTCATGCACAACGCTGTCTTGTATCAATGCCCACATGTTGATCACCATCTGATAACTACTTGGCCGGGCGACCCATTGCCGCCGTTGCCGTTTTCATTGCCGCCGCCCCCGCCACTGCCGACAAGCGTACTGGACGTACCGGCCTGGCCAATCGAACCCGCCCCAGCGCCGTAACCCCGGCCGCCGGCGCCATGTCCGCCGCCGTATATGGAAGTCGAAGGAGCCACACCATTATCGTGGCGAGTGGCGTGTCCACCCGGGCCCAGGGTGGTATTGATATCTCCACCTGATCCAAGGCCTGCTAGGCCGCCATACCACTTCGACGCACCGGCGCCGCCCGTGGCACTCATGAAACTGCCGAAAGACGATGCATTGCCAGGCGCTCCGTCGCCATCACTTCCAGCCCAGCCAGCCCCACCAGCGCCGACAGTAACCGTGACAGAGGAAACGCCGGTCAGGTCTACCAATCCTTCGGCAATCCCGCCGCCACCTCCACCGCCACCGCCATGGGAGAAGCGTCCGCCACCGCCACCGCCGCCGAATACGGTGACCCAGACCTTCTTGACGCCAGCTGGCACCGCCCAGGTAAACACCCCGGCGGCCTTGTAAGTCTGAGTTGCCTTGAATGGGCCGTGTCGACCGGTGGTGATTTCCTCCCAGTCTTTCCACTGTCCATCCTCACGCCGTGCGCGAATTGCCATGCCGACCTCATCGCCCGACATGCCCCCGATCAGCATTTGTGTCAGACGCTCGCCAGCATTGGAAAGACCGGAAACCTTGAGGCCGTAACGCCGGGTAGGGCTCCAACCGGGTGGCAGGTTAAGCTGACCTGCCGTGGCTGTCAGGTAATCACCCGGTACCGTGTAGTCATTCAAATCCAGGGCGGTACCGACGATTGCCCGGCCAATTCCGAACGCGCCAGGGGCAAGCATTGCGCCCGGCGTCAGATCGAGTGGATTCGCCTGCTTTGGCGTATTGAGCTCGCCCCAAACCTGGGCCCAGGCCGTCCATACCCCAGCAGAATTGCGAGTACGCATACAGGTAATCGGAATGGTGCTACTCACCAAGGAGTCCCACCACTGCGTCGCCATGTTGGAACTACCACGTTCCATATGGAAAATCGTACCGTTAGGGATAACCGTCGTGGCTCCAGGGCTCATGGGCTTAGTTCCCGTGGTACTAGTAGTCACCATGTAGACGCCGTTCAATGTGATGGCATCGATGTCCCCGGTATAGCTGTACGCGGCAGAACCAAAACCAAACTGCGCCATGATGGAGCGAACCGCTGCCGAAGTAGCGATCTTGGTACTGTTGTCGCTCCCCGACACCGTAGGGGCCGTAGGCGCCCCAATCAAGGCTGGGGAGTTAAGTGGCGCAAAACCCTGCGTCACGTTCTGAAACGTCAACGCCGTGGTACCCAGCACGATCACACCGTCAGTAATCAACTGCCAGATCGTATTGGCAAGCGTCGTCCCTTCCTCAACCGAGACAATCAACCCCGAGGTGACTTCGACACTCGCGTCGGCATCCTTTGCCCGACCCCACATCCCATTGGCAACGATATAAATACCGTTGTCTTTCGCCAAGGTCTGGGCTTTAACAAGCACCCGATCCCCAGCAACCACCGCAACACCATCAATCGTCTGAGCCCCACTCAAAACAATGTTAGCCGTCGTCGCCACCCGCACCGACTGCTTCCTGTCGAGTTTGGCGAGTTCCTCGGCCACATAGCCGGCCACCCAGGCCCGCGTAGCCTTGACGATCGTATCGTCAATCAACAACGTCACCAGCTCAGCATTGCTGGTCTCGAAAATCGACCGAATGTAGAACTCTTTGCCCGAACCAGACGTCGCCAACACCGGCTTGAACGACTCTGGATATTTGACAATCGCATAGAGGATGCCGGTATCGGTCCAGATCCCGGCCTCACGCACATACCAGCCACCCACATCGGACGGGATGGTGACCTCGGCCAGCAACCAGCTCGGATTGCTTTCATCCTGGAACAGCGCATTGAGCGGCCCACGCCAGACTTCGCGCTTGAGCGCGGTCGCCGTTGCGGCCGGGTTGTATTCCGCTCCGCCGCCATCACCGACGGAAATCTGCGACAGCTTGATGGGTGTGCCCGCCGCCTTGCAGGCGGTTTCGTAGGCGATCCCCGCATCGGTGAGCAGGGTGTAGTAGTCGGCCATTTAGGACCCCTGTGGATAAATAGTGGAGGTTTCGACGCTGTAGAGCCCGGCGGCCATGAAGGCCTGGCCCGAGACTTCCAGTCCTTCGATGACGATCGGATAAACCGTGGTCAGTTCGCCGCACAGCGTGGCGGCGCCGATAACGTGACGGCCGAATGCACTCAAGCCGACAGACACCTTCAAGGTGTCGCGTTCGCTTTTGGCATCCGCCAGGCGACGGTCGAGACGGGCGTCGATTTCTTCGCTGTAGGGCTGCTCGGTAAATGCCCTGACGGAAAAACTGTAGGGCGGGCCAGGGGGTGTTTGCTCATACCAGGCGCGCACTTCAGGCATCAGTTGCAAACCCTTGGCAGCATTTTCCAGCGCCTTTCGCGTCCCGGCCTGCCGGGCGGTGGGCCAGGCGAGTTCAACGGTCAGGCGCTTTTCAGCTTCGGGCGCCGTGGAGCTCCACTCGTTGACCCCACGATCCGCCGCGAGATACGGCAGGAACGCCAACGGCGTGGCGGCCGGGTTCATCAGCTCGGGAAACGGCGGATCGATGCGTTCGAGCAGCCGAGCGAACCCCAGGTCCAGTGCCCTTTCCAAGGGTGAACTGTTGGCCGGCAACAGACTCGGGCGAGGTGTGTCGTCACTCATAGTGTTTGCACCTCGACCTCGACGCCCGTGCAATACGGTGCCTGGAAAGCCGTGGTCACGATCGGCTCCAGCGGTTCGAGAATCTCGAGCTGGACCGCGCCGGCGCTGTGCAGCGTGTAGTCGATCCAGCTCGGGTCCACCCGACCTTCCAGTCGATGACACGCCTCGGCGTAGTCCCGCAATTGCTGTTCTGCGGCAACCTGGGTCAAGCCTGAATCCGGGCCGGCATTGATCTTCGCCACGACGCGGATCTTGTAAGGCTTGATCTGCGCGGCCTGCACGATGACCAGATCGGTTTCCGGTCGTACGTCAGGCCGGGCGAAGTGCCGGCGAACACCGTCCAGCAGCGCTTCGGACGGCGTGCCATCACCCTCCCGGGACAACACCGTCACGGTGACTTCACCCGGGGCTGTCCGGCGTCCGTTGCCGTCCTTGACCTGCGCGGCGAGACCGTCCGGATCGAATGTGTAGGTCACGTTCACGACACCGCCAGCCGCACTGTCCACCTTCACCACTGGCCGTTCACCCAAGGTAAAAATCTCCCGCCGATACTGCATGCGCGAGCCGGCCGCTGGCGCATGGGGCGCCAGGTAGTAGCGCAACCGCGCATCGTCATCGCTCTCGTAGACCGGGGGGATGGGCGGGAACGCTGCCGGGTCGCCTGGGTCAAGCAACTGACGCTCAAGGCCCATGTCCGCGAGACGAGCGTCGAGGTTGGTGCCCGTGGCCCACCACGCCAACATCTGCTTGATGCGGGCGTTGTACTTGCGTTCGTGGGTTTGCAGCCGTACGCAGAACGCCTCAAGCGCCAGGGTCAGCAGTTCGCTTTCGTTTTCAAGACTGTCCACCAGCTTCGCCGCGCTGGTGGGAGAGCGTGCGGCAACGTACTCCACCACGAAGGTCTTGAATTCTGCGAGCAGATCCTCGAACGCTTCGACGGTCACGATGGCAGGTTCGGCCAACTGATTCTGGCCGGGGATCAACATGCTCATGTCACCACCTCGAAAGTCTGTTTGCGGTTTTTCCAGATGCCGGCGAAGCGCAGCAGCAGCCCGGCACCATGCCGGCTGGCCACGATGACTTGCGGTTCGAAGTCACCGATGCCGTTGTGCGGGTTGTAGAACGCCTGGGCCGCGTGGCTCTGGGCCAGGATCAGCAGATCGTCGCCGAGGTTCTGTCCCAGCAGTTGCGTCAGTGCGCAGCCGTACAAGGGGCGTTTCTGACGCGTGCCCAGAGGCGTGGTCAACGCCCGGGTGGCGCGCTGCACGAACTGCAGCCAGTCGTCCACCGTCACGCCGGTGTTTCTATCGATTCCGATCATGGGAAGCTCTTTATGCGGTACTGATGACGCGTCCCTGGTGATCCACCAACGGGCCGCTCAGGTGCACACCGGAGGCGTCGAGCCGAATGCCGACGGCGCCCAGTTGCAGTTCTATCGTCTCTGGGCTCATCGCCAGCCGCGCCGGACCGATGCTCAGTTCCAGGGATTCACGGGAACCGGCGAATGCGGTAGGGCCGTTGTTCCAGTGCAGGACATGGCTGGTATGGTCGTAGCCGCTCTCCGTGCCGTCCTGATAGAGCCGACGCGTCAGCGAGGCCTGTGTCGAGACGGGCGGAAACTGACCGCCATTGAGACCGAACAACGCCACCGACTGACCGCCGCCATCGCCACCACCGTGGTTCAATAGCAGGCACTGCTCGCCAATCGAGGGGATCCGCGATTCGCTCTGGGCACCGGCACTCGGATTGAAGAACCGGATCGCCGGGGTCAACAGATCCCCATGGCTGACCCGACACGTGTTGCTGGCCGCATCCACTTCCTGACAGACACCGATTCGGCAGAAGCTGTCGGCGCGTCGATGCAGGTCTTCCAGCTCGGCTTCCACCTCGGCCAGGCGCTCGATGATCGGCCCCAGGTGCAGGCGTACAAGTCCATCGAACATGGTTCAGGCCTCAAGTGAGGTGTATTGATCCGGGTCGTCGATGTTCGACACTTCCCAGGTACGGGCAAATTTCGGGATACCCGAGGGGTCGTCCAGCAGCGTCGGACCCAGGTACAGGGTTTGAGTGAATGAAAGGGTCCAGGCGGTGTAGGACCGGGTCCCGCCGCTAAAGACGGACGCGATACCCTCGACATCCGCTGGCCGACTGCATTGCTCGGCCGACAGACCCCAGCGGTTGTCGACGATCAGGCGTTTCAACTCACTGGCCAGATCGCAGGCCGCCAACCCCGCGCCCGGCGACACGACCTGCATGGACAGCGTCAGGACATGGGCAATGCGTGCGTCGTTGGCACGGTTGCCTGACGCATCGCGCTCGATGGCGATCAAGACCCAAGGCTGATCGCCGGTGTCGTCGAAGTCCTGGAGGCTCCCGACCTTCAGGCCGGGAAACGTGGTACGCAGCGTCTCGGCGATGGCGGAAAACAACTGCGATGGTTTTTCAATGAGAGCGGGCATTGGATGGCCTCTTTGCTGTGGACTGGGGCACCGGGCTCACTGTTGGTCGGAGCGGGAATCCGGTGGTGGCACTTCGCAGATACCAATCCGCTTGGCGACCCAGCGCTCGTACAGCCCGATGGCCACGTCGGCGCCAGCCATGGCGGTCAGGCAACCCAGGGCGCAAGCACTCCAGATCGACATGCCGAGGGCATACAGCAGCATGATTGCCGAGACACCGCAGATCACGCAGGCACCGGAGCGCAAGGCCAGGCGCCGTAACAGGGACCAACCGCGCGCCCCTTCCTTGTCGGCACGCCACATCTCGCCGGACACCCCGCCCACCAGGGCGAGCACGATGACCAGCCAGATCGGCATGTCCAGCAACGCTTGTTGCTCGTTTGTCATGTCTCGTTTCCTGGGGTGATTAAGATTGGGCGGGTAAGTTGTTTGAGTTGAAAGAGATATGGGTCGTTGCAACCCATTGAGTCACTGGAAGCAGCGTTCAAACGTTGGCCAGGTCACTGAAGATTGAAATCACTTTGGCGCAGCGCAGGTCGCGCCTTTGTAAGTCATGGTGTAGGTGTAGTGCCTGTCCCAGGGCAGTGGTAGCGCACTGGGTGCGGCCCATTCCGCGTAGTTACCCGACATAGAACCTGCAGCGACGAACTTGCCCATGGCAATGGTTGCGAGATTGTTGGCGCTCCCTGCACCCGGCATTGGCACACTCCCGTTCCATTGGAGATCGTCCCCGTTCTGGAACCATGCGCCCTTCCAGCCGGCCTGGGAACTCGAGTACCAGGTATTGTCTGCTTTGAAACAGATCGTCTGGTTGGCATAAAAACCACCGCCCGGAACATGGTAGGAAGCGAATTGCCAGGAACCGACGGGTGAGATTTCGGCAAACGCGTGGAGGGCCTGGCTCGACAGGACGGCTGCGAGCAGCATGCTGAGCAATTTTTTCATTAGTTTTCTTCCCTTAGATAAATGGTTTTTTGAGGCGCGTTGATACAACTCTTTTAACTGGATGCCTCCGGAGCCCCTATTGCGTCTACCGAGTAATCAGCATGTCCACACTGGTCGCGTCGCAAGAGTTGTTCGCCTTCCTGTCGATGACCAGATAAAGCAAAGACGTCGGCGTGACTGCGACGTTGTTCAACATGAACGTAGTGCTACCGCCGTTTGCCAGGCTCCCGGACTGGAGCACGGTGTCGCCCAGGTTGAGCGACCAGCCAATACCATCCCCACAGGCGTTATGCAGGTCGTTGACCCGACCCAGCACGTTGATGTTGCCGGTGACAGGACTGGCCCAGCGGAAGATGCTCTGGCTGTTGGTGCCCGGATGCGCAACCACGTCCCCCTGTTTGAATACGAAACTGGTGCCCGAGCCAGTAAAGGTGAAGCTTTTCTTGGGAATAGCGATCCAGGAAGCCGGGACATCGTCTCGCCAGCAAGTCGTTGGATTACCGTTACACACCTCGGCCTGGAACGTAGGAAAGAGCGTGTAGTTGGCCGAGGCATTCACCCCCGATTTGTTTTGCATGAACGACCACGGCGAACCGGCCGGTGCAGCTTCGGTCATCAGGTACATGTCCCGGGCCAGGTTCCACGACATGGCCGTATCAGCCCAAGTGTTCAGGGATACGAAGGACGACAGAAACGCAGTCGCCAGTAGGATTTTTTTGAGCAATTTCATTTTTCTTACCTCGCTGGATGTCATTGAGCACGGAGTGCAGGGTCTATTCCGCACGCTGTTCGCTCGCCGGCGTTCACTCGAGGCTCAACGGCCTTCACATGATTCAACGTCCCACACCGGGAACATTTGATCTGGAGTTCGGTGTTCTCGCCCACGCAGGCCAGAAGTCGTTTGCAGTGACCGCATCTGAAATCCTTCGGCATCGGAAGCCCTCCATTGGCGGCGGTGATGTGTTTGAACGCACCTCACGGTGCAGGCATTCCAAAAAGCCCGGTTGCCCAGGCTTTTCAGTAATGCGCTTGATCTTTCGGCGCGACTGGCGCGGTACGGATCCATTCAAATTGTTCCTCCGGCCGCGGTCCCTGCCCGCCGGATAACTGCTTCTGGTGCTTTACGCTGCACACCTGGGCCAGTTGCCAACCCTCTGAACCGTTGAGGCCGGTTCATCGCTGCCTGTGGGTGAAACTAAAGAGCGGTTGTTGCCAGCCACTTTGTCGAGCGGCTTGGACACAGAATATGCATGTATGCATATACAGTCAATGCGTAAATGCATTTATTTATGCGCGAAGAATGCGTAAATGCATGAACCCCTTGCAGATACGGGGTTGCGGGCTTTCGAGAGGCGAAAAAAAACCCGCACGACGGCGGGTTCTATCTGACAGCGAAAAGGTTAGCGGGCGTACATGCCCCACCAGAAGACGTGACCGAGGATGACGATTTGCTCATCCTGCATTTCCTGGAAGGTGTAGTCCTCGTCTGGGTGTTCTTCGCGATTGAAACTGCGCAGGCGGATACCGGTAGGCAAGCGGTAGAGCTGTTTCACCCGCAACTGGCCGTTGTGATTGATGGCGTAGAGGTCGCCGTCGACAATGTCGCCGATCCCGCATTTGCCTGCGTTCACCCCGACCGTGGCCCCATCGCGCAGTACTGGCAGCATGCTGTTGCCGCGCACCGTCACGCATTTGGCCTGGTCGAACTGCACGCCGTTATGGCGCAGGCTGCGCTTGCCAAAGCGCAGGCTGGAGCGCTCGCTCTCCTCGATGACGAATCTTCCTGATCCAGCAGCCAATTCAACCTCACGCAGAAAGGGAACCGAGACCTCGTCTTCTTCGACAGGGGTATCGTCGTCCCACAGGCTTATGTCCTTGAGTTCGGAATGCGGCTCGTCGCGGCGCCCGCTGCCAACGGGCGAAAGATCGGCGCGCCCGCGCAACTGGTCGGTGCTCACGGCAAAATACTCGGCGATCTTCGAGATATGCTTATCCGAAGGATCGACGATCTTGCCGCTGAGGATCCGCGAGAGGGTGGACTGAGGCACGCCGGTACGCCGGTGAAGCTCCGTGGGGGAGATCCCGTGCTGATCGAGCAATGCTCTTAATACGGTAGAAACGTTGCGTTTTTGCATAACGCGCATGATGCTTGTTCTTTTTGCGGAATACAAATGCTGAATTGCATATATCTGCACATTTCCATGTGGATCCATTGCTCAAGCATATCGACAACTCGGGACGACTTTATAAAGGTGGTGGCGATAAAATTGACTACCCTATCCCTACCGACCTAGAGGCCACGCTCGGGCCACCATCCGGAGCGCACCTATGATCTCGATCAAGCTAGGTTTGACTAAAGGGGCCAAAAGCACTTTGCCGATTTTATTCGCAATGCAAAATCGGACCAAAAGAAGCGTGTTTACAGCGAGGTTTTGATTGAAGCTACCAAGCAGCAGAATCAGTTGATGATGCAAGCCGAGGCGAAACGAACCTAATATCCAGATTTCAAGAGAAGCCCGACCAAGCGTCGGGTTTTTTATTATCTCCAGCCCATGCTCCGTAAGGCGACTGCAGGCACTCCGGCGGCAAGAAATACCCAAGGGTCAGAAATCCTGCTTTACCAAAGCGATGGAAGACGCTCATCCCTGGGTCCCACCAGACCACCCATGTTAACCTTGCGCCCATCGCGGAAAAGCCGGGCCAATGCCCCTCCTTTTGCCCCACACCTTTCAACGAGCTTGCCTGACACCCATGAACACCGCCGTGAACGACCTGTCCTCCCACACGCCGATGATGCAGCAATACTGGCGCCTGAAGAACCAGCATCCCGATCAGTTGATGTTCTACCGCATGGGCGACTTCTACGAAATCTTCTACGAGGATGCGAAGAAGGCCGCCAAGTTGTTGGACATCACCCTGACGGCGCGTGGGCAATCGGCGGGCATGGCGATTCCGATGTGTGGGATTCCTTACCATGCGGCGGAAGGTTACCTGGCGAAGCTGGTCAAGCTCGGCGAATCCGTGGTGATCTGCGAGCAAGTCGGCGACCCGGCCACCAGCAAGGGCCCCGTGGAACGCCAAGTCGTGCGGATCATCACCCCCGGTACGGTCAGTGACGAGGCCTTGCTGGATGAACGCCGGGACAACCTGATCGCCGCAGTGCTGGGGGACGAGCGTCTGTTCGGCCTGGCGGTGCTGGACATCACCAGCGGCAATTTCTCGGTGCTGGAAATCAAGGGTTGGGAAAACCTGCTGGCGGAGCTGGAGCGGGTCAACCCTGTGGAACTGCTGATTCCCGACGACTGGCCCAAGGATCTGCCGGCAGAAAAACGCCGTGGCGTACGTCGCCGCGCGCCGTGGGATTTCGAGCGTGATTCGGCGCTGAAAAGCCTCTGCCAACAGTTCGCCACCCAGGACCTCAAGGGCTTCGGCTGTGAAAACCTGACCCTGGCCATCGGCGCGGCCGGCTGCCTGCTGGCCTACGCCAAGGAAACCCAACGCACCGCCCTGCCCCATTTGCGCAGCCTGCGCCATGAGCGTCTGGACGACACGGTGGTGCTGGACGGTGCCAGCCGCCGCAACCTGGAATTGGACACCAACCTGGCCGGCGGGCGCGACAACACTTTGCAATCGGTGGTCGACCGCTGCCAGACCGCCATGGGCAGCCGCTTGCTCACCCGCTGGCTGAACCGCCCCCTGCGAGACCTGACGGTGTTGCTGGCCCGACAGACGTCGATTACCTGCTTGCTGGACCGGTACCGCTTCGAACAATTGCAGCCACAGCTCAAGGAAATCGGCGACATCGAGCGGATCCTGGCGCGTATCGGCCTGCGCAACGCCCGCCCCCGTGACCTGGCGCGCCTGCGCGACGCCCTGGGCGTCTTGCCCGAACTCCAGGCAGCGATGACCGATCTCGAGGCCCCGCACCTGCAGCATCTGGCGCGCAACACCAGCACCTACCCGGAGCTGGCCGCGCTGCTTGAAAAAGCGATCATCGACAACCCGCCGGCAGTGATCCGTGACGGCGGCGTCCTGAAGACCGGCTACGATGCCGAGCTCGACGAACTGCAAGCCCTGAGCGAAAACGCCGGCCAGTTCCTCATCGACCTGGAAGCCCGGGAAAAAGCTCGCACCGGCCTGACCAACCTCAAGGTCGGCTATAACCGCATCCATGGTTATTTCATCGAGTTGCCGAGCAAGCAGGCCGAACAGGCCCCGGCCGACTACATTCGTCGCCAGACCCTCAAGGGTGCCGAGCGCTTCATCACCCCGGAACTCAAGGCGTTCGAAGACAAGGCCCTGTCGGCCAAGAGCCGCGCCCTGGCACGGGAGAAGATGCTCTATGACGCCCTTCTCGAGGATCTGATCAGCCAACTGCCGCCGCTACAGGACACCGCTGCCGCGCTGGCGGAGCTGGACGTATTGAGCAACCTGGCCGAGCGAGCCTTGAACCTGGACCTGAACTGCCCGCGCTTCGTCAGCGAACCGTGCATGCGCATCAGCCAAGGTCGTCACCCAGTGGTCGAGCAGGTACTGACCACCCCGTTCGTGGCCAACGATCTGAGCCTGGACGACAATACCCGCATGCTGGTAATCACCGGTCCGAACATGGGCGGTAAATCCACCTATATGCGCCAGACCGCCCTGATCGTGCTGCTGGCTCACATCGGCAGTTTCGTACCGGCAGCCAGCTGCGAGTTATCCCTGGTGGACCGCATCTTCACCCGGATCGGCTCCAGCGATGACCTGGCCGGCGGGCGCTCGACCTTCATGGTGGAAATGAGCGAGACCGCCAATATCCTGCACAACGCCACCGAGCGCAGCCTGGTGCTGATGGACGAAGTGGGACGCGGCACCAGCACCTTCGACGGCCTGTCGCTGGCCTGGGCGGCGGCGGAACGACTGGCACAGCTGCGCGCCTATACGTTGTTCGCAACTCACTATTTCGAGTTGACGGTGCTGCCGGAAAGCCAGCCGCTGGTGGCCAACGTCCACCTCAATGCCACCGAGCACAATGATCGAATCGTGTTCCTGCACCATGTACTGCCCGGCCCGGCCAGCCAGAGCTACGGCCTGGCGGTGGCACAGCTGGCCGGCGTGCCTGGCGACGTGATCAGCCGCGCCCGGGAGCACTTGAGCCGCCTGGAAACCACCAGCCTGCCCCACGAAGCACCGCGCCCGGCCAAGGGCAAACCCGCCGCCCCGCAGCAAAGCGACCTGTTCGCCAGCCTGCCGCATCCGGTACTCGATGAACTGGCCAAGCTCGACCTGGACGACCTCACCCCACGCCGGGCATTGGATTTACTCTATACATTGAAGACACGGATCTAACGCACAGGCTTTCAAGCTGTTAGAATCTCGCGCGGTTTGGGATGCTGCAGGCAACTAGCCTGGTCTGCAGACTATCGCTCCCAAACCTGGCGAGCCCACCGTGAAGGGTCTTCGCTGCCGCCGCCTGAGGAGAAAACTAGAAATGACCTTCGTCGTCACCGACAACTGCATCAAGTGCAAGTACACCGACTGCGTAGAAGTCTGTCCGGTGGACTGCTTCTACGAAGGGCCTAACTTCCTGGTCATTCACCCGGACGAGTGCATTGACTGCGCCCTGTGTGAACCGGAATGCCCGGCACAAGCCATCTTCTCGGAGGACGAAGTGCCGGCCGGCATGGAGAACTTCATCGAGCTGAACGCCGAGCTGGCGGATATCTGGCCGAACATCACCGAGAAGAAAGACGCCCTGCCAGACGCTGAAGAGTGGGATGGCAAGCCAGGCAAGATCGCGGACCTCGAACGCTGATCCTTCCTGCGCTCATCGAAAAGGCCCCTTGCGGGCCTTTTTGCTTTTGCGGATTCAAGGAATTACAGGCAAAAAAAAGGGGCGGTTTGACCCGCCCACATTTTTTCCCTAATCCCTTTGATCCTTTTCATCATCCTGATGAATCGCATCCTGCGATGTCCTTCCTTCCCCATCGTCCGTGACGGGTGTGTCTGTCCGTCGACACAGGACTGATATTAGTGTTTTCCCAGGTGAGTGCAACGCGGCTGATACAGGTGGCTTGCTCTGTCACGCCACATTCACAAAATAAAAAACCTTACAAATCATATAAATACAAAAAAATCACAGTGCTTATAGCTGTCTGTCCCGCCAATGAGAAACCGATCACTTACGCAACACTAGGCAAAGGCTTACACGCTGAATCTATAAATAGAGAAGGCGTAGAAATCCCTCGCCACAAGCGTGCATCGCAGAGCGTAGTGCTCGATACATCTGCTCAAAAACGGAAAAACCCCGAACCAGTCGGGGCTTTTCTCGCTGCGCTGCACTCGGGTTACTGAAACAGCGACTCACTCGACAGGCCATTCTTCTCCAGGATCTCCCGCAAGCGCTTGAGGCCTTCCACCTGGATCTGCCTGACCCTTTCCCGGGTCAAGCCGATTTCCAGGCCGACGTCTTCGAGGGTGCTGCTTTCATGGCCGCGCAGGCCAAAACGCCGGATCACCACCTCCCGTTGCTTGTCCGTCAGTTCCGAGAGCCACTGATCGATGCTCTGGGACAAGTCGTCATCCTGGAGCAGTTCGCAAGGGTCGGTGGGGCGTTCGTCAGTGAGGGTGTCCAGCAGGGTCTTGTCCGAATCCGGCCCCAGCGAGACGTCCACGGAGGAAACCCGCTCGTTGAGCCCGAGCATGCGCTTGACCTCGCCCACCGGTTTTTCCAGCAGGTTGGCGATTTCTTCCGGTGAAGGCTCATGGTCGAGCTTCTGGGTCAGCTCGCGGGCGGCCCGCAGGTAGACATTCAGCTCCTTGACCACGTGGATCGGTAGCCGGATCGTACGGGTCTGATTCATGATCGCCCGTTCGATGGTCTGGCGAATCCACCAGGTGGCATAGGTCGAGAAACGGAACCCCCGTTCAGGGTCGAATTTCTCGACGGCGCGGATCAATCCCAGGTTGCCCTCTTCGATCAGGTCCAGCAACGAGAGCCCACGATTGACGTAACGTCGGGCGATTTTCACCACCAGGCGCAGGTTGCTTTCAATCATGCGTTTTCGACCGGCCGGATCGCCACTTTGCGACAGCCGCGCAAAATGAACTTCTTCCTCTGGGGAGAGCAGTGGCGAGAAACCGATTTCGTTGAGGTACAGCTGAGTGGCGTCCAGCGCCCGGGTGTAATCGATGTACTTATGTTGTTTAAGTGAAGCGGAGTGTCTGGATTTGGCACGAACGGAAGGTGGAGATGACGCCCCTTCATCATTCGACATCGAATCCATAGCGATGCCGGTCTCCATAAGGAGAACCTCATCGTCGATGTCAAACTCCGGCACTTCTTTACTGAGAGCCATTGTTATAGTCCTTTGGTGAGTTCGACCTCAAGCTCGAGCGACGCCTTTATCCTTGGCAACGCTGGAGCCTGTTCCCTCTACGTGACGGAACAGGCTGACAACCTATCAACGACGTGGCAGGAATTGCAGCGGATCTACCGGTTTACCTTGTCGGCGAATCTCAAAATGCAGTTTCACCCGGTCTGTACCCGTCGACCCCATTTCGGCAATTGTCTGTCCGACCTTGACCTGCTGCCCCTCCCGAACCAACAGCCTGCGGTTGTGACCGTAGGCACTGACGTAGGTATCGCTGTGTTTGATGATCACGAGTTCGCCGTAGCCCCTCAAACCACTCCCGGCGTACACAACCGTGCCATCAGACGCGGCTAAAACAGGCTGTCCCAAATCTCCGGCGATATCAATTCCTTTATTCAAACTACCGTTTGAAGAGAATTTTCCAATAAGAACGCCATTAGAAGGCCATCCCCAGCCTGTCGGGGCGGGGCCTGCCGGAGGCAGTGGAGCGGGGGCCGGCTTGTTCGCGACGGACGGTACTGTCGCCGTCGCAGCCCCCACTGGCCGGCGTATCACCGTGGTTTTACTCGAAGACGAAGGCGTCGATCCGGACTGGGTGACCACCGCGGTTGGCGTTGAACCGCTGCGACCATCGAAGCGAATCGTCTGACCCGGATGAATGGTATAGGGCGCAGGAATGTTGTTACGCGCCGCGAGAGCCTTGTAGTCCCAGCCATAGCGAAAAGCGATGGAAAACAGCGTATCGCCGCGACGGACTACATACTGACCGGTCGTTACTGTAGGACGTTGCGGCGCAGCATTGTTGCGATCGACGACCCGGACATTACCCGATGGTGTACTGGAACAACCGACCAGCAAGAAGCTGCTCAAGACAAGGCCAGTCAACAGGCGCTGAAAGCTCGTGATACTCATACGCTGCGCAATGACTGTGAGACTCACCCGCCGCTCCCTTTGTGGTGGCTGAAAAAATGGAAACTGCCTGTCCAGGCAGAGGTGGCGCGAGTATAACGGGCCGCGCCCACCCTTCTATCAATGACGCGCGGGACGCTACCGCACACGTTTGCTCGCCGCCGTTGAAGCGTATTCGACAAATCGATGCCGCTGTAAGACACAGCCAGCGTCACGGAATTCAGCCTCTGTTTATAAATGCTCAGGCCAACGGCCCATTGAGTAACGGCACGAACCGCACCGCCCCCAGGACGTGTCGCGAAAAGCCATGTTCTTCCCGCACGATCAGCATCAATTGCTGTACTTCGCCGGCGCCCACCGGGATGACCATGCGTCCACCCGGTGCGAGTTGATCCAACAGGGCCTGGGGCACATCGGTCGCCACGGCCGTGACGATGATTCCGTTATAAGGCGCCAGGGCTGGCCAGCCTTCCCAGCCGTCGCCCCAGCGAAATACCACGTTGCGCAGGTTCAGCTCCACCAGGCGCTCCTTGGCGCGATCCTGCAGCACCTTGATCCGTTCCACGGAAAACACCCGCTCCACCAGTTGCGACAAGACCGCCGTCTGGTAACCCGAACCGGTGCCGATCTCCAGCACCTTGTCCAGCGGGCCCGCCTCCAGCAGCAACTCGCTCATGCGAGCCACCATATAAGGCTGGGAAATGGTCTGGTTATGGCCGATCGGCAACGCCGTGTCTTCATAGGCCCGATGGGCCAGGGCTTCATCGACGAACAGATGCCGCGGCGTACGGCGAATCACTTCCAGCACCTGGGCGTTGGACAGACCTTCTTCGTAGAGCCGCTGGATCAGTCGTTCACGTGTCCGCTGGGAAGTCATGCCGATCCCGCGGCGTAGCATATCGTCTTGCTCACGAGCCATCAGTGCAGCCCCTCCAGCCAGCCATCGAGATGTCGGAAGGCATCATTGAAGGTGCGGTCGAGCTGCAACGGCGTGATCGAGACATAACCTTGCATCACCGCATGGAAATCCGTGCCCGGCCCGCCATCCTCGGCATCACCGGCGGCGGCGATCCAGTAGCCGGCCTTGCCCCGCGGGTCGACCACATGCATGGGCCGGGCGGCGCGGGCGCGGTGGCCCAGGCGGGTCAGCTGGATGCCGCGGATATGGTCCAGAGGCAGGTTCGGGATATTCACGTTCAGCACCGTGCGTGGCGGCAGGTCCAGTTCACCGTGGGCCTGCACCAACTTACGGGCGAAATAGGCGGCAGTGGGCAAATTGTCGACCTGCCGCGAAACGAACGAGAAAGCAAACGACGGATGATCGAGGAAGCGACCTTCCAGGGCAGCGGCGACCGTACCGGAATAAAGCACGTCATCGCCCAGGTTGGCCCCCAGGTTGATACCCGAAACCACCATGTCCGGTTCGCGTTCCAGCAAACCGTTGAGGCCCAGGTGCACGCAGTCGGTGGGGGTGCCGTTGAGACTGATGAAACCGTTATCCAGGTAGCAGGGGTGCAGCGGACGGTCGAGCGTCAGCGAGCTGCTGGCGCCGCTTTTGTCCTGGTCCGGGGCGATGACCACGCACTCGGCAAAATCCGCCAGCGCAGCATAAAGCGCGGCAAGACCGGGTGCTGTCACCCCGTCGTCGTTAGAAATCAGAATACGCATGGGCTGTCCGTCTGCCCTACCGGCACCAGATCGACGAGTTCGCGCACCAAGGCAGTGGCGAAACATCCGGCCGGCAGGACGAATTCCAGTTGCAGAATGTCAGGCTGGGGATAATGCCACGACAGCCCGCCAATGGGCAGTCGCAGGATGCGACGTTCGTGATTCATTCCCGCGTTTATCAACCAGTCCCGCAGATCGGCCTCCCCCTCGGCAACAGCCTGTTCCAGCTCGAAGGTGGCGCCAGCGGCGGGCGAAGGCCCCTCGCCCCACTGCGGTCCGGTCGGGTGCAGGTCGAGGATTGCCAGGCGCGGATCGCTGCATTCGGCTTCGCCGGCAGGGAAAAAACTGCGGCTGTCGGTGAAGGCCAGCAAGTCGCCAACCTGTGCCTTTTGCCAGGTTCCATCGGCTACCCGTGCCGCCAGTACCCGATTGAACAGATAACTGCGCGCGGCGGATAACAGCCTCGAGCGTACATTGCGCTGCTCCGGCAGGGCGCTGCGGGCAGCCCAGGCGCGCGCATCCACGACATTGCCGCCATCGTGCCCGAACCGCTGGGCGCCGAAATAGTTGGGGATGCCCTGGCGAGCGATCGTCTGCAGGCGAGCATCGACCGCCGCGCTGTCGCCCTTGAACCCAGTGAGCCGCAAGGTAAAGCCATTGGCCGAATGCGCGCCACGTTGCAGCTTGCGCCTGTGGCGGGCGGTCTTGAGAATCTTCAGTGTGTCGTTCTGCGCCGCCGAAAGGTCCGGGTCGGCCTTGCCGGGCAACTGGATGCTGAACCATTGCCGGGTCAGGGCCTGGCGGTCCTTGAGTCCCGCGTAGCTGACGGTGCGCAACGGCACGCCGGCAGCCTTGGCAATGCGCCGGGCGGCCTCCTCGGTGTTCAGGTCACGCTTTTCAACCCAGAGCCACAGGTGCTCGCCATCGCCGGTCAGTGGAATATCCAGCACTTCATCGACCTGGAAATCCTCGGCGGTGGCTTTCAGTACCGCACTGCCCAGCGACTCACCATAGACACGCGGCCCCAACAGTTCCAGTTCGGTCATGGGCGCAGCAACAAGGCAACGGAATGGACGGCGATGCCTTCTTCGCGGCCGACGAAGCCCAGCTTCTCGGTGGTGGTGGCCTTCACGTTCACCTGGTCGATGCCGACCTGGAGATCCTCGGCGATCAACTGGCGCATCGTTTCGATGTGCGGTGCCATCTTCGGAGCCTGGGCCACGATGGTGTTGTCGACATTGCCGACCGTCCAGCCCTTGGCGTGGATCAGCGACACCACGTGGCGCAGCAGCGCACGGCTGTCGGCGCCCTTGAATTGCGGATCGGTATCAGGGAAATGCTTGCCGATATCGCCCAACGCGGCGGCGCCGAGCAAGGCATCGCTCAAGGCGTGCAGCAAGACGTCACCATCAGAATGCGCGAGCAGCCCGAAACCATGTGCGATCCGCACACCGCCCAGAGTAATGAAATCGCCTTCAGTGAACCGGTGAACATCATAGCCGTGGCCAATACGCATAAAAAAACGCCCTGATTTCTGTCAGGGCGTGATTCTACCTGCATTAGAGGTAGGGGTGTTCTCAATTAGTCTTCCCGGCGTGGTGGAAAAAACTAACCGATTGCCCTCCCGAGCGCGCGGGCATGATGTTGCAGGTGATCGTCGATGAAACTGGCGATGAAGTAGTAGCTGTGGTCATAGCCCGGTTGCAGGCGCAACTCCAGGGGATGGCCGGCCGCCTTTGCCGCCTGCTGCAAGGCTTCGGGCTTGAGCTGGTTGGCCAGGAAGTCGTCACGGTCGCCCTGGTCCACCAGCAAGGGCAGCTTCTCCTCCGCTTCGGCGATCAGCGCACAGGCATCCCATTCCCGCCATTTGGAACGGTCCTCTCCCAGGTAACGGGAAAAAGCCTTTTGCCCCCAGGGGCAATCCATCGGATTGGTGATCGGCGAAAATGCCGACACCGACTGGTAACGACCCGGATTGCGCAAGGCGCAGACCAGCGCCCCATGCCCACCCATGGAGTGCCCGCTGATACTGCGCTTGTCCGAGGCGGGGAAATGGGTCTCGACGAGCGCAGGCAACTCCTGCACCACGTAGTCATACATCCGATAGTGCCGTGCCCAGGGTTCCTGCGTGGCATTCAGATAAAATCCCGCGCCCAGGCCGAAGTCCCAGGCACCGTCCGGATCCCCCGGTACATCGGCCCCACGGGGGCTGGTGTCCGGCGCGACAATGATCAACCCCAGCTCGGCGGCCATGCGCTGGGCGCCGGCCTTCTGCATGAAGTTCTCGTCGGTGCAGGTCAGCCCCGACAGCCAGTACAGCACAGGCAGCTTGCCGCCCTGCTCGGCCTGGGGTGGCAGGTAGACGGCGAATACCATGTCACAGCCAAGCACTTCGGAACGATGCCGGTAACGCTTGTGCCAGCCGCCGAAGCTTTTCTGGCAAGAGATGTTTTCGAGGTTCATGGACATTCCAGTGGCAAGCGCCAAGCTTCAAGCTGCAAGAGAGTGCCAGGCCTACTTGCAGCTTGTAGCTCGCCGCTTGCCGCTGCTCCTTAGAAATGAATGACGGTGCGGATGCTCTTGCCTTCATGCATCAGGTCGAAAGCCTTGTTGATGTCTTCCAGGCCCATGGTATGAGTGATGAAAGTATCCAGTGGAATCTCGCCCTTCTCGGCCATTTCCACGTAGCTCGGCAGTTCGCTGCGACCACGCACGCCACCAAACGCCGAACCGCGCCAGACGCGCCCCGTCACCAACTGGAATGGACGGGTGGAGATTTCCTGGCCGGCACCGGCCACGCCGATGATTACCGACTCGCCCCAGCCCTTGTGGCAGCACTCCAATGCGGCACGCATCAGCTGGACGTTGCCGATGCATTCGAAGGAAAAGTCCACGCCGCCATCGGTCATGTCCACGATGACCTCCTGGATCGGACGGTCGAAGTCCTTCGGATTGACGAAATCGGTGGCGCCCAGTTGCCGGGCGATTTCGAACTTGGACGGGTTGATGTCGATGGCGATGATGCGCGAGGCCTGGGCTTTCACGGCGCCGATCACAGCCGACAGGCCGATGCCGCCCAGGCCGAAGATCGCCACGGTATCACCCGGCTTGACCTTGGCCGTATTGAGCACCGCGCCGATACCGGTGGTGACGCCACATCCCAACAGGCAGACTTTTTCCAGCGGTGCATCCTTGGCGATCTTGGCGACGGAGATTTCCGGCAACACGGTGTACTCGGAGAAAGTCGAGGTTCCCATGTAGTGGAAGATCGTCTCGCCCTTGTAGGAAAAACGCGAAGTGCCATCCGGCATCAGGCCCTTGCCCTGGGTAGCACGGATGGCCTGGCAGAGGTTGGTCTTGCCCGACTTACAGAATTTGCACTGGCCGCACTCGGGTGTGTACAGCGGAATCACATGGTCGCCCACCGCCACGGAGGTCACGCCTTCGCCAATGGCCTCGACGATGGCGCCGCCTTCATGACCGAGGATCGACGGAAAAATCCCTTCCGGGTCGGCACCCGACAGCGTGTAGGCGTCAGTGTGGCAGACACCGGAAGCCACCACGCGCAGCAACACTTCGCCAGCCTTGGGCATGGCGACGTCGACTTCAACGATTTCCAGGGGTTTCTTGGCCTCGAAGGCAACGGCGGCGCGCGACTTGATCATCCTGTAGCTCCAGCAAATAAAAACGAGACAGGGAGTGTAATCCGCCTGCAGCCAGGGAATAATCCAGCCAAAAGCAAAACATTATTGCCATACAGGGATAATCCTCCATGTCCGATAATCGCTGGGAAGGGATCGACGAGTTCGTCGCCGTGGCCGAATGCAGTCAGTTCACCGCCGCAGCGGAGCGTCTTGGTGTGTCGTCTTCCCACATCAGCCGCCAAATCGTACGGCTTGAGGAGCGTCTTCAGACCCGACTGCTTTATCGCAGCACCCGCCGCGTCACGCTCACCGAGGCCGGGCAGACGTTCCTGCAGCACTGCCAACGCCTGCAGGATGGCCGCGAGGAAGCCCTTCGCGCGGTGGGCGACCTCGCCAGCGAGCCCAAGGGCATGCTGCGAATGACTTGTGCCGTGGCCTATGGCGAACGTTTCATCGTGCCGCTGGTGACACGTTTCATGGGACTTTATCCACAACTGCGGGTGGACATCGAACTGAGCAACCGCCCCCTCGATCTCGTCCATGAAGGACTGGACCTGGCGATCCGCCTGGGCCGCTTGCAGGACTCACGTCTGATTGCCACCCGCCTGGCGCCACGGCGCATGTACTTGTGTGCCTCGCCGTCCTATCTGGAACGGTATGGCCGGCCCCATAGCCTGTCGGAGTTGAGCCGCCACAATTGCCTGATCGGTAGCTCCGATCTTTGGCAACTGGAACAGAACGGGCGGGAATTTTCCCAACGAGTGCAGGGAAACTGGCGCTGCAACAGCGGGCAAGCGGTGCTGGATGCGGCGTTGCAAGGGGTGGGGTTGTGTCAGTTGCCGGATTACTACGTGCTGGAGCATCTGCACAATGGTGCGTTGATCTCGCTGTTGGAAGCCCATCAGCCGCCGAATACGGCAGTATGGGCGTTATATCCACAGCAGCGACATCTGTCGCCCAAGGTGCGCAAGTTGGTGGATTACTTGAAGGAAGGGTTGGCGCAGCGGCCGGAATATCGGGGGTGACCGGGTCTTTGTTGCCTGGGCTGAGGTTATCGCGAGCAAGCTCGCTCCCACAGGGGTTTATCGTCGAATGATGGACAACTGTTCACACCGGTTCATTGTCGGAGCGAGTTTGCTCGCGATGACGTCGGCCCAGATGATGACAATCCAACGAGGGGCAGATCCCGCTTAATGCCGATTCGCCCAACGCTGGCGCAACCACTCCAGGTCTTCGGGTCGAGTGACCTTGATATTGTCGGCCCGCCCTTCGATCAACCGTGGTGCCTGTCCCGCCCATTCCATGGCGGAGGCTTCATCGGTAATCACCGCGTCCGCGACCAGGCTGTCGGCAAGGGCCCGATGCAAGGCACCGAGGCGAAACATCTGCGGTGTATAGGCTTGCCAGATCACGCTGCGGTCGATGGTTTCCAGCACTCGGCCATGCCGGTCGACCCGCTTGAGGGTGTCGCGCGCCGGAACAGCCAGCAGGCCGCCGACCGGATCGCTCGCCAGCTCGCCGAGCAATGTATCGAGATCGTCCCGGGCCAGGTTGGGCCGGGCCGCGTCATGCACCAGCACCCAATCGTGATCGTCGGCACCCTGGGCATGCAGGTGCAACAAGGCATTGAGCACCGAGTCCGAACGCTGCGCGCCGCCGTCCACGCGCTGGATGCGCGGGTCGTTGGCGCAGGCCAGGGTTGGCCAGTAGGGATCGTCGCATGCAACGCTGACCACCACGCCCTTGACGGTCGGATGATCGAGGAAACAGCCAAGGCTGTGTTCAAGAATTGTGCGTCCGCCCAGTTGCAGGTACTGCTTGGGACGGTCCGCGGCCATACGGGCTCCGACGCCCGCGGCAGGAATCACGGCCCAGAAGGCCGGCAAACGAATACTCATTGGGCCAACTGGTAGAGGGTCTCGCCCTCCTTGACCATGCCCAACTCATGGCGAGCCCGCTCTTCGACGGTCTCCATGCCTTTTTTCAGCTCCATCACTTCGGCGTCCATCACCCGGTTGCGCTCCAGCAGTGCCTCGTTCTCGGCACGCTGCTCGGCAATCTGCTGAGTCAGGTCGGCCACTTGCGCCAGGCTGCCATTACCTACCCACAGGCGGTACTGCAGGCCGGCCAGCAACAGGAGCAAGACAAGAAACAACCAATTGGGACTGCGCATCGAATATCGGGTATCCAGTGAAAAAAGACCGCCATGCCAAACTTTGAAGCACCTGATAGCACGAAGCCTGGAAAACCCAGGCTTGTGCTTGATAAGGCATCAGATTAGAGGGAAAGCCACCGTTATGGCGACTTTTCCGACACAATCCGCTGTCTTTTTACCATTTACCGCTTAACCGCGAAACTCGGCACGACCGTTGTACTTGGCCTTGCCATTCAACTGCTCTTCGATACGCAGCAGTTGGTTGTACTTGGAAACGCGGTCGGAACGGCACAGCGAACCGGTCTTGATCTGGCCCGCCGCGGTGCCCACCGCCAGGTCGGCGATGGTCGAATCCTCGGTTTCACCGGAGCGGTGGGAGATCACGGCGGTGTAGCCGGCAGCCTTGGCCATCTGGATGGCTTCCAGGGTCTCGGTCAGGGTGCCGATCTGGTTGAACTTGATCAGGATCGAGTTGGCGATCTGCTTGTCGATGCCCTCTTTCAGGATCTTGGTGTTGGTCACGAACAGATCGTCACCCACCAGCTGGGTCTTGGCACCGATCTTGTCAGTGAGGATCTTCCAGCCAGCCCAGTCGGACTCGTCCAGGCCATCTTCGATGGAGATGATCGGATAACGCTCGGTCAGGCCCTTGAGGTAGTCGGCGAAACCTTCGGCGGTGAACACCTGGCCTTCGCCGGACAGGTTGTACTTGCCGTCTTCGAAGAATTCACTGGCGGCGCAATCCAGGGCCAGGGTCACGTCGGTGCCCAGCTTGTAGCCGGCGTTGGCCACGGCTTCGGAGATGACTTTCAGGGCGTCTTCGTTAGAGGCCAGGTTCGGTGCGAAACCGCCTTCGTCGCCCACCGCGGTGCTCAGGCCGCGTGCCTTCAGCACTGCCTTGAGGTGATGGAAAATCTCGGTGCCCATGCGCAGGCCTTCGGAGAAGGACTTGGCGCCAACCGGCTGCACCATGAACTCCTGGATGTCGACGTTGTTGTCGGCATGCTCGCCGCCGTTGATGATGTTCATCATCGGCACCGGCATCGAGTAGACGCCAGGGGTACCGTTGAGGTTGGCGATGTGCGCGTACAGCGGCAGGTCCTGGTCCTGGGCGGCGGCCTTGGCGGCGGCCAGGGATACGGCGAGGATCGCGTTGGCGCCCAGGGAGGCTTTGTTCTCGGTACCGTCGAGCTTGATCATGGCCTGATCGAGGGCTTTCTGGTCGGCAGGGTCCTTGCCCAGCAACAGGTCGCGGATCGGACCGTTGATGTTGGCGACGGCTTTCAGCACGCCCTTGCCCAGGTAACGGCTCTTGTCGCCATCACGCAGCTCCAGCGCTTCGCGCGAGCCAGTGGAAGCACCGGACGGCGCGCAGGCGCTGCCGATGATACCGTTATCGAGAAGCACGTCCGCTTCGACAGTGGGGTTGCCACGGGAGTCGAGAACTTCACGACCTTTGATGTCGACGATTTTTGCCATTGTTGTAAACACTCCAAAGTTGACGAAAACGACGCAGCGAGAGGAAATCTTTTACCGTCGGCGGGAAGACAGCAGCGGGCAGGCTTGCCGACGATAACGCCCGGCCCGCAGGCCAGAGCGTTTGTCGAGCGGTACTTTACCGGAGAAAACCGGGTTACGCGGTTTCTATCGTCGGAAAACCCTTGACCAGCTCATCCAATGCCTTGAGCTGAGACAGGAATGGTTCCAGCTTGTTCAAGCGCAAGGCGCAAGGACCGTCGCACTTGGCATTGTCAGGGTCCGGGTGGGCCTCCAGGAACAGGCCCGCCAGGGACTGGCTCATGCCGGCCTTGGCCAGGTCGGTCACCTGGGCGCGGCGTCCGCCAGCGGAGTCGGAACGACCGCCAGGCATCTGCAGCGCATGGGTGACGTCGAAGAACACCGGATACTCGAACTGCTTCATGATGCCGAAGCCGAGCATGTCCACCACCAGGTTGTTGTAGCCGAAGCTGGAGCCGCGCTCGCACAGGATCAACTGGTCATTCCCGGCCTCTTCGCACTTGCTCAGGATGTGTTTCATTTCCTGGGGCGCGAGGAACTGGGCTTTCTTGATGTTGATCACCGCGCCGGTCTTGGCCATCGCGACCACCAGGTCGGTCTGGCGCGACAGGAAGGCCGGCAGCTGGATGATGTCGCAGACCTCGGCGACGACCGCAGCCTGATAAGGCTCGTGGACGTCGGTGATGATCGGCACGCCGAAGGCTTGCTTGATGTCCTGGAAGATCCGCATGCCCTCTTCCAGGCCCGGGCCACGGTAGGAAGTCACCGACGAGCGGTTGGCCTTGTCGAAGCTGGCCTTGAAGACGTAGGGGATGCCCAGCTTCTGGGTCACCTTCACGTATTCCTCGCACACCTGCATCGCCATGTCGCGGCTTTCCAGCACGTTCATGCCGCCGAACAGCACCATGGGCTTGTCGTTGGCAATCTCGATGTCGCCGACGCGGATGATCTTCTGGGCCATCGTCTTATGCCTTTTTCCGGTGTTGAGCCAAAGCGGCCTTCACGAAACCGCTGAACAGCGGGTGGCCGTCCCGTGGCGTCGAGGTGAACTCGGGATGGAACTGGCAGGCCACGAACCATGGATGATCCGGGGATTCCACCACTTCCACCAGCGCGCCGTCACCGGAGCGACCGGAAATCTTCAGGCCCGCCTCGATCAGCTGCGGCAGCAGGTTGTTGTTCACTTCGTAGCGATGACGGTGACGCTCGACGATCACGTCCTTGGCATAGCACTGGTGCACCAGGGAGCCTGGCTCGAGCAGGCATTCCTGGGCGCCGAGGCGCATGGTGCCACCCAGGTCGGAGGCTTCGGTACGGACTTCGACGGCGCCGGTGGCATCTTCCCACTCGGTGATCAGGCCCACGACCGGGTGGCCGCTGGCACGATCGAATTCGGTGGAGTTGGCGTCCTTCCAGCCCATCACGTTACGGGCGAACTCGATGACGGCCACTTGCATGCCCAGGCAGATGCCCAGGTATGGCACCTTGTTTTCACGTGCGTATTGGACGGCGGTGATCTTGCCTTCCACGCCCCGCAGGCCGAAACCGCCCGGTACCAGGATCGCATCGGCGCCTTCCAGCAGGCCGGTGCCCTGGTTCTCGATGTCTTCGGAATCGATGTAGCGCAGGTTGACCTTGGTGCGGTTGCTGATGCCGGCGTGACTCATCGCCTCGATCAGCGATTTGTAGGCATCCAGCAATTCCATGTACTTGCCGACCATGGCGATGGTGACTTCGTGCTCCGGGTTGAGCTTGGCATCGACCACGGCGTCCCATTCGGACAGGTCGGCGCCAGCGCATTGCAGGCCGAAACGCTCGACGACGAAATCGTCCAGGCCCTGGGAGTGCAGGATGCCGGGGATCTTGTAGATGGTGTCGGCGTCTTCCAGGCCGATGACCGCGCGCTCTTCAACGTTGGTGAACTGGGCGATCTTGCGGCGCGAAGAGATGTCGATCGGGTGGTCGGAGCGGCAGATCAGCACGTCCGGCTGCAGGCCGATGGACCGCAGTTCCTTGACCGAATGCTGGGTCGGCTTGGTCTTGGTTTCGCCGGCGGTGGCGATGTACGGCACCAGGGTCAGGTGCATGAGCATCGCACGCTTGGCGCCGATTTCGAAACGCAACTGGCGGATAGCCTCGAGGAACGGCTGGGACTCGATGTCGCCCACGGTACCGCCGATCTCCACCATCGCCACGTCGGCATCGCCGGCACCCTTGATGATGCGGCGCTTGATTTCGTCGGTGATGTGCGGAATGACCTGGATGGTCGCACCCAGGTAGTCACCACGACGTTCCTTGCGCAGCACGTGCTCGTAGACGCGGCCGGTGGTGAAGTTGTTGTTCTGGGTCATGGTCGTGCGGATGAACCGCTCGTAGTGGCCCAGGTCCAGGTCGGTCTCGGCGCCGTCGTGGGTGACGAACACTTCGCCGTGCTGGAACGGGCTCATGGTGCCCGGGTCGACGTTGATGTACGGGTCCAGCTTGAGCATGGTGACCTTAAGTCCCCGCGCCTCCAGGATGGCCGCCAATGAAGCCGAGGCAATGCCTTTCCCCAATGAAGAAACAACACCGCCCGTGACGAATATGTAGCGCGTCATGAAAAACCCTAGAAGTCTGCGTTAAAGCGGTCCGAGCCGCCGGGGAAAGCGAAGGAAGGCCGAAGCCCCCGATCACCTGCATTAATCACAGTGCACCTTTCAAAAAAACCGCCGCGTTGGGACAGACCGGAGGTGAAATCACCGGTACGTTGCTCGCTACACATTTTTTGGAATCGCCCAGCAAAGACTGCTTGGTAATCGGCAACTCCTGCAATTCAGGCGAATCCACAGAAGTTGTATCAAGAAGGGAGCGTAGTCTACCGGAAAGCCCCTTTCAGCTCAAACCCAGATCTTGTCCCGATGGTTGCCAGCCCAATCGCCAGGTGCCATCGCGGTCGCCATCCAGCCCTGGCAGGTTGGCCACCGCCAGCAGTTGCCCGCCCCGGTACAGCAGCGGCAATCGGCCGCGAACGAAGGCCGGCACGCCCCTCTCGTTGAGCAAGCGCTTGAGATCCCGATGGCCACGCCCGGGCAGCTCCATGACCTCGCCACCTTGACGATAGCGCAGGCAAAGCGGGCCGGCAGGAGGGCTGCCGACAAGGAACACCCGGCCATTTCCTGGCAACCGCACGAAATCAGCCGCCTCTGGCCACTCGACGGTGCCCGAGACGGGACGCAACCAGTGGTCGGATAACCACCAGGCTCGTCCGCCGGCCCGATGCAGCTCACCTGCGGCCAGTCGCCAGACAGGCCGCGCGTCGTCCGCTGCGTCGCGCAGTGACTCCCAGCCGGCCCAGTGGTCACTGTCGGGCAACGTCGTCTGCGTCGCCAGCCAATGGCTCAAGGCGTTGCGTTGCCGGGCCGGCGACAATGCCTGAAGAGGCGCGAGTTCCAGCGAAGGCAGCCCAAGCCAGTCGAACGCTCCAGGCGTCATGGCCCGGGCCAGGTCGATCCGTGCCAGGTCATCGAGCAACCCCTGGGCCTCACCCAGATGCGCGGCGCTGCGAGCCAGGGTCATCGAAGCCTGGGGCCATTGCTCGACCAGCCGCGGAAAGACCCGTTGGCGCAGGTAATTGCGTGCGTACCGCTGATCGTCGTTGGAGGGGTCTTCGATCCAGCTCAGGCCCTGTTGCGTCGCATAGGCCTGCAGCTCGGCCCGAGACACCTCCAGCAGCGGCCGCAGCAGATGCCCCTGGCCCAGCGGACGCTGCCTCGGCATGGCCGACAGGCCCCTGGCTCCTGCCCCTCGCAGCAAACGAAACAACAGGGTTTCGGCCTGATCGTCGCGGTGCTGGGCAACGAGCAGCGCTTCATTGCCGTGGGTCGCCGCGGCGAAGGCCTCATAACGCGCGTCCCGGGCGGCACGCTCGATGCTGGCGCCGGGCTTGACCTGGACATGAACCACCTGCAACGGGACCTCAAGGGCCTCGCAGACCGAACGACAGTGGTCCGGCCAGGTGTCAGCCACAGCCTGCAGGCCATGATGGACATGGATCGCGCGGAGCGTTGGCAGGGAATGGCTTTTTGAGAGAGACGCGAGCAGGTGCAACAGGACGGTGGAGTCGAGACCGCCGGAGAAGGCGATGCGCCAAGTGGTGGCGTTGCGCCAGGGGGATAACTGTGTGAGGAGCCGGGTTGGCAGATCAATCCTGGACGGGTTCATAGAAACTGACCTTCACACAAATCGAATGTGGGAGCGGGCTTGCTCGCGATAACGGTGTTTCAGTCAACGTATCTGTTGAATGTTAAACCGTTATCGCGAGCAAGCCCGCTCCCACACAGGGTACAGCGCTCGGATCAGAGGCCGTAGCTCATCAACCGCTCATAGCGACGGGCCAGCAACGCGTCGTTGTCGAACTTCTTCAGCATCGCCAACTGCGAGCTCAGCTCGGCACGAATCAATGCCGCGGCTGCGGCCGGATCGCGGTGGGCGCCGCCCACGGGTTCGTTGATGACCTTGTCCACGATTCCAAGGCCTTTGAGGCGCTCGGCGGTGATGCCCATGGCTTCGGCGGCATCCGGCGCTTTCTCGGCGGTTTTCCAGAGGATCGAGGCGCAACCTTCCGGCGAGATCACCGCGTAAGTGGAATATTGAAGCATGTTCAACTGGTCGCAGACACCGATAGCCAATGCACCGCCGGAACCACCCTCACCGATCACGGTGGCGATGATCGGGGTTTTCAGCCGTGCCATTACCCGCAGGTTCCAGGCAATCGCTTCGCTCTGGTTGCGCTCTTCGGCATCGATCCCCGGATAGGCGCCCGGCGTGTCGATGAAGGTCAGGATCGGCATCTTGAAGCGTTCGGCCATTTCCATCAGGCGGCAAGCCTTGCGATAACCTTCAGGACGCGGCATGCCGAAGTTGCGGCGTACTTTCTCGCGAACTTCGCGGCCCTTCTGATGGCCGATCACCATGACTGGCTTGTCTTCCAGACGGGCCACACCACCGACAATCGCGGCGTCGTCGGCAAAGTGACGGTCGCCGTGCAGCTCATCGAATTCGGTGAAGATGTGTTCAATGTAGTCCAGGGTGTATGGACGACGGGGATGACGTGCCAGGCGCGCGATCTGCCAACTGGTCAGCTTGCCGAAGATGTCTTCGGTGAGCGTGCGGCTTTTGTCCTGCAGACGAGAGATTTCATCGCCGATATTCAGCGAATTGTCATTACCGACCAAGCGCAACTCTTCGATCTTGGCTTGCAGGTCGGCGATCGGCTGTTCGAAATCTAGAAAATTCGGGTTCATAGGCGTCCGTCTTGGGTCGACGTCCAAGAGAGCTTGGGCCGGCCGGTTGTCTATTCGCGCCCTACCTTAAGGGAGAGGCGCGTTCAGGTCGAGATTAAAAATTCGGGTTGAGGTCAGGGGTGCTCTGGGTCCAAGAGTGGCCCCTGGCCGTCAACGGTATTGGAGGAAGACGTTGTCTTTGCCGAACTGGTCACGCAAGGCTTGAATCAACGCATCCGCCGGATCGATCCGCCAGCCTTCGCCGAACTGCAGCACGGCCTTGGCGTCGGGGCGCACGTACTCCATGGTGATCGGGCAGGCACCGCGATGGCGAGTGAACAACTCTCCCAGCCAGCGTAGCTGATCGCCCTTGAGGTCCTGGGTCTGCAACTTCAGGCGCAAGCTCTCGGCCAGGTTGGTACGGGCATCCTCCATGCTCATCACCCGCTTGACCCTCAACCGCAGGCCACCGGAGAAGTCGTCATTGCTCACCTCGCCTTCCACCACCACCATGGCGTCGGTCTGCAACAGCGACTGCGCGGAGTGGAACGCATCGGCAAACAGCGAAGCCTCGATGCGCCCGGAACGGTCGTCCAGGGTGATGAACCCCATCTTGTCGCCCTTCTTGTTCTTCATGACCCGCAGGGCAATGATCATACCGGCGACCGTCTGCGTATCGCGGGCCGGCTTCAGGTCGATGATGCGCTGGCGGGCGAAGCGGCGGATCTCGCCTTCGTATTCATCGATCGGGTGGCCGGTGAGGTACAGCCCCAAGGTGTCCTTCTCGCCCTTGAGGCGCTCCTTGAGGGTCAGCTCCTTGGCCTTGCGATGATTGCTGTAGACGTCGGCATCTTCCTCGACGAACAGACCGCCGAACAGGTCGGCATGGCCACTGTCGTGGGTACGGGCCGTCTGCTCGGCCGCCTTGATCGCTTCCTCCATGGCCGCCAGCAATACCGCGCGGTTGCGGTCGATGTTGGCTTGATAGGCCTTGGGCTCATCATGGAAATAAGGCCCCAGGCGATCCAGCGCGCCGCTGCGGATCAAGCCGTCGAGGGTGCGCTTGTTGATGCGCTTGAGATCGACCCGGGCGCAGAAATCGAACAGGTCCTTGAACGGCCCGTCCTGGCGCGCTTCGGTGATGGCTTCCACCGGCCCCTCGCCCACGCCCTTGATCGCACCCAGGCCGTAGATGATGCGGCCTTCGTCGTTCACCGTGAACTTGAACTCCGAAGCGTTCACGTCCGGCGCGTCGAGGCGCAACTTCATGGTCCGCACTTCTTCGATCAAGGTCACGACCTTGTCGGTGTTGTGCATATCCGCCGACAGGACGGCTGCCATGAACGGTGCCGGATAATGCGCTTTGAGCCAGGCAGTCTGGTAGGAAACCAGGCCATAGGCGGCAGAGTGGGATTTGTTGAAGCCGTAGCCGGCGAACTTTTCCACCAGGTCGAAGATGTTGCCGGCCAGGTCCGCATCGATGCCGTTGTTGGCGCAGCCCTCGATGAAGCCACCGCGCTGCTTGGCCATTTCCTCGGGCTTCTTCTTACCCATCGCCCGGCGCAGCATGTCCGCGCCGCCGAGGGTATAGCCCGCCATCACCTGGGCAATCTGCATCACCTGTTCCTGATACAGGATGATGCCGTAGGTCGGAGCCAATACCGGCCTGAGACCGTCGTACTGGTAATCGGGGTGCGGATACGCCAGCTCGGCACGACCGTGCTTACGGTTGATGAAGTCATCCACCATGCCCGATTGCAGCGGGCCCGGACGGAACAGGGCCACCAGAGCGATGAGGTCTTCCAGGCAGTCGGGCTTGAGCTTCTTGATCAGTTCCTTCATGCCACGGGATTCGAGCTGGAACACCGCCGTGGTTTCGGCTTTCTGCAGCAGGTTGTAGGTCGGCTTGTCATCCAGCGGAATGAAGGCGATATCCAGGGGCTCTTCGCCTGCCCTGGCCCGGTCGCGGTTGATGGTTTTCAATGCCCAGTCGATGATCGTCAGGGTCCGCAGCCCCAGGAAGTCGAACTTCACCAGGCCCGCTGCCTCGACGTCGTCCTTGTCGAACTGGGTCACCAGGCCATCGCCCTCTTCGTCGCAGTAGATCGGCGAAAAGTCGGTCAGCTTGGTCGGCGCGATCACCACGCCACCGGCGTGCTTACCGACGTTGCGCACCACGCCTTCGAGCTTGCGGGCCATTTCCCAGATTTCCGCGGCCTCTTCATCGACCTTGATGAAGTCCCGCAGGATTTCTTCCTGCTCATAGGCCTTTTCCAGGGTCATGCCGACTTCGAACGGAATCATCTTCGACAGGCGATCGGCCAGGCCATAGGACTTGCCCTGCACCCGCGCCACGTCCCGCACCACCGCCTTGGCCGCCATGGAACCGAAGGTGATGATCTGGCTTACGGCGTTGCGGCCGTATTTCTCCGCCACGTAGTCGATCACCCGGTCGCGGCCATCCATGCAGAAGTCGACGTCGAAGTCGGGCATGGATACCCGTTCTGGGTTGAGGAAACGTTCGAACAGCAGGTCGTATTCCAGGGGGTCGAGGTCGGTGATCTTCTGCACGTAGGCCACCAGCGACCCCGCACCCGATCCACGGCCCGGGCCTACCGGCACGCCGTTATTCTTGGCCCACTGGATAAAGTCCATCACGATCAGGAAGTAACCGGGGAAGCCCATCTGGATGATGATGTCCAGTTCGAAATTCAACCGGTCGACATAGACCTGGCGCTTGGCTTCGTAATCTTCGGTCGTGTCCTTGGGCAGCAGGACGCTGAGGCGTTCCTCCAGGCCGTCGAAGGAAACCTTGCGGAAATACTCGTCGATGGTCATGCCATCGGGAATCGGGAAGTTGGGCAGGAAGTGCTTGCCCAGCTTCACTTCGATGTTGCAGCGCTTGGCGATCTCGACGGTGTTTTCCAGCGCCTCGGGCAGGTCGCTGAACAACTCGGCCATTTCCTCGGCGCTCTTGAGATACTGCTGGTCGCTGTAGTTCTTGGGCCGGCGCGGGTCGTCGAGGGCGCGGCCTTCGCCGATGCAGACGCGGGTTTCGTGGGCCTCGAAATCCTCCTGCTTGATGAAACGCACGTCGTTGGTGGCCACCAGCGGCGCGCCGATCCGGTCGGCCAAGGCAACGGCGGCATGCAGGTGCTCTTCATCGTTGGGCCGGTTGGTACGCTGAACTTCGATGTAGAAGCGATCCGGGAATACGTCCATCCACTCCCGGGCCAGGGTTTCGGCTTCCTCATTGTTCCCGCTGAGCAGCGCCAGGCCGATTTCGCCCTCCTTCGCCGCCGACAGCATGATCAGGCCTTCGCTCGCCTCGGCCACCCATTCGCGCTCGATGATGATCGAGCCGTTGCGCTGGCCATCGATGAAGCCCCGGGAAATCAACTCGGTGAGGTTGCGATAGCCCACGGCATTCATCACCAGCAGGCTGATACGGCTCAACGGCGCGTCCGGATCCTTGCTCGCCAGCCACAGGTCGGCACCACAGATCGGCTTGATTCCGCCGCCCATGGCCGCCTTGTAGAACTTGACCAGCGAACACATGTTGTTCTGGTCGGTGACCGCCACGGCAGGCATGTTCATGCCCGCGAGGGTCTTGATCAGCGGCTTGATCCGCACCAGACCATCGACCAGGGAGTATTCAGTGTGCAGGCGTAGATGAACGAATGAAGCCGGCATAGTGATCCTGCGTTAAGTCATGAGAACAACAAGGCCCGGATTGTACCGGGCCTTGGGTAAAACATCAGCCATGAGTGTCCAGCCGCGAACACGGCATTTGTGGCGAGGGTTTTGTCCCGGTTGGGCGCGAAGCGGTCCTTGAACCTGAAATCCCGTTACGTTTGACAGACTTTGGGACTGCTTCGCGGTCCAGCGGAAACCAATCCCCTCGCCACAGAAGCAGCGTTTGCATCAGGAAACAGGGCACTGACTGTTCGCGATCACCCCTTCACGGGCCTCATAGGCCAACCGCACCGGGGCGAAGGAACGCCGATGGATAGGCGTCGGCCCCAGGCGTGCCAGGGCCTCCAGATGAACGGGGGTCGGATAGCCCTTGTGGCTGCCGATGCCGTACCCCGGGTAGATCAGTTCGAAGGCGGCCATTTCCCGATCACGGCTGACTTTCGCCAGGATCGACGCCGCCGCGATAGCTGGAACCTTGCCGTCGCCCTGGATGACGGCTTCGGCGCGCATCGACAGTTTCGGGCAGCGGTTGCCATCGATCATCGCCAGTTTCGGCGTGATGTGCAGCCCTTCCACCGCACGCTGCATGGCGAGCATGGTGGCGTGCAGGATGTTCAACTCGTCGATCTCCTCCACCTCGGCCCGAGCGATGCACCAGCTCAGGGCCTTCTCGCAGATTTCATCGTAGAGTTTTTCGCGACGGGCCTCGGTGAGCTTCTTGGAGTCGTCAAGGCCCAGGATTGGCCGGTTCGGGTCGAGAATCACCGCTGCCGTCACCACCGCGCCGCACAGAGGGCCGCGCCCAACCTCGTCGACACCGGCCACCAGTTCTTCCACCTCGGCCACCAGGTTGAAGTCCAGGCCCAGTTGTATCTTCGAATGGCTCATGGTTTTGCGCCGACCAGGGTCAGTACTGCATCCGCCGCCTGGTTGGAGGCGTCGCGACGCAGGGTACGGTGAATTTCATCGAAGCCACGAGTCTGCTCCTCGCCGCCGTCGATCAAGGGTAGCAGTGTACTGGCCAGCGCCTCGGGCGTCGCCTCGTCCTGCAGCAACTCCGGCACCAGCAGACGCTGGGCCAACAGGTTGGGCAGGGAGATGTAAGGGCTCTTGACCATACGCTTGAGAATCCAGAACGTCAGCGGCGCCAGGCGATAGGCGACCACCATGGGGCGTTTGTACAACAACGCTTCAAGGGTAGCAGTCCCGGAGGCAATCAACACGGCATCGCAGGCTGCCAGCGCCTGGTGGGAGCAGCCATCGAGTAACGTGACCGGCAGATCGCGTCCGGCCAGCAAGGCCTCGAGCTGGACCCGCCGTTGCGGGCTGGCACAGGGCAGGACGAAACGCACGTCGGGGCGTATCGCCTGCATGCGTTGGGCAGCGTCGAAGAACACGCTTGCCAGACGACTGACTTCGCCGCCCCGGCTGCCGGGCATCAAGGCCACCAGCGGACCGTCGGGAAGGCCCAGCGCCCGGCGGGCCTGGTCGCGATCAGCCTCCAGGGGAATGGTGTCGGCCAGGGTGTGACCGACAAACCGTACCGGCACGCCTTTCTCTTCGTAGAATCGGGCTTCGAAGGGCAGCAACGTCAGCATCAGGTCGCAGCCTTCGCGAATCTTCAGCACCCGCTTTTGCCGCCAGGCCCAGACCGACGGGCTGACGTAATGCACCGTCTTGATCCCGGCCTGACGCAACTTGAGTTCGATGTTGAGGGTGAAATCCGGCGCATCGATGCCGATGAATACATCCGGCTTTTCATCGATCAGGGTCTGGATGAGCCGCTTGCGCCGGGCCAGCAATTCCCGCAGACGGCCGAGCACTTCTACCAGCCCCATCACCGACAGACGCTCCATCGGAAAATAGGAGGCCAGCCCCTCGGCCTGCATCAACGGTCCGCCAACACCGATGAACTCGACCGCCGGATGCTGCGCCTTGAGCGCACGCATCAGGCCCGCGCCCAGGATATCGCCGGAAGCCTCCCCCGCCACCAGCGCAACACGCAAGGTAGCCATGGTCAGCGGGTGATGCCGCGGGTCGAGGACTGGATGGAGTCGCGGAATATCGCGACTTCCGGGAACTGGGTCGCCGCTTCGGCCAACTCGGCCAACGCCTGCTCGACGGTCAGCCCCTGGCGATAGACGACCTTGTAGGCACGACGCAACGCCGCGATCGCCTCTTCGCTGAAGCCACGACGGCGCATGCCTTCGAAGTTCATGCTGCGGGCTTCGGCCGGATTGCCGAACACCGTGACATAGGCCGGGACGTCCTTGCCAATGGCGGTGCCCATGCCGGAAAAGCTGTGGGCACCGATGTGGCAGTACTGGTGTACCAGGGTGAAGCCGGACAGGATCGCCCAGTCGTCCACGTGTACATGGCCGGCCAGCGCGGTGTTGTTGACCAGGATGCAGTGGTTGCCAATAACGCTGTCGTGGCCGATGTGGGCATAGGCCATGATCAGGTTGTGGTCACCCAGGGTAGTTTCGGAACGATCCTGTACAGTGCCGCGGTGGATCGTCACGCCTTCGCGGATCACGTTGTGATCGCCGATGACCAGGCGGGTCTCCTCGCCTTTGTACTTGAGATCGGGGGTGTCTTCGCCTACCGAGGAAAACTGGTAGATGCGATTGTGCCGGCCGATCCGGGTCGGCCCCTTGAGAACTACGTGGGGCCCGATCACCGTGCCCTCGCCGATTTCCACACCTGCGCCGACAATCGACCACGGGCCGACCTCGACATCGGCGGCCAGAACGGCCGTCGGATCGATGATTGCGCGAGGGTCGATCAAACTCATAGTTTGCGTTCCGCACAAATGATTTCAGCGGAGCAGACCGGCTTGCCATCGACCGAAGCCTGGCATTCGAACTTCCAGATCTGGCGCTTGCAACTGATGAACTTGGCTTCGAGGATCAACTGGTCGCCCGGGGTCACCGGCTGGCGGAAACGCAGTTTGTCGGAGCCTACGAAATAGTAGAGCGTGCCGTCGGCGGGTTTCACGTCCATGATCTTGAAACCGAGGATCCCGGCAGCCTGGGCCATTGCCTCGATGATCAGCACACCCGGCATGATTGGATGCGCGGGGAAATGGCCATTGAAGAACGGCTCGTTGATGCTGACATTCTTGTAGGCGCGAATGCGCTTGCCTTCGACATCCAGCTCCACTACCCGATCCACCAGCAGGAACGGGTAACGGTGAGGCAGGTATTCGCGAATCTCGTTGATGTCCATCATTTCGGGAGGAAGCCTATGTAAAGATTGGGAGCGCGGATTGACGCGCACTCCGCTGGCAAATCAAGGAGGCAGTCTAGCGGCTGTGCACACTTGATATGGAAATGGTATCAGCCATCTGATGAAGCATTACCGTCAGGGGTCACGTCCCCTACACGCTTTTCCAGCTGTCGCAGACGTCGCGCCATGTCGTCGAGCTGACGAATCCGGGCCGCGCTCTTGCGCCATTCGGCCGCCGGCTGCATCGCCGTTCCGGAGGAATAGGCGCCCGGCTCGGTAATCGAGTGGGTCACCATGGTCATGCCGGTCAGGAAAACGTTGTCACAAATGTCGATGTGCCCCACCAGCCCTACGCCACCGGCGAGCATGCAATGCTTGCCGATCTTGGTGCTGCCGGAAATGCCCACGCAGGCGGCCATGGCCGTGTGATCGCCGACCTGGACGTTGTGGGCAATCTGGATCTGGTTGTCGAGCTTGACGCCGTTGCCGATGATCGTGTCTGCCAACGCACCGCGGTCGATGGCCGTATTGACGCCGATCTCCACATCGTCGCCGACGGTCACGCCACCGATCTGGGCGATCTTCTGCCAGACACCCTTCTCGTTGGCAAAGCCGAACCCTTCGCCACCCAGCACCGCGCCGGATTGAATCACTACCCGCTTGCCGATGCGCACATCGTGATACAGGGTGACCCGGGGGGCCAGCCAACCGCCCTCGCCGATCTCGCTACGCGCGCCGACGAAGCAGTGAGCCCCCAGGGTGACCCCCGCACCGATGCGCGCCGCACTCTCGATGACCACGAAAGGCCCGATGCTGGCGGTAGGATCCACCACGGCATCGGCGGCGATCACCGCGCTGGGATGAATGCCGGCAGGCGCCTTGGGCTTGGGGTCGAACAGATGGGAAATCCGTGCATACGCCAGGTACGGGTCGGGCACGATCAGGGCGTCGCCATGAAACCCCTCGGCATCGGCAGCCTTGAGCAACAGCGCGGCAGCGCGGCTGTCTGCAAGGTACTTTCGGTACTGGGGATTTGCCAGGAAGCTCAACTGAGCTGGGCCAGCCTCTTGTAAAGTGGCCAGCCCAGTAATTGCCTTCTCCGGGTCGCCACGCAGGGTGGCGCCGAGGAACTCGGCCAGCTGGCCAAGCTTGATAGTCGCTGTCATGGATTACTTCAGCTGATTCATGCGCTCGATGACCTGGCGCGTGATGTCGTACTGAGGCTTGACATCGATCACTGCGCCACGCTCGAACACCAGGTCAAAACCACCCTTCTTGATGACTTCTTCCACGGCGCTGTCGAGCTTGGGCTTGAGCTGCTTGAGCATTTCACGGTCGGCCACGGCTTTCGCTTCGTTCAGCTCCTTGGACTGGAACTGGAAGTCACGGGCCTTTTGCTTGAACTCGAGCTCCAGGCGCTCACGCTCGCCCTGGGCCATCTTGTCGCCACCGGCCACCAGACGATCCTGGATGCCCTTGGCACTGCTTTCCAGGCTCTTGAGCTTGGTCAGCTGCGGGCCGAACTTTTTCTCGGCATCCACGGCGTATTTCTTCGCCGCGTCGGATTCCAGCAGGGCCATCTGATAGTTCAGCACGGCGATCTTCATGTCGGCAAAAGCCGGACCTGCGACCAGTACGGTCGCCAGGAGAACCAATTGAGTCAACTTACGCACGATGTACTCCTACAAAATCCATTGTCGTTATCTTGGGGCAGACGCTTAGAACGTCTGGCCGAGGGAGAATTGGAACACTTGGGTTTCAGCGTCATCCGGTTTCTTGATCGGCATCGCCAGGGCGAAGCTCAAAGGACCGAGCGCGGTGACCCAGGTCACGCCCACACCAACGGAGCTGGCCATGTTGCTCAGGCTGATGTCGTTGCACTGAGTGTTGGACCTGGTGCCGTTGGCGTTGGTAGTGTCGCTGCACTTGGAGTCGAATACGTTACCCACGTCCCAGAATACCGAGGTACGCAGGGAACGCTGATCCTTGACGAACGGCATCGGGAAGAGGACTTCCAGACCACCCTGGATAAGGACGTTGCCACCGAACGGCAGCGGATCCTGATCCGGGTCTCTGATGGTGCCCGGGTTGTTACCCTGGCTCGGCGTACTACGTGGACCCAGGGTGCTGTCCTTGAAGCCACGTACCGAGTTGAAACCACCGGCGTAGTAGTTCTCGTAGAACGGCAGGCCGTCAGTGGAACCGTAGCCGTCACCATAGCCCAGCTCGGTGTGCAGGCGCATGGTGTAGTTATCGGACAATGGCTGGAACAACTGGCCCCGGTAGTCGAGTTTGAAGAACGACAGGTCGCTGCCAGGGGTGGTGGTTTCGAACACCAGGCTCTGGGAATGACCGCGGGTCGCCAGCACACCTTTGTTCAGGGTCGACTCGGACCAGCCGGCGGACGCCTTGAAGTTCAGGTAGCTGTCGCCTTCCTTGTTAACGAAGTCGAAGATCTCGTCGACGGTGTAGCGACCGGTGTTGATCTTGTCCTGCTGGGCGGTGAGGCCGAAGGTCAGGCGCGAGGTCTCGCTGATCGGGTAGCCGATGTTGGCGCCCACACCGTAGCTGTCCACCGCATAGCTGGAGATATCCGAGTCCAGCTCGTCGTAGTCGGTGGTGCGATAGAAGGCGTTGTAGCCCAGGCTCACCCCGTCGGCGGTCCAGTAGGGGTCCACGAAGCCGAAGTTGTAGCGGGTCTGGTATTCGCTGCGGGTCAGGCCGACGCTGACCCTGTTACCGGTACCCAGGAAGTTGTTCTGGGTGATCGAACCACCCAGGATCAGGCCCGCGCTCTGGGCGAAACCGACGCTGGCGGTGATGGAGCCGGACGCCTGCTCCTCGACGCTGTAGTTCACATCGACCTGGTCATCGACGCCCGGTACCGCCGGGGTCTCGACGTTGACTTCCTTGAAGAAGCCCAGGCGTTCCAGGCGGGTCTTGGACTGGTCGATCAGGTAGGTCGAAGCCCAGCCACCTTCCATCTGGCGCATTTCACGACGCAGTACCTCGTCCTCGGACTTGGTGTTGCCGCGGAAGTTGATGCGGTTGACATAGGCACGCTTGCCCGGGTCAACGGCGAAGGTGATATCGACGGTATGGTCTTCGTCGTGAGGCTGCGGCACGCCGTTGACGTTGGCGAAGGTATAACCTTCGTTACCCAGGCGGCGGGTGATCAGCTCGGACGTGGTGGTCATCAGCTTGCGCGAGAACACCTGGCCCTTCTGCACCAGCAACAGCGACTTGACCTGGTCTTCCGGCACCTTCAGGTCACCACTGAGCTTGACGTCGCGAACGGTGTATTTATCGCCCTCGTTGACGTTGACAGTGATGTAGACGTGTTTCTTGTCCGGCGTGATGGACACCTGGGTCGAGGCGATGTCCATGTTGATGTAGCCCCGGTCCAGGTAATAGGAACGCAGGCGCTCCAGGTCACCGGACAGTTTTTCACGGGCGTACTTGTCGTCGTTCTTGAAGAACGACAGCCAGTTGGTGGTCTTGAGTTCGAACAGGTCGATCAGGTCTTCATCGGGGAAAACCGTATTGCCCACCACGTTGATGTGCTGGATGGCCGCCACGGTGCCTTCGTTGATGTTGACCTTCAGGCCGACACGGTTACGTGGCTGAGGAACCACTTCGGTGTCGACGGTGGCCGAGTAGCGGCCCTGGGCCACGTACTGGCGCTGCAGTTCGTTACGCACGCCTTCGAGGGTCGCGCGCTGGAAGATCTCGCCTTCGGCCAGACCGGATTGCTTGAGACCTTTCATCAGGTCTTCGGTGGAGATCGCCTTGTTGCCTTCGATCTCGATGCTGGCGACCGACGGCCGCTCGACAACCGTAATGACCAGGACATTGCCATCACGGCCCAGCTGGATATCTTGAAAGAAGCCGGTCTTGAACAGCGCACGAGTGGACTCCACCAGGCGCCGATCATCCGCCTGCTCGCCGACGTTCAACGGCAAGGCACCAAAGACGCTACCCGCGGAGACCCGCTGGAGGCCGTTGACGCGAATATCAGAGATAGTGAAGGACTCGGCGTGAACTTCGGCGATCATCAACACGGTAATAACCGCGGTTAGCAGCAGACGTTTCATGAAGTCCTTTCTTATTCCAACTGGCAATAAACAAACTGCCGCAAAATGCGGCAGATTCGCAATTCAGCGAAGCGTTACAGACGACCCAGATCGTTGACCAGGGCAAGCAACATCACCCCGACCACCAAGCTGATCCCGATCTGTATCCCCCAACCTTGAACCCGATCCGACAAGGGACGACCACGCGCCCACTCGATCAGATAGAACAGCAGATGCCCCCCATCCAGCACCGGGATAGGCAGCAAATTCAGAACCCCCAGGCTAATGCTCAGATAAGCAAGGAAATTCAGGAAATCAGCAACGCCCGACTGGGCAGAAGCGCCCGCCACTTTAGCAATGGTTATCGGTCCACTCAAGTTTTTTACCGAGAGCTCGCCGAACAACATTTTCTTGAGCGAATCGAGGGTCAGGACGCTCATGGTCCACGTACGACGCGCACCCTCGCCAATCGCAGCGACAGGACCGAAGCTGACCTCGCGAATCATCTCTGGCGGCCAGTCGACAGCCTTGACGCCAGCGCCCAGGTAGCCGTTCGGCGCCTTGCTCTCGCCCCGCGCGCCCAAGGTGACAGGGACGTCAATTGGAGCACCATCACGCTCGATGCGCAGCACAATCTTGGTATCAGGACGTACACGAACCGCATCCACCACCTGCTGCCAGTCATCGACCGGCTGCCCATCGAGGGCCAGTAGGCGATCACCGGTCTTCAGGCCCGCGGCCTGGGCCGGGCCCTTCGGATCGAGCTCGGCCAATATCGGCGGCAGCGCCGGACGCCAGGGGCGAATACCCAGGGAGCGGATCGGATCCGGCTCATCGGCGCCCTTGAGCCAGTTGTCCAGCACCAGTTCCCGAGGCGAATCCGTGGTCGAGCCCTCGTCGCGCACCATCAACTGCAACGAGCCACTTTCGCCCAGGCGACGCACCAACTGCAGGTTGACGGCGGCCCAGCCGGAAGTGGGCTCTCCATCGATCGCCACGATCTCCTGGCCAGGGCTCAGCCCGGCCCGTGCGGCCACGCTACCGGCCTCTACGCCACCGATGACCGGCCGCACCTGCTCGCTGCCCAGCATGGCCAGCGCCCAGAAAAACACCAGGGCCAACAGGAAGTTGGCGACGGGCCCCGCCGCCACGATGGCGATGCGCTGACGAACGGTCTTGCGATTGAAGGACTGATGCAGCTGATCGGCGGGCACTTCACCTTCGCGCTCGTCCAGCATCTTCACGTAGCCGCCCAGGGGGATAGCCGCCACGACGAACTCGGTGCCGCTCTTGTCATGCCAGCGTAGCAAGGGCATGCCGAAGCCGACGGAAAAACGCAGCACCTTGACGCCACAGCGACGCGCGACCCAGAAATGACCGAATTCGTGAAAAGTGACCAGCACACCCAGTGCAACCAGGGTGCCGACAATCATATAGAGCGCGCTCATCTGCTTTCTCCGCAATCCAGTCCAGGGCAACCCTGGCTAACGTATCGCAACCTCAACGCCCGTGACGCCTCAGCCATTGGCTCGCCAGCTCACGAGCCCTGGCATCGGCAGTGAATACCGCGTCCAGATCATCGAGGCAAACCACAGCCTCCAGGTTCAAGACTTCCTCGATGATACTCGCGATCTCGAGGTAACGGACACGTCCATCGAGAAACGCCGCCACTGCCACTTCATTGGCCGCATTGAGCATGGCCGGCGCGCTGTTGCCTGCCTCGCCAGCCTGGCGAGCCAGGCGCAGGCACGGGAAACGCTGCTCATCGGGCGCCTGGAAGTCCAGGCGAGCGATGGCGAACAGGTCCAGGGGGGCCACGCCGGAGTCGATCCGCTCCGGCCAGGCCAGGGCATTGGCGATAGGGGTGCGCATGTCCGGGTTGCCCAGCTGGGCCAGCACCGAACCGTCCACGTAGTCCACCAGGGAATGGATCACGCTCTGGGGATGGATCACCACCTCGACCTGGGAAGGCTTGGCATCGAACAGCCAGCAGGCCTCGATCAGCTCCAGGCCCTTGTTCATCATGCTGGCCGAATCCACGGAAATCTTGCGCCCCATGGACCAGTTCGGATGAGCGCACGCCTGTTCAGGCGAAACATGTTCCAGCTCGGCCAGGGGAGTCTGGCGGAACGGACCGCCGGAAGCCGTCAGCAGAATCCTCCGAACCCCCACCGCACCCAGGCCTCGGGAAAAGTCCCGGGGCATGCACTGAAAAATCGCGTTGTGTTCGCTGTCGATCGGCAGCAGCACCGAGCCGCTCTGGCCCACCGCCTGCATGAACAGCGCCCCGGACATGACCAGGGCCTCCTTGTTGGCCAGCAGGATCTTCTTGCCCGCCTTCACCGCCGCCAGCGTCGGACGCAAGCCCGCCGCACCGACGATCGCCGCCATCACCGCATCGACTTCGGGATCGGAGGCCACCTCGCACAGGCCCTCCTCCCCTACCAGCACGCGGGTCTGCAAGCCTGCCGCGCGCAGGTCGTCCTGCAGCGCCCGCGCCACACTGGCTTGCGGCACCACGGCGAACCGCGGGACGTGACGCAAGCACAACGCCAGCAGCTCGTTCAGGCGCGTGAAGCCACTGAGGGCGAAGACCTGGTAACGCTCTGGATGCCGGGCAATGACGTCCAGGGTGCTGAGGCCAATGGAACCGGTGGCGCCCAGTACAGTGATCTGCTGAGGACGACTCACGGTGCAGCCATCCACAACAGCACGGCGAAGATCGGGATCGCGGCAGTCAGGCTGTCAATGCGATCCAGTACGCCGCCATGGCCCGGCAACAGGTTGCTGCTGTCCTTGATCCCGGATTGACGCTTGAACATGCTTTCGGTCAGGTCGCCGACCACCGAGACAAATACGATGAGCGCGGCACCGAACAGGCCGATCAGCAGTTGCCCGGCAGTCCACTCGCGTGTGACACCGACCACTGTCGTGATCACCAGGCTCAAGGCCAGCCCACCATAGACACCTTCCCAACTCTTGCCTGGACTGACCTTTGGCGCCAGCTTGCGTTTGCCAAAGGCCCGACCGGAAAAGTAGGCACCGACGTCGGCCCCCCATACCAGCACCATCACAGCCATGATCTGCCAATTGCCCAACGGCCCCTGCTTGATCCAGATCAGGCCTTGCCAGGCCGGCAACAGGATCAACAGGCCGATGGTCAGCTTGGTCGCTGCGTTGGTCCAGTGATGGGTAGTCCGGGGGTAGGTCAAAACCAGGAACGCTGCCGTTGCCCACCACAGCACCGAAGCACCCAGCACCCAGGGTGCGATGCCCGGCACCACGTACATGACGAACAGCATGGCCGCCACGGCCGCCGCATAGGTCATGCGCGCCGACTGCGCGGCGAAACCCGCCAGCCGGGCCCACTCCCAGGCCCCCAGCGTCACGACCAGCCCGATGAACAGGGCAAAGCCGGCCCCCTCGAGCAGGAAGAAACCACCCAGGGCGATGGGCAACAGGATCAGGGCTGTGATGATTCGTTGTTTAAGCATTAAACCCGGGCTCCAGCTTCGATCTGCTCGCTCGTTTTACCGAAGCGACGCTGACGGGAAGCGAAATCGGCCAGTGCGACGCGCATGGCTTCGTGTTTGAAGTCCGGCCAGAAAAGGTCGGAGAAGTACAGCTCGGCATAAGCCAGCTGCCAGAGAAGGAAATTGCTGATGCGGTGCTCGCCGCCAGTGCGAATGCACAGGTCCGGCAATGGCAGGTCGCCCGTGGCCAGGCAGGCCTGCAACAGGTCCGGGGTGATGTCCTCCGGCCGCAAATGCCCGGCCTGGACCTCCCGCGCGAGGCGCTGGGCAGCCTGGGCGATGTCCCACTGGCCACCATAGTTGGCGGCGATCTGCAGGACAAACCGGTCGGCACCGGCCGTCGCGGCCTCGGCCTCGCGCATCGCCGCCTGCAGCTCCGGATGGAAGCGCGAACGATCACCGATGATGCGCAGGCTGATGCTGTTCTCGTTGAGGCGCTTGGCCTCGCGACGCAGGGCCTTGAGGAACAACTCCATCAAGGCGCTGACCTCGTCGGCCGGACGCTGCCAGTTTTCGCTGGAGAAAGCGAACAGGGTCAGCACCTCGACTCCCGCCTCGGCACACACCTCGATGACCGCACGAACCGCGTCGACACCCGCCTTATGCCCGGCGACGCCGGGCATGAAGCGTTTCTTGGCCCAACGATTGTTGCCGTCCATGATGATCGCCACATGGCGAGGCACCGCGAACGACACGGCCTGCTTGGTCTTTTCCATGAAAACGAGACCCTTATACGGCCATCAGGTCTTTTTCTTTCTGCGCCAAATCCGCGTCGATCTTAGCCACATACTTCTTGGTCAGGTCGTCGATCTCGCCGGCGGCGCGACGCTCTTCGTCTTCGCTGATTTCCTTTTCCTTGACCAGGTCCTTGAGCTGGCTGTTGGCATCACGACGGATGTTGCGCACGGCAACACGAGCGTCTTCAGCCACGTCACGAGCCTGCTTGGTGAAGCCCTTGCGGGTCTCTTCGGTCAGGGCCGGCATGGAGATCAGCAGCAACTCACCCAGGTTGGTCGGGTTCAGGTTCAGGCCGGCACTGCCAATGGCCTTGTCGACCGCCGCGAGCATGTTGCGCTCGAAAGCCACGACCTGCAGGGTACGGGCGTCCTTGACGGTGATGTTGGCCACTTGCTTGATCGGAGTGTCTGCACCGTAGTAAGGCACCATCACGCCCTCGAGAATGCTCGGGTGGGCCTGGCCGGTACGGATGCGGCCGAAGTTGTGCGCCAGAGACTCCACGGACTTCTGCATGCGCTGTTCGGCGTCTTTCTTGATTTCATTGATCATTGTTGAACTTCCTCGATCAGGGTTCCTTCGGCGCCGCCATGCACGATGTTCAGCAGGGCGCCGGGCTTGTTCATGTTAAAGACACGCAGCGGCATCTTGTGATCGCGACACAGGCAGATTGCCGTCAGGTCCATTACACCCAGCTTGCGATCCAGTACTTCATCGTAGGTCAGATGATCGAACTTCTCGGCATGCGGGTCCTTGAACGGGTCGGCGGTGTAGACGCCATCGACCTTGGTTGCCTTGAGCACGACATCGGCATCGATCTCGATCGCTCGCAGGCAGGCAGCCGAATCCGTGGTGAAGAACGGATTACCGGTGCCGGCGGCAAAGATCACCACCTCCTTGGAATTGAGGTGGCGCATGGCTTTGCGGCGGTCGTAGTGATCGGTCACGCCAACCATGGAAATGGCCGACATCACGATGGCCGAGATATTGGCACGCTCGAGCGCGTCGCGCATAGCCAGGGCGTTCATCACAGTGGCCAGCATGCCCATGTGGTCGCCCGTGACCCGATCCATGCCGGCCGCGCTCAGCGCCGCGCCGCGGAACAGGTTGCCGCCGCCGATGACCAGGCCGACCTGGACACCGATGCCGACCAACTGGCCAACTTCCAGGGCCATGCGATCCAGGACCTTCGGATCGATCCCGAACTCTTCCGAGCCCATCAGGGCCTCGCCGCTAAGCTTGAGTAGAATGCGTTTATAGCGAGCCTGATAACCACTGCCCTGCTGAGCCATTGCGAATCTCTCCTGCGGCGTATTTTCAAAAATTCTTCAAGCTGTTTACAGCCTGCGTTCACTCTAGCTTGACGCTGACACAGCGCCATCGGAACACGGCTTTGTAAGCCAGTTCCGACAGGAAACCAATAATAATCGGCCTCCGATCCAAAAAGAGGCTGCGCGCGTGAGCGGGCAGCCTCTTCTGGGCGACAGTTGTAAAACCGTCTTATTGCTTGCTGGCAGCAGCTACCTGAGCGGCAACTTCTTCTGCGAAGTTGTCGACCGGCTTCTCGATGCCTTCACCTACTTTGAAGTAGGTGAACGAAACGATTTCAGCACCGGCTTTCTTCGCCAGGTCGCCGACCTTGATTTCCGGGTTCTTGACGAAGGCCTGCTCAACCAGGCTGGCTTCGGCCAGGAACTTGGAGATACGGCCGCTGACCATTTTCTCTGCGATTTCAGCAGGCTTGCCTTTCAGCTTCTCTTCGTTCAGCTGCAGGAAAACACCCTTCTCGCGCTCGATCGCTTCAGCGGAAACGTCCGAAGGCAGCAGGAACTCAGGGTTGGTAGCAGCCACGTGCATGGCGATGTCTTTGGCCAGCTCGGTGTCGCCGCCCTTCAGGACAACCGCAACACCGATCTTGTTGCCGTGCAGGTAGGTACCGACCACATCACCTTCAACGCGAACCAGGCGACGGATGTTGACGTTTTCGCCGGTCTTGCCAACCAGGACCAGGCGCGCTTCTTCCTGGGCTTCGATCAGCGGAGCTGCGTCGGTCAGTTTGTCAGCGAAGGCTTTTTCGACGCTGGCAGCGACGAAGGCCTTGAAGTCATCCTGCAGAGCCAGGAAGTCGGTCTGGGAGTTGACTTCCAGCAGGACGGCAGCCTTGCCGTCGTCCTTGATGGCGATGGCGCCTTCAGCGGCGACGTTGCCGGCTTTCTTGGCAGCCTTGATGGCGCCCGAAGCACGCATGTCATCAATGGCTTTCTCGATGTCGCCGCCAGCCTTGGTCAAGGCTTTCTTGCAGTCCATCATGCCTTCGCCGGTACGCTCGCGCAGTTCTTTGACCAACGCTGCAGTAATCTCTGCCATTTCAAAATCCTCTTGGATAGGTTTTCAACCATTCCACCCGACCGAACGGGCGATCAATTCTTCCTGGAAAACCACTGCTTATAGGCCGCGGCAGGTTACAAACAAGTCACTGCGCCGGCGACAAATGGTTTTCGAGGTGGCAAAAAGGGGGCCAAGCCCCCTTTTTGCTTACTGAGTCAACGCCAGGGCGTCGATTACTCAGCGGCTGCTGCCGGAGCTTCTTCAGCGAAGACTTCGGTGCCGCCGTTAACATTGTTGCGACCACGGATAACAGCGTCAGCCATCGAACCCATGTACAGCTGGATGGCGCGAATGGCGTCATCGTTGCCTGGGATGATGTAGTCAACGCCTTCCGGGCTGCTGTTGGTATCGACAACGCCGATGACCGGGATACCCAGCTTGTTGGCTTCGGTGATCGCGATGCGCTCGTGGTCAACGTCGATCACGAACAGTGCGTCAGGCAGACCGCCCATGTCCTTGATACCGCCCAGGGAGCGGTCCAGCTTCTCAAGATCGCGAGTGCGCATCAGCGCTTCTTTCTTGGTCAGCTTGGCGAAAGTGCCGTCTTCGGACTGGACTTCGAGATCACGCAGACGCTTGATGGAAGCGCGAATGGTCTTGAAGTTGGTCAGCATGCCGCCCAACCAGCGGTGATCGACGTACGGCGAACCGCAACGTGCTGCTTCTTCAGCAACGATCTTGCCAGCGGAGCGCTTGGTGCCGACGAACAGAATCTTGTTTTTGCCCTGGGCCAGGCGCTCTACGAAGGTCAGTGCCTCGTTGAACATCGGCAGGGTTTTTTCAAGGTTGATGATGTGGATCTTGTTGCGCGCGCCGAAAATGTACTTGCCCATTTTCGGGTTCCAGTAACGGGTCTGGTGGCCGAAGTGCACACCGGCCTTCAGCATATCGCGCATGTTGACTTGGGACATGATAGTTCCTTGATAAGTCGGGTTTGGCCTCCACGTATCCCAATGACCAACCAGCGGCCTATATAAGCCGAAGGCACCCAGGTCATCGTGTCGACACGTGTGTGGATTTAAGCTCTCGGGGTCATCCCCGGAAAGCGGCGCATTTTATACCACAGCGAGGGCGAAAACGAAACCCGGATTCTTAAAACCTATTGTGGCAAGGGGATTTATCCCCGCTGGGGCGCGTAGAGGTCCCATACCAGGCGATTCAATCGACTTGATCCACCATGCTGCCTGATTTGGCACTGCTACGCAGCCCAACGGGGATAACCCCCCTCAGCACAGAGTTCCGGCCTGGAGAGCTCATTGTACTGATCGTCTGTTAGAATCGCGTTTTCGGGGCCGCAGGGAACCTCTTGCGCCGCCCATTTCGTTTCGAACAGCGCCACCAGGCGCAGAGAGAGCCTGTATGACCGTCACCCTCAAGACTCCCGAGGACATCGCAAAGATGCGTGTCGCCGGCAAGCTCGCCGCCGACGTGCTGGAAATGATCGCCGACTACGTCAAGCCGGGCGTGACCACCGAAGAGCTGGACCGGATCTGCCACGATTATATCGTCAACGAGCAGAAGGCCATTCCCGCACCGCTCAACTACAAAGGCTTTCCGAAGTCGATCTGCACTTCGATCAATCACGTGGTCTGCCACGGCATCCCCAACGAGAAGCCGCTGAAGGATGGCGACACCCTGAACATCGACGTCACCGTCATCAAGGATGGCTATCACGGCGATACCAGCCGCATGTTCCACGTCGGCAACGTGCCGGAGTGGGCCCAGCGCCTGTCGAAAGTGACCCAGGAATGCATGTACATGGCCATCGAGCTGGTGAAGCCGGGCTGCCGACTGGGTGACATCGGCGAGGTGATCCAGAAGCACGCGCAGAAGAACGGCTTCTCGGTGGTACGTGAATTCTGTGGCCACGGCATCGGCAAGGTCTTCCACGAAGAGCCACAGATCCTGCACTACGGCCGCGCCGGCACCGGCATGGAGCTCCAGGCGGGCATGACCTTCACCATCGAGCCGATGATCAACCAGGGTCGCGCCGAAACCAAGGTACTGGGCGACGGCTGGACCGCCATCACCAAGGACCGCAAGCTGTCGGCCCAGTGGGAACACACCCTGCTGGTGACCGAGACCGGGTACGAAATATTTACCCTGCGCAGCGACGACACCATCCCTCGCGTTTCCGCCTGAACCGACCCCAGCTATAGATAGAAAGGAAAGCCATTCGATGCCGCAGGTGGATCCCGAACTCTTCGACCGCGGCCAGTTCCAGGCTGAACTGGCCCTGAAGGCAAGCCCCATCCCGGCCTTCAAGAAGGCGATCCGCCAGGCCCACGAAGTGCTCGACCAGCGCTTTCGCAATGGCCGGGATATTCGTCGGCTGATCGAGGATCGCGCCTGGTTCGTCGATAACATCCTGCAAAGGGCCTGGGAGCAGTTCAGCTGGAACCCCGACACCCACATCGCCCTGGTGGCGGTGGGCGGTTACGGCCGGGGGGAGCTGCACCCCTACTCCGACATCGACTTGCTGATCCTGCTGGACGGCGACGATCACGAAGTCTTTCGCGACTCCATCGAACGCTTCCTGACGCTGCTGTGGGACATCGGCCTGGAAGTCGGCCAGAGCGTGCGGTCAGTACAGGAATGCGCCGATGAAGCCCGCGCCGACCTGACGGTGATCACCAACCTGATGGAAAGCCGCACCATCGCCGGCCCTGAGCGCTTGCGCCAGCGCATGCTTGACGTTACCAGCACGGCGCACATGTGGCCCAGCAAGGATTTTTTCCTGGCCAAGCATGCCGAGCAAAAGGCCCGTCACCACAAGTACAACGACACCGAGTACAACCTGGAACCCAACGTGAAGGGCTCCCCCGGCGGTTTGCGGGACATTCAGACGATCCTGTGGGTTGCCCGCCGCCAGTACGGCACCCTGAACCTGCGAGCCCTGGCCGGCGAAGGGTTCCTGGTCGAGAGCGAGAACGCCCTGCTGGCATCCTCCCAGGAGTTCCTGTGGAAGGTACGCTACGCCCTGCACATGCTCGCCGGGCGCGCCGAAGATCGCCTGCTGTTCGACCATCAGCGCTCCATCGCCGGCCTGCTGGGCTTCGAAGGGAGCGATGCCAAGCAGGCCATCGAAAACTTCATGCAGCAGTACTACCGGGTGGTGATGAGCATCGCGCAGCTCAGCGAGCTGATCATCCAGCATTTCGAGGAAGTCATCCTCGCGCCGGAAGACGCCGAGCCGCCCCAGCCCATCAACGCCCGCTTCCAGTTGCACGACGGTTACATCGAGGCACGCAACGACAACGTATTCCGGCGTACGCCCTTCGCCATGATCGAGATTTTCGTGCTCATGGCCCAGCAGCCGGAAATCAAGGGCGTGCGCGCCGACACCATTCGCCTGCTGCGGGAAAACCGCCACCTGATCGATGACGATTTCCGTCACGACATCCGCAACACCAGCCTGTTCATCGAGTTGTTCAAGTGCAAGATCGGCGTGCACCGCAACCTGCGACGCATGAACCGCTACGGGATCCTGGGGCGCTACCTGCCGGAGTTCGGCTTCATCGTCGGGCAGATGCAGCATGACCTGTTCCACATCTACACGGTCGATGCCCACACGCTGAACCTGATCAAGCACCTGCGCAAGCTGCAATACACCCAGGTATCGGAGAAATTCCCACTGGCCAGCAAGCTCATGGGCAAGCTGCCCAAGCCTGAGCTGATCTACATGGCCGGGCTGTACCACGACATCGGCAAGGGCCGCCAGGGCGACCATTCGGAAATCGGCGCAGTGGATGCCGAAGCGTTCTGCCAGCGCCATCAGTTGCCAGCATGGGACAGCCGGCTGATCGTCTGGCTGGTGCAGAACCACCTGGTGATGTCCACCACCGCCCAGCGCAAGGACCTGTCCGACCCGCAGGTGATCCATGACTTCGCCCAGGTCGTCGGCGACGAAACGCGGCTGGACTACCTCTACGTGCTCACCGTGGCCGACATCAACGCCACCAACCCGACCCTGTGGAATTCCTGGCGGGCCAGCCTGTTGCGCCAGCTCTACACCGAGACCAAGCGTGCCTTGCGTCGCGGCCTGGAAAACCCGGTGGATCGCGAAGAGCAGATCCGCCGCACTCAGAGTGCCGCCCTGGATATCCTGGTACGCGGCGGTACCGACCCGGACGATGTCGAACAGCTCTGGTCGCAGCTGGGCGATGACTACTTCCTGCGCCACACCGCCGGCGACGTGGCCTGGCACAGCGATGCAATCCTTCAGCAACCGGCCGATGGCGGGCCCCTGGTGCTGATCAAGGAAACCACGCAACGCGAGTTCGAAGGCGGTACGCAAATCTTCATCTACGCCCCGGACCAGCATGATTTCTTCGCCGTGACCGTGGCCGCGATGGACCAGCTCAACCTCAACATCCATGACGCACGGATCATCACCTCCAGCAGCCAGTTCACCCTCGACACCTACATCGTGCTCGACACCGACGGCGATTCGATTGGCGACAACCCGGCACGGGTCAAGCAGATTCGCGACGGGCTCACCGAGGCCCTGCGCAATCCGGCGGACTACCCCACCATCATCCAGCGCCGGGTGCCACGCCAGCTCAAGCATTTTGCCTTTGCGCCCCAGGTGACGATCCACAACGATGCCCAGCGCCAGATCACGGTGCTGGAACTCAGCGCCCCGGACCGTCCCGGCCTGCTGGCGCGGATCGGCCATATTTTCCTGGAATTCGACCTGTCGCTACAGAACGCCAAGATCGCCACCCTCGGCGAGCGGGTGGAAGACGTGTTCTTCATCACCGATGCCCACAACCAGCCGTTGTCCGATCCGCAACTGTGCAGCCGTCTGCAGGACGCGATCGTCCGGCACCTGAGCGTCAACCAGGAACCCGATGCTCACCCGACACGCATCAGCATCTGAACGAACAATCCCCCTCTGTGGGAGCGAGCCAGCTTCCACAAGGACCGCGCCCACATTGACGAGGCCCTCGATGAACAACGCTTTGAACCAGTTGCAGCCCTACCCGTTCGAAAAGCTCCGTGCCCTGCTGGGCAGCGTCACGCCCAACCCCGACAAACGCCCCATCGCGCTGTCCATCGGCGAACCCAAGCATCGCTCGCCCAGCTTCGTGGCTGAAGCCCTGGCCAGTAATCTGGAAAAGATGGCTGTGTACCCGACCACCCTCGGCATCCCGGAACTGCGTGAAGCAATCACCGGCTGGTGCGAGCGTCGCTTCAATATACCCAACGGCTGGCTCGACCCGGCGCGTCATGTCTTGCCAGTCAACGGCACCCGCGAAGCGCTGTTCGCCTTCACCCAGACCGTGGTCAACCGTGGCGACGACGCCCTGGTCGTCAGCCCGAACCCCTTCTACCAGATCTACGAAGGCGCCGCGTTCCTGGCCGGGGCCAAGCCGCACTACCTGCCATGCCTGGACGCAAATGGCTTCAACCCGGATTTCGACGCCGTGTCGCCAGACATCTGGAAACGCTGCCAGATCCTGTTCCTGTGCTCCCCTGGCAACCCGACCGGTGCCCTGATTCCGGTGGATGTGCTGAAGAAGCTCATCGCCTTGGCCGACGAGCACGATTTCGTGATCGCTGCGGACGAGTGCTACAGCGAACTGTATTTCGACGAACAGAGCCCGCCGCCGGGCCTGCTCAACGCCTGCGTCGAACTGGGTCGCAAGGACTTCAAGCGCTGCGTGGTGTTCCACAGCCTGTCCAAGCGCTCCAACCTGCCAGGCCTGCGCTCCGGCTTCGTCGCCGGCGATGCGGACGTTCTCAAAGGCTTTTTGCTGTACCGCACCTATCATGGCTGCGCGATGCCGGTCCAGACCCAACTGGCGAGCATCGCTGCATGGAACGACGAAGAGCACGTGCGGGCCAACCGCGCGCTGTACCGGGAGAAATTCGACGCCGTGCTGGAAATCCTCAGCCCGGTGCTGGACGTGCAACGCCCCGACGGCAGCTTCTACCTGTGGCCGAATGTGGCCGGCGATGATGCAGCGTTCTGCCGCGACCTGTTCGAACAGGAACATGTGACCGTGGTACCGGGCTCCTACCTGTCCCGCGATGTGGACGGCGTCAACCCAGGGGCCGGGCGCGTGCGCATGGCCCTGGTGGCGCCACTGGCAGAATGCGTGGAAGCGGCGGAACGGATCCGCGCGTTTATCCAGCGTCGGGGTTGAAGCGTACCGCCGTTGTGGTGAGGGGTCTTATCCCCTCACCACAATGAGTGCTGCGCAAAATTACTATTTACCCAACCCCAAATTCGCCTCTGCCAGATCCAACTCCCCCAGCACCTCACGCAGTACATCATCCCCGATCTGGTGATGACGACTGAGGCGATACAACTCCAGCCGTTGCGCCCGATAAGCCTTCAAGCGCAGCCGGCGCTCCAGCAGGTCCATTTCGAATGCCAACGCCTGGGCCTCGGCGGAATCGTTGAACACGTCGAGCTGATGACGATACTCGGACATCAACCGCGCCTTGACCTCAGTGGCCAGCGCCGCCTGGGCCGCATCCGGCGTACTTGTCGCCTCACTCGGCTCCTCCACTTCCAGCGCGCGGATCGCCGCTTCAGCAGTCTTGCGCCAGGCATCGCGGACTTCGTTGCGGCGCTTGTCATCGGGGCTTTTCTCGATGCCCTTCAGTAACAGCGGCAAGGCAATGCAGGCCGCGATCAATGACAACAGGATCACCCCGGCGGCAATGAAGATCAGCAGGTCCCGCTCGGGAAAGGGCTCGCCCGCGCCCAATAGCAACGGCACAGAGAGCACGCCCGCCAGGGTCACCGCGCCTCTCACCCCACCGAACGTCAGCAGCCAGCAGGAGCGCGCGGTGGGCACCAGTGTCAGTTCCCCCTTGCCGCGCCAGCGCCGCAACAACCCGGACAGGCGCCAGATGCTCTGCACCCAGACGAACCGCAGCACCAGCAGCACCAGGAAAATCACCACGACATCCAGGCAGCGGTAGAACAGGGTTGGCCACAGCGTGGTTTCGTGGCTGGTCACGGCCTTGATGATGTCCGGTAACTGCAAGCCCAACAGCAGGAAGATCAAACCGTTGAAGGCGAACTCCAGCAGCGCCCAGACACTGCGATTGAGCAGCCGCGTACCGGTCTGGCGTGGCAACAGGTCGAGCCAGCTCTGCATCATCCCCGCCGCCACCGCCGAGAGAATGCCCGAGGCGCCCAGTCGCTCAGCCACCACGTAGGCGGCGAAGGGTAGCAACAACATGAACACCACGTGGGTGGCCGGGTCGTCCCAGCCCCGGGCGACCATCCAGGCTCGCAGGCGTCCCATCAACCAGCTCAAGGCGACCCCGACGAGCAGCCCACCTACCGCCACCAGCACGAACGTCACGCTGGCGTTGGCCAGGGAAAACACGCCAGTGACAGCCGCCGCCAAGGCAAACTTGAACGTCACCAGGCCCGAGGCATCGTTCATCAGCGCCTCGCCCTGGAGCATGTGCATCAGGGGCCCAGGCAAGCGGTCGCGGGCAATCGCCGAGACCGCCACCGCGTCGGTGGGCGACAGCACTGCCGCCAGGGCGAAAGCCATCGGCAGTGGAATATCCGGCAACAACCAGTGAATGAAATACCCGGCACCCACCACGGTGAACAACACCAGCCCCACCGCCAGGGTCAGGATCGGCCCGCGCAAGCGCCACAGTTCACGCTTGGGCATGCGCCAGCCATCGGAGAACAGCAGTGGCGGCAGGAAGAGAAACAGGAACAGTTCCGGGTCGAGGGTGACATGCAGGCCCAGGGACGGCCAGGCCAGCACGGCACCGGCGCCGATCTGGACCAGGGGCAACGGCAGGGGGATCAACCGTCCGATCAGGCGTGAGACGCCCACCAGCGTCAGCAGGATCAGGACGGTGTAGGCGCTTTGCATAGCGGTTACCAATGACAGCGATACACATCCGGCAACAGCTTGCCGTTGAAGTGCCATATTAACCGCTTAGCATGAACCTGGCCGTTACACCTATGTCGCAGCCCCACTATTGTGGGAGCGAGCTTGTTCGCGATAGCGATGTATCAATCGATTCATTGCTGGCTGATCGGACGCCATCGCGAGCAAGCTCGCTCCCACAGGTTTTGGTGTCCATCAACCTGGGCCGTCGCGAAACCGTCCGGTCATGGCATAATCCTTCACCTTTTATTTCCAGCACCTGCAAAGGGGGCAGTTCCTTGACCGATTCAAGCAAAACGTTGCACCTTTTCGGCATCAAAGCCTGTGACACGATGAAAAAAGCGCGCACCTGGCTCGATGAACACGCAGTACGCTACGAATTTCACGACTACAAGAGCGCCGGCATCGACCGTGAGCACCTGACCCAATGGTGCAACGAGCATGGCTGGCAAGTGGTGTTGAACCGTGCCGGTACGACCTTTCGCAAGCTCGATGACGAACGCAAAGCCGATCTCGACCAGACGAAAGCCATCGAACTGATGCTCGCCCAACCCTCGATGATCAAGCGCCCGGTGCTCGATCTCGGTGACCGAACCCTGATTGGCTTCAAGCCAGATATTTATGCGGCAGAGATCAAGTAAGCCTGCCCAGTCCATTTTGTTGAGGTAACGTTCATGTCCACTACCCTGTTCAGCCTGGCCTTCGGTGTCGGCACCCAAAACCGCCAAGGCGCCTGGCTGGAAGTGTTCTACGCACAGCCACTGCTCAATCCTTCGGCCGACATCGTCAAGGCCATCGCGCCGATCCTGGGCTACAGCGAAGGCAACCAGGCCATCAGCTTCACCACCGCCCAGGCCTCGCAACTGGCCGATGCCCTCAAGGGTGTCGATGCCGCCCAAGCCGCGCTGCTGACCCGTCTGGCCGAGAGCCACAAGCCGTTGGTCGCCACCCTGCTGGCCGAAGATGCACAACTGAGTTCCACCCCCGAGGCGTACCTCAAGCTGCACCTGTTGTCCCATCGCCTGGTCAAGCCCCACGGCCTGAACCTGGCCGGTATCTTCCCGCTGCTGCCGAACGTGGCCTGGACCAGCCAGGGCGCGATCGACCTGAGCGAACTGGCCGAGCACCAGCTTGAAGCCCGCCTGCGCGGCGAATTGCTGGAAGTGTTCTCGGTGGACAAGTTCCCGAAAATGACCGACTACGTGGTCCCGGCCGGCGTGCGCATCGCCGACGCCGCGCGTATCCGCCTGGGCGCCTATGTGGGTGAAGGCACCACGGTCATGCACGAAGGTTTCGTCAACTTCAACGCCGGCACCGAAGGCCCCGGCATGATCGAAGGTCGTGTTTCGGCAGGCGTATTCGTCGGCAAGGGTTCGGACCTGGGCGGCGGTTGCTCCACCATGGGCACCCTGTCGGGCGGCGGCAACATCGTGATCAAGGTCGGCGAAGGCTGCCTGATCGGTGCCAACGCCGGTATCGGCATTCCGTTGGGCGACCGCAATACCGTGGAATCGGGCCTGTATGTCACCGCCGGCACCAAGGTGGCGCTGCTGGACGAGAACAACCAACTGGTCAAAGTGGTCAAGGCCCGCGACCTGGCCGGCCAGCCCGACCTGCTGTTCCGCCGCAATTCCGAGACCGGCGCGGTGGAATGCAAGACCCACAAGTCGGCCATCGAGCTGAACGAAGCACTGCACGCGCACAACTAAGCCGCGTCCCCCTCACCTGTGGGAGCAACCTTGCTCCCACAGGGTCCGGCGTAACTCCAGCAGGGCCCGAAAGCATGTTGATCCAATCCCCCTGGCGGGCCGATTTCCCGGCCATCGCCGCCCTGCAACGGCAAGGCCAGACCTACCTGGACAGTGCCGCCACCACGCAGAAACCCCAAGCCCTGTTGGATGCCCTGACGCATTACTACGCCAATGGCGCGGCCAACGTGCACCGGGCGCAGCATCTGCCGGGGGCTCACGCCACCCAGGCGTTCGAAGACAGTCGCCTCAAGGTGTCGCAATGGCTCAATGCACAGGGTTGCGGGCAGATCGTCTTTACCCATGGCGCGACCTCCGCGCTGAATCTGCTGGCCTATGGGCTGGAACATCTATTCCACCCGGGCGATGAGATCGCCATCAGCGCCCTGGAACACCACGCCAACCTGCTGCCGTGGCAGCAGTTGGCCGAGCGCCGATCGTTGACCCTGGTGGTGTTGCCCCTGGATGCCGACGGAGTGATCGACCTGGAAGCCGCCACCGGCCTTATCGGCCCCCGGACACGCTTGCTGGCGGTCAGTCAGCTGTCCAATGTGCTGGGGGCCTGGCAGCCATTGCCGGCGCTGCTGGCCCTGGCCAAGGCCCAGGGCGCGCTGACAGTGATCGACGGCGCCCAGGGCGTGGTCCATGGCCGCCACAATGTGGAGGCGCTGGGCTGCGACTTTTACGTGTTTTCCAGCCACAAACTCTACGGCCCGGACGGGCTGGGCGTGCTGTTCGGCCGTACCGACGCCCTTGGCAAGCTGCGTCATTGGCAGTTCGGCGGCGAAATGGTGCAACAGGCCGACTACCACAGCGCCACTTTCCGTGCGGCGCCGCTGGGCTTCGAAGCCGGTACGCCGCCGATTGCCAGCGTGATCGGGTTGGGCGCGACCCTGGACTACCTGTCCGCGCTCGATTCGCAAGCGGTCATCGATCATGAAGCGGCGCTGCATGACTACCTGCTCCATGGCCTGCTGGCTCGCAACGGCATTCGCCTGCTGGGAAACCCTCGCCTGGCCCTGGTCAGTTTCGTGGTCGAAGGCATCCACAACGCCGACCTGGCGCATCTGCTGACCGAGCAAGGCATTGCCGTACGCGCCGGGCATCACTGCGCGATGCCGCTGTTCAAGCATTTGAAGCTGTCCGGGGCGATCCGCGTGTCGCTGGCGCTGTACAACGACTCCGCCGACATCGAGCGTTTCTTCGACGCCTTGGATCAGGCCTTGGAGATGTTGCGATGAACCTGCCGACCGATGCCGCCACGGCGCTACGGGTTTTCCAGGACGCTTCAGGCTGGGAACAACGGGCACGGCTGCTGATGCAATGGGGTGAACGCCTGCCGCCGCTGAATGACGAGGACAAGTGCGAGGCCAACCTCGTCCACGGCTGTGAAAGCCAGGTATGGTTGGTGGGTCGCTTGCACGACGGGCACTGGCAGTTTTGCGCCGGCAGCGATGCGCGGTTGATCCGTGGCCTGGTGGCGTTGCTGCTGGCGCGGGTCAACGGGTTGCCCGCTGAGGAGTTGCGGCAGGTGGATTTGCCGGATTGGTTCAACCAGCTGGGATTGTCGCGGCAGCTGTCGCCGTCCCGTAGCAACGGTTTGAATGCGGTGTTGAAGCGGATGCTGGAGTTGACTCAGTAACGGCAATCGCGAGCAAGCTCGCTCCCGCAGGGGATTTGGTGCACGCAAATACTGCGTTCAGCCTGACCCTATGTGGGCGCGAGCTTGCTCGCGATGAGGCCATAAGCCCCTCAAACCTGAGGCTTGACCCTGTCCGCCGGTCGTCGCACACCCGCCACGATCTTATCCACAGCCTTGGTCGCCGCGACCATGCCGAATGTCGCCGTGACCATCATGACCGCGCCGAACCCTCCGGCGCAGTCGAGCTTCACGCCATCGCCGACAAAACTCTTCTGCAGGCAAATGCTGCCGTCCGGTTTCGGGTAGCGCAGCTGTTCGGTGGAAAACACACAGGGCACGCTGTAGTGACGGGTCACGGTGCGGGAAAAACCGTAGTCGCGGCGCAAGGTGGAACGCACTTTCGACGCCAGCGGATCATTGAACGTACGGTTCAGGTCGCAGACCTGGATCAGCGTCGGGTCGATCTGCCCGCCTGCGCCGCCCGTGGTGATGATCTGGATCTTGCGGCGCTTGCACCAGGCAATCAGCGCGGCCTTGGCATTGACACTGTCGATGCAGTCGATCACGCAGTCGATGTTCGGCGTGATGTATTCGGCCATGGTGTCGCGGGTGACGAAATCCGCCACCGCGTGCACCGTGCAGTCGGGGTTGATCCCGCGCAAACGCTCGGCCATCACCTGCACCTTGGGTTTGCCGACGGTGCTGTCGAGGGCATGCAGCTGACGATTGGCGTTGCTGACACAGACGTCGTCCAGGTCGAACAGCGAAATCTCGCCCACGCCGCAACGGGCAATGGCTTCCGCCGCCCAGGAACCGACCCCGCCGACCCCGACGATCGCCACATGGGCCGCCCGCAGGCGTTCCAGGCCCTCGATGCCATACAAACGGGCGATGCCGGCAAAGCGTGGATCTTCTGTACTCATGACCATTACCCCAGAAACCGGCGCGCATTATAGGGCTTTGTCGGAGCAATTCGAGCCCCAGGCGCCCGGTCGCGGCATCAATTCCAGACAAACCCTCTGTGGGGGCGAGCCTGCTCGCGATAGCGGTATGACAGTCGATGAAGTATTGCCTGATACACCGCCTGCGCGCGCAAGCTCGCGCCCACAGGTTTTGTGTCAATCACCGTCGGCATACTTGGGCCCATGGTGGTGGTTTTGCTATAAGATAACCGCCATTTTGCGGGAGCCTGCCCGCTGATCTACAAGCCTTGCGTTCATTCTATATTCCCGGAGCTTCCATGACGGCCCACGCCGACCTCTCGCCGACCCTGCAACTCGCCTGCGACCTGATCCGCCGTCCGTCCGTGACGCCCGTGGATGCCGACTGTCAGAAACTGATGATGCAGCGCCTGGGCAACGCAGGCTTCAAGCTCGAACCCATGCGCTTCGAGGATGTGGATAACTTCTGGGCCAGCCATGGCAAGCACGAGGGGCCGGTGCTGTGCTTCGCCGGGCATACCGACGTGGTGCCCACCGGCCCGGTACAGGCCTGGCAGCTCGATCCGTTCGATGCGGTCATCGACGAGCATGGGATGCTCTGCGGCCGTGGCGCGGCGGACATGAAAGGCAGCCTGGCGGCGATGGTGGTGGCGGCCGAGCGTTTTGTCGCCGACTACCCGGACCACAAGGGTTCGGTCGCCTTCCTGATCACCAGCGATGAAGAAGGCCCGGCCCACCACGGCACCAAGGCTGTGGTGGAACGCCTCAAGGCCCGCCAGGAACGACTGGACTGGTGCATCGTCGGCGAACCGTCGAGCACCACGCTGGTGGGCGATGTGGTCAAGAACGGCCGCCGCGGCTCCCTCGGCGCGCAATTGACCGTGCGCGGCAAGCAGGGCCACGTGGCTTACCCACACCTGGCGAAGAACCCGATCCACCTGGCGGCGCCGGCGCTGGCGGAACTGGCCGCCGAACATTGGGACCACGGCAACGACTTCTTCCCGCCCACCAGCTTCCAGATCTCCAACCTCAACGCCGGCACTGGCGCGACCAACGTGATTCCGGGCGACCTGGTGGCGGTGTTCAACTTCCGCTTTTCCACCGAATCCACCGTCGAAGGCCTGCAACAGCGAGTTGCCGACATCCTCGACAAGCATCAACTGGACTGGCACATCGACTGGGCACTGTCCGGCCTGCCGTTCCTCACCGAACCGGGTGCGCTGCTGGACGCCGTGTCTTCCAGCATCCGGGACGTCACCGGGCGTGAAACCCAGGCGTCCACCAGCGGCGGTACGTCCGACGGGCGCTTCATCGCCACCATGGGAACGCAAGTGGTGGAACTGGGGCCGGTCAACGCCACCATCCACCAGGTCAACGAACGCGTGCTGGCGGCCGATCTCGACGTACTGACCGAGATCTACTACAAGACGCTGATCAAGTTACTCGCCTGATGCTCGCCTGTCCGATCTGCAGCGAACCGCTCAAGGCGCTGGACAACGGCGTGGTGTGCCCGGCCGGCCATCGCTTCGACCGGGCGCGCCAGGGTTACCTCAACCTGCTGCCGGTGCAGCACAAGAACAGCCGCGACCCTGGGGACAACCAGGCCATGGTCGAAGCCCGTCGCGCCTTCCTCAATGCCGGGCACTACGCTCCGGTGGCCCGGCGCCTGGCCGAACTGGCTGCGCAACGAGCCCCCGGTCGCTGGCTGGACATCGGCTGTGGCGAGGGCTACTACACCGCGCAGATCGCCGATGCCCTGCCCGACGCTGATGGCTACGCCCTGGACATCTCGCGGGAGGCGGTCAAGCGTGCCTGCAAACGCAACCCACGGTTGACCTGGTTGATCGCCAGCATGGCCCGGGTACCGTTGGCGGATGGTTGCTGCCAGTTCCTGGCAAGCGTGTTCAGCCCCTTGGACTGGCAGGAGGCCAGGCGCCTGCTCAGCCCTGGTGGTGGCCTGATGAAAGTCGGCCCCACCCGCGGTCACCTGATGGAACTGCGCGAGCGGCTGTACGACGAAGTGCGCGAATACACCGATGACAAGCATCTGGCCCTGGTGCCGCCGGGCATGACGCTGGAGCACAGCGAAACCCTGGAGTTTCGCTTGACGCTGGACAGCGGCCCGGATCGGGCCAACCTGCTGGCCATGACGCCCCACGGCTGGCGCGCCAATGCCGAGCGCCGCGCCAGCGTGATCGAGCAGGCCGAACCCTTCGAGGTCACGGTGTCGATGCGCTACGATTATTTCGTTCTTCAATAACCCTATCGGGCCCCGGGCGAGCGTTCGGGGCCGACACTAAATCCGCGAATGGATTTTTCGAGACCACAGTGAGGACATCCATGCGCCAACCCGATATCGAGATTTACCTCAAGGACGCCGATGTTGACCACAAGGCCATCGCCGCCTGGCTGAGCCAGGCCCTGGGACCTTGCAGCGAATGGACCCAGAAAGGCCAGACCTACAAATGCAAGGCTGGCGATATCCCGGTGACCTGGCTGCCCAAGGCCGTGGGCAAATGGAACAGCCTTTACCTGGAAAGCGACCGGACCCCATGGGAAGACGACATCGCCTGCGCCCGCGCCGCCTTCGCCGCGCTGAACGTCGAAGTACGCTGTGCGCCGGGCTCCTGGGTTGAAGAGGAAGGCGAGGAATCGGCGGATCGCTGGATTCGCATCAGCGCCGATGGGGAAGAAGAGATCACCTGGAAGACGGCGTGACGCTGACTTCCAGCCCACCGCAGAGCCAATGTGGGAGCGAGCTTGCTCGCGATAGCGGTAGATCAGCCAGATTAGAAGTGACTGACACACCGCTATCGCGAGCAAGCTCGCTCCCACAATGGGTTTCGCGTAGCCAGTGAATGCGGTTTACAACCCCACCACATCCTCAGCCTGCAGGCCCTTCTGCCCTTCCACCACCGCGTACTCGACCTTCTGGCCCTCGATCAGCGAACGGTGGCCTTCGCCGCGGATCGCGCGATAGTGCACGAATACATCCGCCCCGCCTTCACGCTGGATAAAACCGTAGCCCTTGGCGTCGTTGAACCACTTCACGTTGCCGGTTTCGCGTGCTGCCATGATTGCTCACTCCCAATTCTTATTTTTCAAGCCAGCTCTCCCGCCCGACGGCAAAGATAAAGCTGTACGAACTTTCGCCGCCCCGCAGCCGTCCATGGGAAGGCCGAGGCGATCAGCGACCGAGTATAAGACACACACGAAAACTCTCAACTGACTTTACTTCGCCGCTTTTTTGCCGATTTTCGACGAATCCGGCACACTAGCGACCGCTCGATTCTTTCCACTCACGCAGAAGCCGTATGACCCGCTCCCCGTTCCGTCGTCTTGTATTTGGCACCCTGCGCCGCCTGTTGTATCTCTGGGTTCGTTCCGAGACGATCAACCAGTCGTCCTTCACCCTCGATCTCGACCGCAGCCGTCCGGTGTTCTACGTCCTGCAAGACCCTTCGCTCACCGACCTGGCGGTGCTCGACACCGAATGCACCAAGGCCGGCCTGCCCCGTCCCGTATTACCGGTAGCGGTGGGGAACCTGCTGGAGCCGGCAGCCTTTTTCTATCTGACCCCGGCCCCCGACTGGCTCGGGCGCCAGGACAAGCGCGGCGCGCCCCCCACGTTGACACGACTGGTCAATGCCCTGACGCAGAACGCCGCCGAAGACGCGCAGATCATCCCGGTGAGTGTGTTCTGGGGCCAGTCGCCCGACAGCGAATCCAGCCCATGGAAACTGCTGTTCGCCGACAGCTGGGCCGTCACCGGACGCCTGCGCCGCCTGCTGAGCATCATGATCCTGGGACGCAAGACCCGGGTGCAGTTTTCCGCGCCGATCCACCTGCGCGAACTGATCGAACACGACAAGGGCCACGAGCGCACCGTACGCATGGCCCAGCGGATCCTGCGGGTGCACTTGCGCAACCTGAAGTCGGCGGTGATCGGCCCCGACATCTCCCATCGCCGCAACCTGGTCAAAGGGCTGGTGAACCAACCGTTGGTCAGGCAGGCGATTGCCGAGGAGGCCGAGCGGGAAAAGATATCCACAGAGAAAGCCAAGGCCCAGGCCCTGCGCTATGGCAACGAGATCGCCTCGGACTACACCTATACCGCTATCCGCTTCCTGGAGGTGGTGCTGAGCTGGTTCTGGAACAAGATCTACGACGGCATCAAGGTCAACCACATCGAGAGCGTGCAGAAGATCGCTCCCGGCCACGAAGTCATCTATGTGCCCTGCCATCGCAGCCATATCGACTACCTGCTGCTGTCTTACCTGCTGTTTCGCAACGGCCTGACCCCACCGCACATCGCCGCCGGCATCAACCTCAACATGCCGGTGATCGGCGGCCTGCTGCGCCGCGGCGGGGCGTTTTTCATGCGCCGCACATTCAAGGGCAACCCGCTCTATACGGCGGTGTTCAACGAATACCTGCACACGCTGTTCACTAAAGGCTTCCCCGTGGAGTACTTCGTCGAGGGCGGGCGATCGCGTACCGGGCGCATGCTGCAGCCCAAGACCGGCATGCTTGCCATCACCTTGCGCAGCTTCCTGCGCTCCTCGCGCACGCCCATCGTGTTCGTGCCGGTCTACATCGGTTATGAGCGGGTACTGGAAGGCCGTACCTACCTGGGCGAACTGCGCGGCGCCAGCAAGAAGAAAGAGTCGATCTTCGACATTTTCAAGGTCGTCGGCGCCCTCAAGCAGCGCTTCGGCCAGGTGGCAGTCAACTTCGGCGAACCGATCAGGCTGGCCCAGTTCCTCGACAGCGAACAGCCGGACTGGCGCCAACAGGCGCTTGGCCCGCAATTCAAGCCAGCCTGGCTCAACGCAACCACCCATCGTCTCGGCGAACGTGTGGCCCGGCACCTGAACGAAGCCGCCGCGATCAACCCGGTCAACCTCGTCGCCCTGGCGCTGTTGTCCACCAGCCGCCTGGCCCTGGACGACCGCGCCATGGCCCGGGTACTGGACCTGTACCTGGCCTTGCTGCGCAAAGTACCGTATTCACCCTACACCACCCTTCCCGAAGGCGATGGCCTGGCCTTGATCGAGCATGTCAAAGGCATGGACCTGCTGTCGGAACAGAGCGATGCCCTGGGCAAGATCCTCTACCTGGACGAGCAGAACGCGGTACTGATGACCTATTACCGCAACAACGTGCTACATATCTTCGCCTTGCCCGCGTTGCTGGCCAGTTTCTTCCAGAGTACGTCGCGCATGAGTCGCGAGCAGATCCTGCGCTACACTCGCGCCTTGTACCCGTACCTGCAATCGGAGCTGTTCATCCGCTGGTCCCTGGACCAGTTGGATGAAGTGGTGGACCAATGGCTCGAAGCATTCGTCGAACAGGGCCTGCTGCGCTTCGAAAAGGACCTGTACCTGCGCCCGGCCCCGAGTTCGCGGCACTTCGTGCTGTTGACCCTGTTGTCCAAGAGCATTGCCCAGACCCTGCAGCGCTTCTACATGACGGTCTCGCTGCTGCTCAACAGTGGCCAGAACAGCATCAGTGCCGAGGAGCTGGAAGACCTCTGTACCGTGATGGCCCAGCGCCTGTCGATTCTCCATGGCCTGAATGCACCGGAATTCTTCGACAAGAGCCTGTTCCGCCACTTCATCCAGACCATGCTGGATCTCGACGTGCTGCGCCGGGACGAAGCGGGCAAGCTAAGCTATCACGAGTTGTTGGGCGAACTGGCCGAAGGCGCGGCCAAACGGGTGCTGCCGGCGGAAATCCGCCTGTCGATCCGTCAGGTGGCGTTGCATCGCAGTGAAGACGCGGCGGAACAGGTTGCCCCGGTGTCCCAGGACTGACCACCCAGGCGCCCGCTTGACCGCTGGCGCCTCCCCAACCAAGGAATTGCCCGATGAACAAGCTTCCCCTCATCGCCCTCGCGGCACTGCTCGGTGCCTGTTCCAGCGCACCGCTGGCGAGCCGGCACAGCCTCGACGGCGAAGTGTTCTACCTGCAGCGCATCGCCCTGCCACCCAGCGCGATCCTGAGCGTCAGCCTGCAGGACGTTTCCCTGGCCGATGCCCCGGCCACGGTGCTCGATGAGCAGAGCGGCCCGGTCAAAGGCCAGGTCCCGCTGCCGTTCCACCTCAGTTATGATCCGGCCCAGGTCAAGCCCGGGCACCGGTATGCCGTGAGTGCCCGTATCGAGGTGGACGGACGCGTGATGTTCATCACCACCGAACAACATACCGTGCAACTCGATGGCAATGATCCGCAGCCGTTGAAGATCCGTGTCGACGCTGCCCGCTGATTCCTTTCCCATTCACTTCAAGGACGCTGTCATGCTCCGCTCTACCCTGCGTTTCACCGGCCTGTGCGCCGGCCTGTTGATCAGTGCCCAAGCCATGGCCCTGTCCCTTGGCGACCTGTCGCAAAAAGATGCCACGGGCGGCCTCAAGGACGCCTTGACCCAAGGCGCTCAAGTCGCGGTCAAGCAACTCGGCACCCCTGGCGGCTTCAGCAACAACCCCGAGGTCAAGATCGAGCTGCCGGGCAAGCTCGGCAAGGTCGCCAGCAAGATGAAGGCCTTCGGCATGGGCGACCAGGTCGAGCAACTGGAGAGCAGCATGAACCAGGCCGCCGAGGCCGCCGTGGTCCAGGCCCAGCCGATCCTGGTCAACGCAGTGAAGAACATGAGCGTGGACGATGCCAAGGGCATCCTCAGCGGCGGCAACGACTCGGCCACGCAGTACCTGAACAAGAGCAGCCGCGAGCAGATCCGTGCCAAGTTCCTGCCTATCGTCAAGCAAGCCACCGACAAGGTCGGCCTGGCCCAGCAATACAACGCCTTCGCAGGCCAGGCCGCGACCTTCGGTGTACTGGACGCGAAAAGCGCCAACGTCGAGAACTACGTGACTGAACAGGCGCTCGATGGCTTGTTTGAAATGATCGGCAAGCAGGAAGCCGCCATTCGCCAGAACCCGGCGGCCGCGGCCACCAGTCTGGCGAAGAAGGTGTTCGGCGCGCTCTGACACCCAGCATAAACACCTGTGGGAGCGAGCCTGCTCGCGAAGCGATATCAGCCATGACACCTTCGTTGGCTGTTACACCGCTATCGCGAGCAGGCTCGCTCCCACATTGTCTTTTGGCGTCAGAGAACTGCAGTCAGGTTTTCTTGACCCTGAACCAGGCCGCATACAGCGCCGGCAGGAACAGCAGCGTCAACGCCGTCGCCACGATCAGTCCCCCCATGATCGCCACGGCCATCGGCCCGAAGAAAAGGCTGCGGGACAAGGGGATCATTGCCAGCACCGCCGCCAGGGCGGTGAGCACGATGGGTCGGAAACGGCGCACGGTGGCTTCGATGATCGCCTGCCAGGGCGTCAGTCCTGCCTCGATATCCTGCTCGATCTGGTCCACCAGGATCACCGAGTTACGCATGATCATTCCCGACAGGGCGATAGTCCCCAGCATGGCGACGAAACCGAACGGCTGGCGGAACACCAGCAAAAACAGCGTCACACCGATCAGCCCCAGGGGAGCGGTCAGGAACACCATGGCCGTGCGCGAGAAGCTGCGCAGCTGCAGCATCAGCAACGTCAGCACCACCACGATGAACAGCGGCACACCGGCATTCACCGACTTCTGGCCGCGAGCCGAATCCTCTACCGTACCGCCGACCTCCAGCAGGTAGCCATCCGGCAACTCGGCCCGAATCGGGTCCAGGGTCGGGAAGATCTGCTGGACCAGGGTCGCCGGTTGCTCCTTGCCGTAAATGTCGGCCCGCACGGTCACGCTCGGCAGGCGGTTGCGGTGCCAGATCACGCCTTCTTCGAAGCCGTACTCCAACGTCGCGATCTGGGACAGCGCAACGCTGGTGCCATTCTCGGTAGGCACCGCGAGGCTGGGCAGCAAGGACAGTTCGGTGCGTTCGTGCACGGTGCCACGCAGCAGGATCTCGATCAGCTCGTTGTCTTCGCGGTACTGGCTGACGCTGGAGCCGATGAGGGAACTCTGGAGGAACTTCGACAGGTCGACGGTGCTCACCCCCAGGGCCCGGGCGCGCTCCTGATCGACATTCAGGTACACGACCTTGCTCGGCTCTTCCCAATCCAGATGCACATTGGCCACGTAGGGGTTTTCACGCACCTTGGTCGCCACTTTCCTCGCCAGGGCCCGGACTTCTTCGATGTGCTCGCCGGTCACCCGGAACTGCACCGGGTAACCCACGGGTGGTCCGTTTTCCAGGCGAGTGACCCGTGAACGCAGGGTGGGAAACTGTTCGTTCAAGGTGCTGATCAGCCAGCTGCGCAACGGCTCGCGATCCTCGATGGTCTTGGCCAGCACCACGAACTGGGCGAAGCTGGGAGCAGGCAGTTGTTGATCCAGCGGCAGATAGAAACGAGGAGACCCGGTACCGACATAGGCCACGTAGTTATCGATGCCCGGATGATCCTTGAGCATCGCTTCCAGGCGCTTGACCTGTTCGGCGGTGTTGCTCAGGGAGGCGCCTTCCTCCAGCTTCAGGTCGACCATCAACTCCAGACGTCCCGACGCCGGGAAGAACTGCTGAGGGACAAAACGGAACAGCACCACTGAGCCGACAAACAGCAGCACCGTCAGTGCGATGACGGTTTTACGCCGACGCACGCACCACTCCACCAGGCGCCGGACGCGCTGGTAGAACGGCGTGCCATAGGGATCGGGCTGACCGTCACGAGTGCCGTGTCTGGCCGCATGGATTTTCGCCAGGTCCGGCAGCAGCTTTTCCCCCAGGTAAGGCACGAACACCACCGCAGCCACCCAGGACGCCACCAACGCCAGGGTCACCACCTGGAAAATCGAACGGGTATATTCGCCGGTGCCCGATTGCGCCGTGGCGATCGGCAGGAACCCCGCCGCCGTGATCAGCGTACCGGTGAGCATCGGGAATGCAGTGCTGGTCCAGGCATAGCTGGCGGCCTTGATCCGGTCGAAGCCCTGCTCCATCTTGATCGCCATCATCTCCACGGCGATGATCGCGTCGTCCACCAGCAGCCCCAGGGCCAGCACCAGCGCGCCAAGGGAAATCTTGTGCAGGCCGATCCCCAGGTAATACATCGCCGCGAAAGTCATCGCCAGCACCAGCGGAATCGCCAGGGCCACCACCATCCCGGTGCGCAGGCCCAGGGAAAAGAAGCTCACCAGCAACACGATCGTCAGCGCTTCCACCAGCACCTGGACGAACTCGCCCACACCGGTCTTCACCGCCGCCGGCTGGTCCGAGACCTTGCGCAGTTGCATGCCGGCCGGGAGATTGTTCTGGATCCGGGCAAACTCGGCCTCCAGGGCCTTGCCCAGGATCAGAATGTCACCGCCGTCCTTCATGGCCACAGCCAGGCCGATGGCGTCTTCGCCCATGAAGCGCATGCGCGGTGCCGGCGGATCGTTGAAACCGCGACGCACATCCGCCACATCGTCGATACGGAACGTACGATCGGCGACCCGGATGGGGAAGCTGCGAATCTCTTCCACGGTCTGGAAATTCCCCGACACCCGTAGCTGCAGGCGCTCGCTACCGGTTTCGAAGAAACCGGCGGTGGACACCGCATTCTGCTCCTCGAGGGCCTGCTGGACCGCCGCCAGGGGCAAGCCAAGGGTGGCCAGCTTTACGTTCGACAGTTCGATCCAGATCTTTTCGTCCTGCAGGCCAATCAGCTCGACCTTGCCCACATCCTTGACCCGTTGCAGCTGGATCTGCACACGGTCGGCGTAATCCTTGAGCACGCCGTAGTCGAACCCGTCGCCGGTCAGCGCGTAGATATTGCCAAAGGTCGTGCCGAACTCATCGTTGAAGAACGGCCCCTGGATACCCGGCGGCAACGTGTGACGGATATCGGCGACTTTCTTGCGGATCTGGTACCACAGCTCGGGGATCTGTGCCGAATGCAGGGAGTCGCGGGCCATGAAGGTCACCTGGGACTCGCCCGGCCGCGAGAACGAGACGATCTTTTCGTAATCGCCGGTTTCCATCAGCTTCTTTTCGATGCGCTCGGTGACCTGCCGCGACATTTCCTCGGCCGTGGCCCCCGGCCAGTTGGTGCGAATCACCATGGCCTTGAACGTGAACGGTGGATCTTCGCTCTGGCCCAGCTTGGTGTAGGAAAGCGCACCAACGATAGCCAGCAGCAACATCAGGAACAGTACGATCTGGCGATTACGCAGCGCCCACTCGGAAAGATTGAAACCCATCGGGAATTACTCCTTGGCCGCCAGGTTGACCGCACGGTTGGAGCGATCCACAGGCCGTACCTGCTGGCCGTCGAGGAGCACATGCACGCCCGCCGCGACGACCCAATCGTCGGGGCTCAAGCCTTCCAGCACCGGCACGGTCTTCTCGCCGAAGGCGCCGACGCGCACCGGGACTTTTTTCAGGGTGTGGTTGGCATTGACCACCCAGACATAGGTGGCACCGTTCTCGGCGGTCAGTGCCGAGAGTGGCACCGACAGCGGAACCTTGTCGGCGGCCTGGATAAACACCCGCGCGCTCTGGCCCAGCTCGGCCGGCACGCTGCCGGCCGTGAAGGCCACCCGAGCGGCGAACGTGCGGGACTTGGGATCGGCGGCCGGCGAAAGTTCACGGATACGCCCACTGAAGCGCTGATCGGGCTGGCTCCATAGCTCCACGGAGACCGGCTGGCCGATCTTGAAGCGGCCGAAGCTCTGCTCCGGCAGGCTGATGAGCACCTCACGCTCCCCATCGGTGGCCAGGGTGAAGACGGTCTGACCGGCCGATACCACCTGCCCCACTTCCACCGAACGTCGGGCGACCACGCCATCCTGGGGTGCACGCAATACCGAATAGCTGGCCTGGTTGCTGGCCACGTCGAATTCGGCCTTGATCTGCTTGAGCCGCGCGGCGCCGGAGCGGTAAAGGTTTTCGGCGTTGTCGTATTGGGACCGGCTGACCATCTGCCGATCCAGCAAGGTCTTGTAGCGATCACGTTCGGCCCGCACCAGGTTGAGGTTGGCCTCGGCGGCGGCCACCTGGGCCCGAGTGGCCTCCAGTTGCAGGCGCACGTCCTCGGGGTCGAGCTCGGCCAATGGCTGGTTGGCCTTGACCCTCTGGCCTTCCTCCACCAGCCGGCGGCTTACCTTGCCACCGATACGGAAAGCCAGGTCCGGCTCGAAACGCGCCCGCACCTCGCCAGGATAGCTGTCCGTCGCCTGGGCCGAGGGCTCGGGCTTGACCACCATGGCAGGACGCACGGCAACGGGCACCGGTTCGTCATGGCCACACGCAGACAATAAAAAAGCCAGGCTGACTGGCAGGGCGAGGGACGACGCATAGCGGAACATGACGAGTGACCTTTCGCTAAGGGTGCTTGGAATAATTATACTGGCGAGTATGTTATTAATAGCAAACTCACCAGTCCAGTATTAACGCGAAGAATGTCGAACAATCTTTCATCCCCCAGCGGCCCCGGCCGTCCCAAGGACCTGGCCAAGCGCCAGGCCATTCTCGACGCCGCCAAGCGCCTGTTCCTGAGCATGGGCTACGCCAGTACCAGCATGGAGGCCGTGGCCGCCGAGGCTGGTGTGTCGAAACTGACGGTCTATAGCCATTTCAACGACAAGGAAACGTTGTTTTCCGCCGCGGTGATCGCCAAATGCGAGGAGCAGGTTCCCTTGCTGTTCTTCGAATGGCCGGAAGGCGTGCCGATTGAAAACGTGCTGCTGACCATCGCCCGAGGCTTCCATCAACTGATCAACAGTGACGAGTCGGTGAACCTGCATCGGCTGATCATGACCCTGGGCAGCCAGGATCCCAAGCTTTCGACGGTGTTCTACGAAGCCGGTCCCCAGCGGATGCTCACCGGCATGGAGCGTTTGCTGACCAAGGTCCACCAGAGCGGGGCCTTGAGCATCGACAAGCCCCGCCATGCCGCCGAACATTTCTTTTGCCTGATCAAGGGAGCGGCGAACTTCCGCTTGCTGTATGGCTGCGGCGAGCCGCTGGACCGCGACGCGGCCGAGGATCATGTGCGGGAAGTGGTGGGGTTGTTCATGCGGGCTTACCACCCCTAGTCCTCGGCGTATCGAAGGGCCCGATCGTGGGCTGGCCACGATGAAGGCCCCCGGTCTCAGGGCTTGAGGGCTTTCTTGGGATAGATATCGTAGCGGCTGGACTTGCCCTCCAGGCCATGACTCGGCTTGGGTCCTTCGATGCACGGTGCCTTGCGCGGACGCTTGACCACCACCCGATGGCTCGCCAGGGCCAGTGCTGCGGCCAGCAACGCCGGGGCGTCCAGGTCGTCGCCCACCAGGGGACGGAACAGGCGCATCTCCTTCTTCACCAAGGCGGTTTTCTCGCGATGGGGAAACATCGGGTCCAGGTAGATCACCTGGGGGGGCTCGCCTTCCCAGTTACGCATCACCTCGATGGCGTTGCCCTTGAACAGGCGCATGCGGGCCACGATGGGGGCGACGTCGAAATCCTCCGCGCCTCGGGCCAGGCCGTCCTCCAGCAAGGCGCCGATCAGCGGCTGGCGCTCGACCAGGCTCATGTCGCAGCCCAGGCTGGCCAGGACAAAGGCATCCTTGCCCAACCCGGCGGTGGCATCCAGCACCCGCGGACGCACGCCCTGGGCGATGCCCACCGCCTTGGCGATCATTTGCCCGCTGCCGCCACCGTACAACCGGCGATGCGCTGCGCCCCCCTCGACGAAGTCCACCCGTACCGGCCCCGGCGCGTCCGGCCCCAGTTGCTGCAGTTGCAACCCCTGCGCGCCGATCTGCAAGGCAAACTCGCCATCCTCCACCTGCAAGGGCAGCCCAAGCCGCTGGGCCCAGTGCTCGGCCTGTGGCTGGAAGGCCGGGGCCAGGGCCTCGACGTGGATGCGGCAGGCCGCGGTTCGCTCACTCATGGAAAACATGCTCAAAAAATTAAGGATCGGCAAAAACGGCCGATAACAACGGTGAACGGCATTTTGCCAGAGCTGAGCGTCGACCGAGAAAAATGTCAGACATTCAATCCACATCGATAGGCGTCATCTCCCCTTACGGCGATTACAGCCTGCGTAACACCCAAGCGCTGAGCGGCGTCAGTCACCTGTGGCAGGATTTCTTTGCCCGGGCCCTGGCCGATCAACTGGGTGAAAACGCACCGGCGCCCGGCAGCTACCAGCCGGTCGCCCTCGATGAGGCTGTTGAACCGACCCTCGGCGCCGAACTGCTGGACCACATCGTCAGCCAGCGCACTTGCGACGTGACACAAACCCAGGTCAAACCGCCAGAACCGCTGTTCCTGCCCATCGCCGAATTCGAACTCGACCTGCTGGACAAACCCTTCCCGCCCTTCCCGCCGGAAGAAATCGTCGCCCAGCAAAAACAGCAGAACTTCGAAAGCAACTGGGTCCGCCCAATCGTCCTCACCGCTGGCCAGCCACTGCCGGAACCTGGCCCTGCGCCACAACCTCGCCCCCTGCACTTGCCGATCGCCGAGTTCGAACTGGACCTGCTGGACAAGCCTTTCCCGCCATTCCCGGAAGAGGAATTGGTGGCGCAGCAGAAGGCACTGGATTTCGACACTCGCTGGGCACGTCCGATCGTGCTGCAGAACCTGCGTATCGCCGCCTGAGGCTATCCTGACTCTGTCTGGGATATGTCTGCGCGAAGGCCAGGCGTGGCGAAATGAGAACAGCAAGCCCCGTCTCAGGTCAGCATGAACGAGTATCAAGGCTTTTCGAACAGAGCCTAGCGACAGATCCACCAGGGCCCCACGTCCAGATGGAAATGATTGCGGTGCGCCGCGTTGTAGTCCGGGCTCAGGACCACACTGAACATATCGCAGGCGCCATCCCGGGCCTGACGTAGAAAACGCGCATCGGCATTGTCCTTGGGCCAGTCCCTGAGGACGCTGATCGCACGCCCGTCGGCCAGGCGAAACCCGGCGATGTCCAGGGCGCTTGCGGTGGCATGCTGGCTGCGCGCGCCGGTCTCACGACCGTACATGTTGCGACAGGCAAAACTGCCCAGGTGATCGACCCGCTTCACTTTCTGCCCATAGGCCGCCATGGCCGCCGGCTGCAACGCATGGCGCTCGAACAGGGCGAATGCCACCGCCAGCGGGCAACTGGCCAGGAAGCTGCTGCTCAGCGCCACCTCGCTGCCCTGGACTCTTACGACATTGGTCAATGGGCAATTGCCCCTGGGATCGCTATCGGCCTGGCGAACGACCCGCAGGATAGAGGTCGCGAGGGCCTGGTCACAGAGTTGCGGATCGTTGCGCAGGGCCATCAGCTTGTAACGGGTCAGCAGGTTCGGCGGGCTGTTGATATCCAGCGGCGCCCAGGGGTTCCATTGCGGCGGCACCGCCAGCCAACCTTGCCGCACACCCAGCACCGCGCCGCCAACGATCAGCAGCAGACACGCGAATACCTTCAATCCCCGCACGGCCCGACCTCAGCCCTTGAACAACTCGTTGGCCTGCCGGAACGGCATTGAACGCCGGGTAAAAGTGAAGGTGCCCTGCTGCCTGATCTCTTCGGCGGCACGCATGAACTCACCGTACGCCGCCAGGGCCAGGGCAGAGCCGACACTGATGCGCTTGACGCCCAGCTCGCTCAATTGCGCGACCGTCAGGTCCAGTGCGCCGGACATCAGGACATTCACCGGTTTGGGCGCCACCGCCTGCACCACCGCCAGCACCTGCCCGGCGCTGCTGAGCCCCGGTGCGTAGAGCACGTCGGCGCCAGCATCGGCGAAAGCCTTCAGGCGACGAATCGTGTCGTCCAGGTCGGGATTACCATGCAGGAAATTTTCCGCGCGAGCGGTCAGCACGAAGGGATATGGCAGGCTGCGCACCGCGTCTGCCGCGGCCTTCACCCGTGCCACGGCCTCTTCGAAGCAATAGATCGGGCTGCCTTCGCGCCCCGTGGCATCTTCGATGGAGCCCCCGACCGCGCCGGCCTGCGCCGCACGCAACAGATTGCGAGCGCACTCCTCGGGGGCATCGGCGAAACCGTTCTCCAGGTCGACTGCCACCGGCAGGTCAGTGGCCGCCACGATCGCCCGGACATTGGCGAGGGTATCTTCCAGCCCCAGCGCACCATCGGGACGTGCCAGGGAAAAGGCATGACCGGCACTGGTGGTGGCCAACGCTTCGAAACCCAGGCTGGCAAGCATCTTTGCCGAACCGGCGTCCCAGGGGTTGGGAATGACGAAAGCCTCTTCGCGTTCGTGCAGGGCCTTGAACGCCTGGGCTCGACGGGTTTGCGCATCCATGAAGTTCGCTCCTGGGCAGAGGGACGTTCGCCTCAGAGCAAACCCAGTTGCTCGGCGGCGGGCTCTCTGTATAACTCAGGCAGGGCCGGCAAGCCAGGCAATCGATGCATCAATCGCCGGTGAAAGTGTTGCGCGAGTTTTGCCGCCAGCACGTTATCGGCGGTGTGCAGGAAGATGTACGGCGTGCGTCCTTCTTCGATCCAGCCGGCGATTTTTTCTACCCAGGGCGTCAGGAACGGCTCGTTGGCCTCCAGCGCTGGATGACCGATGAAGCGTACCTGCGGGCATTGGGTGAACGCGGCCGGCCGCGGCGGCACCCGGGGCTTTTTCGACTGGGCATGAAGCACGCAGGGGTCGGTCGATGTGCAACTGAACAACGCCCGGGGGTCGAGGCAGATACGCTCCACCTCGCGGTCGAGCAACAGGCGGTTGAGCCGGCGCTCGGCATCGCCCTTGGCGAAGAATTCATCGTGACGCACCTCCACGGCCAAGGGACCTTCGAACGCGTCGATGAACCCTGCCAGCTCCGGCAATCGATCCGGCGTGAAGGCCTTGGATAACTGCAACCAGAACGGCGATACCCGTTCCCCCAAGGGGCGGAGCAATTGCACGAATGTGTCGACGGCGCTCTGGTGCTCACGCAAATCGCCTTGGTGGCTGATATCGCCGGGGAACTTGGCCGTGAAGCGAAAGTGCGAGGGCATGGTTTGCGCCCAACGCTGCACGATGGCCGCAGAGGGGCTGGCGTAGAAGGTCGTATTGCCTTCCACGGCGTTGAACACTTGGGAATAGAGGTCGAGAAAATCGGTGCTTCTGGCGTCCTGGGGATACAGGTAGTCGCGCCAGGCGTTTTCACTCCAGGACGGGCAGCCCAGGTAGTAAGGCAATGCCATCAGATGTAGAGATCGAGGCCCAGCACTTCCATATCCCAATCGACGAAGCCGGCGGTGCTCAGGTAGCTGGCCAGGGCCGTGGCGACGCTACGGGTCATGGCGCGATGGTAAATCATGTCCTGCTGACGGGCGGGAAGATTGCTCAGGCGTTGCGCGCTGGCCTTGGCGGCACGGGCAGCCAGTTGCTCTTCGGACGGGAACTCCAGTTCGCCATCGACTTCGTCGAAGTTCTCCTGATCAGCGATCCTGCCTGTACGAGGCCTGCGCTTGATGGGATAGGACTGGGATGAAACGCCGTCTATACGCATAACTGAATGCTCGGTATCAATGATGGCAATTTAGCGGCACTTTCGCAGCCGCGCAAACGCGCAAGTGATAACTAGAACACAGAAAGCCAAAAAGGTTTAAAAACCGGCAAAAAAAGTGACGACTGGCGATATCGGATGTGACTTTTGCGAGGGCAGATGACTTTGGCGGCGGATGCGCCTGTGCAGACGAATAGATGTGTGGCAAGGGGATTCATCCCCGCTCGAGCGGGCAGCATTCGCCCACCAAGCGCAAAGCGCAACACTATCGGGAGTCGCTTCGCGCCCCGGCGGGAATGAATCCCCTCGCCACAACCACAGCAGCGTTCTGGCCAAGATCGGTTCTAGCGTTCGGACTTGGGCGTGGCGACTTTGTCCCGCAGGTAAACCGGTTGGGCGTCGTCGGCGGGGATGGCTTCGCCGCGCTCCCAGGCGAAACGCGCCAGGGCCAGCAGGTCTTCGGCGTGCGGCAGCATTGTCGGATCCTGGCCGCTGAGGTTCACGGCGATTCGTGCCCCATAGCCCCATCCGGTGCCAGCGCCGAACCATTGCCCATCCGTTCCGGGCGGCAAAGCCGCGGCCTCGGGCGGCATCACCGCTTCCTGGCCCACCAGGCGCATCTCGCCGTCGATTTCGCGATAGCAGCCCCAATACACCTCATCCATGCGGGCGTCGATGGCGGCGGCCACCTGGCGGGCACCTTGCTCACGCAACGCCCGCTGGGCCAGCACCGCCAGGTTCGACACCGGCAACACCGGGCGCTCCAGCGCAAACGCCAGCCCCTGCACCACGCCGATGGCGATGCGCACACCGGTGAATGCCCCCGGTCCACGCCCAAAGGCAATCGCATCCACCGCCTGCAGGGTGGTTCCGGCATCGCTGAGCAACTGCTGGATCATCGGCAGCAGTTTCTGCGCGTGAAGGCGGGGGATCACCTCGTAATGGCTCGTGACCTTGCCGTCGTGCAGCAAGGCAACGGAGCAAGCTTCGGTCGCGGTGTCCAGGGCCAGCAGGGTGCTCATCGATGTATCCGTCAATCAGGGGAAAAAAGTGCGCCAGTATAAACAACTCCGGCCCGCAAGCGGGCCGGAGTTGGAACAGCGGATCGGTTTTTCAGCTCAGCGCCTTGAGCACCTTGTCGGTGATCGCATCCACCGAGCCGACGCCTTCGATATGGCTGTATTTCGGTTTGCCCTGGGCGGCGGACAGCTTCTGGTAGAAGTCCACCAGCGGCTTGGTCTGGGAGTGGTAGACCGAGAGGCGATGACGCACAGTTTCTTCGGTGTCGTCCTTGCGCTGCACCAGTGCTTCACCGGTGATATCGTCCTTGCCCGCGAGTTTAGGCGGGTTGTAGACGGTGTGATACACACGGCCCGAAGGCTCGTGGACGCGACGCCCGGCAATGCGCTGGACGATCTCTTCGTCATCGACGGCGATCTCGACCACGTGATCGAGCTCCACGCCAGCGGTGACCAGGGCTTCGGCCTGCGGGATGGTGCGCGGGAAACCGTCGAACAGGAAACCGTTGGCGCAGTCGGGTTGAGCGATACGATCCTTGACCAGGGCAATGATCAGGTCATCCGACACCAGGCCACCGGCATCCATGATGCCCTTGGCCTTGACGCCCAGCTCGGTTCCGGCCTTGACCGCAGCACGCAGCATGTCGCCGGTGGAGATTTGCGGGATACCGAATTTTTCAGTGATGAACTTTGCCTGAGTACCTTTACCGGCCCCGGGAGCTCCCAGCAGAATGACGCGCATCGATGTGCTCCTCAATTTTTTTATGTAAAACGCTCGGATTCGCCTCGTGGGGCCAATCTCGGAAAAACAGGATCGTGGCCGCCCAAACGGCCAAAGGCTGATCAAGATACACAGCAGGCCCGACCCACACAAGCCGCCGAAAGTCGGAGGAACCCGCGCTCGACGCGACCTTTGGAGGAGGTGGCGAACGTCGCAACCGGGCAACAAACTGTCGCCTGGTCGACCTGCTTTCCCTGGCTCCTCGCATCGCCCGGCGTCACCGGGCGAGCCGTTTCGCAGCGCTGCCTGAGCTTAGCCGGTGTTGCGCAAACCGGCGGCAATCCCTGCCACAGACACCAGCAACGCCTGTTCCACGGGGCTGCCCTGGGCCACCTCCTGCTGCCGCGAGCGCGCCAGCAGTTCGGCCTGCAGCAGGTGCAACGGGTCGAGGTAGGTGTTGCGCAGGCGAATGAATTCCAGCGTCTCTGGGCTATGTGCCAGTAGTTGCGACTGACCGGTCAACCCCAGGACCACGGAACAGGCCTGCGACAATAGGTCGCGTAAATGCGCACCCAAAGGTCTCAGCGCCGGTTCCACCAGACGCTCGTCGTAGGAGCGCGCGATGTCGGCGTCCGCCTTGGCCAGCACCATCTCCAGCATGTCGATGCGGGTGCGGAAGAACGGCCATTGCTCGCGCATCTGTCCCAGCAGTTCGCCCTCGCCGCGCTCCAGGGCCTTGCCCAGGGCGGTTTCCCAGCCAAGCCAGGCCGGGAGCATCAGGCGGGTCTGGGTCCAACCGAAGATCCACGGGATCGCCCGCAGGCTTTCGATACCGCCGGCCCGGCGTTTGGCCGGCCGGCTGCCCAGGGGCAGGCGGCCCAGCTCCTGCTCCGGCGTGGACTGGCGGAAATACTCGACGAACTGCGGGTTTTCCCGCACCACGGCGCGGTAGGCCTTGACCCCGTCGGCCGCCAGTTCGTCCATCAGGTGCCGCCATTCGGGCGTCGGCGGTGGCGGCGGAAGCAGGGTCGCTTCCAGCACTGCGGCCAGGTACAGGTTGAGGTTCTGTTCGGCGATATCCGGCAGGCCGAATTTGAAACGAATCATTTCGCCCTGCTCGGTGGTGCGGAAACGCCCCGCCACCGAACCCGGTGGCTGGGACAGGATCGCCGCATGGGCCGGGCCGCCACCACGGCCCACGGTGCCGCCACGGCCGTGGAACAGCAGCAGTTCGACTTGCTGCTCCCGGCAGATGTCCACCAGCCGTTCCTGGGCGCGGTATTGCGCCCAGGCCGCCGCCGTGGTCCCGGCGTCCTTGGCCGAGTCGGAGTAGCCGATCATCACTTCCTGCGGTCCTTGCAGGCGCGAACGGTAGCCCGGCAGCAGCAACAGTCGCTCGATCACCGGCCCGGCATTGTCCAGGTCGGCCAGGGTCTCGAACAACGGCACCACGCGCATCGGCCGCAGCACGCCGGCCTCCTTGAGCAGCAGTTGCACCGCCAGTACATCGGAGGCCGCACCGGCCATGGAGATCACGTACGAGCCCAGCGACGCCGCTGGCGCCGCCGCCACTTCCCGACACGTGGCCAGGACTTCCGCCGTGTCGGCCGATGGCTTGAAGTTGGCCGGCAACAGCGGACGCCGGTTGTTCAGCTCATCCAGCAGGAAGCCGATGCGCTGCTCTTCGCTCCAGTCGCCGTAACGGCCCAATCCCAGGTAATCGGTGATCTCGGTCATGGCGGCGGTATGGCGCGTCGAGTCCTGGCGCACGTCGAGGCGCACCAGGAACAGACCGAACGTCACCGCCCGGCGCAGGCAATCGAGCAGCGGCCCGTCGGCGATCACCCCCATGCCGCAGTCGTGCAACGACTGGTAGCACAGTTCCAGGGGATCGAGCAGCTCGCGGTTGTTCTGCAGCACTTGCGCCGGGGCCGGCGTAGTGGCCTTGAGGGAAGCCTGGGCCCAGTTGCGGGTGGCCCGCAAGCGTTCGCGCAACTGCTTGAGCACGGCCCGATAAGGCTCGGCACTGTCTCCGGCCTGGGCACGCAGGGCATCGCTGGCCTTTTGCATGGACAGCTCGGCGGCCAGTTGATCGACGTCACGCAGGTACAGGTCTGCCGCCATCCACCGCGCCAGCAGCAACACTTCACGGGTGACCGCGGCGGTGACATTCGGGTTGCCGTCGCGGTCACCTCCCATCCACGAGGCAAAGCGGATGGGCGCGGCCTCCAGAGGCAAGCGCAGCCCGGTGGCGGCGAGCAGGGCCTGGTCGGCCTTGCGCAGATAATTGGGGATGGCCTGCCACAACGAATGCTCGATGACCGCGAACCCCCACTTGGCCTCGTCCACGGGTGTCGGCCGGGTGCGACGGATTTCCTCGGTGTGCCAGGCTTCGGCGATCAGTCGTTGCAGACGCTGATGAATCTGCGCCCGCTCGGCGGCGGTCAGATCGCGATGATCCTGGGCCGCCAGTTGCGCGGCGATGGCGTCGTATTTCTGGATCAGCGTGCGACGGGCCACTTCCGTGGGGTGGGCGGTGAGGACCAGTTCGATCTCCAGCCGGCCCAGTTGCCGGGCCAGGGACTCGGCGCCATGCCCCTCGGCCCGAAGCCGGGCGAGCAGCTCGGGCAACACCCGCGCCTCGAAAGGCGCCGGCTGTGATTCGTCACGCCTGTGGATGAGCTGGTATTGCTCGGCGATGTTGGCCAGGTTGAGGAACTGGTTGAACGCCCGCGCCACCGGCAGCAGTTCATCCTCGCTCAACTGGTTGAGGCTGGCACTGAGTTCGGCATCCACGGAACCACGCCGGTCGGCCTTGGCGCCCTTGCGGATCTGCTCGATCTTGTCGAGAAACCGGTCCCCGTACTGTTCGCGAATGGTGTTGCCCAACAACTCGCCGAGCAGGTGAACATCCTCGCGCAAGCGTGCATCGATATCGGTCATCAGCAGTTCTCCAGCAAATAGGTCCGGACAGCTATCGGGTGAGACGCATGAGACAGAGAGTGCCGATGCCCGTCGTGTATGACAAGCGAAGAACGGGCTCAAGGCTGCGCAGTGTCCTTGGCCATGACGGACGACTCGCGCAGCCTTGCCCGCCGAGTACCCGCCGCTCGTCAAGAAATGAACGCTTGCGTGCAACGGCGCTCTAGTCTTTTAGATAAGCCACACAACGGCTTGCCATTCACCGCGCCTGCCACGAGCAGACTGACTGAGGCCATCATGAAGATCCGTGAACTCGCCCAGCACTGGGAAGAAAACGCCAAGGGTCATCTGACCCAGACCGGCTACACGATTCATCTGGATGTGGAAGCCGCCGCACGCCTGGCGGCGATCTGCGAGATGTACCCCAAGCGCCAACCCGAGGAACTGCTCGGCGAACTGATTGGCGCCGCGCTGGAGGAGCTGGAAGCGAGCTTCCCCTATGTGAAGGGTTCCCACGTGGTTGCCACCGACGAAGAAGGCGATCCGCTGTATGAAGACGTCGGCCCGACGCCGCGGTTTCTCGCCCTGTCCCGTCGTCATCTGCATGAGCTTTGCTCGCAGAACGATAAATCCAAGCACTGACTTCCCCTGCCCTCTGCGCCTGGAAGCTGTCGAAGGCCGCGATCCGCTCGCTCGAACACGCAGGCGGATCGCGGCCCCGGGCAGTCTGCGGCCCCTTCTCAAACCCCCTCCCCATACCGCTGCGCGCCTTGAAAGTTCAGCTTTTTTTCGGTTGACCGATCAGTCAGCAATGCTTTTTGGCGATTGGCCATCTTCGCTGAACTTTTGAAAAATGCCTCGGGTCACACCGAGTAACCATACTGGAACGGTCGTTTAAATAAACGCACCCTGCCGTCAGCGGCAAACAGGCGTCCCGGCTTCGGTTTCAGCATGGATTTTTAGTTTCCCAGGAGTTTTCCAATGGAGTTGAAGCCTATGAATACCTGCACTGCCAAACCCTCGATCAATGGCCTGCGCGGTCTGAAGCTGGCCGCCCTGGCCATCGGTAGCAGCTTCATCCTGGCCGGTTGCGCCGGCAACCCACCGTCGGAGCAGTACGCGGTAACGCAATCGGCGGTCAACAGCGCCGTCAGCGCCGGCGGCACCGAGTTCGCTGCGGTGGAAATGAAGGCCGCCCAGGACAAGCTCAAGCAAGCCGAAATCGCGATGCACGACAAGAACTACGAAGAAGCCCGGCGACTGGCCGAACAGGCCGAGTGGGACGCGCGCGTCGCTGAGCGCAAGGCCCAGGCCGCCAAGGCTGAACAGGCACTCAAGGACTCTCAGAAAGGGGTTCAGGAATTGCGTCAGGAAGGCATGAACAAGGTTGTTCAGTAATCCATTCATGCCTCGACGTATTGCTCATTGATAAAAGGACGACCGACTATGATGCACAAACACTTGATGATGCCCGCCCTGCTTGCCGCCTGCGTATCCCTGGCCGCTTGCTCCCACGACCCGAACGTGAACCTGGAACAGGCCCGCACCAATTACAACGGCCTGCAGGCCGATCCGGCGGCCACCAAGGTCGCCGCACTGGAAACCAAGGAAGCCGCCGATTTCCTGGCCAAGGCCGACAAGGCCTACATGGACAAGGAAGACGAAGCCAAGGTCGACCAACTGGCCTACCTGACCAACCAGCGTGTTGAAGTAGCCAAGCAGACCATCGCCCTGCGCAACGCCGAAGCCGAGCTGAAAAACGCCGGTGACGAACGTGCCCGCGCGCTGCTGGAAGCCCGTAACGCACAGATCAAGCAGCTGCAGGACAGCCTCAACGCCAAGCAGACCGAGCGCGGTACGCTGGTGACCTTCGGCGACGTGCTGTTTGCCACCAACAAGTCTGACCTGCGCGCCAGCGGCATGACCAACGTGAGCAAACTGGCGCAGTTCCTCCAGGAAAACCCCGACCGCAAGGTGATCATCGAAGGCTATACCGATAGCACCGGTTCGGACTCCTACAACCAATCGTTGTCCGAGCGCCGCGCCAGCTCCGTGCGCACCGCCCTGGTGAAGATGGGCGTCGACCCGGCCCGCATCGTGACCCAGGGTTATGGCAAGGAATTCCCGGTGGCCGACAACACCAGCGTCTCGGGCCGCGCCATGAACCGTCGGGTGGAAGTGACCATTTCCAACGACAATCAGCCAGTGGCTCCGCGTTCGACCATGAGCGCCAACTGATCGGCTGAGTGCAACGAAAAAGCCCCGCCTGACTTCAATCAGGCGGGGCTTTTTCATGGCCGCACACATTTTGTTGAGCCCATCGTCTCCCCTGTGGGAGCGAGCTTGTTCGCGCTGGCGGCAGATCAGTCGACATAGGCGTTGGCTGATCGCCTTCATCGCGAGCAAGCTCGCTCTTACAGGGAGACTGTAGCGCCCTTGTGGTTACGGCTGGAGCTTCTGCGGCGTCTCCTGCCCCATGCACCGCACCGCACGTTTCTTGTTGTTGATCAGCACCCCGGTCAGGCCTTTCTGTTCGGTGTCGAACAGCACCAGCACGCCGTCGATGCACTGGGCCACCTGGGGCGCCGGTTCCAGGGAGACCTTGTAGTCTTCGCCCGGCACCGTCTTGAGCATGGTGAAGTCACTGAGCAGCAACGCATCCTCGGGCTTGGCGAAGTGCAGGTAACCGTAGTACCAGAGCACCGCAACGGTGCCGAGGATGCTGCAGATACCGGTGATGATCAGGGGGATGGCATTACGTTCTTCGCTCATTGCGTGCTCTCTGGAGATTCAGCGGAGGTTTTCGGGTAGTTGGGGACTTCGCCGAGGCGGCGCAGGCCGTCGAAATGCTGCGGGTCATCAAGATAGCGCAGCATCACCGTGCGCCAGACCGGGTCGGCGAACGTCTGCACGTGACCGCCGCGGGTCAGTTGCAGCACCCGCGGCGGCGGCGCAGCTTGATACAGACGGATGCCGTTGGAAAGCGGCACGATCGGATCGTCCAGGCTGTGGTAGATCAATTTCGGCACACCGGTCAGTCCAGACACCGAGCCGATGGCGCTGTCGCCATCGGGCACCAGCCAGGACAGCGGCACCTGGAAGGCCCAGGTCACCCAGGAGGTGCTCAGGGCGAAACGTCCGACGTCGCGATAACTGGCGGGCACGCCGTCCAGCACCAGGGCCTTGAGTTGCCGCTGGCGCTGCGGATGATCCACCAGGTAATGCACTGCCAGAGCGCCACCCAGGCTCTGGCCCAGCAGCACCAGTGGCTTGCCCTGGACCTGGGGCGCCTGGTCCAGCCACTGGAAAGCCGCATCGATGTCCTGGTAGATCGCCGGTAGGCTCGGCTCCCCTTCGGACAGGCCGTAGCCGCGATAATCGACCATCAACACCTGATACCCCTGCTCCGGCAGCCACCAACTGCCGCCCAGGTGCCAGGCCAGGTTGCCGCCATTGCCGTGCAGGTGCAGCACCGTGCCCTTGAGCTCCACGCCTGGTTTGACGGGCAGCCACCAACCCCGCAGCTTGAGGCCGTCAGCGGTGGTCAGGGTCACGTCGCGGTACTCGAGCCTGGCCCGCTCAGGGGTAAATGGCAGACCGCGCTCGGGGTAGAACAGCAGTGAGCTGCAACCGCTCAGGACCAGTAGCAGGCAAAAGATGCCGAGGATTCGCATCCGGTGAAACCTCGCAAGATCAGGGTTGAAACATACCCCCCTGGTGGGAGCGAGCTTGCTCGCGATAGGGGCGGTCCAGTCACAGCTATGTTGACTGTCCTGACGCTATCGCGAGCAAGCTCGCTCCCACAGGGGTGGGTGTTGTGTTCAAAGGATATTGGAATAATCCGCTTCGATCCGATCCAGGCTCAGGTGGTTCAGGAAGTTGGAGAAACACATCCAGGCCGACAGGGCGTTCATGTCGCGGAACTGCTCGGGCAAGTACTTGGGCGGCACCACCAGGCCTTCGTCCACCAATTGGCGCAGGGTGCGCATGTCCTCCAGGGTGGTCTTGCCGCAGAACAGCAGCGGCACCTGCTCCAGCTTGCCTTTGCGCACGGCCAGCTGAATGTAGTTGTAAACCATGATGAAGCCCTTGAGGTAGGACAAGTCTTTGGTGAATGGCAGACCGGTCGGCACCGAGCCACGGAAGACCCGGCTGGCGTTGCCGTAGCTTTCAGCCATCTCGAAGCCCTGCTCGCGGAAGAACTCGAAGATCTGCAGGAAGTCGGCGCCCTCTTCCACCATATGGATCGCCCGGGTGCGGTTGGTGAGCTTGCGCAGCCGGCTGGGGTAGGACGCGAAGGTGATGATTTCCATCAGGATCGCCAGGCCTTCCTGGGTGACCGTGGACGAGGGCGGGCCCTTGGACAGGAAGGTGCAGATCGGCTGGTTCAGCCCGTTGAGGGTGGTGCCCACATGCACCAGGCCTTCGTGGACCTCCAGGGCGCGCACGTCCCGCTCGTTGAACATCGCGTCGGTACGGATCTTGATGTAGTCGGCACCCGCCGCCGCGTCGGCCACGATCCCGTCGGACTCGAAAACCCGGATGGTCTCCTCCGCCTCACCGAAGACACGGTTGAGGCGATGCTGCAGCAGGCTGACCGCCTCCTTGGCGCTGAGCACTTTCGGCTCATCCTTCAGATCGCCACGGCCGTCGATGTTGTTCAGGTAGTCGGAAAGCATCAGGCCCAGATCGGACAGGGTCGGGTCGCCGGCATGGAAGGCATCGGAGGCGGCGCCATACAGTTCCTGGGAAATCAGCCCGAAATCCTCGGTGCCGCGCGCTTCGAGCATGCGCACCACCATGCGGTACTCCTTGCACATGCGACGCATGATCTGGCCGACCGGGTTGAATTGCCCCAGCTGGCGGGTGATGTCCCGCTCGATGTTCTGGAACTCCAGCTTTACCCCGCTGGAGTCGAAGGACAACGGTCGGTTGAGGTAATAGTCGCGGTCCACGGCGGGCAATTCCTTGCCCTTGGCCTTGAGAAACCCCTTGCGGATGTTCTCGTCCCATTTCACCGCGTCGAGAATGCGAATCGGCGTTTGCGCCAGCACTATGCGATCGGACAAGGTGCGTATCGTCTGCTGGTATTCGTCCACCCGGAACTCCTGTGAAAAAACGTCCGCTTGTTGCAGTAATGGGCCTGGAGTCTACCGGGATTTGAGCCGCTGGTAGCGCACGGCTTCCGAGAACACGTCGGAATTGGCCGGATCGTCGAGGTAACTGAAGACCCTGCCCATGTCGCTGTCCACCAGCACGCCGTCGCCCTCTTCGCTGTGATTCGGCTGGCCGCTGAGGATTTTCTGGCCAATGGCCTGGTTGATCTGTTCCATGTCCAGGTTGTAGACCACCAGTTCCTGCTTGTCGGTCAGTTCGAAACCGGCGATCACGTAGTGCCCGCCATACCGGGCCGGGACCTTGGCCGACAGGTACCAGCGACTGCCATGACGGGACACGGTCAGCGCGATGGCCTCGCGCTCCTGGGGGCGGGCCCTGAAGTACGTGATGGCCTGGTAACGATGCCTGCCGACCTGGGTCAGCTCCAGGTTCAGCGGCTCGCCCCAGGCATTGGTGCTGGTCCAGTGACCCAGCAGGCCTTGGGGCGCGGCCTCACTGTCGGGCAACGGCGCCGTGAAGGACACCAGGCAGCCGCTGAGCAGCAGCAACGACACAGCCATGACAACGACACGCCAGGCTTTCATTCGAACTCCCTAGGCACACGATGCGTTGTCCGCAGGGGGACCGGGTGTTTACACCGACGCCAGTACCAGGTGCATGTAGCGGGTCAGGATACCGAGCATGTCTTCTTCAGCGACCGGCTCGGCGCCATTGAGCAAGCCCTGATATTCCATCCGACCGATAATCGCCGTCAACACTTTGGCATCCTGTTGCGGCTCGCGGGAGCCCAACACCTGGAAAAACTGGCAGGTGCCATGCAACAGGATCTGCTGGTGGGAACGCACCAGGTCCGCCAGGCGCGGGTTGAGCAGCGCTTCCTGGCGGAAGGCCTGCTCGGCCATCAGGTAGTCGCGACGACTGTGCAGTTGATGCTGCACGTAGTCGGCCGTCATCCGGGCGATATCGTCGGCCAGTTGCGAGCGGGATTCGGGGCTGCCGTCGCCATAGGCGACCATTTCGCGCAGCAGCCCTTCGTTGTTGGTCCACAGCTTGGCCATGAAGGCCGCGCTGCGCTCCACGTATTGGGCGAAGGTATCGGTGAGCAGGTCATCGATGTCCTTGAAATAGTAGGTGGTGGCCGACAATGGCACACCGGCCTCGGCCGCCACCGCCCGGTGTCGCACCGCCCGCACGCCATCGCGCACCACGATACGCATGGCCGCATCGAGAATCTGCTGGCGACGCTGTTCACTGCCCTGTCGGCTGGCCTTGCGACCCTGGTACTGAACACTTTCAGCGACAGCGGTGGCGACGCCCGCTGCACCTTCTTGAGCCATTGCACGATTCACGACAGGTCTTTCCTCGCTATTTCAAAAGTAACCAATTGATACGTTTGTACCAGACAGGCAATAAAAAGCCGCCTGTGATAGGCGGCTTTTTAAATGAAGCACTTACGCTTGGGGCCGCATGTGCGGGAAGAGAATGACATCCCGGATCGACGGCGAGTTGGTCAGCAACATCACCAGGCGATCGATGCCAATGCCTTCACCGGCGGTTGGCGGCATGCCGTATTCGAGGGCCCGGACGAAATCGGCATCGTAGTGCATGGCTTCGTCGTCGCCGGCGTCCTTGTCGGCCACCTGGGCCATGAAACGCTCGGCCTGGTCTTCGGCATCATTGAGCTCGGAGTAGGCGTTGGCGATTTCGCGACCACCGATGAACAGCTCGAAGCGGTCGGTCACGTTCGGGTTCTCGTCGTTACGGCGAGCCAGCGGCGACACTTCGAACGGGTACTGGGTGATGAAGTGCGGCTGCTCCAGCTTGTGCTCCACCAGTTCCTCGAAAATCATCACCTGCAGCTTGCCCAGGCCTTCGAAGCCGAGCACCTTGGCGCCGGCCTTCTTGGCGATGGCACGGGCTTTCTCGATGTCCTGCAGGTCGGCCGCAGTGATGTCCGGGTTGTACTTGAGGATCGAGTCGAAGACCGACAGGCGCGCGAACGGCTCGCCGAAGTGGAACACCTTGTCGCCGTACGGCACGTCGGTGGTCCCCAGCACCAGTTGCGCCAGCTCGCGGAACAGCTCCTCGGTCAGGTCCATGTTGTCTTCGTAATCGGCGTAGGCCTGGTAGAACTCCAGCATGGTGAACTCGGGGTTGTGCCGGGTCGAAACGCCTTCGTTACGGAAGTTGCGGTTGATCTCGAAGACTTTCTCGAAGCCACCGACCACCAGCCGCTTGAGGTACAGCTCCGGCGCGATGCGCAGGAACATTTCCATGTCCAGTGCATTGTGGTGGGTTTCAAACGGCTTGGCCGCCGCGCCGCCAGGAATGGTCTGCAGCATCGGCGTCTCGACTTCGAGGAAGTCGCGCTTCATCAGGAAACTGCGGATGTGGGCGATGACCTGGGAACGCACGCGGAAGGTCTGGCGCACGTCTTCATTGACGATCAGGTCGACGTAGCGCTGGCGATAGCGCTGCTCGGTGTCGGTCAGGCCGTGGTGCTTGTCCGGCAGCGGGCGCAGGGACTTGGTCAGCAGGCGCACGCTGGTCATTTCAACGTACAGGTCGCCCTTGCCGGAACGGGCCAGGGTGCCTTCGGCAGCAATGATGTCGCCCAGGTCCCAGGTCTTGACGGCGGCCAGGGTTTCTTCCGGCAGGGTCTTGCGGTTGACGTAGACCTGGATGCGACCGGTCATGTCCTGGATCACCATGAAGGAACCACGGTTGAGCATGATACGACCGGCCACCTTGACTGGAATCGCCGCCTCTGCCAGCTCTTCCTTGGTCTTGTCCGCATACTGTTTCTGCAGCACGTCGCAGTAGGCGTCGCGGCGGAAGTCGTTGGGGAAGGCCTGGCCCTTGGCGCGCTCGGCAGCAAGCTTTTCCTTGCGCAGGGCGATCAGGGAGTTTTCTTCCTGTTGCAGGGCTTGCGGGTCGAGTTCTAGGTCGCTCATGTCTTAAAGGATTCCATCACAGGTTCGTTGCCCCCGGCCCCGGGGCCAGGGTTTGCCGGCGAGCAGCGCTTTCATGCAAGCCTGCCCGCCCGCCGCATGGGTGTTGCGTTACAGCCCTTGTTTGAGGCTCGCTTCCAGGTATTCGTCGATGTCGCCGTCGAGCACCTTGTCGCAGTCACTGCGTTCGATGTTGGTGCGCAGGTCCTTGATGCGCGAGGCATCGAGTACATAGGAACGGATCTGGTGACCCCAACCGATGTCGGACTTGCTGTCTTCCAGTGCCTGGGAGGCCGCGTTGCGCTTCTGGATCTCCTGCTCGTACAGGCGGGCCCGGAGCATCTTCATCGCGGTGTCTTTGTTGGCGTGCTGGGAGCGTTCGTTCTGGCAGCTCACCACGGTGTTGGTCGGTACGTGGGTGATCCGCACGGCCGAGTCGGTGGTGTTGACGTGCTGGCCACCGGCGCCCGAGGAACGGTAGGTGTCGATGCGCAGGTCCGCCGGGTTGATCTCGATTTCCACCTTGTCGTCGATCTCGGGGGAGACGAACACCGCCGAGAACGAGGTGTGGCGACGGTTGCCGGAGTCGAACGGGCTCTTGCGCACCAGGCGGTGAACACCGATCTCGGTCCGCAGCCAGCCGAAGGCATATTCGCCCTTGATGTGCACGGTGGCGCCCTTGATCCCGGCGACTTCACCGGCCGACAGCTCCATGATGGTGGCGTCGAAACCCCGTTTGTCGGCCCAGCGCAGGTACATGCGCAGCAGGATGTTGGCCCAGTCCTGGGCTTCGGTGCCGCCGGATCCGGCCTGGATGTCCAGGTAGGCGTTGTTCATGTCCATCTCGCCGCTGAACATGCGGCGAAATTCCAGCTTGGCCAGGGACTCGTCGAGGCGTGTCAGTTCGGCGACCACGTCGGCGACCGCGCCTTCGTCGTTCTCTTCGACGGCCATGTCCAGCAGGTCGCGGCAATCGGCCAGGCCGCTGGACAACTCGTCCAGGGTCTCGACGATCTGCGCCAGCGCGGAACGTTCGCGGCCCAGTTCCTGGGCGTACTCAGGCTTGTTCCAGACACTCGGATCTTCAAGCTCGCGATTGACCTCGGTCAGACGCTCATGCTTTTGATCGTAGTCAAAGATACCCCCGAATAGTTTCGGAGCGCTCGGACAGGTCCTTGATGGTGTTAAGGATCGGGTTGATTTCCATGGCGGGCAGCACTCGTTGGCGAACTTTTGAAAGCCGGCGAGTATAACGTAATCAAGCGCCAGCGGCAGCCCGCCTGGCGGCTTTAGGGGCAATGAGATCAAGACCGGGCCTGGTACCCCCTGTGGCGAGGGGCGGTGCGACGTTTCGCTAAATCCCCTCGCCACAGCCGCGTGCATCATCGACCCAAGGTCATTCGATCCCCACCCGGTTGCGGCCATTGTGCTTGGCCATGTACAGCCCCTTGTCCGCCGCCGAGATCAACTGGCGACAATCGCCACCCTGCTGCGGCGTGACGGTGGAGACACCGATGCTGACGGTCAGGTTCTCGCCGCCGTCGGGCGTGGTGTGGGGGATTTTCAGGGCGACCACACTCTGGCGCAGCTTCTCGGCCATCAACCGGGCACCGCCGGGCGAGGTACCGGGCAGGACCAGGGCGAACTCTTCTCCCCCGTATCGAGCCGGCAGGTCGGATGGCCGGCTGCAAGCGTCTCGGATCGCCGTAGCGACCTTGCGCAAGGCCTCGTCGCCCTCCAGGTGACCGAAGTTGTCGTTGTAGGACTTGAAGTAGTCCACGTCGATCATCAGCAGCGACAGCTGGGACTGGTCCCGGATCGCCCGCCGCCATTCGAGCTCGAGGTACTCGTCGAAATGCCGGCGATTGGACAAGCCGGTCAGGCCATCGGAGTTCATCAAGCGTTGCAGCACCAGGTTGGTGTCGAGCAGTTGCTGCTGGCTGACTCGCAGGGCGCGATAGGCCGCGTCCCGCTGCAACAGCATCATGTAGGAGCGCGAGTGATAGCGGATGCGCGCCACCAGTTCGATATTGTCCGGCAGCTTGACCAGATAATCGTTGGCGCCAGCGGCGAAGGCCGCGCTCTTGACCAGGGGGTCCTCCTTGGTGGACAGGACGATGATCGGGATGTCGCGGGTGGCCGGGTGGTTGCGGTACTCGCGCACCAGGCTCAGGCCGTCGAGGCCGGGCATCACCAGGTCCTGGAGAATCACCGTCGGCTTGATGCGCACGGCATGGGCGATGGCCTGGTGCGGGTCGGAACAGAAATGGAAGTCGATGTTGTCTTCGTTCGACAGCCCGCGTCGCACCGCCTCGCCGATCATCGCCTGGTCGTCGACGAGAAGGACCATGGCGGCATTCTCGTCACGCTTGAAATCGTCGAGCTGTAATTCGTTCATGAGGCTCACCTGAGTACGGCTTTGACCAGGACTGCTGGGGTTGTCATTGTGCAAAAATCTCTACCAGCCGGGGGGCTATGTCGTCGAGGGTCAGGATCTGCGTCGCCGCGTCGATGGCCGCTGCCGCCTTGGGCATGCCATACACCGCGCTGCTTCGCTGGTCCTGGGCGATGGTCACGCAGCCTTGCTGGCGCATCAGTTTAAGCCCTTGTGCGCCATCGCGGCCCATGCCGGTAAGCAAGACACCCACCGCATCACCGTTCCAGAAGTGGGCGACGCTTTCGAAAAACACATCGATGGAAGGCCGATAGATCTCGTTGACCGGCTCGGCGGTGTAGGCCAGGGTGCCATTTTTCAGCAGGCGTAAATGATGGTTGGTGCCAGCCAGCAGCACCGTGCCATTTTGCGGCGGCTCGCCGTTTCGCGCCAGGCGCACCTTGTGGCCCGACACACTGGCGAGCCACTCGGCCATCCCGGCGGCGAACACCTCGTCCACATGCTGGACCAGGACAATGGCCGGGCCAAAGTCCCGTGGCAAGGCCTTGAGCAGGACTTCCAGCGCCGCCGGCCCGCCCGCGGACGAACCGATGGCCACCAGCCCGTTGCGGGACGCCGCGGCACGTTGGGCCGCCGGTACGGGACGCTCGCGACTGCCCCGCTCGCCGATCAGCCAGCCGATGTTGGTGATCTTGCGCAGCAACGGTGCCGCCGCGTCCTCCGGGTTGCCGACGCCCAGGGCCGGCGTATCCACCACGTCCAGGGCGCCGTTGCCCATGGCTTCGAACACCCGGTGCACGTTCTGCTGGCTGTCGCCGGTGACGATGAGGATGGCGCAGGGGTTGTCGGCCATGATCCGGCGCGTGGCTTCCACGCCATCCATGACCGGCATGAGCAGGTCCATCAGGATCAGGTCGGGGGTGTATTCGGCGCAACGCTGCACCGCCTCGGCGCCGTTGGCAGCCACCCAGACCAACTGGTGGGCCGGCTCGAACGCCAGCGCGCGGCGCAGGGCCTCGACTGCCAGGGGCATGTCATTGACGATGGCAATCTTCAAGAACGCGCTCCTCCGATCAGTTCCACCACGGCATCGAGCAAGGCGTCGTCATGGAAACTCGCCTTGGCCAGATAATAGTCGGCCCCCGCGTCCAGGCCACGGCGGCGGTCTTCTTCCCGATCCTTGTAGGACACCACCATCACTGGCAGCGATTGCAGGCGGTTGTCGCGCCGCAGCAGGGTCACCAGTTCGATGCCGTCCATGCGAGGCATGTCGATGTCGGTGATCAGCAAGTCGAAATCCTCGGAGCGCAGGGCATTCCAGCCGTCCATGCCGTCCACTGCCACGGCGACATCGTAGCCGCGCCCCAGCAGCAGCTTGCGCTGCAATTCACGCACGGTCAGGGAGTCATCCACCACCAGGATCCGCTTGCGCGGGGCCTGGGCCTGGTCCTGGCGGGCGATGCGCTCCAGGCGTCCGGTATCGAGCAGCTTGTCCACCGAGCGCAGCAGGTCTTCGACATCGACGATCAGTGCCACCGAGCCGTCGTCCAGCAAGGCGCCGGCGGAAATGTCCTGGACCTTGCCCAGGCGCTCGTCCAGCGGCAGGACCACCAGGGTCCTTTCGCCGATGATGCGCTCCACCGCCACGCCGTAGATCGTCTCGCGCTCGCGGATCACCACCACCTTGAGAGTCTGGCCACTGTTGCGGGTTGCCGGACGGTTGAGCAACTGGCTGGCGGCGACCAGCCCGACATGCCGGCCTTCATGCCAGAAATGCTGGCGACCCTCGACCTGTACGATGTCTTCCGGCGCCAGGTCGCACATGCGTTCGATGTGCGCCAGGGGAAAGGCATAGGCTTCGGCGCCGACTTCCACCACCAGGCTGCGCACCACCGAAAGCGTCAGCGGCACTTCCAGGTGGAAACGGCTGCCCTCGCCTGCGGTCTGCTCCAGTACCACCGCGCCACGCAGCTGCCGGACCATATGCTGGACGGCATCCAGGCCGACGCCGCGTCCGGAGACTTCGGTGACCCTGTCTCGCAGGCTGAAGCCGGGCAGGAAGAGAAAGGCCAGCAGTTCCTCTTCACTCAAGCTGGCAGCGGTGTGCTCGGGCGAAAGGCCGCGCTCGACGACGCTGCGGCGCACCCGTTCCAGATCGACGCCGGCCCCATCGTCGGACAATTGCAGGACCAGCAGACCGGCCTGATGGGAGGCACGCAGGCGGATCAGGCCCTCGGCAGGCTTGCCTGCCAGCAACCGTTGATCCGGGGATTCGATACCGTGGTCCACGGCGTTGCGCAGCAAATGAGTCAGCGGGGCTTCGAGCTTTTCCAGGACGTCGCGGTCCACCTGGGTTTTCTCGCCTTCGATTTCCAGGCGCACCTGCTTGCCCAGGCTGCGGCCCAGGTCCCGGACCATCCGCGCCTGGCCAGACAGTACGTCGGCGAATGGACGCATGCGACAGGCCAGCGCCGTGTCGTACAGCACCTGCGCCCGTTGGCTGGCCTGCCAGGCAAACTCATCCAGCTCGGCCACTTTCTGCGCCAGCAACTGTTGGGTCTCGGCCAGCAGGCGCCGGGCGTCACCCAGGGCCTCCTGGGCCTGAAGACTCAAGGCGTGATCCTTGAGGTGCACGTTCAGCTCTTCCAGGGCGCGCAAACCGTTGCCTTGCTGGCGCTTGAGCCGTTGCATCGTCGCCAGCCAGGGCCTGAGGCGCTGGGTTTCCACCAGGGATTTGCTCGACAGGTCCAGCAGGCTGTTCAGGCGCTCGGCGGTGACCCGCAGCACCCGCTCGCCCCCTTCACTGACCCGCTTGCCCTTGGGGGCCGGCTCCATGGGCGCGGGCGCTGGCTCCAGTTCCGGCAACTGGACCGGCATGGGCTCGATGGGCCTGGCGCTGACCGCCGCCGGTGCACCGGAGGGGTCGAGCAAGCGGCCCATCAGCGCCACGTATCCTTCGACATCGGACGCACCGACGCTGTTGCCCGGCGTGGCGATGCGCGTCAGCAGGTCGGTGCCTTGCAGCAAGGCATCGATGTGCTCGGCGCTCAGGCGCAGGCGTCCTTCCTGGGCGCTGACCAGGCAATCCTCCATGACATGGGCGACGCTGACCCCGGCGTCCACCCCGACGATCCGCGCCGCGCCCTTGAGAGAGTGAGCGGCGCGCATGCACGACTCCAGGTGCTCGACCTGGGTCGGATCGCGCTCCAGGGCCAGCAGACCGGCGCTCAGCACCTGGACCTGGGCTTCGGCTTCCAGGCTGAACAGTTCCAGCAACGAGGCATCGCGCATCTGATCGGGGGTCATGACAGGCTCCGGGCCACGGCACTCAACAACTGCTCCTCGTCCAGCCAACGCAGGCTGCGCTCCCTGAAGGGCAGCACGCCACGGGTGTATTTGTCGCCAGATGGCGACGCGGCCGCCAGGATGCGTTCGTCGATGGCATGGATGCCGTCCACTTCATCCACAGGCATCACCACCGGCCCGCCCTGGGCCGCGACGATCAGCATGCGCGGCATGATCCGTCCACCGGATGCCGCGGCCGAGCCCGGTTCCAGATCCAGCAGTTGCACCAGCGACAGACAGGCCACCAGCGCCCCGCGCACATTCGCCACTCCCAGAAGGGCTCGCGAGCGCTGGTGCGGCAACGAATGGATCGGCTGCAAGGGCGCCACTTCCACCAGGCTGCGGGTGGTCAGCGCCAACCACTCCTCGCCCAGGCGGAACATCAGCAGCGAACGGGTGACAACATCGCTGTCCACTGGGGCATGGACCTGCTCCCGGTCGTCCTGTCGAAGGGCATAGCGGTCGAGCAGGCGAGTGGCCGCCGCCGAATACACCGAACAGTTGCGGCAATGAATATGCTCGGCCAGCAACGGACAGGACTTGTCCCCCAGTACGCCGATGCGGTTCCAGCAATCGTCGATGGCCTGGGCATCGTCACGGGTGACGTCATGGAAAACCGAACCGCTCATCGTGGATGCTCACTGTCAGCCGCGCGCCCGCTGCGGGCGGCGCGTTCCTGCAATCGACGGGCTCCGGCCGCGTCCCCCTGGGAAGCCAGCAGCGCCGCCAGATGCACCAGGGCCTCGGCGTGTTGCGGCTCAAGATAAAGCGCCTTGCGATAGAAACCCTGGGCCTGGAGCGCATTCCCGGCCATGTCGCTGAGCAGGCCCAGCCAGTAGAACACCTGGGCCTTGGGTGGATGGTTGCTCAAGTACCGCTCGCAGGCGGCCCGCGCCTCGGCGCTTTTGCCAGCATTGGCGAGCGTGGCGATATCGGCCAGCAAGGTGGCGGCGTCGCTGTCTTTCGCCGGAGCTACTTTCGTCGGAGCCACTTTCGGCGAGGCCATTGGCGTCACGCTCGCCATGAACGGCCGGGGCCGGGCGGGCGCAGGGGCCACGGGCGGCACGACACGGGGCGGCAGCGGCGCAGGCACCAGGGTGGGCAACGGCTGCGGTTCGGCGACACCCTGGCGGCTGAATGCGAACGACTGGGGCACGCCGATCGAGCGCAGGCCCAGCCGCCCCAGCAGGCTGCCCTCGGCGGGACCGATGAACAGCACGCCGTCCTGGTGGGTCAGGCGCTTGAGCACCTCGAATACCAGCCGTTGGGTCGGCTGGTCGAAATAGATCAGCAGGTTGCGGCAGAACACGAAATCGTAGGGGGCCTCGTTCGCCAGCAAGGCCGGATCCAGCAGGTTGCCCACCTGCAGGCGCACCTGCTCGCGGACCCGCTCGCCGAGACGATAGCCGTCCCCGTCGGCCGTGAAATATCGCTCGCGAAACGCCAGGTCCGCGCCCCGGAATGAATTCCTGCCATAACGAGCCTCCCGGGCGCGCTCCACAGAAAGCGGGCTGACATCCAGTCCATCGACCTTGAACTGGTGAGGCTGCACACCGGCATCGAGCAGCGTCATGGCGATGGAATACGGCTCTTCGCCCGTGGAACACGGCAAGCTGAGAATGCGTAGCGCACGCAGGTGCCGGATCGCCGTCAGGCGCTGGACGGCCAGCCGGGCCAGGGTCGCGAAGGATTCCGGGTAACGGAAGAACCAGGTTTCCGGGACGATCACCGCTTCGATCAGTGCTTGCTGCTCCTGGGTCGATTGCAGCAGGCAGTGCCAATATTCTTCGACCGTTCGCCCTGGCACGGCGGTGATGCGCTGGCGTACGGCCCGTTCGATGATGGCCACGCCCACGGAGGTGACATCCAGGCCGATGCGCTCCTTGAGGAAAACGAAAAAACGCTGGTCGTTGTTCATGGCCGGGCCTTTGGCAGGTCAAGGCTCGGCGGCGTCGCGGGGAACAACAGCGCACGGACCGACTCATCGAGCAGGTCGTTGACCCGCACCCATTGCAGCAGCCCCTGGGCATCTTCGCGAACCGGCCCCAGGTACGGCGCCTGGCGGTTATCCAGGCCATAAGGCTGGAACTGCTCCGGGTCGCACCGCAAGGTATCGGTGGCCTGCTCCAGGATCAACCCCAGCACCTGCTCCGCCGATTGCCCCTCGGGCCGATAGTGCACCAGCACCAGCCGCGTACTGGTGCGGATCTCGGCGGGCTGGCCGAAGGTCAGGCTGCACAGATCGATCACCGGCACCACCGTTCCACGCCAGGCGAATACCCCGGCCACCCAGGACGGGGCCCGGGCAATCGGCTTGAGGGGCATGCGCGGCAACACCTCCACCACGTCGGTGGCCGCCAGGGCATAGCGCTCGTTGCCGATGCGAAACTGCAGGAACAGCATCTGACGGGCCGCCGGCGCGGTGCCACGTCTGGCCTCGAAGTCGCTCATCAGACTTTGAAACGCGAGACGCCGCTGCGCAGCCCCACGGCCACCTGGCTCAGTTCGTCGATGGCGGAACTGGCCTGGCGCAGGGACTCCACGGTCTGGCTGCTGGCATCGCCCAGTTGCACCAGGGCGTGGTTGATCTGCTCGGCGCCGGTGGCCTGGGCCTGCATGCCTTCGTTGACCATCAACACCCGCGGCGCCAGCGCCTGGACCTGATGGATGATCTGCGACAGTTGCTCGCCGACCTGCTGCACCTCGGCCATGCCCCGGCGTACTTCCTCGGAAAACTTGTCCATGCCCATCACGCCCGCCGACACGGCGGACTGGATTTCGCGCACCATCTGCTCGATGTCGTAGGTGGCCACGGCCGTCTGGTCGGCCAGGCGCCGCACTTCCGTGGCGACCACGGCGAAACCACGACCGTATTCACCGGCCTTCTCGGCTTCGATGGCGGCATTGAGGGACAGCAGGTTGGTCTGGTCGGCAACCTTGACGATGGTGGTCACCACCTGGTTGATGTTGCCGGCCTTCTCGTTGAGGATCGCCAGCTTGGCGTTCACCAGGTCGGCGGCCCCCATGACCGAATGCATGGTTTCCTCCATCCGCGCCAGGCCCTGCTGGCCGGAGCCGGCGGCCACCGAGGCCTGGTCGGCGGCGGTGGACACTTCGGTCATGGTGCGCACCAGGTCCCGGGACGTGGCGGCGATTTCCCGGGAGGTGGCGCCGATCTCGGTGGTGGTGGCGGCGGTCTCGGTGGCGGTGGCCTGTTGTTGCCGCGAAGTGGCGGCGATCTCGGTCACCGAGGTGGTGACCTGCACGGACGAGCGCTGGGCCTGGGACACCAGTGCCGTCAGCTCGGCCATCATGTCGTTGAAGCCGGTTTCCACGGCACCGAATTCATCCTTGCGCGCCAGGTTCAGGCGCCCGCTCAGGTCGCCGCTGCGCATGACGTCGAGGATCTCCACGATGCGGTTCATCGGCGCCATGATCGCGCGCATCAGCAACAGGCCGCAGAGCAAGGCAATGACCAGCGCGACGAGCAACGACAGCCCCATGGCGATCTTGGCTGCCATGACCGCTGTGCCGATGGTATCGGCCGCCTGCTCCGCCAACTCGCGGTTGCGCTCGATGATCTGGTTCAGATGTCCGCGTCCGTCGAGCCAGGCCGCTGTCAAATCCTTGTTCACGACCTGCCGCGCGCCTTCATAATCCTTGCGCTGATACAGGTCCAGGGCCTTGGCCAGGGCCTGGTTGAAAGTCTGGTGATTGACCTCGAATTCATCGAAAGAGACCTGGTCGGCGGGATCTTCGATCAACTTCTGGTAATTCTGTATTTCCTCGCGCAAGTGCTGCTCGAAGCCCTGGTATTGCGCCCGGTCTTCGGCGGTGATTTCGCGATTGCCGGAAAGACCGACGATTTGCTGGGTCTTGACGTAGCTGTCGACCCAACCGCCACGAATCATGGAGCTGTAGTACACCCCCGGCAGCGCATCGGCCCGGACTTTTTCTTCACTGTCCTGGATCTTCAACAACCGTGAATACGAGACAACCACCATCAGCAGCATGATGGCGATGATCACCGCGAAACTCGCCAGGATGCGTTGGCGCAATGTCCAGTTCTTCACAGTAAAACCTCGGGCATTTGAAAATGCTGGGGAGTATAGCCGAGGGCGGCGTAGCGTCTGCATGAAGGCTTAGGAGGATTTTGATCAAGTCAGGATAGCGATGGAGTGCGTTCCTGTGAGAGCGAGCTTGCTCGCGATAACGATGTACCCGTCAAAACGCTGCGACTGACCAAACGCCATCGCGAGCAAGCTCGCTCCCACAGGAAATAGCGCTGGCACACAAGACTGCCAAACATTCCAAAACCACTGTGGGAGCGAGCCCGCTCGCGATAGCGGTGTACCGGTCAAAAGCGCTGTGACTGACCGGGCGCCATCGCGAGCAGGCTCGCTCCCACAGGGAATTGTGTTGGGGCTGTTCTAGGCACTCGCCTGGCGCACCTGCTTTTCCAGTTCTGCCTTCAACCCCGGCTCCAGCTTGAGTTGGCGCGCCAGTTCATCGAGGTAGGACTTCTCCATGAAGTTTTCCTCGTCCACCAGCATCACGCTGGCGATGTACATCTCCGCGGCGATTTCCGGCGTGCTGGCGGCACGGGCGACGTCGGCCGGATCCAGGGGTTTGTTGAGCTCGGCATGCAGCCAGTGCTGCAGTTCCTGGTCGCTGTCGAGCTTGGTGAATTCGCCCTCGATCAACTGCCGCTCACGCTCGTCCACGTGACCATCGGCCTTGGCCGCCGCCACCAGCGCCCTGAGGATCGCCTGGCTATGCTGCTCGACCTGCGCCGCAGGAACGCGGTCCAGGGTCTGCGGTTCGGTTTTCGGGGCGCTGCCCTGCTGGGCCTGCCAGTTGCCATAAGCCTTGTAGGCGATCACGCCCAGGGCGGCCAGGCCACCATAGGCCAGGGCCTTGCCGCCGAAATTGCGGGCTTTCTTGTTGCCCAGCAACAAGCCCATGGCCCCGGCGGCCAGCGCCCCGCCGCCTGCGCCGGACAGCAGGCCGCCGAGGTTGCCACCGGCACCGCCGAGCAGCCCGCCCAAGCCACCGGACGATTTGCCCTGGGAAGCGCCCGCCTTGTTCTGCAACATTTCCTGACCGGACTTGAGTAGCTGGTCGAGCAATCCGCGAGTGTTCATTTGCTGCCTCCACGCATTCGGGGTAACCGGATCATTAAGGCCATCAGCCTAGATCGAAAGTGCCCCGCTGCCCCTGGCGAGATTGCTTCGAGATGTTGCCCCTCCCCTCGCTACCCATTGAAAAAACCGATATACACTGCGGCAGATCGATAAAACCGCCGACCGGATGCTTTCCCATGATGACGTTGCGCCAGATTCGCCATTTCATCGCCGTGGCCGAGACCGGCTCGATTTCCGCCGCCGCACAGACGGCCTTCATTTCCCAGTCCACCCTGACCCTGGCCATCCAGCAACTGGAGCAGGAAATCGGCGTCAGCCTGTTCAATCGTCACGCCAAGGGCATGACCCTGACGCACCAGGGGCATCAATTCCTGCGCCAGGCCCATCTGATCCTGGCCACCGTCGACAATGCCAAGCGCAGCCTGCAACACAGCACCGACCAGGTGGCCGGCCAGGTCACCATCGGTGTCACCAGCCTGGTGGCCGGCTACTACCTGGCGGACCTGCTGACTCGCTTCCAGCGCGCCTACCCCAACGTGGACATCCGGGTGATGGAGGACGAACGGCCGTATATCGAGCACCTGCTGGTCAGCGGCGAAATCGATGTCGGGGTGCTGATCCTGTCCAACCTGGAAGACCGTCACGCCTTGCAGACCGAGGTGCTGACCCATTCCCCCCACCGCTTGTGGCTGCCGGCGCAGCACCCGCTGCTGGAGCGCGACAGCATCAACCTGGCCGATGTCACCCGTGAGCCACTGATCCAGCTGAATGTCGACGAAATGGACCGCAACGCCCAGCGCCTGTGGCGCGGTGCCGGCTTGCAACCGAAGATCACCCTGCGCACCGCTTCCACCGAAGCGGTGCGCAGCCTGGTGGCGGCGGGGCTTGGTGTGTCGATCCAGCCGGACATGACCTACCGCCCCTGGTCGCTGGAAGGCGACATCATCGAGGCGCGACCGATTGCCGACCTCAGCCAGACCCTCGACGTCGGCCTGGCCTGGCGCCGGGGCACGGCGCGGCCGGCGTCGGTCGATCCGTTCCTGGCCGTCGCCCGGGAACAGCCTCATGGCGGGCGCAAGCCATCTATTTAATCGAATGCAGCCTTGAGTATTTCGAATTTGTCGGCCTTGAGGCTGAGCACTAGTCTTGCTGCATCACCGCGACCCTGGTGGGAGCGAGCTTGCTCGCGATGGCGAAGTGTCAGCAACGCATTTGTCGTCGGATAGATAGACCGTCATCGCGAGCAAGCTCGCTCCCACAGGTTCTGTGTTTCAACCGAAAGAAGAGAAATCGGACATGGCTGGCACGCAAACCCCGTTGTGCACCGCGTTGCTGATCGACGCAGAGCTCGTTGCCGGTGAAGGCCCTGTCGAGCCGATCCTCAACCCGGCCACCGGTGAGGTGCTGGCCCACATCGCCGAAGCCAGCAGCGAGCAGGTGGAAGCCGCGATCCTGGCCGCCCATCGCGCCTTCGACGGGTGGTCGCGCACCACGCCGCAACAACGCTCCAACCTGCTGCTGGACATCGCTGGCGCCATCGAAAGGAACGCCGATCAACTGGCTCGCCTCGAATCCCTGAACTGCGGCAAACCGCTGCACCTGGCGCGCCAGGATGACCTGAGCGCCACGGTGGACGTGTTCCGCTTCTTCGCCGGCGCCGTGCGCTGCCAGACCGGCCAGCTCAGCGGCGAATACCTGCCTGGCTACACCAGCATGGTGCGCCGCGACCCGATTGGGGTGGTGGCATCCATCGCCCCGTGGAATTACCCGATCATGATGGCCGCGTGGAAAATCGCCCCCGCCCTGGCCGCCGGCAATACCCTGGTGTTCAAACCGTCGGAGCACACGCCGCTGTCTATCCTTACCCTGGCACCGGTATTGGCCCGGATCCTGCCGCCAGGCGTGATCAACATCATCTGCGGAGGCGGCGAAGGGGTGGGCAGCCACCTGGTCAGTCACCCCAAGGTGCGCATGGTTTCCCTGACCGGCGATATCGTCACCGGGCAGAAGATCCTCCAGGCAGCGGCAAAGACGCTCAAGCGTACGCACCTGGAATTGGGCGGCAAGGCGCCAGTGATCGTATGCGATGACGCCGACCTGCAGGCCGTGGTCGAAGGCGTGCGCACCTACGGTTATTACAACGCCGGACAGGATTGCACCGCAGCCTGCCGGATCTACGCCCAGGACGGCATTCACGACCGCCTGGTGGCCGAGCTCGGCGCGGCGGTCAGCAGCCTGCGCTTTGCCGGCAGGCGCGATGCCGACAATGAAATCGGCCCGCTGATCAGCACCCGCCAGCGCGACCGTGTCGCCAGTTTCGTCGAGCGCGCCCTCGGCCAGCCCCACATCGAACGCATCACCGGCGCGGCGGTGCATTCCGGCGCGGGTTTCTTCTATCAGCCCACCCTGCTGGCCGGTTGCAAGCAAAGCGACGAGATCGTCCAGCGTGAGGTGTTCGGCCCGGTCGTCACCGTGACCCGCTTCGACGAGCTCAGCCAGGCGGTGGATTGGGCCAACGACTCCGAATACGGCCTGGCCTCCTCGGTATGGACACAGAACCTGGACAAGGCGATGCAGGTGGCGGCACGGCTGCAATACGGCTGCACCTGGATCAACAGCCACTTCATGCTGGTCAGCGAAATGCCCCATGGCGGCCTGAAACGTTCGGGTTATGGGAAAGACCTGTCCAGCGACTCGCTCCAGGACTACAGCGTGGTGCGCCACATCATGGCCCGCCACGGCCAGCATCTGTAGATAACAGCACTACTCTAATAACAGGCCTTCAATGGCGCTTCACCCTGTTGAAACACTGCCCCGACCATAATTAAAGCAAGAGGGATTTCCATGTACGCGCACAAGACCGCATTGCTCAGCGCAATCACCACGGCGCTGCTGACCAGCGTCAGCCTGCAGGCCGCCGAACCAGCCAAGGCTGTTGGCGCAGGGGAAGGCCAACTGGATATCGTCGCCTGGCCGGGCTACATCGAACGCGGTGAAACCGACAAGGCCTACGATTGGGTGACCGGATTCGAGAAAGAAACCGGCTGCAAGGTCAATGTGAAAACCGCCGCGACCTCCGACGAAATGGTCAGTCTGATGACCAAGGGCGGCTACGACCTGGTCACCGCCTCCGGCGATGCCTCGCTGCGGCTGATTGCCGGCAAGCGCGTGCAGCCGATCAATACCGCCCTGATTCCCAACTGGAAGAACCTCGATCCACGTCTCAAGGATGCGCCGTGGTACGTGGTCAACCAGCAGACCTACGGCACCCCGTACCAGTGGGGGCCGAACGTGCTGATGTACAACACCGACGTGTTCAAGCAACCGCCCACCAGCTGGAGCGTGCTGTTCAGCGCCCAGGACCTGCCGGACGGCAAGCCGAACAAAGGTCGCGTACAAGCCTATGATGGCCCGATCTATATCGCCGACGCGGCGCTGTACCTCAAGACCGCCAAGCCCGAGCTGGGCATCAAGGACCCGTACCAACTCGATGAAGCGCAATACAAGGCCGTGCTGGAATTGCTGCGGGCCCAGCAACCGTTGATCCACCGCTACTGGCACGACACCACCGTGCAGATGAGCGACTTCAAGAACGAAGGTGTGGTGGCGTCCGGCGCCTGGCCGTATCAGGTCAACGGCCTGATGAACGAGAAACAACCGATCGCCTCGACCATTCCAAAAGAAGGCGCCACCGGCTGGGCCGATACCACGATGCTCCACGCCGACGCCAAGCACCCCAACTGTGCGTACAAGTGGATGGACTGGTCGCTGCAACCGAAAGTCCAGGGTGACGTGGCGGCCTGGTTCGGTTCCCTGCCAGCGGTGCCGGCAGCGTGCACGGGCAGTGAACTGCTGGGGGCCGAAGGCTGCAAGACCAACGGCTTCGACCAGTTCGACAAGATCGCCTTCTGGAAAACTCCACAGGCGGAGGGCGGCAAGTACGTGCCCTACAGCCGCTGGACCCAGGACTACATTGCGATCATGGGTGGGCGCTAAGTCCCTCAGTCGGCGAAAAAACCGGAGCTGAGCACCGCTCTTGTGACGAGGGGATTTATCCCCTCGCCACAGGTCCGTGCCCGACAATCCAGCCATGACTCAATAGAAGCCCCGCTTTCTGGAGCACCGCACCATGACACTTGCAGTCCAGTTCACCCAGGTATCCCGTCAGTTCGGTGAAGTGAAGGCCGTTGACCGGGTTTCCATCGACATCCAGGACGGCGAGTTCTTTTCCATGCTGGGCCCTTCCGGTTCGGGCAAGACCACCTGCCTGCGGCTGATCGCCGGTTTCGAACAGCCCAGCGCCGGCTCGATCCGTATCCATGGCGAGGAAGCCGCCGGATTGCCGCCCTATCAGCGCGACGTGAACACGGTCTTCCAGGATTACGCCCTGTTTCCCCATATGAATGTGCGCGACAACGTCGCCTATGGCCTGAAAGTCAAAGGCGTCGCCAAGGCCGAGCGCATCCAGCGCGCCGATGAAGCCCTGCAGATGGTTGCCCTGGGCGGCTATGGCGAGCGCAAGCCGGTGCAACTTTCCGGCGGCCAGCGCCAGCGCGTGGCCCTGGCCCGGGCGCTGGTCAACCGTCCACGGGTGTTGCTGCTGGACGAACCCCTGGGCGCCCTCGATCTCAAGCTGCGCGAACAGATGCAGGGAGAGTTGAAGAAACTGCAACGCCAGTTGGGCATCACCTTCATTTTCGTCACCCACGACCAGACCGAAGCCTTGTCGATGTCCGACCGTGTGGCGGTGTTCAACAAGGGGCGCATCGAACAGGTCGATACGCCGCGCAACCTGTACATGAAACCGGCGACCACCTTCGTCGCCGAGTTCGTCGGCACCTCCAATGTGATCCGTGGCGAACTGGCTCGGCAATTGAGTGGTTATCCACAGGCGTTTTCGATCCGCCCGGAACACGTGCGCTTCGCCGAAGGCCCGCTCGCCGGCAATGAAATCGAAGTCCAGGGACTGCTTCACGACATCCAGTACCAGGGCAGCGCCACGCGCTACGAGGTGAAACTCGACAACGGCCAGACCCTGAACCTCAGCCAGGCCAATACCCAATGGACCGACAACGCGGCCCAGCATCAGGCCGGCCAACCGTTGCGCATTCGCTGGGCCCGGGAAGCGATGGTCGTGTTGCATGACACCGTCGGCGGCGAGGTGTGACATGAACACCCAGGCCCTGCCCCAGACGTCCACCTCCGGTTCTGCGTTGCGACGTTTTTCCAACCTGCTCTACCGACGCCCCAACCTGTACCTGTCGCTGCTGCTGGTACCGCCGCTGATCTGGTTCGGCGCGATCTACCTGGGCTCGCTGCTGACGTTGTTGTGGCAGGGTTTCTACACCTTCGACGACTTCACCATGGCGGTCACGCCTGACCTGACCCTGGCGAATTTCATCGCGCTGTTGCAGCCCTCGAACTTCGACATCATCCTGCGCACCCTGGGCATGGCCATCGTCGTGTCCATCGCCAGCGCCATCGTCGCGTTCCCGATTGCCTACTACATGGCCCGCTACACCCGCGGCAAGACCAAGGCGTTTTTCTACATCGCGGTGATGCTGCCGATGTGGGCCAGTTATATCGTCAAGGCCTATGCCTGGACACTGTTGCTGGCCAAGGGCGGCGTGGCCCAGTGGTTCGTCCAGCACCTGGGCCTGGAGCCGGTGTTGCAGTTCGCACTGGGGATTGCCGGCGTGGGCGGCAGTACCTTGTCCACGTCGCACCTGGGCCGTTTCCTGGTGTTCGTCTACATCTGGCTGCCGTTCATGATCCTGCCGATCCAGGCCTCCCTGGAGCGCCTGCCGCCGTCATTGCTGCAAGCCTCGGCGGACCTGGGCGCCAGGCCGCGCCAGACCTTCATGCACGTGATCCTGCCGTTGTCGATCCCGGGCATCGCCGCCGGCTCGATCTTCACCTTCTCACTGACCCTGGGGGATTTCATCGTGCCGCAGCTGGTGGGCCCGCCGGGCTACTTCGTCGGCAGCATGGTCTACGCCCAGCAAGGCGCCATCGGCAACATGCCCATGGCCGCGGCGTTCACCCTGGTGCCCATCGTGCTGATTGCCATCTACTTGTCTATCGTCAAACGCCTGGGGGCTTTCGATGCACTCTGACTCTCAAGACCGGGCCTCCTGGGGCTTGCGGATCGCGGCGTGGGGCGGACTGGTGTTCCTGCATTTCCCGATCCTGATCATCTTCCTCTACGCCTTCAACACCGAGGATGCAGCCTTCAGTTTTCCGCCCAAGGGCCTGACCCTGAAGTGGTTCAGCGTGGCGTTCTCGCGCCCTGACGTCCTGGAGGCCATCAAGCTGTCATTGCAGGTGGCGGCCATTGCCACGCTGATCGCCATGGTACTCGGCACCCTGGCTTCGGCCGCGCTGTATCGCCGTGACTTCTTCGGCAAACAGGGGATCTCGCTGATGCTGATCCTGCCGATCGCCCTGCCGGGCATCATCACCGGCATTGCCCTGCTGGCCTCCTTCAAGACCCTGGGAATCGAGCCCGGGATGTTCACGATCGTCGTGGGCCACGCGACCTTTTGCGTGGTGATCGTCTACAACAACGTCATCGCCCGCCTGCGTCGCACTTCCCACAGCTTGATCGAAGCGTCCATGGACCTGGGCGCCGACGGCTGGCAGACCTTTCGCTACATCATCCTGCCCAACCTCGGCTCGGCGTTGCTGGCAGGCGGGATGCTGGCGTTCGCGCTGTCGTTCGACGAGATCATCGTCACCACCTTTACCGCCGGTCACGAACGCACCTTGCCGCTGTGGCTGCTCAACCAGCTCAGCCGCCCCCGCGACGTGCCGGTGACCAACGTGGTGGCGATGCTGGTGATGCTGGTGACGATGTTGCCGATACTGGGCGCCTATTACCTGACCCGAGGGGGTGAGAGTGTGGCCGGTAGCGGCGGGAAATAATCCACAGTGATCGCTCACTGGGGAACCGCAACCCCGTGGGAGCGAGCTTGCTCGCGAAGGCGTCGAGTCAGTCGCTGCAAAGGCTCAATGACCACCGCTATCGCGAGCAAGCTCGCTCCCGCAGGGGACTTGGGAAAACATTCAAGAGAGGACTTGGACATGCAAACCAAACTGCTGATCAACGGCCAGATGGTGAACGGCGAAGGCCCCGGCCAGGCGGTGTTCAACCCTGCCCTGGGACGGGTGCTGGTGGAAATCAACGAGGCCAGCGAGGCCCAGGTCGATGCCGCCGTGCGTGCCGCCGACGGCGCCTTCGACAGTTGGTCGCAAGTGCCCCCCAAGGACCGTGCCCTGCTGCTGCTCAAGCTCGCCGACGCCATCGAGGCCAACGGCGAGGAACTGGCGAAGCTGGAGTCGGACAACTGCGGCAAACCCTTGAGCGCCGCGCTGAACGACGAGATCCCGGCGATCGCCGACGTGTTCCGCTTCTTTGCCGGCGCCAGCCGCTGCATGAACGGTTCGGCCGGCGGCGAATACCTGCCGGGTCACACCTCGATGATCCGTCGCGACCCGGTGGGGGTCATCGCATCCATCGCGCCGTGGAACTACCCACTGATGATGGTCGCCTGGAAGATCGCACCAGCCCTGGCCGCCGGCAATACCGTAGTGCTCAAGCCGTCGGAACAGACCCCGCTGACGGCGTTGCGGCTGGCGGAACTGGCGTCCGGAATTTTCCCGGCCGGCGTGCTCAATGTCGTGTTCGGCCGTGGACAGACCGTCGGCCAGCCGTTGGTGACCCATCCGAAAGTGCGTATGGTGTCGCTGACCGGCTCCATCGCCACCGGCTCGAACATCATTTCCAGCACCGCCGACAGCGTCAAACGCACGCACATGGAACTGGGCGGCAAGGCCCCGGTGATCATCTTCGACGACGCCGACATCGACGCGGCAGTGGAAGGCATCCGCACCTTCGGTTTCTACAATGCTGGCCAGGACTGCACAGCGGCCTGCCGGATCTATGCCCAGCAAGGCATCTACGAAAAGTTTGTTGAAAAGCTCGGCGCGGCGGTGGGCAGCATCAAGTACGGCCTGCAAACCGCGCCGGACACCGAGATGGGCCCGCTGATCACCGCCCAGCATCGCGACCGCGTGGCCGGTTTCGTCGAACGGGCCATCGCCCAGCCGCACATCCGCCTGGTCACCGGGGGCAAGGCGGTGGAGGGCAATGGGTTCTTCTTCGAACCGACGGTACTGGCCGACGCCCAGCAGGACGACGAAATCGTGCGCCGGGAAGTCTTCGGGCCGGTGGTATCCGTCACGCCGTTCCTCGACGAGGCGCAAGTGCTGGCCTGGGCCAATGATTCGGACTACGGCCTGGCTTCATCGGTATGGACCGCCGACATCGGACGTGCCCACCGCTTGTCGGCACGCCTGCAATATGGCTGCACCTGGGTGAATACCCACTTCATGCTCGTCAGTGAAATGCCCCACGGCGGTCAGAAACGCTCCGGCTATGGCAAGGACATGTCCATGTATGGGCTGGAGGATTACACCGTAGTGCGGCATGTCATGTTCAAGCATTGAATGCCAGGCAATGTCGGCAACCCATCCGCGGTTGCCGCGCCTTGTTCCTGCCAAGGGTCTCGTCGATCGGTGCAGGCTGGCCGGTTGACGCCAACCCAGGCAGCGGTGGCCGGTACGGATATACGCAATGATTGGCCACGCCCACCGCCCGGCCGCTCTTAGAATCTCGACACGCTCCTCATCGCGTCCACCAGATAACGCATGGCGATCCGGTCGTTTTCCGACAGCTCCCGGTAGCGTTCCACCAATCTCAATTCTTCCAGGCTGAGTCGGCGTGTCCTGCGCCCATGGGTCAAGTTTGGAAAGAGCCCCAGCATTTCGGTAATGCCCTGAATTTTTGTCATGAACTTGTCCTTCATACGTCGAATTGGATTACCTGAATCCTGATAGCCCTTTGAATTGACGGCCCGAGCCGTTCTTTCAGCCTAAGAATAGGGATGATTCATAGGGTGAGAAGAGATTTTTAGAGTAATTAGTCAAAAATTGCAGGCACTTCCAATAAAAAAGAAATATCTGTAAGAAAATTTAACCAGGTCATGGTTTCCCCTCTCACTCCTGCCTATGTATCCCCTATGATTTCGCGCCGCGGTGAACCGATCCGGCTCTCAGGCATCTGTTCTTACGTTTGTCGCGTTTGGCCAAAGGCATTGTCCGAACTCCCTCACCACTCTCCGTTGCCAGGAACGGCTCGGGATTGCTTCGAATAAGGTTGTATTTATGCATCGTAGGAACCTGCTCAAAGCCTCCATGGCGTTCGCCGCCTACACCGGCCTATCCGCTTCCGGGCTCATGGCCGCGCGCGCCTGGGCCGCCGACCAGGCCGCCGACGGCGAAGCCCGGCCCTTTGACTTCAAAGGGTTGAAGGAACAGGCCCGGCGCCTGGCCGAACGTAGCTATGTCGATACCAAGCAAGTCTTGCCCGAAACCCTGGCGATGATGTCGCCGCTGCAGTTCAACGCCATCCGGTATGACGCCAACCATTCGCTATGGAATGAGCTGGACGGTCAGCTGGACGTGCAGTTCTTCCACGTCGGCATGGGCTTCAAGCAGCCGGTGCGCATGCACAGCGTCGATCCCAAGACCCGCATGGCCCGCGAGGTACACTTCCGCCCCGAGTTGTTCAACTATGAGAAAACCACGGTCAACACCTCCCAACTGAAGGGTGACCTGGGGTTCGCCGGGTTCCGTGCGTTCAAGGCTCCGGAACTGGACCGGCACGACATCGTTTCATTCCTGGGCGCCAGTTACTTCCGCGCGGTGGACGCCACCGGCCAGTACGGGCTTTCGGCCCGTGGATTGGCCATCGATACCTACGCCAAACGGCGTGAGGAATTCCCGGACTTCACCCAGTTCTGGTTCGAGACCCCGGAAAAGAACAGCACCCGCTTCGTGGTCTACGCCCTGCTCGATTCCCCCAGCGCTACCGGTGCCTATCGGTTCGACATCGATTGCCAGCCGACCCGGGTGGTGATGGAGATCGATGCCCACGTCAATGCCCGTACCGCCATCGAGCAACTGGGTATTGCCCCGATGACCAGCATGTTCAGCTGCGGCACCGTGGAGCGGCGCATGTGCGACACCATTCACCCCCAGATCCACGACTCCGACCGGCTGGCCATGTGGCGCGGCAACGGCGAATGGGTCTGCCGTCCACTGAACAACCCTGCCACCTTGCAGTTCAACGCCTTCGCCGACAAGAACCCGAAGGGCTTCGGCCTGGTGCAGAGCGACCATGATTTCGAGAGCTACCAGGACACCGTGGACTGGTACAGCAAGCGTCCAAGCCTGTGGGTCGAGCCTACGACCGCATGGGGAGAGGGCTCGGTGGACCTGCTGGAGATTCCTACGACCGGCGAAACCCTGGATAACATCGTCGCGTTCTGGTCGCCGAAGAAACCGGTCGCGGCCGGCGATTCGCTGAACTATGGCTACAAACTCTACTGGAGCGCCCTGCCGCCAGTGAGCACGGACCTGGCGCAGGTCCATGCGACTCGTTCGGGCATGGGCGGTTTCATCGAGGGCTGGGCGCCGGGCGAACATTACCCGACCGTCTGGGCGCGTCGCTTCGCCGTGGATTTCAATGGCGGCGGTCTCGACCAACTGCCACCGGGCACCGGCATCGAACCGGTGGTGACCTGCTCCCATGGCGAGGTGAAGGATTTCAACGTGCTGGTGCTGGATGCGATCAAGGGTTATCGCATCACCTTCGACTGGTACCCCACGGATGACCGTGTGGACCCGGTGGAAATGCGCCTGTTCATTCGCACCAAGGACCGGACCCTGAGCGAGACCTGGCTGTACCAGTACTTCCCGCCAGCGCCGGATAAGCGCAAGTATCCCTGACACAATCCGGGTGTCCGGGCTGGCCCATCGCGAGCCTGCTCGCGAGGGGGTCGACCCAGACACCGACTATCCCGACCCGATCAAACAACAAGCCCCGGCCAGAACGACCGGGGCTTGTTGTTTGATCGGCATTCAGTCCCGAAGATCCGACTCGTGGATCGGCTGGTCCCGATGCGTCGCCCGCTGGTACTGTGCCGGCCAGGTGGCCTTGCGTCCGCCCAGGTCATCATCGGCATGCAGGGCCCAGTACGGATCGCGCAACAACTCGCGGGCCAGGAAAATGATGTCTGCCTGGCAGGTGCGCAGGATGTGCTCGGCCTGGGCCGGCTCGGTGATCATGCCGACAGTGCCGGTGGCGATTTCCGACTCCTTGCGCACCCGCTCGGCGAAACGGGTCTGGTAGCCCGGACCGGTGGGGATCTCCGCATTCGCCGCGGTGCCGCCCGAGGATACGTCGATCAAGTCCACCCCCACCGCCCTGAGTCGCCGTGCCAGCTCGACGGTTTCATCGGGGTTCCAGCCATCCTCGACCCAGTCGGTGGCCGATACCCGCACGAACACCGGTAACTCCTCGGGCCATACGGCCCGCACCGCCTCGGTGACCTGAAGCACCAGGCGGATGCGATTCTCGAACGAACCGCCGTACAGGTCACGGCGCTGATTGCTCAACGGCGACAGGAACTGATGCAGCAGGTAGCCATGGGCCGCATGGACCTCGACCACTTTGAAACCGGCCGTCAGGGCGCGCCGGGCGGCCTCCACGAACGCCTGGATGACCGCATGGATCTGGCCTTCGTCCAGTTGGACCGGCTGGGTGTGCTGCGGATCGAAGGCAATCGGCGACGGACCGACCGGGGTCCAGCCGCCGTCCTCCGGCTTCACGCTGCCATGCTTGCCAAGCCAGGGGCGCCAGGTGCTGGCCTTGCGCCCGGCATGGGCCAGTTGAATGCCCGGCACGGCGCCCTGGGCAGTGATGAAGCGGGTGATCCGCTGCAGCGGTTCGATCTGTTCGTCGTTCCACAACCCGAGGTCCTGGGCGGTGATACGACCTTCGGCGGTGACGGCGGTGGCTTCGGTGAACACCAGGCCGGCGCCGCCCACGGCACGGCTGCCCAGGTGCACCAGGTGCCAGTCATTGGCCAGGCCATCGGCGCTCGAATACTGGCACATCGGCGACACCGCGATGCGATTGGGCAGGGTCAGTTGGCGTAGGGTATAGGGTTCCAGCAGCAGACTCATGGGGCACCTCTCGAATCAGTGGGCAGGCTCCAGGGTTCTGTTTGAAAAGTCGACGAGTGACAGAAGGTGCAACACCCGCCCCCGCGGGCAAAATAGAAATGGACAAGACGTCACAAGGGCTATCAACCAGTGCTTAGAGCCTAGTCGACAACCCGCAAGGATGGAGGGTTCAGAACTTAAAAACCGACGGTGTGACGCAATGGCGTCCCCCTGTGGCGAGGAGCTTGCTCCGGCAGGGCTGCGAAGCGGCCCCCGTCCAGCCATCACATCGCAAGAGGACGCAGGCGCGCCCAGCGCGAGCAAGCTCCCTCGCCACAAAGGCCCATCGGCTAGCGCGGTTCGATATGGGCAATCATCAACTGCACCGTTTCCTGACCACGGAACTCGTTGAGGTCGAGTTTGTAGGCCAGTTCGACCCAGCGCACAGTGGGGTTCGGCCACACCTCGCGGTCGATGCCGAAGGCGATGCCATCGAGCTTCACCGACCCGCACTCGCTCTTGAGGACGACCTTAAGGTGCCGTTCGCCCACCACGCGTTGTTCGACCAACTGGAACACGCCATGGAACATCGGCTCCGGGAAATGCTGGCCCCAGGGACCGGCATGGCGCAGCGCCCGGGCCAGTTCGAGGTGAAATTCCTCCACCGCCAGGGTGCCGTCCGACAACAGCCGGCCGGTCAGGTCTTCTTCGCGCAGCTGCCGGCGCACTTCCGCATCGAACGCCTCGGCGAACAGCGGGAAGTTCGCCTCGGGCAAGGTCAGCCCGGCCGCCATGGCGTGACCGCCGTACTTGCTGATCAGGGTGGGATGCTGCGCCGCCACCACGCTCAGCGCATCACGAATGTGAAAGCCCGGCACCGAGCGCCCCGAACCCTTGAGCAAGCCGTCCCCGGCATCGGCGAAGGCAATGGTCGGACGGAAATAGCGCTCCTTCATCCGCGAGGCGAGAATGCCGATGACCCCTTGGTGCCACTGGGGATCGAACAGGCACAAGCCGAACGGCATCGAGTCCACCGGCAGCTCCTTGAGCTGGGCCAGCGCCTCGCGCTGCATCCCCTGCTCGATGGATTTACGGTCCTGGTTCATGCCATCCAGTTGCGCGGCCATGTCCCAGGCCAGGTTCGGGTCGTCGGTGAGCAGGCATTCGATACCCAGGCTCATGTCATCCAGGCGCCCGGCCGCATTCAGTCGTGGTCCGAGGATGAACCCCAGGTCAGTCGAGGTGATGCGCGAGTGATCGCGCCGGGCGACTTCCAGGATGGCCTTGATGCCGGGACGGGCGCGCCCGGCGCGGATGCGTTCCAGGCCCTGGTGCACCAGGATCCGGTTATTGGCGTCCAGGGGCACCACGTCGGCGACGCTGCCCAGGGCCACCAGGTCCAGCAGCTCGCCGATGTTCGGCTGCGGTGTGTCGGCGTATCGGCCGAGGCTGCGCAGGCGCGCTCGCAGGGCCATCAGCACATAGAAAATGACGCCCACGCCAGCCAGCGCCTTGCTCGGGAATTGGCAGCCCGGCTGGTTCGGGTTGACGATGGCGTCGGCCGCCGGCAGTTCGGGCCCGGGCAAGTGGTGATCGGTGACCAGCACCTTGAGCCCCGCCGCTTTCGCCGCCGCCACGCCTTCCACGCTGGAAATGCCGTTATCCACGGTGATCAGCAATTGCGGCTCGCGGGCCAGGGCGACCTGGACGATTTCCGGGGTCAGCCCGTAGCCGTATTCGAAGCGGTTGGGAACCAGGTAATCGACATGAGCCGCCCCCAGCAGGCGCAGCCCCAGCATGCCCACCGTGCTGGCCGTCGCGCCGTCGGCATCGAAGTCGCCGACGATCAGGATCCGTTGGCGCTGCTCCAGGGCCGCCACCAGCAGGTCCACCGCGGCATCGATGCCCTTGAGCTGCTGGAAAGGGATCAGGCGCGCCAGGCTCTTGTCCAGTTCAGCCTCGGACTGTACGCCACGCGCCGCGTACAGGCGGGTCAGCAAGGGTGGCAGGTCACCAAGGAACGGCAGGGTGTCGGGCAGCGGGCGGGGTTCTATGCGCATGGGGTAGCAGACATTCTTCTGTAGATCATGGGGTCAATTGTGTCGCAGAGGGAGCGGTGCGGGAGCAAGCGCGCCCCCTACACGGTGTCATTCGCTCAACCGCGCTCGCCCAGCAACCATTGCAACTGCACTTCATGCTGCCCACGGTCGTCGGTGACGAAAATCGTCCCTTCGCTGATCATCACATCCCACTTGATCACGCGGGGCATGTCCTGGGCCAGGGTTTCCAGTACCTCTTGCGGAACGGCGGCGATATTGACGTTCTTCAGGCCCTTGACGGCCGGCACAACCTTGCCTTCCCACACCCGCAGGCTGCCATACGCCAGCAGGCTGGTGCGTTCGGTACGACGCGAGCACCAGGTCAGGCGCTCGGCATCGGGCTGGCCGACTTCGATCCAGTGCAGCACCCGATCATCCAGGCTTTTTTCCCACAGTGCGGGTTCGTCGACATCTGACAGACCCCGGCCAAATGACAGCTGCTCGTTGTACCAGAAGGCGTAGGCCAACAGGCGCACGGTCATGCGCTCTTCGGTTTCCGAAGGATGGCGGGCGATGGTCTGCTTCACGTTCTCGTAGATACCGCGATCGAGGTCGGTGAGGTTCAGTTCAAACTTGTAGGTCGTGGACGGCTGGGCCATGAACGGGCTTCTTGAGACGGGGAAAGTCGGCAAGTCTAACCGATGACGCGGGCATTCCGAGAATTGCCGACCATCGACTTGCGCCAGCGAGTGGCCTGCTTGACCCGGTGCGCGCGAAAGGCCCAGGGCGAGTAACCGCCATGGATTGGACGCGAGACATGCCAATGAGCCTGACAGAACATGCCATATAGGCGGCTGGCCTATGATAAAACCTCTATCCGTTCTGCCTTTGTCCTACAGGATCGCTCATGTCGCTCACTGCCAAACCCCTCGCCGGCGTCAAAGTCATCGAACTCGGCACCCTGATCGCCGGCCCTTTCGCTTCGCGGATCTGCGCCGAATTCGGCGCAGAGGTGATCAAGATCGAATCGCCGGACGGCGGCGATCCGCTGCGCAAGTGGCGCAAATTGTATGAAGGCACGTCCCTGTGGTGGTTCGTCCAGGCCCGCAACAAGAAGTCCCTCACCCTGAACCTCAAGCACCCCGAAGGCCTGGACATCCTCAAGAAGCTGATCGGCGACGCCGACATCCTGATCGAGAATTTTCGCCCCGGCGTGCTGGAAAAACTTGGCCTGGGCTGGGACGTGTTGCACGCGCTGAACCCGAAACTGGTCATGGTGCGCCTGTCAGGCTTCGGCCAGACCGGCCCGATGAAGGATCAACCGGGGTTTGGCGCGGTGGGAGAATCCATGGGCGGCCTGCGCTACATCACCGGGTTCGAGGATCGCCCGCCGGTGCGCACCGGGATCTCCATCGGCGACTCCATCGCGGCCCTCTGGGGCGTGATCGGTGCGCTGATGGCCCTGCGTCACCGCGAAGTCAACGGTGGCACCGGGCAAGTGGTGGACGTGGCCTTGTACGAAGCGATCTTCGCCATGATGGAGAGCATGGTCCCGGAATTCGACGTGTTCGGTTTCATTCGCGAACGCACCGGCAACATCATGCCGGGTATCACCCCGTCATCCATCCACACCAGCGCCGACGGCAAGCATGTGCAGATCGGCGCCAACGGCGATGCGATCTTCAGGCGCTTCATGCAGGTCATCGGGCGTGACGACCTGGCCAACGACCCGCAACTGGCCAGCAATGACGGCCGGGACAGCCGCCGCGACGAGTTGTATGGGGTCATCGACCGCTGGGTCAATTCCCTGCCCCTGGACGTCGTCATGGAGCGACTGAACAACGCCGACGTGCCGGCCAGTCGGATCTTCAGCGCCGAAGACATGTTCAGCGACCCACAATTCCTGGCCCGGGAGATGTTCCTGCAGGCCCGGCTGCCGGATGGCAAGCCGTTCAAGATGCCGGGTATCGTACCGAAACTCTCCGACACACCGGGCAGCAGCGAGTGGGTCGGCCCGGCCCTCGGCGAACACAATGCCCAGGTCCTCGGCGAACTGGGCTTCGATGCGCAGCAGATCGCTCGCCTGCGGTCGGAGGGGGCCATCTGAAGGCACTCGGCACCCGAAACGGGTGCCCCCCTTTTCAGCAGGCAAAAAGAAACCCCGAGAAGTGGGGAGACAACTCGAGGTTAAACGTGACCATTCAAGGTCCGTACAACAAGCGACAAGCACCGGAGCACAATGCTCGCTCTTGTTGGTAAAGGGTCTGACTCGTAAGGACGTAGGAAGGTTCCCACGACCTATCATTCAATTCGTTACGGGGATCACCTTGTCACGCGCCAGATTACGCAGTGCCGCAATCACACAGGGCTCCAGGCGCCCCTCGGCAATCATCACATCGCGATGCAGGCCATCGACCACGTCGGTCAGTTGACGTTTGTCGGTCAATTGCGCCTGGTTGAACATCCGCTCAACCATGATGGCCCCGGAGGCATTCCTGAGCGTCACCAGGCATTCACCCTTGGCGCCGGAAGGCGTCAGTGTGACCTGATAGGGGCTCAAGGCCTCACCCAGCAATAGGCTGATACTTTCCATTCGATCACCCTTCAATAGTCCGAAAACAACTGCATGTGCACAGTAAGTGACCGTGAGCCGCAGCAGAAAGTTCTTCAGCGCACCGAAACGGCTTGCTTCCAACCTGTTCGACCGAGCATGCGCGCCCAATATGACAGGCAAACAACAGTCCTGCCGGGACACGACCGCTTGGTGTCGCGACGCCTTCACTCAGCACGACGCCAGCGCCGCCCCGCATCGCTCCAGCCACCCAGGAGGCCGCGCAACTGCCCATCGGCGCCGTAGAACGGCACCGACCAATGGTAGATATCCCTCAGGCCGCCGTTGAACATCAGTTGGCGATCGATGAACCGAGACTGCCCCGTTCGCAGCTGCTGCATCATTTCCCCATGCAGCAGCTCGGCAGTGGCCGGGGGAAACGCCGTGGAGTCGGTCAGGCGCGTCCCACGCAGCTTTTCGAAGCGGATCGCGAAGTGCTCCTCATAGCTCCTGTTGCACATGAGCAGGCGCCCTTCCAGGTCACGGATGAAGATCGGATCGGGGATGGCATCCATCAACGCCCGCTGGAGCAGCAACTGGTCGTTGAGAATGGCCTCGGCCTTCAGCCGCTGGTCGATCTGTGCCTGCAGGCGCCGGTTCCACAGCAGCGACAGCAGGCCGAACACGCCAATCGCCACCACGCACCAGTAGCCCCATCGGGACACACGCAGCCAGAGCGATGGGGCCTGGCTGGGCACCACACCCGCCATCCATTTGCTGCGCAGGGCACGCATCTCTTCGGCCGGAAACGCTTCCAGAGCCTTATTCAGAATACTCAACAGTGGCAGCAGGTCCTGGCGGACAGCCAGATAATCCGGTTCCCACTTGCCCTCAAGGCTGTTTCCTACCTTCAACTGCCCGGCAGGATACAGGTGGACCCCGGTTTCATTCTCGATGGTGGCGTGAGCCTCACGGCTCTCCACCAGCGCCCTCGCCTCGCCGTAGGTCTTGACCGTGCGCAGTTCGATACTGGGGTAGTCGCGCCTGATCTCCGCCTCCAGGGCGTGCCGGGCCGGCAGCGCCAGGATCTTGCCCTTGAGCTGCTCCAGCGAATGGAGCGCCGAGTCCCCGTCACGCCCGACGAAGACCCAGCCCGAACCGCCGAATGCATGGCTGAAGGCAAGGAAGTCCCGGCGCTCGTCATTCATCGCCAGGGTGGTGGTCATGTCGGCTTGGCGGCCCTCCAGCATCGCCAGCAACTGGTCCGGAGAGAATGACTCCCGGTACACGAATTCCAGACCGGTCATTTGTGCGATGCGCTGGAGAATATCGTGGTTCAACCCATTCCACTGCCCCAGCTCATTCTTGAACAGGTACAGGGGAAACTGCATCGACGCCACGACGACCCTGGGGTGCTCCTCGATCCACTTGAGTTCCTGCGTGTCCAGCGCCAGCCCTTGGCCCGCCTTGAACGGTCGTGATTCCAGGGCCGCCAGTTGCGCCGTGCTCGCCCACTGCATCCAGCACATCAGGGCCAGACCTGTCGCCCAGCTCAGCGCTGGTTTGCATTTGATAAAAAACAACATCTGCATTTCCTTCGAGATGGCTCGCCCCGTCCCTCCAAGGGGCGAAAACCCGACCAGTTTGGCATGCAGAAACAAGAAAGCCCGTCAGGAGACGGGCTTCAAAATGTGACAGGTTTCAGCGGTCAGAGCGGCTTGCCGCGGTTGCCATGCTGGCTGACAAAGGCCTGTACGGCTTTCAAGTCATTAGGCAGCACGGTGCAGCGCTCTTCTCGCTCAAACAAATCAGAAAGGTGTGCAGGTAGTTCAAGCGCTTTTCCTACGCCTGCTTTCTCCACCGCGTCCGGGAACTTGACCGGGTGAGCGGTGCCCAGCACCACCATCGGAATGTCCAGGCTGCGACGGCACTCGCGGGCAGCCTTCACGCCGATGGCCGTGTGCGGATCGAGCAGTTCGCCGGATTGCTCGAATACCTCGGCGATGGTTTCGCAGGTCTGCGCATCATCCACGGCCAGGGAGTCGAACAGCTTGCGGGCCTCGGTCCAGCGCTCGGGCTCGACGCTGAAGCCGCCGCCCTGCCTGAAGCTGTCCATGAGGCCGGCAATCGCCGCACCGTTGCGCCCATGCAGGTCGAACAGCAGGCGTTCGAAGTTCGACGACACCATGATGTCCATGGATGGCGACAGCGTGGCGTGCAGGGTTTCCTTGACGTACTGGTTGCCGCTCATGAAGCGGTGCAGGATGTCGTTGCGGTTGGTGGCGACGATCAGCTGATTGATCGGCAGGCCCATGTTGCGCGCCAGGTAGCCAGCGAAGATATCACCGAAGTTGCCAGTGGGCACCGAGAACGCTACCGAGCGGGCCGGGCCGCCCAACTGCAGGGCCGCGTGGAAGTAATAGACGATCTGGGCCATGATCCGCGCCCAGTTGATCGAGTTTACCGCCACCAGGCGTGTGCCCTTGAGGAAGCCCTGGTCGGCGAAGCTGGCCTTGACCATTTCCTGGCAATCGTCGAAGTTGCCTTCGATGGCGATGTTGTGGATGTTTTCGCCGAAAATCGTCGTCATCTGCCGGCGCTGCACTTCCGAAACACGGTTGTGCGGGTGCAGGATGAAGATATCGACGTTCTCGCAGTGCTTGCAGCCTTCGATGGCGGCCGAACCGGTATCGCCGGAGGTCGCGCCGATGATCACCACACGCTCGCCACGCTTTTGCAGCACGTAGTCCAGCAGGCGACCCAGCAGCTGCAGGGCGAAATCCTTGAACGCCAGGGTCGGGCCGTGGAACAGCTCCATCACCCACTCGTTACCGTTGAGCTGACGCAGCGGTGCGATGGCATTGTGGGAAAAGACGCCGTAGGTTTCTTCCAGGATCTTCTTGAAATCGGCATCCGGGATGCTGCCGGTGACGAACGGGCGCATGACCCGGAACGCCAGCTCGTGATACGGCAGGCCGGCCCAGGAAGCGATTTGCTCCTGGGTGAAACGCGGCAGGTTTTCCGGCACGTAGAGGCCGCCGTCCGTGGCCAGGCCGGCCAGCAGGACATCTTCGAAATTCAGGGCCGGTGCCTGGCCGCGGGTGCTGATATAGCGCATAGGGGCAAACCTTTGGTTTGAGCCTCAAGCTTCAAGCGGCAAGCCTCAAGTGAGAGCAGATCTGCTTTTACCTGGAGCTTGCAGCGTGCTGCTTGCAGCCTTGATTAATTCAAATGCTCGACGCGGATACGGACCACGGGGCCCACCACGCCCTGGAGCGCTTCCAGCGCGGTGATCGCGTCGTTGATGCGCTGCTCGACCACACGGTGGGTCAGCAGGATCATCGGCACCAGGCCATCGTGCTCTTCGACTTCCTTCTGCATGATCGACTCGATGTTGATGCCACGCTCCGAAAGAATACTCGCCACTTGGGCCAACACGCCCGGGTGATCCTTGGCCTGGATACGCAAGTAGTAGGAGCTTTCGCACGCTTCGATCGGAAGAATCGGGTGAGCCGACAACGAGTCTGGCTGGAAGGCCAGGTGAGGCACACGGTTTTCCGGGTCTGAAGTCATGGCGCGAACCACGTCCACCAGGTCGGCCACCACCGAAGAGGCCGTCGGCTCCATGCCTGCGCCAGCGCCGTAGAACAGCGTAGAACCGGAGGCATCGCCGTTGACCATCACCGCGTTCATCACCCCGTTGACGTTGGCGATCAGGCGGTCGGCCGGAATCAGCGTCGGGTGCACGCGCAGTTCGATGCCACTGACGGTGCTGCGTGCCACGCCCAGGTGCTTGATGCGATAGCCCAGGGCTTCGGCATAGTTCACATCGGCGGTGGTCAGTTGGGTGATGCCCTCGGTGTAGGCCTTGTCGAACTGCAACGGAATGCCGAACGCGATGGAAGCCAGGATCGTCAGCTTGTGGGCCGCGTCGATGCCTTCCACATCGAATGTCGGGTCGGCCTCTGCGTAGCCCAGGGCCTGGGCTTCGGCGAGTACGTCCTCGAAGGTACGACCCTTCTCGCGCATTTCGGTGAGGATGAAGTTACCGGTACCGTTGATGATGCCGGCGACCCAGTTGATACGGTTGGCCGAGAGGCCTTCGCGAATCGCCTTGATCACCGGGATGCCACCGGCCACGGCGGCTTCGAAAGCCACGATCACGCCCTTCTCCCGGGCCTTGGCGAAAATTTCATTACCGTGAACAGCGATGAGCGCCTTGTTCGCGGTGACCACATGCTTGCCATTGTCGATGGCCTTGAGTACCAGCTCGCGGGCAACGGTATAGCCGCCCACCAGCTCTATGACGATGTCGATCTCAGGGTTCGTGGCCACTTCGAAGACATCGTTGGTAATCGCAATACCGGTCGTCTGGAACTGAGGCTTTGGCGTGCGCGTGGCAATCTGTGCCACCTGGATCCCACGCCCGGCACGACGAGCAATTTCCTCGGCGTTGCGCTGAAGTACGTTGAAGGTGCCGCCACCGACGGTACCTAACCCACAGATGCCTACTTTGACCGGATTCACTCTTGACTCCCCATGAAACGGCCGACACAAGGTCGGCCGTGAAATACAGCCGCGCAGCTACGCGACTTTGTGTTTAACGGCCCGACGAAGGTTTTCGCCGAGCCGTGATCTTCAACAGCGGATCATTCATGCTCATTTCGCGCCAAGGGCCAGTTTGGCGACTTGTGGCGCCGGCTGGTAGCCCGGAATTACCTGACCATCGGCCAAAACAATTGCCGGTGTACCGTTCACACCTATTGACTGACCGAGGGCAAACTGCTTGGAGACCGGGTTCTCGCATTTGGCGGACTTGATTTCCTTGCCATCGACCATCTTGTCCATGGCCGCTTTCTTGTCCTTGGAACACCATACCGCCTGCAACTGCTCATCGCCCGGCGATCCCAGGCCCTGGCGCGGGAACGCCACATAGCGCACTTCGATGCCGCGCTTGTTCAGCTCCGGCACTTCGGCGTGCAGCTTGTGGCAATACGGGCAGGTGGTGTCGGTGAACACGGTGATGTGGGACTTGGTCTCGCCCACCGCCGGATACACCACGGTTTCGGCCACCGGGATACCGTTGATCAGCTTGGAAATGCCCTGGCGCTCGGTGAGCTCGGTCAGGTTGACCGGCTTGCCGTCCTTGAGCTCGAACAGGTTGCCCTGGACGATGTACTGGCCATCGGCGCTGGCGTAGAGCACACGACTGCCCTTGAGCTTGACTTCATACAGGCCGGACATGGGGCTGGCGGAGATGGCTTCGATCGGCACTTCGATCTGGAGGTTTTCCAGGCTCTTGCGAATAGCCTTGTCGGCCGCGTCGTCGGCGATGGCAAAGGTGCTGGCCAGCGCAAGGGCGGCGGCGGTGAACAACTGGGTCAAGCGCATGGGGACTCCTGAGGCGAACAAATGGGACGAGAAACGCCGACACGAATTCGGGTTCCAACCGCCCACTGTGCAAACCGCCCAAGCCTACCACATAAGGCTGGCGTGACCGAATGCCGCTGACGCACGACAACACGCAATGCATGAGGACAAGACTTGTGGCGAGGGGCGCTTATCCGCGTGGATGATGCTTCGCATGCAGGTCCTGCAGCCGTGCCCGGGCCACATGGGTATAGATCTGGGTGGTGGACAGGTCGCTATGACCCAACAGCATCTGCACCACCCGCAGGTCGGCACCGTGGTTGAGCAGATGCGTGGCGAAAGCATGGCGCAGGGTGTGGGGCGAAAGGGACTTGCCGATCCCGGCCACCTTGGCCTGATGCTTGATACGGTGCCAGAAGGTCTGGCGGGTCATCTGCTCGCCGTTGCGGCTGGGGAACAGGACATCGCTGGGGCGCCCGGCCAGCAGCTCGTTGCGGCCATCGCGCAGGTAACGCTCCACCCATACAATCGCCTCTTCACCCATCGGCACCAGGCGCTCCTTGCTGCCCTTGCCCATCACCCGCAGTACCCCCTGGCGCAGGTTGACCTGTTCCAGGGTGAGGCTGACCAGCTCGGTGACCCGCAGGCCGCAGGCATACAACACCTCCAGCATGGCACGGTCGCGCTGGCCGATGGCTTCACTGAGGTCCGGCGCTGCCAGCAGGGCCTCCACGTCGGCTTCGGACAAGGATTTAGGCAACGGACGGCCCAGTTGCGGCATTTCCACCCGCAGGGTCGGGTCCACCGCGATGAGCTTTTCCCGCAGCAGGTAGCGATAGAACCCACGCAGCCCGGAGAGAAACCGTGCGGTCGAGCGGGGTTTGTAGTTTTGCTCCAGGCGCCACGACAAATGATCGAGGATCAGCTCCCGCCCGGCATGGGCCAGCTCCAGGTCTCTTTCCTGCAACCAGCCATTGAACAGCGCCAGGTCGCTGCGATAGGCGTCTCGAGTGTTATCCGAGAGGCCCTTCTCCAGCCACAGGGCATCGAGAAACTGGTCTATCAGGGGATGATCGATGGCAGGCATAAAGACTCATCAAGGGTGTCGGGGGCACGACATCGAAATGGGAAACGAAAGTAGGCAGGGTGCGCAAAGACCACATTCCAGGCAACAAAAAAGCAGCCCGCAGGCTGCTTTTTTTGCATCGGAAGCTGGACTTAAGCCAGTTTTTCCTTGATGCGTGCTGCTTTACCAGACAGGTCGCGCAGGTAGTACAGCTTGGCTTTACGCACGTCACCGCGACGCTTGACAGCCATGCTGTCGATTTGCGGGCTGTAGGTCTGGAAAGTACGCTCTACGCCAACACCGTTGGAGATTTTACGAACGGTGAAAGCACTGTTCACGCCACGGTTGCGCTTGGCGATAACGACGCCTTCGAATGCCTGCAGACGGGAACGGTCACCTTCCTTCACTTTCACCTGGACGACGATGGTGTCGCCTGGGGCAAAGGTAGGGATTTCTTTGGTCATCTGCTCTGCTTCGAGTGCAAGAATGATTTTGTTGGTCATGCTGTGCTCCTAAGGCAAGTCTTTGGACTTACCATCGATACGTTGTGAACTATCGTCCCGCTCGTGGATATATTCCTCGAGCAGCTTCTTCTCTTCTCCAGAAAGCGAGCGGCTTTCCAGAAGATCGGCGCGTCGTTCCCAGGTCCGACCAAGGGACTGCTGTAAACGCCAACGCCGGATGTGCGCGTGGTTGCCACTCAGCAACACGTCGGGAACACGCTGATCCGCATACACCTCCGGTCGGGTGTAGTGCGGGCAATCCAGCAGACCATCCGTAAAGGAATCTTCCTCAGCGGAATCTGCATGCCCTAAAGCTCCAGGCAGCAGTCGTGTAACCGCATCGATCAGGACCATCGCCGGCAGCTCGCCGCCAGACAGTACATAGTCGCCAATCGACCACTCTTCATCGACATGAGCTTCAATGAAACGCTCGTCAATGCCTTCATAACGGCCGGCAATCAGGATCAATGCATCCGAATTCGCCAGCTCGCGTACCGCCGACTGAGTCAGCTGACGGCCTTGGGGCGACAGGTAGATCACCTTCGCACCCTCCCCGGCTGCCGCCCTGGCCTGAACCAGTGCATCTTCCAGGGGCTTGATCTTCATCACCATGCCCGGACCACCGCCAAACGGGCGATCGTCCACAGTGTGATGCCGATCCGTGGTGTAGTCCCGCGGATTCCAACAGGTCAGCTGCAAGAGCTCCTGTTTCACCGCGCGGCTGGTTATGCCGTACTCGCTGATGGCGGAAAACATCTCGGGAAACAGCGTGATGACTTCAACGCGCAAATTGGCCACGTTCAGAAATCCGCATCCCATTCCACCTTCATCTCGCCTGCCTCCAGGTCGACGGCCAACACGCACTGCCCGGTATAGGGCAACAGGCGCTCGCGATCATCCAGGCTGCCGACGCAAGGCTTTACCACCATGACATCGTTCGAACCGGTCTCGAGCAGGTGATCGATTTTCCCGAGCAGTTGCCCGAGTTGGTCGATGACCTTCAGACCAACCAGCTGGTACCAGTAGTACTCGCCGTCGGTCAGTTCAGGGAACAGGTTGCGCGGCACGCAGATCTCATAACCGGCCAGAAGACGTGCTTCTTCACGATCGTCGAGACCCTTGAGCTTCGCGACCAGGAACTTGTCGTTCCCGCGTCCGCTGACCAGCTCAACCTGCTTCACGCTGCCTTCGCGCTTTAGCGTCCAGGCCTTGTAGTTCAACAGGTTCTTGATCGGATCAGTAAAGGAATAAACCTTCACTTCGCCGCGAACGCCATGTACAGAATAGATTTTGCCGACAACGATCAGATCATCAGCATCTTTTGGCGTCGCGTTCATATTGCTCAGGCCGCAGCCTTAGCCGATTCCTTCAACAACTGAGCAACACGCTCAGAAGGTTGTGCACCAACGCTCAGCCAGTAGGCAACGCGCTCTTGGTTCACGGACAGACGAACTTCCTGACCACGGGCGATAGGGTTGAAGAAACCAACCTGCTCTTTGTGGGAACCGTCACGCGGGTTGCGGCTGTCGGTTACGGTCAGGTGGTAAAACGGGCGCTTTTTGGAGCCGCCAAGGGCAAGACGGATTGTTAGCATGTGAACATCGTTCCTGTAGTCGGTGCTGCAAATCTAAATGCACAGCGGGCATGGGTGCCCGAAAGGCCGCATATTCTAAGGAATATCCAGACTTTTGCAAATGACTTTTTCCGGCGAGTGCCGGCCTGCCATTCAGATCTGCGACGTTCAGCGCCCGCCGGAGACGGGTTGGCTGGAGATCCCGCGTCCCCGCGGGTAACGCCGGCATGAAGCCGGCGGCTGGATTCTTTACAGCTTGGGCATGCCGCCGCCGGGCAACATACCGCCCATGCCGCGCATCATCTTGGCCATCCCGCCCTTGGCGGAGAATTTCTTCATCATCTTCTGCATCTGCTTGTGCTGCTTGATCAAGCGCCCGATGTCCTGCACCTGGGTGCCGGAACCCATGGCGATCCGACGCTTGCGCGAACCGCTGATCAGGTCAGGGTCGCGGCGCTCGGCCGGGGTCATGGAGTTGATGATGGCTTCCATCTGCTTGAACTGTTTTTCAGCCGCGCTCTGGGCATTGCCCATCTGCGCCAGGTTCACGCCACCGATGCTCGGCAGCTTGTCCATGAGGCCGCCGAGGCCGCCCATGTTCTTCATCTGTTGCAGCTGGTCGCGGAAATCCTCCAGGTCGAAGCCCTTGCCCTTCTTCAGCTTCTTGGCCAGTTTGTCGGCCTTTTCCTTGTCGAGGGTCTGTTCGGCCTGCTCGATCAGGCTGAGCACGTCGCCCATGCCCAGGATGCGCGACGCGATACGCTCGGGGTGGAACGGTTCGAGCGCTTCGCTCTTCTCGCCCATACCGATGAACTTGATCGGTTTGCCGGTGATGGCGCGCACCGACAGCGCGGCACCGCCACGGGCGTCACCGTCGACCTTGGTCAGGATCACACCGGTGAGCGGCAGCGCGTCACCGAACGCCTTGGCGGTGTTGGCCGCATCCTGGCCGGTCATGGCGTCGACCACGAAGAGGGTTTCCACCGGGTTGACCGCGGCGTGCAACGCCTTGATCTCGCCCATCATCTCTTCGTCGATGTGCAGGCGACCGGCGGTGTCGACAATGACCACGTCGATGAACTTGAGCTTCGCTTCCCGGATGGCCGCCTGGGCGATATCCACCGGCTTCTGGCTCAGGTCGGAGGGGAAGAACGTCACGCCGATGTCGTTGGCCAGGGTTTCCAGCTGCTTGATCGCTGCAGGGCGGTAGACGTCCGCGGACACCACCATCACCGACTTCTTCTTGCGCTCCTTGAGCAGGCGCGCCAGCTTGCCGGCAGTGGTGGTCTTGCCCGCGCCCTGCAGGCCGGCCATCAACACCACCGCTGGCGGCACGGCGCTCAGGTTCAGGTCCTCGTTGGCAGCGCCCATCAGGCTTTCGAGTTCGGCCTGGACGATCTTCACGAACGCCTGGCCCGGCGTCAGGCTGCGCGACACCTCGGTGCCGACGGCGCGTTCCTTGACCGAATTGACGAAGTCCTTGACCACTGGCAGGGCGACGTCGGCCTCAAGCAACGCCATGCGCACTTCGCGCAGGGTGTCTTTGATGTTGTCCTCGGTCAGTTTCGCCTTGCCGGTGACATGGCGCAGCGTCTGCGAGAGACGGTCGGTTAGGTTTTCAAACATGCGCGATCCTTTCGGGCCCGGATGGGGCCGGGATAATGGCGGCCCAGACCGTGAAGAAATGTGCTCGGCGAGCCTGCGGCGTGGGCAGGTCGCGGATTATAGCGAAGAAGCGTGCGGCGTACACCTGGTGACTCCGGTGGTCTTTCGTACGGTATGGGTTCTATGCCAAACTCAGCGCCTTTCGGGCCTGCCTAACAGGATTTATGCTCCCCTTGTCACCCAGTTTGCTTGCCTCCCTCGCCGCCGCCTGCCTTTATGCCGCTGCGACCCTCTATCAAGGCACCCGCCTGGCCTCCGGTGCCAGGGCGAACAAGCGCCTGCTGGTCACGCTCGGCGTGCTGGCGGTGCTCGGCCACGCGGCCAGCCTTTATACCCACCTGATGACGCCGATCGGCCTGGGCCTGGACTTCTTCAATGCCGCCAGCCTGATCGCCGTGGCCGTGATCGGCCTGACGCTGCTGGCCTGCTCGCGCATCCCGGTGGAAAACCTCCTCGTGCTGCTGTTCCCACTGGGATTGGCCACGGTGCTGCTGGCGCAGTTCGCACCATCGGGTACGGTCCAGATCATCGATGAGGAACCGGGGATCCTGGCCCACATCCTGCTATCGATCCTGGCCTACGGGCTATTCACCATCGCCGTGTTCCAGGCCCTGCTGCTGCTGGTGCAGGACCACCAGCTCAAGCACAAGCACCCTTCCGGGCTGATCCGCAACTTCCCGCCGCTGCAGACCATGGAGAGCCTGCTGTTCGGTTTCCTCTGGGCCGGCTGGACCCTGCTGTCGCTGTCGCTGATCTCCGGCTGGCTGTTCGTCGAGAACCTGTTCGCCCAGCACCTGGTGCACAAGACTCTGCTGGCCTGCCTGGCATGGGTGGTGTTCAGCGTGCTGCTCTGGGGCCGCAACCGTCTCGGCTGGCGCGGCCATAAAGCCATTCGCTGGACCCTGGCCGGCTTCTGCCTGCTGATGCTGGCTTATTTCGGCAGCAAACTGGTCCGCGAATACATCCTGCATATCTGACGGACGGCACTGATGGATAGGTTGCCCGCGGGGCCGCTGCTCGCTGTACTGGTGGTGCTGATCCTCTGGGCGGGGCTGTTCACAGCCATAGAAGCCGCTCGCTCGCACCTGTTGACGCTGCGCCAGGCCTCCCGGAGCGGCGACAAACCCCTGGCGAAGCTGCATTTTCCCCTGACCAGCCTGATCCTGGGCAACACCCTGTGCCGCACCCTAGCGGTGGTGATCGCCACGCTGCTGAGCCTCTTCACCTGGCTGGACAACGGCCCGTGGATCGCCTGGCTCGCCACTGGCGCGGCGTTGCTGGTCCTGGCCGACTACCTGCCTCGCACCCTGGCCCAGCGCTATCCCGATGCGGTGCTGGCGCTGGGCAACGCCCTGCTTGCCGTCCCCTTGAAGCTGGTTTATCCACTGGCCTGGCTGCTGAACGGGCTCAGCGAGCTATTGCTGCGCCCCTTCGCCCGCAAGGCCAGCGCCGTGCAGCAGAGCGATGACGACATGCTCCTGCCCCGCGCCGAACATGACCCTGAACACAGCACCGGGCGTCCCCATCCGGTTTCCGGCATCCACGCCCTGGACAACATCACCGTCAACGACATCCTGGTCCCCCGCAGCGAAGTCGATGGAATCAATCTCGACGACCCCATCGGCGACATCATCGAGCAGTTGCGCCTGAACCGTCGTACCCGGCTGCCGGTTTTCCACAGCGATATCAACCAGGTCGAGGCGGTGCTCAACACCCGCCAGGTCCGCCACCTGCTGGCGGACGCCAGCCTGACCAAGGAAGCACTACTGGCCGCCTGCCACGACCCTTACTTCGTTCCCGAAAGCACACCGCTGCAACTGCAATTGCTGAATTTCCACAAGCAACAGCGCCGCCTGGGCATGGTGGTGGACGAATACGGCGAAGTACTGGGCATCGTCACCCTGGAAGACATCCTCGAGGAGATCGTCGGCGAGTTCGAAAGCGAGCACAGCCTCGACAACCCGCACGTTCATCCCCAGCCCGACGGACGCCTGATGATCGATGGTGCGGCGTCGATCCGCGAATTGAACAGGACCCTGGGCTGGCACTTGCCCTGCGACGGTCCCAAGACCCTCAACGGGCTGGTCACCGAAGCGCTGGAGACCATTCCCGAAAGCCCGGTGTGCCTGAAGATCGGCCGCTACCGGCTGGAGATCATCGAAACCGTGGACAACCGCGTCAGCCAGGTACTGGCCTGGCTGTAGAAACAAACGCTCACCGGTGTTCGACCCATAATAATAAATCGCTCCAACGGAGCACATGACTGTCAGGGATAACCGCATGACGACGACCACCACCTGCAACGACGCTGTGCCCGCCCAACCGACAAACTCCACTACCCGCGTGGCGACCGCGAGCTTCATCGGCACCGCCATCGAATTCTACGACTTCTACGTCTATGCCACGGCCGCCGCCCTGGTGATCGGACCGGTATTCTTCCCGCAGACATCCGGCACGGCACAGATGCTGTCGTCCTTCCTGACATTCGGTATCGCCTTCCTCGCCCGCCCGTTGGGTTCGGCGCTGTTCGGTCACTTCGGCGACCGGATCGGGCGCAAGTCCACCCTGGTGGCCTCCCTGCTGCTCATGGGCATCTGCACCACGCTTATCGGCGTGCTGCCCGGCTACGCCAGCATTGGCGCCTGGGCACCGTTGCTGCTCTGCCTGCTGCGCTTCGGCCAAGGCCTGGGGCTGGGAGGCGAATGGGGCGGGGCCGCACTGCTGGCCACGGAGAATGCGCCCAAAGGCAAGCGCGCCTGGTTCGGCATGTTCCCCCAACTGGGCCCCTCCATCGGTTTCCTGGCGGCCAACGGGCTGTTCCTGAGCCTGGCCATGGGCCTGGACGACGAGCAGTTTCGCTCCTGGGGCTGGCGGATCCCGTTCCTGCTCAGCGCCGTGCTGGTGATCGTCGGCCTCTATGTGCGCCTCAAGCTCCATGAAACGCCGGTCTTCGCCAATGCCGTGGCCCGTCAGGAGCGGGTGAAGGTGCCGCTGGTGGAGCTGTTCAGCCAGTATTGGGCACCGACGTTGCTGGGCGCGGCGGCGATGGTGGTGTGCTACGCGCTGTTCTACATTTCAACGGTGTTTTCCCTGAGCTACGGGGTCGCCACCCTCGGCTACAGCCGAGAGACATTCCTGGCCCTGCTGTGCTTCGCCGTGCTGTTCATGGCCGCCGCCACGCCCTTGTCGGCCTGGGCCAGCGATCGCTTCGGCCGCAAACCGGTGCTGATCGTTGGTGGCGTGCTGGCGATTGCCTCGGGCTTTCTCATGGAACCCCTGCTGACCCACGGCTCGACCTGGGCCGTGGCCCTGTTCCTGTGCGTCGAGCTGTTCCTGATGGGCGTGACCTTCGCGCCGATGGGCGCCTTGCTGCCGGAACTGTTCCCCACGCATGTGCGTTATACCGGCGCTTCGGCGGCTTATAACCTGGGAGGCATCGTCGGCGCCTCGGCTGCCCCGTTCTTCGCCCAGAAGCTGGTGGCAATGGGCGGCCTGGGCTATGTCGGTGGCTACGTATCCGCGGCTGCGGTACTGAGCGTGATCGCCGTGCTGTGCCTGAAGGAAACCCGTCATAACGACCTGAACCGGGTTGCCTGACCCTCATCGTGGCGAGGGGGTTCGCTCCCTCGTCCACCCGCCCATCGCCAAACCTGTCACAAAGCTGAACGCCTCCCAATGAAATAACCGCTAACAATCCCCCACCATTGAAACCGCCCCCCACCTGCCCCATCTAAGAGCCATACTCCATTGCGCAGGTGCCCCAATGAGCGACCAGCACTCTACTGAAGCCACGAACGACTACGCAGATTCCGAACACATCGAACATACCGTTTCCGGAACCGGCCTCGCCCTGCCCGGCCAAAGCCTGCCGGACAAGGTCTACATCATTCCCATCCACAATCGCCCGTTCTTCCCGGCCCAGGTGCTGCCGGTCATCGTCAATGAAGAACCCTGGGCCGAAACCCTGGAACTGGTAGCCAAGTCCGAACATCATTCCCTGGCCCTGTTCTTCATGGACACGCCCCAGGAAGACCCGCGCCATTTCGACACCTCGGCCCTGCCGCTATACGGCACGCTGGTCAAGGTCCATCACGCCAGCCGTGAAGCCGGCAAGCTGCAATTCGTCGCCCAGGGCCTGACCCGGGTGCGCATTCGCACCTGGCTCAAGCATCACCGCCCGCCGTACCTGGTGGAAGTCGAATACCCCCACCAGCCGAGCGAGCCGACCGACGAGGTCAAGGCCTATGGCATGGCGCTGATCAATGCGATCAAGGAACTGCTACCGCTCAATCCGCTGTACAGCGAAGAGCTGAAGAACTACCTCAACCGCTTCAGCCCCAACGACCCATCGCCGCTGACCGACTTCGCCGCCGCGCTCACCTCCGCCACCGGCAATGAGCTGCAGGAAGTACTCGACTGCGTGCCGATGCTCAAGCGCATGGAAAAAGTGCTGCCGATGCTGCGCAAGGAAGTGGAAGTGGTGCGCCTGCAGAAGGAGATTTCCGCCGAGGTCAACAGCAAGATCGGCGAACATCAGCGCCAGTTCTTCCTCAAGGAACAGCTCAAGGTCATCCAGCAGGAACTGGGGCTGACCAAGGACGACCGCAGCGCCGACCTCGAACAGTTCGAACAGCGGCTGGAGGGCAAGACACTGCCGGCCCAGGCCCGCAAGCGCATCGACGAGGAAATGAACAAGCTCTCCATCCTGGAGACCGGCTCGCCGGAATACGCCGTTACCCGCAATTACCTCGACTGGGCGACCTCGGTGCCATGGGGCGTGTACGGCCAGGACAAGCTCGACCTCAAGCATGCCCGCAAGGTGCTGGACCAGCACCACGCCGGCCTGGACGACATCAAGGACCGCATCCTGGAGTTCCTCGCCGTTGGCGCCTACAAAGGCGAGATCAGCGGCTCCATCGTACTGCTGGTGGGACCGCCCGGAGTGGGCAAGACCAGCGTGGGCAAGTCCATCGCCGAATCCCTCGGCCGGCCGTTCTACCGCTTCAGCGTCGGCGGCATGCGCGACGAAGCCGAGATCAAGGGCCACCGGCGCACCTACATCGGCGCCCAACCGGGCAAGCTGGTGCAGGCGCTCAAGGACGTCGAGGTGATGAACCCGGTGATCATGCTCGACGAGATCGACAAGATGGGCCAGAGCTACCAGGGCGACCCGGCCTCGGCCTTGCTGGAAACCCTCGACCCGGAACAGAACGTCGAATTCCTCGACCACTACCTGGACATGCGCCTGGACCTGTCGAAGGTGCTCTTCGTCTGCACCGCCAACACCCTGGATTCGATCCCCGGCCCGTTGCTGGACCGGATGGAAGTGATTCGCCTGTCGGGCTACATCACCGAAGAGAAGATCGCCATCGCCAAACGCCACCTGTGGCCCAAGCAGCTGGCCAAGGCCGGCGTGTCCAAGGGCAGCCTGAGCATCAGCGACAGCGCCCTCAAGGCGCTGATCGATGGTTATGCCCGAGAGGCCGGGGTGCGACAGTTGGAGAAACAGCTGGGCAAACTGGTACGCAAGGCCGTGATGAAGCTGATCGAGGACCCGAAGGCCGTGATCAAGCTCGGGCCGAAGGATCTCGAGGCCTCTCTGGGCAAACCGGTGTTCCGCAACGAGCAGGTGCTCTCGGGCGTCGGGGTGATCACCGGCCTGGCCTGGACCAGCATGGGCGGCGCCACCCTGCCGATCGAAGCGACCCGCATCCACACCCTGAATCGCGGTTTCAAGCTCACCGGACAGTTGGGGGAAGTCATGAAGGAGTCGGCGGAAATCGCCCACAGCTACGTCAGCTCACACCTGAAACAGTTCGGCGGCGATCCGAAATTCTTCGACGAGGCCTTCGTCCACCTGCATGTTCCCGAAGGCGCAACCCCCAAGGACGGCCCGAGCGCCGGGGTGACCATGGCCAGCGCCCTGCTGTCCCTGGCGCGCAACCAGCCACCGAAGAAAGCCGTCGCCATGACCGGCGAACTCACCCTGACCGGGCATGTGCTGCCGATCGGCGGCGTGCGGGAAAAAGTCATCGCGGCACGGCGGCAGAAAATCTTCGAACTGATCCTGCCGGAAGCCAACCGGGGCAACTTCGAGGAACTGCCGGACTACCTCAAGGAAGGCGTCACGGTGCACTTCGCCAAGCGGTTCGCGGATGTGGCGAAGGTGTTGTTCTGAGGGTTTTATAGACGCTGTACCGGCCTCATCGCGAGCCTGCTCGCGATGGCGCCATCAGCAACACCACATACCCGCCTGACACACCCGGTAGCATCTTCGGTTATGCTCGCCGTTCGTCGTGAATGCCGGAGCCCTTGCCCCTATGTCCCTCACTCGCCTGTTCGTACCTCTCAGCCTCGCCCTGCTGAGCGCCTGCGCCACGCAAACCAGCAACAACGTGACCGTGGAAAAACTGAGCCAGTGCCCGGTAAGGCTCAACAACGGACAGAACCTGATCCTGAGCCTGCCCAGCAATCCCAGCACCGGTTATCGCTGGGCGGTCCAGGATTCGGCCGGCGGTGTGCTGAAAGCACTGGGCCCCGAGGTGTACCGCAACCCGGAGGACGCCGGTATCGTCGGAGCTGCCGGGGTTTCGACCTGGCGCTTCCAGGCATTCAACCCGGGCACCGGCCGGCTGCGCCTGACTTATCAACAGCCCTGGGCCCCTGAAGTACCGCCCGTGGAGACCTTCGACTGCGCTATCGCGGTGAAATGAGCATGGGCTGGCTGATCCTCGCTCTGATGGGAGCGGCCACCTACCTGTATGGCCTGAGCGTGCATGCCTCGCTGCTGTGCCTGCTGGTCAAGCCGATGCCGGTGCTGGCGCTGCTGGGTTGGCTGCACGATGCGCCGCCCGGCGACTATCGACGCTGGATCAGTCTCGGGCTGATTTTTTCGCTGGCGGGCGACGTACTGCTGGCGTGGCCGGGCGACTTGTTCGTGTTCGGCCTTGGCGCGTTTCTCCTGGCGCACCTGGCCTACCTCAAAGCCTACCTCAGCGATTGCCGCCGACCGGCGCTGCTGCCCTTGGCCCTGGCCTTGGGCATCGGTGCGGTGCTCCTGGCAATCCTGGTGTCGAGCGGTCTCGGGCCGTTGCTGGTGCCAGTGGTGATCTACGGCCTAGTCATCAGCGCCATGCTCTGGCGGGCGTTGGCACGCCTGGGCACCAACGTGCCCAAGCGTTCGGCAGGGCTGGCCGCCGCCGGGGCGCTGGCGTTTGTGTTTTCCGACAGCCTCATCGGCATCAACCGGTTCGTGCACCCCTTCCATGCCGCGCCTTACCTGATCATCATCAGTTATTGGCTGGGCCAATGGGGCATTACAGCGTCGGCGTTCGCCCGAAAGCCACAGTGAGCCAGATAAGGTGGGAGCGAACTTGCTCGTGATAGCGGTCTGTCAGTCAACATTATGGCCGGCTGAACCATCGCCATCGCGAGCAAGCTCGCTCCCGCAGCATTTTTGGTTAAAATGCCGGCCTTTTCACCACCCATGCCGCTGGAATCGCCGTGAGCAAAGAGTCCGACCGCCTATTCGCCCAACCCCTGGCCCAAGTGCCTGACTTCGCGTTCAACGAGGACGTAGTGCGGGTGTTTCCGGACATGATCAAGCGTTCGGTGCCAGGCTACCCGACCATCGTCGAAAACCTCGGCGTGCTCGCCGCGCAATTCGCCCAGCCGGGCAGCGTGCTCTACGATCTCGGCTCTTCCTTGGGCGCGGTGACCCAGGCCCTGCGCCGTCATGTGCGCACTGATGGTTGCCGGGTGATCGCGGTGGACAACTCGGCGGCCATGGTGGAGCGCTGCCGCGAATACCTCAACGGCCAGGACTCGATGTTCCAGGAGCTGCTGCCGGTGGAAGTGATCGAAGGCGACATCCTGGCCCTGGACTTCCAGCCGGCTTCGGTGGTCGCGCTGAACTTCACCCTGCAATTCATTGCGCGGCCGCAGCGCACCGAGCTGCTGAGCCGAATCCGCCAATCCCTGTTGCCCGGTGGCGCCCTGATCCTCTCGGAAAAACTGCGTTTCAACGACCCCGAGGAACACGCCCTGCTCACCGACCTGCACGTGGCGTTCAAGCGCGCCAACGGCTACAGCGAGCTGGAGATTGCCCAGAAACGCAGCGCCATCGAAAACGTCATGAAGCCCGACAGCCTCGAAGAACACCGCGAACGCCTGCTGGCGGCCGGGTTCTCGAAAGTCGTGCCGTGGTTCCAGTGTCTTAACTTCGCCTCGTTGATTGCCCTGCCATGATCGATCTGTCTCCCCTCGCCCGCCGTCTGGCCGGTACACCCCTGGCCGACTGGGCCGCGACGCTGCAGTCGCAGCTCGATATCAAGATGCAGAAAGGCCACGGCGATCTCGAACGCTGGCAGAACGCCCTGGATGCCCTGCCGTCGCTGCAACCGACCCGGATAGACCTGCTGAACAGTCTGACGCTCGACACCGAGTGCAGCGATGAAACCCGCGCCCAGATGCGCACCGCCCTGATGGGCCTTTCCCCATGGCGCAAAGGCCCGTTCGATCTGTTCGGCGTGCACGTGGACACCGAATGGCGTTCGGACTGGAAGTGGTCACGGGTGGCACCGCACCTGGACCTCAAGGGCAAGCGCATCCTCGATGTGGGCTGCGGCAACGGCTACTACATGTGGCGAATGCTGGGGGCCGGGGCCGACACCGTGATCGGCGTCGACCCCAACTGGCTGTTCTTCTGCCAGTTCCAGGCGGTGCAGCGCTACCTTTCGCAGCCCAACGCCTGGCACCTGCCGTTCCCCTTCGAAGACCTGCCGCCGGACCTCGAAGGCTTCGACACGGTGTTTTCCATGGGCGTGTTCTACCACCGCCGCTCCCCCATCGAACACCTGCTGGCCTTGAAGGACTGTCTGGTGAAAGGCGGCGAACTGGTGTTGGAAACCCTGGTGATCGAGGGTAACGAGCATCAGGTGCTGGTCCCCGAGGACCGCTATGCGCAGATGCGCAACGTCTGGTTCCTGCCGTCGGTTCCAGCCCTGGAGCGCTGGCTGCGCCGGGCCGGGTTCAGCGATGTGCGGTGTGTGGACGTGAGCCTGACGACCGTGGAAGAACAGCGCAGCACCGAGTGGATGAAGTATCAGTCGCTGAGCGACTTCCTTGACCCTGCTGACCATGGCAAGACCATCGAAGGGCTACCGGCACCGATGCGGGCGGTGATCGTGGCGCGTAAATAAATCGCCCAACCACCACGAACCTCTGGAAGCGAGCCGGCTCGCGAAGGCAGTGGTTCAGTCACAGGGATGTCGGGCTTGCCGGCCTCATCGCGAGCAAGCTCGCTCCCACAGGTTTTTGTGTGGTGTGCGGATGCTGTGAATACACACAGCGGGCCGGTATCTAGTCTGTGGCCTTGGCTCTACGCGCCTTGAAGAACTCGCTCAGCACCGTGCTGCACTCCTCGGCCAGCACGCCGCCTTCGTACATCACGCGATGGTTCAGGAAACCCTGGCTGAAGAACTGCCCTTGGCTCTGCACGATGCCGGCCTTGGGCTCCAGGGCACCATAGACGACCCGGGCAATGCGCGAGTGAACGATCAGGCCGGCGCACATGCTGCACGGTTCCAGCGTGACGTAGAGGGTGCTGCCGGGCAGGCGATAGTTGCGCATGGCCTGGGCCGCGGCGCGGATGGCGACCATTTCCGCATGGGCACTGGGATCGTGACCGCTGATCGGGCAATTGAAGCCGCGTCCGATGATCTCGCCGTCCTGCACCAACACCGCTCCCACCGGCACCTCACCCAGGGCGGCACCCTGGGCGGCAAGGGCCAGGGCTTCGCGCATGAAATCCTGGTCACGGCTGCGGTCGATGATCCTGGCGGGACGAATCTGGCGCATCACGCCACCTCGATGGCGGCCATCAGGCCGGTTTCCATGTGATCAATCACATGGCAGTGGAACATCCACACCCCAGGGTTATCCGCCACCAGCGCCACCTGCGCCCGCTCGTTCTTGCCCAACAGGTAGGTGTCGGTGAAATACGGCACGACCTTGTGCCGGTTGGACGCGATCACCTTGAAGCTCATCCCGTGCAAATGGATCGGGTGCTGGTACTGGGTCATGTTCTTCAATTCGAAAATGTAGCTCTGGCCTTTCTTCAGGGTAGCGATCGGCCGATCGGCGCAGGTCTTGTCGGTGATGTCCCAGGCCTTGCCGTTGATCTGCCACAGGCTCGGCGGCTTGCCGTTGTCGACATTGACCGACACCGAACCGACCCACTCGAAATTGAAGTTGAGTTTCTCGGCATTGGCCAGGTCCGGCTCGGCCACCGGGTTGGCCGGCAATGCTGGCGGCCAGGCAGTGGGGGCATCGCTGTTGGCGACCGACCGCAAGGTGCCCAGGCGTACCGGGCCGTTGCGCAACGACAACTCTTCTCCGGCCGCCGGTGCCTTTATGGCCAGGCAGATGCGCATGCCCGGGCCCAGCCAGTACTCCTTGCCCAGCGGGCGCGGCTCGACGGGGTTGCCGTCCAGGGCGTAGATCTGCGCCTCGACGCCGGGAATGTTGATGCGATAGGTCAGGGTGTTATCCAGGTTGAGCAGGCGCACCCGGGTGATCTGCCCCGCCGGCAGGTCGATCACCGCCTGCGGCACGCCGTTGATGGTCGAAAGCCGTCCGGCCGTGCCGCCACGGGCGGCCTCGCGAGGGATGCTGAACTCCACGAACTGGCCTTGCTCGTCTACATGCCAGCTCTTGAGGCTCAGGGTCTGTTCGTACTTGAAGCCAGTCGGCTCACGCTCTTCGATGATCAACGGTCCCACCAACCCCCGTCCGAGCTCTTCGCTGCTGTTGACGTGAGGGTGATACCAATAGCTGCCGGCGTCCGGCACACGGAACTTGTAATCGAAGTATTCGCCCGGCAGCACCGGCAGTTGCGAAACGTACGGCACGCCATCCATTTCCAGCGGCAGACGGATTCCGTGCCAGTGGATCGTGGTGGCAACCGGCAGGCGATTGATGAAGCGCACGCGCAACCACTCGCCCTGACGTACCCGCAGCTCGGTGCCCGGGGCCGACGGACCGAACGCCCAGGCCTGGGTCTTGTGCCCGGCCACCAGCTCGACGTCCAGGGGCGCCGCGATCAGCTCATAGTCATGACCGGCCTGGGCATCGGCCATCCTGCCCAACCAATACCGCGAAGCCCCTCCCGCCCCGACGCCAACGACAACAAGACCGGCCAGGCCACCGAGTATTTGGCGACGGGTAAAGGACATGAACGCAACCACCTATTGAATCTGCGGCGAACCGGCAGGTCCGCAAAAGGCGAATACGATACACCCGCGATTGAGAAATATTAAGTGAAGGATTGTCGCGGATAAGTAATGTCAGCTAGCCGATTTGCGTGCCGTGACAATCCATGCCGCGCCGTCGATCATCACCGACCGCTCGCCGGGGAGACCCGCGAAGGCGGCGCGAACCGCGGCCCAGGCGTGGGCACGGATGTCGTCGGGCTGATCAGCGAGCACAAGCGACAGCGGGCCACCCTCGAATGCCATCTTCACGGCGTCGTCGATCGCCGCGTCCCAAGTCTCGCCTTGGCCGAACGAGATGGAAGCATCGAAGGGCGCGATAGTGATATCGGTGAAGCCGGCCGTTGTCAGGATGCGCTCCACGCGCCCCCGGTCGCCGAACGAGAATGGGCCGGGCACGTCGGGACCGGGCGGCGCGGGCAGCGGGACAATGTCCTTGATCGCGATCATGGGCAGACGCACCCAATCGTTCTCGGCCACGCCGCGCCAGCAGACGAAAGCGACCCGCCCGCCCGGTCGGAGCGCGCGTCGCATATGAGTGAACGCCGCTGTCGGATCGTCGAAAAACATCACGCCGAAACGCGAGAACAGCATATCGAACGCGCCCTCGGGCAGCTCGGCGCTGCTGGCGTCGGCCACTTGGAACAGGACCGGCGTATCCTGTGGCGCAAGCGCGCGCGCACGGCCAATCAACGGCTCGGATATGTCCACGCCCAGCACTTGGCCGCCCGCGCCGACGCGGGCGGCCAGATCCAGACTCGATGCGCCCGCGCCACAGCCGACGTCCAGCACCCGCTCACCCGTCGCGGGCGCGGCGGCTTCGATCGCGGCCTGGCCGAATACCGCAAACATGGCGTCGAGCCGGGCCTGGTTGACGGCCCAGTACTCCCCGCTTTGGCCATTCCAGTCGGCGACCTGATAGGTTTTTTGCTCTGTCATGACATTTCCTCATTTTGACGCATTCTTCAGGCCACGCAAAAGCCGGGGACGGCGACCTTCTGGAACAAGTGCGGGCTGCCTACGACGGATGACGGATAGGCCGAAAGCTTCGCGACGAACTCGGGATGAGTGAGACCGGCGCGGACCGTCTCGGTGGACTCCCACACCACATAGTTCAGGTAAGTCGGGCTATCGCCGATCGCTCGATGCAGCTGCATGGAAATGAAGCCCGGTTGCTTCGTTATGATCTCGGCAGCCACCTTGAAAGCGTCCAGGAAGCCCGCTTCGTCGGCATAATCGAGCGTGAAGAGGTTGATGAGCACAACTGGCGCGGCAGTGATGCCGAGTTGACGCTCAAGCGGGAATTTATCGTCTAGCGGTTTGAATTTACGCTCTTGCGGCTTTGGGTCGGCCATGGTGGCACTCCCGTCTAATGGGAAAATGAAACTACCGTAATCGATGCTGCTTCGAAGCAACCTTTAAAAGCCTGCGCCAACCGAAGTGCCCTCAAACCAGCATCGACTGCTGGGCGCAGATGCCCGCCGTCGAGCCTTGCCATGATGCCGTGGTGACCGAGGGCATTGCGGGGTTGGCGAGGTCGCCGGCGGCGTAGATGCCGGGTACGCTGGTTTCGCGGCGCTCGTCGACCTTGAGGACGATGCCCTGGGGCGTATCGACCGTGGCGAGCCCCAGCGATTCATGCAGGCGTGCGGACGGCTTGTTGCGCGGATGCGCGAACAGGATGTCGACCGCAACAGAGGGGCCGGCGTCGAGCCTGACGGTGGCGTTATGGCTCTCGTCATGGTCGATTTCGGTGACCCGGCCATCGACGACAGGGATGCCACGGCGAGCCAGATCGGCCCGGATCTCGGGTGGAATGTCGTGACCATTGGCGAAGACCGTCAATGTGTCAGTCCAATCGTGGTATAGCCTGACGTAGTTGTGCGACATTGGGCCGGACCAGACGAGGCCCCAATGCCGGCCGGCAACTTCAAAGCCGTCGCAATACGGGCAAGGCACGATGGAGCTGCCCCAGCCTTCGGCAAAGCCGGGAAGTTCAGGCATCTGGTCGGCGACGCCATAGCTCAGGATCAGGCGGCGCGCCCTCAGGGTTGCGCCCTCGCCAGTGAGGACGGAGAAATCGTCGAGGGCGTCGGAGACGCTCTCGGCCCGGGCATTGACCAGCTGGATCGTGGGATAGCGTGCCAGTTGCTGCCGCGCCTCGGCCAGTATCTCCAGCGGTGGCTTGTGGTCATGGCCGAGCAGGCCATGGGAGTGGTCGGCGAAACGATTGCGCGGCAGGCCGGTATCGAGAACCGTGACCTTGCGGCGGGCACGGCCGAGTTGCAGGGCGGCGGCAAGACCGGCAAAACTGCCGCCGATGATGATGACGTCATTCATGATGATGGGCTCCGCGCTGTGGATGAAGGGAGATCGGCTTGCAAAATTAAGATACTCACGGGTACCATAATTTACAAATTTAGATACTGTCAAGTACTGGAATTTTATGACCGAACACAGTCAGGCCCGACGCGGCCGGCCCGCCAACGATGCGCTAGGCCAGACGATCATTGACGCCGCGGGCGAACTTTTTGTGGAATTGGGTTTTCAAGCGGCGACAATGGACAAGGTCGCCCAGCGGGCGAAGATATCCAAGCTCAGCATCTACCGGCACTTCGAGAACAAGGAGGCGCTGTTCAGTGCGGCCATTGCGGCCCACTGCCATCAGTTTGCACCCCAAGCCCTTATTGAAGGCGTCGGCGGTTCGGCGGCAGATCAGCTCATGGCGGTGGGAACATCCCTGCTTCGCACGTTGCTGAGCCCCGACGTGCGCAGTGTCGAAGCCATGATCATGGCCGACAAGACGAATCAAAAATCGTTAAGCAAGCGCCATTACGAAGCCGGTCCCGCCTATGTCATTGCCCAGATCGAGGCCCTGTTGCGTCAGTTGCACGCGAAGGCGGTTCTGAACGTGCCCGATCCTCGCCAGTCCGCCCGTTTGTTTGCCGCGCTTTTCAAAGGGTCCGATCTGCTGATGATCGCGCGCTTCGATGAGGCCAGGGCAGAGGACGACAACGAAATCGAATCCTATTGCCGGGCAGCCGTCGCCATGTTCATCGCCGCGCACGAAAAATAAGACCGTGCCCGGAAAAGCACTCATGCATCACGAGAGAACCCAACGAAACCGGGCTGATCAACAGATTTGATCCCAGGCCCCTTCCCTGCCGAGGCGACAGGGTATCGAGCACCCCGCAGGGCATTTGCCCCAAAAAGCCAAAAGCCCGCAATTACGCGGGCTTCAGGGCATTTCCTGTTAATGGGTGCCGGACAACGCCGGACGCCCAATCATTCCCACTCAATCGTCGCCGGCGGCTTGCTCGACACGTCATACGTGACGCGAGAGATACCTTCGATCTCGTTGATGATCCGGCCGGAAACGGTTTCCAGCAGTTCGTAGGGCAGGTGCGCCCAACGAGCGGTCATGAAGTCGATGGTTTCCACGGCACGCAGGGCCACGACCCAGGCGTAACGACGACCATCGCCCACCACGCCCACCGATTTCACCGGCTGGAACACCACGAATGCCTGGCTGACCTTGTGGTACCAGTCGGCCTTGCGCAGTTCTTCGATGAAGATATGGTCGGCGCGACGCAGCAGGTCGGCGTATTCCTTCTTCACTTCACCGAGGATCCGCACGCCCAGGCCAGGGCCCGGGAATGGGTGGCGGTAGACCATGTCGTACGGCAGGCCCAGCTCCAGGCCAAGGCGACGTACCTCGTCCTTGAACAGTTCGCGCAGCGGCTCGACCAGCTTGAGGTTCATTTCCTCTGGCAGGCCGCCGACGTTGTGGTGAGACTTGATCACGTGGGCCTTGCCGCTCTTGGCACCGGCCGACTCGATCACGTCGGGGTAGATGGTGCCCTGGGCCAGGTACTTGATGTTTTCCAGCTTGCAGGACTCGGCGTCGAACACGTCGATGAAGGTACGGCCGATGATCTTGCGTTTCTTCTCGGGGTCGGATTCGCCGGCCAGGTTGGCCAGGAACTGATCCTCGGCGTTGGCGCGGATCACCTTGACGCCCATGTTCTCGGCGAACATCGCCATCACCTGCTCGCCTTCATGCAGGCGCAGCAGGCCGTTGTCGACGAAAACGCAGGTCAGTTGGTCGCCGATGGCCTTGTGCAGCAACGCAGCGACCACCGAGGAGTCCACGCCGCCGGACAGACCCAGCAGCACGTTATCGGTACCCACCTGCGCACGCACCTGGGCGATGGCGTCTTCGGCGATCTTCGACGGGGTCCACAGGGCCTCGCATTCGCAGATGTCGAGGATGAAGCGCGACAGGATACGACCGCCCTGCTTGGTGTGGGTCACTTCCGGGTGGAACTGGACGCCGTAATAGCGGCGATCGTCGCTGAACATGCCGGCAATCGGGCAGCTCGGAGTGCTAGCCAGGATATGGAAGTCTTCCGGCATGCGGGTGACCTTGTCACCGTGGCTCATCCACACGTCAAGGCCGAACAGGCCGTCGGCATCGATATGGTCTTCGATGCCGTCCAGCAGGCGGCTCTTGCCGACCACGTCCACACGGGCATAACCGAACTCGCGCAGATCGGAGCCTTCCACCTTGCCGCCCAGTTGCTCGGCCATGGTCTGCATGCCGTAGCAGATACCGAAGACCGGCACACCCAGGTCCCAGACCGCCTGGGGCGCCCGAGGGCTGTCGGCGACGTGCACGGACTCCGGGCCGCCGGCCAGGATGATCCCTTTTGGCGCGAATTCGCGAATCGCTTCGTCATCCATATCGAACGGATGCAATTCGCAATACACGCCGATTTCACGCACGCGGCGGGCGATCAGCTGGGTGTACTGGGAACCGAAGTCGAGAATCAGGATGCGGTGAGCGTGAATGTCGAGGGCCATGACTCATTCTCATATAGGGAATCAGAAACAACTCGGGGCTGAATGAACAGCCCCGGTGATTACGTTTGCAGGAAAGCCTTAACCTACGCGGTAGTTCGGCGCTTCCTTGGTGATCTGCACGTCGTGGACATGGGACTCGGCCATGCCCGCGCCGGTGATGCGGACAAATTCCGGCTTGGTGCGCATCTCTTCGATGTTGGCGCTGCCGGTGTAGCCCATGGAAGAACGCAGGCCGCCCATCAGTTGATGGATGATGGCGCTCAGGGTGCCCTTGTAGGGAACGCGACCTTCGATGCCTTCCGGCACCAGCTTCTCGGCACCTGCGGAGGAGTCCTGGAAGTAACGGTCGGACGAGCCCTGGGCCTGGGACATGGCGCCCAGCGAGCCCATGCCGCGATAAGCCTTGTAGCTACGGCCCTGGAACAGTTCGATCTCGCCCGGTGCCTCTTCGGTACCGGCGAACATCGAGCCCATCATCACGCAGGACGCACCGGCCACGATGGCCTTGGACAGGTCACCGGAGAAACGGATACCGCCGTCGGCGATCAGGGGAATGCCGGAGCCTTCGAGGGCTGCGGCGACGTTGGCGATGGCGCTGATCTGTGGAACACCGACACCGGCGACGATGCGGGTGGTGCAGATCGAGCCAGGGCCGATACCGACCTTGACCGCGTCGGCGCCGGCTTCGGCCAGGGCCTTGGCGGCAGCGCCGGTGGCAATGTTGCCGCCGATCACCTGGACGTCAGGGAAGTTCTGCTTGACCCAGCGAACGCGGTCGATCACGCCCTTGGAGTGACCGTGGGCGGTGTCGACCACCACCACGTCCACGCCGGCATTGACCAGGGCGGCGACGCGGTCACCGGTGTCCTTGCCGGTGCCGACCGCGGCACCGACGCGCAGACGACCCTGATCGTCCTTGCTGGCCAGCGGGTAGGCCTTGGCCTTTTCGATGTCGTTGACGGTCATCATGCCCTTGAGGGCGAACTTGTCGTCGACGATCAGCACGCGCTCGATGCGGTGCTTGTGCAGCAATTCGCGGACTTCGTCCTTGCTGGTGCCTTCCTTGACCGTGACCAGGCGCTCTTTAGGCGTCATTACCTGGCGCACGGTGGCATCCAGGCGGTTCTCGAAACGCACGTCGCGGGAAGTGACGATGCCGACCAGGTCGCCATCGTGCAGCACCGGAACGCCGGAGATGTTGTGCATGCGGGTCAGTTCGAACAGATCGCGCACCGTGGCATCGGCCTCGATGGTGATCGGGTCCTTGACCACGCCGGCCTCGAACCGCTTGACCTTGCGCACTTCGGCGGCCTGCTGTTCGATGGTCATGTTCTTGTGGATGATACCGATGCCGCCTTCCTGCGCCATGGCAATGGCCAGGCGGGCTTCGGTCACGGTGTCCATGGCGGCGGATACCAGCGGAATATTCAGCTCGATGCCACGGGTAAGACGGGTTTTGAGACTGACTTCGTTAGGCAGTACCTCGGAATAACCGGGCACAAGGAGAATGTCGTCGAATGTCAGGGCTTCTTGGCTGATACGCAGCATCGCGGGGGCTCCCGAGCGGGAAAATGGAAGCGCGCCATTATACTCATGGACCCCGTCTCGCTCAATGTAAAACTCTGCCTATTATTGCCGGGCAGATTGACGGGGCTGATCCCCTCACTGCGACTGTACATCGCCCCTGTGGCGAGGGGATTGATCCCCGCTGGACTGCGCAGCAGTCCCGAAGCGGCCGACTCGATATGCCAGATGACCGCATAGCCCGGTTCAGGGCCGCTTCGCGCCCCAGCGGGGATCAATCCCCTCGCCACAAAAACAGTCCGCCGTGTGCCTATTTACAACTCCACCTTCACCCAACTCACCGGCTGGTCCAGCCAATCGGCGAATTCATCGAGGAAATCCTGCTTGAACCCGGCCTCGAGCCAGTTGTTGAAGATGAACCCCAGGTTGGAAAAGGCGCAGGGCTGCAGGAACAGGAACCCGTTAATGTCATCTTCATGCCCGCATTCGGGACAGGTGAAATTGTCGGTGCGGCCTGGCATCCAGTCTTCCAGGCTTTCGAACAGCGCTTCGCCGATTTCCCTGCGGCACTCGGCGCAACCCGCCTCCTCGAGGAATCCCTTGGCCGGGGTATAGATACAGCGCCGGGTAATGATCTCCAGGCCGTTGACGGGCTCGCCGAACGGCAAGGCTTCGGGGTACAGGGCCACCTCCCGGGCGCCAGGGGCAATGGCGTGGCCCATGCGGTTGCCGGTGCGGCCGCAGGTGGTCAACTGTTCCTGGACAATATTCTTGCGTACCAGCCAGCGCACGATCGCACGGGCCCGGGGTTCGTGGACCGGCAGCGTGGAGATTTTCGGGACGATGATGCTTTGCGAATTCATGGCGAGGCCCGCTGTTTCCCTTGCTGAGCGAATGAAGGCCGGCAGCTTAATCCCTGGCCGGGTCAGGTCAAGCACTCAGGTAGCGCACGATCAACGCGATGCCGCTGGCGAGCACCAGCCAGGTGACCAGGCGCACGAATGCCTCGCGGGACATCCGCAGGGTCAGGCGACGCCCAACCCACAAGCCCAGCGCCATGGCCGGCAACAAGCACAGCGCCAGTACCAGCAAGGGTAGCTCGGCATATACCCCGGCGATGACGAACAGCGTCAAGCGCACCACGGTACTGCAACTGATCAGCGCGCTTTGCGTGGCGCGGGCCGGGTCCTTGGGCAAGCGGCTGTTCAGATAGATGGCGTATAAAAAGCCGCCACTGCCAAACAGCGCACCGAACATCCCGCCCACCGTCCCCATCGGCAGCGCCCACAGCGCCGACAGCTGCGCCGGCCGGGCCTTTACCCACAGGCTATAGATCGCATAGGCGCTGATGAACAGTCCCATCAATAACAGCAGCAGGTCGGATTTGAGGTTGAGCAGGAATATCACCCCCAAGGTGCAACCCAGGGCCATGCATGGCAGCAAGCGCAGCAGCTCCGACCGGGACACGTCCCGCCGCGACGGCAGCAGGTTGCCGAATGCGGCGACGAAATCCAGCAGCACCAGCAGCGGCACGATTTTCGACAGGGGCATGAACAGCAACAGAATCGGCGCGGCCACCAGCGCCGTCCCGAACCCGGCGATGCCGAACACGATGTAGGCCAGGGCTATGGCCGAGCCGATCACCAGCCATTCCAAGGGGGCAAATGCCCACTGGCCCAACCACGACAGCAGATTCATCCGACACTTCCTTGCTGAGGAGAGCGGGGACTTTAGCCAGTTGTGTCACGGCATATCCAGCATTTGTGGTGACAGGTGCACCGCTATCGCGAGCAAGCTCGCTCCCGCTAATGGCTCCCTGGTGTTCACAAAGCTTGCGACCACCCAAGATCCCTGTGGGAGCGAGCTTGCTCGCGATGAAGGCAACCCGGTCCGATTTGTCTTCACTCATGGAGATTCACCGACGAATGCCCTTATCATGCCGCCCATGATTAAAGATCCCTTTGCCCGACTGGGCCTGGACCGCGAGGTCCTGACTGTCAGCCAGCTCAACGGCCGTGCGCGGGTGTTGCTTGAAGACGTGTTCAGCAATATCTGGGTCGAGGGGGAAATTTCCAACCTGGCCCGGCCCGCCTCCGGCCATGTGTATTTCACCCTCAAGGACAGTGGCGCCCAGGTGCGTTGCGCGCTGTTCCGGCAGAACGCCGCGCGGGTGCGCCAGGCCCTGAAAGACGGGTTGGCGGTCAAGGTGCGCGGCAAGGTCTCGCTGTTCGAAGGGCGCGGCGACTATCAACTGATCCTCGACACCGTGGAGCCGGCCGGCGACGGCGCCCTGCGCCTGGCTTTCGATGCCCTCAAGGAAAAGCTCAGCGCCGAAGGCCTGTTCAGCGCCGAGCGCAAGGTGCCGCTGCCGGCCCATCCGCAACGCATCGGCATCATCAGTTCGCCCACCGGCGCGGTGATCCGCGACATCATCAGCGTGTTCCGCCGCCGGGCGCCGCAGATCGCCCTGACGTTGATTCCCACCGCCGTACAGGGTCGCGAAGCCACCGCGCAGATTGTCCGCGCCCTGAAACTGGCGGATACCCGCGGTTTCGACGCGCTGATCCTGGCCCGGGGCGGCGGTTCGCTGGAGGATCTGTGGTGCTTCAACGAAGAGGCCGTGGCCCGGGCGGTGGATGCCTGCGTCACGCCAATCGTCAGTGCCGTCGGCCATGAGACCGATGTGTCCATCAGCGATTTCGTCGCCGACGTGCGTGCCCCCACCCCCTCCGCCGCCGCCGAACTGCTGGCGCCGGATGCCGGCGAACTGGTGCGGCGGGTCGAAAGCCTGCACCGACGCCTGGTGATGCGCATTCGCGACCGCCTGATGCGCGACCAACTGCGCCTCGAAGGCCTGACCCGGCGCCTGCGTCATCCGGGCGAGCGCCTGCGTCAGCAGGCCCAGCGCCTGGACGACCTGGACATGCGTCTGCGCCGGGCCTTCGAACGCAGCCTCGATAACCGTCGCGAACGCCTGATTCGCCTGGAAACCCGCCTCACCGGACAGCATCCGGGCCGCCAGCTGGCTTTGTTGCGTCATCGCCTGGACAGCCTGGCCGAGCGCCTGCCCCGGGCCATGAACGAAGGCCTGAAGGCGCGTCGCCTGCAATTGCAGAACCAGATGCAGACCCTGCACATCGTCAGCCCCCTGGCGACCCTCGGCCGGGGCTATAGCATCCTTTTGGACGAACGCGGCCATGCGATCCGCAATGCCGGGCAGACCCACACCGGCCAGCGCCTGACCGCCCGGCTCGGCGAAGGCGAACTGCTGGTGCGGGTCGAAGACAACCACCTGACGCCGGTCACCCTTTCTCTACTGGATTGATTCATGCCGCGATCTATCGCCCCCCTGCTGTTGCTGTGCCTGACCATCAATGCCCACGCCGACAGCTACATCACCCGTCTGCTGAACAAACCGGTACCCGGCGGCGTGGCCGTGGTGGACCTGGGCAGCGCGACCCAGGCCCCCAAAGTCAGCTACCAGGGCAAACCGGTGCTGGTGGTCAAGGAACAGCAGAACTGGCTGGCGATCGTCGGCATCCCGCTGACGGTCAAGCCCGGCACCGAGCAGATCAAAAGTGGCGGCAGCACCCAGCCCTTCGTGGTCGGCTACAAGAAGTACCCCGAGCAACACATCACCTTGAAGAACAAGCGCCAGGTCAACCCGAACCCGGCGGACCTCAAGCGCATCGACGCCGAACTGGCCGTACAGTTGAAGGCCTACCGCACCTTCAGCCCGAACATTCCCAGCAACCTGTTGCTGGACAAGCCTGTCGATGGCCCACTGTCGAGCAAGTTCGGCGTGCGCCGCTTCTTCAATGGTGAAGAGCGCAACCCGCATTCGGGCCTGGACTTCGCCGTACCCGCCGGGACGCCCATCAAGACCCCGGCCGCAGGCAAGGTGATCCTCACCGGCAATTACTTCTTCAACGGCAATACGGTGTTCGTCGATCACGGCCAGGGCTTCATCAGCATGTTCTGTCATATGTCGAAAATCGATGTGAAGGTCGGCCAGCAGTTGGCCAGGGGAGCGGTCGTGGGCAAAGTGGGTGCAACCGGACGGGCAACAGGGCCGCACATGCACTGGAACATCAGCCTGAACGATGCGCGAGTGGATCCGGCGATTTTCATCGGGGCGTTCCAGCCCTGAGTTCATGGTGGGGCTACTGGCCTCAGACCCATCTTCCGTGAATTGCCAAGCTCAAAACATCGACGCAATTTCCAACATGGAAGCTCCAGATATTCGCGATTAAATCTCGCAAAATCGCTCGAAATCAGAACTTCTCTCAATTTTTTTCGATTGCTTGCGATCCTCTGCCCACCCGGTTAGGGTTGAGGGCATGAAAACCTCTCACACCCTCATCCAGCTTCGCCAGCACCGCAGCCTGTGCCTCGTCAGCGCACGACTGCCGGGCTGAATCGCGGCACCTCGTTCCGGCTGAGAAGCCACCCCGTTCGAACCACCGGCAGGCCGCCTTTTTTCGGCCACGACAATAAAAGGATTCCGCCCATGAGCATGCTCAAAGACCCGTCTTCCAAATACCGCGCCTTCCCGACCATCAACCTGCCGGATCGCACCTGGCCGTCGAAGACCATCACCACCGCGCCGATCTGGTGCAGCTCCGACCTGCGCGACGGCAACCAGTCGCTGATCGAACCGATGGACGCGGTCAAGAAACTGCGTTTCTGGAAAACCCTGGTCGCCGTCGGCGTCAAGGAAATCGAAGCTTCGTTCCCGGCCGCTTCCCAGACCGACTTCGACTTCGTGCGCACCCTCATCGAGGAAGGCCACATCCCGGACGATACCACCATCCAGGTGCTGACCCAGGCTCGTGAAGACCTGATCGCCCGCACGTTCGAATCCCTGCGCGGCGCGAAAAAAGCCATCGTCCACCTGTACAACGCCACCTGCCCATCGTTCCGCCGCATCGTGTTCAACCAGGACAAGGAAGGCGTGAAGGAAATCGCGGTGAACGCGGCCAAGCTGTTCGTCAAATACGCCGCCCAGCAGCCGCAAACCCAGTGGCAGTTCGAATACTCCCCGGAAACCTTCAGCGCCACCGAGCTCGAGTTCGCCAAGGAAGTCTGCGATGCGGTCATCGAAGTGTGGAACCCGACGCCCGAGCGCAAGGTGATCCTCAACCTGCCCGCCACCGTGGAAGTCGCCACGCCGAATGTCTATGCCGACCAGATCGAATGGTTCGGCCGCAACATCACCCGTCGCGACAGCGTGATCATCAGCCTGCACACCCACAACGACCGTGGCACCGGTGTGGCCGCCACCGAACTGGGCCTGATGGCCGGCGCCGACCGTGTCGAAGGCTGCCTGTTCGGCAACGGCGAGCGTACCGGCAACGTCGACCTGGTGACCGTGGCACTGAATCTCTACACCCAGGGCATCGACCCTGAACTGGACTTCTCCGACATCGACGGCGTGCGCAAGGTCGTCGAGGAATGCAACCAGATTCCGGTGCACCCACGCCATCCGTATGTCGGCGACCTGGTCCACACCGCATTCTCCGGCTCCCACCAGGATGCCATTCGCAAGGGCTTCGCCCAGCAGAAACCGGACGCCCTGTGGGAAGTGCCCTATCTGCCGATCGACCCGGCCGACATCGGCCGCAGCTACGAGGCGGTGATTCGTGTCAACAGCCAGTCGGGCAAGGGCGGCATCGCCTACCTGCTGGAACAGGAATACGGCATCAGCCTGCCCCGCCGCATGCAGATCGAATTCAGCCAGGTGGTGCAGCGCGAAACCGATCGCCTGGGCCTGGAAATGACCGCCCAGCAGATCCACAGCCTGCTGCAACGCGAATACCTGCAAGCCAACACCCCGTATGCGCTGGTCAGCCATCGCCTGCAGGAAGAAAACGGCCACAGCGCCGTGGAAGTGGAAGTGGCCAGCAAGGGCCAGGGCGAAACCAACCTGCACTGGCGCGGCAAGGGCAACGGCGCCCTGGAAGCGCTGGTGGCCGGCCTGCCGATTCCCGTGGAAATCATGGACTACAACGAACATGCCATCGGCGCCGGCACCAACGCCAAGGCCGCGGCCTATATCGAGCTGCGGGTCAACGGTGAGCGCGCGGTACACGGCGTAGGCATCGATGAGAACATCACCACCGCCAGCTTCAAGGCTTTGTTCAGTGCGCTGAACCGCTCCCTGAGCCAGCCGGAAGCCAAGGCGGCCTGATCCTGGGCTGACATGCAAAAAGGCCCCAGGGTGTGAATCCTGGGGCCTTTTTGTTTGACTTGGGATATGGGTTGCCGTCCGGGACCTGCTCGCGATAACGGCCCACCGGGCTACCCCCTCTCAGGCATGGGTATCGATCCCGACCGTCATGGCCTGCAATAGCGCCGCTCGAAGCGTCTGCAGGGCCGCCTGGGTCCCCATGATCTGGGTCTGGATGGCCATGGCCTGCTGAGCCTTCTGCTCTTCGCTGGCCTGGCTCTTCTGCACGCGAGCCAATTGCACCTGTTGCTGGGCCAGCAGTTTCTCGGTCTGCTCGATCTGCTTCTTGATCTGCTCGATCACATCCACACCCGTGCTGCTGGGTGCGCCGGCGACGTTAGCACCGCTGGTATCGACCTTCAGTGACTTTTCCTTCTCGCTGCCGGCGTCCGTGGTCGCGTCCGCAGTCTCCTCGGTCGTACCTTTGATCGACACCTTAGGGGCCGACATCGGATACGGGTTTACGGTCGTTGCGCTGATAGTGGTCATGAGCATTCTCCTTGGCTGACCGTTTATCGGCACGCAATAGCCGTTCTTGAGGGTTGAAACGATTCAATCAGATGAATTCGAAACGATCGGCATCCAGGTTCGCCGGAAACCGCGCACGATACGCCGCCAGGTCCGCCGCATTGAGATTCACCATGAACACGCCATCGGCCTCTCCCACGCTGAGCAAGGTCTCGCCCTGGAAGTCCAGCACCTGACTGTCCCCAGTGTAGGCAAAACCCTTGCCGTCGGTGCCGATGCGGTTCACTGCCGCTACGTAACACAGGTTCTCGATGGCCCGGGCCGGCAGCAGGCGGTTCCAGTGCAAGCGCCGGGCGCCAGGCCAGTTGGCGGTGTACAGCAGCAGGTCGGTGTCCTCGGCGTCGCGGCTCCAGGCCGGGAAACGCAGGTCGTAGCAAATCAACGGGCGCACCCGCCAGCCCTTGAGTTCGAAGAGCACCTGACGCTCACCCGGTGTGTAGTGGTTGTGCTCCCCGGCCATGCGAAACAGATGGCGCTTGTCATAGTGCAGCACCTCACCGTCCGGACGGGCCCAGAGCAGGCGGTTGCGATGGCTGCCGTCGGCGGCCTGGACAATCAGGCTGCCGGTGATCACCGCATCCAGCCTCGACGCCTGCGTCCTGAGCCAAACGCTGGTAGGCCCGTGCTCCGGTTCGGCCAGGGCCTGGGATTCCATGGAAAAGCCGGTGGTGAACATTTCCGGCAAAATCACCAGGTCGGCCCCGCGGGCCTGTTCCAGCAGACTTTCGAAATGCTCCAGGTTGGCCTCGCGGTCGTGCCACGCCAGGGTGGTCTGGATCAGGGCAACATTGAGATTGGGCAACATACTCAGATCACGCATAGCTTTTGCGCCGCTTCGCGCAGCGTCTCCTCGCGTTTGGCGAAGCACAGGCGCACCAGGCGCTGTCCCTCGGGAGGGGTCTGGTAGAACACCGACACCGGGATCGCCGCCACCCCGTGCTCACGGGTCATCCAGACCGCCATGTCGACGTCATTCAGGTCCGGGCGGATCCGGGAATAATCCACCAGTTGGAAATAGGTGCCGGCCACCCGCTTGAAGCTGAACCGCGACGGGGCCAGCAAGTCGCAGAACAGGTCGCGCTTGGCCTGGTAGAAATCGGGCAATTGCTCGACATGCTCCGGGTGGTCGGCCATGTAGTCGGCCAGGGCGTATTGCAGCGGTGTCACCCCGCAAAAGCTGACGTACTGATGCACCTTGCGCAGCTCGGCGGTGAGGGCCGGTGGCGCCACGACGTAGCCGGTCTTCCAACCGGTGACGTGGTAGGTCTTGCCGAAGGAGCTGACCACGAACGCGCGCCGATACAGCTCCTCATGGGCCAGGACACTGGCATGGGGCACGCCGTCGAAGACCAGGTGTTCATACACCTCGTCGCTGACCAGATAGATGTCGCGATCATGGATCAACGCCGCCAACTGATCCAGCTCGGCCCGGCTGATCAGGGCCCCACTGGGGTTGTGCGGTGTGTTGAGAATGATCATGCGCGTACGCGGCCCCAGGGCGTCACCGAGCTTCTGGAAGTCGATGGCAAAGTCATCCAGGCCCAGTTGCACGTGCACGCACCTCCCACCGGCCAACTGCACCGCTGGCTCGTAACTGTCGTAGCTGGGGTCGAACACAATCACTTCGTCGCCGCTTTGCACCACCGCCGCGATGGCGCAGAAAATCGCCTGGGTCGCGCCTGGGGTCACGGTGACCTCCTGGTCGGCGTCGACATCGACGCCATAGCTGCGGGCGATCTTCGCCGTGATCTGCTGACGCAACGCCGGCAGGCCGGTCATGGGCGAATACTGGTTATGGCCTTGGGCGATGTGCCGGCCGACCGCATCGCGCAGCGCCTGGGGGCCATCGAAATCGGGAAACCCCTGGGACAGGTTCAGCGCACCGGTCTGGGCGGCAAGCTGGGACATCTGGGTGAAGATGGTGATGCCGACATTCGGCAACTTGCTGGTGATCATCGAGGGTTCCCTGCTCTACACCCGGCTCTGGCGCGGCGCGGGAGAGTTCGAGGATAGCCCAATCGCCAGGTATGAAAAAGGGTGCCACCCAGGGCACCCTTTCTTATGCTGACACAACTCAAACCTTGTGGAGCGAGCTTGCTCGCTCCACAGTGGATCTGCGGTGACTATCAATCAGCGCTTGTCGCGGCGCTTCTTGTCGGCCTTCTTGTGGTGCGACATCAAGCGACGCTTCTTGTTGACCTGCCGGTCGGTGAGCGTGTTCTTGTTGCCTTCATACGGGTTCTCGCCGCCCTTGAACTCGATACGGATGGGCGTACCCACCAGCTTCAGGACGCGACGATAGGTGTTTTCCAGGTACCGAACGTAGGATTTGGGTACCTTCTCGATCTGGTTACCGTGGATCACGATGATCGGCGGGTTGGCGCCCCCCAGGTGAGCGTAACGCAGTTTGATCCGGCGGTTGTTGACCATCGGTGGCGCGTGCTCGCTGACGGCGTCTTCCAGGATCTGGGTCAGGCGGTTGGTCGGCCAGCGGGTGACCGCCGACTTGAACGAGTTCTGCACCGACGCGTAGAGGTTGCCCACGCCCGTGCCGTGCAAGGCCGAGATGAAGTGGATATCGGCGAAGTCGACGAAGAACAGCCGGCGCTGCAATTCCACCTTCACAAAATCCCGCTCGCTCGGGGTCATGCCGTCCCATTTGTTGATGGCGATGACCAGCGCACGTCCGGCCTCCAGGGCGAAGCCCAGCAGGTTCAGGTCGTGATCGACCACGCCTTCGCGAGCGTCCATCACGAAGATCACCACGTTGGCGTCCTTGATCGCCTGCAGCGTCTTGACCACGGAGAACTTCTCGACTTCCTCGTGGATCTTGCCGCGCTTGCGCACACCGGCGGTGTCGATCAGCGTGTACTTCTCGTCGTTACGTTCGAACGGGATGTAGATGCTGTCGCGAGTGGTACCGGGCTGGTCGTACACGATGACCCGGTCTTCGCCGAGCATGCGGTTGACCAGCGTCGACTTGCCCACGTTCGGGCGGCCGATGATGGCGATCTTGATCCCGTCCTTCTCGCTCGGGCCCGGAATGCGCTTGGCTTCCTCGCCTTCGGCAACGATCTCTTCCTCGCCTTCTTCCGGCTCGTCTTCATCGTCTTTCGGGAAATCCGCCAGGGCGACTTCCAGCAACTGGCTGATGCCGCGACCATGGGCGCCGGCAATCGGGATCGCCTGGCCCATGCCCAACGGCGCGAACTCGGCGCGGGCCATGTCCGGATCGATGTTGTCGACCTTGTTGGCGACCACATGGGAGCGCTTGTTACGCTTGCGCAAATGCTCGGCGATCATCTGGTCGGCGGCGGTAAAACCGGCCTTGGCGTCTACCAGGAACAGCACCACATCCGCTTCTTCGATGGCCAGCAGCGACTGCTCGGCCATTTTTTCGTCCATGCCGTGTTCGTCACCGGAGATGCCACCGGTGTCGATCAGGATGTAGGTACGCCCTTGCCACTTGGCCTCACCGTATTGGCGATCACGGGTCAGACCGGACAAGTCGCCGACAATGGCGTCGCGAGTCCTGGTCAGGCGATTGAACAAGGTGGACTTGCCGACGTTCGGTCGGCCCACCAGGGCGATTACGGGAACCATGCGGCTCTCCACTTCGTTATTTCAGAAAATACAAAAGCCGCTGCGAGGCAGCGGCTGGTGCTCGGAGGCAGTCCCGTGGGATCGGGCTTGCTCGCGAAAGCGGTGTGTTCAGTCGACAACAGTTTTCTTCTGATACACCGCATTCGCACGCAAGCCCGCTCCTGCACAGGACGGGCCGCTTGGGATCTAGCCCCAAGCATAGTCTTACTTAATGGTCAGGGCTTCCAGTTTGCCGCTGTTGCCATACACATAAATCATGCTGCCCACCACCAGCGGACGGGCACGCAGGCCATCGCTGTCGATACGCTCACGGCCGACGAAGCGACCGTCCACCTGGCTGAGCAGGTGCAGGTAACCTTCCAGGTCACCGACTGCGACGTAGCTGGAGAACACTTCCGGGGCCGACAGCTGACGACGGGCCAGGGAATCGTTGCTCCACAAGGCGGTGGTGGAACGCTCGTCGACGCCTTCGACCGTGCCCGAGGCCAGGCTTACGTAGACGCTGCCGAAACCCTGGGCGACACCCGCGTAGCTGGACGCGTCGCGCTGCCACAACGGACGGCCGGTTTCCAGGTCCAGTGCCGCGACGCGACCCTGGTAGCTGGCGACATACAGCGTGCCGCCGGACAGCAGCAGGCCGCCGTCGATGTCGACCACGCGCTCCAGTTCCGAACGGCCCTGGGGAATGGCGACACGCTGTTCCCACACCGGCACGCCGTTGGAAACATCCAGGGCAACCACTTTACCAGTGGACAACCCGGCCACCGCGAGGCGGTTGGTCACGATAGGGGCGCTGGTGCCGCGCAAGGTCAGCACCGCCGGGGTGCTGTCGTACAGCCAGCGCTGGCTGCCGGTGGCGGCATCCAAGCCGATCAAGCGGTCATCCTGGGTCTGGACCACAACCACGTCGCCATTGGTGGCGGGCGGTGCGAGCACTTCGCTGGTCACCCGGGCACGCCATTTCTCTTCGCCGCTGCTGGCGTCCAGGGCCACGATCTCGCCCTTGAGGGTACCGATCATGACCAGCCCGTAACCCACGCCAACGGCACCGGATACAGGCAGTTCGAGATCCTTTTCCCATTTGACGTCGCCGTTCATGCGATCCATCGCCATGACGACACCCGTCACGTCGCCGGCATAGATGGTATCGCCATCGATGGCCGGCACCAGCATGTTGTAGGTTTCGCCCTGGCCGTCACCGATGGAGCGGCTCCACTGCTTCTGCAGCACGACTTCTTCTTTGAAGTCGGTCAGCTCGGCCGGTGGCAGTTCTTTCTTGCTGTTGCTGCTGCAACCCGCGGCCAGAATGGCCAGAGCCAGCAATGCTGCATGTTTCCACTGGATCACGTCACGCATCCCCTTTGGCCAGGTCGTCCAGCTTGATTTGCAGGCCACCGACCGCGGCTTCATCCGACAGCGCAGCCTTGGCTTTTTGGTAGGCCGCGTGGGCCTCGTCGGCACGACCCAGCTGTACCAGCAGGTCGCCCTTGAGTTCTTCGCGGGTCGCCAGGAACGCCTTGTCGGCGTCGCCGGCCAGCAGCTTCAGCGCGTCTTCGACCTTGTTCTGTGCCGCCAGCACCTGGGCCAGGCGCTGACGTGCCACTTCGCCCAGGGTCGGGTTGGCCGGCTTGTCGACGATAGCCTTCAGCTCGGTGGCCGCGTCGTCCAGCTTGCCGCTGTCTACCGCTACCTTGGCCACGAACAAGCTGCCGTACTGGGCGTAGGCGGTGCCGCCGAATTCCTTGTTGAGCTTGCCGGCCAGGTCCGCCACGCGAGCAGCGTCAGGCTTGCCGTCCGGGGTCAGCGTGGTTTCCAGCAATTGCTGGTAGAGCACCGAGGCGCCTTGCGACTGGTTGCTCTGGTATTTCTGGTAGGCCTGCCAGCCGAACACGATGACCAGCGCCAACAGGCCGCCAGTGACCAGCGGCTTGCCGTTGCGCGTCCACCAGTCCTTCAAATCCGCCAGCTGTTCATCTTCGGTACTCGACACCCCAATACTCCTTAATCGCTAAATCGGCTGTTTGACAGCTTCAACCCTGCACGACGCAGGTGGCCAGGTGTGCAGCAAGCGCATCCCAGGCAATGCTTTGTTGTTCGCCCTGGCCACGCAGGGGTTTGAAACCTACCACTTGTTGGGCCAGTTCGTCGTCACCCAGGATCAGTGCGTACAGCGCACCGCTCTTGTCGGCCTTCTTGAACTGGCTCTTGAAACTGCCGGCGCCGGCATTGACCTGCAGGCGCAGGTTGGGCACCTGGTCGCGGATCCGCTCGCTCAGGGCCAGGGCCGCCAGCTCCGCCGCTTCGCCGAAGGCGCAGAGGTAGACGTCGACCTGGCGGGCCAGCTCTTCAGGCACTTTGTCCAACGCTTCGAGCATCAGCACCAGGCGCTCGATACCCATGGCAAAACCCACGCCGGGGGTGGGCTTGCCGCCCATCTGCTCCACCAGCCCGTCGTAGCGGCCGCCGGCGCATACGGTGCCCTGGGCGCCGAGCTTGTCGGTGACCCATTCGAAAACGGTCTTGCTGTAGTAATCCAGGCCACGCACCAGCTTGGGGTTGATCACGTAGGGAATGCCGACAGCGTCGAGACGCGCCTTCAGCCCTTCGAAATGCGCACGGGACTCGTCGTCGAGGTAATCGGCCATCTTCGGTGCATCGGCCAGGATCGCCTGGGTATCGGCGTTCTTGGTGTCCAGTACGCGCAGCGGGTTGGTCTTGAGGCGGCGCTGGCTGTCTTCGTCGAGCTTGTCCAGGTGGGCGGAGAGGAACTCCACCAGCGCTTCGCGATAGCGAGCGCGGGATTCACTGGTGCCCAGGCTGTTGAGCTCGAGCTTGACCGCATCACGCAGCCCCAGCTCGCCCCACAGGCGCCAGGTCAGCACGATCAGTTCGGCGTCGATGTCCGGCCCTTCGAGGTTGAACACCTCGAGACCGATCTGGTGGAACTGGCGATAGCGGCCTTTCTGCGGGCGCTCGTGACGGAACATCGGGCCGACGTACCAGAGCTTCTGCACCTGGCCACCGCCGGTGATGCCATGCTCCAGGACCGCGCGCACGCAGGCCGCCGTGCCTTCGGGGCGCAGGGTCAGCGAGTCGCCGTTGCGGTCCTCGAAGGTGTACATCTCTTTTTCGACGATATCGGTCACTTCACCGATGGAGCGCTTGAACAGCTCGGTGAACTCGACGATCGGCATGCGGATCTGCCGGTAACCGTAGTTATCCAGCAAACGCGCCACGGTGCCCTCGAAATAGCGCCACAGGGGCGTCTGTTCGGGCAGGATGTCGTTCATGCCACGGATGGCTTGCAGGGACTTGCTCACAGAATTTCCTTAAATTCGTTCGATCAGCCGCGTGCGATGACCGCTGCGTCGGCTTCGACCTTTTCGGCCGCCTTCTCGCGGATCAGCTTTTCCAGCTCGTCCACCAGATTGTCATTCGTCAGTTTCTGCGACGGCTTGCCGTCGATGTAAATCAGATTCGGGGTACCGCCGGTAAGGCCGATATGCGCCTCCTTGGCTTCGCCCGGCCCGTTGACCACGCAACCGATCACCGCGACATCCAGTGGCACCAGCAGGTCTTCCAGGCGCCCTTCCAGCTCGTTCATGGTCTTGACCACATCGAAGTTCTGCCGCGAGCAACTCGGGCAGGCAATGAAGTTGATCCCACGGGAACGCAGGTGCAGGGACTTGAGGATGTCGTAGCCGACTTTCACTTCCTCGACCGGATCGGCCGCCAACGAGATGCGGATGGTATCGCCAATCCCTTCGGCGAGCAGCATACCGAGGCCGACGGCGGATTTCACCGTGCCCGAACGCAACCCGCCGGCTTCGGTGATGCCCAGGTGCAGCGGCTGGACGATTTCCTTGGCCAGCAGACGGTAGGCCTCGACGGCCATGAACACGTCGGAGGCCTTCACGCTCACCTTGAAGTCCGGAAAATTAAGGCGCTCAAGGTGCTCCACATGACGCAGGGCCGACTCCACCAGCGCGGCCGGGGTCGGTTCGCCGTATTTCTTCTGCAGGTCTTTTTCCAGGGAACCGGCGTTGACGCCGATGCGGATCGGGATGCCCCGGTCGCGGGCCGCATCCACCACGGCGCGCACGCGGTCTTCGCGGCCGATGTTGCCCGGATTGATGCGCAGGCAATCGACGCCCAGCTCGGCCACGCGCAAGGCGATGCGGTAGTCGAAGTGGATGTCGGCCACCAGGGGCACCTTGACCAGTTGCTTGATCCTGCCGAACGCCTCGGCGGCGTCCATGTCCGGCACGGAAACCCGCACAATGTCGACGCCGGCGGCTTCCAGGCGATTGATCTGCGCGACCGTGGCGGCCACGTCGTTGGTGTCGCTGTTGGTCATGCTCTGCACAGCGATAGGCGCATCGCCGCCCACGGGCACGTTACCGACCCAGATCTTGCGGGATTCGCGACGTTTGATTGGAGATTCGCCGTGCATGACTTATTGACCCAGCTTCAGGCGAGCAGTCTCGCCAGTGGTGAACGGAGCCACGTCGACCGGCTGGCCGTTGTAGCTGACCTGCGCGCCACGGGCATAGCCCAGGCGTACGGCAAAGGGTGGCTTGCCATTGACTGAGGTGCTGTCGCCCTTGCGCTTGAGGCCGCTGAACAGCACCTTGCCGTTGCCGTCGGTGATCTGCGTCCAGCAATCGGCCGTGAATTGAATCTGTACCTGGCCTTCGCCGGCGGCAGGTGCCACGGGCGCAGCGGAAGGCGTAGCCGGCGCAGTCGGAGCCGCCACGGTCGGGGTCGGGGTGGCCGGTGCAGGAGCGGGCGCTGCAGGGGTGGCCGGGGCCGGGGCAACCGGCGCGCTGGTACCGGGTGCAGGCGTGGCTGGCGCGGCCGGAGCGGTTGGTGTCGCAGGAACGCTTGGCTCGGCGCCGGCCTCGGCATCGGCACCGTCCTGACCCTGCGGCAGCGCCAGGCTGGTTTCGCCCTCCGCCTGGCCCTCCAGCACGGCCTGGTCTTCCGGCTCGTCCAGCGGATGGATCCGGGTGGTGCCGTCGGCCCCCTCCACTTCCACATGCTCGGGGGCCATGGCCACCGGTTCCTTGGTGCGCAGGGAGGTCTGATCCTGCCACCAGACGAAACCGCCGCCGATCACCGCGATCAGCAACAACAGGCTGACGATTCGCAAAATAGTGTGGGAAACACGCACCGGCTCCTCGATGCGGCCCAGGCTGTGTACGCTGCTGCCTTGGGCGTCGGAACCGGTGTACTGGTCGAATTGCTGGACCAGTACGGTCTGGTCCATGTCGAGCAACTTGGCGTAGGCACGGATGTAGCCCCGGGCAAAGGTATGCCCTGGCAGCTTGTCGAACGCACCCGCTTCCAGGTTGCTCAGGGAAGCCACGGTGAGATTGAGCTTGAGGGCCACTTGGGCCAGCGACCAACCATTGCTTTCGCGGGCTTGACGCAGGGTCTCACCGGGATTTACGCGAGTCGCTGCTACAACTTCAGGATGCGCCGCTTTCATCATTGCTCCGACAGGTATTGCTGATATTCCGGCGTACCGGGATAGAGTCTTTTGAGTTGCAGGCCATAACTTGCGGCCTTGTCGCGATCTTCAAACACATGGGCCAGCCGAACGCCGAGCAATAGACTACGTGCATTTTGCTCGCTGAGCAGGCTAAAACGCTCGTAATAGTCGCGCGCCGGCACATAATGCCTGTCTTCGTAAGACAACTCAGCCATTTCCAGCAAGGCCCGGGGCTGCTGGCGGTTGAGCCGCAGCGCCTTTTCCAGCTGCTGGCGGGCCAGATCGCGCTGGCCGAGCTTGGCGGCCGTCATGCCAAGGTTCTCGAAAACCCGCGAACGCTCAGGATAAAGGGTATCGGCGGCGGCCTGCTCGAAGCGCTCGTAGGCCTCTTTGTAACGTTGCTGCTCGTAAAGGAAGCTGCCGTAGTTGTTCAGGATCCGAGCATCCTGAGGCCGGGCGGACAACGCCTTGCGAAAATGCTCGTCGGCCAGCTCGGGTTCCAGCTCGGCCTGGAATACCAGGGCCAGGGCCGCGTTGGCATCGGCATCGGAACTGTCCAGCTCCAGGGCCTTCTTGAGCGGAACCTTGGCCCGTTCGGTCATGCCCTGCTGCAGGTAGCCGATGCCCAGCTGCACATAGGCCTCGCGCGCCTCGTCGCGCCCCTTGCTGGTCTTCATCGGGTTGTAGTCGCCCGACAGGACACAACCGGAGCAAAGCCCGGCCAACAGCAACAGCAGCGCGAAGCGCAAGGACATAGAGTTCCTCTCTTAGTGGCTGTTCGCAGCGTTCTGCGCCACATCGTCGGCGGCGTTCAATTCGCGCACGGCAATGTAGCGTTCGCTGCGACGGGTGCGATCCAGCACCTGCCCTACCAATTGACCACACGCCGCATCGATGTCTTCGCCGCGGGTAGTGCGGACGGTGACGTTGAAGCCGGCGTGATGAAGCTGATCCTGGAAGCGACGAATCGCATTGTTGCTCGGACGCTCGTAACCGGAGTGCGGGAACGGGTTGAACGGGATCAGGTTGATCTTGCACGGAATATTCTTGAGCAGTTCGATCATCTCGACCGCGTGCTCGACTTTGTCGTTCACATCCTTGAGCAGGGTGTACTCAATGGTGAGCACACGCTTTTCACCCAAGGCCGACATGTAGCGCTGGCACGAGTCCAGCAGCATCTTAAGCGGATACTTCTTGTTGATCGGCACCAATTGGTTACGCAATGCGTCATTGGGTGCGTGCAGCGACAACGCCAGGGAAACGTCGATGTGCTTGGCCAGCTCATCGATCATCGGCACCACGCCGGAGGTGGACAGGGTCACGCGGCGCTTGGAGATGCCGTAGCCCAGGTCGTCCATCATCAGGTGCATGGCGGCAACGACGTTGTCGAAGTTCAGCAGCGGCTCACCCATGCCCATCATCACCACGTTGGTGATGGCACGGTCGACGGTCGCCGGGACGCTGCCAAAGGATTTGTTCGCGATCCACACCTGGCCGATCACTTCGGCGGCGGTGAGGTTGCTATTGAAGCCTTGCTTGCCGGTGGAGCAGAAACTACAGTCCAGGGCACAGCCTGCCTGGGACGAAACGCACAAGGTGCCGCGCTTGCCCTGGGGAATGTAGACGGTCTCGACGCAGCTGCCGGACGCCACGCGCACGACCCACTTGCGGGTACCGTCGCTGGAAATGTCCTGGCTGACCACTTCGGGACCACGAATCTCGGCAACGGCCTTGAGCTTTTCGCGCAGGGCCTTGCCGACATTCGTCATGGCGTCGAAATCGTCGACGCCAAAGTGGTGGATCCATTTCATTACCTGACCGGCACGGAAACGCTTCTCCCCGATTGAGTCGAAGAATTTCTCCATTTCCGGCTGGGTCAGACCCAACAGGTTAGTCTTGCCGATCGATGCAGTCATGGTCTCACCCTCACTCACCAGCTTTACTTAGCGAGTGGTTACTTCAGTAGCGGCGAAAAAGTAGGCGATTTCGCGAGCAGCGGCGGCTTCGGAGTCCGAACCGTGGACGGCGTTGGCGTCGATGGACTCGGCGAAGTCAGCGCGGATGGTGCCTGGAGCAGCTTCCTTAGGGTTGGTGGCGCCCATCAGCTCACGGTTGCGAGCGATGGCGTTTTCGCCTTCCAGCACCTGAACGACAACCGGACCGGAGGTCATGAAGGCAACCAGCTCGCCGAAGAAACCGCGGGCGCTGTGCTCAGCGTAGAAGCCTTCGGCTTCGGCCTTGGACAGTTGCTTCATTTTCGAAGCGACAACGCGCAGGCCGGCGTCTTCGAAGCGGGTGACGATCTTGCCGATCACGTTTTTAGCAACGGCGTCAGGCTTGATGATGGAAAAAGTACGTTGAACAGCCATGGTGTAACTCCAGAAACGGTAATTTGCGAAAAATTAAACCCGCGAATTATACGCGGGTTATCGGGTATTGCCTAACTGCGTACAGTACAGACTCAATCTGCTTCTTCGATCCAGGCGGCTTGAATGGCCTCAAGCACTTTCTCGCCGCCACGGGACGGATCATCGCTGAACTCCGGCAAGGCCAGCACCCACTGGTGCAGATCGACGAAGTTCACGTAACGCGGGTCTACATCAGGCTTGGTCTCGGCCAGCTGGATCGCAATCTCCAGCACATCAACCCATTTCAGACTCATGTTGGATTCCCGGATCAGTGCGGCGCTTCGGCAGCGTGGTTGAGCGAGTATTTGGGGATTTCGACGGTCAGGTCTTCCGTACCGACGATAGCCTGGCAGCCAAGGCGCGATTGCGCCTCCAGCCCCCAGGCCCGGTCGAGGAAGTCCTCTTCCAGTTCGTCCGCCTCTTCCAGCGAGTCGAAGCCTTCACGGATGATGCAATGGCAAGTGGTGCAAGCGCAGACGCCGCCGCAGGCACTTTCCATTTCGATATGGTGCTCATGGGCGAGCTCAAGGATGGAGATCCCAGGTTCAGCCTCCACAACCATGCCCTCGGGGCAGAACTTCTCGTGGGGCAGGAAAATCACCTGTGGCATCAATTACTCCTCGATTTCATTCAGGTTGCGCCCCGCCAGGGCGGCCTTGACCGTCGAGTCCAGGCGGCGGGCGGCAAAGGCATCGGTGACTTGCGACAGACGCTTGGTCTGCTGCTCGATGGCATGGCCATCGGTACCCTTGATCAATTCGGACAATTCCTGCATCTGCAGCTCGATGACCATGCGCTCTTCGGCGTCGAGCAAACGCTCGCCGTCCGCTTCAAGGGCGCCCTGCACGGCCTCGATCAGGCGCTGGGCATCCACTTGCTGCTCGCGCAGTACGCGGGCCACCTTGTCGTCGCCGGCGTGCTGGAACGAATCCTTGAGCATGCGGGCAATTTCGCCGTCGGTCAGGCCATAGGACGGCTTGACCTGGATGCTCGCCTCGACGCCCGAACCCAGCTCGCGGGCGGAGACATTGAGCAGGCCATCGGCGTCGACCTGGAAGGTGACGCGGATCTTTGCCGCGCCAGCCACCATGGCTGGAATGCCGCGCAATTCGAAGCGCGCCAGGGAGCGGCAGTCGCTGATGAGCTCACGCTCGCCTTGCAGCACATGGATCATCATGGCCGACTGGCCGTCTTTGTAAGTCGTGAAGTCCTGGGCGCGGGCGACGGGGATGGTGGTATTACGCGGAATCACCTTCTCCATCAGGCCGCCCATGGTTTCCAGGCCCAGGGACAGCGGAATCACGTCGAGCAACAGCAGTTCGCCGCCATCGCGCTTGTTGCCGGCCAGGGTATCGGCCTGGATCGCGGCGCCGATGGCGACCACCTGGTCCGGGTCGATTTCCGTCAGCGGCTGGCGGCCAAAGGCCTCGGCGACGGCTTCGCGAACCCGAGGCACGCGGGTCGAACCGCCCACCATGACCACGGCCTTGACGTCTTCGAGCTCCACGCCGGAATCGCGCACGGCGCGGCGGCAGGCCTTGAGGCTGCGGGCCACCATGGGTTCGATCAGGGCATCGAAGACTTCGCGGGTCAGCGAGGCCTTCCAGTCGCCGTAAGCGACTTCAACCGCGGCGGCATCGGTCAAGGCTTCCTTGGCCGCACAGGCGGTTTGCAGCAGATGACGTTGCGCGCCCGGGTCGAGGTCAGCGGACAGGCCCGCCTGCTCGATGATCCAGCCAGCGATGGCATGGTCGAAATCATCGCCGCCCAAGGCGCTGTCGCCGCCGGTGGCCAGTACTTCGAAGACACCGCCCGTCAGGCGCAGGATCGAGATATCGAACGTGCCGCCGCCCAGGTCATAGATGGCGACGAGGCCTTCGGCATGCTGGTCCAGGCCGTACGCCACCGCAGCCGCGGTGGGCTCGTTCAGCAGGCGCAGCACATTGAGGCCGGCGAGCTTGGCCGCGTCCTTCGTGGCCTGGCGTTGGGCGTCATCGAAATAAGCCGGAACAGTGATGACCGCCCCTACCAGCTCACCGCCGAGGGCGGCCTCGGCCCTTTGGCGCAGGACCTTGAGGATGTCGGCGGAAACCTCTACCGGGCTTTTCGGCCCCTGTACGGTTTCGATGAACGGCATGTGCGATTCGCCGCCCACGAAGCGGTACGGCAGTTGGTCGCCCAACTGCTTGACGTCGGACAGACCCCGCCCCATCAGGCGCTTGACTGACACAATGGTATTGAACGGATCGGTGGCCGCGGCCAGCTTGGCCTCTTCGCCCACTTCGACGCGGTCGGCGTGATATCGCACGGCGGACGGCAGGATGACCTGGCCGCGCTCGTCGGCCAGCGGCTCGGAAAGGCCGCTGCGCACTGCAGCGACCAGGGAATTGGTGGTACCCAAGTCGATTCCGACAGCCAGCCGACGCTGGTGCGGTTGTGGACTTTGGCCGGGTTCGGCGATCTGCAGTAGGGCCATCGTGATCAGGACTTATCTGTAATCAGGCGTGCGACCGGAGCGGCACTGGGTTAATCGTCGAGGCGCTCTTCGAGCTGGCGCACTTCATAGGTGAGCTTGTCGAGGAACTGCATGCGCCGCATCAGGCGCTCGGCCTGTTCGCGTTGCGCAGCATCGTTCCAACAGGCCGCGAAGCTTTCGTTCAGGGTTTGCTGGGCGTCCTTGAGGCGGCGCTTGAACGCCGCGACGCCTGCCAGGTCGGCGCTGTCCTGCAGGTCCTCGAGCTCTTCGCGCCACTGCATCTGCTGCAGAAGAAACTCGGGGTCGTGCACCGTGACTTCCAGGGGCAGCTCATGACCACTGATGGCGAGCAGGTATCGCGCGCGCTTGGCAGGGTTCTTGAGCGTCTGGTAGGCCTCGTTGAGGTTCGCGGATTGCTCGAGCGCCCGGCGCTGCTCAGCCTCGGAGGCATCGGCGAAGCGATCCGGATGGACGCCACGGGCCAGTTCGAGATAACGCGCAGACAGCTCGTCGAGATCCAGGCTGAAACCTGGCTGCAACTGGAACAACGCAAAATGACAAGGAGTACCCACGAGCCGCCTCAGATGTTGAAGCTTTCGCCGCAGCCACATTCACCGCGTACGTTGGGGTTGTTGAACTTGAAGCCTTCGTTCAACCCTTCCTTGACGAAATCCAGCTCGGTGCCGTCCAGGTACGTCAGGCTCTTCGGATCGATGATCACTTTCTGACCATGACTCTCGAAAACCTGGTCGTCTTCGCCCACTTCGTCGACGAATTCCAGTACGTAGGCAAGGCCAGAGCAGCCTGTGGTGCGAACACCCAGGCGGATACCCTCGCCCTTGCCGCGCCCCGCCAGGGAGCGCTGCACATGCTTAGCTGCCGCTTCTGTCATCTGGATAGCCATGGAAACTCCTTACCTGTACAGATCAGATCAAGCCTTTCTTCTGCTTGTAATCGCGAACGGCGGCCTTGATGGCGTCTTCGGCGAGTACCGAGCAGTGGATCTTCACCGGCGGCAGGGCCAGCTCTTCAGCCAGCTGGGTGTTCTTGATGGTTTCGGCTTCATCAAGGGTCTTGCCCTTCATCCACTCGGTGGCCAGGGAACTGGACGCAATGGCCGAACCGCAGCCGTAGGTCTTGAACTTGGCGTCTTCGATGATGCCTTGCTCGTTGACCTTGATCTGCAGGCGCATTACGTCGCCGCAAGCCGGTGCACCGACCATGCCGGTGCCGACATCAGGATCCTGCGCGTCCATCTTGCCGACGTTGCGCGGGTTCTCGTAGTGGTCGATGACCTTTTCGCTATATGCCATTTGCTTCAATCCTCATCAGTGGAGCCGCTCTGGTGGCGACTTCTCAGTGCGCCGCCCATTCGATTTTCGAAATATCGACGCCGTCTTTGTACATGTCCCAAAGCGGCGACAAGGCGCGCAGCTTGGTCACTGCCTCGCAGACTTTCTGCGCGGCATAATCGATTTCTTCTTCGGTGGTGAAGCGGCCGAAGGTGAAGCGGATCGAGCTGTGGGCCAGTTCGTCGTTGCGGCCCAAGGCGCGCAGTACGTACGACGGCTCCAGGGAAGCCGAGGTGCAGGCCGAACCGGACGACACGGCCAGGTCCTTGAGCGCCATGATCAGCGACTCGCCTTCGACATAGTTGAAGCTCAAGTTCAGGTTGTGCGGTACGCGGGCGGTCATGCTGCCGTTTACGTAGAGCTCTTCCAGGTGCTCGACCTGCTTGAAGAAGCGCTCGCTCAGGGCCTTGATGCGCACGTTTTCGGCAGCCATATCTTCCTTGGCGACGCGGAAGGCTTCGCCCATGCCGACGATCTGGTGGGTCGCCAGGGTGCCGGAACGCATGCCGCGCTCGTGACCACCGCCATGCATGGTGGCTTCCAGGCGAACCCGTGGCTTGCGGCTGACATACAGCGCGCCGATACCCTTGGGACCGTAGGTCTTGTGGGCCGAGAAGGACATCAGGTCGACCTTGAGCTTCGACAGGTCGATGTCGACCTTGCCGGTGGACTGGGCCGCGTCGACATGGAACAGGACGCCCTTGGAACGGGTCAGTTCGCCGATGGCCGCGATGTCGTTGATGGTGCCGATTTCGTTGTTAACGTGCATGATCGAAACCAGGATGGTGTCTTCACGCAGCGCGGCTTCGACCATGGCCGGGGTGATCAGGCCGTCTTCACCTGGCTCGATGTAGGTGACTTCGAAACCTTCACGCTCCAGCTGGCGCGTAGTGTCCAGGACCGCCTTGTGCTCGATCTTGGAGGTGATCAGGTGCTTGCCCTTGGTGTGATAGAAATGCGCGACACCCTTGATTGCCAGGTTGTCCGACTCGGTGGCACCGGAGGTCCAGACGATTTCACGCGGGTCGGCGTTGACCAGGTCGGCGACCTGGCGACGGGCATTCTCGACCGCTTCCTCGGCCTTCCAGCCGAACACGTGGGAGCGGGACGCCGGGTTGCCGAAGTTTCCGTCGACCAGCAGGCATTCACTCATTTTTTGCGCGACACGCGGATCAACCGGGGTGGTCGCAGAGTAATCAAGGTAAATCGGCAATTTCATGGACTCTCTCCTAAATCAGGCTGGCTGGCGTTCCGCTTGCTCTGCGGCAGTCATTCGACGGCGGACGCTTCAATCTTGTCCAGGTGCGGCGCCTTGCCATTGCAACGGCGCTGGTCCTGACGCTGGGCTACTTCCTGCACCTCACGGCGGGTGACAAGGTCAGCCAAGCTGATACCGCTCAGAAATTCGTGGATCTGCAGGCTCAGGTCGCACCACAGATGGTGGGTCAGGCAAGTATCGCCGCCATGGCAATCGCCCAGCCCCTGGCATTTGGTCGCATCGACCGATTCGTTCACGGCGTCGATCACCTGGGCGACCTGGATGCCCTGCATGTCACGCGACAGTTGATAACCGCCACCGGGACCACGCACGCTGGAAACCAGGTTGCTGCGGCGCAGCTTGGCGAACAGTTGTTCAAGATAGGACAGGGAAATGCCCTGGCGCTCGGAGATATCGGCCAGGGACACCGGCCCGTGCTGCGCATGCAATGCCAGGTCCAGCATCGCGGTCACGGCGTATCGGCCTTTTGTAGTCAGTCGCATGGACAATTACCACGGAGTTCGGAATGGGGGCGAGTATGCAATTCCCGAGTGTTTAAGTCAAGTATAAGACCTAGTAGGTTACTCAGGTTTACCCGCGAAAGAGCGCGCGCATGATAGCAAAGGCCGGCCGGTGGCGACCAGCGATACCGCGTTGTGGTTTATCGCGAACAAGCTCGCTCCCATCAGGGAGGGCTTCGGTGGATGCACAATGAGTGCACACCACAGCCCCCCCCTGTGGAAACGAGCTTGCTCGCAATGAGACCAGCCGGCTTTAGCTGGCCCGGGTTTCGTCCTTGTCCTTCACGCAGGCGAAATCTTCTTCGCGCAGCTCAGGCAGGTCCTTGGCACAGTAATTACTGCCCAGGTCCTTCAGGGCGCCGCACATCCCCTCCAGGCGCCCATCGACGGCCTGCAGGTGATCGAGCAGTTGATTGATGGCGCGGGCCACCGGGTCGGGCATGTCTTCGCCGACACCGTAGGCATCGAAGCCGATCTTCTCGGCCATGGCCTTGCGGCGAGCATCCTGCTCGTCATCGGTTTTGACGATGATCCGCCCCGGGATCCCCACCACGGTGGCACCAGGCGGCACCGCCTTGGTCACCACGGCATTGGAGCCGACCTTCGCCCCCGCGCCCACAGTGAACGGCCCCAGCACCTTGGCACCGGCACCCACCACCACGCCATCACCCAGGGTCGGGTGGCGCTTGCCCTTGTTCCAGCTGGTGCCGCCCAGGGTGACACCCTGGTACAGCGTCACGTCGTCGCCGATCTCGGCGGTCTCGCCAATGACGATGCCCATGCCGTGGTCGATGAAGAACCGGCGACCGACCTTGGCGCCCGGATGAATCTCGATGCCGGTGAGCCAGCGACCGAAGTTCGAGACCAGCCGCGCCAGCCACTTCCAGCCCATGTTCCACAACGCGCCGGACAGGCGGTGGATCCAGATCGCGTGCATTCCCGGGTAGCAGGTCAGCACTTCAAAGGCGTTGCGCGCCGCCGGGTCACGATGGAAAACGCTTTGGATATCTTCACGCAAACGATCGAACATTTTATTCCTTCCGCTTAATCAGCTCGCCACGGGCCGCTTTCTGGGTTTCCGTGAGGATGCCGCGCAATATATTCATCTCCGCTCGGCTGACCGAGCTTCGTCCGTACAACCGACGCAGGCGCGCCATCAAGTGCCGCGGCTTTTCCGGGTCGAGGAATTCGATATCCACCAGGGTCTGCTCCAGGTGTTCATAGAATCGCTCCAGCTCATCCATGGTCGCCAGTGTCTCACTGCGCGGCGACGTCGCCTCGAATTTTTCGACCTTGCTTGGCTTGCCTTCGGCGGCCAGCCAGGCCATGCGCACTTCATAACTCAACACCTGCACCGCCGCCCCGAGGTTCAGGGAGCTGAACCCGGGGTCGGAAGGGATATGCACGTGGAAATGACATCGCTGCAGCTCTTCGTTGGTCAGGCCGGAATCTTCGCGGCCGAACACCAGGGCGATCTCGACGCCCTGCGCGGCCTCCTCGACCACTTTTGTCCCGCACTCGCGGGGGTCGAGCAGCGGCCATGGGATACGGCGATCACGGGCGCTGGTGCCCAGCACCAGGCTGCAACCCACCAGGGCATCCTCCAGGGTGGCGACGACCTGGGCACTGGCCAGGATGTCACCGGCGCCGGACGCCCGGGCATCGGCTTCATGGTGCGGAAACGAGCGAGGCTCGACCAGCACCAGGCGCGACAGGCCCATGTTCTTCATGGCCCGCGCAGCCCCGCCGATGTTTCCCGGATGGCTGGTATTGACCAGGACGACACGAATGTTCTGCAACAAGGGAGGCGCTCTCGAACACGATAAAGGGAGCAAATCTTACCTAAGCACCTACCGTTAAGCTATGAAAGCGAACGCCAACCTTCTCCTCGGAAAAGTTTCTGATAGAATGCGCGGCTTTCTTTAACAACCTTAGGTGACACATCCATGCAGCCCATGCTGAATATCGCGCTGCGCGCCGCCCGCAGCGCCAGTGAACTGATCTTCCGCTCCATCGAGCGCCTGGATACCATCAAGGTCGATGAAAAAGACGCCAAGGACTATGTGTCCGAGGTGGACCGCGCCGCCGAACAGAAAATCGTCGACGCCCTGCGCAAGGCTTACCCGAACCACTCGATCATGGGTGAAGAGACTGGCATGCACGCCGGTACCGGCATCGAGGGTGAAGAGTACCTGTGGATCATCGATCCGCTGGACGGCACCACCAACTTCCTGCGTGGCATTCCTCATTTCGCTGTCAGCATCGCCTGCAAATACCGTGGCCGCCTGGAACACGCCGTCGTGCTGGATCCGGTTCGCCAGGAAGAATTCACCGCCAGCCGTGGCCGTGGCGCCCAGTTGAACGGTCGGCGCCTGCGCGTCAGCGGCCGCACCAGCCTGGACGGCGCCCTGCTGGGTACCGGCTTCCCGTTCCGCGATGACCAGATGGACAACCTGGACAACTACCTGGGCATGTTCCGCGCCCTGGTCGGCCAGACCGCCGGCATCCGCCGCGCCGGTGCCGCGAGCCTGGACCTGGCTTATGTGGCTGCCGGTCGTTTCGATGCGTTCTGGGAGTCGGGCCTGTCCGAGTGGGACATGGCGGCAGGCGCCCTGCTGATCCAGGAAGCAGGCGGCTTGGTGAGTGATTTCACCGGCGGCCACGATTTCCTTGAAAAAGGCCATATCGTTGCCGGCAACACCAAATGCTTCAAGGCTGTGCTCACTGCTATCCAGCCACATCTGCCGGCTTCGCTGAAGCGCTAAGCAGCCCGGCTATAGAAAAAGCACCTTTCAGGGTGCTTTTTTTATGCCTGCCAGAACCTGCCCATGCAAGCAACTCCCTTTGCGGCGAGGGGATTTATCCCCGCTGGCACGCGAAGCGGCCCTAAATGCTGGCAACCCGGTATGCCAGGCAATTGAATCGGCTGCTTGTGGAGGGGGCTACTACGCAGCCCAGGCGGGGATAAATCCCCTCGCCACAATGGATGTCACCCAGAACACGGATGCAGACTGACCCACTGCAATCGCGAGCAAGCTCGCTCCCACAAGGGGTTGGCGTGAGTCGTGGATCACGGGCACAAAAAAGCACCCCGAAGGGTGCTTTTTTGTAGCGGTTGGATCACTGGGCTGGTTCGTTCTGCCCCAGGATCAGTTGGCCTTCCTTGTTCACCGGGATCTGGTTGCCCGGATCACGATCCATGCGGACCTTGCCTTCCTTGCCGTCGAGCACGTAGCGAACGTCGTAGCCGACCACCTTGTCGCTGATGTCGTTGACGGTGTTGCAGCGCGTCTGGGTGGTGGTGTAGGTGTCGCGCTCCTGCATGCCTTCCTGAATCTTGTTACCGGCATAACCACCACCGGCCGCACCTGCCACGGTGGCGATCTTCTTGCCGGTGCCGCCGCCGATCTGGTTACCCAACAGGCCGCCGGCCACGGCCCCCAGGACGGTACCGGCGATCTGGTGTTGATCCTGGACCGGCCTCTGCCGGGTCACGGTGACATCCTTGCACACTTCACGCGGGGTCTTGATCTGGGTCTTGACCGGTTCCACGGCCAATACTTGCGCATACTCAGGGCCACTTTTTACCAAGCTGTAGGTGGCGACCGCACCACCGGCAGTAACACCGACAGCACCCAATACCGCACCAACCAGCATCGATTTGTTCACTTGAACCTCCTGACCATCACAAGCGGGATTAACCCGCGCTTCTCCCAGCCTTGGAGCACAAAAAAAGGCGCGAGTTCAACTCGCGCCTTTTGAGCGGTGACGGACGGGGCGAAGCCTTATGGACGGTCGTCCACTTCCGTTTCGGTGGCCGCGGGCGGAATCAGGTCCTCGGTATTCAGGTTCAGCCAGATCAGCACCACGTTGGCGATGTAGATCGACGAGTAGGTACCCGCCATCACGCCAATGAACAGGGCAATGGAGAAACCGAACAGGTTGTCGCCACCAAAGAACAGCAGCGCAGCAATCGCCAGCAAGGTGGAGATCGAGGTCGCCATGGTCCGCAGCAGCGTCTGGGTGGTCGAGATATTGATGTTCTCGATCAAGGACGCCTTGCGCAGCACACGGAAGTTTTCACGCACCCGGTCGAAGACCACGATGGTGTCGTTGAGGGAGTAACCGATGATCGCCAGCACCGCCGCCAGCACCGTCAGGTCGAAGGTGATCTGGAAGAACGACAGGATACCCACGGTCACGATCACGTCGTGGATCAGCGAGACAATCGCGCCCACCGCGAACTTCCACTGGAAGCGGAAGGCCAGGTAGAGCAGCACGCCGCCCAGCGCCATCAGCATGCCGAGGCCGCCCTGGTCGCGCAGCTCTTCACCGACCTGCGGACCGACGAACTCGACACGCTTGACCTGGGCCGGGTTGTCGCCGCCTGCCTTCTGCAAGGCCTCGGCAACCTGGTGTCCCAGCTGCGGGTCTTCGCCCGGCATACGCACCAACAGGTCGGTGGTGGCACCAAAACTCTGGACGACCGCTTCACCGTAGCCCGATGTCGCCAGTTGCTCGCGCACCTTGGTCACGTCGGCCGGACGCTCGTAGGTCAGCTCGATAAGCGTACCGCCAGTGAAGTCCAGGCCGTAGTTCAGGCCCTTGGTGGCCCAGCTGAACAGCGCCAGGACCGTAAGGAACAGTGTGACGCCGAACGCAACGTTGCGAACGCCCATGAAGTTGATTGTACGTAACATGGCAGCCCCTTAAATCCACAACTTCTTGAAGTCACGTCCGCCAAAGATCAGGTTGACCATTGCGCGGGTCACCATGATGGCCGTGAACATCGAGGTAAAGATCCCGAGGGACATGGTCACTGCGAAGCCTTTTACCGGGCCGGTGCCCATGGCAAAGAGAATCCCGCCGACCAGCAAGGTGGTCAGGTTGGAGTCGAGAATCGCGGTGAATGCCCGGCCGAAGCCTTCGTTGATTGCACGCTGGATCGACATGCCCGCGGCGATCTCTTCACGTATCCGCGAGAAGATCAGCACGTTGGCGTCCACCGCCATGCCCATGGTCAGCACGATACCGGCGATACCCGGCAGGGTCAGCGTGGCCCCAAGCAGCGACATCAGGGCCAGCAGCAACACCATGTTCACCGCCAGTGCAACCGTGGCGATCAGGCCGAAGAAGCGGTAGATGGCGATGATGAACAGCGAGACGAACAGCATGCCCCACAGGGATGCATCGATACCCTTGGTGATGTTGTCGGCACCCAGGCTCGGGCCGATGGTACGCTCTTCAGCGAAGTACATCGGCGCGGCCAGGCCACCGGCACGCAGCAGCAGGGCCAGTTCCGAGGACTCGCCCTGGCCGTTCAGGCCGGTGATACGGAACTGACTGCCCAGCGGCGACTGGATGGTCGCCAGGCTGATGATTTTCTTCTCTTCCTTGAAGGCTTGCACCGCGACGTCTTTCTCGACGCCGTCGACCACTTGCCTGGTATAGGTGGTGATCGGCTTCTGCTCGATGAAGATCACCGCCATGCTGCGACCGACGTTGCTGCGCGTGGCGCGGCTCATCAGTTCGCCGCCGTGGCCGTCGAGGCGGATGTTCACCTGCGGGCGACCCTGCTCGTCGAAACTCGCCTGGGCATCGGTAACCTGGTCACCGGTGATGATCAGGCTGCGCTCGATCTGTGCCGCCGGGCGGCCGCCCTCACGGAACTCGAAGCTCTCGGAGGTGGCCTTGGACGCGCCCGGCTCGGCGGCGAGGCGGAACTCCAGGTTGGCGGTCTTGCCGAGGATACGCTTGGCTTCGGCGGTGTCCTGCACGCCTGGCAGCTCGACCACGATGCGGTTGGCGCCCTGGCGCTGCACGATCGGCTCGGCCACGCCCAGCTCGTTGACCCGGTTGCGCACCGTGGTCAGGTTCTGCTTGATGGAGTATTCGCGGATTTCCGCCAGCTTGGCCGGGGTCATCGCCAGACGCAGCACCGCCTGACCGTTGAGGTCGGCCGGTACGATGTCGAAATCGTTGAAATTCTTGCGGATCAGCGCACGGGCCTGCTCGCGGGCATCTTCATCGCTGAAGCCCAGCTGGATGGCACCGTCGAGCTGCGGCAGGCTGCGATAGCGCACGCGCTCCTTGCGCAGCAGGCTCTTGACGTCGCCTTCGTAGACTTTCATTCGCGCGTCGAGGGCTTTTTCCATGTCCACTTCCAGCAGGAAGTGCACACCACCGGACAAGTCCAGACCCAGCTTCATGGGGTGCGCGCCAAGCTTGCGCAGCCATTGCGGAGTGGTCTGGGCCAGGTTCAGGGCCACGACGTATTCGTCGCCCAGCGCCTTGCGCACCACGTCCTTGGCCGGCAGTTGGTCCTCAGCCTTGACCAGGCGCAACAGGCCGCCCTTGCCGTTTTCGGCGATGGACGCAGCCTTGACCTCGATATTGGACGCCTTGAGCGCTGCGCTCGCACGGTCCAGATCGGCCTGGGTGACCTGCAACGCCGTGCTGGCGCCGCTGACCTGAATGGCCGGGTCATCCGGGTAAAGATTGGGAGCGGAATAAATCACACCGACCGCCAGCACCGCCAGGATCAGTACGTATTTCCACAGAGGGTATTTGTTCAGCATCACGCCGCCCGCTTATGACGCGGGGCGCCTTGCGCGCCCCGTCGATTGAAGAGAAGTTGTTACTTAGATCGCTTTCAGCGTGCCTTTTGGCAGCGTGGCCGCGATGGCGCCCTTCTGGAACTTCATTTCAACAGTGTCGGACACTTCCAGAACCACGAAGTCGTCGGCCACTTTGGTGATCTTGCCGGCGATACCACCGGTGGTCACCACTTCATCGCCTTTCTGCAGGCTGCTGAGCAGGTTCTTCTGCTCTTTGGCGCGCTTGGCCTGTGGACGCCAGATCATCAGGTAGAAAATCACCAGGAAGCCGACCAGGAAAATCCACTCGAAACCGCCACCCATAGGCGCAGCTGCAGGTGCAGCGGCATCGGCCATGGCGTTAGAGATAAAAAAGCTCATTTAGCACTCCAGTTGCAAGTATTGAATCTTAGGATCGGAAAACTCAGTCCAAAGGCGGAACAGGCAACCCGCGCTTGGCATAGAAGGCCTCGACAAAGGCGGCCAATGTACCCTGTTGGATAGCCTCGCGCAAACCAGCCATAAGCACCTGATAGTGGCGCAAATTATGGATGGTATTGAGCATACTGCCGAGCATTTCGCCGCACTTGTCCAAATGATGCAGATAAGCGCGAGAGAAGTTCTGGCAGGTGTAGCAATCGCACGTCGGATCCAGCGGCGAATCATCGTGGCGATGAAACGCGTTACGGATCTTCAGCACGCCGGTGTCGATGAACAGATGCCCATTGCGGGCATTACGGGTTGGCATCACGCAATCGAACATGTCCACCCCGCGGCGCACACCCTCAACCAGATCTTCCGGTTTGCCAACGCCCATAAGGTAACGAGGTTTGTCAGCCGGCATCTGGCCCGGCAGGTAATCCAGCACCTTGATCATCTCGTGCTTGGGCTCACCCACCGACAGGCCGCCGATGGCCAGGCCGTCGAAGCCGATCTTGTCCAGGCCTTCGAGGGAGCGCATGCGCAGGTCCTGGTGCATACCGCCCTGGACGATGCCGAACAGTGCCGCCGTGTTGTCGCCATGGGCGTTCTTCGAACGCTGGGCCCAGCGCAACGACAGCTCCATGGACACCCGCGCCACGTCTTCATCGGCCGGGTACGGCGTGCATTCGTCAAAGATCATCACGATGTCCGAGCCCAGGTCGCGCTGCACCTGCATCGACTCTTCCGGGCCCATGAACACCTTGGAACCGTCCACTGGAGAGGCGAAGGTCACGCCCTCCTCCTTGATCTTGCGCATCGCGCCCAGGCTGAACACCTGGAAACCGCCGGAGTCGGTCAGGATCGGGCCTTTCCACTGCATGAAATCGTGCAGGTCGCCGTGGGCCTTGATCACTTCCATGCCCGGGCGCAGCCACAGGTGGAAGGTGTTGCCCAGGATGATCTGCGCACCAATCGCCTCGATGTCCCGTGGCAGCATGCCCTTGACCGTGCCGTAGGTGCCCACCGGCATGAACGCCGGGGTTTCCACGGTACCGCGGGGGAAGGTCAGACGACCGCGACGAGCCTTGCCATCGGTGGCGAGCAACTCGAAGGACATGCGACAGGTGCGACTCATACTGTTTCCTCGGGTCCGCGTGGCGCGGGGTTACGGGTGATGAACATCGCATCACCGTAGCTGAAAAAGCGGTATCCATGCTCGACGGCGGCCTTGTAGGCGGCCATGGTTTCGGGATAACCGGCGAACGCCGAAACCAGCATCAACAACGTGGATTCGGGCAGATGGAAGTTGGTGACCAGGGCATCGACCACATGGAACGGCCGGCCCGGGTAGATGAAGATATCGGTGTCGCCACTGAACGGCTTGAGCACACCATCGCGAGCAGCGCTTTCCAGGGACCGCACGCTGGTGGTCCCCACCGCCACCACCCGCCCACCGCGCGCGCGGCAGGCCGCCACGGCGTCCACCACTTCCTGGCTCACTTCCAGCCATTCGTTGTGCATGTGGTGGTCTTCGATACGCTCGACCCGCACCGGCTGGAACGTACCAGCGCCAACGTGCAACGTCACGAACGCGGTCTCCACGCCCTTGGCGGCAATCGCCTCCAGCAATGGCTGATCGAAATGCAACCCCGCCGTCGGCGCCGCCACCGCCCCCAGGCGCTCGGCGTACACGGTCTGATAACGCTCGCGGTCCGAGCCTTCATCGGGACGGTCTATATAAGGAGGCAACGGCATGTGCCCGACACGGTCGAGCAGCGGCAACACCTCTTCGGCAAATTCCAGCTCGAACAACGCATCATGCCGCGCCACCATCACCGCCTCGCCGCCGCCGTCGATGAGGATCGACGAACCGGGCTTGGGCGACTTGCTGGAGCGCACATGGGCCAGCACACGATGACTGTCCAGCACCCGCTCCACCAGAATCTCCAGCTTGCCGCCGGAGGCTTTCTGACCAAACAACCGTGCCGGAATCACCCGGGTATTGTTGAACACCATCAAATCGCCCGGGCGCAAATGCTCAAGCAAATCAGTGAATTGACGGTGAGCCATGGCACCGCTGACCCCATCCAGGGTCAACAGTCGACTGGCGCGACGCTCGGCCAGAGGGTGGCGAGCGATCAGCGAATCCGGGAGTTCGAAGGTAAAGTCAGCAACACGCATGATGGGGTTCGTCTAGCAGGGCCGGAAAGTCTAGCGGAATTATCAAAAATTGACCATGAAACGTGATTGACCAACGGTAGGCACCTCTCTATACTTCGCCGCCATTGAGCCCTGATGGCGGAATTGGTAGACGCGGCGGATTCAAAATCCGTTTTCGAAAGGAGTGGGAGTTCGAGTCTCCCTCGGGGCACCATCTTAAAGAAAGACCTTGAAATTCAAGGTCTTTTTTTTCGTCTGCAGAAAAGTCACCCGATCCATTTGTGGCGAGGAGATTTATCCCCGCTGGGTCGCGAAGCGGCCCCAACCACCAAATCTGTGGCAAGGAAGAATCTGTGGCTAGTAGGAACCTGTGGCGAGGGAGCTTGCTCCCGCTTGAGCGCAAAGCGCTCACAAAAATGTCACTGCCCCCACCAATGCTCCGCCTTGCGACGCCCAGTTGACCCACCGCCCCTCCTCACCCGCTGACAAAGGATTCACCCCATGGAATTGCTGCTGGAAACGGTCGCTCTTTACTCGCTGAAGCTGGCTTATGAGACGGAGGGGCATAGTCCGATTTTGCGGGATGATCCGTTGATGGGAGGTTGTGATCGGGAGGTTTTTGGGTTGTTGGTGCGGCGGCGGGATGTGGCGGGGATTCAGGGTGAGATCGGTCGATGCTTGGATTTAGCGTTGGTGGCGGTTGGTGGGGTGGATACGGTGCTGGGGCAGGAGCTGAATCGTCTGGCAGAAAATCTCCGAGTCATACCAACGGTGGCACAACTGGAAACGCCGCTTATCGCGCTTAGAGACTATTTGAAGAATATTCTGTGAACGGCCAGATTCCCCTTCTCCTAACCTTTGCATGGGTGTCAGATGAGTAAACTCCAAGAGTTGATCAAAAGAGCCAGATCAGGCTTATCAATCCAAGAGAACATCTCCGATGAAGGCTGGCAGGCAATTGCCACGCAATGTGGCGCCGCTGAGCTCGCAGAGATTCAAGAGCGTATCGTCAAGCTACGTGCGGAACGTGAGGCTGTTGAAGAGTGGGACGGAGATACTCAAGACGACCTGTATTTCGCAATTACCACTCTTACCAGGCTAATGGAATCGGTGACAATCGCTTTATCTGGACCAAAGCTTAAAAGCAGCGTGGGAGAAGGGCCTGATTAAGCCGATCGCTGAAACTGTTAAACACCTTGAGCCCTGAACGATGACTCGCCCACAGCTAATAGAGATTGACCTAAGCGCAGTGATGAGTTCCGACGAACTCCACTCCACCCTAAGTGATGCGCTCGGCTTCCCCGGCTGGTACGGCCATAACTGGGATGCCTTCTGGGACGCTATTACCGGCTTGGTGCAGATGCCCCATGAACTGCAATTTTTGAGCTGGACCGATCTGTCCAGACGCCTACCTGAAGATGCGAAGCTCATGCAAGATTGTCTCGCAGACATGAAGCTGGAATATCCAGAGTTGGCCCCCCAAGTGAAATTCGACTAAGCATCCCTCCGCCCTTTTTTCACTCCTTTCTACATAACCAAGGACGACTACAGATTGAAGGACTCAAACAGATGTTATTTTCGATAGAGGATTTCTTCTACCCTTACCTAAAATTTCTCCACGGCGCGGCCTACAACCTACACCAGATCCTGGAAGGCCTTGGCGTCGTATCATCGACCTTCACCGGGCGTAACGACGCCGGGCAGATCACCGGAACTTACTGGTCGCCCGATGAAGCCATGGTGATCACGCTGGGCTATCTGATGATGCTGTCACTGTTGCTGATTCCCTTGCTGGCAGCAGCGGCCTTTACCGTGAGCAAGAAGCGAGGCGTGTTCATCTTCTTCGCGCTCCTGTTCCTACCCGGTGTGTTGAACTGCCTGGGCCTTTTCCCAACCATCAATTACCTGCCCATCCGCTACACCATCAATGGCGTTGGAAAGCTGGGCAGCGAAGTCGGGCTGATTCCCCTGTTGATGCTTTGCACCCTCACCGGATGGGCTGTCATGGTCCTTATTTATGACAACCTCAACCTCACCGAACGCTTCCGACAGCTATACGATCACTTCTGGTTTCCGCTGGCATTGGTCGCAGCGGTGTTCTTTGTGGCGGACAACGGCGCCAATGAAGACGCCGCATTGCTGAAGGAGGCGACAGCGAGCATCCAGGACGCCAGCGTGTTCCTGTTGGGCCAGATCAGGCGCTACGATGATTACTGTAAGGCCAATGGCTTGGGTAGCCTGAAGTCGTGCCAGTGGAGCAGCGATTCACAGTGGACCTTTACTCACATCAAAGAAGGTGAAGCCAGCTACTTCATAGGTTACGCACCGGACGACTCCAAAGGGTTCTACGCCGCGACTAGAAGAACCCTAAGCGACGAGGATGTGATCGCCATCCGCAAAGAGATCAACGACTACAACCAACGGTTGTGCCCCGTGAAGCACTTTTCCAATGGCATGTCGCGCTCATCGCCGCTTTCCAGCACCTGTGAGTACGTCCCCCGTGGCTATTGCTCGGTCAACCCTGATGCTCCGCCGGGACTTGTAGACAAAAACATCAGCAGCCACACCGTAGCCTTAGCCAGCGAATGCATCATTCCCTGGCTCGCCGGTGCCAAGCCTTCCTTGAAGCAGCTGTCGGCACTAGTCAGCCAACATGACAAAGCCAAGAATCAGCGTTGGCTGTATTTCCTTGCTGTCGCCGTAGCGGTCGGAGCAAAAGTGGCGTTGGCGACTACCAAGCTATGTTTGATTGATGCGCGACCTGCGGCGGATAGGCGTCGCGTTCTTAGGGCTGCACGGCATCGCTTGGGCCAGTGCCTCCGTGCACTGAAGCGCCTGCTGGTTGGTTCTGGCCGCTTAGCATGGTGCGCTGCGACCCGCGTATCCAAGCTGCTTAAACGAGGGTAGCACGGGAAGACTAATACTTTACCGCTAGGCATATTGAGCGCCGGGCGTTTACGCCAGGCTAATTTAGATAACGAAGGAGACGGACCAGCCCAGCCTGTCTAGCTCTGAAATAGGTATACACCCCCCTGATGCCCGGCGCTACGCTAAGAAATCGAAATAGAGGAACGACCTTAACTTCAACAGAATCATCATAGGCGCGACATGGCAGGAAAACGACAACATTATATTCCCAGGTTTCTTCAGCGAGGGTTTCTCGCTGAGCGTAGCGGCGATGCAGAGCGGACGTGGCTGCATCGGCGAGGTACCGCAGCGCGACTGGTAGGTATCAAGGACGTTGGGGTCGGAGAATTCTTCTACTCGAAGCTTGGGGCTGCAGACGAAGAAGTGCTCGACGACCTGATCACAGCTCTTGAATCTGATATCCATACCAGTCTCCGAGAGCTCCAACATACCCCCCGAGGGGCCAGCGTGGACCCACGAATTTCAGCTCGCATCACGACGCATCTTACGTTAAGAACAGCGCATGTACGCTCCACTTTTCTGCAAGGTGCTGAACAGCTCTTAGAACAGATGTTCGCACTAGTCGCTGACTCGGATGAACTGCGCCAAATGATGGGGGTAGACAGTTCGGGCATGAGCTTGTCCCTCGCAGCAATCGATGAAGAACTGAATACTTCTCTCCTCGGAGAATTACTGCCGCGCCCTTTCGCTAGGAGGGCAATGGCCTTTTTGCTTCGTGAGTCATTCAACGGGTTCCACTCATCTCATATGCCCATGGTCTCCGAAGTTCTCACCAAGCTCGTCAAGTCGCTTCCTACCATTATTCGGGACAGTCATAACAATGCAATGAAAGTAACCCAAGCGAACCAGTGGGAAACCGAACTTGCGCAGTTATCATGGAGAACCTGTAGCGTTGTGGATGCGATCCTTCCGGACTGTATCGCGTTGGCACAGAGCGGCTCTGACTCACTAACCGCTCTCACTTGGAGAGAGCGCCAAAGACCTGATGTAATTATTTTACCGATTGCTCACGATTTGTTGCTCGTGGGGTCAAGAGGAGAAATAAAAGATATTGAAATAGAAAAAATCAACGCCGCAAGTGCTTCCTGTAGCGACAGTTTTTTTATTGCCCGCAGTTCCTGCGACTCGACCGACCTTGCAAGCTTGATCGGTCAGCGCTGCTCCCTCTCAATCAAGAAAGTTATTGCAGAGGCTATAACAGAGATCAGGCAGTGCGATTCCTCACAGCCAAGCAAAAGGCCTGATATTGCCCCTATCGCTTTATCCGATCACACCGATAGTTTCAGCTTCTCTCTAGCGTGCCAAGGGTTTGCCGATGGCGAAACTGCGTCCAAGCTTGGTGATGTTATGCGGGCTGTTGCCCAAGAAATGAGCCGTGACTTGCCACTTTCACAGCTAGATGGTGTTACGTTCGCGGCAAACTATGAGGCGGCTCTGGAGACTCTGGACAGGGGTGATGCAACGCTTCCCCCTGCCAAAACCCGTCCGCGAACTTATGGTCAAGCCATAGCCAAATGCGTTCATGTAATCCGCGGCGGGAAGCGCAAAGAGCATCTTGTGCTCAATGCAAGTATTGCCGTTGCACTGCTCAATGCTGAGGGTGGAAACACAGCATGGGCGTTACACGTCATTGTTGGAATGCTCGCCGACGTCGCGCATAGCGCGAAGTATGAGCAGCGTCTTCCTACGATGTCGGAGATCCCTTTTGATAGTATGTCAAGGCGGCTGCACGTAGCATCATCTGCCTGCCCCGGCAGGTATTTCGCGGCGCGAACCAGCGCTTTTGCCGATATCAATGCCGGTGAACGATTTGCCACTTTATGTTCGGATAGTCTGTTCTCAGCACAACAAGAGATCCGATGTGCGAAGCAGGCCTACCTCATTGATCAAGCAATGGATCAACTGCTAGACACAGCCCTTCTACATATCTCTTCCGTACTTGATCATGCAGCCGAATGGTTGGGACACAGGGATGGACTTCCAACGCAGGAGTCGTTCCCCGGCTCCTCCCTTCCGGAGAGTTTGAAAGATCAGGGCCTTCGTGATTGGCTTGAGCTTTTCGGGCTCGACTTACGACGACTTTATGACGCAGACGACCAGTTCACAATCGAGAACATCCTTGCGCTTTCAAGACATGTCGAGCGGCTTCTATGGATGACGGGCATGTTTCCGTGGCCGACTGAAGATGGAGGCCTATACATGTCTTTGGGCCCCATCACGTGATAGGTCCCGGGGTGCGAAGGTCTGATTTTCGCTGGAAAGCGGTCCACGAGGGGGCCCCGACTTATGTTACGGCCGATTGCGGCTCTTCCGCGAAGGCTTGCAATGGGCCGGAGAGCTGTCTTGCTTGACCGGTGGTTGCCAATCGAATAAGACAGATTTATTTCAGCCTGATAATAAATCTGCCCGCCTTTCTTCGTCAGCCTTCTTTCAGATGCCCTGAGATATTGAAGCTGTCGGTAGCACTCGTGCCGCAAAAAAGAGATGCTTATCGTCACAGATCAACCTTAGAACAATGAACGCTGACGCTTTGGGTTGAGCACCTCTACTGGAATGTCGTATAGAGCGCTCATCCCGTTGCGAAAATCCTTGATTCCACCATAGCTAGGGTGACGGATCGCAACTACCTCGATGCCGAACCGGCTGGCGTAGCTGAAGGCGTCCTGCCCAATCGCAACCACCCGACGAACCTTCAGCCATTTGATCAGCGTCTCGTTCAGCATGTCGACCTGCCGAAGCTCGCGGGCCGTAAACTTTCGGTTGGTGAAAGGATTTCCAGGCTCATGTGGATGAAATGGAAACACGTTCCATAGCAGGGGCGGCAGATCAACAGCGCGCAACACTGACCAGATTTCAGACGCAGTGCGCTCCGCCAGTGCCGGGCCAATGGTGGCCTGTTTGAAGTTCGAGCCTGGGTACCTCTGAGTCATTTCGGAGAGATGATACTCATCAGTAAGCGCGAGGCCCGTTCGACGGCCACCGCGGTAACCTAGATCACGCCCCATCCAAATCGTATCTACGCCGATCTCTGCAGCTGCTTTGAGATAACCACGTAGATTGCGACGGCGCGCCGATACAGCATCCGAGCGGTCGTGGACGGGGCATGTGTCAGCGTATGGGTTGAACACGTTGTCCAGTTTTAACTCAGACAATGCATTCACGAAGGCTGTGGGGTTCATTGCGACTCATTTTTCACAGGGGGTTCAAATTGCATGGAGTGCGCACGCACGTTGACAATTACGGTACCGCCGCGATGCGTCTGCAATTCTCGGAAGATCTGAAAGCCAGTCAGTATGGCTTTTTCCCATTGCCATAACTTGCATTTTTCAACCTCGTAGCCCTCGACCATGCTCTTGATCTGTTTTAGGACCCCGTAATCAAGGGCCCCTGGTTTGGCTCCGACGTAGAAGTTATGGCCTTTGGCGTGGTTGAAGATCCAGGTTGCAATGCCTTCTTCAATGATCATCGCCCGAGCGCCGTCCTCGTTCTCATCCTTCTTCGCATCGGATTTGCGTTTGCGTTTGAGCAACGATCGGAGCACCGGGGACCATCCTAGAAAGGCAACGTATGCTAAGTGGAACACGTCGTGAAAGCGGTAGTCATCAGGTTCGTTGCTGTTATCCGTCAGACGGTCGCCGATGAAAACGCCTCTTAGGCTCTGGACCACATATCCGTTTGCCGAGGTTCCGCGCTCAATGAACTCCACGGCTAGGTCGGACGGAAATTGCTCGTGCTCCGGAGCATCACTGTCAAAGGCTAGTGGGTAGACAGTGTCATCTTCCGGCCACCTACTGTGGATTTTTTCCAAGTTCGCCCGAGCTATATCTTCCAGCTTCAGATTGAAGCTTGCACATACAATTGAAAGCTCCGCGAGGTGCATGCCAAGATTTTCGCCTCGACTGTGCGGAGGCATGGAGATGTAATTATGATAATTCATCTCAGCCATTGAGCCAGCGTGGTTTGCTAGCTTTCCAAGCTGCACCGATCGATCGATCGACTCGGGACTTCGGCGAATCTCCATTAAGCTGTCGATGTGACGGAATGTCACAGGGGTAACTGGGTCCTGCTCTTTCTCTCCGTAGCGAGAACGCAAAATGGCGATGCAGTACTCCCCAATTTGGTTGGGTTCGATGTCAACTAAACTCGCGATATTTATCAGATACCAAAGAGCATCTCCCAGTTCTTCAGCTGCCAGCTCAGTAACCGTCGTCGCCAAATTGTCGCGACGCACTTTTTTGACTGCCGATAACAAGCCGCCGACTTCACCGAAATAGCCGAATTTGAGCTGCTGGAAACCCTCAGCGTCCCGATCGAATTGGTTGGTCTCTGCGGCCTTTAGCCTGTACTCAAGGATAGGTAGCGCTGCGAGCTGCGGAATAGGTTTGGTCATGGAAAGTCCCTTCGTCCATTTTGTTCCTTTGTGTAGGTGACGCTTCCAGCAGGAGCCAATTTTAGGGCCAAGAAGCCGGTCGACTCCGATAGCCACGTAGAGGAAGTGATTCGAACCAGCTAACCACTTCAGCCCTAAAATTTTCCGAAAACTTACTCCGACAGCCACGGGGCGGCGGGTAAAGATCTTCTCCCCCGAAGTTACGTAGCTGATTAGGTATCGCTACCGCATCGCTTCCCCAATAGACGAAATCGTTTCCGATAAGAACATTGTTCGAACTGGTATCTCTCCCGAGGTTAGCTTGATTGATCCGACCGTCGGCATGACTGTGATGGGAGTCTTCTTGCACCCAGGCATCGTTCACACGGTGATAAATATTGTCTCCGTACGCCATGCTCTCGCTGGTGTAGAGGTCCGGCCGTTTTACCCTGAATCTCTCGTCTTCCCAATATTGCTGGAACGAGAGTTTCTCCGAAACTCTCATTGCAAAAATGAGTCTTTCAGGACGTTTAAGGCCAACGCTTCCACAACCGACGATAATATCGCCCACCTGAGCCGCTTTCCTGATTTGCGGTTTGCATGTTCCTAGTGTGCAAATGCCGTGAAAGGGATTCGGGGCGAAACCATAATCTCGTACGAGTCTGTAGGAGAACACCCTCGGTACTCGATTCATTGGCACTCGATCCGCTTGATCTTACGTTTTGGACTTGAACTGCCATCCGCACGCTCCCAGACCTGTTTGCCCTTAATTACGTCTCTCAGATGTGGACTATTTACGATGAGTACAGAACTGGCGAGGTCATCGAAAATCTGCGGTAGAGATTCAACGTTCTGCGCAACTGCGACAATCCTTTTCCCCGATGTCCCGGCGTGCCCTGCCGCACCGGTCAGACACTCATTTACATCTTCAGGAATCAGGAATATGCAGATGACCGCATTATCAATGCAGCTCTTGATTTCTTCTGGTACAGCGCCTGATTGCGAGGCTTCTACGATCTCGCGATCGGCCTCGGCCGTGCAAACGTCAAAGCCTTCTTCAGCAAGCTGCTCGGAGACTGACTTCATCTCTGCGTCCATACCGGTCGCGAAAATGACGCATGCTTTTTCATTGCCCATGGTTCAATTCCTTTTAACTGCCTGCTATTAACAAAGCAACAAAGGCAACGGATTTATTCAAAAGACCCGCTGCGAATCCATTCCTGAAAGAATCGTTATCCTGAATGTCATTTGCCGTCGCGCCGAATATGCTCGAATCATGTATAGCAGCAAAACGCCACTGCTGCCCTGCGAACATTTGTCACACCTCAGCTAGCAGGAAAAAAGCTCGCATGGATGAAGAATGCGGACCTTTGAGGCCTCAGGCTTGCTGAAGCACTCAGCCTCCCTCGGACACAAAAAAAGGCCTTGCTGGGCAAGACCTTTTTTAACCCGAGCGGCACGTAGCTCTGCAGCCCTACCTCACCTCAACAATATCCAAAGCCCGATTCGCCAGCAGCTCACTCACCTCAATCACCTGCAAAATCCCCAACGCAACCCGCCGCCTTGACCCATCCAGATCAAACGCCAAATCGCTGATCATGGCATTCGCCGAAGCCAGGTTCTCACTGAGATTCGCAAGCAAACACTCAGAATCAACTCCCGGATCAATCCGAAAAATAGAGTCGGACTTGTCAGACGTTTCGCCCTTAGGCTTGGGCTTCAGGTAGTAATCCAACGCACGGGTGGCCGCGTCGTCGAGCTTCTTGTTGCGAGCAGACTGGGCACGGGATGTGGGTTCGTCTGAATCTGTAACTGGAGGGTTCGGTGTAATTTTGACCATGGTCTTAACTCTCTGGTTGAGGCCACGACCCGTTCGCTGCTAAACGAATTGGGAGGCAGCTGTACGCAGGTTAGCAGACCGACGAGTTAAGAAATCGGCGCGTCCGAGGACGCCCTGCGCACAGCCACCATCAAGTGCAGGAATGGGGATTCCTGTCTGATGACGCGTTGTGCGACTTAACTCGGCGAGCTGCTAAACCCGATCACTGATCATCAGTGACAGGTCCAAAACTACCGACGCAACCCTAGGCGCACAAGCCGGCGGATTCTGGCGTAGTTGTAGGCAAAGGCGCAAGGCGCTGTGGCTTGGCGGGCCTTCGTCGCTGGTGTCTGTCGGTCTTTACTGACAGACGCCGCTCGACTGGTCCGGGCAGGTGCTCGATGCCGTTCAATGAGGCTGTCGGAAGATTTGTGGCGAGGCGTCCATAGGAAGGGGGCTGCTGCGCAGCCCAGCGGGAGCAAGCTCCCTCGCCACGTTGGTTACCTGCGATTGGAGCTGTTAGGCGCTCTCTTCCTTCTCCGACGACTCATCGCTGTGCACCACCACCAGCAACTGCGCCTGAACATCCCCCACCGAACGCAACCGATGGGGTTTCTGCGCATTGAAATGCAACGCATCACCACGGTTCAGCAGCACACGCTCGTTCATGAAGTCCACTTCCACCTGCCCCTCATGCACGAACAGAAACTCCTCCCCGGTGTGTTCCTTGAACGCGTGATGCGCTGTGAACTCACTCGCCGGGTAAAGGATGAAGGGCAGCAGGCTGCGCTCGGACACTTGATGGGCCAATACCGCGTATTCGGAGCTGCCGCTGCTCGCCGCGAGGGATTGGCGGTCTTCGCTGCGCACCAGGCTGTAGCTGTCGAGGGAGACGTTTTCTTCGGAGAACAGCTCCTCGACTTTCACGCTCAGGGCCTTGGCGAGCTTGAGTGCTGTGGCGATGGAGGGCGTGCTCAAGCCCCGTTCCACCTTGGACAGGTAGCTCTTGGTCATCCCGGTTTTTTCGGCCAGGACGTCCAGTGTCATGCCGAGTTTTTTCCTGAGCAATTTCAAACGAATGGACATAGGTAACCAACATTTCCAGAGAAACGGACAATCTGCGATTGCAAATGACACTTTGTGTCATATAGTCTATTTAGTGTCATTAGCACCTCCACTTCACAGCTTCCATGACGCGGATCAAGAACGGTCAAAGAACGAATCAGGAGAACGGATATGAGCAAGACACTGGCGACGCCCAAGGACCAGTTGGTCCAGCATGCTGTTAACCAGATGCAGAAAACACTGCCGGATAATACGTGGACTGTACGACAAAAGCTGGCCCTGACCTGTCGCATCCTGTTCGAGAACGGCCACGACTCAGGGCTGGCGGGGCAGATTACCGCGCGCGGGCCGCAACCGGGCACCTATTACACCCAGCAACTGGGCCTGGGCTTCGATGAAATCACCGCTGGCAACCTGTTGCTGGTCAATGAAGACCTCGACGTGCTGGAGGGCCATGGCATGCCCAACCCGGCCAACCGCTTTCACACCTGGGTCTACCGCGCCCGGCCGGATGTGAATTGCATTATTCACACTCACCCGACCCACATCGCCGCGCTGTCGATGCTGGAGGTGCCGCTGCAGATTTCCCACATGGACCTCTGCCCGTTGTACGAAGACTGCGCCTTCCTGGAGGGCTGGCCGGGTGTGCCCGTGGGCAACGAGGAAGGCGAGTTGATCGCCGGTGCCTTGGGTGACAAGCGCGCCATTCTGCTTTCCCACCACGGCCAGTTATCCACCGGTGCCACCGTGGAAGAAGCCTGCAACATCGCCCAACTGATCGAACGCGCCGCGAAGCTGCAATTGCTGGCCATGGCCGCCGGCGAGGTGAAACCGATCCTGCCTCACCTGGGCCGCGAAGCCCACGACTGGATCGCCCGCCCCAAGCGCCACGCGGCCGCCTTCAACTACTACGCCCGGCAGACCCTGCGTCAACACGCCGATTGCTTGAACTGAACCCACCAGGAGCGAAGCCATGTCTACCCCCAACATCCACGGCATCATCGGCTACACCATCACGCCCTTCTCCACCGACGGCCAGGGCTTGGACCTGGACGCCTTGGGCCGGTCCATCGACCGTCTGATCGACAGCGGCGTGCATGCCATCGCGCCCCTGGGCAGCACCGGTGAAGGTGCCTACCTGAGCGACGCCGAGTGGGACCAGGTAAGCGAGTTCAGCATCGCCCGCGTCGCCGGCCGGGTGCCCACCGTGGTCAGCGTGTCTGACTTGACCACCGCCAAGGCGGTGCGCCGCGCACGCTTTGCCCAGGCGAAGGGCGCCGATGTGGTGATGGTGTTGCCGGCCGCTTACTGGAAACTGAGCGAGGCGGAAATCCTGGCGCACTACCAGGCCATCGGCGCCAGCATCGACCTGCCCATCATGCTCTATAACAATCCTGCCACCAGCGGCATCGACATGTCGGTGGAGCTCATCCTGCGGATTTTCAACGCGGTGGATAACGTCACCATGGTCAAGGAAAGCACCGGCGACATTCAGCGCATGCACAAGCTGCAGTTGCTGGGCGAAGGCCAGGTGCCGTTCTACAACGGTTGCAACCCCTTGGCGCTGGAAGCCTTCGCGGCCGGCGCCAAAGGCTGGTGCACCGCCGCGCCGAACCTGATCCCGCAGCTCAATCTCGACCTGTACGACGCTGTTTTGGCCAACGACCTGAGCCGGGCCCGGGCGTTGTTCTATCGTCAATTGCCGCTGCTGGACTTCATCCTCAAGGGCGGTTTGCCCGCCACCATCAAGGCCGGTTTGCGAACTCTTGGCCTGGAGGTCGGCGATCCGCGTCTGCCGGTTTTTCCATTGGATGAGGCGCGTAACCAGCAACTGCAGGCGATGTTGAAACAACTGCTCTGATTCGCTCTGACTTCGCGACGGACAGGTGGCGCCCCAACCTGTCCGCTCGCTCCATTGGCTGTCACCGGGAGAACACCATGACCCTCAAAGTCTATGACACCCACGTACGCACCCAAGGCGGGCGCTACCTGCATTTCGATGTGCTGATAGACCGTAACGACCAGGCATTCGCCCAAGCCTGCGCGCGACGTTTCCTCGCCGAACAGGGTATCGAAGACCAGGACATCATCTTGAACGACTGCCGCTTCTGCCATGTCGAGCCGGGCAACCCCGCAGTAGACGAGGCCATCGCCCGGCAAGGTTTCTTCATCCTCAAGCTGCAAGGTTGCGAGGCCTGACATGAGCACCTATCGACCGCTGGACTGCGACCTGCATGACTACCTGGAAATTGCCTGCCTGTACGGCTACACGCTGGAGATCGAACTGACTGACGGCCAACGCCTGACAGCGCGTGCGATCACCACGCGTACCGCCCCCACGCGAGAGGAATTTCTCGAGGTGGAAACTGCCGATGGGCACCAGGAGATTCGCCTCGATCGGTTGCTGGCGATTACGCCGCAGGATCGCAGCGCTCGGTTTGGTCGGGTTGTGCTGGCGAGTGGGTGACGGGGCCACTCGCTGTACAGATGATGCAGGGAGCGGGCCTGGCGATGGTCAGCCGGCTCCGCCCTTCGATCAACACGCTCCCTTCCCGCAAAAAAATTTTCGACCCGTCCCTTCCCGCAAAGCTGTCATCCGCTCCAGCAAAGTCCTGCGCGTATTGCCGCCTCGATAATGCCTTCTTCACTCTCTGGCGTTACAACCAAGCACCGTGTACCTCCCATGAACCTACGCACCTTCGTTCGTCGCTACTGCCTCGACTCCAGGCTCGTCACGAATGCCCTGATCCGCCTGCACAAGGCACTGTCTGCCCTGGTGAGTTCTCTGGCGCAGCAGGGTTTCGATTCCCAGAGATGGCCAGCGACCCGTGATGAAGACGCGCCGGACCGGCGCATTGGCTCCATCTGCCCGGAGCTGGCCGCGACGGTGTTCAGCCACGGGCGGGAGGGGGTCGCCCTTGTCGATCCGTACGGTCGGGTCATCGACGTGAACGAGGCTTTCACGCGCCTGACCGGCTACGGGCAAGACGAGGTCAGGGGCCGGGAGTTGAACGCTCATCGCATGGTGCGTCGGCTCGCGGCGTTTTATGCGCCGATGAAGAATGCGCTGGATTTCCATGGGCATTGGTCGGGTGAAATCCAAAGCAGCCATAAGGACGGTCGGGAGATGACGTCGCGCATCAGCATCAGTGCCGTGCATGACCGTCACGGGAATGTTCAGCACTATGTGGCGCTGCTCAGCGATATGACGCAGGTGAAGCAACGCCTTCAGTTACTGGAGCGCGATGCCCGTTATGACGCGCTCACGCAGTTGCCCAATCGGTTGCTGTTGGCCGAGCGGATGCGTCAGGCGTTGGGCAAGGCGCGGATTCACCAGCACCAGGTGGCCATCGCGTTCATTGATCTGGATGGGTTCAAGGCGCTCAACGACAGTTATGGGCATGACTGGGGTGATCGGGTATTGCAGATTGTCGCGGCGCGGATCAATGCGACGCTGCGGGAGGGCGATACGTTGGCGCGGCTCGGTGGCGATGAATTCGTGGCGGGGCTGGTGGGTTTGCAAGAGGTGGAGGACAGCGAGCCTTTGCTCAAGCGGATGCTGGCGGCGGCCAATGCGCCCATCTTGATCGGTGCGCAAACAGTGGAGATTGCCGCGAGTATCGGCGTGGCGTTCTTTCCTGAGCATGGGCAGGAAGTCGATGCGTTGATCAGCAAGGCGGACCAGGCCATGTACCTGTCGAAAAAAGCCGGGGGCAATCGCCTGGCGTTTTGTCCGACCCGCTTCATTTCGGTCAATAGCGAAGCCTGACGGTGGTGCCCAGGGTTCGTTCGCTGCCGGTCATGGCGCCGTAGTCACCCGCGCCCAGCAGCGAGTACACGGCAGTGATGTAGTGGCGGTCGAACAGGTTGCGTGCCCAGCCTTCCACTTCCCAGGCACGGTCCTGGCTGCGCAGGCCCAGGCGCAGGTTGGTGAGGCCGTAGCTGGGCTGATAACTGCCTTCGCCCCCTTCGAGGGTGCCGTAGTAGCCGGTGCGAAAGCTGTAGTCGACGCCGCTGTAGACCTCCAGCCCGTACGGCAACGGATGGCGATGGTCCAGGCCGCTGCTGAGGTTCCATTCCGGCGCGTTGTAGAGGCGATCGCCGCTGAGGTCGCAAGTCCATTGGCCCGAGGCCGGCGGGCACGGGGCGTTGGGAAAACTGCGGTAGCGCGCATCGCTCCAGGCCAGGCCAAGGCGCCCGGTGAGCCAGGGAGCCAGTTGCCAGGCCGAATCCAGCTCGACACCACGCAGGCGGACCTTGCCGACGTTGATCAGATTGTCCCTCAACGGTGGCGCGAGCACGGAGGTCGGCGGGCTGTAGGTGAGCGCCTGGTAGTTGTCGACATCGGTCTGGTAGACCGCCAGGTCGAGCATCGCCCGCTCATCCCACAAGCGTGTCTTGATGCCCAGTTCCAGGGACGTGGCGCGCTCCGGTTCGAAGGTGGGCTCGGCGAACGGGCCGACCACGTCGAAGTTGATGCCGCCGGCCTTGTAGCCGCGAGACCAGCTGACATAGCCCATCACCGCATCGCTGAAGCGATAGCTGGCGCTGAGCAGGCCGGAGAGGTTGTCCTCTTCGATCGAGTCCTCACGGTAGTAACTGCCCCCCAGGGCGATGTCGCGCAGCAACTGGCCGCCGGCCTGGAACGTCGGCGGCAAACCGTCCAGCGAAGCGAGGTTGCTGACGTCGCGGGACACCCAACCGTCCTTGCGCTCCTGGCTGTAGCGCAGGCCGCCGGTGAGCTCGAGAGGGTCGACGGGGCGCCAGGAAACCTGGCCGAAAATTGCCCGGCTGTCGCCCTTCTGCTCGCCGTCGTAATGCTGCCGGGCACCTTCCAGCAACTGCGCCGGCACCTGGCTCGGATCGGTGAAGGTGATGCCATAGAGTTTCTGCAACAGCGCCAGTTGGTCGCCCACGAACCAGGGTGCGGCATCCTTGCCGAACGCCACGTCGATCTCGCGATCGAGCTGCTGGCGCAAGTAATAGAGCCCAGCGACATAGTCGACGGACGAGCCGGCCGTGCCGGACAGTCGCCATTCCTGGCTGAACTGCCGATGCCCCAGCTGCGCCTCGGACTGCGCCACCGCCAACGCGGTGCTGTCGCCGTCCCGCGTGGCGCGGTAGTCCCAGTCACGATAAGCCGTGATGCTGGTCAAGCGCATCGCCTCGTCCAGGTCCCAGTTCAGCTCAAGGGAAACACCGTCCTGCAGGGTTTGCGGACGCCCCGGCGCGTCAATGCGCACCTCGCGCCGGTAAGGGTCGGGCTCCGCCAGCGGATAGCCGAGGAACCGGGCGCGCTTGCGGGTCTGTGGGCTGTAGTGATTGACCAGCAGCACGTTGCCGGCCTCGTTCTGCTCGGCATAGTCGGCGATCAGACGCGCGCTGAAGGCCTCGGTGGGCGTCCATAGCAATTGCCCGCGCAGGCCTTGGCTGTCGGCGTCGCCGAGGCGGGCGCCGTCTTCCAGGTTTTCCACCTGCCCATCCACCGAGCGTTCGAAGACGTTGAGCCGCCCGGCCAACACCTCGTCGCGCAGCGCTCCGGAAATCGTCCCGCGGTATTCGCCCAGGCCATGCTCGCCGTGGCTGGCTTCCAGGCTGGCCTCGGATTGGAACGTCGGTGGGCGGGTGACGATGTTCAGCGCCCCCGCCGTGGTGTTCTTGCCGAACAAAGTACCTTGGGGCCCACGCAGCACTTCGATGCGCTCGATGTCCATCAGCTCGGTGAAGGCCATGCCCTGGCGCGCCAGGTAGACGCCATCGACGTAGGTGCCGACGCTGCCCTCCAGACCGTCGTTATAGGCGGTCGCGCCAAACCCGCGCAGGCCGAAGCCGGCATAACGCGCATCGTGCCCGGACACCACCAGCCCGGGCACCCGTTGCTGGATGTCCTGGAGGGTGTGCAGGCCGGCTTCGTCCAGTTGCTCGCCATAGAGGACATTGATGGGGATCGGCACGTCCTGCGGGTTTTCCTCTCGGCGCCGAGCAGTCACCGTGGTTTCGTCGAGCACCAGTGAGCTGGGCGACGCGGGGGTGGATGGCTGCGCTGGCCCGGCGTTGACCGATGCCCAGGGCAATGCCGCCAAGCTGCCGAGCAAGAGCAGCCTGCAACGCGGACCCGGCATGCTATCGCTCCCAGGCCATGGCGCGAGGCACCGTGTCCAAGCCCGCCAGTGTCTTGACCCACGCCAGCAACTCGCGGCTGTCGGCCGGCTTGAGCAGGACCGCATCGAAGACCAGATCCGGCGGATAGCCCTGCGGCCTGCGCGCAGGCACCGCCGAGTAGAGCATCACTGGCAGACCGCGCCAATGCTCACGTACCCGCTGCAGCAGTTCCCAGCCATCCATGCCAGGCATCATCTGGTCGCTGATCAACAGATCGACCGGCTGCTGCGCCAGGCAGGCCAAGGCGTCCTCGCCGTTGGCCGCGATGCTCACGTCGAAACCGTAGCCGGCCAGCAGGTCATACAGCCATTCGCTGTTCTGCTCGATATCGTCCACCAGCAGGACCTGCTTGCCCTGGCCATCCAGCGGCGCGGCATTGTTATCGACGATGCCGTTTTCAAGCTCGTCTTCCTGGGCGCATTTCAACTGCAAACGAAAGCTGAAGCGGCTGCCGCCCTGCCCCGTGGCCTGGGGTTGCAAACGGCTGCCCATGCGCTCCAGCAGTTGGGTGACGATGGACAGGCCCAGCCCGCTGCCTTCGAAGCGTTGCGCATTGCGGCCGCGGCGAAACGGTTGCAGCAGCTGTTCGAATTCCTGTGGATCGATGCCGATACCGCTGTCGATCACGCTGAACGTCAGCTCGACAGTCTCCGGGCCGGCTCCTGGACAAGCATTCACTTCAAAGCGGATCTGGCCATCACGGGTGAATTTCGCCGCGTTCGCCAGCAGGTTCATGAGGATCTGCCGGAGGCGTTTGAAATCGGCCTCCACCAGCGCCGGCAGGTCATCCGCCAGGACGGCTTCAAAGGTATTGCCCTGCCGCGCGGCGAGGAAGGCCGCCTCATCGGCGACCTCCCTGAGGAACCCGTACAGATAGCCGGGCGCGAGGGTCAGTTGCATCTGCTCCAGCTCGCCGCGGGAGAACTCGAGCATCTCGTCGATCAGCTCCAGTTGCTGGCGGGCATTGCGCTCGATGCTGGCCGGGTATTCCCGGTTGGGCCCGCCGTGCAACAGCCGTGCGTAGTCGATGATGCGCACCAGCGGCGAACGCAGGTCGTGGCTGATGCGGGCCATCAACGCACTGCGGGCCGCCAGGGATTCGCGCAACTGGGCGGTGCGTAGCGCCACGGTGCTTTCCAGGCGCTCATGCTCGGCCTGGCGCTGTTGTTCGAGGCTCGACAGCGCATGCTTCTCCCGGTGACGGCTGCGGCTGACTTCCATGATCAGCGTGCACACCAGCAACGCCACGCCCGGCAGAGTCGAGGACAGGCTGTTCTTGCTTTGCGGCGATTGCCAGGGCAACTGTTCCTGGGGGAAGAAATACCGCATCAGCAATTGCGAAAACAGCAGTGCCGGAACCAGCCACGCCATCCAGCTGTAGCTGAGCCGCCTGCGCCAGGCCATGAACAACGTGGCCAGGAGCACGCCGTAGAAACTCAACAGGGAGGCCTGGATCATCTGCGCCCCCTGGATCGGATCGACCTTCAGCCACCAGACCCGGCCAAGGGCACATCCCAGCAGCGGTACCCAATAACTCCAGCCAATGAAGGCGGGCAGCCGGGCCACCTGCAGCAGCACGCGCATGTAGGCGAGGAACAGCACGAAGGAGATCACGCTGGCGCAGGTCAGCAGTTCCCGCGTCCAGCCCAGCGCCGAGGGCCAGTAGACGAGGTAGCCGTTCAAGATACAGGTCAGCAGGATATAGCTCAGGACCGCGCCCGCATTCACGCTCAGCAACCGGGAACGCAGGATCCAGCCGACGATAAGGCCGAACGGGACCACCAGCAGGACGATGCCCAGGGTGAGGCCGTCGCTCAGGTACGTCTGCTGCTGACTGCGCAGCAATGCCGGTTCGGACCATAGCTGCGGCTCCAGCAGCATCTGGAAGTGGCTGGTGACCCGGATCAACAACGTGGTGCCCTGCCCTGCCGCCAGCGACACCGCAAACGCCGGCTGACGCGCCGCTGGTTGGGGCCATTCGGCCAACGGATGGGCACTGCCGGCATGGGCTTCGCGCCAGCGCCCCTCTGAAGGCTGGTAGACACGGATGTCTTCCAGGCGCGGCGCTCCGATCACCAACAGGCGCGAACAGGCCGTATCGTTCGGATTGGTCAGTTGCACTTTGAGCCAGAACGCCGAGCGGCTATAGCCTTGCGCCGGCCAATCCGGAGTCGCGATGCTGAATCGCGTTTCGGGCAACCGGGCAACTTCATCCACGCTCAACCTGGCCTGCTCGTCCTCGAAAACCTGCATCGAGGGCATCAGGTCCAGGCGTTCAACCTGGCAGAAGCCCATGGGTGCCGCACGCAAACGGTCGGCGCACAACAACGCCAGCGCCAGCAGCACAAACCGTAGAAGCCGCATCAGGTGCGCCCGGCCGACTCTGTATCAGCGATGCCCAGGGTCTGCTGGCGAAACTGGCTGGGGGTCATGCCGATTCGCTGGCGGAAGGCCGTGGTGAAGTTGCAGGCATTGCGAAACCCCACCAGTTCGGCGACGTCTTGCACACTCATGGCGCTTTCGCCGAGCAACTCCTGGCCGCGACGCAGCCGCGCATCGCGAATATAGGCGAACACAGTCAGGCCCAGATGCTCGCGAAAAATCCGTGAAAGGCGTTTCTCATGGGTGCCGACCTTGTGCGCCAGTTGCACCAGGGAAGGGATGTCGTCGAGGTGATTTTCGATCAGCCGCATCGCCGCGCGCAGGACGATCTCGTCACCCTCGGGCTCCGGCTCCGCCGGGCTGTGCCGGTTGGTCGGCGGTGCGCGCCAGGTCAATTGCAGGTGGATCCTGATACGCGCCAGCACTTCCTCGGGGGCGCAGGATTTGGGAATGTAATCGACCCCGCCGACGGTCAGCCCCTCCAGGCGCTCGACGGTGCTGTTGGCCGAAGACAGGAAAAGAATGGGGGTCTGGCGGGTCGCCGGTGCCTCGCGCAACAGCCTGCACAGGCTGAAACCATCCATCTGCGGCATGTGCACGTCCAGCACGATCAGGTCCGGACGCAACGCCAAGGCTCGCTGGTAGCCCTGGTGGGCGTCGCTGGCCAGGGATATGCGCCAGGGTTGCGCCTTGAGCAGGACGAGGGTTGCCCGGAGGTCCTCGGGCTCATCGTCGATAAGCAGGATATGCTGCAGCGGCCCGGATGACACAGCCGCATCCCCAGCCGCCCGCCTTTCATATCGTCCGTCGTCCATACGCTGCGTTCTCTTATCGTGCCTTTGCCAGGCCTGTGCCGAAAAAGCAGAGGCATCGCAAAGGCAATCGATGGATCGGTAAAAATCGTTATACCGATAGCGGCAGGTCAGGTGAAGACTTGAAGGCGTAGCGCAGGGACGACATTGTTTCCTCAAGGTCGTTTGCATGAAAAAAGGCCTTGCCGGGCAAGACCTTTTTTATGCAAACGACATCCGTGGTGAACATCGGACAGGACATGGCGGGAGGCGTCGAAGATTTGTTGTCGAAACGCAGCCCAGCAATATAGCATCGAGCCATCATTCGAAAGGACGCCTGAACCATGCACGGATCGCTACACGACTCCACACCCCCAACCGCTCCGGCGGTCCCATCGTGAGCGCCCTGGACTCCAGCACCATCGGGCAGTTGAGCACGTTCCTGATCATCTCGCTGTCCTTGCTTGCCGTCCTTGGAATCGCAAAGGCCTTGAGCAAAGCCAATCGGAAAACAAATCCCGACTCTCAGGTTTTCCTCTACGGCACCCTTGCGGTTTCATTGCTGATCATCGTCTCGGCAACGCTGATCTGGGACAAGAGTAATCTTCCCGCATGGCTCCAAGGTATCGGCAGTATCTACGCGATCATTGTGGCGATACTCGTCTCCCGGCACGAAAGTAGAAACTCCGAAGCGCGAAGCCGACAGGAGAGAGCCGACGACCACAGACGCGAAGCCCAGCGGCTGATCGAGGAGAAAGTAGAGGCCACCCGAGCCATCTACCAGATGGTGCTTCGGGCGTTCATGTGTTTTAGCTACGTACGTGAAAACGCCTATGACAAAAGCCTGACGTGCAAGGATATCGGCCCCCGCAAGGGGAAGCCGGAGCTCAAGATCAATGCCGGAAAAAAATGGATTTCGCTCGGGTTCAAGGCATCCGACATCCGGGTACAGCTCCGACAGCTTGAAGCGTTCACGCAGCAATTGGAAAAGATATCGCCCTTCGATCACAGAGACGCTGTCCTGGCCTTGCTGACGTCTGAGTTCTGTGCCTCGATCAAGGTATTGTTTGCCGATCTAGCGACGGGCTGGAACATCAAAAGCACGCTTGCGCCCCCCGATGCCAATGCCGATACAACGATCAAGTATCCACCTTGCGAAAGAAACGCCACCTACACCGAAACCGAGAAGCTCATTGGGCTGAGCGAGTTTCTCGCCCACGGCATATTCCACCTGTATTTGGACGAGCCGGAATGCAATCGCATCGAGGAGGTTTTTCTCCAGTGGGAGAAACGGGCAGATGAGATTTTTGCCAGCGGCGGTTCCACCACAGCCTGATGCAGAGGCCAATGAGCTATAGGCTCAACATCCCCCGGAACCCTCTCGCCGCGTAATACGACTGAACCCCGTTGTGGTAGATGAACACCCGTCCATAACGGCAGTCCCCGAATATCGCCCCACCCAGCGCACGTACTTCGGGGGGCGTCGCCAGCCAACTGGAGGTTTTCAAGTCAAACGCCTCCAGCGCCTGGAGTTCGCGGTACTGCTCCTCGGTCAATAGCGCCACGCCCATCTCGGTCGCCATGTCCAGGGCATTGCCCTGGGGCTTGTTTTCCTTGCGCGCATCCAGGGCCGCGCGATCGTAGCAGAGGCTTCGACGGCCGGTGGGGGTCTCCCTGGCGCAGTCGCAGAAGGTCACGCGCCCGGTGTGCGGGTCGTGGCCAATGACGTCGGGCTCGCCTCCGGTGGCTTCCATGGCGTGGAGGGTTTTCAACGCGGCGCGGTTGCCTTCGAGGCGGGCCAGGACGTCGGACCATTGAAGGCCAGGGTGGCGCTGGGGATTGCGTTCGAAGCGGGTCTTCAGGGTGTCGAGAAGGTCATTGTGTTCTTGTTTTTTCATGAGGCTAAAGTCCCAGGCTCTGTACGAGAAGCCTAGTGCGATGTTTGAGAAGCACCACACTAGAACAAGGCGCCACTGAACACCGGGGCATTATGGAACCGCGTATGGCCTGCCACTGCGTTCGTATACTGCTCGACCAGGTCGTATTCCCCCAGGTCCACCATTTCGATCGAATTGGGCACGGTGACCGACTTGGTCATGGGCTGGATGACCAGGCCCTTGACCACGGGTGGGCCCGGATTGATCAAGGCGTCGAGAATTTTCCTGACCATGGTGGTCTTGGCGAACACATCCGTGGTGGACGTGCTGGCCAGATTCCCGTTTGTGCCCAGCAGGCCGATCAGGCAGTAGAAAACCCAGCAGGGCGACATCTGCCAGCCGTACTGGGCTTCGTTCAGGGATGCATCCACGCTGCCTTTGCACTCGACGATGATGTACTCCTCAACCACGCCGCTGAGCAGATTGCGCTTGACCCAGATCTGGTCGATGCCGTTATTGCGCCCCGATGAAGCCTTGCCGATCTTCATCTGGTACTCATTGCCGAGCACGGTGATCAGAAGCTTGGCGGCGGCATATTCGCCACGGGTTTCACTGGCGAAATGGATGGCTTTGGAGTTTTCCAGGTTCTGGAAGTGGTTCTGGATCCGGTCGCCTGACTTGCGGTCATGCACCGAGAACTTATGGGAAATGCCTCCGTAGGCTTGCAACCAGTTGTACACCTTCGCCTGTGCGGCAGGATCCATGCCCAGCAGGTTCCAATAGTTCAGCGCGGTCGGGTCGGGCACAGGCTGGAACAGCGCGGCCCGGCGCTCGATGACCTGCTGGGCGGCAAAGGTCGAGACGGGATTGGTCGTTCCGAATACCTGCTCGACATCGGGGTGGTAATAACTGCCCTTGGTGAATTGCTTGTCCCGTGCGACCGCTTCCTTGATCTTCACGGCGTCCAGGGTGTCCAGCAGGACCAGCTGATCGGCCCTGTGGGGGTTGTTGTAGTCCGACGTGAGGCCATGCCGGTTGGTGATCTGGTTCAGTACGTGCCGCCACTCCTGGCCCAGGCTGTCCACTTTCGTGATACCCAGGCTGCCGATGGGCGTGAACGGATAGCTGCCTGTCGTCAGGGTCAGGGGCTTGGAATCGAACTCGGTATCGGAAGTGAAGAACAAGGTGGTTTTCTTGCCATCGCGCTTTTCCTTGGGCGCCAACTCCATGATCTTCACGTTCAATGGCTCGGTCAGGCTCGTGTAGTCATTCAATTGATTCATCGGTATCCCTCCCCGTCATCCCGGCGCGAATAATTCACTCTAGGCGGCGGAATTCGGGACGTCCAGGGATCGGAAAACAGTCCTTCAGGGGTGCGGCATTGCCTTGGAGGACCTATGCTGGCGCGTGTCCCTTTGACAGGCCGCCCGTCATGATCCAATGCAAACGCGCCTATGATGCCCCGGCTCCCGAGGACGGCAAACGCGTGCTGGTGGACCGCCTGTGGCCACGCAACTGCCGCAAGGATGAACTGCACCTCGATGAGTGGCTTGCGGACGTCGCGCCCACCCATCAATTGCGCAGGGCGTTCAAGGCTGGGGACCTTTCCTTTGCCCAGTTCAAGGCCGCGTATCGCCAGGAACTGAATGCCCGGCCGCAGCATTGGTGGGCGCTGGTGGACATCGCCCGCAGCGGCAATCTCACGCTGGTCCATGCCGCCAGGTCCACAGTGGAGAACAACGCCGTGGTGCTGGCCGAATGGCTGGAGGATGAGTTGGAGAAACGGGCAGAGATGAGCTCGCCGGCCTGTTATCTATCGGAGTTTCCCGGAGACTGAGACGCCCAGGCAGGGCGGCTGGGCTGGCGTCTTCGCGGGCGAGCCCGCTCCCACCGGGACGGATCCGGGAGAACAGTTTTTTCAGCCCAGGAGATGCTTGGAGATCAACCTGGATATCTCAACGATGCCGGTCTTGCCGGTGAATTCGAATTTCACCTTGCCCAGGGATGAAAAGTAGATCTCAAGCTCCGAGTCCAGGTCGAAGGTGCCGGACGTTTCGATCGAGTAGGCGACGATGTTCTTGTAAGGCAGGGAAGTGAAGTCTTTCTTGCTGCCGGTAATGCCTTGCACGTTCACCGCGATGATGCGTTTGTTGGTGAACACCACGCCGTCGCGCATGGACTTGTAGGCGTCGATGACCTGTTCGCCTTCCAGCAGCAGGGCCGTGACGCGTTCGGCGTATTCGTCGTTCTGCTTGAGCTTGAAGAAGCCTTTGTTATTGAAGTCGATCATGGGTTCGATCCTTGTGGGGTTGGAAAGCGTTCCAGGCTTCCTGGGCCGGTGCTGGCTGGATTCTGCTTCAGTCGACATCCGGATCACAAGGACATGCGTTTTTTCTCCTAGACTTGCCGTTGTCCCGGCTGCGGAATGAGCCCGGGCCGTCCATGAAAGCAGAGGGAACCTGGCAATGCTCAATGTTTTTTGGAAAACACTCGTCTTTGGCCTGGCTGTCGGTCTGTTGGGCACGGCCATGGCGGCTGACCCCATTGTGATCAAGTTTTCCCATGTGGTGGCCGAGCAGACGCCCAAGGGCCAGGGCGCGCTGATGTTCAAGAAACTGGTGGAAGAACGCTTGCCGGGCAGGGTGAAAGTCGAGGTGTACCCCAATTCCACGCTGTACGGCGATGACAAGGAAATGGAGGCGTTGCTCCTGGGGGAGGTGCAGATCATCGCCCGGTCCCTGGCCAAGTTCGAGCAGTACACCAAGTCGGTGCAGCTGTTCGACTTGCCATTCCTGTTTGACGACATCGCCGCCGTGGACCGTTTCCAGCAGAGCCCTGAAGGCCAGAAGCTGCTCAAGTCCATGGAAAAGAAGAACGTTACCGGCCTGGCCTATTGGCACAACGGCATGAAGCAGTTGTCGGCCAACAGGCCCCTGCGGGTGCCCGAGGATGCACGGGGACTGACGTTCCGGATACAGACCTCCGCCGTACTGGACGAACAGTTCAAGGCGGTAGGCGCCAAGGCCCAGCCGATGATTTTTTCGGTGGTGTACCAGGGGTTGCGTACCGGTCTGATCAACGGCACGGAAAACACCTATTCGAACTTCTACAACCAGAAGCTCAATGAAGTGCAGAAGTACGTCACCGAGTCCAACCATGGCATCCTCGACTACATGTTGATCACCACTTCGGACTTCTGGAACGACCTGCCGCCGGATATCCGCAGCGAACTGGACAGGATCGTGGTGGAGTCCACCGCTCATGCGAACAAGGAAGCGGAACGGTTCAACCAGCAGGACAGGCAGCGGGTCCTGGATGCCAAGACCACCGAGATCATCACCCTCACCCCACAGGAGCGCAGCGCCTGGCGTGACAGGATGAAGCCGGTGTGGACGAAGTTCGAAAAAGAGATCGGAGCGGACTTGATCAAGGCGGCCGAGGCGTCCAACACCACTCAGTGACGCGACCGGGCCACGACAGCGTCCTTGGGCGAGCCATCTGAAGAGAGGTTCCGCGCTCGGCGTGGGCAGGCCTCCCATGAGGCTTGGCGGCACCTGCCGCAAGCGGAACGCGGAGCGTACCTGGCAGTGGTCCCACGCGGCGCGTGGGCACGGTGGAGTCCGCGACATTTGCGCCAGGCTGGCCTCTCCCCAGTTTTGAGGCCCATTGCGTTATGATCCCCGCCTCCACCCGAACCTGAGCTCTACCCGCGAATGCTGCCGTCCAGTCCCGACACGTCCCCTGCCCTGCCTCCTGTCCTGGTCGGCCCGCTGCTGCGGCGGTTGGAACCCACGCGGCTGGTGATGTGGCTGGTGGGAACACGTCCGTTGGCATTGACGCTGCGTGTGGATGGCCTGGGCGACCTTGCGCTGGATGCATCGCGCTGCACGGTGGTGCCGGTGGGACAGCAAGCGTTCGTGCACCTGATCGATGTGCGCCTCCAAGCCCCCCTGCCCCAGGACGTGGCGATCGAATACGACCTGCTGGTGGATGGATCGCCCATCGCCGAATGGGCGCCGCATCTGCTGTACGGCCAGGCGCAATGCCCGAGTTTCGTGCTGCATTCGCGCATCGGGCAGCTGGTCCATGGCTCGTGCCGCAAACCGCATCATTACGCCAACGACGGCTTGCTGTGTGTCGACCGACTGTTGGAGCAGGCCCCGGAACAGCGGCCGGCGCTGTTGATGATGAGCGGCGACCAGGTCTACGCCGATGACGTCGCCGGGCCGATGTTGCGGGCCATTCATGCGCTGATCGAGCGCCTGGGACTGTTCGAGGAATGCCTGGACGGCGCGGTGGTGGAAGACAGCGCCAAGCTCTATCGACACCCGGCCAGCTATTACCATCGCGCCGATCTGCTGCCGGCGCTGGAGAGCAACGAAACCCTGCGCGAGCGGTTCTTCGGCGGCGCGCGCAAGCCGATCTTCACCAGCAGCAGCGCCGATAATCACCTGGTGACGTTCGCCGAAGTCATGGCGATGTATCTGCTGGTCTGGTCACCGGTGCCATGGACCCTGGTCGACCCGCAGCCACCGGAGCTGACCGCCGAACGGCGCCAGCGCTACGACCTGGAACAGCAACGCATCGATGGCTTCAAGGCCGGACTGGGCGGTGTGGCACGGGTGTTCGCACACCTGTCGTGCCTGATGATCTTCGACGATCACGACATCACCGACGACTGGAACCTGTCCGCACAATGGGAGGAAACGGCCTACGGCCATCCGTTCTCCAAGCGCATCATCGGCAACGCGCTGATCGCCTACCTTCTCTGCCAGGGCTGGGGCAACAACCCGGACGCGTTTGAGGAGGTGATCCGGCACACCGTGGCCCTGGGCGAGACCGCCCGGGACCGCTACCTCGACAGCGAGCCCCAGGACAAACTGATCGACAGGCTGCTGGGTTTCCAGCAGTGGCATTACGTGCTGCCCAGCAGCCCGGCCCTGGTGGTCCTCGACACCCGCACCCGCCGCTGGCGCAGCGAGCGCAACCTCAGGCACCCCTCGGGCTTGCTGGATTGGGAGGCCCTGAGCGAACTGCAGCAGGAGTTGCTGGACCATCCCTCGGCCATCATCGTCTCGCCGGCACCGATCTTCGGGGTGAAGCTGATCGAAACCGTGCAGCGGGTGTTCAGCTGGTGCGGCTATCCGCTGCTGGTGGACGCCGAGAACTGGATGGCCCATCGCGGGGCGGCCCAGGTGATCCTGAATATTTTCCGACACTCACGTACACCCGGTAACTACGTGGTGCTGTCGGGGGATGTGCATTATTCCTTCGTCTATGAAGTGCTGATTCCGCACCGCAAGGGCGGCCCGCGGATCTGGCAGGTCACCAGCAGCGGCATCAAGAATGAATTTCCGCCGAGGCTGCTGGAATGGTTCGACCGCCTGAACCGCTGGCTCTACTCGCCTCGCTCGCCCCTGAACTGGTTCACCCAGCGCCGACGCATGCGCATCATTCCCCACACCCCGGAACATGCCGAGGCCGGGGAGCGCTTGTGGAACTCGGCGGGGATTGGCCAGGTGTTCTTCAACGAACAGGGGCAACCGGCCCGGATCTACCAGCACAACGCCAACGGCGCACCGCCGACGCGGATGCTGACACCACAATCGCCTCCGGACTGAGGCTGGAAAGCGTCGCCTCCCGGTCCGCGTCGGCATCGGTGCCGTCGACAAATCCGCTTTCGCGGGCAAGACCGCGCCCACAGGTTGGGTGATGAGCACAGCTCGGGACCGGATGGAAACGAGACCATGAAAAAAACGGGGGGCCATGTTTGCATGGCCCCCCGTTTTCATCCACTGCCGGCAATCAAGGGTATTGCTGGTAAGTCTGCCCCTGCTGTTGCGGAGCCTGGTACTGCTGGCCAGGGATCGCCTTGAGGTTCACCTCGACGCGACGGTTCTGGGCACGGCCGTTGACGTCGGCGTTGCTGGCGACCGGGTTGTCCGGGCCGGCGCCACGGGCACTCAGGTTGGCACTGCTCACCCCTTGGGAAGTGAGGTAGGTGGCGACGCTTTGCGCACGACGCTGGGACAGGTCCATGTTGTGCTGGCGGCTACCGGTGCTGTCGGTATAGCCCACGATCTCGATCTGGTTCTGGTTGAACTCCTTGAGGGAGTTGGCCAGGTTATTCAGCGGCTGGTAGAAGCTGGGCGCGATGTTGGCCGAATCGGTGGCGAAGGTGATGTTGCCCGGCATGATCAACTTGATCTGGTCACCCTGGCGCTGCACTTCCACGCCGGTATTGGCCATGCTGGCCCGCAGTTTCTTTTCCTGCTGGTCGGCGTAGTACCCGTAGCCGGCGGCGGAAGCACCCACGACTGCGGCGCCGATCAGCGCCCCTTTGCCACGGTTATCGTGACCGATGGCTGCACCGGCCAAGGCACCGGCCAGGGCGCCGAGGCCGCCGTACTTGGCCGTCTTGCTCATCCCTGAGGACTCAGTGGAAGCCTGGCCCTGGTTGTCATAAGGATTAGGCGACGCGCAGCCGGACAACAGGGCCACGGCGGTAGCGACAACGATCAAGCGACGCGAGGTGAACATGGGGACAAGCTCCTGGTTTTTCAGTCTGATGTGCCAGGGCATGGGCAATCGACTCTGGCTGGCGTTGGAACGCGGCAAAGGTTGAAAATTCCGTGCAGTGGCGAAGGTTTACCAAGAACTTACAAATCGAAAGGGCCCCCCTTCAAGCCTTGGCCACGCGACGGCGATGGCAATCGCCCGCCTCGAGTTTCCTGCCATCGAGCGAACGAACCTCGAGCAACGCCACCGGCTCGTCCCGCTCATTGTCCAGCAGCACCGAGTACGTTTCCCCGGCCTTGAACAAATGTCGCTCACCCCACTGGCGCAGGGAAACCACGATGGGGAATACCTCGCGCCCCTTTTGCGTCAGTACATATTCCTTGTAGGCGCTGCCATCGGAGGCAGGCCTCGTCTCCAGCACCCCCACCTCCACCAGCGCCTTGAGGCGCGAAGCGAGGATGTTCTTCGCCAGCCCGAGGTTCTTCTGGAATTCACTGAACCTGCGCACGTCGTCGAATGCGTCGCGAACGATCAGCAGCGACCAGCGATCCCCAATGACCTCCACCGCCCGGGCCACCGGACACTCATGGCTGCCTGACCCTGTCTGCTGCGTCATCTGAATCACTCCCGCCGGAAAAACTGGTTGCAGATTAAAACCTGAACAGTTAGAAATCAAACAAGTGGTTTCAAATCAAAACCTGAATCTGCCAAGGAAGCACCATGACGTCACATGATTCCACCTTCCCCCAGTCGGACCGGACAACCGCTCCCGGGCTCACCCGGGGGCTGACGCTGCTGTTCTCCCTGGCCTGCGCCCTGGCCGTGGCGAATGTCTACTTCGTCCAGCCGTTGCTCGACTCCATCACCCAGGACCTGCGGATCGCCCCTGGCTTGGCCGGCACCGTGGTGACCGCTACCCAGGCCGGCTACGCCGTGGGCCTGGTGTTCATCGTTGCCTTGGGGGACCGGGTCAACCGCAAGCACTTGATGGTCTGCCAGACGCTGCTATCGGCCGTGGCGCTCGCTGTCGCCGGCTGCGCCAGGCAATGGCCGGTGCTGTTGGGTGCGATGGTCATGGTGGGGATGCTGGCGGTGCTGGTCCAGGTCATCGTCGCCTATGTCGCCGCCCTTGCCTCGCCGCAACAGCGCGGCCGGGCCGTGGGGTCGGTCACCAGCGGCGTGGTGGTGGGCATTCTGCTGGCCCGTCTGGTGTCGGGGGGCATTGCCGACCTGGCGGGATGGCGCACGGCGTATTTCGTTTCGGCGGGACTGATGCTGACCCTGTGCGTCGTGCTCGCCAGGGCGGTCCCGGCGATCAGCACACCCAGGCCCGACATGTCCTATGTGAGGTTGATCGGCTCGTTGTTCGCACTGCTCGTCACGGAGCGCACCCTGCGGACCCGGGGCCTGCTGGCCTTGTTGATCTTCGCCGCATTCAGTGTGTTATGGACCGCGATGGTGTTGCCTCTCAGCGCTGCGCCGCTGTCGTTGTCCCATACCCAGATCGGCCTGTTCGGCCTGGCCGGCGTGGCCGGTGCCCTGGCCGCCTCGAACGCCGGACGCTGGGCCGACCGGGGACTGAGCCGACGCACCACGGGCATTGCCCTGGCCTTGCTGACGCTGTCGTGGCTGCCCACGGCCTTCCTCCAGGTGTCATGGCTGGCATTGATTGCCGGGGTGATCATGCTGGATTTCGCCGTTCAGGCCGTGCACGTGACCAACCAGAGCCTCATCTTCGCCGCCCGCCCCGATGCACAGAGTCGCCTGGTGGGCGCGTACATGTGCTTCTACTCCCTCGGCAGCGCAGTGGGCGCCAGCGCCGCGACCCAGGTCTATGCCCAATGGGGCTGGGGCGCGGTCTGCCTGTTGGGCGCGCTGATCAGTGCGACGGCCCTCGCCTGGTGGGCCTGGACTGACCTCAGGCCTGCGCGAGCACCCGGCTCACGCCCCTGACGATCATTTCCACTTCCCGCTCGTCGACCGTCAACGGCGGCAGCAGGCGGATGACCTTGCCCCGGGTGACGTTGATCAGCAGGCCGTGGTCCCGGGCGGCGCAGAGGGCCAGGTCGCGGACCGGCTGCTTGAGTTCGATGCCGATCATCAGGCCCCGACCGCGAATCGCCAGCACGTTCGGGTTGTCCGCCAGTTCCGCCCGCAACCGGGTCAGCAACCGATCGCCCTGGACGCCGGCATTGTCCACCAGGCCTTGCTCTTCGATGATATCCAGCACCGTGCAACCAACCCGACAGGCCAGGGGGTTGCCACCAAAGGTACTGCCATGGCTGCCGGGGGTGAACAGTTCGGCCGCCTTGCCCCGGGCCAGGCAGGCTCCGATGGGCACTCCATTGCCCAGGCCCTTTGCGAGGGTCATGACGTCCGGCACGATGCCCTCGTGCTGGAACGCGAACCACTGGCCGGTACGGCCGATGCCCGTCTGGATCTCATCGAGCATCAACAACCAGGCCCGGCGGCTGCACAACTGCCGCAACGCCTTGAGGTAGCCCGGCGGCGCGAGCTGCACACCGCTTTCGCCCTGGATCGGCTCCACCAGTATCGCGACGATGCGTTCGCCGTGGGCTTGCTGGAGTGTTTCCAGGGCCTGTAGATCACCGAACGGCACCTTGATGAAATCCCCCGGCAAGCGGTTGAAACCCAACCGTACCGCCGGCCCATCGCTGGCGGACAGCGTGCCTAGCGTGCGCCCATGGAAAGCGTTCTCCATGACCACCACCAGCGGCTGCTCGATGCCTTTGTGCCAGCCATACAGGCGCGCCAGTTTCAACGCGGTTTCGTTGGCCTCGGCCCCCGAGTTGTTGAAAAACACCCGCTCCAGGCCGGAGAGCTGCGTGAGCCTGAGCGCCAGCCGCTGCTGCCAGTCGATGCTGTACAGGTTGGAGGTGTGCAGCAGCAGGCCGGCCTGCTCGCTGATGGCAGCCACCAGCCGGGGATGGGAGTGCCCGACATTGGTCACCGCCACGCCGGCCACGGCGTCGAGGTACTCGCGACCGTCCTGGTCCCACAGGCGCGTACCCAACCCGTGGGAAAAATTCAGCGCCAGGGGTTGGTAGGTGCTCATCAGGCAGTCGGCAGTCATGACATCGGGCTCCATCAGGGTGGTTTTTTCCAGTATGGTTAGCCACCCTTGATGGATAAACGCCGCTTTACTTCATTCATTTAAAAGCAGGAATTGATAATGGACCTGTTCCAGGCCATGAACGTCTACGTCAAGGTGGTGGAGGCCGGCAGCCTGACCGCCGCGGCCCAGGCGTGCGAGATGTCCACTACCATGGTGGGCAATCACCTTCGCGCACTGGAGCAACGTCTCGGTGTGCGGCTGATCAATCGTACGACCCGTCGCCAGCGACTGACCGAATTCGGCTCGACCTACTATCAGCGTTGCCTGGAAGTGCTGGGGCTGGTGGCCGATTCCGAGCGCCTGGCCGAGCAGACCCAAGGCGAGCCCACTGGCACCCTGCGCATCACGGCGCCGCTGACCTTCGGCACCGAACGCCTCGCCCCGGCGCTGGCGCAGTTCAGCCAGCGCTGCCCCCAGGTCAAGCTGGACGTGGTACTGACCAACCAGCGCCTGGACCTGCTCGACCATGGCTTCGACGTCGCCATTCGCCTGGGCCTGCCGGATCCCAAGCTGATCGCCCGACCGTTGATGGACTACACCCTGACCATCTGCGCCTCCAGGGCCTACCTGGCACGCCGTGGCACCCCGCGACAACCGGCCGACCTGCAACAGCACGACTGCCTGTCCTTCGCCTACTCCGCCGGGGACGAGTGGCGCTTCGCCCAGGACCACTGGCCCATCAACGGTCCGGAGGGGGAAATCAAGGTGCCGGTCAACGGACCGATGCTGATCAACAGCTCCTCGGGCCTGCACCGCGCCGCCCTGGCCGGCATGGGCGTGGTGATGCTGCCCGATGCGCTGGTGGAACAGGACTTGAAGGACGGGCATCTGGTGGCTCTGCTGCAGGACTACCAACTGCCCCATCGGCCGATGAACCTGATTTACGCCCAGGACCGCTACCGCTTGCCCAAGCTGCGCAGTTTCGTGGAGTTTGCGTTGGAGAAATGGGCAAGATCTGCTGACGAGACGAAAAGTAGCCTTTAAAGGCTACTATTGAAGAAGTAGCCTTTAAAGGCTACGTTACGGCATCCCATGACAGGATTAAGTGCAATGAAGCTAGAGGCGGTCTTGACCGGCGACCTGATCCACTCGCAAAGCGCAGGGGATACGCTCGCCTACATCTCTGGCTTGAAAGCCGTGCTCAAGCAATTGGAAAAACGCTACAAGGCAAAAGCGGAAACCTTTCGCGGCGACGGTTTCCAGCTTTCGCTGGATCGGCCCGAACAGGCTCTTCACTGCGCCATTGCTCTGCGGGCAGCCCTGGTTGCAGCCAGCCCCGAAGGAGAGCGCTGGGATGCGCGGATCGCCGTAGGCATCGGTTCCGCGCAGCAATCGCAGACCTACCGCGAAGCCTTCGTCTTGTCCGGCCAAGGACTCGACAATATGAAGAAAAACACCCTGGCGATATTCAGCAACCATCAGGCATTCCAGGAACGTACAGAACTGCTGACAGAGTTCGTCGCCGCCATCCTTGAGCAGTGGACAGCTGTCGAAGCTCAAACCTATGCCATTCACCTGATCGAAGCCACCGACCAACAGAGCATTGCCGACGCCCTGGGTAAATCCCGCATCACCGTCAACAAAGCGTTGCAACGTGCCCAGGCACGTTTGCTGGATAAATACCTGGCGTATATCAGCCGGCTGATCGGAGAGCTGTCCGATGGTTGATGCATCGGCCTTGCTGGTCATCCTGTTGTTGGCACACGTACTACTGGGTTTCTGGATACCGCGCTACAGCAGCTTCCAACCGCCCCACCGCTTTAGCCAAAAGGTCATCATCAACCTGTTGATTGCAGGCCTCTATTTCGTCGCGTTTACCTTGGTGATGATCCTGTTGCGCGATGATGACGCCTTCGCCTGGAAGGCCGGGCTGCTCATGGCAATTGCCAGATTCCTGACCCTTATCCTGACTCCGAATTCACCCAAATCACCGACCCTGGCTTTGCTGTCCAGGGAAGCCGTCCTGATAATCAGCCTGGTTGCGGTCTGGCTGGTTTGCGAGAACAACATTGCCAAGCTCCAGGTTTCCCTGGCCAAGCTGCTCACCCTGCCAGTGCTTGCTGTCGGGCTTGCCTATGTCGCCATGCTGCGTCCCGCTTCCGCCTTGATAAGCACGATACTCAGCCCGTGGATCAAGGAGATCGACAAAAGTGGCTCCCTGGCAAACGCCGGGACATTGATCGGTTATCTGGAACGGCTGCTGATTCTGACGTTTGTATTGCTCGAACAATGGGAGGCGGTCGGTTTCCTCCTGACGGCGAAAAGCATTCTGCGCTTCAATGAAATCCAGAACGCCAAGGTTCGTTCCCTGAGTGAGTACGTATTGCTGGGAACCCTGCTGAGCTTCAGCTTGAGCATCGCAGTGGGACTGCTCGTGACGTACATCCTGAAACCGCAATGAACATTTGTAGCCTTCTGAGGCTACTTTGGGCGATGTAGCCTCAGAAGGCTACATTGCAAAAGTTTGCAGCTTTGAGGCAAGTGCAACGGTCATAGATTGACCCTTGCAACCCGAGGCTCCGCCCTTGCCGACTGCTTTTCCCTCTCGCTCATGCCTTTACCTGGGCTGCGCCGGCTGGTCGCTGCCCCGGGAGCAATGGCCAGAATTCCCCGAGGACGGTACGCATTTGCAGCGCTACAGCGCCCGCTTCCCGACCGTGGAGATCAACAGTTCGTTCTACCGGCCGCACCGCCCCGCCACCTATGCCAAATGGGCGGACAGTGTCGCGGCGCACTTCCGGTTCTCGGTCAAGGTGCCCAAACAGATCACCCATGAACGGCGACTGCACGATTGCGAAGGGCTGCTGGATGAGTTTCTCGGGCAGTGTTCGCAGTTGGGAGAAAAGCTGGGCTGCCTGTTGATCCAGCTACCACCGTCCCTGGCATTCGAAGCTTCGGTGGCCCGCGCGTTCTTCACTGCCCTGCGCGACCGTTACCAGGGCTTGGCGGTGCTCGAACCCCGGCACCCGAGCTGGCTCGCGGCGCATGTCAGCACGCTGCTGTATGAGCAATGCATCGGCCGCGTCGCCGCCGACCCATCGCCTTTGCCCGATTGCGATCGGCCCGGTGGCTGGCCTGGCGTCCGCTACTACCGGCTGCATGGCTCGCCGCGAATCTATTACTCCGGTTATGAACAGACCTGGCTGGAGCAGCTTGCCCGGCAATTGAAGCACGAGCCCGACACACCGACCTGGTGCATTTTCGACAACACCGCCGCCGGCGCCGCGGTGCCCGATGCATTGCGACTGCAAGCGCTCATGGAGCGTTGAATTCCCTCCGGGGTAACAAAAAACGACCTGCCGCCGGTTCAACCGTGACAACATCGCCCGCCTCCAATAGATTAGGCGGCCGAAAAAAGCCGTATGCCTTTCTCGCCTCATCCCGCTAACAGAAGTAGTGAAATTTCAATGTCCGATTCCAACACCGCTGAATCCGTAGTCACCCTGTCGTCCAAAGCGGAATACGAAAACTCCATCAATCTTTCACAGCATCTGCCCCAGGCCAAAAGCATCAGCGAGATGGTGCTGGACGCCTTCCAGTCGAATCGCGAAAGCGACCAGATCCGCGAACTGCGCAGCGCCATCCGCCAGGCTCACGATGCATTCGACGATGACAAGGCCTATGAACTGATGGGTCAGCTCAAGCAGCTCAAGGACGCCGAAGCCGCCGATTTCGCCGCCCTGGAAGACTTGAGCAGTCGCTTCCCCATCAGCCGCATCCTTTCCAGCTACAAGGACGATCCGGCCTTCCAGGAACTGGTCTACGGCCTGGCCCTGAAGGTGCTGAACCAGACTCACCAGGCCATCAGCAATCCGGGTGGCGGCAAAGGCAAGGCCTCGCGGGCCAAGAAGGAAGCGGAAGTGTTCGTCATCAGCAAGGACGGCATCAGCGTCACCCTGCCCTTGCGCACCCCACGCTCCAAGCCGAACGTCGACCGCGAAGCCTACGAGTTCCTGGGCTTCAGCTTCGTCGGCGAGGGCGACGACGCCGAGCTGGAAAACGAAACCTTCCTGGACAGCGACGGCACCGAACAACCGGCCACCCGCAAGAGCATCGTCACTGCCCTGCAACAGCAAAAGGCATTCGACGGCTACAGCATCACCCAGCAATAAATCTCACTGTGGGAGCGAGCTTGCTCGCGATGAGGCCGTCACCTTCAACACTCATGAAAGCTGAGCCACCGCTATCGCGAGCGGCTCGCGCCCACAGGAACATCGACCGCCCGCAACGCCCATGAAAAAAGCCCCGCGCTTCTCTCGAAGGCGGGGCTTTTCGTATAGCGCCTGAAGCTTAAGGTGCGTAAGTGAGCAGCAGCTCGCTCGGCACTTTGAAGTCCAGGGACATCATGACGCTCAGGGCGGTGATGGTGAAGATCGAGAACACGAACAGCTTGCGTGCCCAGACCGTGTCATCCACCGCCTTGTAGCCGGTCCAGGCCATGTACAGCCAGTACATGCCCATGGCAGCGGCGACGGCGAGGTAGCTCATGCCGGCGTAGCCGCTGAAGGTCAGCATCAGGGTCGCCACCAGGAACGCCAGGATGTAGAGCAGGATGTGCTTCTTGGCCACGCGGATGCCGCGCTTGACCGGCAGCACCGGAATCGACGCTGCCAGGTAGTCATTGAAGCGGAAGATCGCGATGGCATAGGAATGCGGCATCTGCCACAGGCTGAACATCACCAGCAGCGTCAGCGCAGCCATGTCGAAGCTGTTGCTGACCGCCACATAGCCGATCACCGGCGGCATCGCCCCCGACAGACTGCCCACCAGCGTGCCGTGCACCGACTTGCGCTTGAGGTACAGGCTGTAGAGGCCGACGTAGATGACGAAACCGATCACCGCGAACAGCGCCGCCAACGGGTTGGCCACCCAATACAGCAACGCCACCCCGGCCACGCCCAGCACCGTGGCGAACGCCAGGGCCAGTTGCACCGGGATCAGCCCCTGGACCAGGGCACGGTTCTTGGTGCGCTCCATCTTGATGTCGATGTCACGGTCGATGCAGTTGTTGAACACGCAACCGGACGCCACCACCAGGGAGGTGCCGATCATCGCCGCCAGGAAGATGGCCAGATCGACATGCCCCTTGGAGGCCAGGAAAAAACCGCCTGCCACAGAAAGCACGTTACCGAAAATGATCCCCGGCTTGGTGATTTGGATAAAGTGCTTCAGGGACATCCGGAATTTCCTCAGTGCGCCATCATGTTGGTGTGGATGCTGAACATGATCCACAACGACAGGCCAACCAGCAGGACGATCACCAGCGCGGCGAAGATGAACGCAATCACGTTGTTACGCTGGGCGGCGGAACGATCCAGATGGAGGAAGTACACCAGGTGCACCAGGACCTGGACCACGGCGAAGATCAGGATGATCCACAGGGTCAGGCTCTTGGGCAGCGACGGGTACATCACCAGGCCGAACGGGATGACGGTCAGGATCACCGACAGGATGAAACCGATGGCATAGGACTTGACGCTGCCGTGGCCGGCGTCGTGGCCATCATGGGAATGTGCGTTAGCCATTTACAGGGTCCCCATCAGATAAACAACGGTGAATACGCAGATCCACACCACGTCCAGGAAGTGCCAGAACAGGCTCAGGCAGCTCAGGCGGGTCTTGTTGGTGGCGGTCAGGCCATTCTTCTGGACCTGGTACATCATGATCGCCATCCAGATCAGACCGCTGGTCACGTGCAGGCCGTGGGTACCGACCAGGGTGAAGAACCCGGAGAGGAAGCCGCTGCGGCTAGGACCGAAGCCTTCGGAGATCAACACGTGGAACTCGTTGATCTCCATGCCGATAAAGCCCGCACCGAACAGGAAGGTCATGCCCAGCCAGCCCAGTACCTGGTTTTTCTTGCCCTTGTACAACGCCAGCATGGCGAAGCCGTAGGTAATCGAGCTGAACAGCAGCAGAGCGGTCTCGCCCAGTACGTAGGGCAGCTCGAAGATGTCGTGGCCCGACGGGCCACCGGCGACGTTGTTCACCAGCACCGCGTAGGCCGCGAAGATCGACGCGAACAGAATGCAGTCGGTCATCAGGTAGAGCCAGAAACCGAATACGGTCATCTCGCCCGAGTCATGGTGATGGTCATCATGCCCATGGTCATGACCATGGGCGTGTCCAACATTGGTCACTAAGTTCGACATGGTTTAAGCCTGTTCCAACGAGGTTTCAACACGGGTGGCGGTGGCTGGGACTTTCCCGGCCGCTACCAGACGTTTGTGCTGCTCGGCTTCGATGCGCTCGATGACATCCACCGGCACCATGTAGCCCTGATCGTCACGGGCGGCATGGATGGCGAAATACACCACGGTGCCGACCAGGCTGGCGATGGCCAGCCACCAGATGTGCCAGATCATCGCGAAACCGAACACGGTCAACAGGCCGCCCATGACCACGCCGGTGGCGGTGTTGTTCGGCATGTGGATCGGCGAGTACTTGGCCGGAACCTGGTACGCGGTACCGTTTTCCTTGGCTTCGGTGAACGGGTCGATGGTGTCGGCTTTCGGCAGCACGGCAAAGTTGTAGAACGGGGGTGGCGAAGAAGTCGACCACTCCAGGGTATGGGCATTCCACGGGTCGCCGTGTTCGCACATGTTTTCCGGCTTGTTGCGGTCACGCACGCTGACGTACAGCTGGATCAGCTGGCAGGCGATACCGACGGCGATCAACACCGCACCGAACATGGCGACGTACAGGTACGGCACCCACTCAGGGTTGGTGGTGGTGTTCAGGCGACGGGTCATGCCCATGAAGCCCAGTGCATAGAGCGGCATGAACGCGACGAAGAAGCCGGTGATCCAGAACCAGAACGCGCCCTTGCCCCAGCCTTCGTGCAGCTTGAAGCCGAACGCTTTCGGGAAGTAGAAGGCGAAGCCGGCGATGTAGCCGAACACCGCGCCGCCGATGATCACGTTGTGGAAGTGCGCGATCACGAACAGGCTGTTGTGCAGGACGAAGTCAGCACCCGGGATGGCCAGCAGTACGCCGGTCATGCCGCCGATGGCGAAGGTCACCATGAAGCCCAGGGTCCACATTACATGGCTGGTGAAACGCAGGCGGCCCTGATAGATGGTGAACAGCCAGTTGAACAGCTTCACCCCGGTCGGGATGGAGATCAGCATGGTCGCCAGGCCGAAGAAGGCGTTGACGCTGGCACCCGACCCCATGGTGAAGAAGTGGTGCAGCCAGACCATGAAGCCCAGTACCGAGATCGCGCCCGAAGCGTAGATCATCGAGTGGTGGCCGAACAGTTTCTTGCCGGAGAAGGTCGAGATGACTTCGGAGAAGATACCGAACGCCGGCAGGATCAGGATGTACACCTCAGGGTGACCCCAGGCCCAGAACAGGTTCACGTACATCATCGGATTTCCACCCAGTTCATTGGTGAAAATGTGGAAATCCATGTAACGGTCAAGCGTCAGCAGTGCCAGGGTAGCGGTCAGGATCGGGAAGGAAGCGACGATCAGGACGTTGGCCCAGGTGCAGGTCCAGGTGAAGATCGGCATGTCCATCAGCTTCATGCCTGGAGTACGCATCTTCAGCACGGTGGCCAGGAAGTTGACCCCCGTGAGCGTTGTCCCCAATCCGGATAGCTGTAGCGCCCAGATGTAGTAGTCCACCCCCACGCCCGGACTGTACTGCAGCCCCGACAACGGCGGATAGGCAACCCAACCGGTCTTGGCGAATTCGCCGACGCCCAGGGAAACGTTGATCAGCACAACGCCGGACACCAGCAGCCAGAAGCTCAGGGAGTTCAGGAACGGGAAGGCAACGTCGCGCGCGCCGATCTGCAGCGGCACGGCCAGGTTCATCAGGCCGGTGAAGAACGGCATCGCCATGAAGATGATCATGATCACACCGTGGGCGGTGAAGATCTGGTCATAGTGTTCAGGCGGCAGGTAGCCAGGCGAACCCTCGGTGGCCATGGCCAGCTGGGTACGCATCATGATGGCGTCGGCAAAGCCGCGCAGCAGCATGACCATGGCGACGATGATGTACATCACGCCGATTTTCTTGTGGTCGACCGAGGTCAGCCACTCGGTCCACAGGTAGGTCCACTTCTTGAAGTAAGTGATCCCGGCGAACAGCGCCAGACCACCGAGCGCGATGATGGCGAGGGTCACCATGACAATCGGCTCGTGGAATGGGATCGCTTCCCAACTTAATTTACCTAACATCGTTTACTCCTCTGCCCCGGCAGCTGAATGCGAACTCATGTCCATCCCTTCCATGTTGTGCGCCACTTCCTTCTCTTTCTTCTCGTGGTGCATTGGCTTGCCCGGGTTCATCCCTTCATATTTATCGATGATGGTCTGGAACAGGTTCGGCGTGACCGACGAGTAGAGTTCGACTGGGTTGTTCTGGCTCGGTTTGGAAAGGGCTTCGTATTCAGCTTTTTCAAGCTGTTTAGGTGCCTTCTTCACATCGTTGACCCAGGCGTCGAATTCTTCCTGGGTCGTGGCGATTGCTTTGAACTTCATGCCGGTGAAACCCGCGCCGCTGTAGTTGGCCGAGATACCTTCGAGTTCAGTGTTCTGGTTGGCGATCAGGTGCAGCTTGGTCTGCATGCCGGCCATCGCATAGATCTGGCCGCCCAGGCCCGGGATGAAGAACGAGTTCATCACGGTGTCGGAAGTGACCTTGAAGTTGATCGGCGTGTGGGCCGGGAAGACGATCTTGTTGACTGTGGCGATGCCCTGTTCCGGATAGATGAACAGCCACTTCCAGTCCATCGAAACCACTTCGATGGTGACCGGCTTGACGTCGGAATCCAGCGGACGATAAGGGTCCAGGGCATGGGTCGACTTGTAGGTGATGTAGCCCAGGGCAATGATGATCAGGACCGGAATGGTCCATACGGCCACTTCGATCTTGGTGGAGTGCGACCACTTCGGCGTGTACACGGCCTTGGTGTTGGAGGCGCGGTACTTCCAGGCGAACAGGAACGTCATGACGATGACCGGCACGACGACCAGCAACATCAGCAGCGTGGCGGTGATGATCAGGTTTCGTTCATCCAGGCCGACCTGGCCCTTGGGATCGAGCAGGGTCATGTTGCAGCCTCCCAGCAACAACGTGCCGAGCAGCGGCAACAAGCCTAGTAATCGGGGGTACCTGTTTTTACTCATCTCACGACCTCTAAAGCAGCTTGCGCAATGCAGTTGGGTTTTGATCGCCAACACTTCACCCTGCCAAGGGTTGGCATTTTCTTGGATTTGAATAAGGGCTGCCCGTCGAGCGTCAGACGCTGTTCGACACATCCTGGGCCAGCAGTGAGTTCTTATTCGAATTCGTCGGTAAAAGGCCTTGTTACAGCCCAATTCCATTTGGTGCGGGTAGTTGGAAGGCACCGACACCTTGGGATCGCATGGGGCGCTGGCGCCCTTCGACCACCTCTCGCGCTCAAGCCTGAGCCGGGCCGGATATTCGGTGCGGGCGATTGTAGTGAGCTGAAGCGCTGTAGACCATGTCTCATCCCGAAATAATTTTTATCCGAACCGGCAACAATCTATGGCGGATTCTGCAACAGACGCCCATGTTATCGAAAACAGTTCTCAACAAGAACCCCAAAAAACGTAGGTCTACTAAGCCCGATTTAGACAGGCCGCAAGGGGTTCACAGACTTTTCAGGCCACGCAAGCGCCCAGTTTTCGGGGCCTTTGCCCCATGGCGCGATATTGTTAAAAATGCCTGCCCTACACAGGGAAGCGATGGCGAAAGCAGGGCACTCGAGGCCTTTTTTTGTTACAGGACAAGGCGACTATTGGCGTCGTGGAAGACGTGTCAGAGGCAGGATGTGTGACAACGTGTCGCAGATTGTCGCAGAGCATTCTTGTCCGGGATCAAGGCCATCGCCGTGGACGACTGAAACGAAAAACGCCCCGGCTCTTCGGATGAAAAACCGGGGCGTTTACGTCAGCCATTCAGCGAAGCGATTTGCGATTGCGCAACACCAGCAGCGGCACCAGCACCACGATCAGCACGAAGGCCACCAGGGCCCATTGCGCCAGGGACAAGCCCAGGATCGGCGGATAGGGCGTGGAGCAGAAACCGTCGACCTGGAACCCCAGCGGGAAGATCTTCGCCAGCGGCAGGTCGTCGACGATCGGCTGCAGCACATCGACTCCGCAGCTCACCGCCGGAAAGAACTGGGTATAGACGTGATGCCCCGCCACTCCCGCACCGGCCAGGGCGCAAAGCACCACGATGCCTTCAAGGATTGTCAGGCTGCGACGTGTGCGCATGGCCGCGCCGATGAAGGCGAAGATCGCGATCAGCAACAGCGCGTAGCGCTGCAGGATACACAGCGGGCACGGTGCTTCGCCGAGGGCCACCTGCATGTACAGCGCGCCGCCGATCAGCGCCAGGCAGATCAGGCCCAACAGCACCAGATAGCGCCGCTCGCGGCCCAACCGCATCATTTCCTCACTCATTGGGTTTCCCTTTGTCATACATGGATCGACGCACAGCCTTGCGAACTCGGCGCGCTGTCGGATGGCCGAAGTCTACACGCTGGCCATGACAGTGAACGAGCGGTTGTCGTCGACTTTCAAGGGAATAGACAGGAAGAAGGTTAAGCGCCGATTAATTGCCTGGAAGCAGGCCTGCCGGTGGGCGTCGAGCTGATCGTCGTGATCGCAAGCAGGCTCGTCCCCACACGTTGGTTCGAGTTGTTCACGAAGTCGCGTCCAACACGAATCTTCCTGTGGGAACGAGCCTGTTCACAAAGCGCGCAACCCGGTTTCCCGGGCCGGCCGATGACTTATTCCAGGGCCGCAGCCGGTCCGAAGAACTCGTAACGGCTCTGCCCGGCCGGCACACCCAGGTTCTTGAGGTGGCGCTTGACCGCCGCCATGAAGCCCTTGGGTCCGAGGAAGTAGGCGTCCAGATCCCGCTGTTCCGGCAACCACCTGGCCAGTTGTTCCTGGCTCAACAAACCCACGGTGTCAGCCGCCGGGCTCGAACCGTCGTCTTCGTCATAGCAATAGAACCGCTTGAGTTGCGGGTGCCGACGGGCAAGGTCGTCGATCCAGTCGCGGAAAGCATGGACACGACCGTTGCGCGCGCAGTGGATGAAATGCACCGGCCGTTCGGTTTGCAGCGCCGCCTGCAGCATCGCCAGGGTCGGCGTGATGCCGACGCCGCCGCTGATCAGCACCAGGGGCTTGTCGCTGGCGGTCAGGTAGAAATCCCCGGACGGCGGGAACAGCTGGATGCGGCTGCCGACAGGGAAGTCGTCGTGCAGGTAGTTCGACACCCGCCCACCGGCCTCGCGCTTGACACTGATCCGATACTGGCCGTTGTCGGCCAGGGCAGACAGCGAATAGTTGCGCCGTACCTCTTCACCGTCCAGCACCAGCTTCATACCGATGTACTGGCCCGGCTCGGCCACCAGGATCGGCCCCTTGTCCACGGGCTCGAAGTAGAACGAGGTGATCTCATCACTCTCCTGCACCCTGGCCGCCAGTATGAATTCACGCTCGCCCCGCCAGCCGCCCGGTGCCGCGGCTTTCTGGTCGTACATGCCGGCTTCGGCACCGATCAGGATATCGGCCAGCTGGTTATAGGCCGCGCCCCACGCGGCAATCACCTCGGGAGTGGCGATTTCCTCGCCCAGCACCTCGGCAATGGCCCGCAACAGACAGGCGCCAACGATCGGGTAATGCTCTGGCAGGATCTGCAAGGCCACATGCTTGTTGACGATTTTCGCCACCAGGTCACCCAACTGGTCGAGCTGGTCGATGTGCCGCGCATACATCAATACGCCATTGGCCAGGGCGCGGGGCTGGTCGCCGCTGGCCTGGTGAGCCTGGTTGAACAGGGGACGCACCTGGGGATATTCGGACAGCATCATGCGGTAGAAATGGGTAATGAGCGCTTCACCACCGCTTTCCAGCAATGGAACAGTGGAACGGATGATGGCGCGTTCTTCTTGGCTGAGCATTGGGTGACTCCATGCAAGGACTTGATAACAACTGCCTTGTCCTATCAGATTTCATGCCATGATTAATTTCGTTATTTTTCAATAACTTAAAATCAGAGTAGTCATAAAGACACAAGACTCGATATAGTCTTTCGGACTACATGGAGTCTTTATGACCGCAACCTCTCTGCTGACAGCCTTGTTGCCACTGGTGGCGGACCTGTCCCGGGAACTGCCTGAAGGCGAGCGCTATCGCCGCCTGCTGGGAGCCCTGCGCGCCTTGTTGCCCTGCGACGCAGCCGCACTGTTGCGCCTGGACGGAGACTGCCTGGTGCCCCTGGCGGTGGACGGCTTGAGCACCGACACCTTGGGCCGACGCTTCCGGGTCAGCGAGCACCCGCGCTTCGAAGCGCTGCTGGCCAATCCGCACCCGACCCGGTTCGCCACCGACAGTGACCTGCCCGATCCGTACGACGGGCTGGTCGAAGGCCTCGACGATCATCTGGAAGTCCACGATTGCATGGGCTGTCCGCTGTTCGTCGATGAACGACCGTGGGGACTGCTGACCCTCGACTCACTGGATCCGGGCCGCTTCGAGCCGATCGACCTGAGCGCCTTGCAGGCCTTCGCCAGCCTCGCCGCCGCCACGGTCAGCGCGGCCGAACGCATCGAGCGCCTGGCCTTGAAAGCCGAAGACGAACACCGCCGCGCCGAGGTCTATCGCCAGGCCAGCGGCCATCAGCACCGGGACATGGTCGGCCAGAGCAAGGCCCATAAACGCCTGGTGGAAGAAATCAACCTGGTGGGCAGCAGCGACCTGACGGTACTGATCACCGGCGAAACCGGCGTCGGCAAGGAACTGGTCGCCCAGGCCATCCATGCCGCCTCGAAGCGCGCCGAGCAGCCGATGATCAGCCTCAACTGCGCCGCCCTGCCGGACACCCTGGTGGAAAGCGAACTCTTCGGTCACGTGCGCGGCGCCTTCACCGGGGCCACCGGTGATCGGCGTGGCAAGTTCGAACTGGCCGACGGTGGCACGCTGTTCCTCGATGAAGTGGGCGAGCTGTCCCTCACCGTCCAGGCCAAGCTGCTGCGAGTGCTGCAGAGCGGCCAGTTGCAGCGCCTGGGCTCGGACAAGGAACACCGGGTCGATGTGCGCCTGATCGCCGCCACCAACCGTGACCTCGCCGAGGAGGTGCGCAACGGTCGCTATCGGGCCGACTTCTATCATCGCCTGAGCGTCTACCCCCTGCAGGTACCGGCCCTGCGCGATCGCGGTCGCGATGTGCTGTTGCTCAGCGGCTTTTTCCTGGAGCAGAACCGTTCGCGCATGGGCCTTGGCAGCCTGCGCCTGAGCAGCGACGCCCAAGCCGCGCTGTTGGCCTATGACTGGCCAGGTAACGTGCGCGAACTGGAACACCTGATCGGTCGCAGCGCCCTCAAAGCCCTGGGCCGCTGCCCGGTGCGGCCGAAAATCCTCAGCCTCGGCGCCCAGGACCTGGATTTGCCCCAGACCGGCGAACCGCTTTCAGCCTCGGCCCCGGCCAGCCCGACGCCCGCCACGGAACCGGCCACCGGAGATATGCGCGAAGCGGTGGACGATTTCCAGCGCCGGTTGATCACCGCCAGCCTGGAGCGCCACCGGCACAACTGGGCCAGCGCCGCCCGGGAACTGGGCCTGGACCGCGCGAACCTGGGGCGGATGGCCCGGCGACTGGGGCTCAAGTAGCTCCCCTTCCCCCTGCTCGGACCCAGAACAAGAGTGGGCACCTTGTGGCCAGGGGATTTATTCCCTGGCCACAGATCAATCCCGCGTCACAGGATAAGCGTGCGCAGGCCGCTGACTTGAAATTGGCTGACGACAGCTTTCGTCCTAAAGCCTGCCCCCAACAAGTCGATAACCCAATATCAAAAGCTGTTTTGGCGATCTTCATGCTCGCCCCACCTTTTTACACAGAAGGTTTTTATGTCTTCCAACAAAGCCCGCGCAGATTCACTTTCGCTTCTGCTGTTTACCTTGCGCAGCGGCAAGCTGATGGCAATCAACCTGCTCAAGGTCAGTGAAATCATCCCCTGCCCGCCACTGACCAAACTGCCGGAGTCGCACCCCCATGTAAAAGGCATCGCGACCCTGCGTGGCACATCGCTGTCGGTGATTGACCTGAGCCGCGCCATTGGCGAGCGCCCCCTGGAAGATCCCGATGGCGGCTGCCTGATCGTCACCGATGTCAGCCGGTCCAAGCAGGGCCTGCATGTGCAGGCAGTGAGCAAGATCGTGCATTGCCTGACCACCGATATCAAACCGCCGCCCTACGGCTCCGGCGGCGTGCGGGCGTTCATCACCGGCGTGACGTCGGTGGACGGCACACTGGTGCAAGTACTGGATATCGAAAAAGTCATCCATGGCATCGCCCCGGCGCAGATCGAGACGGCGCCCACCGAATTGAGCATGGAAGACGCCGAGGTATTGGGTAACGCGCGGATCCTGGTGGTGGATGACAGCCAGGTCGCCCTGCAACAATCGGTGCACACCCTGCGTAACCTGGGCCTGCAATGCCACACCGCCCGCAGCGCCAAGGAAGCCATCGAGTGCCTGTTGGAACTGCAGGGCACCGCACAGGAAATCAACCTGATCGTCTCGGACATCGAGATGTCGGAAATGGACGGCTACGCCCTCACCCGGACCTTGCGCGAAACCCCGGACTTCGCCCATCTCTACGTGCTGCTGCACACCTCCCTCGACAGCGCCATGAACAGCGAGAAAGCCCGGCTGGCCGGTGCCAACGGCGTGCTCACCAAGTTCTCTTCGCCGGAACTGACCAAGTGCCTGATCACGGCGGCCAAAGCCGTTGCCGAACAAGGACGCTGAGGACAAAGACGTCGTTACCCGCTGATGGGCACCGCCTGTGGCGTGCCCCCGGACGGCCCCCCAGTCACGCCTGGAATCACGTCGCCGTGTCACGCGCTCGCCGTTGTGGGCTTATAGTGCAGGCTCCCCTGGCGCTCTGGAGTCGAACATGAACAGTACCGCACGAACCGCTCTTTACCTGGTCGCCCTGACCTCCCTTGCCTTTCACGCCCACGCCTCGAGCCCCAGCGCCTGGGCAGCTCATGACAAAGAGGTGCTTGCCAGTTGCCTGAAAGCCAGCGGCCTGAAGGACGCGGCGCCCGTGGGCAGCGCCGCGCAATTCGATGACCGGGTGGGCTACACCGCGCTGTTGCTGCAAGGCCACTATCCGCAGAAACACATGAAAGGCGCGAACGGCACCGAACTGTGCCTCTACCACAAGCAAGCCAAGGTCGCCTACGTCACCGAATGGGATTCGATTCGTCCAGCCACGACCTCGCACTGAGTGGCGCATAATTTGCTATGCAGGGCTTGGCACGGCGTATTTCTGTCGCCGCTTTCAGCCTCGCATCCGGGCAATCGATGAACACGACATTTTCCTGCGTAGGGTGTGGCAAATGCTGCACCGATCACCACGTCCCCCTGACACTCGACGAGGCCCGAATGTGGGCTGATGACGGCGGCCAGGTGATCGTCCTGGTGGAAGCCTTCCTGCCCAATGGCCTGGGCCTGCCGGCGGGGCAACGCGAGCATGCCGAACGGCGTTCGGCGGTGGTTCGCACCGGCAGCACCGAAGCGTTCGTGGCGATCACCTTCGCCGCCTACAACGCTGGCCGTTGCAGGAACCTCGACGAAGAAAACCTGTGCCGCATCTATGAGCGCCGGCCATTGGTTTGCCGCATCTATCCCATGGAAATCAACCCGCACATTCCCCTCGACATCGCCGTCAAGGAATGCCCGCCGCAATCGTGGGAAACCGGACCGCAGTTGATCCTGGGAGGCGAACTGGTGGACCAGGAACTGGCACGGCTGATCGAGCGTTCGCGCCAGGCCGATCGCGACGAGATCCGGATCAAGGAGCGGGTCTGCGCTCGCCTGGGCATCCATGTCACCGCGCTCAAGGGCGACGGGTTCACCGCCTACCTGCCGGACATGGCGGCGTTCGCCTCGGCGATCGACCAGGTGCGCTCCCAGCCCCTGGAGCAACAGGCCAACGAGTGGCAGCTTCACCTGTCCGGTGCCGATGTGGCCGACCAGGTCCAGGCCAGCGGTGCATGCGTCGCCACGGAAACGCCGGCCAACTACGCCTTTATTTCGCTGCGGGCGGCATAGCGGCAGATCGTGACGAACCCTCCCGTGGGAGCGGCCTGGTCCGCTCTCACACGGTGTCTTCATGGCTTGCGATCACTTCCCCTCTCGCCTAACCCTCGGCAAGAATGTTAGCGTGCTTGGTATTCTCTGCCAGACGAGCCTTGCACGATGAAAAAAACCGTACTTGCCTTCAGCCGTATCACGCCCCAGATGGTCGAGCGCCTGCGACAGGATTTCGACGTGATCGTGCCCAACCCGTCGAACGGCGACATCAATGCCCAGTTCAACGAAGCCCTGCCCCAGGCGCACGGACTGATCGGCGTGGGACGCAAGCTTGGCCGCGAACAACTGCAAGACGCCGCGAACCTGCAAGTGGTGTCCAGTGTGTCGGTGGGCTACGACAACTACGACCTGGCCTACTTCAATGAGCGCGGGATCATGCTTACCAACACGCCCGACGTGCTCACCGAAAGCACCGCCGACCTGGCGTTCGCCCTGCTGATGAGCAGCGCCCGGCGCGTCGCCGAACTGGACGCCTGGACCAAGGCCGGTCAATGGCAGGCCACCGTCGGCCCGCAACTGTTCGGCAGCGATGTGCACGGCAAGACGCTGGGCATCGTCGGCATGGGCAACATCGGCGCGGCCATCGCCCGGCGTGGCCGCCTGGGCTTCAACATGCCGATCCTCTACAGCGGCAACAGCCGCAAGACCGAACTGGAAAACCAGTTGGGCGCGCAATTTCGCGAACTTGATCAGTTGCTGGCCGAAGCGGACTTCGTCTGCCTCGTGGTGCCCTTGAGCGAGAAGACCCGTCATCTGATCGGCCAGCGCGAACTGTCGCTGATGAAGCCGAGCGCCATCCTCGTCAACATCTCCCGCGGCCCCGTGGTGGATGAACCGGCGCTGATCGAAGCCTTGCAGAACAACCGCATCCGCGGCGCCGGGCTGGATGTCTACGAAAAAGAGCCCCTGGCCGAGTCGCCGCTGTTCCAGCTGAAAAACGCCGTGACCTTGCCCCACATCGGTTCCGCCACCCATGAAACCCGTGAAGCCATGGCCAACCTTGCGGTGGAGAACCTGCGAAGCGCCTTGATGGGCGAGCGGCCCAAGAACCTGGTCAACCCGCAAGTCTGGAAATAAGACTCGCCGGGTATCACGAGCCCTGTGGCGAGGGAGTTTGCGCCCTCGCCACGGGATATTCGCCAGCCACTGCGCCTCAGCGCGCACCCAGCGCGACTTTCGCGGCCACCGGCCGCGGTTTGCGGAACACCAGCACGTTCCCCAGCATCACCAGCACCAGCCCGACCAACGCCGGTGCCGTCCATTGGTAGCCCTCGGCGAACGCCGAGACATTCAGCGCCACCACCGGAAACAGGACCGTGCAATACGCTGCCCGCTCCGGCCCCATGCGCCCCACCAGCGTCAGGTATGCGGTGAAGCCGATCACCGATCCCGGGATCACCAGGTACATCAACGAGCCGATATAACGAGTATTCCATTCCACCTCGAAGGGGATGTCGTTGAACAGGCACCACACAGCCAGCATCGCCGCGCCATAGGCCATCCCCCAGGCATTGGTCGTCAGCGGCTTGAGCCCGGCTTTCTGTTGCAGGCTCGACAGCATGTTGCCGGCCGAGAAACACAAGGTCCCCAGCAGCGCCAGCGCCAACCCGAGCAACGTCTGTGGGCTGGCCTGGTGGCCGGCCAGTTCCGGCCAGAACAGCAGCCCCAACCCCGCCAGCCCGAGGGCACCGCCCAACAGCACGTTACGCGCGATACGCTGGCCGAAGAACACGCGTGCGTTCAAGGCATTCCACAGCGTGGCGGTGGAGAACACCACGGCCACCAGGCCGCTGGGAATCCACTGGGTGGCGGTGAGGAAGCACATGAAGTTGATGCAGAACAGACACAGGCCCTGGGCCAGGCAAATCAGATGGCCACGGCGATTCATGACCTGCAGGCGCCGGCTGAGCAAGAGCATTGCGAACAGGATCAAGGCCGCGAGGCCGAAGCGATAGACAATCGACACCGCAATGGCGACGACGCCCAGTTGCAGTTTCAACGCGATCCAGGTGGTGCCCCAGATCAGTACGGTGAGCAAGTACAGCGAGAGGTTCATGACGGCGGCTCCTGACATTGGCCACCAGTGTCACGCCATGGGCCGACGGCCAGTTGCGTAAACTTGCGGTTTTGTCGGTGGGCGGGCTGGCAGGGAGCGGCCTACGGAGTAGGATGCAGGCTGGAGAGAACGAACATGTCCACACTGCAAACCCTGCAAGTCTTTCAAGCCCTCAACAGCTCGCCCAACGCTCGCCTGGAATACAGCGCCGAGCTGGGGGATGGCATGGCGGCCGCCTTGTGGAGCAATCATCACGACGCGCGGGACTACGAGGCACCGACCCACCACACACTGTCGTGCTACATCGCCGGCGGTACCGGTACCTTTCGCCGCGAACGCCCCGACACCACCGGGGCTCCCGACAAGCTCTGCGTCCTGCCGGCCGGCCATGAATCGGCCTGGGTCATCAACGGCGACATCCGCCTCGCCCACCTGTATTTCAGCCCCGAGCAATTCGCCCTCGGTTGTGTCACGTTGCTGGACCGCGAACCCCGGCAACTCCAACTGCACGAAGCGACCTTTCTCGACGACCCGCAACAAGCCCAGCGTTTTCGCCAGTTGATCGGCCTGGACTGGAACGAACCTGCCGAACGCCTGCTTTGCACCAGCCTGGCCCATGACCTGCTCGGTCATTTGCTGCTGAGCCAAGTCAGCCCGCGCCAGGGGCTACGCCTCAAGGGCGGGCTGGCCGCTCACCAGCGACGCTTGCTGGTGGACTACATCGACAGCCACCTGGCCGATGGCATCAGCCTCGGGCAACTGGCGGCATTGTGTACGCTGTCCGAATACCACTTTGCCCGGATGTTTCGCGAGAGCTTCGGGCTGCCCCCCCATCAATACGTGCTTGCGCGGCGTCTTGCCCGGGCGCGTCACCTGCTACGCACCACCTCACACCCCTTGGGCGATGTCGCCCTGGCCTGTGGGTTCGCCAGCGCCAGTCATTTCACCCACCGTTTCCGCCAGGCCCTGGCCGCCACGCCTGGAGAGTATCGACAGGCCTTCCTGCGCCAAACGCCCACGTGACCCGGTTCAACGAAAGAACCCGATACTCATCCCGATTGCCGTAGCCCCCGTCGCGCCACTACAATGCGAACAATTCTTGTTCTCTAACGTAGTCGATCGCTGTCGGAGTGTCCCCGTTGCCGCCCGCCCCCACCGTCGAAGTGCTTTATACCGCCCATCACAACTGGCTCAACGGCTGGCTGCGACGCAGGCTCGGCTGCCCCGACAGCGCCGCCGACCTGGCACAGGATACGTTCATTCGGGTACTGACCGCTCGCGATCCACAGCCGATCCTCGAACCGCGGGCCTTTCTCACCACCATCGCCAAACGCGTGCTGTTCAACCATTACCGCCGCCAGGACCTGGAGCGCGCCTACCTCGAGGCCGTGGCTCAATTGCCCGAGCAGGTGGTGCCGTCGGAGGAGGATCGGGCGATCATTCTGCAAACCCTGCTGGAACTCGATCAGTTGCTCGACGGCCTGCCGCGTGCGGTCAAGCGTGCCTTTTTGCTGGCCCAGGTCGATGGACTGACCTACAACGAAATCGCCCGCGAACTGGGCATCTCCCTGGCAACGGTCAAACGCCATTTGAACAAGGCAGCGATGCGCTGCTATTTCGCGCTGTGACCCCATGAACACGCCCCCCAACGTGAGCACACGCGTCGCCGAGCAGGCGGTCCACTGGTTACTGGAAATGCAGCAGGGGCCACTCACCCCACGTCAGCAACAGGCCTGGGAACAATGGCTCGACGCCCACAGCGAACATCGCCGCGCCTGGGAGCACATACAACGCGTCAACCAACGACTGCGCAGCGTGTCGTCCCCCTTGGCCCACGCCGCCCTCAATGCCCCCAAGCGCAGCACCCGGCGCCAGGCGCTCAAGCTGCTATCGATACTGGGCGCCGGTTCGGCCCTGGCCTGGGGCCTGCGCGAACGCCAGGTGCTGCCCCCGCTGCTGGCAGACTATCGCAGCCCGGTGGGCGAGCGTCGTCGCCTGACCCTGGATGACGGCAGCCAGTTGCAGCTCAACACTGGCAGCGCCGTGGACGTTCGCTTCGACGCCCAACGCCGCGTGATCCGCCTTCTGGAAGGGGAACTGCAGTTGGCCAGCGCCCGGGACCCTCGTCCGCTGCACATCGTGACCGCCCATGGCCTGCTGGACAGTCATGGCGCGCGGTTCAACGTCCGTGAGTTTGCCGACCACACCCAGGTGGCGGTGTTCGAAGGGCAAATGCAAGTCCATGACCGGCATGGCGCCTCACTCTTGTTGACGGCCTCGCGGCAAGTGGGCCTGGGCGTCAACGGCCCCGGCCCGGTCACGGCACTGGACGCCAACAGTGGTGCCTGGACCGAGGGCATGCTGGTGGCGTCCCACATGCGCCTGGCGGATTTCCTCGACGAACTCAGCCGCTACCGGCGCGGCCAGTTGCACTGTGACGAAGCGGTCGCCAACCTGCTGATTTCCGGAAGCTACCCACTGGACAACAGCGAACGCATCCTCGATCTGCTGGAAGTCAGCCTGCCGGTGACCGTGCGACGGTTTACCCGCTACTGGGTCAGCGTCGAAGCTCGCAGCTGAAACATGAGCATGACGAGAGCCGGGCATCGCCCATCGAACAAACCCGATTGCGCCCTGTTTAAAAAAATAATGTTCCGGTGAGCCGTTTTCGACACCTCGGGTGACAGAGAAGTAAAGCCACTTTGACGCAACCTTCTCAGGACCCTCCTTCATGCAGCCATTGCCTACCCGTCTCACCCCGATCACTCGCATCCTGCGCCGACTGCTGCTGGGAGCAAGCCTGGGCCTCGTTGCGTTACCGCCGGCGCAGGCAGCCGAACCCAAGGCCTACCACATCGCGCCGTCCTCGCTGGAAGAGGTCCTCAATCAGTTCGGTCGGGAAGCGGGGGTCTTGATTTCCTTCGGCTCGCAAGTGACCAGCGGGTTGAAGAGCCGCGGCCTGGAAGGCAGCTACAACCCCGAACAGGCCCTGGATGCGTTGCTTGAAGGTACGGGCCTGCAAGCCCGTCCCGAAGGCGACAACGCCTTCAGCCTGCAACCGGTCAGCGACGCCGCGCTGGACCTGGGGACCACCACCGTGGTGGGCGACTGGCTCGGCGATGCCGCGCAGGCCAACGTGTTCGAGCATCCCGGCGCCCGTGACGTCATCCGTCGCGAAACCTTCGAGCGGCAGGGCGCGACCCAGGCCCGCGATGTGCTCAACCGTATTCCCGGGGTCAACGCCCCCGAGAACAACGGCACTGGCAGTCACGATATGGCGCTGAACTTCGGCATCCGGGGCCTCAATCCACGCCTGGCCTCACGTTCCACGGTGCTGATGGACGGTATCCCGGTGCCCTTCGCCCCGTACGGCCAGCCGCAACTGTCGTTCGCCCCGGTCAGCATGGGAAACATGGACGCCGTGGATGTGGTGCGCGGTGGCGGTGCGGTGCGCTATGGCCCACAGAACGTCGGCGGCGTGGTCAACTTCGTGACTCGGGCCATTCCCGATGCACCGACGGTCAAGGGTGGCTTGCAGACCGAGACGAGCCCGTCCTCCAGCCACGACGGCTTCAAGACATCTTCCAACCTGTTGGCCGGCGGCACCGCCGCCAATGGCCTGGGCGGTGCGCTGCTGTATTCCGGAACCCGTGGTGGCGACTGGCGCGAACACAGCGACACGCAGATCGACGACCTGATCCTCAAAGGCAACTACCAGCTGGACGAAGCCAACAGTTTCAACGCCATGGCCCAGTACTACGAGGGTGAAGCCAATATGCCCGGCGGTCTGAATGTCGCCGACTACGATGCCGATCCGTACCAGTCCACTCGGCCGAACGACCGGTTCTGGGGCCGCCGAACATTGGTCAACTTCGGCTATCGCTACCAGCAAGACCGCCGGGAATTCACCGCCAGCACATTCTTCACCAAGACCTTGCGCAGCGGTTACCTGGATCAAGGCTCGTTCCTCTCCCTGTCGCCTCGCGAATATTGGGTGCGCGGCCTGGAAACCCGCTTCGCCCAGGGCTTCGACCTCGGCCCGACCCGCCACGAAGTCGGGGTCGGCTACCGTTACATCAATGAAGCCGGCCACGAGTTGCGCTATCGCACCCCTATCGCCAGCAACGAGTTGCCGACGACCGACAGCCGAAACGACCGAGACACCCGTGGCGGCACGCAAGCCAACGCGTTTTTCATCGATGACCGGATCGACATCGGCAAGTGGACCATCACGCCGGGTATTCGCTACGAGATGATCGAATCGCAGCAAACCAACAACCTGACGAACGTGAAGTACAAAGGCGACTACAACACCGCCCTCCCGGCGCTGAACGTGCTCTATCACCTGACCGACGATTGGAACCTGTACGCCAACACCGAAGGCTCCTTCGGCAGCGTGCAGTACAGCCAGATGCCCAACCGCGTCAGCAGCGGCGAAGTGAAGCCGGAGAAAGCCCGCACCTGGGAGATCGGCACACGCTATGACAATGGCAATCTGAAGGCAGAGATCGGCGCATTCCTGATCAACTTCGATAACCAGTATGAAAGCAACCAGACCAACGACTCGGTGATCGCCCGCGGCGAAACCCGTCACCAGGGCGTGGAAACCAGCATCAACTATGCCCTCGATGGCCTGAGCCCGGTGCTGGCCGGTTTCGATGTCTACGCCACCTACGCCTTCGTCGACGCCACGATCCGCGAAGACGGGCCGAACAAGGGCAACCGCGTGCCGTTTTCCTCGAAACACAAGGGCACCCTGGGGATCGGTTACACCGAAGGCCCATGGAAGCTCAACCTGGACAGTACCTACCAGAGTGCGCAGTTCGCCGACAACGCCAACACCCGCGCCGAAAGCGCTGATGGCAGCACCGGCAATATTCCCGGCTACATGCTCTTGAGCAGCCGTGCCGCCTACGACTTCGGCCCGCAGTTGTCGGACCTGAATGTCGCCGTGGGGGTGAAGAATATTTTCAATACCCAGTACTTCACCCGCTCCTTCGACGACAACAACCGGGGCAAGTACGTAGGGGAACCGCGCACGTTGTATGTGCAGACCTCCGTGGCATTCTGATCGGCACGCAACCCGCGTCCTGTCCATGACACCACAGAAAACGAAACGGGCCTGCAATTGCAGGCCCGTTTAGCAGGTCAGTGGGTTTGAATCAGGCTCAGCCGTTCAGGGCAGCCCGCTCGTTTTCCAGGAATTCTTCCTCCAGCATCGCGTCGGCCAGTGCCACGGACTCGGTCTTGACTGCCGCGGCGCGCTTGCCGCGCAGCTTGCCGAACAGATGTTCCAGGGCATTTTCAAGCTTGGTGGCCGCGCCTTCGATCGCCGCATCCAGCGAACCGGCCTTGTGCGTCACGGAGATCGGCTGATGGCCCTTTGGCCGAGCTTCGATCTGGCAGCGCATGTCATGGGGACCAGGCTTGTCGCCGTTCTCATCCCCCAGGTGGACCTCGACCCGAGTCAGGTCTTCTTCGTAACGTTCGAGCGTGCTTTCAATGGTTGTACGTACCCACTCCTCCAGTCGGATGCTGCTTTGAATATGGTTATCGCTGTTGACTTGGATTTGCATAGTTCATCCCTTATTTCGGCTAGCTCGCCAGGGGCCTGTCGACGTTGGCGTAACGGCCCCTTGAATACAGAGTCGGGCTGTGGGAGGAACAATTCAACCCCTGGAGAAAGATAAATATTCATTTGCAAATAAAGGCGGACAACACGCAAAAGCGCTGTTAAGGTCGGGAATTGCCCTGCCTCGCCTCCTCTGGCAAACCCTCTCCTTCCTGCACCTTCAACGACCATTGCGCCCCGAAACGGGCAGCCGTTGCAGCGCCGTTCCAGAGCGCTGTGGATCGATACGCCTGGAACCATTGTCCGAAGGTTTTTCCGGCATGTCCCTTGCTACCTCTCAACCAGGCACCGCAGGGGAATGACTGTCAAATGGCCACCTGCCGACGCCTTGCAACAGAGGATGAAATACGAACATGGAATGGCCGATGGTCCGGTATTGCGAACTAATCCTGATCACGGCCGGTCAACAACTGCACGTTCAATCAGGCGGTGACGCATCATGGACAACCCTTTTCAGATCATTACCGACGCTTTTGCGCCGCACTATCAAATCAATCTGAGCATCCAGGGACTGGACGGCAGCATCATGCTGACCTTATCCAAGGCCGGTCGGATCGTCGCCAAGCGCATGATCAGCGCCCAGCAACGCAACGATCCGGAACGCCTGAAACGCCTGGTGCAAAGCATCCAGTTCGGCATCGCCATCGAGCAGGGCCACAGTGCCGTGGCGATCCTCGAAGCCATGACCGGCGGTGACAACGTCAAGCTGCCACCGCGGCAGGCACAAAGCCTGGGCGCCCCTGCCGCCAGCCTCTGAGACGGCGCGAGGGGCCCGCGGCGACTTCTCGTTGAGCCCCTAGATCTCGCCTTTCTCCACTTCGGCATGCTCGCTGGAACCCGCACCGACCTTACGGTGCGGGTGTTCGATCTTCACCGAAGGAAATTGCGAGGAAGCGTAGCGCACCACCAGGATAGAGAACGCCAGCAGCAGGATGCCGCCACACAGGTAGATGATCCCGAGGTCCGGCGGGCTGTGATGGGAAACGTTGGAAATCAGCAGGCGGGTCAGCGCGGTAATGGCCACGTAGATCAGAAACCGTACCGGCATGTGGTTGGTCTTGAAATAGATCCCCACCATCGCCCCCAATTCCAGGTAGATGAACAGCAGCAGGATGTCATCGATCTTGATGTGCCCCTCTTCGATCATCTGCAAAAATTCCATCACCGCCGCCCAAGCGGTCACCGCTCCGATGGCGAACAACGCCAGGTAATGAAACGTCTCGACGAACAGGTTGCCCAGGGATTCGGCCAGTTGATGCACGTTCTGCCGCAGGTTCTCGGCCCAGTTGATTTTCACGGTGTGGTTTCCTTAGGTCGTTTCGACCGGATGATGCGGATTGGACGTGACGGTTGTTCTGCATGCAGAAAAAAGGCCAGCGACTGTGGGTGAGATGGCAATGGGCCGTGCTTCGACACTTTTGCGCGGCTGGCGAAGACGGGATCTCTGCCACCAGGCTCAGCCCGCCAGGACAAATACCGAAACCGGTCTACATTAAAAAGCCACTATCCAAGGGAAAGGGTTTTCGCTTATCCTCTTGGCTGTATATAAATACAGTAGTCAGAAAGACTAACCAATGTGAAGGCATGTGAGGTGGTGAATGGCCGTCGAAGTGGTATACCGCAGCAGCCGAGATCTGGAGCGCTTGTTCATGGATAAAGCCGAAGCTGACCGTCATGACAAAATGCTGGAGCTCGCCGAATTGCTGGCCGAAGTGTTGCAAAAAGCCGTTCCATCGCTGAGCGAGCAACAGGTAGAGGAAGCCGGCATCTACATGGCGAAGAATCGCGAAGTATTTGCAAGGGCATTCAAGAGCCAGCCGGACGCGCTGTCCGAACTGCTCAATCCTTCCGCCGAATGAACAAAAAAGATCGCAGCCTTCCGGCCGCACCGCATGGCATTGAATGCATGCAGGTGCGGCCGGAAGGCTGCGATCTTTTTTATCGGTTCACTTGTACAGCAAGCGCTCCGCCAGTTCGTCCGCCACCCGCGCCGGCGAGCGCTTTTCGGCCTGGGCGTGGGCGAAGATCTCGGTAAGCCGGGCGCCGATCTTCGACAGGTGAGCCGTAATGGTCGGCAACTCTTCACCGTGGTGTTTCAGGGCGACGTAGATCAGGCCGCCGGAGTTGATCACATAGTCCGGCGCATAAAGAATCCCGCGCCTTTCCAACTGATCGGCCACTTGCAGGTTGCTCAACTGGTTGTGGGCCGAGCCGGCGACGGCCGAGCAGCGCAGTTGCGCCACGCTGTGGCTGTTGAGTACACCGCCCAGGCCACAGGGCGCGAGAATGTCGCAAGGGGTACTGAGCAGCGCGTCGTTGGCGATAGGATGGGCACCCAGTTGCTCCATTGCCAGTTGCACCTTGCCGGGGTCGATGTCGCTGACCAGCAGTTCGGCGCCCGCCGCGTGCAGTTGTTCGGCCAGGGCATATCCCACGTTGCCCAGGCCCTGGATGGCCACCCGCAGGCTTTCCAGGTTATCGCTGCCCAGGCGCGCCATGGCCGTGGCGCGGATGCCGGCGAACACACCCATCGCCGCATGGGGTGCGGGGTCTCCCGAGGCCGTGGTGCTGGTGACATGGCGAGTCTGCTGGGCGATGCAATCCATGTCGGCCACCGACGTGCCGCTGTCGATGGCGGTGATGTAGCGACCATCCAGTTGCTCGATGCAGCGGCCGAAGGCTTCGAACAATGCGGCCCGGCTTTCGACATGGGCCGGGCGCATGATCACCGCCACCCCGCCGCCCACCGGAAGTCCGGCCAGGGCAGCCTTGTAGCTCATGCCCTGGGCCAGGCGTACCGCGTCGACCACGGCACTTTCGTCGTCGGGGTAGGACAGATAACGACACCCTCCCAGGGCCGGCCCAGGACGGCTGCAGTGGATGGCAATGACCGCCTTCAACCCGGTCGTCGGGTCTACGCTCAAGTGCAGCGATTCAAGGCGGGAGCTTTGCATGAGAGCAAACATCGAAAGGCTCCCGAATCACTTTTGTTTGTTTCGCCAGTATAGGCGTGTAGTCGAAAATTGCTGGAGCACGCCGGAATAAGCCGCAGCCGTTGTCAGTCTTTTCGGACATAACCATTACGACGACTGTCCGAGACTGGACGAAACCCCATGGCGGGGCTAAAACGAGGCAAAGCCCGGAGACTGTGATGAAACCGCGCCAAGCTTTTTTTGAATGCCTGCACCGCTCGCCACCGGCCCTGTTCGAAGCGGCGCTGTGGATTGCCGCCGAACATGACCGTGACGTGGACGTGCCGGCCCTGCTCAGTGATTTCAAGGACCTGCAACGGCGTGTCAGCCAGAACCTGCCGATGCTCCCTGTCGCGGAGCTGGGCCAGCCCCTGCTGCGCTGCCTCAACGACCTGGGTTTTGCCCAGGATGACTTCACCCCGCTGCGCCCGCGCGCCGCGTTGCTCGACAAGGTACTGGCGCGCAAGCGCGGGCAACCCCTGGCCCTGGCCTTGATTGCCCTGGAGTTGGCGCGAGGCCTGGAAATTCCGATGGTCGGCGTCAACTTCCCTGGCCATTTCCTGTTGCGCGTGCCCGGCGCCGACCATTTGCTCGACCCCTGCGGCGGCCGCCGGCTCTACCCCAATGACTGTCGGGAACTGCTGCAACGCCAATACGGTGCAAACATGCCGCTCAAGGCCGAGCACCTGGTCACCGCCGAACCGATGCAGATGCTCCAGCGCCTGTCGCGCAACCTCCGGCAATTGCACCTGACGAACGACGAATACATCGATGCCTTGATCGACGCCGAACGGGTACTGGAAATGGGGAATGCCAGCGCCGCCGACTACCTGGCCCGCGCCAGCCTGTACCAGCGGCTCGATTGCCCCAACGCCGAACGCTTCGACCTGGAACACGCGTTGATGCTCAGCGACGATCCGATCCAACGGATCCGGTTGACCGAACGGCTGGGGCATTTACCGCCGAATTCGATTGTGCATTGAACCGGTGGACGGCATTCGGCAGGGATGATGGCCCTGTGGCGAGAGAGCTTGCTCCTCGCCACAGCAATCACCTGGTTTTCAGAACAGCAAGCCTTCAGGGTGTATCCGGCTGGTTCGCCGGATGCGCCTGCCGGAAGGCCGGATGGGCAGCCGCCAACGCGGCAACGCGGCGGATCCGTGGGTACGCGTCCAGGGTCACGTTGAACCGCTCGGCCGCATACAGCTGCGGTATCAGGTAAACGTCCGCCAGCCCCGGTAACGGGCCGAAACAATAGCCCTCATCGCCGATCAACTGCTCCACCGCCGCCAGCCCTTGGCCGATCCAGTGAGCGATCCACTCCGTCACCTGCGTTTCATCGTGTTCCCACTGCCGCAGCTTGTTAAGCACGCTGACGTTGTGCAATGGATGGATGTCGCAACCGATCAGTGCCGCGACGCCCCGTTCATGGGCACGAACCGTCAGGTCCGGATTGAGCAGTGGCACCTGTGGATAACGTTCCTCCAGGTACTCGATGATGGCAGGCGACTGCACCAGCAGCCCGCCCTCGTCGGTACGCAGCGCCGGCACGCGCCCCTGCGGGTTGATCGAAAGATAGGCCGGCTGGCGATGCTCACCGCCCGGTGGGGCGATCAGGTTGACCGGCAGGGCCTGGTAATCCAGGCCCTTGAGCGCCAGGGCAATACGCACCCGGTACGACGAGGTGGAGCGGTAGTAGGTGTAGAGTTCCATGCCCTGGTTCCTCAACGCGCCGGCAGGATCTTGCCACGGCACTCGCCGAAACCGATGGACGCGACGCCCTCACGGCTGCAACGGGCCCGCAAGATGATCTCGTCGCCGTCCTCGAGGAATTTGCGCACTTCGCCGCTAGCCAGTTCGACCGGCTTCTTGCCACCCTCGGTGATCTCCAGGAGGCTGCCGAACTGTCCGTTTTCAGGACCCGACAAGGTGCCCGATCCGAACAGGTCGCCGGCCTGCAACTGGCAGCCGTTGACGCTGTGGTGGGCAATCATCTGCGCCACGGTCCAGTACATGTACCGGGTGTTGCTCAGGGTCAGGCGATGGGCCGGCAGGTTCTGCTCGCGCATGGTTTCGGTCAGCAGCAGCACTTCCAGTTCGATATCGAAGGCGCCACCGGCCTGATCACGCTTGTCCAGCAGATACGGCAACGGTTGCGGATCGCCTTCCGGGCGCGCCGGTTGTGGCCGGCGGAACGGCTCGAGGGCTTCGGCCGTCACGACCCAGGGTGACACGCTGGTGAGGAAACTCTTCGACAGGAACGGTCCCAATGGCTGGTATTCCCAGGCCTGGATATCCCGCGCCGACCAGTCGTTGAGCAGACAGAAACCGCCGATATGCTCGGCAGCGTCACCGATGGCGATAGGCTCGCCCAAGGCGTTGCCCTTGCCGATCCAGATGCCCAGCTCCAGTTCGTAGTCCAGCCGCGCACAGGGGCCGAAGGTCGGCTCGGTCTGGCCGGCGGGCAGGGTCTGGCCCCTGGGACGTCGCACATCGGTGCCGGAAGGGCGGATGGTGGAGGCACGACCGTGATAGCCGATGGGGACGTACTTGTAGTTGGGCAGCAAGGGATTGTCGGGGCGGAACAGCTTGCCGACATTTTGCGCATGCTCGATGCCGACATAGAAATCGGTGTAATCGTTGATCCTGGCCGGCAAGTGCATCTGGCAATCCGCCGCCTGGGGCAGCAGTCTGGCGCCCTGGGCCAGGATCTGGTCGCGCTGCGGGCTGTCTTCGCCCAACAGCACCAGCAGCCGCTCGCGCAAGGCCACCCGGGCGCCGCGCCCCAGTTCGAAGAAGGCATTCAACTGGCCCTCGCCCATGGCCTCGACCGCTTCGCGGGCCGCGCCCTCGAACAGGCCCGCCTCAAGGGCGGCCTGCAGGTCCAGGACATGATCGCCGATGGCGACGCCGCTGCGCGGGCCGCCATTGCCGGTGCTGAAGATTCCCAATGGCAAGTTCTGCAGGGGAAAATCGGCATGGCCGTTGGCGGAGGCCACCCAGCTACGGGCAGGGGAAACGTGAGTCATGGGTTATCTCCGGGTCGGGTCGAACGTGACGGGCAGCGAGGCCCAGCAGGCATCGTAGTCGGTTTGCAGTTGCGGGCAGTCCAGGGCGAACCGGCTCGGGCGCAGCACCTGGCTGGTCTCGAACATGAAGGCCATGGTGTTGTCGATCTTCGTCGGCTCGAGCGTGGCATTGATCGCCTTGGTGCAGGTCTCGCCATCCGGGCCATGGGCGCTCATACAGCTATGCAACGAGGCGCCACCCGGCAGGAAACCTTCGGCCTTGGCATCGTAGGCGCCCTGGATCAAGCCCATGAACTCGTTCATCAGGTTGCGGTGGAACCACGGCGGACGGAAGGTCTTTTCCGCCACCATCCAACGCGGCGGGAAGATCACGAAGTCGAGGTTGGCCAGGCCGTGGACACTGGTCGGCGACGTCAAAACGGTGAAGATGGAAGGATCCGGGTGATCGAAGCTGACCGTGCCGATGGTATTGAAGCGTCGCAGGTCATATTTGTACGGCACGTTGTTGCCATGCCAGGCCACCACATCCAGGGGCGAGTGATCCAGTTCGCACGCCCACAACTCACCGAGGAATTTCTGTACCAGGGTGGTGGGTTGCGCCAGGTTCTCGTAATGGGCCACCGGCGCCAGGAAATCACGCGGGTTGGCCAGGCCGTTGCTGCCGATGGGGCCCAGGTCCGGCAGGCGCAGCGGCGCACCATGGTTTTCGGCGAGGTAGCCCCGGGCCTGTGGGTCGAGCAATTCGACCCGGAATTTAAGCCCACGAGGCAACACGGCGATTTCCAGCGGAGCCAGCTCCAGCACACCCAGTTCGGTGGCGATTCGCAGCCGTCCCAGTTGCGGCACGACCAGCCATTCACCATCGGCGTTGAAGAACACCCGCTCCATGGAGCGGTTGGCACGGTAGTGATAAAGGCTGATGCCGGCGGGTTTGTCCTGGCTAGCATTGGCCGCCATGCGCACCAGCCCGTCGATGAAGTCGGTGGGCTCGGCAGGAATGTCCAGCGGGCTCCAGCGCAGGCGATTGGGAGTGATGTCCCCCAGCGGCCCACCGGCCAGCTGACGCTCCAGGCGGGTAAAGGCCGGATGATTGGCCGACGGCCGGATGCGGTACATCCAGGTGCGTCGCGCTTCGCTGCGAGCCATGGTGAAGGCGGTGCCGGAGAACAGCTCGGCGTAGAGACCGTATGGGGCTTTCTGCGGGGAATTCTGGCCGACGGGTAACGCGCCTGGCAGTGCTTCACTGGCAAATTCGTTGCCGAAGCCCGATTGATAGGCCAGGTCCGATGCCGTGGGATCGAGGTTCATGGAGCCTCCTGAACATCTGTTATTTTTATCGTAATCCAATTACGCATAACGTAATTTGCCCGATAGCAACCGTCAAGCTATAAAGACGCCCATTCGCCCCCAGATCAGGCCTCTATGGAAAACCCGCTCAGTAACGGCAAACAGAAAGTCCGCTCGGCCGAAGTCGGTACCGACATTCTCAAGGCCCTGGCCGAACTCTCTCCGTCCACCTCCCTGTCGCGCCTGGCCGAACACGTGCAGATGCCGGCGAGCAAGGTCCATCGCTACCTGCAAGCCTTGATCGCCAGCGGTTTCGCCGAGCAGAACGCCGCGACCAACCATTACGGCCTGGGCCGCGAAGCGCTGCGGGTGGGCCTCGCAGCGTTGAATGGCATGGATGTGCTGCAGGTGGCCGCCCTGCCCCTGGCAGAGCTGCGGGACGACCTCAATGAAACCTGCTTCCTGGCGGTATGGGGCAATCACGGCGCAACCGTGGTGCGGATCGAACCCGCCGTGCGGGCGGTGACCGTGGTGACGCAACTGGGGTCGGTACTGCCGTTGCTCAGTTCATCCACCGGCCTGGTGTTCAGCGCCTATCTGCCGGAGCGCGAGACAATCGAGTTGCGCCAGCAGGAAGTGAAGAGCAGCCAGGCGCACGCCCTGGCCGACGACCACGCCTATGCCAGCCTGTGCGAGCAGATTCGCAGTCGCGGCCTGCACCATGTGCACGGTTTGCTGATGCCGGGCGTGGACGCCTTGTCCGCCCCGGTCTTCAACGCTGTCGGCCAGGTGGCCGCCGTCATGACCATCGTTGGCCCGACATCGCTGTTCCATGCCGACGAACACGGCCCGGCGGCGCAACGGCTGTTGGCGGCCACCCGGGCCGTGAGCTGGCGGATGGGCTACGAAGGCTCTGTCTGAAAAGCCCTTACTCGGTGAGGCTGCGTTGAAACCGGCTCGTGCGCGAGCCCCATCGCCATGCTCATTCACTCCAGTAAAGTCGCGCGACCCCGGCCGTTCCTCGCCTTGCCTGACCCTCGTCTCAGACTTTTCAAACAGAGCCTGAGGCAGTCCCGCCGGAAGCTTGCAAGAAAGCCACGCGCCGTCCTAACTCATGACCCCCATGCCCTTGGCTTTCGCCACCGCTTGAGTCCGTCGCTGCACGCCAAGTTTGCTGTGGATCCGACGGGCGTGGGTTTTCACGGTGTGCAGCGAGATGAACAACTGTTCGGCGATCTGCTGGTTTGAATGCCCTTGTGCGATCAACCCCAGCACTTCCAGTTCACGCTGGCTCAACAAGGTCTCTTCGGCCGCGGTTGCAGGCGGCTCGATAGGGGCCGCCGCCTGCACCCAGCGCAATAGCTGGGGCTGGCGCAGGCGCAATTCACTCAGGGCGTGTTCCGCTCGCCAGCAGGCGACGCGTTCGAATCCCTCCTCCATGAGCGAACGCGCCAGGGCATGGTCGGCGGACAGCCACGCCACTTCGGCCAGGGCCAGGTGCAACTCGGTCTCCAGCCCATGCATGCCACAGCGCTGAGCCTGCTCGATCATTGCCTTGAGCCGTGCCTGTGGCTCCTGCGCCCGCTGCAGGTAGACCTCGGTGAGCACCAGCAAGTATTCGAGCCTGGGGATCAACTCCAGGGTCGCCGGTGGCGCATGCTTGGCCTGGGGCCCATGGAAATGCCGCAGGACCCTGGTAAGGGCTTCATGGGCCAGCTCCGGACGCCCTTGCTGCAACCAGAACTGGCAGCTGGTTTGCAGCAAAACGCCACGGTAGACCGTGTCGGGAATGTGCCGTTGCTGCATGATCCGCTCGGCATCGCGCAGTTGCATGAAAGCTGCGCCGTAATCCCCCAGGTTGACAGCCAGGCTGGCCTTGCCGAGAAACCCGTAGAGCACCTGTTTATCCTGGTAGCGCAAAGCCGTGTCCAGGCCCCGCTGGAATTGCTCGGCGGCCTGGTCGTCAAAGCCCATGCGCAACGCCAGGCGTCCACGACGCAGGGCGATACGCCCCAGCAGCGCGGAAAAATCCTGGCCCGGCTTGTCCAGCAATACTTGCACCGCCCTGAGCAGATCGTCGGCTCGATGGGGCGCGCCGCGCTGTTCCAGGATCTGGGCATGGTCCAGCTCCAGCAACCCTTCGAACACCAGCGAACCCTGGGCCCGGGCCAGGCACAGCGCCTGGCGGCTGGTCCACTGGGCCGAGGCCAGTTCGCCCTTGAGCAATGCCTGCTGCGTCAATCCCGACAGGCACAGCAACTGCAAGGACCAGGCTTGCGGATCCAGGCCGGCCTGGGCCTGGAGGAAGTGCTCGCGTGCCTGTTCGCCGTCGCCCGACAGATGCAGCAGCCACCCCCGCAGGACCTGCCAGCGAGCCACCAGTTGCCGCTGCTGGCAAGCCTGGGGTTGCGGTGCGAACCGGGTCAGTTGCTCGATGCAGGCCGAGGCCTGATCGAAGCGTCCGGCGAACAGCAGCGCGGCAGTGACCAACCCCACCGATTGCGGCGTGCTCAGGGTCAGTGCCTCGCCTTGCTGGTCATGCAGGTCCAGCAACAGCAGTACATTGTCGCGCTGCAAGACGTGCTCGAAACTCAGGTGGCGCAGGAAACTGATGGCCGCTTCGAACTCCTCGGCCTGGATGGCCTGCTCGAACGCCATTTGCCAGTCCTGTTCGGCGGCGAACCACTGGCACGCCCGTCGATGCCAGGAGCGTCCCTGGGGCCAGGGTTCATCACGCACCAGCCGAGCCAGCGGCGGGAAAATCTGCAGCCAGTCCGAGGACTGCTCCCAAGGTTCGATGAAGCATCCCAGCTCCAGCAGCAAGGGCAGGCACTCCGCCCCCACGGTGTCACCGAACAGATGCTCGCAAAGACGGGCGTTGAAGCGCGGCAGATGCGCCAGCACGCGCCACGCCTGGGCCAGGTCCGCGGTCAACGTGCTGAACAACTCGTACTCGAGGTAGTCCAGCAAGGTGCCGGGCCGCCCTGGCGAGGCGTGACGGCGCGCCCATTCGCACTGTTCGAGCAAGGCGATGCGCACGCCGGCGCACCAGCCGCCACTGCGCTGTATCACCTCCCGGGCGGTTCGGGTTGCCTGGGGCGGGGTCAGATGACCGAGCAAGGGCAGGATATCGTCGGGCGTGAAGACCAGCGCCTTGGCATCGAACTCGTACAGCTCGTCGTCGAGCAGCAGGCGCGTCCAGTTGCAATGCGGACGCCGACGGCCGTTGAGCCACAGATGCAACAGCGGGCTGCTGGCATTGAGCAGACGGTCGAGCCAGTGGTCCAGGCCGGGGTTCGACACCCGGCAGTAATCATCCAGGAACAGCCAGGTGGGGGTTTGCAGGCGGGCCAGATGATTCAGCAGCCCCGCCTCGTCCATCATCGGCAGGCCCAGGGCCTGGGCCAGGCGCTCGCACATCTGCGTCGCATCCAACACGCTGCCTGCCAGGGGCAACCAGTGCACTCGACAATCTTTGGGGGCTTGCAGGAAACACTCGGCGAACAAGGCGCTCTTGCCGCTGCCCGCGGGCGCGCACAGCAACTTCACCCGAGCCCCCGAGGCCAGCAGGGGCTCGCTCAGGGACCTGCGCGGCACATGCGTCGAAGACAGGCGAGGCAGCAATCCAGGACGGTCCGGGCACGGGGACATGGCGGTCATGCGGGCAGGTCCTTTTTATTGTTCTCCCTCCACCCTAGCCCTGTGTCACCCACCTTTGGAGAAGTATTCAGCGCGCTGATCGCAGCCCATAAAAAAAGAGACCGATCGGTCTCTTTTTTCGTAGCGACGGCAGTGGGTGTTACCGAACCCCACTCGACCGCAGCGCCGCCGGGGTGTAGTCGGCCGCACGGGCCTCGAAACCATACACGTAGCTGTGCTTCTCCTCGTTCTTCATGCCCAGGGCAATATAGCGGCCGGCGATGAGGTCGTAGAGTGCCTCGAGGGTGTAGCCCGGGTTCTGGTGATCGTAATAGAACTGGGCATGCCCTTCGGCCACTCGCCACAGTTGCCCACGACCGTCGTAGTGGTCCACCAGCGCGGCCTGCCAACTGTCCTCGTCGATGTACATGTGGCGCTTGGCATAGATATGACGCTCGTTGGGCTTGACCGTGCCGATCACTTCCCAGACGCGATGCAACTCGTAGCGGGTCAGGTCCTGGTTGATGTGACCGGCCTTGATCACGTCGTCGTACTTAAGGTTGGGCGAGTCGAGCTTGTAACTATTGTACGGGATGTACATTTCCTTCTTGCCCACCAGCTTCCAGTCGTAGCGATCCGGTGCGCCGGAAAACAGGTCGAAGTTGTCGGAGGTACGCAACCCGTCGGCGGCGGTGCCCGGACCGTCGTAGGCCACCTGAGGCGCGCGGCGTACACGCCGCTGGCCAGCGTTGTAGATCCAGGCCAGGCGTGGTTCCTTCACCTGGTCGAGGGTTTCATGCACCAGCAGTACGTTGCCGGCCAGACGCGCCGGAGCGGTGACCTCCTGCTTGAAGTAGGTGAGCACGTTGCTGGCCTTTTCTGGATCGGCGTCCTTGATCAGGAACGGCACGGCAATTTCTTCTTCGAAGCGGATCGGCGTGAAACTGCCGTTGGTCTGCGGCGTGGCCTGGGTGATGATGCGCCGCAGGTTGCCACCGTGGTAACGAGTGACGTGGTTCCACAGCACTTCCACGCCGTTCTTGGGAATCGGGAACGCGTAGTAGCGGTTACCGGTGAAATTGGACAGGCCGTTGCCATCGTTGATCGCCGTGACGTTGAGCGCGCTGCGCTTGATCGACTCGTAGATCTCGGGGGGCAGCGACACACTGCGATGGGTCGGATAGACCGGGATCCGGTAGGTTTCCGGGTAGCGCTTGAACATCGCGACCTGGCCTTCGGAAAGCCTGTCCTTGTATTTGTCCACGGTGGCGGCGGTGATGGTGAACAGCGGTTTTTCATTGGCAAACGGATCAGCCAGGAAACCTTTGCTGTCCACCGCCCCGGCATTCTTGGGAATGCCGCCGGTCCAGGCCGGAATCGAGCCATCGGCGTTGCCCGCCTTTTCCGCGCCCACCGGCGTCAGGCTGGTGCCCAGTTTGTTCGCTTCCTCCGGCGAAACCGCCGCCATCACGTTCGCGGCCAGCAGGCTCAGGGCCAGGGCACCGCATTGCAGAATCATCTTGCGCATTGGGTTTTCCTTGTCAGCCAGATCAGAAGTTCACGCCGAAGCTCAGGGCGAGGAAGTCGCGGTCTTCGAGGACGTTGTAGTCGCCGCCGAAAAAGTCGGTGTAGCTCAGGCTGGCGGTGTAGGTGTTGCGGTAGTCGGCGTCGACGCCAACGCTGACAGCCTTCGCGCCCTCGTTGAACAGGCCGTTGGGGCCGTAGCCTGACACGTCGTGAGACCAGGACAGGTTGGGTTTGAAGTTGACGCCGGCGACGACGTTGGAATAGTCGAGAATGGCCCGCGCGCGGTAGCCCCATGAGGTCGAGGTGACGAAACCGTCGGTGTCACCGTTGAAGCCGTACTGGCCGTAGACCGAGTCGCGGCCATAACGCAGCTGGTCCTTGGACTCCAGCCCCCCGACATGCACCACCGCCGCCTCGCCCACCAGGGTCAGCCGATCGGCCCCCAGCACCTGGTCGAAGAAGTGCGTCATGGTGCTCTGGATCTGGGTGATTTCCTTGCGCCGGTAGCCGGTGTTGTCGGCACCCGGCGCGGTCGCGATGGGCGATGCCGCGCCACCGGCAATCGGGTTGACCAGGGCCAGGGTCAGGTCGTTGGTATTGACCTGCACCGGTGCGTTGGGACGGTAGCTGATCTCGCCGGTCCAGGCGGTGCCGGTGGGTAACGTCGTGGAGAAACTGGCGCCGTACAGGCGGATATCTTCCGGGTATTCAAGGTAGTACCCACCACGGCCCAGCATCACGCTTTGCGCAAGGCCCGCACCGCTGCCAGGGACCAGGCCGTTGGCGATCGCGACCATTCCCGGCAACGCCGCCAGCGTCGAAAGCCCCGCCGTGGTGGTCCCGACGGTAGGCGTACGGCTGTGGTAATTCATGAAGTACAGGCCGTACTCGGTATCATCGCCAAGCCAGCGCAACGCCGTGCCCCACTGGCCGGAGTCGCGGGCGTCGCGGTCGCCGCCACGGGGAATGATCACCCCTTCGCTGGACACCTGGATCTCCTGGCCGAATGCCTGGGTCAGGGGCACGAACGGCGCAATCGCCGGACTGCCCACGGTGTAGCCACTGGTGCAACCATCGGCCACCACGTCGTTGCCGAAGAACGTGCCGCAGTTATCCACCACGGTCTGATCCCACTCCAACTGGTAGAAACCTTCGATGGTGAGCTTGTCGGTCAGGCCCTGGGAGGCGAACAGCATGTTCACCGGAATCAGGCCTTCCTTGATTTCCGCACCGGGGCGACGGAAGGCGGACACGTCCACCGGGTTGATGCTGTTGATGGAGTTGCCGATGAAGGTGCTTTCCCCCCAACTGACCACCTGCTTGCCGGCGCGCACAGTGCCCGGCAGATCGGCGATGGAATAGTTGTGATAGACGAAGGCATCGAGAATCTGTGCCCCTGAGGACTTGGCGCCTTCCTTGCGATTGCTGTCGCTGATGTCCTTGAACTCGCGGCCCTCATCCTTGAGCTCGAAGTCATACCAGTACTTGCCACGCACGAACACACCGGTGTCGCCGTACTTGAGTTCGAGGTCGTGCAGTCCTTTGAAGATCTTCGAAAAGGTCTCGCCTTTCTTGAAGTTCAAGCGCCCATCGTCACCGGTGGAAGATTGCCCCCGGCCACCGTTGACCGTCCCCACCAGATCCCTGTCGGCGTCGCGCATGCCCCAGCTCGCGCCAACGGACAGCGAGGAGTCGAACTGGCCTTCGATCTCGCCAATGTTGAATGAAACGGCCTGCGCCTGGGCACAGCAACCCAAGGCCACCGCGACGGCCAGCGCCTGCGGCTTGAAGATGGCGCGCATTGTTATTGTTGTCATGCGTCTTCCCCGGTGAGTGACAGAGACTTCACCCTACTGCCGCCCGGAGCGGGCGATAAGCGCACCAAGGAGGTATTCGCGCTGTCGCTCGAAAGGATTACAGCCTTTGCGAGACGGGCCTTTGCACGACGCATGGATGGACTGGATGACCCATCATCAACGCCACGCATATCCATCGCGGCCATGACACTGTTGCGCGCACTGCAACAGTGCATGTCCGGATCCGGGCTGTTTCCCGACGCGGTCGATCCTTATGCTGGCCGGGCTTGCAGGGTAACGGGCCTGCCAGCAGCCGCCACGGCATCCCTCACGCCTGGCGCACCGTCATTCGGATGGACTGGCGTCATCGGTTCATCATCCCGTGCTTGCGACGTTGATTTGTAGCTCCTTTGCAACGTCATCTTCAGGCCGCTGCTTTTTGCAGCGGCCTTTTTTATTTGGTTTATTCCCAGATGAAATTCTCGACGCTTACATCAATATCGGAAATATCCAACAGCCCGGCCACCTGCTCCAGCGCATTGCTTTCTTTCATTTCCATTGAGTACAACTACGTCAATTGCAATGAACGATGACAAGTGCTCAACATACCGCCATATCACTGATATACCGGCATCCGATATATGCATGGGAAGAACACCCAGGGACTCTTAAACCAACGTAGACCGGAAGCAGCGGCAAAATAGAAACAGGGCACAAGCAAGCCTGAATACCTTACCCGTGACACCAGTTAAGAGCGGCAACTGCCGTACCTCTAACGCCCTGAAGACCAGACGCCAATTCCCACACGAAACCAAGACCTTCACTACATGCCGAACCCACAGTCATTGTTAGCCTGATTTACGTCGAAGCCTGTTGCATCGACCTTCTTCAGTTATCAGTGAGTTTCTTATGTACGCGATCAACTCCACAAGTTACCGATCAAGATATGGCTATAACAATCGGGTTCGTTTCCTCGTCTTTCACTATACCGCCGCCAACTTTTCGTCCTCTGTCAATACATTGACCGGCGCCTCGGTCAGCGCTCATTACCTGATTCCGGATTTCAACGACCCGAGTTATCTGAAGGCTGGGTTCAATGAGCCGCAGATCTTCAACCTGGTGGACGAGAACCAGCGCGCCTGGCACGCAGGGGTGAGCAGCTGGGGAGGCAGGAATAACCTGAACGACACTTCGATTGGCGTCGAAATCGTCAATCTCGCCACGGATAACCAGGGACAATTCACCTTTCCTCCTTATGACCCCCGGCAAATCGAGGCAATCCAATACCTGGCCTCGAACCTGCTCCAGCGCTATCCGGACATCAGCCCGGTCAACGTGGTGGGGCATTCGGACATCGCCGCCGGCAGGAAAAGCGATCCCGGCCCGATGTTCCCCTGGCAGGCGCTATACGCCAAGGGCATCGGTGCCTGGTTCGATGAGTCCACCCAAAGGGCCTGCATGCACGCCTACGAATGCGCCGGCTTGCCTACCCGCGAACAATTGCTCGGGCTGTTCAAGAAATATGGCTATGACACTTCGGCTGCCACGACCAGTATGGGCTTCCAGCGCCTGGTGCGCGCCTTCCAGCTTCACTTTCGCCCGGCCCGGTATGACGGTGTGATGGACATCGAGACCGCCGCGAACCTGGCGGCACTGGTGAAGAAGTATTGTCCGTGACCGACGTTGCCGTCATCGACGGCAACCGGTCTGGCGGCGAGTCAAACGGCGTAGCGTTGCAGATTCGCCATCATCTCCTTCAATGCTTCCAGGTTGTCGTTCGGGTGGACTGCGTCCTTGAAATCACAGATCTGCTGCCAATGGGCGGCGACGTCTTCGGGGGAAAAACCCTTGTTCGGATCGAATCCGGCACCGAGGCTGCGTTCCCAGCGCACCTTGCCCATCCAGCCGCCGCCCACCTCGAACAACCCGGAAGTTTCCTGGCAGGCTTCGCTGGCTAGGTACACCACCAGCGGGCTGACCAGTTCGGGCTTGAGCTGTTCGAACACCTGCGGCGGCATCAGGCCTTCGGTCATGCGGGTGCCGCCAGTAGGCGCGATGGCATTGACCAGGATGTTGTTCTTGCGACCTTCAATGGCCAAAGTGCGCGTCAGGCCATACAGGCCGAGCTTGGCCATGCCGTAGTTGGACTGGCCGAAATTGCCATAGATTCCCGAGGTCGAGGCCGTGAAGATCACCCGGCCATAATTCTGCTCGCGCAGGTGCGGCCATGCGGCACGGGTGACTTTGTAGGCGCCCTCGACATGGACGCGATAGACCAGGTCCCAATCGGCATCGTCCATCTTGTGGAAGGTCTTGTCCCGCAGGATACCGGCGTTGTTCACCACCACATCGACCCGGCCGAACACGTCGAGGGCATTCTGTACCAGTTTGTCGCCATCAGTGACCGAGTCGTGGTTTGCCTCGGCAATACCGCCGGCCTCGCGAATCTCAGCCACCACCCGATCCGCCGCCGAGGCGTTGGCCCCCTCGCCCTGGGCGGAACCACCAAGATCGTTGACCACTACCCGGGCGCCTTGCCTGGCGAACAGCAGGGCATGGGCCCGCCCCAGGCCACCGCCAGCTCCGGTGACGATCACCACTTTATCTTCGAAGCGCACAGATTCACTCATGGGCAGAACTCCAGCAGGCCGAATGGATTGCAAAGCCCGAGTGTCGGGCACAGGGAGCATGATCCACAATCAACACGGCTGAGAGTGAATGGTGGGCGATAAGGCGAGGGGATGATGCGTTGGCGCATGACAGGACGCGAATCCGAGCCTGGCTCAACCCGATCCCAAGGCAACAGGCATCACGAGTACACCACCTGCCGCACCGGCCCAGGGATGCCCGCACGGAACGCCAGGTAATGCTTGAGCACCTGCACCGGTGCCTCCGCCTGCGGATAGTGGCCGATGTCGGGCAGCAGCACCGTATCCGCATTGGGAATCAGCGCCTCGTAGCGCGCTACCATGTGCGCACCGGAAATCGGATCGAACCCACCATCGATGACCCGCATGGGCACTTCGCCGCGCTGCATCGCGTGCACCCAGCGATCGCGCTGCACACGGCGTTCGGGAATGTAGCGGATGAGTTTGTGCATGATCCGTGGGCCGCCGTTGCTGTGCACCAGGCTCCAGTAATCGTCCAGTTCGCTTTCGCTGGGGCCGGTCCATGGCCCGAAGATCCGCCGAAAACTCTTGGCCAGGCCCTCGCGGGAAAAGGCCCGGGCCACCAGCCAGCCCAAAGGACCGAGCAACAACCTTTGCACCAGCACCGGACGATGGGTCTCCGGAAACAGGCCGCCGTTGAGGAACACGCAACTGGCGATGTCGATACGTGCCTCGCAATGACGAGCGATCAGTTCCTGGGCCACGCTGTCCCCATAATCGTGGGCCAACAGGTGCACCGCTTGCCGGACATTCAGGTGCTCCAACAGCGCCTGCTGCAGATCGGCCTGCTCCAGCAGGCTGTAGATGTGATCCACCGGCTTGGCGGAATCACCAAACCCGAGCATGTCGCAGGCAATCACCCGATAGCGCTGGGCCAGGGGTTGCCACAGGTAGTGCCAATCCCAACTGGCGGTGGGGAACCCGTGGATCAGCAGCAACGGTTCACCGTGCCCCGCCGCCCAGTACCGGATGGCATGCCCCCGGAACATGAAGGTCTGGCCGCGCTGGCGCCAGATGCGCAGGGGAACCTGCACCATAGGCATCAGCTTCTATAACCCTGGTCTTGTTGATCGAGCTTGCGCAGCAACGCCGGCCACGCCAGCGCGCCCCCCATGCCCTGGGCACTCCTGGTGACTGCGGCGATCATCGCCTTGGCACCGGCCAGTATCGGCGCATCGATGGCAATCAGCTCGGCCCCGCCATTTTGTGCCAGTACCTGGATCTCACAGGCCCGCTGAAAGGTGAACATCATCAGGAAGGTATCGGCGATGGTCCCGCCGCAAGTCAGCAGTCCATGGTTGTGCAGCAACAGGAAGTTGCTGTCGCCCAGGTCTGCCTGCAGACGGGCCTTCTCTTCGTGATTGAGAGCAACGCCCTCATAAGGGTGAAAGGCCAGGCTCGACAGCACGAACAGGGATTGCTGGCTGATGGGCAGCACCCCTTGCTTCTGGGCCGATACGGCGACGCCGGCAGCGGTGTGGGTATGCAACACACAGGCTACATCGTGGCGCACTTCGTGCACTGCGCTGTGAATGGTGTAGCCGGCCGGATTGATCTCGTAGGGGCTGTCCATGAGCTTGTTGCCGGCCTGATCGACCTTGACCAGGCTGGACGCGGTGATCTCGTGGAACATCATCCCGAACGGGTTGATCAGGAAGTCCTCGGTGCCGGGAATCTTGGCGGAGATATGCGTGAAGATCAGGTCATCCCAGCCATGCAACGCCACCAGTCGGTAACAGGCGGCAAGATCGACGCGGGTTTGCCATTCGGCGGTGCTGACCTGGTCCTTGATGCTGAGTGTCGATTGGATGGGCGCTACGCTCACGGCTCTGACCTCTGGCTTATCGTTATAAGGTGCAACGGCACGCCGTGCACAAGAGGATGAGTCTAGTCAGCCCTGGCGAGGGCGCCAGTTGCCTTGGCAGCCAGCTTAATGACCGAGCGGGTCACGCCGCCCGTTGCGCCGACGCCCGCTCGATCAACGACGCAGGGCCTCGATCAACTCTCCCAGCCAAGGCTGCGCATCGGTTTCCGGCGTGACGCTTTCGCTGGCATCCAGGCGCAGCATAGGCAGCACCTCGGCCACCCCAAGTTCGGCGAACAATTCGCGCATCTGCTCGCCACCGCCGCAGAAAGTGTCGCCGTAGCTGGCATCTCCCAGGCCGATCACGGCACCTGGCAAACCGCGAAAGAAGGCGGGCAACTGGTCGCGAATGGCCGAATACAAGGGCATCAGGTTATCCGGCAGTTCTCCCATGCCGGTGGTGGACGTCACGGCCAGCAAGGCTTGCGGGGCGAATGCCTGGATGTCCGCCAGGGTCGCCCGGGGGTTGCACAGGGTTTCGAAACCGGCCTCGCCGAGCAGGGTGGCGGCATGGTGGGCGACTTCTTCGGCGGTGCCGTATACCGAACCGCAAAGGATGGCGATTTTCATCTATCTGGTCCTGAACCTGAATAAAAGACTCGGGATAGTAGCAGGCAGAGCCGCCAGTTTGCGATTGGCTCCCAACAACCAGTGATGGCCAGTGGACAGCCCTGCAGATTCTTCTAAAATGCTGTATTTACAGGGATTTGAAAAGGAAGCGGTCCATGATCAATGCGCAGCTGATGCAACTGGTGATAAACGCTTCCAACGACGGAATCGTCATCGCCGAAAAGGAAGGCGACGAGGACAACATCCTCATCTATGTGAACCCGGCCTTCGAGCGGCTGACCGGCTATAGCCGGGACGAGATCCTCTATCAGGACTGTCGTTTCCTGCAATCGGGCGATCGCGACCAGCCCTCGCTCGAGCACATACGCGAGACGTTGAAGCAGGGCGGTGCCTGCCGGGAAGTGCTGCGCAACTATCGCAAGGATGGCACGCCGTTCTGGAACGAATTGTCACTGTCGACGGTTAAGAACGCAGCTGACGGCCACACGTACTTCGTGGGCGTGCAGAAAGACGTGACGGTCCAGGTCAGGGCACAGAACCGCATCGCGCAGCTGGAAAAGGAACTGGCGGACGCCCGGGCCACGATTGCTCGTCTTGAAGCGACGAATGGCACAAACAAAACGGCGAATTAACGGTCAGTCACTACAATCACCAGTGAACACGTAAGAAATCATCTCGAGCACACCATGCAGCGCGACGCCCTTCTGACCCAGGATGAGCTGGATTTCATCCGGACAATGCAGCACAACCCGCAATTGAACGAGCGGGATGTCACGTCGAGCCTGCTGGTCAATGGCGGGTCGCAGATCCGTGACCTGCTGACGCGCCTGGCGGCGAACGAGCAGGTCACGCTGCAAGCCAGTTTCGAAAATCAGCAGATGACGTTCCCGCTGCACCTGGTGGAAGACGAATTTCACGCGATGCACCTGCGCCTGGGCGTACCGAGCATCTACGAGGACGGGCCCAAGGTGCGTCCCTGGCGCTTGGCCCTCGAAGAACCGGTGGCCCTGGAGAACGCCAAGGGCCAGCCAGGGCCTTTGTGGGTTCACGAGGTATCCTGCAAGGGCGTGCTGCTGGAAAACCGCAGCCGCATCAAGCCCCCCAAGCAGTTCGCCTTGTGGTTCAGCCCGTCAGGGTACGAGAGGATTTCGTTGCGCGGCGCCTTCGAACGGGAAACCGATCGGGGCCTGTATGCCTACCATCTGAGCCAGAATGACGAGGACGAGACCGAGCGCCTGCGTCAGTACATCCTTCAACAACATCGGCTGACCCATCCGGCGATGCATCTGTAGGCCACGAAAAGCCTTGATACTCGCTCATGCTGCTTACAGAGCCCAGGCCCTGCCTGTGTCTGCACGATTTCTCGCACAAGCCCAGGCGATCGTCCGGCTTCAGGTGTCCAGGCTTCCCGCCAGCAACTGACGCAAGCGCTGGCTCATCACCGTCCCTTCATTGCCCAGGCAGCCGATCGACGATCCCGCCAGGCAATCCTGCATCAAATCGGAAGCGTCACCCGCCAGCATCAAGGGGCAATCCAGGCTCATCGCCAGTTTGTTCAGGCGCTTGGGCAATTCAGCCCCAGGGGCATGGTTGGACATCAGTACCAGCGCCACCGGTTTCACCTTCTGGCACACCAGGGTCAACTCATCGAACGGCTGGCCCACCGTCAACAGCCTGATGCCCACGTCCGCCTTCGACAGGAACAACGCCGTGACCAATAGCTCCAGTTCGCGGCATTGGCCGGCGATGGCAGTGACCAACAGACGTCGCGAGGGTGAATCACGCTTGAGCAAGAGCCGTTGTGCGACACGCGAACGCAGGAAACCGTCGTAGAACAGCCATTCGCTGGTCTGGCCGAACTCCTGCTGGCGCTGCAACAGCTGCCGCCACAGTGGCATCAATATGTTCTGGAATACGATGGGCACCGCGTAGCTGGAAAATATCTGCCCATAGATGCGGTCCAGCCCCATGTCGTCAAAGTCGCCGATTGCATCGGCCACTTGCTGTTGCCATTGGGCGTAGTCGCTCCTGACCCGACTGGATGGAATCAACGGGGAAACCGATTTCACCGAATCGGTTCTGGCCAGGATCTTGCTCACCTTGCTGACCGCCACCCCCCGTTCGATCCAGGCCAGGATGCTGCGGACCTTCTCGATATCCCCCAGGGAGTACAAGCGATGACCGCTGTCAGTGCGCGTGGGCTGGATCAGACCGTAGCGGCGTTCCCAGGCGCGCAGCGTCACTGGGTTCACGCCGGTGAGGCGGGATACTTCGCGAATGGGAAACAGATCTTCCCGTTCCATGGCGCCTGATGCCTGGAATACGAACTTATCGTCGGTGATTACGCTCATCTCGGAAGAATTCCCATTAGCGAATTGGATCCTATCTTACCCCTTCTAAGTCGTATGATGACAACTACAAACCGTATCGATATGCGCAGTTGTTGTGTCCCTTTATGACGGGCTCGTAGGTACAGGTCGCCGACCGCTGTTATAGTTTTGCTCCTGCCGTGAACCGAGCCGCCCCATGCCCAGTGCCAACGCTCCGATCCTGCTCACCGGCGCAGCCCAGCGCGTCGGCCTGCATTGCGCCCAGCGACTGCTGGACGAAGGTCACGCGGTGATCGCCACCTATCGCACCGAACGTCCCGGCGTACAGACGCTGCGTGATCGGGGGGCGACCGTGCTATACGCCGATTTTTCCAATGAGGCGGGGATCCTGGCCTTCATCGAGCAACTCAAGCAGCACACCGACCGGCTGCGGGCCATCGTGCACAACGCCTCGGCATGGCTGGTCGAAACACCCGGCGACGAAACGGCAGCCTTCAACGCGATGTTCGGCGTACACATGCTCGCGCCCTATCTGATCAACCTGCATTGCGCGCAGCTGCTGCTGCGCTCGAGCCCCGCGGACATCGTGCATATCAGCGATGACGTGACACGCAAGGGCAGCAGCAGGCACGTCGCCTATTGCGCCACAAAGGCCGGCCTCGAAAGCCTGACGCTGTCCTTCGCGGCGAAATATGCACCCGCCATCAAGGTCAACGGCATCGCCCCTGCCCTGCTACTGTTCAACCCCGCAGACGACGCGGCGTACCGGGCCAAGGCCCTGGCCAAGTCGGCACTGGGCATCGAGCCCGGTAGCGAAGTGATCTACCAGAGCCTGCGTTACCTGCTGGACAACCCCTATGTCACCGGCACGACCCTGACCGTCAACGGCGGGCGGCACCTCAAATAGCCTGTTTCGAGGATTCATCATGGCGTTATCCCTGCCACAGCATTACCGCGAAATCCTCATCGGCCTGGGGGAAAACCCCGAGCGCGAGGGCTTGCTCGATACCCCGCTGCGCGCCGCCAAGGCCATGCAGTACCTTTGCCACGGCTACGAGCAGAGCGTGGAGCAGATCGTCAACGGCGCGCTGTTCGCCTCGGACAACGATGAGATGGTGATCGTCGCCGACATCGAGCTCTATTCCTTGTGCGAACATCACCTGCTGCCCTTCATCGGCAAGGCCCATGTGGCTTATATTCCTACGGGCAAGGTCCTGGGGCTGTCGAAGATCGCCCGGTTGGTGGACATGTTCGCCCGTCGCCTGCAGATCCAGGAGAACCTCACCCGGCAGATCGCCGACGCGGTGCAGCAGGTCACCCAGGCCGCCGGCGTGGCGGTGGTGATCGAAGCCCAGCACATGTGCATGATGATGCGCGGCGTCGAAAAACAGAACTCGACCATGAATACCTCGGTGATGCTTGGCGCCTTCCGCGAGTCCAGCACCACCCGCCAGGAGTTCCTGCAATTGATTCGACGGAGCAACTAAATGCCACAACTTCAGCCAGCCATGGCGCGCATCCGGGTCAAGGACCTGCGCCTGCGCACCTTCATCGGTATCAACGAGGAGGAGATCCTCAACAAGCAGGATGTGTTGATCAACCTGACCATCCTGTATCCGGCCCAGGACGCGGTTCGCGACAACGACATCGATCACGCGCTGAACTACCGCACCATCACCAAGGCGATCATCGCCCACGTGGAAGGCAATCGCTTTGCCCTGCTCGAACGCCTGACCCAGGAGCTGCTGGATCTGGTCATGGCCAATGAGTCGGTGCAGTACGCCGAGGTCGAAGTGGACAAGCCCCATGCCCTGCGATTCGCCGAGTCGGTGTCGATTACCCTTGCAGCAAGCCGGGCTACTTCGTAGCCGCTGCAAGCCTCAAGCTGTAAGCTTCGAGCCTGAGCACCGCAAATCCACTCTTGCAGCTTGAAGCTCGCCCCTTGAAGCTGCCTCGCAGAGACCACCATGAACGATCAACAACGCCTCGAACTCGAAGCCGCCGCTTTCCGTCGGCTGGTTGCCCACCTGGACAGCCGCAAGGACGTGCAGAACATCGACCTGATGAACCTTGCCGGCTTCTGCCGCAACTGCCTCTCCAAGTGGTACAAGGCCGCCGCCGATGAACGCCAGATCGAGGTGAGCCTCGACGAGGCCCGTGAAACGGTCTACGGCATGCCCTATGCCGAATGGAAAGCCCAATACCAGAAAGAAGCCAGCGCCGAACAGCAAGCGGCGTTCGCCAAAGGAAAACCCGATGCCTGACCTGAACACCTTTCGCAGCCAACTCAAGAGCGGCGAGCACGCCTTCGCCGACACCCTGGCCTTTATCGCCGCCGGCTACGATTACCAGCCCCGCGCCTTCAATAACGGCGGCGTACAAAACGCCGCCGGGCAGAACGAAGGCTCGTGCAAGACCCTGGGCCTGGCCTTGCTCGAAGGATTGAGCGACGAAGAAGCGCTGCTGGCGTTCGGCGAACATTACCGCTCGGTGCTGGCCACGCCCGAAGGCAGTGATCACGGCAATATCCGCGCGCTGATGGTTCATGGGCTGGCAGGTGTGAAGTTCGACGAGTTGCCGCTGCAACGGCGCTGATCGATCCTAGCTGTGTGGTGAGACCTGTGTGGTGAGATCCCCTCGCCACAAGGGTTGCACGCATCCTGAGTTGAATTACACCTCGCCACATCCCGACTTTTAAGATTGACCCGGCAACTTTATTTCGTTTGCCGGGCCCCTCTGCTCGCGGCTTAGATAACGGAAATTTCTCCTTCGTCCGGGCCGTCATCCATGAGCAGCGAAACCATCAGCCAATCGATTTCCATCGTGCATCCCGTCAGCCTCAGCCACGGCAGGAACGCCGAGGTCTGGGACACCGAGGGCAAACGCTACATCGACTTCGTAGGCGGTATCGGCGTGTTGAACCTCGGCCATTGTCATCCGCGCATTGTCGAGGCGATCCGCGAACAGGCTACGCGGCTGACTCACTACGCGTTCAATGCCGCGCCCCATGTTCCCTACATCGAATTGATGGAACGCCTGACGGCGTTCATGCCGGTGGATTACCCGATCAGCGGCATGCTCACCAACAGCGGCGCCGAGGCGGCGGAGAACGCCCTGAAGATCGTGCGGGGCGCCACGGGCCGTACCGCCGTGATCGCGTTTGACGGCGCCTTTCACGGTCGCACCCTGGCGACCCTCAACCTCAACGGCAAGGTCGCGCCTTACAAACAGAAAGTCGGTGTGCTGCCCGGGCCGGTGTATCACTTGCCCTATCCCAGCCCGGACAACGGCGTGTCCTGTGCCGACGCCTTGAAGGCCATGGAGCGGTTGTTCAGCGTCGAGATCGATGTCAACGACGTGGCCTGTTTCATTGTCGAACCGGTCCAGGGCGAAGCCGGCTTCCTCGCGCTGGACGTATCCTTCGCCCAGGCCCTGCGCCAGTTCTGCGACGACAAGGGCATCGTGCTGATCATCGATGAAATCCAGTCCGGATTCGGGCGTACCGGCCAGCGCTTTGCCTTCTCCCGATTGGGCATCGAACCCGACCTGATCCTGCTGGGAAAAAGTATTGCCGGTGGCGTGCCCCTCGGTGCGGTGGTAGGCCGCAAAGCGTTGCTGGACAACCTGCCCAAGGGTGGCCTGGGCGGTACCTACTCGGGTAACCCCATCGCCTGCGCCGCCGCACTGGCGACCCTGGACGAAATGACCGATGCCAACCTGCACGCCTGGGGCGTGCAACAGGAAGAGGCGATCGTCAGCCGCTACGAATCCTGGCGCAGCCGCGGGCTAAGCCCTTACCTGGGTCGCCTGACCGGCGTCGGCGCAATGCGCGGCATCGAGCTGAGCCAGTCCGACGGCACCCCGGCTTCGGCACAATTGACGCAACTACTGGCCCTGGCACGGGAATCGGGCCTGCTGCTGATGCCCAGTGGCAAGTCGCGACACATCGTGCGACTGCTGGCGCCGTTGACGACCGAGCCGGCAGTGCTGGAAGAGGGGCTGGATATTCTGGAGGCGTGCCTGGCGAAGCTGGCCTGAAACTCAGTGTTTCTGAGCACACAAGAAGCTTGGGGAGCGCGCTTGCTCGCGGCAGCGTCAAATCTGCCGACATCGATGTTGGCCGGTACACCGCCATCGCGAGCAAGCTCGGTCCCACAAGGGTTCAAAGCCAGGTATTCAGGCATTAAAAAACCGGCCGAGGCCGGTTTTCTGGGGGTCTGACGAATCAGAACGAAGCGTTCTGCAGGCCGTCCAGGTAGCGCTCGGTGTCCAGTGCTGCCATGCAACCGGCGCCGGCCGAGGTGATGGCCTGGCGGTAGACGTGGTCGGCCACGTCGCCGGCCGCGAAGATACCTTCGACGCTGGTGGCAGTGGCGTTGCCGTCGCGGCCGCCCTTGACCACCAGGTAGCCGTCCTTGAGTTCCAGCTGGCCTTCGAACAACGACGTGTTCGGAGTGTGGCCGATGGCGATGAACACGCCGTCAACCTTGATCTCGTCGAAGCTGCCGTCGTTGTTCTTCAGGCGAGCACCGGTCACGCCCATGTTGTCGCCCAGCACTTCGTCCAGGGTCGCGTTGAGCTTGAGGATGATCTTGCCTTCGGCGACGCGGGCATTGAGCTTGTCGATCAGGATCTTCTCGGCGCGGAAAGTCTCGCGACGGTGGATCAAGGTCACCGTGCTGGCGATATTGGCCAGGTAGAGAGCTTCCTCTACAGCGGTATTGCCGCCACCGACCACTGCCACCGGCTTGTTGCGGTAGAAGAAACCGTCGCAGGTGGCGCAGGCCGAAACCCCTTTGCCCATGAAGGCTTCTTCCGAAGGCAGGCCCAGGTAACGAGCGCTCGCGCCAGTGGCGATGATCAGGGCATCGCAGGTATAGGTCGCGCTGTCGCCGGTCAGGGTGTAGGGCTTGGCTGCGAAATCCACGGCATTGATATGGTCGAAAACGATTTCAGTCTCGAAACGCTCGGCGTGTTCCTTCATGCGCTCCATCAACGCCGGGCCGGTCAGGCCATGGACGTCGCCCGGCCAGTTGTCGACTTCGGTGGTGGTGGTCAATTGACCGCCGGCCTGCATGCCGGTGATCAGCAGCGGCTTGAGGTTGGCACGGGCCGCGTAGACCGCGGCGCTATAACCGGCAGGGCCGGAACCGAGAATAATCACTCGAGAATGACGGACTTCAGACATGACCTGCTCCTGTTGACCGGCCCTGCGGACCGGAACGCCGGGTAAGCGGCGGGAATAAAAAAGAACCGTTGATGCACTTGGGGAAGGCTTTGGTTCGACGGTCCTGAAAAAGAATGGGTGCAGCGTATCGAGGGAGCGAAGATTAAGGAAATACGGTTTAACAATCCAGCTCATAGGTGAGTTCTATCCCAGGTAGACCTCTCGATAGGAGCCACTGTCCGGCAAACCTGTTACAGGCCATGTAGACGCTTTCCCGTACGCCGCAAAGCCGGTAAGGTCGGCGCGTTCATCTTCGTTCGGAGCATCCCATGCCTGCCCCCGTCCTGTCGGGCCCGCAATATCTGCAAGAAGGTCTCAAGCTGGTCCTGAGCCCGGGCCTGCGCCTGTTCGTCCTGCTCCCGCTGGCCATCAACCTGCTGCTGTTCATCGGCCTGATCTACCTGGCCGGCCATCAATTCAGCCTGTGGGTCGACACCCTGATGCCATCGCTGCCGGACTGGCTGAGCTTTCTCAGCTACATCCTCTGGCCGCTGTTCGTGGTCCTGGTGGTGCTGATGGTGTTCTTCACGTTCACCATGCTCGCCAATATCATCGCCGCCCCCTTCAACGGCTTCCTCGCGGAAAAAGTCGAAGTGGTGATCCGGGGTACCGATGATTTCCCGGCCTTCAGCTGGGGCGAACTGGTGGCCATGATTCCCCGAACCCTTTCCCGGGAAGCCCGCAAGCTCGGCTACTTCCTGCCCCGTGCCCTTGGCCTGTTCGTGCTGTCGTTCGTGCCGGTGCTCAATCTGGTGGCCGCGCCGCTGTGGCTGTTGTTCGGCGTGTGGATGATGGCCATCCAGTACATCGACTACCCGGCGGACAACCACAAGCTGGGCTGGAACGAAATGCTCGCCTGGCTGCGGGAAAAACGCTGGCAGAGCCTGGGCTTTGGCGGCAGCGTATACCTGGTGCTGCTGATCCCGGTGGTCAACATCCTCATGATGCCGGCGGCAGTGGCCGGGGCGACCCTGTTCTGGGTGCGCGAGCAAGGCGCCGAGACCGCACTGGCCCGCCAGGGCTGAGCCGGTCACGAATCCGTCATCAAGACGACACAATGACGAAATGACCCCGGTCGACACTGGGGTCATGACCACACCTCTGCACGTTACCCTCATCACCGAAACCTTCCCGCCGGAAATCAATGGCGTGGCCAACACCCTGGGCCGTCTGCACGACGGCTTGCGTGCCCGCGGGCATCGGGTCGAACTGGTACGTCCGCGCCAGGGGGGCGACCCGCGCCAGGCCGGTGACGAACATCTGTTGCTGTGTCGGGGCTGGCCATTACCGGGCTACCCAGGGCTGCAATGGGGCCAGGTGTCCATGCACAAGCTGCTGCGCCGGTGGAAGCGCCATCGGCCGGACGTGCTCTATATCGCCACCGAAGGGCCGCTGGGCCTGTCGGCGTTGCGGGCGGCGCGGCGCCTGGGCATCGCGGTGGTCAGTGGGTTCCATACCAACTTCCAGCAGTACACCCAGCAGTACGGCCTCGGGCTGCTGAGCCGCGCGCTGACTCATTATCTGCGCTGGTTCCATAACCGCTCCGCCGTGACCCTGGTGCCGAGCCTGAGTCAGCGGCTGGAACTGGAGCGTCGCCATTTCGAACGGGTGGCGTTGCTGTCCCGTGGCGTGGACAGCCAGCTGTTTCATCCCATCAAGCGCTCGGCCTCCCTGCGCGAGGCCTGGGGCCTGGGTGAGCACGACATTGCGGTGATCCATGTGGGGCGCCTGGCGCCGGAGAAGAACCTCGGGCTGCTCAAGCGCAGTTTCGACACGCTGTGCAGCGCTTTTCCGGAGCGACGGCTCAAACTGGTGGTGATCGGTGATGGCCCGCAGCGCTCGGCACTGGAGCAGGACCTGCCCGAAGCGGTCTTTTGTGGCGCCCAGCGTGGCGAGGCGCTGGCCAGCCACTATGCGTCCGGGGATGTGTTCGTCTTTCCAAGCCTGACCGAAACCTTCGGCAACGTCGTGCTGGAAGCCCTGGCGTCCGGGCTGGGTGTGGTGGCCTACGATCAGGCCGCGGCGGCACAGCATATCCGCCATGGCTATAACGGCGTGCTGGCCATGCCGGGGGATGAAGAGGCATTCTGCGATGCCGCCCGTTGGCTGCTGGAGGAGCGCGAGACCTTGCGTTGCGTGCGGCTCAATGCGCGCCAGCATGCCAGTCGCCAGGGCTGGGCGGCGGTGATCGAGCAATTTGAAGCGCAGTTGCGAGGGGCTTGCGTGGGTGAGCAGGTAATGCCTGTTGCGCCCACTGTGCGCTGACTGTTCGGTGATTTTCAGGCCGCTATCGTGAGCAAGCTCGCCCCCACAAGTGGATTCTGGCCGGACACCGATAGGCGTCCGCCAAGGATCCATGGGGGAACAGGCTTGCTCGCGACAGCGTCAGTCAGGACGCCGCTTAAACCAAAGTCATCAGCGCCTCTCGGCTGAACGGCAGGATCTCCTGCTCACGCCCTTCACGGACTTTCTGCGCCCAGTCCGGATCCACCAGCAGTGCACGGCCCACCGCCACCAGGTCGAACTCATCGTTGTTCAGCCGCTCCAGGAGTTTTTCCAGGCTGGCGGGTTGGGCGACCTTGTCGGTATTGACCATGAACTGCAGGAACTCGCCATCCAGGCCGACGCTGCCAACGGTGATGGTCGGCTTGCCGGTCAGCTTGCGGGTCCAGCCCGCCAGGTTCAGTTCCGAGCCTTCGAATTCCGGTTCCCAGAAGCGCCGCGTCGAGCAGTGGAAAATATCCACGCCGGCTTCGGCCAACGGCTTGAGGAATTCGCCCAGGGCCTCGGGAGTCTGCACTAGGCGTGCCGTGTAGTCCTGCTGCTTCCATTGGGAGAAACGGAAAATGATGGGGAAGCCCTCGCCCACTGCCGCACGCACGGCACGGATCAACTCGATGGCGAAACGCGAACGATTGGCCAGGCTGCCGCCGTAGCCGTCGGTACGCTGGTTGCTGCCTTCCCAGAAGAATTGATCGATCAGGTAACCGTGGGCACCGTGAATCTCCACACCGTCCATGCCGATGAGCTGGGCGTCCTTGGCCGCCTGGGCAAAGGCCGCGATGACCTCATCGATATCCGCCTGGGTCATGCCGTGCACCACTACCTGGCCGTCCTTGAGCTTCTCCGACGGGCCATAGCCCGGCACGCTGGCATCCGGCTCGGTGCCGAGGCGGCGCACATTGCCGACATGCCACAACTGCGGAACGATCTTGCCACCCTCGGCGTGAACCGCATCGACCACCTGCTTCCAGCCTGCCAGCGCAGCTTCGCCGTAGAAGTGCGGCACGTTCGGATAACCGTTGGAGGCCTTGTGTCCGACCGTGGTGCCCTCGGTGACGATCAGGCCGACCCCGGCCGCCGCGCGACGACGGTAGTACTCCACCACCTTGGCATTGGGCACGCCACCCGGCGAAAAGGAACGGGTCATCGGCGCCATCACCACCCGGGTCGGCAGTTCGAACGCGCCGAGCTGGAAAGGTTTGAACAGGGCTTTTACAGACATGGGGCACTCCACGGGCATGGGATCGCTGATCAATATGACGGCGATAATATGTGGCCCGGGGAGGCTCGGGTAGCACTATTGATTGGAATGATTAAGGATCAAAAGCGAGCCGAGAGAATCGCGGTCGGGTGAATGAACCGATCCGCAGCCGGGGGGCGAAATCTGTGGCGAGGGATTTCTCCCCTCGCCACAATGTTGTCGTGCCTGGCTTCAACCCAGGGCTTTTTCGATGGCCTGGATCACCGTGGGATCATCCGGTGCGGTGCGTGGCGAGAAACGCGCCAGCACGCGACCGTCCTTGCCCAGCAGGAACTTCTCGAAATTCCAGGTGATGTCGCCGGGAAACTCCGCCCCCTCGCCGGCCAACAGGCGGTACAACTGGTGGCGGTCGGGACCGTTCACGTCCAGCTTGCTGGACAGCGGGAAGGTCACGCCATAGTTGAGGCTGCAGAATGCCTGGATTTCCTGCTCGGTCCCCGGTTCTTGCCCGGCGAACTGATTGCACGGCAGGCCCAGCACACTGAACCCCTTGTCCTTGTATTGCTGGTAGAGATTCTCCAGCGCCGCGTACTGAGGCGTCAGGCCACATTTGGAGGCGACGTTGACCACCAGCACGACATGCCCCTTGAAGGGTGCCAGCGCCAGCTCCTGACCATCCAGGGCTTTGAGTTTAAGGTCGTGGAAAGCACTCATGACGAACTCCAGGTTTACCGATCTTTCGAAACAGCCATGGACGATGCTACCGACAAAAAAGGCGCCACGGGGCGCCTTTTTCGTTTCATTTGAGCGTAGCGCAGAAATCAGTGGTGATGGCCGCCTTCGCCATGGACGTGACCATGGGCGATTTCTTCCCGGCTGGCGTCACGGATGTCAACGATCTTGACCTTGAAGTTCAAGCGCTGGCCGGCCAGTGGATGGTTGCCGTCAACAGTGACGTCGTCGCCTTCCAGGTCACGAATGGTGACGATCTGCATCTGGCCATCGGGCGCCGATGCGTGGAACTGCATGCCCACTTCCAGCTCGTCCACACCTTCGAACATGCTGCGGCTCAGGGTGCTGACCAGCTCGGCGGAGTACTCGCCATAGGCGTCTTCTGGTTCAACGGCAACGTTCAGCTCGTCACCGGTGGTTTTGCCTTCCAGGGCTTTTTCCAGGCCCGGGATGATATTGCCTGCACCATGCAGGTAGACCAGCGGAGCGCCGCCGGCAGAGCTGTCGATGACCTCACCAGCGTCGTTGGTCAGGGTATAGTCGATGGAGACAGCCTTATTGGCGGCGATCAGCATGGGGCGAGACCTTTTGCATAAGAATGAAGAACGGACAAGTCTAAACAAGGATTTGCCCGAAAGCGAACGGAACCCGGACAAACGGGCTCGTTCGAACAGACCGACGGTCACCGGTTTCCATCAGGACGAGGATGGGCACTGGGTAGTCGAGCTGTCCTGCGGGCACACCCAGCATCTGCGTCACCAGCCACCGTGGCAGGCCCGGGCCTGGGTCCTGGACGCCGCGCAACGTATTGAAAAAATAGGCCAGCCCTTTGATTGCGGCTGGTGCGCGCAGGCCCCCGTTAGCGATAACCTTGGCGACTGAATTCGACGGTAGACACAGACCGCGCCCTTGCCATGCACCCTTAGAGAATCCGCATGCAAACTTTTTTTATCGCGCCCACCGACTTTGGTGTGGGTCTGACCTCCATCAGCCTCGGGCTGGTGCGTACCCTTGAACGGGCCGGGCTGAAAGTCGGCTTTTTCAAACCCATTGCCCAGCCTCACCCCGGCGACACCGGACCGGAACGCTCCACCGAACTGGTGGCCCGCACTCACGGTCTCAAGCCGCCCCAGCCCCTGGGCCTGGCCCATGTCGAACGGATGCTCGGCGACGGCCAGCTCGACGAACTGCTGGAAGAGATCATCACCCTTTACCAGCAGGCCGCGATCGGCAAGGACGTCCTGGTGGTGGAAGGCATGGTCCCGACCCGCAGCGCCAGTTACGCCGCCCGGGTCAACCTGCACCTGGCCAAGAGCCTGGACGCCGAGGTTATCCTGGTGTCGGCCCCGGAGAACGAAGTACTGACCGAGCTTTCCGGGCGGGTGGAGTTGCAGGCACAGCTGTTCGGCGGCCCCAAGGATCCGAAGGTCCTCGGGGTGATCCTGAACAAGGTCCGCACCGATGAAAGCATCGAGGCGTTTTCCGCGCGCCTGAAGGAACATTCGCCCTTGCTGCGCAGCGGCGACTTCCGCCTGCTGGGCTGCATTCCGTTCCGGCCGGAACTCAACGCCCCGCGCACCCGCGACGTGGCCGACCTGATGGGCGCGCAGGTGCTCAACGCCGGCGACTACGAAACCCGGCGCATGAGCAACATCATCATTTGCGCCCGCACCATGCGCAACACGGTGGAATTGCTCAAGCCCGGCGTACTGGTGGTGACTCCCGGCGATCGCGACGACATCATCCTGGCCGTGAGCCTGGCGGCTATCAACGGCGTGCCCCTGGCCGGCCTGCTGCTGACCAGCGACACCCTGCCAGACCCGCGCATCATGGACCTGTGCCGAGGCGCCTTGCAGGCCGGCCTGCCGGTGCTGTCGGTCAGTACCGGCTCCTATGACACCGCCAACCTGCTCAACAGCCTGAACAAGGAAATCCCGATCGATGACCGCGAACGCGCGGAAATCATCACCGATTTCGTCGCCAGCCACCTGGATGCCCAGTGGCTGCACCAGCGCTGTGGCACGCCACGGGAAATGCGCCTGTCCCCCGCCGTGTTCCGCTACCAACTGATCCAGCGCGCCCAGGCCGCCAACAAGCGCATCGTGCTGCCGGAAGGCAGCGAGCCGCTGACCGTACAGGCCGCCGCCATTTGCCAGGCCCGGGGCATCGCCCGTTGCGTGCTGCTGGCCAAGCCGGCCGACGTCGAGGCGGTAGCCCGTGCCCAGGGCATCGAACTGCCGCCGGGGCTGGAGATTCTTGATCCGGACGCGATTCGCGAGCGCTACGTCGAACCGATGGTCAGCCTGCGCAAGAGCAAGAGCCTGAACGCACCGATGGCCGAGCAGCAGTTGGAAGACACCGTGGTGATCGGCACCATGATGCTGGCTCTGGATGAAGTGGACGGGCTGGTTTCCGGCGTGATCCATTCCACCGCCAATACCATCCGCCCGGCCTTGCAGTTGATCAAGACTGCGCCCGGCTGCTCTCTGGTGTCCTCGGTGTTCTTCATGCTGTTTCCCGAAGAAGTGCTGGTCTATGGCGACTGCGTGATGAACCCGCACCCCAGTGCGGCGGAGCTGGCGGAGATTGCCTTGCAAAGCGCCGATTCGGCCGCCGCGTTCGGCATCACCCCGCGGGTGGCGATGCTCAGCTATTCCAGCGGCGAGTCGGCCAGCGGCGAGGAAGTGGAGAAGGTCCGCGAAGCCACGTTGCTGGCCCATGAGGCGCAGCATGGCTTGCTGATCGACGGACCGTTGCAGTACGACGCCGCCGCCAACGAAGCCGTGGCGCGGCAACTGGCGCCCAACAGCCAGGTGGCCGGCCGTGCGACGGTGTTCATCTTCCCAGACCTCAACACCGGCAACACCACCCACAAGGCCGTGCAGCGCAGCGCCGACTGCGTCAGCCTCGGCCCCATGCTGCAAGGCCTGCGCAAACCGGTGAACGACTTGCCTCGCGGCGCCCAGGTCGATGACATCGTGTACACCATCGCCCTGACCGCCATCCAGGCCGCCAACCGACCCATGGATATCTAAATGCTGGACTTTCTGCCCGCCCCCTTGCGGGGCGTCATCGCTTCACTGCTGTTGGCCCTGAACACCGTCGTGTGCTGCACGCCGCTGTTCATCGTGGCGATCTTCAAGTTGCTGTTGCCCTTCCCCGCCGCCCAGCGCCTTACCGACTGGCTGATGAGCCATATCCACGAGGCCTGGATCAGCAACAACAAGGGCTGGATGAACCTGCTGCGCCGTACCCGCTGGCACCTCAGCGGCCTGGAAGGCCTGGACTACCAGCATTCCTACCTGATCACCAGCAATCACCAGAGCTGGGTCGACATCATGGTGCTGCAATACGTGCTGAACCGGCGGATCCGCCCGTTGAAGTTCTTTCTCAAGCAGGAGCTGATCTGGGTGCCGGTGATCGGCCTGGCCTGGTGGGCCCTGGGCTTTCCCTTCATGAAGCGCTACTCCAAGGCGTACCTGGAGAAGCATCCGGAAAAGAAAGGCAAGGACCTGGAAACCACTCGCAAGACTTGCGCGAAGTTTCGCAACAACCCCGTGGGCATTTTCAACTTCGTCGAAGGCACGCGCTTCACCGAAGGCAAGCATGCCCAGCAACAGTCACCGTTTCGCTACCTGCTCAAACCCAAGGCCGGAGGCATTGCATTCGTGCTCGACGCCATGGGCGAGCAACTGGAATCGATCATCAACGTAACCATTCACTACCCCGGCGGTCGCCCGGGATTCTGGGACCTGCTGTGCGGCAAGGTTGGGGAAGTGGTGGTGCATTTCCAGGAGCTGAAGCTACCGCCGCAATTCATCGGCAAGAGCTACGACCAGGACGGTGCCTATCGCCTGGAGTTCCAGGGCTGGATCAACCAGCTGTGGCAGGACAAGGACGCGTTGCTCGAACAGATGCACCACGAGTATCCCGGCAAGTCTTGAGGTGTCGGTACGGGCCTCATCGCGAGCAAGCTCGCTCCACAGGTGATGTGGGATGAGTTCCGGTACTGTGTCCGCTGCTCCCCCCTGTGGGAGCGAGCTTGCTCGCGATAGCGTCCTTCGACAATAAAAAGGCCCGCAGATGATCACTCATCTGCGGGCCTTTGCTTGCCGCTTGAAGCTAGAAGCTCACAGCGACTTGCCTTAGATCGCCCCACGCTTGCGCAGCAGATCCAGCACCTGCTTGACACCCTCTTCCAGGGTCAGCGCCTGGGTGTCGATCACCAGGTCGGCATCCAGCGGCACGTCATACGGGAAGGACTCGCCGGGAATATTGTCGCCAGCGGCGGCGTACAGCCCCTGCGGATCACGCTGGGCACACACTGTCGGCGAAGCCTGGACATAGACCGTCAGCAGACGATCACGCCCGATCAGGTCCTTGGCCTGCTCACGCCCTTCGGCACTCGGCGCAACGAACGCGGCGAGGGTCAACAGGCCGGCTTCGTTGAACTGCCGGGCGACGTGGGCCGCACGGCGCCAGTTCTCGGTGCGCCCGGCACGGTCCTGTGGCAGGCCCTTGTTCAGGTCATGACGCAGGTTCTGGCCATCGAGCACGAACACCGCACGCCCCATGTCGAACAACTTGCGCTCCACCGCATAGGCCAGGGTGCTCTTGCCAGCGCCGGACAGGCCGCTGAACAGCACCGTGGCCGGTTGCTGGCCGAAGCGTTGGGTGCGCTCTTCCACCGACACATGGGCCAGCTTGCCGTGGTGCGTGCTGCTGCCGTGGGTCAGCGGCTGGGCGACGATCATGCCGGCACCGACCGTGCCATTGGTCAAACGATCGATGACGATGAACGCGCCAGTGGTGCGGTTGCTCTCGTAGCCGTCCAGGGCGATCGGCGCGTCCAGCGCGATTTTCACCTTGCCGATTTCGTTGAGCTGCAAGGCACTGGCCGGCCCTTCTTCCAGGGTATTCACATCGACCCGGTTGACGATGCTGGCAATCGAGCCAGGCACATAACTGGTGGCGCGCTTGATGTCGTATTTCTTGCCGGGCAGCATCGGCTCCTCGGCCATCCATACCAGCATCGCTTCGAAGCTGTCGGTGACCGGCGGAACGTTGTCGGCATGCACCAGCAGGTCGCCACGGGAGATGTCGATCTCGTCTTCCATGGTCAGCGTCACGGCCTGGCCGGGGCCGGCGTGTTCCAGCTCGCCCTCGAAGGTGACGATGGATTTCACGCGGCTGCTCTTGCCCGATGGCAGTACCACCACTTCGTCGCCCTTGTGCACGATGCCGCTGGCCAGGGTGCCGGCGAAACCGCGGAAGTTCAGGTTCGGACGGTTGACGTACTGCACCGGGAAACGCAGGTCGGTGAAGTTGCGGTCGCCCGCCACTTCCACGGTTTCGAGGATCTCCATCAGCGACTGGCCGGTGTACCACGGCGAGCGCTCGGACTTGTTCACCACGTTATCGCCCTTGAGGGCGGACATGGGCACGAAATGCAAGGTGGTGGGCTTCATCTTCAAGCCCTCGGCGAACTTCAGGTAGTCGGCCTTGATCGACTCGAACACACCCTGGTCGAAGTCCTTGAGGTCCATCTTGTTGATGGCCACGACGATGTGCTTGATGCCCAGCAGCGAGGCGATGAAGCTGTGGCGACGGGTCTGGGTCTGCACGCCGTAGCGGGCGTCCACCAGGATGATCGCCAGGTCACAGGTGGAAGCACCGGTGGCCATGTTGCGGGTGTACTGCTCATGGCCGGGAGTGTCGGCGATGATGAACTTGCGCTTGGCGGTGGAGAAATAGCGGTACGCGACATCGATGGTGATGCCTTGCTCGCGCTCGGCCTGCAGGCCATCGACCAGCAGTGCCAGGTCGATATCGTCACCGGTGGTGCCGACTTTCTTCGAATCGCGGGTGATGGCTTCCAGGTGATCCTCGTAGATCATCTTGGAGTCGTGCAGCAGGCGCCCGATCAGGGTGCTCTTGCCGTCGTCGACGTTGCCGCAGGTCAGGAAACGCAGCAGTTCCTTGCGCTCGTGCTGGCCCAGGTAGGCGAGGATGTCCTCGCTGATCAAATCAGATTGGTGCGACATGACAACCCCTTAGAAATAACCCTGACGTTTCTTGTCTTCCATCGAGCCTGCGCCATCGTGGTCGATGACCCGGCCCTGGCGCTCGGAAGTTCGCGTCAGGAGCATTTCCTGAATGATGTCCGTCAGGCTCTCGGCCTCGGACTCCACCGCGCCCGTCAACGGGTAGCAGCCAAGGGTACGGAAACGCACTTTCTTCTTGACGATGCGGGCCTTTTCTTCCTCGGACAGGTGCTCGAGGATGCGCTCGTCGTCGATCATGATCAGCGTGCCGTTCTTCTCGATCACTTCGCGCTCGGCGGCGAAGTACAGCGGCACGATCGGGATGCCTTCGAGGTAGATGTACTGCCAGATGTCCAGTTCGGTCCAGTTCGACAGGGGGAACACGCGGATCGATTCGCCCTTGTTGACCTTGCCGTTGTAGACGTTCCACAGCTCGGGACGCTGGTTCTTCGGGTCCCAGCGATGCTTGCTGTCGCGGAACGAGTACACGCGCTCCTTGGCGCGGGACTTTTCTTCGTCGCGACGGGCACCGCCGAACGCGGCGTCGAAACCATACTTGTCCAACGCCTGCTTCAGGCCCTGGGTCTTCATGATGTCGGTGTGCTTGGCACTGCCGTGGGTGAACGGGTTGATGCCCTGCGCCACGCCATCCGGGTTCACATGAGTGATCAGCTCCAGGCCCAGCTCTTCGACCATGCGGTCGCGGAACTTGTACATTTCCTGGAATTTCCAGCGGGTGTCGACGTGCATCACCGGAAACGGCAGCTTGCCGGGAAAAAACGCCTTGCGTGCCAGGTGCAGCATCACGGCGGAATCTTTACCGATGGAGTACAGCATCACCGGGTTATCGAACTCGGCGGCCACCTCGCGGATGATGTGGATGCTTTCCGCCTCCAGCTGTTTCAGATGCGTCAGTTTGTCGACCATGGCTACTCACGAAAACTTTCTTATGAACGGCCAGCGGGCCGTGTTCGAGCGAGGAATCCTAGCACAGCGACCTCTTCTAATCAGGGCGCCAACTAGATCGAAACAGCATATGGATATGCCTGGTGGTTCGGCCGCTATGGCTCTTTGTGGGAGCGAGCCTGCTCGCGATAGCGTGTGTTCAGACGCATTAATGCTGGCTGATCCGCCGCTATCGCGAGCAAGCTCGCTCCCACCGTGGTTATAAGCAGTCAAATGGGATTCGGGCAGTCGATGAAGATGTGCTCCAGGGCAAACCGGCGTGCCAGGTAATCACCCAAGGCCTGGACGCCGTAGCGCTCGGTCGCGTGGTGCCCGGCGGCGATGAAGCTGATGCCGTTTTCCCGGGCGCTGTGGAACGTCTGCTCGGACGCTTCGCCGCTGAGGTACAGGTCGACCCCGGCCAACACCGCCTGGTCGATATAGCCCTGGCCGCCTCCGGTGCACCAGCCGACCCGGCGGATCATCTGCTCGCCTTCGATCAGCAACGGCTCGCGCCCCATGACTTCCTGGACCTTGCGCGCGAAATCACGAGCCGTCATGGGTTCGGACAAGGAACCCACCAGCCCGACGACCTTGGGATTATCCGGGTCCAGTGGTCCTTCGACGGTGATGTCCAACTGACGGGCCAATTGCACGTTGTTGCCAACGTCGGGGTGCAGGTCCAGCGGCAGATGATAGGCCAGCAAGCTGATGTCGTGCTTGAGCAAGGTCTTGAGCCGCCGCTGCTTCATCCCGGTGACGCAAGGGTTTTCGCCCTTCCAGAAGTAACCGTGGTGGACCAGCACCAGGTCGGCCTCGGCTTGCACCGCGGCATCCAGCAGGGCCTGGCTGGCGGTGACACCGCTGACGATGCGCATCACCTGGGGCGCGCCTTCGACCTGCAGGCCATTGGGGCAATAATCGGCGATCCGGCTGCTCGCCAGGTAACGGTCCGCTTCTTCGACCAGGGTGCTCAGGGCTACGGCCATGAAAAGACTCCTAAATATCCCGTTCAGAGGCACGCGCGGCCTCGTATAATGCGCGACATTATGGGCGGTCTTATCCCGCCCGCAACCTTCGTAGGACGTGCTTAATGCTCAAGGCGCTGCGTTTTTCCGGCTGGCCGCTGTTGGCTGGCGTGCTTGTCGCTCTACTGATTATCCAGCGCTACCCGGAATGGGTCGGCCTGCCAAGTCTTGACGTCAACCTGCAGCAGGCGCCGCAAACCAAGGCCCTGCAGCAGGGCCCGGTGTCCTATGCCGATGCCGTGACCACCGCCGCGCCAGCCGTGGTCAACCTCTATACCACCAAGGTCGTCAACAAACCCAGCCATCCGCTGTTCGAAGACCCGCAGTTCCGGCGTTTCTTCGGCGACAACTCGCCCAAGCAGAAGCGCATGGAGTCGAGCCTGGGTTCGGGCGTGATCATGAGTCCGGAAGGCTATATCCTGACCAACAACCACGTCACCAGCGGCGCCGACCAGATCGTGGTCGCCCTGAAGGATGGCCGTGAAACCCTGGCACGGGTGATCGGCAGCGACCCGGAAACCGACCTGGCGGTGTTGAAGATCGACCTGAAGAACCTGCCTGCCATCACCATCGGCCGCTCGGACAGCATCCGCATCGGCGACGTCGCCCTGGCCATCGGCAACCCGTTCGGTGTCGGCCAGACCGTGACCATGGGCATCATCAGCGCCACCGGTCGCAACCAGTTGGGGCTCAACAACTACGAAGACTTCATCCAGACCGATGCCGCGATCAACCCCGGCAACTCCGGTGGCGCGTTGGTGGATGCCAACGGCAACCTCACCGGGATCAATACGGCGATCTTCTCCAAGTCCGGCGGCAGCCAGGGCATCGGCTTCGCCATTCCGGTGAAGCTGGCGATGGAGGTGATGAAATCCATCATCGAACACGGCCAGGTCATTCGCGGCTGGCTGGGTATCGAAGTACAGCCGCTGACCCAGGAGCTGGCCGAGTCCTTCGGCCTGTCCGGGCGGCCAGGCATCGTGGTGGCGGGAATCTTCCGCGACGGACCGGCGCAGAAGGCCGGCCTGCAACTGGGCGACGTGATCCTGAGTATCGACGGCGAGCCGGCCGGCGATGGCCGTCGCTCGATGAACCAGGTGGCACGCATCAAGCCTACCGACAAAGTCGCCATCCAGGTGATGCGCAACGGCAAGGAGCTCAAGCTCACCGCCGAGATCGGCCTGCGGCCACCACCGGCACCGGTGGTGCCCAAGGAAGAGCAGTAACTGAGGGGCGCATCCTCGTTGGCCTGACACAACCCTGTGGCGAGGGGATTTATCCCGCCGGGTTGCGCAGCAACCCGCAATCAGACACCGCGGTCCATCAGATGAACCGTACCGGCTGGTCTACGGCTGCTGCGCAGCCGAACGGGGATAAATCCCCTCGCCACTAGAAATCCTACCGGCACTTCCACTGTGATCCTCTCCAGATTTCACTTGAAATACAGATAGCAGAAATTCTCATTAGTAGTGTTATATTGTTTCAATTATGAATTTGGAACAATATAACATGCCATCCTTGAAACGGCTCTCCCTCGCCAGCCTGGCCCTGGGTCTGCTGGGCGACCCGGCCTTCGCCGAAGAAGTGCAACCGCTGGAACTGGACGCCATCAGCGTGAGATCCGATTACGAATCCCCCACCGGGCCCGTGGCCGGCTATCGAGCGACCCGCTCTGCCAGTGCGACCAAGACCGACACGGCCCTGAGGGATATCCCGCAATCGATCAGTGTGATCCCCGCCAGCGTACTCAAGGATCTGGGCAGCACTGAGGTTGAACGGGCACTGGAGTTCGCTGGTGGGGTATCGAAACAGAACAATTTCGGCGGGTTGACGCTATACGAGTACAGCGTGCGCGGGTTCACGACGTCGGAATTCTACAAGGACGGCTTCAGCGCCAACCGCGGCTATCCGAGCACGCCGGATACGGCCAACATCGAACGCATCGAGGTGCTCAAAGGCCCGGCCGCCAGCCTGTACGGCCGAGGCGATCCGGGTGGCACGGTGAACATCGTCACCAAAAAACCCCAGCCCGATGCCTTTACCACCCTTCAGACAAGCGCCGGCAGTTGGGATCGCTACCGCACGGCCCTGGACGTCAACACGCCCCTGGATGCCGAAGGCAACCTGTTGTCGCGAGTCAATCTGGCGGTGGAAGACAACCACAGCTTTCGCGACCACGTCGACAGCCAGCGTGTTTTCGTCGCGCCTTCCATCAGCTGGCAGCTGAACCCAGATACGCGGCTGTTGCTGGAAAGCGAAATCGTGCGCCACAGCTCGACGTTCGACCGCGGCATCGTCGCCCCGAACAACCGCTGGAGCGGAGTTTCCCGTTCCACGTTCCTGGGCGAACCCGACGATGGCGACATCGACAACCACAACAACATGCTCCAGGCCGCGCTCGAACATCAGCTCAACGACGCCTGGCAACTGCGCCTGGCCAGCCATTACAAGCAGGGCGAACTCTGGGGGTTCGCCTCCGAAGCGCGCCCGTTGAACGCCGACGGGCGTACTGTCAACCGTCGTTACCGCGAGCGGGACAACGATTGGCATGACAGCATCACCCAGCTGGAACTGCGCGGCCTGTTCGACCTCGGTCCCTGGCAGCACGAACTGTTGATCGGCAGTGAATATGAGGACTACCGCAAGAACGAGCGCGTGACCACCATCACTGGCGGTCCCTACCCCATCGACATCTATCAGCCGATCTACGGCCAGCCAAAACCCGACGGCCTGCGTACCGGCACGGACTTCTTCGAGCATGTGCAAAGCCGTGCGCTGAACCTTCAGGACCAGATCGTCTTCACCGACAAGCTGCGAGGCATGCTGGGCGTACGTTACGAGCACTTCGAACAGAGCATCGACGATCACACCCGCAACGCCACCGACCGCCAACGTCACGAGGCCCTGACGCAACGCGCCGGCCTGCTGTATCAGCTGACGCCCGAAGTCGGGCTGTTCGCCAACGCATCCACCTCGTTCAAGCCCAACAACGGCCTGGATGCCACCGGCAAGTCCTTCGATCCGGAAGAAGGCGTGGGCTACGAAATCGGAATCAAGAGCGAGCTCTTCGACGATCGCCTGAGCAGCACCCTGGCGGCATTCCATATAGAGAAGGAAAACGTCCTCGCACTGGACCCGGCTACCGACACCAACCGGGCCATGGGCAAGGCCCGCAGCCAGGGGCTGGATCTGCAGGTGACCGGACAGGTGACCGATGCCGTACGGGTGATCGGCGCCTTCGCCTACATCGATGCGCAAGTGACCCAGGGGGACAAGGCCATTCCCACGGGCAGCCGGATCCTGGGCGTTGCCAAGCACAGCGGCAGTCTGTTGGGGGTATATGAATTCCAGGACGGCCGCTTGCGTGGTTCGGATGTCGGCGCGGCGCTGACCTACGTTGGGGATCGTTCCGGACAGGCCGGCAGCGATTTCGAATTGCCGGCGTACCACACCGTGGACCTGCTGGCGCATTACAAGGCCAGCGACAACGTCACCCTGGGCCTGAACCTGAATAACGTCCTCGACGAAAAATACTACGAACGCTCCTACAGCAATTACTGGGTCACCCCCGGCGACCCGCGCAATTTCACCGTCAATCTCACCCTTGATCTATAAAAAGGAAAAACCCATGAAATGCCCCAAGACAGTCGCCCTTCTCGGCTTGCTCCTGGCGACTCAAGCCTCGGCCCATGGCCTGTGGACCGAACAGCGGCGTGGCAACATCGAAGTGATCTATGGTCACGGTGCCGAAGATAATGCGTTCAAGGCGCAGAAAGTCAGCGGTGCCTGGGCCTATGACCTGGGCGGCAAGATGATTCCGGTGACCGTGGAACGCCTCCCGGACCACGCCCGCCTGCAACCACTCAAGCCGCCCGCCGTGCTGGCAGTGGCGCTGGATAACGGCATGTGGTCCCAGACCGCCGACAAGAAGTGGATCAACGAAGGCCGCAGCAAGGTGCCAGGGGCAATCGAGTCGACCCACACGTTCAAATACAGCCTGGCGATCTACGAACCCGGGGCCAGGCTGCCAAAGCTCGACGAGATAAAGTTCGTGATTCGCCCGCAAGTCGACCCGCTGACCGTAGGGCCGGGCCAGTCGTTGCCGGTCCAGGTACTGCTGGACGGCAAGCCGGCGGCAGGCGTGAAGCTGGTGGGGGACTATCGCAGCGCGCCGGACACCGTCTCGGCTGAAACCGATGCCGATGGCCGGGCCAACGTCGTGGTGCGCAATGAAGGGTTGAATGTGATCGCCGCGCAGATGGAAATGGCCCTCAAGGACAACAAGGACGTGGCCACCCGAGGCGTATTCACCTCACTGACCTTCGTCGGCGAGCCGCATCACGATTAAGACGCCGGGCACAGTCAGTCGCATGGATGTCGACTGACTGAGTCATCGCGAACAGGTTCGCTCCCACAGGTTCAGCGCCAGGCTTCAGAGTTCGCCGAGGGCTTCCACCAGCGCCTGGTTCTGTTCCGGCGTGCCGATGCTGATCCGCAGGAACTGGGCAATGCGTTCCTGCTTGAAGTGCCGCACGATCACGCCCTGTTCCCGCAGTTTCGCCGCCAGCCCAGCCGCATCGTGCCGTGGGTGGCGAGCGAAGATGAAGTTGGCGGCCGAAGGCAGGACTTCGAACCCCTTGCCCTGCAGTTGCGCCACCACCCACTCCCGATGCTCGATGACCAGCCGACAGGTCCGGTCGAAGTACTCCCGGTCGTCGAACGCCGCCGCGCCGCCGACGTTCGCCAGGCGATCGATGGGGTAGGAGTTGAAGCTGTTCTTGATCCGTTCCAGCGCTTCGATCAGGTCAGGGTGACCCACCGCCAGGCCCACCCGCAGCCCGGCCAGCGAGCGAGACTTGGACAGTGTCTGGGTGACCAGCAGGTTCGGGTAACGACCCACCAGGCTGATGGCCGTCTGGCCGCCGAAATCGATATAGGCTTCGTCGACCACCACCACCGACCCCGGGTTGGCCTGGAGAATCCCCTCGACCGCCTCCAGCGCCAGCAGGCAGCCGGTCGGCGCATTCGGGTTGGGGAAGATGATCCCGCCATTCGGCCTGGCATAGTCGGCCGGGTCGATCCGGAACTGCTCATCCAGAGGCACGGCCTCGAACCGGATGCCATACAACCCGCAATACACCGGGTAGAAGCTGTAGCTGATGTCCGGGAACAGCAGCGGCAGGTCGTGCTGCAGCAGGCCATGGAAAATGTGCGCCAGCACTTCGTCCGAACCGTTGCCCAGGAATACCTGGTTGGTCTGCACGCCGTAGTATCGGGCCACGGCGCCTTTGAGCAGGTCGCTGTTGGGATCCGGGTACAGGCGCAGGCTGTCGTTCAGTTCGGACTGCATCGCCGCCAGGGCCTTGGGCGACGGGCCGTAAGGGTTTTCGTTGGTGTTGAGCTTGACCAGACGGGTCAGCTTCGGCTGCTCGCCCGGGACGTAGGGGACCAGGTCCTTGACGAACGGGCTCCAGAATTTACTCATGTTCAGTTCCCCTGCCTGTCAATGGAAGGCTCGTCAAGGATGCGATATTCGGCACTGCGAGCGTGGGCGCTCAGGGATTCGCCACGGGCCAGCACGGAAGCGGTCTTGCCCAGTTCGGACGCCCCCTGCTCGGAGCAGAAGATGATCGACGAACGTTTCTGGAAGTCGTACACCCCCAGCGGCGACGAGAAACGCGCCGTGCCGGAGGTAGGCAATACGTGATTGGGACCGGCGCAATAGTCGCCCAGCGCCTCGCTGGTGTGGCGTCCCATGAAGATCGCCCCGGCGTGACGGATCTGCGGCAGCCAGGCCTGCGGATCGGCGACCGACAGCTCAAGGTGCTCCGGCGCGATGCGGTTGGCGACCTCGATGGCCTGCTCCATGTCACTGACCTTGATCAGCGCACCACGGCCGTTGATCGACGTGTTGATGATCTCGGCGCGGTCCATGGTCGGCAGTAGCTTGTCGATGCTGGCGGCGACCCTGTCGAGGAATTCGGCATCCGGGCTGACCAGGATCGCCTGGGCGTCTTCATCGTGCTCGGCCTGGGAGAACAGGTCCATGGCGATCCAGTCCGGATCGGTCTGGCCGTCACATACCACCAGGATCTCCGAAGGACCGGCGATCATGTCGATGCCGACCTGGCCGAACACATGACGCTTGGCGGTGGCCACGTAGATGTTGCCCGGCCCGACCACCTTGTCGACCCTCGGCACGCTTTCGGTGCCATAGGCCAGGGCGGCCACGGCCTGGGCGCCGCCAATGGTGAACACGCGGTCCACCCCGGCGATACAGGCGGCGGCCAGCACCAGTTCATTGATTTCACCCCGCGGGGTCGGCACGACCATCACCACTTCGGCGACGCCGGCGACCTTGGCCGGAATGGCGTTCATCAATACCGAAGACGGGTAGGACGCCTTGCCTCCCGGCACGTACAGGCCGGCGCGGTCCAGCGGCGTGACTTTCTGGCCCAGCACCGTACCATCGGCCTCGGTGTAGCTCCAGGAGTCCTGTTTTTGCCGCTCGTGATAGCTGCGCACCCGGGAAGCAGCCTTTTCCAGGGCTTCGCGCTGGGGCACGGTGATGCGGGTCAGGGCCAGTTCCAGGCGCTCGCGCGGCAGGATCAGGTCGGCCATGGACGCCGCTTGCAGGCCATCGAATGCCTGGGTGAATTCCACCAGGGCAGCATCGCCACGCTCGCGAACGGCCTTGATGATATCCAGCACCCGCTGATTGACCGAGTCGTCAGACACACTTTCCCAGCTCAGCAGATGATCCAGATGATGCGCAAAATCCGGGTCGGCAGCGTTGAGTCGGCGAATCGAGGTGGGAGCGGTCATAGCGAGGGCCTCATAAATGGCAAATGCTCAGGCGCCCTAAGCTACCAGTCCATTCGCGTGGGCACCTGAGAAAATTGGCTATGACGCGGATAGACGGGCGCGACCGAGGCCGCGCGGGTGAATCAGCCGCGGTGTCGCGATTCCACTGCCTTGCGCAGGGTATCGATCAAGGCCTGGATACGGGCGTGCTGCATTTTCATCGATGCCTTGTTGACGATCAGCCGAGAGGTGATGTCCGCGATGAAATCCTGGGGCTCCAGGCCGTTGGCCCGCAAGGTGTTGCCGGTGTCGACCACGTCGATGATCTTGTCCGCCAGACCGATCAGCGGCGCCAGTTCCATCGAACCGTACAGTTTGATGATATCGACCTGACGGCCCTGCTCGGCGTAATAACGCTTTGCAATGTTGACGAACTTGGTCGCCACCCGCAGGCGCCCCTTGGGCTCTGGTGCCCCGACCTTGCCGGCGGTCATCAGCTTGCAGCGGGCGATTCGCAGGTCAAGGGGTTCGTAGAGGCCCTGGCCACCGTATTCCATCAGCACGTCCTTGCCGGCGACCCCCAGGTCGGCGGCGCCATGCTCCACATAGGTCGGCACGTCGGTGGCACGCACGATCAGCAAGCGCACGTCGGCCTGGGTCGTGGGGATGATCAGCTTGCGGCTCTTGTCCGGATTCTCGGTCGGCACGATGCCCGCTTCAGCCAGAAGCGGCAAGGTGTCGTCAAGGATGCGGCCCTTGGACAGTGCGATGGTCAACATGGAAACGTCAGTCCTTATCAAGGTACTCATGCCCGGTCGCAAGCGGCGCCGGACACACATCGAGGGTGCAAACACCCTCGACCTGAAACGAAATCAACGGACACATCCTTGTGCCCACGCAAAGTGCCTGCGCGACGATCATACTGCGTTGAAAACAGGCTCGGATGCTCATTGACAACCAGTCAAGTCGGGCGCGCGCCCGGCCGTTCCTCGCCTGTTTTCGCCTTGCCTGATCGCCCCGCAGTCACTTTCCAATTAGCCCGGCACGCGGCGGATCTTGGCGCCCAGCATCTGCAGCTTCTCTTCGATGCATTCGTAGCCACGGTCGATGTGGTAGATGCGATCGATCAGGGTATCGCCTTCGGCGACCAGGGCCGAGATGACCAGGCTGGCCGAGGCCCGCAGGTCGGTGGCCATCACTGGTGCACCCTTGAGTTTCTCGGTGCCGGTCACGATGGCGGTGTTGCCTTCGACCTGGATCTTGGCGCCCATGCGGTGCAGCTCATAGACGTGCATGAAGCGGTTCTCGAAGATCGTCTCGATCACCGCGCCCGTGCCTTCGGCAATCGCGTTGAGGGAGATGAACTGCGCCTGCATGTCGGTCGGGAACGCCGGGTATGGAGCGGTCCGCACGTTGACAGCCCTGGGCCGCTTGCCGTGCATGTTCACCTCGATCCAGTCTTCGCCGCAAGTGACTTCGGCGCCGGCTTCCTTGAGCTTCTCAAGGACGGCCTCGAGGATGGTCGGATCAGTGTCCTTGACCTTGACGCGGCCACCGGTGACCGCAGCGGCCACCAGGTAGGTGCCGGTTTCGATCCGGTCCGGCATCACTTTGTAGGTCGCCGAGTGCAGGCGCTCGACACCATCGATGGTGATGGTATCGGTGCCGGCACCGCTGATCTTCGCGCCCATGGCGATCAGGAAGTTCGCCAGGTCCACTACTTCGGGCTCGCGGGCGGCGTTTTGCAGCACGCTGCGACCACGGGCCAGCGCGGCAGCCATCATGATGTTCTCGGTACCGGTCACGCTGACGGTGTCGAAGAAGAAGTGCGCACCGCGCAAGCCACCTTCAGGTGCCTTGGCCTTGATGTAGCCGCCTTCGACGTCGATGACCGCGCCCATGGCTTCCAGGCCACGGATGTGCAGGTCCACAGGACGCGAGCCGATGGCGCAGCCACCCGGCAGGGCGACTTCGGCTTCGCCGAAGCGGGCGACCATCGGGCCCAGCACCAGGATCGAGGCCCGCATGGTCTTGACCAGCTCATACGGGGCGACCAGGGTCTTGATGGTGCGCGGATCGATCTCGACGCTGAGTTTCTCGTCGATGACAGGCTCGATGCCCATGCGGCCGAACAGCTCGATCATCGTGGTGATGTCGTGCAGGTGCGGCAGGTTGGCCACGGTCACCGGGCCATCGCACAGCAGGGTCGCGGCCAGGATCGGCAGGGCGGAGTTCTTTGCCCCGGAAATACGGATTTCGCCATCGAGACGAACGCCGCCGGTAATAATCAGTTTATCCATTAAGAAGAATCTCGAGGCCCGTGGGCTCAGGTGCGATCGGCCCAGGCCGCGCTGCTGAAAAATTTCATCGTGACCGCGTGGATGCTGCCATCGGCGATCCATGGGTTCAAATGGGCATAGATGCTCTGCTGGCGCTTCACCGGGGTCAACGCCGCCAGTTCATCGCTGATAACGTTCAACTGGAAGTTGCAGCCTTCGCCTTCCACTTCCACCTGCGTACCTGGCAGCTTTCCCTCAAGAAAGTGCTTCACTTCGTAAGCCTGCATGCTCAACCTCAATCGGCGCCCAGTGCGCGCGGGTCGCACATCATACAAAAAAAGCCCCGCGCCTGCGAACCCCGCGAAGCCGGACTCTGACGGGGGGCTTGTTTCCAGGGTGTGTCTCAGGAATGTACCAGCAACTCGGTCAGTTCGCTGACCTGGGCGATCTCACGCATGTCATCGGGCATGCCACGGATGCTCCAGGCCTTGCCGGCCGCCTGGGCGTCCCGCATGAAGCACAGCAGCAGGGACAGCCCGACGCTGCTGGACTTGTGCACCGCCGAGCAGTCGAAGACCAGTTCGGTGGCGCTGGCGGACTTGATCAGCGCCTGGCCCTGCTTGCGCAGGGCCGGGCCGGTGCGGTAATCCAGCACGCCGCTGAGCAGCAATTCACCACCCTCGCCCAGACGGACGGCCGACTCGCTCACCGTCTCGTTCATTGTTCCTGCTTCTCTTTGGCTTCTTCGGCCACTTCCTTGGCCTTGGCGACTTCACCGGCCCAGCCGTTGATGGTCTTGTCCAGGTCGTTGCCATTGCGCTGCATCGCGTCGGCGAACTGATCGCGGAACAGCTTGCCGATATTGATGCCGTTGATGATCACGTTACGCACCTTCCACTCGCCGTTCAGCTTCTCGAGCGTATAGGACACCGGGTAGATCGCACCGTTGTTGCCCTTGACCTGCATGTCGACGCTGGTACGGGTGCCGCTTTCGTCCTTGGCCGGCGAAACGGTGATGCCCTGGTTGTTGTATTCGAGCAGCGCGTTGCCATAGAACTGCATCAGGCTGCGCTTGAAGTTTTCCTGGAAGCGGGACATCTGCTCCGGGGACGCCTTGCGCGAGTACTTGACGGTCATGATGCTGCGGGAGATACCGTCGGCGTCCACCACGGGACCGACGATGCCATTGAGCGCGTCATAGAAGGCGCCAGGGTCCTGCTTGTATTTTTCCTTGTTGGCCGAAAGGTCGGCCAGCAACCGGTTCGTGGTGTCCTGGATGATGTCGTGCGCCGAAGGCGCCGCCACGGCATTGGCCATCAACGGCAAGGCCGCCAGCAGGACCAACAGGGTGCGTCGCAGGATGGAAATCATCGAAAGCTCCTTATTTGGCTTCTTTGCTAACGGTATTGAGCAGGAATTTCCCGATAAGATCCTCAAGCACCAACGATGATTGCGTATCGTGGATGGTGCCACCGTCCTTGAGCAGGGTTTCTTCCCCGCCCACGCTGATACCGATGTATTTCTCGCCCAGCAGGCCGGCAGTGAGGATCGATGCAGTGGAGTCGGTCGGCAGGTTGTCCACCCGCTTCTCCAGTTGCAGGGTCACCCGGCCGGTGAACGTGTCGCGATCCAGATCGATTGCCGTGACCTTGCCGATGGTCACACCGGCCATGGTCACTTTGGCTCTGACCGTCAAACCGGCGATATTGTCGAAATAAGCATAGAGTTTATAGGTATCGGTGTTGGCGGTCGGCGCCAGGCCACTGACCCGCAAGGCCAGCAGCAGCAAAGCCAGGATGCCAGCCAGCAGGAAAAGGCCGACACCGATTTCCAGGGTGCGGTTTTGCATCAGAAATCTCCAAACATCAAGGCGGTCAGAATAAAGTCAAGGCCCAGGACGGCCAGCGAGGCGTACACCACGGTCTTGGTTGTGGCACGGCTGATCCCCTCTGACGTGGGCTCACAGTCATAGCCTTGAAACACGGCGATCCAGGTCACCACGAAAGCGAACACCGCGCTCTTGATGATGCCGTTGAGCACGTCATCGAGAAAATCGACGCTGTTCTGCATATTGGACCAGTAGGAACCTTCATAGACCCCCAGCCAGTCGACGGCGACCCAGGAGCCACCCCAGATCCCGACGACGCTGAAGATCATCGCCAGCACCGGCAGGGAAATGAATCCGGCCCACAGGCGTGGGGCGATAATGTACTTGAGCGGGTCGACACCGATCATTTCCAGGCTGGACAGTTGCTCGGTGGACTTCATGTTGCCGATCTCGGCCGTCAGCGCCGAACCCGCGCGCCCGGCGAACAGCAGCGCGGTGACCACGGGGCCGAGCTCGCGCAGCAGCGTCAGGGAAACCATCTGCCCCACCGCCTGCTCCGAACCATAGCTGGACAGGATATTGAAGCCCTGCAGCGCCAGCACCATGCCGATGAAGATCCCGGAGACCACGATGATCACCAGGGACATCACGCCTACCGAATGCAATTGCTTGACCAGCAGGCCAAAACCACCGCCTGTCGAGTTGCGCCCGAACAAGGCATGGACCAGGAACAGCGTCGAGCGGCCCAGCACCGCCAGTACGTCGATGCCGGAGCGCCCGAACAGGCGAATTCTTTCTATCAGCGATTTCTTGCGCATCAGCGCTTCCCCAGCAGATCGGTACGGTAATCCGTGGCCGGAAAATGGAACGCCACCGGGCCGTCCGCATCACCCTTCATGAATTGGCGAATGCGCGGGTTGTCCGAGGCCTTGAGTTCCTGGGGCGTGCCCTGCCCCAGGACCTGGCCATCACCGATCACATAGATGTAGTCCGCGATACTGGCGGTTTCGGCCAGATCGTGGGAGACCACGATACTGGTGATACCCAGCGCATCGTTGAGCAGGCGGATCAGCCGTACCAGCACGCCCATGGCGATGGGGTCCTGGCCGACGAAGGGCTCGTCATACATGAGGATCTTCGGGTCGAGGGCAATCGCCCGCGCCAGTGCCACACGGCGCTTCATGCCGCCGGACAGCTCGTCCGGCATCAGATCGATGGCCCCCCGCAGCCCGACCGCCTGCAACTTGAGCAGCACGATGTCGCGGATCATCTCTTCTGGCAGGTCGGTATGGACCCGCAGCGGGAATGCCACGTTCTCGAACACATCCAGATCGGTGAACAATGCGCCGCTCTGGAACAGCACGCCCATGTGCTTGCGCGCATCGAACAGGTCGCTGCGCGAAAGCTTCGGAATATTCTGGCCATTGACCCAGACTTCGCCGGCACTGGGGCGCAGCTGGGCTCCCATCAGGCGCAGCAACGTGGTCTTGCCGCACCCGGAAGGCCCCATGATGCCGGTTACCTTGCCGCGCGGGATACGAATATCGATATCATTGAAAATGCTGCGCGTCCCTCGCTTGAAGGACAGCCCCTTCAGCTCGACCGCGTAGGCGTTGTCGGCACTCATCTAAACTCCTTGCGATGCAGCCTCACATCCGGATGCCCTGGCCAGCCGGCCAGATGCCGGTACTGCCGGGCATTCGAATCGGCGGCGAACTATAGCACTGCAACACCCAAGCGCCCAAGGGTTACCCCCCTGCGGTTAAGCGTGGATTAAGGTAGAAGCCCCAGGTTTATGACAAACCTGGCGAGGTCTTCGCATAAAGCGTGACGAACTAGCGTGAGTGAATTGTTCATTGCCGCTATAATCGCCGCCTTTTCATCGGGCTATACGATTTCTGACATGAGCCAATCCAGCGACCTGATTCAATCGGCACAACGTACCATCCGCCTCGAGCTCGAAGCCGTGCAAGGCTTGCTGCCCCATATCGACGCTGATTTCGTACGCGCCTGCGAGATGATTCTGGCCAGCAAGGGCCGCGTCGTCGTGGTCGGCATGGGCAAGTCCGGACATATCGGCAACAAGATCGCCGCCACCCTGGCCAGCACCGGCACCACGGCATTTTTCGTCCACCCGGCCGAGGCCAGCCACGGCGACATGGGCATGATCACCCGGGACGATGTCATCCTGGCCCTGTCCAACTCGGGCTCGACCAATGAAATCCTCACGCTGTTGCCGCTGATCAAGCGCCTTGGCATCCAGATGATCAGCATCACCGGCAATCCGGCTTCGCCCCTGGCCAAGGCCGCCGAGGTGAACCTCAACGTGCATGTCGAGCACGAAGCCTGCCCGTTGAACCTTGCCCCGACCTCCTCCACCACCGCGGCGCTGGTCATGGGTGACGCCCTGGCCGTGGCCTTGCTGGAGGCCAGGGGCTTCACCGCCGAGGATTTCGCGTTCTCCCATCCCGGCGGCGCCCTGGGCCGTCGCCTGTTGCTGAAAGTCGAAAACGTGATGCACGCCGGGGAAGAGCTGCCTCGAGTCCAGCGCGGTACGCTCCTCAAGGACGCTCTCATGGAAATGACCCGCAAAGGGCTTGGCATGACGGTGATTCTCGAAGCCGACGGCAAGCTCGCCGGAGTCTTCACTGACGGCGACCTGCGCCGCACCCTTGACCGCGCCATCGACATCCGCAATGCCACTATCGATGAGGTCATGACCCTCCACGGCAAGACGGCCCGCGCCGACATGCTCGCCGCCGAAGCCTTGAAGATCATGGAAGACCACAGGATCAATGCACTGGTGGTCGTGGATGACGAGGACCGCCCGATCGGCGCCTTCAATCTGTCCGACCTGCTGCGTGCCGGAGTAATGTAATGACGACCGACCTGCTGCAACGCGGTAAAGATATCAAGCTCGCCGTTTTCGACGTTGACGGCGTGCTCACCGATGGCCGCCTGTACTTCCTGGAAGATGGCAGCGAATTCAAGACCTTCAATACGCTCGACGGCCAAGGCATCAAGATGCTGATGGCCGCCGGCGTGCAGACCGCCATCATCAGTGGCCGCAAGACCCCGGTGGTCGAGCGACGCGCGAAGAACCTCGGCATCCCCCATCTATACCAGGGACGCGAGGACAAACTGGTGGTGCTGGACGAGCTTCTGGGCCAACTCAACCTAAGCTATGAACAGGTGGCCTACCTCGGTGACGACCTGCCGGACCTGCCGGTGATCCGTCGGGTCGGCCTGGGCATGGCGGTGGCCAACGCGGCCAGCTTCGTACGTGAGCATGCCCACGGCGTCACCACGGCACGGGGCGGCGAAGGCGCGGCCCGTGAATTCTGTGAACTGATCCTGCGCGCCCAGGGCCGCCTCGAAGCGGCCAACGCCGCGTACCTGTGAGCCATTTATGCTGAGCAAGAAGATTCGCACCATCGTGGTGTTCGGCTGTATCGCGGCGATTTTCGCGGCGGTGGGCTATTGGAACATCAGCCCGGAACGCTTCCTCGACCAGCCTGCGGCCCAGGTCGAGGAAAAGATCGACTGGTATGCGACCAACACGCACACCCTTCAGTACCTGCCCGATGGCAAGGTGCAATACGAAATGACGGCCGACAAGGTCGATCACGTCAAGGCCACCGACATCACGCTGGTGACCACGCCGGACCTGAACATGTTTCGTGGCACCGATTTCCCGTGGCATGTGCAAAGCAAGCGTGCCGAAGTCAATTCCGGCGGCACCGAAGTGGAGCTCATCGATTCGGTACGCGTGGCTCGCACCGATGAGAAGAACCGTACGACCATCATCACCAGCAGCCGGATGACAGTGTTCCCGCAGCAAGAATATGCGCAGACCGAGCAACCCGTTAGAATCGACGGCGCCGGCGGTGTGTCGACCGGCACTGGAATGAAAGCGTATCTGAAGGAAAGCAGGATACACCTGCTATCGAACGTAAGAGGACAGTATGAAGCTCGCTAAAACCCTCCCTATTTTGCTCAGTCTGGGCGCAGCACTGGGAAGCGCGAGCGCCTGGTCCCTCCCCAACGACCGCGATCAGCCTATCCGCATCCAGGCCGACGACGCCCAGCTGGACGACAAGAATGGCGTGGCCACCTACAAGGGTGACGTGATCATTACCCAGGGTTCGATGAAGGTGACCGGCAATACCGTGACCATCACCCGCACCCAGTCCGGGGATATCGACGTGGTGACCTCGGTGGGCAACCTGGCCTATTTCGAACAGCTGCAGACCGCGGGCGACACCAAGCCTGTCCAGGGCTACGGCGTGACCATCCAGTACCATGCCTCCCAGGACCGCGTCGTGCTGATCGACCGAGCCAAGGTCATCGACAAGGATGGCAACACCACCCAGGGCGAAAAGATCGTCTACGACACGAACAAGAAACTCGCCAGCGCGGGTCGCGCCACCGGTAACAAGGTGACCGAGCAGCGCCCACGGATCGACATGGTCATCCAGCCGAAAAAGAAAACCGAGCAGAAGGCCCAGTAATGGCAACTCTGAAAGCTCAGCACCTGGCCAAGAGCTACAAGGGCCGCCAGGTCGTGCGTGATGTCAGCCTGTCCATCGATAGCGGGCAGATCGTCGGCCTGCTTGGCCCCAACGGCGCAGGAAAGACCACCTGCTTCTACATGATCGTCGGCCTGGTCCAGGCCGATCAGGGCCGCGTACTGATCGACGACCTGGACGTCAGCCACCAGCCCATGCATGGTCGGGCGAAAGCCGGCATCGGCTATCTGCCGCAGGAAGCGTCGATCTTCCGCAAGCTGTCGGTCGCCGACAACATCATGGCGATCCTCGAGACCCGCAAGGACCTCGACAAGGCAGGCCGCCGCCAGGAGCTGGAGAGCCTGTTGCAGGAATTCCACATCAGCCACATCCGCGACAACCTGGGCATGAGCCTGTCCGGTGGCGAACGACGCCGGGTGGAAATCGCCCGCGCCCTGGCCACCTCACCGAAATTCATCCTGCTCGACGAACCGTTCGCCGGCGTGGACCCGATTTCGGTAGGCGACATCAAACAGATCATCCACCACCTCAAGGCCAAGGGGATCGGCGTACTGATCACCGACCACAACGTGCGCGAGACCCTGGACATCTGTGAAACCGCCTACATCGTCAATGATGGGCAGCTGATCGCCGAAGGCGACGCTACCACCATCCTGGCCAACGAACTGGTCAAGGAAGTGTATCTGGGTCATGAGTTCCGCTTGTAAGCACAAGGTGCCTGGCAAATTGGCCCGGCACCGCTAATTTTATTGCTAGGCAAACACTTCAGTTTCAGGCATATAATTTGCTTAAGGTTTGGCGCTCCGGCGCCATGTAGTGGATGGCGCATGTGCGCCGGCGAATAAGGTGTTAAGCCCCTGCCATGAAACCATCGCTAGTCTTGAGAATGGGCCAGCAGCTGACGATGACACCGCAGCTGCAACAGGCCATCCGCCTGCTCCAATTGTCGACCCTGGACCTGCAACAGGAAATCCAGGAGGCCCTGGAGTCCAATCCGATGCTCGAACGCCAGGAAGAAGGCGACGACTTCGATAACTCCGACCCACTGGCCGACAACGTCGAACAGAAAACCAGTACCGAGATCCAGGAACCGTCCTATCAGGAGGAGTCCGCCCCCACGGTGGATAACCTGGAGGATGGCGAATGGAACGAACGCATCCCCAACGACCTCCCCGTGGACACGGCCTGGGAAGATGTCTACCAGACCAGCGCCAGCAGCCTGCCCAGCAGCGATGACGACGAGTGGGACTTCACCACCCGTACGTCCGCCGGCGAGAGCCTGCAAAGCCATCTCTTGTGGCAGCTGAACCTGGCGCCGATGTCCGATACCGATCGCCTGATCGCGGTGACCCTGATCGACTGCATCAACAACCAGGGTTACCTGGACGAGACCCTCGAAGAAATCCTCGAGGCCTTCGACCCCGAGCTGGACATCGAGCTGGATGAGATCGAAGCCGTTCTGCATCGCATCCAGCAGTTCGAACCGGCCGGCATCGGCGCCCGCAACCTGGGCGAATGCCTGTTGCTGCAGCTGCGTCAGTTGCCCGCCAAGACCCCTTGGCTGGCCGAAGCCAAGCGACTGGTCAGCGACTACATCGACTTGCTGGGCGGCCGTGACTACAGCCAGTTGATGCGGCGCATGAAACTCAAGGAAGATGAACTGCGCCAGGTGATCGAACTGGTCCAGAGCCTGAACCCGCGTCCAGGCTCGCAGATCGAGGCTACCGAGCCAGAATACGTAGTCCCCGACGTGATCGTGCGCAAGCACAACGATCGCTGGCTGGTGGAGCTGAACCAGGAAGCGGTCCCCAAGCTGCGGGTCAATGCCCAGTACGCCGGATTCGTGAGGCGCGCCGACACCAGCGCCGACAACACCTTCATGCGCAACCAGTTGCAGGAGGCGCGCTGGTTCATCAAGAGCCTGCAGAGCCGCAACGAGACCCTGATGAAGGTTGCCACCCAGATCGTCGAACATCAGCGCGGTTTCCTGGACTACGGCGACGAAGCGATGAAGCCGTTGGTCCTGCATGACATCGCCGAGGCGGTGGGCATGCACGAATCGACGATTTCCCGGGTGACCACACAGAAATTCATGCATACCCCACGGGGTATCTATGAACTGAAATACTTTTTCTCCAGCCACGTCAGCACCTCCGAAGGCGGCGAATGCTCGTCCACGGCCATCCGCGCGATCATCAAGAAACTGGTGGCAGCGGAAAATCAGAAAAAGCCGTTGAGTGACAGCAAGATCGCTGGTTTACTGGAGGCACAAGGCATTCAGGTGGCCCGCCGTACCGTCGCCAAATACCGTGAATCCCTCGGGATCGCGCCTTCGAGCGAACGCAAGCGGTTGATGTAACAGGCCACGCCACAGCGTTCCAGTGGCAGGCATTTCTGCCTGCCGCTTTATGCACTGGCAACGAAGGAGAAGCTGTATGCAAGTCAACATCAGTGGACACCAACTGGAAGTGACCAAGCCTCTGCGCGAGTACGTCGAGCTCAAGCTCAAGAAACTCGAAGGGCATTTCGACAAGATCACCAACGTGCAAGTCATCATGACGGTCGAGAAGCTTCTGCAGAAAATCGAAGCCACGCTGCATATCCCCGGCGGAGAAGTCGTTGCCAACGCGTCGCATGACGACATGTATGCCGCGATTGACCTGCTGACCGACAAGCTGGATCGCCAACTCAAAAAGCATAAGGAAAAGACCCAGAGCCTCCTCCAGGGCGCAACCGGTCGTTAATCCCCCCAATCCATGATCCGACTAGAAACCATCCTGACCCCCGGCCGTTCCCAGGTGAACGCGCCGGGTGGCAGTAAAAAGAAAGCCCTCGAACAAATTGCCAACCTGATCCACCGTGAAGTCGGGGATCTGGAAATGCAGGACGTCTTCGAGGCCCTGGTTGCCCGTGAGAAACTCGGTTCCACCGGTTTCGGCAACGGCATCGCCATTCCCCACTGCCGCCTCAAGGGTTGTGCCGCACCGATCAGTGCGCTGTTGCACCTTGAAGCCCCCATCGATTTCGACGCCATCGACGGCGCACCGGTCGACCTGCTGTTCGTGCTGCTGGTCCCGGAAGCCGCCACAGACGCGCACCTCGAACTGCTGCGCCAGATCGCCAGCATGCTGGACCGCAAGGAAGTGCGTGACAAACTGCGCAGCGCACCGAGCAACGAAGCCTTGTATCAGGTTGTCCTGGACGAACAGAACGGTCATTGAACATGCGCCTGATCATCGTCAGTGGCCGTTCCGGCTCCGGTAAAAGCACAGCCCTCAACGTGCTCGAAGACAATGGCTACTACTGCATCGACAACCTGCCGGCCGGGCTGCTGCCGGAGCTGGCCGAGCGGGCCCTGATCCATACCGAGCTGGCGCAGCCGCTGGTGGCGGTCTCCATCGATGCACGCAACCTGCCCAGCCACCTGTCGCGTTTCCCTGAGCTGCTCGAGGAAGTTCGCAACAAGCACATCCAGTGCGACGTGCTGTACCTGGACGCCGATGAAGAAACGTTGCTCAAGCGCTTTTCCGAAACCCGTCGGCGCCACCCACTGAGCAATGCCAATCGCTCCCTGGCCGAAGCCATCCACGACGAAAGCCAGTTGCTGGGGCCGATCGCCGACCTGGCGGACCTGAAGGTCAACACCACGCACCTGAACCTGTATCAGTTGCATGACACCATCAAGCTGCGCCTGCTGAACCAGCCCGAGCCGGGCACGGCGTTTTTGCTCGAGTCGTTCGGGTTCAAGCGCGGCATGCCGGTGGACGCCGACCTGGTATTCGATGTGCGCTGCCTGCCCAATCCCTACTGGAAACCGGAACTGCGCGAGCAGTCCGGGCTGGACCAGCCGGTGATCGACTACCTGGCCGCCCAGCCGGATGTCGAGGACATGTTCCAGGACATCTCTGCCTACCTGCTTAAGTGGCTGCCCCGCTTCGCCGCGAGCAATCGCGCCTATGTGACCATCGCCATCGGCTGCACCGGTGGTCATCATCGTTCCGTCTACCTGACCGAGCGCCTGGGTCGTCTCCTGCAACCCACCCTGAAGAATGTCCAGGTTCGCCACCGCGACCTCAGCTAAAGGATTCACATCGCGATGCCTGCTCAGGAAATTGAAATCATTAATAAATTGGGTTTGCATGCCCGCGCGTCAGCGAAATTCGTGGGTGTCGCGGGTAAGTTTCCAGATACCACGATCAGGGTCGGGCGCACGCCAGAGTCAACTGTCGATGGCAAGAGCATCATGGCGATGATGATGCTGGCTGCGGGCAAAGGCACCAGGATCCATCTGAGCACGGAAGGTGAAAAGGCCCAGGAAGCGATGGATGCGCTGGTTGCCCTGATCAACAACTACTTCGACGAAGGGGAATAGTCCCCCCTATGGTGAGGGATCCGCTGGTGAGTGGATTTAGCGAATCGTCGCACTGCCCCGCCGGGTTGCGAAGCAGCCCCAAAAAGAGCTCAGTCGACCTGATGCTCGGCGGTGACAGATATCAGGACTGCTTCGCAGCCCAGCGGGGATAAATCGCCTCGCCACCGATTGATTCCGGCCACCACTGATTGATCCCTGCCCCACCTACCTGCCCCGCAGGTTCCCCCTGTCACGCCAGCGCCGTATCCAGCACCATCATCAGGCAAAACCCCACCAACAATCCCAGGCTCGCCAGTTTCTCGTGACCATTGCGACGGGATTCGGGAATGACTTCGTGGGTCACCACCAGCAGCATCGCCCCTGCCGCCAACGCCAGACCCAGGGGCAAGAGCATCTCGGCCAGGCTCACCAACCAGGCGCACAGTAGCGCGAACACCGGCTCGACCAGCCCAGACGCCGCGCCAATCAGGAACGCCTTGACCCGCGACATGCCCGCCGTGGCCAGCACCAGCGCGATCACCAGTCCTTCGGGGACATCCTGCAAGGCGATGCCCATCGCCAGGCTGTCGGCATCGGGCATGCCGCCCCCGGCCGACACGCCCACCGCCATGCCTTCTGGAATGTTGTGGGCGATGATGGCGAACACGAACAACCAGATCCGCGGCGCGATGATCGGACGTCCTGGCGCTGCCACCAGCCTCTCGGGGCTGGCCGAGACCTTGCGGTCCACCAGGTACAGCCCGAACGCCCCCGACAGAATGCCAAAACAGATAAGGCCACTGGCGGCCCAAGGCGTGAACCCCAATTGCTCCGCTGCGGCAATGCCCGGCACGATCAGCGAAAACGCCGTGGCAGCGAGCATCACCCCGGCACCGAAGCCCAGCAGCGAATCGCTCACGGCCCGGGGCATACGCCGGATGACCAGCACCGGCACGGCCCCGAGCGCGGTGCCCAAGGCACAGAGTCCGCCGCCTTGAAGGGCTCGCAGCAACCTGGCCTCCAGGTCCAGCCACGCCAGGCCCTGGGCCGCCAGCAACGTCATCCCGGTCAACAACAGCAATGACCCCAAGGCATAGCGGAACATCCGTCCGCTTCCAATCGCCAGTGTTTGAGTATCCATAGTCAGCCTTGGAGGGGGTTCATGAAGGACTCGATGCCAGCGCCGCCTGATAGCGCCGGGCGACTTCAGGCCAGTTGATCACGTTGTAGAAAGCGTTGATGTATTCCGGCCGACGGTTCTGGTACAGCAGGTAGTACGCGTGCTCCCACACGTCCAGGCCCAGGATCGGCGTATTGCCGTTCATCAGCGGGCTGTCCTGGTTGGCGCTGCTTTCCACCACCAGGGCCTTCTGCGGGGTCACGCTCAGCCAGGCCCAGCCGCTGCCGAAGCGGCTCAACGCAGCCTTGGTGAACGCTTCCTTGAATCGCTCCAGGCCCCCCAGCTGTGTCTCGATCGCTGCGCCAAGCGCACCGTCCGGTTGACCGCCACCCTCGGGGGACATCACTTCCCAGAACAGGGAATGGTTGGCATGGCCACCGCCCTGATTGATCACCGCCGCCCGCAGGTTCTGCGGCAACTGCTCCACGCTGGCCAGCAGTTTTTCGATGGGCCATTGGGCGTACTCGCTGCCCTCCACCGCGGCGTTGAGGTTATTGATATAGGTCTGGTGGTGTTTCGTGTAGTGGATCTCCATGGTTTTCGCATCGATGTGCGGCTCCAGGGCATCGTAGGCGTAAGGCAGCGCAGGCAAGGTAAAAGCCATTTTCAATGAACTCCATAATGAAGAGGGGCATTGCGGTGCAAGAGTGATGTGTCTTTGCTTTGGAGCAACCGTTGGGTGCGGGGGTACTCGCCATGTTCACTGATGAAACCCAGCAGTTCGACATAAGTCCTGTGGCTCTGGCGCATCGCGGCCGCACGCAGCGCTGTCGGCATGCGCTCGTCCTGCAGGGTCTGCAGCAACCGTTGATGGATGGCGCACAAGTATTCGGCGCTTTCCTCTGGCTGGTTCAGGCGCAGGTGCAAGTCCGCCAGGTTGTGGTGGGAGACGACGCAGGCGGCCACGGCCTCGTCGGCGTCAGGCCAGCGCTCATACAGCACCTGCGCCAGGGCCAGGGCTTGCAGGTAGGCTTCGCGGGCATCCACCAGTTCGCCCAGCATGAAATGACGATTGGCTCGTTCGATCGTGCGTTTCCAGTGCTCCATGATGAGTCCTCCACACAGGGATCGGAATTACACACCGCCCGCCGTGAGCTTCTCGGGGTCCAGCAAGACCTCCAGTTCGCTACGCGACAGGTCGGTGTGTTCCAGGGCGACATCGATGACCGGGCGGCCTTGTTGATAAGCCGTCTTGGCGATTTGCGCGGCTTTCTGGTAACCGATGATCGGGTTCAATGCTGTAACCAGGATCGGGTTGCGCGACAACGCCTCCTTGAGCCTGGCCTCGTTGACCTTGAAGGTGGCAATGGCCTTGTCCGCCAGCAACCGGCTGACATTGGCCATCAAGGCGATGCTGCTCAGCAGGTTCTGAGCGATGATCGGCAACATCACATTCAGTTCGAAGTTGCCCGACTGGCCGGCCACGGTGATCACCGTGTCGTTGCCGATCACCTGGGTCGCGACCATCGCGGTGGCTTCCGCAATCACCGGGTTGACCTTGCCGGGCATGATAGAGGAGCCCGGCTGCAAGCCCTCCAGTTCGATCTCGCCCAGGCCAGCCAGGGGCCCGGAATTCATCCAGCGCAAGTCGTTGGCGATTTTCATCAACGACACCGCCGTGGTCTTGAGTTGCCCGGAAACCGCCACCGCGGTGTCCTGGGAACCGATCAGGGCGAACAGGTTCTTGCCAGGAGTGAATTGCACCTGGGTCAGCAAGGTCAGCTGCTGGCTGAACAGCTCGGCGAAGCGAGGGTGGGCATTGACCCCGGTCCCCACCGCAGTGCCCCCCTGGGCCAGGGCCTGCAGGCTTGGCAGCAGGTCCTGCAGATGGCCGATATTGGCTTTCAACTGCTGCGCCCATCCCTCCAGCACCTGGCTCAGGCGGACCGGCATCGCATCCATCAGGTGGGTGCGACCGGTCTTGATGAACGGATGAACCGCCACCGCCTTGCGCTCGATCACCTGGACAAGATGTGTCAGCGCCGGCAACAACTGCTCATGCAAGGCCAGTGCGGCGCTGACATGAATGCAGGTGGGAATGATGTCGTTACTGCTCTGCCCGCAGTTGACGTGGTCGTTAGGATTGACCGTCTCTCCCAGCAGCCGGCTGGCGAGGGTGGCGATCACTTCGTTGGCGTTCATGTTGGAACTGGTGCCGGAGCCGGTCTGGAAGATATCCACCGGGAAGTGATCCATGAAATGACCTTCGAGCAGCCCTTGGGCCGCATCGACGATGGCTTTGCCCTGGGCCGCGCTGATCTGTCCCAGCTCCACGTTGGCCCGGGCGGCGGCGGCCTTGGCCAGGATCAGTGCGCGAATGAACGCCGCCGGCATGCGCTGGCCACTGATGGGGAAGTTATCCACGGCACGCTGGGTCTGCGCGCCGTACAGGGCATCTGCCGGGACATGGAGCTCGCCCATGCTGTCGCGTTCGATACGGGTATTACTCATCGGGAAATCCTTGTACCGGTTCATTGAGAGAGAGGGAGGGTGCCAGGACACAGGTCGCCAGCGCCCAGGCATGGCTCTGCCAACGCCTCAGGCGACATTGGCAGAGTGATTGGCGTTCGAGATCGCGCAATGGGCGCCAGGCCTGGTCAAGACAGAGCGCCCGCCAGTGCCAGGGCAGCGCGATATCCGAGGCGGTGTCGAGCAGCAAGCGAAAGGCCGTTTCGCCGATCATCCATGGCGAAGTGGCGGTACAACAGGCCAGATAGCGCCCCTCAGCCAGGTAATGCTCAAGCAACCGCGGTTCGTCCGGGTTCATCGCGCAACGGATCTGGCGACTCATCCAGCGCCAGCTTTCAAGGTAAGGCTGTTCGTGCAAGGCAGGACTCATGACCGGGGCTCAATCGGCAAATGAGATTCATTATTAAATGATAATAAGAAGCAACACAAGTCTGAAAAGGAACAGATTGTGCCATCGGGAGCCCATGTCCTTGGGCCAGATAGGGTCAAGCGGACACAAAAAAAGGCGCGTCACCCGCTAGGATGACGCGCCGTCCTTATTGCGATGGCAGGTCAGCTGCCCGCCACCGTCATCCGTTCGATCAGCACGGAACCGGTGCGGATGTTGCTGCGCAGTTCCAGGTCGTTCCCCACGGCGAGGATCTGCTTGAACATGTCGCGCATGTTGCCGGCGATGGTCACTTCCTGGACCGGGAACTGGATCTCGCCATTTTCGACCCAGAACCCCGCCGCCCCCCGGGAGTAATCCCCAGTCACCATGTTCAGGCCGTGGCCCATCAGTTCGGTCACCAGCAACCCACGTCCCATGCGGCGCAGCAAGGCCGCCTGGTCCTCTTCGCCATGGCTGACGAACAGGTTGTGCACGCCACCGGCATTGGCGGTACTCGGCATACCGAGCTTACGGCCCGAATAGGTGCCCAGGATGTAGGACACCAGCTCGCCCTTCTCCACGAACGGCTTGGCATAGGTCGCCAGCCCATCGCCGTCGAAGGCCGAACTGCCCATGGCTCGCATCAGGTGCGGCCGCTCATCGATCGTCATCCATTCCGGAAACAGTTTCTGCCCCAGCGCGCCTTCGAGGAACGAAGACTTGCGATACAGATTGCCGCCGGACACTGCCGACAGGAAACTGCCGAACAGCCCACCGGCCAGTTCGGCGGCAAACAGCACCGGCACTTCGCAGGTCGGCACCGGCCGCGCGCCCAGGCGGCTGGCCGCCCGCTGTGCGGCTTTCTGGCCGATGCTCACCGGGTCCGCCAGCAGGTTGCCCTGACGGTTCACGTCGTACCAGTAGTCGCGCTGCATCTGCCCGTCGGCCTCGGCAATCATCACGCAGCTGAGGCTGTGACGGGTCGAGGCGTAGCCACCAATGAATCCGTGACTGTTGCCGTAGACCCGGCAGCCCTGGTGGGTATTGAGCGTCGTACCGTCGGCGTTCCGGATCCGGCTGTCGGCATCGAACGCCGCCGCCTCGCAGCGCAACGCCTGTTCGATGGCCTGCTCGGGCGTGATATCCCAGGCGTGAAACAGGTCGAAATCAGGTTGTTCCTTGCACATCAGCGCCGCATCGGCCAACCCCGAGGCTTCGTCTTCGGACGTGTGCCTGGCAATCGCCAGTGCCGCGGCGACGGTTTCGCGGATGGCATCAGGACCACTGGCCGAAGTGCTGGCCGAGCCCTTGCGCTGGCCCACGTACAATGTGATACCGAAACCCTGGTCGCGGTTGAACTCGACGGTCTCCACCTCCCGCTGGCGCACCGACGTCGACAGTCCCTGCTCCAGGGACACAGCCACTTCGCAGGCGCTGGCGCCCTGTCGCCGGGCTTCGGCGAGGATCTGCTCGACTTGTTCCTGCAGTGCCGGCAATGCTTGCGGACCGACGCTTTGAACTGCACTCATGGTGTTCTCCACTCAAATTCTGCTTTCGGTCGGGGCCTGCGGGAAAAGTGCCTGCGCGACTTTTCATACAAACCCGAGGCCTTCGAGCGACCGGGCCGGACAAGCGGCCCCCGACTGGTTATCATGGCGGCGTTTCTTTGCGGACTGCCACCATGGTTGATTCTTACGACGACTCCCTCTACGAGGGCGAAAAAAGCAAATCCCAGGTCAAACGCGAGCTGCATGCTCTGGTTGACCTCGGCGAGCGCCTCACGACACTCAAGCCCGACTTGCTGGCCAAACTGCCCCTGACCGACGCCCTGCGCCGGGCCCTGGCCGATGCGCCCAAGCACACCGCGAACATCGCGCGTAAACGGCACCTGCAGTTCATCGGCAAACTGATGCGAGATCAGGACACCAGCGCCATCCTGGTCCTGCTCGATCAACTCGATGCCTCCACCCGGCAATACAACGAACGCTTCCATAACCTGGAGCGCTGGCGTGATCGCCTGATCGCGGGCGACGACGGCACCCTGGAAAAATTCGTCATCGAGTACCCGGAGGCCGATCGCCAGCAATTGCGCTCCCTGATCCGTCAGGCCCAGCACGAACTGGCGCAGAACAAGCCACCGGCCTCGAGCCGTAAAATCTTCAAGTACATCCGTGAGCTGGACGAGACTCAACGCGGTTTGCGCTGAGTCGCGCCACGGGTGGAGGCCTTGCACTCCACCCGACGCTCCCATCATGCGCCCGTGCCACCCACGGTAATCGCATCGATCTTCAGGGTCGGCTGGCCGACACCCACTGGCACCGATTGCCCATCCTTGCCACATGTACCCACGCCGCTGTCCAGCGCCAGGTCGTTACCCACCATCGACACCTTGCTCATCGCCTCCGGTCCGTTGCCGATCAGCGTCGCGCCCTTGACTGGCGCGGTGATCTTGCCGTCTTCGATCAGGTAGGCCTCGCTGGTGGAGAACACGAACTTGCCGCTGGTGATGTCTACCTGGCCGCCGCCGAGGTTGGCGCAGTAGATGCCTTTCTTCACCGAAGCGATGATCTCAGCCGGGTCGCTCTGGCCACCCAGCATGTAAGTGTTGGTCATGCGCGGCATGGGCAGGTGCGCGTAGGATTCCCGGCGCCCGTTGCCGGTGCGGGCCACGCCCATGAGCCGGGCGTTGAGCTTGTCCTGCATGTAACCCTTGAGCACGCCGTTTTCGATCAGCGTGGTGCATTCGGTCGGGGTGCCTTCGTCATCGACGCTCAATGAACCGCGCCGTCCGGCCAGGGTGCCATCATCGACAATGGTGCAGAGTTTCGAGGCGACCATCTCGCCCATGCGTCCGCTATAGGCCGAACTGCCCTTGCGGTTGAAATCCCCTTCCAGGCCATGGCCCACCGCTTCATGCAGCAGCACGCCGGACCAGCCGGACCCCAGCACCACTGGCAACGTGCCAGCCGGCGCCGGAATCGCTTCCAGGTTGACCAGGGCCTGGCGCAACGCCTCGCGGGCGTAGCCCATGGCGCGGTCTTCGCTGAGGAAATAACGGTAGTCGGTACGTCCGCCACCGCCGTGGCCGCCACGCTCGCGGCGACCGTTCTGCTCGACGATCACGCTGACGTTGAAACGCACCAGTGGCCGTACGTCCGCCGCCAGGCCGCCATCGGTGGAGGCCACCAGGATCCGCTCCCAGACCCCGGCCATGCTCACCGACACCTGCTGGATACGTGGGTCCAGGGCACGGGTGGCGACGTCGATGCGCTTGAGCAGCTCGACCTTTTCGGCGCGGCTCATCACCTCAAGCGGGTTGTCCGGCGCATACAACTGCGCGACGTCCTGGCGGGTGAATGCCTGGACCTTGCCGTTCTGCCCGGCACGGGAAATCGAGCGGGCCGCGCGGGCGGCAGCTGCGAGGGCTTCCAGGGTGATGGCGTTGCTGTAGGCAAAACCGGTCTTTTCCCCGGACTGGGCCCGTACACCCACCCCCTGGTCAAGGTTGAAACTGCCTTCCTTGACGATACCGTCTTCCAGGGACCAGGACTCGGAAATCTGCCCCTGGAAATACAGGTCGGCTGCATCGATGCCCGGGCCGGCCAGGTCGCCCAGCACGCTCTGCAGGCTTTCCAGGGTCACGCCGCCGGGGGCTAAAAGGTGTTCGCTGACTGAGGACAACAACCCGCTCATATGTTCTACGCCTTGAATTCGTCGTCTTGGACAGGCCGCTGTCGAGCGCCCTGCGAGAAAAAGCGCCGATGGCTTGCCACCGGCATGCGCGCCCTGATGGACGCCTGTTCGCTGCTGTCCAACTCGGCCAGCAGCACGGCTTCGCCTTGATCCTGGTGCGCCAGCACCCGCCCCCACGGGTCGACGATGGCGGCGTGGCCAAAGGTTTCACGTGGCCCCGGATGCACGCCACCCTGTGCGGCCGCCAGCACGTAGCACTGGGTTTCAATGGCCCGGGCGCGAATCAACACCTCCCAATGAGCGGCACCGGTGACCGCCGTGAACGCCGAGGGCGCGGTGATCAGCTCGGCCCCGGCAGCCCGGAGCTCGCTATAGAGTTCCGGAAAACGCAAGTCATAGCAGACCGTCAGGCCCACACGCCCTACGGGCGTATCGGCGACCACCACGTTACCGCCATAAGCATAGTCATCCGACTCACGATAGCGTCCCCGATTGTCCGCCACGTCCACGTCGAACAGGTGCAGCTTGTCGTAGCGCGCCACCACCTGGCCCTGATCGTCTATCAACAGCGAACAGGCATGGGCCTTGGCCTCGGGCCGATCCACCGGCGGCAAGGGCAACGTCCCGGCCACGATCCATAACCTGAGGTCGCGGGCGACCTGTTTCAACCAGGGCAGGATCGGCCCCTGACCAAAGGCTTCGGCGCGACCGATGTCGGCAATGTCACGCCGTCCCATGGCCGCGAAATTCTCGGGCAGCACCGCCAGTCTCGCGCCGCCGGCAGCGGCCTGCTCCAGCAGTACCCGGGCGCGGGCCAGATTGGCGAGCACATCGCTCTGGCTGACCATTTGAATCACGGCGACTGGCATGGTGTTTCCCTCATTTTCTGCATCATTCTCCCGTGGGGGCGAGCAAGCTCGCTCCCACGGGAGTTATCCCATCGTCCATCAGAACGGCTTGTCGAAGGTGATCTTCGGCTCCTTCCAAGGCCCTTTGACGTCGTATCTTACGCTGGCGAACCGCGCCACGCGGTCGCCGATCAGTTTATCGATCAGAAACAATGCGCCTCCCACCGCCGGTGCGCCGACAATCAGCGCGGCAATCGGCAGGTTATTGGTCACCGGCAGCGTCACCAGCAGCTTGGCGTCGACCCGGTCGCCCACCATGTCCAGCGTTCCGTTGAGTTCCAGGTTGCTCGACGGCCCCGTCAGCGTAATGGGTTCACGGGTCACGTAGACACCATCGCTGGCCACCAGCAGCCCCTTGACCCGGTCATAGCTCAGGCCCTTGCCGAACAGATCGGAGAAATCCAGGCGCAGCCGTCGGCCGATGGAGTTGAAGTTCAGCAAACCGAATACCCTCAGCGCCTGGGCGCTGCCTTCGATCTCGACGAACTGGCCCTTGCTCAGCGAGGCATCGAGGCTGCCGGAAAAGCGCTTGGTGGCGACCCACGCCGGCGAGCCGGGCCAACGGCCATCGACATCCAGGCGGAATTCCTGGCTGGTCACGCTGGGGGCGAAGCCCCAACCCTTGAGCACGTCGGCCAGGTTCTTGCCGCTGATGCGTCCCTTGTACCAACTGCTGGTGGCGCCTGGCGCACCTTCCCAACCGCCGCTGCCGTTCAAGACCATGCCCTTGAGCCCCATGTCCAGGTTGCTCAGCGCGATGCCCTTGGCAGTCGGCCGTACTTTCAGAGACCACGCGCCGATCAGGTCAGTGCCCTGGAACAATTGGCCAATGGCGATATCCATGGCCGGGATCCGGGTGGGATCGACCGATGCCAACGGGTCTGGGGCATTTTCGTCGGCCTGTACCGTCGGGTCCGCAGCCGGCAGGCGGACATAATCCAGCTTGATGCCGATGGGCGCGGCCTTGGCGTCCGGCAGGCTGACATTGCCCTTGGCCTGCTGGCTGTCGAGGCGCAAGGCCCAGGCGTCCGGCTTGCGGTCGAGCTGCAGCGCCACCTGGTCCAGGGTCGTGCCCATGGCCGTGAGCTTGCCCACCTTCAGGTCGGCGCCGCTGAGCAGTTGCCTGGCGCTGCCGCCCGGGTCGTGACCTGCGTATTTGTTCACCAGTTCCTGCCAGGGCTCCACGTCCAGCTCAGGCAGCGAGCCTCGCAGCCGTATGCCCTTGGCGCCCGGCAACACGGCATCGCCATCCCCCAGCAGCAGCTCGCCACGCCCTTCGGCCACCTTGCCGCTCGGTGCCGCATAGGTGAAATTGGCCACATCGCCGTAGTCCACCCAATAGCGTCGCTCCGCGCCTTGCAGCGTCATGCGAAACACCGTGTCACGGCCGACATCGGCTGCCAGACCAAAAGGCGCGGGCAGGTTCACGGCCACGCCCTTGAGATTGGAGTTGACCGACAACTGGCTGTCGGCGCCGTCCAGGATGACTTGCAACTGATACGGAATCACCCCGGATACGGGCAACGCCTGGGTGACGCCCAGCCAGTCGGTGAGCTTCTTGGTCTCCACCCGTCCGGACGCCGTTATCCGGGTATTGAGCGCACCGGCACGGCCTTCGGCAAAGATCTGCGCCGTCACGGGCCGGTCGAATGCCTGGGCGGAAATGTTCTTGCCGCTCAGCCCCTTGCTGCTGTCGAAGCGCAAGTCGCCTTTGAGCTGGGTCAACTCCAGCGCCGGCTCGCTGAGCTTGAGCCGGGCCTTGTCGGTATTGAAGTCCACGAGAATCTTGGGCTGCTCGCCCTTGGCCAGGGGAATGTCCAGCTTCACATTGCCTTGCAGGCTCCCCTCGCCTTCCCATCCGGCGAACGTCTCGGCGGTGCCGATCGGTGCCGTCTGGAGGATTTTCAGACCGTCTCCCAGGCCACCAGCGAACCCGCCGTCCAACAGCAGATGCGAAGGTTGCCCGCTCGGGGCATGGGGAATTTCCACCGTGACGTCCTTGACCTGCGTGTCCAGCAACTGGCCCTGGCTGGCATAGATGCGCACGCCGCTGTCCTCGACGAAGACGTCGCCGCTGACCTTGCTGACCGAAGGCCAGCCCGGCTGGAACGCCAGTTCGGCGTCATGAACCTTGAAAAACAGGCTGATGCTGCGGGCCGCGTCTCCGGCACCGTGGTTAAGCGAGCCTTGGTACTGGAAAAAACCCTGGTCTACCGCCCCTTTGACGATGGCCGTACGCAGCCACTCGTCCAGGGCCGGGCTCAGGACCGCCGGCAGATACTTGGCGGTGTAGCGACCGTCGCCATCCACCAGGCCCACTCGCAGGTCCATGTAGTCTTCCTGGCTGTGGTCCAGGTGCAGGCGAATCAGGAAATCGCCGGCGATCCTGCCCTCTTCTCCCAGTACCTTCAGGTAGGGCGCGATCAGGGTGAAGCTTTGCTTGTCCAGTTTCCAGGTCAACCGTGCGTTGGCCTGCAGGTACTGCCACGGCTTGGCGAAGATCGGGTCCAGGTGCAGGACGAAATCCTTGCTGTCCATGCGCAGCTCACCGCCACCGAGGTCGCCACTGAGGCTGCCCGAGACGTTGCGCGCCGCCGGTGCGCCGCGATAGGCATCGAACCCGACGGTATCCAGGTTGGTGGCGAAGCTGACCTTGCGGTCGCCAGCGTTCTGTGGACGGTAGTCCAGCAGCACGTTGCGCAAGGCGCCGGTCACCTTGAGCCGGTCGATCGCCGTCGCGACGCCTTCGGGCAACGGTGCCAGGGAATGGAGCAGGGGCGTGAGCGGGGTCAGGTCGAGGCGGTCGGCCTGCAGGTGCCAGAGTTCTTCGGCCTTCTCGGTGGCGGCACTCTGTTGCAATTGCAGGCGCGACTCCCAGCGGGTTTCCCCCAGGCTCATCGCCAGGGAGTCGAACGTCGCGGTAAAACCGTCCGCGCCACGCTGGAAATACCCATCGAGCGCCAGGTTGCGGACCTGCACCGGCTTGCGCTCGGCATAGGCTCCCGTGAGCTGCGGCGCATTCAAGCGTACGGCCGCACTTTGCAGCGTCCCCGCGCCCCAGCTCAACCAGAGTTCACCGCCCGCCTTGATCTGGGAGAAATGCCATTGTCGGGTCAGGCCTTTGGGCAGCCATTTCGACCAGTCACTCTGGGGCAGGCTCAGGTAGGCTTCGGCCTGACCGTTCTTCCAATCGCTGGCTCGGATGCGGGTGCGCAGGTTGAGCGCCACCGGTTGGCCGTCGGGCAGGGTCAGGCGGGCATCCAGGCGCTGACGGGTGGCCCCGGTCTTCAGGCTCAGGCCGACATAGGTCAGGGTCAGCGGCGATTGTTCCAGGGGTTGCAAGGTGACCTGGCTGTCGAGGATCGAAAGCCTGGAGATCATCTGCATGCGCTCCAGCAACTGCTGCGGATCCAGGGGCTGGTCGTCCTTCACCGGCAGGCCTTCCAGGGCCCACTGGCCGTCCGCGCCTTCCTTGAGGCTGACTTTCAGGCCGCCAAGCTCCAGATGAGCGATGCGCACCTGACGCGCCAGCAGGCTGCCCCACAAGTCGGGTACGGCCCGCACCTGGTCCAGGTGCAGGGCATTGGCGCCGTCTCCCACCGTCACGTCGTGGGCCGACAGGATCGGCGCCAATGCGCTCCAGCCACCCTCCAGGCTGCCAATGTGCACGGGCATGCCCAAGGCATCGCCGGCCCGGGTCTCGACCTCTGCGCGATACTCCGCCACCAGGGGCGCCAGCTCCCGGCCAAGGCTGACATACAATGCCAGCAGTACCAACAGCAGCGCGCACAGACCCAGCCCCCAACGGGTCAGCGTGGCCAAAATGCGTATCAAACGCTCCATGTCAGCAGACTCCCCTGGCAATGGTGTTCAAATCAGCGAGATCGCTGTTTCAGGAGCCACGTCAGAGCAGCACAACGTCGTATTGTTCCTGGGAATACATGGTTTCGACCTGGAAGCGAATCGTTCGCCCGATAAAGGCCTCCAACTCCGCGACATTACCCGATTCCTCGTCGAGCAGGCGGTCCACCACTTTCTGGTTAGCCAACACTCTATAGCCGGTGGCCTGGTAGGCGCGCGCTTCCCGGAGAATTTCCCGGAAGATTTCGTAACACACGGTTTCCGGGGTCTTGAGCTTGCCCCGTCCCTGGCAGCTGCTGCATGGTTCGCACAGCACTTGCTCGAGGCTTTCACGAGTGCGCTTGCGGGTCATCTGCACCAGGCCCAGCTCGGTGATACCGATGATGTTGGTCTTGGCGTGATCGCGCTCGAGTTGTTTCTCCAGCGTCCTCAACACCTGGCGCTGATGCTCTTCGTCTTCCATGTCGATGAAGTCGATGATGATGATCCCGCCCAGGTTGCGCAGGCGCAATTGCCGGGCAATGGCCGTGGCCGCCTCGAGGTTGGTCTTGAAAATGGTTTCTTCGAGGTTGCGGTGGCCGACGAAGGCACCGGTATTGACGTCGATGGTGCTCATGGCTTCGGCCGGGTCCACCACCAGGTACCCGCCGGACTTGAGCGGCACCTTGCGCTCGAGGGCTTTCTGGATCTCGTCCTCGACGCCGTACAGGTCGAATATCGGCCGCTCGCCGGGGTAATGCTCGAGACGGTCGGCGATTTCCGGCATCAGCTCGGCCACGAACTGAGTGGTCTTCTGGAAGGTTTCCCGGGAATCGATGCGGATTTTCTCGATCTTGGGGCTGACCAGGTCCCGCAGGGTCCGCAGTGCCAGGCCCAGGTCCTCGTAGATCACGCTGGGAGTGGCGATGGTCTTGATCTGGGCGGCAATCTGGTCCCAGAGCCTGCGCAGGTAGCGGATATCCATGAGGATCTCATCGGCCCCGGCCCCTTCGGCGGCGGTGCGCAGGATAAAGCCGCCGGTCTCCTTGATGCCTTCTTTTTCCACACAGTCGCTGACCACCTGCTTGAGGCGCTCGCGCTCGGCTTCGTCCTCGATCTTCAGGGAAATCCCGACGTGGGCGGTACGCGGCATGTACACCAGGTAGCGCGACGGAATGGACAGTTGCGTGGTCAGGCGCGCGCCCTTGGAGCCGATGGGGTCCTTGGTGACCTGCACCACCAGGCTCTGGCCTTCATGGACCAGGGCGCCGATGCTTTCCACCGCCGGCCCCTCGCGCATGGAGATTTCCGAGGCATGGATGAACGCCGCGCGGTCCAGGCCGATATCGACGAATGCCGCCTGCATGCCCGGCAACACCCGCACCACCTTGCCCTTGTAGATATTGCCGACAATGCCGCGCTTCTGCGTACGCTCGACATGAACCTCTTGCAACACACCGTTTTCAACCACCGCCACGCGCGATTCCATCGGCGTGATGTTGATCAGGATCTCTTCACTCATGGCAGGGTCTCGTTCAGGCATGTTCACGATAATGGCCGCATCAGGTCGGACGGCGCTCAACGCGCATTGAAGGTTTGCCAACAGGGTATGCCGAAATGGCCCAACAGTTCTGCGGTTTCGCACAGCGGCAGGCCGACCACCGCCGAATAGCTGCCCTCGAGCCCGGCGACGAACACCGCTCCCAGCCCCTGGATACCATAGCTGCCGGCCTTGTCCCGGGGTTCACCGCTGGCCCAATAGGCAAGGGCCTCCCGTTCAGTGATCGTGCGAAAACGCACCCGACTGCCGACGACACGAGACTCGCAGCGCTGCCCGTCCAGCACGGCGATGGCCGTCAACACTTGGTGGTCGCGACCGGACAAGGCCATCAGCATGGCCAGGGAATCCGCCTGATCCAGCGGTTTGCCGAGGATCCGCCCATCCAGTACCACGGCGGTATCGGCTCCCAGCACACAGCCGTCATCGCCGACGGGCATGGCCCGCCGCCCGGCCTCGGCCTTGCCGCGCGCAAGGCGTTCGACATAGGCCGATGGGCTTTCGTTGTCCTGGGGAGTTTCGTCGATATCCGCTGCGATAGCGGTAAAAGTCACGCCGATCTGCGTGAGCAGTTCACGTCGGCGCGGTGAGCCGGAGGCGAGGTAAAGCGATTTCATCAAGACACTTTCCTCTCAAATGCCCGAACGAATCAGTTGATTTTGAAACGCAGGCGCAGGCCGCGCAAACCGAAGCTGATCCATGGCCAGAGCAACGCACTGACCAGGGCGGGCAATACCAGCGCCAGGGTCGGCTGGCGATTGCCGGTCAGGGCGCTGAGCCATAGTTGCACCAGTTGCGCCAGGCCGAAGATCACCAGGATCACCAGGCTTTGCTGCCACATCGGGAACATCCGCAGGCGTTGCTGCAACGACAGCACCAGAAAGGTGATCAGGGTGAGGATCAGCGCGTTCTGGCCCAGCAGCGTGCCGTAGAGCACATCCTCGGCCAGCCCCAGGCACCAGGCGGTGACCATGCCCACCTTGTGCGGCAGCGCCAGGGCCCAGAAGGCCAGCAGCAGCGCCAGCCACAGCGGGCGCAGGATTTCCATGAACTGCGGCAAGGGCGAAACGCTGAGCAACAGGCCGAGGGCAAAGGTCAGCCAGACCATCCAGCCGTTACCGGATTGAGTACTGCTCATTCTTCTCGTGCTCCCCTGGTGGCCGGCGTGGCGGCAGGTGGCTTGGTCGCGGGACGGGGCGCCGGCGCATGGGCGGCAGGCCTGGCCGGTGTGGCCGCGGGTGCAGCGGCCGGTGGGGTTGGCGAGGCAGGCGCGGCTGGTGCGGGTGTCGATGGGCTCGGCGTCGCGGCCGGGGTCGCGCCGCCAGGAGTCGCGGCGTCACCACCCTGCCGGTCCTGGGCTTCCTGGGCCACGGCAGCGTCGTTGGCGCGCTCTTCCGGCGTACGGTTGTCGCTGAACACCAGCAGCAGGTAGCGACTGCGGTTCAGCGCGGCCGTCGGTACCGCACGAACGATGGCGAATGGCTGGCCGGAGTCATGGATGACTTCCTTGACCGTCGCCACCGGATAACCGGCCGGGAACCGCTGGCCGAGGCCGGAGCTGACCAGCAGGTCGCCTTCCTTGATATCGGCGGTATCAGCCACGTGCCGCAACTCCAGTCGCTCGGGGTTGCCGGTGCCGCTGGCAATCGCCCGCAAGCCGTTGCGGTTGACCTGCACGGGAATGCTGTGGGTGGTGTCGGTCAGCAGCAGTACACGGGATGTGTAGGGCATCAACTCCACCACCTGGCCCATCAGGCCACGGGCGTCGAGCACCGGCTGGCCAAGGACCACGCCGTCGCGCTCACCCTTGTTGATGATGATGCGATGGGTGAAGGGGTTGGGGTCCATGCCGATCAACTCGGCCACTTCGACCTTTTCGTTGACCAACGCGGAAGAATTGAGCAACTCGCGCAGCCGCACGTTCTGCTCGGTGAGGGCTGCCAGCTTTTGCATGCGCCCCTGCAGCAGCAGGTTTTCAGTCTTGAGTTTCTCGTTTTCGGCGACCAGCTCGGTGCGGCTGCCGAACTGGCTGGCCACACCTTGCCACAACCGTTGCGGCAGGTCGGTGATCCAGTACGACTCCATCAGGACCAGGGACATCTGGCTGCGCACGGGCTTGAGCAGCGTGAAGCGGGCATCGACCACCATCAGCGCGACCGATAGCACGGCCAGCACCAGCAGGCGCACACCCAGCGAGGGGCCTTTGGCAAAAAGCGGTTTAATAAGCCGCTCCTCCCAGGCAAACGTTCTCTTTATTCATACGGTATCGAACCGGCCTGGATACGAATGACAGAAGATAAACGCCAACAGGCAGCACTGCAAAGTGCTGCCTGTGCGCGCCCCCATGTAACGCAATCCGGCGATTATTCGCTGGAGAGCAGGTCCATGGTGTGCTTGTCCATCATCTCCAAGGCACGGCCACCGCCGCGGGCAACGCAAGTCAGCGGGTCTTCGGCCACGATCACCGGCAGGCCTGTTTCCTGGGCCAGCAGCTTGTCGAGGTCACGCAGCAGCGCACCACCACCGGTCAGCACCAGGCCGCGCTCGGCGATGTCCGACGCCAGTTCCGGCGGCGACTGCTCCAGGGCGCTCTTGACGGCCTGAACGATAGTGGCCAGGGATTCCTGCAGCGCTTCCAGAACTTCGTTGGAGTTCAGGGTGAAGGCCCGTGGAACGCCTTCTGCCAGGTTACGGCCACGAACGTCGACTTCGCGAACTTCGCCGCCCGGGTAGGCCGTACCGATTTCCTGCTTGATGCGCTCGGCGGTGGACTCACCGATCAGGCTGCCGTAGTTGCGACGCACGTAGGTGATGATCGCTTCGTCGAAACGGTCGCCGCCCACACGCACGGATTCGGCGTAGACCACCCCGTTGAGGGAGATCAACGCGATTTCGGTGGTACCGCCGCCGATGTCGACGACCATCGAACCACGGGCCTCTTCCACCGGCAGGCCGGCACCGATGGCCGCGGCCATCGGTTCTTCGATCAGGAACACTTCGCGGGCACCGGCGCCGAGGGCCGACTCACGGATGGCCCGACGCTCTACCTGGGTAGACTTGCATGGAACGCAGATCAGCACACGAGGGCTGGGCTGCAGAAAACTGTTTTCGTGAACCTTGTTGATGAAATACTGCAGCATCTTTTCGCAGACGCTGAAATCGGCGATCACGCCGTCTTTCATGGGACGAATGGCTGCGATGTTGCCCGGTGTACGGCCCAGCATGCGCTTGGCTTCCGTACCGACAGCCACGACACTCTTCTGGTTGCCGTGGGTGCGGATAGCCACGACCGAGGGTTCATTCAGGACGATACCGCGCTCGCGCACGTAAATAAGGGTGTTGGCAGTGCCCAGGTCGATGGAGAGATCGCTGGAAAACATGCCACGCAGTTTCTTGAACATGGGAAAGGGACCCTAGGCAACGCGTGGGTAAAAAAGTGCGGCAAACTCTAACAACGACAGGGATTTTGGGCAAGGCGCCAATATGTTAAATTGGCCGCTTTTCTATGCACCAAACCCCACGATCGCGGCCAGTGCCCTGTTTTGCAGATACGTTCCTTTTTGACGAGCGGCTATTGTCGGCAGGCAAGACGCCGCGAAGAGTCATCGCCCGCCAAGGCGAGAAGCGGCAACGCAGCATGATGGCAACAGACGCCGTCAAAAAAGGGACAGAATTCGTGATACAGGGCACTGGACCGTAGAAATGCGGTAGTGTTCCGACAATCTAACACACGGACAGACTGCGTCCGTTTTGTTTTCCACTGGAGAAACCCATGGCGCTTGAACGCTCCGACGTGGAAAAAATCGCTCATCTGGCCTGCCTGGGCCTCAATGAAGCCGATCTTCCACACATCACTTCCGCCCTGAACAGCATTCTGGGGCTGGTCGACGAGATGCAGGCCGTCGATACCGACGGTATCGAACCCCTGGCCCATCCACTGGAAGCCAGCCAGCGCCTGCGCGCCGACGTCGTGACCGAATCCGATAACCGCGAGGCCTATCAGTCCATCGCACCAGCGGTCGAAAACGGCCTGTACCTGGTTCCGAAAGTCATCGACTAAAGGGAAAGAGCCTCTCATGCATCACATGACACTGGCCGAGATCGCCCGCGGACTCGCCGATAAAAAGTTTTCCTCCGAAGAGCTGACCAAGGCCCTGCTGGCGCGTATCGCCCAGCTCGACCCACAGATCAACAGCTTCATCAGCCTTACCGAAGAATTGGCCTTGAGCCAGGCCAAGGCCGCCGATGCCCGTCGCGCCAACGGTGAAAGCGGTGCCCTGCTCGGCGCGCCGATTGCCCACAAGGACCTGTTCTGCACCCAGGGCATCCGCACCAGCTGCGGCTCGAAGATGCTGGACAACTTCAAGGCGCCCTATGACGCCACCGTGGTCGCGAAGCTGGCCGCCGCCGGGGCCGTGACCCTGGGCAAGACCAACATGGACGAATTCGCCATGGGCTCGGCCAACGAGTCGAGCCACTACGGCGCCGTGAAGAACCCGTGGAACCTGGAACACGTGCCGGGCGGTTCATCCGGTGGTTCCGCCGCCGCCGTGGCCGCGCGCCTGCTGCCGGCCGCCACCGCCACCGACACCGGCGGCTCGATTCGCCAACCTGCGGCCTTCACCAACCTCACCGGCCTCAAGCCCACCTACGGCCGGGTTTCGCGCTGGGGCATGATCGCCTACGCTTCCAGCCTCGACCAGGGCGGCCCGCTGGCCCGTACCGCCGAAGACTGCGCGATCCTGCTGCAAGGCATGGCCGGCTTCGACCCGAACGATTCCACCAGCATCGATGAGCCAGTGCCCGACTACAGCGCCAGCCTCAACGGCTCGCTGCAAGGCCTGCGCATCGGCGTGCCGAAGGAATACTTCGGCGCCGGCCTCGACCCGCGCATCGCCGAGCTGATCCACAACAGCATCAAGGAACTGGAAAAGCTCGGCGCGGTGGTCAAGCAAATCAGCCTGCCGAACATGCAGCACGCCATTCCTGCCTACTATGTCATCGCCCCGGCGGAAGCCTCCTCGAACCTGTCGCGCTTCGACGGCGTGCGTTTCGGCTACCGCTGCGAGAACCCGCAGAACCTGGTGGACCTGTACAAGCGCTCCCGTGGCGAAGGCTTCGGCGCCGAAGTGCAGCGCCGGATCATGGTCGGCACCTACGCGCTGTCCGCTGGCTACTACGACGCCTACTACCTCAAGGCGCAGAAAATCCGCCGCCTGGTGAAAAACGACTTCATGGCCGCCTTCGACGAAGTCGACGTCATCCTCGGCCCGACCACGCCGAACCCGGCCTGGAAACTCGGCGCCAAGAACAGCGACCCGGTCGCCGCGTACCTGGAAGACGTCTACACCATCACTGCCAACCTCGCCGGTTTGCCGGGCCTGTCCATGCCGGCCGGCTTCGTCGATGGCCTGCCGGTGGGCGTGCAACTGCTCGCGCCGTATTTCCAGGAAGGTCGCCTGCTCAATGTGGCGCACCAGTACCAGCTCAATACCGACTGGCACACCCGCACCCCAACCGGCTTCTGAGGAGAAACACATGCAATGGGAAGTCGTGATCGGGCTGGAGATTCATACCCAGCTCGCCACCCGATCGAAAATCTTTTCCGGTAGCGCCACCACGTTCGGCTCCGAGCCCAACACCCAGGCCAGCCTGGTCGACCTGGGCATGCCCGGCGTACTGCCGGTGCTCAACGCTGAAGCGGTGCGCATGGCGGTGATGTTCGGCCTGGCCATTGATGCCGAGATCGGCCAGCACAACGTGTTTGCCCGCAAGAACTACTTCTACCCGGACCTGCCCAAGGGCTACCAGATCAGCCAGATGGAGCTGCCGATTGTCGGCAAGGGCCACCTGGATATCGCCCTGGAAGACGGCACGGTCAAGCGGGTCGGCATCACTCGTGCCCACCTGGAAGAAGACGCCGGCAAGAGCCTGCACGAGGAATTCAACGGCGCTTCCGGCATCGACCTGAACCGTGCCGGCACCCCGCTGCTGGAAATCGTTTCCGAGCCGGACATGCGCAGCGCCAAGGAAGCCGTGGCCTACGTCAAGGCGATCCATGCACTGGTACGCTACCTGGGCATCTGCGACGGCAACATGGCCGAAGGCTCGTTGCGCTGCGACTGCAACGTGTCGGTCCGCCCCAAGGGCCAGGTCGAGTTCGGCACGCGCTGCGAGATCAAGAACGTCAACTCGTTCCGCTTCATCGAGAAGGCGATCAACAGCGAGATCCAACGCCAGATCGAACTGATCGAGGACGGCGGCAAGGTCATCCAGCAGACCCGCCTGTACGATCCGAACAAGGACGAGACCCGTCCGATGCGCAGCAAAGAGGAAGCCAACGACTACCGTTACTTCCCCGACCCGGACCTGTTGCCGGTGGTCATCGAGGACTCGTTCCTCAACGACGTGCGCGCCACCCTGCCGGAACTGCCACCCCAGAAGCGCGAGCGCTTCCAGGCGCAGTTCGGGTTGTCGAGCTATGACGCCAACGTCCTGGCCAGCAGCCGCGAGCAGGCCGACTACTTCGAGAAAGTCGTGAGCATCGGTGGCGACGCCAAGCTGGCGGCCAACTGGGTGATGGTCGAACTGGGCAGCCTGTTGAACAAGCAGGGGCTGGAGATCGACGAGTCGCCGGTCTCGGCCGAGCAACTGGGCGGCATGCTGCTGCGGATCAAGGACAACACCATTTCCGGCAAGATCGCCAAGATGGTCTTCGAAGCCATGGCCAATGGTGAAGGCAGCGCCGACGAGATCATCGAGAAGCGCGGCTTGAAGCAGGTCACCGATACCGGCGCCATCTCTGCCGTGCTCGATGAAATGCTCGCGGCCAATGCCGAGCAGGTCGAACAGTACCGTGCGGCGGACGAAGCCAAGCGCGCCAAGATGTTCGGCTTCTTCGTCGGCCAGGCCATGAAAGCCTCCAAGGGCAAGGCCAACCCGCAACAGGTCAACGAACTGCTGAAAAGCAAGCTCGAGGGCTGATGGACATGGAGCCAGTCTTGCTGTCTGGCTCAATTCCCTGTGGGAGCGAGCTGGCGCGCGATAGCGGCATGACAGTCAACACAGATGTTGAAAGTGATGGCCTCTTCGCGAGCCAGCTCGCTCCCACATCTGGATCTGGAAAACCCTACATGAAGCGTCTCCTCGGCGCCTGCGCGCTGCTGTCCCTGCTGGCCGGCTGTGCCAGCCAGAGCGGGACGGTCGATCCACACGGCTACGACCAGACCGGCGTTGCCTCTTATTACGGCGCTCGCCACCATGGCAAACGCACCGCCAGCGGCGAGCGTTTCGACCAGCATGGCCTGACCGCCGCCCATCGCCAGTTGCCGTTCGGCACACGGGTGAAAATCACCAACCTGGGTAACAACGACAGCGTCGTGGTGCGCATCAACGACCGCGGTCCGTATTCCCGCGGGCGCCTGATCGACGTATCCCGCGCAGCGGCCGAGCAACTGGGCATGCTGCGCAGCGGCACCGCCCGGGTGCGTGTGCAAGCCCTCGACGATTGATAGACGGAGCCTGGCCATTTCCCTACTGACTGCCCTGCCCCTGCTCAGCCTGCTCGAACTGTCCGGCGGCTTGCTGTTGCTGATCACCGGCGCCGAGCTGCTGGTGCGAGCCGCCGTCGGCCTGGCGGCACGCCTGCAGGTGCGTCCACTGATCATCGGCCTGACGGTCGTCGCCTTCGGCAGCAGCGCACCGCAGATGGCCGTCAGCCTGCAGGCGACCCTGGCGCAGAACGCCGATATCGCCGTGGGCAGCGTGATCGGCAGCGGCATCTTCAATATTCTCGTTACCCTCGGGCTGTCGGCGCTGATCATTCCGCTGCGCGTCTCGCGCCAGTTGGTGCGCCTGGATATTCCATTGATGATCGGCGCCAGCCTGCTGGTTTTCGTGCTGGCGTGGAACGAGACACTGACGCAGCTGGACGGCGTCCTGCTGCTGGTGGCCCTGGCGATCTATCTCGGCCTGCTGTTGCGCCAGTCACGGCATTCGGGGCGCCCCCATGCGGTGGCGGTCGATGTGACCCCGGCGTCCTGGTTCAAGAGCCTGTCGATGATCGTGCTGGGGCTGGCCATGTTGATCTTCGCCGGGCACCTGCTACTGGGCGCGGCGGTGGAAGTGGCCACCGATCTCGGGCTGTCGGAACGCATCATCGGCCTGACCATCGTGGCCGTCAGCACCTCGTTGCCGGAGCTCGCCACTTCGCTGATCGCCGCCCTGCGGGGCCAGCGGGACATCGCCGTGGGCAACGTGATCGGCAGCAACCTGTTCAACCTGCTGGGGGTCCTGGGGGTGACGGCCCTCGTCGCGCCCTCGCCGCTTTCGGTCTCCCCCAACGCCCTGGACTTCGACCTGCCAGTGATGCTCGGTGTGGCAGTGCTGTGCCTGCCGGTGTTCTATTCCGGCTACCGCGTCACCCGCGCCGAAGGCCTGTTGTTCCTGGGCCTGTACCTGGCCTATGGGCTGCACGTGGTGTCGTTCACTACCGGCATGCCCCTGGCCGGCCAGCTGGAACGCTTGATGCTGTTCTATGTCCTGCCGGCGCTGCTCGCCTTTTTGCTCTACACCTCCGTGCGCGCCTGGCGCCGCCAACACCACAAGAGGGATTTGCCATGACCGACTCTCCAAAGACAGGCCTGGACATGCGACGCCAGGTGATGGGCGATGCATTCGTCGACCGCGCCCTGGGCAACGCCACCGAATTCACCCAGCCGCTGCAAGACTTCGTCAACGAACATGCCTGGGGCAGCGTCTGGAGCCGCGAAGGCCTGCCGCTGAAAACCCGCAGCCTGATCACCCTCGCCGCCCTCACCGCCCTCAAGTGCCCGCAGGAACTCAAGGGGCATGTTCGCGGCGCGCTGAACAACGGCTGTACGGTGCAAGAGATTCGCGAGGCATTGCTGCATTGCGCGGTGTACGCCGGCGTGCCGGCGGCGATCGATGCGTTTCGGGCGGCGCAGGAAGTGATCGATAGTTATCAAAAACCGGAGTGACCGTCAGATCGCTATCGCGAGCAGGCTCGCTCCCACAGCAGGCTGCACATGCGTTCTGTGTCTACTGAAAATCCAATGTGGGAGCGGGCTTGCCCCACATTAAAAACGCGCACGGCCAATGATAATGTGGAGGCGAACCTGCTCGCGAATTCGGGCCTGAGGCCCGGCCGTTAACCCCAGATCCGAGCACTCTCAGCCTGGAAGAACTCCACCCGGTGCGCTCCCAGGTAAGCTTGAGCGCGTCCTTTGAGCAAGACATTGTCTTCACTGTCCTTATCGCCGTAGACACTCACAAAAACCTTGCTTACCGAGCTCTGTTTTATCTGATCGAAGATGTGTCGGTCATTGTCATCGAACGAATGTCCATAGATAAACAACACCCCTTGCAACCGGCCCAATCGTTCAAAACAATAATTGAGATAGGGGTTGTGCTGAATTCTTACCCTCTTTCGCTCATGTGTAGGTTCTGAGACAAAGGTGGGGAACTTTCTGTGTTCCATGTTCCGTTTCACTTGCTCAATGATCGACTCGCCCTGATCCGAACATGCGTGCTTTCTGATACCGCCCTGGGTGTCATAGATGTGCAGTCCGCCATGGAGGAAATGAACATTCTGGGTTTCAGGGCCCTCCCACGGCCCGCCTCGAAACCCATCGTCCGTGTAATATTCCGGCTCAAGACCAAACTGGTTTCTCGCCCAATAAAACAACAAGTCATAATTGAGCGTGAACACATTGCTGAAGGGCTTGAGAAATTTCCTCACCGAAACATATTGCTCATCCGTCACTTCACGAGGCAACTCCGGGTGGGTTGCCGATATCACCTCAATCAGGGCGTTTTTGATGGCTTCCTGATCGGCCTTGATCTCTTCAATCAGCCCCTGGTCGGCATTGTAGATCCTGAGGATGTCTTCTGCGGCGATCAGCCGTTTCATGACCTTCTCAAAATCATATGTTTTGAACGTATCGAAGATACGTCGGATCACCCGATGCCTTTCACCGAAGTGCGCACTGGAAAACAGACTCTTGTAACTGAAAACATCTTTGTTCCAGGCTTGAGAAAACCCATTCGCCAATAAAATGGAACGCTGGCAGCTGTAATCGAAGGAAAAAGCTTCTTCGAAAGTGATCATATAGTCTTCCTTGTGTCGTTCTGATTAAGTCCCAACACAATGATACCAATGAGCCACCACTCTTAACCATTCAGAAGATCGTGGGCTAGATCCAGCCACCCCACTGCAACACAAAGATCCCCATGTTGGTGGTAATCGCCGCCATCAAGGTGGTGATGACGATGATCGCCGCCGCCAGTTCATGGTTGCCGTCGGCGGCCCGGGCCATGACGAAGCTGGCGGCCGCGGTGGGGCTGCCGAAGTACAGGAACAGGATCCCCAGTTCCGCGCCGCGAAAGCCCCAGAGCCAGGCCCCGAGGGTGGTCACCAGCGGTAGGCCGACCATCTTCACCAGGCTCGAACTCAGGGCCATCTTGCCGCTCTTGCGCAGGGCCGCCAGCGATAGCGTGCCGCCGATGCAAATCAGCGCCAGGGGCAAGGTCATTTGCGACAGGTATTTGGCCGAGGTCTCGAACCAGTTCGGCACGCCGATCTGCCAATAGGCGAACGGCGCGGCGACGATCACGCTGATGATCAGCGGATTGCTGATCACGCTCTTGCAGATGCTCCACGGATCGGACTTGATCACCGGGCTGTAGACCGCCAGCACGATGGTCGACAGGGTGTTGTAGAACAGGATCACCAGCGCCGCGAGGATCGCGCCCAGGGAAATCCCGTAGTCGCCGTACATGCTCGCCGCCAGCGCCAGGCCGATGACACCGTTGTTGCCGCGAAATGCACCCTGGGTGTAGATGCCGCGATCTTCCCGCGGGCAACGCCAGATCGCCCAGCCCCAGGCCATCGCGAAACTCAACAGGGTCGCGATGCAAAAGTAGATCAACAGATCCGGCTGCAGCGCTGCATGCAGATCCGCGTGCAGGATGCCGAGAAACAACAGCGCCGGCATGGTGACGTTGAATACCAGGGACGAGGCGATGTGGATGAAATTGTCGTTGATCCAGTCGATGCGCTTGAGCAACACCCCCAGAAACAGCATGGCGAACACCGGCGCGGTGACGTTCAGGGTTTCGAGGAAAATTGCCAGCATGCCGGGGGACCTTGAGAGGGGTGTCGTTAGGAGGCTAATGATAAGCCACTAACGACGTTGGCGTCTGGTGAAGCGCTATCGCGAGCAGGCTCGCTTCCCTGTTTTTGGGTGAATACAGAACCTGTATTCGCCACAAATCCCCTGTGGGAGCAAGCCACCGCCATCGCGAGCAAGCTCGCTCCCACACCGGGTCTGCGGCGATCACCAAATCATCAGGTAATCGGCGCCGGGTTGAACAAGGTAATGTCGTTGTACAGCTTGTGCCGCTCGGCCCAGGTCTGCTTCTTGCCGCTGGCCACGTCCAGGTAGTAGTGGAACAGCTCCCACCCCAGCTCTTCGATGGAGGCCCGGCCGGTGGCGATCCGTCCGGCATCGATGTCGATCAGGTCCGGCCAGCGCTGGGCCAGTTCGGTGCGGGTCGAGACCTTCACCACGGGGGCCATGGCCAAGCCGTATGGCGTTCCCCGGCCGGTGGTGAACACATGCAGGTTCATCCCCGCCGCCAGTTGCAAGGTGCCACAGACAAAATCACTGGCCGGTGTGGCACAGAAGATCAGGCCCTTTTGCTTGAAGCGCTCGCCCGGGCCGAGCACGCCGTTGATCGCACTGCTGCCGGACTTGACGATCGACCCCAGGGATTTCTCGACGATGTTCGACAACCCGCCCTTCTTGTTCCCCGGCGTGGTGTTGGCACTGCGGTCGGCCTCGCCCTTGGCCAGGTAACGGTCGTACCAGTCCATTTCCCGCACCAGCTCTTGAGCAACTTCCCGGGTCTGCGCCCGGGAGGTCAGCAGGTAGATCGCATCGCGCACTTCGGTGACTTCGGAAAACATCACCGTCGCCCCGGCACGCAGCAGCAGGTCCGAGGCATAGCCCAGCGCGGGGTTGGCGGTGATGCCGGAAAACGCATCGCTGCCGCCGCACTGCATGCCCAGGATCAACTCCGAAGCCGGCACGGTCTCGCGACGGCGCTGGTCGAGTTTTTTCAGGCGGGTCTCGGCCAGTTCCATGATCTGCTCGATCATTTCGGTGAAGCCGTGGCTGGAATCCTGCAGGCGATACAACCACGGCTCGCTCAAGTCCACCGAAGTGTCGTTCTCGTGCATCACCTGCCCGGCCTGCAATTTCTCGCAGCCCAGGCTGATCACCAGCGCTTCTCCCCCCAGGTTCGGGTTGCGTGCCAGGTTGCGCACGGTACGAATCGGGATGTAAGCGTCGGTGGCGGTGATCGCCACGCCACAGCCGTAGCTGTGGGTCAGCGCCACCACGTCATCGACGTTCGGGTACTTGGGCAGCAGCTCATCCTTGATGCGCTTGACCGCATGATCCAGCACCCCGGTCACGCACTGCACGGTGGTGGTGATGCCCAGGATGTTGCGCGTGCCGACGGTACCGTCGGCGTTGCGATAACCCTCGAAGGTATAGCCTTGCAGTGGCGCATCGGCCGCCGGCACGTCGGTGGACAGCGGCAGGCTTTCCAGCGGCGGCGCGGTGGGCATGCGCAGCTGGTCTTCCTTGACCCAGCTGCCACGGGGGATCGGTTGCAGCGCATAGCCAATCACTTGGCCGTAGCGGATCACCTCGCCACCCTCGGGGATGTCCTCCAGGGTGACCTTGTGGCTCTGGGGCACGAAGTCCACGGTAACCAGGCCGTCCGGGAACTCGGTCCCGGCCGGTACGCCCTGGTCGTTGACGACGATTACCACGTTGTCCCGCTCATGCAGGCGGATGTAACGAGGCGAGTCGGCATGTTCAATCAGTTGCATCGACACGGCTCCTTCAGGATTTGGCTTCGGACAGGCTGGAAAGGCCGGCATCCTTGGCAGCAGGCTCCTTGAGCACCACGCGCTTGATCGGCCCGACGATGACCAGGTAGCTGAAGACCGCCATCAGCGCGTTGCAACCCACGAACACCAGCGCCCACTTGAACGAACCGGTGGAGCTGATGATGTAGCCGATGACGATCGGCGTGGTGATCGATGCCAGGTTACCGAAGGTATTGAACAGGCCACCGCTCAAGCCGGCAATCTGCTTGGGCGATGTGTCGGACACTACGGCCCAGCCCAGCGCGCCCACGCCTTTGCCGAAGAAGGCCAGCGCCATGAAACCCACCACCATCCATTCGATGTCCACGTAGTTGCACGCCACGATGCTACTGGACACCAGCAGGCCGGCGATGATCGGCGTCTTGCGGGCGAAGGTCAGCGAGTGCCCCTTGCGCAGCAGGTAATCGGAAATCACCCCACCCAGCACACCACCGATGAAACCGCAGATGGCCGGCAAGGAGGCGATGAAACCGGCCTTGAGGATGGTCATGCCACGCTCTTGAACCAGGTACACCGGGAACCAGGTGAGGAAGAAGTAGGTGATGCCGTTGATGCAGTACTGGCCCAGGTACACGCCAAGCATCATGCGGTTGGTCAGCAGTTGGCGGATGTAGTCCCACTTCGGGCCTTCGGTTTTCTTGTCCTTGCCCTTGTCCTGGTCCATGTCGACCATCGCCCCATTGGATGCGATGTGATTGAACTCGGCTTCGTTGATCATCGGGTGCTGGCGCGGGCTGTAGATCACTTTCAGCCAGATCAGCGAGAACACGATGCCAATCAGGCCCATCACGATGAACACGTGCTGCCAGCCGAAGCGATAGACGATCCAGCCCATCAGCGGCGCGAACAGTACGGTGGCGAAGTATTGGGCCGAGTTGAAGATCGCCGATGCCGTACCGCGCTCGGCGGTAGGGAACCAGGCCGCGACAATGCGCGCGTTCCCCGGGAACGATGGGGCTTCGGCCAGTCCTACCAGGAAGCGCAGCATGAACAGGGCGACCACGGCGGTGGAGAGGCCGAATTCACCGACGTAGCCTTGCAGCACGGTGAACAGCGACCAGGTGAAGATGCTCAGGGCATAGACTTTCTTCGACCCGAACCGGTCGAGCAGCCAGCCGCCGGGGATCTGCCCGGCCACGTAGGCCCAGCCGAAAGCGGAGAAGATATAACCGAGGGTGACGGCATCGATGCCGAGGTCTTTCTGCAGGCTGGAGCCTGCAATGGCGATGGTGGCACGGTCGGCATAGTTGATCGTCGTCACCAGGAACAGCATGAGCAGGATCAAATAGCGGACGTGTGTCGGCTTGGTCGCTTGCATCTAGAGGTACTCCCACTATTTATTTTTATGCGGGTCAGCAGATTGTACGTCCGGGCTGGAAGACCAGCCCGGACGGTGTTGCAGTCAGGAACCGATGTATGAAGTTTTCACCACGGTGTAGAACTCTTGCGCATAGCGACCCTGCTCGCGCGAACCATAGGACGACCCTTTGCGGCCGCCGAACGGCACGTGGTAATCCACGCCGGCGGTTGGCAGGTTGACCATCACCATGCCCGCCTGGGAATGGCGCTTGAAGTGATTGGCGTATTTCAACGACGTGGTGGCGATACCCGCCGACAGGCCGAACTCGGTGTCATTGGCCATGGCCAGCGCCGCCTCGTAATCCGCCACACGCACAATGTTGGCCACCGGGCCAAAGATTTCTTCACGGCTGATGCGCATCGAGGCCTCGCTGTCGGCAAACAGCGTCGGCGCCAGGAAATAACCTTCGGTGTCGCAGGTTACCAGGCCGCCGCCGCTGACCAGCCGCGCACCTTCGCTCTGGCCGATGTCGATGTATTTCAGGTCCTGGCTGAGCTGGGCTTCGGAAACCACCGGGCCGATATCGGTGCCGGCCTTCAACGCATGGCCAACCTTGATCGACTGCATGCGCTCGGCCATGGCCGCGACGAACTTGTCGTGGATGCCGGCGGTCACGATCAGGCGGCTCGAGGCGGTGCAACGCTGGCCGGTGGAGTAGAACGCGCTCTGCACCGCCAGTTCGACAGCCTGCTTGAGGTCGGCATCGTCGAGGATGATCTGCGGGTTCTTGCCGCCCATTTCCAACTGCACCTTGGCCTGGCGCGATACACAGTTGACCGCGATCTGCCGACCTACGCCCACGGAACCGGTGAAGCTGATGCCATCGACTTTCGGGCTGTTGACCAGGACGTCGCCGACTACGCGACCGCTGCCCATCACCAGGTTGAACACACCGGCAGGGAAGCCGGCGCGGGAAATGATTTCGGCCAGGGCCCAGGCACATCCTGGCACCAGTTCGGCGGGCTTGATCACCACGCAGTTGCCGTAGGCCAGGGCGGGGGCGATTTTCCAGGCCGGAATCGCGATCGGGAAGTTCCACGGGGTGATCAGGCCGACCACACCGAGGGCCTCACGGGTGACTTCGACGTTGACGCCCGGACGCACCGACGGCAGGTAATCGCCGGACAGGCGCAGGCATTCACCGGCGAAGAATTTGAAGATATTGCCGGCGCGAGTCACTTCGCCGATGGCTTCGGGCAGTGTCTTGCCCTCCTCCCGGGCCAGCAATTGGCCGAGCTCTTCACGGCGGGCGAGGATCTCGGTGCCGACCTTGTCCAGCGCATCGTGACGCGCCTGGATACCCGAAGTCGACCAGGCCGGGAATGCGGCGCGTGCCGCGTCGATGGCGGCGTTGACTTGGGCGGCGTCAGCCTTGGCGTATTCACCGATGACATCGGACAGGTCGGACGGGTTGATGTTGGCGCAATAGTCGGCACCGGCTACCCACTGACCGTTGATGTAGTGATCGAAACGCTTTGAATCTGCCACGTAGCTACTCCTCTTACAAAGCTGTCTGGGAACGCAGAGCGTCCCTGGCTGCACTCCCACGCCGGGCATGGGAACGCTCAAGCCTTACGCAAAAAGCCGCTGATTGCTCAGCGGCCTTGTCGGTCTGTTATTGCTTGCCTTGCTTGTCGATCAGCGCGGCCAGGGCTTCGTATTCTTCTGGCAGCAGGTCGGTCAGCGGCGTGCGCACAGGGCCCGCGTCGTAGCCAACGATCTTCGCGCCGGCCTTGACGATGCTCACTGCGTAACCGGCCTTGCGGTTGCGGATGTCCAGGTAAGGCAGGAAGAAGTCGTCGATGATCTTGCCGACGGTTGCGTGATCGTCACGAGCGATGGCGTTGTAGAAGTCCATGGCGGTCTTCGGAATGAAGTTGAACACCGCCGAGGAATAGACCGGCACGCCCAGGGCCTTGTAGGCCGCGGCGTAGACTTCGGCGGTCGGCAGGCCGCCCAGGTAGCTGAAACGGTCGCCCAGGCGACGACGGATCGACACCATCAACTCGATATCGCCCAGGCCATCCTTGTAGCCGATCAGGTTCGGGCAGCGCTCGGCCAGGCGTTCCAGCTGAACGGCGTTCAGGCGGCAGACGTTGCGGTTGTACACCACCACGCCGATCTTCACCGATTTGCACACGGCTTCAACGTGGGCGGCGACGCCGTCCTGGCTGGCTTCGGTCAGGTAGTGCGGCAGCAGCAACAGGCCCTTGGCGCCCAGGCGCTCGGCTTCTTGAGCGTATTCGATGGCCTGGCGGGTGGCACCGCCAACACCGGCAAGGATTGGCACGCTGGTGGCGCAAGTGTCGACGGCGGTCTTGATGACTTGCGAATACTCGCTGGCGGCCAGGGAGAAGAATTCACCGGTGCCGCCTGCTGCGAACAGCGCAGAAGCGCCGTACGGGGCCAGCCACTCGAGGCGCTTGATGTAGCTGTCGCGATTGAAATCGCCTTGGACAGTGAAATCGGTGACCGGGAACGACAGCAGGCCAGACGAGAGGATGGACTTCAGTTCTTGTGGATTCATTATTCGAACACCCTGGGACGCAAGTTGTGTGTGTATGAAAGGTAAGCTTCTGTCAGAAGTTGTAAGTCATCGTACAACTTAAAATGAGAACGTCAACTGCATTTCATCTTTTGTGTGGAGCGCCACTGCTCGGAATCCATCAGGGGCCTTGTAGACCGCGCTTTTGAGCGTGGTCCAGGTGACAGCTACGAAGGTGAAGATTCCTGGAGCCGCCCGAGGTGAAGACCGTTGGTCGTCACTGTCAACTCTGTCAGTAGGCGTCGTCATGGGATGGGGGGATAACGCAGCTGTGGCTGTTCAGCGCCGACGGGTAAGGCGTGAGCAAGCCCTCTTAGGAAGAGCCTGTGTGAAGCAGCTGGTCGCGCGTGGTCAGGTTCCTTCCTGCATTCGAAATGAAGCTGGAAGTGAGTCGCCCCCTCGATGCAAAGGCGACTCCTTAAGGAGAGACCCCATGTCGGACGACAATGACAGTGCAAAGACCCAAGAGAGATTCGAGAAACCCATTCTCACGCAATTTCCTGCCGAACAGCTCTGCGAAGAAGTGACGGTCAGCCTGTCGAAGCTTGGCGATGGGCTAACGGTCCGGATTCCGTATCCGAACAAGATCTCGGTCACCTCATCGTGTCGGTTGGTCCTGGAGTCCGAGACGCACCCTGGATGGGAAGACACCCACGCTGAAGCGATGGGTGTCTACGACAAGGATCCGGAGACTCATCCGGATGATTTCGACGTGCCTTCGCCCCGAAAGGATGTGTTGATGAGCGTATCCAACGATGTATTGAAAGCCTACATCGGCACATCGGTGAAGCTGCGCTACCGGTGTTCGAACGAGAGCTATGACCCGGATAACTCCAAGCCGATCACGTTGAAAATCGTACCCTAAGGCCATGGTACGAGCTGCGCGCCAATCCATTCCTGTAAAGGAAACCATCATGAAAACGTCGAGACAACTGGAAAAACCTTACTTCTCACATGCCACAGAGGGTGTGGTTGACGTACCCAAACTCCCCGACCCTGCGAAGGCAGAGGTTCGACAATACGAAAACCATCGGGCAGGCGACGAGGTTAGATTCACCGTGACGACCAGCACCGGTAATACCTGGACTGACAGTGTTGCTTTAACCGCTGACCAGCGCTTCCCACTGGGCTTCGCAATTCCAAAATCGACGTTCGAGAAAGGGCTGACGGCTGGAGCGACAGCCAAAATGCAGTACACCGTTATTAACTACAATACTGGCAACCCAACACGCTCTGAAATCCTGGAGCTTTCGTTGGTGCTGTAGGGGCTTTCTGCGTCCCCTTACGCCAGCCCCGTTGTGCGGGGAGCCGCTGAACCTGCTTATCGTTGGAGTTGACCATTGCGTTGTCCTCTTGCCCCATCAATGGGGAGGCGCGTTCATTCGCACCGCCAGTCAAGGGCAAATAGGGACAGTGATCGAACTGTCAGGACTGACAGTTGCGACGGTCGGTATCGTTCAACTTTCAGCTAGCCCTGCGCCTGGGCCTCTTCATGGGCCTGGCGCAACCGCTCGCGGCTGTTGGTCAGGTGCAAGCGCATCGCGGCACGGGCGGCGTCGGAGTCCTGGCGGGCGATGGCCTCGTAGATTTCCTCGTGCTCACGGCTCAGGCGGTCCATGTAGTGTTGCTGGTCGTCATGGGCCAGGCGCGCCGAGTTCACGCGGGTGCGCGGGATGATGCTGGTGCCCAGGTGGGTCATGATGTCGGTGAAATAACGGTTGCCGGTGGACAGGGCGATTTCCAGGTGGAAGGCGAAGTCCGAGGCCACCGCATCGGTGGCGTGGGCCGCGCTCTCGCTCAAGGCATCGAGGGCGGCGCGCATCGTTGCCAATTGCTCGTCGGTGCGACGCTGGGCGGCGAGCCCGGCCGACTCCACCTCCAGGCTGATGCGCAATTCCAGGATCGCCAGCACATCACGCAACGTGACCACCGTGGCCGGATCGATACGGAAACCGCTCGGGCTGGGCGTGTCCAGCACGAACGTGCCGATGCCATGGCGGGTTTCCACCTGGCCGGCCGCCTGCAAGCGGGAAATCGCCTCGCGAACCACGGTACGACTTACACCGTGGGCCTCCATGATCGCCGACTCGGTGGGCAGTTTATCGCCCCGCTTGAGCACGCCGTCGCGGATCTGCTCGGACAACACCGTCACCAGCTCCTGCGCCAGGCTGCGGCGCTTGCGGGGGAGGCGTGGTAAATCGATGGGGTTTTCCATGGGTCAGTGTCTCGGCAGGCGGCTAATGGTCATCATCATAGCGCAACGTGGTTGTACGATCACCGTCCTACCGTACAGCCCTCGTTGGGAATTGTCGTTGTGGCGAGGGGATTGTCCCCACCGGGGCGCGAAGCGCCCCTATCAAATCAAGCGCAACACCGTGGCGTATATAGGTAGAGCAAGGGCTGCTGCGCAGCCCGGCGGGGATAAATCCCCTCGCCACAGTAATGTTCGGCATGGTCATCAAGCGGTCACGGTGTGCTCCACCAGTTGGCCATTTTCGATGCGCACCTGTCGTGGGTGGAAACGTTTCAAACTGCTTCGGTGGCCGACGCTGACAATGCTCAATCCCGGCAACTGATCGATGAGCGCCTGGTACAGCGTCGCTTCGTCTTCCTCGTCCATGGCCGACGTGGCCTCGTCCATGTACAACCACAGCGGGGCATAGAGCAATGCCCGGGCAAAGGCCAGACGCTGCTGTTCACCCGGCGAGAGCATGCGCTGCCAGTGATTGCTTTCGTCCAGTCGAGAAACCAGGTGTGGCAGACGACAGGTTTCCAGCACCTGTGCATAACGCTCGTTGGGGTATACATCCCCGGGCTGTGGATAACTGAGCACTTCGCGCAGGCTGCCGATCGGCAGATAGGGTTTCTGCGGCAGGAACAGGTAACGCGCCGCCGGCAGCAGGATGCGCCCGTGCCCGGTGGGCCACAGGTGTCCCATCGCCCGGAACAGCGTGGATTTACCGCTCCCGGAGCGGCCGCTGAGCATCACCCGCTCGCCGGGTTCGACGGTCATGGCGGCGTTGCTGAGCAGATGCCGACCGTCGGCCACATCCAGCCCCAGGTTCTCCACCTTCAGCAGGCTGCCCTGGTTCTCCACTTCGATGGCCGGCACCCGCTCTTCGTTGTCGCTCATGGCCTGGCGGAAGCTCAGCAGACGATCGCACGTGGCGCGCCACTCGGCGAGCTGGGCGTAGGCATCGATGAACCAGCTGAAATTCTCCTGCACATTGCCGAACGCCGAGTTGATCTGCATGAGCTCGCCCAGTTGGATCTTGCCGGCGAAGTAACGCGGTGCAGCAACCATGAATGGGAAGATGATCGCGATCTGACCATAGCCGGAAGTGAAGAAGGTCAGCCGCTTGGACACCCGCATGATGTCCCAGAAGTTATGCCAGACCAGGCCGAAACGCCCGCTCAGGCGTCGGTTCTCGTTGGGCTCGCCGTTATAGAGCGCAATGCTCTCGGCGTTTTCGCGCACCCGCACCATGGAAAAACGCAGGTCCGCCTCGAAGCGTTGCTGGTTGTTGTTCAAGCCGATCAGCCGGCGACCGATCAGGTGCGTCAGCCAGCTGCCCACCGCGGCATACACCAGGGCGCACCAGAACATGTAGCCAGGGATGGTGTAGCCGAACACTTCGATGCTGCCCGACACGCCCCACAAAATGATCGAGAACGACACCAGGCTGACCACGGTGCGCAGCAGGCCCAACCCCAGGCCCAGGGTGTTGGTGGTGAAACTGTTGAGGTCTTCGGAAATCCGCTGGTCCGGGTTGTCGGTATAGCCGCCCTGCTCCAGTCGGTAGTAATTCTTGTTGTTCAGCCAGCGGGCGAAATGCTGTTCGGTGAGCCAGGCCCGCCAACGGATGGTGAGCATCTGCGTCAGATATAGCCGGTATACCGCCCCCAGGATCGCCACGGCGGCAATGCCGCAGAAATACAGGATCAGTTGCCAGAATGCCGTGTCGTTCTTCTCTTGCAGGGCATTGTAGAAATCCTTGTACCAACTGTTGACCCACACCGAGATCGCCACGCTGAACAGCGACAGCGCGATGACGGCGATCAGCAGCGTCCAGGCCTTTCCCTTCTCCTCGCTACGCCAGTACGGAGTGGTCATTTGCCAGACACGACGGAAAAACTGTCCGCGCACCGCATCGTTGACCGCGGAATATTCAGCGTTCTGATTCATGGTTTAAAGCCCGATCAAAAGAATCGGGCCGATCATAGAGCATCGGCCCGATTTATCGCGAGAGGGAGAACATCCGTTCAGCGCTGGTTCAGCGGCGCACCGGACGCTTCTGCAATTTGCGCTGCAAGGTGCGCCGGTGCATGCCCAGGGCGCGAGCGGTGGCGGAGATATTGCCTTCGTGCTCGGTCAGCACCCGCTGGATGTGCTCCCATTGCAGGCGATCCACCGACATCGGGTTTTCCGGCACCAGGGTGTCGAGGTCGGCATGCTCGGACAGCAGCGCGGCCAGCACGTCATCGGCGTCCGCCGGCTTGCACAGGTAGTTGCAGGCGCCGCGCTTGATGGCTTCGACCGCCGTGGCGATGCTCGAATAGCCGGTGAGGATCACCACGCGCATTTCCGGGTCCAGCTCCAGCAGCTTGGGCAGCAGCACCAGGCCCGAGTCGCCGTCCATCTTCAGGTCCAGGGCCGCATAGTCCGGCAGGTCGGCCTGGGCGATGGCCAGGCCTTCTTCAGCGGAACCGGCGGTGCTGACGCGAAACCCGCGACGGGACATGGCGCGGGCCATGACGCGGGTGAACGTGGCGTCATCATCAACCAGCAACAGGTGCGGCAGCTCTTCGCCGTCGACTTGGATCTCGTCACTCATGTTCGTCTCCTCGGTCGGCACGGGGCAGGCGCAGCTCGGTGAGCGTGCCGCCTCCCTCATGGGGGTAGAGTTTCACCGAGCCGCCGGCGCGTGTCACGCTGGCTTTGCTCAAAAACAGGCCCAGGCCCAAACCTTTGCCCTTGGTGGTAAAGAATGGCTTGCCGATCTGTTCGGCAATCGCCAGCGGCACGCCGGCGCCGTGGTCGCGGATGCAGATGGTCATCTCGTAGGCGTTCCAGTCCAGCGCCACTTCCAGGTTGTCGGGACAGGCATCGGCGGCATTGTTCAACAGGTTCAGCAACGCCTGGGTCAGGTCCGGCGGCGGCGCCATGCGCGGTACCACGCCCTTGCCCAGGTGTTGCAAGCGATAACTGGCTTCCGGACGCATCAGGTGCCAGCGGTTCAGGGCCTCGTCGAGCCAGAAAGTCACCGCCTGCATGTCGATGTCCAACCGGCGGTTCGCCTCGGCGGCGCGCACCAGGTACTGCAGGGTTTCCTTGCAGAGCTTGACCTGGTCCTGCAGCACGCCGAGGTCGTCCTGCAGGGCCGGGTCGGGATGGTCCTGGCGCATTTCCTTGAGCAACACGCTCATGGTCGCCAGCGGTGTTCCCAGCTCATGGGCAGCGCCAGCCGCCTGGGTGGCCACGGCCAGCAGTTGTTCGTCCCGCAGGCCTTCCTCACGACGAATGGCCCGCAACTCTTCCTGACGGCGCAGTTCCTCGGCCATGCGCGCGGCAAAAAACGTGATGACCGCCGCGGCCAGGGCGAAACTCAGCCACATGCCATAGATCTGCAGGTTTTCCCGGGCAATGGGGAAGGTTTCCAACGGATAGAAGCGCGCCAGCAGCAAGGTGTACAGCGCCAGGGCGATGCCGGAGAGAATCAGCGAATAACGCCACGGCAGGGTCACCGCGGCGATGGTCAGCGGCACCAGGTAATAGGACACGAACGGGTTGGTGGAACCGCCGGAGAAGTAGAGCAGCGCACTGTGGATAAACAGGTCGAAGGCCAGTTGCACCGCGTATTCCAACTCGGTCACCGGCCAGGACGTGCGCAGGCGGATGACCGTCAACACGCACAGCCCCATGGAACAGGCCAGGGTGATCCCCAGTTGCAGCCAGGGCAACGGCAGCAGGTCGAACCAGTAGGCAAGCCCTACCGAGCCGGCCTGGGCGGCCAGGACCAGGATCCGGATGAACGTCAGGCGCCAGAGGTTCTGGCGAGAGGCGGAAGTCATTTGCAAAGGGACGAGCATGAGCTCTCCTGATGAGCGCTCCAGGCGAATCGCACGGAGTATAACCAAGGCATGGGCGGCACAGACAGCTATGCGGCAAAGCGCCACAGCTTCGAAATGACACACTGCCCACTCTGGCAGGTATCTGTATAGAAGTTGTAACTGTGCGAACCCGCCCATAAAAGCTAGAGTCTTATCCTTCACGCAGGCCCGGACCTCACCCCTGCGCCTCATTCCAAGGAGCTTTCATGCACACGTTCAGTCGCCACGCCGCCCTGCTCGCCGTCAGCCTCGGCACCGTCGCCAGCCTGCCGGCCATGGCCGCCGACGAGCTTCACTACAACCAGATTTCCCTGCGCGCCGAAGCCAGCCAGGAAGTGGCCCGTGACCTGATGATCGTCACCCTCTACACCGAGGACCAGAACGCCGACCCGGCCAAGCTCGCCGCCGCCGTCAGCACGACGCTGAACAAGGCCATCGGCCAGGCCAAGCAGGTCAAGGACATCACCCTGCGCCAGGGCAGCCGCAACAGCTACCCGATCTACGACAGCAAAGGCCAGAAAATCACCGGCTGGCGCGAACGCGCCGAACTGCGCCTGGAAAGCGCCGACTTCGCCGCCCTGTCCAAGCTCACCGGCGAGTTGCTCACCGACATGAAAATGGGCGGCATGGACTTCGCCATCTCCACCGCCACCCGCCAGAGCAGCGAAGACGCCCTGCTCAAGGACGCGGTCAACGCCTTCAAGGCCCGCGCCCAACTGGCCACCGAGGCCTTGGGCGGCAAGGGTTACAAAATCGTCAACCTGAACCTCAACACCAACGGTTATCCACAACCCTTCATGCGCCCGCAAATGATGATGAAAGGCGCGTCCATGGATGCGGAGTCCGTGACGCCGGAAGTGGCACCCGGTACCAGTCAAGTGAGCATGACGGCGGATGGGGCGATTGAGGTGTTGATGCAGTAATCGATGGACTGACTGTGCCATCAGCCCAGAGAAGCCCTTGTGGCGAGGGGATTTATCCCGCTGGGCTGCAATCAGCCCCCCTGACACCGCAATGTGTCAGATGAATGGCAGCAGGGCCTCTGCAAGAGCTCCACCGCTCAAGGCACCACAAATACAAAAGCCCGCAACCGCGGGCTTTTTGTCGGGCATTACTTCGTGTAGTGGAAGCGACATGAAATGACTGTCAGCGTGTCATTCTCATAGGCGTAGACAAAGCGATGCTCTTTGTCGATACGGCGTGACCAATAGTCCGTTAAATCCCCTTTCAACGGTTCAGGTCGACCAACCCCCTTGAATGGGTCGCGAAGACAGGCCTCGATAAGCTCATCTACCGTCGCGTGTTTGGTTGGATCGTTTGCGTCCCAGTATTGGTAGTCTTCCCAACCGTCTGGCACAAATGCAATTACCACGTTCTCGCGGGCGTTAGCTTTGTTCTTCTGTTTCTGTTTTGCCGACATTTAAAGGAAGCTCCCTGGCAAAGGCTTTCCCGGCTTTGTGCAGTGCAACAGAACGGCGTAAGCGCGTGGCATTCGACTCTGTACCTAACAGATACATCGTCTCGGCCATAGAGTTGTAGTCCTCCAAGGAGAGGATCACTACATGATCACCACGCTGACGGGTGATGACCGTCGGCTCATGATCTCGGCATACATCGTCCATCGTCTGCTTCAGGGCGGCACGAGCCTGGCTGAAAGTTATTACATGCATCGTCTAATTCCCTCCTGAGGCCAGCTCAGGCGAAACCAGGACCGCCCTGGTGGTTTGAGAGTTTCCCGCGGAACAACAGCGGGGCACTTGTCTCCTCCGCTGAGAAGCGGAGTCCTTGAATCCACGCCGCAAGCGGGGGTATCAAGGTAAATCTGGCACTTGGCTAAACCTCGATGCCTTCTCAGTCGTCCAGCAAAAGCGATGACGGCCGAGCGCGCACATAGTACAACGTTCTGTACAATTTCAAAACTCTGCGCCGGACAACTCGACTCGTACGAAATGCCTTCAAGCACTGCACGGTATATCCAAATCCACCAGTCCCTCGCACTTTTGGCTATTTCCCCCGTCCCACCCCAACCGCTACCCTCAGGAAAATCGTCACCACCGCCAAGGGATTTCATGGACAGAACCACCTTCAAACCACTCCTACTCACCCTCGCCCTGATCGGCAGCATTCCAATGGCCCAGGCCGCCACCACCCTGGTCTACTGCTCCGAAGCCAGCCCCGCCGGATTCGACCCCAGCCAGTACACCAGCGGTACCGACTTCGACGCCTCGGCCGAAACCGTCTTCAACCGCCTCACCCAATTCAGACGCGGTGGCACCGAGGTGGAACCGGGGCTGGCGACAAGCTGGGAGGTGTCGGCCGACGGCCTGGCCTACACCTTCCACCTGCGCGAGGGCGTCAAGTTCCACACCACCGACTATTTCACCCCCACCCGCGAGTTCAACGCAGACGACGTGGTGTTCACCTTCCAGCGCCTGCTCGACCCGCAGCATCCGTTCCGCCAGGCCTACCCCACCGAGTCGCCGTACTTCACCGACATGGGCCTGAACACCACGATCAAGCGCGTCGAGAAAATCGACCAGCACACCGTACGCTTCGACTTGAACAACGTCGATGCGGCCTTCGTGCAGAACCTGGCGATGAGTTTCGCCTCGGTCCAGTCCGCCGAATACGCCGCGCAGCTATTGAAGGAAGGCAAGGCCGGCGACCTCAACCAGAAACCGGTCGGCACCGGCCCGTTCGTGTTCAAGCGCTACCAGAAGGACTCGCAGATCCGCTACGCCGGCAACAAGGCCTACTGGAAACCCGAGGATGTGAGGATCGACAACCTGATCTTCTCCATCACCCCCGACGCCGCCGTGCGCCTGCAGAAGCTCAAGCGCAACGAATGCCAGGTCAGCGGCTACCCGCGTCCGGCCGACATCGAAGTGATGGAACAGGACCCCAACCTGCAAGTGCTCAAGCAGCCGGGATTCAACCTGGGCTTCCTGGCCTACAACGTCACGCACCCGCCCCTGGACCAGCTCAAGGTCCGCCAGGCACTGGACATGGCCATCGATAAGCCGGCGATCATCAAGGCTGTCTACCAGGGCGCCGGCCAACTGGCGCAGAACGCCTTGCCGCCGGCGCAATGGTCGTTCGATCCGGCCATACGCGATGCGCCCCATGACGTGACCAAGGCCAAGGCGCTCCTCGAGGAGGCCGGGGTTGCGCCAGGTACTACCATCGACTTATGGGCGATGACGGTGCAGCGCGCCTCCAACCCCAACGCCCGGATGTCGGCGCAGATGATCCAACAGGATTGGGCCAGGATCGGCATCAAGGCCAACATCGTCAGCTATGAGTGGGGCGAGTACATCAAGCGCGCCAAGAACGGCGAGCACGACGCGATGATCTACGGCTGGACCGGCGACAACGGCGACCCCGACAACTGGCTGGGGGTGCTCTACAGTTGCGCGGCGGTCAAGGGCAGCAACTACGCCAAGTGGTGCGACCCGGCCTATGACCGCCTGGTCCAGCAAGCCAAGGTCTCCACCGACCGCCAGCGACGGATCGACCTGTACCGCCAGGCGCAGCAGATCCTCAAGCAACAGGTGCCCATCACCCCCATTGCCAACTCCACGGTGTTCCAACCGATAAACAAACAGGTGGTGGATTTCAAGCTCAGTCCGTTTGGCCTGACACCCTTCTACGGCGTGGGTTTGCACAAGTAAAACCCGCCCCGAACCGGTGCCCGGCCACGCCGCCGCGCACCGATAAAGGGCGCGTTTTGCACCGAAAAAACCCGCGCAAACGATCAACCGCGTCAGAAGTTACACAGATGCGACATTAAGGTACGTTCGTGCCACTGTTTCAGATTTGCAACCGCTCTGGATCTTGCATTGGGTATGGGGCCTGCATAAGTATCCGCAGGACGACTCACGAGGTCGCCCTCAAATCCAAAAATGACAACAAATCATGAGGCCAACATGCTTAAACACGCGGTCATTCCGTTTTTAGTCGGCGCCAGCTTATTAGCCAGCGCACCCTTCGCCCAAGCGGCGGCTAACCTGGTGTTCTGCTCCGAGGGCAGCCCGGCCGGTTTCGACCCGGGTCAATACACCACCGGAACCGACTTCGACGCCTCAGCCGAAACCATCTTCAACCGTCTGACCCAGTTCGAGCGTGGCGGTACCGCCGTGATCCCGGGCCTGGCGACCAAGTGGGACATTTCCGAAGATGGCCTGACCTACACCTTCCACCTGCGTGAAGGCGTCAAGTTCCATACGACCCCGTACTTCAAGCCGACCCGTACCTTCAACGCCGATGACGTGCTGTTCACCTTCAACCGCATGATCAGCAAGGACGATCCGTTCCGTAAGGCGTACCCGACCGAATTCCCGTACTTCACCGACATGGGCATGGACACCAACATCGCCAAGGTCGAGAAGCTGGACGACAAGACCGTCAGGTTCACCCTCAATGCCGTCGACGCTGCGTTCATCCAGAACATGGCCATGCACTTCGCCTCCATCCAGTCGGCCGAATACGCCGCTCAGCTGCTCAAGGAAGGCAAGCCCGCCGACATCAACCAGAAGCCCATCGGCACTGGTCCGTTCGTCTTCAAGAGCTACCAGAAAGACTCGAACATCCGCTTCACCGGCAACAAGGAATACTGGAACCCGGATGACGTGAAGATCGACAACCTGATCTTCGCCATCACCACCGACCCGTCGGTGCGTATCCAGAAGCTGAAGAAAAACGAATGCCAGGTCACCCTCTTCCCGCGTCCGGCCGATCTCAAGGCCATCCGTGAAGACAAGAACCTGAAGATGCCGGACCAACCGGGCTTCAACCTGGGCTACATCGCCTACAACGTGATGGACAAGATCAAGGGCAGCGACCAGCCCAACCCGATGGCCCAGCTGAAGGTGCGCCAGGCACTGGACATGGCCGTCAACAAGCAGCAGATCATCGATTCGGTGTACCAGGGCGCCGGCCAACTGGCCGTCAATGCCATGCCGCCTACCCAGTGGTCCTACGACACCACCATCAAGGATGCGCAGTACAACCCCGAGAAAGCCAAGGAACTGCTCAAGGAAGCGGGCATCAAGGAAGGCACCGAGATCACCCTGTGGGCGATGCCGGTCCAGCGCCCCTACAACCCGAACGCCAAGCTGATGGCCGAAATGCTGCAGTCCGACTGGGCCAAGATCGGCATCAAGGCCAAGATCGTGACCTACGAGTGGGGCGAGTACATCAAGCGTTCCAAGGGCGGCGAGAACGGCGCGATGCTGATCGGCTGGAGTGGCGACAACGGTGACCCGGACAACTGGCTCAACGTGCTGTTCGGTTGCGACTCGCTGCAGGGCAACAACTTCTCCAAGTGGTGCGACAAGAAGTTCGACGACATCGTCAAGCAGGCCAAGCGCACTTCGGACCAGTCCAAGCGCACCGAGCTGTACAAACAGGCACAACACATCCTCAAGGATGCGGTGCCGATGACACCTATCGCTCACTCGACGGTGTTCCAACCCATGCGCACCAATGTGCAGGACTTCAAGATCAGCCCGTTTGGCTTGAACTCCTTCTACGGTGTCAGCGTCGACAAATAAGGTATGCAACGGCGACGTTTCTTGACGTCGCCGTTGCTTTATCTGCCGAGACCCAGGAAATCGCCTACGTCCCTCAGGCCCTGTCCCAGGCTGCGACTTTCGCAAGCCTGATAGCAAGACCAGGACTATCGCCCTTTCTTACAAGTCTTTCAGGCGTTACGCATTTACGACCCGGCTCGCGACTCATACCGTCGAATCCTGGTCGATCTGCCGGCACCTGTGTCATCGCTGCACGCAATGGAATGAACCCAGTGACCCGGCCCTTCGGAAGGTTGCCGCCTCACTGTCAAACACCCCGAACGAGAGAGGGAGCGTCATGCGCCATACCCTGGTTTTATCCGCATTGCTGAGTACCGGCCTGCTGGCCACGACATCCGCGGCCCTGGCCGCCAACGGCAGCCTGGTGTTCTGCTCCGAAGGCAGTCCCGCCGGCTTCGACACGGCGCAATACACCACCGCCACCGACAACGATGCCGCCGAACCGCTGTACAACCGCCTGGCCGAGTTTGAAAAGGGCGCGACCAATGTCGTCCCAGGCCTGGCGACGAGCTGGGACATTTCCGAAGACGGCTTGAAATACACCTTCCACCTGCGCGAAGGCGTGAAATTCCATACCACCGACTACTTCACCCCGACCCGGGATTTCAACGCCGACGACGTGGTGTTCACCTTCACCCGCATGCTCGATCCGCAGCATCCGTTCCGCAAGGCCTACCCCACCGAGTTCCCCTATTTCAACGGCATGAGCCTGAACAAGAACATCGCCAAGGTGGAAAAGACCGGGCCGTTGACGGTGGTCATGACCCTCAACAGCGTGGACGCCGCGTTCATCCAGAACATCGCCATGAGCTTCGCCTCGATCCTGTCGGCCGAGTACGCCGACCAGTTGCTCAAGAACGGCAAGCCGAGCGACATCAACCAGAAACCCATCGGCACCGGGCCTTTCGAGTTCAAGAGCTACCAGAAGGATTCCAACATCCGCTACGTGGCCAACAAGCAGTACTGGGCGCCGGAGCGGGTCAAGCTGAACAACCTGATCTTCTCCATCAACACCGACGCTTCGGTGCGGGTGCAGAAGCTCAAGGCCAACGAATGCCAGGTCACCCTGCATCCGCGCCCGGCCGACGTGCCGGCGCTGAAGAACGACCCCAAGCTGCAGTTGATCGAACGACCCGGCTTCAACCTTGGCTATATCGCCTACAACACTCGCCACAAACCGTTCGACCAGGTCGAAGTACGCCGGGCACTGGACATGGCGGTGAACAAGCAGGGCATCCTCAATGCCGTGTACCAGGGCGCGGGGCAACTGGCACAGAACGCCATGCCACCGACCCAGTGGTCCTACGACGACACCATCAAGGACGCGCCCTACAACCCGGAAAAAGCCAAGGAGCTGCTCAAGGCCGCCGGGGTCAAGGAAGGCACCGAAATCACCCTGTGGGCCATGCCCGTGCAGCGCCCCTACAACCCCAACGCCAAGCTGATGGCCGAGATGCTCCAGGCCGACTGGGCGAAGATCGGCTTGAAAGTGAAGATCGTCAGCTACGAATGGGGCGAGTACATCAAGCGCACCAAGAACGGCGAACACGACATCAGCCTGATCGGCTGGACGGGCGACAACGGGGACCCGGACAATTGGCTCGGCACGCTGTACAGCTGTGATGCCATCGGTGGCAACAACTACTCCATGTGGTGCGACCAGGACTACGACAAGCTGATCAAGCAGGCCAAGGTCGTCACCGACCGCGACCAGCGCACCGTGCTCTACAAACAGGCCCAGCAGTTGCTCAAGCAGCAAGTGCCGATCACCCCTGTCGCTCACTCGACGGTCAACCAGCCGTTGAGCGCCAAAGTCGAAGGATTCAAGGTCAGCCCCTTCGGACGCAACGTGTTCTCCGGCGTCAGCCTGGCGCCATAACCCAACCATGCATTGGCGGGGGTCCCTTGCGGGACCCTCATGCAGCCGTTTTGCCTGAATTCGCCATTCATACACCCAGCAAACGTTTGCGAACTGTGATGAGTTGTAAAACCAAAGCCGTATCACCAAAAAAGACCGGCGTTAAATAAAGAAAGAAAAAGGAGCTTCACAATGAAATTAAGCAGCAGCGCGTTACTGGCCCTGGCCATCAGCAGCGTTACCGCGACCGCCTATGCGGAGTCGCAGAGCCAGGCGGTCACTCCTGTGACCCTCAAGACCACCAGCGCGCAAAGTGAAGCCACTGGTTTCATCGAAGGGCAATCGGTGACCGGCACTACCCGTAACTGGTATGCCAACGAGCAGTTCAAGCGCGGTACGAAACTCACCTATCGCAAGAACGGCGAAGCCCGTGAGACCGACCGCCGCATCAACTGGGTACAAGGCACCATCGTCAAGTACAACTCCGGTTTCACCGAAGGTACCGTGGGCTTCAGCACCGAATTGGCGGCCTACAACGCCATCGCCCTGGACCAGGACCGCAAGGACCTGGCGTCCAACAACGGCGGTGCCCCGACCACCCGTCCTGGCGCCGGCAACAACCGTACGCTGACCCGTGAAGGCGGCGACGCCGTCGGCCAATGGAGCAAACTGGGCCTGGCCAACGTCAAGGCGCGCGTTTCCAATACCACCCTGACCGCCGGCCGCCAGAACTTCAGCAGCCCGATGGTCGACGTCATCGGCAACCGTGCACTGCCCTCCAGCTTCCAGGGTGTGAGCCTGCACAGTGAAGAGTTCGAGAACCTGGCTTTCGATATCGCCACCTTCGACCGTAACTCGCCACGTACCGAACAGAGCCAGCGCAAGTTCCGCTCCGAATACGGTGACAGCAGTGTCGAGACCGATCACGTCAACACCGCCGGTATCACCTACCAGCCACTGGCCAGCCTGAAGACCAGTCTCTGGGCGACCGAAGCCGAGGACATGTGGAATCAGTACTACTTTGGCGCCACCCATGAACTGGGGGACAGCTCGGTGCTGAGCCTGACCACCGGCCTGAACTACTACAAGACCGTGGACTCGGGCAAAAGCAAGCTGGGCGAGATCGACAACGACACCTACTCCCTGTCGTTCGGACTGACCCACCAGGCCCACAGCCTGACGTTCTCCTACCAGGAAGTGAACGGCAACGAGTACTTCGACTACCTGCACGAGACCAACGGCATCTACCTGGCCAACTCCCTGCTGTCGGACTTCAACGGCCCGAACGAGAAATCCTTCCAGATCGCCTACGGCCTGAACATGGCCGAGTACGGTGTGCCTGGCCTGAAGTTCAACATCTACCAGGCGCGCGGCTGGGGTATCGACGGTACCCACTACAACAGCACCGGATATAGCGATGTGCGGGCGATGGACGGTGAACACCACTACGAATACGGCATCGGCGCGTCCTATGCCGTGCAGAGCGGCCCTTTGAAAGCCACTGCTATCCGAGCGACCTATACTGCCCACCGCGCCAGTGAAAACCAGGCCGACGGCAGCCTCAACGAGTTCCGCCTGGTCACCACCATCCCGTTCAACATTCTGTAAACCCTGCGCCGGGCGGTCGACTCACGAGGTCGGCCGCCCGGCTTTACCGTTACATCGATTGCAGAGGATTTGACGATGAACATGATTCCCCTACGCGCAGCCATCGCCGCCGCGTTGCTGAGTGTCGCCGTTGGCGCCACGGCCAAGCCCCTCGTGGTTTGCACAGAAGCCAGCCCGGAAGGCTTCGACATGGTCCAGTACACGACTGCAGTCACTGCCGACGCCGTGGCAGAAACCATTTTCAACCGCCTGGCCGACTTCAAGCCCGGCACCACCGAAGTGATTCCGGCCCTGGCCGAATCCTGGGACATCAGTGACGATGGCCTGACGTACACCTTCCACCTGCGCAAGGGCGTCAAGTTCCACACCACCGAATACTTCAAGCCGACCCGCGACATGAACGCCGACGACGTGGTCTGGAGTTTCCAGCGCCAGCTGGACCCGAACCACCCGTGGCACAAGCTGTCGAGCGTGGGCTTCCCCTACTTTGAAAGCATGGGTTTCAAAGAGCTGCTCAAAAGCGTCGAGAAAGTCGACGAACACACGGTCAAGTTCAGCCTGACCCGTCGCGAAGCGCCGTTCCTGGCCGACATCGCCATGGCCTTCTCCTCGATCTACCCGGCCGAATACGCCGACCAGTTGCTCAAGTCCGGCAAGACCGGCGATCTCAACAGCAAGCCGGTGGGCACCGGGCCGTTCGTCTTCCAGCGCTACAACAAGGATGCCCAGGTACGCTTCAAGGCCAACCCGGATTATTTCCGTGGCAAGCCGCCGGCCGATGCCCTGGTACTGGCCATCGCCACCGACAACAACGTCCGCCTGCAGAAACTCAAGGCCAACGAATGCCAGGTCGCGCTGTATCCCAAGCCCGATGACATTCCAAGCATCAAGAAAGACCCCAACCTGAAAGTCGATGAACTGGACGCCATGACCGTGTCCTACGTTGCCATGAACACCCAGCACAAGTACCTGAGCGACGTCCGGGTCCGCAAGGCCATCGACATCGCCTTCGACAAGGAAGCCTACGTCAATGCCCTGTTCGGCAAAGGCAACGCCACCGTCGGCGTCAACCCGTACCCGCCGACACTGCTGGGCTTCAATCATGAGCTGAAGAACCCGCCGCGGGACCTGGACAAGGCCCGCCAGTTGCTCAAGGAAGCCGGCGTGCCGGAAGGCACCGTGCTGACCCTGTTCACCCGCAACGGCGGCGGCCCGACCAACCCCAACCCGATGCTCGGCGCACAGATGATGCAGGCCGACCTGGCCAAGATCGGGCTCAAGGTGGACATCCGTGTGATGGAATGGGGCGAAATGCTCAAGCGCGCGAAAAACGGCGAGCACGATATGGTGTCCGCCGGATGGGCGGGCGACAACGGCGACCCGGATAACTTCCTGACGCCTATGCTCAGTTGCGAGGCGGCCAAGAACGGCGAAAACTACGCCCGCTGGTGCAACGAGAAATTCCAGGCGCTGATCGACCAGGCCCGCGCCACAGTGAACCCCGAAGAGCGGATCAAGCTCTATGAACAGGCCCAGGTGATTTTCAACCAGGACCAGCCATGGATCAGCATGGCCCACACCCGGATGTTCACGGCAATGCGCAAGAACGTAGAGGGCTACTCCATTAGCCCGCTCACCACCAATAACTTCGCCACCACCCAGGTGAAGTAGATAAGAAGATGCCCCGGCATCCCTGACCCCAGGGCTGCCGGGCACGCCTAACCGGCTGATGAGGTACACCTGAAGATGTTTAGTTTTATTGCCCGCCGACTGGGATTATTGATCCCCACGTTCTTCGGCATCACCTTGCTGACCTTCGCGTTGATTCGCATGATCCCCGGCGACCCCGTGGAAGTGATGATGGGCGAACGTCGGGTCGATCCCGAAATGCATGCTCAGGCAATGGAACGCCTTGGCCTGAACAAGCCGCTGTACGCCCAGTACCTGGACTACATCGGCAAACTGGCCCACGGCGATCTCGGCGAATCGCTGCGCACCCGTGAAAGCGTATGGACCGAGTTCAGCTCCCTGTTTCCCGCGACCCTGGAACTGTCCATGGCCGCCCTGTTGTTCGCCGGTATCCTGGGCCTGCTGGCCGGGGTGATCGCGGCACTCAAGCGAGGGTCCCTGTTCGACCATGGGGTGATGGGCGTCTCCCTGGCGGGTTATTCCATGCCGATCTTCTGGTGGGGCCTGATCCTGATCATGTTCTTCTCGGTGTCCCTGGGCTGGACCCCGGTGTCCGGACGGATCGACCTGCTCTACGACATCGAGCCGAAAACCGGCTTCATGCTGATCGACACCTTGCTGGCCGATGAGCCGGGCGCCTTCCTCGATGCCTTGCACCACCTGATCCTGCCGGCCATCGTGCTGGGCACCATTCCGCTGGCGGTGATCGCCCGGATGACCCGCTCCTCGATGCTGGAAGTGCTGCGCGAGGACTACATCCGTACCGCCCGGGCCAAAGGCCTTTCGCCGGCGCGCGTGGTATTCGTCCACGGCCTGCGCAACGCGCTGATCCCGGTACTGACCGTGGTCGGCCTGCAAGTCGGCACCCTGCTGGCCGGCGCGGTCCTGACCGAAACGATCTTCTCCTGGCCGGGCATCGGCAAGTGGCTGATCGAAGCCATCGGCGCCCGGGATTATCCCGTGGTGCAGAACGGCATCCTGTTAATCGCCTGCCTGGTGATTCTGGTCAACTTCGTCGTGGACATCCTCTACGGCTTTGCCAACCCACGTATCCGTCACCAGCGCTGAGATCAAATCAATGAGTACTCCAACTACCTCGGTAGCAGTCGATCAAAGCCTGCTGTACCCGTCCCCCTACAAAGAGTTCTGGCAGGCGTTTTCCCGCAACAAGGGCGCCGTGGCCGGGCTGATGTTCATGATCCTGGTGGTGTTCTGCGCGATCTTCGCGCCTTGGGTCGCCCCCCATGACCCGAGCGAGCAGTACCGCGACTTCCTGCTGACTCCGCCGGCCTGGCTCGAAGGCGGGCAGATCCAGTTCCTGCTGGGCACCGACGAACTGGGTCGCGACCTGCTGTCGCGCCTGATCCAGGGTTCGCGCCTGTCGCTGCTGATCGGTTTGTCGTCGGTGGTGATGTCGCTGATCCCGGGCATCCTGCTGGGGCTGTTCGCCGGGTTCTTCCCGCGGGTCCTCGGCCCGACCATCATGCGCCTGATGGACATCATGCTGGCCCTGCCTTCGCTGCTGCTGGCCGTGGCCATCGTCGCCATCCTCGGCCCAGGCCTGATCAACACCGTGATCGCCATCGCCATCGTTTCCCTGCCGTCCTACGTGCGCCTGACCCGCGCCGCGGTGATGGGCGAACTGAACCGCGACTACGTGACCGCCGCACGCCTGGCCGGCGCCGGCCTGCCGCGCCTGATGTTCATCACCGTGCTGCCCAACTGCATGGCGCCGCTGATCGTCCAGGCCACCCTGAGCTTCTCCTCGGCGATCCTCGACGCCGCCGCCCTGGGCTTCCTCGGCCTTGGCGTCCAGCCGCCCACCCCGGAGTGGGGCACCATGCTGGCTTCGGCCCGCGACTACATCGAACGCGCCTGGTGGGTGGTGAGCCTGCCCGGTTTGACCATTTTGCTCAGCGTGCTGGCAATCAACCTGATGGGCGACGGCCTGCGCGATGCGCTGGACCCGAAACTCAAGAATGCCGCCTGAGGAGATTCCCATGTCACTGCTAGAAATCAAGAATCTCAACGTCCGCTTCGGCGATGCCAACGCCGTTCCAGTGGTCGACGGCCTGGACCTGACCGTGGAAAAGGGTGAAGTGCTGGCCATCGTCGGCGAGTCGGGATCCGGCAAGTCCGTGACCATGATGGCGTTGATGGGTCTGATCGATCATCCCGGTATCGTCACGGCCGACGCGCTGAACTTCGACGGCAAGAACATGCTCAAGCTCAACAGCCGCCAGCGTCGGCAGATTGTCGGCAAGGACCTGGCGATGGTGTTCCAGGACCCGATGACCGCGCTCAACCCCAGCTATACCGTGGGTTTCCAGATCGAGGAAGTGCTGCGCCTGCACCTGAAGATGACCGGCAAGGCGGCCCGCAAGCGCGCCATCGAACTGCTGGAAAAAGTCGAGATCCCCGGCGCCGCCAACCGCATGGACGCCTACCCTCACCAACTGTCCGGTGGCATGAGCCAGCGCGTGGCGATTGCCATGGCCATCGCCGGCGAACCGAAGCTGCTGATCGCCGACGAACCCACCACCGCCCTGGACGTGACCATCCAGGCCCAGATCATGGACCTGCTGCTGGCGTTGCAGAAAGAGCAGAACATGGGTCTCGTGCTGATTACCCACGACCTAGCCGTGGTGGCCGAAACCGCCCAGCGCGTGTGCGTGATGTATGCCGGGCAGGCCGTGGAAGTGGGCAAGGTCCCGCAGTTGTTCGACATTCCCGCCCACCCGTACAGCGAAGCGTTGCTGGCGGCGATTCCGGAACACAGCATGGGTGCCGAGCGCCTGGCCACACTGCCGGGCATCGTCCCCGGTCGCTACGACCGTCCCCAGGGCTGCCTGCTGTCGCCGCGCTGTCCGTACGTGCAGGATAACTGCCGCCAGCAACGTCCCGCCCTCGACCCGAAAACCAACAGCCTCGCCCGCTGCTTCTACCCGTTGAACCAGGAGGTGGCGTGATGGCCGTCGTACTTACCGCCCGTGACCTGACCCGTCACTACGAAGTGTCCCGCGGCATGTTCAAGGGCCACGCCACCGTGCGCGCCCTCAATGGCGTGTCGTTCGAACTGGAGGCCGGCAAGACCCTGGCCGTGGTGGGCGAATCCGGTTGCGGCAAATCCACCCTCGCCCGGGCCCTGACGCTGATCGAGGAGCCGACCGCCGGTTCCCTGAAAATCGCCGGGCAGGAAGTGGCCGGCGCCAACAAGGCCGAGCGCAAGCAGTTGCGCAAGGACGTGCAGATGGTGTTCCAGAGCCCCTATGCGTCCCTCAACCCACGGCAGAAGATCGGCGATCAACTGGCCGAGCCGTTGTTGATCAACACCAGCCTGTCGGCTTCCGAACGGCGGGAAAAAGTCCAGGCGATGATGAAGCAGGTGGGCCTGCGCCCCGAGCATTACCAGCGCTATCCGCACATGTTCTCCGGCGGCCAGCGCCAGCGCATCGCCCTGGCCCGCGCCATGATGCTGCAGCCTAAGGTACTGGTGGCGGACGAACCGACTTCGGCCCTGGACGTGTCGATCCAGGCCCAGGTGCTGAACCTGTTCATGGACCTGCAGCAGGAATTCAACACCGCCTATGTGTTCATTTCCCACAACCTGGCGGTGGTGCAGCACGTCGCTGACGATGTGATGGTGATGTACCTCGGCCGTCCGGTGGAAATGGGCCCCAAGGAAGCCATCTACAGCCGCCCGCTGCACCCGTATACCCAGGCGCTGCTGTCGGCTACCCCGACCATCCATCCGGACCCGAACAAGCCGAAGATCAAGATCGTCGGCGAGCTGCCCAACCCGCTCAACCCACCACCCGGCTGCGCCTTCCACAAGCGCTGCCCTTACGCCACCGAGCGCTGCAAGACCGAAGAGCCGGCCCTGCGCCTGCTGGATAACCGTCAGGTAGCGTGTCACTACGCCGAGCAGTTCCTCGGCGGTGCGGCATAAGAGCCTGATTGGAAGGGCGGTATTGTCTATCAATGACACACCGCCCTTGTGGCGAGGGGATTCATCCCCGTTGGGCTGCGCAGCCCCCCTGAAAACTGACCATTCAATGTTCCAGACAAAAATCATGTCTGAAGTTTTGGGGGCTGCTTTGCAGCCCAGCGGGGATGAATCCCCTCGCCACAGGGTTCAGGCCAAGGCAAACCGCTGACGCATGCTCTTACCCCAGGGCGATGCCCCAATGGCCTGCCCCTCTCCTTTAATCCACACAGCCTGCCCATCGAGATTGACTTCAAAATTGAACCCCAGCAGCACCTGCCATTGCGCTGAGTCGGACGACGTAAAATCCACCCGCTCCCGGGTAATGGAACCGCCCTGCCAGTCCATGGTTCGCTCTCCCGCGATCTCATAGTAGGCGCCCGCGCCTTCAATAGAAGGAAACCGATAGACCTTCGGCTCCCGACCGCGCTCGGGAATATAGAAGATCAGCTCTCTCTGACGCCTATCGCCGCCTCTCCAACTGGCCTGGATCACAAAATCCTCACTGCTCTCGTCAGCCATCAACGTGAGCGAAGTTGAATCAAACGCGACGCCGCCTACCCATCCCTTCAAGTATCCCATCGCTTGTGCTGATTGGTCGTTGATGCTCATTTTTCTGCTCTCCACTCCCAGCTGAATCGCATTCGAGTTATAAGAGCCAACCGCACAAGCGTCTACTGTCAGACCTGACAGTGAATGATGGGTTTACCCGGACGCACACATAAAAAACGCCCTGTTACCAGGGCGTTTTTTATTGAAAGCAGCGAACCGCGACGCCTGGATCAGGTCTGGCTATCGCCCTCTTCATCCGTATCGATGGACGAGTCGTCATCGTCCGTATCGCCGGATGTCCCTTCGTCATTCGTCGCGATCATCATCGCGCCCTGCGTCACCTGGCCATTGAGCGCCTGCTTGTCATGTTCATCGCACTCGGCCCAGGCGAGCGATGAACCGAGGGACAGCATCACCAGCACTTTCAATACGAACATCATGTGCAGAAACCTGTTCATAGCCGATTCCTCTTGTCTGAAATGAAGCCGTGACCCGACGGCATCCGGGATACCACTCCCCTAGAGGCTGGCTCCTAAGGATTAGGACGCGCAACCCGAGGCAGAATGCCCTGAACCTACAGACCACTTTCGAATAACGCTTATTTCCAAGCGTTATGCTGTGTAGCGGCCCGCAGGCCGGTCTCCCGACAGAATCAGGCTCAGCTCATGCCCATCCAGTTAGGCAGCACCAGGGAAATCCACGGCACATAGGTAATCAGGACCAGGAACGCCAGCAGAATCATCAACCAGGGCATGGCCGCCCGAATGGTGGCGGGCAGGGACATGCCGGTCACGGCAGACGTGACGAACAGATTCAGCCCCACCGGCGGCGTGATCAAGCCGATTTCCAGGTTCACGACCATGATGATGCCCAGGTGGATCGGATCTATGCCCAGCTTCATGGCGATGGGAAACAGGATCGGTGCCAGGATCAGGATGATCGCCGAAGGCTCCATGAACGCACCGGCAATCAGCAGCACGATGTTCACCACCAGCAGGAACGTCACGGGGGTCAGGCCGGCATCGAGCACCCACGCGGTGATTTGCTGCGGCAATTGCTCGGTGGTCAGCACATGAGCGAAGAGCATGGCGTTGGCGATGATGAACATCAGCATGATGCTCAACTTGGCCGATTCCAGCAGCACCTTGGGCGTCTCGCGGAACGAGAGGTCCTTGTAGACGAACAATGCGATGAACGCCGAGTACACCGCAGCCACGGCGGCCGCCTCGGTCGGTGTGAACATTCCTGAATAGATCCCGCCAAGAATGATGACCATCAGCAACAGGCCCCAGATCGCCTGGCGCGCGGTGCTCAGCCACTCCCGCAGTGTCGCCCTGGGCATGGCCGGCAGGTTTTTCTTCACCGCGACGATGTAGATCGCCACCATCAATGCAAACCCCAGCAGCAGGCCTGGGACGACACCGGCCATGAACAGCTTGCCCACCGACGTTTCTGTCGCGGCGGCATAGACCACCATGACGATCGATGGCGGGATCAATATCCCCAGGGTGCCAGCATTGCACACGATGCCCGCCCCAAACGCCTGTGGATAACCCGAGCGCACCATCCCCGCAATGGCGATGGAGCCAACCGCCGCCACGGTTGCCGGGCTGGAGCCCGAGAGTGCCGCAAACAGCATGCACGCCAGCACCGCCGCGATCGCCAGCCCGCCACGGATATGTCCGACGCAGGCGTTGGCGAAATCGATCAGCCTTCGTGCCACGCCGCCCGTGGTCATGAACGCACCCGCCAGCAGGAAGAATGGAATCGCCAGCAACGTATAGTGTTCGGACGTTTCGAACAGCTTGATCGCCAGCGAACGCACCGAGTCGGGGCTGAAGAAGATGATGGTCAGCGAACCGGCCAACCCCAACGAAATCGCAATGGGCACGCCGATGAACATCAGCACGAACAGCGCCACGAACAGGAAGGCAATGGTCATGGTCTGTCTTCCTCGTGTTCGGTCAGCTTGACGGCTTCGGCCGCTTCATCGGCCAGGCCCAGGCCCGTCTGGCGATTGCCCAGGATCCGGACAAGAATTTCGGCGAACCGGATGAACACCAGGGCGAAGCCGACCGGCACGATCAGGCCGATGTGCCATTGCATGATGCCGAAATGGCCCAGGTCCTCGGCGCCGATCTGGGCAATCATCAGGGTGTTGATCCATTCGAAGCTCGCCACCGCCAGCAACCCGGCGTAAGCGAGGCAGCACAGGCAAGCGATGACACCGATGAAGCGTTGCACCGGCTTGCTGGCCAGTTTCACCAACGCATCGACACCGATGTGCCCGGCGGTGCGGACACCGTAGGACAGCCCGAAAAAAATCAGCCAACCAAACAGTGCCTTGGTCAGGGACGTGCTCCAGGTCATGGCCTGAGCCATGGCCATGATGGAATCGCCCGTGGCGAACAGCAGCTCACTGGCGCCCGGCCAACGGTCACCCAGGCTGTAGAAGACGCTGTAGAGATTGTTGAGCACCACATAGACGAAGGTAACCAGCGTCATGGCGGCGAGGAGGAAGGCGATGAACCCTTCCTCGAAATGTTCCCAGGTGCGCCGAAGGGCGTTCATGGCGTGACCTCTGCTGTGGAAGACGACGACAGGCCGACGCTGCCGGACGGCAGCGCGGCCAACCAATCACTGGGCCTTGTTGGAGGCTTCGGCCGCCTTGATCAGGTCAGCGCCGATATCGCTTTCGAACTTTTTCCACACCGGCTTCATCTTGTCGCGCCATGCGTTGCGCTCTTGCGGGGTGAGCGTAATGATCTCGGTGGTCTTGGCGTCGAGGATGCGCTGCTTGTCGTGCTCGTTCAGTTGCGCCGCTTCCTTGTTCACGTGGGCAGTGACTTCGACCAGGATCTTGTCCAGCTCAGTGCGGATGTCAGCCGGCAGGTCGTTCCAGAACTTGGTGTTGGTGATCAGCATGTAGTCGAGTAAGCCGTGGTTGGACTCGGTGATGTACTTCTGCACTTCATGCATTTTCTGGCTGTAGATGTTCGAGTACGGGTTTTCCGCACCGTTGACCACACCGGTCTGCAACCCTTGGTACACCTCGGCAAAACTCATCTTGCGCGGGTTGGCATTGACGGCCTTGAACTGCTCCTCCAGAACAGCCGAAGCCTGTACCCTGAATTTCAGGCCACGCGCATCCTTGGGTTCGCGCAGCGGTTTGTTGGCCGACAACTGTTTCATCCCGTTGTGCCAATAAGCCAGACCCGTGATGTTCTTGCTCTCCATGGACTTGAGCAACTTCTGCCCCTCGGGGCTCAACTGAAAACGGTCCACCGCGGCAATGTCATCGAACAGGAACGGCAGGTCGAACAACTGCACCGTCTTGGTGTACTGCTCGAACTTGGCCAGCGAGGGCGCAATCATCTGCACGTCCCCCAACAGCAGGGCTTCCATTTCCTTGCCGTCGCCGAACAGCGAGGAGTTGGGGTAGACCTCCACCTTCACCTTGCCTGGCAGCCGCTCTTCCACGAGTTTCTTGAACATCAGCGCGCCTTGGCCTTTGGGCGTCTGCTCGGCGACCACATGGGAAAACTTGATGACCACCGGATCTGCGGCCATGACCGTGCTCAACGCACTGAGGGCCAACATGCAGACGAGCGCTTTCCATACAGGTTTGAACATGGCAGGACTTCCTCTTGGTTTTATTTTTTTCGTACGGCTCATTCAAAACGCGGTGCACGGCGAAACAATCTGAGTCTAGGCAGAAAAACGGCTTGCCGGAGGGCGATGAAGATTTTCAAACGGTTGGCGAACAAACGCCGCAGGGGAGGCAAGCCACGGAGGCAGGCCCCTATGACGCGCAGATTCGGATCTGATGGGATTTTTCGGCGATTCGACGGTATCGCCTGGATGACTTGGAATGGGGGAGCCAGGCCAGCCCCCCCATTTTTTGCCGCTTTGACGTTTAGTGATGCTCGCGGGTCGCGCGGAATTTCACATCCGGCCAGCGCTCTTCCATCAGCGCCAGGTTGACCCGGGTCGGTGCCAGGTAGGTCAGGTGACCGCCACCGTCCAATGCCAGGTTTTCCACGGCCTTGTTGGAAAATTCCTCGAGCTTCTTCTTGTCGCTGCAATCGACCCAGCGGGCCGAGTACACGGTGATCGGCTCATAGGAACATTCGACCTTGTATTCCTCTTTCAAGCGACTGGCGACCACATCGAACTGCAGCACACCCACGGCGCCGAGGATGATGTCGTTGCTGCGCTCCGGGAAGAACACCTGGGTGGCACCCTCTTCGGCCAGTTGCTGCAAGCCCTGGCGCAGCTGCTTGGACTTGAGCGGGTCCTTCAGGCGTACGCGGCGGAACAGCTCCGGGGCGAAGTGCGGGATGCCGGTGAAGCCCAGGGTTTCGCCTTCGGTGAAGGTGTCGCCGATCTGGATGGTGCCATGGTTGTGCAAACCGATGATGTCACCGGCGAAGGCTTCTTCCAGCTGCTCGCGTTCCGAGGAGAAGAAGGTCAGGGCGTCGCCGATGCGCACGTCCTTGCCGGTGCGCACGTGGCGCATCTTCATGCCTTTCTCGTATTTGCCCGAGCAGATGCGCATGAACGCGATACGGTCGCGGTGCTTGGGGTCCATGTTCGCCTGGATCTTGAAGATGAAGCCCGAGAACTTCTCCTCCACCGGTTCCACGGTGCGCTCGTTGGCAACCCGTGGCAGTGGACGCGGGGCCCAGTCCACCACGGCATCGAGCACATGGTCCACGCCGAAGTTGCCCAGGGCGGTGCCGAAGAACACCGGCGTCATCTGGCCGTCGATGAAGGCCTGCTGGTCGAATTCGTGGCAGGCGCCCTGCACCAGCTCCAGTTGCTCGATGAAGCGTTCGTACTCGTCCCCCAGATGTGCGCGCGCCTCGTCGGAGTCCAGGCGTTCGATGATCTTGGTTTCAGTGCGCTCGTGGCCGTGACCGGCGGTGTAGACGATGATGTAGTCGCCAGCCAGGTGGTACACGCCCTTGAAGTCGCGGTAGCAGCCGATCGGCCAGGTGATCGGCGCCGCCTTGATCTTGAGCACCGCTTCGATCTCGTCGAGCAGCTCGATCGGATCACGGATGTCGCGGTCGAGCTTGTTGATGAAGCTGACGATCGGGGTATCGCGAAGGCGGCAGACGTCCATCAGGGCGATGGTCCGCGGCTCGACGCCCTTACCGCCGTCGAGGACCATCAGCGCCGAGTCCACCGCCGTCAGGGTGCGGTAGGTATCCTCGGAGAAGTCTTCGTGGCCCGGGGTGTCGAGCAGGTTGATCATGTGATCGCGATACGGGAACTGCATCACCGACGTGGTAATCGAGATACCCCGCTGCTTTTCCATCTCCATCCAGTCGGAGGTGGCATGACGGTCGGACTTGCGGGATTTCACCGTGCCGGCGACCGCAATGGCCTTGCCCATCAGCAAGAGCTTTTCGGTGATGGTGGTCTTACCCGCGTCGGGGTGGGAAATAATGGCGAAAGTGCGGCGTTTCGCGACTTCGGCGGCCTGTTTGGTCATGGGAAATCGCCTGGCAGGTGGTTCAAAAAAGGGCGGCGAGTATAGCCCAAAACCACTGCCCTGGACCACCGTACGTAAGGGCAGCCCCCGCCCGGACGCCCAATCTGCCGGAGCCCGACGACATCCCGGGAGGGAACCTTTTCGACAGCACGCACGTCCACTCCCCTGTTACGGCTTCGCCAGGGCCTGAAAAATCAGCACGTTAGCCTGGCGAGGCTGCGCTCATGGCTCCAATGACCTGCCGTTCGCCGGCATTGGCAGAGCCGCTTCTCGCGCCCCTTTTCCCGACACCCCTCATGGGGCTGCCGCCAGGGAAAGCGGGTGCCGACCGAAAGAAAAAGGAGTCCGCCTGTGGCTATCCGCTATGGCAAAGGGCTGACAGGAGGCGTGGTCGTCGTCGCGCTCCTGGCCCTGTTGGTCCACTGGATCGGCATCGATACGATCCAACATTATCGCGACGACTTGCTGTTCTATCTCCAGGCTCACCTGATGCTGGTCGTGGTTTCCATGCTGGCGGCCCTGGTCGTCGGCCTTCCCGCCGGCGTCGTCCTCAGCCGTCCCGCCATGGCCGGGCGCGCCGAGCGCTTCATGCAACTGTTCAACATCGGCAACACCGTGCCGCCCCTGGCCGTACTGGCCATCGCCCTGGGCATCCTGGGCATCGGCAGCGGGCCCGCCATCTTCGCCCTGTTCCTCGCCTCGCTGCTGCCCATCGTGCGCAACACCTATGAGGGTCTGAAGAACGTCCAGGGTTCTCTCAAGGAAGCCGCCACCGGCATCGGCATGACCCCGCGCCAGGTGCTGTGGAAAGTCGAGCTGCCCAACGCCGTGCCGATCATCGTCGGCGGCGTGCGCGTGGCACTGGCCATCAACGTCGGCACCGCACCGCTGGCCTTCCTGATCGGCGCCAACAGCCTCGGCAGCCTGATCTTCCCCGGCATCGCCTTGAACAACCAGCCGCAACTGCTGCTCGGCGCGGCCTGCACCGCCCTGTTGGCGCTGCTGCTCGACGGCCTGGTGACACTGGCCAGCCGCCTCTGGCTGGAACGCGGCCTGCGCCCGTCATAAACCGGGTTGGATAAAGGAATCGTGATGAAGAAGACAAGCTTGTTGCTGGGCTGCCTGCTGCTGTTCGCAGGGATAGCCCAGGGCGCGGAAAAACCACTGATCCGCCTCGGCGCCCGGGTGTTCACCGAACAGACCCTGCTGGCGGAAATCACTGCCCAGTACCTGCGCGCCAAAGGCTACGACGCGCAGATCACCGGCGGCCTGGGCAGCAACCTGGCCCGCAGCGCCCATGAGACCGGGCAACTGGACCTGCTTTGGGAATACACCGGGGTGTCACTGGTGTCCTACAACCATGTCACGGAAAAACTCGACAGCGCCCAGTCCTATGCCCGGGTGAAAGAACTCGATGCGAAAAAAGGCCTGGTCTGGCTTTCGCCGTCGAAATTCAGCAACACCTACGCACTGGCCTTGCCCGAGAAAGTCGCCCGGCAGTACCCGCAGATCAACAACATCAGTCAGCTCAACGCCGTGCTGCAGGCCGAAGCCGACGACAATCACCTGGTGGCGCTGGATACCGAATTCGCCAACCGCTCCGACGGTCTGGCGGGCATGGTGGAACAGTACGGCATGAACCTGACCCGCAAGAACATTCGGCAGATGGATGCGGGCCTGGTCTATACCGCGCTGCGCAACAGCCAGGTATTCGCCGGGCTGGTCTACACCACCGATGGCCGGCTGAACGCCTTCAAGCTGAAACTGCTGGAAGACGACAGGCACTACTTCCCCGACTACACCGCCGCGCCGGTGGTGCGCCAAGCCTTCCTTGACGCGCATCCGCAACTGGCTGCCCAGCTCAAGCCACTGGCCGAACTGTTCGATGACCAGACCATGCGGCAGCTCAACGCCCGTGTGGACGTCGACCACGAGAGCCCTTCCGCTGTCGCCGCCGATTTCCTGCGCCAACACCCAATCGACTGAGGAGGAAAAGTCATGGAATTATTGAACGCCTTTTCCCATCTCGACTGGCAACAGGTCCTGCACCTGACCTGGCAACACATCACCCTGGTCGGCATTGCCGTGACCCTGGCGATCGTCATCGGCGTACCGCTGGGCATTTTCATGACCCGTTTCCCTGCCCTCGCCGGCCCGTTGCAGGCCAGCGCCACCGTACTGCTGACGATTCCGTCGATTGCCCTGTTCGGCCTGCTGCTGCCGTTCTATTCCACTTTCGGCCAGGGCCTGGGACCGCTGCCGGCGATCACCGCAGTGTTCCTTTATTCCCTGTTGCCCATCATGCGCAACACCTACCTGGCCCTCACGGGCGTGGAGCCGGGCATCCGTGAAGCCGCCCGAGGCATCGGCATGACCTTTGGCCAGCGCCTGCGCATGGTCGAACTGCCCATCGCCGTGCCAGTGATCCTGGCCGGTGTGCGCACCGCCGTGGTCATGAACATCGGCGTCATGACCATCGCCGCCACCATCGGCGCCGGTGGCCTGGGCGTGCTCATCCTCGCTTCCATCAGCCGCAGCGACATGTCGATGCTGATCGTCGGCGCCGTGCTGGTCAGTCTCCTGGCCATCTTCGCCGACCTGCTCCTGCAATGGCTGCAACGCTCGCTGACAAGTAGGGGGTGTTCGCCGCAAATGACGGGCGCGCCGACGCCCCACAAAGCGCAAGACTAGGCGCGAGGAGAGAAGTTTGGTTTTTTCAAATGAACGACGAGCAACGACGGATTGCGCTTTGTGGGGCTCGGCTCCAACGCGCCCGTCATTTGCGGCGAACACCCCCTATACAGGACTCCTCAAATGATCGAACTTCAAAACCTCAGCAAAACCTTCAAGAGCAACGGCAAGGACGTCAAGGCCGTGGACTCGGTGAACCTGACCGTCAACGAAGGCGAGATCTGCGTGTTCCTCGGGCCGTCGGGCTGTGGCAAGAGCACCACCTTGAAGATGATCAATCGCCTGATCCCGCCCACCTCGGGCAAGGTATTGATCAACGGCGAAGACACCACCAACCTGGACGAAGTGACCCTGCGCCGCAACATCGGCTACGTGATCCAGCAGATCGGCCTGTTCCCGAACATGACCATCGAGGAAAACATCACCGTGGTCCCGCGCCTGCTGGGCTGGGACAAGCACAAATGTCACGACCGCGCCCGCGAGCTGATGAGCATGATCAAGCTCGAGCCCAAGCAGTACCTGCATCGTTATCCCCGTGAACTGTCGGGTGGCCAGCAGCAGCGGATCGGGGTGATCCGCGCCCTGGCGGCCGATGCGCCGTTGCTGCTGATGGACGAACCCTTCGGCGCGGTGGACCCGATCAACCGCGAGATGATCCAGAACGAGTTCTTCGAGATGCAGCGGGCACTGAACAAGACCGTGATCATGGTCAGCCACGACATCGACGAAGCCCTCAAGCTGGGGGACAAGATTGCGATCTTCCGTGCCGGCAAGCTGATCCAGTGCGATCACCCGGACACCCTGCTGGCACATCCGGCGGATGAGTTTGTCAGCAACTTCGTCGGCCAGGACAGCACCCTCAAGCGCCTGCTGCTGGTCAAGGCCGAGGACGCGGCGGACAACGCGCCGTCGGTCAGCCCGCAAACGCCGGTGGCCGAAGCGCTGGAGCTGATGGACGAGCACGACCGCCGCTACGTGGTGGTCACCTGTGCCCAGAACAAGGCCCTGGGTTATGTCCGACGTCGCGACCTGCATCGCCAGACCGGCACCTGCGCCCAGTTCCTGCGTGAGTTCAATGCCACGGCGGCGTATGACGAGCACCTGCGGATCCTGCTGTCGCGCATGTACGAGTTCAACCGCTCGTGGCTGCCGGTCATGGACGCCGAGCGGGTGTTCCTCGGAGAAGTGACCCAGGAATCCATCGCCGAGTACCTGAGTTCCGGTAAGTCCCGTGGGGGCAAGACCAGCATCGTTTCGCCGGCGGAGATTGCGCAGGTCTGATCACCCCAACGAACCCACAGTTTCCGGGGCGGTCACCAAAATGGTGTCTCTGCCCGAAACGCACCGATTATCCATCCAGCGGGAACATCAATCCGTCACACAGGTCGGTTACATCAGGAGCTGTCGCGCGCCGCACGACAGACGCGTGCAAAAACGCGACATTTTTAGTTGATCTCAGGCCCCTCACGCCCTAAAGTTCGCGCCGAACGTCCATGCTGGAAACGATCCATCCGGCTCAAGTACTGACGACGAGACAGCAAGGCCAAGGGAACATGCGTCCCATGGCCTTTTTGCTTTCGGCGACATGCCTTGGGAAGTAGGCGAACCAAAGTGGGGATACGGAGGACGTTCACGAGGGCTGCCAGCCCTCAAACCCATTGATCCTGATGTTTGCCAGTAGGAGTCCCAACGTATGTCGATCCAGGTCGAAGATTATTTCGCGCGCGAAACCTTTCAGAAAATGAAGGCTTTCGCCGACAAGCAGGAAACCCCGTTCGTAGTGATCGACACCGCGATGATCGCCCAGGCCTATGACGACCTGCGCGCCGGTTTCGAATTCGCCAAGGTCTACTACGCCGTCAAGGCCAACCCGGCGGTGGAAATCATCGACCTGCTCAAGGAAAAGGGTTCGAACTTCGACATCGCCTCGATCTACGAGCTGGACAAGGTCTTGAGCCGCGGTGTGGGACCCGAGCAGATCAGCTACGGCAACACCATCAAGAAATCCCGGGACATCCGCTACTTCTACGACAAGGGCGTGCGCCTGTACGCCACCGACTCCGAAGCCGACCTGCGCAACATCGCCAAGGCCGCGCCGGGCTCGAAAGTCTATGTCCGCATCCTCACCGAAGGCTCGACCACCGCAGACTGGCCGCTGTCGCGCAAGTTCGGTTGCCAGACCGACATGGCCATGGACCTGCTGATCCTGGCCCGTGACCTGGGCCTGGAACCGTACGGCATCTCGTTCCACGTCGGCTCGCAACAGCGCGATATCAGCGTCTGGGACGCGGCGATCGCCAAGGTCAAGGTGATCTTCGAGCGTCTGAAGGAAGAAGATGGCATCGTCCTGAAGCTGATCAACATGGGCGGTGGCTTCCCGGCCAACTACATCACCCGCACCAACAGCCTGGAAACCTATGCCGAGGAAATCATCCGCTTCCTCAAGGAAGACTTCGGCGAAGATCTGCCGGAAATCATCCTCGAGCCAGGCCGCTCGCTGATCGCCAACGCCGGCATCCTGGTGAGTGAAGTGGTGCTGGTGGCGCGCAAGTCCCGCACCGCGGTGGAGCGTTGGGTGTACACGGACGTGGGCAAGTTCTCCGGCCTGATCGAAACCATGGACGAAGCCATCAAGTTCCCGATCTGGACCGAGAAGAAAGGCGAGATGGAAGAAGTGGTCATCGCCGGCCCGACCTGCGACAGCGCCGATATCATGTACGAGAACTACAAGTATGGCCTGCCACTGAACCTGGCCATCGGCGACCGCCTGTACTGGCTCTCGACCGGAGCCTACACCACCAGCTACAGCGCCGTGGAATTCAATGGCTTCCCGCCGCTGAAGTCGTACTACGTATAACGCGTCGCTGGCCTGAGCTGAAAAAGCCCGTGACGGTTGTCACGGGCTTTTTTCATGCCTGCGATCCGGTCGATGTCCCCCCTGGCGCTCAAGCGCGAGCCGAATCTTCCAATACACCCAGCCGCGCCTGGTAGGCCTCGATGAGTGACCCCAGGCCGGGCAACCGGGCGCCCTGCAGGATGGGCGTGGCGCGGCGAAGGAAGTTCAGATTGCCGGCGTGCAGCGCACGCCACAACCACACCAGGCCCTCTTCGAACTGTCCTTGCGCCAACAGCACGCAACCGTGGCTGAACTGCCCACGAAAATCGCCGGCCTCGGCCGAACACCGGTACCAGTATGCTGCCGCCGACGGATCCGCCGGACAGTGGCGACCGTCTTCCAGATAACGCCCCAAGAGATTCATCGACTTGGCATGGCCCAACTCCGCGGCTCGCCGATAGAGGGCCAGGGCTTGAGCCTGGTCTTGCATCACGCCGCGCCCGGTGGCCAGCAGGTTGGCGTAGTTGTACATCGCCCAGTCCAACCCCGCCTCGGCGGCCAGGCGATAGTGCGCTGCGGCGGTGGCGGCATCGCTGGCGCACCCCCAACCGTGTTCATGACAGCGCCCCAGCATATTGCGCGCCATCAGGTGTCCGCGTCGGGCCGCGATGCCGAACCAGCGCACCGCCAGCGGTTGGTCTTGGGCGATGCCACGGCCGTCGAGCAGAATCTGCCCCAGCAAAGCCTGGGCATCGAGCACGCCCTGGCCGGCGGCGAGCAGAATCGCCTGGGCCGCTCGCGAAGGGCTGTCGTCGAGCATGGCAGCCCAGTCGTTAGCGTCGAGCACCTGCTGGCGGCGCAGACGCAAATCCATGCCCTATACCTCTACCCAGCGACGCAGCAGATTGTGGTAGGTGCCAGTCAGGCGGATCAGCGAGGGGTGGTCGGGCATGTCGCGGGTCAGCTCCTGGATCGCCCCGTCCATTTCGAAAAGCAACGCTCGCTGGCTGTCTTCGCGTACCAGGCTCTGGGTCCAGAAGAAGGAGGCATAACGCGCGCCGCGAGTGACCGGGTTGACCTTGTGCAGGCTGGTGCCTGGGTAAAGCACCATGTCCCCCGCCGGCAGCTTGACCCGCTGGGTGCCATAGGTGTCCTGGATTTCCAGCTCGCCGCCGTCGTAGTCCTGCGGATCACTGAAAAACAGCGTGGCGGAAAGATCGGTCCGGACCCGCTCGGCGCTGCCCTTGGGCTGACGCACCGCGTTGTCGATGTGAAAGTCGAAACTGCCGCCGGCGGTGTAGCAATTCACCAGCGGTGGAAACACTTTGTGGGGTATCGCCGCCGACATGAACAGCGGGTTCTGCCACAGCCGCTCGATCATGGCCGCGCCAATCTCCTTGGCCAGAGGATGGCCTTCGGGCAGTTGCAGATTGTGCTTGGCCTTGGCCGATTGATAGCCGGCGGTGATCTTTCCATCCGCCCACTCGGTGTGCTCCAGCGCCTCGCGGATGCGCTGCACTTCTTGTGGAGAAAACACGCCGGGAATGTGCAGCAACATGACATCGGGCCCTGTGGATAAAATTGGGCGCAAATGATAGTGATTATTATTGACTGTGCACAACCTCCATGACGTTCCAGAACTCAAAACCGTATGAAATCTGTGTAAATAAAATGTAAAGCCATCTCAAATAGCAATGTATCTCAATTGATATATAAAACCATTTACCCTATATTCCGCCGCCTCGAAACCCTGGGGAGGGGAATTTCATGTCGCGTCAATCGATACAATTACCAGCCAATTCGCCGCGTTTGCTGGCGTCCGCCATCGGCGTCGCCCTCAGTGCGACATCCGTGACACAAATGGTTCAAGCGGCACAAAACAACGATGAGCAGGCCCCGCGCGAGGCCATTTCCCTGGAAGCCACCAGCATCACCGGCGAGATTCAGGACAACGCTTCCTATCAGGTCGAGAAAGCCTCGTCGCCCAAGTACACCGCCCCGCTAGTGGAAACGCCGCGCTCGGTGACGGTCATCCCGCAGCAGGTCCTCAAGGACACCGGCGCGCTCAACATGCAGGACGCATTGCGCACAGTGCCGGGCATTACGTTCGGTGCCGGGGAAGGCGGCAACCCCCAGGGCGACCGTCCGTTCATCCGGGGTTTCGATGCCCAGGGCGACACTTACCTGGACGGCGTGCGCGACACCGGTTCGCAAAGCCGTGAAATCTTTGCCGTGGAGTCCATTGAAGTCAGCAAGGGCCCGAATTCGGCCATTGGCGGACGCGGCGCCGCAGGTGGCACCATCAACCTGGTGAGTAAAAAAGCGCACCTGGGGAATTCCTTCGACGGTGGCTTCACCTGGGGAACCGACCAGACCCAGCGCTATACCCTGGATGGCAACTACCAGTTCAGCGACACCGCCGCCGGCCGCCTGAACCTGATGAGCCACGAAAGCAACGTCGCCGGCCGCGACAAGATCAACTACGACCGCTGGGGCGTTGCCCCTTCGCTGGCGTTCGGCCTGGGCACCGACACCCGGGTCAACCTCGACTACTACCACTTGGAAAGCAATGATCTGCCGGATGCTGGCATCCCCTACTCCATGCCCGCATCGGGCAGGACGGCCGATCGCAACAAGTCCAATCCGGACAAGCCCAACGACGGCGGCGACAGCAGCAACTTCTACGGCCTGACCGACCGTGACATGCGCAAGACCCGGACCGACACGGCGACCTTCGCCATCGAGCACGACCTGAACGATGCGCTGACCGTCAAGAACACCCTGCGCCACGGCTCCAGCATGCAGGATTACATCCTGACCCAGCCCGACGACAGCAAGGGCAATGTCAACAACGGCAGCGTCTGGCGCCGGGCCAATACCCGGGTCAGCAATGTCGATACCACCACCAACCAGACCGACCTGTTCGGGGATTTCTACATCGCCGGCTTCAAGAACAGTTTCTCCACCGGCATCGAGCTGAGCCGCGAGAAAGGCGAGAAATCCTCCTATACCGTCAACACCGACACCGTGCCCGGCACGACTGCCGCGAACACCAACTGCACGCCATCGACGATCGGGGCACCGAGCGGCTACAACTGTACGTCGCTGTCCAACCCGAACCCGGACGATCCATGGAACGGCAGGATTGCCCGCAACTATGCCGGCACCGACACCACCAGCGTCACCCGTGCGATCTACGCATTCGACACCCTGGAGCTGTCACCGCAATGGCTGCTGAACATGGGCCTGCGCTACGACCACTTCGACACGAAATACAAAACCTACAACGCCGCCGGCACCACCACGTCCAAGGGCGATGACGTGAGCGAATTCGTCACCGGTCAGTTGGGCCTGGTGTGGAAACCCGCGGACAACGCCAGCCTCTATGTCTCCTACGCCACCTCGGCCACACCGCCGGGCAACATGGTTGGCGAAGGCCAGGAAGGCAATCCGCTGGGCGGTACGCCGGACCGCAACGGCAACCTGCTCAAGAGCGACATGGAGCCGGAAACCACCAAGAACTACGAGATCGGCACCAAGTGGGACCTGCTGGGCAGCCGCCTGTCGTTGACCGCCGCGGTGTTCCGCACCGAGAAGGAAAACGCGCGGGTCCAGGTCGATACCACCTCGTACGAGAACGCTGGCAAGACCCGTGTCGATGGCATCGAGCTTTCGGCCAGCGGCAAGATCACGGATAAATGGCAGGTGTTCGCCGGCTACAGCTACCTGGACAGTGAACAGGTCGATGGTGGCCCCTTGAGCGTCACCGACGGCAACCAGCTACCCAACACGCCGAAAAACAGTGCCAGCGTCTGGACCACCTATGCGGTCACACCGAAGCTGACCCTCGGTGGCGGCGCCTTCTATGTCGACGACGTGTTCGGCAACGTCGCCAACACCACCATGGTCGATTCCTATGTGCGCTACGACGCCATGGCCAGCTACAAGGTCAGCAAGCACCTGGACCTGCAACTCAACGTGCAGAACCTGACGGACGAAACCTACTACGACAAGGCACTGGGCAACCACTTCGCCAACCAGGCAGCCGGACGGACCGCGTTGGTGAGCACCAACTTCCATTTCTGACCGGCAGCCATACGGCTCGTGGCGAGGCAGCCTGCTCTCGCCACATGTTTCCAACAGCCGGCCAACAGCGTGCCCGAGCCCCGTTCATACGAATGATCGGGGCTTTTATACGTGTTTATGAATGCTTCTCGATAACACACGGCATAATACGCGCCGTGATGAAACGTAATACATGAACAAGGCGAGCGATGTGTTGAAGAAAACCCTGTTCCAGTTGCACTGGTTCTTTGGCATCAGTGCCGGCCTGGTCCTGGCATTCATGGGCATTACCGGTGCGGCGGTGTCGTTCCAGGATGAGATCCTGAGGGCATTGAACCCCCATGTGCTGGTGGTCCCGAAACAGCCGGCCGGCGTCCTGCCGCCGGCCGAACTGGTGGAACAGATCGAAGCCGCCTCCGGCAAGACCGTGAACATGCTCTGGGTCGAGACCGACAGCGGCAATGCCGCGCGGGTGATCTTCACCGCCCCGCCCGGGGAAAAACGCGGGGCCATGCGTTATTTCAATCCCTACAACGCCCAGTTCATGGGCGACGTGGTGGGCCAGGACTTCTTTGTCCTGGTGCTCAAGCTGCATCGCATCCTGGCCCTGGATGACGTGGGCCGGCAGATCACCGGGGCGTGCACGCTGATCCTGGTGTTCTTCTGCCTGTCCGGGCTTTATCTGCGCTGGCCGAGGCAATGGAAGAACTGGCGCGCCTGGCTGACCCTCGACTGGGCGAAGAAAGGCCGCGGCTTCAATTGGGACCTGCACTCGGTGGCCGGCACCTGGTGCCTGGTGTTCTACCTGCTGGCCGCCCTGACCGGCCTGACCTGGTCGTACGAGTGGTACAACAAAGGCGTGACACGTCTGCTCTCCGACTCACCCAAGGACGAAAGGGTGCGCAACCGGGGGCCGGCACCGGAAGGCCCGCCGCCGGTGGCCGACTACCGGGCCATGTGGAGCAGCATCTACAGCCTCGCAGGGCCGGACCTGTCCGCCTATAACGTACGCATGCCACCGGTGGCCGGGCAACCGGCGACGGTGTTCTACCTGCTGAAGAATTCGCCTCATGATCGCGCGTTGAACCAGATCATGCTCGACCCGGCCACCGGCGCCATCACCCGACACAGCCGCTACAGCGACAAGAGCCTCAAGGCACAACTGCTGACCAGCGTCTATGCCCTGCATGTCGGCAGTTATTTCGGCCTGCCCGGGCGGATCCTGGTGACGGTTGCCGCGCTGGCCATGCCACTGTTCTTCATTACCGGCTGGTTGCTGTACCTGGACCGTCGTCGCAAGAAACGCCAGGCCAGGCAGGCGCGCCAGGCGCTGTCCAGCCAGCACGGCGATGCGCCGGCCTGGCTGATCGGGTTCGCCAGCCAGAGCGGCTTCGCCGAACAACTGGCCTGGCAGACCGCCGGTCAACTCCAGGCCGCCGGGGTGCCGGTGAATGTCCGGCCGCTGGCCGGCGTCAGCGAACAGGACCTGAGCCACTCCACCCATGCCTTGTTCGTGGTCAGTACCTTTGGCGACGGTGAAGGACCGGACAGCGCCCGTGGGTTCGAGCGCAAGGTGCTGGGCCAGACCCTGAGCCTGGAACGCCTGCACTACTCGGTGCTGGGCCTTGGGGATCGACAGTACGAGAACTTCTGTGGCTTCGCCCGGCGCCTGCACGCCTGGTTGGCCGAGCACGGCGGCAAGACGTTGTTCGCCCCGGTGGAAGTCGACAGCGGCGACCCGTACGCCCTGCGTCACTGGCAGCAGCAATTGGCCGAACTGACCGGCCAGGCGCCGGCCGATACCTGGAAAGCCCCCGACTTCGAAAACTGGACGTTGAACCAGCGCACTCTGCTCAACCCCGACAGCAGCGGCTCGGGCGTGTACCTGTTGGGGCTCACCGCCCCTGGCCCGAGCAGTTGGCTGGCCGGCGACCTGGTGCAGGTGTTGCCACGCAACGACCGCTGGGCCATCGAGCAGTTCCTCGATGGCCTGGGCATCGCCGGCAATGCCAAGGTGCAGGTCGACGGCCTGCCGCACAGCCTGGAACAGGCCCTGGCCACCCGTCAGTTGCCGGCCAACCGCGCTCACCTGGTGGGACTGCATGCCCAGGCCCTGTTCGATGCATTGGCGCCCCTGGCCATACGCGAATATTCCATCGCCTCGATCCCGGCCGATGGCTCGCTGGAGCTGATCGTACGCCAGGAACGCCACGCCGATGGCAGCCTGGGCATCGGCTCCGGCTGGCTCACCGAACACGCCCCGCTGGGCAGCGCCATCACCCTGCGCGTGCGCCGCAACAGCGGTTTCCATCTGCCGCCCCAGGGCGTACCGATGATTCTGCTGGGCAATGGCACGGGCCTGGCGGGCCTGCGCAGCCTGCTCAAGGCCCGGGTCGCCGAGGGCATGCAGCGCAATTGGTTGCTGTTTGGCGAACGCAACCGCGAACACGATTTCCACTGCCGCGACGAGTTGCAGGAATGGGTGACCTCCGGCGACCTGGAGCGCCTGGACCTGGCCTTTTCCCGGGATCAGGAACAGAAAATCTACGTCCAGGACCGCCTGCTGGAATCGGCCGCGCTGCTCAAGCAATGGATGGCCGACGGCGCGGTGATCTATGTCTGCGGCAGCTTGCAAGGCATGGCGTCAGGGGTGGATCACGTGCTCAACCTGGTGCTGGGCCGCGAGGACGTGGAACGGCTGATCGAGCAGGGGCGGTATCGGCGGGACGTCTACTGATCCTGGCCGCAACATCGACCCTGTGGGAGCGAGCTTGCTCGCGATAGCGCAGCTTCAGTCAACGCCTCATTGACTGACACACTGCCATCGCGAGCAAGCTCGCTCCCACAGGGGGCGTTGCATGGCTGACATTCAAACCGGCTGCAACTTCTTCTCGAATACCGCCACCCCTTGCAGATCCCGCAGCACCACGCTCATCTCCCCGCTCTGCCCGTCGATGTTCACCTCACCGAAGAACTGGTAGCCGGCGAACGGCGAGGTGTTCTGCGCTGGCGGGGCCTTCTGGAACACCACCTCGGGCCCGAAGGTCTTGTCCAGGGCGTTGGGTCCGAAGCTGCCAGCATTCAAGGGCCCGGCGACAAACTCCCAGAACGGCTCGAAGTCCTGGAATGCGGCCTGCTCCGGGTGGTAATGGTGGGCGGCGCAATAATGGACATCGGCGGTCAGCCAGACGTAGTTGCGCACTTGATGCTTGCGCAAGTAGCCGAGCAGCTCGGCGATTTCCACCTCGCGCCCCTGGGCCTGGCCCGGGTCACCATTGGCAACCGCCTCCCAGCGCGGTACACCGGGGCTGACCTCCCCGTCAGGCACACCCAGGCCGATGGGCATGTCGGCGGCGATGACTTTCCATTGGGCACGGGACTGCTTCAATTCGCGCTTGAGCCAGTTCAGCTGCTCGCGGCCAAGGAACGGTTTGGCTGCGCCCAGGTTGGCGTCGTTGGCTTCGCGGTAACTGCGCATGTCCAGCACGAAGACATCCAGCATCGGCCCATAGCCGAGCTTGCGGTAGATCCGCCCGCCGCCGTCGGCCTTCTGCAGGCGCATCGGCGCGTATTCCAGCCAGGCCTGCCGTGCACGCCCCACCAGGGTGTGGATGTCCTTGGTCTGGTAGCGCTCATCCAGCTGTTTACCGGGTGACCAGTTGTTCACCACTTCGTGGTCGTCCCATTGCCAGATCTGCGGCACCTCGGCATTGAAGCGCCGCAGGTTCTCGTCCATCAGGTTGTAACGATAGTTGCCACGGTATTCATCCAGGGTCTCGGCGACCTTGCTCTTGGCTTCGGTGGTGAGGTTGCGCCAGATACGACCGCCTTCGGTGGTGATCTGCGCCGGGACCGGACCGTCGGCATAGATGGTGTCGCCGCTGTGGATGAAAAAATCCGGCAGGCGCAGGCGCATGGCCTCGTAGATCCGCATGCCACCGATATCCGGGTTGATACCAAAGCCCTGGCCGACGGTATCGCCGCTCCAGACAAAGCGGATGTTGCGCTTGAATTGCGGCACGCTGCGCAAGTGACCGAGCCAGGGTTCGCTGGCAACGCCATATTGGGCGTCTTCGAAACGCACGCGATAGAACACAGCCTGGTCGGGCGGCAATCCGCTGAGCTCCACCCGCGCCGTGAAATCGCTGCGGCTGTCCACCACAGGCGAAACGACCTGCCGGGGGTTGTGGAACCGGCTGCGGGTATCCCATTGCACCACCATCCGTGCCGGACGATCGCAACGGCTCCAGATCATCGCCCGGTCACCGCGCAAGTCGCCGGACTGCACGCCGTCGGTGATCAGCGGACGATCCTTCACCGAAGCGATCACTGCCGGTGCCAGCCCCGGCAATAACAACCCCGCCCCCACGGCTTGAATCACACGACGACGGCCCCGGTCGAATTCGCTCATGGTGTTCTCCCTTGAAATGGGAAAACTAAAGCATGGGTGTGTGAAGTGGGTGTGACAGGGAATTCATGCCCGCCCCAAAAGCAATGTGGGAGCTAGCGTGCTCGCGATGGCGGAGTGTCAGGCAACCCAGTTGTCCACCGATACACCGCTATCGCGAGCAAGCTCGCTCCCACAGGGGAATTTCATTGTTTCAAAGAAGCGATCAGGCCTTGGCCGGCTCCAACGTCATTTCCACCCCCTCAGGCCGCTTGAGCAACGCATACACCACCGCCGTCAGCAAGCTACCCGCCACGATCGCCAGCAGGTACAGCAGCGCATGATTGATGGCATTGGGGATCAGCATCACGAACAGACCGCCGTGGGGTGCCATGAGTTTGCAGCCGAAGTACATCGACAACGCACCGGTCAGCGCACCACCGGCAATGCTGGCCGGAATCACCCGCAACGGGTCCTTGGCAGCGAATGGAATGGCACCTTCGGAGATGAAGCACAGCCCCAGCACCAGGGCCGCCTTGCCGGCCTCGCGTTCGGTCCGGGCGAACTTGCGCCGGGCGATGAAGGTGGCGATACCCAGGCCAATCGGCGGCACCATGCCGGCGGCCATGGTCGCGGCCATCGGTGCGTAACTCTGGGAAGCCAGCAGGCCCACCGAAAACGCGTAGGCGGCCTTGTTGATGGGCCCACCCAGGTCGATGCACATCATCGCGCCCAGCAGCACGCCCAGCAAAATGGCATTGGCGGTGCCCATGCTATCGAGGAAATGGGTCAGGGCATCCAGCATGCCCGCCACTGGCTTGCCCACCACGTAGATCATCACCAGGCCAGTGAACAGGCTCGCCAGCAGCGGGATGATCAGGATCGGCTTGAGCGCTTCCAGGCTCTGGGGCAGTCGGGCGTAGCGATTGATCGCCTTGGCCGCATAACCGGCCAGGAAACCGGCGATGATGCCGCCGATGAAGCCGGCCCCCAGGGTGCTTGCCAGCATTCCACCGATCATTCCCGGCGCCAGGCCCGGACGGTCGGCGATGGAATAGGCGATGTAGCCGGCCAGCAGCGGCACCATCAGCTTGAACGCCGTGTCGCCGCCAATCTGCATCAGCGCGGCCGCCAGGGTGCCAGGCTCCTTGAAGGCCTCGATGCCGAACACGAACGACAAGGCGATCATCAAACCACCGGCCACCACCATCGGCAGCATGAACGATACGCCGGTCAGCAGGTGCTTGTAGGCGCCGGTCTTTTCCGACTTGGCCGGGGCGCTGGCGCCGCTCGAGGCGCTTTCCTGGCGACCTTCGACCAGCGCTTTGTTCAGCGTCGCTTCGGCCTGTTTCAAGGCCACGCCAGTGCTGCAACGATAGATCTTCTTGCCAGCAAACCGCTCGGTGGCGACTTCAATGTCGGTCGCCAGCAGCACCACGTCCGCTTCGGCGATGGCCTCGGCGCTCAACGGATTGCGCGCACCGACCGAGCCCTGGGTTTCCACCTGCAGGTCGTAGCCCAGTTTCGTCGCCGCCTGCTGCAAGGCTTCGGCGGCCATGAAGGTATGGGCAACGCCCGTTGGGCATGCGGTGATGGCAACCAGGCGCGGGGCACGCTCGGCCGACGCCGCCGGTTCTTGTGCGAACGCGTCGGCCTCGCCCAGAACCTCAGCTTCTACGGCGCCACGACGCAGCACCGCATCAACGTCCTGCAGGGCCTGGGCCGGTGTGCTGCGAAATACCCGCTTGCCGACAAATCGCGACAGATCCACCGGGCCGCTGGCAACCAGCAAGATCCATTCGGCGGCTTCAAGGGTCGCCGTCGACAACTGGCGTTCCGGATGGGTCGCGTCATGCACCTCGACGCTGGTGCTCCATCCCTGGCGCTGGGCCGCCGCGTCCAGCAGGCGGGCGCACAACACACTGGTGACCATGCCGTTCGGGCAGGCCGTCACAATGGCTAGTTTCATACTTGCGAACCCTCTTATTGTTCTGTCAGGGGGCGCACGCGCACGCCCTGTTCAAGCGACGCCAGCAACGCGGTGTCACGGATGCCGAAACCGATCTGCGTCACGGCCATGGCGGCGATGGCCGTGGCGGTGCGCAGGGTCTGCTCGGGGGTGTGCGCGCCCAGCAGGCCGTGGAGCATGCCCGCCAACAGCGAGTCCCCGGCGCCCACGGTGCTGGCGACGGTGACCCGGGGCGGCGAGGCATGTAGCGCCGATCCGGCACTGAACCAGTTCACCCCGTCGGCGCCATGGGAAATCACCACCTGCTCGACGCCCTGTGCGTGCAGGCGCTGCGCAGCCTCGACCTGGGCCGATTCGCTCACTACATCACACCCCAGCGCATCGGCCAGCTCCTCGGTGTTCGGCTTGATCAGCCAGGGGCCGGCCGCCAGTGCGACGCGCAAGGCTTCGCCGCTGGTGTCCAGGGCCACTTTCAGGCCGAGTGTCTTCAAGCGCGTGATCAGGGCTTGCAACCATTGCGGGCTGACCCCACGGGGCAAGCTGCCCGCCACCACCACGGCATCGTGACCGGGGGCGATCCGTTCCAGCCGCTCGAGCAATGCCTGTTGCGCGGCGTCATCGACCTTCGGGCCCGGACCGTTGAGGTCCGTGATGCGCCCATCCTGCTCGGCCAGCTTGATGTTGCTGCGGGTTTCACCGGGCACCCGGATAAAGGCATCGGTAAAGCCGCGCTGGGCGAACAGCGTCTCGAACGCCTGGGCGTTGTCTTCGCCGAGAAAACCGCTGACGGTCAGCGTATGCCCCAGGTCGGCCAGGACCTGGGCCACGTTCACGCCTTTACCGGCGGCGTGGCTGTGCATGGCATCGCTGCGGTTGACCTGCCCCGGCTCCAGACGCGCCAGTTCCACCGTGAGGTCGAGCGCCGGATTGAGGGTCAGGGTAAGAATCTTCGCCATTACAGCGCCTCCACTAATGTGCGCACGTCATTGGCGCTGCCCACGGCCAGCGCCTCCTGGGCGAGGGCTTTGGCCTGTTCGAGGGTCAATTCGCGTACCCGTGCCTTGACCTCGGCGATGCTACGGGCTGAAACACTCAGTTCGTCCACACCCAGGCCTACCAGCACCGGCACCGCCAGCGGGTCGGCCGCCAGCTCACCGCACACACCGACCCACTTGCCGTGGGCATGCGCGGCGCGCACGGTGATGTCGATCAGTTGCAGCACCGCCGGGTGCAGGCCATCGGCCTGGGCCGAGAGGCTCGGGTGGCCACGGTCGATGGCCAGGGTGTACTGGGTCAGGTCGTTGGTGCCGACGCTGAAGAAATCCACTTCCTTGGCGAGTACCGGGGCCAGCAGCGCAGCGGACGGCACTTCGATCATGATCCCCAGCTGCAGGTCCGCCACAGGGATTTCCCGGCGCAGGCGCTCGGTCATGTCCCGGGCCTGGCGCCACTCTTCGACGCTGCCCACCATGGGAAACATGATCCGTAGCGGACGGTTGTCCGCCGAACGCAGCAAGGCCCGCAATTGCGCCTCCATGATCTGCGGACGCTGCAGGGTCAGACGAATGCCCCGCACGCCGAGGAAAGGGTTTTCCTCTTTGGCTATCGGCCAGTACGGCAGCGGCTTGTCGCCCCCCACATCGAGGGTGCGCACCACCAGTGGTCGACCGGCCAGGCCGTCGAGCACCTTGCGGTATTCGGCTTCCTGGATGGCCTCGTCCGGCGCCTGGGTGTGGGCCATGAAAATCAGCTCGGTGCGCAACAGGCCGATGCCCTCGGCGCCCTGCTCCACAGCGCTGGCGACCCCGGCGCTTTCGCCGATGTTGGCGAACACTTCCACCGCGTGGCCATCACGGGTCAATGCCGGTTGGTGACGCTGTTGGGCGGCGACCTTGAGGCGCTGTTCGCGGGTGTCGCGCTCCTCGACAGCGCGTTGCAAAGTGGCGGCGTCCGGATCGACATGCAGGCGGCCGCGCTGCCCGTCCAGCAACAATGGCGTGCCCGGCGCCAGCAGCAACACCGCGGCGCCGGCCCCCACCAGCGCCGGGATGCCCAGGGCACGGGCGACGATAGCGCTATGGGCAGTGGCGCCGCCCCGGGCGGTGAGGATCCCGGCCACGCGGCTCGGATCCAGACGAGCCACATCGGACGGCCCCACTTCGTCCATCACCAGGATGTACGGCTGCTCGGGTTCGTTCGGGGTTTCGACGCCACACAGTTGCGCCAGCACCCGACGGCCAACGTCCCGCAGGTCGGCGGCCCGCTCGGCCAGCAAGGCATCCTGCAAGGCCTCCTGCTCTTTGGCGGCGGCTTCGATCACGCCCATCCACGCCGCCTGCGCACTCTCGCCCAGCTTCAAGCGGGTGTCGACTTCGTCGGTCAGCTCCGGGTCGTCGAGCATTTCCTGGTGGGTGATGAAGATCTCGCGAACAGCCTTGGCCTTGGCGCGTTCGATCAGGCCCTGGATGTCGCGCCGCACCTGGCTCAAGGCGTTCTGCAGGCGCTCGCGCTCGATGGCCGCCGATTCACCGCGCAGCGGATAGTCGATGGCCTGCAGTACCTGGATATGGGCCGGGCCGATGGCGATGCCCGGGGCGGCGGCGACGGCCTGGATCAGGCTGCCGGATTCAGGCGCCAGCATGACGGTCGCGACCTCGGCCATCACGGTTTCCCGTGGCGCACTCGGTGGCGGCAACGGTTCGACCTCTTCGCCCAGGCCTTCTTCAATGGCCGCCAGCAGTGCCGGCAACGCATCGTTGGCAATGCTCGGTTCGGCAATGAACTCCAGGACCTGGCCGCGCCGGGCGCCCAGGCTCAGCAGCTTGCTCAGGCTCTTGGCCGACACGGCGCTGTCCTGGCCATCGACGATCCGCACGCGAATCTCGCCTTCGAAGCTCTTGGCCAGTTGCGCGAGGATCTTGGCCGGACGCGCATGCAAGCCATGGGCATTGGCCAGGCCGATGCGGGCGCTGGGCCAGTCGGCGGGCAACTCGCCGCCCAGCACTTCCAGTACCTTGCGACTGCTGGTGGCCCGCCCCAGTTCGTGGCCGCGCCCTTCGATCAACAACGCACACAGGCGTTCGAGCAGCGCCTGGTGCGCCTCGCCGAGACTGGCCAGGCAGAACAACCCGCTCAGGGGCTGGCCGAGATAACGGATGGGTTTGTCCGGCGTCACGAACGCCAGGCCCGGACGCTTGACCGTCTGTTCGCTGTGCAACCACCACAGGCCATCGCCCAGGGGCAGCGCATCGACTTGCTGCAAGACCCCGGCAAACCCATTGCTGACGCAATCGGCCTGGCGCAGCAGGCGGGCGCCACGCCAGACCAGTTCTTCGAAATCATCGGCCGACACACCCAGGCCGATCATCTGTGCGTCCAGGGCCAGTTCCTGTGGCGCCCCTTGCAGCAGCTTCAACAGCGCCTCGGCAGAACTGGCACGGCGCAGGGCCTGGCCCAGGTCGGTCTCGCCCAGGGCCCGGGTCAGCAATTGCAGCAAACGCAGGTGTTCGTCGGATTTGGCCGCGATGCCGATCGCCAGGTAGACGATCTGTCCATCGCCCCAATCCACCCCGTCGGGGAACTGCAGCAAGCGCACGCCCGTGGAGTGAACCAGGTCGCGGGTCTGCGGCGTACCGTGGGGAATGGCGATACCTTGGCCAAGAAAGGTCGAGCCCTGTGCTTCGCGGGCCTGCAAGCCGGCGAGATAACCTTCGGCCACCAGGCCATCGGCAACCAGTTTGTCAGCGAGCAATTGCAGCGCGGCGGCTTTATCCACAGCCGTCTGGGCCATGGATATCTGCTCTGGATTGAGCTCGAGCATGCTTTCTCCTTTTTGGCGTCCGGTGGTCGCCAGGTATTGTTTTGAATGAATCAGCTTAGGCTTTGTACCCTAACGCGACAGGACAGCATTTGGCGGGATCGCGGCAGAGTCGCCAAAATTTCTGTCAGCCTTGAAAATACGCTTGCTGAAACGTTTAATCTAGAAAGATTGGCACGTTACTCGATAATCTTTCATCCTTGAAGTGCAACTTGTCGAAAGCGTCCGTCACCCACAATCGGGTAGGATGGCTGCTCATTGTCGGGGCAACCTCGAAAAAACAAGGAAAACCGGGTTGAAACTCAGTGATATCGCCCAACTGGCCGGTGTGTCCGTCACCACCGCCAGTTATGTCATCAACGGCAAGGCCGAACAGCAACGCATCAGCAACGCGACCGTCGAGCGGGTGCGCGCGGTGGTCGAAGAACACGGCTTCACGCCCAACCCCCAGGCCGCCGGGCTGCGCAGCCGGCACACCCGTACCCTGGGCTTCATCCTGCCGGATCTGGAAAACCCCAGTTACGCCCGCATCGCCAAGCTGCTGGAACAAGGCGCCCGGGCCCAGGGCTATCAGTTGCTGATCGCCAGCTCCGACGACGCGCCCGACAGCGAGCGCCAGCTCTTGCAGCTGTTCCGCGCCCGCCGCTGCGATGCGCTGATCGTCGCCAGCTGCCTGCCCGCCGGCGATGACAGTTATCGCCAGCTGCAGGCCAAGGGCATCCCGATCATCGCCATCGACCGGGTAATGGAACCGGCCCACTTCTGCTCGGTGATCAGCGACGATCGCCAGGCCAGCCTGCAATTGACCCGCAGCCTGCTGGAAACACAGCCCCGGCAGATCGCGCTGATCGGCGCTCGCCCAGAGCTGAGCATCAGCCAGGAACGGGCCGCCGGTTTTCGCCAGGCACTGGCCGGGTTCGACGGCCAGGTATTGATCGAACACGGCGAGTCGTTCAGCCGGGAATGCGGTCGCCAGTTGATGGAGGAGTTGCTCGAACGCCTCGGTCACTTGCCCGATGCACTGATCACCACGTCCTACGTCCTGCTGCAAGGGGTGTTCGACGCCCTGCACGACTTCCCGCTCAAGGCGCGCCCGCTGCGCCTGGGTACGTTCGGCGACACACAACTGCTGGACTTCCTGCCACTGCCGGTCAACGCCATGTCCCAGCAACATCAACTGATTGCCGACAAGGCACTGGAACTGGCCCTGGCAGCCATCGAAAACGATGAATACCAGCCGGGTGTGCAAGCCATCGCGCGGACATTCAAACAGCGCATCCACCAGGGTTGAGCATTTCAGGGCCGGAACATGGAGCTGATCGACACCCACACCCACCTGGACTTTCCCGACTTCGACGCGGACCGGCCGGCGCTGCTGGCCAATAGCCGCGCGCTGGGCGTCCGGGAGATGGTGGTGCTGGGGGTGCATCGGGACAATTGGCAGCGCGTCTGGGACCTGGTGCAGAGCGACCCGGACCTGCACGCCGCGCTGGGCCTGCACCCGGTCTACCTGGACCAGCATCGCGCCGACGACGTGACGCAACTGCACGACTGGCTGGACCGCCTGGCCGGGCATCGGCAACTGTGCGCGGTAGGTGAAATCGGCCTGGATTACTACATCGAAACCCTCGACCGCGAGCGCCAGCAGACGCTGTTCGAGGCGCAGTTGCAACTGGCGGCGCAATTCCGCCTGCCGGCGCTGATCCATGTACGCCGCAGCCACGCCGCCGTGATCGCGACCCTCAAGCGCTTCGCCCTGGAACGCACAGGCATCATCCACGCCTTCGCCGGCAGCTACGAAGAGGCACGCGAATACATCAAGCTAGGCTTCAAGCTTGGCCTGGGCGGTGCCGCGACCTGGCCCCAGGCCCTGCGCATGCACCGCGTGCTGGCGAAACTGCCCCTGGACGCCGTCGTGCTGGAGACCGACTCACCGGACATGGCGCCGGCGATGTTCCCCGGTCAGCGCAACAGCCCTGCGCATCTACCGGCTATCTGCGAGGCACTGGCCGGGATCATGGCGGTCACGCCTGAGCGACTGGCCGAGGCCAGCACCGCCAACGCCCGCCAACTCTTCAACTGGTAAAACCTGTGGGCGCGAGCAGGCTCGCTCCCACAACGGTCTACACCCGAAACGCATTGATCAATTGCTTGAGCTGCACCACCTGGGCTGACAATGCCCGGCTGGCATCCTCGGTCTGGTGTGCACCTTCGGCGGTGCGTTCGCCGGCGCGGTTGATCTCGACGATGTTCTGGTCGATGTCATGGGCCACGGCCGTCTGCTGTTCCACGGCGGCGGCGATCTGCTGGTTCTGGTCGACGATCATGCCCACGGCGCCGAGGATATTTTCCAGGGCCTGCTGGACCTGTTCCGATTGGCCTACCGTGCCGCTGGCCATTTCATGACTGGTGCCCATGGCCCGGACCGCAGCCCCCACGCCGCCGTGCAGGCGACTGATCATCGCTTCGATTTCTTCGGTCGATTGCTGGGTGCGCTTGGCCAGCGTCCGCACTTCGTCGGCCACCACCGCGAAGCCGCGCCCCTGCTCACCGGCCCGGGCCGCTTCGATGGCGGCGTTGAGGGCCAGCAGGTTGGTCTGCTCGGCGATGCTCTTGATCACGTCCAGCACGCGGCTGATGGCCTGGCTGTCGGTCGCCAGTTGATTGATGACCTGTACCGACTGGTCGATCTCGCTGGCCAAGCGGGCAATGCTGCCCTGCTGGGACTCCACCAGGCCACGGCCGCTGAGGGTTTCGTCGTTGACGCTGTGGGCGCTGCTGACCGCCGCCGCGGCGCTGCGAGCCACTTCCTGGGCGGTGGCCGACATCTGGTTCATGGCCGTGGCCACCAGCTCGATCTGGCTCCGCTGGCCGGCAACCGCCTGGTTGCTGCGGGCCGAGACGGTTTCCACCTGCCCGGCCTGGCGCTCCACCTCGGCGACCGTGCGGCCCACCTGTTCGATCAGGTCGTGGATCTTCGCCACCGTGCCATTGAACACCGCGCCCAATTCGCCCAGCTCATCCTTGCTGCTGGCCACGAAGTTGACCGTCATGTCCCCGGCCGCCACCTTGTCCATCATCTGCCCCAGGCGCTGGAGCGTCGTACGGGTCGAGGCATAGAAGCCGGCGTACAGGTAGAAAATCAGCAGGAATACCGCCGCCAGCGCCACGGCTTGCAGCACCATGTGGCTGCGATTCTGCTCCAGGCGATGCTGCAGTTGGGCGCCGAGAAAGCCCAGGGTCGATTCGTTCAACCGGTAGGTCTGGGCCATCAGCCCACTGACCTGATCGTAGAAGGCCGACCAGGGTGCATCGAGGGTGTCGGCCATCACCACTTGTTCTTCGATCAGTTCCGCCGCTTGCCTGAGGGTGTTCTTGCTGCTGGCCGCCGGCTCGGCCAACGCCTGCCCGGCTGCCTTGCTCGAGCCCAGGGCGTCCTGCAATTTCAGATCGTATTCGCCCTGAAGCTTTTCGACCTGTGCCAGCCACTCGTCGAACCGGGTGCTCGACGAGGAGTTGAGAAACCCCAGCCCCAGGGATGACGCGCCCAACGCGCGGCCTTCACCCAGGATCTGGGTCACGTTGGGAGTCACAGCGGTGATCAGTTCGCTGAGTTGACGGATATCACCCTGCCCATCGCGGCTCAGGCCTGCCTGGCTGGCGATGATCTGGCTCAGCATTTGCGCGCTATTGAGCAGCTTGCCGATCAAGGCGCTTTTGCTTTGCAGGGAACTCTCGGCCTGCTGGGCCTTGAACGCAGCGACCATTTCGTCGCGCTTGGCAACGAAGGCCTCTGCCTGCTCGGGTTCCACGGCCATGGCGGTCATGCCCTGCAGGCGGGCGAGGACCTGTTGTTCGAGCGTGCCGATCTTCGCTTCCACATCGCCGGCCTTGCCGGATTGGCCCAGGCTGGCATTGATCTGCACCAGGTTGTTCAGGGTTTCCAGGTCGCGGCGCAGGCTCAGGCTGCTGCCCAGCAGGTCGAGGCTCTGCAACTCCACATGGGTGCCCTGCAATTCCCGATAGGACTCGCGCACCAGAAAGAAGTTGGTCACCAGCATCGGCACTAGAAACAACACACTGATCAGGCTGAACTTCATGCCAAAGCTCAGACGGTTCATCAGGGCGACGGCGGGCCAGAGCAAACTCTTCACAGGAAAGCCTCCCGGTAGTGTTTTTATTTTTATGAGCACGCGCACAGCGACAGCAGAAAGCCACCATTGGTGGTGCTGTCCCTGTATAGCCTAAATCGGAAGGAAGATTTGTAACTTAAGGTTAACGGGAACGATCGTGAGGCGATCCCGCGTGCCGGGGGCTTGCTGCAGCCGGCCTGCGAAGCAGATCCCGGGGCGCTTCAAGAAATGCCCACGCACGTTCGCGATTGCCCGCAACCGGGCGCAGGCAAGCCCTCGGGTCACAGGCCTGGCGGCGTGGTCTCGCGCCCGTCAGGCCAGTACGGTCCACACCGCAAACCCGGCGTACCAGAGCACCGCCGCACGCAGCAGCAACTCCCAGAGCCGATCCAGGTTATTGATGCCCTCGGGCCCTGCCAGGGGAGCGGAAATTTCCCCAGCCGCCAGGCCGACCTTATCGATCAGTTGCGCAGCACTGATGTTCCAGTTCAGCAGTTCATGCAGCATGATCCGGCTGACCCCGACGAAGTTGCCCACCAAGGCGAAACTGGCCGCCAGCAGCCGGACCGGCACCCAGTCGAAGGCATGGCGCAATTGCGCCGCCCGCTCCGCCACGCCAGGGTTCTGGCTATGTTCGGCAGCCAGCGCCAGCAAGCGATAACTCAGGGCCGCCACCGGCCCCAAGAGGAAGTACCAGAAGATCACCGCAAAAAAGCTCTGGTAGGCCTGCCACAGCAGATGGCCCTGGACCCTGCCCAGCAATTGCTCGCCATTGTCGGCTTCGATAGCCAGGTCGCGCTTGGCCACATGAGTCGCCGCCTGCAGGTCTTCGCGTCGCCAGGCATCGCGAAAGGGGCCCAGCTCGGCCAGCAGGTCACCGCGTCCCAGGCTGTAGATCACCACCAGCAAGTGCACCGGCAATGCCAGCAGACCATAGGCCACCGGCTCCAGCACCCACAGCAACAAGGCCAGCAACGCCACGGGGGCCAGTACCATCACTCCCAGCACCAGCCACGGCCGATTCACCCAGCGAGGGCTCGCTTCGATCCTGTTCAGCTCACGCAGCCATCCGCCGTCGCGCTGGATCCGCTGGCGCAAGGCCGAGAACTTCTCGATCCACACCGCCAGCAGCAACACCAGAAAACTCATTGTCCTTCCCCTTCTGTCAGGGCCGCACGGTAGCGTGCCCAGTCGAATGCCGGCCCCGGGTCAGTCTTGCGGCCCGGCGCAATGTCGCTGTGCCCGCAGATGCGCTCTACAGTGATCGAGCTGAACGCCGCCTGCAACTGCCGTGTCAGGTCCACCAGGGCGGCATATTGCGCGTCGGTGAAAGGCAGGTCGTCGGTGCCCTCCAGCTCGATGCCTATGGAGAAATCATTGCAGGTCTCCCGGCCTTCGAAGCACGAAACCCCGGCGTGCCACGCACGCTCTAGACAAGAGACGAACTGGGTTATGGCGCCATCACGCTCGATCAGGAAATGCGCGGAAACGCGCAGGTCGGCGATACCGGCAAAATAGGGATGTTCCGTGACATCCAGGCGATTCTGGAAAAATTCCTGGACCTTGCCCGTGGCGAACTGGGCAGGCGGCAAACTGATGTTATGGATCACCAGCAGGGAAATCTCGCCCTCGGGGCGCGCATTGAAGTTGGGCGACGGGCAATGACGCACGCCGTGGCACCAACCGCTCGCGGGGTCCAGCTGCATACAGGTTCCTTCGATGACGACGATCAATGCCGCCAGTATGCCGTGATCGGCCTCGCCAGCGCGATCACTTGCCGCGATTGAGTTGTCGCAGGTTGCCCAGCACGGATTCCAGGGCCCTGTCGAACAGCAGGGTGTCGTCCAGTACCCGTGCCGCTCCGCGACGGAACTCCAGGGCCAGGCTGGTACGGCTGTGCTCCTGCACCTTGAGCCCGGTGCGGTTGACGAAAACGTATTTGCCGGTGCTCTCGATGATCGCCGCCAGCTTGCAACGCAGGCTGTTGTCTTCATCCTCCTGGAATTCCACCCAGCTTCCCAGGCGCAACTGGTCGACCTGGCGCAGCCCTACGTCATCGGCCGGCAAGCGAACCGCCGCGCTGTCGGCTGGCGCCTTGTGCGGAGGCCGCAAGACAATTCTTTCCTTCACTTCGATCATTTCCGGCGAATCGGACGCCTGGGCCTGCTCCGTGGCCTGGCCCATGCGCTGCAGCGCCTGCACATGCAGGAGCTCCAACTCGCTGAAAAACTCGCTGGTGGCGAACGGATCGAACGCCGAACGGCTCAGGCCCTCGCGCAGCGCCTTGAGCAACTCCGGCACCATCGCCAGCAAGCGCAGGCCGGCATCGGATTCGTCGTGGTACTGGACGCTCCAGATCAGTTGCTCCAGGGTCAGGACATCGGCGCGCCACTCGGCGGACTCCTCGCCATGCTTGAAGCCGGTCAACAGCAGCACCTGGCTCCAGGCCTGCTGCACAAACTCCACCACGGCCAGGGGCAGGGTCTTGCCCAGCATCACCTGGTTCAATACGCCTTCGACCCGTAAACGCGCCAGCTCGGCCTTCGCCCGCCCCTCTTCGGCGTCACGAATGCGCTGTTCGAGCAGCTCACAGCGACGCCGCTCGTCGCTGGTAAAGGCCAGGAAATCCGCCAGCACTTCGGAAAAGATCGCCGGGTCATCGATGAAGTCGTTCAGCAAGCGCTGGACCACCTGTTCGATACGCACGTAGAGATTGTCCCGCTGATGATCGTCGCAATCGCCCCAGCCCATGGCTGCGTCGGCAATTTCATTGAGCAACCGTCGAGCCGGATGATTGCCGCGGCTGAAGAAACTCTTGTCCAGCACCGCCACCTTGAGCATCGGGATCTGCAGGCGGCCGATCAGCGCCTTGAGGGTCTCGGGCAGGTTATGGTCGTCGAGAATGAACTCGAACATCATCGAGATCAGGTTGATCACATCTTCATCAGCACCTTCGACCACCCGAGACTTGCCACTCTTGACGCTGACACGGGTGAGCAGTTGTTCGAGCTGGCTGCGCAGGTCGAACTCATCCTGCTGGGTGGGCGCTGGCACATACTGCTGCAGGTGGGACAGCAGACGCAGCAGGTCCCGAGTGGAAATCGGCTGGGCCGGCGCACTGGGCTCCAGGGTCGGCGCCACGCTGCCTCGCACCTGCGCCAGCAGCTTCTGCAACGCGGCGAACACCTCCTGCACGCTGTCATCGACTTCAGCGACCGTCGGCCTGGCTGCCCTTTCCGGCAAGGATCGGGTGGGCTCCTCGATGCGATCCGACGCCCGCCGGGAGGGCGAAATCTTGAGGTCCGGCAGAATGCCCGTGGCGGCCAGCAACTGGTTGGCCTCGGCATAGAGCTGGTCGCATTCGCTGAGCACATAACGCTCGAACAGCTTGAGCAGGATCAGCTTGACCTTGATTCCCACCCCCAGGTTGCGCCCGGCCTGCAGGAAGTTTTCACACAGCAGTGCGGGGCTCAGAGGATTCTGCGAATTGGCCATGGGCCGGGCCAGCAGCACGCTGAGGCGTGCCGTCAACTGATCCAGGGAAGCTCCGTCGCGGCTCAGCACCCGAGTGACCATGGCCTCCACCGCCAGGTGGCGCTCCAGGTCGTCGCGGCTCGATCGCGCCTGGGCCAGGGCCGGCGTCAACGTAGCCTGGGTCAGGTCGTACTGGGCCAGGCTGACGAACGCCTCGAAAAACTGCTCGATGAACTCGCGCTCGATGCTTTTGCGTTTCAGGCGCAAGTCGCGCATGGCTTCGAAGTACAGGTTCTGTTCGACATCGTTGCGCGCCCGGTCGGCCATTTCGAACAATGTGTCGTCGGCGTTATCGAACAACCCTTGCAAGCCCAGGCGCAGTTGCTGGGCGGCCTTGTCGCGGACCTGAAGCAGAATCACAGGCAAACGGGCGAGCGGCGAACGATTCGCCTGATCGGTAGAAACCTTGTGCAAAGGCACTACATTCCCGTCGTTGTGCATCCTGGCCTCCTGAAACGGTGTTCTTCGGTCGTAAACGTCAAAGCCATGACGTCAATCGAAAGGCGGATTATCTGGTAAAAGAACCCCGTCGCACCAGAGGACTCTGTGACCCAGCTCGAAATACATCGAAATAAGTGACCGGAAAATCGGGAAAATGTTGCGCGCAGGCGACCAAATGCAGGTCGCCAGCCCCAGGACGACATGACAATCAGGGGCGCCGTCGGGAAGGAACAATGCTTGTGGGACAGGACACTGGCCCTATAATCGGGCCACTTTGTCTGTGGAGCCCGTTATGCCGAACCTACGTCTCGCCGACCTGACCGCTGAAATCGAAGCCAATGTGCGCCGCGCGTTGCTCGAAGACGTCGGCAGCGGCGACATCACCGCGCAACTGATCCCCGCCGAACGCCTGGCCAAGGCCACCATCATTACCCGGGAAGCCGCGACCATCAGTGGCACCGCCTGGGTCGATGCCGTGTTCCGGCAACTGGATCCGCGCGTGGCGGTACATTGGCAGGTGCGCGACGGCGACCGGGTCAGCCCCGACCAGGCGCTGTTTCACCTCGAGGGCCCGGCCCGCTCGCTGCTGACCGGCGAACGCAGTGCGCTGAATTTCCTGCAGATGCTCTCGGGCGTGGCCACCCGGGCTCGCTACCTGGCGGACTTTGTCGCCGGCACCCAGGTCAAGCTGCTGGACACCCGCAAGACCTTGCCCGGGCTGCGCCTGGCCCAGAAGTACGCAGTGACCTGTGGCGGCTGCCACAACCACCGCATCGGCCTCTACGATGCCTTCCTGATCAAGGAAAACCACATCGCGGCCTGCGGCGGCATCACCCAGGCCATTGCCGCCGCCCACAAGATCGCACCGGGCAAACCGGTGGAGGTCGAGGTCGAAAGCCTGACGGAATTGAAGGAAGCCCTGGCGGCCGATGCCGACATCATCATGCTCGACGAACTGAGCCTGGACGACATGCGCGAGGCCGTACGCCTGAACGCCGGGAAGGCGAAGCTGGAGGCCAGCGGTGGCATCAACGAAAGTACCTTGCGTCCGATTGCCGAGACCGGCGTGGACTACATCTCGATCGGCGCAATGACCAAGGATGTGAAAGCCGTGGATCTGTCGATGCGACTGAGCCTTTGATACGAAAAAACGCCAGCCCCGAAGAGGCTGGCGTTTTTCTCAGACCACCAGATTATTCATCTCGCAGTACTCTTCCCACTCCACGCCCAACACCTCGGCCGCTTCCTTGTGCAGGGCCAGGCGCTGCGCCTCGAACTCCTCAGGCGTGCTGGTGTACTTGAGCGTCAGTTCCCAAGGCTGCAGCCCCTGGGCTTCGGCTTCGTCCTCGAACGCCCACTGGATCTGGTCTTTCTGATCGTCGGCGCTCAGGTCCTTGATTTCTTCCATTAACTGAGGCGTATCCAGGGCGTATTTGCGCAGGGCTTCTTCGTGTCTGGCTTCTTGCGTCAGTTCTTTAGCCGTCATGTCGTTCTCGCTGATCGGAGGAATGGGGATGGGTCTGGATCATCAAGGATCTCTCTGACGCAGAAAACCGTTAACAAGCCCGGTTTACCTGGCCTTCGGAACCATTCGGGATCATCTGAAAACTGCTGGGCGATACACATGCAGCACGAATATAGGTTGTTTTACCGACGATTTACACGGCTCTTTACATCTATCCCACAAAAAAACCTGTGCAGAAGAAATCGAGCGGGCCCTGGAACATCTGTCAAAACAACCAGTCATAGCCATGTGCCACACCGGCAAATCACAAGGACCCCAGCGATGCGCAGCTTTGCGAAACGTTCGTCAATCCAACTGGCTACCGCAACTTTGCTGCTCGGCAGCCTGGCCCTGGCCGACATCGCTCACGCGGCGGTTGAAGTTTCTTCCAACGGGCCGTCTTACTCCGACGTCATTCCTGCCCTTCATCATGAGGCGTTTGATAAGTACACACTCGTCAGGACCAACATCAGCGCCAGTGCCTTGGAAAACCTGCCAAAAACCGTGAAGGACAATGCCGACGAACTGGAAAACCAGAAGCGCACCCTCGCCGAGCAGGCCCGCCAGATCGAGGAGCTCAAGCGCAACAGCGGCTCGAGCTCCACCTCCAGCAGCAGGGAGATTGACGATCTCAAGCGCACCATCAAGGAACAGGAACGCGAACTGAGCGACCTCGGCAAGCAAGTGGAGGAACTCAAGCGCAATGGCGGGTCCAGTGCGAGTGCGAGCAACAGCGAAATTTCCTCGCTGAAACAGGAACTCGGCAACCAGGATCGCGAGATGGATCAGCTCAAACGCACAGTCGAGGAATTGAGCCGGAAGGTGAAGTAGCGGAGGGATGATGGTGCCCGAGACAGGAATCGAACCTGCGACCTTCGCGTTACGAGTGCGCTGCTCTACCGGCTGAGCTACACGGGCGGTGGCTAAACCTAGCATCGTCGCCTGTGGCCAGGCAACCCGCGACAAAAGGATTTTCGCCACACAGCAAAACGCCCCGAACCAGTCGGGGCGTTTGCTTGTTCAGCGGTCAGGCGCGGGGGTGATTAAACGCCCGATGCCTTGGCTGCTGCGACGTCCTTGATGGACAGCTTGATACGGCCGCGGTTGTCCACGTCCAGTACCAGCACTTCCACTTCCTGGCCTTCCTTGAGGATGTCGGTCACTTTCTCGACGCGAGCATCGCTCAGCATGGAGATGTGAACCAGACCGTCCTTGCCCGGCAGGATGTTGACGAAGGCGCCGAAGTCGACGATGCGCTCGACCTTGCCGACGTAGATCTTGCCGATCTCGGCTTCGGCAGTGATGCCCAGGACGCGCTGGCGTGCAGCCTCTGCCGCTTCCTTGGTTTCGCCGAAGATCTTGATCGAACCGTCGTCCTCGATGTCGATCGAAGCCTTGGTTTCCTCGCAGATCGCACGGATGGTCGCGCCGCCTTTACCGATGACGTCACGGATCTTGTCGGTGTCGATCTTCATCGCGATCATGGTCGGAGCGTTTTCCGACAGTTCGGTACGGGACTGACCGATGACCTGGTTCATCTGACCGAGGATGTTCAGGCGCGCTTCCAGGGCCTGGCCCAGGGCGATCTCCATGATCTCTTCGGTGATGCCCTTGATCTTGATGTCCATCTGCAGCGCGGTCACGCCCTTGGCGGTACCGGCTACTTTGAAGTCCATGTCGCCCAGGTGGTCTTCGTCGCCCAGGATGTCGGTCAGGACGGCGAACTTCTCACCTTCCTTCACCAGGCCCATGGCGATACCGGCAACCGGCGCCTTCATCGGAACGCCTGCGTCCATCAGTGCCAGGGAAGCGCCGCAGACCGAAGCCATGGAGCTCGAACCGTTGGACTCGGTGATTTCCGAAACCACGCGGATGGTGTACGGGAACGAATCGGTGTCCGGCAGCATGGCCTGGACGGAACGGCGGGCCAGGCGGCCGTGACCGATTTCGCGACGACCGGCGCCACCCATGCGGCCACACTCGCCCACCGAGAACGGCGGGAAGTTGTAGTGCAGCATGAACGGGTCTTTCTTTTCGCCTTCCAGGGTGTCCAGCAGTTGCGCGTCACGGGCGGTGCCCAGGGTTGCAACGACCAGGGCCTGGGTTTCACCACGGGTGAACAGCGCCGAACCGTGGGTCTTCGGCAGCACGCCGACTTCGATGTTCAGCGGACGTACGGTGCGGGTGTCGCGACCGTCGATACGTGGCTTGCCGTTGACGATGTTTTCGCGAACGGTGCGGTATTCGATTTCGCCGAAAGCCGCCTTGACGTCGCTGGCCGATGGCTGGCCTTCTTCGCCGGAGAACCGCGCCACTACCTGGTCACGCAGCTCGCCCAGGCGCGCATAACGGTCGGCCTTGATGGTGATGGTGTAGGCCTGGGAAATCGCTTCGCCGAACTCGGCACGGATCGCGCCCAGCAGCTCGGTGGCTTCCGGTTGCGGCGCCCAGGTCCAGGTTGGCTTGGCAGCTTCGGCGGCCAGTTCCTTGACGGCGTTGATCACGACCTGGAACTCGTCATGGGCGAACAGTACGGCGCCCAGCATCTGGTCTTCGGTCAGTTCCTTGGCTTCGGATTCAACCATCAGCACGGCTTCGGAAGTACCGGCCACGACCATGTCAAGGCTCGATGCCTTCAGTTGCTCGTAGGTCGGGTTCAGCAGGTAGCCGGTGCTTTCGTGGAAGGCCACGCGGGCAGCGCCGATAGGACCGTCGAAAGGAATGCCGGAGATCGCCAGCGCGGCCGAGGTACCGATCATCGCAGCGATGTCCGGATCGGTTTTCTTGCTGGTGGAAACGACGGTGCAGACCACCTGCACTTCGTTCATGAAACCTTCAGGGAAAAGCGGACGGATCGGACGGTCGATCAGGCGGGAAGTCAGGGTTTCCTTCTCGGAAGGACGGCCTTCGCGCTTGAAGAAACCACCCGGGATCTTACCGGCGGCGTAGGTCTTTTCCTGATAGTGGACAGACAGAGGGAAGAAGCCCTTGCCTGGATCGGCCTGCTTGGCACCGACAACGGTCACCAATACGCTGACGTCGTCGTCAACGGTGACCAGCACTGCGCCGGATGCCTGACGGGCGATACGGCCAGTCTCGAGGGTAACGGTCGACTGACCGAACTGGAATTTCTTGATTACCGGGTTCACGGTGTCCTACCTTCTTTGTGGCTCTTGGGGAAACTTGTCTTCTTGCGAAATTCTTGGGCAGTGCCGGGAATCGGCCCAACGACTGTCCAGATAAAACTTGAGGCTGGGAGCCTGCCGGTCGCCGACGCGAACGCGGGCAACTGGCAGACAACCAACCTCATAGCGCAATCGCTGATTAGCGACGCAGGCCCAGGCGGCCGATCAAGGTGCTGTAACGATTGACGTCCTTGCCCTTGAGGTAGTCCAGCAGCTTGCGACGCTGGTTTACCATGCGGATCAGACCACGACGGGAGTGGTGATCTTTACCGTTGGCCTTGAAGTGACCTTGCAGTTTGTTGATGTTGGCGGTCAGCAGTGCAACTTGCACTTCTGGCGAACCAGTGTCACCAACAGCTTGCTGGTAGTCGGTCACGATCTGAGCTTTTTCTTCAACGCTGAGTGCCATGTGGCTTTCCTCTTGTTCAAGGTACCGTTTCCGAGGAAACCGCACCAACAGGCCAGGGACAGATCCCTGTATCTATAAATGAGTGATGACCGTGCCTGTTGACAGCCACACTCGCCCGCCTGCTTACACAGACGGGTTCCGGTCATTCCGACCGAATCAATCGACGTGGCGCAATGCGCCCGTCTTCGCTCACTTCACCGATACCGATGAAGCGACCGTTGTGATCCTGTACCCGTACCATGCCGAATTTCGGCGCGTCTGGGGCGCGTACCGGCTGGCCGTTGAGCCAGTAGAAAGCGCTGTGTTCGGAGAATTGCAGCAGCGGCCAATCCAGCAAGCCACTGTCCGATGGCATCAGGAAACGGTCCACCGCTTCATTGCCACCTTCGGCATGTGCCGCTTCCAGCTCTTGCAACGTGACCGTCTGGGCCAGCGCGAAAGGACCGGCCTGGGTCCGTCGCAGTTCTGCCACGTACGCACCACAGCCGAGCTGCTCACCGATATCCTCCACCAGGGTACGGATATAGGTGCCTTTGCTGCAATCCACGGCAAGCCGGACAGTATTACCGTCAAAAGCCAGCAATTCCAAGCGCGCAATAGTAACAGAACGCGGTTCACGCTCCACTACTTCGCCTGCACGAGCCAGCTTGTACAGCGGCTGTCCGTCCCGCTTGAGCGCGGAGTACATCGGCGGTATCTGACTGATTTGCCCGCGGAAACGCGGCAGTACCGCTTCGATATCCGCCTGACCAACGGTCACCGGGCGCTCGCGCAAAACCTCGCCTTCGGCATCTGCCGTGGTGGTGGTCTTGCCCAGTTGCGCCAGGGTTTCATAGCCCTTGTCGGAATCGAGCAGGTACTGGGAGAACTTGGTCGCCTCGCCGAAGCACAACGGCAGCACGCCGGTGGCAAGCGGATCGAGGCTACCGGTATGCCCGGCCTTCTCGGCATTGAGCAGCCAGCGAACCTTCTGCAATGCCGCGTTGGAGGTAAACCCCAACGGTTTGTCGAGCAGGATGATGCCGCTCACGTTACGACGGATACGTTTGACCTGAGCCACCGGTTACTCCTTGGTGTCTTCGGGTTCAGCCGCGTGCTGACTGTCTTCAGCCACGGCGCGCTCGATCAGGGCCGACAGATGCGCCCCGCGCGCGACACTTTCGTCGTAGTGGAAATGCAACTGTGGAACGCTGCGCAACTTCATTTCGCGGGCCAGCTGCATGCGCAGGAAGCCGGCGGCCGAGTTGAGCACCTTGATGCTCTGGCCGATGTCTTCAGCATTGTCCTGGCCCATCACGGTGATGAAGATCTTCGCATGACCGACGTCACGACTGACTTCTACCGCGGTGATGGTCACCAGGCCGACGCGTGGATCCTTGACTTCGCGACGGATCAACTGCGCCAGCTCACGCTGCATCTGATCGCCGATGCGTTGGGTACGGCTATATTCTTTTGCCATGTCTTGTTACCTGTTACTGCCCCACGGTGAAACCCGCAAGGTCTGAAAGCGGCAAACGCCCGGCCTGGCAAAAAGCCGGACCGGGCGTTGCGTTTAGAGTCCGCCGGCGACGGCGCGCATGTGCATGCGGCCAGCCACCAGGGCTCTTGAAGTGCGCGAGTCAGAGGCTGCGAGCAACCTGGACCTTCTCGAAGACTTCGATCTTGTCGCCGACCTTGACGTCGTTGTAGCTCTTGACGCCAATACCGCATTCCATGCCGGCACGTACTTCGGAAGCGTCATCCTTGAAGCGACGCAGGGATTCCAGCTCGCCTTCGAAGATCACGATGTCTTCACGCAGTACACGGATCGGACGGTTACGGTGAACGACACCTTCGATCACCATGCAACCGGCGATCGCGCCGAACTTCGGCGAACGGAACACATCGCGTACTTCGGCCACGCCCAGGATGTTCTCCCGCACGTCGCTGCCCAGCATGCCGGTGAGGGCTTTCTTGACGTCTTCGATGATGTCGTAGATCACGTTGTAGTAACGCATATCCAGACCTTCCTGCTCGACGATCTTGCGAGCGCCGGCATCGGCACGCACGTTGAAGCCGAACAGTACAGCGTTGGAAGCCAGCGCCAGGTTGGCGTCGCTTTCGGTGATACCACCGACGCCGCCACCGACCACGCGCACCTGCACTTCGTCGTTGCCCAGGCCGTTCAATGCGCCCTGCAAGGCTTCCAGCGAGCCACGGACGTCGGACTTGAGGACGATGTTGAGCGTCTTCTTCTCTTCCTGGCCCATGCTTTCGAAGATGTTTTCCAGCTTGCCGGCGTGAGCGCGAGCCAGTTTGACTTCGCGGAACTTGCCTTGACGGAACAGAGCCACTTCACGGGCTTTCTTCTCGTCGGCCACAACGCTCATCTCGTCGCCAGCGTCCGGGGTACCGTCCAGGCCGAGGATTTCGACCGGAATGGCCGGACCGGCCTCCTTGATGGCCTTGCCGTTCTCGTCGAGCATGGCACGCACGCGGCCATAGTTCGAACCGACCAGCACCATGTCACCCTGACGCAGCGTACCGTCCTGAACCAGGACCGTTGCCACCGGACCGCGGCCCTTGTCCAGGCGCGATTCGACTACGACACCACGGCCAGGAGCCGATGGCGTGGCGGTCAGTTCGAGCACTTCAGCCTGCAGCAATACCGCTTCGAGCAGCTCGTCGACGCCAGTACCCATCTTCGCGGAAACCGGGACGAATGGCGTGTCGCCACCCCAGTCTTCGGAGGTCACGCCGTGAACCGACAGTTCGCTGCGGATGCGATCGAGGTCGGCACCCGGCTTGTCGATTTTGTTCACCGCCACCACCAGCGGAACACCGGCCGCCTGGGCGTGCTGGACAGCCTCGACAGTCTGAGGCATCACGCCGTCGTCCGCCGCGACCACCAGGATCACGATGTCGGTCGCCTTGGCACCACGGGCACGCATTGCGGTAAACGCGGCGTGGCCCGGGGTATCGAGGAAGGTGACCATGCCACGTTCGGTTTCAACGTGGTACGCACCGATGTGCTGGGTAATGCCGCCGGCTTCGCCAGCCGCTACCTTGGCGCGACGGATGTAGTCGAGCAACGAGGTCTTACCGTGGTCGACGTGGCCCATGACGGTCACGACCGGTGCACGAGGAACCGCTTCACCTTCGAACTTCAGGGACTCGGCCAGGGAATCTTCCAGGGCGGTGTCGCTGATCAGGGTCACTTTGTGGCCCAGCTCTTCGGCAACCAGTTGGGCAGTTTCCTGGTCCAGTACCTGGTTGATGGTGGCCGGGGTACCCAGCTTGAACATGAACTTGATGATTTCAGCAGCCTTGACCGACATCTGCTGGGCCAGGTCGCCCACAGTGATGGTCTCGCCGATCTTCACTTCGCGCACGACAGGACCGGTAGGGCTCTGGAAACCGTGGGCGTTGCGCTTCTTCAGCTTGGCCTTGCCACGACCGCCGCGACGGAAGCCATCGCTTTCTTCGTCGGTGGTGCGTGGAGCAACCCGCGGGGCCGGTGCCTTTTCCTTGACCGACGCGCGATGAGGAGCATTCTTGCGCTCGCCATCACCACCACGACGGTTTTCGTCGGCACGCGACTTGTCCGGGCGACGCTGTTCGTCACGCTTGCGGATATCCGCCACAGGGGCTGGAGCCGGAGCCAGTACCGGCGCGCTTTCACGCACAGGCTCGACAACCTCGGCAGGTTCCGCGACCGCTTCGACCGGAGCGGCTTGCTCCGCAGGAGGCTGGCGACGCGCTTCTTCTTCGGCGCGGCGCTTGGCTTCTTCTTCAGCCTTCTGGCGCGCAGCATTTTCCGCTGCACGACGTTCTTCCAGCTCGCGTTTGCGCTCGGCTTCGATTTCTTCCGGGCTGCGCTGCACGAAAACTTTCTTCTTGCGCACTTCTACGCTGATGCTCTTGCTACCGGCAACACGCAGGGTGCTGGTAGTTTTACGCTGCAGCGTGATCTTGCGCGGTTCTTCCACTTTTGCCTTGTGACTGCTCTTCAAGTGAGTCAGCAGGGACTGCTTCTCACTGTCGGTCACATGTTCCTCGGCGGCGGTGTGCGGCAGACCTGCCTCACGCATCTGCTGCAACAGGCGCTCTACCGGTGTTTTGACCTCATCGGCCAGTTGTTTCACCGTGACTTGCGTCATGCACTTCTCTCCTCAGGCCGCGCCTAATTACTCGAACCAGTGGGCTCGGGCGGCCATGATCAACTTGCCGGCACGATCATCGTCAATGCCGTCGATGTCGAGCAGATCGTCAATAGACTGCTCGGCCAGGTCTTCGCGGGTAATTACGCCGCGCACCGCCAGTTCCATCGCCAAATCCTTGTCCATACCCTCAAGCGAGAGCAGGTCTTCGGCCGGATGGGCGTCTGCCAGCTTTTCCTCAGTAGCGATGGCTTTGGTCAACAAACGATCCTTGGCCCGAGCGCGAAGCTCGGTGACGATATCTTCGTCAAAGCCATCGATGTTGAGCATCTCTTCCACCGGCACGTAGGCAATCTCTTCCAGGCTGGTAAAGCCTTCATCCACCAGCACCTGCGCCAACTCTTCATCGACTTCGAGCTCTTCGATGAAATTGCGCAGGATGTCGCCGGTTTCAGCTTGCTGTTTGGCCTGGATGTCCGATTCGGTCATCACGTTCAAGGTCCAGCCTGTCAGTTGGCTGGCCAGACGTACGTTCTGACCACCGCGACCGATGGCCTGGGCCAGATTGTCTGCGCCAACGGCGATGTCCATGGCATGGGCATCTTCGTCGACGATAATTGCCGCCACTTCGGCAGGCGACATGGCATTGATCACGAACTGGGCCGGGTTATCGTCCCACAGCACGATGTCCACGCGCTCGCCGCCCAACTCGCCGGATACGGCCTGGACACGCGAACCGCGCATGCCGATGCAGGCACCTTGCGGGTCGATACGCTTGTCCTTGGAACGGACCGCGATCTTGGCACGCGAGCCCGGATCCCGGGAGGCGCCCATGACTTCGATCAGGCCTTCGGCGATTTCCGGCACTTCGATGCGGAACAACTCGATCAGCATTTCCGGCGCGGTACGCGACAGGATCAACTGCGGGCCGCGGTTCTCGGTGCGGATTTCCTTGAGCAGCGCACGCAGACGCACCCCCACCCGGAAAGTCTCGCGGGAAATGATGTCTTCCCGAGCCAGCAGCGCCTCGGCATTGTTGCCCAGGTCGACGATCACGTTGTCGCGGGTAACCTTCTTCACGGTGCCGGAGATGATTTCACCCAGCTTCTCGCGATAGGCGTCGACGACTTGCGCACGCTCGGCTTCGCGAACTTTCTGCACAATGACCTGCTTGGCAGTCTGTGCAGCGATGCGACCGAACTCGATGGATTCGATCTTTTCCTCGACCACGTCACCCACCTTGGCGCCAGGATGCGTTTGCGCAACCTTGCTCGGCCAGGTTTCGATCGCCGGGTCATCCAGGTCGGCTTCCTCGACTACCGTCCAACGACGGAACGTCTCGTAGGCACCGGTGTGGCGATTGATCTCCACACGCAAGTCAACTTCGTCTTCAAACCGCTTCTTGGTAGCAGTGGCCAGAGCCAACTCCAGCGCTTCAAAAATCACGCCAGCCGGTACGCCCTTTTCATTGGATACCGACTCAACAACCAGCAGTACTTCTTTGCTCATCGTACGCCTCGCCTTTCGCAAGCCATTGGATCCGCGGGATCCGCAGTATCTGGCACGTATCAGTCAAAACTGGGAATAATGTTGGCCTTGTCGATCATATCGATCGGCAACAGGAACTCATGGTCATCTACCTGCACCACGACGTCCTGCTCTTCTACACCGCGCAGAAGGCCTTGAAAGTTGCGTCGTCCTTCAAAAGGCGAGCGCAGCTTGATCTTTACTTGTTCCCCGGCAAACGAGGCAAACTGTTCGAGAGTGAACAGAGGGCGCTCCATGCCAGGCGAGGAAACTTCAAGGGTGTATTCGCTGCTGATAGGATCTTCAACATCCAGTACACCGCTGATCTGACGGCTGACGATGGCACAGTCGTCCACCAGCACGCCGCCTTCCTTATCGATATAAACGCGCAACAGTGAGTGGCGACCTTGAGCCGAAAACTCAATACCCCAGCATTCATAGCCAAGGGCCACGACCACCGGGGCCAACAAGGCCTGCAACTGTTCTAGCTTGCTCGACACCTGAACCCCCTCGTGCATGTTTGTGCATGCTGTGCAAATAAAAAAAAATGGGCGAATCGCCCATCCCTGAAACGCCGTTGAACAGCGGCGTTGTAAAGTGTCCAGCTAACAAAAAGCCCCTTGGAAGGGGCCCTGAAACTGGTTGCGGGAGCCGGATTTGAACCGACGACCTTCGGGTTATGAGCCCGACGAGCTACCAGGCTGCTCCATCCCGCGACAAAGCTGGGGCAAAAGTATACGACTGATCCCTTATAGGGTCAATGTAACCTTCCACCTACAAGAAAGCCCGCAACTGCGGGCTCTCCTGTTCAATTGGTACCGAGAAGGGGACTCGAACCCCTACACCCTATGGGCACAACCACCTCAAGGTTGCGTGTCTACCAATTCCACCACCTCGGCAAATACTGCGCTTGAAACCTTCTTACTTCTGCTCTTGAGCTGGAGGCACGTCAGTCGCCGAGTTGGCCGACTTTTGCTCTTGAAGCACCGGGACATCATCAGAAGCCGGTTGTTGCTTTGGTACTTCCAATACTGCCGGGTTTGGCAAACCTACTTGAGTCAGCTCTTGAGCTTTCTCTTTAGCAAAGTAACCTAACCCTAAGCTGGTCAAGAAGAAACCGGCGGCGAGTATAGCAGTAAACTTACTAAGAAAGGTAGAGGAACCTTGGCTTCCGAATACAGTATTTGAAGCACCTGCACCGAAAGACGCACCAGCATCCGCACCTTTACCCTGCTGCAGCAGTACGAGAGCAACTACACCCAGTGCACCCAGCAGATGAAAAACGACTACGACTGTTTCCAGCATTTTTTCAGTTTCCCGCGGCGCGACAGATCGCACCGAACTCATCTGCATTCAGGGACGCTCCACCAATGAGCCCCCCATCGATATCCGGCATGCCGAACAGTTCGGCCGCATTGGCCGCCTTCACGCTGCCGCCGTATAGAAGCCGCACACCTCGTGCCACTTCAGAATTCTCTTCCGCCAACTGCGCGCGGATGGCGGCGTGCACATCCTGCGCCTGTTGCGGCGAAGCCGTCAGCCCGGTACCAATGGCCCAGACAGGCTCGTAGGCAATGACTGCCTTTGCAAAAGCACCGACACCCAGGTCTTCGATGATGCTGCCGAGCTGACGCCCTACAACCTCAATGGTCCTGCCGGCCTCACGATGCGCGAGGGTTTCCCCTACGCACAACACCGGGATCAGACCACAGGCCTGAGCTGCAGCAAACTTGCGGATCAAGGTCTTGTCCTGCTCGCCCATGATCTGGCGACGCTCGGAATGCCCAACCAGGACCAGGGAGCAGCCTGCATCCACCAACTGACTCGGCGCAATCTCGCCCGTCAACGCACCCTGCATGGATTCCACCGCAGAGTTCTGCGCGCCGACCGAGATCGACTTGCCTTTCAAGCCATCAACCACTTGGTTGATATACAAGCAAGGCGGGAATACCGCGACATCAACACCGCTTGGCAAGGCCAGATGACGAAGGCCGTTGATCAGCTCAGCGACGCTGGCGCGGGTACCGTGCATCTTCCAGTTACCAGCTACCATAGGGCGACGCATGCTGTACCTCGTCGGTCAAAGTGGGCGCAGATGTTACCCAACCGATTCATGACTGGCAAGCCGAATTCAGGCAGAAACTTCACTAACAAGCTTCGCCAGCTCTTCGGCATAACCGCGGACCTGTATTTCATCCTCGCCTTCGACCATGACGCGCACCAGGGGCTCCGTACCGGACTTGCGCAGCAACACGCGCCCACGTCCCGCCATCGCCCGGGTCACGCGCTCGCTGGCCTGCTTGACCGTCTCATGCTCGAGCGGGTTCGCACCACCACCGAAACGCACATTGATCAGCACTTGCGGGCATTTGCGCAACGCTTGACGCGATTGGGCCAGACTTTCATTGCGCGCCTTGAGCGCCATCAACACCTGCAAGGCGGCGATGATCGCGTCGCCGGTCGTGGTGTGGTCGAAGCACACGATATGGCCGGAGTTTTCACCACCGATGACCCACTCGCGCTCCAGCAGCTCCGAAATGACATAACGGTCGCCGACGTTGGCTCGCACGAACGGGATATCCAGGTCCGCCAGGGCCAGCTCGAGCCCGAGATTGCTCATCAGAGTACCGACCACACCGCCCTTCAGCTTGCCGCGCTCATGCAGATCGCGAGCGATGATGAACAGCAGCTCGTCCCCATCCACGACCGTGCCGGTGTGATCGACCATCAGGACCCGATCGCCATCGCCATCGAAGGCGATCCCGATATCGGCCTGCTCTGCCAGGACCGCAGCCTGCAAGGCGTCAGTATGGGTGGAGCCACAGTTGTGGTTGATGTTCAGCCCGTTCGGCTGGGCAGAAAGCACCACGACATCGGCACCCAATTCGCGGAATACACTCGGTGCGACTTTATAGGTGGCGCCATGAGCGCAATCGACGACGACTTTCAGCCCGGAGAAGCTGGTACCGGTGGGCACGCTGCCCTTGCAGAATTCGATATAGCGACCCGATGCGTCGTTGATCCGCGATACCTTGCCGATCTTGCTCGACTCGACCACCGTCATCGGGGTATCCAGCAGCTCTTCGATCATCAGCTCGACTTCGTCCGGCAGCTTGGTGCCCTTGCCGGAGAAAAACTTGATGCCGTTGTCATCATGGGGATTATGAGAAGCACTGATGACGATACCCGCCTGCGCATGGAAGGTACGCGTCAGGTAGGCAATGGCCGGCGTCGGCATCGGCCCCAGCAGCATCACATCGGCACCCGCCGAGGTCAGACCAGCCTCAAGAGCCGACTCGAACATGTAGCCGGAAATGCGCGTGTCCTTGCCGACCAGCACCTTGCAGGCGCCCATCTTGCGGAACGCCATGCCAGCGGCCCAGCCGAGCTTGAGCATGAAATCAGGTGTAATGGGGTACTCGCCGACCCGACCACGAATGCCGTCGGTGCCAAAGTATTTCTTGCTCATAAGTGCTCCGTCATTCTTATTCGGCTGATTCCACCGCTGCGATCATCCGTACGATATCCATCGTTTCGGCCACATCATGCACCCGCAGCAGGCGCGCGCCTTTTGTAACAGCCAGGGCCGCGAGCGCAAGACCGCCATACAGGCGCTCTCCCACCGGTCGACCCAGGGCATTGCCTATCATGCTCTTTCGCGAGACGCCGACCAACAACGGCCGCCCCAGGGCATGCAATGCCTCCATGTGCTTGAACAGGCTCAGGTTGTGAGCCAAGGTCTTGGCAAAACCGAACCCGGGATCCAGCACGATCTTTTCGGCAGGGATACCCGCCGCGACGCACTGCTTCAGGCGTTCCGCGAGGAACTCGCCCACCTCCCGGGTCACGTCACCATAACGAGGATCGTCCTGCATGGTTCCGGGCTCGCCGAGCATATGCATCAGACACACCGGCAGGCCGGTAGCCGCCGCGGCATCCAGGGCTCCATCGCGCCGCAAGGCGCGGACGTCATTGATCAGCCCCGCCCCAAGTCGCGCGCTTTCGCGCATGACCGCCGGCGTGGACGTATCGACCGAAATTATGACATCAAGTTCGCGATGGATGCGTTCGACAATCGGCGCCACCCGCTCCAGCTCTTCGACGGGCGAGACGGCTCGTGCGCCCGGCCGGGTCGATTCGCCGCCAACATCGATCAGCGTCGCGCCGGCCGCCACCATGCCTTCGGCATGCCGCAGCGCAGCATCGAGCTGGCTGTATCGGCCACCATCGGAAAAGGAATCGGGGGTGACATTGAGAATGCCCATGACATGCACACGGGCCAAATCAAGAACCCGGTTGCCGCAAAGCAACCGGGTCGAGGACTGTACAGAAGTCATTTCAAGCCTTAGACATCAGCAGCCGGACCACCGATCGGTGTTTCCGGGCGCTCGCCCTGTACCGCTGGAGGAGTACCTGGAGTACCGGTACCACCCGACCAGTCGCGAGGTTCACGAGGAGGACGGCCCGCCATGATGTCGTCGATCTGCTCGGCATCGATGGTTTCATATTTCATCAACGCATCGGCCATGGCATCGAGCTTGTCACGGTTGTCCGTAAGGATCTGCTTGGCGGTGCCGTAGCACTGGTCGATGATGCTGCGTACTTCGGAGTCGATCAGCTTAGCGGTATCACCCGAGAAACTGGCGTGCTGGCCGGTACCACCACGACCGAGGAACACCTCGCCCTCTTCTTCCGCATACATCAGAGGCCCCAGCTTTTCGGACAGGCCCCACTTGGTGACCATGTTCCGGGCAATCTGGCTGGCACGCATGATGTCGTTGGACGCCCCGGTGGTCACACCATCGAAGCCCAGGGTCATTTCCTCGGCGATACGACCGCCGTACAACGAACAGATCTGGCTGATCAAGGCACGCTTGGACAGGCTGTAGCGATCCTCTTCCGGCAGGAACATGGTCACGCCCAGCGCACGACCACGGGGGATGATCGAAACCTTGTAGACGGGATCGTGCTCAGGCACCACCCGGCCCACGATGGCATGCCCCGCCTCGTGATAGGCGGTGTTGCGCTTTTCCTTTTCCGACATGACCATGGTCTTGCGCTCGGCGCCCATCATGATCTTGTCCTTGGCCAGCTCGAATTCCTTCATTTCCACGACGCGCTTGCCGGAGCGGGCGGCGAACAACGACGCCTCGTTCACCAGGTTGGCCAGGTCGGCACCGGAGAAGCCCGGCGTGCCGCGAGCGATGACCGCAGGAGCAACGTCGTCACCCATTGGCACCTTGCGCATGTGAACCTTGAGGATCTGCTCCCGACCACGAATATCCGGCAGCCCTACCACGACCTGGCGGTCGAAGCGGCCTGGACGCAACAGTGCGGGGTCGAGCACGTCAGGACGGTTGGTCGCGGCAATCACGATGATGCCGTCGTTCATTTCGAAGCCATCCATCTCCACCAGCAACTGGTTGAGGGTCTGCTCGCGTTCATCGTGACCGCCACCCATGCCGGCGCCACGGTGGCGACCAACGGCGTCGATTTCGTCGATGAAGATGATGCATGGCGCATGCTTCTTGGCCTGTTCGAACATGTCGCGAACACGGCTGGCACCCACGCCGACGAACATCTCGACGAAGTCGGAGCCGGAAATCGTGAAGAACGGCACCTTGGCTTCGCCGGCAATCGCCTTGGCCAGCAAGGTCTTGCCGGTACCGGGCGGGCCGACCATCAGCACGCCACGAGGGATGCGGCCACCCAGGCGCTGGAACTTGCCCGGATCACGAAGGAATTCCACCAGCTCGCCGACTTCTTCCTTGGCTTCGTCACAACCAGCGACGTCAGCCAGCGTGGTCTTGACCTGGTCTTCGGAAAGCAGGCGCGCCTTGCTCTTGCCAAAGCTCATCGGCCCGCCCTTGCCTCCGGCACCGCCCTGCATCTGGCGCATGAAGAACATGAACACCGCGATGATCACCAGGATCGGGAAGCTGGCTACCAGGAGCTGGGTCCAGATACTTTGCTGCTCAGGCTGCTTGCCTTCGACCACGACATGGTTGTCCACCAGGTCGCCGATCAGGCCATTGTCCTGGATGGCCGGACGAATGGTCTTGAAGCTGTCGCCATCGGTACGCTTGCCGGTGATCACATAGCCATCGACGGCAACGCGCTCGACCTTGCCATCCTTGACCTGCTGAATGAAGTCGGAATAGTTGAGGGTCTGCGGCTCGTTAGGGCTGGAGAAGTTGTTCATCACCGTCACAAGGACAGCGGCGATGATCAACCACAGGATCAGATTCTTTGCCATGTCGTTCAATTAACTACCCTCTGAAGCTGGCTCCGCTGACGGCGCGCGCCTCGCATGATATTCACCGGCCTAACTTACTACATTACCTACGACCCTGGCAGGCGCCGTCTGTAACCCTTTGTGAAACTTTGACCGCATAATTTTCGTTACGCGACGTTTGCAATGCGAAATAAAAAAACCTATCGACCCTTTCAAAGACGCTCATCGCTGGCCGAACCCTCGATCCCGCGGAAGCCACGCGCCAACAGATACTGTTCGCGGGAGCGGTCGCGAGACGACAATGGCTTGCGCATCTGCACCTTGTCGAACAACTTGCGGATGCCCTTGTGGTATTCGTCGAAGCCTTCGCCCTGGAAGACCTTGATCAGAAAATCACCGCCTGGACGCAGAACCCGCCCGGCGAGATCCAGGGCCAGTTCGCTGAGAAACATCGCACGGGGCATGTCGACAGCCGCCAATCCACTCATATTGGGGGCCATATCGGAAATCACAAGGTCCACCTGCGTATTTCCGACGGCCTCCAGGATTTTCGCCAGCACGGCGTCTTCTGTGAAATCGCCCTGGATGAAGGTCACATCGGGGATGCTGTCCATCTCCAGGATGTCGGAAGCGATCAAGCGACCTTGCCCGCCAATCAGACGACTGGTCACCTGGGACCACCCGCCAGGCGCCGCGCCGAGGTCGATCACGGTCATGCCGGGACGGATGAGCCGGTCCTTTTCCTGGATCTCCAGCAGCTTGTAGCTGGCACGCGAGCGATAGCCGTCTTTCTGCGCCATCTTGACGTATGGATCGTTGAAATGCTCTTTGAGCCAGTTCTGGCTAGTCTTGGAACGGGCCACAGGCCACCTCTGAATAAAAACGGGTCGTGATTAAGTGGGCGGTCCCGGACGCGCTCGGGTAAACTGGCCGCCGCTTTTTTACAAGATCAGACGCAGGGGTCAGATTATGCCGCTCACTCAAGAGCAGAAGAAACAATACAAATCCATTGGCCACCATCTGAAACCGGTTTTGACTGTGGCTGACAACGGTTTGACTGAAGGTGTACTGGCCGAGCTGGAACGCGCCCTGAGCGATCATGAGCTGATCAAGATCAAGCTCAACATCCTCGATCGCGAAGCCCGCCTGGCTGCCATCGCTGAACTGTGCAAGGCCGGCAAGGCCGACCTGGTGCAGGTCATCGGCAAGATGGCGTTGATTTATCGCAAGAATTTCAGCGTCAACAAGCAACTGTCGAACGTTCACCGCTTCAAGTAACGCCAATCAAAGCTCAAGGGTGCGCTTCGCGTACCCTGCCGCTCCACCCCGGAACCGGCTGCAGCACCAGCACCAAGCCAGAGAAACCCAGCACCAGGTAACTGAATACCTGCCACCGACTCGCATCCGGCCAGCCGAGACGCACCGCGAAGAACATCCCGCACGCATACAGCGCCATGAGCAGCAACTGCCCACGAATGTCGCGCCATAGGCTCGAAAGGCCCTCGACCTGAACCAGTACCAAGGCCTGGAATACGACACACACTGCCGAGAAGATGACCAGCAGCAGCGTCAGCATGCCAGCTATTTCATCGATCAGCAGCGGCGCCAGGCCGATCCGACCCAGCACCGGCAGCATACCGATGTGCAGCAACCAGAGGCCGCCCACCCATAACATCTGGGTCAGCTGCCAAAGCATGGCGCCCGCTTTAAGCAGGCGGCCTCGCTCAGATGTGGCGGACTTCGACAATCTCGTACTCGATGACGCCACCCGGCGTCTTTACCGCGACCACATCCCCTTCCTCCTTGGCAATCAAGGCGCGGGCGATGGGCGAACCAACGGATATCTTGCCGAGCTTGATGTCTGCTTCGTCCTCACCAACGATCTGGTAGGTCACGCTTTCATCGGTTTCGACGTTGGCGATTTCCACGGTGGTACCGAAAATCACCTTGCCCGTATGCTCAATCGTTGTGACGTCGATGATCACGGCGTTCTGCATGCGGCCTTCGATATCCCGGATACGCGCCTCGACCATGCCCTGTTCCTCGCGGGCGGCATGGTATTCGGCGTTTTCCTTGAGATCGCCCAATTCGCGGGCCTCACCGATAGCCTGGCTCAAGCGCGGACGCTCGACCTTGGTCAGGTGGGCCAGCTCGGCTTCCAGGGCGCGAGCGCCCTGAACGGTCATGGGGTACTTGGTTATGCTCATGCCTTCAATCCTGCATGTAGATCCTGCAAGCGGCGCACGGTCTTCTCGGGACCGAACTTGAGCGCTTCGCAGATCGCTTCGCCCGCAGCAATGGTCGTTGTGCAATAGATCTTGTGCTGCAGTGCATTGCGACGAATGGAATAGGAATCGGCGATCGACTGGCGACCCTCAGTGGTGTTGATGATCAGCGTGACTTCGTCATTCTTGATCATGTCGACCACATGCGGACGCCCTTCGGTCACCTTGTTCACGCGGCGCACTTTCAGGCCCGCCGCCTCGATCACTTTGGCGGTACCGGCAGTGGCAACCACTTCGAAGCCCAAGTTGATCAGATCACGGGCCACGCCTGCAACCAGTGGCTTGTCGTCATTACGCACGCTGATGAACGCCGTGCCGCCTGTTGGCAGGACTTCGCTGGCGCCCATCTGGGCCTTGGCGAAAGCCTCGCCGAAGGTGTCGCCCACCCCCATCACTTCACCGGTGGACTTCATTTCCGGGCCGAGGATCGGGTCCACACCAGGGAATTTGGCGAATGGGAACACCGCCTCTTTCACGCTGTAGAAGTTCGGAATGATTTCCTTGGTGAAGTTCAGTTCGGCCAGGGTCTTGCCGGCCATGACGCGCGCCGCGATCATCGCCAGGGAAACACCGATGCACTTGGACACGAACGGCACGGTACGGGACGCGCGCGGGTTGACCTCGATGACGTAGATGTCTTCGCCCTGAAGCGCCAGCTGCACGTTCATCAGGCCGACCACACCCAGTTCCAGGGCCATTTTCTTGACCTGCTCGCGCATTTCGTCCTGCAGGTGCGCCGGCAACGAGTACGGCGGCAGCGAACAGGCCGAGTCGCCGGAGTGAACGCCAGCCTGCTCGATGTGCTGCATGATCGCGCCGATCACCACGTCCTTGCCGTCACAGACCGCATCCACGTCCATTTCGATGGCGCAGTTGAGGAAATGGTCCAGCAGCACCGGGCTGTCGTTGGACACCTGGACCGCTTCGCGCAGGTAGCGCTTGAGCTCTTCCTCTTGATAGACGATTTCCATCGCCCGACCGCCCAGTACATAGGATGGACGCACCACCAGCGGATAACCGATCTTGGCGGCGGCACGAATCGCTTCGTCTTCGCTGCGCACGGTGGCGTTAGGTGGCTGACGCAGGTTCAGGCGCTCGACCATCTGCTGGAAGCGCTCACGGTCTTCGGCGCGGTCGATCGCATCCGGGCTGGTACCGATGATCGGCACGCCGGCGGCCTCCAGGGCACGGGCCAGTTTCAGCGGCGTCTGGCCGCCATACTGGACGATCACGCCCTTTGGCTTCTCGACGCGAACGATTTCCAGCACGTCTTCCAGGGTCACTGGCTCGAAGTACAGGCGATCGGAGGTGTCGTAGTCGGTGGATACGGTTTCCGGGTTGCAGTTGACCATGATGGTCTCATACCCGTCGTCGCGCAGGGCCAGTGCGGCGTGTACGCAGCAATAGTCGAACTCGATACCCTGGCCGATCCGGTTCGGACCGCCGCCCAGGATCATGATCTTGTCACGGCCCGATGGCGCCGCCTCGCACTCTTCCTCGTACGTGGAGTACAGGTAGGCGGTGTCGGTGGCGAATTCGGCGGCGCAAGTGTCGACGCGCTTGTAGACCGGGAACACTTCGAGCTTGTGGCGATGCGCACGCAGGCTCTTCTCGGTCACACCCAGCAGCTTGGCCAGGCGCATGTCGGAGAAACCCTTGCGCTTGAGGCGGAACATGGTATCGCGGTCGATACTGGACATGCCCAGGGTCTTGACCTTCTCCTCTTCCTTGACCAGATCTTCGATCTGCACCAGGAACCATGGATCGATCATGTTCATGCCGAAGATCTGCTCGACGGTCATGCCGGCACGGAAGGCGTCGGCCACGTACCAGATACGCTCGGCACCCGGCACGGTCAGCTCGCGCTTGAGCTCGCTCATGCTTTCCGGGTTGTTCAGGTCGACCTTCGGATCGAGACCGCAAACACCCACTTCCAGGCCACGAAGCGCTTTCTGCAGGGATTCCTGGAACGTCCGGCCGATGGCCATGACTTCACCCACCGACTTCATCTGGGTCGTCAGGCGGGCGTCGGCCTTGGCGAATTTCTCGAAGGCGAAACGTGGCAGCTTGGTAACGACGTAGTCGATGGACGGTTCGAAGGATGCCGGGGTCTTGCCGCCGGTGATGTCGTTCGACAACTCGTCCAGGGTGTAGCCGACGGCCAGCTTGGCGGCGACCTTGGCGATCGGGAAGCCGGTCGCCTTGGAGGCCAGGGCCGACGAACGGGACACCCGCGGGTTCATCTCGATGACCACCATCCGGCCAGTGTTCGGGCAGATGCCGAACTGGACGTTGGAACCGCCGGTTTCCACGCCGATCTCGCGCAGTACCGCCAGGGAGGCGTTACGCAGGATCTGGTATTCCTTGTCGGTCAGGGTCTGGGCCGGCGCGACGGTGATCGAGTCACCGGTGTGCACACCCATCGGGTCGAAGTTTTCGATGGAGCAGACGATGATGCAGTTGTCCTTTTTGTCGCGGACCACTTCCATCTCGTACTCTTTCCAGCCGATCAGCGATTCGTCGATCAGCAGTTCCTTGGTCGGCGACAGGTCCAGGCCACGGGAGCAGATCTCTTCGAATTCTTCACGGTTGTAAGCGATGCCACCACCGGTGCCACCCATGGTGAAGGAGGGACGGATGATGCAAGGGAAACCGAGGCGCTCCAGCACGGCGTTGGCTTCTTCCATGCTGTGGGCGATGCCCGAGCGCGGGCATTCCAGGCCGATGGATTTCATCGCCTTGTCGAAACGCGAGCGGTCTTCGGCCTTGTCGATGGTGTCGGCATTGGCGCCGATCATTTCCACACCGAACTTCTCCAGGACGCCTTCACGCTCGAGGTCCAGGGCGCAGTTCAGCGCGGTCTGGCCACCCATGGTCGGCAACAGCGCGTCCGGGCGCTCCTTTTCGATGATCTTGGCAACGGTCTGCCACTTGATCGGCTCGATATAGGTGGCGTCGGCCATGGCCGGGTCGGTCATGATGGTGGCCGGGTTGGAGTTCACCAGGATGACGCGGTAGCCCTCCTCGCGCAGGGCCTTGCAGGCCTGGGCGCCGGAATAGTCGAACTCGCAGGCCTGGCCGATGACGATCGGGCCAGCGCCGAGAATCAGGATGCTTTTTATGTCTGTACGTTTTGGCATGGGTTTGTCACTCAAATCCGCAGGTCTGTCGGCTAGGCCGTCGAACAATCTTTGAAGCGCCCGCAGGGGCCTCCGCATGCGGGGCCGCCCTCGGGCTTCACGCGGTCAGCGTCGCTTGGCCATTTCATTGATGAAGCGATCGAACAGCGGAGCCACATCGTTCGGGCCCGGGCTGGCTTCAGGGTGGCCCTGGAAGCTGAAGGCGCTCTTGTCGGTTCGCTCGATGCCTTGCAGCGTGCCATCGAACAGCGACTTGTGGATTGCCCGCACATTGGCCGGCAGGGTCGCTTCGTCCACGGCGAAGCCGTGGTTCTGGCTGGTGATCATCACGACACCGGTATCCAGGTCCTGGACCGGGTGGTTGGCGCCATGGTGGCCGTGGCCCATCTTCAGCGTCTTGGCGCCCGAGGCCAGGGCCAGCAACTGGTGACCGAGGCAGATGCCGAAGACCGGAATCTCGGTTTCCAGCACATCCTTGATCGCCTGAATTGCATAGTCGCAAGGCTCGGGGTCGCCCGGGCCGTTGGACAGGAACACACCGTCGGGCTTGAGGGCCAGGACGTCGGCCGCCGGGGTCTGCGCCGGGACCACGGTCACACGGCAGCCGCGCGCCACGAGCATGCGCAGGATGTTCAGCTTGACGCCGTAGTCGTATGCAACGACGTGGTACGGCAATTCGGACGCTTCGATCGTCGGATGGCCGTCGATCTTCAGGTCCCAGACCGAGGAGCACCACTCGTACTGCTGCTTGGTGCTGACCACCTTGGCCAGGTCCATGCCCTTCAGGCCAGGGAAGCCTTGGGCGGCGGCGATGGCCGCTTCTTCGCAAATGTTGTCTCCGGCCATGATGCAGCCGTCCTGCGCGCCTTTTTCCCGGAGGATGCGAGTCAGGCGACGGGTGTCGATTCCAGCGATCGCCACGACGTTGTTGGCTTTCAGGTAGTCGGACAGGGACATGGTGTTACGCCAGTTGCTCGCTACCAGCGGCAGGTCACGGATGACCAGGCCAGCGGACCAGACACGATCGGACTCGGCGTCTTCCGGCGTGGTGCCGGTGTTGCCGATGTGCGGGTAAGTCAGGGTAACGATCTGCTGGGCGTAGGAAGGATCGGTAAGAATTTCCTGATAGCCGGTCATTGCGGTGTTAAACACCACCTCACCAACGGTCTGACCGTCGGCTCCAATGGCTTCGCCGCGAAAAATGCTGCCATCAGCAAGGGCGAGTATGGCTGGCTTAGTCAAGAAGACCTCCCGTAAATAAAGCCTGAAAGGGCGATCGCAGGTTGTAAAAAAGCGGAGTGACGTATGGACACGTCACCCCGCTTCTTTACACTGAATTATTCTGCGCGCTTTTAGTGGACACACTAAAGCTGTAGCTTACAGAAAAAGGCTTTTTTGGTCCACCGCTAATGAGCCTTAAAGGCAGGGGAATGCGACAGGGCGTCGCGAAGCGGTGCAAAACGGGGCTCAGTGTAACCCGAACCCCGCCTCGAAGACATCAACGCAGGTCGAGGACGTCCTGCATGTCGTACAGCCCAGGCTCGCGCCCATCCAGCCACAGCGCGGCACGCACGGCGCCCTTGGCGAATGTCATCCGACTGGAAGCCTTATGGGTGATTTCCAGACGCTCGCCTTCGGTGGCGAACAGCACGGTATGGTCACCTACCACATCCCCGCCACGCACGGTCGCGAAACCGATGGTGTCCCGCTCCCGCGCGCCGGTGTGCCCCTGGCGCCCATAGACCGCCACTTCCTGCAGGTCACGCCCCAGCGCATCGGCAATCACTTCCCCCATGCGCAAGGCGGTGCCCGATGGTGCATCGATCTTGTGCCGGTGATGCGCCTCGATGATTTCGATATCCGCATCATCCCCCAGCACGCGAGCGGTCAGGTCGAGCAATTTCAGCGACAGGTTCACGCCGACGCTGAAGTTCGCCGCGAACACGATCGGAATATCCTTGCCAGCATCCGCGAGCAATTGCTTCTGCGCGGCATCCAGGCCAGTGGTACCGATGACCATGGCCTTACCGTGCTTGCGGCAGACGGCGAGGTTCTTCAGCATGACATCCGGCAGCGTGAAATCGATCAGGACATCGAACTCGTCCAGCACCTTTTCCAGGCCACCGGACATCGGGACACCGATACGCCCAAGGGAGGCCAGTTCACCGGCATCAGCCCCCACCAGGGTGCTGTCAGGCCGAACGATGGCCGCCGTCAGCCCCGAGAGCGGCGAACGCTGCTGCACGGCCTCGACCAACGCCTTGCCCATGCGCCCTGCAGCGCCCATCACAGCTATACGTCGCATGCGACCTCCTTACAGATCGCCGAAGAAGCGCTTCACGCCTTCGAACCAACCGGTGGTTTTCGGTGAGTGACTGTTGTCGTCGGCCAGCGAGCTGCGGAACTCTTCCAGCAATTCGCGCTGACGACGACTCAAATTCACCGGCGTCTCTACCGCGACACGACACATCAGGTCACCGGCACCGCCGCCACGCACGGGAGCGACGCCCTTGCCGCGAATCCGGAACTGCTTGCCGGTCTGCGTCCCCTCGGGGATCTTCAGCTTCACCCGGCCATCCAGGGTCGGGATCTCGAGCTCGCCACCCAGCGCCGCGTCGACGAAGCTGATCGGCACCTCACAGAACAGATGCTTGCCGTCGCGCTGGAAGATCGAGTGCTCACGCACGTTGATCACCACATACAGGTCGCCAGTCGGGCCACCCTGGGCACCCGCTTCGCCTTCACCGGACAGGCGGATGCGGTCACCGGTATCGACACCGGCCGGCACCTTGACCGACAGCGTCTTGTATTCTTCGACACGGCCTTCGCCATGGCAGGAATCGCACGGGTCGGAAATGATTCTGCCTTGGCCATGGCAACGCGGGCAGGTCTGCTGCACCGAGAAGAAGCCTTGCTGCATGCGAACCTGACCGATACCGCCGCAGGTCGGGCAGGTAACCGGCGAGGACCCTTTCTTGGCCCCAGAACCGTCGCACGGCTTGCAATTGACCAGCGTCGGCACGCGGATGTTGACGGTGGTGCCGCGCACCGCTTCTTCCAGGTTCAATTCCAGCGTGTAGCGCAAGTCGCTGCCACGCTGGGCGCCGCCCCGGGCACCGCCGCGACCGCCACCGAAGAAATCACTGAACACGTCGCCGAAGATATCGGAGAAGTTCTGACCGCCGAACCCGGCACCGCCACCGCCCATGCTCGGATCGATACCGGCATGGCCATACTGGTCGTAAGCCGCACGCTTGCTGGAGTCGGACAGCACTTCGTACGCTTCGTTGGCTTCCTTGAACAGCTCCTCCGACGCTTTATCGCCGGGATTACGGTCCGGGTGATGCTTCATTGCCAGGCGACGATAAGCCTTTTTCAGCTCCGCCTCGCTGGCCCCCCGCTCTACACCCAATACTTCGTAAAAATCACGCTTCGCCATTAGTCTTTGCACTCTTATAGGACGTCCGGCAAAACTCTCCTGAGCCTCGCCCAACTCGTTGAGCCCCCAAAACAGGCTCGGACCCAACGCCGATTCAACGATCCTGGTCTTAAATCTTTCAGCCAGGTACCCGGCCAAAACGCAGCGTCTGTCGTTCGGAAAGCAGGAGCATTCCCGATCACGCCACCAGCACCCGAACGCTGTCGCATGCTGTAAAAATTCGTTGGCTCCAGACACGCCAACGCGGGAGCAAGCCCCCGCGCGGCGACATCCTACCAGTCACCGCACAAACGCAGTCAACCGGCCGACCAACAAGCAATTACTTGTTTTCTTTCACTTCTTCGAACTCGGCATCGACGACATCGTCAGCCTTGCCAGCCGACTCGCCTTGCTGCGCAGCACCTTCAGCCGGCTGAGCCTGTTCGGCGTACATCTTCTGGGCCACTGGAGCGGAGACTTTGGACAGCTCCTCGATCTTCGCTTCGATGGCAGCCTTGTCGTCGCCTTTGACGGCAGCTTCCAGGGCAACCACGGCCGCTTCGATCGCAGTCTTCTCTTCAGCGGTCACTTTGTCGCCGGCATCCGCCACCATCTTGCGAGTCGAGTGCACCAGCGCATCACCCTGGTTACGGGCACTGGCCAGCTCTTCGAACTTGCGGTCTTCCTCGGCGTTGACCTCGGCATCGCGAACCATCTGCTGGATTTCTTCCTCGGACAGACCGGAGTTGGCCTTGATCACGATCGACTGAGTCTTGCCGGTAGCCTTGTCCTTCGCACCTACGTGCAGAATGCCGTTGGCGTCGATGTCGAAGGTCACTTCGATTTGCGGCACGCCACGTGGAGCCGGTGGAATCTCGGCCAGGTCGAACTTGCCCAGGGACTTGTTCTGGGCAGCCTGCTTGCGCTCACCTTGCAGCACGTGGATGGTCACCGCGCTCTGGTTGTCGTCGGCAGTCGAGAACACCTGGGATTTCTTGGTAGGAATCGTGGTGTTCTTCTCGATCAGCGCAGTCATCACACCGCCCATGGTTTCGATACCCAGGGTCAGCGGGCTGACGTCGAGCAGCAGAACGTCCTTCACGTCACCGGCCAGAACGGCGCCCTGGATGGCAGCACCCATGGCAACCGCTTCGTCCGGGTTAACGTCCTTGCGTGGCTCCTTGCCGAAGAAATCGGTAACCAGCTTCTGGACCAGCGGCATACGGGTCTGACCGCCGACGAGGATCACGTCGTTGATCGCGCCAACGTCGATACCGGCATCCTTCATCGCGATGCGGCAAGGTTCAATGGTGCGCTGAACCAGGTCTTCAACCAGTGCTTCGAGCTTGGCACGGGAGATTTTCACGTTCAGGTGCTTAGGACCGGTGGCGTCTGCGGTGATGTACGGCAGGTTCACGTCGGTCGACTGGCTCGAAGACAGCTCGATCTTGGCTTTCTCGGCAGCTTCCTTCAGACGCTGCATCGCCAGCGGGTCACCCTTGAGGTTCATGCCGGTTTCTTTCTTGAACTCGTCGACCAGGTAGTCGATCAGGCGGATGTCGAAGTCCTCGCCACCGAGGAAGGTGTCACCGTTGGTGGCCAATACTTCGAACTGGTGCTCGCCATCGACTTCCGCGATTTCGATCACGGAAACGTCGAAGGTACCACCACCCAGGTCATACACGATCACGGTGTGATCGCCCTTGGCCTTGTCCATGCCGTACGCCAGGGCGGCGGCAGTCGGTTCGTTGATGATACGTTTTACGTCCAGGCCCGCGATGCGGCCGGCGTCCTTGGTAGCCTGACGCTGGCTGTCGTTGAAGTAGGCCGGTACGGTGATGACCGCCTCGGTCACAGCCTCGCCGAGGTAATCTTCGGCGGTCTTCTTCATTTTCTTCAGGATTTCAGCCGAGATCTGTGGCGGAGCCATTTTCTGGCTGTTCACTTCGACCCAGGCGTCACCGTTGTCGGCCTTGGCGATCTTGTACGGCACCATCTTGATGTCTTTCTGAACGACTTCTTCGTCGAACTTGCGACCGATCAGACGCTTCACCGCGTACAGGGTGTTGTGCGGATTGGTCACTGCCTGGCGCTTGGCCGACTGGCCCACCAGGATTTCGCCGTCGTTGGCGTACGCGATGATCGACGGCGTGGTACGCGCGCCTTCAGCGTTTTCGATAACCTTGGCCTTGCCGTTTTCCAATACGGAGACGCACGAGTTGGTGGTCCCCAGGTCAATACCGATGATCTTGCCCATGTTAACTCTCCCGGAACTTGGATTTTGTTGCCGCAGCAGTGGTGGCTAACTGCGGTAGCACTTAAACGCTTGACTTCTTAAATGGGGCCGCTGCGCCCGATTTCAAGCCTGCTCGTCGATAGAAGGTGAAACCGGTGCCGGCGCCTTGCTGACCACGACCATGGCCGGACGCAACAGGCGGCCGTTGAGCAGGTAGCCTTTCTGGAAAACTTTCAACACGCTGTTAGGCTCGACGTCGGCACTTTCCTGCATCGCCATGGCCTGGTGGTGTTCGGCGTTGAAGGGTTCGCCGTGAGGATCGATGGCTTCCAGCTGATAACGCTTGAGGGTGTCCTGGAACATCTTCAGGGTCAGCTCGATGCCTTCGCGCATCGGACGAATGTTCTCGTCGTCCGGGCTGGACAGTTCCAGGCCGCGCTCCAGGCTGTCGATGATCGGCAGCAGGTCGCCGGCAAACCGCTCCAAGGCGAATTTGTGAGCCTTTTCAACATCCTGCTCGGCGCGACGGCGAACGTTCTGCAGGTCGGCTGCGACACGCAACGCCTGATCCTGCGCACCCGCCAGTTGCTCCTCGAGCACTTGCACACGTGCCGCCAGGTCTTCGCCCGAATCCTGGGGAGCCTGATTGGCGTCTAGATTTTGCGTATCCGGTGTCTGTTCGTCAGCCATAGATTTCTCCTTTCAATTTCGTCCGCGAGGCTCGACTCGCGCTTCTGCCCCCGTATATGGGGCCGGGTTTTCCAGCTTCAAGGGCCGACCGACGAATTGACCTTACAAAAAACAGCTGCATATCTATTACCGGTCGCGCTAAGAAATCCCACTACCCAAGCAAATCGAGCTAAGCGAAGGCATTGTCAGTCGAAAACAAAACACTGTATAAATAACCAGACCTGAAGCCTGGGAGCGGCCTTTATGCTGGTTCACCTGTCCGTACACAATTACGCCATCGTCGAACACCTCGACCTTGAACTCGATCGAGGCATGAGCGTGATCACCGGTGAAACCGGCGCCGGCAAGTCCATCATGCTGGACGCCCTGGGCCTGACCCTGGGCGACCGCGCCGACAGCGGCGTCGTGCGGCCCGGGGCGGACAAGGCCGACATCCTGGCCACCTTCGACCTGGTGGATATCCCCGAGGCCAGCGCCTGGCTGGCCGAGCGCGACCTGGATACCGACGGTCTCTGTATCCTGCGCCGGGTCATCACCGCGGAGGGGCGTTCCCGGGGCTACATCAATGGCACGCCCTGCCCCCTGGGTGATCTCAAGGCCCTTGGCGAGCTGCTGATCGACATTCACAGCCAGCACGAACACCAGTCCCTGCTCAAGACCGATACCCATCGCCGCCTGCTCGATGAATACGCCGGCGCGACCGACCTGGCCCGCCAGGTCCAGCTGGCCGCCCAGCGCTGGCGCCAGACCCGGCAGGAACTGGACCGGCTCTCCAACTCCGGCGACGAACAACGTGCCCGCCATCAATTGCTGAGCTACCAGCTCGAAGAGCTGGAAAACCTGGCGCTGGGTGAAAACGAGCTGGAGGAGCTGGAGCAGGAACACAAGAACCTGACCAATGCCGAAACCCTGCTGGGCATCTGTCGGCAAGTGGTCGAGCAATGCAGCGAAAGCGATTCGGGCAACGTCCTCAGCGCCCTGACCGCCAGCCTGAACCGGCTCACCAGCGTGAACAATTCCGTCGGCTCGCTGAGCGAAGCGACCAACCTGCTGACCAGCGCCCAGATCCAGGTCGAGGAAGCCGTCGGAGAACTGAACCGGTTCCTCGATCACTTCGACGCCGACCCGGCGCGCCTGCAATACCTGGAAGAACGCCTGGACACGATCTATACGCTGGCCCGCAAGCACCGTGTCCAGCCGACCGACGTCATCGAGCTGCAACAGCGCCTGCTCGATGAACTCGAAACCCTGAACGCCAACGATGAATCCATCGAACGCCTGGGCGACGAACTGGCCTCCTATGCCCGCCACTATCAGGAAAAGGCCAAGGAGCTCAGCGAGCTGCGCCACCAGGCCGCGACGAAGCTGGCCAGCGCCGTGGAGCAGGAAATCCAGCGCCTGGGCATGCCAGGCGGCCGTTTCACCATCGAATTGCACCCCAACGCCGGCGACGAACTGCAGCCCAACGGACTGGAGCAGGTGGAGTTACTGGTCAGCGCCAACCCGGGACAACCGCTCAAGGCGTTGGCAAAAGTCGCATCCGGCGGCGAATTGTCTCGGATCAGCCTGGCCATCCAGGTCATCACCGCGCAGACCTCACGCGTACCGACCCTGGTATTCGACGAGGTGGACGTGGGCATTGGCGGTCCCACGGCGGAAATTGTCGGTCAGCTGCTACGCCGTTTGGGCGAACGCGGCCAGGTCCTGACGGTGACCCACCTGCCCCAGGTTGCCGCACAGGGGCATCAGCACCTGTTTGTCCACAAGGTAAGGGGCGAGGAAGACACTCGTACCGCCGTGTCCAAGCTCAACAAGAGCGAGCGAGTCGAAGAAGTGGCGCGCATGCTCGGGGGCATCGACCTGACCAAGGAGTCCTTGGCTCACGCGAAGAAAATGGTCGTCGCGACAAAAATCTGAAGAGCTGAAATGTAAAAAGGCGACCCCAGGGTCGCCTTTTTACATTTCGAAAGCTTATTTCTTTTTACGTACGTGCAAGACGAGATGGTGATCGATCAGCTCGAAACCATAGTCTTCAGCAATTGCTTTTTGCAGCTTTTCGATTTCAGGACTGACGAATTCGATGACCTCACGGCTTTCCACGTCCACCATGTGATCGTGATGTTCCCCGTCAGCCAGTTCGAAAACCGCATGACCGCCATCGAAATTATGACGAGCCACAAGCCCGGCAGCCTCGAATTGAGTCAGTACACGGTAAACCGTGGCCAGACCGACGTCCTCGCCAGCTTCCATGAGGGCCTTGTAGACGTCTTCGGCACTCATGTGCCGCTGCTCGGCGGAGTCGAGCATTTGCAGAATCTTGACCCTTGGCAAGGTCACCTTGAGGCCTGCTTTGCGTAGTTCGCTATTTTCAACCATGGTCAGCTTTCTCGCGATGCTGCTTCGCAGCTTCTCTTAATGCGGGTATGATCGGCGTTTACGTTGTCCCAGCCAAGATAGTGGAAGTCGCCCACCGATGCAAAACACCAAGCTCTTGCTAACCAGTTTCACCTTCGTGGGACTGCTCGCACTCGCCGGTTGTTCATTCCCCGGGGTTTACAAAATCGACATCCAGCAGGGCAATGTCGTCACGCAGGACATGATAGACCAGTTACGCCCCGGAATGACCCGTCGGCAAGTACGGTTTATCATGGGTAACCCCCTGTTGACCGACACGTTCCACGCCGATCGCTGGGATTATCTCTACAGCTTGCAGCCTGGCGGCGGTGAGCGCCAGCAGGAACGCATCAGCGTTATCTTCAATGCCAATGACCAACTCGTCAGCCTGTCGGGCGATTTCATGCCTGGCGTAAGCCGTGACGAAGCCATCATGGGCAAGGAAAGCGGTACTACCGTCACCGATCCGACCAAGAACACCGAGCAGCAGGAATCGGAAAAACCGGCCAAGCCAGGCTCGTTGCTGGACCAGATCCAGAAGGACGTCGACAGCGTCGAGACCGTACCGGTCCCGACACCGGAGCCACTGGACACGTCGCCGCAATAAACCGCATCTAAATAAAAAACCCGGCATGCCGGGTTTTTTATCGCCTGTAAAACAGCCTTGGCTACTTACTGGACTGACGCGCCTGGGCGGCCTTGGCCGCACGCAAGCGGCGGATCTCTTTCGGATCTGCCAGCAATGGTCGATAGATTTCGAGCCGATCGCCTGCCTGCACCACCTGGCGTTCCGGATCGGCAACCACCTTGCCGAAGATACCGACCGGACAGGTCGCCAGGTCCAGTCCGGCAAACGCCTGGGCCATGCCCGATGTTTCCAGCGCGGTGCGCACCGTGGTCCCCTCCGGCACGGCAAAGCCCCGCAGGACCTGACGCTCGGCGGTGGCATACACCACTTCTATCTCGATCAACGCTTGAGCTCTGCGTTCTGCTTGGCGCGCTGGCAGAACGCATCGACCAGGGTGTTGGCCGCCTGATTGAACAACGGCCCCAGCGTGGCCCGCACCAGCGGCCCCGCATAGTCGAACGAGAGATCCAGGCTGATCTTGCAGGCCTTGTCACCCAACGGCTTGAACACCCAGATGCCATGGAGCTGATTGAAAGGCCCCTCTTCCAGGTTCATTTCAATGGATTGTCCCGGCACCAGGGTATTGCGCGTGACGAAATGCTGGCTCAGCCCGCCCTTGGCGACATTGAGGCTGGCGCGCATGTGGGTTTCGGAGCTTTCAAGCACCTCGGCCGATGAGCACCAGGGCAAGAACTGCGGGTAGCTCGCCACATCGTTGACCAGGTCGTACAGCGCCTGCGCCGGGTAGGGCAGCAAGGCCGAGCGTTGAATATGTGTCGTCATGTAAGCGTCACTTCCACAGCTGGGCGGCAAACACTACGAGGATGCCGATGGGCGCCACGTAGCGCATCAGGAACAGGCTCGCGGCGAACAGCACCGGGCTGCGCAGCGACAACTCATCGCGTACGGCTTCACGCCCCATGATCCACCCTGCAAACACTACGAAACACAAGCCTCCCAGTGGCAGCATGATCCGCGAGGTGAAGAAATCAATCACACCGAAGAAATCCAGCCCTCCGGTCGCTCCCCATTGATAGAGGCGGAACAGCCCGTCTTCGTTCACGAAAAACTTGGCCTGCTTCCATATATTGAAGGAAAACACCGTGCCCAGGCCAACGAACCAGCAGGTGAAGGCCAGCCAGAAAGTCACCCAGGCACGACTGAGACGGGTCCGCTCAACCAGGTAAGCCACCATCGGTTCCAGCAGGGAAATAGCCGAGCTCCAGGCAGCGATGGCCACCAGGACAAAGAACACCACCCCCATCAACTGGCCGAACGCCATGCTGCCGAAGGCAAAGGGCAGGCTGACAAACATCAGTCCCGGCCCTTCGCTGGGGTTCAGGCCCGCCGCGAACACGATCGGAAACAACGCCACACCGGCCAGCAACGAGACAAAGGTGTCCAGCAGCGCGACCCCGACCACCGTCCTGGTAAGGGAGGCGTTCTTGGGCATGTAGGCGCCATAGATCATGATGGAGCCAACCCCCACGCTCAGAGAGAAAAACGCATGCCCCATGGCTGGCAGCAAGCCGTCCATGACCTTCTCCGGAGAGAAATCGAACATGAAGTGCAGGCCTTCCATGAAGTGCCCGGTGGTCATGCTGTACCCCAGCAGCACCAGGATCATCACGAACAGCAAGGGCATCATGATCCGCAGGCTGCGTTCCAGCCCCGCAACCACGCCCCGGGCGATCACCACCGCCGAGAGGACCATGAAAATCGTGTGCCAGAGGGTCAGTCTCCAGGGATCGGCAATCACATTGCCGAAGTAGGCGCCCACCTGATCGGGCGGCAAGCCCTGGAAGTCACCCCGCCCCATGTTGATGATGTAGTCCAGCGACCAGCCGCCCACCACACTGTAGAACGACAGGATCAGCAGCGCCGTGATCATCCCGGCGAAGGCACCCCAGGACCACTTGGCCGAGTGCCCCGCCGTCACCGCCAACACCTTCAAGGCGTTGGCCGGGCTCTGCCGGGCGCGACGACCGATGAGGGTCTCGGCCAGCATCACCGGCGCGCCGATGAGCGCGATGCAGGCCAGGAACATCAGTACGAAGGCTCCGCCACCGTAGACGCCGACCATGTAGGGGAATTTCCAGATACTACCCAACCCCACGGCCGAACCGGTGGCGGCGAGTATGAAGACCCAGCGGCTAGCCCAACTGCCGTGGACAGAGACCTTGTCTGTCGACATCGTTATCACGCCCAAGCGTTCAAAAAAGAGGCCGCATTGTCCGGGATTCACTCAACGTGCTCAAGCGTGCTGCTTCACCGTAGCCGACACGCACGCAACTGCCTATAATGCCGCCCCTATGGCTAAACAGAAGAAACACCCCACAGGGACCATCGCGCAAAATAAAAAGGCGCGACACGACTACTTCATCGAACAACGTTTCGAGGCCGGCATGGTCCTGGCCGGTTGGGAAGTAAAGAGCCTGCGCGCGGGCAAGGCGCAACTGGTCGACAGCTACGTGCTGCTCAAGGACGGCGAGGCCTGGCTGCTGGGCAGTCATATCACCCCGCTGACCACCGCCAGCACCCACGTGATCGCCGACCCGGTGCGCACCCGCAAATTGCTGCTCAACAAGCGCGAGCTGGAAAAACTCTTCGCCGCCGTACAGCAGAAGGGTTACGCCTGTGTCTGCACGTCGTTCTACTGGAGCAAGCACCTGGTCAAGTGCGAGATCGCACTGGGCAAGGGCAAGAAGGAATACGACAAGCGCGACACCGAGCGCGAGCGCGATGCCGGGCGCGAGCTGCAGCGCGCCGTGCGCAACAAGGGCAAGGAAGACTAGCCTTCGCGAGATTGCATGTGGGAGCGAGTCTGCTCGCGACTGCAGTGGATCAGTAAACATTGTTTTGACTGACACACCGCATTCGCGCGCAGGCTCGCTCCGACAGGTTTCATCACTATATTCCCTTGCGCCGTTCCGCCCGCGCCACCCGCTGCGCTTCCTGACGCACTTCGTCCAGCACTTCCTGCACATACAGAATATGTCGGCTGGACACTTCTCGCGCTTGCTCGGCGTGCCCGTCCATGATCGCCTGATACAACTCACGATGCTGGCTGATCAGCATGTCGCGGGTTTCGCTGCGCTGCTTGTACATGCCGCCGATGTTGGTCACCACGTTGCGCTTGAGCAGATCGAACAGTCCACGGATGGTGTGCAGCAACACCGCGTTATGACTGGCCTCGGCGATTGCCAGGTGGAAACGCGCATCCGCCGCGCCCTCCTCCGCTCGACTCACTTCGTCGTGGCGAGCATAGCAATCCTGCAACTCACCGAACGCCGCCGTCAGCCGCTCGCGGTCCACCTCCGTGGCCCGCAACGCGGCGTAATAGGCACAGGAGGCCTCCAAGGTGTGACGAAACTCCAGCAGGTCCCGTTGCGCCTCGGGGTTGCTTTCCAACAGCAGCAACAAAGGGTCGCTGAAGGTCGAACCCAGCGACTCCACCACATAATTGCCACCGCCCTGGCGACTGACCAGCAGTCCCTTGGCGACCAGTTTCTGGATCGCCTCGCGCAACGAAGGGCGTGATACGCCGAACTGATCGGCCAGGGTCCGCTCGGCCGGCAGCCGTTCGCCCGCTTTCAGCGTGCCTTCAAGGATCATTCCTTCAAGCCGCTCGACAATATCGTCAGACAAACGGCGCTGACGAATCTGATCAAACCCCATAACTGATTCTCCACGGTCCCGACGGCTCGCCGGGCTCTCTATTCTGGCCTATCCGGGCCTCGACCACACCCACCAGACGCCATCGGCCCGAGCGGAGCAGATGCGATCTGCACCGCTTATTCGACGAAAGTTTTGTGGGCGGCAAATTGACACACGACAACCAAGGCTTTTACCCTAGCCAACAGCGCTTGTAAATTGGTCTTACCAATTATCCAAAACCGCTGACCAGTGCCTGACCAACAACAATTAGGGGCCCACCCACCATGCAAACCTGGCAACAGCTCTACAGTCCGCTCGGCAGTCTCGGCTTGTCCGCTCTCGCGGCCGTCATCCCCATCGTTTTCTTCTTCCTGGCCCTGGCGGTGTTTCGCCTCAAGGGACATGTGGCCGGCAGCATCACCCTGGCCCTGGCGATTGCCGTAGCGATCCTTGCCTTCCAGATGCCAGTGGACATGGCGCTCGCCGCCGCCGGCTATGGTTTCGCGTACGGCTTGTGGCCGATCGCCTGGATCATCGTCGCCGCCGTGTTCCTCTACAAACTGACGGTCAAGAGCGGCCAGTTCGAGGTCATCCGCAGCTCGGTGCTGTCGATCACCGATGACCAACGCCTTCAAGTGCTGCTGATCGGCTTCTGCTTCGGCGCATTCCTGGAAGGTGCCGCCGGCTTCGGCGCACCGGTCGCCATCACCGCCGCCTTGCTGGTGGGCCTGGGCTTCAACCCGCTGTATGCCGCCGGCCTGTGCCTGATCGCCAACACTGCGCCCGTCGCGTTCGGCGCGCTGGGCATCCCGATCATCGTGGCCGGCCAGGTCACCGGGATCGATGCTTTCAAGATCGGCGCCATGACCGGTCGCCAACTGCCATTGCTGTCGCTGTTCGTGCCGTTCTGGCTGGTGTTCATGATGGATGGCCTGCGCGGCGTCCGGGAAACCTGGCCGGCGGCGCTGGTGGCGGGCTTGAGCTTCGCCATCACCCAGTACTTCACCTCCAACTTCATCGGCCCGGAACTGCCGGACATCACCTCGGCCCTGGCCAGCCTGATTTCCCTGACGCTGTTCCTGAAAGTCTGGCAACCCAAGCGCACCGCAGGCGCCCAGATCGCCGGCACCAGCGTCGGTGCGGCCGTCGCCAGCGTCGGCGGCTTCGGCCAGCCTCGCAGCACAGTCGCTTCCCCCTACAGCCTGGGCGAAATCATCAAGGCCTGGTCGCCCTTCCTGATCCTCACCGTTCTGGTCACGATCTGGACCCTGAAACCGTTCAAGGCGATGTTCGCCGCGGGCGGCTCGATGTACGGCTGGGTGTTCAACTTCGCCATCCCGCACCTGGACAAGATGGTGGTCAAGGTCGCGCCCATCGTGGTCACCCCCACCGCCATTCCCGCCGTGTTCAAGCTCGATCCGATTTCCGCCACCGGCACCGCGATTTTCTTCTCGGCGCTCATCTCCATGCTGGTGCTGAAAATCAATTTCAAAACTGGTCTGACCACTTTTAAAGAGACGTTCTTCGAGCTGCGCTGGCCGATCCTGTCCATCGGCATGGTGCTGGCGTTCGCCTTCGTCACCAACTACTCGGGCATGTCCTCCACCATGGCCCTGGTGCTGGCCGGTACCGGCGCGGCGTTCCCGTTCTTTTCGCCGTTCCTGGGCTGGCTGGGCGTGTTCCTGACCGGTTCCGATACCTCCTCCAACGCGCTGTTCAGCTCGTTGCAAGCCACCACCGCTCACCAGATCGGCGTCAACGACACCCTGTTGGTGGCGGCCAACACCAGCGGCGGCGTGACCGGCAAGATGATCTCGCCGCAATCGATCGCAGTGGCCTGCGCAGCAACCGGGCTGGTAGGCAAGGAGTCTGACCTGTTCCGTTTCACCCTCAAACACAGCCTATTCTTTGCAACGATCGTCGGCTTGATCACCTTGGCCCAGGCCTACTGGTTCACCGGCATGCTGGTGCATTGATCAAGACAGGCAACACTGAAAGAACCGACGCCGAACCACGATTCGGCGTTTGCTATCGATAACCGGGTCTGCAAGGCTGCTGAAAGATATCCCCTCTATATTCAGCAGCCTCAGCGGACGGATAACCGGGACCACCCGGAGACACGCCTGATGAGCGAGCTTTTTTACAACGCCGTGCCGAACGCGACCCGTGTCGCCCCGCCATTGCCCGAACCCCGGCAGTACCCCAGCGAGAAACCGCGACGGGTCTACCTCTTCGGGACCTGCGTGGTGGACCTGTTCTATCCCGAAGCCGGGATGGACGCGATTCACCTGCTGGAGCGTGAAGGCATCCGGGTGGAGTACCCGCAAGGGCAGACCTGTTGCGGGCAACCGGCCTACACCTCGGGATACACCGAGCAGGCCCGGACGGTGGCGCGAGCGCAGCTGGCCCTGTTTGCCGAAGACTGTCCGGTAGTGGTGCCATCGGGATCCTGCGCCGGCATGATCCGCGAGCACTACGCCGATCTGTTCAAGGACGAGCCCGACACGCTCCGGCAGATCCAGGCCCTGGCCGCACGGACTTATGAGCTGGCGGAGTTCCTGCTGTTCGTCTGCAAGGTGCAGCTCAAGGACAGCGGGCAGCCGACGAAGGTCGCGTTGCACACGTCCTGCTCGGCACGACGGGAAATGAACACCCACCTGCACGGCCGGGCGTTGTTGGCGCAGTTGTGCAACGTGGAACGAGTCGAACACAGCCACGAAAGTGAATGCTGTGGTTTTGGTGGGACCTTCAGCGTTCGCATGCCGGATATTTCCGGAGCGATGGTGGCCGACAAGACCCGGGCGCTGAAGGAATCCGGCGCGCATCAGGTCGTCAGTGCCGACTGCGGTTGCCTGATGAACATCAACGGCGCGTTGGAAAAACAGCAGGAGGCGCTGCGCGGCCAACACTTGGCAAGCTTCCTCTGGCAGCGTACCGGAGGTGTGGCATGAGCACGCCGACGCTGATTCCCACCGTTGAGGTGTCGGAAGATTTTCGCGCCCGGGCCCACAAGGCCCTGGACGACACGCAACTGCGAAACAACTTTCGCAGTGCGATGGATTCACTGATGACGAAGCGGGCGACGTCCTTCAGCGACGCCCACGAAAGGGAACACCTGCGGGTGCTGGGCAATGCGGTCCGCGCCCGTGCGTTATCGAAGCTGCCCGACCTGCTCGAGCAGCTTGAAAGCAACCTGACCCGCAACGGTGTGAAAGTGCACTGGGCGGAAACGGTGGACGAAGCCAATGGCATCGTCCTTTCGATCATCCGCGCTCACGAGGCGCGGCAAGTGATCAAGGGCAAATCGATGGTCAGCGAAGAGATGGAGATGAACCATGTCCTCGCGGCTCAAGGCATTGAATGCCTGGAATCGGACATGGGCGAGTTCATCGTCCAACTCGATCACGAGAAGCCTTCACACATCATTATGCCGGCGATCCACAAGAATGCCGGTCAGGTCGCGTCCTTGTTCCACGACAAACTCGGCGTGGAGTACACCAAGGACGTCGACCAGCTCATCCAGATCGGCCGCAGGGTCTTGCGGCAGAAATTCTTCGAGGCCGACATCGGCGTCTCGGGCGTCAACTTCGCCGTCGCCGAGACCGGTACGCTGCTGCTGGTGGAAAACGAGGGGAATGGACGGATGTCCACCACCGTTCCACCGGTGCACATTGCCGTGACCGGCATCGAGAAAGTGGTGGAAAACCTGCGGGACGTGGTGCCGCTGCTGTCGCTGCTGACCCGCTCCGCCCTCGGCCAGCCCATCACCACCTACGTCAACATGATCTCCGGCCCGCGCAAGGCCCAGGAGCTGGACGGCCCCCAGGAAGTCCACCTGGTGCTGCTGGACAACGGACGCAGCCAGGCCTTTGCCGACAGCGAACTGCGCCAGACCCTGAACTGCATCCGCTGCGGCGCCTGTATGAACCATTGCCCGGTCTATACCCGAATCGGCGGCCACGCCTATGGCGAGGTTTACCCAGGGCCTATCGGAAAAATCATCACGCCCCACATGGTCGGCCTCGCCAAGGTGCCGGACCACCCGAGCGCCTCCTCGCTGTGCGGCGCCTGTGGCGAAGTGTGCCCGGTGAAGATCCCGATTCCGGCCTTGCTGCGCCGGCTGCGGGAAGAGAACGTCAAGGCACCGGACAGCCCCCACCAGGTGATACGCGGCCAGGGCAGCAAATATTCGCCCAGGGAACGGTTCATCTGGAATGCCTGGGCCCGGCTCAACAGCTCGCCGCGGCTGTACCGGCTGTTCGCCTACCTCGCCACGCGCCTGCGCGCCCTGACGCCCCGCAACGTCGGTCCATGGACCCAGAACCACAGCGCCCCCAAACCCGCCGCCCGCTCATTGCATGACCTGGCCCGCGAACACCTGAACCCGCAGGGAGACCGTCGATGAGCGCCAAGCAGAATATTCTCGCCAAGCTGCGCAAAAGCCTGACCGGCACCACGCCGGTTGCCGACAACTTCGATGTCGAGCTGGTGACCCAGACCTATCGCTATGCGCCTGAGGAACGCATCCCTCAACTGCGTAAGCTGATGGAGGCTGTGCACACCGAGATCCACCTCACCAGCGGCGAAGGTTGGCCAGCGTTGCTGGCGCAGCTACTGCGCGACCGTCAGTTGCCCAGCCTGCTCATTGCGCCGAGCACACCACACGGGCAAAGAATCACGCAATTCTGGGCGAACAATCCGGACCTGCCACCTCTCAAGGCCTACGACCGGCCGGTGGAGGAATGGAAAGCCGAGCTGTTCAACGACACCCCTGCCAGCCTCACCGGCACCCTCGGTGCCATCGCCGCCACCGGCAGCCTGATTCTCTGGCCAACGCGGGAAGAGCCCCGGTTGATGAGCCTGGTGCCACCGGTGCATTTCGCCCTGCTCAAGGCCAGCGAGATCCGTGACAACTTCTACGAAGTGCAGCAGGAATTCGCCTGGGCCCAAGGCATGCCCACCAACGCCCTGCTGGTGTCGGGCCCCTCGAAAACCGCCGACATCGAACAAGTCCTGGCCTACGGCGCCCACGGCCCGAAGGATCTGGTGGTACTGATTCTGGAGGACCAATGACCCTTCCGGCCCCCTTTCTGCGTGACGTACACCAACTGATTCCACCCAAGCGACGTTTCGAAGACCCGCTGTCGACGCTGGCCTTCGGTACCGACGCCAGCTTCTACCGGCTGATTCCCAAACTCGTGGTGCGGGTCGAGAGCGAAGACGAAGTGGTGGCGCTGTTGCAACTGGCCCAGCGCGACCAGGTGCCCGTCACCTTCCGTGCCGCCGGCACCAGCCTGTCCGGACAAGCCATCAGCGACTCGGTGCTGATCGTGCTTGGGGACAACTGGAACGGTCGCGAGATTCGCGAACAAGGCTCCCAGATCCGTTTGCAGCCCGGCGTGATCGGCGCCCAGGCCAACGCCTGGCTGGCCCCGTTCGGGCGCAAGATCGGTCCGGATCCGGCGTCCATCAACGCCTGCAAGATCGGCGGCATCGTCGCCAACAACGCCAGCGGCATGTGCTGCGGCACGGCCCAGAACACCTATCACACCCTGGCCGGCATCCGCCTGGTACTGGCCGATGGCACTCGCCTCGATACCGAAGACGACAGCAGCGTGGCGGCCTTTCGCACAAGCCATGGCGACCTGTTGGAGCAGTTGACGACCCTCGGTCGCGAAACCCGCGCCAACACAGAACTGGCCGCCCGAATTCGCCATAAATATCGTCTGAAAAATACCACCGGCCTGTCACTCAACGCCCTGGTGGATTTCGACGATCCTCTGGACATCCTGAGCCATCTGCTGGTGGGCTCCGAAGGCACCCTGGGCTTTATCAGCGCAGTGACCTACAACACCGTTGTCGACCACCCGCACAAGGCATCGGCGCTGATCGTGTTCCCGGATGTGGAGACCTGCTGCAACGCGGTCACCGTCCTGAAAAGCCAACCCGTATCGGCAGTGGAACTGCTGGATCGTCGCAGCCTGCGTTCAGTGCAGCACAAACCCGGCATGCCCGATTTCGTACAACACCTGTCGCCCCAGGCCTGTGCCCTGCTGATCGAATCCCGCGCGGCTTCGTCATCCCTCCTACAGGAACAGCTCGCCCGGATCATGGCCTCCCTGGCCAGTTTCCCGGTGGAAAAACGCATCGACTTTACCGAAGACCCGAAGGAAAACGCCCGGCTCTGGGCCATCCGCAAGGACACCTTCCCCGCCGTGGGCGCGGTGCGCAAAACCGGCACCACAGTAATCATCGAGGACGTCACGTTCCCGGTGGAACAACTGGCCGTGGGCGTGAATCGCCTGATCGAACTGTTCGATAAACATCACTACGACGAAGCGATCCTGTTCGGACACGCACTGGAAGGCAATCTGCACTTTGTCTTCACCCAAGGTTTCAACAACCCGGAAGAAGTCGCACGCTACCAGGCGTTCATGGATGACGTGGCCCATCTGGTGGCGGTGGAGTTCGGCGGCTCGCTGAAGGCCGAACACGGTACCGGACGCAACATGGCGCCGTTCGTCGAACTGGAATGGGGCAGCGATGCCTACCAGCTGATGTGGCGCCTCAAGCGTTTGCTCGACCCCAACGGCATCCTCAACCCCGACGTGGTCCTGAGCGAAGACCCGCAGATCCACCTCAAGCACCTCAAGCCGCTGCCGGCCGCCGACGAGATCGTCGACAAGTGCATCGAATGCGGCTTCTGCGAGCCGGTGTGCCCATCCAAGGACCTGACCTTGAGCCCGCGGCAGCGCATCGTGATATGGCGCGACATCCAGGCGAAAAAACGCTCCGGCATCGACACTTCGGCGCTGGAAACGGCCTATCAATACCAGGGCATCGACACCTGCGCCGCCACCGGGCTGTGCGCCCAACGTTGTCCGGTGGGCATCAACACCGGCGAGCTGGTGAAAAAACTGCGAGGGCGTACCGCAACCCGTAAGAAAACCGCCGATTGGCTTGCGAGTAATTTCGCCACTGCCTTGCAGGGTGCCCGCTTCACGCTGCACGTCGCCAATGGCGCGCGCATGCTGCTGGGAGCGCCGCGCCTGACCCGTCTGTCCGGTGGGCTGAACCGGTTGTCCAAAGGCCGGGTTCCGCAATGGACCAACGCCATGCCGCAGCCGGAACGCCCCATCCGCTTCAGCCCCGCTGTGGCGGACGAACGCCCGAGAGTGGTGTATCTGGCTGCATGCGTATCCCGCGCCATGGGGCCGGCCGCAGGGGACAAGGAACAGACGTCCCTGTACGAAAAGACTCAACGGCTGCTGGAAAAGGCCGGTTATCAAGTCGTCTTTCCGGACAATGTGGACAACCTGTGCTGCGGCCAGCCATTCGCGTCCAAAGGGTATGCCGAGCAAGCCGAAGACAAACGCCAGGAAATGATCGGCGCCCTGCTGCATGCCAGCCGTGGCGGGCTCGACCCGATCTACTGCGACACCAGCCCCTGCACGCTGCGCCTGGTCCAGGACCTCGGCGACGTACGCCTGGACCTGTACGACCCGGTGCGTTTCATCCGCACCCACCTGATGGACCGCCTGGAGTTCACGCCACAGGAAGCCCCGATCGCCGTGCATGTCACCTGCAGCACGCAACACCTGGGCGAAAGCCAGGCCCTGATCGACCTGGCGCGCAAATGCAGCAAGAACGTGGTGATCCCCGAAGGTATCCACTGCTGTGGCTTTGCCGGCGACAAAGGCTTCACCACCCCGGAACTGAACGCCCATTCACTGCGTACCCTCAAGGACGCCGTGCAGCACTGCAGCGAAGGAATTTCCACCAGCCGCACCTGTGAAATCGGCCTTACGCAACACGGCGCCATCGACTACCACGGGCTGGTCTACCTGGTGGACCGAGTCACCCAGGCCAGGGCGAGGTAAAGAAAAATAGAACCCTGGCGAACGCCCGCAGTCCATTGATCAAGTCCCGCAAACGCGGGACCTCCCTCAATTGGTAGTACTGATGGCGTGAGCCTTCGGTTCAAGGAGAGACACATGAAACGCTCTGCACTGCTAGGTCTGTTCGTCACTGCCTCCATCCTCGCCTCCCCCTCGTTCGCCGCCGGCGGCTCGGACGACTTGTGCGAGACCAATATCAAAACCATCGAGAACGCCAAGACCCAGGTCCAGGGCTCCGACCTCGAAGCGCGCGTCGAGGCCAGCCTCCAGCAAGCCAAGGCCCACCAGGCCCAGCACAGTGAGGAAGGCACCAAGAAATGCATCAGCGAGACCACCCAGACCCTTCAGGAAATCCAGAAGGTGAGCAAGGACGGTAAAAGCTCCTGACCGTTGACGGCCAACCTTCGGGTTGGCCTCCGGCCCGGATTGGCGTACACTCTGCACACGCCTGCCGCTCCAATGCTCTACCGGAGTGACAGGTCCGGGGCCGTTCAGGATTCGACGCCGGTTGCGAAACTTTAGGTGCATGCCGAGTTGGTAACAGAACTCGTAAATCCACTGTTGCAACTTCCTATAGTTGCCAATGACGAAACCTACGGGGATTACGCTCTCGCTGCGTAAGCAGCCTTAGCTCTTCCCTTCTGGTACCTTCGGGTCCAGCAATCATCAGGGGATGTCTGTAAACCCAAAATGATTGTCATATAGAACAGAATCGCCGTGCAGTACGTTGTGGACGAAGCGGCTAAAACTTACACAACTCGCCCAAAGCACCCTGCCCGTCGGGTCGCTGAGGGTTAACTCAATAGACACGGCTACGCATGTAGTACCGACAGCGGAGTACTGGCGGACGGGGGTTCAAATCCCCCCGGCTCCACCATTTCATCATCTAAAGACGTCCACGGACGTCTTTTTTTGTGCCTGAAACCCAGTAAATACGGGGGTTTCACCGCCATTGGGCTCCATAGCACTTCACGCAGATCCATTTTGAAATGTATTCCAAGACGTATTCCAAGCCTTCGGCTGGTAAATTTTGGAATACACAAACAGCGTTGGAGTACCCATGGGAGCCCTAGCCACACGCCTTTCAGACGTAAAAATCAGAGCCGCCAAACCCCAAGCCAAGGACTACATACTGACCGACGGCAACGGCCTCCAGCTGCGAGTCCGCGCCAATGGTTCAAGGCTATGGAATTTCAACTACGTTCATCCCGTGACGAAAAAACGGATCAACATGGGGCTGGGTACATTCCCTGAGCTCAGCCTGGCTCAAGCGCGAAAACGCACCGTTGAGGCCAGGGAATTGGTCGCCCAGGGACTGGACCCCAAAGAGCAGCGCGATGCCGATCGCCAAGCGAAAAAAGCCGCGACAGAGCACACCTTTCAAACGTCGCGACGGCCTGGTTTGAACTGAAGAAAGATTCCGTAACAACCGCCTACGCTGAAGACATTTGGCGCTCGCTCACGCTGCACGTCTTCCCGGATTTACACGCGACCCCAATTTCCGAAATCAGCGCTCCGCAGGTTATCAAGTTGCTTAAGCCACTTGAGACCAAAGGCAGCTTGGAAACGGTCAAGCGCCTGACACAACGCCTCAACGAAATCATGACTTACGGGGTGAACTACGGACTCATTCATGCCAACCCCCTGAGCGGAATTCGATCGGTCTTCAAAAAACCAAAGAAGAAAAATATGCCGGCGCTCCCCCCCGATGAGCTCAATGAACTCATGGTGGCAATTGCCAACGCCAGCATCAAAAGAACCACCCGGTGCCTCATCGAGTGGCAACTCCACACGATGACTCGGCCAGCAGAAGCTGCGACCACCCGATGGGCTGACATCGACTTCAAGAAGAAGATCTGGACGATCCCAGCGGAGCGCATGAAGAAACGTCGCACACACATCATCCCGCTCACGGAGCAAGCTTTGGCACTCCTGGAAGCCATCAAGCCCTACAGCGGACACCGGGAGTACGTGTTTCCCGCCGACCGTAATCCTCGCACCCATTGCAACAGACAGACCGCGAACATGGCGTTGAAACGGATGGGCTTCGAAGGGCGTCTGGTCAGTCATGGAATGCGCTCGATGGCGAGCACCATCCTCAATGAAAAGGGTTGGGACCCGGAGCTGATCGAAGTTGCGCTTGCCCACGTCGATAAGGACGAGGTACGTAGCGCCTATAACCGAGCGGACTACATTGAGCGCAGACGGCCGATGATGCAGTGGTGGAGTGAACACATCCAGGGAGCAGCTACCGGCAATCTCTCGGTATCAGCAACCATCGAAAGCAATGATCGGAAAGTCGTCGCCATACGCTGATGAAGGACTGTCATCGGCGATATGGAACAGCGATAAATCCGGTGGTGATGCAAATCGTATTGTCGAGTTACACGAAGGTTGATCCGCGATGAGATGCAGAGGAACGGGCCGTCGTGGCCCATACCTCGGAGTCATCTCATGGCAGACCTACGCACTCACCAGAACTCACAAGACCAAGATCCTCTGAGCGCTACCTTGACGGCGCTCATGCTCGATCAGCGCCTTACCCCGTTGGAGCGCAATGGCTGGCAGGTCCTGCGCATGCTTCGCACCGCTGATGGCCTCAGTCCGCTCGTGAACATGGGGCAGTTACGCCGCTATCTCACATGTACTCCCTGTGGGCAGCGAGCTGGCGCTGCCACGGCTTGGCGCGCTTTAGCGGTACTGCGGCTTACAGGATGGATCAGCTTCGTAAGGCAACATTGCGATCTCCTGACTGGCAATGTTCAAAGCGTGCTGTATCGAGTCAACGAGCGCGCCCTAAGCTTCCATGAAGCTTGTGCTCTCGACGACAGCCTGGAGGAGCTTATGGCTACCTGCATCAGCCATGAAAACAAACAAATCAAGCATCTTGCCGAGCACGTTCTGGCGACTTCTGAGCAGACGCCTGAACATCCCCCCATTGCCAGTCGGGACCAACGGAACAAAGACGATGAACCACCGCCCTCCGCGCCTTCGCGAAAGCGTTCTAGGGTCAATCGAACATCCACACCCACTGCTTCCGCAAACAGATCGACCGTTACACGGCAGGCCAAACAGACCCGCCAGATACCTCAAGAGCAACACCGTACGTATAAGACGTATTTATACAAAGAAGAACGTACGTACCGCGCGCATACGCGTGAGGAAAGCGATTCATCGTCACTCCCCCTGGCCTTGCCGCCATGCCTTGTCAGCGCCAAAGCAGACCAGCAACGAGACGTGCTAGCGGCCTTGAAACGGTTGCCGTCACACCATCGCCAGGACGTGCTGGACGAACTACAGGCACGCAGCCAAAGCGGCACAGTACGCAATGTCGTCGCCTATTTCTTCGCCCTAGCGAAGCGTGTGTTGGCCGGCGAGTTTCACTTGTGGGCCGGCCGTAAAAAACAGAATCAAGCTGGCGAGCCAGTTGCAATCCAGCCCGCCCCCCGCGTTTGCACAGAAGCGCTCAAGAAGCCACCAGAGCGCTCGGCATGGCGCGAAATTGGCCGGCCACACATTGCCAACATGCGAGAAATCCTGGCCGGTCCTAGGGGGGCTGGAGACTTGGCGGCACAGGTGATGAAAGACAAAGGGTGGCAGGCTGAACTGGCCTAATGATTTTGGACACTTCAATCGGGCGCTATGATGGCGCTCAAATCTGAGGTGTTTGGCTATGCGTAAATCTTATTCCAGGGAATTCAAGCTCAAGGCTGCCAGCTTGGTGCTGGACGAGGGCCAGTCGGTCCCAGAGGTCTGTGCCAGTTTGGATATTGGCCCAACGGCCTTGCGCCGTTGGGTCGATCAGGTGCGTCAAGAACGCTTGGGCTCAACCCCGCAAGGGGCCAAGGCGATTACCGCCGATCAGCGAGAGATTCAGCAGCTCAAAGCGTTGCTCAGGCAAAAAGACCTGGACATTGAAATCCTAAAAAAGGCCAGTGCTCTCCTGCTTTTGGACTCCAAAGATCATTCTCGTTGATCGATGAGCTGGACGAGCAGTACGGCGTTAACAATTGCTGTCGGGCGTTTGGAGTCAACCGCAGCAGCTTTTACGCTTGGCGGCAGCGCCAAGGCAAGGTGAAGCCTGAGCGGGAGAAACTTAAAGCCGTGCTGGTCGAGCATCACAAGGAATCCAGAGCATCCGCGGGGGCTCGCACCCTTTCCAAGGAGCTGCAAGCAAAGGGGCATCGTGTCGGGCGACATATGGCTCGCAGTTTGATGCGTGAAGCCGGTGTTGCGAGTCGGCAGCGTCGACGGCACAAGTACAAATCTTCCGGTGTGGAAGCCCTGGTGACGCCGCACCTGCTCAAACGCAAGTTTGATGTCACGGCGATCAACCAGGTGTGGTGTGGCGATGTGACGTACATCAAGGTCGGCAATCGGTGGCTGTATTTTGCGGCTGTTCTGGATTTGTACGCTCGCCGGATCGTGGGCTGGTCTTTCTCGTTGATTTCTGACGCCGCGCTGACTTGCGAGGCACTGCGGATGGCGGTCGAGTTGCGAGGCCGCCCAAAGGGAGTGCTGTTTCATTCTGATCAAGGCTGCCAGTACACCAGCCATAAATTCAGGAATGAAATAAATAGGCACGGGCTTGTGCACAGCATGAGTCGTAAAGGTGAATGCTGGGACAACGCCCCAATGGAGCGTTTTTTTGGAAGCTTGAAGTCGGAGTGGGTGCCAGAGAATGGTTACAACTCGGAGCACGAAGCTCGTGTGGATATACAACGTTATGTGATGCGTTACAACAACGTCAGGCTCCATAGCTACAACGACTACCGGTCGCCGGTAGCTATGGAGAAACTGGCGGCGTGAAACCTTAACTGGTGTCCAGAATTACTTGACCAGTTCATGCTCCCTCCTCCACGGACGGGAACAGATAACTCCCGTTGTAGAAATCGTGCTCGTCTATCGGCGGAAATCGATTGAGTCGATCTGGGCTTAATACAAGATCCAGAGCCTCGCAGATGGTGCTTTTCCCTACGTTATTCGTTCCTACAAACAGAGTGTGACCTTCGAAGAAAAGGCTGGCTGATCGAATTCCGCGAAAATTCTCTATGGTGAGTTTGACGACATTCATTCTGATCCCTCAGCTTGGCTCACGTGCCACTATCTTAGTAGCATCGGATCAAATAGCTGAGGATTTTGAATAAGAATACTCGGAAAGGTCCCTCCACTAGGTTAAGCGTGCTCCCCTTAGGTCAGCAACACGCATCAGCAGATGATTGCCGCCAAAAGGAGATCTATGAGGTAACTCCGTTCTCAAGCCGACCAATTAGGTCCAGCGCATCGTGCAGATCAACATCTACAGGGCGCATGTAGCCAAGCCCCCGGCTGGTGTCTATAACCTTTGGGCAGCCTGCTCTTCATCTTTGAAAGGTGCTGTTGCGGCCTTCAACAGCTCAGGATCAATGTCGATCTTCAATTTTTTACTCCAAGCTGAGGTAGGCGCAGTACATCAACGCTCATTACGAAGCAAATCTGATGATGGTCTGGATCCATCCGACTGCCAAACCGCGGTACGCTGAGGCTTTTCATTAGCCGCATTTGAGTCAAACGAGTCTCGTGGGTAATTGCACACCACCTGTCCACCCGTTTGCATTGCCCTTGCCCACTGATTGGCATTCGACTTGAGCAGTCGTTTGCGTGGAATTTGACCAGAAAATCGGGTGGCCGTGACCGGCAGAAATCGGCCAGGAGCAGTCCTCCAGTGCGGCCTTTCTGACGAGAGTTTGAGGCGGTAATGCGGAAGTTCAGCAATGGCTACTTTGCAGCAGATCAGTCCTGGGCAGGAATCCAAAGGGCTCCACCGCGCCACGGCCCATGTTGAGCACGTGGGTGTAGGTCATGGTTGCCATTGCCGAGTTGTGCACTGTGCTCACCTGTGCGCTGACATTCGAACAAGGTAAGCCCTAGGACGAATGACTCGATGACTTCGATAGTCTGGGTCCGCTCGCCGTGCAGCAGCCTTGCGGCGGCATTCGCAATCGGGAATTCGCCTTGAAGAGCGGCATCCACGAGCTGCAGGCCAGCCCCCTTGATGTCATCCGTGAGCGCCAAGTTGCTCCAAGCCTCTCTCGCTTCGTCGAGAGTCTTGGAGACCGCCCGATAGATGCGTTCCTCCTCGGGCGTCCTGGTTCCCTTGCTGCTCCAGTACGCGTCAATGCCCTGGAGCTCTGCCAACGGGTTGGTGAGACGAGTAAATGCGTTTAGCGAATCCATCGGAGCTGCCTTTAGTCCTGCGGCGGCGCACCAGGGTTGCGCCAGTTCATTTGGTAGAACCGGGAACAGCCTGTCGAAGCCAGATGTAGCGAGGCTCGTCAATCCGAGCCTGTTCATGACGGGCAGGACGCAAATCTTGCGCCCGCCTTCAATGAGAGCACGCCAGGCTGGCCAGCCACTCGCCAAGTCCACGCCTGTTCCATCGGTGTTCACAGGCAAGGTGACCAGCACATCCGCAGGCGGCCACACCTCGGGAATGGTGGCCTCAGCCAGTAGATGAACGCCTATGCCAGGGCTAATGGCGGTCAGCTCGGTCCTTAGCCTACCTTCCAAGTTATTGAGCTCGGCTTCGCGATATCGGCGCGCGGCGAGTGCCGCCTTGCCAAGCGCACTCCCCTTTGGTGCCGTCCGAGAACGGTGGGTGAGAAACGGATGCCGCCCTCTTTTCTCAGACTCACCGGCCATCGTCTGCAACATTTCCACCAGGCGCTGTAGCTCATCCAACTCTCTGGGAGCCTCGATTGACAACACACCCCATGACTCCTCTGACGCCGCAGTAGCGATGCTCTTCTGTATATCGCTAAGCCAGCTCATGTAGGCCGGGGCACCCTGCGGTAGCTCAAGAAACCTCCGGACGAGATCGGTGGAGCAACTGGACAGGATCGATGGCAGCCTCGGCCACCTCTGGACCCCAGCAGCTAGCGGCTCCTCCTGTGGCGCCACCAAGCTGATAGCAGCGTCGTATACGCGCCCCAAGGCGTTGAGCGCCGTGGCATCGGTATTCCCTCTGAACTGCCCATCAAGAAGCGCTCTGAGGTTAGGGACGAGCAGATTGAGCAGATCCAAGCATTGCGCTAGATAGGCGGTGTAACTCTCAGTAGCCAAGTAAGCGTTGAGTATGGCCAGCCACGCCCGATTACGGGCGACTTGCTCGGGCGCGGGAACGTTCGCCCTGGGCATGCGTTTGCGAGCAAGCGGGTAGTCTTCGACTGTGGACGGGACGATGACCCCGTCAGCTCCGAGCGCGTCGCTGGACACAATATCTGCTGCCGGTGTCAGCGCCAGCAAGGCCTCACAAGTCTGATACACGTCGTGGTTAAGGTCGGTCTGCACGGAGGGTGCTACAAACCAGATGTCTGAGCGAACCTCTTGACCTTCCTCACATGGGCTCAGACTCGGCGCCTCAGCCCAGGCCACATTGTCGGAGAAGCGCTGGAACAACGTGTCTTGCCCTACTGCATTGACCCAACTGATCGCCAGCGCCCTGTCGACCCTTGCTGTGACTTGGAGTAGCGAAACTACGGTTTGAAAGTCCGCTTCGACGAGCGGAGGGGAAAATGCGGCCAGCTCTCCCAAGTGCGAAGTCGGGATGACTTGACCGAGTAGCGAAGCCATGAGCCGGGTCAAGTCTCCCACGCTGCTCGCCACCTGGAGCGCGCGGCGCAGATCCCTTGGAGCTAACCGAGCCAAAAAGCGAGCGGTCAAACCTGAAGCGATGACCTCAGTCCTAATTCCAGTAAAGCGTCGGGATGCGGGTACCATCGGACCGATATCCGGAGGCTCGATGTCGCCAATCGCGAGTCCCGCAGGCATCCCCTGAAACGACTTCGCCATCGCTTGTGCTTCAGCGGTTTGGAGCCAACGCCTGATCACTCGATGCGCGTTCGTGCGGTCCAGCCCTGTCAAAATCGCGCCGAGGAGCGCCGGTGTCGGTGCTGCCTCCAACCTAAGCGCCAAGCCTTCAATTACTTCGTCATCGCATCCCTCGTGCCTGGAGAGTGTGCGCTCGAGGAACCGAGACATCTCGGATACCGGCACCAGCCAAACCGCAGTTGCGGCCGTAGTCGACAACAAGGGCGGTGGGAACTCGTGAGACAGGCGAAGGAGCTCTGCAGATCTCAACTCATGCAGTCCCACGATCCTGCCGTCATGTGCGTCTTGAACCAGGTGCTCATCCTTGAGTCTGGTCAGCGCGAGCGAGACCGTGGTCGCGGGCTTGGACAAGACGCGAGGCAGCGCTGACACCTCGGCATTGCAACCCGCGGCGTTCACACAAGCCACCACTCTCAAGACATCCAGCTCGTCGTGTCGAGTGACGTCGTTAATACGCGCCGCAACCTGCGCGTGCAGCGTCTCGCTCAATCGATGCCCCTGGGTAAGCACGTGGGTGTACTCAAGCAGGTGGCCAGCCGCCAGCGTCCAAGGTTCTCGCCATCCTTGCCAAGCGGTTTGCCCTCTATCCCTCAGCTCTCGCCACACTCGTTCAGCCAGAGTGTCGTCGCCCTGAACCTTGACTTGGGCAGCGCGACGGCTATCTACCAGCGGGTAGCGATCCTCCTCTCGTACAGATGCCAAGAGCAGCAGCCCGGGAGTGCGATTTACCTCCGCAGTCAACGCGGTCCAACCCTCCGAGAACCCTCGGCCCACGTCATCGATGATGAAGCCGACGGGTGCATCTGCAGTCGCTCGTCTGGAGCGCGCAAGCTGGACAAGTGACGCAATGGCTGCCGGCGGCAGGCGCTGAATCTGAAACCAACGCACTGCGTGGCGACTGGCGTACGCGGCCTCCCAAAGGACTGCTGACTTTCCTGAGCCGGAAGCGCCGTGAATGAGCACGTTTCTGCGGCTCTCCAGTCCCTCTAGAACGGCTGCACGGAGCTCAGGGCGTTCCACAACGAGTCCTGCGGCTACGTGCGATGCCTGCGCATTGACACCCAAGTAGAACAGCGGGTCCTCATCGGGCGTCAGGAAATCCACAGCTGAACAAAAGCCCTCGGTTAGCGCTGCCTCGAATACCGCTGATGTCATAAGCGGCCGTAGCGCGTCGAACCGCTGCTGAACATCAGACACGGCAAGCCCAAGATAGGCGTTTGCCGCGCGTGTGCCGTTGTCATCAGATAGATGCCCCACCACGCCCAAGAGGTCCGCGAAGTACATCTCGGCTTCGAAGGAGGTGCAGGCCTGCCTGGCCGAAATATGGGCTACTGCGCTTCCGCGAGGGTCAGGCAGCACTAGCACCTTGGTTCGCGCAATGAGGTCAGCCAGCCCCTTGCGTCCCTTCAGCTTGACTATGACGGCCGGATAGGCGGAAAGGTCCTGCAACTGGCGGATGGCAGCGCGGCGTTCACCAACATTACTCTCGAGCACCAGCAAAAATTGGTCGTCAGGTTGAAGCCCCTTTCCATCCCACATTTTCATGACGAAGCCCGCCACTGAGCGAGGTGAAAACGGGCCCATGTGGTCGCGTCGTGACTTGACCTGCGCGAGCGTTCTAGCACTGGCCGTCCGGAGCTCAAGATCGTCACCCCCTTCAGGGACGACGCTGCCGTACCCAAACTGGCCGACAAAGCCTTCCACGGCAAGGCTTGCCGCAACCGCATCCTGATATCGGAACCCACGTCCCGCATGAGAGCCAGCTCTTGTCGCCAAACCAAACCTCCCTTTTCGATGGCCATACAAATTCGTCACGCGTTCGTTCCAAGCGACGGCTAGAGGGCGATATCTCTTAAAGACGTTACCCCTCAAAGTGCAAGTTCTGAAGCAGGGGACGCGAGGAGCATGATGTCGTATAACCTTTCATCGAGCGGTAGTCCAAACTGCGAGCCGGCTCCGTCTACTCATGTTAAGCGTCGAACGAAAGTTTACAGGCGTCTAGCTTGACGGATGAAAGGCCACTCCCGTTACAAAGGAGATGTTATCAACCTGAGGATGAATGTCCGCTAGGTTGTCAGCCGCCTTGGGCTACAGGCAGCAACCGGCCAAAATCCACCAGTCTCGAACGGCAGTAATCGACCCAAAGCCGCCTGTGTTGAGGAGCAACAAAAGCTACAAGCTGCAGGTATGAGAAGCAAATATGAGCCAGCGCGATCACGTTGGATTGATCTAGTGCTAAATGAAATGGCACTAGGAAGCCTCTACCGATATTTCCTAGGAATATAGTGTATAGGACCCTAACCATTTCCTAACTGCCGACGGGAAAGAAACTCCACAACTGACCTCAAAACATTTTTGAGGCTAGACGAGTGATGAAGAACTGAAGAGAGCAGCGCCCTCGTATCTTCGACATTATTATATTTTCCTTTTGCCCCAGGCTTTATTTGCATGACTTGCTGCCGAATATATCTTTGAAGCGATGTCTTTAGCATCTTCCCAGGAAACGCATTAATCAAAATTTCAGGATGTCGAAAATTTTCTGCAAAATATTCTTCCGCATCTGCAATATCTTTGGGGGTGGGAGCGAGCCTACTTATTAGCGCCAAAACCTGATCGGAACTCAGTTCCCAAGAATTATTTTCGCAAAGAAACACATCACTCCAAGACTGCTTTTCTTTACCATCCAATTTATGAACGGCATGCCGCTGGTAATAAAATAGAACCTTAATCAGCATTTCTATTGATCGGGTGATTTTTTCAACAAACTCCGTCAAGTCAAACGCTTCAACCGCGTCTTGGAGCCTACAACTTATAGCAAACTTTATAGAGTGCGAAATGACTTCTTCGCAGATAAAATAGTTCTCTATGGAATACCGGTCCAACGCAACAACTCTCGGATCTAAAGTTGAAAAGTCATCAAAATCCTTGTCCACAATGAACATTGCATTATTACTTTTATGCTCTGCCAGAAAATCTTGGATTGGCTTTTTTCCTCCTGAATAAATAACATCAAAATCTACATTTTTTAATTCCATCATCAGGCATGATTCGTAAAGAGGTACGTCATCGCTTCCCTCCACCACAACGAAAGTAAGACGTTTTTGCATTTTCAGACGCCGCATATTTTCTTCGGCAGAGAACGCCCTAACAGTGGTCACTGAACACACTCCTCTAAGTCTATATCTCTTGCTCCTTTCATTCGAATTGCTGGAGAGTGTGTTGCAATAATAACTTGGGATTTTGGAGAAAGCTTAGCGATAGATGGCAATATCATACGTTGCCAATCGAGATGCAAAGAAAGCTCCGGTTCATCTGCGACAAATATCGCGCCTTCCTTCCTGCTAAGCGCTGCACGCCCCAAGATACTTATAATATGTTTTTCCCCCGACGACAGGTCGGACAATCTGATTGGCGAAGTTCTAGTATATACGCTGAGCTCCCCATCCTCAGACACATGAAACCTTTTTTTCGGCTTAAGGTATAAATTAACTTCCTTTTCGTACTCGCTAAAAACCCTTGTAACCTCAAAGCGAGCCGCCTGCATCAACTCCACATCCTCTACAATAGATAAAAATCTATCGTTAAAATTGCTCATTGCTATAAGATTGTAGTATGAGGAATTAAATTTTTGAGCAGCCTCAGCATTTCTTTTTGTTCCAGTTTCAGTTGTATCCAGAGAGCGCATTACTTTAGAAGCGTCGCGAACGTTGTCGTTCAACTGCTTCCAAATAGAAAAATGCTCTTTGATCTTTACTTCCGGGACATTTATCTGAGCTTCGCTTAGCTTTCTAACATAAGCCGAAACATCGACATCCTCCAAAAAATCCGATGTCATAGCTTTGTGTGCACGCGATAGTGCTCTATTACTTAATCTGACTAAGCTTTCATCAATCATTACTTTTTCAATGATTTTTGAGCGCAGGTCATCCAATTTTTCTGTGATTTTTTTTCGAGCAGAGTTTGCTTCGCTGACGAACTGTCGTTCGAGTGAGTTTAATACTTTTACACTAGGGTCTAAAATTTCGGTAATTTGTGATTGGGAAATTTGCTTTTGTCGAAGCATTGATTGCAAAAACTCATCCCCACTATCTCGAGACATGTTTATTTCAGAGTCATGCATTCGCAATAGGGGGACGTGCGTTAAATTCAATTTTTCGCGAATAGTAGCTCTAAGTTCTTCAGGTGAGTTCTCGTCTAGTCGATCAGATACCTTCGATACGCCGCTTCTAAACTTTATGTCAAACGCGTACGTGACATTGTTTTCAAATTCATAGTAAAGACTCACCAGCCCTTGAAGTCTGCGCGAGCGGGTTAATAGTAGATATTTGAAAGGTCGGACCTGTCCGGTCTTGGCAAGAAAAATTGTAATAGAGCCAAAAGAAATTCTAGCCAGCGGCTCTAAATCGACGGATAAGGAGTTGACAATCAAGTTAATAATTGTCGTCTTGCCCGTGCCGTTTGGGCCGAATATACAATTGCACCCCTCTGATAGATCTATCTTATAATTGTTGCCCACTTCAAATAAGTCTGAAATTACAACGCGCCTAATATAATAATCCAATTTCACATCCCTGATTTTATTGAGTCGGCAGCAATATCAAAAAGCCATATGTTTTATAGGAGTATATACGCTGTTTGCATGCGCTTCCACACTGGCGCCCTTACGAATTTCCAGTTCGGGTTGGCGGAGTGAAAACGTATGCACCGCCCTACTTCTATCGATGCATTGAATGGCCGCTTCTGGCCGATTTCTGCCTGTTGCGAAGGGCAGCCTCTGACCGTGAGCCACAGTCCTCGAAGGGCCGCTATGGGCTCCGACTACCACGTTGTGACTGCTAGTTATCATCCGCCCCAGACCTTCAACAGAAAGCTCTCGGTCAACCTACGTTGTTGACTTGCTCGTGCGATTCACGGCGTTAATCGGCAAGGCAGCTCCATGCTCCGCCTTTTTCACAAGCTCCCTGCGCAGGCGTGGCATGGGAACCATGCCGCACCTGCGCAGGGAGCCGACAAGGCCGAAGGCCGCGTCAGTACCACAGGCAATGGATAAATATGCACCTACCGCAGACGGCTTTTGTCCACGGACGCGCAAGTCATGAACCGGGCCGTCACTGCAAACCGCAGTGACGGCCCAGCCGACGCCCCAACATCACGGGCAAACCCCCACCCCTAAAGAGTGAGGCATACATGATGATGCCCCCATACACTGACCCAGCAAAAACCTAAGACGACAGGTTCAAGAGTCGTCATCCCAACAGCGCAAGACTCCTGCAAGCACTGATCCAGCAGGATGGAGTTAGCCAGGTATGTAAGGTTCCAGAAGCATACCGCCCCCTACCCATGGGGTGGAGCCGCCTTTGTCTATCGGATTTATTCCGTGATGCGCCGCTACTGCACCGTCCTAGGCAGCGGGCCTTTACACAATGCCGACTGCTTCCACTACAAACCATCAAAACCACCTGTCATTCGATAGGTGGTTTTTTTGCGACCTCTTCCGCGATACGTGTGGGCGCGTGTGGTGAAAACGCGGGCATACCAAACAGGGACTGGCCAGGTTAAAGGGAGGAAGTCAGGCCTGGCACCCTCTACTGAGGCCACGGATGGGCAAAGGCTAGAGTGGCCGCCGGCGGCCCTTATGATTTCTCGCAATAGCAGCTCTCGACCGGCCGAAGTCGGTCAGAAGCGGACATTGATTAGCACCCCGGGCGGGGCTGCATAATGAGGTGCCAGATTAAGCGTTTGATACTGAGTAGTTTCGGAGCCAGGAACCGCCGTTGGCGCTGAGCCACTGAGTACGATATTGGAGGTCGTATGCTTCAGATTGCCACTGGAAAGCTCTTCAGTCTCCCCGTAGGGTGGGAAAACCTGTTGCGAGGCATGCTCTATACCAACGCCAATTTAGAGAGTGAGGTTGTAGTAGAAACGGCAGCGGGAAAGCTGATTCCATCTTCACGAAGCTCGATTCAGCCGACTGTAGTCGTCTATGAGATGCAGGAAAGGATGGAGGCAGAGGAGAAGGCTCCGGGAGTACTCGTGTCCTGCACCGCTGAGCCCTACCTCAGCGATTTTGCAGTTGTGACGTCATTTGCACTGAATTGCGTATGTTCACCAGATATCGATCTAGCTCGGCGCCTGACTAGTGGGAAAAAGGGCTTAGCAACTCATGCATCTCCGCATCAATTTGTCAGTCGCTTCTTCGAGCCAGAGATTTGGTGTAAGCCTGAGGAAGTGGCTTTCCTCCAGGAGTTTGTTGGCCGGCTAATCGGGTTGCCGCGTCAGACATATCTCGGTGTGATGAGAGCGATCCGGACGTACATAAACGGTATGCATCGGATCGCGGATGACCTGGAGTTGGCGTACACGCTGCTGGTGGCATCAGTAGAGTCGCTAGCGCAGGATTTTGATGGTCATGAAAGCGATTGGGCTTCCTATGACGAGCGAAAGCGGCAAGCAATTGACGAGGCTTTGACAGATGCGGATGAAGCGGTGGCACAAAGGGTTCGGGATGCACTGCTAAGAGTGGAGCATACTGCCCTGGCGCGCCGCTTCCGCGAGTTCGCGATTGCTCATACACCGCCCGAATATTTTCGCGACGTATCGTTGGCCCCAGGCCAGGCGCTCTCCAGCACCGACATTGCCGAGGCCTTGACCATGGCCTATCAGGCCCGCTCCAAATACGTACATCAGTTAATGCGACTCCCTACCGTAGTTGTGCTTGGTCATGGCTATAGTGAAACAGTGCTTCACGAGCGCAAGGCTTACTTAACCCTCCAAGGGTTATCCCGCTTGATGCGCAACGTGATCATTAAGTTCGTTGCTAGCCAGCCATCATTAGATCGAGAGCCATACCCTGGCTACTACTTGGAGCGGACCAACATCATTCAGCTGCGCATGGCCCCGCAGTATTGGGTGGGTAATGCGGAAGGAGACCTACTAAGTACTGGGCGAAGCAAGCTTGAGGGGTTTCTAGAGCAATTGGTTCCTTGCCAGTTGGGTGAGGAGGGAGCGGTGCTTACAGACCTGCGCCCGGTCCTAAGTGCGGTAGCTGATATCGTATTGGGCGCTAAGAGAGATCCGCGCTTACCGTACCTGGCGCTCTATACACTCTTTAACATGGTGGTCCCTGTAGAGCAGAAGGCGCCTGTATCTGAGGGGATAGAAAAGCTGATCCGTCAAGACCTATCGCAGCCCTCACCGGAGGCTCTCCTAGTACACACGGTTGCAGGTAAGGTTCCCGGGTGGACATTGGAGGTGCACGATCAAACCATCAAGAGCTATCTCAAACGACGTGGCTCTCCTAGTGGACTACGTTTTCCACGATTTTATGAAGCAGCAGTTTCTCTGGATTTAGCAGAGCGGTACCGGATGGCGGACGATATGGCGAACTGCCGCCGGCTGGTAGCGCTCGCAGTAGAGAGTCATCCTGGGCATCAGCGCTTACTTGAGTTGGAAGCCAGTATCGACCCGGACACACCAATCCATGGGGCTGATGTTCTGCTACCTCGCTCGGAACCTGGCACCGATGACTGATCAAAGCCACAACGAGTTTATGGCTCGCTATTTCGCGGATATGAAAGAGGAGTCTCGCAAGCAGCTTGCCGCAGCAGCAGATCTGATTGCTCGGTTCACTGTTATGGCTGAATCGAAAGGGGTGATCCTCAGCGCTGACTCGTTCGAGTACGTCCAAACCACCGGAATTGTCGCTAAGGCGAAAGGCATTGCTAGGAAGCTTCTAGGGCCAATAACTGCAGAGCGTGATGGGCTACTGCCGTTCAACGATATTGCGGCACGGCTACCCCCAAACCACTTTGGTGGTGGGTGTTTTGCTGGTCCTGACTTTATTTTGATGGCCCACCCCTGTTACCGCCGCAGCATGAGCCTAGTGAACAACTGGGCCCCGCGGTTTATAGAGCTGTTCTGGGGATTCGACGGTCCCGGGATAGAAAAATACATAGCCCTCGACGAAGACCGGGTTCGGATCGATGTTGACGGTGGGCGCTACTTCGAAGCCGACACGTGGTTCGGCGCACCTTTTGACGATGACATCGGGAATATAAAACCCGGTATCGTCAAGCTGCGACCTCCTCTGGACCTCGATTCGATAGATCTCTCGATGTTCTTCGCTGATGCCTATTGCCTAGACATCAAGTGGAGCGAGTCGGATGGAATCAAGTCGTTCCAAGCCCTGGAGATGAAGACGGAGAGCGTCAGGGTCGAGGTCGAAGGGCAGCATTACTTCCCTGCTCGGTACCTGCATGCCGAGTACGACCTCAAGGCCGGCTGCTTCAGGCACTTCGATGGCGCGATCCAGCTCTTTACGGAAGATGAGTATTTTCAGAGGCGGGATTCTGACTTCAACATGGTCATGAAGAATTCAGCGCACATCAAGGCAAGGTCGACCAAGGTCTTCAAGATCAATGGCCCGCTGAGAACAAAAGACTGGGTCGAGTTCTGCAGTCAATTTCTTGCGAAAAACCCGCTTGCCTTCGAGTACTTCACCGGTGAGTACCCGAAGCACCTCACCGAGATCATCGAAAACATCAGGACGCGTTTGTCGTTACCTGCTGGCGGATCCTAGCTACTACGGATGGGTGCAAAAAAGCCCGCCTTGAGTGGGCGGGATTTCAGATGTCTCCAAGGGGAGGCTAGGGGCCAACAAAATCTCGGAGCAAGCTGCCTGAAGGTACATGGGGCCGCTTCCCTAAGACTAATGATTGGGTGTTGATTATCGACTATACGGCACAGCGTAGGACCTAGACTGATCGTTCGGCCCGTAGATCTCTCCATCTGATCTGAAACAGGGTTTTTCGCGTTTCAAGGTCCCCACTATGCACGTGTGCCACTCTAGGTTGACACCTCTGCGCTCAAGCTCGGCTGCCTTGGTTTTCATCTCAGCAATCTGTGCGCGCCGAAACGCGAGCTCTGCTTGGCTCGGCAGTAGGGGGCCAACCAGAAGCCATGCTGTCGCGCCAATGGCTACCAGAGAAACGACAAGTACCGCGAAGGTCTTCAGGCCAAGCATCCGGGCCGCGCTTTTATACTGCCTAGCAGCCTGGTCGGCTGCCTTGTTCGCCTGGACGAATTTCTCAGACAGCAAAGCTGCAGCCTTGGTAGCGGTTTCATCAGCAATGAGAGAAAGGTCTTTTCTCGCAGAGATGATTTGAGCAACGACTTCAGCCTGCAGTTTTCTCAGGGCAGCGACTGCTTTGTCGGCCTCATCCTGGGTGTGTAGTCCAGCAGAGAGCAACGAGGTGAGTACCTCGGCTTGAGCACGGATTTTCTCGTCGTAAGATTCGTACTCACTTGCAGTAATAGGGGCTCTCATCCCAGGCCTCGATCGAATGACTTATGTTTGGCGAGCTCTTTTGCTTTTGTTTTTTCAAGTGCTAGCCGGTGATTTTGCTCGGCTCGTTCGAACCGCTCCTTTGCCCATGCTCGAAGCGTCATGTTGAGCTCCAGCATGTCCTCCAAGGGTGCGAATTTCAGTACCCCCCCAGGTTCAGCCAAAAGCAGCAAGCCACCAGACCCCGAGGCCTCAGAGCCGTTGACGGTCTTAACTGTCAGGAGGTAGTCGCGGATCTGCTTGCCGGTGAAGTTGGAACGCTGAAAGGCGATGGCCTCAGCTGTTGATTGAACGAGGTCTTGGAGTCGACCGACCCTCGCTCTATCCCTTGGGAATGCATCCAAGTAGGAAACGGTGAGGAGTCCAAGCGAATCTTCGGTGGACTTGGTCTCAACATACCAATGCACCTCACGGGAAATATCGGTGAGCTGTTTCTTTTCGATGGCAGCCTTAAGCCCAGCGTGCTTACCCCGTTCCTTGCGCAGATCCGCTCCTTCTGCCTTGAACTCCAGGAGGCGGGCCACACCACCGAAATTCAACAATACGTCGGCTAGCAACTGATCGGCAGGGGTTTGCTGGAGCAAATTGATCGATCCTAGCGCGGCGCGCTTTGAGCCTTGCTGGAAATCACGGATGGCATAGCCAAGGGCAAACAAGAAATTCCCGATGGTGATGTTTTCGTAAAGCTTCATTCAGTGCGCTAAATCCTTAGGGCGTGATAAATAAGGGCGACAAACAGCCACCCGCGCTTAAAGCTCATCAGCTTTTATCACTGGCCAGGTGCACCGCGGCCGCCGCGCTATTCGTCTTCCGGCCAGCAGGTGGGAAGCCCGAGCACCTCAGCGAGCGAAAAGCCGTCGCACCTTTGCAACCGATCCCCGCTAACGATCGCGTGAGGCATCGTTTTCAATGCTTCAGGGAGTGGATGCGTAGCCCATGGATTGAGATAGATCGTGTGGCGTCGTGAGGAGAGCGAGTATGCGGTCAGGTCGTTGAAAATCCATGCGCCGCTAACACGCCTGGCTCGAGGTCCGGATGGACCAAGCCATGCACCATTTGGAACACGAGTAAATCTGACTTCTTTCTCCGGATCTAGAGCATCCAGAACGTACTGCTCCTGCCCGTATAGCGCGCCCATTTCGTCAATTTTGTCGAGATGGAACGAGCCGAAATTCACTGCTACCAAAAGAGGCTTGTCGAGGTCGCCGTACTTTGCGCCCTTGAACTTGATGGCGTCCCGAATGGGTGACCACTGATCAATGAGCCCCGCGCCGCCATCAAGCATGCCGATCAATGTACGGGACTTACCGCGGGCCTCAGGCTTAAGTGGATAGGCACGGAGGCGCACTTGCCATCCTTCATGTGCCCAATCGCGTGTGGGGGCTGAGTCCAAGCCTCGGCTTTCAGCTTCAGATCGAACCCTATCGGGGTCGAGTGAATCCAGCCATTTCAATGTGGCGGCGAGCAGTTTCTTACCGCTTGGCTGAGTATCGGGTATGCCGTCGTATTCAACGAGGACCATGAAATTAGGGTGGCTCGCCTTACCCAGTGCATCGAGCGTTGAACCAATCATTGCTTCCGCTGCAGGAACAGACTTGTCCCGAACCGAAGCAAGAACAGCCTCGAGATAGAACTCTTCGCCACTGGGGGTAGTGACATGAAAATCAGGGCGTGCCTTTGACCCACTCGGTAGCTCAGGGTGGGGGGACAAGGCGTAACCCAGTCGAGCCAAGAACGCATAGAGCGCGACTTCGAACACTGCGGACTTGAAGTGCGTGTCGTCGCCGCATTTGAGCCGAGCGACTAACTCGTCTCGCTCCTCCTGTGGATATTCCCCCACGAGGCCTTCCAGGTAGTGGCGGACTCGCTCCATTTCCGGTCGAGCTGAGCGATCCAGGAAGGCAAAATTACTCTCGCGGTTCGTTTTGGGGGTGGCATCGGTACGCTGATAGGCAGTGAAGATCATGTTCAAATAGTCACATGGAGCTGCCCGGCTAGCAGGTACGCCCTTGGTAGCCGGTTGCGCGGATGGTTGCTGGATGCGATGGTAACAAGCCGCGCAGAATAACCCAGTAGATTATCGACCAACTGCGGGCTCGCTGTGAACGGTCTGTTGAGAGAAAAAGTGAAAATGCATCTCTGGTGCCCATTTTGTTCGGGGTGGAAGTTATATGTACGTTTATAAGGACGAAGCTACCGCTCTGCTACGTGAGTCAGCCGACAGCATGGCGACGACAATTGAGAGGCATCGCGACAAGCTTTTTGACTTGCTCAACGAGACAGATTGGGCACTGGTTATCAAGCTGCACGCGACCCTCGAGGCCACGGTAACGCAGCTTGTTGTTGCTTATACCGCTGACGAGCTCAAGCCAGTAGTTGAAAGGCTACCTCTGTCAGATGCTCAGGTAGGGAAGGCAAAAATGGGGGTGGATCTCGGTGTTATTGAACCGTCCATGTACACCTTTATCAGGCGATTTTCAGAGCTGCGGAACGATCTGGTTCACGACACCGCGAACATGGACCTTGATCTGAAAGCCTATGTAGACAGCCTGGATCAGAATCAGCGCAAGCGCTGGAAGAAAGCATTAGTTTGGACTGAGGGAGATGAGGGAAAGCGTGCTGAATTGGAATCGGCGATGCTCACAAATCCGCGTACCACTCTCTACATCATGGCCTTCACATTAATTTTGATCTTGGCCACAGCCGCCGAGGAGCCGAAAGCCAAGCGCCAGATACAGGAGTTGGTTGAGAAAACTACTCGCCAGCTGCTCTGTCCAGACTAAAGCGTTATCAGCGTCAGCTGCGGCACTAGATCGCTCAGGTCTAGATGCACCTGCAATTAGATTGTGCCTGAAGTGGCTATTGGCGTACGGCTGCTTTTGGCCGGTAGTTGCCGTTCATTAACGGTCACTACCAGTCAAGAATAGTCAAGAGATATAAGCATCCCAATGCACGCCGCGCATTACTAAACGACCGGTCACCTTTGACAGTAATGCAAGCAAGCGAGCTAGACCTACCCCTGCATCATTGATCTGAATGTACGGAGCAAAACTATCCTGAACCAATAGCACTCCATCGTTCTTAATCAGAATTCCCTTTGTGAGATCTAAATAGACATCTGGCTGACCTGCAGTAGGCAGTTCAGCTAGCTTTCGCTCAATGACATCCAAGGCGGACCCGCCGTATGTGAGAACGACATTTAATACTCTTGCATACGGCCAGTCCAGATCACCTAATTGAACACCCTCTAATGTGCTTGGTACCAACGTGTTGACACTTGCAATGTTGATCGCAATAGTTTCGAGAGTAGATGGTGATATTTGTGTTTTAATTTCAAAAGTTGCTACAGCTCCCTCCTGAAATATAAGATCATGACCACTGGCAAAGGGTAGTCGTGGCATCGACCGTAACATCAGTACGATATCTTGTTGTTTGGACCGCTGCCCACTCGAGTCAATAATCATCCCACTTACAACGCTGGTCATTTCTGGGAGATGCGCAATAAGAAAATCTTGGATAAGACGCTCACGCGCCGAGCCAGCAGTAGCAGAGTGACCTAGCACGTTGCTCATTTCATATTGAGCATTTAATGCTTTCACAGCTCCTTTGCAGTATTCGACTAGCGGTTTCATTAGACAACTCTTTTTTGATTTTACGTAAGCCACGATTCTGAGGGAGTCCAGGAGTGGTTGCAAATGGCCGATTTTTGCCCACCTGCATAGGGCAGCTATTGGCCCTAAGCGGTCGGCCATCAACGTCCGCTTCTGGCCGATTTCTGCCTGTCGTCACCAGCAGCTAACTGCCAACCATGGTTACGAAGTGTGCTGGTCAACTCCGATGCAATCGGTGGTCAGATCGAGTGCAAACGGGTGGCCAATTTCGCACAGTATTCCAATTGGTATTCCAACCAAAATACCAAAATAGATATTAACTTTATAAATCAATAACTTAATTAACGAATTCAAATTACCCCGGCCCACCACTTCATCATCTAAAGACGTCCACGGACGTCTTTTTTTTGTGCCTGAAACCCAGTAAATACGTGGGTTTCAGTGCCATCGAGCGCCACTCCGGCAGCAGCGTCACCTGCGTCCGAGTCTCGCCCTAAATGAATCGTTTCATGATCGCCCCCGATACGATCTAGACGAAAAAAGCTTAGATTATCCTCGGCGTATTCCGGCTTTTGGCCTTAAAGCAAGCTCGCTTTTCATCTGGATTGAAATCATTACCGGAGGGGATTGGTCAGATATTGGCAAGCTGGGGGACAATGGATTTACCCATGCAGTCGACTGCCGCAAAGTATTTACGACCGCTTGAATGGGACAACCTTGCGTGACATTCGCAACAATACTCGTCACTGTATTGGCCATCAGGTTTGAAAAATAGCGTGGCCTCGTTGAGGTCGGTTATTAAAAATCCTTCAGATTTCAAAATCTGTTCAAAACGAGCACGTAGTGAAGAGAGGGCGGTGGGAAGGTGGGGATGACTGTGAAGCTCCTTCGGGTATGGGGTCGCACTCAGTAGATCCACCGTCGCGATCGATTCTCCGGTCGCTTTGAGGGCTTGCAACAAATGTGGGTGTACGTACGACAGACTGCTCGCAGCGTGGTGCGCAATACTTTGACAGACACTACTGAGGCGGCGACGGGAAGGCATTCATTCCTCCTGATCTGGTTTGCGAGCTGCGTCGAGCTGCTGGATTCCTAGAGGCCATATGGTGTCTCAAAACCTGGTCGAATGCCCCCATGTCCGAATCGTTCTAAAAAATTTGTTTTCACACAGCTTGTACCCAAAGCAGTCATCGAACTACTCCGCATCCCGCGTGCTTGTTTTTACACAACCTCGGCCGGAAGCTGCCTGTCATGCTGGCCGCTTGTTATTGACCGAGATAGACATTGACATAAAATCGCCCCCCCAAAAAATCAGCTTGCATAGCGAGAAGGAGCTTCGATGCAACGGGTGATGATCGTTGGTCAACCTGGGTCAGGCAAAAGCACTTTGGCGCGTGAGCTTGGTCGGCGCACGGGTTTGCCGGTCGTTCATATCGACACTATTCACTGGCAGCCAGGGTGGATCGAACGAAGTCGGGACGAGAAGACACAGCTTTGTCTCGATGTAGAGGCCCGAGATTGTTGGATATTCGAAGGTGGCCATTCAGCCACTTGGGACAACCGGCTGGCCCGTGCAGATCTTTTGATATGGATTGATCGTTCGGCGACGCTTCGATTCTTGCGCGTACTGCGCAGAACCCTGCTCCAACGCGGTCAGTCTCGGCCTGACTTGCCGGAGAACTGCCCCGAATTGCTGATGAACCTGCCGGAATTTTTCAGATTCATGTGGCGGACGAAAAAATCAGCGCGAGAAAAGATCCAGCAACTTGTTGCAACAGCGCCATCAGCTTGCCGCGTGGTTTGTCTGCGCTCTAATCGGGATACCGGCATTTTTCTCGCGAGCATTGGAAATTCGACTGTCCAGACTCCGCGAGATTGATCGACGGTTGCCTGATTCAATGCGGAACTGCCATTCACGAGCGGCCGCTCCTGGGCCATAGCTGCCGGTCGTGGCTGCCTTTATTCTGCCCCCCTCAACCACCCTTCCCCTTCTCCAACTCCGCAATCAAAAAATCCCTGAACGCAGAAACCGCCGCCGGTAAATTACGTCCCGCCATGCTCTGCAGTTCGATGCGCCGTGCCTTCATACCTTCATCAAGAATCGGCAAGCATTGAAGTGCCTTGTCGGCCACTTGCTTGTGCAAGGTCATTTCACTGGCGAGGCTGATGCCTCCCTCTTCGCGCACGAAGCTATAGAGCGAGGCCACGTAGTTAGTGGTCAATACCGGGTCGAACAACAAGCCCTGCACGCCGCAACAGATGTCGAACAGTTGCCGTATGGTGGTGTCGGCCTTGGGGAGTGCAATGGGCCAGGGTTGCAACTCGGCGAGGTTGACCGCTTCACGCCCGGCCAAGGGATGAGAATTGGAGACCACGGCGAAGATCGCGCCGCTCAGGACATGTTCGACCTTGATTTCCTTTTGTGGCGTCAGGCTGAAGGTCATCGCCAGGTCGGCTTCGCCGGAGCGTACCTTTTCGGTCGCCTGCGCAGGCGCACAGACCTCCAGGGTGAAATGGATGCCCTGATACTCACGCCTGAATGCACTGATGCTCCTGGGCATGTATTCCAGTGCGAATCCTTCCGAGCAGGCCACGTGTACGTGACCTCGTTGCAAGCCGTGCAGCTCGGTAATTTCCAGCACCACCTGCTCGGCCTCCAGTTGTGACTTGCGCGCATAAGCCGCCAGTCGCGCGCCCGCCTCGCTGAGCACCATGCCCCGGGCACGACGCTCGAACAGGCTGGCATCCAGGGCCAATTCAAGCTTGGAGATCTGCCGGCTCACCGCTGACGCCGCGACGTTCAGCCGTACCGAGGCTTCGCTGATCGATCCGCATCGCGCCACTTCCAGAAAATAGCGCAGTGCCGTGGACTGCACACCATACAGCTGCATCGGCGCCTCCAGGGTTTGCCTTTTCGGCAAAGGAAGTATCGAAATATTATTCTTGTGGCATTGATAACCTTTCCCTACATTCGAGTCCAGATCAAAAAAAATACAGTCTGATCCTTTTCCCTCCTTTGCGCTTTTGCGATTCGCTGCCCTTTGATTCAACCACTCTCGCCAACGGAGACGACGGCATGGGCATCAAAGGTTTCGCCTGCACTATTGCGCTGATGGGCTTCATCAGCAGTTTTCCGGCTCATGCCGGTAAAGCCAACGACACCCTGGTTTACGCTTCCGACAGCGAGCCTGAAAACATCAGCCCCTATCACAACGATCTACGCGAAGGCGTGATTCTCGGTCGGCTGATCTGGGACAACCTGGTCTACCGCGATCCCAAAAGCGGCGAGTACCAACCCATGTTGGCCACGCGCTGGAAACAGGTCGACGACACCACCATCGACTTCGAACTGCGCAAGGGCGTCAAATTTCACAACGGTGACGACTTCACCGCCGACGATGTGGTGTTCACCCTCAACTACGTGGTGTCGCCCGAAGCGAAAGTCGTGACCGTGCAAAACGTCGACTGGATCAAGAGCGCCGAGAAAACCGGTGACTACAGCGTCCGCCTGTATTTGAAGAAGCCTTTTCCTCCGGCTCTGGAATACCTGTCCAACGCCGTTCCGATGTTTCCCAAGCAGTATTTCGAGAAGGTCGGCCTGGCCGAATTCAGTCGCAAGCCAATCGGTACCGGGCCGTATAAAGCCGTATCGGTGGTGGCTGGCGAAGGCGTGACCATGGAGATCAACAAGGACTACTTTCCGGACAGCCCACAAGGCAAACCGCATATCGGCCACCTCAAGTTCCGGGTGATCCCGGATGCCGAAACCCGCCTGGCCGAGTTGATGACCGACGGTGTCGACTGGACCTGGCGCGTGACCCCGGATCAGGCGGTCGACCTCAAGGGCATGCAGAACCTCACCGTGACCAGCGGCGAAACCATGCGCATCGGTTTCCTGATTCTCGATGCCCGGGGCACCTCCACCGAAAACTCCCCCATGAAGAACCTCAAGGTGCGCCAGGCCATCAACCATGCGATCAACCGCAGTGCGCTGGCCACGCAATTGGTGGGGGGCGAAGCCAAGCCCTTGCAGGTGGCCTGTTACCCAGGCCAGTTCGGTTGCGATACCTCCGCGGCCACGGTCTACGACTACGACCCGGCCAAGGCCAGGGCGCTGCTTGCCGAAGCCGGTTATCCCAATGGCTTCGAGACCGAAATCTTCGCCTATCGCGACCGTGATTACGTCGAAGCCATCATCGGCAACCTGCGCGCCGTGGGTATCAACGCCAAGCTGCGCTTCTTGAAGTACGCCGCCCTGCGCGATCAGCAACGTGGCGGCAAGGTGCCCATGTCGTTTCAGGCCTGGGGCTCGTTCTCGATCCTCGACACCTCGGCGTCGGCCGGCACCTGGTTCAAGGGCAATCCGGACGACAACATCAAGGATCCACAAGTCCAGGGCTGGCTGCAGACCGCCGACAACGCCCTCGACCCGCAACTGCGCAAGGACAACTACCGCAAGGCGTTGCAGCGCATCAGCGAACAGGCGTACTGGGCGCCGCTGTTCAACTACTCGATGAACTACGCCTACACCTCCGAACTGGCGTTCACGTCATACCCGGATGAGTTGCCGCGTTTCGTTCAGTCCAGCTGGAAGTAATCCGCAACCGGGCGGATTGATCGAGAGGTGCCGTGGCTGCGACTGACTCGCACCACGGACATCTCCTCACACATGCCATCCATTGGATACGAGGAAACTTGCCATGCTTGGATTCCTTCTGCGTCGGCTGGGCATCGCGATTTGCGTGGCCATTACCGTGTCGGTGATCAGTTTTTCCCTGTTGCACCTGTCCGGCGACCTGGCCACGGCCATTGGTGGACCGGAAGCCACCAGCGAACAGATCGAACAGATCCGCGTGCAATACGGCTTGAACAAACCGCTGCCGACCCAGTACTTCAACTGGCTGGGCGATTTGCTGCGGCTGGACCTGGGCAACTCGTTTTTCTTTCAGGAATCAGTCTACAACCTCGTCGTCAGCCGTTTGCCGATTACCCTCGGGTTGGGTGCCATGGCCCTGGGCATCGCCTTGCTGGTGGCGATTCCACTGGGGGTGCTGGCCGCGGTCAAACGCGACACCTGGATTGACCGACTGGCTTTGAGCATCGCGGTGCTGGGCCAGGCGATGCCCAGTTTCTGGTTTGCGCTGATGCTGATCGTGGTGTTCGCGGTGACGCTCAAGTGGTTGCCGGTGTCCGGCAACTCGACCCTGCTGCATTTCGTCATGCCGGCCATTGCCCTGGGCTACTACGCGACGCCGGCCATCATGCGCCTGACCCGCGCCGGCATGCTCGATGTGCTCGGTTCCGATTACATCCGCACCGCCCGCGCCAAGGGCCTGCGCCCTGCCCGCGTGCTGTTCAAGCACGCATTGCGCAACGCCTTGATTCCGGTCGTCGCGCTGGCGGCGGTGGAGTTCGGCTTCATGCTCGGCGGTTCGGTGGTGATCGAAACCGTGTTCTCCCTGCAAGGCATCGGGCAACTCGCCTGGGACGCCATCGCCCGTGACGATTTTCCGGTGGTACAGGCCGTAGTCCTGCTGATTGCGGTGATCTACATCATCCTCACCTTGCTGGCCGATGTGCTCAACGCACTGCTCGACCCGCGCATCCGCGTGCGCTAGGAGGCTTACATGAGCACCCCCACGACCCTCGCGATCAATGACTACCTGCCACCCCCCAGCAGCCTGAGCCGAGTCCTTGGCAAGAGTTTTCGCCATCGTGGCTTTGCCATCGGCGCGGTGTTGTTGCTGATCATCTTCGCCGGTGCACTGTTCGCCCCGTGGCTGGCCCCCCACGACCCTTATGCGCAAGACGTGATGCTGCGCATGAAACCGCCGGTATGGATGGCCAACGGCACCTGGGAGTACGTCCTCGGCACCGACAAGCTGGGCCGTGACTACCTGTCGCGATTGCTCTATGGCGCTCGGATTTCGCTGTTCATCGGCATCGCGGCGGCGTTGATTTCCGGCTTTATCGGCACCGTGATGGGGCTGTTGGCGGGTTACTACGGCGGCAAGCTCGATGCGTTCATCAGCTACCTGATCACCACGCGGCTGGCGATGCCGGTGGTGATGGTCGCGCTGGCCTCGGCCTCGCTGATGGGCGGCTCGCTGAAAGTGGTCATCGTGCTGCTGGGCTGCCTGTTATGGGATCGCTTCGCGGTGGTGGTCAGGGCTTCGGTGCAACAGATTCGCGATGCTGAATATGTGGCCTCTGCCCAGGCCCTTGGCTGCTCGACCCTGCGCATCCTGGTCAGCGAGATCCTGCCCAATCTGGTCGGTGCGCTGATCGTCGTCGCGACCCTGGAGATGGCCCACGCGATCCTGCTGGAGTCGGCCCTGTCGTTCCTCGGGGTTGGCGTGCAGCCGCCGACGCCGTCCTGGGGCCTGATGATCGCCGAAGGCAAACCCTACATGTTCTTTTCCCCGTGGGTCATCGCCATTCCCGGCGTCGCCCTGATGATTCTGGTGCTGGGCATCAACCTGGTCGGCGACGGCCTGCGCGATCTGATCCTGCCCGACGGCCGCAACTGATTAGAGGAGTCCGGACATGGCACTACTCCATGTTGAAAACCTGCGCGTGGACATCCCCATGGGCAACAGCCCGACACCGGATGACATGCTGCATGCCGTGCGCGGTCTGGATTTCGAAGTCGAGCGCGGTGAAATGCTGTGTATCGTCGGCGAATCCGGCTGCGGTAAATCCCTGACCTCGCTGGCGCTGATGGACCTGCTGCCACGCAAGGCAAAACGCACCGCGTCCCGGCTGACGCTGGACGGCATCGACATGCTGGGCCAGAGCGAGCGGCGCATGTGCGACCTGCGCGGCAATCGTCTGGCGATGATTTTCCAGGAACCGATGACCTCGCTGAACCCGGCCTACAGCATTGGCGACCAGCTCAGCGAAGTGCTGACCCAGCATCGCAAGGTGTCACGCAAGGATGCCCTGGCGCGCGCCGCGCAGATGCTGGAGAAAGTCGGTATCAGCAATGCCACCGAACGCTTGCGCCAGTATCCGCATCAACTGTCTGGCGGTTTGCGCCAGCGGGTGATCATCGCCATGGCGTTGATGTGCGAGCCGGACCTGATCATCGCCGATGAACCCACCACGGCACTGGACGTGACCATCCAGGCGCAGATCCTGCGCTTGATCCGCGATATCCAGAAGGAGTTCGGCCTGGCGGTGATTTTCATCACCCATGACCTGGGGCTGGTGGCCCGGATCGCCGATCGGGTCGCAGTGATGTATGCCGGGGAAATCGTCGAAACCGCCCCCGCCCGACAACTGTTCGAAAACCCACAGCATCCGTACACCCGTGGTCTGCTGACCAGCATTCCAATCCCCGGTCGGACCCGACCGGGCGAGGCCCTGGGTTCGATTCCAGGCCTGGTGCCAAGCCTGGTGGGCGAACAGCAAGGGTGCGCGTTCCGCAATCGTTGCGCCCAGGCGATAGCGGCCTGCGCGCAAGACATTCCCGAAGTCGAGCAGGACGGCCACATGGCGCGCTGCCTGTTCGCCGCACCGGCCCCGGCGCCGATTCGCCTTCAAGAGAGGGCTCGGTCATGAAAAAAGACATCGCATTGGAGCTGTGCGACATCCGTCGCGAGTTCCGGATCAACAACGGCTTGTTCAAACCCGCCGCCACCCTGAAGGCCGTCGATGGCGTTTCCCTGCGGCTGATGCGAGGCGAGACCCTCGGCCTGGTAGGCGAGTCCGGTTGCGGAAAAAGTACCCTGGCCAAGATGCTGCTGGGTCTGTTGCCACCCACCAGCGGCGATGTGCTGGTGGGTGGCAAGCACCTGGCGGCGACGGATCGCAAGGAAATGTCCCGGCACATCCAGCCGATATTCCAAGACCCGTACTCCTCGCTGAACCCTCGCAAGACGCTGCGCGAAATCGTGACCCTGCCGCTGATCGTGCACGACATCGGCAGCCCCGCCGAGCGACGCAAGAAAACCGAAGCGATGCTCGATGTGGTCGGCCTGCCCAAGCGGGTCATCGACAGCTATCCGAGCCAACTGTCCGGCGGCCAACGGCAACGGGTGGCCATTGCACGGGCGTTGATCATGCGCCCTGACGTGTTGATCTGCGACGAACCCACCTCGGCACTGGACGTTTCGGTGCAGGCGCAGATTCTCAACCTGCTGCAAGACCTCAAGCGCGAATTCGGCCTGACCTATCTTTTGATCAGCCATAACCTGGCGGTCATCGAACACCTCGCCGACCGGGTAGCGGTGATGTACCTGGGGCGTATCGTCGAGGAACGCACCCGCGAAGCGTTATTCGCCAAACCCGGCCACCCGTATACCCGCGCCTTGCTGGATTCGGTGCTCACGCCCGATCCGCGCCTGGGCATTCCCGAGATCGGCCTGGGCGGTTCCTTTCCCAATCCGATGTCACCGCCCTCCGGCTGCGCCTTCCATCCGCGCTGTCCGAGCTGCTTCGCCCCCTGCAAGACGGCCTACCCGGCCAATGATCCGATTATCGGCGGCAACGTGCGTTGCCACCTTCACGACAGTCCCGCCCAAACCCTGGAGCTTGTCCACTCATGAGTCGTTCACTGGCCATCAGCAACACCACAGCGCAATTCGATAACGGCGCATTTTTCAACCTGCTCGAACGCAGCGTCGCCTTGCACACTGAAAGCCAGGCAGCGGACAGCCAACCCGAGTTGTATCGCTATCTCCATGAGTTCATCACCCCGCATGTCGAGGCGATGGGCTTCAGCGTCGCTGTCTATGACAACCCGGTGGCAGGGCGCGGCCCGTTCATGATCGCCACGCGCATCGAGCAGCCGCAACTGCCGACCGTGCTCAGCTACGGCCACGGTGATGTGGTACGCGGCTATGAAGCGCAATGGCGTGAAGGCCTGTCGCCGTGGCAGGTCATTGCCGAAGGCGATCGCTGGTACGGCCGCGGCACGGCGGATAACAAAGGCCAGCACCTGATCAACCTGACCGCGCTGGAGCAAACCCTCAAGGCTCGCGACGGCAAGCTGGGGTTCAACGTCAAGCTGTTGCTGGAAATGGGCGAAGAAGAAGGCTCGCCGGGCTTGAATGCATTCTGTGCCGCGCACAGTGAAGAGCTCGCCGCGGATATTTTCATCGCCTCGGACGGACCGCGCCTGGCGGCGTCACGACCAACGATTTTTCTCGGCTCACGGGGGGTGTTCAACTTCGAGCTGGTGGTCAATCTGCGCGAAGGCGCTCATCACTCTGGCAACTGGGGCGGGTTGCTGGCCAACCCCGGGATCATCCTGGCCAATGCCATCGCGAGCATGGTGGATGAACACGGCCGGGTGAAAGTGGCGGGCCTGATGCCTGAATCACTGCCCGAGCCGGTTCGTCAGGCGCTGGCCGATATTGACGTCGGTGGCGGACCGGGCGATCCGGACATCGACGCCAACTGGGGCAACCCCGAGCTCTCCCTGAGCGAAAAGGTGTTCGGCTGGAACACCCTCGACGTCATCGCCTTCAAGACCGGCAACCCGGACGCCCCCGTACACGCGATCCCCGGCAAGGCCAACGCCCACTGCCACATCCGCTTTGTGGTGGACAGCGACTACACGACCTTCATCCCGGCGGTACGTGCCCACCTGGATGCCCATGGTTTCAGCAATGTCGAGGTCAAGCAAAGCCACGTCGAGGTGATGCACGCCACTCGGCTGGACCCGCAAAGCCCATGGGTCGATTGGGCGCTGAGCTCCTTGGCCCAGACCACCGGCAAAAAACCTGCGCTGCTGCCCAACCTCGGCGGTTCGCTGCCCAACGATGTGTTCGCCGATGTGCTCGGCCTGCCCACATTGTGGGTGCCGCATTCGTACCCGGCCTGCTCGCAGCATGCGCCGAACGAGCACTTGCTGGCACCGGTGGTCAAGGAAAGCCTGCAGATCATGGCGGGGTTGTTCTGGGACCTGGGCAACGATGCGGCACGCCTGACCCAGGCGCATCAGTTGCGGGAGCAAATGCAATGAGCGCCACGCCACAACAGGCGCTGGACTGGCTTGCCGACCAGCGCCAAGCCATGGAAACGCTGCTGCAGCGTATCGTCGACACCGACTCCAACAGCTATGACAAGGCGGGGGTCGACGCCGTGGGCGCGCTGCTCGCGGCAGAGCTGGAGGCCGACGGCATCCTGCTCAAGCGCATGCCGGTGGAAGGCTTTGGCGACGTAATGCTCGCCGAAGTGCCAGGCGAACCTGGAAAGCCGGTGTTGCTGCTGGGCCATCGCGACACGGTGTTCCCCAAAGGCACCACCACGGCGCGCGGCTACAGCTGCGATGGCAATCTCGCCTTTGGCCCCGGCGTCGCCGACATGAAAGGCGGCCTGGTGCTCAATTGCTTCGCCCTCAAGGCACTCAAGCGTGCCGGCCCCTTGCCCTATCCGGTGCAGGTCCTGTACACCGGTGACGAAGAAATCGGCTCCGGCAGCGCCAGGCCCCATATCGAACACGCAGCCCGTGCCGCCCGCGCCGTGCTCAATACCGAACCCGGTCGGGCCAGCGGCAACGTGGTCAGCGCACGCAAAGGCGGTGCCACGCTGATCATCGAAGTCAGCGGTCGCGCGGCGCATGCCGGGGTCAACCATGCCGACGGCGCCAGCGCCATCGAGGCCCTGGCACGCAAGATCGTCAAGCTCCACGCCCTGACCGATTACTCGGCAGGCATCACCACGAACGTCGGCTTGATATCCGGGGGAACGTCCAGCAACACCGTTGCTCCGAGCGCCTCGGCGCGGCTGGATGTGCGCTTCATCGAACTCAAGCACTGGGACCGGATCCTTACCGCGATCCTGGCCATCGTCGCCGAAGAAGAACTGATCGGTACCCACGCCATCCTCAAGGAGGCGACAACCTTTCTGCCGATGGAGGCCCGTCACAGCGAACGGCTGTTGCAAATCTACCAACAAAAAGCCCTGGCGCTGGGTTTCAGCGTCGAAGGCGAATTCACCGGCGGTTGCGCCGACTCCGGATTCACCGCCAGCCTGGGCATCCCAACCCTGTGCGGCCTCGGCCCGGTGGGAGGCAAGGTCCACACCGATCGTGAATACCTGGAGCTGGATACGCTGGTACCTCGCGCCCAGGCCTTGGTGGCGACCATCCTGGCTGTTGGCCAGAGCAGTTGAAATAACGGGGCGTCGAGATCAAGGTCCAAAGCAACAAGAGCAGGACACACGTCCAACCTCCATATAGCTGAACCACCGACTTCGCGAGCAACCTCGCTCCCACAAGGGGCAAGCCAGCCTCAAGCGTCCCAAGGGGCCATGGCGTCAACGTCAATGGCGTAGCGCTCAATGGCCTCGGCACAGACGCCGGCCTGCAGCCTCCCCTCTTGCACCAGCGAGGTCAGCGCACTCAGGACGATCTGGTGCCGGTCCACTTCGAAGAACCTGCGCAGTTGGCTGCGGGTATCGCTGCGGCCGAACCCGTCGGTACCGAGCACCGTGTAATAGCCATCGAGATAACTGGCGATCAACTGGGGCAAGGCCCGTACGTAATCGGTACAGGCAATGATGGGCGCCGAGTCGTTAAGGCATTCCTGGACATGACTGCACCTGGCAGGCTGTCCGGGATGCAGTCGATTCCAGCGCTCCACTTCCCGTGCATCACGTGCCAATTCGGTAAAACTGGTCACGCTCCAGACCTGACTGTCGATCCCCCAATCGCTGGCCAGCAACTCGGCGGCGGCGATCACTTCGCCCAGGATGGCGCCGGACCCCAGCAACTGGACACGTCCACGCGCCCCCTCGACTTCATGCCGGGCAAACCGATACATGCCCTGGATAATGGCCTGTTCGACACCTTCGGGAAGGCTGGGCTGCGGGTAGTTCTCGTTCATCAGGGTAACGTAGTAGAACTCGTCCACCTGGAGCTCCAGCATCTGGCGCATGCCGTGATCCAGGATCACCGCGAACTCGCCGGCGAATGCCGGATCGTAAGCCCGACAATTGGGAACCATCGCCGCCATCAGGTGACTGTTGCCGTCCTGGTGCTGCAGGCCTTCGCCACCCAATGTCGTGCGGCCCGCGGTGGCACCGAGCAGGAACCCGCGGGCCCGTTGATCCGCCGCCGCCCAGATCAGGTCGCCGATGCGCTGGAAGCCGAACATCGAGTAGTAGATGTAGAACGGCAGCATTGGCAGGCCATGCACCGAGTAGCTGGTCGCGGCGGCGACCCAGGAGCTGATGGCGCCGGCCTCGCTGATGCCCTCTTCGAGAATCTGCCCGTCCAGGGCTTCTCGATAACTGAGGATCGAACCGATGTCCTCCGGCTCGTAACGTTGCCCCACGCTGGAGTAGATGCCGATCTGCTTGAACAGGCTGGCCATGCCGAAGGTACGCGCTTCATCCGCCACGATCGGTACGATGCGCGGCCCCAGTTGCTTGTCCCGGAGCAAGCCGCTGAGCATCCGCACGAAGGCCATGGTGGTGGACATTTCCTTGCCCTGGGCGGCGATGGCGAACCCGGCGTAATGCTCTACAGCGGGCACGGCCAATGACTCGCAGGCCGAAGGTCGTGCCGGCATGTAGCCGCCCAACGCCTGGCGGCGTGCATGCAGGTAGCGCATTTCCGCGCTGTCGTCGCTCGGTTTGAAGAAGCTCAGGGAGGTGGCCTGCTCATCGGTCAATGGCAGGTTGAAACGGTTGCGGAACGCGATCAACGCCTCACTGTCGAGTTTCTTCTGCTGGTGTACGGTCATCTTGCCCTGTCCGGCGTCGCCCATGCCGAAGCCCTTCTTGGTCTGGGCCAGGATGACCGTCGGTTTCTTGCCCTCGAGCATCGCGCTTTGATACGCGGCAAAGATCTTCACCAGGTCATGACCACCGCGCTTGAGGCGGTCGATCTGCTCGTCGGTCAGGCCTTGGGCCAAGTCCGCCAGGGCTTCGTCCTGACCGAAGAAATGCTCACGGTTGAAGCGCCCATCCTTGGCCGCGAACGTCTGGAACTGGCCATCGACCGTGGCCGACAAGGCCCGGACCAACGCGCCGTCCTTGTCCCGGGCAAACAACCTGTCCCAGTCGGAGCCCCAGACCAGTTTGATCACGTTCCAGCCCGCACCGCCGAACAACGCCTCGAGCTCGTCGATGATGCGACCGTTGCCACGCACCGGGCCGTCCAGGCGCTGGAGGTTGCAGTTGACCACCCAGACCAGGTTATCCAGCCCTTCGCGCGCCGCCAGGGTCAGCGCCGACATACTTTCCGGCTCATCCATTTCACCGTCGCCAAACACGCCCCAGACGGTACGCCCCGAGGTCTTTTGCAGGCCGCGGTGCTCCAGGTACCGCATGAAACGCGCCTGGTAGATCGAGCTGATCGGACCGATCCCCATGGAGCCCGTCGGGAACTGCCAGAAGTCCGGCATCAACCAGGGATGCGGATAACTCGACAACCCCCGGGCGCCATTGGCGCGTGCGCCGATCTCTTGTCGATAGTGCTGCAGATCCTTTTCTTCCAGGCGTCCCTCGAGGAACGCCCGGGCATAGACGCCTGGCGCCGAGTGCGGTTGGTAGAACACCAGGTCACCGCCGTCGGTCGGGGTGCGCGCCTTGAAGAAATGGTTGAAGCCCACTTCGAACAGATCCGCCGCACTGGCATAACTGGCGATGTGTCCACCCAATTCGCCATAGGCGTGATTGGCCCGGGCAACCATCGCCAGGGCATTCCAGCGCATGATGGATGCCAGGCGTTCCTCGATCGCCAGGTCTCCGGGAAACACCGGTTGCCGCTCGACGCCGATGGTATTGATGTAGGGAGTGCCATGGCTGGGCCGCCAGCCGATGTCCGCAGTGCTTGCCACGGCCAGCAGCATGTCGAGGATCTGTTTGGCCCGGTCCGTGCCGCCGTGGGCGGCGACCGACAGCAAGGCCTCGCGCCACTCGGCCATTTCTTCATCCTCGACAGCCCGGGCCGGCCATTGGGCATGGGGATTGGACAGGTTCATGGGCAACTCCTGCTGATGTCGGGTATCGCTTCGAGGTGGCGCGAATGACTGCCTCGGGCGAGGTTTTTGACTTGCTCTACCGCCGCCATGATGGAGCGCTCGCTCGTCTCGTCTGGGGCGACCGGGTAGAGGCATGGCTGAGCGATGGAAAGGTCGTGCAAGACGTGCTCATCGAGTTCACCGAGCACCACGAAACGGTAGTCACGCTTGGCCACGTGCCCTTCGACGAGCTTGCCAGGCGCGGTGTTCACCGTATCGACATGGATCAGCGCGACATTGTCGAAACAGCTGAACCCCTGATGGATCAAGTCAATGTGATCGCTATCGAGTCCGCTCACGATGACCACGATACGCGTATGACTGGAAGGCTCGCGCATCCACTTCATTGCGTGGATGCGCGCATGGGCGGTTCGGCTCATAAGCGTTGCCTTACTGGTTTGCACAGGCGAATTGACGAGGGCTGGGTTAAATGACGCCGCGCGCCTGCAGCACGCTTTTGGCCAGACGCCGGGTCGCCGATAACACCTCTTCCACCTGCCGATCCATCGCCGCAGTGGATGAAGCGATTGTTCCAAGTTCGACGACACGCAGCGGATGGCCGCAGACCGATCCCAGCCAGGTCAGGCCTGGCACCGTGCCGACTTCCAGCAGAAAGCTGTCGTGGGGAACGCCGCGCAACAGTTGGCTGGCATAACACGCGTCGCCTCCGGCAGACGGCTGCGCACTGGACCCGACCCGCAACCAGTCGACCCTCAGCGCCTCCGACTGCTGGACGGCCAGGTAGGCCACCTGGTCCCAGTCATCTATCGTCACGTGCAGCTTGTCGATCATGTACTTGGGCAACGCGGCGCTGGTCACGATGACCACTCCGGCATCCGCCGAAGGTTCCTTGATCCAGACTGCGGATTGCGATATCGCATGCATGGCGGTACTCCCGGCGGTTGGATTGCAGCGGCTCGCTCCGAGCGGCGATCCGGCGATGAGGCCGTGACATTCAACATGCATGCCGACTGCCCCACCGCCTCGTGAGCAAGCGCTCGCCTACAGGTCTGGTGTGAATCAGCCGTTGCGGAACAGGAAGCTGTAGGCGTTCAGGGCAGGCGCTCCGCCCAGGTGCGCGTAGAGCACTTTCGAGCCTTCGGGGAACTCGCCACGGCGGACCATTTCAATCATCCCGTGCATGGATTTACCTTCGTACACCGGATCGGTCAGCACACCTTCCAGGCTGCCGCACAGGCGAATGGCTTCCAGCGTGCCGTCGTTGGGCAAGCCGTATTCCGGATAGGCGAACCGAGTGTCGAGCACCACGTCCTCCTCGGTGATTTCGCGGCCCAGCTCCACCAGTTCCGCGGTATGCCGGGCGATACGCAGGATCTGTGCCTTGGTTTTCTCTGGCTTGGCCGAGGCATCGATGCCGATCACTTGCTTCGAACGGCCGTCCGCGGCGAAACCGACCACCATGCCGGCCTGGGTACTGCCGGTCACGGAACAGACCACGATGTAGTCGAACGTGAAGCCCAGCTGTTTTTCCTGCTCTCGCACTTCTTCGGCAAAGCCGACGAACCCGAGGCCGCCATAGGGATGCTCGGAACAACCCGCCGGGATCGGGAACGGCTTGCCGCCGCGCGACACCACGTCGTCCATGGCCTTCTCCCAGCTTGGCCGGATACCGATGTCGAACCCCGCGGCGTCCAGTCGTACCTCCGCCCCCATGATGCGAGACATCTCGATGTTGCCCACCCGGTCATACACGGCATCGGAGTAGTTGACCCAGTTTTCCTGCACCAGCACGCACTTCATGCCCAGGTGCGCGGCCACCGCCGCCACCTGGCGGGTCTGGTTCGACTGGATGCCACCGATGGAGACCAGGGTATCGCAGCCTTGCTCGATCGCTTCGGGAATCAGGTATTCGAGCTTGCGGGTCTTGTTCCCGCCGAAGGCCAGGCCACTGTTGCAGTCTTCACGCTTGGCATACAGCTGGACCTTGCCCCCCAGATGTTCACTCAGGCGCTTCAAGGGCGTGATGGGAGATGGACCGAAGGTCAACGGATAACGTTTAAAACGATTCAGGTTCATGACTCTGCTCCTCGATGATTGAATATCCAAGCGCCAGGCCGAGAAGCAAAGGGCTGCATTCCAGGCTCTTTCACGGGGGGCTTCGATGAGTTCAATACTAAGAAGAAACCAGAAAATATGTATTGCAAATTATTAGCAATTAAAGAAACATAATTTTTAGCTAGAACCATCAAACACACTTTTACTGCGTATAAACCCATATGAGCGCAACAAATACTCGCAAGAAGCCGAGCGAAACAGCGTCAACGCCACAGCCGCTGGATCGAACCGACCGCGCCATTCTCAAGGCCCTGCAGCGAGATGCCTCCATCTCCAACGTGGCGCTGGCCGAGAAGGTCAAACTGAGCGCGCCGGCCTGCCTGCGACGCGTCGAACGGCTCAAGCAGGCCGGCCTGATCAAGCACATCGTCGCACTGCTGGACAATGAAGCGCTGGAGGCGGGGATGGTGGTCTTGATCGGGGTGGTGCTGGATCGCTCCACGCCGGAGTCCTTCGCCGCATTCGAGGCGGCCGCGCAGAAAGTGTCCGGCTGCATGGAATGCCATGTGGTGACGGGAGAGTTCGACTACTTCATGTTGATACGAACCAAGGACAGCAACAGCTTCAACCGGCTCCACGCGGAGCAACTGCTCTACCTGCCCGGAGTTCGCCAGATTCGCTCGTTCATGGGGTTGCGCCAGGTCTTGTCGACCACTCACATTCCCCTTTGAGGCTCGTTGGCCCCGATCGCCAGATTGGCCAGATTTCCCTTGGGGGTGGCTTCGCGCATGCCCTCGCTTCATTCCACATTCTCAGGGCATGCCTGGACTATCGCCCAAAAAGTGGCGCAACGTCCTTATGCAATGACAGGGGCAGGATTTCCCCACGTCGTCACGTGGCTAATGCGATGACACATAGACAGACGGCGTGGCAGGCGCGGGTAACGCATAAGTCGCCTTCATCCACTCGATCTCGGCCTGGGGGGTGCGGCCGAAGAAGCGTTTGAACTCGCGGCTGAACTGCGAGGCGCTTTCGTAGCCGACGCTGAATGCCGCGGCAGAGATGTTCATGGTGTTGCGCAGCATCAGCAGGCGAGCCTGGTGCAGGCGCGTCGATTTCACGTATTGCATGGGCGAGGTGTCGGTCACGCTGCGAAAGTGCAGGTGGAAGTTGGGTATGCTCATGCCCGCTTCCTGGGCGAGGGATTCGACGTCCAGTCGCTTTTGGTAACCGCTGTGGATCTTGCGGATCGCACGGGTGATCTGGCCGAAATGTCCCTGGCGGCGCAGGGCGGCGCGCATTGAGCCGCCCTGCTCGCCGGTGAGGATGCGGTAGTAGATTTCGCGCCTCAGGGCAGGGCCGAGTATCTGCGCTTCGCCGGGGTCGCTCATGGCTTGGAGAAAGCGCAGGGTCGAGGCGCGCAGTGAGTCGTCCATGGGCGAGGCGTACATGCCTTTGGGCGGGGCATCGCTGGGGCCGAGGACCTCGTCCACCTGCAGCAGCAACTCGCTGGCCACCTGAAAATCCAGGCGCATGTAGATGGCCAGCATGGGCTCTGTCTCGCTGGCGTCGGTCTCCATGGTGAAAGGCACTGGCACGGACACCACCAGATAATGCTGGGCATCGTAGACATAGACGTCTTCGCCCAGGTAGCCGCGCTTGCGGCCCTGGCACAGGATCACGATGCCGGGGTCGTACAGCACCGGCGTGCGGGTCAGGGGGCGGTTCGAACGCAGGAAGCGGATGTCCTCCAGCGCGCTGAGGTTGTAGCCCTCCACCGGGGCAAGTTGTTCCAGCAACTGCACCATGCATGCGGTGCGGGGGTCGGCCTGAGTCATGGGTGTCCTCTTGCTTGGCGCTCAACCGTCGGTGGAACGGCTCAGTGTTTCCCATTGATCGATCTCGCGGGCGGTGCGGCTCAGTTTTTCGCGTACCAGGCTCAGTGCGTCACTGCCCAGCAGCAGGTGGGCCGGTGGCGTCGCGCTGGCGATCAGCTGCAGCATCGCCTGGGCGGCCTTGCGGGGGTCGCCGAGCTGCTTGCCGCTTTTCTCTTCCCGCGCTTTACGAACCGGGTCGAAGCTGGCGTCGTAGTCGGCAATGCTGCGCGGGGTACGTTGCATGGAGCGACCCGCCCAGTCGGTGCGAAACGAGCCGGGAGCCACCGCCGTGACGAAGATCCCGAACGGCAGCAACTCCTTGCTCAGCGTATCGGAGATCCCTTCCAGCGCAAACTTGCTCGCGCAGTAGTAAGAAATGCCCGGCATGGTGATGGTGCCCCCCATGGAGGTGATATTGAGGATATGACCGGCGCGGCGCTCGCGAAAATACGGCACGAACGCCTTGGTCACCGCCACCGCGCCGAACACATTGACGTCGAACTGGCGGCGCATCTCTTGCAACGGTGACTCTTCGAAGATCCCCTCGTGGCCATAACCGGCATTGTTCACCAGTACGTCCACCGGGCCATGACTGGCTTGTGTGGCGGCGACCACGCTGTCGATCCGGTCGAACTCAGTGACATCCAGGATGACCCCGCGGGCATGATCCGGCGCCAGTGCCTCGAAGGCCTGCAACGCCGCGTCACTGCGCACGGTGCCGATCACCCGGTGGCCCGCCGCAAGTGCCTCCCGCGCCAGGGCATTGCCCAGGCCACTGCTGACGCCGGTGATGAATAGGGTTTTCCTGCTGCTCATGGCGAGCCTCCGATAAGGTGGGGACGAGGCCATGGTATCGATGGGAAACCGCGGCACCTATGCCGGTTTGCCTTGCAGCCTTGCCTATTCCTATCAGGGCCGGACTGGCGTGACGGACGTCAATGCCCGGGCCGTTGACCTGGGCCGCTCGCGCACATTTGCCCTGGCGTGATCTGTCTGAATATAATGCGATTCATTATCAATTATGTCTGTTTCCGGGATGCTGATGCGCAGCAACGACACACTGGGCAATGCCGATCTCGCGCTGCTCTATAGCAGCCACCACTCCTGGTTGCACAGCTGGCTGAGCCGGCGCATCGGTTGCCGCGAAAGCGCTGCGGACCTGGCGCAGGACACCTTCGTACGGCTGCTCAAATCGCGTCAATTGAGTCCTTTGCGCGAACCCCGGGCTTATCTGAGCAGCATCGCACGTGGACTGATGATCGATCGGTATCGCCGTCGCGAACTCGAACGGGCCTACCTCGAAAGCCTTGCGCTGCTCCCTTCCCAGCAAATCCCGTCTGAAGAAGAACGGTTGCTGATTCTCGACAGCCTGGAACGGATAGACCGCCTGCTCGACCTGCTCAAGCCGAGGGTCCGCGAGGCATTCCTGCTGGCCCAGCTCGACGGCCTGACCTGCCAGCAAATAGCTGACAAGTTGTGCGTTTCCCGCTCTACGGTCGAACGCGACCTGGCCAAGGCCCTGCAACACTGCTATCGCTTGCGCTATGCCGAACAGTGAAGCCCGAGTGCCGGATCCGGCCGTGGTCGACCAGGCGATCCACTGGCTGGTGCGCCTGCGCTTCAATCCCGCCGATGAGCAGACCCAGCGCACTTTCGAGCACTGGTTGCAGCGGTGTCCGGAGCATTTGCTCGCGTGGCAGCGTGTGCAAGTCCTGGGCGACGATTTCGCGGGCATTCCCTCCGACCTGGCCCGGCATACCCTCAAGGGCAGCCGCTCGGGCATGCATCGGCGCAAGGCCCTGAAGCTGCTGGGTACCTTGGCCACCGTGGGTGGCGCGGCCTGGCTGGGCCGCGACTACACGCCGCTGCCGGCCATGCTTGCCCAGCAACACAGCAAGACCGGGGAGCGCAAGCGCTTCCAGCTCGATGATGGCAGCCTTGTCCAGCTCAACAGCGACAGCGCGGTCGACAGCTATTTCAACCCACAGCGGCGCCTGCTCGTGCTGCGGCGCGGCGAAATCATCGTGAACACTGGCGCGGACTCAGGCGCGGATTCACCGCGTCCGTTCTGGGTGCAGACACGGGACGGGATGATACGCACCCTGAATGCCCGGTTCCTGACGTACGAGCGTGACGACGGGACGCTCATCGCGGTGCAGAGCGGCACAGTCACCGTGTTTCCCGGGGCCAGCCAACCCGTTGCGGTCAACGACACCGTCCAGGCCGGAAGCCAGCGGCTGTTCACCTCGGATGGCGTTCGTGAGTTCAAGGATGACGGCCTGGATCTATGGAGCTGGAGCGACGGGGTGATCAGCGCACGCAATATGCGCCTCGGTGATTTCATCGGGGCCCTGTCGCGCTATCGCCCCGGCCTGTTGCGCTGCGCCGAAGAGGTCTCGGGCCTGCGCGTTTCCGGGACCTTTCAGCTTGCCGACACCGATCAGGTACTGGCATTGGTGGCGCAGTCACTGCACTTACAAATCGAATATCGAACCCAATACTGGGTGACGTTGAGCGCCGCCAGCTAGGCCCTGTCTGAAAAGCCTGAGTGTTTTTTTTGTCGCACAAAAATATCAAATAAAAATGAGGTGATTTCTCATTCTCGTTCGGCATGTAAGAAAGGCCGAAATACAGGCCTATCTGCCGATTCCCTTTAACGGAGCGAGTAAATGAGTTTGTCCCCGGTTCCACAGCGTCATCTACTGAATCGTGCCTTACAGGGTGCGGTCCTCGGCGTCATCGTGAGCAGCTACGCGCTACCGTCCATGGCGCAAACTTCGACCGTCGACCAGGCCCAACAGGTTCATCAGTGGAACATCCCGGCCGGCCCGTTGGCACCAGCGCTCGACCGCTTCGCGCGCGAGGCTGGCATCAGCCTTTCCTTCGATGCGTCAAGCGTGGCGAACCGCAATACCCAAGGCGTGAGCGGCACGCTCGATACATCCACGGCCCTATCGTCGTTGTTGCAGGGGAGCGACATCGAGATACAGCAGCAAGGTCCGAACGCCTACTTGCTGACGCCACAAGCCAAGGCGGACGGCGACCTCGAGGCCTTCCGCCTGGCGCCCATCCTCGTCAACGCCAAGGCCAGGGTCGATGGCACCGAAGACGCCAATTCCGTGGTCGCCCAGGAACTCTGGGTTGGCGGCAAGGTGGCCACCAGCATTCTCAACACGCCCGCCTCGGTGTCCGTGGTGACCGACAAGGAAATGAAGCAACGCAGCGTCAGCACCACGGAAGAACTCCTGCAATACACGCCGGGGGTCATTACCGACTATTACGGTACCGACGACCGCAACGATTACTTCCAGATCCGCGGCTTTCAAGCCACGACCTATCGGGACGGCCTGACCCTGGGTTCGATGCGCGGCGTGCGCGAGGAGCCATTCGCCTATGAGCGCGTCGAGGTGATACGCGGGGCCAACTCCACACTGTTCGGCCCGGCCGACCCGGGCGGCTCGGTGAACTTTGTGAGCAAGAAGCCCCGCTTCGACAAGTTCGGCCAGGGCTACGTCACCTACGGTTCTTTCGACCATGTCGAATCCGGCATTGATGTCGGGGACTCGCTGAATGAAGAGCAAACCCTGGCCGGTCGCTTCACGGCAAAGATGCAAGACAGTGACCGCGAGTACGACCATTCGCAGGACGACAACAAGTTCCTGATGGGCGGCCTGACCTGGGCCCCCACGGAGTTCACCTCGGCGTCCGTGATCGTGGACTACCTCAAGACCCAAAGCTCGCCCAACAGCGGCGGGTACCCGCTGGACAAGGAATACGATCGCGACAAGTTCTACGGCGAGCCCAGCTACAACTTCCACGATGTGGAACGCACCAATATCAGTGGCACGTTCAGCCATGATTTCGACAATGGGTTCGTGCTGCGCAGCAACCTGCGCTACAGCGAACTGACCGATGATTTCGGCTATGTGTTCCTCAGCGACTCCCCTACCCGCACCGGCACCACCGTCCCGCGCTATATCTTCGGCACCGACAGCGATGCCGAGCAACTGAACGGCAACTTGATGCTGCAATACGATGCCCGCTTCGAGAATATCGACAGCAGCACGCTGGTGGGTGTGGAGTATGGCGACTCCTCGACCGAGGAACGCTCGGTGTATGCCACGACAGGATCCATCGACCTGGCCAACCCGGTATTCACCGGCGTGCCAGGCGGTGTGGCGCCCTACAGCAATAACAAGCTCGATACTGAAACCAAGGCCGTGTTCCTGCAGCAGAACCTGTCCTTCTATGAGCGCTTTATCGTCACTGCCGGTGTGCGCAACGACTCGCTGGATCTCTCCAATACCGACATCAACAACGTAAAAGAGTCGGACAACTTCTCGGAAACGTCCTATCGCGGCGCACTGACCTATATCGTCAACGACGAAGTGTCCACCTACGTCAGCATGGTGGAGTCGGTCTCGCCGCCCACCGTCGGCGTCGTTCCGAAGACGGGCAGGCAATACGAAGTGGGTGTGAAATATGCGCCCATGGGCATGGACGCGCTGTTCTCGGCGGCCGTCTACGACCTGACCCAGGAAAATGTCAGCATCGCCGTCGTACTGCCCAGCGGTGTGATCGAACAACAGACCGTCGGCGAATCGCGCGTGCGCGGCCTGGACCTGGAAGCCAAGGCCGAGTTGACCTCCAACCTGAGCCTGGTGGGTGGCTATTCCTACATGGAGTCCGAAGTCATTCGCGGGACCTTGTACGACGGAAGTTCGCTCAAAGGGAATGAGTTCGCCACGGCGCCGAAACACTCCGCCTCGCTGTGGACCTACTACAACGTACCCAACACCGATGTCAGCGTCGGCCTGGGTGCACGGTATGTCGGTTCCTACTACTTCGATGCGGCCAACACCGGAACCAGCGATGGCACGACGCTCTTCGATGCGGCCTTCAACTACAACCTCTTCAAAGGCACAGACCTGGCGATCAACGTCAGCAACCTGCTGGATGAGCAACATGTGGTTGGCTCAGGTACCGCGAACTACTACAACCCGGGCCGCGAAATCACCGCAAAGCTGAGCTACAACTGGTAAAAAAACTGGCCGTTCATGAGCGCCCCCGGGCTGTGCAAGCAAGCCTGCTCCACAGCCCGGGGGCGATTTCCATCAGGACGAAACTAGCGCGGCGAGCATCAAATGCCCGGGCCGATGACATGAGCCGGCAGCCTGGCCAGGCGGTCCCATCCACCCGCGCAGATCTGCGAGCCATTGCGCAACGACAACCTCTCCAGTGGCAAGCGCTCCAGCACCGGCACCATGGCTGACGTGAGCCGCGATTCCCCCGGACCCGCTTCGAGCGTCAGGTGCCGCAATGGCAGCCCGGCAAGGTGGGCGACGCCGGCATCGGTCAGCCAGGGGCTTTCATACAAGCCCAGGCGTTGCAGTGGCAAATCACGCAGACACGCCAGATCACCATCGCGCAGGTCCAGGCCGCTGATTTCCAGTTGCTCCAACGGCAGGCCCATTTCGCACAGCTTGCGCAACGTCTTGCCATCAACCCCTTGGCAGAAACTCAGATCCAGCCGCTTCAGCGGCAGACCGGCCAGTTGTTTCAGTTCCTTCCAGGAAACATCGTTCAACGAGAGGTCCAGCGCTTCCAGTTCCAGCCCCTCCAGGTCCCGCAACGTCTGCTTGTCGATACCTTGCACGTCGCTGAGCCCCAACCGCTTCAAGGGGAACGCGTGCAGCACGTCGAGCCGCTCAATGATTTGTCGAGAGGCCTTGAGGTCCAGGTCCGCCAAGGGCATGCCTTCTAGTAGCTCAAGGTCGTCCTCGCACAGATACGAAGACTGCAGCGATAGCCGCTCGATCGGAAGATCCCGAATGGCGTTGAACGTGGCATCGGATGCATGACAATCATCGAGACTCAGAGAACGCAACGCGGTTAAACCCGAGAGCCAGGCAGGATCCTCCAGGATCTTGCTGTTCCAGCCCAGCGACAGCTGTTCGAGGGGATGGCTGCACAGATGCGCCGCCCCACGGGCGGTCAGTTGCCCGACACGCTCCAACGAAAGCGAGCGCAACTGGAGTGGCGAAAGCCCCAGCAGACCGTCGTCGGTCAATTCATCACAACGGTTCAACGACAACGCTTGCAGCCTGCTTTTGCTGCCCAGTTGCCTGAGGAAACGGTCGTCGAAATCTTCGCCGTAAGTTTCCAGTTCCAGTCGGCGCAAGCGCTCAAGGGAAGGGAGACTGGTGAGGTCATCGTCGCGGGAAAAACCGCTGATCTCCAAAGCCTCGAGGGCGACATCCGGCAGACGTCGCCAAAGTGCCTGATCGCAGCTGAACCTCGGGCTGCCAAGCACCAACGAACGCAGCGGCAACCCGGCCAAGGCGTCGAGCCACTGCGGCTCGGCGTTTTCCAGCGCCAGATGATCGACCGGCAACCCGCGAAGCTGCGGCAACAACGGTGCCGACCGATTCCTGTGTACCTTGACGTCCAACTCGGCTACCACGGCCATGGCGGCCGGATCGTACAGGCCAGCGGCGACGCGCACACCGTCCAGCGAAGCCTCGCCGGTGTCGAGCAGGTCGCGGTAAAGCGAAACCCGCGTGGCGATGTCATCCGGTGCGCCAGCGAGTCGGGCCATCAGGGCGTTGCGGTTGGAAGTCGGCACGGTCCAGGAATCCGAAGGGAACATGCGGCGTATGCTGCCGCAAAAAAGGGGTTTGATCGACACCCGTCGATCAAACCCGAACACCTTCGTTTTACCTGGGATCGACCACGTCCAGCGCCCGGTTCGCCAGGAGCTGGCCCAGTTCAATCAATTGTTGCAGGCCCAACGCAAAATGCCGCCGGGAACCGTCCAGCTCGAACGCAGGTCACCGGCCATGACATTGGCGCAGGCCAGGGTTTCGCTGAGGTTGGCCAACAGGCTCTCTGCATCCACGCCTTGGACAATAGTGAACAGTTGGCCTGGGGCAGGTTGCTTGTCGGGCGGATTGGGTTTGGGGTTCAGGTAGGAATCGATAACGCGTTCGGCGTTGGCATCGGCGGCGATGTCCAGGTGCAGCGGTGGGACGGGTGGGTCTGGGATGAGTTTGTCCATGGGTACTCCTAACGTAGGTGGGAGCCGCCACGTTCGCTGCTAAACGAGGGGGTGGCAGCCGCGCGCAGGTTAGCAGACCGGTACGTTAGGAAACCGGCGCACCCGAGGATGCCCTGCGCACAGCCGCCATAAGCATTCAGGCAATAGCGATGCCTGCACTCATGGGATTGCCATGCGCCTAACGTGACTTCCGAGCTGCTAAACCCGACCGCTGAATGGGCAGCGGTGGACAGAGACTAGGCACCGGAAACGGCAGGCGCAAGAGGTTGGGATTTTCTAGGAAATGTCCTGCAAGTCAATGGGAAAGGTCCCGGTACAAAGTGTTTCGTCCTGTGTGCTTCAACCATGTGCGCGGTGTATCGAGGCAGACGAAACCACCTGACGCGACGCCGGCACCACATAAACTATTCTTCACCCCAGCCCCCAGGTTTACGAGGTAAAGTCCCTTCGCTCATTCAAGAAACTAAGGTTTTAGCCCGCTCCCCGCGGGCTTTTTTTTGCCTGAAATTCCATTCCTCAGACCGCCTCTGTCGCCACGCCGGGACGAGCGGCGAAATGCCGACGCCAAAAAAAGTTTTCAGATCTCGGGGCAGCCGCCGATACAGCCCTGTTCACTTTTTTTGCTGGCTTAACAACAACAATCTTCCAGCCAACCGACGATCAAGCAGCACAACGTTCCTGGAGGAATTTGATGAATAGCTGGTTTGGCAACATTAGCGTCAACATGAAATTGGGCCTGGGGTTCGGCCTGGTATTGGTCCTGACCGGTATCCTGGCCTTGACCAGCTGGACCAGCCTGGGCGGGCTCATCCAGCGCAGCAACTGGATGAGCGACATCACCCAGCTCAATGCCGGGCTGACCAAGCTTCGCGTCACACGCCTGCAGTACATGCTGACCAACGGCGACGAGACCGCCGCCCAGAGCGTACAGACTGCCCTCGATGGGTTCCTGGCGCAGCAGAACGCCCTGCTCGCCAGCTTCAAGAGCCCCGAGAACGTCAGGCTGCTCAAGGAGCAGAACGCAACCATCAACGCCTATCAAGGCTCCCTGAACAAGATGCGCAGTGCCTACCGCACCGGTAACACGGCCCGTGAAGTCATGTCGGCCAACGCCGAGACCGCCTACAAACTGATCGAGGCGATCAACACCGACGTCCAGCACATGGCCCTGAGCGACGAGCGCTTCGAGCAGTTCCAGGCCATCACCCAGGCCAAGCAGGCATTCATGCTGGCCCGCTACGAAGTGCGCGGCTATACCGCCAACAGCAACGCCGACACCGAGCAAAAAGCCCTCAACCAACTGGACACGGCCATTGCCGCCCTCAAGCCGCTGAACCTGCATTTCGCCAGCACCCGCCAAGATGAGCTGCGCCAGCTGGAAAGCGCCCTGGCCCAATACCGCGGCGCGGTACAGGCCTTCAAACTGGCCAACGCCGATGTGGTGCAGGCGCGCAAGGAAATGACCGAGCAAGGCGCCACCATCGTCAGCCTGAGCGAGCAGCTGTACCAGATCCAGCTCGACCGCCGCGACGCCGAAAGCGCTCAGGCCCGCACCCTGCAACTGGTCAGCACCCTGCTGGCCTTGCTGGTGGGCATCATCGCCGCCGTGGTCATCACCCGGCAGATCACCCGCCCACTGAGCGAAACCCTGACGGTGGTCGAGCGCATCGCCAACGGCGACCTGTCCCACACCATCGTCGTCACCCGTCGCGATGAGCTGGGCGTGCTGCAACAAGGCATCGCTCGCATGGGCGTGACATTGCGCGACCTGATCAGCGGCATCCGCGATGGCGTGACCCAGATCGCCAGCGCCGCCGAGCAGTTGTCCGCCGTCACCGAGCAGACCAGCGCCGGGGTCAACAACCAGAAGGTGGAGACCGACCAGGTGGCGACCGCCATGCACGAAATGACCGCCACGGTCCAGGAAGTGGCGCGCAACGCCGAGGAAGCTTCCCAGGCCGCCGCTGCCGCCGACGGCGAAGCCCGTGCCGGCGACCAGGTGGTCAACGAAGCCATCGCCCAGATCGAGCGCCTGGCCAGCGAGGTGGTACGTTCCACCGACGCCATGACCATGCTGCAACAGGAAAGCGACAAGATCGGCAGCGTCATGGACGTGATCAAGTCGGTGGCCGAACAGACCAACCTGCTGGCCCTCAACGCCGCGATCGAAGCCGCACGGGCCGGTGAAGCCGGTCGCGGCTTCGCGGTGGTGGCCGATGAAGTGCGAGGCCTGGCCCAGCGCACGCAGAAATCCACCGAGGAAATCGAAGGCCTGGTGGCCGGCCTGCAGAACGGCACCCAGCAAGTGGCGGCCGTGATGAACAACAGCCGCAGCCTCACCGACAGCAGCGTGGCCCTGACCCGCAAGGCGGGCGCGTCCCTGGAAAACATCACCCGCACGGTGTCGAACATCCAGTCCATGAACCAGCAGATTGCCGCGGCGGCCGAACAGCAAAGTGCCGTGGCCGAGGAAATCAGCCGCAGCATCATCAACGTGCGCGACGTGTCCGAACAGACCGCCGCCGCCAGCGAGGAAACCGCCGCTTCCAGTGTCGAGCTGGCGCGGTTGGGTAATCAGTTGCAGATGATGGTGAGCCACTTCCGGGTCTGATCCCGGCAAGCGCCCGTTTACCCAAGGGGAACGGGCGCTTTTGTGAAGGCGTGGTTCAGGCGTTCCAGGGATCGATGACCTCAAGACCTGGGAAGTTGAAGTTCCTGCTATGACGAGTGGCTGCGCGCAGGCAACGGCAACTCAACGCCCTCAGCGCACCGAATCCATTACGGATACGGCTGCCCAGCCCCCCACAGCGCTCACCGGCGCCAGTGCGCGCCCCAGGATCAAACCGGCCTCTTGCTCCATGGAGCGGCCATTGTGGGCCGCAGCCAGGCGCAACTGTTCCTTGACCTTGTCATCGAGGTTACGAATCGTGATGCTGGCCATTTCGCCTCGGCAATCAATGAAATCATTGATTGCCGCCCAGGCCATCGCCAGCCGACTTGTCCAGACCTCTACACACTGATCCCGTTGGTGAAGACCAGCCGGTTGCCGAACGGATCAACCACCGCCATGTCCTGGGTGCCCCACGGCATGGCCTGGATGTGTGGACGGGCGAAAGGGTATTGCTTGGCCAGCAGTTGTGCCTGGAAGGCTTCCAGTTCGTCGGTCTCGATGCGCAGCGCCGAGCCCGGCGTGCAATCGCCGTGGTGTTCGGACAGATGCAGCACGCATTCGCCGCGCGACACTTGCAGGTACAGCGGGAAGTCATCCCCGAAGCGGTGCTGCCAGTCGACGGTAAAGCCCAGGAAGTCGACATAGAATGCCAACGCCTTGGTTTCATCGAAGATCCGCAGGATCGGGGTGGTTTTACCAAAGCTCATGGGGCGCTCCCTGGCTGAAAAGACCCAGTGTAGATGGGTTGACCCTAGTGCTTCGGCCTCGGCCCCGGCTTCTTTAGTGTCGTAGTGCCATTATTGTGACGCCAATCAAACATTATCGGCCGTCTACACGCCATTCCATGGGCCGAAACCCTGGCGCAGATCGCCCTCGCGCGCCAGGAAGCGCCCCTGGCGACGCCCGTTTGCCTGCCCTTGGCGATAACTCAGGACACCGTTGACCCACACGCCATCGATTCCTTGCGCGGCCCGTTGCGGTTCGTTGAAATCGGCGACGTCACGAACGGTTCGTGGATCGAACAACACCAGGTCCGCCCAATATCCCTCGCCAACGACGCCACGCTCCTTCAGGCCGAAGCGCGCCGCTGAAAGGCCGGTCATCTTGTGCACGGCGGTGTGCAGGGGAAACAGCCCGACGTCGCGGCTGAAATGCCCCAATACCCGTGGGAAAGCGCCCCACAGGCGCGGATGAGGAAACGGGTCCTCGGGTAGCCCGTCGGAGCCGATCATGGACAGCGGATGGGCAAGGATGCGGCGCACATCGTCTTCATCCATGCCGTAGTACACCGCGCCGGCCGGTTGCAGGCGACGGGCCGCCTCCAGCAGCGAAACGCTCCACTCGGCGGCGATGCCCGCCAGGTCGCGCCCGCCCATGTGCGGATGGGGCGTCGACCAGGTGATGGTGATGGGGTGGGCATCGGTCACTTGCTTGAGGTCCAGGGTCGAGGAGCTGGCGGCGTAGGGATAACAGTCACACCCGACCGGATGGGCAGCGGCGGCGTTTTCCAGCGCGGTGAGCACCTGCGCACTACGCCCCCAGTTACCGACGCCGGCACATTTGAGATGGGAAATGATCACCGGACTCTTCGCATGCCGGCCGATCCGGAAAGCTTCGTCCATGGCTTGGAGCACCGGCTCGAATTCGCTGCGCAAGTGCGTGGTGTAGACCGCACCGAACGCGTTCAGCTCTTCGGCCAGTTGCATGACTTCATCGGTGGAGGCGGCGAACGCATTGGCGTAGGCCAGGCCGGTGGACAAGCCAAGCGCGCCGGCCTGCAGGCTTTCGCGCAATTGCTGGCGCATGGCGGTGATCTCTTGCGCGCTGGCGGTGCGCAACAGGTCGTCCAGATGGTTGCTGCGCAGTGCCGTGTGCCCCACCAGTGCCGCCACGTTGACCGCTGGCATGGCCGATTCCACCGCTGCGCGGTAATCACCGAAGCTCGGATAGCAAAACGCCGCGGCGGTGCCCAGCAGGTTCATCGGGTCCGGCGGATCGCCGCGCAAGCTGACCGGCGCGGCGCTGATGCCGCAATTGCCGACGATGACCGTGGTCACGCCCTGGCTGAGCTTGGGCAGCATGTGCGGCTGGCGGATGACCACAGTGTCGTCGTGGGTGTGGACATCGATGAACCCCGGCGCCAGCACGCGGCCGGCGGCGTCCAGCTCCTCGATGGCCTGTGCGTCGGACAACGCACCGATGCGTTCGATGCGACCGGCGCGAATCGCCACATCGGCGTGGTAGCCGGGGGTGTCGCTGCCGTCGATGACCAGCGCATCGCGGATGAGTGTGTCGTACAGCATGTCAGTCTCCCAGGGGCAGATCGTCGTCGCCGCCACGGTAATCGTCGAGGGCGAGCTTGACCCGCCGCAAACGCTCTTGATTGTCTTCGGGATGAGCCAGGGCCAACTCGGTGGCAAGCACGTCGATGGCCAGCAGCATGCCGTAGCGTGCGGCCGTGGGTTTGTAGATGAACGAGGTCTCGGCGCTTTGCAGGGGCAGCACCACGTCTGCCAGTTGCGCCAGGGGCGAGTCGGCGCGGGTGATGGCCAGGATCGCGGCACCGTAGCTGCGCGCCAGCTCGACGGCCGCCAGCAATTCCGGGGTGATGCCGGTGAGCGAACAGGCGATGACCAGGTGTTCGTCCCCAAGCGAGGTGGCCGTGATGCGCATCATCACCGGGTCGCGACACGCGGCAATCGGGTAGCCGAACCGCACCAGCCGCACCTGCAGTTCTTCGCTGCACAGTGCCGACCAGCCACCGAGCCCGAACGCATGGACCATCCGCGCCTTGCCCAGCAATCGCACGGCATCGGCAAAGCGCGACTCTTCGAAGGCCGACAGGTGCCGACGCAGGGTCGACTCGATGTCGCCGACGATCTGCCCATAGAATGCCGACTGTTCGGGGGCGCCGGCCGGGTCGAGAAACCGGCTGCCGACCCCGCTGGCCTGGGCCAGCTGCAGGCGCAGGTCCCGCAGGTCGCGGCAACCGACAGTGCGGGCGAAGCGCGACAGCGTGGCGCTGCTGACCTCGGCGCGCTGGGCCAGTTCTTCCAGGCTGGCGGACGCGGCGAAGCCTACGTCATCGAGCATCAGACGGGCGATTCTTCCTTCGCCGGCGCTGAAGAAATCCTGCCGGGAGCGGATCTGGTAGAGGATGTCCATGACGACTCCTGTGTAGGCTCTGTACGAAAAGCCCTGATACTCATTCATGCTGCGTTGAAAACGGCCTCGCAATGCGCGGCGATCAGAGCAGGCGCGCAAGACCCAGTGTCAGGCCGAACGCGACCAGGGAGATGAGCGTTTCGAGCACCGTCCAGGTCTTGAAGGTCTGGGTGACGGTCATATTGAAGTATTCCTTGATCAGCCAGAAGCCACCGTCGTTGACGTGGGAAAAGATCACCGACCCGGCCCCGGTGGCCAGCACCAGCAGCTCGGGATGGGGATAACCCAGCCCGATCGCCACGGGTGCGACGATGCCCGAGGCGGTGGTCATCGCCACCGTGGCCGAACCGGTGGCGACGCGCATCAACGCGGCGAACAGCCAGCCCATCACCAGCGGCGACAACTGGAACGCCTGGGCCAGCCCGACAATCTGTTGAGTGACCCCGGCATCCACCAGGATCCGGTTCAAACCGCCACCGGCGCCCACTAGCAAGGTGATGCTGGCGGTCGGTGCCAGGCACTCATTGGTGAACTTCAGGATCGACTCACGGTTGAAGCCCTGGGCCAGGCCGAGTGTCCAGAAACTCAGTACCGTGGCCAGCAACAGGGCGATCACCGAGTTGCCGATGAACTGCAGGAACTGGTTGAAGCCACTGCCAGGTGTGGAGATCAGGTTGGCCCAGCCACCGATCAGCATCAGGATGACCGGCAGCAGGATGGTTCCCAGGGTGATGCCGAACCCCGGCAGGTTGGCGCGCGGCTCACGTTCGAGAAACTGCCGTTGCAGCGGGTTGTCGGCGGGCAACGAAATGCGTGGCACGATAAAGCGGGCATAGACCGGCCCGGCGATGATGGCCGTGGGAATGCCGATCAGGATCGCATACAGCAACGTCTGCCCTACCGAAGCCTGGAACGCCTGCACCGCCAGCATCGCCGCCGGATGGGGCGGGACCAGGGCATGCACCACCGAGAGCCCGGCCACCATCGGCAGGCCCACCATCAGGATCGACACGCCGGCACGACGGGCCACGGTGAAGGCAATGGGCACCAGCAACACGAACCCCACTTCGAAAAACAGCGGCAATCCCACCAGGAAGGCGATGCAGACCATCGCCCAGTGGGCGTTGCGCTCTCCGAACCGCTCGATCAGCGTCTGCGCCATACGCTCCGCGCCACCGGACTCGGCCATCATCTTGCCGAGCATGGTGCCCAGGGCCACCACCAGCGCGATATGTCCCAGTGTCTTGCCGACACCCGCCTCGTAGGCCCCCACTACCGCTGTCGGCGGCATGCCGGCCAATAGCGCCAGGCCGATGGACACCAGGGTAATCACGATGAACGGGTTCAGACGATAACGGGCGATCAGAACGATCAATGCAATGATGGCGATGGCGGCGTAGACCAACAGCCAATGACCGAAAGCAGGTGCCATGCGCTACTCCTCGAATGGGGTCACGTCGATGTGTTGTGAAACTCATAAATCATTTCAACGAGGAGTTTTCAAACTCACTGAAAGTAATTTTCGTGCACAGACAAGAAACGTCGCTGACGGACATCGCAACGCAGTCCTCATGAAAATCCCGCGCCGGACTTTCATGCAGAACCATTCGTGTGTGGCGAGGGGATTCATCCCCTCGCCACACACGGCTGGCCGCCCCGCACTCAATTCCGTACCATCCGCATCGGTCGATCGCTCCCACGCTCGCGCGTGGAATGCCGCCAGGGACGCTGCGCGTTCCGCTTCTACTGTTTTGCATCACGCCCGGTAGCCGACGCTCGACCGGCGCCCACTCAGGTAATCCATGAAACCAGCACGTCTTCGCGCCGACATCCTCGCCGGCCTCACCACTTCTTTCGCTCTGCTTCCCGAATGCATCGCCTTCGCCCTGGTGGCTCATCTCAACCCGCTGATGGGGCTGTATGGCGCGTTCATTCTCTGCACGCTGACCGCGCTGTTCGGGGGGCGGCCGGGCATGGTGTCGGGGGCGGCGGGGTCGATGGCGGTGGTGATCGTCGCACTGGTGGTCCAGCACGGCGTTCAGTACCTGCTGGCCACGGTGCTGCTGGGCGGCTTGATCATGATGGCGTTCGGGCTGTTGCGGCTGGGCAAGCTGGTGCGCATGGTGCCTCATCCGGTGATGCTCGGTTTCGTCAACGGCCTGGCAATCGTCATCGCCCTGGCCCAGTTGGAGCATTTCAAGCGCGGCGAAACCTGGCTCAGCGGCGCCCCGCTGTACTGGATGATCGGCCTGGTGACGCTGACCATGGCGATCGTCTACCTGCTGCCACGCCTGACCCGCAGCGTGCCGCCGGCCCTGGTGGCGATCCTGGGTGTGGGGCTGGCGGTCTACCTGCTGGGCCTGCCCACCCGAACGCTGGGTGACATGGCGCACATCGCCGGCGGGCTGCCGGTCCTTGCGTGGCCGGACATTGCCTGGAACCTGGAAACCCTGCAGATCGTGCTGCCCTATGCGGTGATCATGGCGATGGTCGGCCTGCTGGAAACCCTGCTGACCCTGAACCTGACCGATGAAATCACCGAAAGCCGCGGCTATCCGGACCGCGAATGCGTGGCGCTGGGCGCGGCGAATATCGCGTCCGGCCTGTTTGGCGGCATGGGCGGTTGCGCCATGATCGGCCAGACGGTGATCAACCTCAGCTCTGGCGGTCGCGGCCGCTTGTCCGGGGTGGTGGCCGGGGTGATGGTGCTGCTGTTCGTGTTGTTCCTGTCGCCGTTGATCGAGCGCATTCCCCTGGCCGCACTGGTGGGGGTGATGTTCGTGGTGGCGCAACAGACCTTCGCCTGGGCTTCGCTGCGGGTGATCAACAAGGTGCCGAAGAACGATGTGCTGGTGATCGTCGCGGTGACGGTCATTACGGTCTTCACCGACCTGGCCGTCGCGGTGTTGTGCGGCATCATCATCGCGGCGCTCAATTTCGCCTGGCAACAGGCCCGCGAGCTGTACGCCGACACGTATCTGGAGGCGGACGGCAGCAAGCTCTATCGCCTGCATGGCACGTTGTTCTTCGCTTCGACGACACCGTTCCTCAATCAGTTCGACCCGGCCAACGATCCGGCCCAGGTGACGCTGGACTGCCGCCACTTGAGCTTCGTCGACTACTCGGCCATCGCCGCGCTGAAAACCCTGCGCGAGCGCTACGCCAAGGCCGGCAAGCATTTGCGGGTGTTCCATTTGTCCGAGCGTTGCAAACAGATGCTCAAGCGCGCGGGCGTGCACCACGACTGAGGCGCTGGCAAACCCGCCAAGGGCGCGACCCTGCATTCAACGCCGTGTGGACTGATACGCCGCGATCGCGGGCAGCAACGGTGCCAGGCTAAGGCCGCGAGGCGTAGTCGGCGAGCTTGCCCTGGATGAAATCCAGGAAACACTGGATCCGCAGCGCCAGCTGGGAGTTGCGGTAGTACACCGCGTTGATGGGCTGGCGGTATCCGCTGTTGGCCTGCGCCAGCAGGACTTTCAATCGACCGGCCTGGATATCTTCCCGGGTCATGAAGTCTGACAGGCACGCGATGCCCTGCCCTTGCAGCGCCAGGTGGCGCACCGTCTCGCCGCTGGAGGCGCTGATGCTCGCCTGGGTCGGCCAGCGATCACCATGGAGATGGCGCAGGGGCCATTGATTGAGGCCATCGTTCTGGGCGAAGCCCAACAGCGCGTGTTCCGCCAGTTCGGCAACGCTGGCCGGCGTGCCATGCCGCTCCAGATAACCAGGACTGGCGAGAATGTGCAGCGGGCTGCAACCCAGGGGCCGGGCATGCAGGGTCGAATCGGTGAGGGTGCCGATGCGGATGGCGATGTCCGTGCTCTGCTCCAGCAGATCGATGATCAGGTCGTTGCTGTTGAGCTCCAGCTGGATGTCCGGGTAGAGGCCGCGAAACTCCTCGATGTGCGGGACGATGGCGTGGAGCATGAACGGTGAAGCGGCGTTGATGCGCAGCCGTCCGGCCGGTTTTTTCTGGCGGGACGACAATCGCTCCTCCAGCGCCTCCATCTGGTCGAGGATGCCCTTGGCCTGCTCGAAGAAATACTTGCCCTCCTCCGTCAGGTCCATGCGGCGCGTGGTGCGGTTGATCAGGGTGGTGTCGAGCTTGGCCTCCAGGCGCGACAAGGTGCGGCTGACCGCCGAGGGCGTCTGCCCGACCTGCTCGGCGGCGGCGGAAATCGACCCGCATTCGATCACGCAGATGAACACCTGCAACTCATCGGATCTGGCTTTCACATAGGCCCCTGTCGGCTGGTCGGTTCATGGCGAGGACATCGATCCCTCGCCACAGGATAGCAACGGGACACCGGACCAGGGCAAGGTCAGGCCTTCAGGCCGAACACTTCGCTCAGGTGCTGCTCATAACGCGCCATATCGGCTTCGATGTTCGGGCGTTTCATCACGTCCACGCACAGGAAGGTCGGCAGGCCGGTCATGCCCAGGAACTGGTTGGCCTTGTGGAAAGGGAAGTACACCGCGTCCACACCCTTGGCTTCGAAGAAGTCGGTCGGGTCGTCGAAGGCCTGCTGCGGCGCGTTCCAGGTCAGCGACAACATGTACTGCTTGCCGTGCAGCAGGCCACCGCTGCCGTATTTCTGGGAAGCATCGGAGCGAGTACGGCCGTCATTGGCGTAGAGGCTGCCATGGCCTTGGGTGAAGACTTCGTCGACGTACTTCTTGACGGTCCACGGTGCCCCCATCCACCAGCCCGGCATCTGGTAGATGATCACGTCGGCCCAGAGGAATTTGGCAACTTCCTCCTTGATGTCGTAGCCGCCATCGATGAACGTGGTCTTTACATCCAGGCCGCCACGGTCCAGCACGCTGAGCGCTGTCTCGTGGAGCGTCGCGTTGTAGCGACCGTCGGAATGCGCGAACTGTTTACCGCCATTGAGCAGCAGAACTTTTTTCATGGAGTCACCTCATCGGGTTCCACGGCGTACTGATTGGAAGTCGCCGGATGGAGAGTTGAAAAACGATGGCGGCAGAGTACCGATGAGCCTCGCGCGGAATAAGCACCGCAGCGGCAAAACTCATTTGACTTACAAGCACGAATCCGCGAGCGATTGTTGCCTTAAAATCCTGGGCACTGACCCTCCAGGAGCCTTCCATGAGCCAATTGCACGGTTTCATTCTTCACGCTAAGACTCGCCCGGAAAAAGCCGAAGCCTTCGAAGCGCTGTTCCGGGCCTATGTCGAACCAAGCCGCGCCGAGCCCGGCTGCATCGAATACCACATGCTGCGGGATCGGGAAGATCCGACGCTGTTTATCTTCTATGAGATCTGGGAATCCCAGGCCCACCTCGACGTGCACTCGAACCTGCCGCACATGAAGGCGTTTTTCGAGCACCGTATGGATTACCTTGAGCGCGACTTCGAGATCCGCCGGGTCGACATGCTCAGCCCGTCCTCGGCTAGCCGCTGACCAGCAAGTGGACGCCCAGCGCGCCCAGGCCGACGAAAAACACCCGCCGGAACAGCACGGCGCTGATCCGCCGACGCAAGGCCTGGCCCAGCCACATGCCCAACAGCGCCGGGGCCAGCGCCAGCACCGAAGCGCTCAACTCACCGCCACCCAGGGCGCCGCGCCATAGCAGGCCGGCGGCCAGTGCGAGCGTCGAAACGGTAAAGGACAGCCCCAGCGCCTGCACCAGCTCATCCTTGCTCAAGCCCAGGGCTTGCAGGTAAGGCACCGCCGGAATCACGAACACTCCGGTGGCGCAGGTGATGACACCGGTCAGCAATCCACAGAGCGGGCCAAGCCACGGCTCGATCCGCGGCGCCACCCGCAGTGTCGGCAGCATCAGCCCGCTCAACGCATACAGCAGCAACGCCCCGCCCAAGGCCCGGACCACCCAGGGCCCGCCCGACATTCCGATCCATAAGGACCCGAGGCCGGTGCCGAGAGAAATCGCCAGCAGTAGCGGCCATAAACGCCCGATCAAGGCGAGCAGATGGCCGCCGGACGCCAGTTGCCAGATATTGGTCAGCGTGGCCGGAATGATCAGCAACGTCGCAGCCTGCACCGGTGCCATAGCCAACCCGAGCAGGCCCATGGAAAGGGTCGGCAGGCCGAGGCCGATCACGCCCTTGACGGTGCCGGCCAGCAGGAAGGTGGCGATGACCAGCAACGACAGCGCCAGGCCCAGGTTCTGATAGAAAACGATGAGAGTGTCCATGGCGCTATCCTGGCCTGCGCACGCCGATTTGGAAATCTGCCATATACTGAGGCAGCCTCTTGCAGGACAAGAGGCAGAGAAGTTCACGCATCTGGCATTTTCGCGAGCAGGCTCGCTTCCACAGAGAAAAAGTGGATGCCCCTCACATGAGGCGCGCGCATCCTGCCCGCGAAGGTGTCCCATCGGCCACCGCCGAACCCGGCAGAGAATCAACGCCCATGCATTTCGACTTCACCGACCTGCGCCTCTACCTCAACATTCTCGACACCGGCAACATCACCGCCGGTGCCAGCCGCAGCCATCTGTCCCTGGCGGCGGCCAGTGCCCGGGTCCGCGCCCTGGAGGCCTCCCTGGGGATCGCCCTGTTCGAACGCGGGCGGCGGGGCGTCACACCGACCCCGGCAGGCAAGGCCTTGGCGCAACATGCCAGGGTGTTGTTGCAGCATGCGGAGCACTTGCAGCAAGACCTGGCTGAATACGCCAAGGGGGTCAAAGGCCGCGTGCGGCTGTTGTGCAACACCAGCGCCATGAGCGAATACCTGCCCGAATTGCTGGCGACGTTCCTCAAGGGCCACCCCAATCTGGACATCGACCTGCAGGAACTGCCCAGTACGCGGATCACCCACGCGTTGCGCCAGGGCGCGGCGGACCTGGGCATCGTCTCCGACGCAGTCGACACCGATGGCTTGCAGACCCGTCCCTTTCGACACGATCCACTGACCTTGATCCTGCCTTCCGGGCATCCCTTGGCGGACGGTCGCGTGGTGAGTTTCAGCCAGACCCTGGCCCATGATTACGTCGGCCTGAACGCTTCCAGCGCCCTGGCGGTTTACCTCGAGGAACAGGCCTTGCACAGCGGGCTGCGCATGCAGATCCGTATCCGTGCCGACAGCTTCGACGGGGTGATTCGCATGGTGGCCCACGGCGCAGGCATTGCCATCGTGCCGAGGGCCGCCATCGAGCGCCGCACGCCCGCGCCCTCTTACCGATGCCTGCCACTGCAGGAAGCCTGGGCGCAACGGGCCTTGCTGCTGGCCGCGCGCGACTTCCAGGCATTGCCGGCCTACGCCAGGGCGCTGGCCCTGCACCTGGCCGGCGATTGATTGCGTTTCTGGGTAGCCGGATGTCGAGTACAGACAACTGACCCCACGCCCGGGCCTATAGGGTGCTCTTGAGCTTACCGTCCACTGCCCGGAGTCCCTATGACCGCACCTATCACTGTCCTGCGCGATACCCACCCGCTGCCCGTCCTCGACGCTTGCAAGTGGGAAAAGCTCGAAGGCGACCCGCACACCGTCAACCTCAACGCCTACACCAGCGAAGACGGCAGCAAGATCATGGGGACCTGGATCTGCACGCCGGGCAAATGGCGTGTGGACTATGTGAAGTGGGAATACTGCCACTTCCAGGAAGGCTACTGCATCATCACCCCGGACGGACACGCCCCCATCCATTTGAAGGCCGGCGATATCTTCGTGGTGGAGCCGGGCATGAAAGGCACCTGGGAAGTGGTCGAAACGGTGCGCAAGTACTTCGTCTTCGCCTGATACCGCTCCGACAGATCCGCGCGTTGCGCTGTCCTCGCCCCTGAGCACAGCGCAACAGGACGCCCCCTATCCCGTGACCTGGATGGTCGCGATCTTCCCGCTGCGATAGGCCTCGAGTATCTGATGGATACTGGACCGGGCCTCCCCCCTGGCCGTAAAGATGCCACCACAGCCGCGATTGGCTGCAGCGTAGCTTTCGTCTTCCATCAATATCCGATGCGCGTGCGGCAGGTTCCAGAAAGGAACGCCGGCAAACAGATGATGGGTCAGGTGATAGTTGTCGCCATGCATGCCGATGAACAACCGCTCGATCCAGGTGGGGAAACGATTGCGCGTCAGCTGCACCTCATCCTTGTACACGCCGAACATGCCGAAGTGCTCGGAAATCTCTGAGAACCAGCCGATGACCTGGAACACCGTGAAGTACGGAACCAGCCAGAACAGGACATAGCCCCACGGGCCGATGAAATGGCTGAACAGCAGCAGGATGGCGCCATGAACCGCCAGCAGCTTCACGCCCTGCCACGGGCTCGCCAGGATGTCCCCGGCGCGATTCTTCACCAGGTAGAGGAAATACTTGTAGGTGTTGACCAGCGTTACGCTCCTGAACAGGTGACGGGACAGGAAGTCCAGGCGATCCCGAGCCTCGTACAAGCCGGATTCGATATAGAACCGGTGATCGGGATCCTTGTCCTGGTCACCCAGGTGATGATGGTGCATCTGCACATGGGAGCGACGGTACGCTTCGTAGTTCTGGAAGATCGGATAAGCCAGCAGGTACTCGCCGACCCACTTGTTGATCACTTTGTTCCGGGCCATGGTCATGTGCGCCGCCTCGTGCAGAAGCGAAGCCAGGGCCCGCTGCCGCGAGCCGATGAACAGCAGCGCCAGGGGATACAGGACATTGTAGCGATGGCCCAGCAATACAGCCGAAACAATGACCATGAGGTCCGCACCCAGGGCAACCAGCCAGTGCCAGTTGTCTTTCCTGTACAGCGGACGCAAGCGCTGCCTCAGTTCAGCAGCAGGATTGAACCTGTTTACCTCGTTCATCGGAATTCCCTTTCGTACTCAACGTGATCAATACAGGCGACGCCCGCCTGCACGGCCCTCAATCATTCTTCCAAACAATCAGTGCGGTACTTACCAGGCAGTCCACTGCCATGGTTTCTTGCGTTTCATGCCCTCCGGTCATTCAAAGTTGCGACAGTAATGCGATGACTTCATCGATGTCCCGGACGCTGTTACTGGCGTTGACGGACAAGCGTACGAAACGCTCATGCCCCTGCTTCAACATGAAGTACGGCGTATGCGACGCATACCCAGGCCAGCCGTTGACGCCGCGCGAGCGCAGGTAGGCGACCAGCTCCGTGGCCGGGCAGCGGGCATGGGTGAAGGCGATGATGCCCTGGTGCTGCGTGCCTGGGGCAATCAGGTTGATGCCGGGCATCGTCGCCAGCCGCTCGAACAGGTTGCGATAGCGTTCGGATTCCGTGCCGTAGGCCTTCGACAGACGCTCCTTGATCGCTTGGTTCAGCCCCACCACGGCGGCATTGTTGCGTTCGGCGTATTCAAAGCCGCGCGCATCCTGGAGCGTCCGATGGACCGTGCCATGCACATCCACGCTGGCCCGTCCCAGATCGGTGAAACGAGGCCGCGCGGTAGCCAGGAAACGCTCGGAAAGAAAGGCAAAGCCCGTGCCCCGTGGTCCGCAGAGGAATTTCCGGCCAGCGGCGGTCAGCACGTCACAACCGATGGCCTGCACATCCAGCGCCAGCATTCCCGCCGACTGGCAGGCGTCGACGAAGTACAGGCAAGGAAAATCCCGCAGCAGGTTTCCCACCGCCGCGATGTCGTTCACGATGCCGCAGCAGGAAGGCACATGGACCACCGAGACCAGCTTGACCTGCGCACTCATGTGCCGGGCCAGCCAGTGCAGGTCCAGGTTGCCATCGGACAGCAACGGCATCACGTCGACCACCACGCCATGCAGGCGCTGCAGCGTAGACAGTGCGATCAGATTGCCCGCGTATTCATAGGGCGTGACCAGAACGCGATCGCCTTCGGACCAGGTCAGCGCCTCCAGCGCGGTCACCCAGGCCTTCGTCGCGCCGTCGAACAGCGCGATGTTGCGTGCAGAAGCCCCCAGCAGGCGGGCGATGTTTTCGTAGACCTCGACGTCCAGGACAGGCGAATGATTCAGCTCGGTCTCATAGGCGCCCGCCTCGACTTCCTCCTGCAAGTAGGCCTGCATCAGACTCAATGTCTCTGGGGACATGATGCCCGACCCCGCAGTGTTGAAATGGATCATCCATTACCCCTTTCGCCTTGAACCCAGGAAATAGAAAACACTGGCCGCGACCACGCACAGCGACAACACATGGAACATCGCCTGGGGCGCATACAGCGACAGCACGAATCCGCACAGCACAGGCCCCAGGGCCGCGCCCAGGTTGGAGAGGTTCTGCGCGCCGTAGTAAACGCCTCGCATGTCCTCCGGCGCGATGTAATCGATGAACAGGTACTCGGCCGGGATGATGATGATTTCACCCACGGTGAAAACGATCATCGCGACCACCCAGGCCATCCAGGCCTGTGCATGAGCGAACCCCATGAGCCCCGCGATGAAAAACGCCATGCCCAGCATCAGCATGCGGAACAGGTTCTTCTGGTGGATCCTGGAGCCGATCAGGTATTGCAAGCCAATCACCACGCAAGCGTTGGTGGTCACCAGGTAATTGATGATCCGGTAGGTGTTCTCGGGGGTGCTGGTGACGATCAGGTATTGCGACAGATAAGCCGTGAACTGTCCGAACACGATGGCACTGAGGACACCTCCGATGGTGAAGCAGACCAGCCGGTAATTGCGCACCAGATGGACCAGCACGCGGGCGAACGGCTGGTTCATGCGCTCCGTCTGTCCTGCCCGCGGCAGCCGCGCACCCAGGCTGCTGTAGAACGCCACGAACCCCGCGCCGATGATCGCCGAGACCGCGAAGGGCATGCCGGGACTGATCTTGGCGAACAGCACGCCCAGGAACGGACCGATGGCGTAGCCGACGTTGGTCAGGGTGTATTTCATGGAAAACACGCCGCCGCGCTTGTCCGGCGTCACCAGGAAACCAATCCCCGATTTCACCGCGATATCCACCACCGCATAGGACAGGTTCACCACCACAATGGCAATGATGAACGGCACCAGGCTGCCGACCTGGAATGCCACGGCAAAGGCCAGGGCAAACAGGCTCGCGGCGGCCAGCAGGATCCGGTCGTTGGAAAACCTGTCCACCAGGAAGCCGCCATACACTCCCAGAACGGAACTGACGATCAACGCGCCGCCCACCACCAGGCCGATGTCGGTCACGCCCAGGCCGAACGCCTGGGAGAAATAGACCACCAGGTACGGCAAGGCCATGGCCCGGGCAATGGTCAGGACAAATGTTGCCGACAGCAACAACACCACCGGCCTGGTGTAGACCCTGGCTTCCCCCGACACGGTCAGCTCTCCCGACAGGTCCTTCATGCCAGCATGTCCCTGTACACGCCGGGCTCGTCTTCGCGCAGCAGTTCGATGCTGTGCTGAATGGCGGCGCGATCCTTGCCGAGAATGAAGACATGGCCAGGGCAGTTTTCCAGGGAGACGGTTTCCTTGAGCTCACCTTCGTCCTGGATCTTGATGCTGTGCACCCCGGCAATCGCCTTCCACCGCGCCAGCTCCGGCGCCCGCTTGATGAGCCCGGACTGTCGGGCGATCAGGAACACGCAACTGGAGTGGAAATAGAGCCTTTTGCGCGGCCGCTGACGGTAATCGAAGAAGGCCTCGGGATTGACCAACGAATCGATCCACAGGCTCAACTGGTTATGCCCCAGGGCCCGGGTGTAGGCCGACAGGTCGATACCGCCCGGCATGCGTGCGGCCGTTTCCAGCAACACCGGTTCGTCGTCGACGATCATCAGCTCGCTGTGACCGACGCCCTGGCGGATGCCCAGCGCATCGAGCACGGAAAAGATGTACCGCGACAGCCGACTGTAGACATCGGCGTTGTCCACCGGACACATCAGCTGGTTGTAGTCATGCACCGGCGAGTCGCCGATCCGGGTGCGAAAGACGCGGATGATTTCGCTGACATAGTGCTGGCCGTCGACGCTCACGGTATTGACGCAATACTCGATATCCACATCGCTGGACTTGCTCGCCGACAGCTCGGACTTGAAGTCGCAATTGTCCAGGTATTGCTGGACCAGGATTTCATCGTTGTCTTCGAGAAAGAGGTTGCGGCTCGACTTGATGATCTCGAACGCTCGCTCGACTTCGCTTTCCCGCGTGCAGATATGGATGTTGTCCGAGCCGGCGCTCTTGATCGGCTTCAAGACCACGGGCAGGATTTTCTGCTCCTTGATCCAGTCCTGGATCGCCGCCAGCGACCCCGATTTGAAATGCTTGATCGAACGCACCCCCGCCCTTTGCAGGGCCTCATGCATTTCGAACTTGTCGCGCCAGCGAATGGCATGGCTCGGGTCGTTCCGACGCTCGACTTCGAACAGCGCCGCCAGGTGAGCGGCCAGTTCGACACCGAACTCACAACCGGCCAGCACGAACTGCACCGAATATCCGGACAGGGCCTGGCGCAGCTCGGCATCCGAGCGGTAGAGAATGTCCTTGATGAAATCGGCGGGACGGAACCAGGGCTTGTAGAACTCGTTGACGTTGGCGGTGGAACGCAGGTGTACGCACTCCAGCCCCCGGGAAATGAAAGCAGGCGCGATCAGGCTGCCGATCGAATAGGCATCGACGATCAGCACGACATTCTTCTTGTAGATCACTTGACCGTCTCCCGGGCCTGGCTCAGGGCTCGCACGGCATCCTTGATAATGCCGGCCGCCTTGTGGATATCTTCACGGGTGATGTTGATATGCGGCATGAAGCGCATCTCCCTGGCGTTGTAGGGCAGCCCGCCAACGCCCTGCTGGCGCAGATAGCCGGCGAACTGCACCGGGGCGATCCCCAGGGCGGAAATGTCCAGGGTCACCATATTGGTGCCCTTGTAGCGGGCCGGCGCTTGATCGATGCCGTCGAGCAGTCGATACAGCAACGCCGCGTGCTCGTGGTCTTCGGCCAGGCGTTCGACGTGGTTGTGCATCGCGTAGAGTCCGGCGGCGGCCATCATGCCGGCCTGGTGCAGGTCCCCCCCGAACCATTTGCGGTACTTTTTGGCCCGCTGTATCAGTTCCAGCGAGCCCACCATGATCGAACCGATCGGCGCTCCCAGGCCCTTGGACAGGCACATGGACAGGAGGTCGGCGTTATCGGTATAGGACGTCACGTCGATGCCGGAGGCGATGGAGGCATGGAGAATCCGCGCTCCATCGAGGTAACGATAGGCCCCGATGCCCTGGGCGTAGGCGAAGACGTCGTTCATCTGTTGCAGGGGAAAGATCGCGCCGCCTTTGCACCCCAGCGTGTTCTCGATGACCACCACCCGGGGCAAGGCATAGTTCTGGCTCCAGCGGCATTTGGAAGCGTAGAGCCTTTCCAGGTCGCTGACATCGAACAGCCCGCTGTCGTGGGTCGATAGCGAGAAGTTGACCCCGGAAAAAGCCGATGTCGAGGCAGATTCATAGAAATTGATGTGGTAGGACGCATCCAGGAAGATCTCATCGCCCGGATTCGTCATGGCCTTGACCGCCAACTGGTTGCTCAACGTACCGCCAGAGGTGAAAAGCGCCGCCTCCTTCTGGAAGTACTGGGCGCAGTATTCTTCCAGGGCTCGTACGGTCGGGTCTTCGCCGAAGCAATCGTCCCCCACTTCCGCCTGATAGATCGCCTTGCGCATGCCTTCCGTTGGCTTGGTGACCGTATCGCTTCTGAGATCGATAAACATGAGGGCTTCCTTAGTAACCTGCGCCAAAGACAATGCGGGAGGGATCGTAGAAATCGGCCAAGGCCTCGAGGACGTTTTCAGGCGACTCCGCCAATCGGTGCAGGAAGTGCAGGTACCAGCTGTCGCCATAAACCGCCGCTATCCGGCAGGCCACCCCCGCCTCCCTGGCTTTGCGCAACGCCTCGGGCTGCACACCGTGGAGCATCTCCAACTCGTGAATCCGGGTGTGCAGGCCCTGGTCGAAGATGCGCTGGATCAGGCCTGGATCCTGGGTCGCACAACTGACCGGGACCCCGGCATCCAGGATATCGGCGAGCAGTTTCAGATAGCGCTCATCAAGTTCCGCACCGCGAGGAAGAGCAACTTCAGGCGCTTCGTTATAGACACCCTTGACCAACCTGATCTTGCGACCATGACCAATGATGGCCGGCAGATCATTTATCGTCCTATGCAAATGGGCTTGAACAGTAAGGCCGACATTTGAATGGTCAGGGGCCAGTTTGGAATATATTTCCAGGATCTTATCGACCGCAGAGGAATGTTCCATGCTGATCATCACTGGAATATTATGCTCCGCAGCGGCGGACAAGATAGTGGCTGCGTTGCGATAAGCAGTTTCCGCGGATATGAGCATACCCACGGCGCTTAAATCGAAACCTAACTGGGGAGTTAATTTGGCCTTGGCGAAAACCTGAATGGATTTCAAGTATTCATCGACAAAGGCCTGGACCACTCGCGGATCATGGTTTTCTTCGCCGACATATTCGACACCCAGCCTGTAACCCTTGTCCCAGAGCAGTTTCAACTTTTCAGGAAGCCCGTCCAGGCTGGACGAAACGATGTAGCGCTGCGCGGCGCGCTCAAATAACCTGAAGAATAACGAGTCCCTATTGAAGGCATCTCGACATTCCTGATTGAGTGCCAACTTTTTTAGGCCGGCAGCCGTAAGTACGCATGTATCCTGCGAAGGCATGGGTATCGCTCCTTGATATGTAGTGCTCGTCCTGAGCGCCGAGTATTGTGCAACGATTTTTGTCTGTCAACCCTCGAAAAATAATGGCCCGCTCCAATTCTCCAAAGTTTCATATATATATGAAACCCGGGAATAACGGAGCGGACCCAACATTAAATATTATTTATTACAGCTTCACGAAACATCGGACGCTCATATTGTCCCCGCCGCGGTTCAGGCGGGGACAAGCATCAGGCAATGGTTATTGAGGCTTGCGGTAGCTGTTCACGATGGCCGAGAAATCCTTGCCACCCTCGCCGCGCTGGCTCATCGCCTGATACAGCTGTTGTGCCACCGCCCCCAACACCACCGGTTGACGAGCCTGCCGCGCAGCCTCGGTGGCCAGGCCCAGGTCCTTGAGCATGAGGTCGGCCCCGAAACCGCCAGTGTAGCCACGCGAGGCCGGCGCCGTTTCGATCACCCCCGGCCAAGGGTTGTAGGTATCCGAACTCCAGCAACGTCCGGTGGAACTGTTGATGATGCCCGCCAGCACCTGGGTGTCGATGCCCAGGGCATCGCCCAGGGCCATGGCCTCGCTGACCCCCACCATCGAGATGCCCAGCAGCAGGTTGTTGCAGATCTTGGCGATCTGCCCGGTCCCGACCTCGCCACAATGCACGATGTTACGGCCCATCTGAGCCAGCACCGGCTGCAAGGTGGCGAATAGTTCGGCGGTGGCGCCGACCATGAACGTCAGCGTGCCAGCTGCCGCGCCTCCGGTACCACCCGAGACGGGCGCATCGGCCATGGGCACGCCTTGCCTGGCGGCTGCGGCAGCGACATCACGTGCGGTCTGCGGGTCGATGGTGCTGCAATCCACTGCCGGAGTGCCGGTGGCAATCCCCGCCAGCACGCCGTCCTCACCCAGCCAGACACTGCGCACATGGGCGGCGGCCGGCAGCATGGTAATCACCAGCGCAGCGCCCTGGGCCGCATCGCGAGGCGAGGTGCTGATGGTGCCACCCAGCGCCGCCAGTTCAGCCAGCACCGTCTGGTTCAGGTCGAACAGGTTCAGCGAATGGCCAGCCTTGAGCAGGTTGCGCGCCATCGGGGCGCCCATGTTGCCCAGACCGATAAATGCGATGTTCATGTCCGGCTCCTTAACGCAGGTTGATGGTGGTGTTCACACCGTCATTGATGCTGTCGTCGTCGAACCAGCGGGCGGTGACGGTCTTGGTCTGAGTGTAGAACTGCACCACCTGTTTGCCGTACGGACCGAGGTCGCCAAGCTTCGAACCGCGGGAGCCGGTGAAGCTGAAGAACGGCACCGGAACCGGAATCGGGATATTGATCCCCACCTGGCCCACGTCGATTTCGCTCTGGAATTTACGCGCCGCCGCACCGCTCTGGGTGAACAGCCCCGTGCCGTTGCCGAATGGGTTGGCGTTGACCAGGGCAATCGCCTGATCCAGGGTGTCAACTTCCAGCACCACCAGCACCGGACCGAAGATTTCCTCGGTGTAGATACGCATGTCGGTGGTCACGCCGGAAAACAGGGTCGGGCCGACAAAGTTGCCCTGCTCGAAGCCCGGCACGCTGATGTCGCGACCGTCGAGTTCCAGCTTCGCGCCTTCGTTCACGCCGCTCTCGATCAACTCGAGAATCCGCGCCTTGGCCCGCTTGGAAATCACCGGACCGATGTCGGTGCCCGGCTCGCTGCCCGCATTGACCTTGAGCTTCTGTGCCAGGGCCTTGAGTTCTGGCAGCCATTGCCTGGCCGCGCCCACCATCACCACCACGGAAGTGGCCATGCAGCGTTGGCCCGCCGCACCGAAACCGGCACCGACCAGGGCATTGAGGGTTTGTTCGCGATTGGCATCCGGCAGCACCACGGCGTGGTTCTTGGCGCCCATCATCGATTGCACACGCTTGCCATGGCGCCCCGCCAGCTCATACACATGAGTACCGACCGCCGTGGAACCGACGAAGGAAACCGCCTTGATGTCCTTGTGGGTGCACAGCGCATCCACCACGTCCTTGCCACCATGCACCACATTGAGCACGCCGGCCGGCACGCCGGCTTCGATCGCCAGCTCCACCAGCAACATGGTCGACAGTGGATCCTGTTCCGACGGCTTGAGGACGAAGGTGTTGCCGCAGGCAATGGCCATCGGGAACATCCACAGCGGAATCATCGCCGGAAAGTTGAATGGAGTAATCCCGGCACACACGCCGATGGGCTGGCGCAAGGTGTAGGTATCGACGCCGCCGGCGACGTTCTCGGCGAACTCGCCCATCTGCAGGGTGCCGATGGAACAGGCATGCTCGACCACTTCCAGGCCGCGGAAAATATCGCCCTCGGCATCCGCCAGGGTCTTGCCCTGCTCGGCGCTGAGCACCGCGGCAATGCGTTTCGAATGCTCGCGAATCAATGCCTGGAGCTTGAGCATGATGCGCATCCGCGCGCCGATGGGCGTCAGCTTCCAGGTCTGGAACGCGCGCTGGGCCGCGGCAATGGCGGACTCGACCTCCGTCGCGGTGGCGAACGGGACTTTCGCCAGCACCTGCTGGGTGGCCGGGTTGATGATGTCGTGCCATTCATTGGAGCGGGATTCGACCCACTCGCCATCGATCAACAGTTTGACGGTTTGCAGGGTGGTGTCGCTGGGCGTGAGGGAAACGTTCATGCTGGCCTCCGGATTGTTCTTGTAGGGAGCGCTGTTTCGAGCAAAGGCCAAGGTATGCAGAGACCTTGGTGATGAGACGGTTTTTGGAGTATAGATGTGCAAACTTCTAATAAGAACGCACATAAAAACCGGTCCATCATGCAAAAAAACATCACCTCCCTGGGGTCGCTGAATTGGGACGACCTCAAGTTCTTCCTGGAAGTGGCCCGCACCCGCAAGGCCAGCACGGCGGCCAAACGCCTCGCTGTCGACTACACCACGGTGTCGCGTCGCATCAGCTCGCTGGAAACCTCACTGGGAACGCTGCTGTTTGAAAAATCCCGGACCAACGGTTTCGTGCTCACCGCCGAAGGCCTGCGCCTGCTCAGCTACGCCGAGTCCATCGAGAGCACCCTGCACATGGCCTGCGAACAGGTTTCGGGGTCTGGCGTCGCATTGTCCGGCCACGTGCGCATGGGCTGCACCGAAGGCTTCGGCAGTTTCTTCATCACGCCGCAACTGAGCCACTTCGTCGATGCCTACCCGGCCATTTCGGTGGACATCCTCCCGCTGCCGCACTTCATCAGCCTCTCCAAGCGAGAAGCCGACATCGTCATCGCGCTCGAGCGCCCCGAACACGGCCCGTACGTGTGCTGCAAGTTGTGTGATTACCGCTTGCAGCTCTACGCTACCCAGTCGTATCTCGATAATCACCCACCCATCCAGCGCCCGGCGGATCTGGGCAAGCATTCGTTCATCAGTTACGTCGACGACCTGGCATTCAGTTCCGAGCTGCTCTACCTGGCGAATGTCCTGCCTGGGGCCAATGCCCATCTGCGCAGCACCAGCGTGATCGCACAGTACGTGGCGGCGCAGCAAGGGCGCTCCTTGGCGATCCTGCCGTGCTTCCTCGCCGCCCAGGATCCAGACCTGCTGCCCGTGCTACCGGAGGAAATCAACGTCACCCGGCAGTTCTGGATGTACTGCCGGGAGGATCTGCGCAAGTTGAAGCGGATCACCTTGTTGTGGGATTACATTCGCGAAGTGACCGAACAGAACCGGTCGCTGCTGATGGGAGACAGCCGGGAGATGGTGTTCGCCGACTAGTCGGCGATGACCACGATGGCGACTCGACGGTTCTCGGTACGCCCGCTGACCGTGTCATTGGAGGCCACTGGCTTGCTGCTGCCCAGGCCGCGCAGCTGGATATTCTCTTCGCGCATGCCGACACTGGTCAGGACCTTGCCGACGCTGTTGGCGCGCCGTATCGACAATTGTTCGTTATACGCCTGGGAGCCAGATGCGTCGGTGTGGCCATCGACGCGTACCCGTTCGATGCCAGCCCCCAGCAGGGCCTTGCCAATCCGCTCGACGATCTCGGTGCTGGCCGGGTTGAGGGTTTCCACGTCGCTGCCGAACAACACCTTGCCCGACAGGCCGAACGCCCAACCCTCATCGGTCAGTTTGAAGCCTTGCTCCTTCAATACGGTGATTTGCGCCGGAGTCAGCCCTTTCGGCGGTGTGGTCTGGCACCCCCCCAGGGCCAGGATGGCCATGAACAGAAATACGAAGGACCGTCGCAGGCTGGATTGGAAAAATGAACGCACGGATTGGCTCCTGATTGTGGTTAAGCAACGGGGTGCTCCGCCCCCGACGAATGTCGCCCTCCCCGGGCGAGACGCTTGGCCTGGTACATCGCTGCATCGGCGGCATGCAACAAGGCGCCTGGAGTGGTGCCATGCTCGGGATACACCGCAATGCCGATGCTCAGGGAAGTCAGCACCGAGGCATTGCCGGGCAACTGGATCGGCATTTCCATGCTGGCGATGATTTTCTCAGCGATCATTTCGGCATCCTCCAGCTTGTGCAACGGCGAGAGCAGCACGGCAAATTCATCCCCGCCCAGCCGCGCCACCAGGTCATCCTCACGCAACTGCGCCCGGACCCGGGTTGCCACAGCCGTCAGCACCGCATCTCCCGCAGCGTGACCAAAATTGTCGTTGATCCCCTTGAACCGATCACTGTCCAGGTACAGCACGGCCACTTGCTCGTCGAGCTTGCTGGCGTTGCGCAGGGCGCGAATCAGCCGGCCTTCGAAATACGCCCGGTTGGGCAATCCGGTCAGGCTGTCGTGACTGGCCTGGTGGGCCAGGCTTTCGTTTTCGCTTTGCAGGTGGGTCTGCCAGGATTCGAGTTCGGCGAGCAGTGCATTGAAGTCATTGCCCAGGTTATCCAGTTCAGCGATGGCGGCCGGTGGTACCCGCCGGTCCAGGGCCCGCTCGCTGCGCGCGGCGTGGGCCACTTCCGCCAGGCAACGCAAAGGGCCGGTAATCGCCCGCAACTGACGCCGGGCCAGGTACAACGCCATCCATGCACTGACCGCCGTGCAGAGGATGATCCCCGCCAGGCCGCTGAGCAGGAAGCGCAACAGGCTGCCGCCGTGCCCCGCCAGCAGGACGCTGCCGATGGCCTGGCCCTGGTGAACAATAGGCAGGCTGATGGGCTTCTCAAGGAAGGCCTTGGCGATGTGCATTTCCAGATCAGACAACAAGCCGGTTTCCGGTCGTTGCCAGCGCGCCAGCAAGCGACCGTGTTCATTGAACACCTGGGCGTCGGCCACCTCTTCGGTGCTGGCGATCAAGGCCAGCGCTTCGGTGGCGGCAGCCGAGTCATCGAACACCACGGCCGCTTCCACGGTGTAGTTGATCGAACGCGCGATCAGGTGCAGGTTGTGGTCGGCGTATACCCGCAGCGCCAGGACACCGAGCAAGGTCAGGGAAATGCTGGCCATGGCGATCGCCACCAACGCGACGATCAAGTGACCGCGCCCGATGACCGAGCCCAGGGTAGGAAGAATCCTTGGGGTGGACAGGCTCATGGTGCCGCCGGCCTGCGTCGGGAAAGCTGCAAGACACTGGGATGGATACGCACGCCGCTGCGTGCCACGGAATCGAGATTGACCTCGAACGACACCTGCTCGTCACCCACCCGCAGGCAGAAGAGACTGCCCACGGTGCATGGGTCGCCTCCTTCGCTGATGCTCAAGACCGGCTTGCCGATCAAGGAGGCGTACAGACGGGTGCGCTCCTCGCTGGTGAGCCGTCCCACATAGACCGCGTTACAGTCGGTCGCGATGCCGGGATGATCTGCCAACAGACGCTGGACGGTGACCGGTCGGCCCGTGGCCTGGGCGGTCCCCTTGACCAGGTCATCGGTATATTGGGTCGGCCCGACGATGCACAGTTGCAACTGCGTGGGCTCCACCGGCCATCGGGCATAGCTGAGAATGCCCAATACCACCTGGGTCACCGACTCGGCTCGCTGTTCAGCCCTGGTCGTGGTTGCCTGATCCTGAGCAGCGATCACAGGCGGCAACAGGCCCAGAAGACTGGCAAGCAAGTAATGCTTCCAACCCTTGCTGCGCGCCGCCTCTCGACCAGCCACATCCATGAAGAATCTCTTGTCGGTCCGATAAATGCCGGAACGATAGCACAGTGCCAAAAACCCAGCGAGACAGCGTCCTACGTCTCTTCTGACAGAAGCAGGCAGAATCGCGACCGACCTAAGAAAGCCGAATCATTCAGTCGTCCCGATCCAGATCCAGCATCAACCCGCTCAGCCGCTTGACCTTGCGCCGAACCGCTTCCTCGAACACGCCCGCCCGGGGTTCGATCAGGCTGAACCACTGCTTGGCACGGGTAATGGCCGTGTATACCAACTCCTTGGTCAACACAGGGTTCAGCGCATCCGGAAGGATCAAGGCCGTATGGGTGAACTCCGAGCCCTGGGACTTGTGCACCGTCATGGCATAGACGGTTTCCACGTCATTCAAGCGGCTGGGCAGGACAAAACGCACACCACCTCGCCCATCGTTACGAGGGAATGCGACCCGCAGGACCTGCTTGCCCGCCTCCGGCCCCTCACGCTCGGGCAACCTGAGGGCAATGCCGATATCACCGTTCATCAGCCCCAGCCCGTAATCGTTGCGGGTCATCAACACCGGGCGCCCTTCGTACCAGTGGTGATCGCTGTCGATAAGACGGGCCTTGAGCAACGCGGCAGTGATCCGCTGGTTCAACCCTTCGACACCCCACGGGCCCTTGCGCACGGCACAGAGCAACTGGAAAGCATCGAATGCCGACAGGACTTCCCGGGCCCAGTCGGCCCAGCAATGGTCGTCCAAGGGGCGGGAAGTGTCCGGGCGCCGTTGTCGCAACACATTCAAGTAGTGTCGGTACCCCTGGGGGCCCTCCGTGCGCCCCTCGAGCAGCAAGCGCTCCAGCCCATCATCGTGCTCCCCCTTCAGCGCCAGGGAGAACAGATCGGCATACTGCTTGCCCTGCAGGAGCTGGCGAGCCTTTTCGGCTTGCTGCTGGTTGACCCAGCGAGCCAGTTGGCCGATACCACTGCCCTCGCCGAAGCGTCGTGAATGCCTGAGCATGACCACTTGCTGGGCCAACGGATGGGTGCCGTCGAGGTCCTGCTGCAGATCACTGGTCGCCAGGTTCTCGCCGCTGACCGATTCAAGCCAGGCCCGAGTCCGGGGCGTGTACCAGCCCTCTTCGGCGTCTCGACACAAGTCCCCCAGGACCGCACCGGCCTCCACCGAGGCCAGTTGATCCTTGTCTCCCAACAGCACCAGACGGGCCTGGGCCGGCAATGCATCCAGCAGATTGGCCATCATCTCCAGGTCGATCATGGAGGCCTCATCGACCACCAGCACATCCAATGGCAACCGGTTACCCGCATGGTGGCGGAAATGACGGGTCCCGGGCCGACTGCCCAACAGACGGTGGACGGTGGTCACGTCGCAGGGAATGCGCTCGCGTACGGCGGCGCTCACCTCCAGGCTCAGGACCTGCTGGCTGATGGACTCCGTCAGGCGTGCCGCGGCCTTGCCGGTGGGCGCGGCCAGGCGAATGCGCAGCGGCTTGCCGGCCTCGACGGCGGGTGCCTGGAGTAAGGCCAGCAAGCGCACGACAGTGGTGGTCTTGCCGGTTCCCGGCCCTCCGGTAACGATGCTGAAGGCGCCGCGGGTGGCCAAGGCACAGGCAAGTTTCTGCCAATCGATCGCCCCCGGGCCGGCAGCCGTCCCGAACAAGCCATCCAGACGCTCGCGCAGATCATCGGGCGCCGCGTCCCGCTCGGCAAGCCGTTGCCGCAGCGCCTCGTCGATCCGCCGCTCATAGCTCCAGTAACGACGCAGGTAAAGCCGTTTACCTGACAACACCAGCGGGCGCTGCCTTGCCTCCTCGCTCTGGTCCGCAGCCAGGGCCACCAGACGGCTGGAGGCCAGGGTTCTGCACCATTGAGCCCCGTCCAGGGTTTGCAGTAACTGTGAAGGCAACAGCATTGCCCCGGCCTGCAGGTCGCCCTCGGGGGGTAGCGACAGGGCAAAATCCGGTTCCTTGAGTGTTTCGTACAGGTCCAGGCAGACATGCCCATGCCCCAGCTGATGACTGGTGAGCGCGGCGGCGAGCAGCACCAGTGGATCATCGTCGGGCGCCAGCTCCTGGAGGAACGCGACGAACGCCTTGTCCAAGGCACGCAACCATCCTCGCTCGACCCAACGGGTCAGCAGCCGCAACAGGTCATCGGCACGACTCAGGGGCGACAGCTCTACCAGGCTGTCGTCGTCGGAGGTGCCGGGCAGCAGATCGGCGAAAGAACGACTCATAGCAATTCTCCCTGTACCCATGCCGGCTCGGCCTTGGGCTCGGGTACGCCCTGGAACAGACGATCCAGTTGTTCGATCAAGGCTCGAGCAGGCCTGGTGAAATACACGCCCTGACTGGTGGCGCGGGTGCCACGAAGAAACAGGTACAACGCGCCGCCGACATGGCGGTCGTAGTCATAATCGGGCAGGCGCGCCTTGAGCTGGCGGTGCAGCGCCAGCAGGTACAGCACGTATTGCAGATCGTAGCGATTATCCAGGATCGATTGCTCCATCGCCTGCGAGGTATAGGCCGCGTCATCGGCCCCCAGCCAGTTGGATTTGTAGTCCGCCACGTAATAACGACCGTCGTGCTCGAACGTCAGGTCGATGAACCCCTTGAACATGCCGTTGAGCAGCACCGGTTCCGCGGCGACGCGGGCCACGCCACCGTGGGTGAACTGGCAGACCAGTTGATCCAGCTTGAGAACATCGACCTTGTGGCTGGCGAACCAGAATTCCATTTCGACCTGGAACTGGTCCAGATGCGCGAGCACCACGGGCGCCTGGTTGCTGCCAATCTGCAAAGGCAGGGCCACGAGGTGTTGCAGCCAGTCATTCAGCGTCGTGATCCAGCCTTTCCAGCCTCGACGATTGCAACGCCGGGCAATGACGTCTTCGATGACCGAGGGCGCAGCCGCGAATCCTTCGCCCGCGATCCACTCCAGAAGACCATGAAGGAAGGTGCCCGGGTTGGGGCCACGGGGAAAACGATGGATATCGCCGCCAGCAACGGCAACTGCCCTTGGAGCCTCCGGATCGAGTCGCTCGTCGTCGAACAGTTTCTGGGCTTGTGGGTCCTCCGGCGCGGCGTCACTGCCCGCACTCAGGCTTTCACCGATACGTAGCGCACTGTAGGAGGCAATCCACCAGTTCTCGCTGGCTTTGCGGGCAGGCTTGAGCGGTTCGCGCAATACCGCCTCACTGCGTGGAGGCTGGTAATGCTCGTCGGTCGCCAGGGGCATCTCCTGGCAACTCACGGTCGCGCTGCCTTGTTGCAGGTCTTCCAGCCAGCGCTTCAGCTCCACCGAGTCGGCCAGCGGCGTTCCGCCACCCAGCAGATAGCCCAACGCGGACAAATGCAGGATCGAGGTGTTGTTACTCCCTCGCTTGAGATCGGCGACACCCAGCCAACAGGCATGCTGGGCACGGGTAAGTGCCACGTAGAGAAGACGCAGGTCCTCGGCCAGGCGCTCCTCGTCGGCCCTGGCAATCAACTCGACGGTGGGCCTGAGACTGACCTGCGCCCTTCCCGATTCATCGTGGTAGTGCAGAGGCAAGCGGGTACCATCCACCGGCTTGGTCGAACAGATGAACGGAAGAAACACCAGCGGGTATTCAAGCCCCTTGGACTTGTGGATCGTAACCACCTTGACCAGTTGCTCATCGCTTTCCAGGCGCAGGATCTGCTCCTCTGCGACCTGTCCGGACAACGCCAGGTGCTCCGACAGGTGTCGAATGAGGGCCTGTTCACCATCCAGCTCTCCGGCGGCCTGCTGCAGCAGTTCGCACAGGTGCAGCAGGTTGGTCAGTACCCGCTCACCGTCGCTGCGCGCCATCAACGCCTGGGGCAGCTCGAAGTCATGCAGCAGCCGCCGGAGCATGGGCAGTACCCCCTGGGTCCGCCAAACCGTGCGATAGCCACGGAATTGCATGACCCGGGCTTCCCATACCAACTCGTCCTGGTTGAGCCGCTCCAGCTCCGTCAACGGCAGGTTCAAGGTAATGCTGGCCAGCGCAGCCCGCAGCGGCCGTTCGACATCGGGCTCGGCGCAGGCTTTGAGCCAGATCAGCAGGTCGCGCGCCTCCTGCGAGGCAAAGACCGAATCCTTGTCCGATAGATAGACACTGCGCACGCCCCGTGCGGACAGCTCATCTCGCACGGCCTGCGCTTCCTTGCCGTCGCGCACCAGGATGGCAATGTCTGCAGGCAACAACCGACGGAGTCCGCTTTCAGGGTCCATGAAGCCATTGCGACCGGCCTGGCCCCCATTGAGCAACCCCGTGATTGCACTGGCACAGGCCGCCGCCATGTTCTGTCGATACACCGCGCCGGAAAGCGGTTGTTCCGATGGCAGGTGCCAGATGTTCATTGCCGTGACGGCCTGGCCCGCAATCTGCAGGAACTCGTTGCGCCCTTGTGACTCAACGGGCAAAAACGGCACCGGATTGTTCCCGGAAGCCTCACGAAACAGGAACGCTCCACGCCCCTGCGGACGAGATTCGGCGTATTGGAAAACATGGTTTACCGCACCCACCATGGCATGGCTGGAACGGAAATTCGTCCCCAGCGTATGCAACCTGCCGGCGGTGGCTACTCGGGCCCGCAGGTAAGTGTGGATATCGGCGCCGCGAAAGGCATAGATGGCCTGTTTCGGGTCACCGATCAGGAACAGGCCGGTTTCAGGGTTGTTGCCTTCGATACGGTAGATGCTTTCGAAGATCCGGTATTGAACCGGGTCGGTATCCTGGAACTCATCGATCAGCGCAACTGGAAACTGTTCACGGATCAGGCTCGCCAGGCGCTCGCCGCCTTCGGCCTGCAGCGCCGCATCCAGACGCAGCAGCATGTCGTCGAACCCCATCTCTGCGCGTCGGCGCTTCTCCGCCTCGAAACGCGCCCCAACCCATTGCGCCGCATGTTGCAACACTGCGGCATCCGGAGTAGGCAAGGCTTCCAGGCTGGCCTTGAGACCGACCATGGCGTCCAGTCCTGGATGACTGGGCACCTCTCCCTTCCAGGCCTGCGCCATGCCCTCGGGCGTCAGCCGGGTGAAGCCGGTGCCGATGTCCAACAACTCGACGCTTTCGTCCTCTACCCAGGCAGAAATCTTCTGGAACCAAGGCTCGAAGTAGCGAGCCTGCATCTTGCGCGCATCGACAAGCTTGTTGGCAACACCTTGCTGGCAGATTTCCAGCAGTTCCACCGCCCATTGCCGCCAGGGTGCCTTGAGATCGAGCAAGGCAGCACTGCGCTCGCGTAGCGATGCGGCGATGAGCTCGGCCGGCTCGGGTCCCTCGCCATTGCCATGCTCGCTGGCGAACAGTCCCTTCACTCGCGGCAACAGGGAAGCCGGTCCACCCCAATGGGCCCGCACCCAGTTCAGCGCCTCGCCTTGCATTGAATAACAGAACATCCGCCAGTAGTCGCGCAACACCTCGCCGAGCAACTCGCTGTGGTCGGTTTCCAGGGTCTGGGTAAACAGGCTGCCGCTGTCGAAAGCATGCTCGCGCAGCATGCGCTGGCACCAGCTGTGAATGGTCGAAACCGCGGCTTCGTCCATCCATTGCGCGGCGATGTCCAGCCGATTGGCGCAGGCAGGCCAATGCTCCTCGGCAAATTCGCCGCGCAACTGGACGATCAGTGAGTCCGGGGCCGGTATCTCGTCACGAAAGAAACGTGCCGCTTCGGCCAGGCGAGTACGGATACGCTCACGCAGCTCCTTGGTAGCGGCGTCTGTAAAGGTCACCACCAGGATCTGTGGAGGAAGCAGCTCGCGACCAAACCCGGTCGCCGGTCCACCATGACCCAGTACCAGGCGCAGGTATAACGCCGAGATGGTAAAGGTCTTGCCAGTACCGGCGCTGGCCTCGATCAACTGGCTTCCATGCAGGGGAAACGCCAGGGCCAACGGTGTCTGCCGGCTCATGAGCGTGCCTCCTCGCCAGCCGCCGAACGCCATGGAGCCTCGAACAGCGGCCGATAAAGCGCATTGCACCAGTCGGGAAACGTTTCCTCAGCCATCAGGGCTTCGAAGTCGGCAAATTGCCGGGCCAGGGCAGGACTCTCCCGTCGCTCGCCTTCAGAGTTCTGCCCATCGCCTTCGTAGGTTTTCCGAGCAGCCGCCATGGCCTTGACCGGCTCGGGCTGGCCAAGCCAGGCAAAGGCAGTCTTCACCGCGACCGGCAACGGTTGGCGCATGCCGGCCTGCCAAGCCTGTAGCAGATCGCTGAGCAATCTTTGAGCGACAGTTTCTTCAAAAGGCGGCAATAGCAGGCTGTCATCGCTGGCCACCAGTGCGGTAGTCATCGACAAGCCATTGGCGCATGCCACTAGGTGGTTTACCCAGGGTCGGATGAGACGATGCCATTTACGAGTCTTCGCAGAGCCGATGCTATTGGGTATTGCAGTAATGGCAAGGACGGCGCCATCGGAACGCTGGTGCAGGCCACTAAGCCATCCTTCGACACTCACTCCCTGCAACTGAAGGCTGACCGGCACGGCGCTGGTCAGTGGTACAGGCCATGACGCGAGGATCTGCTGATAACGCTGGAGCAAGTCAGGCAAGGGCTCGATCAGCTCGCGCTGCAGGCATTCACCAAAACCGGCCATTGGTAACAGGCCGCTGTTCTGAAGCCTCCTGGCGTGGGCCGAAAGGGCGAGATCCGGCTGATCCATACGTGCCAGGGCAGCCTCCAGTAAACTGTCACTCAGGCTGTAGCGTTCAAGGGCATCGAGAACGAAAGGCTCGTCATCGGCCAGCGGAGCCTCGATGGTCTCGAAGAACACCTTGAGTCGTTGGCTGAAGAAATGGCGGACGGGGTTGCGCATGAAATCCTGCAACTGTCCGAGGCTCAGGGGTTCTTCCTGCACATATGGCTCCAGTAAAGGCGGGCTGAGAGCCGTGTTGCGATCGCCGTGCAGCAACCGCCATTCGCTGGCATAACTGAACAACTCATCGCCCTGGAGAAAATAACGGGCACTGAAGGGTTGCAGAGGGTGCTCCAGGGTCAGCGCCTCGAGAAGATCCTCACCAGTACCCCCCAGCCGCCAGCCACTGGCGATGTGATCGCGCAATTGTCCTATCAGCACTGATGCCGGTCGTTCGCTGTTGTCGCGAATACTGCGCCCCACCCAACTGATGTAGAGTTTTTCCCGGGCCGAGAGCAGCGCTTCCAACAACAGGTAACGATCATCCTCACGCCGGGAACGATCGCCCGGACGATAGTCGCTGCCCATGAGATCGAAATCCAACGGCGGCTGGGCCCGTGGATAATCGCCATCGTTCATCCCCAGCAGGCAAACCAGCTTGAAAGGGATTGCCCGCATTGGCATCAGCGTGCAGAAGTTCACCGCTCCGGCGAGAAAACGCTGGGACAGTCGCCCCTGGTCAAGGCCTGCCAGCCAGGCTTCACGCACCACGGTCAACGGCAGCTCATCCTGCAGACCAACCGACTCGCAGGTTTCCAGCCAGTTTTCGCGCAGGTCTTCGAGCTGGGCCAGCAGATGATCCTCATGCTCGTTACCCGCCAGGAAAAACAGCTGCATCAGGTCGTGCAAACGCGACCCCCATGTCTGCGGCGCTGCTGGCTGAGTAAGCGCCTGATGAGCGACTTCCAGAGCATCCAGCAAGGCGACCAACGGGCCGATCAACGCCGCATCGAGGCCGCCGATTTCATCGTAAGGTTCAATTCCCTCATAGGCATCCGAACTGCCAACGGCATACCCCAGCAACATACGACGCAGACCAAAACGCCAGCTGTTCTGCTCAAGCTCCGCGGGCAGTCCCAACGCGGCACGATGATCGGCACTCATGCCCCAGCGAATACCCGCGCCCTCGATCCACCGATGCAGGGTCGGCAAATCGGCTTCATCGATACCGAAACGCCCGCGCAGTGCCGGGACATCCAGCAAATCCAGGATCTCACTTACAGGAAAGCGACTATCGGGCAGCTTCAGCAGATGCTCGACAGCAATCAGCAAGGGATCCCTTCCGCGCTGCCCCTGGTCGGTCAGGGTGAACGGAATGAAACGTGGATCCGTCCTGTCGAGCTGGCCGAACACGGCGCGGATATGCGGTGCATAACTGTCGATATCCGGAACCATGACGATGATATCCCGGGGACGCAACGTAGGATCCGCACTGAAATGAGCCAGCAACTGGTCATGAAGAATCTCGACCTCACGCTGGGCACTGTGGGCCACATGAAACCGAATGGACCCGTCTCGCCCTGTATCCACGGCGGGCCACGTTGCGCGGGTTTCATCCAAGGGGCGCAACTCAAGAATGTCATCCTGCAACTGATTGAGGAGCGTCGTGGGATTGCCTTCGCTGAACAGGTCGATTCGTCCATCTCGAAAAACAGAACGATAACTGTTGGGATCGTCGTAACTGTCGAGCAGGTTGATATAGTCGCGCCCTTGCTTGCCCCAGGCTGCCAATAAAGGATGAGCGTGCTGATGCAGAGTTTGCGGATCGAGAACGGCAGGCATACCGGCCCTTCGCGCCTGACGCTTGTATTGATGCCGTAGCAGGTCCTTGTCAGCCACGATATCCGCCCAATGATGGCGGCAGGGATTATGGACACACAGCAGCACCTGGCTGAACCGTGACAGACCGGCGAGCGCCTCGAGGGCCTGGGCGGGTAGCGAAGAAATGCCGAACACGATGACCCGGCTTGGAAGGCCTTTGGGTGGGCTCTCCAAGCTGTTGATCCGTTCGATATATCGTTGATGCACGCCAGCACGGCTTTGAGCCATGCCTTGCTCTCCCACATCCAGTAGCAAGGCTCGCCACAGTTCGGCCTGCCAGCAATTGGCCGGTGCAAGCGCCTTGGCTTCACCACGCACATTTCTCGTTTGATGTCGGCCCTCTGCCCAATCCTCAAGCCAATCGGCACGGTACACCTGGTATTGATCGAACAGGTCGGCAAGGCGCTCGGACAACTGGTAACGCTTGCGCAGGTCGGTGTCGTGGGTCAGAAAACGGCGCAGTGGCTCGAAATGAGGCTGCTCGATCAATTGCGGCAGGAGACGCATTAGTCGCCAGGTCAACGGGGCCTTGTCGAGCAGGGAATTGGCGGGAATTTCGTCACGTCCCAAAACCGTACGATAGAGATGCCACATGAAGCTGCCTGGTAACTGCACATCGATGGCAGCTGCGATACCGCAGCCACCGCTACCATCATCTTCCGGATCCTCAGCCAATGCGAGCTTGAGCCACTGGGCAATGCCGTTGCTTTGTACGAGTGCGATTTCATTTTCAAGAGGGGCCAGCGGATACCGCCGCATCAAGCTGATGACCAGACTGCGCAACTCATCCAGGCGATTTCCGTGAACCACCATGAAAGCAGGGCTGAGGGACGTTGCGTCCGGCATAGAAGGCATCCTTGGAAAGAGCATAAGCTAGGGCCGAACCTTAGCACTGTCGGGCAGTTGTGACAGCCGGGAACGGTCCGCGTCTGTCGTAAGAACTTTCCTGGAGGCAAAACAAAACCCCTACCTGCGTCAGCAGATAGGGGTTTCGGAATTTAATCTTGACGATGACCTACTCTCACATGGGGAAACCCCACACTACCATCGGCGATGCATCGTTTCACTTCTGAGTTCGGGATGGGATCAGGTGGTTCCAACGCTCTATGGTCGTCAAGAAATTCGGTAGCCAGCGCGTGCCTTACGGTCACGTTCCAGCGAATGGGTATGCGATAGTTTGTGTGTTGCCTGCAAGCACGTTCGAACTTTCGGTTCGTTTCGTCTTCACAACACCGCAATCTGGTCTCTGTCGAGTCGACAGATTGCTTGGGTGTTATATGGTCAAGCCTCACGGGCAATTAGTACAGGTTAGCTCAACGCCTCACAGCGCTTACACACCCTGCCTATCAACGTCGTAGTCTTCGACGGCCCTTCAGGGAGCTCAAGGCTCCAGTGAGATCTCATCTTGAGGCAAGTTTCCCGCTTAGATGCTTTCAGCGGTTATCTTTTCCGAACATAGCTACCCGGCAATGCCACTGGCGTGACAACCGGAACACCAGAGGTTCGTCCACTCCGGTCCTCTCGTACTAGGAGCAGCCCCTCTCAAATCTCAAACGTCCACGGCAGATAGGGACCGAACTGTCTCACGACGTTCTAAACCCAGCTCGCGTACCACTTTAAATGGCGAACAGCCATACCCTTGGGACCGGCTTCAGCCCCAGGATGTGATGAGCCGACATCGAGGTGCCAAACACCGCCGTCGATATGAACTCTTGGGCGGTATCAGCCTGTTATCCCCGGAGTACCTTTTATCCGTTGAGCGATGGCCCTTCCATACAGAACCACCGGATCACTAAGACCTACTTTCGTACCTGCTCGACGTGTCTGTCTCGCAGTCAAGCGCGCTTTTGCCTTTATACTCTACGACCGATTTCCGACCGGTCTGAGCGCACCTTCGTACTCCTCCGTTACTCTTTAGGAGGAGACCGCCCCAGTCAAACTACCCACCATACACTGTCCTCGATCCGGATAACGGACCTGAGTTAGAACCTCAAAGTTGCCAGGGTGGTATTTCAAGGATGGCTCCACGCAGACTGGCGTCCACGCTTCAAAGCCTCCCACCTATCCTACACAAGCAAATTCAAAGTCCAGTGCAAAGCTATAGTAAAGGTTCACGGGGTCTTTCCGTCTAGCCGCGGATACACTGCATCTTCACAGCGATTTCAATTTCACTGAGTCTCGGGTGGAGACAGCGCCGCCATCGTTACGCCATTCGTGCAGGTCGGAACTTACCCGACAAGGAATTTCGCTACCTTAGGACCGTTATAGTTACGGCCGCCGTTTACCGGGGCTTCGATCAAGAGCTTCGCGTTAGCTAACCCCATCAATTAACCTTCCGGCACCGGGCAGGCGTCACACCCTATACGTCCACTTTCGTGTTTGCAGAGTGCTGTGTTTTTAATAAACAGTCGCAGCGGCCTGGTATCTTCGACCGGCGTGGGCTTACGCAGCAAGTGCTTCACCCTCACCGGCGCACCTTCTCCCGAAGTTACGGTGCCATTTTGCCTAGTTCCTTCACCCGAGTTCTCTCAAGCGCCTTGGTATTCTCTACCCAACCACCTGTGTCGGTTTGGGGTACGGTTCCTGGTTATCTGAAGCTTAGAAGCTTTTCTTGGAAGCATGGCATCAACCACTTCGTCACCCAGAGGGTAACTCGTCATCAGCTCTCGGCCTTGAAACCCCGGATTTACCTAAGATTTCAGCCTACCACCTTAAACTTGGACAACCAACGCCAAGCTGGCCTAGCCTTCTCCGTCCCTCCATCGCAATAACCAGAAGTACAGGAATATTAACCTGTTTTCCATCGACTACGCTTTTCAGCCTCGCCTTAGGGACCGACTAACCCTGCGTCGATTAACGTTGCGCAGGAAACCTTGGTCTTTCGGCGTGGGTGTTTTTCACACCCATTGTCGTTACTCATGTCAGCATTCGCACTTCTGATACCTCCAGCAAGCTTCTCAACTCACCTTCACAGGCTTACAGAACGCTCCTCTACCGCATCACTTACGTGATACCCGTAGCTTCGGTGTATGGTTTGAGCCCCGTTACATCTTCCGCGCAGGCCGACTCGACTAGTGAGCTATTACGCTTTCTTTAAAGGGTGGCTGCTTCTAAGCCAACCTCCTAGCTGTCTAAGCCTTCCCACATCGTTTCCCACTTAACCATAACTTTGGGACCTTAGCTGACGGTCTGGGTTGTTTCCCTTTTCACGACGGACGTTAGCACCCGCCGTGTGTCTCCCATGCTCGGCACTTGTAGGTATTCGGAGTTTGCATCGGTTTGGTAAGTCGGGATGACCCCCTAGCCGAAACAGTGCTCTACCCCCTACAGTGATACATGAGGCGCTACCTAAATAGCTTTCGAGGAGAACCAGCTATCTCCGAGCTTGATTAGCCTTTCACTCCGATCCACAGGTCATCCGCTAACTTTTCAACGGTAGTCGGTTCGGTCCTCCAGTCAGTGTTACCTAACCTTCAACCTGCCCATGGATAGATCGCCCGGTTTCGGGTCTATTCCCAGCGACTAGACGCCCTATTAAGACTCGCTTTCGCTACGCCTCCCCTATTCGGTTAAGCTCGCCACTGAAAATAAGTCGCTGACCCATTATACAAAAGGTACGCAGTCACCCAACAAAGTGGGCTCCCACTGCTTGTACGCATACGGTTTCAGGATCTATTTCACTCCCCTCTCCGGGGTTCTTTTCGCCTTTCCCTCACGGTACTAGTTCACTATCGGTCAGTCAGTAGTATTTAGCCTTGGAGGATGGTCCCCCCATATTCAGACAAAGTTTCTCGTGCTCCGTCCTACTCGATTTCACTTCTAAGATCCTTTCGCGTACAGGGCTATCACCCACTATGGCCGCACTTTCCAGAGCGTTCCGCTAAAATCAAAGAAGCTTAAGGGCTAGTCCCCGTTCGCTCGCCACTACTAAGGGAATCTCGGTTGATTTCTTTTCCTCAGGGTACTTAGATGTTTCAGTTCCCCTGGTTCGCCTCTTGCACCTATGTATTCAGTGCAAGATAACCATCTTGTGATGGCTGGGTTCCCCCATTCAGACATCTCCGGATCACAGTCTGTTTGCCGACTCCCCGAAGCTTTTCGCAGGCTACCACGTCTTTCATCGCCTCTGACTGCCAAGGCATCCACCGTATGCGCTTCTTCACTTGACCATATAACCCCAAGCAATCTGGTTATACTGTGAAGACGACATTCGCCGAAAATTCGTACGCTTGCTCTACGAGCAACTCACAAATTTTACCTTAGCCTGAACCGTTACCAGTGAAAGTAACGTCCAGTCTATCTTTCTATCACATACCCAAATTTTTAAAGAACGATCTAATCAAAAGACTAGAAATCAACATTCATCACCGTTCGGTGGAATGCTCATTTCTAAGCTTTAAACGTTGGTGCCAATCGGTAATGGTGGAGCCAAGCGGGATCGAACCGCTGACCTCCTGCGTGCAAGGCAGGCGCTCTCCCAGCTGAGCTATGGCCCCGTATCGCTACAGGGTACACCATGAAATTGGTGGGTCTGGGCAGATTCGAACTGCCGACCTCACCCTTATCAGGGGTGCGCTCTAACCAACTGAGCTACAGACCCAATCGTCTTCTTCAATGAATCAAGCAATTCGTGTGGGAGCTCATGCAGCAGCTGCTGTCGTCGATTAAGGAGGTGATCCAGCCGCAGGTTCCCCTACGGCTACCTTGTTACGACTTCACCCCAGTCATGAATCACACCGTGGTAACCGTCCCCCCGAAGGTTAGACTAGCTACTTCTGGTGCAACCCACTCCCATGGTGTGACGGGCGGTGTGTACAAGGCCCGGGAACGTATTCACCGCGACATTCTGATTCGCGATTACTAGCGATTCCGACTTCACGCAGTCGAGTTGCAGACTGCGATCCGGACTACGATCGGTTTTGTGGGATTAGCTCCACCTCGCGGCTTGGCAACCCTCTGTACCGACCATTGTAGCACGTGTGTAGCCCAGGCCGTAAGGGCCATGATGACTTGACGTCATCCCCACCTTCCTCCGGTTTGTCACCGGCAGTCTCCTTAGAGTGCCCACCATTACGTGCTGGTAACTAAGGACAAGGGTTGCGCTCGTTACGGGACTTAACCCAACATCTCACGACACGAGCTGACGACAGCCATGCAGCACCTGTCTCAATGCTCCCGAAGGCACCAATCCATCTCTGGAAAGTTCATTGGATGTCAAGGCCTGGTAAGGTTCTTCGCGTTGCTTCGAATTAAACCACATGCTCCACCGCTTGTGCGGGCCCCCGTCAATTCATTTGAGTTTTAACCTTGCGGCCGTACTCCCCAGGCGGTCAACTTAATGCGTTAGCTGCGCCACTAAGAGCTCAAGGCTCCCAACGGCTAGTTGACATCGTTTACGGCGTGGACTACCAGGGTATCTAATCCTGTTTGCTCCCCACGCTTTCGCACCTCAGTGTCAGTATCAGTCCAGGTGGTCGCCTTCGCCACTGGTGTTCCTTCCTATATCTACGCATTTCACCGCTACACAGGAAATTCCACCACCCTCTACCATACTCTAGCTCGACAGTTTTGAATGCAGTTCCCAGGTTGAGCCCGGGGCTTTCACATCCAACTTAACGAACCACCTACGCGCGCTTTACGCCCAGTAATTCCGATTAACGCTTGCACCCTCTGTATTACCGCGGCTGCTGGCACAGAGTTAGCCGGTGCTTATTCTGTCGGTAACGTCAAAACAATTACGTATTAGGTAACTGCCCTTCCTCCCAACTTAAAGTGCTTTACAATCCGAAGACCTTCTTCACACACGCGGCATGGCTGGATCAGGCTTTCGCCCATTGTCCAATATTCCCCACTGCTGCCTCCCGTAGGAGTCTGGACCGTGTCTCAGTTCCAGTGTGACTGATCATCCTCTCAGACCAGTTACGGATCGTCGCCTTGGTGAGCCATTACCTCACCAACTAGCTAATCCGACCTAGGCTCATCTGATAGCGCAAGGCCCGAAGGTCCCCTGCTTTCTCCCGTAGGACGTATGCGGTATTAGCGTCCGTTTCCGAGCGTTATCCCCCACTACCAGGCAGATTCCTAGGCATTACTCACCCGTCCGCCGCTCTCAAGAGGTGCAAGCACCTCTCTACCGCTCGACTTGCATGTGTTAGGCCTGCCGCCAGCGTTCAATCTGAGCCATGATCAAACTCTTCAGTTCAAACATCTTTGGGTTTTGAGAAAACCCTAAACTTGGCTCAGCAATCGTTGGTTACATCTTTGATTTCTCGCGGAGTAACTTGTGATGCTGATAATCTGTTGACTAGCAGTCTGACTCCACAAGCACCCACACGAATTGCTTGATTCAGTTGTTAAAGAGCGGTGGGTGAGCCTTTCGTCTCAACCGAGGCGCGCATTCTACAGCGCCCCGTACATCTGTCAAGTGGTTATTTTCAGAAGTTTTCAAAGTTTCCTTTGCAACTTCAACCACTTGCGCTTTCGATCTCTCGTCAGCGGGAGGCGAATTCTACAGCGTTAGCCGCTGCTGTCAACACCTCTTTTCCAGCGTCTTCGATCGTGAAGATCGAAGTGCCGACGGGACTTGACTGCAACCCCTGCCGGCCCCTTCCGGACTTCGATGATTTGAAGTCCTGCACACCCGAAAACTTCATAACTTATTGAATCTCAAGAAGTTTTACGTTTCGACTGCGCCGGAAGTGGGGCGAATTATAGAGACTCAGAATCTGCCGTCAACAGCTATTTTCATAATTCTGTCATATCGGTTAAAAAGCCGTGAAAACACAGAGGCCGGCGCCCTGCGGCGCCGGCCTCTGTGTTTTCAATTACAAGCTGGGAAACGCGAACTGCGAAGCCTCATGACTGGCGCGCTGCGGCCAGCGCTGAGTAATGGCCTTGCGTCGAGTATAGAAACGCACGCCATCCGGGCCGTAGGCGTGCAGATCGCCAAACAGCGAACGCTTCCAACCGCCGAAGCTATGGTAGGCCACAGGCACAGGCAACGGTACGTTGACGCCCACCATGCCGACCTCGATCTCATCGCAGAACAGCCGCGCCGCCTCACCATCACGGGTGAAGATGCAAGTGCCGTTGCCATATTCGTGATCATTGATCAGTTGCATGGCCTCTTCCAGGCTATTGACCCGGACAATGCACAGCACCGGCCCGAAGATCTCTTCCTTATAGATGCGCATCTCGGGCGTCACGCGATCGAACAGGCAACCTCCGAGGAAGAAACCTTCTTCGTGCCCGGCCACACTCAAGCCACGACCATCGACCACCAGCGTCGCACCCGATGCCACACCGTCCTCGATATAACCGCTGACCTTGTCGCGATGCTGTCCAGTCACCAACGGCCCCATGTCCAGACCGCACGAGGTTCCGGCGCCAATCTTCAGCGCTTGGATCTGCGGAACCAGCTTGCTCACGAGCGCATCCGCCACCTGGTCACCGACACAGACAGCCACCGAAATAGCCATGCAACGTTCGCCGCAGGAACCATAGGCAGCCCCCATCAAGGCACTGACCGCATTGTCCAGGTCCGCATCCGGCATCAGCACCGCGTGGTTCTTCGCTCCGCCCAGCGCTTGGACGCGCTTGCCACGCCGAGTGCCCTCGGCATAGATGTATTCGGCAATCGGCGTCGAACCGACAAAACTCAGCGCCTTCACTTCCGGCGCTTCGATCAGCGCATCCACCGCAACCTTGTCGCCATGCACCACGCTCAATACGCCCTTGGGCAGCCCGGCTTCCAGAAGCAGTTGCGCAATCAGCAAGGTCGAGCTCGGATCGCGCTCGGAGGGTTTGAGGATGAAACAGTTGCCGCAAACGATCGCCAGCGGGTACATCCATAGCGGGACCATCGCCGGGAAGTTGAACGGAGTGATCCCCGCCACGACACCCAGCGGTTGAAAGTCCGACCAGGCATCGATGTTCGGGCCTACGTTGCGGCTGTATTCGCCCTTCAGAATTTCCGGTGCGGCGCAGGCGAACTCGACGTTTTCGATACCACGCTTGAGCTCACCAGCCGCATCTTCCAACGTCTTGCCATGCTCCTCGCTGATCAGTTGCGCGATACGCGACTCGTTCTGCTCAAGCAGTTGCTTGAAACGGAACATCACCTGAGCACGCTTGGCCGCCGGCGTCTTGCGCCAGGCAGGGAATGCCGCATTGGCTGCGTCGATAGCCTGTTGGATAGTGGCATTGTCGGCCAATGGCACTTTATGGATCGCCTGGCCGGTGGATGGGTTGAATACATCGGCCGTACGAGCACTGTCACTCAACAACTCGCCATTGATCAAATGCGGGATGAGGCTCATGGAGATCTCCGAAAATTATCCACAGGCGCCCGTGCCCGGGCGCCCATCATTGAATGTATAAAGAAGAGAATGTCAGTCCAGCTTGTTCAGCACTTCACCAACCGCATCGAATAGACGATCCAGGTCCTGAGGCTTGCTGTTGAACGTCGGCCCGAACTGCAGGGTATCGCCGCCGAAACGGACGTAGAACCCGGCCTTCCATAGGGCCATGCCCGCCTCGAACGGACGTACGATTGCATCGCCATCCCGCGGTGCAATCTGGATCGCTCCCGCCAGGCCGAAATTGCGAATATCGATGACGTTCTTCGCCCCCTTGATGCCATGCAGGGCATTTTCGAAATGCGGCGCGACCTCGGCCACGCTCTGCACCAGGTTTTCCTTCTGCAGCAAGTCCAGCGCCGCCAGGCCCGCAGCGCACGCCACTGGGTGTGCCGAATAGGTATAACCGTGGGGAAATTCCACCGCGTATTCGGGCGTCGGTTGGTTCATGAAGGTCTGGTAGATCTCGGAACTGGCGATGACCGCGCCCATGGGAACAGCACCGTTGGTGACTTGCTTGGCAATGCACATCAGGTCGGGGGTCACTCCAAAGCTATCTGCACCGAACATCGAACCGGTACGGCCGAAACCGGTGATAACCTCGTCGAATACCAGCAGGATATTGTGCTGGTCGCAGATGTCCCGCAGGCGCTTGAGATAACCTTCAGGCGGCACCAGCACACCGGCGGACCCGGCCATCGGTTCGACGAATACTGCGGCGATATTTGAAGCATCGTGCAGCTCGATCAGCTTGAGCAGCTCATCGGCCAGAGCGATACCGCCCTCCTTCGGCATGCCACGGGAATAGGCGTTGCTTGCCAACAGGGTGTGGGGCAGATGGTCGACATCCTGCATGGGCTGGCCGAACAACTTGCGGTTGCCGTTCACGCCACCCAGGCTGGTGCCCGCGATGTTGACGCCGTGATAACCACGGGCTCGGCCAATCATCTTGGTCTTGGTCGCCTGACCCTTGAGGCGCCAGTAGGCACGTACCATTTTCACGGCGGTATCGGCGCACTCGGAACCCGAGTCAGTGAAGAACACGTGGTTGAGGTTGCCTGGCGTCAGGCTGGTGATTTTTTCCGCCAACTGGAACGACAGCGGGTGGCCGTACTGGAAACCTGGCGAGTAATCGAGAGTTCCCAGCTGTTTGGCGACCGCCTCCTGGATCTCCTTGCGAGTGTGCCCGGCGCCACAAGTCCACAGCCCCGACAGCGAGTCGTACACCTTGCGCCCCTTGTCATCGACCAGCCAGCTGCCTTCGGCCGCGACGATCAGACGAGGATCGCGCAGGAAATTGCGGTTGGCGGTGTAAGGCATCCAGTGGGCATCGAGCTTGAGCTGGCTGGCCAGTGAAGCACCAGCGTGTTCGGGCATGTTCATCGACAAAACCTCGCAAGGAATAGACTGCATGAAGACGGAAGTGTGGTTGCGACTACGTTGCCACGGGGATAAAGTCGGTGAAATTCAACTTTTCTAACCTTCAGTCAGCGGTTCACTAAACTATGAGCGTTCGCCGCCCCGATCCGTTGGCCCAGGTCAGCGATTTCGATATCCGCTTGCTGCGCATCTTTCGAAGCGTAGTGGAATCCGGAGGATTTTCTGCGGCGGAAACCGTGCTGGGTATTGGCCGCTCAGCCATCAGCCAGCAGATGAGCGATCTTGAGCAAAGGCTGGGGCTGCGCCTGTGCCAGCGCGGAAGAGCCGGCTTCTCGCTGACGGAAGAAGGTCGCGAGGTGTATCAATCGGCGCTGCAGCTACTGAGCGCGCTGGAAAGCTTTCGTACCGAGGTCAACGGCCTCCACCAGCACCTGCGTGGCGAACTGATCATCGGCCTGACCGACAATCTCGTCACCCTGCCTCACATGCGCATCACCCATGCCCTGGCTCAGTTGAAGGAGCGCGGGCCCGACGTACAGATCCAGATTCGCATGATTGCCCCTAACGAAGTCGAGCAGGGCGTACTCGACGGGCGCCTGCATGTCGGCGTAGTGCCCCAGGCCAGCCCCCTTTCCGGGCTGGAGTACCAGCCGCTCTACAGCGAACGCTCGCTGCTTTACTGCGCCGTCGGGCATCCGCTGTTTTATGTGGATGACCTGCAGCTCGACGAAGCGCGCCTGAACAGCCAGGACGCCATCGCGCCAACGTTCCGCCTGCCTGCTGAAATCCAGGCCCGTTACCAGGCACTCAACTGCACTGCCAGCGCATCGGACCGCGAAGGGATGGCGTTCCTGATTCTCACCGGGCGCTACATCGGCTATCTGCCGGATCACTACGCCAACCTCTGGGTCCAGCAAGGCCGGTTGCGCGCCCTGAAACCCAGGGAACGCTTTTATGACCTGAGCCTGGTGACGGTGACGCGCAAGGGCCGACGTCCTCATCTGGTGCTGGAGAGTTTTCTCGAGAATCTCGCGGCTACCCGCTGACACCTCGCAGATGCGTGGGCAGGGTTTGCCCAGCGATAACTGAAAGGCTTTTGTCACAACGGCACTTGTCGGATCATCGCCGGTGCGCTATCAACGCATTTGCTTGCCCCACAGACCCAGTTCGGAAACGTCCATGACCTTCGAAGTCCCTGCCCACGGTGGCAAGCCCACCGGCCGAATTCGTCAAAAGAACGAAGAGACCATCCTCAAGGCCGCTGAAGATGAATTCGCCCGGCACGGATTCAAAGGCACAAGCATGAACACGATCGCCCTGAATGCCGGACTGCCCAAAGCGAACCTGCACTATTACTTCACCAATAAACTCGGGCTGTATGTCGCAGTTCTGAGCAACATCATCGAATTGTGGGACAGCACCTTCAACACCCTCACGGCTGAGGATGATCCGGCCGAAGCCTTGACCCGTTACATCCGCGCCAAGATGGAGTTTTCCCGCCGCCACCCCCAGGCCTCGCGGATCTTCGCCATGGAAGTGATCAGTGGCGGCGAATGCCTGACCGAATACTTCAACCAGGACTACCGTGCCTGGTTCAAGGGTCGTGCAGCGGTGTTCCAGGCCTGGATCGATGCCGGCAAGATGGATCCGGTCGATCCGGTACATCTTATCTTCCTGCTATGGGGCAGCACCCAGCACTACGCCGACTTCGCCACCCAGATATGCCGCGTGACGGGACGTAGCAAACTGACCAAACAGGACATGATCGAGGCCGGCGACAACCTGATCCGCATCATTCTCAAAGGCTGCGGCCTTACCCCCATCCTCTGAGTTCCAGCATGCCTTTTACCCTTGTCGGCCTTTGCGAGTACCGCGAAGAAATCCGCAAAAGCCGCTTCATTACATTCGCCGCCCCCATCACCAGTCCCGCCGAGGCCCAGGCCTTCATCGAGCAGCACAGCGACCTGGACGCAACGCATAATTGCTGGGCATGGAAACTGGGCGATCAATATCGCAGCAATGATGATGGGGAACCGGGAGGAACCGCTGGAAGGCCGATCCTGGCCGCCATCGAAGCCCAGGCTTGCGATCAGGTCGTGGTGCTGGTGATCCGTTGGTACGGCGGGATCCAGTTGGGCACGGGCGGGCTGGCGCGGGCTTATGGCGGCGGCGCGAACAAGTGCCTGCAGAGTGCCGACAAGACAGAATTGATCAGCCGCGTGGCTCTGCATTGTACCTGCGCGTTCGCAGAGCTGGCCCTGTTGAAGCTGCGTGTCGCCGAATCTGGCGGACTGATAAACAACGAATCATTCACCGCCAACGGGGTGGAGTTGCAGTTGGCGGTAGCCGAAGCCCAGATCCAGACCTTGCAGGCACAATTGGCCGACTTGAGTCGCGGCCGAATTGTGCTGGTGCGAACCGACGGCGCTGATAACACCTGATCAAAATTGCCCACAACCACTGTGCACCCGGCTGTGGATAACCTGAGCACATTCCTTTGCAACCCTTCTGTCATGCGGCTTTGCGAGGGTTGTTCATTTTTCGTCCAAGCGCCTGGCCAATCCACAATTCCATCCATAAAACAAACGCTTGCAGGGGGTTATCACTTTTGGAAGAAAGCCGGCCAACGCTTATGCCCGAGTCTCGGGCTTTCACACAATAACTGTGGAGCAAGCTGTGGATAACCCGTTCATGTCTCCCGCGCCCCCAGGAAATGCATGGTTCTCAAGCGCTTGCTCACTTTTTAACCATTCCCCGCATGGACAAAACGAGCTTGCTCGCCACGTACAGGCAACAGCTGGACGACGGCCCACATCAACTCGAAAAACAGAAATACCCACACCAGCGCGCTGGCGCCATGCAGCAGCGCGTAAAGCATCCAGGTCGCAAACAGCAACCGACCCATGGCGTCATACCGCCCGTACAGTGGCCGCGGATCCCGAATCCGCAGTACCGACCATACACAAACGATCGAGCCCAAGAGATTGGCCACCAACAGGTGCATGACCCCAAACGGGGGCAACTCTCCAGGCAGGCCGAGCATCTGGGTCGCGCCCAGCAACCAGCCGTGCAGAGCGGCGAAACTCCATGGCGTGGCGAATGCCGCAGTGACGATCAGGTCGTACCAGGCGCCACCGAGCACCACGCGACGAAATTGCAGTGAAGTCCACATAGGCATTGCTCCAGATAATCAAGGAGCGAAAAGACTAAAGCCTGGGGTAAGCTCCAGGGTCAAGCTTTCCGGAGATTGCCATGCGAATCGGTGAACTAGCCCAGGCCTGTGCCGTGAGTCGTGACACGCTGCGCTTCTACGAGCAGCGCGGACTGATTGCGGCGGGCCGTAGCGCCAATGGGTATCGCGACTACCCCGCCGACATGGTGCAACTGGTGCTCTATATCAAGACAGCTCAACGCCTGGGCTTTACCCTCGGCGAGATCGGCAGCAGCGTCGCCGCCCTGCGGCAGGCACCTGACCCGGACCGCGCCGTGGCTCAACTGCTGCAGAACAAACTGAACCTGATCGAAACCCGCATGAACGAACTCGACGCTTTGCGTCACGAGCTGAAACAACGGCTCGGGCAACGTTGTCCATTAAATCCGTGACCATTTCTTTCTAGGATGCTCCCCATGAATTCGGCAAAAAACGCACTGATCATTGGCGCCTCTCGGGGGCTGGGCCTTGGCCTGGTGAAAACGTTGCTGAGCGATGGCTGGAACGTGACCGCCACCGTACGCAATCCGCAGAACGCGCAGGCATTGAAGGCGCTGGGCCCGGTTCGAATAGAAAAACTCGACATGGATGACCAGCAAGCCGTAATCGCCCTGAGCCAACAGCTCAAGGGCGAAACCTATGATCTTCTGTTCGTCAACGCGGGCGTCAAAGGCCCGGACAACCAGAACCCCGGCGGCGCGACGCTGGCCGAAGTCGGCCAGTTGTTCTTTACCAACGCAGTGGCACCGATCAACCTGGCCCAACGGTTCGTTGGCCAGATCCGCGAAGGCAGCGGCGTCCTGGCATTCATGAGTTCGGTCCTGGGCAGCGTGACCATGCCCGACGCGCCGGAACTGGCGTTGTACAAGGCCAGCAAGGCCGCGCTCAATTCCATGACCAACAGCTTCGTTACCCAACTGGGCGGACGGCCATTGACGGTACTGTCATTGCACCCGGGCTGGGTGAAAACCGACATGGGCGGTGAAGGGGCGGATATCGACGTCGAAACCAGTACTCGTGGATTGATCGACCAGGTCAACGCCTTTGCCGGCAAGGGTGGACATCACTTCGTCAACTACAAGGGCGAAACCATCCCCTGGTAATGACGGACATTGGCAATAGGCTTACTTGCCAAGACAACGGGCCAGCCGGCATCAACGCCGGGTGCCCTTGCACATTCGCGAGTAAGCCCGCCTGCCCAGGAGCACGCAGCCCGGCACTGGAAATGTGTCCGGCAACCTGAGTAAACTCGCGCTTCGCCCCCAACGGCGACCCTGGATCAGCAGACAGGGCATCACTGAGCTGGCTAACCTGAACCCACTTTCAGAGGAGCCGGCCACCATGCCTGCGACCCGTACCTGGTTGAAAAATCCCCTCGCCATCTTCACGGCCAACGACCTCGACGCCCGTGGCGGCCTCGTCCTGCAAGGCGGTGTGATCGTCGAACTGCTGAGCGCGGGCCAATCCCCTTCCCTTCCCTGGGACAACGTCTTCGATGCACGCGACCATGTCGTGCTGCCGGGCTTGATCAATACCCATCACCATTTCTACCAGACGCTGACCCGCGCCTGGGCGCCGGTGGCCAACCAGCCATTATTCCCGTGGTTGAAAACCCTGTATCCGGTGTGGGCGCGGCTGACGCCGGAAAAACTTGCCCTGGCGACCCGAGTGGCACTGGCTGAATTGCTGCTGTCGGGCTGTACCACGGCCGCCGACCATCATTACCTGTTCCCCGAAGGGTTGGAAAACGCAATCGACGTGCAAGTGCACAGTGTCCGCGAACTGGGCATGCGCGCGATGCTGACCCGCGGTTCCATGAGCCTGGGCGAAGCCGACGGTGGCCTGCCGCCGCAGCAGACGGTGCAACAGGGCCAGGTAATTCTCGATGACAGCCAGCGCTTGATCGAGCGTTACCATGAGCGCGGCGACGGCGCGCAGGTCCAGATCGCCCTGGCGCCCTGCTCTCCATTCTCGGTCACCCCCGAAATCATGAAAGCCAGCGCCGACTTGGCGGACAGCCTCGATGTTCGCCTGCATACACACTTGGCAGAGACCCTCGACGAGGAAGACTTCTGCCTGCAGCGTTTCGGCCTGCGTACCGTGGACTACCTGGACAGCGTCGGCTGGCTCGGTCCTCGCACCTGGCTGGCCCACGGCATTCATTTCAACACCGACGAAATCGCTCGCCTTGGCGCCGCCGGCACCGGCATCTGCCATTGCCCCAGCTCAAACATGCGCCTGGCCTCGGGTATCTGCCCCACCGTCGAGCTGACCGCCGCCGGCGCCCCCCTTGGCCTCGGTGTGGACGGTTCGGCTTCCAACGACGCCTCGAACATGATCCTGGAAACCCGCCAGGCGCTGTACATCCAGCGCCTGCGCTACGGCGCACAGGCAATCACGCCAGAACGGGTGCTGGGCTGGGCAACCCGGGGCTCGGCGCAGTTGCTCGGACGCAGCGACATCGGCGAACTGGCGGTAGGCAAACTGGCTGACCTGGCCCTGTTCAAGCTCGACGAGCTGCGCTTTTCCGGCAGCCACGATCCGATTTCAGCCTTGTTGCTGTGCGGCGCGGACCGGGCCGATCGGGTGATGATCGGCGGACGATGGCGCGTCATCGACGGCCAGGTCGAGGGGCTCGATCTGAAGGGGCTGATTGCCGACCACGGTCAGGCGGCGCGGGAACTGATCGCGGGTATCTGAACTGAAGCCTGCTCGCGATGCACACTGCTGTCGCGAGCAGGCCTTAGAGGCCCAGCAGCGACAACATGATGAAGGTCGCGAACAGGACGAAGTGAGTCATGCCTTCGATGGCATTGGTTTCGCCATCGTTGAGGTTGATGGCGCTGACGATCAGGGTGATGAAGATCATTACTGTCTGCACCGGGGTCATCGCCATCTGGAAAGGCTGGCCGGAGTAGAGCGCCATGGCCTCCATCACCGGCACTGTCAGGATCACCGTTGATAACGAAGCCCCCAGGGCAATGTTCACCACCGACTGCATCCGATTGGCGAGAGCGGCGCGCAGGGCGGTGAGGATTTCCGGTGCGGCGGAAATGGCCGCCACCAGTATCGCGGTGACCACCGGCGGTGCGCCTGAGCCCTCCAGGCCCAGGTCGATGGCCTTGGACATGACCTCGGCCAGCGCGCCGATCAGCACGACGCCAAACACCAGCGCACCGATGGAAAACGCCAGGCTGATGGGCTTGGGCTCGTTCTCCAGCGGTTCTTTCCGGCGGCGCTTTTCCGGATAGCTGTAGCTGAAGAAATAGCTGTGAGGTCCGACCTGCATGCGAAGAAAAAGGGTGTACAGCACGATCATCGCGCCGATGGTGAATGCCGAATAGTGCTTCCAGTTTTCCTGGGGAATGAATTCGGGCACCACCATCGAAACGCCCATGGCGGTGAGAATCATCACGCTGTAGGTGCGTGCCGAATCGTCGTTATAGACCTGCTCGCCATGCTTGAGCCCACCCATCAGCGCGGCGAGCCCGAGGATGCCATTGATGTCGAGCATCACTGCGCTATAGATCGTGTCCCGCACCAGAGTGGGAGATGCCTGGTTGCTCATCATGATTGCCAGGACCACGACCTCTACCAGTACCGCCGACAGGGTCAGGATCATGGTGCCGTATGGATCGCCGACCTTTTCCGCCAGCAGTTCGGCGTGATGGGCCACGCGCATGGACGCCGCGATAATAAAGCCGATCAGGACCAACCCACCCGTCAGCGCAACGATCCGGCCACCGCCCAACAGCCAGTGTTCCAGCGGATAGGCGACGAGCGCCGCCAGAAGCGCCAGCAACAACAGTTTTTCTTGCTTGATCAATGAGGACATCCCAGGCCTGCACTGTGCGCGGAGTCATGAGCTACTAGACTGTGGGGGGCTACGAACGTTTCCTCCGATTCATCGACCCGCGAGGCTCGCGGTGCGCAGCCTTGCCCAGACAGTGGATCGGCCGGTCAGGTTTTACCAGACATTACGGCCAGCCTCTGTAGAATGGCTGCCATCGATTCGCTGATGAGAAAAGAACATGTACGACTGGCTGAACGCCCTGCCCAAGGCTGAACTACACCTGCACCTGGAGGGCTCGCTGGAGCCCGAGCTGCTGTTCGCCCTGGCCGAACGCAACAGGATCGCCCTGCCGTGGAGCGACGTCGACACCCTGCGCAAGGCCTATGCCTTCAACAACCTGCAGGAGTTCCTCGACCTGTATTACCAAGGCGCCGACGTCTTGCGCACCTCCCAGGATTTCTACGACCTGACCTGGGCCTACCTGCTCCGTTGCAAGGAGCAGAACGTGGTCCACACAGAGCCGTTCTTCGACCCACAGACCCACACCGACCGTGGCATTCCTTTCGAAGTGGTGCTCAACGGTATCGCCGCCGCCCTCAAGGACGGTGAACAGCAACTGGGCATCACCAGTGGCCTTATCCTCAGCTTCCTGCGTCACCTGAGCGAAGAACAGGCCGAGAAAACCCTCGACCAGGCGCTGCCCTTCCGCGATGCCTTCGTGGCCGTGGGCCTGGACAGCTCCGAGATGGGGCATCCACCGAGCAAGTTCCAGCGGGTATTCGACCGCGCGCGTCACGAAGGCTTCCTGACCGTGGCCCACGCAGGTGAGGAGGGCCCGCCCGAATATATCTGGGAAGCCCTCGACCTGCTGAAGATCCAGCGCATCGACCACGGCGTGCGGGCCATCGAAGACGAGCGGTTGATGCGGCGGATCATCGACGAACAGATTCCGCTGACGGTCTGCCCGTTGTCCAATACCAAGCTCTGTGTGTTCGACGACATGTCGCAGCACAATATTCTCGACATGCTCGAGCGTGGCGTGAAGGTGACCGTCAACTCGGACGATCCGGCGTACTTCGGCGGCTACGTCACGGAAAACTTCCACGCGCTGCACACTCATCTGGGCATGACCCAGGACCAGGCCAGGCGTCTGGCGCAAAACAGCCTGGATGCACGCCTGGTCAAGCCTTAAGCCTCACAATGAGCGACTCGCCACAGAAAAAGACCTGTGGCGAGTACTCTTGCTCCCCTCGCCACGGTCGTGTTCGTTACCTGGTGGCTTCGCTCAATTCTTCCAGGGTCCTGCCCCGGGTTTCCATCCCGAACAACCACACCACTCCGGCCGCCACGGCGAAGCACAGCGCGCCCAAAGCGAATACACCGCCCTGTCCGGTGATGGGAAATACCAGACCGGTCACCAGTGGCCCGAGCAACGAGCCGATGCGACCGACCGCGGAGGCAAAGCCCGAGCCCGTGGCCCGCGCCGAGGTGGGATACAGTTCCGGCGTGTAGGTGTAGAGCACCGCCCACATGCCGAACAGGAAGAACTGCATCAGCAGACCGGTGCCGATCAACAGGCCAACGTTGCCGCCGAACACCGCGCTCTGCCCATAGAGAAACGCCATCACGCCACCGCCCAACAGGGTCATGACACACACAGGCTTACGTCCCCAGCGTTCCACCAGCCAGGCCGCCATCAGGAACCCCGGGATCCCGCCCAGGGAAATCAGTACGGTGTAATACACCGACTGGGTCACGGCAAACCCCGACTGTTGCAGGAGCGCGCTCAGCCAGGATGTCAGCCCGTAGAATCCCAGCAGGGCGAAGAACCAGACACTCCAGATCATCATCGTGCGCTGGCGATACAACGGTGACCAGATCCGCGCCAGCGCCGAAAAGAACGTGCCCGGCGCATCCACCTGCCTCGGCAGCCGGATCGGCTCCGGCAGTGCCTGGCTCCCCAGGGAGCGCCGGACCTTGTCCTCGATTCGTCCCAGCACGGCGTCCGCCTCGCCATCCCGCCCGGCTTGTTCCAGCCAGCGCGGCGACTCGGGAATGAAGAAGCGAATCACCAGGACGAACACCGCCGGTACCGCCAGCACCAGAAAGATGTCGCGCCAGCCGATCACCGGCAGCAGGAAATACGACAGCGCCCCCGCCGCCACGAAGCCCAGCGGCCAGAAGCCATCCATCAAGGCAATGTAGCGTCCCCGCTGCCTGGCCGGGATCAGCTCAGAAAGCATGGACTGGGCAATCGGAAATTCCATGCCCATGCCGATCCCCAGCAGGATGCGAAACAGCGTCAGTGTCTCGATGTCCTGGGCGGTGGAGCACAGGTAACTGGCGACGCCCCACAACACGATGCTCCACTGGAACACCGGTTTGCGCCCGAACCGATCAGCCAGCATGCCCGATAGCGACGCCCCCACCACCATGCCGAAGAAGCTGGAGCTGGCCAGCAGTCCCGCCTGGGCAGTGCTCAAGCCGAACTCGACTTTGATCGAGCCCAGCAGGAAGGTCATCATGGCCAGGTCCATCGAGTCGAAGAAAAACGCCAGGGCGATGATGATGAAGATAACCCGGTGATATCCGCTGATGGGCAGCCGCTCCAAGCGTTCTGCCGCACTGTAACGGTGAGTGTCCATATTGCGTCCCCCAGTCCGATGATCGTCGGCCCGAGTGTGCGCGAACCTCGCGGCTGGCTATTGCTGAATACGACCTTTCGATAGCCCTAGAGCGCCATTTCCAGGGCATCCTGCCTGGCGAAACGATGGATTTCCTGCTGGCCGAGCACCGTCACCTGCAAGGCGCGTGAGTCGTTGGGCAGGCTCAACCAGCCGGACTGCATGAACAATTGCAGCAACGCAGCCCCCAGGGCGCCTCCCAGGTGCGGACGGCGTTCGCTCCAATCGGGGCAGGCGCAGGCGGTGCGGGCGTTGCGATGGGCCAGGGCCTGGATGAACAGGCCATGACCGGCCAACTGGCTGGAACCCTTGTGGGTGACGATGACACGCTGGTCGCACTGCTCGATCCAGCCGGCATCCAGCAGGCGCTGGTACAGGTCGGCCGCCAGGGTGCCTCCCAAGTGATCGTCACACAGCCTGGCCCGCAACAACGAGGCCGGGGCCGACGGCGCCTTGGTTGGCATCACCCCTCGCTTGAAGACCTCCGGGATCTGTCGCGGTGTGCTGGCGAGCGTGGCGCTGGCCAGGGCCTCGACAGCCGCGCCGATCTCGGGTGCCGCGAGGCGGAAAAACCGTTTGCGTCCCCGGGCTTCGACTTTCAACAGGCCACCGGCGGACAGGCGCCCCAGATGAGCACTGGCCGAGGACGGCGATAACCCGGCCAGCAAAGCCAGCTCTTCAGCCTGCCGCGCCGTGCCGTCCATCAGCGCCCACATCATTGCGCTGCGCTTTGGGTCGGCCAGCAGCGTGGCGATCTGGCTGATGCAAGGTGCATGTTCCATGTATTCACTCCCTGTTGAATCATTCGTCTACTGCTCTGGGGCCTGGTGACCCGTCATGAGGCGCCGCCCAAGGCGGCCCGACCGCGGGAACCGACGGCATCGATGCATCGACGGGACAATGCTTCCCCCGTGCCGTGTCGATTCAGGCGGCCGTTAGTATAAGCGTGGCGACCAAGCTTTCCTGTCCTCCGGAAACCTTTGGAGGCGATTGTTCATGAGGGAAAATTCTCTATTTGCCCGCGACTATTGGTCATCCTCTGTCGAGCGCGGAAATTGCGCGGTCAAATGTCCACAGCGGGCCTGGAGCATTTCCCGCAACAGGTTGATGGGCTTGCTCAACTGTGCCCGATGAGCACACAGCAGATTCAGCGGCGCACGCTCGCATTGCAGGTGCGGCAGCAGGATCTTCAAGCGTCCGGCCAGCACATCGGTCGAGACATCCAGCCACGACTTGTAGGCGATGCCCGCCCCGGCCACCGCCCAGCGTCGCACCACGTCGGCATCGTCGCTGAAGCGGTCCCCGCTGACGGTGAGACTCACTTCCCGCTTACCGTCATGAAAGCACCAGCGGTCATGGACCCGGGTACCGAGCATGTACAACAGGCAATTGTGCTGGGCCAGTTGTTCCAGCTGACGAGGTTCGCCATGGCGGGCCAGGTAGTCCGGCGCAGCACATAGCACCCTGCGGTTATCCGCCGCGATCGGAAGGGCCACCAGGCTAGAGTCCTCCGGTTCGCCATAACGCAGCGCGATGTCCACGGGTTGCTTGAACAGGTCGGCGATCCGATCCCCCAGCAACAGCCGCACCGTCAGCCCGGGATGCTCGCCCTGGAATTCGTCCAGCCAGGGCAGCAGCAGGTTGCGCCCCAGATCCGAGGGTGCGGACAGCTGCAGCACACCACTGACCCGGTCCTGGCCACTGGTCAACAATCGCCGTCCCTCGTCAAGGCTGCTCAGTGCGGCCCGGGCATATTCGAGGAAGCTCTCCCCTTCGGCGGTCAGGCGCAGGCTGCGGGTCGAACGGGCCAACAGCCGGGCCCCAAGATGCTGCTCGATCCGCTTCAATGCGGCACTGGCCACCGCTGCCGACAGGTCCATGACCCTGGCCGCGGCAGAAAGGCTGCCCAGATCCGCCGCCCGGACAAAGAGCTGCAGGTCATCGAATCGAAGCATGGCGACTCCATTATCAAAAAAATATTGAAAGAGCCTGTTCTTTTAGCCGGTTTTATCGCGTCGATAAATAGCTAACCATTGGTGGCATCCAATCATCTGACGGAGCCGCTCCATGAAAGCCATTGCCTACTACCATTCGCTGCCGATCACCGACGTGAAATCGTTGCAGGACATCGAGTTACCCGAACCTGTCGCAGGTCCCCGGGACCTGCTGGTGGAAGTCAAGGCCATTTCGGTCAACCCGGTCGACACCAAGGTCCGCCAGAATGTCTCGCCTGAAGGTGGCGCCGCCAAGGTGCTGGGCTGGGACGTGGCCGGTGTGGTCAAGGCCGTGGGCAGCGAAGTGTCCTTGTTCAAGGCCGGTGACAAAGTGTTCTACGCCGGTTCCATCGCCAGGGCGGGTGGCAACAGTGAATTGCACGTGGTGGACGAGCGCATCGTTGGCCACATGCCTGTGACCCTCGGTTTTGCCGAGGCGGCCGCACTGCCATTGACGGCCATCACCGCCTGGGAGCTGTTGTTCGAACGGCTGCAGATCCGCGAAGGCCAGGACAACAGCGACCAGAGCCTGCTGATCGTCGGTGCCGCGGGAGGCGTGGGTTCGATCCTGACGCAACTGGCTCGCCGGCTCACCGGGCTGAAGGTCATCGGCACCGCTTCCCGGCCACAGACCCAGGAGTGGGTACGGGGCCTGGGGGCCGATCTGGTGATCGATCACAGCCAACCGTTGAGCCAAGCACTGAAAGCAGCGGGCCAGTCCCAAGTGACCCACGTTGCCAGCCTGACCCAGACCGACCAGCATCTGGAGCAATTGGTCGAGGCCCTGGCCCCCCAGGGCAAGCTGGCGCTGATCGACGATCCCAAGGCGTTGGACGTAACCAAACTCAAGCGCAAAAGCCTGTCGCTGCACTGGGAATTCATGTACACCCGCTCGCTGTTCGAAACGCCAGACATGATTGAACAGCACCGCCTGCTCAACCGTGTCGCCGCGCTGGTCGACGCCGGCACCCTGAAGACCACCGTCGGGGAACACTTCGGCATCATCAACGCCGAAAACCTGCGCCGCGCCCATGCGCTGCTGGAAAGCGGCAAGGCCAAGGGCAAGATCGTACTCGAAGGCTTCTAGCGATCGGCATGGCAGCTTGCTTGCGATGAATATGAGGAGGCACGGCACAGCGTGCCGCTCTCATCGCAAGCCTGCCCCTGGACGGAAATAGCCACCGTCAGTCTGACAATTGACCGTTGTCACAATTGCGATCGTATTCCGGTCTACACTCGAGGCCTTTGCAACGCAATCTTTTACGTGAGGAGGTCAGCAATGAAGATCCTGATAAAAGAAGTGGCAAAATCCCAGTGGCAAGTGCGTCTTGACCAGCATGTCGTCACCTTCCGTACCGAGGCCGAAGCCAAGGCCTTCGCCACCACCCTCCAGGCTCGAATTCTCGCGCCGCACCAATTCCCTGAACAGCAACAGCGCGCGGCCGGCTGAATCAGTCCTGACGACCGACGACCCGGGCATCCTGCAAGCGCCGGGTCAGCATGGCCGTGCCAACGACCAACAGTCCGCAAAGGCTGATGACCAACGCCATCGGCACGGCCGTACCGTCATGCAACGCCGCCACCAGCGCGGCAGAACCGGCAGCCACGGAGAACTGCAGGCACCCCAGCATGGCTGAAGCACTGCCAGCCCGGGCACCTTGGCCGTTCATGGCACATGCAGACGCGTTGGGAATGATGCATCCCAGGCTGGAGATGCAAACGAACAGAGGCACCAGCAACGGCCACAAATGCGCAGGCTGCAAGGCGCAAACACCCAGGAGGCTCAGGCCGGCGGCCAGGTAGACCCATACCGCGCGGACCAGCAGGAAGGCCGGGCCACGCTTGGACAGCAACCGAGCGTTGAGCTGCGCCACCAGGATAAAACCGGCTGCGTTGGTCCCGAACAGCCAACCGAAGTGCTCGGCCGGCACGCCGTAGAGCTTGATGAATACGAACGGCGAGCCGGCGATGTAGGCAAACATCCCGGCCATCGCGATCCCACCTGTCAACGCATGCCCCAGGAAGACCCAATCGCCCAACAGCCGACCATATTGGCGCAAGGCGCCGGACAATGGTTGTCGGGGCATGTGGGGCGGCAGGCTCTCGGGCAGCCACAGGGCCACGGCCGTTGCGGCCAGGGCGCTGAACAGGGTCAGGCCGATGAAGATCGATTGCCAACCGTACAGGTTCACCAGCAGGCCGCCGAGCATCGGGGCCAGGATCGGCGCCAGTCCCATCACCAGCATCAGTTGGGAAAATACTTTGGCCGAGCCGACCGCATCGCATTTGTCGCTGACCACCGCGCGGGAGATCACCATACCGGCACATCCGCCCAGGGCCTGGACGAAACGGGCCCCGATCAGCCATTCCAGGCTCGGTGCGTAGGCGCAGGCCACGGACGCCAGGGTGAACAACCCGACGCCCGTCAGCAATGGAATGCGCCGACCGAAGCGATCGGCCACGGGCCCGTAGGCCAGTTGCCCGATGGACAGTCCAAGGAAATAGGCGGCGAGCGTCAGCTGGATATGTTTTTCGTCAGTGCCGAAGGCGGCAGCCATGGCCGGAAAGGCAGGCAGGTAGAAATCGATCGCCAAGGGACCGAAGGCGCTCAAGGCGCCAAGAATCAGAATGATACGAAGGTTCATCGGGCGTCCCGTTCAGGCGTCAGTCGGCAGCCCGACAGTCTATCCGTGCCGGGCGCCCTTGAACATTCCGATAGGTCGCTAACGATTAAAAATAATTCAGGCGGGAGTGACCTCGTACCCCTCCTCCTGGATGGCCTCGACCAGCGTCTCGACCGGCAAGGAACTCTGGACCCGTACCGTCTTGGCGCCGAGGTCCACCTGCACGTCGGCGGATGGATCCCTGGCCTGTACAGCCTGGGTGATGGCCCTGACGCAATGACCGCAGGACATTCCCTGGACATTGAGTGTTTGCATGAAATGACTCCTAGGCAGTTGAGGTTGTCGGCAGTTTCAAGCTTGCCATCATGGCAAGGTCAAGTTCTGGCGAAAACTGCCGGGCTGGCAATCGGCAACGCGCTCAGCCAAGCTGCACACATCAAGGATTTCACACCGGAGGTTCAGTCATGCGCTGGTCAGCGTTCAGCCTGTTTTGCATGCTCGGTTTGTCAGCAGTGGTTCCCCAGGCTTCGGCCGCCGGCGAAGACTACGGCGTGCTGATCATTTCCCGCGAGCGCCTGGAAGTACCGACTTCCTGCGAGATTGGCATCTATATCGACGACCAACTCACGGCCAGGCTGTTTCAGGAAACGAGTACCTCCTTCAACCTGCCGCCAGGACGATTCTCCTTGCGTCTGAAACTATTGCCAGGCCAGGTGCCGGGATGCAGTCCAGGCATGCTCGCGCCAGGCTCGCAAGACGTCACCCTCAAGGCCGGGGACATTCTGAAGTTCCGTATAGCCGCCAATCAGCAAGGCATGTACCTCAAGCAGGCAACGCTGGGTTATTGATCACCAGGATCGAATGAAGCGCTGCCTGCAGGCGCGAGCCAGCTCGCGATAGGGTCGCGCCTTCAGCCGCTCGCTTCCAGATGACTGGATAGTTTGAACTGGCTCTTGACCTTGCCAGCATGGCAAGGTTGATCCTGTAGTCATTCACTACAGGGAGCCTGACCAATGTCCGAATCCACCACGTTCAATCTGCCGATCGCCGGCATGACCTGCGCCAGTTGCGCCGGTCGGGTCGAGCGGGCGTTGAGCAAAGTCGCCGGCACCCGCGCCGTCAGCGTGAACCTGGCGACGGAACAGGCCCGGGTCGAAGCCCCCGCACAAAGCCTGCCGGCCTTGATGCAGGCCGTCGAACACGCCGGCTACAGCGTGCCCGTCCAGCCCCTTGAACTGAAGATCGAAGGGATGACCTGCGCCTCATGCGTCGGCCGGGTCGAACGCGCCCTGGGCAAAGTCCCCGGCGTGAACCGCGTCAGTGTCAACCTGGCCAACGAGCGCGCCCACCTTCAATTGCTCGGCCAGGTCGATTCGCAAGCCCTGATCGACGCAGTCAAGCGTGCCGGTTACGACGCCAGCGTCTGGCAGGCCGAGCCCCCCCAGGACAGCCAGATCCGTCGGCTGGACCGAGAACGCCTGGTGCTGATACTGGCGATCATGCTGTCGTTGCCGCTGGTGCTGCCGATGCTGTTGCAGCCATTCGGCGTGCACTGGATGCTCCCGGCCTGGGTGCAGTTCGTCCTGGCGACGCCGGTCCAGTTCATTTTCGGGGCGCGTTTTTATGTCGCGGCCTTCAAGGCAGTGCGTGCCGGGGCGGGGAACATGGACCTGCTGGTGGCCCTGGGCACCAGCGCCGGCTACGGCCTGAGTATCTATGAATGGGTGCTCGCCGGTTCGTCGCATCTGTATTTCGAGGCTTCGGCGGTGGTGATTGCCCTGGTATTGCTGGGCAAATACCTGGAGAGCCGTGCCAAGCGCCAGACCGCCAGCGCCATTCGCGCCCTCGAAGCCCTGCGCCCGGAACGGGCAACGCAGGTGATCGACGGCCAGGAACGGGACGTCGCCATCAGTGCCCTGCGCCTCGATGACGTGGTGCTGGTCAAGCCTGGAGAGCGCTTTCCAGTGGACGGTGAAGTCCTGGAGGGACAAAGTCATGCCGACGAGGCGCTGATCAGCGGCGAGAGCCTGCCGGTCCCCAAACAGCCCGGCGACAAGGTCACCGGCGGCGCCATCAATGGCGAAGGCCGCCTGTTGGTACGCACACGGGCCCTGGGTACCGAGACAGTCCTGGCGCGCATCATCCGCCTGGTGGAAGACGCCCAAGCGGCCAAGGCCCCCATCCAGAAACTGGTGGATAAGGTCAGCCAGGTATTCGTGCCCGTGGTGCTGGTGCTGGCCCTGGCCACCCTGGCGGGCTGGTGGCTGTATGGGGCGCCGCTGGAGACGGCATTGATCAATGCCGTCGCCGTACTGGTGATCGCCTGCCCTTGCGCCCTGGGCCTGGCGACACCTACAGCAATCATGACCGGTACCGGCGTGGCGGCGCGCCACGGGATTCTGATCAAGGATGCCGAGGCTCTGGAGCGCGCCCATGAAGTCAGCTCGGTGGTCTTCGACAAGACCGGTACCCTCACCTCCGGCACACCACGAATCGCCCACCTGGCGGCCCTCGACGGCGACGAGGCTACCTTGTTGCAACTGGCTGGTGCCCTGCAACGCGGCAGCGAACATCCCCTGGCCAAAGCAGTGCTGGACGCTTGTGCCGAGCGTGGCCTGGATGTGCCGAACGTCAGCGACAGCCAGGCCCTGGCCGGACGCGGCATCGCCGGCAGCCTCGATGGTCGGCGCCTGGCCCTGGGCAATCGTCGCCTGCTGGACGAACTGGGCCTGGCCCCCGGATCGCTGGCCGAGTCGGCCCAGGCCTGGGAAACCGAAGGCCGGACTCTGTCCTGGCTGGTCGAACAGAACGCCACGCCCCGCGTGCTGGGCCTGTTCGCGTTCGGTGACACCCTCAAGCCTGGTGCTCTGGCGGCTGTGCAGGCGCTGGACGCACGGCATATCACCAGTCACCTGCTCACCGGCGATAACCGGGGCAGCGCCCGAGTGGTTTCCGAGGCGCTGGGTATCGCCAATGTGCATGCCGAAGTGCTGCCGGGAGACAAGTCCGCCATCGTCGTTGAATTGAAGAAAAACGCCGTGGTGGCCATGGTCGGCGACGGGATCAACGACGCCCCGGCCCTGGCCGCCGCGGACATCGGTATCGCCATGGGCGGCGGTACCGACGTGGCCATGCACGCCGCCGGCATTACCCTCATGCGCGGTGATCCACGGCTCGTGCCGGCGGCTCTGGACATCAGCCGCAAGACCTACGCCAAGATCCGCCAGAACCTGTTCTGGGCCTTTGTCTATAACCTGATCGGCATTCCGCTGGCGGCATTCGGCTTGCTCAACCCCGTATTGGCCGGCGCCGCCATGGCGCTGTCGAGCGTCAGCGTGGTGAGCAATGCGCTGCTGTTGAAATTCTGGACACCCGAGCACCTGGAGGACAAGTGATGAACATCGGCCAAGCGGCCCGCCAAAGCGGCCTGAGCGCGAAGATGATCCGGTATTACGAAGCCATCGGCCTGCTCAAGGCCGCCCATCGAACCGACAGCGGCTACCGGATCTACGGCACCGAAGACCTGCACACCCTGGCGTTCATCAAGCGCTCCAGGGATCTGGGGTTTTCCCTGGAAGAAGTCGGCAAACTGTTGACCCTCTGGCAGGACCGACAACGGGCCAGCGCCGACGTGAAGGCCTTGGCGCGACAGCACATCGACGAACTGAACCAGAAAATTCGTGAGCTGGCCGGGTTGCGCGACACCCTTCAGGACCTGGTGGAGCACTGTCACGGCGATCACCGCCCGGACTGCCCGATTCTCAAGGAGCTGGCATCGGGGTGCTGCGAAAAGACCGCGGATGCCTAGACCCGCGTCCCCTTGAGGATTTGAATGCCCCCCAGGACATCAATGCGGGAGCGACCGGCATCGACGATGCCGATACATCCGGCATCACCGCGAACTGACTCGCTCCCACAGAGCTCGAGCAACCGAATCACTGCATCCAGGGCGGAGGCGGCTCTTCGGCCTTGCCAGGCGGTGCATCCTCGGCCGCACGCAGGGCCTGGCGACGTTCTTCTTCCCGACGGGCGGCCTCGATCTCGCGCATGACCCCACCCACATCCGCCAGTTGCTCCGGCTCAGCGAACTCACCGGTCAATACACTGCCAGGATGCAAGGTGCCGGCCTCGTAAAGCGCCCACATCTCCTTGGCATATCGGGTGCGCTTGAGCTCCGGCGCGAACCGGCCGAAATAGGACGCCATGTTGCCTACGTCCCGCTCCAGCATGCTGAAGGCATGGTTGTTACCGGCGGCATCCACGGCCTGTGGCAAGTCGATGATCACCGGACCGGTCGGCGCGAGCAGCACGTTGAACTCCGACAGGTCCCCGTGCACCAGTCCGGTACACAGCATCAGCACGATCTGGGAGATCAGGAACGCGTGGTACTCACGGGCCTGTTCTGGCTCCAGTACCACATCGTTCAGCCGTGGGGCTGCGTCGCCGTACTCGTCAGCCACCAGCTCCATCAACAGCACGCCCTCGAGGAAGTCGTACGGCTTGGGCACGCGTACCCCGGCATTGGCCAGGCGGAACAGCGCCGCCACTTCGGCGTTCTGCCAGGCGTCTTCAGTTTCCTTGCGTCCGAACTTGGAGCCCTTCGCCATGGCCCGGGCCTGGCGGCTGTTGCGCACCTTGCGGCCCTCCTGGTATTCGGCGGCCTGACGGAAACTTCGCTTGTTCGCCTCCTTGTAGACCTTGGCGCAACGTAGCTCATTGCCACAGCGCACCACATAAACAGCTGCTTCTTTACCACTCATGAGTGGGCGCAGCACCTCGTCGACCAGACCGTCCTCGATCAGGGGTTCAATGCGTTTTGGAGTCTTCATCAGCTTTTATTCTGGGTCCTTTGTGACCAAACACGCGAATGACAGCCGTTATACGGCAATACAACCTCCACGGGGAGGGGTTGCCGACCTGTGTAGAGGCAATGCACACAATGTGCCGATATCGACAGAGTCGAATCATAGCCGAGAGCAGTACCGGTGTTGCCAAGCGATGCCCTGGTTATTGCGACAAGAACTGACAACCCACGCCAGGCTCAACGCTTGAACAACTCGCCCGGCGTGAACCCGAACATGGTCTTGAATGCCGCAATGAAAGCGGAGGTGGAATCATACCCACACGACAACGCCGCGCCGGTCACGCTGTCCCCCTCTTCCAGCGACCCCAGGGACGACAACAACCGCATGCGCTGTCGCCAGGCTCGGAAGCTCAGACCGGTCTCACGCTGGAACAGACGCATCAAGGTCTTTTCCGACATGCCCAGGCGTTCGGACCAGGCCTGCAGGGTGGCGTTCCGTTCGGGCTGCCCGATCAGTTCGTTGCACAATCCCAGCAAACGCACGTGACGGGGCAGCGGCAGGGAGAATTCCACTTCCGGCAACGTTGCCAGCTGGTCCAGCAGCACCTGCACCAGCCGCTCCTGCGGCGTGTCTCCCTGGGGATAATCGGCCGGCCACTGGCAGAACACCTTGATCAGTTCCCGGGCCAGCGGCGTGACTTCCAGCACCCGACAATGGCCATCGGCCCAGGGGCAGGCGTCGCGATGGACATACAGGCTGCGCATTTCCGCCCGGGTGGAGGTCACGACCTGATGTTCCAGGTCCGCCGGGATCCAGATGCCCCATTGCGGCGGGGCGAAGAAACTGCCAGCAGCGGTATGCACTCCCAGGACACCGCTGATGGCATAGGAAAACTGCACCCAGTCATGCCGATGGGCCTGCGTCCATGAACCGGCGTTCAAACTTTCGACACGGGCGTACAGCGGCCTGGGCAACTGAATCAGGTCGGGAATGCGGCGTTCCAGCTGCTGGTGTCCGTTAGTCGGCATTGAATGGCCTTATGTCGCAAGACGGTGGCAGGGGCCGACGTTAGGCTAAGTCATCGTTTCCTACAACTGTGGTGCACTATGGCAATCTTCAGACACCTCAAGCGCATGGTGACCGACTGGTTCCTGTGCGGCATGCTGCTCGCCACATTGCTGGCGTACTTTTTTCCCACTTTCGGCGCCACCGGTGGCGCAATGCATGCCGAATGGGTCGTCAATATCGGCATCTTCGTAGTGTTCTTCCTGCACGGGGTGAACCTGTCCGGCGAGCAGGTCCGTCATGGCCTGAAAAATATCCGGCTGCACCTGATGGTGCAGGTCTTCACCTTCGCGGTATTCCCACTGATCTGGCTGGCCTGCAATGCATTGCTGGGCAGCCATGTTCCGCCACTGCTGATGCTGGGGTTCCTATACCTGTGCGCCCTGCCCTCGACCATTTCCTCTTCCGTGGCCCTGACCGGTAGCGCGGGCGGCAACGTCCCGGCGGCGATTCTCAACGCGAGCCTGTCCAGTGTGCTGGGGATTTTTCTTACGCCACTGCTGGTCAGTTTCGTCGTCGGGCGGGGCGCCGGGGGTATCGACCTGGGCTCCACGCTGCTGGATCTCTGCCTGATGCTGCTCCTGCCGCTGGTGCTCGGGCAGTTCCTGCGGCGCTGGCTGGCCGGTTTCTTCGGCCGCTACAAGCGCTACACCGCCATCATCGACAAGCTGGTGATCCTGCTGCTGGTCTATGCAGCGTTCTGCAATTCCATGGTGTCCGGGATCTGGCAGCAGCAAGGCCATGGCGTGCTGCTCAGCGCCGTACTGGGCAGCACCGTGCTGCTGGCAGTCATCCTGTGGACCACCACTCGCACCGCCCGTGCCCTGCGGTTCAGCAATGCCGATGAAATCGCCGCGGTGTTCTGTGCCAGCAAGAAGTCCCTGGCCGCCGGCGTCCCGATGGCGGCGCTGATCTTCGGCGACCATCCCGGCCTGGGACTGATCCTGTTGCCGATCATGATCTACCACCCGCTGCAGCTGATCGTTTGCTCGATCCTGGCCGAGCGCTATGCAAGCCGCCGGCGGGTCTCGGCCACCCAGCCAGCCAAGGCAGTGCTCAACGCTCGATGATGGCCGTCACGCCCTGGCCGGCCGCTGCGCAGATGGAAATCAGCCCTCGTCCCCTGCCCGCGGCATCCAGCAGCTTGGCGAGGTTGGCGACGATTCGCCCGCCCGTGGCGGCAAATGGATGCCCGGCGGCCAGGGAACTGCCCTTCACATTCAGCCGGCTGCGGTCCAGGGCACCGAGCGGGGCGTCGAGGCCCAGGCGGGTCTGGCAATAGTCCGCATCCTCCCAGGCCTTGAGGGTGCATAACACCTGGGCGGCGAACGCTTCGTGGATTTCGTAGTAATCGAAATCCTGCAGAGTCAGGCCGTTGCGCGCCAGCAGCCGCGGTACCGCATAGGCTGGAGCCATGAGCAACCCTTCGGCACCGTTGACGAAATCCACCGCCGCGGTTTCGCCGTCACGCAGATACGCCAAAATCGGCAGTCCCCGGGCCCTGGCCCATTCTTCACTGCCCAGCAACACCAGCGAAGCGCCGTCGGTCAGCGGCGTGGAATTGCCAGCGGTCAGCGTCCCCCTGGCGCTTTTTTCGAAAGCCGGTTTGAGAGAGGCAAGCTTTTCCAGGGTCAGGTCCGGGCGCAGATTGTTGTCCCGGGTCAAACCGAGAAACGGCGTCATCAGATCGTTCTGCCAGCCCTCGGCGTAGGACGCGGCCATTTTCTGATGACTTTCCAAGGCCAACTGATCCTGGTCCTCTCGGGAAACCTGCCAGGTCTGGGCCATGAGTTCGCAATGCTGGCCCATGCTCAGGCCCGTGCGCGGCTCATTGATGCGAGGCAGGTCGGGGATCAGATGACGGGGACGCAGTTGCAGGAAGGTCTTGAGCTTGTCGGCGGTGCCCTTGGCTCGATTGGCTTGCAGCAGGATCTTGCGCAGCCCTTCGTTGACGGCAATCGGAGCATCCGAGGTGGTGTCCACGCCACCGGCGATAGCGCTGTCGATCTGGCCAAGGGCAATCTTGTTGGCCACCAGCAACACAGTCTCCAGCCCTGTGCCGCAGGCCTGTTGCACATCGTAGGCCGGGGTGCTGGGAGACAGTCTCGAGCCCAGCACGCATTCGCGGGTCAGGTTCATGTCCCGGGAGTGCTTGAGCACCGCCCCGGCAGCCACTTCGCCGAGGCGCAAGCCATGCAGGTTATAGCGCTCGATCAGCCCCTCGAGGGCGGCTGTCAGCATCGCCTGGTTGCTGGCGGTGGCGTAAGGCCCGTTGGAACGGGCGAAGGGAATGCGGTTTCCACCGATGATGGCGACGCGGCGTGGCTGTGTCATGAAGAACCCCCGTGTATGTTCGGATGTGCCCGGATAAAACCACAGGCGCTGTATCGCGAGCAGGCTCGCTCCCACATCAGCCCAGCTTAGGCCTTATACGAAAAGTCGCCGAGCTGCGATCAGACAGGCCTTTTGCTGCGTTGCATGCTCGTTGCCCTGGCACTTTCGACACTCAAGCCTAGGCTTTATTTGGTCGATCGAACGACCGATTGCCAATCATGGTCCACACTTGGAAGCTCATCAGCCGGAGAGTGTTCCATGTCTGACCGTTATATCGACTTCGCCAACTCGGCCCTTGGCCTGCGCCTGGTGGGGGCGCTCGGCTTGCCCTCGCCGGTACGCCTGGAGCGCTGGCAGGCCGGTCGGCTGCGGCCGATCGAGGGCGCGCTGCTGCTGGGTGGTGGCCCACTGACCGAACAGGTCGGTGCGTTCGCCAAACGCCTGACCGACGCGATTTTCGTCTACGGGGGCGAGCCGACGCTGGCCACCGAGTGGATCCCCGGCCATGGTCCGAAAATCAAGGCCGTGGTGTACGACGCCAGTCATCTGGTCCAGGTGGATCAACTCAAGCAACTGCGGGAGTTCTTCCAGCCGCTGATGAAGAACCTCGACCACAGCGCCCATGTCGTCATCCTCGGGCGCGCCCCGGAAAGCCTCGGCGAGCCGTTCGCCGCCAGTGCGCAACGGGCGCTGGAGGGGTTCAGCCGGTCACTGGCCAAGGAGCTGCGTCACGGCGGCACCTTGCAACTGTTGTATGTCGGCGACGGTGCCGAAGCCCAGTTGGAGGGCGCGCTGCGGTTCTTCCTGTCACCCAAGAGCGCTTACATTTCCGGGCAAGTGATCCGCCTCCAGGCCTGCGAGACCCAGGTCCAGGACTGGACCCGGCCACTCACGGGGCTCAAGGCGCTGGTCACCGGCGCCGCCCGTGGAATCGGCGCGTCCATCGCCGAGACCCTGGCCCGTGACGGCGCCGATGTGATCCTGCTGGACGTCCCGCCCGCCAAGACCGATCTCGACGCCTTGGCGGCACGCCTGGGCGGGCGTAGCGTCACGCTGGATATCTGCGCCGAAGAGGCCGCCGCCCAATTGATCGAACACTTACCCGATGGCGTCGATATCGTGGTGCACAACGCCGGCATCACCCGGGACAAGACCCTGGCCAACATGACCCCGGAATTCTGGGACGCCGTGCTGGCGGTCAACCTCAACGCACCGCAAGTGCTGACCAAGGCCCTGCTCGACAGCGGCACCCTGCGGGACAATGGCCGGGTAATCCTGCTGGCGTCCATCAGCGGCATCGCCGGCAATCGCGGCCAGACCAACTATGCGGCCAGCAAGGCCGGGCTGATCGGCCTGGCCCAGGCCTGGGCCCCGGTCTTGAAGACACGAGGGATCAGCATCAACGCCGTGGCCCCGGGTTTCATCGAAACCCGCATGACCGCCGAAATCCCCTTCGCCCTGCGCGAAGCCGGGCGACGCATGAGTTCCCTGGGCCAGGGCGGGCTGCCCCAGGATGTCGCCGAAGCCGTGGCCTGGCTCGCACAACCGGGCACCGGGGCCGTCACCGGCCAGGCATTGCGGGTATGTGGGCAGAGCCTGCTGGGAGCATGACCATGACGACTCAATGGCATGAAGTCAGCAGCGCACCGAACATGTCCGGGCTCTACACAAAAGCCGCGACACGACGCAAGGTCACTGGAACGACCTTGCCGGACGACGGACTGCGCCAGGTGCTTCAGGTCGATCAACAACGCCTGGCGGCCTACCGCAAGGTCTGCGGCTTCGTCGAAAACGGACTGTTGCCGCCGACCTATCCTCATGTGCTGGCGTTCCCCTTGCAGATGCAACTGCTCACCGCCAGCCACTTCCCCTTCCCGCTGCTGGGGCTGATCCACCTGAGCAACCGCATCCGGGTGCTGCGTCCCATGGGCGGCGTCAGCCAGGCGAGGGCCAGTGTCCATGTGGAAAACCTGCGCCCTCACCCCAAGGGCGCGGTATTCAGCCTGGTGACCTGTCTCGACGATCAACTGGGCCCCTTGTGGGAGGCCGAGAGCGAGATGCTCTGCAAGGGTGTGCAACTGGGAGGCGCACTGGTAGAGCCACCTTTACCGGATACCCCGGCATTGACCGAGGTGGCGCACTGGGCCGCTCCCGCCGACATTGGCCGGCAGTACGCCAAGGTCTCCGGCGATTACAACCCGATCCACCTGAGCGGCATCAGCGCCCGGCTGTTCGGTTTCCCCACGGCCATCGCCCATGGGCTGTGGAACAAAGCCCGGACCCTGGCGGCCCTGGACGATCGCTTGCCCAAAGCCAATGTGGAAATCGAGGTGACCTTCAAGAAACCGGTGCGCCTGCCCAGCGAAGTGACGTTGCTGGCGAGCGCCGCAGGGTCCAGCGGCGATTTGCAATTGGTGGGATCGGGTGAGTTGGAACATATGGTGGGAAGTTGGCGGCCAGTTGTCTGAACGGTCCCAGACCAATAGACCTACCCCGGCACACCCGCCACACGGACGTTTTCGGGGCGGCGTCCAATCCTGGTCGCTCGGAAAAGCGGGCTTGCGCGAAGACGTTGCACCAGCCTGACCCTATGCCAGGCGAGACTGTGTTTGCGCGTCCGACATCCGGTCCACCACCAGCCAATCATCGCGGCGGGTAATTGGACAGGATCCGCGCCACGGTTTCACGTACCGCCGCGCTACGGTCGGCCGGGTTGGGCGAGGTGCTGAGCAGTTGCTCGTCACTGCCCCGCCATACCAGCTTGCCGTCCTTGCCATCGAGCAGGTCGACCTGCACCGTGGCGACCTTATAGCTGATGTTGCGGGTTTCGTTGTACATCGGGCCTCCTCCATAGCCATACCATGGACTCCCCCAACCGCCACCGTAGCTCGTGGTGACCTGCTGTTGACGGTCTTCCACGATCAGGTAGGCCTGGACCTGCACATCGCCTCGCCCACCGGCAGGAGCCGGACGCAGGCCGCGCTGGTCGAGCTGATCGGCCACGGCCTGGCGGATCCGCTGTTCGGTCAGGTCACTTTTTATCCGCGGATCGTCAGGGCGGTATTGCAGCGCCGGTTCTTTCCAGCTCCAGCTTCGGTAGGCCGCGAAATCGCGGCTGGTGTCGAAGTCATGATTGACCTGGGTGCCCGCACAAGCGCCAAGCAGTGCAGCAAAAGCCAGTAGAACGAGACGGCGAAACATGGTTTTTCTCCGTTACATGATCAACTTGGCGGATAAGCCGACAGGGCTTTTTCCACCGCTTCGCGAATGGCATCGGTGCGTTCGCCCTGTGTGCCGCGCTGGCTGGTTTCGGCACTGGAACTCCACACGGGCTGGCCCGTGCGGGCATCGAACAGGTCCAACCGGACCACCACGACCTGCTCCTGATACGTGCGCACTATCGGTACCGTGTGATACATGCCATAGCCTGGACCGTAGCCGTGATAGCGGTTGTAGCCACCGTAATACCCCGTGTCGTAGTCGTCCCGGACCTGACGCACGCGGGTCTCCAGATGGAGACTGGCACTGACGAACAGGTCGGCTGCACGGTTGTCCTGCAACGGCCGCAGCCCCCTTTGGTCCAGGGCGTTGCTCACCGCCTCGGCCACCTGGGCCGAATCCGCCCAGGCGGTACCCGGTGGCAACTGCCCGTTGCGCCAGGTCCAACTGCGATAACGCCCATAGTCACGAGGGGGTGCCGGATAGGCGCTACGATCGAATACCGTGGCGGCTTCGGGAGGCGCCGGGGGCAGCGGCCTGGACGTCGCGACATACGGATTGCTGGACTGGCAGGCCACCAGCCCCAGGCACAACACCAATAATCCTGAACGGCCTTTCATCTCGCCCTCCGATCACACCGGTCGGCAGATCCAGTGCAGATAACGTCCCAGCCCGGCGAACGCCGGATGACGGCGGTGAGCCAGCTCCATTTCCAGCAACTGTGCAAGCTCTGCGCGCGCCTGGAATTCCACCGGCATGTAGTCATGGAAAACCCGCACCCCACTCTCGGTTTCGACCTGCCACAGACCTTCAAGTTGCGCCGCCAATTCCCGCGGATCAAGGGGTTGTTGCGGGGTCAGGCTCTGTTTTTCGCCCGCCATGTCGTTTTTGCGCAACTTGCGGAAGTGGCCCTTGAGCAGGTTGCGGTAGACCAGTGCATCGCGGTTGTAGAACGCCAGGGACAGCCATCCGCCCGGTGCCGTCAGTTGGTGCAGCACCGGCAGGATCGCATGGGGCTGCGCCAGCCACTCCAGCACCGCATGACACAGCACCAGGTCATACGGTCCGGTGAGCTGACCGGGCAGGTCCTGCCACGGTGCCTGGATGAAGGTTGCACTCCGACCGGCCTCGGCGAACCGCTGGCGGGCCCCCTCTATCATGGGTTCGGCCGGCTCGGCCAGGGTCACCTGGTGGCCTCGCTCGGCCAGCCACAACGACATGTGGCCCAGGCCGGCGCCGATGTCCAGCACGCGCAGCGGACGCTCTGGCAAGGCCTCGAGCAGATCCGCCTGGAGCACCGCCAGGCGGATCGCGCCTTTGGCCCCTCCATAGATCTTTTCGGCGAAACGCGTGGCGAGCTGATCGAAATGACGGTCGCTCATTGGCCGAACCGCCGCTCGCTGTCGGCCAGCTTGGCACGCACGACGCAATCCATGTCCAAGCCCAATTCGCTGCACAACAGCAGCAGGTACAACACGATATCGCCGATCTCCTGCCCGGCGTGGGCCAGTTTGTCCGCGGGCAGTTCACGCGACTGGTCCTCGGTCAGCCACTGGAAGATCTCTACCAGCTCGGCCATTTCCACGCTGGCGGCCATGGCGAGGTTTTTCGGGCTGTGGAATGGGCGCCAATCGTTACGGTCTCGAATGGCGTGCAGGCGTTCGGTCAGTTCAACAAGGTTCATCGGGCTCTCCTGAATGCCCATAGCTTCGGGGGGATGACGGGGGAAGGCAAGCGTCTCGGTACGAAGCGGCGATTTGCCTCATAATCGAACGATCCAGGCCTCGGGCAACTCCTACAATCAGGGCCAGCGGCTCGATTCCAACTTCTTTCCATCAGGACGCACACATGCAGGTAGAAAGCTTTTTCGAATGGCTCGGCCAGGCACTCGGTTCGATGATCCGTTTTATCGTCGATCTGCTCAGCGGCCTGTTCAACACCCTCGCCAATGCCGGCGGCAACTTCGTCGAAGGCCTGTCGCGAGCACTGGGCATGGACACCTCGATCATCAGCATCATCGCGCTCATTCTTGGCCTGTTGATGCTGTATTCGGCGATCCGCGCCTTCATGCGGGCGTCGATCATCCTCGGCATCATCTGGCTGGTGCTGGGGCTGTGGTTGCTGAGCTGGATCATCCACTGAAGCACTTGCCCTACCCCGTTAGCATCGTGGCAAGGAAGCTTGCTCCTGCGCCACGATGAGTCCCGTGACCCGAAGAACGCCAGCGCAAGAACCCGCTACAATCGCGCTCCATCAAGGAGCCCGCATGTCCAACCTGATCACCGACTGGCGCGACCGCCTGACCCATCGCCGGGTCTGGGCACTGGCTGCGCCGATGATTCTCTCGAATATTTCCGTCCCCCTCGTGGCGCTGGTGGACAGTACCGTCATCGGTCACCTGCCTCATGCGCATCAGTTGGGCGCGGTGGCGGTCGGGGCCAGTCTGTATACGGTGCTGGCCTGGGCCATGGGCTTCCTGCGCATGGGTACTACCGGGTTCGCGGCCCAGGCTGCCGGACGCGGGGACGGGGCGGCGTTGCGGCAGGTGCTGCTGCAAGGCCTGCTGCTGGCAATGGGATTGGCGGTGATGCTCGGCGCGGTAGGCGTGCCATTGAGCGACGTGGCGCTGCACTTCATGCAGCCGTCGGCGGAACTCGATCAACTCACCCGGGATTTCTTTCATACCCGGCTTTTCGGCCTGCCGGCGGCGCTGGCCGCCTATGCGCTGGTGGGCTGGTTCCTAGGGGCGCAGAATGCCCGGGCACCGCTGGCGATCCTGCTGACCACCAACCTGGTGAACATCGTCCTGAACCTGTGGTTCGTGCTCGGCCTGGACTGGGGCGTGATCGGCTCGGCCCGGGCCTCGGTGCTGGCGGAGTGGACCGGTGCGCTGGTGGGCCTGGTGCTGGCCCGCCAGACCCTGCGCGCCTGGCCGGGACGGATCGCCTGGGCAGTCCTGGGAATTTGGCAGAGCTGGCGTCCGCTGCTGGCAGTGAACCGGGACATATTCATCCGCAGCCTGGCCTTGCAATCGGTCTTTTTCCTGATCACGGTCCAGGGCGCGCGGCTGGGAGACGCGACGGTGGCGGCCAATGCGCTGCTGCTCAATGGGCTGCTGTTGACCGCCCATGCCCTGGACGGCCTGGCTCATGCCGTCGAAGCGCTGTGCGGCCACGCCATCGGTGCTGGCGATCGCCTGGCCCTGCGCCGCTCGCTGGTGGTGGCCTGTGGCTGGTCGCTGATTGCCAGTGTCGGATTCGCGCTGCTGTTCCTGATTGCCGGGCATCTGTTCATCGATATGCAGACCGATATCCCCGACGTACGCACCACCGCCTACCGCTACTTGCCCTATCTGGCGCTCCTGCCGCTCATCGCGGTGTGGAGCTACGTGCTCGACGGCCTGTTCATCGGCGCCACCCGCGCCCGGGAAATGCGCAACGGCATGCTGCTGACCCTGCTGCTGGTGTTGCCCTTCGCCTGGGCGCTGCAAGGCCTGGGCAACCATGGGTTGTGGGTGACCTTCCTGCTGTTCATGTCGCTGCGCAGCCTGACCCTCGGCGGTTTCGCCTGGCATCTGCATCGACACGACCGCTGGCTCGGTGCCCGCGCCGACTGACGCTTCAGCCTTCGCCGTTCTGCCACGACCGACGCAGATATTCCAGACGCTCGTGCTGCGACTCGCCCCTGAGTTCCGGCACCGGCCGGGCATCGGGGTACTGCAGGCGCAGCCACAACCAGCCATCGAGCACTTCGCGTTCGGTAAACCCCAGTTTCAATCCTTGCTCCAGGTATTCCCAGAGCACCCGGTAATCGCGTCGGGTGGCGCACGACCATTGCCAGGCATGACGTTCCAGCAGGCACTGTTGCAGCTTGTTCTGCTGCCGGATGCTGAGGCTGTGCTCGTTTTCCAACGCGCCAACCGGTAGACCGGGATTGGAAAGTTGCTGCCAGCCCTGGCTGCCGATGGCCCGGTCGGCCCATGTTCCGCCGAACCAGCGCATCAGGCTGATGGGGCCCAGCCAGCAACTGAGTTCGGCCGGGTCGCAACCGTCGAAGAAATAGCTGGCGGTGTGGGGGTTGTAATAGCTCAGCAACGCTTTGTGATGCAGGCCCAGCGTCACCGCCAGCATTCGTCGCAGATGGGCCAGCAACTGCGCGACTGGCGAAGCACTCACCAGCAGCAACCCCGGCCAGGCGTCCGGATCCAGATGGCACAGCCCGGCCAGGGCCGGCGATTGCTGCAAGTCCACCAGTAGCGGGCCATGCTCCCGAAGCCCATGCCATTCGGTCTGCTCGAACAAGGCAAAACGCCGAACCTCTGCGAACTGCTCGTGCAGAAGGCGCGCCGCACCCGGTGCGCCCGGCAGGTCGAGCAGCAACCATTGAGGCGTGGACCCGGACATGGCGACAGCACTCATGGGGCGGAGCTCGCGCCGCCTTGAGTGATCAGCCGGCAGGTGCACACCGGCTGGCCACAGGGACTGAAGCTGCCGCCCCCAGGCAACAGACACAACAGGATCAACGGCTCGGCCGCCTGGATCGCAGCCAACAACACAGGATCGACTCCGAACGAGCTGGCCGGCTCGTGGAAGGCTCCCCCAGCCGCCTCATTCTCCATTGGCATGGATAACCGACCGCCGAGAAAGGCACTGACCATGGGACGATCCGGGTCGCCTTCGATAAAGCTCACCAGCACCTCGGTCCCTTCATCGATTGCGCCCGGCCCGCAAGCGGCGAGCTCCGGCGCCAGGGGCAACCAACAATGACTGGGGCTGGCTCCCTCGCCTTGGTAGACCCAGTCGAACTGCACCGCCACCCGCCCCGCCATCTGCAACGCTGACTCGTCCACCGCCGCCACCCACCCGCGTTGCTGGCCCAGCATGCGCGGCTTCGAAGGCCTGTCAGCCGCAAGCGGCTGCCCATCGGCAACGGCGTGAAAGTGATTGCCGTACCCACCGGCATCGCCGCGATGCTCGACCCGGGTCAATAGCCAGCGTCGATTCCAGGCCTCGAACGGATGAGCGGACAGCACCAGAGCCTGCCCGCAATGCAGATTCATCAGGTCGCTATGGCCCTCGGCGAGCTGCGCCTCGCAAGCGGCGGTTTGCACGTTGAACAGGTGGACGCCAGGGGCCTGGCATCCGGCGCCATAACTCGCCTCCCGGACTGGCGAAAAACTGCGCGAACCGTCCGCAATGACCAGGCAATGTCCTGCGCGCCCGTGTTCGAAATGGAAATGCAGGCCAGCCTGGGCACACAGGCGCTGGAGAAATCGCAGATCCGATTCCCGGTACTGGGTACAGTAATCCAGCGGGGGATAATCCTTTTCCAGATCCAGGCACAGGTCGTGCCCGCCGATGCCGTGGGCCTTGAGCACCTCGCGGATGATCTGAGGCACGGTGCGAGCGCTGAATACCCGCTGGTTGAAGCGTTGCGCGAGGCACCCCAGCTTCGGCCCGATACGCACCCGGTAAGCGCCGTCATGCCGGTGTTGCACAAGTTCATGAAGCTGACCATGGATACCCCGGCCCGAGTCCCCGAAGCTCAACCAGACGCTGCGGTACAACATTGCCGCCAGGTCCAGGTGGGCATCACCGGGCAACAGCTCCACGTCATAGCTGAACGGCTCGTTGATGGCTTCGCTACCCATGAAGGCCGACACGACAAAGGGTTCGGGCAGACCGGCTATCTCCAGACGAAAGAGTGGCTCGTTGGCTGGATCGGACATCGGCGTATCTCTACAGGAGGGGCGGCCGGGGATTCTCGCTGAGAGCCATGGCCGAGTAGAGGGCCCAAGTACAAGTTAGGAAAGGGACTACATGAAATAAGGACAGCACGGGTTAAATGGACCGGTGTGTGGAAATAACAACGGCACAAATAAAAACGCCCTCCGGGACTATCCGAAAATCCCCGCAGCACACGGCGTATTTTCTGACAGCTCGAAAGGGCGATGCCAATCGGTCGTGGGGCCGCCGAAAAGCTTTCGGCGGCGAGGGAATATTCCCCCACCACCGGGCGCTTCAGGCTCCGCTCAGGAAGACAGGTAGGACGAACGGGTCAACCCCAGGCGCAAGGCGTCGAGGAACTGGGTCCGCTCGGCGGCGCTGATGCGGGCGCTGGCGCACTTGTCGCGGTAGTGGGTCATCAACTCCTCCGGCGACAGGTGCACGTAGCGCAGCATGTCCTCGATGGTGTCGTGGGTTTCGATACCGGCGTGGTACACGCTGCCGTCGGCATTCTGGTAGATGTTCACCGAGTCGGTGTCACCGAACAGGTTGTGCATGTCGCCGAGAATTTCCTGGTAGGCCCCCACCAGGAAGATACCCAGCAGGTAGTCTTCACCCGGGTTGAGGGAGTGCACCGGCAGGCTGGTCTCGATGCTCTGCTCGTCGACGTACTGCTTGATCTTGCCGTCGGAGTCGCAGGTCAGGTCTTGCAGCACGGCACGACGCAGCGGCTCTTCGTCTAGGCGGTGCAGCGGCAGGATCGGCAGCACCTGGCCGATGGCCCAGGTGTCCGGCAGGCTCTGGAAGACCGAGAAGTTGCAGATGTACTTGTCCGCAAGCTTGTCATTGAGCTCGTCCAGCACCTGGCGGTGGGAACGCTGGCGGGCCTTGAGGGAGTTGTGCAGGCGACGGCACACGGCGAAGTAGCACTGTTCGGCGAGGGCTTTCTCCGCCAGGGTCAGTTTGCCGTCGGCGTACTGGGCGGCCACGTCGCTCATGTAGTGGGTGGCGCGCCAGTAGGTTTCGGTGACCATCTCGATATCGGTCGGCCCCAGCAGATCGACCAGCCATTGCACGGTTTCGGGCAAGGCTTCCTTGTTTTCGATCACCGGCACGTCGTCGTGATGCTTCTCGACATCAGTCACCTGCACCACCAGCATCGCGTGGTGGGCGGTCAGGGAGCGACCGCTTTCGGAGAAGATGTGCGGATGCGGCAAGCCCTGGGCGTCGCAGAATTCCTTGAGCATGCCGACCACGACACCAGCGTAGTCGTCCATGTCGTAGTTGATCGAGCTGGCGTTGCGCGAATGGGTTCCGTCGTAGTCCACGCCCAGGCCACCGCCGACGTCGATGTGATCCACCGGCAGGCCGAGGTTGCGCAGCTCGCCGTAGTAACGGATCGCTTCCTTGAAGCCATGCTGGTAGTCCGCCAGGTTGGCGATCTGCGAACCCATGTGGAAGTGCAGCAGGCGGATCCCCTGGTCCAGGCCGGCGCCGCGGAAACGCTCCACCACCGACAGCAACTGGGCGGCAGAGAGACCGAACTTGGATTTCTCGCCACCGGTATCGGCCCACTTGCTCGAGGCCAGGGACGACAGGCGAACCCGCAGGCCAACCTGTGGCTTGACCTTGAGGGACGCGGCCTCTTCGATCACCAGGCCGACTTCGGATTCTTTCTCGATCACGATGAACACGTTGTGACCCAGCTTCTGGCCCATCAGCGCCAGGCGGATGAACTCGCGATCCTTGTAGCCGTTGCAGACAATGGTCCCGCCCTTGGGCGCCAGGGCCAGCACCGCCAGCAGCTCCGGCTTGGAACCGGCTTCCAGGCCGATGGAAACGTTCTGGGTCGCGATGATGTTCTCGATCACCGCTTCCTGCTGGTTGACCTTGATGGGATAAAGCGCGGTGTATTGGCTCTGGTATTCCAGACGCGCGATGTTGCTGTCGAATGCACCGGTAAGCTGGCGCACACGGTCTTGCAGGATGTCTGGAAAGCGCACCAGCAGAGGTAGGGAAAGGCCACTCTGGCGCAGCTGGTCGACCTGTTCGAACAGGTCGATGGGTGAACTGTCGGGACCGTTCGGACGGACTTCTACGCGACCGGCGTCATTGATCGCGAAATACCCGGCCCCCCAATGGCGAATCCCGTAAACACTGCGGCTGTCCGCAACTGTCCATTGGCTGCCATCGTCTTTGCGTGTGCGTCGTACGGACATCGAAGTCCCCTATGAATGAAGTCGAAAATGCGCCATCCGGTCAGAGGCCGGCGCAGTCTGGAGAGTGAAGATGACGAATTGCCTGTCAGCAGGGTAGACCTTGCTCACCGGGCTGAGTTTAGAAAGCCGTTCAGCCGCCGGATTTTTTCGCCTTGAAACCGTGCCGGGCCAGTTCGGCCAGCAGCAGCTCGACGTGATCGCCCTGGATCTCGATGACACCGTCTTTCAACGCGCCACCGGTGCCACAGCGTTTCTTCAACGTAGTAGCCAGTTCCTTGAGCGCGTCCTCGGCCAACGGCACGCCGGTGATGGTGGTCACCGTCTTGCCGCCGCGACCTTTGCTTTCGCGGCGCACGCGGGCGATACCATCCCCGGCGGGGATGACGGTCTGTTTGCAGATGCAGGCATCCACCGGCTGGCGGCAATCAGGGCAATGACGACCGGCGTCGGTAGAAAATACCAGGCCACCCAGGGCGGCGAAGGATGCGGCTTTTTTGGCCACCGGCAATCCTCTCGGGAGGACAAAGACTGGCCGAGACAAGCAGTGCCCCGACCGCGAAGCCCCACTCAGGCAGGGGCAGCGCTACTGGACCGGAAGACGCCGGTCCAGCTTGAAAAGTCGCGCAGTGTAACGGCAAAAAGCCGACTTGCTAAGAGCCAATCGGCGCCAATTTACTGCTTCTTTGCGACGCCCTCGCCATGGACCCGCAAATAGCGCTCCAGGGCCGCCAGGGAGTCCGGGCAATAAGGCTTGCACCGGATTTCTTCCAGCACCTGCCCGATGGGCAGGAAACGCGCCTCGAGCACCTCTTCCGGCTGCAGGACCAGAGGGCCGTCCCACACCGCCGAGAACGCCGAGCACCATAGCCGGCTGCCGGGGTCTTCGAAGTAGAAATGGTCGTGGGCCATGAGTGGAACGCCGCTCACCCCCAGTTCTTCCGCCAGCTCGCGGGCCGCCGACTCGGCGTAGGTCTCGTTCGCCTGCACCATTCCGCCCGCAGCCACATCCCAGAAACCGGGATAGATCGCCTTGCTCATGGTCCGGCGGTGAACGCACAGCTCACCGGCCGAATTGAACAGCATGATGTAGGTGCCGCGTCCGATCAGGCCACGTTCCCGCAGTTCCGAGCGCACCAGGCTGCCCAGCAGGTTATCGTTTTCGTCGACCCAAGCGATCAGCTCGGCATCCGAGGCCACCCGATGGGCGGCCTCCCGGGCGCTTTCGTTCATGGATCAGCCCTGGTTCAGCAACTGCCGCAAGTCGATCACCGCCGCGTTGGCACGGGAAATGTAGTTGGCCATGACCAGCGAATGGTTCGCCAGGACGCCGAAGCCACTGCCATTGAGGATCATCGGGCTCCAGATCGGCTCCTGGGACGCTTCCAGCTCGCGGATGATCTGGCGCACGCTGACCGTGGCGTTCTTCTTCGCCAGCACATCGGCGAAGTCCACCTCGATGGCCCGCAGCAGGTGGGACAGCGCCCAGGCCTGGCCGCGAGCTTCATAGAACACGTTATCGATCTGCAGCCACGGGGTTTCGACACGTTCTTCGTCGACTTCCGGCACCTGGCCCGGCGCAGGGGCCTCGGTTTTCAATGCGGTATTGAGCTTGACCCGACCGACACTGGCCGACAGCCGCTGGGACAGCGAGCCCAGGCGGGTGCCGACGTCACCCAGCCAGTTGTTCAGGTTGTCGGCACGGGCGTAGAACAGGGCGCTTTTCTGGCTGGGGTCAGACAGGCGTGCCTGGTATCGGCTCAAGGAGTTGATGCCCTCCTGGTATTCCGACTCGCTGGAGGGCAGCACCCAGCTGCGATTGTCGAAGTTGAAGCGCGGCTCGGCCTTGGCCAGGTCGGCGTCCTCGGCGGACTGGGACTGGGAACGGGCGAAGTCCTTGCGCAAGGCGCGGCTCAGGTCGCGGACCTGGACCAGCACGCCGTATTCCCAGCTCGACATGTTGTCCATCCACAGGCCTGGAGGGAACCGGTCGTTGGAAATATAGCCACCCGGCTTGGTCAGCAGGGTTCCAGCGACGCTCTTGAGGGTCTCGACAGTGGTATAGCCCACCACCATCTGCCGGCCGTCTTTCTCGGCGGCCGCCTGGGCATTCTGCTGTACCGGGAACAGGGACGGCTCCTGGCTCCAGTACCAACCGATGGCGATGGTCACCAGCAGGTACAGGCCCACCAGCGTGGCCAGCGCGCGGCTGAAGAACAGCCCGCCCAGGTAGCTGCGGGTGGCCGATTTCGGCTCGGCGGCACGTTCAGGCGCGCTGCCCGCGCGGTTTTTCCAGTCCAGCATGGCGATGTCCCTTCAATCACTTGAGTTCACGGTTCGACCACAACCCTACGCCATCGTGCCTGACTTGAAACGCGGAATCACGCCAGCCAGGGCGAGGCAATCGGACCGCCACTATAAAGGAAGCGCCGTCATCGGCCTATGATGACCATTGGGTCAGAAACTGAATTTCATCCCGAGGCAGATTATTGACGTATGACACTCATGCGAGGGAAAAGAGGTGCTAGCATAGAGCCACCAGTCGACCTCAGCATGCACCCTAACTAGTAGTCAGGATATGACCGAGCCAGAAGACCCCAGCCGTGAGCGCCTCAAGCACCACTTTGCCCAGCGGGTAATTCATCAGGCTCGCCAGATCCTGGAGATATGGCAGCGCCTGCAACGCAGCGAATGGTCCAGCACCGATCTGTCGGAGCTCAGCGAAGCCACCCTGCGCCTGCAGCGTTTCGCCGAGCGCTTCGAGCAACCGGAGCATACCCAGTTGGCCCAGGGCATCAGCCAGTCGCTGCAAGCGGTGGATGCCAATCGCGGACGACTGAGCAGCCACCTGATCACTGAAATCAATCGCTTGATGCAGCGCCTGTCCCGCACCGGCCTGCGTCATGGCGATCAGCTCGAACAAACCTTCCTGCCGCCGCTGCGCAAGCCTATCTATGTGCTACTGCAAGACCATGACCGTGCCGAACGACTGGCCAAGCAGCTGGAATTCTTCGGCCTCAGCGCCCAGGCCCTGGAAAGTGTCGCGGCGTTTCGCGCCTCGATGGTGGAGCGCCTCCCCGCAGCGATCGTCATGGATGTGGATTTCAGCGGCCCCGGTATCGGCCTGAAACTGGCCGCCGAAGCCCAGCAAGGCCTGGAGCAGCCGTTGCCGCTGCTGTTCTTCAGCTTGCTGGAAACCGACACCCCGACCCGCCTGGCGGCGGTGCGGGCCGGTGGACAGGAGTTCCTGACCGGAACCCTGGAAGCCTCGAGCCTGCTGGAAAAGATCGAAGTGCTGACCTGCGTGGCCCAGTACGAGCCCTATAAAGTGCTGATCATCGACGACTCCCGCGCCCAGGCCCTGCACACCGAGCGCCTGCTCAACAGCGCCGGCATCGTGACCCGCACGTTGATCGAGCCGATCCAGGCCATGGCCGAACTGGCCGATTTCCAGCCAGACCTGATCATCCTCGACATGTACATGCCTGCCTGCACCGGTACGGAACTGGCGAAGGTGATCCGTCACAATGACCGCTATGTCAGCGTGCCCATCATCTATCTGTCCGCCGAAGATGACCTGGACAAGCAACTCGATGCCATGAGCGAGGGCGGCGACGACTTCCTGACCAAGCCGATCAAGCCGCGGCACCTGATCACCACCGTGCGCAACCGCGCGGCCCGGGCGCGCAATCTCAAGGCGCGCATGGTTCGCGACAGCCTTACGGGGCTGTACAACCACACCCATATCCTGCAGTTGCTCGAAGACTGTTGCTTCCGCGCTCGTCGCGAAGACAAGCCCCTGAGCTTCGCCATGCTGGACATCGATCACTTCAAGCGAGTCAACGACAGCCACGGCCACCCCATGGGCGATCGGGTCATCAAGAGCCTGGCGCTGTTCCTCAAGCAGCGGCTGCGCAAGACCGATTTCATCGGCCGTTATGGCGGCGAGGAGTTCGCCATTGTCATGCCCGACACTGATATCGACGCCGCATGCACGGTACTGGATGAAATTCGCCAGCGCTTTGCCGAAATCCACTATCCGGCCCAGCCCCATGACCTCTGGTGCACATTCAGTGCCGGGGTGGTGGAAATGAGCGAAACGTCCGACAGCCTGATGATGGCCAGCCAGGCGGATGCAGCGCTGTACCGCGCCAAGCATGCCGGCCGTAATCGGGTGCAGAGCGCGCACCAATCAAAGCAAAGTGCCACTTTTTCATCGGAATCCACCGATTCAGTCATAAACCTGTAACCAAGGCGCAATAAATTCAGGCACTTACGATTCTGCCCCCGGTAGACCCCGATGCGCCTGAAGCTGCTGACGAACCTCAATACCCTCCTTTTGGTGGCCGTGTGTCTTGGCCTCGGCGCCACGCTCTGGTGGTCTCAGATCGCCCTGGAGCGCCCCTATTTGCTGATGGAGCGTTACCTGGGGCTGTCACGGCAATTCCAGGGCGAAGTGGCTCGCAACATCGAGGACTATCTGGCCAGCGGCGACGCCCTGCGCCTGAGCGCCGCCACCCAGGCCCTCGAAACCTCGCAACAGGATCTGGACCAGTTCCCGCCGGAACTGGCCCAGGGCCTGCGCCCGAGCCTGTCGAGCCTCGATGGCTTCAGCAAGAACGATCTGCTGGCCGCCGGCAAACTGGCCGCAGATCCCCAGGCCCTGCTGCTGCAGGCCGAACGTGAGCTGAGCGCCAACCTGGACCGCCTCGCCCAATACGCCAACGGTGCACCCGCCTACCTGGCCCCACTGTTCGCCGCATCGCAGCATTTGGGCCGGCTGTCGCTGACCCGGGAAAAAATGGTCAGCGGCGGCCGCAGCGAACTGGCCGCCGACGTCGAACGGGAATTGGCCAATATCCGCACCCAGGCCGAACAGATCGATAGCCTTCCGTTGCTCGGCGTAACGGCCAGCAGCGAATCCGGCAGCGATGACTTCGCCGCACTGATGGGTCTGGAAACCCAGGAAAAGACCGCCGCCGAAGACGCCGGCATTGCCCTCAAGCGTGAACTCAACAGCCTGCTTGGCCGTTATCCGGCAGAGCTGGGACGCACCCAGGCACTGATCCAGAAGCGCACCGAGTTGAGCAACGCCACGCACCTGAAAACCGCCGATGTGCAGCAGGCCATTGATGCCATGGAGCCCGCTGTGCGTGCCCAGCACGGACAGATCCAAGGAGAGGTCCGCTTGATCCAAGGCGTGATGATCGGCCTGATCCTGCTGATCGCCCTGCTTATCGATACCCTGCAACGACGCCTGGCCCGGACCCTGACACACCTGGCGCCCGCGCTATCGACCTGGGCCGAAGGCGACTTCAGTCGCGATATCCATGTCGGCGCCAGCAACCGTGAGTTGCGGGACATCGAGGCATCGCTCAATCGACTGCGCGCTTATCTGACAGACCTGGTAGGGGCCATCCATTTGAATGCCGAGCAGGTCGCCGGCAGCAGCCGGGCCCTGGCCGAGCTGAGTGCGCAAATGCACAGCGGCGCGGAGCACCAGGCCGGCGACACGGCACTGATCCGCGATTCCCTCAGTGAATTGGAGGCAACCATCCAGCAAGTCGCCGGTGACGCCAGCCAGGCCGCGCAGGCCAGCCGCAGCGCCGGACACGCTGTGGAACAGGGGCAGAAAGTCATTGGCCTGAGCCTCACCGGGCTGCATGCACTGGTGGGCGAGGTGCAAGGCAACGCGCAGATGATCGAACAACTGGCCGAGGAATCGGCCACCATTGGCGGCGTGCTGACGGTGATCCGCTCGATCGCCGACCAGACCAACCTGCTGGCCCTCAACGCCGCCATCGAAGCCGCTCGAGCCGGGGAAATGGGCCGGGGGTTCGCGGTGGTGGCCGAGGAAGTGCGCTCCCTGGCGCAGCGTACCGCAGGGGCCACGGCCGAGATCCAGGCCCTGATCGCGCGCCTGCAACTGGCCGCGCGCCAGTCCGTGGACGGCATGCGCGCCCAGGTCGAACACGCCGAGGCCACCGCCAACCAGGCCCAAGCGGCCGACGGTGCACTGGACAAGATCGTCGATGCCATCCAGACCATCGCCGACACCGCGGTGCGCATCGCCGACGTCACCGCCCAACAGAGCGGCGCGGTCAGCGAGATTCGCGATCACAGCGAACGCATCCACCAACTGGGCGGGGAAAACCTGCTGCGCATCGGCCAGGGCCGGGAACAGGGTGACAACCTGTTGGTCCTGGGTGGGCGCCTGCACACCGCCGTGCAAGCCTTTCGCGTCTGACTCGCGGCACAGCCTGCCAATCCAGGCTTTTGCGCCACGGATGACCGGTTTTTAGAGCACGGTCACAAATTTCGCGCAAACATCGGTCATCGTGCTGGCTATTGCCGAGAACTGGACAGTCATAAAGGCTTTGCGGCATAGTCGCCGGGTTCTGACACCTGCTCACGGATAACAAGGAACAGCAGATGGCGACCCTATTGGTCCTGCATGGACCCAACCTGAACCTGCTTGGCACCCGCGAACCGGGCGTCTACGGGGCCGTCACGCTCGCTCAGATCAACCAGGATCTGGAGCAGCGGGCCCGCACCGCCGGCCATCATTTGCTCTATCTGCAAAGCAACGCCGAGTACGAACTGATCGACCGCATTCATGCCGCCCGCGACGAAGGCGTGGACTTCATTCTGATCAATCCCGCAGCTTTTACGCATACAAGTGTCGCATTACGTGACGCGCTGCTGGCGGTGAGCATCCCATTCATCGAAGTGCATTTGTCCAACGTGCACAAACGCGAACCTTTCCGCCATCACTCCTATTTCTCCGATGTAGCGGTAGGAGTGATCTGCGGCCTTGGCGCCAGCGGTTACCGACTGGCCCTGGAGGCCGCCCTAGAGCAGCTTGAAAGACAGGCAACAGCTTGAACAACAAGCGTTAAACGCCCCTGACCGACCCTTGGGAGTTGATGATTCATGGATATCCGTAAAGTTAAGAAACTGATCGAATTGCTGGAAGAGTCCGGCATCGACGAGCTCGAGATCAAGGAAGGCGAAGAGTCCGTACGTATCAGCCGTCACAGCAAGACTCCGGCCCAGCAGTACTACGCCCCGGCCCCTGTACAGGCTCCGGCCGCCGCACCGGCTCCGGCCGCACCTGCTGCAGTTGCTGCTGCTCCAGCCGCTGCCGCCGCGCCTGCGCTCAACGGCACCGTCGCTCGCTCGCCGATGGTAGGCACCTTCTATCGCAAGTCGTCCCCAACCTCGCCGTCCTTCGTTGAAGTGGGCCAGACCGTGAAGAAAGGCGACACCCTGTGCATCGTCGAAGCCATGAAGATGATGAACCACATCGAAGCTGAAACCAGCGGTGTGATCGAGTCCATCCTCGTTGAAGACGGCCAGCCGGTTGAGTACGACCAACCGCTGTTCACCATCGTTTGAACCGCGGAGAGCCTTTGATGACTGCGAAGCTGGAAAAAGTCCTGATCGCGAACCGCGGTGAAATCGCCCTGCGAATCCTGCGCGCCTGCAAAGAGATGGGCATCAAGACCGTCGCCGTTTATTCCAAGGCCGACAAGGAACTGATGCACCTGGGCCTGGCAGACGAGTCCGTCTGCATCGGTCCGGCATCGGCCGCGCATTCCTACCTGCACATCCCGGCGATCATCGCCGCGGCCGAAGTGACCGGCGCCACCGCCATTCACCCAGGCTATGGCTTCCTGGCGGAAAACGCCGATTTCGCCGAACAGGTCGAGAACTCCGGTTTTGCCTTCATCGGCCCGAAAGCCGAAACCATCCGCCTGATGGGCGACAAGGTTTCGGCCAAGCACGCGATGATCGCGGCCGGCGTACCCACCGTTCCAGGTTCCGACGGCCCGCTGCCTGAGGACGAGGAAACCGCCCTGCGCATCGGTCGCGAAGTCGGTTATCCGGTGATCATCAAGGCCGCTGGCGGCGGCGGTGGTCGCGGCATGCGCGTGGTCCACAAGGAAGAAGACCTGATTTCCTCGGCGAAGCTGACCCGCTCCGAAGCGGGCGCGGCGTTCGGCAACCCGATGGTCTATCTGGAAAAATTCCTGACCAACCCACGCCACGTCGAAGTCCAGGTACTGTCCGATGGCCAGGGCCACGCCATCCATCTGGGCGACCGCGACTGCTCGCTGCAACGTCGTCACCAGAAGGTCCTCGAAGAAGCGCCTGCACCGGGCATCGACGAGAAGGCACGCCAGGAAGTGCTGGCCCGTTGCGTCAAGGCCTGCATCGACATCGGCTATCGCGGCGCCGGTACCTTCGAGTTCCTGTACGAGAACGGTCGTTTCTACTTCATCGAAATGAACACCCGTGTTCAGGTGGAGCACCCGGTTTCGGAAATGGTCACCGGTATCGACATCGTCAAGGAGATGCTCAGCATCGCCGCCGGCAACAAGCTGTCGTTCACCCAGGATGACGTGGTCATTCGCGGTCACGCACTGGAGTGCCGGATCAACGCCGAAGACCCGAAAACCTTCATGCCAAGCCCAGGCACGGTCAAGCATTTCCATGCCCCGGGCGGCAACGGCGTTCGTGTCGACTCGCACCTGTACAGCGGTTATGCCGTTCCGCCGAACTACGACTCGTTGATCGGCAAGCTGATCACCTACGGGGCGACCCGCGACGAAGCCATGGCGCGCATGCGCAATGCGCTGGACGAAATCGTGGTGGACGGGATCAAGACCAATATCCCGCTGCACCGCGACCTGACCCGCGACGAAGGCTTCTGCGAAGGTGGCGTCAACATCCATTACCTGGAGCACAAGCTGGCCAACCAGCATTGATGCCCGTGTGATGTAAAAAAGACCCCGGTCCGTTGGCCGGGGTCTTTTTTTTCCTTTCCCAGTGACGATGAACGGGTCAGCTCAGCGCCACCGTGGGGAACGCGTGTGCCTCGATCTGGGCCGAGGTCGCAGGTCGGCCCTGGAAGGTGAGCACCGCACCGTTGGCACTGGCCGCCAGCGGTTCGCTGCGTACGCGCGCCATGAATTCGCGCGCCCGCGCCGACACCGGGTCGGAACTCTTCTTCGCCCTGGCCAGCACCGGGATGTAATAGCGCTCGACCTGGCTGCGCGAGGTCTTGAAGACCGAGGTCATACCGCTGCGCAGGTCCAGCGAGACTCCATAGGTATTGCCGAAGCAGGATGAATACGACCAGTGATCCCAGGTGGGTCGCAACCCCTTGCGCCTCATCGCCGACCTCACTCGACCGCCAATGTCAGCCCCCGTCAGCCAATCTCCCCCCGCCAGCGTGGCGCGGATATCCTTGGCCGCACCGCCCAGGCGCCGGATCACATCCCCCAGGCTGCGCTCGATGAGGGCACGGATATTGTGATCGAAATGGATGACGGCCCCCGCCCTGGTGCTCGGGTTATACAACGAAGCGATTACGCATGTCTGGGCGTTCAGCGAGAACAGATAGTTGTCCGCCACCGATTCGCTGAACCTTGCCACCACCGCCTCGCCCTGCAACGCGCCCCTCGATACATCCGGGTAGACATGGCCAGGAAACGCTTCGCGCAGGTCCTTCACGCGCCCGAGGACCAGCACATCGTCGGCGCCGCCCCTCAAGCCGACTTTGTCGTGCACCCACTTGCCATCCCCCATCCTGCGGATGGGCAGTTTGTACAAGGCATCGGGACGACTGGCGTCCACCAGGCACAGGCCACCGAAGTAAGGGTCCTCTTTCACCTGGTAGTACTTGCCCTTGCTGCGTATGTAGTACTTGTTTTGCGGCTGCGACGCGCTGGAGGGGCTGCGATAGGTACCCTGGAAGAGGCCTTCATCGGTCACCCGCTCCAGATTCCCAGGGGGTTTGCCGACCGCCTGCCTTGGCTTGAAACGGATGGGCTGGACGACCGGCCCGGTGTCCTTGGCGATGACCGGCGCCACGCGCCGCAAACGCTGCGCGGACAATGACATCGGCGTCATGACCTGTTTCAGGCTCCTGGCTCCATTGCCCACCAGGGAGGCAAGGGTTCCGGCTCCCAGCGCGGCGAAGAATACGCCCCAGGAGGCCATCAGCCAGTAAGCCAGGGCGCGATCCGTGTCGCCTTGCCCATGCGCCTCGGCGGCCTGCCTGACGCTGGCGGCGATGAAGACCGCATCCAGCAGCAGGGCAAAGGGCGGGTACACCAGGCACACGGGGGCAGACGCAAACAGCAGCCCCTTGATCACCTGCTCCCTGATGACCTCGGCGCGGCTTTTGGTGACATCTTCCACATCGCTGATGGCGCGCTCTACCCAGGCATCGAACTCGGTCCGGATATCGATCACCCGATTGAACTCGCGCAAGGTATCGAGGCCACCTTTCGATGCCTGCAGGACCAACAGCGAGCGCCTGACGGCCGTGCGCGCAGCGAGTGCGACTCGCGCCAGCACGTAGTCATGCAGACGCGCGACGACCTTGCCGGTGAAATCGCGGTACGGGCGGAACGTGACGCCGTCCGGAGCGTCAGGCGTGTACAACCAGGAAAAACCCTTCGGATCGAAGTAGGTAAAGACGTAGACACCCATGACGATATGGCCACCCACGGAGAACCTGATCACGCCTTCGCGCTGCACAAGCGAGCCCGAGTAGAGCGGGCCGACCGTGGGCACCGACTCGCTCAGCAGGGTGACCTGGCGTGTAAGCCACCAGAATTCGTCGGCGCTGAGCTGGGACTTGCCTGTTGCGACACGCAGGTCGCGGTCCATCCGGGTCAGCAGCAGATTGCGGTAGGCACTGCGCCGCCTGGCGTACTGCGGGGTGCTGGCGTCGAGAAACCGGGCACGGACCTGCGCCGCATATTGCTCGCCCAGATACGCCCGCCGCAGATACGACGCCAGCTCCGCACTGCGAACCTGGCTCAGGTCCTGCCCCACCGATGAGCGCACACCTTTTGCGGGATGGTCGATCCCTGAGTTGTCGTCATAGCCGTAGATGGCGAGATCCAGCAGGCTGGCGACCTGCGTCTTGCCACCCGCCAGCCCGGGGCTGTAGTCGATGAGCACCGTCGCGGGGTCCACCGGCTCCTGGACACCCTTGCTGCGCATGTAGGGTGCGATCGCCTGGGTGACGACGCGCCTGGCGAAATCGGCGAACACTTCATAGCCCGCAAGCGCTTTGTCGAACACCTGCTGATGCCTCAGGAGCTCCTGGCTCAAGCTGCTGATGTTACGCCGTGACTCCAGGGGTAGCGCGCTGTACCAAAGAGGCGATTCGTCCTGCTCCACTTGCGCGAGGTTGTGGGCAAGGCCGGTTGCGACGATGTCACCCACGCAGGCCTGGAAGCCGGTCACCGTGGCCCTGGGATCCTTGCTGGCATTCCAGAACGATGGCTTGTCCGCCACCTTGGCAAAGTATTCCCGGGCCACGCTCCGATCGGCTGGAGAAATCCGCTGCAACAAATATTCGCGACCCGCTTCACTTCGGGTCCAACCGCCGATCTCCACGCTGACCGCCCACAGCGATGGCAGCTCGATCCACTCCTGGCCATCCGGCTTGTCCGGGGCATACAGCAGCAGATCACCTTGCAGGTCATGGCGATAGAACAGCAGGACGTCAGTGCATTTCAATGCGTTTGGCAGCACTACCCCGGCCACCTGGAAAAGGCTGCCCGCCTGTACCATGGGGCCGCCTGTACACAGGGCTTTCACCGCGTCATGGTGGGCAGGTTTCAAATGGCCCGCGCAACGGGCGACGAACGCGCTATGCAGAAGCCGCGCCACGAACCAGTCGAACAAGGCGTCCTTCAGGTCGTCGCGGCCATAGCGGCTGACCAGCGCCTGCCGGTAGCCGGCCGGAGCGTCCACCTGGGTCAGCAACTGAGTAATGAAGGCGGATGAAAGAGGCTGGTTGCGCAACATGCCGCCGTTTTCCACCAGGAACACCGAGACGCTGTCCTGCCTCAACGGCCCCACCGTCAACAGCTCGCTCAGGCTGTGGGCCCGCACCGGCTGGTCGATGACGGTTCGCCACAGCAACTGCACGCGAATACTGTCCGGCTCGACTTCCATGTCCAGCTCATGCCTGACGTACTCCCTGGCCAGTTGCCGCGCAAAGGCCCGTAGCGAACCCAGGCCATCGAGCAATTCATCCACCAGCGCCGCCGCTTGGGTGGACTGCTCCTGCAACGTCTCCAGTTGCGTACGCTCGGCCTCGCCCAGGGTTCGCAGCCAGTCAGGCAACTGCCCGCGAGTCATTGCCTCAAGACTCCGTCGCTCCAAAGGCGTAGCCAAGGCGGTCAATCGATTGCCGCGACGCCATGAATCCTGGAACAGCTCGATCGTCTCTCGGAGCTCATCGACGCCCAGGCCCGCCAGTCGGGCAGGTTGGAAAGCCAGGTCGATGAGAGCCATGTGCTCGTTGAGTCGCTGCCCGACCCTCTCTCCAAGCTCTGGGTCGAGACCAGTCATCCGCCAATGGCGCCGCAGATAATCCTTGTAGTGATCGACAAGACCCGATGCGACCCCTTCGACTGTCTGGGCGATGACCTCCTGGCGCTCGGCCGCGAATCCCCGGTCAGCCGCCCCCTCCCAACGGTAGGGCGCATCCTGCTCTTCATCGATGACCACCAGTTCCCGGTCGATCAATCGCTGCAGCACCGTGTCCATCAGGGTGCCTATGAAATGCGGATCGATGTTGCCTTCGTAAAAGTGTGTGCGCAGCTCGACTAGCAGACGCTCCTCCAGCACCTCCAGAAAAGTCATCTGGCTGTTCCATCGAGCATCGAGCGCAGCCTGCCATCGAGTCAGTTTCTGCAAAATGCCCTGTGCAGTTTCCCCCTGGGGGGAAGGCACCGGCCCCGTGCCGTTCGCCTTCCCTTGCCGTTCGGCAGTGTTGTCCATCACATTCCTCCCTGTCGTGTGGACCCGCACCTTATCCGCCCCGCGTCGTGCCGGGGCCATACATATGTATATCGGCCAGGAGACGAGCCACGCTTATCCACTTTGACCTCGACCTGGCGTACACTGCGCAGCTTTCGCAGCCCTGGGGCTGCTCCTGTAGATTTATTTCCAAAGGTGCCCGCCATGCCTTGGCTGCAAGTACGCCTGGCCATCCGCCCGGAACAAGCCGAAACCTACGAAGACGCGTTTCTCGAAGCAGGCGCCGTGTCGGTAACGTTCATGGATGCCGAAGACCAGCCGATCTTCGAACCGGAACTCAATACCACCCCGCTGTGGGCCCACACCCACTTGCTGGCGCTATTTGAAGGCGGCACCGAGGCGGCTGGCGTACTGGCCCATCTCGAAGAGCTGACCGGCAGCCCGCTGCCGGAACATCACAGCGAAGTGATCGAAGACCAGGACTGGGAACGCAGTTGGATGGACAACTTCCAGCCGATGCGCTTCGGCCAGCGCCTGTGGATCGTGCCAAGCTGGCACGCGGCGCCCGACCCCGACGCGGTAAACCTGCTGCTGGATCCGGGGCTGGCATTCGGCACCGGTACCCACCCGACCACCGCGCTGTGCCTGGAATGGCTCGATGGCCAGGACCTGAAAGGGTGCAACGTGCTCGATTTCGGCTGTGGCTCGGGCATCCTGGCCATTGCCGCGCTCCTGCTGGGCGCCAGGGAAGCGGTGGGCACCGACATCGACATCCAGGCCCTGGAAGCCTCTCGCGACAACGCCGGGCGCAACAACATCGACCCTGAGCATTTCCCGCTTTATCTGCCGCAGGACTTGCCACAGGTCCAGGCCGATGTGCTGGTGGCCAACATCCTGGCCGGCCCGCTGGTCTCCCTGGCCCCGCAACTGTCGAGCCTGGTCAGGCCGGGTGGGCGCCTTGCGTTGTCGGGCATCCTCGCCGAACAGGGCGCGGAAGTCGCCGCCGCTTATGCCGCGGACTTTGACCTGGACCCGATCGCCGATCGTGATGGCTGGGTGCGCATCACCGGACGTCGGCGCTAGAATGACCGCCTGTATCCACCGGATTGCCGCATGACCGACAGCTTCGTCACCCAGTGCCCGCATTGCCACACCAGTTTCCGCGTCAGCCATACTCAATTGAGCGTGGCGCGCGGGGTGGTTCGCTGCGGCTCGTGCCTGCAGGTGTTCAATGCCGCACGGCAATTGCTGGAACAACGCGCCGCCAAGGAAACCGCTGTCCCCATTGCCCCACCGGTCAAGCCTGTCGCCACCGAAGCGCCGCCCCGTGCCATCAGCCAGAAACAGTGGACCGCCGCCGAGCTGGACCTCGATGACCTGGACAAGGAGCTGGCTCGCCTGGAACGGCGCGACAAACGGGCGCCGGGCACTGCCGGTCGACGCCGCGAAGACAATCTGAGCGCACAACGCGATCCCCTGTCCGACGAGCAAGAGGCTTGGTCCGACAGCCTGTACAGCGAATCCCCCGCCGAGCGCTTCGAGGCCGTCACCCAGGCGCCGATCGAGCCGTTCTCGCCTCATGAGCCCGCCCGACCGCCGCGCACCGAGCCTTCCCTGTCCCTGACCCTGGAGCCCCTGGAGCCGGACGACGAACCTGTCGCCCCGCTACGCCTGGAGCCCGTGGACGAGCCCGGTGAACATCTCGAACGCCTGTCTGCCACCGACGACCTCGACGAAGAGCCGGAGCCGGAGCCGGAGCCGGCGACGCCGCCGCGCAAGAAACGCGAGCGCCAGGAACCCGGGATTCGCGCCGAAGTCCTGCAGGACCTGGACGACGACCCGTTGCGGCTGGACTGGCGCAAGCGTCGCTCGCCATGGGGCCGACGCTTGCTGTGGAGCCTGTTGATCCTGCTGGCCACCGCGGCCCTGGCCGGACAATACATCGCCTATCACTTCGAAGAACTGGCCCGCCAGGATCAATATCGCCCCTGGTTCCTGCAAGTCTGCCCGGTCATCGGTTGCGACGTTCCATCCAAGGTCGATATCGCGAAGATCAAAAGCAGCAACCTGGTGGTACGCAGCCACCCGGAGTTCAGTGGCGCCCTGGTGGTGGACGCGATCATCTACAATCGTGCGCCCTTCTCCCAGCCGTTCCCTCTGCTGGAACTGCGGTTCGCCGACCTTAACGGTCACCTGATCGCCAGCCGTCGTTTTAAACCCGGGGAGTACCTGGGCGGCGATGTCGAAGGCCTTGGGGAAATGCCCCCGCAGACACCGATCCACATCGCACTGGATATTCTGGACCCGGGTCCCAAGGCGGTGAACTACAGTCTGAGCTTCCACTCGCCCGAGTGAGGCGACCCGCGTCAGGCGAATGACGACGGCTTTCTGGGCGACCCCACCCAGACCAAACCGCTGGCGATAACGAATCAGCTGTTCAGATTTTATCCAATTCGATCTTTATCCAGTCATCGAGAGCGGGTATCATGCCAACCCTTTTTCGAAGTCTCATGATCCGGCCCCACTTCAGGGAAGTCCTATGTCGGCGGTACGCATCGGCCCATATACATTGCAGAACGGTCTGGTTCTCGCCCCCATGGCGGGCGTCACCGATCAGCCCTTTCGTCAGCTGTGCAAGCGACTGGGTGCAGGTTTAGTGGTTTCGGAAATGGTCACCAGTGACATGACGCTGTGGAACACCCGCAAATCGCGTCTGCGCATGGTCCACGAAGGCGATCCCGAGCCCCGCTCGGTACAGATCGCCGGTGGCGATGCGCAGATGCTGGCGGAAGCGGCCCGGGCCAACGTGGCGTTGGGGGCACAGATCATCGACATCAACATGGGCTGCCCGGCGAAAAAAGTCTGCAACAAGGCTGCCGGTTCCGCGCTGTTGAAGGATGAGGCCCTGGTTACCGAGATCCTGCAGGCGGTCGTCGCCGCGGTCGATGTGCCGGTGACCCTGAAGATCCGCACCGGGTGGGACCGGGAAAACAGGAATGGCCTGACGGTGGCGAAGATCGCCGAACAGGCGGGGATCACGGCACTGGCAGTCCATGGCCGCACCCGTGCCGACCTGTACACCGGCGAGGCCGAGTACGACACCATCGCCGCGATCAAGCAGGCGGTGTCGATTCCGGTCTTCGCCAATGGCGATATCGATTCGCCCGAGAAGGCCCGGTACGTGCTGGACGCGACCGGTGCCGACGGCCTGTTGATCGGCCGGGCCGCCCAGGGGCGGCCGTGGATTTTCCGTGAGATCGAACATTTCCTGCGCACCGGCGAAAAGCTCGCTGCGCCGCAATTGTCCGAGGTGGAACGAATTCTGCTGGAGCATCTGGCCGCGCTGCATGCCTTCTACGGAGAAGTCATGGGCGTACGCATCGCTCGCAAGCATGTGGGCTGGTATCTCGCAACCCTGCCGGGCGCCAGGGAGTTTCGCGCCCGCTTCAATCGTTTGGATGGTACGCAAGCACAATGCGCCGACGTTCAGGCCTTCTTCGCTGAACGTTACAAGAGCCTGACAGGGGACGAAGGGGTGGCCGCATGACGATGATGACCGAGACTTTAGTGAGTGGAATAACACCCGTGAGCGACAACGTGAATTTGAAACAGCACCTCAATACGCCCAGCGAAGAGGGTCAGACCCTTCGCGGGAGCGTCGAGAAGGCGCTGCACAATTATTTCGCCCACCTTGAGGGCGCTGCCGTCACGGATGTGTACAACCTGGTGCTTTCGGAAGTCGAGGCACCCCTGCTCGAAAGCGTGATGAACTACGTCAAGGGCAACCAGACCAAGGCCAGTGAGCTGCTGGGCCTGAACCGCGGCACCCTGCGCAAGAAACTCAAGCAGTACGATCTGCTGTAAGCATTCAATCAAACCAGAAAGGCGCCCGCGTAAAAAACGGTCGCCTTTTTTGCTGACTTCCCTTGCTTTTGATGGAAATTGAAATGACCGACCAGACCACCCGCCTGCCGATCCGCCGCGCCTTGATCAGCGTCTCCGACAAGACCGGGATCCTCGAATTCGCCCGTGAGCTGCAACAGCTGGGCGTCGAGATTCTCTCCACCGGCGGGACCTTCAAGCTGCTGCAGGACAACGGCGTCGCCGCAGTGGAAGTCGCGGACTACACCGGTTTCGCGGAAATGATGGACGGTCGGGTCAAGACCCTGCACCCGAAGATCCATGGCGGGATCCTGGGCCGTCGCGGCATTGACGATGCCATCATGAACGAACATGGCATCAAGCCGATCGACCTGGTGGCGGTCAACCTCTATCCGTTCGAAGCCACCATCAACAAGCCAGGCTGCGACCTGCCGACCGCCATCGAGAACATCGACATCGGCGGCCCGACCATGGTTCGCTCCGCAGCCAAGAACCACAAGGACGTGGCCATCGTGGTCAACGCCAGCGACTACGCCAGCGTGCTGGAGAACCTCAAGGCCGGCGGCCTGACCTATGCCCAGCGTTTCGACCTGATGCTCAAGGCCTTCGAACATACCGCCGCCTATGACGGCATGATCGCCAACTACATGGGCACCGTGAACCAGGCCGCCGACACCCTGAGCACCGAAGGCCGCAGCGAGTTCCCCCGCACCTTCAACAGCCAGTTCATCAAGGCCCAGGAAATGCGCTACGGCGAGAACCCGCACCAGAGCGCGGCATTCTACGTCGAAGCCAAGCCTGCCGAAGTCGGCATCGCCACCGCCACCCAGCTGCAAGGCAAGGAGCTGTCGTTCAACAACGTGGCCGACACCGATGCCGCGCTGGAATGCGTGAAGAGCTTCGTCAAGCCGGCCTGCGTGATCGTCAAGCATGCCAACCCGTGTGGCGTAGCGGTCAGCCCGGACGCCGAGGGCGGTATCCGCCAGGCCTATGAACTGGCCTACGCCACCGACACCGAATCGGCCTTCGGCGGCATCATCGCCTTCAACCGTGAACTGGACGCCGAGACCGCCAAGGCCATCGTCGAGCGTCAGTTCGTCGAAGTGATCATCGCCCCTTCGGTCAGCGAAGAAGCCCGCGCCATCGTCGCCGCCAAGGCCAACGTGCGCCTGCTGGCCTGCGGCCAATGGTCGGCCGACCGCGCACCGGCCTGGGATTACAAGCGTGTCAACGGCGGCCTGCTGGTTCAGAGCCGTGACATCGGCATGATCGGCAGCGACGATCTGAAAGTCGTGACCCAGCGCGCCCCCAGCGAGCAGGAAATCAACGACCTGATCTTCGCCTGGAAAGTGGCCAAGTACGTCAAGTCCAACGCTATCGTCTACGCCAAGAACCGCCAGACCATCGGTGTCGGCGCCGGTCAGATGAGCCGTGTGAACTCGGCCCGCATCGCCGCGATCAAGGCTGAACACGCCGGCTTGCAGGTCAAGGGCGCTGTCATGGCCTCCGACGCGTTCTTCCCGTTCCGCGACGGCATCGACAATGCCGCCAAGGTGGGTATTACCGCAGTGATCCAGCCGGGCGGTTCGATGCGTGACAACGAAGTGATCGCAGCCGCTGATGAAGCCGGCATCGCCATGGTATTCACCGGCATGCGCCACTTCCGTCATTGATACACCGATCAACTGTGGGAGCGAGCCTGCTCGCGATAGCGTCGGATCAGTCAACATTGAAGTCCACTACACGCCGCCATCCGAGCAAGCTCGCTCCCACAGAAAAGCATCTGCGCGATGCTCAACAGAATCAGCGTCATCCGAGGTTTTTGAAATGAATGTTTTGATCATTGGCAGTGGCGGCCGTGAACACGCCCTGGCCTGGAAAGTGGCCCAGGATTCGCGTGTGCAGAAGGTCTTCGTGGCACCGGGCAATGCCGGCACCGCCATCGAAGCCAAGTGCGAAAACGTCGCCATCGACGTGCTGGCCCTGGAACAGCTGGCCGATTTTGCCGAGAAGAACGTCTCCCTGACCATCGTCGGCCCGGAAGTGCCGTTGGTGGCCGGTGTCGTCGACCTGTTCCGCGCCCGTGGCCTGGATTGCTTCGGTCCGACCGCCGGTGCCGCCCAGCTGGAGGGCTCCAAGGCGTTCACCAAGGATTTCCTGGCACGTCACAAGATCCCGACCGCCGACTACCAGAACTTCACCGAAATCGAACCGGCCCTGGCCTACCTGCAGGAAAAGGGTGCTCCGATCGTGATCAAGGCCGATGGCCTGGCGGCCGGTAAAGGCGTGATCGTGGCCATGACCCTGGCCGAGGCCGAAGCCGCCGTGCGCGACATGCTGGCCGGCAATGCCTTCGGCGATGCCGGCTCCCGCGTGGTGATCGAAGAGTTCCTCGACGGCGAAGAAGCCAGTTTCATCGTCATGGTGGACGGCAAGAACGTCCTGCCGATGGCCACCAGCCAGGATCACAAGCGCGTCGGCGACGGCGACAGCGGTCCGAACACCGGTGGCATGGGCGCATACTCCCCAGCCCCGGTGGTCACCGCCCAGGTGCACCAGCGCGTGATGGACCAGGTGATCTGGCCGACCGTGCGCGGCATGGCCGAGGAAGGCAACGTCTATACTGGTTTCCTTTATGCCGGCTTGATGATCGACAAGGCCGGTAACCCAAAAGTCATCGAATTCAACTGCCGCTTCGGCGATCCTGAGACCCAACCGGTGATGTTGCGCCTGCAGTCGAGCCTCGTGCTGCTGGTCGAAGCCGCCCTGGCCCAGGCGCTGGACAAGGTCGAAGCCCAGTGGGACCCGCGCCCGAGCGTCGGCGTCGTACTGGCTGCCGGAGGTTATCCGGGCGACTACGCCAAGGGCAGCGTGATCCATGGCCTGGACGCAGCGGCCCAGCAGGAAGGCAAGGTCTTCCACGCCGGTACTGCGCTCAAGGATGGCCAGATCGTCACCGCCGGCGGTCGCGTACTGTGCGCCACTGCCATGGGCGCCAGCGTCGACGCCGCCCAGCAGCAAGCCTACAGGCTGGCCGCCGCCATCGACTGGGAAGGCTGTTTCTACCGCAAGGATATCGGCTATCGTGCCATTGCCCGCGAGCGTGGTGAAAATCTGCAATAACCCGGCCTTTCAGCCAGGCAGGGGCGTGTGGCCCTTGCCTGTCTGCCGGGACGCCGCGCATAGTTATAATCTGGCATCAACCTTTGAAGGGAACTCGCCGTGCGCTGGCTCAGGATTGCCATAGGCTTTACCGTTACCCTGCTGACGCTGCTCTGCATGCTCCCGGCCCAGGCCGCGCCAGGCAGTGGTTGGGCGGTATTGCTCGACGAACAGGGCGACCTGAAGCTGAGCGACATCCGCTCCGCCCGCTACACCAATCAATTCAGCCCCATCGACCTGGACCGCCTCAAGGCGGCCGAACCGGGGGGCGCGCTGTGGTTGCGCTTTCGCCTGGCGCCCGACAAACATGAACAGATCCTGCGTATCTTCGCGCCCGACCTGTCGCGCCTGAACCTCTACGTACTGGACGGCGACGCACTGATCGACCAGCAGATCGGCGGTAATGCCCAGCCTCGCACCGAGCCTTCGGTGCCCAGCAGCGACGTCATGCTGGCCCTGCCCCGCAGCGACAAGCCCCTGGATGTCTACCTCAGGCTGGCATCGCGGCACGAACTGCGTCCCTATATCACACTGCAACCGGCAATCATGGCCGCCGCCGACCAGAACCAGACCCTGATCTATGGGCTGCTGTTCGGCTGCATCGCCATGCTGATCCTGCACAACCTCACCCGCTACGCCTACACCCGCTCACGCAGTTGCCTGTGGCTGGCGGCCTGTGAAGGGCTGCTGATGCTAAGCCTGGTGCTGTTGCTGAACCTTGCGGGAGGCTGGCTACCGGACTGGCCAGCGGTGCAGACGCCTGGCGCCTACCTGGCCCTGCTGCTGACCGCGCCCTGCGGGCTGATGTTCGCCTACCGCTTTTTCGCGCCCCTGGGGCCGCACCCGCTGAATCGGCTGCTGCTGGGGGACATCGTCTTCATCATGCTGTGCTGCCTGTTGCTGCTGTTCGTCAACACGCTGCCGCTCAACATCATGACCTATGCGTTGGTGGCCCTGGCCGGCCTGAGCATGCTGTTCGTCAGCGCCTGGCACTGGCAGAAGGGCTACCGCCCGGCCCGGCTGTTCGTCGCGGCCATGGTGGTCTTCAACCTCGGCACGCTGATCATCCTGCCCGCGCTGCAAGGCCTCACCGAAGTGGCACCCCAGGGCCTGATCGTCACGTTGCTGGTGTTCATCTGCATCAGCGGCCTGCTGATGAGCGTCGCCCTGGGCGAGCGCCAGCGCTCGATCAACGAAAGTCGTTTCAGCATCAGCCGCGACCTGGCTGCCAGCAACGCCGAGATCAATGCCAAGGCGGAATTCCTGGCCAAGATCAGCCACGAGATCCGCACCCCGATGAACGGCGTGCTGGGCATGACCGAACTGTTGCTGGGCACGCCACTGTCGGTCAAGCAACGCGACTACGTGCAGACCATCCACAGCGCCGGTAACGAGCTGCTCACCCTGATCAACGAGATTCTCGACATCTCCCGGCTTGAATCCGGCCAGATCGAGCTGGACGACGTACAGTTCGATCTCAACGCGCTGATCGAGGATTGCCTGAGCATCTTCCGCGCCAAGGCCGAACAGCAGAATGTCGAACTGATCAGCTTCATCCAGCCCCAGGTACCCCGGGTAATCAGCGGCGACCCGACGCGGCTGCGCCAGGCGTTGCTGAGCCTGCTGGAAAATGCCCTGAAGAAGACCGACGAAGGCGAAGTACTGATCGTCGTGGCCCTCGACGAGCGCAGCAAGCAGCCGCGCCTGCGCATCGCGGTGCAGGACAGCGGATCGCCCATGGATGCCGAGGAGCGCGACACGCTGATGCACGCCGAATTGCACAGCAAGAACTTCCTCTCGGCCACGCGCCTGGGTGGAAACCTGGGCCTGGTCATCGCCCGCCAGCTGATCATGCTGATGCACGGCGAGTTCGGCATCAAGAGCGGCAACCAGGGCAGCACCCTGTGGCTGACCCTGCCATTGGACCCGGACCGCCTCGAACACCCGACCTCCGACCTCGACAGCCCACTGCAAGGCGCACGGGTGCTGGTGGTCGACGACAACGAAACCTGCCGCAAGGTACTGGTGCAGCAATGCAGCGCCTGGGGCCTGAACGTCAGCGCGGTGCCATCGGGCAAGGAGGCCCTGGCGCTGCTGCGCACCAAGGCGCACCTGCGCGATTATTTCGACGTGGTCCTGCTGGACCAGAACATGCCAGGCATGACCGGCATGCAACTGGCGGCCAAGATCAAGGAAGACCCGAGCCTGAACCACGATATCCTGCTGATCATGCTCACCGGCATCAGCAACGCGCCGAGCAAGATCGTGGCACGCAACAGCGGGGTCAAGCGCATCCTCGCCAAACCGGTGGCCGGTTATACCCTCAAGACCACCCTGGCCGACGAGCTGAACCAGCGCAACAGGGGCCACGCCCCCAGTTCCCCGGCAAGCGCGGGGCCTACCGCCCCGGTGAAGGTACCCAGCGACTTCCGCATCCTGGTGGCCGAGGACAACAGCATTTCCACCAAGGTCATCCGAGGCATGCTCGGCAAGCTCAACCTGCAACCCGACACCGCCAGCAACGGCGAAGAAGCCCTCAAGGCGATGAAGGAGCAGCGCTACGACCTGGTCCTGATGGATTGCGAGATGCCGATCCTCGACGGTTTTTCCGCCACCCAGCAATTGCGTGCATGGGAGATGGGCAACCAGCGGACCCGCACGCCCGTGGTCGCCCTGACAGCGCACATCCTGGCCGAACACAAGGAACGGGCCCGCCAGGCAGGGATGGACGGTCATATGGCCAAGCCGGTGGAACTGTCGCAACTGCGTGAGCTGATCGAACACTGGGTGGCCCAGCGCGAACAGCAGAACCGCACGGCGCAAACGTCCTGAGCCGACAGACGTCCCATCGCCTGATAGACTCCCGTCGTCCTTCTCTGCCTTGAGCCTCGACCATGCTCCATGTGCTGTTCAGCGTTTACCTGAAGATGCTGGTGCTCTACAGCCCCTTCTTCGTGTTGTCCTGTTTCATCAGCCTGACGCGTGGCTATTCGCGCAAGGAACAACGGCGCCTGGCCTGGAAGGTCGCGATCGCAACGCTGGTCTCCAGCGTCTTGCTGTATTTGTTCGGGCGGGTGATTTTCACTGTGTTCGGCATTACCGTGGATGCGTTCCGTATCGGCGCTGGCAGCGTGCTGTTCATCTCGGCGCTGGGGATGGCCCAGGGCAAGTCGGCCGTACAGACCGACAACGTCCAGCAGGACGTGACCATCGTCCCGCTGACCATTCCCCTGACTGTCGGCCCTGGCACCATCGGCGCCTTGCTGGTGATGGGCGTGAGCCAGCCGCACTGGGACGACAAACTCACCGCCATCGTCAGCATCGCCCTGGCCAGCTTCACTGTCGGCGTCGTGCTCTACCTGTCCAGCCGCATCGAGCGGATCCTGGGTGACCAGGGCTTGCAGATCGTCAGTCGCTTGATGGGGCTGTTTGTCTGCGCGCTGGCGGCGCAGATCATCTTCACAGGGGTGAAAGGCTATCTGGGGCCATAGCCCCGACGCCCCTTCACCCCAGCCTGCGACGGTTGAATCGCTGGCGCAGGACTTCCCTGCGGTGCTCGCCCAGGTACTCTTCGATGTCCTGCCGGAACTCTTCGTAGCGCGCCGGATTGAAGGTCACCAACGATTTGCCGCGAAAGATTTCCCGCGCCGAGGACTGCCAGTTCACGAACAGTACGCCGCCGTTACTCGAAGTACCGACCTGCCTGATCGAGGCAGACGAAGCGATCAGGGTACCGTTGGCCAACTGCTCGCAAGGGATGACCGACAGGCGCGCCCCTTCGGGCGTCTTGACCTGGCTGTTGAACAGGTTGAGGGTGTTGTTGTCCTGCTTCAGGCCGTCGATCGTGGTGTTCACCACGGCACCGAGCACCGAAGCCGCCGGCACGCTGGCCTTCACCCCGTCGATGATCCCCTTGACGATATCGCTGATGACATTGTCCATGTCCACCCGCTGGGAGCTTTCGGAGTAGCGGGTGTAGCCATCATCGGCCACGAAACACCCCAGGTCCCGCAGACAGTGAATAAAGGCGTCGTACCAGGCCAGGGTGTTCTTGCCGCGAGGCACTTCGTAGTTGGCCTCCATGATCGCCATGGTCATCAGGTTTTCCATGATCGCCATGTTGGTGAGCGACATGTTCGTGCCGTAGCCCAGCAACGCATCCCCCAGCATCAGTGCATCCAGGGCCTTGGTAGGGCTGTCATGCATTTCTGCGGAACGACGCACGCGTCGATGGGCAGAAGCCAGCGCCTTGCGCCTGTCGATACGGGCGCCGATCAGTTCAATACTTTGTTCAACGCTGATTTTACTTTCAAACTGTTCCATATAACTTTCCTTGGTTATTCAATGACCGCTCCTGCGGACCAGCGTCAATCTAATTTATTATTCAAACGCACTACAACTCCGCCCCATTACAGCGTATGTAGTTACAACCGCTCATTACAATAAAATATTCAGCCTCAAAATAAGCGGCGTTAGCCATACACACTTTTCTCTTTGCATTGTATTTATAAAAAAACATTCCCAAGGAGAATCTTCCATGAACGACGAATCATTGACCGGACTGGTCACAGGCCCTAATCTGCTGTCTTATATCGAAACGCTGTCCCTGCAGGACCACAACGATATTGCCGATTGCAACAACATCGCCACCCAATCGGCGGACCTCGGCCATGACCGCTACACCGACGCCAAGGGCTGGTTCGAAGAATATGCCCGCACCCTGAACTTCCTCGGCTGGGCGCTACATGGCGACTCCATCTTCACCCGCACGCAACATCTCGTATCGGGCTCCGTGGCCGACTTCCTGGTCCAAAGCGCCTGGTCCATGAGGGATTCGCGGCAGGCGAACGCCATGATCGACACCCTCGACGCGTTGAAGATCGAGCGCCTGGCCATGCTTTCATTCGACAATGAAACCCGGAAGGGGGAATCGTTCCAGATCATTCCGGCTCGCTACGACACCCAAAACAATCTGAACATCGCCGTGTATAAACTCCAATTGAACGTGAACATCAAGAAGCGTGGTTTTCTGTTCTGGAACTGGGAACAGCGCTCGGCCACAATCACCCAGCAACGCATCTTTTTAAGATTGGACAGGAGCGACCTGGAGCGCAAGCGCGGACTGATCAGGAACAAACTGAACGAGCAATCCATGCGGCGATTCAATTTAAGGAGAATCGCCTCATGAATGGCAGAATGATCTAATTCAGCACTTTAGGCCGTCTCAACCCACCAGGTTGCTCTCTAATACTTGCGGGACGCTCAGCAACTCTTTCAGCGTTATGCTGCCCTGAGACTTCTGCCGAGCGTCCATTCGCTTGACCAGCGTCGAAACAGCATAACGCCGATGTTCTTCAAAACTGAGCAGCACTTCTCCACGCAGATTGATATCCGCGGCATAGGCTTCTCGGAATATCACACTGTGCCCATTGTCCGGGTCGATGATTACCAGGTGTTCATCGACAAGACTCAGCAGCAGCTTTTCCGGTTCGTCCAATTCCCAGATCAGCTTGCCCGGCTCTGTCGCTGCGTTGTCCAGGGTATGCCGGCAGTTGAGAATGACCGACTCGAGCCTCAACCAGGCCGCTTTCGACAATCGGTAGCTCTGCGTGCCTTGCCCCATGCGCAGGACCAGGGTCGTGATGCCGTCGGGCATGAGCGGCAGGAAATCGTCGATCTTGGTCTGCCCTTCCATGACCATGACCTCGCCAACGCGCTGCACATAACTGAGGGGCCCCGCATGCCCGATGTCCGGATAGGTCAGCAGTTTTCCATGGCGGCCTTCGTGAATCAGCAGGTTGGTTTGCTTCTTCGTCCCAAGCACTTCGAAGGACTCGGGAATCGCGGTCCGTGGAACCCGTATCAGGCGTTTGCTCTGGGTGACGAACCATTTCAGGTTATCGGGATCCTCCACCGACAACAGCGGGCCATGGAAAGGATACTCCAGCAATCGCTTGAGTCCTTCATGCTCGCGCCCCCCCTGAGCGATGCTCCACTCCAGCGTGACACCGGTGATGAACGCCGGCTCCGGCTCTCGCAACGAGACCACCACGCCTTCGAATGTCACGCCACGCAAGCCAGCCCCTTCGACCGTCAGTTCGGCGAACTGCCAGGGCGCCCATACACGTTGCGGGACGGGCAGGGCGTCAGCCTGCAACAATTGCGAGCCTTCGCCAAAGGCCGGCTCCAGGCGTTGCGGATCGATGAACGCCTGGCGATAGACTTCACCATTTGAAACATTGAACAGCCAGGCCGCCTCGCCGTCCGGAGTCGTCCTGAGCAGTCGCAACTCCTTGCCATGCCCCGGGTCGATCAACAGCAATCTGTTGTCGATGTACCAGGCCCCCAGCTTCGCATCCCCCTTGAAGTTGGCCAGGCCGATCAAGGCGAGGGGCCTGCCCGGATAGCGCCGGGCCAACGGGTCCAGTGCCGACCACCAGTACGCGCGGTCCTTGAACCAATGTTCGGTCACACCGCCCAGTTCCTGGCGTCCCTGGTCCGTCAGGTTGTAGAACAGGCCATCGGACATCAGTGCCAGATAGCCGTCCTCGACGGCGATGATATTGTCCAGTTTCTCAGAGCGTAGCCATCGGTTGGACCACTGCCCTTTTCCCTCCACCAGGGTGCGCTGCCTGCGGCACAGCTCCTGCCTGGTCCTGTCGTAGATGACGAACACATCGCTCCCCTGCGCCGGTGTGAGCAGCGTCAGATCGGTGAGGTTCTTGATCGAGTCCGGCCACCCACGGTAATGATTGCGTCTCGGCGAGGGGCGGATGATCAACTGATCGCTGCGGCGAACCCAGGCCATGTCTCGCAACGTCTCGTCGATCTTCCAGCAGACCGAAACAAAGGGGGCCGGCTGCCAGTTGACGGTGGCATAGGTACGGTCAGCGACGTACGGTGTAAAGGGGTAGCCAGCACCCAGTACCTGCGACCAGTCGGCCAGCGTTTCGCTGGCGCTGAACACCGATTCAAGCGTCGGATCGAGATCCCGGGTCACGGAACTCAGCAGCAGTTGCCCATCGTGGACGACATAGACCAGCACCTCGGTGGTCTGGTCCTCGCGGGTGATTTCCTGCGCCACATGCACCACCCCCTGGGCATCCGCCTCGACACTTTTGATGATCGTCTGCCTGTCTTTCGCAGGCCATAGCCAATAACGGTGGCTCAGCAGCCCGGTGACCGCATCGACTTGCCAGACGATCAGGTTCGCCGGTTCGAAAAAGTAGGCGTAGCGGCCCGCCACGGTCCCCAGGATCGCATCCTCGGCACCCGGTACGTCGTCGCGGATATACAGGAAACGATCTTCCCGGGCGTCATACCAGGCCGTGAGATAACGGGGCTCGTCCGGCTTTTCGAACGGAACCAGATAGTGGTGCACAGGCGTGTAGGGCATCACCAGGCGATGCTCGCGGGCCAGGGCCTTGAGGTGCGCCTGCAACACCTGCCGATCCATGCCTGGCGGCACGTCCTGCTCGATGAGGGCCAGCTTGAGCTGCGTCATCTCGACCTGGAACACCTGATTCCCGCTGATGCGCAGCAATATGGCGTGGCGGCGCGTCCCCGTGAAGTTCACCTGGACATCGCCAACGAACATCCTGGTGTAGCGCTCGAGCCGGATATCGTCCTCGCTGGCCCAAGGAGCGTCCAGCACCCAACTGGCCTCCTGCAGGCTCAACGACTCCAGGGTGAGGCTCACGCCAGGATTGAGCGTTACCGCACAGCGTTTGCCGGCGCTGCGGATCTGATAGGCGATCTTCCCGCGCCAGTCCGTGGGGATGGCAGGCACCACCAGTGAACGCTCGTGGTCGTCGAGCAGCACATCGATGACCGTTGGCCGGTAATCCGGGACCAGGCGGTACAGGATGTAGTCGCTGGGAAACGAATAGAACGAAAACAGGAACAGCCAGCCGCCATCGGCTTTCCTCTTCTCCAGGCGCCGTGCCGTGTCGAACCCGGCATCATGGCGCAGGCTGGCGAATGGCAGCGCCTTGTACTCATAGCGATAGCAGGCTTGCGGCGTGCCGGGCAGCATGATGGCCTGTCCGGCGGGCGGTGTGAACATGACCCGACCGGGCAGGCGCAATTCGCTGCGGATGTCGATCGAACGGTCATAGTCGAGATCGAACGTCGGCACACCGAAATGATCCCGCAACGGGTACAACCTGGGACTGTCCAGCTGAAGTTGGCCGCGCGCCAGGTCCAGTGTCCGGACAATCAACGAGGCGTTCGGGAGCCACGCGTTGCCATGGGCGTCAAACCGATAGGGCTGCAGATGCGCCTTTGTCATCTCGTCGAAGAACAGCCCGACCTGCTTGGCTTCTTCGGCAATGGTCGCGAACCCCTGGGCCAACGCCGCCACCCCCACCGCCAACCCGCCCAGGATCACCCCCGCCCCGCCTAGAAAAGCCCCTGCGGTGGCGGAGCCCGCAGCGAGTGCTCCGGCCGACAACACCAGGCCGGCCGAGTCGAACGCCAATTGAGTACCGAACTGGGCACGTGCGACTTCGTTGGTCGCGGTGGCCAACTGATAGATGTCGAACCCGACATTCGCCAGTTGCAGCAGGCCGCCGGTCGCTTCGCTCAAGCCAGACCCCACGGCCGCCTTGACCACGGGAGCGACGGTGCGGGCGATCAGTTTCTCTTCTGCCAGCGCCTGGCGGACCAGCCCGACCAGGCCCGCCACATCGGACACGACGCCATGCACCAATTGCGCGTAATTGACATAGGCGTGCAGCCGGACTGCCAGGGACAGCGGTCGATCAGGCCCTTCATGCGCGGTCAGCGCCATCATCAGCGCCTGGATGGCGAAGCCGGCATTGAGGGTGTGGACACTGCCCACCTCGGCAGGATCGCTGGGCAGGGAAGGCTTGTTGGCCAAGGCCAGGAAGCGTTCCGACAGGTAGCTCTTGATCCGCAGGAGCCGGTGGTCATCCGACGTGACCCGCACCAGGTGCTCGGGCTCTTCAGGATCGATCAGGCTCACCCGGTACGTGCCATCCGACATGATCTCCAGGGTCTCGAACAAAGGCACGAGCCGGGGGGCCAACTGATCCTGCTGACGCAGGCCGGTCGTCACTTGCGCGATCTGTTGTCCCCACCAATGACCATCCAGCGCCAGCAGGCAACTGCCGAGTCGGGGATTGCTCATCAGCGACTGCCCACGGGCAGAGGCCAGCCGCTGTTGGACAGGATGTTGCGCCTGTCCTGGCAAGGCACCGGGATGCAGCAGGTCCGAGACCTTGATCGCACCCGGTAACGCAATTTTCGACACGCGCGTACCGTCCAGTTCAAGCAGATCGAAGGTGGGACGCGTCGCGTCGCCGTAGGCGGCGTAATAGCCGGCCATTCCCTGATCGAGGAAAAACCGCTCCAGCGCTTGCCTGAACCGCGTGGCGTGCTCGAACTCGAAGACACCGAAATTCGGATCGTAGAAATGATAGGTACTGCGCTCGCCTTCGACAGTCCTGGCCACCAGCATGGCGTGGTTGTCGGAGCTGAGCATCAACGTGCTGGTGGTGGTCCTGGCCTGCAACGCCTCCACGACCTGCTTCAGGTCCGAGCGCGCCAGCGCGCTGCCGACGTCACCGACCTGCACCTCACGCAATGCTTCCACCCCTTGCAGGAAGGTCACGCAATCGCTTGCCTCGGGCTCGATGGCTCCCAGGTAGAAGCGCTCGCGCAAGGTGTTGACCGCCGCTTTTCCCGTCGACAAGGCCGCCGCCATGGCCAGGGTCAATGGATAGCAACGTCCGCCCACCCTGTCCCCTTCGCCCTGCAGCAGCAGATCCTGGGGCACAGGCTTGGTCACGTCGGCCTCGAAACCATCCAGTACGACTCCGACACGCTCGGTGACCCGGATACGGAACTCGAGCTGCGCCAGTCGCTGGATCCGGGCCACTTGGCGCCCCCACTGGCGCAATGTCAGCGGCCGCTCCAAGGCGTCTTTCTTCAGGCCCAGGGCAGTGTCCGAATGCAGGAGCGAATATTCGACCGGGTCAGCCAGTCCGGCCAGGAATGCCGGCGCCTGCTGTCGGTACAACGCCTGCTCGATCATGGCGTAGCTGCCCACGGTCCCCCGCTCGCCAAGGTTGTTGGCCAGGTTGTCCAGGTGCGGGCGAAGTGCATCGAAGTTGCGGTTGTCCAGGGACTTCGCGCCGATCAAGGTACCCAACAGCAGGCGTTGCAAGGGGCTCAACTGGACCACGTCGAGATCGCCATCGGCGAGCTGGCCCAGCACTTCGGCAACAGAAAGCCGCTGCGTCTGCGGATCGCCCAACGAGGCAGGCGCCAACAGGCTGGAACCTTGGGCGCGAATTGCCTGGCGCGCATCGAAACTCAGCGGTATGGGCTGGTCGAAGGCCACCACGCCGGTATGGCTGCGCCCCATCATCGCCATGAAAGGCTCGCCCAACTGATCGGCCAGATGCTGCAGCAAGTCGGTGGACAGCACGTGACGCCCTTCAACCACCGGCCAGCCTTCATCGAACTGAAGCGTGCGGTATTTGAGCAGTTCCGCCAGCTCACCGGCGTAACGCGCCTGGAAGAGGCCCTGTTGCCAGCGTTTTTTCTCATTGCCCAGCCATTGCACGACGTCGCTTTCGTTTTCTTTCCAGGAATGGTCCAGTTCTTCCTCGGTGGCCCGGTTCACCGTTGCGACAGCAGGTATGGCGAGCTCGCTACTCCATCCTTCGGCACTTCGAGGGGTGAAATTTGCCTTCTGATAATCCAGCATGGCGGCGCGCATGGCTCCGGGCCCGGTCAGGTAGATGGTCACTTCGCTCTGGGGGCGGATGCCGTCGCTGTAGTAAGTGGCGGCGGCCTGAGCCAGGAAAGAAATCGCCATCTCCTCTTCCGGAGGTAGCTCGTGCAAGTTGCCGAAGATCGCTGTCGCGGCCTGGGAAGCAAGCTGTTCCATGGTGCGGATATCGGTGAAGGCAACGTTTTGCTCATCGGCCAGGTGCGCGGTGGCATCGACGAGTTCATAGTTGAGCCTGAAGCGGTCGATGACGGTCTTGAGCATCGCCGCCCCTGGATGAGCCATCAGGAACGCGTTGCTCATCGAATGCTGCTCGGCTACAGCGCGCAGTTCGTAAGGCCGGGCGAGACGCTGCGCCGGTATGCGAAATACCTGCTTGAGCCCGGGCTTGCTGTCGGCGAAACGCTCGAGGGCCTCACGACTTTGCAATGGGACCTGGTCCTGATAGTCCTTGTATCGGCTGCGTAATGCCTGGCGACCCGGCATCCACTCAGGGTTGCGATCGAGCAACAGTTGCAGCACGCCCAGGCGGGCGTCCGTCTGGAAGGCGCTGATATCCACAGCGCCCAGTTTATCCAGCAAAGGCGGCAGGTTATCGACGTCAGCGTAGAACCCGCCTTCGCCGAAAAGCGCTTCTACACGCACGACATCCGAGCCGGAAGCCAGGTTGCAACGCAGGTTGATCTCCCGCTCGTAGATATCCTGCAACTGCAAGGGGGCCTCGCCCCGGGCAAGATCGCGCAATGCCAGGCTCCCTTCGGCCACTGCCGAAAGGCTGAGCAGGTTGGCCGCCTTCAAGGCCGTCAGCCGAGCCTTGTCCTGGCCATAGGCTCGGACCAGCAGATCGATCCTCGCGTCATCGGCGCTACCGCCGCTTTCCACCACATCCTTGATATGCGCAAACATCTGCTGCTTCAGGACAATCACCCGCTCTTCGTAGCGGTCGCCCAATTCAAATGCATCGGTAATGTCCAATGCACCATTGAGCATGGCATCGGCCTTGGCGGCTTCGACAATGATCCGATTGGTTTCATAAGCCAACAACGCATCGCTGTCATACCAGAGATTAAGTTGATAACCATCGTCGACCATCACCTTTTGCCAGATATTTATATAGTTGCGCTGAATAGCGCCAATGCCGCCTCCCAGCCAGACGAAATGCAACTTTTTCGGAACTTCGAGCGCCGCTGCCCTCAACTGTTCGACGCTGTTTTGCAGACGCGCCTCAAAACTTTCGACGGCAGTGCAGATGTGCGCCAGGTCCATCGACTCGGCAGCGCCGGACGGCGCCGGTTCCGCCGTGCGCCGATGACGTCCGACGCCCTGGAATGCCTTCAACGCCTGCTTGAGCAACCCGAGCGGCTCCAACATCGATGGCGAATCCAGCGAGGCGATACAGCCAAAGTAATAACGCAGCACCGCCTCGTATCGATCAGTGCCTTTATGCGGCATCAATGCCTGTTCAAGATCCTTGAGTTTCAATAAACCCATGAAATCGACGTAACCCTGCGTCGATTTTATTCCGCTCTCACTCATCACCAATAATTCCATTTATTGCATACGAACATGCCGAAGCCGGTTTTCGGCAACAGCAAACTGCACGTGCATCCAGGCACGTGGACATAAACTTTCAGAACGCAGTACGCCCGATAAGGTGGCGCAAAACTAACTCACCACTCTTCGTCGTTCAAACCGAATGAATTACCAAATAAAAACCGAACAGCATGTAACCAGCCAAACTTATCGACAACTTGCTGTTTTACCGACCGCATGCAACCAAGCAGACCTCGGGGTGATGGCAGCCCGAGCGGGCTGCCGAGTTGCATCAAAGAGGCTTTTCGCCGTACCAGCGTGGGGTATATACCCAGTCGCCACCTTCGGCGCGAGGAAAGACACAGGTGGTGGAAGAGCCCACCAGCACCATGGTGCGCATATCCACCTGGTCCGGCGTCAATTGGCCCAGTGTGGTGACCCGCAGCGTCTGGCCCGGGCGCGCGATGTCGCGCCCCAGGACCACCGGCGTCTCAGGGCTGCGATGGTGCGCGACGATTTCCAGCGCTCGTCCCAGTTGCCAGGGCCGCGACCGGGAAATCGGGTTATAGAACGCCAGGGCCAGGTCTGCCTGTGCGGCCAGGTCCAGACGCTTCTCGATGACCGACCAGGGCTTGAGGTTGTCCGACAGCGACATCACGCAGAAATCGTGCCCCAGGGGCGCACCGGCCTGGGCGGCCGTAGCCAGGGAGGCCGAGACGCCCGGCAGGATCTGCAGATCGACGTTGTGCCAGTGGACATCCGGCGACTCATGGAGCGCTTCCAGCACCGCTGCCGCCATGGCGAACACGCCTGGATCGCCGGACGATACCACCACCACGCGTCGGCCCTGGGCGGCCAGCTCGAAGGCATGCCGGGCACGCTGCATTTCTTCACGGTTGTCGGTGCAATGCTGCACCTGATCGGCCCGGAACGGCCCCGCCATCCGCACATAGGTTTCATAGCCCAGCACATCGGTGGCCAGGTCGAGTTCGGCGCGTACCGCCGGCACCATCAACTGCGCCGCTCCAGGCCCCAGGCCGATCACCGCCAGACGCCCCCGGGGACGGCCGATCCGTTGCGGGTCGACGGGGTGCTTGGCCACAGCGATGGCCAGGTCATCGGTGACCCGTAGCGATGCCGGTTGGCCGAGGGACTCGCTCATCCACCGGGCAATATCGTTACCGGCCGGGGCGAAGCGCAGCGGCACCTCCAGTGCCGAGGCCGCCTGATGCAACCCGGGACGCGCCATGTCGGTGTCAGGGGCCAGCAGGCACGCCAGCGATTGCACCGCCAGGCCCTCCTGGCGCAAGGCATCTGCGACGACAGTGGCAACCTCTGACCTGCCTGTCCTTATCGCCACCACCACCTGGCGCGGGTAGATGCGCAACTCGTCAGGCGACGGCGGGGCCGCACTGCAATCGATACGGATCGCCAGGCGCGCCTGAGCGTCCTGGGGCAACTGCGCCTGGTCCAGCCAGGATGCGGCGCCTTCGATGCGCACCGTCTCGCCGGCCAGCAGGTCGGAGACAAAGCGCTTGCCCTGTTCAAGGTCGCCAAGGCGATAGCCGCCCGGCGGATTCAACAGGCAAGTGCCGAAACGCAATTCGCCGCTGGTGGTGATCGCCGCAGCGACCTGCAGGGTATCGGCAATCTCCCGGGCCAGGACATTGACGCCGCCCAGGCCGCCCAGCAGCGGCACCACGGCACTGCCGTCTTCCGCCACTGCCAGCACCGGCGGCTCCGCGCCTTTTTCCAGCAACAGCGGCGCCAGGGTACGGATGACGATGCCGGCCGCGCACAGGGCGATGATCGGCGTGTCTTGTTGATAAAGCTCGCGCAGCGTCGCGCCAAACTCGGTGTAGGAGCGATCCACACCCTCGACCCGCCCGGCCAGACCGTGAATCAACGCGTCGGGATAGCGCTGCTGGATCCGCCGGGCCGTTGCGAGGCTGCCCGGGCCGAGGATGACGATTGCCGCAGTCCTGGACGTCATCCTTGCCACCGCTCGCCCGGCACGATGATCAGCGAGAAGTACGGCGAGGACATCGGCTCGACTTCATCCAGCGGCACGATCTTCTGATTGGCCATGGTAGCCCGCTCGACGTAGAGCGCCCGCCCGTCCAGGCCCAGCTCACCGAGCACCTGGCGGACCTTGGGGAAGTTGCGCCCCAGCTTCATGATCACCGCCGCATCGGCATCGGCCAGGCGGCGCTTGAGTTCCTCATGGGGCAGCACACCGGACAGCACCGACAGGCTCTGGTTGCGATACACCAGCGGCGCTCCCAGTACCGAGGCCCCGCCCAGCATCGAACAGACGCCGGGAATGACTTCGGCCACATAGCGCTCGGCCAGGCGATCGTGCAGGTACATGTAGGAGCCATAGAAGAACGGATCGCCTTCGCAGATCACCGCCACGTCGCGACCGGCATCCAGATGCACCGCCAATTGCTGGGCGGCGGTATCGTAGAAATCGGCGATCACCTGTTCATAGGACAACGGCGCCGGCAGCGCCTCGGTAGTGACCGGGTAGACCAGTGGCAGCAACGTCTGCTCGGCTTGCAGATGGCTTTCGATGATGCCGAAGGCATTGCCTTTCTTGCCCTTGGCAACGAAGTACGCCACCACCGGCGACTCCCGCAGCAGGCGCAGCGCCTTGAGCGTGATCAGTTCAGGATCACCGGGGCCCACGCCGAGGCCGATCAGACGTCCAGGCTGCTGCATCATTCAATCTCCGTGGCGAGGGCGTTGACAGCGGCGGCGGCCATGGCGCTGCCGCCAAGCCGGCCTTGCATGATCACGAACGGCACGCCACGACTGTCGGCCGCCAGCATCGCCTTGGACTCGGCGGCACCGACGAAGCCCACCGGGAATCCCAGGATCAACGCTGGTTTCGGCGCGCCGGCATCGAGCATCTCCAACAGGTAGAACAGCGCGGTCGGCGCGTTGCCGATCACCACGACACTGCCTTCCAGGTGCGGGCGCCACAGCTCCAGGGCCGCTGCCGAACGGGTATTGCCCAGCTCATGGGCCAGTTGCGGCACGCGCTCGTCACGCAATGTGCAGATCACCGGATTGTTGGCAGGCAGCCGGGCCCGGGTCACCCCCTCGGACACCATGCGCGCATCGCAAAGGATCGGCGCACCGGCGGCCAGCGCCTGGCGCCCGGCGGTACCCGCGCCCTCGGAAAACTGCAGGCCATCCACGGCCTCGACCATGCCGCAGGCGTGTATGACCCGCACGGCGAGTTTTTCCAGGTCGGCCGGGATACGCGCCAGGTTCGCCTCGGCGCGAATGATCGCGAAGGAGTTGCGATAGATCTCCTGACCGTCGCGGATGTAATCAAGCATCAAGGGGACTCCGGGGGTGAGCGTCGAGCCAGTGGCCGACCGACTCGATTGTCAGGTTGTGCGCCTGCAACGCGCCGAAACCCGGCAGCGCGGCATCGCGAAGATAGAGGTCGTAACGACCGGGGGCGACCGCCAGCAGGGTGACGGGCGCGATATGGGCCGCCGCGCAGGAACGCGGGCAGCCGGACAAATGGACTTTCAAGGCGCGGCCCTGGCCATGCAGCCGTTCAGCCAATTGCCAGGCATCGGCCTTGGTGTCGGCCAGGGCCTTGCCGCAACCACTGGAGCCGGTGCAGGCGATAAGGTGCGCCAGGGGGCGGGCGAGCGAGCCCACCAGGCCCAGCTCTTCGAGCCGCGCCAGCACTTCGTCCGCGTCCTGGCGGTCGATGTTGGGCAACAACAGGCTTTGCCAGGGGGTCAGGCGCAGGCTGCCATCGCCCTTGTCCCGAGCCAGTTGCGCCGCGCCGCGCAGCATGGCGGCGTCGAGCCGCCCCAAGGGGGGCGCGGCGCCGACGTAGAATCGCTCGTCGTGCTGAGAATGGATGCCGATGTGCAATCCATCCTCGGACGGGAGACGTCGCCAGTCACCGCATGGTTGCAGGGGGACGCGTTGAGCCAATCGAGCGATGAACGCATCCACCGTGATTTGCGCCAGCAGGTGGCGCATGCGCGTCTGGTCCGGGCGGGCCAGGTCGAGAAACAGTTCCAGCACCGCCACCACCAGGGCGTGCCCCTGTCCCAGCGGCACCCTCCCGGCCGGCTTATCCAGTGGCGAGCCGGCCAACCCGAAAGCCAGCCAAGGCTCACCGTCCTGGACCAGGGCTGACAGCCACAGGTCGTGAGGGTGTTCGAGCATCGCCATGGCCTCTGCGCCGTCCAGTTGCACGGCGAACTTGGCCGACAGCTCATGAAAACGTTCATGGGTCTGCAGGGTGAGCAGGATCCGCGCGGCCAGCGGCCGGGTGTCGATCAGCATCTGCCGGTCGATCCCGGCCGACGGGCTGAGCATCAGGTTGCGGACATCGTCACCGGCCGGTTTATGAGGGCCGAGGCCGACGGCCAGCAGTTGGGCGATCAGGGCCTCCTGCTCGAGGCCGATCCCGCGGATCTGCAGGTTGGCACGATTGGTCGCCTCGATGACGCCACCGGCAAACCGCTCGGCCGCCGACGCCACGGCTTCAGCCTGGACTGCCTGGATGGACCCGCCGTCGAGCTTGATCCGACAGATCCCGCCGTCCAGCGCCTGGACGACACGCAGCAACCCCGGACAACCCGAGGGGCGGATGACGCAGGAGGATGGACGTTCGTTCAAGGGAAACCGGTCAATGAGGCACGCCACGGCGGCGAAGGACGGCCATTATGCCTGCTTTGCCGGGGGTCATGAAAAGCTTGCCGGTCGGATTGCGCAACCCCCTTGCCAATCGCGTCCCTCACGGCCTGGCCGACGACCTCGCCAGCGAGTTTCTGCCGAAGGCAGACAAGCCCCCGGAGCGTGGGATCCCGTCGCCTGCCTCGTAGTACTTTTTACCTTTAAAAACAGTGACATGAATTGAAACCAGGACTGGTTTGAACAAGTCGGAAAACACCGCTTTATTCAAAGGGCAGGCGATTACTTCAACCAATCCTCGATAAGGAAATCAGGGATGTCACACGCTCCGAACCACACCTACACCTACACATCGGCGCAGGTCACCGCCGCGTACGAGGAAATCATTGCCACGCTGCTGAGTGGCATCACGGCCGAGGCGGTTCCCAGGATGCTGGTCACTGCCGGAGCGCAAGGCTCGGGCAAAACCTATCTGCTGGAAAAGAACCTCCTGCCCTCCCGGCGCTACGACAACTACGTACGCCTGTACCTGCCCGAGTACCGGGAAAAACATCCGCAGTACCCACAGATGATCAAGCACGGCGCATCGCACGCCTATGAGCATACGGAGGCGTTTGTCCGGGAAGTCAGCACGAAAATCTTCGAGAAGGCCTTCCAGTGCAGGTACAACATCATCATGGAATGCGCCTTCGACAGCATCGACTTCGTTACCTTCCCCCCCATGGCGACAGCCGCCGGGTACCAGTTCGAAACCCACATCGTTGCCTGCAAGAAAGAATTCGCGCACCTGTCGAGCATTCACCGGGCACTCAGGAGCCTGGAAAAAAACGAGATGGAAAGGTTCGTCCCGCTGTCGGCGCTCAATGCCAGCCTGGCTAACGCCCAGGCGACGATCCTCGCTCTCGAGACCGCTGCCAAAGCAGTCGACGGCTCTCGGATGTTCCTCTACGAGCGCGGGCTCGGCCAGCTCCGGGAGCGCTTGCTGCGCGTCCAGAATACCTATACCCGGGGCTCGAACGGGGCCCTGGTCATAGACGGGCCCAAGGTGGCCTACGCAAGTGTCTTTGAAGCCATTGTCAACAATCGACTCCAGCTCATTGGCGATCGCGAGGAAATGGTCAGGCAATGCCACCTGGCGCTCCACGAGGCACGAGTACACGCCGAACACGTGCCCGACGCCGTTTTCAACGACCTATACGCCTATATCCTCAGGTACGTCTGTCGATAAGGCTGGCATCGACTTGTCGCGCGGATCCTGCTTCCACGGGTTTCGGCGCGTTATGATGGCGGCCCGGTTCGCGAACGCAACGGTTCGCCAATCAAACAACCCCATTCGAGGAACAAAGATGACCCCCTGGTTGACCATCGTGGGCATCGGCGAAGACGGCTTCAAAGGCCTGGGCCGCACGGCTCGCCACGCCCTGCTGCAGGCCCCGCGTATCGTCGGCAGTGCCCGTCAGTTGGCGTTGCTGCCGGCTTGCATCCGCAGCGAGCGGGAGCCATGGCCCAGTCCGTTTTCCCTCGAACCGCTGCTGGCACGCCGCGGCGAGCCGGTGTGCGTACTGGCCAGCGGCGATCCGATGTTCTACGGCGTGGGGGCCAGCCTGGCCAAGCAGGTGGCTGCGGAGCAGATGCGGGTCATCCCGGCACCCTCGTCCTGTTCGCTGGCGGCGGCACGCATGGGCTGGCCGTTGCAGGAAGTGCTCACCCTGTCGCTGGTGGCGCGCCCCCTGGCGGCGCTCAACGCCTGTCTGTCCACGGGCGTCAGGCTGGTGCTGCTGAGCAATGACCGTCATAGCCCGGCGGCAGTGGCGGCGCTGCTGCGCGAGCGCGGCTTCGGCCCCAGCCCCATGACCGTGCTGGAGCATCTCGGCGGCCCGGCGGAACGGCGAATCCAGGGCAGCGCGGCCCAGTGGGCCGATCCGGCCGTCGCCGACCTGAACCTGATCGCCATCGAGTGCCGGGCCGACCCCACGGCGTTGCGCCTGTCACGCCTGGCCGGCTTGCCCGATCACGCATTCGAACATGACGGCCAGTTGACCAAGCGCGATGTCCGAGCCATCACCCTGGCCCGCCTCGCCCCGACGCCCGGCGAACTGCTCTGGGACGTTGGCGCCGGCAGCGGATCCATCGGTATCGAATGGATGCGCGCCCATCGAAGCTGCCGCGCCCTGGCCATCGAAGCGGACGAGCAACGCCAGGACCTGATCGAGCGCAATCGCGACGCCCTCGGTGTGCCCGGCCTGCAATTGATCCGTGGGCGAGCCCCAGAGGCGCTGGAGGGGCTGGACGCTCCGGATGCCGTATTCATCGGTGGCGGAGTCACCCGTGAAGGCGTGTTCGAGACCTGCTGGAGCCGGCTCAAGCCCGGCGGACGCCTGGTGGCCAACGCCGTGACCCTGCAAAGCGAGGTGGCGCTCATGGCCTGGCGCGAACGTCATGGCGGCGAGCTGACCCGCATTCATGTCGCCCAGGCCCAGCCACTGGGCGGATTCGACACCTGGCGCCAGGCGCTGCCGATCACGTTGCTGGAATTGGTAAAACCCCTCGATGCGTGACGAAACCGCCGAGCAACCCGCCCCCCTGCGCAGCGGCCTGACCACCGGCAGCTGCGCCACCGCCACCAGCCTCGCGGCGGCGCGCCTGTTGCTGTGCGGCATCAGTGCCGACGCCGTGGAGATCGTCCTGCCCAAGGGCAAGCACGTGCAGATGCGCCTGGAGTTCTGTCGACTGACCGAACTGGGGGCCGAGGCCGGGACGCTCAAGGACGCCGGCGACGATCCGGATGTCACCCACGGGGCGCTGCTGTTTTCCCAGGTCCGACTGATGCCCGAGCCCGGGGTCCGCTTCCTGGCAGGGCGCGGCGTGGGCACCGTGACGCGGCCGGGACTGGTCCTGGAGGTCGGCGAGCCGGCGATCAATCCGGTACCACGAAAGATGATCGGCGATCACCTCGGCCGCCTGGCCGGGGAGACCGGCTACACCGGGGGCTTCGAGGTCACCGTCAACGTCGAGGGCGGCGAGGCCCTGGCGCTGAAGACCATGAACCCACGGCTCGGCATTCTCGGCGGCCTGTCGATCCTGGGCACCAGCGGCATCGTCCGGCCCTTTTCCTGCGCGGCCTATATCGCGTCGATCCACCAGGGCATCGACGTGGCGAAGACCAACGGCTACCTGCACATCGCCGCCTGCACCGGCAACGCCAGTGAGGACACCATGCGCCGGGTCTACGACCTGCCGGAAATCGCCCTGATCGAAATGGGCGACTTCGTTGGCGCCGTACTCAAGCATGTCCGCAAGGTTGCGGTGGAAAAGCTCAGCCTCTGCGGCGGCTTCGGCAAAATCAGCAAGCTCGCCGCCGGGCACATGGACCTGCACAGCCGTCATTCGAGCATCGACCTGCCACAACTGGCGGCATGGGCGGCCGCTGTCGGTGCCGATGAAGCTCTGCAAGATGACATCCGCCATGCCAACACCAGCCAGCAAGCCCTGGCAATGGCCAGCGCCGCCGGCATCGCCCTGGGCGACGCGGTGTGCGGGCACGCCCTGGCCTTCGCCCGGAGCATCGTACCGGCCCAGGTTCAGGTCGAAGTCTTCGCCATCGACCGCCAGGGCGGGATCGTCGGTCATGCCGGAGCCCTGCAATGAATCGAATCCTGTTGTTGGGCGGCGTCACCGAAGCCCTGGCCATCGCCCGTACGCTGGGGCCTGACCATATCTACAGCCTGGCGGGCATCGGCCGTGTTCCCACGGACCTGGCGTGCCAGGTTCGCGTGGGCGGTTACGGCGGCGCGCAAGGGCTGGCGCAATTCATCCGCGAGCACCACGTCGACCTGTTGCTGGATGCCACTCATCCCTACGCCGCCCGGATCAGCCATAACGCCGCCCAGGCGGCCCGCGCCTGTGGCCTCCCCTGCTGGGCCCTGCGCCGTCCGGCATGGCACCCCCTGGCCGGTGACGACTGGCGCGAGGTGGCCGACTGGGACGCGCTGATCCAGGCCCTGCAGCCGTTCCGCCGCCCCTTGTTCACCTTGGGCCGCGAACCGTTGCAGCACCTGCACGAAATTCCCCCCGAACAGTTCTGGACCCTGCGTGCCCTGGACGTTTACCCCGGCAATGAACGCTGCGAAGTCATCGGCGCCCGCGGGCCGTTCAATATCGACGACGAACGCGAACTGTTCGAGCGACGGCGGATCGATGTGCTTATCAGCAAGAACAGCGGTAGTACGGCCACCGAGCCGAAGCTGGAAGTGGCTCGCGAACGCGGGATACCGGTGCTGGTATTGAAGCGCCCCCCATTGCCGGAAGTGGACCGGGAATTCGGGACGCTCGACGAGCTATTGGCAGCGCTGTCCACGTCGCGGGGATCCTGAGATCAAGCGCCATGGATTTTGTCGCCACCACGACAGAACGCTCCCTTGCGAATCTGTTGCTACTGTTAATACGAGCCCTGCGACCCTACACCGCACATGGCTTTTTTACTTCTGCCCCTCGATCAGGCTAAATACCGCCACCTGATCGCCCAACCGAGCGGATTGCCCCATGTCCCGACAACGGCTTGCATTTGCCTGGATCGCCTGCTTCGCAGTGCTGTTCAACATGCTCGCCATGCCGCTTTCCGGGAACGCTTCAGCGACTGCAAACGCGCCGGCCGAGCAACTGCTCTGGGGCAGTTTCTGTTCGTCCAGCGGCACGAAGATGGTGGCGATTTCCCTGGGCAAGTTCGAACAGAATACGCCGCAGAACGACGATCACTCGACGATGCAGCATTGCTGGTGCTGTTCCGGTTCCGCGCCGCTGGTGGCGCTGGCCGGGCAACCTGCGCAATTGTACGTGGATGCGCGACTGGCCCACGCCGGCGCCGTCCCTCCGACGCTCGACAGCCTCACTGCGCGCCAGCAATGGCCAAGTCTCAACCCCCGCGCCTCGCCTCTGGTCTGATTCCTTTCGCACATACCTGCGCCCTGAATCACTTCGGAGAACTGCCATGTTGAACAGACTCATCCTGCTGGCCGCCCTGTTGCTTCCCGTCGGCTTCGCCCTCGCACATCAGTACAAAGCGGGGGAACTGGAGATCGGCCACCCGTGGTCCCAGGAACTGCCACCCAACGCGCCCACCGTGGCTGCGTACTTCGTGCTTCACAACACCGGCAAGAGTGCCGACAGACTGCTCAGCGTCGAATCGCCGATTGCCGCCAAGACCGAGCTCCACGAGCACGTGAAGCAAGACGACCTGATGAAGATGCAGCCGGTGCCCGTGGTGGATATCGCCCCCGGCGCTACCGTCACCTTCGCGCCGATGGCTTATCACGTGATGTTGCTGGAGCTCAAGGACCGCAGCCTTTTGAGCGACGGCAAGCGTTTCCCCATGACACTGCATTTCGAAAAAGCCGGGGATATCACCGTCGACGTCGCGGTGCAGAAAAAAGCCCCCGACGGCAGCAAGCCGTCGATGCACGCACACTGATCGAGCTTGTCCATGGGTAACCCCCGCAGCAGCCCGGCCCGTCCCCGTCGCCAGCCCATGAGCCTGGCACGCGGCAGCTGGATCAGCCTGTTCGCGATGCTGATGATCTTCATCGGTCCACTGATTTCTCAGTCGATGCCGATGGATCGGCCTATGCCTGCGTCCATGAATATGGACATGAGCATGGGCATGATGGGCATGGACACGATGGACATGTCGACGAGTGCCCAAGCCGAGCACGACGCGACAGCCGCCGAGCACTGTGCCCCCCAGAGCCAGCACCATGCGCTGTGGGAAAAGTGCGGCTACTGCAGCCTGTTGTTCAATTGCCCTGCCCTGCCGGGCGGACAATCCTTCGCCGTTTTCGACACGCCAACGGCCAACACCCACACCAGCCCGTCCCCACGCCTGGGCCATGTCCGGCCCTCCTTCTTCCCGGGTGCCCGCACCCGCGCACCGCCCTTCGCCGCGTAAGCCCGACACTTACTTCACCCGGTCGCACAAGACAGCCCCAGGCTGCCCGACCGTGTCGTTTACGTCTGTTCGATGGAATCCTCATGTCCAGGTTTTCTGCCGGCATCGCTTTGGTTCGATGCCTCCCGAACGAGCCACGGGTTCGTTTACGCCCTATGGTCGCCGCGCTGTGCGGCCTGTTGCTGGCCCAACACACGCTGGCCGATGAGCACGATCATCACGAAGGCCAGCTCGAAGAGCTGAGCCCGACGGTCATCACCGCCATCGCCCCCAGTTCACCCCTGACCGTCGTCACCGATCCCAAGGATCCGCGCCAGCCGGTGCCGGCCAGTGACGGCGGCGATTACCTCAAGACCATTCCCGGCTTTGCCCTGGTACGCAACGGCGGCACCAATGGCGATCCGGTGCTGCGGGGCATGTTCGGCTCGCGACTGAATATCCTCACCAACGGCAGCATGCTGCTGGGCGCCTGCCCGGGCCGCATGGATGCGCCGACCTCCTACATTTCGCCGGAAACCTACGACAAGCTCACCGTCATCAAGGGCCCGCAAACGGTGCTCTGGGGCCCTGGCGCATCGGCCGGGACCGTCCTGTTCGAACGCGAGCCGGAGCAGTTCGGCGAACTGGGCACCCGGGTCAACGCCAGTGTGCTGGCCGGCTCCAACGGTCGCTTCGACAAGGTGCTGGATGCCGCCGCCGGCGGCCCACTGGGTTATGTACGGGTGATCGGCAACACGGCCCACTCGGACGATTATCGTGACGGCAACAACGACACCGTGCCATCGCGCTACGACAAGTGGAACGGCGACGTCACCCTTGGCTGGACGCCGGACGCCGACACCCTGCTAGAACTGACCGCGGGCAAGGGCGACGGTGAAGCGCGCTACGCAGGGCGAGGCATGGACGGTTCGCAATTCAAGCGCGAAAGCCTCGGGCTGCGTTTCGAGCGATCGAACATCGGTGACGTGCTGGACAAGGTCGAGGCCCAGGTCTACTACAACTATGCCGACCACGTCATGGACAACTACACCCTGCGCACGCCATCCGGCACCGGGATGATGGCCGGGCCCATGGCTTCCAATGTCGACCGCCGCACCCTGGGCGCACGTATCAAGGCCACCTGGCGCTGGGCCGACGTGCAGTTGATCAGCGGACTGGACGCCCAGACCAACGAGCATCGCCAGCGCAGCGGCATGGGCATCGATACCTACAAGGATCTGCCGTACACCAAGGACGCCGACTTCCACAACTATGGCGTTTTCGGCGAAATGACCTGGTACGTCGCCGACCGCGACCGGCTGGTGAGCGGCGCCCGGCTCGACCGCGCCTCGGCCAAGGACTATCGCCAGAGCATCGGTTCCGGCATGTCGGCCCGCCCCAACCCCACCGCCGACGAGACCCGGGCCGACACCCTGCCCAGCGGTTTTGTCCGCTATGAACATGACTTGGCCGACAGCCCGACCACTCTTTACGCGGGCCTGGGCCACGCCCAACGCTTCCCGGATTACTGGGAGCTATTCTCGCCGAACGCGGGCCCCAGCGGTTCGCTGAATGCCTTCGACTCGATCAAGCCGGAAAAGACCACCCAGCTCGACTTCGGCCTGCAATACAAGAGCGAAACCCTCGAAGCCTGGGCCTCGGGTTATGTCGGGCAGATTCGCGACTACATCCTGTTCGACTACACGCCCGGCATGATGGGGACCACCTCCCGTGCCGAGAACATCGATGCGCGAATCATGGGTGGCGAACTGGGCGCGGCCTACCCGTTGACCGACCACTGGAAGACCGATGCGACCCTGGCCTACGCCTGGGGCAAGAACAGCAGCGATGGCAGCGCCCTGGCGCAGATGCCACCGCTCGATGCCCGCCTCGGGCTGACCTACAGCGAAGACCGCTGGAGCGCCGGCGCCTTGTGGCGTGTGGTGGCGGTGCAGCATCGGGTCGACGAGAACAGGGGCAACGTGGTGGGCAAGGACTATGGCAAGAGCTCGGGCTTCGGCGTGTTCTCGCTCAACGGTGCCTACCGCATCAACAAACACTGGAAGGTCAGCAGCGGCGTCGACAACCTGTTCGGCAAAGCCTATGCCGAACACCTGAACCTGGCCGGCAATGCCGGGTTCGGCTACCCGGCAAGCGACCCGCAGGCCATCAACGAACCGGGGCGCACGCTCTGGACCAAGGTGGACATGAGTTTCTAACCGGCACCGGAGATCCGTCAGCAAGGACACAAACCGTGGGAGCGAGCTTGCTCGCGATGGCGAAGGCACATTCAACATCGATGCAGGCTGAACCATTGCTATCGCGAGCAAGCTCGCTCCCACAGGGTTCGATCCCACCTTGACTGACGGCACAACATAACGACCTATTTGCCCTGCGGAGCGCTTTGCAATGAGCCAACCGAAACCGAATTTCTACAACCTGGCCTGGCGCTGGCATTTTTATGCCGGGCTGTTCGTGGCGCCGTTCATGGTGATGCTGGCCCTGACCGGTATCATCTACCTGTTCAAGCCACAGCTCGACCCATTGATGTACGGCAGCCTGCTGAACGTACCCGCCGGGCATCACACCCTGGCGGCGGACGACCTGCTCAAGCGGGTTCGCCAGGCCTACCCCGAAGGCCAGGTCACCCAATACCTGCCGCCGCCCGACGCCGGGCGCAGCGCGCAATTCGTGGTGATCGAAAAGGGCCGGGAATTGAATGTGTACATCGATCCGTACCATGGCGACGTGCTCGGCGAACAGGATGCGAAGAACAACCTCCAGGCCATGGCCCGGGCCATCCACGGCGAGTTGCTGATCGGCACCATCGGTGACCGGCTGGTGGAAATGGCCGCCGGCTGGGGCGTGGTGCTGGTGGTGTCGGGGCTGTACCTGTGGTGGCCGCGCGGGCAATCGACGGCCGGTGTACTCTGGCCCCGATGGCACGTTCGCGGCCGGCTGTTCTGGCGCGACTTGCATGTCGTCATGGGTTTCTGGGGCGCGGCTTTGCTGCTGGTGATGCTGCTCAGTGGCATGACCTGGACCGGCTTCTGGGGCAAGCAGTACGCCGACCTCTGGAATCGCTTTCCGGCGGCGATGTGGAACGACGTACCCAAGTCCGACGTGGAGGCCCGCAGCCTCAACAACGCTCATCGCCAGACCGTGCCCTGGGCCGTGGAAAACACTCCGATGCCGATGTCCGGCGACCATGCCGAACACATGGGCCATGGCCGCCAGCATGAAGGCCCCGCCGCCCCGACGGTCAGCCTGCAGGCTGTGCAGGACATCGCCAGCGAACGCAACGTGACGCCCGGCTACAGCATCACCCTGCCGAAGACCGCCAGCGGCGTATTCACCATTGCCGTCTTCGCCGACGACCCGCGCAACGACGCCACCCTGCATATCGATCAATACACCGGCAAGGTCCTGGCGGACGTGCGCTGGGAGCAGTACAGCATCGTCGCCCGCGCCACCGAAACCGGCGTAATGCTGCATGAAGGCAAGATGTTCGGCCCGCTGAACCAGATCATCGTGCTGCTGATCTGCCTGATGATTCTGCTCAGTGCCGTCAGCGGTCTGGTGATCTGGTGGAAACGCCGGCCCCAGGGCAAGTTCGGCGTGCCGCCGTTGCGTCACGACTTGCCGACCTGGAAGACCGGGGTGTTCATCATGCTGGCCCTGGCGGTGGTGTTTCCGTTGGTGGGCGCGTCGCTGGTGGTGATCTGGATCGTCGACCGCGTGTTGGTTTCGCGCTGGGCGCCAGGCACCAACAGCGATGCCGTACGCTGAAAAAACGATCAGGGTCGAAACAGGTCCCCACAGGACTCCCGTTGAAGGATGCCGTTGCAGATGTGAAGACTTTTCACCTCGATGACGCTGACCCCTTCGACCTCGTTGGGCGTGCCTCCACCGTAGGCGTTTCTGCACGTCACGGTGATCCGGCATTGCCCGTTGCCCTGAGGCTCGATCATCGCGCGAGGTGGGCGCCCCTCCACGGCGCTCACCGTCGCCTTGCAGCTGGAGCTGATGGGGTTGGCTCCCCATGCCTGCTCGCAGGAAAGCTCGGAAGTAGCAGCAGGGCGGATGAACAGACACCAGAAGGTCAGCACGCCGACAAACACCCGAAACCTGGACATTGTCATGGCTTTCAACCTCGCTTGAGGAGAAGCAGGCCGACCCGCATCCAACAGGCCTTGCGGTCATTCTCGATACCAATGCCGCTTCAGACCACTTCGGTCGCAAGCGACAGCACTCGGGGCAAAACGGCAAGCGCGGAGTCGACGCTGATTCCGCGCTGCCCGACCTCGACGCCTTTCAAAGTCATGGAGCGACCTTGAGCACTCCGTTGATATTTTGCAGCTTGGACAGCGTATCGGGCGTGCCACGGAAGGAGTTTGGCATGCCATTGTGGGTTGGGCCTACCGTGCACCAGGTATGAAGCAAGCACTGCCCGTTGCCTTCATCCTTGATATCGGCCCAGCCGCCCCCTATTCCTTGGCCTTGCGCCCCGCAACTCTGGGCGGCCGAGCTTTTGCGCCACCCCTCGGTGCAGTCATCCGCCAGCGCGATTTGATGAATACCTGCCAGCAATGCTGCCAGGGTAAGTCCATTTATCAATCGGTTCATCGATTCATCCTCATGATGAGTAGTGGAGACTCCAGAGTAAAAGCCAACCGCAACCAGATAAACTGTAATAAATGACAGTGCATTTAACTGATTAGGAATTACCTCGCTCTTTTTTAGACGGCAAAGCTACAACGCAATCACTGCCCCGGTTGCGGGATGAGCTGTCAACCGGAGCCAATCTAATCCTGCGGTTGAAGACGGCGCGTTAACGGAAAGCGGCGTGAACCATTACAATCGCGCCCGCTATTGGAAAAACGCGAACACAACCCTGTGGGATGCGCGCGCCACCATGACTTGAGTAGATGCATGACCTCCCTGTCCCTCACCCATCTCGCCTGGACGCCCCTGGGCCACGGTCACTGCCACCATCAGTTCCAGCTGCGGGACGTCACGCTGCAGGTGGCGGCCGGTGAATTCGTCGGGTTGATCGGGCCCAACGGCAGTGGCAAGACCAGCCTGTTGCGCTGCGCCTATCGTTTCAGCCGACCGGAACATGGCGAGGTGAAGCTGGCCCATTACAACGTCTGGCAACAATCCTCGCGCTGGTGCGCTCAACGCATCGCCGTGGTGCTGCAGGAGTTTCCCGACGCCTTCGGCCTGACGGTGGAGGAAGTAGTCGCCATGGGCCGCACTCCTCATAAAGGCCTGTTCGATGGCGACGATCACGAGGATCGGCGGCTTGTGCGCCAGGCACTGGCATCGGCCGGTCTGGAAGGCTTTGGCGACCATGCATTCGCGACCCTCTCGGGCGGTGAAAAACAACGGGTTATCCTTGCCCGCGCACTGGCCCAGCAGCCACAACTGCTGATCCTCGACGAGCCGACCAACCACCTCGATCCCCGCTATCAGCTGCAACTGCTGCAACTGATCAAGGGCCTCGGCATCGGTACCCTCGCCAGCCTCCATGACCTGAACCTCGCCGCTGCCTTCTGCGACCGGCTGTACGTGATCGACCACGGCCAGATCGTCGCCAGCGGCACGCCGGCAGAAGTCCTGACCGCCGCGCTGCTGCGCGAAGTGTTCGGTATCGAAGCCCTGGTGGACGAACATCCCCTGGCCGGCTACCCACGAATCACCTGGATAACCCAACAATGACCCTGCGTTCCCTGCTGCTTCTGCCCATGCTGCTGTGCAGTGCCCACGCCCTGGCCGAAGCCACCCGCTACCCGCTGACGATCGAAAGCTGCAACCGCCAGGTCGTGTTCGACCAGCCCCCCCGGCACGCCGTCAGCCATGACATCAACATGACCCAGATGATGCTCGCCCTCGGGCTCAAGCCACGCATGGTGGGCTACAGCGGCATCAGTGGCTGGAAGTCGGTGACTCCCGAGATGGCGAAGATCCTCGAAGGCCTGCCGGAGCTGGCGGCCAAGTACCCCTCCGTGGAAACCCTGCTCGATGCCAACGTGGACTTCTTCTTCGCCGGCTGGGACTACGGCATGCGCGTGGGCGGCGACCTGACACCGCAGACCCTGCAACCCCTGGGGGTCAATGTGTATGAGCTGACCGAGTCCTGCGCGTTCGTGATGAAACGTCCGGCGGCGTCCCTGGAAGATACCTATAACGACCTGCGCAACCTCGGCAAGATCTTCGACGTCCAGGATCGCGCCAATGAACTCATCGCCACGATGCAGGCGCAAGTGGCCGAAGTCCGCGAACAGTTGCCCGCCGATCGACCGCGGGTGTTCCTGTATGACAGCGGCGAAGACCGGGCCATGACCTCCGGGCGCCTGGGCATGCCCCAGGCGCTGATCGAGGCGGCGGGCGGACGCAACATTCTCGACGACGTGGAGACCAGCTGGACCCGGGTGAACTGGGAGAACGTGGTGGAGCGCAACCCCCAGGTCATCGTGATCGTCGACTACGGTGAAGTCAGCGCCGAGCAGAAAAAGCAGTTCCTGTTGAGCAATCCGGCCCTGCAGTCGGTGGAGGCGATCAGGCAGCGGCGCTTCATCGTGATCCCTTATGTCCAGGCCACGCCGGGCATCGATAACGTACTGGCGGTGCAAACCCTGGCGAAGGGATTCCACGCCCGATGACCACACGTCGCTATGGCGCGCTGCTGGTGCTGCTCGGCGCGTTGCTGCTGGTGTCATGCGTGGTGTCCCTGGGCTTCGGGCCGGCGCGGGTGCCGGTGGGGGTGGTCTGGGACATCCTGCTGAACAAGGCTTTCGGGGCAGGCCAAGTCCACTGGACACCCGGCCAGGAACACATCGTGTGGCTGATCCGCGTCCCGCGCCTGCTCCTCGGCGCCCTGGTTGGAGCGGGACTGGCGCTGATCGGTGCGGTGCTGCAAGCGGTGACTCGTAACCCACTGGCGGATCCACATCTGTTGGGCGTCACTTCCGGCGCGACCCTGGGCGCGGTGATCGTGGTGCTGCATGTCGGCGAAATCGTCGGCCTGCTGACCCTGCCCCTGGCGGCGTTCATCGGCGCCTTGCTGAGCATGCTGCTGGTGTTGGCGATTGCCAGCCGCCAGGGCCGCCTGGAAAGCGATCGTCTGCTGCTGTGCGGCGTGGCGGTATCCTTCGTGATGATGGCGGTGGCCAATCTGCTGCTGTTTGTCGGTGACCATCGCGCCAGCTCCGCGGTGATGTTCTGGATGCTGGGCGGTCTGGGCCTGGCGCGCTGGGAATTGCTGGCGGTGCCGGCTGCCAGTGTGCTGCTGGGGCTGGTGTTGCTGCTGGGTATGGCTCGCCCGTTGAATGCATTGATGGCCGGCGAGCAGACCGCCGTGACCCTGGGCCTGAATGCGCCGAAAGTGCGAGTATGGATCTTCCTGATCGCCTCGCTGATGACCGGCGTGCTGGTGTCCATCAGTGGCTCGATCGGGTTCGTCGGGCTGATGGTGCCGCACATCGCCCGGCGCCTGGTGGGTGCCGAACATCGACGACTGCTGCCGGCCTGCGTACTGCTGGGCAGCCTGTTCCTGGTGTGGGTGGACGTGGCCGCCCGGACCTTGATCGCACCGGAGGACTTGCCGATCGGTGTGGCCACCGCTGCCATTGGCGGGTTGTTTTTCATCGGCCTGATGCGCCGCCGCTGACTTGTCACCGACTCGCCCTGTGGCGAGGGGATTGAGCGAAACGTCGCACCGCCCCGTCGGGCTGCGCAGAAGTCCCAGGAACCTGCCGTCGCCATCTATCTGGTTGGGCTGCTTTGCAGCCCAGCGGGGATGAATCCCCTCGCCATAGCTGGCTTGTTCCCGGAGGGCACTTGCCCCACTGCGCGCCAATGTGGCGCATCCCTTCGCACCAATACCCATGACGCGTTCGCTGATGGTGCAGAAGTTCTGCTCCCGTCATTGCCAACTCCCTGTTTACGGGTGTTTTTCCGACCGGGCACACCCCTTGCAAAAGCGCCTTCAGCGTCTGCATCTGCCTTCGAAAAAAATTCATAAGTCCACGGAGATCGCACCATGAAGCGTCGTAGCTTGATCAAGGCTTTTACACTCTCGGCCAGCATTGCCGCGATGGGCATGGCCTGGACCGTCCAGGCCGCCGAGACCATCAAGGTCGGCATCCTGCATTCGCTGTCCGGCACCATGGCGATCTCCGAGACGTCCCTCAAGGACATGGCGCTGATGACCATTGACGAGATCAACGCCAAGGGCGGAGTCAACGGTAAGAAGCTTGAAGCGGTGGTCGTGGACCCAGCGTCGAACTGGCCGCTGTTCGCGGAAAAAGGTCGTCAGCTGCTGACCCAGGACAAAGTCGCAGTGGTGTTCGGCTGCTGGACCTCGGTGTCGCGTAAATCCGTACTGCCGGTCTTCGAAGAACTCAACGGCCTGCTGTTCTACCCGGTGCAGTACGAAGGCGAAGAAATGTCGCCGAACGTGTTCTACACCGGCGCGGCGCCGAACCAGCAGGCGATCCCGGCGGTGGAATACCTGATGAGCGAAGAAGGCGGCAGCGCCAAGCGCTACTTCCTGCTGGGCACCGACTATGTCTACCCACGCACCACCAACAAGATCCTGCGCGCATTCCTGCATTCCAAAGGCGTGGCGGACAAGGACATCGAAGAGGTCTACACCCCGTTCGGCCACAGCGACTACCAGACCATCGTCGCCAACATCAAGAAATTCTCGGCCGGTGGCAAGACTGCCGTGATCTCCACGGTCAACGGCGACTCCAACGTGCCGTTCTACAAGGAACTGGCGAACCAGGGCCTCAAGGCCACCGACGTGCCGGTGGTGGCGTTCTCGGTGGGCGAAGAGGAACTGCGCGGCATCGACACCAAACCGTTGATCGGCAACCTCGCCGCTTGGAACTACTTCGAATCCGTGGATAACCCGACGAACAAGAAATTCGTCGAAGCCTGGAAAGCCTACGCCAAGGCCAAGAACCTGCCGGGCGCCGACAAGGCCGTGACCAACGACCCGATGGAGGCCACCTACGTGGGTATCCACATGTGGGCGCAAGCGGTGGAAAAAGCCAAGTCCACCGACGTCGACAAGGTTCGCGAAGCCCTGGCCGGCCAGACCTTCGCGGCACCGTCGGGCTACACGTTGACCATGGACAAGACCAACCACCACCTGCACAAGCCGGTGATGATCGGCGAGATCCAGGCCGACGGCCAGTTCAACGTGGTCTGGCAGACCGAAGGCCCGATCCGTGCCCAACCGTGGAGCCCGTTCATCGCCGGCAACGACAAGAAGCCTGACTATGCGGTGAAGAGCAACTGAGTCCATGGGTGTCGGCCCGGATCCCCGGGCCGATACACAACCCTGTGGGAGCGAGCTTGCTCGCGATAGCGGTGGATCAGCCAGAAGAACAGTGACTGAGACTGCGCTATCGCGAGCAAGCTCGCTCCCACAAAAAGCACTGCGCAAGGCCTAGCATATGCCCACTGCCCTTTACCGCCTCATTCTCGCCCTGGTGCTACTGCTGCCACTGGAGGCCCACGCCGGTGACGCCGAAGACTTCGTCGCCGCCAACCCGACCCAGCAGGCCAGGTTGCTTGAAACCTGGGCCGCGCAACCTGAGCCCGAGCGTGTCGAACTGATCGACGCCTTGCAGCAGGGCCAACTGACCATCGATGGCCAGCCGAAGACCCTGCGCCTGAACAACCGCTTGCGAGGGCTGGTGGAAACCGCCCTGGCCAGCCATCAACTGCTCGCCGCGGATGCCCGCGTACGCCTGGGCGCCGCGCAGCAATTGCAAAAAAGCGCCCGCCCGGCGCAACTGGCATTCCTCGACCGGCAACTGGCCGGCGAACAGGACGAAGATGTGCACGCCGCCCTGAGCCTGGCCCTGGCGAACCTGCAACTGGTGGACAGCAACCCGAGCGTGCGCCTGAACGCCGTCCGGCTGCTGGGTGAAACCGGCGACCCACTGGCTCGCACACGCCTGGAAGGCCTGCTCGAACCCGGCGTCGAAACCGATGCCGGCGTGCGCACCGCCGCCGAAACCAGCCTCGGCCAGGTCAAGCGCAAGCTCCTGGTGGGCGAACTGCTGGGCCAGGCCTTCAGCGGCATGTCCCTGGGTTCGATCCTGCTGCTGGCGGCGCTGGGCCTGGCGATCACCTTCGGCCTGCTGGGTGTGATCAACATGGCCCACGGCGAGATGCTCATGCTGGGGGCCTACTCCACGTATGTCGTGCAGATGCTGTTCCAGCGCTTCGCGCCGGGTGCCATCGAGTTCTATCCGCTGATCGCCCTGCCAGTGGCGTTCTTCATCACCGCCGCCATCGGCATGGCCCTGGAGCGCACGGTGATCCGTCACCTCTACGGGCGCCCGCTGGAAACCCTGCTCGCCACCTGGGGCATCAGCCTGATGCTGATCCAGCTGGTGCGCCTGGTGTTCGGCGCGCAGAACGTCGAGGTCGCCAACCCGGCCTGGCTGTCGGGTGGGATCCAGGTATTGCCGAACCTGGTGCTGCCGTACAACCGTATCGTGATCATCGCCTTCGCGCTGTTCGTGGTGGTGTTGACCTGGCTGTTGCTGAACAAGACCCGCCTGGGCCTGAACGTGCGCGCCGTCACCCAGAACCGCAACATGGCCGCCTGCTGCGGCGTGCCCACCGGTCGCGTGGACATGCTCGCCTTCGGCCTCGGCTCGGGCATTGCCGGGCTCGGTGGCGTGGCCCTGAGCCAGATCGGCAACGTCGGCCCGGACCTGGGCCAGAGCTACATCATCGACTCGTTCCTGGTGGTGGTCCTGGGCGGCGTCGGCCAGTTGGCCGGCAGCGTGTCCGCCGCGTTCGGCCTGGGCATCGCCAACAAGATTCTCGAGCCGCAGATCGGCGCGGTGCTCGGCAAGATCCTGATCCTCGCGCTGATCATTCTGTTCATCCAGAAGCGTCCGCAAGGCCTCTTCGCCCTCAAAGGACGGGTAATCGACTGATGAACCAGCCCCTGATGCTCACGGCCGCGCAAAAGGCCGGTCCCAAAACCACCTTCATCGTTGGCGCGGTGATCCTGGCACTGTTGCTGAGCCTGCCGCTGCTGTCGCTGCTGCCACCGGACAACACACTGCACGTGTCGGCCTATACCCTGACACTGGTGGGCAAGATCCTCTGCTATGCCATCGTCGCCCTGGCGCTGGACCTGGTCTGGGGCTACGCCGGGTTGTTGTCCCTGGGCCACGGCCTGTTCTTCGCCCTGGGCGGCTACGCCATGGGCATGTACCTGATGCGCCAGGCCGCCGGGGATGGCTTGCCGGCCTTCATGACCTTCCTGTCGTGGAGCGAACTGCCCTGGTACTGGACCGGCACCGACAGCTTCCTCTGGGCCCTGTGCCTGGTGGTGCTGGCGCCGGGGCTGCTGGCGCTGGTTTTCGGGTTCTTCGCCTTTCGCTCGCGGATCAAGGGCGTGTATTTCTCGATCATGACCCAGGCCCTGACATTCGCCGGGATGCTGCTGTTCTTTCGCAACGAAACCGGTTTCGGTGGCAACAACGGCTTCACCAATTTCCGCTCGATCCTGGGCTTCGGCATCACCGAACCCGGCACCCGCGCCGTACTGTTCCTGCTCACCGTGCTGTTGCTGGTGGCCAGCCTGTTCATCGGCTGGCGACTGGCCCGCAGCAAGTTCGGCCGGGTACTGACCGCCCTGCGGGACGCGGAAAACCGCCTGATGTTCTGCGGCTACGATCCACGGGGCTTCAAGCTCTTCGTCTGGGTATTGAGCGCCATCCTGTGCGGCCTGGCCGGCGCGCTGTATGTGCCCCAGGTAGGCATCATCAACCCCAGCGAAATGTCGCCGACCAATTCCATCGAGGCCGCCGTGTGGGTGGCACTCGGCGGGCGCGGCACGTTGATCGGCCCCCTGCTGGGCGCCGGCGTGGTCAACGGCATGAAGAGCTGGTTCACCGTGGCCTTCCCGGAATACTGGCTGTTTTTCCTCGGTGCGCTGTTCATCGTCGTGACCCTGTACCTGCCCAGGGGCGTGATCGGCCTGCTGAAGAAAAGGGCTGAACAATGAGAATCACAGCGAGTGTCGAATTCATGCTCGAACCTGCTTTCTTCCCCACGGAGCCCAACAAGGACGCCGGTAGCAGCCGCGACGCCATCGGCCTCGGCCAGGCGGCGGGCGTCGGCCTGAACACCCGCCATGGCACCATCCTGACCCTGGAAGACATCAGCGTCAGCTTCGACGGCTTCAAGGCCCTGAACGACCTGAACCTGTACATCGGCGTCGGCGAGCTGCGCTGCATCATCGGCCCCAACGGCGCGGGCAAGACCACCTTGATGGACGTGATCACCGGCAAGACCCGCCCCAGCCATGGCAAGGCCTGGTTCGGCGAGACCCTGGACCTGACCAGCATGAGCGAGGTGCAGATTGCCCAGGCCGGTATCGGTCGCAAGTTCCAGAAGCCCACGGTATTCGAGGCCCTGAGCGTGTTCGAAAACCTGGAGCTGGCATTGAAGGCCGACAAATCGGTCTGGGCCAGCCTGCGGGCCAGACTGACCGGCGAGCAGCGCGACCGCATCGACGAAGTGCTGGAGACCATCCGCCTCACGCCGTCGGTCAACCGCGCGGCAGGGTTGTTGTCCCACGGGCAGAAGCAGTTCCTGGAGATCGGCATGCTGCTGGTACAGGACCCGCAATTGCTGCTGCTCGACGAGCCGGTGGCGGGCATGACCGACGCCGAAACCGACTTCACCGCCGAACTGTTCAAGACCCTGGCGGGCAAGCATTCGCTGATGGTGGTGGAACACGACATGGGCTTCGTCGGCACCATCGCCGACCACGTCACCGTGCTGCACCAGGGCAGCGTACTGGCCGAAGGGTCACTGGCGCAGGTACAGGACAACGAACGGGTGATCGAGGTGTATCTCGGTCGCTGAGCGGCAAATGCTGCTCCCACAGGGAACTTCAGGAGAATCTGGAACATGCTGCAAGTCGACAAGCTGCACCAGTACTACGGCGGTAGCCACATCCTGCGAGGCCTGTCGTTCGACGCCAAGGTGGGCGAGGTGACCTGCCTGCTGGGGCGCAACGGCGTGGGCAAGACCACGCTGCTCAAATGTCTGATGGGCCTGTTGCCAGCCAGGGAAGGCGCGGTGAATTGGGAAGGCAAGGCCATCACAGCGTTCAAGCCGCACCAGCGGGTCCACGCGGGCATCGCCTATGTGCCCCAGGGCCGGGAAATCTTCGGACGGTTGACCGTGGAAGAAAACCTGCTGATGGGCCTGTCGCGCTTTCCGGGGTCCGAAGCCCGGGAGGTACCGGCGTTCATCTATGAACTGTTCCCGGTGTTGCTGCAGATGAAACAGCGCCGCGGAGGCGACCTCTCCGGTGGGCAGCAACAACAGCTTGCCATCGGCCGGGCCCTGGCCAGTCGCCCGCGGCTGCTGATCCTCGACGAACCCACCGAAGGCATCCAGCCGTCGGTGATCAAGGAAATCGGGGCGGTGATCAAGAAACTGGCGGCCCGGGGTGACATGGCGATTCTGTTGGTGGAGCAGTTCTACGACTTCGCCGCCGAACTGGCCGATCAATACCTGGTGATGTCCCGGGGCGAGATCGTGCAGCAGGGGCGCGGAGAAAATATGGAAGCCGAGGGTGTGCGCGGGCTGGTTACGATCTAGTCTGTAGCGTCCTGACGATAATCAGAAATCATGAATCTACCTGTCTGTTCATTGGCGCCTCCGGCCCTGTTCACTCCCAGCTGGCACGCCGAGCTGGAATTGGGCTACGCCCGATTCGGTGAGTGCACACGCCCGGTACAGCGCCGTCACAAAGGCCCGCTGCGGGTGCAGAAGCACTTGTACGCCGAAGGTCCCGAGGTGTGCCAGCACATCATCGTCCACCCGCCCGGCGGGATTGCCGGCGGTGACCGGCTGGACATCTCGGCCCTCGTCGGCCCTGGCGCCTGGACGCAACTGACCAGCCCGGGCGCGGCCAAGTGGTACCGCGCAGCGGGGCCCGCCTATCAGCAACTGAACCTGAGCGTGGCGGCCGGCGCGACACTGGAATGGTTGCCCCAGGAAACCATCGTCTTCAGCGCGGCCCAGGCCGAACTCAGCACGCGTATCGATCTGCAGGGCGACGCACGCCTGTTCTACTGGGACATGGTCGCCCTCGGCCGACCGGCCAGCGGCGAGCGGTTCGACCTGGGACACTTTCAATCGCGACTGGACATTCGCCGCAACGGCCAGTTGCTGTGGCATGAGCGCCAGCGCATCACGGGCGGTGACGGGCTGCTGGATTCGCCCATCGGGCTGGGTGGCGACCCGGTGTTTGCCACGATGCTGGTGACCGGCGAGATCGACAGCCAGCTGCTGGAGCGATGCCGATCCCTGGGCCAAGCGGTGCGCGGCGACCTGACCCAGCTGCCGGGCCTGGTCGTGGCCCGCTGCCTGGCGAGCGAGGCGCTGCTGGCGCGGGGATGGTTGATTGAATTATGGCGCTTGCTCAGGCCCGCATTGCTCGGAAGAGAGGCCGTACCACCGAGAATCTGGAGCACTTGATCTGCTTTCTGTGGGAGCGAGCTTGCTCGCTCCCACAGGGGGCGTGTTTACAGCGCAAACTATTTATCTGCCCTTATGGATTGCACATGGACCTGACCCCACGCGAAAAAGACAAGCTGCTGATCTTCACCGCCGGCCTCGTCGCCGAACGACGGTTGGCCCGTGGTCTGAAGCTCAACTATCCGGAGGCCATGGCCTACATTTCCGCGGCCCTGCTCGAAGGCGCCCGGGACGGCCAGACGGTGGCTGAACTGATGCACTACGGCACCACCCTGCTGAGCCGCGAGCAAGTGATGGAAGGCATCCCGGAAATGATCCCTGAAATCCAGGTCGAGGCGACGTTTCCCGACGGCACCAAGCTGGTCACCGTCCACCAGCCCATCGCCTGAGGCCACCTCATGACCTACCAGATTCGCGACGCTCGCCCCGCAGACCTGCCGGCCTTGCGCGACATCTACAACGACGCGGTGCTCAACACCACGGCCATCTGGAACGAACAGGCCGTGGACCTGGACAACCGCCAGGCCTGGCTCGACGGCCGGCAGGCCCAGGGATATCCGGTCCTGGTGATCGAAGGCCAAGGGCATGTGCTCGGCTACGCTTCGTTCGGTGACTGGCGTCCCTTCGACGGCTTCCGGCACACCGTGGAGCATTCGGTGTACGTGCGCAGCGACCAACGCGGCCATGGCCTCGGCCCACGGCTGATGGCGGCGCTGATCGAACGTGCCAGGGCCTGCGGCAAGCATGTCATGGTCGCGGCTATCGAAAGCGGCAACGCGGCCTCGATCCGCCTGCATGAGCGGGCCGGGTTCGTCGTCACCGGACAGATGCCCCAGGTGGGCGTCAAGTTCGGTCGCTGGCTCGACCTGACCTTCATGCAGTTGATCCTCAACCCCGGTGCGCCAGCGCCAGCCTTGCACAAGGAGTGAAAAGCCGATGAATCCCGCCCAGTTGCGTCGAGTCCACGCTGAAAGCTTTGCGCATTACCGCCAGGGCCTGATCGACCTGTTGCTCGACGCCGTCGAAAACGGCGCCAGCGTGGGGTTCATGGCCGACCTCGATGCGACCCAGGCCCGCGCCTATTTCGACGAGGTCCAGGCCAGCCTCAACCAGGGCCACCTGCTGCTGTGGGTGGTGGTCAAGGATGAACAGGTCCAGGCCAGTGTCCAGCTTGCCCTGTGCCAGAAGCCCAACGGCCTCAACCGTGCCGAAGTGCAGAAGTTGCTGGTGCGCGGCGATGCCCGGCGCCGGGGCCTGGGCCAGCAATTGATGAGCGCCCTGGAACTCGGCGCTCGCCAGCACAAGCGCGGCCTGTTGTACCTCGACACCGAGGCCGGCTCCGAGGCCGAAGCGTTCTACCGCGCCATGGGCTACACCCGCGTCGGCGAACTGCCCGACTACTGCCAGAGCCCGGACGGCAACTACAGCCCGACCGCCATCTACTACAAGACTTTGGGGCAACCGCAATGATTCCAGGCCAATACCAGGTCCAGCCCGGCGACATCGAACTCAACGCCGGTCGCCGCACCTTGACGCTCACCGTCGCCAACCAGGGCGACCGGCCGATCCAGGTCGGCTCGCACTTTCACTTTTTCGAGACCAACGATGCCTTGAGCTTCGACCGCGCCGCCAGTCGCGGCATGCGCCTGAACATCCCCGCCGGCACCGCCGTGCGCTTCGAGCCGGGTCAGAGCCGGGAAGTGGAGTTGGTGGACCTGGCCGGGCATCGCCGGGTGTTCGGGTTTGCCGGGCGGGTCATGGGCGACCTGTAAGTCATGGGTGCCTGCACCCGCCTCATCGCGAGCAGGCTCGCTCCCACAGGGGAACGCGATCAAATGTGGCAGCGAGCTTGCTCGCGATGAGTGAGCGCAGCGAACGGTTTCAACATCCAATCGAATTCCAAGGCAAGCACATGAAGATTTCGAGACAAGCCTATGCCGACATGTTCGGCCCCACTGTCGGCGACAAGGTCCGCCTGGCCGACACCGAGTTGTGGATCGAAGTGGAGAAAGACTTCACCACCTATGGCGAAGAAGTGAAATTCGGCGGCGGCAAGGTGATCCGCGACGGCATGGGCCAGGGTCAACTGCTGGCCGCCGAAGTGGTCGACACGCTGATCACCAACGCACTGATCATCGACCACTGGGGGATCGTCAAGGCCGATGTGGGCCTCAAGGACGGCCGCATCGCCGCCATCGGCAAGGCCGGCAACCCGGACATCCAGCCCGACGTGACCATCGCCATCGGCGCCAGCACCGAAGTGATCGCCGGCGAGGGCATGATCCTCACGGCCGGCGGCATCGACACCCATATTCACTTCATCTGCCCGCAGCAGATCGAAGAAGCCCTGATGAGCGGCGTCACCACCATGATCGGCGGCGGCACGGGCCCGGCCACCGGAACCAACGCCACCACCTGCACCTCCGGCCCGTGGCATCTGGCGCGCATGCTCCAGGCAGCGGATGCATTCGCGATGAACATCGGCCTGACCGGCAAGGGCAACGCCAGCCTGCCGGAGCCGTTGATCGAGCAGGTCAAGGCCGGGGCCATCGGCCTGAAGCTGCACGAAGACTGGGGCACCACGCCCGCGGCCATCGACAACTGCCTGAGCGTGGCCGACCAATACGATGTGCAGGTGGCGATCCACACCGACACCCTCAACGAGTCGGGCTTCGTGGAAACCACCCTCGCCGCGTTCAAGGGCCGCACCATCCACACCTACCACACCGAAGGTGCCGGTGGCGGGCATGCGCCGGACATCATCAGGGCCTGCGGTTTCCCCAACGTATTACCCAGTTCCACCAACCCGACCCGGCCGTTCACCCGCAATACCATCGACGAACACCTGGACATGTTGATGGTCTGTCATCACCTGGACCCGAGCATCGCCGAGGACGTGGCCTTCGCCGAGAGCCGCATCCGCCGCGAGACCATCGCCGCCGAGGACATTCTCCATGACCTGGGCGCGTTCTCGATGATCAGCTCCGACAGCCAGGCCATGGGCCGCGTCGGCGAAGTCATCACGCGTACCTGGCAGACCGCCGACAAGATGAAGAAGCAACGCGGCGCCCTGCCTGGGGATGGAGAGGGCAACGACAACTTCCGCATCAAGCGCTACATCGCCAAGTACACCATCAATCCGGCGATCACCCATGGCATCAGCCATGAGGTGGGCTCCATCGAAGTGGGCAAGTGGGCCGACCTGGTGCTGTGGCGCCCGGCGTTCTTCGGCGTCAAGCCGACGCTGATCCTCAAGGGCGGCGCGATTGCCGCCAGCCTGATGGGCGACGCCAACGCCTCGATTCCGACGCCACAACCGGTGCACTACCGACCGATGTTCGCAAGCTTTGGCGGCTCGCGTCACGCCACCAGCCTGACCTTCATCAGCCAGGCCGCTGCCGAGGCCGGGTTGCCGGAACAACTGGGGCTGAAGAAAAGAATCGCCGTGGTCAAAGGTTGCCGCGACGTGCAGAAGACCGACCTGATCCACAACGACTACCTGCCGAGCATCGACGTCGATCCACAGACTTACCAGGTCAAGGCCGACGGGGTGTTGCTGTGGTGCGAACCGGCTGAGGTGCTGCCGATGGCGCAGCGCTATTTTCTGTTTTGATGGTCGACTGACACTGGCCGACTACATATTTCGGTAGGGAGCAATTGGGCGATCCGGGGGTGAAGGAATCCAACCTGTGGTGAGGCGGTAGAGTCTGTGGCGAGGGGATTTAGCGAAACGTCGCCCCGCTGGGCTGCGCAGCAGCCCAAGACTCAGCACCTCGGTGTGTCAGGCCGATTGCGTCCAACCCTTCTCTGGGGCTGATGCGCAGCCCAGCGGGGCGGTGCGACGTTTCCCCTCGCCACAGGACCTGCATTTAGCTCAAGGGCTGCGTCACTCCACCAGCCGCCCCAACCGCTGCTTGAGCATGCGGTTTTCGCTGCGCAGTTGCTGCACTTCCTCCAGCAGGTCCAGCGCCAGGGCGACGCCGTCCCATTCCAGTTCCAATTCACGCCGCAACTTGGCGGCGCGGCGCGCCAGGACCAGTTCGTAGTCGGTGAAACGCCAGTCGGATGGGGCCTTGCCGTGGGGTTCGAGAATGCCATGGGCGACGATTTCTATCACATGGACATCCGCCAGCGCGGCGGCCTCGCAGAATTCCTTCAGGTTCAGTTCAATGATCGGGTTGTTCATGGTCTGCTTCTCCCAATGCTCTAACCGTGCAGCAGCGGTGTGATGACCTGGGCCGTCAGAAATTCGCCCGTGGATCGAACGCAGCTTTCTTCGCCAGCTCCGCCCACAATGCCTTGACCGACTCGTCGTTGGCCTTGGGCATCACGGCCTTGAGTTGCACGAACAGGTAACCCCGTTCGCCCGCCTTGTTGCGCAAGCCGTGCCCCTTGGCGCGCATGCGCTGGCCGTTCTGGCTGCCGGCCGGCACTTTGAGGTTGATCTTGCCGGTGAGGGTCGGGACAGCCACTTCGGTGCCCAGGGCCAATTCCCAGGGCGCCAGGGGCAAGGTGATGATCAGGTCCTGGCCTTCGACATCAAACTTGGGGTGCGGGGCGAAGCGAATGGTCAGGTACAGGTCGCCATTGGCGCCGCCACCGATGCCTGGCGCGCCCTGGCCCTTGAGGCGGATGCGCTCGCCGTCGGTCACCCCCAGAGGGATCTTCACGTTTAGGCTCTTGGTGGTGTTGCTCACGTGCTGGCCTGCGGCGTTGTGCTGCGGCACCTGGTAACTGATCTTCTTCGATTCGTTGGACAGGGTCTCTTCTAGGAAGATCGGTAATTCCAGTTCCACGTCCTGCCCCCGACGGCCGGCGCTGCGACCCGATTGCCCGCCACCGAAACCTGATCCGCGATTTCCGAAGATCGAACTGAAGAAGTCCGAGAAGTCCCCGGTGTCCTGGCCGCCAAAACCGCCACGGCTCTGCCAGCCCGGCGGCCCCTGGAACGGTTGACCGTGCTGACCGTAGCGCCGCAGATCATCGTACTCGGCGCGCTTGTCGGCGCTTTTCAGCGCTTCATAGGCCTCGGAGACGTCCTTGAACTTGGTCTCGGCGTCTTTTTCCTTGCTGACATCCGGGTGGTATTTGCGCGCCAGCTTGCGGTAGGCAGCCTTGATCGTGCTGTCGTCAGCCGTCGGCTCGACACCCAGAATCTTGTAGTAGTCTTTGAAGTCCATCGAAGCATCACCATCCGTTATCGACGTCGCACCGCCACGCACAGCATGCCCGGATGAGCGGACAGCGGGTTGACCAACCTCAAGGTTGTGACCGGGCGGCGTATCAGAAGTTTATCGGCAGTCGGTGGCGATTCTTGCGCTCGCCCTGTGACCACCCGTTGATGCATACAAGATTGGGGATAAAACCGGCCCTTTCAAGGCTGGACTGGCGCACAGGCCGTTTTTTCAGCGCACTATGTACATCCTGCGATTCTTTTCATGCCTGCCGGATAGCCGGCCTTCGAATCCGCTGCGTACTGGCATACACTGCGCGGCCGTTTTTTCAACCGGAACCTGGAAGACATGAAAAACGCATCCTCGGCCCGTGCCTGCGGCATCGACTTCGGCACGTCCAACTCCACCGTCGGCTGGCTGCGCCCCGGCATGGAAACGCTGATCGCGCTGGAGGACGACAAGATCACCCTGCCTTCGGTGGTTTTTTTCAATCAGGAGGAGCGCCGCCCGGTCTACGGCCGCCTGGCCCTGTACGAATACCTGGAAGGCTACGAAGGCCGCCTGATGCGCTCGCTCAAGAGCCTGCTGGGTTCCAAGCTGATCAAGCACGATACCAGCGTGCTGGGCACGGCAATGCCATTCAAGGACCTGCTGGGGCTGTACATCGGCCAGTTGAAGAAACGCGCCGAAGCCACTGCCGGCCGCGAGTTCGAAGAAGTCGTGCTGGGACGTCCGGTGTTTTTCGTCGATGACGACGAACTGGCCGACCAGGAAGCGCAAAACACCCTGGCAGACGTGGCCCGAGCCATCGGTTTCAAGGAGGTCTCGTTCCAGTACGAGCCCATTGCGGCGGCGTTCGATTATGAATCGACCATCGAGAGAGAAGAGCTGGTGCTAATCGTCGACATTGGCGGCGGTACCTCGGACTTCTCTCTCGTGCGACTGTCACCGGAGCGCCGCACCCACGACAACCGTCATGCCGACATCCTCGCCACCGGCGGCGTGCACATCGGCGGGACCGACTTCGACAAGCAGCTCTCCCTGGCCGGCCTGATGCCACTGTTCGGCTATGGCAGCCGGATGAAAAGCGGCGCCTACATGCCCACCAGTCACCACATGAACCTGGCGACCTGGCACACCATCAACGCGGTGTATTCGCAGAAGTCCACCCTGGCCCTGGGCAGCATGCGCTACGACATCGAGGACACCGGTGGCATCGACCGGCTGTTCAAGCTGATCGAACAGCGCGCCGGGCATTGGCTGGCAATGGAAGTGGAAGAAACCAAGATCCAGCTGACCCAGGCCGACCATCGGCATGTGGCGCTGGATCGGATCGAGCCGGGCCTGAGCGTGGACCTGAGCCGGGCGCTGTTCGAATCGGCGATCGACGGCCTGCTGGAGCGAGTGCGTGCCAGCGTCACGCAATTGCTCGGTGATGCCAATGTAGACGTGGGGCAGGTGGACACGGTGTTCTTTACCGGTGGCTCCAGCGGCATTCCGGCACTGCGCAACAGCGTCGCCGCGATGCTGCCCCGGGCACGGCATGTGGAGGGCAATATCTTTGGCAGCATCGGCAGCGGGCTGGCGATCGAAGCGATGAAGCGGTACGGAACGCAGGTCTGATCCCAGACCGAGGCGCCTGCATCGCGAGCTTGCTCGCGATGGCGCCAGGCCAGGCACCATCGCTACCGGATCAGACCATCCCCACCTGCTTCAACTCGCTCTTGAGGTAGGCGTAGTAGATCGGTCCCGCCACCACCCCCGGCAGGCCAAAAGCCGCCTCGAATACCAGCATCGCCATGAGCAGTTCCCAGGACTTGGCACTGATCTGCCCGCCAACGATGCGGGCATTGAGGAAGTACTCCAGCTTGTGGATCACGATCAGGTAACCCAGCGCCGCCATCGCCACCCAGATCGACAGGGACAGGCCGACGATGGTGATCAGGGTGTTGGAGATGAGATTGCCGATGACCGGCAACAACCCCAGCAGGAACGTCATCACGATCAGAGTCTTGGTCAGCGGCAGCTTGATCCCGAACAGCGGCAGTACCACCGCCAGGAAGATCCCGGTGAAGAAAGTGTTGAGCAGGGAGATCTTGATCTGGGCGAAGACGATGTTGCGAAACGCCTTGACCAGCAGGTTCAGGCGGTCGAACAGCGCGGCGGCCAGGGGCTTGCGCTTGGTCAGGTCGGGGATGCGCTGCAGGGCGACGATGGCCCCCAGCACCATGCCGATCAGCAGCGTCACGAACATGTGGGCCGCATCCTTGCCCACCAGTTGCAGGTCGCTCAGGTGTTTGCTCATCCAATCGCCGATCGCTACCCGGAACTCGGCGGCGCTGGCCGGCAGGTAGGCATCGATGAACGGTGGCAGTTGCCCGCGGGCGCGGTCGACCACTGCCATGAACTTGTCCAGGGACGCACCGGGATTCTCCGCTTCATGCAGGAGAAAGCTGAAGGCGCCGGCGAAGATCAGAGTCAGTACGCTGACCACCAGCGTGCCCAGCAACGCCACTGCCAGCCAGCGTGCGCGCCGGCCTTCGATCAACCGCTGCAACTGCGGGGTCAACATGTTGACCAGCTCGAACACCAGCAACCCGGCCAGCAGGCTGGGCAACAGGCGCAACGGCAACACCAGCAACAACCCACCAAAAATGATCACCCAACTGATCACCAACAACACATGACGCTGAGAAAACGTTGGCATACAGCCTCAGAACGAAACGGCGTGAAAGGATTGGCAGTCTGCCAGCGATCCACGGGCAGCACTAGGCTCTGTATGAAAAGCCCAGGGATTGTATCGGCCGACCCCAGTCGCAGGTGCAGGTATTTTTTTCCAGGCGCCAGTGGGGCCTGCTCGCGATGAGGCCCCACTGGCCCGGGTTATTTTTTCTTCAGGCAATCGCTCATGAATGCCTTGCGGGCATCGCCCTTTAATGCCTGGGCCGTGGCCGTGGCATTGCAGCTCGTCATACGTTCCTGAGGCGTGACCGGCCCTTCAGGTGGCTTGGTCTTGAGGCAGGCCCCCATGAATTCCCGTCGTGCATCGCCCTTCAGGCCCTGGGCCGTGGCGTCGGCATTGCAGGTGACCATCAGGGTCTGTTGAGAGTTGGCGGCAAAACCTTCGGTACACAGCAGTAAACCGACCACCAGCAAAGGCACACGCAACCGGTTCATGATGCTTCTCCTTGTAGCCGCGCAAGAGGCGGCGGTACAGAGCAGTGTAGACATCCCCGTTACATCCACGGCCTCTCATACCCCGGCCGCCTTCAAGCGCTGGGCATGCTCGACAAACAAGCGGACCGGCTCGGCTCCCCGCCCCACCAACCCCAACGACTGGTTGACGATGTCGAAATGGTCCAATGGATAGTCGTCGCCGATCACCGTACCCAGGTGTGAACTGAATCGCCCGACCATGCCATCGCACTGCCCCGCCTCGCGGACGAAGGTGCGGGCGAACAGCCGGCAGCTGCGGTTCGTGCCATCGAACAGATTGCGCCCCCTGTCGGTCCTGCCTGGCTGCAGGATCCCGGACCAGGAGTAATAACGTACGCCGTCGACCTCTTCCGGCCCCTGCCCGCCCCAGGTGTCAGGCAGGCCCTGTGGATAACGCTCGTTGAACAGCGCCACACCGGCGGTGGTCAGGGATTCATGGGACGCCTGGATATCCACCGGCAGCTTCGGCCCGCGATAGCCGGTCTCCAGCAGGTTCATCAGGGCATCGATCAGCCACAGCAGGGCTTTGAGCAGGCGGCCCTTGGCACGGTCGGATGGGTAATGGATGCGCAGGTAGTCGGCCAGCTCCGAGCCGTGGTTGGGCCCGGCCACCGAGGTGACCGAGGCCACCAGGTCCGGGCGCCTGGCCGCTACGTAACGGGCCGTCAGGGCGCCCTGGCTATGGCCGATCAGGTTGACCTTGCCGGCCCCGGTCTGGCGCAGGATGTCCTGGATCTGCACCAATAGTTGCTCGCCACGCACCTCGGATGAATGCAGCGGCGACACTTTCACCGCCACCACTACCGCCCCTCTTCGACGCAGCGCCGAGACGATCCCATACCAGTACGGATACAGCACCAGGCGAATGAACCCGAGCATTCCCGGAACCAGCACCAACGGATAGCGGGTGGCACATTGTTGCGACATGGGTGGACGTCCTTGTGATCGGAGGGGGGTGCCAGCATCGGCATCGATGATGACCAGTCTATGACACCCCCGTCACTTCAGCCCGCTCACCCCCGCCACGATCAGCCCCACCGAGACCAGCTTGACCAGCGTCAGGCTTTCCCCCAGCAGCACGAATCCCAGCAATACGGTGCCCAGCGAGCCGATAGCCGTCCAGATCGGATACGCCACGCTCACCGGCAGTTCGCGCATTGACAGTGTCAGGAACCAGATTCCGCCGACCGCGGCCACCACCGTGATCAGCGAGGGCCATGGACGGGTGAAGCCTTCGGCGTATTTCATGCCCATGGCGAACGTGACCTCGAAGCCGGCTGCCACCAGCAGATAGACCCAGGCCATCAGAAGGTCCGCGCCAACGCCAGCAGGCGCTGCTCGGCCTCAGCGCAGGACTGGGCAAAGCTGCGCTCGGCCGATTCTTCGCCTTCGGCGGCAACCACGGTCACATCGGTGATGCCGATAAACCCCAGAACCGTGCGCAACAGGGTGTCGGCATGGTTCATCGCCTCCAGCTGTCCGCCGGGACCGAAGCCGAAGTCGCCACGGCTGGTCACGATCAGGGCTTTCTTGCCCAGCACCAGCGGCTCGTAATGCGAGACACCGTTGTCCAGGCTGTGGTTGAAGGTCAGGCCGATCCGCACGATTTGATCGATCCACGCCTTCACCCCGCCCGGCACGCTGAAGTTGTGCATGGGCGCGGAAATCACCAGCCGGTCGTGGGCCCGCAGCTCCGCGACCAGGGTGTCGCTCAATGCCAGGTCCGCCTGCATGGTCAGCGGCCGTGCCTGGGGCTCGGGATAGAAGGCGGCGGCAATGAAGGCTTCGTTGACCGGTGGTATCAAGGTGCGCCCCACTTCACGACGAGTCGTCAGGGCGTCGGGATGGACGGCCTGCCAGGCCGACAGAAAGGTTTCGGCCAGACGCCGGGAATGGGAACGTTCACCACGCGGACTGCCATGCACCACAAGAACACTGCTCATCTGAAGCTCCTTTGATTCATCTACAATGAAAACTGCCTGGAGCCTCAAAATGCGGTCTTTCAAAGCCCCCATGCAAATGAGCGCTTATCAACCTGGATGAATAAATCTCATCCATCCAGCCAATCTGGAGCCTCGATGTTCGCCAACCTGCCCCTCAACGCCCTGCGCGCCTTCGAATCCGCCGCGCGGTTGCTCAGCTTCAAGGCCGCTGCCGAGGAGCTGGCCGTGACGCCCACGGCGATTTCCCATCAGGTCCGCGCCCTGGAAACCTGGCTCGGCGTGCAATTGTTCGAACGCTTGCCACGCCAGGTGCGACTGACCGACGGCGGCCAACGCCTGTTCCACAGCCTGCACGGCGCCCTGCTGGACGTGGCGCAAAGTGTCGATACCTTGCGCCCGCAACGCAGCGGCACCCACCTGACACTCTCCACCACCGCCGCGTTCGCCGCACTCTGGCTGGTGCCGCGACTGGGGCGCTTCTATGCGCGGCATCCGGACATCAAGGTGCGCCTGGACACCCATTGCGAAGTGATCGACCTGCATCAGGACGCCAGCGTCGACCTGGTGGTGCGCTACAGCCTCGATGACTACCCGAACCTGTACGGCTTGTGTCTGTTCGACGAGCGCTTCGGCGTGTATGGCTCGCCCGGGCAAGTAGCCCTCGCGGCCGAGCAGACGCCAACGTTGATCAGCGTGCGCTGGCACAACTCCAAGCTGTACGCCCATGGCTGGGATGCCTGGTGCGCCCAGGCCGGGGAAAACTGGCTCACCCGGCAGCCCTGCATACGCGAATACGACGAGGAGCACTACGCCTTGCAAGCGGCGATCGCCGGGCAAGGCCTGGTGCTGGCAAGCAACATCCTGGTGTCCGAAAGCGTCGCCAGCGGCCTGCTGGTGGGCTACCGCCCGCAGGTCCAGGTCGATGGCGCCGGTTACAGCGCCCTGTGCGTACCGGGTCGCGAACGCCATCCACCGGTGCGTGCGTTCTTCAAATGGCTGGAGGAGGAGGTACGCCTGTCCGGCTCGCAGCACTTGCCGGTCGCTCGGACAGTTTCATAAAACTTTTCCTTTCGCTCATGACTCCCACCATAGGCGTTGTACGAAAAGTCGCCGAGCGGCGACAGGCATCGTTCGTACAACGCCCAGGAATGATCACGCCGACAGAGCGCGACATACAACCGGATCAGCCTCCAGGAGAACGAGATGAGCGACATGCACTTGACCGATGTAACCACCCTGCGCGAGCGGGCGCGCCAAAACGTGCAGAACGGCGCAGTGACCGAGGGCTACAACGCCGATCGACAGGAAGTCGTGCGCCTGCTCAACGAAGCGCTGGCCACCGAGCTGGTGTGCGTGCTGCGCTACAAGCGCCACTACTTCATGGCCACCGGCCTCAAGGCCAGCGTGGCCGCCAGCGAGTTCCTCGAGCACGCGAACCAGGAAGCCGAACACGCCGACAAACTGGCCGAACGCATCGTCCAGCTGGGTGGCGAGCCGGAGTTCAACCCTGACCTGCTGACCCGCAATTCCCACGCCCAGTACGTCGCGGGCAATACGCTCAAGGAAATGGTCTATGAAGACCTGGTGGCCGAGCGCATCGCCATCGACAGCTACCGGGAAATCATCCAGTACATCGGTGAGAAAGACCCAACCACCCGGCGTATTTTCGAGGACATCCTGGCCCAGGAAGAAGAACACGCCGATGACATGGCCGATATTCTGGCCGATCTGTAATCCCGCTGACGTGGACAGGCTCGCTCCCCCGGGCACCGGCCAGATGAAGGGGCGAGCCTGCTCGCGATCCGGGCCCTGAGCCGGCCCATGAGCCCGGCGTTCAACGGGTAGGCTTGACCGTGACCGGTGCCTTGCCGGCCTTCATCTGCTCCAGCAACGGTGCGCACTGGTTAGGTTCGCCGCCGCTGGGCGCCACCAGCGCCAGCAACCCGGCCGCTGGCGCGGCGATCACTCCCAGCGCCACCATGCCGGCTCCGCGCAGCATCAGCGGCACGGCCTTGACGCCCGCCGACGGCTTGGCGAACGGGCCCCGGACATAGAGTGGCGAGCGCAGGGAAATCAGCCGCCAGCCCTTGGACTCCGGCGTGACGGTCAGGTCCAGTTGTTCGGTGGCCATGTTCGCCGTGCCATCGACGTAGATGATCGCGTTTTCGGTGTCGAAGACAAACAGGCGGGTGGTCGCCAGGCCGCTCTTGATGTCGAAATCCGCCGCCGCGCAGTTGATCTTCACCTCCTTGTCGCCAAAGATTTTCCCCACCACGTAGTTGCCGACGTTCAATCCCGCCAACTCCATCAATTCGCGACTGATGGCACCGTCGTTGATGAGCATCTTCAACGTGCCATTGGACGTGCCCAGCAAGGCAGCCACCGAGTTTCCTCGCCCGGCGATATCGGCATCGCCGTTCAGCTCGCCGAAACTGGTTTTCATCGGCTCGAACCCTGGAAACAGTTGCTTGAGCTTGAAACCGCGAGCCGTGAGCCGAGCCCTTCCCTCCAAAGGCTGGGTATGGCCGTTGAGGCGGATCTGCGCGTCGAGCCGACCACCCGCTACCCCGAACCGCAGGGGCTCGAGGCTCAACTGGCCATCGGTGAGCACCAGGTGGGTATAAAGATCGTTGAAGGGCAACTGCTCACTGTGGACGATGCGTTTACCGGTGAACTCCACGTCGGCATCCATTGCGCTCCAACGCTCGGTACGGAACTCCTCCACGGGCAAGACCTTGTCCGAAGGTTGTTTGCTGGCCGCGCCGCGGGCCTTCTGTTCGGTGTTGGAGTCTGCGCCGATCAGGGGGGCCAGGTCGCTGAACAGCAGCTGATCGGACACTAGCGCGCCACTGAGCTTGGGGCGCGGCTCACCGGCAGCATAGGCCAGGTCGCCATGGATATCGCTGTCGCCGATCCTGCCGTTGAACGCCTCATAGCGAAACAACGCACCACCCGGCTCATGGAGCTTGGCAACCAGGTGACCGTCGGTGGCATAAGGCGGCGAATCCGGCAGCGTCACCCCCGTCAGCGGGTAAAGATGGGCCAGGTTGCTGCCGGCCAGTTTCAGGCGCAGGTCCAGGGCACCCAGGTTCTTCGGGTCGGTGAGGGTCCCGGCCAGCTCGATGCGGGTCTCGGCGATCTTCGCCTGGGCCTGCAATGGGAAGGGCTGTGTCGCATCCTGCAGAGCCAGCAGGCCGCCCACCTTGCCGGAACCGCTGAGGCCCTGGCCGTGATATTGCCCATCGACCTTGAAGGCGAATGCGTAGTCCTGGGGCAGTGCCCCCTGGTCACGGGCTTTGCTGGCGGTCTTTTCACCGACGATATCGCTGAACGGGACAGGCTTGCCCAGCAACTCGATCACCAGGTCGAGACGGGTTTTCAATGTCTGGTCGTCCAGGGTGACATGCCCCTTGTCGAAGCCGATGGCCCCAATGTCCACCGTCCAGCTCGACGGCTCGGCGTCCGGGTCTTTCGGATCGAACTGGAACGTCCAGTTCGCACGGCCGTCCGCCAGGCGTTGCAGATTGGTGTTGGGACCGGTCAGGTCGATACGGGGGATCGCCACGCGCCGGGCCAGCAAGGCCAAGGGCGAGATGCGCAGCTCCACGCGCTCGAGCGTGGCCATCTGCGGGCTTTTCGACCAGTCGGGATTGCCCAGGGTCAGGTCCTCGGCCACCACATGAGGCCACGGCACCCACCCTCGCCAGCCACCCTCCTGTTGCTCGCGTTGCCAGAGCACGGCCAGGTTGCCGTTGATGGCGAACGGGCGATGCAACTCTTCGGAAACCTTGGCATTGAGTGCCGGCTTGATCCGGTTCCAGTCGAAAAAGGCGATGACCAGCACCAGCGCCGCCAGCAGCACAACGAGGCTGGCAAAGCTCCAGGCAAGGATTTTTGAAGTGCGCGTCATGCACAAGGCTCCTGATGAAAGACCGGCGCCCGGACCGCGACGCCTGAAAGTCGAACCTGTCGTCGGTTCGTTGATAGTGAGACTGGCGAAACACCCAACAGGTTTAACGCCCAAGGGCGAAAACCTGACCGATCCGCCAGGCATCTGTTACCGCCCCCGCACATTTGCGTGGCACCAGTGAGTACAAAATACCCACCACGGTGCAAAAGCGCACCTCGGAAACCCGCGATCTAGAGCCTCCCGCCCGAACAATCAATTCCGTTGATTATTACCATTGCGTTTATGAACTTTTATATCGACTTATCGAGAGTAGCATTGCCTCCGTACCCACTTTATCGCCCTCCCAAGGAGCAACGATCATGAAACGCCAATTACTGATGAGCCTTTCCCTTTCACTGCTGGCTTCCACTGCTTTTGCACTGCCAGCCTCCGAGCAAGCCACCCCACAGGTCAAGGACAGTCATTCTGTCTACAGCCAGACGGTAGCTGAAGGTGGATCCGACCGCACCCCACTGGGCGAGTCCCTGGCCGAAGGTGGTTCCGACCGTACCCCGCTGGGCGAATCCCTGGCCGAAGGCGGTTCCGACCGTACCCCATTGGGTGAAGCCCTGGCCGAAGGCGGTTCCGACCGTACCCCATTGGGTGAAGCCCTGGCCGAAGGCGGTCGTGACCGGCTGGAAGAGAAAGGCCTGGTCGAAGGTGGCTCTGATCGCACCCCACAAGGCCAGCTTTTCGCAGCAGACGGTGGCGACCGCGTCATCGATCGTCGTGACCAAGTGAGCTGAGCCCATGGTGGCCCGGAAAAAAGCCCGATTCCTTCAATCGGGCTTTTGACTTTCAAGACCCCGTGTTTCCCGCCCCTTTCCTTCTACCGTTCGACGCCGGCAAAGCCGATTTGCTAGAGTGCATCGCTCCCCAGAATCAGAAGCCAGCCCTGCGATGCTGCCCCGTGCCGAACAGAAACAACAGACTCGAAATGCCCTGATGGACGCAGCCCGTCATCTGATGGAGTGTGGCCGTGGGTTCGGCAGCCTGAGCCTGAGGGAAGTCGCCAGGACAGCGGGCATCGTGCCCACCGGCTTCTACCGGCACTTCGATGACATGGACCAACTGGGCCTGGCGCTGGTCAGCGAGGTTGGCCAGACCTTTCGCGAAACCATCCGTCTGGTGCGCCATAACGAGTTCGTCATGGGCGGCATCATCGATGCCTCGGTGCGGATTTTTCTCGATGTCGTGCAAGCCAACCGTTCACAGTTCCTGTTCCTTGCCCGCGAGCAGTACGGCGGCTCCCTGCCCGTACGCCAGGCCATCGCACAACTGCGCGAAGGTATCAGCTCGGACCTGGCCGCCGACCTCGCGCTCATGCCCAAGCTCCAGCATCTGGACCTTGCCGGGCTGAGCGTGATGGCCGATCTCATCGTCAAGAGCGTGTTCGCCACCCTCCCCGATATCATCGACCCTCCCGCCGAAGCCCTGCCTGACCATCTCACCCCCCAGGTGAAGATCACCCAGCAATTGCGCTTCATTTTCATCGGCCTCAAGCACTGGCGCGGACTGGGCAGCACGGAGTGACTGCCGACGGACGCTCTTGAGCGTTCCCTTTGCGGGCACACCCCACTTCACAAAATGGTGCACCCACCAGCATCGCGCACCAAATCAATGCGCCTACCTTCATTCACTTAAGCGCCATCCGCCCATTCCCATTGCTTTTTCCTACACCGGCATCCCTTGGCAAGCCCCTTGCTCTAAACACCGCACCGTTCATTGCTGGAAGCACTCCGATGCTGGTGATTCATCGCAGAATCGACATTCAATCCTGCTGGGATGCAGAGCTGCACCTGACTTTCGACGCCCGCAGCAAAAGCCGCCTGCGCTGTTTCAGTGCCGAGGGTGAAGATGTGGGGTTGTTTTTGGAGCGGGGCCAGCCACCGCTGTACGACGGCGAATGCCTGCAGGCCGAGGACGGTCGTGTCGTGCGGGTGTGCGCTCGTCCCGAACAGTTGCTGCATGTCACCTGCGCCAACGCCTTCGAATTGACCCGGGCGGCTTATCACCTGGGCAACCGTCATGTCGCCCTGCAAGTGGGGGATGGCTGGCTGCGCCTGCTGGACGACTACGTGCTCAAGGCGATGCTCGAACAACTGGGTGCCCGCGCCGAATCCATCGAAGCGCCGTTCCAGCCCGAACATGGCGCCTACGGCGGTGGCCATCATCATTCGCGACACGGCGACGAGGATTTCAATTACGCGCCGCGCCTGCATCAGTTCGGCGTGCGTCCATGAATCCGGCCTGGGCGCTGCTGCGTCTGGCCAGCCCGCAATTGCCGATCGGCGGCTACAGCTATTCCCAGGGCCTGGAAATGGCAGTGGACAACGGCTGGATCAAGCATCCCGATGATGCGCGTCGCTGGATCGGCGATCAATTGCTGCTGAACCTGGCACGCTTCGAGGCCCCCTTGCTACTGGCACACTGCACAGCCGCCGCGGCCGACGATTGGGATGCCCTGCGGCAACACTGTGAAACCCATCGCGCCAGCCGGGAAACCCGCGAGCTGTACCAGGAAAGCCGGCAGATGGGGTATTCGCTGCAACAACTGCTGGGCGGCCTGCCGGAACTCGACGTCGCGGCCCAGGGTTTCTTCGAACAATGCACCGAGCCACACCTGGCACTGGCCTGGGCCCTGGCGGCCCGCGCCTGGCACATCACCCCCCAGGATGCCCTCGCCGCCTGGCTATGGAGCTGGCTGGAAAACCAGCTGGCGGTGCTGATGAAAACCCTGCCCCTGGGCCAGCAAGCGGCCCAGCGCCTGACCAGCGAACTGCTGCCGCTGTTGCAACAGGCCCAGCACAACGCATCGAACATCGACCCCGAGCACTACGGCAGCGCCGCGTTTGGCCTGTCCCTGGCGTGCATGGCCCATGAGCGCCAGTACAGCCGTCTGTTCCGTTCCTAGGAGACCCACATGAATACACAACCTTTGCGCGTCGGTATCGGCGGCCCGGTCGGTTCCGGCAAAACCGCGCTGACCCTGGCCCTGTGCCTGGCCCTGCGCGAACGCTACAACCTGGCAGTGGTCACCAACGACATCTACACCCGCGAAGATGCCGATTTCCTGGTGCGCAACCAGGCCCTGGCGCCGGAGCGAATCATTGGCGTGGAGACCGGCGGTTGCCCCCATACCGCCATCCGCGAGGATGCGTCGATCAACCTGGAAGCGGTGGACCAGCTGAACCGACGCTTCCCCGGGCTGGACCTGATCCTGGTGGAATCCGGCGGCGACAACCTCTCGGCCACCTTCAGCCCGGAGCTGTCGGACCTGACCCTCTATGTGATCGACGTATCGGCTGGCGACAAACTGCCGCGCAAGGGCGGGCCGGGCATCTGCAAATCCGATTTGCTGGTGATCAACAAGATCGACCTGGCACCGCTGGTGGGGGCGTCCCTGGAAATGATGGACAGCGACACCCGGCGGATGCGCAACGGCAAGCCCTTCGTCTTCAGCAACCAGAAAACCGGCCAGGGCCTGGACGAAATCATCGCCTTCATCGAGCGCCAGGGCCTGCTGACAGCCGCCTGACAGCCGGAACCCCCGCCTTTTCCACCATCAACAAGGAAGCTTATCCATGACACTCAAACGCCTCTTCGGCGCCCTGGCCCTGCTGCTGACTCCGGCCCTGGCATTCGCCCACCCCGGCCACGGCGACAATGGCCTGATCGCCGGCCTCGGCCATCCCATCGGCGGGCTCGACCATTTGCTGGCGATGCTGGCGGTCGGTTTGTGGGCTGCGCAACAACAAGGCGCCGCGCGCTGGGCATTGCCATGCACCTTCGCCAGTACGATGCTGCTTGGCGGCCTGCTGGGCTTTGAAGGCCTGGACCTGCCGGCGCTGGAAAGCGGCATCGCCGCCTCGGTGCTCGCCCTGGGCCTGGCCGTGGCACTGGCGGTGCGTCCGCCGCTGGGCCTGGCGGTCGGTGCAACCGCCCTGTTTGCGCTGTTCCATGGCGTCGCCCATGGCTTGGAATTGCCGGACATGTCGACCCCGTGGGCTTATGCGACAGGCTTTGTCGCAGCCACGGCGGCGCTGCATGGTGCAGGTTTCGCGCTGGTGCGGGTGTTGCCTCGGGCAGCGGCGCCGTTGATTCGATTGGCCGGGGCAGCTTCGGCGGCGACTGGGGTTTGGTTGCTGGCGGGCTGATTCTTTAGCGCCTGCCAGGCCGTCATCGCGCGCTTGCTCGCGATGACGGACTTGCAGGCGCCATCTCTCTGGAGTCGGTCACTCTGCTACCATGTCGCGCAATCGCCCCCAGCCGTGACGACCTCCACCGATGCCTGATGCTTCCCGCCCCGCTCCCCAGCCTGAATTGATCGCCCTGTTCGCAACAGTGCGTCAGCATTTTCACGACGTGATCGTGCCGATGTGGCAAGGCCCGGGTTGGAACGCCGAACTGGCACTGCCCTATGAAGCCCTGGATGCCGGACATGCGCCGCTGCCACCCCAGCGCTACCGCGCCATGGCCTGTGCGCGACAGTTGTATGTGTTCTCCAGTCTGATGGGCGAGGTGCCAGGCGCCGCAGAACGTGCCTCTGCACTGTTTCGCTCGTTGCAGCGGCACTTCCACGATGCCGAACACGGCGGCTGGTTCTACAGCATCGACCCGCAAGGCGCGCCGCTGGATTCAACCAAGGACCTCTACACCCACGCCTTCATCCTTTTCGCCTGTGCCCATTACTGGGCCAAGGTTGGCGAGCCGCTGGTGGAGTCGGTACTCAACGCCGCCCTGCAAGTCATCGCCCAGCGCTTCGCCAGCCACGACGGGCTCTATGAGGCCAGCCTCGGGCGCGACTGGTCCGAGCTCGGAACAGGCCCCTTGCAGAACCCCCTGATGCACCTGGCCGAAGCGTTCCTCGCCGTGCTTTCTGTGCGTGACGACGCCACTGTCCGACAGGCATTGCTGGCGTTGTGTGATGGGATGTCCGAGCGTTTCATTGACCCGCAGCAGCGCGTCATGATGGAGAAGCCCCTCGGGGCTGTGGATAACTGGTACGAGCCGGGCCACCAGTTCGAATGGTATTACCTGCTGGCCTCGTCGCCCTTGTTGCGTGGCGGCACGTTGCACACGGCCCTGGAGCACAGCTTCGATCAGAGCGAACGACAGGGCGTGGACATGAAATCCGGGGCGGTGTGCGCCATGCTCGACCCGCAACCGCAAGCGACGCCACGGGACGCGACCCAACGCATCTGGGCCCAGGCCGAATACCTGCGGGCACTCACGTTACGCCCGGGGAACCAGGGGGCTTTGCTGCGTCAGTTGCAAGCGTTGCAGCAACATTTCCTGCATAACAGAGGCTGGAACGAATGCCTGGACGCCGACGGCGTCGTCAGCCGTCGGGACATGCCCTCCACCACGCCGTATCACCTGCTGACCTGCTATCGTGGACTTGCCGAGTACCTGGCATAGCGCCTCTGTGGCGAGGGATCTAGCGAAACGTCGCACCGCTCGCAGGGCTGCGCAGCAGCCCTGAAAAAGATAGATCGCAGGCTCAGGTCTTAGGCTCTGCACGAAATTGCTTTAAACGCAGGTTGGGCAAGGCAAAAACCGGCGAGGAAGCGGAGTTGACTGGCTGTCAATGAGCATTCCGAGCCGGTTTTTAACGCCGCATAACCAAGTTCCAAACAATTTCGTACATAGCCTAGGGGAACTACGCTCAGCTACGGGGATACCCCCTCGCCACAGAATCTCCCGCTACGCCTTGTTTCGCTCGATGGCGAATCCGGCCCAGGTCTGGCTCACCGGCATCAGCTCCAGGCTGTTGATGTTGATGTGCGCCGGGACATTGAGCACCCAGAAGATGGTTTGCGCGATGTCCTGTGGCTGGATCGGCTCGGCGCCGGCGTAAGTCGCGTTGTAACGCTCCTGATCGCCACCGAAGCGCACCAGGGAAAACTCGCTTTCACACAGGCCTGGCTCGATATTACTCACTCGCACACCGGTGCCTTGCAGATCGCAGCGCAGGTTCAGCGAGAACTGTTTGACGAACGCCTTGCTCGCGCCATACACGTGACTGCCCGGGTATGGATAGTTACCGGCGATGGAGCCCAGGTTGATGATCCCCGCGCCACGACCGTGGGCGATCAGGCGCGGCAACAGCAGGCGAGTGCTGTAGATCAGGCCCTTCACATTGGTATCGACCATCGTGTCCCAATCATCGAGGTCGCACTTGGGCGCCGGGTCGACGCCCAGGGCCAGGCCGGCGTTGTTGATCAGCCCTCGCAGGGTGGCGAAGGACGGGGGAAGATTGGCGATGGCTTCCTCCATGGCCTTGCGGTCACGCACATCCAGCACCAGGCCATGCACTTCGGTCTGCTTCGACAATTCGGCACACAGGGCATTGAGGCGCTCTTCACGACGACCGGTCAGCACCAGTTTCCAGCCGGCCTCGGCGAAACGACGGGCACAGGCTTCACCAAAACCGGACGTGGCGCCGGTGATAAACAGGGTGTTGGACATCGTGTTCTCCTTGCTAAGGCCAATGGATGAAATGGGTCCATAGGATGCCCGGCCTGATGAGGAGCGGCAACTGAACGCCGCTCATGTTCTTCCCCGGCGCACTGCTCAAAAAACAACCAATCGGCTACAAGCCTTGCAGGACAAGCGATGCAGCAGATTGCCCGCACCTTATCCACAGGCACGTCCACAGTAATCGGGGGCAAGTACAAACGCTGCAGGCCGCTGTGCATAAGGCTTTGCGGGACATCTGGAAAATTTTTTCCCTTGACCCTGCGACGCAGGTTGTGCACATCAGGTTATCTGCTATAAGCAGGCACAAGGATAGGCGATGGCTCGAAGCCAGCAACGACGGCCCTCAGCGCAGTCTTTCCAGTGTTTAATCACAGAGTTATCCACAGGCTTGCCCACCGATTTTCCGAACGCTTTGCGAGGCTACAAAAGTGTTGACAATAGCCAATGACTCTAAGCAAAAAATCCCTGATCAAAAAACAATCACACGTCTGCAAGCCACGTAAACAAAGGCTTTCAGACAGCTACTCCCACGTTACCCACAGCCAGTTCCACAGCAAACGGGGACAAGTCAAAACCGTGACAAAACAACTGTTTGCGGCGACTTTATGTCGCGGTTTGGCAAGCCTTCAGGATTGTTGTCCACAATTCCCGCCATGGCCCAAAACCCCGTGGGAGCGAGCTTGCTCGCGATAGCGGTCTACCTGTCATTTCTGTATTGAATGTGCCGCCGTCATCGCGAGCAAGGATGGGTGCATTGTGAAGGGATAAAAAAACCGGCGATCACTCGCCGGTTCCTGTTACAGCAACAGCAGCCTCAATGCCCGCCCAGGTAGGCGTTGCGCACTTCCTCGTTGGCGAGCAATTCCTTGCCGGTGCCGGTCATGCGGATTTCGCCGTTGACCATGACATAGGCCCGATCCGACAGCCTCAGCGCGTGGTTGGCGTTCTGCTCCACCAGGAATATGGTCATGCCGGTGGACGCCAGTTCACGCAGGGTGGCGAAGATCTGCTTCACCACGATCGGCGCCAACCCCAGGCTCGGCTCATCGAGCAGCAGCAACTTCGGCCGGCTCATCAACGCCCGGGCAATGGCGAGCATTTGCTGCTCGCCACCGGACATGGTCATGGCCCGCTGGTTGCGCCGCTCCTTGAGCCGGGGAAACAGCTCGAACATGCGCTGCATGTCTTCGCTGGCGAACTTGTCACCGATGGGAATGGTGCCCATCAGCAGGTTTTCCTCGACGGTCATGTCGGGGAATACCCGCCGCCCTTCCGGCGACTGGGCGATGCCGTTGGAGGCGATGTAGTGGGACGACTTGTGCGTGATGTCCACGCCCCGGTAAACGATCTGCCCACTCGCCGCCCGCGGCTGGCCGAAGATCGACATCAGCAGTGTGGACTTGCCGGCGCCGTTGGAGCCGATCAGGCTCACGGTCTCGCCTTCGCCAATGTGCAGCGAGACTTTCTTCAGGGCCTGGATCGGTCCGTAGAAAACGTCCAGCTCCTTGAGCTCGAGGATAGGTCCACTCATACCAGCTCCTCTTCATCGGCACCCAGGTAGGCCGCGATCACTTTCGGATCGTTGCGGATCGCCTCGGGGCTGCCCTCGGCGATGACGTTGCCGTGGTCCAGCACCACGATGTGGTCGGAAATGCTCATTACCATGCCCATGTCGTGTTCGATCAGCACCACGGTCAGATCGTGCTCGTCGCGCAGCAGCCGGATCATCGCGCTCAGCGCTTCGGTTTCCTGAGGGTTGAGGCCGGCGGCCGGTTCGTCCAGGCAGATGATCTTCGGACGGGTACACATGGCCCGGGCGATTTCCAGACGCCGTTGCTGGCCGTAGGAAAGCTCGCCGGCCAGGCGGTTGGCGCAATCCACCAGGTCCACCACTTCCAGCCAGTAGAACGCGTGATCCAGGGCATCGCTTTCCGCCTTGCGGTAGCCCTTGGTATTGAGGACACCAGCCACCAGGCTGCGGTTGACCCACATGTGCTGGGCCACCAACAGGTTTTCCAGCACCGACATTTCCTTGAACAGGCGAATGTTCTGGAAAGTACGGGCCAGGCCGGCACGGTTCACCAGGTGGGTGCCGCCGAACATCTTGTAATACAGCCGGCTGGCGAAGGCTTTCGGCGACACGAAATCGGTAGGACGGAACGGTTCGCCCAGCAGCTTGATGACGTTGGTATGTTCGCCGCGCACATTGAGTTCGATCTTGCCGCCAGAAGCCTTGTAGAAACCGGTCAGGCAGTTGAACACCGTGGTCTTGCCCGCACCGTTGGGGCCGATCAGGGCGAAGATCGAGTTACGCTTGACTTGCAGGCTGACGTCGCTGAGGGCCTTGATCCCACCGAACTGCATCATCAGGTTTTCAACCTGGAGTACGACTTCACTCATGGCGCTACTCCTTTACGCGGCGTCACACCGGTACGACTGATGCGAATCAGGCCACGAGGCCGCCAGATCATCATCAACACCATCAGCACTCCGAACAGCAGCACGCGGTATTCGGAGAAGCTGCGCAGCAGCTCCGGTGCCACAGTGAGCACGAACGCGGCGATCACCACGCCGACGGTCGAGCCCATGCCCCCCAGGACCACGATCGCCAGGATCAGCGCCGACTCGAAGAAGGTGAACGAAGATGGGTTGACGAAGCCCTGGTAGCTGGCGAAGAACACCCCGGCCAGGCCGGCCGTGGAAGCGCCAATGGTGAACGCCGAGAGCTTGACCAGCACGTGGTTCAACCCCATGGAACGACAGGCGATCTCGTCCTCGCGCAGCGCTTCCCAGGCCCGGCCGACCGGCATGCGGGTCAGGCGATGCTTGATGTAGAGCACCAGCAGCACGGTGATGAACAGCACGATGTAGATGAACAGGAATTTCAGGTTGGGGTTGTAGTCGATGCCGAAGAACTCATGGAAGGGCACCCCTCCCTCCTTCGCCCTGCGGCCGAACTCCAGGCCGAGGAAGGTCGGCGACGGGACCGGCATGCCGTTCGGGCCGCCGGTGAAGGACAGCCAGTTGTTCAGCACCAGACGGATGATCTCGCCGAAGCCCAGGGTCACGATGGCCAGGTAGTCACCGTGCATTCGCAACACCGGGAACCCCAATATGCATCCGGCCAACGCCGCCGCGATGGCCGCCAGCGGCAGCACCGTCCAGAAACCCAGCCCCAGGTACTGATAGCCCAGCGCCAGGCCATAGGCGCCGATGGCGTAGAACGCCACGTAGCCCAGGTCGAGCAAGCCGGCCAGGCCGACCACGATGTTCAGTCCCAGTCCCAGCAAGACGTAGATCAACCCGAGGATGACCACGGTAAGCACGTATTTGTTGGCGAAGAACGGGAACACGATGGCGATCACGATCAGCGCGGGGATGATCCAGCGCAGGCGTGACTTGTAGTCCGGCGGCAGCACATGCACGCCGGAACCCGTGGTCTCGAAACCCTGGAGGATCTTCAGCCCCCGGGGGGTCTGCAGGAACAGGCTCAGGGCGAAACGCCCGGCCATCACCACGGCCACCAGCCAGCCGACGCGGGCCGGCTGCAAGTTGAAGCTGTAGCCATCGAGCACCACGCCGACAATCGGCCCGAACACGATCAGCGAGATCAGGCCGGCCAGGATCGCGTCGATGACGCTCTGTTTGATATCAAGCGGTTTATTGGCAGCAGACATACTTATACCTTCGCCACGAGTGGGCGACCCAACAGGCCTTGGGGACGGAAAATCAGAATCAGCACCAGCAGCGAGAAACTGAACACGTCTTTGTAGTCGGAGTTGATCAGACCGGAGAACAGCGACTCGGAGATCCCGAGGATGATGCCGCCGAGCATGGCCCCAGGCAGGGAGCCGATGCCGCCGAGTACCGCCGCAGTGAACGCCTTGATGCCGATGATGAAGCCGGCATAGAAGTCGAACGTGCCGTAGTTCATGGTGATCAGCACGCCGGCCAGGGCCGCCATGGCTGCACCGATGATGAACACGTAGGAAATCACCCGGTCGGTATTGATCCCCAGGATGGAGGCCATCTTGCGGTCTTGCTGGGTGGCGCGGCACATGCGGCCGAGCTTGGTGTACTTGATGATGTAGGTCAGCAAGGCCATCCCGGCGAAAGCCGCCACCAGGATGAAGATCTTGGTGTAGGTGAGCTGGACGAAGCCGGTGCCGATATCCACGCGCATGGCGCCTTCGAGCAGTGTTGGCACGCCCTGTTGGCGGGCGCCCTGGCTGATCTGTGCATAGTTCTGCAGGATCAGCGAAATACCGATGGCACTGATCAACGGTGCCAGCCGGGTGGAGTTGCGCAGGGGTTTGTAGGCGACGCGTTCGATGACCCAGCCGTATACCCCGGTGACCACGATCGTGAACACGAGAGTGCCAAGGATCATTAGCGGGAAGGATTCGATACCGAAGTAAGCCAGCAGAGCCAGACTGATTGCCGCGAGGTAAGCGGAAATCATGTAAACCTCGCCGTGGGCGAAGTTGATCATGCCGATGATGCCATAGACCATTGTGTAGCCGATGGCGATCAGACCATAGACCGACCCGAGGGTCAGGCCGTTGATCAGTTGCTGCAGGAAAATACCATCCATAACGCAATCTCACGCAGTGAGAACCTGCACACCCTTGGGGCGTGCGGTTCTTCTAAGGAAAATACAGATTTACGTCGGAGCGATGTCAGGCGCGACCGGCGAGCGCCTTGGGAACCGGGACGAACCCGTTCCCAAGGAAGCCTGGACGGCCGCTTGAGTCCTTACTTCTGTTTTTCCAACTGGTGATACTTGCCGTTCTTGTCCCACTGGTAGACCACGTAGTCGGAGACTTTCAGGTCGCCCTTGCTGTCCCACTCCTTCTTGCCCATCACGGTCTGGACCGGATTGGCCTTGAGCCACTTGGACGCATCTTCGCCCTTGTTGGACTTGGCACCGTTGAAGCCGGCAGCCAGGGTCTGGACCGAAGCATAGGCGTACAGGGTGTAGCCCTCAGGTTCCGTGCCCTTGGCACGGAACGCATCCACCACGGCCTTGCTGTCCGGCAGCAGGCGCGGGTCGGCACCGAAGGTCATGTAGACGCCGTCGACGTATTGCGCGCCGCCAGCGGTGGTGACCAGTTCGTCGGTCACGATGCCGTCGTCGGACATGAATTTCACGTCCTTGAGGCCTTGTTCGCGCAGTTGGCGAACCAGTGGACCGGCTTCCGGGTGCAGGCCGCCGAAGTAGACTACGTCGGCACCGGCCGAGCGGATCTTGGTAACCACGGCGCTGAAGTCTTTTTCGCCGCGGGTCAGGCCTTCGTACAGCACCGGGGTCACGCCACGCTTGGCCAGCTGGGCCTTGGTGGCATCCGCCAGGCCTTGGCCATAGGTGTCCTTGTCGTGCAGGACAACGACTTTCTTGCCCTTGAGCACGTCGACGATGTAGTCACCGGCCACGATACCCTGCTGGTCGTCACGACCGCACATGCGGAACATCGCGCTCAGGCCCCGCTCGGTGACCTGCGGGTTGGTGGAACCCGGGGTGATGGCGATGACGCCGGCTTCATCGTAGACCTCGGAGGCCGGGATGGTGGACGAAGAGCAGAAGTGACCGACCACGCCGGCGACTTTCTCCTGGTCTACCAGGCGGTTGGCCACGGCCACGGCCTGCTTCGGTTCGCACGCATCGTCACCGGCCACCAGCACGATCTTCTCGCCGTTCACGCCGCCCTTGGCGTTGATCTCGTCCGCCGCTGCCTGAGCCCCTTTCATGTATTGCTCGCCAAATGCGGCGTTGGCGCCAGTCATGGGACCCGCTACGCCGATCTTGATGTCGGCCTGAGCAAACGCAGAAACACCCATCGCAGTAGCGACTGCGAGGGCCAGAAAGCCTTTCTTGTAAAACGTCTGGGACATGAGGTGGTGCTCCAAGGTTTTTTTAGTTGGCACTGCGACTTCACATAGAAGCTCTGAGCAAGGGCCGTGCCATCGGTTTTTTATTCTTCAAAAAGTCGCTGCTTTATTGTTATTTCGACTGTTTCGGGCCCTTTTTCACAGGGCGTGCAACCGTCTAAACCGCACAAGGTGCAACCTTCGATTCAAATGAGTACAACCATCCCTGAGCCATCATTGCAACCAGTGCGCGAAACGACGTGCAACCTGCCTGTAACAACCTGCGTCACCGAACTGCACACTACCGGTGCGCGTTTGCTACAACCCGCACCATAACAGGCTAGACCCTGCGCCGGAAAACGCCGGTCTGTGCAACACTTTTCAACACTCAAATGACGATCCGCAGGCACTGGCCCGCGTGATACAGGGAGAATCCCGCCTCGTACAGGCAACTGCGCAAGCCTGCGCCAGTCACCGGCTGCATGGGTGCGAACGGAATCGGCAGTGCCTTCGCATCGCCGTGGCACAGGTAGTCGGCGAAGGCTTTGCCCACCACCGTACCGGTGGTCACGCCCCGACCGTTGTAACCGGTGACAGCCACGAGGCCGGGCGCCGGCTCGAACAGACGCATCAGGTGGTCAGGCGTGAAGGCTATGCAGCCGGTCCAGGTGCACTCCCACTCCACCGACTTGAGGTAAGGGAAATAATATTGCTGGACCCGGTCGGCCCAGGCCTTGAGAAACCAGGCAGGCTTGCGATTGCCATTACCCAGGCTGCCCAGCAGCAGGCGACCGTCCTTGTCCCGGCGAATACTGCTCAACACCTGGCGGGTATCCCAAGACCCCTGGCCGCCCGGCAATATGCGAGCAGCCGCCTCGTCAGCCAGTGGAACAGAAGCGACCTGGTAGTAATAACCGGGGAAGAAATTGCGCCGCAGCGCAGTCCAGTCGCCCTCGGTGTAGGCGTTGGAGGCGATCACCACCTGCTCGGCCAGGACGCAGCCCTGGGCGGTCTGCACCGACCAGCGCTGGCCCTGGCGTTCCAGGCGTGTCACCGGCGAATGGTCGAACAGCCGGCCGCCCAGGTCCGTGGCGGCCTTGGCCAATCCGCTGGTGTAGGCCATCGGATTGAGTGTGCCGGCGCGGCGGTCGAGCAGTGCCGCGGCGATCCTGGAAGTACCGGTGGCTTGCACACAGGCCTCGCCGGTAAGCAATTGCACCGGGGCGCCACGACGCTTCCATTGCGCCTCGCGACTACGCAGGTCAGCCTCGCCCCGGGCGTTATGGGCCATGTGCAAGGTGCCTTCACGGCGCAATTGGCAATCGATGCCATATTTGTCGACAAGACTGAACACCAGGGCCGGCGCCGCCCCCAGCATGCGGTTGAGCTGGCTGCCCACCGCTTCGCCGAACCCGGCTTCGATATCGTCCGGCGGGATCCACAGGCCGGCATTCACCAGCCCGACGTTGCGCCCCGAACCGCCCTGCCCGGCCCGGTGGGCTTCCAGCACCGCGACGCGCTTGCCCTGCTCCAGCAAATGCACCGCCGCCGACAACCCCGTGAAACCTGCACCGATGACACAGACGTCGGCGTTGATTTCGCCAGTGAGCGAGGGGTGCTCAGGTCTTTGCGGCGTCAGTTTTTCCCATAGACATTCTTCGCGTAACGGCATTGCCAGACTCCGGAAATGAAACCCAACCATCACACTATTCAGTGTGGGAGCGAGCTTGCTCGCGATAGCGATTCCCCAGTCATTCCCCTGTTGAATGTGCCGCCGTCATCGCCAGCAAGCTCGCTCCCACGAGGGACCTTCACGAATCGAAGATCCGGCCCAGGCGACCTCAGTCGAAAGTGATCCCCTGCGCCAGGGGCAACTCCAGCGAGTAGTTCACCGTATTGGTCTGGCGGCGCATATAGGCACGCCAGGCGTCGGAACCGGATTCGCGGCCACCGCCGGTTTCTTTCTCGCCGCCGAAGGCCCCACCGATTTCCGCACCGCTCGGGCCGATGTTGACGTTGGCGATGCCGCAGTCGCTGCCCACGGCCGACATGAACTGCTCGGCTTCACGCACATCGGTGGTGAAAATGCAGGACGACAGGCCCTGGGGCACGGCATTGTTCAGGTGCAGCGCCTCGGCGAAGTCCTTGTAGCCGACCACGTACAGGATCGGCGCGAAGGTCTCGTGGCGAACCACATCGCTCTGTTCCGGCATCTCGACGATGGCCGGGGACACGTAGTAGGCATCCGGGAACTGGTCTTCGAGCTGGCGCTCGCCGCCAAACACCCGGCCTCCCTCGCTCAACGCCTGTTCCAGTGCATCCTGCATGTTGTCGAAGCTTTGCTTGTCGATCAGCGGCCCCACGAGGTTGCCTTCCAGCGGATGGCCGATGCGGACCTTCGAATAGGCGGCCTTGAGGCGGGTGACGATTTCCTCTTTCACCGATTCGTGGGCGATCAGCCGGCGCAGAGTCGTGCACCGCTGGCCGGCGGTGCCGACAGCGCTGAACAGGATCGCACGTACCGCCATGTCCAGGTCGGCGCTCGGGGCGAGGATCATGGCGTTGTTACCGCCCAGTTCCAGGATGCTGCGGGCGAAACGCGCCGCGACTTTTGGCGCCACTTCCCGGCCCATGCGAGTGCTGCCGGTGGCGCTGATCAGCGCCACGCGAGGATCGTCCACCAGTGCTTCACCGGCATCGCGGCCGCCGATGATCACCTGGCTCAGGTAGGGTGGCGCATCGCTGAAGTTCTTCAGCACGCGCTCGAACAGCGCCTGGCAAGCCAGGGCGGTGAGCGGGGTCTTTTCCGAAGGCTTCCAGATCACCGGGTTGCCGCAGACCAGCGCCAGCGTGGTGTTCCAGGCCCAGACGGCCACAGGAAAGTTGAAGGCGCTGATGACGCCGACCACGCCCAGTGGATGCCAGGTCTCGCGCATGTGGTGGCCCGGACGCTCGGAAGCGATGGTCAGGCCATACAACTGCCGGGACAGGCCGACGGCGAAGTCGCAGATGTCGATCATCTCCTGCACTTCGCCCAGGCCTTCCTGGGTGATCTTGCCGGCTTCCCAGGACACCAGTTCGCCGAGATCGGCCTTGTACTCACGCAACAGGTCGCCGAACTGACGCACCAGTTCGCCGCGACGCGGGGCGGGCACCTGGCGCCACAGGTCGAAGGCATGCTGGGCGCGGCTGACCTGCTGCTCGACTTCGGCGGCGCCTTCCCAATTCACGGCGCCGATGCGACTGCCGTCGATGGGCGAATGCACCGCCTGCGTGCCGTTCTGGTACAGGGCCGGGGCGACGCCCAGACGATCGAGCAATGCAGCAACCATGATTAATTCCTCAAGCGAAAGACAAAGGATTGGCAGCCGGATTTCCGACTGAACAGACCTGTAGTTGTAGCTGGCCCGAGACTTGCCAACAAACGACCTTTAAGCGAGATATCATTCCGTTTATTCATGCTGCCCGTCACGGGACATACCGAGCGACAGGAAACAAGGCCTCATCATGCTCAACAAACGCTATTTGCCGTCGATCACGGCGCTGCAGTGCTTCGAAGCAGTGACTCGCCACCTGAGTTTCACCCGGGCCGCCGAAGAACTCCACCTGACCCAGAGCGCCGTCAGCAAACAGGTCGCGCAACTCGAGGAGTTGCTGCAGCACCTGCTGTTTCGCCGCGTGCGCCGCCGCCTGCAACTGACGCCGGCGGGCGACCTGTACCTGGGGGAGGTACGCAAGATCCTTTCCCAGGTGGAGATGTCCACCCATTACCTGCGCTCCTATGGCGGCGATACCGAGGTGCTCAGGGTCTCGGCCCCTCCGACCTTCGGCGCCCGCTGGCTGGTCCCACGGCTCAAGGGCTGGCGCCTGCGGCATCCGAAGATTCATCTGGACGTCTGCAGCGAACAGGAGGCCGATGACCTGCTGCAGGGACGCAGCGACCTGGCATTCTATTTCGGCCAGGGCTCGCGGCCCGGTACCGAATCCCTGCGGCTGTTCGACGAGGAGCTGGTGCCGGTCTGCGCACCGTCCAGCCTTCCGGAGAAACCCTTCACCGACCCGACACAACTGGCGGACCTGGTCTTGCTGCAGAATGCCTCGCGACCCCAGGCCTGGCATGACTGGTTCGACAGCCAGGGCTACCACACCGAACACAGCTACCACGGCCCGCGCTTCGAAACCTTCTATATGTGCATCCGCGCGGCCCAGGTTGGTTGCGGCGTAGCCCTGCTGCCGCGTTTCCTGGTGGAAGAAGAACTGGCCGACGGCAAGCTGGTCATCCCCTGGGAACATGCCATGCCCAGCACCAGCGCCTACTACCTGGCCTACCCCGAACACTCGGCGGAAGTGCCCAAGGTGAAGTATTTCGTGGAATGGATGCTGGAGCAGCTCGGCAATCCGGGTACGCCGCAATAGCCATTGGCTTGCCCCCGTGGCGAGGGGACTTATTCCCGCCGGACTGCGCAGCAGGCCCAATAATTGATGGGGCGCCAGGCGCCCAGCGGGGATAAATTCCCCCGCCACAGTAGAGAGGCCTTTGCCACAGAAAAATCGGTGACCAAAAATCTCTGGCAATACCCACCCAGGTTATGCGCCACTAACCCACTCATCCCAAACCGCTGCCCGCCGCAGTGACCTGTCTGGAGAACCCTATGAGCGAGAGCGTATTTGCCGATCGCATCGTGCAGAACCTGCTCGACACCGACTTCTACAAACTGACGATGATGCAGGCGGTACTGCACAACTACCCCAACGTTGAAGTCGAATGGGAGTTCCGTTGCCGCAACAGTGAAGACCTGCGCCCGTATCTGGCGGAGATCCGCTTCCAGATCGAACGGCTGGCCGAGTTGAGCCTGAGCGCCGACCAGTTGAGTTTCCTGGAGCGCATCAGCTTCCTCAAGCCGGACTTCCTGCGTTTCCTCGGGCTGTTCCGCTTCAATCTGCGCTACGTGCACACCGGCATCGAAAATGGCGAGCTGTTCATCCGCCTGCGTGGGCCGTGGCTGCACGTGATCCTGTTCGAAGTACCGCTGCTGGCCATCGTCAGCGAAGTGCGCAACCGCTATCGCTACCGCGAAATCATCCTGGAACAGGCCCGGGAGCAGTTGTATCGCAAGTTCGACTGGCTGGCCGCCAACGCCAGCGCGGACGAACTGTGCGAACTGCAAGTGGCCGACTTCGGCACCCGTCGACGGTTTTCCTACCGCACCCAGGAAGAAGTGGTGAACGTGCTCAAGCATGATTTCCCCGGGCGCTTCGTCGGCACCAGCAACGTGCACCTGTCCCGGGAGCTGGACATGAAACCCCTGGGCACCATGGCCCACGAGTGGATCATGGCCCACCAGCAACTCGGCCCGCGACTGATCGACAGCCAGATCGCCGCCCTCGATTGCTGGGTCCGCGAATACCGGGGCCTGCTGGGAATCGCGCTGACGGACTGCATCACCATGGACGCGTTCCTGAACGACTTCGATCTGTTCTTCGCCAAGCTGTTCGATGGCCTGCGCCATGACTCGGGCGACCCGGTACTGTGGGCCGAGAAAGCCATCGCCCATTACCACAAGCTCGGTATCGACCCCATGAGCAAGACGCTGGTGTTCTCCGATAGCCTGACATTGCCCAAGTGCCTGGAGATTTTTCGCGCATTGCGTGGTCGCATCAATGTGAGCTTCGGAATTGGCACCAACCTGACCTGTGACATTCCAGGCGTGGAGCCCATGAGCATCGTGCTTAAAATGATCAGCTGTGACGGGCAACCCGTGGCCAAGATTTCAGACGAGCCCGGCAAGACCCACTGCAAGGATCCGAATTTCGTCGCCTACATGCGACACGTTTTCCAAGTACCTGCCGCCCTTTCTGACACATCAAGCAAGGAGTGAATTCATGCAAGCCGTACAGCGTGAGATTGCTGAACAGCTCAAGGTCCAGCCACCGTTCGCCGATGACGCCGCCCTCAAGGCAGAGATCGCCCGGCGAGTGAGCTTCATCCAGGACTGCCTGGTCAATTCCGGGCTCAAGAGCCTCGTACTGGGCATCAGCGGCGGGGTCGACTCGTTGACCGCCGGCTTGCTGGCCCAGCGTGCCGTGCGCGAACTGCGGGAAAAAACCGGTAACGCGGCCTACAAGTTCATTGCCGTGCGCCTGCCGTACGAAACCCAGTTCGATGAGCATGAAGCGCAGGCCTGCGTCGACTTCATCGAGCCTGACGAGCGCCACACCGTCAACATCGGCCCGGCGGTCAAGGCCCTGGCCAAGGAAATCCTGGCGTTCGAAGGCAAGGGGCCCGGCTCGCGGGACTTCGTGCTGGGCAATACCAAGGCGCGGATGCGCATGGTGGCGCAATACACCATCGCCGGCGCCGAGCAAGGCCTGGTGATCGGTACCGACCATGCGGCCGAAGCGGTCATGGGGTTCTTTACCAAGTTCGGTGACGGTGCCTGCGACCTGGCGCCGCTGAGCGGCCTGGTGAAGAATCAGGTCCGGGCGATTGCCCGTGACTTCGGCGCGCCGGAATCGCTGGTGGAAAAGGTCCCCACGGCCGACCTGGAAGACCTCTCCCCGGGCAAGCCCGACGAAGCGGCCCATGGCGTGACCTATGGCGAGATCGACGACTTCCTGCATGGCAAGACGATACGGGAAGAAGCGGCCAGGATCATCTGCGAGACCTATCGCAAGACCGAGCACAAGCGGGTATTGCCCTACGCCCCGTGACAGCCGGGAGCCTGATCTGGCGTCATCGCGAGCAGGCTCGCTCCCCGATTGCCAGGCATAAAAAAAGCGCCCTGCATGGGCGCTTTTTTGTGCCTGAAGGTATTACTTCAGGGTAACGGTGCCTTTCATCATCGAGATGTGGCCCGGGAACGAGCAGAAGAAGCCGTATTTTTCGTCCGCCTTGAGTTTCGAGACATCGAAGGTGACCGAATCGGTCTCGCCACCGCCAATGAGCTTGGTGTGGGCGATGATGCGAGCGTCGCCATCCTTGAGGTAGTTCTTGTCGACACCCGCGCTCAGGCCGTCAGTGGCAATCGGCTGCATGTCGGTATCTTTGCTCAGCACCCAGTTATGGCCCATGACGTTTTTCGGCAATTTACCGGTGTGCTTCAATTCGACGGTGAACGTCTTGCAGCTCTTGTCGATCTCGATGGCCTTGGTGCTGAAGGACATCTGGTCGGTCGAGTCGACGGTGGTCTTGCACTCCGCTGCCATCAGTTGGCTGCTAGCCAGTGTCAACAGGGATACTGCTACAAGTTTGGCAAACATCGTGAATCTCCAAGGCATGGTTAAGAAAAATTCCCTCGTCGGGGAAGACTGCCTGAATTTCAGACAAGTTCCTATGACCTGAGTCAAAAATTGTATACAACTTAAGGCTATCAGCCTGATGGATACAATCAACCGGCCATACGTACTGCACCGCTCTATGATCGGCCTCATCACCTTCGAGGAGCGACCACCATGAATTTCAACAGCCTGATATGCAGCCTGCTCGCCGCGTACGCCTGTGGCGCCAGTGGTACCTACGAAAAACCCCGGCGCGAGATCTAAGCCTTCGCAATCTTCAGCCCAGGCTTTACTCTGGAGCGGTTATCGATTCTGGAGTAAAGCATGTCCTTAGCTTCTGTCTGTATTTTCTGCGGTGCCAGCACCGGTGCCAACCCGGCCTATCGCGAAGCGGCACAGGCCCTGGGCCGAGCCTTGGCGGAACGAAAGCTGACGCTGGTCTATGGTGGCGGCGCCGTCGGCCTGATGGGCATCGTCGCCGATGCGGCCCTGGCGGCGGGTGGTGAAGTCATCGGGATCATCCCGCAAAGCCTCAAGGACAAGGAAATCGGCCACAGTGGCCTGACCCGCCTGGAAGTGGTCGATGGCATGCATGCGCGCAAGGCCCGCATGGCCGAACTCAGCGATGCCTTCATCGCGCTGCCCGGTGGCCTGGGCACGCTGGAAGAACTGTTCGAAGTGTGGACCTGGGGCCAACTCGGCTACCACGGCAAACCGCTGGGGCTGCTGGAAGTGAATGGTTTCTACAGCAAGCTCACCGGCTTTCTCGATCATATCGTCGAGGAAGGCTTCGTCCGCCCCCCTCATCGCGACATGCTGCAAGTCAGCGAGTCGCCACACAACCTGCTCGATGCACTGGCGCAATGGCGGCCCTCGGTGCAGCCAAAATGGGAACAGCAAAAAGCCAGCTAACGGCTCGGTCCCGATACAGGGCAGAATATGTGCCGCTCAACCTCACCTTCGACCCCAGAGGATTGCCCATGGCCAAACCCAATTATTCCTTCGCCAAACGTCAGAGAGACCTGGCCAAGGAGCAGAAGAAAGAGGAAAAGCTCCAGCGCAAGAAAGCTACAGCCGAAGAAGCGGCACTGACCCCGGATACCGAAGGCGACGTGACGGCACAACAGGATGCCGATACACCGAAAGATCAGGTGCCCGACGCCTGATACCCCCCGGGCCCGATGATCCGATCCGGCCCCTCGATTCCGTGTCCCGGGCTGGCAGCCCCACTGCCGGCCCTCACGACGCCAGGGCCTTGATGATCGACTGGCGATAACCCGTCGGCAGATTCGCCGGCAACCGTTGCGGCTCGAACAGGCCGATTTCCTTGTGCTCATGACTGATCGCCGGCACGAAGCCCCCCTGCAACTGGCAGCGGTAAGTGGCGATGAAGACGTGCTTGCCGGGGATGACCTCGAACAGATACGAATCCAGCGGTTCTCCCACGCTCACCTCGACGGCCAGCTCCTCGGCAATTTCCCGCGCCAGGCATTGAGGCGCCGTCTCACCCAGCTCGATGCGTCCACCCGGCAGCTCCCACTCGTCCCGTTCGTTGAGCATCAGCACGACCAGGCCTTCGGGGGATTGCAGTACGCCTTTGATGGATACCGGGAACATGGGCAAACCTCGTCATCCGATTGAACACAACCTGTGGGAGCAAGCTCGCCCCCACAAGGATTTCATGACTCCAGCGGCATCACTGTCACCCGCACCTCGGGATCATGATTGCCACCTCCCAGGATCACCCCGCGCAGCGGTGACACGTCGGAGAAATCCCGGCCCCAGGCCAGGGTGATGTGCTCCAGGGCAGGCAACACGTTGTTGGTCGGGTCGAAATCCACCCAGCCCAGTACCGGGCAGAACACCGAGACCCAGGCATGGGATGCATCGGCACCGATCAGCCGGGGCTGGCCAGGGGGTGGCTGGGTCAGCAGGTAGCCGCTGACGTACCGTGCCGCCAGTCCACGGGAGCGTACGCAGGCCAGCATCAGGTGGGCGAAGTCCTGGCAAACGCCCCGTCGTCGCTCCAGCACCTCCACCAATGGCGTGGCGACCTGGGTGGCCTCGGCATCGAAGGTGAACTCCTGGAAAATCTTTTCCATCAGCGCCCGGATACAGAGCATCAACGGGCGTCCCGGCGGGAAGCAGCTTTCGGAAAACGCCACGAAGCTGCGCTTGAGATGCACATAGGGCGACTCGAAACGATAGCGGCAGGCATCCAGCAACGGCGAAGCCAGCGGCCGACTGCTGTAGGTCAAGGCGCTACAGGTCGATTCCCAGGCAGGAGACCGCTGGAAGTCCGGCTCGGGGCGGGCCAGCACCTCGACGCTCAGCCGGGCGTTGACCAACAGTTCGTCGTGGGGCCGTTCGAACGCCAGGCGGGTCAGCGGGTTGCCGAAGACATCCTGCTCGTCACGCCGGGTCGTCGGCTCCGGGCTGATGGACAGCTGCCGCTCGGTACACACCTGCCAGTCACAGGAACGCGGCCACAGATGGGCCAGTTGCTGGGCCAGGGATACCGGGCTGTCGTAGTGGTAATGGGTGTCATGGAGAATCTGGTAACGAGCGTTCATCAGACGGACACCGTGCGCTGGCTGATATCATCGACGTGGGCGAAATGACGCAAGGCCAGGCGGTCCGAAACCTGGCCACTGGCGTCCGCCACCTCCTGCAACAGATCGGCCAGCCCATCCAGTGCCGCACGCAGGCTGGCCTCGCCGAACAACGGATCTTCGAGACAGCGCAGGTCAAAACGTGACAGGCGCATCACCAGCCCCGGCAACGCGGTGTCCCTGGGAGCGCCGAAGTCATCGTTAAGGCGCTTGAGGGTGCGGGCCACCAGTTTCAGCTGGAAGAGCACCGCGTGGGGGTTCTGTTCATCCAGCAGCAACAGGTCGAGCACCGGAATCAACTGGGCCACCGCCAGATAACGCGAGCGATATGTGATGCTGCTGTTGCCCAGCTCCAGTAGCCACTCCAGCCCGGCCTGGTCGAATACCGCTTCGCCACGCAGGAACGCAGCCAGGCTGCTGCTGAGGAATTGCAGGCGCTCCAGGCGCCGGCCGATCATCAGGAAGCGCCAGCCCTCGTCGCGGGTCATGTCGTCCAGGGCGAAACCGGACAATGCCGCCAGGGACATCACCAGGCGGTTGAGAAAATCCATCAGCTCACCGAAATCCGGCTCCCCGGTCTCCAGCTCCATGGCTTCTCGCTGCAGTTCCACCAAGGCTTGCCAGTTCTCCCGGGACAGCTTGCCGCGCACCTGCGAGGCGGCCCACTGCAGGCGTTGCAGGTTGGAACGCAGGCTGAACGACCAGTCGTCCCCCAGCAGCGCCGTCAGCAGACGCTCGGGCAACTCGCCCTCCTCGGGCAGCAGCATGAGGCTTTCCCCCAGGGCCACGGCCGATTGCAGCGCCTGTGGATCATCGCCGTCGACATAACGTGCCAGCATGATCCGCAGCAGTCGCGCGCTGTCATCGCAGCGCTCGCAATAGCGACCGAACCAGAACAGGTTTTCCACGACCCGGGACGGCAGGTAGGGATCGCGCCGGACCAGATCGTGTACGCCCACTGTTCGCTGGGCCTTCCACTGCTCGCTACCCGGGGCCTGTTCTCCCAGCACCCAGGTGTCCTTGCTGGCGCCGCCCCGCTGCATCGACACCACTTCGGCGTGGGCATCGGCCGCCACGCGTGTCAGGCCGCCCGGCAACACCCGATAACCGTCTGCGCCGGATACCGCGTACACCCGCATGCCGATGGCCCGCGGCTGCAGTTGACCGTCCTCGGCCTGCCATACCGGCGCCTGGGACAGGTGCGCCAGCTCCTGGGCGACATACGCATAGGGTCGCGCCCGGATACGCGCCGCCAACAGGTCGCGCTGCTCGTCGTCCAGGTCGCGGCCGAACACCGGGCTGAAACTCTGGGAAGGAAAGGCCGGCCTGATCAGCAACTGAGGCAGTTTCTCCAGGGCCTGGGCCAGCACTGGCGGCTCGCCGCACCACCAGGTGGCGATGGACGGCAATATGAGCGTCTCGCCGAACAGGAACTCGCAGATCCTCGGCAGGAATCCCAGCAGCCCCGGAGACTCCAGTACGCCGCTGCCCAGGGCATTGGCCACCAGCACCCGGCCCTGGCGCACCGCCTCCAGCAAGCCCGGCACGCCCAGGGCCGAGTCGGTGCGCAGCTCCAGGGGGTCGCAGAAGTCGTCGTCGAGCCGGCGCATGATGGCGTGGACCCGGCGCAACCCGCTAAGCGTCTTGAGGAAGACCGTGGCGTCCCGCACGGTCAGGTCGCCGCCTTCCACCAGCGGATAGCCCAACTGGCGTGCCAGGTAAAGATGTTCGAAGTAGCTCTCATTGAACCGCCCCGGCGTCAACAGCACCACCAGGGGCGGCTCGCCATCGCTGGGGGCCTGGCGCGCGAGGGTTTCCTGCAAGGTGCGGAAGAAGCCGGACAGATGCTGGACCTTGAGGTCGCGATACAGGTCGGGAAAGGCGCGGGACACGATCATGCGGTTTTCCAACGCATAACCGGCCCCGGAGGGCGCCTGTGTCCGATCCGCCGTGACCCACCAGCGACCGTCGGGCGCGCGGGCCAGGTCCACGGCATACAGATGCAGGAAGTTGCCATCCGGCGGCGTGATGCCCTGGCAGGGCCAGAGAAAGTTGTTGTGTCCGAATACCAGCTCCGCCGGCAACAGCCCTTCACTGATCAGCCGCTGCGGCCCGTACAGGTCGGCCAGCACCGCATTGAGCAATCGCGCACGCTGGGCGATACCCGCCGACAGCTGCTTCCATTCCCCGGCGTCGAGCACGTGGGGCAGCAGGTCCAGCTCCCACGGCCGGTCGGCCCCCTTCGGATCCGCATAGACGTTATAGGTGACGCCGTTCTCCTGGATCTGTCGCGCCAGCAAGGCCTGACGCTGGACCAACTGGGCCGGCGTGCTGCGCTGCAACTGATCGAACAGACGCCGCCAATGCGGGCGTACCGCGCCACTATCGTCCAGCAATTCATGATAGGTGCCCGGCGTCAGCGGGTAACGGTCAAGCAGGTCAGGCATGGAAAGCTCGGCAGGACGGCAATGAAAGGTGAGACCAGGCTCTGTTTGAAAAGCCTCGAGACGAAGGTCAGGCAAGGCGAAAACCGGCGAGGAAGCGGAGTTTACTGGAGTAAATGAGCATTCCGAGCAGGTTTTCAACGCAGCATGAACGAGTCTCAAGGCTTCTCAGACAGAGCCTAGCGCAAGCGCATGATGCCCGGATAGAGACAATCTGTCCGGACTGAAACCAGATATGGCGAGCAAGGCTCCTCCCCTCGCCACAGGTCCAGATTACAGGCTTGTCGCCCCCTGGACACGTCGCAGATCGAGGGTGAAAGGAAACTCGTCATCCACGGTCAGGCTGGGTGTCGCAAGTTTCCCCGGTGTGTGTCCGAGACGGAAGAAACGCGCCATTCGCCGACTCTCGGCCTCGTTGGCGTTCACCGGCAGGCTGTCGTAGTTGCGTCCGCCCGGATGAGCCACATGGTACTGGCAACCGCCCACGGAGCGCTGGCCCCAGGTGTCGAGCAAGTCGAAGACCAGTGGCGCATGGACCGGGATGGTGGGTTGCAGGCAACTGGCCGGCTGCCAGGCCCGGAAACGCACCCCGGCGACGAACTCTCCGACCCGGCCGGTGGGTTGCAGCGGTACCGGTACGCCATTGCAGGTCAACACATAACGTTGCGGCGCCATGCCAGTGAGCTTGACCTGCAGGCGCTCCAGGGACGAATCCACGTAGCGTACGGTCCCACCCGCCGAACCTTCTTCCCCCAGCACATGCCAGGGCTCCAGGGCCTGGCGCAGTTGCAACTCGATGCCACCCACCGCATAGTCGCCCACCTTGGGAAAACGGAACTCCAGATGGGCGGCGAACCACTCGGCCCGCAACGGATAACCGGCGGCGTTCAGCTCGACAATCACGTCGGCGAAATCCTGTTCGATAAAGTGCGGCAGCAGGAAGCGATCGTGCAGCTCGGTGCCCCAGCGCGCCAGTTTCGCCGGCGCATAGGGCTCGCGCCAGAACCGCGCCACCAGCGCCCGCAACAGCAGTTGCTGGGCCAGGCTCATGCGGGCATGAGGCGGCATTTCGAACGCACGCAACTCCAACAGACCGAGCCGGCCGGTGGCACCGTCCGGCGAATAAAGCTTGTCGATGCAGAATTCGGCGCGGTGGGTGTTGCCGGTCACGTCGATCAACAGGTTGCGCAACAGCCGGTCGACCAACCATGGCGGGCACTCCTCGCCAGGCGCGGGCATCTGGGCAAACGCGATTTCCAGTTCATACAATGCGTCGTTACGCGCTTCGTCCACCCGCGGCGCCTGGGACGTCGGACCGATGAACAATCCGGAAAACAGGTAGGACAACGATGGGTGGTTATGCCAGTAGCTGATCAGACTGCGCAGCAGGTCAGGACGCCGCAGAAAAGGTGAGTCAGCCGGAGTCGCGCCGCCCAGGACGAAATGATTACCGCCGCCCGTGCCGGTGTGGCGGCCATCGATCATGAATTTTTCGGTCGTCAGCCGCGTCAGCCGTGCCTGCTCGTAGAGAAACTCGGTGCGCTCCACCAACTCATCCCAGCTCGCCGAAGGCTGTACGTTCACCTCGATCACACCTGGGTCGGGCGTGATGCGCAAATGGCTCAGGCGCGGATCACTCGGCGGTTCGTAACCCTCCAACAGCAGCGGGCAATGCAGCTCCTGCGCCGTGGCCTCGATGGCGGCCACCAGTTCCAGGTAATTCTCGACCCGCTCCAATGGCGGCATGAACACATACAACCGCCCTTCCCGCGCCTCGGCACACAGCGCCGTGCGGGTCAGCCAGTCGGCGGACTCGTCGATGGCTGGCGCGTGGTCCTGGTCGATGGCCGGCTCGCCATGCTGGGCCAATCGCTCGGCATCCGGCAGCCCGGGCAGGTCCTGGTTCGGATCGGTGGGATGGATGAACGGATACTCCGCCGCCGTGACCCACGGCTGGGACGCCAGCGGCAGGCGATAGCCCAAGGGCGAGTCCCCCGGCACCAGTCGACAATGTTCGTCGCGCAGGTACCACCGGCCGCTTTGCCATTGATCGCCCTTGGCGGTACGCGCCAATGGCAGGACCTGGCCGATCACCTTGTCCAGGCCCTGGTTGAAGACCTTGCGCAGCCTGGCCCGCTCCAGGGCATCTTCCAGCCGCGCATCCTGGGCCGTGACGTTCGAGGGCAGCGCGCCCTCGCGCCAGAGGTAGTAGAGATTGTCTTCGTAGGCTGGGAACACGAAGCGCGCAGGAATCTTCAGACGTTCGGCAACGCTCTTCAGGAAGCGCCCGGCCAGCTCGCCATCGGCGCCGTAGTCCTGTTGCTCATCCGCGAACAGGGCGGCGTTGCGCCAGATCGGCACCCCGTCACGCCGCCAATAGCAATTGAGCGACCAGCGCGGCAGCGGTTCACCGGGGTACCACTTGCCCTGGCCGAAGTGCACCAGCCCCTGGGGCGCGTAGTGCTTGCGCATGCGCTCGAACAGCTCGGCCGAGAGCCGACGCTTGTCCGGACCGAGCGCTGCGGTATTCCATTCGGCGCCATCCGGATCATCGATGGACACGAATGTCGGCTCGCCGCCCATGGTCAGCCGTACATCGCCCTCCAGCAGGTCGGTATCGATCTGTCGCCCCAGCGCCTGGATCGCCAACCATTGCTCGTCGGTGTAAGGCTTGGTCACCCGCGGCGCTTCCCAGATCCGTTCCACGACCATTTCGTGGCTGAATTCGCATTCACAAGGCTCCACCAGCCCGGTGATGGGCGCCGCCGAGGACGGATCGGGACTGCAAGCCAAGGGGATATGGCCTTCCCCAGCGAACAAACCTGAAGTGGCATCCAGGCCGATCCAGCCGGCGCCGGGCAGGTAAACCTCGCACCAGGCATGCAAATCGGTGAAATCCACCTCCGTGCCGGAGGGTCCGTCGAGGCTTTTCACATCGGCGGTCAACTGGATCAGATAGCCCGAGACGAAACGCGCGGCCAGGCCCAGGTGACGCAACAGCTGCACCAGCAGCCAGGCGGAATCGCGACAGGAACCGGATGCCTGCTCCAGAGTGTGCTCCGGCGTCTGGACACCCGGCTCCATGCGGATCAGGTAATTGATGTCTTCGCTCAGGCGCTGGTTGAGCGCCACCAGGAAATCCACCGTGGGCAACGGCGTGCGTTCGATACTGTCCAGGTAGGCCTGGAACCTGGGGGTCAGCGGCAGCTTTTCCAGGTAAGGCATCAACTCGTGTTTTTCATCGGGCGCGTAGGCAAAAGGAATCTGCTCGGCATAAGGCTCGAGAAAGAAGTCGAACGGATTGAACACCGCCATTTCCGCCAACAGATCGACTTCGATCCGCAGCTCTTGGGTTTTCTGCGCAAACACCAGCCGCGCCAGGTAATTGCCCTGGGGGTCCTGCTGCCAGTTGATGAAGTGCTGGTCGGGCGAGACTTTCAAGGCATACGACAGGATGCGCGTACGGCTATGGGGCGCCGGACGCAGGCGGACAATCTGCGGACCGAGCTCCACGGCGCGGTCGTAGCGGTAGTGCGTGACGTGATGCAAAGCAACATGGATCGACACGGCGGTCTCCTGCGGGCCTGGGCATTATCGAAAGCGGCGCAAGACTTATGCCATGCAGGCAAGCCGGGCACTTCCTTCGTCCACACAGGGCAGTAGAGCACTAAAACCGCGCGGTGCCCGCATTTGTGTGCAAAGGCACGCACATAAACAAGGCGAACAGGCCGCTCGCCTCAGCGTCGCTTGTGAGAAGCCCTGGCTGCCTGGACGATCAGTTCGCGCTGCCGACGGATGTCCACCAGCTTGCCGCGCATCTCACGATGGCGCTTGCTGTTGAGCAGCAACAGTCCCAGCAATGGGAACAGCACGGCGAACAGATAGACTCCCTGATGGGGCCGATAGGCGATCATCGGCAAGACGACGGCCAGACACGCCAGGAAATAACCTGCCACGCCCCAGACGGCCCAGGCCCGCCCGCGCGCGATCATGAGATTGGCCAGCACCAGCACGACCACCAGCGCCAATGCCCCGAGCCCCACATAGTCGCTCCTGACCGAAGGCTCCAAGGCACGCCAGTAAGTGGCTCCGGCCAAGGCAAGCAGGCTGGATCCGGAAAAGCAGCCCAGCAGGATGGTACCCATGAACACCGGGAAATACCGGGCCAGAAAGTCCTTCAGCGAGCCGCCCCCGATCATTCGGTGAACTCCTCGTACAGGCCGACGGCGACGGTTTTCACATGACCGCCGCCGGTGTAACTGCCGATCACGCCCAGGGCGCCACCCAGGGAGTCCTGGATCTGGGTCAGGGTAGCGTGCCGGATTTGGGCCGAAGAATAACGCTTGGGCAAGGCCCCGGCGCGCTGCTGCAACTTGAGCAGCTTGGCGGTCAGGCTCGGGTCCTTGAGCGTCAACAGCTCCCGCGTCAACTTGGACCGCTCCTGGCGGCTCAGCCCCTTGAGCAGCTGGTACCAGCTTTTTCCGGTGTTGGCCGCCTTGTTGGCCTTGAGCAGGCGAACCGTCGTGAGAGCCGACCCGCCGACGCCCACCAGGGAAACCGCATCCAGGATCGGGGATACGATGTTGTACCAATCGGCGTCGTTCATCTCATCGTTGCCAGTAGGATTGGTCAGTTCGTTGGCCACCCGCGCGCCTCCGATGACACACTGGGCAGTACTCGCGGTCGCGGCAGCGGCGCCCAGGGCCACCAGCCAGGCGCTGGCGCCAGCGGTGAAAGGCACGGCAACGCTGCCACTGAACACCACCACCCAACCGATCACGGCGGCGACGCAAGACAAGCCGGCATTGGTCGCTTCAAGGCCAAGCTTCGACTCCCGCGGGCTGCTTTTCACCTGGTCGACGAACTGCTGTGGCGCGATGTATCGCTTTGCCTCACGCAAGATCACGCGCTTGGGCGCGATGCTGCAGATCGGCTTGAATTCCCGCAGGGTCACCACGTTGTAGTCGGCATCGACATACACCACCCCCGCCCCGGCAATATTCGGATCGGCATCGATGGCAGCGAACAGGCGCGGCAGGTTGATCTGGCTTTCGATGCGTTGGCGGGCCATGTACTGGGAGAACGTGAAGTCCATGCCGATGGCCGTTGTAGCGCTGCTCATATGAATCGTCCTTGAGAATCGAAGATGAATCTTTTATCCACACGCAACCCTGTGGCGAGGGATGCCTGCTGGCTGGCATTGGCGGCCGCCACGATAACAAACGGCCACCACCCCCGCTAGAAAGCAAAACGCCAGCACTCAGGCTGGCGTTTGCGATACGACTCCAGGGTCAGCGCGGTACCACGGGCTTGCGGGCCGGTTTCGGTCCCTTGCCCTTGGCGGCGTCCTTGCGCTCCTTGGCGGCCTTCTGGTTGCGGGCGAATGCCTCGGCCTTGGCCTTCTCACGCTTGTCCCACGGATTGCCGCCGTCGCTGGCACGCGGCGGCAGGCCCGTGTGCTGGGTCAGGATCCGGGTGGTTTCCTTGCCCACCTTGTGGCTGCCGGCCGGTGTCGAGTTCTTGCGACGGGCGCTCTGGTAGCTGTCGGTGGCCGGCTGGTGCAACGGGATCAACTGATGCTTGCCCGGCCCGATCAGGTCGGCGCGGCCCATGCGGGTCAACGCCTCGCGCAGCATCGGCCAGCCCTTGGGATCGTGATAACGCAGGAAGGCCTTGTGCAGGCGGCGCTGCTCCTCGCTCTTGACGATGGTCACCGCATCGCTCTTGTAGGTGACCTTGCGCAGCGGGTTCTTGCCCGAGTGGTACATGGCGGTGGCCGTGGCCATCGGCGACGGATAGAAGGCCTGGACCTGGTCGGCGCGGAAGCCGTTGCTCTTGAGCCACAGCGCCAGGTTCATCATGTCTTCGTCGGTGGTGCCCGGATGCGCAGCGATGAAGTACGGGATCAGGTACTGCTCCTTGCCCGCCTCCCGGGTGTATTTCTCGAACATCCGCTTGAATCGGTCATAGGTGCCGATGCCCGGCTTCATCATCTGGTTGAGCGGACCTTCCTCGGTGTGCTCCGGCGCGATCTTCAGGTAACCGCCGACGTGGTGGGTCACCAGCTCCTTGACGTATTCCGGGGATTCGACCGCCAGGTCGTAGCGCAGGCCGGACGCGATCAGGATCTTCTTCACCCCTGGCAATGCCCGGGCGCTGCGATACAGCTGGATCAGCGAAGAATGGTCGGTGTTCAGGTTCGGGCAGATGCCCGGGAACACGCAGGACGGCTTGCGGCACGCGGACTCGATTTCCGGGCTCTTGCAGGCGATGCGATACATGTTCGCGGTGGGTCCGCCGAGGTCGGAAATGACCCCGGTGAAGCCTGGGACCTTGTCGCGGATCTCTTCGATCTCGCGAATGATCGACTCTTCGGAACGGTTCTGGATGATCCGGCCTTCGTGCTCGGTGATCGAGCAGAAGGTGCAGCCGCCGAAGCAGCCACGCATGATGTTCACCGAGAAGCGGATCATTTCGTAGGCAGGGATCTTTTCCTTGCCGTACGCCGGGTGTGGGACACGTGCGTAAGGCATACCAAACACGTAGTCCATTTCCTCGGTGGTCATCGGAATGGGTGGCGGGTTGAACCAGACATCCACATCGCCATGCTTCTGCACCAGCGCGCGGGCGTTGCCCGGGTTGGTTTCCAGATGCAGCACGCGGTTGGCGTGGGCATAGAGCACCGGGTCGTTGCGGACCTTTTCCACCGACGGCAGGCGGATCACGGTTTTGTCGCGGGTCATTTTCGGGCTCGCCAGGATCTGCACGACCTTGGCTTCGCTCGGGTCCTCCACCGGCCCTTTCTCCTGCTCGATGGCGCAGGCGGCGGTGTCCTGGGTGTTCACGTACGGATTGATGATCTTGTCGATCTTGCCCGGACGGTCGATACGCGTGGAATCGACTTCGTACCAGCCTTCGGGTGTGTCGCGGCGAATGAACGCGGTGCCGCGCACATCGGTGATGTCCTCGATCCTGTGGCCATAGGACAGACGCTGGGCGACTTCGACAATGGCTCGCTCTGCGTTGCCGTAGAGCAGGATATCGGCACTGGCGTCGATCAGGATCGAGTTGCGCACCCGGTCCTGCCAGTAATCGTAATGGGCGATGCGGCGCAGGGAGGCCTCGATGCCACCGAGCACGATCGGCACATGCTTGTAGGCTTCCTTGCAGCGCTGGCTGTAGACCAGGCTCGCACGGTCCGGCCGCTTGCCCGCCAGGCCACCGGGGGTATAGGCGTCATCGGAACGGATTTTCTTGTCAGCGGTGTAGCGGTTGATCATCGAGTCCATGTTGCCGGCCGCGACACCGAAAAACAGGTTGGGCTCGCCAAGCTTCATGAAGTCGTCCTTGGACTGCCAGTTCGGCTGGGCAATGATCCCCACGCGAAAGCCTTGGGCTTCCAGCAAACGGCCAATGATCGCCATGCCGAACGAAGGATGGTCGACGTAGGCATCACCGGTCACGATGATAATGTCGCACGAATCCCAGCCGAGCTGATCCATCTCCTCCCTGCTCATGGGCAGGAACGGCGCGGGGCCGAAACATTCGGCCCAGTACTTGGGATAGTCAAATAACGGCTTGGCTGCTTGCATGTCGATGACCGGTATAGAAGATGAAAAATCGCGGGCGCGGAATATAGCACAAAAAATAACCAATTCCGACGGCTATGGTCGGAAATCGGCGGCGCACCTATCGCGAGCAAACTCGCTCCCACAGAGAGGATGCATTCCAGGGTGGGAGCGAGCTTGCTGCGGGCAGCGATCCGACGATGAGGCCGGATCAGACGACGAAGAACTTACTCGTCGTCATCGAAATTGTAGCTGCCCGGCGCGAGGTTCTCGAAACGCGTGTACTTGCCGATGAATGCCAGGCGGACAAAACCGATCGGACCGTTCCGCTGCTTGCCGATGATGATTTCCGCGATGCCCTTGTGTTCCGTCTCGGGGTGATAGACCTCGTCGCGGTATACGAACATGATCACGTCGGCGTCCTGCTCGATCGCTCCGGATTCCCGCAGGTCGGAGTTCACCGGGCGCTTGTTCGGACGCTGTTCCAGGGAGCGGTTCAACTGGGAAAGCGCCACCACCGGACAGTTGAATTCCTTGGCCAGGGCCTTGAGGGAACGGGAGATCTCGGAAATCTCGTTGGTCCGGTTATCGCCACTGGAGCCCGGAATCTGCATCAGCTGCAGGTAGTCGATCATGATCAGGCCGATATCGCCATGCTCGCGCACCAGGCGGCGGGTTCGGGCGCGCATTTCCGAAGGGCTGATACCGGCGGTGTCGTCGATGAACAGCTTGCGGTCGTTGAGCAGGTTGACCGCCGAGGTCAGGCGAGGCCAGTCGTCGTCTTCCAGTTGGCCGGAACGGACCTTGGTCTGGTCGATCCGCCCCAGGGAAGAAAGCATACGCATGATCAGCGACTCACCTGGCATCTCCAGGGAGTAGACCAGGACGACCTTGTCGCTGCGCAGCACGGCGTTTTCCACCAGGTTCATCGCAAAGGTGGTCTTGCCCATGGAAGGACGGCCGGCAACGATGATCAGGTCGGCCGGTTGCAGTCCACTGGTCTTCTCGTCGAGATCGGTATAGCCGGTGGACAGGCCGGTGATCGCGTCGGATGTATTGAACAGGGTATCGATACGATCGATGGCCTTGGTCAGCAGGTCGTTGACACTGACCGGCCCGCCGGTCTTCGGCCGGGCCTCGGCGATCTGGAAGATCTGCCGCTCGGCCTCATCGAGGATTTCCTCAGCCGTACGGCCTTCAGGGTTGAAGGCGCTGTCGGCAATTTCGTTACTGATGCCGATCAACTGGCGCAAGGTCGCCCGCTGGCGGACGATCTGCGCATAAGCCTTGATGTTGGCGACGGACGGCGTGTTTTTCGCCAGCTCGCCCAGGTAACCGAGGCCACCGACCTGGGACGTCTGGCCTTCCTTGTCCAGTTGCTCGGCCAGGGTCACGACGTCGATCGGCATGTTCTGGTCGGCCAGCCTGGCGATCGCGCGGAAAATCAAGCGGTGGTCATGCCGGTAGAAATCGCCATCGGAGACTTGATCGAGCACACGCTCCCAGGCGTTGTTGTCCAGCATCAGGCCACCGAGTACAGCCTGTTCGGCCTCGATGGAATGCGGCGGCACCTTCAGGGCAGCGGTTTGCAGATCATATTGCTCTGGAGCGGTAATTTCGTTCATGGCCACAAGGATTCTGGTGATAGAAGCAGGAGTTGCAGAAAGACAAAGGGCACGACCTGTAAACAGGATCGTGCCCGATGTTACCGGCTCGCACCCGAGGGTGCCAGCCGACAGGTGCTGCTTAGGCTGCTACCACGACAACGCGTACGGTGGCTTCGACTTCGGCGTGCAGGTGCACGGCTACGTCGAATTCGCCTACGTTGCGGATGGTGCCGTTCGGCAGACGAACTTCGCTCTTGGCCACTTCAACGCCGGAGGCGGTCAGTGCGTCAGCGATGTCGTGAGTACCGATCGAACCGAACAGCTTGCCTTCGTCGCCAGCGGTGGCAGTGATGGTCACTTCCAGCTCGGCCAGTTGGGCAGCGCGGCTTTCGGCCGAGGCCTTGCGGTCTGCGGCGGCTTTTTCCAGCTCAGCGCGACGCTCTTCGAACGCGGCCAGGTTGGCAGCGGTCGCAGCGGTGGCTTTGCCAAAAGGCAGCAGGTAGTTACGACCGTAACCGGACTTAACTTTTACTTTGTCGCCCAGGTTGCCCAGGTTGGCGATTTTTTCCAGCAGGATCAGTTCCATTTGGGTATTAACCTCTTAACTTTTAACCTTCACCGTTCGCGTTGTCGGCGTCTTTCGGCGCCATACGACCGCGAAAATCAATCAGGCTGTCGACGATGGCCAGGACCACCAGCAACGGATAGATCAGCTGCATGAACAGCAACAACGTGACGTACAGCCCCACCAGCCAGAACCTGGCCAGTCGCTTCTGCGCCACCAGCCCGTGAATCAGGGCCAGGGCCGCGAACACCAGCGGTACGCTGCACAACGGCGTGAGCATGGCCATCTGCGGACCGAAGTTCGGTCCCAGAAGCATGCCCGCCAGCAGCAACATCGCCAGTCCAAGCGGGAAACGGATGGCGCGAAATTCGCGACCAAAACCACCCGGGTTGTACAACAACGCCTGCCAGTAGCGCCCGATAATCAGGCTCAGCACACTGACGATCTGCAACAAGGCCGCAATCAGGCCGGTCAGGACCGGTGCGATCAGTGACGCGAAACGCGCTTGCTCCTCAGCCGACATCTGCCGGTAGAGATCACCGAGGGCTTCGGGCAGGATTTTTATCAAAGCCTGCGACAGCATCTCGATCTGGGGCGCGAAAGCCACCCCGAGCACCACTGAAAACACCACGCCCAGCGCTATGCTGACCAGCAGCACGCGGTTCCAGGATTCGCTTGCGCGCAACACCAACGCCAGCGCCGAAGACCCCAGCAGCACCATCAGTGCCCGCGGGTCAGCGGTACTCAACCACCAGAGCAAGGCCGGCAGCAGTCCCAGAGCAAGAACGCCAACGGCGTCCCTCAATCCGCGCCGCAGGAGTACGAGACTTCCCGCGGCAGCGCCCAACCAATACAACAACGGCAATGCCGCACATCCAGCCACTACCAGAGTGGCCTGCATACGACCTCGCATGATGAACTCAGCTATGGCGCGCATGCATTCAATCCTTTGCTACGTGTCGACTGCCCGGTCTCAGCGGCCGTGGCTGTCGGTGTAGGCCAGCAGGGCCAGGAAGCGGGCGCGCTTGATAGCGGTGGCCAGCTGACGCTGATAACGAGCTTTGGTACCGGTGATACGGCTTGGAACGATTTTGCCGGTCTCGGATACGTAGGCTTTCAGAGTGTTGAGATCTTTGTAATCGATCTCTTTCACGTCTTCAGCGGTGAAGCGGCAGAATTTACGACGACGGAAGAAACGTGCCATGTGATTGGCTCCTTAGGAAGTCCGTGGATTACTCGTCAGCGTTGTCGCTGTTGTCGCTGTCGCTATCGCTGTCATCGCCTTCGGCGCTGTCAGCATGCTCAGGACGGTCGCGACGCTCACGGCGCTCACTGCGGTTTTCTTCAGCCTTGAGCATCTCGGATTGGCCAGTGATGGCTTCTTCGCGACGGATGACCAGGTTACGGATCACTGCATCGTTGTAGCGGAAGTTGTCTTCCAGCTCGGCCAGGGCCTTGCCGGTGCACTCAACGTTCAGCATCACGTAGTGAGCCTTGTGAACATTGTTGATTGCGTAGGCCAGTTGACGACGGCCCCAGTCTTCCAGACGGTGGATCTTGCCGCCGTCTTCTTCGATCAGCTTGGTGTAACGCTCAACCATGCCGCCGACTTGCTCGCTTTGATCCGGGTGGACCAAAAAGATGATTTCGTAATGACGCATGAATGCTCCTTACGGGTTGTAGCCTGCCGCTTAAAAACGGTCAGACAAGGAGTGAATGACACTTATGGACTTGTGGACGCTAGACACATAAGTGCCTGCCATCACAGCAAGGGGCGCAATTGTAGAGAAGGGTCGAGGGAGGCGCAAGGTAATTGGTGATTATTTGAACAACCGCCAGATTTGCCCAAATACAAAACGCTGTGGGAGCGAGCCTGCTCGATAGCGGCGTGCCCGTCGACTTTTGCGTCCCTGCGACACCGTCATCGCGAGCAAGCTCGCTCCCACATTTGATACGCGTCTGGATCAGGGCTTTTTGGCGACAGCCTTGACGCTCCGCTGGCGCTGGGCCTCGAACAGGCAGACACCGGTGGCGACCGAGACGTTGAGGCTGCTGACGCTACCGGCCATCGGCAGCTTGACCAGGTAATCGCAATGCTCGCGGGTCAAGCGGCGCATGCCCTTGCCCTCGGCGCCCATGATCAGGATCGTCGGACCGGTGAGGTCCTGATCATAGAGGCTGACCTCGGCCTCGCCCGCCGTGCCCACCACCCACAAGCCACGCTGCTGGAGTTTCTCCAGGGTGCGCGCCAGGTTGGTCACGGCCACCAGGGGCATGACCTCCGCCGCACCGCAAGCGACCTTGCGCACCACAGGCGTCAGGGTCGCCGACTTGTCCTTGGGAACAATCACCGCCAGCGCGCCGGCTGCATCCGCCGAGCGCAGGCAGGCGCCGAGGTTGTGAGGGTCGGTCACGCCGTCCAGGACCAGCAGCAGGGGCGAGCCCTCGGTGCGATCGAGCAACTCGTCGAGCATCGCCTCGCCCCAGACCTGGCTCGGGCTCACCTCGGCCACCACGCCCTGGTGCACACCCTCGACCCAGGCATCCATCTCACGACGTTCGGCCTGGCCCACCGCCACACGGTTTTCGCTGGCCAGTTCGATCAAGGTCTGGACCCGCGGGTCGCTACGCCCCTCGGCCAGCCAGATCTGCTTGACCCGCTTGGGATGATGGCGCAGCAGCGCCTCCACGGCATGCAGGCCGTAGATTTTTTCCAACTGACTCATGACTTGGCCTTGGGTTTACGCGCCCCGCCACTCTTGGCCGGGGCCGAGCCCGCTTTTGGCGGACCCTTGCGATGTTTGCTCGGTTTGCTGGCAGCCTTCTCCGGAGCCGACCGTCCAGCCTTGCCGCCTGCCTTGGCCTCTGCCAGCAACGCTTTTTTCATCTCACGGCTTTTGCGCACTTCAGCGTTCTTCGCCGCCGCATCGCTCGGACGATAGGCCTCGACGGCTTTTTCCTTGGCCGCACCGCGCCGACCGGACTTGCTCGGCGCCGGCTCGGCTGGGGCCTTGGTCACAGGCGCAGCGGTTTCGGCACCGCGCTTCTTGCGACCGATCGGCGCGCTGATGGTTTTTTCCGCCATCTCGAAATCGATCTTGCGCTCGTCCAGGTCGACACGCATCACCCGTACTTCAACGGTATCGCCCAGGCGGAAGCTACGACCGGTGCGCTCACCCGCCAGGCGGTGATGGACAGGGTCGAAGTGGTAGTAATCCCCCGGCAGCGCGGTGACATGCACCAGGCCCTCGACGTAGATGTCGGTCAGCTCGACGAACAGGCCGAAACCGGTCACGGCGGTGATCACACCCGGGAACGATTCGCCCACGCGGTCTTTCATGTACTCGCACTTGAGCCAGTTCACCACGTCGCGGGTGGCTTCGTCGGCGCGTCGCTCGCTCATCGAACATTGTTCGCCGAGCTGCTCCAGGGCCGCCTCGTCGTACGGATAAATGCGCGCCTTGGGAATGGTCATCGCGCCGGCCCGCTTGACGTGCGGGGTGTTCATCTTGGAGTGGATCACGCTGCGGATCGCCCGGTGCGTGAGCAGGTCGGGATAACGGCGGATCGGCGAAGTGAAGTGGGTATAGGCTTCGTAATTGAGGCCAAAGTGCCCCTGGTTGTCGGCGCTGTACACCGCCTGGCTCAGCGAGCGCAGCATGACGGTCTGGATGAGATGGAAATCCGGACGATCCTTGATACTGGCCAGCAATGCCTGGTAGTCCTTGGGCGTAGGACCTTCCTTGCCCTTGTGCAGGGACAGGCCCAGCTCGCCGAGGAAGGCGCGCAGTTTTTCCAGGCGCTCCGGCGGAGGACCGTCATGGACCCGATACAGTGCAGGGATTTCGTGCTTCTTCAGGAACTCGGCGGTGGCCACGTTGGCCGCCAGCATGCATTCCTCGATCAGCTTGTGCGCGTCGTTGCGCACGGTCGGACGGATTTCGGCGATCTTGCGCTCGGAGCCGAAGATGATCCGGGTTTCCTGGGTTTCGAAATCAATGGCGCCGCGCACGTGACGGGCCGCCAGCAGCACTTTGTACAATGCATAGAGCTGCTTGAGGTGCGGCAGTACGTCGTTATATTCACCCCGCAGCTTGCGCGCCTCGGCCAGCTTCGGCGTCTCCAGCATCGCGCTGACCTTGTTGTAGGTCAGGCGGGCGTGGGAATGGATCACCGCTTCGTAGAAGCAGTAGTCGGTCATTTCGCCGGTCTTGGAGATGGTCATCTCGCAGACCATGGCCAGGCGATCGACATGAGGGTTGAGCGAGCACAGCCCGTTGGACAACTGCTCGGGCAGCATCGGCACGACACGCTCGGGGAAGTAAACCGAGTTGCCACGCACCTGGGCTTCGGCATCCAGCGCCGAACCGAGCTTCACATAGCTGGAAACGTCGGCGATGGCGACGTAAAGCTTCCAGCCACCGGAGAACAGCCGCAGCTTGCCCGGCCGGGCTTCGCAGTAGACCGCATCGTCGAAGTCCCGTGCGTCCTCGCCATCGATGGTCACGAACGGCAGGTGGCGCAGGTCGATGCGTTTCTCTTTGTCCTTTTCTTCGACTTCCGGCTTGAGCTTGGCCGCTTCCTTCAGCACAGCCTCAGGCCAGACATGAGGAATGTCATAGGTGCGCAGGGCGACATCGATTTCCATGCCCGGCGCCATGTAGTTGCCGACCACTTCCACCACATCCCCCTGCGGCTGGAAGCGAGGGGTTGGCCAGTGGGTGATCTTCACTTCGACGAACTGGCCGATCTTGGCATTGGCGTTGCGGCCCGGGGTGACCAGCACTTCCTGCTGGATCTTGGGATTGTCCGCGACGACGAAGCCGATGCCGCCTTCCTCGAAATAACGGCCGACGATGCTTTCGTGGGCGCGCGATACCACCTCCACAATCACACCCTCACGGCGACCGCGACGGTCCAGGCCGGACACACGAGCCAGGGCCCGGTCGCCGTCGAACACCAGGCGCATCTGGGCCGGGCTCATGAACAGGTCGTCGCTGCCGTCATCGGGAATCAGGAAACCGAAGCCATCGCGATGGCCGGCGATACGTCCCAGGATGAGGTCGAGCTTGTCCACCGGCGCATAGGTGCCACGGCGGGTATAGATCAGTTGGGCGTCGCGCTCCATGGCACGCAGACGGCGGCGCAGGGCTTCGAGCTGGTCTTCGGTGGTCAGACCGAACTCTTCGACCAACTGTTCACGGCTGGCGGGCGAGCCCCTGTCGGCGAGATGCGCCAGGATCAGTTCGCGGCTGGGAATAGGGTTTTCGTATTTTTCCGCTTCACGAGCGGCCTCGGGATCGAGGGATTGCCAATCGGCCATTAGAGAGTTTTCACCTTGTCTATATGCGGTTAGTTTGGCATAGGCGTAATGAAACGGGAAATTTCAAGCATAAGGAGCCCTTTCTGGAATCTTTTGACCCGCCTTTGAAGCCTCGGATCGCACCACTCGTGAAAATTACCGTTTTTTTTCTCGCAGGGGGTTTACAGTTAAAAACACGCTCCGTATAGTGCGCGCCATCGACGACGCACACACGTTGCCGAGACTGCCCAGATGGTGAAATTGGTAGACACGCCAGCTTCAGGTGCTGGTGACCGCAAGGTCGTGGAAGTTCGAGTCTTCTTCTGGGCACCAATTTCAAGCGACAGATCAATGGTCTGCCAGCTTCACAAGAACCCGCGAAAGCGGGTTTTTGCATTTCTCCTCCCCTGAAAAGCCAGTCAGCAATTACTAAAACAAAAACAGGGGTTTACAGATCAAAACGCGCTCCGTATAGTGCGCCACATCAACAGCGGCAACGCTGAAGATGCTGCCCAGATGGTGAAATTGGTAGACACGCCAGCTTCAGGTGCTGGTGACCGCAAGGTCGTGGAAGTTCGAGTCTTCTTCTGGGCACCAATTCAAGCTTCAAGGTTTTGCCTTGAACCTCACAGAAACCCGCGAAAGCGGGTTTTTGCGTTTCTGCCCCCCTTTACTTTCCCGACCACAGCAATCGCAGGCTCGCCCTCATCCGGACAAAGCCGAAAGATCCCCGGACGCAACCCAAGCTCGTGGTCGCGTCCGGACGAATGCCCGGTCAGCCGGATCAGGCCCGGAACTGTCCCAGGCTCGCCTTCAATTGCGCCGCCAGGCTGTCCAGCACCTTACCGCTGGCGGTGGTCTCGACCACAGCCTGGGCCGCCTTCTCGGCCTGGGCATGAATGGTTTCTACCCGCCCGCGAACCGCCTGGGCACCCTGGGCCTGATGAGCTGCCGCCTGGGTCGCCAGGCCGATGGCCGCGTGCACCTGCTCCACAGAGGCCTGCACCGACTGCTGCAGACGAGCACTGTCACGCAATACCAGCAATCCTTCGCTGGCCTGGCGCCCGGCCTGGCCGATTGCAGCCACCGCTTCCCGGGCCCCTTGCTGCAACGCCACGATATGGGCCTGGATATCGCCCGTGGAACTCTGGGTCTTGCTTGCCAGAGCCCGTACCTCATCCGCCACCACCGCAAAGCCGCGCCCGGTCTCCCCGGCCCGCGCAGCCTCGATAGCCGCGTTCAAGGCCAACAGGTTGGTCTGCTCGGCAATACCGTGGATAACCGTCAGCACCACTTCGATCTGCTCGCTCTGCTGGGCCAGCCGCTCGATGACTTTCGCCCCGGTATCCACCTGCCCGGCCAACGCCTCGATCAGGCTGCCTACCTTGGCCGATGTGCGAGTGTTCTCATCGGTGGCCTGGCGAATCTCCACCACCTGCTGCAAGGCCGCCTGCATCGCCTGGCTTTCCGATTGCGCCTCATCAGCCATCTGCGACAAGGCCCGCAGGCTCTCGGCCACTTCATCGCGCTGCATCCCGGCTGCCGCATCGGCACCGGAATTTCGCAAGGTCATCGCACCGATCTCCAGGCCCGTACGCTGGGCCACGTCACCCGCTTCCCGCACGATGGGCTGCAACTTATCCACAAAGCGATTGACAGCCGATGCCATGTCGCCAATTTCATCCTTGCTGTTGATTTGCACGCGCTTGGTCAGGTCCCCCTCACCCGCCGCCAGATCATTCATCGCCGCGATCAGCAGCCTCAGGCGATTGACGACCCGGCGCCCCAGCACCACCGCCAACAACACCAGCACGCCGAGGCCCACCAGCGCCAGGCCCAGGCCAATGCGCCAGCGCAAGGTACTCGCGGCCTCTTGCACGGTGCTGGCAGTATTGGTCTGCATTTGGGTAGCAGTGGCCTGGGCCGACTGCAGCCGGCCACGCATGGCAGTGGCGCTGTCAGCCGCAGCCCCCTTGAGACTGTCCCCCACCAGCTGGTCGCTGCTGGCGATCAACGCCGAGAATCTCTGGTCCAGCGCCTTCAGGTCGCTTTCCACGGATGCGGTGGAGACCCCCATGAGCACTTTGCCGATTTCCACCCCGTTGGGGCTGATGGAAGCCTCGAGGTAATAGACGGAAGGATCGTTTTTCGCCGCATCCAGGACCTTGTCCAGCGCCCGCTCACCCTTGCCCTTCTCCAGCAGCGCTTTGTTGACCGGATTTTCCCGGTTCAAATAACGGGTCAGGTGTTCGCCATTGGCATCGTCATAAATGACGAAGAGCACATTGGGATTGCGCTGGGCCCGGCGAGCGAATTCGGAAAGTGTCGGAATGTCGCTGTCCCACATGGCACGAGGGGCAACGGAGGCCAGGAGTTGCGCCATATCATTGGCCGACTCCCTCAAGTCTTTTTCCAGAGCGCCCCGCAGCTGTGCCTGCTCTTCCTTCAGGCGCGCGGACAAGCCGGCATTCAGGCGCTGGCGCGTACTGGCAGACAGGCTATCCAGGCTGGAGGTCACCTCGCGCCCGGCCTGCTCCAACTCACCGGAAAGTTTCTGGCTATCAGCCCCCAGGCCCGCACTCAGGTCGGCCTCCAGCGCCGTGACTGTGCTCCGGGTCAGCGCCACAGCCACCAGCACCTGCACCAAAAGGGCGATACCAAGCGTAACGAACACAGGCCGCAGCAAACGGCTTTGTAACAGTGAGAGAACGGCCGACACGTGAAATCCCTCTACCAACGCCATTAATTTGATGGCACCGCTGAACGGGCGCCGATAATGGAGATTCATAGCAAGTGTCGTGCCGCACGGCGACCAGGAACGACAAAGGACCCTAATGAGGGTCCTTTGTTTTGTGCATCAATGACTTATCAGCCAAACGGATGACGCAGAACGATGGTTTCGTTGCGGTCCGGCCCCGTCGAAATAATGTCGATCGGCGCGCCGACCAGCTCTTCGAGACGCTTGATGTAGTTGCGGGCCGCCACAGGCAGCTCTTCCAGGGTCTTGGCACCCACGGTGGACTCGGTCCAGCCCGGCATCTGCTCGTACACCGGCTCCAGGCCGATGTAGCTGTCGGCGTCGGTCGGAGCGTCGATGACAGCGCCGTTCTGGTTCTTGTAGCCCACGCAGATGTTGATGGTCTCCAGACCATCCAGCACGTCCAGCTTGGTCAGGCACAAGCCAGAAATGCTGTTGACGTCGATGGCGCGACGCAGGATCACCGCATCGAACCAGCCGCAACGACGGGCACGCCCGGTAGTGGCACCGAACTCATGGCCGCGCTTGGCCAGGAACGCACCGACGTCATCGAACAGTTCGGTCGGGAACGGACCCGAGCCCACGCGCGTGGTGTAGGCCTTGGTGATGCCCAGGATGTAGTCCACGTACATCGGACCGAAACCCGACCCGGTGGCGATGCCGCCGGCGGTGGTGTTGGAGCTGGTCACGTACGGGTAGGTGCCATGGTCGATGTCCAGCAACGAACCCTGGGCGCCTTCGAACATGATGTCCTTGCCGGCACGACGCAACTCATGCAGCTCAGCGGTGACGTCGAGCATCATCGGCTTGAGCAGCTCGGCGTATTCCATGCACTCGTCCAGCGTCTTCTGGAAATCGATGGCAGGTTCTTTGTAGTAGTTGACCAGGACAAAGTTGTGGTAGTCCAGCAACTCACCCAGTTTGGCGGCGAAACGCTCGCGGTGGAACAGATCGCCGATGCGCAGGCCGCGGCGCGCCACCTTGTCTTCGTAGGCAGGGCCGATACCACGACCGGTGGTACCGATCTTCATCTCGCCACGAGCCTTTTCACGGGCCTGGTCCAGCGCAACGTGATAGGACAGGATCAACGGGCAGGACGGGCTGATACGCAGGCGCTCGCGCACCGGTACGCCTTTCTCTTCCAGCTTGACGATTTCCCGCAGCAACGCGTCGGGAGCCACCACGACACCGTTGCCGATCAGGCACTGCACGCCTTCACGCAGCACGCCCGACGGAATCAGGTGCAGGACGGTCTTCTCACCGTCGATCACCAAGGTGTGACCTGCGTTGTGGCCACCCTGATAGCGCACTACGGCGGCAGCATGTTCGGTCAGCAGATCGACGATCTTGCCTTTGCCCTCATCACCCCACTGGGTGCCCAGGACTACGACATTCTTACCCATAACACTTGTCCTCATTCGCGCAAACTTGGTGCCGGCCGCAGCCGGCAGGAAAACTCAAGAAGCCAGCGGCAATACCTGCCAAAGCCCGTTGTGCTGAATCAATTGCCGGTCGCAGTCCGCTTCGCGGGCGGCGGCCAAAGGCTGCCCGGGCAATGCCTGGACGACTCGCTGACCCTCACTGCGCAACTGGCAGACTGCTTGCCAGAGTGCCGCATCCGTACTGTCAGGCATCCAGATACCGCCAGACGGTAACTCGACCTCAGCACGCCCCAGGGTCACCAGGGTTTTCAAATCGGTAGAAAAGCCGGTCGCCGGACGAGCACGACCGAAATCGGCGCCGATGTCATCGTAACGACCGCCCTGGGCGATGGACTGGCCCACGCCCGGTACGAACACCGCGAACACCACGCCGGTGTGGTAGTGATAACCGCGCAACTCACCCAGGTCGAAATACAACGGCAGCTCCGGGAAACGCACCGACAACCGCTCGGCTATTGCCAGCAGGTCGTCCAGGGCCGCCAGCACGGGGGCCGGCGCATTCGCCAGGCGATCCCGGGCCGCAACCAGCACCTCACGACCGCCACACAGGCCCACCAGCGCCCGCAGCATGTCGGACAGATCGCTCGGCAAGCCTTCGGTCAGGCTGACGACCTCGTCGATGGCCTTGCGCTGCAAGGCATCGAACAACTGCTGCTCCACTTCGCCGGACAGGCCGGCGGCGCGGGCCAGGCCGCGATAGATGCCGACATGACCCAGGTCCATGTGGACATCCGGTACGTCAGCCAGTTGCAGCATCGCCAACATCAAGCTGATGACTTCCACGTCGCTGCTGGGGCTGGCGTCGCCATACAACTCGGCACCCAGCTGGATGGGGCTGCGAGAAGAAGACAAGGCACGAGGCTGGGCGTGCAGCACGCTGCCGGCATAGCACAGGCGATTGGGACCTTCCCGGCGCAACGTGTGGGCGTCGATTCGCGCCACTTGCGGCGTGATGTCGGCGCGGAAGCCCATCTGCCGGCCCGACTGCGGGTCGACGACCTTGAAAGTACGCAGGTCCAGGTCCTGGCCCGCGCCGGTCAGCAGGGATTCCAGGTACTCGATATGAGGGGTGACGACAAATTCGTAACCCCAGCTCTGGAACAGATCCAACACCTGCCGACGCGCCACTTCGATACGCGCAGCTTCCGGTGGCAGTACTTCTTCGATGCCATCTGGCAGCAGCCAGCGGTCTACCGTTGCCATTACGCCATTCCCCTATGGTCCGGGCGGCCAGCCTTCGGGCAAGCCTTGAGTGAAGCAGAAAACACCTGTGCCTTTGCACAAACAACGCGCAAGGGCGACGTGACGAAGGGCCAGGAATCGGCCTCGTCCAGCGCTTTCCTCGAAAAACCTGTCGAGTCGTTCAACCCGACGTCTGCAAGCAAAACCACAATCGAACGTGCAGACGCAAAAAAGCCGGGAATTTCCCGGCTGCCGCATCATACACTCGTTTTCCCAAAGGATCACCCCGCCCGACGCTTTAGCCGCCAGGCGGAGTGTTTCAGGTCAACGCTGCATCAAGGCTTGGCCTGTTCCAGGTAGCGGAAAAAGTCGCTGCTCGGATCCAGCACCAGCACATCGGATTTACGCCCGAAGCTTTCACGGTAGGCATGCAGGCTGCGGTAGAACGCGTAGAACTCCTGGTCCTGGCCGTAGGCCTTGGCGTAGATCGCAGCGGCCTGGGCATCGCCATCACCGCGAACCTCTTCCGACTCACGATAAGCCTCGGCCAGCAACACGCGGCGCTGACGATCGGCATCGGCACGGATACCTTCCGCCAGCTCGTTACCCTTGGCGCGATGCTCCCGGGCTTCACGCTCACGCTCGGTGCTCATCCGCTCGAAGACGCTGCGATTGACTTCCTTGGGCAGGTCGATGGCCTTGACCCGGACATCGACCACTTCGATACCCAGCTCTTTTTCCGCCATGGTGTTCAAGGAGCGGGTGATATCGGCCATGAGCGCGTCACGCTCACCGGACACCACCTCATGCAGGGTACGCTTACCGAACTGGTCACGCAGGCCCGACTCCAGGCGGCGGGACAGACGTTCGTCGGCGATCTGCTTGAGACCCGAGGTCGCGGTATAGAAACGCTCGGCGTCCTTCACACGCCACTTGGCATAGGCATCCACCATCACGGCTTTCTTTTCCAGCGTCAGGAAGCGTTGCGTCGGCGCATCGAGCGTCATCAGGCGAGCGTCGAACTTGCGCACCTTGTTGACGTACGGCACCTTCACATGCAGCCCTGGCTGGACATCCGCCTCGACCACGCGACCGAATTGCAGCAATACCGCACGTTCGGTCTGGGACACGATGTAGAAGCAGTTCCAGGCAGCGATCGCCACGACGACGCCGACAATAAGGGCGATCAGCGATTTATTGCTCATCAGCGACTCTCCCTGGTACGTGCTTGCTGTTGCTGCTCCACCGCCGCGCGAGTATTCGCTTCAGTGCTGGCGGGTGCCATGCTGGTCGGCGGCGCACTGGTGGCACGACCGCTCTCGATCATCTTGTCCAGCGGCAGGTACAGCAGATTGCTCTGGCCGTTCTTGTTACCGGTCACGAGGACCTTGCTGGTATTGCTGAAGACTTCCTGCATGGTATCCAGGTAAAGACGCTGACGGGTCACTTCGGGCGCCTTGCGATACTCGGCCACCAGCTTGGTGAAGCGGTCGGCCTCACCCTTGGCGCGGGAGACCACTTCGTCGCGATAACCGTTGGCGTCCTCGATGATGCGCTGGGCCTGGCCACGGGCTTCCGGCACGACGCCGTTGGCGTAGGTTTCGGCCTGGTTTCGCGAGCGCTGCTCGTCTTCACGGGCACGGATCACATCGTCGAAGGCTTCCTGGACTTCACGCGGCGCCGCGGCGCTCTGGACGTTGACCTGAGTGACGGTGATGCCGGTGCGATAGGTATCGAGGAACCGCTGCAGGCGCTCCTTGATCTCGCTGGCCATCAGCTCACGCCCTTCGGTCAGCACCTGATCCATGGCGGTGGAACCCACCACGTGACGCAGGGCACTTTCGGTCGCGTGCTGCAGGCTCACTTCCGGCTGGTCGACGTTCAGCACGAAGTCCTGCAGGTTGGTGATCTTGTACTGCACGGTCAGCGGCACTTCGACGATGTTCTCGTCTTCCGTGAGCATCTGCCCCTGCTTGGTGTAGGCACGCTCACGCGTGACGTTTTCCATGTATTTCTGATCGATCGGCGGGAAATAGATGTTCAGGCCCGGGCCGACAGTCTCGTAGTACTTGCCGAAGCGCAGCACCACGGCCTGCTCCTGCTCGTCCACGACATAGACCGCGCTGTACAGCCAGACGGCGGCGAGCACGACCAGACCGATGCCGAGCAGGCCGAAACCACCGCCCTTGCCCGGACGACCGCCGTCGTCACCGCGTTTCTTACCACCACCGAACAAACCGTTCAGGCTTTCCTGCAGCTTGCGGAAGGCCTCGTCGAGATCCGGCGGTCCCTTGCGGTCGCCGTTGTTACGACGCTTGCCACCCCAGGGATCCTGATTATTCGAGTTGCCACCCGGCTCATTCCAAGCCATAGCGCTCTCCATCTGATAAAGCAAAGACGCACCCACGGCGCGCCGACCAATGCTACAGAATGCCTGACACAGCGTTCTCAGGCTTTTATTGCAAAGTGTGTTGCTCGATGAACTCCATCGGTCGCAGCCCTTCGCGACTGACCAATCGATTCAACTCAGCACGAGGCAGACGCACCGCCAGCAGGCAGGTGCCTTCTTCGTCGTGTTCTTCTTTCTGCACCGCCCCCAGCTCAAAGAACTGGGCACGGAGCCGGGCGAACCGTTGCGGCAGCTTCAGGGTGCCGACGAACAGATCGTTGCCCAGCAACTCCGCCACGGCCTGCTTGAGCAGGTCGAGGCCGGTACCGTCCTGGGCCGACAACCAGACCCGCTGCGGCTTGCCGTCGGCATCGCGCTGGATCTGCGGCTCCACCCCTTCGAGCAAATCGAGTTTGTTGTATACCTCGAGGATCGGCAAGTCCTGGGCCCCGATCTCGCCCAGCACCACCATGACCTGCTCGATCTGCAGCATCCGGTCGGGCTCGGCGGCATCGATCACATGCAGCAGCAGGTCGGAGTTGCTCGACTCTTCGAGCGTAGCCCGGAAAGCCTCGACCAGCTTATGCGGCAAGTGTCGAATGAAACCCACGGTATCGGCCAGCACGATCGGCCCCAGGTCGTCCAGGTCGAGCCGGCGCAGGGTCGGGTCGAGGGTGGCGAACAGCTGGTCGGCGGCGTAGACGTCCGATTGGGTCACGTTATTGAACAGTGTCGACTTGCCGGCGTTGGTATAGCCCACCAGCGAAACCGTCGGGATATCCGCGCGCTTGCGTCCGCGGCGCGACTGCTCGCGCTGGCTGCGGACCTTCTCCAGGCGCCCCTTGATCTGGCGCAGGCGGACCCGCAACAGGCGCCGGTCGGTTTCCAGCTGGGTTTCACCCGGGCCGCGCAGGCCGATACCCCCCTTCTGCCGCTCAAGGTGAGTCCAGCCACGAACCAAACGCGTACTCATGTGCTCGAGCTGGGCCAGTTCGACCTGGAGCTTGCCTTCATGGGTGCGGGCGCGTTGGGCGAAGATATCGAGAATCAGCCCGGTACGGTCGATCACGCGACACTCGAAGACACGTTCGAGGTTACGTTCCTGACTGGGCGTGAGGATGTGATTGAAAATCACCAGATCGACCTGCTCGGCCTTGACCAGGTCGCGCAACTCCTCGACCTTGCCACTGCCGATCAGGAACTTGGCGGTTGGCCGATGACGCGGCACGTTGAAGAACGCGACGGTCTCGGCGCCGGCCGAAAGAGCCAATTCCTGAAACTCCTGCGGATCTTCGCGCGCCTCAGGGTCCTGTCCATCCAAGTGAACGAGAATAGTCCGCTCACCACCACCGTGGCGCTCAAAGAACAAAGGAGACTCCTATCAGGCGTTACCCGGCTCAGCGTCACCGCCATCGGATTCGGTTGCGCTTGGCAGACGAATTGGACGGACCGGCACGACTGTAGAGATAGCGTGTTTGTAGACCATCTGGCTGACGGTGTTTTTCAGAAGGATGACGAACTGGTCGAAAGACTCGATCGTGCCTTGCAGTTTGATCCCGTTGACCAGATAGATGGACACCCCAACTTTCTCTTTACGTAAAGTGTTCAAGTAAGGGTCTTGTAGCGAATGCCCTTTTGACATGTGCCGCACTCCTTTAAGGATCAATAATAAAAATCGGAATCAGATGGCTTGGGCCGTCACACCCCCAAGGATAGACGGCAATTGCAAGGACTCAGTTCAATATGGAGACGGTCCCAAGGTATTTCAAGGCGCGTGGCAGATTGTCGCAATCGAGGCTGTCAAGCCAATGCAGGTCAGTCCAGCTGCGCAACCAGGTGAACTGGCGTTTCGCCAGTTGGCGCGTGGCAATAATCCCACGCTCGCGCATCTCGGCTGACGTCAGCTTGCCGTCCAGGTAGTCCCAGACCTGTCGATAACCCACCGCACGTATAGACGGCAACCCGGCATGCAGGTCACTTCGCTCACGCAGGGCTACGACCTCGTCTATGAATCCCTGTTCCAACATCAATGTGAATCTTTGTTCAATTCGCCGATGCAGCACTTGCCGGTTCGCCGGAGCGATGGCCAGATTCGCGACAGTATAGGGCAATTGTTGCAGTCCCGAAGCGGCTGCTTCAGTACTTTGCGCAGATTGTTGTCGGCGCAGGGCCGTCATGCTCTGGCCACTGACCCGATAAACCTCCAGCGCCCGGCTGAGCCGCTGCGGGTCATTGGGATGGATGCGCGCCGCCGACTCAGGGTCAATGACCGCCAATTGCTCGTGCAGGGCATGCCAGCCAAGGCGCGCGGCTTCTTCTTCGATCTGCGCGCGCACCTCGGGATCGGCCGCCGGCATGTCCGCCAACCCATCGACCAGGGCCTTGTAATACAGCATCGTGCCGCCCACCAGCAGCGGGATGTTGCCCCGCGCAGTGATTTCGGCCATGGCCTGGAGCGCATCACGCCGGAAATCGGCCGCCGAATAAGCCTCGACCGGGTCCAGGATGTCGATCAGGCGGTGGGGAAATTCGGCCAGCAGTTCTTTTGACGGCTTGGCGGTGCCGATGTCCATGCCCCGATAGACCAGGGCCGAATCGACACTGATCAACTCGCAGGGCAGGACCTTGGTCAATTCGATGGCCAGGTCGGTCTTGCCAGCGGCCGTCGGCCCCATCAGGAAAATCGCAGGTGGCAACTGGCTCATCAACGACCGCGCAAAAACAGTTTGTCCAGGTCGTCCAGGCCCAGTTGGGTCCAGGTCGGCCGGCCATGGTTGCATTGGCCGCTGCGCTCGGTGTTCTCCATGTCCCGCAGCAAGCCGTTCATTTCCGGCAAGGCCAGGCGCCGGTTGGCGCGGACCGCGCCATGGCAGGCCATGGTGCCCAGCAGCTCGTTCAGATGCGCCTGGATCCGGTCGCTGGTGCCGTACTCCATCAGATCCGCCAGCACGTCGCTGACCAACCGATTGGCCTCGGCCTGCTTCAGCAGCGCCGGGATCTGCCGGATCGCCAGGGTTTCCGGGCCCAGTCGCTGCAGCTCGAAGCCCAGGCGCTGGAACCAGCCCACATGTTCTTCTGCGCAATCGGCTTCGCGCTGGCTGACAGCCAGTGACTCAGGCACCAGCAGCGGCTGGCCGCTGAGCCCTTCGCTGGCCATGGCGATTTTCAGCCGCTCGTACATGATTCGCTCATGAGCGGCATGCATATCCACCAGGACCAGGCCCTGGGCATTTTCCGCCAGGATATAGATGCCCTTGAGCTGCGCCAGGGCGTAGCCCAGCGGCGGGATATCGCCCTGGCCGTCGGGCAACGCCACTGCGCCGGTTTCAGGCAACGGCTTGAAGAACTCCCGATAGGCCGCCTGGGCCTCGGCCGCCGGCACGCTCGATTGCGGCCGCGGGGTGTATTGATACTGATAGCCGCCTGCGCCGGAACTCGCCGAGGTGTAGCTCGGTTGCGCCTGGGGCTGCTCCAGCAGGGTATTGGCCGCCAGGCGCATTTCGCCCTGGGGTCCGAATTCGCCGGCTTCCAGTCCGGTTGGACGAACCATCCCGGCCACGGTGGCCGGTGCTGCCAACTGGTCTTCCGGACGCACGTCGCCCAAGGCGCGGTGCAAGGTGCCATAGAGGAAATCGTGCACCATGCGCCCGTCGCGGAAGCGCACCTCATGCTTGGTGGGGTGCACGTTGACGTCCACCACTGAAGGGTCGACCTCGAAAAACAGCACGAAGGTCGGATGCCGACCGTTGAACAACACATCGCGATAGGCCTGGCGCACCGCGTGGGCGACCAGCTTGTCCCGTACCGCCCGGCCGTTCACATAGAAATATTGCAGATCCGCCTGGCTGCGGGAGAAGGTTGGCAACCCGACCCAGCCCCACAGGTGCAGGCCATTGCGCTCGACCTCGATGGGCAAGGCCTGTTCCAGGAAACCCGAGCCGCACACCGCCGCCACGCGCCGGGCACGGGCCGCGTCGTCACGGGCCTCGTGCAGACTGAGAATGGTCTTGCCGTTATGGCGCAAGTGGAACGCCACGTCGAACCGCGCCAGGGCCAGGCGCTTGATGACTTCCTGCAGATGATCGAACTCGGTCTTCTCGGCCTTGAGAAACTTGCGCCGTGCCGGCGTATTGAAAAACAGGTCACGCACTTCCACCGACGTGCCCACCGGATGGGCCGCAGGCTGCACACGGGAGGCCATGTCCCGCCCCTCGGTCTCGACCTGCCAGGCCTGTTCGGCGTCGCGGGTGCGGGAGGTCAGCGTCAGGCGCGACACCGAGCTGATGGAGGCCAGCGCTTCGCCACGAAACCCCAGGCTCATGACCCGTTCGAGATCTTCCAGATCGCGGATCTTGCTGGTGGCATGGCGCGCCAGTGCCAGCGGCAGGTCGTCGGCGGGAATACCACCACCGTCGTCACGCACCCGCAGCAGCTTGACGCCACCCTGCTCGACGTCCACATCGATGCGCCGGGCACCGGAGTCCAGGCTGTTCTCCAGCAGTTCCTTGATGACCGACGCCGGGCGCTCGACCACCTCGCCGGCGGCGATCTGGTTCGCCAGCCGAGGACTGAGCAGCTCGATACGGGCGTTGCTGCCGATCACTTCATCGCTCATTGCTTGGACGCCACTTCATTGCCCGGAATGGTCAGGGTCTGGCCGATCTTGAGCTCGTCGCTCTTGAGATTGTTGGCGCTGCGCAAGGTGGCGGGCGACACCTGGTAGCGCACGGCAATCATTGCCAGGGTTTCACCGGGACTGACCCTATGGTCCCGCGGGCCTTGGGCGATCTTGCCGGAGTCACGCAGCCAGGCGATGTAGGTGCCCGGCGGCGGGTTCTGCTGGAAGAACTGGCGTACACCGCTGCTGATGGACCGGGCCAGGGCCTGCTGGTGGCTGGAAGACGTCAGCTTGGAGGCTTCGTTGGCGTTGGAGATGAATCCGGTTTCCACCAGGATCGACGGGATGTCCGGCGACTTGAGCACCATGAAGCCGGCCTGTTCGACACGCTGCTTGTGCAGGGGCGTGACGCGGCCGATATTGCTCAGGACCTTCTGGCCGACATTCAAGCTGGAGGTCAGCGAGGCGGTCATCGACAAATCGAGCAACACACCGGCCAGCATGCGGTCCTTGTCGTCGAGGCTGACGTTGCCGGCACCGCCGATCAGGTCGGAACGGTTTTCGCTGTCGGCCAGCCAGCGGGCAGTCTCGGAGGTGGCGCCCCGGTCGGACAGGGCGAACACCGAGGCCCCGAAGGCCGCGGTCGAAGGTGCCGCGTCGGCATGGATCGAGACGAACAGGTCGGCGCCTTTCTTGCGGGCGATTTCGGTACGACCGCGCAACGGGATGAAATAGTCGCCGGTACGGGTCAGTTCGGCGCGGAAGCCCTTCATGCCGTTGACCTGGCGCTGCAGCTCCCGGGCGATGGACAACACCACGTCTTTTTCGCGCTGCCCACGCGAGCCCGAGGCCCCTGGGTCTTCCCCGCCATGACCGGCATCGATGACCACAATGATGTCGCGCTTGCCGGCCGGAGCCGGTGGCAGCTTGATCGCCGGCTCGGTCGGCGTGACCGGCACCGCCGGCACCGTGGCGACATTGGCAGGAGGCGGCGGCGGTGGCGCGGCGTCGGCCGGGTTGTCGAACAGGTCCACCACCAGGCGGTTGCCGTACTGGGCATTGGGCGCCAGGGTGAAGCTTTTCGGGGTGACGGTTTTTTTCAGGTCGATGACCACCCGCAGGTCGGTCGGCGTACGCTGGGCCGAACGCATGGCGGTAATCGGCGTATTGGCGGTGGGCACGTTCAGCGGCGCGCCCAGGGAGGCGCCGTTGATGTCGATCACCAGGCGGTCCGGGGCCGTGAGGGTGAACACGCTGTGCTGCACCGGCCCCGTCAGGTCGAACACCAGTCGCGTGTTGTCCGGCGCCCGCCACAGGCGAACGCTGTTGACCTTTGTCTCAGCCACAGCATCGACGGCCAGTGCCGTAAGCAACAGTCCTACGACAGCAGCCACCGCGCGAAAGCGCATACCAAACCCCATCATCAAATAGTTTCCAGTGCCAATGCGGCACACCACGACTCGCCGCGCGAGCCTTGCGGCGTCAGTTTCAGCGAACGCCCGCCATTCTGCGCGCCAATGGTAATGGTCAGGTCAGGCTTTGGCAAAAAGCCTGCACCCTTGCAGGGCCATTCGATCAGGCACAAGGCATCGTCTTCGAAATAATCACGGATACCGAGAAACTCCAGCTCTTCCGGATCCACCAGTCGATACAAATCGAAATGAAACGCTCGGATATCACCGATCTCGTAGGGCTCCACCAAGGTGAACGTAGGGCTTTTCACCGCGCCGACATGCCCCAGGCCGCGAATGATGCCGCGGGACAAGGTGGTCTTGCCCGCGCCGAGATCGCCTTCCAGGAAGATCAGGCCGTGGCCTGCGGTGACCTGCGCAATGCGAGCACCGAATTGCGTCATGGCCTGCTCGTCGGCCACGTACAGGGTTACTTCAGACAAGGTGACTGCTCCTCCAGCAACTGACGAATGGCCGGAATCAGGTCGGTCGCCGCCAGCCCCCGGCCCGAGCGCCCGACCTGTGCGCCGGCATTGGCGTGCAACCAGACAGCCAGGCAGGCGGCCTCGAAGCCATCCATGCCCTGGGCGAGCAAGGCGCCGATCACCCCGGCCAATACATCTCCGAGGCCGGCCGTGGCCATGGCCGGATGGCCCTGGCCGCAAACCGCCAGGCGACCGTCCGGGCCGGCAACCAGGCTGCCAGCGCCCTTGAGGATTACCGTGGCGGCGTATTTCCTGCTCAGTGCCCGGGCCGCCGCCGGACGATCGGCCTGCACCTGTGCCGTGGAAATATCCAGGAGCCGGGCCGCTTCACCCGGATGCGGAGTGATCACACAGCCCTCGGGCAAACCGACCGCGCCCGCGCTCAGCAGGTTCAGGGCGTCGGCGTCCCATACCTGCGGCACGGAAACGTTGGCCGCCGCCGACAGCAAACTGCGCCCCCAGGCGGCCTGGCCCAACCCGGGGCCCACCACCAGCACGTCCGCCCGCTCCAGCAGGCCCATCAGCTGGTTCGCCGAATGAGTGCCTTGCACCATGACCTCAGGTAAACGCGTCAGCGCAGCCGATACGTGTTCGCTGCGGGTCGCCATGGAAACCATTCCGGCACCGCAACGCAGGGCGCTTTCGGCACTCATCTGGATCGCACCGCCAAATCCCCGGTCGCCGCCGATCAACAGGACGTGCCCGAACGAGCCTTTGTGGGAAGTGGGCGCGCGAGGCGTCAGACGCGGCAGATTTTTTGGTAAGAGCAATCGTGCAGTGGACGGCGCCGATTCAACGATATCCGCATCGGCGTGCAGGTCATCGAAGACCAGCTCACCGACGCGGTCCGCCGCGTCGCCCGTGAACAGGCCCAGTTTCAGACCAATGAAGGTCACCGTCAGGTCGGCCGCGACCGCCGTGCCCAGGACCCGTCCGGTGTCGCTGCACAGGCCGGAAGGAATATCCACCGCGGCGACCGGCAGCCCGCTGACATTGATCGTGTCGATCGCCCGGATATAGGGTTCGCGCACATCACCGCTCAAGCCCGTGCCAAGCAAGGCATCCAGCAGCACCCCTCGCAATTCGGATTCGTCGTTCCACGTCTCCAGCGGCACCCCCACTGCCACGGCCTCGGCATGGGCAATGGCGGCGTCCCCCTGCAGGCGACGAGGCTCACCCACGGTCAGTACCCGCACCGACCAGCCGGCACGGCGGGCCAGGGTCGCCACCAGGAAACCGTCGCCGGCATTATTGCCATGACCGGTCATCACGGTCAGCTCGCCGGCCTGTGGCCAGCGCCGGACGATCGCCCGCCAGGTGGCACGGGCTGCGCGCTGCATCAATTCGAAGCCGGTGGTCCCCGCCGCGATCAGTTGTGCGTCGAGGGCCCGGACCTGCGCGGCACTGTACAGCGCGTCGGGAAAATCATCTTTAGTGTGCGGCATGCGTCTTCAGGCTCCGATGTCTGGCAGAATTATACGCATCTCAGCTCCGGTTTCTCTTGCCACATGCCTGTCATTCCCACCGACCTCCCCGCCCTCGCCCAATCCATCAAGGACTGGGGCCGCGAGCTGGGCTTCCAGCAAGTCGGCATCAGCGGCCTGGACCTCGCCGAACATGAGCAGCATTTGCAACGCTGGCTCGACGCCGGCTACCACGGCGAAATGGACTATATGGGCGCCCATGGCAGCAAACGTTCCCACCCCGAGGAGCTGGTGCCGGGAACATTGCGCGTGGTGTCCCTGCGCATGGATTACCTGCCGGGCGACACCGAGATGGCCCACAGGCTCGCCCAACCGGAAAAAGCCTACGTCTCGCGCTATGCGTTGGGCCGCGATTACCACAAATTGATCCGTAAACGCGTGCAACAATTAGCCGAAAAAATCCAGGCGGTCATCGGCCCCTTCGGTTATCGCGCTTTTGTCGACAGCGCCCCGGTACTGGAAAAAGCCATTGCCGAACAGGCCGGGCTCGGCTGGATCGGCAAGAACACCCTGGTACTGAACCGCAAGGCCGGCAGTTATTTCTTCCTGAGCGAGCTGTTTGTCGACCTGCCGCTGCCCGTGGACCCGCCCCACGCCACGGAGCACTGCGGCAAATGCACGGCCTGCCTGGATATCTGTCCTACGAAGGCATTCGCAGGGCCCTACCTGCTGGACGCCCGCCGTTGCATTTCCTACCTCACCATTGAACTGAAGAACGCCATCCCCGAAGAACTGCGTCCCTTGATCGGCAATCGAGTGTTCGGCTGCGACGATTGCCAGATCGTCTGCCCTTGGAACCGCTTCGCCCGGCCTACTGGGGAAAGCGATTTCAAACCCCGGCATAACCTGGACAACGCCGGCCTGGCCGAATTGTTCCTGTGGGACGAGGACACCTTCCTCAGGAGCACCGAAGGCTCGCCACTGCGCCGAGCCGGCTACGAACGCTGGCTGCGCAACCTGGCGGTGGGCCTTGGCAATGCCCCTTCGACCATTCCCGTACTGCAGGCCTTGCACGCGCGACGCGACTATCCGTCGGAACTGGTGCGCGAGCATGTGGAATGGGCGCTGCGCCAGCACGCCGAGCGTCAAACCTCGTCGTTATAGACGAACTTGGGCATTTCCCAGTGAAAGCGGATCGCCAGGAGGCGTAGCAGGAAACCACCGAACAACGTGATGAGGATTGCCTGTTCGCTTGGCAGCTGCAGATAGACACAGAGCAGATAACACCACGCCGCGGCAAACGACACGCTGGCATAGAGCTCACGGCGGAAGATCAGGGGAATATCGTTGCAGAATATATCCCGCAGGATGCCGCCGAACACCCCGGTGATCACGCCACTGACCGACGCCACCAGCATGCCATGGCCCATCTCAAGGGCGGTCATGCAACCGATCAGGGTAAACGCCACCAGGCCCACGGCGTCGAGTACCAGGAACATCGAACGCAGGTGACGCATCCAGCGCGCCAGGAACACCGTCAGCATCGCCGCCGCAGTGGTCAGCACCAGGTATTCCGGATGCTTGACCCAGGTGAGGGGATAATGACCGAGCAGCACATCGCGCACCGAGCCGCCCCCCAGCGCGGTGACACAGGCGATCAGCACCACGCCGAACCAGTCCATGCCACGCCGTCCGGCGGACAAGGCGCCGGTCATCGCTTCGGCGGTGATGGCGATCAGATAAAGCATCAGCAACATGTTGGCGGTCCTTGCGGGAAGGCGCGCAGTCTAGCCATTTCAGGCAAGCACCAAAAGAGGGCGGTTGCGCATGTCCAGCGCAGAACCCGTGGCGAGGGGATTTATCCCCTCGTCACAAGAGCGCCGCGCGCTTCAATCAGAACTTGATGAAATGCTTGCGGTAGTGCTGCAGCTCGGCGATGGATTCGCGGATATCGTCCAGCGCCAGGTGGCTGCCGCCCTTCTGGAAGCTGTCGCGAACCTGCGGCGCCCAGCGGGCGGCCAGTTCCTTGAGGGTGGAGACATCCAGGTTGCGGTAATGGAAATAGCTTTCCAGGGATTTCATGTGGGTATAGAGAAAGCGTCGATCCTGGCAAATGCTGTTGCCGCAGATGGGCGACTTGCCCCGGGGCACCCATTGCTCCAGGAAGGCGATGGTCTGGGCTTCGGCCTCGGCCATGCTGATCTTGCTGTCGCGTACCCGTTGAGTCAGGCCCGAGCCACCATGCTGGCGAGTGTTCCACTCGTCCATGCCGGCGAGGACTTCATCGCTGTGGTGGATCGCGATCACCGGGCCTTCGGCCAGGGTGTTGAGGTCACTGTCGGTGACAATGGTGGCCATTTCGATAATGACGTCGGTGTCGGGGTTCAGACCGGTCATTTCCAGGTCGATCCAGATCAGGTTCTGCGGATTTTGCATGGGGGGCTCCTCGGCGTAGCTGCGCAGTTTAGCCTAGGCCGGCTCCTGGGCGTGCTAAACTCGCCGCCGTTTTATCTAATCGCTGCATTCTTCATACGGAACACCCATGGCCAAACGCCAACTCAATCGCCGCCAGAACTGGCGTATCGAAAAGATCCAGGGCGAGCGCGCCGCCCGCGCCGCCAAACGCGAATCCAGTGCGGTGCAAGCCCTGGAGGGTGGTGACCTGGGTCCCGAACAGACCGGCCTGGTGATCGCCCACTTCGGCGTGCAGGTCGAGGTCGAAGCCTGTGAAGGCGAGCTGGCTGGCCAGGTCTTCCGCTGCCATCTGCGGGCCAACCTGCCGGCGCTGGTCACTGGCGACCGAGTGGTGTGGCGCGCCGGCAACCAGGGTATCGGCGTGATTGTCGCGCAATTGCCACGTCACACCGAGCTGTGCCGTCCGGACAGCCGGGGCCAGCTCAAGCCGGTGGCGGCGAACGTCGACATGATCGTCATTGTGTTCGCCCCGCTGCCAGAACCTCACGCCAACCTCATCGACCGTTACCTGGTCGCGGCCGAACATGCGGGTATCCGCCCGCTGTTGCTGCTCAACAAATTCGACCTGATCGACGAGCATAACGCCCCGGCGCTGAACGCCTTGCTGTCGGTCTATCGGCAATTGGGTTATCCGGTACTGGAAGTCTCCGCCCATCACGGCAACGGCATGGAGCAATTGCAACAGCAACTGGACGGGCGCATCAGCGTGTTCGTCGGACAGTCGGGTGTCGGCAAGTCGTCATTGGTCAACAGCCTGCTGCCGGAGGTCGACACCCGTGTCGGGCCTTTGTCCGAGCTGTCCGGCCAGGGCACCCACACCACCACCACCGCCCGGCTGTTCCATTTCCCTGGCGGCGGTGAGCTGATCGACTCCCCGGGCATTCGCGAGTTCGGCCTGGGTCATGTCAGCCGGGCCGATGTGGAAGCCGGGTTCATCGAGTTCAACGACCTGATCGGCACGTGCCGCTTCCGCGACTGCAAGCATGACCGCGAACCCGGTTGCGCCCTGCTCAAGGCACTGGAAGAAGGCCGTGTGCACCAGCAACGGATGAACAGCTACCGCTCGATCATCGCCAGCCTGCCGGAAAACAGCTACTGACTCGAAAGGAAGGGAAGCCGCACGCAGTTGTGGCGAGGGGTTTGATCCACGCCGGGGCACGAAACGCCCCCTCCCCTTCGTACTTTTGGATAAAAGCCAGGTACAGGGGCGGCTGCGCAGCCCGGCGGGGATAAATCCCCTCGCCACGGGTCCATCGACAAATCTTCAGGTCACTGCCCAGGCGTTTCGGCAGGCTTGGGCGCGACCTCGTCGAACAGGTTCAAGCGCTCGCGCAACTCATGGGCGGGCACCGGCTGCTGATCCGGTGGCAAGGCATTCGGGTCAGCCGCGGCGCCCGACGGCGTCGCCGGTGTCTCTGCGGGCGTGCCCTGATCCTGAGCTGGATCTGGCGCAGGGTCATCGGTCTGCGAACCCTCGATGGCTTTCTGCGCCTTCTTGGTCAACACGACGATGTCGATGCGTCGGTTGACCGGGTTGAACGGGTCCTTGCGGTCGAACAGCGCCGACGAGGCGTAACCGACCACCCGCGCCACCTGCTCGTCCGGGTAGCTGCCGGCCACCAGGGCACGCCGTGCCGCGTTGGCGCGGTTGGCGGAGAGCTCCCAGTTACCGAAGTCACCCTTGCCGATGTAGGGCTTGGCATCGGTATGACCGCTGATGCTGATCTTGTTCGGCACCGCCTTGATGGTGTCGGCCATGGCCAGCAGGATGTCTTCGAAATAGGGCTTGAGCCGCGCGCTGCCGGAGTCGAACATCGGCCGGTTCTCGGCATCCATGATCTGGATGCGCAAGCCGTTCGGGGTGATTTCGAACAGGATCTGGTCCTTGAACTTCTGCAGCTCCGGGTTCTCTTCGACCTTGTTCTGCAATTCCTGCAGGAGCAACTCCAGGCGTTCGCGCTCGACCTGCTCGGCCATGCCTTCGGCCTCATTGGCATCGACCGTTGCCTTGTCGGGCTGAGGCTGGGATTTGACCTCGGGGTTGAGGGTATTTTCCGGCGCAAGGACCGGAGAACCGCCCAGGTCGATGATGTAGGGCGTGCCGCTTTCGGAAAAACCGACCGGATCCTTGAAGTAACCGGCGATGGCGATCTTCTGCTCCGGGGTCGCGGTGGACAGCAGCCACAGCACCAGGAAGAACGCCATCATCGCCGTCGCGAAGTCGGCAAAGGCGATTTTCCAAGCACCGCCATGGTGCCCGCCGGCAATGCGCTTGACGCGCTTTACGATAATCGGCTGATTATTTTCCATGACCTAAGTGCTCTGCTTCACAAATACTGTTCCGTTCTGACGGTGCCTGTTGCTGCCATACTGCGTTGCCGCTCCTCGCCATAGCGGGCTATGACTCGTCGCGGCGCCTTGTCTGGCAGCAACAGTCACTGGCCAAAAAAGGAACGTATTTGCAAAGCAAAGCACTAGCGACCGCGAACCGCTTGTTCCAGCTCGGCGAAGCTTGGACGGTGCGCCGGGTAGAGAACCTTGCGACCGAACTCGACCGCCAGCGATGGCGGCATACCCGAGGCCGAGGCCACCAGGGACGCCTTGATGGCTTCATAGACGTTGAGCTCTTCCTTGGCATCATGGGCCAGGGAATGGGCCAGCGGGCCGAAGAAACCGTACGCGGCCAAAATACCGAAGAAGGTACCCACCAGGGCCGCCCCCACGTGCAGGCCGATGGACTTCTGGTCGCCATCGCCCAGGGAAGCCATGGTCACCACGATACCCAACACCGCGGCGACGATACCGAAGCCGGGCATACCGTCGGCGATACCGTTGACGGCGTGGGACGGGTGCTCCAGGTCTTCCTTGAGGCTGTACAGTTCCATGTCGAACAAGCCTTCCAGCTCATGGGGAGCCATGTTGCCGGACGACATGATGCGCAGGTAGTCACAGATGAACGCCGTCATCCGGGCGTCCTTGAGCACGGCGGGATACTTGGCGAAGATCGGGCTGGCGGCGGCGTCTTCGATGTCGCCTTCGATCGCCATCATGCCTTCACGCCGGCTCTTGTTGAGGATCTCGTAGATCAGCCCCAGCACTTCCAGGTAGAACGTGTGGCTGAAGCGCGAACCGAACATGCTCAGGGATTTCTTGAGCACGTGCATGGTCATGTAGCCAGGGTTGGCCTGCAGGAAAGCGCCAAGGGCCGCACCACCGATGATCAGCACCTCGAAGGGCTGGACCAGGGCGGCGATCTTGCCATGGGAGAGCACGTATCCGCCGAGCACGCTCGCGAACACGACTATGATGCCGATAATTTTAGCCATAGATAGAAAGTACTTATTTAAGTCGGGTTCAAGGTCATATTCGGAAGCTGGAAAATCTCTTCTTCTCCTTATCGGCAAAACTGCGCCAGACTATAGCCAGTTCTGGCGAAAAGCCAATTTGCCACGTTGCAGCATGCGATGATCACCCCCAGCCATGGCTAACGAAACGAAGGTTCCAACTCCACGACCGACCACCCTCGAAGGCTGGGTAAAGCTGCTCGAGGGCGTCCATCTGCCGGTGCCGCAGGCCAGTCACGACCTGGTCTGCAAGGCCATCGCCGACAGCAATCGCTCGTTGCGCGATATCGCCGAGCTGATGCAGGACAGCCCCGCCCTGGCCCTGAGCGTCATCCGGGAAGCCAATCATCACACCCGGGGCAACCTCGCCGAGCCCGCGGAAAATCTCGAAGTGGCCATCAACCGTCTCGGCCTCAAGCGCACCGAGGAACTGCTGGCACGCCTGCCCTCGCTGCCGGAGCAACAGATACCCGTTGCCCTGCGCCAGCTGCAATTGATCAGCCAGCATGCCACGCAACAGGCCAATGGTTTTTTCGCCAGCCGCCTGGCGCGGCTGTGGCAGGACATTCACTGGGGCAGCCTGCTGTTTCTCTCGCCGCTCTGGCCCATGGCGCTGACGCATCCGCGCCTGCTGGGGGAATGGGAGCTGCGGGTCCTCCATCAAGGCCAGCAGGCCAGCAAGGTGGAGCACGAATTGTTCGGCGTCGGCCTGCTGAGCATCTGCCTGGCCCTGGTGGAGACCTGGCGCCTGCCGGTCTGGGTGGCGCAGGGTTACCGACTGTTGCTCAATGAACGTCGCGAACTGGCGAAAGTCCTGCGCATCGCCCGAGACAGCGAACATCCGCTGCGCCAACAGAACCGCCTGGACGATGACCCGACCCTGCGGCGCTGGCTGAACCAACCGGCCAACACCGTGCTGCTGGCCAACGGCCTGGCGGTTTCAGCGCACCATGCCTGGGACGCTCCCCACAGCGCACGCTGGCAGTACCTCACGAGCCTGTACCTGCAGATGCCCGTGGAAGAGATCCAGCAGCAACTTCACCAACAAGCCGCCAACAGCGCTCGCCAGAACAGCATGCCGGACCTCTGGCACCCGGCCGTGGCCCTGGTCTGGCCCCCGGGCAGTCGCCGCATCCCCTCCGGGCGAGCATCCGCAACGCCACCCAGCACCGTCGACCTGACCCAGTGGCGCAAGCAGTGCGCCGCCTTGCTGGTGGAGCCAAGCCCCTTCAGCAACGCCATGCACCTGACCACCGCCGCCCGGGACGCCCTGGCGGCGTGCGGCATGCGCCGGGTGATGATCCTGATGGCCGACCGCAGCCAGGCCAACGTGCGCGTGCACCAGACCGCCGGCCTGCCCAGCGAGGCGGCGGCCATGAGCTTCCCGATCAACCAGAGCAAGGTCTTGCAACGGTTGCTGGCACAACAGGCCCAGGTTCGCCTGAACCCCGACAACAACGCTCAGTTTTCGGCACTGCTGCCGCCGGTCCTGCGCAGCCTGTTCAAGGGCGAGCACCTGCTGCTGCGTTCACTGACCTGCAATGGCAAGGTGATCATGCTGGTGGTCGTGGACCAGGGCGGAGGCCCGTTCTCGGACGTGACGGTCCAGGCTTTCGGCAAGACCGCGCAATGTATCGAGCGGGCCCTGCACACCTTTACCAACCGCGGCCGTTGAACTTGATACAATCCTTTCCCTTTGCGCCCCTGGAGACCTCACATGCCTGACTTCTCTGGCTTGCCGCTGGTGATCGAGCCAAGCGACCTGCTTGCGCGCCTCGACGCACGCGAACTGATTCTGGTGGACCTGACCAGCGCCGCCCGCTACAGCACCGGGCACGTTCCCGGCGCGCGCTTCGTCGACCCCAAGCGTACGCAACTGGGCCAGCCGCCAGCGCCAGGCCTGTTGCCGGCCAAGGCTGACCTCGAGGCATTGTTCGGCGAGCTCGGGCACAACCCGGACGCGGTCTACGTGGTCTACGACGACGAAGGCGGCGGCTGGGCCGGGCGCTTCATCTGGTTGCTGGATGTGATCGGCCACCCGAACTACCACTACCTCGACGGCGGCCTGCTGTCATGGCTGGACGAAGGCCTACCCGTGTCCACCGAAGTACCGCCCAGCGCCGGTGGCCCGGTGCCGCTGACGCTGCGCGACGAGCCCACCGCCACTCGCGAATACCTGCAAAGCCGCCTCGGTGCCGCCGACCTGGCGATCTGGGACGCGCGCGGCCCGCTGGAATACTCCGGGGAAAAAGTCGTTGCAGCCAGGGGCGGACACATCCCCGGCGCGGTCAATTTCGAATGGACCGCCGGCATGGACCCAGCCCGCAACCTGCGTATCCGCCGGGACATGCCGCAGATTCTCGAACAGCTGGGCATCACCCCCGACAAAGAAATCATCACCCACTGCCAGACTCACCACCGCTCCGGCTTCACCTACCTGGTGGCCAAGGCGCTCGGTTACCCACGGGTCAAAGGCTATGCCGGTTCCTGGGGCGAATGGGGCAACCACCCCGATACCCCTATCGAGCTTTGAAGGTTCCAAAAAGGACAGTTAATGAAAAACCGCTTGTTCATCCTCACCCAGTACCTGTTGCCCCACCACCTGCTGTCACGGCTGGCCGGCTGCATTGCCGAATGCCGCGTACGCTGGTTCAAGAATGCATTCACCGCGTGGTTCGCCAAGCGCTACCAGGTGGACATGTCCCAGGCCCTGGTGGAAGACCTGACCGCCTATGAGCACTTCAACGCCTTCTTCACCCGCGCCTTGAAGGAAGGCGCGCGCCCACTGGACGAAACCCCAGGCGCGATCCTCAGCCCCGCCGACGGCGCCGTCAGCCAGCTCGGCCCGATCGAGCACGGCCGGGTGTTCCAGGCCAAGGGTCACAGTTTCAGTGTGCTGGAACTGCTTGGCGGCGACTCGGCCAACGCAGCGCCGTTCATGGGCGGCGATTTCGCCACCATCTACCTGTCGCCCAAGGATTACCACCGCGTGCATATGCCGCTGGCCGGTACGCTGCGGGAGATGGTCTACATTCCGGGACGGATCTTCTCGGTCAACCAGACCACCGCCGAAAACGTTCCCGAGCTGTTCGCCCGCAACGAACGCGTGGCGTGCATCTTCGACACCGAACGCGGCCCCATGGCCGTGGTACTGGTGGGCGCGATGATCGTGGCGTCCATCGAAACCGTCTGGGCCGGGCTGGTCACGCCACCCAAGCGCGAGCTCAAGACCTTCCGCTACGACGAAGCCGCCCGTGCGCCGATCCATCTGGAAAAAGGTGCCGAACTGGGCCGCTTCAAGCTGGGTTCCACCGCCATCGTCCTGTTCGGCCCGGGCCAGGTGAAGTGGGCCGAGGAACTGGTCGCCGGCTCGCCGGTACGGATGGGCCAGGGGCTGGCCTTGCCGAGGACCTGAACCATCGGTCGCCCCGTGGGAGCCGATACACTCGCTCCCACGGGCGACCTAGAATTCGATCGGAACTTCTTTCGACCACAGCTGCTATTGTTGGAGACATCCTTTTCGTTTTCAGCCGGAGTCGTCCACGGCATGAATGAGACCAGCCCTCTCCAGTTACTGCGCGTCTCGACCCCGACGCAGCCACGCCTGTCGTTCTGCGATGCCACGCCACGCGACCTCAAGCGCTGGATCGCCAACCTGCCCAAGGCCAACATCGGCGAAACCGCTCGACTGCTGTACCAGGCCATCGGCGAACTCAACCTGCTGCTCACCACCAGCGACAATCGCCTGCAGCTGCTCGAATTGCTGCGGCCCGAGGTGTACTACGTCTGCAAGCATCTGGAGCGGCATTTCCTGCACCAGGCCATTGTGCTGGACGACCGCTCACGCAAGATCGTCAACCTGTGCCAGGCCCTGCAAAGCCAGCTGGCGATGGGCTACAAACAGATCGTGGCGCGCATTTCACCGAAATTCACCAAGGACCGCGCCCGCCTGCTGAGCACCGCGCTGCAACGGGCGATGCATGCCCTCGACGGCCCGCTGATGCGCGCCACCGAGCTGTACAGCCCAGTGCCTGAAGGGTTATGGCTCGATTTGCACCAGCTGTACCGCATCGCCTGCCAGCATCGGTTGCAACATCAGAGCATCAATGACGAGCTGGCCAGCCAGGTCCAGCAACTGAGTCCGGAGCAAAGCTATGTGGTCGCCCTGCTGCTGGGCGCCTCGCGCAGCAACCAGCTGCGCCAGGGCCAGATAGCCCGGCTGGCCGAAGCGCTGGAAATCTGGAGCCAATGGATCAAGCTGGACCCGGCCACTTCCGCCACGAGCCTGTTCGCCGTCGCCCCGGGCCTGGATGTGGGGCCGCGCTATCGCTCCAAGTTCAGAGCCGAGCAACAGCCCAGCCTGCTGGGTTTCGATCCTCAGCCGCTGGTGCGCGCCATCGCCGTGCATCTGCAGCAGCCGACCGACCACACCCTGCCGGTGCCCGGTGGCATGAGCACCGACACCCTGCAGCACCTGCAGGCGGCCTGGGGCGAGGCCGTCGAACGCAGCTTCCAGCGCACCGAGGGCAACGGCACGCTGACCTTGTGCGTGGGCATGAGCGCGCTGCATTACTACCTTGGCGGCAAACGCTCCTTCAGCGAAATCCTGAAGACGCCGAATGCCCGCAAGGCGCGCTTCGAAGTTTCACAGAGCAAGCCCCACGACACCTGGAACCAGGCCTTCGACGCAGCGCCCACTGGCGACAGTGACCTGCTGCCCTACGAGGAAATCGAATACCCGGCCAACCCGACCGACGATGAAGGCAGCGGATCGGACCACCAGCAGCATTTTCCAACCTACGACCTGCCGATCATCAATCACAGCCCTGGCGGTTATTGCCTGGGCTGGCCTAAGGAAGTACCGGAACAACTCCAGGCCGGGGAAGTGGTCGGCATCCGCGACACCACCGATCAGGTCTGGAGCATTGCCGTGGTGCGCTGGATTCGCCAGGTGCGCAACGGCGCCATGCAAATGGGCATCGAACTGGTCGCCCCTTATGCTCAGCCTTGCGGCCTGCAACTGGTGCGTGAACAGGACCAGCAAGGTCACTACCTGCGTGGCCTGCTACTGCCGGAGATCAGCGCCATCGACTTGCCGCCCACCATGATCGCCCCGCGCCTGCCCTTCCAGGAAGGCCAGCGCGTATTGATCAACACCAACGGTCAGGAACGCCGTGCCGGCCTGGACCGTCGGGTCACCAGCACCCACAGTTTCAACCAGTTCGCCTATCACCAGGAGGACGCAGGCCCCACCGAGAAGGGCGACGCCCCCGAAGCAGACTTCGATTCATTGTGGAAGTCGCTTTGAACAGCCCACACACAACCCTTTGTGGCAAGGGAATCTATCCCCTCGCCACAGGTGAACGCTTCCAAAGAATGCACCAGACTCGAATCAGAGCTGCCCGTCGCGATCCCTGAAGCCCAGCAGGTACAAGACGCCGTCCAGCCCCAGGGTCGAGATCGCCTGCCTGGCCGACTGCTTGACCAGCGGCTTGGCCCGGAACGCCACGCCCAGCCCGGCGATGGCCAGCATCGGCAGGTCGTTGGCGCCGTCGCCCACGGCGATGGTCTGCTCCAGGCGCAGGCCTTCCTTCTCAGCCAGCTCACGCAGCAGGTCGGCCTTGCGCTGGGCGTCGACGATCGGCTCGACGGCCACCCCGGTCACCTTGCCGTCCACCACGGCCAGTTCGTTGGCAAACACATAGTCGATGCCGAGCTTGGCCTGCAACTGCCTGGCGAAGTAGGTAAAGCCGCCAGACAGGATCGCAGTCTTGTAGCCCAGGCGCTTGAGTTCGGCGAACAGGGTCTCGGCGCCCTCGGTCAGGCGCAGGGAAGCGCCTATGGAATCCAGTACGCTGACATCCAGGCCTTGCAGCAACGCCAGGCGCTCCTTGAAGCTGGCGCGAAAATCCAGTTCACCGGCCATGGCCCGCTCGGTGATGGCCGATACCTTGTCGCCCACGCCAGCGGCCTTGGCCAGTTCGTCGATGACTTCGGCTTCGATCAGCGTCGAATCCATGTCGAACACGGCCAGGCGCCGGTTACGACGGAACAGCGAGTCCTCCTGGAACGCGATGTCGACGTTCAGCTCCTGGGCCACGCTGAGGAACTCGGCGCGCAGTGCCTGGGGATCGGCCGGTTCGCCCCGTACGGAAAACTCGATGCACCCCTTGCCCTTGTCGGCCGGGGTATCGAGCGGCATGCGCCCGGACAGCCGGTCGATATGGTCGATATTCAACCCGTATTTTGCGGTAATCGAGCTGACGCGCTGCAATTGCTCGGCGGTGACCTTGCGGGTCAGCAGGGTAACGATGTGACGCTTCTTGCCCTGGCCTGCCACCCAATGCTGGTAATCGGCTTCCGATACCGGCGTGAAACGTACCTGCTGGTCAAGTTCATAGGCGGTGAAGAGGATATCCTTGAGTACCGACTTGCCTTGTTCGCTATCCGGGATTTCAACCAGGATGCCAAAGGACAGCGTGTCGTGAATCACCGCCTGACCGATGTCGAGAATGTTCACACCACCCTGGGCCAGGACGCCGGTAATGGCCGCAGTCAGACCCGGACGGTCGCTGCCAGTGATGTTTATCAGGACGATTTCGCGCAAGGCGCACCCCCGCAGGTGGAAAAAAACCGCATTCTACCCACTTTCGGTGACCATCGGGCACCGCCAGTGCTTTGCCGGTCATGGGGCTGTCGCTATACTGCGCGTCAATTTCACGGACAAAGAGCCGAGCTCAGTGAACCGGCCCACGCCAGTCAAAACCGACAATTTCTTTCTGCTGATCTTCCGTGCACTGCGCCATCGTCGCGTGCCGATTGCATTGCGCATTGCCAGCCATAACGTGATCCTGGTCGCCCTGGCGCTGGTCATCTATGCCTGTGTGATGGGCTTGCAGTTCAAGCAGGCGATGCACGAACAGGCCGACGCCCTGGGCGAGAGCCTGACCACCCAGACCGCCACGTCCGCCACCGAGCTGCTGGTGTCCAACGACATCCTCAGCCTCAATGTGCTGCTCAACAACCTGACCAAGAACAAGCTGGTGGCCCACGCCGCCATCTACAGCGTGGACAACCGCATCCTCGCCGAGGCCGGACAGCGGCCCAAGCCTGGCCTGCTGGGCGAATCCGGGGGCATGTACCAGAGCAAGATCACCTTCCAGGACGTGACCGCCGGGCAACTGCGCATCAGCCTGGACATGGACCAGTTCCAGCAGCCGATGACCATCAGCCTGCAAAGCATGGGTATCCTGAGCGCGATATTGCTGGCCCTGGCCTTGGCCTTGAGCCTGCGCCTGGGGCGGCACCTCTCCACGCCGCTGCTGCAATTGCGCGTCTGGTTGCGGGATATCGACGAACATACCCCGGCCATCCAGCGCCAGGACGAGATCGGCGACCTGGCCCGGCAGCTGCACGCCAGCTTCGCGCCGGAGCCTGAACCTGAGCCAGAACCCGAGGAAATCGACTACGCGGATGATGATGCCGAGCCCGGTTTCGAAGTCCGCAACCTGCGTGATCCCGGTTTCGACGAAACCCCGCCCATGCCTGCCGCCCGGCCCGCGCCCCGTCACGTAGTGCGCACGGTTGAAGACGACGAGGACGACGATGCCTTCGCCGACCTGCGGGACGAAACGGTGACCGGGCAAACGCAGCCGGTCGCCAGGGCTGCCGTCTCGAACCAGCCGCAGCACAGTGCCGTGCTTGCCGTGCAGCTCGGCGCCCAGGATCAATTGCGACGCCTGCCCCAGGCCCGCCTGAAGGAACTGCTGGAACGCTATCGCGATTGCCTCGACCAGGCCGCCTCGCTGTACCAGGGTGAATTGCATACCCTGAACGATGGCAGCACGCTGATGCTGTTCCACACCGAAGACAGCGGTGACGATTACCTGACCAATGCCATCTGCTGCGGCGAACTGCTGCGGGCCCTGGGCCATCAGTTGCAGATCGAAGTGGCCGACAGCGGCATTACCCTGCAATTACAACTGGGCCTGACCCTGGGCGACGGACTGTTCGGCCTGAGTCAGATTGACCTGCTGCTGACCGAAACTGCCCAGGACGCCCTGGCCTTGTCCCAACACAGCCGCAACCTGTTGCTGGTGGAGCGCAAGATCAACGACGACGCCCTGATTCGCCAGCGTGCCCGCATCCGCCCTATCGCCAGCCCTGAAGGTGCCTGCTGCGTGGAGCGACTGATGGAGCCCTATCCGTCCTTGCTGGAGCGGCAACTGGCGCGAATGCACGAGCGCCAGGCCTGATATCCAGTCGTTGAAGCGAACGCAAGCCTGCAGATGAGTGATTATCTGCAGGCTTTTTTGTTGCCATCGCCGATCGGTTGCGAGCAGGCTCGCTCCCCCACAAGATCTTCATGGGCGGCCGAATCCGTGTTTACTCAAGGTTGAATGTGGCTTGCTCGCGAAGGAGCCAGGACAGGCGCCGACAATCCAATCGACAGAAACGACAAAGCCCGCATCAGTGCGGGCTTTGTCTTGTTTGCAGTCCAGCTATCAGAACCGGAACACTTCCATATCCGTCCGAATCGGCAAGGCCATCGGGATCTTTGGCGACTTCTCCGGTTCAGCAGGCTTGGCCTGGGCCGGAGCGGACTTGCGCACCGGCGCTTCGACGATGGAAGGTTGGTTGGCCAACGGCTTGAGCGCCGTCGATAGCTGCTCGGCCAGGCGCTGCACCAGGATACCTTGGGCCTGGACCTGGGCCGCAGTGCTGCCCGCATGTTGCTCCTGCAGATGAACGATACGGTTTTCGCGGACCTTGCCGCGACGGTCGATCAGCCGCCATTGGGCGTCGAGCACCGCCGGCTGCGATTCGCCAGAGTCCAGGCGGGTAATGGAAAGCAGCACCTGGACATCGGGGGTGAAACCCTGGGTCGCTGGCGCAAGGACCACGCGCTGGCTGTCCAGGTGACCGGCCACCTGGCGCAGCAGCAACTGGTCGATGTCCGAAGAAAGGCTACCGGCCCAACGACCGTCGGTGGCGGCCTGCAAGCTACCGTCGGGTTGGCGTTGCAGCAGGGTTTCGCGTTGCAGGTAGTCAGCGATCAATACAGGGCCGAGCAACACAGCCATGCCCGTGCTTTGTGCAGGCTGGGCCGGGTTTCCACTGTCGAGTTGATACAGCGACACCGGCTGGTGAATGCTGCAGCCCGCCAGGCCAAGCAGGCCGGCGAGCCACAGAATAGGAAGGCGCAGAGCAGTCATCGTTCCGTCCAGGTGGCGGCCACAAGGCTTACCACAGTGAAAAAATACTCGGTCATTATGAAGAACGCTCGGCCACGCCGGCGCTTGAAAGGGCCTATCATCCGTGAATATCCGTTCCGACTCCAGCGCGAAAGCATCGATCTGCGGCTTTTAATCGCAGACCGAGGCCTCTGGCACGCTTAATTCAGGTTTTCGACGAGCAGTGCATCCACTCGCTGGAAACCCCTCGGAAGCTTGTTGCCCCGGCGACCGCGTTCACCCTTGTAATGCTCAAGATCGTCCGCTTTCAACGAAAGCGTACGCTTTCCAGCCTGCAGCACAAGCGTGGCACCCTCCGGTAATACTGCAATATCCGTGACAAATTCCTCACGGCTTGCAACCCGTTCGCCGGAAATGCCGATTATTTTGTTGCCTTTGCCTTTGCCCAGCTGTGGCAGATCGCTGATCTTGAAGACCAGCAAACGGCCCTCGGTCGTCACCGAGGCCAGCCAGTTGTTATCGCGATCGAAGACCGGACGCGGCGCAATGACCTTGGCGTTGTTCGGCAGGCTCAACAGCGCCTTGCCCGCCTTGTTCTTGGCTTGCAGGTCCTCACCCTTGACGACGAACCCGTAGCCGGCATCCGACGCGATAACGTACAGCCCGTTATCATCAGGCATCAGCACGCATTCAAAAGTTGCACCCGGTGGCGGCGTCAGACGACCGGTCAGCGGTTCGCCCTGGCCGCGAGCCGATGGCAGGGTATGGGCCAGCACCGAATAGCTGCGTCCCGTGGAGTCGATGAACACCGCATACTGGTTGGAACGCCCGGGCGCCAGGGCCTTGAAACCGTCGCCGGCCTTGTAGGAAAGCCCGGCGGCGTCAATATCATGACCCTTGGCGGAGCGTACCCAGCCCTTTTCCGACAGTACGACGGTCACTTTCTCATTGGGCAACAGGTCGTGTTCGCTCAACGCTTTGGCTTCGGCCCGCTCCACGATCGGGGAGCGTCGGTCGTCGCCGTAGGTTTCGGCGTCCTTGAGCAACTCGGTGCGCACCAGCTTCTTGAGCTTGGCTTCGCTGCCCAGCAAGGCGAGCAGCTTGGCCTGCTCCTTGAGCAACTCGTCCTGCTCGGCCCGCAGCTTCATCTCTTCCAGCCGCGCCAATTGCCGCAGGCGGGTATCGAGGATGTAGTCGGCCTGGATTTCGCTCAGGGCGAAGCGTTCGATCAGCTTGGCCTTGGGATGCTCCTCGGTGCGGATGATGTGGATCACCTCATCCAGGTTGAGGTAGGCGATCAGCAAGCCATCCAACAGGTGGAGGCGACGCTCGACCTTGTCCAGGCGGAACTGCAGGCGCCGGCGTACCGTCTTGACGCGGAATTCGAGCCACTCCACCAGTAGCGCCCGCAGGTTCTTCAACTGCGGCTTGCCATCCAGGCCGATGATATTGATGTTGACCCGATAACTGGATTCCAGATCGGTGCTGGCGAACAGGTGCTGCATCAGCGCCTCATGATCGACCCGGCTGTTGACCGGAATGATCACGATGCGGCAAGGGTTCTCGTGGTCCGACTCGTCGCGCAGGTCCGCCACTTGCGGCGCTTTCGAAGGTTTTGCCTGCATCATGGCCGCAATCTGCTCCAGGACCTTGGCCCCGGACACCTGGTGCGGCAGTGCGGTGATGATGATGTCGCCATCTTCCACGTGGTACACGGCGCGCATACGCACCGAACCACGACCGGTCTCGTAGATTTTCAGCAGGTCGGCCCGCGGCGTGATGATTTCCGCCTCGGTCGGGTAATCCGGCCCCTGGATGTGTTCGCACAGCTGCTCCACCGTGGCTTTCGGCTCGTCCAGCAGGCGCACGCACGCCGTGGCTACTTCCCGCAGGTTGTGAGGCGGTACGTCGGTGGCCATGCCCACGGCGATGCCAGTGGTGCCATTGAGCAGGATATTCGGCAAACGTGCCGGCAGCACCAACGGCTCCTCCAGGGTTCCGTCGAAGTTCGGCCCCCAGTCCGCGGTGCCCTGGCCCAGTTCGCTAAGCAGCACTTCAGAGTAACGCGACAGCCGCGCCTCGGTGTAACGCATGGCGGCGAAGGACTTGGGATCGTCCGGCGCACCCCAGTTGCCCTGGCCGTCCACCAGGGTGTAGCGATAGCTGAACGGCTGGGCCATCAACACCATGGCCTCGTAGCATGCCGAGTCGCCATGCGGGTGGAACTTGCCGAGCACGTCACCGACGGTACGCGCCGATTTCTTGTGCTTGGAATCGGCATCCAGCCCCAGTTCACTCATGGCATAGACGATGCGCCGCTGAACCGGCTTGAGGCCGTCGCCAATATGCGGCAAGGCGCGGTCCATGATCACGTACATGGAGTAATTGAGGTAGGCACTTTCGGTGAAGTCAGCCAGCGATCGGCGCTCCACGCCGTCCAAGCTGTCTGCAAGAATGTCGCTCATGCGGGCCTCATCAGTTCGTTGTCTGGCACGACGACAGGCGTGTCGCCGCGCTGGGTAGATTCAATCGGGTCCAGGGCGCATCGGCCCCGTGGTTGCCCATTCATGGCGAAGCGCTCCAACCGCCATCGGGCGCAGCGAAACGCCAGATGACCGGCCGTCTTTCGCCATCGGCGCGTGGCCCATCGTTGTTGTCCAGGCCGATCCAGGCGCCTGCGGCATCCACCACCATTGCTTCGGCCAGCCCATAGGGTTGGGCGTAGCGGCGTTTATCCAGAAGTCCCTCGGCCGCGAATGACCAGCAGCGCTCCACCTTGGCGGTCTGCGGATCGCGCCGGCAGATCTGATAGGCGTTGCGTTCCAGGGTAAACAGTTTGCCGTCGAACAGTGACAGATCGGCGAAGTCCCGCGAGACCGCCTTGGCATCGGCAAACTGGGCCGGTTGCATTTCCTGCCCCGCTTCGCTCAGCAGCGCGCACTGGCCGTCGCAATCCCATACCGTCTGCTGGCGCTTGATCAGCAACAGGCCGCGGCGCTCGCGCTCGGCCGCCAGCCACAGTTGGTCACCGGCCGGGTTGACCGCAATGCCTTCGAACAGCGCATTGAAATGCAACAACATGCCGCTGGCCCGGGCCTGGCGGATCATGGTCGGGGCGATCTTCAACCAGGATGCATCGCCCGACGGCGACACCTGCAACACGGCGGCATGGGACTCGCTGACCACATAGCGGTTGCCTGCGCTGTCGCAGGTAATGCCTTCGAAATCCAGCTCGCCACCACGCAGGAACGAAGCGGCCCAGGTCCGCGAACGCAAACCCCAGGGCAAGTCGCTTTCAGGCACCGGCGGTACCTCGATGGTCGAGACAAGGGCTTGCCAGACCGCCGCATCGGAGGTGTCCAGGCGATAGAGGCGATCATCATCGCGATCGGACACCGCCCACATTTCGCGGCCACACAGGGCCAGCCCGGACAGATTGCCGCCCCGCATGCCATCGACGACGTGCTCCGACAGCATTTTCAGTTCCGTTGCCGGCCCGGCGACGACGCTTCCCACCCATAGCAACAGCGCCAGGGCGAACCCGTTGCGCATCAGGCCAGCACCTCGGCCAGGTCGCCCTTGGACTCCAGCCAGGTCTTGCGGTCGCCGGCACGTTTTTTCGCCAGCAGCATGTCCATGATCTCCGTCGTCGCCTCGAAGTCATCCAGGGTCAACTGCACCAGGCGGCGCGTATTCGGGTCCATGGTGGTTTCGCGCAGTTGCGGCGGGTTCATCTCACCCAGCCCCTTGAATCGCGTGACCTGCGGCTTGCCGCGCTTCTTCTCGGCCACCAGGCGATCGAGAATGCCATCGCGTTCGGCTTCGTCCAGGGCGTAGTAGATATCCTTGCCCAGGTCGATACGGTACAGCGGCGGCATCGCCACATAGACGTGACCGGCATCCACCAGCGGGCGGAAATGCTGGACAAACAGCGCGCACAGCAGCGTGGCGATGTGCAGCCCGTCGGAGTCGGCGTCGGCGAGGATGCAGATCTTGCCGTAGCGCAGTTGGCTCATGTCCTCGGCGCCCGGATCGACGCCAATGGCCACCGCGATATTGTGCACTTCCTGGCTGGCCAGCACTTCGCTGCCGTCCACTTCCCAGGTGTTGAGGATCTTGCCCCGCAACGGCAGGATGGCCTGGAATTCCTTGTCCCGGGCCTGCTTGGCCGAGCCGCCGGCGGAATCACCTTCCACCAGGAACAGCTCGGAACGCATGGGATCCTGTCCGGCGCAATCGGCCAGCTTGCCCGGCAATGCCGGCCCCTGGGTGATGCGCTTGCGTTCGACCTTCTTGCTGGCCTTGAGACGACGACCGGCGTTGTTGATCGCCAGCTCGGCCAGCAACAGGCCGGTTTCCGGGTTGGCATTGAGCCACAGGCTGAAGGCGTCCTTCACCACACCGGACACGAACGCGGCCGCCTCGCGGGAGGACAGGCGTTCCTTGGTCTGGCCGGAGAACTGCGGCTCCTGCATCTTCATCGACAGGACGAAGGCAATGCGCTCCCAGACGTCTTCCGGCGCCAGCTTCACGCCACGGGGCAGCAGGTTGCGGAACTCGCAGAACTCGCGCATGGCATCCAGCAGGCCCTGGCGCAAGCCATTGACGTGGGTACCGCCCTGGGCGGTGGGGATCAGGTTGACGTAGCTTTCCTGGACGCTTTCGCCGCCCTCGGGCAACCACAGCAATGCCCAGTCCACGGCTTCCTTGTTGCCGGCCAGGCTGCCGCAGAACGGCTCATCGGGCAGGCGCTCGAAACCACTGACCGCGTCCACCAGATAGGAACGCAGGCCATCCTCGTAATGCCACTCGACCTTTTCACCCGTGGCCTTGTCCTCGAAGCTGACCAGCAGCCCCGGACACAACACGGCCTTGGCCTTGAGCACATGCTTGAGGCGGGTGACGGAGAACTTGGGCGAATCGAAATACTTGGGATCCGGCGCGAAATACACGCTGGTCCCGGTGTTGCGCTTGCCGACGGTGCCGACCACTTCCAGCTCGGTGGCCTTGTAGCCATCGGCAAAGGTCATCTGGTATTCGTTGCCGTCACGCTTGACCCGTACCCGGACCTGGGTCGACAAGGCGTTGACCACGGAAATACCCACCCCGTGCAAACCGCCGGAGAACTGGTAGTTCTTGTTGGAGAACTTGCCGCCTGCGTGGAGCTTGGTGAGGATCAGCTCGACGCCCGACACGCCTTCTTCCGGGTGGATATCCACCGGCATGCCACGACCGTCGTCGCTGACTTCCAGCGAATGGTCGGCATGCAGGATGACCTGCACCGACTTCGCATGCCCCGCCAGGGCTTCGTCGACACTGTTGTCGATGACTTCCTGGGCGAGGTGGTTCGGCCGACTGGTGTCGGTGTACATGCCGGGGCGCTTGCGCACCGGGTCGAGGCCCGAGAGGACTTCGATGGCGTCTGCGTTATAGGAGCTAGCGCTGGGAGTGGCCATGGGGTCTCGTCGTCAGTGTTCAAATAAAAAGGGGCGATGGCTCACAGCGACGTGAAGTCGATCGCCTGGTACAGATCGGCGCCAATTCCGGCAAAACTCAACAACGCCGGCAATCGTTGGGCAAATCCCTGGAAACTGTGATCGCCACCGGCCTGGATGCGCAGGGCACAGGCGCGGTAGTACTGCTGGGCGTGGCGATAATCCAGCGTTTCGTCACCGGTTTGCAACCATATCTGAAACCGCTGCGGATCCCGGGGCGCCGGCACTTCCAGCTCGGCCAGGGCCGTGACGTGGTCGTGGGTCAACTCCCAGGTTTCGTCGGTGTACAGATTCCTCTGCGTGCCCAGGTAGCCATCGAACATCCGATGGGGGCTGACGGCAGGGTTGATCAACAGCGCCTTGAGGCCGTGGCGTTCGGCCAAGTGAGTCGCATAGTAGCCGCCGAGCGAGCTGCCGACCAGCAGCGGACGGCCCAGTTGTGCGATCGCCTGTTCCAGCTGGGCCATGGCTTCGCGGGGGTGGTGATGCAGTGCCGGCACTTGCAGTCGGTCGGCCAGGCCCAGGCGGGTCATCACATCGATGAGCTGGCGGGCCTTGGTCGAGGCTGGCGCGCTGTTGAAGCCGTGGATGTAGAGGATCGAGGCCGACATGCCAATTTCCTGTGTGTGGGGGCAAAGGCCGGAGTTTACAGGGAGATTGGAGTGGTTTGGGGGGATTTGGCCTTATCGCCGGCCCATCTCTGCTGGCTGTGCTGCGATTCTGTTGTGGGGGCTAGCTTGCTCGCGATGGCTTTGTGTCGGTCTGTGTGGATTTTTTGACCGGGTACATATCCATTGCTGCGGTAACGGCCGCTTAGGGTTCCGCCCTTACGGCGGGTCACTTTTGAAAAGGCGCCAAAAGTAACCAAAAGCGCCTCGCCCCACCACTGGGCACCTCGCCAAGGCGAGGTGTTCCCGAATGCAGGCATTGCTCCGTGGGCCCGCCGCGAAGGGCCATCCATGGCCCAGCGCGGCTATCCCGGCATCCATGCCGGGATACCCACTACGCAACGCCTGCGTTCGGCCCTTGTGGTTTAACGGGGCGCTCAAGATCAAAAGCCAAAGCAAGAGCAAGAGGTTGCCTGGCCTATCGGGGATCAACGACGTCCAGCGCTCGGTTTGCCAGCAGCTCAGAGAGTTCGACCATCTGCTGGACGCCGAAGGCTATATGCCGGTTGGAGCCTTCCAGGTTGAAGGCCAGGTCGCTGAGCATCGCATTGGCCGAGGCCAGGGTTTCGCTGAGGTTGGCCAGGAGGGTTTCGCTGTCCAGGTTTTCGACGACGGCGAATAGCTGACCGGGTAATGGTTTCTTTTTAGCCTGGGGTTCTGGGGCGAGGTAGAAGTTGAGGGCGCGTTCGGCGGCTTCGTCGAGTTTTTTGGCATCGAGGCCGGCGTGAGCCGAGGTGGGATCGGTTTCGGGGGGATTGGGGGTTACTTTGAACATGATGAGGCTCCCTTATGTAGTGGAGCCGCCATTTCCCGTTTCCAGGCGAGAGGGTGGCAGCTATGCGCGGGCTGGAAAACCGGAGTGCGGAGCAAACCCGGCAGACTCGAAAGTCTCCCGCGCACAGCCGCCATGAAGCAGAACTGCACACGCAAAAAAGCGATGCAGTATCTCATGTGGCGCGCCGTTGCATCCTCACTTATCGGGTTTCCAGGCCCGGTCGCTGAATTGCAGCGACCGAAAAAGGTTAGCGAGTCCCCTTCCCACCCGGCAACCGCCAGAGATCGTCGGAAAAATCTGCCTGAATGTCCGACCTTTCCCACAGATTTAGATCGACTGTAAAGCCGCCATCGCGAGCAAGCTCGCTCCCACAGTTGGAATGGGTATGGCCAGAGAAACTGGTCGGCCGTCAGGCCGACTCGCTTTGGCTTTGGCTTTGGCTTTTGATCTTAGACGCCCCATTAACCACAAGGGCCGAGCGCAGGCGTTGCGTAGTGGGCATCCCGGCATGGATGCCGGGATAGCCGCGCTGGGCCATGGATGGCCCTTCGCGGCGGGCCCACGGAGCAATGCCTGCGTTCGGGAACACCTCGCCTTGGCGAGGTGCCCAGTGGTGGGGCACAGACCTTTTGGTTACTTTTGGGGCGTTTGCCAAAAGTAACCCGCCGTAAGGGCGGAACCGTAAGTGGCCGTTACCGCAACAATGGATATGTACCCAGTCAACAGTTCAATACCCCTGAGCCCCATAATCAACCACAAACTCAAACCCAACCACCCGCTCAACCCCCGTCTCCAACCGCCCATCCGGCCAAAGCCGCAACCACCGATACCCGGGCGCCTGCTCACCGACGGCAAAATCCTCACTCCCCGGCTCGAACTGAATGCAAGTCGAAGGCGAAGCCAACAACCGCACCCCATTGCGCTCCCGGTCGATCTCCTGGTGCACATGCCCCCAAAGCACTGCCCGCACCTGAGGAAACCGATCCAGCACCGCAAACAGCGCCTCGGGATTGCGCAACCCGATAGGCTCCATCCACGGGCAGCCAATCGACACCGGATGATGATGCAGGCACACCAGGTGATGGCGCTCCGGCGCTTCGCTCAAGGCATTGGCCAGCAGGATCAATTGTTCTTCTGCCAGGAAGCCAGGCACCGAGCCCGGCACCGCGGAGTCCAGCATCGTGATTCGCCAGTTGCCGATATCCACCACCGGATCGAGCAAAGTGCTCTGCACCGCCGCCTGGAGCATGACCTGCGGTTCGTCATGGTTACCCGGGATCCAGCGCGCCGGGGCATCGATTCGCCCGCTCAGGCGCCGGAATGCCTCGTAGGATTGCAGTGTCCCGTCCTGGGACAGGTCGCCCGTGGCAAGCATCAGGTCGACGTCCGGCTGCTGCCTGAGTACCAGGTCAATCACCGCTTGCAGGCTGTCACGGGTGTTCATGCCCAACAGCAGGCCGTCAGACTCGGCGAACAGGTGACTGTCGGACAGCTGGACCAGCAACGCCGCATCGGCGGTGGTCAAGGTGGATACGCTCGGCAAATCGCTCGCTCCCAGGCGCGATGACGCCATTGGCTGAAGTCGCAATTATGCTGGGGATGATCGAAAGGGGAAACCCGCGAACCGGAACCGGTTCACACTAGCGAACGACTTCGAACTCGTGCCCCAGCGCCAGGCAATGACTCAGCCACTCTCCCAGGAACAGGTTCAACTGGGCTTTCTCGTCCGGCTGGTGCATCGAGGCATTGGGATAAGGATAGATGCCACGGAAGCGTCTTGCATGTTCGGCGCTGACGACTTCGGCCATGCGGGCATCGTGGTAGACCTGGACTTCCAGCTGCGGCACCGGCAGCCAGGGCAGGCTGTGCTCCTGGCGCACTTGCAGCGTGGTGGTATAGGGGCAGGTCTGCAGCACTTCGAGGGCCAGCACGCCGAGCATCTGGTCGCCATGGGTCACGGCGATGCGGCGCGGCGCCGGATCGTTGCGCATGTCCGGCAACAAGCGCATCAGGCGGGCATAGTTGGCCTCACAGGCCGCCTGCAAGCCCACCAGATCGACGCGATAGCGATCGCGTAGCTTGTTCAGGACCATAGCCCCCTCACTTCATCGCGGTTCAAGGCCAGCCACTGCAAGGCAATGATGCTGGCCGCGTTGCAGATACGTCCGTCGCGCACCGCCTGCAAGGCATCTTCGTAAGCCCAGACCTTCACACGAATGTCTTCGGCCTCTTCCACAAGCCCGTGCAGGCCGCCTGCCCCCGTGCTGTCGCAACGCCCCAGGTAGAGATGCACGAATTCATTGCTGCCGCCCGGCGATGGGAAATACTTGGTCATCGGCCACAGCGCGGCGAATACGAGCCCAGCTTCCTCCTGCGCTTCGCGATGAGCAACTTCTTCCGGTTGTTCGTCCTTGTCGATTAGGCCGGCCACCAGTTCCACCAGCCACGGGTTGACCGTCTTGCCCATGGCGCCCACGCGAAACTGCTCGATGAGCACCACTTCGTCGCGCTGCGGGTCATAGGGCAACACGCACACCGCGTCATGGCGCACGAACAGCTCACGACTGATTTCACGGCTCATGCCCCCAGCGAACAGCTCATGGCGCAGGTGAACGCGATCGAGCTTGTAGAAACCCTGGAAGCAGCTTTCGCGCTTGACGATGTCCACGGCGGTCGGTGTGGCGTTGGCGAAATCAGTCATGACAGTCCTCGTATGGAGCAGATCGATGCGAGGTTCCAACCTCGACTTCGCGCCATCCTAACGCGCCCGTACCGTTTGATGCAGCCCCTTTCCACTGATCGGGATAGACGGCAGGGGATGAAAGAATTCTAATGAGTTTAGTGGCGAACTGATTGCCCCGCAGACAGTCGAAGCGGGGAGCTTTTCGCCTTTCCCTGTTTCATGAAGGACACCCATGTCGCTTTTCAAAACCGTTTCAGTGGCCCTCGTCGCCCTGACCTTGGGCGCTTGCCAAAGCCTGTTCCAGCCCAATTACCGCGCACCGCTGGAAACCACCCGCGATGCCTCGGAACAGTTGCAACCCGGTTGTGCCAGTGCCGACTGCCCCTTGGTGAACATCGACACCCTGCATTTTCCCGCCGAGCCGGCACTGGACGGCATCGTCGAAAAACGCTTGCTGCAAATGACCCGCACCGCACCCGACGCCCCGGTGGCGCCGACATTGGCCGCCTACCGCGACCAGTTCCTGCGCAACGCCGCCCCTGGCAGCAGCAGTTATCTGCAGGCCAAGGTACGGGAGCAACATGACGGCCTGGTGATCATCGAACTGTCCAGCTACCTGGATACCGGCGGTGAACACGGGACACCCGGACGCGGCTTCATCAACTATTCGCGCCAGCAGAACAAGGTGCTGACCCTGTCCGACATGCTGCTGCCGGGCCAGGAGGACGCCTTCTGGAAAGCTGTCCAGGTCGCCCATAACAGTTGGTTGATCAGCACCAAGCTGGATCAGGAGCCGGAATTCATCAAGCAGTGGCCCTTCAAGAAAACCCCGAACGTGGCGCTGACCTACGGCGGGGTGATCCTCAAGTACGAAACGAGCACCATCGCGCCCTACGCCCTGGGCCACATCGAACTGAAGATCCCCTACCCGCGCCTCAACGGCATTCTCAAGCCCGAGCTGTTTCCCGGCCGTAGCTGAACGCCCGGCCCAGCATCAGTTGCAGCGCCCCTGCCACGATCAGCGATGGCAGGGTCGCGCCGACATCCGGGTAGAAGTGGGCGAGCACATGATAGGTGCTCACCCCGCCCAGCCACGCCAACAACGCCGGCCAGCGCAATGCGGCCGACACCACCTGGCTGCTGCGCCTGCGCAGGATGAAATGATCCACCAGCACCACGCCGAACAGCGGCGCGAACACCGAGCCGATCAGCAGCAGGAAGTTCTGGTACTGCGCCAAGGGCGCGAAGCAGGCGATCAATGTGCAGATGACACCGATGGCCAAGGCCAGGTGCTCGACCTTCAACCCCGACAACATGCCACTGGAAACCGCGGCCGAGTGAATATCGGCGAAAGCGTTTTCCGACTCGTCCAGCAGGATCAACAGCAGCGGGATGCCCAATCCGGCGCCTGCCAGGGCCAATAGCAATGCATTGACTTCGCCGCTCGGCGCAAAGGCCAGGGTGTAGGCCACGCCCAGGCTCATCAGCCAGCAGTTACCCATGAAAAACCCCAGGGCGGTGCCGCCGAAGACGTTCCTGGCGCGTTTGCCGAAACGTGAGTAGTCGGCGATCAGCGGCAGCCACGACAACGGCATGGCGATCGCGATGTCGAATCCCACCGCCAGCGGCATCGAGCCGTCGCCCGCCTGGGCCCACAGCGCCGCCAGGTCGGCCTTGGCGAACAGGTTCCAGGTCAGCCACAGGCAAGCCCCCAGCAGCAGCCAGATGCCCCATTTGCGCAGCACCTTGCGCACGAATGTCAGCGGTCCGCTCACCGCAAGCAAGGTCGCCAGGGCGCCGAAGAACAATGTCCACAGCAATGGGCTCGCACCCAGGCTGCCCTCGCTGAAGGCCCGTGCGCCAAGCAGGCTGGCCGCATCGCGCATGACGATGATTTCGAACGAGCCCCAGCCAATCAGTTGCAACAGGTTCAACACCGCCGGCACGCTCGCGCCCCTGCCACCCAGGCTGAGCCTGAGCGCCGCCATGGCCGACAGACCGGTGTCGCTGCCGATCACGCCAACGGCCGCCAATAGCAGGACACCCACCAATGTGCCGAGGAAAATCGCCAGCAACGAACCGCTCAGCCCAAGGCCCGGCGCGAGCAAGGCACCGACCTGCAAGACCATCAGGCCGATGCCGAGGGAGAACCACAGGGAAAACAGGTCGCGGGCGCCGAAGACACGTTTGTCCAGGGGGACTGCGGTATCCGGGGAGTAGGTGCTGGGTTGGATGTTCACGAGTGTTATCTCAGAGGTGTATTTGTTGTTTTGGGGCCGCTATCGCGAGCAAGCTCGCTCCCACAAGGGATCACAGGCGCACACAGACTTTGTGTTCACAGCAGATCCCCTGTGGGAGCGAGCTTGCTCGCGATGAGGGCAGTGAAAACACCGCCCCCTCGGCTCACATCACACTTTCTTGTAAAGCTGACTGCCTTCCTGCTTGAACCGCTCGGCCTGCTCCGCCATTCCCTGGGCGACGTCGACGTCCACCGCTTCGATGCGCTGGTTGGCGGCGTATTCGCGTACTTCCTGGGTGATTTTCATCGAGCAGAATTTCGGCCCGCACATCGAGCAGAAATGCGCCACCTTGGCCGAGTCCTTCGGCAGGGTTTCATCGTGGTACGAACGGGCGGTGTCCGGGTCCAGGCCGAGGTTGAACTGGTCTTCCCAGCGGAACTCGAAACGGGCCTTGCTCAGGGCATTGTCGCGGATCTGCGCACCAGGATGCCCCTTGGCCAGGTCGGCCGCATGGGCGGCGATCTTGTAGGTGATGATCCCGGTCTTCACGTCATCCTTGTTCGGCAGCCCCAGGTGCTCCTTGGGGGTCACATAGCAGAGCATGGCACAGCCGAACCAGCCGATCATCGCCGCACCGATACCGGAGGTGATGTGGTCGTAGCCCGGCGCGATGTCGGTGGTCAGCGGGCCGAGGGTATAGAACGGCGCCTCGTCGCAGCACTCCAGCTGCTTGTCCATGTTCTCCTTGATCAACTGCATCGGCACGTGGCCAGGGCCTTCGATCATGCATTGCACGTCGTGCTTCCAGGCGATCTTGGTCAGCTCGCCCAGGGTTTCCAGCTCACCGAACTGCGCTTCGTCGTTGGCGTCGGCAATCGAGCCCGGACGCAGGCCATCGCCCAGCGAGAAGCTGACGTCGTAGGCCTTCATGATTTCGCAGATGTCTTCGAAGTGGGTGTAGAGGAAGTTTTCCTTGTGGTGCGCCAGGCACCACTTGGCCATGATCGAACCGCCACGGCTGACGATCCCGGTGACGCGCTTGGCAGTCATCGGCACATAGCGCAGCAGCACGCCGGCATGGATGGTGAAATAGTCGACACCCTGTTCGGCCTGTTCGATCAGCGTGTCGCGAAACAGCTCCCAGGTCAGGTCTTCGGCCACTCCACCGACTTTTTCCAGGGCCTGGTAGATCGGTACGGTACCGATCGGGACCGGCGAGTTGCGAATGATCCACTCACGGGTTTCATGGATGTGCTTGCCGGTGGACAGGTCCATGACCGTGTCCGAACCCCAGCGGATGCCCCAGGTCAGCTTGGCCACTTCTTCTTCGATGGACGACCCCAGCGCGCTGTTGCCGATGTTGCCGTTGATCTTCACCAGGAAGTTGCGGCCGATGATCATCGGCTCCAGTTCGGTGTGGTTGATGTTGGCCGGAATGATCGCGCGACCACGGGCGATTTCATCGCGGACGAATTCGGGGGTGATGACCTTGGGGATGCTGGCGCCGAAGCTGTGGCCGGCGTGCTGTTGATCCAGCAGGCCAGCGGCACGAGCCACTTCCAGCTTCATGTTCTCGCGGATGGCGACGTATTCCATCTCGGCGGTGATGATGCCTTTGCGCGCGTAGTGCATCTGGCTGACGTTGGCCCCCGGCTTGGCGCGACGCGGATTGTTCACGTGGGCGAAGCGCAGCTTGGTCAGCTCGGGGTCGGCCAGGCGTTCCTTGCCGAAGCTGGAACTCAGGCCTGCCAGGCGTTCGGTGTCGCCCCGCGCCTCGATCCAGGGCGAACGTACATCGGCCAGGCCTTTGCGTACGTCGATGATCACGTTCGGGTCGGTGTAGGGGCCCGAGGTGTCATAGACCGTCACCGGCGCGTTGATCTCGCCACCGAAGTCGGTGGGGGTCACGTCGAGGCTGATCTCGCGCATGGGCACGCGGATGTCCGGGCGGCTGCCCTGGACATAGATTTTTTGCGAGCGGGTAAAGGGCTGAACCGATTGCTGATCGACCTGGGCCGAATCACTGAGGTTGGTCGCGTTTTTTGATTTTGTCGTCATCACGGGCTCTCCAGACACACATCCAGGCAGTGGATTTTTGTCGGAGCGAACCTGTAGCGAATGGACGCACCCCTGCACGATCGTGCGGATGCTGTGCTTGCTGCTCGAGGATGCTCGAAGATCGAAAGTCGATTGTCGAACAACATCCCGGACGAAGCACAAGAGGACTCGCCGGGTGACGAGAAATCTTGTTCCCTACGCAGGCGTTAACCTGATCAGGTTCAACGGGATCCGAAATTATTCGATCTCAGCCTCAAAGCAAGGCACCCCGACAAGAACCCGGCCAGTCTAGACACAACCACTACAGAACGCCATGGCTACGGTAAAAGGCTTGATGAATGGCGCATATACAGGATTGTTGCCATGCCCCGGCGCAACTACACTCGCTACGCCGCGCCTTCGTGCGCACTCATTCGTCTAGGGATCGTCTCATGCTGCGCAAACTCTCACTGGCCCTTGCCGTGTCTTGTGCGTCCAATGGAATGGCTTGGGCTGCCGAAGCGCCCTTATCGACCAGAACCGACCTGGTGAGCGTGTACCAGGAAGCGGTGGACAACAACGCCGACCTGGCCGCTGCCCGCGCCCAGTACGGCGCCCAGAAGGAAGTGGTGCCCCAGGCCCGCGCCGGATTGCTGCCCAACCTTTCCGGCGGGGCCGAGGTGGCCAACGTGCGCACCGACATCGATGAGCCTGCCGCCATTGCCAACCGCAGTGCGCGTTCATACCAGGCCACATTGTCCCAACCGCTGTTCCGTGCCGACCGCTGGTTTCAATTCCAGGCTGCCAAGTCGGTGAACGAGCAGGCGGCACTGCAACTGTCGGCCACCGAACAGAACCTGATCCTGCAAAGCGCCGAGAGTTACTTCAATGTGCTGCGCAGTCAGGACAACCTGGCGTCGACCAAGGCTGAAGAAGCCGCGTTCAAGCGCCAGCTCGACCAATCCAACGAGCGCTTCGACGTGGGCCTGTCGGACAAGACCGACGTGCTGCAATCCCAGGCCAGCTACGACACCGCGCGGGCCAACCGGATCCTCGCCCAACGCCAGGTCGAGGATGCCTTCGAAGCCCTGATCACCTTGACCAACCGCCAGTACAACTCGATCCAGGGCATCGTCCACACACTACCGATCCTGCCGCCGGCGCCGAACGATGCCAAGGCCTGGGTGGACACCGCCGCCCGGCAGAACCTCAACCTGCTGGCCAGCAACTACGCCGTCACGGCGGCCGAAGACACCCTGCGCCAGCGCAAGGCCGGCCACGCCCCGACCCTCGATGCCGTGGCGAGGTATGAGAAAGGTGACAACGACGCGCTGGGGTTCAGCAACCCGAACGCGATTGGCCGTCCATACGGGGGCGATGTCGAGCAGCGCACCCTGGCCCTGCAGTTGAACATTCCGATCTACAGCGGCGGGTTGACCACCTCCCAGGTCCGCGAGTCCTACTCGCAGTTGACCCAGACCGAGCAGCAGCGCGAAGGCCTGCGCCGGCAGGTGGTGGAAAACACCCGTAACCTGCATCGCGCGGTGAACACCGACGTGGAACAGGTCCAGGCACGGCGCCAGTCGATCATTTCCAACCAGAGCGCGGTGGAGGCCACGGAGATCGGTTACCAGGTGGGCACCCGCAATATCGTCGATGTGCTGGATGCCCAGCGCCAGCTGTACACCTCGGTGCGCAACTACAACAACGCCCGCTACGACTACATTCTCGACAACCTGCGCCTCAAGCAGGCCGCCGGCACCCTGAGCCCGGCCGACCTTCAGGACCTGTCGCGCTACCTCAAGCCTGATTACAACCCGGACAAGGATTTCCTGCCACCGGACCTGGCGCAGGCCGCGGCGGAGCAACTGCGCTCACGGCCGGCGCAGTAGCCCACGGATCTCGCGGCAGCTACCCCTGTGGCGAGGAGATTTATCCCCTCGCCACAGATATTTTCTCTTGCCACACAGCAATCATCACCGTCCCGCGATCAACCGCCCCAATCCGTCCAGCAAACGCTGCAGCGCCCCCTGATTGGTGCGCATCACCTTCAGGCCAGCCTCGGCCATGCGCTGGGCATCCCGGGGCAGTTCGAACAATCGCTGCACCGCCAAGGCCAGGCTCTCGGCATCGTCGACTTCCTGCAATGCCCCGGCGGCTCGCAGCTGGGCGGCGATTTCGAGGAAATTGAACAAGTGCGGTCCACTCAGAACCGGCTTGGCCAGGGCCGCCGGTTCCAGCAGATTGTGCCCACCGTTGGGCACCAGGCTGCCGCCGACAAAGGCGCTGTCGGCCAACGCGTAGAGAAACAACAGTTCGCCCATGGTATCGCCCAGCAGCACCGAAGCCTGGGCGGTCACAGGCTGCCCGCTGGAACGCCGGACCGTGGCGAAGCCTTCGCGCTCACAGAGCCGGTACACCGAGTCGAAACGCTCGGGATGACGCGGCACCAGGATCAGCAGCGCATCGGGATAACTGTCGAGCAACTGGCGGTGGGCGGCCAGCACCACCTCGTCTTCGCCCTCATGGGTGCTCGCGGCGATCCAGACTGCGCGCTCTGTCGCTTGCCATTGATGCCGCAAGACGCTGGCACTTTCCAGCAGTTGCGGATCGATCGTCAGGTCGAACTTGATGGATCCGGTCACCTCGACGGTTTCGGCCCGGGCGCCCAACTGGCGAAAACGCTCGGCCTCGGCTTCGGTCTGGACGGCGAACAGGCTCATCTCGGCCAGCATCGGACGGGTGAGCCGGGGAAACCGTGCGTACCCCCGCGCCGAACGTTCCGACAACCGGGCATTGGCCAAGGCCACGGGAATGCCGCGCCTGGCGCATTGATGGATGTGATTGGGCCACAGCTCGGTTTCCATGATCACCGCCAGCTTCGGACGCACCCGATCGAGAAAGCGCTTCGCGGCGCAGGGCAGGTCGTAGGGCAGGTAGCAATGCTGGATGCGCGGCTCGTTGGCGAACAAGGCCTGGATCCGCTCCGAACCGGTGGGCGTCATGCAGGTGACGGTGATCGGAAGCTGTGGATAACGTTGCAGCAGGGCCCGGATCATCGGCGCGGCGGCAATGCTTTCGCCCACCGACACCGCATGCACCCAGATACCTCCCGGCACCAGGGTCGGCAGGCGCCAGGAAAAACGCTCGCCAATACGCCGGGCATAAGCCGGCGCCTTGCGTGCCCGCAACCACAGCCGAATCGCTACCAGTGGCAGCCCCAGATAAAACAATGCGCTATAGAGAGTTCTGTTCATGGCGGCGGAGTTTATCGGGTTTTCAGCCAATCGCCTGCAGCTGCACGGCAAAACGTTCCGCCAACCAGCGCGCGGCCGGGCCCAGGGGCTCGTCGCGCCGCCAGACCAGTTCCACCACCAGCGCTGGCGGGGTCCATTCGCTGTTGAGCTCGATCATCTGCCCCTGATAGGCCGGGTACTGCACCACATGCCGTGGCAGCCAGGCCCAACCCAGGCCACACCTGAGCCATTCGGCCAGGACATAGAAGCTGTCGGCGCGCCAGACTTGCGGGCTGGCCTGCTCACTGCCGGGGTAGACACTGGACTGGGTCGCCATCAGCAACTGGCGATGACGGGCCATTTCCAGGCAAGTCACGTATTCCTGCGTGGCCATGGGATGTTCGCGTCCGCACACCGTCACCATCTCGACGCTGCCCAGGACCCGGCGCTCCAGTGCCGCAGGGATCTGCTCGTGATAGAACAGCAGTCCGAGGTCGGCGTGGCGCTCCACCAGCTTGCGCGCTACATCTCCCTGGGCAGCGCTGGCCAGTTGCACCTCGAGGGTGGGGAAGCGCTCGGCCAGGGCGGTCAGGCTGTCGATCACCGGCTGATAGGGCATGGCCTCGTCCTGGGCCAGCCGCAGCCGTGCTTCCTGTCCTCGCATCAAGGCCTGGGCCCGCCCATTGAGGCGTTCGCACTGGCGCAGCACCTCCCGCGCCTCTTCCAGCAAGGCTTCGCCGGCTTCAGTGAGCCTGGGCTGACGACCACTGCTGCGCTCGAACAGGTTCACTCCCAGATCGGCTTCCAGCAAGGCAATGGCGCTGCTGATGGCCGACTGAGCCTTGCGTTGGTCCCGGGCCACGGCGGAGAACGAACGCTTTTCGGCAACACCGACAAACAGCCGCAGCTGCTCCAGATTCCACTGCACGTTCATGACCCAACCTATCTCTATATCAGATAGGTAATGACTTTACCGCATCTGAACGCTCACTAGAATGGCGCCATCGAAAGTCGCAACAGCCAAGAGGAATCGCTCATGAACGCTTACTACTACCTGGCCATCGCCATCTGCGCCGAAGTGATTGCCACCGTCTCCATGAAAGCGATCAAAGGCTTGAGCACGCCCTTGCCCTTGCTACTGGTCATCGTCGGTTACGCCACCGCGTTCTGGATGCTGACCCTGGTGGTGCGCACTGTCCCGGTGGGCGTGGCCTATGCGGTCTGGGCCGGACTGGGCATTGTCATGGTCAGCGTGGCGGCCTTGTTCATCTACGGGCAGAAGCTGGACGTGCCGGCGATGCTGGGGATGGCGTTGATTGTGCTTGGGGTGGTGGTGATCCAGCTGTTCTCCAAGACGGCCGGCCACTGAAGCACACCGGTCATTGACTGGAATACCTTGTGGCGAGGGGCTTTATCGATTCGTCGCAGCGCCCCCTTTTCAAGACAACTGACATGCTGCCGTGCTGTCAGGTGGAGGTGGCTACACAGCCCAGCGGAGATAAATTCCCTTGCCGCAATCGGACCGAACTTGAATCGCAGATCAGACGCTTCTCATCGAGTCTGTATACTGCGCCCTCGTCTTGAACACAGAGGTCGCTGCATGCCATCCGTTATTTCCACCGACGTCCTGATTGTCGGCGCCGGAGTCGCCGGCCTCTGGCTGAATGCGCGCCTGCGGCGCCAGGGTTATTCGACCGTGCTGGTGGAAAGCGCCAGCCTGGGTGGCGGGCAGAGCGTCAAATCCCAGGGCATCATCCATGGCGGCGCCAAGTACGCGCTGCATGGCGCACTGACCGGCGCCTCGGAAGCCATCGCCGACATGCCGCGCCGCTGGCGCGAAGCGCTGGCCGGCGACGGCGAGCTGGACCTGTCCGGCGTTCGCCTGCTGTCCGAAGCCCACTACCTGTGGTCGCCCGGCACCCTGGCCGGCAACCTCACCAGCTTTTTCGCCAGCAAGGCCGTGCGCGGTCGCGTCGATCAGGTCAAGGGCGAACAACTGCCCGCAGCCCTGCAGGACAAGCGCTTCAAGGGCAAGGTCTATCGTCTGGCCGAACTGGTGGTGGATGTCCCCAGCCTGATCGCGCGCCTGGCGGAACTGGCTGGCGACGGTCTGCTTGCCGGACAACTCATTGAGCCGCTGCGCGAGAATGACGAACTGCTGGGCCTCAAGGTAGACGGTCGCGAGATCCGCGCCCAACGCATCGTCTTAAGCGCCGGGGCCGGCACCGCCGACCTGCTCGCCGCCCTGGGCCTCGACCAGCCAGCCATGCAGCGCCGGCCGCTGCACATGGTCCTGGTCAAAGGCCCTTCCCTCAAGCCGCTCTACGCCCATTGCCTGGGAGGCGGACCGAAGCCGCGCATCACGGTGACCACTCACCCGGCCGCCGATGGCCAGTGGGTCTGGTACCTGGGTGGCGACATCGCCGAAGCCGATGGCGTTGCCCGCGATCCCGCCGCGCAGATCGCTACCGCCCAGAAGGAACTCGGTCAGTTGCTGCCCTGGATCGATCTGAGCTCCGCGCAATGGGCCACCCTGCGAGTGGATCGCGCCGAACCCTTGCAGTCGGGCCTGACCCGTCCGGATAACGCCTTCCTGGCCGAGCGGGATCGTCTATTGGTGGGTTGGCCGACCAAGCTGGCCCTGGCTCCGGATTTTGCCGACCGGGTGATCACGGCACTGCAACGCGACGGCATCGTGCCAAGCCATCCGGCCCCCCTGCCCGACTTGCCGAAACCGCCCATGGCTGTGCCTGCCTGGGAGCAACTGCTGCCATGAGCCAGCCGACCCTGCACGATTTTCTTCGCCCACTGGGCAATGGCGGCCCGCTGGTTTCCCCCGTGGGCCTGGGTACCGTCAAGCTCGGGCGCGACCAGGGCGTCAAATACCCCAACGGCTTTCGGATCCCGGATGACGACGAAGCGCGGATGCTGCTCAGGCTGGCACGCGACCTGGGCATCAACCTGATCGACACCGCACCGGCCTATGGCCGCAGCGAAGAACGCCTCGGTCCGTTGTTGCGTGGGCAACGCCAGGAGTGGGTGATCGTCAGCAAGGTCGGGGAAGAATTCAGCGACGGCCAGTCACGCCATGACTTCAGCGCCGCCCACACCCGCCTTTCAGTGGAGCGCAGCCTCAAGCGCCTGGAGACCGACTATATCGACCTGGTCCTGGTGCACTCCGACGGCAACGACCTGGCGATCCTCAACGACAGCGAGGTCTATCCAACCCTGGCGGCGCTCAAGGGCGAGGGCAAGATCGGTGGCTTCGGTTTCTCCGGTAAAACCGTCGATGGCGGCTTGAAGGCCCTGGAGCAAGGCGATTGCGCAATGGTCACCTACAATCTGAACGAACGAAGCGAGAAGGCTGTCATTGACTACGCAGCCGAACACGGCAAAGCGATCCTGGTGAAGAAAGCCCTGGCCAGCGGCCATGTCTGCCTGACCCCCGGGGTGGACCCGGTCCGTGCCAGCTTCGAACTGTTGTTTGAACATCCCGGGGTTGCCAGTGCTATTGTCGGCACCATCAATCCGCTGCACCTCGCCCATAACGTCGCGACCGTTGCCAAGGTCCTGCGTAAAGACTGACGCCGCATGCGCGGCATGAAGAAGGAGTCGACATGCCGCGTACGCTCATCAGAAAGAACCCCAGCAACTTCAAGACCCTGCCCCTGTATGTCGAAGCGACTCCCGAAGGCCTGACCTACCAGAGCGTGGGAATGCCGCTGAACTTCGCCCAGACCCTGCAACGCCGTCGGCCGGTGACGGTGGCCGATGCCGAACGCTTTTCCCTGGAGCTGGCCAACCTGGGGGTCTCGGTGCGCCTGACCCTGCATTGGCAGAACCGCGACTACTGGGTGCTGGTGCGCCAGCGGCGGCAGGATCGCGGCGACGTGGTGCTCAAGCTGATTTCCGGCTACGTCCCGGCCCATGAACTGAACCTGCCGCTACTGACCGCCATCCAGGAAATCGCCGAGGAATGCCTGCTGGAAACCCCCGAAGGCTGGCTCGGCGGACGCTTCAACGATACCTGGCTGCCGGCCCCTTACGCCGCTGCCCTGCATTATCGCGAAGCCTTGCCGTTTCGCCTGGCACCGCTGTCCGGCTCGGCCCGCCCGGTGCGCAGTGCCAACCTGCAGCTGATCGAGCGACCAAGAGCCTATGTGCATCTGCCGACGGCATCCTTGCAACTGATCTACGATTTGCGCCTGGATGTGCCCCGGGAAGCCAAGTCCCTGAGCCTGTTTCATGTGGATGAGCGCCTCGAGGGTGACCAATTGGTGGCCACGCTTGATCGCAAACGGCCCGACCTCTACCTGATGCCGCTGCACGACGGCCAACCCTTGCCCGAGCTGTACACCCTGAAAAAGGACCAGCTCTACCCGGCCAGCACCCGTGGGTTGTATCTGGCGGAAAGCTTCGCAAAGCAGGATGGCTGGCTGGTGCGGGAGGAGCGGATTCGCTGGAAGGATTGGTTGCGCCAGCAAGGGCTGACGCCTCCGGGCAAGGAGTCGGGCCTGACCCGGCTCAAGGGCAAGGCCCGGCAGTTGCTCAAGAAAATCGTTCCGCGCAAGGTGGCTCGTTAGGACGAAGAGCGACCAGTCAAGCCGGACCTGTGCCGAGGGGACGTATCGCTAGACTCCCTCGCCACAAAGGCTCTTCGCCTTCATTGAGTCGCAATCGCCGGACTCAGTTATTGCGGATCTTCTCCACAATCGCTGTCGTCGAGCTGTTTTCCACCAGCCCGAGCACCTTCACGGTACCGCCATAGGCGGTGACGATGTCCGCACCCACGACCTGGTCGATCCCGTAGTCGCCGCCCTTTACCAGCACGTCCGGCTTGACTTGGCGCAGCAGGTTTTCCGGGGTGCCTTCGCTGAAGCTGATCACCCAGTCCACCGCGCCCAGGCCGGCCAGGACGGCCATGCGCCGGTCGACGCTGTTGATCGGCCGACCCGGCCCCTTGAGACGGCTCACGGAAGCGTCGTCGTTGACCGCAACGATCAGGCGATCGCCCTGTGCCCTGGCCTGCTCGAGATAGGTCACATGGCCGGCATGCAGGATGTCGAAGCAGCCATTGGTAAACACGATCTTCTCGTTGTGGGCACGGGCATCGTCAACGGCCAGCAGCAACTGCTCCAGCCCCAGCACACCGCGCTCGGAACCTTCTTCACGCTGGATCGCACGACGAAGTTCCGGGGCGCTGATGGCAGCCGTACCGAGCTTGCCAACCACGATGCCTGCCGCCAGATTCGCCAGGGCCACCGCGTGCGGCAATTCCTCCCCAGCGGCAATCGCCGCGGCCAGGGTGGAAATCACCGTATCACCGGCACCGGTCACGTCGAAGACTTCACGGGCGCGGGCTGGCAGGTGCAACGCCGGGTGGTCGGGACGCAGCAGGGTCATGCCGTGCTCGCCGCGGGTCACCAGCAGGGCCCCCAGATCGAGGTCCTGCATCAACCGGGCGCCTTTGCTCACCAGTTCATGCTCGTCGGCACAACCGCCGACGATGGTTTCGAACTCGCTGAGGTTCGGCGTGATCAGGCTCGCGCCACGGTAAATGGAAAAATCCTTGCCCTTGGGATCGGCCAGCACCGGGATGCCACGGGCACGCGCGGCCTGGATCAACACCTGATGATTCTTCAACGCGCCCTTGCCGTAGTCCGACAATACCAGGACCTTGATGCCTTCGAGCATCTGGTCGACCTCGGCTCCAAGGGCCAGGGGATCGGTGGCGAACGGTTCTTCGAAATCGATCCGCAGCAGTTGCTGGTGACGGCTCATGACCCGCAGCTTGACGATGGTCGGCTGGTGCGCGATGCGCTGGAATCGTGCCCGCACGCCAGCGCCCCTGAGGCTGTTGGACAGGCTGTCGGCGGCCTCGTCGTCGCCGGTGACGCCGATCAGGGAGGCCGGCGCGCCGAGGGCGGCAATGTTCAACGCGACGTTGGCCGCGCCACCGGGACGATCCTCGATGTGTTCGACCTTGACCACCGGCACCGGCGCCTCAGGGGAAATCCGTGAGGTACCGCCATGCCAATAGCGGTCGAGCATGACATCGCCGACCACCAGGACAGGGGCTTGATCGAATCGCGGCATCGACAACTTCATGGAGCATCCCACATACAAAATGAACAGGGCGGCGATATTAGCACAGGGTGGACGAAGGCTCGTCCATGGCGGTCGGAAGCCGCGCCATTATTCCTGTTTCAGCAATGCCGCCAGCCGGTCACATGCCTGGGACAACTCGACCTCGCAAGTATTGATTTCGCATTCGGGCGCCAGCGGCGCTTCGTAGGGGCTGTCCAGACCGGTGAAATTCTTGATCCGCCCGGCGCATGCCTCGCGATACAACCCCTTGGGATCACGCTGGGCGCAGATCTCGAAAGGCGTGCTTACATACACTTCCAGAAACGTTTTTTCAGGAAACAACCGCCGGGCCGCATCCCGATCGTTGCGAAACGGAGAGATCGCCGCGACGATGACGATCAGGCCGGCGTCCACCATCAACCGCGCAACCTCGGCAATGCGCCGGACATTCTCGCTGCGGGCCGCGTCATCCATCCCCAGGTCGCGGCACAACCCTTGGCGCAGGTTGTCGCCGTCGAGCAGACAGGTGTGCAACCCCTGCTGGTTGAGCTGCACCTCCAGGGCATTGGCCAGCGTCGACTTGCCGGCTCCCGACAAACCGGTCAGCCAGATACAACGCGGCCGCTGGGACTTGAGCGCGGCCCGGTCACCGGGGGTAAGCGCCGGCGCGTAGGGGCGGATCTGCACCTGTTGCATCGATACCTTTGACGTCTCATTCATAGCCGAGCATCTCGTAGTCGCGCTGGTAAACCCGCCGAACCAGCCGGCGGGTACGCACCGAACAGATTTCCCGGACCGGCATCGAGGTACGCTGCGCGGTGCGGTTCACATGAGGCAGTGTAGCGGCAAGGCCCAGATGCTCGCATATCCGCCGAAAATCTCGATCCATATGTTCCTGATAACCGATGAAGTCCATCGCCAGGTGACCGAGGGAATCGGTGAGAAATTCAGTCTGTGGGGCGAAATGCAACTGACGCGCGACATTCTCCGGATGCAGCCAGCGGGCGACGAAATCGTCGAAGTCACGGTAATGCCTCACCAGCGCTTGCGCCCTTTGGTCTCGCGGCCCCAGCTGATTGCCGCGCAGGAAAGCATAGGCGCAATAGGCACGCTCCAGAGGATCACGGACAAAAGCGAACTTGAAGCTGGCGGCGTATTGCTCCGCAAACTGCTCCTCGTACCAGTACAGCGGTAGATGCCCGGGGCTGAAACCATCGAACATGCCCACGCAGACACTGCTGCCGGCGCATTTGGGAACATGGATGAACAGGCAGGCGCGCTGGGCGAAGGCTTCGGGGAAGCGGCAGTTGGCCGACAATGATTTGTTGACGGCTTGCCGATCGACAATCGACAGGCGGCCCAACAGAAAGGAGCGTTGCGACTTGGGCAACAGTTTCCAGAGATAACGTTGCAGCATTGGAGTACCCGCGCGAAGGGGATCGTCTCATCGATCAGTGAAGGTCGTTCAGGAAAAGTCCTGTAGCCAGGACGTTATCAAACGCGGCGCGCGGATTTATGGCGGGTTGGTTCACACAGGTAACCCATTGGATACAAATGCCCGCGGGAGCTCGGATGCTCCCGCGGGTATCACGCTGTATCAGGCGATGTCCTGGGCTGGCGCATCCAGGCCCATGGCGTGCAGGCGTGCGTAGTAGCCGTTCTGGGCAAGCAGTTCGCCGTGGGTGCCGCGCTCGACGATACGCCCCTGGTCCATGACCAGGATCAGATCGGCTTTCTCGATAGTCGACAGGCGGTGGGCAATGACCAGGGTGGTGCGACCTTTCATCACTTGGTCCAAGGCCGCCTGGATATGCCGCTCGGACTCGGTATCCAGTGCCGAGGTGGCCTCGTCGAGAATCAGCAACGGCGCATTCTTCAACAGTGCCCGGGCAATGGCCAGGCGCTGACGCTGGCCACCGGACAGCAGCACGCCGTTCTCACCCACTTCGGTATCCAGCCCCTTGGGCAACTGCTCGATGAAATCCATGGCGTAGGCATCACGGGCAGCTTTCTCGATATCGGCCCGTGGCGCGCCGGCCAGGTCGCCATAGGCGATATTGTTGGCCACGGTGTCGTTGAACAGCGTGACGTGCTGGGTCACCTGGGCGACATGCCGGCGCAGGTTGCGCAGGCGATAGTCCTCGATTTCCACATCATCGAGCAGGATCTGACCGACTTCATGGTGATAGAAGCGCGGGATGAGGCTCGCCAGGGTCGACTTGCCACTGCCCGAACGCCCCACCAGGGCTATCATCTGCCCAGGCGCTGCCGTGAAGCTGATGTCCTTGAGGACCTCGCGGTCGGCACCGGGGTAGGTGAAACTCAGGTTGCGCACATCGAGACGGCCGCTGACGCGTTCCTGCTCGACCGTACCGTTGTCGATTTCCGGCGCGACATCCAGTTGCTCGAAGATGCTTTCCGCACCGGCCACGCCTCTCTGGATGGTGGAACTGACTTCCGAAAGCTGGCGGATCGGCTTGGGCAGCAGGCCCGCGGCCGTGATGTAGGCCACCAGATCACCGGCCGTGGCATCCCCGCGCAGGAACAGCACCAGGAACATCAGGGCCGCCATGGCGGTGTAGATCACCAGTTGCAACATTGGCGTATAGACAGCGCCCGTACGCGTCATGCGTAGCTGTTTTTCGGTATTGCCCTGGCTGGCCCGGGCAAAACGCTGTTCTTCGTAGGCTTCGCCGCCAAAGCTGCGCACGACGCGATAGCCCTGGATGGTCTCGGACGCCACGTGCGTGACGTCGCCCATGGCCACCTGGATTTTCTTGCTCTGCTTGCGGAATTTCTTGCTGGTATTGCCGACCATGAATGCGATCAGCGGCAGGATCGCCAGCATCACCAAGGTCAGTTTCCAGTTCATCCAGACCAGGTAAACGAAGAGAAATACCACGGTGAGGCCTTCGCGGATCACCACCTTGATGGCATCGGTGGCAGCACCGGTGACCATGGTCACGTTAAAGGTGATGCGGGAAATCAGGTGCCCCGAATTGTGGGTATCGAAATAGCGGTTGGGCAGCACCAGCAGCTTGTTGAACAGCTCGACCCGCAGGTCATGGACCAGCCCCAGGGAAACCCTGGCCAGGTAATAGTTGCCCAGAAACGACCCCAGGCCCTGCCAGGCGGCGATCAGGATGATCAGCAGCGGCACCGCCATCAGCAGCTTCAAGTCCTTGAGGTAGGCCACGTTGGGAAAGAGCACCGCATCGGGGTTGCTCAAGCCATCGACGAAATATTTGAGGATCCCGGCCAGCATGGGCTGGGTGGAAGCAAATATCACGAAACCCACGATACTCAGCAAAAAGATGCCCACGTAGGGTTTGACGTATCCCAGCAGCCGAAAATAGATTTTCAGGCTGGAGTCCTGTTCCGCTTTGGGCGGTGCATCACTCATCGTAGAGCTCACTGGTTAGGAAGAACGCGGAATTTTATCACAGCCACCCGGCTTGACCCGCGCCCAGGTCAAAACACCGGCCAAACCGATCGGCAGCCAGCTGATGAACCACTCGGCGCGCGGCGTTCCGGTCAGGCTCGCGGCATCGAACTGCATCGCCAGGAACGAGAATATCCACATGCCGAGCACACCCCGCCCCAGCAGACTCTCCCGTGCATGCCAGACTTCGCGCAGCACGGCGAACCAGACAATGCACCACAGCGCCAGCCCCGGCAATCCAAGCTGGATCGCAACATGGCTGAACAGGTTGTGTGCGTGGTCAAAGGAAATACCGCCAACCGGGATCCGATAGTCTGCCGCCAGGCCCAGACCACCCCACGGATGCTCGGCAATCATGTGCAGGCTCGACATGAGGATCTCGGGCCGGTAGGAAGCACCACGCGCCAGGACCAGCGGTTCGAGCAGCCAGAAGGTCAGCATCGCCAGCACCAGGGCGATGGCTGCGATCACACGGGTACGCTGGTCGCGGCAATAGATAGGCATGGCCAGGACGCTGAGCAGCAAGGCCAACGCCGCGCCACGGCTCTGGCTCATCACGACGAATACGCCCAACAGTGCCAGGGCCACCGCCCAAACAACCTGCAGGCCGATGGAACGAGGCACCCAGTGCAACAGCCAGATCGCCGCCAGGCCAATCACGTAGCCGCCAAGGATTGGATGGGACAACTCGCCCAGTCCTTCCAGGCGGGCCACCCAGGGATTGTTTTGAACGCCGTAGAAATGAACGATCGCCATCAAGGCCGTCAGGGCAAGCCCCACTCCCCCCCATTGCATGATGCGGATGACTCGCTCGGGCTGGCCGTCGGCCAGGATCGCAAAGTACAAGAGGAACACCAGGATGTAGAGCAACCGCTTGGCCTCACGCGCCGGCTCCGGTGCATCGGCCCAGCACAGGGTGATCAGCGACCAGACTACAAGTGCCAGCAGCGCGGTGTAGATGACACGCTGGGCACGCCACAGCTCTGCCAACCGATGACGCGCCGGCCAGGCAAACAGAATTGCAGGCAACCAGACAAAGATAACAAGGCCCTGTTGATAAATCTTATTGGTTGGTGCCAGGGCGATTGCCAGCAGAAACCAGAACAAGCCAAAGGCCATCCATCGCTGTGCCCAACGTGTTGCTTGCATCTTCGCTCCTAAACGGTTCACCTGCCAAACAGGCATGGTTAAAACAAAAACTTTTGGGCATCATGGCCCGCCAAGGTACCGGCCCTTTCAACAAGGTTTCCCTACGATGCAATTTACACGGCTTCCCCAAGCCGCTTTGAATCAACTGATTGAAGGCGCCAGCATTCTGGAGGCCGACAGCTCCGGCCCAAAAGTCTATCTGTTGCAGGATGGCAACATCCTTAAGTTATTTCGCCGCAAGCGGCTTTTTTCTTCGGCTCTTCTACGGCCATATTCGGTACGGTTCATCCGCAACGCGGCTCGCTTGCGAGAGCTTGGCGTACCGACCCTCGACGTGCTGGCTTCCTATAAATTGCCAAGCCCCGGCATGACCGCCGTACAGTATCGGCCGCTTCCTGGAAAAACCCTGCGTCAAATATCCAATCAGGAAGATTTCAGTTGGCAGCAAATGCTTCCGGAATTGATCGAACTGATCCGCAGGCTGCACGCCAGCGGTATCTACTTCCGCTCGCTACACCTGGGCAACATCGTCGTCACTCCGGAAAACGAACTGGGCCTGATCGATGTGGCCGATATGCGCTTTTTGCGCGCGCCCTTGCCGCGGCATCTGACGCGCCGCAACTTGCAGCATTTCGCCCGTTATATTGCCCGAGAGAACCTGAACGGGAGCTTTCCGATGCAGGCGTTGGAAGAAGCGCTATTGCCTGCCTGAAAACAGTTGCCGTGCGGTCTGGCTGAAGCTAAGCCAAGCCTGGTCAGGCGCCAGCGCTTGATATTGAGCCGCCGCGACCGCTTCTGCCGACTCCTGTGAAGCCTGGAGGAGTGCCTCGCTCCAGGCGTTGATATCGTTCGCCGGAGCGTACCGCCCCGCATCGCCCAGCTGTTCGCGAAACACCGCCAGCTGGCTGCTGAGCACCGGAATACCGGCCATGACCGCTTCTTGCAGGATCAGCCCGAGCCCTTCCTCAAGAGAGGGGATCACCACCCAGTCAAACGCCTTGTAAAGCGTTGCGACATCATCCAGATGCCCCGTCAGCAACACTTTCCCTCGTAGATCCGGTTGGGCGATCCGCGCCTGAAGCGCCTCGCGCCGCGGCCCTTCACCGACAATGACCAGGCGCCAATCAGGCTGGTTTGCCGCTGCAAGGGCAAACGCCTCCAGCAGGCAGGCGAAGCCCTTGTCGTCCACCAGGCGTCCAACGGCTCCAAATACCCGCAGACCGCCAGAAGGCAAGCCCAAGCGAGTGCGGGCTTCCTGGCGCGGGATGAGTGCGTGCTGGAAAGCCGCCGGGTCGAACGCGCTGCGCAGTACCGTCACAGGGAGACCTAGCGCGTCCTGCAACGCGATCGCAAGGGTCTGGGAAACCGCCACCAGCGCCAGGCGTGAAGCAGGGAAGCCACGCAGCAGCTCACGACTTTCAGCTTTTATCCGCGTCGCACCGTGGAAAATCACCACCACCTGTATGTGTGGCATGCCCTCGAGGACAGGCAACAAGGTCCGGGCGACACCCAGACCGTCCAGCAGCACGACGCGAGCATCGCTGTCGAGCAGTGCCTGTCGGAATCGCTTACGCATCAAGGGCTTGAATAACCGCCAGACATGTCGCCCCTTCAGACGGGCCGACGAGAGACGCCACTCCAGCGCCTGCCCCATGTTGACCTGACAGGCCACGCCCGCGCCCTGCAAGAACCATGTCTTGACCGGCATCGCAGGTTCGAGCTGCGAGAGGATCTGGTGATGGACTTTGTGTACCGAAGCGAACGGCGAACCGCCCGCCCACATGACGTTAATAATGCTCATTGAGCAGCAAACCTTTCATCGCGTTCCGGGATTCGTGCTGCCGGGCATTTAAAAATTGATGAGCCAGCCAATGCAGACTCCGAGCAAGAGAACCAGAGCCAGCTTGATCTGCTCGCGACGCCTGCGGCGCGCCTTGCGCTGACGTTCCACAGGTACTTCGACGTGATCCCCGAAACCAGTGTGCAAAACAGCATCTGCTTCCAGCGTGACCGCCGTCAAGTTCAGCTGTGCATAGCGAAGCGACAGGGCTTTTTCGCCTCCGAAGCCGGCAAACGGGGCACACAAGCGATACTCCTTCAGCCGTCGTAGCCCGGGATTGAGCGAAAAGCTCTGCCATTCAGGCTTGTCGGAGATCAACGGGTAACAGGCCACTCCAGCGATGACTTCACGCTCGCCCAGGTGTATGTAAGGGCTATGTACGCACAAATCGTAAACATAGTTGCGCAACCACACCTGGAGAATATCGGGACGCTGCTCGAGAATGGCACGCGAATCTTCCACGAAGGCTGGCCGATAGAATTCCCAGTCGTCCTCGCAGTGAAAGATATATGGGGTCTTGACGTGCCCATAGGCCAGGTCGATCGAGGCCAGTTGTCCCAGCTTCGGCCTGTTGACGAAAACTGTGCAGTGATCTTTCCAATGCGCCGGAATGACCTCATGTACCCCTTCATCGCCGGCATCCTCGGTGATGAAGACTTCCCGGATAGGCGCGGTATTGAAACGGTCGAAGCTCTCCAGAGTCCGCTTGAGCAGATCGAGCCGACCGCAACTGGTAACCACCAGGGTAATGTCACTCTCTTCGGAAAATTGCACCTGAAATACCATTTAGTTAAACGCTACCCCGCATCGGGCAGCCGAACGATTCCTGTCAAACGCCCAGCCTCAGGCGCAGTTTTTCAAGCAGGCTCAAAGGCGCACGAGGCCGCAACGGCGGCTCCAGCGCCTCGACAATCTTCTGGCCTATGCGTGCAAAGCTGAACTGCTCCAGCGCCAGTTTCTGGCCGTTGCGCGCGATACCCTGCGCCATTGCGGGATCGGCACGAAGCTGGGCGAGCTTTTCCTGAAGCTGCGGGATGTCGCGATACAACACGACGTTCTGCATGTCCTGCAGGCCCAATGCCCGGGCCTCATCGGCGCCCTGGTCGAACGCCAGCAGCACGCAGCCACAGGCCATGGCTTCGAAGTTCTTGATCATGAACTCCCCCATGCCCACATCGGCGCTGACGAAAAAGCGGATACGATTGAGCGTCTCGCAATATTCTTCGCCCGACTTGGTGCGGGTCACCACCAGCGGCTCGACGCGCCCCAACTCGTCCAGCAGAGCCTTGCGGCCACTGTAGGCAACGCTGTTGGTGCTGCCGACAAAAGCCAACTCGATATCCCGCTCGCGCCCCTGATCCTGCAACAAGGATTGATCGTAGCCCTTGGGCACGAATACCGCATCGAAACCTTCCCCGCGCAGACGCTCGGCGACCGTGAAGCCGGAACTGATCACCCGTGCCCAAGGCAGGCGGCGGTAATGAGCACTGAATTTTCCAGTGTATTTGCACGCAATATAGTTCTGGTAGGCATCGTGTTCGAGGATCACCAGGTTGGGGACCGTACGGATGAATCCGGTCTGGCGGATCTCCTGCTTGAAGCGCAGGAAAAAGACGATCCGGTCGTAACGCGACACGTCCACATGGCGCCTGAAATAGCCCCGCAGGTTGCGCTGTTCACCACTGTCGAGCCAACGCAGGTCACATTCGCAATGGGAGGCAACACCTTCATAAAGCCGATCAAGAATGGCCCGTTGTTCTTTCTGCACCAGGAATAGAACTTTCATCGTCTTCCTATCGGACCAAGGAAAATATGTTGCTTAATGTTTCAAAACAACTCGGCTGCATCCATTTCAAACGCTGGCTCATAACTTTCCCTGATGGAAACCTGTCGCGTCGATCTCCCAGGAGGATGTCGCCGCCAGTTGTTTGATCGAGGCAGTATCGGGGACAGGCAATACCGACCATTCATTGTGCTTCCAGGAAACAAAATGAAAATAAGGAAAAGCACGCTCCCCATCTCGATCATTGGTGAGGCAGCCGTCGCGCCAGTACCAGCGATGAGGAAAGTCTTGCGAACCGTCGTGCCACTTTATGCAACCGCCCGGCGTACTGAACGCTTCGATGAACTCGCTGCTTCGACGCCATGGATTGAATTTTCCGACCAGGGAAAACAGCGGCTTGGGAAAATTCTTTCGCCACAGGAAAATGCGGCTGAACGCCCCCTCGTCCAAGGCGTGATGTTCGTCGTCGGTAAAACGCTCTTTCCAGTTCTTCATCAGCTTGAACACTTCACGCTTGCGTGCAGTGTTGCGCATCAGGCACAAATGCCCAGCGACACGTCGCTCATGGGTTGAAAACAGGTCATACCGGGCCAGGCGCTCAGCGGTGAAGTATTGCCGGAGGTTGCCATATATCAGGTCAATATCGCCAAAAGCCCAGAAATCATAGCCGTCGAGGCGGTCGACATGGATGTAACCAAGGGCGGGCTTGATATCGCACAATTTATAAGGCTCGGCAGGCCTGAAATCGATATCCAGTTTCCGGGAAACCAACTGGCAATAGGCTGCGAACGTCATGCTTTCTACCGTCACGTTTGGCGGAAGATTTTCCGGCACGCCACAATCGCTGAATAACAGCCAATCGATATCAGCGTTACGCCGACAGCTCTCAAGGAACAATGGCATCCAGTAAGGCCAACGGCCGAAGTAAGGAATGATAAAAAGAATGCGCGGGCAGGGATTGATCAAAACAACTCACCTTCACTAAGGACGAAGACGCCAGGGCCTGTTATGCGTCATTTATGTTTTATTTTCGCTTCAGAAGGTTTCAACAACCAAAAAAGTTCGTGACGCCTGACCGCCTTGCGGAAAAATTCGTTCTCACCATAAACGGGAATAACTCTACCCGCCATAAAGCGCTGTATCAATCGCCTCACTCGGCGCTTCAATGGCGCAGACGGTTGCAAGTCGTGCATCATCCCCAGCGCCATGGCCTTGTCCCGCTGCCCCCTCAATGACAGAGGCAGGCTCAGGGGCTGCATCGACCGATCCGGATCGAAAAACGGCGGCAAGGCGACCCCCTCCCCTGCATTGCCCATTGGCCAGCGGTCATTGTCATGCAGGTGGTTGGCATAACCCAGCAGCGTTGCGGGCTGCCACTCCAAGCCTTCGAGGGCTTGCAGGACGGCCTGATGGGCGCAGAGGTGATCGGGGTGCGGGTCCAGGGTTGGATGCGGCAGCACGATGACGTCGGGGCGAGCCTTGAGGATCAGCTCGCGCAGATCGGCCAGCAGGTTGTTCCAGGTCGGTGCCCCATCCACGTCGCCAGGCAAGGCAAACGGGTTCATCTGACGAAACAGCCGGGTATCACTCAGGTCCGCCTCGCGCGACCCTTGCGGCTGGCCGGGCGTCGCTTGCATCGCCGCCAATTGCAGGCAGAAGTATCCCAGTTGCACACAATGTGTTTCCGGCACCCCGGCCCAGCGCGGCACCGCGATGCTGTCCCAGGCACGCAGGCGTCCCTTGAGCCGAGCCGCCTCGATGCGGTCCAGCCCCATCCGTTGATAGTGTTCGGCTTCTATCTCGCCAGCGGTCAGCGTCACGACCCAGGCTTCGTCAGCCTGGCTGTACAAGCCGTACGCGGCCAATTCCGCATCGTCGGCATGAGGGGCGATGACCATCACCCTTTGATGGCGCATGTCCACGGGTGCGAAGGACCATAAGGTCGCTCCCCCCAGCAAGCGGCAGAAGCGCCCCCGCAAGCGCAGCTCGCCAGCGGTCAGCGCGGCCCCTTGCTCACTGAGGTTGAGGTAGCGCACGCCGTTGACCCCGCGCTCGAAAGTCTGCCGATCCGAATACTCACCGCCCGACAATACGACGACCGGATCGATGAAGCGCCCCAACCAAGTACTCTTGACCCGTAGCGCCAGGATCAACGTCGCCCCTTCATCCAGCATCACCCCCTCGTCCAATCGCAACCGCCCGGCATCGAGATGCACCTTGGGCTGCTGGGTGAACGGCGGGAAGCTGTACAGATAGTCCTCCCGAGGCGAATAGAACAGATGGTCGGCGAACCATGCCTCATGGGCCATCCAGCCCAGGACCGCGAGCAACAATGGCAACCACCAGGCGACCAGCACACCCGACAGGACCAGCACCATGAGGGCGAGCAACAGCACGACGCGCTTGTTGCGACGGTGGCGCTTGAGCAATTGCTGCTTGCGACTCAAGGGCAGGTTCATACGCTGAACACCGGCACGGGGTTGCACCAACGGTCCTTATATTCCCGGTCTGCCCGGCCGAAAGAGAAACGCATCGGCTTGCCGAGGGCACGGGCATGCTCCCAGGCCCCTTGGGTATTGAGGAAGCTCAAGACACTGCCAGGGCTGAACTCACGGGTCTGCGGGTCGACACCGCCGTTGATGTACTCGACGCTGATCCATTCAGGCGCTTCGACGCGATACACCAGTTGAATGGCAATCGGCGCATCGTTGAGCAAAATCACCGAACCGATGAGCAGTTCGCGCAGCAATTCGATCACTTCGCCCATGCGCTCGGCTCCGGTGGCCGCAAAGCCCCAGCGACGCAGGAACAGATCACAGTAGATCGCGGCCAGCTCGTCGCTGGAGAACGCTTCGACCGGCCTAACCACACCACCAGCCTCTTCCAGCAAACGCAACTCGCGGCGCTGGTTATAGCGAAACTTCTTCGACAGTTCTTCCGGCGTGCGGGCCATGGCCAGCTGTTCTTTTTGTGGCTTCAAGCCACTGAAACGTCCTTCGTTGAGGGCCGACAGGTAACGTCCACGATGACGCAACGGTGCCAGGGCATCGGGCGCCGCCGGCAGGATCAGCTCGGCATTGCCCAGGTCGAACAGGCCTTTCTTGCCGTTGCGCTTGAGCACGTCCTTGGACAACGCCAGGTCGCGCCCCCAGGTGGGAATCGCCGCCTTGAGCTCACCCTGCTGCTCATAGGCCAGGTATCGCACGGGGATGCCAGCCAGGGCCGCGAGGCGCTCCACCACCACGGGATGGGTTGCCACGCTGCCACCAAAACGTTGCCAGGCCTGGGCATAGACCGAAGCGTCTACGGCTGTCCAACCGCGTTCGCGCCAGCCTTGAAATCGATTGAACATCAGGCCCCCGGCGCCAGTTCGGTCACTTGTGGCAGACGCCAGAAAGCCTCGCGTACGGCGCGATCCGAGAAGCGTTCACGCAAGCGGTCGAGCATCAGTTCGGCACATTGACGACGCTGCAGATCGTCCATGGCCGCCAGGTGCTGCAGCCACTGGGCCATATGCTCGGCGTCACCCAGCGGGAACAGGATGCCCACGCCCTCGACCACCTCCTTCGCCCCGCCACAGGCCGTGGCCAGCAATGGCACGCCGGCGGCCATGGCTTCGAGCAATACCATGCCGAACGGTTCGTGATCGGAACTCAGGGCAAACACATCGAAGGCGCGAAAATAGCGACGCGCCTCGGGCACCTGACCGAGAAACAGCACACGGTCGGCAATGCCCAGCTCCAGGGACAGCTCTCGAAGGTCTTTCTCCAGGCGCCCCTTGCCGAGAATCGCCAGCTGGCTGTTGCCAGGCAGATGCGCCAGCGCCGCGGCAAAACCTCGCAATAGCGTGGCCTGGTCCTTGTCCGGGTGCAGGCGGCCGACATTGCCTATGATCCAGGCGTTCGAATCCAGCCCGAGGGTCTGCCGCGCCTCATCCCGGGAAAGCAGGCTGGCCTGCGTCGCGTCGAGGTCAATACGGTTGTAGAGGGTCTGGATCCGGCTGGCCGGCCATTTCGGCAGACAACGACGCATGTCGTCGCGCACCGCGTCAGAGACGCCAAGCAAGCTCAGGCGCTTGCGGTAGACATGGGCGAACAGCCGGCGGGTCCGCCGCTGATAGTCCCCAAAGGCATGGTGCACGCCTATCACCGGCAGACGGGTGCCCAGCAGGGCGATATAGATTGGCTTGAAGCGGTGAGCAATGCAGAAACTGAAATTGCGTGAGGCGGCGATCCTGCGCAGATCGGCGATGGCGCCCAGCTTCAGGCCGCGCACGGCACTGGAGCTGTATTCCATGAACAGCACTTCGTCCGAGGCACAGCCGGCGGCGACCTCGGCGTCGGCAGCGCCGGTGAGGAACACCGTGGTCACGCGATAGCCAGTGCCGGCGAACAGACTGGCATATTGACGGGCACAGTCGAGGAACGGCCCGTCATAACCGTGGCAGAACTGCAGCACATGTCGCTCAGCCGAGCGTGTCATAAGCGTCCACGCCGTCTTTGACTACCAGGATGTCTTCCATGATCAGGTACTGCAGGTCGGAACCATAGAACATGTTCAGCGCATCGGTGGGCGAGCAGATCATCGGTTCGCCACGACGGTTGAGCGAAGTGTTCAAGGACACGCCATTGCCCGTCAGTACTTCCAGGGCCTTCATCATGTCGTAGTAGCGCGGGTTGTATTCGCGCTTGAGCACCTGGGCACGGGACGTACCGTCCTCATGGACGACTTCCGGTACGCGGGTCTTCCATTCCTCGGCCACTTCGAAAGTGAAGGTCATGAACGGCGCGGGGTGATCGACCTTGATCATCTGCGGCGCGACGGTGTCGAGCATCGAAGGGCAGAAGGGCCTCCAGCGCTCGCGGAACTTGATCTGCTCATTGATGCGATCGGCCACGCCAGTGGCGCTCGGGCAACCGATGATCGAGCGACCGCCCAGGGCACGCGGACCGAACTCCATGCGCCCCTGGAACCAGGCCACCGGATTGCCGTCGACCATGATCCGGGCGATGCGCTCGGGCGTGTTGTCGATCTTGCGCCACGCCGGTCTGCTTGGATGACGGGCACACGCGGCGATCACGTCTTCGTTGCTGTAGGCTGGGCCGAGGTAGACATGCTCCATCTTCTCCACCGGTACGCCGCGAGCGTGGGACACATAGGCAGCCGCCCCCACTGCGGTGCCGGCGTCGCCGGAGGCCGGTTGCACGAACAGTTCCTTGACGTCGTCGCGGGCGATGATCTTCTGGTTCAGCTTGACGTTCAAGGCGCAGCCGCCGGCGAACGCCAGCTTGCCGGTTTCCTTGAGTATGTCGCCCAGGTAGTGATCGATCATCTGCAGCGCGAGCTTCTCGAACAGCGCCTGCATGCTGGCCGCGTAGTGAATGTACGGCTCGTCGGCGATGTCGCCTTCACGTTTCGGGCCGAGCCATTCGATCAGCTTCGGCGAGAAGTAGAAGCCCTTGCCCTTCTCCTTGTAGCGACGCAGGCCGATCACGTTGGCGTAGTCGGTGTTGATCACCAGCTCGCCATTCTCGAACGAGGCCAGGCGCGAGAAATCGTACTTGCTGGCATCGCCATAGGGCGCCATGCCCATGACCTTGAATTCGCCATCGAGCATCTCGAACCCGAGGAACTCGGTAATGGCGCCGTACAGGCCGCCCAAGGAGTCCGGATCGTAGAATTCCTTGATCTTGTGAATCTTGCCGTTTTCGCCGTAGCCGAAAAAGGTCGTGGCGTACTCACCCTTGCCGTCGATGCCCAGGATCGCGGTCTTTTCCTGGAAGCCTGAGCAGTGATAGGCGCTGGAGGCGTGGGCCAGGTGGTGCTCGACCGGCTCGATCTTGATTTTCTTCGGGTCGAAGCCCAGTTGCTCCAGGCACCAGACGATCTTGCGGCGATAGCGCTTGTAGCGGCGGTTCCCCATCAGAATCGCGTCGAGGGCGCGGTCCGGGGCGTACCAGTAACGCTTGGCGTAATGCCAGCGAGCCTCGCCGAACAGGCTGATCGGGGCGAATGGAATCGCCACCACATCGACGTCGGAAGGCTTGATGCCGGCCTGCTCCAGGCAGAACTTCGCCGACTCGTAGGGCATGCGGTTCTTTGCATGTTTATCGCGTACGAAGCGCTCTTCCTCGGCCGCCGCGATCAGCTTGCCGTCTATGTACAGCGCTGCGGAAGGATCATGGCTAAGGGCGCCGGACAGGCCAAGAATCGTCAATGCCACAGGGGTCTAGCCTCTTATGTCTGCATGTGGGCGCCAAGCGCCGCGAAAAAATGATGTGCCACGTGCCGGGGCGCGGGGCAGCTAAAGGGCGGGATTATAGCTTAAAAGCGATCCTAAGCCTCTAGCGGTGAGTGGCAAGCCTGGGACGCACTGTTCGGAGGGGCCATGGCAAGCCGGCGCCTGGGACTTGTGGGGAGGGGATCCATCCCGGCCTGGCTGCGAAGCAGTCCCAAAATCGGCGGCCTGGTTGCGCTCAACGGGTTTGGGGTCGCTGCGCGACTCAACGGGAACCCCCTCGCCACCAGGACTGCATCCGACTGCCGACGTACGCTGCTCGCTAGGATGAGGCGCTATCGATTGTTCTGGGCAACCGCTGGTCAATCACCCGGTACAAGGCGCTGTCCTCAGGCCAGTTGCGCATGAACCGGGCCCGGTCACGTGCGTAGGCCGGGGCGAAGCTGGCGTGGGTGCGGTGCTGGCACATCGAATCCAGGTCGATCAGCGCCCAGCGGTCGTGCTGCCAGAACAGGTTGTGACCCTTGAGGTCGCCGTGGCTGATACGCTCGCGGATCAGGTCGGCGAACAGACGGTCCAGCGCCAGCAATTCGGGCTCCGGCGCTTCACCGCTTTCCATGTAGGGTGTGAAGTGCTCGATGATGTCGGGCCCAGGCAGGTAATCGGTCACCAGGTACGCACCGCGACGCAGCCACAGGAAACGCTTTTCCAGCAATGCCAGCGGCTTGGGCGTGGCGATGCCGAGGAAGGCCAGGCGATGGCCTTCGCGCCAGGAATGCCAGGCACGGCTGGGGCGCCAGAAGCGCTTGAGCCAGTGGGCGAAATTCTTGATGTTGTAGCGCTTGATCACCAGGGGACGACCGTCCACTTCGACTTTGCCAACACTGGCCGCGCCACCGGTCTTGTACAGGTGTCCCTGGTCAAGCAAGGCATCCGCCTGCGCCAGGACCGGTGCCATGGCTGCCTCCTCGTCACGACGGATCGCCCGCAGGCCGAACGGTCCCCGTTGCACACTGAACAGGCTGCATTCGCGACCGATCTTCTCCAGGAAATCTTTCAGGCGCCAGGCCTGCACCTTGTCGATCTGTTTCTGCAGCGCTTCCATGGGCAGCGCGTGCTCGGCGTTACCGAGCAGGTAATGCACCAGCAGTTCCTCGTTGAACGGCTCGATGGACTTGGGTAGCTGGGCAAAGAACACCCCGAGGTTCTCCAGCACCTTCTGTCGCGACAAGGGTTGCCCAGGGGTTTCGGCGCGGATGCCGGCACCGTCGATCAGATAGAGCTTGCCGCCATGACGCAGCAGGTTGTCCAGATGAAGATCTTCCTGCCACAGGCCTTTGCTGTGCAGCTGGGCAATGGCGCCCAAGGCCTCGGCCAGCACAGCCGTCTGCTCGTCCGCCAGCAAGGGCAGGTGCTCGACCTGCTTCCAGGCATCCGCCAGGCTCTCGGCCTCTTCGAGCAACTCGAACAGCAACCAGCCGCCCTCACCTTCTTTCAGGCCATCGGCAAGCAATAGCGGAGTGGTCAAGCCCTGCTCGGCCAGCAAGCGCACGCCCTGCAATTCTCGCTGGAAGTGCCGGGCGGCCTTGCTGCCCACCAGCAACTTGGCCAACACCGGCCGGCCGCGCCACACACCGGCACCGACATAACGCTGCCCCGGCAACACTCGCAACAGCGTCAGCAGCTGCAGTTGCGCCGGCCCGGCGGCGTCCGCCAATTCCAGGCTCAGCGGCAGGACCGGGCTGCGGCCGGCATCTTTCAGTTCGGACAATTGCATCAATGGGCTTCCTTGTGGCTGCGCCGGGCGGTAAGGCGGCTCATCCAGCTATCGACCAGTGCCCCTTCGATCGGCTGGTCCAGATAGGCAGACAGTAGCTCGCGCACGTCGTTGTCATTCCAGGCGCGAGCGCGACGCAGCAAGGGCTCCAGATCCTTGACCCGGTCGCGCTGGCCGAACAGCAGTGGTCGAGTCTTCTCCAGATCGATCAACCGGGCCTGGTAGCCGTTCGCGATCGCCTGCAGGAAGATGTGCTTGGGATAGAAACAGCCATGGACCTGACGCATGCCGTGCAGGCGCCGCGCCAATTGGCCGCAGGCCTGCAGGATGGCGCAGCGTTGCGCTACCGTCAGCGCCGGCCAGCGATGCAATAACGAATCCAGGTCGTCCCAGCCGTCGAGCGCCCGGGTCAGCAGGATCGCACGCACCTCGCCGTCCACCTTGCGCTGGCCGTAGAACACTGCTTGCAGCGCCGGGATCCCCAGTTCGCGATATCGGCTGATATTGCGAAACTCCCGGGAAAAGCTCGGCTCGCCGAAGGGATGGGACCAGGTTCGAGTCAGGTAATTGCTCTGGCGCTTGAGGTAATAGCCCTGCCCTTCCAGTTCAAGCCGGAACACGCTGCTCCAGCCCCCGCCCGAGGTATTGGGTTCATCCACGGCGTCCAACTGCCGCGCCCACAGAGCCTCGAAGCTGTCCAGGCCGTGACGCGCCAGCAAGGGCCGGTCTTCGGCGGCCAGAAAATCAGTCATTCACGCCCCTCGAAAAATCTCACTACATGGCGGATGCGCTTCTTGTCGCACGCATCGAGCCGGTCACGCTGGCGGTATTGCAGGTAAAAGCGCAGGCGCTGGGTGGCGGACAGGTGATACTTGGCCACTTTATCCAGGCATGCCAGGTCTTTGGTGATGCGGTACTTGAGCCAGAAACCACGCCAGAAATCACCGTTGGGACAGTCGATCAGGAACAGTCGCGACTGGTCGTCCACCAACAGATTGCGCCATTTCAAATCGTTATGGGTGAAACGATGTTCATGCATGATCCGGGTGTACCCCGCCAGTTGCTGGCTCACCTTTTCGACCCAGGCGCGATCGGCCAGGCGCTGGTCGTGATGCTCGGCCAGGGCGGAAAGGTCCTCGGTATGGGGCAGCTCACGGGTGATCATCGCGCCGCGGGCATAGGCCGCGCCATGCCGTTCCAGCCCCCAGGCGACGACTTGTGCCGTGGGAATGCCCCATTTGGCGAAACGCTTGAGGTTCTGCCATTCGGACTTGACCCGGGGCCTGCCCAGGTAGCGCCGCAGGCCCTTGCCGGCCCCGGTGTAACGCTTGACGTAATAGTTCACGCCATTGCGCTGTACCCGGATCACCTCCGACAGCGGGTCGCGTGTGAGGCGCTCGCCCTCCAGGGCGAACACCGCGTCGAGGCTGCCGAAATCCCGCGCCAGTTCAGCGTAGGCAGGTTCCAGATTCCAGCCCGACATCAGAGCGCGTCCCCGTACCGTTGTTTACGTGCATAGAGCTTGTTGGCCTTGCCTTCGAGCCAACGCAGCAGCGTGGCTTCTTCGGCGAGGATCCGGCGCAGCGGCTGCTGGAAATAGCCTTTGAGAAAACGCAGCTTGTCACGCTGTGTCAGGCCGATGTCCAACGCCGAGAAATACAGCGCCGCCAGGTCCTTGTTGCGCCAGCGCCGGGTGATGGCCGGGCGGGTCTGGGCACGGTGCAGGTCGATCACCGACAGTTTGAGATCCGCAGCCGTGACCGGTTTGTCGGTGTGCAGCAGGAAATGGCAGATGTAGCAGTCGCGATGGTTGACCCCGGCACGGTGCATCATGCCGGTCATGCGCGCCACCTCGGCGATCAGGGCCCGCTTGAGTGCCGGTTGCGGCGGCTGCCTGACCCAGTCGATGCTGAAATCTTCGAGGCTGATGGTAGGCGCCAGCTCCTCGGTGACAATGAAAGAGTGCTGGTCTGCCGGGTTGCTGCCTTTTTCGCCATAGGCCACGGCCGTCATGGTGGGTACACCGACTTCCTGCAAGCGCTGGATGGCTTTCCACTCCTGCCCCGCCCCCAGGACCGGCAATTTGGCAGTCAGCAGGTTCTTGAAGATTTCGCCCCAACCGATTCCCCGGTGGATCTTCACGAAAAAGCCGCGACCGTCCACCTCCGTGCGCAAGGTGCGCCGGGCTTCCAGTTCGCGATAGACCTCGCCCTTGAGCGCTTCGACTTCGGCGAACGCATCGCGTCCGGCCCAAAGGCTCTTGAACGGTTCGGCCAACATCACTTTCATTGTGCGTGCTCCGCCAGAATCACGTCGGCCGCGTGCTGCGGCATGCTGTAGAGGTCCGCCGTTTCGGCGAAAGCCAGGCCGTTGCGGCTCCAGGCAGCCCGCGCCTCGGCGTCGCTCAGCATCCGCTGCAGGTACTCGGTGAGCTGGGCCTGTTCGAACGGCTCGTCCAGCACCAGGCCGCAATCGGCCTCGGCAATGTAATGAGCGTACCCGCACACCGCGCTGACCAGCACCGGCAAACCGGCCACCAACGCTTCCAACAGCACGGTGCCAGTGTTTTCGTTGTACGCCGGGTGGATCAACAGGTCGGCCCCTAACAGGAAACGCGGGATGTCACTGCGGCCCTTGAGGAACCGCACGTTGTCGCCCAGACCCAACGCGGCGCTCTGCAGTTGGAATACCTTGGGGTCGTCCTGGCCGATTACAAACAATCGGGTGCGTTTTTTCAGTTCCGCCGGCAACGCGGCCAGGGCCTTGAGGCTGCGATCCACGCCCTTGGTCTTGAACCCGGAGCCGATCTGCACCAGCAACAGCTCGTCGTCAGCCAGTTCGAATTCGGCACGGAACGCGGCGCGTATGTCATCGGCATCGGCGGGCCGTCGGCGGTCCTGGGCGATGCCCGGTGGCAGCAGGTGAAAGCGTTCCAGCGGTGTGCCGTAGTGCTTGATGAACAGCGGCTGCTGGACTTCGGAAATCATCAGCACGTCGGTTTTCGCATCCTTGGCGAACACGGCCCGCTCGTACTCGGCGAAATGCCGGTAGCGGCCCCAGCGCCGGTACAGCGAGTTGCGCAGGTTCTGCGCCTTGTCTTCGAAACAACCGTCGGCGGCGTAGTACACGTCCAGGCCAGGCATTTTGTTGAAGCCGATCAAACGGTCCACCGGGCGCTTGGCCAGGTCGGCCTCCATCCACGCACTGAGCTTCTCGTTGCGGCGGTGATTGAACAGCGCCTTGACCGGCGCCACCAGCACCTCGAAGCCGGGCGGCACGTCTCCTTCCCAAATCAGCGTGTAGACACGGATCTGGTGACCGCGTCGCTGGCACTCCAGGGCAATGCGCATGAAGTCACGCTGCAGGCCACCGAAAGGGAAGTACTTGTACAGGACAAAAGCCAATTGCATCAGCGTGATTCCTCAGCCAATAACGTGCTCAGGTGGCTGGCGACACGCTCGGGGTTCAGACGCGTGAAGCACAGGGGCTGCTCGCGTTTCAGGTCAAACCGCCGGGCATCTTCGGCGGTCGGCGGATAGGTGCATTGTTTCTGCATGCAGGGTGCACAAGGAAAATCACTGGCAAGGTGGACCTGGCCCTTGCCGTAGGCACCGGTGAGTACCGGGTTGGTGGGGCCGAGCAGGGAGATGGTCGGCACGTCCAGCGCCGCGGCCAGGTGGCCCAGCCCGGTGTCCACGGCCACGCAGGCCTGAGCGCCGGCCAGCACCTTGCCCACAGCGCCCAGGTTCAGCTTCGGCAACACCTGGGCGTTGCGCAGCCCTTTGGCGATGCGCTCGGCCCGGGCCTTTTCCAGGGGGCTGCCCCACGGCAACTTCACCACCACGCCGAGCTGCCCCATGCGCTCGGCGAGCTGGCGCCAATAAAGCTCCGGCCAGTGCTTGGACTCCCAGGTCGTGCCATGCAGGAACACCACGTAGGGGTATTGGCGCGGCAATTCCACCAGCTTGTCGACGCTCAGGCCATAGTTGCCCAGGGTCTGGGGCAGGTCATACCCCAGCGCCAGCGCGAACAACTGCCGCACCCGCTCCACCGCATGCTGACCGCGAGCCACCGCCAACCGACGGGAATAGAACCGCGCGGCCAGGGGTTCACGGGCCGATTGCTTGTCCAGGCCGGCCACCGGAGCCTTGACGTAACGGGTCAGCCAGGCGCTCTTGAGCAGGCCCTGGGCATCAATGACCAGGTCGTACTTTTGCGCCCGCAGGCTCTGCTTGAAGCCTCGCCACTCGCCGCTCTTGATGGTTTGCCAGAGGTTCTTGCGCCAGCGCCGAATCGCCACCGGTATGACCTTGCCCACGGCCGGGTGCCAGGTGGGAATCTCGGCGAAACCTTCTTCCACCACCCAGTCGAACCGGATGCCAGGGATCGCTCGCGCGGCGTCGGTCAATGCCGGCAGGGTGTGGACCACATCGCCCAGGGAGGAGGTCTTGATCAGCAATACCCGCAAGTTACTGGACCTCCACGGGGGTGCCCTGCACGCGCGCCAGGGCATCGGTCACCGATGGCGGCATGAGCTGGCGCAGGCAGTTGTAGTGGCCGAAGCGGCAAGTGCGGTCGAAGCATGGGCTGCATTCGATGCCCAGACGCACTACTTCGACCTTGTCGGCCAGCGGCGGGGTAAAGCCCGGCGAGGTGGAGCCATAGACAGCCACCAGCGGACGGTTCAGGGCCGCCGCCACGTGCATCAGGCCTGAATCGTTGGACACCACCGAGTCGGCGCAGGACAGCAGGTCGATGGCTTCGGCCAGGGAGGTATCGCCACTGAGGTTCACCGCCTCTTCCCGCAGGCCGGGAATCAGGCGCGAGCGGATGTCTTCGCCCACCGGGTGATCCTTCTTTGAACCGAACAGCCACACTTGCCAGCCTTCACGGATCTTCGCTTCCGCGACCTGGGCGTAATGCTCGGCCGGCCAGCGCTTGGATTCGCCGAACTCGGCCCCCGGGCACAACGCAAGCACCGGACGGTCAAGGCTCAGGCCGAACCTGGCCAAAGCAGCGTCACGGGTCACCGGGTCGATCTGCAGGCTCGGCCGCGGATAAGGTTTCGGCAGCTCGGCACCCGGCTCATAGGCCAGGGCCATGAACCGCTCGATCATCAGCGGATAGCGGTCCTTGTCCAGCTTGCGCACATCATTGAGCAGGCCGTAGCGCAGCTCGCCGCGCCAACCGGTGCGCTTGGCAATACCGGCGAAGAACGGCACCAGGGCAGATTTCAACGAATTGGGGAGCAGGATCGCCTGGTCATACTGACCGGCCAGGGATCTGCCGATACGCCGGCGGGTCGCCAGCTCCAGCACGCCGTGACCGAGCGGGAAGCTCAAGGCCTTGCGTACTTCGGGCATGCGCTCAAGGATCGGCCGGCTCCACTCAGGGGCCAGGACGTCGATTTCGCACTGCGGATGGCGCTGCTTGAGGTACTGGAACAGTGTCTGCGCCATCACCATATCACCGACCCAACTGGGCCCAACGATCAGAATATTCATGTGCTTTCCAAAAACGATACGGGGAGGCCTACGCCTCCCCGCCTCGAGAATCACTGTGGCTTAGGTCGTTGCCTGCTGCCCTAATCTACAACACACCGCCAATCTACCGAGGGAGCGAGCCTGCTCGCGACAAGGCCAGCTCATTCAACATCAATGTCGCCTGACATTCCGCTATCGCCAGCAAGCTCGCTCTCACATTTAAAGCTTCAGCTCAGCCCCAGCTCACCCCAGATCCGCAATACCTGGCGGCGCTCATCCACGAACTGGTCGCCTGCGATCACCCCGGCATCTTTCTGCAAGGCCTGGCGGTGGGCGGCGGAGCGGTAGGCTTTATAGGCTTCGCGCAACAGCGTGGCATCTTCGGCCGGCATCAGACCGACCTCTTGCAACCCGTCCAGGATGCGGATGTTATCGGTGTAGCGCACCAGCGAGGGATGCTCTTCGGACCACGCCAGAGCCGCGTATTGCACCATAAATTCAATATCGACGATACCTCCGGCGTCCTGCTTGAGGTCGAAGGGCGCCGAGGCGTCGAAGGCGTTTGCCGCCGTCCCGGCGGCGGTGGCCTTGCTACCGAGATTGTCGCGCATCTTGGCGCGCATCTCGCTGACCTCCTGGCGCAGCGTCGACAGGTCACGCTTGCGCCCCAGCACCTGGGCGCGGACTTTCTCGAAGGCCTGGCCCACATCCTGGCTTCCCACCAGCACCCGGGCCCGCACCAGTGCCTGATGCTCCCAGGTCCAGGCTTCGTTTTCCTGGTAGCGGGCGAACGCCCCGAGGGAACTGACCAGCAACCCCGAAGCACCGGAAGGCCGCAGGCGCATGTCCACTTCATACAACTGCCCGGAGTTGGTCTGGGCCGTCAGCAGGTGAATGATCCGTTGGCCCAGCCGGGTAAAGAACTGGGCTCCGTCGATGGGTTTCGGTCCGTCGGTTTCCGCCTGGGGATCGCCGTCATGGATGAACACCAGGTCCAGGTCGGAACCATGCCCTAACTCCAGGCCGCCGACTTTCCCATAACCGACAATTATGAAGCCCGGATCGCACAGACTGCCGTCGGTGCGCAGCGGCACACCGTGCTTGGCCACGGTCTGGCGCCAGGCCAGGGCCAGGACCTGTTCGAGAATCGCCTCGGCCAGCCAGGTCAGGTAATCGCTGACCTTCATCAACGGCAGGCTGCCGGCAATTTCCGAAGCCGCCACCCGCAGGCGATGCGCCAGCTTGAAATGCCGCAGCGCTTCCATCTGCTGTTCGAGATCATCCTCGGGGATCCGCGTCAGGCGCTCGCGCAGCTCGGCGGCCAGCTCCGGCGCCAGGGGCGGCTTGAACAGACGACCTTCATTAAGCAGCTCGTCGAGCAGCAGGGGGAAACGCGTGATCTGTTCGGCAATCCACGGGCTGGCCGCGCATAGCGTCAACAAACGTCGCAGGGCACCGGGGTTTTCCGTCAGCAGCACCAGGTAGGCCGAACGGCGGGCCACCGCTTCCACCAACGGCAGTACCCGCTCCAGCACCAGGTCCGGATCGGCGTGCTCGACGGCCTGGGCCAGCAGGCGCGGAATGAAGGCATCCAGGCGTTCGCGCCCCAGGCGCTGCATGGCGCGCAACTGCGGACTGCCGCGCAGGGCCGCCAGGGCCCTGAGCGCCTTGGGCGCGTCACGGAAGCCGCCCTCCTGCAACTGCCGGCACGCCGCTTCCTCGTCCTGACTGTCTTCCCACAAGGGCAACCATTCGCCGCCCACCACCACTTCGCTTTCGCCGCCCTCTTCTTCATCCGGGTCGGCGATGACCTGGCCGAAGTGCCAGGCCACGCGTGCGCGCCAATGCATCAGTTGTTCGTGGAAAGCCGCCCAGTCGGTAAAACCCAGCATGAACGCTATGCGCGCCTGGTCCTGGGGGGTGTCGGGCAGCATCTGGGTCTGGCGGTCGGCGATGGCCTGGATAGCGTGTTCGGTATAGCGCAGGAACTCGTAGCCCTGGCGCAATTCGTCGATCACCTTGGCCGGCAGGTAACCCTGGCCCTCCAGCGTCCCCAGCACCTTCAACAACGGCCGCTGCTGCAGACTCAAATCGCGGCCGCCGTGGATCAGCTGGAATGCCTGAGCGATGAACTCCACTTCGCGAATGCCACCCGAGCCCAACTTGATGTTATCGGCCATGCCCTTGCGCCGCACCTCCTGCTGGATCAACTGCTTCATGGTGCGCAACGCTTCGATGGCGGAAAAATCCAGGTAGCGGCGATACACGAAGGGCCGCAGCATATCGAGCAGTTGCGCGCCGGCCGCCTGGTCTCCGGCCACTACCCGCGCCTTGATCATGGCGTAGCGTTCCCAGTCGCGGCCCTGGTCCTGGTAGTACTGCTCCAGCGCGTTGAAGCTCAGCACCAGCGCACCGGCCGAGCCGTAGGGACGCAGGCGCATGTCGACGCGAAACACGAAACCATCGACCGTCATCGGGTCCAGGGCCTTGATGAGACGCTGGCCCAGGCGGATGAAAAACTCCTGGTTATCCAGTGGCCGCTTCACCCCGACGGTTTCGCCTCCCTCGGGGTAGGCGAAGATCAGGTCGATGTCCGACGACAGGTTCAACTCCACCGCGCCGAGCTTGCCCATGCCCAGGATGACCATCTGCTGCGCCGTACCGCTGCGCCGGCCGGTGGGCGTGCCGAATTGCTGGCAGAGGCGCTGATACAGCCATTGATAGGCCTGGTCAATGCAAGTGTCGGCCATGTCCGACAGGTCGCGACAGGTCCGGACCAGATCGGCCCGACGGTTCAGGTCACGCCAGATGATCCGTACCTGTTGCCGGGTGCGCTGGCGGCGCAGGACCCGACCCAGCTCGTCCTCGGTCTCGGCGGCCTGGACCGCGGCGCCGATCTGCCGGCACATTTCCCCGGTCGCCAGGTCGCGATCCAGCTCGCCGCTGCGTACCAGCTCCAGTAGCATCACGGGGTCACGAAGACTCTGCTCGATGACGAAATCGCTGGCGGCGGCGACGCGGTTGAATTCGCCCCAGCGTTCCGGCGTCCAGGTGGCCAATCCGTGATCGTCATCCAGTGAGGCGACCGACGCACGGAACGACTGCTCGGCACGGCTGACCAACGGCAGGAGAATTGCCGGTACTTCGGCAAGCGGGGGCAGGCTCATGGTCTATCCTTGATCGGCGCGGGAAAGGCTGGATGTAGTGTTTTTTCGAGAGCCACTACCTGATCGACTGTCGAACAAAGATGATAAATAGCTGAAAATCTGATTTTATTGGCAGCCGACATCAAGTTTTTACCTGTTCGAGTTAGCTAAAGACCAACAGTAACGATTATTCTCACAACGAAACGAGGGGCCAAAAGCCTTTCATGTGTAGTTTTACTACTCGTCTATACATTCGGGAGGCTGAAACGGTCGACGATTTGTAGTAAAACTACACGCCGCCGAAACAACCTTCGGCAATCCAAGAATTTATATCGTCTGCCCACAAGGCCAGTCGCAAACTCAGGCAACCGATTCTGGTAGCCTTTCCGCCCTGGAGCAAGCCATGCAAGACCTCGATCCCGTCGAAACCCAGGAATGGCTGGACGCCCTGGAATCGGTTCTCGACAAAGAAGGCGAAGACCGCGCTCATTATCTGATGACCCGCATGGGCGAACTCGCGACCCGCAGCGGTTCGCAACTGCCCTACGCCATCACCACGCCATACCGCAACACCATCCCCGTTACCCACGAAGCACGCATGCCTGGCGACCTGTTCATGGAACGCCGCATTCGCTCGTTGGTACGTTGGAACGCATTGGCCATGGTGATGCGTACCAACCTGAAGGATTCCGACCTGGGCGGTCACATCTCCAGCTTCGCCTCCAGCGCGACGCTGTACGACATCGGCTTCAACTACTTCTTCCAGGCCCCGACCGACGAACACGGCGGCGACCTGATCTACTTCCAGGGTCACGCATCGCCAGGCGTCTACGCCCGTGCGTTCATGGAAGGCCGCATCTCCGAAGACCAGATGAACAACTTCCGCCAGGAAGTGGACGGCAACGGCCTGTCCTCCTACCCGCACCCTTGGCTGATGCCTGATTTCTGGCAGTTCCCGACCGTTTCCATGGGCCTGGGCCCGATCCAGGCGATCTACCAGGCACGTTTCATGAAGTACCTGGAAGCCCGTGGCTTCATCCAGCCAGGCAAGCAGAAGGTCTGGTGCTTCATGGGCGACGGCGAGTGCGACGAGCCGGAATCCCTCGGCGCGATCTCCCTGGCCGGCCGCGAGAAGCTGGACAACCTGATCTTCGTCATCAACTGCAACCTGCAGCGCCTCGACGGCCCGGTTCGCGGCAACGGCAAGATCATCCAGGAACTCGAAGGCGTGTTCCGTGGCGCCCAGTGGAACGTCAACAAGGTTATCTGGGGCCGTTTCTGGGACCCATTGCTGGCCAAGGACGTCGACGGCATCCTGCAGCGTCGCATGGACGAAGTCATCGACGGCGAATACCAGAACTACAAGGCCAAGGACGGCGCGTTCGTCCGCGAGCACTTCTTCAACACGCCTGAGCTCAAGGCCATGGTCGCCGACCTGTCCGACGACGAAATCTGGAAGCTCAACCGTGGCGGCCACGACCCGTACAAGGTCTACGCGGCGTACCACCAGGCGGTCAATCACAAAGAACAGCCGACCGTCATCCTTGCCAAGACCATCAAGGGTTATGGCACAGGTGCCGGCGAAGCGAAGAACACCGCGCACAACACCAAGAAAGTCGATGTCGACAGCCTGAAGTTGTTCCGCGACCGCTTCGACATTCCGGTCAAGGACAGCGAGCTGGAAAACCTGCCGTTCTTCAAGCCCGAAGAAGGCAGCGCCGAAGCCCGTTACCTGGCCGAGCGCCGTGCCGCGCTGGGCGGTTTCGTACCACAGCGTCGCGCCAAGAGCTTCAGCGTCCCGACGCCGCCACTGGAAACCCTCAAGGCTATCCTGGACGGTTCGGGCGACCGTGAAATCTCCACCACCATGGCCTTCGTGCGAATCCTCGCGCAACTGGTCAAGGACAAGGAAATCGGCCCGCGCATCGTTCCGATCATCCCGGACGAAGCCCGTACCTTCGGCATGGAAGGCATGTTCCGCCAGCTGGGCATCTACTCGTCCGTCGGCCAGCTCTACGAGCCAGTCGATAAAGACCAGGTGATGTTCTACCGCGAAGACAAGAAGGGCCAGATCCTGGAGGAAGGCATCAACGAAGCCGGCGCCATGAGCTCCTTCATTGCCGCCGGTACTTCGTACTCCAGCCACAACCAGCCGATGCTGCCGTTCTACATCTTCTACTCGATGTTCGGCTTCCAGCGCATCGGCGACCTGGCCTGGGCCGCTGGCGACAGCCGCACCCGTGGCTTCCTGATCGGCGGTACCGCCGGCCGCACCACGCTGAACGGCGAAGGCCTGCAGCACGAAGACGGTCACAGCCACATGCTGGCCGGTACCATCCCGAACTGCCGCACCTATGATCCGACCTATGGCTACGAGCTGGCGGTGATCATCCAGGACGGCATGAAGAAGATGACCGAAGAGCAACAGGACGTCTTCTACTACATCACCGTGATGAACGAGTCCTACCAGCAGCCAGCCATGCCGGCCGGTGTCGAGGAAGGCATCGTCAAGGGCATGTACCTGCTCGAGGAAGACACCCGCGAAGCGGCGCACCACGTCCAGTTGATGGGCTCCGGCACCATCCTGCGCGAAGTGCGTGAAGCGGCGAAGATCCTGCGTGAAGAATTCAACGTCGGTGCCGACGTGTGGAGCGTCACCAGCTTCAACGAACTGCGTCGCGACGGCCTGGCCGTAGAGCGCAGCAACCGCCTGCACCCTGGCCAGAAGCCAAAGCTGAGCTACGTCGAAGAATGCCTGAACGGTCGCAAGGGTCCGGTCATCGCCTCTACCGACTACATGAAGCTGTTCGCCGAGCAGATCCGCCAGTGGGTTCCTTCCAAGGAATTCAAGGTGCTGGGCACCGACGGTTTCGGCCGTAGCGACAGCCGCAAGAAGCTGCGTCACTTCTTCGAAGTCGATCGTAAGTTCGTTGTGTTGGCAGCCCTGGAAGCCCTGGCTGACCGTGGCGATATCGAACCCAAGGTGGTGGCCGAGGCCATCGTCAAGTTCGGCATCGATCCGGAAAAACGCAACCCACTGGACTGCTGAGGAGAATTTTCGTGAGCGAACTCATTCGCGTACCTGACATCGGCAGCGGTGAAGGTGAAGTAATCGAACTGTTTGTGAAGGTCGGCGACCGTATCGAAGCCGACCAGAGCATCCTGACGCTTGAATCGGACAAGGCCAGCATGGAAGTGCCTGCGCCGAAGGCCGGTGTGATCAAGAGCCTGAAGGTGAAGCTGGGCGATCGCCTGAAAGAAGGCGACGAACTGCTGGAGCTGGAAGTCGAGGGCGCCGCTGCGGCGCCTGAAGCGGCTGCCCCTGCGCCAGCGCCTGCGGCGGCTGAAAAGCCCGCTGCGGCCCCGGCTGCCGAAGCAGCGCCTGCTCCGGCCGCTGCGCCGGCCGCCGCCACTGTCCAGGACATTCATGTTCCGGACATTGGTTCGTCGGGCAAGGCCAAGATCATCGAAGTGCTGGTCAAGGCCGGCGATACCGTCGAAGCCGACCAGTCGCTGATCACCCTGGAATCCGACAAGGCCAGCATGGAGATCCCATCGCCGGCTGCCGGTGTGGTGGAAAGCGTCGAGATCAAGCTGGAAGACGAAGTCGGCACCGGCGACCTGATCCTGAAGCTGAAAGTAGCGGGTGCCTCGGCACCTGCCGCGCCTGCCTCGGCCGCTGCACCCGCCGCCAAGGCTGAAGCAGCTCCAGCGCCAGCCGCCGCGCCTGCCGCCAAGGCCGAAGCAGCGCCTGCCCCTGTCGCCGCCGCGCCTGCGCCAAGCGGTGCCAAGGTGCACGCCGGCCCGGCGGTGCGTCAGTTGGCCCGTGAATTCGGTGTCGAGCTGTCGGCCGTTGGCCCGAGCGGGCCGCACGGTCGTGTGCTCAAGGAAGACGTGCAAGCCTACGTCAAGGCCATGATGCAGAAGGCCAAGAACGCACCGGCCGAAGGCGCCACCGGTGGCGCGGGCATCCCGCCGATCCCGGCGGTGGATTTCAGCCGTTTCGGCGAAACCGAAGAAGTGGCCATGACTCGCCTGATGCAGATCGGCGCGTCGAGCCTGCATCGCAGCTGGCTGAACATCCCGCACGTGACGCAGTTCGACCAGGCCGACATCACCGAGCTGGAAGCTTTCCGCGTCGCGCAGAAAGCCGTGGCGGAAAAGGCCGGCGTGAAGCTGACCGTGTTGCCGTTGTTGCTCAAGGCGTGCGCACACCTGCTCAAGGAACTGCCGGACTTCAACAGCTCCCTGGCCCCAAGCGGCAAGGCTGTGATCCGCAAGAAGTACGTGCACATCGGCTTTGCCGTCGACACCCCGGAAGGCCTGCTGGTACCGGTCATCCGCAACGTCGACCAGAAGAGCCTGCTGCAACTGGCCGGCGAAGCCGCTGCCCTGGCCGACAAGGCCCGGAACAAGAAGCTCACCGCCGACGACATGCAGGGCGCCTGCTTCACCATCTCCAGCCTCGGCCACATTGGCGGTACCGGCTTCACGCCGATCGTCAACGCGCCGGAAGTGGCGATCCTGGGTGTTTCCAAGGCCACCATCCAGCCGGTCTGGGACGGCAAGGCCTTCCAGCCGAAGCTGATGCTGCCACTGTCGCTGTCCTACGATCACCGTGTGATCAACGGCGCCGCCGCTGCACGCTTCACCAAGCGCCTGAGCGACCTGCTGGGCGACATCCGTACCATCCTGCTGTAATCGGACGGCCCTCCTTCATCGGAGGGCCATCCAGGCCGCTGTTTCCGAGCGCCACGCTCGTACCTCAACCCCGCCCAGTTGGCGGGGCTTTTTTTGCCCGCCATACGTCGTCGACAGCGCTATAGGAAACGCCGCCGTCAACTTTCCTACCGCGCAAACCATCAATGACTACACAACCTGTTGATCATTGCCGACAACTTCTGTCCCCCTCCCGTTGAATAGCCATGCCCCGTCAGGCTTTAGCATGGCCCGTGCAAAAACAACCGAACGTTTGTACTCACACAGTTGATCAAGCATTGCTTTCGAATGGATTCGAATATGTTCAAACCCACCGTGGGCCCCATAATTGGCCACACGACAACCGACCACGCGCGCATATTCCTGCGCGGCAACCATGGCAATCACAACAATCCGGTATTCGCCGGCCTGCGTTACAGGCGCCAGGGTGAGACAACATGGTCTGACGGCCATTTCGTCCAGTTGCATGCCCACCGCGATATGTCCGATGTCATTGTGTTGACAGGACTCCAGGCCGACAGCCGCTACCAATATCAAGCAGGCTGGTTTGTCCATGCAAACCCGAGCCAGCCCCTGGGAACGCTTCAGGAACCGCCACTGCAGTGGCCCCAGGATATCTATTGCCTGCGCACCCTGCCCCGCGCGCGCGATGCTGCGTACGCCTATATCGTGGGTTCATGCCGTTATCTGCGGATCACCGCCGGCATCCCGAGGGCGCCAGAACGGGGGGACCGGACCTTCGCCGGCATCCAGCGTATCGTGGACCAGGCCGACCCACCGATCCGCGGCCTCCTGATGACAGGGGACCAGGTGTATCTCGACGACTTGAACATCGTGGCGCCGGATCGAACCTACAAGGACATCCTGTTCAAATATCGCACTGTCTTTTCCCAGCCTCATATCGGCAAGTTGATGTCCGGCGTGCCGACGTACATGATCCTCGACGATCATGAGATCGAGGATAACTGGCCCGCCAACAAACAACTCAACGATGAAATCCTGTATGCGAACGCCATGAGCGCCTATCAACTGTATCAGGCCAGCCACAGTCCGGCCCATGAACTGTCGAGCGCCGGAACCTTGAGCCGACCGCTGCAGCAGTACTGGTATACATTGGCTCACGGGGATATCGAATGGTTTGTCACGGATAGCCGGACCGAGCGCAATCTGTCGCCGGATGATCGACGCATCCTGGATGCAAGGCAGGAACGGTCGCTGCTCCAATGGCTCGTCAACAGCACCGCCCGGGTCAAATTCATCGTGACCAGCGTCCTGTTCTACCCGGACAGCAAGCGTAACGATGGCGATGCCTGGCAGGCTTTCCCGCAGCAGCGCCTGCGGCTGCTGGAAAGCATCCGCCAGCACAGGATCCAGAACGTGATTTTCGTGTCCGGCGACGTTCACGGCTCCATGACCAGTCGCCTGGGCCATAGCGAGGATGCCGACTTCGAAGTCCACACCATCGTTTCCTCGCCGTTTTTCAACAGCGAACTGCTGCCATACGCCACGGCCTCGGATTTTATTTTCGAAAGCCCCATGGTCCGGAGCGAAAAAGGGGACTACCGCTATGAACTGACCAGCCCCGTGATCGGTCAGGACAACTTCGCCCACTTGCAAGTCACGGCCCAGAGCGTCCGCGTGACGTTTCACGACTGTGACGGCCGCCCGCTGGAAGTAGTCGAAATCCCGTTGCGCTGACAAACGGTCGCCCTGGCCGAGCCCTCTGATCGGCTGGGGACTGGAGAAATCCGCCGATCGGCCGATAAGGTTTATAGCACTTGGCCTTCATCTCTCTTGTCAGCCAGTGTCGCAATGATGCAACCTTGCGGCAATCCTTGAGAACGAGGGCGTCAGCCCGGCGCGATCAGCATTTTCGAAGCGAGTTTTCCCATGAAAAGCCAACCCGATGCCGCCAGCCGTATGGCGGCCGAGGTAGTGACGCAATTACCGGTGCCCTCGCGGCTCGGTATGCTGCGTTTCGAACGGCTGAATGAAGCGAGCTGGGCGCTGTTGTTTCTCGATCCCAATTGCGAACGCTACTTCGGCGTGCCGGCTGTGGAGCTCTGCTCGCTGGTCAGTTCGCCTTATGCCAGCCTGATGGAGCCCGAAGCACGCTATCAGCTGCACGATGCGATCCAGCAGCAACTGGCCCAGGCCCCGCATTACCAGGTTCGCTACACGCTGCACACTGCCAAGGGCCCCATGAACCTGCTGGAAATGGGAGAGTCCTACAAGCAACACAACCGCCACCTGCTGCGCGGCTACCTGATGGCGGTGGACAGCCTGCTGCAAAGCGAGCCGTCTACGCCGTCCCTGGACCTGGAAACCCAGAACTCGCGCCTGCAGATCGCTCTGGAGCTGAACCAGCGCGCCCAGCAGGAACAGCTCCAGCACCTGGACCGGGTGCGTGCACAGCAGGATCTGATCCTGCTGCTGACCCGCCAACGCTACAGCGCCAACAACTCCCTGCTGGAAGCCGCCGAACTCATTACCCGCAGCGCCTGCGACATTTACCAGATCGACTGCGCCAGCATCTGGAACCTGGAAGATGGCAAGCTGGTGCCCATCTCGGCCTATAACCGCGCCACCCAGGAATACTTTCGCCCGGATGTGATCGATGCCAGCGAGTATCCCGATTACATGGAGGCCTTGCAGACCTGTCGCGCCATCGACGCCCATAATGCGACCCGCGACCCGCGGACCCGGGAGATGGCCGAGAACCTGCGCTCACGCAACGTCAACGCCATACTCGACGCCAGCGTGCGCATCGATGGCCAGGTGGTGGGCGTGCTGTGCCTGGAACAGGTGGGCGCTACCCGCGCCTGGCAGTCGGACGAAATCGCCTTTGCCGGTGAACTGGCGGACCAGTTCGCCCAGGTGATCAACAATCACAACCGCCGCATCGCCACCAGCGCCCTGCACTTGTTCCAGCGTGCCGTGGAGCAAAGCGCCAACGCGTTCCTGCTGGTCAACTGCGATGGCGTGGTGGAATACGTCAACCCCAGCTTCACCGCCATCACCCAGTACACCACCGAAGAAGTCCACGGCCAGCGCCTGTCAGAACTGCCGGCCCTGGAGAACCTCAGCGAACTGCTGTTCGATGCGCCCTCGGCCCTGGCACAGAGCAACAGCTGGCAGGGCGAGTTCAAGAGCCGACGCAAGAACCTGGAACCGTACTGGGGCCAGTTGTCGATCTCCAAGGTCTATGGCGATAACCGCGAACTGACCCACTACATCGGCATCTACGAAGACATCACCCAGGCTAAATTGGCCCAGCAGCGCATCGAACGCCTGGCCTACACCGACAACCTGACCAACCTGGGCAACCGCCCGGCGTTCATTCGCAACCTGGATGAACGCTTCGCCCGGGACAGCGATTCGCCCATCAGCCTGCTGCTGGTGGACATCGATAATTTCAAGCGCATCAACGACAGCCTCGGCCATCAGACCGGCGACAAACTGCTGATCAGCCTGGCACGACGCCTGCGCAACAGCCTGAGCCCCAGCGGCAGCCTGGCAAGGTTCGCCAGCAACGAGTTCGCCGTGCTGCTGGACGACACCGACCTGGAGGCCGGCCAGCAAGTCGCCAGCCAATTGCTGATGACCCTCGACAAGCCGATGTTCGTCGACAACCAGTTGATCAGCGTGACCGGCTCCGTGGGCCTGGCCTGCGCGCCGCTGCACGGCCGCGACCCCCAGACCCTCATGCGTAACGCCGGACTTGCCCTGCACAAGGCCAAGGCCAACGGCAAGCACCAGGTCCAGGTGTTCACCGAGGCACTGAATGCAGAGGCCAGCTACAAGCTGTTCGTGGAAAACAACCTGCGCCGCGCCCTGACCCAGAACGAGCTGGATGTGTTCTACCAGCCCAAGCTGTGCCTGCGCAGCGGCAGGTTGCTGGGCATGGAGGCGCTGCTGCGCTGGAATCATCCGGAAAAGGGCATGATCCGTCCGGACCAGTTCATCAGCGTGGCCGAGGAAACCGGCCTGATCATCCCCATCGGCAAGTGGATCGCCCGCCAGGCCTGCCGCATGAGCAAGCAGTTGACCGCCTCCGGGCTGGGCAACCTGCAGGTGGCGATCAACCTGTCGCCCAAGCAGTTCTCCGATCCTGACCTGGTGGCCTCGATCGCCAGCATCCTCAAGGAAGAGCAACTGCCCGCCCACCTCCTGGAGCTGGAACTGACCGAAGGTTTGCTGCTGGAGGCCACCGAAGACACCCACCAGCAGCTCGACCAGCTCAAGCGGCTTGGCCTGACCCTGGCCATGGACGATTTCGGTACCGGTTATTCGTCCCTGAGCTACCTGAAGAAATTCCCCATCGACATCATCAAGATCGATCGCAGCTTCATCCATGAGATCCCCGACAACCAGGACGACATGGAAATCACTTCGGCAGTGATCGCCATGGCCCACAACCTGAAGCTCAAGGTCGTGGCCGAGGGCATCGAGAGCGCCCAGCAACTGGCGTTCCTGCGCCGTCATCGCTGCGATGTGGGCCAAGGCTACCTGTTCGACCGGCCGATCCCAGGTGCGGAACTGGTGGAGAAGCTCAAGCGCTATCCCCGCGGTCCACTCGTCTGACTGCGACAAGCGATAGAGCCCCCTCGCAGCAGTTGCGTCTTTCTTAACCCATCGGCATTGGGCACACTGACGGTCTATTTCGCTCAACTCAATCTGACTGAGAGGACTGATGATGGTCTTGCGCTCGGAAATCCTGGTGAACAAAAACGTGCTTCCTACTCCCGATCAAGCTCTCCCTGGCCGTGAAACCCCAATGGCCGTGCCGGAAAAACACTTCGTCCTCGACGCGCCATTGCTGGGCCCATTCGTAACCAATGTGGATTTCGCGATCTTCGGCCTGGGTTGCTTCTGGGGTGCCGAACGCAGGTTCTGGCAGCGCGAAGGCGTGGTCAGCACGGCGGTGGGCTATGCCGGTGGCTTTACGCCAAACCCGACCTACGAAGAGGTCTGCTCGGGCCTGACCGGTCACAGCGAAGTGGTGCTGGTGGTCTACGAGCCGGAGAAGGTCAGCTACCAACAACTGCTGGCGATGTTCTGGGAACTGCATAACCCGACCCAGGGGATGCGCCAGGGCAACGACATCGGCACCCAGTATCGCTCGGTGATCTACTGCACCACCCCCGAGCAGCTGGAAGCGGCGAAGAAGAGCAAGGAAGTGTTCCAGGCCGAACTGACCAAGGCCGGCCTGGGGGAAATCACCACCGAAATCGACGAAGCGCCGACGTTCTACTTTGCCGAGGCCTATCACCAGCAATATCTGGCGAAGAATCCTGAAGGCTATTGCGGAATCGGCGGTACGGGCGTGACCTGCCCGATCTGACCCCGGAGCCCTGCAAGACAACGCGAGCAGGCTCGCTCCCACAGGGTCTGGTGATGTATGCAACTGCTGCGTACACCTGCGCCCCAGTGTGAGAGGAGCTTGCTCGCGAAGCTATCCTTCAGACGGTATCAATACAGCTGGCCAGCGATCAGCTTTCAGCGATCAACCAATCCATCTGCCAGCCACCCTGGGTCTGCCCAAGCTTCTTCGACAACCAGGGCAACAGCTCACGCAACTCCTCTTCCAGCCCCCAGGGCGGGTTGGCAATCGCCAGGCCGGAACCGTTCAGGCTGTTGGGCGTGGCCAACGGATGCACCAGCAACTCCACCCGCAACAGCTTGGGCGCGCCGGTGCCAGCCAGATCCTGGTAGAAACGGCGCAGCATGCGCTGGTCCTTTACCGGGTACCAGATCGCGGCCACCGTCTGGCGCATCCGGCCGATGGCCTCCTTGAGGGACGCGGCGCAGCGCTGCATCTCGTCAAGCTGCTCGAAGGGCGGATCGATCAGCATCAGGCCACGTTTCTCCGCCACCGGCAGCAGCGCTCGGGGTACATGCCAGCCCTCCCCCAGGTGCACCGCCACGCGACGGTCACCCTTCATGTTGTCCTTGAGCAGCACGCCGTCTTCGGGGTGTTTCTCGTTGAGCAACACCCGATCCTGCGGCCGCGTCAGGCGCCGCGCCAGTTCCGGCGAACCGGGGTAGTAGCGCAACTGCCCGTCCGGATTCATCTCGTGCAGCACCTTCATGTAGTCGGCGGTCAGCGCCGGCAGGTCGTCTTGGTCCCACAACCGCGCGATGCCTTCCAGGTACTCGCCGGTCCGATTGGCCTGGTCGCCCTGCAAGTCGTACAGCCCGATGCCCGCATGGGTATCGAGGTAGGCGAACGGCTGCTCCTTGCGCGACATGAGGGCAATCAGGCGGGTCAAGGTCAGGTGTTTGAACACATCGGCGTGATTGCCGGCGTGGAAGGCGTGGCGATAATTCATGGCGGCTCCTGCGAAGGGCGACGAGTTTACCTTGAAGCGTGCCGGACGTCAGGCGTTCGCAGCCGAGCGGATGTACCTGGGTCAGCGCCCGCCGTCAGCAAAACGGCCCTCTGGAACCACGAACAGGAACGTGGGCCCCAAGAAAATGCGTATGTCCGGACACGTTCTCGTCACACGGCGGAATCGGCCGCGTCTTACAACATGGCGGGCCTCGGGACTGCATCGGAGCGTGATAACGTTTCCAGCGTCGCAAAAAGCAAAGGACGCACCGCATGACAACCCGCTATTCGAAAATTGCAATGACCCTGGCTCTCGCCGCATTCGCCTTCCTGACCGTGTTCAACAATCTCACGGACTACCGCTCCAACTTCAACTTCGTCCAGCACGTACTGAGCATGGACACCACCTTCCCGGACAATGCCGCCCGCTACCGCGCCATTGTCCAGCCTTGGCTATGGCATGGCGCCTACTGGTTGATCATCCTCGGCGAAGCGATCACCGCCGGGCTGCTGGGCTACGGCGCCTTGAAACTGTGGCAGGCGCGCAACGCCGACGGCCCGGTTTTCACCCAGGCCAAGCGATGGGCCATCGGCGGCCTGACGGCAGGGTTCCTCGTCTGGTTCTTTGGCTTCATGGTGGTGGGTGGCGAGTGGTTCCTGATGTGGCAATCGCAAATCTGGAACGGCCAGGACGCCGCCTTCAGGTTCTACATGGCGATATTGGGAGTGCTGATCTTCCTCAACCAGCCCGATGCCGATCCGAGCTGAACAAAAAAACGGCCCGCCTCCACTGGAGACGGGCCGTTTCGGATCGATCAAGCGAGCCAACCAGGCCTCGCCGAGCGCATCACTGGTTCAGGCGGAAATCTTTTTCAGCCGCTTCGAAGCGCTGCACCATACCGGCGGTAGGCGAGCCCATCTTGCTGACGATGTAGATCGCCAGGCTGGCGAAGATAAAGCCCGGGATGATTTCGTACAGGCCCAGCAGCTCGAAGTGCTTCCACGCAATCACGGTGATTGCACCCACTAGGATACCGGCCAAGGCGCCGTTACGAGTCATGCCTTTCCAGATCACCGAAATCAGGACCACGGGACCGAAAGCCGCACCGAAACCGGCCCAAGCGTAGCTCACCAGGCCCAGTACGCGGTTTTCCGGGTTGGCGGCCAGGGCGATGGCCACCAGAGCCACCAGCAGCACCATGGCGCGGCCGACCCAGACCAGTTCCAGCTGGGAAGCGCTCTTGCGCAGGAACGTCTTGTAGAAGTCTTCGGTCAGGGCGCTGGAGCACACCAGCAACTGGCAGCTCAGGGTGCTCATCACGGCCGCCAGGATGGCCGACAGCAGCACGCCGGCAAGCCATGGGTTGAACAGCAGCTTGGCCAGTTCGATGAACACGCGCTCGTGGTTTTCGGTCACTGGACCGGCCACTTCAGGATGCGCCGAGAAGTACGCGATACCAAAGAAGCCGACGGCAACGGTACCGCCCAGGCACAGGATCATCCAGGTCATGGAGATGCGACGGGCACTGGCGATGGACTTGACCGAGTCGGCGGCCATGAAGCGCGCCAGGATATGTGGCTGGCCAAAGTAACCCAGGCCCCAGCCCATCAGCGAAATCACGCCGATGAAGGTGGTGTTCTTCAGCATGTCGAAGGACGAAGGATCCTTCGCTTCGATAGCCAGGAAGGTGGTGTCCACGCCGCCGGTAGCCAGCAGCACGATGATCGGCGTCAGGATCAGCGCGAAAATCATCAGGGTGGCCTGCACCGTATCGGTCCAGCTCACGGCCAGGAAGCCGCCCACGAAAGTGTAGGCGATGGTCGCGGCGGCACCGGCCCACAGCGCAGTCTCGTAGGACATGCCGAAGGTGCTTTCGAACAGACGGGCACCGGCCACGATGCCGGAGGCGCAGTAAATGGTGAAGAACACCAGGATCACCACCGCAGAGATGATGCGCAGCAGACCGCTCTTGTCTTCGAAACGGCTGGAGAAGTAGTCCGGCAGGGTCAGCGCGTCGCCGTTATGCTCGGTCTGGACCCGCAGGCGACCGGCTACGAACAGCCAGTTCAGGTAGGCACCGACGATCAGGCCGATGGCGATCCAGCTTTCCGACAGGCCGGACATGTAGATGGCACCTGGCAGGCCCATCAACAGCCACCCGCTCATGTCGGAGGCACCGGCGGACAATGCGGTCACGACGCTGCCCAGGCTGCGGCCGCCCAGGATGTAATCGGAAAGGTTGTTGGTGGATCGATAAGCCATCAGGCCGATCAGGACCATGGCTGCGATATAGATCACGAAGGTGATCAGGGTGGGATTGCTTACACTCATGAGTTACGCCCTGGCTTTGTTTTTATGTAGCGGTGGCAGTTGAAAGCGCCGACAACGCAGACGTTGTAGCGACGATTTGCAAACCCGCGAATTTATGACCGATGTTTCCCCAGGAAAGCCATCGGCCGATACAACTCGGCGTCAAACCGGTTGCACCTTGGCCGCGAATGCTATTCAACAAGTGAAATAAGGTGCAACCTGTTTCGCTCAAATAAGTTGCACCTGATCGGTTTTTTCACCACTGACAGTGTTTTTTGCTCCCTTTTTGCGCAGTCGCCAGCCTTGCCTAGAAGCCAAAGCACTAAGCCGGTGCAACGGACCGCAGCCCAGGATTCACTTCCTGATGAGCTGCTGGATATTTCGTCAAAAAAAGGGTTGCACCCGGTTGCACCTCGAACAGCCCGAGGCTAATCTTGCCGCCAGCTGATGCCACGCAATACGTGGTAAACATGAGGATAAAAATATGGCTACCACCACCCTTGGGGTCAAACTCGACGACCCGACCCGCGAACGCCTCAAGGCGGCCGCAACCTCGATTGATCGCACGCCGCACTGGCTGATCAAGCAGGCAATTTTCAATTACCTGGAAAAACTCGAGGGTGGTGCAACCCTGACCGAGCTGAACGGTTCGACCCGTATCGACAGTGACGAAGCCGGTGATGTCCAGGTCGACCACGCGCACCAGTGTTTCCTGGAATTCGCCGAAAGCATCCTGCCGCAATCGGTGCTGCGCGCTTCCATTACCGCCGCTTACCGTCGCCCCGAGCCGGAAGTGGTCCCGATGCTGATCGAGCAGGCTCGCCTGCCAGCGGAAATGGCCGAAGCCACCAACAAGCTTGCCGCGTCAATCGCCGAAAAACTGCGTAACCAGAAAAGTGCCGGTGGTCGTGCCGGTATCGTTCAGGGCCTGTTGCAGGAATTCTCCCTGTCGTCCCAGGAAGGCGTGGCGCTGATGTGCCTGGCCGAGGCGCTGCTGCGCATCCCGGACAAGGGCACTCGCGATGCACTGATCCGCGACAAGATCAGCACCGGCAACTGGCAGCCCCACCTGGGCAACAGTCCATCGCTGTTCGTCAACGCCGCCACCTGGGGCCTGCTGCTGACCGGCAAGCTGGTTGCCACCCACAACGAAGCGGGCCTGACCTCCTCCTTGAGCCGCATCATCGGCAAGAGCGGCGAGCCGATGATCCGCAAGGGCGTCGACATGGCGATGCGCCTGATGGGCGAACAGTTCGTCACTGGCGAAACCATCGCCGAAGCCCTGGCCAATGCGAGCAAATTCGAATCCAAGGGCTTCCGTTATTCCTACGACATGCTGGGCGAAGCCGCGCTCACCGAGCATGATGCCCAGAAGTACCTGGCCTCGTACGAACAAGCCATCCATTCGATCGGCAAAGCCTCCCACGGTCGTGGGATCTACGAGGGCCCGGGCATTTCCATCAAGCTCTCGGCCCTGCACCCGCGTTACAGCCGTGCCCAGTACGAACGGGTGATGGACGAGCTGTACCCGCGCCTGCTGTCGCTGACCCTGCTGGCCAAGCAATACGACATCGGCCTGAACATCGACGCCGAAGAAGCCGACCGCCTCGAACTGTCCCTGGATCTGCTGGAACGCCTGTGCTTCGAGCCGCAGCTCACTGGCTGGAACGGCATCGGTTTCGTGATCCAGGCTTATCAGAAGCGCTGCCCGTACGTGATCGACTATGTGATCGACCTGGCCCGTCGCAGCCGTCATCGCCTGATGATCCGCCTGGTGAAAGGCGCGTACTGGGACAGCGAGATCAAGCGCGCCCAGGTCGAAGGTCTGGAAGGCTATCCGGTCTATACCCGCAAGGTGTACACCGACGTGTCCTACATTGCCTGCGCCCGCAAGCTGCTGTCGGTGCCGGAAGCCATCTACCCGCAGTTCGCGACGCACAACGCCCATACGCTGTCGGCCATTTATCACATCGCCGGTCAGAACTACTACCCGGGCCAGTATGAATTCCAGTGCCTGCACGGCATGGGTGAACCGCTGTACGAACAGGTCGTAGGCAAGGTTTCCGAAGGCAAGCTGAACCGTCCGTGCCGCGTGTACGCTCCGGTCGGCACCCACGAAACGCTGCTGGCCTATCTGGTTCGCCGCCTGCTGGAGAACGGTGCCAACACGTCGTTCGTCAACCGCATCGCCGACCAGTCCATTTCGATTCAGGAACTGGTGGCCGACCCGGTGGCCAGCATCGAGCAGATGGCGACCCTGGAAGGCGGTTTCGGCCTGCCGCATCCACGCATCCCATTGCCACGCGACCTGTACGGCAGCGAGCGCGCCAACTCCAGCGGCATCGACATGGCAAACGAGCATCGCCTGGCCTCGTTGTCCTGCGCCCTGCTGGCGACCGCCCATAACGACTGGAAAGCCGCGCCGATGCTCGGCTGCGCCGCCAGCGAAGAAACGCCGGCCCCCGTCTTGAACCCGGCAGACCACCGCGACGTGGTCGGCCACGTCCAGGAAGCCACGGTGGCGGATGTCGACAATGCCATCCAGTGCGCCCTCAACGCCGCACCGATCTGGCAAGCCACGCCACCGGCCGAGCGGGCCGCGATCCTGGAGCGTGCCGCCGACCTGATGGAAGGCGAGATCCAGCCCCTGATGGGCCTGCTGGCCCGCGAAGCCGGCAAGACCTTCGCCAACGCCATTGCCGAAGTCCGTGAAGCCGTGGATTTCCTGCGCTACTACGCGGTGCAGGCTCGCAACGACTTCACCAACGATGCCCATCGCCCGCTGGGCCCGGTGGTCTGCATCAGCCCGTGGAACTTCCCCCTGGCGATTTTCAGCGGCCAGGTTGCCGCCGCCCTGGCCGCCGGCAACCCGGTACTGGCCAAGCCCGCCGAGCAGACGCCGCTGGTGGCCGCCCAGGCCGTGCGCCTGATGCTCGAAGCCGGCATTCCGGAAGGCGTCCTGCAACTGCTGCCGGGCCGCGGCGAAACCGTCGGCGCTCGCCTGGTGGGTGACGATCGTGTCAAGGGTGTGATGTTCACCGGTTCCACCGAAGTCGCACGCCTGCTGCAGCGCAACATCGCCGGTCGCCTGGACAACCAGGGCCGTCCGATCCCGCTGATCGCCGAGACCGGCGGACAGAACGCCATGATCGTCGACTCCTCGGCCCTGACCGAGCAGGTGGTCATCGACGTGGTGTCCTCGGCCTTCGATAGCGCCGGCCAGCGTTGCTCGGCGCTGCGGGTCCTGTGCCTGCAGGAAGATTCCGCCGACCGTGTCATCGAAATGCTCAAGGGTGCCATGGCCGAATCGCGCCTCGGCAACCCCGAGCGCCTGTCCGTGGACATCGGCCCGGTGATCGACGCCGAAGCCAAGGCGGGCATCGAGAAGCACATCCAGGCCATGCGCGACAAAGGTCGCAGCGTGTACCAGATGGCAATCGCCGACAGCGAGGAATGCAAGCGCGGTACCTTCGTCATGCCAACCCTCATTGAGCTGGAAAGCTTCGACGAGCTGCAACGGGAGATCTTCGGTCCGGTGCTGCACGTGGTGCGCTACAAGCGCAAGGAGCTGGATCAGTTGATCGACCAGATCAACGCATCCGGCTATGGCCTGACCCTGGGCGTACACACCCGTATCGACGAAACCATCGCCAAGGTGATCGACAACGTCCATGCCGGCAACGTCTATGTGAACCGCAATATCGTGGGTGCCGTGGTCGGCGTGCAGCCGTTCGGCGGCGAAGGCCTGTCGGGCACCGGGCCCAAGGCCGGTGGCCCGCTGTACCTGTACCGCCTGCTGTCGACACGTCCTGCCGATGCGATCCAGCAGTCCTTCGTTCGTGGCGATGCCGCCAGTGCGCCGGACCTGCGCCTGCGCGATGCCCTGAGCAAACCGCTGAACGCCCTGAAAGCCTGGGCCGACAGCCAGAAGCTCGCCGAACTGAGCGCGTTGTGCGTGCAGTTCGCAGCCCAGTCGCAAAGCGGTATCACCCGTCAACTGACCGGCCCGACCGGCGAGCGCAACAGCTACGCCATCCTGCCGCGCGAACACGTACTGTGCCTGGCCGAGGTGGAAGGTGACCTGTTGACGCAACTGGCGGCGGTACTGGCCGTCGGTGGCTCGGCCGTATGGCCGGAAACCGACACCGCCAAGGCGCTGTTCGCACGTTTGCCGAAGGACATCCAGGCACGTATCCAGCGCGTTGCCGACTGGACCAAGGATGACGTGGTGTTCGACGCCGTCCTGCATCATGGCGACTCGGACCAGCTGCGCAGCGTCTGCCAGCAGGTAGCCAAGCGCCCCGGTGCCATCGTCGGCGTCAATGGCCTGTCCCAGGGCGAAACCGGCATCGCGCTGGAACGCCTGGTGATCGAGCGGGCCCTGAGCGTCAACACCGCCGCGGCGGGGGGTAACGCCAGCCTGATGACTATCGGTTAAGCGCGACATTCGCTGAGCATCGACAATAGATGCTCAGTTCACCGCCCCAGTGGGAGCGAGCTTGCTCGCGATAGCGACCTGACAGCCAACTTCTTTGTTGTGTGTGAAATCGCTATCGCGAGCAAGCTCGCTCCCACATTTTTTACGCGTCAGATCACCCCCTGCGTTCTGCCACTCCATCACCCAAATCAATCTTGCTGTTCACCCTCCTGCCTCACACCTAGACTCGGCCCATCCCAAAACAAGGTAGGCCGCCATGTCCGAGACGTTGCTCAGTTCCCGCAATCTGGCTTTCGAGCTGTACGAAGTCCTTGATGCCGAGGGGCTGACCCAGCGCGAACGGTTTGCCGAACACAACCGCGAAACCTTCGACGCAGCCATCGGCACAGCCCGCAGCATTGCCGAGAAATATTTCGCGCCGCACAACCGCAAGAATGACGAGAACGAACCGCGCTATGAGAACGGCCAGGCAATCCTGATTCCCGAGGTGAAACCGGCGGTGGACGCTTTCCTCGAAGCCGGTTTCCTCAATGCCGCGCGCAGTTTCGAGGCTGGCGGCATGCAGTTGCCGACGCTGCTGTCCCAAGCCTGCTTCGCCCACTTCCAGTCGGCCAACGCCGCATCGACGTCCTATCCGTTCCTGACCATGGGCGCGGCGAACCTGATCGAAAGCTTCGGCGACGAAGCCCAGAAGCGACGCTTCCTGCAGCCGATGATCGATGGTCGCTTCTTCGGCACCATGGCCCTCACCGAACCCCACGCCGGCTCTTCGCTGTCGGATATCCGTACCCGTGCGGAACCGGCACCCGACGGCACCTACCGGCTCAAGGGCAACAAGATCTTCATTTCCGGCGGCGATCACCCGCTGGCGGAAAACATCGTGCACATGGTCCTGGCGAAGCTGCCGGACGCGCCACCCGGGGTCAAGGGGATCTCGTTGTTCATCGTGCCCAAGTTCCTGGTCAACGACGACGGCAGCCTTGGCAAGCGCAACGATGTGCTGCTGGCCGGGCTGTTCCACAAGATGGGTTGGCGCGGCACCACTTCCACGGCACTGAACTTTGGCGACAACGACGAATGCATCGCTTACCTGGTGGGCAAACCGCACCACGGCCTGAGCTATATGTTCCAGATGATGAATGAGGCCCGGATCGGCGTCGGCATGGGCGCGGTGATGCTGGGTTACGCCGGCTACCTGTATTCCCTGGAATATGCCCGCGAACGTCCGCAAGGCCGGGTGCCCGACAGCAAGGACCCGACCACCGCTCCCGTGGCGATCATCCAGCACGCCGACGTGCGTCGCATGCTGCTGACGCAAAAGGCCTACGTCGAAGGTTCGTTCGACCTGGGCCTGTACGCGGCCCGGCTGTTCGATGACACCACCACACTCGACAGCGAAGCCGAACGCCGACGAGCCCATGAATTGCTGGACTTGCTGACCCCGATCGTCAAATCCTGGCCATCGGAGTTCTGCCTGAAGGCCAATGAACTGGCGATCCAGATTCTGGGGGGACACGGCTACACCCGGGAGTATCCGGTGGAGCAGTATTATCGCGACAACCGCCTGAACCCGATCCACGAGGGCACCCATGGCATCCAGTCCCTGGACCTGCTGGGCCGCAAGCTGGCACAGAACGGCGGCGCCGGACTCAAGCAGTTGATCCGCCTGGTGGCCGATACCACCGAGCGCGCCCAGGCGTATGAGTCATTGAATGCGCTTCGTCAACCGCTGGAAGCTCTGGTAGCACGCCTGCAGACAGTCACACTGGGGCTGCTTACGGACATGGCCCAGGGCAAGGTCAACAGCAGCCTCGCCAACTCGGCTCTTTACCTCAAGGTATTCGGTCACATGGTGATCGGCTGGCGCTGGCTGGAACAGGCCATTCGCGCCGAGCAAGGCCTGCTCGCAGGCAACCCGGCGGACGTGGCTTTCTACAAAGGCAAGCTACAAGCGGCGCGCTACTTCCTTACCTGGGAAGTACCAGGATGCCAGCACGAGCTGACACTGCTCGAGGCGCGGGACGATACGTGCCTGACGATGCGGGATGAGTGGTTCTGAGAAGAGATCTGCAGCGCGCTCGGAGACCGATCGCCCAGCAGGCTCACTCCTGCACTTGATCCTCGGTGAACACAGTCACCGTGGAGCGAGCCTGCTGCTTCTCAAGCCAGTCGCAGGTTCAGGCCTGCTGAATCGTCTTGGCGATCACATCGACCGTGGCGCTGACCTGCTCCTGGTAACGGTCGAGCTCGGCGCGATGCTGCTTCTGCATTTCGATCTGCTGCGAACACAGGTTCATGGCCGCCAGCACCAGCAGGCGATCACCGATCAGCGTCGGGTATTTTCGCTTCGTGTCGGCCAGGGCGGCCTTGAGCATCGCCGCGGCGTCCAGCAGCGCCTGTTCCTGTCCGGTCGGGGCCTTGATTGAATAGTCTTCTCCCAGGATCGAGATGACTGTCACCCCATCGGCACCCTGCCTCATGCGCCGACGGGACCTGCGCTGGCGCGCTCGATGAGCGCCTGGATGCGGGCCGCAGTGGCCCCGTGCAGTTCTTCCTGTTCCATCAGGCTCAATTGCAGGCTCTCGTTTTCATCCTTGGCCCTGGCAAGTTCCGCACTCAGGGTTTCGTTCAGGCCGGCGAGGTGGCGGTTCTGTTGCACCAGGTCGTTGACCAGTTGCTCCAGTTGGCTGAGGGATGTTTCCAACATATTGATTTCCAGGCTTTTCCAGGGGGCGCGTACGATAAAGAAAAGTCACCGCCGACGCCACGATTTACGGGCGGCGGTGCTTCGCTCGCGAGTGGTAAAGACTGTGAATGAGCAGTCCGGTTCCTACCCTTCGTCGCCTGGCCAGGGTAGTGCTGCGACAAAAGGGCCCATCCCACTCAAGACTTCAGTCGCATGTCCGATAAGGCAATTAACACCAGCCACAGCCCGCACGGGCGCGCCTTCTCGGTACATTCCATGTCTCTACGTAATATGAACATCGCGCCGCGGGCGTTCCTGGGCTTTGCCCTGATCGGCGCCCTGATGCTGGCCCTCGGGGTATTCGCCCTGACCCAGATGAGCAAGATCCGCGCATCCAGCGAAAACATCGCCCAGAACAGCGTACCCAGCATCCAGGCCTTGAATGAATTCACCCAGCTCACCTTGCGCCTGCGGGTATTGTCCTATCGCCTGCTGACCAACCGCGAACCGGATATCCAGCAGAAAACCTTCGAGCTGTTCGAGCAACGCAACCAGCAGATTCGCGATGCCCGGAGTGCTTACGAAAAACTCATCAGCGCTACCGAAGAACGAGCGGCCTATGACCAGTACGTGCAACTGCTGGGGCAATACCGCCAACTCGAAGAGCGGATGAAAACCCTGTCGCGCAACAATCAGGTCGATGAGTTGCGGGCACTGCTCAACACTGAACTGCAGAACAACTCCGAAGCCATCAACGCAGTACTCGGCCGCCTGCTGGAAATCAACAACCAGCAAGCCGATGATTTCAATCAGGGCGCGGCGCAACAGTACTCGACAGCGTTCAACTGGGTCGTCACCCTGCTGGTGGTTGCCACCGGCCTGACCCTGCTGTTCGCCTGGCTGCTGACCAACAGCATCACCCGGCCGATCGCCAACGCCCTGGATGCCGCCGAAGAAATCGCCAAGGGCAACCTGACCCGGCCGATCGTGGTCGATGGCAGCGACGAAGCCGGTCGCCTGCTGCGGGCGATGTCCACCATGCAGGAAAAACTGCGCGATACCCTGCAGCGGATTTCCGGCTCGGCCACGCAATTGGCCTCCGCCGCCGAAGAACTCAACAGCGTTACCGACGAAAGCGCCCGTGGCCTGACCCAGCAGAACGACGAGATCGAACAGGCCGCCACTGCCGTCAATGAAATGACCAGCGCCGTGGAAGAAGTGGCGCGCAACGCGGTCAGCACTTCCGAAGCCTCGAAAAATGCCACCACCTCCGCCGGCGACGGCCGGGACCTGGTGCAGGAGACTGTCGGCGCCATCGAGCGCATGAGCGCCGACGTGCAGAGCACCGCCACGCTGATCGGCAACCTGGCCGATGAATCCCGCGACATCGGCAAGGTCCTGGACGTGATCCGTGGCCTGGCCGACCAGACCAACCTGCTGGCGCTCAACGCGGCCATCGAGGCGGCCCGTGCCGGCGAGGCCGGTCGCGGTTTCGCGGTGGTGGCGGACGAAGTACGTGCCCTGGCCCATCGCACCCAGCAGTCGACCAGCGAGATCGAACGCATGATCGGCAGCATCCAGAACGGCACCGAACAGGCCGTGGACTCCATGCGCAACAGCACCGAGCGCGCCGAGTCCACACTCAACATCGCGCGTGGCGCCGGCATGTCCCTGGACACCATCAACGCGGCCATCCTGGAGATCAACGAGCGTAACCTGGTGATCGCCAGCGCCGCCGAAGAACAGGCCCAGGTGGCACGTGAAGTGGACCGCAACCTGGTGAACATCCGCGATCTGTCGGTGCAATCGGCCACCGGCGCCAATCAGACCAGCGCCGCCAGCGCCGAGTTGTCTCGCCTGGCCGTGGACCTGAACAGCATGGTGGGGCGCTTCAGCCTCTGACTCTTCGAGCACTCCCGCATCCCGGACGGGAGTGCTCGCCTTGCTCCGCCCCTGCCACCGGCTCGCGGAGCATTGCTGGCACTACCTCGCGACAACACCTGCAAGCATTAACCCTTCTTTTTGTGGACCTTTAGAACCGGATCATTGGACAAGGCGCCTTTTGGCGCCGAAACATGATTAGGCCATCCCCTTCAGTTCCGCTGTCAGCGAGTCGATACCGAGACATGGTCCAGTCATTTCTGGGTTCGTCGAGGGTACGTCATGTTTAACAAAATTCTAAAAAGTGAACTGACGGCTAGGACAGCCGAATTAACGACATACAAAGGACTGGTGGGTGCCTTGGAACGGTCGATGGCCGTGGTCGAGTTCAGTCCCGACGGCAAGGTGCTTCGCGCAAACGAAAACTTCCTCAATACCATGGGTTACCGTGCGGAGCAGTTGGCCAGTCTGTCGCATCGGGACTTCTGCACCCCGGCGCTGGCGGGCAGCGCTGAGTACCGCGAATTCTGGAATCAGTTGCGCGCCGGTCAATTCGTTTCCGGGACCTTCCAGCGCCGTAGCGGGCGTGGCCAGAACGTATGGCTGGAAGCCAGCTACAACCCCGTGGTGGATGAGCACAACCGCGTGGTGAAAGTGGTGAAGTACGCCCTTGATGTCACTGCCAAGGTCGCGAACGAGGCGGAAATCCGCGGCAAGTTGGCGGCACTTGATCGTGCCATGGCGGTGATCGAATTTGACCTCAGCGGCCACATCCTCACCGCGAACGACAACTTCCTGAGGGTCATGAACTACAACTTGACCGAACTCCAGGGCAAACATCACCGGATGTTCTGTGAGCCAAACCTGGTAAGCAGTTCGGAATATAGTGATTTCTGGCGGCGCCTGAACGCCGGGGAATTCTTCAGCGGTCAATACAAGCGTCTCGGCAAGCACGGCAAGGTCGTCTGGCTGGAGGCCAGCTACAACCCGGTCTACGACGCCGAGGGCAAGTTGTGCAAGATCGTGAAGTTCGCAAGCGACATCACCGAACGAGTCGAGAAGTTCGAGGAAGACTCTCGCGGAGCCTCCCGCGCCTACCACATCTCCGCCGAGACCGAACGAGTGGCCGAACAGGGTGCCGAGGTTATCCACCAGACAGCCAAGGAAATGCGTCAGATCGCCGACAACATCGGCGCCTCCGCGCGCCTGGTCGGGCAACTGGGATCGCGCTCCGAGGAAATCACCGCCATCGTCAACACCATCCGCGGCATCGCCGACCAGACCAACCTGTTGGCCCTCAATGCCGCCATCGAGGCCGCGCGAGCGGGAGACCAGGGTCGAGGCTTCGCAGTGGTGGCCGACGAGGTCCGCCAGCTGGCAGGGCGTACAAGCCGCTCGACAGCGGAGATCGCCGAGATGATCGGCATGATCCTCTCCGAAACCCGCGAAGCCGTCGCAAGCATGAACGTCACCCACGAAGGCGCCCTGCGCGGCGTGACCCTGGCGGACCAGGCCGGATCGGTCATCGTACAGATCCGCACCGGGACGACAGACGCACTCGAAGCCGTGAGCATGTTTGCATCCAAGCTCGACGAGTCCGAGGTCATTCCGAAAACGGCAGTTGGCTGGGTTGGCTGAGAGGGTTCAGGGGGAGCTCGTGTCCTTTGTCATAACGCCCAACGGATGGGATCTCCGTTGGGACAACAGACCGCGCTTATGAAGAATGGGGACTGAAGAATCGAAGAATGCAGAAGAATGCAGAAGAATGTGGACACCCATTAGCCGGCCTCAAATCAAGGCTAAAAGCCAACCCATCCCTGCAAAATAAATCTGTCCCGTTTTTTGTGGCTTACATAGCGTCACAGTAAATTTCGCCTTATCTACATAGTTTTTATCTCTGAAATCAGAGCCAAAAACTCAGCTTCAGTCAACTCAAATTCCTCACCCTCTTCCATTGCAATCAGCGTGAGGAGCACTCGATCCATGGGCGCAGTTATTTCTAAGCCATGATTTTGATATATTTCAAATGCGGCTTTCGAAATCCTAAAAATCTCGAAACCATCAACCAATGTTTTTTCTAAATCCGTTGCAAGATCGGCTTGTGAGTACATTATTTCCAGTTCTTCAAAAAAGAAAAAAGGGGGACAGATTTATTTACCAGCACAAAAAATAAATCCGCCCCCTTTTCACACTGCCGATATAAATCCGCAAGCCAAATAAAATAGATTCGGCTATTGCGGCAAAAACGCACATTCCGGCAATCCAACGACAATATCGTAAAAACATTTAATACCCCTTCACAAGTACGAGAAAACAGGGCAGATCGATTAACGAACCAGTAAAAAATTAGTTACCCCCTTACTCCCCCTTCCAACCCTATCGCATCCCACTAAAAGGATCCCCAACCGAAGATCCAAATTCAGCAATGGCGGACTTTACTTCAGCACTTACTTCATCAGACAGACTTTTACTTGCCTGAGAACATATAAATGCGAACAACCCCTCCAGACCTAAATACGCAACCACAGAGACAATTACCTGAGCAGCCTCCAAATTACGCCCATCCCAAAGATTTTTAAGCGAACCTTCTATCCTCCCTCTCAACTTATCACAGAGTAACGAGTACGTATGCCACTGTCGCTCACTGAGCTCTGACAGAGCAGCTAAAAACACATAACCACTGCACTCTGAATTCTCAAAGCAGCCCACAACCTCAACAAACTCCAAATACAGCTCAGCTTCAGTCATACCATCTGGCAGAGCAGAATAATAAGAGATATCTTTCATCTAAAATCCATCGGGATATGTGTAATATTCGACGCCTTTTTATAAAGCACCCCATCCTGACCTAACAACTTCCCACCTATTTTTATTTGCGCAGTCCATCCGGAGCCCGAGTTAGATCCAAAGAAAAAAGGGGACAGATTTATTTACCAGCACAACAAATAAATCTTTCCCCTTTTCACCATATAGCGGCACGAAAAATTAATCCGCCCCTTCCCCATCTTCTTTTTTTGCTACTATCTTATCTCCAAAAAATTCATATCCGTTACTCGAGCCGTTGAATTCTCTAAGAAAACCATGAATTTATCCGACATGTTTTGTAAGCTACTATTAAATTTTGACGGCACCAAATTGAGCACATCCTCCAACTCACAGCAATCCATTATCAGCTCACTAAGCTCCAGAGAAATTCCTTTTTCTCTCAACGCTTTTGAGGTCCTTGGTGAAAACAGAAGCCGTTCAGCTTCGCCCAAAGACATCGCACCATTTCGCACAGAAGTCAACAGACCTATCGCCAAAGTACAGACAAATCTAGCAGACTCTTCAGCCTCAAACACTTCAAACACCAAGGACATACTTTTTCACTTAATTATTGCTCCAACCTGGTTTCGTTTTCACATTAAAAACCTTCCCACTTTCGCTCTGAAAATAATGCACTGACAAAAAAAGGGACAGATTTATTACCAGCACAAAAAATAAATCCGCCCCCTTTTCATCTAAACAAGTCAATAGTTCTTCCGGACTGCAGCGCAGGCGGCAGCTGTTGCGGCGTTGTGAATTTCATATCATATGTTTTATCGGTGACGGAGTTGCATTGGTAGTAAATGGTTATATTCTCTCCATTAGGTAGCCGGCGACTTACTTCCATTTTCCTCCCCCCTCACTCCGCGGAAAGTTTCACTATATAATCAATATTCCAGCGGATCCCACAGCACCCGTATCACGTAGGCCTTGGCGTCCTCTTCGCTTTCAAAATCCAAAACTTCGTATTCATCGTTCACAAGGATATCTCGCCAAGATAAGGTCTCTTCATTAAAAGCCTCCAACAACTCCCGCCTAATCTCGCTTCTTTTACCACTCGACGCCATGCTTCTGACATATATACTTATTGCCACATCTTCTGAAAAACAAAAATCAGAAGAAAAAACCGTTCTAAGCATATGTCTAATATTTTCGTACCTCATCACACCTACCTATCGCAATGGAGCGGGAACAAGGTAATTTTTCACAGATCTTCTTATCTAAAAAAGTAAAAAAGGGGACAGTAAAAAAGGGGACAGATTTATTTACCAGCATGACAAATAAATCTGTCCCCTTTTCGTTCATTGATGCTGAAGAATTTGCCGTCTACGATCCATTGGGGCTGTGTCCTTGGTTCGCTGGTGTGTGTTCGCAACTATCACCGTAGACCAAGACCAGCCCCTCTTAATTTTTCGCTTTCAGTTCAATCGCTTAGCCGCTAAGGAAGTGCCATTCAAATCTGCCCCCTTTTCGTCCACCTTACGTTCCTGGCCTATAATCATCAATCGACTTATTTTTATCTTTCAATAAAGATGCAATGAAATCTGAATTAAAATCTGTCAGAAATTCAATAGCGTCATAGACTTTCCAGCGATGCACCTCGGGCTTATCGATTATAGCAATAAGATGATTTTCAATAAGAGGCACATATTCCGTGTAATTCTCACGCCTCACAAAATCAAAAATCTTGGCTATTTCGAAGATTTACTACTTGCTAAAGCAATGATTTTTGAAAGGATAGAATATATCTGAGCCCTAGCAACTTCGATATCCCCACGATCAGCCACGTTGGAAAAATACCGAGTAACAGCCAAGAGTATCTGGTAATAAGTATCGTCGTACCCATATACCCGATGAGAATAAATCCCCTCGATTTGCTCTGGCTTTTCCATACTTGCTTCCAAAGCAATCAAGCCTTCATGGATGCCCAAACTAGTCAGTAATTTTGCGGCAAAAAATCTCTCCTCATCATTACTAGCATTACGAAGCAGATCTAGCACAGCACTAATTCTTTCCTGCGGGATATCCTCCGGATCCAAGTCCCCTGCGCTCACGGCATAATCTGCATGCCCTGGAACGCTATTCAACAACTCGTACTTTTCAGGCCCCATAAAACACCTTTATTTCTTTACTCTATAATGTAGACCGCCGGCACACAACCCTTGATCAAACATTCACCATCGCGTTTGGCATCCCCCAAATCTCTATGGGCGTTAATCACCGAGTCGCTGTTACTGAAGCAAAAAAATAAAAAAAGGGGACAAAAAATAAGGACAGATTTATTTACCAGCATGACAAATAAATTTGCCTCTTTTTTCGCCACCTTTTCTAACCGCTTCAAACAACCACTACATCACCGGAATCCAAGTAAATTGTATAAGCCTCATAACCACTGTCGTTATCCGGTTCAACAACAATACTGTCGCCTGAGTTAAATAGTATCTGCAGCGCTGCTGCCTCAACCTCTCTAACCGACAGGACATCCTGTAGCAAAAAATCCAATAACGGCGCACTTGTGGATGAATCAGAAAACCGTCTTTGCCCTAACACGCCATTTACTTCATATTTCAAACCACCTTCCACACAAAAAGAGACTCTATATGGAGAGATGCCAGCAGAAATCTGGGGGCGTGAAAATTCCAATTTCGTCATTCGCACACCAAAACATACCATCTCCAGATAACAGCCGGATAGCAGTGAAAAGTCAAAATCAGCCGGTAATGAGTACATACGCCACCTTGATTGATAAATAGCTTCAACGACGAATCGGCGGCAAAGAGTCAGGAAGAAGAGGAACATGTGTATCCCCCTGACCTTTCCCCGGTTTGCCTGTTGCGGGGTTCATTGGTTGCTTGCCGGAGTTCTGCCAGCGCCAATATCCATTCTCATATCCCGGGACAGGTGATGAGCCAGGCGGCATAACTCGGATGTGCTCTCCTTTTGCCGGATCAGTTCCAGGTGGGTAGTAGATTTCCCCACCATTTTTCCCTGGCCGACTGATCCATCCGAATGGAATTACAGGAGCCTGCGGGGGATTTGATATCTGCTCTAGAGTTTGTGGTGTCTTCGCCCCACCTTTCGCACTATTATCCCCAACAACCCCAACCTTAACCCCGGTTGTACCACCCTTCCCCCCAGCCGTCGACGCGAACAATCCCCGATCCGGACTCAATCCATCCGACGCAAGCTCGGCCAGTAATGCAGCGCCATCGCCTTTTTCGGTACGCGTATTCTCGATAATGCCGGTATTGATGGCCCGCTCGTTACTCCGCGTGATTTCCCAAAGTGCTACCGAGCGATTCAGCCCTGAGCTTCTGCCGTCATGCAGCAATTTTTCATTGGCCGAAATCTCATCCGCCAGCTGCTTCGTAATCTGCGCACAGCCCGCCGGATTCTGCAGGCAGTACTGTCCAAACTCCCGGTTTCGGGCTGTGTCGAGGTTGTTGTAAAAATCACGGATGGATTGGCAATCAGCTGGTGATGTGCAGCTGTTGAGCTTTTGTTCTCTCTCCACCAATTCCGCATGGAACAGATAGTTGAACGCGGTCGCTTTCTCGGCAATCTTCGAACCTGTATCGAGATCGCCGTTGACCGCGGCCGCAGCCAGTAGCCCCGTTAGTTGCGAGAGCATCAGTTGCAGATGTTCGTTTTTATCCGCCACCTTGACCATGCTGGGAATCAGCGCTTCGTTCAAACCGGCGGCGACTGCCCCCGTTTTGAAATCACTGCCTGTCAGTTCAGCCAGCAGGCCACCCATGATCGCGTGGGCCACAATTTTCTGAGGGCCGCCATCCGGGAACTTGATGGTATCGCCCACCCAGTTGAAACCGGTCGCCATCGCCACATTGCCGGCCTCTCCCAGCAGGGCAGCATTGAAGTTGCTGCCGAAGCTGCCGCCTCCAATCGCTGTGGAAATGCTACTGGAGATGAGCGCTTTCCCAGTTGTGCGGACTGCCGTGTCAGTCGCGTTACTCCAACGGAAGATATCCTTGGATGAATTACGCGCGCTTGATGCTGAACTTGCCGAACCCGTCGAACCCGCCGACGGCTCGACGCCTTGAGTTGCAGTATTGGCGCTGTCGGCACTGGTAAACCATTCTTTGTCCGCGTATTCGAACGCATAGGCGGTAAAACCGGCAATCGCCGCACTCTTCAAGCTATCGGCGCTCACTGTTTCCTTTAGCGCACGACCCAGGTTGCCTTTGTTCTCAATAGTACTGGTGACTGCGGTGGTACTCAGGCTGGTGGCTACCGCAAGGTTGGTGCCTGACAGTCCGAAGCCGGCCGGGCCCATGATGAACGACATCAAAATCGCGATGGCGATTTTGGCTCCGGCACCCAGACCGGAGTTTTCATACTTGAAGCTGTCGTGGATTTCCTTCACCTGACGCCAGTCGATGTCGCCACGCGCCTCGGCCTGTTTCATCCAGGCCAGGCCCGGTTCAGCCTTCACCATCGCGTCGATGGTCTGGCTGACACTCTGTTTATCGACTTGCTTGACGTCGATACGCAGGCCGTCAACGGCCTTGATGACCAACTGTCCTTGGGCGACAAGCTCGCTCTGGCGCAAGGTTTCATCGGTGCGTCCCTCGCCTTTCATCTTGTACCAGGCCAGGTCACCTTTGCTCTTGGTGTGGCTTTCGTCGTGGTAGTCCTTGACCCCCTCGAAGATGATTCGCCCACCACTGTCTAGGGTCAGGTCATTGCCACTTTGCAGCTTCGCCACCTGGTAGGTCTGATCCCCACCGCTGATCAGTTTCAGGTTGCCCCCGGCCTTGATCTCGCTGCCGATATGAGTGATCTGAGTCACCTCATCCCGCCTTGCGGCGTTACTGCCCCATCCCCCCTTCTTCTTCATGTCATACAGCGAATAATCCCGATTCTGCTCAGCCAGCAGACTTATCTGCTTAACGGCAACCAGGTAAGCCTCGTCACCCGCCGTAATCCTGCTCGCCACCACCGACAGGTTGTTGCGCGCAGCAATCGCTACATCCCCGCCCGCATTGAGGGTGGTCGCCTGCTGCTGGACGTGATCCTCTTCCTTGTTGATCTTCTTGCCACTGCGCTTGTAGCGGTATTCGCTGGCGTCTTCGTTCGCTGCCGAGATCAGGGAAACGTCGGTGCCGGTCAGGTTGATATCGCCTTTGGCTTCGAGGTGGCTGGCGACGACGGTCAGGTTTTTGCCGGCTGTGGCATTCAGGTCGCCGCCGGCCTTGATTTCACTGGCATGCTGGACGGTCTGACTCTGTTCCCAGAAGTGGCGCTTGTCCTTGCGCATCGAGCCGTTTTCTTCCCGGGCGGCGGAAATGACGATGTCTTCCCCCGCGCGCAGGTCAATGTCGTTGCCTGCGGTGATGGCGCCGCCCACGTTCAGCAGGTCGTCCGCCGCCCGCGCGGTGAGGTTGTTGCCGGCCTCGATGCGTGCGGCATTGTCGACCACCGAGGTTTTCGAGCTGAAACCCTGGCCGCTGTTTTCAATGATGCTGACGGTGCGGTCGTTGCGGATATCGCCGGTCAAGGTCGACAGCTCGACATCCTGGCCCTTGAGAATCCCGCCCTGGATGTTGACGAGGTCTTTGCCGGCAACCAGCTTGAGCCGCTCGCCGGCTTCGGCCAGGCGCGTGTTGACCAGGTTGTTCCCAGCCGCCGCCGAGAGGTTTTCGCTGGCGTGCAGCGTTCCGGCGTTCTTGAGGTCGGTGCCGGCAATCAGCGTGATGTCCTTGCCCTGGATCAGCGCGCCATCGGCCATCAACCGGCGGTTGGCCTGGGCCAGGTAGAGCACCGGCACCAGCACATGCTCGCCATTGATCACCTGGTCTTCCATCCAGACGATGTCATGGGTCAGCGCGGCGACCTGCTGCGACGTGAGGGTCACGCCAACGGCCAGGTTCAGTTGTTCCTTGCTGGCGATGGCGTTGTTCATCAGGTACTTGAACACGCCTTCATCGCTGGTCTGTCCGGCGATGAATCGCTGTCCGGTGCGGGCAAGCACCGCCTGCTGGACCAGGCGCTGCTCGTACAGGCCATCGCCCAGGCGCTTCCAGCTGGTGTCGGGGTCGTAACCCAGGTTGCCCAGCAAGTAGTCCGAACTCAGGAACTGCCTGAGGTCGGTCAGCGCAGGGTTGGTTTCGATCAGGTACTTGGGCCCGACAATGACCCGGCTCGCATCCGAGCCCTGGACGGTGGCCCGGCTCTGGTCACGGCTGCCTTGCGCCGCAGCCGCGCTGTCGACGATGCGGAACAGGCCATTCTCCCCCGTTGGCAAGCTGAACCCGGGCATGCCGGTCGGGTTGACCTGTTGTTGCGCAAGGTCGGGCGGTAACTGCGGGTTGAGCACCACCACCGCAGGCTGCGTGGAGGTGGCGACGTCCGTCGCCGCTGTTCTGGCCGTCCCCGCCAATGGCGCCTGGAACTGCACGATGCTGCTGTTTTCCAGTTTCTGGGTGGCCTGGATGTCGATATTGCCCCCCGATTGAACGACCGCCGGCGCCATCGGCGCACCCGGTGTCACGGTGGTGATGTCAGCCATCTGGCGGAAGCTGTTGAGTGCATCGACCGGGACTTCCTTGGGGTTGGCCTGGGCGTTGTAGGGAACGATGAAGCGCGAACGGAAACGCTCGTCGGTTCCGTCGGTCACCCTGCCGGTGTTCCAGGTCCGCGTCCTGACGCTGGAGCCGGCAGCGGCGCCGACATTGGCAAAGTTGTTCGCCTTGATCAGCAGGTCGGCGCCCGAGGCCATGACGCTGTGGTGGTTGGCTACCGCAAGGCCGTCGATGGTCAGCTTGCCGCCGCTCATCAAGGTGGCGCTGGCCGAGTCCTGGAGCACCACGCTCTGGTAGGTTTCATTGGCGATGTAGTCGACGTTGTGGTGGTCGCCGCTGCAGTCGTAGCATTTGACGCTGATGGAACCCGACACCAGTTGATCGGTGGTGGTAAAGACGTCCTTGCGGTTGATCAGGACATTGCTGCGCAGCGACATGTCCTTTGCCGATTCCAGGGTGCCGGAGATGTTCTCGAGCTGTTCGCTGCGGGCCACACCGTCCCGCGCCGCGACATTCAGCGCCCCCAGGCTGTAGACATCGGCGAAATGGTTGGTGAACCGATCGAAACGCAGCCCCATGTCCGCGCCGCTGAAGATCAGGCCATGATCGTTGCGCGCCTCGTCGGCGGTCAGTTCGACCGCCCGGGCGCCGCCCAGCGTGCCCGTGTTGGTCAAGCGGGCGGCGGTCAGGGAGAACGTGTCGCCGCTGGTGATCCGCCCGGCATTGTTCAGTGCGCCGAGGCTGCCGATGGTGGTAGCACCACCTCCAGCCAGGCGCGAGCCGCTCGAAACATCGATGCTTGCCGCACTCAAGTCGAACCGACCGAGGCTGCTGGCCCGACTGCTGCCCGTGCCGACATAGGCACCGGTCAGCCTCAGATCGAGGGCTTCATCGCTGCCAATGACGCCTGCGTTGTTCCAGTTGCCACCCGTGGCGAGCAGGCTTTTGACGGCGAGCAGGCTACCGCGGTCGGATTGATTGAGCTGGCCGACCTTCAGGTCGAGGACATCGGCCTGGATAGCCGAGCTGTTATCCCAGCGGGCCGCGTCGACGGTCAAGGTACCCGATGTCGTCAGGCTGCCGCCGACGTTACTGAACCTGGCGATGTCCACGTCCAGGGTGCCGCTGCCCACATGGCGAACGCTGCCATCAGTGTTCAGGAAACCGGTCATCTGCAAGGACAGGTCGTGGCTGGCCGCCTCGATGAGGCCGTTCTGGTTGTCCAGCAGTTGGCCAACCTCCAGGGTCGCCGCTCCCCGCTGGCCCACCGAACGCAACTTGCCGCGCTGATTGTCGATCGATGCAGCCCGGATCGCCAGGCCATTGCTGCCCTCTACCAGGCCGCCCTGGTTGATGAGTGCTGCCCCAAGTCCGAAATCGATGGTGTCCGCCGCTACGCGTCCGTTGCTGTTATCCAGATCATGGGCACGGACCGCCAGCCCCTGCCTGGCAAGCAAGGCACCGTTGCGATTGTGCAATGCGCCAGTGCCGATTTCAGCCGCCCCGGACAGGGCCGACACCTGTCCGCCGTTGTTGAGCACCGCCTGCGTTGCGCCGAGGTCGATGGACTGGGCCTGGATCAATCCGGCGTCACCGCCGGCGGTGAGCGATTGACTGTTGTCCAGTACCTTGTCGAGAGCGGTTTTCAACCAGCCATTGACCGTTGCCAGCACGCCGCCACGATTGTCGAGGCTGCTCGCCTCGATATCGACGTTACCGGCCTGGGCGATGGCGCTGCCGTCCCGATTGAGAAGGTCCCCCACGATATCAACCTTCAGGTCATCCTGGCTGAGCAGGCTGCCGTTGGTGTTATCGACCTCTCCCCCAGCGATGGTCAGGCCTTGTTCGGTACTGATAATCGCCTTGCCAGTGTTGAGCAGGTGTTGGTGGGCAGTCAGGGCCATGGCCTTGACCGAGGCGATATAGCCGTCGTCGCTGTTATCGATGCGGTTTGCTGTCAGTGTCAGTTTCCCCTGGCTGACCAGCTTGCCGCCCTGCTGCTTGAAACTGTCCAGCGTGGCGACCGTATCCGCCTGGCTGGTGATTTGGCCGCCGCTATTGTCAACGTCACCTGCGCCAACGGTCAGGGCGGCGTCCGAAGCGATCTTGCCGCGGCTGTTATCGAGGGTTTTCGCCTCGATCTTCAGCCAGTCCTTGGCGCTGACAACGCCTTCACTGTTTTTCAACGTCCCGACGACCAGGGCCTGCTCGCCACCGCTGGCGAGGGTGCCCTTGCCGCGGTTGTCCAGCGTCCCGAGGACTGTCGCGTTCAATGTGCCCTGGCTGACCAGCGTGCCGGCGCGGTTGTCGAGGGCCTTGCTGTAGACGGTCAGGGTTTTCGTCGCAGACAAGGTACCGCCGCGATTGTCCAGGGTCTGGGTGGTCGTGGCTTTCAAGTCGCGACTGGCAATCACGGCTTGCCCGCGGTTATCGAGGGCAGCCGCCGCAAGGACGACATCGCCGAGCTGGTTGCGAGTGCTGTCGGCATTGACCCCCGCCTCGATGATGCCAAGGTTGCTGAGTTGGCCGGCGGTCGTCAGCGTGACGCTGTCACGCGCGGCCATGGCGCGTCGGTTGTCAATGCCGCCTCGGGTCGTGGCCTGGAGGCGGCTGCCGGCATAGATCGTTTCCCGAGCGTCCAGGCTCTGCGCCTTGAGGTCGACAGCCCCGGCCGCGCTGGTCTGCGCCAGGCTCAAATGCCCATTGGCATCGAGCTGGATATCCCCCCCACTGGCAATCAGCTTGCCGTCCAGTTTCACCCCGACCCCGGCCTCGGTGCCCACCAGCTTGATCGCCCCGGCATACATACCGCCCAAGGCCGAGGAGTCGATGGCCAGTTGCGGTTTGTCGCTGCCGTCATCGGCCCGTGCAGTGGCGTTGAGGGTGGCGGCATCGACGTCATTGCGCCCGGTGACGATGGTCAGGTTTTTCGCCTGGATCTCGGCGTTGATCCTGGCGCTGCGGGTGATGATTTCGAAGCGGTCGACGTTGTTCGCATTCAGGCCCGCGCCTTCGATGGCGACGCTGCCCTGGTCCACCTGGTAGCGGCTCAACTGGCCATTCTCGACGACCGGCTTGCCGGTGGTCAGGGTCGCCCGTGGGGTATTGATGAAGCCGCAGCCGTTGCAGGTGATGCCATAGGGGTTGGCGACGATGACATGGGCCGATTTCCCCGCCACTTCGGTGTAGCCGCGCAACTGGCTGGGATTGCCGCCGTTGACTTCGTTGAGAATGACCTTGGCCGCCGTGCCGTTGAGGTTCGGGTTGCCGAGGATGATCCCGCCCAGTTGCGTGGACTGGGTGCGGTTGGTGGCGTTGTTGAGGATCACGCCGTTGCTGCCGACGTTGTAGTCCTTGAACTGGTTGTGGGACAGGCCGCTGCCATTGGGCTTGGCGATGTTGACGATGGGCACGCCGTTGCCCGCCTGGCCGAGGCTGGTGCCCGGACGACTGACCACGATGCCATCGGCCTGGGCCCACAGCGGTTGCCAGAACATGACGTTGGCCAACAGGAACGCCAGGCCGCGCTTGGGCATGCCCCAGAACAGGTTGCGGTTTTGCAGGGCAGCAGAAGGCTGGCGGGCCAGGAAGGCGTATTGGCGGTCGTCCATGATCAGGTCTCGTTGCAGCAGAAATTAGAGGAAAACATCCAGGCGCAAGTAGATCGGCGCTTCGCGCTCGGTCAGGGCATCCGGACGCTCCAGGGAATGGGCGAAGGTCACGCTGGCGCTCAGGTGTTCGCCGCGGGCGAACAGCTCCAGCGAGTGGCTGGACATGCGCCCATGCTCGTCGCCGTTGTAGCGGGTCCCGGTGATCACCCCCTGGTCGTAACCCAGGCTGGTGCCGTACTCGGCGAACACCGGGCGCAGCCACTCCAGGGCGACCGGGCGGCTCCAGCGCAGGTCGTTGCGCCAGTAACCGCCGCTGTCGCCGGCCAGCGACTGGTCCTTGTAACCCCGGATCGACGATTGCCCGCCCAGGCTCATGCGCTGCGGGCTGAACAGCACGTCTTCGCTGCGCTGCCCGGTCATCAGGCTGCTGAAGCTGAAGGACTCGCCCCAGAGCTGGAAGGGTTGCAGGTAGCTGAGGGTGGCGGTGTATTTGCGGTAGCGCGCGTCGGGCTGGCCGGGGCGTGGATTATCGTCGCCCTGGGCATCGAAGGCACCGATGCCTTGCTGCAGGCCCAGGTCCAGGTTGACGAAGGCACTGCCGACTCGCCGTCCGTGGTTGATGCCGAACTGCGCTTCACTCAGGCGATGGCTGCTCACGGCGAGCTTGCTGTCTTCGATGAAGTTGCTGGTGCGCAGATAAGCCAGGCCGGTGTTGAGGGACGTCTTGCTCATCGCGTCACGATGGACCACCCGCTCGACCCGCACCTGGTGGTTCTGGCTGTCGCCGGTCTGCTTGAAATTGAACCCGTCGACCGTGCCCCGCGAGCGGTATTCGCTCTGGCTATAGGTGTAGCTGACGTTCCACCAGCCAAATGGCAGGTTGTAATACAGCATGGCATTGCGCGAAGTGCGTTGATGATCGCTGACGGCATCGTGACCGCCGCGCAAGGACAATTGATCGGCCAGCCCCAAGGGGCTGTCCCAATCCAGGGACGTGCCCCATTGCTGTTCGCCCGTGCTCCGCTGGCCGTCGTTGTGCCGCGACAACCCGACGCGCCAGGGTTTTTGCGGGGTGTTCTGCACCAGCACTTCACTGCCGCCGACATGCTGCCCGGGCATCAGCTCCATCTGCGCCTGGTTCGATGGCAGGCGGTTGAGCTGGTCCACCATCTGCTCGATCTCCCGCAGGTTGACCAAGTCGCCGACCTTGCCGGGAAACGCCATCGCCAGTTCACCTTCCGAGAGCCGGCTGTTTTCGGCGCCCTTCAAGCCCTCGAGGCGCCCCTCCACCACCAGCACCTGCAAGTGACCGTCGGACAGATCCTGCTGCGGCAGGTAGGCACGACTGGTGACCAGGCCTTTCTCGATGTAGCGGTCGGTGATGACCTTGAGCAGTTCGTTGAGCTGCGGCACGCCCAGGCATTGGCCGATGTAGGGCGCCAACAGGCGCTCGCGCTCAGCGGAGGAAAGGCTGTCGGCGCCCTTGAGCTCGATGGTGCGGATGGGGAAGCAGCGGGTATCGACCGGCGCCGTCGGCTGGGCCGGCTTCGCCTCCTGGCCGGGCAGGTTCTTCAGATCCTCTAGGCGCCGGCGCTGTTCTTCGAGCAAACGGTTCTGGCGTTCGCGGATCAGGTCGGTGTCACCGGGGGTGGGGGCAGCGTGAGCGGGGGGCAGCGGAGAAAGGCACAGCAAAGCCAAGCACAACCTCGCCCAACGGGCGGGTGAGAGCATGTTCGATCCCTCGAATAAAACGGCGTCCAAAAATAGCGGCGCGATGCTAGGGAGCGTCATTTGCGCCGTCAATTAAATATTTGTCTCCAGCGTTATTCCGAGAACCCGTTATCCAGAATCAGACGCATCGGTCCGTGCCCTCGGCCCGGCCCGCAAAACCTTTTTGACAGCATCGTATTTCAACAGGTTAGAATCGCTGGCACGCAGGCTGCATGGTCAGCCTGTGCCCGTCTTTCAGTTTTCCGGAGTACTGCCTTTGACTGCGACGACCATCAACAGCCTGTTCTTGATCGGCGCGTTGCTGGTAGGTGCAAGCATTCTGGTCAGCTCCCTTTCGTCCCGCCTGGGTATCCCCATCCTGGTGATCATCCTGGCCGTGGGCATGGTTGCCGGGGTCGACGGCGCCGGAATTCTCTTCGATAACTACGCCACGGCCTATCTGGTGGGCAACCTTGCGCTGGCGGTGATCCTGCTGGACGGTGGCTTGCGTACCCGGGTCTCCAGTTTCCGGGTGGCCTTGTGGCCGGCGCTGTCGCTGGCGACGGTCGGCGTGCTGATCACCACGGGCCTGACCGGCCTGGCGGCGGCGTGGCTGTTTGACCTTAACCTGATCCAGGGCCTGCTGATCGGCGCCATCGTCGGCTCCACCGACGCCGCGGCGGTGTTCTCGTTGCTGGGGGGCAAGGGCCTGAACGAACGGGTCAGCGCCACCCTGGAGATCGAATCCGGCAGCAACGACCCCATGGCCGTGTTCCTGACCGTCACCCTGATCGGCATGCTCGCCAGTGGTGAAACCGGCCTGCACTGGAGCCTGCTCGGGCATCTGGTGCGCGAGTTCGGCATCGGCGCGGTGATCGGCCTGGGTGGTGGCTGGCTGATGTTGCAGCTGGTGAACCGCATCAACCTGGCCAACGGCCTCTACCCAATCCTGGTGATCAGCGGTGGCCTGGCCATCTTCGCCCTGACCAACACCCTGCACGGCAGTGGTTTCCTGGCGGTGTACCTGTGCGGCCTGGTGCTGGGCAACCGCCCGGTGCGCAGCCGCCACGGCATCCTGCATATGCTCGACGGCATGGCCTGGCTGGCGCAGATCGGCATGTTCCTGGTACTGGGATTGCTGGTCACACCCCACGACCTGCTGCCGATCGCCTTGCCGGCCCTGGGCCTGGCACTGTGGATGATCCTGTTGGCACGGCCGCTGTCGGTCATGGTGGGCCTGATGCCGTTCCGGGCCTTTCATGGCCGCGAAAAAGCCTTCATTTCCTGGGTCGGCCTGCGCGGCGCGGTCCCGATCATCCTGGCGGTCTTCCCGTTGATGGCCGGCCTGCCTCACGCCCAGCTCTATTTCAACCTGGCGTTCTTTATCGTACTGGTGTCCTTGCTGGTGCAGGGCACCAGCCTGCCCTGGGTCGCCAAACTGCTGCATGTCACCGTCCCGCCGGAGCCGCTGCCGATCTCCCGGGCCGCGCTGGAAGTGCACGTCACCAGCGAATGGGAGCTGTTCATCTATCGCCTGGGCGCGGAGAAATGGTGCATCGGTTCCCCCCTCCGGGACCTGAAAATGCCCGATGGAACACGTATCGCGGCCTTGTTTCGCGGCCAGCAACTGCTCCATCCGTCGGGTAGTACGGTGCTTGAAACCGACGACCTGCTCTGCGTCATCGGCCATGAACATGACCTGCCGGCCCTCGGAAAACTGTTCAGCCAGGCGCCACAACGGGGCCTGGATCTGCGCTTCTTCGGCGACTTCGTTCTGGAGGGAGACGCCCAGCTGGCTGCGGTTGCGGCGCTGTACGGATTGAAGCTCGACGGTATCGATCCGGACATGTCCCTGGGCCGCTTCATTGCCCAGAAGGTCGGTGGTGCTCCAGTGGTCGGCGACCAGGTGGAGTGGAACAACACCTTGTGGACTGTCGCGGCCATGGACGGGAACAAGATCGGCAAAGTGGGCGTCAGATTCCCCGAAGGAAGTCGCCCGGGTCCCGGCTTGTTCCTCTAAACTGCTCCCTTTCTTATTTGCTTGACCGGTCTCTATGCCTACCCTGCGCTCTTTTTTCGCCATTGCCCTGCTGGGCCTGAGTCTTTCCATCTGCACGCTGCAAGCCGCCGAACCGCCCACCAGCGAATCGGTTCAGGCCAGCCTGGACAAGATCGCCGACCGCAAACTGCCGGAAGCCGACCAGAAGGCTTTGCAAGCGGTGCTGCAAGGCACCCTGGCCCAACTCGCCAGCAAGGCCGAGTACGAGCAGAAACTGCAGGCACTCAAGCAGCAGTTGGCCAACGCCCCCAAGCAGAACATTGAAAACCAGCGTGAACTGACGCGACTCAAGAGCACACCTGTGGTGCCCGTGGCACAGCGTTACGCGAACCTGCCGATTCCCCAGCTCGAACAGATGCTGACGGATCGCTCCACCCAGCAGAGCGACTTGCAAAAGGCCCTCGCCGATGCCAACAGCCTGATCATCACCGCACAGACCCGGCCCGAACGGGCCCAGGCCGAAATTGCCAACAGCCAGACTCGCATCCAACAGATCAACGCCATTCTCAAGACGGGAAGAGACGCTGGAAAAACCCTCAGCAGTGAACAGCGCGACCAGCTCAACGCCGAACTGGCGGCCCTCAACGCGCTGATCCCGCTACGGCGCCAGGAGCTGGCCGGCAACAGCCAGCTGCAGGACCTGGGCAACGGCCAGCACGACTTGCTGATGGAAAAGATCGCCCGCATGGAGCAGGAGATCCAGGACCTGCAGAACCTGATCAGCCAGAAGCGCCTGGCCCAGTCCCAGGAAACGGTGACCCAGCAATCCATCGAAGCGCAGAAAGCCGGCGGCAGCAGCCTGCTGGCCACCGAAAGCGCGGCCAACCTCAAGCTTTCGGACTATCTGCTCAAAAGCACCGACCGCCTCAACGAAGTGACCCAGCAGAACCTGCAGACCAAGCAACTGCTGGACAGCGTCACCCAGACCGACGCGGCCCTGGACGAACAGATCAGCGTACTCAAGGGCAGCCTCCTGCTTTCCAAGATCCTCTATAAACAACGCCAGACCCTGCCGCGCCTGCAACTGGACCAGAACCTGGCCGACCAGATCGCCGACATCCGCCTGTATCAGTTCGAAGTCAGCCAGCAACGCGAGCTACTGAACAATCCGAGCGCCTACGTCGACAGCCTGCTGGCATCGCAACCGGCGGAACAGGTTACGCCGCAGTTGCGCAAGACCCTGCTGGACCTGGCACTGACCCGGATCGACCTGCTGGAACGCTTGAGCCGCGAACTGAGCGCCGTGCTCAACGAATCCATTACGTTGCAGCTCAACCAGAAGCAACTGCTCAGCACCGCGCAAAACCTGCGGGCGACCCTCGAAGAACAGATGTTCTGGATCCCCAGCAACAAGCCACTGGATCTTGAATGGTTGCGTGGCGTGCCAAGCCGCCTGGAAAAACAGGTGGACTCGCTGCCCTGGGCCTCGAGTCTCAGTGAGCTGGCCGATGGCCTGACCCAGCGCCCACTGCTGTTCCTGCCCCTGGCGCTGCTGATCGGTGCGCTGCTGTGGCGACGCAAGAATCTTTATGCCCGGCTGAACAAGGTTCACCAGGACGTTGGCCACTTCAAGCGCGACAGCCAGTGGCATACGCCCCAGGCGATCCTGATCAACATCCTGCTGGCGATGCCGGTGGCCCTGGCGCTGGCGCTCTGTGGCTATGCCTTGCAGATCGACGCCCGCGGCCAGAACGCCAACCTCGGTGCCGCGCTGTTGCAGATCGGCCAGGCCTGGCTGGTGTTCTACACCGCCTATCGCATACTGGCCCCCGGTGGCGTGGCCGAGCTGCATTTCCGCTGGGAGAAACCCCAGGTCGAATTTCTCCAGGGCTGGATCCGTCGCCTCGGGCTGGTGGTGCTGGCGCTGGTGGCCGTGGTGGCCGTGGCCGAGCTGCAACCTTCGACCCTGGCCGACGACGTACTGGGCATGCCGGTGGTGCTCACCTGCTACGCCCTGATGGCCTGGTTGCTCAGCCGCCTGCTGCTGAGCAGCCCGACCCATCGCAACACCTCTCTGTTCCGCAAGGCGGTCGGGGTGGTGTTCACCGCTTTGCCCATCGCCCTGTTCGTGGCCGTGTGCTTTGGCTACTACTACACCGCGCTGAAACTCAGCGACCGGCTGATCAACACCCTTTACCTGCTGATGTTCTGGCTGGTGATCGAGGCGACCTTCGTGCGGGGCCTGTCCGTCGCGGCCCGGCGCCTGGCCTACCAGCGAGCCCTGGCCAAGCGTCAGGCAGCCAAGGAAGCCGGCGATGGCGAGGCGGTGGTCGAAGAGCCGACCCTGGACATCGAGAAAGTCAACGAACAGTCCCTGCGCCTGATCCGACTGGCACTGCTGGGTGGCTTCATCGCCGCACTGTACTGGGTCTGGTCGGACCTGATCAGCGTGTTCTCGTACCTGGACAACATCACCCTCTACGAATACACCAGCGGCACGGGCGTCAACATGAGCATGGTGCCCATCAGCATCGGCGACATGCTCGGCGCGCTGATCATCATCGGCATCACTTTCGCGCTGGCGCGCAACCTGCCGGGCCTGCTGGAAGTGTTCGTGCTGTCGAAGCTGAACCTGGCCCAGGGCAGCGCCTATGCCACCACCACGCTGCTGTCCTATGTGATCGCCGGCGTCGGCTTCGTCACCACCCTGTCCACCCTGGGCGTGAGCTGGGACAAATTGCAATGGCTGGTGGCGGCGCTGTCGGTAGGCCTGGGCTTCGGCATGCAGGAAATCTTCGCCAACTTCATATCCGGGATCATGATCCTGTTCGAGCGTCCGGTGCGAATCGGCGACACCATCACCATCGGCAACCTGTCGGGTACGGTGAGCAAGATCCGAATCCGCGCGACCACCATCACCGACTTCGACCGCAAGGACATCATCGTCCCGAACAAGACCTTCATCACCGGGCAACTGATCAACTGGTCGCTGACCGACACCGTTACCCGGGTGACCCTGAAACTGGGCGTGGACTACGGCTCCGACCTGGACCGGGTGCGCGAACTGCTGCTCAAGGCTGCCCGGGAGAACCCGCGGGTGCTGAAGGAGCCGGAACCGATCGTGTACTTCCTGAACTTCGGCGAGAGCACCCTCGATCATGAACTGCGCATGCATGTGCGCGACCTCGGTGACCGCAACCCGGTACTGGACGAGATCAACCGCTTCATCAACCGTGAGTTCAAGAAGGAGCACATCAACATCTCCTTCCGGCAGATGGAAATCTACCTGAAGAACCTTCACGGCCAGGAATACAAGCTGGTACCCGCCGAGCCGGACAAGAAAACCATCCCGCCGGTGCCCTCGGCCGTAGCCAGCATCAAGCCGGTGCAAGAGCCGCCGCAAGAAACACTCGACTGATGTGCGATGCCCAAGGCATCGCGCCGGAGACGGCCATGAAAACGCTGGAAACGTTGACCTTCGATAACCGCTTCGCCCGCCTGGGCGACGGTTTCTCGGCCCATGTACTGCCCGAGCCCATCGACAACCCACGACTGGTGGTGGCCAGCCCGGCGGCCATGGCGCTGCTGGACCTGGATCCGGCCGAAGCCCACACGCCGTTGTTCGCCGAGCTGTTCGGCGGGCACAAGCTATGGGCCGAGACCGAGCCTCGGGCGATGGTCTATTCCGGGCACCAGTTCGGCCACTACAACCCGCAACTGGGGGACGGCCGTGGATTGTTGCTGACAGAGGTGTACAACGAAGCCGGCCAGCACTGGGACTTGCACCTCAAGGGGGCCGGCCAGACGCCGTTTTCACGGATGGGCGATGGACGGGCGGTCCTGCGCTCGTCGATCCGCGAATTCCTCGCCTCGGAAGCGCTGCACGCTTTGGGCATTCCCACCACGCGCGCCTTGTGCGTAATCGGTTCGGACACCCCGGTCTGGCGCGAAAAGCAGGAACGCGCCGCCATGGTATTGCGCATGGCGCCAAGCCACGTGCGCTTCGGCCACTTCGAATACTTCTACTACACCAAGAAACCGGAGCTGCAGGCGACCCTCGCCGAGCATGTGCTCAACCTGCACTTTCCCGAGTGCCGCGAGCAGCCGGAGCCGTACCTGGCGATGTTCCGCGAAATCGTCGAGCGCAACGCCGAACTGATTGCCAAATGGCAGGCCTATGGCTTCTGCCACGGAGTGATGAACACCGACAACATGTCGATCCTGGGCATCACCTTCGACTTCGGGCCGTTCGCCTTCCTCGATGACTTCGATGCCAATTTCATCTGTAACCACTCCGATGACCAGGGCCGCTATTCATTCAGCAACCAGGTGCCCATCGGCCAATGGAACCTCAGCGCCCTGGCCCAGGCCCTGACGCCCTTCATCAGCGTCGAAGCCCTGCGTGAGACCCTGGGCCTGTACCTGCCACTTTTCCAGGCCCATTACCTGGACCTGATGCGTCGCCGCCTCGGCCTGACCCGCGCCGAAGACGACGACCAGAAACTGGTGGAACGCCTCCTTCAGCTGATGCAGAACAGTGGCGTCGACTACAGTCTGTTCTTCCGCCGCCTGGGCGAAGAGTCTGCGGAGCAGGCCGTCGCCAGGCTGCGGGACGACTTCATCGATCTCAAGGGCTTCGATGCCTGGGGCAGGCTCTACGTCGAGCGGGTCAGCCGTGAAGGCCCTGTCGACCAGGGTCAGCGCCGCAGCCGGATGCACGCCGTCAACCCGCTGTATGTACTGCGCAACTACCTGGCACAGAACGCCATTGACGCGGCCGAGTCAGGCGACTACACCGAAGTGCGCCGCCTGCACACCGTGCTGGCCAACCCGTTCGAGGAACAACCGGGCATGGACAGCTACGCGCAACGCCCGCCGGAATGGGGCAAGCACCTGGAAATCAGCTGCTCGTCGTGACGCGGCTCCATGGCTGAGGAGCCGTTCCTTCGCCATGAGAATCCATGCAATCAACATGTTTATCTGGATGCCCTTCAGCGCTCACCCCACCTTGTCGTTGCCCTGCTCGGGGGTTTCGATGCCCGGCTCGGTCTCGGCGCCTTCCTTGTCGGACGGTTCGGTCGATGGCTTTTTCTCGGGATAGCCCGGCATGCCGCAGGCGTCTTCCGGGGTGAGCTCGTCCCGATCGTGGCGACGATCGGTTGCATAGGCGGGAGCGGCGTTCGGGTCTTCGTCGCGACCGGCCGTGCCGAGCACGAAGCCGTCGTCGTTGGGGTTGTCCGGTGCGTGGGCGAAGGCTTGATCTTTCGTAAGGCTCATGGGACCTCCATGGGTTGCGAACAGATACGTTGTGGTGTTTTTGAGGTCCAGGCGCGACATCAGTGCGACGCACCTGATGAATGGCAACCTTGATAAACCGCCCCGGCGGCACCAGATCAGGCTCATGATCGTTTTCTGGAGCCCGCCATGCCTGACCCGATGCTGATTCCTTGCCCCCACTGCAACGGCCTCAATCGCCTACCCGCCGACCGCCTGGCAGACCGGCCCAAATGCGGGCGCTGCAAGGCCCAGGTGCTGCTGGACGAACCGTTCGAACTCAAAGAGGGTGACTATGCCAGCCAGATCAAGGGTGACCTGCCATTGCTGGTGGACGTGTGGGCACACTGGTGCGGGCCATGCAAATCATTCGCGCCGGTGTTCCAGCAGGCTGCCGCGCAACTGACCGGCAAATGCCGACTGGCCAAGCTCGACAGCGAAGCCTACCCGCAACTGTCGGCACAGCTGGGGATTCGCTCGATTCCCAGCCTGATCCTGTTCAAGGATGGCCGGGAAGTCGCACGTCAGAGCGGGGCGCTGCCCTTGCCCCAGTTGATGAGCTGGTTGCGCAGCCAGGGCATCTAAACCCCACGATCATTGTGGGAACCTTGCTCGCGCAAGCGGTTTGGCGAGCAACCCTGCCCACACCGGGACTCGTATGAGCCCGGTCAGTCAGGCGTTTTCAAGCAGTCCGTGCAGTTCTACAAACTGCTGGGTCAACTTGTGCCGCGGGTCCAGGTGGATCAGCGGCAGGCTCGCCTGGTGGGATTCGCGCATGCGTACCGAGCTGCTCAGGTACACCGGCAGCACGGGCAAGCCTTCGGCGATCAGTTCGTCAAGCATCTGCTGCGGCAGGCTGGCACGGGCCTGGAACTGATTGACCACGATGCCTTCGATCTCCAGGCCGTCGTTGTGGTCCTCCTTGAGTTCTTCGATTTCCGCCAGCAGGCCATACAACGCCTGGCGGGAGAAGCTGTCGCAATCGAAGGGGATCAGCACGCGGTCGGCGGCGATCAGTGCCGAAACCGCGTAGAAGTTCAGGGCGGGCGGGGTGTCCAGGTAGATTCGGTCGTAGTCTTCGTCCAGCTCTTCGAGCAGTTTGCGCAGTTTGTTGATCTTGTGTTTCGCCTCCAGCTTGGGCTGCAGGTCCGTCAGCTCGGCGGTGGCGGTGATCACGTGGAGGTTGTCGAAGGGCGTTTCGTAGATGTCGACCTTGTTCTTTTTCGAGAAAGGCCCGGATGACAGGGTCTGCTTGAAGAAGTCGGCAATGCCCATGGGAATGTCATCGCCCGTAAGGCCGGTGAGGTACTGAGTGGAATTGGCCTGGGCATCCAGGTCCACCAACAGCGTGCGATACCCCTCGCTGGCGCTGACCGCCGCCAGATTGCAGGCGATGCTGGACTTGCCTACGCCACCTTTCTGATTGAACACCACGCGCCGCATGTCAAAACCTCCGTGTATCAAAGATTCCCGAGTGTAGTAGGGCAAGACCCCGCTTCGCTACCTTCGGTATGGATGGACTACAGCGTTAGTGGCTTTTTCCGAAAAGGGAACGTCAATTCGCGCAGAATCTTACGGAAGTTACCGACAGACAGGCTCGTGAGAATCGCGACAATGACAGGCCTGTGCCGGGAGGGACCGTCAAATCCCCCCTAGCGCACCAACGTAACCATTATTTGCTACAAGCCAACCGCACCGGGATAATGCGCGCCACTTGGGTCGCAAGATCATGCAGGGTTGGACGCGGGTCAAACCACTGAACCGTGACAATAAAAGCCCGCAGGGGTGGGATGAATTCTGTGATCGATTTCAACATCGCCCAATGGCGCGCCTGGGCCCCAGGGCTCGAAAGCGTGGACGACTGGCAGGCGTGGAGCCGACAGCCGGTCATGCTGCCCCCAGGCGACGGCGCCCCTGACGTCTCGTTCCTGCCGGCCATGCAGCGTCGGCGACTCAGCCGCCTGGCGCGGATGGCCTTCAGTGTCGGCTGGCCCCTGGCGGAAGGCCGGCCGGACCTGCCGTTGGTCTTTATTTCCCGCCACGGTGAAACCCCACGCACTTTTGAGATTCTCAAGGACCTGGCAGCCGACCAACCGCTGTCGCCGACCCAGTTCAGCCTGTCGGTGCACAACGCAGTGATCGGCCTATGGTCGATCATGCGCGGCGAAACCAGCGAAATGACGGCCCTGGCCGCCACCGGCGACGGGCTGGAACATGGCGTACTGGAAGCCGCCGCGCTGTTGAACGAAGGCGCACCGGCGGTATTGCTGGTCATTGCCGAAGAACAACCGCCGCAGGTGTATACGCCCTGGGTGGACGACGTGCCCTTTCCCTATGCGGTAGGGCTTTTGCTAACCCCGGGCGAAGACTGGCAACTGACCCTGTCCACCCCGCAGACCCAACCGCAAGGCAGCGAATGGCCCCATGCCCTGAACCTGGTGCGTACGCTGCTGAACAACGAAACCACTTGCCAACATGCCTGGAAGAATCGCGTATGGACCTGGCAACGCAACCGGTGACCGGTAAACATCGCGACGCCTACTACTGGCGTCTGCTCGCAACCGCGGCCAGCTTTACCCTGTTCGGGTTGGGCGGTCTGTGTCTGCGCTTGCTGGTGTTTCCGTTGCTGGCCTGCTGGCCCGGCGACGCCCAGGCTCATCGGCAACGGGCGCGGCGCACGGTCGGACGGCTGTTCTGGTTCTTCATTCGCTTCATGGCCCGCACCGGCGTGCTCACCTACCGCATCGACGGTGCGGAAAAGCTCGGCCGTCCCGGCCAGATGATCATTGCCAACCACCCTTCGCTGATCGACGTGGTGTTCCTGATCGGGCTGGTGCGCGATGCCAACTGCGTGGTCAAGCAAAGCCTGTGGGACAACCCCTTCACCCGCGGCCCGTTGCGCTCGACCCAATACATCAGCAACGACGGCAGCATGGACATGCTCGATGCCGCCAGCGACGCCCTGAAGGATGGCCAGACCCTGATCGTGTTCCCCGAAGGCACGCGAACCCAGCCAGGCCAGGCGCCGGCCTTTCATCGGGGCGCAGCGGCCATCGCCCTGCGGGGTGCGAAAATCCTTACACCCGTGACGATCAAGGTCAGCCCCACCACCCTGACCAAGGCCGAACCCTGGTATCGCATCCCCCAGCGCCGTGTGCACTTCAGTTTCCATGTGGGGGCCGATATAGATCCACAGGCATTCGCCACGCTCGGTCCTCCACCCCAGGCTTCGCGCAGGCTCAACGATTTCTTGCATCACTATTACATCAAGGAGCTCGCCGAAGATGAGCGATCTGCACCGTGACATCAAACAGCTGATCATCGACGCCCTCGGCCTTGAGGACATCAGTGTCGACGATATCGGCGATCACCAGACCCTGTTCGGTGAAGGCCTGGGCCTGGACTCGGTGGATGCCCTGGAGCTTGGCCTGGCGATCCAGAAAAGGTGGGGCATCAAGATCGATGCCGACGCCAAGGACACCCGCAACCATTTCAGCAACGTGGCAAGCCTTGCTGCCTTCGTCACCGCAAAAAGCGCTTGAGACCGGACCATGCAAACTCGTGATGACATCTTCAATACCCTGCGCGACGCCCTGGTGGAGCTCTTCGAGCTGGACCCGGAGCGGGTGACGCTGGAATCGAACCTGTACCAGGACCTGGAAATCGACAGCATCGACGCGGTCGACCTGATCGATCACATCAAGCGCCAGACCGGCAAGAAAATCGCCGCCGAAGAATTCAAGTCGGTGCGTACCGTCAACGACGTGGTCGAGGCGGTCTATCGACTGGTCCAACCGGCCGCATGAGCCGGTTGATTGGCCTCGGCCTGCTGTTGGCGGGCCTGCTCTACCCCTTTGCGGTGTATTTCGGCATGGAGCACTTCGCACCGTGGCAGTTCGGCCTGCTGCTGGGCAGCCTCTGGCTGGCCCGCGCGCTGCTCGGAAAAGGCGGCCCCGGCACGCTCTGGATGGCGGTCACGGCGATCGTGTTCTGCGCCTTGCTCGCCTTGTTCGACAGCCCGCTCCTGCTGCGCTGGTACCCGGTGCTGATCAGCGCCTTCATGCTCGGGCTGTTCGTCCTGAGCCTGAAGTACGGCCCGCCGATGATCGAACGCCTGGCCCGCCTGCGCGAGCCGCAACTGCCGCCCAAAGCGGTGGTGTATACCCGCCAGGTCACGGTGGCCTGGAGTGTGTTTTTCCTGTGTAACGGTTTGCTCGCCGCCGCCCTGACGCTCTGGGCGCCGCTGAGTTGGTGGATGTTGTACACCGGCCTGATTTCCTACGGACTGATGGGGCTGCTGTTTGCCATTGAATGGCTCATACGACAACGGGTAAGAGGCCGCCCATGAATTGGATAAAACTTGAGCAGATGCTGCTCGAGGCTCGACCGGAGCGCACCGTGGCAGTGGATCCGGTCATGGACCACTCGCAACTGCGCGATGAAGCCCTGCGCCTCGCCGCAGGACTGCAAGCCAAGGGGGTGCAGCGTCTGGCGGTGCACCTTGAAGACGCGGCGGACCTGGCTGTGGCCCTGCTCGGCGCCTGGCAGGCGGGCGTGCGGGTCCTGCTCCCCGCCGACCTGCAGGCGCAGACCCGCCAGCGCTGGGCGGCCGAAGTCGACTTGTGGCTGACCGACCAGCCCGGCGACACGCATCCCGGCGAGCTACGCTCTACGCCCCTGGCGCCTGTGGCACTGGACCTCGACCGATGCTGGCTGAGCCTGTGCACGTCCGGCTCCAGCGGCGAGCCCAAGCGCATCGAGAAAACCCTTCGGCAGTTGAGCCATGAAGTCATGGCCCTGGAGCAGTTGTGGGGCGCCGGCCTGGGGCCGGCCTGCATGATCGGCAGTGTCGCCGCCCAGCACATCTACGGCCTGCTGTTCCGGGTGTTGTGGCCGCTGTGCGCCGGGCGTCCGTTCGTACGCCGCCAGGTGGCCTTTCCGGAAGACCTGCAACGCGCCAGCCGCCAGCACCCGGCCTTCGCCTGGGTCGCCAGCCCGGCGCTGCTCAAGCGTATGGGCGATAACCTCGACTGGCCGGCCTTGAGCCATGTTCGCCGGGTGTTTTCCTCCGGCGGCGCCTTACCGGCCGATGCCGCCCATAGCCTGCAGCAACGCCTCGGGCAATGGCCCACAGAGATTTTCGGCAGCTCGGAAACCGGCGGTATCGCCTGGCGCCAGGGCGGCGGATTGTGGCAGCCCTTCACCGGCGTCGAGCTGACCCAGGCCGCCGATGGCGCCTTGCTGGTGTCCTCGCCTTATTTACCCCCCGGCCATGTGGAACATACCGCCGACGCGGCACGGATCGCCGACGATGGTCGCTTCGAACTCCTTGGGCGGCTGGACCGCATCGTCAAGCTGGAAGAAAAACGCATCTCCCTGCCCATGCTTGAACAAGCCCTGCTGACCCATGACTGGGTCAGCGAAGCGCGACTGGGGGTGGTACAGGAAAACCGCGCCTCCCTCGGCGCCCTGCTGGTGCTGAGTGAAACCGGCCTGCACGCCCTGCGCAACCTGGGCCGGCGTGCGCTCACCGACGCCCTGCGCCGGCACCTGGGCGAGCACTGCGAAACCCTCGCCCTGCCACGGCGCTGGCGCTGGCTGCGGCAGTTGCCACTCAACGCCCAGGGCAAACTGCCCCAGGCCGACGTCGAGGCACTGCTGGCGGCACCGCGCCCGAAAAACCCGGAGGTGCTGGAACAGATCCAAAGCGATGGCGAGTGGAGCCTGCAACTGGCGGTTCCGCCAGACCTGGCCTACTTCAGCGGCCACTTCCCCACCGCGCCGGTATTGCCTGGCGTGGTACAGGTCGATTGGGCGCTGGGCCTGGGCCGGCGCCTGCTGGACATGCCGCCGCGCTTCGTCGGCATGGAAGTGCTGAAATTCCAGCAATTGATACGCCCTGGCGATGAAGTCCAACTGCACCTGCGCTTCGACCGTGAACGCGGCAAGCTGTATTTCGCCTACCGCAATGACACAGCCACCTGTTCCAGTGGGCGGATCGTGCTGGGGGTGGCCGATGACTGACCACACCGCTGCACTCCTGTGGCGAGGCAGTTCACCCCCGCAGGGTTGCGCAGCAACCCCGAAGCCTGTGCAACGGCACAGACTGATGGCGAGCGCTTCCCACTCGAGCGGGGCGGTGCGACGTTTCGCCAGATCCCCTGGCCACGATAAACGGGCGGCAGATGAAAGATATGCATAACCCTTGCGCCGTCATCCCGGTCTACAACCACGAGACCGCCGTCTCGGCGGTGGTGCAGGCCTTGCTCGCCAATGACCTGCCCTGCGTCTTGGTGGACGACGCCAGCAGCCCGGCCTGCGCGGCCGTGCTGGAGCGGCTGGCCGAACACGAGCGTGTCCATCTGATCAGGCTCGCAGTCAACCAGGGCAAGGGCGGCGCGGTGATGACCGGCCTGCGGGAAGCCTCGCGCCTGGGGTTCAGCCATGCCTTGCAGGTCGACGCCGACGGCCAGCATGACCTGGGTGACGTGAAGACCTTCATCGATCAATCCCGTACCCACCCGGACGCCCTGATCTGCGGTTATCCGCAATACGATGCCAGCGTACCGAAAGGTCGTCTGTACGCCCGCTACCTCACTCATGTGATGGTCTGGATCAATAGCCTGTCCCTGCAGATCCGCGATTCGATGTGCGGCTTCAGGGTCTATCCCCTGGCTGCGACCCTGGCGCTGATCGGCTCGGCGAACATCGGCAAGCGCATGGACTTCGATTCGGACATCCTGGTGCGCCTGGCATGGCGCAATCAGCCGATGCGCTGGCTGCGCACCCGTGTCCACTACCCCCAGGACGGGGTCTCGCACTTTCGCCTGTTCCACGACAACGTGCTGATTACCCGCATGCACACCCGACTGTTCTTCGGCATGCTGGTGCGCCTGCCCGTGATTCTCTGGCGACGGTGGCGGACATGAGCGCCGACCAACAGCACTGGGCCGACCGCCAGGAGCGCGGCAGTTACTGGCTGATGAAGTTCACCGCGTTCGCTGCCCGGGTGCTGGGGCGCCGGCTGCTGAGCCCGCTGCTGTACGGCATCGTCCTGTACTTCTTCATCTTCGGCCGCAGCGCCCGCCATGCGGCGTGGCAGTACCAGCGGCGCCTGGCCGACTGGAGCGGCCGTGCCGAACTACGTCCGACCCATCGACGAGTCTTCGGGCAGTTCATGGCGTTTGCCGACTCCTTGCTGGACAAGCTCGACGTCTGGAACGGCAAATTGAGCATCGAGCAGATCGAAATCGTCGATACGGCGCTGCTGCGCAATCACCTGCGGGGCGAGCGCGGACAGATGCTGGTGGGGGCGCACCTGGGCAATCTGGAAATGTGCCGGGCCCTGGCCGAACTGGGCGAGAAAGTGACCATGAACGTGCTGGTGCACACCAAGCACGCCGAGCAGTTCAATCGCCTGCTGGGCGAGGCCGGCGCCACGCACCTGCGGCTGATCCAGGTCAGCGAGCTGGAGCCGTTGATCATGCTGCAACTGAGCGAACGCCTGGAGCGCGGCGAGTGGCTGGCGATTGCCGGCGACCGCATACCCTTGCACGGCGGGCGCAGCGTGACCGTGGATTTCATGGGCCATCCCGCCGCATTCCCCCAGGGCCCATGGCTGCTGGCCGGCCTGCTCAAATGTCCGGTCAACCTGCTGATGTGCCTCAAGCACGAGGGGCGCTATCGGGTCACCCTCGAACCCTTCGCCGAGGCCGTGGAATGGAAACGCAGCGACCGAGAACAAGTGATCGCCCATTGGGCCGGCCGCTATGCCGCACGCCTGGCGCAGTATTGCCTCCAGGCCCCGCAACAGTGGTTCAATTTCTACCCTTTCTGGAAGACCGATGACGATGCCCACTCTTGAACCGGTAACCTTTGGCGAACGCCCCTTGCGCATCGAGGACGTGCTGGCCCTGGCCAACCGTCAGGCGCCGACGCAACTTCAGGATGACCCGGCGTTCCGCCAGCGCATCGCCAAGGGCGCGCAGTTCCTCGACTCCTTGCTGGACAAGGAAGGCGTGATCTACGGCGTGACCACCGGCTACGGTGATTCTTGCGTGGTGGCCGTGCCGCTGCACCATGTCGAGGCCTTGCCGCGTCATCTGTACACCTTCCACGGCTGTGGCCTGGGCAAGCTGCTGGACGCCCAGGCCACCCGCGCAGTGCTGGCGGCACGCTTGCAGTCGCTGTGCCACGGCATGTCCGGGGTGCGGGTGGAGCTGCTGGAACGGCTCCAGGCCTTTCTCGAGCACGACATCCTGCCACTCATCCCGGAAGAAGGTTCGGTGGGCGCCAGCGGCGACCTGACGCCCCTGTCTTACGTCGCGGCCACGCTGTCGGGGGAACGGGACGTGCTGTTTCGCGGCGAGCGCCGCCTGGCGGCCGATGTGCATCGCGAACTGGGCTGGCCCCCGCTGGTGCTGCGGCCCAAGGAAGCCCTGGCGCTGATGAACGGCACCGCCGTGATGACCGGCCTGGCCTGCCTGGCCTTCGCCCGGGCCGACTACCTGCTGCAATTGGCGACCCGCATCACTGCGCTGAACGTCGTCGCCCTGCAAGGCAACCCCGAACATTTCGATGAGCGCCTGTTCGCTGCCAAGCCTCATCCGGGGCAAATGCAAGTGGCCGCGTGGCTGCGCAAGGACCTGGCGATCGACGCCCCCACCGCACCGTTGCACCGCCTTCAGGATCGTTACTCCCTGCGCTGCGCCCCTCATGTGCTCGGCGTACTGGCCGACAGCCTGGGCTGGCTGCGCTCGTTCATCGAAACCGAGCTCAACAGCGCCAACGACAATCCGATCATCGATGCCGAGGCCGAACGGGTCCTGCACGGTGGGCATTTCTACGGCGGACATATCGCCTTCGCCATGGACAGCCTGAAGAACCTGGTGGCCAACGTTGCCGACCTGCTGGACCGCCAGCTCGCCCTGTTAGTGGACGAGCGCTACAACCATGGCCTGCCGAGCAACCTGTCCGGCGCCAGCGCCGAGCGGGCGATGCTCAACCACGGCTTCAAGGCCGTGCAGATCGGTGCCAGCGCCTGGACTGCCGAAGCCTTGAAGAACACCCTGCCGGCCAGCGTGTTCTCACGCTCCACCGAATGCCACAACCAGGACAAGGTGAGCATGGGCACCATCGCCGCCCGGGACGCGATCCGCGTGCTGGAGCTGACCGAGCAGGTAGCCGCCGCGACGCTGCTGGCGGCCAACCAGGGCGTATGGCTGCGCAGCCGCAACGAAGACGCGCGGCCACTGCCGCCGGCTCTGGCCGCCATGCACGCCGAACTGGCCGGGGATTTCGCGCCGGTCATCGAAGACCGGGCCCTGGAAAGCGAACTGCGCCTGTGCCTGCAACGCATCGCCGAACGGCACTGGAGGCTGCATGCGTAGCCAGGGAGTGCTGCACGTCGACACCCAGGTGGTGGTGCCGTTTTTCGATGTCGATTCGATGAACGTGGTCTGGCATGGCCATTACGTCAAGTACCTGGAAGTGGCCCGCTGCGCCCTGCTCGACCTGATCGGCCACAACTACAACGACATGCTCGCCTCCGGCTATGCATGGCCGGTGATCGACCTGCAACTGCGCTATGTGCGCAGCGCCGTGTTCGGCCAGGCCCTGAGCGTGCGCGCCAGCCTGGTGGAATGGGAGAACCGCCTGAAGATCAATTACCTGATCAGCGACGTGGAAACCGGCGAGCGCCTGACCCGCGCCAGTTCTGTGCAAGTGGCCGTGGACATCGCGACCCGTGAAATGCTGCTGGCCTCGCCCCGGGTCTTCGTCGAAGCCGTCGAAAGGAAATTGCCATGAAACGCCTGTACCTGGGACTGTTGCTCTGGGGCCTGGCGTCCCTGGCCCAGGCCTTCGACCTGCAGCGACTGAGCGAACAACTGGCCCGCCCGGAAGTCATCCACGGCCAGTTCATCCAGGAGAAGCATCTGCGCGCCTTGCCCCAGCCCCTCATCAGCAAGGGGCATTTCGTGCTGGCGCAGAAGCACGGCCTGCTGTGGCTACTGCGAACCCCGCTGCAACAGGACTACCGGATCACCGCCCGAGGCATCGCCCGACGAGACGGCGACACCTGGCAAATGCTGCCGAACAAGAGCGAAGGCGCCGAACAGAATCGCTTGTTCATGGCCGTGCTGCAGGGAGACAGCAGCGGCCTGCAACGGGATTTCGAATTGAGCCTGACGGGCACCGCGCAACAGTGGACACTCAAGTTGGTTCCGCGCTCGGTACTGCTCAAGCAGATCTTCACCCGGATCGACATCGAGGGCGGCGAGCTGGTGCGGCGCATCGAGCTGCTGGAAACCCAGGGCGACAGCACCGTGCTGCGGATGCAAGACAGCACCAGTGCACAGCCCCTGAGCGAAGCGGAGCAACATGACTTTGCCGAGTGAACGCAAGCTGCCCTGGCTGTTCCTGGCCTTGCTCCTGGCGGTGCTGGCGCTGGCCGGCTGGCAGTGGCGCAACGGCGCGCCGTTGTCGGCCAATCTCATGGAACTGGTGCCGGGCACCACGCCCGATGCCCTGGAGCTCATCGCCGAGCGACGCATGCAGGAACCGTTGAACCGCGAGGTACTGGTGCTGGTGGGCCATCACGACCGCCAGCAGGCCATCGCGCTGGCGCAAACCCTCGGTCAGCAATGGCAGGCCAGTGGACTGTTCGACAAGGTCCAATGGACGCTGCAAGCCGATCTGTCGGCATTGCGCACGCAGTTGCTCAACGGACGGCTGGCGATGCTGTCGGCCACGGACCGCCAGCAGTTGATCGACCATCCCCAGGCATTCATCCAGCAACGGGTACAAGCCTTGTTCGATCCGTTCAGCGGCTTCAGCCTGGTACCCAGCCAGGACGACTGGCTGGGACTGACCGGACGCATCCAGAACAGCCAGCCGCAACACGGCGCAGTAACGCTGGATGTGATCAGCGGTGCACTGATCGCCGAAGCCGACGGCAAGCACTGGGTGCTGCTGCGGGCCCGAACCCATGGCGACGCCTTCGACATGAACCTGCCGCTGCAAGTGGCGCAGCTGTTGCAGCGCAGCCGCGACCAGGCGAGCCAGGCCCAGGGGCAGTTGCTGGCTGCCAGTGGCCTGCTCTATGCGGCCAACGGGCAGCAGCAAGCCTCGCGTGAAATCACCTGGGTCGGCGGTGGCGCGACGGTGGGCATCCTGTTGCTGCTGTTGCTGGCTTTCCGAAACCTGCGGGTGTGGCTGGCGTTCGTGCCCGTGCTGGTGGGCATGCTGTTCGGCGCGGTGGCCTGCGTGGCCCTGTTCGGACGCATACACGTCATGACTTTGGTGCTGGGCTCCAGCCTGATCGGCGTAGCGGTGGACTACCCGTTGCACTACCTGTCCAAGAGCTGGAGTCTCAAGCCGTGGCACAGCTGGCCCGCCCTGCGCCTGACCCTGCCCGGGCTGAGCCTGAGCCTGGCGACCACCTGCATCGGCTACCTCGCCTTGGCCTGGACACCTTTCCCGGCGCTGACCCAGATCGCGATCTTCTCCGCCGCCGGGCTGGCCGGAGCCTATCTCGCGGCGGTCTGCCTGCTGCCGGCACTGCTCAACGGCGCCGAACTGCGTCCGGCCCAGTGGCCGCTGCGGCTCTGCGAACACCTGCTCCAGGCCCGCGCAGCGCTGCTGGCGCGGGTCTGTACGCCCATCCTGCTGGTGCTGCTGTTGATCTTCTGCGCCGGCGGCCTCTGGCACCTGAGCACCAAGAACGACATCCGCCAGTGGATCGGCACGCCCCAACACCTGACGGACGAAGCCCAGGTGATCGCCCGGATCACCGGTTTCCAGCCGACCAGCCAGTTCTTCCTGATCCGCGCCGACGACCAGGCCCAATTGCTGGAACGCCAGACCGCGCTCAACGAGCGCCTGGACCAGTTGATTGGTCTGAACAAACTCCAGGGCTACCTGTCGCTGAACCAGTTGGTCAGCCCTCCCGCCGAACAGCAGAAGGTGCGCGAAGCCCTGGCCCGATTGCCGGCGTTCTGGCAGCCGTTGCTGGACCTGGGCGTACCGGTCAGCGCGTTGCAGGCGGAACTCGCGCAATTGCAGGCCCTGCCCGTTACCGACATAGACGCTGCACTCACCGGGCCGCTGGCCGAACCGTATCGCACGCTCTGGCTCGGGCCGACAGCGCAAGGCGTGGCCGCGGTGGTCAGCCTGCAGGGCTTGAACGATGCGGCGCTGCTGCGGGTGCAAGCGGTGGACCTGCCCGGCGTGCACCTGGTAGACCGCCTGGGCGATCTGAACCGGGTCTTCGCCGCCACGCAAATCAGTGCCGCCGAGTTGAAGCTGGCGTCCTGTGTGCTGATCGTCCTGCTGCTGATCTGGCCGTTCGGCGTCGGCGCGGCCCTGCGCATCGTCGCCCTGCCGCTGCTGGCCGCGATGTGCAGCCTGGCGAGCCTGGGCTGGCTCGGCCAGCCGTTGACCCTGTTCAGCCTGTTCGGCCTGCTACTGGTGACCGCCATCGGCGTCGACTACGCGATCCTGATGCGCGAACGGATCGGCGGGGCCGCAGTGAGCCTGCTGGGTACCCTGCTGGCGGCAGTCACCACCTGGCTGTCGTTCGGCCTGCTGGCGCTTTCCAGCACACCGGCGGTGAGCAACTTCGGCCTGGCGGTAAGCCTGGGGCTGGCGTTCAGTTTCCTGCTGGCGCCCTGGGCCGGACACCATGAGCCCCCCGAGGCGGAGCCTGCCCCATGACCCATTCCCTGAACCTCATCGCCCCGGCAAGGAGTGCACATGCCTACGATTGAAATGGAACGGCGCCAGGTCGTCGTCATCGGCGCCGGCCCCTCCGGCGCCATCGCCGCCGCGTTGCTCAAGCGCAAGGGGCACGACGTGCTGGTCATCGAGCGCCAGCACTTCCCGCGGTTCTCCATCGGCGAGAGCCTGTTGTCCCACTGCCTGGATTTCGTCGAAGAGGCGGGCATGCTCGAAGCGGTGAACGCTGCCGGGTTCCAGCGCAAGAACGGTGCCGCCTTCGCCTGGGGCGAGCGCTACAGCGCCTTCGATTTCGGCGATACCTTCAGCGCCGGCAAGCCCACCACATTCCAGGTCCAGCGCGCCGATTTCGATAAGCTGCTGGCCGACCAGGCCGCGTTGCAAGGCGTAGAGATCCGTTATGGCGAAACCATCGCCAGCGCTGACTTCAGCCTGCCCAGCCCACAGTTGGGCGTGCAGCGCGAGGACGGCAGCCAATACCGGGTCGAGGCGCAGTTCGTGCTCGATGCCAGTGGCTATGGCCGGGTCCTGCCGCGCCTGTTGGACCTGGAGGCACCGTCGAACTTCCCGCTGCGCCAGGCCGTGTTCACCCATATCGAGGATCGCATCGACAACCCGGCCTTCGACCGGGAGAAGATCCTGATCACCACGCACCCGAGCAAACGCGACGTGTGGTTCTGGACCATCCCGTTCAGCGACGGTCGCTGCTCGGTGGGCGTGGTCGCGGCGGCGGAGCACTTCGCCGGTGGCACCGACGACCTCGACGCCTGCCTGCGTGGTTTCATCGACGACACCCCAAGCCTGGCCGGCGTCCTGCAGGATGCCGTGTGGGACACTCCGGCGCGGACCATCGGCGGGTACTCGGCCAACGTCAAGACGCTGCACGGGCCTGGCTTTGCCCTGCTGGGCAATGCCGCGGAATTCCTCGACCCGGTGTTTTCCTCCGGCGTGACCATCGCCATGCGTTCGGCGAGCATGGCCGCCGGCGTGCTCCATCGCCAGTTGCAGGGCGAAAGCGTGGACTGGCAGGGCGAATTCGCCGAACCGCTCAAGCGTGGCGTCGATACCTTCCGTTGCTACGTGGAAGGCTGGTACGCCGGCACCTTCCAGGACGTGATCTTCTACACCGACGGCTCGGCCGACATCCGCCGCATGATCAGCTCGATCCTGGCCGGCTACGCCTGGGACCAGAGCAACCCCTTCGTCAGCGAACCCAAGCGACGCCTGCGCATGCTTTCGGAAATCTGCGCGAGCACGGCACCATGAGCCAGCGGCCATGAGCTACCTGAGCGACAGCTACGTCCAGGAGACCCATTTCGGCTTCTGGTTCCTGCGCAGCCACACCTGGCAGCACCATGTGCTGCGAGTGGCGATCAACGACCTGCGCAGCCTGTTCGACACAGCGGTTCCGGCCAGTCCGGTGCTGCTGGATGCCGGCTGCGGCCAGGGCAAATCGTTCCAGTACCTGCGCCAGGTGTTCGCGCCGCAACGCTTGATCGGCGTGGATGCCGATCCCCACAGCCTGGCATTGAGCGCCGAAGAGGCTGAACGCCAGGGCATGACCGTGGAACTGATCGGCAGCGACTGCGCGGTGCTGGCCGTGCCGGATGCCAGTGTCGACCTGTTGTTCTGCCACCAGACCTTTCATCACCTGGTGGAGCAGGAAAAAGCCCTCGCCGAGTTCTACCGCGTGCTCAAGCCGGGTGGCTACCTGATGTTCGCCGAATCCACCAAGGCCTATATCGATACCTGGGTGATCCGCTGGTTGTTCCGCCACCCCATGCACGTTCAGAAAAGTGCCGCCCAGTATCTGGAAATGATCCGTCTCCAGGGTTTCCGGTTCGAGGCGCGCAACGTGTCCTATCCTTACCTGTGGTGGAGTCGCGCCAGGGATTTCGGCCTGCTGGAACGGTTTGGCCTGCGCCGTCCCCGGCCGTTCGGCCAGCGAGAGGAAACCCTGGTCAACGTGGTGGCCCGCAAGCCATTCGAAGAGGTTGCCGGATGATGCGTTCGCCACTGCTCAACAGCCTGCTCCTTGGCTGTCTCTTGCTGCTCGGCGCCTGCGCCAGCCGCACGCCACTGCCCGAGCACGCGCCGACCCTGGTGCTGCCGCTGCAATTGCACATCGAACGCCAACTGGCCGGGCAGCGCCAGGACTGGCTGCTGGTGATCCAGCGCGAAGGCGCCGGCATCCGCTGGTCGATGATGGACCCGCTGGGCATTCCCCTGGCCCGGCAGCGCCTGGTGGATGGCCAGTGGCAGGCCGACGGCCTGTTGCCGCCCAATGCCGAAGCCCGGGAGCTGTTCGCCGCGCTGCTGTTCGCCCTGACGCCGGACGCCGAGCTGCCGGATAACTACCCCACCGCCAGACAGCAGGCACAACCGCAACGGCAGCGAGCCCTGGATTCCCGCTGGCAGGTGCGCTACAAGCAGGCGCTGGATTTCGAACTGAGCCTGTCCCAAGGCCTGCGCTACCGCATTAAACCGTTGAGCGAGACCACCCCATGACCGCCTATTTGAATGCCCTCGGGGTGATCTGCGCCCTGGGCCGCGATAAACGCAGCGTCGCGCGCAACCTGTTTGCCGGCGACTGCTCGGGCCTGCGCATCGAGCACGGCTGGGTGGCCGAACGCGCTTTGCCCGTGGCGGCGGTGGCCGGTGAACTGACCCCCATCCCGGAAACGCTGGCCGCCCACGGCAGTCGCAACAACCAGCTGCTGCTGGAGGCGGCGCTGCAGATTCGTCCCGAAATCGACCGGGCGATCCAGGCCCATGGTCGCGCCCGCATCGGCATTGTCCTGGGCACCAGCACCTCGGGTATCGATGAAGCCAGCCGAGGCATCGCCCATTACCTGCGCGAGCAGCATTTTCCCGACGGTTACGATTACCAGCAGCAGGAGCTCAGCGCGCCGGCCAATTTCCTGTCCGACTGGCTCGGCCTGTGCGGCCCGTCCTACGCGATTTCCACCGCCTGCACCTCCAGTGCCCGCGCCCTGATGAGTGCCCGACGCCTGCTCGACCTGGGCCTGTGCGACGCGGTGCTTTGCGGCGGCGTGGACAGCCTGTGCAAACTGACACTCAACGGCTTTTCGGCGCTGGAAGCGGTGTCCAGCGAACGCTGCAACCCCTTTTCGGTGAACCGCAACGGCATCAACATCGGCGAAGCGGCGGTGCTGTTCCTGATGAGCAGGGCACCTGGCGACGGACCGCCGATCGCCTTGCTCGGCGACGGGGCCAGCTCCGACGCCCATCATATTTCCGCCCCCGAGCCCAGCGGTCGCGGCGCCCGCCAGGCCATGGAGAAGGCCCTGCACTGCGCCGGCCTTGTCGCCAGCCAGATCGACTACCTGAACCTGCACGGTACCGCCACGCAACACAACGACGCCATGGAAAGCCTGGCCGTCGCCGGGCTGTTTCCAGCGGGTGTCCCCTGCTCGTCCACCAAACCCATGACCGGCCATACCCTCGGCGCGGCCGGAGCGCTGGAAGCGGCATTCTGCTGGCTGAGCCTGAGCGCCGAAAATCCCAACCTGACCCTGCCGCCACACATCTGGGACGGCCAGGCCGATCCTGAATTGCCGACACTGAACTGGACCGGCATCGACAGCCACCTGAAGGCGACTTCGCCCCGTCGCCTGATGAGCAACTCGTTCGCCTTCGGTGGCAACAACGTCAGCCTGATTATCGGAGACGCCCCATGATCGATTGGCCGCCCGCCGAACTGCTGCCCCACGCAGGCGACATGATTCTCATCGACCGCATCGTGGCGTTCGACGATGAACAGATCCATACCCATGCCACCGTCAAGGCCGGCGGGCCGTTCAGCCGCGACGACGGTGGACTGCCGGCCTGGGTCGGCATCGAGCTGATGGCCCAGAGCGTCGCGGCGTTCGCCGGCTGCCATGCGCGCCAGCGTGGCGATGCCGTGGAGCTGGGCTTTCTGCTCGGCACCCGCAAGTTCGAATGCAACGTCGAATATTTTCCAGTCGGCACCGAACTGGCCATCCATGGCCTGCGCTCCCTGGAAGACGACAACGGCATGGGCGTATTCGAGTGCCACATCGACGCACCCGGCATCCATGCCACGGCCCGGCTGAATGTGTTCCGCCCGCCCCAATCCGCCCACTATCTCCATGAACCGTCCGCAACAGGAAACCAGCCATGACTGAATCCGTACTGGTCACCGGCTCCAGCCGTGGCATCGGCCGCGCCATCGCCCTGCGCCTGGCCCAGGCAGGCCATGACATCGTGCTGCACTGCCGCAGCGGTCGCGCCGAGGCCGACGCCGTCCAGAACGAAATCCAGGCCCTGGGCCGTAATGCCCGGGTGCTGCAATTCGACGTATCCGACCGTGCCGCCTGCAAAGCCATCCTTGAGGCCGATGTCGAGGCCCACGGCGCCTATTACGGGGTGGTGCTCAACGCCGGCCTGACCCGCGACGGCGCGTTCCCGGCCCTGAGCGAAGAAGACTGGGACAGCGTGATGCGCACCAACCTCGACGGTTTCTACAACGTGCTGCACCCGGTGATGATGCCGATGATCCGTCGCCGCGCCGCCGGACGGATCGTCTGCATCACCTCGGTCTCGGGCTTGATCGGCAACCGCGGCCAAGTCAACTACAGCGCCTCGAAGGCCGGACTGATCGGGGCGGCCAAGGCGTTGGCAATCGAGTTGGGCAAGCGCAGGATCACCGTCAACTGCGTCGCCCCTGGCCTGATCGATACCGCCATGCTCGATGAAAACGTGCCCGTGGAAGAACTGATGAAAATGATCCCCGCCCAGCGCATGGGCACCCCGGAAGAAGTGGCCGGCGCGGTGAACTTCCTGATGTCCGCCGAGGCCGGCTACATCACCCGGCAGGTCCTGTCCGTCAACGGAGGCCTGTGCTGATGAAGCGCGTCGTCGTCACCGGCATGGCCGGCATCACCTCCCTGGGCAGCGACTGGGATACCATCGCCGCCAACTTCGCCGCCAACCGCAGCGGCATCCGGTACATGGACGAGTGGAACCGCTTCACTGAACTGAACACCCGCCTGGCCGGGCCCGTCGATGACTTCCAGGTCCCGGCCCACTGGACCCGCAAGCAACTGCGCAGCATGGGCCGGGTGTCACGCCTGGCGGTGGGCGCATCGGAACAGGCCCTGGCCGACGCCGGACTGCTGCACGATACCTCGATCCGGGACGGGCGCATGGGCGTGGCCTGCGGCTCGTCCACCGGCAGTACCGACGAGATCAAGGCGTTCGGCAACATGCTGCTCAATTCCGTGGCCGAGGGGCTGAACGCCAACTCCTACGTACGGATGATGCCCCACACCACAGCGGCCAATATCAGCATCTTCTTCGGCCTCACCGGGCGGCTGATCCCTACGTCCAGCGCCTGCACCAGCGGCAGCCAGGGCATCGGCTACGCCTATGAGTCGATCAAGTTCGGGCGCTTGCCGATGATGCTGGCCGGCGGCGCGGAAGAACTGTGCCCGACCGAAGCGATGGTCTTCGACGCCCTCTACGCCACCAGCCTGAAGAACGATGCGCCCCAAAGCAGCCCACGCCCCTACGACAAGGGCCGCGACGGCCTGGTCATCGGCGAAGGTGCCGGCATGCTGGTTCTCGAGGAACTGGAACATGCCCTGGCCCGTGGCGCGCGGATCCATGCCGAAGTCGTAGGCTTTGGCAGCAACGCCGACGGCCAGCACACCACCCGCCCCGAGCAGACCACCATGCGCCGAGCCATGGAACTGGCCCTGGAAGACGCCGGCCTCGCACCGGCCGCCATCGGCTACGTCAACGGTCACGGCACTGCCACCGAACAGGGCGACATCGCCGAAACCCTGGCCACCAGCAGCCTGTTCGGCGAACACATGCCCATCAGCTCGCAGAAAAGCTTCCTCGGCCATACCCTGGGTGCGTGCGGAGCGCTGGAGTCCTGGTTCAGCATCGAAATGATGAACCGCGACCGCTACGTGCACACCTTCAACCTCGACGAAGTCGACCCTCAATGCGGCAAGCTCGATTACCTGCGCAATGAGTTCCGCTCGATGAGCAACGAGTACGTGATGAACAACAACTTTGCCTTTGGCGGGGTCAACACCTCACTGATCTTCCGTCGCTGGCGTTGACGCGGTTTCTTCTCACGCAGACCTTTCACCCTGGGGCGAGCCTGCTCGCGCCCAGGGGGCTCGCAAGCTTGATGGGCTGCATCACGCCCATCCTTTCGTACACCGCCCACGGCCATCAGGTGCGGTATCTATGTACCGCCCTCTCCCGGTGCTGCTCCACTAGGTTGTCCTTCCGAAAACTGCTCAGGAAGAGACCATGCCGGACAACCACCCGCCCACACCGTCTTTCAACCCGCCCCAGGCCAATGGCACCGCACTGACCACCCAGCTCGAGGCGTCGCAACAGCGGATGATCCGCCTGAACGATGCCATTCCAAGGGCATCGCAGATCGCGACGCGGCACCTGGACGACTGGTTCAAACGCACCTTTCCCGCCATCGCGGACACGGTCGATGTAAAAGAGCTGGCCCTGTACACATGGCGAGACGAGGCCATCCCCCCCGCACAACGCAACAGCGACGGACCGGCGACGCGCAGGGTGACGGACACGGTGGCCCTCGACACGCTGCTCTGGCGGGCAATCGCCGGCAGGGTCGATACACAGGCGTTTTTCGTCGAACTGGACAACGTCGACGTCATCGCGAACCAGGGCGAAACCACCCAGATGCCCGTGGCACTGAACACCCGCATCGCAAAGGAAGAAATCAAGCGCTTGAGCGACACCCTGGCGGAATCGTTCGCAGAGCTTCTGGCGCAGGCACTGGACGACTTCTGGGATGGATCCACCGAGTTCACCCAGGAACGCCACGTCAGCGACTGGCTGGCAATGGAGTTCGGTGTGCAGCTAAAGGCCCAGGCCGATCTTCATCATCTGGACGGAACGTTGAGCCCGCAGATGCACAAGGCAGTGGCCGACCTGGGGGTATCGGCCCCGGACGCGGCCTCTCGCGCCAGCATCACGGAGCGGCTGCGACCTGGCGTCCACGCCTTGGCGTTGACCCCCGAAGGCTGGGGATTCAGCGTACCGCTGACCTCCGCCATTGCGCTGACCCAGCACGACAGCCAAGACCATCCCGGACATGCACTGCTGTACAGCCCGGGCGAACCGCTGGAGATCTACCGGGACCTGGCCGCCCTGAAAGCCGGCCTGGCGCAGCACGATAACGCCGGGGACAGGGTGCACATTGCGCCCATGACGCAGAACTTCCTCGCTCATCTGGTCGCCGACCTGCGCACAACGCAAAAGGCGGCAGTGCATGACACCTTGCTGGACGGCCCGGCCGAAGACGAAAGACTCAGCGCGTGGGTGGCCAGGATCGATGCCGCGGCGAACATCGGGGACAGGCTGGACCTGGCCGCAGCCATGGACGAGCGCGAACTGCGGCTGAACCAGAAAAAACTGGACGACTGGTTGCACGGCAACCCGAACGCCACGGGCTCCGACCGCGTGGCCTGGTGGCGGGCGGTGCAGGACCTGCAGAAAACCCTGGACGACGTGTCGCCCCCTCCGGACCCGGTGACCCTGGCGACCCAGGACGCGCTCCAGGCGCGGATCCGCGAGCTGCTTGTCCGATTCGTCAAGGAAAAACACCCATCAGCCGACCCTGACCGGATCGTCCTGGGGATCCGCAAACAGATCCTCGATCCACACGCCCCGACGGGTGAATCGCCGTTTGGTTCTGGTATCTCACGCGACCCGGTGAAAGCCATCGTGGATGACCGGCGCTCCATGACGCAGTGGGCCATGTCCAACCTGACCCCGCAGGAACGCAATGCCACCCACGTTAGCGTGGAGGGGCCGCTGAGCTTCGCGCAGATCGTGGAGGTCATCGAGCGGGCGAACGTGGGCGCCCGTCTACCGGCCGAACTGCAACTGGCCGCACGTACTCGCCAGCCGCAATGGATGGCCGTCAAGGCGAAACAGATGCGGGCCCAGGCTTGGGCCGCCCATATCTCCGGCGACCTGAGGCACGACCGGGACAAGACCGGACTCAACCTGGTGCTGGCGGCACTGGACAGTCCGGCGCCGGAAGGGCGCAGAAAGGTCAATGGCCACGAGGTGGTGGTCCGGCAGGTCCAGTGGGGCGACAGCGTGCTGAAGGAAATCCTCGCGTTCGGCGTCAGGACACTGGCGAGTCGCCCCTCGCTGACGCTGTATACGCCCGGGGCACCAGACGGCAAGACGTTCAGGGACGTCGATGCCAACAGCGACCGAGAGCTGGAAGCCGCGCTGGTGCGGACACTCACGGCCACGCTGGACATGACCCGCTGGCTGATCTCGCAATTGCCCTTGCTCGAGCAAGCCGACCAGCTTGCCAGCCTGGTGCCGGCCTCGGAGAACCTGACGCTCAACGAGAAGATAAGGAAGATCACGCAACCGAGCTTCTCGTGGATAAGACACAGGGTCCTGGATGACTTTGCGTCGAATGTCTATTCGCCCGTGGTCAAGGCAGACCTGTTCAAGGCGCTGCACGAGACCCAGATAACCCATGCAATCAAGACCGCCGACTCGCTGACCGTAAGCAATGCCGAGCGCGACAGCACCGCGGCACAGGAAGGACGCAGAAAGGGTGTCGCGTTATTGACCGGCGCCATGGCCATGTTCTATGCCGGCCGCCTGGGCGGAGTACTGGGGCGCGCGATCCTGCCGACCATGGCCGGCGGCGCCGCGGTATCGGCGATCAAGGACGAGGGCGGCAGCTTCAGCCAGTGGGCAGGGGACTTTATCCACGGGCTGGGCGAGGTGTTGGCAGAGGCCGGACAGGACCTGATCATGGCCCGCGCGGCACACCGTCGCAGCAAGGAGCGCCCGAGGCTGTCGTCGCTTGCTCGAATGCCAGACCCGGAACTGGAGCCTTTTGTCCTGAAGGGTTTCAACGGCAAGGGGTTGGCGTCCGAAGGTCGTGACCGGTATCGGGATGCCGGCGGGCAGGGCTACCTGAAGCTGGGCAAGGACTATTGCAAGACCGCGATACAGGAAGGCGAGCAGATCATCTACGCGTCCAACAATCGGTCGAACCAGCGAAGGGTGGCCTGGAAAAACGGTCGCTGGCAACTCCAGGAACCGCTGCGACTGCTCGGCGGGGGAAACCTGCTGAGTCTGTTCAGCCGGACTCCCGAAACTGCGCAACGCAAAACCTGCAACGCCCTGGTCGAGGGGGTCCTGGTGGATCATCACTGGCCTTCGCGCAAGGTGGTCTCCATCGCGAGAAAGGTCATCTACTCGATGCCCGACGAACTGGCAGAGCGTATCCTGCGCGAGAGCATGAGCGACCTCGGCGTCGACAACATAGACACCTATCGCTCACGGATAGACGCCATAAACAAAGGACTGCGCAGCTTCACGCCACATAAGGTCCACCATGAAAACCTGCTGTACAAATACAACGTATGGCAAGCCGTCGATTACTGCACCCAGGACCTCCAGCCCCAAGGCCTGCAACTCAACTCGACCCAGAAAATCCGAATCTTCGACATGACACTGCCGCTCAGGCGCGAGCTTTTCGACAGTGAAGGCAATTTCAAGATGATGATGTCGTCCCTGCCCGACAACCTCACCGGCGCACTGTTCGTCACGATCATCCCCGAACAGGGCAAGAAGAAAGCCGCGATGACCAAGATACAGGCGGATATCCATGATGTGGTTGCCGCTGCCGAACAAAGAGTCTGGCGCGAGCTGGGGACCGACTTCCCCGGGGAAGGACCTGAAGTCGAGGCCGCCAAGAAAGAGTACAAGGAAACGCCTGAAAACCTTGCGCTGTACAAGAGCAAGAAGCTGCAGATCTTCAGGGAAGAAATGCAGAAACGACACAAGCCCGGGCTCCTGACGGAAATCCGCAACAACAGGATTCCTTATCTCATCATCAACAAGGGCAAATCACTGCGCAAAACGCTACTGGTGACCCAGGAGGACATCACGGATTTCAGCAGAAAACTTTCCAACTACGACGCCTTCGATATCGAGGTGGTGACCCAGGTCCCTTCGAAAAAAGTGCCTGGCAAGACCCCGACCACCAGCACGCCTGTAGCCCCGCCGCAAGCATCGCCGGTCAAGGACAGGTTCACCGTAAGCGCCAATACCCTGGCGGAAACACAGATGTCCTACAACAGCTTCCCCGACGCGGCCAAGACCAGGATCACGCAGATCATGGACGACATCCGCGCCGGCAGGGCCACCACCAAGAGAATCAACAGGTTCTACTGGTACGACATGGCCCAGCTCTCCCCCGGCGGCGGCAGAGGGGCCTGGCGCGCGGCGTTCGAACGCAAGGGTGATAGCTGGATACTCCAGGGCTTCTACGACTATCACGTCAATAAACCTGCGACGGTCTGGGAGGGCTGAGTAAAACTGACCGACCAAAGGCAAGCCCTGTGGACAGGGCTTGCTCGCGAACGAGGATGGTTTTGACCGCGTCACTTCCGGCCGAGAGGCTCCTGTCCGGCATCAGGAAACAGACAAAGCCCCCTCGTCGGTCAACAACGCCACGAACCCCTTGGCCATCGGCGAACGCTGGTCCTTGCGCTGTACCAGCCACACGGCCGACACCGCCGCGGGGTCGAGCAGCGGTCGATAGACCACGCCATCGATTCGCATCCGCTGGTAAGACGCCGGCAGCACCGAAACACCCAGCCCCGCCGCCACCAGGCCTATGATGGTCATGGCTTCCCCGGCCTCCTGGGCGAAATGCGGACTGAAGCCGGCGTCGCGAGCCAGGTTCAGGAGCTGCGCATACAGGCCGCTGCCGTAGCTGCGGGGAAAGAATACAAAGGGTTCATGGGCCAGCGCCGATAGAAACAGCCCCTCCTCATTGCCCTGGGCCAGTGGATGCTTGGCGCTGAGCACGGCCACCAGGGGTTCGCGGCTCAACTCGATGACACTCAGGGAGTCGGGCAGCGGCAACGGGCGCATGATGCCGACTTCGATCACCTCGTCCACCAGCGCATCGGCCACCTGGGTACTGCTCATTTCCCGCAGGTTCAGGTGCACGGCCGGAAATCGCTGGCGAAAGGAGAAGATCGCCTGGGGGATGGTGGAATTGAACGGCGCCGAGGAGGTGAACCCGATTTTCAACTCGCCCAGTTCCCCCTGCTGGGCGCGGCGGGCTACGTCAGCCGCCTTGTCGACCTGGGCCAGGACCCGTCGCGCCTCTTCCAGAAACAGCCGCCCGGCTTCGCTCAGTTCGACCCGACGATTGGTGCGCTCGAACAGACGCGCGCCGATCTCCTGTTCCAACGCCTGGATCTGCTGGCTCAAGGGAGGCTGGGAGATACCCAGCGCCAGCGCGGCACGGCCGAAATGAAGCTCCTCGGCGACGGCGATGAAGTAACGCAGATGACGCAATTCCATGGGCCTTCCAATAAGTCGTTCAACGTCTTAAACAGGTCGAACAATATATTGGATAGAAACATTAGCCGGCTATATGCTTTTTTCATTGCCTGCCTGGCCGTGCTTCCCCCGAGGTTCATCGTGAAAACTGCTGTCGCCCCCCTGGCCCATGAAATCCCTCCCCAGCCGGACAACGTCGCTGGGCAACTGGCGGACATCTACATCGAGAAAGGCACCTCGATGTTCATGCATACAGTCCTGGCGCTGTTCTGCGGCGGGTTCGCGACGTTCGCCCTGCTGTATTGCGTGCAGCCGATGATGCCGCTGTTGTCGGCGGAGTTTTCCATCAACGCCGCCCAGAGCAGCCTGATCCTGTCGGTGGCGACCGCCTTGCTCGCCATCGGCCTTTTGATCACCGGTCCGATCTCCGACCGCATCGGCCGCAAGCCGGTGATGGTCGCGGCGCTGTTCGCCGCGGCGTTGTGCACGATTGCCAGCGCCATGATGCCCACCTGGCAAGGCGTACTGGTACTGCGCGCCCTCGTGGGGCTGTCGTTGAGCGGACTGGCGGCCGTGGCCATGACCTACCTGAGCGAAGAAATCCATCCCAAGCACATCGGCCTGGCGATGGGCCTGTATATCGCCGGCAACGCCATCGGCGGCATGTCCGGACGGCTGATCGCCGGCGTACTGATCGACTTCGTCAGTTGGCACACCGCGATGCTGGTGATCGGCGGTCTCGCACTGATCGCCGCGGCGGTGTTCTGGAGGATTCTTCCCGAGTCGCGCAACTTCCGTCCGCGCTCGCTGCACCCACGCAGCCTGCTGGAAGGGTTCACCATGCACTTTCGCGATGCCGGGTTGCCACTGCTGTTTCTCGAAGCGTTCGTGTTGATGGGGGCGTTCGTGACGCTGTTCAACTACATCGGCTACCGCCTGCTGGCCGCGCCTTATCATCTGGACCAGGCGTTCGTCGGCTTGCTGTCGGTGGTGTACCTGTCGGGTATCTACAGTTCGGCCAAGGTCGGCTCGCTGGCCGACAAACTGGGTCGCCGCAAGATGCTCTGGGCGACCATTGCACTGATGCTGGCAGGCCTGGTGCTGACTCTGTTCACTCCGCTGTCCCTGGTGATCCTGGGCATGCTGGTGTTCACCTTCGGGTTCTTCGGTGCCCACTCCGTCGCCAGCAGCTGGATCGGTCGCCGGGCAACCAGAGCCAAGGGGCAGGCCTCATCGCTCTACCTGTTCAGCTACTACGCGGGTTCGAGTATCGCGGGCACGGCCGGTGGCGTGGCCTGGCACCTGGGTGGCTGGAACGGCATCGGATTGTTCATCGGGGCCTTGCTGGTGATTGCGTTGGGGGTGGCATTGAAACTGGCCAAGCTACCGGTGTTGCCGGGCAACATGCAGGTCTAGCCTGGAGATTGATCGAGCCCGGGCCTGCCGCCCGGGTCATTGCTGCATCGTCATCCGCGCCTCCAGGATTCCCTCGCGCACTTCCAGGCTCAGCGTCTGCAGGGTCGCACCATCCCGCTCGTGCCGATCCAGCCAGTCGAGCAGTCGATTGACATCGCCACTGGCCATCGTCGAGATCTTCGTTGATGCCGCCGAAGCGCTCTTATTCAAAGTGAATGATAAAGAGGCGAAAAAAAGCCTGCCTGGAACGAATCCCGGCAGGCTGGGTGAGCAGGCTTTGGTCAGCCGTGGTATTGCGCCGACAACTCATGCACGGCGCGCAGGAAAGCACCGGCGTGTTCCGGATCGACTTCCGGGGTGATGCCGTGACCCAGGTTGAATACGTGGCCGCTGCCCTTACCGTAGCTGGCCAGGATTCGACCAACCTCGGCACGAATGGCTTCAGGCTTGGCGTAGAGGACGGTCGGGTCCATGTTGCCTTGCAGGGCCACCTTGTCACCGACCCGCGCACGGGCGTTGCCGATATCGCAGGTCCAGTCCAGGCCCAGGGCATCGGCGCCCGCGTCGGCGATACTCTCCAGCCACAGGCCGCCATTCTTGGTGAACAGGATCACCGGTACCTGGCGCCCTTCATGTTCGCGAATCAGGCCGCTGACGATCTTGCGCATATAGGCCAGGGAGAACTCCTGGTAGGCCGCCGCCGACAGGTTGCCGCCCCAGGTGTCGAAGATCTGCACCGCCTGCGCCCCGGCCATGATCTGGCCATTGAGGTAGGAGGTGACCGACTGCGCCAGCTTGTCCAGCAGCAGGTGCATGGCTTGCGGGTTGTCGTAGAGCATCGCCTTGGTCTTGCGGAAGTCCTTGGACGAACCGCCTTCGACCATGTAGGTCGCCAGGGTCCAGGGGCTGCCGGAAAAACCGATCAACGGCACGCGACCGTTGAGCTCGCGGCGAATGGTGCTGACCGCATCCATGACGTAGCCCAGGTCCTTTTGCGGATCCGGGATCGGCAATGCCTCGATGTCGGCCAGGGAGCTGACGACTTTCTTGAAGCGTGGGCCTTCGCCGGTCTCGAAATACAGACCCTGGCCCATGGCGTCGGGGATGGTGAGGATGTCGGAGAACAGGATCGCCGCATCCAGCTGCGGGTAACGATCCAGGGGCTGCAGCGTGACCTCGCAAGCGAGTTGCGGGTTCATGCACAGGCTCATGAAATCGCCGGCCTTGGCGCGGCTGGCGCGGTACTCCGGCAGATAGCGACCGGCCTGGCGCATCATCCACACAGGGGTGACGTCTACGGGTTGCTTGAGCAGGGCGCGAAGGAAACGATCGTTCTTCAGGGCAGTCATGTCGGCATCCGGAAAAAAAGTGCGGGCATTTTCTCAGAGCGCGACGCAAAAGGCACGGCAAGAGCCGTGCCTTTTATCTATCGGGGCAATTTGTCGCGGTGTCATGCAATGTTCAGCAACACCAAAAAACAATTGTGGGAGCGAGCTTGCTCGCGATGAGGGCATCACATTCAACATGTTCGTTGACTGATCCACCGTTATCGCGAGCAAGCTCGCTCCCACATCTGATCGCACTCCAGCGTTAGGAAGTGATCAGACCCCCAGGTAATCCAGGATCCCTTCCGCCGCGTTGCGGCCTTCGAAGATCGCCGTCACCACCAGGTCGGAGCCTCGTACCATATCGCCGCCGGCGAAGATCTTCGGGTTGCTGGTCTGGTGCTTGTACTGGCCCTGCTCCGGAGCCACCACACGGCCCTGGCTGTCGGTCTGGATGCTGAACTGCTCGAACCATGGCGCCGGGCTCGGACGGAAACCGAAGGCGATGACCACGGCGTCGGCCGGGATGATCTCTTCGGAACCCGGGATCGGCTCGGGACTGCGACGACCACGGGCGTCTGGCTCGCCCAGACGGGTCTCGACCACCTTCACGCCTTCGACCTTGTCTTCACCGACAATGGCGATCGGCTGGCGGTTGTAGAGGAACTTCACCCCTTCTTCCTTGGCGTTCTTCACCTCTTTGCGCGAGCCGGGCATGTTGGCCTCGTCACGACGATAGGCACAGGTCACCGACTTGGCGCCCTGGCGGATCGAAGTCCGGTTGCAGTCCATCGCCGTGTCGCCACCGCCGAGCACCACGACCTTCTTGCCCTTCATGTCGACGAAATCTTCCGGCGACTTTTCAAAGCCCAGGTTGCGGTTGACGTTGGCGATCAGGAAATCCAGGGCGTCGTACACGCCGGGCAGGTCTTCGCCGGCAAAGCCACCCTTCATGTAGGTGTAGGTGCCCATGCCCATGAACACGGCATCGTATTCTTCGAGCAGTTGCTCCATGGTCACGTCCTTGCCCACCTCGGTGTTCAGGCGGAACTCGATGCCCATGCCGGTGAAGACTTCGCGACGATTGCTCAGCACGGTCTTTTCCAGCTTGAACTCGGGGATGCCAAAGGTCAGCAGGCCACCGATCTCCGGGTTCTTGTCGAATACCACCGGGGTCACGCCGCCGCGCACCAGCACGTCGGCACAGCCCAGGCCCGCCGGGCCGGCACCGATGATGGCGACCCGCTTGCCGGTCGGCTTGACCTTGGACATGTCCGGGCGCCAACCCATGGCGAACGCGGTGTCGGTGATGTACTTCTCCACCGAACCGATGGTCACCGCGCCGAAACCGTCGTTCAAGGTGCAGGCACCTTCACACAGGCGGTCCTGCGGGCACACCCGGCCACAGACTTCCGGCAGGGTGTTGGTCTGGTGGGACAGTTCGGCGGCCTGGAGGATGTTGCCCTCGGCCACCAGCTTCAACCAGTTGGGAATGAAGTTGTGCACCGGGCACTTCCATTCGCAGTACGGGTTACCGCACCCCAGGCAGCGGTGGGCCTGGTCGGCCGACTGCTGGGGTTTGAAGGGCTCGTAGATTTCCACGAACTCTTTCTTGCGTTGACGCAACAGTTTCTTCTTCGGATCCTTGCGCCCGACATCGATGAACTGGAAGTCGTTACTCAGACGTTCAGCCATTGTTAAAACCTCATCAAACTCTTCAGGCGCATATCACTGCGGGTTGGCACGGGTGCTGGAAAGCAACGACTTCAGGTTGGCAGCCTTGGGCTTGACCAGCCAGAAACGGCGGACGTAGTCATCGAGGTTCTCGGCGAGCTCACGCCCCCACTCGCTGTGGGTTTCCTCGACATACTCGTCCAGCACGCGTTGCAGATGGCTGCGGTAGGCTTCCATCGCCTCGCCGCTGATCCGCTGGATTTCCACCAGTTCGTGGTTGACCCGGTCAACGAAGGTGTTGTCCTGGTCGAGCACGTAGGCGAAACCGCCGGTCATGCCAGAGCCAAAGTTGTAACCGGTCTTGCCCAGCACACAGACGAAACCACCGGTCATGTATTCGCAGCAGTGATCGCCGGTCCCCTCCACCACGGTGTGGGCCCCGGAGTTGCGCACGGCGAAACGCTCGCCCGCGGTACCGGCGGCGAACAGCTTGCCGCCAGTGGCGCCGTACAGGCAGGTGTTGCCGATGATGGCACTGTCCTGGGTGCGATAGGCGCTGCCCTTGGGCGGAACGATGACCAGCTTGCCGCCGGTCATACCCTTGCCGACGTAGTCGTTGGCATCGCCTTCCAGGTACATGTTCAGGCCGCCGGCGTTCCAGACGCCGAAGCTCTGGCCAGCGGTGCCCTTGAAGCGGAATGTGATCGGCGCCTGGGCCATGCCCTGGTTGCCATGGCGGCGGGCGATCTCGCCGGAGATCCGCGCACCGATGGAGCGATCGCAGTTGCAGATGTCCAGTTCGAACTCCGCGCCGCTCAGGTCGTTGATCGCCGAAGTGGCCATGTCGACCATCTTCTCGGCCAGCTCGCCCTTGTCGAACGGCGGGTTGCGGTCCACCTGGCAGAACTGCGGCTTGTCCGCCGGAATGTGGTCGCTGCCCAGCAACGGGGTCAGGTCCAGATGATGCTGCTTGGCGGTCTGGCCTTCGAGCACTTCCAGCAGGTCGGTACGGCCGATCAGCTCTTCGAGCGAGCGCACGCCCAGCTTGGCCAGCCACTCACGGGTTTCCTCGGCCACGTAGGTGAAGAAGTTCACCACCATGTCGACGGTGCCGATGTAGTGGTCCTTGCGCAGCTTCTCGTTCTGGGTCGCCACGCCGGTGGCGCAGTTGTTCAGGTGGCAGATGCGCAGGTACTTGCAGCCCAGCGCGATCATCGGCGCGGTACCGAAGCCGAAGCTCTCGGCACCGAGGATGGCGGCCTTGATCACGTCCAGGCCGGTTTTCAGGCCACCGTCGGTCTGCACCCGGACCTTGCCGCGCAAGTCGTTGCCGCGCAGGGTCTGGTGGGTTTCGGCCAGGCCCAGTTCCCACGGCGCACCGGCATACTTGATCGAAGTCAGCGGCGACGCACCGGTGCCGCCGTCATAGCCGGAGATGGTGATCAGATCGGCATAGGCCTTGGCCACACCGGCGGCAATGGTGCCGACGCCGGCCTCCGCCACCAGTTTCACCGAAACCAGCGCCTTGGGGTTCACCTGCTTGAGGTCGAAGATCAGTTGCGACAGGTCTTCGATCGAGTAGATGTCGTGATGCGGCGGCGGCGAGATGAGGGTCACGCCGGGCACGGCATAACGCAGCTTGGCGATCAGACCGTTGACCTTGCCGCCAGGCAGCTGGCCGCCTTCACCGGGCTTGGCGCCCTGGGCGACCTTGATCTGCAGTACCTCGGCATTGACCAGGTATTCCGGTGTGACACCGAAACGACCGGTGGCCACCTGCTTGATTTTCGAGCTCTTGATGGTGCCGTAGCGCGCGGGATCTTCGCCGCCCTCACCGGAGTTGGAACGCGCACCGAGGCGGTTCATGGCTTCGGCCAGTGCTTCGTGGGCTTCCGGGGACAGGGCGCCGAGGGAAATACCGGCGGAATCGAAGCGCTTGAGCACCGACTCCAGGGGTTCCACTTCGCTGAGGTCCAGCGGCGTGTCGAGGGTCTTGACCTTGAGCAGGTCACGGATCATCGACACCGGACGGTTGTCCACCAGCGACGTGTATTCCTTGAACTTGGCGTAGTCGCCCTGCTGCACGGCGGCCTGCAGGGTATTGACCACATCCGGGTTGTAGGCATGGTATTCGCCGCCGTGGACGAACTTCAGCAGGCCACCTTGCTGGATCGGCTTGCGCGGGCTCCAGGCTTCGGCGGCCAGGGCTTTCTGCTCGGCTTCGATGTCGACGAAACGCGCACCCTTGATGCGGCTCGGCACGCCACGGAAGCTCAACTCGCACACTTCTTCGGACAGGCCGATGGCCTCGAACAGTTGCGCACCGCGGTAGGACGCAATGGTGGAGATGCCCATCTTCGACAGGATCTTGAGCAGGCCCTTGGTGATGCCCTTGCGGTAGTTCTTGAATACCTCGTAGAGGTCGCCCAGCACTTCACCGGTACGAATCAGGTCGCCCAGCACTTCGTAGGCCAGGAACGGGTAGACCGCCGAGGCACCGAAACCGATGAGCACCGCGAAGTGATGCGGGTCGCGGGCGGTGGCGGTTTCCACGAGGATGTTGGAATCGCAGCGCAAGCCTTTTTCGGTCAGGCGATGGTGCACCGCACCCGTGGCCAGCGAAGCATGGATCGGCAGCTTGCCGGGCATGATGTGCCTGTCGCTGAGCACGATCTGGGTACGACCGGCGCGCACGGCTTCTTCAGCCTGGTCGGCGACATTGCGGATGGCCGCTTCCAGGCCGACGCTCTCGTCGTAGTTCAGGTCGATGACCTGGCGCTGGAAGCCCGGGCGATCGAGGTTGGTCAGCGAGCGCCACTTGGCCGGGGAAATGACCGGCGAGCTGAGGATCACCCGTGAGGCGTGCTCCGGGGACTCCTGGAAGATATTGCGCTCGGCGCCCAGGCAGATTTCCAGGGACATCACGATCGCTTCACGCAGCGGGTCGATCGGCGGGTTGGTGACCTGGGCGAACTGCTGGCGGAAATAGTCGTACGGCGTGCGCACGCGTTGCGACAGCACCGCCATCGGCGTGTCGTCGCCCATGGAACCGACCGCTTCGTAGCCCTGCTCGCCCAGTGGGCGCAGCACCTGGTCACGCTCCTCGAAGGTGACCTGGTACATCTTCATGTACTGCTTGAGCTGGTCGACATCGTAGAAAGCCGAGCCGTGGTCGTTGTCTTCCATGGTCGCCTGGATGCGCAGGGCATTCTTGCGCAGCCATTGCTTGTATGGATGACGGGACTTGAGACGGTTGTCGATGGCGTCGGTGTCGAGGATCTGGCCGGTCTCGACATCCACGGCGAAGATCTGGCCCGGGCCCACGCGGCCCTTGGCGATGACGTCCTCGGGCTGGTAGTTCCAGACGCCGATTTCCGATGCCAGGGTGATGAAACCGTTGGTGGTGGTGACCCAGCGCGCTGGACGCAGACCGTTACGATCCAGCAGGCAAACGGCGTAGCGACCGTCGGTCATGACGATCCCCGCCGGGCCGTCCCACGGCTCCATGTGCATGGAGTTGTATTCGTAGAAGGCACGCAGGTCCGGATCCATGGTCTCGACGTTCTGCCAGGCCGGCGGCACAAGCATGCGTACGCCACGGAACAGGTCGATACCACCGGTCACCATCAGCTCCAGCATGTTGTCCATGCTCGAGGAGTCCGACCCCACGCGGTTGACCAACGGGCCAAGCTCTTCGAGGTCCGGCATCAGGTCGTTGGCGAACTTGGTGCGACGGGCCAGGGCCCAGTTGCGGTTGCCGGTGATGGTGTTGATCTCGCCGTTATGGGCGAGGAAGCGGAATGGCTGGGCCAGCGGCCATTTCGGCAAGGTGTTGGTGGAGTAGCGCTGGTGAAACACGCAGATGGCGGTTTTCAGGCGCTCGTCGCTCAGGTCCGGATAAAACGCGGCGAGGTCCGCCGGCATCATCAGGCCTTTATAAATGATGGTCTTGTTGGAGAAGCTGCAGATGTAGTGGTCGGTGTCGGCAGCGTTGGCCACGGACGAACGACGACGGGAACTGAACAGCTTGATCGCCATTTCCTGGTCGCTCAGGCCTTCACCAGCGATGAACACCTGTTCGATCAGCGGGAGGCGCTCCAGGGCCAGGCGGCCGAGGACGCTGGTGTCGATCGGCACTTTGCGCCAGCCAACCAGTTGCAGGCCAGCGGCCAGGATCTCGCGGTTCATGTTCTCGCGAGCGGCCTGCGCCTTCACCGGGTCCTGATTGAAGAACACCATGCCCACCGCGTACTGCTTGGGCAGGGTCACGCCAAATGTTTCCTGGGCAACGGCGCGCAGGAACTCGTCAGGCTTCTGGATCAGCAAGCCGCAACCGTCACCGGTCTTGCCGTCGGCGTTGATCCCACCGCGGTGGGTCATGCAGGTCAGGGCCTCAATGGCGGTTTGCAAAAGGGTATGGCTAGGCTCGCCCTGCATATGGGCTATCAGGCCAAAACCGCAGTTATCCTTGAATTCATCTGGTTGGTACAGACCTGCTTTCATAGACACTTTCTCACCAGGCTGCCTCTTGCCGAGGCAAATTTCTTTTCAATTCAACCAGTTGCATTTCGCGCCGAACGTACGCCGGCTTTGCGGGGGCAAAAGGGAGGTCATTGTACATGCCGACACAGACGCTCACAAATTTGACGACGAACTGTCGCAAATCCATGTCGCATTTGTGAAAGGTTTAAAGCTATATGCTGTGCTAGTCAAAACTTTTTTGGGTTCGACCGCTACGACTCAAACGCTACTGTGACGCAGACACCGCAAGGCGCGCGGCCTGAAAGGTCGCCCGCCCCTGCGGAAATGTTGAGGTTGCCGGGAGAGGCGGCCTGGGTAAGGCCGCCGAATCTTCAGCGAGTTGCAGCCAGTTCCTGTTGGACGCTGGCGACAGTGCGAGGCCAAGGTTTACCAGCCTGAACCTTCGCTGGCAAGGCCTTGATGGCGGAAACGGCCGCATCGCGGCTGGCAAAGCTGCCGTAGGTGATGACATACAGCGGCTTGCCGTTGAGCACCTTCTTGAAATAACGATACTCGCCGCCCTGCTCCTTGACGAAGTTCTGGGCGGCCGCCTCGGAGCTGGTACCGAGGATCTGCACCACGTAGTTGCCTGGTGCCTGGCCGGCGTACCAGCTGCCACCCGTGGCCTTGGCCGTGGTAGTGGCAGGCTTGGCGGCCGGCGCAGGTGCCGGCTTGGCCACCGGTGCTGGCGTCGGCGCGGGCTTGGCGGTAGCGACCTGGGCTGGGGCAGGCGTCGGCTTGGCGGCTGGAGCCGGTGCCGGTGTCGGGGTTGGTGCCGGACCTGCCGGCACGCCGACGGGCGGTGCCGTGGTGGTCACGGTTGGCGGCGTATCGCTGCTGTCGTCGATCGGAGGCGCCGAGCCGTCATCACCCTCGGTGATACCGCCGGCCGCTTCGGCCAGGGGACCGCGCATGACCGGTTGCGACTGGCCGACCAACGGCAGCGGCATCGGCTGGGTATTGCCGGCGAACTCCACCGCTGGCGCGCCGCCGTTGGGTTGCGGCGTGCCCTGGCCAAGGGGCAGTTGCGCCTGTTCGTTTGCCGGTGTGCCCGTGGAGGGCGCCTTGTTGCGACCCGGCATCAGCCACGCGGCGGCAATGGCGACCACGACCACGGCGGAAATCGCCAATACGTGCTTCTTCGGCATGTTGAACCCCATACTTGGACGCTTCACCGCTGAGCGGCTGGCAATCATGATTTCGATCAAGGCATCGCGGGCGACCTGATTGATGTTGCCAGGCCAGCCGTCGGAGCTTTCGTGAATCTCAGAGATCTGATCGGCGGTGAAAAGTTCGATACCCCGGCCGGCTCCTTCAAGACGCTGGGCCAGGTATTCGCGGGTTTCTTCCTCGGTGTAGGGCGCCAGCTCGATGATGTGGAACCGCTCTTCCTCGAGCTGCAACTGCTCCAGACCGGCAATCAGCGACGACTCGCCGAAGAGGAACACATGAGGGCGACCTTCCGGCGCACCGGCAGCCAGTTCCAGCAGCACTTCGAGGGCCGATTCGTCGAGCTGCTCGGCGTCATCCACCAGCAGGTAGACCTCCTGACCGGTCAACGCCAGCTGAACGATCTGCTCGAGAATCGCGCCGATTTCAGCCTGGGCGACATTCAGCGCCTGGGCCACCTGGCGCAACACACCCGCTGCGTCGCCGGCACCACGGGCCGAGACCACCACGCTTTGCACCGACTGCTTGTTGGTGCTGGCCACCAGGGCCTGGCGCAGCAGAGTCTTGCCGCTGCCCTGGGGACCGGTGACCACCAGCAGCAACTGGCTGTAGCGCGCCAGGTGATGCAATTGCCCAAGCACCGGCTTGCGCTGGGCCGGGAAGAACTTGAAGCCGGGGACCCGAGGAGCGAAAGGGTCGTGACTCAACTGGAAATGGCCGAGGAAAGCCTCGTCGGCATGCAAACTAGTCATCGGAATCTTATTAACCTTTAAGCTGAGCCAGGGCGCGATAATCCGCTCCCAGCGTGGCCTGTAGAACCTCTTTCGGATAATCGTCGGTCACTACCGCTTCGCCCATGCGGCGCAGCAGCACCAGGCGCAGGCGACCGTCGATCACTTTCTTGTCGATAGCCATGTGTTCGAGGAAATCGGCCTCGGTCATTTCCTCCGGCGGCACCACCGGCAGCCCGGCCCGCTGGAACAGGCGAATGCCACGATCACGCTCCTCCTGGCTGATCCAGCCCAGGCGCGCGGACATTTCCAGGGCCATGACCGTGCCGGCCGCGACCGCCTCGCCATGCAGCCAGACACCATAGCCCATATGGGTCTCGATGGCGTGACCAAAAGTGTGGCCCAGATTGAGCGTGGCGCGCACACCCGACTCCCGCTCATCGGCGCCTACCACGGCGGCCTTGGCGGCGCAGGAGCGCTCGATGGCGTAGGTCAGGGCGCCCTGGTCCAGGGCCCGCAAGCGGTCGACATTCTCCTCGAGCCAGCCCAGGAACGGCTCGTCGCAGATCAACCCGTATTTGATGACCTCCGCCAGCCCGGCGGACAGCTCGCGAGCCGGCAGGGTCTTGAGGGTAGCGGTATCGATCAGCACCACGTTGGGCTGATAGAACGCACCGACCATGTTCTTGCCCAGGGGATGGTTGATCCCGGTCTTGCCACCCACCGACGAGTCGACCTGCGACAACAGCGTGGTGGGGATCTGGATGAAGTCGACGCCGCGCTGGTAACAAGCGGCGGCAAAACCGGCCATGTCGCCGATTACGCCACCGCCCAGGGCAACCACCGTGGTACGGCGGTCATGCCGTGCGGTCAGCAGGCCGTCGAAAATGAGTTGCAGGGTTTCCCAGTTCTTGAAGGCTTCGCCGTCGGGCAACACCACGGAAATGACCGAAAAAGCCGACAGGCTGCGGGTCAGACGCTCCAGATACAGAGGCGCGACGGTTTCATTGGAAATGATCGCCACTTGCCGCCCTGCGATGTGCGGCGCCAGCAGTTCGGGCTGGTCCAGCAAGCCTTCGCCAATATGAATCGGGTAGCTGCGCTCGCCCAGGTCGACCTTAAGTGTCTGCATGTTTCCCCACAGTGAAGATGGAATCAGGCGTCCTGCCTGCGATTAACAAAAGTGCCCAACGGGGTTAAATCCCCTCGCTACAGGTCCCGGTGCTGGCCATGACACGACGGGATGGTCATCCGCCGCGCCCCAGGCGGGCCATGACGGGACGTCGAGGATAGCGCATTTCGCCAGGCGCATTAACGGGGAGGCAATTGCTGCAGACGTTCGAGAATGTCCAGCACCACCATTCGTGGTGGCCGCTCGTCGGTTTCCACCACCAGATCGGCGATCTCGCGATACAGCGGATCGCGCAACTCCAGCAAGTCCCGCAGGGTCTTGGCCGGATCGGCAGTGCGCAACAATGGACGGTTGCGATCCCGGGCGGTACGACCGACCTGCTGCTCCACGGAAGCATGCAGATAGACCACTCGTCCGCCAGCATGCAGCGCCTGTCGATTGGCCTCGCGCATCACCGCGCCGCCACCGGTGGCCAGCACCACGCCGTCGAATGCGCAGAGCTCGGCGATCATCGCCTGCTCGCGATCACGAAAGCCGGGTTCGCCTTCCTTGTCGAAGATCCATGGGATATTGGCACCCGTGCGCAATTCAATTTCCTTGTCGGAATCTTTGAACGGCAGGCGCAGCTCTTTGGCCAGCAAACGGCCGATGGTGCTTTTTCCAGCCCCCATCGGCCCAACAAGAATCAAATTTCGCACAGAATCAACGACTCACAGCAATCGCCTGGTTGTTCATGATACGCGGAGTGAGGAATACCAGCAGCTCGGATTTTTTCTCCGAAACCACATCACGCCGGAAAAGGCGGCCAAGATACGGCACATCGCCAAGAAATGGCACCTTATCTACGACCTTGCTCTGAGTATTTGAGAAAACGCCGCCAATCACAATGGTCTCGCCATCGTTGACCAGCACCTTGGCATTGACCTCGTTTTTCTTGATGGGCGGTACTTCCTGCACCTTGTTCAGGTAATCCGGCTCGTCCTTGGTGACCTTGACCTCCATGATGATGCGATTATCCGGGGTGATCTGCGGCGTCACCTCCAGCGACAGCGAGGCCTCCTTGAAGGACACCGAGGTCGCCCCGCTGGAACTGGCTTCCTGGTAAGGGATTTCCGTGCCCTTGAGGATTTTCGCCGTCTCCTTGTCGGAGGTCACCACCTTGGGCTGGGAGACGATTTCCCCGTTTCCGGTCTTCTCCATGGCGGTCAGTTCCAGGTCCAGCAGGACATTGTCGGTGATGAACGCGATGCCGATTCCCGATGTGTTGCCCGACGCGCCCATGTCCACGAACGGCTGGTTGGTGCTGGTGCTGCCCGGTGTGCCGATGGTGGTGGAGTCCCCGGTGCTGACCCCGGAAGCGTTCCAGTTACCCTTGTTCTGTATCGAACCACCCCAGCGCACCCCCAGGCTCTTGTCGTAATCGACGTTGGCCTCGACGATACGTGCCTCGATCATCACCTGGCGCACCGGGATATCCAGCTGGGCGACGATCCGTCGCAGTTCATCGAGCCGGTCCTGGGTCTGGTAGGCGATGATGTTGTTGGTTCGCTCATCGACCGTGATGGTGCCGCGCTCATCGGCCTTGGCCTCGGCGCTGGTCACCGACTGGAACAGCTTGGCGATGTCCGCCGCCTTGGCGTAGTTGACCTGCAGCAGTTCACGCCGCAATGGCGCCAGGTCGGCGATCTGCTTCTGGGACTCCAGCTCCTGGCGCTCGCGCGCGGCGATTTCATCGGCCGGAGCCACCAGCAACACGTTACCGACCTTGCGCTTGTCCAGCCCCTTGGTCTTGAGCACCAGGTCCAGGGCCTGGTCCCACGGCACATTCTGCAAGCGCAGGGTAATTGCGCCCTGCACCGTGTCGCTGGCCACCAGGTTCAGGTTGGTGAAATCGGCGATCAACTGCAGGACCGAACGCACTTCGATGTCCTGGAAGTTGAGGGACAGCTTCTCGCCACTGTAGGCGGCCCGATCGCTATTGCGTTTCTGCAGGTCTTCGACGGTCATGGGCCGGACGCTGACGGTCAGCCGGTTATCGGTCTGGTAGGTGGAGTAATCGAAGGTACCACCGGGCTCGATACTGACGGTGGCCTGGTCCGAGCCGGCGCTGGCATTGACGAACTGCACCGGGGTGGCGAAGTCCTTGACGTCCAGGCGCACCCGCAGCGGTTCCGGCAGTTGGGTCCTGGCAAAGGTGAGGATGATCTTGCCTTCGCGCTCCTGGATGTCCGGAGCGATGGAAGGGTCCGACAGATCGATCACGACATTGCCCTCGCCTTGGGTTCCTCGCTGGAAATCCACGCCGCGAATGGCCCTGCCCGTCGGCGCCCTGGCCCTCGCCGGCGCAGGACTGGCGGCACCGAGGGGCGACGCCTGGGCCGTGGTCCTGGGGGTCGCGCCCTTGCCGATCACCACGAACAGGCTGTTGCCCTCGACCCGGGCGTCATACGGCGCCAGCTGGGTGAGGCCGATGATCAGCCGCGTACGATCCCCCGCCTCGACCACGGTGGCGCTGCGCGCGTTGCCGCCCCCCAGGTCATGGGTCTTGCGGGCCAGCTGGCTGGTGACCCCGGGCAAGTCCAGGGCAATCCGGGCCGGCTGCTCGGTGGTATAGCCGCGAGGCGTCGGTGGCGGCCCGTCGAAGGACAGCTTCAACTCGACTCGGTCTCCCGGCAACGCCGCGACATCCAGGGCCTTGAGGCTGGCCGCATGGGCCATCGGCGACATCAGCGCTATCCATAGCGAAATACCGAGGGCTGTCAAAATCCTGTTCATTGTTGGGATTCCACTAATGAGTGCTCTTTCAAAGGAATGGTCCGTGGTCGCTCCAGCCACGTCCCCTCGCCGTCAGGTACGATTTCCACCACATCGACCTGAGTGGCACTGATGGCGACGATCCGCCCGTCGTTGCGTCCAAGGTAGTCACCGACCTTGAGCCGATGCACCCCGCCCGCGCCACGCAGCAGCGCGAAGGAACCACTGGCATTGGCAATCGTGCCGACCATTTCGAACTGTTCGATATTGAAGCCTTCCAGGTATTGCTTGGTCCGGTTGGGGTCGGGCCGCACATTGCGCGAGCCCTGCTGCCGACTGGCCTGGTCCACCGGGACCTGCCGGGAAAACGGACTGCGCAGGTTGGCGGCGCTGTAGGTAAAGGTCTCATAGGGCCTGAATACCGGCATCGGCTCGATCTTGCCGGGCGGGCGCAAGCGGACCTCGTTCATATAGGCGTCCAGGTCGTCGAAGCCATCGCCGCCGTTGCAGCCCCCCAGCACGACCAGGCCCGCCAGCAGGCCGGCGCAGCGAAACGACCTCATGGCTGCTCCTCCTGCTCGTTGTAGCGATAGGTCTTGGCCTGGATGCTCATGCGCAGCTTCGATCCGCCGTTGGGCTCCAGGGGGGCAATCTCGAAATCGTGCAGCGTGACGATGCGGGGCAACCCGGCGACACCGCTGACGAAGGTCGCCAGGTCATGGTAGCCGCCGGTCACAGTGATCTGGATCGGCAGTTCGATGTAGAACGGCTGGGCGGCTTCGGGGAGCAGCTTGATCTCCTCGAACTCCAGGCCACTGCCCAGGCCGGTTCGGGTGATGTCCTCCAGCAGTCCGGGGACCTCGGTGTCGCTGGGCAATTGGCGCAACAACACGCCGAAGGACTCCTCCATCTGCTTCATCTGTTCGGTGTAGCGCTCCAGGTTCGCGGCCATGTGGGCCTTGCCCGCGAACTGCGCCTTGAGGGTACTTTCCTCCCCGCGCACCTGCTGCAGCTGATCCTCCAGGTCGCTGAGGGCAAAGTTGTAGCCCAGGCCCAGGACCAGGATCACCAGCAGGACACCGGCCAGCCATTTGACCGGCATGGGCCAGGAGCCCAGGTTATTGGTGTCCAGGTCGCTGATATCGATCTTGCGCAGCGCGTCGAACCACTCCGCCGGTCTCATTGGGCCTCCTCGATGTCAGCCGGACGGGTCTGGCGTACCGTCAACTGGAACACATTGGCCTGGTCGAGCTGGCCGGCCGTGGTGGCCTTGACCTCCGTCAGGCTGGGAGCATCGAACAGGTCCGATGAGTCCAGGTTGCGCATCAGGTCCGAGACCCGGTTGTTCGACTCGGCGGCCCCCTTGATGGACAGCGTGTGGTCTTCCATCGTCACTTCGGTGAAATACACCCCGTCGGGCAAGGTGCGCACCAACTGGTCGAAGATGCGCCCGCTGACCGGCCGGTTGCCCTGCAAGTCCTGGATGATGCGCATGCGCTCCAGCAACTGCTGGCGACGGGCTTTCAGCTCGCTGATCTGCTTGATGCGCTCATCCAGTTCCGCGATCTGCTGCGAGAGGTGATTGTTACGGGCCAGCTGGTAATCGATGGCGCTGTTGAGGTACTGGACCGCAATCAGTATCACGCCTACCGCGCCGACGAGCGCTCCAGTCAAGGCCAGCAGAAAGCGTTTGCGGCGCTCTTCGCGAAGCTCTTCGCGCCAGGGAAGCAGGTTGATCCGCGCCATCAGTCGAAGCTCCTGAGGGCCAGCCCGCAGGCAATCATCAGTGCCGGCGCATCACTGGCCAGGGCACCGGCATTGACCCGGCTGCCCAGGGCCATGTTGGTAAACGGGTTGGCCACCTGGGTCGGCGTGCCCAGGCGCTGTTCGATCAGCCGGTCCAGCCCCGTGACCGACGCCGTGCCACCGGCCAGCAGGATGTGGTCCACCGCGCTGTACTGGCCCGACGCGAAGAAAAACTGCAGGGAGCGCGACACCTGCTGCACCAACGCTTCGCGAAAGGGCTGCAACACTTCGCCGGAATAGTCGTCCGGCAGGCCACCCTGCTTCTTTGCCAGCCCGGCCTGCTCGAACGTCAGGCCGTAGCGACGCTGGATCTCCTCGGTCAGCTGGCGACCGCCGAACAATTGCTCACGGGTATAGATGATGCGGCCGTTGTGCAGCACGCTCAGGGTGGTCATGGTGGCGCCGATGTCGATCACCGCTACCGTGAGCCGTTCCTGGGACGCGGCCAGTTGCGTGGCCAGCAGGCCGAAGGCGCGCTCCAGGGCGTAGGCCTCGACATCCACTACCCGCGCCGTCAGCCCGGCCAGCGCCAGGGCGGCCTCGCGGACCTCGACGTTCTCCTTGCGACAGGCGGCCAGCAGCACTTCGACCCGCTCGGCGCTGCGCGGCGAGACGCCCAGGACTTCGAAATCGATGGCCACCTCATCCAAGGGATAGGGAATGTACTGGTCCGCCTCGATCTTGAGCTGGTTCTCCATGTCGTCGTCGGACAGCCCGGCGTCCATCTCGATGGTCTTGGTGATCACGGCGGACCCCGCCACGGCCACGGCGACATTGCGCAAGGGTGTCCTGGCCTTGGCCACTACCCGCGACAGCGCCTGGCCCACCCCTTCGAGCTCGGCGATGTTCTTCTCGACCACGGCGTTGGCCGGAAGCGGTTCGACCGCGTAGGACTCGACACGGTACCGGTCGCCCTGGCGACTCAACTCGAGCAGCTTCACCGACGTGGAGCTGATATCTATCCCCAGAAGCGCATGGGCTTTTTTATTGAAGAGTCGTAGCACTACCAATTCCCTATGACTATCCGTGAGTTACGGACTCTCTAATACGCATTGCGTTCAATCACGCCGGTCCGACGGATGTCCGGATGGCGTTTGCACCGCGAAAAAATGCTTATAATGCGCAGCGTTTTTTTCGCTTTGTTGCTCGCATGGGTCCTTCCCTGCACCTGACGCCTTTTCATTCTTTGCCTGGATATCCAAAAGCCTTGATTCGTCTGCTGAAATTTTTCGGATGGTCCATCGTCGCCGTTTTCTGCGGACTGCTCCTGGGTCTGAGCGGTGCGTTTCTTTACCTTAGTCCGGGATTGCCATCCGTGGAGGCGCTGAGAAGCATTCAGTTGCAGATTCCCCTGCGGGTCTACAGCAGCGACAACAAGCTGATCGCCGAATTTGGCGAAATGCGCCGCACGCCGATCCGTTTCGCCGACATTCCCCCCAATTTCATCAATGCGTTACTGAGTGCTGAAGACGACAACTTCGCCAACCACTACGGCGTCGATCCCGGCAGCCTGATGCGGGCCGCGAGCCAGTTGATCAAGAGCGGGCATATCCAGTCCGGCGGCAGCACCATCACCATGCAGGTGGCCAAGAACTTCTTCCTGACCAGCGAGCGCAGCTTCTCGCGCAAGACCACCGAGATTCTCCTGGCCCTGCAGATCGAGCGGCAGCTGACCAAGGACGAGATCCTCGAGCTGTACGTGAACAAGATCTACCTGGGCAACCGCGCCTATGGCATCGAGGCGGCGGCCCAGGTGTACTACGGCAAGTCGATCCGCGAGGTCAGCCTGGCACAGATGGCGATGATCGCCGGCCTGCCCAAGGCCCCGTCGCGCTTCAACCCCCTCGCCAACCCGGCGCGCAGCAAGGAGCGCCGCGACTGGATCCTGGGACGCATGTACAAGTTGGGCAAGATCAGCGAAGCCGAGTACACCGCCGCGATCAACGAGCCCTTGAACGCCAGCTATCACGTGCCGACCCCGGAAGTGAACGCCCCGTATATCGCCGAGATGGCCCGGGCCGAAATGGTCGGCCGCTACGGCAGCGATGCCTACACCGAAGGTTTCCGCGTGACCACCACGGTACCGAGCAACCTGCAGGAAATGGCCAACACCGCGCTGCACGAAGGCCTGATGACCTATGACCAGCGCCACGGCTACCGCGGGCCTGAATCGCGCCTGCCAGGCAAGACCAAGGAAGCCTGGGCCCTGGAACTGACCAAGCAGCGCACCATCAGCAGCCTGGAGCCGGCCATCGTCACCCAGGTGGACAAGGACGGCATCAAGGTCCTGACGCGTAACGGCGAGCTGGAAGAACATGTGAGCTGGGACACCATGAAATGGGCGCGTCCTTTCCTCAATACCAACAGCATGGGCGCAGCCCCCCGGCAGCCGTCGGACGTCGCCCAGGTCGGCGACCTGATCCGGGTGCAGCGTCAACCGGACAATTCCTTGAAGTTCAGCCAGATTCCGGCGGCCCAGGGTGCCCTGGTGTCCCTCGACCCGCAGGACGGCGCCATTCGCTCGCTAGTGGGTGGCTTCGCCTTCGAGCAAAGCAATTACAACCGGGCGTTGCAGGCCAAACGCCAGCCCGGCTCGAGCTTCAAGCCGTTCGTCTACAGCGCCGCCCTGGACAATGGCTACACCGCCGCCAGCCTGGTGAACGATGCGCCCATCGTGTTCGTCGACGAGTACCTGGACAAGGTCTGGCGGCCGAAGAATGACACCAACACCTTCCTCGGCCCGATCCGTCTGCGCGAAGCGCTGTACAAGTCCCGCAACCTGGTGTCGATCCGCCTGCTTCAGGCCCTGGGCGTCGACCGCACCATCGACTACATCAGCAAGTTCGGCTTCAACAAGCAGGACCTGCCTCGCAACCTCTCCCTGGCCCTGGGCACCGCGACCCTGACGCCAATGGAAATCGCCACGGGCTGGAGCACGTTCGCCAACGGCGGCTACAAGATCACCCCGTACATCATCGACAGGATCGAAAGCCGCAACGGCGAGACGCTGTTCGTCGCCAATCCGCCACGGGTGCCGACGGGCGAGCAGGCCAGCGATGGCGTCGCGGCACCCGCCGCCGAAACGTTCACGGTGAACGCGCCCCCAGGCGAAGCCACGACTGCCCCGGCGGTACCGCAGGCCCCGGTCATTGCCGAGCGCATCATCGACGGCCGGACCACCTACATCCTCAATAGCATGCTGCAGGACGTGATCAAGCTCGGCACCGGCCGGCGCGCCCTGGCGCTGGGTCGAACCGACCTGGCGGGCAAGACCGGCACCACCAACGAATCCAAGGACGCCTGGTTCTCGGGCTACAACGGCGATTACGTCACCACCGTCTGGACCGGCTTCGACCAGCCTGAGAGCCTCGGCCGCCGCGAGTTCGGCGGCACCGTGGCGCTGCCCATCTGGATGACCTACATGGGCGCCGCCCTCAAGGACAAACCGCCTCACACCCAGCCGGAACCGGAAGGCATCCTGAGCCTGCGGGTCGATCCGGTCAGCGGCCGCGCCGCGACGCCAGGTACCCCAGGGGCGTATTTCGAGCTGTTCAAGAGTGAAGACACCCCGCCGTCGGTCAACGAGCTGGGCAACGGTGTAGCGCCAGGCAGCCCGCTGCCGGCGGACGAAGCGGCACCGATCGATTTGTTCTAGGGAAGCAGCGGCGAGCTTCAAGCCGCAAGCTTCAAGTAAAGCCAAAGCAAGCGCGGTAGGCTTCGCTTCTAATGCAGCTTGAAGCTTGCCGCTCGAAGCCCATAAAAAAACCTGGCCGAGGCCAGGTTTTTTTATGGGCGGCTGCTTTTAACCGTTGAACACGTCATCCACGCTCTTGAGCGGGTAGTTCTTCGGGTACGGCAGGGTGGCCACGCCGGTCTCGATCGCGGCCTTGGCCACGGCGTCGGAGATCAGGGTGATCAGGCGAGCGTCCATAGGTTTCGGAATGATGTACTCACGACCGAATTCCAGCTTGATGCCGCCGTAGGCGTCGCACACTTCCTGAGGCACCGGCAGCTTGGCCAGTTCGCGCAGGGCGTTGGCGGCCGCGACTTTCATTTCTTCGTTGATGCGCTTGGCGCGTACGTCCAGGGCGCCGCGGAAGATGAACGGGAAGCCCAGTACGTTGTTGACCTGGTTCGGGTAATCCGAACGGCCCGTGGCCATGATCACGTCGCTACGGGTGGCGTGAGCCAGTTCCGGGGAGATTTCCGGGTCCGGGTTCGAGCAGGCGAACACGATCGGGTTCGGCGCCATGCGCAGCAGGTTTTCCGGGCTCAACAGGTTCGGACCCGAGAGGCCGACGAAAACGTCGGCGCCGTCCAGCGCTTCAGCCAGGGTGCGCTTGTCGGTGGCGTGGGCGAAGACCGCCTTGTACTGGTTCAGGTCGGTACGGCCGGAGTGGATCACGCCGGTACGGTCGACCATGAAGATGTTCTCGATCCGGGCGCCCATGCTCACCAGCAACTTCATGCAGGAGATGGCCGCGGCACCGGCGCCCAGGCAGACGATCTTGGCTTCCGGCAGGGTCTTGCCGGCGATTTCCAGGGCGTTGATCATACCGGCCGCAGTCACGATGGCGGTACCGTGCTGGTCATCGTGGAACACCGGGATATCGCACTGTTCGATCAGGGCGCGCTCGATCTCGAAGCACTCGGGTGCCTTGATGTCTTCCAGGTTGATGCCACCGAAGGTGATGGAGATACGCTTGACGGTGTCGATGAAGGCCTGCGGGCTTTCGGAATCGACTTCGATGTCGAACACGTCGATACCGGCGAAGCGCTTGAACAGGACACCCTTGCCTTCCATGACCGGCTTGGAAGCCAGTGGGCCCAGGTCACCCAGGCCGAGAATCGCGGTGCCATCGGAAATGACTGCAACCAGGTTGCCCTTGCCGGTGTACTTGTAGGCCAGCTCAGGGTCGCGAGCGATTTCGCGTACTGGTTCGGCTACGCCGGGGCTGTAGGCCAGCGACAGATCGCGGGCAGTAGCGGTGGCCTTGGTGAGCTCGACACTCAGCTTTCCTGGACGAGGATTAGCGTGATATTCGAGAGCGGCAGTTTTCAGATCAGACATGTGGGCATTCCGCTTTTTACTGTGTTGGACAGACGGACCGCCGAGGATACGCCCCTCGCAAAGTCCCTACAAGACTGACCAGTCACCGCTGTCAAGCGCCCTGCCCTACGACTTTGGGCCTAGAGCCGCGAAACACAAGGGATTGATGCATACAATCCACATTAAAAATGTCTACAATTTTTTATCGAGGCAGTGCGGTCAACATGGCCGGATCGGTCAATGGCAGCAACCAGCGCTCCCGCCCCGGTTCCAGGGCTGCGCGCCGCGATCGATCCACCACCCAGCCACGCGCCTCGACCTGCCGGCCCTGGAGGCGCTCAAGCGAAGCCATATCGAAACGGTTCGCCACATCGGGAGCGACACGCAATACAACCGCCCCCTCCATTTGCAGCCAGATTCCGCCACGATTGCGCCTGATCGTGTTCACGCGACCGCTGAGCACGGCGAAGCCGGGAGCCTGGATCTGTTGCGTCTTGAGCACGGGTGACTGTTTCCATAGCCCAAGACGCGCCTCGCGAGCCTGGCGTTCGGCGGCACCCTGGCAGTCCGCCAAGCCGGTATTCGGTGCCACCGCCACATGAAACCCCAACCCCTCGGCGAGCAGTTGCGCTTCGAGGTTACGGCCGTCAGCGTCATAGACATGAGCCAGGGTTCGCCCATAGCGATCGCGACCCTGCTGGCCAGGAAGCAACCCCACCTGCCCGTCGCTGGCCGCCACCAGCGCTTCGAGACGCCGACGGGCCGCAACGGCAAAAGGCTCGTCGGATCGTCCCTGCCGCCCCAGTTCCGGGCTGTTGAGACCGATCATGCGCACGCTTCGGCCATCCGCCAGGCGCAGGGTGTCGCCATCCACCACCCGCTGCACCTTCACCCGGGCCAGCCCTGCCGGGGCCGGACAGAAGGCCTCGGCCCCGCCCAGCCAAATCGCGGACACAAAAAAGGCGCCCACAAGGGACGCCTTTTTCATCAATCTGGAGCCGCCGGAACGAGCCTCCAAAATGATCAGCCTCAGGCCTTTTTGGTAGCGCCGAAAGCACCGAAACGATCGGCGAACTTCTGAACGCGACCACCGGTATCCAGAGTCTTTTGCTTACCGGTGTAGAACGGGTGGCATTCGTTGCAAACGTCGATCGCCAGGGCTTTGCCGTAGGTCGAACGGGTTTCGAACTTGTTGCCGCAGCTGCAGGTTACGGCAACCACTGGGTATTCTGGATGGATATCGGTCTTCATGGTGTTTCCCTCAGGCTAGCGTGCCGCCACCCAACACTATTGTTGAATACCGCACGTAATTAGGGCGCGGATTCTACCAGACATCGACAATGACGCAAGCTGTCGCTTGTACCAACCGTCTGCTAGGCTCGCGTCCTCATGCACACCCTCGCTCCTACAAGGGTTGTGCCAAGCTTTCCGCCATTTTTCTGTTTATCGAGACCTCGCGTGTCCGACGCCATCCTGCGCCTCGCCCTGCCTTCGCCCCTGCGCCGACTGTTCGACTACCGCGCTCCGGCCGGGGTCCCGCATGACCGGTTGCAACCCGGCATGCGCTTGCGGGTACCGTTCGGCCGGCGGGAGATGATCGGCATCCTGGTGGAAGTCACCGATCACAGCGAGGTCCCGGCCGACAAGCTCAAGCCGGCCCTGGCGCTGCTCGATGCCACGCCACCGCTGCCGGCGTCGCTGTTCAAGTTGTGCCTTTGGACCGCCCAGTATTATCAGCACAGCCTCGGCGACACCTTGAGCTGGGCACTGCCGGTGCTGCTGCGCCAGGGTGAGCCGGCCGAGGCGCGCCAGGAACGGTTCTGGTCTGTGGCGCCGGGCGCCTCCACGGACGATCCGCGCATCGCCCGTGCCCCGCGTCAACGCGAAGCGCTGGCGACCCTGGCCCAGCATCCCCATGGGGTGGCCCATCAGTTGCTGAGCAAGCTGATGCTCAGCAAGGACAGCCTCGATTTGCTGCTGGCCAAGGGCCTGGTCCAGGTGGAGGTGCGCAGGCACATCCCGGGCGCCCGCCACGAGCATTGGCTGGCCCAGCCGGAACTGCCGCTCAATGCCGAACAACGGGCCGCCTGCGAGGCGATTCGCGCGGGCTTCGACAGCTACCACGCGTTCCTGCTCGCGGGCGTCACGGGCAGCGGCAAGACCGAAGTCTACCTGCAGTTGATCCGCCAGACCCTGGAGGCGGGCAAGCAAGCCTTGGTGCTGATCCCGGAAATCAACCTCGGCCCGCAGACCCTGGCGCGCTTCGAGCAACGCTTCAACGCCCGGATCGCCCTGGTGCACTCGGCGGTCAACGACCGCGAGCGCCTGGAGGCCTGGCTAGCTGCCCGCGACGGCGAGGCCGACATCATCATCGGCACCCGCTCGGCCCTGTTCACGCCGATGAAGAATCCCGGCCTGATCATCATCGACGAAGAACACGACGGCTCCTATAAACAGCAGGAAGGCCTGCGCTATCACGCCCGCGACCTGGCGCTGGTACGCGCCCGCCAGGAAAACATCCCCATCGTCCTTGGCTCGGCGACGCCCTCCCTGGAGAGCCTGCACAATGCCTACACCGGTCGTTATGGCCTGCTGCGCCTGAACGAACGGGCCGGCGGTGCCAAGCAGCCACGCTTCCTGCGCCTGGACGTGAAAAGCCGTCCGCTGGACAGCGGCATCAGCGGCCCGATGCAACAAGCCATCGGCCAGACCCTGGCCGCCGGGCAACAGGTGCTGGTGTTCCTCAATCGCCGGGGATTCGCTCCGACCCTGCTGTGCCACGACTGCGGCTGGATGTCCGGGTGCGAACGCTGCGACGCGCGGATGACCGTGCACCAGCGCCATGGGGAGTTGCGTTGTCACCACTGCGGCCATAGCGAGCGCGTGCCGAGGCATTGCCCGCAGTGCGGCAAGGTGGACCTGCGCCCGGTGGGTGCTGGCACCGAACGCGCCGAGGAGCGGCTGGGCATCCTGTTTCCCGACTATCCGGTGCTGCGGGTGGACCGCGACAGCACCTCGCGCAAGGACGCGATGAACCACCTGTTCGCCACGATCCAGAAGGGCCAGCCGTGCATCCTGGTGGGCACCCAGATGCTTGCCAAGGGGCATCATTTCCCGCGGGTCACCCTGGTGGCGATCCTGGATGCCGACGGCGGGCTGTTTTCCGGCGACTTCCGCGCCAGCGAGCGCATGGCGCAGCTGATCGTCCAGGTTGCGGGCCGGGCCGGACGAGCCGAGGAGCCGGGCAAGGTGATTATCCAGACTCACCTGGCGGACCATCCGCTGCTGATACAACTGACCGAGCAAGGCTACTTCGCCTTCGCCGAGCAGGCATTGAGCGAACGGCGCGGCGCCGGCCTGCCGCCGTTCGCCCACCTGGCGCTGTTGCGGGCCGAAGCCCACAAGCCCGGGCAGGCCGAAGGCTTCCTCGACGAGGCCTGTGGCGAGGCAGAGCGCTTGCTGGCCCAGCTGAACCTCACCGGGATCGAACTATTGGGCCCGGTACCGGCTCCGATGGAGCGCCGGGCCGGGCGCTACCGGGCCCAGCTTTTATTACAGGCCAGCGCCCGGGCACCGCTGCACCGCCTGTTGAGCGCCTGGCTGTTGGTGCTGGAGCAGATGCCCAGCGGGCGGGCGGTACGCTGGTCGCTGGACGTGGACCCGGTGGACTTGTATTGAATGGACCGCAAGCCTGCCCCCCGGTGGGAGCAAGCTCACACAGGGGATCGCGTGCATCCAGGCCAGCAAGAATAGTCACCACACAACCCCAACCGACCCGCTACAGTTGGCAAGCTCGTCCGGGCCACGGATAATGCCCAGTTTTTCCACCAGCGCATCGAAGCGCCGCCGCGCCTGCGGTTGAAAGAGAAGACCATGAAAGACACCATTCGCCAGCTCATCCAGCAAGCCATCGCCAAACTCGTCACTGAAGGTGTGCTGCCAGAAGGCCTGTCGCCGGCGATTCAGGTCGAAAACACCCGCGACAAGACCCACGGCGACTTTGCCAGCAACATCGCCATGATGCTGGCCAAGCCGGCCGGCATGAAGCCGCGGGACCTGGCCGAGAAAATCATCGCCGCGCTGCCGGCCGACGAGAACGTTTCCAAGGCGGAGATCGCCGGTCCCGGGTTCATCAATTTCTTCCAGAACACCCAGGCCCTGGCTTCGCGCCTGGACGCGGCCCTGGCCGACGAACGCATCGGGGTTCGCAAGGCCGGCCCGCTGCAGCGCACCGTGGTGGACCTGTCGGCCCCCAACCTCGCCAAGGAAATGCACGTCGGCCACCTGCGTTCCACCATCATCGGCGACGGCGTGGCCCGGGTACTGGAATTCCTCGGCGACACCGTGATTCGCCAGAACCATGTCGGCGACTGGGGCACCCAGTTCGGCATGCTGATGGCCTACCTGCAGGAAAACCCCATCACCAGCGATGAACTGTCGGACCTGGAGAACTTCTACCGCGCCGCCAAGCAACGCTTCGACGAATCCCCCGAGTTCGCCGACCGCGCCCGCGGCCTGGTGGTCAAGTTGCAGGCCGGCGACGCCGAGTGCCTGGCGCTGTGGACCCGGTTCAAGGACATCTCCCTGTCCCACTGCCAGAAAATCTACGAGCTGCTGAACGTCAAGCTGACCATGGCCGACGTCATGGGCGAAAGCGCCTACAACGACGACCTGATCAACGTGGTCAATGACCTCAAGGCCAAGGGCATGCTGGTGGAAAGCAACGGCGCCCAGTGCGTGTTCCTCGACCAGTTCAAGACTGCCGACGGCGAACCGCTGCCGGTGATCATCGTCAAGGCCGACGGCGGCTACCTGTACGCCACCACCGACCTGGCCGCCGTACGCTACCGCAACAGCGTGCTCAAGGCCGATCGGGTGTTGTACTTCGTCGACCAGCGCCAGGCCCTGCACTTCCAGCAAGTGTTCGAAGTGGCACGCCAGGCCGGTTTCGTGGCCCGGCCGATGGAAATGGAGCACATGGGCTTCGGCACCATGAACGGCGCCGATGGCCGCCCTTTCAAGACTCGCGACGGCGGCACGGTGAAGCTGATCGACCTGCTGACCGAAGCCCAGGAACGCGCCTATACCCTGGTCAAGGGCAAGAACCCGGACCTGGCCGAGGATGAGCTGCGCAAGATCGCCAAGGTGGTGGGCATCGACGCGGTGAAATACGCCGACCTGTCCAAGCACCGCACCAGCGACTACAGCTTCAACTTCGACCTGATGCTCAACTTCGAAGGCAACACCGCGCCATACCTGCTGTACGCCTACACCCGTGTGGCGGGCGTGTTCCGTAAACTCGGCAAAGGCCTCGATGAAGTGGACGGGCGGATCGTGCTCCAGGCCCCACAGGAGCAGGAGCTGGCGGCGAAGCTGGCGCAGTTCGGCGAAGTGCTCAACAACGTCGCCGACAAGGGCACGCCACACACCCTGTGCGCTTATCTGTACGATGTGGCCGGCCTGTTCTCCAGCTTCTACGAGAACTGCCCGATCCTCAACGCCGACACCCCCGAGCAAATGCAAAGCCGCCTGCGTCTTGCCGCGCTGACCGCGCGCACGCTCAAGCAGGGCCTGGAACTGCTGGGCCTGGAAACCCTGGAGCGCATGTAAGTTGGCCGCCAAGAAAAAACCTGCACCCAAGCGCGGCGCCAGTCGTTACCAGCCCCCGGCCAAGAAGCCGATTCCGGGCTGGTTGTGGATGGCCATCGGCCTGACCGTTGGCGCTTTCATAGTGTTCCTGATGAAGCTGGAGCCGGGCCAGGGCGATGACGTCAAGCGCGTCCGCCAGGAGCAACAGAAAGCCACGCGCATCGCCGAGGCCAACAAGACCCCGCCGAGCCCGACGCAACCGGTGAAGCCCAAGTACGACTTCTACACCCTGCTGCCGGAATCGGAAGTCATCGTGCCGCCCGAGGCGGTGCCGGAGAAAACCCTGCCGACTCCGCAAGTACCCGCCACGCCGGTGACACCGGCCGAAGCGGCGAAGATCGACACCGCCCGTGCCCAGGCGGCCCTGGCCGGCATTACGCCGCCACCGGCCCCTCCCGTGCAGAAAGCGGCCCCGGTGACGAAGTTTTTTCTGCAGGCTGGCTCCTTCCGCAAGGAAGCCGATGCCGACAAGGTGCGGGCACAGATCATCCTGCTGGGCCAGTCCGTGTCGGTGGAGTCCGGCACGGTGAAGGACGAGACCTGGTACCGGGTGCTGGTCGGCCCGTTCAGCAATCGCGAAGAGCTGACCAAGGCGCAGAAACAGCTGGCTGGCAGTGGTTTCAGCAACCTGTTGTTACAACAACGCCAGAGCCGCTGATCGCACACGGTGGCCACCCGAGCGACCCACTGTGGCGAGGGGATGAGCGAAACGCACCGCTCATCCCCTCTGGGCCCCCACGGTTGAAAAAAACCATACCACCCCCATATGAGTTTTCATCCGGGCATTTTCGCCCCGCTGCGTGGAGACTCTTCCCTTGACCACCATCGTTTCAGTCCGCCGTGATGGCAAAGTCGTCATGGGTGGTGACGGCCAGGTTTCACTGGGCAACACCGTGATGAAAGGCAACGCGAAGAAAGTCCGTCGCCTGTACCACGGCCAGGTCATCGCCGGTTTTGCCGGGGCCACCGCCGACGCTTTCACCCTGTTCGAGCGCTTCGAAGGCCAGCTTGAAAAACATCAGGGCCACCTGATTCGTGCCGCCGTCGAACTGGCCAAGGAATGGCGCACCGACCGCTCCCTGAGTCGCCTCGAAGCGATGCTCGCGGTTGCCAACAAGGACGCCTCGCTGATCATCACCGGCAACGGCGACGTGGTCGAACCCGAAGACGGCCTGATCGCCATGGGCTCCGGCGGTGCCTACGCCCAGGCGGCCGCCAGCGCACTGCTGAAAAAGACCGACCTGTCGGCCCGGGAGATCGTCGAGACTGCCTTGAGCATCGCCGGCGACATCTGTGTCTTCACCAACCATACCCAGACCATTGAGGAGCAGGATCTCGCGCAATAAGCCTGTTTCGGCCCAGCGCCACGGCTCATTCCTGCTCGAGGACCGTCAATTACCATGTCCATGACTCCCCGCGAAATCGTCCACGAACTCAACCGTCACATCATCGGCCAGGACGATGCCAAGCGCGCCGTAGCCATCGCCTTGCGCAATCGCTGGCGCCGGATGCAACTGCCCGAAGAGCTGCGCGTCGAAGTGACCCCCAAGAACATCCTGATGATCGGCCCGACCGGCGTCGGCAAGACCGAGATCGCCCGCCGCCTGGCCAAGCTCGCCAACGCGCCGTTCATCAAGGTCGAAGCCACCAAGTTCACCGAAGTCGGCTATGTCGGCCGCGACGTCGAGTCGATCATCCGCGACCTGGCCGATGCCGCCATCAAGCTGTTGCGCGAACAGGAAATCACCAAGGTGCGCCACCGCGCCGAAGATGCCGCCGAAGAGCGCATTCTCGATGCGCTGCTGCCGCCGGCGCGCATGGGCTTCAACGCCGACTCCGCCGCGACCCAGGATTCCAACACCCGCCAACTGTTCCGCAAGCGCCTGCGCGAAGGCCAGTTGGACGACAAGGAAATCGAGATCGAAGTCGCCGAAATGGCCGGCGTCGATATCTCCGCGCCGCCAGGCATGGAAGAGATGACCAACCAGCTGCAGAGCCTGTTCGCCAATATGGGCAAGGGCAAGCGCAAGAGCCGCAAGCTCAAGGTCAAGGAAGCGCTGAAGCTGGTACGCGATGAAGAGGCCAGCCGCCTGGTCAACGAAGACGAACTGAAAGCCAAGGCCCTGGAAGCAGTCGAGCAGCACGGCATCGTATTCATCGACGAGATCGACAAGGTCGCCAAGCGCGGCAATGTCGGCGGCGCCGATGTATCCCGCGAAGGCGTGCAGCGCGACCTGCTGCCGCTGATCGAAGGCTGCACGGTCAACACCAAGCTGGGCATGGTCAAGACCGACCACATCCTGTTCATCGCCTCCGGCGCGTTCCACCTGAGCAAGCCGAGCGACCTCGTACCGGAGCTGCAGGGTCGCCTGCCGATCCGTGTGGAGCTCAAGGCCCTGTCGCCGGAAGACTTCGAGCGCATCCTGAGCGAGCCCCATGCATCACTGACCGAACAGTACTGTGCGCTGCTCAAGACCGAAGGCCTGAACATCGAGTTCGCGCCGGAAGGCATCAAGCGCCTGGCGCAGATCGCCTGGCAGGTCAACGAGAAGACCGAGAACATCGGTGCCCGTCGCCTGCACACGCTGCTGGAACGCCTGCTCGAGGAGGTTTCGTTCAGCGCCGGCGACCTGGCCAGCGCCCACAACGAAGCGCCGATCCGCATCGACGCCGAGTACGTCAACAGCCACCTGGGCGAACTGGCGCAGAACGAAGACCTGTCGCGGTATATCCTGTAAGCCACCGACAGATGTCCGGCGCCAGTGAGAGCGAGCTTGCTCGCGATGGCGGCATAACATTCAACCCATGAGTTGACTGTCAAACCGTTATCGCGAGCAAGCTCGCTCCCATATGGACCGTGTCGCTTTTGCAGATCAAGGCATCCTTCCGAGACGGATCACAGGCCATGACCAAACTCCCCACCGCCATCAACCTGCACAAAGCCTCCAAGACCCTGACGCTCAGATACGCGCCGGACGAGGAGTACCACCTGCCCGCCGAATTCCTGCGGGTGCACTCGCCTTCCGCCGAGGTCCAGGGCCACGGCAAACCCATCCTGCAATATGGCAAGCTCAACGTTGCCCTGACCAAGGTCGAGCCGGCCGGCCAATACGCACTGAAACTGACCTTCGACGACGGCCATGACAGCGGACTGTTCACCTGGGACTACCTGTACCAGCTGGCGGTGCGCCAGGAAGACCTGTGGAACGATTATCTGGCCGAACTCAAGGCGGCCGGAAAAACCCGCGACCCGAACGAGTCCGTCGTCAAACTGATGCTCTAGCTCAAGGGCTGGCGCTTTAGGGCGCATTTTCTAGACTCATCTGCTTGAATCCCCCCGCGGCGAGGTCAATGACTGGCCTGCTTGCGAAAAAAATCAAACTCGGGTAACCAATGGACCTGGCAAGTTCCCTGCAAAGGAACTGGGGAGTTCCTTTGCATATGCTTCCTCATTGAGATCGATGCGGAATTAACGGTCACCCGAGCAGCGTACCCACCATGGGCTGTGCGGCTTTTACGGCATGGTCCGGGTACTCGTCTGACAATGGAGCGTCGTAGATGAGCAACAAAAACAACGATGACCTGAAGAACCAGGCCTCGGAAAATACCCTGGGCCTGAATCCCGTCGTCGGCTTGCGCAGAAAAGACCTGCTGGCCTCCGCCAGAATGGTGCTGACCCAGACCCTCAAGCAACCGCTGCACAGCGCCCGGCACGTCGCCCATTTCGGCGCCGAGCTCAAGAAGGTGCTGTTCGGCCAATCCGAGCTGCAGCCTTCGAGCGATGACCGTCGCTTCACCGATCCGGCCTGGAGCCAGAATCCCCTCTACAAGCGTTATCTGCAGACCTACCTGGCATGGCGCAAGGAGCTGCACGCCTGGATCGATGACAGCAACCTCCCGCCCCAGGACATCAGCCGCGGGCATTTCGTGATCAACCTCATGACCGAAGCCATGGCGCCCACCAATACCGCGGCCAACCCGGCGGCGGTCAAGCGCTTCTTCGAAACCGGCGGCAAGAGCCTGCTGGACGGCCTGTCCCACCTGGCCAAGGATCTGGTACACAACGGCGGGATGCCGAGCCAGGTCGACATGGGCGCATTCGAGGTGGGCAAGAGCCTGGGCGTGACCGAAGGCGCCGTGGTGTTCCGCAACGATGTGCTGGAGCTGATCCAGTACCGCCCCATCACCGAGCAAGTCCATGAGCGACCGCTGCTGGTGGTGCCGCCGCAGATCAACAAGTTCTATGTCTTCGACCTCAGCCCGGACAAGAGCCTGGCGCGCTTCTGCCTGCGCAGCAATGTGCAGACCTTCATCGTCAGCTGGCGCAACCCCACCAAGGAACAGCGCGAATGGGGCCTGTCCACCTACATCGAGGCCCTCAAGGAAGCAGTGGATGTGGTCACGGCCATCACCGGCAGCAAGGACGTGAACATGCTGGGCGCCTGCTCCGGCGGCATCACCTGCACCGCCTTGCTGGGCCATTACGCCGCACTCGGCGAGAAGAAGGTCAACGCCCTGACCCTGCTGGTGAGCGTACTCGACACCACCCTGGACACCGACGTGGCGCTGTTCGTCGACGAGCAGACCCTGGAGACCGCCAAGCGCCACTCCTATCAGGCCGGCGTGCTCGAAGGCCGCGACATGGCCAAGGTCTTCGCCTGGATGCGCCCCAACGACCTGATCTGGAACTACTGGGTCAACAACTACCTGCTGGGCAACGAACCACCGGTATTCGACATCCTGTTCTGGAACAACGACACCACGAGGCTCCCGGCGGCGTTCCATGGCGACCTCATCGAGATGTTCAAGACCAACCCGTTGACCCGGCCCAATGCACTGGAAGTGTGCGGCACGCCGATCGACCTCAAGCAGGTCACGTCCGACATCTTCGCCCTGGCCGGAACCAACGACCACATCACCCCGTGGAAATCCTGCTACAAGTCGGCGCAGCTGTTCGGCGGCAAGGTGGATTTCGTGCTGTCGAGCAGCGGCCATATCCAGAGCATCCTCAACCCGCCGGGCAACCCCAAGTCACGCTACATGACCAGCGAGGACATGCCGGCCAAGGCCGAGGACTGGCAGGAAAACTCCACCAAGCACACCGACTCCTGGTGGCTGCACTGGCAGGCCTGGCAGGCCGAACGCTCGGGCAAGCTGAAGAAGGCACCCAGCGTGCTGGGCAACAAGACCTATCCGGCGGGTGAAGCGGCGCCTGGCACGTATGTGCACGAGCGGTGATGGAGGCAACTCGTCTGCTGCGGGGGTGGGATGGCTCACGAATATATCCCGCCAGCCGACACTGAATGCAAGGCCCACAGCACTGGCGAACATAGAACCCATGTTCACAGCGCCCCCCTGTGGGAGCGAGCTTGCTCGCTCCCACAGGGATCCGGGAAAAAATGAATGACAGTGACCCAACCCACAGGGCTTGAAGCATGCCGCAACCGTACATCTTCCGTACCGTCGATCTGGATGGCCAGACCTTGCGCACCGCGGTACGTCCCGGCAAGCCTCACTTGACGCCTCTGCTGATTTTCAACGGCATCGGGGCCAACCTGGAGCTGGTATTTCCGTTTATCGAGGCCCTGGATCCGGACCTGGAGGTCATCGCCTTCGACGTCCCCGGAGTGGGTGGGTCGTCGACGCCCAGCCGCCCGTATCGCTTCCCGGGCCTGGCAAAGCTCGCCGCGCGGATGCTCGACTATCTCGACTACGGGCAGGTGAGCGTGGTCGGTGTGTCCTGGGGCGGAGCCCTGGCCCAGCAGTTCGCCCACGATTATCCGGAGCGCTGCAAAAAGCTGATCCTGGCGGCCACCGCCGCCGGGGCGGTGATGGTGCCCGGCAAACCGAAGGTGCTGTGGATGATGGCAAGTCCGCGTCGCTACGTTCAGCCATCGCACGTGTTGCGCATCGCCCCGCTGATCTACGGCGGCTCGTTCCGCCGCGACCCGCACCTGGCCACCAGCCATGCGGCCAGGGTCCGCTCGGCGGGTAAGCTCGGTTATTACTGGCAACTGTTCGCCGGCCTGGGCTGGACCAGTATCCACTGGCTGCACAAGATCCATCAGCCGACCCTGGTCCTGGCCGGCGACGACGACCCACTGATCCCTTTGATCAACATGCGCCTGCTGGCCTGGCGCATCCCCAATGCCCAGTTGCACATCATCGATGACGGCCATCTGTTCCTGATTACCCGGGCCGAGGCCGTGGCGCCCATCATCATGAAGTTTCTGCAGGAAGAACGTCAGCGGGCGGTCATGCATCCGCATCCCTCGCCGCACGGTGGCGGCTGACACCGCCTGTCGCGCGAGGCAGGACGCCGAAGCGCGCAACTTCCGAAACAGCGGCTATGTTGTCTGGTTCGGAGTGTTTGTTTTCGGGCTTTGCATGACGGGTTGCGCAAGCACTTTTCATCCAGAGCCTCAGCCTGATGACGAAGGAGTTGACTGATGCGCGACAAGCCGACGAAAGATTCGATGCCCGTCCCCGCCAACTTCATGAACGCACAAAGTGCGGTCACCGGCCTGCGGGGCAGGGACCTGCTGTCTACCTTGCGCAGCGTCGCCGCCCATGGCCTGCGCAACCCGGTGCACAGTGCCCGGCACGCATTGAAGCTGGGCGGTCAGCTGGGACGCGTCCTGCTGGGGGAAACCCTGCACCCCACCAGCCCGCACGACAAACGCTTCGCCGATCCCACCTGGCAGCTCAACCCTTTCTATCGCCGGAGCCTGCAGGCCTACCTGAGCTGGCAGAAACAGGTGAAGAGCTGGATCGACGAATGCGACATGAGCGCCGATGACCGCGCCCGCGCTCACTTCGCCTTCGCCCTGCTCAACGATGCCGTGTCTCCTTCCAACACCTTGCTCAACCCGCTGGCCGTCAAGGAGTTCTTCAACTCCGGCGGCAACAGCCTGGTGCGTGGCATCAGCCATCTGTTCGACGACCTGCTGCACAATGACGGGATGCCCCGGCAAATCAGCCCCCATGCCTTCGAAGTGGGCAAGACCCTGGCGAACACGCAGGGCGCGGTGGTGTTTCGAAACGAGATGCTGGAGCTGATCCAGTACCGGCCCATGAGCGAAAAGCAATACGCCAAGCCATTGCTGATCGTGCCGCCCCAGATCAACAAGTTCTACATCTTCGACCTGAGCCCTTCCAACAGCCTCGTCCAGTACGCACTGAAAAACGATCTGCAGGTGTTCATCATCAGTTGGCGCAACCCCGACGTGCGTCACCGCGAATGGGGCCTGTCCAGTTATGTCGAGGCGACGGAAGAAGCGATGAACGCCTGCCGGGCGATCACCGGCGCCCGCGACGTCAACCTGATGGGTGCGTGCGCCGGCGGGCTGATCATCGCGGCCCTGCAAGGCCATCTGCAAGCCAAGCGCCAACTGCGCCGGGTCGCCAGCGCCACATACCTGGTCAGCTTGCTGGACAGTGCGATCGACAGCCCGGCCACGCTGTTCATCGACGAGCAGACCCTCGAAGCCGCCAAGCGCCGCTCCTACCAGAAGGGTGTGCTCGATGGCCGGGACATGGCCCGGGTATTCGCCTGGATGCGTCCCAACGACCTGATCTGGAACTACTTCGTCAACAACTACCTGCTGGGCAAGGAGCCGCCGGCCTTCGACATTCTCTACTGGAACAACGACTCCACACGGCTACCGGCGGCCTATCACGGCGACCTGCTGGATTTCTTCAAGCACAACCCGCTGACCCGCCCCGGCGGGCTCGAAGTGTGCGGTACGCCGATCGACCTGCAGAAGGTGACCGTGGACAGCTTCAGCGTGGCCGGTATCAACGACCACATCACGCCCTGGGATGCGGTGTATCGCTCGACGCTGCTGTTGGGCGGTGAGCGCCGCTTCGTGCTGTCCAACAGCGGCCATATCCAGAGCATCATCAACCCGCCCGGCAGCCCCAAGGCCAACTACGTCGAGAATCCGAAACTGAGCGGCGATCCACGGGCCTGGTACTACGATGCAAAACACGTCGAGGGCAGCTGGTGGCCTCAGTGGCTGGGCTGGATCCAGGAGCGCTCCGGGGCCCGACGGGAAACCCAGATGACCTTGGGCAATGCGAATTACCCGCCTATGGACGCGGCGCCAGGCACCTATGTACGTGTGCGCTGAAGGCCACGACGTGCGGCCTGCTCATCGGCCGTGGCAACCCATCGACAAGAGGACCGGATGAAGACCCGTGATCGCATCCTTGAATGCGCCCTGCAGTTGTTCAACGACAAGGGCGAGCCGAACGTTTCCACCCTGGAAATCGCCAATGAGCTGGGTATCAGCCCTGGCAACCTCTACTACCACTTCCATGGCAAGGAGCCTCTGGTGCTGGGGCTCTTCGAGCGTTTCCAGGCCGAACTGTCCCCGCTGCTGAATCCACCCGCCGATGCGCAACTGGCACCGGAAGACTACTGGTTGTTCCTGCACCTGATCGTCGAGCGCCTGGCCCAGTACCGGTTCCTGTTCCAGGACCTGTCGAACCTGGCCGGCCGCCTGCCGAAACTGGCCAAGGGCATCCGCCAGTTGCTCAATGCACTGAAACGAACCCTGGCTTCCCTGCTGGCACAGCTCAAGGCACAGGGCCTGCTGGTCAGCGATACCCAGGCCCTTGGACAACTGGTGGAACAGATCACCCTGACCTTGCTGTTCTCGCTGGACTACCAGCGGATACTGGATCGCGAGGGCGAGGTCCGGCTGGTGGTCTACCAGATCATGATGCTGGTAGCACCGCACCTGCCGCCGTCGGCCAAGGTGGCGACCGAACGGTTGGCGTTGCGCTATCTCGAAGACCACGAATGACACCTGTGGGAGCAAGCCCGCTCAGCGCCGCTCCCCATCTGCCAAGCAAACAAAAACGCCCGACCTGAACAGGCCGGGCGTTTCGTTGTGTCCTGCAATCAGGACTGACTGGTAGGCGTCGATGGAGCCGGCGCTGGAGTCGGGGTGGCGACCGGGGCTGGAGCCGAGGCCGAGTTCGCCGTGCTCGCGACGCTTGCCGGAGCTGCAGGCTTGGCGACCGCTGTTGGCGCCTTGGGGGCGGCAGCTTTTGGCGTGGCCGGTTTTTTCGCTGCGGTTTTTTTCGCCGCGGCGGGTTTCGCGGCTGCTTTCACCGCCGGCTTGGCTGCGGGTTTGGCAGCAGGTTTCGCAGCCGCTGTTTTAGTCGCAGGTTTAGTCGCAGGCTTGGCTGCCGCTTTGGCTGCTGGCTTGGCCGCTACCGGTTTGGCCGCTGCCTTGGCTGCAGGCTTGGCCGCGGCGGTTTTGGTCGCGGGTTTGGCTGCTGCTTTCACCGCAGGCTTGGCAGCGGTTTTTGCCGCAGCCTTGACCAGTGGCTTGGCTGCCGTCTTGGCAGCCGGCTTGGCCGCAGCAGTCTTGGAGGCCACCGGAGCGACCTTGGCCCCGGTGAGTTTTTCGATTTGCTTGGTCAGGGCATCGACCTTGCTGTGCAACGCCTTGACTTCACTGTTGCTCGGCACGCCCAGGCGGGAGATCGCACTGTTCAGGCGCTTGTCGAAAGCCCCTTCCAGCTCGTCCCACTTGCCCAGCGCACGATCCTTCACGCCGCTCATTCGCGACTTGGCGGACCCGGCAGAGTCCTTGGCCGCATCGACCTGTTTGGCGACCGCCGTCTTGGTGAGTTTTTCGGCCTTCTCGCCGTCCTTAACCAGGGACTCGAAGAGTTTGCTGCCGTCAGTGTCGATCTTCGAGTACACGCCTAAACCAGCAAGCCAGATCTTGCGGGAATATTTTTCAATCTTCCCGGCCCACGAGCTGCTTTCTTTTTCGGTGATTTTTTTGCCAGCCATCCCGTTCTCCTTAATGTTTACGCGCCACACGTTCGAGCAATGCCGTCAGCTCATCGAGCTTGGCAGAGAGTGCCTCAACGTCATGTTTAGACGGAATGCCGATACGATTCAAGGCACTTGCAACACGGGCGTCGAATACCTTTTCGACTTTATCGAGCTGAACTTCAACCCTGGCCTTGAAAGTATTTGCTTCGGCCTTGGCTTCGTTCAGTTCGCTATTGGCTGCCTGAAGTTTCCCGGCGATGTTCTTTTTACCTTTGGTTTCAACAACTTCACCCGCCTTGATCAGCTCCTGGAAGTACTCGCTACCTTCCTGTCCGACTTTGACATAGGCGCCCAGGCCAGCCAGCCAGATCTTGCGCGCATAGGTTTTCACGTCGCTCAGGGTGGAAGATTCGATGTCGGTTTTTTTCTTCAGAACAACTTTGGCCATGGTGCACCTCACTGGAAAACAGATGGGATGAACGGCCCGCTGGGGGTCGGGCTCAGGGCAAAAGTAGTGACAATAATTAGAAACGGCACCCTAACAACGGAACACAAATCCGGATGACGATGATTTCCCTGTGAGAGCGAACCTGCTGGCGATGGCGCAGTGTCAGCCAAACTTGATGTGACTGGAACAATGCAATCGCAAGCAAGCTCGCTCCCGCTGGGTGGGGTGGTGAATTTCAACTTTGCATTCACCGCCCTTTCGGTCGATCAAGCCAACGCCTTATCCAGCGCCTTTTCGATTTCGCTCTTGATCGTGCCGCTCATGGCCGACATCAACATGCCCAGTTCCACATCGACGCGGATCGAATCCTCGCCTACATGCACTTCGCCCTTGACCCCGGAGCGCTTGAGTTTCAGGGTATCGCCTTCCCACTGCGGTTCCAGTCCATAGCTGTCGGACAACTTCTGCGCCAGCTTGTCGGCTTTCTCTCGTGCCGCTTCCTTGCCCAGGCCATGGGCACGTTCAACCGTTATACGGGCCATCGGATGACTCCTGTTTTATCGGGACTTGCCGGTAAGCTTCTGACCCTGACTGCGTCAAAACGTCCCGGCGGTGGTTCATCTTACCTTCAGCCTTGCCAAGACAAAGCCCTTCACCGGGGATTAGAATGTCCCGCATTCTTTTTTGGTGACAGCGATATGACTGATCAGCGCAAAGGCAGCGATGCCGAACCCACCACTCACTTCGGCTTCAAGAACGTGCCGGAAAGCCAGAAGGCGGAAAAAGTCGCTGAGGTTTTCCACTCGGTAGCCGCCAAATATGACTTGATGAACGACCTGCTCTCCGGCGGCATGCATCGTCTGTGGAAGCGTTTCGCGATCGAACTGTCGGGGGTGCGCAGCGGCAACCGCGTGCTGGATATCGCCGGCGGCACGGGTGACCTGACGAAGAAGTTCTCCCACATCGTCGGCCCGACCGGCCAGGTGGTGCTCGCCGACATCAACGAATCCATGCTCAAGGTCGGCCGCGACCGCCTGCTGGACCTGGGTGTGGCCGGCAACGTCGAATTCGTCCAGGCCGACGCCGAGAAGCTGCCGTTCCCCGACAACCATTTCGACTGCGTGACCATCGCCTTCGGCCTGCGCAACGTCACCCACAAGGAAGACGCCCTGCGCTCGATGCTGCGTGTGCTCAAGCCCGGCGGTCGCCTGCTGGTGCTGGAGTTCTCCAAGCCGACCAACGCGTTGATGTCCAAGGCCTACGACGCTTACTCGTTCGCCTTCATGCCGCTGATGGGCAAGCTGATCACCAACGACGCGGAAAGCTATCGCTACCTGGCCGAATCGATCCGCATGCACCCGGACCAGGAAACCCTGAAGTCAATGATGGTCGAGGCCGGTTTCGACCGCGTGACCTATCACAACATGACTTCGGGCATCGTGGCCCTGCACCGCGGTATCAAGCCCTGATGCTGCTCACCGGCCTGCTCGCCAGCGTCGAACTCGGCATCAACCGGGTCCTGCGCCTGGACAGCACGGCGCTGGCGCGCCTGACGCACCTGAGCGGCAGGGTGATCGCCGTGGACTGCCGCAGCCCGGCCTTGCGGCTGTTCATCCTGCCCAGCGACGAAGGCCTGATGCTCGCCGCCCACTGGGAAGCCGAGGCGGACTGTACCCTGCGCGCCTCGGCATCGAGCCTGCTGAACCTGGCCTTGAGCAAGGACAAGACAGCGGTGCTGCACAGCCCCGACGTGGAGCTGGACGGCGACAGTGGCGTGCTGCTGGAACTGGCGAAGATTCTCCAGGACCTGGAACTGGACTGGGAATACGAACTGTCCCGCTGGCTCGGCCCGGTGGCCACGCAATTGCTCGGCAGCCACCTGCGCAGCCGCACCCGCTGGTACCGCCAGGGCTTTGCCAGCCTGGGGCAGAATCTGAGCGAATACCTGGCCGAGGAATCGCGTACGCTTGTTGGCCGCCGCGAAGCCGAAGCCCGTTTTAGTGAACTGGACCGGATCAAACTCGATCTGGACCGACTCGAGGCGCGTTTCGAGCGCCTTTCCCGATCCCTTGAACCCAAGCGATAACGCATGAAGCTGCTTGCCGTCCGCCGTCTGTTGCGCATCCAGCGCGTCGTGATCCGCTACCGCCTCGATGACCTGCTGTTCGCCCTGCCGCTGCCCTGGTTCCTGCTGGCACTGCGTTTCGTGCTGCCCTGGCGTTGGTTTCCCCGTCGCACGCTGGAGCTGAGTCGCGGTGCGCGCCTGCGCCTGGCCTTGCAGGACCTGGGGCCGATCTTCATCAAGTTCGGCCAGATCCTTTCCACCCGGCGCGACCTGCTGCCCGAGGACATCGCTGACGAACTCATGCTGCTGCAGGATCGCGTACCACCGTTCGATTCCAAACTGTCGGTGGCGCTGATCGAGGAGCAACTGGGCAGGAAGGTCAGCGAAGTGTTCAGTCGCTTCGACGTCGAACCGCTGGCCTCGGCGTCAGTGGCCCAGGTCCATGCCGCGCAGCTCAAGAGCGGTGAAGAGGTGGTGGTCAAGGTCATCCGCCCGGGTCTCAAGCCGATCATTGCCCAAGACCTGGCGTGGCTGTTCATCCTCGCCCGCGCCGCCGAGCGGCTGTCGGCCGATGCGCGCCTGCTGCATCCGGTGGACGTGGTCCAGGACTACGAGAAAACCATCTACGACGAACTCGACCTGCTGCGCGAGGCCGCCAACGCCAGCCAGTTGCGGCGCAACTTCGAAGGCTCGCCGTTGCTCTACGTGCCGCAGGTCTACTGGGACTGGTGCCGCCCGAAAGTGCTGGTGATGGAGCGCATCTACGGGATCCAGGTGACCGACCTGGCGACCCTGGCCGACCAGCGCACCGACATGAAGCTTCTGGCCGAACGCGGCGTGGAAATCTTCTTCACCCAGGTGTTCCGCGACAGTTTTTTCCATGCCGACATGCACCCGGGCAACATCTTCGTCAGCACTGTGCAGCCCTGGAGCCCGCAGTACATTGCCATCGACTGCGGCATCGTCGGCAGCCTGACACCCGAAGACCAGGATTACCTGGCCCGCAACCTCTTCGCGTTCTTCAAGCGTGACTACCGCCGCGTCGCCCAGTTGCACATCGACTCCGGCTGGGTACCGGCCGAGACCAAGCTCAACGAATTCGAAGCGGCGATCCGTACCGTGTGCGAGCCGATCTTCGAAAAACCGTTAAAAGATATTTCATTCGGTCAGGTGCTGATGCGCCTGTTCCAGACCGCGCGTCGCTTCAACATGGAGGTCCAGCCGCAACTGGTACTGCTGCAGAAAACCCTGTTGAACATCGAAGGCCTCGGTCGCCAGCTGTACCCGGACCTCGACCTGTGGAACACCGCCCAGCCTTTCCTGGAACGCTGGATGCGCGAACGCGTCAGTCCCAAGACCTTGCTGGGCAACGTGCAGAGCCAGTTCGAGCAGATCCCGCACCTGGCCAACATGACCCGAGACCTGCTCGAGCGCATGTCCCAACCCCATGCCCAGGATCCATCGCCCCCCTGGAAACGACGCAAGGACGACTGGTTCCTGCGCCTGCTCGGTGCCGCGCACCTGGGTGGCGGCGCGGTGGTGGCGGCCGGTGGACCACTGAGCGAGCTGGGGCATTGGCCCGCCATTGTCATGATGGTGGTCGGTCTGTATCTGGTCGTTCGCCGATAGCAGGAATCAGCCGCAAGCTTTAAGCTGCAAGCCACAAGCTCCATACATACATAAATCTGCTTTTTACTTGCAGCTTGAAGCGCAAAGCTTGCCGCTGCCGTCAGGACCAACGATGAAAAACTGGCAGGACGAGATCAAATGGGACGCCGAAGGCCTCGTGCCGGCCATCGCCCAGGATCACAAGACCGGACGCGTGCTGATGATGGCCTGGATGAACCGCGAGGCACTGGCCCTGACCGCTGCCGAGAACCGCGCCATCTATTGGTCACGTTCCCGTGGCAAGCTGTGGCGCAAGGGTGAAGAGTCCGGGCATGTGCAGCACCTGCATGAGATGCGCCTGGACTGCGACGGCGACGTCATCATCCTGATGGTCGAGCAGGTCGGTGAGATTGCCTGCCACACCGGCCGTCAAAGCTGCTTCTATCGCGTCTTCGAGAACGGCGACTGGAAAACCGTCGACCCGGTGCTCAAGGACCCGCACGCCATTTATTCAGGACATACCCATGAGTGACACCCTGACCCGCCTGGCCCAGGTGCTGGAAGAGCGCAAAGGCGCCGCGGCCGACAGCTCCTATGTCGCCAGCCTGTACCACAAGGGCCTGAACAAGATTCTGGAAAAAGTCGGCGAGGAATCGGTCGAGACCATCATCGCCGCCAAGGACGCCGCCATCAGCGGCGACTGCAGCGACGTGATCTACGAGACCGCCGACCTGTGGTTCCACAGCCTGGTCATGCTGGCCCAACTGGGGCAGCATCCACAGGCCGTACTGGATGAACTGGACCGTCGCTTCGGTCTGTCCGGGCACGTCGAGAAAGCCTCGCGCCCGTCCGCCTGATCAACTTTTGAGAGGAATAGCCACATGGGCATTTTTGACTGGAAACACTGGCTCGTCATCCTGGTAGTCGTGGTGCTGGTATTCGGTACCAAGAAACTGAAAAACCTCGGCACCGACGTGGGCGAGTCGATCAAGGGCTTTCGCAAGGCCATGAACGACGACGAAAAACCGGCCGACCCGACGGCGGCTCCCGCCCAGCCCGTGCAGCCGACACAGCCGGTACACCCCCAGGCGGCCCAGCCGGTGAATGCGCCACACACCATCGATGTGCAGGCACAGAAAGTCGAAGAGCCGACCCGCAAAGACTCGTGAGCACTGACTAATGTTTGGGATCAGCTTCACTGAACTGCTGCTCGTCGGTCTCGTCGCCCTGCTGGTGCTGGGCCCCGAGCGCCTGCCGGGTGCTGCGCGCACCGCCGGCCTGTGGATCGGCCGTCTGAAGCGCAGCTTCAATGCGATCAAACAGGAAGTTGAGCGTGAGATCGGTGCCGACGAAATCCGTCGGCAACTTCACAACGAACACATTCTGTCCCTCGAGCAGGAAGCGCGGAAAATCTTCACGCCGACCCAGCAGGAGCCGACGCCGGTCCAGCCGGCAGTCGAGCCGGCGAACGCGCCCCAGGCCCAGCCCCAGGTGGGTGACACCGCGCCGGCAGTGGCCGAGCCCGCAAGATCGACGGAACCTGCCCCGACGGCGCCAGCGTCCGCCGCTCCCAACGACCCTACTTTGCCGCCGCGAGCCCCATGAGCGATATCCCAGAGAACGACCAGCCAATGCCGCTGGTATCGCACCTCACCGAGTTGCGCACCCGCCTGCTGCGTTGTGTCGCGGCGGTATTCATCATCTTCGCCGGGCTGTTTGCCTTTACCCAGCAGATCTACACCTTCGTCTCCACGCCGCTGCGCCAGTACCTGCCGGAAGGCGCGACGATGATCGCCACCGACGTGTCGTCGCCTTTCCTGACGCCGCTGAAACTGACGATGATGGTCTCGCTGTTCCTGGCGATTCCCGTGATCCTGCACCAGATCTGGGGCTTCATTGCGCCAGGCCTGTACAAGCATGAAAAACGCATCGCCGTGCCGCTGCTGGTGTCCAGCATCCTGCTGTTCTACACAGGGATGGCCTTCGCCTACTTCCTGGTGTTCCCGCTGATCTTCAAGTTCTTCGCCGCCGCGACCCCGTCCGGCGTCGAGATGATGACCGACATCACCAGCTACCTGGACTTCGTCATGACGCTGTTCTTCGCCTTCGGCGTGGCGTTCGAAATTCCCGTGGCGGTGGTGCTGCTGGTCTGGATCGGCGTGGTGGACGTGGCATACCTGAAGAAGATCCGTCCGTACGTGATCATCGGCTGCTTCGTGGTCGGCATGATCCTGACGCCGCCGGACATCTTCTCCCAGACCCTCCTGGCGGTCCCGATGTGGCTGCTGTTCGAAGTCGGCGTGCTGTTCGGTGGCCTGGTGCGCAAGCGCAGCGAGCATCCGGACGACGAGGCGGACGAACAATCGGCCGACGACCATAACGACCAGCCGCCAGCGACCCAAGCGTGAACCTGCTGCTGCTCGAAGAGGCCGACTTCATCGGGCCGGACCGGGTCATCCTCAGCGATCGCCGGCTGACGCACATGCAGGACGTCCACCGCAGCGCCGTCGGCGACAGCCTGCGGGTGGGACGCATCGGTGGGTTGATGGGCTCCGCCCAGGTGCTGCGCCTGGAAGCCCGCGAGGCTGAGCTGCAAGTCACTCTGGACCAGCCGCCACCGGCCAAGCTGCCGCTGACCCTGGTGCTGGCGCTGCCGCGCCCAAAAATGCTCCGGCGGGTTTTCCAGACCATCGCCAGCATGGGCGTGCCGCGCGTGGTGCTGGTGAACAGCTACCGGGTGGAGAAAAGCTTCTGGCAGACCCCGTTCCTGGAGCCCGAGGCCATTCGCGAACAGCTGATCCTCGGCCTGGAACAGGCCAGGGACAGCGTGCTGCCTGAAGTCATCATCGAGAAACGCTTCAAGCCCTTCGTCGAAGACCGCCTGCCGGCCCTGACCAATGGCACCCTGGGCCTGGTCGGTCATCCCGGCAACTATCCCCCCTGCCCCCGGGCGCTGACAGAACCCGTCACCCTGGCGATCGGCCCGGAAGGCGGCTGGATCCCCTACGAAGTCGACCTGCTGGCCAAGGCCGGCCTGCAACCGGTGCAGTTGGGCGAGCGAATCCTGCGGGTCGAGACCGCGGTCACGGCGCTGCTCGCTCGGCTGTTCTGATCCCCCATTTCACGATCTTCAGTTCATTTCTACAGATCCCTGCCGAGCCGCCGATACAGTCCCCATAAAACCAATTCAATGCTCCAGGGGAGTGACAGCATGTTCCGGTGGCTTGGAAATGTAAGCGTTAATCGCAAACTCGGCGCAGGCTTCGGCCTGGTGCTGTTCCTCACGTTGATGATTGCCTTCACCGGCTGGAGCAGCCTGGGCAATGTCATCAGCCGGGGCGACAAGCTGGGGTTCATTGCCAGTCTCAACGACTTGAGCAAGGACCTGAACCTGGCGAGCATCGACTACAACACCACACGGGGCGAGAAAGGGCCGCAGCAGGTCAACGACCTGCTTGGCAAGCTGGAAGCCGGGCTCAATACCGCCCGCCAGTTGATCGAACAACCGGCCGATGTGGCGCTGATCGACAAGCAACTGGCCGCCGTCGCCGAATACAAGGGCGCCTTTGCCCTGATGACCCGGGCCACCGTCAACCGTGAAGATGCACGCAGCAAGCTGGGCGCCAGCGCCGACAACGCCGTGGCCCGCGTCGCCGAAGTGGAGAAAGCGGCGCTGCAAGCCGGCGATGTCACTCAGTTCAATAGCGTGGTCACCCTGAGCAAAGCGATCCAGCAAGCGCGCTACCAGGTTCGCGGCTACACCTACAGCGGCAAGAGCGATGCCCAGCAACCTGCCCTCGATGCCATCGATAACGTCCTGAAGCTGCTTGCACGCCTGCCCGATCAGTTGCCAGCCGAACACGCCGCCAACCTGCAGCAGGCCAACGACTCGTTCAATCTCTATCGCGCGGCCGTGGCCCAGTTCCGCGACTCGCAGATCGACAACGCCGCCGCGCAACAGCGCATGACCGAGCAAGGCCAGGTGTTGATCGACGCCAGCCAGAAACTGACCGTATCCCAGACCGCCGTGCGTGACCACGACGCGGCCCAGGCCAAGACCGTCCTGATTGCCGCTGCCGCGTTGGCGTTGCTGTTCGGGGTGATTGCCGCCACCTTCATTACCCGGCAGATCGTCGGCCCGCTGGCCCAGACGCTGACGGTGGCCGAACGCGTGGCCGCCGGTGACCTGACCCACAACCTCACCTCCGATCGCCGCGACGAACTCGGCCAGCTGCAACGGGCCATGCAAAGCATGACCGTGGGCCTTCGGCAACTGATCGGGGGCATCGGCGAAGGCGTCACTCAGATCGCCAGCGCCGCCGAACAGCTTTCGGCCGTGACCGAGCAAACCAGTGCCGGCGTCAACAGCCAGAAAGTGGAGACCGATCAGGTTGCCACCGCCATGCACGAAATGACCGCCACGGTGCAGGAAGTGGCACGCAACGCCGAGGAAGCCTCGGAGGCTGCCGTCGCCGCCGACCAGCAGGCCCGTGAAGGCGACAAGGTGGTGGGCGAAGCCATCGCCCAGATCGAGCGTCTGGCGCTGGAAGTCGGCAACTCCACCGCCGCCATGGGCGACTTGAAGCGCGAAAGCGACAAGATCGGCAGCGTGCTGGACGTGATCAAGTCCGTGGCCCAGCAGACCAACCTGCTGGCGCTCAACGCCGCCATCGAGGCCGCCCGCGCCGGTGAAGCCGGACGTGGTTTCGCAGTGGTCGCCGATGAAGTCCGCAGCCTGGCCCAGCGCACCCAGAAGTCCACCGAGGAAATCGAAGAGCTGATCCTGGGGCTGCAGAACGGCACCGAGCAGGTCGCGACCATCATGGACAACAGCCGCAGCCTGACCGACAGCAGCGTCGAACTGACCCGCCGCGCCGGCGGTTCCCTGGAGAACATTACCCGCACGGTCTCGGCCATCCAGTCGATGAACCAGCAGATCGCTGCCGCCGCCGAGCAGCAGAGCGCCGTGGCCGAGGAGATCAACCGCAGCGTGCTCAACGTGCGCGATGTCTCGGAGCAAACGGCATCGTCCAGCGAAGAAACCGCCGCCTCCAGTGCCGAACTGGCGCGATTGGGCGTGCACTTGCAGACGCTGGTGGGGCGATTCAAGGTTTGATCCCCTCGTAGCGAGGCGCCCGTCCTGGGCGCCCTCGCCCGGTGCATCCTATGGGAAGCGTGCTTGCCCGTGAAGACGCCGGCACATCCAACACCCCTGCAAACCGGCCCACCGCTTTCGCGAGCAAGCGCCCTCCCATAGGGATGTGTGGTGAATGCCGTGTTGCCCTGGGCATCCAGCGACTGATCGAGCTCGGTAGTTTGCTGGCAAACCGGGCGCTGGATAGCGTCGACCCTCGACCATAGTCTGACTGGCCAGGGGAAGCCAGGTGCGGATGTGGCGAGGGGATGGTTTCCCTCGCCACAACCACCGGTGCGCTCCAAATCCTGGGCCCAACAAAAAGCCCCGCTTCCTTTCAGAAGCGGGGCTTTTTGTGCATCAGGCCAGTTGAGGCTGGGCACTGACCGGCTGAAGCGGTAGCAACGGCGCATGAGGATCGGCATTGACCGACTCACGCCACGCTGCCAGCCACTCGGGATGGCTCTCGCTCCAGACCTGCTCATGCAGGCGGGACAGGGCGACCGGGTCGCTCAACAGCGCCAGGCGCTCGGCATTGCTGAGGCCGGCCGGACCGACCTTCAGGGCATGGCGAACGCGTTCGCCCCGCAGCCATTCGATCGGCTCGGCCTTGCCGTGCCGCGATGTGGCCAAGGCATACGCCAGGGCGTTTTGCTGTGGGTCGACGACCGCACGAATGAAGCCGTCGTTCAGCGCATGCCAGCGGTTCTCATGGGCATACTGGTCGGTCGACAGCAGTTCCTGTGGCGGAGCGTACTCCTCCGGGATCAGGAACAGGCTTTCATCGCGCGACTTCAAGCCCAGGCCCACGCGGCTGGAGATCACCGAGACCGGGATCGACAGCATCAGCGAGCCGACGATCGGCACCAGCCACCACAGGAAACTGGGGTTCAGCCAGATGACCAGCAACGCCCAGAGGAAGCCCAGCAAGGTTTGCGGACCGTGGCGCTTGACCGCTTCGCTCCAGGGCGTCGAGTCGTCGTCACGTTTCGGCGAGTTCCAGGTGGCGGCCCAGCCGAGGAACGCGGCCAATACGAAACGGGTGTGGAAGATCATCCGGACCGGTGCCAGCAGCATGGAGAACAGCATCTCCAGCAACATCGACAGCGTCACCTTGAACTTGCCACCGAACTCCTTCGCGCCCTTGGCCCAGATCAGCACGACACTGAGCAGTTTGGGCAGGAACAGCAGCACGATGGTCGTCGAGAACAGCGCGATGGCCTTCTCCGGATGCCATTGCGGCCATAACGGATACAGCTGGCGCGGTTCGAGGAAGTACTGCGGCTCCATCAGCGTATTGACCGCCAGCAGCGCAGTGGACAACACCAGGAAGAAGAACCACAGGGGCGCCGACAGGTAGGACATCACCCCGGTCAGGAACACCGCACGGTGTACCGGGTGCATGCCCTTGACCAGGAAGAGCCGGAAGTTCATCAGGTTGCCGTGGCACCAGCGACGGTCACGCTTGAGTTCGTCCAGCAGGTTCGGCGGCAATTCCTCATAGCTGCCCGGCAGGTCATAGGCAATCCACACGCCCCAGCCGGCACGGCGCATCAGTGCCGCTTCGACGAAGTCGTGGGACAGGATCGCACCGGCGAAGGCACCTTTGCCGGGCAATGGCGCCAGGGCGCAATGCTCGATGAAGGGCTTCATGCGGATGATCGCATTGTGTCCCCAGTAGTGGGATTCGCCCAACTGCCAGAAGTGCAGGCCGGCGGTGAACAGCGGACCGTAGACCCGTGTCGCGAATTGCTGCATGCGCGCATACAGCGTGTCCATGCCCGAAGCCTTCGGCGCGGTCTGGATGATACCGGAGTCCGGCGTGGCTTCCATCAGGCGCACGAGGCTGGTCAGGCATTCGCCGCTCATGACGCTGTCGGCGTCGAGCACCACCATGTACTTGTAATCGCTGCCCCAGCGACGGCAGAAGTCGTCGAGGTTACCGCTCTTGCGTTTCACGCGACGGCGGCGGCGGCGGTAGAAGATCTTGCCAAAGCCACCGGCCTCGCGGCAGACGTCCAGCCACGCTTGCTGTTCGGCCACGCAGATATCGGTTTCATTACTGTCGCTGAGCACGAAGAAGTCGAAGCGATCCAGGTCACCGGTGGCGGCCACCGACTCGAAGGTCGCCCGCAGGCCGGCGAACACCCGCGGCACGTCTTCGTTGCAGATCGGCATGACCAGCGCGGTACGGGCATCCTTGGGAATCGGCTCGTTGCCGGCACTGGCCCCGGAGATACGATACTTGTCGCGCCCGGTGAGCAGCTCCAGGAAGCCCATCAGGGCGGTCCAGAAACCGGCCGACACCCAGCAGAACAGAATACCGAACAGGATCAGGATGCTGGTCTGCAAGGCGTATGGCAGCACTTGCGTGGCGGTCTGCGACAGCGGCTGGTGCAGCACTTCCTCCAGGTCCACCAGCGACCAGCCCTGGTACGGCATGATGCCCTTCATGTACCAGCCGGCGACGATGGTCTGGCCAAGCATCAACAGCAGCAGGATGTAGCGACGGGTCGACCCCACGGTACGCCAGCGCGCCTCGGGCAGCACGCGTGCGTCCTTGGGCGGCTTCGGCGGGTTGGTGCGACCGGTGAGACGCCGCCAGGCACGTACCAGGATATTGGTGCGCCAAGGCTCCGGCACGACCTTGGTACGACGAATCGGCGGCGTCGCCTTCAGGCACACACGACCACTGGCATCCAGTGCCAGCATTTCGGCGTCTTCCAGCTCTTCGGCAGTGCTCAGGGTCAAACGCCGCCCAACCGAAGCCTGTGCCGCTTCGCCGGGCTCATCGAATGTCGAAGACGAAAGCCGTTTATGCAGTTCGCTGAAGGAAGAGCAGCCCGCCAGCTCGGCGCGCTGCTCGTCGGTCATTGGCAAATGGGCCAGATATTCGCTGAGCGTCTCTGGCTGTACTGGAGTATTACTCATCGGCTGGCAACTGATAGCTCCAGGTCTCGGTCAGGACTTGCTCAGTCGGTTCCGGTTCCTGCGGGGTTGGGGTCGCCTCGACGGCGGCGGACGCCTTGACGGTCGTTGCGACTTCTTTGGCGTGTTCTTTCTCTTTTTCTTTCTCTTTTTCGCTCTGCTGCTTGGCAACCTTGTCTGCCTTGGCAAGGGTCGTGGTCACGGCATGCGACGCGGCAGGGGCTTCGACAGGCGTCAGCGGACGGACCAGCGCCGCACGCATTTCGGTAGCCTGCTTTGGATCCTTGACCTTCAGGCGCAAGGTCAGGCGCCAGCCCTTGGTTTCGGGGTTGTAGCGAACGTTGTTCTCGACGATTTCGGCGTTGTCGCCGACGCTCACCTGGCTACGCACTTCGGCGTTTTCCGGCAACGCTTGCAGCGAAGGACCTTCGAAATCCACCAGGTAGGCCACGCTGCCATCCGGCTGGCGGATCAGGTTGGATTGCTTCACGTCACCCGTGGAACGCAGGGTCTGCTTGACCCAGGCGCTGTCCGGCGAGTGCAGGCTGGCTTCGTCGAGGGTCCAGTGCAGGCGGTAGGAGAAGTCCAGCGGCTGGCCAGGCTCAGGCAGCTTTTCCGGGCTCCAGAACGCAACGATGTTGTCGTTGGTTTCATCGGCTGTCGGGATTTCCACCAGGTCCACGGTGCCCTTGCCCCAGTCGCCTTTCGGTTCGATCCAGGCGCTAGGACGCTTGTCGTAGCGGTCGTCCAGGTCTTCGTAGTGGCTGAAGTCGCGGCCACGTTGCAGCAGACCGAAACCACGCGGGTTTTCCACCGAGAAGTTGCTCACGGCCAGGTGTTTGGGATTGTTCAGCGGACGCCAGATCCATTCGCCGTTGCCGGCGTGGATCGACAGGCCGCTGGAATCGTGCAGTTCGCGACGATAGTTGAGTACCTTGGACGGCTGGTTGGCGCCGAACAGGAACATGCTGGTGAGCGGGGCAACACCCAGCTTGCTGACACGGTCACGCAGGAACATGCGCGCCTTCACATCAACCACGGTGTCCGTACCCGGACGCAGGGTCAGGCGATAGGCACCGGTGGCCCGAGGCGAGTCCAGCAGGGCGAAGATCACCAGATGCTTGTCGGTCGGTTTCGGGCGCTGGATCCAGAACTCGCGGAAACGCGGGAATTCCTCGCCGGATGGCAACGCGGTATCGATGGCCATGCCACGGGCGGACAAGCCGTAAGTCTGGCCCTTGCCAATGACGCGGAAGTAGCTTGCGCCCAGCATGGTCATGATTTCGTCTTGCTTGTCGGCCTTGTTGATCGGGTACAGCACGCGAAAGCCCGCGTAGCCCAGCTGCTCGGTGGCCTTGGGATCGAACTGCACGTCACCGAAATCGAAGCGCGTCGGGTCGTACTTGATCTCGTCGACAGTGGTCGCTGTGATCTCGTTGATCTTCACCGGCGTGTCGAAATGCATGCCCTGGTGATAGAACGACAGGCGGAACGGCGTCTTCTGGTCGGCCCACTCGGCTTTTTCGGTGCGGAAACGGATTTTTTGATAGTCGGCGAATTTCATATCGCGAAATTCGTTCGGCAGGTTGCTGCGCGGGGCTTCGAATTTTTGCCCGGCCAGTTCCTGAGCCTTCGCCGACACATCATCCAGGCTGAATGCCCACAGTTGGCCGGCGCCAAGCAGGCACAACAGGGCAGAGCCCGCTACCAGAGCGTTTTTAAACCGTTTGGCAGACATTTTTGGTGCATTACAGGGACTAACAATCACGAGCAACCCTCGCCGAAAACAGATCAAGAAACCAACGGCCAGTTAAGGTATCCGCTTGGTAACGGCATTGAAAAACCGACCTTGCGGAGCACTCTTGCCAAGTTGGCGAGCATTGTTCCGACTCCGATGGGACAAAATGATTCCCCAAACGGTCCAGGACAAGTCTCTACCTAAAGTCAAATGGACCGGCGAACGCCGATCCCCCGTAGCGCGCGATTATCTAGCAGGCCGCGTGACAACGCATCAGGGGCAACAAAGTATTTATCGAGAAAACTCCCCGTTTAACCTCGAAAACAGCCTGAAAAGGTGTTTCAAACACTTTCAGACCTGTAACAAAAAGGTTACCGGGCCATCATTTACCAGATGCACTTGCATGTCGGCGCCGAATCTACCTGATGCCACAGTGCCATGCACGTGTTTCGCCTGGGTAACCAGATAAGAAAACAACTCTTCCCCTAATGCTGGCGGCGCGGCCGATGAAAAGCTCGGGCGCAAGCCGCTTCGGGTATCCGCCGCCAGGGTGAACTGCGACACCAGCAGCAAACCGCCACCGACATCCGCCAGGGACAGGTTCATCTTGCCGTCGGCATCGCTGAACACCCGGTAGTTGAGCAGCTTGTGCAGGAGCTTGTCGGCGCTGGCCCGGGTATCCCCGGGCTCGACCGCCACCAATACGAGCAGGCCCTGGTCCACGGCGCCAACAATTTCTCCCGCCACTTCGACCCGGGCGCCGCGGACCCGTTGCAACAGGCCCTTCACGCTTCTTCAGGCGGCAGGTCGAGCAGACGCCGGGCCATTTGCGCGGCGGCGCGCACCAGTGCATCGGTGATGCCCGGCTCCGACGCGGCGTGACCGGCATCGCGGATCACCTGCAGCTCGCTGTTGGGCCAGTTCTGGTGCAGCTCCCAGGCGTTGTCCAGGGGGCAGATCACGTCGTAGCGACCATGCACGATGATGCCCGGCAAATGAGCGATCTTGCCCATGTCGCGAATCAGCTGGTTGGGCTCGAGGAACGCATTGTTGGTGAAGTAATGGCACTCGATCCGGGCGATCGACAGGGCACGCTGCGGCTCGGAGAAGCGATCGACCACCAGCGGGTTCGGACGCAGGGTCGCGGTCCGGCCCTCCCAGATGGACCAGGCCTTGGCCGCGTGCATCTGGGCGATCTGGTCGTTGCCGGTCAGGCGTTTATGGAAGGCGCTGAGCAGGTCGTCGCGCTCGTCCGGCGGAATGGGCGCGATGTAGTCCTGCCAGTAGTCGGGAAACAGGCGGCTGGCGCCGGCCTGATAGAACCACTCGATTTCCTGCGGACGGCAGAGAAAGATCCCGCGCAGAATCAGGCCATGCACCCGTTCCGGATGGGTCTGGGCGTAGGCCAGGGCCAGGGTCGAGCCCCAGGAGCCGCCGAACAGTACCCATTTATCGATGCCCAGGTGCTTGCGGATGCGCTCCAGGTCTTCGACCAGATCCCAGGTGGTGTTGTTCTCCAGGCTGGCATGGGGGGTGGAGCGACCACAGCCGCGCTGGTCGAACGTGACGATGCGATACAGGTTCGGATCGAAGTAGCGACGGCTCTGCGCATCGCAGCCCGCACCCGGACCACCGTGGATGAACACCACCGGGAGTCCTTCCGGGGAGCCGCTTTCATCGACATAGAGCGTATGGGTGTCATCGACAGCCAGATCGTGCCGGGCATGGGGTTTGATCTGCGGGTACAAAGTCTGCATTGCGCGCTCCGTAAGGGGTCGAGTCATCCCTGTGGGGACTTCTATTTAGTCTGCCGTCCGGCATCATAAACCCGAATTACCTTAATGAGCATGTCCCCGCGAAGTCAAAGCGTGTCAGCCAGGTATGCCAGCAGCGTGCGATACATCCGATCGACCTCCGGCACCTGGTTGCGGCCACGCAGGCAGCCGTGGACCAGACCGTCACCGACATACAGCACGGCATTGCCTCCTGCGGCGTTCAGCCGCTCGCTGTAGAGGATGCCGTCGTCACGCAGCGGATCCCATTGCGCCACGATGACCAGCGCCGGCGGCAGGCCAGCCAGGTCGGCGGCGAGCAATGGCATGGCGTAGGGCGACGGCGCGGCGCCGCCCAGGTAAAGCTGTTGGCAGTCGTCCAGGTCGTCGCTGCTCAGCAGGGGCGCGTCGGCGCATTCGCGGCGCGAGGGCAAGTCGGCAGGGCCGCCAAGGGCGGGGTAGATCAGCACCTGGCCCTGGGGCAGCGGCTGACCGCCATTACGCAGGGCCAGGCAAATCGCAGCAGCGAGGTTGCCCCCGGCACTGTCCCCGGCCACCCACCGGCGCCTGGGATCGATGGCAAGAGGAGCGGCTGCCAGCCGGTGCCACACGTCGAGGCAATCCTCGAAGGCCGCCGGGAATGGATGTTCCGGGGCCAGGCGATAGTCCACCGCCAGCACCAGTATCCCCAGCTCGGCCGCCAGTTCCATGCAGATGAAGTCATGGGAGTCCAGGTTCCCCACCACCCAACCGCCTCCGTGCAGGTAGAGCATGCACGGCCAGCCTTCGCAGGGTGGCTCGATCCGAGGGTGATAAACCCGCACGGCCACGCCGGCCAGCTCAAAATCATCGACCATCAACCCTTCCGGGCGCGGCGGGGTGAACGCCCGGCACATCCGGCCGTAGCCCTCGCGCATGCCGGCGATGCCGCCGTCCGGGCTGCTGAAACTCCGGGTCTTGCGGACGAAGGCGGACATTGCCGGGGAGAGTGGATAAGCCATGACAGGGGACCACCAGATATATCCTTGGGTAGGACGCCTCAATGATGAGGCATCATGGCTTGAGACTGGCCTGCACCGCCGCCACGCCGTCCTTGCCGTCGAAACTGGTCACGCCGGCCAGCCAGCGCTGGAGGTCTTCGGGATGGTCCCGCAACCATTGCCGGGCGACGTCCTGGGGTGTCTTGCGCTCCATGATCGGCACCATCAGCTGGCTTTCCTGGGCGGCGGTGAAGGTCAGGTTTTCCAGCAGCCGGTTCACGTTCGGGCAACGCTGGGCATAGTCCGGCGCGGTCACGGTGGAAACGGTGGCAGCACCTTCGTTCGGCCCATAGACATCTTCGCTGCCGGTCAGGTAGGTGATGTTCATGTTGATGTTCATCGGGTGCGGGGTCCAGCCGACGAAGACCACGAATTCCTTGCGATTCACGGCCCGCTGTACCGCCGCCAGCATGCCCGCCTCACCGGACTCGATCAGCTTGAAGTCCTTGAGGCCGAAGTGGTTGGTCTCGATCATGGTCTTGATGGTGGTGTTGGCCCCACTGCCCGGCTCGATGCCATAGATCCTGCCACTCAACTGGTCCTTGAACCGGGCGATGTCGGCAAACGTCCTGAGCCCCGCCGCCGCCACATAGTCAGGCACCGCCAGGGTGGCCTGGGCATCGGCCAGGCTCGGCTTTTCCAGCACCCTCACCTGGTTGGCGGCCAGGAACGGGGCGATGTTCTTGTCCATTGCCGGCTTCCAGTAGCCCAGGAATATGTCGAGGCGCTTGTCGCGGATGCCCGCGAAGATGATCTGCTGCACAGCACTGGTCTGCTTGCTTTCATACCCCAGGCCCGTGAGCAGGACATCGGCCACGCCGCTGGTGGCGATCACGTCGGTCCAGTTGACCACGCCCATGCGCACGGTCTGGCAGGACGCCGGCTCGGCGGCCATCGCCCCGGTGCCCAGCATGACGGTACCGCAGAAGATCGATAGACAGCGCTTGAACAGTCTTTTCATCGGGAAGGTCTCGGCGGCAGCGGATTATTGTGGGCCGGTGTCTTTGTGCACCGTACCGAAACAGTACGCAGCGCCGAGGGGGTAAAGGTGACCTGTGGCGACTCGGTTTTGCACGGTGGCGACAGTTCCCTTACGTGGCTCAAGGACAAACACAATCCTGTGGCGAGGGGATTTATCCCCGCAGGACTGCACCGCAGTCCCGAAAGCTCCCAGTCCAACCAGTCAAGTCACAGGAAGACATCCGTTTGGGGCCGCTTCGCGACCCAGCGGGGATGAATCCCCTCGCCACAGCAGTACCGCACGGTGTTTATTTTCTGTAAGCCTGCCGCCCCCACGCCAACAAGCCTTCCAGCAATTGCTTGAGCACCACCTGGGTCGGCGCCGCCAGATCCGGGCGGTAGTTGAACGGTTCGAACTCGTCCATGTAGGTGCTCTGGCACAGCTCCAGTTGCACGGCGTGGATGTCCTGGGCCGGGTTGCCGTAGTGCCGGGTGATGTGGCCGCCCTTGAAACGCCCATTGAGCACGTGGGTGAAGCCGCCGTGCTCGGCGCAGATGGCTTCGAGCCGGCTGGCCAGTGTCGGGTCGCAACTGGCGCCGTTGAAGGTGCCGAGGTTGAAGTCCGGCAGCTTGCCGTCGAACAGGTGCGGGATCACCGAGCGGATCGAGTGGGCATCGAACAACAGGGCATAGCCGAACTCGGCCTTGAGCCGGGCCAACTCCTGTTGCAGGGTCTGATGGTAGGGCACCCAGATCTGCTGCAGATACGTCGCCCGCTCCTGGGCGGACGGCTCCAGGCCTTCACAAAACAGCGGCACGCCGTTGAACAGCGTCGCGGGGTACAGGCCGGTAGTAGCACCGACGTACATCGGCTTGTCGTCGGAGGGGCGGTTCAGGTCGACGACGAACCGCGAATATTCGGCAGCCAGGACACTGGCGCCCAGTTCAGAGGCAAACTCGTAGAGCCTGGGAATATGCCAGTCGGTGTCTGGCAGGCTTTGGGCTTCGGGAATCAATCCGGCCTGCACCGCCGGGGTCAGGCGCAGGCCGGCGTGCGGCATGCTGATCAACAGCGGCACGCGCCCTTGCTTGAAATTCAGGACCTTTTCCACAACCGCTCTCCTCAATCGATTTCAACGCCGTGACGCACGACGCGTTTTTCCAGTTCGCCACCCAGCCAGTACGACAGATCCGCCGGGCGGTCGATGTGCCAGGCGACAAAATCCGCGACTTTGCCGGCTTCCAGGGAGCCGTGGCTGGCGGCCATGCCCAAGGCCTGGGCCGCATGGATCGTCGCCCCGGCCAGGGCCTCTTCCGGTGTCATGCGCAAACAGGTGCAGGCCATGTTCAACATCAGACGCAGCGACAAGGCCGGCGAGGTGCCGGGATTGAGGTCGCTGGCCACTGCGATCTTCACCCCGTGCTTGCGCAAGGCATCCATGGGCGGCAGCCGGGTTTCACGCAGGAAGTAGAACGCGCCCGGCAGCAACACCGCCACGGTGCCCGCCTCGGCCATGGCCCTGGCATCGTCTTCGGTCATGAACTCCAGGTGATCGGCCGACAACGCCTGGTACCGGGCCGCCAGGCTTGAGCCGTGCAACGACGACAGTTGTTCGGCGTGCAGCTTCACCGGCAGGCCCAATCGCTGGGCCGTGATGAACACGCGCTCGACCTGCGCCGGGGAAAAGGCCAGGTATTCGCAGAAGGCATCCACCGCGTCCACCAGCCCTTCGGCCGCCAGGGCCGGGAGCATCTCGGCGCAGATGTGCTCGATGTAGTCGTCGGCGCGGTCGACGTACTCCGGCGGCAAGGCGTGGGCCGCCAGGCACGTGCTGCGCACGCTGAGCGGCAGTTCGACGCCGAGGCGACGGATGACCCGCAGCATCTTGCGCTCGCTGGCCAGGTCCAGGCCGTAGCCGGACTTGATTTCCACCGTGGTCACGCCGTCGTGCATCAGGCTTTCCAGGCGCCTGGCGGCGCTGGCGAACAGCTCGTCTTCACTGGCGGCCCGGGTGGCACGCACGGTACTGGCGATACCGCCACCGGCCGCGGCGATTTCGGCATAGCTGACGCCTTGCAGGCGCTGCTCGAATTCGCCGCTGCGGTTGCCGCCGAACACCGTATGGGTATGGCAGTCGATCAGCCCCGGGGTCACCCAGGCGCCCTTGAGGTCCGTGACCGCCGGGTAGTCACCCGCCGGCAGCTGGGCACGGGGACCGATCCATTGAATATGCTCGCCCTGGGTGACGATGGCGGCGTCTTCGATGATCGAGTAGACGCCCTGGGCCATGGTGGCGGCGTGGCAGTTTTGCCAGAGGGTTTTCATCCCGGTTTCCTCGTCGCATTCAAAATCGAATCGCGAGCAAGCTCGCTCCCACAAGGTTTTGAGTTCATCAGAAATCCTTGTGGAAGCGAGTCTGCTCGCGATGAGGCCCTTACAGGCTCGGCAACAACTGCGCCATGACCAGTTCGTTCAAGCAACGGCTCGCCAACAACTCACTGGCGGCATTGATGTCCGGCGCGAAGAAGCGGTCCTTCTCATAAAAGGGCACTTCTGCACGCAGCAGCCCGCGGGCCTGCTCCAGTTTCGCGGAGGTCTTCAGGCCGCCGCGCAGGTCCAGCCCCTGGCAGGCCGCCAGCCATTCCACGGCGAGAATCCCACGGGTGTTTTCGGCCATTTCCCACAAACGCTTGCCGGCGGCCGGCGCCATGGAGACGTGGTCTTCCTGGTTGGCCGAGGTCGGCAGGCTGTCCACCGAGTGAGGGTGGGACAGCGCCTTGTTCTCGCTGGCCAGGGCCGCCGCGGTGACCTGGGCAATCATGAAGCCGGAGTTCACCCCGCCATTGCCCACCAGGAACGGCGGCAGTTGCGACATGTGCTTGTCCATCATCAGCGAGATACGGCGCTCGCTCAGGGAACCGATTTCGGCGATCGCCAGGGCCATGTTGTCAGCAGCCATTGCCACCGGCTCGGCGTGGAAATTGCCGCCGGAGATCACGTCGCCTTCGGCGGCGAACACCAGTGGGTTGTCCGACACCGCGTTGGCCTCGATCACCAGCACCTCGGCGGCCTGACGGAACTGGGTCAGGCAGGCGCCCATCACTTGCGGCTGGCAACGCAGGGAGTACGGGTCCTGGACCTTGTCGCAATTGTGATGCGAATCGGAGACTTCACTGCGCTCGCCCAGCAGATCGCGATACGCCGCAGCAACGTCGATCTGGCCTTTCTGCCCACGGGCAGCGTGGATGCGCGCGTCAAACGGCGAGCGCGAACCGAGCACCGCTTCCACCGTCAGGCTGCCCAGGGCCAGGGCCCCGGCGAACAGGTCTTCGCCGTCGAACAGGCCACGCAGGGCAAAGGCCGTGGACACCTGGGTGCCGTTGAGCAGCGCCAGGCCTTCCTTGGCGGCCAGGGTCAGCGGTGCGAGGCCGGCCACTTTCAGCGCCTCGACGGCCGGCAACCATTCGCCCTTGTAGCGGGCCTTGCCTTCGCCCAGCAGCACCAGGGACATGTGGGCCAGGGGCGCCAGGTCACCGGACGCACCGACCGAGCCTTTGAGCGGAATATGCGGATAGACCTCGGCATTGATCAGGGCGATCAGCGCATCGATCACTTGCCGGCGGATCCCGGAGAACCCCCGGCTCAAGCTGTTGACCTTGAGCACCATGATCAACCGCACCAGCGCATCGCTGATGGGCTCGCCCACGCCGGCGGCATGGGACAGCACCAGGGAACGCTGCAGGTTTTCCAGGTCCGCGCTGGCGATGCGGGTCGAGGCCAGCAGGCCGAAACCGGTATTGATGCCATAGGCAGTACGGTTCTCGGCGAGGATCTGCTCCACACAGGCAACGCTGGCTTCGATCTGCGCCGAAGCGCTGGCGTCCAGGCTCAGGGTCACCGGCTGTTGATAGATGTCGCGCAATTGAGCCAGGCTCAATTGGCCGGGAATCAGGTTCAAGGCAGTCATTTATTGCTCCTTTTGAGAGTTTTGTTTTAACCCGCCAGTCGCTCCGGAATGTTCCGTTATCCGTCACCCTCGCTTTTTGGGCGATGGCGCCTTGGCACGCTGGCGCTTTTTGATCAGTTCAAATTCGGTAACACGTTGTGCAGCACATTCGGGTCTTTGAGGAGCCCGGCGGCGCTGGCGATGTCCGGCGCCAGCCAGCGGTCCTGGTCATAGGCCGGGACACGTTCGCGCAGCAGCCTCCAGGCAATGTCGGTGCCTGCGCCGAAGCGCTGGGTCTTGAGGAATTCGAAGGCCTGGGCCGCCAGCAGGTATTCGATGGCGAGGATCTGCGTGCAGTTTTCCAGCGTCCGATGCAGTTTCAGGGCGGCATTGGTGCCCATGCTCAAGTGATCCTCCTGCAGGCCCGAGGTGACGAAGTTGTCGAGCACCGCCGGTTGCGCCAACTGACGGTTTTCCGCGCATAGGGACGCCGCGACGTATTGCACGATCATCATCCCCGAGTTCACCCCCGGATTGGCCACCAGGAAGGCCGGCAGTCCGCTGACGTGGGGGTTGATCAGGCGATCGAGGCGGCGCTCGGCGATGGAGCCGATCTCGGCCATGGCAATCGCCAGCAGATCCGCGGCCAGGGCCACGGATTGACCATGGGGGTTGGCCTGGGACATCACCCGGAAATGGTCTGGCGTGCCCAACAGAAGAGGATTGTCCGTCACGGCATTGAGTTCGGTTTCGATCTGTTTGCGGGCATGGGCCAGCTGATCGCGAGCGGCACCGTGTACCTGGGGAATCGAACGGATGCTCAAGGCATCCTGGGTGCGGATGCCCAGGCTGGAGGCGATGACTTCGCTGCCCGCCAGCAAGGCCCGCAGGTTGACTCCCACCTGCTGCATGCCGGGGTGCGGCTTGAGGGCAATGATCTCGCCATCGAACGCGGCGATCTGGCCACGCTGGGCCTCGAAGCTCATGGCACCGATCACATCGGCCCACTGCAGCAGCCGCGTCGCATCGGCCAGGGCCAGGCAGCTGAGGCCGGTCATGCAGGGCGTGCCGTTGACCAGGCACAGACCGTCCTTGGCCCCCAGTTGCACCGGTTTCAGGCCTTCGGCGGCCAGGGCCTGTTGCGCCGTGACGATCTGGCCGCGATAGCTGACCTGGCCGACGCCCAGCAGCGCGATGCTGATATGGGCCATGTGGGTCAGGTAGCCCACCGAACCCTGGGACGGTACTTGCGGCGTGATGCCCCGGTTGAGCAGCGCCAGCAGTGCCTCTACCACCCGCCGGTGGATGCCGGACTTGCCCTGGCTGTAATTGAGGATGGCGGCGCAGAGAATCGCCCGGGTCTGCTCGTCGGACAGCGGCGCGCCCACGCCACAGGCATGGCTGAGCAGCGTGTTGCGCGAGAGCTGGCTGAGCTGTTCATCCTTGAGCGAGACGTTGCACAAGGCGCCCAGGCCGGTGTTGACGCCATAGGCGCGTTCGCCGCTTTCGACGATGCGCTGGACGATGGCCTGGGCATTGTCGATCCGCGCCCAGGCCTGGGCCGACAGCTCGAGCTCGGCACCGAAGCGGGCGACGGCGACGACGTCCTGCCAGCACAACGGGGCACCGGTGATTACGATTTTTTCAGCCTGGGACATCCTCAACCTCGTCTGTACGACTTGAATATTGATGCAGCTGGGCCGGCCCTATCGCGAACAAGCTCGCGATAGGGCCGGCCCTGCCACCACAAACCCTTCAAACCACCGCAGCCCTGCGCTGCACGAACCGATCGACATACTCATCTGCCGGCGAGTGCAGGATCTCGCGCGGCGTGCCCACCTGGATCAGCTTGCCGTCCTTGAGAATCGCGATGCGGTTGCCGATGCGCACGGCCTCGTCGAGGTCGTGGGTGATGAAGACGATGGTCTTGTGCAGGGTCTTCTGCAGCTCCAGCAACTGGTCCTGCATTTCCGCGCGGATCAGCGGGTCGAGGGCGCTGAAGGCTTCGTCCATCAGGATGATATCGGTGTCCGCCGCCAACGCCCGGGCCAGGCCCACGCGCTGACGCATGCCGCCGGAGAGCTGGTGCGGGTACTTGTTCTCGTAGCCCTTCAGGCCCACGGTATTGATCCAGTGCAGCGCCCGCTCGGCACACACCTGCTTGCTCTCGCCACGCACTTTCAAGCCGTAGGCGACGTTGTCCAGCACATTCTTGTGGGGCAACAGGCCGAAGCTCTGGAACACCATGCTGATCTTGTGCCGACGGAATTCACGCAGGGCGTCCATGTCCAGTTGCAGGATGTCTTCGCCGTCCACCAGGATCGCCCCGCTGGTGGGATCGATCAGGCGATTGAAGTGGCGCACCAGGGTAGATTTGCCGGAGCCGGACAGGCCCATGATCACAAAGATCTCGCCCGTGCCGATGCTCAGCGACAGGTCGTTCACACCCACCACGCAACCGGTCTCGGCCAGCACCTGGTCCTTGGTCTTGTTCTGGCGGATCAGTTCCAGGGCTTCCCTGGAACGGTTGCCGAAAATCTTGAAGACGTTCTTGACTTCGATCTTGCTGACGGCTGCGTTGCTCATTTGCTCACCTCGTGCCGAGGACGACCATAGGCCTGGGTAATGCGGTCGATGACCACGGCGAGAATCACGATGGCCAGCCCGGCCTCCAGGCCGCGTCCGACGTTGAGGGTCTGGATGCCCACCAGCACGTCTTCACCCAGGCCACGGGCGCCGATCATCGAGGCGATGACCACCATCGACAGAGCCATCATGGTGGTCTGGTTGATCCCGGCCATGATGCTCGGCAAGGCCAGGGGCAATTGCACGCCGAACAGCTGCTGCCAGCGGTTGGCGCCGAAGGCGTTGATGGCTTCCATCACTTCGCCGTCCACCTGGCGAATGCCCAGGTCGGTCAGGCGGATCAATGGCGGCGCGGCATAGATCACCGTGGCGAAGATCGCCGGAACCTTGCCCAGGCCGAACAGCATCAACACCGGAATCAGGTACACGAAGCTCGGCATGGTCTGCATGATGTCCAGCAACGGCATCAGCACCGAACGCAGGCGATTGCTGCGCGCCGAGAGAATGCCCAGGGGAATGCCGATCAACACCGAGATCAGCGTCGCTACCAGCATCAGGGCAAGGGTTTGCATCAACTTGTCCCACAGGCCTACCGCACCCACCAGGAACAACAGGCCGACGATGACTGCCGTGGCCACGACCTTGCGCGTGGCGTGCCAGGCAATGCCGCCGACGATGGCCAGCATCAGCCACCAGGGTGCCATGCGCAGCAGGCCTTCGAGGTTGACGATGGCCCACAGCAGGGTGTCGGAGATGTGCCGGAACACATCGCCATAGTTGGTCACCAGGGAGTCGACCCAACCGTTGACCCAATCGGCGATGGAGAAGGTAAAGCTTTCGGGAAACATAAGAGACTCTCGATCAAGTGGATGCGGTGAACGTCCCGGCCAGCCCTGCAGCCGGCCGGGTAGCATTCGACCTACAGAGCCGCGTCGATTTTCTTGGCTGCGTCTTCACTGACCCAGGCGTGCCAGACTTCAGGATGTTCCTTGAGGAAGATCTTCGCCAGTTTTGGCGACTCGATCCGCTCTTTGGCCATGCGCCCCAGGTTCTGGTTCAGGATATCGATGGGCAGGTTGACCTTTTCCAGCACGGCCACCAGCTCCGGAGCCTCGTCGTGGAAGGTCTTGGACAGACCGACCTTGATGGTCACGCTCTTGTCCACGCCCGGCTTTTCTTCCAGTTTCACCAGGTCCACCTGGCCCATCAGTGGCGTTGGCGACCAGTAGTAGAACAGGATCGGCTCGCCACGCTTGTAGCTGGACAACACTGCGGCATCCAGGGCCGGGCCGGTGCCTGGACGGAAGTTGGTGTAGGTTTTTTCCAAGCCGTAGCTCTTGAGCATTTCGCTGTTGTCCAGCTCGCAGGTCCAGCCGGCCGGGCAGTTGTAGAAACGGCCCTTGGACGGCTCTTCCGGATCCTTGAACACGGCGGCGTACTGGCCCAGGTCCGCGATGTTCTTCAGACCCGGCGCCTTGGCTTCGAGCTTGCGCTTGGCGTCGCCCTCGACCACATAGCGCGGTACGTACCAGCCTTCGATGGCGCCGACGACCGGAGCGCCGACACCCACCACCTTGCCGGCCTTCTCGGCCTTGTTCCACACTTCGCTGCGACCGACCCACTCTTCGGCGAATACCTGGATGTCATTGCTGCTCAGGGCGTTCTCCATGGTGATGGAGTTGCCCGGCAGGCTGTCGGTCTTGCAGTCGTAGCCTTTTTCCAGCACCACCTGCAGGACGTCTGTCAGCAACATGCCGCTTTCCCAGTTCAGGCCGGCGAACTTCACCGGTTTGCCCGACTCGCACCAACCGGCCGCCTGCGTGGCGCCGGCACTGGCCAGCAGGCCCATGGACAGCAATGTGGTCAGCAGGGTCTTGTTCGATTTCATTGTGTGACGCTCCTAATCAGTTGGATTGGCATACGGCAGTCAAGAGGCATCCAGCCCTGTCAACGTCCCATCAGGCCGCTTGAATGCGACCCGCCCTGCTCGGTTGTGCGTCAACCGTGTCCTGCTCGACCGGCAGGATCAATCGATCGGGTACTGCGCTGTGCCATTTCCTGGCGGCGATGTAATACAGCGCCGCCGGAACCACCAGGCCGATGATCCAGGAAATGTCCACGCCGCCCATGGCCGCCACCAGCGGACCGGTATAGAACTTGGTGGCAATGAACGGCAATTGAATCAGGACACCTATTGCGTAGACGCTGATACCGAGGCCATTCCAACGACCGTAGCGGCCGTTCGGGTCGGCCAGGGCCGGCACGTCATAGCGCTCGCGGGTGATGCAGTAGTAGTCCACCAGGTTGATCGCGCTCCAGGGCGTGAAGAACGCCAGCAAGAACAGGATGAAGGACTTGAACGCACCAAGGAACGAGTGCTGACCGAGCAGCGCGATCAGCGTCGCGGCGCCCACGATGAACACTACGAAGACCAGGCGTTGCAGGCGCGTGACGTTCAGGTGCCCCCGGAAACCGCTGATGATGGTGGCAATGCACATGAAGCTGCCGTAGGAGTTCAGGGTGGAAATCGTGACCTTGCCGAACGCGATGCTGAAGTACAGCAGCGCAGCGGTGGCGCCGGTACCGCCCAGGCCCACGATGTAGGCCACTTCATGGCCCGCGAACTGCCCGTTGGCCGAGGCGGCGGCAAATACGCCGAGGATCATCGCCACCTGTGCGCCGATGACCGAACCGGCGCCTGCGGCAAAGAAGGTTTTAACCGAGGAAGTCTTGCTCGGCAGGTAACGCGAATAGTCAGCCACGTAGGGGCCGAAGGCGATCTGCCAGGAAGCCGCGAGCGACACCGCCAGCAGGAAGCTGCTCCAGCTGAAATGGCGGATCTGCAGCAGCGCGCCAACGTCCGTCTGGCTGATCAGGCGAGCGAACAGGTAAACGAAGGCAATGACGCCAATGACGCTGGCGACCCGGCCGATGAAGTGGATCACCCGATAACCCAGCACCGTCACCAGCACGATGACACTGGCGAAGATCAGGATGCCCGCACTGTCGCTGACGCCGAACAACTGCCCCAGCGCCTGGCCGGAAAGCACGGTGCCCGTCGCCGTGAAGCCCAGGTACATCAGGCACACCAGTACGATCGGGATCGCCGCCCCATAGACACCGAACTGCACCCGGCTGGAGATCATCTGCGGCAGGCCAAGCTTGGGCCCTTGCGCGGCATGCAAGGCCATGACGCCACCGCCCAGTACCTGGCCAATCAGCAAGCCGATCAACGACCAGAACACATCACCCCCCAGCACCACCGCCAATGCACCGGTGACAATGGCAGTGATTTGCAGGTTGGCCCCCATCCAAAGGGTGAACTGGCTCAACAATCGGCCGTGTCTCTCCGCTTCCGGGATATAGTCGATCGAGCGTCGCTCGATCAACGGCTTGCTGCTTGCGCGAGTGCTGGTGACAGCCATGGTTCAACCTCTGTGGATTGTTCTGGAATTCATTGCGCTGCTACTTCCCCTGTGGAAGCGAGCTTGCTCCGGGCGGCGATCCGACGATAGCGGTGGGTCAGCAGACAATGCTGTTGACTGACACTCCCTCATCGCGAGCAAGCTCGCTCCCACAAGGGGCCCGGGGTTATTTGCCAGTGATCATCGGCAGGTTCAGCCCCTGCTCCTTCGCGCAATCAATGGCGATCTGGTAACCGGCGTCGGCATGGCGCATTACCCCGGTACCCGGGTCGTTGTGCAGCACGCGCGCAATCCGCTCGGCCGCTTCATCGGTACCGTCGCAGACGATGACCATGCCCGAATGCTGGGAGAAGCCCATGCCAACACCACCACCATGGTGCAGCGACACCCAGGTCGCACCGCTGGCGGTGTTGAGCAAGGCGTTGAGCAGCGGCCAGTCGGAGACGGCATCGGAACCGTCCTGCATGGATTCGGTTTCACGGTTGGGGCTGGCCACGGAACCGGAGTCCAGGTGGTCGCGACCGATGACGATCGGCGCCGACAATTCGCCGCTGCGTACCATTTCGTTGAAAGCCAGGCCCAGCTTGGCGCGCTGGCCCAGCCCGACCCAGCAGATACGCGCCGGCAAGCCCTGGAAGCTGATGCGCTCGCGGGCCATGTCCAGCCAGTTGTGCAGGTGGGCGTCGTCGGGAATCAGTTCCTTGACCTTGGCGTCGGTCTTGTAGATGTCCTGCGGATCGCCGGACAGCGCGGCCCAACGGAACGGACCGATGCCGCGGCAGAACAGCGGACGGATATAGGCCGGGACGAAACCAGGGAAGTCGAAGGCATTCTCGACGCCTTCTTCCTGGGCCATCTGGCGGATATTGTTACCGTAGTCGAAGGTCGGCACGCCCATTTTCTGGAAGGCCAGCATGGCTTTCACATGTACCGCCATCGATTGCTTGGCGGCTTTCACCACGGCGGCGGGCTCGGTCTTGGCGCGGGCGCGGTATTCGTCCCAGGTCCAACCGGCCGGCAGATAGCCGTTGAGGGGATCGTGGGCGCTGGTCTGGTCGGTGACCATGTCCGGGCGCACACCACGACGGACCATTTCCGGCAGGATCTCGGCAGCGTTCCCGCACAGGGCGATGGAAATCGCCTTGCCTTCGGCGGTGTATTTCTCGATGCGCGCCAGTGCGTCGTCGAGGTCGGTGGCCTGCTCGTCGACGTAGCGGGTTTTCAGGCGGAAATCGATGCTGACCTGCTGGCACTCGATGTTCAGCGAGCATGCACCGGCCAGGGTCGCGGCCAACGGCTGGGCGCCCCCCATGCCACCCAGGCCGGCGGTCAGGACCCAGCGCCCCTTGAGGTTGGAGCCGTAGTGCTGGCGACCGGCCTCGACGAAGGTTTCATAAGTGCCCTGCACGATGCCCTGGCTGCCGATGTAGATCCAGCTGCCGGCGGTCATCTGGCCGTACATGGCCAGGCCCTTGGCGTCGAGTTCGTTGAAATGTTCCCAACTGGCCCAGTGCGGCACCAGGTTGGAGTTGGCGATCAGCACCCGTGGCGCATTGGCGTGGGTCTTGAACACGCCCACCGGCTTGCCGGATTGCACCAGCAGGGTTTCGTCGTCGTTCAGGTGGGTCAGGCTTTCGACGATCTTGTCGTAGCACTCCCAATTGCGCGCCGCGCGACCGATGCCACCGTAGACCACCAGCTCCTTGGGATTCTCGGCCACTTCCGGGTCGAGGTTGTTCATCAGCATGCGCAGCGGCGCTTCGGTCAGCCAGCTTTTGGCGGTCAGGGTGTTACCGCGGGGAGCGCGGATTTCAACGTCACGGTATTTTTCGGTTTTGCGGGTAGCGTCGGTCACAGCAAAAACTCCTCAGCGATCAATCCAGACCAGCCCGGACAGGGCAGCTATTTCTGCGGACGTTGCGCTGAGTGAAGGTGACTCATACGCATACGTCTTTACTTGTATGTACAAGCATATGCAATCAAGCGGCCAACTTGTCGATGACAGGCTTGCAGGAGACGTTAGGTTTGGCTGAAAGCCCCGTGATTGAGCGGCTCCACAGCCAGATGAAATTTCTGAAGGAGGGATTTGTGAGCAGGACAGGCAGGTTACGAAAGCGCGGTTCTGCGCCACGCTGGGGCATTCGGTAACAAGTTGGTGCAAAGCGGGAACAACGAGAGCGGAACTTTTATGGCAAGGGAGCTTGTTCCCTCGCCACTAAAGCGCTTCGTCGGAAATCAGCGGGCCGTCAGCTCGATCACACAGCATTGGCCGTGGCTGGTGATGTCCAGCAGCCCGGTGTTGCTCAATTGCAAGCAGTCGTAGAGGCCCAGGTTAACGGCGAACTCGCCAACCCTGATCGCCAACCCCGGGGCCGCGCTGAACACCAGCACCGTCTGCGCCTCGCTGAAAAACCGCTGCTGGCCTCCCAGCCATTGCAACCGCGCGTGAAAACGCTGGGGGGCATAGATCAGGTTGAAATCGCGAATCGGCCCGCCCAGCAAGGTGCAATGCACATGGCTCTCGCCGCTGAAGGCAAAGGGGTCCAGCGGATGCAGAGGTCGCGTGGCCTGGCCATCGACGTTCAGCGTCATGCCGTCTCCCTGCAGGACGCTGATGATCCTTTCGTAGCCGGCAAAGGTGGAAAAACCGCCCGACTCGGCGATATCGGCAATCGACAGGCGCCAGCCGAAACCTTCCAGGCCGGTGCCGGCGTCACGGGTGATTTCCTCGGTACTGCCGCCACCGTTTTTCCAGGGCATGCGGGGATAGTCCGCAGCCCGCAGAACTGTCATCTGATTCGTCATTTATGAAACCGACCTTCCAGGCTGTGACGGGAACCGGGGTGGATCAGGCGCGCGGCGGTCACCGGCTGGCGCCCGGACCAGGTGCGGCGACGGATCAACAGGCACGGCTCGCCCCGTTCGATCTGCAGCAGCTTGCACTCGCTCGGCTCGGCGAGGATCGCCTCCACCACATGCTCGCCCTCGGTCAGCGGCGCGACCTGGTTCAGATAGGCATAGGGCGTCTGCAGGGTGAAATCCTGCTTGAGGTAGTCCGGCGCCACCAGCGCATTGACGAAACGGTCCTCGATCTGCACCGGGATGTCGTTCTCGAAATGCACGATCAGAGAATGGAACACCTTCTGGCCTTCGCGCATCTCCAGGGCCAGGGCACGCTCGGAACCGGCGGCCTCTTCTTCCAGGGTGATGACCTTGCAGGTATGGCGATGGCCACGGGAGGCGATTTCGTCGGCGATGTTATGCACTTCGAACAAAGCGGACTGGCTCTTGGGTTCAGCCACGAAGGTACCGACCCCCTGCATGCGCACCAGCAGGCCGTCGGCGGTCATCTCCCGCAGGGCGCGGTTGATGGTCATGCGACTGAAGCCCAACTGACTGACCAGTTCGCTTTCCGATGGCACGCGGTAATGCGGTGGCCAGTTTCCACTGTCGATCTGCTGGGTAATCATCTGTTTGACGCGGGCGTACAAGGGCGCCGGACTGTCGCCCATGTTCGCGGCAATTGGTGGTTTGGCAGGCGGAGTCGGCACGGCGGTTCCCTGTTCTGCGAATGAGATTACAAATGTCCTGTAGCCCAGATACTGTTCCTTCTTGACGGCGTCTCTTGCCGTCATCCTGCGTTGCCGCTCCTCGCCACAGCCTGCTATGACTCGGCGCGGCGCCTGCCTGACGACAAGAGCCACACATCAAAAAAGAACGTATCCATGAAACAGGACATTAGCTTGCCGGAGTTTACCGGCCAGGCAAACGTCTGTATATGTATATACAAATTACGCACGATGAGGTTCGACCATGCCCGCCTTTTTTGCCGAACGCGCGCTGCTGCCTAGTGGATGGGCCAATGATGTACGTCTTGAAGTCGACGCCGCTGGCGTCCTGACTCATGTCCAGGCCGGCTCCCCCGCAGACGGCGCCGAACGGCTGGGAGGTCCGTTGTTGCCGGGCATGCCGAACCTGCACTCCCATGCCTTCCAACGGGCCATGGCCGGGCTGGCGGAAGTGGCGGGCAACCCCAACGACAGTTTCTGGACCTGGCGCGACCTGATGTATCGCCTCGTCGGGAAAATCAGCCCCGATCAACTGGGCATCATTGCCCGGCAGCTGTACATCGAAATGCTCAAGGCCGGTTACACCTCGGTCGCCGAATTCCACTACGTGCACCACGATACCGACGGCACACCCTATGCCGACCCGGCTGAACTGGCCTTGCGCATCAGCCACGCCGCCCAGGCGGCCGGCATCGGGCTGACCCTGCTGCCAGTGCTCTACAGCCACTCCGGTTTCGGAGGCCAGGCACCCAACGAAGGGCAACGCCGCTTCATCAACAGCACCGAAAACTACCTCAAGCTGCAAACACGCTTGCAGCCGATTCTGGCTGCACAACCGACCCAGGCGCTGGGCCTGTGCTTCCACTCATTGCGTGCCGTGACGCCCAGGCAGATCCAGGACGTGCTGGCCGCGAGCGACCGCCATTGCCCGGTGCACATCCATATCGCCGAGCAGCAAAAGGAAGTCGACGATTGCCTGGGCTGGAGTGGCGCCCGTCCGTTGCAATGGCTGTACGAAAACGTCGAGGTCGACCCGCGCTGGTGCCTGGTGCATGCCACCCACGCCAACGCCGACGAAGTCGCCCTCATGGCCAGGAGCCGGGCGATCGCCGGCCTGTGCCTGACCACCGAAGCCAACCTGGGCGACGGTATTTTCCCGGCGGTGGATTTCATCGCCCAAGGTGGACGCCTGGGCATCGGTTCCGACAGCCATGTGTCATTGAGCGTAGTGGAGGAATTGCGTTGGCTGGAATACGGCCAGCGCCTGCGGGATCAACGGCGCAACCGCCTGTATCGACCAGACCAGCCAATGGTCGGCCGCACCTTGTTCGATGCGGCCCTGGAAGGCGGCGCCCAGGCGCTGGGGCAAGCGGTCGGTGCCCTCGACGTCGGCAAACGCGCCGACTGGCTGGTGCTCGACGGCAACGACCCTTACCTGGCCACTGCCAGGGGCGACGGGATACTCAATCGCTGGCTGTTTGCCGGCGGGGATCGTCAGGTGCGTGATGTGATGGTCGGCGGGCAATGGGTCGTGCGCGATGGATGTCATGCCGGGGAAGAAGAAAGCGCCCGGGCGTTTGCCCAGGTCTTGCGCGAACTTCTGGACTGACGAAATGCGGGAGCGAGCCTGCTCGCGATGAGGCCTTCGCATTCAACACGAGGTTGACTGGACGTCCGTCATCGCGAGCAGGCTCGCTCCCAAAGGGGCTCTTCGAAGCGGTTCAATCCGAGGTTCGGGCCATCTGCCGATCCGACGCACGCCAGATCAACCGTGTCGTGTCGTAGCCTTGCTGGCGCGCCCTGCTGAGCAGTTCTTCACGAACGTCGACATTGACGGTGGGCGTACGGGACAGCAGCCACATGTAGCGTCGGCTCGGGTCACCCACGATGGCGGTCTTGTAGTCTTCGCTGACGTACAGCACCCAATATTGCCCCTTTGCCACACCCGGCAGGATGCGGGAAAACCAGGTATCGAACTCGACCCAGAGCTTGTCGGTCTTGCCCGGCACCTGTGGCTTGGCGGTGCCCTTGGCTTCTTCCCACTGCCAGTCCGAAGTCAGGCAGCGATTGAGTACACCCAGGTTGCCGTCGGGCTTGAGGGTGTAGTGAGCTTCCGATTGCGCGCAGTTGCGCTGGAAATACATTGGCAGGCGGGCCAACTCGTACCAGGTCCCTTGGTAACGCTTGAGATTGACACTGTTGACGGTCTTGGGCGCCAACGGGTCTTCGCCAGAAGTGGCACAGCCGGCCAGTACCAGGCCAGCTAAAAGCACTAACAATAACCGCATCATTATTTTTCTCCCGCAGGCCTCTGGCCTCGGTTTACTTCAGGCCTTGGCCGGAAAACATCAACACTTTGTCACCGGCATACTGCACGCTGATAAAGCTTTTCTGGTCGCCCCAGGTGCAACTGGACATGCCGAGCGCGCCCGAACAATCGGTCGGTTTCCCCAGTAACGTTTCGACTTCGGCCTTGGACATGCCGGCCGACAGCTTCGAATAGTTTTCCTGGTTGACTTTGCTGCAGGCGGCCAGAAAGACGCACAAAGACAACAACGCGATAGAACGCAGGGACATCGGGTAACTCCTGGAGCGGAAGGGAGGTGGCAGGGTGCCAACCAGAACCTTAGAAGAGAAAACCGTCATCTGGTTCCCCGGGGAACCGGCTATTTATTGGGCCAAACCCAGGCACTTCGTCGGTAAATCAACCAGTTTGTGACGGCGTCGTGCATTTCGTCGGGAATACGTCATCAGCACCTGAATCGCGACGCCGGGGAGCCGATAAAAAGACCAGCGCCAAAAATCGCGTTATGGCACATTGACGCCCCCTTCCTGACCAGCTTCTGTTCGGTAGCTTTCTTAATGACCAGAAACATGAAATTCAGCCACAAAATTCTGTTGGCTGCCGCCCTCGTGGTGGCCGTCGCATTCGCCTGTTTCATCCTGTTCAACGACTATCGCCAGCGCCAGAGCCTGCACACCAGCACCGAAACCTCCATGCAGGAACTCGGCAGCCTGACCAGCCGCAACATCCAGACCTGGGTCGAGGGTCGCATCCAGTTGCTCCAGTCGCTGGCACAGCAGATCGCCGTGGACGGCAGCAGCGCCGACAGCCTCAAGCGCGCGGTCGGCCTGCCGGCGTACACCGGCAATTTCCAGCTCAGCTACTTCGGCGGCACCGACGGCGTGATGTTTTCGGTTCCGGCCGGTAATCGCGCCGCCGACTACGACCCCCGTGCCCGTGGCTGGTACAAGGCCGCCAACAGCGCTCAACAGACCATCGTCACCGAACCCTACATCGCGGCCTCATCCGGCAAACTGGTGATCACTGTCGCCACCCCGGTCCAGCATCAGAACCAGATGATCGGCGTGGCCGGTGCGGACATCGACCTGTCGAGCGTCAGCGCCATCATCAACTCGCTGAACTTCGGGGGCCATGGCCATGCCTTCATCGTCAGCGCCGACGGCAAGATCCTGATCCACCCCGACAGCAAGCGTGTGCTCAAGACCCTGGCCGAGGCCTACCCCAACGGCGCACCACAAGTCAGCCCGGGCATGAAGGAAGTCGAACTCGACGGCAAGACCCAGTTCATGTCCTTCACCCGCGTCAATGGCGTGCCGGGCGCCGATTGGTATGTGGCACTGGTACTGGACAAGGACACGGCGCTGGCGATGCTCAGCGAATTCCGCACCTCGGCATTGATCGCCATGGCCATCGCCGTGGTGTTCATCATTGCCCTGCTGGGCATGTTGATCCGCGTGCTGATGCAGCCATTGCTGACCATGGGCCGCGCGATGCATGACATCGCCGAAGGCGAAGGCGACCTGACCCGGCGCCTGACCATCCATGGCCACGACGAATTCGGCGCCCTGGGCACATCGTTCAACCGCTTTGTCGAACGCATTCACACCTCGATCCGCGAAGTGGCTTCGGCCACCGGCCAGGTCAACGAAGTCGCCCTGCGCGTGGTCAGCGCCTCCAATTCCTCGATGTTCAATTCCGACCAGCAAGCCTCGCGCACCAGTAGCGTTGCCGCAGCCATCAACCAGCTCGGCGCCGCCGCCCAGGAAATCGCCCAGAACGCCGCCCTCGCCTCGCAGCACTCCAGCGAGGCCCGCAACCTGGCCGAGGATGGCCAGCAGGTGGTAGACAAGACCATCACCGCCATGCAGCAGCTGTCGGCGAAGATCAGCGATTCGTGCGGCAACATCGAAACCTTGAACAGCAACACGGTGAACATCGGCCAGATTCTTGAGGTGATCACCAGCATTTCCCAGCAGACCAACCTGCTCGCCCTCAACGCCGCCATCGAAGCGGCCCGTGCCGGTGAAGCCGGGCGCGGCTTCGCGGTGGTCGCCGATGAAGTGCGCAACCTGGCCCACCGCACCCAGGATTCGGCGCAGCAAGTGCAGAAGATGATTGAAGAACTGCAAGTGGGCGCCCGGGAAGCGGTGCTGACCATGACCGACAGCCAGCGCCAGAGCGAAAGCAGCGTCGGCATCGCCAACCAGGCCGGCGAACGCCTGGGCAGCGTGACCCAGCGTATTGGTGAAATCGACGGCATGAACCAGTCCGTGGCCACCGCCACCGAAGAACAGACCGCCGTGGTGGAGTCGATCAACGTCGACATCACCGAGATCAACACCCTGAACCAGGAAGGCGTGGAAAACCTGCAGGCCACCTTGCGGGCCTGTGCCGATCTTGAGCAGCAGGCGGCGCGGTTGAAGCAGTTGGTGGGTAGTTTCCGGATCTAGTGCCTGGACTGACCCCGTCGCGAGCAAGCTCGCGATGGGGTATGTCAGCCTACGCAAACAGACATTTGGTCAGCGCTACCTGACTCAAGACTGAATTAAGACTAAACTCAGTCCATTCAATCTTTCGAGGCTTACGCCATGAAGCTGTCATCCCAAATCAAACCCATCAGCTATTTGAAAAGCCACACGGCTGAAATCGTAAAGACCATCACAGAGAGTAGAGAGCCTTTGATCATCACCCAAAACGGTGAAGCCAAGCTCGTAGTCATGGATGTGAAAAGTTTCGAAGAACAAGAAGACACCATGGCGCTGTTGAAGCTATTGGCCATGGGCAACCGTGAAATTGAAGAAGGTAATTTTCGGGATGTTGAGGATGTCTTCACTGAGCTGGACAGGGCTGACACTCAATGAGCTTAAAGGTTGTCATCCTTCAATCGGCCGAAACAGATCTTAAAGAGCTCCGCGTTTATCTAATCGAGCGGTTTTCTTCTCAAACATGGCAAAACACCTATGCCAGTCTGAAAGCAGCGATCCGTCATCTAGCAACACTGCCTTTTGCGGGATCGATCCCGGAAGAAATTGAAAGGCTTAATCTCGGTCAATATCGACAGATCCTTTCAGGAATGAATAGGATCATTTATGAAGTGCGAGGCCAAACGATCTACATCCACATCATCGCCGATAGCCGCAAGAGCTTGCCCGCGTTGCTAATGAAACGCTTGCTTCGAAGCGACTCTTAGAACTTCGCTAAAATCGCGACCCAGGCTTGTTCAAAAACTCCATTTCCTCAGCCGTGGACTCGCGCCCCAACACCGCATTGCGATGGGGAAACCGTCCAAACCGCGCAATGATCTTCTGGTGCCGCTCGGCATAATCCAGGTTGTCTTCAAACACTGCCCGCTCCGCCTCGGGCTGCTCTCGAACCAGCTCGATAAACCGCGACACGGCTTCGTTCTGCACCGCGAGGATTTCGCAGTGTTCCAGTACGAGGTAGATGAATACGCGCTGGATGGGCTTGAGTTGGCGCTCGAACCCCGCCGCCAGGCCTTGGGCCACCAGCGCCTGGGCACGCAGGTCGCCGGCAAAAGCCTTGGGGGTGTCGCGAAAGATCATCCGCGGAAGCTGATCGAGCAGTAGCACCAGGGCCAGCCAACCTTCCGGGCGTTGCGCCCAGTCGGTCAATCCGCCGGCCAGTGCCTGCTCGACCTGATCGCCGAAGCGCTCTTGCGCCTGGCGATCATGGCCTTTGCCAAACCACAGCTTGCCCTTGTCGGCCGCGATTTCGTCCGGCGTTTCGGCTGAACCAAACCACCAATCGAGCAACGGCTGCCAGGGCTCGGCCATGTTTCACTCCTTGTGATAGGCCGTGGCGCGCGCCACTTCTTCCTTCGAGCCGAGGAACACTGCTACGCGCTGGTGAAGGCCTTCGGGCTGGATGTCGAGGATGCGCTGGTGACCGTCGGTGGAAGCACCGCCGGCCTGTTCCACCAGGAACGACATCGGGTTGGCTTCATACATCAGGCGCAGCTTGCCCGGCTTGGAGGGCTCGCGGCTGTCGCGCGGGTACATGAACAGGCCGCCACGGGTCAGGATACGGTGCACGTCGGCAACCATGGCCGCGACCCAGCGCATGTTGTAGTTCTTCTTCAACGGGCCTTCCTCGCCGGCCAGCAGCTCGCTGACATAGCGCTGCACGGGAGCTTCCCAGTGCCGCTGGTTGGACATGTTGATAGCGAATTCCTGGGTGGTTTCAGGAATGGTGATGTCTTCGTGGGTCAGTACGAAGCTGCCCATCTCGCGGTCCAGGGTGAAGCCCTTGACGCCGTCGCCCAGGGTCAGCACCAGCATGGTCTGCGGGCCATAGATGGCATAGCCGGCGGCGACTTGCTGGGTGCCTGGTTGCAGGAAAGCCTTTTCATTCAGGGCTTCGTTCTGGCTCAGGTATTCGTTCGGGCAACGCAGTACCGAGAAGATGGTGCCGACCGGCGCGTTGATATCGATGTTCGACGAACCGTCCAGTGGATCGAACACCAGCAGATAGGCACCCTTGGGGTATTTGCCCGGGATCTGGTAGGCATTGTCCATTTCCTCGGACGCCATGCCGGCCAGGTGACCACCCCATTCGTTGGCTTCGAGCAGGATTTCGTTGGACAGCACGTCGAGCTTCTTCTGCACTTCGCCCTGCACGTTTTCGGTGCCCATGCTGCCCAGGACGCCACCCAGTGCGCCTTTGGATACGGCGTGGCTGATTTCCTTGCACGCACGCGCCACCACTTCGATCAAAAAGCGCAGATCGGCAGGGGTGTTGTTGCTGCGGGTCTGCTCAATCAAATAGCGACTCAAGGTAACGCGGGACATGGACGGCTCCGAAGAATAGGGGGCGGAAAAACCTGCGCAGTTTAGCGCGAGTCGGGACTTAATTCCTCCTATGAGACGGGGAATGGAGGATTGAGTTCACGGGGTGGCGGCTCGCTTGGATATTTCTGACGATTGAGAGAACGCCATCGCGAGCGAGCTCGCTCCCACAGTTGACTGAGTTGTTTCGACGAACGCGGTCTATTGTGGGAGCGAGCTTGCTCGCGATCAACGCACCTCAGCTCTTGACCGGCGGTTTGCGCAGCAGACTGAAGGCCATCGCCGCGAGGAACAATACGCTGAGCAGCAACACCGCCCACAGGCCGATCTTCTTCCAGTTGGTCTCGACCGGGGCCGGGGTGGTCGCGGTTGCAGCGGCGGGGATGGCGCGGACCGTGCCATTCACCGTTGCCGTCCCCAGGGTCGCCAGGCGCGCGGGACGGTAATCCGGCACCAGTGTCGTCAAGGGCAGGTTGGCCGCCTTCACGGTGGCACTGCCCAGCGCCAGACTGAAGGGACCTTCTCCACGCGCCAGGAACACCACCTGACTGGGGCGCACCGCAAAGCGCAACGCCGGTGCCTTGTCGCCCAGGCCACCGCCGCGCTCATCGACTGTCAGCTTCAATTGCTGAACGGTCTGGCCGTCGAGCTGCAGTTGGTCCTGCACCACATCCTGGCCGTTCTGGGTCAGGCGATACAGCAAGCCACTGCCCAGCGGCTGCCACGGATGGCTGCTCTCGCGCCGACCGGCCAGGATCACCGGCGCCAGGCTGTTGGCCTGGCTCAGTTCCACCTGCACTTGTTCGATGTCCAGTCCCATGGGCAACTGCCAGGTATATTCACCGGCCTTGGCAGTGCTGCCGGCCAGCGGTTGCGACCAGGCCAAGGGCAGCGGCAGGTTTTCCTGGCGGGTGCTTTGCAACTGCGCCGAGGTCAGCACCGGGGCCGATGACGGCGACTCCCACAGCAATCGCAGGTAACGGGCCGATTGCCCCGGCAGGCTCACCTCATGCTGCTCGACCCGCTCATCGGCGAAGGTCAATCGTGCCACCTGGCCTTCGCCCCATGATTGCCAGTTCTGCAGATCGTCGCTGGCCTCGATGGTGAACCGCTGGAAGCCGTCGCGCTCACTGGTCCAGTCCAGGATCAGTTGCTGCAGGGGCGCCTTGATCGCGCTGGCGTCCAACAGCCAGCCGCGCAGTTCCTCCTCCCCTGCTTCGAGGCGGCTGGACGGCTGGACTTCCACCAGCGTGCCATTGGCGTTCGATTGCACCCGCACGCTGGGCGCACGCTCGTTGTCATCGGCGGCGTTGTACAGGGGAAACCACTTCACCTCGGTCAGGGTCCGGTTTTCCCGGCTCTGGGCGGTTTCGCGAACCAGGGCATAAGCCTGGGCCTGCCCGGCCGCGTTGAATACCCGCAGGTCGCTCAGGTCGGTCTGGCGCGCCTGCAACTGGACCTCCAGGGGCAACGGAAGACGATACCAAGGGCCCTCACCGCTCAAGGCCAGTGGCACCTGGTGGGCGAAGTCCGCTGGCCTCTCCTGGGCCACGACCGACAATGTCGCCCACAACCCCACCACTCCCAGCCCGATCCGACTCAACTTGCGACTCAAGATGACACTCCCCCACTGACAGGCATCGGCGGCTCGGTCGGCGGAACCGTTTCCGGACGCTTGGGCGGCAGTGGCGCGAAGTAGCCCACTACCAGCAACAGCACACCCACACCGATAAACGACACGATCCGCGCCAGACCGCCACGGTTACTCAATTCGACAAAGAACAGCTTGGCCACCACCACGGCAATCAACGCCGCACCGATCAGCCACACCTCGCGCCGATGCCGCAGGTGTCCGCCAATCATCAGGCCCAGGGCGATCAGCGTCCAGACGATAGACAAGCCGGCCTGCACGAACATGGATTCGAGCAGCGCATCCAGTTCGAACGGTACGTCCAGCCAATGGTGGGCGCTGCGCATCACCACCGCCGTGAAGAAAGCGAACAGCGACACCCCGGCGACCAACTGCGCCACCTGCCCGGCATGGGCCCAGCGGATCGCCAGTTGCGCCACTGCGCTGCGGGACCACACGTAGACGCCGAACAATGCGAACAGCAGGCCCAGCTCCAGAGGGTTGAGCAGCGGTACATAAGGCAAGGGTTCGGCGGTGCCGTCGCTGAAGGTATTGGCCAGCCAGAACCAGCCCAGCATCAGCAGGGCCAGGGGCGCCGCCGCGTAGACACGGTATTCGCGCGGCTGGGCCGAGACTGGCCACGGCCAGGCGCGTGGCGCGGCCATCAGGACCAGGTACAGGCTCGGCAGAATCGCCCAACCCAGCCAGCGCCAAGCGTTGTACTGCTCGGACAACAACAGCAGGCCGTAACGCAGTTGCAACGCCAGCACGCCGATCGACAGCCAGCAACCGAGCACATGGGCGGTACTGCGCACCTGGGTCGGCAGCATCGTGGCCAGGCGCTTCAGGGAAAGGAAATGCACGCCGAACACCAGCAGCCAGGCCAACCAGCCGTAGTCTGCCGCCGGGTGATAGCGGCTGTGCCAGGTCGCAACCAACACACAGCCCGCCGCAGGGACCAGCAAGGTGCACAGCAGCCCCAGCGCCGGCCATTTCAAACGCTGCGACAGGACGGTCCATACCGCCACGCTCAGCGCTGCGACGATCAACAGCAGGCTGCCCTGCAGGTTCGCCGGGGCGAAGCGCAGCACTTCGCTGACCCACGCCAGGGCCCACCAACCGGCGCCCCAGACCAGCAGCAATTCGGACAGGCGCTGCAAATTCAAGGCATCGAATGCCGTGCCCGATCGATCCCGCTGCAGCCGCCATGCACCGATCAGCGCCGCCAACCCCAGCACCATTGGCGTCCAGAAGCCACTGTGGGCCAGAGGGCGCAGATCCTCGGCGTCGAGCGGACCCAGCAAGGCCGGCCCCGCCATCAGGAACGCCGCGCCGCCCACCAGTTGCAACAGCAGGCCGAAGACAAAACTCATGCGCTGCTTGAGGTACAGGCTCAGCCAGATGATCAGCAGGCCGCTGGCGGCCCATACCCCGCTCGCCGTCTGCCAGGGCAGGACAAACAGCACGGCCAGGTTGATCAGCACCAGCCCCGCCAGCAGCACGACCGACAGGCCGCGCAACAACCGGACGTCCCTGCGCACCATGTCGTCGCGGGCCGCCAGCAACATGCCGCCGATCAACGCCAGACCGATCAGGGAGGCGCTGAGCAAACCGCTCCAGCCGGCATCGAACACCGCCGCCGAGTCCCCTTCGGCGCCGCGCAGGCGCATCAGGAACAGCGCGCCGCCCAGCAGTTGCACGGCGAACGCCGTGAACAGGAAGCTGCGCGATTGCAGGCGCAGGCCGACGAACAGCGTCACAAGGCCGGCCAATGCCCAGGCGATGGCGGTGCCATGGGTGAAGAAAAACAACGGGGCCAGCAGATAGAGGAAACCCAGGCCCAACACCGCCAGCACCGACTGGCCCTGGCGCTCCCAGGCGAGGGTGTGCGCGGGATCCGCCTTGCGCAACTGAAGGAAGCTGAACAGCAAGGCGCCACCGATCATCAGGCTGCCCAGCGCAGGCGCATCGAGCAGGCTGCTTTCGCCAAGGCTCACCTCGCCGAGGAAGGCACGTGCCGCCCCCAGTTGCAGCAACAAGGCAAAGGCCCTGGCCAGTGGTCGTTGCTGACGCAACCCCAACCAGAAGATCCCGGCGCCTTCCACGGCCCAGGCCGCCGAAGTCCAGCGGGCGTCGAGCCCCAGGGGAATCGCCAGGCTGGCGAAAATCACCCCCAGGGCCAGGCAGGTTTCAGCCAGCAGCAAGGCTCGCCCGCCCATCAATACCCGCGCCAGCCCCATGTAGATCGCACCCAGGGCCAGGGCGCTGAACGCCGCGGCGAGCTCCAGGTGCTGCACCAGGGCGTATTGCAGGCCGAAACCCACCAGCGGCGGACCGAACAGCATCGTGCCGTCCACGTAATCGCCCTTGCGCGCCGACCAGCGCAGCAACGCCTCGCGACTCTCATCCTCAGGCGCGCCTGCGGTTTCCAGCAATTTGCGACGAGTGAACAGCAGGCCGATCGCCAGGTACATCAGGAAGAACACGATCAGGAACGGCTCGGTGCTCCAGAACAGCTCCGGCGTGTAGGAGCGCAGGCCCCAGGCGACACCGATGCCGAAGGTGCCGACAAAGCCGATCAGGTTGAGCAGGCGCCAGGCCTTGAACCAGGCAATGGCCAGGATGCCGGTGTTGAGCAGGATGAAATAGCTGAATAGCGCAACGTGATTGCCACTGCCAGTGGAGGTCAGGATCGGCGCGGCAAAACCACCCAGGGCGGCCGCTGCGGCCAGGCCCATGGCGTTCTGGGTGACCGCCAGGATCGCCGAGAACACCGTCACCGCCACCAGCAAGCCCAGGGCCGCCTTCGAGTCGAGCAGCGGGTGCAGGCGCATGGCGGCGAACACCGTCAGGTACAGCACCGCGATGCCGGTGCCCTGGAGCATCAAGGCGTAGTTGCTGTTGCGCTGGCGCAACCACCAGCCGAGGGCCAACAAGCCCAGCGCACTGGCTGCGACGCCGGCGTAACGCAGCTCGATCGGCACCACCATGCCTTCGGTGGCATAACGCAGCAGGAACGCCAGGCCGAGGAATAACAGCACCACACCGACCCGCAACACGGTATTGCCGCCGAACAGCCAGTTTCGCGCCCCCGCCATGGCCCGCTCGATGAAATTCGGGCCACGGGGCGCAGTGGGTTCAACAACCTTCGTTTCCAGGGTTTCCTGTCGGCGCGCTTCGCGCCTGGACACCGTTGGCGCCGGACGCCAGAGGTCGTCGGGCAAAGGTTGGCTGGCTTGTGTGCCGGCCATCGCGGGAGTGGGCGCAAGGTCAGGCGGCAGTTCCCAGACCAGCTCCGGCTCTGGTGTGGGTTGCGTCCGCACTTCGGGTTTCGGCGCCTCGGCCACGACGACCTGCGGTGCTGGCGTCGGTTCGCTCGGCGCGGCAACGGGGCCACGCTCCAGCAGCGCCAGACGGGCCTCCAGTGTCAGCAGGTTTTTCTGGGCGTCCTGCAGCAAGCTCTGTTGCTTGGCGGCCTGGGTGCCGAGACGGCTCAGCCGGACACCCTGGGCGATGCCAAGACCCAGCAACCCGCCTATCAGCGCGTCGGCCAGCGACTCATCCACCACCCAGCCCAGTGCCAGGCCCAACAACGTCAAGATCCATTGCATGGTCGATATCCCTAAGCGGCCCGTTGCGGGCATGACCGGGGTGATGCGATGCCTGGATCAGTCTAGTGGAAGGGCACAAACCCTGTGGGAGCGAGCTTGCTCGCGATAGCGGCATGACAGACACCATCAGGTTGACTGACACACCGCTATCGCGAGCAAGCTCGCTCCCACATCGGATTGTTGTCGCTGCCAATGACTGAGCCCGGCCACACAGCCCGGCGAAACTGGCGCCTAGTATATCGACGAAGCCCAGCCGCCGTTGGGCTTCGCTCACATTTCTGGAAGCCAGGCCTATTCCAGTGCTTTCCAGATATCGGTGGCGTACTCACGGATGGTGCGGTCGGAGGAGAACCAGCCCATGCGTGCCGTGTTAAGCACTGCCGAGCGCCACCATTGCTTGGAGTCGTGCCAACGCTCCTCGACCTTGGCCTGGGCGTTCCAGTACGCATCGAAATCGGCGCAGACCAGGAACCGGTCATAGTCCACCAGCGAGTCCACCAGCCCGGCGTAGCGCATTGGATCGTCCGGTGAGAACACCCCGCCACGGATCGCCTGCAAGACGTCGTTGAGACGATGGGATGCGGCGATGTCCGGCGCTGCGCTGAACTCGCCGTTGCGCTTGCGGGCTTCCACCTGCTCGGCTGTCAGGCCGAAAATGAACATGTGCTCGCCACCCACGCGCTCGTGCATCTCGACGTTGGCGCCGTCCATCGTACCGATGGTCAGCGCGCCATTGAGGCCGAACTTCATGTTGCTGGTGCCCGACGCCTCGAAACCGGCGGTGGAAATCTGCTCCGACAAGTCCGCCGCCGGGATGATGCTCTCGGCCAGGCTGACGTTGTAGTTGGGCAGGAATACCACCTTGAGCAGACCGCGCACCGTCGGGTCGTTGTTCACCACCCGGGCGATGTCGTTGGTCAGCTTGATGATCAGCTTGGCCTGGTGATAACTGGCGGCGGCCTTGCCGGCGAAGATCTTCACGCGGGGTACCCAGTCCACCTCCGGCTCGGCGCGGATCGCCTGGTACAGCGCCACGGTATGCAGCAGATTGAGCAACTGACGCTTGTATTCATGGATCCGCTTGACCTGCACGTCGAACATCGCCGACGGGTTCACGGCGATCCCCAACCGCTCGTGGATCAGGTACGCCAGGGCCTTCTTGCTGTGCAGGCGCTGCTCGGCGAATTGTTTGCGGAACGCCTGCTTGTCGGCGAACGGCTCCAGCTCGATCAGGCGCTCCTCGGGATTGTCGAGCACGCTCGGCCCGAGGGCGTCCACCATCATCGATGTCAGCTCGGCGTTGGCCTGGAACAGCCAGCGGCGGAAGGTGATGCCGTTGGTCTTGTTGTTGATCCGCTCCGGATAGAGCTTGTGCAACTCCGAGAACACCGTGCTGCGCATCAGTTGCGTGTGCAGCCCGGACACGCCGTTGACGCTATGGGAGCCGAGGAACGCCAGGTTGCCCATGCGCACACGGCGACCGTTGTCCTCTTCGATCAGCGAAACCGAGCGCAGTACGTCGAAGTCGTGTATGCCCTTGGCCCGCAACGAGTCGATGTGCTGGGCATTGATCAGATAGATGATCTGCATGTGCCGCGGCAGCATGCGTTCCATCAGGCCCACCGGCCAGGTTTCCAGAGCCTCGGGCAACAGTGTGTGGTTGGTGTAGGACAGCGTGTCCTGGGTGATCTGCCAGGCCGCATCCCACGCCACGTCATAGACGTCCACCAACTGGCGCATCAGCTCGGCCACGGCGATGGACGGGTGGGTGTCGTTGAGCTGGATCGCCGCATGGTCGCCCAGGGTCAGCACCGAGGTGTGCATGTTGCGATGACGACGCAGCAGGTCTTGCAGCGAGGCGGCGACGAAGAAATATTCCTGCCGTAGGCGCAGTTCCTGGCCGGCCTCAGTGCTGTCGGCCGGGTACAGCACCCGGGAAATACTTTCGGCCCGGGCCACTTCCGCCACCGCGCCCAGGTGGTCGCCGGCGTTGAAGCGTTCCAGGTGCAACTCTTCCATGGCACGGGCGCGCCACAGACGCAGGGTGTTGACGCTGGCGCCGCGCCAGCCCACCACGGGGGTGTCGTAGGCGATGGCCCGTACGGTTTCTCCCGGCGACCAGACTTGCCGGGTCTTGCCGGTGTCGTCAGTGACGGTCTCGACACTGCCGCCGAAGCCGATCGTATAAACCACCTCCGGCCGTTCGAACTCCCAGGGGTTGCCGAAATCCAGCCAGTGCTCGGTCTGCTCCTGCTGCCAGCCGTCCACCACGGCCTGGCGGAACAGGCCGTGCTCATACCGGATGCCATAGCCATGGCCGGCAATACCCAGGGTCGACATGCTTTCCATGAAGCATGCCGCCAATCGGCCGAGACCGCCGTTGCCGAGCGCCGCGTCGGGCTCGAGCAAACGAATGCGCTCCAGGTCCACGCCCAGCTCGGTCAGGGCTTCGCGCGCAGTGTCCAGCAGGCCGAGGTTGCTCAGGCTGTCATACAGCAAGCGGCCGATCAAAAATTCCAGGGAGAGGTAATAGACCCGCTTCTGGCCCTTGCGATAGATCTGTCGCGTATGGTCCATCCAGTGATCGACCATATGGTCGCGGGCTGCGAGGGCAATGGCTTCGAACCAGTCGTGATCAAACGCATGATCGGGGTCCTTGCCGACGGCATAAGTGAGTTTGGTCAACACGGCGTCGCGAAACGCAGCGACTTCAGCTTCGCGAACAAGTGGTTCTTGAGTCATGGAATTAAGACCTCGAACGGACATGGAATTGTCTGAGCCTAGACGGTCTGACAGACGGTCAAGGCGCTTGGTTCGGTGGTTTTTCCCCAAGTGTCGGAGAATTGCCGTCAGGGAACTGCCGGATGGACGAATGAATGCAGGGGCCGTGCCGCTGTCGGAAGGGTTTCTTGAAATCGAAAAAAAAACGGCGGATGGTCGTTCAAAATTTCACCAGTCCCGGTATGATCGCGCGCCCTGACGCATGCTGGTACACCCTGATGATGAAGCCCAACCTGATCGCCGCTGCGGAGATCGACCGACTCGATACCTGGGCCCGGTATTCGGCCCCGATGTGCGGTTCCTGCGTGTCGAGCTGCTGCACACTACCGGTCGAGGTCAAGATCAAGGACCTGATCCGGATCGGCATCGTCGATGAGTTCGAACTGGGCGACCCACCGAAGAACATCGCCAAGCGCCTGCAAAAGGAAGGGATCGTCGAGCGCTACAACCAGAAGTCCGAGATTTTCACGCTCCAGCGCATGAGCAACAACGATTGCCTGTATCTGGACCGTAAAAGCCGCTTGTGCACCATTTACGAGAAGCGCCCGGACACCTGCCGCAACCATCCGCGAGTCGGGCCACGGCCGGGCTATTGCGCCTACAAACCCAAGGAAGTGGAGCGCGAGCGCAATCCGCGGACGCTGGATCGCTTTTGATCTGGCGGTTTGTGGCGCCTGAGCCGCCGCCATCGCGAGCAAGCTCGCGATAGGGGTCTCAAGGCATCCCACAAATCCCGGGCACAAAAAAACGCCCCCGATCTCACGACCGGGGGCGTTTTTCATTCAGCCTGGGCTAGACGATCAAGCCTTGGCTTTCTTGGCAGCGCGGGTACGCTCGCCTTCGTCCAGGATCTTCTTGCGCAGACGAATCGACTTCGGCGTCACTTCGCACAGTTCGTCGTCCTGGATGAATTCCAGGGCCTGTTCCAGGGTGAAGCGAACAGGTGGAACCAGGGCGATGGTTTCGTCCTTGCCCGAAGCACGCATGTTGTCGAGCTTCTTGCCCTTGGTAGGGTTGACGCCCAGGTCGTTGTCACGGCTGTTCAGACCGACGATCTGGCCGTTGTAGATTTCCTGGCCGTGCTCGACGAACAGCTTGCCACGCGCCTGGAGGGTTTCCAGGGAGTAGGTCAGCGCCTTGCCGGTCTCGACCGATACCAGTACACCGTTCTGACGGCCGGACATGTGGCCGGACTTCATGGTGTCGTAGCGATCGAAGATCGAGGTCAGGATGCCCGCACCGTTGGTCAGGGTCAGGAACTGGTTGCGGAAACCGATCAGGCCACGAGCCGGGATGTTGTATTCCAGGCGTACACGGCCCTTGCCATCCGGGGACATGTTGGTCAGGTCGCCCTTACGCAGGCCCATCTCTTCCATGACCTTGCCCTGGGATTCCTCAGGGATGTCGATGGTGACGTTTTCGAACGGTTCCTGCTTGACGCCGTCAACGACACGAATGATCACTTCCGGACGGCCTACGGCCATTTCGAAGCCTTCGCGACGCATGGTTTCGATCAGTACCGAGAGGTGCAGTTCACCGCGACCGGACACCTTGAACTTGTCGGCCGAGTCGCCTTCTTCAACGCGCAGTGCAACGTTGTAGAGCAGCTCCTTGTCCAGACGCTCCTTGATGTTGCGGGAGGTCACGAACTTGCCTTCCTTGCCGCAGAATGGCGAGTCGTTGACCTGGAAGGTCATGGAAACGGTCGGCTCGTCGACGGTCAGTGGCTTCATCGCCTCGACAGCGTTTGGATCGCACAGGGTATCGGAGATGAACAGCTCTTCGAAACCGCTGATGCAGACGATGTCGCCGGCAGCGGCTTCTTCGACGTCCACACGGTGCAGGCCGTGGTGACCCATCAGCTTGAGGATACGGCCGTTGCGCTTCTTGCCGTCGACATCGATCGCCACCACCGGAGTGTTCGGCTTGATGCGACCGCGGGCGATACGACCGACGCCGATCACACCCAGGAAGCTGTTGTAGTCCAGGGCCGAGATCTGCATCTGGAACGGACCGTCACGGTCAACGGCAGGCGCCGGGACGTTGTCGACGATCGACTGGTACAGCGGGGTCATGTCTTCGGCCATGGCGGTGTGGTCCAGGCCGGCGATGCCGTTCAGGGCCGAGGCGTAGACGACCTGGAAGTCCAGTTGTTCGTCGGTGGCACCCAGGTTGTCGAACAGATCGAAGATCTGGTCCAGTACCCAGTCAGGACGCGCGCCCGGACGGTCGACCTTGTTGATCACGACGATCGGCTTCAGACCGGCTTCGAAGGCCTTCTTGGTCACGAAACGGGTTTGCGGCATAGGGCCGTCCTGGGCGTCCACCAGCAGCAGCACGGAGTCGACCATGGACATGACGCGCTCTACTTCACCACCGAAGTCGGCGTGACCGGGGGTGTCCACGATGTTGATGTGGTAACCGTTCCAGTTGATGGCGGTGTTTTTCGCCAGGATGGTAATACCGCGCTCTTTTTCCTGGTCGTTGGAGTCCATCACGCGCTCGTCGTTGAGCTCGTTGCGCTCCAGGGTGCCGGATTGACGCAAGAGTTTGTCTACCAGGGTGGTCTTACCATGGTCAACGTGGGCGATGATGGCGATGTTGCGTAGATTTTCGATCACTTGTGTATCTCGATCAGAGGATTCGGTGTGCTGACAGGTCGTGGCAGCGATTTACGTTGAGTCCGACAAAGCCGTTACAGCCTGTCGGCGGCGTCGGGGGGCCGGTGACGCAGGCCACAGGCAAACAGCCCCGGGCACTTAGCTCGGTCGATAAACGCGCACATTGGCATGCCCCTCACTGAGCAAATGGTGAGCATGCAGGCGACTCATCACGCCTTTGCCGCAATACAACAGGTACTGGCGAGTAGGGTCCAGTTCCTTGAAACGCGCGTTCACTGCATAGAACGGCATCGTTTTTACCTCGACGCCGGCGACGCTCAGCGGGTCATCCTCAGCTTCATCCGGGTGACGGATGTCGATGACGATCTGACCGGCCAGCGCTTCGCCGACTTCTTCAACCTGGAGGTCCTGGCCCAATTCGTCGATCACCCGATCGATGGGAACCAGCCTGGCGTTTTCGAGCGCACGCTCGAGTACCGCCATGTCGAATTCTTTTTCTTCGTGCTCCACGCGCCCGCGCTTGGCGGCCGTCTTCGGATTGACCGAGATGACCCCGCAGTACTCCGGCATGTGCCGGGCAAATTCGGCGGTGCCGATGGCGGTGGCCGTGTCGATGATGTCCTGCTTGTGGCTGGCGATCAGTGGGCGCAGCACGAGTTTCTCGGTGACACAGTCGATGACCGACAGGTTCGGCAGCGTCTGGCTCGACACCTGGGAAATCGCCTCGCCGGTGACCAGCGCATCGATATGCAGCCGGTCGGCGATGCTGGACGCGGCACGCAACATCATACGCTTCAAAATGACGCCCATATGACTGTTATCGACTTTGCCGAGAATTTCGCCCAGGACTTCCTCGAACGGAACGCTCACAAATAGCACGCGTTGGGAGCTGCCGTACTTCTTCCAGATGAAGTGCGCCACTTCCATCACGCCCAGTTCATGGGCACGCCCGCCGAGGTTGAAGAAACAGAAATGGCTCATCAACCCGCGACGCATGATCTGGTAGGCCGCCACGGTGGAATCGAAGCCGCCGGACATCAGGACCAGCGTCTGTTCCAGCGCCCCCAACGGATAGCCGCCGATACTGTCGTGCTGGCTGTGGATCACGAACAACCGCTGGTCGCGAATCTCGATACGCACTTCGACCTGCGGTTCTTTGAGTGAAATACCGGCAGCGCCGCACTGCTGGCGCAGACGGCTACCGACGTACTTCTCCACGTCCATCGAGCTGAACGGGTGCTTGCCGGCACGCTTGCAGCGCACCGAGAAGATCTTGCCGGCCAACGCATCGCCGTAGTGGAGCTTGCACTTGGCGACGATGTCGTCGAAATCCCCCAGGGGATATTCGTCCACCTGCAGGAAATGCGCGATGCCCGGCATGCAGCTCAGGCGTTCGGTCATCTCCTTAAGGATCCGGGGCTCGCTGACGCGGGTTTCCAGCTCGAGATTGTCCCACACGCCGTTCACCACCACGACCGGGTCCAGATCACGGAGCACGGCGCGAATGTTCTTGGCCAGCTGGCGGATGAAACGCGTCCGGACCGGGCGGCTCTTGATGGTGATCTCGGGGAAGACTTTGACGATTAGTTTCATGAAAACAGCGCGCGAACGGCCAGCCGAAAAAGGGGGGCGCGGATTATAGCGGAAATTGCTCAAGGTTTAACCAGTTAATATGCAGATGGTTTTCACTGCACCAAAACGGGTCGCTCGCATCACAAAGCGCAACATTACGGTGCGCTATTGTCCGACAATCTACTATTACAGGGCTCTGAAAGCGTGGGTTTGGTGCAAAAAACCCATGCTGGGGCACTGGCATGCAATTTGCTCCCTTGTGAGGCAGGTTGCCTTGGCCGAGTATTCGCGCCGGCATCACCCATATTCAGGGCACACCATTACCGCCCGAAGCCACCCGGAGGACATATGTCGAAGTCGGTTCAACTCATCAAAGATCATGACGTCAAGTGGATTGATCTGCGCTTCACTGACACCAAAGGCACTCAACATCACGTGACCATGCCGGCCCGTGATGCGCTGGATGACGATTTCTTCGAAATCGGCAAGATGTTCGACGGCTCCTCCATCTCTGGCTGGAAAGGCATCGAAGCATCCGACATGATCCTGATGCCGGACGACGAAACCGCGGTCCTGGACCCATTCACCGAAGAGCCGACCCTGATCCTGGTCTGCGACATCATCGAACCTTCGACCATGCAAGGTTATGACCGCGACCCACGCGCCATCGCCCACCGCGCCGAGGAATACCTGAAGTCCACCGGCATCGGCGACACCGCATTCTTCGGTCCTGAGCCTGAGTTCTTCATCTTCGACTCGGTCAAGTTCAAGTCCGACATCTCCGGCTCCATGTTCAAGATCTTCTCCGAACAGGGTTCGTGGATGACCGACCAGGACGTGGAAGGCGGCAACAAAGGCCACCGTCCAGGCATCAAGGGCGGCTACTTCCCGGTTCCACCGTTCGACCACGACCACGAAATCCGTACCTCCATGTGCAACGCACTGGAAGAAATGGGCCAGACCGTCGAAGTTCACCACCACGAAGTGGCAACTGCCGGCCAGAACGAAATCGGCGTGAAGTTCAACACGCTGGTGAAGAAGGCTGACGAAGTCCAGACCCTGAAGTACTGCGTACACAACGTTGCCGACGCCTATGGCCGCACCGCGACCTTCATGCCGAAGCCTCTGTACGGCGACAACGGTTCGGGCATGCACGTGCACATGTCGATCTCCAAGGACGGCAAGAACACCTTCGCAGGCGAAGGCTATGCCGGTCTGTCGGACACCGCCCTGTACTTCATCGGCGGCATCATCAAGCACGGTAAGGCCCTGAACGGCTTCACCAACCCGTCGACCAACTCCTACAAGCGTCTGGTACCAGGCTTCGAAGCCCCGGTAATGCTGGCCTACTCGGCTCGCAACCGTTCCGCCTCGATCCGTATTCCTTACGTCAACAGCCCTAAAGCCCGTCGTATCGAAGCGCGCTTCCCGGATCCGGCTGCCAACCCATACCTGGCCTTCGCCGCTCTGATGATGGCCGGCCTGGACGGTATCCAGAACAAGATCCACCCTGGCGATGCCGCTGACAAAAACCTGTATGACCTGCCGCCTGAAGAGGCCAAGGAAATCCCACAGGTTTGCGGCAGCCTGAAAGAAGCCCTGGAAGAACTGGACAAGGGCCGTGCGTTCCTGACCAAGGGCGGCGTATTCAGCGATGACTTCATCGACGCCTACATCGCACTGAAGAGCGAAGAAGAAATCAAGGTTCGCACCTTCGTACACCCACTGGAATATGAGCTGTACTACAGCTGCTGATCCGGTAGCGTCGCGACACGCGGCGTGAAGTGAAAAAGAGGCCTTCTTCGGAAGGCCTTTTTTATGGGCGCCAATTACGTGCATGATGATCCGCCGCCCACAGAAGACGAGACTGCCATGACCTCCCGCGTCACATTGTGCCTTGCCCTGTCAGCCGCGCTGTCCGCCAGCGCCGTCGAAGCCGCCGCCCCCGATGCCCTCACCCCCTTGCTCAATACCATCGGCGAGCGTCTGGCCATCGCCAACCAGGTAGCCTTGAGCAAATGGGACAGCGGCAAGCCTGTGGAAGATCGCCAACGCGAGCGCGAAGTCATTGCCGCCGCCGTCGCCCAGGCACCGGCCTACAAGCTGTCGGGCGAGACCGTGGAAGCGTTTTTTGCCGCCCAGATAGAAGCCAACAAACTGGTGCAATACATCGATTTGTCCGACTGGACCCTGGAAGGCAAGGCCCCGGACCTTCCGCGCCCGGACCTGGCGGGACAGATCCGCCCGCAGCTCGACCGCCTGCAGAAACGCCTGTTGCAGCAACTGGCCGACTTCGCCCCCTACCGCACCGACCCGCAGTGCCCGCAATGGCTGGCCCGCGCCACCCACCACAACAAGCAGCATCCCGTGCAACGACTCGCCCTGATCCGCGCGACCGCGCAGCTGTGCATCGCCCCGAAAACCTAAGACAAACGACACCGATCCCACAGGAGGTCGCGCGCAACAACTTGGGCCAATGCCCCTCCCTGACCTATGCTGCAACTCAATACTTTCAGTTTTCGGTCGATCTTATGGGGCGTGGTTTTTCAATCATCCTGTTCTTGCTGTTGGCGTTGCCTGCCGCCGCACAGATCTACAAGTACACCGATGCCAATGGCAACACCGCCTACAGCAACCAGCCGCCCCAAGGCATTCCGGCCCAGACGGTGGAGCTGGCGCCGCTCAACAGTATCGAACGCCAGCCGCCCGCCAGCCCGGACACACCGACACCCGTCCCAGAGCGGGAGGAACCTGGCCAGGCCTACGAAGTGCTGGAGCTGACCGACATCCCCACCGAAGAAGCCCTGCGTGCCAACAACGGCACCTTCACCGTGGGCGTCCGGGCCCGACCGCGCCTGCAAAGCCCTCATCTGTTCCGGTTGCTGCTGGACGGCCAGCCCTACGGCCAGCCAACGAACGTACCGCGCCTGCAACTGGTGAATATCGACCGAGGCGAGCACAGCCTGGCGGTCCAGGTCATCGACGGGGAGCGCCTCGTGCAACAGAGCGACACCGTCACCTTCACGGTACAGCGGGTGCACCTGCCATGATCCGCTGGGCGCTCGCCGCAGGCCTCGCTCTGGTCACCCTGCCTGGGCTCGCGCAGGTCTACACCTATATCGATGCGCAAGGGAATCGGGTCTTCACCGATCAGCCGCGACCCGGCAACGCGAAGAAGGTCCAGCTGCCTCCCGGCAACCGGATACCACCCCCACCCTCCAGCACGGCGCCGGCGGCGGTGTCGCAAGAGCCGCCAAAGCCGCTGTTTCACTACGAGATGCTGCGCCTACTGATTCCCGAACCGGATGCCACCATCCGCAGCACCGCCGGAGAGTTGATCGTCACGGCTACAAGCGAGCCGGGACTGAAAAAGGGTCACCGCTATCGCCTTCTGCTCGACGGCCAACCCACTGGCGAACCCGGGCCAAGTCCGGTGTTCGCGTTGAGCAACATCGATCGAGGCACTCATCACCTGGCGGTGGAAATCCTCGATGAGCAGGATCGTATCGTCGAACGCACCGCCAACCAGCCCTTCCATATGCAGCGCACGTCCCTGGCGCAGAAACGTCGAATCAAACCCTGCGCCAAGGCCGACTATGGCCAGCGCCCCGAATGCCCCCTCGCCGACAAGCCCAAGGAAGAAATCAGCATCCTGCCGTTTTTCTAACATTGCCAAGGCTTACGCACTATATTGGTGCAATACGTTGCACCTTTACCCAGGCTCCCACCCATTTTGGTTCGAAAGTACCCGGAAAAACTGGCAGAACGCCACGCAATCGGGCGCAAAAAAGCCGTTTCAGGCTCTAAACGCTTCTTTTCGGAGCCTTGGTTTGTTTTTTGCATTTTCCCGTTACCGGCGCGTCATTCGCGTGCTTGCTACGCTTCAAAAGAGGTCCTGATGACCATTAGCGACGCCTTACACCGCTTGCTACTCGACAATCTCACCACCGCGACCATCCTGCTCGATGCCGAACTGCGCCTCGAGTACATGAATCCGGCGGCGGAGATGCTCCTGGCTGTCAGCGGCCAGCGCAGCCATGGGCAGTTCATCAGCGAGCTGTTCACCGAATCCGCCGAGGCGCTCAATTCCCTGCGCCAGGCCGTGGAACAGGCTCACCCGTTCACCAAGCGCGAAGCGATGCTCACCGCATTGACTGGACAGACACTGACCGTGGACTACGCGGTGACGCCGATCCTGAACAACGGCGCGACCTTGTTGCTGCTGGAAGTCCATCCCCGTGATCGCCTGTTGCGTATCACCAAGGAAGAAGCCCAGCTGTCCAAGCAGGAAACCAGCAAGATGCTGGTGCGTGGCCTGGCCCATGAAATCAAGAATCCGCTCGGCGGGATTCGCGGCGCAGCCCAGTTGCTGTCCCGGGAACTGCCGGACGAAAGCCTCAAGGACTACACCAACGTCATCATCGAGGAAGCCGACCGCCTGCGAAACCTTGTCGATCGCATGCTCGGTTCCAACAAGCTGCCCTCCCTGGCGATGTGCAACGTCCACGAAGTGCTGGAGCGCGTCGGCAGCCTGGTGGAAGCCGAAAGCCAAGGCTGCATCACACTGGTGCGCGACTATGACCCAAGCATTCCCGATGTCCTGATCGACCGCGAACAAATGATCCAGGCCGTGCTGAACATCGTGCGCAATGCGATGCAGGCCATCAGCAGCCAGAACGAGCTGCGCCTGGGCCGCATCAGCCTGCGTACCCGAGCCATGCGCCAGTTCACCATCGGCCATGTGCGCCATCGCCTGGTGACCAAGATCGAAATCATCGACAACGGCCCGGGCATCCCCGCCGAGCTGCAGGAAACCATCTTCTTTCCCATGGTCAGCGGCCGCCCGGACGGTACCGGGCTGGGCCTGGCCATTACCCAGAACATCATCAGTCAGCATCAGGGCCTGATCGAGTGTGAGAGCCATCCCGGCCACACCACCTTTTCGATCTTCCTGCCACTGGAACAAGGAGCCACATCGACATGAGCCGTAGTGAAACCGTGTGGATCGTCGATGACGACCGTTCTATCCGCTGGGTCCTGGAAAAAGCCTTGCAACAGGAAGGCATGACCACCCAGAGCTTCGACAGCGCCGATGGGGTGATGAGCCGCCTGGCCCGTCAGCAGCCGGACGTCATCATCTCCGACATCCGCATGCCCGGCGCCAGTGGCCTGGACCTGCTGGCCCGCATTCGCGAACAGCACCCGCGACTGCCGGTGATCATCATGACCGCCCATTCGGACCTGGACAGCGCGGTGGCCTCCTACCAGGGTGGTGCCTTCGAATACCTGCCCAAGCCGTTCGACGTCGATGAGGCCGTTTCGCTGGTCAAGCGCGCCAACCAGCACGCCCAGGAACAACAGGGCCTGGAAGAAGTACCGGCCCTGGCCCGCACGCCGGAAATCATCGGCGAAGCGCCGGCGATGCAGGAGGTCTTCCGCGCCATCGGACGCCTGAGCCATTCCAACATCACCGTGCTGATCAATGGCGAATCGGGCACCGGTAAGGAACTGGTGGCCCACGCCCTGCATCGCCACAGCCCGCGGGCGGCCTCGCCGTTCATCGCACTGAACATGGCGGCGATTCCCAAGGACCTGATGGAGTCCGAACTGTTCGGTCATGAGAAAGGCGCATTCACCGGCGCGGCGAACCTTCGTCGCGGGCGCTTCGAGCAAGCCGACGGCGGCACGCTGTTCCTCGACGAGATCGGCGACATGCCGGCCGACACCCAGACCCGCCTGCTGCGGGTGCTGGCGGACGGCGAATTCTATCGGGTGGGCGGCCATACGCCGGTCAAGGTGGATGTGCGCATCATCGCCGCGACCCACCAGAACCTGGAAACCCTGGTCCACGCCGGAAAATTCCGTGAAGACCTGTTCCACCGCCTGAACGTGATTCGCATCCACATTCCACGCCTGGCGGATCGTCGCGAAGACATCCCGACCCTGGCCAGGCACTTCCTCAGCCGCGCGGCCCAGGAACTGGCTGTGGAACCCAAGCTGCTGAAAAACGAGACCGAGGAATACCTCAAGAACCTGCCATGGCCTGGCAACGTTCGCCAGTTGGAGAACACCTGCCGCTGGATCACAGTGATGGCCTCGGGGCGCGAAGTGCACATCGGTGACCTGCCACCGGAACTGTTGAGCCTGCCACAGGACTCGGCACCGGTGACCAACTGGGAACAGGCACTGCGCCAATGGGCCGACCAGGCCTTGACCCGTGGCCAGTCGAGCCTGCTGGACAGCGCCGTGCCGAGCTTCGAGCGCATCATGATCGAAACCGCCCTCAAGCATACGGCTGGCCGCCGCCGCGACGCCGCCGTGCTCCTGGGCTGGGGCCGCAATACCTTGACTCGCAAGATCAAGGAATTGGGGATGAAAGTGGATGGCGGGGACGATGATGACGGCGAAGAAGGCTGATCGAAGCCTTGCTATTGGCTGATCGCAAGGATTAATCGCGAGCAGCCTCGCCTCCACGATGGATTTCCAGTGTTCGCGAGCTCGTGAACACCACCGGACCTTGTGGGGGCGAGCCTGCTCGCGATGCTCTTGAAGGCACCATGCACCGCACCAATGCACCATGAACCGCAAGTGCGCACGCTGCGCCAGCCCGAATCACCCGATTCGATTCCGGAAGAACAGCCCACACGGAAGCAAAAGCCCCGTAATCCGGGGCTTTGAGCGGCTTCAGCAGGTTTTTTGTGACAAGCCATTTAAAACTGGCACGCCCCCTGCAATAACTCAAGCAACACCCAGTTTCGGGGACCTTGGTACAGGCAGGCCGGGGATTCCCCATTTTATCCGGGCTCAGAGAGCCCACCGTTTTGGGGGCCTTGATACAGGCAGGTCAAGGTTTCCCTTCTTTACACCGGGGTCGCGCACGATCGCAGCCCTCCCGTTTTGGGGTCCTTGGTACAGGCAGGCTGGGGATTCCTCTTTTATTCCTGGAGACGGACCTCCAGCCGCCAGCGGTCATCGACCTCGCTGCCGGCCCACTGGGCGCGCAACGGACGCGCCGCCACCACCGTCAGCAGCAACCCCTTGTCGCTCAAACGCACCCGCCAGTTCACGTCCTTGCCGTTGAGCTTCAACTGCCCTTTCTGCGCCCGGCCTTGGGCATCGAACAGCAACGCCACCGAGCCGTCGACAATTTCCCCGTGCAGCTTGGGCTCGTTGTTGAACCAGGCCACCAGCGCCCCATCGATGATCTCGACCTGCTGCAGCTCACTGGGCTCCGGATTGGTCAGGCGGCCGATCATCAAGCCAACCATCAGGCCAAAAATCGCCAACGAGGTCATGACCCGAGGCATTAGCTTCGAACGTCGGTCGGTTTGCGGCGTAGAATGCCGCTCATCTTTATCTGCGGAGCCGTGCATGTTTCACGTCATCCTTTTTCAACCGGAAATTCCGCCCAATACCGGCAACGTCATCAGGCTGTGCGCCAACAGTGGCTGCCACCTGCATTTGATCGAACCGCTGGGCTTCGAGATGGACGACAAACGCCTGCGGCGCGCCGGCCTGGACTACCACGAGTATGCCACCTTGCAGCGTCATGCCGACCTGGCCAGTTGTCTGGAAAGCCTGGGAAAGCCACGTCTCTTTGCCTTCACCACCAAGGGCTCGCGGCCGTTCCACGACGCCAGTTTCGTCCCGGGCGATGCATTTCTGTTCGGCCCGGAAAGCCGTGGCCTGCCGGCCGACGTGCTGGATGCCCTGACGGCGGAGCAACGCCTGCGCCTGCCGATGCGCGAAGGCTGCCGTAGCCTGAACCTGTCCAACACCGTGGCGGTGGCGGTTTATGAGGCATGGCGGCAGAACGGGTTCGCCTGATCCCTTTCTGTCAGCCAGAAACACCTGTGGGAGCGAGCTTGCTCGCGATGGCGGTGCCATCGCGAGCAAGCTCGCTCCCACAGTTTTGCCTGGCTGTGGACGCTTACTGAACGGTCGCGTCGCCTTCCTGCTGCATGCGCTGCAATTCCTGCGCGTACAGGGCATCGAAGTTCACCGGGGCCAGCATCAGGGCCGGGAACGAACCACGGGTCACCAGGCTGTCCAGGGCTTCGCGAGCGTAAGGGAACAGGATGTTCGGGCAGAAGGCACCCAGGGTATGGCTCATCGAAGCGGCATCCAGGTTCTTGATCAGGAAGATGCCGGCCTGCTGCACTTCAGCGATGAACGCCACTTCTTCGCCGTTCTTGACGGTCACCGACAAGGTCAGCACCACCTCGTGGAAGTCTTCTTCCAGGGCTTTCTGGCGGGTGTTCAAGTCCAGGCCTACGCTTGGCTCCCATTGCTGGCGAAAGATTGCCGGGCTTTTCGGGGCTTCGAAGGACAGGTCGCGTACATAAATGCGCTGCAAGGAGAATTGCGGTGCGGCTTCTTCTTCGCTGGCAGCTGTGTTCTGTTGGTCAGTCATCGCAGATCCTTCTCACCTTCAGGTGCTTAGTAGGGAATTCAGGCCTTGAGCATCGCGTCGAGCTTGCCGGCGCGCTCCAGGGCGTACAGATCGTCACAACCGCCCACGTGGGTATTGCCGATCCAGATCTGCGGCACGGAGGTACGTCCGGCCTTCTGGGTCATTTCGGCGCGCAGTTGCGGCTTGCCGTCGACCTTGATCTCTTCGAAAGCCACGCCTTTGTTCTGGAGCAGGAACTTGGCTCTGGAGCAATAGGGGCAGTAATCGCTGGAATAGACAACGACGTGGGTCATCTCACTTCACCAGGGGCAGGTTGTCGGCTTTCCAGCTCGCCACGCCACCGGACAGCTTGGCGGCGGTGAAGCCGGATTTCATCAGTTCGCGAGCGTGGGTGCCGGCCGTCTGGCCCATTGCGTCGACCAGGATGATGGTCTTGGCCTTGTGCTTTTCCAGCTCGCTGATACGCGTGGTCAGTTTGTCGTGGGGAATGTTCAGCGCGCCGACAATGTGACCGGCGGCAAACTCCTTGCCCGGACGGATATCCACCACCACGCCCGCATCCTTGTTGACCAGCGCGGTCAGCTCGCCGGTGCTCAGGCTGCGGCCGCCGCCCTGCATCGTATGAGCGATCAGCAACGCCAGCAGTACGACGAAGATGCCGACAAGAATGTAGTGGTTAGTGGCAAATTGAATCAGGTGAGCAACCATCGAAGGAGGTTCCAGGGCGTTAAAATGTCGGCCAGTATACACAGCACTCAAGGCCCGCCAAACCCCGCCCGGCGGTGACGCCATCGGAACTTACCTTTAAACTGCCCGTCCCTTTTGCATCGTCTTCTTTCAACAGCCACGAGTGGATTCCATGACTACCACGCCTAAACCTTTGGTCCTGATGATTCTCGACGGCTTCGGTCACAGTGACAGCCACGAATCCAACGCCGTTTATGCGGCCAGAAAGCCTGTGCTGGACCGTCTGTGGGCCACCGTGCCGAACGGCCTGATCTCCGGTAGCGGCATGGACGTCGGCCTGCCGGACGGGCAGATGGGCAACTCCGAGGTGGGCCACATGAACCTTGGCGCCGGTCGCGTGGTGTACCAGGACTTCACCCGGGTGACCAAAGCGATCCGCGACGGCGAGTTCTTCGAGAACCCGACCATCTGCGCCGCCGTGGACAAAGCCGTGGCAGCCGGCAAGGCCGTGCATTTCATGGGCCTGCTGTCCGACGGTGGCGTACACAGCCACCAGGACCACCTGATTGCCATGGCCGAACTGGCCTCCCGGCGCGGTGCCCAGCACATTTACCTGCACGCGTTCCTCGATGGCCGCGACACCCCGCCGAAAAGCGCCGCCTCGTCGATCGAGCTGCTGGACAACACCTTCCAGACCCTCGGCAAGGGCCGCATCGCCAGTATCGTCGGCCGCTACTACGCCATGGATCGCGACAACCGTTGGGATCGCGTGGCCCAGGCCTATAACCTGATCGTCGATGGCAATGCCCAATTCAGCGCCGCCACCGCCCAGCAAGGCCTGCAGGCCGCCTATGAGCGCGGTGAAAGCGACGAATTCGTCAAGGCCACCGTGATCGGCGAACCGGTCAGGGTCGAAGACGGCGACGCCGTGGTCTTCATGAACTTCCGCGCTGACCGGGCCCGTGAGCTGACCCGCGTATTCGTCGAGGACGACTTCAAGGAATTCGAACGCCCCCGCCAGCCGAAACTGGCCGGCTTCGTGATGCTGACCCAATACGCCGCCAGCATTCCCGCACCGTCGGCATTCGCCGCCGGCAGCCTGGAAAACGTGCTGGGCGATTACCTGGCGAAAAACGGCAAGACTCAGCTGCGCATCGCCGAAACCGAGAAATACGCCCACGTGACGTTCTTTTTCTCCGGCGGCCGCGAAGAACCCTTCCCGGGCGAAGAGCGCATCCTGATCCCGTCGCCGAAAGTCGCCACCTACGACCTGCAACCGGAGATGAGCGCTCCGGAGGTGACCGACCGCATCGTCGACGCCATTGAAAACCAGCGCTACGACGTGATCGTGGTCAACTACGCCAACGGCGACATGGTCGGCCACAGCGGCGTCTTCGAGGCGGCGGTCAAGGCCGTGGAGTGCCTGGACACCTGTGTCGGTCGCATCGTAGATGCCCTGGAAAAGGTCGGCGGCGAAGCGCTGATCACGGCCGACCACGGTAACGTCGAGCAGATGTCCGACGAATCCACCGGTCAGGCCCACACCGCCCACACCACCGAGCCGGTGCCGTTCATCTATGTCGGCAAGCGCGACTTCAAGGTCCGCGAGGGTGGCGTACTGGCTGACGTGGCGCCGACCATGCTGATGCTGTTGGGCATGGAAAAACCGGCAGAGATGACCGGGACTTCGATCCTGGTCTGATCGATCCACATCCATGTGGGAGCGAGCTTGAACTGGTCAAGTAATCTTGGACACCAGTTAAGGCTTACGCCGCCAGCCGTTCTTTCGCGACTGGTGACCGATAGTCGTTGTAGCTATGAGGCCTGACGGTGTTGTAGCGCGATACATAGCGCTGCACATCCGCTCGGGCTTCATGCTCGGATTCGTAGCCTGTTTCGGGTACCCACTCTGATTTCAGACTTCCAAAGAAACGCTCCATTGGGGCGTTGTCCCAGCATTCGCCTTTACGACTCATGCTCTGCTGTAGCCCGTGTTCCATCAGTACATTCCTGAATTTATGGCTGGTGTACTGGCAACCCTGGTCGGAGTGAAACAGCACGTTTGCAGGGCGACGGCGCACTTCAACCGCCATTCGTAGAGCTTCGCAGGTCAACGTGGCATCGGAGATCATCGAAAACGCCCAACCCACCACCCGGCGAGCATACAAATCCAGAACCGCCGCGAAGTACAGCCATCGCTTGCCCACCTTGATGTACGTCACGTCTCCACACCACACCTGATTAACCGCCGTCACATCAAACTTGCGCTTGAGTATGTGTGGCGCCACCAGCGCTTCCACCCCTGGTGACTTGTACTTATGACGCCTGCGCTGACGACTGACAATGCCTGCCTCTCGCATCAAACTGCGAGCCATAAACCGCCCGACACTGTGTCCGCTGGCTTGCAACTGCTTGGCCAAGGTGCGGGCCCCCGCCGACTCTCTCGACGCCTTGTGATGCTTGACCAGCACGGCCTTGAGCTTTTCTCGCCGAGGATTCACTTTGTCTTGGCGCTGACGCCAGGCGTAAAAACTGCTGCGGTTGATGCCAAGCACCCGACAGCACTCGTTAACGCCGTATTGCTCGCCCAGCTCACAGATCAACGAGAGTGATCTTTGGCGTCCAAAAGCAGGAGAGCACTGGCCTTTTTTAGGATTTCGATATCCCGATCCTTTTGCCGCAGCAACGCTTTGAGTTCCTGGATCTCACGTTGATCGGCGGTAATCGCTTTGGCGCCTGCCGGTGTTGAACCTTGGCGTTCCTGACGAACCTGATCGACCCAACGGCGCAAGGCTGTAGGGCCAATATCCAAACCGGCACAGACCTCAGGTACCGATTGCCCCTCGTCCAGCACCATGCTGGCGGCCTTGAGTTTGAACTCTCTCGAATAGGATTTACGCATAGCCAAACACCTCAGATTTGGGCGCTATCATAGCGCCCGATTGAGGTGTCCAAAATCATTAGGCCAGTTCAGCCTGCTCGCGATGGCGATGTAACAGTCAACATTTATGTCGGACGTTATGGCCTCATCGCGAGCAGGCTCGCTCCCACAGAGGGTCCTTGGTCTTTTGCAGGCCAGTTATCACACAGCCCCAAATGGGCGTTTTTTTTGCAGCGTGGGGCGGGCATACTAGGCCGTCCCTTTCCCTGGTGCCTTCCGCCCCTATGCTTCGCGTCCTGATAGCCCTCGCTCTGACCTGCCTGCTCCAACCGGCTTTCGCCGATGAACGCGCGCAAACCCAACAACAGTTGGAGGCAACGCGTCAGGACATCGCCGAGCTGAAAAAGCTGCTGGGCAAGTTGCAGGAAGAAAAATCCAGCGTGCAGAAAGACCTGCGCGGCACTGAAACGGAAATGGGCAAGCTGGAGAAGCAGGTCGAGGCCCTGCAGAAAGAGCTGAAGAAAAGCGAATCCGAGCTGCAGCGACTCGATGGAGAGAAAAAAAAACTCCAGAGCGCGCGCACTGAACAGCAGAAGCTGATCGCCATCCAGGCCCGGGCGGCTTATCAGAACGGCCGTCAGGAGTACCTCAAGCTGCTGCTCAACCAGCAGAATCCCGAGAAATTCGCCCGCACCCTCACCTATTACGACTACCTGAGCCAGGCGCGCCTGGAGCAACTCAAGAGCTTCAACGAGACCCTGCGCCAACTGGCCAATGTCGAAAAGGACATCGAACTGCAGCAGGCCCAGTTGCTGGTGCAGAAAAGCAGCCTCGACACCCAACGCGAAGAGCTCGACAAGGTTCGCAAGGAACGCCAGGCAGTCCTGGCCAAGCTCAACGACGACGTAAAGGCCCGCGACAGCAAGCTCAAGGCTCGCGAGGCGGACCAGGCAGAACTGGCCAAGGTCTTGAAGACCATCGAGGAAACCCTGGCCCGCCAGGCTCGGGAGGCGGAAGAAGCGCGCCAGAAAGCGCTGATCGCCCAGCAGGAAGCCGAAAAAAAGCGTTTACGTGAAGCCCAGGCCGACAATAGCGATGAGCCACGCAAACCGGCCAGGCCAAGCCCTGGCGCACTGGTTTCCAGCGATGGTGAAACCTTCGGCGGTGCTTTTGCTTCCGCCCGGGGCAAACTTCCATGGCCGGTCAATGGTCGATTGCTTGCACGCTTTGGTGAAACCCGCGGTGACGACACCCGTACCAAGTGGGACGGGGTGATGATCAGCGCCTCCGCCGGCAGCCAGGTACACGCCGTCCACGGTGGACGCGTGGTGTTCGCCGATTGGCTGCGCGGTGCCGGCCTGCTGGTGATCCTGGATCACGGCAATGGGTACCTGAGCCTGTATGGCCACAACCAGACGCTGCTCAAGAGCGCCGGCGATGTGGTAAAAGCCGGCGAGTCCATTTCCACGGTCGGCAACAGTGGTGGGCAGGATACGCCGGCACTGTATTTCGCTATTCGTCAGCAGGGTCGCCCCAGTGACCCGGCCCAATGGTGTCGTGCGCAAGGATAAGCGTGCCCATCCAATTAAGGAGTTCGTTCGACATGCTGCACTTGTCCCGCCTTACCTCGCTGGCCCTGACGATCGCCCTCGTGATCGGTGCGCCCCTGGCGTTCGCCGCCGAACCGGCCCCGTCGTCCACCGCCGCCACGGCCGCCACCACCAAGGCCCCGTTGCCGCTGGATGAACTGCGCACCTTTGCCGAAGTCATGGACCGGATCAAGGCCGCCTATGTCGAGCCGGTGGATGACAAGATGCTGCTGGAGAATGCCATCAAGGGCATGCTCAGCAACCTCGATCCACATTCCGCCTACCTGGGGCCGGAGGACTTTGCCGAGCTGCAGGAAAGCACCAGCGGCGAGTTCGGCGGTTTGGGCATCGAGGTCGGCAGCGAAGACGGTTTCATCAAGGTGGTTTCGCCCATCGACGATACCCCGGCTTCCAAGGCCGGCATCCAGGCCGGTGACTTCATCGTCAAGATCAACGGCCAGCCGACGCGCGGCCAGAGCATGACCGAAGCCGTGGACAAGATGCGCGGCAAGATCGGCCAGAAGATCACCCTGACCCTGGTTCGCGACGGTGGTACGCCATTCGATGTCACCCTGACCCGGGCAGTCATCCAGGTCAAAAGCGTGAAGAGCCAACTGCTGGAATCGGGTTATGGCTACATCCGCATTACCCAGTTCCAGGTCAAGACCGGTGAAGAAGTCGCCAAGGCCCTGGCCAAGTTGCGCAAGGACAACGGCAAGAAACTCAACGGCATGGTCCTGGACCTGCGCAACAACCCTGGCGGCGTGCTGCAGTCGGCGGTGGAAGTGGTCGACCACTTCATCACCAAGGGCCTGATCGTCTACACCAAGGGCCGTATCGCCAACTCCGAGCTGCGCTTCTCGGCCACTGGCAACGACCTGAGCGAAGCCGTGCCGCTGGTGGTGCTGATCAATGGCGGCAGCGCTTCGGCTTCGGAAATCGTCGCCGGCGCCCTGCAGGACCAGAAGCGCGGCGTCGTCATGGGCACCACCAGCTTCGGCAAGGGCTCGGTGCAGACCGTATTGCCACTGAACAATGACCGCGCCCTGAAGATCACCACCGCATTGTACTTCACGCCCAATGGGCGCTCGATCCAGGCCCAGGGCATCGTCCCGGATATCGAGGTGCGCAAGGCCAAGATCACCAGCGAGCAGGACAGCGAGTACTTCAAGGAAGCCGACCTGCAAGGTCACCTGGGCAATGGCAACGGCGGTGCCGACAAGCCGACCGGCTCCGGTGCCAAGGCCAAGCCGATGCCGCAGGATGACGACTATCAGCTGGCCCAGGCCCTGAGCCTGCTCAAGGGGTTGAACATCACTTCCGGCCGTTGAGATGAGCCTGCGCTTCGTCCTCGCCCTGTTGTGCCTGTTGGCGGGGGCCGCCCATGGGGCGCCCGCCACGCCACCCGCCGTCCCGCACAAGGCGTACCTGAGCCTGATCATCGACGACCTGGGACAGAACCTGCCCCGGGATCGTCGCGTGCTCACCCTGCCCGGCCCGGTCACCGCCGCAGTCATGCCCGATACACCCCATGCCGCCGAATTTGCGCGCGAAGCCCATCGCGCCGGCAAGATCGTCATGCTGCACATGCCCATGGACCCGGCCACCGGCCCGTTCGCCTGGCATCCCGAGCTACCCACCGAAGAGCTGGGCAAGCGCCTCGATGCGGCGTTCGCCGCCGTGCCCTACACCAGCGGAATCAACAACCACATGGGCAGCCGCATGACGGCTCAACCCCAGGCCATGGCCTGGCTGATGGCGAACCTGCAGCAACGTAACAAGTTCTTCGTCGACAGCCGCACCAGCGCCCGCACGGTCGCCGCCGCCGAGGCGCAGAAGATCGGGCTCGCCAGTGTGTCACGGGATGTATTCCTGGATGACGAACGCACCGAAGCGGCCATCGCCCATCAGTTCCAGATCGCCATCGACCTGGCCCGCCGACAGGGTTCGGCCGTGATGATCGGCCACCCCTATCCGCAGACCCTGGCGGTACTCGAACGCGAGCTACCCAAGCTCAAGGCCCAGGGCATCGAATGGATCGACATCAAGTCGATGATCAGCCTGCGCAGCAATCGGGCGATGGCCGGGCATGGGAAGGATGGGGTTTATCGGTAGCGGCTGGGCTCTATCCCCAACCGCATCGCCTTCATCGCGAGCAAGCTCGCTCTCGCAGGCCTGCTCCAGCGGTCAGAGATACCGCGCCATGATCGCGTCCACCTCGCCCTCCTTGCGCAGCTCATCCAGGGCGGCTTGAAGCCGGGCCACCACATCGTCGGGCACTTCCTTGTTCAACGCCAGGTACAACTCGGCGCTGTTGAAGCGCAGCACGGTCTTGAGATCGCTCACGCCCTCCTGGCGCGCCAGGTAACGCCCGGCCGGATCACCAGTGGCCCACAGGTCGATCTGGCCGTTGACCAGTTTCCTGGCGTTGTCCTGATCGCGCAGTACGACAATCGGATTCAACCCCTGCTTGGCCAGTGTCTCGGCAATCGCGTCGCCCTTATAGGCGCCGATCCTGTATTTGCGCGCCTGCTCCAGGGAGTCGAGGGTGATCCGGCTATCGGCCTTGGCGAGCATGATCCAGTCGTCCGGACCGATGGGGCCGACCCACTTGAAGAGCTTCTCGCGCTCCGGTAGCCGGGCCATGACGAACACACCGTAACCTGGCTTTTCCAGGGCGAGCTTGTAGATCCGCTCCCAAGGGAAACGCAGCGTCAGGCTGTAGGAGATATCGGCACGCTTGAAGACCTCGCGAACGATGTCCACGGCGATACCATGGATGTTTTCGTCCTGTGCGAAGTTCTTGCCGTTCCTGGCCATGTTGTACGGAGGGAAATTTTCCGTCAGCAGCACCAGCGTCGAATCGGCGGCGCGGACGCTGCCTGTGAGTAGCAACGTGGCACCGGCAAAGGCAAGGACGAAGCGTTTGAACATGTCGGGCTACCGCAATCCATGGTGTGCCCAAGAGTGCCTCGGGCCCGCCATGGTGTCCAGCGGTCAGCGAACGCAGATGCCGCGATGGGCCATGTAGGCCTTGGCTTCCGGCACGGTGTATTCACCAAAATGGAAAATGCTCGCCGCCAGCACCGCGCTGGCATGACCTTCGAGGATGCCGTCGGCCAGATGCTGCAGGTTGCCGACACCGCCGGAAGCAATGACCGGGATGCCCAGGGCATCGCTGATGGCACGGGTGACCCCCAGGTCGAAACCGTTCTTCATGCCGTCCTGGTCCATGCTGGTCAGCAGGATCTCGCCGGCACCCAGGCCTTCCATTTTCTTCGCCCACTCCACGGCATCGAGCCCGGTAGGTTTGCGACCGCCATGGGTGAAGATTTCCCAACGCGGCGTTTCACCCGGGCCGGAGACTTTCTTGGCATCAATGGCCACGACAATGCATTGCGAGCCGAAGTGCTGGGCCGCCTCGCCGACGAACTCGGGGTTGAACACCGCCGCAGTGTTGATGGACACCTTGTCCGCGCCGGCATTGAGCAGGTTGCGGATGTCCTGCACGGTGCGCACACCACCGCCCACGGTCAGCGGGATGAACACCTGGCTGGCCATGCGCTCGACGGTATGCAGGGTGGTATCGCGGCCGTCGACGCTGGCCGTGATATCGAGGAAGGTGATCTCGTCCGCACCCTGTTCGTCGTAGCGACGGGCGATTTCCACCGGGTCGCCGGCGTCACGGATGTTCTCGAACTTCACACCCTTGACCACCCGGCCGTTGTCCACGTCCAGGCAAGGGATGATGCGTTTGGCCAGCGCCATGGTGAGTCCTCAGCCTTTGTAGGAATCGCAGAAAGCCTGGGCTTCGGCGACGTCCAGGGTGCCTTCGTAGATTGCGCGACCGGTGATCGCACCGATGATGCCCGGCGCCTTGGCGTCGAGCAGTGTCTTGATGTCACCCAGGTTGTGGATGCCACCGGAGGCGATCACCGGAATCGTGGTGGCGGCAGCCAGGGCGGCGGTGAACGGGACATTGCAGCCCTGCATCATGCCGTCCTTGGCGATGTCGGTGTAGACGATGGCAGACACGCCGTCGGCTTCGAAACGCCTGGCCAGGTCGATCACCTGCACGGTGCTGACTTCAGCCCAGCCGTCAGTGGCGACAAAACCGTCCTTGGCGTCGAGGCCAACAATGACCTTGCCCGGGAACGCGCGGCAGGCTTGGGCAACGAATTCAGGCTCCTTCACCGCCTTGGTGCCGATGATCACGTAGCTCACGCCAGCCTTGACGTAGTGCTCGATGGTTTCCAGCGAGCGAATGCCGCCGCCGATCTGGATCGGCAGGTTCGGGTAGCGCCTGGCAATGGCCGTGACCACCTCGCCATTGACCGGCTGCCCTTCGAAGGCGCCATTGAGGTCGACCAGATGCAGGCGACGGCAGCCGCCTTCCACCCACTTGGCGGCCATGCTCACCGGGTCATCGGAGAACACCGTGGAGTCTTCCATGCGGCCCTGGCGCAGACGTACGCATGCGCCGTCCTTGAGATCGATAGCGGGGATAATCAGCATCTGGCAAACCTTCAGATTCGAATGTTCAGCTTGGCTCGGAAATCAGTTTTTCTCGAGCGCCCACAAGTCGCTTTCAATGCTTTCGAACCTTTCTTTAAGGTGCGTCTGCACATCGAAAATCGCCCTGTTGTAATAGTGCGGAGCAATTTCGCGGGTAAACAGGTCAAGAATTTCCGCCGCTTCGAACGAACCCAGTTCGAGTTCGAAACGATCCTCCATGAACCGCTGGATCTTGCGGTTGGCCTCACTCTCCTGCTCGGGCGTGAGGGTCAGGATCGGCGGTTTCTTGCGCGCCATTACCAGCGGCCGTCCCACGCCGCGAAATTCTGCAGCAACTGCAGGCCATGGGTGTGGCTCTTCTCGGGGTGGAACTGCACGGCGAAGCGCGAGCCGTCGGCCAGGGCGGCGGCGAAGTCGACGCCATAATGGCCGCTGCCCACCACCTGCCGCGCATTGCCGGCCGCGATGTAGTAGCTGTGCACGAAGTAGAAACGCGCCAGGTCCGGAATGTTGTGCCACAGCGGGTGGTCCACCGTCTGCTTCACTTCGTTCCAGCCCATGTGCGGGACTTTCAGGTGCTCGCCGTCCTCATGCAGGTCCTTGCCGAAAAACTTCACCTGGCCCGGGAACATACCGATGCAATCGACGCCGGTGTTCTCTTCGCTGTGTTCGAGCAAGGCCTGCATGCCGACGCAGATTCCCAGGAACGGACGATCCTGGCTGACTTCCTGGACCAGCGAGTCGAAGCCCAGGCGACGGATCTCGGCCATGCAATCGCGGATTGCACCGACACCGGGGAATACCACCCGGTCGGCTTCACGAATCACATCCGCATCGCTGGTGATCAGCACCTTGCCGGCCCCCACGTGCTCGAGAGCCTTGGCCACCGAGTGCAGGTTGCCCATACCGTAGTCGATAACCGCGACCGTCTGCATTACAGGACGCCTTTGGTGGAGGGCATCTGCCCGGCCATGCGGTCATCGAGCTCCACGGCCATGCGCAGGGCGCGGCCGAAAGCCTTGAACACGGTTTCGATCTGGTGGTGGGTGTTGTGCCCGCGCAGGTTGTCGATGTGCAAGGTCACGTTGGCGTGATTGACGAAGCCCTGGAAGAATTCCTGGAACAGGTCAACGTCGAAACCACCCACGGTGGCACGGGTGTACGGCACGTGCATCTGCAGGCCCGGGCGGCCGGAGAAATCGATGACCACCCGCGACAGCGCCTCATCGAGCGGCACGTAGGCGTGGCCGTAGCGACGAATACCCTTCTTGTCGCCAATGGCCTTGGTAAAGGCCTGGCCCAGGGTGATCCCGACATCCTCCACGGTGTGGTGGTCGTCGATATGCAGGTCGCCCTTGCTGACGATGTCCAGGTCGATCAGCCCATGACGGGCGATCTGGTCCAGCATGTGCTCAAGAAACGGCACGCCGATATCAAACCGGGCCTTACCGGTGCCATCCAGGTTGATCGAGGCTTTGATCTGGGTTTCCAGAGTGTCGCGCTCGACAGACGCCTTACGTTCGGCCATCACCAGCTCCGCAAAATCATTGGGCGAAAAAGGCAGCCATTATAGGGGCGCGAGCGGCAAACAGAAACACGGGAGGTGATATCGCTGACGGGCTGAATCCCGGGCTGTCGGTGATAGACATGTCCATACAAGCCTTTGCCATCACCCAAAACGACTGTGGGAGCGAGCTTGCTCGCGATAGCGGTGTGTCAGCCGACCATGATATCGACTGACACACCCTCATCGCGAGCAGGCTCGCTCCCACAGGGTAGGCCCGTCTCCGATGGATTCGGGCCTACCTGCATTGTCGCTTAGCGGAACAGCACCGCCGTCTTCTGCAGGGTCACCCACACACCCCACGCCAACGGAATGCCCACCACCAGCCAGGCGGCGATCGCCAGGGGCTTGGTGCCCGGCGCGGCCTTCCATTCCAGCGACGTGGTGCTGTCGGCACCTTTGTCATGGCCCAGCGCCTGTTCGGCGGCCAGCTCGGCGTCGGTCATGAAGTACTTGTCGGCGACCGGGCGGACCATCAGGTTGCACAGGAAGCCCAGCACCAGCAGGCCGGCGAGGATGTACAAGGTGATGTCATAGGCTGCGGCACGTTCAACGCCGATGCTCAGTTGATATTCACGCAGGTAGTTCACCAGCACCGGACCCAGCACGCCCGCCGCAGCCCAGGCGGTCAGCAGGCGACCGTGGATCGCGCCGACCATTTGGGTACCGAACAGGTCCGCCAGGTAGGCCGGCACGGTGGCGAAACCGCCGCCGTACATCGACAGGATGATGCAGAACGCCGCCACGAACAGCGCGACGCTGCCCAGGTGACCCAGGTTCGGGATCAGCGCGTACAGTGCAAAGCCCAGGGCGAAGAACACGAAATAGGTGTTTTTACGACCCAGGTAATCCGAGAAGGATGCCCAGAAGAACCGGCCGCCGATGTTGAACAGGCTCAACAGACCGGTGAAACCGGCCGCGATGGCCGCGATCTGGCCCAGTTGTGCGGCGTCCAGTTGACCGAACGGCAGGTCGTTGCCGAGCAGCTTGCCGCCGAACACTTCCTGCAACAGTGGCGAAGCCATGCCCAGGATGCCGATACCGGCGGATACGTTCAGGCACAGTACCAGCCAGACCAGACGGAATTGCGGGGTTTTCCAGGCCACATTCACGTGAACGTGACGATGGGTGATCATCGCGTTCGCGGCTTTCTTCGGTGCCGGGGTCCAGCCTTCAGGTTTCCAGCCGGTCGGCGGAACGCGGTACGACAAGGCACCACCGATCATGAACACGAAGTAGATCGCAGCCATGACCAGGAAGCTCTGCCATACGCCCACGTCTGTCGGCGAAGCAAAGTGGTTCATCAGCGCAGCGGCCAGCGGAGCACCCACCATCGCGCCGCCACCGAAGCCCATGATCGCCATGCCGGTCGCCATGCCACGCTTGTCCGGGAACCACTTGATCAGGGTCGAGACCGGGGAAATGTAGCCCAGGCCAAGGCCGATACCGCCGATCACGCCGGAACCGACCCACATCAGCCAGATCTGGTGGGTATAGATACCCAGCGCGGAGATCAGCAGGCCACCGCACCAGCACAATGCCGACACGACACCGGCCTTGCGTGGCCCGGCATGTTCCAGCCAGCCGCCCCAGATGGCTGCCGAGCAACCCAGGAAGATGAAGAACAGGGTGTAGATCCAGCCGAGCATCGAGATCGGCCAGTCGCATTGGGACGAAAAGACTTGCGAGATGAAGCTCATGTCCGGCGCGCAGGCGACCGGTTTGGTGATACCCAGGGCCTTGGACAGTGGCAACCAGAACACCGAGAAGCCGTAGGCCATGCCGATGCAGAGGTGAATGGCCAGTGCGGCCGGAGGAACCAGCCACCGGTTGAAACCGGGCTTGGCGATAATGCGTTCCTTGGAGAGGAATGCAGGCTGGTCGGCAATGCCGTCCGCCGTGATGCTCGTGCTCATTGTGTATCCCCCAGTTGTTAGAATGGCTCGCCAGCCACACTTCACCCTCGGCCTTATTGCACGCAGGCACGGCCGTATTTTACGGTGAAGCTCCATAGTGGTGCGACATCAGGTCGCAGAAAGGCAGGCGAACGGGTAAAGATTACCATTTGCTCGTGACAGAAAAACCAAAGTGATATCACCTTTTTCACGTCATCCGTCTTATCGCGCCTTCGGCGGTTTTCTGTAGGGTGCTAATGATTTATTTTTTCAGGGATTTTCATGCCTATCGTCGTCGAGCACCTGAACGCAGCCACCCGCCAGGACCGGCAGGACCTGGAAAAAATCTATCGGGACGCCCCCGCCTGGCTGATGGAACCCTTCGGCGATGCCGCCCGGCTGATAGAGGATTGCCTGGAAGATGGCTCATTGATCGCGGCACGTTTCAATGATCGACTGCTGGGGGCCGCGCGCCTGCAACGGCACCAGGACGCTTGGGACTTGTCCCAGATGTGCGTACGGAACGTTACCCGACGTCGTGGCGTCGCGGAACGACTGGTGAGCGAGGCGCAGAGAATGGCCCTGCAGAACGGTGCCCAGCTGCGGCTGCGGGCCCCTGGCGGGCATCCCATAGCCCAAGCCCTCGCCGCCAGATTGAAACTGGCGCTGGATGAGTACTGACCAGGCTCTGCAAGAAGAGCCTTGGGACGAAGGCAAGGCGAAAACAGCCGAGCAAGCGCAGCGCACTGGAACACACGAACGTTGCGAGGCAGTTTTCAACGCTGCATGAACGGGTATCAAGGCTTTTCGTACAGAGCCTAAAGCCCAATACAAACCCACAGCGTTATACTCCCAGGCTAAATTTTGAACTCAACCTACAAGGACTCGCCCATGAAAGCGTTCGGCAAAATCCTGGGTCTGGTACTTCTCGGGCTGTTGCTGATCATTGTGGCCTTGGGCTTTGCCCTGACCCACCTCTTCGATCCCAACGACTACAAGGAAGAGATCCGCCAGATTGCCCGCGACAAAGCCCACATTGAGCTCACGCTCAATGGCGACATCGGCTGGAGCCTGTTTCCATGGCTGGGTCTGGAATTGCACGATGCCAGTGTCGCCACGCTGGCCAACCCGACACAACCTTTCGCCGACCTGCAGATGCTCGGCCTTTCGGTACGCGTGATCCCGCTGCTGCGCAAGGAGGTGCAGATGAGCGACGTGCGGGTCGAAGGCCTGAACCTGCGACTCAACCGTGACAAGAACGGCCACGGCAACTGGGAAGACATCGGCAAGGCGCCCGCCTCGACGACGACGGCCGGAACTCCGGCGCCAGCCGAGCCACCCGCTCCGTCCACCAGCGCCCCGCCGGAAAAACCGGCGCAGCCGACCCGGCTGGACATCGACAGCCTGACGGTGAACAACGCCAGGGTTCAATACACCGACGAGCAGACCGGCAAGCAATTCAGTGCCGAGAGCATCCAGTTGAGCACCGGCCCGGTCCACGACTCCACCAATATCCCGGTCACGCTGACCGCGTTCCTGTCCAGCAACCAGCCGGCCGTGCGCGTGCGCACCGAAGTCACTGGCGAACTGCGCTTCGAGCGCGCCTTGCAGCGCTACAAGTTCGAAGACCTGAAGTTGTCCGGCGAAGTCACGGGGGATCCGTTGCAGGGCAAGACCCTTAACTTCAACGCCCAGGGACAGTTGTTCCTGGACAGGGCCGCCAACGTGGCCGAATGGACTGGCATCAAGCTCTCACTGAACCAGCTGCGCGCCTTGGGCGAACTGAAGGTCAACGACCTCGACAAGACCCCGCAACTGAACGGCGGAATTTCGATTGCCCAGTTCGACCTGGCGAACTTTGTCGACAGCATCGGCCAGAAACTACCGGCCATGGCCGAGGGCAGCCTGACCAAGGTCGAGCTGGCCAGCCGCATTGCCGGCACGCCGACCAGCGTCGAACTCAACGACATCAACCTGAAAGTCGACGACAGCAGCTTCAGCGGCCGTATCGCCGTGGAAGATTTCGCAAAGCAATCCCTCCGTGCGCAGCTCAAGGCCGACAAATTCAACGTCGACCGCTACCTGCCCCCGAAATCCGCCGAGAGCAACAGCGCCAAGGCCGCCCGCGAAGCCGAAGTCAGCGACACCGAGACCAGCGCCATGGCAGGCGCCGGCAGCACGCCACTGCCAAGCTCGCCAACCCAGGGAGCCTGGAGTAACGACCGACTGTTCCCGGTGGAACGCCTGAGCAAACTGGACATCGATGCCGACCTGACCTTCGGCCAACTGATCCTCGACAGACTGCCGATCGAAAATGCTGCCCTCAAGGCCACCGGTCAGAACGGCCTGCTGACCCTGGAGAACCTGCGGGGCGACCTGTACAACGGCAACTTCGAAGCCAAGGGCACCCTGGATGTGCGCCAGCCCACGCCGCAATTGAACCTGCAAACCCGGATCAACCGGGTGCCGGCGGAAAAAATCATCGAGAGCCAGGGCAAGACTCCGCCAGTCAAGGGGCTGGTGACGCTCAACAGCGCCGTGACCGCCAGCGGCAACAGCCAGAAGGCCCTGATCGAAAGCCTCAACGGCACCGCCGGTTTCGTCATCAACGATGGCGTGCTGCTCAATGCCAACCTCGAACAGCAGCTGTGCAAAGGCATCGCCCTGCTCAACCGCAAGAACCTCAGTGGCGAACCCCGGGGCAAGGACACACCGTTCCAGCAGCTCAACGGCAATCTCACCCTGCGCAACGGCGTGGCCAGCAACCCCGACCTGAAAGTCCGTGTACCGGGCATGACCGTAAACGGCAATGGCGATATCGACCTGCGGGTGCTGGGCATGGATTACCGCGTCGGCGTCATCGTCGAAGGCGACAAGAGCGACATGCCCGACCCGGCCTGCCAGGTCAACGAACGCTACGTCGATGTCGAATGGCCGCTGCGCTGCCGCGGCCCCCTGGAGCTCGGCGCCAAAGCCTGCCGCCTGGATAACGACGGCCTGGGCAAGGTCGCGGCAAAACTGGCCGGCGACCGCCTCGGTGACAAGATCGACGAGAAGCTGGGCGACAAGGTCAGCCCCGAGCTGAAAGATGCGCTGAAGGGGCTGTTCAAGCGATGAGAGCCGAGCAGTTTTCCACCGCGGTGCTGGACTGGTTCGACCGCCACGGGCGTCACGACCTGCCTTGGCAACAGGACATCACGCCGTACCGGGTCTGGGTTTCGGAGATCATGTTGCAACAGACCCAGGTAAGCACCGTGCTCAACTACTTCGACCGGTTCATGGCCTCGCTGCCTACCGTCGAAGCCCTGGCCGCCGCGCCTGAGGATGAAGTGCTGCACCTGTGGACCGGGTTGGGCTACTACACCCGTGCTCGCAACCTGCAGAAAACCGCAAAGATCGTGGTCGAACAATACGGCGGCGAATTCCCCCGGGACGTGGAGAAACTCACCGAGCTGCCGGGGATCGGCCTGTCTACCGCCGGTGCCATCGCCAGCATCAGCATGGGCCTGCGGGCACCGATCCTCGACGGTAACGTCAAGCGGGTGCTGGCACGCTTTACCGCCCAGGAAGGCTATCCGGGCGAACCCAAGGTCGCAAAGCAACTGTGGGCCACCGCGGAGCGCTTCACCCCCCAGGACCGGGTCAATGCCTATACCCAGGCAATGATGGACCTGGGCGCCACGCTCTGCACCCGCAGCAAGCCCAGTTGCCTGCTCTGCCCGCTGAAGACCGGTTGCCAAGCCCATATGCTGGGCCTGGAGACCCGCTATCCGATCCCCAAGCCACGCAAGGAAGTACCCAGGAAACGTACCTTGATGCCGATGCTGGCCAACCGTGAGGGCGCGATCCTGCTTTATCGTCGTCCCTCCACCGGCCTGTGGGGCGGCCTGTGGAGCCTGCCGGAACTCGATGACCTCGACGACCTGCAGCATCTGGCCCTGCAACACTCGCTGGAACTGGGCAGGCAACAGGAAATGCCCGGCCTGGTGCACACCTTCAGCCATTTCCAGTTGGCAATCGAACCCTGGCTGGTCCGGGTCCAGGAAACCGGCCATCACGTGGCCGAGGCCGACTGGCTCTGGTATAACCTCGCCACCCCGCCGCGCCTGGGCCTTGCCGCCCCGGTCAAAACCTTGCTCGAACGCGCGGCCGTCGTCTTGAATGCAGGAGAGTCGTCATGACCCGCACCATCATGTGCCGCAAATACAAAGAAGAGCTGCCCGCCCTGGAGCGCGCTCCGTTCCCTGGCGCCAAGGGCCAGGACATCTACGACAACGTCTCGGCCAAGGCCTGGGCAGACTGGCAGAAACACCAGACCCTGCTGATCAACGAAAAACGCCTGAACATGATGAACGCCGAGGATCGCAAATATATCCAGGGCGAAATGGACAAGTTCTTTTCCGGCGAAGAATACGCCAAGGCCGAGGGCTACGTACCGCCTTCCGAATAAGCTGCTTACCCCGGGGGCGAATCGTAAGCGACGGTAATAATTAAATATTTTTTGATAACGTGCTTGACGCCCTCCTGAAAAACCCGTTTAATGCGCCCCGTTGCCCAGATAGCTCAGTCGGTAGAGCAGGGGATTGAAAATCCCCGTGTCGGCGGTTCGATTCCGTCTCTGGGCACCAAATACCAAAACCCCGATCAAGAAATTGATCGGGGTTTAATGAGATGGTCAGCCTGACCGAGAAGCCCTGCAGGTTTACGCTTGCAGGGCTTTTCTCGTTTTCGGCGGAGGATCTCTCATGAACACGATGACGCTTCTCGGCATCGACATTGGTAAACACAGTTTCCATCTGCACGGCCAGGACGCCAAAGGTCATCAGGTTTTGCGCAAGAAAACCAGCCGCAGCCAATTGCTCGGCACATTGGCCCAACTGCCGGCCTGCACGGTGGTGATGGAGTCGTGTGGCGGTGCCCACTGGCTGGCTCGACAGGTTGAGGCATTGGGCCACGAGGTAAAACTGATTGCCCCGCAATACGTTAAGCCGTTCGTCAAAGGCAACAAAAACGACTTCATTGATGCCGAAGCGATTTGCGAGGCGGCGAGCCGCCCCGCGATGCGCTTCTGCTCGATTAAAACCGCAGAGCAACAAACGCTTTCAGCTTTGCATCGTGTCCGAGATTCCTTGATTGGCCATCGCACCGTCGCGACCAATCAGATTCATGGTTTTTTGCTGGAATTCGGGATCAGCCTGCCCATTGGCGCAACGGCGTTGAACCGCGTGCCAGCGCTGCTGGACGATCCACAACATCCGGTTCCATTGCGCCTAAAGAGCGTGGTGATGCGTCTTCATCGTCAAATCCAACAGCTGAATGATGAAATCAAGGACATCGAGTCCGACCTGAAACAGCAGTTGAAAGAAGACGATGCCGGAAATCGTTTGCAGAGTATTCCTGGCATCGGCCCAATCACCGCCAGTGCGGTATTGGCGGATGTGGGCGATGCGTCGAACTATCGAAGTGGACGCGATTTTGCCGCTTCGCTGGGGCTGGTGCCGAGGCAGTATTCGACGGGTGGGAAGACGGTGCTTCTGGGGATCAGCAAGCGTGGCGACAAGCACATCCGCCAATTGCTGGTACAGGGCGCGCGATCCGTTATTCAGCATATCGATAAGCGAGAGGACGCCTTGGGGCCTTGGGTTCGAGAGCTACTGACGCGTCGCCACTCCAATGTCGTCGCGTGTGCGCTAGCAAACAAACTGGCGCGAATCGTGTGGGCGGTACTGGCCAAAGGCGGCCAGTACGACCCACATCCGAACGCTTGAATGCACAGCGTTACCACCGGCTTTTGCGACGTCACTGACTGATGACAGTAAACGGCAAACGGCCCGACTGAGAACCTGGCAATAAAATCAGCTTTAGAAGCTGAGGGTTTTTTCAGGACAGTCGGGAGCGGCTACTCATCGAGGGCCGAGCGTTGTTGCAGCAACGCTCACAACGAGCCCGGATACATTAGCGCAAGCCAGCTTTACCGAAAACAGCCCATGAGGTTGCAGGAGAAGGGCTGACCATACATTTTATTGCCCGCTGATTTCATTGACGTGTTCCGCTCCCCCAGGGACTCAGCTACATTCGACCCTCGCCGCCCTCCCGCAGAGAACCTTATGGACATCACTGGCATCCCCTTCGGCACCACCGACTGGTCGACAATCGAACCCAGCGAACACAAAGGCGTCACCGGAACCGCCTACTGGCGAACCCGGCAGTTCGGGAATATCCGCGTCCGGATGGTCGAGTACACGGCGGGTTACCTGGCCGATCACTGGTGCACCAAGGGGCACATCCTGTTTTGCCTGAAGGGCGAGCTGCATACGGAGCTGGAAGATGGGCGACAGTTCGTGCTCAAGCCGGGCATGAGCTACCAGGTAGCGGACCAGGCCGAGCCCCATCGCTCTTCAACCTCGGTGGGCGCCACCTTGTTCGTGGTGGATTGAGTTTCGAAGCACTCGTCCTGGAGCTGTAGAATCAGCCGCCTCATTTTTCATATCAGGAGCCTTGGCCATGCCGTCGGCAAACAAACAGCAGAAGCGAAACCAGCGCGCCAAGGCGAAAGCCAAGAAGAACCGGGTACAGCGTGCCGCTGCGCCGAACGACTTCCTGGACCCGAACGATGAGCGCATCGACCTGGAGACCGTGGACCTGTCCGAGCTGTTCCAGCTCATGCGCGACGCTGAAAAGATCAGCCAGCAAGCCATGTGCATCGCCTTCCTGGGGCACCCACTGCTGGCGCTTGTGCTGGAACAGGAAGGCGAAGAAGAAGCCATGGATTTCATTATCACCGCCCTGATCGAATACCGTCGCGCCACCACCGGCGTCGATGAACAGACTGCGCTTGACTGGGTCGAGAGCGAGCAATTCCAGGCTGATTATCTCGCGGCCTCCAGGGAACTGGTGCAACCCCAGGCCTGAGCCTCGCCCGCCCGGCGCTCTTGCGATGAGGGCGCTTGCTGGGTGGATGACATCCTTCAGCGACAGTTCCTACAAGCCAAGCTCCATCAATATGAGCCGGCGTCAAAACCGTCTTGCATGAAGCGGTTGTTTTTCCTCCACGGCAATCAGCTCCGTCCGGCATCATCAATATGAAGCCTGACGCATCATTCAGTCCGTCCCACTCCACGGCTGAACATCTTGATGACTTCGATCTCCCCACAAGACGATCCGCAATTGGCACCACTGATCGGCGAACTCGCCGAATTGATCCGCCAGGCACGCCAGAAGGTCATGCGCGCCGTTGACACCCTGCAGGTACAGACCTGCTGGCAGATCGGCCGGCATATCATCGAATTCGAACAGGAGGGCGCCGAGCGGGCGACTTACGGGGCGCGACTGTTGCCGACACTGGCGAAGGCGCTGACGGTGAAGTTTGGGAAAGGATTTGATGCATCGAACCTTCGTTACATGCGCCTCTTCTACCAGGCGTTTCCAATATGTGACGCACTGCGTCACGAATTGAGCTGGACTCATTACCGCTTGTTGCTTCGTATAGAAGATGATCATGCGCGCCACTGGTACATGAACGAAGCCGCAGTGCAGAACTGGTCAACGCGCGTCCTGGAACGCCAGATCGGCACCTTCTATTACGAACGCCTGCTGGCAAGTCGGGACAGGCCGGCGGTAGAGCAGGAGGCCAGCGCCCATATCGAGTCACTGGACCCTGGGCCCAGGGATATCGTCAGGGACCCGGTGGTGCTGGAATTTCTCGGGTTGCCCAACGCGGGCACCTTGCTGGAGACCGATCTGGAGCAGGCCTTGATCGACCAGCTACAGGATTTTCTTCTCGAACTGGGCAAGGGCTTCGCCTTCATCGCCCGCCAGCAGCGCATCAGTACCGAGAGCAAGGACTTCTACCTCGACCTGGTGTTCTACAACTACCTGCTTAAATGCTTCGTGATCGTCGACATCAAGCGTGGCGAACTGAGCCACCAGGACATCGGGCAGATGGATATGTACGTGCGTATCTACGACGATCTGAAACGCGGCCCCGACGACAAGCCCACCGTCGGCATCATTCTCTGTGCCCGGAAGGACGAGTCGGTGGTGCGTTATTCCGTGCTGCAGGGCAACGAACAGCTGTTCGCCAGCCAGTACAAACTGCTCCTGCCCACCGAAGAAGAACTGCGCAATGAGCTGGATCGCGAACGGAGGCGGCTCGAAGAACAGCGACGACATACGATCACTTGAAGCCACGAAAGCCGGCATTGCGTGACCGTTTATTGTAAAAACCGATGTAAGCTTGATGCGCTTCGGAAATACCTACATCTTCAAGAGCTCTATCCTGCATGTCACCGGCCGCACCCTACCCCACTCTGATCCAGGCGTTGCGGACCGAAACCGCTGAACTGCACGTCGCCCTGGAAAAACGCCTGCCGTTTTTCTCCCAACAGCTGGATCTCGATCTGTATCGGCGCCTGATGGTGGCCTACTACGGCTTTTATCAGCCATTGGAACAACGACTCCATGCCCTGGCGCTGGCCGGGCTGGACCAGCCCCTGCGAGTCAAGCTCCCAGTGCTGAGGGCGGATCTCACGGCACTGGGCCTGGACGAAGCGGCTATCGAGGCGCTGCCCCTTTGCAGCGAGTTGCCCGCTATCGACTCTCGTGCCGCCGCGCTTGGGGTTTCCTATGTCCTGGAAGGCGCAACCCTGGGCGGCCAGATCCTGCGACGCAGGGTGGCCGAGCAGCTTGGCCTCGACGCCAGCAGCGGGGCAGCATTTCTCAACGTATACGGCGAGCTGACGGGGCGGCGCTGGAAGGACTTCCTGGAGTACCTGGGCGACAGGAACCTTGGCGATGGCCAAACGCTCGAAGTCACACATGCTGCCAAAACGACATTTATCTGCTTTGAACGCTGGCTGGACAGCCAGGAGGTCCTGTTATGAACCCTGAAAACCAAGAGGCCTTCGAAGAGCTGCTGGCCAACTGCGCAGACGAACCGATTCGGTTCCCCGGCGCCATCCAGCCTCACGGCGTGCTGGTGATGCTGTCCGAACCCGACTTCGTGATCCGCCAGGTCAGTGCCAACGTATCGCAGCTGATGGGACATGATCCCCAGGCGCTGTTGGGGCAGACGCTGGACGTGCTGCTGGGGCCGGAGCAGGCAGCAGCCATCCTTGACGCCCGGCGCATCGAAGCAGGCCACGACAACGCACCGCTGGATATTCTCGTGAACCGGCACCGCTTCGACGCGCTGGTCCATCGTCACCAGGGCGTACTGATCGTCGAACTCGAGCAGCACCTGAGCGACTATCGTCCGGAAGGCGTCAGCGGCGAAGCCGATATGGGGCGTATGCTCCAGCGTCTGCACAGCGCGAAAAGCCTTCAGGCCCTCTACGAAATCAGCGTTCGGGAAATCCAGGCCATGACCGGCTATGACCGCGTGCTGATCTATCGTTTCGAGGAAGAGGGCCACGGCCAGGTGATCGCCGAGGCCAGCGCGCCATCGATGGAGCTTTACAAGGGCCTGTTCTTCCCGGCCTCGGATATCCCCGAACAGGCCCGGGAGCTGTATCGCACCAACTGGTTGCGGATCATCCCCAACGCCGATTACACGCCGGTACCGCTGGTTCCGAATCTGCGCCCCGATACCCGGGCGCCCCTGGACCTGAGCTTCGCGACCCTGCGCAGTGTCTCGCCGATCCACCGGCAATACATGAAGAACATGGGGGTGCTGTCGTCCATGAGCATCTCGCTGATGGACGGCGAACGCCTGTGGGGCCTGATCAGTTGCGGCAACCGTAAGCCCTTGCTCGTCCCCCATGAGATGCGCAAGGCCTGCCAGACCATCGGTCAGGTCCTGTCACTGCAGATCAGCGCCATGGAAGCACTGGAGCTGAGCAGTCAACGAGACGCCAAGCTCGAGGACCTCGGCATACTTGCCAAGGCCATGGCCGAGTCCAGCGATAACGTCTTCGACGGCTTGTCCCATGAGCCACAACGCTTGATGGACCTGACCGGTGCCAGCGGCGTCGCGATTATCGAGGACAACAAGCTGCATCGCCACGGCCAGTGCCCTGAACCGGAGCAGATCCGGGCGCTGCACCAGTGGATCCTCGAAAGCGGGCAACCGGTGTTTTCGCACCATCAACTGGGCAGCGTCTACGCCCCGGCCCGCGGTTACCAGGACGTGGCGAGCGGCGTGCTGGCGATTCACCTGCCCAAGCCTGTGGAAAACGGCGTGCTGTGGTTCCGGCCCGAAGTGAAGGAAACCATCCATTGGAGCGGTGACCCACAGAAACCCCTGGACCTGGAAAACAGCGAGAACGGCCTGCGCCTGCGCCCCCGGACATCCTTCGAGATCTGGAAAGTCGAAATGGCCGGCATCAGCAACAGATGGAGCCATGGCGAACTGTTCGCCGCCAACGACCTGCGGCGCTCGGCCCTGGAAAACGACCTGGCCCGGCAAGTGCTCAAGGAGCGCCAGGCCGTGCACGCTCGCGACGAGCTGGTGGCAGTGGTTTCCCACGACCTGCGCAGCCCGATGACGGTCATTTCCATGCTCTGCGGCATGATGCAGAAGTCCTTCAGTTCCGACGGTTCCCACAGTTCGAAGCGAATCGCCTCGGCCATCGACACCATGCAACAGGCCACCAGCCGCATGAACACGCTGCTGGAAGACTTGCTCGACACCTCGCGAATCGACGCCGGACGCTACACCATCAATCCCAAGCCAATGGAAGTCAGCCAGATATTCGACGACGCCTGTTCGCTGTTGACGCCGCTGGCCAGCGCGAAGGCCATCAATATCTCGTTCCATGCCGAACCCGACCTGAAGATCAAGGCCGACCCCGAACGGTTGTTCCAGGTGCTGTCCAACCTGATTGGAAACGCCATCAAGTTCACGCCGCACGAAGGCGTCATTGGCATCAGCGCGATGTCGGTGGGCAACGAGATCGTGTTCAGCGTTCGCGATTCCGGCCAAGGCATCGCGCCGGAGCAGTTACCCCACATCTTTGATCGCTATTGGACAATCAAGGAAGGCAACCCCAGCGGCACCGGTCTTGGATTGTATATTTCCAAGGGGATTGTCCAGGCCCATGGCGGTAAACTGCACGCCGAAAGCCAGCCCGGCCAAGGCAGTGAGTTCCGCTTCACTGTCCCGAAAATCGACTGAACCGGGCAACGCCCCTCCTGACAAACTGGAACCCGAAGCCCAATGGCCTCATTGAACAAGCAGCAGAAACGCGCCAAACGCGCAAAGGAAAAAGCCAAGCAGATTCGCATGAGCGGCCGCAAGGCCTCGCCCATGTACGGCGATCCTGCCTACGCCACCGCCCAGCCACCGGTTTATGTACTGGAACTGTTCGCCAAGCTGCGCGAAGCCGAGGCCATCGGTCGCGGCGAACTGCTCGACACGCTGCTGTCCTCCCTGAGTGTGATGATCGCTGAGCGACCAGGCCTGCTGGACCTGAAGAACGCCGAGAACGAAAGCATGGCGGCCACCAACCTGGCTGCCGACATGCTGGTGGACTACCGCATGTGGGCCGATGACATGGACCGCGAAACGGCCCAGCGCTGGCTCAGCACGCCGGAGTTCATCAAGGATTTCAGCGAAGCGCTGGACCGCTATCGCCAGTCCATGGAAGAACCGGCCGGCGAATAAACCTGTCGTCGGCTATTCGTCACTGTTCCAATGGAACACCAGCTTGCGTGGAGCGCCACTGCCGATGTTGGCGGTGGCGCGCCGCTCCTCATCGTTACGTGTCGCCACCACCGTGTATTTGCCCGGTGGCAGTTGCACGAAAACCAGAGGTCCGGCCTGATCCAGCGCCAGCAGCGTTTGCCCGGACGCATTGCCAATAGCGATGTCCACATCCGCGACATACCTGTTTTCCGGCCCGATCGCGAAGGTCACGTGCAGGTTATACCCCTGGGCCTGGCTGATGGCGCGGGCTTCATCCTCACCGATCCCACCGGACAGATATGTGATGCCGTTCTGCTGCAACGGCTGGACCTGCACACCGGAGCTGTCGATGGGGGCGAGGTTGGTGGCGTTGAGCGCCAGGATAGGAAACAGCAGCGCCACAGCCGCAAGGGAAGACAACAGAACGCACCGGGTCAGTTTCATGGCGAAGACTCCAGGATCTGGAAAACAACTTCACACGAACACACCTTTGATCCGTAACGCCCGTCGTGGTTTAGACCGATTGGAAGTAGGCCGTAGAACGTACCGCTCTCGTGGACCGTTCTTGGTACTCGACACAGCAATGAGATTCAGCGCTGCAGAACAAAAGCGCACGCCAGAAATTCCTCGCTCCTGCCCGGCCGTTCTGCCCTGATGCGGCCGGTATCCAAGCGCAACGGCAACGCTTATCCGTTAACCCTTCCAACCCCCGCCCAAAGCTGGCACCATCGCGCCTTTTTTTACGCAACTCCCCGGGCTCTTCATCGGTAAACAGGGTTCAAACGGCCGTTCGGTTGTTGATGGCGCGACAGTCTGCTGTGCCTATGCGACAACCTGCCACACATCACCGGTTTACCACCCGCAGCGCTGTTGGCTGTCATTCGGACGCATGCTAGCTTGGCCGCCTCGCCAGGAAGGCCACCAACAGCAAGGGAGCACATACCATGAGGACCGCACATGGCCCAGGCCACGCCCGCGCTTGAAATCCGCAACCTGCACAAACGCTACGGACAGCTGGAGGTGCTCAAGGGCGTCTCGCTGACCGCCCGCGACGGCGACGTGATCTCGATCCTGGGTTCGTCCGGGTCCGGCAAGTCCACGTTCCTGCGCTGCATCAACCTGCTGGAAAACCCCAACCAGGGCCAGATCCTGGTGGCCGGCGAAGAGCTCAAGCTCAAGGCCGCGAAAAACGGTGAGCTGGTGGCCGCCGACGGCAGGCAGATCAATCGCATGCGCAGCGAGATCGGTTTTGTATTTCAAAACTTTAACCTCTGGCCGCACATGAGCGTGCTCGACAACATCATCGAAGCCCCGCGCCGCGTCCTTGGCCAGAGCAAGGCCGAAGCCATCGAAGTGGCCGAGGCCCTGCTGGCCAAGGTCGGCATCGCCGACAAGCGTCACGCCTACCCCGCCGAGCTGTCCGGCGGCCAGCAGCAGCGCGCGGCCATCGCACGTACCCTGGCCATGCAGCCCAAGGTGATTCTGTTCGACGAGCCCACCTCCGCCCTTGACCCGGAAATGGTCCAGGAAGTACTTAGTGTGATCCGCGCCCTGGCCGAAGAAGGTCGCACCATGCTGCTGGTGACCCACGAAATGGGCTTCGCCCGTCAGGTTTCCAGCGAAGTGGTGTTCCTTCATCAGGGCCTGGTCGAGGAGCAAGGATCGCCACAGCAGGTCTTCGAAAACCCGCTTTCGGCGCGCTGCAAACAATTCATGTCCAGCAACCGCTAACGGAGCAGTACATATGCAGATCTACAAGAAGTTTTTCCTGGCCGCTGCCGCCGGCCTGGTGTTCTCTGCCAACGCCATGGCGGCTGAAAAGCTGCAGATGGGCATCGAAGCAGCCTACCCCCCCTTCAACAACAAGGACGCCAGCGGTCAGGTCGTAGGCTTCGACAAAGACATCGGCGATGCCCTGTGCGCCAAGATGAAAGTCGAGTGCGGCGTGGTCACCTCCGACTGGGACGGCATCATCCCGGCCCTGAACGCCAAGAAATTCGACTTCCTGATCTCTTCCCTGTCGATCACCGAAGAACGCAAGCAAGCGGTGGATTTCACCGACCCGTACTACTCCAACAAACTGCAATTCATTGCGCCCAAGAACGTTGACTTCAAGACCGACCCTGCCACTCTCAAAGGCAAGATCATCGGCGCTCAACGCGCCACCCTGGCCGGTACCTGGCTCGAAGACCTGGGCGACGACGACATCACCATCAAACTCTACGACACCCAGGAAAACGCCTATCTGGACCTGACTTCCGGTCGTGTCGACGCGATCCTGGCGGACAAGTACGTCAACTACGACTGGCTGAAGACCGATGCCGGCCGCGCCTACGAATTCAAGGGCGATCCGGTGGTGGAAAGCGACAAGATCGGCATTGCCGTGCGCAAGGGTGACAATGACCTGCGCAACCGGCTCAACGCCGCCCTGAAGGAAATCGTTGCCGACGGCACCTACAAGAAAATCAACGACAAGTACTTCCCGTTCAGCATCTATTGATCCTGACGTGCCTGGCCGGTGCCGCTCCCCGCGGCCCCGGCCCTTAGCAAAGCCTGCCGATATGAACACGTACCCATGATCATCGACCTCTACGGATTCGGCCCGGCGCTCGCCGCCGGCGCGCTGATGACCGTCAAGCTGGCGCTCTCGGCCCTGTGCCTGGGGCTGGTGCTCGGCCTGCTCGGCGCCTTGGCCAAGACTTCACCGTACAAGCCCCTGCAATGGCTTGGCGGCACCTATTCGACACTGGTCCGCGGCGTCCCGGAATTGCTCTGGGTGCTGCTGATCTACTTTGGCACCGTCAACCTGATGCGTGCCATGGGCGAGTATTTCGGCCTCCCCGATCTTGCCCTCGATGCCTTCACCGCCGGCGTCATCGCCCTTGGGCTGTGCTTCGGCGCCTATGCCACGGAAGTCTTTCGCGGCGCGATCCTGGCGATCCCCAAGGGCCACCGTGAGGCCGGCGTGGCCCTGGGCCTGTCGAAATGGCGGATTTTCACCCGGTTGATCATGCCGCAGATGTGGCGCATCGCCCTGCCCGGCCTGGGCAACCTGTTCATGATCCTGATGAAAGACACCGCCCTGGTCTCGGTGATCGGCCTGGAAGAAATCATGCGCCACACGCAAATAGGCGTGACCGTGTCCAAGCAACCGTTCACTTTCTACATGGTGGCGGCGTTCATGTACCTGGGCCTGACGATCCTCGCCATGGCCGGCATGCATGTGCTGGAACGAAGAGCGGCCCGCGGCTTTGCCAGGAGTACCCAATGAACTGGGAAGTCATCATCAAGTGGCTGCCGAAACTGGCCCAGGGCGCGACCCTGACCCTGGAGCTGGTCGCCATCGCCGTGCTCGCCGGCCTGCTGCTGGCGATTCCGCTGGGCATCGCCCGCTCTTCTCGCCTGTGGTACGTACGGGCGCTGCCCTACGCCTATATCTTCTTTTTCCGTGGCACGCCGCTGCTGGTCCAACTGTTCCTGGTCTATTACGGCCTGGCGCAATTCGATGCCGTGCGCAGCAGCGCCCTGTGGCCGTACCTGCGGGATCCGTTCTGGTGCGCCACGGCCACCATGACCCTGCACACCGCCGCTTACATCGCCGAGATCCTGCGCGGCGCGATCCAGGCCATTCCCCGTGGCGAGATCGAGGCGGCACGCGCCCTGGGCATGTCGCGGCCCAAGGCGCTGTTCTACATCATCCTGCCCCGCGCCGCGCGAATCGGCCTGCCGGCCTACAGTAACGAAGTGATCCTGATGCTCAAGGCCAGCGCCCTGGCCAGTACCGTGACCCTGCTGGAGCTCACCGGCATGGCCCGCACCATCATTGCCCGTACCTACCTGCCGGTTGAGATCTTCTTCGCGGCCGGTATGTTCTATCTGTTGATGGCGTTTGTGCTGGTGCAAGGCTTCAAGCAGCTGGAGCGCTGGTTGCGCGTCGATGCCTGCCAGGGACGCTGAAACGGTCGTCTTGACGGGCGAGGCATTACTCGCCCGCTTCAGGGCGCTGGACGCTTTTCTCACTGCGCACCAAGGGTTGTGGAAACCCCGGCCGTTCACCCATCTGCAACTACCCTGGGAAACGTCCTACCCGGAGTTAGCCCAATGGCTACGCCGACGTTCGCTGGAAGAGGCGGAAAATGACCATCACCAGCCTTGGCTGCTTGAAAACGCCCCCGCACCGTTTCCCGAATGGGCGGCTGTCGCCCATGGGTTGAGCACGATCGGCCCACTGCCTGGCATGGCGCTCGAAGCGCCTGCCCATCGCCTCGACGTCGAGGTGCCCGGCCGCAAGTGGCAGCAGATCGAGGCCTTCGCCAGTCGCCTGGACTTTTCCAGCGAACCGAGCCATTGGCTCGACTGGTGCGCCGGTAAAGGCCATCTCGGCCGGCGCCTGCTGCGCGGCACACAGCGCCTGACCTGCCTGGAATATGATCCGGCCCTGGTCGCCAACGGCCAGCAACTGAGCCAGCGCCACCACCTGAGCGCCACCCATGTGCGACAAGACGTGCTGGCGCAGGACGCAGCCCAAGCGATCCACTCCGAACACACGCCTGTCGCCCTGCATGCCTGCGGCGACCTCCATGTACGGCTCATGCAACTGGCCAGCGCCGCCCATTGCAAGCAGATGGCCATCGCACCGTGCTGCTACAACCGCATCGGCGCCGAACACTACCAACCCCTGTCCGACGCAGCCAAAGGTTCTGCCTTGCAACTGTCGCTGGAAGACCTCGGCCTGCCACTGAGCGAAACCGTTACCGCCGGCGCACGGGTGCGAAGGCAACGAGACCACTCCATGGCCTGGCGCCTGGGTTTCGATCTGCTGCAACGGCAAATCCGGGGTAGCGACAGCTATCTGCCGACGCCCTCGCTTCCCACGTCCTGGCTGGAGAAAACCTTCGCCCAATACTGCACCGATCTGGCGGCCCTGAAAGACTTATCCACAATCGGCTCGCCTGACTGGGCAGCCTTGGAAGCAGCGGGCCATCAACGCCTGGCCCAGGTACGCAACCTGGAGTTGCTACGAAGCCTGTTCCGCCGTCCCCTGGAGCTGTGGCTGGTTGTGGACAGGGCTCTTTTTCTGATTCAAGAAGGCTATGAGGTTCGCCTTGGGACCTTCTGCGAAGCGACCCTGACACCTCGAAACCTGATGCTGTTGGCTGAGCGTTGCGCAGAAGCAACACCCTGTGGATAACTCTGTTGATGAAATACACCTGGATCCAATAAATTCGCCATTTCCTGACCGATTCAAGGCTGGTCATTTTTTATTCATATGAATAAAAAACCATGAAAACAGGCATTTGCACGCAAACGCGAAAGCTGTCACAGAATTACAATATTCCTTGCGCCTGACCCTGCCCGTTGTGCATAAGCGCCCAATCAAAACGACATAACCGCCGAATCTTAGGGTGCTCTGCGCCGACAATTGCACCCACCGTGCCCGTGCAGTACAACAGTTCCATTTATCGTGACAGACACCCTGCCGACGCACTCAAGGACTGACCGTGACGTTCATCTCCTACGCACAGAACTTCGAAGACATACGCCTGTGGCGCGCCCTCCAGTCGGTGGAAAACGGCTTTTATCTCGACGTCGGCGCAAACCATCCGACAGACGACTCCGTGACCCGGGCCTTTTATGACCACGGCTGGCGCGGAATCAACATCGAACCGGTGTCGACCTATTACGAAGCGCTCTGCCAACAGCGCCCCAATGACATCAACCTGCAATGCGTGGCGGGCGAAAACGCCGAAAGCCTGACCTTCTACACCATCGCCGACACCGGCCTGTCCACCGTCGAGGCCAGCGTCGCCCGGCAGCACCGAGAATCCGGCATGGATGTGCGCGAACAGACCGTCCAGTCCCGCACCCTGGCCTCGATCTGCGAGCAATACGCCCAGGACCGCCCCATCCATTTCCTGAAGATCGACGTCGAAGGCCATGAAGAAACCGTGCTGCGAGGCATGGACTTCGGCCGCTGGCGGCCGTGGATCATCCTCATCGAAACCCCATGGGCCCGCGACCAGGCCTGGGAAAGCCTGGTCACCAACGCCGGCTACCAATCCATCCTCTTCGACGGAATCAACACCTATTACCTCGCCGAAGAGCACCTGGCCCTCAAACCCGCCTTCGACATCCCCCCGTGCAACCTCGACGGTTTCCAGTTCTGCAAAGGCCACAAATTCAGCCACCCCACCGGCGACACCGAACACCAACTCGCCCTCGCCCTGCAACGCGCCGAACGGGCCGAAGCCCAACTCAGAGCCATCCAGGACAGCCGCACCTGGCGAGTCCTGCACAAATTACGCAACCTCCTGCCCCGCCCATCGCCACGCCCCGCGCAAAAATAGTCAGAATTCAGGGGTTTACAGAAATCCCCCAATGGCTATAATCGTCGCCCACACGCCGGTATAGCTCAGTTGGTAGAGCAACTGACTTGTAATCAGTAGGTCCCGGGTTCGACTCCTGGTGCCGGCACCATACAAAACAAAGCCCTCGCAGAAATGCGAGGGCTTTGTTGTTTCCGGGTTTTGGTAATTCCCTAAAGCCGACTTGCCGCGATCAGACCCAAAAGGCCTTACCTCCATCGACAGCCAAACGTTATCCGCATGCCTGCCCGTTACAATTCAATATCAGCGCAACGTTGACGGACTCTCACTCCTACCCGTAATGCCCCCCAACACACCCGCCAGGCCTAGGTTGAGCCTGTCAGCAAGCTCGAATCGTGCTGTTTTTCTGGCCTGGAGAAAACTACATGAGGCCCTTCGACAAGCCGGCCCTCAGCGTAGAATCCGCCAAGACCCGCGCCTTCATTGATTCGTTGATGGGTCATGCCCGTGAACAGCAGTGGGCGAGACGTTTTGATGCGAGGACGTGAATTCAAGGACGGCGACACCGTTTGCACCGTCGGCTTGCGAGGCTCTCCGTGATCAGTTGCGCAGAAAATCCAGGATAGCCTGGCTGGTGAACTGCATTTTCTCTTCAAGGACCCAATGCCCGGTGTTTTCCAGGATCAAGGATTGCGGCTGCGAGGTAATGTGCTGCACCTGCGTGAATAACGTCTTGCCTCTGGAATGATCCCCACCGATGGTAAGCACCGGTATGTTCAGCTTGTGCTCGGCAAACGCCTGATTGTCATTGGCGTCATGCTCTACCCAGGCAGAATAAAGCTTGAATGCCGCCTCCATGCGTCCGGGTCGGGAATAATCCTTTACCAAGGCGTCCCGCACCTCGTCGGGCACCCGGGGATTGTCGTTGTATACGAACTCATCGAAGAACATGTCCAGGTAATTTCTTTCCTTACCTTCGATCATCTTTATGGCTGTGGCGCCAAAGAAGCGGAAGTGCCACTTGCTCGTAGTGCCTGTGGCAGGGTTACCGTTATAGGGAATCTCCCATCCGGGAATGCCGGGTATGAACCCGTCCATCAGCACGATATGCGTGGTTTCCTCGGGATAAAGAGCGCCATAGGCATAGGCGATAATCAACCCCATGTCATGACCGACGATATCCACCTGCTTGATACCCAGCGTCTTGATCAGCTCATGAAGATCCAGGGCCATGTTCTTTTTGTCATAGCCGCTTGCTGAGATCTCCGTTTCTCCGGCACCCCGATAATCCGGAACGATCGGGGTGTAGCCGGCGCGTAGCAGTCTCCCCATCAATGCTTCCCAATTACGCCAGCTTCCCGGAAAACCGTGGACCAGCAAGACCGGCTTCTCGCCGTTTCCGCTTACCAGATAGTGCATGCGGATGCCGTTCACGTTCGCGTATTCGCTTCTGAATTTATCGCCATTCACGACAACGCCGCGCTTTGCCAAGGCAGCGCTCGCCTGGTTGGAAGCCATCGAATCGAACAAGCAAAGCACTGACGAAATCAGCTTCTTCATACACAGACCACCTTGATAAGCCAGAGCCATACGCAATGACTCGCCGTATTCAGAAGCTCTCTTCGGCGACCAGTTTCAATTCAACTCAACCAGCAGACTACTGTCAGGAATGACAGTGCCGACCAACGGCGAACCCGATCTGCCCCGCCATTACCGCGCCACGCTCCGATTCAGGTGCAAGCCCTTTTTCAGCCAGAAGTGTCATGCAGTCTTCAGCCAATCGTTATTGCCGCCGATACCCCGAATAAGAGCATCACTTTCCCAAGGCTCCGCCGACGCTCAACTACACTTGCCCAAAATCCTCGCCTCAGGAGCAGTCGGCGATGAAAATCCGCACCAAGATCATCGGCTCGGGGTTGGTCAGTCTGATTTTTGCACTGCTGCTCGGTGGCATCGGGTTGTGGGGATATCACTCCATGACCGAAGCCCTGGTGCAGAACGAGACCAGTATCTCGGCCATGCGCAAGCACATGGAGGCGGACATGATGCACGACGCCATTCGTGCCGATGTGCTGGCTGCGTTGCTGGCGGCGCCGGGCGATGCCGGGGCGGCCAAGGAAGTCACCGAGGCGTTCGATGAGCACACGGCGCGGATGCGCAAGGTCATTGCCGAGAACGCCGAAGCGCAGCTGCCAGAGGATGTGGCGCAAGCGATCGTCGAGCTGAAACCCCAGGTGGAAACCTATATCGACAAGGCCAGGCAGGTCATCGGCAAAGCCTTGAGTGGCGCCCAGGATGGTCGTGCGTTACGGGCGGAGTTCGATCAAGCGTTTTCGGCGCTCGAAGAGCGCAACGAGGTCGTGAGTGAGCTGATCGAAAACCAGGCCCACTCGTCCCGCCAGCATCAGGATCGAAGCATCCATGCCTCGGAACGCTGGTTGATCGTGACGCTGCTGGCTACCTGCGTGGCGCTGGCACTGCTGTCCTGGAGCCTGCTCAAGGCGGTGCTCACGCCGTTGAACAAGATCATCCTCAACACCCAGGCGATTTCCCAAGGGGATCTGCAGCGGTCGATGGGCGCGCATGGCAAGGACGAGCTGGGCCAATTGCAAAGTGTGATCGAACAGATGCAGGCCAACCTGCGCCAGATGATCGCCACGATCCGCAACCAGAGCGATGAACTGCACGGTACCTCCCGGACCCTGGGCGATACCGCACGACAAATTGTTTCCAGCGCCGACCACCAGGCCCAGAGTGCCACCAGCATGGCGGCGAGCATGGAGCAGATGATGGCGAATATCAGCCAGATCCATGAACATGCCGACAATGCCCGGACAATTTCGGCACAGTCCGAACAACTGGCAAGCAGCGGCGGACAAGTGATTCTCGGGGTGGTGGAAGGCATGAGCCGCATCGCCGAGGTGGTGAACCAGTCCTCCGTCAAGATCACGGCCCTGGACGCTTCGTCCGAAGACATTCATTCCATCATCCAGGTGATCAAGGGCATCGCCGAGCAAACCAACCTGCTGGCCTTGAATGCCGCCATCGAGGCCGCTCGCGCGGGTGAGGCAGGCCGCGGCTTCGCGGTAGTGGCCGATGAAGTGCGTAACCTGGCGGCTCGTACAACCCAATCCACCCAGGAAATCACCGCGATGATCGAACGCATCCAGGCCAACGCCCGGGATGCGGTCGCGAACATGCAGGCTTGCGTCAGCAGTGTCGATGAAGGCGTGAACCTGGCCCAACAGGCCGGGGTCTCTATCAGCGAAATCCGCTCGGGTGCCCGGCATGCCGCCGAAGTGGTGGAGGAGATATCCCTGACCATCGCCGAGCAATCGAAGGCCAGCGATGAGATGGCCCAGCGGGTAGAGTCGATTGCCGAGCAGTCACGGGAAAATACGCGGTCGATTCACAACCTGACGCAAACGGCGGATCAGCTCAACGATGCGGCCGGCTCGATGCAGGCATCGGTGCAGCAGTTCAAGATCTGAAGGCTGGCCCGGCCTCGCCTTGGCCCAGGATGCCCTGGGCCAAAAACCGCTCACACCTGGCTCACCTCGAACACGAACGAAATCTCGCGCTTCTGGGCACTCCAGACGTACCGGATGTGTTTACCCTGCACTGGAATGGAAACCGCAGGCGGTCGAAACGCGGCGACACATTCGTGGCCGGCCAGACGAACGCTGTTGTAGAGCAGGCCCCAGGACAGGCTCTCGCGCAGTTGCCGGGCGAATACCTGGGACGGGCCGTAGGCGTCGGGGTCCGGGTTGTGCAGGTGCGGGTAATCGTGGCGGATGTCGTGCAGCGGCTTCACCACCTGGTTGACGTAGGTCCGCATGGTCAATTCCAGGTCCGGTTCGTTGGTCGCCCCCAGGAATCGCGCCTGGTGATAACAGGTCTCGGCGATGGCGGCCTCCTGGCTGCTGGCGGCGTAGTAGACGCCGAAGGTGCCGTCGCTGAAGCGGCTGCTCTTGCCGATATGGGTAAACGCCGCCATCACCGGCGAGGAACCCGGCCCCGACACACGGTCTTCGGGACGCACGCGTGACAATACCCCCGCCTCCTCCATCAACCGGTCATTGGTCAACGCCTCCAGGGCATAGGCGGTTGGCAGGTCCTCCGGATCGAGCACATCTTCGAACAGCGTGATGGGTGGGAAGCAGCTGTTGACGATCCGGTAGGCGCGCGTCCATTGCGGGTCCGCCAGTGGGGGTGTCATCAGCCGCGCACTCCATCCAGGTATCGCCGCACGTCGGCAATGTCCACCACCCGTCCGGCCAGCATATAGGACAGCGCCGATTGACCATTGAATGGCGCCGCGGTGTTGGGCGTGCTGACCCATTGATAGGCACGGTCCCGGCTGTTGCTGAAGATGATGCTCAATGCCTTGTGAATGCCCATGAGATAGGAGATGCGCTCCAGAGTGTCACGCGGCAAGCGTATGTTGGCCGGCAGTTGCTTGTATTTATAGAAGGTGGTGTTTCCTACCTTGCCCAGCAACGTCCGCTGTTGCTCGACGCTACAGCCCCACAGCTCCATGAGGTTGAAGAAGAACTTCAACGCGACTCGACCCGCATCCGGGGAATCCAGCTGTTGTTGTGCGTTGAGGGTGATGGAAGACGTGGCCATGGAATCAGGACTCCGTTGTTACCGGTAATGCCCAGAGAATAGTACACATACGGATATAAATTAAGTTTTAATTCGCAAACGAATAAACACGACCGAGCGTGATTGTTTCTCAAGGCAACTTGGTGAGCATCAATTTCATCCATTACACCGGCGTTCGGATATCAGCCACGGCTTTTTCTTTCCTGGGAAATTTCTGCCGGGGCCGCAGGCAAAGCCCTCACGAGGCGAACTGAATCATTCAATAAACGCCAAACCGGCAAAAAAATCGAAATCCGCATAAGCTCCAACCATCGCCTGCCGAGCTTTTCGCGACAAAATCGCGACAACCACGGCAAGGTGCATGATGATAGCCGCATGTACTGCCTGACCCGGGCCAGGTACACAACAATAGCGAGCCCACTTAAGCAGAGGGCATTACCTCATGGATAGCAGAACCTTACGCAACCTCATGCGCATCGTGCAGACCGGCTCCCTGTCGGCGGCAGCGGAGCATTCGTGCCTCACGGTGCAGGCATTGGCGGCGCAACTGAACAAGGTAGAGGAGCAATTCGGTTTCCGATTGTTCCGGCGTTCGAACAAGGGGCTGACGTTGACGAGCCAAGGCTCGGAACTGACCCCCTTCATGGATCAGGTACTGGTGGCTACGCGACAGTTGGAAGAAAAGGTCGCGGCTCTCAAGAAGCCTCGACAACGCACACTGAAAGTGGCGCTCAACACCACCCTTCCGGCGGAATTCAACCGACGATTGATCGATAGGCTGATCGCCGTCTTTCCTCAATATCAACTGGAGTTCAGCTACGCCGAATCCATGGAGAACCTGAGCAAGCTCAAGAACGAGGAGTTTGACCTGGCGATCCTGATCGGGCCGCAGCAGAGCGGCTTTTCCAGTATCGCGATGCCGGATGTGCAGGTCCGGGTGGTGGGCGCTCATTGCGGTGACGAGGACGATCCGCTGGGGTTGCTGGGCGACAGGTTCCAGGTGCGTCCGGCACAGGAGTGCCCGTACTCCCACAGCTTCCTTCGTTTCCTCGATGCCGGCCTGGGCGAATACGGTTCGAGCCAGCGCATGGTGTATTCCTGCAGTGAAACGCTGACCTTGTCGTTGATCACACAGCTCGATGGGCTGGGACTGGTCTCCAGGGAAGCGGCGCTGCACAACGGCCTGGCGATCTTTCCGGATTTCGAAGACTTTCTCGAAGTCCGCCTGGCGGTGAACAACCCGGAGCTGTCCGACCAGGCGCTGCACGACGTGGTGGACCTGAAGCTACAGGAACGAGCCGAGCGCGATATACGCCGCCGTGCCCACCGCCACACTGAGAAACAGGTTACGGCTGAAATACGCACATAGCAGCGTCGGAATCGCGGCATAGAACTCCGGGCGATCCAGTTGTATCTGCTGATCCTTGATCAACAGCGGGGTGAGGCTGATGGCAGCGACGATCGCCACCGGCAGGTATTCGAGGGCACGGGCGACGAAGGGCGGCCAGTGCTCCGTATTGACCTGCAACGGCAAGGCGCGGGGCAGGAAGGTCACGGCCATCATCAGGACCACCACCAGGATCAGGAACGTTTGGTCAGGCATACGCCTACCCCGCAGCCAACGAACGTGGCGATGAAGACGTTGAACGGCGAACTGCCCAGCAGGCTCAGCACGCCCATGCAGACAACGGCCGCCAGGGCCGCGATCAGTTTGTTGCGGGTGTCGCACAACGAAACCAGCACGTAGAGCATCATCGCCGTCAGTGCGTAATCGAGCTGGTACTTGATCAGGTGGGCGGCGTATTGCGCGCAAACGGCGCCCAACAAGCCACCAAGCACCCATGAGGTATGGCAGAACAGGTTGAAACCGATGAGGTAGCGCACGCTGACCGGCGCCCCGCTGCCGAGCTTGACGCTGTGAAAGGCAAACGATTCGTCCGTGAGCCCGGCGGCGTAGCACCAGCGTTCGAAACGACTGAGCCCCAGCGCGCGCAGGGCCTTGGCCATGTAGACCGACATCAGCATGTGTCGCGCATTGATCAGGAACGTGGTGAGCACGATGGTGGTCAGCGACGCCCCGCTGGAAATCAACGCCAGCGCGGCGAACTGTGAGGCGCCTGCATAGACGAACAGGCACATCGCGACCGGCAGCCACAAAGGCAACCCGGCGTTGACCGCCATCAGACCGAACACAAACGAAACCGTAAAATAACCCGCCACCACCGGACTGGCTTCAGCGAAGGTGCGCGAGGCTTGTGGTTCGACCGCCAGCGGCTGGCTGGAAGTCTTGCTCATAAATCCCTCTCGAAAGTGATTTCACCCCGGGGTTCGTAGAACCCCTGGGCCGCCCAGAAACGCTTGCCGGCCAGGTTAGCATCGTCGACGAACAGGAACATGCGCAACACGCCCACCCGTTTCATGTCGGCCGATGCCGCTTCCACCAGGCGCTGGCCCAGGCCCCGGGTACGATAGCCCGGGCTGACCGCCAGGTGATTGATGGTGCCACGGGTACCGAGCCTGCCGCCAATCACCGCGCCGACCACTTCACCGCTGGCATCGATGGCCAGGTAGGCCGTGGTGGTCTCCTGGAGAATGACCCCACGCAGGAATCGAGCATCCTGCCATTCGCAGAACGATACTTCGTCGAAGCCGCGAAAGAACTGCTCCATTCTTTCCGCATCCCTGACCATGGCCCGGCGCAACATGACCTGTTGCACCGGATCTTCCATGGGTTCGAGCTGTTCAGCGAACAATGTCAAAAGCGGTCCCGGGCCGCGAGAAGGAAATCGCCAGGATCTGCCTGAACGCCATTTCATGGCTATGGACGTTTCGGGCCGGGGTCACGTAGTGACGCATGTCGCGGTCGAGGAAGAAGGTAGTGTCGAGGATGTCCTCGTAGGTGGTCGCCGCCAGTTGCTCTTCCTGGGGGCTGTACAGCCGGCTTTCCGCGCCTGCCACGTTATGGCGGCCCCAGAAGTGCACGCCGCTGAACGGGTAGCCGTCGCAGTGAATCCCTTCGGGAGTGATTTCCAGCTGCTTGCCAGGCTTGATCTCGATGCGGATCTGATGGATCTGGCACTGCCAGATTTCATCATGCAGCTCTTGTGGAAGGACGTTTTTATAAACTTCGAAGTCCGTATCGATCAGGCTGCGCATCACGGGCGAGTTGATCACTTCGTTGGAAAAATCCTGAAAGTGCCGCTCCAGTCCTCCGACATAGCTGTTGTTGGCCTTGGACTGGATGTAGGCCCGGTGTTCGAGCTGCTTGAGCTCACGGGTCTTCGGGTTGTATTCGAAGTCGCTGTAACGACGAAAACGCATGCCTGACTCGGCCTGGCCGTAATAACTGTCGGGCTCCATGTTTTCCCAGCTTTTGGTCAGCCGGACAAAGTCGCCGAAATGACCGTAGAGATTGAAGTCTCCACCGCGGACGTTAACGTATTTGTCACGTCGAAGCGCTTCGCCCACTTCCCTGTTCAGAACGATCATTTTTATCAGGTCTCCACTGCATTGAGCGGCCTAATCTAGTAGGTGCAGGATTTACGTCCATGAGAAAGAATTTGAGGCATTTCAAGCCTTGCTTGAAACGATGGGGGAAGGTCCGTCGGCACGACTTTTTATCGGGAAAAAGGTCGTTTTCAGTGGTATTTCTGGCGCCAAAAGATAAAAAACCCCCGAATTGGATTCGGGGGTCTGTTCAACCTGACTGACGCGATCTGCTATCAGAAGACGTTGATCGGGTAATCCACGAAGACCCGCAGCTCGTTACCGCTGACGTTGTATTCGCTGGACTTCTGCGAGACACGCAGCACCGAGCTGCGCAATCTTACGCTCAGGTCCTTGGCCGCACCGCTCTGGACCACGTACTTGAACTGGTTGAAGATTTCCCGCTCGGTCCCGCCTTCGCTGGTGGACGTGGTGATGTTGTCGCCGCGCACATACGCCACGTTGTAGGTCAGCCCGGGGATGCCGAAGGTGGTGAAATCCAGGCCGTAGCCCAACTGCCAGCTGCGCTCGTCCTCGGCGTTGAAGTCCGACCAGTAGGAGTTGGCCAGGTAGATCGTGTTACCGCCATCGCCCACCCGATTCTGTCCCCGCTGGTATCCGCCATAGGCATAGCCCAGGTTGCTGTCGCCGGTGCTGCGCTGATGGGCGAGGGTGAAGCTGTGCGGTCCGGTGGCGAACGTCGCGGCCAGGCTCCAGATCTTGTTGTCGTCGCCGGTGACGTTGTTCTCGCGAACGTAACTGTTATCCAGCTTGGTGCGATAGCCGTTGAAATCCAGGGTCAGGGATTGATCCTTGGCCAGCGGGAACACGTAGTTGGCATTGACGTATTGTTTCTTCAGCACGTCCTCGACATCCGAGGCATACAGGGACGCCTTGAACTGCTCGGTGAACTGATAGCTGCCGCCCAATACGTTGATCGACTTCAGGCCACCGCTGTCACGGCCTTCGGCGCTCTTGCGCGACTCGGCGGTGAAGCGCCCCGCATTCAGCTCCAGGCCCTTGATCTCCTTGGAGGTGATCAGGGTGCCGGTGTAGCTTTCCGGCAGCAGGCGCGAATTGTCGTAGCTGAGCACCGGCAGAGCCGGCATCTGGTCACCGTAGGCCAGCACCGTGTTGGAAACGCGGAATTTGACTGCCGCACCGAACTTGGACAGGTCATCCGCGGCGTTGCCACTGTCGCCCTGCTTGAAGAAGTCGATGCCTTGCGCGCCGCTACGGCCCTTGCCACCGTCCAGACGCAGCGCGTACAGGCCAAAGGCATCCACTCCCACACCGATGGTGCCCTGGGTGAAACCGGACGAGAACGTACCGATAGCGGCCTGGCCCCACTCGGCCTTGTCCTCGTTGCCGTCCTTGTAGTCGCGGTTCATGTAGGCATTGCGCAACAGCACCTTCAGGCTGCTGTCCTCAACGAACCCCTTCGATTGTGCCTGGTCGTTGGCCATGGCGTGTGTCGTGCTCAAAATCCCCAGTGCGATCAGACTGATGCGCTTGTTCAACATGATTATTTTCCTTATACGGGTTGATACGCACTGCGACCGGCAACCGAAACGGCGCTTTTTGCGCTCTTTTCTCGGACTCTTGCTCCTGGAAATAATGAAAAGGCCCGCCCACGAGCGATCGTGTCGGGCCTTTTTATTATTTAAGAGTCATGGCTGTTGGCCACAGGCGTAGGCGAATCCTATTCGCGCCGCTAACAATGTGTCAATTTCGTGAATCGTCTGTAATCAGGCGAAAAACGACTAATAACTTTCAAAAACGGAATATGCCCCAAGGGCCGCAAGAATGTTTGCGCCCAGCGGGCGTATATACAGCCCATAAAAAAAGCGCTGCCATGCCGGCCAGCGCTTTTTATTCAATCCGTCGAATTTCTATCCTTGCATCACGTCCCACAACGCCTCCAGCTCCGCCTCGCTGAACAGTCCAGCGGGGTAGCGCTCCGTGATCATCCGACGCGGATCAGGCTCTCTGATCTGACGCGTTCCATTGGACTTCAACCACTGCGCCAAGGCTTGAAGCGACTCACCATTAACGGCCAAGGGATGGCATGCGCGCTCGCTTATCATATTCATTCCAGCGCCCTCTCCTGGTTGATGAGCGGCTAATTTATCCAAGGTTTATGACAAAACAACTCAGTTCCGCTCCCCAGAACTGCCGATATGCAGATACAAGAGCTATGCCAATGTATCGATGCCGCTGGCACGAAGGGCATAAAAAAGCCCGCGCCCCAATCAGGGCGCGGGCTTGCTGAAAATGGATCCAAAAACCCCGGCGCAGAGCCGTGGGATAACTATCACCAAGCTGTTACATCGCCACTCATTTTGTGCGCGGAGCGGGCTGCTGCTGGGTAAGGCAATGGATATTCCCACCCCCCAGTAACAATTCACGCCCAGGTACCATGACCACTTCGTGCTGCGCAAACAGGTTTTGCAGGATGTCCTTCGCCGTGGCATCCAGCGGGTCGTCGAAGCTCGGGACGATAATGCCGCCGTTGACGATCAGGAAGTTCACGTAGGAACCGGCCAGCCGCACGGTCGGATTGCGCTCCTGGGAGCCTTCCACCGCATCCACGCCGGCGCATTCCTCTTCGGTGGCATAGAGAGGTCCCGGAATCGGCATCTTGTGCACTATGAACGGGCGCCCCTTGGCGTCGGTGCTGTTTTGCAGGACGTTCATCGCGGCATGGCAACGGCTGTAGTTGGGATCCTGCTCGTCGTCGGTCCAGGCGAGCAAGACTTCTCCCGGGCGCACGTAGCAGCAGAAGTTATCCACATGGCCGTCGGTCTCGTCATTGAACAGGCCGTCCGGCAGCCAGATGATCTTGTCCACCGCCAGTTGCTCCCTGAGCACCGCCTCGATTTCCTCGCGGCCCAGGTGCGGGTTGCGATTGCGGTTGAGCAGGCATTCCTCGGTGGTGATCAGGGTGCCTTCGCCATCTACGTGGATCGAGCCGCCCTCCAGCACGAACCCTTCGGTGCGGTAACGCGGACTGCGCTCGATCTCCAGGATCTTGCTGGCGACCTGCGAGTCACGGTTCCACGGTGAATACAGCCCACCGTCGAAACCGCCCCAGGCGTTGAAATCCCAATCGACGCCGCGCACTTCGCCACTGTCATTGATGACGAACGTCGGGCCGGTATCCCGGACCCAGGCGTCGTCGCTGGACATTTCCACCACACGGATATTCGGTACATCGAGGCGCGCCCGGGCGTTTTCGTACTGGGCCGCGGAGACCGCCACGGTCACTGGCTCGAAACGGGCGATGGCCTTGGCCACGGCGACATGAGCCGCCTGCGCGGGTTTGCCACCCAGGCGCCAGTTGTCTGGACGCTCGGGCCAGATCATCCAGACCTGGGTCTGGGTTGCCCACTCGGCAGGCATATGGAAACCATCCGCGCGAGGCGTGCTGTGCAAGGTTGTCATGAATCAGGACTCCAGTGAGCCGTCGAGGGTTTTGATCGCGCCGTACAGGTTCGGGCGCCGATCCCGGAATGTGCCCCAGGCACTGCGTATATGTTCCAGTTCGTCGAGGTCGAAGCTGTGCACCAGCACGCCCTCTTCGGTTTCGTTCAGTTCCTGGACCTTTTCGCCGAACGGGTTGGCGATGAAAGACGAACCATAGAACGTGATGTCGTAGCCGTCCTGTTCTTCATTGCCTATCCGGTTGCTGGCCACCAGCGGCATCACGTTTGCGCCGGCATGGCCTTGTTGCACACGCTGCCAGTGATCGCGGGACGAAATGGTCTTGTCGTGGGGCTCGCTACCGATGGCGGTAGGGTAGAACAGTATCTGCGCGCCTTGCAGCGCCATGCTGCGGGCGCATTCCGGGAACCATTGATCCCAGCAGATCCCCACGCCGATTCTGGCGTAGCGGGTATTCCACACCTTGAAGCCGGTATCGCCCGGGTTGAAATAATATTTCTCATGGTAGCCGGGGCCGTCTGGAATGTGGCTCTTGCGGTACACCCCCAGGTTCCGGCCGTCGGCATCGATGATCGCGATGCTGTTGAAGCGTGCGCGCCCGGCCCGCTCGAAGAAGCTGATGGGCAATACCACCTGCAGCTCCTTCGCCACCTTCTGGAAATGCCGGATGGCGACGTTCTCTTCTACCGTAGTCGCCAGTTGCAGGTAGTCCGGGTTCGGCTTCTGGCAGAAGTACGGCGTCTCGAACAACTCCTGGATCAGGATGATCTGCGCACCTTTGGCCGCAGCTTCGCGAACCAACCTCTCGGCGGTCTCGATATTGGCTTCGAGGTCCCAGGAACAGGCCATCTGAGTGGCGGCAACGGTAACGATACGACTCATGAATCATCTCCTGGATGATGGGCAAGGCCGGGGCTGGCTTCGATCGATGACGGAAAGTGAACCCCAGGTGCGAACAGAGGCACCGCGTCACCGGGAGACGTTATAGCCGATAAAAATCGGCTTTAGAAGCAAATTTTTTTAACAAGAACCTCAAACCGCTTATTTAAGCCGACAAATATCGATATAAAAGTTTTAGTGTTGGGTGGAGCGGGCTTGCCCGCGCAGGCAATGGACCGTCGACCCTGAAGATCGATCGGTCCGCAGCCGTCACGGGCAAGCCCTGGTGCGGGCGTCAGCCCTGTGGAATGGTCATAGATCTTCGTCCAACACTTTCGACAGCATATCGACGAAGAAATCCACGCTCTGGCGCGTGGTAACCATCGGAGGCTTGATCTTGAGGATGTTCAGGTAATCACCGGTTGGTTGCATGAAGATACCCAGCTCCCGCAGGCGATCGCACAATGCCGCGGTTTCTTCGGTGGCCGGCTCCAGGGTGTCGCGATTGCGGATCAGCTCCAGTCCCAGGTAAAACCCCGAGCCATGGACTGCGCCCACCAAGGGATGGCGCTCGATCAAGGCTTGCAGCCGCGCCTTGAAATACCGCCCCACTTCCCGGGCGTTTTCCCAGAGCCTTTCTTCCTGCATGACATCCAGCACGGCGATACCAATCTGGCAACTCACCGGGCTGCCACCGGCCGACGAGAAGAAATAGCCTTCCGCCTCCAGCGCCTCGGCGATTTCCCGCCGGGTGATCACCGCACCCAAGGGCTGGCCGTTGCCCATGCCCTTGGCCATGGTGATGATGTCCGGCACCACTCCCTGCTCTTCGAAGCCCCAGAAAAACTCGCCCATACGCCCGTAGCCGACCTGTACCTCATCGGCGATACACACACCACCCCGCTCGCGCACCAGCCCATAGACCTGCTTGAGGTAACCGGGCGGCAGGGCGATCCCTCCGGCATTTCCATACACAGGCTCACAGATAAAGCCCGCCAGTTGACGCTTGCGCTCGGCGATTTTCGCCAGGCTGTGTTCGACGCTGCGCAGGTAGTCCGGCGTGCTGTCCGGACCGCGGAATTCCCCGCGATAGGTGTTGGGCGCGGTCACCGGATGCACCCAGTCCGGGCGACTGCTCAGCGCCTGGGGGTTGTCGGCGATGGAGGTCGACACCGCATCGGCTGCCACCGACCAGCCGTGGTAGGCCTCCAATACGCTGAGCATGTCCCGGCCACCGCTATAGGCCCAGGCCAGGCGGATCGCCAGGTCATTGGCCTCCGTGCCGCTGTTGACCAGGAAAACCCGGTCCATGCCCGGCGGCGCCAGCGCCAGCAAGCGTTCGGAGAACTCGGTGACCGATGCATAGTGAAAACGCGAGTTGGTATTGAGCAGCGACCATTGCCGGGCGGCCACTGCCGCCATGCGCGGGTGGCCGTGTCCCAGTACCGCGACGTTGTTGAGCATGTCGAGATAGGAGCGCCCCTGCATGTCGATCAGATGGTTGCGCCAGCCACGCTCGATGCGCGGTGGATCGACGTAGTAGTGCTTCTGCGTCCGGGCAAAGCTCGCGTCGCGACGGGCCAGCAGCGTCTTGGCGTCCACTTCTGCCTCGGCATCGCACGCCAGCCCCAGCAACACCGACGGCGACGGGCACAGCGCCTGCCAGGCCGCGGCTCGGGACGGCGTGCAAAACAGCGGTGGATCCAACTGCGCGCCCCGGCATAGTTGAACCAGCAAGGGCTCGCTCACCTCCCCCAATACCTGTCCCTTGACCAGCGCGGCTCCGGAGTGCAAAGGCGAAGTAACGCCCCAGAGCCGCACGCTCAACTGCGTACCGTCCAGCTGCAGCATGCCGTCGGCGCGCTTGTGCACCACACCGGCGAACGGCGACTCCAATGGCGTGCCCCTGGGTACGTGCAATTCCACATGCAGCGGGAAAGTATCGGGTTCCTCGGCACTGTCCGGCCGGGTTCGAGACAATCGGTACTGCCCGTAGCGGCTGGCGGCCAGCCCGTGAACGGCCGCGGCCTCACCCAGCAGACGCCGGTCGATACCCGGTGCCTCCCAGTTCCCGGCCTCGAAATGCGGGCTCAGCACACCCAGGTCGATCAGGGCGAACTCACGCCCCACCAGGGTGGGCAGTAACGGCGCGAAGCCTTCACTGGCCACAGGTGGCAAAGACTGGTCGACGGCAGCCAGGATCGCTGCTTCCATCAGTTCGAACGGCACCGAGTGGGCGACCCGGAAGATCTCCCATTCATGCTCCAGGTTATCGCGACTGTAGGCATTATCCGGATCGATGCTGGCCTGTTGCTCGCCACTGAGCACCAGTATGGCGGCACGCGTCACGATCAACGGCCAAAGCGCCAACAGTTCCTCGCGCTGCAAGGGGTTGGCCGAGTGATAGGCCTGGACCGCCGGCAGGATGAAGAGCGGATCGCCGTCGGCATGATGCAACAACGCCGCGCAGGTCACCGATAACTCGGTGATGCGCCAGGTACGGATCAGATCACCGAAATCGATGACCCCCTTCACCTGCCACTGACGCAGGGCATCACGCTGCCAGACCACATTGTCATCGGTGAGGTCCATGTGGATCGCCTGTACCGGCAGGCTGGCCTTGAGCGGATGCAGGCGCCGCTCGGCCTGTTGCGCGGCTTCAGCGACGAGGCTGCGCCGCGGGTCATCCTGGACGACGGGCAGCAGGTGGTCGATCAGGGCACTGGCATGGCGAGGATCCCATTGCAGGGTGCGCTCCAGGCCCGGGTGGTCAAACGACGCCAGGGCCAGGTCGACTTGCGCGCACAGGCGCCCCAGGCCGCTCACCAGCTCGGGTCCCATGTGCTTGAGCCGGGTCAGGGGCTGGCCGTCTATATATTCCAGCAAGCGGACGTGTACCGCCTGGCCGTCCACATCGAGTGTCAGCAAGTCCTGGCCGTTATTGGCGGCGATGACCTGCGGCACTTTCACGGCGCCGTTCCCGGCCAGTTGCTTGAGAGCGGCATGCTGGGCCTGGAGCTCCTGGACGGCATAGTCGCCATGACAGATCTTCAACACGAATCGTCCGCGCTCGCTGTCGACGCGCAAGTTGAGGTCCTGCTGGCTGCCAAGGGGTCGCAGGTCACCGCTGAGTCCGTAATTCGAGCGCAGCAGTACCACCGCCTGGGCGGCGCTGAGCTGTGGGCTTGGCAAACTGGCACGGTGAACCAACGTGGCGAGTGGCATGTAACGACCCCTAGGGTGGTTTGTTGAGTGCCTATCTCGCCACTGAGTCAAGGGATAAGCAACCCCTCCCTGTGGAAACCATGGCGCCGGGACGGGTCGGCGATCCCCCCTAGACGGGTTGTCCGGTAAGAAAAGCGCCTGTGCCATCCCTTTCGCGCCCTCTGGCCCCGAGATCCCGCTTGCATCCCCCTCCTCCTGCCGACAAGCTATGCTCCATGCTTTGTCGTCTCATGGAAAAAGGCTTAACCGGATGCGCATTCTCATCACTGGCGGTGCCGGCTTCATCGGCTCGGCTCTCATACGGCATTTGATCCACGATACGGGACATCAGGTCCTGAACTTCGACAAGCTGACCTACGCAGGCAATCTTGAATCCCTGAGTAGCATCGATCATGACAGTCGTTATGAATTCGTACAGGCCGATATCGTCGACCAACCGACTGTCAGCGCGGTGCTGGAGCGGTTCAAGCCCGACGCGATCATGCACCTGGCGGCCGAGTCCCACGTGGATCGCTCCATCGATGGCCCGGCGGACTTCATCCAGACCAATATCGTAGGCACCTACAGCCTGCTGGAAGCGACCCGCGCCTACTGGCAGGCCCTGCCCGAACCCCAGAAGGGCGCGTTTCGTTTCCACCACATTTCCACCGACGAGGTCTACGGGGACCTGCATGGCGTGGACGACCTGTTCACCGAAACCACCGCCTACGCCCCCAGTTCCCCCTATTCGGCCAGCAAAGCGGCGTCCGACCACCTGGTCCGTGCCTGGCAGCGTACCTACGGGCTGCCTGTGCTGCTGACCAATTGCTCGAACAACTACGGGCCGTTCCACTTCCCCGAGAAGCTGATTCCGCTGGTGATCCTCAACGCGCTGGCAGGCAAGCAGCTGCCGGTATACGGCGACGGTCAACAAGTACGGGACTGGCTGTACGTTGAAGACCACGCCAGGGCGCTGCTGAAGGTCGTCACCGAAGGTACCGTCGGCGAGACCTACAATATCGGCGGCCACAATGAGCAGAAGAACATCGATGTGGTACGCAACATCTGCGCGCTGCTGGAAGAGCTCGCGCCACATAAACCCGAAGGGGTGGAGCACTACGCCGACCTGATTACCTTCGTCAAGGATCGTCCCGGTCACGACCTGCGCTACGCCATCGATGCCGGCAAGATCGAACGGGAGCTGGGCTGGACGCCGCAGGAGACCTTCGATACCGGGTTGCGCAAGACTGTGCAGTGGTACCTGGAAAACCTGCTGTGGTGCCGACGTGTCCAGGACGGCAGCTATCAGGGCGAGCGCCTGGGCTCGCTCGACAACAAGGAATCGAATGCATGATGAAGGGCATCGTTCTGGCCGGCGGTTCCGGCACACGCCTGCACCCTATTACCCTCGGCGTGTCCAAACAGCTGTTGCCGGTTTATGACAAGCCGATGATCTACTATCCGATCTCGGTGCTGATGCTGGCAGGCATCAAGGACATCCTGGTGATTTCCACGCCGCAAGACCTGCCGCAATACCGCAACCTGCTGGGCGACGGCAGCCAGTTCGGCGTGCAGTTCAGTTATGCCGAGCAGCCTTCGCCCGATGGGCTGGCCCAGGCATTCCTGATCGGTGAGCAGTTCATCGGCAGCGACCCGGTGTGCCTGATCCTGGGCGACAACATCTTTCACGGCCAGCGCTTCAGCGAGCAGTTGCAGACCGCCGTCAACCGACAGAGCGGCGCGACCGTGTTCGGCTATTGGGTCAAGGATCCGGAGCGTTTTGGCGTGATTGACTTCAACGACGAAGGCCATGCCATTTCCATCGAAGAAAAACCGACCGTACCTAAATCCAGCTACGCGGTGACCGGCCTGTATTTCTACGATAACGACGTGATCCGGATCGCCAAGTCCATCAAACCCTCCAAGCGAGGCGAACTGGAAATCACCGACGTCAACAACGCTTACCTGCAACGCGGCGATCTGCATGTCGAGCGCTTCGGCCGGGGTTTCGCCTGGCTGGACACCGGCACCCACGACAGCTTGCTGGAGGCCTCGCAGTACGTACAGACCATCGAGCACCGACAAGGCCTGAAGGTGGCTTGCCTGGAAGAAATCGCCTACCAGCAGGGATGGGTCAGTCGCGAGCACGTTCTCGAGCGCGCCGGCTATTTCGGCAAGACCGGCTATGGCCAGTACCTGTTCAAGATCGTGGGAGAGACACGTTGAACGTCATCGCCACCCGATTGCCTGGAGTGCTGATCATCGAGCCGAAAGTCTTCGGTGACGATCGCGGTTTTTTCTTTGAGAGCTTCAATGCCAGGGCGTTCGCCGATGCCACAGGCTGTGCCCTGCAGTTCGTCCAGGACAACCATTCGCGTTCGAGCCGGGGCGTATTGCGCGGCTTGCATTACCAGATCGAACAGGCCCAGGGAAAACTCGTGCGGGTCACCGCCGGAGAAGTGCTGGACGTCGCGGTGGACATCCGCCGCAGTTCGCCCACCTTCGGCCAGTGGGCCAGCGCACGTCTTTCGGCGCACAACCAGCGCCAGCTATGGATTCCGCCCGGGTTTGCCCACGGTTTTGTGGTATTGAGCGAATCGGCGGATTTCCTCTACAAGACCACCGATTACTATGCCCCCGCGGCCGAACGCTGCATTCGCTGGGACGACCCGCGACTGGCCATTGACTGGGAGCTCGAAGACACGCCGATCCTGTCGCCCAAGGACCAGAACGGCAAATCCCTGGACGAGGCCGACCTGTTCCCATGACTGCCTCCTTGCGCATCCTGATCATTGGCCGCAACGGCCAGGTGGCTCAGGCGCTTCAATCGCGCCTGGCCGGCACTGCGGAACTGATCGTGCGCGGCAGTGACCAGCTCGACCTGGCGCACCCGGACAACCTGCGGTCCGCCATCACTGCCCTGGGGCCGGACCTGATCATCAACGCCGCGGCCCATACGGCAGTCGACCAGGCCGAGAGCGAGCCGGAGCTGGCATTCGCCATCAACGCCACCGCCCCCGGGATCCTGGCTGGAACGGCGGTCTCCCTGGGCGTCCCGTTGATCCATTACTCCACCGATTATGTCTTCGATGGCCACCGGCGCGAGCCCTACACCGAGGACGACGCGACCAACCCGCTGAGCGTCTATGGACGCAGCAAACTGGCCGGCGAAGATGCGATCCGCCAGGCCGGGGGGCAGTACCTGATACTGCGCACCAGCTGGGTGTATTCCACCAGAGGTCGCAATTTCCTGCTGACCATGCAGCGCCTGCTTCAGGAAAAACCGAGCCTGCGGGTGGTGGCCGACCAGATCGGTGCACCGACCTGGGCGGCCACCATTGCCGACAGCACCGCGAAGCTCATCGAGCGCTGGCAGGCCGGACAGCCTGGCGCCTGGGGCACCTATCACCTGACGGCCCAGGGCGAGACGTCCTGGTTCGGTTTCGCCCAGGCCATCGGCGAACATCTGGCCGAGCAGCAAAAGCCCTGTGCCGTACTCGAACCCATCCCCTCCAGTGCTTACCCGACGCCGGCTCGTCGGCCCCTCAACTCGCGGCTGGATTGCTCGCGACTGCTGCGGGAATGGGGAGTGAGCCAGCCAGACTGGCGAATCGCGTTGCGCCAGTGCCTTGCCGGGCAGACCTAGGCTCTGGCCGAAGAATATCTTTCAGGCAGCGCCGGCTTTGTACGTCGCTGCGCAGGCATTTTCCATTCAAGCCCGGGCATAATGCGCGTGTTCCCACAGGCGCACGTTTATGAACTCCACTCTTCCCCGCAGACCCCGTTGGCGCAGCCTGGCCCTGCTAGCGCTATGCCTGGCACCCTTGCTGTGGCCGCTGGAGCATCTGGCTGAACGTTATTACCGCAGCGAACTGGCCGGGCAGAACCGCCAGACCCTCGATCTGTACGTCGCCAACCTGCTGGGTACGCTGCATCGCTATGAGGTGCTGCCGCAGATCCTCGGCGACCTGCCGGCCCTGCGCGCGGCACTGTCGGCTCCCGACGACAACGTCACCCAAGGCAACGCCAACCAGCTGCTGAAGAACATCAGCGCCCAGAGCGGGGCCGAAGTGATGTACCTGATGGACCCCACCGGCAAGACGCTGGCGGCGTCGAACTGGGACAAGCATGACAGTTTCGTCGGGCGCAATTTCTCCTTCCGGCCGTATTTCATCGAAGCCATGGCCGGGCGCCTGGGACGCTTCTTCGGCCTGGGCACCACGTCGGGCAAGCGCGGTTACTTTTTCGCCGCCGCGGTACGCGACCATGAAAAAGTCATCGGCGTGCTGGTGGTCAAGGTGGATCTGGACCACACCGAAAGCCTGTGGGGCAAGACGCCGGAGCAACTGTTGGTCACCGACCACAACGGCGTGGTCATCCTGACATCTCGGCAGGAGTGGCGATTTCGCGCGACCCGCCCCCTCAGCGACGAGGAGCGCACGGCCATCAGCGCCGTGCAGCCCTACCCGACCCGCGATCCCCAGCCGTTGAACCTGGATGCCAGCGCCTGGCTGACCCAGACCCAGTCCATCGAGGAGACGGGCTGGAGCGTGAGCATTCTCGCCCCTCGTACGCTGATCGACCGGCCAGTGCGCACCGTGGTCGCCACGGGCGGCGCGGCGCTTCTGGTGCTGATGCTGCTGCTCGGATTGATGATGCAGCGCCGGCGCCATTACCTGGATCGGATCGCCTTCGAAGCCAAGGCACGCCACGAACTGGAGGGCCGGGTGGCCGAGCGTACCAGCGACCTGGAAGGGTTGAACCGGCGACTGAGGCAGGAAGTGCTGGAGCGTGAACATGCCCAGCAGGAGCTGGTCCGTGCCCAGGACGACCTGGTCCAGGCCGGCAAACTTTCCGCCCTGGGCACCATGTCGGCCAGTATCAGCCACGAACTCAACCAGCCCCTGGCGGCGATTCGAAGCTATGCCGAAAACGCCGAGATCCTCCTGGACCACCAGCGCACCGAGGACGCCCGGGGCAATCTCAAGCAAATCGGCGAACTGACCGGGCGCATGGCCTCGATCATCGCCCACCTGCGCGCCTTCGCCCGGCGCGACCGCCACGCTCCGGAAAGCGTCGCCCTGCAACCGGCCCTGGACGACGCCCTGGCGTTGCTTGCCAAGCGCCGCCGCAGCATGGAAGTCGAGCTGATCCGTGACCTGCCGGCCGCCACGCTGTGGGTCGAGGCCGGCGAAACCCGCTTGCGCCAGGTGCTGGGCAACCTGCTGGCCAATGCCCTGGATGCCCTGACCGAGAAAGGTCCGCCGCGCAAACTCTGGCTCAGTGCCCAGGCCACCGAAACCGGCGTCACCCTGTACATCCGCGATAACGGTCCAGGCTTCTGCATGGAAGCCCTTGGCCGCGCCAGCGAACCCTTCTACACCACCAAGACCCGTACCCAGGGCCTTGGCCTTGGGCTGGCGATCTGCGAAACCCTGATGCGCGCCTTCGGCGGTGAACTGTCGTTCGCCAACCACAAGGAAGGCGGCGCACTGATCACCCTCAAGCTGCGCGCCGGCGCGCCCGGAGTGAGCCTGCAACCATCCGAGGACCGTAGCGTATGACCATCGATAACCGGATTGAGGTGGTGCTGATCGACGACGATCCCCACCTGCGCCAGGCCCTGAGCCAGACCCTCGACCTGGCCGGGCTGAAAGTCCTGCCCCTGGGCGAGGCCAAGGACCTTGTCGAGCAATTGCCCCGTGACTGGCCGGGCGTGGTGGTCAGCGATATCCGCATGCCGGGTATCGACGGCCTCGAGCTGCTCAACCTGCTGCATGCCCAGGATCCGGAATTGCCGGTGCTGCTGATCACCGGTCACGGCGACGTGCCGCTGGCGGTGCAGGCCATGCGCGCGGGCGCCTACGACTTCCTGGAGAAGCCCTTCCCCAGCGATCACTTGCTCGACAGCGTACGCCGGGCCCTGGCGCTACGCCGCCTGGTGCTGGACAACCGCAGCCTGCGCCTGGCCCTCAGTGACCGTCATGAGCTCAGCGCCCGGTTGATCGGCCAATCGACGCCGATCCTGCGCCTGCGCGAGCAGATCGGCGCCTTGGCCGCGACCCGTGCCGACGTATTGATCCTGGGTGAAACCGGTGCGGGCAAGGAAGTGGTCGCCCGTGCCTTGCATGACCTCTCGGGACGGCGCAACGGCCCGTTCGTGGCGATCAACGCCGGAGCGCTGGCCGAATCGGTGGTGGAAAGCGAGCTGTTCGGCCACGAGCCTGGCGCTTTCACCGGGGCGCAAAAGCGCCGCATCGGCAAGTTCGAGTTCGCCAACGGCGGTACGCTGTTTCTCGATGAAATCGAAAGCATGAGCATGGACGTCCAGGTCAAGCTGTTGCGTCTGTTGCAGGAACGCGTGGTGGAACGCTTGGGAGGCAATCAACAGATCCCGTTGGATATCCGCATCATCGCCGCCACCAAGGAAGACCTGCGCCAGGCCGCGGACCAAGGGCGTTTCCGCGCCGACCTGTATTACCGCCTGAACGTCGCGCCGCTGCGCATTCCGCCGCTGCGCGAGCGGGGCGAGGATACGCTGATGCTGTTCCAGCACTTCGCCAACGAAGCCAGCGCCCGCCACGGGCTGCCACCCCATGAGTTGCAACCTGCACAACGGGCGCTGTTGCTGCGTCACAGTTGGCCGGGCAACGTCCGGGAACTGCAGAACGCGGCCGAACGCTTTGCCCTGGGCCTGGAACTGGCCCTGGATAACAGCGTGCCGGACGGCACCCCGGGGGCACCGGTGGAGATCGTCAGCGGCGGCTTGAGCGAACAAGTGGAAAACTTCGAGAAGACCCTGATCGCCGCCGAACTGGCCCGCCCCCACAGCTCGGTACGCAGCCTCGCCGAAGCCCTGGGCATTCCGCGCAAGACCTTGCACGACAAGCTGCGCAAGCATGGCCTGACCTTTGGCGACAGCAGCCAGGGTGCGGCCGATGAGTCCGATTGAGTTATCGTCATCCTTCTTTCACCCAAGAGGCCTGCAATGAACCGCGACAGTCGCTACCTGGAATCGATCCTGCACCACGACATCCCGCTGACCCGGGACATGGGCCTCAAGGTGCTCGATTGGCAGGCCCGGCAACTGCGCCTGTTCCTGCCACTTGCGGCCAACGTCAACCACAAGAGCACCATGTTCGGCGGTAGCCTGTATTGCGGCGCGGTACTCGGCGGTTGGGGCTGGCTGCACCTGGCCTTGCGCGAGGAAGGCATCGAAGACGGGCATATCGTGATCCAGGAAGGGCAGATCAGCTATCCGCTGCCAGTGACGCGCGATGCGACGGTTGTCTGCGATGCGCCCGAGGAAAAGACCTGGAAACGCTTCCTGGCCACTTACCGGCGCTATGGCCGGGCGCGGCTGGCCTTGCAGACACAGGTGATGAACGTGGGAAGCGATGACACCGCGGTGCAGTTCGAAGGGCAGTACGTGTTGCACCGCTGACATTGAAAAAACACCGCAACACCTGTGACAAGGGGAGTTATCCCGTCGGGGCGCGAAGCAGCCCTGGTTTTTGGGGCGGCTGCGCAGCCCAACGGGGAGCGATCCCCTCATCCGTATGGCCGGAGGTGGCTCAGGAGCGGGCCAGTTCCAGCAATTTGCCCCGCCACGCGGCTTTCGCCGGCAGCGCCAGGAACGACGCATTGAGCAGCGACTCCCGCGGTGGATAGCAGAACACTTCGCCACTCAGGTCCAACACCTCGCCCCCCGCGCCCTCCAGCACGCCCTGGGCGGCAGCGGTGTCCCATTGGGACGTCGGCGCCAGCCGTGGATAGCAATCCGCCGCGCCTTCGGCCACCAGGCAGAACTTCAATGAACTGCCGATACTGGTCAGTTGCAGCTCTCCCAGGCTTTGGCTCAAGCCATCCAGCAGGCGCTCCTGTTCGGGGCTGGTATGGCGGCGACTGGCGACCACGGTAAACGTTTCGCCGGGCACCAGTGCATGACGAACCTCGATGGGCGACGGCTCGCCCCCCTTGTCACCACGCCAGGCACCGAGCCCCGCGCCGCCGACGTAGAAGCGCCCGCTGGTGGGCATCGACACCACGCCAAACACCACCTGCCCCTGCTCGATCAGTGCGATGTTGACCGTGAACTCCTCGCTGCCGGAAATGAACTCCTTGGTGCCATCCAACGGGTCCACCAGCCACCAGCGCTGCCAGCCGGCGCGCAGGTCCTGGGCGATATCGGCGTCCTCCTCGGAGAGGATCGGGATCTGCGGCGCCAGCGCCGTCAGCCCGGCCACGATGACGTCGTGAGCGGCCATGTCCGCCGCGGTGACGGGCGACTCGTCGGCCTTGCGATCAACCTGCACGTTGGCTCGCCAGAAGGGCAGGATCGCCTCACCGGCCTTGAGCGCCAGCTCGATGACAGGGGCCATCAGTGGATGAGGATAATTCATGCCAGGAATGCTCCGCGCTGGGTCAGCAGGTCACGGGCCAGGTACAACGCCGCCAAGGCGCGGCCCTCCGTGAATTGCGGGTTCTGCGCCAGGGCCGCCAGCTCCCGCAGATTGACCTTGTCCACGCGCATCGGCTCGGGCTCGTCGCCCTCCAGCCGTTCCTCGTACAGATCGCTTGCCAGCACCACCTGGATCTTCTGGCTCATGTAGCCGGGCGACAAGGACAGTTCGGTCAGGTGCTCCAGTTGGCGCGCACCGAAACCGGCCTCCTCCTTGAGCTCCCGCTCGGCTGCCGCCAGCACGTCTTCCCCGGGCTCGATCAATCCCTTGGGCAGGGACAGTTCGTAGGCATCGGTACCGCCACAATACTCTTCCACCAACACCGCGTGCTCGGCATCGAGCATGGCCACGATCATCACCGCCCCATACCCGGCGCCCTTGCCCGCCAGGCGCTCATAGGTGCGCTCCACACCATTGGAAAAACGCAGTTTCAGTTCTTCCACGCAAAACAGGCGGCTGGTGGCGACGATCCGTCGATCGAGTATGGTGGGTTTCTGGCGCATAAACGGCTCCCTGGGCGATAGCGGGCTACTATACCCGGCCTATTCTGATTGTTTGTGTCGGATATCCGATTACCGCTGGAGAAGTTTTATGACCTTGTTGCCCTGGCACGAGATCGATACGGTTCTGCTGGACATGGACGGCACGCTGCTGGACCTGCATTACGACAATCATTTCTGGATGGAGCACCTGCCCCAGCGCTACGCCGAACTGCATGGCGTGAGCCGGGCCATGGCCGAAATGGAGCTGCAACCGCTGTTCGAACGCAACGCCGGACAATTGCAATGGTATTGCCTGGACTTCTGGACCGCCGAACTGAAGCTGCCGGTGCGCGAATTGAAGCTGGAGACCGCACACCTGATCGCCTTGCGACCCGACGCCGATACCTTCCTGGCGGCGATCCAGCGAGCCGGAAAGCGGGTGGTGATGATTACCAACGCTCACCGGGACTCGTTGTCCCTGAAACTGGAACGTATCGAGCTTGAGCCTTATTTCGAGCGTTTGATCAGCTCCCATGACTACGGTTTCCCGAAAGAAAATCCGCAGTTCTGGGACGCACTGCAAGCCGACCTGAACTTCGATCCGGCCCGCAGTCTGTTTATCGACGACACCCTGCCGGTACTACGCAGCGCAAGGGATTTCGGCGTGGCGCACTTACTGGCCGTCAGGGAGCCGGACAGCCGCAAAGGCCCCAAGGACACGGGGGAGTTCGAGGCGCTGGAGGATTACCGGGACGTGCTTGTGGGTCTATGACGTCCGTGAAGCGAGGGGACCTGTCCCCTCGCCATGGGCGGTACTATTGCGGGATGCGCAACGTCTGCCCCGGATAGATCTTGTCCGGGTGCTTGAGCATCGGTTTATTGGCTTCGAAGATCTTGTTGTACTGGTTCGCATCGCCATACTCTCGCTTGGCGATGGCGCTGAGGGTGTCGCCTTTCTTCACCGTCACGAACCGCGCAGGCTGCTCCACGGGGCCGGTCACGGTGATCCGGTCTTCGACACTGCCGACATCTTCGATGTTGCCTACCGCCAACAGGATCTTTTCCTTTGCTTCCTGACTTTCGACTTCGCCGGTCACGATGACCCTGTCGCCTTCGATGGTCGCCTGGACGTTCGGATTACCCAACCCGACATTTTCGATGTGCGCTCTCAACTGCTCGCTGGCGTTGGCGTTGCCGGGGGTCAGCAGATCGATCAGTTTTGTGCCTGCTTCCTTTACAAAGTTGAAGATGCTCATGGTGCACGCTCCCTGGGTTTTTGTGTCCAATCGCAAAAAACTGGGCTCTTTGAAATAGGTAAAGGCCAGGCAAGGCGAAACGGGGCGAGGAAGCGGAGCGGACTGGAGTACATGAGCATTCCGATCGGACTCGCGCACGAGCCTCGTTTCAACGCGCCATGGCCGATTGCAGACCTATTTGGGACAGCCTAGTCCAAGCCAGGCGAACCGGGCTGCGGATCGACCAATGACCCGGCCTTGCGCAGGCGCTAGAATCGGGTCTTCCTGCGCCCCGGAGCGAAGATGGACATCAAGCAGCTGAAATTTCTCATTGCACTGGACGAAACCCGCCACTTCGGCCAGGCCGCCGCACGCTGTCACATCACCCAACCGACCTTGTCGATGCGCTTGCGCAGCCTTGAAGAGGAACTGGGCCTGCCACTGGTCAATCGAGGCCAGCGTTTCGAAGGCTTCACCGCACCGGGGGAACGGGTGCTGGCCTGGGCCCGCACGGTGCTGGCGGCCTATGATGGCCTGCAGGCCGAAGCGGCGGCCTGTCGTGGCAACCTGGTGGGCACCCTGCGCCTGGGCATCGTTCCGTTGTCGGACTTCGACCCGCTGTCGATGATGCAGCGCTTGCATACCGAGCATCCCAACCTGCGCTTCGAGCTGTCCTCACTGAGCTCCGAGCAGATCATCGAACAACTGGCCAATAACCGCATCGACCTGGGGATCTCCTACCTGGAACGCCTGGACAACGAGCGCTTCGAGTCCCTGAGTTTCACGCCGACCCGCATGGGCCTGTTGTACGACCAGCGTTTCTTCTACTTTGGTGAACAACCGCTGAGTTGGCAGGCGTTGATCGAACTGCCCCTGGGGATGCTCACCAGCGGCATGCATTTTCGCCAGTCCATCGACCACAGTTTCCACAGTCGAGGGCTGACGCCCAAGCCGCTGTTGCAGACCGATGCGGTGTATCAATTGTTACAAGCTGTGCACGGCGGGCTGTGCTGTGCGGTGATGCCATTGAACAGCGGCATGGACATACTGACCGAAGATTTACGCATGCAGCCCATCGAAGAGGCGCAAACCCTGGTACCGCTTGGCCTGATCATGCGCCGTGGCGCGCCTCGCTCGGCGCTGGCGGAGGCGTGTTTCGCCCTCTATCAGAAATCAGCGGCCATATCTTGATCGACGTCATCTATTGATAGATTGGTAATAGCGATTAGACGTGGCAGATTGCCGCATTTAGTCTAGCCACTATCCAAACCGTCGGTGATGCCATGAAAGCCAAGCCTCCGGTCTGCCCGGTGCCTGCGGTGGAAACGCCCGCGCCCACTGCCAGCCAGAGTTACCGCTACTGCAACCTGGACCACTCCGAATCGGACAGCACAGCGCTGGCCGAGGAAGTGGCGCTGGCGATTGCCTATAACGGCATCAGCCAGGCCGTGATGCTGGTCACGCCCACCGACCTCGAGGATTTCATCGTCGGCTTCAGCCTTGGCAGCGGCATCATCGAAGACCCATCGGACATCTATGACCTGCAGCTGACCGGCGCGGGCTCCGCGCAGTACGCCCAGGTAACCATCGCCAATCGTGCCTTCTGGAACCTCAAGCAACAGCGCCGGCAACTGGCCGGTACCAGTGGCTGCGGGCTCTGCGGGGTGGAAGCCGTGGAACAGGCGCTGCCGGATCTCAAGGTACTGCCTGGCGCGCCGCTGCCGCCGGCGCAATGGCTCGATGGCCTGCGCCAGCGCATCGGCCAGTTCCAGCCCCTGGGACAGCACTGCGGCGCGGTACACGCGGCGCTGTTCATGAATGACCAGGGTGAATTGCTGCTGGGCCGTGAAGACATCGGCCGCCACAATGCCCTGGACAAGCTGATCGGCGCATTGATCCGGCAACGGATCCCGGTAGCCGGTGGCCTGGCGATCGTGACCAGTCGCTGCAGCCTCGAACTGATCCAGAAGGTGCTGCGCGCCGGTATCCAGACCCTGGTCAGCCTGTCGTCGCCCACCGGGCTCGCCGTGCAATGGGCCCGACAACACAACCTCAATCTTATCCACCTGCCACAGAAAAGTGCGCCTCGGGTCTACAGCCCTGCGATGGAGAAACAAGCGTGAGCAATCATCAACAAGCCGACCAGAAACCCGTACCACGCTACAAGCCCTACAAGGGCCCGGCCGGTGGTTGGGGCGCGCTGATCAGCGTCGCTCAAGCCTGGCTGACCAGCGACAACGCGCTGAAGAACATCCGCATGATGCTCAAGACCAACCAGAACGGTGGTTTCGATTGCCCGGGCTGTGCCTGGGGCGACTCGCCGGAAAGCGGCGTGGTCAAGTTCTGCGAAAACGGCGCCAAGGCCGTGAACTGGGAGGCCACCAAGCGCCGTGTCGACGCGGCCTTCTTCGCCAGGCACAGCGTGACCTCGTTGCTGGAGCAGAGCGACTACTGGCTTGAATACCAGGGCCGGCTGACCGAGCCGATGAGCTATGACGCCCAGACCGATCGCTACAAGCCCATCAGTTGGGAAGCGGCGTTTGCCTTGATCGGCAAGCACCTGCAAGGCCTGTCCAGCCCGGACCAGGCCGAGTTCTACACCTCGGGGCGGGCCAGCAACGAAGCGGCCTATCTGTACCAGTTGTTCGTCCGTGCCTATGGCACCAACAACTTCCCCGACTGCTCGAACATGTGCCACGAGGCCAGCGGCGTAGCGCTGTCCCAGAGTGTCGGCGTGGGCAAGGGCACCGTGACCTTCGACGACTTCGAGCACGCCGACGCTATTTTCGTCTGGGGACAGAACCCCGGCACCAACCACCCGCGGATGCTGGAGCCGCTGCGCGAAGCGGTGAAGCGCGGCGCCCAGGTAGTGTGCATCAACCCGCTCAAGGAGCGCGGCCTGGAGCGCTTCCAGCATCCCCAGCATCCGCTCGAAATGCTGACCAATGGCGACAAGCCGACCAACACCGCCTATTTCCGGCCAGCCCTGGGCGGTGACATGGCGATTGTGCGGGGCATGGCGAAGTTCCTGCTGCAATGGGAACGCGAAGCACAGAACACCGGCGCCCCCGCGGTGTTCGACCACGGATTCCTCAACGAGCACAGCACCAACGTGCTGGAGTATCTGGCCGTGGTCGACGATACGCCATGGGAACAGATCGTCGAGCAATCTGGCCTGACCCTGGCCGAGATCGAACAGGCGGCACGCATGTACGCCAAGGGCAAGAATGTGATCATGTGCTGGGCCATGGGCATCACCCAGCATCGCCACTCGGTGGCCACCATCCAGGAAATCGCCAACCTGATGCTGCTGCGCGGCAACATCGGCCGGCCGGGCGCAGGCCTGTGCCCGGTTCGCGGCCACAGTAACGTCCAGGGCGACCGGACCATGGGCATCAACGAGCGCCCACCGGTGGCCTTCCTCGATTCGCTGGAACGGCGCTTCCAATTCAAGGTTCCGCGGGAGAACGGTCACAACGTCGTCGAGGCGATCCACGCCATGGCCGCCGGCCGGGCGAAGGTATTCATCGGCCTGGGGGGCAACTTCGCCCAGGCCACGCCGGACAGCCACCGCACTTTCCAGGCCCTGAGCAATTGCGACCTGACGGTGCAGATCAGCACCAAGCTCAATCGCAGCCATCTGGCCCATGGCAAGCAAGCACTGATATTGCCCTGCCTGGGCCGTACCGACATCGACCGGCAAGCCGAAGGCCCGCAAGCGGTGACCGTGGAAGACTCGTTCAGCATGGTCCATGCGTCCATGGGACAATTGGAACCGCTGTCGAACCAGATGCGCTCCGAACCCTGGATCATCGCCGGCATGGCCGCCGCCACGCTGGGCAACCGTCCGGTGGACTGGAGCTGGCTGGTGGCCGACTACAGCCGCATCCGCAACCTGATTGCCGACACCATCCCAGGCTTCAAGGATTTCAACGAGAAGCTGCGCAACCCCGGCGGTTTCTACCTGGGCAACAGTGCCGGGGCGCGTCGCTGGAATACCCCTTCGGGCCGCGCCAACTTCAAGCCCAACCGCCTGCCGACCGACCTGGTGCATGAACGCACCCGTGCCACCGGCCGGCTGCCGGATTTGATCCTGCAATCCATGCGCTCCCACGACCAGTACAACACCACCATCTACGGCCTCAACGACCGCTATCGTGGCGTGAAAGGTCAGCGCGACGTGTTGTTCGTCAACGAGGCCGATATCATCCGCCTGGGCTTCAAGCCCGGACAGAAGGCCGATATCGTTTCGCTCTGGGATGACGGCCATGAGCGACGGGTCAAGGGCTTTACCCTGCTGGCGTTCGATATCCCCGCTGGACAGGCCGCAGCCTATTACCCCGAAGTGAACCCGTTGGTGCCATTGGAAAGCACTGGCGATGGCAGCCACACGCCAACATCGAAATTCGTCGCGATCCGCCTGGAAGCGGCAAGCGAGGACAGCCTGATCCTGGCCAAGTCGGCCTGAGCACAAAACCCGGGCACAAAAAAGGCCGCTTTACGTGTAAAGCGGCCTGTCCGAAGTAGCTAAAGACCGGCGAAAAATGCTTAAGTTCCGCCCAAAAAACAATAAGTTAGAGAATTGTGCACAAGTCGTGCTACTCGTCGGATTTCGATTGTAACCAAGCGAAGCCAGCCTCAGGATCGCGCCGTCATCCCTTTGAGGCTCCTCTATGAAGTTCTCCTCCATTCTCTTGTTGTCCCTTGGCCTGGTCAGTGGCATCGCCTCCGCTGGTGGTACTACCGAAGCAGGCGTGGGCGGCGCATTGGGCGGGGTATTGGGTTCGGTTGTCGGCCAATCCCTGGGCGGCAGCACTGGCTCGACCATTGGCGCGGCCATTGGCGGCGCAGGTGGCAGTGCGGTCGGTGCGGACAGACACAGCCGTGGCGAAGCAGCCATCGGCGGTGCGTTGGGCGCCGCTGGCGGTAACGTGGTCGGTCGCAACCTGGGCGGCACCACCGGCAGCCTGATCGGCGCAGCCGCGGGCGGTGGTGCCGGCGGCGCGCTGGGCAACTACATGGGCAAGGACGATGACGACGACCGTCATTATGACGGTCGCCGTGGTGACCGCCGCTACTACCGTGACGGCCACCCGGGTCGCGGTCATGCCTATGGGCATCGCAAGAAGCATCATCGCTACTACCGCGACTAACGGCTGACAGACTCCAGCCGTTGAAGATCGCAGCCTCCGCCCGCCGGAGGCTGCGATCTTTCGTTTCAGGCCACCAAACGTTCCAACGCCGTACGCAGCCGCCCTGGAATCGTCACCGGCAGGTTCGACGCCCGGTCCACGAACACGTGTACGAAGCGTCCCGCAGCACAAGCCTCTTCCTCCCCCGCCTTGAACACAGCCAGCTCGTATTGCACCGAGCTGTTGCCCAGCTTGCCGACTCGCAGGCCGACTTCGATCCGGTCGGGAAAGGCGATGGATGCAAAGTAATCGCAGGCCGAACTCACCACGAACCCCACCACTTCCCCGGTGTGGATATCCAGGCCGCCGACCTCGATCAGATAGGTGTTCACCGCCGTGTCGAAAAAACTGTAGTAGGTGACGTTGTTGACGTGACCGTACACATCGTTGTCATGCCAGCGCGTGGTGATGGGATGCAGGTGCGGGTATTCGCTACGTTGGGGCATCGGTTGTCCTTTGCGGTGGTCCAGTGATCGTCGCGCGATGCGGTTACCGCTGCGCAAACCCCTTGTGCTGGGCGGCAAGCTCCCCGATCAGGCGCGCGGGCTGCCAATGATCCCCCTGCTTCGTCTCGAGTTCGAGCAGGCGCGCGTGAATATCCTCGAGCCCTTGCTCATCCGCCCAGGCCATCGGCCCACCCTTTTGCGCTGGAAAACCATAACCGTTGAGATACACCAGGTCGATATCGTGGGCCGACTCGGCGATGCCCTCCTGCAGGATCTTCGCGCCTTCGTTGACCAGCGCCAGGAGACAACGCTCGAGAATCTCCTCGGTGCCGATCTGGCGACGCTGGAAACCCAGCTCTTCGCTGACCCGCTGCACCAGCGCATCCACTTCCACGTCATGCTCGGCCTGCCGGCTACCCGGCTCGTAGTGATAGTAACCGTTGCCGCTTTTCTGCCCGAACCGCCCCAGCTCGCACAATCGGTTATCCACCTGCACCTCGGGCGCGTCCTGGCCTTTGCCCGCCAGCTCCCGGGCGCGCCACTCCAGGTCGATCCCCACCACGTCGTACATGCGGAACGGCCCCATGGCGAAGCCGAAGCCCTGTAGCGCCGCATCGACCTGATGAGGGAACGCCCCCTCCAGCAGCATCTTGCGGGCCTCCAGCACATACGGGTGCAGCATGCGGTTGCCGATGAACCCATGGCAGTTGCCGGAGATCACACTGACCTTGCCCATGCGCTTGCCCAGGGCCAGGGCCGCGTCCAGGACCGCCCTGGAGGTCTGGGCGCCCCGTACGATCTCCAGCAGTTTCATGATGTGCGCCGGGCTGAAGAAGTGCAGGCCCAGCACCTGGGTGGGCCGCTGAGTGGCGGCCGCGATGGCGTCGATGTCCAGCGCCGAGGTGTTGCTTGCCAGGATGGCCTCGGGCTTGAGCAACGCATCCAGGTCTCGAAAGATCTTCTGCTTGAGTTCGAGGTTTTCGTAGACGGCTTCGATCACCAGGTCCACCTCACGAATCGCCGCATAGTCATCGGCCCGTGTCACCCGGGCGACCCGCGCATCGGCCTCAGCCTGTTCGAGACGTCCCTGGCGTACGTTATGGGCGTAGGTCTCGGCCACCGCAGCCAGCGCCTGCTCAAGCATCTGCGGGTTATTGTCGACCCACTGTACCGCCACGCCGGCATTGGCCAGGCACATCACGATGCCACGGCCCATGGTACCTGCACCCACTACGGCGGCGCGCTGAATATCGAAGGGTGTCTGGTTCATGTCTGTTCTCTTGTCAGCGATCCAAAGACAGCCTCCACCTTAGTCAGGCATTGAATCTTTTTGAAATTTATTCGTGTGATGGCGGGCATTCAGCGGATGGATGCGGCTTGCCGGGCACCCTGCACAAACGCGCCGGAGATCGCCACGAAGAGATACAAATCCGGGCACTCTGATGCCTCGTTCCCACGAGACCAGCACGTTAAGGTGCCTTTTCACTTCATGCATGCGCCAGGCAGGAAGCCCGGCGCCCACGACACTTTTTCAAGGAACGAACCATTGTCACCCTTATCGCTCACCTTACGTGCCCTGTTCGTGATGTCAGTCCTGTCGCTGACGGGCTGCCTGACCGTCGCTGAACACACCGACACCGATCCGGGCGTTTTCGAAACAGCGGAATATCATGCCCAGCGAGGCTTGGCGGCGGTCAAGGCTTCCGCCCTCTACGCCCGGGGCGGTACTGGCAAGGATACGGTCGTTGCCTTGATCGACTCGGGGCTCGACACCCGCCAGAAGGAATTCGAGGGCAGGCTGGCCGACCCCGGGTTCGATCATGTCGAAAACCGTCCCGGCACCCTTGACCGTATCGGTCATGGCACACAGATGGCCGGCATCCTCGCCGCCAACAAGGACGGCCAGGGCATGCACGGCATCGCATTCGACGCCCGCTTGATCCCCTTTCGTTTCGGCGACGACAACGAGCCTTTCTTCTTCGACACGCAAATTGCCCGATCCTGGCAAAGCGGCTTCGACAAAGGCGCTCGCCTGTTCAATAACGCCTGGGCCAACGCCATTCCGGCGACTGAAATCAACGAAGCCCGTTACAACCAGGTCATGCCGGACGCCCTGGCCACCGCTCGAAAGCTGGTGCAGGACGGAGCCGTCTTTGTCTTCCCGACCGGCAACGAACTCAAGCGCCAGCCCCTGGCCGAACCCGGATTGCCGGTGGCATTGCCCGAACTGGAAAAAGGCTGGATCGCGGTGGTTGCACTGAATAACGACGGCAGTGCCATCAACGGCAAATCCAACTATTGCGGGGTCGCGGCCGCCTGGTGCATTGCCGTGCCCGGCGGCGACGTCGGCGAAGGACGCGGGCTGCTCACGGTGGGCAAGAACGGTCGCTACGTACAAACCGCGGGCACCTCGCCGGCGACCGCGATGGTCAGCGGCGCACTGGCAGCCCTGCACAGCCTGTATCCCCAGCTCAGTGCGCAACAAGTGCGCGACCATCTGCTGGCAACCGCCAACCGCACGGGCGTCTACGCCAACCAGGAAGCTTATGGCAGGGGCTTGATGGACCTCGACGCAGCCTCCCGACGCCCCCCTGAAACGATGGTTGAATGATCGAACTCCATAAGGAGACCACCATGCCGCACACATTGACCCGCCACATCGCTGTCATCACATGCCTGTTCCTGAGCGCATGCACGAAGCTTCCCGAAGAAGTACCAATGCTTGCGACCCTTGAGGCCCCGATCACAATGTCCTGGGCGGCTTCCTCCCGACTGATTTTCTGCGAGGCCCCTGGCTAGCTGACACCTGATACGGTGGACGTTTTTGACAGCATCGTCGGAAGTAGCCTACCGCTTCCGACGGTGGTCCTACGGCGCATGGGTAGGCACGGGATGATTGTCGAAGGGGAATGGGGACGGATCGAAGAAAACCAGGCAAGCGCATCAAACTGGACTTCAGACGGTGGTAAACGCCCTACACATCCCGTCCCTCCAAGCCATATTGCGGTACCTGATCGGGGCTCTCTATAGTCCCCACACGATTCCAAAATCGTACCGAAGAGGCTCAAATGCAAGTATCCAACCCGCCTTGCGAGCGGTACCAGCAGCTCCACAGCACACCGGCCATGGTCATCGACACCGAGGCCAATCTCCAGCAACTCTGCGATGCCGCCGCCCAACGTATCCGGGCATCCAGCGACCTGCTCGAAACCCTGCATTGCCTGTGCTTCAAGCACGCCGATGTGAAGGATATCCCCAGCATCGTTCACGCCCTTTACCTGTTGGTCCAGGACGGCAGCCAAATGCTCGAAGTCGTGCGGCAAAGAGTGCGTTGAGCCGGATAGTCACCAGGTCTCCTCCCCCCCTTGATGAAGACCCTGCCAGAGTCGATCTTCATCTCCCTGAACCACGGAGCAGCCGTCGAGACATTCACTTCTCCAGGCGCTGGACAAATAGCGGCCATGAAAAAGCCGCCCATGAGGGGCGGCTTTTTCATTCGCAAACCAGGCCTTACAACTGTGGACCGGCAGCCTTGATTGCATCGCTCACTTCGAACTTCTTGAAGTTCTCGATGAACAGGCCAGCCAGCGCCTTGGCAGCTTCGTCGTAGGCGGCCTTGTCGGCCCAGGTATTGCGTGGGTTCAGCAGGCCAGTCTCGACGCCTGGAACGGCCAGCGGCACGTCCAGGTTGATGATGTCCAGGTGCTCGGTTGCGGCACCCACCAGCGCGCCGCTCTGGATCGCTGCGATCACCGCGCGGGTGGTCGGGATGTTGAAGCGCTTGCCGACGCCGTAGCCACCACCGGTCCAGCCGGTGTTGACCAGATAGACCTTGGAACCGAAGCCACGGATACGCTTGATCAGCAGTTCTGCGTATTCGCCGGCCGGACGTGGGAAGAACGGTGCACCGAAGCAGGTGGAAAAGGTCGACTTGATGCCGCTGCCCGACCCCATTTCAGTCGAGCCCACCAGTGCGGTGTAGCCGGACAGGAAGTGGTAGGCCGCTTGCTCTTCGCTGAGGATCGAGACAGGCGGCAGTACGCCGGTCAGGTCGCAGGTCAGGAAGATCACGGCGTTAGGCTCACCGCCGAGGTTTTTCGCCGAACGCTTCTCGACATGCTCCAGCGGGTAGGCTGCGCGGCTGTTCTGGGTAAGGCTGCCGTCGGCGTAGTCAGCCTTCTTGGCTTCATCCAGCACAACGTTTTCCAGCACGGCGCCGTGCTTGATGGCTTTCCAGATTACCGGCTCGTTCTTCTCCGACAGGTCGATGCACTTGGCATAGCAACCGCCTTCGATGTTGAACACCACGCCTTCGCCCCAACCGTGCTCGTCGTCACCGATCAGGTAACGGCTTTCATCGGCGGACAGAGTGGTCTTGCCGGTGCCGGACAGGCCGAAGAACAGGGTCACGTCACCCTCTTCGCCGATGTTGGCGGCGCAGTGCATTGGCAGCACGTCAGCGGCCGGCAGCAGGAAGTTCTGCACCGAGAACATGGCTTTTTTCATTTCACCGGCGTAGCGCATGCCGGCGATCAGGACTTTCTTCTGCGCGAAATTGAGAATGACGCAACCGTCGGAGTTGGTGCCATCACGCTCGGGCACGCATTCGAAGTTGGCGACGTTGAGGATCTGCCATTCCTGGCGACCAGCGGGGTTGTACTGGGCCGGGTTGATGAACAGGCAACGACCGAACAGGTTCTGCCAGGCAGTCTGGGTGGTCATCTTCACCGCCAGGTAGTGCTCGTCGGACGCGCCTACATGAACGTGGGAGACAAAATGCTCTTGAGCGTTGTTGAACGCTTCGACGCGAGCCCACAGGGCATCGAACTTGTCGGCAGGGAATTTGCGGTTGATCGGGCCCCAGGCGATGGCGTCCTGGGTGCTCGGCTCTTCTACGATGAAACGGTCGGCTGGCGAGCGACCGGTACGATGACCGGTACGGACAACCAGCGCGCCAGTATCGGCAAGCTCGCCTTCACCGCGATTCAGGGCTTCTTTGACCAGATCATCGACACTCAGATCGGTGTACACGGTGTTATTGGCTTGCGTCATGAGATTCCCCATCGGCCCGTGGCCGAGTGCTCCAAACGTTTTGTAGTAGGAAGTCGCGCACTACTACCCGAAAAAAGTGCGCCGGATTATGCCAGAAAAGCCCAAAAAAAGTAGGGCCCTCCCGTCAGTACGGCGTAAAACCGTCGTTTGCCAGGAGATTTACCTGAACTGAACCGTTTCAGTGACGAGTATCTGACGGCGACCCGACACCCGCTCCGGCGAACAATTGCGCAACGTCCGCCGCATCGAACAAGTACCGTTCATTACAGAACTGGCAATCGATCTCGACGGCGCCGCCATGCTCGATCACCAGCTGCTGCGCATCTTCCAGACCCAGACTGACCAGCGCATTGCCTGATCGTTCACGGGAGCAACTGCAACGGAAGCGCAACGGCAGGCTGTCGAACAGCCGAACGGCTTCTTCGTGGTAGAGGCGATGCAGGACGGTTTCGTTGTCCAGACCCAGCAGCTCATCGGCAGTCAGGGTATTGGCCAGCGTGGTGAGGTGCTCCCAATTGGCGTCACGCTCCTCCGGGTCACGAATGCGATCGGGGGGCAATTGTTGCAGCAGCAGGCCACGGGCGCGCCGTCCGTCGGCGTACAGCCAGAAACGCGTGTTGGTCTGCTGGGACATGACGAAGTAGTTGGTGAAGCACTCGGCGAGGGTGGCGCCGTCAAGATCGACGATACCCTGGTAGCGCTTGCCTTGGGTCGGGTCGACCGTCAGGGCCAGGACACCGTTGGGCATCAGGTCGGCCAGGGTGGCGTCGGGGGCGATCTGTTCGGCGTGATAGCGGGCCAGTCCACGGATCTCGCGCTCACTGGAGCACTCGATCATCAGCAAAGGCACCGGGCCTTCGGAGCGGGCCTGGAGAATCAGCAAGCCATCGAACTTCAAAGTGCCCACCAACAGTGCCGCGGCCGCCATCAGCTCACCGAGCAATTGCGCGACCGGCTCCGGATAGGCGTGCTTGGCAAGGACTTCGGCGTAACTGCGCTCCAACGCCACCAGGTCGCCTCGGGCGTCGCTGTCATCGAAGATGAAACGTTGGGTGCAATCGTTATCCGGTAAATCAGTCATGAGATCTGGTATCTGAGGTGATGGCAAAGGAATGGGCGGCATTTTATGGCCATTCCGGGTGGCTTCCAAGCAAAGCGCCGGACGGTATGCACAGCATCCACCCGATAATCCGCTGCCGACCTCTTCTATTCGCTATTGCTTCCCCGGAACTTGAACAGATCCCGGCGCTGCTTCTTGCTCGGCTTGCCATCGGTACTGACGCCCAGGGCACCGGCCTTGCGCTGCGCGGCGGCGGCCTCGCGCCTGGCGATGCTGGCTTCGGTTTCACGATACAACGCCTGCGCTTCAGGTGCTCCACGCCGCACGATCGACAAGGCCTCGACCACCACAGTCTTTTCATCGAACCCGGTGCGAATGACGTATTCGTCGCCGATGCGTGGCTCCTTGCCGGGCTTGCAGCGCTCGCCCCGGTGATGGACCTTGCCGCTTTCGATGGCGGCCTTGGCCAAGGCACGGGTCTTGTAGAATCGCGCCGCCCACAACCATTTATCGAGACGGACCTTGTCGTCCTCTTCCTGTTTTTGTGCCACTGCAATTCCTCTCTCTACTGATAGTCAGAACTGTACTACCGTTTTTGTCGAGCGCACGAATCCGGCCTGACAGATAGAATGCGCGCCACGCCGGTTTGCCGGCGAAAGTTACAAGCGCAAACAGGTGCGTAGATATCTGTCGCCATTTTGTGATTATCCTGTGCGATACCGCGACTCGCGGACTCCCACGATCCGACGTACTGATCAGGTTGTTTTTATTGAAGACATTTGACCATTTGACCGTTGTCGGTCTTCGCGAGTGGGTGGCGCTCCCAGACCTGGGGGTGGCGGGCCTGCGGGCAAAAATCGACACCGGCGCCAGCACCTCCAGCCTGCACGCCACCGATATCGAGCCCTTCGAGCGCGACGGCGAGAAGTGGGTGCGTTTCACCGCGCACCTGGGCACGGTGGTGCAACTGCGCCATCGCCGCTGCGAAGCCCCGCTGGTGGCGCGCAAGACCATCAAGAGTTCCAACGGCCACGCTCAGGTGCGCTACGTGATCAGCACTACGCTGGCGTTGGGTGACCGGATCTGGCGGGTCGAATTCACCCTCGCCTGTCGTAAATCCATGCGATATCGCCTGCTGCTGGGTTCCAAGGCCTTGGTCGACGGCCAGTTGGTCGTCAACCCGGGCATCAAATACGTTCAAGACAAGCCGGTATTCCCGGTGTCCACTACCTCTGCCACAGGTGTTGCATGAAGATCGCTGTGCTGTCGCGCAATCCGCGTCTGTATTCCACTCGTCGCCTGGTTGAAGCCGGGACCGAGCGTGGCCATGAAATGGTGGTGATCGACACCCTGCGCGCCTATATGAACATCGCCAGCCACAAGCCGCAGATCCATTACCGGGGCCAACCGCTGGAAGGGTTCGATGCGGTGATCCCGCGCATTGGCGCATCGGTCACGTTCTATGGCTGCGCGGTGTTGCGACAATTCGAAATGATGGGCGTCTTCCCCCTCAACGAGTCCGTGGCCATCGCCCGCGCCCGGGACAAACTGCGCTCGCTGCAGCTGTTGTCGCGACGTGGCATCGGCCTGCCGGTGACCGGCTTTGCACACTCCCCCGACGATATTCCCGACCTCATCGCCATGGTCAACGGCGCACCGCTGGTGATCAAGGTGCTGGAGGGTACCCAGGGCATCGGCGTGGTCCTGTGTGAAACCGCGACCGCGGCCGAATCGGTAATCGAGGCGTTCATGGGCCTGAAGCAGAACATCATGGTGCAGGAGTACATCAAGGAAGCCGGGGGCGCGGACATTCGCTGCTTCGTGGTCGGCGACAAGGTCATCGCCTCGATGAAGCGTCAGGCCCGCCCCGGTGAATTCCGCTCCAACCTGCATCGGGGCGGCAGCGCCAGCCTGATCAAGATCACTCCGGAAGAACGCATGACCGCCCTGCGCGCGGCGAAAGTCATGGGCCTGGCCGTGGCAGGCGTGGACATCCTGCGCTCCAATCACGGGCCGCTGGTGATGGAGGTCAACTCCTCGCCCGGGCTGGAAGGCATCGAAACCACCACAGGCAAGAACGTGGCGGGAATCATCATCGAGCATCTGGAAAAGAATGGCGGGCCGAACATGACCCGGACAAAGGGCAAGGGCTGAAGGGCCGCTGCAAGCTGCAAGCGTACACCGCTTCCAACTTGCAGCTTGAAACTCGCGGCTTGTGGCTGTCTCTACACTGCATCCCTGGGCAGCATCAAGCCCAACGGCAACCGCACCCGCGCTTCCAGCCCGCCACCGACGCGATTGCGCAGCTCGACGTTGCCGCCGTGCATCGAGGCGATACGCTTGACGATGGCCAGGCCCAGGCCCGTGCCCTTCCCGCCTCGGGCGCGGTCGCCACGGGTGAAGGGGTTGAAGATGGCTTCCAGCTCCGACGGATCGATGCCCGCGCCACGGTCCATGACACTCAGCACGACATACGGCGCGCTGGTGTCACCGGACACATAGGCCGCCACTTCGACACCGGTGCCGGCATGGTTCAAGGCGTTACCGATCAGGTTGTTCAACAGACGCTTCATCGATACCCGGCGTAGCGGGAACGGCTGGATCGGTTCCAGCCGCAGATGCACTTTTTCATCGTTCTGGTTGTAGGGCGCGACCACTTCCCGGACCAGTTCGCTGAGGTCCACTTCCTCCACGGACTCGTCACGGCCATCGCGAATGAATGCCAGGAACTGGTCGAGGATCGCGTCCATGTCCTCGATGTCACGGACCATTTCGTTGGTCAGGTCGGTATGTTCGCCCATCAGCTCCAGCGACAGGCGCAGCCGGGTCAGTGGCGTGCGCAGGTCGTGGGAAACACCGGCGAGCATCAGTTCGCGCTCGCGTCCGGCCTGCTCGACATCTTCGGCCATCTGGTTGAAGGCACGGTAGACCTCGGTCATTTCGCTGGGCGTGTCACTGATGGGCAGGCGCACGCTACGCCCCTGGCCCAGTTGGCGAGCCGCGTAGACCAGCCGCTTCAACGGCTGGTTGAGCTGGCTGACGAAGATCCACGCCGACGCCGTCGACAACAGGCCGATGGCGAGGAACCAGCCAAGCACGTTCCAGATCTTCTGCCCCCGTAGCGGATGAGGGTACAGCGGGACCTTAAGCCAGCCGTCCCCCAGGCTCGGCGCACGCACCCAGAGCGCCGGAGGCGAATGCATGCGCAGTCGAACCTCGGTATCGGCACCCAGTTCGGCCTGCATCTGCCGCTGATAGATCTCGCTGTAGGGCCAGTGCTGCTCCCCCTCCGGCACACCGGCCCCCACCACCCGGATCAACGTCGCCGCCTCGGCGATCTTGGCCCGGTTGGTTTCGTCGGCGGCCCAGTAGGCCCGCAGGGTCAGGGCAACGCCGTGGCTGTATTGCCGATCCACCAGCACGTCTTCGTTCATCAGCAGGTAGACCAGTGTCAGCGCCTTGGAAAAAAGCACGACGATCAGCACCAGCCAGAGGGTGCGGGAGAAGAAACTCTGGGGGAACCAAACGGGGGTTTTCATGGATAACCGCTACACACTTGCAGGAGCGAGGGATGCTCGCACACTGAGGGACTGCGAGTCGCCTGGAAGAAGCCTTCAACCAGCCAACCCGCTCCTACAAATCGCCGATCACTTGCTGGCGGCACCATCCGGTACGAAGACATAACCCACGCCCCAGACGGTCTGGATATAACGCGGCTTGGAAGGATCGGGTTCGATCATCCGGCGCAGGCGGGAAATCTGCACGTCGATGGAACGCTCCAGCGCATCCCACTCACGGCCACGGGCCAGGTTCATCAGCTTGTCGCGTGTCAGCGGCTGGCGTGCGTTCATGACCAGGGCCTTGAGCACCGCGAACTCGCCGGTGGTGAGCATGTGGATTTCATTGCCGCGCTTGAGCTCGCGGGTGGCCAGGGACAGTTCATAGTCACCGAAGGTCACGCTCTCGTCTTCGCTGCCCGGGGCGCCGGGTACCGGGGCCGACTGGCGACGCAGGACCGCCTTGACCCGTGCCATCAGCTCGTCCGGGTTGAACGGCTTGGCCAGGTAGTCGTCGGCCCCCAGCTCCAGGCCCTTGATACGGCTCAGCTCGTCACCCTTGGCGGTGAGCATGATGATCGGGATCTGGTTGTTGGCGCCACGCAGGCGACGACAGGCAGTCAGGCCGTCCTCGCCAGGGAGCATCAGGTCGAGGACCACCAGGTTGAAGACCTCGCGGGCCAGCAGCCGGTCCATCTGTTCGGTGTTTGGTACGGTACGGGCGCGGTAGCCCTTGCTGACGAAAAAACGCTCCAGCAGGCTGCTCAGCCCAGGATCGTCGTCAACGATCAGAATTTTTTCGCCTTCAGCAGTTTGTGCAGTGCTGCTCATAGGAAGCTCCTTTGATCTCGGCGCGCATTATGGCCTAGCTGCCGTTATACGCACCGTGTGCATTGTTAGCAGATTTTTCCTCTATCTCCACAATTACGGGTATCGAGCCTACAGACCGCGACGCCCCCGAAAGACGGAACGCTGGTTATAATGCGCGGCCTTTTGTGCCAGCAAATGTCGGATCGTATTCCCGGCATGATTTCCCAGGCCAGGCAGCACTTTTTGAATTTCGCGGGTCAACAGACAGCCTTTTGACCCAGGCAGCGGCGCATGCCAGGCCGCTCAACCAGTCTCGCCGAGCCCTGTCTACGCGGTGGCGGGCCTGATTTCACAATTTGTCAGGTGGTTTTATGGACAGCATCAACAGCCGCATCGCCGAGGAGCTCGGCGTACGCCCACAACAGGTCGAAGCGGCCGTCGCGCTACTCGATGAAGGCTCCACGGTGCCTTTTATCGCCCGTTACCGGAAAGAGGTGACCGGCAGCCTCGATGACACTCAATTGCGTCATCTGGAAGAACGCCTGCGTTATCTGCGCGAACTCGACGAACGGCGCGTCAGCATCCTGGCCAGCATCCAGGAACAGGGCAAGCTGACCCCGGCACTGGAGCGCGATATCAAGCTGGCCGACACCAAGACCCGTCTCGAAGACCTGTACCTGCCCTACAAGCAAAAACGCCGCACCAAGGGCCAGATCGCCCTGGAAGCCGGCCTTGGCGAACTGGCCGACGGCCTTTTCAACGACCCGACCCTGACCCCGGAAACCGAGGCCGCGCGCTTCGTCGATGCCGAAAAAGGCGTGGCCGACGTAAAGGCCGCGCTGGAAGGTGCCAAGTACATCCTCATGGAGCGCTTCGCCGAAGACGCCAACCTGCTGGAAAAACTGCGCAACTTCCTTAAACAGGAAGCGATCCTCAGTGCACGTGTCATTGCCGGCAAGGAAGAGGAAGGCGCGAAGTTCCGCGATTACTTCGAACACGACGAACCGCTCAAGAGCGTACCGTCCCACCGGGCCCTGGCGATCTTCCGCGGCCGCAACGAAGGCATCCTCAGCTCCGCGCTGAAAGTCGGCGATGAGTTGCCCGGAACGATGCACCCTTGCGAAGGCATGATCGGCCAGCAGTTCGGCATCCAGAACCAGAACCGCGCCGCCGACAAGTGGCTCGCCGAAGTGGTGCGCTGGACGTGGAAGGTCAAGCTCTACACCCATCTGGAAACCGACCTGCTGGGCGAACTGCGCGACAACGCCGAGACCGAGGCGATCAACGTATTCGCCCACAACCTGCATGACCTGCTGCTGGCTGCGCCGGCCGGTCCTCGCGCCACCCTGGGCCTGGACCCGGGCCTGCGCACCGGTTGCAAGGTGGCGGTGGTGGACTCCACCGGCAAGCTGCTGGACCACGCCACGGTCTACCCTCACGTGCCACACAACAAGTGGGACCAGACCCTCGCGGTGCTCGCCGCCCTGTGCGCCAAGCACTCCGTGGACCTGATCGCCATCGGCAATGGCACCGCCAGCCGGGAGACCGACAAGCTGGCCGCCGAGCTGATCAAGAAGTATCCCGCCATGAAGCTGACCAAGGTCATGGTCTCCGAAGCCGGCGCTTCCGTTTACTCGGCCTCGGAACTGGCGGCCAAGGAGTTCCCGGACCTGGACGTGTCGATCCGTGGCGCGGTCTCCATCGCCCGCCGTTTGCAGGACCCGCTGGCGGAACTGGTGAAGATCGATCCGAAATCCATCGGTGTCGGCCAATACCAGCACGACGTGTCCCAGTTGAAACTGGCGCGCGGCCTGGATGCCGTGGTGGAAGACTGCGTGAACGCCGTGGGCGTGGACGTGAACACCGCGTCGGTGGCACTGCTGGCGCGTATCTCGGGCCTGAACGCCACGCTGGCGCAGAACATCGTGACCCATCGCGACGAGCATGGCGCCTTCAAGACCCGCGCCGCCTTGAAAAAGGTCCCGCGCCTGGGCGAGAAGACCTTCGAACAGGCCGCGGGCTTCCTGCGCGTCATGAACGGTGACAACCCGCTGGATTCGTCGGCCGTCCACCCCGAGGCCTACCCGCTGGTGCAACGTATCGCCGCCCAGACCGACCGCGACATCCGCTCGCTGATCGGCGACGCCGCGTTCCTGAAGCGCCTGGATCCGAAGAAATTCACCGATGAGACCTTCGGCCTGCCAACCGTGACCGACATTCTCCAGGAACTGGAGAAACCGGGCCGCGACCCGCGTCCCGAGTTCAAGACCGCCGAATTCCAGGAAGGCGTCGAAGACCTCAAGGACCTGCAGCCGGGCATGATTCTCGAAGGCGTGGTCACCAATGTCACCAACTTCGGTGCTTTCGTCGACATCGGCGTGCATCAGGACGGTCTGGTGCATATCTCGGCACTGTCGGAGAAATTCATCAAGGATCCGCGCGAAGCGGTGAAGGCCGGCGACGTGGTGAAGGTGAAAGTCATGGAAGTCGACATTCCGCGCAAACGCGTCGGCCTGTCGATGCGCATGAGCGACACGCCCGGCGAGAAAGTCGACGGTGCCCGGGGAGCCCGTCCCGGCTCGACACCGCGTCAACCGCAGCACTCCGCGCCACGCAAGGAAACCGCCACGGCGGCCCCGGCGAACAATGCCATGGCCTCGCTGTTCGCCAACGCCAAGCAGTTGAAGAAACGCTGATGGACGCGCCGGCCGGGTTGGTGGAGAGCGCATTCTTCAAGTTACTCGGCTGCCGCTTGCAGAGCCTGGGAGACGGGGTGGCGCAAGTCGCCCTGGGCCTTGAGCCGCCGTTGCGCAACCGCGGCGGCAAGCTGCACGGCGGCGCACTGTTCAGCCTGGTGGACATTGCCATGGGCCTGGCCTGCTCCAGTGTCCATGGCTTCGACCAGCAGAGCGCGACCATCGAGTGCAAGATCAATTACATTCGCGCCGTGTCCGACGGCGAGGTGCTGTGCACGGCCCGGGTGATCCATCCCGGCCGACGCACGCTGGTGGTCGAGGCCGACGTGATGCAAGGCGAAAAACTGGTCGCAAAAGCGCAAGGCACGTTCGCTGTCCTATAGCTCCCTGTCATCGATTTGGGTTAATTTCGACGCCATGAAATGCTGTGTCGGGCCTTCCTGTGGAAGCGAGCTTGTCCGCGATAGCGGAGGGTCAGTCAAGATCAACGTTGCTGATCCACCGCCATCGCGCGCAGGCTCGCTCCCACAGTGGGGTTGCGGTGGCTAGCTTTTTGGCACGAAAACCAGGCGATAACGCCAGTTTTGACCTCACCCTTGTAGAGCGCCTTGCCCACCCCCATATTGGGGCGACTGACGCGTGAAGGAATTCAACTTGAGCGACCTCTTAAACCGCCGCCTGGCCCTGCTCGGCGAGCGCGCCAACCTCTCCCTGCTCGAACAGTGCCTGCACGGTATCGAACGTGAATGCCTGCGTGTCACGCGCGACGGGCGCCTGGCGCTGACGCCGCACCCCGATGCCCTGGGTTCGGCACTGACCAATGAACAGATCACCACCGACTATTCCGAGTCGCTGCTGGAGTTCATCACGCCAGCCCTGGCGGACCCGGTCGATACCCTGGACAGCCTCGACAGCATCCACCGGTTCGTCTACAGCAAGCTCGGCGACGAATACCTGTGGAGCCCGTCGATGCCGTGCCCGCTGCCCGCGGAAGAAGAAATCCCGATCGCCTACTACGGCACCTCGAACATCGGCCGGCTGAAATACGTCTACCGCCAGGGCCTGGCCCTGCGCTACGGCAAGACCATGCAGTGCATCGCGGGGATCCATTACAACTTCTCCCTGCCGGAAAAGCTCTGGCCGCTGCTGCGCCAGGCCGAGGCCGCCGAAATGAGTGATCGCGACTTCCAGTCGTCGGCCTATATCGCGCTGATCCGCAATTTCCGCCGCTACAGTTGGCTGCTGATGTACCTGTTCGGCGCTTCGCCGGCCCTGGACGCCGGCTTCCTGCGTGGCCGCCCGCACCAGTTGGAGCAACTGGACCCGGACACCCTGTACCTGCCCTACGCCACCAGCCTGCGCATGAGCGACCTGGGTTACCAGAGCAACGCCCAGGCCGGCCTGACGCCGTGCTACAACGATCTGGCGAGCTACACCGACAGCCTGCGCAAGGCAGTGGCCACACCCTATGCGCCCTATGTCGAGATCGGCACTCACCGTGACGGTGAATGGATCCAGCTCAACACCAACATCCTGCAGATCGAAAACGAGTACTACTCCAACATCCGCCCCAAACGCGTGACCTATACCGGCGAGCGTCCGATCCAGGCGTTGATGGCCCGCGGTATCCAGTACGTGGAAGTGCGCTGCCTGGACATCAACCCGTTCCTGCCCATGGGCATCGATGTCACCGAGTCGCGGTTCCTCGATGCATTCCTGCTGTATTGCGCCCTCAACGACAGCCCGCTGTTCGAAAACAACGAATGCGGCAACGCCACGAGCAACTTCCTGAGGGTCGTCAAGGAAGGCCGCAAGCCAGGCCTGCAACTGCAGCGCCAGGGCCAATCGGTGGACATGCAGGCCTGGGCCCTCGAACTGTTGGAAAAGATCTCGCCGCTGGCCTCGCTCCTCGACCAGAGCCAGGGTGGCGAAGCCCATCGCCAGGCGCTGGATGTGCAACTGGCGAAGGTGCGGGATCCGTCCCTGACACCGTCCGCCCAGATATTGGCGGCCATGGCGCAGAACCAGGAAAGTTTTGCCCAGTTCTCCCTGCGCCAGAGCAAGGCCCACGCCGAGTTCTTCCGCGCCGCACCCCTGCCTTCGTCCGAGCAACAGGCGTTCGAAGAGGCTGCCCGCCAGTCCCTGGCCCAGCAAGCCGAGCTGGAGCAGAACGAGGTGGGAGACTTCGATGTATTCGTAGGCTCGTACCAGGCCAGCATCCTGGCGATCAGCAACTGACCCTCCATGCATCATTCCCATGTCCTACATGGGAATGATCTTGTGGCGAGGGGATTTATCCCCGTTGGCTACAAGCAGCCCTCGACGTTCACCTCGGTGTCTCAGTCGGCTCGCATACGACTGAACTGGGGTTGCTTCGCAACTCGGCAGGGATAAATCCCCTCGCCACAAAAGCGGTAGGCAACGCCCACTTCTTTACCTCTTGTAAATGTTTTCGAAAATAAGCTAGTTCCAAAAAGTTATTTATTTCTGAATTCTTATATCATTTAGTCTCATCGAACACCGACCGTCCGGCCGCCTGTTTGAGGAGCTTTCCCATGGCATTGCGTTTCCCCCGTATTCTTTTCGCGGCCGTCTCCCTGGCCGCCACCAGCCTCTTTGCCCAGGCGGCCGACCTGACCGTCGCCTACCAGACCACCGTCGATCCGGCCAAGGTTGCCCAGGCAGACGGCACCTACGAGAAAGCCACCCAGGCCAGGATCGACTGGCGCAAATTCGACAATGGCGCCGATGTCATTGCCGCCATCGCTTCCGGTGATGTCCAGATCGGCTACCTGGGTTCCAGCCCACTGACGGCGGCGGTGTCCCGCCAGGTACCGGTAGAAACCTTCCTTATCGCCACGCAGATCGGCGCGGCCGAAGCCTTGGTGGTGCGTGATGGCGCCGGCATCAGCACTGCGCAGGATCTGGTCGGCAAGAAGATCGCCGTGCCGTTCGTGTCCACCGGCCATTACAGCCTACTCGCCGCCCTGAAACACTGGAACATCGACCCCTCGAAAGTCACCATCCTGAACCTCGCGCCACCGGCCATCATCGCTGCCTGGAAGCGCGGCGACATCGATGCCACCTACGTCTGGGACCCGGCCCTGGGCGTGGCCAAGGAAAACGGCAAGGTGCTGATCACTTCCGCCGAACTGGCCAGGTTCGGCGCGCCGACCTTCGACGCCTGGATCGTGCGCAAGGACTTCGCCAGGCAGCATCCCGAGATCGTGACCGCCTTCGCCAAGGTCACCCTGGATGCCTACGCCCAGTACCGCAAGGACCCACAAGCCTGGCTGGCCGACACGTCCAACGTCGACAAGCTGGTGAAGCTCTCCGGCGCCAAGGCCAGCGACATCCCGCTCCTGCTGCAAGGCAACGTATTCCCACTGGCGGCCGACCAGGTCGTGAGCCTCGGCGCACCGACTACCCAGGCCATCGCCAAGACCGCCGCGTTCCTCAAGGAGCAAGGCAAGGTGGAGGCTGTGCTGCCAGACTACACGCCCTTCGTCAGCGCCAAATACATTCCTCATTGATCCGCCAGCAAAGGAGTCATCGCGATGGCCTTGCTACAACTGGAGCGCATCAGCGCACAGTACCCCGGCGCGGCGGAACCGGTACTGGCGGACATATCGCTGGACCTGGGACCGCAACAGCTGCTGGTTGCCCTCGGCCCGTCCGGCAGTGGCAAGACGTCACTGCTGAACCTGATCGCCGGTTTCGTCGAGCCCAGCGCCGGGCAGATCACCCTGGACGGCGTGCCGGTCTCGGGGCCGGGAGCCGAACGCGGCGTGGTGTTCCAGGATGACGCCTTGTTGCCCTGGCAAGACGTACTGGCCAACGTCGGGTTCGGCCTGGAACTGGCCGGTGTCGCCAAGGCAGAGCGCGAAGCCCGCGCTCGCGAAATGCTCGCCCTGGTAGACCTGGCCGGTTTCGAACGACGCCGTATCTGGCAACTTTCCGGGGGGCAGAAACAACGCGTCGGCCTGGCCCGTGCGCTGGCGGCCGATCCTCGCCTGCTGCTGATGGACGAACCCTTCGGCGCGCTGGATGCCTTTACCCGCGAGCAGATGCAGGAACTGCTACTGCAAGTCTGGCAGCGCGCTGCCAAACCCGTGTTCCTGATTACCCATGACATCGAAGAAGCGGTCTTTCTCGCCACCGACCTGATTCTGCTGGCACCCAACCCCGGGCAGATCGTCGAGCGCCTGAGCCTCGATTTCGGACGGCGCTATGGAGCCGGGGAATCGGCGCGGTCGATCAAGTCCGATCCGCGCTTTATCGAAACCCGGGAGCACGTCCTCGCCAAGGTGTTTTCCCAACGCAGCGCCGTCCGGCCACAGGAGCGCGCATGAGCAGCTATGAAATTCCAGCCGTGATCAGCCGCCCTGCGCCCCAGGCCTCGTCCAGGGGTTCAAGGCCTCGCTTGAGCACGCGATGGATCAGCGGCCTGACCCTGGCAGCGTTGCTGCTGCTCTGGTGGGCGGTCACCGCCAGCGGACTGATCGAGCCTCTGTTTCTGCCACCGCCTTGCGCCGTGCTGCAAAAAGGCTGGCTACTGGTGACCAGCGGCTACATGGACGCCACGCTCTGGCAACACCTGGGGGCAAGCCTTGGGCGGATCGGCCTGGGCCTGCTGTTGGCAGTGCTCACGGCGGTGCCGGTGGGCATCGCCATCGGCACCAGCCGCGCGGCACGCGGCGTACTGGACCCGTTGATCGAGTTCTACCGGCCGATTCCGCCCCTGGCTTACCTGCCATTGATCGTGATCTGGTGCGGCATCGGTGAGCTGTCGAAAGTGCTGTTGATCTACCTGGCGATCTTCGCCCCGATTGCCATCGCCACCGCCACGGGGGTTCGCACCGTCGACCCGGCGAAGATACGCGCAGCGCAGTCCCTGGGCGCTACGCGCACCCAATTGCTCCGCCATGTGATCGTGCCCAGTGCCCTGCCGGACATTCTCACCGGCGTCCGCATCGGCCTGGGCGTGGGCTGGTCCACCCTGGTGGCCGCCGAACTGATCGCCGCCACCAGCGGCCTGGGGTTCATGGTGCAGTCGGCGGCGCAGTTCCTGGTGACAGATGTGGTGCTCCTGGGAATCCTGGTGATCGCGCTGATCGCCTTCACCATGGAGATGAGCCTGCGCGCCCTGCAACGCAAGCTGGTGCCGTGGCACGGCCAGACCCATTGACGCCCATTGACCACGCTGACCATTCGGCGCCCGGAACGAGACCCTGCAATGAATAGCCCGACCATCACCCCTTTGAGCACCGCCCTCGGCGCGCAGATCAGCGGGATCGACATCAGCCAGCCCCTGGGCCCGCAGCACCGCGAGATCATCGGCCAGGCACTGCTGGAGCACCAGGTGCTGTTCTTTCGCGACCAACCGATCGAACCGCCACAACAGGCACGGTTCGCCGCGTATTTCGGCGACCTGCACATCCATCCGATCTACCCCAACGTGCCGACGCAGCCCGAAGTGCTGGTGCTCGACACGGCCGTCACCGATGTTCGCGACAATGCCATCTGGCACACCGACGTGACCTTCCTGCCGACACCCGCCATGGGCGCGGTGCTCAGTGCCAAGCTGCTGCCGCCGTTCGGCGGCGATACGTTATGGGCCAGCGGTATCGCGGCCTACGAAGCCTTGTCGACACCTTTGAAGCGCTTGCTGGAAGGGCTCACGGCGACCCACGATTTCACCCGTTCGTTTCCCCTGGAACGCTTTGGCAACACTGCGCAAGACCTGGCCCGCTGGGAACAGGCACGGCGCAGGAATCCACCGCTCTCGCACCCGGTGATCCGCACTCACCCGGTGAGCGGGCGGCGCTCGTTGTTCGTCAATGAAGGTTTCACCACGCGCATCAACGAACTGTCGGAGACCGAAAGCGAGGTGATCCTGAAACTGTTGTTCGCCCACGCCACACGGCCCGAATTTACCCTTCGCTGGCGCTGGCAGGTCAACGACGTGGCTTTCTGGGACAACCGTGTGACCCAGCATTTCGCTGTGGATGACTACCGTCCGGCCCGGCGTGTGATGCACCGGGCGACGGTGTTGGGGGATGTGCCGTTTTTTCGCTGAACAGCGACGCAATCGCCTTTGTGGCGAGGGGATTTACCCCGCTGGGCCGCGTAGCGGCCCTCAAACCTGCATGCACGATCTCAAAGGCAGGCCGTGCTCAGCTGTCCCTGGGGCTGCTTCGCATCCAGCGGGGATAAATCCCTTCGCCACGGGGGTGTATGTTCGCCGTACTGGAAGGGTTACTCGGCTGACGATGGCTTTTCCCAAAGATTGATCCCGCCTTCCTGGGCAAACCGATCGATCTCGGCCAGTTCTTCGGCGCTGAAGTTCAGGTTCTGCAAGGCACCGGCATTCTCGATGATCTGCTCCGGCCGGCTGGCGCCGATCAGGGCGGAGGTCACCCGCGCGTCCCGCAGGGTCCAGGCCAGGGCCATCTGCGCCAGGCTCTGGCCGCGCCGCTGGGCGATCTCGTTGAGGGCGCGCACATGGGCGATGTTCTCTTCCGATAAATGCGAGGCCTGCAACGAACCGCCACCCGGACGGTTGACCCGCGCGTCCGCCGGAATGCCCTTGAGGTATTTGTCGGTCAACAGCCCCTGGGCCAGGGGCGTAAAGGCAATCACACCGGTGCCGAGCTCGTCGGTGGCATCCAGCAGGTCTTTCTCTACCCAGCGATTGAGCAGGTTGTAGGCCGGTTGATGGATCAGCAGCGGGATTTTCCACTCTTTGAGCAGCGCAGCCATTTCCCGGGTCTTCACGCCGGAATACGAAGAGATGCCGACATACAATGCCTTGCCCTGTTGCACCGCGGTGGCCAGTGCACTGGCGGTTTCTTCCAGCGGTGTGTCGGGGTCGAAGCGGTGGGAATAAAAGATGTCCACATAATCCAGCCCCAGGCGCTGCAGGCTCTGGTCAAGGCTCGCCAGCACGTACTTGCGAGAGCCACCACCCTGCCCATAGGGTCCGGGCCACATGTCCCAACCGGCCTTGCTGGAGATGATCAGCTCATCGCGGTAGTGCTTGAAATCTTCGCGCAGCAACCGTCCGAAATTGATTTCGGCACTGCCGTAGGGCGGGCCGTAGTTGTTCGCCAGGTCGAAATGGTTGATACCCAGGTCGAACGCCGTACGCAACAACGCCCGTTGGGTGTCGATAGGCGTGCTGTCGCCGAAGTTGTGCCACAACCCCAGTGACAATGCCGGCAGCACCAGGCCACTGCGGCCGACGCGACGATATGGCATGGACTCATAGCGGTTTTCGGCGGCGATGTAGGTCATCGAAAGGCTCTCTATTCGGACGAAGGGTTCGGAAGGTGGGTACGGATGGCAGAAGCCGATATTGCACAGACGTATCGATCAGCTTGAAAGTTCGCATGGTTGTGGAAGCAGTGCCAGGAAAACCAGAGCACGTTACCGCGCCTGGGCAAACACCTCGGCCAGCCAATCCACAAACACCCGCACCCTGGGTGACAGGTGACGGTTGTGAGGATAAAGCACCGACACCGGCATGGGCGGCGGTGGGGTCGCGGGGAGAATTTCCTGGACCAGCCCCTGCTCGAGCTGGGTTTGCATCCGATAGCGCGGGCATTGGATCAGGCCCAAGCCGGCAATGGCCGAGGCCGCGTAGATTTCGGCGCCGAACACCGAAAGCGCGCCATCGATGGCTACCTCCTTGAGCTCACCCTCGACCATGAACTGGAACGGGTACAGTTTGCCGGTGGTGCGCGACAGGTAGTTCACCGCCCGGTGCCGACTCAAGTCGTCCAGGTTTTTCGGCTCGCCGTACTGGCGCAAGTAGGCGGGGCTGGCGCAGGTGATCTGCCGCAGGCTGGCGACGCGGCGACCGATCAACGACGAGTCCCCCAGCGTGCCCGCCCGCAACACGCAATCGACACCCTCGGCGATCAGGTCGACGAAACGATCGGCCTCGCTGATGGACAGCTCGATGTCAGGGTAGCGGGCCATGAACTGCGGCAGCGCCGGGATCACGAAACTCCGGGCCAGGGTTCCATGCAGGTCCACCCGCAGCTTGCCCTTGGGCGCCACGCTGCGAAAGGCCAGCTCGGCCTCCTCCAGCTCCGCCAGCAACTGCACGCAGCGAGGGTAATAGGCTTCGCCATCGAGGGTCGGCCGCACCTTGCGGGTACTGCGCTCCATCAGGCGCACACCTAGCCAGGCTTCGAACTGATTGAGGGTATGGGTCAGCGTCGCGCGGGGCAGGTTCAGGTCTTCGGCGGCCAGGGTAAAGCTGCTGCGCTCATAGATGCGCACGAATACCCGCATGGCCTTGACTTGATCCATGGTGTTTTTCCAAGCCTTGATTGTTGGTCATTCTTGAACAGTTACGGCAACTCTCCTGCATTTATCGCCGAGAGTAAACATGTGAATCTTCCTCTCATCCACTTCTATCGAGGAACGCAGCCATGATCCGACAGACATCCAAGGTGGCCATTGTGACCGGAGCTTCCCGGGGAATCGGTGCGCAAGTCGCCAGGCAACTGGCTGAAGACGGATTCGCCGTCGCCATCAACTACGCCAACAATGCCATCGAAGCCTCGAAGCTGGTGGTGCAGCTGCGCCAGGCAGGTCACCAGGCCCTCGCGATCAAGGCCGATGTGTCATGCGCCGCCGATGTCCGGCGGATGTTCGATGAGACCGAAACACACCTGGGCAAGGTCGACCTGCTGGTCAATAACGCCGGTATCCTGCAGGTCTTGCCGCTGGCACAGCACAGCGACGAACTGTTCGAGCAGACCTTCGCCATCAATACCCGAGGCACCTTCAACACGCTTCGCGAAGCCGCGACCCGCCTGAACGATGGCGGTCGGATCGTGAATTTTTCCAGCAGCACCGTGGGCCTCAATCTGCCCGGTTACTCGGTGTACATCGCCAGCAAGGCCGCCGTGGAGTCCCTGACCCAGGTGTTCGCCAAGGAGCTGCGGGGCCGGCAGATCACGGTCAATGCCATCGCTCCCGGCCCGGTCGCCACCGAGCTGTTCATGCACGGCAAGAGCGAGGAGCAGGTCCAGCACTACGCCAAGATGCCGCCCCTGGAGCGCCTCGGCCAGCCGGAAGACATCGCCCGTATCGTCTCCTTCCTGGCGAGCCCCGCCGCCGACTGGGTCAACGGGCAGGTGCTGCGCGCCAACGGCGGCCTGGTGTGAGGCCCGGCGATCAACGCACCAGGTGCAGGAACTGCATGTGCCGTTCGTACTGGTCGAGGATGTCGTTGATCACCTGTTCCTTGGAATAGCCCACCAGATCGTAGTCCTGGCTGCCTTCGCTCAGGTGCACTTCGGCACGGTAGTAGCGCCGGTTGTTGAGTTCCTTGGAACCCATGCCGCCCCGGGCGAAGGAGGGTGTGAAGTAGCCACGCATCTGCACCTGGTAGATGAACGGATGCTGCTCGCCATGGCCGATTTCCAGGCTGACGCAGTCATTGGCCAGGTCTGGAGGGGTCAGCACGGTCAGGCCTTTTTCGGCGAACACCGCTTTCACTTCCTCGACGGCCGGACGCACCGTGCTGTCGAGGAAACGGTAGACCTCATCGCGGGACGGGAAATGCACAGCCTGGCTCAAGCGTTGCCGCCAACCGCCCTTGCCCCGGCGTGAGCCCGACACCGGCGCCAGGGAATGCATCTGGGCGATCTTTTTCTGGGACTCGAGGAAAAACGCCTTGTGCAGGCCCCACATCATCAACAGCAGAATCAGGGAGAAGGGCAATGACGTGAGCACCACCGCCGATTTCAGGGCATCGATACTGCCGGAAAACAACAGCGCACTGGTCACCAGGGCGGTCATCGCCCCCCAGAATACCCGCAGCCATTTCGGCCCGTCTTCATCGGGGTTGCCCCCCTTGGCCGAGAGCGTCGAAAGCACCACGGTACCGGAGTCGGCGGACGTGACGAAGAACACGAAGCTGATAAACACCGTGACCGCGATGACCGTCTTGCTCCACGGGTAGGTTTCCAGCAGCAGGTAAAGGCTCATCGAGGGGTTTTCCAGGGCCGACATGCCCAGGGCACTCATGCCGTGGTTGAGCACCTGGTCGATGGCGCTGTTGCCGAAGATCGACATCCACGCCAGGGTGAAGCCCAAGGGAATCAGCAGAACACCGAAGACGAACTCACGAATGGTGCGGCCGCGGGAAATCCGTGCGATGAACAGCCCCACGAAGGGTGACCACGCAATCCACCAGGCCCAGTAGAACACCGTCCAGCCCCCCAGCCAGTCGCTGGGCTCGTCATAGGCGTAGAGGTCGAAACTCTTCATCGGCAAGGCGCCAAGGTAATCGCCCACATTCTGGATCAAGGTATTGAGCAGGTGCTGGGTGGGTCCGGCGAAGAGCACGAACAACAGCAGGGCGCAGGCCAGCAGCATGTTGATGTCGGACATGACGCGCACGCCCTTGTCGACACCGGCCACCGCCACAATGATCGCCGCGCCCATCATCAGCACGATCAGGCCGACCTGGATCCATTGGGTGTGGGCGATGCCGAACAGGTAGTCGAGCCCGGAATTGAGATGCAGCACACCGAAGCCCATGTCCGCGCCAAGGCCGAACACGGTGGCAATGATGCCGAAGCCATCCACGGCGTAGCCGATGGGCCCATTGATGCGTTTGCCGATCAGCGGGTACAGCGCCGAACGCAGGGCCAGCGGCAGGTTGTGGCGGTAGGCGAAATACGCCAGGGCCATGCCGACGAATGCGAAGACGCCCCAACCATGCAGGCCCCAGTGCAGGAACAGGATCTGCATGGCCTGGCGCGCCGCCTGGGCGGTACCGGCCTCGCCCTGAGGCGGCTGCACCATGTGCGTCAGCGGCTCGGAAACGCAGAAGAAGAACAACGTGATGCTGATGCCGGCGGCGAACAGCATGCCGGCCCATGACAGATAACTGAATTCGGGTTCGTCGTGGTCGGCACCGAGCTTGATCTTGCCGTAGCCGGACAAGGCGGTGACCACCACGAAGACCAGATACAGGGTCATCGCCAACAAGTAATACCAGCCGACCGTGTTGGCCGCCCAGTTCTGCGCCGCCAGCAGCCAGGCGCCGGCCTGGGTGGGTATGGCAATCACCACCAGGCCAAACAGCAGGATAAAGGTCGCGGCGAAGTAAAAGACCGGCGGGTTCATGCGGACCAGGCCGCTGGGTGGAAGGGACGAGGCACTCATGAACGAAGCACCCCGGACAGCGAAAGGGTGGCAGTGGAATACGGACTCGGCAAAGGCAAGCCTCCTGTTGTGAGCGGGCAGCAAACCGACGGTTTAACTTGAATGAACGTTCAAGTTAAACATGAATAGGCAGCTAAGGACTAATCGCAGGGCTCAACGGCATCCTTCCTACGCTAGCCTACGGGAGGGTATGACGTTGCCTGGCGAGCATTCGTTCAGTGCTCAAAAGACATGTGCCTACTGCCAAACACAACTCCCTGTGGGAGCGAGCTGGCTCGCGATGGCGGTCTGTCAGTCAATACAGAGGTCCACTGAACCACCGCTATCGCGAGCCAGCTCGCTCACACAGGTTTTCGGCGCTCGCAAATCATTCGAGTCCCCAATTCCGCGCCGGTTTACTTGAGAACAAATGATTGCCGGTTGCCCCTGAATATCGGCGTGCCTATAGTCCAGACATCGCCTACAACCAGTACGGACTCATGATCAAAGAACAGCTGTCTCGCTTTAACCGTCTCGACCTGCTCAGCCATCCGACACCGCTGGAAAAACTCGACCGCCTCTCCACCTGGCTCGGACGGGACGTCTATATCAAGCGCGACGACCTGACGCCCCTGGCCCTGGGCGGCAACAAGCTGCGCAAGCTCGAATACCTGGCCGCCGATGCCTTGGCCCAAGGTGCCGACACCCTCATTACCGGCGGCGCGATCCAGTCCAACCATGTGCGTCAGACCGCTGCGTTGGCGGCCAGGCTGGGCCTGGGTTGCGTCGCGCTGTTGGAAAACCCCATCGACAGCCAGGACAGCAATTACCTGGGCAACGGCAACCGGCTGCTGCTGGAGCTGTTCGACGCCAAGGTGGAACTGGTGGATAACCTGGACAACGCCGACGAGCAACTGCAAGCCCTGGCTGCCCGCCTGCGCAGCAATGGCAAGAAGCCGTACCTGGTTCCGATAGGCGGATCCAATGCCTTGGGTGCGCTGGGCTATGTGCGCGCGGGCCTGGAACTGGCCGAGCAGATCAAGGACACCGGTCTGACGTTCGCCGCCGTGGTACTGGCCTCGGGCAGCGCCGGCACCCACAGCGGCCTGGCCCTGGCCTTGAGCCAGGCCCTGCCGGAGCTCCCCGTGGTCGGCGTGACGGTTTCGCGCAGCGAAGAGGATCAGTTTCCCAAGGTCCAGGGGCTCGCCGAAGGCGTCGCCCAACTGCTCGATGTGGCGCTTCCGGAGGCCTTCAAGGTAAACCTCTGGGACGAGTATTTCGCCCCTCGCTACGGTGAGCCGAATGCCGGCACATTGGCGGCGATCAAGTTGCTGGCCAGCCAGGAAGGCCTCTTGCTGGACCCGGTCTATACCGGCAAGGCCATGGCCGGCCTGCTCGACGGCATTGGCCGCGACCGTTTCGACGACGGCCCTATCATCTTCCTGCACACCGGTGGCGCACCGGCGTTGTTTGCCTATGACGCAGTGTTCTGAAGATCTGGAAACCCTCAATGGGAGCGAGCTTGCTCGCGATCAGGGTGTGTCAGTTGATTGGAACTGGGCTGATCCATTGCTCTTGCAAGCAAGCTCGCTCCCATAGGAAGAAATTCCAAACAGGCATATAGGGTTGATTTAATATTATTTTCCAATCTATAAAAGCCAACTTATAGTCTCGCCGCAGGCGCATTTGCCGCGAGACGCCCAGGTTGCTTTGAGGCAGGATGTGGCAACCTTCTCGAATCGCGGCTACGCCTTATCTCAGCCAAAATATCTGTTCATAAGAAAACACAGGGGCTTGTCATGAATTTTTCCGCATTACGTCGCAACCTGTTGGTGGGTTCGCTGGGCCTGGCATTGAGCGCCGGGCTGCTGGGGCAAGCGGTTGCCGGTGAGCAACTGCAGAAAATCAAGGATGCCGGTGAAATCAAGATCGGCCTGGAAGGCACTTATCCACCGTTCAGCTTCGTTGATGACAGCGGCAAACTGACCGGCTTCGAAGTGGAGTTTTCCGAAGCGCTGGCCAAGGAACTGGGCGTGAAGGTCAAGCTGCAGACGACTCCATGGGCCGGCATCCTCGCGGCGCTGGAGTCCAAGCGGCTGGACGCTGTGGTCAACCAGGTAACCATCTCCGAGGAACGCAAGAAAAAATACGACTTCTCCGAGCCGTACACCGTTTCCGGGATTCAAGCGCTGGTACTGACCAAGAAAGCCGACGAGCTGAACATCAAGAAGGCCGCTGACCTGGACGGTAAAAAAGTCGGCGTGGGCCTGGGCACCAACTACGAGCAGTGGGTAAAAGCTGAAGTCCCCGGCGCCCAGGTCAAAACCTACGATGACGACCCCACCAAGTTCCAGGACCTGCGCGTTGGCCGTATCGATACCATCCTGATCGACCGTCTGGCCGCATTGGAATACGCCAAGAAAGCCAAGGACACCACCGTCACCAGCGAAGCCTTCTCCCGCCAGGAAGCCGGTATCGCCCTGCGCAAAGGCGAGCCTGAACTGTTGGCTGCCGTGAACAAGGCCATCGAGAAACTGCGCGCCGACGGTACGCTGAAGAAGCTCTCTGAAAAATACTTCAGCGCTGACGTCACGAAATAATGGAAGCAGCTCTTCAACTCGCACTGGACTCCGCGCCCTTTTTGCTCAAGGGCGCGTATTACACGGTCATCCTCAGCCTGGGTGGCATGTTTTTCGGCCTGCTGCTGGGGTTCGGCCTGGCGCTGATGCGCCTGTCGCGCTTCAAGCTGGTGAACTGGATCGCCCGCATCTACGTGTCGTTCTTTCGTGGCACGCCGTTGCTGGTGCAGTTGTTCGTGATCTATTACGGGTTGCCGCAACTGGGCATCGAGCTGGATCCGCTGCCCGCAGCCCTGATCGGTTTCTCGCTGAACATGGCTGCCTATGCGTGTGAAATCCTGCGGGCCGCCATCAGCTCCATCGAGCGCGGCCAGTGGGAAGCGGCGGCGAGCATCGGCATGACCCGCGCGCAGACCCTGCGCCGGGCCATCCTGCCCCAAGCCGCACGCACGGCCCTGCCTCCGCTGGGCAACAGCTTCATTTCCCTGGTCAAGGACACCGCGCTGGCGGCGACCATCCAGGTTCCGGAGCTGTTCCGCCAGGCGCAGTTGATCACCGCGCGAACCTTCGAAATCTTCACCATGTACCTTGCCGCCGCGCTGATCTATTGGGTTCTGGCCAGTGTGCTCTCGCACCTGCAGAACGTCCTGGAAGCCCGGGTAAATCGGCATGACCAGGAGTCCTGAGCCATGATTGTCGTGGAAAAACTGACAAAGCAGTTCAAGGGTCAGGTGGTACTCAACGGCATCGACCTGAAGATCGAAGAAGGCGAGGTGGTTGCGATCATCGGCCCCAGCGGCTCCGGCAAGACGACCTTCCTGCGCTGCCTGAACTTCCTCGAGGAGCCCAGCAGTGGTCGGATCAAGGTCGGCGATATTGAAATCGACGGCAGCCGTCCATTGAACCAGCAACAGGGCCTGGTGCGGCGTTTGCGCCAGCAGGTGGGCTTCGTTTTCCAGAACTTCAACCTGTTCCCGCATCGCACGGCCCTGGAGAACGTCACCGAGGGTCCGATTGTGGTCAAGAAGGTTCCTCGTGCCGACGCCGAAACCCTGGGTCGCAGACTCCTGGCCAAGGTCGGCCTGGCCGGCAAGGAAGACGCTTATCCGCGCCGGCTCTCCGGTGGCCAGCAGCAGCGAGTGGCCATTGCCCGGGCACTGGCGATGGAGCCGCAAGTGATTCTGTTCGACGAGCCGACCTCGGCCCTCGATCCGGAACTGGTGGGCGAAGTATTGGCGACCATTCGCGGCCTGGCCGAAGAAAAACGCACCATGGTCATCGTGACCCACGAAATGGGCTTCGCCCGGGACGTGGCGAACCGCGTGGTATTTTTCGACAAGGGCGTGATCGTGGAACAAGGCGAAGCCAAGGCCCTGTTCGCCGCTCCGAAGGAAGAACGGACGCGCCAGTTCCTGAGCAAGTTTCTTGCTGACGGGCGCATCGCCCAATAATCCATCGAAACTCGTCGTTACTTCCAGGGATGGAAGTTCGATCCAATGACTGACAAGCAAACCCCGCCCTTGCCTGCAACGCAACAAGTTGCAACTTAGCCTTGCCACACCGGTTATAAGCTGCGCGCCAACTATCTATATTTCGCCACGACTTCCCGCGATCTACTTCCTCAATCCGTGACCTTCCTCATGCCTAGGCCTGCGCCATCCCCGAGGAAAAGGCAACTTCGCTCCGCTTATTGCTGCCATCGTCGCGTAGGATATTTCTGAAGCCTCACATAATTAATTAATGGATAAACACCTCTATTGACACGACAACTATCGGACCTTTATCTAGAACCCAACAGGCGCTGGACATTATTTAATTCTTTGCGGCAATGGAACCGAAGGGACCGGTCGTGACCGCAATAAAAATTATGTCGTGATCAGAAAAGCCTTTGATTTTTCCGAAACGGATTTCGTTTAGCAGGTATCAAGGAGAACACCATGACATGTACGTCGAATCTTCCCGAACTGGCCGCGCCCTCCCTGGCCAATGCCAACCGTGCCGGTATCAACCTCGCCAGCGCTGCTCGCCTGGAGGTCGCCATCGCTGCTTCTCCCGGCATGGATGCCGGTGACTTGATCGAATTGTTCTGGGACAACTGCTACGTTGGCTCCCGCCTGCTGGCCGAAGCCGACCTGCACGACTGTGTCAGGTTGCGAGTGCCGGAGAGCTTCATCGTCAATGGAACCTCACGGGTCCACTACCGCGTCATGCGGGTCGGGCGCGGGCCGGCGCTGTCAGCAACGCTGCGGGTCCAGGCCAAGCTCGATTGTCCCGGGGGCCAGCCTTCGGCCCTGAGTGGCGATGAGAACCAGGGGCTGGCGCCGGTGCGCATACCGGGCACCATCCGACGCCAGGGCGTGAACCCGAGCCAGATCAAGCGCGGCGTCCCGCTGACCATCGAACCCTACCTGAACATGGCCGCCGACGATGCGATTACCCTGCGCTGGGGCGATGTGCGCATGGACCTGCCCCGGGTCAAGCCAGGCGAGGTAGGCCAGCCGATCAACATCTGGGTGCCGCCCCACATCATCCTTGAAGCGGGAGAAGACCTGCGCCTGGAGGTCACCTACTGCATCCTCGACCGGGTAGGCAACAATTCCCATTGGGCGCCACCCCGCACGTTGAAGATCGGTTGCACCAGTCTCTATCCGAAGCAAGCGCCGACGGAACCTCTCCGGGCCGCTGAACCGCGCCGCCACAGACCCTGATCCCCTGACTGGCGAGGGAAGTATCTGCACAAGGTTATGTAGCGCCCCGACCAGGGCGGCTACGGGGCCACGAGATAAACCCTCGCCAGGACGACTTGGCGAATCCACTCTATTGATATCCCTAAAAGTTATTTCAGAAATGATTTACGCACGTTTAGGGTATATGAACCGGACCACCGGACATTCTTTTCCGCCGCATTCATCGCGGCGTTTTCCTGAAATGTGAGGTGGGTATGGTACGGAACACAATCACCCCGGTGCAGAACGCCAAGGCACTGCCAGCCGCCACGGAGCGGCTGTGATGTCTGACCTGGCGCAAGCAAAGGTCCAGAGCGATCTGGACGTCGCACCACTGCTGTTGCCTGCACAAGTGCTGCGCAACGATGCCGAGGCCATCAAGGCCGCTCATGATCTGGCCCAGGTCGCTCGCCAGCAGGCTGCGCGGCGCGATCAACAGCGCAAGCTGCCCTGGTCGGAAATCGAACAGTTCACCCGCAGCGGGCTGGGCAGTATTTCCATCCCCCGCGAGTATGGTGGCCCGCAAGTCTCCTTCGTCACCCTTGCCGACGTTTTCGCGATCATCTCTGCGGCTGACCCGGCCCTGGGACAGATTCCACAGAACCAGTTCGGTGTTCTCCAACTGATCCTCGGCACCGGCACGCCACGGCAAAAGGAAATCCTCCTGCAGAGCGTCCTCGAAGGCTGGCGCATTGGCAACGCCGGGCCGGAACGCGGTACGCGCAATACCCTGGAACTCAAGGCCCGGATTACCGCCGACGGCGATGGCTTTGTCATCAATGGCCAGAAGTTCTATTCCACCGGCGCGCTGTTTGCCCACTGGGTGGCGGTCAAGGCACTGGATGACGAAGGCCGGCAGGTATTGGCGTTCGTGCGGCGCGGCACACCCGGCCTGAGGATCGTCGACGACTGGTCGGGTTTCGGCCAGCGCACCACGGCCAGCGGGACCGTGCTGCTGAACAACGTACGGGTGGATGCCGAGTTGGTGCTCGATAACTGGCGCATCAACGAAACCCCGAACATACAAGGCGCGATCTCGCAGCTGATCCAGGCGGCCATTGACGTCGGCATCGCCCGTGGCGCCATCGACGATGCCATTGCATTCGTGCGTGAACGGTCGCGTCCCTGGATCGATGCCAAGGTCGAGCGGGCCAGCGACGATCCGTATGTCATCGCCGACATCGGCAAGTTGAAGATCGACCTGCACGCCGCCGAAGCCCTGCTGCGCAAGGCCGGCCAGGTCCTGGACCAGGTCAGCGCCGCGCCCATCACCGCGCCACTGGCCGCCCGCGCTTCGATCGCCGTGGCCGAAGCCAAGGTGCTGAGCACCGAAATCGCCCTGCAAGCCAGCGAAAAGCTGTTCGAGCTGGCCGGCAGCCGCGCCACCCTCGCCGAATTCAACCTCGATCGTCACTGGCGCAACGCGCGCGTCCACACCCTGCATGACCCGGTGCGCTGGAAATACCACGCGATAGGCGCCTACCACCTGAACGGCACATTGCCGGCCCGGCATTCCTGGATCTGACGACCCGACTTCTGGAGTTACGCACATGACGCTTTCCCAACACGTCGCAGTGATCACCAGCGACGAACAAGCCCTGATCGTCGCCAGCGACCTGGCCGAAGATTTCAAGCGCGACAGCGCCTTGCGCGACCGCGAGCGCCGCCTGCCCTACCCTGAACTGGAGGCGTTTTCCCGCTCCGGCCTGTGGGGCATCAGCGTACCCCGGGAATATGGCGGCGCCGGTGTTTCCAGTGTCACGCTGGCCAGGGTGGTGGCCCTGATCGCACGGGCAGATGGCTCACTGGGGCAGATTCCGCAAAACCATTTCTACGCGGTGGAAGTCCTGCGGGTGAACGGCAGCGAAGCGCAGAAACGCCGCCTCTACGCCGAAGTGCTGGCCGGGCAGCGGTTCGGCAACGCCTTGGCGGAACTCGGAACCCGGACTGCCCACGACCGCACCACCCAACTGCGCCGCGACGGCGGCGGTTATCGCATCAACGGGCGCAAGTTCTACGCCACGGGAGCGATCTACGCTCAGCGCATCCCCACGTCGGTGGTGGATGAAAACGGCGTGCAGCAGTTGGCGTTCGTCCCGCGGGACAGCAAGGGGCTGTCGGTCATCGACGACTGGAGCGGCTTCGGCCAGCGCACCACCGGCAGCGGTTCGGTGGTGTTTGAAGATGTCTGGGTCGAGGCCGAGGACATCGTGCCGTTCCAGAGCGCCTTCGAGCGCCCCACGCCGGTCGGTCCACTGGCGCAGGTCCTCCACGCCGCGATCGATACCGGCATCGCCCGCGCCGCTTACGAAGACGCCTTGCATTTTGTCCGCAGCAAGACCCGGCCGTGGATCGATGCCACCAGCGATATCGCCACCGAAGATCCACTCACCCTCAAGAGCTTCGGCCAGTTGGGCAGCCGCCTGCATGCCGCCGAGGCGTTGCTGGAGCGCGCTGGCGAGTTTCTCGACCGGGCCCAGGCCGACCCTCATGCCGAAACGGTCGCCGCGGCCTCGATTGCCGTGGCTGAAGCCCGGGCCATCAGCACCGAGGTTTCCCTGGCCATCGGTAGCACATTGTTCGAGCTGGCCGGCAGCCAGGCAACCCTGGTCGAACACGGCCTGGATCGTCACTGGCGCAACGCCCGGGTGCACACCCTCCACGACCCGGTGCGCTGGAAATATCACGCCGTGGGCAATTTCTACCTCAACGATGAGAAACCGCCGCTGCGAGGAACCATCTGATGGCGCAGGGCAAGAAGAAGATCCTGCTCAATGCGTTCAACATGAACTGCATCGGGCACATCAACCATGGCTTGTGGACTCACCCTCAGGACACGTCGACCCAGTACAACACCCTCGAATACTGGACCGGCCTGGCACAACTGCTGGAGCGCGGGTTGTTCGACGGCTTGTTCATCGCCGATGTGGTGGGCGTCTACGACGTCTACCAGCAATCGGTGGAGGTCACCCTCAAGGAGTCGATCCAGCTGCCGGTGAACGATCCCCTGCTGCTGGTCTCGGCGATGGCGGCTGCCACCCGCCACCTGGGGTTCGGCCTCACCGCCAACCTGACCTATGAGCCGCCGTACCTGTTCGCCCGGCGCATGAGCACCCTCGACCATCTGAGTCGCGGCCGGGTCGGCTGGAACATCGTCACCGGCTACCTGGACAGCGCCGCCCGGGCCATGGGCCTGGCCGCCCAGGTCGAACATGACCGCCGCTACGACCAGGCCGATGAATACCTGCAAGTGCTCTACAAGCTCTGGGAAGGCAGTTGGGAAAACGACGCGGTGCTCAACGACCGGCAGCGGCGGATCTACGCCCAACCGGAAAAAGTGCACAAGGTCCGGCACCAGGGCGAGTTCTACCAGGTCGAGGGCTACCACCTGTGCGAACCGTCGCCCCAGCGCACGCCAGTGTTGTTCCAGGCCGGCAGTTCGGAGCGCGGCCTGGCGTTCGCCGGGCGGCATGCCGAGTGTGTCTTCATCAGTGGCCAGGACAAGGCCGCGACCAGGAAGCAGGTGGACAAGGTACGCGCCAGCGCCGTCCAGGCCGGGCGCAATCCCGAGGACATCAAGGTGTTCATGGGCCTGAACGTGATTGTCGGCGAGACCGAAGCGGCAGCCTGGGCCAAACATGCCGAGTACCTGGGCTACGCCAGTGCCGAGGCCGGGGTCGCACATTTTTCCGCGTCGACCGGCATCGATTTTTCCCGGTATGAACTGGACGAGCCGATCCAGTACGTGAAGAGCAACGCCATCCAGTCCGCCACCCGGATCCTGCAGGCCAACGACTGGACCCGGCGCAAGCTCCTGGAGCAACACGCCCTGGGGGGACGCTACATCACCGTGGTCGGTTCGCCCGGGCAGGTGGCCGACGAGCTGGAATCCTGGGTCGCCGAGGCCGGTCTGGATGGCTTCAACCTGACCCGCATCGTGACGCCCCAGAGCTATGTGGATTTCATCGACCTGGTGATTCCCGAGCTGCAGCGACGCGGGTCGTACAAGACCGAATACGACGACGGCACCCTGCGGGAAAAACTGTTCCGCACGGGGGCGCATTTGCCCGAACGACACACCGGTTCGACCTACCGACACTGACCCGTTCGGACCGAGAACAGGGTGGACCACGAAAGTACACACTTCACCATAAATGACTGGAATTACCGACATGACCATGCAACGCCTGACCCTGCCAGTCAAAGCACTGGCCCTGGCCCTCGGCCTGTTCAGCTCGGCGCTGTTCGCCGCCGACGCACCGTTGAAGATCGGCACCACCGCTGCGTTCGCCATTCCCCTGGAAGCTGCCGTGGAGGAGGCCGGCAAGCAGGGCCTGAAGGTCGAGCTGGTGGAGTTCAGCGACTGGATCGCGCCCAACGTCAGCCTGGCCTCCGGCGATATCGACGTGAATTATTTCCAGCACATTCCGTTCCTGGAAAACGCCAAGGCCGCCGCCGGTTTTGACCTGGTGCCGTTCGCCCCGGGGATCATCAACAACGTCGGTCTTTATTCGAAGCGCTTCAACAGCTTCGACGAACTGCCCGAAGGCGCAAGCGTCGCCATCGCCAACGACCCGATCAACAGCGGCCGCGGCTTGCAATTGCTGGCCAAGGCCGGGCTGATCACCCTCAAGCCAGGCGTGGGCTACAAGGCCACCGAAGAAGACATCGGGGCCAATCCGAAGAAACTCCGGATCCTGCAAGTCGAGGCCGTGCAACTGGTGCGGGCCTATGAAGACGCCGACCTGGTGCAGGGCTACCCCGCCTACATCCGCCTGGCGAACACCTTCGACGCCACTTCCGCCCTGCTGTTCGACGGACTCGACCACAAGGAATACGTCATCCAGTTCGTGATCCAGCCCAAGAGCAAGGACGACCCACGGCTGATCAAGTTCGTCGACATCTACCAACATTCGCCCGCCGTGCGCGCAGCCCTGGACAAAGCCCATGGCAAGCTCTACCAGGCCGGCTGGGAAGGTTGACCATGAATGCCATCAATGCTCGACTCAGGCTTGAAACACCCCCTCTCCAGAGCGCCGAACACACCGAGCTGCATCCGCAATTGAACCGCGCCCATGTGCGCTTCATCGGCGTAGGCAAGACCTACAGCGGCAGCCAAGGGCCGGTGGCCGCGCTGCAGGGCATCGACCTGGCGATCCAGCGCGGCGAAGTGTTCGGCATCATCGGCCGCAGCGGGGCCGGCAAGTCTTCGCTGATCCGCACGATCAATCGCCTCGAACAGCCCACCAGCGGTCGCGTGCTGATCGATCAGGTGGACATCGGCGGATTCGATGAGGACCAGTTGGTAGCGCTGCGTCGACGTGTCGGCATGATCTTCCAGCACTTCAACCTGATGTCGGCCAAGACCGTATGGCAGAACGTCGAGCTGCCCCTCAAGGTGGCCGGCGTGCCCAAGGCGCAGCGCCAGCGCAAAGTCCATGAACTGCTGGAGCTGGTGGGCCTGCAAGGCAAGCACAAGGCCTACCCGGCGCAGCTGTCGGGTGGCCAGAAACAGCGGGTAGGCATCGCCAGGGCCCTGGTGCACGATCCGCAGATCCTGCTTTGCGACGAGGCCACCTCGGCCCTGGACCCGCAGACCACCCAGTCGATCCTGGCCCTGCTGCGCCAGATCAATCGACGGCTGGGCCTGACCATCGTGCTGATCACTCATGAGATGGCGGTGATCCGGGAGGTCTGCGACCGCGTGGTGGTGCTCGATCAAGGTCGAATCGTCGAACAGGGACCGGTCTGGGAAGTGTTCGGCAACCCGCGACATGAAGTCAGCCGGACACTGCTGGCCCCATTGCAACAGGCCCTGCCAGACGAACTGCAAGGCCGCCTGCAAGCGCAACCGGCGTCGGCGGATGCCGCTGCGGTGCTGCGCCTGCAATTCACCGGCACGGGGCATGACGAACCGGACCTCGCCGCCTTGTTCAGCACCTTGGGCGGACGGGTGCGATTGCTCCAGGGCGGCATCGAACGGATCCAGGGGCACGGTCTCGGACAATTGCTGCTGGCGGTAAGCGGCTCGGCGTGGAATGTCGAGCAATTGCGCGAGCGGGCCGGCCGGTGGGCACAGCGAGTGGAGGTGTTGGGTTATGTGGTTTGATCGGTTATTGCAGGGTCTGGTCGATACGTTCCTGATGGTGGGCGTGTCGTCGCTGATCGCGCTACTGGCGGGCATTCCGCTGGCGGTGATCCTGGTCACCAGCGGCAAGGGCGGGATCTACGAAGCGCCGGCGCTGAACCGCGCCCTCGGTGCGTTCGTGAACCTGTTCCGCTCGATCCCCTTCCTGATCCTGATGGTGGCACTGATCCCGTTCACCCGGTGGGTCGTCGGCACCACTTACGGCGTATGGGCCGCCGTGGTGCCACTGACCATCGCCGCCACGCCGTTCTTCGCCCGCATCGCGGAAGTCAGCCTTCGGGAAGTGGACCACGGCCTGATCGAGGCCGCCCAGGCCATGGGTTGCCGGCGCAGGCATATCGTCTGGCATGTATTGCTGCCCGAAGCGCTGCCAGGCATCGTCGCGGGGTTCACCATTACCCTGGTGACCATGATCAACTCCTCGGCCATGGCCGGAGCGATCGGTGCCGGCGGCCTGGGCGACATCGCCTACCGTTACGGCTACCAGCGTTTCGACAGCCAGGTCATGCTCACGGTCATCGTGCTGCTGGTGATGCTGGTGGCGCTGATCCAACTGAGCGGGGATCGACTGGCGCGGCGGCTGAACAAGCGCTGAGTCAAATGAGGGCGCAACCTGCAGGAACGCGGCTCCTGCAGGTGACGCGCTCATGATGCGGTATAGTCGGCCCCTGATCCCAATCAAGCCAGTGGCCATGAAACACACACCCGACGACCTGCGCGCCATCACCACCACGACCCTGGGCCACTACACTGCCGTGGCCGAAAGCTTCCGCGAAGGGACCCGTGACCACGACGTCAGCCAGAACATCGATGCGCTGCTGCGGCATATCCAGGGCCCGGCCCCCTTCCACATTCTCGATTTCGGCTGCGGCCCCGGTCGTGACCTGCAGACGTTCACGCGCATGGGCCATGTCGCGATCGGCCTCGATGGTTCACCGGCATTCGCCCGTATGGCGCGCCAGGACAGTGGCTGCGAAGTGTGGCAACAGGACTTCCTGGAACTCGACCTGCCGGACGAGCGCTTCGACGGGATCTTCGCCAACGCCGTCCTGTTCCATATTCCCGTCCAGGAACTGCCCCGGGTGCTCAAGCAGTTGCGCGCCACGCTCAAGCCCGGCGGCGTGCTGTTCAGCTCCAACCCACGGGGTGAAAACCAGGAAGGCTGGAACGGCCAGCGTTTCGGCGCCTACCATGACCTCGCGGCCTGGCGCGCCTTGCTCACGGAGGCGGGCTTCGTGGAGCTGGAGCACTACTACCGGCCGGCGGGGTTGCCACGGGAACAACAGCCTTGGTTGGCAAGTGTCTGGCGCAGGCCTGCTTAGGATTGGAGGACGCCATCGCGAGCAAGCTCGCTCCCACACTCGACCCGTCGTGAACTCATGATCGGTGAGCACCGCAGCTCCAGTTTGGGAGCGAGCTTGCTCGCGATAGCGGTCCAACAGTCAATGAAGCTTGATGGTTTAGCCTCATCGCCTGGAAGCTTCACTCCTGTTTTTTCAACCACTTCTGCGACAGCTGCTCCAGCCTCCCGTCCTCCTTGATACGCGTCAACGCGTTGTCCAGGCTGGCCTTGAATGCCGGATTGCCCTTCTGGAACGGAATCACCAGGCTTGGCGCAGGCTCGTTCTCTTCCTCCGGCTGGAACGACTGCGCCATCACCAAGGGACGTTGCTCCGGCTCCTTGCTCGCCAACAATCGAGCATCCGGTTGACTGTACGTGGCGCTGGTATCGAAACGTTCTGCCAGTTCCGGGGTCAGTGCTATGTGGTTGATGGCGACATCGTATTTGCCACTTTCCACGCCGCTCAAGAGGTCTGCGGCATCGGTCACCACGAAATCGGCACGGACATCGAGTTCACCGGCCAGCATCTGGCCCAGCTCCACTTCAAAACCGGTGAGCTTGCCGTCTTCCTTGAAGTTGAACGGGGCCGTGTCGGCTTCGAGGGCAATGCGCAGTTCACCGCGGTCGTTGATATCGTCGATCAGCTCGGCATGGGCCAAGGGGCTCAAAAGGGGTAGCAGGCAAATCAGGCCAGGCAGAAAGCGCATGGTCGCTCCTTTGAATTTGTACAAGCGACGCTCGTTCAGGCTCGCTTTGCTATGGTTGTCGCAGGCTTCGACAACGAATGGTCATGAAGTTGTCATGGCCAGGCGGATTTCATGGAAAAACTGGAGAAGAAAATGAAAAGCTTTATGTCACGTGCAGTGTTGACTGGCCTGTTGTTGGGGACTTCGATGCTGGCTGTAGCGGCGACCCCCGCTCCAAAAGGCGCGCAAGTATTCATCGTTTCCCCGGAAGACGGCGCCACCGTTCCCCAGGAGTTCAAGGTCAAGTTCGGGGTAAAGGGCATTGCCCTGGCCCCAGCCGGTGATGTGACAAAGAACACCGGGCACCACCATCTGCTGGTCGATGTGGACAAACTGCCCGCCGCGGGTGCGCCGATCCCCACCGACGCCAACCACATGCACTTCGGCAAGGCACAGACCGAAGCCACCATCAAGCTGGCCCCGGGCAAACATACCTTGCAGCTGGAACTGGGCGATACCGGTCATATCCCGTTCGAACCCCCGATCGTATCCAAGAAAATCACGGTGAACGTGAAGTAACACGAGAACTGCTGCCACGGCATGCCTGGTGTCAGGCAAAAAAAACGGGAGCCCCTTGCAAGGCTCCCGTTTTTTATCGCAGGCCAATCTCCAGCTTGCAGCTCAGCCGCCTCAGAACAGCACGCGGCAGCGGATGGTGCCGTTGACGTGTTGCAGCTTCTCCTGGGCCAGGTCCGAGTATTCGGCATCGACGTCGATCACGACGTAGCCGACTTTCTCGTTGGTCTGCAGGAACTGACCGGAAATGTTGATGCCGTTTTCGGCGAAGACCTTGTTGATCTCGCTCATCACGCCCGGGATGTTCTCGTGGATGTGCAGCAGGCGGTGCTTGCCAGGGTGTGCCGGCAGGGCCACTTCCGGGAAGTTGACCGACGACACCGAAGTACCGTTGTCGCTGTACTTGACCAGTTTTTCCGCCACTTCCAGACCGATGTTGGCCTGGGCCTCGGCGGTGGAACCACCGATGTGCGGGGTCAGGATCACGTTGTCCAGGCCACGCAGCGGGCTTTCGAAGATATCGTCGTTGGAGCGGGGCTCCACTGGGAACACGTCGATGGCGGCGCCGATCAGGTGCTTGTCCTTGATCGCCTCGGCCAGGGCCTCGAGCTTGACCACGGTGCCACGCGCGGCGTTGATCAGGATGCCGCCCTTCTTGATCGCACGGATTTCCTTCTCGCCGATCATCCACTGGGTCGCCGGGGTTTCCGGAACGTGCAGGGTGACGATGTCGGACATACCCAGCAACTCGTGCAGGTCATTGACCTGGGTGGCATTGCCCAACGGCAGCTTGGTCACGGTGTCGTAGAAGAACACCTGCATGCCCAGGCCTTCGGCCAGGACAGACAGTTGGGTGCCGATCGAGCCATAGCCGACGATACCCAGCTTCTTGCCGCGGATCTCGAAGGAGTTGGCGGCACTCTTGATCCAGCCGCCACGGTGGCAGGAAGCGTTTTTCTCGGGGATACCGCGCAGCAGCAGGATCGCTTCGGCCAGCACCAGCTCGGCGACGGAACGGGTGTTGGAGTACGGTGCATTGAACACCGCGATACCGCGCTCGCGGGCCGCGTCGAGGTCAACCTGGTTGGTGCCGATGCAGAAGCAGCCGACCGCTACCAGTTTCTTGGCGTGGTCGAAGATCTCTTCGGTCAATTGGGTACGGGAGCGAATGCCGATGAAGTGAGCATCGGCGATCTTTTCCTTGAGCTGGGCTTCCGGCAGAGAACTGGTGATGTACTCGATGCTGGTGTAGCCCGCCGACTTGAGGACGTCGACAGCCGATTGGTGGACGCCTTCGAGAAGAAGGAACTTGATCTTGCTCTTATCGAGAGAAGTCTTGCTCATCTGCGTAAACCTGTGTCCCGGAGAAAAATGGCAGGGAATCGGACAGCGCATGCTGGCCCGACGGCATGACCGCCGTCGCCGCAGTACAGCCGTTGGGCACTACGCTGCGGGGTCGGTATGCTAGCATATGCACCCCGCTAAACACTCATTCCTGCGACGTGAAGCGTTCTCAGGATGACCATGAATTGTTCGAGAGTTCTGTCGATGACCAATCCTTCCCGGATAGATGAACTGAAGACCTTGGTTGAACCTGGCAAGGTCTTGACCGACGCCGACTCCCTGAACGCTTATGGCAAGGATTGGACCAAACACTTCGCCCCCGCCCCCACCGCCATCGTCTTCCCCAAGACGATCGAGCAGGTCCAGGCCATCGTCCGCTGGGCCAACGAGCACAAGGTCGCCCTGGTACCGTCGGGCGGACGCACCGGGCTCTCGGCCGCAGCCGTGGCGGCCAACGGTGAAGTGGTGGTGTCTTTCGACTACATGAACCAGATCCTCGACGTGAACCTCACCGATCGCACTGCGGTGTGCCAGCCAGGCGTGGTCACCGAACAGTTGCAGAACAAGGCCGAAGAGCACGGCCTGTATTATCCAGTGGATTTCGCATCGGCCGGATCCAGCCAGATTGGCGGCAATATCGGCACCAATGCCGGCGGTATCAAGGTCATTCGCTATGGCATGACCCGAAACTGGGTCGCGGGCCTGAAAGTCGTCACCGGCAAGGGCGACCTGCTGGAACTGAACAAGGACCTGATCAAGAACGCCACCGGCTATGACCTGCGGCAGTTGTTCATCGGTGCCGAGGGCACCCTCGGTTTCGTGGTCGAAGCCACCATGCGCCTGGACCGGGCGCCGAAGAACCTCACAGCGATGGTACTCGGCACCCCGGACTTCGACTCGATCATGCCGGTGCTCCACGCATTCCAAGGCAAGCTCGACCTGACCGCATTCGAATTTTTCTCCGACAAGGCTCTGGCCAAGGTCCTGGGCCGGGGCGACGTACCGGCGCCGTTCGAGACCGAATGCCCGTTCTACGCCTTGCTGGAATTCGAAGCCACTACCGAAGACGTCGCCAATCACGCCCTGGAAACCTTCGAGCACTGTGTGGAACAGGGCTGGGTACTGGACGGCGTGATGAGCCAGAGCGAAACCCAGCTGCAGAACCTGTGGAAACTGCGCGAGTACATCTCCGAAACCATTTCCCACTGGACACCCTACAAGAACGACATCTCGGTGACCGTCTCGAAGGTGCCGGGATTCCTGCGGGAAATAGATGCGATCGTCGGCGAACACTATCCAGACTTCGAAATCGTCTGGTTCGGTCACATTGGCGACGGTAACCTGCACCTGAATATCCTCAAGCCGGAAAACCTCGAGAAGGATGAATTCTTCGCCAAATGCGCCACCGTGAACAAATGGGTCTTTGAAACGGTGGAGAAGTACAACGGCTCGATTTCCGCGGAACACGGCGTAGGCATGACCAAGCGTGACTACCTGACCTACAGCCGCTCACCGGTCGAGATCGAATACATGAAAGCCGTCAAGGCAGCGTTCGATCCGAACGGCATCATGAACCCGGGCAAGATCTTCGCTGTTTGAATCAACGAACCAGGAGTCGGTAATGAGCTATCAGCACCAGTATGTCGACGGTACCCGCATTCATTTCCCGGTAGGGAAAGTGGTGTGCATTGGCCGTAACTATGCCGAACACGCCAAGGAGCTGGACAACCCGGTCCCTACGGAACCCCTGCTGTTCATCAAGCCGGGCAGTTGCGTGGTGCCACTGGAAGGCGGCTTCAGCATCCCTGTCGAACGCGGCTCGGTGCACTACGAAGCGGAAATCGCCGTGCTGATCGGCAAGCCATTGTCCACCCGGCCGAGCGTCGAGGAAGTACTGGACGCCATCTCCGGCTTCGCCCCCGCCCTGGACCTGACCCTTCGGGACAAGCAGGCCGAGCTCAAGGCCAAGGGCCTGCCATGGGAAATCGCCAAATCCTTCGACGGCGCGGCGGTGATCGCCCCGTTCGTGTCCAACGCCACCTTCGTCGACCTGACCGACATTCCCGTGCGCCTGACTATCAATGGTCAAGTGCGCCAGGATGGCAACAGCAGCATGATGCTCAACCCCATCGTGCCGATGATCCAGCACATGGCCGGCTGCTTCTCGCTGCAGGCCGGCGACGTGATCCTCACCGGCACCCCGGCGGGCGTCGGCCCGTTGAACGTGGGTGACGAGCTGGTGCTGGAGCTGCCGGGCGCTTGCCGCTTCGAAAGCAGCGTCCGCTGAGAGCCATTCGACTGGCAGGGGCTGGCTCGCCAGCGCCCTGCAGAAGGTCGTTTCTTCCAATCTGAAGCCGACTCAACGCTTCAGCAGCGCATCCTCGAAACATATGCCGCCACCTGCTCGACCACGGCTATTGCATCAGCGTAATCCGGCTCGTCGTTGCTGTTATCGAAGCTTCCTGCATCGTCCATGTTCTGGATCAATACGCCATCGCGACGAGGCATGACCAGGAAGTCCTGCGCCCGCAGCCCATACCTGACTTCGGGTTGCGGTACCAGGCGCACTGTCTGTCCACGCACAGGAATTATCGTGTGGTCGTTGAACAACAGCTTCGCGCCATACCCTGTCGCGTTGATCAACGTGTCTTCGGGCAACACCAGGAGTTCATCCGGATGGGTAAACTCCTGGATTTTTATCTGGCCTCCCGCGTCCAGGAAATCAGTCATCAGCGAGCTGGCGTAAGACGTGATGTTGAACATCAAGCTCGTCCATCCACGCGCGTAAGGCGCAGGAAACGGATGGCTTCCAGGTGGCAGCTCCACTTGAGGGGGCAAGAACTTCCTGGCGAACTCCGCATATTCGGGCTCCCGGGCATCTTTTGTTCGCGCCGGCTTTTCCTCGGACGAGAATGGAACATCGGACAACCTGTAGCCATTGACCCACTCGATCGAGCTGCCAGGCAGTTGCGCCACACGTTGGAATTGGCTGAATGAAGCATCCGCCATCTCGTTCCAGCGCGACGCCCAAGCCGGGCCATGCTGGACGTCGCAGAACCGGGAATCGGGCGACCATATTCCCGTGGCGCCCATGGACGGTACCCCGGGAGGAAGGGCCTTGGCATAGATGCAGACAGATAGACCCGCTTGCTGGGCCAATAGCGCAGAGGTCAGGCCAAGCGGGCCGCAACCGATGACGCCGAGAGCGCGAAGCGTTTCTCGGCCGGCCGAGGCGGCGTATGCCAGGCGTAGCGCCTGCATGCTCGATCCCCAGCTCAGTGACCAGCCACAACCGCCATGGCCATAGTTATGAACGATGAGTTTCGACCCCAGCTGTTGCGCCTCGATACGCGGCCCGGCATGACGGAAAGGCCGTGCACAAGCGTATACTCCGGCTATCCGGCCCAGGTGCGCGTTGATCGGCCTGAGCTCTTCACAAGCTGGGGGAGCGGCGGGAAAGAGCGGTCGGGGCCCCTGTGTCTGAAGCTGCCTGCAGCTCAGCAGTATTGAAGTTGAAGCCAGAGCCAACGTCCCACCCAGAACAAATCGGCGTCGATTCACACATCATCCCTGTTTTTGATCGATATTGATGGTGCCTGGATCGGCAGGCTAGGTTAGCTGCTCCCCTCACTCAACGACTTTTGAATTGCATGATGTGTAGCCAGGGGCGCTCCGCACATCCCTTGACCATCAGGTTGAGGCGTCCGCGACAAACGCTGCCATCGCGCACTGATCGTCTGACGAAACACCGTGGGCAAAACCGCTGGCGAAAAAAAACACACTGACGAACGGCTGGATCACAAGGCATTGCCGCCATTTACCGTTTTTTTCACATCCTATCTGGATAATTCCTGGGCTTGCGGCGTCTGAGCCGGTCCCAATCGTGGTATTACCCTCAGCCTGAATTCTGGAATACACCTCTCGATGGCCACCCCACCAATGCCCGCCCTTAAAGTTGCCCGCCGCCCGCGCTTTCTCACCGGCTGGTATGTCTGGCCTTTGCTGGCCGCCGTCGCGTATGGCCTGGCATTCGCGATGCATTGGGACGATCGCGGCATGTTGTGGCTGTCGGAACATTTCAAGAGTCCGGCCCAGCGCCAGGACAGCATCTGGCTACCCGACTACCGCGCGGTGATCGATGCCAAGCCATTGCCGGGCATGGAGAAGGACGAAGCGTCCGACCTGACCTATAACCCGCAGACCAAGACCCTGTTCGCCGTCATGGGCAAGAACCCGTTCCTGGTGGAGCTGACGCTGCAGGGTGAGGTGTTGCGCAAGATGCCACTGGTGGGCTGGAACAATCCCGAAGGTGTGTCATTCATGGGCAATGGACTGCTGGCCATTACCGATGAGCGCTCGCATTCGCTGTCGATCGTCCAGGTCGATGCGAATACGCGCGAGCTGAACATCGCCGACTTTCCCCAGTACGACCTCGGCCCATCGGAAAACCAGAACAAGGGATTCGAGGCGGTGGCCTGGGACCCACGCAACCAGCAACTGGTACTGGGCGAGGAACGTCCAGCGGCGTTATTCATCTGGAAAAGCAACGGCAGCCAGTTGCTCAAGGGCGATAAACAGATCCATGCCAGCGATGAACTGGACCTGCGCAACCTGTCGGCCCTGGCGATAGACCCGCGCACTGGCCATACGCTGGTGCTGTCGTCCGACTCGCATTTGTTGCTGGAGCTGGATGAGAAAGGCCAGCAGGTCAGCTTCATGACCCTGCTGGGCGGTTTCAACGGGCTGAAGGATACGGTCCCTCGCGCCGAGGGCGTGACCCTGGATGAAGCCGGCAATCTGTACATGGTCAGCGAGCCGAACCTGTTCTATCGTTTCGAGAAATAAGCTGATCGGCCAGCTCTGTAAGGTAATTCGTCCTTCGCTGTAGGGTGTGGCACACCGCCATTAAGCTTCAGTTCAGGCAGGCGTGATATTTCAACCCCCTGTTCTTATCCGAGCCCACCCTCATGCGCCGACTTGCCCGTCCCAAGCCCTTGATTCTGATGCTGCTGGCGATCGCCCTGATCGTCCTGATCGCAGCGGGTCAATACCTGCGTCTGTTCGAGCGCGCCTGGTTCAACCTCAACACTTTCTGGCAGCCCACCAGCGAGCAAGCCATCGGCCTCGACCAATACCGCGTCACCCTGGAAGCACAGGTGATCGAAGGGCTGGATGACGATGTCTCGGCACTGACGTTCGATCCGGTCCGCAAGAGCCTGTTCACGGTTACCAACAACAACGCCGAGCTGATCGAACTGTCCCTGGACGGCAAAATCCTGCGGCGCATGGCGCTGATCGGTTTCGGCGACCCGGAGGCGGTGGAGTTCATCAGCGAAAACACCTACGTCATCAGTGACGAGCGCCAGCAGCGCCTGATCAAGATCCACCTGGACGAAGACACCAGGTTCCTCGATGCCGCCGATGCGGAGCAGATGACCCTTGGCGTGCACATGAGCGGTAACAAGGGATTCGAAGGACTGGCTTATGACTCGGTGGGCAAGCGGCTGTTCGTGGCGAAGGAACGCGACCCGATGCTGATTTATGAAGTCCAGGGGTTCCCTCATCACAAACCAGAAAAGTCCTACGCAGTTCACGTCATCAATAACCCCAAGCGCGATGCCGGGCTGTTCGTGCGCGATCTCTCGAGCCTGCAATACGATGAGCGCAGCGGCCATTTGCTGGCGCTGTCCGATGAGTCGCGACTGATCATCGAGCTGGATATCGACGGTCGCCCGCTGAGCACGCTGTCCTTGAGCAAGGGTCGCCAGGGCCTGCAAAAGACCGTGCCCCAGGCCGAGGGCGTTGCCATGGACGACGACGGCAACCTCTATGTGGTGAGCGAGCCGAACCTGTTCTACGTATTCAAGAAGCCGCAGCCCGATTGACAGGAATCGAAATGCTGTGGCGAAGGGATTAGCGAAACGTCGCATCTCCCCTCGTCACGACAGCGCCAGTCACACCATCGGATCAGGCCTTGAGGGTCTTCACACCTTCCGGCGTTCCCAGCAACAGCACATCCGCCGGCCGCGCGGCGAACAGACCGTTGGTGACGACGCCGACGATGGCGTTGATCTGGCGCTCAAGCTCAACCGGCTGGGTGATCTGCAGGTTGTGGACATCCAGGATGATGTTGCCGTTATCGGTCAGCACACCCTCGCGATACACCGGATCGCCACCGAGCTTGACCAGTTGGCGGGCCACATGGCTGCGGGCCATCGGGATGACTTCCACTGGCAACGGAAATGCGCCGAGCACCGGCACCAGCTTGCTGGCATCGGCGATGCAGATGAAGGTCCTGGCCACGGCCGCGACGATTTTCTCGCGCGTCAGCGCCGCGCCGCCACCCTTGATCAGGTTCAGGTGCGCGTCGCTTTCGTCGGCGCCATCGACGTAGAACTCCAGGTCGCTCACCGTATTGAGCTCATACACCGGGATCCCGTGGCCCTTGAGCCGCGCGGCGGTGGCTTCGGAGCTGGCGACCGCGCCGTCGAACGCGCCCTTGTGCCGGGCCAGCGCATCGATGAAGCAATTGGCCGTGGAGCCGGTGCCGACCCCGATGATGCTCTTGTCATCCAGCTGCGGGAGGATGAGGTCGACAGCGGCCTGGGCCACGGCCTGTTTGAGTTGATCCTGGGTCATGCGGGCTCCGGAAACGGGCAGGGAGTAGAGAGGGGCGCGAGTATAACCCAACAAAACCTCGGGATTCGTGTGGTCGCCCGGCCAAAAGCCGGGTTAGACTCCTTGGCCCTGCCCAACCCGCCCAGTGATGCTTTCCGATGCTCGAACAGTACGTCAAAAAGATCCTCAACTCGCGCGTCTACGACGTGGCCGTGGAAACCCCGCTGCAGAACGCCCGCCAGCTCTCCGAACGGCTGGGCAACAGCATCTGGCTCAAGCGCGAAGACCTGCAACCGGTGTTCTCGTTCAAGATTCGCGGGGCCTACAACAAGCTGACCCAACTCAGCGACGAGGAACGCGCCCGCGGCGTGGTCACGGCTTCGGCGGGCAACCATGCCCAAGGCCTGGCCCTGGCAGCCAAGGTACTGGGCGTGAAGGCCACCATCGTGATGCCCAAGACCACGCCGGAAATCAAGGTCGAAGGCGTGCGCTCCCGTGGCGGCCGGGTGGTGCTGCATGGCGACTCGTTCCCCGAGGCCCTGGCCTATTCGTTGAAACTGGTCGATGAAAAAGGCTACGTCTACATTCATCCTTATGACGATCCCCACACCATTGCCGGGCAGGGCACCGTGGCCATGGAGATCCTGCGCCAGCACCCGGCGCCCCTGGATGCGATATTCGTCCCGGTGGGGGGTGGCGGGTTGATCGCCGGTATCGCGGCCTACGTGAAATACCTGCGGCCGGACATCAGGATCATCGGCGTCGAGCCGGACGATTCCAACTGCCTGCAGGCCGCCATGGCTGCCGGCGAACGCGTGGTACTGCCCAGCGTCGGACTGTTTGCCGACGGTGTCGCCGTGGCGCAGATCGGCCAGCACACCTTCGATATCTGCAAGCATCACGTGGACGAAGTGATCACCGTCAGCACCGACGAGATCTGTGCCGCCATCAAGGATATCTATGACGATACCCGCTCGATCACCGAGCCGGCCGGGGCGCTGGGCGTAGCGGGAATCAAGAAGTACGTCGAATCGCGCGGCATCAGCGGGCAGACCCTGATCGCCATCGAATCCGGCGCCAACATCAACTTCGATCGCCTGCGCCACGTGGCCGAGCGCGCCGAGCTGGGCGAAGGCCGGGAGGCGATCATCGCGGTCACCATTCCCGAACAACCGGGCAGCTTCAAGGCATTCTGCGAAGCCATCGGCAAGCGCCAGATCACCGAATTCAACTACCGCTACAACACCGGCAGCGAAGCGCACATTTTCGTCGGCGTGCAGACGCATCCGGAAAACGATCCGCGCAGCGCCCTGATCGCCAGTCTGACCGAGCAGGGTTTCCCGGTACTGGACCTCACCGACAACGAATTGGCCAAGTTGCACATCCGCCATATGGTGGGCGGGCACGCGGCCCATGTCATCGACGAAATGGTACTGCGCTTCGAGTTTCCGGAGCGACCGGGCGCGCTGTTCAACTTCCTCAACAAACTGGGCGGGCGCTGGAACATCTCGATGTTCCACTACCGCAACCATGGCGCAGCGGATGGCCGGGTCGTCGCAGGGCTGCAAGTGCCTCATGACGAACGTCATCTGGTCCCCGCCGCCCTGGAGGCGATCGGCTATCCATTCTGGGACGAGAGCGACAACCCGGCCTATCAGCTGTTTCTCGGCTGAAGGGCTACGCTCAAAGGCAAGCCATAAGGAAGCGAACGATGGAAACGTTAACCGCTCTCAAGGTCGCCCATGTCCTGGCGACGGTGTTGTTGCTGGCCGGTGCGGCGGGGCTGGCCATCTGGGTCTGGCGTGCTCGCCGTGGCGGTGATGCGACGGCGCACACCCGCACGCTGCAAAGACCGCTGGTGTTCATCTGGCTGTTGATGGGCCTGGCGCTGGCGAGCATGCCGTTCACCGGCTGGTGGATGGTGCATCAGGTGGGATGGCCGCTGGGGCAGACCTGGTTGCTGGCTTCCAGCGTGCTGTACACCGCGGCAACACTGGCCGGGTTCTGGCTGTTGGTGCGGTTGAACAGGTTGCGCACGCTGCCGGCGGCGGGCAATGGCAAATTCACCCTGGCCCTGGCGCTGTTCAGCGTCGTCTGTTTTATCGCCATTGCGGGGTTGATGGGAGCCAAGCCGGTTTAAGGTCTTGGACCGTGTCGCTTTCATCGCGAGCCAGCTCGCTCCCACAGAGGTTGCATGATCGACGCAAATCCCCTGTGGGAGCGAGCTGGCTCGCGATAGCCATTTTCAGCCGCGCAGCGAAATCACCGGCCAGCCACGCTTCTCGGCCTCGGCCCTGAGGTTCGGGTCCGGATCCACCGCCACCGGATTCGTGACTACCTCCAGCAGCGGCAAGTCATTCATCGAATCGCTATAGAAATAGCTGTTCTGCAGGGAATGCCCGGTTTCTTCCAGCCAACGGTTGAGGCGCGTCACCTTGCCCTCGCGAAAGCAGGGTATGTCAGTGCTGCGCCCGCTGTAGCGGCCGTCGATCATTTCACATTCGGTGGCGATCAGGGTCTCGACTCCCAGGCGCTCGGCAATCGGCGCGGTGACGAAACGGTTGGTGGCGGTGATGATCACCAGCTTGTCGCCGGCTGCACGGTGCTTTTCCAGCAATTCGATGGCCTGTGGCAATACGATCGGCTCGATGCAGTCGCGCATGTAGTCGAGATGCCATTGTGCCAGCACCTCCATTTCGGTGCGCCCGAGGATCTCCAGGCAGAAATTCAGGTACTCGGCGTTGTCGAGCTTGCCGGCCAGGTAATCCTGATAGAACGCATCATTGCGCGCCTTGTACGTCACGGCATCCAGGAAGCCGCGTTCACACAGGTAATCGCCCCAGGCGTGGTCGCTGTCGCCGCCCAGCAGCGTGTTGTCCAAGTCGAATAAAGCCAGCCGCATTGCAGTTACTCGCTGAAAATTCTGAAGAAAGGTGCCCAGAATACGGACTTTTCACAAGAGTGCACATAAGCTAGGCGACGTGTGTGGTCTGGCTCGTTGCTGCTTTCACAACCTTTGTGGAACAATGCGGCGACATGCGTTTGCGAGGTTGTTGCCGTGATCGATCCCGATGGTTTCCGACCCAATGTGGGGATCATTCTTACGAATGATGCAGGGCAGGTGCTATGGGCTCGCCGTATCAATCAAGACGCCTGGCAGTTTCCTCAAGGTGGAATCAACCCCCAGGAGACGCCGGAAGAAGCCTTGTACCGCGAGTTGAACGAAGAAGTGGGGCTGGAGCGTGAAGATGTCGAAATTCTCGCCTGCACCCGTGGCTGGTTGCGCTATCGTTTGCCGCAACGCCTGGTCAGGACGCACAGCCAGCCGCTGTGCATCGGCCAGAAACAGAAATGGTTTCTCCTGCGCCTGCTCTCCAACGAGCAGCGGGTGCGGATGGATTTGACCGGTAAACCGGAGTTCGATGGCTGGCGCTGGGTCAGTTATTGGTATCCGTTGGGCCAGGTGGTGACATTCAAGCGCGAGGTGTACCGACGCGCCCTCAAAGAGCTTGCCCCGCGCCTGCTGACGCGCGACTGACGACGGAGTTCGACCCCGAGCCATGCTCAATACGCTGCGCAAGATCGTCCAGGAAGTCAACGCCGCCAAGGATCTCAAAGCGGCGTTGGGGATTATTGTGTTGCGCGTCAAAGAGGCCATGGGCAGCCAGGTCTGCTCGGTCTATCTGCTGGACCCCGAGACCAACCGTTTCGTGCTGATGGCCACCGAGGGCTTGAACAAGCGCTCCATCGGCAAGGTCAGCATGGCGCCCAACGAAGGTCTGGTCGGCCTGGTCGGCACGCGCGAAGAGCCCCTGAACCTCGAAAACGCCGCGGACCACCCGCGCTATCGCTACTTCGCCGAAACCGGAGAGGAGCGCTACGCCTCGTTCCTCGGGGCACCGATCATTCACCACCGCCGTGTCGTCGGCGTACTGGTCATCCAGCAAAAGGAGCGTCGCCAGTTCGACGAAGGCGAAGAAGCCTTCCTCGTGACCATGAGCGCGCAACTGGCCGGGGTTATCGCCCATGCCGAGGCCACCGGTTCGATCAGCGGCCTGGGACGCCAGGGCAAGGGCATCCAGGAAGCCAAGTTCGTCGGCGTGCCGGGCTCGCCGGGCGCGGCGGTGGGTACCGCGGTGGTCATGCTGCCGCCTGCCGACCTCGACGTCGTGCCGGACAAGGCCATCAGTGACATCAATGCCGAACTGGCGCTGTTCAAGACTGCCATCGAAGGCGTGCGGGCCGACATGCGGGCCCTCTCGGCCAAGCTGGCGACTCAGCTGCGTCCGGAAGAGCGCGCGCTGTTCGACGTCTACCTGATGATGCTCGACGACGCCTCGCTGGGCAGCGAGGTGACCACGGTCATCAAGACCGGCCAATGGGCCCAGGGCGCGTTGCGCCAGGTGGTGACCGACCACGTCAACCGTTTCGAACTGATGGACGACGCCTACCTGCGTGAGCGCGCTTCCGACGTCAAGGACCTCGGCCGCCGGTTGCTCGCCTACCTGCAGCAGGAACGCCAGCAGACCCTGGTCTACCCGGACAACACCATCCTGGTCAGCGAGGAGCTGACCCCGGCCATGCTCGGCGAGGTGCCCGAGGGCAAGCTGGCGGGGCTGGTGTCGGTATTGGGCTCGGGCAACTCCCACGTGGCGATCCTGGCCCGTGCCATGGGCATCCCGACGGTGATGGGCCTGGTGGACCTGCCGTATTCCAAGGTCGACGGCATCCAGATGATCGTCGATGGCTACCATGGCGAGGTCTACACCAACCCCAGCGAAGTGCTGCGCAAGCAGTTCTCCGATGTGGTGGAGGAAGAAAAGCAACTGTCCCTGGGCCTGGATGCGCTGCGGGACCTGCCTTGCGTGACGCTCGACGGCCATCGCATGCCGCTGTGGGTCAACACCGGCCTGCTGGCCGACGTGGCCCGGGCGCAGAAGCGCGGCGCCGAGGGTGTGGGCCTGTACCGCACCGAAGTCCCCTTCATGATCAACCAGCGCTTCCCCAGCGAAAAGGAACAACTGGCGATCTACCGTGAACAGCTGGCCGCATTCCACCCGCAACCGGTGACCATGCGCAGCCTGGACATCGGCGGCGACAAGTCCCTGTCCTACTTCCCCATCAAGGAAGACAACCCGTTCCTGGGCTGGCGCGGCATCCGCGTGACCCTCGACCACCCGGAGATCTTCCTGGTCCAGGCCCGCGCCATGCTCAAGGCCAGCGAAGGCCTGAACAACCTGCGCATCCTGTTGCCAATGATCTCCGGCACCCATGAACTGGAAGAAGCCCTGCACCTGATCCACCGGGCCTGGGGCGAAGTCCGCGACGAAGGCACCGATGTGCCGATGCCTCCGGTCGGCGTGATGATCGAGATCCCGGCGGCGGTGTACCAGACCAAGGAGCTGGCGCGGCAGGTGGACTTCCTGTCGGTGGGCTCCAACGACCTGACCCAGTACCTGCTGGCGGTGGACCGCAACAACCCGCGGGTAGCCGACCTTTACGACTATCTGCATCCGGCCGTGCTGCAGGCCCTGCAGAACGTGGTGCGCGACGCCCATGCCGAAGGCAAGCCGGTGAGCATCTGCGGTGAAATGGCCGGGGATCCGGCGGCAGCGGTGCTGCTCATGGCGATGGGTTTCGACAGCCTGTCAATGAACGCCACCAACCTGCCAAAAGTGAAATGGATGCTGCGCCAGATCAACCTCAGCAAGGCCCAGGAACTGCTGGCGGAAGTGATGACCATCGACAATCCGCAAGTAATTCACAGCTCCTTGCAACTGGCGCTGAAGAACCTTGGGCTGGCGCGGATGATCAATCCGGCTTCGAACAAGACCCTCTGATCCTGCGGCGCTCCTGTCGCGAGCAAGCTCGCTCCCACAGTGATCTCGGTTGTTCACAGCGTTTGTGTTCACTGACGATCTACTGTGGGGGCGAGCTTGCTCGCGATGAGGCCAGCAATGACACGGCAAACTAGACTCTGTACGAAAAAGTCTTGAGAAGAAGGTCAGGCAGTGTTCAACGCAGCATGAACGAGTATCAAGGCTTTTCGTACAGAGCCTAGACCTTGAGCTCCACCTCCCCCAGATGCCCCCCATGCGGCCCGAAACTGCGCTCGACCAGGTGTCGGGTTCCATCGGCATGGACAATCAACGCCGTGCTCGCTCGCGTCCCGTAGGCGGGGCTGGCAATGAACACACTGGACAGCAACGTCTCGGTCGCCAGCCCCACGCCCGTGTCGGGCAAGTCAGCCACCGGTGCGGGCTGCGGGTCGTTCAGCAGAGCCAGCAATGACTCGGGCCGCGGATCGTCCAACACCTCGGCCAGCGCGGCGCGGGCCTTGAGCAACTTGGGCCAGGGCGTGTTCAGCCCGGCGTTCGACAAGCCATAGACCCCCTCGGCCAAGCGTTGTGGCCGGGCATCGCGAGCATTGTGATGCCACAGCTCGGAGCCGTCGCCGAGCAACAGGTTGAACCCGCCATATTCGCCAGCGCGAGGGACGATTTCGCTGAAGTATTCGGCAATCGAGAGATGCCCGGTCAGGAACCGCGCCACCAGTTCACCCCGCGACTTGAACGCCGGCATCTGGCCCGGGTCGCGGATATTGGTCAAGGCCGCGAAACGGCCACCGGCAGCCACGCCGAGCCAGGTGCCTCCAGCCTCCAGGTCACGGCCAGCATGGACCTGCGGCGCGTCAGGCCACTGGGCCAGGGGCAAGGTCGGCCGGGCGTAGAACTCGTCGCGGTTGGCCGCCACGATCAGCGGCTGGGCATGCCCAGGTCGCCAGGCAAATACGATCAAGCACATCAGGTTGTCCCGTTAAAAAATGAACCGAACACTCCGCTTTCGTGGATCACTTTACCCACACAATCGGCCGGCATCCATCGCCTTCAGTGGAGCCGGGGGCCACGGATCCGTTACCATGCCGCTCTTGTTTGGGGGATGGGCGGGGAGACGCCGGTGGAATTTGTGCTCTATCTGCTGCTCGGCGCCTGCGCCGGCGTGCTGGCCGGGCTGTTCGGCGTGGGTGGCGGGATCATCATAGTCCCGGTACTGGTGTTCAGTTTCACCTTGCAGGGCTTCGATCCGCAGGTGTTGACGCACCTGGCCGTCGGTACATCCCTGGCGTCGATCATCTTCACCTCGGTCAATGCCGTGCGTGAGCACCAGCGCAAAGGCGCGGTGCGCTGGCCGATCTTCGCCTGGATGACCGTCGGGATCCTGATGGGCGCCGGTTTCGGCGCGATCACCGCCGAGGCGATTGCCGGCCCGCACCTGCAGAAAATCATCGGCGTGTTCGCCCTGGTCGTCGCCGCGCAGTTGGGCCTGGATCTCAAGCCCAAGGCCAGCCGTACGGTACCGGGCAAGGCCGGGCTGACCCTGGCAGGCACCGTGATCGGCTGGGCTTCGGCGATCTTCGGCATTGGCGGCGGCTCGCTGACCGTCCCTTTCCTGACCTGGCGCAGCGTGCCGATGCAGCAGGCGGTCGCGACATCGTCGGCGTGCGGCTTGCCGATCGCCCTGGCCAGCGCATTGAGTTTCATGATTCTTGGCTGGCAAGATCCCTTGTTGCCGGCCCATAGTCTGGGCTTTGTCTACCTGCCGGCCTTACTGGGCATCGCCCTGACCAGCATGGTTTTCGCCCGTATCGGCGCGCGCCTGGCCCACCGCCTGTCGCCGCGCCTGCTCAAGCGAATGTTCGCCGCCTTGCTGTTCTGCGTGGGGCTGAGTTTCCTGTTCTGACGCAATACTGGCTTAATCCCGGGATGCCAGCCTCCCCCGGGCATTTTTGACGTTTACGAGGAATATCCATGCTGCCTTACCCGCAGATCGATCCGGTGGCCCTGGCCATCGGTCCGCTGAAAATCCACTGGTACGGCCTGATGTACCTGATCGGCATCGGCGGTGCCTGGCTGCTGGCATCGCGTCGGCTGAACCGTTTCGATCCCACCTGGAACAAGGAAAAACTGTCCGACCTGGTGTTCTGGTTGTCCATGGGTGTGATCGTCGGCGGACGCCTGGGCTACGTGCTGTTCTACGACCTGAGTGCCTACCTGGCCAACCCGACGTTGATCTTCGAGGTCTGGAAAGGCGGCATGTCGTTCCACGGCGGCTTCATCGGCGTGATGCTGGCAGCGCTCTGGTTCGGCAAGCGCAACAATAAATCGTTCTTCGAACTGATGGATTTCGTCGCCCCCATGGTGCCCATCGGCCTGGGCGCCGGGCGCATCGGCAACTTCATCAACGCCGAATTGTGGGGCAAGCCAACCGACGTCCCGTGGGCGATGATTTTCCCGCCGTTCAGCGACCCGGCGCAGTTGCCGCGCCACCCGTCGCAGCTTTATCAGTTCGCCCTCGAAGGCGTGGCACTATTCCTCATTCTCTGGCTGTTCTCGCGCAAGCCGCGGCCGACCATGGCGGTGTCGGGCATGTTTGCCCTGTTCTATGGCATCTTCCGCTTTATCGTTGAATTCGTCCGCGTACCGGATGCCCAGCTCGGCTACCTGGCGTGGAACTGGCTGACCATGGGCCAGGTGCTGTGCCTGCCGATGATCATCGGCGGACTGGTGCTGATCTGGCTGGCTTATCGCCGGGCGCCGGCTGCGGCCGCCAAGGTTTAAATTCGAATGCCGGAGCGCCGCTCCGGACTCAAGGACACAGGTAACACATGAAGCAATATCTCGATCTGGTGGCCAATGTCATCGAGCATGGCACCCGGCAAGCCAACCGCACGGGAGTGAACACCATCAGCCTCCCCGGCGCCATGCTGCGCTATGACCTGAAGGACGGTTTCCCGGCCATCACCACCCGCAAGCTGGCCTTCAAGTCGGCCATCGGCGAGATGTGCGGCTTCTTGCGCGGCGTGAACAACGCCGCCGAATTCCGCGCCCTGGGCTGCAAGGTCTGGGACCAGAACGCCAACGAAAATACCCAGTGGCTGGCCAACCCGTTCCGCCAGGGCGAAGACGACCTGGGCGAGATCTACGGCGTGCAATGGCGCAAGTGGCCGGCCTACAAGCAGATCCCCCTGAGCAACCCGGCGGCCATCGAGCAGACCCTGGCCCAGGGCTACCGGCGGATCGCCGAGGGTGAGGAGAACGGCCTGGCTTACGTGGTGCTGTACAAGGCCATCGACCAGGTGCGCCAGTGCGTCGACACCATCATCAAGGACCCGGGCAGCCGGCGTATCCTGTTCCATGGCTGGAACTGTGCGCAGCTCGATGAAATGGCCTTGCCGCCGTGCCACCTGCTGTACCAGTTCCACCCGAATGTCGAGACGAAGGAAATCTCCCTGACCCTCTACATCCGCTCCAACGACCTGGGCCTGGGCACGCCGTTCAACCTCACCGAGGGGGCCGCGCTGTTGAGCCTGATCGGCCGCCTGACCGGCTACACGCCACGCTGGTTCACCTACTTCATCGGTGACGCCCACGTCTACGAAAACCATCTGGACATGCTCAAGGAACAGCTCAAGCGCGAGCCGTTCCCGATGCCGAGACTGGTGATTTCCGAGCGGGTGCCGGAGTTTGCCAAGACTGGCGTTTACCAGCCTGAGTGGCTCGAACTGGTGGAGCCCGGCGATTTCTCCCTGGAAGGCTACCAGCACCATGCGCCGATGACAGCGCCGATGGCGGTCTGAGCAACGCCACCATCCCTTGCGGGAGCGAGCCTGCTCGCGATGAGGCCCTTACATTCAACCTATAGGTTGACTGCCAAGCCGCTATCGCGAGCAAAGGCTCAATGCCCATGACTCCTGCCTACATGTGAATGCTCCACTTCTGGCGCCACCGCACCGCTCACTTCCAGGCGCTGCAGGATTCCGCATTGATCCGGGTCCGGCCCTTCGCCGCAGCGATGGCGCAGGTCGATCAGTTGTGCCTGCAGCGCCAGCAGGCCATCGATACGGGCCCTGACGTGGAGGATGTGTTCATCGATCAATGCATTGACGCTTTCGCACTGGTCCTGGGGACTGTCGCGCAGGGCCAGGAGGCTGCGGATTTCCTCCAGGGTCATGTCCAGGGTGCGGCAGTTGCGAATGAACGTCAGCCGCTCGGCATGGGCCTGGGTGTAGACCCGGTAGTTGCCGTCGCTACGGGCAGGCTCAGGCAGCAAGCCTTCGCGTTCGTAATAGCGGATGGTTTCCACCTGGCAGTCGGTCATCTTCGCCAGCTCTCCGATTTTCATCCCATGCCTCCCGAATAGATGCTTGACCCTATAGTGGCTACAGGGTCTTTACTGTGCAACAGGCACTTTTCACGGACGTAACCGATGAGCGACTCCCTTCACACCCATAAGCCTGTTCACAAATCCGGCCACGGCCATGCCCATGGGCATTCCTGCTGCGCCTCGAAAGCGGCGCCGTCGGTGGTCGACCTCGGCAAAGCGCCGACAGACGGCGCGCGGCTGAGCAGTTTTCGCATCGAAGCCATGGATTGCCCCACGGAGCAGACGCTGATCCAGAACAAGCTGGGCAAGCTCGAGGGCGTGCAGCGACTGGAATTCAACCTGATCAATCGCATCCTGGGCGTGACCCACGCCCTGCCCAGCGATGCGCCGATCATCGAGGCGATCCGATCCCTGGGCATGCAGGCCGAACCACTCGCTGCAGGCCAGGACACCCCCACCCACACCCCACCCTCCCCAGCCAAGCCTTGGTGGCCGCTGGCCCTGTCCGGCCTCACCGCCCTGGGCGCCGAGGTGATTCACTTCACCAGTGCCGCGCCGAACTGGGTGGTCGCCCTGGTGGCGCTGGTGTCGATCCTCAGCGGCGGCCTGGGCACGTACAAGAAGGGCTGGATCGCCCTGAAGAACCGCAACCTGAACATCAATGCCCTGATGAGCATTGCCGTGACCGGCGCGGTGTTGATCGGGCAATGGCCGGAGGCGGCCATGGTGATGTTCCTGTTCACCGTGGCCGAGCTGATCGAGGCCAAGTCCCTGGACCGGGCACGCAACGCCATCAGTGGCCTGATGCAGATGGCCCCCGAACAGGCCACCGTGCAGCAGGTCGATGGCAGCTGGAAGGTGCAGGAGGTCAAGGCGATCGCCCTGGGTGCCCGCGTGCGAGTCCGCCCCGGTGAACGCGTGGGCCTGGACGGTGAAGTGGTGGCCGGCCGGTCCACCATCGACCAGGCGCCCATCACCGGGGAAAGCCTGCCGGTGGAAAAAACCGTCGGCGACAACGTGTTCGCCGGCACCATCAACCAGGCCGGCGAGCTGGAATACACCGTGACCGCGGCGGCCGAACACTCCACCCTGGCGCGAATCATTCACGCCGTGGAGCAGGCCCAAGGCTCACGGGCACCGACCCAGCGCTTCGTCGATCGCTTCTCGAAAATCTACACCCCGTCGGTGTTTGCCCTGGCGGTGGCGGTGGCGGTCATCCCGCCGCTGTTCATGGGCGCGACGTGGTTCGACTGGATCTATCGGGCGCTGGTGCTGCTGGTAGTGGCCTGCCCTTGCGCACTGGTGATCTCCACCCCGGTGAGTATCGTCAGCGGTCTCGCCGCCGCGGCGCGCAAAGGCATCCTGATCAAGGGCGGCGTGTACCTGGAAGGCGGTTACAAGCTGGATTACCTGGCGCTGGACAAGACCGGCACGATCACTCACGGCAAGCCGGTGCAGACCGACTATGTGGCGCTGGACCCAACGATGCAGGCCAGCGCCCCGGCCCTGGCCGCGAGCCTTGCCGCTCGCTCCGATCACCCCGTATCACGGGCCATCGCCAGCGCGGTTGTGGATAAGCAGGCATCGCCACAGTCTGTGGATAACTTCGCCGCGTTGCCGGGACGAGGTGTTCGAGGCGACATCGATGGCCGGACCTATCACTTGGGCAATCATCGCCTGGTGGAAGACCTTGGCCTGTGCTCTCCCGAGCTGGAAGAAACACTCTTCGCCCTGGAAAAACAAGGCAAGTCCGTGGTGCTGCTACTGGACGACACAGGCCCCCTGGCGTTGTTCGCCGTGGCCGACACCGTCAAGGACTCCAGCCGCGACGCGATCCGGCAGTTGCACGAACTGGGGATCAAGACCCTGATGCTCACCGGCGACAATGCCCATACCGCCGAGGCGATTGCCGGGCAAGTGGGCATGGACCGGGCCCAGGGCGACTTGTTGCCGGAGGACAAGCTCAAGGCCATCGAGGCGTTGTACGCCCAGGGTCACCGGGTCGGCATGGTGGGCGATGGCATCAACGATGCCCCGGCCCTGGCCCGGGCCGAGATCGGCTTCGCCATGGCGGCGGCCGGTACCGACACTGCCATCGAAACGGCCGATGTCGCCCTGATGGACGACGACCTGCGCAAGATCCCGGCGTTCATCCGCCTGTCGCGGCAAACCTCCGCCATCCTGAAGCAGAACATTGCCCTGGCGCTGGTGGTCAAGGCGATCTTCCTGGGGGTGACCTTCACTGGCTACGCCACCCTGTGGATGGCGGTATTCGCCGACATGGGGGTGAGTCTGCTGGTGGTGTTCAATGGGTTGCGGTTGTTGCGTAAATAAAGAACGCGGGCGCTGATTTTGCGGTCCGGCCCATCACACGTTTCGCTAGATCCCCTCACCACAGGATGGATCTCATCACCACAGGTCAACTCCCCTTATGCCGGATCAACTCCCCTCACCGAGGGATCTGCCCCGGTCTCCGTCACGCTTGGGCTCGCGGATCTTGTACCAGGCGACATACAGCGCCGGCAGGAACAGCAACGTCAGCAAGGTGGCGATGATGATCCCGCCGATCATCGCGTAGGCCATCGGCCCCCAGAACACTTCCCGGGCGATGGGGATCATGCCCAGGCTCGCCGCGGCCGCCGTGAGCAGGATCGGTCGGCGTCGGTGTTCCGTGGCCTCCACCACGGCGTCCCAGGGCGTGTAGCCGGCCCGCTCATACTCGTCGATCTGGGTGACCAGAATCACCGAGTTGCGGATGATGATGCCGATCAGCGCCAGAATGCCCAGGATCGCCACGAAGCCCATGGGCGTGCCCGTGGGCACCAGCGCCAGCACCACGCCGATCAGGCCGAGGGGCGCGACGCTGGCCACCAGGAACAGCTTCTGCACGCTGTGCAGCTGGATCATCAGGAACGTCGCCATCAGGAACAGCATCAGCGGCACCACGCTGGCGATCGGACCCTGGGCCTTGCTGCTCTCCTCCACCGTACCGCCGGTGGCGACCTTGTAGCCCACAGGCAGGCCGGCGGCGAAGCGGTCGATGTCCGGCTGCAGTTGCTTGACCAGGTCGGTGGGCTGGATTTCGTCGCGCACGGCGGCCTTGATGGTAATGGTCGGCTTGCGATCACGCCGCCAGACCAAGGGCTGCTCCAGCTCATAGCGCACCGTGGCGAACGCCAGCAACGGGATCGAAGTACCGCTGGGCGTGACGATCTGCAGGTTCTGCAGGGTTTCCGGAGACCCACGTTCGGCGTCCTCGGCACGTCCGACCACGTTGATCAGGTAGATGTCGTCGTTGACCTGGGTCACGGGCGAGCCGCTGACGATACTGTTCATCAACCGGGCCACGTCCTCGGAAGACAGCCCCAACTGCCGCGCCTTGTCCTGGGCGATGTCGATGCGCAGGACCTTGCCCGGCTCGTTCCAGTCGTAAATGATTTCTCCGATATGGGAGTTCTTGTCCAGCTCGGTGGCCAGCTCGATGGCGTGCTTGCGCACCTGGTCGATGTCCTTGCCGCTGACCCGGTACTGGATCGGCCGGCCCACCGGTGGGCCCATTTCCAGGGACTGCACATAGCTGCCGATGCCGACGAAATCCTCGCGCAGGCGTTTGTGCAGGCGTTCGGTCAGGGCCGTGCGCGACTCCAGGCCCTTGCTCACGATCACCAACTGCGCGTAGTACGGGTTCTGCAGTTGCTGGTCCAGCGGCAGGTAGAAACGGATCGCGCCCTCGCCGATATAGGTACTCCAGCGCACGATGTCCGGGTCGCCCTTGAGGGTCGCTTCCAGGCGATCGACGGCCTTGCGGGTTTCCTCCATCGAGGCGTTCTGCGGCAGGTTGAGGTCCACCAGGATTTCGGGGCGGTCCGAAGACGGAAAGAACTGGTTCTGCACGAAACGCATGCAGAACACCGCCAGCACGAACAGCAGCACGGTGATGCCGATGGCCCACCAGCGATTGCGCATCGCCCACAGCAGGCCGCCATTGAACGCCCGACCGATCCGCCCCGGCTCGGCGCTGTGGGGCTTCACGTTGGTGCTGAGGATATGCACGCCGATCACCGGGGCGAACAGCACCGCGACGATCCAGGACACCAGCATCGCCACGGCGATCACCGCGAACAGGGTAAAGGTGTACTCCCCAGCGGAGCTGGCGTTCAGGCCGATGGGCACGAAGCCGGCCACGGTCACCAGGGTACCGGTGAGCATCGGGAACGCGGTGGAGGTGTAGGCGAAGGTCGCGGCCTGCTCCTTGGTTTCGCCCTTTTCCAGGCGCGTCACCATCATCTCCACGGTGATCATCGCATCGTCCACCAACAGGCCGAGGGCAATGATCAACGCACCGAGGGAGATCCGCTGCATGGTGATGCCGCTGTATTCCATGAACAGGAAGACCATCGCCAACACCAATGGAATCGAGCAGGCCACCACCAGTCCGGCGCGGATGCCCAGGCTGATGAAGCTGACGACCAGCACGATCACCACCGCCTCGAACAAGGCGCTGGTGAAGCCGCCGACCGCCTCTTCCACCACCTCGGCCTGGTCCGACACCGTGTGGACTTCGACGCCCACCGGCAGGTCGGCGGTCAGCTCGTTCATTCGCGCATGCAGCGCCTTGCCGAAGTCCTGGATGTTGCCGCCCTTTTTCATGGCAATGGCCAGGCCGATGGCCGGCGTACCGTTGAAACGGAACATCGGCGTGGCAGGGTCGACGTAACCGCGGCTGATATCGGCGATGTCGGCCAGCCGATAGAAACGATCGTTGAGCCGCAGGTTGACGTTGGCCAGGTCCTTCTCCGACTGGAACTGCCCGGATGTACGCACGGAGATCCGCTCGGGGCCGGCGTCGATCACCCCGGCCGGCGTCACGGCGTTCTGGGATTGCAGGCTCTGCACCACCTGGCGCTGGTCGATGCCCAGGGCGGCGAGCTTGCGGGTGGAGAAGTTCAGGTACAGCACTTCGTCCTGCTCGCCGATCATTTCCACCTTGCCCAGGCCGGGGACATCGCGGACCTCGGCGCGCACCTGCTCGACGTAGTCGCGCAATTGGCGCATCGACAGGCCGTCGCCGGTAAAGGCATAGACCGACCCGTACACATCGCCGAACTCATCGTTGAAACCCGGGCCTTGCAGGCCTTGAGGGAAGTCGCCGCGAATATCGTTGATCTTCTTGCGTACCTGGTACCAGATCTCGGGGATGTCCTTGGCGCTGGTGGTGTCGAGCAGGTACACGAAGACCGTCGACTCACCCGGACGTGTGTAGCTTTTGACGTAGTCGAGGGAGTCGAGCTCTTCGAGTTTTTTTTCGATGCGGTCGGTGACCTGCCTGAGCGTTTCCTCCTGGGTCGCGCCGGGCCAGCGCGTCTGGATGATCATGGTCTTGATGGTGAACGAAGGATCCTCCTCGCGCCCCAGGTTCATGTACGAGAACACGCCCATCAGCAGCGCGACGAACATCAGGTACCAGACAAACGACTGATGCCGCAGGGCCCATTCGGAAAGATTGAAAGGCCCTTTCATCGTGCGTCCTCGTCGAGTTTCACTTTCTGCCCCGGTTGGAGGCTGTTCACACCGGCGCTGACCACGCGGTCGCCGGCCTTGATGCCATTGGCCACCAGCACCGCATCCGCCGAACGTTCGAGAATGCGCACGTCACGGGGAGAAACGGTCTGGCTTTGCGGGTCGACCAGCCAGATCCGTGCCTTGCCGTCGACCTCTTGCAGCGCGCTGAGCGGCAGCTCGATGCGCGGCTCGATGGCCGAGCTCAACGTCACGCCGATGGCCGTGCCCAGGCGCAGGCCCGGCGGCGTATCGGCCAGCGTCAGGCGGGCGCGACGGGTACGGGTAGCACTCTGCGCCTGGGGTTCGATCTCGCGTACGGTCGCGGTGGTGCGGGTGGCCGGGTCCAGTTGCGCAGACACTTCGAACACCACGTCCGGGGGCAGGCGCTCGGCCAGTCCGGCCGGCAGGTCGATCACCGCTTCCTTGATGTCCGGGCGCGCCAGGGTCACCACTTGCTGGCCGGCGGAGACCACTTGCCCGGCCTCGGCATGCCAGGCGGTGACAACCGCGTCGTGGTCGGTGCGCAGCTCGCTGTAGTTGAGCTGGTCACGGGCTTGTTCCACCGCAGCCCGGGCTTGCTCAAGGGATGCTCCGGTGGTCTTCAGGTCGGTCTGGGCGATGTCCAGCTGCGCCTGGGCACCGACACCGCGATCGAACAGCTGTTGCTGGCGACGGGCATTGGCCTGGGCATTGATGTATTGCGCCTCGATCCGCGCCAGGTCGCCCTGGGCGGCCCGCAACTGGTTCTGTTGGTCGGTGGGGTCGAGGGTGGCCAGCAGATCGCCTTTCTTCACCTCGGCGCCGACATCGACATTGCGGCGAGCGATACGCCCGGCTACGCGAAACCCCACATTGCTTTCGTAACGTGCCTGGATATTGCCGGCGAACCGCCCCAGGGCCTGCTGGTCCAGGGCCCGCACTTCGATGGACAGTACCGGGCGCACGGGCTCGGGCGGCGCTTCCTCCTTCGAACAGGCTGCCAGCGCCAGGCCGGCCAGGACCATCCACAAGCGCTTCATGGTTGGGCTCCTGTGGTTTTCTGTTCGGTGGGATGTTCAGCAATTTCAACATGCACGCCGGGGTGCAACAACTGGCCTCCCGCCGTGATGACTTTCTCGCCTCCCTTGAGCCCATCGCTGACGATCACCTTGCCGGTCAGGTAGCGGCCAACGGTGACGGTTCGCAATTGGGCCTTGCCTTCGTCGTCCACCAGCCATACGGCGGGCTCGCTGAGGTTCTTGGTCAAGGCCGACCACGGCAGCTCCACGGCGGTCTTGCCGGCGGACTTGGCGGTGGCGCTGACCACCGATCCCAGGCGCATGCCTTCGGGCAGGCTATCGAGGGCGACCTTGACCTGCACGGTACCGGTCTCGGCGGACACCGCGGGCGTGATCTCGCGCACCTTGCCGGAGGTCTGGATGGCCGGGTTGTCCAACAGGCTGATCACGATGGCCGGATCCGCGGACGGCTCGCTGAGCAGGGATTCGTAGATGTTGAACACCGCATCGCGCTCACCGTCCCGGGCGAGGCTGAAGATCGGCTCCGTGGCCTGCACCACCTGGCCAACCTCCGCCTGGCGCGCCGTGATGATGCCCGGCGCCTCGGCGATCAGCGCGGTATAGCTCAGTTGTTCGCGGGCATTGGCGAGCTGGGCCTGGGCGGCGCTCAATGCACTCTGGCTGCTGCGCAGTTGCGCCTGGGCCGCGTCATATTCGCTCTGGCTGGTGTAGCCCTTGGGCAAGAGTTTCTGCTGGCGCGTGAACGCTGCCGCGCTCTGCTTGACCCGCGCCTGCTCGGCGGCCACCTGGGCCTCGGCGGAATCGACATTGGTCTGCAAGTCCCGGGGGTCGAGCCGCGCCAGCACCTGCCGGGCCGAGACTCGATCGCCCACATCGACCTTGCGCTCGATGATCTTGCCGCTCACGCGAAACGACAGGTCAGTCTGCACGCGAGCCTGGACATCGCCGGTCAGGGTCACCGAAGCCGCGTATTCGCTGGGCGTGGCTTGCTGCACGAAAACCCGCGGCAGCGCTTTCTCCACGGCCTTTTCCTCACCGCATCCCGCCAACAACGCACATAAACCCAAGCCAACAACCAGTTCGATTCGGGGACCAGCCATGCAGACTCCTTTGCGTTGTACGGACGTGCCAGTGACGATACGACTGTGAGCTTAGAGCAGGGTTCAGTGCTTGCAACAGAATCACAATGCACACGCCGATCAGGCAAACTGCCCTTTTTGCACAGGCAACGGCAAGCCAAGCGAGTCGGCGCCTGCAAGTCCAGCCAGCAGGACAACCTCTCATGCTCAAGACCCTTGCGGTGGCCAACTACCGATCCATCAATGAACTGGTCATTCCCCTCGGCCGCCTGAACCTGATCACCGGCCCCAACGGCAGCGGAAAATCCAACCTGTACCGCGCCCTGCGGCTGTTGGCGGAAACGGCCCAAGGCGGGGTCGTCAACGCCCTGGCCCGTGAAGGCGGACTGGATTCGACCTTCTGGGCCGGGCCGGAGCACATCAGCCGACGCATGCGCAACGGCGAGGTACCCGTCCAGGGCAACGTGCGCCAGGCCAGAAAACGCCTGCGCCTGGGATTCGCCGCCGAAGATTTCTCCTATTCGATCGCCCTGGGCCTGCCGGAACCCAGTCTTTCCGCGTTTTCGCTGGATCCGCAGATCAAGCGCGAAACCATCTGGGCCGGGCCGGTCTTTCGTCCCGCCAGCCTGCTGGTGGACCGCAACGGGCCGATGGTGCGCGCCCGAGAGGGTCGCTCATGGGATGTCCTGGCCCAGCACACCCCCACCTTCGACAGCCTGTTCGACCAGGTGGGCAGCCTGCGTACGTCCCCGGAGGTCTTGCAGATGCGCGAGTTCATCCGTCGCTGGCGCTTCTACGATCATTTTCGCAGCGACGCCGAGGCCCCGGTGCGCCAGCCGCAACTGGGCACCCGCACGCCGGTGCTGCACCACGACGGCCGCGACCTGGCGGCCGCCCTGCAGACCATCCTTGAAATCGGCGACTTCCAGGCGCTGCATGCCGCCATCGGCGATGCATTTCCCGGCGCCCGCCTGGACATCGAAAAACTCCAGGGCGGACGTTTCGCCATCGCATTCCAGCAGCATGGCCTGCTGCGTCCGCTATCCGCCGCCGAGCTGTCGGACGGCACCCTGCGCTATCTGCTGCTGGTGGCTGCCCTGCTCACGCCGCGACCGCCCTCGCTGATGGTGCTCAACGAGCCGGAAACCAGCCTGCACCCGGACCTGTTGCCTGCCTTGGCGCGGTTGATCATCCGGGCTTCGGCCAATTGCCAGGTCTGGGTCGTATCCCACGCCACGCGCCTGATCGCCGCCTTGCAGCAGGACGATGATTGCAATTGCATCATGCTGGAGAAAGACCTGGGCCAGACCGGCGTAGTGGGCCAGGGCATGCTGGATGCCCCCGCGTGGAACTGGCCGGATTGACTGACGGTATTTGCAGAGGCCGAGTAAGAAGGCTATTTTCCTTTGCGCTGTAGGAAGGGTCTAATTTTCCAGCAACCTCTCCAAGGAACCGCAGCTCAAGGCCAGACTCCATGGCTTCCATCACAAGGACGATAAAAAATGGCTGACGTGAAAGCCCCGCAACCCCTCGACCCACAAGATATCGTCAAGCTGCTGGTGGCCCTGCGCCGGGCATTGAAGGCACGACCTGCGTAACGCAATGGCAGGCAATAAAAAACGCCGACGCTGGCCAAGCCGTCGGCGTTGAAAGTTTCAAGCACGCGTTGCTCGATCAGAACGCCGGCAGTACCGCACCGCTGTATTTCTGCTCGATGAAAGCCTTCACTTGCGGGCTGGTCAGGGCCTTGGCCAGCTTCTGCATGGCGGCGCTGTCCTTGTTGTCCGGGCGAGCCACCAGGAAGTTCACATAGGGCGAATCCGAACCTTCGATCACCAGGGCATCCTTGGCCGGGTTGAGACCCGCTTCCAGCGCATAGTTGGTGTTGATCATGTCCAGGTCCACCTGGTCCAGCACCCGCGGCAGCATGGCCGACTCCAGTTCCTTGAACTTGAAGTTGTGCGGGTTCCTGGCGATGTCCTTGGGCGTGGCCAGGGCGTTTTTCGGATCCTTGAGTTCGATCAGTCCAGCCTTCTGCAGCAGGATCAGGGCACGGCCGCTGTTGCTGCCTTCGTTGGGGATGGCGATGGTCGCGCCATCCTTGAGCTCGGCCAGGCTCTTGACCTTCTTCGAGTACCCGCCAAACGGTTCGACGTGTACGCCGATCACGGTCACCAGGTTGGTGCCCTTGCCCTCGTTGAAGCTCTTGAGGTACGGCAAGGTCTGGAAGTAGTTGGCGTCCAGACGCTTCTGATCGACCTGTACGTTGGGCTGGACGTAGTCGGTAAAGACCTTGATCTGCAGGTCCACGCCTTCCTTGGCCAGGGCTGGCTTGATCAGCTCGAGGATTTCAGCGTGGGGCACCGGCGTCGCCGCCACCACCAGTTTTTCCGCCGCCTGGGCCAGGCCCGAAGCCAGGGCTGCCGCCAATGCGGTGAACAACAGAACCTTTTTCATGCAGTGTCCTTATCGAATATCACTGTCGTCATGGACGACGGCCAACGTTGGGTGCCAGCGAAGTGCTATCGCTGGCGTGGTACGGAAGATACCGATATTTTTTATGCCTTAACAATATCTTTTATCTAAATGTATATATCGATAATTCATATATGAATAACCCTTTCGCGTGCCCTTCATGCGAATCGGATTTGCGCGCTTCGCTCCCTGATGTCTCCGTAGATATCGTCAGGTGCCTCGCCATGCCGGGGACCACTGGATCTTTCCCCTGCCAACCCCAGAAACCCTTGGGCTTTTTCGATGTACTTGTCCCTGTCGATGACGTAGGTGCCCCCCTTGAGCGGGTAATGGGCATAACTGGTCACGTCCTTGGCGGTCAGCACATCTCGAAGGTCGTTTTGCAAGGCAACGAGGTTGCGCCGCCCGCCGCCTCTGACCAGAGGGCTCGCCGCCCTGGCGTAGCCACCGATGCGTGTCCCGCGCAAGGCGTTGCTGCGGCCCAGCGTCACGGCGTCACCGAGGGACTCGACCGTATTGCGCAGGGCCACCGATGTCCCTCTGCCCAGCAGCTTTCCTGTCAGGGAAGCGCCGCCGGACACGACGCCCAAGGCCAGGCTGGCATAGCTCAGCACCTGGGTCGCGACGGCGTCCGGAGCCGCCTCCTCCAGCACGATGGACGCGATCGAGGCCGCACCTGACACCACCTCCAGCGTCAAGGCCGTTGCCGCCGAAAACGAGATGCCTATCAAGGGCGCGGATGCCCCCAGGGTCGCCAGGGTGAACGCAACGGAGGCGATGGCGAAAGCAGCGGTAATGCCAATCTTGATCCAGCCCCAGGTAGAGATATGGCCGGTGGGATCGCTCAGATTGATGGGGTCGCCCAGGCAATAGGCATAAGGATTGAGACCTCCCCCATCGAACGGACTCCAGTCGTCTGGCCGGTGAAATCGCATCAGTACCGGATCGTAGGCCCGATAGCCGTTGCCCAGCAGATAACAGCCGGTCAGCGGATCCTGCGGCTCGCCACCGAGACCGAACAGACTGCCCGGTCCCTCTGCCGCCGCGCGTTGCCCATAGGGCGAATAGTCATGCCGGAGACTGTCGCCGCCGGAAAGAGCCTGCAGGACATTGCCACAACCATCCGTCCTGTACAGCACCGTTTCCTGGCCCTGGGACAACGCCAGCAGCTGCCGCTCTTCATGCATGAAGCTGCGGCTATCCTGCCCCGCGACTTCGCTGCACAACTGCTCGTCGCGGTAGAAGCGCCGACAGGGCTTGTGTCCTGCCAGCTCAACGGCATGAAGGCGGTCAGAGGCATCGTACCGATAACGCGCCAATATCGACTTCGAGTCAGCCGAAGCCACACTTTCCAACCGCCCCAGTTCGTCGTAGATCAACTGATGTCCACGGCAATCGTTGAGCAGATTGCCGTCGGCGTCGTAGCGAAAGGTCGAATCGGCGGATGCATAGTCGGGGTGACTGTGGCTGACGCCGCTGAGTTGGGTTTTATCGACCAGGTCATACCGATACGTTGCCGTGTTCACGCCGCCTGGGAAATGCGTGACGACCTGGCGGATGTTGTCCAGCGCGTCATAGGTGAAGTCCTGCGAGACGATGGCCTTGCCCTGGGCATCCACTGGCGCCTGCGGCCCTTGGCAGGCGTAACGCGTCAATCGACCCCGCAGGTCATAGGCAAACGTCTCGACACGCACGGCTGCGTTGGACTTGAGCGTACGCTGGCTGAGCCTGTCGCCCGGGCCGAACGACTGGCTCACCTCGACGACATCATTTCCCTGGGAGGAGCGCCGGAGGATTTCGCGACCAAATTCGTCGTAGTCCAGTTCGGTGACCAGCGAAAGGCCCGATCGGGGATCGGTGACGGTGATGCACTTGACTTGCTCCCGGGCGTCGTAGGAGTACGTTGCACTGATGCGCTCCTGAACAGGGAGAGCAGCAGGGCCTTGGGTGATGCCCACCAGGCGTCCGGTCGGATCATAGAGGCAGGTGCGAACCGTGCCGCTGACGTCCGTGTAGCCAATCGGCTTGCCCATCAGCGAACAGGTTTGCCCGCTGTCGAACCGGTCGAGGGCCGTGACCCACGATTCCCGGCTGAGACGGCCGGAGGGACAATACTCCATGCGCCGCTGTACCAACGAGTTGGCCGATTCCTGGAGCAAACCTGTACGGGGGTCGAACCGATGGCTGGCAGCGACGGACGCCTGGCTGCCGGAGCGACTGGTGACGTCATCGGCGAGCAACGGATCGAGGGTGAACCGCAAGGTTTTTCCAGACGCGGTGCTCTTTTGCGTGGGGTTCCTGCCGGAACCCTCGTAGACCATCCGTTCGGTACGACCACCCGCCTGGTTGTGGGTCACGCGCATCAGCCCGTCGTAGGTGCGGGTTCCCAGTGCATAGCCGTTGGCGCTGATCTGTGTGGGGTAGTCCCCCTGGCTCTGGGCGGCATATTTCTTCTCGACCAGGGTACCGTCGGGCAAGGTGGTATTCAGCACGCGGCCGGCCAGATCGTAGGTGTAGCAGGTCACCCCTCCGTCGGCGGCTGTCTGCTGGATGCACCGTCCCAGGCCATCGTATTCGTAAAGGGTCACCTCTCCCACGACGCCGGAACGGTTCACGCGCTCGACCCGCGATGGCTTTTCCAGGGCGTTAATGAAGGTACGGGTCTTGCCGCCGCCCTCCTTCCACTCGGTACGGGTGCGCGCCACCGGATCGATCTCGTCATGAGTGACTTCGCGCCCGCGGCGGATGGTGCGGTTCTGATGGCCCCACTCGTCATATTCGTAGTGGGTGTCCAGGGTTTTCGGCTCGCCGTCGAACCAGTCGGTCTGTGCATCCGCCTGCAGGCGTCCCAGGCCATCGTAACTGGCCTCGTAGATCACGCGCATGGGTGCACCGGGCATGTCGACGTCCTGCTTCTCGACCTTCACGGTACGACCCAGCCCGTCGCTGCGGGTGACGGTCAGGACGCCACGGGCATCCTTGACGGTGACGCTGGCAAGGCCATCATCGGAGGCAGCACCGGCCTGGTAGGTGAACTGGCGCGACGCCGCATGGCCCGTGTCGGGCATCACGGTTTCACGGGTCAGTTGCCCCAGTGAGTCATATTCCATGCTGACGGTATTGCCCCCGCAATCGCAGGTCTTGACCAGCCAACCGCACACATCATGCCACTCCTGCCTCAGGTGGCTCAGCCCTTCGGCGCGGAAGGTCTGGTCGGTGCGAACGTTTTCGTCTTCATGCCAATACGCATAGTGATGCTTGCGGCGCACGCCGCCTACGGTTTCTACCTTGCTTTGCAGACGTCCATGAAAAGCGTCCTTGACGTTATTCACATACTTCAATCGACACGCCACCCGAGGCTCGGCGACGCCCTCCTCGCAGAGCGTCTCGCTGGCGAGCCGGACACAGCGGTGACCCGCCAGCAGCGACGGCAATTGGCTGTAGGTGTAGCGCACCACGGTGGTCGGCGCTGCGGCGAACTCGGCCGAGGCGATGATCCACTTCTGTTTCAGAAAACAAGGCACGCCTATGGGGCTGGCAGGGCAATCCGCGCTCCCTTGCGCCGGGAAATACTCATAGACTTCCCGTACGCCACCCGGGCTGGTTTTTTCCAGCAGATTGCCATGTTCGTCGTAGGAGGTATGGGTGGTCTCGACCCGACTTTTTACGGGAGTCGCGCGAGTATCGAAGAAGCTGTCGCGCACGATGCGCTGCATCTGGAACTGCGCAGGCTGATCCCTGAAAGCCCGATTGGGCACATCGTAGTATACGATTTCCCGCAACTGCATCTTGCTGCCACTGATCGTCCGTTGGGAAATCATCGAGTGGAAGCGATTGTAGGTACGTATGACCCGGGAAGACTCACGCGGCCCGCCTTTACCAGGGGCCATCTGAATCTGGGTGCAGGAGTATTCGTAATGACCGCTGACGTCATACAGCACATCACGCTCGGCAGACCAGCGTACCCCCGCGCCATGCCCTAGGAAATTACTCACGGAATATTCATACAAGGTGATGATCGCTGGCTGGCCCCCGCCAGGGGCCATGATGGATTGAGACACAACAGGCAGGTAGGGCACCGGTGCCCCGGCGGGAAGCCTGTGACCCTCGGCCTGGTACCGAAGCGTCTGCCGGGCCCCGCTTGGCTGGCTGATTTCGGTCATCAGCAGAAAACCATTGATACGCGCGTAGTCGAAGGTCCAGGTCAATGGAAGTTTTTCGGCAGTAATCAGCCTGATGTGTTGGAGCGTTCCGTTGCGCAGGACAAACAGGTACTGGAGTTTCCTTGAAGGTACGTCCGGCCACAGGGTGATGGTCGTTGCCGTCGACCTGGCTCGGGCGTAGTCGACTTTCAGGATGCGGCGATCCTGCCGGTAAACCGCCACCAGTTGCAGGCGGCCCGCGACAGGACGGTACTCGTAAAGCGTTTCCTTGCCCTCGGGGCTGTACTCCCGTGCAAGCAGCCATTCGTGGAATGTCGCACCGGGGCGCGACAGCACGTCGACTCTTCCATCGATGTACTCGATGAAAAGTTCATTGCCTTGCATCGTGACGCGCAAGTTATCGAGTTTCTTATCCTGGAAAGCCACCTGGTTTCCATCGGTGTAGAGCTGGTAGGTTTCTCCGCTCGTCAGCGTCAACTTTCGTCGGCGCTGGTCATAACTGCAGGTGCGCAAGGCCCAACCGGCGCCGAAACCCAGGTCCTGATCATTGAAGCAATCGTATGCCAGGGTCGCTGATACGCTAGATCCGACGGCGGCGTCATCCGGCGCCGCGTCCAGCGCCACGCTGCAATTGCAGCTACCCGTGCGCGGGTCCACGCCCGAACGAACAAAACTGTCGAACTTGAAGGCCGCCGAGGTCAACTGACCTTGGAGGGGTGAAGAGGTATTCATCGGTTCTTCCTTGAACGAAATGACTTTAGATTCTGGTCACGCGAACCGTCAGCGGATCATCAGACATCTCCACGCGTAAAGCATGAGGATTTCCGTACATGTCGGTCAGTTCCAGCGAAGTGCTCTTGAGAGAGCTTCTCACCCAGACCGGTCCGAGCTTCCCGTAGGCCAGAACCAATGCGACACGCCCGTTTTCGCTATGATGCCTTCCCATTGCATCCGGCCGCTCCCAAGGCACTTGAGCATTTGTATGTATAGGTCGACCATTCCCGTAGCCAATAAGGTAGTAACCCGAATAGCGCTTATCCGAACTTCCCATTCGCAATTGATAGTTCATCCAAAAACCGTCATAGAACCTCATTAGCTGTTGATCAACTACCAGATCCAACATCAGAACCTCGACCTTCTCGATATCTCCCTTCGCGCTGTAGTAGTCGAATTTGGTTCGACTAATCGAATACTGCTCGGACCTATAGACCGCCGGTTGAAGTGGGACCAACGTAAGCGTGCCCAACTCATCCTGCTTTCTGGATAGAAAGGTTTCGCCGTCTGCCCGGGTGATGCGCAACTGCAGTTCGATCGGTTTATCGGAGCTGGACGTAACGTAGAAATCCTTGGTGTAGACAAACTCCCCAGACGGTACCGAGCCCCGCACGGGCAGGTTGGGAGGAAGCTGGCGGAAGCGGGCATCCTGCTGGTCGGTGTATTTCCATGCGCCGACATCACCACGATTCCTGTCCTTGATGAGCTCGGACCCTGTATGCCCATCAACCAGGACAATGGAATCGATTTCAGACTGGGTCAGGGGAAGGCTGCTGGCCAGCCAACTCTGAACCTGGACAAATACCCTTACCATCAATTGTTGATTACCGTTGCTATATAACTGGTTGCCCCCCGTCACGGAAAAAACTCCAAAATTCTCCAACCTGTGCCATCCCGATGGTTGCGTCGCGACAGGCGTATTGGTTTCGTACTTCATTTAAATCCTCATCACTCAAGTTAATTGATTCACGACCAGCACAACTCGACTGACCGCGTTGCTTTCGCCCATTCAATTAACAATTTCGAGGCATCTGCAATCAAGCGCTAAAACCACACAAATTATTTGTACAAGACACTTAAAATTCGCACATACAAAAGCAATATCTGAAAAGACGGATTTAATGCTCACATAACAAAAACCCCGACAACTAGAAAGTCGTCAGGGCAAAATATCCGGAAACTTTTTTATATGCTAAAACCGAGACCTGAAAAACACTCCAATCAATCGCCCGTTTACCCCGCTCGATAAACTTGGAGCTCTTTATCTAGTCCTTATTGAACATGCGTTAAACGCGGCAGATTAAGATGCTCCGGCAGGATGTAATCGCCTACGCTCACCAGCAATGCGAAATGAATGACGTTTTCCAGCTCCCGGGTATTGCCCGGCCAACTGTGCTGTTCCAGCGCACGCTGTGCCGCTTCGCTGATCAGTGGCACCGCCAGGCCGAGGCGTTGGCTGTAGATGCCCAGGAAGTATTCGGCCAGGGACAGGATATCGCCCACCCGTTCGCGCAAGGGCGGCAACTCGAGCCGGCCCTCACCGAGGTAGTGATACAACCGGTCATGAAATTTCCCGGCGGCCACCGCCTGCGCCAGATCGATACTGGTGGCCGCCACCAAGCGCACGTCCACGGGGCTGGGCTGGTGGGCGCCGACGCGGGTGACTTCGTGATTTTCCAGGGCGGCCAGCAACTTGACCTGGATCGGCAGCGGCAGGTCCCCAATCTCATCCAGATACAGCGTGCCGCCATTGGCCGAGCCGAACCAACCGGCCCGGCTGCTGGCTGAACCGCTATGGCTGCCGGCGGCGTAACCGAACAATTCGGCATCGGCATAGGTCGGGCTGATGGCGCCGCAATTGACCGAGACGAACAACCCACCGCGATTGCTCTCGCGATGGATGTGACGGGCCAGCAATTCCTTGCCGGTGCCGGTTTCACCGCGAATCAGCACCGCGACCGAGCGCGGTGCCAGCGCTTCCAGCTCCTGGCGCAACTGTCGCGACCGTGGATCGACAAACACCAGCGCCTTGGCGCGGATGCTCAGGGGGCTTTTTTCCGCATCGGGAAAGGTCAGCAACGACTGACCGAAATGTTCATGCGAACTCATGACGACTCCCGCCCTGCACCGCCGGCAAGACGCAAGGGCACTGACAAAAGGTGATTCAGGCTCGACGCAGTGCGTGATGCTGCATTCGGCTTTGCAGGCGATAGAGATACGCGAACCCCTGCTCCCAACGCTGGTGGCCGGACTTCACATTGATATGCCCCGCCCCGGCCAGGATTCCGGCCTCGGCGCCCCAGTGGCGCGCCAGCTCCAAGGCACGCGGCGCGCTCACCGCCTCGTCGTTGTCGGAACTGACTACCTGGCTTGGGAACGGCAACAGTCCGCGGGGAATCGGCGCGAAATTGCGCAATGCCGGCGCGCAGCTCGGGCGCTCCACATCCGCCGGTGCCACCAGCAATGCACCACGCACCTGCCGCAGCAATTGCAACGGCGCAGTGGCGGCCCAATGGGCAACGGTGATGCAACCCAGGCTGTGGGCGATGAGGATCACCGGTGTGCTATCGGCGGCAATGGCCTCGGCCAGGGCGGCGACCCAGTCTTCGCGCCGCGGTGTCAGCCAGTCGGCCTGCTCGACCCGGGCACTGTTGGGCAAGCTGTTGTGCCAGTGAGTCTGCCAATGATTTTCCGGCGATCCTTGCCAGCCTGGCACGATCAGGTAGCGAATCGATTCGTTGCGCATGGGTGCTCTCCTGCGTGTCTGTTCACGGAGGAGTATAGGGAGGAGTGTTATATAAGCTAAGGAATAAGAAGCTATTTATTAATTCTATTTTGAAATAACGCACGCGCTCAGCCACGCCAACCTAAGCCGGCCAGAGGGCCAACACGCCGCATCATTCGTTTCGTCCTTTGCGCAGAAACACATCCAGTTGATCCACCACCACCGCCCAATCCGCGTCTTCGAGGATTTCGGCCCGCAGCAGCTGCCGCTGGCCCTCGCTCCAGAAAAAGGCGTCCGCCAGATGCAGGCCAGGCTTGAGGGGCGAATGGCTGGCGATGAATTTATCGATGCTCTCGGCATCATCCGGCAGGCCCAGTTGCTTGAACAGCGCCGGAAGGGTGTGGATCGGGTTTTCCATGGGGGCTCCTGGCGTAGGCGGATGGCTGGGTTTCTACAGTCTAGGCGCTGTACGAAAAGCCTTGATACTCGTTCATGTTGCGTTGAAAACGTGCCTCACGTTTCAAGACTTTCCGTACAGAGTCTAGCCCGTTGCATCACCGTCGAACTGATCAAAATTCATTCAGCCCCCGGCTCGACTAGACTCAAGGTAACGTCACCACGCATGCAATGCGGAGGTTCCAGTGAACATTCGCGGCTTGACGGTCGCACTGCTACTGACCCTGGGCGGTCCGGCCCTCGCAAGCGAAGGCTTTACGCTAGCCGCTGCCGACACCTTGGGTTTCTGGCTGATTGCCCTGGGCGTGGGATTGCTGATCGCCGAGGCAGCCTTGCCCAACTACGGCGTCGCCGGGCTGGGCGGCATCATTTTGTGTGTCGTCGGCGCAATCATCCTGACCGATACCCATGTGCCTGCTCCCTTGATGATCGGACTGGGCCTGGCCAGCGGCTTGTTGCTGGTCGCCCTGCTGATTCGCGCCTTGAAAACCCGGCCGCGCCGGGCCGTCAGCGGCGATGCCGCCTTGTTGGGGAGCGTCACCACGATCACCGGGCTCCAGGCCGGCAACCCTCACCATGGCTGGGTCTGGCTGGAAGGCGAGCGCTGGCAGGTGGCATGCGCGACACCGATGCGAGCTGGGCAAGCCGTGCGGGTGACCGCCCGCAAGGGCCTGTTGCTGGAAGTGGCCCCCGCTGATTCACAAGGAGCATGAGATGGGTATGCAAATCGGTTTTGCACTACTGCTGCTGATACTGATCGCACTGGCGGCGTCGACATTCCGGATCCTGCGTGAGTATGAACGCGCGGTGGTGTTCCAGCTCGGGCGCTTCTGGCAGGTCAAGGGACCGGGGCTGATCCTGCTGATCCCGGTGGTACAGCAGATGATTCGTGTCGACCTGCGCACCATCGTGCTCGACGTACCGCCCCAGGACGTGATCACCCGCGACAACGTCTCGGTGAAGGTCAATGCGGTGTTGTATTTCCGCGTCCTCGACCCGCAGAAGGCAATCATCCAGGTGGAAAACTACCTCATGGCCACCAGTCAATTGGCGCAGACCACCCTGCGCGCCGTCCTCGGCAAGCACGACCTGGACCAGCTGCTGGCCGAACGCGAGCAATTGAACGGCGACATCCAGCAAGTGCTGGACGCCCAGACCGATGCCTGGGGCATCAAGGTGGCGAACGTCGAGATCAAGCATGTGGACCTCAATGAATCGATGATCCGCGCCATCGCCCGGCAGGCCGAGGCCGAACGGGAGCGACGAGCCAAGGTGATCCACGCCGAAGGCGAACTGCAGGCGTCGGAGAAGCTCATGCAGGCCGCTGAAATGCTCGGGCGCCAGCCAGGCGCCATGCAACTGCGCTACATGCAGACGCTCAGTTCCATTGCCGGAGACAAAAGCTCCACCATCGTTTTTCCGTTGCCCATCGAATTGCTCAAGGGAATGGCGGATTTGTCGCCGACCAAACCCTGATCAGTCTGTCCGTTGGCTGCGCAGCGCTTCCAGGGCTTCATACGGCCCATGGGCCCATTGCAGCACACGTTCACGCAGCATCGGCGAAGCCTCCCGGCGCTTGTCCTCGCTGTCGCCGGTAAATGCCTGCACCGGCTGCTTGGCATGCCGCCCCGCCGCGCTGAACGCTTGCCGGGACTGGGCCTCATCGAGGCAAAAAAGCGTCGCCAGCCTGCCCGCCATCGCCTCGGGCAGCTCGCTGTAGTTGACCGGTCTGCCGGAAAAGGCCTGGCAATGCTCCAGCCCCGCTTGCAATAGCCGTCCCAGCCGACGCGAAACGAAGTCCTCGGAGCCTGCGAAGGGCCGCCCATCGTCCAGCACGCTGGCGCCGATCATCCCCGGGACCATGTGCATGCCGGGACGACGCAGATGGGAGACGGCGATCTCCACGGGATCGCGGTACACGAACAGCCAAGGCGTATCGGCGAAGCACTGGCGCAACAACGGCAACTCACCGATATTCCAGGCGTCGAGCTTGATCACCAGGCGTCGCTCGACACCTCGGCGGCGTTGTCCATAAGCCGAAAGCAGCCCCTTGAGTGCCGCACAGCGTTCGGTGTGGGGCAAGTCGCTACGCAGCAGGCTGTCCAGGGGCGGCGCTTCGCAGATGACGATATGGTCGTCCAGTTGCGCCAGCATCTGGCTGATCAAAGTCGAGCCACAGCGCGAGGCATGGAAAATGAACACGTCGGGTTCAAGGCCAGGGCTTTGCCGTTGCCAATGCTCAAGGCTGCCCAAGGGCGTCTGGCGACGAAACGCCTGGTTGAAGGGCAGGCGTAGGGCATCTTCCACCGCGTCGCCGAAAAACGGTTGCGACAACCGTCGGTCACCGAACCAGCACCAATCGACCCGCCACTGCCCGCCCTCCTGCCACACGCGGATCGGCAGCCAACCCTCCAGGTTCAAGCCTTCCATTGCTCACTCCATTGGCGACGTCCGTCGCGCATGGCCGTGCGCAGTTCCTCGCGAGTGAAATGCAGCCCCTGCCGGGCCCCCGCCTCCAAGGCGCAGTCGATGAAGGCCTCCACCTCCTGCAGGCCCTGCAAGGTACGGGCGAGTTGGGGATCGGCTTCCACTTGCCGTTGAAAACGCATGAAATCGCTCTGCCCGCCGCGAGCGGCCGGCGTGGTGGGCAGCCCTTCGCATATCAGCTGTTCCAGCCAGGGGCCAGGCCGGCAGTCGAGTACCAGATGAACGCGTGGCAGCGTATCTCGATTGTCGACGCGATGGGGTCGTGACAAATCGAGATACCAGCACTCACCGGCGGTCATGGGGATACGTTGTCCATCCAGCCAGAAGTCCACTTCAGGCGGACTGAGCAACGGCACGTGCAGGCGCAGGTCGCCGTCCGGCCCACCCAGATCGTAGTCACGGTGTTCATGGATCTGTGCGCCGGGCCCCAGGCGCAACAGCCGGGCCGCGGCGATGTCCAGGGGCCAGTCACGCAACGCCTCCTGCCAGCGTCCATCCCTTGACCAAGGCAGGCGACACAAGGGCTGGCCACGGCCGGGCGCCAGTTCGGTCAGGGCATCGGCCGCTGAAATCAGCGCCACGCCGCTCCAGTCACCCTTGTAATAGGCGCTGTTGAAATGCCCCTGCCAGCGCTCTTCCTCAATGGCCGCCAACGCTTGCAACAGCAAGGGCAGGTTCACGGCCACCGGCAGCCGGGAAAAAGCCGGGCGCGCCATGACGCTACCTGTCAGTGCGCTGCCGCCGTCCTTGGCACCGTGATATCGCCCTGGGCCCAGGCCGCTTCACGGTTGGCCAGCGCCGTGGCGATCGACTGCACCTGGGTCGACTGTACTTCGTCAGGCAACGGGTCGAGACCGGCACTGGCGAAGATCTGGCCATAGGCGTTGCGCAGATCGGCATAGGACAGGTCCCGCCGCAGATCGGCCTGCAAGGTGTTGAGCTCACCCTGGATCAGGTCCAGCTCGCCGATGCCGGCGGCCTGATGACGGCTGCGCAACTGCCCGACGATTTGTCCATCGATATCCGACAGTTGCTGGTTGGTCTTGAACTGACGCAGTGCATCGCGGTAGTTGGCATTGGCGACATACAGTTGCGCCAGCACGGCGATCGACATGGCCTGACGCCGCGCCGCCGCCACTTCTTCACCGGCCTTGGCCACATCGATGGCCGCCGGGGCGGAGATCACATTGAACAGGTTCCAGGTGACCTTCACGCCATAGTCTGCCCAGCCCTGCTCCACCAGAAACGAGTTGCTGTCGTAGTGCCCGCCCGCGGAGAACTCCAGCCCCGGCAACAGGCGCAGCATGGCCTTGCGGGTCTCGGCAGCGGTAATGCGCGTCTGGTAATCCTGCTCGCGCAGTTCAGGACGGCTGGCCAGGGCTTCCTGTTCCAGCCGGGCCATGTCGACCTTGAGTTCGGGGATCTCGTACTGATCCGGAGTTGCCAGGGTCAGTTCGGTGCCCAGCGGCAGATTGATCAGGGTCGCCAGTTCGGTCTTGGCCAGGGACAACGCCCGCCGTTGTTCTTCGAGCTGGCGAGTCGCCTGGATCAGCGAACGCTGGTACCCCAGGGCCTGCACCGGGTCACCGATGCGCTGTTCGCTCATGCTCTGGCTGTTGTTGCGCGCAGCCTCCACCCGAGCCATCAGGCTGTCGATCTGCTTGAGCAGGCGCTCGGCAGCCATGGCGCGCCAATAGGCCGAACGCACGTCCTGGACGATGGTGTTGATCACCTTGCGCCGGCGCTCCTGCACGATCAGGCGCTGGTCGCCGGCCTGCTTGGCGCTGATGTAGCTGACGCCAAAATCGAGCACGTTCCAGACCATGGTGAGGTCGGCCACTTCGCGATCGCGGTCCTGGGAAGTCGACGGCTCCAGGGACTGGGTACCGGTCTCCACGCTCTGGCTGCTGGAGGCGTTGACGTTATTGCGCCCTACGTAGCCGGCGTCCAGGGCCATGCGCGGCAGCATGTCGAAACTGGCCAGGTCCAGCTGTCGCTTGGCCAGGGCCTCCTCCATGACCTTCAATCGGCCTTCCAGGTTGTACTTCACCGCCCGGGCCATGGCCTGGTGCAAGGTCAACGGGCCGTTGAGAGGCTCCTGATCCTTGTACATATTCTGCCGATCGGTCCTGGCGCGTTCCTCGCTGACACTGCGATCGATCGGCTCGCTGGTCACCGCACACCCGCTGACCACCAATGCCAGCAGACTCATACCGAATAACTTCTGACTTCTATTCATTCCCTGGATTGCCCCTGGCTGCCGCTCATTTTTTTAAGTTGTTCAGGCCGGTACCTGGCTGATGCCGACCTGTTGCAAAGCCTTCGCCAGGCTGTCGACCTGACGCTGTTCAGTGTCTTTGATCTGCTGCAGCTGCTGACCCAGGGTCGGAGCGCCAAATACCCCTCGCACGCCCTGGGACACATCACCGCCCTGCATGGAGCGGTCGTCGAAGGCGTCCATCGACTCGCCTTCGGCCCCCGAATCCTGGTTGAACAGGCTCGACAGGGTGCTGCTGCCAAAGACTCCGCCATCCCCTCCGCCAAAACCGAGGAAGCCCTGGCCCGAACCGTCACCCGTAGCATCGTTGCCGAAGACCTGGGCGATGTAGCTTGGCGCCAGCGCCCCACGGTTGATGAAGATATCGCCGATGGGCCGCAGGCCGCCGCCCACGTCCCGTTGTTCGAACAAAGGCGGGAAGCCCAGCGGCGAACCCAGGTCCCCCGTTGGCGGTGTGAAGACTATCGGCTGCAACGGCACCTCGGAGACCGGGATGACCGTCACGGGATCCGTCGTCAGGAATTCCGGCGGCGGCTTCACGTCGTTGGGCACCACGGTGTCGATGGCATAGTTGTTGGACACCGCCACGCTGGATCCGGCGTTACCCGCCAGGTCGGTGACGTTGCTGGTGTCCAGGGCGATGAAGTTGCTCGGATCGGTCAGGTTCACCGTCGGGGTGAACGTCGCGGTCCAGGTCCTGCCACCGTCGGTGGTGGTCAGGTTGCTCAGTTCACCGTTGGTGACGCTGAGGTCCGACAGGTCGAAATCGGTCACCGCCTCGCTGAAGGTGAAGGTCACCTGGGTAGTCTGGCCAACACCCAGGCTCGGGTTGGCAACGACGATGGTCGCGGTCGGCCGGGTGGCGTCGAGTGCGTAGTTGCCGGAGATGGCAATGCCAACCCCCGCGTTGCCAGCGACATCCTGCACGGTGCTGGCGTCCAGCAGGATCAGGTTGGTGGTGTCGCTGACACCCGCCGTCGGCGTCAGGGTCGCGGTCCAGGTCAGGCCGCCATCGCTGCTGGCCAGGTTGGACAGCACACCGTTGGCGACGCTGAGGTCCGACAGATCGAACCCGGTCACCGCCTCGGTGAAGCTGATGGTCACGGTGGTGGTCTGGCCGATGCCCAGGGTGCTGTCGCTCACCACGATGGTCGCGCCCGGACGCACGGTGTCGATCGCATAGTTATTGGAGTCCACCACGCCAGCACCACTGTTGCCCGACACGTTGGTCACGCCGCTGGTGTCCAGGCTGATGAGGTTGCTGGTGTCGCTGACATTGGTGCCCGGCGTGAAGGTGGCCGTCCAGGTCACGCCGCCGTCGGTCGATGACACGTTGCTCAAGGTGCCGTTGCTCACGCTCAGGTCGCTGTTGTCGAAACCGCTCACCGCCTCCGAGAACGTGATGGTCACCAACGACGTCTCCCCGGCCTTGAGGGCATTGTCAGCCACGACGACCGTAGCGGTAGGCAGTCGGGTCTCGACTGCATAGTTGGCCGAATTGGTCGTACCGGCCCCGGCGTTGCCGGCGGCGTCGCTCACCCCGCTGTTGTCCAGGGTGATGAGGTTGGTGGCATCGCTCACACCCACCGTCGGTGTGAAGGTAGCCGTCCAGGTCAGACCGCCGTCGCTGCTGCTGACGGCACTCAGGGTACCGTTGGCAACGCTCAGGTCGTCATTGCTCAAGCCCGTCACCGCCTCACTGAAGGTGATAGTCACCTGGGCGGTTTCCCCGGGCCTCAGCGTCGAGTCGCTCAGCACGACAGTGGCCGTGGGGCGAAGGCTGTCGACACTGTAGCTGTTGGAATTGGTCGTGCCGCTGCCGACGTTGCCCGCCAGGTCGGCAATGCCGCCATTGGCGAGGGTGATGATGTTGCTGGTGTCGGTGACCCCGTTGGTGGGTGTGAAGGTGGCGGTCCAGGTAATGCCGCCATCGCTGGTGCTCAGCCCGGTGAGCGTGCCGTTGGCGACTGTCAGGTCGGCGCTGGTGAAGCCGGCCACCGCCTCGCTGAAGGTGATGGTCACCAGCGAGGTTTCGCCAGCGGCGATGGCCGTGTCGGCCACCACGATGGTCGCGGTGGGACGCACGGTATCGACCGCATAGTTGTTGGAGTCGGTGGTGCCCACGCCGGCGTTGTTCGCGCCATTGCGCACGCCGGTGTTGTCCAGGGTGATGACGTTGCTGGTATCGGAGATACCGACACTCGGGGTGAATGTCGCCGTCCAGGTAACGCCTCCATCGATGGACGAGACATTGCTCAGCGTCCCGTTGCGGATCGTCAGGTCGCTGTTGTCGAACCCATTCACCGCTTCATTGAAGGTGATGGTCACCGTCGTGGTTTCACCGATGCTCAGCGACGAGTCGGCGATGACCACGGTCGCCGTCGGCACGTTGGTGTCGACCTGGTAGTTGTTCGAATTGGTGGTACCGGTACCGGTGTTGCCCGCCGCGTCGCTGACGCCGGTATTGGCCAGTACGATGACGTTGCTGGCGTCGACGACCCCGAGGGCGGGCGTGAAGGTGGCGGTCCAGGTGATGCCGCCGTCGCTGCTGCTGACCGCGCTCAGGGTACCGTTGGTCACGGTCAGGTCCGAATTGTCGAAGCCGCTTACCGCCTCGCTGAAGGTGATGGTCACCAGCGAGGTTTCGCCGACACTCAGCGAGGTGTCCGCAACCACGATGGTGGCGGTGGGACGCAGCGTATCGACGACGTAGTTGTTGGAATCGGTGCTGCCGCTGCCGGCGTTGCCCGCCACGTCCGTGACGCCGGAGTTGCCCAGGGTAATCAGGTTGCTGGCGTCGGAAACACCGACCGACGGTGTGAAAGTGGCGGTGTAGGTGATGTTGTCGCTGGTGCTCAGCCCGCTCAGGCTGCCGTTGGCAACGGTCAGGTCCGCCAGGGTGAAACCGGTCACCGCCTCGCTGAACGTGATGGTGACCACCGAGGTTTCGCCCGCGCCCAGGGTGTTGTCGGCCACCACGATGCTTGCGGTGGGTCGCTGGGTGTCGATGGCGTAGTTGTTGGAGTCGGTGGTTCCGCTGCCGGCGTTGCCCGCCGCATCGCTCACACCGGTGTTGTCCAGGGTGATGAGGTTGGAGGTGTCCGTGATGTTGGTCGCCGGCGTGAAGGTCGCGGTCCAGGTAATGCCGCCATCGCCGCTGCTCAAGCCGATGAGCGTGCCGTTGGTGACCGTCAGGTCGGCGGCGGTGAAGCCGGTCACGGCTTCGTTGAAGGTGATGGTCACCAGGGAGGTTTCGCCGATCCTCAAGGCGTTGTCGGCCACGACGATGGTAGCGGTCGGACGCTGGGTGTCGACGGCATAGTTGTTGGAGCTGGTGGTACCGGTGCCGGCGTTGCCTGCCAGGTCCAGCACCCCGGTATTGGCCAGCACGACCAGGTTGGTCGCGTCGCTGATACTGGAGCTCGGCGTCAGGGTAGCGGTCCAGGTGATGCCGCCATCGCTGCTGCTCAGGCCACTCAGGGAGCCGTTGGCAACGGTCAGGTCCGCCAGGGTGAAACCGGTCACGGCCTCGCTGAAGGTGATGGTCACCAGGGACGTTTCGCCGGCGCTCAGCGCCGTATCGGCCACCACGATGGTAGCCGTCGGGCGCAGCGTATCGATCGCATAGTTGTTGGAATCGGTCGTGCCGGTATTCACGTTTCCGGACAGGTCGGCAATGCTGCCACTGTTCAACGAGACCAGGTTAGTGGTGTCGCTGATGCTGGCGCTCGGGGTCAATGTCCCGGTCCAGGTGATGCCGCCATCGCTGCTGCTCAGGCCGGTTATCGTGCCGTTGGCGACGGTCAGGTCGGCGGTGGTGAAGCCGGTCACGGCCTCGCTGAAGGTAATGGTCACCAGGGAAGTTTCACCGACGCTCAGCGCTGTATCCGTCACCACGATAGTGGCGGTTGGACGGGCGGTGTCGATGGCATAGTTGTTCGAGTTGGTCGTTCCCGTACCCGCGTTGCCGGACAGGTCGGCAACGCCGGTATTGTCCAGGGTCACCAGGTTGCTGGTGTCGGTGACGCTGGCGTCGGGGGTCAGGGTGGCCGTCCAGGTGATACCGCCGTCGGCACTGCTCAGGCCGGTGAGCGTGCCGTTGGCGACCGTCAGGTCGGCCGTGGTGAGACCGGTTACCGCTTCGCTGAAGGTGATGGTCACCAGGGAGGTTTCACCGGCCCTGAGTGCGGTGTCGGACACCACGATGGAAGCGGTGGGAAGCACGGTGTCGTTGACCGCGTAGTTGTTCGAATCGGTGGTGCCCACGCCGGCGTTGCCGGCCAGGTCCGAGACCCCGGTGTTGTTCAGGGTGATGAGGTTGGTGGTATCGGTGATGTTGCTGGCCGCGGTCAGGGTGCCGGTCCAGGTGACACCGCCGTCGCCGCTGGTCAGCGTACCGATGGAGCCGTTCTGCACCGTCAGGTCCGAGGCGCTCAGGCCCGTCACGGCTTCGGAGAAGGTGATGGTCACCAGCGACGTGGCGCCGGAGTTCAAGCTGGTGTTAGCGACCACGATGGTCGCGGTAGGTGGGGTTTCGTCCGGTACATAGTTGGTATTGATGGTACCGCCGTCGCCATAGACATTGGCCACCGACGCCGGAGTAACACCGGCCGTGCCGGCACTCGTCCCGCCAATGCCGCTGCCGCCGGCGTTGCCGCTCATCGCCGCGAAGTTGGCAGCGGTGATCAGCACCGCCCCCCTGTTCCAGATCGCGCCGACACCGACGCCGCCCGCGCCGCCCGCCTGGGTGTAGCCCCCGCCGGCACCACCACCGCCACCACCGCCGCCTGCGCCGACGTTGTTGGAGATGACCGAGTTGCCGATGATCCGCAGGGTCGCGCCGGTGTCGTTGTAGATACCGCCGACCGCGCCACCGCCGGCACCGCCGATGTCGTTATAACCGTCGCCGCCGCCACCACCACCAATGGACAACCCGGCGCTGGAGGCCGAGCCACCGGCAGAACCGGTGCTGTAGCCGGGATAGGCAGCGCCGCCGGCACCGCCGGTAGAAGAGCCGCCACGGCCGCCGATATTGAAGAAGCCACCACCGGCACCGCCCTGGTTGGTCGAGCCAAGGGAGCCCGAGGAATTGAGCGTATCGCCACCGCGACCGCCGATCCCTCCGCCGACCGCGCCGCCGCCACCGCCGCCGCCACCGGCGTATTCCGGCGTCACACCGCCACCGCCACCGCCGCCTGCCGCCACGTTGGCAGTGACCGTGACGTTACGCAGGGTCAAGGTGCCGGCGTTGTAGATCCCGCCGCCCTTGGCCACCAGCGCATCGTCGCCGCCATTACCACCATTGCCCGAGACGATGCCACGGGTAATCACCAGGCCGTCGAGGGTGGCCGTGGTACCAGACGTCACGCTGATGACCTGGGTACGGAACTGGCCATCCAGGGTGACATCGGCAACGTTGTCATTGTTGAGGTCGCCATCGATGGTGACGTTCCTGTTCACCACCAGTACCTGGGTCAGGGCGACGGTCATGCTGCTGTTGAAGGTGACGATGTCGCCGTTCTGCGCAGAACCCAAGGCCGCGCGCAAGGAGCCCACGCCGGAATTGGCGTTGTTGGTGGCGGTCCAGGTGGCCAGGCCCCACTGGTATTCGCTCATGGCCTTGGCCGACAGCACATTGGCGCTTTCGATGTTGCCGGTGGCGATTTCCAGGTCCCAGTCACCGCCCAGGCCCGTGCGGTCGTTGGATGCCGCCACGTCGCGGCCGGTCAACTGCGCCAGGGAATCCACCAGGCTCAGGCCGCGATCACCTTCGGCGGTGTAGCAGCCATAGATCAGGATATCGCCGCCAACATTCATGTCCTGGCCGATCTGCGCCAGCACTTCGCTGCGGGCCTGGACGTTATCCGCCGACAGGTAGCTGTTGCCCAGCCACAAGTCCCCGGCATTACCGTGGGCGATGATCTGCACCGAGCTGATGCCCTGGTGGGTGTCCAGGTAATCGGCGATCTGTTGCAGGCCATCCTTGCCGGCATCCAGCTGCACCACCTGGGTGCCGGGCGCCACGCCTTGCAGCAGGTTGGCGGCATCCTTGACCCGAGAATCGACAAACACCACTGACTTGCCCGGAACGGCGGCCTGGGTGGCATCCACCTGGCCCTGGGGCGCATGGCTGCTATCGGCCGACTGGTCGGCGGTGGGCGTCTTGGCGGCTTCGGCCGTGGGCTGGGCGTCCGGCTGCGCCGCGTCGGCCACGGTGGCGGCCACCGCGCCGTCGAACAGCATTCGCGGCTCCAGGGACATGATCATTGGCGATGCCAGGGCCTGTGCACCCTCGGTTACCCGCGATTTACCTTTGCTCCACCACATGACGATCACCTGGACTCGAACTTCTTGAATACGCGAATGAAGAAAACCGCGATCAGCTGATCGCGGCGTCGGTTTTCACACGAATGACATTGGCAGCGCTGGCGGACCCGTCGCGCCAGAACGACAACTCGGCATACTTTTCAAACAGATCCGGCGGCAGCAGCGTACGCCGGGCCTGCGGCGCGACCCTGGGCTTGACCTTGTGCAGCCCGGCCACGCCCAGGGCCTGGTCGAAGGCCGGCGCGTCGTAGGTCAAGTGGTTGAAATCGTGCTCGAACCACGGCTCGCCGATGAATTCGTAGACCAGCCGCATCACCCGCTCGGGGGCCTGGCTCAGCAGGTCGTAATCGACGATCAGCAGCGATTCGGCGTTTTCCCCGTAATAGGCTTCCTTGAGCGCTGTCCAGGCAAACCCCACCAGGCGATTACGCTGGGCCAGGGTTTCGCAGCGGCTGTAGACGGTGTTGCGCTCGTCATCGTCGTTGAACAGCTTGGTGTTCTCGAACGGGTTGGCGCGATAGAGCCGCTCCAGGCTGTCGAGAATCCAGGCGACATTGCGCACGCACGCGATGGTCTTGGCCTGAGGGAAAAGATCCTGCAGGGCCGGCAGCCGGGCGCACCAATGGCGGTTGGTATCGAAGATGACAGGCTTGTCGGCCTTGTCGGCGTAGTACGAGTCGAACAGTCCACGCAACAGACGCCGACGCTGCTCGGTGTCGATCACCGAACCAAACTCACTGCCAGCGCTGCATTGCTGCAGGACGCCACTGAACAGTGAACCGACGGGACTGGTCATGCCGGCATGAAAACGCGGATTCTGCAGCAGAATCGCGGAGAGGAGGGTCGAGCCCGAGCGTGGCAGGCCGGAGATAAAGTGAAACTGCGACAAATCCCTTCACCATTTGTAGTCCCTTTGTAGCGCAAAGCGTAGCCGAGGAAACAAATGCCGCCTAGTAGTACTTTGATATCAAATTCACCTGAAACCGTAAAAAAGATGGACGGTAGGGAACGCTGGCAAACCTGAATCGTTTAAGCCGCACGGCCGCTTTTTTCAGCGCCTTGCTCCGGCAGAACGAAACATCCCCGTCTACGCTCAGCCGTGCGTGACCAGGCCTGGAAGTGAGGAGTCGGACTGATCGCATCTTACTCGTCGTATCCGCCAGGTACCGCCAGACCAATAACCTGAGGGATGAGGATTTTATGGAAGTATTCATGGGCACCATCCAGCCGTTCGCCTTTAATTTCGCCCCCCGTGGCTGGGCGCTGTGCAACGGGCAGACCATCGGCATCGCGCAAAACTCGGCGCTGTTTTCCTTGCTTGGCGTGACTTACGGGGGCAACGGCCAGACCACCTTCATGCTGCCCAACCTGCAAGGGCGCATGCTCATGGGCATGGGCAACGGCCTGGGCCTGACTCCCCGTGTGATCGGTGAGGTCTCCGGCACCGAAAACGTCACCCCGACGCTGAACAACCTGCCTGCCCACACCCACGCACTCACCGGCCTTACCGCCTCGACCACCCTGCAACTGGCGAACCCGGCCAGCAATCCGGTAAACACACCCACGGCCACCAACTCATTCATCGGCACTTCGGGTACAGGGCCAGGTTCGGCGGCGATCTATTCCGACCAGATAGGCGCCTCGCCGGTGCCGCTGCAGGGCGTGAGCACGACCGTCAGCGGTACGGTTTCTCCCGCCGGGGCCGGCTTGCCCCTGCCGATCATGAACCCATTCCTGGCGATCAACTTCAGCATCGCCCTCGAAGGTATCTTCCCGTCCCGCAACTGACGACCCACCGGAGGGCCACGGCCCTCCGGCCTTGTGGAGTGACGACATGCTGCAAAAGGTTCATAGCCACCATTTCCAGCCGCTGCTGGGCCAGACCCGAAGCCTGGTCCTGCCGGACGGCAGTCGCTTGCCGGTGCGGATCGAACATCTGCAAGAAACACCCCGGGCCAGGATGCCGAACGCCGAACGGATGCCGTTCAACGTGGAACTCAACAGTCTGGAAAGCACCGAGTTCGTGGATGGACTCTGTGACCTGGAGATGCCCGGGCTGGGCACGCTCGAAGGGGTGTTCGTGTCGAGGGTACCCGCTGCAGGTCGGGATCCGACGGTGGGCTACTTCCACATCGCATTCAACTGAACGAGGCTGATGCCCTGCGGGAGCGAACATGCCCGCGATGGCGGAGGGTCAGTTTGCCTCCATATCCAACGGCCCACCCTCATCACCGGCAGGCTCGCCCCGCAGTCGACAGCAACTGCTCAGCTGCCTTTCGGATACCAGACCAAACGTTCTGCCGCCAGGTTGCTTTCCTGGACTTCGAAACCCAGTGCCAGGTAATGCCGACGAGCGTGGGGATTATTGGTCCAGACCACCGTCGCCACGGGACAGCGGATCTGTTGCGCGGCTTTCTGCACCCCCTGCAGCACCGCACGACCGTAACCCTGGCCGCGAGCCTGGGGGATGAAAGCCAGGTACAGCACTCGGATCTCGTTGGGCCCGAAATCGGTGCTCAAGGCGCCGATGGCGGTACCGAGCTTTTCCACCACGTAATGCATGGCATCGGGGAAATGCTCTCCCAGTCCCTGCTCCTGTACCTGGTACTGCTGGGCAATCACCTGCTGCACCTGCTCGGCCTCGCCATCGATCCACTGCAGGTCCGGTCGCGCCGCCTGGTACAACGCCTGTAGAAACGGCCCATCGCTGACCCGCGACGGCCGTACCACCAGTCCTTCTGCCGCTACTGATTCCATGCCCGCTCCTTTCAAGACTTTTCGCACAGCTCCTAGAATCCACTTTCCCTGACCCCCAGCGCCGCCAACCGACGCCAGGCCGCACCCAGCACCGACTCGCCTTGCCCCTGCAACACCGCCACTCCGCGCAGGGGTTGTACCGGTGCGCTCGTATCCTCGATGGCACTCATGCGTACGCCGTATTGCGCCTGCACCGGCTCGGCCCGCTGTTGCGAGTCCCGCCGCACAGCGATCGGTCCGTGATGGTCGGACGTCAAAGCCTGTTGTTCGACCCAGGCCGCACCGTTGGTGTCGATTTCATCCAGGCGCACGGCAATCGACCCATGCATTGGATCGTCGGCGATGAACCGCCCCGTGGCGCCACTCTCGACCCGCCAGAGCTCGGCTTCGGTCAGGTATCCGCGCAATCGAGAATCGGTCTGCACCACTCGCGCCAGCGCCTGGGTGGGCGCCAGCCAGCGGCCCACCGTCAATTGCGGCAGTAGATCGCGGACCTGGCCGGCATGGGGCGCCCGCAACGACAGGCGCTCACGCTGAGCGACCAGGCCCCGGTATTCGGCCACCGCCTCGGCCAGTTGCTGCTCGACGATGCCGGCATCGGCGGCGGTTTCGCTGCGTCCGGCCTGGCGGCGCATCTGCAGCTGCTGGATTTCGATTTCCCGACGCACGATGGTCAGGCGCGAGGCCATGTCGGGCGACTCCAGCTCAATCAGGACATCGCCTTGGGCAACCGTCTGGCCATCGCGCACATTCACTTGCCTGACCCGCGCCGCAACCGGGGCATGCAACGCACTGGTGCGACCGGCCTCCAGCATGGCCGGCACTTCCACGGCGCTGCGCCATGGCAACAACAGCAGCAGGACCACCCCCGCCAACACCAGGCCGGTCAGCAGCACCCGTGGACCATGGGCCTGTTCGCGACGGCTCCACCATTGTCGCCATTCATTCACGATGGGCATAAAAATGAACCACACCAATTCCACCATCATCAGGAAAATGCCCAGCACCTTGAAGAACAGGTGATAGACCGCCAGGGCGATACCCAGGAACAACGCCGCCCGCCACAACCAGGCGCCGTACCCCCACACCAGCAAGCGACGACGCATCTTCGGCGACCAGGGTTCCGGCGCCGACGCTCCGTAACCGAACAAGGCTTCGCGCAGACGCCAGCGGCACAGGGCGAACGCACGGCCCTGGAGGTTATCCACAGCCCAGAAATCACTGAGCAGGAAATAACCGTCGAAACGCATGAACGGGTTCAGGTTGATGAGAAGCGTGGTGATCCAGGTGGCACTGGCCAGCATGAACGCCGCCGTACGCGCCGGCCCGTCGGGCAACAGCGACCAGGCCAGCAATGCGATGCACGCCAGTAACAACTCCGCCAGGACCCCGCCGGCACCGATCAGCAAGCGGGCCCGGCGGTCATTGATCCGCCAGGCATCGCTGACGTCGGTATAGAACATCGGCAGCAGCACCATGAATGCCACGCCCATGCTTTGCACGCGACACCCGGCTCGCTTGGCCATGAAGGCATGGCCGAACTCATGGCACAGCTTGGCGAACAACAACGCTACGCCGAATGCCAGCGCACCACCGAGGCTGAACAGATGCGGGAAGGTCGCCACGAACCGCTGCCAGTCCCGCGAGACCAGGAAAATGCCCAGCCCCAGGGTCAGGGGCAGGCCATAACGCAGCAAGCCAGGACCGAATCGCGCGAGCCACGGCCAGGCCCGATTGAGAAAGGCATCCGGGCGCCACAGTGGGATGCGGAAAAACAGGTACTGATGCAGCAGGATCTGCCAGAGGCTCTGGCGCTGGGCGACCTGCTTGAACAGGTAGCTGTCGCGCTGTTGCGGATCCATCGCACTGATCAGGTCGTGCCCGCGCAGAAAACCCAGCAGTTGCTCCAGCGACTCCTGGGTAAGCGGCAGGCCCGGCTCCCGATTCGCCGCGTGCAGCACCTGCTCCGGATCGCCCAGGGACCAATGCCGCAGCATGCGCATCGCTGCCGCGCCGAGCTTGAAATAACGACCGCGCACCGGATCGGCCAATGTCCATTGAGGGGACCCGTCCGGGTCCGGAGCCGCCGGGGACAGCTGCAGGTCCGGCCGCAGGCTCGGCAGGCTCATGCTACAGGCCTACGCTCTGGCGCAGGCCGGCCAGGGGCCGCCGCAACAGGTACAGCGCCAGGGGCGCGCGGTCACCGAAGATCTTCGCCGTGCCCCGCAGGCCGATACGCGGCGCCGTCGCATCGAAACGCGCATCCAGGCGATACGCCAGTTGCCCGGCGGCGGTGGGTTGCGCTTCGTACGCCGAGCGTTCCAGCCAGGCCAGGTGCCGCTGCAACGGATCGCTGTCGAGAAACAGCGCCACCTGCGCACCGGGGGTCAATTCAATCGCATCGCCCACCGCCAGTTCGATACGCAACTCGGCCTGGTTCGGGTCGGCAATCTCCATCAACCGCTCACCGGTCTGCACGGGCTTGCCAAGCCAGCGCTCGGCATCGGGAAAGACCGCAATGCCGTCACGTCCGGCACGCACTTCGCTGCGCTTGAGCAACTCGACCGCATAGTTGCGCTCGGCGCGTTTCTGTTCGACGCGGGCGGCCAGCAGATCGATCTTGGAGCTCGATTCGGCATCGGCGAATGAGCGTTGGGAATTGGCCTTGAGCTCTGCCTCGGCCACGCCCAGGGCACGCTCGGCCACATCGGCCTGGGCCTTGAGGCTGGTGCTTTCAAAGCGCAGCAGCAACTCGCCGTTCTTGACGGTCTGGTTGGGCTTGACCAGGAACTCGGCGATCACGCCATCCAGCGGCGCCGCCACCACCTGTCCACCCAGAGGCACCACCTCGGCCGGCGCCAATACCGACTGGCGCACCGGAATCAGCAACCCCAGCAACAGCACCGCCGCCAATGCGACCTGGCGCTTGCGCGTCCAACGCAGGCGCCAGGGTTTGCGCGGTTGCAACGCGAGCCAGGCATGGCTGTAGGTATCGCCCAGCTGGGACAGCAGTACCTGTTCGGGGGGAGTCCATGGCAGGTCACGGGCCAGCCACAATCCGCCGAAGACCTGGCCCTGATGATCGATCAATGGCAACCAGAACACCTGTCCGGCCGACAGGCTTGCCCAGTCCGACCGGACGGCTTCGCTCACCCCATCGGCGGCGATCACCCGGGACTGGTCCAGCAGGCCCTGCTTGAACAGCTGCGCCACCGCCTGCTCGACAAACGCCACGAACGGCGCGTTGGGCTCCACGGCGCTGACACCCGTCACCGCCTGCACCTTGCCCGCGATCAATAGCGCGGCATGACGAAACCCGAACAGCGCCTGGCCATCGTTGACCAGGCTGTAGCTCAATTGCGCCGCAGTACGCGCGGCTCGCGTCTGGCGCTCCAGGTCGAGAAAGCGGGCGAACACCTGCTCGGCGCTGCCCATCATCGGCGCGTTCACTTGAGCTCCGCGAAACGCGCCGTGCCGCTCATGCCGGACAACAGCCCGCTGGCATCGGGCAGGCTGGCCACCAGCAGCAAGGTCTGGCTGCCCTCGTCGATGCGCGCCCCCAGGCGCTTGACCGTCGCTTGCAGCGGCTGGCCGGTTTCATCGGGAACGAAGGTGAACGACTGGCCAGGCTTGAGCCTGCCCATCCAGCGCGACGGAATCAGCAGATGGATTTCCAGGGTGCGGTTGTCGACCACATCCAGCAACGGCGCACCGGCCGCCACGCTTTCGTAACGCTGCACCTTGCGCGACACCACCTGGCCATCGAACGGCGCGATCACGCTGCAGCGCTTGACCTGGACCTGATACACCTGGGACTGCGCCTGAGCCTCGCTGACCCGGGCTTCAGCCCGCGACACTTCGAAACGCCCCACCGATTTCAGCGCCGCCAGTTGCCGGTTATGCGCCAGTTCCTCACTGGCTCCCCGGCTCGCCGCCTGGGCCGCATTGAGCTGGGCCTGATAGGCCGAACAATCGAAACGCGCCAGGGTATCGCCCTTCTTGAACGACTCACCCTCACTGAACGGCAGTTCGACAATACGCCCGGCCAGTTCGCTGGCCAGTACCGCCTGGTCCCGCGCCCGAAGCACCCCCCGCGCCTCGCTGCCACCCGGTGCACTGGCGGTGACGTTGTTCTCCAGCAGCGGATCGTCCGCTGCAGGCGTCTGCGCCTGGACGCCACACGCTACGAAGGCCAATCCCATTACCCAACTACCCAAACGCAACATAACCGCTACTCCCTGACGGATGGGCGGAGTCTACGACAGCAGTGGGAAGCGTCAAGGGAATCGCGGCAGGAGGTTTGAAATCTCTCGTATCAAAAAGGCCAGAGCACCGCAGCAAAGCTACGGGGGTGTTGCTGACAGCGATGGGGGGTTGTTCCTACAAAAAAACGAGAGTGTCCTCTCACACAGCACGGGTACGGACGATGGATTTTTTTGCAGCAACAAATCGTCCTGCAAGAAAACTCCGTCTAGCAACAGCTATTCACAGATTCCGCCAAGAAGCATTTGACCTGAAGATATAAATCCTCTTGAAACTGGCTCGCCGGTGAACAGGGAGACTCCCGCCTATGGTTGACGTCATAGCGCGCTCGACTTAGGATCGTCTCACTCAACCCCGTACGCAGAGATTAGATTCTCTGGCCGTTGGGGTGAAAAAACCGGCCTAGGCCGGTTTTTTCGTTTGTGGGGAATCGAATTGTGCGCACTGCATTTTTTGTTGATGGCTACAACCTGTTCTATGGATTGCTCGCAGACACGCCTTATAAATGGCTGAACCTTCGAAGCCTGTTAACGCATATCACCCATATCGAGAACCCTCACAGCGCTGTTGCTTCGGTCGACTATTTCACCTCGTCGGTCAAGCCCCTGTTGGCTACTCGCGGTCGCCTTTCAAAGGAGGCGCAAGATACGTATATCCGCGCCCTGAAGACGACTGATATCCGCGTCCATTACGGCCACCATCAACTTGAACCCGCCAAAGCCCCTCGTTTCATCGACAGGAAAACGAGAGCCTCGCGTGAGGACAAGGTCGACATATGGAAACTGGAAGAGAAAGAAACAGACGTCCATATAGCCGTCAGCATGTACCGAACCGTAGCCAGGCAAACGGCGTCGCTCGAACATGGATACGTGGAGCAACTGGTGCTGGTCTCCAGCGACACTGATATGACGCCTGCGTTGAAAGCCATTCGAGAAGACTTCCCTGAGATAACCGTCGGCGTGATCCTTCCTCACCGGGCTGAATTGAATCGTCCATCACCAGGCTCCCTGAAACAATACGCCCACTGGATGCGCCGGGTCGTCACCTGCGACGAGCTCCAATCCCATCAATTTCCCAATCGGGTTCCCACCCATAAGGCCCCCGCCGTCAAGCCGGATTATTGGTAGCGACACTCGCCGCCGGATACACCGGTTCCCAACCACCGCCCAGCGCCTTGTACAACCCCACCATGGCCAGGGAAACGCCAGTTGAGCTTTCCACCAGTTGTTCCTGGGTGGCCAGCAACGCGCCTTGCACCGTGAGGACGGTGACAAAGTCCACCACGCCTTCCACGTATTGTTGTTGTGCGGTACGCAGGGCGATCCGGTTCTGGCGCACGGCTTCGGCCAGGCTGTCGCGGCGCAGTTGACTGGCGTTGTAGGCGCTCAGTTGATCGTCGATTTCATGCCAGGCCTTGAGCACGGTCTGCTGATAGGCGATCGCCGCTTCCTGTTGCTGGGCCTCACGCAGTTCAAGCATGCCCCGCAGGCGACCACCATCGAACAGCGGCAGGCTGAACTGCGGGCCGATGCCGAATGCTCGCGAACCCCACGAGCCGAAATCGCCGAGTTGCAAAGCCTGGGAGCCCACGTTGCCCGATAAGGTAATACGCGGATAGAAGTCGCCCTTGGCCACGCCGATGCTGGCCGTGGCCGCGTGCAGCCGGGCTTCGGCCTGGCGGATGTCCGGGCGACGCTCGGCGAGTTGGGACGGCAGGCCAATGGCGACCTGCCGAGGCGCCTGGGGCATGGGGGCGTCGGCTGACAGTTCGGCCTGCAATGCCTGCGGTGGCTGCCCCAGCAACAGGCTCAACGCATTGACCAGCTGTGACTGACGCTGCTGCAGGGCAGGCAAGCGCGCCTCGATGGTCGCGACCTGGGCCGCCGCTTCAGCCACATCCAGGTCCGTGGCAACGCCATCGGCCAGGCGCAGCTGCGTAAGTTCCAGGCTGTGGCGCGCCACCCCGAGGTTCTGCTCGGTGACGGCACGGGTGCTTTGCACGCCGCGCAACTGCAGATAGTCCTGGGCGGTCTCGGCGAGCACCGCCAGCAAGACTGCGCGACGGTCATTCTCCACAACTTCCAGGTTCGCCTGCGCCGCTTCGGCTTCACGGCGCACCCGGCCCCACAGGTCCAGCTCCCATGACGCGGAAAACCCTGCTTCCCACAAGTTATACGCCGAATCACCGTCATTGCCCGAGGGGTCATTCAGCCCCTGCCCGCTGTTGCGCTTGCGGCCATAACCTGCGGTGGCGGCACTGTTCGGGTATTGCGCCGAGGTGATCACCTGACGGGCGGCGCGGCTCTGTTGCAAGCGACTGCCAGCCAGCTTGAGATCGAGGTTTTCGGCCACGGCGCGACGGGTCAGCGCGGACAGGGTCGGGTCGTTGAAGACCTCCCACCAGCGTTCGTTCATCTGCGCGGGCACCGCCTGGCTGGCGGCCGCGTTGACGGGTTTCGACCATTGGGCCATTTGCAGCGCCTCGGGGCGCTGGAAATCCGGACCGACGCTGCAGGCAGACAGCGCAGCCGCCAGCACGACCAGCATGCACCGATGACGCGGCGTGGGGGTGCTCGCCTTCATCGCTGCGTCACCTCACGCCCTTCGTTCGTCGTACTGGCCGTATCGATATTCGCCTCGACCGACATCCCCACCCGCAACCGCTCGGCCAAGGGCTGGCCCGGGTCCAGGACAATCTTCACGGGTATGCGCTGCACGACCTTGGTGAAATTACCGGTGGCATTGTCCGGCTTGACCGAAGCGAAGGTCACACCGGTCGCCGGGGCGATGCTCTGCACGCGTCCCTGCAGCGTTTCACCGCCGAAGCTGTCGACCCGCACGTCCACACGCTGGCCCGGCCGGACATTGGCGAGTTGGGTTTCCTGGAAATTGCCCACCACATAGGCCTGGGCCAGCGGCACCACCGCCAGCAGCTTGCTGCCTGGGGTCACATACGCACCGACCCGAACCGCCCGCTCACCCACCATGCCATCCTGGGGCGCGACGATGCGGGTATAGGACAGCTCGAAACTGGCGATTTCCAGGGCAGCCAGCGCCCGCTTCAACCCACCTTCGGCGGCGTCACGCCGGGCGGTGAGAACTTCCACCTGCTTACGCTCGGCCGCCAGCACCGCCGTGGCATTGGCCAGCCGAGCCGTGGCCTGGTCGATCCGGGTCTGGGCCTGCTGGGCGTTCTGCACAGTACCGGCACCCACGCCCGCCAGATGCTGGTAACGGTTGCGTTCATGCTCGGCAAAGGCCATTTGCGCCTTGGCAGCGACCACCGAGGCCTGGGCCTGGGCGATCACCGAGGCCTGGCGCTCCAGGGTCGCCCGGGTATTGTCCAACTCGGCGCGGGCAACCTGGGTCTGGGCGTCGGCGGCCTGGGCCGCGGCACGCAGGTCACGGTCGTCGATCAGCGCAAGCAATTGCCCGGCCTTGACCTGCTCGTTGTCTTCCACCAGCACTTGCTTGATGAATCCCGCCACGCGCGGCACCACCAGGGTGTAGTCCGCCGAAACGAACGCGTCGTTGGTGCTCTGCTGCGCGGGCTTGCCAGGCGTCAGCAGGTAGATCAGCGCACCGAGCGCCACAGTCGCCGCAACGGCGAGCGCAACCGGTTTCTTGCCTTGAATTGTCATGAGGTCCTCGGTTCAGCGTGGCGCGCGAGGCGGGTAGATCCGCGTCGGCAGCCAGAAAATAAGCAGGATCAGGACGAGCGCGACGCCCGCCATGCACAGATACAGATCGGAGGAAGTCAGCACCACAGCCTGCTGGTGCAGGCGATGGGCGAGCCCGGCGGAATCGGCGTCCATCAGGGGTGAATTGCCGAGACTGTCCACCAGCATCGTGGAATGGAAATGCAGGCGCGATGTGGTCAGCGCGTCCAGCACGCCGGTGGCGATCACCGCGGCCAGGCCCTTCACCGTATTGAACCAGGCCGAGGCGAACGGCCCCTCCATCGGCGAAATGCTGCCGGTCGACAGCATCAACAACGGCAGCACCGCCATCGGCTGACCGAAAATCTGCAACAGTTGCCAGCCATAGAAATCGTCGCGGATCCAGGCCGAGGTCAACTGCGACCCGCCGATGCAGGACAGCGCCAGCATGCCCAGGCCGATCCCCAACACCCAACGGCAATCGACCCAGCGCACATTGCACAACGCCGCCACCAGCGGCAGCGCCAGCAATTGCGGCAAAGCCATCAGCAGCATGACGGGCGCTGTCTGCGCCGGTCGATAACCCTGGACCTGGGCCAGGTAGCTGGACGGAATGATGATCACCGCCAGCAATACCACCAACACACCGGCCAGCGTCACCAGGGCAAACGTCAGGTTGCGTATGCCCAGCATCTGCAACTTGAAGAACGGCACCGGCTGCGACCATTCGTTGAGCATGAACAGCACCAGCAACCCCAACCCGCCCCCCAGCAAGGTGCAGATCAGGTTCGATTCGAACCAATCGAGCCGGTTGCCTTGCAGCACGCCGATCACCAACATGCAGATCGCCGGAAAACCCAGCAGCAGGCCACGCCAGTTGAACTGCCTGAGGCGCTCCAGGCGCGACGGGTCCTGGGGCAGGCCGTAGGCCACCGCCACCATGGCGACCAGGCAAGGCACGATGATTTGCCAGAACGTCCATTGCCAGCCGAAGTATTCGGTCCACAGGCCGGCCAGGGGCGTGCCCAGTCCGGGACCGAACGTGGCGGTCAGGGCATAGCCGGCCAGGCCATAGAGCTTCACACCGGGCGGCAGGAAACGCAGGGCGACGGTCATCAGCATCGGCGGCAATGCACCGCCCGCCAGGCCCTGCAACGTGCGCAGCACCAACAGGCTTTCATAGTCCGGCGCGAAAGGGCACAGCACGCCCAGGAGAGCGAACAGGCCGATGGCCCACAGGGTGAAGCGGCGTAGTGAAAAAGTCACCGAACACCACGGGGCGAACGCCATGGCCGCCACCGACGTGGCGGCGTAGCACGCCACCAGCCAGGTGCCCTCGTCGTACCCGATGGCCATCGCCCCACGGATATCGGCCAGGGCGACCTTGGTCACCATTTCATTCAGGCCCGAGACCAGCACCGCCAGCAGTACACCCACCAGGCCGATGACGATTCGCGGGCCGAACGCCGACGGCACGGCTGGCGCCGCGGGTATCGCCGTGGTCGTGAGGGATGTCATGAAGCGTGGGCACTCTGGAATGAAATTGCGAAGCAGTTTAAAAAGTGCGATGACTGACAAAAAGTGACTTATCGGAAACTTATAAGTGCACCGGACGCAACCATCAGACGCCTCGCCCCCGAAGGTCCCTTTGCTCAGGACAACACCGCCCAGACCGGCCCGCACGCAGGCCCGTCACGGGCTAGGCAGGCTGCGCCTCCAGCCAGGTTTCCTCGCAACAGGCCTTGAGGGTTTCCCGAAGCCAACGGTGGGCGGGGTCGTTGTCGTAGCGAGGATGCCAGGCCTGGGTGAGCATCAGGGTGGGCAACGGAATCGGCAGGGTAAACGAACGCAGGCGCAGGCCCAGGCGCTTGATGCTCAGCAGGGCTTCCTTGGGCACCGGCAGGATCAGGTCGGAATCGGGCAAGGCGAACATCGCGGCATGGAAACTCGGCGCGATGACCGCCACCCGGCGTTCCAGGCCCAAGGCATTGAGCGCCGTGTCGATAGGCCCCCGGGCGATACCGCGCCGGGACATGCTGATATGGGAAAAGCCGGCGAATCGTTCGGCCGTGATCTCGCCGTCGAGCAGTGGATGATCTTCACGCACCAGGCCGACGAAGTGCGTGGAAAACAGGTTCTGCACTTTCACCTCAGGCATGACTGGCCGGGTGTTGCTGATGTTCAGGTCGATGCGACCTTCGCGCAGGGCTTCGTCGTCGCCATCGCCTTCGGGCACATAGCGCAACTCGCAATGGGGCGCCTGACGCTCGAGGGTATCGAACAGCCTGCCGCCATATACACCGACGAAGAAGTCATTGGCCCGGATGCTGAAGCGCCGCCGCAGGGTGCCCAGGTCCACGGCATCGGCCGAGCGAAACACCAGGGCCGCCTGCTCCACCACGTCGCGCACCTGCTCACGCAACGCCAGCGCCTTGGGCGTGGGCACCAGGCCCCGGCCGGCGCGCACCAGGATCGGGTCGCCGATGGCCTCGCGGATCCGCGTCAGGGTACGGCTCATGGCGGCGGGGCTGAGGTTCATCCGCCGCGCGGCCCCGACCACACTGCCCTCATCGAGCAAGGCATCGAGGGCGACCAACAGGTTCATGTCCGGAAGCTGCATTCTGCGCACTCACATCTGACGGGAGTTGAGCCAGACGCAATGCTAGCAGAACCAGGCTTCGCCGGCTCTTTCGCTGCACCTCGTCACCCAATCGCTCAGGTTCGACGCTGCATGGGCACAACTGGTCCTAGGAGATTTCCCTCAAGTTGTAGCGATATCGGTGAACTTGTCCGGCTTGGAGCCCATCGCTAGTCTGGGTTTGTCACTGAAAAAACGGTGACACGGACGTGCAAGTCCGGGTAAAAGACGTCGCACATCGCTATCAGTCTTGATCAAAGCTTCTTTATGGCGGTTGTGCGTGGGAGATTTTTTCGCAAGGAGAAATCTGCCGGGGTTCCGTCTGCCCGGTCTTGCACACCTACGTACAACTGCCACCTCATTTGCGTGCAAGCGAAAGAGTGTCAGTTCCAACAGCACAGACGGAGCTACACGACATGTTCAAAGTGACACCTAACCCGCCAGAAGATCCTGGCTTCCTCTCCGACAACGCCGCGAAAACCAAAAAACTCGACGAAGCCGCCGAGCGCGCCCTCGACTACTACCTCAATCCCAAAACGGCCGAAGAAGCCGCGGGCAAAACCCAAGCCGCCCACCTTTTCATGGTCGCCCCGCACATCGACACCGAAACCCTGCTGGCCAATGCCTCCGAAGACCTGCTGTCCATCAGCGCCATCGCGGCCAATCTGGCGGATGACGTTGAAGGCAGTCGCCGCAGCGTCGTCCTGGCGATCAGCCGCGTGGCCGAGGGGGTGCATCTGTTGGTGGAGCGGGCGATGGATCGGCTTGAAGCGCAGCCGTCGTGACGTTCCTGCGGTGAATTGAGGGCCGCTATCGCGAGCCCAGGCACGCCAAATACCTGTGGCGAGGCAGTTTGCTCCGCAGGCCAGGGGAGCAAGTTCTCTCGCCACAGGGTTTATCCACCCCACCGATCAACGCTGCATCCCCCAGCGCTTCACCGTCACCCGCTCCAGGCTGTCGAACACCAGGTTCTCCACCAGCAGGCCGATCAGAATCACCACCGCCAACCCGGCAAACACCTTATCGGTGTACAGCTCGTTGCGGTTCTGGAAGATGTACCAACCCAGGCCGCCCTTGCCGCTGGTGGCGCCAAATACCAGTTCGGCGGCGATCAGGGTGCGCCAGGCGAAGGCCCAGCCGATTTTCAGCCCGGCGAGGATCGATGGCAGCGCCGCCGGGATCAGGATGTACAGCACGAAACGCAGGCCCTTGAGCCCGTAGTTGCGCCCGGCCATGCGCAGCGTGTCGGACACGCCGAGAAACCCCGCGTACATGTTCAAGGCCAGGGCCCACAGCACCGAATGCACCAGCACGAAAATCAGGCTGTTCTGCCCCAGGCCGAACCACAGCAAGGCCAATGGCAACAGGGCGATGGCGGGCAGCGGGTTGAACATCGAGGTCAGGGTGCTGAGCAGATCGCGCCCCAGTTGTGTCGACACCGCCAGCGTGGTCAGGCCGAACGCCAGGACGATGCCCAGCAGGTAGCCCTTGATCAGCACTACCAGGGAAAGCCACACCTTGCTCAACAGCTCGCCGCTGAGCAGACCGTCGTACAGCGCGTCGGCGGTTTGCAGGAAGCCTGGCAGCAGCAGGTCGTTGCTCTGATAACGGGCCACACCCTCCCACACCACCGCCAGCAGCAACAGGATCAGGCTTTTACGCAGCCAGCCCTGCTGCCAGAGCCGCTGCCCCAAGGGCAACTCCCGTTCCAGCGGCACGTGGGTCAACGGCTGCAGATCGATTTCGTACTCTTCGCGCGCAGGCGCTGAATGGCTCATGCAAAGCTCCTCAATAGGCGATACGGATGTCGGCGAAATCCAGGTCACGTTCGATCTGTACCGCCGGGCCGTCGTTGAACAACAACCCATGGATACGCCGCGCCGTATGCTGGAGCGCTTCGCCGCCGAGGCTGTGCAAGCCATATTGATGGCTGTGAACCTCCGCCCGCACCCGTCCCGGATGCGGTGACAGCAAGAGGATGCGATTGCCCACCACCAAGGCCTCTTCAATGGAGTGGGTGACGAACAGCAGCGTGAAGCGCACCTCTTCCCAGAGCAGCAGCAGTTCTTCCTGCATCTTGCGGCGGGTCAGGGCATCGAGGGCGGCGAAGGGCTCGTCCATCAACAGGATCTTCGGCTGCATCGCCAGCGCCCGGGCAATGGCAACCCGGGCCTTCATACCGCCGGACAAGGTGTGGGGGTAGGCATCGGCAAACGCTGCCAAACCGACCTTGTCCAGATAATGCAGGGCCCGCTCCTCGGCCTCACGACGCTTCAGGGTGCCTGACGCCAACAGCGCGAACATCACGTTCTGCTTGACGGTTTTCCACGGCGGCAGCTGATCGAACTCCTGGAACACCACGATCCGGTCCGGCCCCGGCGCGCTGACGGTTTGGCCCTGCAAGCGAATCTCGCCTTCGCACGGCGCGATGAAACCGCCAACGGCCTTGAGCAAGGTGGACTTGCCGCAGCCGGACGGCCCGAGCAGGACAAACCGGTCCCCCGGATCGACTTCGAAACTCACTTGATGGGTGGCCCGCACCACGCGCTGCGGGGTGCGATATTCCAGGCTGACGTTGTCCACCGACAACAGTGCCGTGCCAGTGGAAACGGGCGTGCTGGCCGCGTGGCCTTGCAACAACGCGTTCATGGCTATCAGCTCCCCTGCAGCGGCTTGGCGTCCTGGAAGAAGTAGTCTTCCCACGACGCGGGCTTGTTCTTGATCGCACCGACACGGAACAGGAATTCGGCCAGCGGATAAGTATTCTTCGGATTGACGGTGAATTCGATCTGCGGGTTGTCGATGATCTTCAGCAAGGCCGCCCGGTCGATCTTGGCCTTGGTCACCCTCAGGTACGTATCCGCCGCCGCGCCCTTGTCCTTCTGGGCAAACTCCGCCGCCTCGGTCAGCGCCTGGACGAATGCCCGGTAGGTTTTCGGATTTTCATCACGGAATTTTTCGGTGGCGAACAGCACCGTGGGCGAATTCGGCCCAAGTACGTCATAGGAATTGAGCACCACATGGACGCCAGGGTTTTGCAGGGCCTGGTCCTGGAACGGCGGGTTGGAAAAATGCCCGGTCAACTCCGTGCCGCCGGCAATCAGCGCCGCCGTTGCGTCCGGGTGCGGCACCGCCAGGGTGTATTTGTCGAGGCGGTTGAATTCCTTGTCGCCCCATTGCTTCGCGGCGGCGTACTGCAGGATCCGCGACTGCACCGACACCCCCACCGCAGGGACCGCGATGCGGTCTTGCTCGGTGAAGTCGGCGATGGTCTTGACCTTGGGATTGTTGCTCAACAGGTAATAGGGAAAGTTGCCCAGGGAAGCCACGGCCTTGACGTTCTGCTTGCCACGGGTGCGGTCCCAGATGGTCAGCAGAGGCCCGACGCCGGCTCCGGCAATGTCGATGGAACCCGACAACAACGCGTCATTGACTGCCGCGCCGCCGGACAACTGGGTCCAGTCGACCTTGATGTCGATCCCTTGCTGCTTGCCATACTTCTCGATCAGTTGCTGATCGCGAACCACGTTCAGCAGCAAGTAAACGATCCCGAACTGTTCGGCGATCCGAATCTCGCCCTCGGCATGGGCTCGGGCGGGGGAGACCAGGCTGGCGGCCAGCAAACTGAACCCCAGGCCGATGGCTGCGGCCAGCGGTGCGAAAGCGATACGTTTGGACATGATGATTCTCCAGCTTCTTTGCGCCAGGCGCAGCCGATCAGAAAGGGGCGTCGCCCTGGATGGTGGTGCGATACAGCTTGCGGCGCAGATGACTGGGGCAACCGGCGGCCAGGTGGATCAGCGAGCGGTTGTCCCAGAACACCAGGTCGTGGGGCTGCCATTGATGGCGATAGACGTTGTGCGGCAGCACGCTATGGGCATACAGCTCGGCCAGCAGCGCCTTGCTTTCATCCTCCGGCAAACCGACGATGCGGGTGGTGAAGCCTTCGCTGACGAACAGCGCCTTGCGCCCGGTTTCCGGGTGGGTACGGACGATGGGATGCACGACTTCGGCGACCTGGGCCAGTTGCTCCGGTGTCAGCGAGGGTCGCCAGTTGCCTTCGAATCTGGTTTCGCTGTAGCGCGCCGTGTAGGAGTGCGCCGCCGAGCGTCCTTGCACTGCCTTGCGCAACGCCTCGGGCAGGCCTTCCCAGGCCTTGTGCATATCCGCGAACAGTGTGTCGCCGCCTTCGCTTGGCAGCTCCTGGGCGTGCAGCATCGAGCCCAGGCTGGGGAGCGCTTTATAGGAGAGGTCCGAATGCCAGAATTTGCCGGCATCCCCGAGGCCGATGGATTGGCCGTTTTCGATGATGTTGGAAACGATGAGGATTTCCGGATGCCCGGCCAGGAGAAACTGCTTGAGCACATGGATCTGCAGCACGCCAAACCGACGGCTGAAAGCGATGTGTTGTTCGGGGGTGATGTGCTGGTCGCGAAACACCACCACATGATGGTCCAGGTGGGCACGATGGATACGGGCAAAGTCCTGGTCGTTGATCGGCCGGGACAGGTCCAGCCCGATGATTTCGGCGCCGACGGCTTCGATGAATGGACGAATTTCGAAGGTCTGCGGCGCGATGCTCGCGGCGCCTGGTGTAGGGGAATCCGAAGAATAGGAAACGGCTGGCATACATCACTCCCACGCACGGCGCGCTCGAACAGGCGCGCACTCGATCAAAACTCACGGCGTTACCGTGTTGGTTTGTGTCGTGCGGCGCGCCGATTGGTCGGCAGGTACGCAGGTGGATGACTTTAAAGCTATAAGAATTTAAATTTAAATACCGTTAATGAATAACGATATGGCTTAGAGTTTTCACTGCCCTGCCTGTGGCGAGGGGATGAGTTCCTCGCCACACAGATAGCGCCGGCCCGAGTCATTGGGTTTCTACCGCTCGTGCAGCGCCTCGGACCGGGCCTTGATAATCGGCTTGAGCAGGTAGCTGAGCACGGTTTTCTTGCCGGTGATGATGTCCACCGAAGCCACCATCCCAGGGATGATCAGCAAGGGTTTTTCAGGTGTGCCCAGGTGGCTGCGTTCGGTGCGCAGCTTGATGATGTAGTAGGTGGTTTTCTTGTCTTCATCGGTGATGGTGTCGGCGCCGATCTGCTCCAGCTTGGCTTTCAGCCCACCGTAGATGGTGTAGTCGTACGCGGTGAATTTCACGGTGGCGTCCTGGCCCGGATGCAGGAAGGCAATGTCCTGGGGACGGATTTTCGCTTCCACCAGAATGGTGTCGTCCAGCGGCACGATCTCCACCAGGTCGCTGCCGGGCTGGATGACCCCGCCGATGGTGTTCACCAGCATCTTGTTGACGATACCCCGCACCGGCGAGGTGACCAGGGTGCGGCTCACCCGGTCTTCCAGGGCCTTGCCGGTGGCCTGGGCCTTGTTCAGGTCGGTGCGCGCCTCGTTGAGCTGGGTCAGGGCTTCGCTACGGAATTTGCCGCGAGTCTCGTCGATCTTGCGCTGCACTTCCTTGATCGCCGATTCGGCACGGGGAATCGCCAGCGTCGTGGCGTCCAATTGTCCACGGGTTTCGACTTCGGCGCGCTTGAGTCGCAGCACTTCCACCGGCGACACCGCACCCTGGGCCACCAGCGGCTCGGACATGTTGATTTCCTGGCGCTGCAAGGCCAGGGCGGAACGGTACTGCGCCTGCTTGGAAATGAACTCGCGCAATTCCTGCTGGCGCTGGACCAACTGTTCCTGCAAACCGCCAATTTCATCGTGCAATTGCTGGCGCCGACTGATGTACAGCGATTCCTCGCTGGCGGCCTGGCCCGGCACGGCCTTGAGCACGTCGGGCGGGAAGTTCAGCGGCCGATCGTCGACCTCGGCGCTCAGGCGCTCGACCCGCAACAGCATGGACAGCCGATCGGCCTCGGTTTCGCCCACGTTGGAGACGAACCGCGTGTCATCCAGGCGAATCAGAGGCGCACCGGCCTCGACAATCTGACCTTCCTTGACGAACAGCTCGGCGACGATACCGCCTTCCAGGTTCTGGATTTTCTGGATCTTGGACGACGGGATCGCCTTGCCGTCGCCTTTGGTCACTTCGTCGACCACGGCGAAGTTGGCCCACAGCACCAGGAACACGAAGAAGCCGATGATGCCCCAGATCGTCAGACGCACCACCCGCGGGGCGTCCTCGATCAGGGCCTTGTTCACTTCCGGCAGGGGCTGGCCGTGCAGCGAGGCGGAGCCTTTGAAATAGCGGCCCACGGAATCCTTGAAACCTGACTTAAGCAACACTGATCTGCCCCTTCTTCAACGCTTCCATCACGGCAGCTTTCGGGCCGTCGGCCAGGATCTGGCCGCGGTCGACCACCAGCAGGCGATCCACCAGCGACAGCAGGGATGCCCGGTGCGTCACCAGCAGCACCGTCTTGTTTTCCACCACGGCGGCCAGGCGCTGTTTCAAGCGTTCCTCGCCGGTGTTGTCCATGGCACTGGTGGGTTCGTCCAGCAGCAGGATAGGAGGGTTGAGCAGCAGCGCGCGAGCCAGGGCGACGTTCTGGCGCTGGCCACCGGAGAGGTTCTGGCCGCGCTCACCCACTTGCAGTTCATAGCCCTGTGGATGCAGGCGTGCGAACTCGTGCACACCCGCCAGCTCGGCGGCCTGGAGCACCAGTTCGTCCTCGACGTAACGGGCGCCGGACGTCAGGTTGTCCCGCAGGGTACCGGCCAGCAGCTGGATATCCTGGGGCACGTAGCCGACGTTGTAGCGCAACTCGCTGACATCGATCTGGCGAATGTCCACGCCGTCCACCAGCAGAGCGCCGTCGTCCGGCTGGTAAAGGCCCACGAGCAACTTGGCCAGGGAGCTCTTGCCCGAGCCGCTGCGACCGATGATGCCGATTTTCTCGCCGGGCTTGATCACCAGGTTGATGTTCTTCAGCGCGGCGTTCTGCTGGTTGGGGTAGGTGAAATTCAACTGGCGGCATTCGATGGCCCCCTGCAGGACCTTGCGGCTGAGCGGACGCTCGTCGAAGTTGCGCTCCTGGGGCAGTTCCATCATCTGGTCGACGGATGTCATGGTCACCCGCGCCTGCTGGTAGCGGGTCAGCAGGCCCGACAGCGAAGCCAACGGACTGAGTGCGCGACCGCTGAGCATGTAGCAGGCGACCAGCCCACCCATGCTCAGGTTGCCGGCGATGATCAGGTAGACGCCGAAGACGATCATGACCACGCCGGCCAGTTGCTGGATCAGCAAGGTGATATTCATCGCCAGCCCGGACAGCATCTTCACGCGCAGCTCGAGGCGACTGAGGGTACCGATGGTCTGCTCCCACTGGTACTGGCGCTCGCTCTCGGCGTTGTTGACCTTCACCGCATCCAGGCCGGCCAGGGTTTCGATCAGGCTGGACTGCCGCTCGGCGCCCAGGGCCATGGTCCGCTCCATGGTCGCCACCAGGGGCTTCTGCAAGGCGTAGCCGATCAACAGGGCCAGCGGGAACGCCACGACCGGAATCCACACCAGGTGTCCACCGATGATCGCGATGACCATCAGGATCAACAGGGTGAACGGCAGGTCGATCAGGCTGGTGAGGGTCAGCGACGCGAGGAAGTCCCGCAGGCTCTGGAACTCGTGGATGTTCTGGGCGAAGCTGCCGACCCGTGCCGGGCGGTATTTCATCGCCATGCCGACGATGCGCTCGAACAGCGTTGCCGAAATGATCAGGTCGGTTTTCTTGCCGGCCAGGTCCAGGCACAGGCTGCGCAGCATTTTCAGGATCAGGTCGAACACGTAGGCGCCGGTGATACCGATAGCCAGTACCCACAGGGTCGCCTCGGCCTGGTTCGGCACCACCCGGTCATAGACGTTCATGACGAACAACGGCGCCGCCATGGCGATGATGTTGATCAGCAGGCTGGCGGCGATGGCATCGGCATACAGCCAGCGGGAACGCTTGAGGGTGTCGCGGAACCACGAACGCGCCCGAGGGATGAGGGTGCCGTGGTTCACGTCAAATTTATGTTGGGGTTGGGCAAAGAAGACCTTGCCGCTGTAGTCGTCGGCCAGCAGCTCACGGCTGACCGCCACTTCGCCACCGTCGCTTTCGCTGAGCAGCAGTCGCGCCTGGTCATCCTCCGTCCAGCCCAGCAGCACGGCGCTGCGCCCTTCCTTGAGCAGCAGGAGCGCCGGCATGGCAATGGTCGGGATCTGTTCGAGCCGGCGCTGCAGCACCCGGCCCTGCAAACCGGCACGGGCCGCCGCACGCGACAATAATTCGACGCTCAACCGCTGCTTGGGCAACGGCAGGCCGGTGGTGAGCATCGCCGCGCTGGCGGGTTTCTGATGCAGCATGCAGAGCGCCAACAATCCGTCCAGCAAGGGGTCGTCATGCAGCGCGCGTGGATCGTGGATGAGTTCGACTCGACTGACTTCTGATTCCACGCTGGGCACTCTTTACTGATCGAAACGGAAAGGAAGACTCAATTCATCCCAGGCAACTGAACCTTGGGTTTCATGTCGGTTTGCACAACCGATGCCAACGGCGCGACCACCCCCTGACTTTTCAGCAACTGGCCCATGGTGGCCTTGATGCGGTACTGGGTGAACAGCTGGACGTTCTTGATCTCTGCCAACCGGCGCGAGGCGCTGAACAGCTCGTTTTCGCTGTCCAGCAGATCGAGCAGGGTCCGCTCGCCGAGGCTGAACTGCTTCTGGTAGGCAGTGCGCACGGCCGTGCTGCGGTCCACGTATTGCTGGGCGATCGGCACCTGGGCGTTGGCATTGTTCAGCGCGTTCCAGGCCAGGCCCAACTCTTCATTCAGTTGGCGCAGCGCGTTGTTGCGGATATCCAGGGCCTGGTTGGACAGATAGGACTTGGACTCCAGGTCCGCCTTGTTGCTGCCGCCGGCGTACAGGTTGAAGCGCATGCGCAGCATGGCCTGCCACTCGTTGTTATGGCCGTTCTGGCCGTCCAGGTCATTGTCGGCGGTGCGGCCCAGTTCGGCGTCGAAGCGTGGGTAGAAGCTCGACTTGGCGGCTTCGTACTGCTTCTCGGCAGCGGCGATATCCGCTTCGGCGGAACGCAGCACCGGGCTGTTTTCCAGCATCTGGGCACGGGCTTCGGTCAGGTCGGCCGGCAACAGCGCCAGAAAGTCGGCAGGGCGCTCCAGCTGGTCCGGCAGTTGGCCCACGGCGCTGAGGTAGTTGGTCTCGGCATCCGCCAGGTTGGTCTGTTCGGTGATCAGGTTGTTGCGCGCCTGGGCCATGCGCGCTTCTGCCTGGTCCAGGTCGGCACCGCTGCCCACGCCACGGGAGGTGCGCAATTTGATCTGGTCGAAGATCCGCTCGTGGCTCTTGAGGTTTTCCTCGGCCAGGCGCACGAACTCGCGACGGGTCAGCACATCCAGGTAGACCTGGGCCACGGTCAACCCGGTGCGCTCGGAAGCGTCCAGCAGGGAATAGGCACGGGAGTTGACGTTGGCTTGTTGACGCCCCACTTCGCTGGACGTCGCAAAACCGTCAAAAACCATTTGCGTCAGGCGCAGGCTCGACTCACTGCGGTTGAGCGTTTCCCAATGATTGGAGCTGCCGGAGCGGGTCGTGACGCTGTCGGTGCCTTCACGGCCATAACCGGCTGCCAGGTCCACCCGAGGCAGGTAACCGCCCTTGGCCGCCTTGAGCTGGTAGTCCGCCGCAAGCCGACTATTAACACCGGCCTGGATTTCAGGATGGACATCCAGCGCCTGTTGCATGGCCTGCGGCAAGGTTTGTGCTTGTACGAAACTGGCGGCGAGGGCGAAAGGTAAAGCCTTGAGCAGATGCGAACGCATGGTTGGAAATTTCCCGAAACTCTTGTCGTGGATCACAGCGAAACGTGGCGCTGCATCGGATGATGGCAACCGGAATGACCGTATGTCGGAAAGTTCGAAACAGGTACTGAATCTTGCACCGAAAGAACAGGCCGCCGCTTAAATATCAATGTGACATTACTGGATTGATTGTTTAGGATGGCCCGCAGAAGGTCAATAGTTTGGCATGAACAAATAAAATGAAAAAACAAGCCAAAATATTGACGATTTAACGCGTCAAAATATTTCTTCTACTGAATCGAAAAAACGTCCAGACCACTTCAGCCACAAGCTGCCGGGTCCATGGAAGTCTACACAGCGTGGCACCCGGAGAGTCTTCAATGAGCAGTGTTGTTGCCGTCGTCAAAAGCATTGTTGGTCAGGTTTTCGCCGTATCCCCCGAGGGCATCCGGCGTGTGCTCATTGAAGGTGATCGCCTGTACACCGGCGACCAGTTGGACACAGGCCCTGCCGGGGCCGTCACATTGGACCTGGCCGACGGCCGCACCCTGGACCTGGGCCGCGACACTCAGTGGAGCGCCAATGCGCCGGATTCCTCCACCGACCTGGCTCAAGCCACAGCCCAGGCCGCGCCTTCTGTAGAAGAGTTGCAACAAGCCATCGCCGCAGGTGTCGACCCGACGACTGCCCTCGAAGCGACCGCGGCCGGCGCCGGCGAAGCGAGCGCTGGCGGCAGTGCCGGCGGCAGTCACAGCTTCGTGGTGCTGGATGCCACGGCTGGCAGCGTCGACCCAACCGTAGGCTTCCCGACCGAAGGCTTGAGCGCTGCCGCCGCCGCGGACAATGACACCACCGGTATCGACACCAGCGCCGACACCACCGCCAATACACTGCTCGATTCGACCCTGACCCTCAGCGCCACGCCGACCTTGACCGAAGCCGGCGGCGTACTGGTCTACACCGCGACCGTTACCCAGGCTCCGCAGACCGACCTGACCATCACGCTCTCCAACGGCTCGGTCATCATCATCGCCGCCGGCCAGACCACCGGTAGCGTCAACGTTCCACTGGCGCCCAATGACACCGTCTACAACGACCCCAGCCAGATCAGCGTAACCGTCACCGGCACCACCGGCGGCAGCGGCATCGCCGTGACCCTGCCGACCACCCCGGCCGTGACCCAGATCACCGACACGGTCGACACCACCACGGTGACATTGACCGCAGGCAATACCGTTACCGAAGGCGGCCAGATCACCTACACCGCTACGCTGACCAACCCGGCCCAGACGCCCGTCACCGTGACCTTGAGCAATGGCTCGGTCATCACCATTGCCGCCGGCCAGACCACCGGCACCGTGGCCGTGGATACTCCGGCAAACGACGTCTACAACAACGGCAGCACCGTCAGCACCACCATCACTGGCGTAACCGGCGGCAACTTCGAGAACCTGGTGCCCAACCCCGCGCCAGCCGTCACCACGATCACCGACTCGGCTGACGCCACCGGCTTGACCTTGAGCGCCAGCAACACCGTTACCGAAGGCGGCCAGATTACCTATACCGCTACGCTGACCAACCCGGCCCAGACGCCCGTCACCGTCACCCTGAGCAATGGCTCGGTCATCACCATTGCCGCTGGCCAGACCACCGGCACTGTCGCTGTCGATACTCCGGCCAATGACGTCTACAACAACGGCGGCGCTATCAGTACCACCATTACTGGCGCAACCGGCGGCAACTTCGAAAATCTGGTGCCTAGCACCACGCCTGCGGTCACTACCGTCACCGACTCGATCGACACCACTGGCTTGACCTTGAGCGCCAGCAATACCGTTACCGAAGGCGGGCAGATCACCTATACCGCTACGCTGACCAATCCGGCTCAGACGCCTGTCACCGTGACCCTGAGCAACGGCTCGGTCATCACCATTGCCGCCGGCCAGACCACCGGCACAGTGGCCGTGGATACTCCGGCAAACGACGTCTACAACAACGGCAGCACTGTCAGCACCACGATTACTGGCGCAACCGGCGGCAACTTCGAGAACCTGGTACCAAGCACCACGCCTGCCGTCACCACGATTACCGATTCGGCGGATGCCACTGGCCTGACGCTCAGCGCCAGCGAGACCATCACCGAAGGTGGCCAGATCACCTACACCGCCACGCTGACCAACCCGGCCCAGACGCCTGTCACCGTGACGTTGAGCAACGGCGCGGTGATCACCATCGCTGCCGGCCAGACCACCGGCACTGTCGCGGTCGATACTCCGGCGAACGACGTCTACAACAACGGCAGCACTGTCAGCACTACCATCACCGGTACTTCCGGCGGTAACTTCGAGAACCTGGTGCCTAGCACCACGCCAGCCGTTACCACCATTACCGATTCGGCCGATGCCACTGGCCTGAGCCTGTCTGCTTCTACCGAAGTGACTGAAGGCGGCCAGATCACCTACACCGCCACGCTGACCAATCCGGCTCAGACGCCAGTGACCGTCACCCTGAGCAACGGCGCGGTGATCACCATCGCTGCGGGCCAAACCACCGGTACCGTCGCGGTCGATACTCCGGCGAACGACGTCTACAACAACGGCAGCACTGTCAGCACCACCATCACTGGCGCAACGGGCGGCAACTTCGAAAATCTGGTACCTAGCACCACGCCTGCGGTGACCACGATTACCGATTCGGCGGATGCCACTGGCCTGACACTCAGCGCCAGCGAGACCATCACCGAAGGCGGTCAGATCACCTACACCGCCACGCTGACCAATCCGGCTCAGACGCCAGTGACCGTCACCTTGAGCAATGGTGCCGTGATCACCATCGCTGCCGGCCAGACCACCGGCACTGTCGCGGTCGATACTCCGGCGAACGACGTCTATAACAACGGCAGCACCGTTAGCACCACCATCACTGGCGCAACGGGCGGCAACTTCGAAAATCTGGTACCGAGCACCACGCCTGCGGTGACCACGATTACCGATTCGGCGGATGCCACTGGCCTGACGCTCAGCGCCAGCGAGACCATCACCGAAGGCGGTCAGATCACCTACACCGCCACGCTGACCAACCCGGCCCAGACACCAGTGACCGTTACCCTGAGCAACGGTGCCGTGATCACTATCGCCGCTGGCCAGACCACGGGTACCGTCGCGGTCGATACGCCATCGAACGATGTCTACAACAACGGCAGCACCGTCAGCACCACGATTACTGGCGCAACCGGCGGCAACTTTGAAAATCTGGTACCAAGCACCACGCCAGCCGTTACCACCATTACCGACTCGGCGGATGCCACCGGCCTGACGCTCAGCGCCAGCGAGACCATCACCGAAGGCGGTCAGATTACCTACACCGCCACGCTGACCAATCCGGCCCAGACGCCAGTGACCGTCACCTTGAGCAACGGCGCAGTCATCACTATCGCTGCCGGCCAGACCACAGGTACCGTCGCGGTCGATACACCAGCGAACGATGTCTACAACAACGGCAGCACCGTCAGCACCACCATCACTGGCGCAACCGGCGGCAACTTCGAAAACCTGGTGCCTAGCACCACGCCAGCCGTTACCACCATTACCGATTCGGCCGATGCCACTGGCCTGAGCCTGTCTGCTTCTACCGAAGTGACTGAAGGTGGCCAGATCACCTACACCGCCACGCTGACCAACCCGGCTCAGACACCCGTCACCGTGACTTTGAGCAACGGCTCGGTCATCACCATTGCCGCCGGCCAGACCACCGGCACAGTGGCCGTGGATACTCCGGCAAACGACGTCTACAACAACGGCAGCACCGTTAGCACCACCATCACGGGCGCAACGGGCGGCAACTTCGAAAATCTGGTACCGAGCACCACCCCTGCGGTGACCACGATTACCGATTCGGCGGATGCCACCGGCCTGACACTCAGCGCCAGCGAGACCATCACCGAAGGCGGTCAGATTACCTACACCGCTACGCTGACCAATCCGGCCCAGACACCCGTCACCGTGACTTTGAGCAACGGCTCGGTCATCACCATTGCCGCCGGCCAGACCACCGGCACAGTGGCCGTGGATACTCCGGCAAACGACGTCTACAACAACGGCAGCACCGTCAGCACCACGATTACTGGCGCAACCGGCGGCAACTTTGAAAATCTGGTACCAAGCACCACGCCAGCCGTTACCACCATTACCGACTCGGCGGATGCCACCGGCCTGACGCTCAGCGCCAGCGAGACCATCACCGAAGGCGGCCAGATCACCTACACCGCCACGCTGACCAATCCGGCCCAGACACCCGTCACCGTGACTTTGAGCAACGGCTCGGTCATCACCATTGCCGCCGGCCAGACCACCGGCACAGTGGCCGTGGATACTCCGGCAAACGACGTCTACAACAACGGCAGCACCGTCAGCACCACGATTACTGGCGCAACCGGCGGCAACTTTGAAAATCTGGTACCAAGCACCACGCCAGCCGTTACCACCATTACCGACTCGGCGGATGCCACCGGCCTGACGCTCAGCGCCAGCGAGACCATCACCGAAGGCGGCCAGATCACCTACACCGCCACGCTGACCAATCCGGCCCAGACGCCAGTGACCGTCACCTTGAGCAATGGAGCCGTGATCACCATCGCTGCCGGCCAGACCACCGGTACCGTCGCGGTCGATACGCCGGCAAACGATGTCTACAACAACGGCAGCACTGTTAGTACCACCATCACCGGTACAACCGGCGGCAACTTCGAAAACCTGGTGCCAAGCACCACGCCTGCGGTGACCACGATTACCGACTCGGCGGATGCCACTGGCCTGACACTCAGCGCCAGTGAAACCATTACTGAAGGCGGCCAGATCACCTACACCGCCACGCTGACCAACCCGGCCCAAACACCAGTCACCGTCACCTTGAGCAACGGCGCGGTGATCACCATCGCTGCCGGCCAGACCACCGGCACTGTCGCTGTCGATACACCAGCGAACGACGTCTACAACAACGGCAGCACTGTTAGTACCACCATCACCGGTACAACCGGCGGCAACTTCGAAAACCTGGTGCCAAGCACCACGCCTGCGGTGACCACGATTACCGACTCGGCGGATGCCACTGGCCTGACACTCAGCGCCAGTGAAACCATTACTGAAGGCGGCCAGATCACCTACACCGCCACGCTGACCAACCCGGCTCAGACACCAGTCACCGTGACTTTGAGCAACGGCGCGGTGATCACCATCGCTGCCGGCCAAACCACCGGCACCGTCGCGGTCGATACTCCGGCGAACGATGTCTACAACAACGGCAGCACCGTCAGCACTACCATCACCGGTACAACCGGCGGCAACTTCGAAAACCTGGTGCCAAGCACCACGCCTGCGGTGACCACGATTACCGACTCGGCGGATGCCACTGGCCTGACGCTCAGCGCCAGTGAAACCATCACCGAAGGTGGTCAGATCACCTACACCGCTACTCTGACCAACCCGGCCCAGACGCCTGTCACCGTGACGTTGAGTAACGGCGCGGTGATCACCATCGCTGCCGGCCAGACCACGGGTACCGTCGCGGTCGATACTCCGGCGAACGATGTCTACAACAACGGCAGCACCGTTAGCACCACCATCACTGGCGCAACGGGCGGCAACTTCGAAAATCTGGTACCGAGCACCACGCCTGCGGTGACCACGATTACCGATTCGGCGGATGCCACTGGCCTGACACTCAGCGCCAGCGAGACCATCACCGAAGGCGGCCAAATCACTTACACCGCCACCTTGACCAATCCGGCCCAGACGCCAGTGACCGTCACCCTGAGCAACGGCGCAGTCATCACCATCGCTGCCGGCCAGACCACCGGTACCGTCGCGGTCGATACCCCAGCGAACGATGTGTACAACAACGGCAGCACCGTTAGCACCACCATCACTGGCGCAACGGGCGGCAACTTCGAAAATCTGGTACCGAGCACCACGCCTGCGGTGACCACGATTACCGATTCGGCGGATGCCACTGGCCTGACACTCAGCGCCAGCGAGACCATCACCGAAGGCGGCCAAATCACTTACACCGCCACCTTGACCAATCCGGCCCAGACGCCAGTGACCGTCACCCTGAGCAACGGCGCAGTCATCACCATCGCTGCCGGCCAGACCACCGGTACCGTCGCGGTCGATACCCCAGCGAACGATGTGTACAACAACGGCAGTACCGTCAGCACCACCATTACCGGTACCTCCGGCGGTAACTTCGAAAACCTGGTGCCTAGCACCACCCCTGCGGTGACCACGATTACCGATTCGGCCGATGCCACTGGCCTGACGCTCAGCGCCAGCGAGACCATCACCGAAGGCGGTCAAATCACTTACACCGCCACGTTGACCAATCCGGCCCAGACGCCGATGACCGTCACCCTGAGCAACGGCGCGGTGATCACCATCGCCGCCGGCCAGACTACCGGCACCGTCGCGGTCGATACACCAGCGAACGATGTGTACAACAACGGCAGCACCGTCAGCACCACCATCACTGGCACAACCGGCGGCAACTTCGAAAACCTGGTGCCTAGCACCACCCCTGCGGTGACCACGATTACCGATTCGGCCGATGCCACTGGCCTGACGCTCAGCGCCAGCGAGACCATCACCGAAGGCGGTCAGATCACCTACACCGCTACGCTGACCAACCCGGCCCAGACGCCTGTCACCGTGACTTTGAGCAACGGCGCGGTGATCAACATCGCTGCGGGCCAAACCACCGGCACTGTCGCGGTCGATACTCCGGCGAACGATGTCTACAACAACGGCAGCACCGTCAGCACCACGATTACTGGCGCAACGGGCGGCAACTTTGAAAATCTGGTGCCAAGCACCACGCCAGCCGTTACCACCATTACCGACTCGGCGGATGCCACTGGCCTGACGCTCAGCGCCAGCGAGACCATCACCGAAGGCGGTCAGATCACCTACACCGCCACGCTGACCAACCCGGCTCAGACACCAGTCACCGTGACGTTGAGCAACGGCGCAGTGATCACTATCGCTGCCGGCCAAACCACCGGCACTGTCGCGGTCGATACTCCGGCGAACGATGTCTACAACAACGGCAGCACCGTCAGCACCACGATTACTGGCGCAACGGGCGGCAACTTTGAAAATCTGGTGCCAAGCACCACGCCAGCCGTTACCACCATTACCGACTCGGCGGATGCCACTGGCCTGACGCTCAGCGCCAGCGAGACCATCACCGAAGGTGGCCAGATCACCTACACCGCCACGCTGACCAACCCGGCTCAGACACCAGTCACCGTGACGTTGAGCAACGGCGCAGTGATCACTATCGCTGCCGGCCAAACCACCGGCACTGTCGCTGTCGATACACCAGCGAACGACGTCTACAACAACGGCAGCACTGTTAGTACCACCATCACTGGCGCAACCGGCGGCAACTTCGAAAACCTGGTGCCTAGCACCACGCCAGCCGTCACCACCATTACCGATTCGGCGGATGCCACTGGCCTGAGCCTGTCTGCTTCTACCGAAGTGACTGAAGGCGGTCAGATCACCTACACCGCCACGCTGACCAATCCGGCTCAAACACCGATGACCGTCACCCTGAGCAACGGCGCGGTGATCACCATCGCTGCGGGCCAAACCACCGGCACTGTTGCGGTCGATACTCCGGCCAACGATGTCTATAACAACGGCAGCACCGTTAGCACCACCATCACTGGCACAACCGGCGGCAACTTCGAAAACCTGGTGCCTAGCACCACGCCTGCGGTGACCACGATTACCGACTCGGCGGATGCCACCGGCCTGAGCCTGTCTGCTTCTACTGAAGTGACTGAAGGCGGTCAGATCACCTACACCGCCACGCTGACCAATCCGGCCCAGACACCAGTGACCGTTACCCTGAGCAATGGTGCGGTGATCACTATCGCCGCTGGCCAGACCACGGGTACCGTCGCGGTCGATACGCCAGCGAACGATGTCTATAACAACGGCAGCACCGTCAGCACCACCATTACTGGCGCAACCGGCGGCAACTTCGAGAACCTGGTGCCTAGCACCACGCCAGCCGTTACCACCATTACCGATTCGGCGGATGCCACTGGCCTGACACTCAGCGCCAGCGAGACCATTACTGAAGGCGGTCAGATCACCTACACCGCCACGCTGACCAACCCGGCTCAGACGCCCGTCACCGTGACGTTGAGCAACGGCGCAGTCATCACTATCGCTGCCGGCCAGACCACCGGCACTGTCGCTGTCGATACTCCGGCCAACGACGTCTACAACAACGGCAGCACCGTCAGCACTACCATCACCGGTACTTCCGGCGGCAACTTCGAAAACCTGGTGCCTAGCACCACGCCAGCCGTTACCACCATTACCGACTCGGCGGATGCCACCGGCTTGAGCCTGTCTGCTTCAACTGAAGTGACTGAAGGCGGCCAGATCACCTACACCGCCACGCTGACCAACCCGGCCCAAACACCAGTCACCGTCACTTTGAGCAACGGCGCGGTGATCACTATCGCCGCTGGCCAGACCACTGGCACTGTTGCGGTCGATACACCAGCGAACGACGTCTACAACAACGGCAGCACCGTCAGCACCACGATTACTGGCGCAACCGGCGGTAACTTCGAGAACCTGGTGCCAAGCACCACGCCTGCGGTGACCACCATCACCGATTCGCCTGACGCGACCGCACTCACCCTCTCGGCGACCGGCACGGTAGCCGAAGGCGGCTCCATCGTTTACACCGCGACACTGAGCAACGCCGCCGGCTCGCCCGTCACCGTCACCTTGAGCAACGGTGCGGTGATCAACATCGCCGCCGGCGCCAAGACCGGTACCGTGACCGTCGATGCACCGACGGACGACGTCTACAAGGATGCCGGCAAGGTCGAAGTCAGCATCGACAAGGCCACTGGTGGCAACTTCGAAAACCTGGTGCCAAGCACTGCGCCTGCCGTTACGGATGTGACCGATACCCTCAATACCAGCACCGTTTCGCTCTCCGCGACCTCGACTGTTGGTGAAGGTGGCACCGTGGTCTACACCGCCTCGGTTAACGCTCCGGTAACCGGCGCGCCACTGGTGGTGACCCTGTCCAACGGCCAGAGCATCACGATCCCGGTCGGCCAGAGCTCCGGCTCGGTGAACTTCACCGCGCCGAACGATGCCCTGGCGGGTGGCGGCAATCTCAGCGTCAAGATCGACGACGCCAAAGGCGGCAACTACGAAAACCTGGAAGTCGATGGCAAGCCTGCCAACACTGCAGTGACCGATACCCAGGACACCACCGGCCTGACGCTCTCGGCAACCGACACCGTGGCCGAAGGCGGCCAGATCACCTACACCGCGACCCTGACCAACGCCGCCGGCTCGCCCGTCACCGTCACCTTGAGCAACGGTGCGGTGATCAACATCGCCGCCGGTGCCAAAACCGGCACCGTGACCGTCGACGCACCGAAGGACGACGTCTATAAAGACGCCGGCAACGTCGAGGCAACGATCAAGACAGCGACAGGTGGCAATTTCGAACACCTGGTGCCAAGCACCACCCCGGCAGTGACGGCCGTGACCGACACGCCTGATAACACCACTGTCAGCATCAGCGGCAGCACGGCGGTTACCGAAGGCCAGTCCGCCACCTATACCGTCAGCCTGACGAACCCGGCGCAAACCGAAGTGACGGTGAAGATCGTCTACAGCGGCACCGCCGCCGATGGCACGGACTTCACGGGTGTCTACACCGTCAAAGTCCCGGCCAACGCCACCAGCGCAACCTTCAATGTCGCGACGCTGGACGACAAGATCACCGAAGGCACCGAGAACTTCGTGGTCAGGATCGACTCGGCCACCGGTGGCAACTTCGAGCACCTCGCGGTCAGTGGCACCAACGGCAGCGTCAGCACCTCGATCGTGGACAACGATGCTCCACCGGTCCTCGACCTGGACGCCAACAATTCCAGCGGCAAGACCGGAGCCGATTACCAGGTGACGTTCACCGAAGGCACCACCGGCCCGGGCGTATCCATCGGCGACACTGACCTGAAGATCACCGACCCGGACAGCACCATGCTGACCGGCGCCACCATCGTGCTGACCAACCGTCAGCCAGGCGATGCGCTGAACCTGGGCAACAGCGTCAACGGCATCAGCATCAATGCCAACAGTACCAACGGCACGGTCACCCTGACGTTGTCGGGCAATGCGACGCTGGCCGACTACATGCAGCAGATCAAGAACATCACGTTCATCAACAACAGCGACGACCCGAGCACAGTGCCACGCGTCATCACCGTGACGGTGACCGATGGCACCAACTACTCCAATACCGCCACCACCACCGTGAACGTAGTCGGGGTCAACGATGCTCCGGTGGCCGCTGGCGGCACCGCGACCGGAACCGAAGACACTTCGCTGGTCCTGGGCTGGTCGAACTTCGGCATCAGCGATGTGGACAGCGCCAGCACAAGCCTGGGCGTGAAGATCACCGGGCTGCCGAGCGATGGCAAGCTGCAGTACCTGGATGGTGCGACCTGGAAGGACGTGACCAGCAACCAGACCTTCAGCAAGGCCGATATCGACGGCGGCAAGCTGCGCTTCACTCCGGACGCCAACGAGTCCGGCGCCAATGGCAACCCGAGCGGCGTGGGCGACCAGAAAGCCGACTACACGCAGATCCAGTTCCAGCCGACCGATGGCCAGACGCTGGGTAACGCCGGTACCGTGAAGATCGACATCACGCCGGTGGCTGATAAGCCGAGCCTGAGCGTGGCCGGCAACAACGTGACCTCCACCGGCCTGATCAAGGAGGTCTGGACCGGCCTGCCAGGCCTGGGTACCGATGGCAGCGGGGCGCCATCGGGCACCCTCAAGTCGGTCATCGATGCCGCCGGCACGCCGAACAGCAGTACCAACGTGACCAACGTGCAGTCCGACAGCAACGTCAACCCGGGCACCGCCTCGAAAACCTCGGGCCTGATTTTCCTGGAAGCCGGAAAGACCTACACCTTCAGCGGCACTGGCGACGACAGCCTGCTGGTGACGATTGGCGGCAAGGATGTGGCCGGCATCACCTGGGGGGCGGGCGGCAAGCTCAATGGGTCGTTCACCCCGACCACCAGTGGCTACTACACCCTGGACATCTACCATCACAACCAGACCGGCCCGGGCAGCTATGATGTCAACCTCTCGGTCAACGGCAGCACGCCCGTGGACCTGAGCAGTGCCGGCGTACCGCTGTATACCGGCGTGACGGACCTGGTGAATGCCGGTGTGACCGTTTCCGATCTGCACGGCACCAATGGCGAAGGCTATTACGACGGCTTCAAGCTCAACGAAGGCGCCGAAGGTGGCAGCGTGAATCTGTCGAAGATCACCACCGCCCTGACCGATACCGACGGTTCCGAGAGCCTGAGCGTGAAGATCGGCGGCATGCCGCAAGGCAGTGTGCTGAGCGACGGCGACGGCCACACCGCGACCGTGGGCGCCAACGGCGAAGCCTCGGTCACGGGCTGGAACCTGGGCAGCCTCAACCTGACGCCTCCATCCTACTTCAACGGCCAGATCAACCTGACCGTGACGTCGACCTCCACCGAAGCCCTTGGCGGATCGGCGGTCACCACCGCGCAGATCCCGGTAACGGTGCATCCGGCGGTCTACAACGCAGCCACCGCCACCTCCGGCAGCGACAATTTCACGGGCACCGACGGCAACGACGTGATTGTCGCCGACATTGGCGGTCTGACCGTGGTACCGGGCGTCAACTACAACATTGCCTTCATGGTTGACAGCTCCGGCAGCATGAGCGAGTCGTCCCTGACTGCCGCCAAGAACTCGCTGACGTCGGTGTTCAACACCCTCAAGCAGAGCATGGGCAACAACTCGGGCACGGTGAACATCTTCCTGGCGGACTTCGACCGCCAGGTGAACAAGACCGTTTCGGTCAATCTCAAGGACCCGAATGCGCTGACCCTGCTCAAGAACGTCCTGGACTCCATGGTGTCCGGCGGCGGTACCAACTACGAAGACGTGTTCAAGACCACGGCCAACTGGTTCAAGAGCACCGAGGCCACGAGCAACACCGGGGCGAAGAACCTCACGTACTTCATCACCGATGGCCAGCCGACGTTCTACCAGGCCGGCGAGCAGACGAACCCCGACCTCTATAACGGCGTGAAGCTCGACAGCCTGATCACCACGACCAATTACAAGTTGGGCCAGACATTCAGCGCCGACCTGGACAGCACCCACCGTGTGCAGGTCGACGAGTCCGGCAATGTCTCGTTGCTGACCTGGAAAAAATCCTGGGGCGGCTACTGGAGCGAGGAGTCCCTGGGCACGCTGCACGCCCAAGGGGACGGTACCTACGAACTGTCGTACCGCGACGGCACCGGCAGCAGCACCGACTCGGCCACCACCAGCAACTCTCTCAGCGCTTTCGCGCTGCTGAGCTCGGTGTCGGGCGTGGAAGCGATCGGCTTGAACAAGGACGTCACCCTGACCGACCTCAAGCCGTACGACTCCGATGGCAAGCCGCAGACCAACATCGACCCCAAAGACCTGGCCAACTCCATCATTGGCCATACCGAAGCGACGCTCCCGGGCTCCGACACGGTCAATGGCGCCGACGGCAACGACATCCTGTTCGGCGACCTGGTGAGCTTCAACGGCATCGCCGGCGAGGGTTACCAGGCCATCCAGTCGTTCGTGGCCCAGCAAAGCGGCGTCGACGTCAGCAAGGTCACCACCGCCAACGTGCACCAGTACATCACCGAGCACTACACCGCGTTCGATGTGTCCGGTGCCCACGATGGCAACGACACGCTGCTGGGCGGCGCTGGCAATGACATTATCTTCGGCCAGGGCGGCAACGACTCGCTCGATGGCGGCAAGGGCAATGACATCCTGCTCGGCGGCAACGGCAACGACATCCTGATCGGCGGCAAAGGCAACGACACCCTGATCGGCGGCCTGGGCGGCGACACCTTTGTGTGGAAATCCGGCGACACCGGCACCGACGTGATCAAGGACTTCAAGGCCAGCGAAGGCGACCGGATCGACCTGAGGGATCTGCTGCAGGGTGAAACCGGCAGCACCATCGATCACTTCCTGAAGATCACCACGGTCGATGGGGTGTCGTCGTTGCAGGTCAGCACCACCGGCCAGTTCAACGCGGCCAACGGCGCAGCCGCCACGCCGGACGTGACGATCAAGCTCGAAGGCAACAACTGGTCGAACGTCAACCTCAACTCCCTGATCGCCGGCAGCGATCCGACCATCAAGGTCGATCACAACAACAGTTGACCTGAGCACACCCCAGGAGAGAGCGCTTGCTCCTTCTCCTGGGGATAAGGGTTCATACTCCCGCACAGTTGGCCTATGCTGCCCAGCATGACGCCGCTTCATACATGAGGGATGCCCGATGTTTTATGTGCAACGCGATGCACAAGGCCTGCTGGTGCGCGTGGAGGCCAGCGCTTATGCCGAGGCCACCGAAACCCTGCCGGCCGACAATCACGAGATCCAGGACTGGTTCGCCAACCAGGCGGTAGAGAACAGCCTCAAGCAACTCAAGCAGAGCGACCTGGAGATGATTCGGGTACTCGACGACCTGATCCAGGTCCTGACAGCCAAGGGCGTCATCCGCGTCACCGACCTGCCGCCGGCGGCCCAGGCCAAGCTGATGGACCGCAACCAGGCCCGGGAAGCGCTGGGCGGGCTGAGCCGCTTGATCGATGACGATGAGAAAGGGTTGATCTAGCCGGGCTGACTGATCCTTTCCTTGCTCTGCATGGGAACGATCAGTGGTTCAGGATCACACCCAACGCCGGGGTTCGCCCACCAGTTGCCCCTGCACGCCGAACAACCCCATCTCGCGAATCACCGCCAGTTCCCCTTCGGTCTCCACCCGCTCGGCAATCAAGGGCAGGTCGATGCTGTGGGCGGCGCGCTGGATGGCTTCGATGAACAGACGCTTGTCGCTTTCCTGGTCGATGGCGCGGATGTAGCTGCCGTCGATTTTCAGGTAGGCCAGTCCCAGCCGCGACAGGTTGCCGATCATGCTGAACCGTCCACCGAAACGCTGCAGGCTCAGGGAGAAGCCCAGTTCGCGCAGGCGTCGGGTCAGTTGTTCCAGCACCGCTTGCTCGGGCAGTTGCTCTTCGCCGATCTCCAGCGTCAGGCGCGGCCCCAGGTTGGAATGGGCGCGCAGGATCTCGAAGATCCTGTTCAGTGCCTGGGGGTCGGCCAGGGTAGCGGAGGACAGGTTCAATGCCAGGGCTTGCTCGTGCCCGGCCATCTGCTTGAGCACCTGTTCGAGCATCAGGCGATCCAGCCGCGCAGTCCAGCCGAAACGCTCCAGCCAAGGCAGGAAGCGCCCGGCCGGGATGGTCTGGCCCTGGTCGTCGAGCAGCCGTGACAGCACTTTGTAATGCAGCACCAGCTGGGTGTCCTGGGCGGCCACCACCGGCTGGAAATACAACTCGAACCGCTGATTGCTCAACGCCTGGTCGAGCAGCGTGTGCCAGGCATGGTGATCGTCACCGACGCTGGCCGACGCGCTGTGTTCGAGACAGGCCCAACCGGGTTCACCCTGGCTTTCGGCCTGTGCCAGGGCCTGGTCGCCCAGTTGGAGCACCGCTTGTGGCGAATCGCCGTGGACGAACGGCGCCAGCCCGATGGAGGCCACCGACGCCACGTCGGTCGCGCCGGTGGCGTGAAGGCTTGCCAACGCCGCTTCGAGATTCTGTGCCAGCTGCAGCGCCTCTTCACGTACCAGGCCCGGCGCCAGCACGGCGAATTCGCCGCCGCGGATGCGGGTCACCAGGTTGTGGGTTTCAGGGTAGCGGGCACACTCACGCAGCAATTGTTCGCCCACGGCCTTGAGCAGTTGGTCGGTACGCTGCCCGCCCAGTCGCTGGTTCAGCCCGGCCAGGTCCTTGACCCGCAGCAGCAGCAGATAACCGGAACTGGCCTGCTCCGGATTGCTCACCCGGGCATTGAGCTGCATCTCGAAATAACGCCGGTTGGCCAGGCCCGTCAGGTTGTCCTGGTAGGACTCGACCCGCAGTTTTTCACTGCGCTCGGCCTGCTCCTCGAACAGCGCCTTGAGCTTCTCGACCATCTGGTTCATCGCCTGCACCACGCGACGCAATTCAGGGGTACGCGGCAGCTCCGGCAGGCTCAGGAACTCGCGACGAGCGATGGCATGGGACTGGTGCACCATGTAGTCCAGGGGCTTGAGCTGACGCCGCAGCAGCAAGGCCCCCAGCACCGCGCTCACGGCGCCGCACAGCAACAGCCAGCCCAGGCTGCCCAGGGCGCTCTGCCAGAGCTTGGCGAGGGCGAACATCGGGTGGCTGACCACTTCGACCCGCGCCGCCTGCTCCCAGCCGCGGCTGACGATGGCATCGCCACCGGCCGGCTCCAGGCCGATGAGCTTGACGAACCACTGCGGCACGCTGCCGGCGTCCGGCACGCCGGTGCGCTCGACGAGGGTCTTGTCGGTGGCCACGTCGACCACGCGGATGCTGGCGTAATAACCGCTGTCGAAGATGGAGCTGACCATCAGCTCCACCATCGCCGGATCGTCGATGTTCGGTGTCAACGACAGCGCCAGCGCCGTGGCCGCGTCCTGGGCATGGGAACGCAGCTGATTGACGTATTGGGTCCGCGAGCTCTCCAGGCTGACCATGAAGCTGCCGCTGAAGGCGACCACCAGGAACAGACAGATAGCGATCAACAGTTGTTTGAACAAGGACATCTGAGCGCGCGCTCCTAGTTAGTCTCGACCGGAAAACCTTCGGCCTGCATTTTCTTCAACACATCCTGCCACCGGGACAGGCGCTTGGTGTCACTCACTTTCTTGTTGCCCTTGGTGCCCGGCAGCCATAGCCCTTCGGCATTGAAAGAGTAGACCGGCAGCAGGTCGGTCCGCTGGCTGGCCGGCTGGATGCCGTCGATCAGGCTGTCGAGCACCAAGGGCATGGCATCGGGGGTGGCGTAGTAGGTCAGTACCATATGTGCCCGGTTCTGCCGCAGCGCCTTGACGTAGGTGATGCGCAGCTTGTCGCTGGACACCCCGAGATGGCGCAGGCTGAAATACTTGGCGATGGCGTAGTCCTCGCAATCGCCGGCGCCCTTCCACAGGGCCTGGATGGGGGTTTCCCAATAGTCGACTTCACGCCACAGGTCGATGTCTTCCACGTAGCGCACCTGCTTGTTGAAGAACAGGTTCACCACCTTGAGCTGTTCCAGTTCCGGGATCTGCTTCTGGGTCGCCAGCAGCTGTTGCCAGGCATCGATCCGTTGCTGTCCTTCGCCCAGCGGCCCGTACAACCCTTGGGCCCGCCGGCTGATCTGGGCGAAGTCCCAGTCGGCCCGCAGGCCACCCAGCATGAGGCCGGCCAGCAACAATGCCGAACACAACCAGCGCAAGGACCTGAGGACTGTGGAAGGTGCAGCCAAGGGAAATACGTCCGGAAAAGGGCCGTGGGGAAATTCGTTGGATGGTGCAGCCTGGCCCGGGAAAAGACAATGGCAGGGTGAAATCATCCCAGGCACGCTAAACTTTAGTTCAGGAACCGGAGCCGTCAGATTTTGACGGCATGAGAAACTGTAACTAGTGTTGGCTTGGATCCAATTTCGTTACTACCAGCCAGGGTGCGTTGTCGTGACACAGAAGCCCAAGCCGTTAAGCACTATCCAGGTGAACAAGCCCGTCCCTGCGGCCCAGGCACGTTCGATCATCGAAGGCTCCCTGCGCGAGGCCATTCTCGATGGACGCCTGCCCCGTGGCACCGCCCTGCGCCAGCAGGAACTGGCCGACCTGTTCGGCGTGAGCCGCATGCCGGTGCGCGAGGCATTGCGCCAGCTCGAGGCCCAATCGCTGCTCAACGTGGTCCAGCACAAGGGCGCCGTGGTGGCCCCGCTGATCACCAACAATGCCATCGAGACCTATGCATTGCGCGCAGTCCTCGAAGCCTTCGCCTTGCGCCTGTCGATCCCGCTGCTCGACGCCGACGACCTGGCCCAGGCCGCTCGATACATCGACCAGTTGGAAGCGCAAACCGATCACGCCGAAATCGGCCGGCTCAACCGGCTGTTCCACATGTCGCTCTACCACAAGGCCCCCAACAGCAAGCTGTTGGACCTGGTGGAGCGCGAGCTCAATGAAGAAGAGCGTTTCCTGCGCTTCCACCTGTCTTCGATGGGGCTGGGCAAGCTGACCCAGGACGATCATCGTGCCCTGCTCGAGGCGGCGGCAGCCAAGGATATCGACCATGCGGTGGCGTTGCTGGAGCACCATCTGGAAAAAGCCTGCGTAACCATCCGACGGTACCTGGAGCAGTCGCAGGACTGACCTCACCCGCCAAGCCATCGACGTATCACTTTCTTACACATCCCTCCTACCCGTCTTGCCGCCTGCCTGACGGGCTTGGCCGTCGCCGCGCCTCATCGTCGCACCAGCCCAATGGCACTGCCGCCGATTTGGGCTCACTCTTGCGTTTGTCGATTCAAAAAACAGACCTGAAGAAGTCAGCGCCCGGCGTCAGCCAGGCGAATCGAAGCCACCACGCAAGGAGCGTCGCCCAACCGGCGGGAGGATCGTATGTCCGAACGACTTCCGGCCCTTAAAAACCCAAACTTCTTATTCCCTGTCCCCTGAAGTGCTCCGGGTGAGGCATTCACTCGAACTATTCGATTCTGATCGCTATAAATCGGAAGGAGCTTCTTCGCCCCAATAAAACTTATATAAAAAGTTTTACAAGCACTACTCGCACCCAATAAAAGTACAACTTAAAATAATTAAAAAAGTTCTTGCCGCTTACTTGTTTCGTGTATTAGTTTTTTCTACGTCGCGCTTCCATCGACGCTGAAAAACCTCACAGAGAAACCAGAAACAAAGGCCGCAAAGCCAGCAGCACGCAATTACTGCGAACACTTTAGTTATTCATGGACTCCGGTTCAGGCACCCGCTCGCCTTGATTAAATCTCGAGCCACCTTCCGGTCAAACATCATTGATGAGGACGTTCCAATGCAGCCAACCAAAGAGCAACTTATCCTGAAGAAACGTGAACTTGGCCTACATCCGGTTTTTTCCGAAATAACTTCAATCGACCTGTTGCGCCGCTTTATGGAAAGTCACGTGTTTGCCGTGTGGGACTTCATGTCGCTGACCAAGCGGCTGCAACGGGAACTGACCTGCGTCCAGCTACCCTGGCTGCCACCCGCCGACCCCCATGCCGCCCGGCTGATCAACGAGATCGTCCTGGGCGAAGAATCGGACGATCGTCCGGGGGCGGGCTATTGCAGCCATTTCGAACTGTACCTGGACGCCATGCGTGAGGTCGGTGCGGACACCCGGGCGATCGAGCGATTCATTGCCTTGCAACAGGAAGGCGTCAATCCCGATACCGCGCTGGACAGTGTCGAGGTGGAGCCAGCGGCGGCGCGGTTCGTCCGCCAGACCCTGCATACCGCCTTGCACGCCCCGGCCCACAGCGTGGCGGCCGCGTTCGTACACGGTCGTGAAAGCGTCATCCCGCAAATGTTCCAGCGGATGCTGGACGACTGGGGCATTGGCCTGGACCAGGCGCCGACGTTTCGCTATTACCTGCAACGGCACATCGAGGTGGATTCGGAAGATCACGGCCCGGCCGCGGAAAAACTGCTGGCCCGGCTGATCGACGGCGACCCGCAGCGCGAGACCGAAGTGCTGTCCGCCGCGCTCGCCGCGGTTCACAGCCGTGCGGCCTTGTGGGACGGCTTGCACGAAAGCATGACCCAACCGGTCGCGCAGGTGATGCCATGAGCGCGGTCCAGTACCAGTCCTTCGCCGACGCCTGGGAAACCCGCGCCACGATCCGCACCCGGCCTCGACGCTGGGTGGAAAACGACGACAAGTTGATTTTTCCCATGAGTCGTCAACCGCTGGTGCACAGCCAGACCTTTCTCAGTCATTGCCCGCAATTGCGCGACTTTGCCTTGGTGCAGAGTCTCTACAAATTCATCAACGATGTGGTGATCTTCGAGACTGAACTGGTGGACCACACCGCCCGGCGCATTGCCAAGAATCGTTTCGGCATCGAGTTCCCGTTCGCCTGCCGCTACGACGCGATGACGGTGGTGGTGGACGAGGACTATCACGCGCTGGTGGCCATGGATTTCATGCAGCAGACCATCGACATGACCGGCATAGAACCGATCCCGTTGCCTGCACAGATCGAGTTGAGTCGCGCCATACCGGCGACCCTGGCCCAGGCGCCCGGGCATTTGCTCAGCGCCGTGGAGCTGATCTGTATCGCCATTGCCGAAAACACCGTGACCAACGACGTGGCAGCCTTCGCCCGGGACGATTCGGTCAAGGCGTCGATCAAGGGACTGATGGCCGATCACCTGCTGGACGAAGGCCGGCACTCGGGTTTCTGGACGCGACTGGTGCAGATGTACTGGCGCACCGCTTGCGAAGAAGACCGCGAAGCGATCGCGCGCCTGATGCCCGGCTTCATCGTCCAATACCTGGCGAGCGACCTGCAGCAGGCCTTCGATTTCGAGTTGATCGCTCACCTGCCCGTCGACGAATCCGTGCGCCAGTCGCTGCGCGAAGAGGCCGGCGCACTGGCCTATCCCATCAATCGCTTTCACCCGCTGGTGGGCAACATCACGCGGTTTTTCCGCGGCAGCTCGATGCTCGCCTCGCCCTGCGTGCGTGAGGCCCTGGCCGACTACCTGACCCCATGAGGAGAAGCCGATGAGACGTCTCGAAATCGCAGTGTCTGGCACCAGCCTGGCCATGGCCGAACTGGCCCGCGAACTTGAATTGCACGGCCACGGTGTCGTCCACTTCCAATCTCCGGCCGACCCTGGCGCGGTCGACCTGTTGATCGACGATGCGACCGTGCCTGGCGCCATTGCCGCCCGTTCGCACCTTCACGTGCGGATGGCGTTACTGGCCGTGCCCGGCGAAGTCCTGCCGCAACCGGTGGTGGTGTTTCTCGACGCCGGGCAGCGTCCGTTATGCCGGGAGGTCGTCGCCCCGGAAAGCTCGGGCAACGGCCAGTCGTTGCGGTTGCGCACAGTGGCCGTGGTAGTGGAACACGCGGCGCGCCTGGTCAGCCATTTGTCACGGGACGAAGCCTGCTTCGCTCACTGGTCGACGGCCCCGGCCGATACCGTCGAGTCCCCCTTGCACGGCCTCGATATGCTGGAGGCGCTGGCCTTCGAGCACCGGCTCAACGGTCCAGCGGTGCCGTGGCTGCTGGCGGCCGCCGAGGTGCCGGTCATGCACGACATCGAACAGCGCATGCTCGATGACGCAACCCGATCGGCGCTTTGGGTCGAAGGCCGGCTCATCGATTACCGAGACTTGCGTAGCCTGGCGTTGAGGTTGCAGCAAGCGATACTGGAGCGGATCGGTCCATGCACTTCCCCCAGGGTGATCGGCGTCTGCCTGCCCAAGTCCGCGCCGCTGTATGCGGCCATTCTCGCGGTGCTCGGTTGCGGCGCCGTGTACCTGCCCCTGGACCCGCAACACCCGGCGCAGCGGCGGCGCTTCATCCTGGAGAATGCCGCCGCCGACCTGCTGCTGCACGATGGCGACTGCGACCTGGGCGAACTGGCGATGCCTGCGTTGGACGTGCATCGACTGCCATCGTCCCGGCCTGGCTTTCCCGCCTCGCTGATCCGCCGCAGGGTGGAGGTCGACGAGCCGGCCGTGGCGATCTACACCTCCGGCACCACCGGCCGGCCCAAGGGGGTATTGCTCAGCCATCGCAACCTCAGCCACTTCTGTGCCTGGTACGCCGATTATGTCGGGTTGCAGCGAGACAGCAGGGCCCTGCAGTTTTCCACCATCAATTTTGATGCGTCGTTGCTGGATATCCTGCCGACCTTCCGCCAGGGCGCGCTGTTGGTGATACCCGACGAGGACCAGCGTCGCGACCCGCGGCGGTTGGTGACATTGATTCGTGAGCAGCATGTCACCCACGCCTTCCTTCCGCCGGCGCTGCTGAGTGTGATGCCGCTGGATGCACCGCTGGGCCTGGAGCACCTGATCACTGGTGGGGATGTCTGCGAGCCGTTCGTGATCGAGCGCCTGGCGCCGCAGTGCCAGTTCCATAACATCTACGGCCCGACCGAAACCACCGTGCTCGCCACCACGCGACAATTCGCCGTGGGCGACAACAACCGCAACCTCGGCGTGGCCATCGCCAACGCTCGCCTGCTGATTCTGGATGAGCACCGGCAACCGGTGCCCCAGGGCACACCCGGCGAGCTCTACATCGCCGGACCGGGGGTAGGCCTGGGTTATCTGAATGACCCGGCGCTGACTGCGGGCCGCTACCTCGACCTCACACTGCCCGGCGAGAACACCCTGCGCACCTACCGTACCGGGGATATCGGCCAGTGGACCGACAACGGCATCGTGCTCTGCGGCCGGCGCGATAACCAGGTGAAGATCCGCGGCTTCCGGGTCGAGCCGGAAGAGATCGAGCATTGCCTGCGGCAAAGCCATTGGTTTCGGCAAGTGGCGGTGGGGGTGGATGAGCGGCGACGGATCCTGGCGTTTCTCGTCCATCCCCGGGAAGACCGGCCCGGCGCCGCGCTCCAGGCCTTGCGCGAGCATGTGCAACAGACGCTGCCCGCCTACATGCATCCCGCCGCCTACGTCGAATTGCCCAGCCTGCCCTACACCAGCAATGGCAAGGTCGACCGCCGGGCCCTGCTTGCCCTGCCGGTGCAGGTATCGTCCTCAGGAGAGCATCGACAGCCACAGAACCCACTGCAGGCACAGTTGCGACAGCTGTGGGCCGAGCTGCTGGAGTTGCCTGCCGAAGACATTGCCATCGATGAGAGCTTCTTCAACCTGGGGGGACATTCGATCCTGCTGTCGCAGATGTTGCTGAATATCCACCAGGCGTTCGGCCGCAGCCTGTCGATCAATCGCTTCATCGAAGCGCCCACCCTGATCACCCTGGCCAAGTTGCTCGACGATCCCGGAGCAAGTGGCGCATCGGTCCTCAGCCCGCAGGCGTTCATCGATGCCGAGGCCGAACTGGACATCGATCCGTTGCCCATCAGCCAGTGCGGGGATGTGCACAAGGTGGTGGTGACGGGAGCCAACAGCTTTCTCGGGGTGCACATTGTCGAGGCCTTGGTGGCCTGGGGTGCCACGGAGGTGGCCTGCCTGGTGCGTCCATCCGCCAGGCACAGCGCCGCCGAACGTTTTGCCCAGGCCTTGCAGGACAACCGCCTGACCCACCTGGACCTGAGCCGGGTCAGCGTCCATGCCGCCGACATCACCCAGCCGCAACTGGGCCTGCCCGATGACGTCTATGCCCGTATCGACCAGACCTTCGGCGCGCTGGTGCACAACGCTGCCCACGTCAATCACGTGCTCGACTACGAGTCGCTGGCACGGGACAACGTGGAACCGATCTTCGAATGCCTGCGCCTGTGCGAAGGACGCAGCAAGAAGGTCTTCAACTTCATCTCCACCCTGTCGGCCTCCAGTGCCCTGGACGCCGACGGCCAGGTCCTGGAGCAGCCCGCCGCAGCGACGCCGCCGATCTACATCAAGAACGGCTACAACCTGTCCAAATGGGTGGGCGAACGGATCCTGCAACGGGCCCGGGAGCGTGGCGTGCGGGTCAATCTGTTTCGCCCCGGCAACATCAGTTTCAACAGCCTGACCGGGGTCTGCCAGCCCCACAAGAATCGCCTGATGCTGATGCTCAAGGGCTCGATCCAGTTGGGCCAGGTACCGGCCCTGTCACTCAACTTCGACTTGATGCCGGTGGACTTCCTGGCCCGCTTCATCGCCTTCCACGCCAGTCGCTACCAGCCGACCCAGGCGGTGTTCAACCTGCACAATCCCGAGCCTTTGAGCTGGGACGCCTATGTGGCGTCGTTCCGTGAAAGCGGTCGTGAGTTTTCCCTGGTGAGCGTCGCGGACTGGCAGCGGCAACTGGGCCGCGTCGATGCCGACAACGCGCTGTTCGGGGTACTGGGCTTCTATCTCAACGGGTTCGAGGAAGACATCGGCGACATCTCGATGATCCGTCATGACAACGCCCGGACCGGCGTACGACAGATGGGCGCCCGCTACCCGGAAAAGTCCCCGGCGCTGCTGCGCCGCGGCGCCGACTACCTCAAGGCCATCGATTTCATCTGAAACACCCAACCGCAAAAAAAAGGAGCAAGACCATGAAGACATTCCAACCCGACACCCTGATCAGGAACCCCCGGGCCTGCCACGTCGAAACCTCGGTGGAGGTCGCCGACGATGCGGCCCGCGTCTGGGAACTGGTGGGTGATTTCGGTGGCTTCAACCGATTCATCCCGGCGCTTGCGCGCATCGAAATGACCGGCGAGGGCGTGAGGTCCCTGCGCAAGAAATTCTTCGCCGATGGGCAGAACCTGGTGGTGGAGCAGCTCAACAGCCGCGACGATCAGGCCATGCACATGACCTGGACACTGGTCTACAACACCCTGGGCATCGATAACCTGTGGGCATCGATGCAGGTCGAGCCCTTGGCGCCGAAGCGCTGTCGCGCCACCTGGACCATCATCGCCGACCACACCGACGCCCATTCGCCCTCGGGCTTCAGGGACTTCCTGCAGGGCTTCGCCGATGAGGCGATGGGCAATGTGCAGGGAATGTTCACGTAAGCACCAGCCCCTTGCTCGCGAAGGTGGTGATGCAGTCGGCGGTGATGCCCGCTGTACCGACGTCATCGCGAGCAAGCTTTCGCATTGAGTCGCAGCGAGCTCAAGATCCAGGCTCACCGCCAATCCCCTTGGGGTGCGAGCTTGCTCGCGATGGCGGTGGCCCGGCGACTGGGTCAGATCTTGAAGCTGTCCACCAGTTGCTTCAGGCGGTTGGCCTGCTGGGACAAGGCATCGCAATCCTTGAGGGTCTCATTGAGATTGGCCACGCTTTGCTGGTTCAGCAGGTTGATCTGGCTGACGTCCATGTTGAGAGTTTCCACCACGGCGCTCTGCTCTTCGGTCGCGGCGGCGACCGACTGGTTCATGCCGTCGATTTCGCCGATGCGCTGCGTCACGCTGACCAGCCGCAGGCCGGCCTGGTTGGCGACCTCCACGCTTTCAGCGCTGGATGCCTGGCTGGCGTTCATCGTGGTCACCGCTTCACGGGAACCCACCTGCAGGGAGGTGATCATCTTGTGGATCTCTTCCGCCGACTCCTGGGTGCGGTGCGCCAGGTTGCGCACCTCATCGGCCACCACCGCGAAACCGCGCCCGGCTTCGCCGGCACGGGCTGCTTCGATGGCGGCGTTCAGGGCCAGCAGGTTGGTCTGCTGGGAGATGCCCTTGATCACATCCAGGATGTGCCCGATGTTGTCGGTGCTGGCGTTCAGCGTTTCGATCTGGGTGCAGGAGAGGCTGATTTTCTCCGACAGTTCGGACATCGCCTGGATGGTTTTTTCCACCACCTGGCGGCCGTCTTCAGCCTGTTCGCTGGCACCGCTGGCATGCTGCGAGGCATCGGCGGCGTTGCGAGCGATTTCCTGGGTCGCGGCCCCCAACTGATTGATGGCCGCCGCCACGCTGTTGGTGCGGGCACTCTGCTCATCCGAACCTATGATCGACGCGTTGGACGAAGTCATCACCCGCTGCGACAAGTCGTGCACCTGCCGGGTAGCGGAGGAGACTTCAGCGATCGAGGCGTGGATACGTTCCACGAACTGGTTGAACGAGCTGCCCAGCTCACCGAACTCGTCCTTGCTCTGCACCACCAGGCGCCGGGTCAGGTCGCCTTCGCCCTGGGCGATGTCCTGCATGGCGCGTCCCATGGTGGTGAGCGGGCGCATCAGCACCTGGATCAACAGGCTCAGCAGCAGCGCAATGGCCGCCACCGCGACGAACATCGCAATCAGCGCCGAGGTACGGAACTGGCTCAGCGGTGCATAGGCCTTGTCCTCATCGATCGACAGGCCGATGTACCACTGCGCATTCGGCAGGCCCGCCACCTGTGTGAACGAGAGGATCCGGTCCTGTCCGTTCAGTTCCACTTCCTGGATGCCTTTCTCGATGCGCACCGGCGTGCCGGGGTAGATGTCCTTGAGGTTCTTCATCACCTGGTCCTTGTCCGGACTGACGATGACCTGACCGTCGCCGCTGACCAGGAAGGCATGCCCGATGCCGCCGAAATCCACCGAGTTGATGATTCTCACCAGGGTTTCCAGGCTCAGGTCACCGCCCACCACGCCCAGCAGCTCGCCGTTGCGTTTCACCGGCAGGGCAATGGTGACCACCAGGCCGCCGACCGCGGCCATATAGGGCGGGGTCAGCATGGTGCGGTCGGCGGCGACCGCCTGTTTGTACCAGGGACGCTGGCGCGGGTCGTAGCCGTCGGGCATCTTCGCGTCGGGGCGCTGGGTGAACACACCGTTGGCCTGGCCCACGTAGGTGAACTGGAAATTGGAGGTCAGCGCCGGCTGGTCCACAAGCCCCGGCAGGTCGGCACTGACGCCTTGATGGGCGATGTTCTGCGCCAGGTTTTCCAGCACCAGCACCCGGCCGCTCATCCAGTTCTGGACGCTGCTGGCCGTCAACTCGCCGGATTGCTCGATGGACGATTCGAGACTGCGGCCGATGGTGTTGCGCTGCAGATAATCGTTGTAGAGGGTGAACAGGGCGAAAGCCAACACTACTACACCAGAGGCGGCCAGCAGGATCTTATGGCTGAACTTTAGATTCATCGATGAGGACTTCTTCTGCAGAGAGTGGGGGTGCATTCCGGGTTGCAACATTCCATGTGACAGCGCGGGCGGGAGGGAACCCCGCTCCATTTTGGTGCACGCATATTCCTCTGTCGGCAAGTTCGGGAAAAAAATTAGGACTTTAAAAAACTGGGCGACGGAAGGCCGCGACAGTCGAACGGTGGTTGCAAATTCTCCGGACGCTGATGACAATGCGACCTATTATCATTTGTGACACCCAGGGCGTCGCGTTCATGTCATCTCCCGAGTTTGCAGTGCAGGCGCTCTACATCAACCATCACGGCTGGCTTCATACCTGGTTGCGCAATCGGCTCGGCAACGCCGCGGATGCGGCGGACCTGGCCCAGGATACGTTCGTGCGCCTGCTGCAGCGCACCGAGCGCCTGGAACTCAAGGCCCCGCGTGCCTTTTTGCGTACCATTGCCCAAGGCCTGGTCATCGACCACTGGCGGCGGGAAGAGATCGAGCGGGCATACCTCGAAACAATAGCCCATCTGCCGGAAGCCGAAGTCCCTGGCGCCGAAGCCCAGGCCCTGATCCTGGAACTGCTGGAGGCCATCGCCAGGATGCTCGAAGGCCTGAAGCCAAAGGTGCGCCGGGCCTTCCTGCTGGCCCAATGCGAAGGCCTGACCTACAAGCAGATCGCCGAACACATGGGCATTTCCCTGCGCTCGGTGGAACGTTATGTCGCCGATGCGCTGTATCACTGCTACGTGTTGCGCTATGACCACTGACCCCATGGGCCGCCGCAACGGACCCTCGCAGCAAGTGGTCAGGCAAGCGATCAATTGGGTGCTGCGCCTGCGCAACCACGCCGCTCATCCGAGCCTGCGTCAACAGTGCGAGGTCTGGCGCGCTGTCCATCCCGAACACGAACTGGCCTGGCAGCGGGTGCAATCGCTGCACAGCGAACTGACCTCGAACCTGCGAGCCGTGCCCGGCGCCCACATCGCCCTCGAAACCCTGGAGAACAGCGCCCGGCGACTCGACCGCAGGCAGGCCTTGAAACTGCTTTCTGGCGTGGCACTGGTGGGCTGCGCCGCGTGGTTGGGCAAAGACCTGGGCGGGCAGCCATGGACCGCCGATTTCGCAACCGCCACCGGCGAACGCCGAGGCTTCCAGTTGCCGGACGGAACACGGCTCGAACTCAACACCCACAGCGCCGCCGATCTGGATTACACCTCGCAGCAACGCCTGATCACCCTGGCCCGCGGTGAAATCATGGTCACCTGCGGGCGCGATCCGGCGCGACCGTTGCTGGTACGAAGCCGACAGGGATTGTTCGAAGGCCAGGAGGGACGCTTCATCGTGCGCCAGGACAGCGATTGCACGCGCCTGAGTGTCAGCAGTGGCCGGGTGGTGATCCGTTCCCACACTGGCAGCGATGGCGCGCCGATCCAGGTGAATGCCGGGCAGCACTATCTCGTTTCCGCCTCCACGGCGACCGTGGCACCGCCGCTGGACATGGACGCTGGTGCATGGGCGGATGGATTGATCGTCACCCGCAACATGCGCCTGGAGGACTTTCTCAACGAAGTAGGACGCTACCGCCGGGGCTACCTCACATGCGCCGCATCGATCGCCGACTTGCGGCTGTCCGGCGTCTTCCGCCTGGAGGACACCGACAGGCTGCTGGCCGTCCTGCCTCGCACGCTCGGGGTGCAGATACGTTATCGGACCCGCTGGTGGGTCACGGTGGAACGCCCTGCCTGATTTTTTGGCGGGTTTTGGGCGGCTGTCCGGCTAGGAAGGTAAGCAACGCTTTTCTGCCTTCAGCGACTCCAACGGAAACCTGTAAATGACTGAGCGCGTACACTTCAAGACCCTCTTTGGCGGCTCCTCGGACACCGGCCTGCTGCGCCAGGCCATCCGCGCCGCGCTACTGACCACGGCGCTGAGTGCCGGCGTCGCGCCGATGCTGGCGGTCGCCGCCGACAGCGTCAGCACCAGCCGCCAGAGCTACAACATTCCCGCCGGCCCCCTCAGCGATGTGTTGAACCAGTTCGCGCGCCAGGCGGGCATCACCCTGGCCAGTACCCCGGAGCAGACCCGTGGCGTGCAGTCCCCTGGCCTGCAAGGCGAATATTCGGCAGACCAGGCCCTGAGCCATCTGCTCAGCGGTTCAGGACTGGTTGCCGTCAGCCAGGACGGCAGCAGTTATGTCCTGCAGACCGAGGCCGAGGTCAGCACCTTGGCGCTGCCCACCACCGATATCAAGGGCTTTGCCCTGGGTAATGCCCTGGGCAGCATGGAGGGCTACAACGCCACCCACAGCCAGGTCGCCACCAAGACCAGTACCGCCCTGCGGGAAACCTCCCAAAGCGTATCGGTGGTCACCCGCGAGCAGATGGACGACCAGGGTGCACAGACCGTGTCACAGGCCATGCGTTATACCCCAGGCGTATTGACCAACCCCTACGGCGCCACCCACCGCTACGACTACGTGGCGATGCGCGGCTTCAACGATGGCTCGGTGGACAACATCTACCTCGACGGCCTCAAGTCCATGGGCGACAGCGGCACCTACAGTTCGATCCAGATCGATCCGTATTTCCTGGAGCGGGTCGATATCCTCAAGGGACCGTCCTCGGTGCTCTACGGTCGCAGTTCTCCTGGCGGACTGGTGGCGCTCACCAGCAAGAAGCCCTTGTACGAGGCCTATCACCAGATCCAGGCGACGGTCGGCACCCAGGGCCAGCGCGGCATGGGCTTCGACTTCACCGGCCCGGTGGACGACGACAAGCGCATCGCCTATCGCCTGATCGGCCTGGCGGACACGTCCGACACCCAGTTCGACCATAACAAGGAAAAGCGCTTCGCCCTCGCGCCCACCGTGAGCATCGACTTCACCGAAGACACCTCGCTGACCCTCCAGGCCTACCTGCAACATGACCCCGACGGCGGCTACCATGGCGGCATGCCGGCCGACGGTACCCTGCACCAGCGCAACGGCCGACGGATTTCCGAGAACTTCTTCGAGGGCGAACCGGGGGTCGATCGCTATGAGCGTGACCAGCAATCGTTCGGCTACCAGTTCGAGCACCGTTTCAATGATGTCTTCACCGCCCGGCAGAACTTCCGCTACCTGGATTCGGAGGTCAAGAACGACCAGGTCTATGCCTACGGCTGGACGACGCCCACCAGCAACGAGCTCAATCGCTATTACACCGGCGCCGAAGAAAAGCTCCACGCCTTCATCGTCGATAACATGCTGCAAGCCGAATTCTTCACCGGCGCGACCAAACACACCGTGCTGATGGGCGCCGACTACCAGCGGCGCAAGACTGTGGTGGACTGGACCAGCGGCAGCCTGGCGCCGATCAACGCCTTCGATCCGGTCTACGGCAACTCGACCATCACCTACTCCAGCCCCACCAGCTATCTGCGGCGCCTGGAGCAGACTGGCGTCTACCTGCAAGATCTGGTGGAAATGGACAAATGGCGCTTCTCTCTAGGCCTGCGCCAGGACTGGGTCGAGACCTCGGATGAAAACCGCATCGCCGAATCCGGTCGCCCGCAAGGCACCGAAATCAACGACAAGCGCACCAAGCTCACCGGTCGCGCCGGCGCCTTGTACTTGTTCGACAACGGCCTGGCGCCGTACATCAGCTATTCCGAGTCGTTCAACCCCAACTCCTACGCCGACAGCGCCGGCAATCCACTGCCACCCACCGATGGCAAGCAATGGGAACTGGGCTTGAAGTACCAGCCACCGGGCACGGATGACTTGTACACGGCGTCGCTGTTCCGCATCGACCAGGAAAACCTGGCGACCAAGCTGCCCCAGGAGAACTTCTACCGCGCCGTGGGTGCCGTGCGCTCCCAGGGCCTGGAACTGGAAGCGCACCTGCAGTTGACCGAGCAGCTCAAGCTGCTGGGCAGCTACACCTTCACCGATATCGAATACTCCAAATCAATGGTCAGCACCCTGAGTACCCCCACCGACATCATCGAAAACAAAGGCAACTCACCGACCCAGGCCCCGCGCCACATGGCATCGGTGTGGGCCGACTACAGATTCGACAGCGGCGCCCTCGATGGCCTGCGACTGGGCGGTGGCGTGCGATATGTCGGCTACAGCTGGGCCGATGCGGAGAACACCATGAAAGTGCCCTCCTACACGCTGTTCGATGCTTCGGTGGGGTATGACCTGGGCAAGGTCGGCTTGAAGGGCATGGACGTTCGCCTGAACGCCAACAACCTGACCAACGAAACCTACGTGGCCTCCTGCGCCAGCTTGAGTTACTGCTACATGGGCGAAGAACGCAACGTGGCGGCTACGGTGAGTTATCAGTTCTGACTCATTCTTCAGGTCACCCACGCCCCCCCTGTGGCGGGGGGATTTATCCCCGCTGGGCTGCGCAGCAGCCCTTTGACTGCCGCCTCGTGGTGTCAGGCCTGATTGCACTCAACCTTTTTGGGGCCGCTGCGCGGCCCAGCGGGGGTAAAGTCCCTCGCCACGGGTTGTTTTCCATCCCTGAAATTGTGCACCTCAAACCCGAACGGCCTTGCCTTCCTCCCGCACCACACCCTCCTGGCGCACGAACCGATTCGCCCGCCCGAACGTGCCAACGTCATTGAACCGCACGCCCATCTCCCGCATCACCTGGTGAGCCACCGGCACCGTCAGTTGGCGAATGTAGAACGGCTCCTTCACCACGAAATGATGGATCCCGTGACTACTGCCGAAGTTGAAGCAGAAAGCTTGCAACGGCCACAACCACCAGGGATTGAGCACCTGGGTCTGCTGGATGACATTGCCTGGCTCGATGTCGCCGTAGTAGTGCATGTTCGAGCTGATGAAGTGCAGGCAAAAGGTACGCAATACATTCGGGCCGATGATCACCACCGCGGCGATGTCGATCACGTGCATGACCGACAACGTGGTCGCCGACCAATCGATCGACGTACCCATCAGGCTCGCGACGCCGTTGGCCCCATGAAAACCGAGGAACACATACCAGGCGCCCCAGTGCAGCAACGCCAGCGGGAAGTACACCTTCAGCGTGCGCTTGAGAATGCTGCGCCTGTGGGCCCAGGTCCTGGCCCGAAGCAGGCGGATGAACGCCGACATGACGTTGTCCCCCACCATCAGCAGCCTCGCCAGCCCCCAGGGCTCGCCGTTGGTGATGGCCCGCTCTTCCAGGTCGGCTTCGCTGCCGGATACCTTGTGGTGATTGAGGTGCAGGTGGCGGCGGATCCACGGGTTGATGGTGCTCGGCCGCGCCAGCCAGACCAGCCCCATCATCAGGTTATGGGGCAGGCGTTGCTTGCGAAAATACATGCTGTGGATCAGGTCATGCTCCAGCTCATGGGTCAGGGAGGCGAAAAAGGCGTTGAGCAGCAAGCACGCCCAGCCGGCCAGATGCCCGTTGATATAGAGCAGCGCCGATCCGATCATCCCCGCCAGGGCGAACGCCAGGATGCCAGCTCCCATCGCATCCTGATGCCGCAGGATCGGATAACGCTGGCGTAACTCATCGCCCCGGGCCAGCACGACCTGGCGGATATGGGCGGCGCGTTGTTGTGCATTCAATCGGTCGGGACTTGCGCAAGTGCCGTGCATGGCTTACATCCTCTGATAACGATGTGCTCATCCTGACGGGCGTTGTTCCACAGGGTAGTAGCCGTAGACGCCAACCTGTTGACCGCAAGCGCCAATTGTCATGACTGAACCGACCACCCTTGCCAGCTGGACCCGGGCCCTGCGCAAACAGCTCGATGCGCTGGGGCTGGACAGCCACGCCCTGTGCCTGGAGGCCGGCCTCGACCCACAATTGATGGACGACCCGAACGCCCGCTACCCGCTCTCGGGCACCAGTCGCCTGTGGACCCTGGCCGTAAAGGCCAGCGGCGATCCGGCCATCGGCCTGCGGGTATCGCGCTTCGTCAGTCCCACCACGTTCCACGCACTGGGTTACGCCCTGGTGGCCAGCGGCAGCCTGCGGGAAGTGTTCGAGCGGATCGTGCGCTACCACCCGGTGGTCAGCGACGCGCTGACGCTGCAATTGCGTCGCTGTGAAGACCGCTACCGCTTCAGCCTCGACACGCCCCAGGACCATCCGGCCCCGGCCTTCGAAGCCCTCGATGCATTCGCCGCGATCTATGTGCGCACCTGTCGCAACCGGCTGGGCCGCGACTATGCGCCGTTGGCAGTCTACCTACGGCGGCCGGAGCCGGCGGACCCCGAGCCCTGGCACAAGGTGTTCCGCTCGCCGGTGCATTTCGCCGCCGCGCAGGATTGCCTGGAGTTCAGCCTCGTCGACTTCGACAGGCACCTGGACGACGCCAACCCGGAATTGGCCGAACACAACGAAACGGTACTCAAGCGCACCCTCGCCCAGCTCCAGCCACTGACCTGGGAACGCAAGGTGCGGGCCGCTATCGAGGCCCAGTTACCCGAAGGCGAACCCAGCGCCGAACGCATCGCCCAGACCATGCACCTGAGCCTGCGCAGCCTGCAACGACACCTGGCCGACGAAGGCTGTCGCTTCGATGCCTTGCTCAACGAATGCCGGGAGAACCTGGCGCTGCTGCACTTGCGCGATCCCCAGTGCTCGCTGAGCGAAGTCGGCTACCTGCTGGGCTTTGCCGATGCCAGCAGCTTCAGCCGCGCCTTCAAGCGCTGGACCGGCATGACCCCGGGGCAGTTTCGCGAGGGGCTGCGCTGAACCGGATGCGTGCGCCTCGAACTGCCGTCGTTCAGGTCCTGGTCAGGGCCCGCAAACCCTCGATGTCGAGAATCTCGATCTCGCCATAGCCCAGGTGAAGAATGCCCTGGCTCTGCAGGTCCTTGAGGATCTGGTTGGTGGTCTGGCGCGACAGCGATACCATCAGTGCCAGCTGCTCCTGGGGCAGTTGCAGGACCTGGCGCACCGCGTCGGTCTCGCCGTAGCCTTCGGCGATCAGCAGCAGGCGATGAGCCAGGCGAGCCGGGGCGGGCATCAGGCTCAGGTGCTCCAGGTTGATGAACGTGAGGCGCAGCTTGTGGCTCATCAACAGCGCAAGATGCCGCCAGTAGACCGGTTGCGCCTGCAGCAACGCCAACAGTGCCGCCTGGGGCAGGTGCAGCAGGGTGCACGGGCCGACACACACGGCGTCATGGGTCCGCGGCTGGCCGTCGAACAGGCAGATTTCCCCGAACCAGTGGGGCGCCTCGATCACACTCAACAGTGCCTCCTTGCCCTGCTCGTTCACCGCGCCTACCCGTACCGCGCCTTCCAGCACGGCATACAGGCCGCACGGCGGATCGCCGCGCTTGAACAGCCGATGGCCTGGCAGCAGGCGGCGCTCGCGGGCCATGTCCAGCAGGCTACTCTGTAACTCAACGGGCAAGTGGCTGTACCAGTGGCCGGCCATCAGCGGTAAGTGCCAGGGATGCGAATTCATGGAAACTCCGGGACAAGTGTCGGCTAACTGACAGAGCGTCGTGCAAGACCTGATGCATCATGCAGGCATCACCACAGGAGGAACAACAATGAAAAGCCTCGTCGATCATCTCAGTCAATACGCCACCTATCACCGCGATCCTCGCAATATCGCCACTCACTTTGTTGGCATTCCGCTGATCTTCGTCGCCGTCGCCGTGCTGCTGTCGCGGCCGGGCTGGTCGTTGGGTGCGCTCATGCTGTCGCCGGCCCTCCTGGTAGCGGCGGCCAGCGCCTGGTTCTATCTGCGGCTGGAGTTGCGCCTGGGTGCGCTGATGACCGTACTGCTGGGCCTGGCCGTATGGCTGGGCCAGATCCTGGCCATGCAAAGCACTCCTGTATGGCTGGCCAGCGGCCTGGGCATGTTTGTGCTGGGCTGGGTGATCCAGTTCGTCGGCCACTATTACGAAGGCCGCAAGCCGGCATTCGTCGACGATCTCTCCGGCCTGATCGTGGGGCCGTTGTTCGTGGTGGTGGAAGCAGGTTTCCTGCTGGGGCTTCGCGGTGACCTGAAGCGGGCCATCGAAGAGCGCGCCGGGCCCGTGGCGATGCGCAACCAGCGCTCGGCGGCCTGAAAAGAACACGCCATATCCAACTGCCCCTCTGTGGAAGCGCGCTTGCTCGCGATTGCGCTCGGCCAGGCACATCCGTGCCGACCGACCCACCGCTATCGCGAGCAAGCTCGCTCCCACAGGAGTTAGGCCTTACCACTCAAGCGTTACAGCGCACCGAACTCGACCCGGATGGTCAGGGCGCCGGTGTTATCGCTCAAGCCAGCTCCGTGCTGCCCGGTCAAATCATCATTGATGCACAGTTGCAGTTCCCCTTGCTGGTTTCCTGGAACCTGCGCCAGATCCCCTACCAGGAACGGCGCTCCGCCATTGCCCACACGACCGATCAGGGCGCCTTCGGCAGCACCGGGCAAGGCATAGCTGCTGTAGTCGATGTGCCTCGAACCACCCTTCCCATCGACATTGCCGCCTTGCGGGCTGGCACACCATAAACCGCTGACGTAGCGAACCAGGCGCGGCACCAACCCGTTGACCTGCACACCGGTGCCCTGCCAGGCGACGTTGGATTGGACCTGCATCGTCACCGCCTTCAGGTCGTTGGCCACGGTGTCTGCGGCCAGGAACGACAACGCTGCGATGGTCAGGCTCGGATTCGAGGTCCCGCTACTGGGAAAAACACCATCGCCCACCAGGAACAGGTTCTTGTGGTCCCAACTGCGCTGGTCCTTGTCGACCACCGATGTGGCCGGGTCACTGCCCATGCGATAGGTACCCATCAGGTGCCCGGCACCTTGGAAGCTCATAGGTTCGTTTCCGTAAGTGAACGTCCCTGGCGTAAGCGGTTTGGTCAGCTCCACGGCGCCGAGCAGGTCTTTGATAATGTGAGTGGCCAGCCGTTTTGCTTCCAGGAACCCCTTCTGGGTGTACTTGGACAATTCATAGTGGATTTCCGGCCGGGGGATACCGAGCAGGTCCTTGTAGTCGGCCGACGGCACGATGTAGCACTTGGCGTTATCCGGATCGTCTTCCACCTGCTCCACCAGGAACGCGATGCGGAACTGCCGGACGAAGATGTCGTTGAGTTTTTGCACCAGCGCTGTTCCATAAAGCGCCTCGGTAGCGGCTTTGGAGTCTTGGTCCGACTTCACCGGGTTGACGCCGTTGTTGTTCGTACCGTCGATAAAATCGGCCACCGTGTCGTAGGGATCGTTTGCCGGCCAGTTCCAGCCCTCGTTGCCGATCTCGATACGCCACGCCGCGCGTTCGCTGCGAAAGGCACCGTCACGCAAGCTCTCGATACCCGCGGTGGACAGGGGGCCACGGTAGGGAAAAATCGCCTTGCCTTCAGGCATCAGCCCCCAAGCCAGGTAGATCGGGTGGTCGGCCAGGTTACGCCCCACCTGACCGCTGCTGTTGGCCACGCCCTTGGGCCAGGCGGGCGTGACGGAGTTGAGCAATAGCTTGGGGGTTTCGATGGCATGGGCGGCGATGACATAACGTTGAGCAATGGCCTCGCCAAAGCCGGTCATCGGTCCATCACCCAATTGATACTGCTTGAATTCCACACCGAAGATGGTGCCGTCCAACCCTACGTTCAACTTGGTGGCAACCGTCCTGTACAGCACCTTGACCTTGCCGGTGGCCAGGGCCTTGTTCATCGTCACGGTGGCGTCGTACTTGGCCTGGATCGGGCAGATCGGTGTGCAGTTGGTATTGCCGGCACACACCCGGCGCCCCGCGTAGGGTTGGGAGTTGCGTCCGGCCGGCGTCGGGCTGACCACCAGCGGCAAGCCATCGAAGGTCTGCCCCGTCACCGCCGCGACAAAGCTGCCGTCGACCAAGGACAACGGAATGCTGTGCATGGGAAATTCATAGCCCTCGGGAAACGTCATGCCCAGGTAGGCCTGGTCGGCGACGTTGGCCGAGACGCCGATTTCCGCTTCGGCCCGGCAATAGGCGCTCTGCAGATCATCGTAGCCGATAGGCCAGTCCACCCCGACGTTGTATAGGGATCGCAGGCGAAAATCGTTCGGCACCATGCGCAGGCAGGTTCCGACCCAGTGCCAGGTGGTCCCGCCGCCGACTCGCTCATAAGTGCTGGTGAAAGGCATCGGGCCCTTTTGCACCAGGTAACTGACCTCTGGTTTGTCCCATCCCAGGATCAGGTCGGCGATGGTCGCACGCGGGGCGTTCTGGCCGGCCGGGTTGCGGGGCGGGTCCAGGGTGGTGACCGGTGGATAGGGCGATTCGGGGGTTTTCAGCGTGGTGGTGTAGAACCGCTCCAGGTATTGCGTCCGATTGGCAGGAATCTCCGGTCCCGACTCGAGCACCAGCACCTCCACGCCGGCCATGGCCAGTTGATAGGCAACGATACTGCCCGCCAACCCGGCGCCTACGATCACTACTTCGGCTTGTTCAATAGTCATGACCGGTCTCCTTGTTGTGCTTTGGAAGACGTGCTGGCGGGTACGCCGGTCAGGTCCTCCAGGCTCGACGGCTGTTCATTCCAGTAGCCGAAGAACGATTCGCTGTAACCCATGGGGTGGGCCTGGGCCACTTTCCACGCCCAGCTGTAGATGTAGGCCTGGTCGGATACCACCGCCGAGTCACCCTTTTTGTAGTTACCGGCGTCATAGGGTTGGTACCACACACCCAGAAACCACAGTTTCATGATGGCTCGCGCGGCTTGCGCGGCCTGGGTCGCCGCCGGCGCAGTCCCGGCCATCAGCACGCGCCGGGCGATCTCGTCCGGCGGCACCTTGTCGGCCGCCAGCGTGGCGTATTGCGCCAGCAGCGGGTCGAGTACCGCGTGGGTGATCCGTGGGGTGACGTAATCGAGAAAAAGCGGCGGCAAACCCACCGGATCGAGCTGTGGCGCCAGGCGTTCGACGGGAATACCGGTCAGGGCCGACGACAGGCCGACGAAATTGTCCAGGTCAACGCTCATTGCTTGGCTCCTTGTCCGGTGGTGGACTGTGCGCGTTCGAGCAAATAGGTGAAGTCCGCGAAGCTGGTACGCGGGGATTCGGTGACATGAGTAGCGGCGTTGCCATGGCAAGCCATGCAGCTGGAGGAAGCCTGGGGCGTGGTGCCCTGGATGTAGGTTTCCAACGTGGCATTGGCCAGGAACGACGGAGCAGGATTGCCCAGGGGGTTGGCGGCCGAGATCTGGCAGTCGGGCTGTGGTGTAGCGGTCGGCCACTGGGTGCTGATCAATTGATAATTGGCCCACACACTCTGCGGATTGACCGTGCGCAGCAGCGCCTGGTAGGTGGTGTTCAAGGCCTTGGTGGCGTCGGTCAACGGCACCTCGCGCACGATCTGCGAAGGTGTCGCCTTGACAGCCGGGTTCCAGGGCCGTGGTGGGGGCTGGTTGATCGTACTGTCGCTGGCGGCGTTGTAGAACAGGTACGGCCCTGTCCGCTGCGCCACTGGGGTGGATTGCTCCGGCACGTTGTTCACATGCTCGAATGTCGACCAGACCCACTGCGGTGCGCTGGCGGTCTTGTGGACGATGTGCAGGCCCACCAATCCGACCGACTGGGAGGCACACGACTCTTCGACAATCGGCCCGTGGCTCGGATCGCTGTTGCCCGGCGTGTAGACCAACGCATCGACCGTGTGGAAATCCTGCGGGCGGTCATTGGCACCCAGCACCTTCCACGAGGCCTTCACCATCACGGAACCGACCTGGCTCGTGTCGTTGGAGCCACAACTGAACGCCACCGCGTTTTTCGGGTTGCTGGCGAAGAACTTCTGCTGGCCTTCGATGCTGTACAGACCGTTGTCGACGATACCGTTGAACATCGATTGATTGACCACGATTTCGTTGCGCGTATAGACACCGTTCTGATCCACCAGCGGGCCGCTTTCGAAGGGCTGGATGAACTCATCCAGCACGTCGGGGACCTTGCCCATCTGTTGCAACAGGCGGCCCGGCTTGAGCTGCTTGCAGACTTCAGGAAGTGTCGCCGGAGCGTCCCAGGGCAAGGGCGCCTGCCCCTTGGCACGAAAGATCTGGTAGCTCTCCTTCCAGCTCTCCCAGACCGTGGCTCCATCCTGTTTCCCGATGGAAGTGCCGGTGTCGGGAGCGCCGTTATCCAGCGCAGGCCAGTTCAGGGCGATGAAGGTCTGCCACGACAGCGTGTCGAAATTGTCCTGCAGGCTGGCCAGCGAGATCGGTTGGGTGGCCGTGACATCGAAGGGTATCTGCGGTGATAGCGCGGGGGCGGCGCTGGCGGACGGGCACAGCAATACACTCAACAAGGCACAGCCCAGCGGGCCATGCCGACTGACTTCCATTCTCATGCTTTCTCTCCTTGGCATCAGGGTGCCAGGAGAAATCACCGGTCCGTCGTGGACTCTTACTTGCCTCCTGGCAGGTCAGAGTCTAGGTAGGGTTTGATGAGAGAATTGCGGCAGAAATAGAATCAATCGAAGCAAAGCCAGGCGGCATTATTCGGATCGCAGCGAACAGCGAGGACGCCATCGCAGGCGAGCCTCGCTCCCACACAAGGATTGAAGTGAATCCGGAATCTGCCCACGAGGCCGATCCATTGCGGGCTTGCTCCCCCAGGGATCAGCGCCGCCTTCACAGGTTGGCGACTTTCTGCCAGACCTTCGGCTTGAAGAACAGCGTCTCGCCCTTGGCCAGGCCCACCAGGCTGTCGTGATCCTTCACCACTTCGGCTTCGATCAGCTCGCTCTGGCCTTCCACTTTCAGAGTCACCCGGGTGGTCGCCCCCAGCGGACGGATATCCCGCACCTCGGCGGCATGGTGGTCTTCCAGTTCCGAGCGCGACAGCGAGACTTCATGGGGACGGAACAGCACATGCCGATCCTCACCCAGGTGCAGGCGGTTCGAGTCGCCGAGGAAGTGGTACACGAAATCGCTGGCCGGGTTCTCGTAGACGTCCCCCGGCGAGCCGATCTGCTCGATCACCCCCTTGTTCATCACCACGATCCGGTCAGCCACTTCCATGGCTTCTTCCTGGTCGTGGGTCACGAACACCGAGGTCAGGTTGATATCCTCGTGCAGCCGCGCCAGCCAGCGACGCAGCTCCTTGCGGACCTTGGCATCGAGGGCACCGAATGGTTCGTCCAGCAACAGCACCTTCGGTTCCACTGCCAGGGCGCGGGCCAGGGCGATACGCTGGCGCTGGCCGCCGGACAGCTGCTCGGGGTAGCGATCGGCGAGCCAGTCCAGTTGCACCATGTTTAACAGTTCGTGAACCTTGGTCGCGATCTGGCTTTCGTTCGGACGCTGGTTCTTGGGCTTCATCCGCAGGCCGAAGGCGACGTTGTCGAATACCGTCATGTGGCGGAACAAAGCGTAGTGCTGGAACACGAAACCGACATTGCGATCACGCACGTCATGGCCGGACACGTCCTCGCCGTGGAACACGATGTTGCCCTGGTCAGGGGTTTCGAGGCCGGCGATGATCCGCAGCAGCGTGGTCTTGCCACAACCCGACGGGCCCAGCAGCGCTACCAGCTCGCCGCTCTGGATGTCCAGGCTGATATTGTCCAGGGCCTTGAAGGCATTGAAATTCTTGCTGACGTTACGGACTTCGATGGACATGACTTATTCCTCCGCGGCGCTGGCGCGCAGGCGGTTGATTCGGTTTTCGCTCCACTGCTTGAGCAGCAGGATCAAGAGCGCCAGGATCAGCAACAGGCTCGCCACGGCGAACGCGGCCACATGGTTGTATTCGTTGTAGAGAATCTCGACGTGCAGCGGCAGGGTGTTGGTCACCCCGCGAATGTGCCCGGACACCACCGACACCGCGCCGAACTCGCCCATGGCCCGGGCGGTACACAGCACCACGCCGTAGATCAGGCCCCACTTGATGTTCGGCACGGTGACATGCCAGAACATCTGCCAGCCATTGGCCCCCAGCAGGCGCGCGGCTTCTTCTTCCTGGGTCCCTTGTTCCTGCATCAGCGGGATCAGCTCCCGGGCCACGAACGGAACGGTGACGAAAATTGTCGCCAGCACGATGCCCGGCAAGGCGAACACGATCTGGATGTCACGGTCCGACAGCCACGGTCCGAACAGGCCCTGGGCGCCGAACATCAGCACGTAGACCAGGCCCGCGATCACCGGCGATACCGAAAATGGAAGGTCGATCAGGGTCACCAGCATGCTCTTGCCGCGGAACGAGTATTTGCTCACGCACCAGGCGGCACTGACGCCGAATACCAGGTTCAACGGTACCGAGATCAGCACCGCGATCACCGTAAGCTTGAGCGCCGACAGGGCGTCGGGTTCGAGGATCGCCGCGAAGAACGTCCCCAGGCCCGACTTCAGGCCCTGGGACACCACGATGAACAACGGCAACAGCAAAAACAGTGCAAAGATCAGCCAGCCGAGGCCGATCAGGATGCGCCGCGAAACCGCGCTGCCGCGACGGGCTGCGTTGGTGGAAGCGGCGGCAATGGACGATTGGGACATTTTCGCGCCTCCTCAAGGGGTTTCGATGCGCCGCTGCAGCAAGTTGATCAGCAGCAACAGGACGAAGGAAACCACCAGCATCAGCACACCGATGGAGGTGGCGCCGGTGTAGTCGTATTGATCGAGCTTGACCATGATCAGCAACGGCAGGATCTCGGTTTTCATCGGCATGTTGCCGGCGATGAAAATCACCGAGCCGTATTCGCCCACGCCACGGGCAAAGGCCAGGGCGAAGCCGGTCAGCCAGGCTGGCAGCAACGCCGGCATCAGGATGTGGCGGAACACCTGCCAGGGCTTGGCACCGAGACAGGCCGCCGCCTCTTCCACCTCACGGGGAATATCGGCCAGCACCGGCTGTACCGTACGCACCACGAACGGCAGCGTCACGAAAGTCAGCGCCAGGGTGATGCCCAGCGGGGTATAAGCGATCTTGAAGCCCAGGTCGGTGGCGAACTGGCCGACCAGGCCGGTCGGCGCATACAAGGCGGTCAGGGCGATACCGGCCACGGCGGTGGGGAGGGCGAATGGCAGGTCGATCATCGCGTCGATGACCTTGCGGCCTGCAAAGGTGTAGCGCACCAACACCCAGGCCAGCAGCGTGCCGATCACGCCATTGATGATCGCGGCACACAGTGCCGTGCCGAAACTGAGTTTCAGCGCCGCCAGCACTCGTGGCGCCGAAATGATCGTCCAGAACTGATCCCAGGTGAGTTGGGCGGCATGCACGAACATGGCCGCCAGCGGTATGAGCACAATCAGACTGAGGTACACCAGGGTGTAGCCCAGCGTCAGCCCGAAGCCGGGTATGACGGGGGATATGCGACGCGACATAGAGGTCCTTGGTTTGCTGTGGGAGCGAACTTGCTCGCGATAGCGGTGCATCAGCCAACATCGATGCGTGAACCGACGCCATCGCGAGCAAGCTCGCCCCCACAGTTTGTGGCTTAACTGGCAGACACTAAGACAGACCGCAGCTTACTGCGCCTGATAGATCTGGTCGAACACGCCGCCATCGTTGAAGAACTTCGGCTGGGCGGTTTTCCAGCCACCGAAGTCCTTGTCGATGGTCACCAGCTCCAGTTTCGGGAACTGCCGGGCGTACTTGGCCGCCACTTCCTTGTCCCGGGGACGATAGAAGTTCTTCGCGGCAATTTCCTGTCCGGCCGGGCTATAGAGGTGCTTGAGGTACGCTTCGGCGATCTCCAGGTTGCCCTTTTTCTCGGCGTTCTTGTCCACCACCGCCACCGGTGGTTCGGCAAGGATCGACAGCGATGGGACGACGATGTCGAACTTGTCGGCGCCACCGTCCTCTTTCAATGCCAGGAAGGCTTCGTTTTCCCAGGCCAGCAGCACATCGCCCTGGCCGTTGTTCACAAACGTAATGGTCGAGCCGCGGGCACCGGTGTCGAGGATAGGTACGTGCTTGAACAATGCCTGCACGTATTGCTTGGCCTTGGCTTCGTCTCCGCCATTGGCCTTCAGGCCATAGGCCCAGGCTGCGAGGAAGTTCCAGCGAGCGCCGCCGGAGGTCTTGGGATTCGGGGTAATGACCGACACGTCGTTCTTGATCAGGTCGCCCCAGTCCTTGATGCCCTTGGGGTTGCCCTTGCGCACCAGGAATACGATGGTGGAGGTGTAGGGCGTGCTGGCCTCAGGCAGGCGCGTCTGCCAGTCCGCCGGCAGGGACTTGCCCAGCTTGGCGATTTCGTCGATATCCCCGGCCAGGGCCAGGGTCACCACGTCGGCCCGCAGCCCATCGATCACCGCCCGGCCCTGCTTGCCCGAACCACCATGGGATTGCTGGATCTTCACGGTGTCGTCCGGGTGCGCTTTCTTCCAGAAACTGGCGAATTCGGCGTTGTAATCCTGATACAGCTCGCGAGTCGGGTCGTAGGACACATTGAGCAGCTCGTAATCCTTGGCAACCGCGGAACCCGCGAAAACAGCGCTGGCCAGTGCGGCCAAGGCATAACGACGAATCGACGACATGGTGAAAGCTCCTGGGATTCTGGTTTTTATGGCTTTTTGAAATCGACTTGCCCGAAGAAAAGACCGCTGCCTGCGGCAGCTCTCTACGCCAAGCCCCCGGTAGAGGCAGCCGCAGGCGGCGATCCTTCAGCTCGGTTTATGACTGGGCTGCTGCAGACGGAATTTTTCCTTGCGCTCGATCTGGACCACCTGCGCGTTATGCACGGTGATTTCCACCGCGCCGAAACGCAGATCGCGCAATGCGCTCTGGATCTCCCGCAAAATGGTTGCTTCGTCCTGGCCGTCAACGCTACGTAGGGATGCGCTCATCATGCTGCTCCTTGAATGAATGCCGGGCAGTGGGCGGCACTGCGCGTGGCGTGGGAGCCATACTAGATAAGGCGGGATATTCTTAAAAATACTATTTAAGAATTTTTATATAACCAATTTTCAGGTAGCGTCAGAAGCGAGCCTGCTCATCAGGAGCCAGGCGCTTTTCCCCTGCCGATCCGCCATTGCGAGCAGCCTTCTGTAGCCTCAGGCGATGGCTGGAGCGTGCGCCCAATCCAGTTGCTGCATGGGCACGGGCCGGCCGAACCAGTAGCCCTGGCCCAATCCGCAGCCCTGCTCCAGCAGGAAAGCCGCCTGCTCGCGCTGCTCGATGCCTTCGGCATGCACCTGCATGCCCATGCTGCGGGCCAGGGCGATGATCACCCGGACGATGGCCGCGTCATCCTCATCCCACGGCAACCCGGCGACAAAGCCCTGGTCGATCTTGAGTTTCTGCACCGGCAAGCGCTTGAGCCGCAACAACGACGAATAGCCGGTGCCGAAATCGTCGATCGCCAGCCGCACGCCCAATTCCCGCAAGCGATGCATCTGCTCCAGCGCCACCTCAGGGTCATCCATCACCGCGCTTTCAGTCACTTCCAGCTCCAGAAACGCCGGATCCAGACCCGTGTCATGCAGCACACTGGCGACCTGTTCATACAGTTCGCGATGGGCAAACAATCGACTGGATACGTTTACCGCGACGAACGACAGCACCACGCCCTCCCGCTGCCACTGGCACATCTGCTGGCAGGCCTTGGCCATGACCCAGGCATCGATCTGGGCGATCAGGCCGGTGCGCTCGGCGATGGGAATGAACCCCGCCGGCGATATCAGCCCACGCACAGGATGCTCCCAGCGCACCAGCGCCTCGACACCGATCAGGCGACCGGAGGTCAGGTCATGCACTGGCTGGTAATGCACCCGCAATTCCTGCTGCTGGAGGGCGCGACGCAGTTCGGAAGCGATTTCCACACGTTGCTGGGCATGGGCGGTGAGTTCTTCGGTGTACAAGGCGTAGCCGTCGCGTCCGGCACTCTTGGCCTTGAACAGCGCCGAGTCGGCATTGCGCAGCAGTTGCCCGGCGTTCAGGGCATCGCCGGGAAACAGGCTGATGCCAATGCTGGCATTGATGAACAGGGCATGGCCGTCGAGCCGCAACGGCTCTCTCAAGCCATCGAGGATGCGCTGGGCAAGGACTGCCGCCTGGCCGGGCTGGGAACAGTTTTCCAGCAGCACGGCGAATTCGTCGCCGCCCAGGCGCGCCAGGGTGACGCCCGGCGCGAAAAGCCCGCGGAAGCGCTCGGCCACGCCTTTGAGCAACTCATCGCCGATGGTGTGCCCCAGGCTGTCGTTGATGTTCTTGAAATGATCCAGGTCCACCAGCAGCAGCGCACAACCACGCTTGTGCTGTTGCGCCGAGGCCAGGGCCTGTTCCGCACGGTCGGTGAACAGCACGCGGTTGGGCAGGCCTGTCAGCGGGTCGTAATGGGCCAGGTGGGCCAGCTCATGTTGAGAATCCTTGATCGCACTGATGTCGGAAAACACCGCGACGTATTGGCTGACTTGGCCGCTGTCGTCGGTTATGGCGCGGATCGTCTGCCATTGCGGGTAGATCTCACCGCTTTTGCGCCGGTTCCAGATCTCGCCGCTCCACTCACCGTTGTTTGCCAGGGATGCAAACATGTCCTGGTAGAAGTCCAGGCCGTGACGGCCTGACTTGAACAGGCTCGGACGCTGGCCCAGCACCTCGCCCCGGTCATAACCGGTGATCGCCATGAAGGCTCGGTTCACGTGCACGATCAGGCCGTCGCGGTCTGTCACCAGCACCCCTTCGCGGGTGCAATCGAAGACAGCGGCAGCCTGGCGCAGGCGCTCGCGATCGGCGCGCGGCACACCCTCTCCCACCGCCCGGGATCTGCGTACCCATACAAGGAACATCAGCCCGGCGCTGATCAGGATCCAGGTATAGCCGTTGATCAATTGCCAACGAAGCCTGTCGGCGGATTGATCGAAGAAACTGCTCAATAAATAACCAACCAACTGCAGCCAGACGACTGACAGCACGAGATAGAGCAGTGTGCCCCGCAAGGCAATACGGTGATAAACAGTCATCGGTCGTCCATGTCCCTACCAAGAGGCCGGGATTATAGAGGAAGAAACATTCTGCCACTCTTATCTGAAAGGCCGACTGGTTTTATCTGCAGGGCTGGAGATAATGCAGCGGCTGTTTCTATCTTTATCGAGGGCCCTATAGCCTATGTGGTACGAAGGTTTTCTTGGCTTGTCGCCCTGGTCACTGGTGGCGGTCACCCTGCTGATGACCCATGTCACGATCATCAGCGTCACGGTCTACCTGCACCGTTATTCGGCTCATCGCTCCCTGGAGCTCAATGCCGGTCTCAAACATTTCTTCCGTTTCTGGCTGTGGCTGACCACAGGGCAGAACACCCGCGAGTGGACCGCCATCCACCGCAAGCACCACGCCAAGTGCGAAACCGTCGACGATCCCCACAGCCCGGTCGTCAAGGGGCTCTCCACCGTGCTGCGCAAAGGCGCCGAGTTGTACCGCGCCGAGGCGGAAAACCCGGAGACCCTGCGCATCTACGGCAAGAACTGCCCCGAGGACTGGATCGAGCGCAATCTCTACAGTCGCTTCCCGCTGCTGGGCGTGGCACTCATGGGCCTGATCGACCTGTTGCTGTTCGGCACCATCGGCATCACCATCTGGGCCATCCAGATGATGTGGATTCCGGTCTGGGCCGCCGGCGTGGTCAATGGCCTGGGCCATGCCGTGGGCTACCGCAATTTCGAGTGCCGCGACGCGGCCACCAACCTGGTGCCCTGGGGCATCCTGATCGGCGGCGAAGAGTTGCACAACAACCACCACACCTACCCCAATTCCGCCAAGCTGTCGGTTCGCAAGTGGGAATTCGACCTGGGCTGGGCCTGGATTCGGGTATTCAGCTTCCTGGGCCTGGCCAAGGTCCAGCGGGTCGCGCCCATCGCCCACCGGATCAAGGGCAAGGGGCACCTGGACATGGACACCGCCATGGCGATCCTCAACAACCGCTTCCAGATCATGGCCCAGTACCGCCGGCTGGTCATCGCGCCGCTGGTCAAGCAGGAGCTGGAAAAGGTCGATCACTCGGTACGCCACCAGTTCCACCGGGCCAAACGCCTGCTGTCGCGGGAAACCAGCCTGCTGGATGACCGCCACCATGTGCGCATCCAGAACATGCTGGAGCACAGCCAGGCGCTGAAGACAATCTACGAGAAACGGCTGGCCTTGCAGCAGATCTGGGTCAAGACAAGCAGCAATGGCCACGACATGCTCGCGGCCATCAAGGAGTGGGTCCACGAAGCCGAAGCCAGCGGCATCCAGTCCCTGCGGGACTTTGCCGACCAGCTCAAGACCTACTCGCTGCGTCCCGCCACGGCCTGACACTCATCTGTGGTGAGGGGATGAACCCCTCGCCACAGGTTCAGCAGTCATGACTTGGTTGACTGCCCCCGCCCTTCGTCGCCTGAAAAGGAACTTCGCCCGCAATCCCCTATCTCAAGAGCACTTCGCCATCCAGGCGGGCTTTGGAGCAAGCGCGTGCGAACCTATAACACTGCACGCTCTTTGAGATTTGTGCCGATGGTCGACAAGAACCTGCAGGATTCATCCCAACCTCATTGGCCGGAAGCGGCCCAGATGCTCATGGCGCTCATGCATGCCAAGGGCGAGGTGGCGCGCCTGAGCGAACGCGAACAACTGTTCAGCTCGTTGCTGGTCAGCGTCAATGCGGTGCTTTGGGCGTTCAACTGGGAAACCCGGCAGCTACTGTACGTCAGCCCCGCCTACGAGCGGATCTTCGGTCGCCCCGCCGGCCTGGTACTGGCTGATTTCAATGAGTGGCGCGATGCAATCTATCCCGACGACCTGGACTACGCCGAACGCAGCCTGGCCGAAGTCCTGGTGAAGGGGGCCGTGGAAGACCGCGAATACCGCATCATCGCCGCCGACGGCCAGATCCGCTGGCTGAGCGACAAATGCTTCATCAACCGCCAGGCCGACTCGGGACAACCGGTGATCGTGGTCGGCATCGCCGAAGACATCACCGAAAAGAAGCTGCTGGAAAGCGAGCTGCAACGGTTGGCCACCACCGATGTGCTGACCCAGAGCAGCAACCGTCGACACTTCTTCGAATGCGCCCACCGCGAATTCGAGCAGGCACGACTGCAGGGAACCCCCATGGCCTTCCTGTTGCTGGATATCGATGATTTCAAGGTGATCAACGACACGTACGGCCATCAGGAAGGGGATATCGTGTTGCAGAAAATCGCCGAATGCGGGCGGACCGTGCTCCGACGTGGCGACCTGTTCGGGCGCATTGGCGGCGAAGAATTCGCGGCGGTGTTTCCCGGCTGCCCTCCAGACATGGCGATGCAGGTGGCCGAGCGTCTGCAGAGGGAAATCCAGCGCCTGACCTTCCGCAATGGGGAGCAGGGCTTCGGGATTACCGTCAGCCAGGGCCTGACAGGCATCACCGACGAAGACCAGTCCCTCGACAACCTGTTCTCCCGCGCCGACGCCGCCATGTACGAGGCCAAGCGCCAGGGCAAGAATCGCATCATCGCCGCCTGAGTAACCTGCGTCCTGGAGAGTTGGCGGGTCAGCCTATTTTCGGCGCAAGCGCATCAACTCAGGCAACCCGATCTTCAGCAAACGCGCCGTACGGCCTCGAGCCAGTTCTTCGAGCCCCTCGTGCTCGGTCAGGCGGGCCATCTGCGCCGCCATGTTCATCACCAGCGCTTCACGCGAATACACCCCGCCCCCGAGACCATAGACCGCCGCGATCAGCTCCCGCAGTTCCAACGGCAGGCGCCAGCGGGTACGCAATGCCGAGCCGAAGCCGGCGCCATGCCGTTCCAGCGCGTTTCCCACTTCTTCCGGCTCATCCAGTTCGCCACCGGCCTGCTTCCACTCCTCCAGGCAACGCAGCACCGCCAGCTCGCCCAGGCGATGCAGCAGCCCGGCGCAATAACAGCGCTCCGGCTCCAGGTCCAGCAACCGGGCGATTGTCCGGGCATACTCGGCGGTGTGCAGCGACAACGCCCAATAACGTTCGGCGTACTCTGCCAGGCATGGGACGCTGAGTCGGGCACAGCGTTTGAGCGTCAGGCCGAGGATCAGGTTCATGCTCTGGCCGGTGCCGAGCTGGTGCAATGCCTGGGCGACAGTCTGCACCGGTCCGCCGCCCTGATGCTGGGCGGCGCTGTTGGCCGCCGCGATCAGCACGGCGGTGATCTGCGGATCGGTGCGCAGCTCCTCCTCCAGCAGCTTGAGGTCCAGTCCGCCGGGGTTGAGGCTGCGCTTGATCGCCACTTGCACATCGGCCAGCAGCGGCGCGCCTTCGGACAGATCGCGCCGACGTTCGAGAAACGCACCCAGGGTCTGCGCCGTGCCGGGAGCCGGCACATCGCCAGGGGCTTCTTGCGCACCGCTCACCAACAAGCCTTGCAGACGCTGGGTCAGGTTTTCCCGGTTCAGAGGTTTGGTCAGATACGCCGTCGGCGCCAGCGGCAACACCTCACGCACGCTGGCGGTGTCGTTGCGCCGGCTCACCAGGATGAACGGCAATACCGGCGTGCGTTGCTGGTTGCGCAGCCCGCGCAGGATACTCAGGCCATCCACGCCCGGCAGTTCCCAGTCGGCGATCACCAGGTCGTAGGGACTGTGCGCCAGCAGCTCAAGGGCCTTGCGCCCTTCGTCACAGGTGTCCACCTGCGCATCGCAGCGCACGTGCGAGAGCACCTCCTCCAGCAGCTCCCGGGACGCCGGGTCGGCCTCGGCGATCAGAACACGGGGTACAGCAGGTAAATCCACAGCAGTCATGCAGCATCGCTCCCTTGCCATACATGCACCTTAGACAATGGCAGCCATTCCAGACAGCTCAAAATCCCGGCATCAGCACCCAGGCATGAAAAAACCCGCTTCGCAGCGGGTTTTTTGTGGATCAACGCACAGCCCGGAGCATCAGAGTTCGGAGAAGCACTCTTCGATGATGGCCAGGCCCTTGTCCAGTTGCTCATCCGGCGACGTCAGTGGCACCAGCACGCGCAGGACGTTGCCGTAGGTACCGCAGGACAGCAGGATCAGCCCCTTGTCGCGAGCCTTGGCCACCACCTGCGCCACAGCCGCAGCGTTCGGCTTGTGGGAGTCGCCATCCTCGAACAGCTCCACGGCGATCATCGCACCCAGGGCACGGACTTCGCCGATCACCGGGTACTTCTTCTGGATGGCCTTCAGACCACTGACCAGACGTTCGCCCACGGCCTTGCAACGATCGAGCAAGTGTTCTTCTTCGAAGACTTCCATTACCGCCAGCGCGGCGGCGCAGGCAATCGGGCTACCGGCGTAGGTACCGCCCAGGCCACCCGGTGCGATGGCATCCATGTATTCGGCCTTGCCGCACACACCGGCCAGCGGGAAGCCGCCGGCGATGGATTTGGCGAACGTGGTCAGGTCGGCGGCAACGCCCATCTGTTCCATGGCGAAGAAGGTACCGGTACGGCCGGCGCCAGTCTGGACTTCGTCCGCGATCAACAGGATGCCATGCTGGTCGCACAAGGCGCGCAGACGCTTCATGAATTCCTTGGGCGCCACATAGAAGCCACCCTCGCCCTGTACCGGCTCGATGATGATCGCGGCGATGTCACGTGGCTCGGCGTCGTTCTTGAAGATGCGCTCGATGCTGGCGATGGAATCGTCGATGCTCACGCCGTGCAGCTCGTTCGGGTACAGCGCGCGGAAGATGCCGCCTGGCATCAGGCCCATGCCGGCCGAGTACGGTACGACCTTGCCGGTCAGGCCCAGGGTCATCATGGTGCGACCGTGGTAAGCACCGGTGAAGGCGATCACACCGGCACGGCCGGTGGCGGCACGGGCGATCTTCACGGCGTTTTCCACGGCTTCCGAACCGGTGGTCACCAGCAGGGTTTTCTTGGCGAAATCACCGGGCACCTTGGCGTTGATTTTTTCGCACAGTTCCACGTACGGCTCGTAGGCCAGGACCTGGAAGCAGGTGTGGGTCAGCTTGTTCAGCTGTTCGGTCACCGCGGCGATGATCTTCGGATGCACGTGGCCGGTGTTCAGCACGGCGATGCCACCGGCGAAGTCGATGAATTCACGGCCTTCGACGTCGGTTACCGTAGCGTTCTTCGCGGATTCGGCGAAGATCGGGTGGATCTGGCCGACACCACGGGGAACAGCAGCGGTGCGGCGGGCCATCAAGTCAGCGTTAGTCTTGCTCATTACAGTCCTCATTCGCAGCTCAGGGCGGCGCGGGTAAAGGAATACGCGGCGGGGAGGCCATGGCGACAGCATGCGATGATCGACTGTCGCGGGGTTCCGGCCGCAAGAAACAGAACGGGTGAAGCACGCAAAGGGACAGCGCTCTCGTGCCCTTTGCGCTTGAAGCGGATCAGATACCCAGGCAGAGGTACTTGATTTCCAGGTAGTCCTCGATGCCGTACTTGGAACCCTCACGGCCCAGGCCCGAAGCCTTGATGCCGCCGAACGGCGCGACTTCGTTGGAAATCAACCCGGTGTTGACGCCGACCATACCGTATTCCAGGGCCTCGGCCACGCGGAACACACGGCCCAGGTCGCGGGCATAGAAGTAGGAAGCCAGGCCGAACTCGGTGTCGTTGGACATCGCGATCACTTCGGCTTCGTCCTTGAAGCGGAACAGCGGCGCCAGCGGGCCGAAGGTTTCTTCCTTGGCCACGGCAGCGTCTTTCGGCACATTGGTCAGGATGGTCGGCTCGAAGAAGTTGCCTTGCATCGGCTTGCCACCGGCCAATACGGTCGCGCCTTTGCCGACGGCATCGGCAATGTGTTCCTGCACCTTGGCAACGGCTTTTTCATCGATCAGCGGACCGGTGGTGGTGCCATCGTCCAGGCCGTTGCCGATCTTGAGCTTGGCCACTGCCGCCTTGAGTTTTTCCGCGAAGGCGTCGTACACCGAATCCTGGATGTAGAGACGGTTGGCGCAGACGCAGGTCTGGCCGTTGTTGCGGTACTTGGAGATGATCGCGCCTTCGACGGCCTTATCCAGGTCTGCGTCGTCGAACACGATGAACGGCGCGTTGCCGCCCAGCTCCAGGGAGACTTTCTTGATGTCCTTGGCGCATTCGGCCATCAGCTGGCGACCGATCTCGGTGGAGCCGGTGAACGACAGCTTGCGCACGATGGGGTTGCTGGTCAGCTCGCCACCGATGTCGCCGGCGCTGCCGGTGACCACGCTCAGTACACCCTGTGGAATGCCGGCACGGTGCGCCAGCTCCACCAGGGCCAGGGCCGAGAATGGCGTCTGGGACGCCGGCTTGATGACCATGGTGCAACCCGCGGCCAGGGCCGGGCCGGCCTTGCGAGTGATCATCGCAGCCGGGAAGTTCCAAGGGGTGATGGCGGCGGTCACGCCGATCGGCTGCTTGATCACGATCAGGCGCTTGTCGGGCTGGTGCCCGGGAATCACGTCGCCGTAGATGCGCTTGGCTTCTTCGGCGAACCATTCGATGAAGGAAGCGGCATAGACGATTTCGCCCTTGGCTTCGGCCAACGGCTTGCCCTGCTCCAGGGTCATCAGGCGACCGAGGTCGTCCTGATTTTCGATCAGCAGTTCATACCAGCGGCGCAGCTTGTTGGCGCGTTCCTTGGCGGTCAGGGCACGCCAGGCCGGCAGCGCCTTGTCGGCGGCTTCGATCGCGCGACGGGTTTCGGCAGCGCCCATCTTCGGCACCGTGCCCAGCACTTCGCCCGTAGCCGGGTTGGTGACTTTGATTGTCTGACCATTGTCCGCATCGACCCAAGCGCCATCGATAAAGGCTTGCTGGCGGAACAACTGGGTGTCTTTAAGCTGCATGTCGGCTTTCCTTAACAGCACCGCGCGCACGCGGAGCGAATTAGAGTTGTAGAAAGGCGCCTTATGGGCTGCCGTCAGGGAAATCATTCACCGGGCTGAAGCACAGAAATAACGCACAACAAGCATAGACGTGCGGTTCAGCACCCAGACAAGAGCGTTTGAAATCTCAAACGAATCCTAGGGCCGATAGGGGTGAAGGACAATAGGCTGTTCGAAAAAAAGAACGAAAAAGCCGAATTTGCCTGTTTTTTCTGATCAGCGTAGCCGATGCCCGCCCAAGGGCAGGAAAACACCGGCGAATCAGCAGCATGGACGCCCGGCATGCTTATGAGTATCATGGCGCCCGCGTTGCACCAGTAGCTCAGCTGGATAGAGTACTGCCCTCCGAAGGCAGGGGTCGTGGGTTCGAATCCCGCCTGGTGCGCCATATGAATCAAAAAAGCCCCAAGTCGTGAGACTTGGGGCTTTTTTGTTGATCGTTTTCATGCTCCGCTTGATAACGAAACCAATAAATCCCGGTGTCCGCGTACCAATGAGTTTCAGGCGTCGAGATTGACCTCAAGCTGCTCGGGGGCTGGCTCAATATCTCCCAAAGACCTCACCACAAGCCCACACTTCTGAGCCTTTGAATACAGTCCCGCATCATGAGTCCAGATTTCATCAGCGTTGGTTGCCAGGGCAGTAGCAATGATCTGACGATCGAAACGTAACTTGGCTTTCGTTGCTGCCGGATCAAGCACCTTCAGCTCGTTGTCATCAACCATTCGAGCGCATTCAACCGCTGCGATCTGATCAAACGATACGATTTCAAAACATGAAAGGCCGTTTATGACATCAAGGTGGCTCTGATGAAAATCCCGATCAATGCCGACCAGATACTCAGCCAGCGCAGGCGTTGGGATCAACACGGTCCCGCCTCTTGTGTCGACCAGTTCGATTAGGGCTTCAGCTCTAGCTTCCGCCCTATCAACACCCTGACCCGTTGCGGGATCAACCAAGACGATACCGTCCTTTGCATTTCCCAAGGCTTGGACGAGAACGTTGGTATCAAGAACTATACGCACCTCACCCCCTTAGGTTCTGAATCGTTCCATGGGGGTCATCCATCTCGCTCCAAGTGATACCACCCAGTTCTTTGAGCTGGGTAACAGCGCTACGCAAAGAGGTTTTTTCGAGCTTCTCGTAAGACTGAATGAACATTTTTCGCAACCGCCAGCCACCATGCGGCCGACTTTCCCACTCCCCCTTCCCGTGAACCCGGACGTGCTTGAACAACAACTTGCCCAGTTGTTCAGCCAATGCCGTATCGGCTTCACAAAGAAGCGTTTCGCCACCAGCCCCCTCAAGCCGAACAGGAACCGTCTCATCCTTCCCGCCTACCACATACAAGCGTCCCTGGACGCTACCTTGTTTAATGACGATCATGGGAGGAGAAGCCGCCTTGGCTTTGGGAAATTGAAGAATGTTCGCATCCGCTGCTTGCAAGACACCATCCACTCGATCTTGCTCCATCAGTGTGGATAGCTGCTGATACGCTTTTCTGGCCCGCTTAGGACCGATTCCCTGAGCCGCTTCGCGCACTCTGTTCAACACGTGGGGATATTTCTCATCCTCCACCCATGTATTCAGGCAGACACAGCCTTCGGTGACAGAGTCAAAATGAACATTATCCTGCGAGCCAAAAAGCTCAGCGAGCTCACACAGATAATCCGTCAAGCGAGCCATCGAGAGCTTGCTTGGGTCGGTTCCGTCGAGTTCGAGCATCAGCTTTTTCATGCTGGCGAGTATAGTTCCGCTCATATGATCCCGCTACGTCTGCATTTGTAACGCCAAGGACGTAACGGACGGCTTACAGCTCCACCCTGCCCGTCCCATCGACATTGCGACTTACCACCTCAAGCAGATCCGACCCTCTCGCAGGAGCAGATACGCTGCATTGGTGAATCGATACAAATCACCATCATCGATGCCCTTGATCGTGACTGAAGTGATGCTTTCCAGCAGGTCCGTCCCAGCCCTGATACGGATGAGCGCGCTGTCAACCAGCATCGCGGTAGGCATTTGGCTATCGATCAGCAGGACTGGGCATTCGGGGTTATTGGTTTGCAGCGGTATGTAATGCGACATGTGTTGTGACTCCTTGTCAGTCTATGGGTAACCGGCGACAGCTTCCATACCGGGAGCTGTGCCTTATCTGCAAGGATTCGATACCGGCCGCACGTGCAACCAGAAATCGCGCTCCTCGATCCATCGCGCCCACACAAAATAACTGAAATTCAGATATCCGAAAAGCAGATATAGCGTGACAAGGTGAATCACAACGGACGCAGCCATGACCAAAGCCATCTACCGACGAGAACATGAGATTTTTCTTCAAGTTCTCAAGCGCATGCGAGTCGAGTCTGGGCTGACTCAAGCGCAGTGTTCAACGGCACTTGGCAGACCACAGTCGTTCATGAGTGATGTGGAGCGAGGGGTGAGAAGGTTGGATACAGTTCAGTTGCGAGATTTGTGTTTCGTTCTGGGCACGGATCTGACAACTTTCTCTGCCAGTTACGAAACGGCGCTTAAGGAAGAATGATTTGAATCTCCCACGCAGAGCGTGGGAGATCATCGGGCCCTAACGCTTTCGCAACGCCTCCAATCGGGCAGGCAGATCCTCCTCGGGAAAGCGCTTGTGCAGCGCCAGCAGCTTTTCATCCGCCGCCCGGGCCTCTCCCGCTTGGCGCAGGCGCAGGACGTCCGCCAATTCTTCCTCCAGCGACGGCAGTGCGACGGAGGCCCGCTTGCTCATCTTCGCCGCAGGCTTATGCGCCTGTAGTTGGCCGGCGAGGCTGTCCGGAGCCGGGGCCATCTCGACCTGGGGGGCCATGCGGGCCATCGGCGCAGGCGCCGGCATGGCAGGTGCTGGCGCGGCGGCAGTGACCGGTGCCTGGCGGTCGGCGGAATCATCCAGCGAGGCCGGCGCGACCAGCTCATCGTGGGGCATCGGTGAACGCATCACCAACCCGATCATCAGCGCGACGCCGGCGACCGTGGCGAATGCCATTTGCCAGCGTGGCCGTTGGCAGACCTGCAGCCAGCGTTGCCACAGGCTCGGCTTGGGTGCCGGCGCCTCGCGGCGGGCGGCGGCCAGGATGAATGCGTCCAGCGAGGCGGGCGGCTCGCCGCCGGCATGTTCGCGAAAATGCTCGATCATCAGGTCGTCCTGGGGATCCTGGGTGTGTCTGGAGTCGTTCATGCGGGTACCTCATCGGCCAGCAGCCGATGCAATTTCTGCTGGGCGTAACGCAGGCGGCTTTTCACCGTTTCCAGCGGGGCGCCGGTCAGGGTAGCGATCTGTGGCAGTTCCAGTTCGCCGTGCAGGCGCAACAGGAAGACTTCCCGCTGATCCTCGGGCAGGGCCTGCAAGGCAGCGTCCAGGCGAGCCTGGTCGCGACTCAGGCTCAACTGCCGCTCGGGACCGTCGGCGTCGTCGGGTTGCCTGTGAAGCTGTTCGTCGTAGCTGTCGTGCAGCGGGTTATGAACGCCGTGTTTGCGCCAGTGGTCGATCAAGCGATTGCGCGCAATCTGGAACAACCAGGTACGAAAACTCGCCTGTCCTTGTGGCTGGGTGGAACTGCGGATCAGGCTGAGCCAGGTGTCCTGGAAGACCTCTTCGGCCAGCTCGGCCTTGTTGCTCAATGACAGTAGGAAACGATAAAGCCCCTGCCGATGGCGGGCGTACAAAGCTTCAAAACATGCCCCGTCGCCGTTGCGGTAACGGGCCAGCAGCGATTCGTCGCTGGGAGAATCCATCGTAGCGGGCATGTGGGTGGCGAACTCCTTTCGGTGTGGACGCAGTCTTGCAGACAACAAGGGCCAACTGTGGGAGCGAGCAGGTTCGCTCCCACAGTTGGTCCTCGTTGTGCTTGGGATCAGTGCTTGGCCGCAGGCTTGAGGCTCTGGGCCAACTCGACCATCTGCACGAACTCGGCACGCAGCCCGAACGGGTCATCGCCCCGGGCGGAGCGGGCCAGTCGAGCGGTGTCCTTCAAGCTCATGGCGCCAGTGTAGCGTCCATCGCCCTTGAGCTGCTGGGCGAAGGCGGCCACGGCGGCCGAGAAGCGCAAGTCTTCGCTGGCCTCGCCCTTTTCCTGCGCCGCAACCACAGGATGCTCGATCAACCGGCTGACACCGCCCTCGGCGGGCTTGTAGCGTACCCGCAACATGGCCAGCTCCCCCGATTGAACGTCCTGCCTGGCAACGCTGCCGTAGCGCAACGGCTCCAGCCAACCCTGCTCGCCCTTGGGCACGATTTCATACAACGCCGTCACGGTGTGCCCGGCACCAATTTCGCCGGCATCGACCTTGTCGTTGTTGAAATCCTCGCGCTTCAGTGCACGGTTCTCATAACCGAGCAAACGGTATTCGCTGACCTGGGCCGGGTTGAACTCCACTTGCAGCTTCACATCCCGCGCCACCACCGCCAGGGTCGAGCTGAGCTGGTCCACCAGCACCTTGCGCGCTTCGAGCAGGTTGTCGATGTAGGCGTAATTGCCATCCCCGGCGTCGGCCAGTTGCTCCATCAGGTGTTCGTTGTAGTTATCCACGCCAAAACCCAGCGTGGTCAGGGACACGCCGCTTTTGCGCTGGTCCACCGCCATCTGCTTGAGGCTGTCGAAGTCACTGATGCCGACGTTGAAGTCGCCATCGGTAGCCAACAGGATGCGGTTGATGCCGTTGTCGATATAGCTCTCCCGGGCCAGCTGGTACGCCAGCTCGATGCCCGAGGCGCCAGCGGTGGAACCGCCCGCGTTCAGTTGATCGATGGCAGTGCGGATCCTGGCCTTGTCCCGACCCGAGGTGGGTTTGAGCACCACCCGCGATTCGCCGGCATACACCACCAGGGACACACGATCCTGGTCGCGCAGTTGGTCCACCAGTAGCTTCAAGGTGCTTTTGACCAGCGGCAGGCCCTCGCGACGATCCATGGAACCGGAAACGTCCACCAGAAAGACCAGGTTGGCCGGCGCCAGCTCCGCCACCGCACGATCGGAAGCCTTGATGCCGATGCGCAGCAGACGGGTATGAGGATTCCAGGGCGAGGGTGCTACCTCGGTGGTCACGCCGAACGGCGAGCCGTCGGTGGGCAGCGCGTAATCGTAGGGAAAGTAGTTGACCATTTCCTCCAGTCGCACAGCGCCTTCAGGCGGCAGGCGGCCCTGATTGAGGAAACGTCGCACATTGGCATAGCTGCCGGTGTCGACATCCGCACCGAAGGTCGACACGGGGGTTTCGGCGACACTATGGACAGGGTTATCCGGCAGCTTCTCGTATTGCTCCCGCGGTTCGGTGCGGTAATCCCCGACGATGGCATCGTTCGCCACACTCGGGGCGACCACCGATACCGGGGCGGCCATGCGCTTGGTCAGCGGTTGGCGAGTGTGGGCAGCCTCGTTTTGTAGCACCGGGCTGGGAGCCACCGGTTCGACCGGCTTGGGGGCCTCTCGGGAAGACAACCCACAACCGGCCAGCATCACCAATAAGGTCATGGCAAAGCCCTGGGCAGCGGGACGCAGGAATGGACAGGGACGGGACATGGGCTGAACCTCGTGAATGAATGATCCGTTCACAAGCTCAGACGAGGGGTATCGGGGATTCGGGTTAAGGGTCGGGCATTATTTTACGGCGCTCTGCAATCGCAGGCCCGGCCCCCCGAAGGCGACCAGGCATGCAAACCGACTAGCGGGACGGAATGGCCTGCAGGTCATCGGCGATAAAGCGGCTCAGCACACCGGTGTAGTAACCCTCGACGTCGGCATTACCTTTGTTGGTCAGCGCCCCCATCATGCTTTTCATATTCTGCATCTGGCCCATCGCGCCTGCAGGCATCAGCCCTTCGCGGGCCTGGGCAAAGTGCAGTACTTCGGCACCGGCCTTCTTGACCTTGACCTGATAGCTGAAATCGACGCTGGCGAGGTACGTGCCGTCGGCAACGATCTTGCTCATGAAGCCGCCCTGGGTGTCCTGGATACGGCGTGTGTAGACGGCGTTCACATCCAGCAGGTAATCGGCGGTTTCCTTGCTGTCGGCATAGCGATTACCGTCGAGCAGGCGGACGATCAGGTCGGAGTGCAGCTGGTCACGGACTTTGTCGTCAGGCAGAAAACGCTCGTTCTTGCCTACGACTTCAACATTGAACGTGTCGATCCAATAGGTGGCGGTCTTGGGGATGGTCACGGGGGCGGGAGAAATATAGTAGTCCGGCTTGGAGGCACAGCCCGCCATGAGGCAAGCGGCAAGCAACAGTGCAAAAACGCGCATGTCTGAATTCGTCCCTGGAAAGTGAAGAGTAAAAACCGGCGGCATTCTAAGGGAGCCGAGCGTTTCTCACGTCACCTTTTTCACTTGCATGCGCATTTTTTCAGCGAAACGTCATCAAGCCAGCAAAGCCCAGGTCCTGGAGACTGGGCTTTGCTGGCTTCCATGGCTCATATGTCAACCACCGTCTTCCCTGCGCCAAGCCCCTGGGCCACTTGCTTGAACGCGTCGTTCACGTCGTCCAGGCCAAACCGATGTTCGTCCACCTTGATCCGCAGTTGTCCGGCTTCGACCAGTGCCGCCGCCTGCCGCAGGATCTGCCCGTGGTGCTCGCGCCCCTTGCCGGTCAGCAGGGGCATCAAGGTGAACACCCCAGAATAACTCGCGCCTCGAAACGACAGCGGTGCCAGGCTGTGCTGCCCCCACCCCAGGCAACTGAGCACGTGACCGGTGTACGCCTTCACGGCGCTGAACGACGCATCCAGGGTCGAGCCGCCAACGGTGTCGTAGACAATATCGAAGCCTTCGTCATCGGTGTGCAGGCGCACGTAGCTGTCGGTGTCCTGGATCCGGTAATCGATGGCGGTGGCCCCCAGCTCGCGAATGAAGTCCAGGCTGCCGGCCGAGCCGGTGGCATAGACCCTGGCGCCTCGGGCCTTGGCGATTTGCACGGCCATCTGGCCGACACCGCCGGCGCCGCCATGGATCAGCACCTGTTGACCGGCCCGGACGTTGGCGCGATCGACCAGGCCTTCCCAGGCCGTAATGAAGACCAACGGCAAGGCTGCTGCTTCACGCATGCTCATCGACCGGGGCTTGGGTGCGATCAGCAACGCATCGACGGCAACGTATTGGGCCAGGGCGCCCTGGATTCCGCCGATTCCTGCAGCCATGCCGAATACCTCATCTCCACGGGTGAAGTCAGTGACGCCATCGCCCAGCTCGACGACCGTGCCGGCCAGGTCGATTCCCAGCACTGCGGGCAGCGGTTGACGGGCATGGGCGCCGCCTCCCGTCGCTATCTTGGTATCCAGCGGGTTGATGCCGGCGGCATGGACCTTGATCAAGACCTGCCCCTTGCCGGGCACGGGCCGGGCAACAGGGCGGATGACCAAAGGGGCCTGGGCGGTTTCAGCGATGGCGGCGAGCATGGTGTCGTTCATGTCAGTGACCTCCAATGAGTGGGTGGAGTACATGTTGCAACCCACGATGCATTCCGATAAGTAAGCAAGCACGGATAGGTTTTATTCCATGAAGAGGCCAAATTCCGATGGATCTGTTCGACGCGATGCAGGTATTCGTACGGGTGGTGGAGCGCGGCTCGTTCTCGGCTGTCGCCAGGGAACTGAACCTGGGCCAACCGGCGGTGAGCAAGCAGGTCCGTGCGCTGGAGCGGCATCTGGGTGGCGCGTTGCTTGCCCGCAGCACCCGCCAGCTTGCGCTGACCGACCAGGGCCAGCGTTTCTACGCGCAAAGCAAGGAGATACTCGCCAGCCTGGACGCGGCCCGGCTCAGTTTCGCCAGCGGACAGGAAGAGATCGCCGGCCCCTTGCGTGTGGCGGCGCCAGTCAGCTTCGGGCGGCTATGCATCGCGCCGCTGCTGGGCGAGTTCCTGGCGCGCCATCCCAAGGTGCGGATCGACCTGCGGCTCAATGACCAGAACGAAGATGTGCTGAAGGAAAACATCGATCTGGCCATTCGCATCGGCGCGGTTAAGAACGAAGGGCTGGTGGCCGTCTCCCTCGGCGACAGTCCGCGCCGGGTCTACGCGTCTGCGGCCTATCTGCAGCGATACGGCACGCCGCTCGAGCCGGCGGATCTGATCCACCATAACTGCCTGGGCTTTACACTGCTGGAGCACTACGACACCTGGCGTTTCGACCAGGAAGGCAGGCAACACTGCGTGACGATCAAGGGCAACGTCACCAGCAACAGTAGCGAGGCCATTCGGGAAATGGTGCTGTCGGGCCTGGGCATTTGCCTTTCACCCCAGTGGTTGTTTGCCGCCGACCTGCGTCAGGGAGCCGTGTCGCAGCTGCTTGAGGATTACCAACCAACCGCCCTGCCCATCAACGCAGTCTTCAGCAGCGACCGCCGACGCTCGGCACGTACCCGGGCCTTTGTGGACTTTCTGCGCGAACGCCTCTGATGAGGCTGACCGGGCCCGCGGCAGGGCGTCGTCGCGCAAACCTAGGACTCACACACCAACGGCGATAGCGCCGACTTCGTGGCCCGCCCCGAAAAATACGCCGCCGCACCCACCCCCACCGCGCCCATGACCCCGCAATAGGCCACACACACCCATGGGCTCCAGGGCACCAGTGCAATCAGCAGCAACGGCGTCATGCTGGCCCATAGCGCATAGGCGATGTTGTAGGTGAACGAGATGCCGGACACACGGATCCTGGCCGGGAACAGGTTGACCATCACCGAAGGCACCGCCCCCACCACGCCACAGCCCAGGCCTGCCACCGCGTAGGCCAGGCCCAGCCAGGCACCGCCGCCGATCAGGCTGGCGTAGAGCAGCGCAATGCCCAGCGGCAGCAGCAGACTGTAGAGCATGACCGCGCGCCAGGCGCCGATGCGGTCGACGATAAGGCCGGCGAGGACGCAGCCGATGTTCAGGAAAACGATGCCCAGGCTACTCAGGGCGAACGTCTGGCCAGGAGTCATGCCGAAGCTCTTCTGCATGACGGTCGGGGTGATGACCACGAACACCACCACGGCGGAGGTCAGCACGCATGTAAGGATGGCGGCAGGCAACAAGGCGTGGCGATAGTCGCGCAGCACGGTGCGCAGGGGCAGTTCCGCCGCGCCTTCACGGTTGGCTTGCAGGGCCATGAAAATCGGTGTTTCGCTCAGCCAGCGACGCAGCCAGACTCCGATCACACCAAAGACGCCACCCAGCAGGAAAGGCAGCCGCCAGGCATAGTCGAGAATTTCCTCAGGAGTGAACAGCCGTGCCAGCGCCGTGGCGGTCAAGGCGCCCAACAAGTAGCCGAACGTCAGGCCGGCCTGGAGGAAGCCCAGGGCGTAGCCTCGGTGTCGCGGCGGTGCGTGTTCGGCCACGAACACCCAGGCACTCGGCACCTCGCCCCCTACCGCCGCCCCTTGCAGGATGCGCAACGCCAGTAACAGCAACGGCGCGAAATAACCGATTTGCGCGTAGGTCGGCATCACACCGATGAGCAGGCACGGCAAGGCCATCATCAGGATGCTCAGGCTGAACACCCGCTTGCGTCCCAGGCGATCGGCAAAATGCGCCATGAGAATGCCGCCCAAGGGGCGAGCCAGATAGCCGGTGGCAAAGATTCCGAAGCTTTGCAGCAAGCGCAACCATTCGGGCATTTCCGGGGGGAAGAACAGCTGGCTGAGCGTCAGGGCGAAGAAGACGAAAATGATGAAATCATAGATCTCCAGCGCGCCGCCGAGGGCGGCCAGGCCCAGGGTCTTGTAGTCGGACCGGCTGAATCGGTCGCCTGGTAGATGAGTTGTGGCAGTCATAGGCAGATAGCAGAAAGTTGAGTGAGGACGACCGTTCAGTCGTCGCCCCGGTTGTCCATGGGTCGAACCGGTGGTTGACCTGGCTCGGCGTCTTCGGCCTCGTCTTCAGGCAGGTAATCCTTGCGACTGCGCGCGATGGCCTGGCGTATTTCGTCGCCCTTGGTGGGGCAGTTCTTCAGGCGGGCGATGCCGTCGGGTTTCTGCGTCATCGCCATCTCCGGCAGTGATCAGGGGCTCGATAGTGCTCGCTTTTGCCGCCTGATGCCAATTTTGTGATGAGGGCCGCCTGGCGGCCCGGGGAATATCGGCCTTCCCGCCACGAATGACGGGGGCGTTCCGGATCAGCGGTGGTAACGACGCACCACGCTGCTGTTGCGCAACACATGGCCTTTGATCTTTTCCATCAATTGGGCACGGGTCAGGCCGGCAGGCAGCGCTTCGGGTGGCAAGTCCAGGGCGTAGATCTGGATCAGGTAATGGTGGGCGCTGTCACCGACAGGTGGACAAGGGCCGATATAGCCATGGGTATTCTTGCTGTTGGTGCCGCTCACGCCTTCCAGCGCCGACTTGGCACCCACGCCTGCCGGAATCTGCCGCGTGGAGGCCTTGATGCCGTAATGCACCCAATGGTCGACGCCCTGGCCTTTCTGACCATCCGGATCATGCATGACGATGGCGTAGCTGAGGGTGCCGGGCGGGCCGGCGTTCCAGCTCAGGGCCGGGGAAACGTTCTTGCCGCCGCAATTGTTCGCATCGCTGGCGGCCGCTGCGGTGAAGAGGCGGTCGTCCGACACACCGGGAATGCTGAGGGTGAAGCGCTCCTGCGCCTGGACGGTTGCCTGTGCGCACAACACGAGGGCAACGGCGGCCAGCCAGGGAGCAAGTGAGGTCAATCGAGTCATACCGGGCACCTTATGCGGTTCAGGCCATGGACGGCTTGCGAACTATAGCCGCAGCGCCCGCCGGGTTGCAGTGACAATTACGCTGAACCTCGTTCCGGTCCTTCGGTTCTAATGGGAAACGCCTGCCGGAGACCGACCATGCCTGTGCATCAAGTCGCCCGCTTCGCGGATGTGCGCGAGGACCGCGGCCTCGAAGTGAAGATCAACGACACGACCATCCTGCTGCTGCGCGCAGGCGACCAGGTACGTGCTTTCCAGGGCAGATGCCCACACGCCGGGGCGCCCTTGGCCAAGGGCGCGGTGTGTCATGGAAGGCTGATCTGTCCCTGGCACAAGGCGGCGTTCCGGGCAGAAGACGGCGCCCTGTGCGAACCGCCGGCGCTCGATAGCCTGGCGCGCTATCACGTCGAAGTGAAAGGCGACGAGGTCTGGGTCGATGATCAACCGTTGCCGGCCGAGAAAATCCCGCCGGCCGACGACTCACGCACCTTTGTCATCATCGGCGCCGGTGCCGCCGGCACGGCTTGCGCGGCGGCGTTGCGGGAGAAAGGTTTCGGCGGCCGCATCCAGATGATCGACCGTGAAGCGGGGGCCGGATATGACCGCACCGTGCTGAGCAAATATGTCCTGGCCGGCGACATGAGCGTCGACGAAACGCCACCGCTGCGCGATGACACTTATTTCATCCAGCAACGTATCGAACGGATCCAGGGCGAAGTCACTGGCCTGGATTGCGACTCCCGCCGGATCAGGCTCGCCGATGACCGGTGGCTGGAATACGACGCCGTGCTGATCGCCACCGGCGGCTCCCCCAGGATTCCGGATCTGCCGGGCATCGATCTGCCGCAGGTGTTCGTATTGCGCAACCTGGAACATACCCGGCAAATCCTTGAGAACGCCCGAGCGGGTCAACGAGCGGTGATCATCGGCGACAGTTTCATTGCCATGGAGGTTGCCTCATCGCTGCGCAAGCGCGAGCTGAGCGTCACCGTGCTGGCTCGCCATCCCGTACCGTTCGCCAAGCAGTTGGGCGAGAGCGTCGGCCAGGCGATCCTGGCCCGCCATCGGGCCAATGGCGTGGTGTATCACACCGATGGCGAAGCGGCGCGGATCGAAGGCCGCGGCCAGGTGGAAGCCGTGGTGCTGGATAATGGCCAGCGCTTTGCAGCGGACCTGGTGATTGTCGGTATCGGCGTGCGTCCGGCCACCGAGCCGTTCATTGAACTGCCCAGGGAAAAGGACCAGTCCGTGAGGGTCGACGCGGGCATGCGCGTGACCGATGGGGTATGGGCCGTCGGCGACATCGCGACCTTTCCCCTCGACGGCCAGCCCCGACGCATCGAACACTGGCGCCTGGCCCAGCAACAGGCGCGCATCGCCGCCGCGAACATGCTCGGCGGGGATGAACACTACCTGGATGTACCGTTTTTCTGGACCTATCACTTCGGAAAACGCTACGACTACCTCGGCCATGCCGAGCAGTGGGACGAGGTGCAATTCAAAGGCACGCCTGAACATCCGCCCTTCATCGGCCTGTTGGGCAAGAACGGCGTCGTCGCCGCCGCAGTGGCCTGTGATGAAGGCCGGGCCATGGCGGCGTTGGCCCAGCGCATGAAGCAACCATTGCCGGTAGACGAGGCGTGGCGACTTATTCGTGACTTCTCGACGCTTTGAGCCGACCGGCGCAGCAAACCGTGACGTTCGTGCCTTGTGCTGCATTGCCCCATCCTTGGAGCGGGCTTGCCTGCGAAGGCGATACCAACCCCTACGCGGGATGATCAGCCAGATGGATCACTCCCGAATGCTCCAGCGGCGCCAAAGGCGGCGGTTGCAGTTCCTTGGGGAGCACATGGAAATGCGGCACGACATGGCTGATGTCGCCGTCCTGGTTGTTATGAATGATCTTCGAACCAGGCTGGCGCAGGGTGTCCAGGCGCTCATCGGTCAATTTGAAACTCTCGCTCAGGCGTCGATCGTCCACCACCGGCGCCGGTAGCCGGCGCTGGGCGAAACGGCCGCTCTTGCGCTGCTGGTAACGTGCCCAGCCAATCAGGATCAGCGCATTGACCAGCGCCACCCAACCGTAGATCTGCAGCGTCCCGAGGGTTTCCAGCCACGCGCCTCCCAGGCGTGGGCCTGCGTGGCCGTCGAATAGCGGCCATAACCCGTTGATCAGCAGGTACAGCAGTCCGATCCACGCCAGTACGGTAAAACACACATCGATGATGACCAGAAAAGGTCGCTGGCGGGTCCTGATAATTTTCATCGGATCACTTCCTCTTCTTGCTCACCGAAGGGTTTGATGCCGCGGTCCGGACTGATCCAGCGCGCACGCTTCTGATGCTGTCCGAACAACACTTTGGGAAAGCTCACCAGGGTCGTGAACAGGCTGATCAGCCAGAACACCAGTGGGTACCAGACCACCCAGAACATGATGTGCCACAGGCCTTTTTCGTAGCGGCGATCGATCAGGATGCTCACGGCGAACTGCATCAGGCACACCACCGCCAGCAACAGTCCGGTGAAGGCCGGCGGCATCAGGTGGTCCACGGCGATGGCCGCCGGCATCTCGACGAATTTGCCGGCGCCCCAGAAAACCACCGACAGCAGGAAGGTGAACGCCCACCCGGTGGACAGGCAATATTCGAACAGCAGCGGCCACAGGTAACGATGCCGGTATTGCCAGATGCCGCGAATGTTCTTGAACAGCACCTCGGCACCGCCCTGGGCCCAGCGCAGCCGTTGCCGCCACAGACCGCGCAGGGTTTCGGGCATCAGGATCCAGCACAGCGCCCGGGGCTCGTAGAAGATGCTCCAGTGATCCAGTTGCAGCTTCCAGCTGATGTCGATGTCCTCGGTGATCATATCCGGGCTCCAATAGCCGACCCGGTGCAGGGCCGTGCGCCGGAAGGCGACGATCACGCCGGAGACGGTGAAGATCCGTCCGAAGACCCGCTGCGTTCGCTTGATCAAGCCAATGATCGAAGAAAACTCCCCCACCTGGACCCGGCCCACCAAGGTGGAGCGGGTGCGGATGCGCGGGTTGCCGGTCACGGCGCCAAGGCGGGCATTGTCCAGCATCGGCGCCACCAGGTAGGCGCAGGTATTGGGCGCCAGCAGCGCGTCACCGTCGATGCACACCAGGTATTCGCTGCGCGCGGCAATGGCGCCCATGCGCAGGGCCACGGCCTTGCCCTGATTCTCTGCCAGGTGCAGCACGCGCAGACGTGGGTCTTGCGTCGCCAACTGATCCAGTACCGCGCCGGTGCTGTCCTTGGAGCCATCGTTGATGGCGATCACTTCGATGTTCGGGTAGTGCTGGCCCAACGCTGCGTGGATGGTATCGGCAACGTTGTCGCCTTCGTTGAAGCATGGAACCAGGATGCTGATCAGCGGCTCGCCGGCCAGGGGCGGCGGCAGGGTGTCATCCTTCCATGGCCAGTGGCGCTCCCAGTGCAGCCAGAAATACAGGCCACCGGCAATCCATAAACCGGACATGAACAGCGGGTAGAAGAATACGAAGTCCATCAGAAATTGCCCGGTGACCAGGAAGATCAGGCCCAGGGGTACCCCAAGGACAATCGCCAGCACCAGCAGGGCGAGCAGTCTGTCGAGCATGTCAAGGATTCCACTTGTTGGAGAGCGCAGGGCGCACGGTTTTCACGGCGGGCTGGTCTTCGATGAAGTTGTCCGGGTAGTAGCCCAAACTGGTCACGCCCTGGCGTTTCAACACGCCCATCCATTCGGCCAGTTGTTCACCGTCGATGTCCTTGGCCGGTTGGCTGTGCCAGTCCCGTGCCTGCAGTTCGAACACGGTGCGCTGGAGCGCGCCGGGACGAGCCTTGACCGTGTTGACCAGGCGTTCGAGCCAGGGGCCGGACTGCCGGCGAGTCTGCTTTTCCATCAACGGCATGGCCATCGGTGCCGTCCAGTCGTAGGCACCAAGGAAGTCGTCGAGATTCTGGGCAAACCAGGCCTCGCTTTCAGGGTTGAGCATGGGCTCGGCGAACAGATTGCGGGCCGTCTGCACCTGCGGGCCACGGATCGCCCGGACCTTGGCAGTGAGCTCCTGGGTGAAATCGATCAGGTAGCGGCTCTTGAAGCGAGTCCAGCGCTGCATGGCCGCCGGGTCGTCCCGCAGGGCTGCGATGGAGGTCGAGAGGCCGTTGGCGGCATAGACCTTCAAGGCAGCGGGGCCGGCATCCTCGAAGTCGGAGAACACCGCGTCGTCATGGTACAGAACGCCGTCCACCGAGCTCATTCGCGCCATGTCCTCGTAGATCTCGCCGATCACATGCCGAACCTTCGGGTCGAAGGGTGACAAGCGGACGTACTGATCCTTGGCGATGCCGGTCCTGCCAGTCTCCGGGTCCCAACGCTGCACGCGCGGCAGCTTCGAGTCCAGGGCAAAACCGAGCACGGGCATCCAGGCGAAAACCTTGGCGTTCGCTCGGGTTTTCAGTTGCCATGCCACCCGGTCGAACAAGTCCGCCCGTACGGGCAGGTGACGGTTGGGGAAGTACAGCGAGTGCACCAGGCCGTCACCTTTAGGGTCGGCGAAAGCCTGCAGGAACACGGTATTGGCGCCCAGGTCGTAGATGCGCTGGATCAACTTGCCGACGTTGGCTTCCTGTTGCACGGGATCCGGGTCATAGACGTAATCCAGGTCGACATGGACCACTCGCATCGGGTCCATCGTCTGCACCGAAACCATGCTTTCGGCGAAGTGCGCGCCATCCGGATCGGAAGCCACCAGGAATCGCGGCCCGCTCATCAGGTTGGAGAGGCTGTCGAGGCCATCCTCCAGCGTCAGGGCCATCTGATAGCCGTGGTCGCCAATCACCTGCAATGCAGTACCGTCCGCTTCCCCGTACGGCCAGACCCAGACGCGCGGATTGTAGCCGGCAACCTTGCGGATCTTTTCGGAGATCGCCGCCACGTCCTGGCGCAGGCGAGCCTGGAAGTCGGCTTCGGTTTCATAGCGTCCGGTGGCGGGATCGTAGCGTCGGGTTGTCGCCGCAGGTTGCTGGTTGCCTTGCGGATTGGCAAGCACGCCTTTGTGATTGGCATCGGTATGCGCGGCGATTTCCACCAGGCCAGACTTGGAGACTTCGCGGATCTGCTCCCAGGTGAGGAACTCCGAACGCTTGCGCGGCACACCGGCGAAGTCCACCGTCTGGTTCGACGGCGTATCGATCCAGCTGCCCACCGGAGCCAGGATCGCCGGCCAGTTATAGGCACGCAGGATCGGCATCACGCGGGTGTAGAAACTGGAGTAACCGTCGTCGAAACTCAGTAACACCGCCCGTGGCGGCAACTGCGGACCGCCGTTGCGGGCTGTGATGATTTGGTCCACCGTGACCGGCTGATAGTTGTTTTCCCGCAGCCAGGCCAACTGTTCGATCAGGCGCTCGGTGCGCACGGCCACCAGCGCCTGGTCCGGATCACGGTCGTTCACATCGTGGTAGGCGATGCCAAGTACGTGGTTCTTTGGCCAGGGCGCCTCGTTGGCCGCCAGCGGGCGCTGCGAAGGAGGCGTGAAGGCCGGGGCCTGCTGGGCACAGGCGCTGACCAGCAAGACGCCCAGCAGAAGGATGAATCGCGAAATGACAGGCATCTTCAAACTCTTCTAGAAGCGATAGGTGAGGTCGACAAGCAGGCGCAGATCGCTCTCGCGATCGCCGTCGTAGGGGCGGTTGAGCCAGCTCAGCGCGGCACCGGCCTCGAGCACATCGTTCCAGATGAAACGCTGGCCGTAGCCCAGCAGGCCCATGGCACCCGTACCATGGTCGCGCTGGCTGTAGGTGCCGGCGCCGACCTGGAACTGCTGGCTCCAGGTGGTCTCATAGCGGCGGTGCAAAACATGGTTGGCGGTCAGGGTGGGCATCACGCCCAGGTCCGACTTGGGGTTGAAGTACGGGACTTCGTCGGTTCCACTGTTGCGGCTGGCGCTCACTTCCAGGCCCAGCTCCACCTGCAGCCGAGGGGCGCTGTAAAGTCCTTCGCGGCCACTCAGCAAAGCCTCGAGACGATTGTTGCCATCGCTGAAATGGGACGGGCTGACGGTCAGTCGCCACTCACGACTCTCATGGGCACGCCAGCGAACGAAACCACTGCCACCGTTGGCGCGGATGCCGCTGTTGAGGGCTCTCAACGGCGTGTTCGCCGAGAGGTAATCCAGGCTGCCGCCGTACTGCCAGTGATCGTCGATATCCCGGGCCACGGCCAGGCGTGCGCCCTGTTTATCGCCAGAACCGTAGACGTGATTCGAGACTTCCGCCTCCAGCGTCATGTCCCGGGTGCGCCGTTCCACACCAAGGCGCTGCCAGCGGTGATGGCCGGTCCCTTCCTCGAAATCCCCCGTGGCGTAGCCGGCGCCGCCGAACAGTCGCCAGTCTTCGTCGATGGGTGGGCTATAAAGCAAGGTCTCGATGCCAAAATCCCGGCTGCCGGTCACCGCGCCGGCCTCACCGTTGCCACCACCGTAGCTCTTGCCGGTGTAGGCTTCGATACGCAGCTCGGCCATGTCGTGCACCTCGCGCTGGCGTTGCAGGCGCTTGACGTGAGCGTTCTCCGGGTAGCGGGCCACCACATCGTCAGTCAGCGCATCCAGTTGCCGCCACTCCTGCAACTCCATGGCGGTGCGGGCCTGGGCGACCTCCAGGTCGCGGTTGCGCGGGGTGGTCGTCTCGACCTCCTTGAGCAGGTTTTCCGAGCGTCGCGGCCATTCGCGGGCCCGATACAGATCGGCCTGGGCCAGGCGCAAGCCGATGTTGCCCGGTCCCTGATTGACCAAGGTGTCCAAGCTCGCTTCGGCAGAGGGATAATCCGCACCGTAGGTACCAGCCTGGGCAGCCAGCAGCTGGGCATCCATCCATTCATCGTTGGGGTTACCGATGGGCAGCCCCTTGAGCTCGACGCGCGGACGCTGGGACTTTGCCAGATCCTCGGCCAAGGCCCGGGCCTCCTCTGACTTTTCGCTTTCCAGCAGGGCGTAATAAAGTGCCGTGCTGTCCTCGAAGCGATCCGCCGCATCGGCGTCCGGCGCCGTCAGGACCTGACGATAGAGATCGACGGCGATTTCGGGCTGGCGTTGCTCGAGATAGGAGGACGCCACCCAGCGCAACGCATACGTGGGGATGCTCACTCCCTCGGCGCGCAACTTCTGGTATTCGGCGATCACCTCTGCCCGATAAGCGCGAGCGTTCAGAGCGCCCATGCGGTCGATACGCCAGCGGAGCACATCATCGTGAGCCTCGGCTACCGGCGTCCAGGTCGCAAGCAATTTGTCGTAATCGGCCAAGGCACGATCAGCGATGACAAAACGCTCTTTTTCACTGCGGGTGGCCATGTCCGCCAGGCGAACCCGCTCAGCGGCCACATCGCCTTCCAGGCGCCGCTGTACACCACGCTCGATCAACCCTGGCTGCAGACGGGCCAGGCGCAACGCCGGCTCCGGCAGACGAGCCCGTTGCAGGGCGTCGATATATTCCCGGGCGATTTCAGGCTTGTTGCCGGCGCGAGTGAAGGCCTGGTCATATTCGAACAGCGCCTCATGGGGATTGCCGGCACGTGTCAGTGCATAGCCCAGGGCCATGCGACGCATCGGATCTTCGGGCTTGGCGGCAACCATGGCCCTGGCACGAGCAACGGCTTCGTCGGGCTTGCCCGCGTCAGCCTGGGTCAATGCCAGGCCGAGCTGCAGGTCGGGGTTGCGGGGATCTTTCAACTGCGCCTGGCGATAGACTTCGGCAGCCAGATCCCAGCGTTTGAGATTACGATAAGCCCGAGCCGTAGCGCTCAGCGCCTGGACTGGCAGATCGCGATAGCGACCCTGGCTTTCATAAACCTGCACCACTTCGGCATCCAGACCGGCCCAGCTGGCGATCTGCAGATGATCGCTGATCTGCGCGGTACTGGCTTGGCCGACCGGCACCCCGCGCAACGCAACCAAGGCGGGCGCATGACGACCGGCACGGGCGTCACGAACCGCTTCGTCATAGGCGGTATCGGCAAAGCCCAGTACAGGCCAGCACAATTGGCTGCACAGCACGACGCCAAACAACGGGCGCAAACCACATTGAATAAAAGGACCTACGGTACGCGGCATTCGTCAGCACCCTTACATGGCCAGCCGGGTCGCAGTGCCCCCTTGCCCATCACACAGGAAGCCGGATCAAAGGAATCCAGCCAAGCTCTAATGGGCTAAGTCTTGCATCCCCATGCGGGTCATTTTTCGGAACGCAACAATTCTTCAGAATCCGTCAGATTTGCTAACCCCTTGTGAGCGGACAAAAAAAACCGGCCCGTGCGCAATGCACGGACCGGTTCTGGATGTCGCTGGCGAGAATTACTGAACAGCGACGCCGCCACCTACCTGATTCATCACGAAAGTGGTGAACTGCTCTACAGTCATCTTCTGGCCATTGAAGTCGACCTGATCGTTGGCATAGCGCAGCCTGGTCACCACGTCATTGCCTTCCAGGGTAGCCAGCTGAGTGCCGACTGCCATCGCACTGAACATGTCGCTGGTGGCCGTCGCCTGATCGGCGATCAACTTGGCGTCGGTCTGACCTTCCATTTGTGCCTGTACGGTCGCCAGGTCAGCCAGCATCGGCTTGGACACCTTCACGTTGAGCTCCAACAGTGCGAGCAGTTGCCGCCCCAGTTCGTCAGGTGGCAGGTCCATGGACTGAGGCTTGGCCAGGTTAATGACCAGGCTGGCGCTGCTCTCGCCGTTAGGAGTGCTGAACGCCAGTTTTTCCACCGCCACTTGAGGACTGCCGGCCAGGATCTTTTCAAGATCAGCCTTGACCTGCTTCTCTTCTGCCTCGGTCAGGTTCAGCTCTGGAGCCGGCTCGCCTGCTTCAGCGGCCTCGGCTGCGGCCTTTTCATAAGGCTGCAGCTTGGTCTGATAGAGCTGCATCAGTGACATCGTAGCGGGAACGTCCAGGTTCTTCAGGCTCAGCGCCATGTGTGCCGAGCCGATAGCCTTCTCGTTGAACGACAACTCGCCGATTTTGTAATCGGCACGCCCCGAAGCATTGGTGCCGCTCTCGGTGCTGCTGTTCTTCATCTCCAGATTCTTCAAGCCCACCACCGACTTCTGCTCACCGAAGATGGCCTTGGTATTGCTCAGGATCACGGCGTTCTCACCCAGGTAATAGCCGTAAGAACTCTTGCTCAGGTTGCTGGCGAGCGTGAGCCCGTTGAGTTCAACCTGTACCGGGCTTTGATCCTCTGCGACGGTGGTCAGCTTGAGGTTGTCCATGTAGCCATCGAGCTTGATCTTCTCGGCCTGGGCGCTGGCGGCCAGGTCAAACTTGAGGCCAGAGAAGATCAGATGGGATTGCTCATCCAGCTTGGTGTCCAGGGGCAGCAGCTCCAAGGTACCGTTGACCGACTGATCGTAACCCAGGTTGAACACGCCTTTGACCGGCGACTTATCCTTGGCGGCGGCAAACCATTTATCGGTCAGCGGGTTGCGCTCGATTTCTGTATGGCTGGTCGCCATGACCGGCAGCCACTTGAGTGTCATCAAGCGCGAAAATGGCAGCGGTCCATGTTCGATATTGTCTACCAGCTGCAACTCGACCGCTTCGCCGCCAAACATCTCGCCTTCACCCTTGAGGCGATAACGGGCGGTGCTGCTGAAAATCCCTCGCTCCAGCGAAACCAGTTCAATGGAGGACGAACTGTTGGAACCGGTCAGGGCAATCGCCATCTGCTTGTTACTGTCGGCAATCGCGTTCTGCAGCACTCCTTCGAGCTTGGTGCCGGTGTACCAGGCGCCGCCCGCGCTGATCGCACCGACAACCACAACGATTCCCAGGAGTACGCTTGCTGATTTATTCATGAGTGACCCGATCGATATCCATTGGTTGAAAGTCGCCGTCTTCCCTGGCCCGCGAAAGGGGGTGGCTCGACGCCGTGAAGTGCGGGGGAGATTACCATCAGGCCCCTTGGAGGCCCAATGTTTAAAGGGGGAAAAGCGAATTCTTGAGAGGTGGTCTACGAATATTGGACTTCAATCTCGTCGAGTTGGTGATCGAAAGTCCTGAGCCGTGCCGTCCAGGTGTACACCAACACTTCAAAGTCGCGGTTGATCACCGCAGCGCCCGATGACTCGGCGCGAGGGTCACAGAAGTCCAGTTGATAACGCTCACGAGCCATAGCGTTGGCGACATCACACAACTCACGGGCATTGTTGAGCCAATGCCAACCTTCTTGCGCGACTTGCTTATCCAGGGCAGCGCATTGGACTTTCAGGGCCTCGAGACTTTTTTCCAGCGGGGTGCCGGTGAGTTCCCCCATGACCTCCTGGAATGTACGGCCTGGCTGCCAGTAACTGCCCCAGAAGTAACGATCGAACACTGTTTCGACCCGCCGTAACGCTACCTTGGTATCCCAGATCAGCACCAGGGTCTTGCCTTGGTCCAGGTGTTTCTTCTTGATGCGTTGGCCTTGCACCGATGCCCAGGCCACGACAGCGATGGAAATTACGCCAATGAGGGCGGAAGCGCTGTCTAAAAAAATCAGTGCTTTTTCGATCTGGTGAGTCAGCATGACACCATAGAAATAAGTAGCCGAAAGCAGCACCAATGCCGCGATGGCGCACCAGAACCCGGGAGCATAAGGGTTTTTCATTATTGGAATCCCCATGACCAGTGGCACATAGACCTCACGGGCTTGTTTTTTGCCGATGCCCGACATTCACAGCATAGCAACGGCCTCGGAGTTTGCTGGTCGTCGGGCGTCTCTCCGATCACCGGGCCCAAACGACAAAACCCCTGTCTACGTCAGCAGACAGGGGTTTTGGGAATTCAATCTTGACGATGACCTACTCTCACATGGGGAAACCCCACACTACCATCGGCGATGCATCGTTTCACTTCTGAGTTCGGGATGGGATCAGGTGGTTCCAACGCTCTATGGTCGTCAAGAAATTCTGTGACCGGCCCGTCCAACAGCAACGTGCCGGTAAAAAATCAGCAACTTCTACTAAAACAAAACCCCTACCTGCGTCAGCAGATAGGGGTTTCGGAATTTAATCTTGACGATGACCTACTCTCACATGGGGAAACCCCACACTACCATCGGCGATGCATCGTTTCACTTCTGAGTTCGGGATGGGATCAGGTGGTTCCAACGCTCTATGGTCGTCAAGAAATTCGGTAGCCAGCGCGTGCCTTACGGTCACGTTCCAGCGAATGGGTATGCGATAGTTTGTGTGTTGCCTGCAAGCACGTTCGAACTTTCGGTTCGTTTCGTCTTCACAACACCGCAATCTGGTCTCTGTCGAGTCGACAGATTGCTTGGGTGTTATATGGTCAAGCCTCACGGGCAATTAGTACAGGTTAGCTCAACGCCTCACAGCGCTTACACACCCTGCCTATCAACGTCGTAGTCTTCGACGGCCCTTCAGGGAGCTCAAGGCTCCAGTGAGATCTCATCTTGAGGCAAGTTTCCCGCTTAGATGCTTTCAGCGGTTATCTTTTCCGAACATAGCTACCCGGCAATGCCACTGGCGTGACAACCGGAACACCAGAGGTTCGTCCACTCCGGTCCTCTCGTACTAGGAGCAGCCCCTCTCAAATCTCAAACGTCCACGGCAGATAGGGACCGAACTGTCTCACGACGTTCTAAACCCAGCTCGCGTACCACTTTAAATGGCGAACAGCCATACCCTTGGGACCGGCTTCAGCCCCAGGATGTGATGAGCCGACATCGAGGTGCCAAACACCGCCGTCGATATGAACTCTTGGGCGGTATCAGCCTGTTATCCCCGGAGTACCTTTTATCCGTTGAGCGATGGCCCTTCCATACAGAACCACCGGATCACTAAGACCTACTTTCGTACCTGCTCGACGTGTCTGTCTCGCAGTCAAGCGCGCTTTTGCCTTTATACTCTACGACCGATTTCCGACCGGTCTGAGCGCACCTTCGTACTCCTCCGTTACTCTTTAGGAGGAGACCGCCCCAGTCAAACTACCCACCATACACTGTCCTCGATCCGGATAACGGACCTGAGTTAGAACCTCAAAGTTGCCAGGGTGGTATTTCAAGGATGGCTCCACGCAGACTGGCGTCCACGCTTCAAAGCCTCCCACCTATCCTACACAAGCAAATTCAAAGTCCAGTGCAAAGCTATAGTAAAGGTTCACGGGGTCTTTCCGTCTAGCCGCGGATACACTGCATCTTCACAGCGATTTCAATTTCACTGAGTCTCGGGTGGAGACAGCGCCGCCATCGTTACGCCATTCGTGCAGGTCGGAACTTACCCGACAAGGAATTTCGCTACCTTAGGACCGTTATAGTTACGGCCGCCGTTTACCGGGGCTTCGATCAAGAGCTTCGCGTTAGCTAACCCCATCAATTAACCTTCCGGCACCGGGCAGGCGTCACACCCTATACGTCCACTTTCGTGTTTGCAGAGTGCTGTGTTTTTAATAAACAGTCGCAGCGGCCTGGTATCTTCGACCGGCGTGGGCTTACGCAGCAAGTGCTTCACCCTCACCGGCGCACCTTCTCCCGAAGTTACGGTGCCATTTTGCCTAGTTCCTTCACCCGAGTTCTCTCAAGCGCCTTGGTATTCTCTACCCAACCACCTGTGTCGGTTTGGGGTACGGTTCCTGGTTATCTGAAGCTTAGAAGCTTTTCTTGGAAGCATGGCATCAACCACTTCGTCACCCAGAGGGTAACTCGTCATCAGCTCTCGGCCTTGAAACCCCGGATTTACCTAAGATTTCAGCCTACCACCTTAAACTTGGACAACCAACGCCAAGCTGGCCTAGCCTTCTCCGTCCCTCCATCGCAATAACCAGAAGTACAGGAATATTAACCTGTTTTCCATCGACTACGCTTTTCAGCCTCGCCTTAGGGACCGACTAACCCTGCGTCGATTAACGTTGCGCAGGAAACCTTGGTCTTTCGGCGTGGGTGTTTTTCACACCCATTGTCGTTACTCATGTCAGCATTCGCACTTCTGATACCTCCAGCAAGCTTCTCAACTCACCTTCACAGGCTTACAGAACGCTCCTCTACCGCATCACTTACGTGATACCCGTAGCTTCGGTGTATGGTTTGAGCCCCGTTACATCTTCCGCGCAGGCCGACTCGACTAGTGAGCTATTACGCTTTCTTTAAAGGGTGGCTGCTTCTAAGCCAACCTCCTAGCTGTCTAAGCCTTCCCACATCGTTTCCCACTTAACCATAACTTTGGGACCTTAGCTGACGGTCTGGGTTGTTTCCCTTTTCACGACGGACGTTAGCACCCGCCGTGTG
>NZ_CM177073.1:1465000-2585000 GCF_058202755.1 Pseudomonas sp. MS01C9 | reverse complement strand
ACAGGAGTTGCGTTTCATGATCGAGGTGATCTCCACCGCAGCCGTACCCTCATCCTTCATGCGACCCAGGCGCAGACAGCCTTGCAAGGCAAGAGTGATTTCGGTCTGCATATCGGCCAGCTTCTTCTGGATCAGCTGATTGGCCGCAAGAGGACGGCCAAACTGCTGACGATCCAGCGTGTATTGGCGAGCGGTGTGCCAGCAGAATTCAGCGGCCCCCAAGGCGCCCCAGGAAATCCCGTACCGCGCCGAGTTGAGGCAGGTGAAAGGCCCCTTCAAGCCCCGCACATCAGGAAAGATGTTCTCTTCCGGAACGAATACGTTATCCATGACGATTTCACCGGTGATCGAAGCTCGCAACCCGACCTTGCCATGAATGGCCGGCGCGCTCAGCCCCTTCCAGCCCTTCTCCAGCACAAAACCACGGATATCGCCGGCGTCGTCCTTGCCCCAGACGACGAATACGTCGGCGATCGGGCTGTTGGTAATCCACATCTTGCTGCCCGTCAGGCTGTAGCCGCCTTCGACTTTGCGCGCACGAGTAATCATCGCGCCCGGGTCGGAGCCGTGATTTGGCTCAGTCAGACCGAAGCAACCGATCCACTCGCCGGAGGCCAGCTTCGGCAGATACTTCTGCTTTTGCGCCTCGGTACCAAACTCATTGATTGGCACCATGACTAGCGAGGACTGCACACTCATCATTGAGCGATAACCGGAATCGACACGCTCCACTTCGCGAGCGATCAGGCCATAGCTGACGTAATTCAGCCCACTGCCACCGTATTGCTCGGGGATCGTCGCGCCGAGCAACCCCATGTCACCCATCTCACGAAAGATCGCCGGGTCGGTTTTTTCATGACGGAACGCCTCCAAGACCCGCGGCGCAAGCTTCTGCTGGGCAAACTGCTCGGCAGTGTCGCGAATCATGCGTTCTTCTTCAGTGAGTTGCTGGTCCAGCAACAATGGATCGATCCAGTTGAAGCTCGCTTTAACGGCCATGACAAAACCTCGCCAATCGAGTGAGAAATCGTGGATTGATCCTAGGCGCGGTTTCCTACCAGAGCAAACGAGGATTCCGCATGCTGTTGTGCTAATTTCTCACTCCGTAAACGCCAAAGACCTCGTTTACAACAACCATCAGTGAGGTGAGCGTATATGCGTCGGAAGATTCCCAGCACTGCCGCCTTGGTCAGCTTCGAGGCGGCCGCACGTCATGAAAGCTTCACCAAGGCCGCGCAAGAGCTTTCTCTTACCCAAGGGGCCATATGTCGTCAGATCGCCAGCCTGGAGGATTTCCTCGGAGTGGAGCTGTTCCGGCGCTCTCGCCGCGGCGTCAAACTCACCGAAGCCGGTATTTCCTATAGCCGTCGGATCGCTACCCAACTGGACGCAGTCGAGCGCGACACGCTTTCGGTGATGGGGCACACCGGCGCGAATGTAATCGAGCTGGCGGTAGTGCCGACATTCGGCACTCAATGGCTACTACCGCGCCTGAAGGATTTCCAGCAGCAACACCCGGAAGTCACCGTCAACCTGACTAACCGCACCCGTCCATTTCTCTTTGCGGACACCGAGTTCGACGCGGCTATCTATTTCGGCGATGCAGACTGGTCCGGTACCGAGTCCCACAAGCTCATGGGTGAAAATCCGATGCCGGTTTGCAGCCCCGCTCAGTTGGGCAATCAGACTCACCTGACAGCGGAAGCAATCGCCGAGCTGCCGCTCCTCCAACAAACCACCCGCCCATACGCATGGCGCCAATGGTTCAATGCCCAGGGCCTCAACGTCGCCCGAGACCTGACAGGACCGCGTTATGAACTATTCTCCATGCTTGCCCAAGCAGCCATGCACGACATGGGGATAGCCTTGATTCCACCCTTTCTCATACAGCGCGAGCTGGCGGAAAAACGCCTGGTCGTGGCCAATCCCAACGCGCTGTCGAGCCTCAAGGCGTATTACTTGATGATCCCCGAACGAAAAGTGGAATCGGCATCCTTGCGTGCTTTTCGGGATTGGCTGGTCAATCAAGCGAGGAGCTATCAGCTTGATATACAAGGAAAAGTTATATAATCGAGTCCGGTAGTCAGCTAACCAAAAGCGCTACAAATATAAGTTTTTGTCGCATACAGTCAATCTGTTATGAAATCGGTACAGTAGTCTCAGAACCGTTCAAATACGTGGCTTTGAGCCATATTGCGCAACCCATGTGTGCTCATTCATCCAGCCAATGGGAAATTTTATCGATTTGCGCCTGAATCCTTGAAAAGCACGGCCTGCACGGGATCAAGCCTAGTGATTGCGACATTCAGTCACAGGGTGACTTGTAGTTAATTTTTCGTCACCAGTCATAATCCCTTGATGGGCTGAATTTTCGCCTGCAAAATGCCGCGCCCCGCCTGATTCGGCGGGATCGTGCTGATCCGCCGCCCCAGCAGCACCATCCGAAGTGCCTGGGCTTACTCAATAAGATCACGCAGGAGATTTGACGTGCACATTGGTGTTCCTCTCGAAACCCAAACGGGTGAAACACGGGTTGCTGCTACCCCGGAAACCATCAAGAAGCTGATCGGCCAGGGTCATAAAGTCACTGTTCAAAGTGGCGCGGGCGTCAAAGCCAGCGTTATCGACAGTGCCTACGAAGCAGCAGGCGCGACCATTGGCAGCGCCAATGACGCATTCGGGGCCGAACTGATTCTCAAGGTGGTCGCTCCCAGCGACAGCGAGCTGATGCTGATCAAGAGCGGCACCGTTCTGGTGGGTATGCTCAATCCATTCAACAACGACATCATTGCCAAGATGGCCGAACGCGGCATTACCGCTTTCGCCCTCGAGGCCGCGCCACGGACCTCCCGCGCCCAAAGCCTGGATGTGCTGTCGTCCCAGGCGAATATCGCTGGCTATAAAGCGGTGTTACTGGCGGCTCATTACTATCCACGCTTCATGCCGATGCTCATGACCGCCGCAGGCACCGTGAAAGCGGCGCGGGTGCTGATCCTGGGCGCCGGCGTGGCCGGGTTGCAGGCGATCGCCACCGCAAAGCGTCTGGGCGCGGTGATCGAGGCTTCGGACGTAAGGCCCGCGGTCAAGGAACAGATCGAATCCCTCGGCGCCAAGTTCGTCGATGTGCCTTATGAAACTGATGAAGAGCGTGAATGCGCAGTCGGTGTTGGCGGCTATGCCCGCCCCATGCCGGCGAGCTGGATGCAGCGCCAGGCCCAGGCCGTGCACGAGCGCGCCAAACAGGCCGACATCGTCATCACCACCGCACTGATCCCGGGCCGCAAGGCACCGACCCTGCTGAGCGCGGAAACAGTCGCACAGATGAAACCCGGCTCGGTGGTCATCGACCTCGCCGCAGCCCAGGGTGGCAACTGCCCGCTGACGGTGGCTGACCAGGTAGTCGTCGAACATGGCGTGACCATCGTCGGTCCGACCAACCTGGCCGGTGAAGTCGCGGCTGACGCTTCGGCGCTGTACGCCCGCAACCTGCTGGACTTCCTGAAGCTGGTCTTCACCAAGGAAGGTCAGTTCGACGTGAACCTGGAAGACGACATCGTCGCCGCGTGCCTGATGTGCCGCGATGGCCAAGTCATCCGTAAAAACGCCTAAGCAGGGATTCAGACAATGGAAGAGCTTATCTCCCCCGGTATCTACAACCTGATCATCTTCGTGCTGGCGATCTATGTCGGTTACCACGTGGTCTGGAACGTTACACCCGCGCTGCACACGCCATTGATGGCAGTCACCAATGCCATCTCGGCCATCGTGATCGTCGGCGCCATGCTCGCCGCTGCGCTGACCGTCACACCACTTGGCAAGACCATGGGCACCCTTGCCGTGGCCCTGGCCGCAGTGAACGTGTTCGGTGGTTTCCTGGTCACGCGCCGGATGCTCGAGATGTTCAAGAAAAAAGCCCCGAAAGCCATAAAAGAAGAGGCGCCCAAGTAATGAGCATGAACCTGGTAACGACGCTCTACCTGATCGCGTCCGTTTGCTTCATCCAAGCCCTCAAAGGCCTGTCGCACCCCACCACGTCCCGCCGCGGCAACCTGTTCGGCATGCTCGGCATGGCCTTGGCGGTACTGACCACTGTCGGGCTTATCTATAAGTTGGGCGCCGAGCTCGCAACCGCAGGCATCGGTTACGTCATCGTCGGTCTGTTGGTGGGTGGCACCGCCGGTTCCATCATGGCCAAGCGTGTCGAGATGACCAAGATGCCGGAACTGGTGGCGTTCATGCACAGCATGATCGGCCTGGCAGCGGTGTTCATTGCCATCGCAGCTGTCGTCGAGCCTCAGTCTCTGGGCATCGTCAAGCAGTTGGGCGATTCGATTCCGGCCGGTAACCGCCTGGAGCTGTTCCTGGGTGCAGCCATTGGTGCAATCACCTTCTCCGGTTCGGTGATCGCCTTCGGCAAGCTGTCGGGTAAATACAAGTTTCGCCTCTTCCAGGGCGCACCGGTACAGTTTGGCGGCCAGCACAAGCTCAACCTTATCCTGGGCCTCGCTACGCTGGGCCTGGGCCTGACCTTCATGTTCACTGGCAACCTGGGCGCCTTCGCCCTGATGCTGGCCCTGGCATTCGTGCTGGGCGTGCTGATCATCATCCCGATCGGCGGCGCGGACATGCCGGTAGTGGTGTCGATGCTCAACAGCTATTCGGGCTGGGCAGCGGCGGGGATCGGCTTCTCCCTGAACAACTCGATGCTGATCATCGCCGGCTCCCTGGTGGGCTCCAGTGGCGCGATCCTGTCGTACATCATGTGCAAGGCCATGAACCGTTCGTTCTTCAACGTGCTGCTCGGTGGCTTTGGCAACAGCGCCGATGCCGGCGGCCCGGCGGGCTCGAAAGAGGCGCGCCCGGTGAAATCCGGTTCTGCCGACGATGCCACGTTCCTGCTGACCAACGCCGATACGGTCATTATCGTCCCGGGTTACGGCCTTGCGGTGGCTCGCGCGCAACACGCACTGAAAGAGCTGACCGAGAAGCTGACCCATCATGGAGTGACCGTGAAATACGCAATCCACCCGGTAGCCGGACGCATGCCCGGACACATGAACGTCCTGCTGGCCGAGGCCGAAGTGCCCTATGACCAGGTGTTCGAGATGGAGGACATCAACTCCGAGTTCGGCCAGGCAGACGTGGTGCTGGTGCTGGGCGCCAACGACGTCGTCAACCCGGCGGCGAAGAACGATCCGAAGTCGCCTATCGCCGGCATGCCGATCCTCGAGGCGTTCAAGGCCAAGACCATCATCGTCAACAAGCGCTCGATGGCCAGCGGGTACGCTGGCCTGGATAACGAGCTGTTCTACCTGGACAAGACCATGATGGTGTTTGGCGACGCCAAGAAAGTCATCGAAGACATGGTCAAGGCAGTCGAATAAAACCTGCGCGATTCACCCAAAACGCCCCGACTTGTCGGGGCGTTTTGATTTGTATCAAGCCCATTCGTTACCGATCCGGTAATAATGTTTTGCCTGAAACGCCCGTAATAGACGCCTCAAATGCGACTTTTGTAGCGGGACGGGCACGGAGTGAATTCACTAGACTGCGCATCCTGCTTCCAGCCCGAGATAGCCCCCCATGTACCAAGATCGCATCCGCCTGCCTTCGTTGTCGAATAAAGTGATGAGCGCTGCTGACGCAGCTTTGTTGATCGAGGACGGCATGACCGTAGGCATGAGCGGCTTTACTCGCGCTGGCGAAGCGAAGGCCGTGCCTCACGCCCTCGCCGAGCGTGCCCGGATCTCGCCGCTCAAAATCAGCCTGATGACCGGAGCGAGCCTGGGCAACGACCTGGATAAACAACTCACCGAGGCCGGTGTACTGGCGCGACGCATGCCTTTCCAGGTCGATAGTACCTTGCGCAAGGCGATCAATGCCGGCGAGGTAATGTTCATCGACCAACATCTTTCCGAAACCGTCGAGCAACTTCGCAACGCTCAGCTCAAACTGCCCGATATCGCCGTTATCGAAGCGGTGGCTATCACCGAACAGGGCCATATCGTACCAACGACGTCAGTAGGCAATTCGGCCAGCTTTGCCATCTTCGCCAAACAGGTAATTGTCGAGATCAACATGGCCCACAACCCGAACCTGGAAGGGTTGCACGACATCTATATCCCGACCTATCGCCCAAGCCGCACCCCCATCCCCTTGGTAAAGGTCGATGATCGTATCGGCAGCACCGCCATTCCGATCCCGCCCGAAAAAATCGTTGCCATCGTCATCACCAATCAACCGGACTCGCCTTCCACCGTTCTGCCACCGGACAGCGACACCCAGGCCATTGCCGATCACTTGATCGATTTTTTCAAGCGGGAAGTTGCCGCCGGACGCATGACCAACCGGCTCGGACCGTTGCAGGCCGGGATCGGCAACATCGCCAATGCGGTGATGTGCGGCTTGATCGACTCCCCGTTCGAAGAACTGACCATGTATTCCGAAGTGCTGCAGGACTCTACGTTCGACCTGATCGACGCCGGCAAGCTGAGCTTCGCATCGGGCAGCTCCATCACCCTGTCCAGCCGTCGCAATGCCGATGTGTTCAGCAACCTCGAGAGATACAAGGACAAGCTGGTCCTGCGACCGCAAGAGATTTCCAACCATCCGGAAGTGGTACGCCGCCTGGGCATCATCGGCATCAATACCGCGCTGGAGTTCGACCTGTACGGCAACGTCAACTCCACCCATGTCTGTGGCACCCGGATGATGAACGGTATTGGCGGATCGGGTGATTTCGCCCGCAACGCACACTTGGCGATCTTCGTCACGAAGTCGATCGCCAAAGGAGGGGCAATCTCCAGCGTCGTGCCGATGGTCAGTCACGTGGACCATACCGAGCATGACGTCGATATCCTGGTCACCGAGATTGGTTTGGCCGACCTGCGGGGCCTTGCGCCACGGGAGCGGGCACGGCAGATCATCGACAATTGTGTGCATCCCTCCTATCGTCAGGCCTTGAACGAATACTTCGAAGCTGCCTGTGCCCTGGGTGGGCATACGCCACACATCCTGCGTGATGCACTGCGCTGGCACCTGAACCTGGAAGAAACCGGGCGCATGTTGGCGGTTTGATACAGCTGGAATACCGGTGTCGCGAGTACAGTTTTTGCTGGCCATGAAATTCAATGCAGTCCTGGCAAAATCTGTACTGCTGTACCGGTGTTTTCCTACAAGGTATTCCTACCAGAGCGCCGAAAATGACCAAAAACGCACCAAATAAGTGCAAACAAGTACAGTTGCCTCAATATTGACCAGCACACCCCTATTTAACAGTTAACTGGTCTCGCACAATACAGATGAACTGTATCTACAGAGACTGGCTAAACGAGAGGATCATGGGCACCAGTCAAGCCACTACCTGATCCCGCCAAAAGCGGAAGGATGTCAACCATGGAACGTACACTCAGTTCCGAGCTGTTTTTCGAAGACAAAGCTGCAAAAAACCAGGCTTCCCTGCCTCTTCGCGTTATCGCCAACCTGATGCTGTGGCAGCGTCGCATTGCCAGCCGCCATCAACTGGCTCGTCTGGATTCGCGCCTGCTGGCCGATGCCGGTATCAGCGAAGCACAACGCTACGAAGAGCTGAGCAAGCCGTTCTGGCGCTAACTCAGCGTCGCTGGCCCTGACCCGTCGGGTCCACCGCCAGCATCGAATTGAACAAACAAAACCCGTCGCGGGAAACCGCGACGGGTTTTGTCGTTTAAAGGCGTTTCGATTCACTGTGACCTCGAACAAAACAGTTTAAATAAATTGCACGACAGACCAGTACAGTCAGAAGAGCGGAAGATTAAAGCATCCAAATCTTTTGAGAGCTGCCATCTCTCCCGTTCTGACTTAATATCTGGTTGACCGTGGCGAAGCGAGCCGAGCCTGCGTCTGCTCAGGTACCTGCATCGGCGTCACCCCACAACTCAAGGAGTTTCATCATGATCCGTCTTCGTCTGCTCAGCGCCGCGACCCTGCTGGCCATAGCCGCCCAAGCCAATGCCAGCAGTTTCATCGTCACCACCGATTCCATCGTAGGCGCCCTCAAGGCCACGTCCGACGTGACCTCCGATGCCACCTCCTCGCTGCGAGACAACAAAATCGTTCAGGCGGCCCGTGACGACGCTGCCAGCTTCGTGGCCAGCGAAGGCGCAATCCGCGGCGTCAAGCTGGAAAGCGCGCTGGATTACATCCGTCAGCAAGCCCCACAGTTGAAAGCCACCGACGCGCAATTGGCCCAAGCCATATTGGTGATCTGAGCTACATGAAACATCGGGACGCCAAAGGTGTTCCGATGTTTCAGCGCTGGCTCTGGCCCGCCGGTTTGCGCTAGCCTTCAGGTTCGTCATCAACCGTCGAGTCCCATGCGTTTCCATTCGAATCTGTTCGTCACCGCTGTCTTCACCACTGTCTGCTGGTCCGTTCCGGCCCATGCCCTGGATGTCTCCACCCAACAATTGGTCGCCAGCGGCTACGCCACGAGCATGGTGACCTCAGCGCCCTTCGACCATAAAATAGTCGCCGCCGCCCGCGACGACGCCGCGGCATTCATAGCCAGCGACGGGCAATTGCGAGGTGCACGACTGGAATCGGCCCTGGGTTACCTGCGCCAGAACCAGCCAAAACTTCATGCCAGCGACCTTGAACTGGCACAGGCAATTCTCGTCCAATAGTCATCCTTATCTTTCGGAGTCGTTCCATGCGTAGCCCGCTGATTGCTGCCGCCCTTGGCCTGTTGGTATTGGCCGATATGGCCCAGGCGCATACCCTGGTAGCCACCAGTAACATCATCGTCCGCGCCTCCCAGCGCTCGATCGATTTCACCTCCGATACCACCACTTCCATCCGTGACTCGAAAATCGTGCGCGAAGCCCATGACGATGCCGCCAGCTTCGTTGCCAGCAACGGTGAGATCCGTGGCGCACACCTCGAGGCCGCTTTCGATACCCTGCGTGCCCGCGTGCCGGAAGCCCGCGACGCCAGTGACCAGGTTCTCGCCGAAGCCATCCTCGCATTGTGAGGCGGCTCGCCGCCTGGTTGACGACCGGGGTGCTGCTGCTCATGGGCAGCACCGCCCAGGCCGGCCTGCAACTGCACCTCAATACTGAAGGCTTGAGCCCGGCAGAGCAGCAGGCCAGCCAGGCGCTGCTCGATGAAGCCATGCAGGCCTTGCCGCCGCGCTTCATTGAACAGTTGGATCGACGCATCGATGTCGGCTGGACCGACCAGATGCCAGCCAATGCCTATGGCCAGGCCGCGCTGGTGTCGCAGCTCGACCTCAACAGCAATTTGCTCGAAAGCCTCACTGACGGCAGCGCTGCCACGCAGAAGACCCACCGTCCCCACGGCACCGTTAGGCGGGAATTGCTCGCCACCGTCCTGCATGAGCTGACTCATATCTACGACCGCGCGCGCTTGTGGCCCGATGCCGAACGCACGCAGATCCAGCGCTGTACCCGTCGCACCGCAAGTTCCGGGCTGATCGGCCTGCCTGACAATTGCCGAGGCCAGAACGACCGTCGCTTTACCCTCAGCGATGATCCGCGCCTGCTGGATCTCGCCGGCTGGCCGCAATATGTCGGTCGTCGCGGCGAACGCGAACAGCACAACCGCCAGGTCGCCCGCAGCCCGGATCTCTACGAGACCAGCAGCCCCAAGGAATTTGTCGCGGTCAACATGGAGTACTTCCTCCTGGACCCAAGCTACGCCTGCCGCCGGCCCGCCCTGTATCGCTATTACCAGCAGCATTTCGGCTGGGCTCCTGCTGCCAGGGATACCTGCGCCAAATCGTTCGCGTTTCTCAACGCCGGCAATGATTTCGCCAGGACGCCGCTGGGCAAGGTCGATCCGGAACGCGTCTACGCCGTCGACTACCTGCTGGCCGAAGCCAACCAGAACTGGGTCAGCCGTTGGGGGCACAGCATGCTCCGGCTGGTGATCTGCGCACCGGATCGCCCCCGTGGGCCGGATTGCCGGTTGGATCTGGACCAGCATCTGGTGCTGTCGTACCGGGCGTTCGTGGGCGACGTACAACTGTCGAGCTGGGATGGACTGGTGGGCAAGTACCCTTCGCGCCTGTTCGTGCTGCCGCTGGCCCAGGTGATCGATGAATACACCAAGACTGAACTGCGCAGCCTGGCATCGGTGCCCTTGAACCTGTCGCGTACCGAAATCGAGAAAGTAGTCGAGCATGCCGCCGAAATGCACTGGAGCTACGACGGCAACTATTACTTCCTGTCCAACAACTGCGCCGTGGAAAGCCTGAAACTGCTGCGCAGCGGAAGCGACAACGAGCAACTCAAGGGGCTGGACAGCATCATGCCCAACGGCTTGCTCGAAGTGCTCAAGGGTCGCGGGCTTGCCGACACCAGCGTGCTCGACGACCCCAAGGAAGCGTTGCGGCTGGGCTACCGCTTCGACTCATTCCGCGAACGCTACCAGGCCATGTTCGAAGTGCTGAAAAAGCACTTGCCCATCAAGCAACAGACGGTGGAGGACTGGCTGGCCCTGGACGCCGCAGAGCGTCGCGTGTGGTTCGAAAAGGCCGACCTGCGTACCAGCGCAGCGTTGCTGCTATTGGAACAGGCCAGCTATCGTCGTCAGTTGCTGCTGGCCCAGGATGAAGTCAAGCAGCGTTACCTGGGTGCCCGCGAACTTCAGAACGGCGGTATGGAAAGGGCCAACGCTACGCTGCAACAGATCCTCGCCAATAGCGGCTTCCTCAGTCGTCCTGCAGAACTGCTGGGCAGCAGCGGCTATGGCTTGCCACAACCCAGCGAATGGCAGCGGCTGGAATCGGAAAGCAGCTTGCGTCAAAAGCAGCTTCAGACACTGACCGGGGATCTGGACAAGGAAGTCAGGGCCTTGCTCGAGCCAGGTCGGGCCGCAGAAATCAACGCGAACGAAGCCAACGTCAAGGCCATCGGCGAGCATCTGCGCAAACTGCACAAGGCCGGCGGCGGGCTGGAGTTGCCCTGATTATGTGACGCTCTGAAAGGCGTCGAATCTCAGGCTAAGCCAGTCATCTGTCCGTGCTTATGAAAAAAGGGTTCAGAACCAGGTCCTGAACCCTTTTTTCATGACCAAAAACCGCTCCAATCAGCTGAGGCGTGCTTTCTGCACTCCGTCGGCCAGGGCGGCACACAAACTCAATACGCCATCAATCGCCTGCTCCGGGGTGTCGGCGCTGGCGATATGGTCGATCAGTGCGGAGCCCACCACGACACCATCAGCCAACCGCGCAATAGCGGCGGCTTGCTCAGGCGTACGAATGCCGAAGCCGATGCTGATTGGCAAGTCGGTGTGCCGCCGCAGACGTGTGACGGCCTCTTCCACATGCTCCAGCGTCGCGGCACCAGCGCCGGTCACGCCCGCCACCGATACGTAGTACACGAAGCCCGAGCTACCGTTGAGCACCGTAGGCAAGCGCACATCGTCAGTAGTCGGCGTGGTCAGGCGGATGAAATCCAGCCCAGCCGCCTGGGCCGGCTCGCACAGCTCGCTGTTGTGCTCGGGCGGCATGTCCACGACGATCAGGCCGTCGACCCCACTGTCCAGTGCCTCGCCGATGAAACGCTGCACGCCATAACGATGGATCGGGTTGAAATAACCCATCAGCACCAGAGGGGTCTGGGTGTTGTCCTTGCGGAACTCGCGAACCATCTGCAAGGTTTTGGCCAGATCCTGCCGAGCCCCCAGCGCACGGATGTTCGCCAACTGAATAGCCGGGCCGTCGGCCATCGGATCGGTGAAGGGCATGCCCAGCTCGATCACATCAGCGCCGGCCGCAGGCAGGCCCTTGAGAATTGCCAGCGAGGTGTCGTAGTCCGGGTCTCCGGCGGTGACGAAGGTCACCAGGGCGGCACGGTTCTGTTCCTTGAGTTCGGCAAAACGGGTTTGCAGGCGGCTCATCAGTGTTTCTCCTGCTGGGACTGTTCCATGTGGTGCATTACGGTTTGCATGTCTTTGTCGCCACGACCGGAAAGGTTGACCACCATCAGGTGGTCTTTCGGCAGGTTCGGCGCGCGTTTGAACACTTCCGCCAGGGCATGGGAGCTTTCCAGGGCCGGAATGATCCCCTCCAGGCGGCAGCACTTATGGAACGCATCAAGGGCTTCGGCATCGGTGATCGAGGTGTACTGGACACGGCCGATGTCGTGCAACCAGGCGTGTTCAGGGCCGATGCCCGGGTAGTCGAGGCCGGCGGAGATCGAATGGGCGTCGATGATCTGGCCGTCTTCGTCCTGCAGCAGGAAAGTGCGGTTGCCGTGCAACACGCCGGGGACACCGCCGTTCAGGCTCGCCGCGTGCTTGCCGGTCTCGATGCCGTAGCCCGCCGCTTCGACGCCGATGATTTCGACGCTCTTATCGTCCAGGAATGGATGGAACAGGCCCATGGCGTTGGAGCCGCCGCCGATGCAAGCCACCAGGCTATCCGGCAGACGGCCTTCCTGGGCTTGCAGCTGATCGCGGGTTTCCTTGCCGATCACTGCCTGGAAGTCGCGAACCATGGCCGGGTACGGGTGCGGGCCGGCCACGGTGCCGATCAGGTAAAACGTGCTATCGACGTTGGTGACCCAATCGCGCAGGGCCTCGTTCATCGCATCCTTCAGCGTGCCGGTGCCGGCGACCACCGGGATCACCTCGGCGCCGAGCAGCTTCATGCGAAACACGTTGGCCTGCTGGCGTTCGATGTCGGTGGTGCCCATGTAGATCACGCAGTCCAGACCGAAACGCGCGGCCACGGTAGCGGTCGCCACGCCGTGCATGCCAGCGCCTGTCTCGGCGATGATGCGTTTCTTGCCCATGCGCCGCGCCAGCAGGATCTGGCCGATGCAGTTGTTGATCTTGTGGGCGCCGGTGTGATTCAGCTCTTCGCGCTTGAGATAGATTTTTGCGCCACCGCAGTATTCGGTCAGGCGTTCGGCAAAATAGAGGGGACTTGGACGACCGACATAGTCACGCTGGAAGTAGGCCAGTTCCTCGAGGAACGCAGGATCCTGCTTTGCCACTTCATATTCGCGGGCCAGATCCAGGATCAGCGGCATCAGGGTTTCGGCCACATAACGGCCACCGAAGGCACCGAACAGGCCGTTGGCGTCGGGGCCGCTGCGAAGGTTGAAAGGGGTCGTAGGCTGGGTCATCGGGGCGCTCCAGGCAATGCGTAGAAGAACAATGAGCCCACTCTACCCCTGACATGCCACGCTGAAAACCGATAAGATCGCCACAACCTGTCAGGAAATCTCACATATAAAATGAGTCATGACCTTCCTCCACTCAATGCCCTCAGGGCGTTCGAAGCCACCGCCCGCTTGAACAGCGTAAGCCAGGCGGCCGAGCAGCTTCACGTTACCCATGGGGCCGTCAGTCGGCAACTGAAGGTGCTGGAGGAGCATCTGGGCGTCAGCCTTTTCGTCAAGGAAGGGCGCGGCCTTAAACTCACAGATTCCGGCGTTCGCCTACGCGACGCCAGCGCCGAAGCCTTCGAGCGGCTACGTACCGTTTGCGCCGAACTGACGCGAAGCACGGCGGATGCGCCTTTCGTATTGGGATGTTCGGGCAGCCTGCTGGCGCGCTGGTTCATTCCGCGGCTGGGCCGGCTCAATACCGACCTGCCGGACTTGCGCCTGCATCTGTCCGCTGGCGAGGGCGACCTGGACCCCAGGCGGCCGGGACTGGATGCCTTGCTGGTGTTCGCCGAGCCACCCTGGCCAGTGGACATGCAGGTGTATGAACTGGTCAGCGAGCGGATCGGCCCGGTGATGAGCCCCCGTTATGCCGGCTTCGCTCGTTTACAGGCCGCACCGCCAAGGGCCCTGTCGGACGAGCCGTTACTGCATACCACCTCACGCCCCCAAGCCTGGCCGACCTGGGCACGACAAAACGGCCTCGACCCACAAACCCTGAGGTTGGGCCAAGGTTTCGAGCATCTCTATTATCTTCTGGAAGCTGCTGTCGCAGGGCTGGGCGTGGCAATCGCTCCCGAGCCGCTGGTCGCCGAAGATGTGCGCGCCGGACGCCTGGTCGCGCCATGGGGCTTCGATGAAACCCCGGCGCGACTGGCGTTATGGCTACCCAAGCGGGCGGCGGATGGCCGGGCGCGGCAATTGGCCCAGTGGCTCAGGCACGAGTTGAATCAACCGGCTCAGTGACCGCGTTTGCACAGCAGATAGGCGGCGAGCAAACCAATCGCCCCCACCGCGACACCTGCCGTGGTCCATGGGTGCTCCTGGGCGTAGTCACGGGTAGCGAGCCCGGTTTCACGGGTTTTCACCTTGACTTCCTCGTAGGCGTCGCTGAGCAGATGACGAGAATGTTTCAGCGCATTTTCGGCATTGGCCTTCAACGACTTGAGGGTCTTACGCGACTCGTCCGAAGCGTCGTCCTTCAGGGTCTCCAACGACTTGAGCAGACTCTCGATCTCCGCTTCCATGCTTTGCAACGAGGCTTTACGTAATGAAGTGCTGGCCATGGTGGCTCTCTCCTGCAGTGGTTGAGTGCGTGTGAAGTTGGGACTGCGAGGGTTTGTGAAAGTGCAGTAAATCTGAACTTCGAAGCGTAAACGGCACCACACGTAAGGCGAAAAATCGCTGCTAGGCTGTTAAAGACAACCAAGGAGAACGTCATGAGTGATCATCACACCTATAAGAAAGTCGAGCTGGTCGGCTCGTCTGCTACCAGCATCGAAGATGCCATCAACAATGCCCTGGCCGAAGCCAGCAAGAGCCTCAAGCACCTGGAATGGTTCGAAGTCACGGAAACCCGTGGTCATATCGAAAACGGCCGGGCCGCGCATTTTCAGGTGACACTCAAAGTCGGGTTCCGGATTGCAAATAGCTGATGAAGCTGTGAACTTGCACGCTGGCGGAGTGCCATAGGGAATGGCGATGCGCTATCCGACAAGCGCATCCGCTTTCTCGATACCAGCCCAGTCTGATCCGACCAAGGAGTGCGAGCGATGAAAAAGTTGATGGTGGCCCTGGGGTTACTGAGCCTTGCAGGTTCTGCGTTTGCGGCCGGTAAACCCTGCGAAGAGCTCAAGGGCGAAATCGCGGCGAAGCTTGATGGTAAAGGCGTGTCAGGTTATTCGCTGGAGATCGTTGATAAAGGCACAGCGTCCGATGGGGAAGTCGTCGGCAGCTGCGAAGGTGGTACAAAGGAAATCGTCTATAAACGTTGATTTCGCGTGTATGCAAAGCCGACGCATTGCGTCGGCTTTTTTCATGGGCGCGATTCAGCCTTTCATGACCTGGGCCAGCACTTCATAGGAACGCAGGCGGTCGGCATGTTCATACAGGTCGCTGGTGAAGATCAGTTCGTCTGCCTGGGTCTGCTCGATCAGCACCTCCAGTCTGGCGCGGATCTTCTGCGGTCCACCCACCATGGCCAGGCCCAGGAAGTCGCCCACCGCTTCCTTCTCGTGGGGCAGCCACAGACCATTCATGGTTTCCACCGGAGGGCGCTGCACCAGGCTCTGGCCACGGATCAACGCCAGGATGCGCTGGTACACCGAGGTCGCCAGGTAATCGGCCTGTTCGTCAGTGTCCGCCGCCACTAACGGTACGCCAAGCATCACGTACGGCTTGTCGAGCGTCGCCGACGGCTTGAAATGGTTACGGTAGATGCGAATCGCCTCGTGCATGAAGCGCGGTGCGAAATGGGATGCGAAGGCGTAGGGCAAACCGCGTTCACCGGCCAGCTGCGCACTGAACAGGCTCGAACCCAACAGCCATACCGGCACGTTGGTGCCGGTACCGGGCATGGCGATGATCCGCTGATCGGGAGTGCGTGGGCCGAGGTAGCGCATCAGTTCGGCGACGTCATCCGGAAAGTCATCCGCACTGCCGGAGCGTTCGCGGCGCAAGGCCCGGGCGGTCATCTGGTCGGAGCCTGGCGCGCGCCCCAGGCCCAGGTCGATCCGGCCAGGAAAAAGGCTCTCCAGCGTGCCGAACTGTTCGGCGATGACCAACGGCGCATGGTTGGGCAACATCACTCCGCCGGAGCCGACGCGAATGGTCGAGGTACCCCCTGCCAGATAACTCAGCAGCACCGCTGTCGCTGAACTGGCGATGCCATCCATGTTGTGATGCTCGGCCACCCAGAAGCGCGTATAGCCGAACTTTTCCACGTGCTGCGCCAAATCCAGGGAGTTGCGCAAGGACTGGCCGGCGTTGCCGTCCGCACGGACAGGGACCAGGTCGAGGGTTGAGAATTTCACGTCGGACAGCTGTTTCATGGGCCAGGATCTCCAACGGCGCTGGGGCTTTTCCACGGGCAAAAGCCTGCCGTTTACTAAAGGTGTGTTCCATGCAATGTGGGCATATACCCGAGTTTCAATAGCTGGATCGAATTTTCCTACTAAATCGGTCAGCTAATCGACAGGATGAACTTTATCGACCGGTCTATCCTCACAACCCTGACAACGGAAAACACCCTGGCGCGAATTCCTCGCGCCGGTTCTTGAGGAGGCAAACATGGCTATCGTTAAGAAAGCATCGGCACACTGGGAAGGTGACCTGAAAACCGGCATCGGCTCCATCTCGACGGAAACCGGCGTGTTGCGCGAAGCCCCTTATGGCTTCAAGGCGCGCTTCGAAGGCGGCAAGGGCACCAACCCTGAAGAATTGATCGGCGCGGCCCATGCGGGCTGCTTCTCCATGGCGTTTTCGATGATCCTGGGGGATGCCGGGCTCAAGGCCGACAGTATCGACACCAATGCCGAAGTGACCCTGGACCAGGTCGATGGCGGCTTTGCGATCACGGCGGTCAAGCTGATTCTCAAGGCGAAAATCCCCGGCGCGAGCCAGCAGCAGTTCGAAGAACTGAGCAACAAGGCCAAGGAAGGATGCCCGGTCTCCAAGGTGCTTAACGCCAAGATCACCCTGGACGCGACGCTGGTGGGCTGACGCGTGGAAACGGTCGCAGCCTTCAGGCGATAAAGGCTGCGACCTTGCAGGGTATCTGTCAGCCCCGCTCAAATTGTGGTCGAATGCACGCCAGCAGTTTCAGCGCCCAGGCAGTGCGCGCTGCAATGAGGAATTCGAGCATGAAACGACTTGCCCTGATGGTCATCGGTTGCGCATTGGCCTCATCGGCGCTCGCCGCACCCAGGTCCTGCGAAGAACTGAAGGCGGAAATCGAAGCGAAGATCCAGGCCAACAACGTGTCGTCCTACACCCTGGAAATCGTCGCCAACGAGGAAGTCCACGACGAGAACATGGTGGTGGGCAGTTGCGAAAATGGCACCAAGAAAATCATCTACCAGAAGAACGACCGTTAGAACACTTCAGGGGATACAACGGGCCTGGCGATCCTCGGCCACGATTTCCCGCCTGGCGTTATAGAGCCGGGCGCTTGGGGTGTAGGCCAGGTTACGCGCTTCCAGGCGATAGCGCTGGCCCGCCTCGAAATGATCGTACCGCACGGTCAGGTAGCACAGCCGTTCTTGCGGCTCGCTCAGCATTCCCAGGCCACCGCCGCTGAACACTTCAAAATCGAAGCGCGCTTCCAGTTCGTGACTGCCCGGCGAAACCTGGAAGAAGCGTCCGTCCTGCAGTCGCTGACCATCCAGCTTCTCGGCCATCAGCACCTTGCCACCTGGCATGGGCGTCGAAAAATCGATCCAGGCCATGTTCGGATCAACCGCAGGCAACGGGCTCGTGGCGCAACCGCCCAGAGCAGCGAGGGCGAATAACAGCATATGAATGCGCATGATCCAGGCTCTGTTCGAAAAGTCTTGAGACGAAGGTCAAGCAAGGCCGAAACAGCCGAGCAAGCGCAGTGTAGTGGAGTCCATGAGCATTGCGAGGTAGTTTTCAACGCAGCATGAACGAGTGTCAGGGCTTTGCGTACAGAGCCGGGACCTGGGCAGTCAGGCCCTGGGCACAGCGCCGATCAGCTTTGTTGGCAGCCCGCCGGCGTACCTTGACCTACCACTTTGCGCTGTTGGTCATAAAGCTTGGCCCAGGGCCGAAATCCAATGTTGCCGGCCTGCAATTGATAGCGCTGGCCTGCGTTGAAATCCTCGAATTTCACATTCAGACGGCAATCGCGCCACAACGGCTCGGCATCCGGGCCGATGTTGCCGGGCTCGACGGCGAACTGATAACGCACCGTCAGCTCATGGCTGCCGGGCTGCACTTCGAAATAGCGTCGGTCGACGGATGTCATGTCATCGACCTCCAGAGCCTGCAGTGCGGTGTTCTGCTGGTTTCCCAGGTCGATCCAGGCTTGCGACGGATCAGGGTCAGGCAGACCGGCACAGCCGGTCAGCAACAACAGGCCACTTGTCAGCATCAAGACGCGCATAGCGAAGCTCCGGGCAGGCGGGATAGTCTTGTTGGTCAGACTTTTCCCAAGGTGATTCCAATTGATCAGGCCGCGTTCAAGCCATCGGTTACTCGACCGCGTTTTCCGGATTTTGTTTCCAGGCCTCCTGCTTTTGTTACTCAACGGTTGCTCCAGCGCCGGTTACTACAGCCAGCTCGTCGGTGGACAGCTGCGGCTGCTGCAGGCCCGCGAGCCTATCGACCAGGTCATCGCCGACCCGGCGCGCGATCCCCAACTACAGGCGCATCTGGTCCAGGCCCGGGCAGCCCGGGAGTTCGCCAGTTCGCACCTGCACCTGCCCGAGAACCAAAGCTATCGCCTGTATGCAGACATTGGCCGGCCATTCGTAGTCTGGAATGTCTTCGCCACGCCTGAATTTTCCCTGGCACCGCAAATCCACTGCTTCCCCATCGCCGGTTGCGTGGCGTATCGCGGTTACTACAGCCAGGGCGCCGCCCGTGGCGAGGCCGCGCTGCAGCGCCTGAAGGGCATGGACGTGGCGATTGGCGGTGTAGAGGCCTATTCGACGCTGGGCTGGTTCGACGACCCGATCCTCAGTTCGATGATGCACTGGGGCGATGAGCGCCTGGCAACGCTGATCTTTCACGAATTGGCACACCAGCGCTTCTACATAAAGGACGACACGGAATTCAACGAGTCCTTCGCCACCTTCGTCGAACAGGAAGGCACTCGCCAATGGCGGGCGAGCCGCGGGCTGGCGCCGGACACCGGTAAACGAATGCGTCAGCGCGATCAATTCATCCAACTGGTCCTCGACACACGTCAGCGGCTCGAACAGCTCTACACCCAACCTCTACCGGCCGAGCAGATGCGCCAGCGCAAGGCCCAGGAGTTCCAGCGCCTGCGCACCCACTATGAACACCTGCGCGACAGCCAATGGGCGGGTGACAAATACTTCGACGCGTGGGTCTATGCGCCGCTGAACAACGCGCGACTGTTGCCGTTCGGATTGTATAGCCGATGGGTGCCGGCTTTTGGGGCATTATTCAAGCAGGTAGACGGCGATTGGCTAGCGTTTTATACCGAGGTCGAAAAGCTGGGCAGGCTTGGGGCTCAAGAACGCAAAGCGGCACTGGAGGCGCTGATGGAGCAGGCCACTTCGCGAGCGAGCTGACTTCGCATTCGGTTGTTGGCAGTCAAGCTTTGGGCTTATAGCCAAGCCTTTGTAGACCAGATGACTGGCGAGAACAGACCCGCCAAATGCGGTCATTGCCGAACCAGCATCCCGGCTCATTGAACATAAATGCAGACGGGCACAGTGCAAGCGCCATGCTCGCCCGTTACGGTGATGTATTTGATAAGGCTGTTTTCCGGAATCCTTATGCTGATAGGAGCCTGGGGATAACTCACGCTGTCATAGCCGCGCGTGGGTTCAATGGACACCGGTGAACGGCCTTTCTGGCTGACTTCAATGGGTACTTTGCTTCTGTTCCAGACCTGCGCCGTCACCGGCTTCGTGACATCCGGAGGCTGGACAGTAGCCGCAGGCGTTTCGCCTTCGGGTAGGCCGGCGGGTGCAACCGTTGTATCGGCATGGGTAGGTTGCAGGTATGACGCAAAGAGCAGGACCACCCAGCAGTGTCTTTTGACGTCCATTTCCGGTTCCCTTGGTCAGGTTGGAAAGTGCACAAAGCCAACGCGCATCATGGCCTCGATTAAACAATCCGTTTGACCGGCCGTCACCTGTAAGAACTAACAGGGCCTCTAGCGAAAAACGCGATCTTTCCAGGGTCTGGAAACCCTGAAGCTCCAAATGGAAAACCTGCACCTAGCTGGCGTGCAGGTGCACATTGCAAAGACCTGAGCTTGGCAACACCCAGGTCGTAGCCGATCCTATGCCGTTTTCACGTTCATGGTGATCTTGGCGGTAAACACCTTCACATTCCCTTCATCAAAGATATCCACAGGAACGATCTTGTCTCCGGCTGTCTCCCAATCGATGCCATTGCCATCCGCAACGGCGCGAACATCTGATTTAGCTTTCGCCAGGTATTGCACCGTCATGCCCTTGGGAATCCATCTGGCGCCCGAAGGGATGGAGGCGTCGGTCATCATCCCGCCCGCCAATTCGGCGGCGTTGCACAGCGCGATGGCGTGTACCGAGCCCAGGTGGTTGGTGATTTCCTTGCGAAAGGGAACATTCACCACCGCATGCCCCTGGCTCAGCTCGGAAATTTCGGGCGCGATAGTGCTGAAGTAGGGCGCCATCTGACACGCCAGCTGACTGAACGCAGCGGGACCAACGCTGTTAAACATGCTTAGAGCCTGGCTCATAGGATTTCCTCTTGTTAGTTACAGAATAATATTCTGTAACGGAACAATATTCCGCATTTTCCAGGCTTGTCAAGCATCACTTTCCTCGCCAATCGATGTACCTTTACGCCTCTGGCAACCCGGCATTTTCTTTATGCATTCAAACGATCTGATCGAACGCGCCTTCCCCGGCAGGCGAGGCGAGCTCAAGCGCAGCATTCTGCGCCAGGCACTGGCCTGCTTTAACGAGACAGGTATCGAAGCGACAAATATCGAAACGATCCGCGCGAAATGCGAAACGAGCGTGGGGGCGATCTATCATCATTTCGGTAATAAAGAGGGCATTGTCGCCACTCTGTTTTTCACAGCCCTGGAGGATCAAGGCGCCCTGCGCGACAGCTATCTGCAAAAGGCCCAAACCGCTCAAGAGGGCGTCGTTGCCCTGGTTCACAGCTATGTCGAGTGGGTAGATGAGCATCCAGACATGGCGCGCTTCGTGTTCCAGAGCCGTTTTGCCGTTTCAAGCGGCCCGTTCCAGCAGCAATTGCTTTCGCGTAACAAACAGCGCAATAAGCAGCTATTGGAATGGATAAATGTGGAAGGTCGTAAAGAGTATTTCCGCCATATTCCCGCCGAGCTCTTGCCGTCGCTCATCATCGGTGCTGCAGAAAACTATTCGCGGGCCTGGCTTTCCGGAAGGGTCAGCAAGAGCCCTCGTGAATACAAGGATCTTCTGGCAGAAGCAGCCTGCAGAGCCATCATCTGATCTGCAGGCTTGCCTGCGCCTGCTCGGCAATCTGGTCTCTATCCGTTGTTGCCTGGCCGTGTCACGCGGTGACGGACGAGCACCTGAGGAGCATGCCTGTCACCCGCGCATGAATGCCTGGTGCAACGCTTCCAAGGTCTGGAAGTGGAACGCCGGGTTTTGCGCGCTCAACTCTTCATGGCTTCCAAACCCATACCCCACCGCTGCCGCATCCAGCCCATTGCTGCGGGCACCAATCAAATCGTGCTTGCGGTCACCGATCATCAGGGTATTGGCCGGATCCAGGCCTTCCTCAGCCATCAAGTGAGCAATCAACTCGACTTTATTGGTACGGGTGCCGTCCAGCTCACTGCCGTAGATCACCTTGAAATGCCGGGCAAAGTCGAAGTGCCGGGCGATTTCCCGGGCGAAGACCCAGGGTTTGGAGGTAGCGATGTACAGCTGCCGGCCCTGCTCGCCCAGGGTTTGCAGTAAGGGCATCACGCCGTCGAAGACCCGGTTTTCGTACAGCCCGGTGACCTTGAAGCGCTCGCGGTAGAAGTTGACCGCTTTCCAGGCCCTGGCTTCGTCGAAGTCATAGAACTGCATGAATGCCTGCAGCAGCGGTGGACCGATGAAATGTTCCAGGCGAGAGAGGTCGGGCTCGTCGATGCCCAGTTTGCCCAGGGCGAACTGGATCGAACGGGTAATGCCCTCGCGCGGGTCGGTGAGGGTGCCGTCGAGGTCGAAGAGTACGGTCTGGTAATGCATGGCAATTCCTGGGGCAGCGTCACGATGTTTGCGAGAGCAGGCGCCCTCGCCACAATGGAAGGTTCGAACGACTCAGGCCTGGTCGTAGCCTTCGGCCAGGTGCAGATCCTTGAGTTTTACGTAGTTGGCTGCGCTGTAGGTGAAAAAGGCGCGTTCCTTGTCCGTGAGTGGCCGGGCCTGCTTGACCGGGCTGCCCACGTACAGAAAGCCGCTTTCCAGGCGTTTGCCCGGCGGTACGAGGCTGCCGGCGCCGATAATCACGTCGTCTTCGACAACCGCACCGTCCATGACGATGCTGCCCATGCCGATCAGCACCCGGCTACCCACCAAGCAACCATGGAGCATGACTTTGTGGGCGATGGTTACATCATCGCCCACCAGCAAGGGGAAGCCATCGGGGTTGAAGGGGCCGGCATGGGTGATGTGCAGCACGCAGCCGTCCTGGACGCTGGTTCGGGCACCGATACGGATGCGGTGCATGTCGCCGCGAATGACCGTCAGCGGCCAGACGGAGCTGTCTTCGCCGATTTCGACGTCGCCGATCACCACCGCGGTGCTGTCGACAAAAGCGCCACGGGCGAGCCGCGGGGTGTGATTCTGGTACGTGCGGAGGGTCACGATAGGCTCTCTCTTCTGTATTGATAGCTGCGGTGAGGGGCGATTGTAATTAAGATGGGGCCATGTTTCTTCCAGCCAAGGTGCCCACCGTGAGCGTGAACAACCCTCTTTTGCAGCCCTACGACCTGCCGCCATTCTCGGCGATCCGTGCCGAACATGTGCAACCGGCCATCGAACGGATCCTGGCTGACAATCGTGCCGCCATCGCTGAAATTCTCAAGACCCAGGGCAACCAGCCTACCTGGGCCGGCCTGGTACTGGCCATGGACGAGCTCAACGATCGCCTGGGCGCGGCCTGGAGCCCGGTGAGCCATTTGAATGCCGTTCGCAACAGCCCGGAACTGCGCGAGGCCTATGAGGCCTGCCTGCCGGCATTGAGTGCCTACTCCACGGAACTGGGTCAGAACCGCGAATTGTTCCAGGCCTACGAGGCGCTGGCCAACAGCCCCGAAGCCGCCAGCTTCGACGTGGCACAGAAAACCATCCTGGAACATTCCATGCGTGACTTCCGCCTGTCGGGCATCGACCTGCCGCCCGAACAGCAGAAGCGCTACGCCGAAGTACAAAGCAAACTGTCCGAACTGGGCAGCCGTTTCTCCAACCAACTGCTGGATGCCACCCAGGCCTGGACCAAGCACATTACCGAGGAAGCCGCCCTCGCCGGCCTGACCGACTCGGCCAAGGCGCAAATGGCCGCCGCAGCCCAGGCCAAGGAACTGGACGGCTGGCTGATCACACTGGAATTCCCCAGCTATTACGCGGTGATGACCTACGCCGAAGACCGCGCCTTGCGCGAAGAGGTCTACGCCGCGTACTGCACCCGGGCGTCCGATCAGGGCCCCAACGCCGGCCAGCACGACAACGGCCCGGTGATGGAGCAGATCCTCGACCTGCGCCAGGAACTGGCCCAACTGCTGGGCTTCGCCAATTTCGCGGAGTTGAGCCTGGCGACCAAGATGGCCGAGTCCAGCGATCAGGTCCTGGGCTTTCTGCGCGACCTGGCCAAGCGCAGCAAGCCGTTTGCCGCGCAGGACCTGGAACAGCTCAAGGCCTATGCCGCCGAGCAGGGCTGCCCCGACCTGCAAAGCTGGGACAGCGGTTTCTATGGTGAAAAACTGCGCCAGCAACGCTACAGCGTGGCCCAGGAAGCCCTGCGAGCCTACTTCCCGATCGACAAGGTACTGAGCGGCCTGTTCGCCATCGTGCAACGCCTCTATGGCATCGAGATTGCCGAACTGAAGGGCTTCGACAGCTGGCATCCGGACGTGCGCCTGTTCGAAATCAAGGAAAACGGCCAGCACGTCGGCCGCTTCTTCTTCGATCTCTATGCCCGCGCCAACAAGCGCGGCGGCGCCTGGATGGACGGCGCCCGGGACCGTCGCCGCACGATCGATGGCGTGCTGCAGAGCCCGGTCGCCAACCTGGTGTGCAATTTCACCCCGGCCGACAGCGGCAAGCCGGCACTGCTGACCCATGATGAAGTCACCACGCTGTTCCATGAGTTCGGCCATGGCCTGCACCACCTGCTGACCCGCGTCGAACACGCCGGTGTGTCCGGCATCAACGGCGTGGCCTGGGACGCGGTGGAGCTGCCGAGCCAGTTCATGGAAAACTGGTGCTGGGAGCCAGAAGGCCTGGCACTGATTTCCGGCCACTACGAAACCGGCGAGCCGCTGCCTCAGGACCTGCTGGAAAAAATGCTCGCGGCGAAGAACTTCCAGTCGGGCCTGATGATGGTCCGTCAGTTGGAGTTCTCGCTGTTCGACTTCGAACTGCACGCCACCCATGGCGATGGCCGCAACGTCCTGCAGGTGCTCGAAGGTGTGCGCGACGAGGTGTCGGTGATGCGTCCGCCGGCCTACAACCGCTTCCCCAACAGCTTCGCCCATATTTTCGCCGGCGGTTACGCGGCGGGTTACTACAGCTACAAATGGGCGGAAGTCCTGTCGGCCGACGCGTTCTCCAAGTTCGAAGAGGACGGCGTGCTCAACCCCGACACGGGCCGCGCCTTCCGTGAGGCGATTCTGGCCCGCGGCGGTTCCCGGGAACCGATGGTGCTGTTCGTCGACTTCCGTGGCCGCGAGCCATCGATTGACGCACTCTTGCGCCATAGCGGCCTGAGCGAGGACGCGGCAGCATGAGCGAGGGGCCTGTGATCACGAAGAAACGCTTTATCGCCGGGGCGGTCTGCCCGGCGTGCAGCGAGCCGGACAAGCTGATGATGTGGAACGAAGACGGTGTACCACATCGCGAATGCGTGGCTTGCGGTTATTCCGATACGCTCAACGAACAAGGCCTGTCGGTGCCCAAGGAACTGGGTACCCGGGTCAATACATCGGCGCTCAAGGTGCCCGATGCGAAGGTCCAGGCGGTGCAGTTCTTCCCCAATCCCAAGTTGAAGAAAAAGACCGACTGACACGTCATGTATCACCTGCGGGCCGTCCGGGTCGCAGGCGATACATATATACCGCCAACCCGCGCGCCTTCCTGCCCAGACTGTCCCTCCAGTCCAGACAGAAAGGTTTCCCATGCGCGACGATGACAATCCGCTGTTGCAGGCCCATGACCTGCCGCCCTTTGAGCAGATCCAGGCCAAACATTTCCTGCCGGCCCTGGAGCGGATCCTTGCGCAAAGTCGTGCCCAAGTGGCCGCGATCATCAAGACCCAAACGCCGTTTCCCACCTGGGATGACCTGGTGTTGGCCATGGACGAAATCCATGCGCGCCTGAAAACCTTCGACTACGTCCTCGATACCCTGGCCTCCACCCGAACGGAAGACGCCTGGACCCAGGCCTCACTGGACTGCCGGGAGCGGCTACACGACTTCCAGCAATCACTGGCGAGGAATCCCGATCTGTTGCGCCTCTATCGACAGTTGGCGGACAGCCAGATCGCCAGGCACTTCGAACCCGCGCGAAAGCGAGCCCTGGAAAAGATCCTGCAGCGTTTTCGCCAGCAAGGCCTGAACGGCTTGCCGGACGCTGTCCAGGCAGACTTGAATGCCTTGGAAAGGCGAATGCAGACGGCTCGGAATCTGTTTCTCGATCACTTGCACCAGGCCAACAAGGCCTGGAACACATCACTTGTCGATGAGGCTCAGTTGAGCGGCCTGCCACAGGGTTTCAGGCAGCGAATGGCGAACCAGGCACGGAAAGCCGGGCGCCCGGGTTGGTTGTTGACGCTCGATGATGAGTCGTTCGGCATCGTCACAACCTATGCCGACAGTCGCCTTCTGCGTGAACAGATCTACCTCGCCTACAGCACACGCGCATCGGATCGAGGGCCCCACGCCAGTCAGTTCGACAACGGCCCCGTCCTCTGGCAACTGCTGCAGGACCGCCGTCGCTATGCCAGCTTGCTGGGCTACACGGACTTTGCCCAGATGGCTATCGAGCCGGAACAAGCCGAATCCACGGCGCAGGTCATGGCCTTCCTGCACGAGCAGCTCCAACGGCACCAGGACGCGTTCAGAGGAGATACCCAACAGCTCGAGGCATTCGCCGCCCGGCAAGGTTTCAGCGAGCTCCACCCATGGGATTACCCCTACCTGGCGGAAAAACTCCGCGAGCATACGACGGGCCTTTCAAGGCAGGCCCTGAGCGCCTGGTTCCCGATGCAATCTACGTTTTCACAATTGCTGCTGATCGCCAAGGACCTGTTCGGCGTGGAGTTCATCGAGCGCCGGGATGTGCCGACCTGGCATTCGGACGTTCGCCTTTTCGAAGCCAGGGAATGGGGAGAAACCATCGGCCATCTCTATTTCGACCCTTTCGAAGAGCCCGGCCGGGACGGTTATCCCAACACCACCACACTGCGCAATCGCCGCATCACCGCGGAGGGACGCCCCCGGCACCCGATTGCGGTCCTGCATGGCTGGTTGCCGCGCCCTGCCGACGACAAGCCGGTGTTGCTCAACCATATGCAGCTGCGCATCCTGTGCCATGAGTTCGGCCATTGCCTGCACCACCTGCTGACACGGGCAGAATATCGCGACATTTCGGGCATCACGGAACTCTCTCGCGATACCTGCGAGTTCGCCGGCATGTTGTTCGAGCAGTGGTGCTTCACCCGCGAGGGCCTGGTCCGCTTGTCGAGCCATCACCCGTCCGGAAAACCGCTGCCCGAGGAAGTCGCCGACCGGATACTGGCCTTCGTCGACACCCAGGCCAGCTGGGAAACCGCCGCGCTCTTGCGTAATGCGTTGTTCGATATCGAGCTGCACCGAAGCCACGGCGACGGGCGGACCGTCCAGCAAGTGTTCGACCAGATCAGTGCACAGGTGGGGCATCTGCCCACCACTGGCCAAGAACGTTGGCCCAACGCCCTGGATTACATGGTGACCGGCTACGCAGCCCGGATCTATGCCTATATCTGGTCGAAGGAACTGGCCCTGAAAACGTTCCAGAGGTTCAAGCGCGACGGACTGTTCAACGGGACGACTGGCCGGGAGCTGCGTGAAACGGTCTTCGGCCTCGGCGATTCACGGCCGCTGTCAGAATCCGTCAGAGTATTTACCGGATCGGAGGCGATCATTGCCCCGGCAGCGTGAGATGCGGGGCCAGGGGTTGGGCCGTCGTGGTCGAGTTGACCCAGCTCTTGAGGGAGCAAAGGGCGAAGACGCTGGTACTGCAGTCACCGTTCGCCAACGCGGCGCGGAGCTTCTTGACGTCGGCGTGCATGACATAACGAATCCCGTCCTTGAAATGATGACTGTCACCAAAGCCACCTTCGGTCATTTCGTTCAAGGCATCCTCCTTGCTCCAGCCCTGCACCACCACCCGGTACATGGCAGCCACCAGCCCGGTGCGGTCGGAGCCGTGCTTGCAGTGCATCAGCACGGCCCCCTTGGCTTCACCCGCCTGAATGGCCCGCAAGGCGCTGAGTATGTCGCTGTCATCGACATGATTGGTGCGGTAAGGCAGTTGCACACGGTCTACACCGGGCGTGGATAACCAATCGGCATCCGAGTCGGGCAGGAACGTGATGACCGTGCCGACCCCGAGCTTCGTCAATAACGGCACCGCAGAGCCATCCGGCAAGGCGCTGCGGTAGAGGGTTGGCGACATCTGATACAGGTCGTAGCGCCTCGCCACCGATCGAGCCCATTCGGCAGGCCGCGTCTCAACGGAGTCAGCCGCCTGGGCAGCGGGCTCGGCCAAGGCGATAAGCAACGCCAGGCAGAACAATGAATGGAGCTTGAACATGTAGGGCGACCGGACCTGGAGGATTCGAGGCGTCCAGTTTCGGCCCCGGCCGGTTAAAAACCTGTCGGCCAGACGTCAAAGCCGTGTCAACGGATACCCGATCGGGTCTCGACTCGGCCGGGCTGCTCAATGGCACTGGTCTAAATGAATTCCAGCGAATACTGTATGTACATACAGCTTAGCGGAGTATCCCCATGTCAGCCTCTCTTCCACCCCGCGGTCGTGGCACCGCCGCCAACCCGCACAACCGCTTCGCGCCGAGTCGCTCGGTGGCCGAGGACGATGGCTGGTATCAGGAAGTACCGCCGACCCAAGGCACTGAAGTGCGCATCGAAATGGCGAAGACCATCATTACCCGCAACACCTCACCGGACATCGGTTTCGACCGCTCCATCAACCCCTACCGGGGTTGTGAGCACGGCTGCATCTACTGTTATGCACGGCCCAGCCATGCCTACTGGGACATGTCGCCCGGGCTCGACTTCGAGACAAAACTGATCGCCAAGACCAACGCCGCCGATGTGCTGGAAGAGCAATTGTCCAGGCGCGGTTATCAATGCGCGCCCATCGCCCTGGGCTCCAACACCGATCCTTACCAGCCGATCGAGCGCGAACAGCGCATCACCCGACAGATCCTCGAGGTGTTGCTGCGCTACCGTCACCCGGTGACGATCGTCACCAAGGGGTCGCTGATCCTGCGTGACCTGGACCTGCTGAGCGAGCTGGCCCGACAGCGCCTGGTCAGGGTCATGATCAGCCTGACCACCCTGGACGATGAGCTCAAGCGCATTCTCGAACCGCGCGCGGCGGCGCCCAAGGCTCGGCTGCGGGCAATCAGGGTCATGCGCGAGGCCGGTATCGCGGTGGGCGTGTTGTGTTCGCCGATGATTCCGATGATCAATGACAGCGAAATCGAAAGCCTGCTGGCCGAGGCCCATGCCGCCGGCGCGCAAAGCGCGTCCTATATCATGTTGCGCTTGCCGCTGGAGGTCGCACCGCTGTTCGAAGACTGGTTGCAGGCCCACTATCCGCAACGCGCCGCCCATGTCTTGAGCCTGGTGCGCCAGAGCCGCGGCGGCGAGCTCTACGACAGCCGGTTCGGGACGAGAATGCGCGGTGAAGGACCGTTCGCCGACCTGCTGGCCCAACGGTTCGCCAAGGCGCTCAAGCGCCTGGGCCTGGAGCGACGAGGGGGTTACGATCTCGATTGCGACGCCTTTTGTCCGCCGGGCCGACAGATGTCGTTGATTTGATTAAAGTTGACCTTGTGACATGGGCTGAGGATGATCGCACCTGCACTTTAGGTCATGCCTGTAATCCTTGTTCTAGAGCCATCGATTCAGTTTGAGTTAAGTTTCGGTCGCTACCTTGTCCATCGAGTGACTGACAGGTCGGGCAATTCGACCTGGACGTTTTTTAAACAGCCACTAGTGGCCACACAGGCCCCCGTCAAAGAGGATGAATCATGAGTGACAAGGATAAACAGCCGTTGGCTGCGTCGGCTTCAGCCCAACCCGAGGCGGAAACCGCCGATGCAGCGCTGCAGCATATTGTTGACGGCTTTTTGCATTTCCATCACGAGATCTTTCCGCAGCAGGAAGAGCTCTTCAAGAAACTCGCCACCGCCCAGAAACCCAGGGCGATGTTCATCACCTGCGCCGACTCGCGCATCGTGCCCGAGTTGATCACCCATAGTTCTCCAGGCGATCTGTTCGTGACCCGAAACGTCGGCAACGTCGTTCCACCTTACGGACAGATGAACGGCGGCGTCTCCACCGCCATCGAATACGCCGTGCTGGCCCTCGGGGTGCAGCACATCATCGTCTGTGGCCATTCCGATTGCGGCGCCATGCGCGCGGTACTCAACCCCGATACCCTGGAAAAGATGCCCACCGTCAAGGCCTGGCTGCGCCACGCCGAAGTGGCCAAGACCATGGTCCACGACAATTGCCCGTGCGGCGACGAAAAACAGACCATGCCCGTGCTCACCGAAGAGAATGTGATCGCGCAGCTGCAGCACCTGCGAACGCATCCTTCGGTGGCTTCTCGCATGGCCAGCGGCCAGTTGTTCATCCACGGCTGGGTGTACAACATCGAGACCAGCGAGATCAAAGCCTTCGATGCGGACAAGGGATGTTTCCTGCCGCTTGATGGCAGCCATCCGATTCCGGTGGCGACGCCCAAAGCGCGCTTCTAACCACTCCTAAACATCCTTGCATGGTTCAAGCCTTGCTGCTCTTCGAGCGGCCGGGCCTTGCCATGCCTGAAGAAAACTGCGGGAGAGTCGCCATGCGTGCTGCTCAATTGAAAGCTGTTCTGCCACGGGAGCTATTGGCTTCCGTGGTTGTGTTTCTGGTGGCGCTGCCGTTGTGCATGGGCATCGCCATTGCATCCGGCCTGCCGCCAGCCAAGGGGCTGATCACCGGTATCGTCGGTGGCCTGGTGGTGGGTTTCCTCGCCGGTTCCAAGCTGCAGGTCAGCGGGCCGGCTGCGGGCCTGGCGGTGTTGGTTTTCGAGCTGGTGCGCCAACACGGCGTAGGCATGCTCGGGCCGATCCTGCTGCTGGCCGGTTTTCTGCAATTGCTGGCCGGGCGCTTTCGCCTGGGGTGCTGGTTCCGCGTAACGGCGCCGGCGGTGGTGTACGGGATGCTGGCGGGTATCGGCGTGCTGATCGTGCTGTCCCAGGTCCATGTGATGCTCGATGCGGCACCCAAGCCGTCGGGCCTGGATAACCTGGCCGCGTTCCCTGGCGCGGTGGCCCAGGCGTTGCCGTCCTTCGGCTGGCAGGCCGGATTGCTCGGGCTCTCGACGATTGCAGTGATGTGGCTGTGGGAAAAACTGCGTCCCCACAGCCTGCGCTTCATTCCCGGTGCTTTGCTGGGTGTCGGCCTGGCGACCGTCGCCAGCCTGCTGCTGGCTTTGCAGGTCAAGCGTGTGGAAGTGCCGGCGAACATGGCCGAAGCCATTGATTGGCTGCGCCCCGCGGACCTGCTGAACCTGGCCGACCCCGCCGTACTGATCGCCGCATTCGCAGTGGCCTTCATCGCCAGCGCCGAAACCCTGCTGTCAGCAGCCGCCGTCGATCGCATGCACAGCGGTGAACGTGCCGACTTCGACCGGGAACTGTCGGCGCAAGGTATAGGCAACATGCTGTGCGGCCTGCTCGGTGCCCTGCCGATGACCGGCGTGATCGTGCGCAGCTCGGCCAACGTCCAGGCCGGCGCCACCACGCGGATGTCGACGATTTTCCACGGCCTGTGGTTGCTGCTGTTCGTGTTGTTGCTATCCAGCGTGCTGCAAAGCATTCCGGTGGCGAGCCTGGCGGGTGTGCTGGTGTACACCGGTTTCAAACTGGTGGACCTCAAGGCCTTTCGCGGCCTGGGCCGTTACGGCCGGATGCCGATGTTCGTTTACGCCGCGACGGCGTTGGCGATCATCTTCACCGACCTGCTGACCGGTGTGCTGATCGGTTTCGGCCTGACCCTGGCGAAACTGGCCTGGAAAGCCTCGCGCCTGAAAATCAGCCTGATCGACTTGCCCCAGGACGGTGAGATGGAACTGCGGTTGGTGGGTGCGGCGACCTTCCTCAAGGTGCCAGCCCTGACCCAGGTGCTGAACACCATTCCAGAAGGTGCGACAGTGCATGTGCCGCTCAACAACCTGAGCTACATCGACCACTCCTGCCTGGAACTGCTTGAAGAATGGAGCCGGGCCAATGCCAGCAAGGGTTCGAAGCTGCTGATCGAATCCCGCGGGCTCAAGCGCAGGCTGGAGGGGCGATTGCGCACGACCGTGGGGGTTGGCGCGGCTTCTGCCTGACACCCAGAAAATCCTGTGGGAGCGAGCTTGCTCGCGATAGCGACGTGTCAGCCAGCTGCGAGGTGGCTGGTCCAATGCCATCGCGAGCAGGTTCGTTCCCACAAAGATTTAAGTTGCCCTGTTGGATCAAGCCGCCGGCTGGTCCAACTCCAGCCCCACGCCCAGGCGCCGGGACATGCACGGCCAGCGCTTCCAGGCCGCGCCGGTTTCCGGGCTGCTGAGCTTCTCGCGGTAGCTCTCTACCGACTCCAGTGCAAACGTCTCGTCGTTGAGCATCTCATCGAACGTGTGATGCACCACTTCATCGAGTTGGTTGGCGAATTGCTCACCGATCAGCTGGTGAGCAATCAGATTGGCGACCGTCATGTCCAAGGGGATCAGTGGCTGGCCGAAATGCTTGATGTACAGGTCGTTGACCTCTTCGACAAACCGGTGCGCCAGGTAGGCTTCGTCCAGCAGGCTGTCGAGCCCGACGTGCCCGGCCATGATGGTCGGCGGCTGGAGGAAGTACTGTTCGGCGATCTTCAGTACCGGTTTGATCTGCGACTCGATACCCGCTTCCCTGGCGACATCGTTGGCGGCGTCCAGCAGGTCGGGGACTTCGTCGATATAGGCGGCGACAAAACGCGCCAGGACGTCGTTGGCGTTCGCGTCCGGCAATTGAATGGCACGGTGCAGGTTCGGCAGTTGCTCCGTCAATTGACGGGTCAACTGGCCGGTCTCGGCTTCATGTTGTTGGGCTTTTTGGATCTGCTCGCGCAATGCGGCGGTGTTCATGACAACTCCAGGAAAACAAAGGCAATGAAATAGGGAAGACATAACTTAGCTGGCGTAAAAACACTCCTAAGACCCATTTGTCATAAATACCCCTTGCTTGATGCATCAGCGCTATATCGATTTGCCATCACTCAGGTTCGCATCCTTCTCCATTCGCGGGCTCGGGCGCAAGTCCCGTCTGTTTCAAGCGATTTACGCCATCGCGTTGCGAGGTTGCAGTCGCTGTCTATACTCGGGTTGGAATGGAGTTAGCTGATGAACCCGATGTTAGGCAGCAAGGCAACGGCGCAATGAGTTCGTAGTCTGATGTAGCCGCTCCCTTGCCGAAGGCGTGACGCCTACGGGATAACAAGAACGATAAGGGGAACCCGCAATGATGCGACATCCACATGTATGGATGGGCCTCCTGTTGTGTTCGATTTTCAGCCAGGCACAAGCGGCCTGGACTGTGAATATGGCGCCTGGAGCGACACAGATCAGCAATGCAGTATTCGACCTGCACATGACCATCTTCTGGATCTGTGTAGTGATCGGCATCATCGTCTTCGGGGCCATGTTCTGGTCGATGATGATGCACCGCCGCTCGACGGGCCAGAATGCGGCCCACTTCCACGAAAACACCCGCGTCGAAATCCTCTGGACCATCGTGCCGTTCCTGATCCTGGTGGCCATGGCGGTTCCCGCCACCGCCACGCTGATCAAGATGTACGACTCCAGCGAATCGGAGATCGACATCCAGATCACCGGGTATCAGTGGAAATGGCACTACAAGTACCTGGGCCAGGACGTGGAGTTCTTCAGCAACCTGGCCACCCCCACCGAACAGATCCATAACCAGAGCGCCAAGGGCGAACACTACCTGCTGGAGGTCGACAAGCCGCTGGTGCTGCCGGTCGATGCCAAGGTGCGCTTTTTGGTGACCTCCGCCGACGTGATCCACTCCTGGTGGGTGCCGGCCTTCGCGGTCAAGCGCGATGCGATCCCCGGCTTCGTCAACGAAGCCTGGACCCGCGTCGACAAGCCCGGCCTGTACCGTGGCCAATGCGCCGAGCTGTGCGGCAAGGACCACGGCTTCATGCCCATCGTGGTGGAGGTCAAGAGCAAGCCCGACTATGAAAAATGGCTGGGCGAACGCAAGGCCGAAGCCGCGCAGCTCAAGGAGCTGACCAGCAAGGAATGGACCCTCGAAGAACTCAAGGAACGTGGCGACAAGGTCTACCACACCACCTGCGTGGCCTGTCACCAGGCTGAAGGCCAGGGATTGCCGCCGATGTTCCCGGCGCTCAAGGGGTCGAAGATCGCCACCGGGCCGATCAAGGATCACCTGAACATTGTCTTCCACGGCAAACCCGGCACCTCCATGGCCGCGTTCGGCAAACAGTTGTCGGAAGTCGATATCGCCGCGGTCGTGACCTATGAACGCAACGCCTGGGGCAACAACAAGGGCGACATGGTGACGCCCAAAGAAGTGCTGGAACTCAAACAGGCGCAAAGCCAATGAGCCGGCCTGACGTGTGTTCCCGCAACCGGGCGGGGCTCGTTGCCCCGCGCCGTCCAGCCCATTCGTTCGAAGGAGACAGGACATGAGTGCTGTGATCGATGACCACGGTCATGCCGGCGCCGACCACGCCCACGGCCCCGCCAAGGGCCTGATGCGCTGGGTACTGACCACCAACCACAAGGATATCGGCACGCTGTACCTGTGGTTCGCATTCTCCATGTTCCTGCTGGGCGGCTCGTTCGCCATGGTGATCCGCGCCGAGCTGTTCCAGCCCGGCCTGCAGATCGTGCAGCCGGAATTCTTCAACCAGATGACCACTATGCATGGCCTGGTGATGGTCTTCGGCGCGGTGATGCCGGCCTTCGTCGGCCTCGCCAACTGGATGATCCCGCTGATGATCGGCGCGCCGGACATGGCCCTGCCGCGCATGAATAACTTCAGCTTCTGGCTGCTGCCAGCGGCGTTCCTGATGCTGGTGTCGACCCTGTTCACCCCCGGGGGCGGGCCGAACTTCGGCTGGACCTTCTATGCGCCGCTGTCCACCACCTACGCACCGGAAAGCGTGACGTTCTTCATCTTCGCCATCCACCTGATGGGGATCAGCTCGATCATGGGCGCGATCAACGTGATCGCCACCATCCTCAACCTGCGCGCCCCCGGCATGACCCTGATGAAGATGCCATTGTTCGTCTGGACCTGGCTGATCACCGCGTTCCTGCTGATCGCGGTGATGCCGGTGCTGGCCGGCTGCGTGACCATGATGCTGATGGACATCCACTTCGGCACCAGCTTCTTCAGTGCCGCCGGCGGCGGTGATCCGGTGCTGTTCCAGCATGTGTTCTGGTTCTTCGGCCACCCCGAGGTGTACATCATGATCCTGCCGGCCTTCGGTGCCGTCAGCTCGATCATCCCGGCCTTCGCCCGCAAGCCGCTGTTCGGCTACACCTCGATGGTCTACGCCACGGCGGCCATTGCGTTCCTGTCGTTCATCGTCTGGGCGCACCACATGTTCGTGGTGGGCATTCCGCTGGTGGGCGAGCTGTTCTTCATGTACGCCACCCTGCTGATCGCCGTGCCCACCGGGGTGAAGGTGTTCAACTGGGCCAGCACCATGTGGCAAGGCTCGCTGACCTTCGAGACGCCGATGCTCTTTGCCGTGGCGTTCGTGATCCTGTTTTCCATCGGTGGTTTCTCCGGGCTGATGCTGGCCATCGCACCGGCGGACTTCCAGTACCAGGACACCTACTTCGTAGTCGCCCACTTCCACTACGTGCTGGTGCCCGGTGCGATCTTCGGCATCTTCGCCTCGGCCTACTACTGGCTGCCGAAATGGACCGGCCACATGTACGACGAAACCCTCGGCAAGCTGCATTTCTGGCTGTCCTTCGTGGGCATGAACCTGGCCTTCTTCCCGATGCACTTCGTGGGGCTGGCGGGCATGCCACGGCGGATTCCCGACTACAACCTGCAGTTCGCCGACTTCAACATGGTCTCGTCCATCGGCGCGTTCATGTTCGGCACCACGCAGATCTTCTTCCTGTTCATCGTGATCAAGACCATCCGTGGCGGCGAGCCGGCACCGGCCAAGCCGTGGGATGGCGCCGAAGGACTGGAATGGAGCGTACCGTCGCCGGCGCCGTATCACACCTTTACCACGCCGCCGGAAGTGAAATGAGATGACTCATGCAACCCCTGTGGGAGCGAGCTTGCTCGCGATAGCGGTCTTCCTGGCACACCGCGTCGCCTGCATCGCGAGCAAGCTCGAGTCCACAGGAATACGGATGAGGAACGAGGATCATGGCTGATTCGATTTCACTGAAAAAACTGGTCACCCGGCTGTTGCTGGTGGTGGTGGCCATGTTTGTCTTCGGATTCGCCCTGGTGCCGATCTACGACGTGATGTGCAAGGCGTTCGGCATCAACGGCAAGACCGGCGGACAGTACGAAGGCGAGCAGACCGTCGACGAGTCGCGGCAGGTGCGCGTGCAGTTCCTGTCGACCAACGCCGTGGACATGGTCTGGGACTTCTACCCCAGGGGCGATGAGCTGGTGGTCAAGCCCGGGGCGGTGAACGAAATGGTCTTCGTGGCCCACAACCCCACCGACCGGCCAATGAGTGCCCAGGCCGTGCCGAGCATTTCACCGAGCAACGCGGCGGCCTATTTCCACAAGACCGAATGCTTCTGTTTTACCCAGCAAGTGCTGCAACCCGGCGAGCGTATCGAAATGCCCATGCGCTTCATCGTCGACCGGGAAATGCCCAAGGAAGTGAAGCACCTGACGCTGTCCTACACGCTGTTCGACATCACTGCTCGTCATCCACCGGTGGCCGTAAACACTGACCGATAGCGTGCCCGATAAGGAGAACAATAAATGGCAACTCATGAGCACTATTACGTTCCGGCCCAGAGCAAGTGGCCGATCATCGCCACGGTCGGGATGTTCGTCACGGTGTATGGCCTGGCGACCTGGTTCAACGACCTGAAAGCCGCGCGCCCGGATTCCCACGGCCCGCTGATCTTTTTCGTCGGTGGCCTGTTGCTCGCCTACATGCTCTTCGGTTGGTTCGGCGCGGTCATCAAGGAAAGCCGCGCCGGCCTGTACAGCGCGCAGCTCGACCGCTCGTTCCGCTGGGGCATGAGCTGGTTCATCTTTTCCGAAGTGATGTTCTTCATCGCGTTCTTCGGCGCCCTGTTCTATGTGCGCATGGTGTCGGCGCCGGGCCTGGCCGGCGAAGGCAGCAAGGGCCTGTCGGAGATGCTCTGGCCGAACTTCGAATACGTCTGGCCGCTTTTGAACAACCCCGATCCGAAACTCTTCCCGCCGCCCAAGGACGTGATCAGCCCCTGGGGCCTGCCGCTGCTCAACACCGTGTTGCTGGTCAGCTCCAGCGTCACCGTGACCATCGCCCACCATGCCCTGAAGAAAGGCCATCGCGGCGCGTTGAAACTCTGGCTGGCGATCACCGTGCTACTGGGGTGCGCGTTCCTGGGCTTCCAGGCCGAGGAATACATCCACGCCTATAAAGAGCTGGGCCTGACCCTGGGTTCGGGGATCTACGGTGCGACATTCTTCATGCTCACCGGCTTTCACGGCGCCCACGTCACCATCGGCACGATCATCCTGTTCGTGATGCTGATGCGCATCATGCGCGGGCACTTCGACAACGAGCACCAGTTCGGCTTCGAGGCCGCGAGCTGGTACTGGCACTTCGTCGATGTGGTGTGGATCGGCCTGTTCATCTTCGTCTACGTGCTCTAAGACCACCGTCACCAAGGCGCGTGAGAGACCAACTGGCCGCTGAAGAAACCCCAGGCGATCAAGCCGACGGTGACAGCGGCCAGGCTGACCCGCACCGCCAGGGCGATGACCAGGCGATTGGAATCGCTTTCGTCCTTGACCAGAAAAAACAGGCCACTGAACAGGCTGGCAATCGTGGCAATCAGCATCAGGACGATGGCTGCTTTGAGCATCAGGAACACTCCGGGGGGACGCGATGCACGTGAGTATAGCTATCTCGTTCGACAGCTTTGGGGCGGCGCCATGAAAGGCTTCCGGCCAGGCATCGTGCCGTCGCTGGTGGTGGCCGTGCTGGTGCCGGTGATGGTGTGCCTGGGGTTCTGGCAACTGAGTCGGGGCGAACAGAAACGCGTGCTCATGGACACCTATGCCGAGCGCCGGGTGGCGCCGCCGATGGCCAGCGTCGAACTGCCGCAAACCCAGGATCCGGCCTTTCGCCGGGTCAGCCTGCACGGCCAGTTCGACGCCGCCCACAGCATCCTGCTGGACAACCGCCAGCACGACGGCAAGGTGGGCGTCGAGTTGCTGCAACCTTTTCTCGACCAGGCGAGCGGACAGTGGCTGCTGGTCAATCGTGGCTGGCTGCCCTGGCCCGACCGCCGCACCCCACCGGTCTTCAGCACCCCCGAACAACCGGTGAGCCTGCAGGCCTGGGTCTACGTCGCGCCGGGCGCCACCTTCCAGCTCCACGCCGACCCGGTGGATGCGCCGTGGCCGCGACTGGTCACCGCCATCGAACCGGACAAGCTCTGGGCCGAACTGGATCGCCACGGCTTCGCCTATGAACTACGGCAACAAAGCGGCCCCGGCGCCTACCGGACCGATTGGCCGGTGGTGGCCATGGGGCCGGAAAAACACCTCGGCTACGCCGTGCAGTGGTTCGCCATGGCGGCGGCGCTGTTCGGCCTGTTTCTTTATCTTGGATGGCATAACGCAGGGAGACACCATGGGAACCACCATGAATCCAACCAACACGTCTGAGGCCGCCACCGCGCGCAATCGGCGCAAAGGACGCGTGCAGTTGCTGTTGATCGTGCTGGGGGTGATCGGTCCGATGATCCTGGCCACCGGCATGTACAAATTCCAGTTCTGGGTACCGGAAAGCCGCAGCTACCACGGCGAGCTGATCGGCACCGGCCAGACCCGCGCCGAAATCGGCGTACAGGCCGACGAACAGCGCTGGCAGATCCTCGTCACCGCGCCGCAGGAATGTTCGGTGGACTGCCGGCAGCTGGTGTACCTGGCCCGGCAGGTGCAGATCGGCCTGGGCCGCGATGCCTCCCGTGCCAGCCACGCCCTGGCGGCCGCCCAACCGCTGGATGCCGAATACGACGCCCAGCTGCAGCGCGAATACCCGCAACTGCAACGCTACTCGCTGGACCTGCCGGCCTATCAGAAAGGCGCCCAGGGTTCCGGCGGTGCCCAGCTGTGGATCATCGATCCCCACAGCAACCTGGTGCTGCGCTATGACGCCCGGGTCAAGGGCAAGGACCTGCTCAACGACCTGCGACACCTGCTGAAACTGTCGAACATCGGATGAGGGCATCGACATGGCCAAACCAGGATTTCGCCTCGCGCTGTTTGCCACACTGCTGGCACTGATCGTCGTACTGCTGGGCGCCTACACCCGACTGACCCACGCCGGCCTCGGTTGCCCCGACTGGCCCGGTTGCTACGGCTTCATCAGCGTGCCCAAGAGCGAAGCCCAACTGGCCCATGCCGAACTGCACTTTCCCGACGCGCCGGTGGAAGCCCACAAGGGCTGGAACGAGATGGTCCATCGTTATTTCGCCGGCGCGCTGGGGTTGATGATCGCAGTGCTGGCCGCCCGCGCCTGGATGGACCGGCGTCGTCCCGGCCAGCCGTTGAAGCTGCCGCTGTTCCTGCTGGCGGTGGTGTTCGCCCAGGCGGCGTTCGGCATGTGGACCGTGACCCTGAAGCTCTGGCCCCAAGTGGTCACCGGACATCTGCTGGGTGGGTTCGCCACCTTGAGCCTGCTGTTCCTGCTCACCTTGAGATTGTCCGGCGTACTGCCGGCGCTGACCGTGCCCAAGCGCCTGCAACACTGGGCCACCGCCGGGCTGCTGCTGGTGATCGGCCAGATCGCCCTCGGCGGCTGGGTCAGCTCCAACTACGCCGCCGTGGCCTGCATCGATTTCCCCACCTGCCACGGCCAATGGCTGCCACCGGCCGACTTCGCCAACGGCTTTCACCTGACCCAGCACATCGGCCCGAACTACCTGGGCGGGCAACTCGATAGCGACGCCCGCACCGCCATCCACCTGACCCACCGCATCGGCGCGTTGCTGGTGACGCTGGTGCTGCTGGGCCTGGCCTGGCAGTTGAAGAGCGTCGGCATGACCCGGCTGGCCGGCCTGGTGCTGGCGGCCCTGGCGGCGCAGATCACCCTGGGCATCAGCAACGTGCTGTTCCACCTGCCGCTGCCGGTGGCCGTGGCCCACAACGCCGGGGGCGCCGCACTGCTGCTGACCCTGGTGCTGGTCAATTATCACGCCCGCACCAGCCTGGTCCGGGTCAAGCATCAGGTCCCGCTGCGCTGGCGGTTCAACCCGCATAAACACGGCGTCGCCCCCATCACGATAAAAGGAGAGATGCCATGGCAACCTTGACCGGTGAACGCCACAGCCAGGCGATCTGGCGCGATTACCTGGAGCTGACCAAACCCAAGGTCGTGGTGCTGATGCTGATCACCTCCCTGGTGGGCATGTTCCTCGCCACCCGCGCCGGGGTGCCGTGGACGGTGCTGGTGTTCGGCAACCTGGGCATCGCCCTGTGTGCCGGCGGCGCGGCGGCGGTGAACCATGTGGTGGACCGGCGCATCGATGCGGTGATGGCCCGTACACACAAGCGACCACTGGCCGAAGGCCGGGTCTCGCCGGCCGCGGCCCTGACGTTCGCCCTCGCCCTGGCGGTGGCCGGACAGGCCTTGCTGCTGGCCTTCACCAACCCGCTCACGGCGTGGCTGACCCTGGCTTCGCTGCTGGGTTATGCGGTGGTCTATACCGGGTTCCTCAAACGCGCGACGCCCCAGAACATCGTCATCGGCGGCCTCGCCGGCGCGGCGCCACCGCTGCTGGGCTGGGTGGCGGCCACCGGGCATGTCAGCGCCGAGCCGCTGTTGCTGGTGCTGATCATCTTCGCCTGGACCCCACCGCACTTCTGGGCCCTGGCGATCCACCGCAAAGAGGAATACGCCAAGGCCGATATCCCGATGCTGCCGGTGACCCATGGCGAGCACTACACCAAGGTGCATATCCTGCTGTACACCCTGGTGCTGCTGGCGGTGAGCCTGATGCCCTTCGTGATCCAGATGAGCGGCCTGCTCTACCTGGTTTGCGCCCTGGTACTCGGCGCCCGGTTCCTGCAATGGGCCGTGGTGTTGTACCGTGGCAGTCGGCCGCACGCCGCGATCAACACCTTCAAGTACTCTATCTACTACTTGTTCCTGCTGTTCATCGCCCTGCTTGTCGATCACTACCTATTGTTGAGCCTATGACCCGAACCCAGAAAACCGTCTTCATCCTCGCGGCCGTGATCGCACTGATCCTGGGCCTGACCATCAATAAGGTGCTGTCCGGCAAAGGCCAGGGCGACCCGACGGGGTTGATCGACGCCGGCATCATCCTGCTGCCCCAGAGCCGCAACCTGCCGGACGTGAAAATGACCGACCAGGACGGCCAGCCCGTGGCGATGGACGAGCTCAAGGGCAAATGGAGCCTGCTGTTCTTCGGCTACACCTTCTGCCCGGACATCTGCCCGACCACCCTCGCCCAACTGCGCCAGATCAAGAGCGAGCTGCCGCCCGAGGCGGTGGACAAGTTGCAGATCGTACTGGTGAGCGTCGACCCGAACCGCGACACGCCCAAGCAGCTCAAGCAGTACCTGGGTTACTTCGACCCGCAGTTCAAAGGCCTGACCCCTTCATCCATCGAAGACCTGCAAAAACTCGCCAACGCTGTGAGCATTCCCTTCATCCCGGCGGACACCAGCAAGCCCAACTACACGGTGGATCACAGCGGCAACCTCGCCGTCATCGGCCCGGACGGCAGCCAACGCGGCTTCATCCGCGCGCCGCTGAACAACCAGAAACTGGTGGCGCAGTTGCCGGAGATGCTCAAGCGCAAATAGCACCCCCAGGCATGCCGCTCAACCAAGCCATGCCGATCCCTTGTGGTGAGGAAGTCCCTTGTGGCGAGAGACTCCCTTGTGGCGAGGGGCTTTATCCCCGCTGGGCTGCTCAGCAGCCCCCCAAAAAGCTGAATGCGATCTACATGGCACAACGCGATGGCTGGGTCAGGCCGAGAGGCCTTGTGCCCCCGCTCCCACACCGGATGGTGATGAACACACTATCTGCAACAGGCCCCCAACCCCTGTGGGAGCGAGCTTGCTCGCGATGAAATCGACACGGTTCCAGAGCAAAACAAGTCACCCGCATCCCCGACAAACCCTGCTCCTACAGACCCCACCTACACCCCACCACCAAGCCACGCCTCCTTGCGCCTTTGCCTACAACTACGCCAGAATCCGCCCGCTTGTGCGCCTTGTCCTGGGGTTCTATTGTTTTCCTGCCACTGCCCATCAGTGGTCGGGTTTAGTAGCCCGGTTAAGGATACGGTCGCATGAGTCTCATCAGTCGGGCATTGCCCGCACTCGATGGTGGCTGTGCGCATGGCGCCTTCGGGCGCGCCGGGTTTTCCGTTTTCCTACCGGTCTACTAACTTGCGCACAGCTGCCTCCCTTTCGTTTAGTAGCGAGACGGTAGCGGCCTACTAACAAAGGAAACGTGAAAATGTTCAAAGCAACTCCAAATCCTCCAGAAGCAGAGCCCGCCCCACAGTCCGCAAAATCCAAAGCCAAGAAGCAAGACGAAACCACCAAACGCGTGCTCGATCACTACTTGCTGCCGAAGCCAGATCAATCCAAAGACGAACCGAAACCGGGGCAGGTCTTCACCGTTGTGAACGGTCTCGATAACGAATGCATGCTCGCTAACCTCAGTGAAACGCTGGCTTCAGCCGATGCAATGGTTGCTGATCTGGCATTTGATTTGGATGGCTCGCGGCGCCATTTGGCGATGGGGATTCAGCAGTTGATTGAGCTGAGTTCGTTGTTGGCGAATCAGGTGTTGGATAACGTAGAGCCGCGACAATAGTATTTATCGCCCAACAAAAAACCCGACGTCTTGCGTCGGGTTTCTCGTTTTTCATCCCTGGAAGCGGACGAATAGGCTCTAAATATCCTCAAATTCTTGAACCTTGCCCGGTATGACGTCTAAGGCTCGGGGGTCGTCTTCGGCTTGATCTGGACCTTCGCCGGGCCCTTGAAATCCGGAACTACCGCCTCCGGTTTAACCGCAGCCTCCGCCTCGCCCGTAACATCCGGAGCTGTCGCCCCCGGCTTGAGCTTAGCCTCTGCCATACCTTTAAAACCCACATCGACCTTCTTGTCTTTTGAGCTCATGACCCTGCAGTGAATGAACCTCGAAAGTGACGGACTCGGCCCTATCTGACCACTGTAAGAACTGTCACTTTTATACTGTTTTCGAACTCACCTGTTCCGCGATCTTCCATAAAGCCATAACCCCTTAAGGTCAATGCGAGCCTGCTCGCGATGAAATCAACACAGTCCCGTGGCGAAGGAGCTTGCTCCCGCTCAACTGCGCAGCAGCGAACAGGTGACCTCCAAATAAAAGCTCGTTCAGCAGCAATCTTACCCCACCTGCCACACTGTCCTTTCTAGCAAGAGGCTGTAAGCGGACAGAAACTGTCACTTCAATTCGCACGCTGGCAGCTAAGTTCGAAGCGCTCGTGTCCACCGCCACTTCTTTTGATACCATCACGCCATCAGTAAGGAGGCAAGCATGGCCAATCGAAGTGGATTCGAAAAGGTGATCCGAGCAATTGCTCGGGAGACAGCCAAGCAGCAGCGGCTGAACGAGTCGGAACGTCGCGCTGCACTACGAGCCTCTGAACGTGCGGAACGTCAGCGGCTCAGAGCGCAGGCGATTCGTGAGCGTGACCAAGCACGATATGACCGCCAATCTGAGCGAGCCGCTAAACAGAACTACATAGAGTTTCGTGAGCAAGAAGTTCGTGACGGTAACGCAACCATTCGATCTTGGATAGATGGTTTACAATCCATCTTATCGTCAGCGCTGATGGTTGATGACACTGTAACATTCGACTCACTTCGTATCACAGACAATCCGCCGCCGTTCGCACCAGCAAAATCTTTAACAACCGTAATTGAAGGCCCAGCGCTGCAATTCTTTACCTCGAAAGTTGCTCCCTTGCCTTGGTATCTCTCACTGATACCAAAGTTTAAAGTAAGGCATGCCGATCGGATGAGAGCCGCTAAGGAAAGATTTAAATTAAGCGAGGAAGAGCATAAAGCCCAGGAAGCACAGCGTCTACAAATGCTGAAGAGCGCGCGGGAGACCTATGAGCGTGGTGTATCGGCGTTCCTTGAGAAAAAAGCGCTCCGGGACTCTGAAGTCGATGCCTTCCGCTACTCGTACTATGAAGGAGACTCCGAATCAATTGTTGCTTATTGCAGCATGGTCTTGGAGAAGTCCGATTATCCAGAAGGGTTCCCGCAAAATTTCTCATTGGCGTTCCTGCCTGAATCGAAACAGCTTGTAGTGGAATACGAGTTGCCCACCTCGGATATAATTCCTGAGGTAGCCGAGTATCGTTACATAAAATCGAAAGACGAGGTCTCCGCTAAACAGCGCAAGCCAGCTGAGATCAAATCTTTATATGCCGACCTTATCGCAAGTCTCGCACTCAGGTGCCTTCATGAGCTTTTCGAGGCAGACCAAGGAGAATTCATAGAGGTCTGCTGTTTCAACGGTTATGTGAACACCATTGATCCCGCAACTGGCCGGGGGGTACAACCTCATCTCGTGTCTGTGCGCACCACGCGTGAAACGTTTATGGAGATCGATCTAACGCGCGTGGATCGTGCTGTGTGTTTACGAAACCTCGGTGCACATGTCTCACGGTCCCCAAGCGAAGCGCAACCGGTTAGACCAATTATTGAATTCAACATGGTCGACAAGCGTTTTGTGGATCAGCAGGATCTGGCCTCAAATCTCAGTTCAGCAACAAATTTAATGGATCTCAACCCCTATGAGTTTGAAGCACTGGTGGCAAATCTATTCGGAAAAATGGGATTAGAGTCGAAACTAACCAGGTCATCGCGTGACGGAGGAGTCGATTGCATTGCTTACGATCCTCGTCCTGTATTAGGCGGCAAGGTAGTTATCCAAGCAAAGCGCTACAAGCACACAGTTGGCGTTTCAGCAGTCAGGGATCTTTATGGAACCATGATGAATGAGGGCGCCAATAAGGGAATTTTGGTCACAACAAGCGGCTATGGCCCCGACGCGTTTGAGTTCGCGAAGGACAAGCCCATCGAACTCATCGAGGGCGGCGGGCTGCTTTTCCTCCTCCAAGAGATTGGCATTGAAGCGCGAATTTTGATGCCCATGGAGTGACCTAGCCGAAACACCTGTATTTAAGAGAAAAGGATTTGGTCCTAGACTTCTGTGCGTCGCCGAGGGTGCAGTACCAAACGCATGCCTCCAATTAAAGGAGACAGGACGGAAATGGGACGGACGGAAATCGGAAATGGGGACAGATCTATTTTCTGAAAATAGATCTATCCCCATTTTTATTCGCTTTGTGCACTGGGACGGTCAAAAACATGCCCCTTAACCAAACTTTATATGCCATGGAGACACCGAATGGAGCCGCTATTCCTAACTGGCAACAGAACGTCACTGTATCCACAGACAGCAAGAAAAAGAGAGCTTCTCGACAATGCTATTTTTGAAAGAATCCAAAAGTGGCGAATGTTTCCTGCGCTATGGGAGCTAGAAACAGAAGATTTCTATGGAAAGAAAATATCGTACAGAGGTATAAAATATTCCGGCTCTCCTGAAATGGTATTCTGGGGTTATTTTCAGCCATTTTTTAACCATGAAATACCAAAGATACTTTCCGAGATAGAGAAAGAGTGTGCTAATAAAAACCTTCCCCCTGAAGAATTTTTAACGGAAGCCGCTGACCTTCTAAAAATTATGGTTAGCCGTTTATGGAAAGAAATAGCTATAACGCATCAAGTTCTAAAAGGGGACGGACTCCCTAAAGATGAAGATTTACGTGACATGTCTGACATGATCAGCGCAGCTAAAGAAAAAATTGACTCTGAGGTAGCAGCGCTACTCCTCAGAGGTACACCAGCACATCAAGAAAAACACTCAGCTCCAGATGACATACTAGAAATAAAACCTAACTTTATGGGCGTCGGCATTAATTTTAATGCGTTAGCTCGCTGGGCAAGACGTAAGTGGAGAGGAATATAACAAATTGGTTCAAGTCGCTCGCTTCGCTCAATCGGGACCGGTTAATGCCGGCCCCTTAACCAAACCTTAGATTTAATCATGGGTACGAAGAAAGGAATACGACAAGAATAAGGAGACGGATTTAATTTCGGCTTTCGGGCCGCAGCGGGCCTCTTTATGAGTGCTTCGCACTCAAGCGGGAGCAAGCTCCCTCGCCACGGGAGTTCGAGCTGCTGTCGGGGGCTCAGGCCGTTTGTGTCCGGGGGTCTCATCACCCGCTGCGTGCCGGTTTATCTCTACCGGCACGCAAGTCCATTTTCCTGCCCTTGGTTCGGCTACTTAACCCAAAGACTCCGCAACCGACGTAGTCCCCCGCCCAATCAACCGCCCCAACACCCCACTCTCATCAAACAACGCCCCTTTTGCCGCTGCCGCATCAGAATCCGCCAGCAACGCCGCCAACCCCGCCGGCAACCCGACACTGACCAACACCGCCTCAAACTCAGCCTGCGGCAAATTCTGATAAACCACCGGCTTACCGGTTTTCTGACTGATCAACGCAGCCAGCTCGGTCAGTGTGTAGCTGCTATCCCCCGCCAGTTCATAGACCTTGCCCGCCTGCCCTTCAGTGGTCAGCACCACCGCTGCGGCTTGGGCGTAGTCGGCACGGGGCGCGGAGCTGATGCGGCCCTCGCCGGCGCTGCCGAGCAGGACGCCATGTTCCACGGCGCTCGGTACGTTCGCCAGGTAGTTTTCGCTGTACCAGCCGTTGCGCAGCAATACGTAGGGTACGCCCGAGGCTTTCAAGGCGGCTTCGGTATCGCGGTGTTCAGCGGCCAAGCCCAGGGTGGAGGTGTCGGCGTGCAGGACGCTGGTGTAGGCCAGGAGCGAGACACCCGCGGCCTTGGCGGCATCGATCACGGCGCGGTGTTGGGCGGCGCGGTTGCCCAGTTCATTGGAGGAGATCAACAGCAGTTTATCGACGCCGTTGAGCGCGGCAGTCAATGTGGCCGGCTGGTTGTAGTCGGCGGTGCGGACCACCACGCCCCGTGCGGCCAGGTCCTGGACTTTGCCGGGGTCTCGGACCAGGGCGACGATTTGCTCGGCGGGCACGCGTTCAAGCAGGGACTGGATAACGAGACGGCCCAGTTGGCCGGAGGCTCCGGTGATGGCGATCATGACAAATACCTTGATGGGGAAAGGACGAAAAGCCATCCTAGGGACCAAGGTAACTTTTTGTAAGTACGTACATAAAGGTAAGTATCGTGGACACAGCCACCGAAAATTCCGAGTCGTTCAGCGCCGCTGTTCGACGCGGCGATGTACTGAGCGCCGACTGCCCTTCTCGGGAGGTCCTCAAGCACATGACCAGCCGCTGGGGCGTGCTGGTGCTGGTCATTTTGCTGGGCGGAATGCACCGCTTCAGCGAGCTGCGCCGCAAGATTGGCGGGGTCAGTGAGAAGATGCTGTCGCAGACGTTGCAGGAGCTTGAGGCGGATGGGTTGGTCAACCGCAAGTCGCTGCCGGTGGTGCCACCGCATGTGGAGTACCGCTTGACGCCGTTGGGGCGGGAGGCGGCGGAGCATCTTGAGGTGATGGTGAATTGGATCGAGGAGAAGATTCCGCAGATTATGGCGGTGCGGCGGGGTCGGTTGGAGGGTGGAGCGCGGGAGTGATTGGGCTGCTCGACGGGGCCCCGTTCACTCTCAGGCCAGATGCCTGTCGATCAGCCTCGCCACTTCATCGGCGTGGGTAAAGCCCAGGCTGTGATCGGCGCCAGGGAACACATGCAGCTCCGCGTGGGGCAGCAGTCGAGCAAGGCGCTTGCCGACGCGAACGGGGCTGATCGAGTCCGCATCGCCCCACAGGAGCAGAACCGGCATGCGCAACTCGGCCAACCGCAGCGTGAGGTCGGTGCGGTCGTCGAGAAACCACCTCGGCAGCGTGGGGTTGGCGGCGGCAAATTCCGAGCGCCAGTCCTGCGCGTCCAGGTCGGACATATCCACACCGCCGGAGGTAACGGTCAGCGTCAGATGTGTGATCAGCTCCGGGCGTTCAAGCGCTGCCAGCACCGCGACGATACCGCCCATGGATTGCGCCACCAACGCGGTGGGCTGGTCGATTTCGGTCAGCACGCGGGTCGCCAGGTCTTGCATGCCGGCGATGTCAGGCGAGGGTGGCGTGTCGCCAAAGCCGGGCCAGCCGATATGGCGTTGCTGTGCTGGGTGGGTCAGGCGTTGGGCGACTGGATGCCAGAATTGGGTGTTGCCTGAGGCTCCGGGGAGGAAGAGGAGTTTGGTGGGGGAAGGGGGCATGGGCTGGCGCTTGCTCGGGAACATTGCAGGTTTCACACCTGACGCCGCATATATTCCGCGAAAAGTGGAACCGTGAAATTCAGGTAACCGTGATCGGTGCTGTAGATCATACCCTTGGAAATGATGTTGGCCCGAGTCGGTCCAAGTGATGATTGGGAACGTCCCATCGCCTTCGCAATATCAGCGATGGCATAAGGGCCGTCACCCAGCTCGGACATGGTCTTCACAAACTGCACTTCCGAAGGTGTAAGCCGATCAATGCGGACCCTGAAGAAACCCGCGTCAAGAGAGGCCAATGTCTCGGCATAAGAGTGCTCGACATCGTCAACAGTAATTTCAGGCCCCTCGGCGTTGTTCCATGCCGTGGAAGCCCACTCTTGAAGGAAGAAAGGATAGCCCTGCGTCCGATCAACGATACTGTCCAGAGCTGCAGTGTCTATAGAGGCTTCCTCCTCCACGATCGGCTTTTGAACAGCTTGAACAGCAGACGCTTGATCAAGCGCCCCCACCTCCGGATAAAGGAAAAGCCGCTCGGCATATGACTTCGCTTCACCCGCCAGCCGGGCGACTTGCGGAAGACCAGCACCGACCAGCAATACCGGAAGCCCTTCTTGCGACATGTGATGGACAGAGACAATCAGCGCCGATAGATCTGCTTCGGTGAGGTATTGCACTTCATCGATGAGCAGAATCCAGCCTTTGCCGGCGGCCTGTGCCGCTTCACCTATTACAGTAAAAAGATCTGGAAGATCGTATTGAAGATTTCCGCTATCCGCGAGGCCGGGCTCAGGCTCGACACCGATCTCGATGCCGCCGATATCAATCTTGAAAATGGATGCAAAACTGCGAAGCCCTTTCAGCCCACGATTGGCGATTTGCTTGGCAGCCTCAACGCTGGATAGCGCGCGCATGACCTTTCGCATTTCAGGGTAAAGAAGACGCGCAAGGCTTTCACGTTCTGGCGACTCGACCTTGGAGACGAGAAGGCCTTCTTGCTTTGCAATTTTTCCTATCTCATTCAACAGGACTGTCTTACCCGTGCCCCTCAACCCAAGGAGCATGATGGAACGCGCACTTCGCCCATTGATGGCCCGTCCACAGGCAATTCTTGCTGCCTCAAGAATCTGGTCGCGCCCCGCCAATTCAGGGGGCCTGCTGCCCGCGCCGGGCGCAAACGGATTACGGTAGGGATCCATGTCGACCTCACAAAATAGCAAAATCTATAGAAAGATAGCCAAAGCTAGCCTAACAAGCTAGCTTTGGCTATACATTGCTAGCATCCAATAGATGTGAATTTATTTCTGATGTTTTCCATGCGTGCTGCGCACTGGAACGCCAGTCCGGTCAAGCGGGAGCAAACTCCCTCGCCACAGGGCAAATCTGCCCCCTTGTTTCAGCCAACCTGCTCAAACCGCCGCCGCCTCATGAACAACCCCATCCCAATCGCCACGGCAAAAGCCGCCCACAACCCCAGATCAAACCCCAACAAGCGGCTCTGACCTGCGCCAAAGGAACCAACCGCACCCGCCGCCACCAACGCCACTCCCAGCCACTTGCGCAGCAGATACGGCTTGAGAAACCGATCGAGCAGAAAGGACACCAGCAAGGCAATGACCAATTGAGTAATGTCGGACATGTACGTCTCCAGTCAGGTCTTGATGATTAACGTCGAAAGGGTGCGTTGCGGGCCGATACCGCCGTTGACCTGCGCCTCGATGCTGACCAGCACATCGCCCGCATGGTAGGTGGGTAGGGTTTCATTGACATACCTGCGCACACCGGCCCCTACAGTTGCCGCCACGGAGGAGGGGGCCACAGCCTTGGCGGCGGCAGCGAAAGCAGTGGTGGCAAGATTGGCGATCGTGGTGCGTTGGGCATTGAGGGCATCGCCCTGTTGCCGGGTCAACGGCTTGGAGATGCCGATCATCATCAAGCACGGCAGGTTCTTGGCCTGCATCTTGTCGTATACCTCGACGACCTTGCTGTTGACGTCATAGTGGGCGCTTTTCGCTTCGCCAAAATGCAGCTCGCGCAGACGTCCGCGTTCACTGTCGGTGAGGGTGATCTGCGAGACGTTGAAGACGATCCCGTGATTGCCCATGTATTGGAAAGTCCCTTCGAACTTCATCGCCCGTATCCTTTCGAGACAAAAGGGGGCGATTTTCTATAAGGTGCAGATTGGATTCAAATCATTTCATCAAAGGGACAGATTTGCCTTCAAGCAAACCCATCCCCCTCCCTATCACACCACCGAAGCCTCAACCCCTCTGGAACGCCAGGCAAAACCCAGCACCATCAGCAGCCCCACCCCCGCCATCGCCGCGCCGGCCAGGGGGATCGCCGGGTAGCCCAGCCCGGCGTTGATCACCGCGCCACCCAGGGCCGCGCCGATGGCGTTGCCGAAATTGAAGGCCCCGATATTCACCGCCGAGGCCAGGTTGGGAGCGTCCTTGGCGGCTTCCATCACGCGCATCTGCAAGGGCGGTACCAGGGCGAAGCTGGCGATGCCCCAGACCAGGATGGCCACGCTGGTCGGCAGCGACCAGCGCATCAGCACCGTGAACGCCAGCAAGACGACGATGAGCACGCTCAGGGAAACGATCAGGGTGCGGTCTATCGAACGATCGGCCGCCCTGCCGCCCCACATGTTGCCCAGTGTCAGCCCCACGCCAAACAGCACCAGCATGACGGTGATGAAGGGGGTGGATGCGTGGGTTTCGCTGCTCAGGATCGGCGCAATGTAAGTGAAGACGGTGAACATCGCCCCCGAGCCGACCACGGTGAGGGCCAGCGCGGCCAGTACCGGGCCACGGCCAAGCACGCGGATTTCCGCCGCTGCGCCGCCGCTTTTCGGCAAGGGTACATCGGGCAGGGCGAACCACAATGCGACCATGGCCAGCACGCCGAGACCGGTGATGCCCCAGAAGGCCGTGCGCCAGCCGAACAGATCGCCAAACCAGGCGGCCAGCGGCACGCCGCCGATGGTCGCCAGGGTCAGACCCATGAACATGGCAGCGACCGCTCCTGCGCGTTTTTCCGGGGCGACCACGCTGGCGGCGACGATGGAGCCGACGCCAAAGAACGCGCCGTGGTTCAGCGAGGTCACCACCCTGGCCGCCAGCAGGCTGTAGTAGTCGGTCGCCAGCGCCGACATCAGGTTGCCCAAGGTGAATATGGCCATCAACCCGATCAGCAGATAGCGCCGGGGGACCCTGCCGGTGGTCAGGGTCATCAGCGGCGCGCCCAGCAGCACGCCCATGGCGTAAGCACTGACGAGCAAGCCTGCCGCCGGAATGGAAACGCCGAGGTCCGCCGCGATGCCGGGCAACATGCCCATAGGGGCGAACTCGGTGACGCCGATGCCAAAGGCACCGATAGCGAGTGCGACGAGTGGAGGATTGATCTGCATGGAAGACTCCTTATCTGTGCCGCAGATGCTACGATCCTGGATTTCCTGGCGGTAGATCGCTTTTTCTACAAACACTTATGCGCAAGGAGCACAAATGGACATTCAGGGCCGGTCAGGTGAAATGACGGTGTTCGCCACGGTGGCCCAGGAAGGCAGCCTCTCGGCGGCCGCGCGAGCGCTGGGGCTGACCCCCTCGGCGGTCAGCCGGATCATCGCGCGCACCGAGCAACGGCTTGGCACTCGCCTGCTGTTGCGCACGACCCGGGCGATCACGTTCACCATCGAGGGCGAGGCTTACCTGCGCGCCGCCCGGCGGATCCTGGCCGACATGGCCGAGGTCGAAGAAGCCATTGCCGACCAGGGCGTACCCAAGGGCCGTCTGCGGGTCAGTGCGGCCCTCGGCCACGGGCGGCAGACCATCGTTCCACTGGTGGCGGCGTTCAGTGCCCGCTATCCGAATATCGTCATCGATCTCAACCTGGGGGACGAAGTGGTGGATATTCTCGCCGGTCAGGCCGACGTGGCGGTGCGCTTCGGCCATCTGCCCGACAGCCCGCTGACGGCACGCAAGATCGGTGAAACCGGCCAGGTGGTGGTGGCCTCGCCGCAGTACCTGGAGCGCCATGGCACACCTCAGGAGCCGGAAGAGTTGTTGAGCCACAACTGCCTGCGCTTCAACTTCCGCCGCGCCGAACCCAACTGGCCATTCATCCGCAACGGGAAAGCGTTTTCTCTGAAGGTCAGCGGCAACATCGAATGCAGCAGTGGCGAGGCGCTCGCCCGACTGGCACGGGTAGGCGCCGGCATTGCTCGTATCGGCGAGTTCAGCGTGGCCGAGGATCTGCGGCGCGGCGATCTGGTACCGCTGCTGGAGCCTTGGAACCCCGGCGATAGGGAACCGATCCATGCCGTGTTCGTGGGCGGTGCGGCGATGCCGGCGCGGGTGCGGGTGTTCGTGGATTTCCTGGTGGAGCATCATCGGATGTGATGCTGAACTAGACGCCCCCAGGGTCATCCCCGGCTTGGCGCTTGCGTTTGACACCCCTTTTCGGCGGCTCCTCAGGTGCCCTTGTGTAGTGATATTTGACCCAGTCCCTCGCCCTCAATGCCCAGGGGTACTCCTGCCCCACAATGTCTTCACGATGTGACACTTCGGAATAGTTCTTTGCATATTTTCCCGTAATGGAGCCAAGGTTCGGTTTGAGGTTCTCTTCAAAATACTCAAATCTACTTGATCGGGTGTGCTCCAGTGCGTCGGTGCCTTTCCCCTTCCCCTGGGCGATGATGTACCACTGGAAGTCCGCCAGCTCCGGGTACAAAAAATAATGAACAAAGCGACAAACCCGAGGCTTGAGTGGCCAGGCATCCACCACAACCCACTCATCGGGTTTTTGTGTGCCCCCCACGCCAATCTTATCCGTGCTGGACATCGGGCCGATGATCGCGAAGGTATGTTCCACGGTCGTTGGAGACACCCATGCGGCGAAATATCGATCAGACAATATTTCCCTGGAGAGGGCGTAGGCAATTGCGCCCAACTGATCACAATTGCCTCCCCCCGTGATGCGTACTACATCCAGCGCACGTTTCGGTCGGGTGGTGGGATGGTCGTAACGTTTAAAACCTATTTCGCTCGGGACGTGCTCACGGCCTTGGTATTTTTCGTTATCGAGCTCGGCCAGCCAACGCGGTTCGTGTTTTTTGCGCTCCAGGTACTCATAAGTCGCTTGTGTTCGCACATGAGCTTCCCGAGTCAATGTCTGATTACCGGACCCATATTTGCGCAGTTCCAGAATGTGTCGCATGACCTTGTAAGACACACACATCAAATACCAGCGTGATCGGGAGTGGACTACCTCTTCAATGATCATAAATGCTCCATGGTCAACCCATCGTCATCCTTGCATGGAGCATAGGAGGATCGAAACGATTCGCCACTCAGGCGACCATGGGATGCAGTGCATCCACGTCCAACCAGACCAAAGCACTCTGACGCCGGACCAGGCCTGTAAGGTTTGTAAGGGACCAACCGTATTCGCGCTACCAGTACCGTCCCGAGTCAATTGCGCAGCAGATCCAAGTTTTGGGTGCTTCTCGAAACAACAGACGGATAAGCGAACCGGGCCTTTGGCGCCCAAGACCCGGTTCAGTGGAGTCAGCCCTTGGAACTGGCTTGGGCCGCTTCGATGATCAGCTCCGCGACTTTATCCGGGTTGGACGTCATCACCACGTGGGAGGCGCCCTGGACGGTGACGGTCTTTTTCGAGCCCGCACGGTCGGCCATGAACTTAAGGGCCGCTTCGGGGATGTTTTTATCCGCCGAACCGTAGATGAACCAGGACGGCGTTTTTTTCCAGGCCGGTTCGCCAGACGCTTCCTTCAAGGCCGCCTCGCTGATGGGCCGTTGGGTGGCGGCCATCAATGCGGACTCGGCCACCGGCACGTCGGCGGCAAACTGTTGGCCGAATTTGTCCTGCTGGATGTAGAGATCCTTGTTGCCGTCGTCCAACTGCACCGGAGCGGCCAGGGTCGGTCCGAGGGTACCGCCAGGGTAGCGGCCGGACAGCTCGATGGCGGTTTCGCCTTTGTCCGGCGCGAAAGCCGCGACATAGACAAGCGCCTTGACCCGTGGGTTGCCGTGCACCGCGTTGGTGATCACGGCGCCACCGTAGGAGTGACCCACCAGGATTACCGGGCCGGGGGTCTGCTCGACGATGTCGGCGACGTAGTCGGCGTCCTGCTTCACACCACGCAGCGGGTTGGCGGCGGCCACCACCGGGTAACCCTGGTTCAGCAACCGGGCGGCGACGCCATTCCAGCTGGACGACTCGGCGAACGCGCCATGCACCAGCACGACGGTAGGCTTGGTGGCATCGGGTTGCGCGGCGGTGCTGTGGAGCGATGTCAGAGCCAATGCGGCGGTGACGGTGACGGCCAAGAGCGATTTGAGCTTGAACATGATCATTCCTTTTCTGTTATGGCTATTGTTGTGCTCATGTCCCGGGCGGCACATGAGCGGATGCGATGGGCTTACTTGCCCAGGAAGTCCAGCAGATCCTGGTTGAGGCGGTCCTTGTGGGTGTCGGTCAGGCCGTGCGGCGCGCCCGGATAGACGATCAACTCGGCGTTGCGCACCAGCCTGGCGGCGGCATGGGCGGAGGCGTCGATCGGGACGATCTGATCATCGTCGCCGTGCACGATCAGTGTCGGGACGTCGAACGTGGCCAGGTCGGCGCGAAAGTCCGTCGCCGAGAACGCCGCGATGCAGTCATAGGTGTTTTTGTGGCCCGCTTGCATGCCCTGCACCCAGAACGAATCGATCAGCCCCTGGGAGACTTTCGCCCCGTCGCGGTTGAAGCCGAAGAACGGACCCGACGCGATGTCGCGATACAGCTGCGAGCGGTTGTCCAGCGAGGCCTGGCGCAGGCCGTCGAACACTTCGATCGGCAGGCCGCCTGGGTAGTCTTCGGTCTTGAGCATCATCGGCGGAACGGCGCTGATCAGTGCGGCCTTCTTCACTCGGTCGGTACCGTGGCGGCCGATATAGCGGGTGATTTCGCCGCCACCGGTGGAGAACCCCACCAGGGTGATGTCGTTGAGGTCCAGGGTGTCGATCACGGTGGCCAGGTCATCGGCGTAGTGATCCATGTCGTTACCTTCCCACGGCTGGCTGGAGCGGCCATGGCCGCGACGGTCGTGGGCGATCACCCGATAGCCTTTGTCAGCCAGGAACAGCATCTGGGATTCCCAGCTGTCGGAATTCAGCGGCCAGCCGTGGCTGAAGGTGACGACTGGCCCATCTTTCGGGCCCCAGTCTTTGTAGTAGAGCTGTACGCCGTCCTGAGTGGTGATATAGCTGCCGGCCTGGGCCTGAGGAGTCTGGGTGCGAGTGCTCATTTTTGTTTCCTTGTTTTTAGGCAGTCGGAATGACTGCTTCCGAGAAATCTATCGAAGCGATATGTCGTGTCTGAGAAGGCGGCTTCGTTTGCTGTGGATCGCAGGTCTATCAGGAGGCGACCGCCCCTCGGCGCATCGACGCCTGCCTGGCTTGGCTGCGTTTGTTGGCCATGGCCAGCTTGCCCACCAGGCGGATCGCCACGGCGGCGCAGGTGATGCCGAAGGGCAGCACGTACCAGTCGCTCATCGGGATGCGTTTGAAGTTGGAGAAGGCAAACACAGCGGCGATGATCCACATGCCGGTGACGTGCAATGTCTTCCATGCCTTGGGTCCCAGCAGTCGGGCTGGCCCTTTGAATGACGTCAGTGCCATCAGCAGGATGAAGGCGTAGGCGGTGCCGCCCGGGATGTTGTTGGCAACGGTGCGGGCCGGCCAGAACTCGGTGTTGAGCTGCCCATACCCGTAGATCAGTACGGCATGTATCAGGTGGGAGAAGGCAAAGGCGAGGCCGATGAAGCGCCTCTCACGAACCAGTGCCTTGGAAAGTGGTGAAGGCACCAGTACGGCGAAGGCCGATGCGGTGAACGCGATCAGGAACAGTACGAAGGAAGAACGGGCGGTGGCGCGGATGGCGCTGCGCAGTCCCTCCACCAGGTCAGGTTGCACCGCCACGGTCGCGATGCTCATCGCCACCACCAGGGCGGCGATCAGGCCGAACAGTTGCCAGCCCTGGGGGCGGTAGGATTGGGTATTCATCGCAAGTTCTCCTGTCGTGAGGGCTCGCCATTCGGGGATCCGGTGGCGAGTCGATGGGGAGAATTCTTGCAGCGGCATGTATACCGGCTATGTTCGACAACCGGCGGTTATACGTTCTTATGAGTATGTGAATGGGCTGGATACAGTGGCTTACAAATGGCCCCTGGATCCGGCCGGTAGAGGCTGCACACAAGGTGCAGCCAGCACGGCCTACCGATCGACGCTGAAGTCGAGGGTCACGCAAAGACCACCGCCGTCGCGGTTGCGCAGGCTCAGCGAGCCGCCAATCGCGTTGGCCAACTGCTGAGCGATGGCAAGGCCCAGGCCGGTGCCGCCAGTGCTGCGGTTGCGTGAGCTTTCCACCCGGTAGAACGGCTTGACCACCTCGGCCAGGATCTCCTCGGGAATCCCCGGCCCTCGGTCAAGCACCTTGATGGAAACGCCTGTGCTGGCGTTGCCGCAGATTTCCACTTCGGCGGTGCCGGCGTACTTCAGCGCGTTATCCACCAGGTTCACCAGGATACGACGCAGGGCATGGGGTCTTGTCTCGATGACCGCGCCGTTCTTGCCGATCAGGCTGACCTCTCGACCGGTGTCCTGGTAGTCGCACACCAGGCTGTCGAGAAAGGAGTCCAGGCTGATACGGCAACTGGTTTCAGTCGCGCCATGGACGCTGCGCGCATAAGCGACACCTTCACGCACCAGGTGCTCGATTTCGTCCAGGTCGTTGCCCAGTTTGTCTTTCTCGACCGAGTCATCCATGAACTCGGCGCGCAGCTTCATGCGCGTAATGGGCGTCTGCAGGTCATGGGAAATGGCCGCGAGCAATTGCATGCGTTCTTTCAGGTACGCGGCGATACGCGCCTGCATGCTGTTGAAGGCCCGGGCGGCATACGCCACTTCCCGGGGGCCGTTTTCATCCAACTGCACCGGGTGTGCGTTCGGGTCGAGGTTCTCGACCGCCTCGGCGAGGCGGCTGAGGGGGCGGATCGCGATCCGCACGGCAAGCCAGGTGCAGCCGATCATCAACACCAACTGACCGAACAGGACAAAGGGCAACCAGGGCGACAACGGCCTGACCGAAGGGCGCACATCGATGGTGACCGGACTGCCGTCAGCCAGTCGCACCTGGGCCTGGAAATGCTGGCGAGGGCCGGGGATCTCGACGAAGGTCAGGTCATAGTTGCGGCCCAGGGAGGCCTGCAGTGACTGCGCCGCAGTCGCAGCGAGATCGTTCGAAGCAAGTGGAATGCCAGGGTCGTGCTCGCGCAGCAGATAGTCATAGTTGCGACGCTGCAGGCGTTTGGTCCACTCCAGGCGCTCGGCGGCCGGCAGACGGTCGAGAATGGCGATGGACGTCGCTGTGTCGTGTTCGAAGTTGCCCAGCATCGCCGTCTTGGTGCTCTGGTAGCGTTCGTAGTACTGGGCTGCGAACGTCAGGGATTGGGCGAGGATCAGACCGACAAGGAACACCAGCCACAGCCGCGAGGCCAGCGTGCGGGGCCATTGCAAGGCGAGCTTCATGCCTGTTCCCCAAGCACTTCCACCGCAAAGGTAAAGACGTAGCCTTCGTTGCGCACAGTCTTGAGGTAGAGGGGTTCGCGCGCGTCATCCATCAAACGCTGCCGCACGCGGCTGACCAGCAGGTCAATGGAGCGATCGAAGATGTCCGCGTCACGGCCCTGGGTCAGGTTGAGCAGTTGGTCGCGACTCAGTACCCGCTGGGGATGATCGAGAAATACCCGCAGCAGCCTGTACTCGGCGCCGCTCAGGGAGACGAGCGTGTCGTCTTCATCGAGCAGATGGCGGGCGGTGGTGTCCAGGCGCCACCGGCCGAACTTGAGCAGGCGGCCGCTTTCGGTGACGACGAAGTTGGGCGGCAGCATGCGGGTACGCCGAAGCACGGCATTGATCCGCGCCAGCAGCTCCCGGGCAGCGAAGGGTTTGGCCAGGTAGTCGTCGGCCCCCATCTCCAGGCCAATGATGCGGTCGGTCTCGTCGGTGCGAGCCGTCAGCATCAGCACGGGGGTCGCCTTGTGTTTTCCGGCGCGCAGTTCGCGACACAGCAGCAGCCCGTCATCCCCCGGCATCATGATGTCGAGCACGATCAGATCCACCTGGTTGGTTTCGAGAAAGGCCCGCATCTGGCGCCCATCGGCAACCACGGTGGTGCGCAGACCGTTTTTCTTCAGGTAGTTGCCGACCAGCTCCCTGATTTCCCGATCATCATCCACGATCAATACGTGATCGACATGTTCCATGCCCTGCTCTCCGAAATGCGCGCATCAGTTGCGCAGTATGGCGATGCTTTGCTGCCGGATGGCAGGGCACCGCAGTTCAGCCTGTCCAGACCGAGGCCAAGCAAAAACAGTGGCGATTGTATCGCTCTGTATCGCAACCCACCTCAGATACGTAACCCATCCAACCGAGGTATTTCTCGACACAGCCGAGATACCTCCCAGGCCTTTAATGAGCTCCATCGAGACAACATGAATCGCCTCGATGACGCCATCGAACTCATTGAAGGAAAACGACCATGAACCTGAAAACCATTGCCACTGCTTGCCTGATGACCGCCCTGAGCGCCGGCGCATTACCCGCCATGGCCCAAGCCAACGCAGCAAGCGAAACCTACTCCTACGGCACCCACCTGGACATTGCGAAAGTGGTTTCGCTGACCGAAGACGCTGGCCAGACCTGCGGGTTGGTGAATGCGCACATCACCTACCTCGACTCCATGGGCGAACAGCGAGCCCTGACATACCTCAAGCAGGCAGCCGATTGCAACAATCAAGGGGGCTGAGGTGGGAGCTCAGGGATGGCGATCCAGTTTCCTGAGGAACACCGCCATCTCTTTTTCCGCCTGTTTGTCGCCATGGGCGCGGGCGGCCTCAAGGCCTTGTTCCCAGGCACGACGTGCTGCCGCCAGGTCGCCTTGCCCTTGATGAGCCTTGCCCAGCAGTTTCCATGCGGCTGAATATTTGGGATCGAATTCGACGCAGCGCTGCAGGTGTTCGGCGGCGCGGGTGAATTCGCCGAGGTCCAGGTACCCCTTGCCCAGGCCGAAGCGCAGCAGTGCGTTATCCACGCCCTTGGCGAGCATTTTTTCCAGGGAGTCGAGCATGGCGGCGTCCTTATCGGTTGTGTCAGGGTTGATCCGTTGGCTGCTAGATAGCTATCGCAAGCAGTCTCGCTCCCACAGGGGTCGGCGTTGTTCACAACATTTGTGAGCAATGAAGATCCTCTGTGGGAGCGAGCCTGCTCGCGATGAGGCCCTTTGCGTCACTGCGCATCCCGGATCAGAAGAAACTCAACCCCACGTGGAACAGCTTCTCGACGTCGCGAATGTGCTTCTTGTCCACCAGGAACAGGATCACATGGTCGCCGGCCTGGATCATGGTGTCGTCATGGGCGATCAGCACTTCTTCATCGCGGATGATCGCGCCGATGGTGGTGCCCGGTGGCAGGCCGATGTCGCGGATGGCCTTGCCGATGACCTTGCTGGACTTGGCGTCGCCGTGGGCGATCGCCTCGATGGCCTCGGCCGCGCCACGACGCAGGGAGTGCACACTGACAATGTCGCCACGCCGCACGTGGGCCAGCAGGGTGCCGATGGTTGCCAGCTGCGGGCTGATGGCGATGTCGATCTCGCCGCCCTGGATCAGGTCGACATAGGCCGGGTTGTTGATGATGGTCATCACCTTCCGCGCCCCCAGGCGCTTGGCCAGCAGCGACGACATGATGTTGGCTTCGTCGTCGTTGGTCAGGGCCAGGAAGATGTCGGCGTCGGCGATGTTTTCTTCCAGCAGCAGGTCACGGTCCGAGGCGCTGCCTTGCAATACCACGGTGCTGTCGAGGGTGTCCGAGAGATAACGGCAGCGCGCCGGGTTCATCTCGATGATCTTCACCTGGTAACGGCTTTCGATGGCTTCGGCCAGACGCTCGCCGATTTGCCCGCCACCGGCGATCACGATGCGCTTGTTTTTCTCGTCGAGGCGACGCATCTCACTCATTACCGCACGGATATTGGCCTTGGCGGCGATGAAGAACACTTCGTCGTCGGCTTCGATCACCGTGTCGCCCTGGGGCAGGATCGGCCGGTCACGTCGGAAAATCGCCGCGACCCGCGTTTCCACATTGGGCATGTGCTGGCGCAGCTGGCGCAACTGCTGCCCTACCAACGGGCCGCCGTAGTAGGCCTTGACCGCCACCAGTTGCGCCTTGCCTTCGGCAAAGTCGATTACCTGCAAGGCGCCGGGGTGCTCGATCAGGCGCTTGATGTAGTTGGTCACCACCTGCTCGGGGCTGATCAACACATCCACCGGAATCGCTTCGTTGTCGAACAGGTCGGCGCGGGTCAGGTAGGCCGCTTCCCGCACCCGGGCGATCTTGGTCGGGGTGTGGAACAGGGTGTGGGCCACCTGGCAGGCCACCATGTTGGTTTCATCGCTGTTGGTCACGGCCACCAGCATGTCGGCATCGTCGGCGCCGGCCTGGCGCAGCACTGTCGGCAGGGAACCGCGTCCTTGCACGGTACGGATATCGAGACGATCGCCCAGGTCCCGCAGGCGCTCGCCGTTCGTGTCGACCACGGTGATGTCATTGGCCTCGCTGGCCAGATGCTCAGCCAGCGAACCCCCCACCTGCCCTGCACCGAGGATGATGATTTTCATCCGGTCACTCCTATCGAATCGGTCTTAACCGCGTGTGGCGGCGATCTTGATCAGCTTGGCGTAATAAAACCCATCATGGCCGCCCTCCTGGGCCAGCAACTGGCGGCCGTGTGGCTGCTTCAGGCCGGCCTGGCTGGCGATGTCCAGCTCCCGGGCGCCCGGAGTCCGGGCGAGGAAGGCGTCGATCACCTCGGTGTTCTCGGTCGGCAACGTCGAACAGGTGGCATAGAGCAGGATGCCGCCCACCTCGAGGGTCAACCACAGGGCATCGAGCAATTCGCCCTGCAGAACCGCCAACGCGGCGATGTCGTCCGACTGGCGGGTGAGCTTGATGTCAGGGTGGCGACGGATCACGCCGGTGGCCGAACACGGTGCATCCAGCAAGATCCGCTGGAACGGCTTGCCGTCCCACCAAGAAGCGGTGTCGCGGCCATCGGCAGTGATCAGCTCGGCTGCCAGGCCCAGGCGTTCTAGGTTCTCCTTCACCCGCACCAGGCGCTTGGCTTCCAGGTCCACGGCCACCACACCGGCCAACCCAGGCTCGGCTTCGAGGATGTGGCAGGTCTTGCCCCCCGGGGCGCAGCAGGCGTCCAGCACCCGGTGGCCTGGCGCCAGGTCCAGCAGGTCGGCGGCCAGTTGCGCGGCTTCGTCCTGGACGCTGATCCAGCCCTCGGCGAACCCCGGCAGCGTGCGTACGTCCCCCGGAGTTTCCAGCAGGATGCCGTCGCGGCTATAGACGCAGGGCCTGGCCGGGATGCCCGCCTCGCCCAGCAAAGCCAGGTAGGCATCGCGGGTGTGATGGCGGCGGTTGACCCGCAGGATCATCGGCGGATGGGCATTGTTGGCGGCGCAGATGGCCTCCCATTGCTCGGGCCAGAAGGCCTTCAGGGACTTCTGCAGCCACCGCGGATGGGCGGTGCGCACCACCGGGTCATGTTCCAGCTCGGCCAGCAGGCTTTCGCTTTCGCGCTGGGCGCGGCGCAGCACGGCATTGAGCAGGGCCTTGGCCCACGGCTTCTTCAACTTGTCGGCGCAGCCTACGGTCTCGCCGATGGCGGCGTGGGCCGGAACGCGGGTGTAGAGCAACTGATAGAGCCCCACCAGCAGCAGGGCTTCGACGTCGGCATCGGCAGCCTTGAACGGTTTCTGCAAGAGCCTGGCGGCCAGCGCTGACAACCTCGGCTGCCAGCGGGCGGTGCCGAAGGCCAGGTCCTGGGTGAAACCGCGGTCGCGGTCTTCGACCTTGTCCAGCTGGGTCGGCAGGGAACTGTTGAGCGAGGCTTTGCCACTGAGGACCGCGGCAAGCGCCCTGGCGGCGGCCAGACGCGGGTTCATGAGGCGTCCGCCACGTGGCCCAGCACGGTGCCGACGGCAAATTTCTCACGGCGACTGTTGTACAAATCGCTGAAATTCAGCGCCTTGCCGCCGGGCAATTGCAGACGCGTCAGACACAAGGCCTGCTCGCCGCACGCGACAACCAGACCGTCCTTGCTGGCATCGAGGATCTGCCCGGGGGAGCCCGCACCTTCGGCGAGGCGGGCGGCCAGCACCTTCAGCGTCTCGCCGCCCAGCGTGCTGTGGCAGATCGGCCAGGGATTGAAGGCGCGCACCAATCGCTCCAGCTCGATGGCCGGACGGCTCCAGTCGATGCGGGCCTCATCCTTGTTCAACTTGTGGGCGTAGGTGGCAAGGCTGTCATCCTGCACTTCGCCGGCCAGCGTACCGGCAGCCAGGCCGGCGATGGCCTGGACCACGGCCGGCGGGCCGATGAGCGCGAGACGGTCATGCAGGCTGCCGCCGGTATCGTCGGCGCCGATGGGGGTCGTCACCTTGAGCAGCATCGGCCCGGTGTCCAGGCCGGCTTCCATGCGCATCACGGTCACGCCACTCTCGGCATCGCCCGCTTCCACGGCGCGCTGGATCGGCGCCGCACCGCGCCAGCGCGGCAACAGTGAAGCGTGGCTGTTGATGCAACCCAGGCGCGGAATGTCCAGCACCACCTGAGGCAGGATCAGGCCATAGGCGACCACCACCATCAGGTCCGGCTTCAGCGCGGCCAGTTCAGCCTGGGCCTGTGGGTCACGCAGGGTCGGCGGCTGCAAGACGGGCAGGCCATTTTCCAGGGCCAGTTGCTTGACCGGGCTGGTCATCAGTTTCTGCCCGCGACCGGCGGGCCGATCCGGCTGGGTGTAGACCGCAACGATGTCATGGGGGCTGGCCAGCAGGGCCTTGAGGTGTTCGGCGGCGAACTCGGGCGTGCCGGCAAAGACGATGCGCAGTGGCTCAGTCATGGGAAGCTCTCGATTACAAAGCGGTCGCATAAAGAAAAAGGCTTGCCGCGGCAAGCCTTTGAAGGGGGGCATCAAGCATTCTGGCGATGGATCTTTTCCAGTTTTTTCTTGATCCGGTCACGCTTGAGCGTAGACAGATAATCCACGAACAGCTTGCCGTTGAGATGGTCGCATTCGTGCTGGATGCACACCGCCAGCAAGCCTTCGGCGATCAGTTCGTACGGCTTGCCGTCACGGTCCAGGGCCTTGATCCTGACCTTCTGCGGGCGGTCGACGTTTTCGTAGAAGCCTGGGACCGAGAGGCAACCTTCCTGGTACTGCTCCATCTCGTCGGTGAGGGTTTCGAACTCCGGATTGATGAACACCCGCGGCTCGCTGCGGTCTTCGGAGAGGTCCATCACCACGATACGCTTGTGTACGTTGACCTGGGTCGCGGCGAGGCCGATGCCTGGCGCTTCATACATTGTTTCAAACATGTCATCGACCAACTGGCGCACTTCGTCGTCCACTACGGCCACCGGTTTGGCGATAGTGCGCAGGCGCGGATCGGGAAACTCGAGAATGTTCAAAATGGCCATAAGCTTGATAAATGCACGTGTGAGGTAAAGTCGGGTGGCTGGCCTGGCGTGTCTTGGGATGCAGGCTACCGTTGTAAAACGTCGCTCTTGGAGCTGCCCTGAAACGCAGCAGCCCACGGAGCGAGCCATGGGGGCTCTGGCGTTTTACGCGAACGCACATGATAAAGGGATTCACCGCATGAGGAAATCACTACTCGCCCTGCTCCTTCTGGCCTCGGCCGGCATCGCGCACGGGCAAGTGCAACTTAGGGAAGGTTTTCCGCAGCAATACACAGTGGTGCCGGGGGACACGCTGTGGGACATTTCCGGCAAATACCTGCGCGAGCCCTGGAAATGGCCCGAGCTCTGGCAGGCCAACCCGCAGGTCGAAAACCCGAACCTGATCTACCCCGGCGACACCCTGTCGCTGGTCTACGTCAACGGCCAGCCCCGATTGACCCTCAGCCGCGGCGCCTCGCGGGGCACCATCAAGCTGTCGCCGCGCGTGCGCAGCTCGCCGGTGGCCGATGCCATCCCCAGCATACCGCTGCAAGCCATCAACAGCTTCCTGCTGAGCAACCGCATCGTCGACAGCGCCGAGGACTTCGACAAGGCCCCCTACGTGGTCGCCGGCGACGCCGAACGGGTCCTCAGCGGCATGGGCGACCGGATCTTCGCCCGCGGCACGTTCGATGCAAACCAGTCGGCGTACGGCATCTTCCGTCAGGGCAAGGTCTACACCGATCCCGAAACCAAGGAATTCCTGGGCATCAATGCCGACGACATCGGCGGCGGTGAAGTGGTCGCCACCGAAGGCGACGTCACCACCCTGGCCCTGCAACGCACCACCCAGGAAGTTCGTCTCGGCGATCGTCTGTTCAGCGGCGAAGAACGGGCCATCAACTCCACCTTCATGCCCAGCGCACCGAAGTCGCAGATCGACGGACTGATCCTCGACGTGCCCCGGGGCGTGACCCAGATCGGCGCCCTGGATGTGGTGACCCTGAACAAGGGTCGCCGCGACGGCCTGGCCGAAGGCAACGTCCTGGCGGTGATGAAGACCGGGGAAACCGTACGCGACCGCATCACCGGCGAACCGGTGAAGATCCCCGACGAAAGGGCCGGCCTGCTGATGGTTTTCCGCACCTACGACAAGCTCAGCTATGGCCTGGTGCTGTATGCCTCGCGGTCGCTGGCGATCCTCGACAAGGTGCGCAATCCATAACGGGTCTCACAAGTTACCAACAGAGTTATCCACAGCTTGTTCCCGTTTGTTCGGGGCTAATAACGATCAAGGATGATCCGATGTCATTGCCTGAATTCGCTTCGGTTTCCCCGGCGGAACTGGAAGCTCGCCTACGCCTGCACCGCTTGCCGGAGCTTGGGCCCAGACGTTTCATGACCCTGATGGAGGCCTTCGGTTCGGCCTCCAGCGCCGTCAGCGCGCCGGCCAGCGCGTGGCGTGCGCTGGGGTTGCCCATGGCCTGTGCCGAGGCGCGCCGCAACCCGGATGTACGCGATGGCGCCGCCCATGCATTGGCCTGGCTGGAGCGCGCGGGCCAGCATTTATTGATGTGGGACCAGCCTGAGTACCCGGCAATGCTGGCGCAGATCAGCGATGCGCCACCGCTGCTCTTCGCCGCCGGCGACCCCGGGATCCTGGAAAAACCGCAACTGGCCATGGTCGGCAGTCGTCGCGCCTCGCGGCCGGGCATGGATACCGCGGCGGCCTTTTCCCGGAGCCTGGCCAGCGCCGGCTTCGTCATTACCAGCGGGCTGGCCCTGGGTATCGATGCGGCGGCCCATCAAGCGGCGCTGGACGTCGGAGGGCAGACCGTCGGCGTGCTGGGCACCGGGCTGGAAAATTTTTATCCACAGCGCAATCGTCGGCTGGCCGACGCCATGATTGCCCAAGGCAGCGCAGTGCTTTCGGAATTCCCACTGGACGCGCCACCCCATGCCGGCAACTTTCCACGTCGCAACCGGATCATCAGCGGCCTGTCCCTCGGGGTACTGGTGGTGGAGGCCAGTGTCGCCAGCGGTTCACTGATCACCGCACGGCTCGCCGCGGAACAGGGCCGCGAGGTCTACGCCATTCCGGGGTCGATCCATCACCCGGGCGCGCGGGGCTGTCACCAATTGATCCGCGACGGAGCGGCGCTGGTGGAAACCGTCGAGCATATCCTCGAAGCGTTGCGGGGCTGGCAGCGTCTCCCGTCGACCTGGGAGCCGGTCGCCTCGGCGCACCCGCTGTTGCGCCTGCTCCACGCCGCGCCGCTTACCAGCGAGGCCCTGGCCGATGCCAGCGGCTGGGCATTGCCCAAAGTGCTGGCGGCACTGACCGAACTGGAGATGCAAGGGCTGGCCGTGTGTGACAACGGACGCTGGCTTGCGCGGGCCGGTTAGGTTTACCTGCTGGGTTTTATGGGGAAGATCGGTAAACTGCACGCAGCCTTAATTGTGTGTTGCGGAGAACTTTCATGGTCAACAGTTGGCGTGTGCAACAAGCCGCGCGAGAAATTCGCGCCGGGGCGGTGATTGCCTATCCAACCGAAGCGGTCTGGGGCCTGGGCTGCGATCCGTGGAACGAGGAGGCGGTGGAGCGCCTGCTGGCGATCAAGTCGCGGCTGCCCGACAAGGGCCTGATCCTGGTGGCCGATAACATCCACCAGTTCGATTTCCTGTTCGAAGACTTCCCCGAAACCTGGATGGACCGCATGGCCAGCACCTGGCCGGGGCCCAATACGTGGCTAGTACCTCACCAGAACCTGCTGCCGGAATGGATTACCGGCGTGCACGACACGGTTGCCCTGCGGGTCAGCGATCACCCCACCGTACGAGACCTGTGCTCGCTGGTCGGGCCGCTGGTGTCCACCTCGGCCAACCCTCAGGGTCGCCCGGCGGCGCGCACGCGGATTCGTGTCGAGCAGTACTTCCGTGGGCAGATCGACCTGGTACTCGGCGGCAACCTGGGCGGGCGCAAGAACCCCAGCGTGATTCGCGACCTGGCGACAGGGAAGGTCGTGCGCCCGGACTGAGGCGGGATACAAATTCTGCATCCTGCACAGAACCCCTTTGGGAGCGAGCTTGCACGCAATAGCGTCAGGCCAGCCAGCATTGATGTCGACTGACACACCGCCATCGCGAGCAGGCTCGCTCCCACAGGTTCTGCAGGACACCTTCGTCCGTGTAGCTCAAGGCAGGAGGATGGTCGACCCCGTCGTCCGCCGCGCCGACAGTTCGGTCTGGGCCTTGGCCGCTTCCGCCAGCGGATACCGCTGGTTGATATCCACCGTGAGCTTGCCGCTGCTGATCATCCCGAACAGTTCGTCGGCCATGCGCTGCAGGTTTTCGGCGTTGTTGGCGTAGGTTGCCAGGGTCGGGCGGGTGACATACAGCGAGCCTTTGGCCGAGAGGATCCCCAGGTTCACACCGTCCACCGCACCCGAAGCGTTGCCGAAGCTCACCACCAGGCCACGGGGAGCGACGCAGTCCAGGGAGGTCAGCCAGGTGTCCTTGCCCACCCCGTCGTACACCACCGGGACTTTCTTGCCGTCAGTCAATTCCAGCACACGCTGTACGACGTTTTCCTTGCTGTAGTCGATGGTTTCCCAGGCGCCATGGGCCTTGGCGACAGCGGCTTTTTCCGGCGAGCTGACGGTACCGATCAACTTCACGCCCAGGGCCTTGGCCCATTGGCAGGCCAGGGACCCCACGCCCCCGGCGGCGGCATGGAACAGGATGGTTTCGCCCGCCTTGATTTCATAGGTCTGGCGCAGCAGGTACTGCACGGTCAGGCCCTTGAGCATCACGCCGGCGGCCTGTTCGAAACCGATGGATTCGGGCAGATGCACCAGGTTGGCTTCGGGCAATACATGCACATCGCTGTAGGCGCCCAGCGGACCGCTGCCATAGGCCACCCGGTCGCCCACCTTGAATCGCGTGACAGCACTGCCGACCGCTTCCACCACACCCGCCCCTTCGGAACCCAACCCCGAAGGCAACGCCGGTGGTGGGTAGAGGCCGCTGCGGTAGTAGGTGTCGATGAAATTCAGGCCGATCGCCCGATTGCTGACGCGCACCTGCTGCGGCCCCGGCTCGGCAGGCTGGTAGTCCACGTACTCGAGTACCTCGGGACCGCCGTGGGAACTGAACTGGATACGTTTGGCCATCTTCACTTTCTCCTTGTCGCGGGCTTTTTACCAAGCCTGCTATCGGACTCCTAAGCCTGGCCTTCGTCAACTGTGGCGTTGCCGAACGCGATGTTATCCTGTGCGCCCATTTGCCACCCGGCCCGTCGTACGCCGCGTAGCCCAGCCCTGATCAAGGTGATGTCATGACCACTCGCACCGAGGCCGTGAAAGCCTATCTGCTCGACCTGCAAGACCGTATCTGTGCCGCCCTGGAGACCGAGGACGGCGGCACTCGTTTCGTCGAAGACGCCTGGGCCCGGCCTGCCGGTGGTGGCGGTCGTACGCGGGTGATTGAAAACGGTACGGTGATCGAAAAGGGCGGCGTCAACTTTTCCCACGTCTTTGGCAGCGGCCTCCCACCGTCGGCCAGCGCCCACCGGCCGGAACTGGCCGGGCGCGGTTTCGAGGCACTGGGGGTGTCGCTGGTCATCCACCCCCACAACCCCCATGTACCGACCTCCCACGCCAACGTGCGTTTCTTCATCGCCGAAAAGGAAGGCGAAGAGCCGGTCTGGTGGTTCGGCGGCGGCTTCGACCTGACGCCTTACTACGGTGTGGAAGAAGACTGCGTGCATTGGCACCGTGTGGCCGAGCAAGCCTGCGCCCCGTTCGGCCCGGAGGTCTATCCGCGCTACAAGGCCTGGTGCGATAGCTATTTCCACCTCAAGCACCGGAACGAACCCCGGGGCATCGGCGGCCTGTTCTTCGACGACCTCAACGAGTGGGATTTCGACACCTGCTTCGCGTTCATCCGCGCCATCGGCGACGCCTACATCGATGCCTACCTGCCCATCGTGCGCCGCCGCAAACATGATCCCTTCACTGCCAAGCAGCGCGAATTTCAGGAGTTCCGCCGTGGACGCTACGTGGAATTCAACCTGGTCTACGACCGCGGCACCCTGTTCGGGCTGCAATCGGGCGGCCGGACCGAATCGATCCTGATGTCCCTGCCACCACAGGTGCGCTGGGGCTACGACTGGAAAGCCGAACCGGGCAGCGAAGAGGCGCGGCTGACCGAGTACTTCCTGCAGGATCGTGATTGGCTGGCGACAGCCTGAACGGGGAACGACCATGGACCGCTACGTTGTAATGGGTAACCCGATCGGCCACAGCAAGTCGCCGTTGATCCATCGCCTGTTTGCCGAGCAGACCGGACAGACGCTGGACTACAGCACCCTTCTGGCCCCCCTGGACGATTTTGCCGGTTGCGCACGGGAATTTTTTCGCGAAGGTCGCGGGGCGAATGTCACGGTACCGTTCAAGGAAGACGCCTTCCGACTGGCCGACAGCCTGACCGAGCGGGCGCAGCGGGCCGGGGCGGTCAACACCCTGAGCAAGCTGGACGACGGCCGCCTGCTGGGCGACAACACCGATGGTGCCGGGCTGGTGCGGGACCTCACCGTCAACGCCGGCTTCAGCCTCAAGGGCAAGCGCATCCTGTTGCTGGGCGCGGGCGGGGCCGTGCGTGGTGCCCTGGAACCGCTGCTGGCCGAAGCGCCGGCCTCGGTGATCATCGCCAACCGCACGGTGGAAAAAGCCGAATTGCTGGCGGAGCTGTTCGCTGACCTGGGCCCCGTCTCGGCCAGTGGCTTCGATTGGCTGCGAGAGCCGGTGGACCTGATCATCAATGCGACGTCTGCAAGCCTGTCCGGAGACGTACCGCCGATTGCCGCAAGCCTGATCGAACCCGGCAAGACCTTCTGCTACGACATGATGTATGGCAAGGAGCCGACTTCGTTCTGCCGTTGGGCCCGTGAGCAAGGCGCGGCGGTGGCGATGGATGGCCTGGGGATGCTGGCCGAACAGGCCGGCGAAGCGTTTTTTCTGTGGCGCGGGATACGCCCGGACACGGCGCCGGTACTGGCGGAGCTGCGCCGCCAGTTGGCCCTGTAGGCTTTTGGCTTGTGGCGAGGGGATTTATCCCCGTTGGAGTGCGAAACAGTCCAAAAAAAGCGGAGCGATGCGACGTTCCGCTAAATCCCCTTCCACAGGCGTATGGGCCTTGAGCTCTCTGCGCGCCTTCAGTCTTCGAAGAGAATCGGGCAGTGCTGCGGCCCCTCCAGCTTCATCAACTCCTCCACCACATGGGGCCTGGCCTTGCGCAAGGTCAGGCGGCGTCCCTGGGTGCGCAGCCGGCGGGCTTCCTGATGGAGCATTTCCACCCCGGAATAATCGATGAAGTTGATCTGCTGGGCATCGATCACCACCTGTTGCGCCTGCAAACGTTGCAGGCGTACCTGCAGGTAATGGCTGGCCCCGAAAAAGATCGAACCACCGACCCGCAGGATATCGGCGTCCCCTTCGCGGGAATGCTGCACTCGGGGCTGCGAGGTGCGCTTGAGGTAAAAAAACAGCGAGGCCAACACACCGGCATAGATGGCGGTCTGCAGCTCCAGCAGCAAGGTGGCCAGGCACGTCAGGCCCATCACCATGAATTCGGAGCGGCTTACCCGGTACAACGCCCGGATGCCACGATGGTCCACCAATCCCCAGGCAATCAGCAGAATGCTGCCGGCCATGGCCGGAATAGGGATGTGCGAGATCAGCTTCGCACCGGCCACCGCGAACAAGGCCACCCACAATGCCGAGAACACCCCGGCCAGGGGCGAACAGGCCCCCGTTTCATAACTGAGGCCGGAGCGAGTGAAGGAACCGGCCGACAACGAGCCGGAAAAGAAACCTCCCACGATATTGGAAAGGCCCTGGGCCCTGACTTCCTGGTTCGCATCGAGCAATTGCCCGGAGCGTACCGACAGCGAACGGGCAATGGACAAACTGGTCACCAACCCCAGCATGCCCACCGCAACGGCCCCGGGTAGCAGACGCAGTATCAGCTCCAGGTCCAGCGGCAGCGGCGTGAAGGGCGGCAGGCGCCCGACAAAGGCACTGACCAGCGCCACATGCCCGAACATCGTCGGCCACAGCCAGACCACCAGACTGCTGATGACCAGGGTTATCAACAGGCTCGGCCAGCGCGGCAGCAGCCGCTTGAGCACCACACCCAGCACCAGTGTTCCCAAGCCCAGCAGCAAGGAAGGTTTATCCACAGCCTGGATATGGCTGAGCAACATCAACAGGCCCTTCAGCGCCGTGGCTTCGTTCGGCAGGTCCAGGCCCAGCAGGTTGGGCAATTGCCCAAGGGCGATGACCACCGCCGCGCCCAGGGTGAAACCCAGCACCACCGAGTGCGAAACGAAATTCACCAGGGCGCCGAAACGCAACAGCCCCAGCAACCATTGGAAAATGCCCGCCAGTACCGTCAGCAGCAGGATCAGGGTGATGTAGTCCTGGGAAGCCGGCACGGCCAGAGGGCTGACGCTGGCGTACAAGACGATGGAGATCGCCGCCGTAGGCCCGCAGATCAGGTGCCACGACGATCCCCACAGGCAGGCGATCAGCACCGGCACGATGGCCGCGTACAAACCGTACTCCGGGGGCAAGCCGGCAATCAGGGCGTAGGCGATGGATTGCGGCAACGCGAGAATCGCACCGCTCAGGCCGACGATCAGGTCGCGGCCGACACTCTGGCGGGTCTGCCGGGGCAGCCAGCTCAGGAAGGGAAAGAGTGAATGGCGCGTGGGGATTGCCATGGGGCCTCAGGGATGGGGTTTGGCGAAAGAGTAACAGGACAGCGCGCCGCTCTCTCTGTGAAGGTCATATCTGTGGCGAGAGGATTTAACCCGCTGGGTTGCGAAACCTCCCCGATCGGTTGGCGCCATCCCTGGCACGCTGGGGGGCTTCAGGGCTGCTTCGCAGTCCAACGGTGATAAACCCCCGCCACAGGCCGGCCTTACAGCTTGGCTTTCACCGCCGCCAGCGCATCCTTGCCATCCAGGGTCTTCACGCCGTCCAGCCATTTGTCCAGCACCGCCGGGTTGGCCTTGATCCAGGCCTTGGCCGCTTCGGCGTTGCTGACCTTGTTGTTCACCACGTCGGCCATGATGCTGTTTTCCATTTCCTGGGTGAAACTCAGGTTGGTCAACAGCTTGCCAACGTTCGGGCAGGCCTGTGCATAACCCTTGCGGGTCAGGGTATAGACACTGCCTGTCTCGCCGAAATATTTCTCGCCACCCTTGAGGTAATGCATCTTGAGCTGCACGTTCATGGGGTGCGGCGTCCAGCCGAGGAAAGTCACGAATTTCTGTTTCTTCACGGCCCGGGACACTTCCGCCAGCATCGCCTGTTCGCTGGACTCCACCAGTTTCCACTCGCCCATGCCGAAATCATTGGTCTTGATGATTTCCTTCAAGGACAGGTTGGCCGGGGCGCCAGAACCGATGCCGTAGATTTTTTTGTCGAACTTGTCGGCAAATTTGTTCAGGTCGGCAAAGTTATGCACACCTGCATCCCACACGTAATCCGGAACCGCCAGGGTGAACTCGGTGCCGTCCAGGTTCTTGGCCAACTGCGTGACATCGCCCGTGGCCACGAACTTGTCATAGAAGCCCTGCTGCGCCGGCATCCAGTTACCCAGGAAGACGTCGACCTGACCGTCCTTGAGGCCGCCGAAGGTGATCGGCACCGCCAGGGTATCCACTCTGGGCTTGTATCCCATGCCGTCCAGCAGCAAACCGGTAATGGCGTTGGTCGCCGCAATATCGCTCCAGCCCGGGTCGGCCATCTTCACCGTTTCGCAGCTCTGCTCGGCCCACGCCGAAGCACTGCTCAACGCCAACAGCCCGGCGGTCAGTACTGTGGATAACTTTTGCATGTGCTTCCCCTTACGTTATTGGTTTTGGCAGGGTTGTGGATAACGGGCCTTGCGCTCCAGATCGTCGAGGTCGATGTGATTGCGCATGTACTGCTGGCTGGCGTCCACCAGCGGCTGGTGATCCCAGCTCTTGAGTTTGCCCAGGGTCAGCGCCTGGGCGACGAAACGACGGCGCCGCTGACTGGCGAGCACCTGTCGATGAATGCCTGGGATGTCCCACTTGGCTCGCGCTTCGGCGAGAAAATCGGCGAATAGCTGCTGGTGATCCGGCGATTGGCTGAGATCCTCCAGTTCCCTGGGATCGTTTCGAACATTGAACAGCAGGCACGGGTCGTCTTCGCTGTAGATGAATTTCCACGGACCACGACGGATCATCATCAAGGGACTGATGGTGCCTTCGGCCATGTATTCACCGAACACTTCATCGTGCCCGCCCTGCCCTTGCAGGTGCGGCACCAGCGACCGGCCATCCAGGGGCAGGCCCGGCTCCAGGGTGCCGCCGGCCAGTTCCACCAGGGTCGGCAGCAGATCGGCAGTGGACACCGCCGCGCCGACGCGGCCGCTGGCGAATTGGCCAGGCGCACTGATCAGCAGCGGCACACGAGCGGCCATCTCGAACCAGTGCATTTTGTACCAGAGGCCTTTCTCACCGAGCATGTCCCCGTGATCGCCGGAGAAGATGATGATGGTGTCGTCCATCAGGCCGGTATCCTCCAGGGTCTGCAGCAGCTTGCCGATGTTGCTGTCGATGTAGCTGCACGCACCGAAGTAGGCACGACGGGCATCGCGAATCTTATCCACAGGCAGGGGCTTGTCCCACAGATCATAGACTTTCAACAGGCGCTGGGAATGCGGGTCGAGCTCGCTTTGCGCCGGCGTGTGGGGCAGCGGGATGTCCTTGTCTTCATACAGGTCCCAGAAGGTCTTGGGAATCGTGTACGGGTCATGGGGGTGGGTCATCGACACGGTCAGGCAGAACGGCTGGTCGCCGTCCTCGCGGATGTGGTCGAACAGATACTGCTGGGCCTTGAAGACCACCTCTTCATCGAAGTCCAGCTGATTGGTTCGTACGCAAGGCCCGGCCTGCAACACCGAAGACATGTTGTGGTACCAGCTCGGCCGCACGTCCGGTTCGTCCCAGTTCACGGCCCAGCCGTAGTCGGCGGGGTAGATATCACTGGTCAGGCGTTCTTCGTAGCCGTGCAACTGGTCGGGTCCGCAAAAGTGCATCTTGCCGGACAGCGCCGTGCGATAGCCCAGGCGTCGCAGGTAATGGGCATAAGTCGGGACATCAGCGGGAAAATCCGCCGCGTTGTCGTAGGCGCCGATCTTGCTGGGTAACTGGCCGCTCACCAGGGTAAAGCGCGACGGTGCACACAGCGGGCTGTTGCAATACGCGGCGTCGAATACCACGCCCTGGTCGGCCAGGCGTGACAGGTTTGGCAGCTTGATCGGCGAAGAGCCATAGATCGGCAACATTGGCGCGGCCATCTGATCGGCCATGATGAAAAGAATGTTCTTGCGCTTCATGTGTTCGCGGCATTCCATAGTGAGCGGTTATGGGAAATTGCTGCGATCGAGCATGTGCCCCGTGTCTGTTGCGGTAAAGCCCATGCAGAACAATAACTAGGATAAGCACAGCTTATGTATGACGCCTTGGGTGACCTGTCCCTGGACCTGTTCCGTGCCTTTGAAGCCGCGGCTCGCCAACGCAGCTTCACGGCGGCGGCCGTCGAGCTGGGGACCACGCAGCCGGCCATCAGCCAGCAGATCAAGCGCCTTGAAGAACAACTGGGCACGCGCCTGTTCGACCGGATCTATCGCGGGATCGAGCTGACCGAGGCCGGCACGATCCTGTTCGAACAAGTGCAGGCGGGGCTGCAGAACATCGACGAGGGACTCAACGCCATCACCGCTCAACGCCAGCACGAAGTGTTGCAGGTGGCCACGGACTTCGCTTTCGCGGCCTATTGGCTGATGCCGCGCCTGCACCGTTTCCATGCGGCCAACCCACAGGTGGATGTCAGCCTGGTGACCAGCGAGCGTAACCACAACATGCTGCGTACCGATATCGACGTTGCTGTGCTGTTTGGCGACGGTCGCTTCAAACAAGGCGAAAGTCGCTGGTTGTTCAGCGAAGAAGTATTTCCGGTGTGCAGCCCGCTGCTGCTCAAGGAACGTCCCCTGCCCTTGTCCGCCCAGGCGTTGTCCGAGCTGCCCTTGCTGCATTTGCGAGGCAGTAACAGCAGCAACTGGTTCGACTGGAGCGGCGTGTTCCGGGAACTGGGCATCACCTCGCCACCGGCCCCCGGGCAACTGCGTTTCGACAACTACACCCTGCTGATCCAGGCGGCGATTGGCGGCCAGGGCGTCGCCATTGGCTGGCGGCACCTTGTGGATAACTTATTGGCCCAAGGCCTGCTCTGTCGTCCGATTACCGAGACGGTGCTGTCGCGGCTGGGGTACTACGTCGTCTTGCCCCAGCGCAAAAGACGCGGCGTCCTGATCAAGCAGTTCGTGGACTGGCTGATGGAAGAACAGGCCAACAGTGGCGAGTCGCTTACCGGCTTGCCATTACCGTCGATTGCCGTCTGAGTGGCCAGGGCGCTCGCTCGTCGGGGCTGGGGATCAGGTGGCAGCCACGAAATTCACATGTTCGCCCACATGCAGGTTCAGGCGCAGCTCATCGGCAATGCCGACCGCCACACGGTTGAGCCTTTCGAGGGACTCGGCCACGCCGGGTTCCAGGCTGGTGCTGACCTGGCTGAAATGCTCGATACTCAACCCGGCGGCGGCATAGGGTGAGTTGACGAGGGTCCATTGCAGCGAGCTGTGTCGCAGGGCATCGAGGATCTCCTCGGCGGCATGACGCTGCAGGTCGTCTTCGACCTGTTCCTCGTCCAGCACAGCGAAATCCCCCACCAGGAACAACCGGGAAACCTTGACCGCCTGCATCCCGGCAATCAAGGCATCCACCGCCAGCACCTGTTCCACCGGGCCCGGAATGAGCGTGCGCTCCACCTGTTCGCTGTTCATCGGCAAACCCGGAGCGTTCAGCAGACACACCACCGCGTCGGTACCGGCGACGCTCTGCTTGACCCGTTCGGGATCATAGAGATCCCCCGTCTTGGCCCGCAGGCCCGGACGCGGCGCCAGCGCCGTGAGATCATCGAGAATGGCAATGACTTCATGCTGGCGCCGCAGCATCTCAGCCATCAACGCACTGCCGAGGCTGCTCATGGCACCATAGAGCACCACTTTGATGACCGGGGTTTCGGCGTTCTTCATGGCTGTTTTCCTTTTTTACCGCATGTAAGCCTCTGACCCGTGGAAAACCCGGAGGGTTCGGCCTTGCAGGACAAGGAGTGAAAGATGCAACGGATCAAGGGCTATCATGCCCACGTCTATTTCGATGCCAGCACCCTGGACCAGGCCCGGGCACTGTGTGAGGAAGCGGCGCAGCTGTTTGCGCTGAAGATGGGCCGGGTCCACCAGCGTCCGGTCGGCCCTCATCCGGACTGGAGTTGCCAGCTGGCGTTCGACCCGCAGTACATCGGCGTAGTCCTGCCGTGGCTCGCGCTCAATCGCAATGGCCTGGTGATCTTCCTGCACCCGGACACCGGCGATGACCTGAAGGACCACACCGACCATGCGATCTGGATGGGCGCGATGCGGCCGTTGAATCTTTCGGTGTTTGCCGCAAGAACTTGATTGCTACTGTGGCGAGGGGATTTATCCCCGCTGGACTGCGCAGCAGGCCCAAAAGGGCAGAGTGCATTCTCCGGGTATTACACGATGACAGGTTTCAGGGCCGCTTCGCGCCCCAGCGGGGATAAATCCCCTCGCCACAGCAGTGCTGCCTAACAAGGTCATCATCTGCGGCTCGTCCCCATTTACCCTGCGAAAGCTTGATGAAAGCTAGCGCGATTAGGATCGCCCCCACTCCCGGCAAAAGACCGGCGGCCCGAGACGCAGCTCGAATGCGCGTCTGGCCTTTTTAACAACAACAATGGTGACCCTGATGTCCTCTGCTATTCATCCCGTCGTACCCACTCCATCCGTCCGTTCCGTGCCTCTCGTTCTGCGCTGACCTCTGCGGTTCGCCTTTACCCGCCACGCCACGCCTGGAGTATTCCCCATGCTGACTTTCCTTGGCTTCGCCATGGTCATCACCTTCATGTTCCTGATCATGACCAAGCGCCTGTCCGCGCTGATCGCCCTGATCATCATTCCGATCCTGTTCGCCCTGTTCGGTGGTTTTGCGCCGAAAATCGGCCCGATGATGCTCGAAGGCATCACCAAGCTCGCCCCGACCGGGGTGATGCTGATGTTCGCGATTCTGTATTTTGCGCTGATGATCGATTCCGGCCTGTTCGACCCGGCCGTGCGCAAGATTCTCAAGCTGGTCAAGGGCGACCCGCTGAAAGTTTCGGTCGGTACCGCCGTTCTGGCGCTCGTCGTCTCCCTCGATGGCGACGGCGCGACCACTTATATGATCTGCGTGGCCGCGATGCTGCCGCTCTACAGCCGCATCGGCATGAGCCCACGGATCATGGCCGGCCTGATCATCCTCGCCGGCGGCGTGATGAACATGACCCCTTGGGGCGGCCCGACGGCGCGTGCGGCCAGTGCGTTGCATGTCGACCCGTCCGACATCTTCGTTCCGATGATCCCGGCGATGGCCTTCGGTGTCGTGGCGATCCTGGTGATTGCCTATATGTACGGCAAGCGCGAGCGTGCGCGCCTGGGTGAACTGCACCTGGTGGGCGAGGAAATGGATCACAGCGAGATCAGCGTTTCCCAGTTCCCGGACGCCCGCCGTCCGAAGCTGATCTGGTTCAACGGCGCGCTGACCCTGGGCCTGATGTGCACCTTGATCGCTGGCCTGCTGCCGCTGCCGGTGCTGTTCATGGTGGCCTTCAGCATCGCGATGATCGTCAACTACCCTTGCCTGCAGCAGCAGAAAGACCGAGTTGCGGCGCATGCCGGTAGCGTACTAGCGGTGGTCGGGCTGATTTTCGCGGCGGGTATCTTCACCGGCATCCTGTCCGGTACCGGTATGGTCGACGCCATGTCCAAGAGCCTGTTGGCCGTGATCCCGGATTTCCTCGGCCCGTACCTGGCCGTGATTACCGCGCTGGCCAGCATGCCGTTCACTTTCTTCATGTCCAACGACGCATTTTATTACGGGGTGTTACCGGTGCTGGCCGAAGCAGCTAGTCATTACGGTATCTCGCCGGTTGAAATGGCACGTGCCTCCATCGTTGGCCAGCCCGTGCACCTGCTGAGCCCGCTGGTTCCGTCCACCTACCTGCTGGTAGCCTTGGCCGGGATCGAGTTCGGCGACCACCAGCGCTTCACGCTGAAGTGGGCAGTACTGGTTTGCCTGTGCATAATGTTCGCCGCCTTGCTGATGGGGATTTTTCCGCTGTTCAGCACTCTATAAAAGCAACATATGACGCTGCGTCGCTCTCCTACGAACCGAAGCGACGCGGCCTAACAAACGCTCAAAGGAACTCACATGGAATGGCTGACCAACCCGGAAATCTGGGTTGCCTTCTTTACCCTGACGGCCCTGGAAATTGTCCTGGGCATCGATAACATCATCATGATTTCGATCCTGGTCAGCCGCATGCCCAAGCACATGCAGGCGCGCACCCGGATTTTCGGTCTGGCCCTGGCCATGATCACGCGGATCCTGCTGCTGTTGTCCATCACCTGGGTCATGCGCCTGACCACCGATTTGTTCGAAGTGTTCGGCAAGGGTATCTCCGGTCGTGACCTGATCCTGTTCTTCGGTGGCCTGTTCCTGCTGTGGAAAAGCTCCCAGGAGATGTACCACGCCCTGGAAGGTGAAGACGAAAGCAACGAGGCGCCTGCGGGCAAGGGCGGCAGCTTCATCTACACCATCATCCAGATCGCGATCATCGACATCGTGTTCTCCCTGGACTCGGTCATCACCGCCGTGGGCATGGTCTCCCATGTACCGGTCATGGTGGCGGCGATCATCGTGGCGGTCCTGGTGATGATGCTGGCCTCGGGCACCATCAGCCAGTTCATCGACAAGCACCCGTCGCTGAAAATGCTGGCGCTGTCGTTCCTGCTGGTGGTCGGTACCGTGCTGATCGCCGAGTCCCTCGATGTGCATGTACCTAAGGGCTACGTCTACTTCGCCATGGCGTTCTCCCTGGCGGTGGAAGCCATCAACATCAAGATGCGCACCGCGATGGCCCGCAAGCGCAAGCAGCAGGATCCAGTGAAACTGCGCAAGGATGTTCCCGGTCAGTAACGATACGGGGCAATGAACGAAGGGGCTCTCTGGAGCCCCTTTTTCATGCCCGGAGAAAGGCCCCTGTGGGAGCGAGCTTGAACTGGTCAAGTAATTCTGGACACCAGTTAAGGTTTCACGCCGCCAGTTTCTCCATAGCTACCGGCGACCGGTAGTCGTTGTAGCTATGGAGCCTGACGTTGTTGTAACGCATCACATAACGTTGTATATCCACACGAGCTTCGTGCTCCGAGTTGTAACCATTCTCTGGCACCCACTCCGACTTCAAGCTTCCAAAAAAACGCTCCATTGGGGCGTTGTCCCAGCATTCACCTTTACGACTCATGCTGTGCACAAGCCCGTGCCTATTTATTTCATTCCTGAATTTATGGCTGGTGTACTGGCAGCCTTGATCAGAATGAAACAGCACTCCCTTTGGGCGGCCTCGCAACTCGACCGCCATCCGCAGTGCCTCGCAAGTCAGCGCGGCGTCAGAAATCAACGAGAAAGACCAGCCCACGATCCGGCGAGCGTACAAATCCAGAACAGCCGCAAAATACAGCCACCGATTGCCGACCTTGATGTACGTCACATCGCCACACCACACCTGGTTGATCGCCGTGACATCAAACTTGCGTTTGAGCAGGTGCGGCGTCACCAGGGCTTCCACACCGGAAGATTTGTACTTGTGCCGTCGACGCTGCCGACTCGCAACACCGGCTTCACGCATCAAACTGCGAGCCATATGTCGCCCGACACGATGCCCCTTTGCTTGCAGCTCCTTGGAAAGGGTGCGAGCCCCCGCGGATGCTCTGGATTCCTTGTGATGCTCGACCAGCACGGCTTTAAGTTTCTCCCGCTCAGGCTTCACCTTGCCTTGGCGCTGCCGCCAAGCGTAAAAGCTGCTGCGGTTGACTCCAAACGCCCGACAGCAATTGTTAACGCCGTACTGCTCGTCCAGCTCATCGATCAACGAGAATGATCTTTGGAGTCCAAAAGCAGGAGAGCACTGGCCTTTTTTAGGATTTCAATGTCCAGGTCTTTTTGCCTGAGCAACGCTTTGAGCTGCTGAATCTCTCGCTGATCGGCGGTAATCGCCTTGGCCCCTTGCGGGGTTGAGCCCAAGCGTTCTTGACGCACCTGATCGACCCAACGGCGCAAGGCCGTTGGGCCAATATCCAAACTGGCACAGACCTCTGGGACCGACTGGCCCTCGTCCAGCACCAAGCTGGCAGCCTTGAGCTTGAATTCCCTGGAATAAGATTTACGCATAGCCAAACACCTCAGATTTGAGCGCCATCATAGCGCCCGATTGAAGTGTCCAAAATCATTAGGCCAGTTCAGCTTGCTCGCGATAGCGGTCTGTGGGCAATGAAGAGGTTGAATGTCGGGGCCCCATCGCGAGCACGCTCGCTCTCACTGGAGCTGAGGGGGTATTTTTATGACAGTTTTGTTTCAAACGATTCTTTAGCTGTGCAATGCTGGCGTCCGAACCGTTCGCCAACTACAGCTTAAATACAAGAACGAAGAATGTGGCACCGTCAATTTGTCCCTTTGGGACGCTAACAGGGGGCTTCTCATGCTGACCCTGCTCAACTTGCTCTCCGCCGTGGCCCTGCTGATCTGGGGCACGCACATTGTCCGTACCGGCATCCTGCGGGTCTACGGCTCGAACCTGCGGCACGTCATCAGCCAGAACATGTCCAGGCGCTGGCTGGCTTTCATCGCCGGTATCATGGTCACGGCCATGGTCCAGAGCAGCAATGCCACCGCCATGCTGGTCACCTCCTTCGTCGGCCAGGGCCTGATGGCATTGACTCCTGCCCTGGCGACCATGCTGGGCGCCGACGTCGGCACGGCACTGATGGCCCGGGTGCTGACCCTGGACCTGTCCTGGCTGTCGCCCTTGCTGATTTTCCTCGGGGTGATTTTCTTCCTGTCGCGCAAGCAGACGCGCGTCGGGCAGATGGGGCGGGTGGGCATCGGCCTGGGCCTGATCATCCTGGCGCTGCAATTGATCGTCGAGGCCGCCGCGCCCATCACCCACGCCCAGGGCGTGAAAGTGATCTTCGCTTCGTTGACCGGTGACATCCTCCTCGACGCCCTGGTCGGTGCGGTCTTTGCCATGGTGTCCTACTCCAGCCTGGCCGCCGTGCTGTTGACCGCCACCCTGGCCGGCGCGGCGGTGATCAGCCTGCCGGTCGCCATTGGTCTGGTGATCGGCGCCAACATCGGCAGCGGTGTGCTGGCCTTCCTGGGTACCAGCATGCAGAACGCCGCCGGCCGCCAGGTGGCACTGGGCAGCTTGCTGTACAAGCTGATCGGGCTGTTGCTGATCATCCCGGTGCTCGATCCGCTGGTAGGCTGGCTCGACAGCCTGGACTTCAGCCCCCAGGAAACGGTCATCGGCTTCCATCTGCTCTACAACGCCGTTCGTTGCCTGGTCCTGCTGCCCAGCGTCGCCCCCATGGCGAAACTCTGCGCCTGGCTGCTGCCAGACCGTCCAGACACCAATGGCACGGCCAAGCCACGCCACCTGGACCCGGCCGCCCTCGCCACCCCAAGCCTGGCCCTGGCGAACGCGGCCAGGGAAACCTTGCGCATCGGCGACCAGATCGAAAACATGCTCGAAGCCATGCTCGACGTGCTGCGCGGCCAGCAGACGACCGTCACCCAGGAGGTCCGGCGTGTCAGCGACGACGTCGAAGCCTTGTGCAGCGCCATCAAGCTGTACATGGCCCAGATGCCCCGCGAGGACCTCAGTGAACAGGACAGCCGCCGCTGGGCGGAGATCATCGAGCTGGCCATCAACCTGAAGCTGGCCAGCGACCTTATCGAACGCATGCTGCGCAAGGTCCAGCAGCAGAAGACCTCGCAGCGGCGGTCCTTTTCCGAGGTGGGCCTGGAGGAGTTGGCGGGGCTGCACAGCCATCTGATCGCCAACCTGCGCCTGGGGCTGTCGGTGTTTCTCAGTGGCGACCGGGAAAGCGCCCGTCAATTGCTGCGTGAGAAACGGCGTTTTCGCGCCCAGGAAAGGCGCATGGCCCATGCTCACGTCAGTCGTTTGCAGCGCAAGGTCATACAAAGCCTGGAGACCAGTTCCCTGCACCTGGATCTGATTGCCGACATGAGGCGTCTCAACTCGCTGTTCTGCGGCAGTGCCTATGTGGTGCTGGAAAGTGCCGAGATCGGCGCCCTGGCGGCCGATGAAATCTCGGACATCACCCATTCGCCTTGAACATCTGGCGCGTTGTCCAGTCAACAAGGTTGGACTGTCAGTCGCCAGGATGCTCATTTTATGCGTGGTCTGTTACTCGCCCTCCTCTTGCTAGGCTCGTTGCCCGTGGCGGCCCTGGATCGGTTCCAGGTCGAAGGGTATACGCTGCCCAACGGCATGCAGCTATTGCTCAAGCCCGGCAGCGAACGCGGGCATGTCGCGATCCGGCTGGTGATTGGCGTGGGCCTGGACGATTTCAGTTGCGCCGACAAGGAGCTGCCGCACCTGCTCGAGCATGCGCTGTTCAGCGGGATCGACGAGGGTGGCGAGGGCGCGCTGGAAGAGCGCATGCAGGCATTGGGCGGCGAGTGGAACGCCTTCACCAGTAACGCCGACACCACTTTTGTCATCGAAGCGCCGGCGAGCAACCAGCGCAAGGTGCTGGACCTGCTGCTGGCGGTGCTGACCCGCACCCGCATCGACGACAAGGCCCTGGAAGCGGCCAAGCGGGTGGTCGAACGCGAGGATGGCGGCCACTACACCCACCTGCAACGCTGGCTCGACCGTCAGGACCTGGGCCACAGGGCCAGCAATCAGCTGGCGGTGGAACTGGGCCTGCGCTGCGCGGAGCGGGCCGAGGTGGGGCAACACTCCCTCGCCCGCCTCGAACAGGTTCGCAAAAGCTGGTACGCACCGAACAACATGACGCTGATTGTCGTCGGCGATCTCGACCGGGTGCTGCCGGCCTATCTGGAACGCACCTTTGGCGCGCTCGAACCGGTCGAGCCCAGCGCCCACAAACCGCTGCCGCAGATTCGCTACAGCGCGGTCACCAAGCGCAACCTGATCCGCGGCCTGTCAGGGGATGGCGCCAAGCTGCACTGGCTGTTCCCGGAGCCGGTGCTGGACCAGCAGCACGACGAAACCTTCGATCTGCTCAAGGACTACCTGGACTGGGCGCTCTATCGCCAACTGCGCCTGGCCAGTGGCCTGTCCTACGGCCCCTGGGTGGAGCGGGAAGTGTTTGGTGGCGTCGGTTTCTTCAGCCTGAACGCAGACCTGGCCCGCGAGGACCTGCCAGAAGCCGAGGCGGCGCTCGAGGCGCTGCGCAACACGTTGCTCAAGGACGGACTGGATCCCGACACGTTCATGCGCATCAAGCGCGCGGCCATCGCCCATCAGTCCTGGGCGGTACAAGGCAACAGCGCACTGGCCGATTACTACTGGGGCGCCCTGGGCGACTACGAGGACGGTCGCTTCGCCAACCCCGCCGTGCGCCTGCAGGCGGTGAGCCTGGAACAGGCCAACCAGGCCCTGGACGAACTGCTCAAGGATCCGGGTTACCTGCGCATCGAAAAGCCGCTGCTCAGCGACGATGAACTGGTATGGACCCTGGTCGCCTTGATGGGGCTGCTGCTGGCCTGGGTGGCGTGGCGCCTGCGCCGACGCAGGGCCTGACCCGCCCGGCCGGTATCATGGGTAGCGAACGGGTTTATCCCGATCGGCTGCCGGGCGGAACACTTCCCGCGTCACAAGTGATCACGAGCCTCGCCATGCCGATGCCCGGACGATACTCTATCGGGGATATTTCCTACGTCTTGATGTGAAACCGCCGAATGCAAAACCTGACTCACTATATCCAGCGCCTTCTTGAACTGATGAAGCGCTACCCGGGGGTCATCGCGCTGGGCGGTTTCGTGTCCGGGATCGGCAGTTTCATGCTGGTGGACCGCCAGCAGGGCCTGGCGAGCTGGATCGCCATCGTGATGTTGGTGAGTTGGCTCTGGCTGATGCTGGAAAACAGCCTGACCCGCCTGTTCACGCGGGTTTTCAAACGGGAAATTCCCCAGCCGCTGTTGCGTTACGCCACGCAGATGATCCACCAGGAAAGCCTGTTCTTCGTCCTGCCGTTTTTCTTCGTCACCACCACCTGGAACAGCAGCCAACTGCTTTTCACCGGCCTGCTCACCGCGGCAGCACTGATTTCCATCATCGACCCGCTGTACTACAAATGGCTGGCGCCCCGGCGCTGGGCCTTCCTGGCGTTGCACACCCTGACGCTGTTCGCCGCCCTGCTCACCGCATTGCCGGTCATCTTGCACCTGACCACCGACCAGAGCTTCAAGCTGGCCCTGGGCACGGCCATGCTGCTGTCGTTTCCCAGCCTCGCTTCGATCTTCCCGATCCGCACCGTGCGCAACGCCCTGGCGATCCTGTGCATCACCCTGGGCATTGGCGCTGCCGGCTGGGTGCTGCGTTCCTGGGTACCGCCCGCGACATTGTGGATGACCGAAGTGGCGATCAGCACTCAGCTGGAAGACCGCACACCCGGCGCCAGCCTCAAGGAAGTCAGCGCCGCCCAGATCCGTGGCAACGGCCTGTACGCCTACACGGCGATCAACGCACCACGCGGGCTCGACGAGCGGATCTATCACGTCTGGCAATTCAACGGCAAGGAAGTCGATCGCATCGCCCTGGACATCCACGGTGGGCGCAAGGAAGGCTATCGCGCCTGGACCCACAAGCAGAACTTCCCGGATGACCCGGCAGGCAAATGGCAGGTGCGGGTGCTCACGGAAAATGGCCAGGTGATCGGTGTGCTGCGTTTCAATGTGAGCGCCGCTGCGCCCGCAGCAAAATAATGACAGTCATGCTATTAGGTAGCGCTGTTCAAACCGAACGAGCATGGAGCTTATGACCCCCAGCCCCTCTATGGGCAGTGCCCGACTCGACACGTCCGGCTCGCCGGCGCAACTGTGGATCAGTGGCGACTGGACCCTGGCCCATTACGCCCAGCTCAAGCGCTTGAGCGAATCGCTGCGCGGCCAGTACGACGAAAACGCCTGGATCGATCTCAACGGCCTCGGCGCCCTCGACACCGCCGGAGCCTCGCTATTGGTGGAGCTGCTGGGTTCGGAAAGGCTGGGCAAGACCGCCGAACACCCGGACTGCAGCCTGCCGGCAGCCGAGCGCGCCCTGCTGCAGACCGTGTATTGCTCGCTGACGGATTTCTGCGTACCGGACAAAGAGCCGAAAGTCAGCGTCGTGACCCAATTGCTGACACGCATCGGACGGGCCGTGGAGAAGGTCTGGCAGGACACCCTGCAGTTGCTCGGCTTTGTCGGCCTGATCCTGGAAACCCTGGCCCGCGGCCTGTTCCACCCACGGCGCTGGCGGATTACCCCAATGGTGGTTCACATCGAGCAGACCGGCCTGGACGCGGCCCCCATCGTGGCCTTGCTGACGTTCCTGGTGGGAGCGGTGGTGGCCTTCCTCGGGGCGACGGTGCTGGCGGATTTCGGCGCCAGTATCTTCACCGTGGACCTGGTGGCGTTCTCGTTTCTGCGTGAATTCGGCGTGTTGCTGACGGCGATCCTCATGGCCGGTCGTACCGCCAGCGCATTCACCGCGCAGATCGGCTCGATGAAGGCCAACGAGGAAATCGACGCCATCAGGACCCTCGGCCTCGATCCTGTCGAGTTGCTGGTGCTGCCCAGGGTGCTGGCCCTCCTGGTGGCGCTGCCCATGCTGACATTCGTGGCCATGCTCGCGGGCATCATTGGCGGCGGCGTGGTGTGCGCCCTGTCCCTGGGCATCTCTCCGGCCATGTTCCTGTCGCTGCTGCAATCGGACATCGGCGTGCAGCACTTCGTGGTGGGCATGGTCAAGGCGCCGATCTTCGCGTTTCTGATCGCTGCCATCGGCTGCCTGGAAGGCTTCAAGGTCAGCGGCAGTGCCGAATCGGTCGGGGCCCACACCACCTCCAGCGTAGTGCAGTCGATTTTCGTGGTGATCGTGCTGGATGCCGTGGCCGCGCTGTTTTTCATGGAGATGAGCTGGTGAGTCGACCTCGTGCTACACCCGCCGACGCGGTGATCCAGGTGCGCGGCCTGTGCAATCGCTTTGGCCGCCAGAGCGTGCATGAAAACCTCGACCTGGACGTCTACAAAGGCGAGATCCTCGCCGTGGTGGGCGGCTCCGGCAGTGGCAAGTCGGTGCTGCTGCGCAGCATCGTCGGCCTGAACCAGCCCAGCGAGGGTTCGGTGCGGGTGTTCGGCCAGGACTTGCCAAGCCTGCCCCCGGCACAACGCTCACGGGTGGAACGACGCTTTGGCGTGCTGTTCCAGAAGGGCGCGCTGTTTTCGTCCCTGACGGTGACAGAGAACGTCGCCCTGCCGCTGATCGAACATGCCGGCCTCAGCCGGGCCGACGCCGAACACTTGGCGGCGGTGAAACTCGCCCTGGCCGGACTGCCGCTCTCGGCCGCGGACAAGTACCCCGCGTCGCTGTCCGGCGGCATGATCAAGCGGGCCGCCCTGGCCCGTGCGCTGGCCCTGGACCCGGACATCCTGTTTCTCGACGAACCCACCGCCGGACTCGACCCCATCGGCGCGGCGGCTTTCGACCAGTTGATCCTGACGCTGCGCGACGCCCTAGGCCTGAGCGTGTTCCTGGTCACCCACGACCTGGACACCCTCTACACCATCACGGATCGAGTAGCGGTGCTGGCCCAGAAAAAAGTCCTGGTGGCTGATGTCATCGACAAGGTGTCGGAAACCGACGATGCCTGGATTCATGAATACTTTCATGGCCCTCGCGGCCGCGCGGCGCTGTCGGCCGCTACACAGTCCAACGAGGTTTGACATGGAAACCCGAGCCCATCATGTGCTGATCGGCCTGTTCACCGTCATTGTGGTGGTCAGCGCCCTGCTGTTCGGCCTCTGGCTGGCCAAGTCCAGCGTGGACAGCGAGTTCAAGGATTACGAAGTGGTGTTCAACGAGGCTGTCAGCGGCTTGTCCCGAGGCAGCTCGGTGGAATACAGCGGCATCAAGGTCGGGGACGTGGTGAACCTGCGCCTGGATCCGAACGATCCGCGCCGGGTGCTGGCGCGAGTGCGCTTGAGCGGTGAAACGCCGATCAAGCAGGACACCCAGGCCAAGCTGGCACTGACGGGCATCACCGGCACCTCGATCATCCAGCTCAGTGGCGGCACGCCCCAGAGCCCGCCATTGACCGGGCACGACGGCGAACCGCCGGTGATCGTCGCCGCGCCCTCACCCATCGCCCGCCTGCTCAATAACAGCGACGACGTGATGACCAACATCAACCTGCTGCTGCACAACGCCAACGAGGTGTTTTCCTCCGACAACGTCCAGCGCCTGAGCAATACCCTGGATCATCTGGAACAAACCACCGGGGTCATTGCCGATCAGCGTGGCGACATTCGCCAGGCCATGCAGCAACTGGCGTCCATCGGCAAACAGGCCAGCGCCACGCTGGAGCAGACCACCGCGCTGATGCGCAACGCCAATGGGCTGCTCAACGACCAGGGCAAACAGGCGTTCGGCAATGCCGGCCAGGCCATGGAGTCCCTGGCTCGCAGCACGGCGACCCTCGACAGACTGCTGGGCGACAACCGCGACGCGCTGAACAACGGCATGCAAGGCCTCAACGCCCTGGCGCCGGCCGTGCGCGAGCTGCGGGAAACCCTGAGTGCCCTGCGCGGTATATCCCGGCGCCTGGACGCCAACCCCAGCGGCTATCTGCTGGGCAATGACAAGGATAAGGAGTTCACGCCATGAAGCCGTTCAATCGATTCGTCTGTCCGGCGCTGGTGCTGACAGCGTTTATCCTGCTGACCGGGTGTTCGATCCTGCCCAAGGCCGAGCCGTCGGACATCTATCGGCTGCCCGCCAGCCAGGCGTCGGCCTCGGCCGGCACGCCGGTGAGCTGGTCGTTGCGCCTGGCCAGCCCGCAGGCCAGCGAAGTGCTCAACAGCCCGAAAATCGCGGTCATTCCCCAGGGCAACCTGTTCAGCAGCTACGCCGCCTCGCGCTGGAGCGATCCCGCCCCGGTGTTGCTGCGCAATCGCTTGCTCGACGGCTTTGCCCAGGACGGACGGGTCAGGCTGCTGAGTGTCGCCGACAGCAACCTGCAGGCAGACCTGGAACTGGGCGGGCAATTGCAGGCGTTCCAGACCGAATACCAGGGCTCGGCCGCCAGCGTGGTGGTTCGCCTGGATGCACTGCTGGTGCGTGGTTTCGACCAGCGCATCCTGGCCAGCCGCCGCTTCGAAGTGCGCCAGCCCTTGAGCGATGTTAAGGTACCGGCGGTGGTGGATGGCTTTGGCCGGGCCAGTGACCGGCTGACCGCCGAGGTGGTGAACTGGACGCTGGAGCAGGGCCAGCGCTTCGCGACCCCGGCGCCCTGAACCTCAGCCAAAGAACCAGTAGCACACGCCGATCGCCCCCAGCACGCCGGCCAGCTCCGCCAGCAGCGCGCACCCCACCGCATGCCGCGCCCGCTGGATGCCCACGGCGCCGAAGTACACCGCCAGCACATAGAAGGTGGTTTCCGTGCTGCCCTGGATGGTGGCTGCCACCAGGGCCGGGAAGCTGTCCACCCCGGAAGTCTTCATGGTTTCGATCAGCATCGCCCGGGCGGCGCTGCCGGAGAAGGGCTTGACCATGGCCGTGGGCAAGGCGTCGACGAAACGCGTGTCCCAACCCGCCCACTGCACCAGGTGCCGGATGCCATCCAGGCCGAAATCCAGCGCGCCCGAAGCCCGCAGCACGCCCACGGCGCAGAGCATGGCCACCAGGTAGGGCAGCAGGCCCTTGGCAACGTCGAACCCTTCCTCGGCACCTTCGACGAACGCTTCGTAGACCTTGACCTTGCGCAGCGCGCCGATCACCAGGAACAGGATGATCAGGCCGAACAACGTCAGGTTACCCAGGATCGATGACAACCCCGCCAAGGCCGTGGCCGAGAGCGTCGCCAGCATGGCCATGAAACCGCCCAGCACCAACGCACCGGGCACCAGGTACGCCAGCACCACCGGGTCCCACAGACGAAGACGCTGCATGAACGCCACCGACAGCAGCCCCACCAGGGTCGAGCAACTGGTGGCGAGCAGGATCGGCAGGAACACCAGGGTCGGGTCCGGCGCGCCTTGCTGGGCGCGGTACATGAAAATCGTCACCGGCAGCAGCGTCAGCGACGACGCGTTGAGCACCAGGAACAGGATCTGGGCATTGCTGGCGATGGTCGGGCTGGGATTGAGGTCCTGCAGGGCACGCATGGCCTTGAGGCCGATGGGGGTGGCGGCGTTATCCAGTCCCAGCCCGTTGGCGGCGAAGTTGAGGGTGATCAGGCCGATCGCCGGATGGCCCGGCGGCACTTCCGGCATCAGGCGCAGGAACAGCGGGCCGAGGGCCTTGGCCAGCCAGTCGACGATGCCGGCCTTTTCGGCGATGCGCAGGAACCCCAGCCAGAGGGTCAGGGTGCCGAACAGCAGGACCATGACCTCCACCGACAGCTTGGCCATGGCAAAGATGCTTTCCACCATGGCCGCGAAGATCCCGGCGTTGCCGCCGACCAGCCACTGCACCAGCGCCGATACGGCCGCCACGATAAAGAAGCCAAGCCACAGGCCATTGAGCATCGGTTAAATCCCCCGGAAGATGCGGCGAATGATAGCGGGGCTGGCAGAAACGACAAACCCCGGATTTTTCCGGGGTTTGCCTGGATGTTGAATGTGCCGTCGCCATCGCGGGCCTTGAAGCCTGATGCCGATCAGTCAACTGGCACACAACCCGCTGGGCTGCGGAGCAGGCCTGAAACCGGACGACGCGCTAGGTCTGGTCAATGACATCGGCAATGGTGGGGCCGCTTGGCGGCCCAGCGGGGGATAAATCCCCTCGTCACAATCCTGGCCTCAAGGCAGGCATCAATGGCTGGAAGGTTCCCCCGCCGGCAGCGGCTCCTTGCTGCGCCAGTGTGGCAGGGAGTTCCAGTAGCGCTGGCCCTTGGCATCGTCGTACATGCCTTCCCAACGAGCGATCACCAACACCGCCAGGGCGTTGCCGATCACGTTCAGCGCGGTACGGGCCATATCCATGATGCGGTCGACACCGGCGATGAAGGCCAGGCCTTCCAACGGTATACCGACACTGCCGAGGGTGGCGAGCAGCACCACGAAGGATACGCCCGGCACACCGGCGATGCCCTTGGAAGTGACCATCAGGGTCAGGACCAATAGCAGTTGCTGGCTGATGGACAGGTCGATGCCATACAGCTGGGCGATGAAGATCGCCGCGATGCTCTGGTAGAGGGTCGAACCATCGAGGTTGAACGAATAACCGGTGGGCACCACGAAGCTGCAGATGGCTTTCGGTGCGCCGTAGGCTTCCATCTTCTCGATCACCCGCGGCAATACCGTTTCGGAGCTGGCGGTGGAGTAGGCCAGCACCAGTTCGTCCTTGAAAATGCGCATCAGCTTGAGCACCGAGAAGCCGAACAGGCGCGCAACCAGGCCCAGTACCACGAAGGCGAAGAAGGCGATGGCGACGTAAACCAGGATCACCAGTTTTGCCAGTGGCAGCAGGGAAGCGAAGCCGAAGTTGGCGACGGTCACCGCGATCAGTGCGAAAACGCCGATCGGCGCGTAGTTCATGATCATGTGGGTGACCTTGAACATGCTTTCCGACACGCCCTGGAACATTTTCACCAGCGGGTCGCGCAGGTCCGGCTGCAGGCTGGAAAGACCGAGGCCGAACAGAACGGAGAAGAAAATGATCGGCAGCATCTCGCCGCGAGCGGCCGCTGCGAAGATGTTCGACGGGATCAGGTTGAGGATGGTCTGGATAAAGGCATGTTCATGCTGGACTTCGGCGGCCGTGGCCTGGTACTTGGAAATGTCCACGGTACCCAGGGTGCTCATGTCGATGCCGCTGCCTGGATGGAAGAAGTTGGCCAGCAGCAGGCCGACAACAATAGCGATGGTGGTGACGACTTCGAAATAGACGATGGTCTTGAAGCCGATACGCCCGAGTTTCTTGGCGTCACCGACCCCGGCAATGCCGACGATCAGGGAGGAAATCACGATCGGGATCACGATCATCTTGATCAGGCGAATGAAGATATCGCCTGCCGGTTGCAACACGTTGCTGATCCACCAGGCCTTTTCGCCACTGAAATGGTTGAGCAGCGCGCCGAGTGCAATCCCGAGCACCAGGCCGATGAGAATCTGCCAGGCGAGGCTTAGTTTTGCCTTCTTCATATCATTACCCTTACTTCGATTGGACACGGACAAAAGCATGGAAGGGACCGCTCATGGCGACACGAATTCGCGCTTTTGCCCCCGTATAAGGTCACCCCGAGCACGCGCTGGCGGCTGACTGGCGGGCGAAAAAAGGCGCAACTATTGCGAGGCGAGGGGGGATCGTCTAATGCCGTAACCGCCTACCCCATGCCGAATCGGCATGAGTTTTTCCAAACAAAACGCGCGTCCCAACCGGTTCGAATGTGCCAATTAGGCAGGCAAAAGCGCCGTGAACCGGCCATTTCAGCGTAGCCTGCGCCTTTTTTAGCGCCAGGAAAACCGCCAGGGCTCAGGCAAATTGTCGCAACGTCATTTAATGAAATAGCGCGAACCTTCTCCGATTAACGGTCAGGTCCGGAAGGGAAAGAGCGCTGGAAGGGCAAAAAACCGCAGGGGATGGGGCACGGCTGGGATAAAAATGACCAGGCGCTCTGGCTCAAGCCTCTTGCGTTGAAAAGCTCTCCGCAGGTTCGCCCAGCCCCAGGGACTTTGCGAACCTGCGTCGCAGCTTTTACCTGACCCGGCCCTTTCGCAGGCACCCCTTGTGCCCGTAGGTCACTCCGACCCTCAATGGTCAGAACGTCCCAGCCCCCTGGTCATGCAACAGCCCTCTTCAGGCTGTGCAGAGGGAAAAGCAAGACTGCTGTTCCCGTTGTCGAAACTCAGTACCAGTTAGGATCCTTCTTGAGTTGCTCCATTAACATTTCCTGCATACCTTCGTCCGGGTTACCCAGGAAACGATAGTCGGCGTGGCGGGTCGGCGATTTGTCGGCAGGCAGTCCGGCGGGTACCTCGACCAGCAAGGCGTAGGCCTCGTCCTTATCGAAACTGAAGGCCACGAACAGGCGCTTGCTGCGACAGGTGGCCTGGGTCTCGCACAGCGGACCGACCAGATACTTGTCGCCGTCTTCTTCGACAGCGTTCATCTGTTCCGAATCGCCGGACAGGTTCATGACCCATTCCGGCAAGCGTTCTTCTTTCTTGACGACCTGCTGCCAGGTCTCGCGGTATTGCGGGTCTGACTCGAGCAACTGGTTGACCCGCATCTGTCCGTCATTGGCAGCCGTTGCCAGGGTGCTGCCGCCCAGGAGCAGGGCGGCTACCCATCCTTTCAACGAGACGCTCATGGTCAGCCTCGACCGCGACGGCCAAAGAAGAAGGAAGCGATGAACATCACCAGGAATACGACAAAGAGAATCTTGGCGATGCCCGTGGCGGTGCCTGCGATACCACCGAAGCCCAGGACGGCGGCGATGATGGCAATGATCAGGAATGTAATAGCCCAGCTCAACATGGTGATTCTCCTTACGCTTTTCTATTTAGTTTGGGTCTGGCGGAGATGGTTCCATGCGCCAAGGACGCAGGGATCATCGAGTTAAAACACCCAGCGTTCCTGGCGCGGCATGTCGGCCACAGGCTGTGCCTGATCGACGTCCATCATGCGCATCGAAGCGGAAGCCTGGGCGACGTTGCCCACGGGGCTGAAATGGGTTTGGGGAACTCTTTGAACCGACACCAGAGGGGCTTCGGGCTGCTGGCTGTAATGCCAGAGAAGCAATTGCTGACCCACCACGAGGGTCACAAGCAAAGCCAGAACAGCCCACAACCCCTGCTGTACGCGCAGGGAAGTGATTGAAAATCGGGCGGCACGTTGACGATTCATCCTGGAATTCCTCCCCACCCCGGGTGGTGATCTGGTTGGGCGTTTGCACGCTACGTTGATCAGACCATTGCAGGCGGCATGCCAGATTTTTTTATAGAAAAAACTCTTTTAAATCATAGAGTTATATTAGTCGCAAAAAGACTGGAGAACGCATCCTGCACGATGCTCCAATCTGCGGTCGTGCGTATTGCACGAATGCCCGCGCCCCTGCCTCTGATATGCAGGCCTTCGTATGCAAGGAAAGTGTCGATCCGGATTCTTTTTGAATTGCCGCTCGCCAATCGATGTCGGAATGGCGTGCCAGACCATTCGACACAGGCACAGGGCAAGAAAGGAGATAAATCAGGCTTTTATAATCCCGCCATCCACAGCGAGGCTGCCGATAGGTAGTATTCGCTCAGAATCGACCATGCAACTTGCCCGATTTTTCTGACACTAACCAACATCATTCATTAAAGGAGCGTAGGAAAAATGGAATCCGCCACTGAGCATCAAGGCCGCATTCTGCTGGTAGACGATGAGTCTGCCATCCTGCGTACCTTCCGCTATTGCCTGGAAGACGAAGGCTATACCGTCGCCACCGCCAGCAGCGCCGCCCAGGCCGACGCCTTGCTGCAACGCCAGGTATTCGACCTGTGCTTTCTCGATCTTCGCCTGGGGGAAGACAATGGACTGGATGTACTGGCCCAGATGCGCATCCAGGCCCCCTGGATGCGGGTGGTGATCGTCACCGCCCACTCGGCGGTCGATACGGCGGTCGATGCGATCCAGGCCGGCGCCGCCGATTATCTCGTCAAGCCCTGCAGCCCGGATCAGTTGCGCCTGGCGACTGCCAAACAGCTGGAAGTACGTCAATTGTCAGCCAGGCTGGAAGCCCTGGAAGGCGAGATGCGCAAGCCCAATGACGGCCTGGACTCCCATAGCCCGGCGATGAAGGTTGTCCTGGAAACCGCCCGCCAGGTCGCCAGCACCGACGCCAACATCCTGATCCTGGGTGAGTCGGGCACTGGTAAGGGCGAGTTGGCCCGGGCCATCCACGGCTGGAGCAAACGTGCGAAGAAGTCCTGCGTCACCATCAACTGCCCTTCGCTGACGGCAGAGCTGATGGAGAGCGAACTGTTCGGCCACAGCCGGGGGGCGTTCACCGGGGCCAGCGAGAGCACCCTGGGACGGGTCAACCAGGCGGATGGAGGCACGCTGTTTCTCGACGAGATCGGCGATTTTCCCCTGACATTGCAGCCCAAGCTGCTGCGTTTCATCCAGGACAAGGAATACGAACGGGTCGGCGATCCGGTGACCCGCCGGGCCGATGTCCGGATACTCGCGGCCACCAACCTCAACCTCGAAGACATGGTGCGCGACGGCCGTTTTCGCGAAGACCTGCTGTATCGCCTGAACGTCATCACGCTGCATCTGCCACCGCTGCGCGAGCGCGCCGAAGATATCCTCACCCTGGCCGATCGTTTTCTGGCGCGCTTCGTCAAGGAGTATGCCCGCCCGGCCCGTGCGTTCAGCGACGAGGCCCGCGAAGCGCTGCTAGGCTATCGCTGGCCTGGCAATATCCGCGAGCTGCGCAACGTGGTGGAACGCGCCAGCATCATTTGCGCCCAGGAAAAGGTGGAAATCAGTCATCTGGGCATGGCCGAACAGCCCGTCAACAACGCGCCGCGCATTGGCGCCGCGCTGAGCCTCGATGAGCTGGAAAAAGCCCACATAGGGGCGGTACTGGCCACGGCCGATACCCTCGACCAAGCGGCCAAGACCCTGGGCATCGACGCGTCAACGCTGTATCGAAAACGCAAGCAGTACAACCTTTGAACGGTAGCTTATGAAACTGGCGATGAAGCTGCGCACCCGACTGTTTCTCAGTATCTCGGCCCTGATCACCGTGGCATTGCTGGGGCTGTTGCTTGGCCTGGTGAGCGTGATGCAAATGGCCAGTACCCAGGAGCGAGCGGTTCGCGACAACTTCGTTCTGCTGGACCTGGGCCTCAAGTTGCGCCAGACCCTCGGTGACCAGTTCATGATCATGCTGGACGAAAAGCCTGATCTGGCAGCGCTGGAAGATTCCAAGCGACATTACTTCGAGCTGCTTGAAGAGGGTATCGCCCACGAACAGAGCCTGGACGATCCGGCGGGCAGCTTCAGCCAGGCCAAGACCGATTATCAGCGTTTTCTCGACTCATTCGCCGCTTTTCGCCAACAATCGGCCCCACTTGTAGGTATCCAGGACCTCACGGACAAGTTCAATGTGCTACGCAACGGCCTCATCGAGGATTATCGACGCGCGCTGAACAATATCGGCAAAGCCCAGGCCGAAGCCCAGGATCGGGCACTGCTCATTGCCGGCCTGCTGGGGCTGGTAGGGCTGGCGGTCCTGATCATCGGCTTCGTTACTGCCCATGGCCTCGCCCGACGTTTCGGCGCGCCGATCGAAGCACTAGCGGCAGCGGCGGATGACATCGGCCAGGGCAACTTCGAGGTAACGCTGCCGGTTTCCTCCGCAGCCGAGTTGAACCTGCTGACGCGACGCTTCGGGATCATGGCCCAGGCACTGCGCGAGCACCAGGCGATGAACGTCGACGAGTTGCTCGCCGGCCAGCAGCGCTTGCAAGCGGTACTGGACAGTATCGATGACGGTTTGCTGATGATTGATCGCCAAGGCCAGTTGGAGCACCTCAATCCGGTGGCCCAACGTCAACTGGGCTGGGATGAGGAACGTCTGGGCCTGGGTCTGGGCGAAGCCCTTGGGCGTCAGGAGCTGGACGAAGAACTGCAGTTGGTCCTGCGGGGCGGAACCCTGGAAAGGGCGCCGGAAGACCTGAGTATCGAAGTGGATGGCGAGTCCCGGCTGCTGACTTACAGCCTTACCCCCGTCAGCCATACCCAGGGGCATATCCTTGGCGCCGTCATGGTGCTGCACGACGTCACCGAACAGCGCGCCTTCGAACGGGTACGCAGCGAATTCGTGCTGCGGGCCTCCCACGAACTGCGCACACCGGTGACAGGCATGCACATGGCGTTTGGCTTGTTACAGGAGCGCGTGCATTTCCCGGAGGACTCCCGCGAAGCGGACTTGCTCAACACCGTCAACGAAGAAATGCAGCGGTTGATGCAACTCATCAATGACTTGCTGAATTTCTCCCGCTACCAGAACGGCCTGCAGAAACTGACATTGGCGCCTTGTTCCATCGAAGACCTGCTGGAAGCGGCGAGGCTGCGGTTTGCCGTCCAGGCCCAGGCCAAGGGCATCGAATTGCTCGTGGCGATCCAGGGTCCGCTACCGCGCCTGCACGCCGATGCCGCGCAACTGGACCGGGTGCTGGATAACCTGATCGACAATGCCATGCGCCATACCGGCGACCATGGCCAGATCCGCCTCCAAGCACGGCGCCACGGCGAGCGGGTGATCATCAGTGTCGAAGACAACGGTGAAGGCATCGCCTACGGCCAGCAAGGCCGGATCTTCGAACCTTTCGTCCAGGTCGGCCGCAAGAAAGGCGGCGCCGGCCTCGGCCTGGCACTGTGCAAGGAGATCGTTCAGCTCCATGGCGGACGCATGGGGGTTTATTCAAGACCCGGGCAGGGCACCCAGTTCTATATGGCGCTGACGGTCTGAAGCCTGGGCTCTGCGCGCCGACAAGTTTCAGACGGGGCCTAGGCCTCATCGTCCAGGCGCCGCCCCAACCGTCGTCGTCCTCGTGTGATCAGCTCGATGAGCTGCACCGCACTGAGGGCATGGGCAAACAGCCAACCCTGGCCGAACGTGACCCCTTCGCTGCTCAGGTAGGAAACCTGGGCCTCATGCTCGATGCCTTCGGCAATCACCTTGAGCTCCAACGCATGGGCCATACGGATGATATGCGGTGCGACACCACTGCTGGCGGCGTCGTGACCGAGTGCATCGATGAACGCCTTGTCGATTTTCAGGCAGTCCACCGGCAGGGTCTGCAAGTAGGCCAGGCTGGAATAACCGGTGCCGAAATCGTCGATCAATACCTGATGGCCCAGATCACGCAGCGATTGCAGGTTATCCCGGGCTACCAGCACATCGATCAGCCCGCGCTCGGTCACCTCGAAGGCAATCTGATGCGCCGACACCCGATGCCGCTCCAACAGGCGTGCGATCACTTCACCGATACGCGGCACCATCACGTCACAGGCCGCCAGGTTCACGGATATATAGAGGTGCGGGTTGGCCCGTAACAGTTGACCCAACTGATCGAACAGTCTTTGCAGCACAAAATCGGTGATTTGCCGGATCTGCCCCGTATCTTCCGCCATCGGAATAAACAGGTCCGGGCTGGTCAAGGTACCGTCGGGTCGGCGCCAACGCAGCAATGCCTCGGCGCCGACACAGTTGCGACTGCGCAGATCGAAAATCGGCTGGTACAGCACCTGCAATTCACCACGCCGGATGGCACCGTGCAGCTCGGCGTCCATGGATTGGCGATGACGAGCCAGGAGAAGGACCTGGAAACCGATCCCCAGACCCAGTACCAGGCTGATGGGCAGCATCCACCAGGCATTGGCCGGTATCTGGAAACCGTCGCGTGGGGCGATCAGTACCAATTGGTATTCAGGGTTGTCGGTCTGCATTCGATAGATCAGCCGGGTGGTCGTCACTTGCAAGGCATTGCGACTTTTTGCGGGCCAGGGCTCCGTCGGTGGCCAGTATTGTTCGGAGCCCAATACGGGAATGGCTCGCTTGCCATTGTCCAGGACCACCAGCAGGCTACTGCCGGACGGCAGGTCGACCACATCGGTCAGATGTCCGCGAGAGGTGGCGACCCGGAAGTTGCCACGACCAAGCATCAACGCAGCGCGGTTCTCGTCGGGTTCGGTGGTGGTGTTGAGCCAATAACTGTAGGTGGGCCCCCAGATATCAGGCGGGCGAGTCACGGACAGGCCGGTTTGACGCGGGCGATTGGAGCAGACGCCGCGATTGTCGATATAAGCCGCCTCATAGACGAAGCGGTAGTTGAAGCTGACCTGCTGCAGCGTCGCGATCATGTCATCATCGCAACCACGCAAGGGCTGCGTCTGCAGATCGTCGAGGCCTTCGCGCAACTGGCCGAACAGCTGTTCCAGTCGCTGCAGGAAGCGCTCGCCTTGAGCATTCATCTGGTCACTTTCACGCTGCTTGACCTGCTGTACCACCACAAACAGGCTTGCGGCCAATAGCAGGGCCGTACTCAGGGCAGCCGCCACCATCGCCAGAAAAAGAGGGCGATGGAGCCAGCTCTGCAGGGCTTCGCGGGTAGCCGTCATCATGGGTAATCCGAAAGTTACCAATGAGTTATAGCTTCTGATTTGACTTTGGGTGTTATCGGCAGACCAGCGTCATTATTTTGTCTGGTTGAGCACCTGCAAAATCGCCGCGCTTTGCGCATCCGGCGTGCCGTCGAACCGGGCTGGTCGATACCGCATCTGGAACGCCGCCAATACATGGCGGGTGGCCACGTCCCATTCACCGGTCTGGGGCGTTGGGTAGCCGAGCCGAGCCAGCTCGGCCTGGAACCAACTGGCACTGGGCAGCTGGGCTGCGAAAAGCACCTGCTGGCGCGCCACGGCCCGTTCATCCGGCCATACTCCCAAGCCTGCCTGGGCCAGGCGCTTCCAGGGAAACAGCGGCCCGGGATCGAGCTTGCGCAGGGGGGCGATGTCACTGTGGCCGATGATGTTGCTCGGGTTGATCGCGTTGCGTCGGGTGATGTCCTTCAGCAGAACGATCAAGGATTGCACCTGGGCTTCGCTGTAGGGGTACCAGAGGCGGCCAGTGGGTGTGTCGACGAAACCCGGATTGACGATCTCGATGCCGATTGAGCTGGAATTGAGCCAGGTCCGCCCCTGCCATTCGCTTTCCCCGGCATGCCAGGCGCGCCGGCTTTCATCCACCAGTTTGTAGATGGTCGCGTTCCTGTCGTCGCCGATCAGGTAATGGGCACTGACCTCGCCATGGGTCAACAGGGCCAGGGAGCGCTCCAGGGAAGCCGAGGTGTAGTGGACCACCACGAACTGCACCCGGTTGTCCTGGTTGGCCGAAGGATGGCTGGTATCCAGCCTCGGGCCGCTGGTGCAACCGCCCAGGGCCAGTAGAAAAGCAATAAGAGGGAAGAATTTCATGGCACAGGGCGTTTACGGGTGGAAAATAATGCAACAGTGTAACGTATCGCCTGGTGATGATCCGATCCGCCTCCGGATATTAAACAAATTGGAACAATTGACTCAGCCCAGCTCCACCCGGTTACGCCCGGCAGTTTTTGCTCGGTAAAGCGCCTGATCGGCTCTTTTGAGCACCTGATCACTGCTTTCTCCCGCCCTGAATGCGGTCAGGCCCATGGAGACCGTAATCGTGACCGGCTCGCCCTTGAAATGGAACGGGCAGGCTTCGATGGCGGCCCGCAGTTTCTCGGCCAGCTTCGCGCCAGCCGCCAACGGTGTGTCCGGCACCATCAGGACGAACTCTTCGCCGCCGAAACGGGCAATGAAGTCGCTGCCACGCAGGCGTTTACGCAACACCGTAGCGATGATTTTCAACACCCTGTCGCCCGCCAGATGGCCATAGTTGTCATTGATGCGCTTGAAGTGATCGAGATCGAGCATGGCCAGCAGCAGGCTGTTGCCTTGCCGTTGCCATTTGGCGACTTCATGCTCGAGACGTTCGCTCCACGCGGCGCGATTGGGCAGCCCGGTGAGGGGATCGATCAGGGCCTTTTGCCGCTGCTCTTCAAGATTCTCGCGGACGACCTGGGCTTCCTGCTCCATGATCGCGACCCGCTCGGCCAGGCTCTTGAGGCGCTCGGAAACTTCCTGCTCGCGCAGGTCCCGTTGCATGCGGTGCTGGTCCATCGTACCGAGCAAGCCTTCGAGATGGTTCTCCAGCACTTGCTTGAGGCCCTCCAGGTCATCGGCTTCCTGCATGCTGCTTTGCAAGCCATCGACCTGCTCGCGAATCTGGGTGTCCATTTCCCTGGAAGCGCAAAGATTGTCGGCATGGCCTTCACTGGCGGCTCGCAGGCTGCTCTGGAATGATTCCAATCGATCATTGAGGCGCTGCAGATAGGCTTCGAATTCATGCTGCCCGCTGTCGGTGATGGCCAGCATGAGCGTGGCGAAATCATCGAGGATCGGTAGCAACTCATACCAGTTCAGGCCATTTCGCAGCCGCTCTCCCATCGCCTCGGCCTGCGGGCGATGACGTTCGGGCAGGGTCAGGTCACCCAGCAGGCCCAACAGTGTGTCTTCGATATGCTTGGCCACTGAGCTGTAGGAAGGCTCCGGCGAATCGGGCAAGGCATAGTGGGAATCTTCCGGATCGACGGGCAACGACTCGACGATTTCCGGCTCATCGGCTCCCGCGGCTGATGGCTGCTGCCCGGCTTCCAGAGGCACCTCGCAGACCAGCTCATCGGGGTTCGACGACGCCGGGGCGGGCACCGGATCTTGCGTCTGGACCGGAGCCGGCGCGACCGGCTCGGTCATCGGATGCGAAACGTCGGCTACAGGGACCGGAGTGGACTCAGGCATCGGCGGGATGAAAGCGGCCGGTTCCACGGTTTCGTCGACGGGCCGTACCGGCTGCGCCGCCAGAGGGACGGGCACGGGCTCCACGGGCGGCGACACCAGCGTCGCTGGCGCAGCCTCGGAGGCGGGTTCGGCGGCGCTCGTGGCAGGCTCATGGGCCTGGGGTGGGGCGTCTTCCTGGCCGTGGCCACCAAACAACCGCTGCAACAGCCCAGGGCGATGAGCTTCAGCGGGAGTCTCCAGCACGCTCAAGGCCTTGCCCTGCAAACCACTCAGTTCACTGAGCAGCAGCGGAATCTCCCGAGCCTGGCCGACTCGTGCCTCCAGGTGTTTGGAAAACTTCTTCAGCGGCCGACTGACTTCCTTCGGCAACGGCAGGCTCTGCAGCTGAGCGACCAGGGCCGTCAGGGCCGTGCTCATCTGTTCGATCCGGGTCTCGCGGCGCTGCTCGGATTCCAGCACGGCCTTTTCCAGGCGCGGCAACAGAGCGGCAAGGGCAGCATCCATCTCATCGGTGCGTACCACTTCGCGCATTTCTTTCATGCATTGATCGACAGCCCTGTCCGTGCCCTCAGCGGCCAGGGTGCTGCGCACCAGGCCACGACGCAAGAGGTCGAGCCGGGCATTCCAGCGTCGTTCGAGCTTCTCCTGCTGTTCGATGCTCCTGAGGTACTTCTCTCTCCAGCGTTCGGCGTCGTCGCTCATTCATCGGATCCGCAAGGGGCAGGACTCAGCGCAGGGAAGGCATCGGCCGTGAGCGAACCCGGCAGACGAATTTCAACCGCGACCGGCAGGTGATCGGAAATGGGTTGAGCCAACACTTCGAACCGTTCGAGGGCCAACGTGGGGCTCAGCAGGATATGGTCCAGGCAGCGCTGAGGGCGCCAACTGGGGAACGTGGCTTCCAGTTGCGGGGCGAGGAGGCCAAGGTCGCGCAGGGGGGAGGTCTGCAGCAGGTCATTGGCATGGGTATTCATGTCGCCCATCAGTACCTGATGCTTGTAGCCACTGATCAACTCACGAATGTAGGCCAATTGCATCGTTCGGGTCCGAGCCCCGAGGGCCAGGTGCATCATCACCACCACCAGCGCCTCCGGACCTTCACCGAAACGCGCCAGGATCGCCCCGCGCCCCTTGGGCCCCGGTAGCGGATGATCTTCGATGGCCCAGGGCCGCAGGCGACTCAACACACCGTTGCTGTGTTGGCCGAGACGACCGAGATTGCGATTGAGTTGCTGGTACCAATAAGGAAAGGCGCCCAGTTGAGCGAGGTGTTCGACCTGATTGACGTAGCCGGAGCGCAGGCTACCGCCGTCGGCCTCCTGCAGGGCCACCAGGTCGAAATCCTTGAGCAGCTCACCGATCTTCTGCAGGTTGTCGGCCCGTCCGGTGTGAGGCAGCAAATGCTGCCAGCCCCGGGTCAGGTAGTGCCGGTAGCGCTCGGTGCTGATGCCCACCTGGATATTGAAGCTGAGCAGCCGCAGACGATTGTCAGCGGGCAGGCCCGTAGACGCGATGTGATGCTCGTTGACCCGCGGCTCATGCAGGCCAACGATGCGTTCGGTGCTCCAGCGGGCCATGGGGGTGGGGCCGCGCTTAGTTGGCGGCAGCCTTGGTGGCCGCTCGCTCTTTGGCGATCAGTTGGTCGGCCAGTTGAAGTGCTTGTTCGGCACCGCCAGCGGAGCCGATATCAAAGCGGTACTTGCCGTTGACGATCATGGTCGGTACGCCGGTGATCTCGTACTTCTTCGCCAGATCCTTGGCCTTGACGATCTGACCCTTGATGGCGAATGAATTGAAGGTCGCCAGGAACTTGTCCTTGTCGACGCCTTGTGTGGCAAGGAACTCGGCCATTTCCTCAGGATTGGTCAGGCGCTTTTTTTCATTCTGGATCGCGTTGAACACTGCGGCGTGAACCTTGTGCTCGACGCCCATGGATTCCAGGGTCAGGAACATCTGGCCGTGGGCATCCCAGGGGCCGCCGAACATGGCAGGGATACGCACGAAGTTGACGTCAGACGGCAGTTTCTCGACCCATGGGTTGATCACCGGTTCGAAAGCGTAGCAATGCGGGCAGCCATACCAGAACAGCTCCACCACTTCGATCTTGCCAGGCGCCGCCACCGGAACGGGGTTGGCCAGTTCGACATAAGGTGCGGCTGGCTTTTCAGCCGCTTGGGCAGTCATGCCGAACAGGCTGGCGACGACGAGCGCGGCGCTGATGATCAGATTACGCATGCTTTACTCCTGGACAATAAGTGGCCTCGCGAGGCGTGTTTTTCAGACAGGCCGTGGCGGGTTCAAGTTCGTAGTGTAACGGCAGCGGCCACAAAAAAGGGCGGCCAAAGCCACCCTTTTGATGTTTGCATCGACAGATTAATCGAGCGTTAACGTTGCGAGGGCCAGGCGCCCTCGCAACGCAGGAAAATGCACTCAGTGCAGGCCCTGGATGTAGCTGGCTACTGCCGCGATGTCTTCGTCGCTCAGTTTGCGGGCGATGGTGCGCATGGTCATCGCATCGCCGTCGTTGGCGCGGCCGCCTTCTTCCTTGCGGAAATCGGTCAATTGCTTGGTCACGTACTGGGCATGCTGGCCGCCCAGGTGCGGGAAGCCGGCAGCGGCGTTGCCCTTGCCGTCAGGGGAGTGGCAGCCAGTGCAGGCTGGCAGACCTTTGCTCAGGTTGCCACCACGGAACAGCGCTTCACCCCGTGCCACGAGCTTTGGATCGGCAGCACCCACGCTACCTTTCTGGCTGGCGAAATAAGCCGCGATGTCCGCCAGGTCCTGATCGCTCAGGTTGTTCAGCAGGCCGGTCATTTCCAGCACGACACGCTTGCCGTCCTTGATGTCCTTCAACTGCTTGGTCAGGTAACGCTCGCCCTGGCCCGCCAGTTTCGGAAAGTTAGGCGCCATGCTGTTGCCATCCGGGCCATGGCAGGCTCCGCATACGGCGGCTTTCGCCTGGCCGGCGGCGGCATCGCCAGCGGCATGGGCTATACCGGATATCCCCAAGGTCAACAGCAGACTCACGATCAGTTTGTTCATCAGCTAATCCAACTACGGCTAAGGGTTGAAGAGTTATGGACCGGGTTCACTCGCTCATCCACTGGATGATGGCTCGGTAATCCTCGGCACTGCAGTCCATGCACAAACCACGCGGCGGCATCGCCTTGAAACCCTGGGTCACGTGTTGCACCAGCGTCTCCATACCTTTCGCCAACCTCGGCGTCCAAGCTTCCTGATCACCCTTGCGGGGTGCCATGGGGAGTTGGCCGGAATGACAGGCACCACAAACACGGTTGTACACAGCTTCCGGATCCTGTGTAGCCTGAGCGCTGTAAAGCGGTATCAGGACACCGGCAGCTAGCAGCCATTTCGTCATAAAACGACCTTTTCAGGGTTGAGAGCGAGCTGCGTTCTGATGCGCAACTTCAGTCTATCGCTCTCGTGAGCCTCATCCTACGCTGGGACAAAGCGCACACAAAATCTGCGGCATTATATACTGGCGTCACTGAAACGGAAACGACACAGCTTGCCGCGTCCATTCCCGACGCCGCTCACATCGGAAATCCCATGCAACTGAAGAACCCCATCCTTGGCCTGTGCCAACAGTCCACCTTCATGCTCAGCGCCGCCAAAGTCGATCAATGCCCTGACGACGAAGGCTACGAGGTGGCTTTTGCCGGGCGTTCCAACGCTGGCAAATCCAGCGCGCTGAACACCCTGACCCATGCCAGCCTGGCGCGAACCTCCAAGACGCCGGGTCGCACGCAGCTATTGAACTTCTTCAAGCTAGACGATGAACGCCGTTTGGTCGACCTGCCTGGCTACGGCTATGCCAAAGTACCGATTCCCCTCAAGCAGCATTGGCAGCGCCACCTGGAAGCCTACCTGGGCAGCCGCGAGAGCCTCAAAGGCCTGATTCTGATGATGGATATCCGCCATCCGATGACTGACTTCGATACCCTGATGCTCGATTGGGCCGTTGCCAGCGGCATGCCGATGCACATCCTGCTGACCAAGGCCGACAAACTCACCTACGGCGCGGCAAAGAACACCTTGCTCAAGGTGCAGTCGCAGATCCGCAAGGGCTGGGGCGAGGCGATCACGATCCAATTGTTCTCGGCGCCCAAGCGCATGGGCCTGGAAGAAGCCTACGGCGTTCTGGCCAACTGGATGGAACTGGCGGACAAGGGCAGCGAAACGGCCGAATAGCCGAATCGCAGGCAAAAAAAACCCCGGACTTCGTATGGGGAGGGGGAAGTTCGGGGTCCAAGTTCCGGACCGCTAGGGCGGGGTCCAGATATCTGCCAACACTTAACACAACATAGGAGCATTGAAGGGCTTCACCAGCCATTCAGAATCTCTGAGTAGCAATTCACGGGTTTAGTTCAGATTATTTTTGGAAATAACCTTAGGAATTTTCCGAACTAACCCGGATTCTCACGTGGCGAGGGGATTTATCCCGTTGGGCTGCAGAGCAGCCCAGGTGCCTGCGGGACATGCCCGGCGGTGGCGGAACACTGATTTGGGGCCGCTGTGCCCAATGGGGATCAATCTCCTCGCCAAGGGGGTGATTGCTGGGCTCAGTGCGCCTCGTCCCAGTTGTTCCCCACGCCCACTTCCACCAGCAGCGGTACGTCCAGTGTGGCGGCGGCACTCATGTGCCGGCGGATGTCCTCGCGCACTTGATCCACCAGATCCTCGCGCACCTCCAGTACCAGTTCGTCGTGAACCTGCAGGATGACCTTGGCATCCAGCCCCGAGGCAGTCAGCCAGCGATCCACGGCCACCATCGCTTTCTTGATGATATCGGCCGCCGTGCCTTGCATCGGCGCGTTGATCGCCGTGCGCTCGGCGCCCTTGCGCAGCGCGGGGTTCTTCGCGTTGATGTCCGGCAGGTACAGCCGGCGGCCGAAGATGGTTTCGACGAAGCCTTGCTCGGCGGCCTGGGTGCGGGTGCGCTCCATGTAGGCCAGTACGCCTGGGTAGCGGGCGAAATAACGATCGATGTAGGCCTGGGATTGCTTGCGATCGACGCCGATCTGCTTGGCCAGGCCAAACGCGCTCATGCCGTAGATCAAGCCGAAGTTGATCGCCTTGGCGCTACGGCGCTGGTCATGGGTAACCGCGTCCAAGTCGACGCCGAACACCTCGGCGGCCGTGGCCCGGTGCACGTCCAGATCATTACGAAACGCGTGAAGCAACCCTTCGTCCTTGGCCAGGTGCGCCATGATCCGCAGTTCGATTTGCGAATAGTCCGCCGCCAGCAGCTTGTAGCCTTTCGGCGCGACGAACGCCTGGCGGATGCGTCGGCCTTCGGCCGTGCGAATCGGGATGTTCTGCAGGTTCGGATCGATGGACGACAGACGACCGGTCGCGGCGACGGCCTGCTGATAATTGGTATGGACCCGGCCTGTGCGACTGTTGATCTGCTCCGGCAGGCGATCGGTGTAGGTGCTCTTTAGCTTGCTAAGGGAGCGGTACTGCATCAGCACCTTGGGCAGTGGATAATCCTGCTCCGCCAGCTCGGCCAGCACCGCTTCGGCGGTGGACGCCTGGCCCTTGGCGGTCTTGCTGAGCACCGGCAAGCCGAGTTTTTCGTACAGGATCACGCCCAGTTGCTTGGGCGAGCCCAGGTTGAATTCCTCGCCAGCGATGGCAAAGGCCTCACGCTCAAGGGCCACCAGCTTCTCGCCCAATTCGACGCTTTGCACCCCCAGCAGGTTGGCGTCGACCAGCGCCCCCTGACGTTCGATACGCGCCAGGACCGGCATCAGCGGCATTTCAATTTCAGTGAGCACCTTGTTCAGGCTCGGGATCGCCACCAGTCTTTCCTGCAAGGCCTGATGCAGGCGGAACGTCACGTCCGCGTCTTCGGCTGCGTAGGGACCGGCCAGTTCCAGGGCGATCTGGTCGAAGCTCAGCTGCTTGACCCCTTTGCCGGCAATGTCCTGGAGATCGGTCTTGCTCTGCCCCAGGTACTTGAGCGCCAGGCTGTCCATATCGTGACGGGTCGCCGTGGAATCCAGTACATAGGATTCGAGCATGGTGTCGAACGCGATGCCCTGCACCATGATGCCGTTGCCCTGATCTCCACCGATTGCACAGTTGGCCAGGATGTTGGTCTCGAACTTGGCGTGCTGGCCGACCTTGGGTTTGTCCGGGTTTTCCAACAGCGGCTTGAGAGCCTTGAGCACTGTGTCGCGGTCCAGTTGCTCGGGCACGCCCATGTAGGAGTGGGTCAGCGGGATGTAGGCGGCTTCGAAGGCTGCGACGGAAAACGACAGCCCCACCAGTTGCGCCTGCTGGGCGTCGCCGCCATTGGTTTGCGTGACGAAAGCGAACAGCGGCGCCTGATCGAGCTTGGCCAGCCAGGCATCGAAACGCGCCTGGTCGAGAATGACCTCGTACTTCGCTTCGGCGCCAGCGGGCTGTTCGTCAGCGATTTCGACGATCTCCTGGCCGGCGCGCTTGGCGTCACGCTGGTTTTCCTCGAACCAGCTCTTGAACTCCAGCAGCGTATACAGCTCAGCCAGCTTCTCGTGATCCGGTGCGCCCATCTGCAGGTCGTCGAGGCCGATATCCAGCGGGACATCGGTCTTGATGGTGGCCAGTTCGTAGGAAAGAAACGCCATTTCCTTGTGCTCTTCGAGCTTGGCCGGCAGGGTCTTGGCGCCTCGTATCGGCAGCGTGGGCACGATATCCAGTTGCGCATACAGCTCGGTGAGGCCGCCGTTGACGCCCACCAGCAAGCCGGCCGCGGTCTTCGGACCGATACCCGGCACGCCGGGGATGTTGTCGGAGGAATCGCCCATCAACGCCAGGTAATCGATGATCTGCTCCGGAGCGACACCAAATTTCTCCTTCACGCCAGCCACGTCCAGCGAGCTACCGGTCATGGTATTGACCAAGGTAATGTGCCCGTCGACCAACTGCGCCATATCCTTGTCGCCAGTGGAGATCACCACCGGGCGATCGGCCGCGGCGCTGCTGCGGGCCAGGGTGCCGATTACGTCATCGGCCTCGACGTTGTCTACGCACAGCAGCGGGAAACCCAGGGCCTTGACGCTGGCATGCAGCGGCTCGATCTGCACGCGCATGTCGTCGGGCATGCTCGGGCGGTTAGCCTTGTATTCGGCGTACAGCGCATCGCGAAAAGTCCCACCCTTGGCGTCGAACACCACGGCGAACGGGCTGTCCGGATACTGCTTGCGCAGGCTCTTGAGCATGTTCAACACGCCCTTGACCGCGCCAGTCGGCAGGCCTTTGGACGTGGTCAGCGGTGGCAGCGCATGAAAGGCGCGGTACAGATAAGAAGAACCGTCCACCAGGACGAGGGGGGCTTGGCTCATGAGCAGGATCAACCTTTTCGGCGGGTCCGGGGCTAGAATAGCGGGACCGTTGACGACAAAGGGACAAGGTTATCATGCGTACACTAAATCGCCTGTTACTGGCTGGCTTGTTTGCAATGACACCGCTGGCCATCATGGCGGCGGACGAAGCACCTTCGGCGGACCCGGACGTGACCATTCGCACGGAAGGCGACAAGACGATCCAGGAGTATCGGCAAAACGGCTTTCTGTACGCGATCAAGGTCACGCCCAAGAACGGCAAGCCTTATTTCCTGGTGCGTGCCGATGGCAGTGATGCAAACTTCATCCGCTCGGATCAGCCGGATATGCTGATTCCGTCGTGGAAAATCTTCGAGTGGTGATGCCGCTCCCGACTTCAACAACCGGCGCCCACTGAAGGGCGCCCGTACTGGCAGTTTTTAACCATGTCTGTGTTCACGCCCCTGGCTCGGCCCGAGCTGGAAACCTTTCTTGCCCCTTATGGGCTCGGCCGCCTGCTTGATTTCCAGGGGATCGCCGCCGGCAGCGAAAACACCAATTTCTTCATCAGCCTGGAGCAGGGCGAATTCGTCCTGACCCTGGTCGAGCGCGGTCCGGTGCAGGAGATGCCGTTCTTCATCGAACTGCTGGACGTTTTGCACGAAGCCGACCTGCCCGTGCCCTACGCCTTGCGCACCAGCGACGGCATCGCCCTGCGCGAGCTGGCCGGCAAGCCGGCGCTGCTGCAGCCCCGCCTGGCAGGCAAGCACATCAAGCAGGCCAACGCACAGCACTGTGCCCAGGTCGGCGAGCTGCTGGCGCACCTGCACGTGGCCACGAAGGACAACATGATCAAGCGCAAGACCGATCGTGGCCTGGACTGGATGCAGGAAGAGGGCACGAAACTGCTGTCACATCTCGATGCGCAGCCGCGTCGGTTGCTTGAGGCAGCACTGGCGGAAATTTCAGCGCAGAAAACAGGCATCCTGGCATTGCCGAGGGCCAACATCCACGCGGACCTGTTCCGCGACAACGCAATGTTCGAAGGCACCCACCTGACTGGCCTGATCGACTTCTACAACGCCTGCTCCGGGCCGATGTTGTATGACGTTGCCATTGCCTTGAATGACTGGTGCTCGGATGACGACGGCGTGCTCGATGGCCCTCGGGCGCGGGCGCTGCTGGGGGCCTACGCGGCTCTGCGGCCCTTCACCGCCGCCGAGGCGCAGCTATGGCCGACCATGCTGCGCGTGGCGTGCGTGCGGTTCTGGCTGTCGCGACTGATCGCCGCCGAATCGTTTGCCGGGCAGGATGTGTTGATTCACGACCCGATGGAATTCCAGCAGCGCCTGGCGCAGCGGCAGAAGGTCAGCACGTTGCTGCCCTTCGCCCTGTAACAGCAGACAAGCCGAACTGGTTTCTCTTGTGGCGAGGGGATTTATCCCCATTGGGGCGCGCAGCGGCCCCCAAGAAATATCTGCCGCCACGGTCCCTCAGATCGAAAGCATGGGCTGCTTCGCAGCCCAACGGGGATAAACCCCCTCGTCACAGGTTTGTGCATCGACGACGTTATAGCGACTCCAGGCACCCCGCCAGATCATTCCCCAATTTCTCCAGCAGTTGCTCGTATCCCTGTGCCGTCGCCGGGGTATAACCGCCAAGTGCGTCCAGTTCTGCCAACTTCACCGGCAAGCCGGCCACCAGGGTTTCAGCCAGGCGCGGGCGCAAAGGCGGTTCGCTGAACACGCAGGTCTTGCCCACGGCCTGCAATCGCGTGCGCATCGCCGCCACATGCTGGGCCCCCGGCTGCACCTCGGCGGCCACGGCGAAGACTCCGGCGTGCTTGAGGCCGTAAGTGTCCTCGAAATAGTCGAACGCTTCGTGGAAGACGAAATATGGCTTGTCCGCGATACCGGCCAGACGCGACTTCAGGCGGGCGTCCAAGGCGTCGAGACGCTGGTTGAATCCCTTGAGATTGCTCTGGTAGCGGGCGGCATTGGCAGGATCGGCACTGCTCAGGTCCGCCGCCATCCTGGCGGCGATCACCCGCGCATTGGTCGGCGAAAGCCACAAGTGAGCATCGATCGTGCCGGGGCGATGGTCGTGGTCGTGCTCGTCGTCATGATCGCCTTCGGCGTGGGAATGGCTGTCTTCGCCGAAGTGCCGAAGCTTGAGGCCCGGCAGTTCCTGCACCGCCACGGAGGGCAGCGTACGACCGTTCAGCACACGGGGCAGGAAACCTTCCATGTCCGGGCCGATCCAGTAGAGCAGGTCTACTGATTGCACTTTCCGTACGTCGGATGGGCGCAAGGCGTAGTGGTGGGGCGATGCACCGGGCGGCAACAGCACCTCCGGGACGGCCACGCCGTCCTGCACCGCGGCGGCAATCAGCTGCAGCGGCTTGATGCTGGCAAGGACTTTCACTTCGGCCTGGGCTGGACCGATCAGCAGAAAACTTGCGACAAAAGCGACAAAGATCGAAAAAAGTCGGGACACGATGACCACTCAATGAGGCGAGAACGGGTAACATAATAACGTCTCTCACTAAACTCGTCGCTGCCCATGCCTATTACACCCCTTGCCAGTCGCCCCCACGATCACTCTCATTGCGTGCACAGCGCGCTGTCCGAGGCCGACGCCATCTGCGCACGCCAAGGGTTGCGCCTGACCGCCTTGCGTCGGCGCGTGCTGGAACTGGTCTGGCAAAGCCACAAGCCACTGGGTGCCTATGACATCCTGGCGGTACTCAGCGAGCAGGACGGCCGTCGCGCCGCGCCACCCACGGTTTACCGAGCCCTGGATTTCCTCTTGGAAAACGGCCTGGTGCATCGCATCTCCTCCTTGAATGCCTTTATCGGTTGCAACCATCCGGAGCACGCCCACCAAGGCCAGTTCCTGATCTGCCGCGAATGTCACACCGCCATCGAGCTGGAGCAGAAGTCCATCAGCGATGCCATCGTGACCAGCGCCGAGGAAGTCGGCTTCCAGGTCGATGGCCAGACCGTCGAAGTGGTCGGCCTCTGCTCCGGTTGCCGGGAGGCCTGATGAGCAACGCGTTGATCCGCCTCGAGCAGGTGGCCGTGACGTTCGCCGGGCAGAGCGTGCTGGACAATATCCATCTGAGCGTCGAACCAGGACAGATCGTCACCCTGATCGGCCCCAACGGCGCCGGCAAGACCACCCTGGTGCGCGCCGTGCTGGGGTTGCTCAAGCCGGACAGCGGCAGTGTCTGGCGCAAGCCCAAGCTGCGGGTCGGCTATATGCCGCAGAAGCTGCATGTCGACCCGACCTTGCCGCTGTCGGTGTTGCGCTTCCTGCGCCTGGTGCCCGGCGTGGATCGCGGGCGGGCCTTGGCGGCACTCAATGAAGTGGGTGCCGAACAGGTCATCGACAGCCCGGTGCAGAGCATTTCCGGTGGTGAAATGCAGCGTGTGCTGTTGGCCCGGGCCCTGCTGCGCGAACCGGAGCTGCTGGTACTCGACGAGCCGGTGCAGGGCGTCGATGTGGCCGGCCAGGCCGAGCTGTACAGCCTGATCACTCGTCTGCGCAACCGTCATGGCTGCGGCGTACTGATGGTGTCCCATGACCTTCACCTGGTCATGAGCACCACCGATCAGGTGGTCTGCCTCAATCGTCACGTCTGCTGTTCCGGGCATCCGGAGCAAGTCAGCGGCGACCCGGCGTTCGTCGAATTGTTCGGCAAGAACGCCCCCAGCCTGGCGATCTACCACCACCATCACGATCACGCCCACGACCTGCACGGTTCGGTGGTCGTGGATCCTTCCGCTTCTACCCATGTGCATGGAGACGGCTGCAAGCATGGCTGATTTTCTGTTGTATGCCCTGCTCGCAGGCCTGGCCCTCGCGCTGGTGGCCGGTCCCCTGGGCTCGTTCGTGGTCTGGCGCCGCATGGCCTATTTTGGCGATACCCTGTCCCACGCGGCGTTGCTCGGCGTGGCCCTGGGGTTCCTGCTGGATATCAGCCCCACGGTGGCGGTGACCGTCGGCTGCCTGCTGCTGGCGGTGGTGCTGGTGACCTTGCAACAGCGCCAGCCACTGGCGTCCGATACGCTGCTGGGGATCCTCGCACCCAGTACCCTGTCCCTCGGACTGGTGGTGCTGAGCTTCATGCACGACGTGCGAGTCGACCTGATGGCCTACCTGTTCGGCGACCTGCTGGCGATCAGCCCGATGGACCTGTCGTGGATCCTGGGCGGCAGCGCCGCGGTCCTGTTGTTGCTGGTTGCACTTTGGCGTCCATTGCTGGCCGTCACTGTGCACGAGGAACTGGCGCGGGTCGAAGGCCTGCCCGTGGTGGGCCTGCGGCTGGCGTTGATGCTGCTGATCGCGGTGGTGATCGCCGTGGCGATGAAGATCGTCGGTGTGCTGCTGATCACCTCGCTACTGATCATCCCGGCAGCCGCGGCCCAACGTCACGCCCGCTCTCCGGAGCAAATGGCCCTGGGCGCCAGCCTGCTGGGCATGCTCGCGGTGTGTGGCGGGCTGGCGCTGTCGTGGTTCAAGGACACCCCGGCCGGCCCGTCGATCGTGGTCAGCGCCGCCGCGTTGTTTCTGCTGAGTTTTGTCCTGCCCCGCCGAGGGGTGTAGACTTGCTCGCTTTTTGCGCAAATAGAGAGTCGCAGGAATGAAGCCGTTCGCCTCCCGTTATCTGCTCCTTGTCGCATTTTCATTGTTGCTGGGCGCATGCAAGAGTTCGCCGCCGGTGACCCAGGCCCCCGATACACGGGGTCCGGCCATCGCGCAGCTGGAACAAAGCCTGGCCAGCAACGAACTGGCCACCGCTGAAGACCAATTGGCTGCCTTGCAGGCCGGTACCCCCGCGGATCCGGCGCTGGAACCCTATCAACGGCAACTGGCCGAGGCCTACCTGCGCCGCAGCCAGATCGATCTGCAAAAAGGTGACGTAAACGCCGCCGCCACTGCCCTGAGCCGTGCCCGTGCGCTGATGCCCAAGGCGCCAGCCCTGACCGGTGAGGTCAACAGCGCGATCGCCGAGGCCCGCAAGGCCGAGCTGGAAAAAGCCGAGGCCGACCTCAAGGCCGCCGAAGCCAAACCGGTGGCCAAGGTGCTGGATCTCAGCGCCGCAAGCACGACGGTGACGCTTAACCTCGGGGATATGCAGCAGATGCGTCGGCAATTGGATGCCATTGCCGCCGATACTGTTAATTTCAATTGCGACGTCAGCATCCAGGCACCGCGCACCGACGATTACCCGTGGTTGGCGACATTGCTGACCAAGCGGGTCAGGAAACTCGATCCGGACTTCGATTTGAAGGTGCAGAAGCAGATCCTGCGCAGTGTGCCGGCGCAGGTGGTGCTGACTCCGCGTAACCCCTAGCAGCATCGCAAGCCAGCTCGCCTCCACAGAAAAATGGCATTACTGTGGGATCGAACCGGCTCGCGATAGCGTCCTCCAGGCTTGCGCTTAGGCCGGAATCGCCTTGGCCTTGGGCTCCCGCGCCCACACCCGATGCTGGGCAATCGCATCGAAGAACGCCTTGAACTTGCCGGCATCCACATCCGCGATCAACCCCGCATCCGCCTCCAGCTTCAACAACACCAGCAATTGCCGGGCTTCGCCGTTAAGGGCGATGGCCTTCAGGTGCTTGTAGGCTTCCAGTATGTAATGCAAGGCCACGCCGTCGCTGCTCAGGGCCTTGATCGATTGCGCTCCGCCCGGGACGAACACCGCGTCGAAGGCGATCGATGGCATCCCCTCCATGGAAGCATCCACCGCCAGGGTTTTCCCATCGAGGGTGGTGACCGGCGCGCTGGTCGGTCCAAGAATCTTCGCATGGGCGCCGTTGGCCTCAAGCTCCTGTTTGAGCGCATCGATGATTGTCCCATCGACACCGTCGGCCACCAATACCGCAACCTTGCGAGTCTTGATGTCGCCGGAGAGCAGGTTCGCCTGGCTCAAGGCCGGGGATTTCTCCAGGGATGGGGTAGGTACATCGACGGTGCCGCAGGTCGGTGCCGGCAGACCGAGGTTTTTCGCCACCCGGGCGGCCAGTTCCAGATCGATATTGGCAAGGATCTCGTTGACCTGCCGCGCCCTGATGAACTCACGTTCCACCTTGCCCAGCTCGAAGCTGTAGGCCGCAATGATGTGCTCCTGCTCGTGGGCGCTCATGCTGCGATAGAACAGCCGTGCCTGGGAGAAGTGATCGCCGAACGAATCGCTGCGCTGGCGGATCTTGCAGGCATCGATGCGTTCCGGGTAGCTCTCGAAACCGCCGTCCTGCGGGCCGGAAGGGGTTTCCTTGGGCCACCCGCCATCGATGGAATTGGGCTCGTAGGACGTACGCCCCTTGTCGATGGTGGTGCGGTGCATGCCATCACGCTGGCCGTTGTGCACCGGCGTGATGGCGCGGTTGATGGGCAACTCATGAAAATTCGGTCCGCCGAGTCGGCTGATTTGCGTATCGGTGTAGGAAAAGAGTCGGCCTTGCAGCAGCGGATCGTTGCTGAAATCGATACCCGGCACGATGTGCCCCGGGCAAAACGCGACTTGCTCGACCTCGGCAAAGAAATTGTCCGGGTTGCGATTGAGCACCATCTTGCCCAGCGGCGTAACGGGTACCAGTTCTTCCGGGATGATCTTGGTTGGGTCGAGCAGGTCGAAGTCGAACTTGTGTTCGTCTTCCTCGGCGACAATCTGTACGCCAAGTTCCCATTCGGGGTAGTCCCCCATCTCGATCGACTCCCAGAGATCGCGACGGTGATAGTCCGTATCTTTCCCGGCCAGTTTCTGCGCTTCGTCCCAGACCAGCGAACAGGTGCCGGCCGTTGGGTGCCAATGGAACTTGACGAAACTGCTCCTGCCCTCGGCGTTGATCATGCGGAAGGTATGCACGCCGAAACCCTGCATGGTGCGCAGGCTTTTGGGGATGGCCCGGTCGGACATCGCCCAGATCACCATGTGGGCCGATTCGGGCACCAGGGAGACGAAGTCCCAGAAGGTATCGTGGGCCGAACCGCCGGTGGGAATCTCGTTGTGGGGCTCGGGCTTCACCGCGTGGACGAAGTCAGGAAACTTCACCGCATCCTGAATGAAGAACACCGGCATGTTATTGCCCACCAGGTCGAAATTGCCTTCTTCGGTGAAAAACTTCACCGCGAAGCCCCGTACGTCCCGTACCGTGTCGCCAGAGCCGCGTGGCCCTTGGACGGTAGAAAAACGCACGAATACCGGCGTTTTCTTGCTCGGGTCCTGTAGGAAACCCGCTTTGGTCAGCGCTGAATGCGCCTCATAGGCTTGAAAATAGCCATGAGCACCGGTACCGCGGGCGTGAACGATACGCTCGGGGATACGCTCATGGTCAAAGTGCGTGATTTTTTCACGCATGATGAAATCTTCCAGCAGCGAAGGCCCGCGGGCCCCGACGCGGAGGGTGTTCTGGTTGTCGGCGATCTTCACGCCCTGGTTGGTGCGCAGCGCCTGCTCGGTAGCGTCGGAACGAAACGGCTCCAGGCTTTCAAGCTTGTCGTTGGTGTTGCCGCGGTCCAGGGTGTCGGTCCCGGCCAGTTGGCTCTTGTTGACCGGTGGCTTGTTGGTACTCATCAGATAACTCCTCGTTTCGGTCCTTTCCAGACAGAGGCCTCCAGACGGGCTAGCGCCAGGCGGTGGCATCCAGGCATTGGGAGTGGCTTTTGCAATGGCTTATGTAGTGACTGATGAGGGTCCGAGCCGTTCCATCGCAACGCTCACGGATTTTCAAGGACGGCGCCAACCGCCCCATGATCGATACCGGGCATGGGGCGGCAGGGCGAGGGCGGGGGGATCAGATGCCATCTCGCAGGATTTCGATGCGCCACCTCTGACGGGTGTCCACGCCTTGGTACCTCTCGACCCATTCCGGGCTGATCTGCGGCGAATTGCCCAGGTGGTTAGGCATCACATCGTGCAAGGACGGCGCTCGCGGATAGCTGGCCCAGGGAATGTTCAACGGGTTGAACACGTTCTTGGGCGTGTCCTGAAAGTGCATGGAATCATCCGGAATGACTTTCAGGCGGCTGTTTTCGGAATACAGGCGCCAGTCACGGTTGTACAGCGAATGGAGACGGTCTGCCTGCCATTCCCATTGCTGGCGGTTATCCAGGGCACAGGTCTGGGTGACCAGGGCGCCGTCCGTTTCGCGCACACTCAGGCATCGCTGCGACGCCCTGTTGACGTAACGGTTCTCGGAATCCAGGCCCCATAGCTGACTGGCATTCGAGGCCGCGCATGATTGGAGGGAAACATGAGCATCGGCCCCTTCGGCCATGCACTTGCCAACGCCCTCGGCAGAACGAATCAGCACGGTCATCTCCCGAGTCAGGAACGGGCTGTTCAAGTCCAGCGTGTACTGTTCAGCGGCTTCGTAGAGATCGGTCACCTGGCGAGATCGCACCTGAGTCCTGTCCCACCACCATTCCCGACGGTTCAGGTCGTAACCGCCGCCGATACTGACGGTTGCCTGGCCTGTGTAGTTGCCAGGCAATTCCCACAATGTGTAGGACTCCAACGGCGCCGAGCGCATCATCGGCGTCATGCGCTCTTCGGACAGAATGGGCATGCCAGCGGTAAACCGATCCACCAGGATGCCCTTGAGCTTGGGATCGATTGGCGCGTTCCAGGTCAGCTTCGAACCATTCTGGGAAGTGATCAGAGAGTAATCCTTGAAGTCATAACTCAGCGACTTGGAATGCGAATAGTTGAGGCCGAAGTTGACATTGAACGGTGACTTGGCGGCATAGGTGATGTTTTCCGCTTTCGTCGCACCAAACTCGCTGCCCAATGTTCCGCCGATGGCCAGCCCGTTGGTTTTAGTTTCGCTGAACTTGAACTCGGTTCTTGAATCACTGGCGGGTGCCGAGTTGACCAATACCGGAACAATCTGTTGCGCGCTCAGCTGATGAGTAAACCGATAGGCATGGGGCAGGTAGGCGCCCCATAGATTTTCTCCGGTGCCACCGGGCCCGGATCCGCCAATGGTGATTCCGTTTTTCATGGAGCGAACAGTGGTCGGTGAAGTCTTTATGGAAACGAATTTCTTGTCCTGACTACGCTCCGCACTGCGAATGACATCGATATTCACCACGGACGTCATTTCCTGGCTCGGGCTCTGAAGGTTGATGTTGTAAGTCAACTTTGGCAGCCCGATGAACTCGCTTTCATCCTTCAACGACCTGCTCTGCACCTGCAACTGGGTAATCAACTGCCGCACGGCATCCAGGATGGCCTCGTCCTCATAGCCCTCCAGGCGGTAGACGTTGATCTGGGAACCGTTCGCCCGATGGAACAAGGCATAGTCGAACGCACCGGAAATCCCAAACATACTGCCGACTTTTTCCATGGCTTCAGGGGTTTGCTTGCCCATTTTCAACAATACCGGCCTGCCCGAGCGAAAGATGTCCGTGGCTTTCTCGATCGCTGATTCGTCTTGCCCTGTCGCAGCAATGTCCAGATAAGCCATGGACGAAAAAGCGTCATTGGCCAGCAGTTCATTGAACGCTTCCCTGGACAGATTGGATATCGACATTTCCTTGAACTGAGAAGACTCAGGATGTTTGCCAGGAAGTTGGCCGAACGTCATCAGCGTGTTAAAAAATACAGAACTTTCAGCCATTGCACTGGCCGTTAGGCTCAGCGCAAACAATCCTGCAAAAACAGCGTTATGCCTTTTCACATTTAATTCCCTTTAATAGTTATCCATCAGCAACGTGTTAGTTGCACTTTACTGCCGTTGTCAGCGACGGGCCGTAAACTACCAGATTGCATTTCCCGTGCAATTGGAAGTGCGCCTCAAAAATGAAACCGGTTATGTGGTTATATTCAACAACACACTTTCATTATTTGGAAAAGCGCAGGGGGACGGGAGCCTGCCAAATATCCTTGGGCGTCAGTTCGGATCATTCGCTGGCTGGATGCGGCCCCAACGGTCCCTCACAGCCTGGCCACCTTCCATCGCCTTATTGCCAAAAGGCAGCGTCGCCGTGAAATTAATGCTAATGCCCTCTATACAGACAGGCTAAAATGCGCGGCCGGCTAACCGCTGATTCTTTTCCAACGCGCCCCACAAGGTTCGCTACGTGATCGAGTTTCAAAACGTCCATAAAACCTACCGCGTCGCCGGTAGGGACATCCCCGCGCTGCACCCGACCAGTCTGACGATAGAGAACGGTCAGGTCTTTGGTCTGATCGGCCACTCCGGTGCGGGAAAAAGTACCCTGCTACGTCTGATCAATCGCCTGGAAGACTCCAGCGGCGGCAAGATCATCGTCGATGGCGAGGAAGTCACCGCCCTGGACGCCAGCGGCCTGCGGCGGTTCCGCCAACAGGTCGGGATGATTTTCCAGCACTTCAACCTGCTGGCATCCAAGACCGTGGCCGACAATGTGGCTTTGCCGCTGACATTGGCCGGGGAATTGTCCCGCAGCGAAATCGACCAGCGTGTCGCCGAATTGCTGGCGCGGGTGGGCCTGTCCGACCACGCCAGGAAATACCCGGCGCAGTTGTCTGGAGGCCAGAAGCAGCGCGTCGGCATCGCCCGCGCCCTGGCCACCAAGCCCAAGATCCTGCTGTGTGACGAAGCGACCAGTGCGTTGGATCCGCAAACCACGGCATCGGTGCTGCAGTTGCTGGCGGAAATCAACCGCGAGCTGAAGCTGACCATCGTGCTGATCACCCATGAAATGGACGTGATCCGCCGGGTCTGCGACGAAGTCGCGGTGATGGACGCCGGTGTCATCGTCGAGCAGGGGCCGGTGGCCGAAGTTTTCCTGCACCCCAAGCATCCGACTACCAAGCGCTTCGTCCAGGAAGACGAGCAGATCGACGAGAGCGAGCAGCGCGACGACTTCGCCCATGTACCGGGGCGCATCGTGCGTCTGACGTTCCAGGGCGAAGCGACCTACGCGCCATTGCTAGGCACCGTCGCCCGCGAAACCGGCGTGGACTACAGCATTCTGGCCGGCCGCATCGACCGCATCAAAGACACCCCCTACGGACAATTGACCCTCGCCATCACCGGCGGTGACCTGGAGGCGGCATTTGCCCGCTTCACCGCGGCCGATGTCCACATGGAGGTGCTGCGCTGATGGAACTGTTGACTGCTTTTTTTGCAAATATCGACTGGCTGGAAATCTGGCTGGCGACCGGCGACACCCTGTTGATGCTGTTCGGCTCGTTGCTGTTCACCGTATTGCTCGGCCTGCCACTGGGCGTGCTGCTGTTCCTGTGCAGCCCCCGGCAACTGCTCGAGGCCCGCGGTGTGTATGCGCTGCTGTCGTTGATCGTGAACATCCTGCGCTCGCTGCCGTTCATCATCCTGCTGATCGTGATGATTCCGTTCACCGTATTGATCACCGGCACCTCCCTGGGCGTGGCCGGGGCGATCCCGCCACTGGTGGTAGGGGCAACGCCGTTCTTCGCACGGTTGGTGGAAACCGCCCTGCGCGAAGTCGATCGCGGCATCATCGAAGCGACCCAGGCCATGGGCGCGACGACCCGGCAGATCATCGTCAACGCCTTGCTGCCGGAAGCCCGTCCGGGCATTTTTGCGGCAATTACGGTGACAGCGATTACGCTGGTTTCCTACACGGCCATGGCCGGTGTGGTGGGAGCCGGTGGTCTGGGCGACCTGGCGATCCGTTTCGGTTACCAGCGTTTCCAGACCGATGTGATGGTGGTCACGGTGGTGTTGCTGCTGGTGCTGGTCCAGGTGCTGCAAACCGTGGGTGACAAGCTGGTTGTGCATTTCTCTAGAAAATAAGGCCTCGCGCCAATAAACCATGAGCCAGCCATTCGCTGGCAGGCGCCGAGAGCGGGCGCCTCACAAGGAGTTAGCTGAATGAAGAAACTACTGGTTGCCTTTGCTGCCGCTGCAGCTTTTTCCGCCCATGCCGCCGACACCCTGACCGTCGCGGCCACACCGGTCCCGCACGCGGAAATCCTCGAATTCGTCAAACCGGCATTGGCCAAGGAAGGCGTAGACCTCAAGGTCAAGGTCTTCACCGACTACATCCAGCCGAACGTGCAGGTTGCGGAAAAGCGCCTGGACGCCAACTTCTTCCAGCACCAGCCGTACCTGGATGAATTCAACAAAGCCAAGGGCACCCACCTGGTGAGCGTGGCCGGTGTGCACCTGGAGCCTCTGGGCGCGTACTCCAGCAAGTACAAGGCACTTACAGAACTGCCAGGCGGCGCCAACGTGGTGATCCCGAACGACGCCACCAACGGCGGCCGTGCGTTGTTGCTGCTGGCTAAGGCTGGGGTGATCAAGCTGAACGATCCGGCCAATATCCTGTCGACAACCAAAGACATCACCGAGAACACCAAGGATCTGAAGTTCCGTGAACTGGAAGCCGCGACCATTCCTCGTGTGCTGACCCAGGTGGACCTGGCCTTGATCAACACCAACTATGCATTGGAAGCCAAGCTCGATCCCTCCAAGGATGCCCTGGTGATCGAAGGCAATGATTCGCCGTATGTGAACATCCTGGTGGCCCGCGAGGAAGACAAGGACAGCGACGCGATGAAGAAGCTGGCGGCGGCCTTGCACACTCCGGAAGTGAAGGCTTTCATCTTGGAGAAGTACAAAGGGGCGGTTCTGCCGGCGTTTTGATTTGACCAGGTGGTGAAAAAACGGGGCTGCATCGAAGTGCAGGCCCGTTTTTTTTGCTCGCCATAAATGACCTGTCTCCTCGTCACAGGATCTGCTTCATAGTTCTACGAGCCCCATGCTAAATTCTTCGCCGCAACCTCTAATGAGTAGAGGGCATTCAGGGAGAGAAGTGTGTGATCAAGTCTTTGTTGGTTGGGGCATTGCTGGCAATGGCATCAGCATCGGCATCTGCGATGAGTTGCGATAACCCTAGAAACGCCTATGACAGAACATATTGCGCATCGCTGAAAATGGTTCAGTCGGATCAGGAAATCAATGATCAATACAAAAAGACCATGAGTGCCCTGAACCCGGATCAAAAGAAGACAGTGAAAGCGGCTCAAATCCAGTGGATCAAGATTCGTGACAACGCCTGTTCCAACGATGGCCTGCTCTACCTGGACTGTGCCAACGAGAAGACCGAGGCACGCATCGTCATACTCAAAGCGATCGAGCGCGAATGCCGTGCTGCCGGTTGCGACGATGCCAAGCTGTCGCAAGTCGAGTAACCCGTAAACAACGTCGGGCTTGCAGGCGTATCCCACGAAAACCCGACGTAAAGCGCCGGGTTTTTCTTTGGTGGGTTCATCCGTTACCCAATCCGATTCACCAGCAACGACCCCAACACACCCTTGCCCCTTCTTTCAGCCTGGCGCAGGTAAGTCATGATCGGTGCTGCGCAGCGCCACGCTCGACCATGGCACGCCATGCCTGGACGCTGGGGCGCTCCTGCATCCTGGCATGCCAGGCTCGAAGCGCCACGCACTCTTCAGGTACCGGAAGCTGCACCAGTGAGGCGAAGATCATGCCGCCCAGTACCGCAATGTCAGCCATCGAAAACTTCTCGCCCGCCACAAAGGGCTGGTCGTTGAGAAGTCTGTCGAAATAACGCATGCCTCTGATCGCCTTATCGCGCATCCGGGCGCCCCACTCGGCGTTCTGGTACAGCTCGACATCTGGGCCGAGTCCTGGCGTGGCATGGTGGAAGTACACACTGACGGCATCGAGAAACTCGATTTCGGCACGTTTGGTCATCATATGGATGATGCCTTTTTCAACAGGCGTTTGCCCCGTCAGCGTCGGGTGTCCGTCCAGGCTATCCAGGTATTGGGTAATCGCCGTGCACTCAGCGATCTGAGTCCCGTCTCTAAGCTCAAGCACGGGGAGCGTGCCGGAGTAATTGATGGCCAGGAATTCAGGTTGCTTGTGCTCACCGGCCCAGAGATTGACCGATACGAATTCAACGTTCGACAGCAAACCCTTTTCCGCCAGCGCGATGCGCACCCGGGCAGGGTAGGGTCCGTTGAACCAATCGTAGATTTTCAGTGTGGAAGTCGTTGGAACAGCGTCGCTGCGTTCCTGTGGAAAGGTCATGAGCCGATACCTGCCTGTCAGTTGGTAGGTAAAGACTGGATCGTTTTTTTCTCATCGTCAACTCCCTACCTGACAATTGGCAGGTAGCCAGTCGTACGCGTAGAATCCATGCCCCTGATCCATTTGGTCTCGAAGCGAGGGTGGCAACGTGAACGAAAATGCTCGAGAAGCCATTTTGGCAGCGGCCAGATCCGCAGCCCAACTGCATGGTTACAGCGGTATCAATTTCCGAAGCATTGCTGAAGAAGTGGGCATCAAGAATGCGAGCATCTACTACCACTTTCCGAGCAAGGCGGCCCTGGGCGCTGCGGTCGCCGAACGTTATTGGCAAGAAGCGCAGCGGGCGCTTGAAGCGATACGTGAGGCCAACCCTGACCCGAATCGGTGTCTGCAGCTTTATCCATCGATTTTTCGAAAGTCTCTCCAGGATGGCAACAGACTCTGTCTGTCCAGCTTCATGGCGGCCGAGTACGAAGACCTTCCCGAGGAAGTCATGTGTGAGGTCAAGGCGTTTGCGGACCTCAACGTGATGTGGCTCGCCCAGATGCTGGCGAATGCCAGCACAGGCAGCACCGAGAAATGTGAACGTCGGGCCCTCGCCATCTACACCGCAGTAGCGGGCGCCCAGTTGATTGCGCGAACCCGGATGGACATCAACCTGTTCGACGATCTGATAGAGAGCTATAAAGAGGCGGGATTGATTCCAGCCTGACTGTGTACGCCGCTTTTCTTCTCAAACCGGGCCGTTCTCCAAAGCTTCACGAAGGCCAAGCTTAATCTGGGTTGTGAGCGTTGCTGGCAGGGTGCCACAATCGTTCCTTTAGTTGCATCACGATCAGGTGGATCACATGCATGGCCAAGGATCTCGGAATGATCAGGATTTTTTCATAGCCGAGCAGGTGCGAACCGACCGACTGCAGCAACTGTTTCGCCAATCGATCACGGCGGTATTTGGTAGCTATCTCGCGGCCGTCATGTTGTGTTGGCTGTGCTGGGACCGCTTTGAACACAGCGTCGTCCTTGTGTGGCTAGCCTTACTGACGGGATCGACGCTTTTACGCATCGCGTTGTTCGTTGCCTATGTCCGCAGCGATGAAAGCAAGCGCACACCTCAACGCTGGGAGCGCAAGTACTGGATCACGTTGGTGTTGTCCGCCAGCATCTGGGGGGGAGGTGCCCTGGCGGTCATGCCGGCGGACGATCTTCTGTCCCAGGCACTGGTCATGCTTTTTACTGTGGGGATGTCCGTCAGCGCGGTGTCCTGCTACTCGGCCTACCGCGATATGACGCTCGTCTCCATTGGCCTGGTCCTGTTGCCCTGCACCGCCTGGCTGCTGTTGCAACCATCGCAGCTTCAGGTCGGCATGGCGTTCTGCATCCTGGTGTTCGCGGCGTTCGTAGCCCGCGCAACACACAAAATGTCCCAGGCACTGGAAACCGCCTTCAGGCTCACCCGTGAAATGGAGCAGGCTAACAGCATTTCAACCCGTGCCGCGCAAACCGATGAACTGACCGGCCTCAAAAGCCGGCGCGCTTTCTTCGAACATGCCCAGCAGCTCTATAACGAGTGCAGAACCAATCGGTTGGAACTGTGTGCCGTCATGTTGGACATGGATCATTTCAAGCACATCAACGACACCTACGGCCATCAAGTGGGCGACCAGGTTCTGCGGCAGATGGGCATGGTCATCAATTCATCCTTTCGCGCCACGGATATCCACGGCCGGTTAGGCGGAGAAGAATTTGCCATTCTGCTTCCCAACACCTCGATCGAGGTCGCAACCGAGATTGCCGAAGAGCTTATCCAGACCATCGGCGGATTGATGATCGAGCCCGTCAACTGCGTGACGGCCAGCCTTGGCGTGGCGTCCACGCAGGCGGGACACAAGGATCTGCATGGCCTGATGAATAACGCTGACCAGGCGCTGTATAGGGCCAAGGCGTTGGGGCGCAATCAAGTCGCGGTTGCCCGATAGCGCGGCTCCTGGTTGAACATATCCTCCTTGGTGGCCGTCTTTGCGACAAGCAGATATCCAGCTGGATTCGATGCGGTTTCCAGACTTGTCGACGCAGCTCGCTTCGCCCTGTAGCCATCGCCCGCCTTTGACTTTCCCTCTCTGCGAAAGCCTGTGTTGCTTGGCTGATCCCCTCATGCCTTGCGCGTCCCCGGCTGAGGCGGGGAGATATCTCGCAGATAAGGAAATAAATTTCCTTATCTATCAATCTCTTAGCAATAAAGCAGAGAATTTTTAAAAAATTATCTTGCGCACAAAGTATTTGAGCGTTAACTTTATCTCAACTGGTTAGCGCACAAACATTTGGCGCATACCAAACTAAGACTCGATCAGCCCATTCAGCAAGAGGAAACATCATGAACGTTCTCTATACCGCAGTCGCAACCTCCACCGGTGGCCGTGATGGCCGTGCTGTTTCCAGCGACAAGATTCTCGACGTGAAACTGGCCACCCCAAAAGCCCTAGGCGGTACCGGTGGTGAAGCCACCAACCCTGAGCAACTGTTCGCAGCCGGCTACTCGGCCTGCTTCATCGGCGCACTGAAGTTTGTCGCCAGCCAGAGCAAACGCAGCATTCCTGCCGATGCCTCGATCACCGCACACGTCGGCATCGGCCAGATCCCTGGCGGTTTCGGTCTGGACATCGACCTGCACATCAACCTGCCAGGTCTGGATCAAGCCGATGCCCAAGCGCTGGTCGACGCGGCTCACCAGGTTTGCCCGTACTCCAACGCGACTCGCGGCAACGTCGACGTCCGCTTGCACGTCACCGTCTAACTCACTTCATCTACGAATAAAAAGGATCAGGACATGAACACTTTCCGCAAAACGCTCGTTGGCTCGCTTCTGGCTCTGTCCCTCGGCAACGCGTTCGCAACTTCTTTTGTTCAACCTGCGTTCGCTGAGGGTGGTTCGGATCGACTGATCGAAAACCGTGTAGCCGAAGGCGGCTCGGACCGACTCATCGAAAACCGGGTAGCCGAAGGTGGCTCGGATCGACTGATCGAAAATCGTGTGGCCGAAGGCGGCTCGGACCGACTCATCGAAAACCGCGTGGCCGAAGGCGGCTCGGATCGACTCATCGAAAACCGCGTGGCCGAAGGCGGCTCGGATCGACTCATCGAAAACCGCGTGGCCGAAGGCGGCTCGGATCGACTCATCGAAAACCGCGTGGCCGAAGGCGGCTCGGATCGACTCATCGAAAACCGTGTGGCCGAAGGTGGCTCGGATCGACGGATGGAAAACAGAGTGGGCTGAAAAAACCCTTCACCACTTCAAAGCCGGTCGAATCACCCCATGTTGCTTCCAAAACAAAAGACGCCGCTTATCTCTCACGAGGAAGCGGCGTTTTTTTGCAACGTGTCATAGGCATCCTAAACGATGCTATCCACCACACCACCATCGACACGCAGCGCCGCTCCAGTGGTGGCCGAGGCCTGCTCCGAACTGGCATAGATAATCATGTTGGCAACCTCCTCGACGCGTGCCGCGCGCTGGATGATCGAGGTGCTGCGGTGCTGGTTGACGAAGTCTGCCGCGACCTTTTCCAGGCTTTCCCCAGTGCGCTCGACGTCTGCCTTGAGCATCTGGGCAACCCCTTCGGAAAGCGTCGGCCCGGGCAATACCGAGTTCACCGTCACGCCCGTACCAGCGAGGCGCTTGGCCAGGCCGCGAGCGATGGACAGTTGGGCGGTCTTGGTGAAGCCGTAGTGGATCATGTCGGCAGGAATGTTCACGCCCGATTCCGACGAGACAAACACGATCCGTCCCCAACCACGCTCGACCATGCCCTGCGCGTAGGCCCTGGAAACACGCACACCCGACATGACGTTGGTTTCGAAGAAGCGTTGCCATTCGCTGTCCGGCGTTTCGAAAAAATCTTCCTGTTTGAAGATGCCCAGGTTGTTGATGACGATATCGAAGCTGGGGTGCTTGGCTATCAGTGCCTGGCAGCCCGTCGAGTTGCTGAGATCGCCCACAAAGCCGGTCGCCCTTGAGGCAAGCGCGCCCAAGCGCTGCAGCGCGTCCGCCACGCTGCTCTCGCTTCGACCGTTGATGACCACGTGAGCACCGGCTTCGAGAAAGCCTTTGGCGGTAGCGAAACCGATACCGCTGGTGGATCCGGTGACCAGGACCTGACGTCCGGTGAAATCGATGTTCATGAGGGGGACTCCTTGATTAATGAACCAGAGGAAGTGCGATATTTCTGACTGGACGGTAGTCCGACGGATTTGCAGATGGCTTTGCCATTCCAACGTCGCCGATATCGCAGGTCCTTAATCATGGACACGATTGAGGCTTTGCGCCTCCTCTTGGTCAATCAACCATCAGGAAGCCGGCCGCACCGCCAGTTCATAGTCGGTCCTGGGGGAGCAAGCGTCCTCGCCACGAGACTCGGTAGACCCGGCTTTCAGGCCTGCGCGCTGAATCGCTGCGCAGCACGCCGTTCAAGCATCGCGGCTTCCGTTTCTTGGGTCGCCAGTTCGCCTTTGTGCGCCAGTTGGTTGAAAAACAGCCCGTCCGAAAATTCCTGGGGCGGCACCGAGCCGGCGCGCTTGAGCAGCGGTGCCAGGTCGATGGTGCTGGCGAAGTTTTCCTTGGTCAGATTGTAGCGGCCCAGGTAGCTGCCAGACCAAGGCGAGTCGGCATCCACCATGTCGATGGAGGCGTCGCGCAAGGCGCTGGCTGCGGCTTTCAAATCAGTGGATTCATTGAGCAGATCGGTGAGGCGCTGGGTCTGCGAGGTGCTGAGCTGCCCGGCGGTGTTGAGCACTTTCAACTTGCCATCGGCCTCGACGGTGAAGCCGTATTTCTTGCTGGCCAGATCCGGGTCGGTTGCCGACAGCGTTGACTGGAATGCCTCGAAGGAGGTTTTCAAGGTGTTTTTCGCGCTCTCGGTGATCGCGACATAGCGAGGAAAATCTGGCGATTGGGATCGACCGACCCAGGTGGTAATGGCCACCAGTGGTTGCTCCACGGTCTGGGTTTCTTCACTGGGGTGGTAGATGGCTGCTGGGCCAGCGCTTGCCAGTTCCTTTACAGAGCCTGTTGGAGGATGAGTGACCAACTTCTGATCGGAGCGGGTGAGGTGGGTGTTGGGGGGTGCAATAGAGGCAGCGCTAAGAGAGAGTTCCATTTCATCGGTCCATGATTGGCGGATACATCGGGTTATCGACAGCCGCGGACCGAGCTTTAGGAAGTGAGAGGACATGGGGTGAGGTCAATTAGTCATGTGGCGGCTGTTAGGGCGCTATCGCGAGCAAGCTCGCTCCCACAGGAATTCATGATGGGCGCAATGTCTGTAAACAGCCCGGAAAAAACGGTGGAAGCGAGCTTGCTCGCGATAGCGTTGGGCCTGCTTGCATCGATGTTGAGTGTGCCGCCGTCGTCGCGAGCAAGGGCTCCCACATAGGGACTTGGGTGTTCACAGATCCTGCATTCACCACCAGATCCCCGCTTATATGAAGCAACAGATCTTCAATACCACCGCGCCTCACCCGGCGGGCGCTTCTTGAAGCGTTTCATGCTCCACATGTACTGGCTGGGATAGGCCCGTACGTAGCGTTCCACCACCTGGCTCATGGCCGCGCAGGCGGTTTCGGTGTCGGTGCTGTACATGGCTTCGGGCGCGGCTTCGAGGATAACCTTGTAGCCGGAGCCGTCCGGCAGGCGCAGGGCGTGGAGGAAGACGCCGACCGCCTTGCCGCCGGCGAGCATGTTCGGTACGAACTTGCTGGTCAGGGCCTGAGTGGCGAAGAAGGGCACGAAGATGCCAGCGGATTCGGCCGGTTCCGGGTCGGCGGGGATGCCCACCTGGCCGCCCTTGCGCACTTCCTTGATGACACTGAGGATGCCTTCCTTGGTGGACGCCGCGACTTTGTTGCCCAACTGCACCCGCTGCTTCTGCAGCAGTTCATCCACCGCCTTGAGCTTGGGCGGCCGATAGAAAATGATCGGTTTGCACTGGCTGCAATAGAAGTGGTTGAGCACCTCCCAGTTGCCCAGGTGGCTGGTGATGCCCACCACGCCCTTGCCCGAGGCCAGCGCCTCCTTCAACACCTCCAGGCCCTCGACTTCGCGCACCAGTTCGATGGAACGCTGGGCCGGCCAGATCCAGGCGCAGGCACTTTCGGTCAAGGATTTGCCGATGTCCTTGAGGCTCTGGCCCACCAGGCGTTCGCGCTCGGCCGGGTCCATCTCGGGAAAGCACTTGGCGAGGTTGATCCGCACCACGTCGCGGGAGCGATTGGGAAATTTCCACATGAGCCAGCCAATGGCAGAGCCCACCGCCTGCACCGCCCGCCAAGGCAGCAGCGCAAACAACCGCAGAGCGCCGACCAGCAAGGCGCCTTTCAACTTATCCACAGGTCACTCCTGAATTCTTCGGTCGTGTTGCGAGCCGGCTATTCTAACCACCGTTTGCCAGCTCAGCGTAGCGGTCGCAATCCCTTGTGTGGTCCATCACCATGCCCGAGGCCTGCATGAAGGCGTAGCAAATGGTGGGGCCGACGAACGTGAAGCCGGCTTTTTTCAGACCCTTGCTCATTTCGATGGCCTGGGGGGTGATGGCCGGTACTTCGGTGCGGTCCCTGAAGTGGTTGATGACGGGTTTATCACCCACGAACGACCACAGGAACTCCACCGGGTCTTCCAGCGCCAACCAGGCCTGGGCATTGCGACGGGCGGCCTTGAGCTTGAGGCGGTTGCGGATGATGCCAGGGTCGAGCATCAGATCATCGATTTCGGCATCGCTCATCTGCGCCACCCGCTGCACATCGAAGCCATAGAGCACCTTGCGGTAATGTTCACGCTTGCGCAGCACGGTGATCCAGGACAACCCGGCCTGGAACCCTTCGAGCAAAAGCAACTCGAACAAACCCTGCGCATCGCGCAGCGGCGTCCCCCACTCCTGATCGTGATAAGCCATGTACAACGGATCGTCAGAACACCAAAAGCAGCGTGGCATAAGGCTCCAGGGGGCGTGCGCACGAACGAATCGGGTATACTCCCGCTCTTTAAATCGCAGCCCAAGAAACAGGTGAATTTCGTGAGCCAGCCTACGCCAGCCGTGCGTACCTTCCAAGACTTGATCCTCGCCCTCCAGCAATACTGGGCCGAGCAAGGTTGCGTGGTACTTCAGCCCTACGATATGGAAGTAGGCGCCGGCACTTTCCACACTGCCACGTTCCTGCGTGCCATCGGCCCGGAAACCTGGAACGCCGCCTACGTACAGCCCAGCCGCCGCCCGACTGACGGCCGCTACGGTGAGAACCCGAACCGCCTGCAGCATTACTATCAGTTCCAGGTGGTCCTGAAGCCCAACCCGGACAATTTCCAGGAGCTGTACCTGGGATCGCTCAAGCACGTGGGCCTCGACCCGTTGGTGCATGACATCCGTTTCGTCGAAGACAACTGGGAGTCGCCGACCCTGGGCGCCTGGGGCCTGGGCTGGGAGGTCTGGCTCAACGGCATGGAAGTGACCCAATTCACCTACTTCCAGCAGGCGGGCGGCATCGAGTGCTACCCGGTGACCGGCGAAATCACTTACGGTCTGGAACGCCTGGCCATGTACCTGCAAGGCGTGGATTCGGTCTACGACCTGGTGTGGGCCGACGGTCCGTTCGGCAAGGTGACCTACGGCGACGTGTTCCACCAGAACGAAGTGGAGCAGTCGACCTACAACTTCGAACACGCCAATGTCGAGAAGCTGTTCGAACTGTTCGATTTCTATGAAAGCGAGGCCAAGCGCCTGATCGAGCTGGACCAGCCGTTGCCGTTGCCGAGCTATGAAATGGTGTTGAAGGCCTCCCATACCTTCAACCTGCTGGACGCACGCCGGGCGATTTCGGTGACCGCGCGTCAGCAATACATCCTGCGTGTGCGCACCCTGGCGCGTTCCGTCGCGCAAGCCTACCTGATGGCCCGTGCCAAGCTGGGCTTCCCGATGGCGACCCCGGACCTGCGTGATGAAGTGTTGGCTAAGCTGGAGGCTGCACAATGAGTGCTCAAGATTTTCTGGTTGAACTGGGCACCGAAGAACTGCCACCCAAAGCCCTGAATACCCTGGCCGATGCGTTCCTGGCCGGTATCGACAAAGGCCTGCAAGCCGCCGGACTGAACTTCGAGACCAAGCACGTCTACGCCGCGCCGCGTCGTCTGGCCGTGCTGATCACCGGCCTGGCGACCCAGCAGCCGGATCGCAGCATCAACCTCGACGGCCCGCCACGCCAGGCCGCATTCGATGCAGACGGCAACCCGACCCAGGCTGCCCTGGGCTTCGCCAAGAAGTGCGGCGTGGACCTGAGCGAAATCGACCAGAACGGTCCGAAGCTGCGCTACAGCCAGAGCATCAAGGGCAAGCCGACCGCCAGCCTGCTGCCGACCATCGTCGAAGACTCCCTCAATGACTTGCCGATCCCCAAGCGCATGCGCTGGGCCGCGCGCAAGGAAGAGTTCGTGCGTCCGACCCAATGGCTGGTGATGCTGCTCGGTGACCAGGTCATCGACTGCACCATCCTGGCCCAGAAGGCCGGTCGCGATTCCCGCGGCCATCGTTTCCACCATCCACAGAGCGTGCGCATCACTTCGCCGGCCAACTACCTGGCCGACCTGCGTGCCGCCTATGTGCTGGCCGATGCCAACGAGCGTCGCGAGCTGATCAGCAAGCGCACCGAAGAGCTGGCGACCCGCCAGGAAGGCACCGCCATCGTGCCGCCGGACCTGCTGGACGAAGTGACTGCCCTGGTGGAATGGCCAGTGCCGCTGGTGTGCTCGTTCGAGGAACGTTTCCTGGAAGTGCCGCAGGAAGCGCTGATCACCACCATGCAGGACAACCAGAAGTACTTCTGCCTGCTGGACGCCGAAGGCAAGTTGCTGCCGCGCTTCATCACGGTCGCCAACATCGAGAGCAAGGACCCGCAGCAGATCGTCGCAGGTAACGAAAAAGTCGTTCGCCCGCGCCTGACCGATGCCGAGTTCTTCTTCAAGCAAGACAAGAAGCAGCCGCTGGAAAGTTTCAACGAGCGCCTGCAGAACGTGGTGTTCCAGGAAAAACTCGGCAGCGTCTACGACAAGGCCGAGCGGGTTTCGAAGCTGGCCGCGTTCATCGCTCCGCGTATCGGCGGCGATGCCCAGCGCGCAGCCCGCGCCGGCATCCTGTCCAAGTGCGACCTGTCCACCGAGATGGTCGGTGAGTTCCCGGAGATGCAAGGCGTCGCCGGCTACTACTACGCCCTCAACGACGGCGAGCCACAAGACGTTGCCCTGGCCCTGAACGAGCAATACATGCCTCGCGGTGCCGGTGCTGAACTGCCGACTACCCTGACCGGCGCGGCCGTGGCCATCGCCGACAAACTCGACACCCTGGTCGGCATCTTCGGCATCGGCATGCTGCCCACCGGCAGCAAGGACCCGTATGCCCTGCGTCGTGCGGCACTGGGGGTGTTGCGTATCCTGATCGAGAAGCAACTGGACCTGAACCTGAACGACGCCGTGGCCTTCGCCGTCAACGCGTTCGGCAGCAAGGTCAAGTCTGCCGGCCTGGCCGATGCGGTGCTGGAATTCATCTTCGACCGCCTGCGTGCGCGTTATGAGGACGAAGGCGTCGATGTGGCGACCTACCTGTCGGTGCGAGCCCTCAAGCCAGGTTCCGCACTGGACTTCGACCAGCGCGTACAAGCCGTACAGGCCTTCCGCAAACTGCCGGAAGCCGCTGCGCTGGCCGCTGTGAACAAGCGCGTGTCGAACCTGCTGTCCAAGGCCGAGCCGACGGTCAATGCGCCTGAAGCCCGCTACTTCGATAACGCCGTGGAATTTTCGCTCAACTCGGCGATTCAACAGGCCTATGCGTCGGTGCAACCGCTGATGGAAAAACGCGAATACGCCGAAGCGCTGGCGCGCCTGGCGGCATTGCGCGAGCCTGTCGATGCGTTCTTTGACGCCGTGATGGTGAATGCGGACAACGAAGACGTGCGCAGGAACCGCTATGCATTGCTGGCCCGCCTGCGCGGGCTGTTCCTCAACATCGCCGATATTTCCGTGCTGGGTTGAGGAGCCGCTGTTGAAACTGCTGATTCTCGATCGGGATGGGGTGATCAATCACGACTCCGACGCTTACATCAAATCGGTGGAGGAGTGGTTGCCGATCCCCGGCTCGATCGAAGCCATCGCGCAGTTGAGCAAGGCCGGCTGGACGGTGGCGGTCGCCACCAACCAGTCGGGCATTGCCCGCGGTTATTATGACCTCGCGGTACTGCATGCCATGCATGAGCGCTTGCGCGACCTGGTGGCCGGGCAGGGCGGCGAAGTCGGCCTGATCGTCTACTGCCCCCACGGGCCGGATGACGGTTGCGATTGCCGCAAGCCCAAGCCAGGCATGCTCAAGGCCATAGCAGCGCATTACGACGTGCCGCTTGCGGGCGTGTGGTTCGTTGGCGACAGCCTCGGTGACCTGGAGGCGGCCAAGGCCGTCGATTGTCAGCCAGTTTTGGTAAAGACCGGGAAAGGCGAAAAGACTCTGGGCAAGACCCTACCGGTGGGCACTTTGATTTTTGACGATTTGGCGGCGATTGCCGCTGAACTTATCCACAACTAGGGCTCCCAAGACATCCTGATCAAGGATTGTTCGGGAAGCGCTTGAACAGGCGGGCACCGCCCCGCAACGGTAAATGCCGCCATGTCGATATTGCAGGCCATCAGAACCTTTCTCTTTTACCTGCTACTGGGCACCAGCTCCCTGCTGTGGTGCACCCTGAGTTTCTTTATCGCGCCGTTCATGTCGTTCCGGGCGCGCTACCGTTTCATCAATGTGTACTGGTGCCGCTGCGCGCTGTGGCTGAGCAAGGTATTCCTGGGCATCCGCTACGAAGTGAAGGGTGCCGAGAACGTGCCTGACAGGCCCTGTGTGATCCAGTCCAACCACCAGAGCACTTGGGAAACCTTCTTCCTGTCGGCTTATTTCGAGCCGTTGAGCCAGGTACTCAAGCGCGAATTGCTGTTCGTGCCGTTCTTTGGCTGGGCCATGGCGATGCTCCGTCCGATCGCCATCGACCGCGACAATCCCAAGGCCGCGCTCAAGCACGTGGCGAAGAAGGGCGACGAGTTGCTCAAGGACAATGTCTGGGTATTGATCTTCCCTGAAGGCACCCGTGTTCCCTATGGAACCATCGGCAAGTTCTCCCGCGGCGGTACCGCATTGGCGGTCAATGCCAACCTTCCTGTATTGCCGATTGCACACAATGCCGGCAAATTCTGGCCCAAGGCGGGCTGGGTCAGGAAGCCAGGCTTGATCACCGTAGTGATTGGCCCCCCCCTGTACGCCGAAGGTAGCGGGCCTCGGGCTATCGCCGACCTCAACGACCGTGTCCAAGCCTGGAATGAACAGGCACAACGGGAAATGGGTTCACTTCCTCCGGCACCGGCAGCCCCCATTGCTTCGGACCAGATCGCTGTCTGATTTCTGTGGATAAGCTGTGTACCGATTTTTCTGAAAGCCTTTCCAGTTTCATATAACTATTTGTTTTTTATACATATTTCATAAACACATAAAACCTCGGGAAAGGTGCATAAGTTTTTTATAGCACCACCGAAGGTTGTGCCTTTTCAGTGTCTAGCAAGGCCAAACCAAAACTGAACGTCGTGCCTTCACCGACCACACTACGGCATTCGATCTGTCCGCCGTGACGGTCCACAACCGCCTTGACCATGGACAACCCCAGGCCTACGCCGTCTACACCATGAGCCGATGAGAACCGTCGATACTGACTGAACAGATCCGGCAGCTCCCCAGCCTCGATGCCTTTGCCCTGGTCCACGAGATCGCAGGTCAAACGCCCCTCGGCGCAACGAACCCGCACCACGATGCGGGTGGCGGGTGGGCTGTACTTGATGGCGTTCTCCAGTAGATTGAACAAGGCGCGGGTCAACAAGGCCTGGTCGGCACTCACCATCGCTTCTTCGTCGTCGATGTCATGGGCGATCTGGATATGCTTGGCCTGGGCCAGAGGCAGGGCTTGGTCGAGCACGTCCAGGACCAGCATGGCGAACAGTGTCGGTCGGAACTGATAGACCTCCGATTCGGCCCGCGCCAGTTGCACGAAGCCGTCTGTCAACGCCAGGGCACGCCGCACCTGACGTTCGATCTGGTCGAATACAGGATCGGTCGTACCTGCCTGGTGCCGCTGCACGTCGAGCAGCGCCAGGATCGCAGAATGTGGGGCGCGCAGGTCGTGGGACAGGAAACGCAGCATGATATTGCGCTGCTCTTCAGCCTCCCGCTCCGCGCTCAGGTCAGTCAGGCTCAGCAACCAACCCACGGGCACATCACCATCGGCCGGCAACAGGGAGGCCCGTTCCAGGCGCAGGCTGCGGTCCCGGACATCGCGAAACTCCAGCAACGGCAATGTGGATAACCGGTGCGGGCAGCCGGGTACCAACCCCGGATAACCCAGCTGTGCGAGGTGTTCCACCACATCTTCACCGGCCAGGCCATGACCGAAGAGCTCCCGCGCCTTACGGTTACCGAGCAAGACCTTGCCATGGGGATCGCTGATCATGGTCGCCACCGGCAGGTATTCCAGGCCATCGGCTATGAAGCGCCGGGTATCCCGCGTGCGACTCATGGCCTGTTCAAGAGCCATGACCTGGCCTTGCAAGCGATCGCTGCCGGTGTAGGGCGCGCGACGACGCTCCGGGAACACCTTCGGCTCCGCGTCCAGGCGGGCCAGCTCCCAACCGAAATACGCCAGCACGACGCTCAGCCGTCGCCAGTTCCAGATCAGGTAGCCAAACAACATGCCCAGCACACTGGCCAGGGGAGACCACCACCAGCCCTGCGCGCCCAGCACGGCGCTGAGGGTCAGTGCCAGGCCCATTCCACCCACTGTCGTCCATAACGCCAGACGCGGACGCAGGAGCAGCAACCCCAGCACACAGGCCACCAGACACACCGACAACAGTGCAGCAGGCCCGTTGCGTGTCGGTTGGGCGCTGAACGACAACAGAGCCGTCAGGGGCAGCAACAACAGACTTATCCACAACCATTCGCGCACCAATTGTCGAAACAGGCGTTGGGCTTGGGTCGGTTCACGGCTTTCACGGCGGCGCTGATGACTCATAAGGTCCTTGTACGAGCAAAAGGGCAGAAGGGATTGTTCATTTGATAGGCGACGAACCCACGAGCTGGGCAGCTCGAGACTATAGCGGACTCGATAGGCGGCGTGCTGCTGCCTTTCCCTCCACGGCTTGAGCCGGTATTGTCGCAGCCTGCGACAGCAAGCCTCGCCGCTAGCCAGCCAAGGCTGGACCGTTTGGGTGGCCTGCTGATGATGTTCGTTACTTTCGAGATCAAGGAATCGCGTCCCATGCGTGTCGCCATACTGGATGACGAACCGGCCGAGCTGCGCCGGGTGGAGCAGACATTGCAACAGATCCCCGGCCGGGGTGAGCAAGCCTGGACCCTGCACAGTTTCGAGCGCGGCGAAGACCTGCTGCGGCAACTGCGTCGGGAAACCTTCGACCTGTTGATACTCGACTGGCAGTTGCCCGGTATCAGTGGCCTGTCGCTGCTGCGCTGGACACGCGAACACATGGACTCGCCTCCGGCCGCCATCATGCTCACCAGCCGCGACGGCGAGCAGGATATCGTCCAGGCCCTCAATGCCGGCGCCGACGATTACGTGAGCAAACCCTTCCGACCCAACGAGCTCAAGGCCAGGGTCAGCGCCGTGCTACGCCGGCACAACCTGCAACGTGCTCCGGCCAGCGATGTACGAGTCTTCAATGACCTGGCGTTCGACGATGCCGAACTGACGGTCACCCGCGCCGGCGTGCCCATCAACCTGACCGAGCGGGAATACCGACTGGCCCGCTGCCTGTTCGCCAATCTGGGGCGTCCATTGTCCCGGGAATATTTCTACGAACGTTTCTGGACCCACGAGGAAATGACCTCGTCCCGCCCCCTCGACACCCACATCTATCGCCTGCGCAACAAGCTTGGCCTGACGGCTGATCGAGGTTGGCAGTTATTGACTATCTATGGGTATGGGTATCGCCTGGAAAGCGTATCGGCGGACAGCGAAACGTCGGTAGCGAGTTGAGCCAGGCAAGCTCCGCGTCCCGAAAGCGAACGCGGAGCTTGTGTTGAAGCGTCCCACGCGTGGCGTGGGAAGCATGACTAGTTGGCCATCTGCAGTGCTTTGCCAGCCTTCCCGACCCGACGACGCTGCACCAGCAACCCGGACGCGACCACCAGCAGGCTGAGCAGCCCCGTGGCGAGGATCTCCACCCGGTGGGCTTCCTGGAACAGCATGATCGTCAGGGCACCGATGATGAATACGATTACCAGGTACGTCAGGCCCGGGAACACCCACATGCTGAAGGCAATCTTTTCCCCACGAGCCATGCGCTGCTTACGCATGCGCAGCTGCGAGAATGCGATCACCAGGTAAACAAGCAGTGCGATGGCGCCGGAGCTGGCGAGCAGGAATTCGAACACGGCAGCCGGGGCCACGTAGTTGGCGAACACCGCCAGGAAAGCGGCTGCGGTGGACAGCATCACAGCCCAGTAAGGGGTGCCGCTCTTGTTGGTACGCTGGGAAACCGCCGGCGCATCGCCACGCTTGCCCAATGAGAACATCATGCGCGAGGCGGTGTAGAGCGCGGAGTTGAGGCAGCTTGTCACCGCGACCAGCACGACGATATCGACAATCAGCTTGGCATTGGGGATACCCATGCGCTCCAGCACGGTCTGGTAGGAACCCACGCTGGCCAGCAGCGGATCGTTCCATGGCACCAGGGCCACGACGATAAAGATGGAAACCAGGTAGAACAGGCCGATCCGCCAGATCACCGAGTTGGTCGCCTTGGAGATCTGTTGGCCTGGGTTCTTCGACTCAGCGGCCGCGATGGTCACGATCTCGGTGCCCATGAACGAAAACATGGTGGTCAGGATCGCTCCCAGTACCGCGCCCATGCCGTTGGGCAAAAAACCCTGAGTGTCGAATAGATGGGAAACACCGCTGACCTGGCTGCTGGGCAGCCAACCGGAAATTGCCAGGATCCCAAGGACGATGAAACCGATGATCGCCACCACCTTGACCAGGGCAAACCAGAACTCGAATTCACCATAGTTCTTCACACTGAACAGATTGGTGGCCGTCAGCAGCAGGGTGATGACCAGGGTGAACGCCCAGATCGCCACGTCCGGGAACCAGGCGTGCAATATGGTCGCTGCAGCGTTGGCCTCCAACGGGATTACCAGCACCCAGAACCACCAGTAGAGCCAACCGATCGTGAAGCCAGCCCAGCGCCCGATCGCCCGATCAGCGTAAGTGGAAAAGGAACCGGTGTCCGGAGACGCGACCGCCATTTCGCCCAGCATACGCATCACCAACACCACCAGCGCGCCGGCGGCGGCGTAGGCCAACAGCACGGCCGGGCCTGCCGCTGCGATAGCGTGGCCGGAGCCAACGAAAAGGCCGGCGCCGATCACACCAGCGATAGAGAGCATCGTCACATGTCGTGACTTGAGCCCTTGTTCCAGGTTGTTGGAAGTTTGCGTACCGCTCATTGAGACTACCCTTGGTATTTAGATTTATTCATTCCATCTCGGACTGTCGCTTCTTTTGTAAAAATAAAAAAACGACATGTAATTTATTTAACACGCAAGATCTGCGCCAGGCTTCCTGTGGTCCCCGTATTCCGGGGGCCAAGCAGATATTCCAAGTCCTTGAGATTAAAAGCTTTTGCCTGAGGTGTTACTGGGTTACACGCTTTCTGACCCATAGGTCTGGTAGGAAACAGGCTGAACTGGGGGTGTAAAAAAAGGCCAACGCTTGCGCGTTGGCCTTTTTTTTGGAGGGGTGTTCTGCTTGGTATCAGAAGTCCAGGTTGGACACCGCCAGGGCGTTGCTCTCGATGAAGTCACGACGAGGTTCAACCGCATCACCCATCAGGGTGTTGAAGATCTGGTCCGCACCAATGGCGTCTTCGATGGTGACCTTCAGCATCCGACGCGAGCCCGGGTCCATGGTGGTTTCCCACAGCTGATCCGGGTTCATTTCCCCCAGCCCCTTGTATCGCTGGATGGTGTGGCGTTTGGTGCTTTCTGCCATCAACCACTCAAGGGCTTCCTTGAACTCGGTCACGGACTTCTTGCGCTCGCCCCGCTGGATATAGGCACCTTCATCCAGCAGCGTGCTCAACTGTGCACCGAGAGAGACCACAGTCTTGTAGTCGTTGCTGCTGAAGAAGTCGCGGTTGAAGGTGACGTAGTTCGACAGGCCATGGGAAATCAACTCGACTTCCGGCAGCCAGACGTTACGTTCACGGTCTTCGCGCAGGCTGGCCTTGTAGACCAGGCCAGACTTCTCGACAGTGCGCAGGCGGACTTCGTACTGGGCCAGCCAATCCTGCATCGCTGCGTGGTCGGACAGTTGCTCCATGCTGACGGCCGGCAGGTAGATGAAGTGCTCGGTCAACTCCTGTGGGTAAAGTCGCGACAGGCGCTTGAGCGTCTTCATCACCAGGCGGAAGTCGTTGACCAGGCGCTCGAGAGCTTCCCCGGAAATGCCTGGGGCGTCTTCGTTCAGGTGCAGGCTGGCATCTTCCAGGGCCGACTGCGTCATGTATTCTTCCATGGCGTCGTCGTCCTTGATGTACTGCTCCTGCTTGCCTTTCTTGACCTTGTACAGCGGCGGCTGGGCGATGTAGATGTAGCCGCGCTCGATCAGCTCGGGCAACTGACGGAAGAAGAACGTCAGCAGCAGGGTACGGATGTGCGAACCGTCGACGTCAGCATCGGTCATGATGATGATGTTGTGATACCGCAGCTTGTCGATGTTGTACTCTTCACGACCGATGCCGCAGCCCAGGGCGGTGATGAGGGTGCCGACTTCCTGGGACGAGATCATCTTGTCGAAACGTGCCTTCTCGACGTTCAGGATCTTGCCCTTGAGCGGCAGGATGGCCTGGGTCCGGCGGTTACGGCCTTGCTTGGCAGAACCACCGGCGGAGTCACCTTCCACGAGGTACAGCTCGGACAGGGCAGGGTCCTTTTCCTGGCAGTCAGCCAGCTTGCCTGGCAGGCCAGCGATGTCCAGCGCGCCTTTGCGGCGTGTCATCTCGCGGGCCTTGCGCGCGGCCTCACGGGCACGGGCGGCGTCAATCATCTTGCCGACCACCAGCTTGGCTTCGTTCGGGTTCTCCAACAGGAAGTCGGAAAAATACTTGCCCATCTCCTGTTCGACCGCGGTCTTCACTTCGGAAGACACCAGCTTGTCTTTGGTCTGGGAGCTGAACTTCGGATCAGGCACCTTCACCGAAATGATCGCCGTAAGGCCTTCGCGGGCATCGTCACCCGTGGTGGCGACCTTGTGCTTCTTCGCCAGGCCTTCCTGCTCGATGTAGTTGTTCAGGTTACGGGTCAGCGCCGAACGGAAGCCCACCAGGTGAGTACCGCCGTCGCGTTGCGGAATGTTGTTGGTGAAGCACAACAGGTTCTCGTTGAAGCTGTCGTTCCACTGCAGGGCGATTTCCACGCCGATGCCATCTTCACGCTGGACATTGAAGTGGAACACCTGGTTGACCGCGGTCTTGTTGGTGTTCAGGTATTCAACGAACGCACGCAGGCCACCTTCGTACTTGAACAGCTCTTCCTTGCCGCTGCGCTCGTCCTTGAGGACGATGCCGACACCGGAGTTGAGGAAAGACAGTTCACGAATACGCTTGGCCAGGATGTCCCAGCTGAAATGGATGTTCTTGAAGGTTTCGGCCGATGGCTTGAAATGGATCTGGGTACCGGTGGTTTCGCTGTCGCCAACGATTTTCATCGGCTCCTGCGGAACGCCGTGGACATAGGTCTGTTCCCAGATCTTGCCGCTACGGCGAACGGTCAGTACCAGCTCTTCGGACAGCGCGTTCACGACCGAAACACCTACCCCGTGCAGACCGCCGGAGACCTTGTAGGAGTTGTCGTCGAACTTACCGCCGGCGTGTAGCACGGTCATGATGACTTCGGCAGCGGAAACGCCTTCTTCCTTGTGCACATCGACCGGGATGCCACGGCCGTTGTCGCGTACGGTGATCGACTCGTCCGGATGGATGATGACGCTGATGTCGTCACAATGGCCGGCCAGCGCTTCGTCGATGGAGTTGTCGACCACCTCGAACACCATATGGTGCAGACCGCTGCCATCGTCGGTGTCACCAATGTACATACCGGGACGTTTGCGTACGGCATCCAGGCCTTTCAGCACTTTAATGCTCGTTGAGTCGTACGTATTTTCTTCGCTCAATGCCTTCACTCCCGATGGTCGTGGGTCTGGGTGATACGGCCCTGTTCCACGTGGAACAGGGCGACTGGCGTTTCCGTCTGCCAGCCTTCCCTCAATAATTCGTGGTCTACACAGGTGATGAAAACCTGGCAGCGTAAGTCTTCCAGCAAACGGCAAAGCGCTCGACGGTGGGCCTCGTCCAGTTCGGACGGCAAGTCATCCACCAGATAAATACACTGACCGCGACGGGCCTGGCTTACCAGGTGCCCCTGGGCGATACGCAAGGCACACACCACCAACTTCTGCTGCCCCCGGGACAAGATATCCGCGGCGTTATGCGCGCCCAAGCGAAGGCGCAAGTCAGCGCGTTGAGGGCCAGCCTGGGTGTGTCCCATTTGCTGGTCCCGTTGCAGCGAGCCGGCCAGTACGGCGCTCAGTTCCCGGTCCTTGTCCCAGCCTCGGTAATAGCTGAGCGTCAGGCCCTCAAGCTCAACCAGTTCGCTCAAGGTCTGCTCGAAGACCGGTTTCAGGGCTTTGATGTAAGCGCGGCGGTATTCATCGATTTCAGCGCTGGCCTGGCACAGTTCCCTGTCCCAAACCGCTTGCGAAACGGCGTCAAGTGTACCATGTCGCAGCCAAGAGTTTCGCTGGCGCAGCGCCTTCTGCAAGCGCTGCCAGGTTGCCATGAAACGAGGCTCGACATGGAACACCCCCCAGTCGAGGAATTGCCGGCGAATCTTGGGTGCCCCTTCCAGCAGACGGAAGCTGTCGGGGTTGATCAATTGCAACGGCAGGATTTCAGCCAGTTGCGCGGCACTGCGGGCGTTCTGTCCGTCGATGCGAATCTGGAACTCGCCTTGACGGTCCCTTGAAATGCCCAGCGCGCTATGCCCCCCTTCCGCCAGCTCCACCTGCCCGAACACGGTGCAAGCCAACTGATCGTATTGGATAACGGGTGACAGGCGGGTGCTGCGAAACGACCGGGCAAGCCCCAGCAGGTGGACAGCCTCCAGGACACTGGTCTTGCCGCTGCCGTTGGCGCCGTAAAGGATATTGATACGGGGGGAGGGGGCGAAGGTCACCGGGTGCAGATTGCGCACCGCGGTGACCGAGACGCGACTTAAGGACATCCAGTGGCCTGTACGGTTAATTGAGTACTCGAATTAGCCACAGGCCACTAATTACAGACGCATCGGCATGACAACGTAGGCCGAATCGTCGTTGTCGGACTCCTGCAGCAAGGCACTGCTGTTGGAGTCAGACAGGATCAGGCGAACCTGTTCGGTGGTCATTACACCCAGCACGTCGAGCAGATAGCTGACGTTGAAGCCGATTTCCAGGGAACCGCCGTTGTATTCAACGCCGACTTCTTCTTCCGCCTCTTCCTGTTCCGGGTTGTTCGCCTGGATCTTCAGTTGACCGTTGGCCAGTTGCAGACGGATACCACGGTACTTTTCGTTGGAGAGAATGGCAGTACGGCTGAACGCTTCACGCAGCGCCTGACGGTCGCCCAGGACCAGCTTGTCGCCCCCCTTGGGCAGTACGCGCTCATAGTCTGGGAATTTGCCGTCTACCAGTTTCGACGTGAAGGTGAACTCGCCGGTAGTGGCACGGATGTGGTGCTGGCCCAGGACGATGCTGACGTTGCCATCCGGCTCGGTCAGCAGACGCGCCAGTTCCAGGATACCCTTGCGCGGCACGATCACCTGGTGGCGATCCGGCTGACCGATATCGGCCTGCATCGAACACATGGCCAGGCGATGCCCGTCGGTGGCAACGGCACGGATAATGCCGGCAGAGACTTCGAGCAGCATGCCGTTGAGGTAATAACGCACGTCCTGCTGAGCCATCGCGAAGCTGGTGCGCTCGATCAAACGGCGCAGACGGCTCTGCTCGAGACTGCAGGTCAGCGAGCCTGGGCCTTCTTCCACGGTTGGGAAGTCGTTGGCCGGAAGGGTCGAGAGAGTGAAACGGCTGCGACCTGCCTTGACCACGAGTTTCTGGTCGTCGACCTTGATGTCGATCAGCGCATCGTTGGGCAGGCTCTTGCAGATATCCATCAGCTTGCGCGCCGGCACCGTGATGGAGCCCGGATCGGCCGGCTCTTCAAGTTGCACACGACCCACCAGCTCGACTTCCAGGTCGGTACCGGTCAGCGACAGTTGCTGGCCTTCGACAACCAGCAGCACGTTGGAAAGTACCGGCAAGGTCTGGCGGCGTTCGACGACGCCTGCGACCAGTTGCAGGGGTTTCAACAGGGCTTCGCGTTGAATGGTGAAATGCATGGTCTAGTCCCTTGCCTTAATAAGCTGCGCTGGTGGTCATCAAGTGGTCAATGTACGCAGCAGGTTCTTGTAGTCCTCGCGGATGTCCGCGTCGGATTCCTTCAGTTCGTTGATCTTGCGGCAGGCGTGCAACACGGTCGTGTGGTCGCGCCCGCCAAACACATCGCCGATTTCCGGCAGGCTGTGGTTGGTCAGTTCCTTGGACAAGGCCATGGCCACTTGCCGTGGCCGGGCTACCGAACGCGAACGGCGTTTGGAGAGCAGGTCGGAAATCTTGATCTTGTAATACTCAGCAACGGTTCGCTGAATGTTATCCACAGAGACCAGCTTGTCCTGGAGTGCCAACAGATCCTTCAAGGACTCGCGAATCAATTCGATGGTGATATCGCGCCCCATGAAGTGAGAGTGAGCGATAACACGCTTGAGCGCACCCTCGAGCTCACGCACGTTTGAGCGAATACGCTGGGCGATGAAGAACGCCGCATCGTGAGGCAGCTCGACCTTGGCCTGATCGGCCTTTTTCATCAGGATCGCAACCCGGGTTTCCAGCTCAGGCGGCTCGACAGCCACCGTCAGGCCCCAGCCGAAACGCGACTTCAGGCGTTCTTCCAGGCCTTCGATTTCCTTCGGATATCGGTCGCTGGTGAGAATTACCTGTTGCCCGCCTTCGAGCAGGGCATTGAAGGTGTGGAAAAACTCCTCTTGGGAGCGTTCCTTGCGTGCGAAGAACTGAATGTCGTCGATCAGCAAGGCGTCCACCGAACGGTAGAAGCGCTTGAACTCGTTGATCGCATTCAGTTGCAGGGCCTTGACCATGTCCGCCACGAAACGCTCGGAATGCAGGTACACGACCTTTGCATTCGGATTCTTCTTCAACAGATGGTTGCCCACCGCATGCATCAAGTGGGTTTTACCCAGGCCCACGCCACCATAAAGGAACAGGGGGTTGTAGCCATGCTTGGGATTGTCGGCAACCTGCCAGGCCGCGGCACGAGCCAGTTGGTTGGACTTACCCTCGACGAAGTTCTCGAAGGTGAAGGTGCGGTTCAGGTAGCTGGTGTGCTTGAGCGCGCCTTCGACCTGGACGGTGCGCTGCTCTGCGCGTACCGGTGCCTGTTGTGAGCTGGCGCCGGCCATTGGATCGAAGCTGTCTCGGGAAGGCTCTTCGCTGGTTTCGGCGACTTTCTGTGCGCTTCGCTTGCTCGGAGCCGGCGTTGAAGCCGCAGGGGCAGCGTGGACCGGCGCCGGAGCAGCCTGGACCTGGGAAGCCGCGGCAGCCGCCAACGGGGCGTTCGGCGCGGCGCGGGGTGCAGAACTGCGTTTGCTACCTATTAATAAGGACAGCGCTGGTGCCATGCCATTGCCATGCTCGTCGAGCAGTTCCAGGACCCGGCCCAGGTACTTTTCGTTGACCCAGTCGAGGACGAAACGGTTCGGTGCATAGACACGCAACTCGTCGCCTTCGGCTTCGACCTGTAGTGGACGGATCCAAGTGTTGAATTGTTGGGCAGGCAGCTCATCGCGCAAAAGCTCCACGCACTGCTGCCAAAGTTCCACTGACACGGATATCCCCTAAGTTGAAAGCCGGTGAGGCAAAAACAAGCGGCCATTGTAGCGAGCAGACGTTCACTTATCCACACGCAGGTTGATCATCGACCATGATTTATCAAAGCCTTAACCACAAAAAAGGTGACAGGCGGTCGGTGGATAAGCTCTGTGGATAACCACCGTTGAGAGCATGGGACAAGTGCTACCGAAACCCAGTGGATAACCTACCTGTGGATAACCCGCCATTCCGCGCACAGCTTATCCGATAGCGCAGCACAGCCTTACCACCGCTTTCCCGCCTAGTTGTCCTTCTCTGTACATATTGATTCATAAGGGCTCAGGGCAGTTATCCACAGATGGCTGCCAGCGTTGCTTTTATAAGCTCTACAGAAAAGCTTTAAATAATTCCCTTCTTTTTATATCTATGAGCGGGCGCTTTGCGAACCGATTCGTCGACGCGTATCTATTTAAAGGAAACGCTGGTTGGAAATTGACCTAGGGTCTTGCTTTCTCTAGAATCCCCGGTCTCTTAAAACAGGGGCCATTCCGGCCCGTTGTGGACGAACCAGGTAACACGACATGAAACGTACTTTCCAACCAAGCACTATCAAACGCGCTCGTACCCACGGTTTCCGTGCTCGCATGGCTACCAAGAACGGTCGTGCCGTCCTGTCGCGTCGTCGCGCCAAAGGTCGTGCACGTCTGGCAGTTTGATAATCCGGCACTGGAGGTGAGTCAGGACTTCAGTCGGGAAAAGCGTCTGCTTACACCCCGGCATTTCAAGGCAGTCTTTGACTCCCCTACCGGCAAGGTTCCGGGGAAAAATCTCCTGCTCCTTGCGCGCAGCAACGATCTCGATCACCCCCGTTTAGGGCTGGTTATCGGGAAAAAGAGCGTCAAGCTCTCCGTGCAGCGCAATCGCCTCAAACGTCTGATGCGCGAATCGTTTCGCCTGAACCAGGATTCTCTGGTCGGCTGGGACATCGTTATCGTCGCGCGCAAAGGTTTGGGTGACGTAGAAAACCCCGAATTGATTCAGCATTTCGGCAAGCTCTGGAAACGCCTGGCGCGCAACAAGCCAGCTCCGGCGGTCAACACCGAAACTGTAGGGGTAGACAGTCCCGATGCGTAAACTGGCACTCGTTCCGATCCAGTTTTATCGCTACGCCATTAGTCCCCTGATGGCCAGTCACTGTCGTTTCTACCCCAGTTGTTCCTGCTACGCGTACGAAGCCATAGAAAAACATGGCCTTTTGCGCGGTGGCTGGCTGACCTTTCGTCGTTTAGGTCGCTGTCATCCGTGGAATCCCGGTGGCTATGACCCGGTTCCGCCTATCCCTACCTCCCGTTCTTCTTCGATGGCCGAGTAATCATGGATATCAAACGCACGATCCTGATCGTCGCCCTGGCAATCGTGTCTTACGTCATGGTTCTTAAATGGAACCAGGACTATGGCCAGGCTGCCCTGCCGACTCAGAATGTTGCAGCCAGCAATACCGCACCGAGCCTGCCAGACACCGTTTCTGGCAACAACGCTGCCAGCAGTGATGACATTCCGCGCGCGACAAACGATACCAGTGCTCCTGCTGAAGCCCCTGTGGCTGCGAGCAAGGATCTCATCCAGATCAAGACCGACGTGCTGGAACTGGCAATCGATCCACAGGGCGGTGACGTTGCCCAATTGAAGCTGCCGCTCTATCCACGCCGCCAGGATCATCCGGATATCCCGTTCCAGCTGTTCGACAACGGCAACGAGCGGACCTACCTGGCCCAGAGCGGGCTGATTGGTAGCAATGGCCCCGATGCCAACCCGGCGGGTCGCCCGGTCTACTCGGCCGAGAAGAAGACTTACCAACTGGCCGATGGGCAGGATCAACTGGTCGTCGACCTGAAGTTCAGCAAGGACGGCGTCAACTACATCAAGCGCTTCACACTCAAACGTGGCCTGTATGACGTGGTCGTGTCCTATGTGATCGATAACCAGAGCGCGCAGCCCTGGTCCGGCGCTATGTTCGCCCAGCTGAAACGCGACGCCAGTGACGATCCTTCCTCCAGCACGGCCACCGGCACCGCGACTTATCTGGGCGCCGCCCTGTGGACAAGTTCCGAGCCCTACAAGAAAGTGTCCATGAAAGACATGGACAAGGCTCAGCTCAAGGAAACCGTTCAAGGTGGCTGGGTGGCCTGGCTGCAGCACTACTTCGTGACGGCCTGGATTCCGCAGAAGGGCGAAACCAATGTCGTCCAGACTCGTAAGGACAGCAAAGGCAACTACATCGTCGGCTACACCGGCCCGGCGTTGACCGTGGCCCCAGGCGCCAAGGCCGAGACCAGCGCCATTCTGTATGCCGGCCCGAAAAGCCAGGCTGTGTTGAAAGAGTTGTCCCCAGGTCTGGAACTCACTGTCGACTACGGTTTCCTGTGGTTCATTGCGCAACCGATCTTCTGGCTGCTGCAACATATCCACAGCATTGTTGGTAACTGGGGTTGGTCGATCATTTTCCTGACCATGCTGATCAAGGGCATCTTCTTCCCATTGTCGGCAGCCAGCTACAAATCCATGGCCCGCATGCGCGCCGTGGCACCGAAGCTCGCTGCCTTGAAAGAACAACATGGCGATGACCGGCAGAAAATGTCCCAGGCCATGATGGAGTTGTACAAGAAAGAGAAGATCAACCCCCTGGGTGGTTGCTTGCCGATTCTCGTACAAATGCCCGTATTCCTGGCGCTCTACTGGGTTCTGCTGGAAAGCGTGGAGATGCGTCAGGCACCGTTCATGCTGTGGATAACCGACCTGTCGATCAAGGATCCGTTCTTCATCCTGCCGATCATCATGGGCGCGACCATGTTCATCCAGCAGCAGTTGAACCCGACGCCTCCGGATCCAATGCAGGCGAAGGTCATGAAAATGATGCCGATCATCTTCACCTTCTTCTTCTTGTGGTTCCCGGCCGGTCTGGTGCTGTACTGGGTTGTGAACAACGTGCTGTCCATTACTCAGCAGTGGTACATCACGCGTAAGATCGAAGCGGCTACGAAAAAAGCCGAGGCGTAACTTGCACTGTGGATAACCACACAAAACGCCCCCTAGTGGGGCGTTTTGCTATCTGCCACTTTTGTCTGGATATCGGTTATGAGCGCACCTCGTGAAACCATCGCCGCCGTTGCCACTGCCCAGGGGCGAGGCGGCGTCGGCATCGTCCGAATTTCCGGTCCCCTGGCCAGCGTCGTGGCCAAGGCCATCAGTGGGCGCGAGCTCAAGCCACGGTTCGCTCACTATGGCCCATTTTTCAGCGATGACCGGCAAGTGCTCGATGAAGGACTCGCGCTCTATTTTCCAGGGCCAAACTCTTTCACTGGGGAAGACGTGCTGGAACTGCAGGGCCATGGCGGCCCAGTAGTGCTGGATATGTTGCTCCACAGATGCCTTGAGTTGGGCTGCCGCCTGGCGCGGCCGGGTGAATTCAGCGAGCGAGCTTTCCTCAACGACAAACTCGACCTGGCCCAGGCTGAGGCGATCGCCGACCTGATCGAAGCCAGTTCAGCGCAGGCTGCGCGCAACGCACTGCGTTCCCTGCAGGGCGCTTTTTCCCAGCGTGTGCATAACCTCACCGAACAGTTGATTGGCCTGAGGATCTATGTCGAAGCGGCGATCGATTTTCCCGAGGAAGAAATCGACTTCCTTGCCGATGGCCATGTGCTGAGCATGCTCGACAAAGTACGCGATGAATTATCCACAGTCCTGCGGGAAGCCGGACAAGGTGCCTTATTGCGAGACGGCATGACCGTGGTGATCGCCGGACGGCCCAACGCCGGCAAATCGAGCTTGCTCAATGCCCTGGCCGGTCGTGAGGCGGCGATTGTCACCGAGATCGCCGGTACTACCCGGGATATCCTGCGCGAACATATCCACATCGACGGCATGCCTCTGCACGTTGTGGACACCGCAGGTTTGCGCGATACCGACGACCAGGTGGAGAAAATTGGCGTCGAACGGGCGTTGAAAGCCATTGGTGAAGCTGATCGAGTACTGCTGGTAGTCGACGCGACCGCCCCGGAAGCAGACGATCCTTTTGCCTTGTGGCCTGAATTTCTCGAAGTGCGCCCGGATCCGGCGAAGGTTACGCTGATCCGCAATAAAGCCGACCTTACGGGAGAAGCGATAGCACTCGAGGTCAGCGACGACGGCCACGTGACCATCAGCCTGAGCGCGAAAGCCGCAGGAGAGGGCCTGGAGTTGCTGCGTGAACACCTCAAGGCTTGCATGGGCTATGAGCAAACCTCGGAGAGCAGCTTCAGCGCCCGACGCCGGCACCTCGAGGCGTTGCGCCATGCCAGCGCGGCGTTGGAACACGGTCGTGCTCAGCTGACATTGGCTGGCGCCGGTGAGCTGTTGGCCGAGGATCTTCGTCAGGCCCAGCACTCATTGGGTGAGATCACGGGCGCCTTCAGCTCCGATGACCTCCTGGGAAGGATCTTTTCCAGCTTCTGCATCGGCAAATAGCACTAGGGCTGTGGGCAGTCTATCCACAGTCCTGGTTTGAATAATTGCCCGTAGGAATCCCACAGGCCTGCTCGCTGGCCGTCATAACGCCCTGGATCGTTATCCCAATCTTCTCTAGCCGGTCCTGGCAACCCGGGCGGCACTCCCTCGCCCATCTTTCTTGGCGGGTGTGGTTACGCAGCACATCGATCCTTCGATGCTGTTACCCGCCAAATAGTCTGCATTCCCTCTCCCAGGCCTGTTCGATGACAGGATCAAGCCCTGTGAATAACCGCGCCTGAGATCCGTTGATAACCCCGCTGAAAAGCCGAGGATAATCGCATCTGTGGATAAGCTATCTACTAATCCACAGGCTTACGGCAGTTATCCAGCCCCCTCCCAGCTACATGACCACAGACTTTTTAAACTCTGTACACCTTGAAAATCGTAGCCTACAGAGATTTATCCACAGGCGGGTGGTTGCATAAGAATAAACATAAAAACAAAGGTTTTATAAATTTCTCTCTTTTTTAATTTTTTAACCGCGAGTTCTCCACAGCTGGTTAAATTTTGTGCAAAGGGTTCTTTAGGAAGGGCGAAGTCCCTATACTTGCCGACCTGGTTCAGAAAACACCCAGGCTAGACTCATAACCTTTTCCGAATTACCTGAATTAAGCAGGCACGAGGTGCGTGGTGGATTTCCCTTCCCGTTTTGAAGTGATCGTCATCGGCGGCGGTCATGCCGGTACCGAGGCAGCACTCGCCTCAGCACGCATGGGCGTCAAAACCCTGCTGTTGACGCATAACGTGGAAACCCTTGGGGCCATGAGCTGCAACCCGGCCATTGGTGGTATAGGCAAGAGCCATCTGGTCAAGGAAATCGATGCCCTTGGCGGCGCGATGGCCATGGCCACCGATAAAGGCGGCATTCAGTTCCGCGTATTGAACAGCCGCAAGGGCCCGGCGGTACGGGCGACTCGCGCCCAGGCCGATCGGGTCCTGTACAAGGCGGCTGTCCGTGAAATCCTGGAAAACCAGCCGAACCTGTGGATATTTCAACAAGCGGCAGACGACCTGATCGTTGAACAGGATCAGGTCCGAGGTGTCGTGACCCAGATGGGTCTGCGTTTCTTCGCCGAATCCGTGGTATTGACCACAGGGACTTTCCTTGGCGGACTTATCCACATTGGCTTGCAGAATTATTCTGGTGGTCGCGCGGGTGATCCGCCGTCCATTGCACTGGCCCAGCGTCTGCGGGAGTTGCCACTGCGTGTCGGACGCCTGAAGACAGGCACCCCGCCGCGTATCGATGGGCGGTCTGTGGATTTCTCGGTCATGACCGAACAGCCGGGCGATACCCCAATACCGGTCATGTCGTTCATGGGTTCGAAGGAGCAGCACCCGAAACAGGTGAGCTGCTGGATCACCCATACCAATGCCCGTACCCATGAAATCATTGCTGCCAACCTGGATCGCTCGCCGATGTATTCCGGTGTGATCGAGGGGGTGGGGCCCCGTTACTGCCCGTCCATCGAAGACAAGATCCATCGTTTTGCAGACAAGGAAAGCCATCAGGTCTTCATCGAGCCGGAAGGCCTGACTACCCATGAGCTTTACCCGAACGGGATTTCCACTTCCCTGCCGTTCGATGTGCAGCTGCAGATCGTGCAATCGATCCGGGGCATGGAAAACGCCCACATCGTTCGCCCAGGTTATGCCATCGAGTATGACTATTTCGATCCACGTGACCTGAAGTACAGCCTGGAAACCAAGGTCATTGGTGGTCTGTTCTTCGCTGGGCAGATCAACGGCACCACCGGCTACGAAGAAGCCGGGGCCCAAGGCCTGCTGGCCGGGACCAACGCCGCACTGCGGGCCCGCGGCCAGGACAGCTGGTGCCCACGACGCGATGAAGCGTACATCGGTGTTTTGGTGGACGACCTGATTACCCTGGGTACCCAGGAACCGTATCGGATGTTCACTTCCCGTGCGGAATATCGCCTTATCCTGCGTGAAGACAACGCCGACTTGCGCCTGACCGAGAAGGGACGCGAATTGGGGTTGGTGGACGATGTACGTTGGGCGGCGTTCTGCAAGAAACGCGAAAGTATCGCGCTGGAAGAGCAGCGCCTGAAAAGTACCTGGGTTCGTCCCGGTACCGAACAGGGTGATGCCATCGCGGCCAGGTTCGGTACGCCGCTGACCCATGAATACAACTTGCTCAACCTCTTGAGCCGCCCGGAAATCGATTACGCCGGGTTGGTGGAGGTCACGGGCGAGGGCGCCCAGGACCCACAGGTTGCCGAGCAGGTCGAGATCAAGACCAAATACGCCGGCTACATTGACCGCCAGCAGGACGAGATTGCTCGTCTGCGCGCCAGTGAGGACACGAAATTGCCTGTGGATATCGATTACACGGTCATATCCGGGCTGTCGAAGGAAATCCAGAGCAAGCTCGGTGCGACTCGTCCGGAGACGTTGGGCCAGGCTTCGCGTATCCCTGGGGTGACTCCGGCAGCGATTTCCCTGTTGATGATTCATTTGAAAAAACGCGGCGCGGGCCGTCAGTTGGAGCAAAGCGCTTGAGTTCGTTGGTCACCTCGCAACACGCCGAAGAGTTATCCACAGGTGCTCGCCAACTTGGGGTATGCCTGAGCGAAACCCAGCATGCGCAACTACTGGATTATCTGGCGCTGTTGATCAAATGGAACAAGGCTTACAACCTGACTGCCGTGCGCGATCCGGATGAAATGGTGTCTCGGCATCTGCTCGACAGTCTCAGTGTGATGTCTTTCATCGAAAATGGCCGGTGGCTTGATGTCGGCAGCGGTGGAGGCATGCCCGGGATCCCCTTGGCGATCCTGTTTCCAGAGGCGCAAGTGACGTGCCTGGACAGTAACGGCAAGAAAACCCGTTTCCTCACGCAGGTCAAACTCGAGCTCAAGTTGGATAACCTCCAAGTTATCCACAGTCGCGTGGAAGCGTTCCAGCCTGCTCTGCCGTTCGACGGGATCATTTCCCGGGCATTCAGCAGCATGGAAAACTTCACCAACTGGACTCGCCACCTCGGCGGTGGGAATACGCGCTGGCTGGCAATGAAGGGCGTTCATCCGGCCGATGAGCTGGTAGCATTGCCGGCAGACTTCCACCTCGATAGCGAACACGCCTTGGCCGTACCTGGTTGCCAAGGCCAACGCCATCTGCTGATACTGCGCCGCACGGCATGATTGGGAACACAAGCAAGAATGGCTAAGGTATTCGCGATAGCGAACCAGAAAGGTGGTGTGGGCAAGACCACCACCTGCATCAACCTCGCAGCATCCCTGGTCGCGACCAAGCGCCGGGTGTTGCTGATCGATCTCGATCCACAGGGCAACGCCACCATGGGCAGCGGTGTGGATAAACATGGCCTGGAAAATTCCATCTACGACGTTCTGATCGGTGAATGCGATCTGGGCCAGGCCATGCATTTCTCCGAACACGGCGGTTATCAGCTGCTCCCGGCGAACCGTGACCTGACGGCGGCCGAGGTGGTACTGCTGGAAATGCAGATGAAGGAAAGCCGCCTGCGCAGCGCCCTGGCGCCCATCCGGGAAAACTACGACTACATCCTGATCGACTGCCCACCATCGTTGTCGATGCTGACGCTGAACGCCCTGGTGGCCGCCGATGGGGTCATTATCCCGATGCAGTGCGAATATTTCGCATTGGAAGGGTTGAGCGACCTTGTGGATAACATCAAGCGCATCTCCGAATTGCTGAACCCGGACCTGAAAGTCGAAGGCTTGCTGCGGACCATGTACGACCCGCGCCTGAGCCTGATGAACGATGTTTCTGTCCAGCTCAAGGAACATTTCGGCGAGCAGCTCTACGATACGGTCATTCCGCGTAACATCCGCCTGGCCGAAGCGCCGAGCTACGGGATGCCGGCCCTGGCCTATGACAAACAATCCCGTGGCGCGCTGGCTTACCTGGCCCTGGCGGGCGAAATGGTTCGCCGTCAGCGCCGTAATCCACGCACCGCCGCCGCCCAGCCAACTTAAGGAAACCCCATGGCCATCAAGAAACGTGGGCTCGGACGTGGACTGGATGCGCTGCTCAGCGGTCCCACCGTCAGTACGCTGGAAGAACAGGCCGTGCAGGCCGACCAGCGCGAATTGCAGCACCTGCCGCTGGACCTGATCCAGCGTGGCAAATATCAGCCGCGCCGGGACATGGACCCGCAGGCGCTGGAGGAACTGGCTCAATCGATCAAGAGCCAGGGCGTGATGCAACCCATCGTGGTGCGCCCGATAGACGGCGGCCGGTATGAGATCATCGCAGGCGAACGCCGCTGGCGTGCGAGCCAGCAGGCTGGTCAGGAAACCATTCCGGCGATGGTACGCGACGTGCCGGATGAAACCGCCATTGCCATGGCGTTGATCGAAAACATCCAGCGTGAAGACCTCAATCCGATCGAAGAGGCAGTTGCCCTGCAACGTTTGCAACAGGAATTCCAGCTGACCCAGCAACAGGTCGCCGAAGCGGTGGGCAAGTCCCGCGTGACCGTGGCCAACCTGTTGCGGCTGATCGCCTTGCCGGAGGTTATCAAGACCATGCTGTCCCATGGCGACCTGGAAATGGGTCATGCACGGGCTCTGCTCGGTTTGCCGGAAAATCAACAGGTTGAAGGGGCGCGACATGTTGTCGCACGAGGCCTCACCGTGCGCCAAACCGAGGCACTGGTTCGCCAGTGGCTCAGTGGTAAACCGGCCCCTGTCGAAGCCCCCAAACCCGACCCGGATATCGCTCGCCTGGAACAGCGCCTGGCCGAGCGCCTGGGCTCTGCGGTGCAGATTCGCCACGGCAAGAAGGGAAAAGGCCAATTGGTGATTGGCTATAACTCCCTCGACGAGTTGCAAGGCGTTCTTGCGCACATCCGCTGAAACAATTGCTCTTGTAGCGCCCAGTCGGAAATCACTACCCGGCAGTTGAATAGGGGCAGAACCGCCCCTATACTCTGCGCGCATTTTGTCGGCACAAATTATGCCAAGTTATTGATTTCAGGCAGCCGACCACTGGAGAGCAAAAGCGATGGAAACCCGCACGCCAAACCGCTTGCCGTTCCATCGTCTGGCAGTTTTTCCGGTCTTGATGACACAGCTCGCCGTTGTACTGATCGCCACGTTGGCGCTCTGGCAATGGAAAGGAGTCGTCGCCGGATACTCGGGTCTTTGCGGAGGCCTGATAGCCTTGCTTCCCAATATTTACTTCGCTCACAGGGCATTTCGGTTTTCCGGCGCCCGAGCAGCCCAGGCTATCGTCCGGTCTTTTTATGCCGGCGAGGCGGGGAAACTGATTTTGACGGCAATGCTGTTTGCATTGACGTTCGCAGGTGTGAAGCCATTGGCGCCGCTGGCTGTATTCGGCGTCTTCGTGCTGACCCAACTGGTCAGCTGGTTCGCTCCCCTGCTGATGAGAACAAGACTTTCGAGACCTTAGGGCGTTTGAGGCACACATGGCAGAGACAACCGCTTCGGGCTATATCCAGCACCACTTGCAGAACCTGACCTTCGGTCAGCTACCCAACGGCGGCTGGGGCTTTGCCCACACCGCAGCAGAAGCCAAGGAAATGGGCTTCTGGGCTTTCCACGTCGATACCCTCGGCTGGTCGGTCGCGCTGGGTCTGATCTTCGTCTTCCTCTTCCGCATGGCAGCGAAGAAGGCCACTTCGGGTCAGCCAGGTGCGTTGCAGAACTTCGTCGAAGTCCTGGTCGAGTTCGTCGATGGCAGCGTGAAAGACAGCTTCCATGGCCGTAGCCCGGTCATCGCGCCATTGGCATTGACCATCTTCGTCTGGGTGTTTCTGATGAACGCCATCGACCTCATCCCGGTCGACTGGATTCCTCAACTGGCCATCCTGATTTCCGGTGATTCGCATATCCCGTTCCGCGCCGTGTCGACCACCGACCCGAACGCGACCCTGGGCATGGCGTTCTCGGTCTTCGCACTGATCATTTTCTATAGCATCAAGGTCAAGGGTATCGGCGGCTTCATCGGCGAACTGACCCTGCATCCGTTCGGCAGCAAGAACATCCTCGTTCAAGCCCTGCTGATCCCGGTGAACTTCCTGTTGGAATTCGTGACCCTGATCGCCAAGCCGATCTCTCTGGCTCTGCGTCTGTTCGGCAACATGTATGCCGGCGAGCTGGTGTTCATCCTGATCGCCGTGATGTTCGGCAGCGGCCTGCTCTGGCTCAGCGGCCTGGGCGTTGCACTGCAGTGGGCGTGGGCTGTGTTCCACATCCTGATCATCACCCTGCAGGCGTTCATCTTCATGATGCTGACCATCGTCTACCTGTCGATGGCGCACGAAGAAAACCATTAAGGCCAGTCTCGACTAGTCTGATGTCCTTCCCGGTCAAACGGGAGGGGGCCGGAACAGGCCACGATGAAACGATTTGTTTTACCGCTTTAAATTAAAAAAACCTAAACCATACGACGTAAAAGTCGGGAGGAAAGATGGAAACTGTAGTTGGTCTAACCGCTATCGCTGTTGCACTGTTGATCGGCCTGGGCGCACTGGGTACCGCAATTGGTTTCGGCCTGTTGGGCGGCAAGTTCCTGGAAGGCGCTGCTCGTCAGCCAGAAATGGTTCCAATGCTGCAAGTCAAGATGTTCATCGTTGCCGGTCTGCTCGACGCCGTAACCATGATCGGTGTTGGTATCGCTCTGTTCTTCACCTTTGCGAACCCGTTCGTTGGTCAGATCGCTGGCTGATTACTCGGATTCTCCGAGTAGATTGGTGTGATGGACAACGTAACTGCGAGGTGTTGGCGTGAACATTAATGCGACCCTGATTGGCCAGTCCGTTGCGTTCCTGATTTTTGTATTGTTCTGCATGAAGTTCGTATGGCCTCCGGTCATCGCGGCTCTGCACGAACGTCAAAAGAAGATCGCAGATGGTCTGGACGCTGCCAGCCGTGCAGCTCGCGACCTGGAGTTGGCCCAAGAGAAAGTGGGTCAGCAACTGCGCGAAGCGAAAGCCCAGGCAGCTGAAATCATCGAGCAAGCCAAGAAACGCGGTACTCAGATTGTCGACGAAGCCCGTGAACAGGCTCGCGTCGAAGCTGAACGTGTGAAGGCCCAGGCTCAAGCCGAGATCGAACAGGAACTCAACAGTGTCAAAGACGCGCTGCGTGCCCAAGTGGGTAGCCTGGCCGTTGGCGGTGCTTCGAAGATCCTGGGTGCCACAATCGATCAAAACGCGCACGCAGAGCTGGTAAACAAACTGGCTGCTGAAATCTAAGCGAGGGCGATCATGGCAGAACTGACCACGTTGGCCCGACCTTACGCTAAGGCGGCCTTCGAGCACGCTCAGGCCCACCAGCAACTGGCCAATTGGTCAGCCATGCTCGGCCTGGCGGCAGCGGTGTCGAAAGATGACACCATGCAGCGCGTGCTCAAGGCCCCGCGACTGACGAGCGCAGAAAAGGCCGCCACGTTCATTGACGTGTGCGGCGACAAGTTCGATGCCAAGGCACAGAATTTCATTCACGTCGTTGCCGAAAACGACCGTCTCCCGCTTCTGCCGGAGATCGCCGCCCTGTTCGACCTGTACAAGGCCGAGCAGGAGAAGTCGGTAGACGTGGAAGTGACCAGTGCTTTTGCATTGAACCAAGAACAGCAAGACAAACTCGCCAAGGTTCTCAGTGCACGACTCAACCGGGAAGTGCGTCTGGACGTTACGGAAGACCCTGCCTTGATTGGTGGTGTCGTTATCCGCGCCGGTGACCTGGTTATCGATGGCTCGATTCGCGGCAAACTCGCGAAACTTGCCGAAGCATTGAAATCTTGAGTTTGAAGGGGCAGCAGAGCAATGCAGCAACTCAATCCTTCCGAAATAAGTGAAATTATCAAGGGCCGCATCGAAAAGCTCGATGTGACCTCCCAAGCCCGTAACGAAGGCACTGTCGTCAGCGTATCTGACGGCATCGTGCGGATTCACGGTCTGGCCGACGTCATGTACGGCGAGATGATCGAGTTTCCGGGCGGCGTCTACGGTATGGCCCTCAACCTGGAGCAAGACTCCGTAGGTGCCGTTGTACTGGGTGCCTACACGACTCTGGCTGAAGGCATGAGCGCCAAGTGCACCGGCCGCATCCTTGAAGTTCCGGTAGGTAAGGAACTGCTGGGTCGCGTCGTCGATGCGCTGGGTAACCCTGTTGACGGCAAAGGTCCGCTGAACAACACCGAGACCGATGCGGTCGAGAAAGTTGCTCCAGGCGTGATCTGGCGTAAGTCGGTAGACCAGCCTGTACAGACTGGCTACAAGGCAGTCGATGCCATGATCCCTGTCGGCCGTGGCCAGCGTGAGCTGATCATCGGTGACCGTCAGATCGGTAAGACCGCTCTGGCGATCGACGCGATCATCAACCAGAAGAACAGCGGTATCTATTGCGTATACGTGGCAATCGGTCAGAAGCAATCGACCATCGCCAACGTGGTTCGCAAGCTGGAAGAGAACGGTGCACTGGCTAACACCATCATCGTTGCCGCCAGCGCCTCCGAATCGGCCGCACTGCAATTTCTGGCACCATACTCCGGCTGCACCATGGGCGAGTTCTTCCGCGATCGCGGTGAAGACGCGCTGATCGTCTATGACGATCTGTCCAAGCAAGCAGTGGCCTACCGCCAGATTTCCCTGCTGCTGCGCCGTCCGCCAGGACGTGAAGCCTACCCAGGTGACGTGTTCTATCTCCACTCCCGTCTGCTGGAGCGCGCATCCCGCGTTTCGGAAGAGTACGTAGAGAAGTTCACCAATGGCGCCGTCACCGGCAAGACCGGCTCCCTGACCGCCTTGCCGATCATCGAAACCCAGGCTGGCGACGTTTCCGCGTTCGTTCCGACCAACGTGATCTCCATCACCGACGGTCAGATCTTCCTGGAATCGGCCATGTTCAACTCGGGCATCCGTCCTGCTGTGAACGCCGGTGTTTCGGTATCCCGTGTGGGTGGTGCCGCTCAGACCAAGATCATCAAGAAGCTGTCCGGTGGTATCCGTACCGCCCTGGCCCAGTACCGTGAACTGGCGGCATTCGCCCAGTTCGCTTCTGACCTGGACGAAGCGACCCGTAAGCAACTTGAGCATGGTCAGCGCGTTACCGAGCTGATGAAGCAGAAGCAATACGCACCTATGTCGATCGCTGACATGGCGCTGTCGCTGTATGCCGCTGAGCGTGGGTTCCTGACTGACATTGAAATCGCCAAGATCGGCAGCTTCGAACAAGCGCTGATTGCTTTCTTCAACCGCGATCACGCCGATTTGATGGCCAAGATCAACGTGAAGGGTGACTTCAATGACGAAATCGACGCTGGCCTCAAAGCCGGTATCGAGAAGTTCAAGGCCACCCAAACCTGGTAAGCCGCAGCGGGAGCCGCAAGGCTCCCGCTTGCTAACCTGATAGGTGTTACATGGCAGGCGCAAAAGAGATTCGCAGTAAGATTGCGAGCATCAAAAGCACGCAAAAAATTACCAGCGCCATGGAAAAAGTGGCGGTCAGCAAAATGCGCAAGGCACAAATGCGCATGGCTGCTAGCCGTCCTTATGCGGAGCGCATCCGCCAGGTGATTGGTCATCTGGCCAACGCCAACCCGGAATATCGCCACCCGTTCATGATCGAGCGCGCCATCAAGCGCGTTGGTTACGTTGTGGTGAGCAGTGACCGTGGTCTGTGCGGTGGCTTGAACACCAACCTGTTCAAGGCCCTGGTCAAGGACATGGCGGTAAACCGCGAACAAGGCGTCGAGATCGATCTGTGCGTGGTCGGTAGCAAGGGTGCGGCTTTCTTCCGCAACTTCGGCGGTAACGTCGTCGCCGCTATCAGCCACCTGGGTGAAGAGCCGTCGATCAATGACTTGATCGGCAGCGTCAAGGTGATGCTGGATGCTTATCTGGAAGGCCGGATCGACCGCCTGTCCGTGGTATCCAACAAGTTCATCAACACCATGACGCAACAGCCAACCGTGGAGCAGTTGATTCCACTGGTGGCGACCCCGGAACAGGAACTCAAGCACCACTGGGACTATCTCTACGAACCCGATGCCAAGGAGCTGCTTGACGGCTTGATGGTCCGCTACGTGGAGTCGCAGGTGTACCAGGCGGTGGTCGAGAACAACGCAGCCGAACAGGCCGCGCGGATGATCGCGATGAAGAACGCTACTGACAACGCCGGTGATCTGATCAGCGATTTGCAGCTGATCTACAACAAGGCGCGTCAGGCTGCGATCACCCAAGAGATCTCGGAAATCGTCGGCGGCGCTGCCGCGGTTTAACGGTTCAAATATTCAGAGGATCCAGCTATGAGTAGCGGACGTATCGTTCAAATCATCGGCGCCGTTATCGACGTGGAATTTCCACGCGACAGCGTACCGAGCATCTACGACGCCTTGAAGGTTCAAGGCGCCGAAACCACCCTGGAAGTTCAGCAGCAGCTGGGCGACGGCGTGGTTCGTACCATTGCGATGGGCTCCACCGAGGGCTTGAAGCGCGGTCTGGACGTCAACAACACTGGCGCAGCCATCTCCGTACCGGTCGGTAAAGCGACCCTGGGCCGGATCATGGACGTACTGGGCAACCCGATCGACGAAGCTGGTCCGATCGGCGAAGAAGAGCGTTGGGGCATTCACCGTCCTGCGCCGTCCTTCGCTGAACAGGCTGGCGGCAACGACCTCCTGGAAACCGGCATCAAGGTTATCGACCTGGTCTGCCCGTTCGCCAAGGGCGGTAAAGTCGGTCTGTTCGGTGGTGCCGGTGTAGGCAAGACCGTGAACATGATGGAACTGATCCGTAACATCGCCATCGAGCACAGCGGTTATTCCGTGTTCGCCGGTGTGGGTGAGCGTACTCGTGAGGGTAACGACTTCTACCACGAGATGAAGGATTCCAACGTTCTGGACAAAGTGGCACTGGTCTACGGCCAGATGAACGAGCCGCCGGGAAACCGTCTGCGCGTAGCCCTGACCGGCCTGACCATGGCCGAGAAGTTCCGTGACGAAGGTAACGACGTTCTGCTGTTCGTCGACAACATCTACCGTTACACCCTGGCCGGTACCGAAGTATCCGCACTGCTGGGCCGTATGCCTTCGGCAGTAGGCTACCAGCCGACCCTGGCTGAAGAGATGGGCGTGCTGCAAGAGCGCATCACTTCGACCAAGCAAGGTTCGATTACTTCGATCCAGGCCGTATACGTTCCTGCGGACGACTTGACCGACCCGTCGCCGGCGACCACCTTCGCCCACCTCGACGCCACCGTCGTACTGTCTCGTGACATCGCTTCCCTGGGTATCTACCCAGCGGTAGACCCACTGGACTCGACTTCGCGTCAGCTGGACCCGAACGTGATCGGCAACGAGCACTACGAAACCGCTCGCGGCGTTCAATACGTACTGCAGCGCTACAAAGAGCTGAAGGACATCATTGCGATCCTGGGTATGGACGAGCTGTCGGAAACCGACAAGCAGTTGGTTGCCCGTGCTCGTAAGATCCAGCGCTTCTTGTCGCAGCCGTTCTTCGTGGCTGAAGTCTTCACCGGTGCTTCGGGTAAATACGTTTCCCTGAAAGACACCATTGCTGGCTTCAAAGGCATCCTCAACGGTGACTACGACCACCTGCCAGAACAAGCGTTCTACATGGTGGGCGGCATCGAAGAAGCGATCGAGAAAGCCAAGAAACTGTAATCCCGGCGCCCGGCAACGGGCGCTAATTTAGGTTGAGGCAATCAGATGGCTATGACAGTCCATTGCGATATCGTCAGTGCGGAAGGAGAAATTTTCTCCGGTCTGGTCGAGATGGTGGTTGCGCATGGTGAGCTGGGGGATCTTGGTATCGCCCTGGGTCACGCACCGCTGATCACGAATCTGAAACCAGGTCCGATCCGCTTGATCAAGCAGGGCGGGGAAGTCGAGGTGTATTACATCTCCGGTGGTTTCCTCGAGGTTCAGCCGAACATGGTCAAGGTCCTTGCCGACACCGTGCAACGTGCTGCCGACCTGGACGAAGCCTCCGCTCAGGAAGCCGTCAAGGCTGCCGAAAAGGCGCTGAGCGAAAAAGGTGCAGACTTCGACTACGGTTCTGCTGCTGCACGTCTGGCCGAGGCTGCAGCCCAGCTGCGCACCGTCCAGCAGATCCGCAAGAAGTTCGGCGGTTAAGCCGTCAGCTTTCTGTGCGATTGATTAAAAAGGGTAGCCTCGGCTACCCTTTTTTCTTTTCTGACACTCATTATCTGGTCGCAGCCGCTGACCACCCAGGATTGGTAGCCAGTCATGTCTCTCGAAATCGTTATCCTCGCGGCCGGTCAAGGCACTCGCATGCGTTCGGCGCTGCCCAAGGTCCTGCACCCGGTTGCCGGTAATTCCATGCTTGGCCACGTTATCCACAGCGCCCGCCAACTCGATCCACAGCGAATCCATGTGGTGATCGGCCACGGTGCCGATGCGGTTCGCGAACGCCTGGCGGCTGATGACCTGAATTTTGTCCTGCAGGACAGGCAACTGGGCACCGGCCACGCGGTGGCCCAGGCCGTGCCGTTCATCAGCGCCGATACCGTACTGATTCTCTACGGCGACGTGCCGTTGATCGAAGTCGATACCTTGCAGCGCCTGCTCGAGCATGTCACCCCGGACCAACTGGGTCTGCTGACCGTCGAGCTGGACGACCCGACCGGTTATGGCCGCATCGTGCGCAATGCCGCTGGCCAGGTTACGGCTATCGTCGAACAGAAAGACGCCAATGAAGCCCAGCGGGCTATCATCGAGGGCAACACCGGGATCCTGGCCGTACCGGCCAAGCGCCTGGATGGCTGGCTGAGTCGCCTGTCGAACAATAACGCACAAGGTGAGTACTACCTGACCGATGTGATTGCCATGGCTGTCGCTGACGGCCTGGTGGTGGCCACCGAACAACCCCTGGACGCCATGGAAGTGCAGGGGGCCAACGATCGCCGGCAGTTGGCCGAGCTGGAGCGCCACTACCAATTGCGCGCGGCCCGTCGCCTGATGGCCCAAGGCGTGACCCTGCGAGATCCCGCCCGTTTCGATGTACGTGGAGAGGTCAGCGTGGGCCGCGATGTGGTCATCGACATCAATGTCATCCTCGAAGGCAAGGTTGTCATCGAAGACGACGTGGTCATCGGCCCGAACTGTGTCATCAAGGACAGTACCTTGCGCAAAGGCGCGGTGATCAAGGCCAACAGCCACCTTGAAGGCGCGGTGATGGGAGAAGGCAGCGACGCAGGCCCGTTTGCCCGCCTGCGCCCTGGCAGCGTGCTGGAAGCCCGCGCCCATGTGGGTAACTTCGTCGAGCTGAAGAATGCTCATCTGGGGGAAGGCGCCAAGGCCGGGCACCTGACCTATCTGGGAGACGCGGAGGTTGGCGCTCGCACCAACATTGGGGCCGGTACCATCACCTGCAACTACGACGGGGCCAACAAATGGAAAACCGTGTTGGGCGAGGATGTGTTCATTGGCTCGAACAATTCCTTGGTAGCGCCTGTGGATATCTCCAGTGGTGCGACCACGGCGGCCGGTTCCACCATCACCCAGAATGTGGATAATGCCCAATTGGCGGTGGGACGGGCTCGTCAACGGAACATCGATGGCTGGAAACGACCGGAAAAGATCAAGAAGCCCTGAAAGTTATCCACAGTCCCATTTGAAAGCGGGCTTGCCTGCGAAATGATGTGTCATTTCACTGCTCCGGTGCCTGACATGCCCCTTCGCGAGCGAGCCCGTTTTTGCATCGAATTTCTGAATTTTTCTTCCTCCGTCTTGACGGAAACTCCGCAATGGGTTTTGATTAGTTACGTTATCTTTCGAATCGAAACTTAGGCCGCCATGTCCAAGCGCAACACACCACAACGTCGCCACAATATTCTGGCGCTGCTTCAAGAGCAGGGCGAGGTGAGTGTGGATGAGTTGGCCAAGCGCTTCGAAACCTCGGAAGTTACGATTCGCAAGGATCTGGCCGCCCTGGAGGCCAATGGCCTGCTGCTGCGCCGTTACGGTGGTGCTGTACCGATGCCGCAGGAGCTGGTGGCGGAAAACGGTCAAACCGTTTCCAAATACAAACAGGCCATTGCCCGGGCCGCCGTGAAGCGGATCCGCGAACACGCGCGGATCATCATCGACAGTGGCAGCACCACCGCCGCCATGATCCCTGAACTCGGCTTGCAGCCTGGGTTGGTGGTGATGACCAATTCCCTGCACGTCGCCAATGCCTTGAGCGAACTGGAACACGAACCGGTGCTACTGATGACCGGTGGCACCTGGGACCCTCATTCCGAATCGTTCCAGGGCCAGGTTGCCGAGCAAGTTTTGCGTTCCTATGACTTCGACCAGCTGTTCATCGGTGCCGACGGCATCGATCTGGTTCGCGGTACGACCACCTTCAACGAACTGCTGGGCCTGAGCCGCGTGATGGCTGAGGTCGCTCGCGAAGTGATCGTGATGGTGGAGGCCGACAAGATCGGTCGAAAGATCCCCAACCTGGAACTGCCGTGGAGCAGCGTCCATACCCTCATTACCGATGATCGCCTGCCCGTGGAGGCACGCGATCAGATTCAGGCCCGCGGCATCCATGTGATCTGCGCGTCTGTCAGCCAGGAGAAATAACATGTGTGGAATCGTCGGCGCCGTCGCTGAACGCAACATCACGGCCATCCTGCTCGAAGGCCTCAAGCGCCTGGAATACCGCGGCTATGACAGCGCCGGCGTGGCGGTTTTCACCAACGATGAACAATTGATGCGCATGCGTCGTCCGGGCAAGGTCAGCGAGTTGGAGCAAGCGCTGGACGCCGAGCCACTGATCGGTCGCCTAGGCATCGCCCACACCCGCTGGGCCACTCACGGAGCGCCTTGCGAGCGTAATGCCCACCCGCATTTCTCCGGTGATCTGGCGGTGGTGCACAACGGCATCATCGAAAACCACGAAGCCCTGCGCGAACAGCTCAAGGCCCAGGGCTATGTCTTCACGTCGGACACCGATACCGAAGTCATCGCTCACCTGCTCAACCACAAGCTCAAGGAACTGGCTGACCTGACCGTGGCGCTCAAGGCGACTGTCAAGGAACTGCACGGTGCCTATGGCCTGGCGGTTATCAGCACCAGTCAGCCAGATCGCGTGGTGGCGGCCCGCAGCGGCAGCCCGCTGGTGATCGGCCTGGGCCTGGGGGAAAACTTCCTGGCGTCCGATCAGTTGGCGCTGCGTCAGGTCACCGACCGTTTCATGTACCTGGAAGAGGGTGACATCGCCGACATCCGCCGGGACAGCGTGCAGATCTGGGACCTCGATGGCAAAGCCGTCGAGCGCGAGACCGTCCAGTACCGTGACGGCGCCGAGGCCGCCGACAAGGGCGAGTTCCGCCATTTCATGCTCAAGGAAATCCACGAGCAACCGGCCGTGGTGCAACGCACACTCGAAGGCCGCATGAGCCAGAACCAGGTGCTGGTCCAGGCGTTCGGTCCACAAGCGGCCGAGTTGTTCGCCAGGGTTCGCAATGTGCAGATCGTCGCCTGCGGCACCAGTTATCACGCCGGCATGGTTGCCCGTTACTGGCTGGAAGAGCTGGCGGGTATTGCGTGCCAGGTCGAAGTGGCCAGCGAATTCCGCTATCGCAAGGTGGTGGTACAGCCGGACACCTTGTTCGTCACCATTTCCCAGTCCGGCGAAACCGCCGATACCCTGGCGGCGCTGCGCAACGCCAAGGAACTGGGCTTCCTCGCCAGCCTGGCGATCTGCAACGTCGGCATCAGTTCACTGGTGCGTGAGTCCGACCTGACCCTGCTGACCCAGGCCGGCCGGGAAATCGGCGTGGCGTCCACCAAGGCGTTCACGACCCAACTGGTGGGCTTGCTGTTGCTGACCCTGTCCCTGGGCCAGGTACGTGGCACGCTGGCGGCGGGCGTCGAGGCAAGGCTGGTGCAAGAGTTGCGTCGTCTGCCGGCTCGCCTGGGCGAGGCGCTGGCGATGGACAGCACCGTGGAAAAAATCGCCGAGCTGTTCGCCGAGAAGAACCACACCCTGTTCCTCGGGCGTGGTGCGCAGTTCCCGGTGGCGATGGAAGGAGCGCTCAAGCTCAAGGAGATTTCCTATATCCACGCCGAGGCCTATCCGGCCGGCGAGCTCAAGCATGGTCCGCTGGCGCTGGTGGACAACGACATGCCGGTGGTCACCGTGGCACCGAACAATGAACTGCTGGAAAAGCTCAAGTCAAACCTGCAGGAAGTGCGTGCCCGTGGGGGCCAGTTGATCGTCTTCGCCGACGAAAAGGCCGGGATGACCAATGGCGAAGGCACCCACGTGGTGCATATGCCGCACATCCACGACATCCTGTCGCCGATCCTCTACACCATCCCGCTGCAGTTGCTGTCGTACTACGTCGCGGTGCTCAAGGGCACCGACGTGGACCAGCCGCGCAACCTGGCGAAGTCTGTGACGGTGGAGTGAGTGGATTGCGCCGGGTGGCTGTACACACACGCTTAAGCCGCCCTGCCGTTAACGTGCTTACGCAAACGGATCTATCCGGCGCACCTCATCCCCGAGGGCCTGAAACAGGAGGCCCTTTCAGCTCCACCTTGTTGCCATCCGGATCATGGCAATAGATGGACGGACCGTTGCCTTCAGCCCCGTAACGCGTGGCGGCTTTCTCCGCCGGTACGCCTACCGACGCCAGGTACTGAAGGATATCTTCCTCGACGAACGGTTCGATGCGCAGGCAGACGTGGTCCACGTTCGAATGCTGATGATCGGCGAATCCGCCGCCCTCCCGGTCGAGGGGACCGTTCAGGTCCACCAGGTCGATCAGCGAAGAACCTGCGGCGAGGTGAATCATGCCCAGGTCATCGCGACGCTTCTGGATGGGGCATCCGAGTTTTTCCGTATAGAACTCCAGGCTGCGGTCCATGTCGAGAATACGCAGTACGACATGGTCGATATGACTGACTTTGAAGGGAGTCATTTTCCTATCTCCAGGGGGCGGGGTCTTCTCCAGTTGCCTGGGCCGGTGAGGCATGGACAAGACTATCAGGAAGTCGTCCGGCACGATTTGTTGTCTGTTCAAGTCGACAGGCTGGCAGGTGCGCTATCGTGCCTTTGGTTTTTCATCCTGATGGAGCGGCTCAATGACACAGGCAAGCAATACCCGGGATCGTGTCCGTATCAAGCAGGTCGAGGTCCTCTCGGACAATTGGTATGTGCTGCGCAAGACTACCTATGACTACCTCGGCCGCAATGGCCAGTGGCGCGAGCTGACGCGCGAGACGTATGACCGCGGCAATGGCGCCACTATCCTCCTGTATAGCAAGGCCAAGCAGACCGTGGTGCTGACCCGGCAGTTTCGCTTCCCCGCTTTCGTCAACGGGCACGATGGCCTGTTGATCGAGACCTGCGCCGGCCTGTTGGACAATGACGATCCGCACACCTGCATCCGCAAGGAAACCCAGGAGGAAACCGGTTACGTCGTCCAGCATGTGCGCAAGGTGTTCGACGCATTCATGAGCCCGGGGTCGGTGACCGAACGGGTGCATTTTTTCGTCGGCGAATATTTCGACGAAGACAAGCAACACGAGGGCGGTGGGCTTGAGGCCGAGGGCGAAGAGATCGAAGTGCTGGAACTCCCGCTCGATCAGGCCCTCGGCATGATCGAGACCGGAGAAATCTGCGACGGCAAGACCATCATGCTGCTGCAGTACGCCAAATTGCATCGGCTGTTGGATTAGATCCGGCAGGGCGCCTGGTGGCTTCAATAGTTGGCCACCCAGGCCGCCTGAGCGCTGACCTCGCCGCCGCCGAACCTTTCCCGATAGGCCGAGGGCGGCAAACCGACAGCGTTCCTGAACGCCGCCCGGAAACTTTCCACCGACCGATAGCCACAGGCCTGGGCGATACCGGCTGTGCTCTGGTCGGTGGTTTCCAGCAGTTCCCTGGCCCGGTTGAGTCGTTCCTGTTGCAGCCAGGCCTTGGGTGAAAGGCCCGTGGTTTCAATGAAGCGACGCAGGAAGGTGCGCTCGCTCATGGCAACGCGGGCCGCCATCTCGCACACGCTCAGGGGCTTATCCAGGTTTTCGCGGATCCACTGCAGCACGCGACTCAGTTCGTTGCGAGGCGACTTGCATACGGGCGCGACGATGAATTGCGACTGGCCCCCCGTTCTCTGCGGGGCCATGACCAGGCGGCGAGCCACGGAGTTGGCAATATGGGTGCCGAAATCCCGGGCGATCAGGTGCAGGCAGGCATCGATGCCCGCTGCGCTGCCGGCGGAGGTGATGATTTGCCCGGAGTCGACATACAGCACGTTCGGGTCCACCTTGATGAGCGGGAAGCGTTCGGCCAGTTCGCGGGAAAATTGCCAATGGGTCGTCACCGTCTCGCCGTCGAGCAATCCGGTAGCGGCGAGCACGAACACCCCCGAGCAGATCGACAGCAGGCGGGCGCCCCGGGCATGGGCCCTCCTGATGGCTTGCAGCAAGGCTTCTGGGGGCGGATCACGACGATTGCGCCAGCCGGGGACGACGATGGTCTGTGCCGTTTCAAGCTCTTCCAGCCCCGCATCGACGGAGATCTGCAGGCCGCCCAAGGCATGCATCGGCCCCGGATCGACTGCGACGATCCGATGGCTGTACCAGGGGACATCCAGCTCTGGACGAGGCAGGCCGAATATTTCCAGGGCGATACCGAATTCGAAGACGCACAGGCCTTCATAAACAAGGATGGCCACAGTTCCGGGTTGAGCGTGCATTTGGCGTAAAATCACCGTTTATTGTCGTCTGCTGCACTGTAGCGGACTGGCCCATGTCCCTACAATCGCTGACAGGCAATCAGGAAAAAACAAGACGGTTGCACCTTACAAAGGTGACAGTCGCATGACCGGTGTCCACCCCAACACACCGGTAGGGATTGTCACCTTCCAGAATTATTCCTGCTTTATACAAAAAATCGATTGAACGAGTGGTTGATGCGCGCGCGCCCCATTGAGGTTTCTCAAGGATGTTGTCTGGCTGGCGATGGCGTTGCGGAAGTTTGACGGTTGTATCCGGATTAACCTGGACGTTGTGAAGGAATGGACTATGTTGCTGATCCAGATACTGTTTGTGATGTTGTCGGCAAAGCTTCTGGGCGCGGTATTCAATCGCTTGGGGCAACCTCAAGTGGTTGGGGAGATGATTGCCGGTTTCGTATTGGGGCCCGTCGTACTGGGGCAGTTGTTTCCGGTATTCCATCAACAACTATTCGATAGTCAGGCCATTACCCAACTGAAGGTACTGAGTGAACTGGGCATTCTATTGTTCATGTTCGTCATCGGTGCCGAGTTCCGTTTCCCATTGACCCAGAGCCGGACTGGTTTAAAGGCGATCATCATCGGTTGCTTCAGCATTGTCATTCCCTTCTCTCTGGGCGCCGCGATTGCCCCCTGGCTATTCGAGCATTTCGCCACGCCCCAGGTCTCCAGGCTGAGCTTCGTCCTTTTCATCGGCACGGTGTTCTCGGTCACTGCCTTTCCGGTGCTGGCGCGGATCCTCAAGGAGCGCGGGATGCTCGGCACGCAAACCGGTGCGATTGCCTTGTTGGCCGCCGCCATGAGCGATGTGGTGGCCTGGATGCTGATTGCCGCCGTGGCGATGGTGAACGGCCAGGACAGCAACTGGATGGCGCTGGCAGCCCGTGGCGCCTGTCTGTTGCTGCTGGTGGCGTTCTCTTTCCTGGTGCTCAAGCCGCTGCTGGCCCGCTGGCTCGCCGCCGAAGGACGTCTCGCACAGCCCATGGTGCTGGTGGCGTTGCTGGCCGGTGTGCTGATCTACGGCAGCCTGACCCATGCACTTCAGGTGCACGCGGTGTTCGGCGCCTTCCTGTTCGGGCTATGCCTGCCACGGGAGCAGCGGTTGCTGGACATGATCATCGAACGTCTGGAGCACGTCTCGCTGATCATCCTGATGCCTTGTTTCTTCACGCTCGCGGGATTGAGCACCACCGCTTCGGCGTTCTCCGGCCTGGGCCTCCTGGGATTGCTGGTAATCCTCCTGGTGGCAGTGGTCGGCAAGGTCGCCGGCAGTGGGCTGGGCGCTCGGCTGGTGGGGTGCTCCTGGTCGACATCGTTGACCGTCGGCGCCCTGATGAACACCCGCGGGCTGATGGAACTGGTGGTGCTCAAGATCGGACTGGACATGGGCATCATCGGGAACGGGCTGTTCACGGCCCTGGTGATCATGACCATCATCACGACGCTGATGACCGGTCCGCTGATGAGTCTGCAAAACAGGAAAGTGTTTTCTTCGTGGGCCCTGAGCAAACCGTGATGCGCGGTACCCACATGGATTTGTACAACCGACCGATAACAATGGAATGGAGCGATAAATGAGCGAACAAAAATCCAGCCTGGTAGTCGAGGTAATGGAGCAGCAACTTTCCAAACACTTCCAGGCCCTCTTGCAAGATGAAAACCGCATGAAGCAGATTCGTAATGAATTTCGCCGCGATGGGTATTTCAACTTCAAGAATTTCTCGTTTCTCCCCAAGGATCTTCTGCAGAACGTTCACACTGAAGTTCATGCGCTGTTGGATGAGTACTCGGTCCGTCGCGATGTCACCGTTCCCTCGACCGGTAATACCTATCGCAAGATGTATAACGTCAACCAACCGGAAATCGCCGAGGGTGGTCAATACATTCCGGCGCTCTACAAATCTGAATCGCTGCGCAATTTCCTGGGCAACATCGCCGGCGACGACCTGGCCTCCTGCTGGGAGCAGGAGCAGTACCTGATCACCAAGCTGAGCCATCCAGGCGATACCCACGGCTGGCACTGGGGCGACTACCCCTACACCATGATCTGGATCATCGAAGCCCCCGAGGACCCGGCGATCGGTGGCGTCCTGCAATGCGTGCCGCACAGCGAATGGGACAAACAGAACCCACGGATCTGGGAATACATCCTGAACAATCCGATCAAGTCCTATCACCACCTCAAGGGCGACGTGTACTTCCTCAAGTCCGATACCACCCTGCACCACGTCGTGCCGATCCAGCAGGAAACCACCCGCATCATTCTCAACACCTGCTGGGCCAGCGCCCACGACCGCCGCACCGACGTGGCCCATGAAAGTATCGAAGTGATCTGGGATACCAAGGCCAGGACCGCCGAAGAGGCCTGACCAGTGAACGACCGGGCGGACGGGTGTCCGTCCGGTTTTCTATTCGAATCAACGTTGCCCCCGGGGCTCAAGGAAGCAGGCCATGTCCATTACTCAAGAAACCTTTCAATCCGAAACCGCCTACGTCGTGCGCAACGAAGGTGTCGACCTGGAGCTCAAGCTGTTCATGGATGAGCAGATCGACTACATCCTCAAGCACCGGGCCACCGAACACCCGTTCCTCAATACTTACGCGCAGCACGGCCTGCCGCCGGAGCAGAGCAAGGTGCTGTACCTGGAGACCTTGCACTACTTCAAGTACCTGCCGTTCTACGTGTGTGGCATTTCCACCATCACCCGCGACGAAGCGGTATTGCGCACCATCGCGTTCAACGCCCGTGACGAACTGGGCGAAACCCAGTCCCACTCGGACCTGTATCGCAAGTTCCTGCTCGACAAGGGCATCAGCGAAGAGCAGATCGACTCCTACAAGTGCCTCCCCAGCACCCAGGCCCTGAACGACGGTATCTGCGCGCTCTACAGCAAGCCACCGCTGCAGAAGGCGCTGGGCGGCCTGTTCGCCGACGAAGCGATGTCGGCGTCGATGGTTTCCAAGTACAACGACGGCTTGATCAAGGAAGGCGTGAGCGAGCGCGGCCGTTTCTTCTGGACCTTGCACATGGAAGTCGAAGTCGGCCACTCCAATGCCGTGTTCAACGTCATGGAGAAGCACCTGCAGACCCCGGAGGAGCGTCGTCTTTTCGCCGAGGGCATCGAACAGTACCTGCACCTGATGGAAGTTTACTGGGACGGCATCGAGCGCAAACTCAACAGTGAGGTACGTCAATGACCGTCAAGAACGAATCCGGGCAAGGCGTGGCCTTCGGGCTGGGCGCCACACTGCTCTGGGGATCCTACCCACTCTGGTACAAGCCCCTGGCCGGTCTCGACGCCTACCACCTGCTGTCGTGGCGGGTGGTGTTCGCCGAGCTGTTTCTCGTGGCCCTGGTACTGGTGACCGCACGGGTCGCAACCTTGCGTTCCACCCTCAAGACGGTTCGCCCGACCAACGTGCTCACCGTATCCGCCGTGCTGGGGCTGTGGTGGCTGATGTACATCTACGGAATCATGACCGGGCGGGTGCTGGAGGTGGCTTTCGGCTATTTCCTCAGCCCGATCATGAGCATGGTGGTGTCGCGGTTGATCTTCAAGGAGCGCCTCACGACCTTGCAGACCTGGGCCATTTTCCTGGCCGTCACGGGCGTGACCCTCATGGCGTTCGAGCTGCTGAACCTGCATTCCTTCCCTTGGATCGCATTGGTCATCGGCTTCTGCTATTCCTTCTACGGCATCTTCAAGAAGAAGGTTCCCGGCGATCCGGTGGTCATCCAGACCCTCGAAATCGCGGTACTGTTGCCGTTCGCGGCAGTGTTCCTGCTCTGGGCACAGGCCCAGGGGATGGGGCATCAGTTCCTGCAGTCGGGTACCCGGGATCTGCTGCTGGTTGCGACGGGGCTGATCACAGTATTGCCTTTGTGGTGGTACAGTCTGGCTGCCAAGCAACTGTCGATGATCACGCTGGGCTTCTTGCAATTTGTCCCGCCAATCTGCAACTTCCTGTTGGCGGCGTTCGTTTATGGTGAACCGGTCTCGTCGTTGAAACTGGCGGCTTTCTCGTTCATCTGGCTGGCGCTTGCGCTGTTTACCTGGAACTCCATCCGGGTCCAGCGCGCAGCGGCAGCCGCCAGGTTGTCCGTGCAGATGCGCACGGCATGACGTACCTGCCCGTGCCGCCGCCTGGCGGCGCGGGTTTGTCGGATAAGGTTTTGGATAAGGGAATCGAGTCGAAATGAAGAAAGTGGCCGTAGTGGGTTGTACCGGTGCAGTGGGCATGACCATGCTGCAATTGCTTGAGAACACCGATTACGAAGTGGTCTGCATGGCCTCTGAGCGTTCGGCGGGCAAGCGTTTGAAAGCGGGCAATACCGAGCACCTGATCGAACCCTTTTCGGTCGAAGGCTGTGCCTCGTGCGATATCGTTTTCCTGTGTGTTTCCGGCTCCTTCGCCCTGGAATATGGCGAGCGTCTGGCCGAAAACTCCTATGTCATCGACAACTCGTCGGCTTTCCGTTACCACAAGGACATTCCGCTGCTGGTGCCGCCGATCAACGGCCAGCGCTACAAGGGTGAGAAACTCATCGCCAACCCCAACTGCTCCTCGGCCATCGCGCTGATGGTACTGGGACCGCTGCATGACACCTATGGGCTGGAAAGCGCCATCATCTCCACCTACCAGGCCGCCAGCGGTGCGGGTCAGCCGGCCATGCTGGAACTGCGGGAGAAGGCCAAGGCCTTCAGCGATTATGGCGACCAGGACGGCAGCGAGAACTTCGCCCATAACCTGGCGTTCAACGTGATTCCCCAGGTCGATTCGTTCGAAGACAACGGCTACACCCGTGAAGAAATGAAAGTGGTCTGGGAGCTGCGCAAGGTCCTGGACGAGCCGGAACTGGCCATCAGCACCACCGCCGTCCGGGTGCCAACCCTGCGTTCCCACGCCGAGAGCCTGAGCCTGCGCTTCAGCAAGCCGATCAAGTCACTGGAGCAGGTGCGCGAATTGTTGCGCGCCGCGCCGGGGGTCGAGGTGGTGGATGAGCCTGCGAAGAGCATCTACCCGATGCCGATGACATCTACCTACAAGCACGCCGTGGAAGTCGGGCGGATCCGCTACAACCTGATCTATGGCGAGCACGGGCTGGACCTGTTCATCAGCGGCGACCAACTGCTGCGTGGTGCGGCGCTGAACGCGTTCGAGATCATGCAGTTGGTCAATGACTGATCGATCAACGCCCTGAACAGAAAACGCGCAGCCACATCCAGTGACTGCGCGTTTTTTGTTCAACTGGATTGCGCTTCGCTGTCGTCCTGCATGTCGTCCAGGTATTCCGGCTGGTCCGTCTGCTCCGGCAGTTCGGTGACGACGCTGAAGTCACTGATTTCGATGGCACCCTCCCCATGGCCCAGCAAGTGGAAGGAAAACGCCTTGCGCGCTTGAGGGTTATCGAAACTGATGTCCATCACCAGCGGCTGATCGGAGGTCACCGCCACGTCTGTCGGCAGGTCCATCGGCACATCCCGTTCGAACTCCTTGGCCTTGAGGGAAATGTAGGCCGCATGGTTCGCGTCCACGGCGCGGATATTCAGGCTGACACGGGTCTGGGAACCCTTGGGCATTTCCAGGTACTGGGCGCCGATCAGGTTATCGGTCCAGTCGTTGGAAACCTGGGCTGGAAGCGGGATCCTCTCGGAGCTGCCGAACTGATAGCGCTGGTTCAGGGGCGTGGGCAGCAGGGTCTGGTCCAGTGCCACGGCCCGGGCCTTGATCAACCGGGCGCGCCGGCCGCTGTATTGCCCGGCATAGGTGGCCTGGTCGGCGACGAAGCCTTCGCTGGCGTAATAACGGCACCGTTGCAGGAAGTCGCACTCGGTGAACGTGCCCTTGCCGTCGTGATAACGCAGCTTGCCGTTGGTGAACGACATGATTTCCCGACCCGTCGCGTAGTCCCTGAACAGCGAGCGGCCGGACAGTGACGTAGGCACCGCAAAACCGAAGTAATCGAGGACCGAGGCGGTCAGGTCCACATGGCCGTGCACACCGGGCTTGATCCTGGGCAACGGTTCCGGCGCCAGCGTCAGGTTGAACCCCCAGGACGATGCCAGGCGTATGTCGTCCAGCCCGTGGGACTCGTCCGAGGTAATGACCACCAGCGTATTTTCCAGGATGCCCTGACGTTCCAGGCCCGCCAGGAAACTGTCCAGGGCATCGTCCAGGTAACCCACGGCGGCCTGCTTGGCAGTGTCGTAGCGCAGCAAATAGTCTTCCGGCGCGGAATAGGGCTGATGCGTACCGACCGTCAGCAGGGTGAGCATCCAGGGCTTGTCCGTTTGTTGCAGCTGCCCGACGTAGTTCAGCGCGCCTTCGAAGAATGTCCTGTCGTCCTTGCCCCAGGGGAAATCCAGGTAGGCCGGCTTGGTGAACCACTCCATGCCCAGGGTCGTGTCGAAACCGATATGCGGCATGATCCGGTCCTTGGCCATGAACCGCAGGCCAGCCCCTTGCAGGAAGTGAGTGGAAAACCCGTGCTGGCGCAGCTGCGCCGGCAGGCAGGCCCGGTTGCGCTGGGTCTGGTTCAGCATCTCGACACCCTTGGGTGTGCCGTCGTCGAGCTTGTCGTAGTCGCCACATAGCATTGCATAGAGGCCACGGATGGTCTGGTGGCTATGCAGGACATAATCGGGGGTGTTCATGCCGCGTTCGGCCCAGGCACTGAGGCGCGGCATCAGGTCTTCCTGGTAGCTGCTTTTCAACGCCTGGCGGTTGGCGCTTATGTAGGCGCCGGGGATGCCTTCCAGGGCAATGATCAGGACGTTGCGCGCCTGCCCCGGCGCTGCCAGCAGTCTTTGTCCATCGAGGTCCAGCCGGGTAAGGCCTTCCATTGGTGGAGTGAGGACGTCTTCACCGCCGTCGAGCCATAGCTGGGCCCGTTCCTGCCCGGCGGCAATGCCTGCGGTCACGAGCTGATGGGGCAGGTTGAACAGGTTCCACTGGTCTGCCTCGCTGGGGCGCCAGGATTGCACCGCGCCGTGGGCCAGCAACAGCAGCGTGGGCAATGCCCAGGCGTGGCGTGGCAAGCGTGGCGCCAGGGGCGGTGGGCTAGTCTTCTGGACCGCCAGCCAGAGCACCAGCGCCGTCAGCTGGAGGGCTGCCAGCCAGGGATGGGCGAAGCCACCGCTGGTGGAGTTCTCGACGAATTGCGGGTCGAGCAGGTAATGCAGGTCCGAAGGGTTGGGCATTCGACCGACCGCGCTGATCAGTTCGATATTGGCCAATGTCAGTGCACTCCAGGCCAGCAGTACGGGCAGTACCAACCATCCGGGACGACGGTGGAGCAGCGCGATCAGCAAGCCGCCGCTGCCCAGGTCCGACAGGTAACCCAGGGGCTCGGACCAGCCCAACGCCAGGCGCATGACCAGAGGAACGAGCAATACGCATCCGGCCAGGGCGACAAGGGAGGCGAGGGGATGGGTCAAAGCACGGTAAGTCTTGTTCATGAAACAGGCCTTTGAAGGGAGTCAGCCGCACACCAACCCTGGGAAGCAGGCTTGTCCACAGGGTTTTGACTTGTCATTGAAAAGGGAATGGTAACAAGCGAAGCCGTCTATGGCCGATTGTCCTGGCGCGTTGCGCTGTGGTTCGCTTGCCCGAGCCTCTACAATGGCCGTGCGGTGCGGCTTCGGGGGCGCACAAAACTTGTATCAGGATTTCTCGTCGGGGGATGGATGGACAGGTTCCAGGAAATGCAGGTGTTTGTCGCCGTGGCCCAGGAGTCGGGTTTTTCCGCGGCTGCGCGGCGTCTCGGATTGTCGGCAGCCAGTGTCACCCGTGCGGTGGCCGCGTTGGAACAACGCATTGGCACGCCTTTATTGGTACGCACCACTCGTAATGTGTATATGAGCGAAGCAGGCCAACGCTTCCTCGAGGACTGTCGGCGGATCCTGACCGACCTGCAAGAGGCAGAAGACTCGGCGGCCGGCAGTCACGCCCAGCCCCGCGGACAGCTGACGATTACCGCCCCCGTGCTGTTCGGCCAATCATTCGTTACCCCGGTGCTGGTGGATTACCTGCAGCAGTACCCCGAAGTCAGCGTCAATGCCTTGCTGCTGGATCGAGTTGTCAGCATGGTGGAAGAGGGCATGGACGTTGCCTTGCGGATCGGCGAGTTGCCGGACAGCAACCAGCATGCGGTGCGTGTCGGCGAAGTACGACGGGTCGTTTGCGCATCCCCGGATTTCTTTACTCGCCATGGCCGGCCCCGGCATCCGGAGGATCTGGAGCGCATGCTGGTGGTGGCATCTTCGGCCATTGGCCAGATCAGGCATTGGACCTTCCTCGACGCCGGGCAACCGTTGACGGTCCGGCCAGTGCCCCGCCTGGTGGTGACGGCCAACCAGGCCGCCATCACGGCGGCCTGTCGAGGCCTGGGGATGACGCGGGTCCTGTCTTACCAGGTGGCGAGTGAGGTCCAGAGCGGGGCGTTGGAAATCGTGCTGGCCGACTTTGAACTGCCGCCCCTGCCGATTCACGTGGTGTACCAGGGAGGGCGCAATGCGCCGGCGCGGGTTCGCAGTTTTGTCGATTTCACGGTTAACGCTCTGCGCAAACACCCGGCCTTGAAAGGCTGAGGCATTATTTCTCTTGGTGAAATGATGGATTGCGTTTCCGGGTGATTCTCCGATGTCCGGTGGAAGGGGAAGATGACCCCATCGACGCCGTTCTGCTGATGGCGTCACTTCCAGCGGAGTCGCCCCATGAAACCCATCAAGCTCTATCATTTCCCCCTTTCCGGCCATGCGCATCGTGTCCAGCTGATGCTTTCGCTGCTCGAACTGCCTGTCGAAGTGATCTTCGTCGACCTGGCCAAAGGCGCGCACAAGCAACCGGATTTCCTGGCCATCAACCCGTTCGGGCAGGTGCCGGTGATTGACGATGACGGAGTGATACTGGCCGATTCCAACGCCATCCTGGTGTACCTGGCACAGAAATATGGCGAAGGTCGCTGGCTGCCCACCGATCCGGTCGGTGCTGCCCAGGTGCAGCGCTGGTTGTCGGCGGCGGCCGGGCCGATTCATTCGGGGCCAGCCACCGCACGCCTGATCACGGTGTTCGGCGCGTCTTACAACGCCGAAGATGTGATTGCCCGCTCCCACGCATTGCTCAAGGTGGTCGACCAGCATCTGGGTGGTAGCGCTTATCTGGCGGGTGATGCCGTGACGATTGCCGACATCGCTGGCTACACCTACATTGCCCATGCTCCGGAAGGCAATGTATCCCTCGAGCAATACCCTCATGTGCGTGCCTGGCTGGCGCGCATCGAAGCCTTGCCAGGGTTCGTGGGCATGCCGCGTACCGCCGTGGGCCTGCAAGCACATGCCTGAAGAAGTGGTCATCATCTGGGGTGGGGGGACGGTTCCTCTCACCCCTTTGGCTTGTTTCCCCTTCGCAGAAAGACCTTTTCAGGCATAGCTGAGCGCTTTTTCCTGCAGCAGCCCTTCATACAACTCCACCCATTTGCGGCCCATTTCTTCAGCGGTGAACAACTGCTTGTAGCGGGCTTCTGCCTTGATACCCATTTCCTGGGCCCTGGTGGGGTTTTCCCACAAGGTGCGCATCGCCTCACGCAATGCCTCGGGCTGACTGGGGGGGACGACAAGACCGGTTTCGTTATGGATATTGATGTAGCTGGTGCCCGTACCGATCTCGCTGGAGATCATCGGCTTGCCGTACATCGCGCCTTCGAGCAGGGAGATCCCGAAGGCTTCGGAGCGCAGGTGCGAAGGAAACACGATGGCGTAGCTCAGTTCCAGCAGGGCCACTTTGTCCTCGTCCCCCTGGTAGCCGAGAAAATGCAAGTTACGTAGCCCCAGCGCCGCCGCTTGGGCATGCAATGCCTTTTCCAATGGACCTGCTCCCACGATGACGACCGGATAATCCACCCCCTTGAGGGCGTCGAGCAGGATATGCAGGCCCTTGTAGTAACGCATCACACCAACGAACAGGAAGAAGCGTTCACCCAGTTTCGCCCTCCACCGGGCCATGCGCTCGGCGTCGGGTTGTGAATAACGGGCTTTGTTCAAGCCATAGGTGATGACCCGGGTCTTTTCGCGATAGGCCCTTAGTACCTCGCTGGTCTCCACATAGTTGGGAGACGCTGCGACGATGCGATCGGCGCCGTTGAGAAAGCGCCGCATCAAGGGACGATACAACTTGAGCAGGTGCCGCTGGCGAACGATGTCCGAATGGTAGGTCACGACGTAGGGCTTTTTTATGAAACTGCAGAAGTGCACCAGGTCCATCATTGGCCAGGGGAAGTGGTAGTTGATCACGTCGACTTCAGCGGCCAGTTCGCGAAACTTCCTGAACACGCTGTAGGAGAAACCGGTGGAAGCCAGCTGGAAATCCATCCGGGTCTGATGGACATCATGCCCATGGATCCTGATCGGCCCGAGGGCGGGATGTTCGCTCAGAGTCAGCACCGTGTTATCGATGTTCAATCGGTCGGTGCTGTCGCATAGTTGGAAGATGGCCTGTTCGATGCCGCCAATGGAGTCGGGTAGATAAGTTCTATAGAAATGCAGGACTCGCAATTCAGCCTCCCAACACCTGGCGATATGCCTGGGCAGTTATCTTCGCACACCGTTCCCAAGTAAAAAGGGCCGCTTGTTGCAGTCCTGCTTCCTGACAGGCCTGCCAATGCAACCGATCCTCTATCAACCGGCACATGGCGTCACGCATGCCTTGCGGATCGTCGGGCTGGCAATAATTGCCTGCGCTCCCGGCCACTTCCGGCATCGCCGAGCAACGGGTCGTGATGACCGGTATGCCGCTGGCCATGGCTTCCAGCAACGGAAGGCCGAAGCCTTCATAAAGCGATGGGAAGATCAATGCCCTGGCCCCCGCCAGTAAATGGGCGACCTGTTCATCGGGCAGGTAACCTGCCAGGCAAACATGACCGCTGGCCATGGCCTTTTTCAACTCGTCGTTGAGTTGTGCGTGTTGCCATCCGCTCATTCCCACAATGAACAAAGGAAAAGCCTGACGGATGGATTCAGGTAACCCAGCGTGCGCCCGTAGGGCCAACGACAGGTTCTTGCGCGGTTCCAGGGTGCCGACACATAGGAAGTAGCGGCCTGCTTCCAGGCCATGGGCCTTGAGCACGGAATCGACCGTCTCAGGGCTGCGCGGGTGGAAGCGCGCCGCAACCCCCAGCGGGGCAACCCTGAAGCGCTCGGTCGGCAGGCCGAAATGTCGCTGTGCTTCGTCGGCGATGAACTGCGAGTCGGTCAGGATCAATTGCGCCTGTTGCACCGCATGGTCCAGCCGCCGCTCGATTTCCCTGAGCCGCGCCGGCGGTTGCGTATCGGGGTGGCGCAGGTGAGTCAGGTCATGCAGGGTCATGACCGTAGGCCCTTCGAAAGCCAGCGGCCACAGGCTTGGCTCGTGGTACAGGTCGATGGTCTCGCAGCGACGTTGATCGAAGCGCCGCTGTTCCATCCAGCGTCGCGCCCGATACGCGCCTGGAACCTGTCGAAGCAGGGGAGCAAGGCGCGAATAACCCGGCAGGGTCGCTTGCGGCAGCTGTGAACTCCAGCCCCAGCCATGGAACAAGGACAGCTGCACGTCCGGTTCCCGGGCCAGGGCGGTGGCCAGTTCCGCCACATAGTGGCCGATGCCGGTGCGAGGCCCCCTGAGGATTTGTGCATTGAGGGCTATCCGCATACCGGTTCTCTGTCGGCGAGCACATTGTGTCGCTCGATGCGTTCCACCAGTTGCTCACTGGCCTGGCGCCAACTCAACCATTGCCATTGATCCAAGGGGCGGGTGGCCGGAAAAACGCCGCTGTGCTCCATGCCGGTGACCAGGTCCGCCAGGCTTTGAGGATCGTCGAGATCGAAATAGGCCATGAATTCACCCCCGATTTCGCGAAACACCTCGATGTCGCTGCCCATCGCCGGAAGCCCGCGCTGCATGGCTTCGACCAACGGCAGGCCAAAGCCTTCCACATAGGACGGAAACACCAATGCGGTGGCTTGCAGGTAAGCGTGTTCCAGGCTCTGGTCCGAGGCATCGTTGAACACGAACAGGCGCCGATGCAGTTGTGGATGGCGACGGATGCGTTCGATCAGGGCTTCGCATTTCCAGCCGATCTTCCCGATGATGCACAGCCGTGCCTGCGAGCCGGCAGCCCAGGCCCGTTCGAATGCATCGAGCAGGTACGAGTGGTTCTTGCGTGGTTCGATGGTGCTGACCATCAGGAACACCGGTTCGGGCTGCTCGAACAGGCGCTGTAGCTCCCGGTCAACGGCGCCATCGGCGTCCGCCAGGTCCAGTTCGCTGCCCAGGTGGAAATATTCGAACCAGCGCTCCTCCACGCGCTGTTCGCCGATACGGCGCACCATTTCCTGGCGTACCTGGTCCCGGATGGTGGCGGAAATGGCGACATAGCCGTCAGCCGTGCGGGCGATCCAGTCGAACCAGCGGTTGAACACCTTGACCAATCCTTCGTCGCAGAATTGCGGATGGGTCAGGGGGATCAGGTCGTAGATCACCGAAACGATCCGGACGCCATCGCGCTTGAGCTGCTCGGCCAGCGGAAAGAAGTCCGCGTGCCAGGAGGAGTCCAGCAATACCAGGATGTCGTCGGGCCGGTGTTGCAGGGGCACGATGCGTTTCGGGGCGGGGTTACGCCTGAGGAGGTGATCGATCAAGCGGATCGGAAGACTCAGGCAACCGAAGACAAACAGCCGGCAGCCAATGTACAACAGGCCTCTGGCCCACCGGGAGTGGCTGAAGGGGCGTCGTGATTCCAGGGTCCGGTGTCTGAGCCAGAAAAGATTGGCTGCGCGCTCCAGCCACCCGCGTAGGCTGACCAGGTCCAGCCCTTTGTAGGGCAGTGGTATAAGGCTTTTTACTTCGTAGAGCTTGCCCTTGAGCATTACCACAGGCAAGCACTCGCGCTCCTGGTTTCTTGCTTGCAGTTCGTGAACCACATTGCGCACGACTCGTTGGATGCCGGAGTTGGCCTTCGGGTTTTCATAGACGTAGGTGCATTCCACCAGCAGGCGGCTCATGGCAGCTCCTCTTGTGTTAAAGCTTCGGTGGTGGACAGGCCTTGCCTCTGGATGCTGGTACGGGCCTGGAGCCAGGAGCAGCCGACGAAGTCTTCCTGACGGTTGTTGATGACGTGGAACACCAGCCCGTAGTCGCGCCACTCGAAATTGCGATCCAGGTGTGAATCCAGGCGCGACAGGCTCAACGCCACGGAATAGTTGCCCTTGCCCAGGCGCATGTCGAAATTGAAACGGAAAGTGACGTGTTCGCCGGCCAGCAGGTCGGTCACGGCCTGGTCCTGGCGATGGGTATTGATGCCGTACATGGGTTGTCCCAGGCGGTCCTTGATCAAAAATCCCAGCACCAGCCGCTCGATGTCCTGGCGCACTTCGACCCGGACCTGCAACACCACGGGCTGGCCGACTTCAGCCACTTCCACTGGTTGTCCCTGGCTGTTGAGCAATTGAACGTCGAGGATGCCGGCTTCGCCGGTACCGGAGATGGTACGCACCTGGCCATTGGCGAGCATCTCCTGGCGCACCACCTGGCCTTCGCGCTGGGCCAGCATGGCGTTGTAGTAATCCATCACTTCTTCCGGCTTGCCGCGCATGGCCATGCGCCCGTTTTCAAGCAGGATGGCGGTGTCGCAGATCGATTGAATCGCCGAGCGGTCGTGGGACACGATCAACAGCGTGGTCCCGGCCTTGCGGAAGCTGCGGATGCGCTCGAAGCTCTTGTGCTGGAAGTAGGCATCGCCAACCGACAGGGCCTCGTCGACAATCAGGATGTCCGGGCGTCGGGCGGTGGCGACGCTGAACGCCAGGCGCATCTGCATGCCGCTGGAATAGGTTCGTACCGGCTGGTCGATGGCGTCGCCGATCTCGGCAAACCCTTCGATCTGCGGCATCAGCGTTTCGATCTCCTCGACCTGCATGCCCAGCAACTGACCGGCCATGAGGGCGTTCTGGCGGCCAGTGAAGTCCGGGTGAAACCCCATTCCCAGTTCCAGCAGCGCGGCGACACGCCCCTGCAGCCGGATGTGGCCGCAGGTGGGTTGGGTCGTGCCGGTGATCATCTTGAGCAACGTGCTCTTGCCCGCGCCGTTGACGCCGACGATCCCCACGGCTTCACCGGGCTGGATCTCGAAATCCACCCCCTGCAGGACCCAGTGCAACTGATGGCGCTGGCGGGAAAAGGGGATCAGCCATTCGAACAGCCGGCTCCAGCGGTTCGGATACTGCTTGTAGGCCTTGCCCAGGCCACTGACGTGCAAATATCCCATCAGAGTTCATCCACCATTTCACCGCCGCGCAGGCGAAACATCCGCAAGCCCAGCACGCACAGCAGCAACCCGGCGACCAGCAACGGCAGCAGGGACTGCCAGGCCGGCCACTGGTTGTAAAGAAACAGGTTCTGGTAGCCCTGCATCAGTGCGGTCATGGGATTGAGGGCCAGCAATCGCTGGATCGGCTCTGGCAGGATGGTGATCGGATAAACGATCGGTGTGAGCCAGAACCAGAACTGCAGGCAGATGCCGAACAACTGCCCCACATCGCGGAAAAAGACGTTGAGGATCCCCAGCAGCAGGCCCAGCCCTGCGGCGAATATCATCTGCACCGCCAGCAACGGCAGCAATGCCAGCAACGCCATGCCAGGCCAGCGGCCGGTCAACAGGAGAAAGCCGAGGAACAGCCCGAGGATGATCGCGAAATTGATCCCCGCGTTGAGCAGCACGATCAGTGGCAGGCAGATCCTGGGGAAACTGATCTTCTTCAGCAGATTGGCATTCTCCAGAAACATGCCCTGGCTGCGGGTAGTGATTTCCGCGAAGAAACCCCAGGTGAGCAAGCCGGCGCAGAGGTAGACGCTGTAGGCCATGCCGTCTTCCACCCCCGGCAGGCGCGCACGCATGATGTGGGAAAAGATCACGGTGTAGACCAGGATCATCGACAGCGGGTTGAGCACCGTCCACAGCGCGCCGAAGAGCGAGTTGCGGTACCGGGCCTGGAATTCGCGCTTGACGCTGCCCAGGATGAAGCCGCGATAGCCCCACAGGGCGCGATGCAGGGTCAGCAGCATCAGACGGCCCTGCCGTAGTGGTCTTCGAAGCGGACGATGTCATCTTCGCCCAGGTATTCGCCGCTCTGCACCTCGATGATCACCAGGTCGATCACCCCCGGGTTTTCCAGGCGGTGGCGATGTCCGGCGGGGATGAACGTGGATTCGTTCTTGGCCACCAGGTGTGGGTCGGAGCCGTTATTGGTGACCTTGGCCATGCCTTCGACCACCACCCAATGCTCGTTGCGGTGATGGTGCATCTGCAGTGACAGTGCCGCGCCGGGCTTGACCACGATGCGCTTGATCTTGAAGCGCGGGCCCTGTTCCAGCACGGTGTAGCTGCCCCAGGGGCGGCTGACGGTGCGATGCAGGCGGTAGGATTCGTGCTCCTTGTCCTTGAGCTGGCGTACCACGCAGCGTACGTCCTGGGCGCGGTCGGCGTGGGCGACCAGGATGGCGTCGGCGGTGTCGACGATGATCAGGTTTTCCACACCCAGTGTGGCCACCAGCCGGCCTTCGCCCTGGACGTAATTGTTCCGGCTGTCGATAAACAGCGCCTCGCCGCTGACGCGGTTGTTCTGGGCATCGGCGGGCACCAGCCCGGCGACGGCGCTCCAGGAACCTATGTCGCTCCAGTCGAAGGCCGCCGGGATCACCACGACATTGCCGGAGCGTTCCATCAGGGCATAGTCGATGGAGATATCCGGCATCTCGGCGAAATGGGTGGCGGACAGCTCCTGCTGCACGCAGCCCGAGGTTTCCACGGCAGTGCTGACCGCCACGCAGGCCCGGGCCTGTTCGAGCAGTTCGGGGGCGTGGATCTGCAACTCGGCGAGCAGGGTCTTGACGGAAAAACAGAACATGCCCGAATTCCACAGGAACCGACCGCTCTCCAGATACTGAGTGGCGGTCTGCAGATCGGGTTTCTCGACGAAGCGCACGACCTTGGCCGCACCTTTGGTATCCAGGGGCTTGCCCCGTTCGATATAGCCGAAACCGGTTTCCGGCGTGGCAGGCAGTACGCCGAAGGTCACCAGGTGGCCGCCTTTGGCCAGTTCCATGGCGTGCTCCACCGAGGCCTTGAAAGCGGCTTCGTCGCGGATCAGATGATCGGCAGGCATCACCATCAAGATGGCATCGTCCCCATGCATGGCCTGCACCGCGAGCGTCGCCGTGGCGATGGCCGGCGCGGTGTTGCGACCCGTGGGTTCGAGCACGAAATGACCGCGATGGCGGGTCAGATTGGCGCTTTGATAGTGGTCGCGGCTCTGGAAGTAGTACTCGCGATTGGTCACGGTGACAATGTCGCCCCGGCCATCGAACAGGCTGGCGGCGCGACGGTAGGTCTTGCCCAGCAGGGACTGGCCATCGGGCAGGCGCATGAACGGCTTGGGTTGGCCCTCGCGGGATACCGGCCACAGCCGCGTCCCGGCACCGCCGGAGAGAATCACGGGAATCAGCATGGCCTACTCCTTGGCGACGCGTTTCATGTCCGCATCCATCATCATGCGGATCAGGGTGTCGAGATCGGTCCTGGGCTTCCACCCCAGGACTCTTTTCGCCTTGGCCGGGTTGCCGAGCAGCACCTCGACCTCGGCCGGGCGGAAAAACGCCGGGTCGATCTTCACGAAGTCGCGGTAATCCAGGCCCACATGTTCGAAGGCGATCCTGCACATTTCCCGCACGGTCGTGGTGACGCCGGTAGCGACCACGTAGTCGTCGGGTTTGTCCTGCTGCAGCATCAGCCACATGGCTTCGACATAATCCCCAGCAAAGCCCCAGTCGCGCTTGGCGTCGATGTTGCCCAGTCGCAATTCCTGCTGCTTGCCCTGCTTGATGCGGGCCGCCGCGTCGGTGACCTTGCGGGTCACGAACTCGATGCCGCGCAGGGGCGATTCATGGTTGAACAGGATGCCGCTGCTGGCATGCAGGCCGAAGCTTTCGCGATAGTTGACGGTGATCCAGTGTCCGTACAGCTTCGCGACGCCATAAGGGCTGCGTGGGTAGAACGGCGTATGTTCATCCTGTTGCTCGGCCTGGATCAGGCCGAACATTTCACTGGTGGACGCCTGGTAGAAGCGGGTGCCCGGACTGAACTGGCGAACGGCTTCGAGCAGGTGGGTCACCCCCAGCCCGTCGACGATGCCCGTGGTGACCGGTTGGTCCCACGAGGCCGCGACAAAGCTCTGGGCCGCCAGGTTGTACACCTCGTCCGGTGCGGCCTTGATGACCGCCCGTTGCACCGAACAGGCGTCGGCCATATCGCCATCCAGGTAAACGATCGCGTCTTCGATACCCATCTCTCGCAGACGCCAGCGCGAATCGCTGCTGCGTCGCGCCACCAGACCATGGACCTTATACCCCTTGTCGAGCAACAACTTGGCCAGATACGCGCCATCCTGGCCGGTTATCCCTGTGATCAATGCACTTTTCATTCTTTTTGTACCCGTATCTCCCAGTCGGACAGGATCGCCCGCAAGGATTGTTGTGTTGTTGTTTCAGGTGTCCATCCAGTGGCTTGTTGGAGCTTGGCAGGGCTGCCATACACGCGTCGTTGTTCTGCGCGGCGAAGACGCGCGGGGTCCTGGATCAGTTGCACATCGACCTGGGCAAGATCTCCCAGGTATTCGATCAGGCTGCGAATGCTCTGCTCGCGACCCGAGCAGATGTTGTAGATCTGTCCTGGCGTACCTTGGTCCAGCAGCGCCAGGTAGGCCGAGATCACGTCGTCTACATCGAGAAAATCGCGGGTGACGTCAATGTCCCCCACTTGCAGGCGGGGTGGTTGCAGGCCCTGCTTGATACGGCTGATCTGCCGGGCGGCGCTGGCGATGACAAAACTGTCCTTTTGCCCGGTGCCGATGTGATTGAACGGGCGCGCCACGATCACAGGCCAACCTTCGCTCATGCCCCATTGCAGGCTCAGCAGCTCGGCGGAAAGCTTGCTCACGGCATAAGGGTTGCGTGGTGCGGGAGTGTGCAATTCGGTAATCGGCAACTGGTGGTCGCCGACCTGGCCGTAGACATCGCCGGAGCTGACATACAGGAACGTGCCAGTGAATCCCCGGGCCTTGAGGGCCTGAAGCAGATTCAGGGTGCCAAGCAGATTGATCTGCAGAGTGCGCGCCGGATCGCGAAAGGCTTCGGGAACGAATGTCTGGCCGGCGAGGTGTATCACCGCATCAGGCACGTGCGACCAGAGATTTTCCAGGGTCTTGCCATCAGTGAGGTCGTAGCGAGCGGACACGGGCATCACTTGCCACGTGCAAGCGCAGGTATCCAGGCGCGATTTGATATGACGTCCCACGAAACCGCCGAGGCCCGTAACGAACAGACGTTTTTTCAAGCATCAGCCCTCTTGAGGCAAAACTTCGTCTGTCGCTGCATAAGTAGGAAATATCCGTAAGTTCGGAGAAATCATTCCCAAAAACAGCCCAGATGAAGGGTTTTGTAATTATTTGCTTATCAATCTGTGCCAATTTTGCGGCAATTTCAACACTGCAAGTCGTGACCGGTCAGTTCTCATATTTATAGTCGTTTTATTCTCGCCGATCGGTTCACGAACCTTGGGAGGATGTGTTTAGAATGCCCCTCGTCAATATGGCTGCCCCGGTTCGATTTCGATTCGAACGACAGGGTGCAGGCCGCTAATAACAAGAACGAGACGGGCTGGTGGACACTCGACAAGCGCGGTGCGGTCCACCACCGTCATGAAAGGAAGTTGCCGGGATTGCGGCTTCCTGATGGGATGCCATGAACTTCATCATTTACTCGGACGTAAACGATCACTCCATCAGCCAGAGCCTTGGCCGCCCTGAGTACAGCTATTACTTCGTACTCAAGGCTTATCGCCCCGTGCTCGAAAGCTTGGGGCGGGTACATGTGGTGGCATCGGTCGCCGAAGTCGATCCGCTGTATCAGACCTTGCAGCAGTCCGGAGAGGATTGCCTGTTTCTCTCGTTTTCACCGCCCCACAAGACCCCCACCGACCTGCTTTGCCCGATGGTCTGCGTGGTGGCCTGGGAGTTCGATTCGATTCCGGCCGAGCACTGGGACAACGATTTGCGCCATGACTGGAGCCGTACGCTGGCCCGCCATGGCCGCGTCATTACCTTGTCCAGTCATACGGCCGAAGCAATCCGCAGGTCGCTGGGCGAGGATTTCCCGGTGCTGGTCCTGCCGACACCGCTGTGGGAGCGTTTCGCGGCGATTCGTGAACAGTACCCGAGTACGCCCATCAATCCGGGCACGGTCCTGGAGATCAAGGGATGCATCATCGACAGCCGACCCCTTGGCCTGTCGGCGGACGGTTTGATCGCGCCCCTTCTCGAAGACGCGCCGCCGGCGGATCCTGTCGTACCTCAGGCTCCTCCTGAGGACGTCGTCCAACCGCTCATCGAGACGCCAGCCCCGACCTGGCGACGTCGTGCATTTCTCAGCCGTCATTACTTGCGCGAAATCCTCCGCGCCTTCAGGGACGACAGCGAGCAAGGACCGTTGTGGCTGGTCAGGCACAACCTGCTGTGCTGGTACCGCGAAGCGGTGCGTGACCTGGTGCCGGTGCCCGTGCGCATTGCCGTGAGCCGGCTTCTGAGGGGGCCGGCCGCGCCCGTGCTGGACGTTGCGTTGCACATCGCCGAGCCGACACCGCCCGAACATCCCCAGGCAATCCTGCCGGATACCAGTCAGAGGGTGGAAACCGAAGTCAGCGGAGTGGTGTACGTCAGCGTGTTCAACCCCGATGACGGTCGAAAGAACTGGCATCACCTCATCACGGCCTTCTGCTGGGGCCTGCGGGACGTCGAGGATGCCACGCTGGTGTTGAAAATGACCCAGAACGACCTGTCGACCTATTACGTCGAGCTGCTCACCTTGTTGTCCCAGTTGTCGCCGTTCAGTTGCCGAGTCGTGGTGATGCATGGATTCCTGGAGGACGAGCAGTTCGCCCGGCTGTATGGCGCGGCGAGTTTCTATGTCAATGCCTCCCGTTGCGAAGGGCTGTGCCTGCCGCTGATGGAGTTCATGTCCTGCGCCCGGCCGGCGATCGCCCCGGACCACACGGCGATGCGTGACTACATCGATCCCCAGGTGGCCTTTATCGTCAAGTCCAGCCGCGAGCCGACCATCTGGCCGGAAGATTCGCGCATCCTTTACCGCACCTTGCGCCATCGGCCCGACTGGGGTTCGTTGAAACTTGCCTACCAGCAGAGCTACGCCCTGGCCCGGCATCAGCCCCAGGCCTACCAGGCCATGGCCTTGGCAGCGAGCGAGCGCATGCGCGGCTATTGCGGTTTCGACCCGGTGCGCCAACGCCTGGCGGATTTCCTGGCGGCGCCCGGTTGCGACGATCCATTGCCGGACGTGATCGAAGCGGGGGCCGCCTCATGCTGATCATCATTTATTCGGAAACCAACCAGAGCAATATCCTGGAAAACCTAGGCAAGCCCGAATACAGCTATTACTTCGTGCTCAAGGAGTTTCGCCCGGTTCTGGAACGGCTGGGGCGGGTGATCGAAGTGACCCGGCCGGACGACGAAGTGGATCAGCTTTATGCCGACTGCCTGGAGCGCGGCGAGGCGTGTGTGTTCCTGTCGTTTTCCCCGCCCCACCGCACCGCGGTCCACTATGCCTGTCCGACGGTTCCGGTATTTGCCTGGGAGTTCAGCACGATTCCCACTGAAAGCTGGCTGGGCGAACCTCGGCACGACTGGCGCACGGTGCTCGGCGCGACAGGCAGGGCGATCACCCATTCCAGTTTCACCGTCGACACTGTCCGCGCGGCGATGGGTGCCGACTTTCCCATCGTCGCCATTGCCGCGCCGGTCTGGGATCGCTTTGCGGCCCGTGGTGCGCTGCTGGCGCAAAGACCGACGGTGGAGCACATGCGTCTGCAACTGCGCGGCCTGTTGATCGACAGCCGCACCACCGACCTGCGGCCCTATGGCCCGCCAGTGCACCGGGCCGGCACCCCGGTGGTGCTCGATGGTCCGGCACAGGATCACGAGTTGCTGCTGGACGGCGTGATCTACACCTCGGTGTTCAACCCGTACGACGGGCGCAAGAACTGGAAGGACATGATCAGCGCGTTCTGCACCACGTTTCGCGACGTGGCCGATGCGACCCTGGTGCTCAAGCTGACTCACCACGATGTCGCCGAAGCGCTGGAGGACATGCTGCACCACGTCTACAAGAACCAGACGTACCGCTGCCGCATCGTGCTGATCCACGGGTACCTGGCCGATGCGGACTACGAACGGCTGGTAGAGGCCACTCGCTATGTGGTCAACAGTTCCTACGGCGAAGGGCAGTGCCTGCCGCTGATGGAGTTCATGTCCTGTGGCCGGCCGGCGATTGCGCCGTTGAACACGGCGATGGCCGACTACATCGACCACGACAATGCCTTCGTGGTGGATTCCACCGAAGAGCTGACCGCCTGGCCTCACGACCCTCGCGCGGCATTTCGAACCTTGCGCTATGTCACGGATTGGGACTCGTTGTGTTCGGCCTATCGTGCCAGCTATGACGTGGCGAAAAACGACCCCGAGCGCTATCGCCGCATGTCGGCCCAGGCCGTGCGCAGCCTGGAGAAATTCTGCAGCCAGGCCAACGCCGAGCAGCGCTTGCGGGACTTTCTCGAGCAGTTGTCCGGGCGGCAGTGGAACGCCGGGCAATCATGATCCGGCGGCTCATGGCCTGGCTCAGGCCTCCCGTGGAGCCCACGCCGCCTGCGCCGGCTGCTGTTTCGCCCCGGGACATCGGCCTTGTCGATGCGACGCTCGACGGCTGGTTCAACAACGCCACCGGCGAATTGCTCAAGGGCTTCGCCATCGGCGCCAACGACACGTTGCTGGATGTGGGTTGCGGTGAGGGCGTGGCCACGTTGTTCGGGATGCGCCAGGGTGCATCGGTGATCTTCACCGACAGCGAATACGACAAGGTGCGCGACCTGGCCCGCCAGGTCGGGCGCCACGCCAGGTCGACCGCAACGCCATTCCTGGGGCTGGTAAGCAATAGCCTGCCGCTGCCCCTGGCCGATGGCTGCGCGGACAAGATCGTGTGCATGGAAGTCCTCGAACATGTCGACCAGCCAGCGCCGTTCATGGCTGAACTGGTGCGCATGGGTCGCCCGGGGGCGCAGTATCTGCTCAGCGTGCCAGCGCCGGTGGGCGAGCGCTTGCAGCAAGGCATCGCGCCGCCGGCCTATTTCCAGGCCCCCAATCATGTGCAGGTATTCGACGCCGAGCAGTTCGCCGCGCTGGTGGAGGACGCCGGCCTGGTGATCGAACATCGCCAGGCCAGCGGGTTCTTCTGGGTCATGGGCATGATCTTCTTCTGGGCCAGCGAAAGGGCGGCCGGACGCATCCTCGAAGGTGCCGTTCGTGACCGGATCCAGGCCCCATACCCGCCGCTGATGCAATCGTGGGCGAGTGCGTGGCAGGCCTTGCTGTCGCAACCCGACGGCCTGGCGATCAAGCAGGTGCTCGATGGGTTCATGCCCAAGAGCCAGGTCATCATCGCTCGTAAACCCGATCCTTGCGCCGAGGCCCCGTCGTGACCAGCAAACGAATCATGGACATCGAATTGCTGCGCGCCGTTGCCGTGATCGGCGTGCTGTTCCATCACATACAAGGCATGCCGTTCCCGGGTGGATGGCCAGGCCTGGCGGCGCTGTCCGGTAGCTTCCAATTGTGGTGGGGCGTGGACCTGTTCTTCGCCATATCCGGTTTTGTCATCGGTCGTAGCCTGATCCCGCAACTGCGCGGTTGCGCAAGCCTCCGGCAATTCTGGGTCGCCACGCGTGCGTTCTGGATCCGCCGGGCGTTCCGTCTGTTGCCGTCGGCCTGGCTCTGGTTGCTGCTGGTGCTGCTTGCAGCGTTTTTCTTCAACCGTTCCGGTGCGTTCGGCAGTGTGCAGGCCAACGTGCAGGCCACCTTGGCCGGGGTCCTGCAGTTCGCCAACCTACGCTTTGCCGATGCGTTCATGCGCTATGAATACGGTGCCAGTTTCGTGTACTGGACGCTGTCGCTGGAGGAGCAGTTCTATCTGATCCTGCCGCTGCTGGTGTTCGTTTCGCGGCGGTACCTAGTCTGGGTGCTGCTGGCCATAGTGCTGGTGCAATTCTTCACCTGGCGTGCGGTGTGGCTGTCGGTCGTGCGTACCGATGCCCTGGCCCTCGGGGTATTGTTGTCGATCTGGAGCCTGCGTCCCGGCTACTGGCGGTTCGAGCCCAGGTGGTTGCGCTGGCCGGGTCTTGGCGTAGCGTTGCTGGCAGGTCTTGGCGGCGTCATGGCCTGGCTCGCCACCGAACAGTTCAATCTGTCCTTCTACCGCCTCGGCGTCATCGCGGTTCTCAGCGCCGTGCTGGTGTGGGTCGCGTCCTATGACCGGGATTACCTGCTGCCCCGTAGCCCGCTGAAAGCCGCGCTGACCTGGGTCGGCAGCCGTTCCTACGGGATCTATCTGATCCACGTCCCGGTGTTTTTCCTGCTGCGCGAGCTGTGGTTCCGTCTTGCCCCGTTGGGGTCGCCGGACCTGGCCAGCCATCCCTGGCTGGCCCTGGCTTGCGGCTTGTCGCTGATCGGACTGTTGAGCGAACTCAACTACCGGCTGGTGGAAATGCCCATGCGCAATCGTGGTGCTCGACTGGTCGAACGCCTTCGAGCCGCACCTTGCGTCCTTCCTGTCTCTGGAGCCCCTTCATGCTGAGCCTTTTGAAGAAACTCACCACGGGCACGCCCGCGCCCGCGACGCCAGCGGCTGACAAGGTCGATCCGTATATGCTCGGGCTGCACGATGCGATGCTCAGCGGCTGGTTCAATCAGCGCACGGGCGAACTGTTCACCGGCTTCCCGGTTACTCCCCAGGACACCTTGCTGGACGTGGGCTGCGGCGACGGCGGCAACGTGCATTTCTGCGGCATGCGAGGCGCGAAGATCATCATCGCCGATATCGATGCCGCCAAGGTCGAGGCCACGCGCCAGCGCCTGGGCGATACGCCGGCGCGAGACATCGAATGCCACGTGACCGATTGCAACCCGCTGCCCATCGCCGACGGCACGGCCACGCGGGTGGTGTCCACGGAGGTGATCGAGCATGTCGACGACCCGGCGCAGTTCCTCGCCGAACTGGTGCGTGTCGGTCGACCCGGTGCGCTGTACCTGTTGAGCGTGCCGCACCCCAGCTCCGAAGAACTGCAGAAGGACATTGCCGCCCCGGAATATTTCCAGAAGCCCAATCACATCCGCATCATCGGTGAAGAACAGTTCAAGGCGATGGTCAGCGAGGCCGGGCTTGAGGTGTTGAGTCACAGCCAGTACGGCTTCTACTGGTCAATGTGGATGCTGCTGTTCTGGGAGGCCAAGGTCGATTTCAGCAATGCCGATCATCCATTGCTCAACCACTGGGCCGACACCTGGCAGGCGGTGCTCAATTCGCCTCGGGGCGCGCAGATCAAGCAGGCCCTGGACGGGGTCGTGGCCAAGAGTCAGGTGATCATCGCGCGCAAGCCTTGATCGATACCTGATTGCTCATAGAATGCCCGGGGCGCTGGACGCCCCCCAGTGTCGATGTGACGCGCAATGCGGTGAAACCCATGACTTCTTTATTCCGGCCAGCGCTGGCGCTCGCCGTTTTGCTTTTATCTGGCTGCGAACGACCCCCGGCTCGTCCTCTCGATCAACAGCTGTACATCTGGCAACGCCAATGGGTTCCGGCCCATGACGCGGCGCTGCGCCAGAGTCATCAGGATTTCTCCGGGTTGCGGGTGCTGGCGTTGCAGGCGTTCCCACAGGCTGGCTGGAGTCGGGCGCGGATCGATGCGGCGTTGCTCAAGGCTGACGGTCGGCCGCTGATTGCCGTGATTCGCCTGGACGGCCAGCTCAAGACGCTGGACCAGGACGAGATCGTCGCGCAGATCCAGCAGGTGCTCAAGCACTGGCAAGCCCAAGGCCTGGCGCCGACAGGGGTCGAGATCGACCATGACGCCGGTAGCGCCCGGCTGCCGGGCTACAGGACCTTCCTGGCCCGGTTGCGGCAAAGCTTGCCGGCCGATCTGAAACTGAGCATTACCGCGCTGCCGGCCTGGCTCGACAGCCCTGAATTGCCCGGCTTGCTGGAAACCGTGGACAGCAGTGTGCTGCAGGTCCATGCGGTGAGCGATCCGCGGCAGGGGTTGTTCGATCCGAAGCAGGCCCTGCGCTGGGCCGAACGTTGGGACCGCGTCACTATGCGGCCTTTTTACCTGGCGCTGCCGGCCTATGGGGTGGCACTGCTGAGCCAGGAAAGTGGCGCGCCGGTGGTGGAGAGTGAGGTGCCCATCGACCTGGGCGGCGAGCGCAAGGAGTTGTTGGCCGACCCGCAGCAAGTGGCCGGGCTGGCCGCCGGCCTGCGGGCCGATCCGCCGGAACATCTGGCGGGGTTGATCTGGTTTCGCCTGCCCTTGAGCGGCGACCGGCGCGTCTGGAGCCTGACTACCCTTGGCGCGGTGGCTCGGGGGGACAAGCTCGACAGCCGGCTGGCCCTGGAGCTGGAAGAAAAGGGTGGCTTGTACGATATCCGCCTGGTTAACCGGGGCAACCTCGACAGCCCCTGGCCCCAGCGCCTGACGCTGGCGGTAGGTGGATGTGATGGGGTCGATGCCCTGGCTGGCTACACGTTGCAACAAACGCCCGGACTGCTTACCTTCACCCGCATTCAGGAAGGCCGCCTGGCCGCTGGCGCCCAGCGGGCCGTCGGCTGGGCACGCTGTACAAAAATTGAACAAGGAACTTTCAATGTCTACCCCTAAGTGGTCTCGTCGCCTGCTCTGCCTGAGCCTTAGTCTGCCGCTGGGCCTGCCGTGGGGCGAGGCGCTGGCCTGTGGCCCCGATTTTCCCGCGCGCCTGCTGGACAACCGCGCCCAGACGCTGGCCGAATTGCCTGAAGGCAGCTTTCGTTTCGAGGTCAGCCGCCTTGGCCAGGCCATCGCGGGGCTCAAGTCGGCCAGCGAGGCGACTCGCAACCCGGACTACAACTATGACGACATGCCTGGCTACATCGCCCAACGTGACCAGGCCGAGCGGATCGGTCTGACCCCACCGCAGCAAGCGGTGGTGGAACGGGTGCGGGCTCTGAACGATATTGACCAGGCCCGCGCCGAAGCGGCGAACCTGCCTGCCGAGTTGCGGCTGTATGCCATTGGCGCGGCGGCGTTCAACCTGGGCGATCACCAGCAGGCGGCGCAGGCCTTCCAGGAGTTGCTGGCGCTACCGGCCGATCAGCGCCCGTTGCGCAGTACCTGGGCCGCATATTCCCTGGGGCGGTCGTTGTTCGCCATGAGTACCGAGGCAGGGCGCGGCGAGCCGGCGACGTTGCGCGATCAGGCGCGTGCGGCATTTCGCCAGGCCCGCGAGCTGAGCATCGGTGGTTTCAGCGACCCGCTGGAACTGGGAATCGCCAGCCTCGGCGAAGAGGCCAGGGTGGCCTATACCGCCGATGACTGGGACAGCGCCATCGAGTTGTACGCGAGCCAGTTCCTGCATGGATCCCAGGTCGGCTACAGCTCGTTGCTGTATCTGGCTGCCGACCTGGCTGCGCAGCCGGACGAGCGTCTGGATGCATTGCTCAAGCGTGCGGGTGTGCAGCGGTTGCTGACCGGTTATCTGCTCAGCCGTGTCGGTTGGTGGGACGGCGAGGAGCCGTCCGGGGAGAAGCGCCTTTTCCAGCGCCTGCAGGCCAGCAGCCGTGCAAGCCTGGACAACGCCGACCGGTTGGCGGCGGTCAGTTATCAGCACGGTGACTACGCTGGGGCCAAGGCCTTTGTGGAGAAGGCCGGCGATACCGGGTTGGCGTGGTGGGTTCGGGCCAAGCTGGCCTTGCGCGACGCGGATAAAGCGGCTGCGGCGGCGGCCTACGCCAAGGCGGCCCAGGCTTTTCCCCAAGAGGAAACCTGGGGCGGCCGGCGCAACGCGGATTGGGATTTCGAGGTGGTGCAGCCCAAGTGTCGGGTCGAAGGCGAAAGCGCGATCCTGGCCCTGCAACGGGGCGATTACCTGCAAGCCTTCGATCAGCTTTACCGTGGTCAGAGCAATTACTGGTACGACGCCGCGACTGTCGCCGAACGGGTGCTGACGGTGGATGAATTGAAACAGTACGTCGACCAGCAAGTCCCGGCCCCGCCGGCGTTGAGCCAGGAGGATCGCGACAATTACGTGCCATTGCCGGTCGCCGCGAGCCTGCGCAACCTGCTGGGCCGCCGCTTGCTGCGTGAGGGGCGCTACGACGAGGCGCCGGCCTATTTCGACAATGCCGACCTGCAGGCCAAGGCCCGGGCCTACGCCCAGTTGCTTCAGCAAGCCGAGTCCAAATGGTGGCCAACCCGCCGGGCCGAGGCCTATTTCAACGCTTCCTGGATCGCGCGCCGATGGGGCATGGAACTGCTCGGCTACGAGATGGCTCCGGACTATGCCACTTTCGAGGGCAACTACAGTCTCGAACCTGTCGAACTCAAGGTGGGGCCGCTGATGGCCGAGGGTGAGGTAAAACGCCAGCAAGCCAGCGCCGCCCAGCCAGACCTGCGCTATCACTATCGTTTTGTCGCCACGGCGTTGGCCAGTCAGGCGGCTGACAACCTGCCCCATACCAGCCAGGCGTTCGCGGCGGTGCTGTGCAAGGCAGTGGGGTACAATTCCAGCCTGGAGGAGCAAAGCGCGTTGTATCAGCGTTACGTGAAAGAGGGGCCCTATGTGACCTGGGCGGGTGATTTCGGTCATCAATGCCAGGAGCCGGATTTCCGCAGCGCTGACAAGCGCTACGTCACCCAGGCCCTGGAGTCGCTGCGCTCTGCGCTTCGACCGTATAAGCGCTGGTTGCAGGTTGGCGGCCTGGCGTTGGTGGTCGCGGTCGGGCTTGGGTTGATCAGCCGGCGGCGCAACAAGGCGCGGGTATCGGCCAGCTGAAGAGCCGCTGTCCTGACTGTCCCGCGGGAACCGCTCCCACGGGACCGTCCTTGGAAGCTACATCTGCGTCGCCATGCCCTCCACATCCATCGCCGCCTGGCGTAATGCTTCCGAGCGGGTAGGGTGTGGATGGCAGGTCAGGGCGATATCCTCGGCCGAGGCGCTGAACTCCATGGCGACGCAATATTCGCCAATCATTTCACTGACGCTCGGGCCTACCAGGTGCACGCCGAGGATTTCGTCAGTCTGCTCATCGGCCAGGACCTTGGCGAAACCTTCGGTCTCGTGGTTGATTTTCGCCCGGCTATTGGCCGTGAAAGGAAATTTGCCCACCTTGTAGGCGCGACCTTCCGCCTGGAGCTGTTCCTCTGTCTTGCCGACGCTGGCCAGTTCCGGGCGGGTGTAGATGACGCTGGGAATCAACGCATAGTTGACCTCCCCGGCCTTGCCGACGATCTGTTCGATGCAGGCCATGGCCTCGTCTTCAGCCTTGTGAGCCAGCATCGGCCCGGACGTGACGTCGCCGATCACCCAGACGCCAGGTGCTTCGGTTCGATGTTGCCTGTTGGCGAGCATGCCGCGTTTATCGGTGCTCAGCCCGACGTTCTCGAGTCCCAACCCCTGGGTGTAGGGCCGACGACCGATGGCCACCAGCACATAGTCGGCTTCGAGAAGCTGCATCTCGCCGCCGGTTGCAGGCTCGATCTGCAACTGCACGCCTTCTGCCGACGTGACGGCACGGGTAACCTTGGACCCCAGCTTGAACTGGATGCCCTGTTTGCCCAAGGCCCGCTGCAGGGTTTTCGCTGCCTCGACGTCGGTGCCTGGGCAAATGCGATCCAGGTATTCCACGACTGTCACCTGGGCGCCAAGCCGCCGCCAGACCGAGCCCAGTTCCAGGCCGATGACCCCTGCGCCGATCACCACCAGGTGCTGCGGCACTTCACTCAAGGACAGTGCCCCGGTGGAATCCAGGATGCGCTGGTTATCGATCTCCACCCCGGGCAGTGGCGTGGGTTCTGAGCCGGTGGCGATAACGATGTCTTTGGCGCTCAGTTGCGTCTTGCTGCCGTCGTCGCCAGTGACGGTCACTTTTCCAGGGCCGTCGATATGGCCCCAGCCTTTGATCCAGTCGACCTTGTTCTTGCGAAACAGAAATTCGATGCCTTTGGTCAGGCCTGCCACGCTGGCGTCCTTCTGTTTCATCATCTGCGCGAGATCGAGAGTGGGGCTGACCTTGATGCCGAGATTGGCGAACTCCGATCCTGCGGCCGCTTCGTAGAGTTCCGAGGCGTGGAGCAGGGCCTTGGAAGGCATGCAGCCGACGTTCAGGCAGGTGCCGCCCAAAGTGGCCCGACCTTCGACGCAAGCAGCCTTCAAGCCCAGCTGGCCGGCGCGAATCGCCGCGTTATAGCCACCCGGGCCGCCGCCCAGAATGATCACGTCATAATTGCTCATCGCTGCTCTCCCGTTCGGCCAAAAAATTATGAACGTAATATGAGCGTTTTCGAGGATTACGGTCAAGGCTTCCCATGTTGGCTTGGCGCAGCTTTCATGAAGCAAACAACACAGAAATTTCACAGGAATCGTTATAGGGTAACGTTCCTCAACGAAGCGGCCGTGGTTTCGCCCACAGCCCGATTCTGTTTCCTTGAAGCTGGGGTGGTATGCAAGTCGATCTAGATGGCGAAGGGGTGAGTGCGGTTGGGCTACCGCGTTTCCAACAGGCACCGTTCCAAGGGCGGCGCCTGAAGGGCATGGCCTGGGTGCTGGGCACCCTGGCGGGCCTGGGGTTGGTGCTGGCATTTTTTATCGGGCTGTTCGCACCGCAATCATTGTGGCCTGCCCTGCTGGTAAGCCAGTGCGCTGCCTTGCTGGTGCTGGTCGCGGGCTTGCAATCGGCCTGGTGGGTGACGCGGTGGCGTACCCGGGCGCTGCTGCCGAGCCAGGATATCCCGGCGGCTGACATTGAGCCTGTGGATGAACTCGGTTGGTACGAGCGACTCCTGGACGGTATCAGTACGCGCTGTGGTCGCCTGCTGGGCTATATCGGTGCCCCTACGCTGTGGTTGATCGGTTGGGCAATGGTGGTGCTGTTGAGCCTGGAACAGGCCTGGAACCTGGCGTTGCCACCCGCCACGCTGGGTGTGGCGGCCAGTATTGGCGCGGTATTTTCATTGACGCTGGCGTTCGGTTTACTGGTTTTCGAACGCCAGTTGGGTCAGCAATCCATCCTCGAATGGCCGGAGGCGCCGCCGCTGGCGCAGCTGACGCGGCTGGCGATTATCGTCCTGGTCATTTGCGCCTTGTGCCTGTTGTTCTCCTCGCAAACGTCCATTTGGCCGGTACGGTTGGCGGTGTGGGCGGGGGTGTTGCCGGGCGTGGTGGCCGTGGAGCTGCTGCTCAGGGCATTGCTGTCTGTGTTCAGCCCACGCCGGGACGCCCTTGAGCCGACGCTGCTGGGGCGTAGTGTCCTTGCCGACCTGCTGCGCTGGCCGCCGCGTCCCTTGCAGGCGTTGCAACATGAATTGCACAACCGTTTCGGCATCGACCTGCGGCAAGTCTGGGCTTTCAGTTACATGCGCCGTGCCTTTTTCCCGGTGCTGATGTTGGTCTCGCTGGTGGGCTGGTTGTTGACGGGGGTGTATGAAGTGCCACTGCAGGGGCGTGGTGTCTACGAACGGTTCGGTGAGCCGGCCCAGGTCTTCGGTCCGGGCCTGCATGTCGGATTGCCTTGGCCATTGGGCCGGGTGCTGGCTGTCGAAAATGGCGTGGTCCATGAGTTGGCCACCAGCGTTGGCGACAACCGCGGGCCTGCGCAAGCCGAACCGGCGGAGGGGCCAGCCCCGGCGATTGCCAACCGGTTGTGGGACGCCAGTCATGTGAACGATAAATCCCAGGTCATTGCCAGCCGCCGGGCCGACCAGCAGGGCTTCCAGATCATCAACATGGATGTGCGCTTCGTCTACCGCATTGGTCTTGACGACAAGGCCGCGCTCGCGGCGACCTACCACAGCGCCGATGTGCCCGCGCTGATCCGCAGTACCGCCAGCCGTATCCTGGTGCATGAATTCGCCTCGCGCACCTTGGACGGTTTGCTGGGAGCGGATCGTGTCAGCCTGGCCGATGAGATCGGCCGAGCGGTGCAGGCCGATTTGCAGGCCCTGGACAGTGGTGTGGAGATCCTGGCCACAGTGGTGGAAGCGATCCATCCACCGGCAGGTGCGGCCAACGCCTATCACGGGGTGCAGGCGGCGCAGATCGGCGCCCAGGCATTGATTGCCAGGGAGCGCGGCGCGGCAGCGGAGCAGACCAGCCAGGCGCAGTTGCAGGCCGCCATGGCCTATGACCAGGCCCAGGCCAGCGCTCGGGAAATCAATGCCACCGCACAGGCCGCCGACCTGCGCTTCGGTGCTGAGCGCAAGGCCTTCGCCGCTGCGGGTCATGCCTTCGTGCTTGAACAGTACCTCAGCCAACTGAGCCAGGGCCTGGGCCAAGCCAGGCTGCTGGTGCTCGACCATCGCCTGGGAGGCAGCGGCAACGCACCGACCATTGACCTGCGGACCTTCACCTTACCGGCCGACCCTGCCGAGCCGCGTAATCTTGCCCAGCCAGGAGCTGTCCATTGAGCCCTTTTCCCCACGATCACCACGACCACATCGGTCACGATCACGGCCACGCCGGACATCATCACGGACATCATCACCATCATGGTGAACCCCAGGAAGCCGGGCCGTTCCCTTGGCGCCGAATGGGCTGGGCAGCACTGCTGGTGGCGTTCGCGGTGGCGGCTGCGAGTCTGGTACAAGTGCGGTCCGGAGAGGCCACCGTCATTACGCGTTTCGGCAATCCGGCCAGGGTCCTGCTGCAACCAGGCCTGGGCTGGCGCTGGCCGGCGCCGTTCGAGGCGGCAATCCCGGTGGACTTGCGGCTGCGCACCACTTCCAGTGGTTTGCAGGATGTGGGGACCCGAGACGGATTGCGGATCATCGTGCAAGCCTACGTGGCGTGGCAGGTACAGGGCGACCCGGACAACGTCCAACGCTTCATGCGAGCGGTGCAGAACCAGCCGGACGAGGCGGCACGGCAGATTCGGACCTTCGTAGGCTCGGCGTTGGAAACAACCGCTGCCAGTTTTGACCTGTCGGACCTGGTCAACACCAACGCCAGCCAAGTGCGCATCGGCGAATTCGAGACCCAATTGCGCCAGCAGATCGATCAGCAACTGCTCGCCACGTATGGGGTGCGGGTGTTGCAAGTGGGCATCGAACGCCTGACCTTGCCTTCGGTGACCTTGACCGCCACAGTGGATCGCATGCGCGCTGAGCGCGAGACCATCGCCACTGAGCGCACCGCCATTGGCAAGCGCGAAGCGGCGCAGATCCGCTCCGCTGCCGAGCGTGATGCGCGGATCATGCAAGCCGATGCCACTGTGAAGGCTGCCGATATCGAGGCGCAGTCTCGAGTCGAAGCCGCTCAGCTTTACGGCAAGGCCTACGCCGGTTCGCCCCAGCTCTATAACCTGCTGCGTTCCCTGGACACCCTCGGCACCATCGTTGGCCCTGGCACGAAACTGGTTCTGCGGACCGACGCGGCCCCGTTTCGAGTGTTGGTGGACGGGCCGCCGGCCGTGGAACCAAAAGGTGGAACACAACCATGAGTGTGGTTCCACGTGGAACAAACGAGTTGTCCAGCCCCTGGATCCAGGCCGGACGCCTGACATTTCTGGCGCTTTACGCGGTTACGGCCCTGGCCGCTGTGGCCTGGGCGTTTTCCAACGTCCGGCAGATCGATCCGCAGGAACGGGCTGTGGTGCTGCATTTCGGCGCACTGGATCGGATCGAAAACGCCGGGCTTCTATTGGCCTGGCCTCGTCCTGTGGAACAGGTGGTTTTACTGCCTGCGGCGGATCGGGTTCTGGAAAGGCGCGTAGAGAGCTTGTTGCGTTCGGACGCCGCCCTGCAGGCGGACCGAGTCGCCAGTTTCGCTACGCCGGTCAGCGACGCACTGGCCGGGTCCGGTTATCTGCTGACCGGCGACGCAGGGTTGGTGCAACTGGATGTGCGCGTGTTCTACAAGGTCACCGAACCCTATGCCTTCGTACTTCAAGGAGAACACGTGCTGCCGGCCCTGGATCGACTGGTGACTCGTAGCGCTGTCGCATTGGCTGCGGCTCGGGACCTGGACACGATTCTGGTGGCTCGGCCAGAGCTGATCGGCAGTGATAACCAGGCCGCCGAACTTCGCGAGCGCCTGCGTGGCGATCTGGTTCAGAGCATCAACCGTCGTCTGGCCGAGCTGGCGACCACGGGACAGGGGTTGGGAATCGAAGTGGCGCGGGTCGATGTGCAATCGAGTCTGCCGGGGCCTGCGGTGAGTGCGTTCAATGCAGTGCTGACGGCCAGCCAGCAGGCCGACAAAGCCGTCGCCAATGCGCGAACCGAAGCCGAAAGATTGACCCAGTCCGCCCGTCAGGAAGCGGACCGGGCCCTGCAGGTCGCCCATGCCCAGGCCAGTGAGCGGCTCGCCAAGGCGTCGGCCGATACCGCTACGGTGCTCGGCCTGACCAAGGCTCAGGGTAGTGATCCGCAGATGCTGCTGCGCCTGTATCGCGAACGCGTGCCAGCCATTCTTCGCCAGGCCGGTTCAGTGACAACGGTCGATCCGAAAGACGATTCCCACCTGATCATCCAGGGAGCAGAACAATGACCGCACCCACCATTGCCGCTCCGATGTTGTCTCGCGACGAGCAACGTACTGCCGCGCGGCAACTGACCCTGGCCATGTTGGCCCTTGGTCTGCTTGCGTTGGGTCTGGCCTGGCGAGGATGGGCACCGGAGCAGTCGGGCGTCAGCCAATTGCTGCTGGGGGTCGCCTCGCTGTTGGTGGCTATGCCAGTGATGAGGTCGGCTTGGTACAGCCTGCGCTATCCGAGCCTGCACGGGATCACCGACCAGTTGATCGCCCTGGCCATGCTAGGCGCCTGGGCCACGGGGGATCTGCTGACGGCCGCGCTGTTGCCGATCATCATGATCTTCGGCCATGTGCTGGAGGAGCGAAGCGTGATTGGCTCCCAGGAGGCCATCCATGCCCTGGGCCGATTGACTCGCAGCCAGGGTCGCAAGGTTCTGGCGGACGGTTCGATCGTCGATGTCGACAACGCGACGCTCCAGCCGGGCGACCTGGTGGAGGTCAGGGCAGGGGACCGGGTGCCCGCCGACGGTCGGGTAGTGTCGGGCCAGGCGAGCCTCGACACGGCTCCCATTACCGGCGAGTCGGTACCGTTGGAAGCGGCGGTGGGCACTCAAGTGTTCGGCGGCGCGATCAATCTCGATGGGCTGCTGCGCCTTGAAGTCACGCGAACCGGCAACGAATCGACGTTGGGCAAAGTCATCGCCCTGATGCAGAACGCGGAGCGCTCCAAGCCACCCATCACCCGGCTGCTGGAACGTTATGCCGCAAGTTATCTGGTGCTGGTGTTGCTGCTGGCGGCAGTGACCTGGTTCATCACCAACGATGCCCAGGCAATGCTGGCGGTGCTGGTGGCCGCGTGTCCGTGTGCACTGGTGCTGTCGGCACCGGCGACGGCGATTGCCGGCATCGCGGTGGCGGCGCGTCATGGCATCCTGATCCGCAGCTCGGCTTTCCTGGAAGAGTTGGCGGACCTCACGTCCCTGGTCGTGGACAAGACCGGCACCCTGACCTACGGTGCCCTGCGTCTGCAATCCATCGAGAGCGACTTGGAGGATCGCGCCTTCCTGCTGCCGTTGGCGGCCAGCCTCGGTTCGGCCAGCAGCCATCCTGTCAGCCGCGCATTGGCCGGGTTGGTGGAACAGGACCAGCGCCTGTCCCTGGCACAGATTCAGGAGCGCCAGGGACTGGGCGTGGTCGCGATGACCGAGCGGGGTGAGGCAGCGCTTGGACGGCCGGAGCTGTTCGCCCGGTTGGGGATCGAGACCTCTGCGATCCCCAACCACGACGGCCCGATAGCCGGATTGGCCCTGAATGGACAATTCCTCGCCTGGTTGCTGTTGGCCGACAGCGTCAAGCCGGAAGCACAACTGGCCATGACCGAATTGCGTGCGTTGGGCCTGGGGCGACAATTGCTGCTGACCGGTGACCGCGAGAGCGTGGCCAAAGCCCTGGCTCGGGACATCGGCATCGGCGATGTACAGGCCCAGGCTCTGCCGGAAGACAAACTCAAACGGGTCATGGCGGAAATCGATCACGGTTTCCGTCCCATGGTGGTGGGCGACGGTATCAATGATTCACTGGCGCTCAAGGCCGGTGTCGTCGGAATCGCGATGGGGTCGGGAGGTGCAGACATTGCCCTGGCGTCGGCGGACGTGGTGTTGATCGGCAGCGACCTGAGGCGGCTCGGTACCTGCGTGCGGCTCAGCCGCCAATGCCGTCGTACGCTGCAGGTCAACGTAATGATTGGCCTGGGCTGGACCCTGGCGATCGTCGCTTTTGCCGCTTTCGGCTGGCTCGGTGCGGCAGGAGCGATGATCGCTGCGCTGCTGCATAACCTGAGCACTCTGCTAGTGTTAGGTAATGCCGGACGGTTGTTGCGCTTCCATGAGCCTTTGTCGAAAGTTTGAAAAGCGGCCCATTGGACAGAACTGCGCGCGATGTGCAATCAAGGGTGGAAAGGGTATGCATCAGGGCCGTCCCGGCTCAAGGAGCGACTTCGGGAGGTAATAGAAAAAGGCTATATATTCGATAGGCAGCTATTTTTCTACGATGGTCTACCCTGATTTCAGACGTCTGAAACAAGGGGGGATATCTCATGCTCGCGCAACTTCCACCGGCCTTACAGAATCTGCACCTGCCGCTTCGGCTACGGCTCTGGGACGGCCATGAATTCTCGCTGGGTGCCGACCCCAGCGTCACGATCGTGGTCAAGGACCCACAGATGGTCGCGCAATTCACCCATCCCAGCCTGGATGCCCTGGGCGCGGCGTTCGTAGAAGGCAAGCTCGAGCTTGAAGGCTCGATCAACGAAGTGATCCGGGTCTGCGACGAGTTGAGCCAGGCCCTGGTGGACGAAGAGGGCGACAACCCTCCGGTGCGCTCGGTCCACGACAAGGAAACCGACGCCAAGGCCATTTCCTATCATTACGACCTGTCCAACGCCTTCTATCAGCTATGGCTCGATAGCGACATGGTCTATTCCTGCGCCTATTTCGAGACGGGCAGCGAAACCCTCGAACAAGCCCAGCAAGCCAAGTTCCGACATCTGTGTCGCAAGCTGCGGCTGCAGCCGGGTGACTACCTGCTGGATGTAGGGTGTGGATGGGGCGGCCTGGCCCGTTTTGCGGCACGGGAGTTCGGCGCCAAGGTGTTCGGTATTACCTTGAGCAAGGCGCAATTGGCACTGGCCCGTGAGCGGGTCAAGGCCGAAGGCCTGGAAGACCAGGTCGAACTGCAACTGCTCGATTACCGCGACCTTCCCCAGGACGGTCGCTTCGATAAGGTGGTCAGCGTCGGGATGTTCGAACACGTCGGCCATGCGAACCTGGAGCAATACTGCAAGACGTTGTTCGGCGCTGTGCGTGAGGGTGGCCTGGTGATGAATCATGGCATCACGGCCAAGCACACCGACGGGCGTCCGGTCGGTCGCGGCGCGGGTGAGTTCATCGAGAAGTACGTCTTCCCCAACGGCGAGTTGCCGCATCTGGCGATGATTTCCGCTCACATCAGCGAAGCGGGCCTGGAGATCGTCGACGTGGAGAGCCTGCGCCTGCATTACGCGCGTACGCTGGATCACTGGAGCGAACGGCTGGAAGACAACCTGGAAGCAGCGTCGAAGGAAGTCTCTGAGCAGGCCCTGCGCATCTGGCGTCTGTACCTGGCCGGCTGCGCCTATGCGTTTGCCAAGGGTTGGATCAACCTGCATCAGATCCTGGCGGTGAAGGCCCATGCTGACGGCAGTCATGACCTGCCTTGGACCCGAGACGACATCTACCACCCCTGATCGGGCCGTTACGAAAAGCCTTGATACTCGTTCATGCAGCGTTGAAACCGCCTCGCCTGACCTTCGTCTCAAGCTTTTTCGTACGGAGCCTAAAGTACCGGGGAAATGAGCCGGGCGACCCGCATGCCGATCTTTTGCAGACGGTGGGTCTCCCGGCTTTCCTGTTTGGCGATTTCGTGGGCCTGGGCGAAATCTGCCTCCAGCATCTGCTCGACCTCTGTGGCGAAGGGGGTATCCACCGTCAGGAGCATCACTTCAAAATTCAACCGGAACGAGCGGTTGTCCAGGTTCGCGCTGCCGATGGCGCTGATTTCCCGATCGATCAACACCACTTTCTGATGCAGGAAACCCGGCTCGTAGCGGAACACCCGTACCCCGGCGCGGACGGCTTCGAAGGCGTAGAGGCTGGAGGCGGCGTAGACGATCCTGTGGTCCGGCCTGGAGGGCAACAGAATGCGCACATCCACCCCCCGCAACACCGCCAGGCGTAGCGCGGCGAATACCGCCTCGTCAGGAATGAAATACGGCGTCGTGATCCATACCCGTTCGCTTGCCGCATGGATCGCTTCGACGAAAAACAGCGAGCACGTCTCGAAGGCATCCGCCGGCCCACTGGCCAATAACTGGCACAGCACGCCGTCCTCCGGATAGGTGTCAGGCAGGATCAGGGGCGGCAATGAGCGGGCAACCCAGAACCAGTCCTCGGCAAATGATTCTTGCATGCTTGCAACCACTGGGCCGCTCACCTGGACATGGGTGTCGCGCCACGGCGCCAGGGGCGGCATCTCCCCTAGATATTCATCGCCCACGTTATGGCCGCCGACGAAGCCGAGGACCCCGTCCACGGCGACGATCTTGCGGTGGTTACGAAAGTTCACCTGGAACCGGTTTAGCCAGCCACTGCGGGTCGCGAAGGCTTTGACCTGAACGCCTCCGTCGCGCAGGGCCTGGACATAACGGTGGGGCAGGGAGTGACTGCCGATACGGTCATACAGCAGATAAACCGCTACACCTTCGGCAGCTTTCTTCAACAGCAACGCCTGCAGACGTTGACCGAGGCGATCGTCATGGACGATGAAGAACTGAATCAGGACGGCTTCCCTGGCGTTATCGATGGCTTGGAAGATGGCCTCGAAAGTGGCCTGTCCGTCGATGAGCAAGCGTACCTGGTTGTTCGCCAGGCAGGGCGTGCGCCCCAGTTTCGGCATGGCGCGCAGCGAGGCGTACGCCTGGGAAGCGCGTGCGGCCAGCGCCTCTTCCACCCAGGGGCGCCAGTTCAGCTCGGAGACGGCCTTGCGCATTTCATCGTTGGCCTGCCGGCGTGCCTGGATGTAGCCGTCGAAGGTACTGCGGCCGAAGACCAGATAGGGAATCAGCGTCAGGTATGGGATGAACACCAGTGACAGGGCCCATGCGATCGAGCCTTGGGCCGTTCGCACCGTCAGTACCGCATGAACCGCGGCGATGGAACCCAGGGTATGAAGCAGCGCGATGAGGTAACCGAAAACATGCGGGCCGAAATAGTCCATGGAGTCGTCTTGCTCCTGAGTTCCAATTGCTTAACAGACCATGTTCCAGGACGAATGTCGCTAATTAATTCACCTGTGCCAAGCCTGAACCGAAGCCCATGGACGACGTCTAACGGCCACCTGTCCTCTGGAGTTCTTGCAATGAATGTTCGTCTGCTGGGTTTGGCCTTGGCGGTTGGCTTATCTGTTCCTATGGCCGCTCAGGCGCAGATGCTTCAGCCAGGCTTGTGGGAATTGACCACTAGCAACATGAAAGTCGATAACCAGAACCTGCCGGACCTGCAGCTGATCCTGGGCCAGTTGCAGAACCAGATGACCCCGGAACAACGGGCCATGCTGGAGAAGCAAGGCATCACCATGGGCGGGAAAGGGATCCGGGTGTGCCTGACGCCCGAGCAGGTCCAGACCAATGACATCCCCTTGCAGGACCCGCAATCGGGATGCAAGCAGCAGATCACCGAGCGCACCGGTAACCAGTGGAAGTTTCGCTTCAGCTGCCCGAAAGCCCAGGGGAGTGGGATCGCGACATTCCAGAGCGATCGTGAATTCACCACCAAGGTCAACGGTACGTTCAATGCCACCGGCATCCAGCAGAACGGCAGCCTGGACACCCGTGCAGTCTGGCTGGGACAGGATTGCGGAACGGTCAAGCCGAGGGCTTGACCGACCGCTTGAGTCAAGGCCGACTCAACGCGTCGTACAAAGTGTTGAGGTTGTATTCGAACAGGCCGATAAAGGTGCTGGCCGACCCACTGGCAGCCAGGGCATCGGAATACAGCGTGCCACCGATATGCGCGCCACTTTCGTCGGCGATCTGCTTGAGCAGGCGCGCATCCTTGATGTTCTCCATGAATACGGCCTTGACCTTCGCCTGGCGGATCTGGGTAATCAGCGCTGCGACTTCAGCGGCCGATGGTTCCCGTTCGGTGGACAGGCCCTGGGGCGCCATGAACTCGATGCCGTAGGCCTGTCCCAGGTAACCGAAGGCATCATGGGACGTCACGATCTTGCGATTGCCGGGTGGCAGTGAACCGAACCGGGTCCTGGCTTCAGCGAGTAGCGCATAGATCTTGTTCAGATAGGCTTCGCTGTTGCGCACGTAGTCGGCTTTGTTGGCCGGATCCGCGGCTTCCAGCGCCTTGCTGATGTTGCGTACATACAACTGCGCATTCGCCAGGTTGTGCCAGGCGTGCGGGTCGGGGACTGTCTCGCCGTCTTCGTCCAATGAACGGGGAATCACTCCGCGGCTGGCGCTGATCACCGGCGCAGCGGTTTCGGTACTGGCCACCAGGCGATCCAGCCACGGCTCGAAGCCCAGGCCATTCTTGATGATCAATTTTGCACTGAGCAGCGCCTTGGCATCGTCGGGTGTGGGTTCGTAGGTGTGGGCATCGGCGTCGGGCCCCACCATGTTGGTGATCTGGACATGCTCGCCACCAACCTGTCGGGTCATATCGGCAAGGATGCTGAAACTGGTGACTACCTGGAGCCTTTCGGCGGCGGACAAGGACGTGGATAACAGCAGGCTGAACAGTACGAGCAGGGCGCGCATCGGAAACACCTCATGGGGATGTGAGCAAAGGCGGGCGGCGCAGCAAACCATGTACCGGGCCGAACACCACGGACAACAGATACAACCCGCCCGCCACCAGTACGATGGCTGGCCCGCTGGGCAGCGAGAAGTAAAACGACAGCAACAGGCCGAACCCTACCGAGAGACAGCCGAGCATTGCCGCAATGAGCATCAGCCTCGGCAGGCGACGGCTCCAGAAACGCGACGCGGCCGCCGGCAGCATCATCAAGCCTACGACCATGAGTGCGCCGATCGCCTGGAAACCGATCACCAGATTCAGGACCACCAGAGTCAGGAACACGCCATGGGCCAACGGTCCGAGCCGGCTTACGGTTTGCAGGAACAGCGGATCCAGGGTGTCGAGCAACAGGGGGCGGTAGATCAGCGCCATGGCCATCAGGCTGATACCCGACACCCAGAGCATGCCGGTGAGTGTCGGTTCGTCCACCGCCAGGGCCGAACCGAACAACAGGTGCAGCAGGTCCAGGCGTTTGCCCGCCACCCCCAATATCAGCACACCGGCCGCCAGTGAAATGGGATAGATCGCTGCGAGACTCGCATCTTCTCGCAGCCCGGTGCGGCGGGTGATCCAGGCAGCCAGTCCGGCCATGCCCAGGCCCGCGCCGAGTCCCCCCACTGTCAGGGCGGGCAGGCTCAGGCCGGCGAACCAGAACCCCAGCGCGGCGCCGGGCAGGATGCCGTGGGCCACCGCGTCGCCGATCAGGCTCATGCGGCGCAGGATCAGGAACACACCCAAGGGCGCCGTGCTGCATGCCAAGACCAGGCCGCCAAGCAAGGCCCGTCTCATGAACACAAACTCCTGGAAAGGCTGCCAGAAGTGGATGGCCGCAAGCATCAGGCCACCCTTGTGCAAGGTTGCTGTGCGATCAATTCATGGCTGCGTCCCAAGGTGCAGCCGGAGTGCTTGATTAACAACGTATGGGGAATATGCTCGCGCACCGCAGCCAGGTCGTGGCAAACCACTACGAGCGTGCGCCCCTCGGCATGCCAGCCATGGATGTGTTTCCACAGCAACGCCTGGCCTTGTTCATCGAGGGCGGCGTGGGGCTCGTCGAGCAATAGAAGTGGCGCTTCGGTCAGGCTCAGGCGAGCGAGCAGGGCCCGTTGCAGTTCGCCTCCCGACAGCGCCATCAGCGGGCGATGTTCCAGGCCACGCAACGCCCAATCTTCCAGAACGGTGTTGAGCCGCTGGCTGCGCAAGGCTGGCGAATCCCTACGACCCCATGCGCCAGCAACCACCAGCTCCTGAAGGCTGATGGGGAACTGACGATCCAGATGTTGTTGCTGCGGCAAAAACGAGACGCCACCGCGGTGCCGGACTTTCAGCGTGATCTTGCCGGACAGGGGCTTTTGCAATCCTGCCATCACTTTCAGCAGGCTGCTTTTGCCAGAACCATTGGCGCCGACAATGGCCGTCAGGCTGCCGGCGGGCCGTTCCAGATACAGCGCGGGCGTTAGCGGTCGTCCTGGAGGCCCCCAACGCAAAGCCTGGCAGTCGATCATGACCGCTCCCGGTTCCAACGACTTTCGGCAACTGCATCATGGGCGTGAAGGCTTTCGGCATGAACCACACGGACATCGAATGCGACAACGTCTTTTGAACGGCGCAAGGCCAGACTGAGTCGTCGAGCGGCATCCTCGCAGAACATCAGGTTCTGGCCGTTGGCGAGGGCGAATGCCTGTTCGTCGGCGCGCTTGACTGCGGTTTGCACGGCGGTGCCCAGCGCCGCTTCGGCTTCGTTGATCAAAAATTGCAACGGCAACTCAATCACGGTCGTAGCCAAGCGTATACCCAGGGTCGCTGTGCTGCGCTGGCTATGAGGGGTGGCGACGATGCCTTTTGAGGATCCTAGCCAGGCCAGAATTTCTGCATGCTCAAGGGCCTTATTGGCAAAGTCGTTCACAAACTGCTGCTGAATCAGCTGACGAGCGAGGGCCGCCGAACAGGGGCACGTAGATGAGTAGGGAATCTCGATGTTCAGTTCCACGTGGAACATTGCATGTTTCTGATGAGCCTTGATGCTTATCGGATAGCGTTTCCAGCCGCCAAGGGGACTGACCAGCGCCGGGCGTTTGAGTAGCAATTCGGTATGGACGGTCAGGGACGCAGAGCTCGAAAGGCCTTCATGGCTGGCGAGGAATTGCTGCAGTACTCGCTCCAGCAAGGAAGGCGACAAGGGCTCGCTCTCGAGCATTTCCAAGGCAAGATACAGCCGGGACATGTGAATACCCCGGGCATCAGCGTCATCCAGGCTGACTCCAGCGTCTGCCCTTGCACTCAGGCGCTGGCCTTCGATCAATACCGGTATCGCGACGCCGTGCATGCCCACCCAATCGAGAGGACCGGCTTGGCGTGAGGCCTGCGCAGCGACGTCTGGCAGCGTTAACGCGTTCATGGGTTAGATCCATCGTGAGGTCAGATCTAATGTTATAGTGTAACAATTAGCCCGGCCAGATCTTTTTCATGAATAGAGTTTTAATCTGTTCGTTCCACGTGAAACATCAGCGGGAATCCTGACAACCGCTGACGCGTCCGCATACAAATTCTCCTGCGCTACCACCGGAGCTGGAGAAGCGATTGATGGTCGTCCAACCGACGCGGCGGCTGTAGCCAACCCAGCTTTCACCGTCGGAAGCCAGTCCTGTGAAAAAGGTCAATTGTCCGTAGCGACTGTTGGTCTGCGCCCAGTAGCGGCGCGTTTCTGCGTCAAACCCCCGAAGATAAATTGTATTGCCAGCAGTCATCACGCTGTAGGTATTGCCGCGCTCATCCGCACACGACAGCAAATTCGCGCTACGGGTGCAGTTTGCCGATAAAGCGCTCTGGCCCTGGGGCGATGCCAGTGATGAAAACGGTAGAAAAAGCGCGCAGGGCAATAAAAATACGAAAAAAAACCGCATGGGGATTTCCGATGATGGACATTGCAGGGTGGCGTAGATTTATTGTTATAGTATAACGTAAATCACAGAACGAGTCGCAGCACGCTGATGCAGCGTCAGCAACGGCCGCCCCGATGAGGATACAACCCATGCCCAATCGCCTTCCTGTTACGGTGCTGTCCGGATTTCTCGGCGCCGGCAAAAGTACGCTGCTCAACCATGTGCTGCGCAATCGCGAACAACTGCGTGTTGCCGTGATCGTGAACGATATGAGCGAAATCAACATCGATGGCAGCGTGGTTCAGCGCGATGTCACCCTTAGCCGCGCTGAAGAAAAACTGGTGGAGATGAGCAATGGTTGTATCTGCTGCACGCTGCGCGAAGATCTGTTGGCCGAAGTCGGCCAGCTCGCCAGGGAGGGGCGCTTCGACTATCTGCTGATCGAATCCACCGGCATTTCGGAACCCTTGCCCGTGGCGGAGACCTTCACTTTTCGCGATGAAGAGGGGCGTAGCCTGGCCGATGTTGCCCGACTCGACACCATGGTGACGGTGGTCGACGGAGTGAACTTCCTGGCTGATTACCAGGCCGCCGAGAGCCTGGCCGCCCGAGGTGAAACCCTCGGCGAAGAAGATGAGCGCTCCATCACAGACCTGCTGGTAGAACAGATCGAATTCGCCGACGTGATCCTGATCAGCAAGATCGATCTGATCGGTCGTCAGGAACGGGAAGAACTGACCGCGATTCTCCAGCGTCTCAATACCCAGGCACGGATCCTTCCCATGGTCATGGGGCAGGTGCCGTTGGAGGAAATACTCGACACCCGTCGTTTCGACTTCGAACGCGCAGCACAAGCACCCGGCTGGCTACAGGAATTGCGTGGCGAGCATGTGCCGGAGACCGAAGAGTATGGCATCGCCTCGGCGGCCTATCGGGCACGCCGACCGTTTCATCCCGAGCGTTTCTTCAGCCTGATCGACCGCCCATGGACCAACGGCAGGCTCCTGCGCTCCAAGGGTTTCTTCTGGCTGGCCAGTAAGCCGGAAGAGGCGGGCAGTTGGTCCCAGGCTGGAGGTTTGATGCGTCATGGATTTGCCGGCCGTTGGTGGCGATTCGTGCCCAAGAGCCAGTGGCCACGGGACGAAGAAAGCACTGCCGCCATCCTGAAGAACTGGCTCCCGGGCACGGGAGATTGCCGCCAGGAATTGGTCTTCATTGGCCAGCACATCGATTTCGAATGTCTCACCGCAGCGCTGGACGCCTGTCTGCTTACGGACGAGGAAATGGCCCTGGGAGTCGAGGGTTGGCGGCTGCTGCCGGATCCATTCGGTGCATGGCACGACGAGGTTGCGGCGTGATCTTGGCGGCCGGCCTGGAACGCGGACAGGTCCGCCAGGTCCAGGGCGATACCCCTCGGGCCCTGACGCAGATTCTGGACGATGGCGTCAATCTGGCGGTGTGGCAACGCCAACTCCCGCTGCACATCAGCGATTTTGCCGCGATGGTGCTTTCCATGGAACAGTCTCTGGCGCAGTCGTGGGTGCTCGATCTGCCAGAGGAGGACTCCCAGCCGGAGCTGAACGGTCTGGCTGCCGGTTTCAGCGATCTGCAAGGCTACGAAGGGTTCAGGGCTGATGTCGCCTGGCTGGTCGGCGCGTTTGCCTGCCTGCTGGGCGCCACGCGTGTCGGCCTGCGCCTGCGAACCCTGGACAAGGCCATGTGTCCGCGTTTCCACGTCGACCATGTGCCGGTGCGGCTCGTTACCACCTATGCCGGCCCCGGCAGCCAGTGGCTCGAGGAAGGCGCCATGGATCGCCGATGGCTCGCCCACCCTGAGGCCGAGCCCAGGGATCCACAGATGATCCAACAGCTTGGCCACGGTGACGTGGCCCTGCTCAAGGGCGAGAAATGGCTGGGCAACGAGGGATTTGGCCTGATCCATCGCTCGCCGGAACCGACCCAGGGGGAGCGCCGACTGATTCTTACGCTGGACTGGCTTGCCTAGGCTCTTGCAGCTCTGTACTCGGCCGCGCCCCGTTTCGCCTGCCTGGCCTTCCTCACGGGACTTCGCATAGCGCCTAGGGTTTGAGCCAGCTTCCCTGGTTTTTCCCTTCACAGAACGGCTTGAGGTAGGCGGCGTCACTGGCCACACCGTAATAGTGAATATCCTGGCGATAGGGCATATTGGCCACCTGGGCGTCGCTGCAGATGCCGAACGCACCGCCAGGACACTGATCGACGTATTGCACCTCGACTTTCTGCCCGGCCAGGCTTGGCTGGCAGAACCCGTCGGCGAACAGCTTTGGTGGAATGCTGCGGTTCTGCTGGCATACTTTCACGTCGAGCCGCTCCGCCTGGCTATGGACCACGCAAGCCTGGGCCAGCACCTCGCTCGAAGCCAGTGCCAGTAATAAGCAGCCAATCACCCGCATTTTTCACCTCCATCGAAAGCCGTCGCCCATGCTGCAGAACATTCCCACCCATGTCATCGCAGGGCCGTTGGGGGCTGGCAAGACCAGCCTGATCAGACAATTGCTCGCCCAGCGCCCGGCCGACGAACGCTGGGCCGTGCTCATCAACGAGTTCGGCCAGATCGGCCTGGATGCTGCGCTACTGACCCAGGCGGCCGATGGTATCGCACTGGGGGAGGTTGCCGGAGGCTGCCTGTGTTGCGTCAACGGTGCGCCGTTTCAGGTTGGCCTCGGTCGATTATTACGCAAGGCCCGGCCGGACCGATTGTTCATCGAACCTTCGGGCCTCGGTCATCCGGCGCAATTGATGCGCCAATTGCGGCAAGCGCCGTGGCTCGGCGTGCTGGCGGTCCAGCCATGCGTGCTGGTGCTGGACGCCCGGGCATTGTCAGACGACAAGCCGTTGGCTGATGCGCAACGACAGACGCTTCCCACCGCCGGACTGCTGGTGCTGAACAAATCCGAAGGTCTCACGGACGCCGATCGTGCCCGCGTGATGGAGCGGCTGCCGGCGATTCCATCGTATTGGACACAGCAGGCGAACTTGCCCATCAGCCGTTTGCCGGGCCTGGCCGCAACGGGAGGCGGGGTTGTGGGTAACTTGAACGTGCCCAAGGACGTGGGTCAGCTCCCGGCTGTCTGGAGCGATCCAACGGTGCCGATCTGCCTGCACCAGCAGCAGGAGGGGGGCTGGAGCATCGGTTGGCGCTGGCATCCGAGCCAGCGTTTCGACACGGCGGCACTGACGCGATGGCTGCAAGGTCAGGTCTGGAAGCGGGCGAAGCTGGTTATCCACAGCACCGAGGATTGGGTTTCAGCCAATGCACTGGAGGGGGCGGCGCTGGATTGGCAAAGCAGCGAGTGGCGGCAGGATTCCCGGCTTGAATTGATTTTCGGCGAGCCGCAAGACGTTCCGACCCTGCAGGTTGGCCTGGCCAATTGCCGACGGTCATGAGTCAGCGGTGGTTCAAGGCTTCCACTTGTTGTGTTCCTGCCGCCATTGGCTCAACTCGATGACCTCGGCCCGAGGCCTGGCCTGGACCGGTTCAGCCAAGGTTTCGGGCGACTCTTCGAACGGCATCGGATACGGCGCCAGCTCGATGTGTGCGCTGTGGGCGCCGAATTGGGTGATAGTGCCCGAATGGCGGGACTCGCCAGTGACTGTGAACTCGAAATTGTAGATCCGCGCCAGGCGCCGTCGGCCACTGGCATCCTTCACAAACCCGATCTTCTTCAGCGCGACGTTGCCATCCAGCAGCTCGATCCTGAGGTTGGCACAATGCTGCATGACCCTCGCCAATGCCCGTTCGCGCAAGCCGTGGTTGTGCCACAACCAGGCGCCACCGGTAGCCAGCAGCATCAGCACGAAGATGTTTCCAAGAGTCAGCATGAACGAAGTGCTCCAACAAGTTGCCGTCAGCTTAACTGTGTCGCCGGTCTGTCGTACAGGCTGTGTTTAGTCGCATACTGCGCGGCTTGAATTTCAATCGTTTTACGGAAACCACCCGCATGAAACGTACGCCTCATCTGCTCGCCATACAGTCTCACGTGGTATTCGGTCATGCTGGCAACAGCGCCGCCGTGTTTCCCATGCAGCGGGTCGGGGTCAACGTCTGGCCGCTCAACACCGTGCAGTTTTCCAATCACACCCAGTATGGCCAATGGGCCGGGGAAGTTCATGCGCCCCAGCAGATACCGGCATTGATCGAAGGTATTGCGGCGATTGGCGAGCTGGGTCATTGCGATGCGGTTCTCTCCGGTTACCTGGGCAGCGCGGCCCAGGGTCGGGCGATCCTGACCGGCGTGGCCCGGATCAAGGCTGCCAATCCCAAGGCGCTGTACTTGTGCGACCCGGTCATGGGGCATCCGGAGAAGGGCTGCATCGTCGCGCCCGAGGTGAGCGAGTTCCTGCTGGAAGAGGCCGCCGCGGTAGCGGATCTGATGTGCCCGAACCAACTGGAACTGGACAGTTTTTCCGGGCGCAAGGCGCAATCGCTGCTCGACTGCCTGGGCATGGCGCGTGCGCTGCTGGCTCGTGGTCCCAAGGCCGTGCTGGTCAAGCACCTGGCGTATCCTGGCAAGGCCGAGGACAGCTTCGAAATGCTGCTGGTAACCGCCGAAGGCAACTGGCACCTGCGGCGACCATTGCTGGCATTCCCGCGTCAGCCGGTGGGGGTAGGCGACCTGACATCCGGATTGTTTCTGGCGCGGATACTGCTGGGTGACAGCCTGGTGGCGGCGCTTGAATTCACTGCCGCCGCGGTGCATGAGGTATTGCTGGAAACCCAGGCGTGCGCCAGTTATGAATTGCAACTGGTGCGCGCCCAGGATCGCATCACCCATCCACGTGTGCGGTTCGAGGCTGTGCCGATCCACTTGTGACCGACACCGCTCCAGCTTCCGTCAAGGCGCGTCCGCCTTGATCTCCTGATAGCGCTTCTCCAGCTCCTGGCGAATCTGCCGGCGTTGCTGGGCTTGCTCGTAGCGGCGCTTGGCTTCGCTGTTCTGTGGCTGCAAGGGCGGTACGGGGGCGGGTTTGCGCTGGTCGTCCACCGCAACCATGGTGAAGAAGCAGCTATTGGTATGGCGAACCGAGCGCTCGCGGATGTTCTCGGTCACCACCTTGATGCCCACCTCCATCGAGGTGTTGCCGGTGTAGTTCACCGACGCCAGGAAGGTCACCAACTCACCGACGTGAATCGGCTCGCGAAAAATCACCTGATCCACCGACAAGGTCACCACGTAGCGGCCAGCGTAGCGGCTGGCGCAGGCATAAGCGACTTCGTCGAGGTATTTGAGCAGGGTGCCGCCGTGGACATTGCCAGAGAAGTTGGCCATATCGGGGGTCATCAACACCGTCATCGACAGTTGGGCGTTTCCGGGTTCCATAACGTTCTCACGGATCAAGGCAGCGATTAGGGAAGTGCACCTCTGCGGGCGCTGGTCAGTGGCCTGCTCGACCTTTTTGCAAAACCACCGATATCGGGACGCTGCGCCTGTGGCTGCCGTCACGCGTCGATGGATCTGTTTCCTTATATTGCACCGTCTTTTTGTCAGAAGTCGCGGTGTTAACCTGCAAAAGCCCATCGCGAGGGCATTTCCTACAAGAGAAACGGACTTATCCAGTCGGCGACAGGGAGCCCTACAGATGCATGCCATCAACTTCATTCAAGACTTGGCGATCATCATGCTGGCAGCCGGGCTGGTGACGGTCTTGTTTCATCGTTTCAAGCAACCGGTGGTGCTGGGCTACATCGTTGCCGGTTTCCTCATCGGTCCCCATACACCGCCGTTTGGCTTCATCCACGACGAAGACACGATCAAGACCCTCGCTGAGCTCGGGGTGATCTTCCTCATGTTCTGCCTGGGCCTGGAATTCAGCCTGCGCAAGCTGTTCAAGGTGGGTGCCACGGCATTCATCGCCGCGTTCCTCGAAATCGTGTTGATGATCTGGATCGGTTATGAAATAGGCCGCTGGTTCGACTGGAGCACCATGGACTCGCTGTTCCTGGGCGCGATCCTGGCGATCTCTTCGACCACGATCATCGTCAAGGCACTTAACGACCTGAAGATGAAGAACGAGCGTTTCGCCCAGTTGATCTTCGGGGTATTGATCGTCGAGGACATCCTTGGCATCGGTATCATCGCCTTGCTGTCGAGCATCGCTGTCAGCGGTACGGTGAGCTCCGGCGAGGTGTTTTCCACGGTCGGCAAGCTTTCGCTGTTCATGATCGTCGCGCTGGTGATTGGCATCTTGCTGGTGCCGAGGCTGCTGGCCTATGTGGCGAAATTCGACAGCAACGAGATGCTGCTGATCACCGTCCTGGGCCTGTGTTTCGGCTTCTGTCTGTTGGTGGTGAAGCTTGAGTACAGCATGGTGCTGGGGGCTTTCCTGATCGGTGCGATCATGGCCGAGTCCCGACAGTTGCTGAAGATCGAGCGCTTGGTGGAACCGGTACGCGATCTGTTCAGTGCGATTTTTTTCGTGGCCATAGGCCTGATGCTCGACCCGGTCATCCTGCTGCAGTATGCCTGGCCGATCGCGGTGATCACGGTCGCGGTGGTACTGGGCAAGATGCTTTCCTGCGGCCTGGGTGCCTTTATCGCTGGTAATGACGGACGCACATCGCTGCGGGTAGGGATGGGGCTTTCACAGATTGGCGAATTTTCCTTCATCATCGCTTCACTGGGGATGACTCTGCAGGTCACCAGCGACTTCCTTTACCCGGTCGCGGTCGCCGTCTCGGTGCTGACCACGCTGCTGACGCCTTACCTGATCCGAGCCGCGGATCCGTTGTCCGTCAAATTGGCGACCGTGGTACCGCAACGGCTATCGCGGGTATTGGGGATGTATGGCGAGTGGCTGCGCAACATCCAGCCCCACGGTGAGAATGCGTTGATCGCCTCCATGATCAGGCGGATCTTGTTGCAGGTAGGCATCAACCTGGCCCTGGTGATCGCGATCTTTGTCTCGGGCGGCTATTTTGCCGAGCGCATGTCGGTTCATATGCAAGCCTGGATCAGCGACCCAAGCTGGCAGAAAGCATTGATCTGGGGTGGGGCGCTGCTACTGTCGCTGCCGTTCCTGATCGCCGCGTACCGCAAGCTCAAGGCGCTGTCGATGATGCTGGCAGAGATGGGGGTGAAGGCGGAAATGGCCGGCCGCCATACCCAGCGCGTACGTCGGGTGATCGCCGAAGTGATCCCGATCCTTTCGCTGCTGGTGATTTTCCTGCTCCTGGCAGCCTTGTCGGCCAGTATCCTGCCGACCAACAAGTTGCTGGCATTGATTGCAGTGGTGGCAACGGCCGTAGCGGCACTGCTCTGGCGTTGGTTCGTCCGGTTGCACACCAGGATGCAGGTGGCCTTGCTGGAGACCCTGGACAACCACAAGGAGTCGTCCGGGCATTGACCGGCCCAGGGGGTCAGCTCTCCAGCCAGACATCCCGTGCCCAGTGCCAGACGGACTCCCAGGTTTCCTCGGCAAGCAACTCGTCTTCGGCCTGCCACAACACGACGGTGCCGTCTTCTTCGACGCAGTAGTAGTCGTCGCCGTCCTGACAGATCGGGATCAGGCTGCGGTCGACACCGGCATCCCAGGCGTTGGCGGCCACGTCCGGCAGGTAGGTATGGGATTGTGGATCGGTGACGGTCACCGGCTCCAGGCTGCCATAGACGACATCGCTGACGGTCAGCAAAAACTCTCTGAAGACAAACGGGATGTCGATGAACAGCTGTTCTTCGATTTCTACCAGCAGGTCTTCGTCGGGCAACTCCAGTGGAACCGGTACGGGTTCGTTGGCTTCACGCAGTTGTTCGATAATTTCTTCCACGTCCGGGGATCCTCTTTCTCGATGGCGCGGTTTGTATGGAGCGGTTTATACAGTAGCTCGCCATAGATGCAACCGCGAAATAGAAAACCCCGGCCTGAGCCGGGGTTCTCTTATTTCAACCTGCAAAACGCGCAAAGGTTCAACCGTTCTGGCGGATACCTGCCACCAGCCAAGGCTGGTTGTCGCCCTGGGCGCGTTCCATGTTCCAGCTTTCGCTGAACGCTTCGCCCTGGTCGAAGCGAGAGTTCTTCGATACACCGCTGAAGGTCAGGGTAGCGATGGTCTTGTCGGCGCGATCATCGACGCCGTCCAGTTGTACCTGCAGGTTGTCGATGTAGGTGGACTGGAAGCCGTCACCCAGTTCCGCACGCTCGCGCTTGAGGAACTCCAGCAATTGCGGGGTCACGAACTCGGCGATCTTGTCCATTTCGTTCGCGTCCCAGTGTTGCTGCAGGGACTGGAAGTGGGTACGCGCGGCTTCGACGAAACGCTCTTCGTTGAACCAGGCCGGAGCGTTGATCACTGGACGGGCGGCCACCGGAGCGGCCGAGCCACCGAAGATGGAGCCGGCGGAAGGCTGCTGGTTGAATACTTCACGCTGCATCGGTGCATGGCCGGCCGGGGCGAATTGCTCCTGCTGCTTGCGACGACGGGCGGCAATGAAGCGGAAGACCAGGAAGGCGATGACCGCCATGATCAGGATGTCGAAGATCTGCATGCCCTGGAAGCCGTCGCCCATGAACATGGAAGCGAGCAGACCGCCGGCCGCGATGCCGGCCAATGGGCCGAGCCAGCGCGAAGCACCGCTGGCCTTGGTGGCGGCGCCAGCGGCACCGGCCGCGCCTGCGGTGGCGGCAGTGGACCCGGCAGCAGAGGACGGCGCCATCTGGCTGGTCTGGTGAGTCGGGGCCGCGCCCGAGCTTTTACCACCGCCAAAACGCTTGGCGGCATTGGCGTCGATGGCCATCGTCAGGCCGATGCACAACGCCATGGCGATGCTAAGAAAACGTTTCATATAAAGGCATTCCCATTTGTGGATAGCACGCGCGCCATGTTGCACAGGTGAACTGTTGCTGGCTAGCGGCAGAGTGTTTCGGGCTTTTGCGTGACAGGTTAGGTTCAGCTTCAATCGCGCAAGAGGGCTTGTTCGCTTTGGGCTGTAGGAAAGAGGAACAAGTTCTATCGGAAATATTTTCCAGAAAACTGTAGGAGCGAGCTTGCTCGCGATAGCGGTGTCTCGGTCAGCATCCATATTGACTGACCGACGGCTATCGCGAGCCAGCTCGCTCCCACAGGGGCCTACACAACTCTCTAGATCGCTTCCAGCTTGGCGTACCCCAGCATCAGCCATTTGCTGCCTTCGCTGAAGTTCACCTGGACCCTGGCCTGGGCGCCGGCGCCTTCGAAATTGAGGATCACGCCGTCGCCGAATACCGAATGGCGCACGGTCTGGCCCAGGCTGAAGCCGGTCTCCGGGATATCGCTGCCGCCGAACAGGCTGCTGGTGCCTTGCGACTGGCTGCCACCGAATGGTCGACTGACACTGTTGGACAACCGGACTTCCTGGATCAGGCCCTTCGGTACTTCGCGTACGAAACGCGACACCTTGTTGTAGGTTTCGCTGCCGTACAGGCGTCGGGTTTCGGCGTAAGTCAGCACCAGGTTCTGCATGGCCCGGGTGATGCCCACGTAGGCCAGGCGCCGCTCTTCTTCCAGGCGCCCCGGTTCTTCCAGGCTCATTTTGTGCGGGAAGAGGCCTTCTTCCATGCCCACCAGAAAGACGTAGGGGAATTCCAGGCCCTTGGCGCTGTGCAAAGTCATCAGTTGGATGCTGTCTTCATGCTCGTCGGCCTGGGTATCGCCCGCCTCCAGGGAAGCATGGCCCAGGAAGGCCGACAACGGCGACAGGTCGGCGTCTTCTTCGGTGTTCTCGAAGTTGCGCGCGGCGCTGACCAGTTCCTCGAGGTTTTCCACCCGGGCCTGGCCTTTCTCGCCTTTTTCCGCCTCGTGGTAGGCAATCAGCCCGGACTGCTCGATAACGGTCTGGGTCATCAGGTGCAGCGGCATCTCTGCGCACTTGGCCGCCAGGTCGTCTATCAGCTCCATGAAGGCCTTCAGGGCGCCGGCGGCGCGGCCGGTCACGCCTTTGTTGGCCACCAGCTGGCGCATGGCTTCCCACATGGATACGTGGCTATGGCGGGCGTGTTCGCGAATCGCCTCGACGGTCTTTTCGCCGATGCCACGGGTCGGCACGTTGATCACCCGCTCCAGGGCGGCATCGTTGCCGCGGCCCTCCAGCAGGCGCAGGTAGGCCATGGCGTTCTTGATTTCGGCTCGTTCGAAGAAGCGTTGGCCGCCATAGATCCGGTAGGGGATCCGTTCGCGCAACAGGGCTTCTTCCAGGACCCGGGATTGGGCGTTGGAGCGATACAGGATGGCGATGTCGCTGCGGGAGAGGCCGGTCTTCAGCGCGCTCTGGATGGTTTCCACCACATAGCGGGCTTCATCGTGTTCGTTGAACGCGGCGTACAGGTTGATCGCTTCGCCTTCATTGCCGTCGGTCCACAGCTCCTTGCCCAGGCGCCCGGTATTGTGGGCGATCAGTGCGTTGGCAGCCTTGAGGATACCGGCGGTCGAGCGATAGTTCTGTTCGAGGCGGATGACCTCGGCGTCGGGGAAGTCCGCTGAATACTGGTGGATATTCTCGATCTTGGCGCCGCGCCAGCCATAGATCGACTGGTCGTCGTCGCCCACCACCATCAGGCTGTCGCCGCCCTTGGCCAGCAGGCGCAACCAGGCGTACTGCACGGCGTTGGTGTCCTGGAATTCGTCCACCAGGACATGCCTGAAGCGCTTCTGGTAATGCTCCAGCAGGCCCGGATGATCGCGCCACAGGTCCAGAGCCCGCAGCAGCAGCTCGGAAAAATCGATGACGCCGGCCCGTTGGCATGCCGCCTCGTAGGCTTCATAGATGCCGCGCATGGTCGCCAGGAACAGGTCGCCACTGGCCTGGATATGCTGTGGTCGCAGGCCTTCGTCTTTCTGACCGTTGATGAACCATTGGGCCTGGCGGGCGGGCCAGCGCTGTTCGTCCAGGCCCAGCTCGCGGATCACCCGCTTGACCAGCCGCTGCTGGTCGTCGCTGTCGAGGATCTGGAAGGTCTGGCTCAGGCCGGCTTCCTGCCAGTGCGCCCGCAGCAAGCGGTGCGCCAGGCCGTGGAACGTGCCGACCCACATGCCGGCCGGGTTGATGCCCATCAACTGCTCGATGCGATGACGCATCTCGGCAGCGGCCTTGTTGGTAAAGGTCACCGACAGGATCGAATGAGGCGAGGCGTTCTCGACCTGGATCAACCAGGCGATACGGTGCACCAGCACTCGGGTCTTGCCGGAGCCGGCACCGGCCAGGACCAACTGACGGCCCACGGAGGCGGCTACGGCCTGGCGTTGGGCGTCGTTGAGGGAGTTCAGCAGAAGGGAGAGATCATCGCGCATCGGGGCATTCTAGGGCGCGGCGTCACCCCGGGCAAACCAAGCTTTGCAGCAACCGATAAAAGACCGGTCGGGGATGACCGGTCAGTCATGGTGCAGGAGCGTTGCCAGGCCTCGTGCGCAGCGTTCGAGGAACGTCGCAATGGCGAATTTTTTGCGTATTTTTATGAGCCTCGGCAGTGTGGGATAAGCCCGGGCTTGTGTATGCTCGGTGCTCTTTCGGGTTCTCCGTGCCCCTGTGATAAGAACAAGAACAGTGCCTATGACCCTCAATTCCGATCTGGCGGGCCCTTGTGTGGAACCGCGGGTCATTCGCAAGCAGTACGCCACGGAGATGGCGGTAGAGCGTACACGGTTGCTGTACCAGGGCTCGCTGCTGCCAACCTTGTTCATGCTGGTCAACGGCCTGGTCTGCGCGGCGCTGTTGTGGGATCCGTCACGCTATGTCCTGGTCAGCGTCTGGCTGGTGTGGCTGTTGTCCCTGGTGGCGCTGAGGGTGATCCAGGTGGCTGCCTTCGATTCGGCGATCCCGGGCCGCCAGGCGCATCCCATCTGGCTGCGGATGTTTTTGCTGGGCTCGGCGATGACCGGCCTGACGCTGGCCATTGCCGGCATCGCCCTGGCCCCGACCGACAACTTCCAGCAACAGGCCTGGGTGTTCGGCCTGATCGGCGCGGCCACCCTGTCGGCCAGTGTCGCCTATGCGGTGAGCCTTCCCGCCTACCTGTCTTTTACCTTGCCCTGCCTGCTGCCGGCGATCGGTTTCCTGTTCTGGGGCGACGACCAGCAGCAGCACGGATGGGGCTGGCTCGGCCTGGCTGTACTGGTATCGCTGAGCGTGGTGGCCTGGCAGGTCAATCGACTGATGCAGAACGGCATGCTGCGACGTTTCCAGAATCAGGCATTGATCGAACATCTGCAGCAGACACAGATTCGTAGCGCGCAGCTCAACGAGGCGTTGGCCAGGGAAGTCGAACAGCGTCGTCTCGCCGAAGAGCGGTTGCGCGCCGCCCAGGTTGGCCTCGAGGCGCGCGTGGCCCAGCGCAGCCTTGAACTGGAGGTGGCCAGCCAGGCCCTGAGCAAGAGCGAGGCGCGCCTGGCCTTGGCCCTCAAGGCCAGCGAGCTGGGGTTGTGGGACTGGAACCTGCAGACCGACGAAGTCCACCATACCCAGCTCAAGGAGTTGTTCGGGCTGGAGCGCGAATACGTCACGGCGATGCTCAGCCATCTCACGCCCCGCCTGCATCCACAAGATCTGCCAGCGCTCAAGCGAGCCCTGATCGAGCACCTGAAGGGCCGTAGCGAGGACTACCAGATCGAATATCGCATTCGCCACAGCGACGGGCATTGGGTTTGGATCGAAGACCGCGGGCGGGCCGTGGAACGTAGCGCCAGCGGCCGGGTGTTGCGGATGGTCGGCACTCGACGAAACATCAGCGCCAGCAAAGAGCTGGAACAGCAGCGGCAATTGGCTGCTACGGTGTTCGAGGCCGCCAGCGAAGGCATCGTGATTTTCGATCCCAACTACGCACTGCTGGCCGCCAACCAGGCATTCACCCGGGTCACCGGGTTCAATATCGATGACATGCTGGGTTGCAACGTGGTGGATCTTCCGTGCAGTCGAGACGCCCGGCGGCACTATCCGGTCATTCGCCAGGCCCTCAAGGCGCACGGCACCTGGCAGGGCGAACTGGTCGAGGCTCGGGCCAACGGCGAGCTGTACCCGCAATGGCTGCAACTGAACGTCGTGCGCGATGTACGAGGAAATGTCAGTCATATTGTGGGCTTCTTCGCCGATCTTTCGGCGAGGCGCGAATCCGAGGAGCGGATGCGCTACCTCACCCACTATGATGAGCTGACGGGGCTGGCGAACCGGTCGCTGTTCCGCGAGCGGTTGCATGAAGCCCACCAGCGTGTGCGACAGGGAGGGCGGCGCAGCCTTGCATTGCTGCATATCGACCTGGATCGCTTCAAGTTGCTCAACGACAGCCTGGGGCATGACATTGCCGACCAGTTGCTACAGAAAATGGCCCGGCGCCTGATCAACGCGTTGCCCGAGGCCGACACCATCGCCCGACTGTCCGGCGATGAGTTCGGGGTGCTGTTCGATGCCTACGGCAATCTTTCCAGCCTGGCCCGGGTGGCGACCCGCCTGTCCGCCAAGTTGCGCCTGCCGCTGACCATCGAAGGTCATGAGCTGGTGGTCAGCGCCTCCATCGGCATCAGCCTGCTACCCGATAACGCGCGTGAAGTCGCCACCCTGGTCAGCCAGGCAAACATGGCCATGCAACATGCCAAACACCTGGGAGGCAACAATTTCCAGTTTTTCACCGACAGCCTTCAAGCCAGTACGCTGGAGCGGCTGCAGCTGGAAAACCAACTGCGCAAGGCCCTGGAAGAGCAGCAATTGAAGGTGTTCTACCAACCCAAGCTGTGCCTGGCGACCGGTCGTCTGAACGCCGCCGAAGCCTTGGTGCGCTGGGATCATCCGACCATGGGCCGCGTACCGCCGGGGGAGTTCATCGGCCTGGCCGAAGAGACCGGGTTGATCGGGCCGATTGGCGAGTTCGTGTTGCGCCAGGCCTGCTGGCAGGCGTGCGAATGGCAGCGCCAGGGGCTTTCGCCTATCAGGGTCTCGGTCAATCTGTCGGTGCATCAGTTGCGCCAGGGCAAGTTGGTCAGCCTCGTGCGGCAAGTGCTGGAAGAAACCGGCCTGGCTCCTCATTGCCTGGAATTGGAACTGACCGAGAGCCAGTTGCTCGACAGCGTCGAACACATCATCGCCACCTTCCAGCAACTGCGAGACCTGGGGGTCAAGCTGGCGATCGACGATTTCGGCACCGGCTATTCCTCGCTGAGCTACCTCAAGCGTATCCCGGTGGATTACGTGAAGATCGACCAGGCGTTCATTCGTGGGCTGGAAGAGGGTGGCGAGGATGCTGCGATCACCCGGGCGATCATCGCCATGGCCCATGGCCTGTCGCTCAAGGTGGTGGCCGAGGGTGTCGAGCACCAGGGCCAGCTGGCGTTCCTGAAGGCTGAACAGTGCGATGAAGTGCAGGGCTACCTCATCAGCCGTCCGCTCGAGTCCCAAGGCCTGGCCGCGTTGTTGCGCGACAAGCCGGGCGATTCATGGCTCACCTCTGCTACATGACGCGCATGCGGCATGGAATCGGGCGATCGAGTTACGTATCGGGCGGGCAAAAAGGCAATTCATGTAGTATAACTACAAGCTTGGCTACATCACTGCTGCATCCGGCATCTGCCAATAACGCCGCCAATAACAAGAGTCCAGTCCCTTGAACCTGTTGCAACACATCGCCCAGTCACGCCACCTGCTGCGCAAATCGGAACTGAAAGTCGCCGATCACGTACTGCTCGATCCTGCGGCCGTGATGCACAGCTCCATGGCTGACCTTGCCCACAGCGTCGGCATCAGCGAGCCGACCATCGTGCGGTTCTGCCGCGCCATCGGTTGCTCGGGTTTCCAGGACTTGAAGCTCAAGCTGGCGCAAAGCCTGGCGGCCGGCGCAAGCTTCGGTCAGTTTGCGATCCATGAGGACGACTCGGTTGCCGACTACAGCCTGAAGATCTTCGACACCACCTTGCATACGCTGATGGAGGTTCGCGAGAAGCTCGACCCGGTGGCCTTGCAAAAAGCCGTGACGGCCATGTCCCAGGCCCAGCGCGTCGAATTCTATGGCTTCGGCGCTTCGGGCGCCGTGGCGGCCGATGCCCAACACAAGTTTTTCCGCCTGCTGCTCACTGCGGCAGCCTATTCCGACCCGCACATGCAGGCGATGTCGGCGGTCACGTTGAAACCCACCGATGTGGCGATCTGCATTTCCCAGTCGGGGCGCTCCAAGGACCTGCTGATCACCGCCAACCTGGTGCGCGAAAGCGGCGCCTCGCTGATCACCCTGTGCCCGAGCCAGACGCCATTGGCCGAGCTCTCGACAGTGAACCTGGCCATCGACGTGCACGAAGACACTGAAATCTACACACCGCTGACCTCGCGTATCGCGCACCTGGTGGTCATCGATGTGCTGGCGATGGGGGTTGCCATGGCGCGCGGCCCGAGCCTGGTCAACCACCTCAAGAGCGTCAAGCGCAGCCTTCGCAGCCTGCGGCTGTCGCCCAAGTCGGTCAAGGCACTGGACGACTGAGCCAATCATCAAGGCAAGCGCCGTTGTGGCGAGGGGACAAGTCTCCTCGCCACAGGCTCAACCCTCCCCAAGATCCCATCGCTCGAATTCATCGTTCTGTAACCCGCGCGCCGCCAAAACGTCATCCCAAGCCTTCATCTTGAAACTCCCGTATACGTCTTGGGAGTCTCGACATGACCCAGTCCTACGAAGAACGCAGCGCCGTCAAAACCCGTCGCCAGCAGGAAGACCAACGCCGCATGGCGTTCCGTCGTGCGATCGAAGACCGCTTCGAACAGCGCCAGCTCCTGGCCGAAATCAGCGAATTTCCTGACGCGACAGAATTCAATTACTGGCAGGCAACGCCGGTGGCTTCCCGTCGAAACGCTCAACCAGGCCAATGATCTGGGCGCGCTCACCGCGAACGAACGCCAGGAAGGCGTGGGCCACCGGTGACAAACGCTTCGCCCTGGCCTGCACCAGGCACCAGCTTCGGTAGAGCGGCAACTCTTCCACCGGCAGCTCGATGAGTGCGCCGGACGACAATTCCCGGCTCACGGCGTGGCGCGTCAACAACGCCACGCCCAGCCCCGCCACTACGCATTCGCGTTGGGCTTCGGCCGAGGCCACTTCCAGCGTCTGGGTGAAATGCACCCGCTTTTCCTTGAAATATTCCTCGCAGGCCAGCCGCGTTCCCGACCCGGGCTCGCGCAGCAACAGTGTGTAGGGCTCCAGGTCCTGCAGGCGCAATGCCCCCATGTGACACAGTGGGTGATCCGGCGGCGCCACGGCCACGATCGGATTATTGAGAAACGGCAGGAACTCAAGCCCCATGTCCTGGGGCACCATGGACATGATCACCAGGTCATCGCGGTTGTCCGAAAGCCGCCGGATCACTTGTCCGCGATTGACCACAGTAAGGTTCAGGTTGACCTCCGGATGCTGGCGCTTGAACGCGGCGAACAGGTGCGGCACGAAATATTTCGCGCTGGATTCCACCGCCAGTTTCAATTGCCCCTGCAGCGAGCCCTGCATGTCCGAAAGCTGCATATCGAGGTTCTCCAGGCGCCCGAAGATATCCCGGCTGGCGCGTTGGAGGGCTTCGGCGGCTTCGGTCATGTAGAGTTTTTTCCCGACATACTCGAACAACGGCTGGCCAATCAGCTCTTCAAGGGATCGAATCTGTAGGCTAACGGCTGGTTGCGTGAGAGACATTTCCTCGGCAGCACGGCTGTAGGACCTCAGGTCGCACACTTCATTGAAAATTTGCAGTTGACGCAAAGTCATACGCATCAATGACTTACGCATTTTTCACTCACCTTGGTCCGATCCCGATAACGCAACTATAAGTCTTGGCTTATGCGTGACCCAATAAATATTCATTTTTGTTAATCCCCGCCCAGTACTAGTGTGGAGCTGCGACCAATTGTTACATCTGGTCACGCGTCGGCCTGAACGTCCAGGCCGTGGTATCACCGGCTCAAGGGAACCTCCAATTGATAACAAAGATCCTGATCGCCAACCGCGGTGAGATTGCCGTCCGAATCGTGCGCGCCTGCGCCGAGATGGGCATTCGCTCGGTCGCGGTCTACTCCGACGCGGACCGCCATGCCTTGCATGTCAAGCGCGCGGACGAGGCCCACAGCATCGGCGCCGATCCGCTGGCCGGTTATCTCAACCCGCGCAAGCTGGTGAACCTCGCCGTGGAGACCGGCTGCGATGCCTTGCATCCCGGTTATGGCTTCCTTTCGGAAAACGCCGAACTGGCGGATATCTGCGCCGAACGCGGTATCAAGTTCATTGGTCCGGCAGCTGAAGTCATTCGACGCATGGGCGACAAGACCGAAGCGCGTCGCAGCATGATCAAGGCAGGCGTGCCGGTTACCCCAGGCACCGAGGGCAACGTTTCGGGTATCGAGGAGGCGTTGGCCGAGGGCGACCGGATCGGATACCCGGTGATGCTCAAGGCAACGTCCGGCGGCGGTGGCCGCGGTATTCGTCGTTGCAACAGCCGCGAAGAACTCGAACAGGCCTTCCCTCGCGTTATCTCCGAAGCCACCAAGGCGTTCGGTTCGGCGGAAGTGTTCCTGGAAAAATGCATCGTCAACCCCAAGCACATCGAAGCGCAGATCCTGGGGGACAGTTTCGGCAACGTGGTGCATCTGTTCGAGCGGGACTGCTCGATCCAGCGTCGCAACCAGAAGCTGATCGAAATCGCTCCCAGCCCACAGCTGACGCCCGAGCAGCGTGCCTACATCGGCGATCTGTCGGTGCGTGCCGCCAAGGCCGTGGGCTATGAAAACGCTGGCACCGTGGAGTTCCTGCTCGCCGAGGGCGAGGTGTACTTCATGGAAATGAACACCCGGGTTCAGGTGGAGCACACCATCACCGAAGAAATCACCGGGATCGATATTGTCCGCGAGCAGATTCGCATCGCCTCCGGCCTGCCGCTGTCGGTCAAGCAGGAAGACATCCAGCACCGTGGATTCGCCCTGCAGTTCCGGATCAACGCCGAGGACCCGAAGAACAATTTCCTGCCCAGCTTCGGCAAGATCACTCGTTATTACGCGCCTGGCGGTCCCGGCGTGCGTACCGACACGGCGATCTACACCGGCTACACCATTCCGCCGTTCTACGATTCGATGTGCCTGAAACTGGTGGTCTGGGCGTTGACCTGGGAAGAAGCCATGGACCGTGGCCTGCGGGCCCTGGACGACATGCGCCTGCAAGGGGTCAAGACCACCGCGGCGTATTACCAGGAAATCCTGCGCAACCCCGAATTCCGTAGCGGTCAGTTCAATACCAGCTTCGTCGAAAGCCATCCTGAATTGACCAACTACTCGATCAAGCGCAAACCCGAAGAGCTGGCCCTGGCCATCGCTGCCGCCATTGCCGCCCACGCAGGCCTGTAAGGAATCATGACAATGTCCAAGAAGATCCACGTAACCGACACTATCCTGCGCGACGCTCACCAATCGCTGCTTGCCACCCGCATGCGCACCGAAGACATGCTGCCTATCTGCGACAAGCTCGACAAAGTCGGCTATTGGTCGCTGGAAGTCTGGGGCGGCGCGACCTTCGATGCCTGCGTGCGTTTCCTGAAGGAAGATCCGTGGGAGCGCCTGCGCCAACTGCGTGCCGCACTGCCCAACACTCGCCTGCAAATGCTGCTGCGCGGCCAGAACCTGCTGGGTTATCGCCATTACAGCGACGACGTGGTCAAGGCGTTCGTGGCCAAGGCCGCCGTCAACGGCATCGACGTATTCCGGATTTTCGACGCGATGAACGACGTGCGTAACCTGCGCGTCGCCATCGAGGCCGTGAAGGCCGCCGGCAAGCATGCCCAGGGCACCATCGCCTACACCACCAGCCCGGTGCATACCATCGAGGCGTTCGTGGCCCAGGCCAAGCAGATGGAAGCCATGGGTTGCGATTCGGTGGCGATCAAGGACATGGCCGGTTTGCTGACCCCGTATGCCACAGGCGAGTTGGTCAAGGCGTTGAAGGCCGAGCAATCGCTGCCGGTATTCATCCACTCCCACGACACCGCCGGCCTGGCCGCGATGTGCCAGCTCAAGGCCGTCGAGAACGGCGCCGATCACATCGACACCGCCATTTCCAGCTTCGCCTGGGGCACCAGCCATCCAGGTACGGAATCGATGGTCGCGGCTCTCAAGGGCAGCGAGTTCGACACCGGCCTGGACCTGGAACTGCTGCAGGAAATCGGTCTGTATTTCTATGCCGTGCGCAAGAAATACCATCAGTTCGAAAGTGAATTCACGGCGGTGGACACCCGTGTCCAGGTCAACCAGGTGCCCGGCGGGATGATTTCCAACCTGGCCAACCAGTTGAAAGAGCAGGGCGCGCTGAACCGCATGAACGAAGTGCTGGCGGAAATCCCGCGAGTACGCGAAGACCTCGGCTTCCCGCCGCTGGTGACTCCGACCTCGCAGATCGTCGGCACCCAGGCGTTCTTCAACGTACTGGCCGGTGAGCGCTACAAGACCATCACCAACGAAGTGAAGCTCTACCTGCAAGGCGGTTACGGCAAGGCGCCGGGCCAGGTGAACGAAAAACTGCGTCGCCAGGCCATTGGCAGCGAAGAGGTGATCGACGTGCGTCCGGCCGATCTGCTCAAGCCGGAAATGACCAAGCTGCGTGGCGAGATCGGCGCGTTGGCCAAGTCCGAAGAGGACGTGCTGACCTACGCCATGTTCCCGGACATCGGTCGCAAGTTCCTCGAAGAGCGCGAAGCCGGCACCCTGACGCCAGAGGTGTTGCTGCCGATCCCTGAGGCGGGCGGCGTGAGCGCGGCGGCGGGTGAGGGTGTGCCAACGGAATTCGTCATTGACGTCCACGGCGAAACCTACCGCGTCGACATCACCGGCGTGGGCGTCAAGGCCGAAGGCAAGCGTCACTTCTACCTGTCCATCGACGGTATGCCGGAAGAGGTCGTGTTCGAGCCCCTCAATGAATTCGTCGGAGGTGGCAGCAGCAAGCGCAAGCAAGCCACTGCGCCGGGCCACGTCAGCACCACCATGCCGGGCAACATCGTCGACGTGCTGGTCAAGGAAGGCGACGTAGTGAAGGCCGGTCAGGCCGTGCTGATCACCGAAGCCATGAAGATGGAGACCGAAGTGCAGGCCGCCATCGCCGGCAAGGTCACGGCCATTCATGTGGCCAAGGGCGACCGGGTCAATCCGGGCGAGATCCTGATCGAGATCGAAGGCTGAGCGAACAGCCTCGATACAACCGTTTAACCTCGGGGGGGCATGTGCTCCCCTTTTTTTTCGAAAGCCAGGTCACCGGGAGGGTGAAGCCAATTCGCCAAGGCGATGGTGCGACCGACATGCGTGCAGGCGGCTCCACCGCTGTTGCGAGCAGGCCTTTCTCACAGGAAGGCACCGAGGCGATCAGAACATCATTCGCCACTGCCCCATCAAGGCGTGACTGCGGTTGTCGTTGCCCGTTTCACCGCTGTAACCCAATCCCAACGTGTGGCGTGGCGAAACAGCCAGGTCCAGCCCGGCTTCCACCAACAGGCTGTCCCGGTCCAGGTCGGATCCTTGCACCGTATAGGTTCTGCCTCCCTTCACCAGGCTCTGGCGGGCGCTGCCTCTGACATCGCCGTAGAGGTGTCTCCAGCCGACATTCAAGCGAGGGGTCAATTGCGTGCCCTGGTCAAAAGCCAAGGCCGTGGCGAGGCGCAGGCCCAGGGTACTGCTGTAATGGTCCTCGGTCTGGCGATCGACCCTCAGCGCCGAGTCGCCGCCCTTTTCCGTGTAGCGGTCGCGTTGATAGCGCTGATAATCCAGCTGGGCATAGGGTTCAAGATCGTAACGGCCGAGGTCGAAGCGATAGCCGAGTTGCCCGAAGACCTGTTGCGTGCTGGCATCGTAGCGGCCCTTGAGATGATCGTTGAAACCATTGAACACCACATGGCGCTTGGTGCTGCCGTCATGATCGCCATGAACGGCGCCCAGGCGCAGTGCCATCGGTCCGTCCTGGCGCCAGGCGTAAGCGCCCAGGTACCAACTGTCGAGGCCTGCGTCGAGTCGGTGACCGTCCAGCTGTGTCCGGGTCTCGCTGCCCATCATGCCCAGGCGCCATTCAGGGCTGATCGCCCAATCGGTCCCCAGCATCAGGCCCTTTGTGGAATGCTTCAGCGCATCGCTCCCCAATTGCCTGCCGATCGTGCCGCCATGGCCGATGGCCTGGATCCAGACCTGACCGTCGACAGGCCGCTGGCCCATGGCGGACAGCATCCCGGCGCTGATTGGCGCGATGCTGTTCAACGTGGCATTGGCCAGGTTAGCGGTAGTCTGGCCGGCCAGTTGCTCGATGGCATCGGCCGCCACGATTCTGTTGCTTCCCAGCAGCGCGTTGACCGCGGCGTTGGGTGTTCTGGCCGGTGGGGTGACTCGTAGCGCAGCGGCGGGTTTGGAAGGCATGGTGGGCGCATTCGGCTTGGTGGCAACCGCTTTGGCGAGGGCGGGTGTCTCCACGGGCTTGGGCTCTGGTGGCTCGACCGGTTGTGGTTCTTCGATGCTGGCCGCCAATTGCTTCCCGTTGTCGGAAGTTGCGGCGGTCTCGAGGAGGGTGTCGTTGCGGACGTAGGTCAGGCCAACCTGAGTGTCGGTGTAATGCGCAGTGGCCGTCATGAATGGGAGGTTGTCGATGACCGTACCAAACTCACCCACGACGTTGCCCGCACGAATGACGGTATGTTCACTGGAGGAAAGGCTGTCGGCCGGTACGGCGACGATTGTCAGGGTCGAATCATTCAGCGTCGCGGTGCCTTCGACCTGGATCGAGGCACTGCCTCCATTGGCGTCGATGCCATAGACCAGCTCGGCGCTTCTCGACAGTTCGAGATTGCCCGTAATCGAGGGGGCGCCGACATCTGGGCCTACCTCCCACCGTCCCGCCATCGTCAGGAAATCCACGGTTCCGTTGCCGCTGAAACTGGCCGCTTCATGTACATGTACTCCGCCATGCGCGGTGCCTGAATGGGTCATGCGACCCCCTGGCTCGACCATCACGCCATTGGCCACGGCGCCCTTGTTATCGAATGCACCGAGCACCCCGATCCGTCCGTCGATATGTCCGGTATTGACCAGCGTGGCTTGAGGCTCCACCACACCCCAGCCGGCGAAACGAGCGGTGTGTTCCCATTCGCCCTGGGAGACCTGCAAGGCCTCGAAATTACGGGTCTCCCCCAGGACGGGATGCTTGGCCAGGTCCAGTCGCAGCATGTTGGTTCCGCCGCCGCCATCCATGGAACCGGGGAACTTCGCGTTTGCGCTGACAATCACCAGGTCGTTCTTGCCTGTCCATTTCGCGTTGCCTTTGCGGGGGACGTTGGCGTTTTGTTTCCTGGTGTCGGCCGCTTCGGCGAAGGCCTCCAGGCGTTGCTGTTGCTCGGCGGTCGTGGGGATATGAGCCGGTTGCTGAGCCATCGAAACATTGGCGCAACCCAGGGCCAGGGCAATTGCCAGGGCCAGGCGTCGGGGAAGATATGAGTGTTGGATAGGCATCGAGTACGGCCTCTCAAGGGTGGAGGCCGCACTTTAAAAATTCCAACCTGGCCGCGATGCCGGGCGGATTCCCCGACATTGGCGGGAGAGAGCAGATCGAACATGTAGGCTGGTCGGGTCGTGCTCAGGTTATCCGCCGCGTTGCCTTCCACGGCTTGTGGCGTTGCCCTACAGTTTCCTCGGACCTGTGCGTTAGACCGTCCAAGAGCCTTTAGCTGCGTTTGAGATAAGCCTTCCCGTAATGCCGTTCCATCCGCGCCTGGATCAGCTCCAGCGCGATGGACATCAGCCAGTAGATGATCGCCGCCGTGGTGAGCATCTCGATGTAGCGGTAGCTGGAACGTCCGTAGGACTGTGCCAGGAACATGACTTCCCAGACCCCCATCACCGAGATCAGGGATGAATCCTTGAGCATGGAGATGAACTGGTTGGTGGTGGGCGGGATGATGGTGCGCATGGCCTGGGGCAGGGTGACCCGCCAGAAGATCACGGTTTCGCCCATGCCCAGGGCCAGCGAGGCTTCGCGCTGACCATGAGGAACGCCGAGGATGCCGGCGCGGAAGATTTCGCTCAGGTAGGCGCCGTAGTTCAGCGACAGGGCGATCACCCCGGCGGCGATGGCACCCGGCACCACGCCCAATTGGGGCAGGCCGAGGTAGATCAACAGGATCTGGATCAGCAGGGGGGTGCCGCGGAAGAACGATGCGTAGAAGCTGGCGATGCCGAACGCCACGGCGCTGCTGGACAACCTTGCCAGGGCCGCGGCGAAGCCCAGCAAGGACGAAGCGACGATCGAACACAGGCACAGGAACAGGGTCAGCGCCGCGCCTTGCAGGAAGCCGTTGGGCGCCAGATGCAGGCCGATCAGGTTCGGCAGCTTGTCCAGGATGATGGAGAACTTCAGGTCGAAGGTCAGGAAAAAGCTCGCGAACAGCACCAGCATGGCTGCCCAGGTCAGGTACAGCCGTGTGCGGAAACCGAAGATTTTCTTCAGGCGCGACTCAGCCACCGGTTGCGGTGGCTGAGAAGAGGGCGGGAAAGAGGTCATTGGGTGATGTCGGCGCCAATCCATTTCTGCGAGAGTCTGCTCAAGGTGCCGTCCTGTTTCAACTGCGCGAAAACCTCACGCACCTTGCTGTTCCACTGGGCATCGCCCTTTTCGATGGCCACCGAATTCGGCTCGGAATACAGCGGTGCGCCCGCCAGCTTGAAACGTTTGTCTTCGGTCAGGCGCGGCTGGGCGGTCACCAGGTTGGTCAGCACGGCATCCAGCCGTACCCCGGCGCCCAGGCCCAGGTCTTGGAACGCCACGTTGTCGGTGTCGTACGGGGCGATCTGCACGTCGTCGAAGGGATAGCTCAATTGGGTGTCTTCGGCGCCTTCGATCACCAGGTTCTTGTTCAGGTAACTTTCATAGCTGGAGGCGCTGGTCAGACCGACTTTCTTGCCGCTCAGGTCCTTGGCGCCCTGGATGCTGTCGTCCTTGGCATTGACCACGATAACCGCGGGCGAGGCGTAATACTGCACCGGGAAATCGAACACCTCGGCGCGGGCCTTGCTCGGGGTCATGGAGCAGATGCAGATGTCGTAGCGTCCGCTCCAGTGGCCGGCGGCGATCACGTCCCAGGAAGGCGTTTCCAGGCGCAGCTTCACGCCCAGTTTCTGCGCCACGGCCTTGGCCACGTCCACGTCGAAGCCGTCGAGCTGGTTCTGGTCGTTCAGAAACGAGAAGGGCGGGTAGCTTTCCATCAGGACGCCGACCAGTTCTTTCTTCTGTTCGATGCGATCGAGCGTGGCTCCGGCGAGCGCTTGCGACGAAGCGGCCAGCAGAATAAGGCCCAGGGCCAGCAATGGTTGTCGTTTCATGTGGAGTCCCTGGTAGAAAAAAGTTGTGACAAATCGAAGAGTGCGTATTAAATAGTTATAAGAACGACTCCGGTAGTGAGTTATTTTCATAAGCTTATGAGTGAATCGAATATGGGCGCAGCAACCACAGTCATTCTCGACGGCGGCATGGGCCGCGAATTGCAACGTCGTGGCGCACCGTTCCGTCAGCCCGAATGGTCGGCGCTGGCCCTGAGCGAAGCGCCCGAGGCGGTGGAAGCGGTGCACGCGGCCTATATCGCCAGCGGCGCGGACGTCATCACCAGCAACAGCTACGCGGTGGTGCCGTTTCATATTGGCGAGGCGCGTTTCGCCGCCGAGGGCCAGGCACTGGCGGCGCTGGCCGGGGAACTGGCGCGGCGGGCGGTGCAGGCTTCCGGCAAAGCGGTACGGGTGGCCGGTTCATTGCCGCCGCTGTTCGGTTCCTACCGCCCCGACCTGTTCGACGCCTCGCGCGCCACTGAACTGCTCGCGCCTCTGGTGGCCGGCCTGGCCCCGCATGTCGATCTATGGCTGGCTGAAACCCAGAGCTCGACGGTCGAAGCCAAGGCGATCCATGCCGGCCTGCCCCAGGACGGCAAGCCGTTCTGGCTGTCGTTTACCTTGAAGGATGAGGACACCGACGAAGTGCCGCGCCTGCGCTCCGGCGAACCGGTGGCGGACGCGGCGGCGGTCGCGGCCGAGCTGGGCGTCGAGACACTGCTGTTCAACTGCAGCCAGCCGGAAGTGATCGGCGCGGCCATTGATGCGGCGCGAGACACCTTCGAGCGTCTGGGGGTGAAGATCCACATCGGTGCCTACGCCAACGCCTTCCCGCCGCAACCGAAGGAAGCGACGGCCAACGACGGGCTGGATCCGCTGCGTGAAGACCTCGATCCACCGGGGTACCTGCAGTGGGCGGCTGACTGGCAGAAGCGCGGGGCCAGCCATTTGGGCGGCTGCTGCGGGATCGGGCCGGAGCATATTGCGGTGTTGGCGCAACAGCTAGGTTAAAACGCATGACGGTTTTATCGTTCCCACGCTCTGCGTGGGAATGCATCCCATGACGCTCTGCGTCACCTTCCAGAAGCGGAACGCGGAGCGTCCCTAGCGCCATTCCCACGCGGGAGCGTGGGAACGATCAATCCGCGCTAGCCGGTCCACGACTTTGTTCCATGAGCCCTTGCTCCCGCGCCACAGTTCGGAGGACATCCCGGCTTACGCTTTTCTCCGAGCCCGCCAGCCATCCCTATACATATGTATGTCATTTCCGGTCGAACGGCGCGATAGGGTCCCAGCCCTCATCACAACCGGGACACCTCAATGTCTGTCTTTTCTGAACATGAACCTGGCGCGTCGGCGTCTCTTCCTGCCGCGCGCCTGAAGCCCATCAGCCTGCTAGCCAACGGTGCTCGCTTTCAACCGCATGTATTCGCCGATCAATGGCTAGGTCAATGGGGCCTCACCGGCGATGCGCAGGTCAACGTCACGTATCAAGAAGTCGAGACCATCGACTCGGCCGCCGCCACCCAGAGCACCTCGGTGCCTTTGCGTGACGCCGTGACCCAAGGCTTTCTGATCGCCCATCAAAGCCGCGGATCTTCCTCTGGCCATTCGCCGCGTGAAGGTTGGATTTACCCCCACATCAGTCACATGTCCCTGGACTTCTCGGCACTGCGGGTCAACGGCAAGACCCTTGCGCCAGACGTTTTGCAACAATTGCGCGCCGGCATTGCGCCCGGCTATCAGGGCATCGGTCAGCCCGTCATTACTGAGGTGGATGCCCAGGGCAATGTGCTCGGTGCCCGTGAAAAAGAACAGGTCAGGCAATTGGCGTTGCTGGACACCAATCAGGTGAAACTGGCGCGCTTGTTTGCCGCTCTTCCAACGTTCGACTCGGTGCTCAAGAATCTGCTGGCCAGCCGGATCAAGGCGAAGATCCCGGAGAAAAAATTCCGTGGATCGCTGCTTCAAGACATCGATCCGGATCACTGGTATGTGAATCACTTTACCGTGGACGCGGCGGGCGGCCGTTCATTGACCTCGTCGCAGCGTTTTTCCGACGTGATGTTGGACTGCCTGATGACGGATACACCGCCCACTTACTCGGTCGGTAGCGTGGGGTTTTTCAGTCGCCCAGACTCGGTGGAGGAGGTCGACAGCATTTTTGCCGGCCCGCTGGATGCGAAAACGGCAGCGACCCTGGAGGCCGTGTTCTATATCGCCCAGCCCACCGGGAATGAAGAATTGAAACAGCAGTGGCGCGACGATCTCATCCGCTTTCGTAACAGCAGCGGCGCAGACGTTCTCGATACGCCAACCCCGGCGTCCACCACGCACGCGGCACTTGCTCATCTGCTGTCCCGACGTTTTTTGCACTTGTTCGACCTGTACAGGATCGATCGCGATCCAGGCACCCAATCAAGCCCGGACGCCCGAACCCGGCAGGCTGAGGAAGATCGCCTGTTGGATCTCATCACCACCCACCCTTCCATGGCCGATAGAAACCGCTTGCTGCGGGCCCCCATTCCCCATGTCTACGCCGTCATGCTCGATATGGGCAGCGCCGCGCCCCGGAAATGGTCGGCGGCGATGGTGATCAAACGGACCGATAAACCCTATCTGTTCCTTTACTCCCTGGAAGGCGGAATACAGCGATTCGGTTCTGTCCAAGACCTGATCAATAAAGTGAGTCCGATCTACGAAGGGCAGAAGCGTGCGATCCGGGATATCTCCTCTGAATTGTCCGGGCCTGTGTTTGAAGTGGCGGCAGACGACTTGCTGCAGGTTCAAAGCGCTGCCCTGGAAAGGTATTTGAAGACTGCGCAAAACGAGACGGTCGCTTTGACGGCGTTTGCCCTGAGCGCTGAAGATGCGCTGGACTTGCCCATGTTGTCGCTGGCCGGGCCGCTGGCGGTCCGTCAGGAAATCCTGGTTGAAAACAGTCGCGGTGATTTCTATAAAACCGCCACGCGTTTGGAGAAGTCGACCTATCGCAGCCTGGAAACGCAGGTCTTGGAGGCGGCCTATCAATTAGGCCGTAGCGATATCCAGACCTTGTTGCAGTTCACCCGCCAGAAGGTCAAAGAGTACCTGCAAAAAACCGTGCACCCCGGCATCGATGCCGATCCGGACCAGAGCCTGGTCACGTTCTTCTATGGCAAACGCGCCAACCCAAGGCAGTCGCGCAGCGCCAGTCTGACCCAACTGTTGCTCGACAACCTGCGCCCGGCTCAATACCCGAACGGCATGCGCGAAGTGTTGAGCGCTTACCTGGTCGATGAGGACGGCCAACGCATCCGGAATCCGGCCAACGGTTATTTCGTCACGTTGACGGGGCGCGAACTGGCGCGGATGGTGACGAGCATCGATGCCGGTGGCAGCTATCAAGCCATGCTCAAGGAGGCGATGCACAAACCGGAATACAAAAAGGCCTGGCAAAGCGCGTACCTCGCCAATCTGAAATTCAAAGCCTTCGAGGCCTCGCTCAAGGGCGACGACGTATTCAAGGCCGTCCTGATCGATAAGGCTTTCAATCCTCCAAAACTGGCAAAGAAGCTCGCCCTATGGCTCGACGCCGTCCTGCGCTCGCCATCAGCCGAACGTCGCGCACCGGTCATGGGGCGCACGGTTCACGTCTACGGTCTTTTGCTGGGTGGCAGCATGGCGGCGGGCGGGCAGCAGGCCAGGCAGAGCAATGCGACCAGCATCGATGGCGCGCTGATCTTTTCCGATCAGGCGGGGCCGGATATCAAGGGCACCGTCGGCGTTTATTTCCCGGATGCGCCCAAGGGGGAGGACTTTCATGAGTTTGCCGATCTCAGCGATGGCATTGCGCAGCTGTTGCCCCGTGAGGATTGGCAAGAATATTTCCGGGCGCGCATTTCCACCAGCAACCCGGTTGAGATCAAGCGGACATTGGGGCAGCAGGGTGGTCGTCCGTTGATTCGCGGCGCGTTGATCACCGGCGACCTGTTTGAGGCGCTGCATCGGGCGCACGTGCACTTTCACAGCGCCCATGCCGATCACCGTTCCAACAGCAACCGGGATGTTCGCCATCAAACCTATGGCCGGTTCGGGCAGATGGTGATCGAGATTGTCCTGGAACTGGCCGGCCTGTTCCTGGCGCCCGGTATCCAGATGCTCAAGAGCGCCATCAAGACCGGTTTGCTGATATTCAGAACCGGGGCCATTCCTCTGAACCTCAAGACCTTGGCGCTGGTGCACGCCGTAGCGAACCACGGTGGATGGCGCTTGTCCGCAGGCGTGGCGGTGCCCACGCGAAGCCAGTCGTTTTTCCGCGCGGTGACGGCGCGCCAGAGTCCGGAGGAGGCGCAGACCGGACTGCGGTTGGACAGCGCGATCTACGGCCGTTACGCCGTGGCGGATACCTCGGTTATACGGGGCCTGGCAGCCGACACCCGGGGCTTCTATCGTGGGACGGTCAGCGACGTGGCGACAGGTCGCGTGATAGCCCGCCCCGTGTACGTACGCCAACCCGATGGCACGGTGTTCCGCGTGCACGACGCGACGAAACTGAACGCGACCGATGCCATTCTGGTCGACCCGATAACGGGATTGAGCCTGCGCTCCAGTGGGGTGATGAGAAGTACCGTGGCGCGGACGTCCGATGGCGAATGGCGTGCCGTAGGATTTGGCCGGGGCGGTGGAAAACGGCCGGGGGATTTGAACCCCCAGCCAGGCCCTTCGAAACCCAAGAAAGCGGCCATCTCGTCTACCGCGCTTTCCTCGTTGGTGCGAACGCCAGGCCGTTGGAACAACCAGCTCATGGACTTGGTTCCGTCAATCATGACGCGTCTGCGAAGTTGGCCACAAAACCGCAGCTTGCTGATTCTCAACGAACAGACACCTGAGCATGTCTGGTCGGTGCGCTTTACCCCCGGCCAAGACGAAACCATCTATCCGGCAAGCAACCATCCGGACAGGACCGACACCGATGTGGTCCTGAGCCGACCGACCCAGACCCATTACAGCCTGGTGTTGGGGGAGGAGGTCGTGGAGATCCCTGCCGACGGCGATTGTTTCTTCAATGCCGTCACCCGTGGGCTGAATGAAGGACAGGCCCAGGAAACGTTCTCCATGCAAGGCTTGCGAAATGAAGTGGCCGACTATATCGATCAGCATCCACAGATCGAACAATACGTGGCACCGCCGCCCACTGGGACACAAGAGGCGCTCTTCGAGAATGCGTCTTCGCTGGACAACCTGTTGGGTTCGGCGGCGGTGCTCGATCTCACCCGGATCGTCTATGGCGCGCCCAACCCGCATCGCCTGTTCCAACCCACCTTGCGCTACCTGGAGTTGCATGCGAACAGTGCGGTGGGTATGGCACTCACGGCCAATCCAGCCTCCAGATTGCCAACCGAAATCCTCCAACAAGTCGGACGCCTATTGTCGCAGCGGCCGCCGGCGAAATTGGCAGCCAGCGTTTATGCGCCATATTCCGGGGAAGAGCGACAAACCATGCAGCAACTGTTCGAGGACCTCTTGGTGGGGCCCGTTGAGCCTGCACTGATCCAGAAACTGCTTGATGACAAGTACCTGCTGATGACCCCTGACGTGGCCCATATCCTGCTGGAGTACGGCGTGACCGCAAGGCAACTGGTCAATTACCATCCCAATAACAGTTCGGCTTATGTCCTGTATGACGAAGCGCTGCACGGGCATCTGGACGAAGACCAGCTTGAAGCTCTGCTCGATGGGGCCTACTTGGTCAATAGCGATGATCTGGATGATGCCAAGAGTCTGTTGAATGCCGATTCTGGCAAGTACATCAGTGATACTTCGGAGCTGTTCGATCATTTCATTTACACGGACAGGGCCGATAGGACTGTCAACTTGTTCAAGACCGCTCTCGGGCGTTTTCCCGTCTTGCTGAGGCGGGCGAATTTTCTGTTCAGGTCGCCGATCATCGCGCATAACCTGGGCGGTTTGTTGCGGGTCGGCGAAGTGGCCCGGTGGCTACGTAACCCGGCCTTGTCCGATAGGCGTTTCCAGCTTCTTGCGGAGTATGCGAGCACCCGCTACAGCGAATTGCAGCGCACCGAAAGCATTGATGTCGACTGGATGCAGTTGTTTGACGACCGGAACCTGGAGAATATCGTCGTGCATCAAGAAGAGCTGGCGGATTTCCTGGTGTTCCTGGGGGGCGCGTGGGGCAACATCATGGACAACGACATTCCTGCGGTCGCAAAACTGTTCAGCTTTGCGGGGCAGCCGCCGTCCAACGCCAGGGTTGCCCTGTTGTTCGAGACCCCGAATCTGTGGAGCTCTCTGCAGAAACTCCGAAAGGATTACGCCAGCCAGATCTGGGCCGACCTGATCGGGCCGCACTTCAGCGACGCCACCATCCGAAAGACACTGGCCGAACCCCGGGCACTGAATTCCGAGCTGCATCTTGCCCTTGCCTTGAGAAGCAGCCTTGCCCCGGACGAATTCCGCGCCAACCAGATCATGCAGCGCCTGCTCTCCATCGGCCAGCGTCGGGCCCAGCAGTACCTCTACAACTTTGATTTCCCGACCGATCGCCTGGGCCATAGTCGCCTGGATTTTGCCGTGTATGTGGAAAGCCACCTGACCATCCCGGACTGGGCCTGGCAGTACGCAAGACGCGGGGTTACCGCCGATTCGCTCAAGCAGATCGGCGAGGTGAAGCCCAAGCCTGAGTGAATCATGTATTCACCGCCAATCCCTGTGGGAGCGGGCTTGCCCGCGAAAGTGTCGGATCAGCCTGCATCGGTGCTGAATGGATCGACGTCTCGCGGGCAAGCCCGCTCCCACGTTGGGTCCTTGGCGTTCACAAATGCTGCGCCCGGCACTGCGCCAAGCTGCGCACCTGCCCACCCTCGTGCAGGTTCTCCTCGCTCAACCAACGCTCGAACCCCGCGCCAATTGCGGGCCATTCCGAGTCGAGCATCGAGTACCAGGCCGTATCGCGGTTCTGTCCCTTGACCACCATGTGCTGGCGGAACACCCCTTCGAAGGTGAAGCCCAGCCGTTCGGCGGCGTACCTGGAGCGGGCGTTGGCGTTGTTGCATTTCCATTCCAGCCGACGATAACCCAGGGCAAATGCCTCCTTCGCCAGCAGGTAGACCGCCTCGGTACTCTTCGGCGAGCGTTGCATCGACGCGCCGAAGGTCACGTGGCCGATCTCGATGCGGCCCTGGGCCGGAACGATGGACATCAGGCTGAGAATGCCTTGCACGTCGCCACTGGCACGGTCGATCACGGTGAAGAAGTACGGATCGATGTTGCTGGCATGATTCTCTAGCCAGGCATCGAAAGCCTTGCGCTCCGTGAAAGGGCCGTAAGGCAGGTAGTCCCAGAGTTTCGGGTCGGCCCCGGGGCCTTCCAGGGCTTGCCACAGGCCATCGGCATGACGCGCCGGGTCAAGTTTTTCCAGGCGGATGAAACGTCCTTCGATCAACTGGGTGAACGGTGCCGGGACACCTTTCCAGTCGGCGAGTGAAATCGGCATGCGGTGCTCCTCAAAGGGCTTTGCGAAATTGGATGAAGCCTGGGCGTTCGGCGACGCGCTCATACAGCCGGATCGCTGTCGCGTTGGTTTCGTGGGTCAGCCAATGCACCTTGCAGCAACCGTCGGCCTTCGCCGTGGCGTAGACGAACTCGATGAGTTGCCGACCGACCCCGGTGCCCCGGCACTGCTGCGTGACGAGCAGGTCTTGCAGGTAGCAGGAGTTTTCGATGCTCCAGTTCGAACGATGGTAGATGAAGTGCACCAGGCCCACCGCCGTGTCGCCGTCCCAGGCGAGCGCGCCATGGGTCGGCTCGCGGTTGTCGAGCAGCCGCTGCCAGGTACTTTCGCTTACCGCCTCCGGCAGTTTGGTGTCGTAGAACCGCAGGTAGGCCTGCCACAACGGCAGCCACGCGGCATGATCGTCAGCGGTGACGAGGCGGATCCTGGTTTGGCTCATGTTCACTCCTCGGTTGTTGGAGCAGGCATCAGGCGCGAGAGCGCCTGGTCCTGAGGATCTGGGCTGGCGGCGAGCCCGTTGCGTACCCCGGCGACATCGGCGAGGCCGCGGTTCTGGCTGAGCTTGCGTTTACCTTCCAGGCGCTGGATCGGCAGGGCGAAGCCGACGATTGCCTTGAGCATGCCGTCGATATACTCAGGCGGTGCGTCATCGACTGTCCATGGCTGGGCGCGACCGCTTTCGTGGCGGTCGGTGAGGGCGCTCACCAGGTTGCGCAGGCGATGGGCGTCGGTGAAGACTTCGGCGCTGCCGTAGGCATGTACGGCCAGGTAGTTCCAGGTCGGCACGACTTTGCCGTGCTCGGCTTTGCCGGGGTAGAAAGCGGGGCTGACGTAGGCATCGCCACCGGCGAAAACCACCAGCGCCTCGGCACCGGCCTGCAGATCGCGCCACTGTGGGTTGGCCCGGGCCAGGTGCCCGTACAGGGTGCCATGGGGGCCTTGTCGTGGCTCCAGCAACAGGGGCAGGTGACTGGCCTGCAGGCCGTGCTCCCCCTGGGTGATCAAGACGGCCAGGCGGCAGTCGTCGATCATCTGCTGGAGCTGGGGCAGGTCTTGCACGGCAAAGGCTTTAGGGTTGTACATGACATTTTCCTTGGCGAATGCCCACATCCTAGGCAGGCTATTGGTCTGTTGTAAGAGCCACTTTCAACCAATTCAGTAGGACCATTTTCGGGTGCTGTCATGACCAATGCCGTGCCACCGCTGTCCTTCAATCCCGCTGGAATCGAGCTGGATCGCCGCCAGGGACTCAGCCGCCAGCTCTATCAGGCTTTGCGCTCGCGGGTACTGGACGGGCGCCTGGCCGGTGGCACCCGCCTGCCCGCCAGCCGTGACCTGGCGACGGCACTGTCTATTTCCCGCAACAGTGTGGTGCGGGCCTACGATCAGCTCTATGCGGAGGGTTTCATAGAAGGGCGGGTCGGTGATGGCACTTACGTAGCGACTCTGTCATCCGCGACGCTGCCCATCAAAAACATATCCACAAAAGTGTCCACAGGCATATCAACAGGCTTACCCACAGGTTTATCCACAAAAGTCGCTCCGGACTGGTTGGATTTACCGGTGGCCCCCGCCAGTAAAGTTATCCACAGCGACGCCTTGGCGCGTGTCGAAAAACATCACCTGAACCCGCCTCCCAGCGGTCCGCCCCGAGCGTTCAGGGTCGGCGTACCGGCCTTCGATCTGTTCCCATTCGACATCTGGGCCAAGCTGAACGCCGCTTTCTGGCGCAAGCCGGATCTGCAGCAGTTGTGTTATGGCGACTCACAAGGCGATGCACGCCTGCGGGCCCTTATCGCCGCTTACCTGCGTAGTTCTCGTGGTTTGCACTGCACGGCTGAGCAAATGGTAATCACCAGCGGCGCCCAGCAGGGCATCAGTCTTTGTGCACAGCTGCTGGTGGATCCTGGGGACATAGTGGCAGTGGAAAATCCGGGCTATCGCGCCGCCGGGCATGCGTTTTCCGTGGCGGGCGCCGATGTGCGAGGGGTGTCCGTGGACAACGACGGGCTCGATTGCGCGGCGCTGGAGGGGTTGAGCCATTGTCGGTTGGCCTATGTCACACCGTCCCATCAGTATCCGCTTGGTGTGGTCATGAGCCTTGCTCGACGGCTGGAACTGCTGGCCTGGGCCGAACGCAACGATAGCTGGATCGTCGAAGACGACTATGACGGCGAATACCGCTACAGCGGTGCGCCGCTGGCGCCCTTGGCTGCGCTGGATCGCCAGGGCCGGGTGCTTTATGTCGGGACGTTCGGCAAAGTCGCGTTCCCGGCCTTGCGCCTGGGCTACCTGGTATTGCCTCCGGGCCTGGTGGATGCGTTTGCCCGTCGTCGCGCCGTGGATGTGCGCCACTCGGAAGTCAGCACCCAGGCGGTGATGGCCGAGTTCATGGCCGCCGGGCATTTCCAGCGGCACATCCGGCGCATGCGCCGGGCCGCACTGGCACGACGCGATGCGATGCTGGCCGGTTGGCCGAAAGCTGTCGCCGGCGTGGGGCCGCTGCCGACAGTGGTGGCGGGGTTGCATGTCACGGTGCCGGTGGACAGCGTCGAGCGTGAGCGGGAGCTGATCGTCCAGGCGACCCGGATTGGCGTCGAGATCAATGGCTTGAGCAGCTATTGGCTGCCCGCCACGCAGCCTCCCCTGGTGCGCGCCGGGCTGGTGCTGGGGTTCGCGGCCGTCCCGCCAGCGGCCATCGGTGCCGCGCTGACGAGCCTGGCAAAGGCATGGGGCGCCGGGGAATGAACACCGGGCATCGACGGATGCCCGGTGGGCCAGGGCTATGAGGGCCGTTTCGGAAAGAAGACCGCAATGGCTTGATCCACGGCGATCTCGCTGCGGTAATGGTCGATCAGTTGCCGCTGGTTGAGTTCGTTGGTCGAGTCAGCGGCTTTCCCGAGGTTGACCTGTTCCGGTGTCTTCAAGCGTGCGGACAGGAAAGCGTGAGCCGGTACCCAGTCGGTCGAATAGTGGAAATCGGCGAACCAGAGGGTTTTGTTTTCCTTGAGGTCCTTGATCTCATACCGGTCCAGGTAGCCATAGAACGGTCCCTTGATCCGTTGTCGGCTTTTCTGCTTGCTGATGGAAATCTGATTCCGACTCTTGAGCCATGTGACGCTGCTCATGGTGGGCGGACGTTGCTTGATGACCTTGAGCACGGCTTCGAATCCATCGTCGTAAAGGGCCTTCGCGGCTTTCTTGAGTTCCGCGCGCGTGGATTCGGCAATACGTCGCTCGTCTGCGGGAATATCCACCGTTTCGTTCGAAGTGCTGTCCAGCGCTTTCGTGATCGCGGCGCCGACTTTCTCCATCCGGCTGGCATGGGCGTTCAGGATCACGGCGAGCCCTGCAGGAGAGCGCTCAGGCTCCTGGAGGTTTTCCGCGACCTCGGTCTTGAACGCCGTCAAGCCATTGATCAGGGCCTTGCCCTTGGTCACGCTGGTCTTGAGCGGTGGAACCACCGACGGCATGGCGGCCGGCGGGGAGTCGGCATTGATATGGGGCACCCACTCGCCGTTGTCCTTGCGATGGAACGTGGCGATGATCTTGTCCGAGAACGGGTGCTTGACGTCGACCCAGTCGGTTTCCTCCTTCAGCTTCGTCAAACGCGGCTCACCACTGACCAGGCCCCAGAACCGCGCCCTGATGAATCTTTTTCTCGGCCTCGGACGTGCCTCATACGGTGCCCCCGTGGTCCGTTGGTTGCTGCGTTCGTCGAGGGCCTGGGCCAGGTGACGCAGGGTTCGTTTCTTGAGCAGGCCGACCTGCTTGACCAGTCGACTGAGCTCCACCAGGCGAACGCTGTCCTTGTATTCACTGGCGATGTATTCAAGGTGTTCCTCGATGGCGGAGAACTGTTCCGTCAGGCTGCCGAAGGCGTCGATCTGCTCGTCGAGGCGAATCACGCTGCGTTCCTCGATGGCGTCATGCAGGCTCTGGAAAGCGACCGTGACGTTATCCACGACCTGATTGAGGTCCGCCCAGCCTTCGGGCATGGTGCCGACGCTTTCGAGCGACAGGCAAAGATGCCGGTACATGTCCAACTGGATCAGCCGGATGGCGTCACTCCTGTAGGCCGGCATCTTTGCACGGTGCTGGCGCAGGAATTCGAAGCCTTCGCGTCCCAGCTTCTTGAGCCTGGCGAAGCGGGTCTCCATGTAGTCCAGGCGTTCGATCATGTCGTCGCCGACCCTGATCATGGTGTCGGCGGCATCGATATGCTCCTGCTCCAGGATTTCCACACCGGAGGTGGTCATGTCCATGGCCTTCCTCAGGGCCGGGGTGAATCGCTCGTTCAATGCGTCTATCTCCTCGAACGTGAAATTGATCTGCGCATTGAGGTAACCCAGCCTGGCCTGGGGGGCGTCGGGCCTTGATTGGAACACCGGCCATTCGGTCAATATTCGCAAGGCTTCGTCGTAGCTCTCACGTTGTGTCTTCAAGGTGCTGAGGTACACGTCGCGCTTGGTTTCCTTGGCGGCGCCCGATGCCTTGTTCATTTCTTCGGCATTCATGGTCAGCAGCTTCTGGTTCTGCGGTTTGCTGTTTTCGATCCGGTTCAGCTCTGCAAGCAGTTGCGTGCTGAGGCGCTTTGCCTCGGCGACGACCGCCTGCCTGGCGTCTTTCGAACCGATGCCACGCAAACGCAGACGGGTATCGACATGCCATCTTCCATGGGCGTCGCCCATCAAGGCAGGACCGATGCGTGCGGGATTGGCCTCATCGACGATGAAGGCCTGTTCCCCCTCCACCGCCACCTTGAACCAGGTATGCGCCACCTGTGCGTACCAGTCATCGCCCTTTGGGTAGAGCCCTTTGAATGCGCCCTGGGTTTCGGGTTGCTCCAGCCTGTCGGGTTTGTCGATACGGAAGGTTTCCAGGAGCTTCACACCTTGCCCCGACTTGCTGATCAAGGCACCGCTGGAATGAATGACGGCGTAGTGTTCGGGCAACAGCTCGGTACCCTTGAGCGGTGGGCGCTTTTCGATGACCAGCTCGGTTTTTTTCAGGTCTTCCAGCTCGACCACCACCTCCGGCGCCGTCGATCGGCGGCTGCGTTTGCCTTCCCTGGCGCGGGCGATGGCGAACGCGGTGATGGCCATTGCCATGTTCAGCAGCAGGTCGACGAAGGCTTCCCATGTGGCCTGGCTGTTGAACGTTTCGTCGTTCTGCGTCAGCGACTCCACGTCGTCCAGGATCTGCCAGAACCAGGCCGCGGTGCCTACGGCTGAGCCCAGGTAGGGCAGCGCCAGGTTGAAGATCAACCAGCCGGCCTGCTTGAAGGTCTGCCAGCGATGCTCACTGTTGGAAATCGATTGGCGATCGGCCAGTTCCACCAGGGCGTCGGCATTGGCCTTGAACAACTGCGGCAGGAAGTCGGCTCCGAGCGTCTCTTCACTCAAGCTGATGGGGGCGCTGTTGGCCCAGGCCGAAAAAGGATCGGTCACGAAATCGATAATGGTCCAGGGGGAGGGCAGAGGGCCTGAAAACACGTATCGGCTGTAGTTTTCACGCACGCCGTCGGGTAGCCAGGCCAGTACCGACTGGCGCAAGGAAGGGGTTTGCTTGATGGCATAGATCAGGTTGCTGAACGATGGATACTGGCACAGCTGCGGTTCGAGCAGCGGCCGGTACAGCAGGCAGGGGCCGGCATCCGGGTTCTGGGGGCCGATCACGAACATGTTGGTCACGACGTCCTTCGAGTGCCTCTGTTCGGACACGAACGCCAGTTTGCGGATCACGATGGCCTGCCCGTCGATCTTGCGATCGGCCGGCTCGGGCTCCATCAGGGCGCATACATAGCGATAGCCCCGTTCATCGATGTAGCAGGCTCCGCGAATCTTGCTTTCGAGCGCCAGCATGGGTAGCTGGACGCGCAGCTGGGAGGTATACAGATTCTGGCGACGGCTTGACTCCTGCGGGTCGTCCAGCAGCTTGCGCTTGACCAATTCGGGGTAGACACGACCGATATCGATCTTGCCGATGACCTTTTCCAGGTAGTCGATCGTCATCCAGCCAGGCAGGGCGGTACCGTCGATCGATCGAACCGTTCTATCCCCCGGAGGCAGCGCGATGAGGTTTTGCAAGGCCAGTTCAACCAGGCTGAACCGAGCGGTTTCGAATTTCCCCGGCACGATGAAGGTACCCCAGGCAACCAGGCTGCGGATCTGGACCTGGATTTTCTCCAGGTCGAGGCTCTCGGCATCGGCGTGTTCCGATTGCATCTGTTGCTTCAGGGCCGCCAACGTGTAGCGCTTGATAGATGGGATCTCGTCCAGGTAAGTCTTGCCGGCATGAGAACTGCTCAGCGCCGAGAGGCTTTTCATGTGTTGGGCAAACAGCATCTGGTCCGATACCGATGCTGTCTTCAACCAGTCAGGTATCTGCTTCTGGAACCAGTCTTCGGTCGGGTCGTTATCCGTGTCCAGCTCATCGGAAGCGTTCTGCTCGTTCTCGCTGGGTATGAACCTCTGCATGAAGCCCGGGGAGCCGATGATCTCCACTTGCATGGCAATCAACCCGCAAGCCTTGTGATCGAAGATATTGCCGCTGGGTTCGTAGAGCCGCCACTGGATCTTCTTGCGTACCCCGGTCCCCAGGTGAGTGGGCAGGGATTGGCCGAGGGCGTGTTGGGAGTCGAACTTCTCATAGCCGTTGCGCAGCGAGTAGGTGAGGATGACTTCCTGGCCGTCGATTTTGCCGATCAGCACCACGACCGAGTTCTCGTTGACGCGGGACACCTTGTCGCCGTTGACTTCATCGATATCGATCAGATACGCATGGGTGTCGAAGCGGTCATGCTCCTTGCGATCCTGTAGATCGGGATAAAGGTACAGCAGCCTGGCCATGGTGCATTCGGTCGCGGTCCAGCCCTTGACCTGCCTGACGTCCCAGAGCTTGCGCAGCGTGCGGGACAGCTCATGCCAGCGCGGACCGGAGGCGCCGAGGGAGGCGTTCCAGTACAGCAGTTGCTGCTCCTGGCTGGCGGACAACATGGTCGGCACCAGCTCGTTGATCATGTTGCCGATCTGCCCGATGCGCACCGGAAGATGCACCTCGGGCGTGGTCAGCGGCAGTTGGGTCAGATAGTGCAGGCCGTCCACCAGCAAGGTGGAATCGCTCTCGCCCACCCGCTCGGCCACCATGCTGCTCAAGGTTTCGTAGCGTGTGGGGCGCTCGACGATTTCGCCATCGACAATGTCCCAGTCCGGCTCCCCGACGACGGTGTTGTGCGGGTCGAGGTCCAGCGCCGGATAGAGTCGCTTGAGGGCTGTGCGCAAGAGTACGGCGGCCACTTCCGGTGAGGTCGGACCGGCCAGCAATTGATTGAGTACGGCATCCCTGAGGCTGGCTTCGGGCGTGGATTGCCCGGTGGTTCTTAAGGTTCTTGCCATTTGAGTCTCCCTGTCTCGCGGTACATGCAATCCTCGAAGCCAGATGCTTCGGGGATTGCATGCTAGGAGCGGGCAGGACAGGGAGGGTGGTAACTATGTATATGCCGGGTACAAGGTGCCGGGCTATTGGCCGGACTTGATCCGTGTCCAGGTTCGCGTCCGTGCTCGCTCGGCATCCCTGGGCAAGGGTTGCAGGGTGTAGAGCGTAGCCATCGCCGTCTCGGTCGGGTACAGGTTGGGGTTGCTGCGGATCGCGGGATCGACCTTGTCCGTGGCGTCCTTGTTCGGGTTCGGATACCCGACGAAATCGCTGATCGGGGCGATCACCTGGGGTTGCAGCAAGTAGTTGATGAAGGTGTAGGCGTCGCCCGGGTTCTTGGCGTCCTTGGGAATGGCGAGCATGTCGAACCAGATCGGCGCGCCTTCCTTGGGCAGGCGCATGTCCACCGTCACACCATTCTTGGCTTCCTTGGCCCGGTTGGCCGCCTGGGAGAAGCTGCCGGAATAGCCCACCGCCACGCAGATATCGCCGTTGGCGATGTCTGCCATGTACTTGGACGAGTGGAAATAGGTGATGTAGGGGCGGATCTTCAGCATCAGCGATTCGGCCTTGGCATAGTCCGCCGGCTTCTTGCTGTTGGGGTCCAGGCCCAGGTGCTGCAGGGCCAGGGGCAGGATCTCCGACGGCGAATCCAGCAGCGCCACGCCGCACTGCTTGAGCTTGCTGATGTTCTCTTCCTTGAAGATCAGGTCCCAGCTGTCCACCGGCGCATTGTCGCCCAGGGCGGCCTTGACCTTGTCCGGGTTGAAGCCGATCAGGATGGTGCCGTACATGTAGGGCACGGCGAATTTGTTGCCCGGGTCGTTGGCTTCGATCAACTTCATCAGCTTGGGATCGAGGTGGTTCCAGTTGGGCAGTTTGCTGCGGTCCAGGGGTTGGAAGACGCCGGCTTCGATCTGCTTGGCCAGGAACACATTGGACGGCACCACCACGTCGTAGCCGGAATTGCCGGTGAGCAACTTGGCTTCCAGGGCTTCGTTGGTATCGAAGATGTCGTAGACCAGCTTGATCTGGCTGTTCTGCGCCTTGAAGTCGTCCAGGGCCTTGGGCGTGATGTAATCGAACCAGTTATAGACCCGCAGGGTTCGTTCCTCGGCCTGGGCCGTTGTGCAAAGCAGCGCGGCGCACAGGGCCGGGGCCATTAGACGCTTGAGTCTTTTCATGCTTGTGTTCCTCATTGGGCGCTTTGGAAACCTTCGAGTACGTTCACGGCATTGATGCCGATCTCAGCCACCGCATAGCCGCCTTCCATCACGAACAGGGTCGGCTTGCCGAGCGCGGCGATACGTTTGCCCATCGCCAGGTAATCCGGGCTGTCGAGCTTGAACTGGGAAATCGGGTCGTCCTTGAAAGTGTCCACGCCCAGGGACACGACGATGACATCCGCGTCGTAGCGCCGGGTTTCGTCGCACGCCTGCTCCAGGGCCGCGCTCCAGGTGTCCCAGCCCGAACCGGCTGGTAGAGGGTAGTTGAAATTGAAACCTTTCCCGGCGCCTTCGCCGCGTTCATCCGCGTACCCCAGGAAGAACGGAAACTCGGCCTCCGGGTGGCCGTGGATCGAGGCGAACAACACGTCGCTGCGCTCATAGAAAATCGACTGGGTGCCATTACCGTGGTGGTAATCCACATCGAGGATCGCAACCTTCTCGTGACCTTGGTCGAGGAACGCCTGGGCGGCGATGGCGGCGTTGTTGAGGTAGCAATAGCCGCCCATCAAATCGCTGGCGGCGTGGTGCCCCGGCGGGCGGCACAGAGCAAAGGCACTGCGGGCGCCGCGCTGGATTTCAGCCTGGGCGGTGAGGGCCACCTGGGCGGCGCTGTAGGCCGCTTGCCAGGTGCCGGCGGTGATCGGCGCACCGCCGTCGAAGCTGTAATAGCCCAGCTGGCCATGCAGGCTGCGGGGGATGACAGTGCGCAGGGTCCGGGCCGGCCAGGTGTAGGGCAGCAAATCGCCTTCGCGGTTGTACTCGACCCAGCGATCCCAGGCCCCGCGGAAAAACTCCAGGTAGGCCGCGGTGTGGATGCGCTGGATCGGTGCGAGGCCAAAATCCGTTGGCGCCTCCACCGGGCCCAATGCCCGGGCCTTGACCCGTTCCAGCACATGATCGGCCCGGGAGGGCATTTCGAAGCAAGGCATCAGTTGCCCGTCCATCAACTCGCAACGGCCATGGTGTAAGTGGTGATCATCCGAGTAGATCGTCAGCATTTGTTGTTCTCCGCAAAGGGCTGATCGGTTGACCACAGTCTTGCGGCGGGCGGCGTTTCAGAGAACGGCAGGAGAGGCCAAAAGGGGATCGAAATGGCCAAAAGGTTTGACCGTAAATCGCCCCTTGATGGCGCAGTTGTGCGCGGGGTTGGGGCATGAGTGATGCTCCGATGGTTGTCCGCAACGTGGCGAGGGAGCTTGCTCCCGTTGGACGCTCCAAATGCCTTGAGCGAAACCGCCTCAAAAAGTCTGGCGCATGCTTTCAGCCCCGCCGCATCGACCGGTTTGAGACGCTAGCGCCGTCGAGCGGGAGCAAGCTCCCTCGCCACAGGTGGATGGTGTCGCGGTTAGCGTGGGTCGACGTTATCCAGCGCTCGGTTTGCCAGCAATGAACTCAGTTCGATCAATTGCTGAATACCAAGAACGAAGTGGCGTTTTGAGCCTTCCAGTTCGAAAGCCAGGTCGCTGATCATCGCATCAGCCGAAGCCAGGGTCTCGCTGAGGTTGACAAGCAGGCATTCGCTGTCGATGTCCTGTATGACGGTGAAGAGCTGGCCCGGCTGGGAGCTGGCCTCGCGATTCTCCGGCTTTGGCAGCAGGTAGAAATCCAAGGCGCGCTTGGCGGCTTCGTCCTGCTTCTTGTTTTTCGGTTTACTGGAAGGCGAGGGGCGGGCTGTTTCAGGAGGATTGGGGGTGACCTTGAACATGTGGTGCTCCTTTCGTCTGAGGAACCATCACCGTCTGCCGCCAAGCAGATTGAGGTGACGGATTACACAAGGTTGGCGGACCGGAACGAAAGGAACCCGGCATCCCCGAAGGGATCCTTGCGCAACCCGCCATAACACAGGAGTGCCAATGCCAGAAGCATCGCAATCATATTGAGGGGCGTTGCACCTTTCGTCTAACGGGCCGCCAAGCCCGACCACTGATGGGCAGTGGCAGGGAAACGATAGAGACCGGGGGCAAGGCGCACAAGCGGGCGGATTCTGGCGTAGTTGTGGGCAATGGCGCAAGGATTCGTAGCTTGGTGGACGCGTTGGTGGAGGGCGAATAAACAAGGCTCCGGATTGCCCCGGGATTCGTGGCGAGGGAGCTTGCTCCCGCTCTGCGGCGCAGCCGTCGTAAATCGGCCGGTGCGGTATCTGCGCACAAATGCGTCAGTCTGTTTTGGGGTGACTGCGTACCCAACGGGGATAAGTCCCCTCGCCACAGGGGGATGTTGTACATGAAAGCGATGTAGGGGGATCAGGGCCTGAACTGACTCGGCGCCACGCCGCTCCAGCGCACGAAGGCGTGACGGAAGCTGGCTGTTTCGCTGAAGCCCAGTCGTTCGGCGATACGGTAGATGGGCAAGCGATCCTCGCAAAGCATCTGCTTGGCCCGTTCGAAGCGCAGGTCGTCCAGCAGTTCCTGGTAGCTGCAGCCGCAGTCCTTGAGGTGCCGGCGCAGGGTGCGTGCCGAGCAGTTCATCTGTTCGGCCAGGCGTTCCAGGCCTGGGGCGGCGTCCAGCTGGACGGCGAGCAACTGGCGGATCCGCCCCAGCCAGGCCTGGCGTCCGGTGAATTCGGTGTTCTGCTTGCGGCAGCGTTCGACCATGGCGTTGTGGGTGATGGGGTCGGCCAGGGGCAGGGGGCGGTCCAACCAATGACGGTCGAAGGCAAAGGCGTTGACGGTGGCGTCGAAACGCACCGGGCAGTCGAAGTAGGCCACGTAGCGTGCCCGGTACTCCGGTGCAGGATGTTCGAAGCGCGCTGCATGCAGCGGCAATGCGCGGCCAAGCAGGTCATTGCAGATGACCTTCAGCGAGACCATGCAGAATTCGGCATTGAATGCCGCCAGGGCGGGATTCTCCCGGTAATCGCTGGCGCTGAGCCAGATGTGCTCGCCATCGTCCTCCAGGGCCAGGTCGAACAGTGTTCCCAAAAGAGCCGGATAGCGCAGTGCCAACCGCAAGGCGTCACCTAAGGTGGCACTGGTGAGCAAGGCATAGCCGAGCATGCCGTAGGACGAAACATGCATGCGCAAGCCCAGGTCCAGGCCGATGTCGCGCTTGAGGGCCACGGCGTTGGCGCAGACCTGCATTTCCTGGTTGGTGGTGATGCGCGTGTCGGCCCGGTTCAGGTCGGCCGCACTGATGCCGCTGCCGGCCAGCAACGCTTCACTCGGCAGGCCTTCGTGCTTGAAGGCATCAAGCACCAGGGAGACGGCGTTGAGAGTAGTGAGGTGGGAATGAAGCATGTTCGTTTCCAGCCTTGGGGAGGCTGGATATCGAGCAAGTTGTATGCCGGGAAAAACGATAACCCGATACCGCACAACGCCCCAACGGGCTGCTTACGCTCGCAGGTAACGGTCGCGGTTCGCTTCTTTAGGCGCGCTGAAGACTTCCACTCATTGCCTGCCAATGGAAAAAAGCCATGTCGACTTCAAGCCCCACTCCTTCGATGACAAGCTCGCCACGCCCCCTGCGAACCGATGATGAGATCACCTCATGGGCCCTGAACGTGCACCTGCTGTTCGCGTCACGCCCGTCGCTGACGGACGTCGCACGGACGACGCTGCAAGCGCTCCTCGATGAACGTTACCCAACGTTGGCGCCAGCCGCCGCAACCGCCGTGATCCTTGAACCTCAATGGCGCATGGACGGCGGGCAACCGCACAAGGTCGGGTACAACACCCATGGATTGGCCGACCTGTTGCTCGAGCGCTGCAGGGGCGTGGGGGCAAGGACGTTCAGCCAGGGCAGCTTTCTTGCGAAATTCCCTGGCGCAGAGACGCCCCAGGGCGAAAAGGTCCCCTTGGATGAACTCCAGCAAATGCTCGAAGAAGGGGCCTCCACGCTGCTTGAGGGCTATCAACAGCACCTGGTGGATTTCTGGAGCACGGACGCTCCCAGTGTCTGGCGACAACTGTCCGATCTGTTCAAGGCGCAGTTGCAACAGGCCGCTTCGGCGCTCGTAGGCGAGGAACTCGCCACCGTCCAGGCCGTCCTCGACTACCCGGAGCCGGCTCGGCGACAACGAGCCCTGGGGCAGGGCACCACCCGAGCCTGCGTCACGTTTGTCTACGAGGGCGACAGCAACGTTCCTCATCCGAGGGATGTGCTGGTGCTGGCCATGTCGCGCCGTCTGGGTGAGCGAGAAATCGCTTTGCTCTACACATTGACGGGCGGGATCGAGGTGTTCGGCTCGGTGGCGGCAATGGAAGCGTCCTGGTTCGGTGCGCGCCGGGCGGACGATTCGAAGCTGAGAAACTACACCCCCGAGCAGGACATCTTCGACGCCTTGACCCTCTGCCTCCTGGAGCGTCAGTTGCAACTGCTCGCCAGGATCAAACCCTCGGCTTATCCCGACACGGCCAGTCTTGAACGCGAAGTGGCGCTGGTTTCCGGTCCCGGCACGCTGCTGGGGGCCTTTCGCTCGGGGCATGAGGCCAGGCTGTCGAAACTGCAGCAGGTGCTTCCATCCTGGCTGAGGAATGCACCGTTGGCGGATCGCGGCGCCTACGGTCGTTTGTTGTCATCGCTGGCGGCGCAGCATCGAAGGTCTGTGTCATTCATGGCGGGTATTTCGAACATCCTTGAGTTCGCTGACCAGGCCTTGAAGGAAAAGATGCTGGAGGATGACCCTTCGCGCACGGATATCTCGGTGAACGGAATTGAAGTGACGTTATCCCGGTCGAGCAATTCCCCGTTCGAGATCATCGATCCGCCGTTTCCGTCCCCGCGCAGTGCAACTCAAACCCGGACTTTCCCCGAGATGGCGATCCGAAATCTCGAAGCTTTTCCCTGGAGCCCATCGAAGATCACTTACCAAGGGGGCGAACCACCCGCCTGGATGACCTATGAATATCTGCGGGACCTGACCTCGCGAGCCGACATCGGCCAGCACTATCCCGAACTGCTGCAGCGCAAGTTACTGAACGATCCCCTGGATGTGGCCCGCAGGCAGCAACATTTCGCTGATCGCCTCGCCATCCTGCTGCCATTGCAGGCATTGGAACTGAAGATCAAAAAGAACCTTACCGATATGGCTTATCGCTTTGTCGTGGCGGTGTTGCGGCCGACCCTGTCGGCCGGTTTCGCTGCCGGGTATGAACCGGTCATCAGGCCCCTGGCTTTCCTGACCGATGCCCAGGCAACGCCCAATGTGGTCGCCGACATGTTTGTGATCGGCCCCGAGGATGCCAGCCTGGGCCCTCATGTGCTTTACAGGCCTGCTTCGTCAACGCCCCTGATGGAATTTGCCTCGCGAGCCGCTCTTTTCGATGCCATCAAGCAGGCCGGAGCGTTACAGGACAGCGTACTTGCCGGGCTTGAACCTTCTGCCCGTCGGGTCTATGCCAACGGTGGTTTCCAGGAGCCGCACATCGGCCGGGTGCTGCTTTCGGATGCCACCGCTCCCCGGTCTCCGGAACCTGCATTGCTCGGCCGCGAGCCGTTACAAGGCGATATCGTCGGTGCGTTGTACAAAGCCTGTGCCCGGGCCTTGATCGAACAGGCCAAACGGGCTTCGGTGTCCGACTCGCAGACGCGCTGGGACAGGTTCATGCAGTTTGGCTGGGTAGCGTTCAACCTGTTGCTGCCGCTGCTGGATGGTCCGGTAATGATGATCGGTTTGCTGGCCCAGCTCACGGAGCAGCTTGATGAGTTCATTGACAGCGAGGGGGTGCAAGACAGCGCGGAAGCCTTGGCCGCGGCGTTGATGGGCCTGGCGTTGGTGCTGGTGCAGGGAGGGGCGCGCCTGGGAGCGATCAGCCGACTGGAGTCGCGGGCGAGGATCGAGCATGAGGCTCCGGTTGCCTTGCCTGGCAACGCGATCATCAAAGAGCCGGCGTTAGCTGCGTCCGCTAGCCCTTACGGGGCGAAAGCGCGGCTGGTCTATGGCTGGTCGAGCCCTCGTACCCATTTTTCCGCCCCTGAGCTGGCCCGCCTCGATACTTTCCAACTGGCATCTCCTTCTACGTCGCAAGGCCTGGTGGTTTCGGGTGAATACCAGGGGCTCTATCAACGGGGCAGCCTGTGGTTTGCCCAGGTCGAAGGCAAATGGTATCGAGTGTCACGCCGGCTTGAGGGGGTGGTGATCATCGACGCCGCCCATCCGGCGCGGACCGGTCCCTGGCTTGAACATGACGGGCAGGGTCGCTGGCGCCTGGGACTCCGCCCGCGATTGCTCGGTGGTGCGGGTGGGCTGAGTATCCGTGCCGCAAAGAAACTCAAGAGCCTGGAGAAGAAAGGGCGCGATCTGCTGGGCACACTTGATCAACAAATGTCTGACGTCGGTTGGTTGTCCAGAAGTGAGCGTCCCCCTATCGACGTAGAGGATCTCATCGTAGGCAAGGCAACCGGGTTCGACCGCTGTGCCGAGGAGATCGAGCAGTTGACGCAAGCGCTGGGTGACCAGGCTCCGCGAATGTTGATCGAGGAGCTGAGGGCCGGTGCCAGGCGTCTGCGGGAGTTGGGGCGAACCACCCGCATCATGATGACCAAGGCGAAGCTGCCCAACGTTGGCGCGGTGGAGTACTTGCTACAGGAACAGGAGATCAGCATCCGCAAGGCCGGTGGCCGGGTGGATATTTCAGACAATAAAGGTAACGACTTCCTGCAGGTCTACGAGATTCGCGAGAGGCGCAACAACCGCGTGCTGTGGTTCGCTCACTTCCATTATCTGAAACAGGATGCAGCGGCGGATGCCTTTACCAAGGCTCACCTGAAGACATTCGAGCAGGGCGGGCGGGGGCTTGAGTTCCAGAAAGCCCAGCAGAAGGCCGGCCAGGCGGTTGAGCGGATCTGGCGTGCCGACATTGGCAGCGCCGCCGCCAAGGCGTTGTTCCTCTCGGTGTAGCGGTGTGAGGCGCGAGGAGACTCGCGCCTCAGCGGTTTGCAGGGCTCAGCTCAGCTCGCCGCATAGGTCCAGCTCAACCAGCCGGCGGACATCCTCCACGGCCAGCCCGGCGCCTATCAACGCTTGCAGCTTGCCGAACGCCGCCTCGCGGGTCATGCCGCCACCGGACAGCACCCCAACGCCTCGCAAGCGGCTGCCGGCTTCGTACACGTCCAGTTCCACGCCGCCTTCATGGCATTGAGTCACCGCCACCACTACCACGCCGCTGTCCCGTGCCCGCTCCAGGCTGGCGAGGAAGGCCGGGTTGTCGCTTGGCCCGGTGCCGCTACCGTAGCACTCCAATACCAAACCCTGGATACCACTGCCGAGCAGGCCATCGAGGATCTCGGCGCTGATGCCGGGAAACAGAGGCAATGCCGCGATATTGGCCAGTTGTCTTGGCTGCCGGTAATTCAGCTCGGCCGGCAGGAACGTGGCTTTCGCTGCGCCGCCCTGGCGCTCCAGGCGCTTGAACGGATGGCGACCGAAACTGCGCACTTTCGCGCACCGGGTCGGTGCCAGCAGCTCCCCGTGGAAGTACAGGTGCACGCCCGGGGCCAGGCCCTGGCCGAGGGCGACCAGCGCGCCGCTGAGGTTCTCCCAGGCGTCGCTGTCGGTCACGCCGGCGGGCAGCATGGAACCGGTGAAACATACCCGGGCATGCAGGCCCAGCAGTTGGAAACTCATCGCCGCCGCGCTGTAGGCCAGGGTATCGGTGCCGTGCAGGATCAGCACGCTGTCGCAACCCTGTACATCCACGGCATCGACCACCGCTTCGCGCAGTTGCTGCCAGTAGGCCGGGGTCATGTTGGCGCTGTCGATCAGAGGCGACATCTCCCGGAAGCGCCACTGCGGGATCACGAGTTCGGGTTGGCTGTGCAGGTAATCGCGCATGCGCGCTTCGAAGCCGGAAGCCGGGGCCAGGCCCTGGGCGCTGGCCTGCATGCCGATGGTGCCGCCGGTATAGAGCACCATGACGTGCTGGGCGGCAGGGTAGGTCGAGCAATTCATGGTTGTTCTCCGAGGACGAAAGCGGCAGCTTCGTCGAGCTGCCCCAACATAAGGTCGAGCATGACGCCGACCTTACGCTGTGTCACGCCGGGCGCAGGGGATGCGCCCGGTTTTTTGCAACAAGCCTGCCGATCAGCGTTGCGCTGCGGTCGCGCCGGTCACTGCTTCAGGCTGGGGAGCCGAAGACGGGTTGGCTGGCCAGGCCTTGCGGTCCAGATCCAGGTCCGGGAACCTGGCGGAGTCGAAGACCGGTACCTTGATGCCGCAAGAGCGCTGGTCGTCGTAGTCGCGCAGGATGCGCATGCCGACCTTGAACAGCAGGAACAGCGCGATCAGGTTCACGAACGCCAGCAGGGTCATGGTGATGTCGGCGAAGGCAAACACGGTGCTGAGGTTTTCGATGGCACCCCAGAAGATCAGCACCAGGACCAGCGCGCGGTAGCCGATCAAGGCCTTGCGGTTTTCACCCACCATGAAGCGCAGGTTGTTCTCGCCCAGATAGTAGTTGTAGAGAATCGAGGTGAAGACGAACAGCGCCAGGGCCACGGAAATGAACATCCGGCCCCAGTCGCCCACGACGGCAGCCAGGGAGTTCTGGGTCAGGGCAATGCCGTCGCCTTCGAAGCCAGGGGTGTAGAAGCCCGACAGCAGGATCAGCAGCGCGGTGCAGGTGCAGATCACGAAGGTGTCCAGGAAAACACTGAACGCCTGGACCACGCCCTGGGCGACCGGGTGCTCGACCGAGGCGACAGCGGCCACGTTAGGCGCACTGCCCAGGCCCGCTTCGTTGGCGAAGACGCCACGCTTGACGCCCATGACGATGGCGCTGCCGATCAGGCCGCCGAAAGCCTGGTCCAGGCCGAAGGCGCTTTTGACGATGGTCACGAGCATGGCCGGTACATGGTCGAACTGCAGCACGATCACGTAGATGGTCACGGCGATGTAGGCCAGGGTCTTCACAGGCACCAGCAGGTCGGCGACCTTGGCGATACGCTTGATCCCGCCGATGAACACCAGGCCCAGCAGCACCGCCAGGCCCAGGCCGGTGTAGGTGGTGTCGAGACCGAAGGCGTTGTTCAGCGAGTGGGTCACGGCGTGGGCTTGCAGGCCGTTGAAGGCAAAGCCGAAGGTGACCAGCAGCAGGAACGCCATGATCATGCCCAGCCAGCGTTTCTGCAGGCCGTGCTGGATGTAGTAGGACGGGCCGCCACGGTACTGGCCTTCGGAGTCGCAGCGCTTGTAGAGCTGGCCGAGGGAGCATTCGAAGAAGCTGCTGGACATGCCGACCAGCGCGGTCACCCACATCCAGAACACCGCGCCGGGGCCGCCGAGAGTCACGGCGATGCCGACACCGGCGATGTTGCCCGCGCCGACACGACCGGCGAGGCTGAGCATCAGGGCCTGGAAGGAACTGAGCTGGTCGGTGCTGCTCTTGAGGCTGTCACGGAACACCGAGAACATGTGGAAGAAATGACGGAACTGGACGAAACGCGAGCGGATCGTGAAGTAGCCGCCGAGCCCGACGATGAGCACGATCAGCACTTTCCCTGAGAGGAAGTCGTTGATGACTTCAAGCATGAGTATTCCTCGCTGTTTTTTGTTTAAGCAAATGCTGGCCATTTGGAAACATCACGTTACATCCGTCGGCGCACGGCTTGACAGGTGAGGCGAGGTTTCGTCCCGGTCCAATTCGCGGGTTGTTATTAGTTCGGGTTTCGCATGTTTAAGGTCTCGCTACCGACGACCACTCATGCGAAGAGGGGCGGCACTATACCTATCAGTGCCTTGCCCGTCTGCACGGTTGTGGTGCAAGCGACGAAACGTCGTGCCGCAATCGGTACGAATCGCAGCCTTCGACAGCCCATCAAAGGAGCTGTCGAAGGCTGAGATCTGTCCCGATGTTGTCAATTTCGGCATAAGCCCTCCCTGGCGATGGCAAAAAAAGGGCTTGGGGAAAAAATTCCCCAAGCCCTCAAAAGGTGAGAGGTGTCTAGTCCCTCGACCTGGTGAGCAATGCTCGCATCTGTCACGCCTTGAGCGGGACCAGACGCGGAGCGATCATGTTTTCCGGGCGCAGGATGTCGTCGAGCATGGCGTCGTCGAGCAGACCTTCTTCGCGCACCAGTTCCAGCACGCCGCGTCCGCTTTCCAGCGCGACGCGGGCAATGCGAGTGGCGTTTTCATAGCCGATGTACGGGTTCAGCGCGGTGACCAGGCCGATCGAGTGCTCGACCAGTTCACGGCAGCGCGCTTCGTTGGCGGTGATGCCGACGATGCAGTGTTCGCGCAGCATGTCCATGGCCCGTTGCAGCAGGCGGATCGAGTCGAAGATCTTGAAGGCGATCAGCGGCTCCATCACGTTCAGTTGCAGCTGGCCGCCTTCGGCCGCCATGGTCAGGGCCAGGTCGTTGCCGATGATCTGGAATGCCACCTGGTTGACCGCTTCCGGGATCACCGGGTTGACCTTGCCGGGCATGATCGAACTGCCTGGCTGACGGGCCGGCAGGTTGATTTCGTTGATGCCGGTGCGCGGGCCGCTGGACAGCAGGCGCAGGTCGTTGCAGATTTTCGACAGCTTGACCGCGGTGCGCTTGAGCATGCCGGAGAACAGCACGAAGGCCCCCATGTCGGACGTGGCTTCGATCAGGTCGGCGGCGGGCACCAGCGGCTGGCCGCTGATAGTGGCCAGGCGCTGCACGGCCAGGGCCTGGTAGCGCGGGTCGGCGTTGATGCCGGTGCCGATGGCGGTGCCACCCAGGTTCACTTCGGTGAGCAGTTCGGGCGCCAGGGTTTTCAGACGCGCCAAGTCTTCGCCCAGGGTCGTGGCGAAGGCGCGGAATTCCTGGCCGAGGGTCATCGGCACGGCGTCTTGCAGCTGGGTGCGGCCCATTTTCAGGACGTGGCTGAACTCTTCGCCCTTGGCGGCGAATGCCTGGATCAGGCTTTCGAGGCTGGCCAGCAACGCATCGTGGCCCAGCAGCAGACCCAGGCGGATCGCGGTCGGGTAGGCGTCGTTGGTGGACTGCGCCATGTTCACGTCGTTGTTGGGGTGCAGGTATTGGTACTCGCCTTTCTGGTGACCCATGGCCTCCAGCGCGATGTTGGCGATGACTTCGTTGGCATTCATGTTGGTCGACGTGCCGGCGCCGCCCTGGATCATGTCCACCACGAATTCTTCGTGGAAATCGCCGCGGATCAGACGGGCACAGGCTTCGCTGATGGCTGCATGCTTGGCTTCGCTGAGCTGGCCCAGCTCGCGGTTGGCATCGGCGGCGGCCTGCTTGACCATTGCCAGACCGACCACCAGCTTGGGGTAATGCGAGATCGGAACGCCCGAGAGGCGGAAGTTGTTCACCGCTCGCAGGGTCTGGATGCCGTAATACGCTTGCGCTGGTACTTCGAGTACGCCAAGCAGATCTTTTTCTGTGCGGAATGATGCAGCGGAAGACATGATGGAAAATCATCTCGATAAGGACCCGGACTGTGCCGGAACGCTGTGGATCCTAGGCCTTCAGGAAAATAAGGGCCAATGCTGTTAAACACTGCCCTATGCATATTCGGCATAATGCACATGTGACGCCGGGCGAACGGCGAACGTGTGACCTGTTTTGGTGCGTGTGTCGTGCATGCGTTGGGCATGTGCAGGGAGAACGTGATGAATCTTGAAAGCAAATGGCTCGAGGACTTCAGTGCCCTGGCCGCCACTCGCAGTTTCTCCCAGGCGGCCGAGCGCCGCTTCGTGACGCAACCGGCTTTCAGCCGACGCATCCGCAGCCTTGAGGCGGCGCTGGGGCTGACGCTGGTCAACCGCTCCCGCACGCCGGTGGAACTGACGGCGGCGGGGCAGTTGTTCCTGGTGACGGCACGCACCGTGGTGGAGCAACTGGGCGAGGTGCTGCGTCACCTGCATCACCTGGAGGGTGGACAGGGCGAGGTGATACAGGTGGCGGCCGCGCATTCCCTGGCCCTGGGCTTTTTCCCACGCTGGATCGCCCAACTGCGCAATGAAGGCATGAACATCGCCACCCGGCTGGTGGCCACCAACGTGGGCGATGCCGTCCATGCCCTGCGCGAAGGCGGCTGCGATTTGATGCTGGCCTTCTATGACCCGGATTCGGCCATGCAGATGGATCCGGAGATCTTCCCGTCACTGCACCTGGGCCAGACCGAAATGCTGCCGGTATGCGCCGCCGATGCCGATGGCAGGCCGCTGTTCGATCTCGAAGGCGAGGCCAGCGTGCCGTTGCTGGCCTACAGCGCCGGGGCGTTCCTCGGACGCTCGGTGAACCAGTTGCTGCGCCAGCGGGCGCTGCGTTTCACCACGGTCTACGAAACGGCCATGGCCGACAGCCTCAAGAGCATGGCCCTGGAAGGCCTGGGCATCGCCTGGGTGCCGCAACTGAGCGTGCGCGCCGAGCTGGCCCGAGGTGAACTGGTGATCTGCGGCGGTACCCAATGGCATGTACCGCTGGAGATCCGCCTGTATCGCTGCGCCCTGGTGCGCAAGGCCAATGTACGACTGCTCTGGCGCAAGCTCGAGGGGGGCGTGGCCCAGGGTGCCATCGGATCCTGAAAACAACACGCAACCCCTTTTGGGAGCGAGCTTGCTCGCAATGGCGTTGGCTCTGCAGCATCGATGGCGACTGACACACCGCTATCGCGATCAAGCTCGCTCCCACAGGGATGCGGGCTGTTCCCTCGCTGACCTGCGAGTCAATAAAGCCGCCGCTTCAGCCCAAATGACAGATGGTCGGCGAAGGTGCGTTTAACGCACCGTTTTCGGTATACTGCCCGGCCTTCGGTCGGTTCGCCCGGCCATAATTCGTACAACAAGCCACGCTGGTTTCCCGCGTGGCTTGTTGTTTTTTGACGCGCCCGCGGGCGCCCAGAGAGAAGAGGCACGACGATGAGTGCACTGGTTGGCGTGATCATGGGCTCCAAGTCCGATTGGTCCACCCTTAGCCACACCGCCGATATGCTGGAAAAGCTCGGCATCCCCTATGAGGTGAAAGTGGTTTCCGCCCACCGCACCCCGGATCTGCTGTTCCAGTACGCCGAAGAGGCCGAGGCTCGTGGCATCGAGGTGATCATCGCCGGTGCCGGTGGCGCGGCCCACCTGCCGGGCATGTGTGCGGCCAAGACGCACCTGCCGGTGCTGGGCGTGCCGGTACAGTCGTCGATGCTCTCGGGAGTCGATTCGCTGCTGTCCATCGTGCAGATGCCGGCCGGCATTCCGGTCGCGACCCTGGCCATCGGCAAGGCTGGCGCGATCAACGCGGCCCTGCTCTCGGCGAGCATCCTGGGCGCCAAGCACCCACAATTTCATACCGTATTGAAGAAATTCCGCGCTGAACAGACAGACAGCGTCCTGGACAATCCGGACCCACGCATTGCCTGAGGTGGTTGACGAATGAAGATCGGTGTAATCGGTGGCGGCCAGTTGGGCCGCATGTTGGCCCTGGCGGGTACGCCGCTGGGGATGAACTTCGCTTTCCTGGACCCGGCCCCGGACGCTTGTGCCAGTGCCCTGGGCGAGCATCTGCGGGCTGACTACGGCGACCAGGACCACCTTCGCCAACTGGCCGATGAAGTCGATCTGGTGACCTTCGAATTCGAAAGCGTCCCGGCCGAGACCGTTGCCTTCCTGTCCCAGTTCGTTCCGGTCTACCCGAGCGCCGAGGCCTTGCGCATCGCGCGAGACCGCTGGTTCGAAAAGAACATGTTCAAGGACCTGGGCATTCCCACCCCGGCCTTCGCCGACATTCAGTCCCAGGCCGACCTGGACGCCGCCGTCGCGTCCATCGGCCTGCCGGCCGTGCTCAAGACCCGCACCCTGGGCTACGACGGCAAGGGCCAGAAAGTCCTGCGCACGCCCGAAGACGTGGCCGGTACATTCGCCGAGCTGGGCAGCGTGGGCTGCCTGCTGGAAGGCTTCGTACCATTTACCGGGGAAGTCTCGCTGATCGCCGTGCGTGCCCGCGACGGTGAGATCCGTTTCTATCCGCTGGTGCACAACACCCACAAGGACGGCATCCTCAAGCTGTCCGTCGCCAGCACCGACCACCCGCTGCAGGCACTGGCCGAGGACTACTCCAGCCGGGTGCTCAAGCAGCTCGATTACGTCGGCGTGATGGCGTTCGAGTTCTTTGAAGTGGACGGCGGCCTCAAGGCCAACGAGATCGCCCCTCGGGTGCACAACTCCGGGCACTGGACCACCGAGGGCGCCGAGTGCAGCCAGTTCGAAAACCACCTCAGGGCGGTGGCCGGGCTGCCCCTGGGTTCGACCGCCAAGGTCGGCGAAAGCGCGATGCTCAACTTCATCGGCAAGGTGCCGGACACCGAGAAAGTCCTGGCAATCGCCGACTGCCATCTGCATCACTACGGCAAGGCGTTCAAGGCCGGACGCAAGGTCGGCCACGCCAACCTGCGGTGTGCCGATCGGGCCACGCTGGCCCAGCAGATCATCAAGGTCGAGACGCTGATCGCCGAGCATTGATCCGCAACATTTTGGAACCATTCGTCGGCAGGATTCTCTCATGGCAAGGTGCCAAAGCCTGACTAGGCTTTGGCATGAGTCCTACTCAAGAGGAAATGCCATGGGAATCATCGGAACCATCTTTATCGGCTTGATCGTTGGCCTGCTGGCGCGCTTCCTGAAACCGGGTGATGACAGCATGGGCTGGATCATGACCATTCTGCTCGGTATTGGCGGTTCGTTGGCAGCCACCTATGGCGGCCAGGCCCTGGGCATCTACCAGGCGGGCGAAGGTGCCGGCTTCATCGGTGCCCTGGTGGGCGCGGTCGTATTGCTGGTGATCTACGGCCTGATCAAAAGAAACTGAATCAAATGCGTCAAGGCCCTCTCTACGGCGCGTAGAGAGGGCTAGAATGCCCGGCGTCCTACCTTTCACTCTTTGCCGAGCCCTTTCATGCGCCGTCTAGTGTTGACCCTTCTTTTGCTGGGCAGTGCCTTGGCCCATGCAGCCGAACTGCCGGAAACCGACTGGCTCGAGCTGATGCCCAAGTCGGACCAGAAAGCCCTCGAGGCCATGCCCGAGATCGACCACAACTCCCCGGAAGCCGATGGCACCTTCACTCAGAAAGGCGGCCTGAAACAGAGCAAGGGCTTGCCGGCGGTGATGTATTCGACCAAGACCGTGGCGTCGATGAACGACAAGCACATCCGCATCGGCGGTTATCCGGTACCCCTGGAAACCGATGCCAAGGGTCACAGCACGCTGTTTTTCCTGGTGCCATACCCTGGCGCCTGCATCCACGTTCCGCCACCGCCGCCCAACCAGTTGGTACTGGTGCGTTACCCCAAGGGCCTGAAGCTGGATGACATCTACACCCCGTTATGGGTGACCGGCACGCTGAAGATCGAAAAGGTCGACAACGACCTGGCGAGCGCGGCGTATGCGCTGGACGCGCAGAAGGTGAGGGTAGTGCAGGACGCGGATCTGTAACCGACTGCTCGGCTGACCCAAAACCATGCGGGAGCGAGCAGGCTCACTCCCACTGTGGTTTTTGTGGCGTGGCTTAGAGCGGCTTGCTGCAGATGCTCACGCCAAGGGTATGGCTGGCCTCTGGCAGCAAGGTCACCACATCGTCCATCACATTCGCCGTTTCGATGCACAGCATGCGCTGCCAGCCATCGTCGGCCATGTCGCTGAAGGCCTTGGCGCGTTCGGTCCAGGGGTTCCAGATCACCGCCGAACGCGAACCGCTGCTGGTCAGTTCGATCCGTCGTGCCCAGTGCGGGTCCACGATGCTCAGCGTCGGCGGGGTATCGAGATAGATGCGATCCGTCTCGCCGGAAAAATGCAGGTCACCGGCCTGGGTCGCTGTGTTCCAGTCGTCCAGGGTCTCGATGTAACTCAGGCCATCGACCCCTTGGACATGCACGTTGCGGACATCGCTGACGGCGAAATAGCTGTGTAGCGCCTGGCTGAGGCTGACGGTCTCGCTGCCACGGTTATGGCTGGTGAGGCTGATGTGCAACTGCGTGTCCATCACGATGGCCAGCGTCAGGTCCACCTGATGGGGCCAGCCCGACAGGCCATTCTCAGGATAAGGCAGCACGAACTCCACCTTCAGGCTGTCGCCTTCGGCTTCGATGCCCTTCAATGTCCAGTCCATAGCCCGCACCAGGCCGTGGGCGGTGGCTGGCTCGTTGCTCACGCGCATGGCTTGTACGCTGTCGGGGTTGCGGGTGAGGTTGCCGAACCATGGCCAGCACACCGGTACACCGGCGCGGATGCTCTTGCCGGTCTTGAAGGTGGCCTGGTCGTTGAGCCAGATCAGCGGCGGCTGGCCGTCCACTTGATAGCTGAGGATATGCGCGCCTTGCTGGGCCACCAGCAACTCGGCCTGGCCGTGGCGAATGCGCCATCCATTGAGTTCATCCAGTTTGACGGCTTCGACATTGGGCGTAGGCATGCTGCAAATCTCGCTCGGGAACAGGAACTGCAATGGACCGCAAAACGGTCGCCGTGTTTAACGGGCGCGGGGCGGAACCGAACGGGTGCGACCGCTGCCATCGATGGCGACGAACACGAACACGGCCTCGGTGACCTTGCGCCATTCACTGGACAGCGGATCGTCGCTCCAGACCTCGACCATCATCTGGATCGAGCTGCGACCGATTTCCAGGGTCTGGGTGTAGAACGACAGTTGTGCACCCACCGCTACCGGCACCAGGAACGCCATGCGATCGATCGCCACGGTCGCCACGCGCCCGCCGGCTACCCGGCTGGCCATTGCCGTGCCGGCCAGGTCCATCTGGGACACCAGCCAGCCGCCGAAAATATCGCCAAAGCCGTTGGTGTCACGGGGAAGTGCGGTGATCTGCAGGGCAAGGTCGCCTTGCGGGATTGGATCTTCTTGCTCGAGCTCTATCATGCCGAAGGGGCCTCTGACCCGTAACTCTGTCTTGTACTTCAGGTGAATAGCCGTCTTTGTAAAAAACGATTCAGCCCGAACATGCCGCGTTCGTCACGTTTTTCGTAAAGGCGTGCCAAAGGGATACTCTGCGAAACCGGCTGGTTTTTCATTGCGCCCACCAACGACGTTTTCGCACAGCAACCCCTTACAGAGTGTCGCAAGCTTGCGAGTATATCGGGCGATAGACGTCGAGACGACCACTAGTGCCCTCATTCCCCAATAAGGTTCTTCTTTGATGGCGTCCCTCGCCGTCATGCTGCATTGCCGCTTCTCAAGGCGCCCGTTTGCGCAACTGGACACCCGGCTCCGATTTTCGATGCCCAAGGGCACGTCTCCATGTGCTTTTTCGAACAATTTGCTATCGTGCCAAACCTTGCCCCAACCCGTATCGGTGGGTTGCGGAACCGACTATAAGAGAAGCCCCTCCCATGACCACTGCGCCTTCGAGCACGGCAACACCCGCGCAACCCGCCCGTCCGCTGACCCGCAATGATTACAAGACCCTGTCGCTATCGGCCCTGGGCGGCGCGCTGGAGTTCTACGATTTCATCATTTTCGTGTTCTTCGCCACTGTGGTCGGGAAATTGTTCTTTCCCGCCGAAATGCCCGAGTGGCTGCGCCTGATGCAGACGTTCGGCATTTTTGCCGCCGGTTACCTGGCCCGTCCGCTGGGCGGGATCATCATGGCTCACTTCGGCGACCTGCTGGGACGCAAGAAGATGTTCACCTTGAGCATCTTCATGATGGCGGTGCCTACCCTGATCATGGGTCTGTTACCCACTTATGCGCAGATCGGCATGTGGGCGCCGATCCTGCTGTTGCTTATGCGGGTGATCCAAGGGGCGGCCATCGGTGGCGAAGTGCCGGGGGCTTGGGTATTCGTTTCCGAACACGTTCCGGCGCGCCACATCGGTTATGCCTGCGGCACCCTCACTTCCGGCCTGACGGCGGGGATCCTGCTGGGGTCGCTGGTGGCCACCGCCATCAACAGCCTTTATACGCCCGTGGAAGTGGCGGAGTTCGCCTGGCGGATTCCGTTCCTGCTGGGCGGCGTGTTCGGTCTTTTCTCGGTGTACCTGCGCCAGTGGCTGCACGAGACTCCGGTATTCGCGGAGCTGCAGCTGCGCAAGGCGTTGGCCGAAGAAGTGCCGTTGCGCGCAGTGCTGCGTGACCATCGAGGCGCCATCATCGTTTCCATGCTGCTGACCTGGTTGTTGTCCGCCGCCATCGTGGTGCTGATCCTGATGACCCCGACGGTCCTGCAGACGGTCTATCACTTCCAGCCGACCACCGCCCTGCAGTCCAACAGCCTGGCGATCGTGATGCTGAGCATCGGCTGCATCCTGGCCGGTGTGCTGGCCGACCGCTTCGGCGCGGGACGTGTCTTCGTGTTCGGCTGCGCCGCATTGCTGGCCAGTAGCTGGACCTTCTACCACAACCTGGCCGAGCATCCGCAGTGGCTGTTCCCGATGTATGCCCTCACCGGTCTTCTGGTGGGCACCATCGGCGCGGTTCCCTATGTCATGGTCAAGGCCTTTCCGCCGGTGGTGCGCTTCAGCGGCCTGTCGTTCTCCTACAACGTTGCCTACGCGATTTTCGGCGGCCTGACGCCAATGATCGTCAGCCTGCTGCTCAAGGAAAGCCCGATGGGGCCGGCCTATTACGTGGCGGTACTGTGTGGCGTCGGGATGGTGGTAGGGGCCTATCTCTGGAAAAAAGGGCGCTAGACCCGGTTCTGTGGCGAGGAGATAAATCCCCTCGCCACGACATCTTGTAAAACTCGATGCTGGCCTTTCATCCAATTGTCATATTTCAGCCATAGAGTGTTCACACGGCTTACAGATACTTGGCCGACTTAACACACCCTATCTGCTAGGAGTAAGGCATGAAACTGAAGCGTTTGATGGCGGCAATGACTTTTGTCGCTGCTGGCGTTGCGACTGCCAACGCGGTTGCCGCTGTTGACCCTGCGATCCCGAGCTACACCAAGACCACTGGTGTGTCGGGCAACCTGTCCAGCGTCGGCTCCGATACCCTGGCCAACCTGATGACCTTGTGGGCCGAGAACTACAAGAAAGAATACCCGAACGTAAACATCCAGATCCAAGCCGCCGGTTCCTCCACCGCGCCGCCCGCACTCACCGAAGGCACCTCCAACCTGGGCCCGATGAGCCGCAAGATGAAGGACAACGAACTGCAGGCCTTCGAACAGAAGTACGGCTACAAGCCAACCGCTATCCCGGTTGCCGTGGACGCCCTGGCCGTATTCGTGCACAAGGACAACCCGATCCAGCACCTGACCATGGAGCAGGTCGACGCGATCTTCTCCTCCACTCGTCTGTGCGGCGGCAAGACCGACGTCAAGACCTGGGGTGACCTGGGCGTGACCGGTGACCTGGCCAACAAGCCGGTCCAACTGTTCGGTCGTAACTCGGTATCCGGCACCTACGGCTACTTCAAGGAAGAAGCCCTGTGCAAAGGCGACTACAAGCCAAACGTCAATGAGCAACCAGGTTCGGCTTCGGTCGTGCAGTCCATCAGCTCTTCGCTCAACGGCGTGGGCTACTCGGGCATCGGCTACAAGACCGCCAGCGTGAAGACCGTGGCCCTGGCCAAGAAAGGCAGCACTGAGTTCGTCGAAGACACCGAAGAGAACGCCCTGAACGGCAAGTACCCGCTGTCGCGTTTCCTCTACGTGTATGTCAACAAGGCTCCGAACAAGCCTCTGGCTCCCCTGGAAGCCGAGTTCGTGAAGCTGATCCTGTCCAAGCAAGGCCAGGAAGTCGTGGTCAAGGATGGCTACATCCCACTGCCAGCCAAGGTAGCCGCCAAGGCCCTGGCTGACCTGGGTCTGTCGGAAGGCGGCAACGTCGCCAAGAAGTAAGCCCTGAGCCCGGGCCGGCGCCCGGGCTTTGTGGAAGCGGGCCTGCTCGCGAAGAGGCCGGTGCATTCGACGTCGATGTCGACCGGCCCGATGCTGTCGCGAACGGGCTCGCTCCCACACACAAATTCCTGTCCGCTGCCGGTTTGTTCGGCGGCGGATTTGTTGCGTCACTGCATTGTCATCTTTCTGTCATACAGGATCGCTAGGGTGTGCGCATGAATGATCTGGCCAATTCCACAATGACTACGACTTCCCCTCCCAAGCGCATTGATTTCAATACGCCTGAGCTTCAACGCAAGCGTCGCGTCCGCGCGCTCAAGGATCGCCTGACCCGCTGGTACGTGCTGGTGGGTGGCCTTGCCGTCCTGGCGGCCATTACCCTGATTTTCTTCTTCCTGGCCTATGTCGTGCTCCCGCTGTTCCAGGGTGCGGACCTGACGGCCAAGGACTCCATCACGCCGGCCTGGATGCAGGACGCCGGCAAACCGCTGATGATCTCCATCGAAGAGCAGAACCAGGTGGCCATGCGGGTTTCCGACAAGGGCCAGGCGCTGTTCTTCGACCTGACCAGCGGCGCCGAACTGCGCCGTGTCGACCTGCCGGTCCCGGCCGGCGCCAGCGTGACGTCCATTGGCGAAGACCAGCCCGGCAGCCCGCTCGTGGTGATCGGCCTGTCCAATGGCCAGGCCCTGGTGTTCCGTCATACCTATAAGGTCACCTACCCGGACGGCAAGAAAACCATCTCGCCTGCCGTCGAATATCCTTATGGTGAGACGCCGATCGTCTTGAGCGAGCAGGGCGCGCCCCTGGAGCACGTCAGCCTCAACGCCACCGATTCGACCCTGTTGCTTGCCGGTTCCAGCGGTGCCCAGTTGCAGGTGCTGTCGCTCACCAGCGAAGAAAACATGATGACCGGCGAGATCACCAGCGAGCAGACGCGCATCGAGCTGCCGCAGATGACCGAGCCGGTGAAGAACATCTTCGTCGACCCTCGCCAGCAATGGCTGTATGTGGTCAACGGCCGGGCCCAGGCCGACGTGTTCAACCTGCGGGACAAGAGCCTCAACGGCCGCTACAAGCTGCTGGAAAACGCCGAAGCCCAGATCACCGCCGCCGCCCAGCTGGTGGGGGGGATCTCGCTGATCTTCGGTGATTCCAAGGGTGGCCTGGCCCAATGGTTCATGGCCCGCGATGCGGACGGCGAGCAACGCCTGAAGCAGATCCGCACCTTCCAGATGGGCACCACGCCGATCGTCGAGATCAGCGCCGAAGAGCGCCGCAAAGGCTTCGTCGCCCTCGATGCCGCCGGCAAGCTCGGCGTGTTCCACAGTACCGCCCACCGCACCCTGCTGGTGGACCAGGTGGTCGATGGCCAAGGTCTGTTCGGCATGTCGCCGCGGGCCAACCGCCTGATCGTGGAGCAGGGCGGCAAGCTGCAGCCCCTGACCCTGGACAACCCGCACCCGGAAGTGTCCTGGAGCGCCCTGTGGAGCAAGGTCTGGTACGAGAACTACGACGAGCCTAAATACGTCTGGCAATCGACCGCCGCCAACACCGACTTCGAACCCAAGCTGAGCCTTTCCCCGCTGACCTTCGGTACGCTCAAGGCCGCGTTCTACGCCATGCTGCTGGCCGCGCCGCTGGCCGTCGCCGCCGCGATCTACACCGCCTACTTCATGGCCCCCGGCATGCGCCGCAAGGTCAAGCCGGTGATCGAACTGATGGAAGCGATGCCGACGGTGATCCTCGGTTTCTTCGCCGGCCTGTTCCTGGCGCCGTATGTGGAAGGGCATCTGCCAGGTATCTTCAGCCTGCTGATGCTGTTGCCCATCGGCATCCTGGTGTCCGGATTCGCCTTCAGCCGCCTGCCCGAGTCGATTCGCCTGAAAGTGCCGGACGGCTGGGAGAGCGCGCTGCTGATTCCGGTGATCATGTTCGTGGGCTGGCTGTCGCTGTACATGAGCCCGTACATGGAAGCCTGGTTCTTCGGCGGCGACATGCGCATGTGGATTTCCCATGACCTGGGCATCACCTATGACCAGCGCAACGCCCTGGTGGTGGGCCTGGCGATGGGTTTCGCGGTGATCCCGAACATCTACTCCATCGCCGAAGACGCCGTATTCAGCGTACCTCGCGGCCTGACCCTGGGCTCCCTGGCCCTGGGTGCCACGCCGTGGCAGACCATGACCCGGGTGGTGATCCTCACCGCCAGTCCGGGCATTTTCTCGGCACTGATGATCGGCATGGGCCGGGCGGTGGGCGAGACCATGATCGTGCTGATGGCCACCGGTAATACGCCGGTCATGGAAATGAACCTGTTCGAAGGCCTGCGCACCCTGGCGGCCAACGTGGCGGTGGAGATGCCCGAGTCTGAAGTCGGTGGCAGCCATTACCGCGTACTGTTCCTGTCGGCACTGGTGTTGCTGCTGTTCACCTTTGTCATGAACACCCTCGCCGAGCTGATCCGTCAGCGTCTGCGCAAGAAATATTCGTCGCTTTAAGAAAGGTAGAAGTCTGTGAAACAGCACTCCCTGAAAGGATGGTTCAAGAGCGGCGCCCCCGGCGTCTGGATCAGCGGTGGCGCGGTGTCCATCGCGGTGATCATGACCATTGGCCTGCTGGCAGTGATTGCCGTGCGCGGCCTGGGCCACTTCTGGCCGGCGGACCTGATCCACGCCAGCTACAACGTGCCGGGCATGCCCAGTCACCTGGTGGTCGGCGAAGTGGTGCAGAAAGAAGAAGTGCCTCGCGAGCGGCTGAAAAGCGCTGGCCTGCCGGTGCCCGACGAAGGCCCCGAGTTCATGACCCGCGAGCTGGTGAAGGTGGGTAACCGGGACCTCAATGGCACCGACTTCACCTGGATCGTCGGCGACTGGCTGACCAACCAGACCACGCCACCGGAGCTGATGGCCATCGAGCGCCGCGAGTGGGGCAACTTCTACGGCTACCTGGTCAACGTCAAGGAGGAGGGCAAGGTCGTTGCCGAAGGCGAGGCCGCCTGGCCGCAGTTGCAGGCCCGGGTGGAGCGCGTCAACCAACTGGCCGCGGAGCTCAAGACCCTGGAGAAGGTCGAGATCGGTGCGATCAACGCCGGACTGGAGCGTATCCGCCTGCACGGTCGCAAGCTGGAGCTGGACGGCAAGCTTGACGCCGCGGCCCAGGCCGACCTGGACAGCGAGCGTGCCGAGCTCAACGCTCGCTACAAGGACATCGAGGCACGCCTGACCGACCTGCACGCCCAGTTCAACCGCGACAGCCTGACCGCCCGGGATGCCAACGGCAAGGAAGTGGAAATCAGCATCGGCAAGGTGGTGCACGCCTATCAGCCGAACGGCATGGGTACCTTCACCAAGCTGGGGTTCTATTTCAGCAAGGTCTGGGAGTTCCTCAGCGACGACCCTCGTGAAGCCAACACCGAAGGCGGGATTTTCCCGGCGATCTTCGGCACCGTGATGATGACCCTGATCATGGCGATGATCGTGACGCCGTTCGGCGTACTGGCGGCTGTATACCTGCGCGAATATGCGCGCCAAGGCACCATGACCCGGCTGATCCGTATCGCCGTGAACAACCTGGCGGGCGTCCCGGCCATCGTCTACGGCGTGTTCGGCCTGGGCTTCTTCGTCTACGTGCTGGGTGGTTCGGTCGACCGGCTGTTCTTCCCCGAAGCCCTGCCGGCGCCGACCTTCGGGACTCCTGGCTTGCTCTGGGCGTCCCTGACCCTGGCGCTGCTGGCGGTGCCGGTGGTGATCGTGGCGACCGAGGAAGGCCTGGCGCGTATCCCGCGGACCGTGCGCGAAGGCTCCCTGGCCCTCGGCGCGACCAAGGCCGAGACGCTGTGGAAGATCGTGCTGCCCATGGCGAGCCCGGCGATGATGACCGGCATGATCCTCGCCGTGGCCCGCGCCGCGGGCGAAGTGGCGCCGCTGATGCTGGTGGGCGTGGTGAAACTGGCACCTTCGCTGCCGCTGGACGGTAACTACCCGTACCTGCACCTGGACCAGAAGATCATGCACCTGGGCTTCCATATCTATGACGTGGGCTTCCAGAGTCCGAACGTCGAAGCGGCGCGGCCGTTGGTCTACGCCACGGCGCTGCTGCTGGTACTGGTGATCGCGATACTGAACCTGTCGGCGGTGTGGATCCGTAACCACCTGCGCGAGAAGTACAAGGCACTGGATAGTTGATTACGCACTGATTTTCTGTGGGAGCGAGCCTGCTCGCGATGGCATCGCCTCGGTCCAGCGCCGGGCCGAGGTGCCAGAAACGCGAGCAGGCTCGCTCCCACACAACCGAACCGAATTTGTTAGCACAGGGAGCCTCCCATGCAACACGAAGCACATACACATGGCATCAACATGTCGGCCCTGGGCCGCGACAAGCAGAGCCTGAACCTGGCCGAAGAAACCGTCGCCATCGAAGTGCCCGGCCTGAACCTGTTCTACGGCCAGAAGCAGGCGCTGTACGACGTCAGCCTGAACATCCCGAAACAGCGCGTGACCGCGTTCATCGGTCCGTCGGGTTGCGGCAAGTCCACCCTGCTGCGCACCTTCAACCGCATGAACGACCTGGTGGACGGTTGCCGCGTCGAGGGTGAGATCAACCTCTACGGCAACAACATCTACCGCAAGGGCGAAGACGTGGCCGAGCTGCGCCGTCGCGTGGGCATGGTGTTCCAGAAGCCCAACCCGTTCCCCAAGACCATCTACGAGAACGTGGTCTATGGCCTGCGCATCCAGGGCATCAACAAGAAGCGCGTACTCGACGAAGCCGTGGAGTGGGCGCTCAAGGGCGCGGCCCTGTGGGATGAAGTCAAGGATCGCCTGCACGACTCGGCCCTGGGCCTGTCCGGTGGTCAGCAGCAGCGTCTGGTGATTGCCCGCACCATCGCCGTGGAGCCGGAAGTATTGCTGCTCGACGAGCCTTGCTCGGCCCTGGACCCGATCTCGACCCTGAAGGTCGAGGAGCTGATCTACGAACTCAAGTCCAAGTTCACCATCGTCATCGTGACCCACAACATGCAACAGGCGGCTCGGGTCTCCGACTACACCGCGTTCATGTACATGGGCAAACTGGTGGAATTCGGCGATACCGATACGCTGTTCACCAATCCGGCCAAGAAGCAGACCGAAGACTACATCACCGGTCGCTATGGCTAGTCGAGGCCGTTGCAAGCCGCAGAGCACAGGCGGCAGATGCGATCCGGATCAACATTTAACTGCTTGAAGCTTGCAGCTTGAAGCGTGCAACTTTCGCGGAGCGAACAAGATGATTTCGAAGGAAGGCCTTACTCACCACATTTCCGCACAGTTCAACGCCGAGCTGGAGGAAGTGCGCAGTCACCTGCTGGCCATGGGCGGGCTGGTGGAAAAGCAGGTCAACGACGCGGTGACCGCGCTGATCGAGGCCGATTCGGGCCTGGCCCAGCAAGTGCGCGAGATCGACGACCAGATCAACCAGATGGAGCGCAACATCGACGAGGAGTGCCTGCGCATTCTGGCCCGTCGCCAACCCGCTGCTTCCGACCTGCGCTTGATCATCAGCATCTCCAAGTCAGTGATCGATCTCGAGCGGATCGGCGACGAAGCCACCAAGATCGCTCGCCGCGCCATCCAGTTGTGCGAAGAGGGCGAGGCGCCGCGCGGTTACGTCGAGGTTCGCCACATCGGTGACCAGGTGCGCAACATGGTGCGCGATGCCCTGGACGCCTTTGCCCGTTTCGACGCCGACCTGGCGCTGTCGGTGGCCCAGTACGACAAGATCATCGACCGCGAATACAAGACCGCCCTGCGCGAGCTGGCGACCTACATGATGGAAGACCCGCGTTCCATCTCCCGGGTGCTGAGCATCATCTGGGTCCTGCGTTCCCTGGAGCGTATCGGCGATCATGCGCGCAACATCTCGGAACTTGTGATCTATCTCGTGCGTGGCACCGATGTACGGCACATGGGGCTCAAGCGAATGAAGGAAGAAGTTGAGGGCACCCCGTCCGAAACCGCTAATGTTCCGGGTGAAACTGACGATAAGTAAGATTGCCCAAGAAAAGCGCCCGGCCTTCTGGTCGGGCTTTTTTTTGTGGCCTTTTTAATCGAAAGCAGCACCCCGCGAACGAAAAGTCCCGGCGTGACTGACGGTTTTTGGCAATATGCCATCAGTAAAAGCGGTATGCTTGCCGGGATTTTTTAGAGGTGGATCTGGATGAGTAAGGTCAGTGTGTTGGTCGTGGACGATGCTTCGTTCATTCGTGACCTGGTGAAGAAGTGCCTGCGCAATTACTTCCCGGGCATCCGTATCGAGGACGCGGTGAACGGCAGGAAAGCCCAGGCCCTGCTGGCCCGTGAGGCATTCGACCTGGTGCTGTGCGACTGGGAAATGCCGGAGATGTCCGGTCTTGAGTTGCTCACCTGGTGCCGCCAGCAGGACAACCTCAAGGGTATGCCGTTCGTGATGGTCACCAGCCGTGGCGACAAGGAGAACGTGGTCCAGGCGATCCAGGCCGGCGTTTCCGGCTACGTCAGCAAGCCCTTCACCAACGAACAGTTGCTGACCAAGGTCAAGCAGGCCCTGCACAAGGTCGGCAAGCTCGACACCCTGATGAACAGCGCCCCGACCAAGATGAACTCGGCGTTCGGCAACGACTCCCTCAGCGCACTGACCGGCGGCAAGGGCGCGCCGGTAGTGACGGCTGCCGCGCCAGCTCCTGCTGCCGCCAGACCGGCCGCCGCTGCCCCTGCCCCTGCCGCTGTCGCACCGGCTGCTCCCGCCGCCGCGCCGGCCCGTGGCTTGCTCAACAGCCCGCCCGTCAAGGCGCCGGCCGCCTCCGCAGCGACCGCCAACCGCGGCCAGGGCCAGTTGCGCCTGTCCAGCGGCACCCAGCAATGCGTGATCAAGGCCCTGAGCCTCAAGGAAGCGCTGCTGGTGGTCAAGCGCACCGACACCCTGCCTCAGGTGCTTGAAAGCTCCGTACTGGACATGGAGCAGGGCGACAACGCCGAAACCGCGCGCCTGAACGGTTATCTGCACGCCATCGTCGCCCATGAGCAGACACCGGACAGCGAATGGCTGCAACTGACCTTCCGCTTCGTCGACAAAGACCCGCAGAAGCTCGACTACATCTCCCGCCTCATCGCCCGCGGCACGGCGCAGAAGCACTTCGTTCCCGGCGCCTGATCCGGCGACGGCCTCCAGCCCGCTGTCGCGAGCGGGCTCGCTTCCACATTGGTTTGCAGTATCCACAGTCCTCTGTGAGAGCATGCTCAAGACCGGCTCCTCCAATCTTGAGTGCAACATGCTCGTCATGTCGGACAGCAAGACTGACCATTGGTCCGGACTGTTATTTCCTACAGGTTGTTCTTCAGGTTTTTTCTCCTAAGTTGCTGCGGACAGTCGTCCTGATGGTTGCCTGCACAATGGGAGAGCGTGATGAGCCTATTTATCAGCCTGGAAGAAAGAAATCGAATAGCCGACGCATTACACCGTGATCAGGCACCGTTGCTCGAGGCTTCGGTCGATGAAGCCGTGGACGGGAAAGTCTCGTATGCCGATCTGGAGATGGGATTGACCATCCGTATTCCTTTTGTCGATGGGATGCGGGTGGATGGTCGATATCATGCAGTGCTGCAATCGGTGGATGGGCCTGGCGGGTTTGGTATGGGTGGAACAATCCAGGAAGCGAACCAGGACATCGTCGTGGACGTGCCGGCTGACCGGGCGTTGGAGTTCCAGGGGCAGCAGGCCGCACTCTATTATTTCTATCTGGAATATCCGGTCGAAGAGACGAAATCGCCAGTCGTCGTGCTGTCAATGGAGGGTCAGATATATAAGCCTGTAGTGGATGAAGCGGTTGACGGCATGATTGCCCTCCCGGTGGTTGTGCAAGGCGTCAACCTGCGCATCAGAGCCGGCTCATCGCTCACGTCGGGTGCTCTTGTTTCTGTCTATTGGTGGGGTTCGAGCGCGGATGCCTGTTTCGTAAAGCACATGGTTATTGGGCCGGGTCCGGTGGAGGATCTGGTCGTGCCCGTGGGGGCGGATTTTCTGGTACCGATCAAACACGGCACTGTCAGGGTTATCTACACGGTGCAATCGACAGCGGGAACGAGGGTATCCCCTGTCCTTGAACTCGGTGTCGCTGGCGACCTGGCCGTGCCCGCTGGGATCCACCAGCAAGGACAGGAAACTCGTAGCGTGGTCTATCTTTCGGCCATCAGTGAGGGAGGCTCTTATCCGTTTCGGCTGTTGACTCAGGGAATGGTTGCGGGCGATGTCGTGATATTTTTCTTCACCGGCTTTCGGCTCGGCTCTGAACTGGTGATACGGCATACGGTCAAGCAATCGGATATCACCGCTGGCCTGATAATGTTCGGGGTACCGATTTCGTATTTATCGTTGCAAGAGAGTGCCTGGGTTTGGAGTATGGTTGATCGTCCGGAGGGTGGTGCTGTAGGGTCTCCTGATCTGCCTTTGTTCCTTGTGTCCCCTTCCCGAAGCGGGGGCCAGTGCCTGTAGATTGATTTTGGGAACCCATCTGCTCGCGATCAGGCCATGGGCCTGAGCAAAGCGCCTGTGGCCTGCATTTTGAAACATCCGTCGACTACGCTGGTCCATCCCAGCTGCTAGGCTGCTGTGCAGGCCTTCACTTTTCGACAGAATCTTGCCCATGCTCGTGCCTTTGCTGTTTGCCTGTGGTCTTGTCCTGGCCTCCACGTCGGCCGTGGCCATGACAATCTACAAATCCACCGATGCCAATGGCGTGGTGTCCTATAGCGACCGCCCCAGCAAGGGCGCCCAGGTGTTCGTGTTCCGTGATCGCATGGTCGAGCGCCTGGAACGACAGGTGTTTCTTGATATCCGCAAGCAAAAAGGCGCGGACGCGGTGTTCGTGCGCAATGACCTGTACGCGCCGGTGGAGATCGAGTTGAGCTTCGCCGGGTTGAGCAACGTCAGTGGCGCGCCGAGCCGGCCGATTCGTCGGGTGTTGCCGGCGCGCAGCAACCTGCGCCTGGCGCTGCTCACGGCCACGCAGCCCGGCCGGCCCCTGGTGTACACCCCGCGGTTCGAATACTCCCTGGGCGACCCCGCCGGCACGGCGCAAGCCTACCGCTACCCATTGCCGTGGCGCGGCGGGCCGTTTCGCCTGAGCCAGGGCGCCAATGGCCAATACAGTCATTACGGCCCCAAGAATCGCTACGCCATGGACATCGCCATGCCCGAAGGCACGCCGATCATCGCGGCGCGTGGCGGCGTGGTCATCAAGACTGAAAACGAACAGACCGGCAGGGGGGACGATCCTTCGGGCAACTTCGTGCGGATACTGCACGACGACGGGACCATGGGGGTCTACCTGCACCTGCAGAAAGGCTCGGTGAGCGTGCGGGAAGGGCAACGGGTGGGGGTGGGTACGCCGTTGGCGTTGTCCGGCAACACCGGCAACAGCTCCGGTCCGCACCTGCATTTCGTGGTGCAGCGCAACACCGGCTTGGGGTTGGTGTCGATTCCCTACCAGTTCAACCAGCCCGTGGGGGACTTGCCCAACTTTGCGGTGGGCAAGCAGTAGCCTCTGCAGCAGCAAAAGCGCTTCTGTGGCGAGGGGACAAATCCCCTCGCCACAGAAGGGTCGTCGCCGCAAAGGTGTTGATGCTCAATCGAGCATCAACACCTTCGCCAGGATGATCTTCGGGCCTTTCATCTTCTTGATGATGATCCGCAGGCCTTCGACTTCCAGCACTTCTTCCTCTTCCGGCACCCGCTTGAGGGTTTCATAGACCAACCCTGCAAGCGTCTCGGCCTCGATGTGATCCAGGTCGATGCCCAGCAGACGCTCGACCTTGAACAACGGCGTGTCGCCCCGTACCAGCAGCTTGCCCGGCTGGTAGGCCAGGATGCCGCGCTCGGCCTTGCGGTGTTCGTCCTGGATGTCGCCCACCAGCACTTCCAGCACGTCCTCCATGGTCAGGTAGCCGATGATGTTGCCGTCGGCTTCCTCCACCAGGGCGAAGTGCGAGCCGCCCTTGCGGAACTGCTCCAGCAGCTGCGAAAGCGGCATGTGCCGCGACACACGCTCCAGGGGCCGGGTCAGCTCGGCCAGGTTGAACGATTCGGGGATGTGGTCCAGGGCCGCCAGTTCCAGCAGCAGGTCCTTGATGTGCAGCAGGCCCACGAACTCCTGGCGTTCGCTGTCGTACACCGGGTAGCGGCTGAATTTGTGACGGCGGAACATCGCCAGGATTTCCTTGAGCGGCGCGTTGAACTCCAGCGTCACCAGGTCTTCCCGGGAATTGGCCCAGTCCACCACCTCCAGCTCGCCCATTTCCACGGCCGAGGCCAGCACGCGCATGCCCTGGTCGCTGGGGTCCTGGCCACGGCTGGAGTGCAGGATGAGCTTGAGCTCCTCACGGCTGTAGTGGTGCTCGTGATGGGGCCCCGGTTCCCCTTGGCCGGCGATGCGCAGGATGGCGTTGGCGCTGGCGTTGAGCAGGTAGATGGCCGGATACATGAGCCAGTAGAACAGGTACAGCGGCACGGCGGTCCACAGCGACAAAAGCTCGGGTTTGCGGATGGCCCAGGATTTGGGCGCCAGTTCGCCGACCACGATGTGCAGGTACGAAATGATGAAGAACGCGGTGAAGAAGGAAACGCCCTTGATCACTTCCGGCGATTCGACGCCCACCGCGCCCAGCAGCGGTTCGAGGATGTGCGCGAACGCCGGCTCACCGACCCAGCCCAGGCCCAGGGAGGCGAGGGTAATGCCCAGCTGGCAGGCGGACAGGTAGGCGTCGAGCTGGCTATGGACGGTGCGCAGGATGTGCCCGCGCCAGCCGTTCTGCTCGGCGATGGCTTCGACCCGGGTCGAGCGCAGCTTGACCATGGCAAATTCGGCCGCAACGAAGAATCCGTTGAGCAGAACCAGGATCAGAGCAAAGAGAATCATGCCGAATTCGGCGAAAAGTGTGACGAGGGACAAGCCAGGGGATGGGTCCATGATGGGGTTTTGCAGGTTCCGTGAGTGCTTGGAGGGTCAAAAATGCATGCCTGCAAAGGCAGGCGCAAGTCAGCCAATGTAGCGGCTGACTCGGCAATTGCCTAGAGGGAAGCGCCGACGTGCGTCAATCGGCAGCGGTGGCGTGACGCGCGCGAACCACCTGCGCCGGGGCGAAATGGCAAGTAAAAGTGCTGCCGTGGCCGGGCACGCTGCTGATTTCCATGCGGCCTCGGTGCCGCAACAGGACATGCTTGACGATCGCCAGCCCCAAGCCGGTGCCACCGGTATTGGAGTTGCGGCTGGAGTCGACACGGTAGAAGCGTTCGGTCAGGCGCGGCAGGTGCTTGCTGTCGATGCCGATGCCGGAGTCCTGCACGCTCAGGTGCGCGCCTTGCACGTCGCCCCACCAGCGGATATGGATCCGGCCTTGTTCCGGCGTGTACTTGACCGCATTGAACACCAGGTTGGAAAACGCGCTGCGCAGTTCTGCCTCGCTGCCCTTGAGCTGCACCAGCGGGTCGGCTTCCAGGGTGATGGTCTGTTGCTTGGGGCCGGACAGCTCCTGGGCATCTTCGCTGATGATCTGCAGCAGGTCGTCGATGGGGACCGGCTGGTTGTCCGACGGGTAATCGGTGGCCTCCAGCTTCGCCAGCAACAGCAAGTCGTTGAGCAGGGTCTGCATGCGTCCGCTCTGCTGGTGCATCTGCTGCAGGGCCCGGCGCCAGCGCGGGTTCACCTCGTCGACATTATCGAGCAGGGTTTCCAGGTAGCCGCAGATCACTGTCAGGGGCGTGCGCAGTTCGTGGGATACGTTGGCGATGAAGTCCTTGCGCATCTGTTCCAGCTGATGAATGCGTGTCACGTCGCGCACCAGCATCAGGTGTTCGTTGTTGCCATAGCGGGTGATGTACAGCTGGATGCGCAGCCGGTCATTGGTGGGGGACGGGATTTCCAGGGGTTCGGCGTAGTTTTCCTGCTCGAAGTATTCCTTGAATCGCGGGTGGCGTACCAGGTTGGTCACCGGCTGGCCGCTGTCCTGGGGCGTCTTGAGGCCCAGCAGGGTCTCGGCGGCGCGGTTCCACCATTCCAGGTTGCCGTCGCTGTCGAGCATGATCACCGCGTCCTTGAGGGCCGCCGTAGACTCCTGCACCCGGTCGATCACCGCTTGCAGGCGGCCACGCACGCGCTGGTCGCGCCGTTGCAGGTGGTAGATGCTGTCGAACACCTCGCCCCACAGTCCGTAGCCGTCGGGCGGGGCCTCGTCGGGTTTGTGCAGGCGCAGCCATTCGTGCAGGCGCAGCAGTTGCTTGAGGGTCCAGGCCAGGTAGAGGGCCAGGCCCGCCGCCAGGCTCCAGGCGTAATGCCCGCTGATCAGGCCGATCACCAGGCAGCCGGTGACCAGCAACAACATGTGGCGAATCAGGGTGCCATGCCAGTTTTGATTCAATTGAACACGCGTCCTTGTCAGCTTGTCGGGCGGTAAGGGCTCGGATCAGGCCTTCGTCGAAAAACGATAACCGGTGCCACGCACGGTTTGTACCAGATTCTCATAGGCATCGCCGAGGGCCTTGCGCAGGCGACGGATGTGCACATCCACGGTGCGCTCCTCGACATAGACGTTGCCGCCCCAGACCTGGTCCAGCAGCTGGCCGCGGGTGTAGGCGCGTTCCTGGTGGGTCATGAAGAACTGCAGCAGGCGGTATTCGGTCGGCCCCATCTCGGCAGGCTTGCCGTCGATGGTCACCCGGTGGCTGATCGGGTCCAGCAGCAGGCCGCCGACTTCGATCGGCGCCTCGCCATCGGTCGGCCCGGCGCGGCGCAGTACGGCCTTCAGACGCGCCACCAGTTCCCGTGGGGAGAACGGTTTGGTGATGTAGTCGTCGGCGCCGACTTCCAGGCCCTGGATCTTGTTGTCTTCCTCGCCCTTGGCCGTGAGCATGATGATCGGAATGTCACCGGTCAGCTCGTCGCGCTTGAGGCGCCGCGCCAGCTCGATACCGGAGGTGCCGGGCAGCATCCAGTCCAGCAGGATCAGGTCGGGCTTGCGGTCGATGATGATCGCGTGGGCCTGTTGAGAGTTTTCTGCTTCCATGCAGTCATAGCCGGCCATCTCCAACGCAACGGCAATCATCTCGCGGATGGGCGCCTCGTCGTCGACGATCAGAATGCTCCTGCCAACCATGGGGTAATCCTCTTGTCATTTAACTGTCTTGCGCCGCATTAGATAACGGAATTATTGCAGTCGTGTGACAGTTATTTCGTGCTTCGGCAGCAAAAGGGATCCTGGGCTACGCTTTTCAGTCCGAATCCTGGCTACCACACAAGAAGGTTTTCCATGGCTTATTACACTCGATCCATCAACGCGCTGGGGCTGTTGGTTGCGTTGGCATTACCGGGAATGGCGTTTGCGGCTGGCGAGCCGGCGATGGTCAAGGACGGTGTGCTGGTCGATCACGCGGGCATGACGTTGTATACCTTTGACAAGGATGACGACGGCAAGTCGATGTGCAACGACAAATGCGCCGTGAACTGGCCGCCGCTCAAGGCTGAAAGCACCGCGACGCCCTCGGGCGAATGGACTGTGATCACCCGTGCCGATGGCTCTTCACAATGGGCCTATGACGGCGATCCACTGTATACCTTTGTTGGTGACAAGAAAGCGGGAGACATGACCGGCGACGGCAAAATGGATGGCGCATGGAAGATCGCCAAGCCCGACTGACTCCCGTCTGTCGAAGATCGCTGTGGCGAGGGGATTTATCCCCTCGCCACAAGGTCCGGTGACTACTAAGAAATAGGTGTGCCTCAGCGCAACGCGTAATCCAGCACGATCCCCGCGAAAATTGCCAACCCGGCCCAGTGGTTGTGCAGGAATGCCTTGAAGCAGCGCATCCGGTCCCTGCTGCGGGTGTACCAGAACTCCCAGGCAAAACACCCGGCGGCGACCACCAGCCCCAAGTGGAACCAGGTGCCCAGCTGGAACTTTACGCCGGCCAGCAGCAGGCAGCCCAGCGCCAGGCCCTGCAGCGTCAGGATGATCACGCGGTCGGCGTCGCCGAAGAGAATCGCCGTGGACTTCACCCCGATCCGCAGGTCGTCGTCCCGGTCGGTCATTGCGTAGTAAGTGTCATAGCCCACCGTCCACAGCAGGTTGGCGATGTACAGCAGCCAGGCGGCCGCCGGCAGGTGGCCGGTCTCGGCGGTGAACGCCATCGGCATTCCCCAGGAGAACGCCGCGCCCAGCACCACTTGCGGGTAATAGGTGTAGCGCTTCATGAAGGGGTAGGTGAAGGCCAGCGCCAGCCCGCCGAGGGACAGCAGGATGGTCGGTGCGTTGGTGCACAGCACCAGCAGGAAACTCACCCCCATCAGCACCGCGAAAAACACCAGCGCTTCCTTCGAACTGACCTTGCCGCTCACCAGCGGGCGCTGCTCGGTGCGTTTCACATGGCCGTCCACCTTGCGGTCGGCCCAGTCGTTGATGACGCAACCGCCAGCGCGGGTCAGTACCACGCCGAGGACGAAAATCACGATGTTGGCCAGGGAAGGGGAACCCTCTCCGGCGATCCACAACGCCCAGAGCGTCGGCCACAGCAACAGGTAGATGCCGATGGGCTTGTCCATGCGGGTCAGTTGCAGGAAATCCCAGGCCCGTGGGTTGAGGCGATTCAAGGATTTGAGCAGTTGCAGGTACATCAGCAAGTCTCCGAATAGGCGCGCGCGACGCTCCACAGGCGCGGCAGGAAGATTTCCGCCACCAGCACGCTCAACGCGCCGCGATCGAAACGCGAACGACGGCCCCACAGTTGTGGCGCGCGCACCTGCGCCGGCAGCCACGGCTCAGGGTAATGGCAAACCTCGATGGCGCGGCGCTGGAACGCCTGGTCGCAGAACAGCAGCTCCCCCAGGGAGCGGCTGCCCAGTGCGTCCATCTGCAACCCGTCCCCTTCCAATGCGCTGCGCGCCGCCACACTGCGGGCGAACACCCAAGGCTCGCCATGCCCCAGCAGGTACACCTCGCGGACCCAGCCTTCGCTGCCCTCGGCCAGGTCCAGGGCGGCGCATTCGTCGGCCCGCAATGGCTGCCAGCCTTCAAGCAGCGGCATCACACTGAAGTGGTCGTCCGACAGGCGCGTCAGGCGCCGGGTCAGGGAACCTTCGTCATACAGCCAGTCGAGCACACAGGCATCGGGGCGGGGCGAAAGCAGGTGCCGAGGCCACCAGTGAAGTGTAGGAAATATCGAATTTGTATGCGGCACAGGGGTCTTGAATGGCAGCAAAGGAGGTCGCGAGCTTACCATGGCGATCGTCGGTTTTGACGGCCCCGGCCTGCCATCGCGTCGATCGTGCTTGCATCTGCGGCGACCGATCAGTACAAAACGCCCTGAGCCGGAAGGGCGACCGCATCGACCCAACCATACCGGCAAACGCCTGATACCCGAGGAAGTACCCGAATGAAGAAGTGGCAATGTATCGTCTGCGGCCTGATCTATAACGAAGCCGACGGTTGGCCGGATGATGGCATCGCCCCCGGCACCCGCTGGGAGGATGTTCCGCAAGACTGGCTGTGCCCGGACTGCGGTGTCGGCAAAATGGACTTCGAAATGATCGAGATCGCCTGATCCGTCGTCCCCATCAAGAACAGCATGGAGAGCAACATGAGCGCACCTGTCGTCATCGTCGGTACCGGACTGGCCGGCTACAACCTGGCCCGGGAGTTTCGCAAGCTCGATAGCGAAACCCCGCTGCTGCTGATTACCGCGGACGACGGACGCTCCTACTCCAAGCCGATGCTCTCCACCGGCTTCGGCAAGAACAAGGACGCCGACGGCCTGAGCATGGCCGAGCCGGGCGCCATGGCCGAGCAACTGAAGGCCGAAGTGCGTACCCATACCCGCATCAGCGGTATCGATCCGGGCCACAAGCGCCTGTGGATCGGCGAGGAAGCGGTGAGCTATCGCGACCTGGTCCTCGCCTGGGGCGCCGAAACCGTGCGGGTGCCAGTACAGGGTGACGCCGCGGACCTGATCTTTCCCGTCAATGACCTGGAAGACTACGGGCGCTTCCGGGCGGCTGCTGTCGGCAAACGTCGGGTACTGCTGCTCGGCGCCGGCCTGATCGGCTGCGAATTCGCCAACGACCTGATCCTTGGCGGCTACGAAGTGCAACTGGTGGCGCCGTGCGAGCAAGTCATGCCGACGCTGCTGCACCCGGCTGCCGCCGCCGCGGTGCAAGCCGGGCTGGAAAGCCTCGGCGCGCGTTTCCACCTGGGGCCGGTGCTCAATCGCCTGCAGCGGGTGGCCGACGGGCTGGAGGCGCACCTGTCCGACGGCCAGGTGATTGCCTGCGACCTGGTGGTCTCGGCCATTGGCTTGCGCCCGCGCATCGACCTGGCGGCTGCCGCGGGCCTGGTGGTCAATCGCGGCGTGGTGGTCGACCGTCACCTGAAGACTTCCCACGCCAACATCTTCGCCCTGGGCGATTGCGCCGAGGTCGATGGCTTGAACCTGCTCTACGTCATGCCCCTGATGAGCTGCGCCCGGGCCCTGGCCCAGACCCTGGCCGGCAATCCGACCGCCGTGAGCTATGGCCCCATGCCGATCACCGTGAAGACACCGGTATGCCCGCTGGTGGTTTCACCGCCACCGCGAGGCCGCGAAGGCGTCTGGAGCGTCGAAGGGCAGGGCGCCGACATCAAGGCCCTGTGCCGCGATGCCCAGGGCAACCTGCTGGGCTATGCCCTGACAGGTGCGGCAGTGATGGAAAAGCTGGCGCTGAACAAGGAACTTCCGCCCCTGTTGGCGTAAATACTGGGGGTTCTGTCGCAAAAACCCTACTTTTCGTCCCACAAAGCTCATCCGGCCACTGGCGCCGCCTGCTGCCCCGTGCCATTCTCACTTCCGTCTGCCGCAGTGTAGAGCCTGCGGTGCCTTAGGGGCTGTTCCCATGAGACCAGCCCAGACATAACAACAAAAAACCGTCAAAGGGGCTTCATTCATGCGTAAACCAGAACTCGCCGCCGCCATCGCGGAAAAAGCGGACCTCACCAAGGAACAGGCCAACCGCGTCCTCAACGCCGTTCTCGAAGAAATCACCGGCGCCCTGCATCGCAAGGACAGCGTTACCCTGGTAGGTTTCGGCACCTTCCTGCAACGCCACCGCGGCGCCCGCACTGGCAAGAACCCACAGACGGGTGAGCCGGTGAAAATCAAGGCCAGCAACACCGTCGCTTTCAAGCCGGGCAAATCGTTGAAGGACATCGTCAATCCGTAATTGCTGCAACCACCTCGGTTGGGGGGAAGTGGCAACAAAAAGGGCACATCGGTGCGAATCGAGTGCCCTTTTTCATGGTTTTTTGCCTGAGCCTCCCGAGTCGCCGTGGGCGCTGACGTGAACATGGGCAGCGTCGGTGCGGCGCCATGCGGCTCCTGGAACGCCACAAGGCCGAGCGGGTGGCCGATACGCGCTGGGCGGGCGCGGCATGGCACAGCCCGGACGGCCTGTGGACGCCGTTGATGCATTCGCCCTGATGGTGCGGGACAAACGGGGCGGTCCGGATTTCGTGCCGGCCAATATCTGACGGGGCTGGCTCTTACATTCAAGGAGTGCAGGCGTGATGCGATCTCGTTTCGATCCGCTGGTTCATGTCGATTGGAAAATCCCGGGGGGCGAGCTCCTTGCGTTGCTCCAGCATTACTACCCCGATATCGACGTGTTTGTCGGCCGGCCCTTCGAGGCGCTGCTGGATGAGCTCTGCAATGAGATGCCCGAGATCTGCTTCCAGGCGCTGGCCAATGCCTTGGCCGAACGAGGCTACGACCTGTGGAACCTGGATGCCGGCGGCGATGACTACCGACCGGTCATTGTCCCGACCGATCAGCGCCAGGCATTTGCCAGGCACTGGCAGGACCAGGAGGACTTCACGCCGAGCCTGATCGAGCCCCGGCAACCGGTTGTCGCCGAGGGAAAAGCCCCGCGCAAGCCGGCCAGGTCCAAGCGCGGCAAGCTGAACTGGCTGCAGGAAGTGCACGACTATCCCGGCCCCACCTACGTCGATGAATACAACTACCGCAACGGTTGGGCCGCCGTTACCGAGCAGGACGATGAACGGTGGCTGTGCTTCCTGATCGACTATAACCAGTGGCCGCCTGCGGAGCAGGACATGCTCGAGCACCGTACCGATGGGCTCGACGGTGCCGACCTGCAACTCATCGATGCCAATGCCCGGCGCAGCCTGTGGAGACGTCGGGTCAAAAGCGGCGATTACAGTGCGGACGACCGCTACCGATACGAAGTGCGCCAGGGTGACGATATCCAGGATTTCGGCCCTGCCCAGGTGCAATGGCCGGGCTTCGAGCAGCCCTGTGTCGTGGTGGACGGCGAGGTCTTCGAACGCCAGCGTATTTACGAGCCAGTGCCGATGACGCGTATCTGGCGGATCACGGCGCAGGCCAGCGAAGTCATTTTCGAACACCCGGATGAACTGACGATATTGCCTATCGGGGCCCGTCGCCTGCTGTTCATGCAGCACAACGGCCCCCTGTGCTGGACCTGGAGTCAGGACCCACCGCACCAAGCCATCGCCGCCCAGCCGATGCCGGCGGTGGACGGTTACCACCTCCGAAGTTCGACCGCCTACCTGGGGGGTGATGAGATCCTGCTGTTCAGCGAAGACAAGCGAAAGAGCCTCCAAGACCCGCGCTACCACGAGACCGTGCTGCTGGCCTGGCGCTTCAACGTGGTCACGGGGGCCGCAACGAAGGCGCTGCTAGATGGCTTTGGCAGCGAGGTGCGCCAGGACACGCGCCTGCTTGTCACAGAACCCAGGAACGTCATCACGCTGCGCACGTTCCACGGGCGGGTTCATGTCAGCCGGGGGCACGGTGACTGGTGGGTCTGGAACTACGTCACTCAGACGTTCGGTTCCCACACCCTGGCCTGGTTCTGGAATCAGCGCAGCAACCAGGTGCTCAAGCTGTCCAGCCAGGATATCCGGCGTATCAAGCCGCAGGTGCGTTACCTGCCGGCCCAGGATCGCTACCTGGCGTTCGAAGCGGATTTCGTCGCCAGGTTGCCGACGTTCGACGCGATGCTCGAGGCCAAGGGCAGCGAGGTGCTGGGTTTCGACTGACCGTGGCGACAGCCAGGATGTGCGCCTGCGCCCAGCTTCCTGGGCGCTGCGCTCCGGCTGTGCCGGGATGGACGGATTGGCACCTTGTCCTGTTCGCCTTTGTCGACCCGCCCTGGAAACGTAGAGCGCTAGCGAACCCCTTCCACCAGGACCTTGTCTTTCTCACCGCCCCAAGGGTCGTCCAGCAGGTACTTGGCAGGTGCCTTGCTGTCTGAGGGCACCAGCGTGATCTTGTAGAAAATCTCGTCCCCTTCGCACACTTCGAAGTACAACGCGTAGTCGCGTGCCTGCAGGTCAAGCTCGACCTTGAATTTTTCAGCGGCGGAGGCGACTTCCACATGGTTGATGTCGGTGACTTGAAACGGCACGACGATGCAGCGCTGGGCGGTGGGATCAAGGTTGAAGTGATCTTCCAGTTTCAAATGCACATTGGCGCCGAAAGCGTCCTCGGGCAAAGGGTCGAACACCACATAGTCTTTATGGATGATCGCGCCTTGTTCCAGGTTGGTCTTGCCCCACTGGCTCGAGGTCTCGTCGAAGGGCCGTGAACGGAATTGAATCTGGCTGTGGGAGATCAACAGATCCACGGATTGAGCGGTATTTTTCATCAGTAAACCTCGATTTTGACTCTGGTTCCGTCGGGTAGGTCGGACAGGATGTTGCCGATACTCGAGCCGGCCCCCCGGTTGTCGCTGGGATCGATGTACTTGACGCTGGCGCCGGTGCCGCCTTCCTTGAACATTGCCATCGGCCACTCGTCCCGGTCCTTGCCTGCTTTGGTCTTGACGTCCTTCAGGCTGAGTTTGCGATTGAGCTTAGCGGTGTCGCGTTGAATGGTCACAATGTAGGGATGACCTTTTTTGATCGCGCCGTCGATGTGTCCAAATGTCTGGGGATACTCGGAGCGTTTCAATCGCAGCCTGTAATCGTACTGTTTTGACCGTGCCTTGATCAGCGTACAGCCGGCAAGGCCAAGGGGGTCCTGCCAAGTGAATGGATTCAGGACGAACGCGTAAAGATTGAACCCTCCGGCCAGCCCGATCGGATCCGGTGTGATGAATCGGCCGGTGTCGGGATCGTAATATCGGTGCAAGTTGTAATGCAGCCCCGTCTCCCGGTCCAGGTACTGTCCCTGGAACCGCAGGTTCTGCTCTTCGATGTAATACGGCTCGCGCAGCTCTTCCAGCGTGTTGCCCCACACCCGATAGGTCGCCCGCCAGATGTTGTGTCCGTCGGCTTCGGTGAGCTGCTCTGGCAGGCCATTGAGGTCGTTGTGGTAATAGCGGATTTTTTGCAGCGGGCCAGTGCCATCGACCCGGGCCAGGGGTTCGTAGCTGTTGTCGTCGTAAAGGTACAGGCTGGTCTGCTGGTGGCGATGCTCTTGCAACAGGCGCAGGCCGTCCCAGGCGAAACGGGTTTCGCCCAGCGGATAGCCATGGGTGTCATGCTCGGTTTTTGCGATGCGTCGGCCCAGCGGGTCGTAGGTCATGCGCACGATGCTGCCGTTCTCGTTGCGCACTTCGACCAGGCGGCTCTCGGCATCATAGGCAAAGCGTTGCAGGCCCCGTTTTGCGCTGCGCTTTTCGATCATCCGGCCAAAGGCATCGTAGCGGTAACGCTTGTCCTCATAAGTCAGCAGCTTGTTGTGCACCACCCGTCCAGCGCCGGCCTGCGGGCCGTCCAGCAGGTTGGCGGCGGCGTCGTAGGCGAACGTCTCGCGTTGGCCGTGGAGGCTGTCCTGGCTGGCGAGGATGCGGCCGGTGGCGTCGTAGTGCAGGAGTTGGCGGTGTGGTGCGGCCGGTTGCTGATCGAGCTTGCCGATCAGGTTGTCGGCGGGGTCGTACTCGAAGCGTTTTTGCAGCGTCGCCGGCAGGTTCGACGGTTGGCTGCCGTGGCGGCGTTGGCGCGCACGCAGGCGGCCGCAGCGGTCGTATTCGCTGCGGGTGCTGACCTGTCCTTGGGTACGTAGCACTTCGCGGTGCAGGCGGTCGCGCTCGAAGTCGCTGATGACCTGGCCGTCGAGGTTGATCTGGTGCAGATGCCCGCTGCCGTAGTACAGCCGGTTGAGCCAGCGGCCATCGGGCAGTTGGGTCTGGATCAGGTTGCCGAGTTCGTCGTAGTGGTATCGCAGGCTGCCGGCGGCGCTGTTTTCGGCCACCAACTGGCCGAGGGCGTCGTAGGCGAAGCTCAGGCCTTGGGCGTTGCCCTGATGGTCGGTGAAGGTGACGGCGGTAAGCTGGTCCAGCGGGTCGTAGGCGTATTCGGTGCGGCCATCGTCGGTGACTTTGGCAATCAGCCGGCCCACGGCGTCGCGCTCCAGTCGATGCACGATGGGCGATGGTGGCGTTTCGGGAACGACCGCCAGGCCTGTGCCGTAAGGGGCCGGAACGGCCGTTATCGCTGTGACGTTGTCCAGTCGGTCGTAGGTGTAGCGCTTGGCGCTGCCATCCAGGTCCTGCTGTTCGGCCAACCGGTCTCTCGCATCCCAGGCAAACCGATAGCTCTCGCCGTTCTCGTTGACCAGCGCCTGCAGTCGCCCATAGCTGTCATACGCAAACTGCACCTGCCGGCCCTGGGCGTCGGTGCGCTGGCGGACCTGGCCGCGGCGGTTGTGCTGGTAGAGCGTGGTGTGTCCGGCAGGGTCGGTGTAGCCGGTCAACTGGCCGGCGACGTCGCGCTGGTACTGCTCGGTGCGGCCGTCCGGCAATTGGCTGCCGATCAGACGGCCCCGGGCATCGTAGCTAAATTGGGTGCGTTCGCCCAGGGCGTTGGTGATGGTTTGCAGGTGGCCACGCGAGTCGTAGCTCAAGCGTGTCGGATAACCCGAGCAGTCGATGTGCTCCACCAGTTGCCCGAAAGGGTTCCAGCGCAGCTTCTTGCTTTTGCCGGTGGCGTCGATGATCTCGATGGCCTGGCCGTGGGCGTCGTAGCGGTAGCGGGTGACGTGGCCCAGGGGATCGGTTTCGCCGATGCAGTTGCCACGTTGATCGTAGCGGTATTTCCAGCTGTTGCCGGCCGCATCGGTGTACACCAGCGGCAGGGACCAGTGTTCGAGCCAGAGGGTCGATTCGCTGCGACCCAGCGGGTCGGTTTCGCCGATCAGGTTGCCGGCTGCGTCATAGCTGTAGGCGTAGCGCCCGCCCTGCGGGTCGGTGGCGCCGAGCATCTGGCGTTCGTCGTTCCACTCGAACGTCCAGGTCTGACCGAGGTTGTCACTGCATCGGGTGATCTGGTACTGGCTGTTCCAGTGTCGCGTGCTGACACGCTGCAGGCTGTCGGTGATGCGCGTGGTGCCGGCCGAAAGGTCGTAGTCGAACTGGTAGGCATCGCCCTCGTCGGTCCAGTGACGGACCACGCGCCATTCCTGGCCGTCGATCAAGGCCCAGTCGTAGAAGCAGCGCAGGCCCGTCGGTAACTGGTGTTCCACCATGCGCCGCCCTGCGTCATAGGCGAAGCGTCGTTGCACCAGGCCGGCGGCGTCGCGTACTTCGACCAGGTTGCCCAGCGCATCGTAGCCGTAGCTGACCAGTGCTTCGCGTTGCTGGTCGGGGTACAGGCGCTCGATCTGGATGACACGTTCACGCTCGTAGGCCAGCTCCACCTGTATCAGGTCGAAAGCATCGCGCAGCCGCACCAGGCGCCCGGTTTCGTCGTAGTCGAGGTGAATACGGTTGTCGTTGCGATCGCCCAGCTGGCTCAGGCGCAAGTGCGATGGGTTGGCAGGCGCGGGCTCGAACAAGCGGTACAGGCCGTCGTCGCTTTCGATCAGCAACTGGCCGTTGACGTGGCGACGCACGGCCAGGCCTTCGCCAGCGCTGAACACCGCACCGCCCAGGGGGATCGAGCCCATATCGATGGGGCGGCCCTGTTCGTCGGTGTAGACCAGGGTTTCGCCGCCCTCCGGATGCGGCCGGATTTCGACGCACACTTCGTAGGGCACGCTCCAGCCGACGCCGAACAAGCCTTCGCCGCGCTCGTCGCGGCTGCAGTAGAAACGTTGCCAATCGATGGGCAGGATCCCCGGCAGCACGAAATCCCGCTCCTCGTCACCACCCAGCACCTTGGCCCCGGTGGCGGCATGCACCGGATTCGACGAGCCCATGGCCGCATTGGCCGCCGCGCCCATCGCACTACTGACGGCCATCGAGGCCGCGCCGCCTATCAACATGCACGGCAGGTTGCTCAGGAACTTGCCCTTGCCACCCTTGAGCATCAGCAACGCAGTCACCGCCAGGCCCACGCCCGGTGTCTTGCCGCTGCGGATCTCGCGCACCACCACCGAACCGCCGCCGATGGTCACATCTGGAGAGATCAGCCCGGACGACACCACCTTGGCATCGCAGGTGCTGCGGTCGCCGCTGCGCACGGCGGGCTGGCCGTTGATGGTGACCTTGTCCGAGCCTTCGGCCAGGAACTGCGGTGGCATCGGCGGGTGCTTGGTGCAGATGACCAGGTCTTCTGGCTTGGGCACGGCACCGGGAGCAGGCGTGGCGACGGTGGGTCGCCACATCTGCGAGAAGAAGCTCTCGGCCATGTCCAGGTAGCTGGGCTCGGCCTCGGGGGCCTCCAGTTCGGTGCCGGCCGGCGCGACATGGGACTCGATCGCTCCGGCGGCGCGGGCCGCGGGAATGTTGTTGGTGAGCGTGTCGGTGGAGCCAGTGAGGATGTTGGCCTGCACCGTGGGGGGAAAGAGGGCATTGCCGATGCCCTCGCATAAATTGCTCAGGCCCTTGTCGGCTCCGGTCTTGCTCATGGCGATGCCGACGACGGCGCCGACCACGGCGCCCAGCAGGAAACAGCCCAGGCCGCCGGTGGCGACGGTGATCCCGGTGGCCGCCACCACGGCAGCGGTGGCCAGGGCGGTGATCGCGATATTCGCTGCCACCTCCAGCACGCCGCCGAGGATGTCGGCCATCATCGAGGTATGTTCCAGTGCATCGCCCAAGCGGGCCGCCCAGAGTGCGTCAGGCATATTGAATACTCATGGGACTCGGATGTCTGGCGGATGCGTTTGCATGTACTTCGATGCTTTCCATTGCATCCTTTTTCCTATGGGGTCAAGGCATGCTCATCAATGCCATTCTCAGGCGCCTGATCAGCTTCGGGCTCTTGAGGCAATCGGCCGGGCGTTTGTTACCCAAGGCCGGCACGACTTGTTCCATCCACCACAGGCCTTCCTTGAGCCCTCGTTTTCCATAGAGCACCACGGCCATGTCGAGGTTGTCGTCCATGGACTTGGCGAGCGTGCGGGCGTTGTCGTCGAGGTAGTCCTCTTCATACAGACGCACAAAAGTTTGCCAGTCGGCGTCGCCGACGTATTCGTCTTCCAGTCCCATTTCTAAAAGCCCGCGAAGGAAATCAGATTACTGCCGGTCGGGTTGCGCGCCGACGGCGCCAGGATCCCATCATAACCGTTGGCCTTGGCCCAGGCGCCGATCTGGTGGGTCTGGGTGTATTTGTTGCCAGTGATGCTTTTCAGCGACACGCCCAATTGCTTGCGCACATCGGCGCGGGTCAGGTCCAGGACGTTGTTGAGCTGAACTTTCTTGCTCACCAGGACCCGCGTGGACAGGTCCACGCCCCAGTGATTGACCTCGCCCATGGCGGTCTTGCGCGAGTTGGCGCCGTAGACGCCACCCAGGCCGGGGGCGGTATAACGGTGTCGGGCGGCGACGTTCCATTTATGCACCGTCCAGGTCGTGCTGATCCGCCCAGGCTCTTCAAAGCGATAAACCGTCCGGTTGACCTTGCGACCTTTCGGCGGGGTCGTGCACTTCATCAGCCCCAGGGGGTCGATCCAGCTCACCGGGTTTGGCGCGTATTGGTAGAGGTTCAATCCACCTGCCAGGCCGATGGGGTCCGGGGTGGTGAACCGGCCGATGTCCGGATCGTAAAAGCGCAGGGTGTTGTAATGCAGGCCGGTTTCCCGGTCCAGGTACTGGCCCTGGAACCGCAGGTTCTGCTCTTCGATGAAATACGGCTCGCGCAACTCTTCGGCGGTGTTGCCCCAGACCTGGTAATGGGCACGCCAAAGCGTGTGGCCGTCGGCTTCGGAAAGTTGTTCGGGCAGGCCGTTGAGATCGTTGTGGTAATAACGGACTTTCTGCTGCTCACCGATGCCATCGACCCTGGCCAGGGGCTCGTGGCTGTCGTCGGCATAAATGTAGAGGCTGGTCTGGCCGTTGCGGTGCTCCTGTAACAGTTGCAGCGCATCCCAGGTAAAGCGGGTCCGGCCGAGCACGTTGGCGTGACGGTCGTATTCGGCCTTTTCGATGCGTCGACCCAACGGGTCGTAGGTCATCTTCACGACCGAGCCGTTGTCGTTGTGGACCTCCAGCAAACGCTGCTCTGCGTCGTACTTGAAGCGCTGTACGCCGCGTCGGCTGCTGCGTTTTTCCACCATGCGGCCGAAACCGTCGTAGCGGTAGCGCTTGTCCTGATAGGTCAACAGGCGGTTATGGGTGACATGCCCGGTGCCCATCAGTCCGTCGAGCAGGTTGGCCGATGGATCGTAGGCGAAGCCTTCGCGCTGGCCCTTGAGGTTGTCCTGGCTGGCAAGGATCCGACCGGTGGCATCGTAATGCAGCAGTTGGCGATGAGGGGCTTCGGGCTGGTTGTCGAAGCGCTCCACCAGTTGATCGCTGCTGTCGTAGGCAAATAGCGACTGCGCTATTGGCGGCAGCAACGTCGACTGGCCCTGCTGCCGTCGCTGGCGAGCCCGCAGACGACCGCTGCGGTCGTATTCGCTGCGGGTGCTGAGGCGTCCCTGGGTGCGCAGTACTTCGCGGTGCAGACGGTCGCGTTCGAAGTCGCTGATGACCTGGCCATCAAGGTTGATCTGGTGCAGATGGCCGCTGCCATAGTGCAGGCGGTTCAGCCAGCGGCCATCGGGAAGCTGTGTCTGGGTGAGGTTGCCCAGTTCGTCATAGCGATGCTCGAGGCGTCCGGCCCAGCTCTGTTCAGCAATCAACTGCCCGAGGGCATCGTAGCTGAAGCCGACGCTCTGCTGGTCACCGGTCAGGCTGGTGAAGGTTACGGCAATGACCTGGTCGAGGGCGTCATAGCGATATTCGGTGCGCCCGTCGGCGGTGACCTTGGCAACCAGCCGTCCTACCGCGTCGCGCTCCAGTTCATGGACGATGGGCGCTTGTGGCGAGAGGTCCAGGTTGGTGCTGCCGGGAGCGGCGTGGGCTTGCACGCGAGTGACGTTGTCCAGTGCGTCGTAGGTGTAGTGCTTGAGGCTGCCGTCCAGGCTCTGCTGGGTGCTCAGCCGGTCGCCCGCATCCCAGGCGAACCGATAGCTTTCGCCGTTCTCGTTGGTCAGGGCCAGCAGGCGCCCGTAGTGGTCGTAGCTCAACTCCACCCGCCGGCCATGGGCGTCGGTGCGCAGGTGCAACTGGCCGCTTGGGGTGTGCTGGAAGCACGTGGTGTGCCCGGCGGCGTCGCTGTAGCCGATCAACTGACCGCTGGCATCGCGCTGATAGTGCTCGGTTCGCCCGTCGGGCAGTTGCTTGCTCAGCAATCGGCCCAGGTCGTCGTAGCTGAAACGGGTGCGTTCTCCCAGTGCATCGGTGCTGCCGAGCAACAGCCCACGCTCGTCGTAGCTCAGTCGCGTGGTGTAGCCGGAGCAGTCGGTGTGTTCGCTGAGTTGACCCAGCGGCGTCCAGCGCATCGTTTTGCTTTTACCGCTGGCGTCGATGATTTCGACGACCTGACCGTGGTTGTCGTAGCGGTAGCGGGTGACATGGCCCAGTGGGTCGGTTTCGCGGATACGGTTGCCACGCGCGTCATAGCGGTACTGCCAGGTGTTGCCCGCGGCATCGGTTTCAGCCAGGGGCAGGGCCCAGTGTTCGAGCCACAGCGTCGACTCGCTGCGCCCGAGCGGGTCGAGGGTCTGGCACAGATTGCCCGCTTCGTCATAGCTGAACCGATGCTGCCCGCCGTTGGGGTCGGTGGCCCCCAGCAACTGGCTTTCGTCGTTCCACTGGAAGGTCCAGGTGCGATCCAGTGCATCGGTGGCTTCGGTGATCCGGTAGCGCTCGTCCCAGCGCCGGGTACTGATGCGGTTCAAGCCGTCGGTGATGCGGGTGATGCCGCCGGCCAGATCATAGGTGAACGTGTAGGTATCGCCAGCGTCGGTCCAATGGCGCACCACGCGCCATTCCCGGTCTTCAAGCAGGGCCCATTCGTAGAAACAGCGCAGGCCGGTGGGCAGTTGGTGCTCCACCATGCGCCGCCCCGAGTCGTAGGCATAACGCCGTTTGACCTGGTTGTTGGAGTGGCGCACTTGCGCCAGATCCCCTTGGGCGTCGTAGCCGTAGTGCATCAGCACTTCGCGGCGCTGGTCGGGGTAGAGGCGTTCGATCCGACTGACGCGTTGTGGCCGGCGCTGGTCGTAGACCAGTTCGACCTGTACCTGATCGAAGCTGTCGCGCAGCCGCACCAGGCGCCCGGTTTCGTCGTAGTCGAGATGGATGCGGTTGTCGTTGCGGTCGCCCAGTTGATCGAGGCGCAGCTGCGCAGCATGGCCCGGTGTCGGTTCGAACAGGCGATACAGCCCATCCGCGCTTTCGATCAGCAGTTTTCCATCGGAGTGCCGCCGGACCGAGAGCCCTTCACCGGGGCTGAACACGGCGCCGCCCAGGGGGATCGAGCCCATGTCGATGCGGCGGCCCTGTTCGTCGGTGTAGACCAGGGTTTCGCCGCCCTCGGGATGGGGCAGGACCTCCACGCGTATTTCGTAGGCGACGCTCCAACCGGCGCCGAACAAACTGTCGCCCCGTTCGTCGCGGCTGTTATAGAAGCGCTGCCAGTCGATGGGCAGGATCCCGGGCAAGACGAAGTCCAGCTCCTCGACATCGCCCAGCACTTTTGCGCCGGTGGCGGCATGCACCGGGTTCGACGAGCCCATGGCCGCATTGGCCGCCGCGCCCATCGCACTACTGACGGCCATCGAGGCCGCGCCGCCTATCAACATGCACGGCAGGTTGCTCAGGAACTTGCCCTTGCCACCCTTGAGCATCAGCAACGCAGTCACCGCCAGGCCCACGCCCGGTGTCTTGCCGCTGCGGATCTCGCGCACCACCACCGAACCGCCGCCGATGGTCACATCCGGAGAGATCAGCCCGGACGACACCACCTTGGCATCGCAGGTGCTGCGGTCGCCGCTGCGCACGGCGGGCTGGCCGTTGATGGTGACCTTGTCCGAGCCTTCGGCCAGGAACTGCGGTGGCATCGGCGGGTGCTTGGTGCAGATGACCAGGTCTTCTGGCTTGGGCACGGCACCGGGAGCAGGCGTGGCGACGGTGGGGCGCCACATCTGCGAGAAGAAGCTCTCGGCCATGTCCAGGTAGCTGGGCTCGGCCTCGGGGGCCTCCAGTTCGGTGCCGGCCGGCGCGACATGGGACTCGATCGCTCCGGCGGCGCGGGCCGCGGGAATGTTGTTGGTGAGCGTGTCGGTGGAGCCGGTGAGGATGTTGGCCTGCACCGTGGGGGGAAAGAGGGCGTTGCCGATGCCCTCGCATAAATTGCTCAGGCCCTTGTCGGCTCCGGTCTTGCTCATGGCGATGCCGACGACGGCGCCGACCACGGCGCCCAGCAGGAAACAGCCCAGGCCGCCGGTGGCGACGGTGATCCCGGTGGCCGCCACCACGGCAGCGGTGGCCAGGGCGGTGATCGCGATATTCGCTGCCACCTCCAGCACGCCGCCGAGGATGTCGGCCATCATCGAGGTATGTTCCAGTGCATCGCCCAAGCGGGCCGCCCACAGTGCATCAGACATGCAAGCGACTCATCAGGCGGGAACGTCGAACAGCAGGGAGTTCTTGATGGTTGCCCAATGAGCGGCCTCGGCGTCGCCCAGCTTCTGGGCTTTCACATAGCTCAGGGCGAGCATTTTGCGGGTGCCGGGCAGCACCAGCGCCAACTGGTACTGGAAGACCTTTTCGTTGCCCTTGTTGAACTGGCTGCGCAGCTCGATGCCTTCGACTTCCTGATTGGCCCCCAGGCGCACGCTGGCACCTGGTTGGCAGCGCAGGTCCTGCACCTGTTTTTCCAGGCGCTTGAGCTGGTCGTCGAGGTTGCTTTGCAGGGTTTCGCCCTCGGCCAGCAGGCTGCGGCTGACGATCAGGGAAGTGCCCAGCTCGGGAAACTTGAGAATATTGATCGAGGCGTCCAGCAATTCGCTGGGCGGCAACTGGAACTGGAACTCATTGATGCGGTAGCTCATGGCGCGAAAAACTCGAGATTAGGCCTTGGGGAATGCAGCACTGATGTTGGCATCGATGCTCGCCTTGACGCCCTGGCCATCCGGCGTGGCACCGGGGCCGCCGCCGTTGTTCAGGTGCAGCACGCCGCCGGTGTTGAATTCGGCGTCGCCACTGGCATAGAAACTGATCTGCACGCCGGTCAGGTTGATCTGGCCGCTGGCGTTGAGCTCCAGGATGCTTTCACCGCATACCAGGCGCAGGTTCTCGCCCACTTCAATGACGTAGCTCTGGCTGATGCTGTCGGTCTTGCGCAGGCCGACGGACAAGATGTCCTCCTGCTTGACGATGCGCAGCCGGTTGTTGCCGATGGTCACCGTCTCGTCGTGGCCGATGCTCTTGTTGCGGTCGTGGCCCACTGAATGGCTTTCGTCCACCTCGACCACGATGTCCTGGTTGCGCTCGGCATGGATGTACAGCTGCTCGGCGCCCTTCTTGTCCTCCATGCGGATTTCATTGAAGTTCGCTGGCGTGCCGCCCTTGCTCGAACGGCTTTTCATGCCGCTCTGGGTAGCGTTCGCGGGCAGTTCGTAGGGCACGGTCTGTTCGGCGTTGTAGACGCGACCGGTGATGATCGGCCGGTCGGGGTCGCCTTCGAGGAAGCTGACGATCACTTCCTGGCCGATGCGCGGGATCTGCATCGAGCCCCAGTTCTTCCCGGCCCAGGATTGCGAGACGCGAATCCAGCACGAACTGTTTTCGTTGGATTGATCGTGACGGTCCCAGTAGAAGTGCACCTTCACCCGGCCGAACTGATCGGTCCAGATCTCTTCGCCCTTGGGGCCGACCACCAGGGCCGTCTGCGGTCCCTTGACGATGGGCCGGTGGGTAATGGGCAGCGGCCGATAGCTTTGCTGGGCCGCGATACAGGTCAGGCTGCTTTCGAACTGTGCCGAAGGCGCGCCACCACCGGTCTCCCCGCTTTCCTGGGAAATGTAATAGCGGGCGCCGACGATCAGGTATTCGCGGTTCTGGTCCTGGCGGGTAAAGCCGGTGAGGCTGAACAGGTGACCCGAACCCAGGCCACGGGCGTTGCCGGCCAGCTCGACCTGCTCGTGCAGGGTCTGCAAGGCTTCGATGCGGGTACGGGCATAGTGTTCGCCGTCTTCGCTCTGCACGTAGGTGCCGGGGTAATCGTACAGCGGATAGTCACCGGCGGCATGGGGGCGAGGCATGGCCGAGCGCACGTCGATGCGGGCGCTGGGGCGCTGGAAATCGTAGTCGTTGAGCTCCAGGGAGCCGGGCTGGACTTCCTGGGCCAGGTGCCAGTCGTGGATGTGGTCGCGCTCGCGCTGCTGCTCGTTCTTGGGGTAGTAGGGCACCGAGCCGTAGCCGGGTACCGTGGTGTGGGCGCCATAGGCGTCTGCCAGCACCAGCACATGCCGGCCCTGTTCATGGCGGAAGAAGTAATAGATCCCTTCCTGCTCCATCAGGCGGCTGACGAAATCGAAACTGGTCTCGCGATACTGCACGCAGTATTCCCACTCGCGATAAGGCCGGCTCAGGGCGTCCTCGAAATCCGAGAAACCCAGGTCGCGGAACACCTGCTTGATGATCTGCGGGATGGTCAGGTTCTGGAAGATCCGGCAATCGGAGGTCCGGGTCAGCAACCACAGCCAGGGCCGCAGCGTGGCCTGGTAACTGGCGAACTGGCCCTGGTCGACGTTCTGGCTGAAGCGGGCCACGATGCCGTGGAAATGCCGCTCGCCACCGCCGTCCAGCTGCATGCTCACGCACATGGGCTTGCCGAGCACCTGGTTGAGGTCGATGGCGTTGTCCAGCGAGTGCAACTGCAACTCATAGTTGAACAGCCGCCCCAGTTCTTCACCGCCGCCCATGTCCTTGAGCAGCAGCACCTCCGGCCCGAGGGGACTGGTGATTTTGGCCAGGCGTGAGGCTTGGTTCAATAACATCGGTTATCTCATCGTTGTAATGGCTGCGCCGCCGATTCCCTGAAGGGGCCGGATTCACTGTGGGAGCGAGCCTGCTCGCGATGGCGGTGTGTCAGTCAACATCGAGGTCGAATGTTATGCCGCTATCGCGAGCAAGGCTCTCTTGCACAGGGCTATCGGTGTACCTGCCAGGTCAGGCCGCGTCGCTGAAATCGTATCGCAGTTCGTTATCCTCGGCGCGGATCCGCACCCCGGCCAGGGCCTTGCCTTCGAGCATGCGGGTCAGGAATTCGCGGCTCATGTCCGGCAGCAGGCTGTTGGTCAGGATGGCGTCGATCATGCGTCCGCCGCTTTCGGTTTCGGTGCAACGGGAGACGATCAGGTCGATCACCGCGTCGTCGTAGTCGAACGCCACCTTATGGGTGTTTTCCACGCGCTTCTTGATGCGGTCCAGTTGCAGGCGGGTAATGGCCTTGAGCATCTCGTCGCTGAGGGGATAGTACGGAATCGTCACCAGGCGCCCCAGCAACGCCGGCGGGAAGATTTCCAGCAGAGGCTGGCGCAGGGCCTTGGCGATTTCCTCAGGCTCCGGCACGTCCTGCGGGTTCTTGCAGACATCCGCGATCAGCTCGGTGCCGGCGTTGGTCGTGAGCAGGATCAGGGTGTTCTTGAAGTCGATCACCCGGCCTTCGCCGTCTTCCATCACACCCTTGTCGAACACCTGGAAGAAAATCTCATGCACGTCCGGGTGAGCCTTTTCCACCTCGTCCAGCAGCACCACGCTGTAGGGCTTGCGCCGCACGGCTTCGGTCAGTACACCGCCTTCACCGTAGCCGACGTAGCCCGGTGGCGCGCCCTTGAGGGTGGACACGGTGTGGGCTTCCTGGAATTCGCTCATGTTGATGGTGATGACGTTCTGCTCGCCACCGTACATGGCCTCGGCCAGGGCCAGGGCGGTCTCGGTCTTGCCCACCCCGGAGGTGCCGGCGAGCATGAATACCCCGATCGGCTTGCTCGGGTTGTCGAGGCCGGCGCGGGAGGTCTGGATGCGCTTGGCGATCATCTGCAGGGCATGGTCCTGGCCGATGATGCGTTTTTTCAGGTGCTGGTCGAGGTTGAGCACGGTTTCCAGTTCGTTGCGGGCCATGCGGCCCACCGGGATACCGGTCCAGTCGGCGACCACCGAGGCCACGGCCTGGTAATCCACGGTCGGCAGGATCAGCGGGGTCTCGCCTTGCAGGGCGGTCAGGCGCTGTTGCAGGTCCACCAGTTTCTCGCGCAAATCGTGGCTGGCTTCGCTGCCGTCCTCGCTGTCCACTACGCCGACGCGCTCGCGAAGGGTGGCGCGGGTGGCGAGCAGTTCGTCCACCAGGGTTTTCTCTTCGGCCCAGCGGCTTTCCAGTTCGGCCAGGCGTTCGCGCTCGGCGCTTAGCAGGCTTTCGGTCTGGGTCTGACGGGTGCCGATGACCACGCCGATGGCATGCTCGCGAGCGATGATCTGCAGCTCGGTTTCCAGCGCTTCGATGCGCCGGCGGCTATCGTCCACTTCCGCCGGCACGGCGTGCAGGCTGATGGCGACGCGGGCGCAGGCGGTGTCCAGCAGGCTCACGGATTTGTCCGGCAACTGGCGCGCGGGAATGTAGCGGTGGGACAGCTTGACCGAGGCTTCCAGGGCTTCGTCGAGGATCTGCACCTGGTGGTGTTTTTCCATGGTCGAGGCCACGCCACGCATCATCAGCAGGGCCTTGTCTTCCGACGGCTCGGCCACTTGCACCACCTGGAAGCGACGGGTCAGGGCCGGGTCTTTTTCGATGTGCTTCTTGTACTCGGCCCAAGTGGTAGCGGCCACGGTGCGCAGGGTGCCACGGGCCAGGGCCGGCTTGAGCAGGTTGGCCGCGTCACCGGTGCCGGCGGCGCCACCGGCCCCCACCAGAGTGTGGGCTTCGTCGATGAACAGGATGATCGGCTTGGGGGACGCCTGGACGTCTTCGATGACCTGGCGCAAGCGCTGTTCGAACTCGCCCTTCATGCTCGCGCCTGCTTGCAGCAGGCCGACGTCGAGGCTGCGCAGCTCCACGTCCTTGAGGGACGGCGGTACGTCACCGGCGACAATGCGCAAGGCGAAGCCTTCCACCACGGCGGTCTTGCCCACGCCGGCTTCACCGGTGAGGATCGGGTTGTTCTGCCGACGTCGCATGAGGATGTCCACCAGCTGGCGGATCTCCTCGTCGCGCCCGACGATAGGGTCGAGCTTGCCGCTGCGGGCCTGTTCGGTGAGGTCGACGGTAAAACGCTTGAGGGCTTCCTGCTTGCCCATGGCGCTGGGGGCCATGGCGCCGCTGGCTTCGCCGGGCACGCTGCCGGCGTTGAAACCGTCGCTGGCGGTCAGGGCGTTTTCCGGTGAGTCGCCGATGTATTCGTCAAAACGCTCGCTCAAGGTTTCGACCTTGACCTTGTCGAATTCCGACGACAGCCCCAGCAGCGCATGGCGCAGGCTCGGGGTCTTGAGGATGCCGATCACCAGGTAGCCGGTGCGCACCTGGCTTTCGCCGAACATCAGGCTGCCGTAGACCCAGCCGCGTTCCACGGCTTCTTCCACATGGGAGGACAGGTCGGTGATGGAGGTCGAGCCTCGGGGCAGCCGGTCGAGGGCGTCGGTCAGGTCGCGGGCCAGGCGCGCCGGTTCGATGTTGAACTGGCGGATGATGCGATGCAGGTCCGAGTCCTGCAGCTGCAGCAACTGATGAAACCAGTGGGCCAGTTCCACGTAGGGGTTACCGCGCAACTTGCAGAACACGGTGGCGGCTTCGATGGCTTTGTAGGCCACGCTGTTGAGTTTGCCGAACAACGCGGCGCGACTGATTTCACCCATGCTCATGGCTCCTTGAGGTCTGTGAGGTGTTGGCCTGTTCGGCGTAATGCCGGGCCAGTATTAGATCGTTGGCATCGGTCTGCGGCCGTCCCAGCCAGGTATTGAAGCCCAGGCGGAAACGGCCGTTGAGTTGAAGCGGCGGGACTTCGGGCTGTTCAAGGACCAGGTTCAAATCCCAGTCCAGCTCATGACCCAGGTATTCGGCGACCCAGGCCACCAATTCGTTGAACGGTTGTCCGCCGGGCAGCATGCCCATGTAGTCGACGAGCTTGAGCGGCCCCAGGCGGATGCGGAATTTGTGCTGGCGATCCCACACATGGCGACCCAGGCAGAAGTCCACGCCCAATTGATGGGCGCTGACGCCCACGCGGCTGCGCTCCGGCAATTCCAGCCATTGGCCGACGTATTCTTCGATCTCCACCGGCAGGCCGAAGTACTCGCCGAGGATGGCCTTCAAACCGTCCGGGTAACGGGTCTGCGCCGCCAGGTGACCGCTGTAGTGCAGCTTCGCCGTATCGGGAATCAGCCCTTGTTCGAGCAGGCTTGGCATGCCCCGGCCGCTGAGGGCGGCCAGGCGCGCCGACCAGTAGTCATCGTCCGGGCGGTCGTGGCTGACGGTCGGCCGCGCCTCGGCCCAGGCCCGGTAGAACAGGCTGAGCAGGCGATGGTGAAACACGTCCAGGAAACGTTTGCTGGTGCTGTCGGCGTTGTTGCGCTGGCGTTCGCGCACGTATTCGGTGATGTGCAGCGGCATCGGGCCGTTGGGGCCACCGAGACCGAAGAAGAACTGCTCCAGGCGTGCCGGTGCCCCGTCGACACCGGGTTGCACCGAGGCCAGGGTCGCGGGCGCGAAGGTGCACTCGGCCTGTTGCCCCAGGCGCAGCGGGTCGTCGGCCAGGCGCAGGGAATGGCCCAGGCGCGGCAGGTCGGGGGATTCGCATTCGATACGCCGCAAGGCCTGGAAGAAGTCGTATTCCCAGGGCTCCTGGTGCATCGCATCCAGGGTACTCACAGGGTCGGACGTCGTCCGGGCTTGGCTTTCCATCGCATGATCTCGCCGCGTTCGGTGGTACGGATCACCGTCTCGGTAAAACTGTTGATCGACACGTAGCGTGCCAGGAAGCGCTCGAACACGGCGCCGAGCAGGAATACCCCGGTGCCGCGAAACGCGTTTTCATCGAATTCCAGCGTGATTTCCAGGCCTCGACCGAAGACGATCGGGCCGGGCATCGGCAGGCGTCGGGTGCAAGCCTTGCTGCTGACTTCCCGCAGGCCTTCGATCTGCAATTGCAACGCCGCATCGTTGCTGTCGCCGTACAGGCGCAGCAGTTCGCGCAGGGCGGCGGCGCCCTGGCCTTGCTCGCTGAGGGACAGGTAGTTCAACGACAACTGGCTGATCAGGCGCCAGGCCTTGGCGTCGTGGGCGTGGCTGGCGCGCGGGCGGCTCGGGCCGGCCACGCTGCGCACCGCGCCTACCGGCGCGCTGTCGGCGAGGGTGAAATCGGTCTTGCCATTGCCTACGCTCATGAACAGCGGCAGGTCGCGGTTGGTGCACAACGCGGTCACGCCCAGTTGGCGCAGGTCGTGGCGATAGGGCGCCTGATGGCTGTCCACCAGGCTGACGAAGGTTTCGCTGCCGACGTAGGTCGAGCGTGGGCCGTTGCGCCGCTGGTCGCTGGACAGCACCCGCGGCTCGCGGCGCACGGTGTAGTAGGCCTGGTCGCGGCCATAGCGGGACGGGTCGCGCACGGCATAGAACGGCAGGAACGGCTGCTCCGGCCCGGTTCCATGGCCGGCGAGGGACGTCAGTGAATGCACTTCGAAATCCATCGGCCGGGTACGGTCGGCGATGACGTGGTGTTCATTGACCCGTTCCGACAGGTGGATGCGATCCAGGCGCTTGGGAAACAGGTTGATCGCCGGGGTGCAGAACGGCAGGAACTGTGCGGCGCCGACGCTGCCTTCCAGGCTCGGGTCGTGACGGTCGAACAGCACGATCAATTCCAGTTCCTGGCCGTCGCAGCGTTTGACCGCCTGGCCCAGCTGGGTGAAGTCGACGAACAGGAACCGCTGGGGCAGGGCGAAGTATTCCTGCAACAGGCGATAGCCCTGGAAGGCCCGGGCAACCACCGGCAGCGCGGCATCCCTGTCATCGAAGCCGCGGGACTGCAGGGCGTCCTGGGGCAGGCGCTCGACCCAGTTGCCGCCGGGCTGGCGGGCGAATACCGCGCAGGCATTGCCCAGCAATTGTTCGTAGAGGCGGAACGGTTGCTCATCGGCACCGCTGAGGTACAGCGGCAGGTTGTCCAGGGCCAGGCTGTTGAACGGCAGTTCGGCGCCGGTGCGCAGGGTCAGGCGCAGGCCGGCCTTGGCCTTCGGCTCGCTGGCGGCCAGGCGCCCGAGCACGGTGGAGGGGTTGCCGAAATAGTCGGCCTGGCTGACCTGCAGCGGCCACAACGTCACCGCGTGGGCGGTGCGGTACTCGCAGCAGGTCTGGGTTTCGCGTCCCAGGGCCGCCCGCAGGACACTGTCCCGGGGCAGCTCGAAGCCGCTGCTCAATGAGCCCTCGTCCGGATCGGCCTGCATCTGCACCACGGTCATCGACGGCGTGGGTGCCAGGTAATGCGGGTAGGCGATTTCCAGCAGGTTATGGGTGAACGTCGGGTATTCGGCATCGAGCTTTAGCTGCACCCGCGCGGTCAGGTAGGCGAAGCCTTCCAGCAATCGCTCGACGTAAGGGTCGGCGCAGTCCATGCCGGACAACGTCAGCCGACTGGCGATCTTCGGGTATTCCTTGGCGAACTCCGCAGCGCTTTCGCGCACGTGGTGCAGTTCCTGGTTGTACAGCTCCAGCAGGCGCGGGTTCATGAGCGTCTCCGCTGGTCGGCGTTGACCACGCGTACGTGGCCGGTCTCAAGGTCCAGGTCGGTCTGCAGCATCAGGCGCAGCGGCACAGGCTGCGCCCAAAGGTCACCTTCGATCTCGAAACTCAAGGCGTTGTGGTTCATCTCCGCCGTCGCCCGGGCCCGCACACGCAGGGTGTGGCGCAGGATCCGCGGCTCGAAGGTGGCGATGGCCTGGTGAATCAAGGTTTCCAGGGCCGCGACATCGACATTCGATGCGCTGTTGCCGGCCAGGGCCGGCAGACCGAAATTCACCACCGATGTTCCAGCCGGCGTATGCAGCGTGGCATCGGCGTCGAGCAGGGAGGTGGTGTTGAGCAGCCACGCCAGGTCTCGCAGCACCGAGGCTTTCAGCTGGGTGAGCGACAGCACGCGCTTATCGGCGCTTTCCTTGGGATTGGTCGGGTCGTCGTCGGTCAACCGATCCAGCAGGGACGGTTGCAGGCGATCGCGGGTAGCGATTTCGGTTACCACGTAAAGGGCGCCACGTACATTTTCTGGTCCCAGTGGCCCGGCCCGCAGGAGGCGAACTGGCTCACTTGCGAGACTTCCATCGTTCCCTTGATCTGGCGCACCGCCTGGAGTTTGGTCAGACAATCGCGGCTGGGGGCTGGCATATGCTCGCTGCGTTCAACGGAGAAGATCGGAACTTGATTGAACATCTCCACGCGCAACTGCTTATCGGAACCCAGGCTGAACTGGCAAGGCCATTCCATATCGAGTGTCAGGCGGCTCTGGTCAGGTTTGACAAGTGTGCAGCGACCTTGATCATTGACCAGACTTATCGGCTGTCCGACGAAAACCGCCTGGGTCGGCGCAGCAACAGCGGCTGTGTCCTGCCCGGCGCATGCACTCAGGCTGACGAAGCTTGCCGTCAGCGCCGAAAGGAACATTGGGCTGCGCATCAGGTAAGCTCCCAGAACCAGACGGCCTTGGACCTCGAGAACAAGTCTCCACTCTTGGTCAGGCCACGGTTCCACAGGTCAATGTGGTCGCCGGTAGGTCGACCGGCCGTATCGCTGCTTTGCTGGTAGCAATCCTTGAAGAAAATGATGCCGGTCTTGCCCATCAGCGTTGTACGGTCAGCCACGCTATTGGTGTAGATCTTGGGTGGGCCGAGCTGGCTTTTTTTCCATAACCAGTTCGCTAATGACTCCGCGCCACGGGCGTGCCCATGCGCGCATCGAGGGTCGAGGGTATAAGTCGAGGAGTTGACGGGTAACGTCCGTTCGCCACACAAGGCGATACTCATGCGAATGGCGCACTGATTGATCCAGGGGCCGTCGCAGGCCGGCGTCGCCGACGGGTAGGGCGGATAGCTGTTCCACAAATTGATAAACGAAGGCTTGGCCATGACTCAGATACCGCGCTGTAGAGGATTGGATTCGAGCAAGCACCAAACACCCCCGGCGCGTTGCACCGGGGGTGTGTTTGACTACACCTTGACGTTCTGACGGATGTTCCAGCCGAACTTGACCGGACCGCCTTCCTTGGTGCCGTCGGCTTTCTGCGGCTGGTAGTCCACCAGCACCTTGGCGAAGTTCAGGGTAACGTTTTCGGTCAGGCGATCATCGCTGCCCGAGCCGCCGGTACTCAGGGAGGTGATCAGCACTTCTTCCAGGTTGATGATCATGTACTCGACCTGGCTTTCGCCGCCGGCCTTGCGCACGGTCAGCTTGACCTTGTCGATGTGCTTGCCGCTGGCGCAGTGCATCATCAGGTTCGGCGAAGCCTTGTCGACGAACTTGGTCAGCGACAGGTCCTGGACGTTGACCTTGCCCGCGCCGCCGCCGCTGCCCACGTGCATGTTGCCGGACTGGGACATGCCCCAGCTCCAGTTCAGGACGTCGATCTCGTCCTTGTGGGCCTTGTCCATGGACTCGCCCTTGATGTCGCCGATCTTGATGAAAATATCAACAGCCATGTTTTCTCCCTGTGTGGCTTCTAACCACATTGTTTGGTTGACGCTGACCTTGCGAAATTACGGGTGCTGAACGGGGGAAGACGATCTCCAGCCTGCTGGAGATCCTCTGTGGGAGCGAGCAAGCTCGCTCCCACAGGGTTACCGGCCACCCGTTTCAGTAAATCTTTACGCGCCCTTGGCCGACGGCAGTTTCGATACCAGGCGCAGCGACACGGTCAGCCCTTCGAGCTGGTAGTGCGGGCGCAGGTAGAACTTGGAGTTGTAGTACCCCGGGTTGCCCTCGACTTCTTCGACGATCACTTCGGCCGCCGCCAGTGGGTGCTGGGCCTTGGTGGTCTCGGTGGAGTGCGCCGGATCGCCATCGACGTAATTGAGGATCCAGTCCTGCAGCCAGCGCTGCATTTCGTCCTTCTCTTTGAAGGAGCCGATCTTGTCGCGCACGATGCACTTGAGGTAGTGAGCGAAACGGCAGGTGGCGAACAGGTACGGCAGGCGCGCGGCCAGGTTGGCGTTGGCAGTGGCGTCCGGGTCGTCGTATTCGGCCGGCTTCTGCAGCGACTGGGCGCCGATGAACGCGGCGAAGTCGGTGTTTTTCTTGTGCAGCAGCGGCATGAAACCGTTCTTCGCCAGCTCCGCTTCACGGCGGTCCGAAATGGCGATTTCGGTCGGGCACTTCATGTCCACGCCACCGTCGTCGGTGGGGAAGGTGTGGGCCGGCAGGTTTTCCACTTCACCGCCCGACTCCACGCCACGGATGCGCGAGCACCAGCCGAAGTGCTTGAACGAACGGTTGATGTTCACCGCCATCGCGTAGGCAGCGTTGGCCCAGGTGTACTTGGAGCTGTCGGCACCGTCGGTGTTTTCTTCAAAGGCGAAGGCCTCCACCGGATCGGTCTTGGCGCCGTACGGCAGGCGCGCCAGGAAGCGCGGCATGGTCAGGCCGATGTAGCGCGAGTCTTCCGATTCACGCAGCGAGCGCCAGCCGGCATATTCCGGAGTGGTGAAGATCTTGGTCAGGTCACGCGGGTTCGACAGTTCCTGCCACGAGCCCATGCCCATCACCGTTGGCGAGGCGGCGGAAATGAACGGTGCGTGCATGGCCGCGCAGACTTTGGACAGCTCGCCCAGCAACTCGACATCCGGTGGCGACTGGTCGAAGTAGTAGTCGCCCACCAGGCAGCCGTAAGGCTCGCCGCCGAACTGGCCGTATTCTTCTTCGTACATCTTCTTGAAGATCGGGCTCTGGTCCCACGCCGTGCCCTTGAATTTCTTCAGGGTCTTGTGCAGGTCGGTCTTGGAAATGTTGAGCACGCGGATCTTGAGCTGCTCATCGGTCTCGGTGTTGTTGACCAGGTAGTGCAGGCCACGCCAGGCGCTTTCCAGCTGCTGGAAGTCCGGGTGGTGGATGATCTGGTTGACCTGGGCGGTGAGCTTGGCGTCGATGGCGGCGATGATCGATTCGATCGACTTGATGGCGTCGTTGGACACCAGGTCAGTCTGCGCCAGGGCCTGCTCGGCCAGGGTGCGCACGGCGGTCTCGACCGCTTCGCGGGCGCGCTCGGTCTTGGGTTTGAATTCCTGCAGCAGCAGAGACGCGAACTCGCTGGTTTCTTGGGTCGCACCCAGGTTCTGGGCGCCTTCGCGGGCTGTATTGTCGGTCATGATCATTGATCCTGTGCTGGCTTCGGCGCGCTCGCCAGGGCCTGCAACAGCGCTGGGTCCTTGATCGCCTTCATGATGATTTCTTCGGCACCGGTCTTGCCGTCCATGTAGGTCAACAGGTTGGCCAGTTGGGTGCGCGCTTCGAGCAACTTGTTCAGCGAGTCGACCTTGCGGGCCACGGCTGCGGGGCTGAAGTCGTCCATGCTTTCGAATGTCAGGTCCAGGCTCAGGTTGCCTTCGCCGGTCAGTTCGTTGGGCACATGGAACGCCACGCGAGGCTGCATGGCCTTGAGGCGCGAGTCGAAATTGTCGACGTCGATCTCGAGGAACTTGCGATCGGCCACGGGTGCCAGAGGCTCGGCAGGCTTGCCGGCGAGGTCGGCCATAACCCCCATGACGAAGGGCAACTGGACCTTCTTCTCGGCGCCGTAGAGCTCGACGTCGTACTCGATCTGCACTCGAGGCGCGCGGTTGCGCGCGATGAATTTCTGAGAACTTTGCTTCGCCACGTTGCTGCTCCTGGTCGCTTGAGCGACGGTGTTGGCGTCATCCGGTGGGGCCGGTGACGTGACTGCGTGATCCGCTCGCTTTTATTCGCTGTCTGGGCCGCGCAGGTTTTCAAATTGACTCATGCCGTCGGGAATCAGGTTACGCACGATGGTCGCGAAGTCGGCGTTGACCAGAAGCTTGGCCCGGTTCAACAGCACCGGCAGGGGGCTGGAGGGCTCATGACGGGTGTAGTAAGCGAGAATCCGGTCGAGGCTGCGCTGCACATCGTCGCGGTTGTTGATTTCAGCGCTGCCAGCGTTCGTACCGGTGCTGCGCGGCGCGCTCGGCGCATAGGCATGTTCGGTGGATGCATCGCTGTCGTCGCCGCTGGCCTCGGGTTGCTCGCTGTCGCCGTTCTGCGCGGCGGGCTGGCCGAGAATCTGCAGGGCCATCTTCAGAGGTTGCTTGAGTGGACCGAGGTCTACGCCCTGGGCGGAACCGACCTGATCGCTGACCTGCTGCTCGATGGCTTCGGCGGCGCTGCGGGCCTCCAGCAGAGCGGCGCGGATGGTTTCCAGCTGCTCGGGGTCGCTGTCGCGCAAGGCACCGGCAAGTTGCTCGGCGCCGAGTGTTTCGTCGGGAAAGCTTTGCAAGCCGCTGGCGTTGGCGGCAGCGCGCAGGCTGACGGACCCGAAGGTGCGCGAACGGGTCAGGATGCTTTCGCGCAACAGGCGGATAGTGGCATCGGACGTCAGGCCGGCGAGGGCGTTGATGCGCACCGTGGGGTCATTGTCGTCGTCGGCGTCCAGGCGCGGGTGCAGGTCGGCCCAGTATTGCTTGAGCAACTCGCTGATCAGCGTCAGGGCGCGAGCGAGCCCGGGAATGCCTTCGAGGGCCAGGGAGCTCTGCAACAGGTAATGGGTGATGCGCAGGTCTTTGCTGCGTTGCAGCAGGTCCAGGCTCTGCTGCCGGACGCTGCGCCACTCGGGAGGTTCTGCGGGGAGGATCGAATCGCCCATGCTGCGCTCGGGCTGACCGCGGGAGTCACGTTCCAGGCGCAAGAAATCCGGGTCATATTCCAGGTCGTCGCCGCACGGCGAGGTCGCGGAAACGGCGGCGAGCAACAAAGGCACATCCACTTGGATCGATCTCCCTATCGCCCGATGAATGAAGTCGGGCAGTGCATACGCAAGTTCCAGACGGAACCTCGCATGAAACTTTGCATATTCCTTGAGGGTAATGGCCGTTTAGATGCTTAATGATCTTAAAGTGCCATCACGCTTAATCAAGAAGTTGTGCATTTTTGGTGTAGTACTTATCGCTTGTCAAGGTAAGCTATTTCCAGTCTGTTACAGTTGTGAGGCGCTTAACAACCCGCGCGACTGGCAGGTCGAGGAGGGTACGCAGACAGGTTTTTTGTCATGCAGGCCGGTTAATATCAGCCATCATGCTGGCAAAAAGCCGTTTCACGGCAGTTTGCAGGGGTTTTTCAAGCGAGTCGCCGAGGTGCGTATGCCTCGATACGCTCGCATGCGAAGACGAGTAAAGAAGTGTTCAGCAAGGAGGCGAGATGCCGCTGTGTTTGACTATCACTAGTTATCACAAGATTACTCCCGGTCAATGTTCTGAAAAGTCCATGGATCAAGGAGTGATGGCAATTGGCCGTAATTCCGATAATGATTGGGTATTACCGGACCCCGAGCGCCTGGTTTCCGGTAAACATTGCGTTATTCAATACAAGGATGGCCGGTATTATCTGACCGATAACAGCACTAACGGTGTGGAATTGGTCAAGGCCGGCGTTCGCCTGCGCAAGGGCAACAGCGAGCCCCTGCAGGACGGCGAAGTGATCCGCATCGGCGACTACGAGATCCAGGCGCGTGTCGATTTCAACCTGCCGGTCACCGACAGCAACCCGTTCGCCGAATCGCCCAGCAGCTTCGAAGCCCTGATGGGGCAGCAGAGTGCCCCCCTGCATACGCCTTCGCCAATTCCCGTGGTGTCGCCTGCGCAGTTCCAGGGTGTGTCCTCCATGGACACGATGCCGGATCTGTTCGACTTCCTGACACCCTCGAGCATCCCGCCGGCCACCCAGCCCGATCACGTACCGGCCCAGCAGCACGATTTCCGTCCGCCCACGCCGATGCCGCGCCCCAGCCCGCCGCCGCTGGTCGAGCCTGCGGCGATGACGGGCGCCCCGGTGATTCCGGAGGACTGGGACCCGTTCAGCGACAAGCCCGCGCCAGTGGCGGTCAACCCCCAGCCTGTTCCGCCGCCTGTGGTGGAGCCGGTATCGATACCGGTGTCTCCGAACCCGGTCCCTGCGCCGCAGATCAGCGTGTTCGAAACCCGTGTGCCGGACGAGCCTGTTCCACCTCCGGTCGCCCGTGTCGAGCCGCCGGTTGCACCGCCGGTCGCACCCGAGCAGCCCGTCGAAGGCGCCCGGCCCGATCTGCTGCAGGCCTTTTTGCGCGGAGCCGGGCTGGAGCAGTTGCGCCTGGACAAGGCCCAGGCCGAGGCGCAGATGGAAAGCATCGGTCGCAGCTACCGGCTGATGGTCGAAGGCCTGATCGATGTCTTGCGCGCCCGCAGCAGCCTCAAGGGTGAGTTCCGCATCCAGCAGACGATGATCCAGCCGGTGGAGAACAACCCGCTGAAGTTCGCACCCAACGTCGACGAGGCCATGCTGTTGCTGCTGCGCCATGGCAACCAGGCGTTCATGGCCCCGGACGCGGCGGTGCGTGACAGTTTCGATGACCTGCGCGCCCACCAATTGGCGGTGATGGCCGGTGTGGAAGCGGCCATCAAGCATCTGCTGGGGCGCTTCGAGCCGTCGCAACTGGAAGAACGCATGGCCAAGCCCGGTGGGCTTTCGGGTATTTTCAGCGGCTCGCGGCAGGCCCAGTACTGGCAGCAATTCACCGAGCTCTACAGCAACATTTCCCGGGAAGCCCAGGAGGATTTCCAGGACCTGTTCGGTCGGGAATTCAGCCGTGCCTACGAAGAACACAGCACACGACAGCGACGCCGTTGAGCGTCGCCGCCCCCTAACCTTTCATAGTCAAACAACGGATAGCTCAAACGTCATTGAGGACGCAGGATGATTCCCAGGTTTTTACTCGCAGTCGCCGCCGCGCTTGTGCTGACGGCGTGCGCCAAGGATGCGGCCAACAACCAGCCCGAAGAGGCTGAGGCCGATACCGCCGCCATCGAGCTGCACTTCCACGCCATAAACGGTCTCAACCCCGGTGCCACCGGCCAGCCGGCCCCGGTCCGGGTGCGGATTTTCGAACTGAAGAACGCCGCCACCTTCGGTCGCTCCGATTATTTCGCCCTGGCCGAACGGGCCCAGGCGACGCTGGGCGCTGACCTGATCGATCAGGACGAAGTGCTAGTCCAGCCCGGCCAGCAGCTGAGCCTGCAACGCGATCTGGACCCATCGACCCGCCATATCGGCATCCTGGTGGGTTATCGCGAGCTGGACCGCTCGTTGTGGCGCACGGTGTTGAATGTCCCGGCGCGCCAATACACCGAATACCAGATCAGCCTCGATGTACGCGCCGTGCGCAGCGACGTCGTCGTTACCCCATCCAGCCCTGCCCAATAAGCAATCGGAGCCCCCATGTCCTGGAACAATCGCGTGGTCTGGTCGGAAGGCATGTTCATTGGAACGCAGCACTTCCAGCAGCATGACCGTTACCTGGAAAACCTTATCGACGCTCGCAGCCGCCCGCTGTCGGCCGGCGCCTGGGGGTTTTCCGAATTGCTGATCGACCAGGGCCTGCTGGCCCAGGGCAAGCTGGCGATCATCTGCGCGCGGGGGCTGTTGCCGGACGGCACACCGTTCAACATCCCCCAGGACGATGTGGCGCCGACGCCCCTGAATGTCGATGACAACCTGCGCGATGGCCTGGTGTACCTGGCCTTGCCGCTCAAGCGCGCCGGTACCCGGGACACCGTCGATGAGGGCGAAGCCCTGGGCGCGGCGCGCTATGTGAGCCAGGTCTGCGAAGTGCGGGACGACAACGCGCCGTTCGAAAACCGCGCACCGGTGGCGGTGGGTTCGCGGGCGTTGCGCCTGTTGACGGAGCAGGACGGCATCGGTGACTACGCTGCCGTCGGCGTGGTGCGCATCAAGGAAAAGCGCGCCGACCGCGCCCTGGTGCTCGACGAGACCTACATCCCGCCGGTGCTCGATGTGCTCGCCTCCAAACCGTTGGCCGCGTTTCGCAGTGAGCTGCTGGGCCTGCTTCACCAGCGTGGCGAAGCCCTGGCCGGGCGCGTGGTGGCGTCCGGCGCCGGTGGTGCCTCGGAGATTGCCGATTTCATGCTGCTGCAACTGGTCAACCGGGCTCAGCCGCTGATCCAGCACCTGAGCCAGTTGAGCCCGCTGCACCCCGAGCGGTTCTACAGCGAGCTGGTGGCCCTGGCCGGTGAGTTCTCCACCTTCACCGCCTCCGGCCGACGACCGCAGGAGTACCCGCAGTACCAGCACGACGACCTGGCACTGAGCTATGCGCCGGTGATGCAGGCCCTGCGCGAAGCCCTGTCCATGTTGATCGACAGCAAGGCGATTCCCATTCCGATCGTGGAAAAGGCCTACGGCATCCACGTGGCGATGCTGGCCGACAAGACCCTGCTCGACAGTGCCAGCTTCATCCTGGTGGTGCGCGCCGACGTTCCCGCCGAGACCCTGCGCAGCCGCTTCGGCCAGCAGAGCAAGATCGGTTCGGTGGAGCACATCCGCGACCTGGTCAACCTGCAACTGCCGGGCATCGGCCTGTTGCCGTTGCCGGTGGCGCCACGCCAGCTGCCGTACCACGCCGGGTCCACCTACTACGAGCTCGACCGGGGCAGCGACCATTGGAAGCAGTTGGGCAACTCCGGCGGTTTTGCGTTCCACATCGCCGGCCAGTTCCCGGGGCTGAACCTGGCTTTCTGGGCGATCCGAGGATAATTGGCGATGAGCAACGACGATCGTACCCAGTTCATGCCGACGCCCGGTGGGCGTGGCGCCGATCCCTTCCGTCCGGAGGCGGGCCGCCCCGCACCGGCACCCGCGTCGACACCGCTGTCGGTGCCGGCCGCGCCGGTCCTGACCGGCAAGGCCCAGGGTCTCAATCCGCTGGAAAGCGCCGCCGGCCCCTTGCTGGCGTTGCTGACGCGCCTGCGCAACACCATCGCGCACCCGGCGCCGGCCAGCCTGCGGGCGCAGTTGCTGGCCTACCTGCGGCAGTTCGAGGAACGCGCCGAAGCCGCCGGCGTGGTGCGCAACGATGTGCTCCTGGCCCGCTACGCCTTGTGCACCGCCCTGGACGAAGCCGTGTTGAGTACGCCTTGGGGCGGCACCAGCGATTGGGGCAAGCAAAGCCTGTTGATCACTGTGCATAACGAAGCCTGGGGCGGCGAAAAGGTCTTCCAGTTGCTGGAGCATTGCCTGCAAAGCCCACGGGAGCGCCTGTACCTGCTGGAGCTTCTGTACCTGTGCATGTGCCTGGGGTTCGAGGGACGCTACCGAGTGATGAACGACGGTCGCAGCCAGTTGGAAGCCTTGCGCGAACGCACCAGCGCGGTAATCCGCAGCGCCCGTGGCGACTACGAGCGCGAGCTGTCGCCGCACTGGCGCGGCGTCACCGTGGGCCGGGATCGCCTGGCGCAATTCATGCCGCCATGGATCGCCGTGGCCATCGGCGCGGCCCTTTTGCTGGCGCTGCTGTTCGGCCTGCGCATGAAACTGGCCTCCGATGCCGAGCCGGTGTTCAAGAATATCCATGCCCTGGGGGAGATCCCGGTGCAGGCCATCGACCGACCCGTGGTGCAGCCCAAAGTCATCGAGCGCCCACGCCTGGCCGGTTTCCTGGCCGATGAAATCAGGGCCGGTCGGATCGCCGTGGAAGACGCCGTCGACCGTTCGGTGGTGACCATCCGCGGCGACGAACTGTTCGCCTCCGGCAGCGCCAGCATCAAGGACGATTTCCAGCCGCTGATGCTGCGCATCGCCGACGCGGTGCGCAAGGTCAAGGGCCAGGTGCTGGTCACCGGCCACAGCGACAACCGACCGATCGCCACGTTGAGGTTCCCGTCCAACTGGGCGCTGTCCGAAGCACGGGCCCAGTCGGTGCTGCAGATTCTTTCGGCCAAGACCGGTCAACCCGAGCGCTTCAGCGCCGAAGGCCGCAGCGACACCGAGCCGCTGGCGTCCAACGCCACCACCGAGGGGCGTGCACGCAATCGTCGGGTTGAAATCACAGTTTTGGCGGAGGGGGTCGAGTGAAAGCGTTTTTCAGTTTTATGATCCGCTGGGTCATCCCGTTGCTGGGGCTGATCGCCCTGAGCCTGATCATCTGGTTCGTGGGCCCGCTGCTGGACTGGCTGGTGCCCGAAGGCCGGCGTTGGGCATTGATCATCCTGGTGTTCGCGGTGTGGATCGCCTATCGGGTGTTGCGCATCATCCAGGCCCGCCGGCAGGCCGCCGAAGTCATGCGCAGCCTGGCCGCGCAAACGCCGCCCGACCCCACCAGTATCGCCACTGCCGAAGAGCTCGAAACCCTGCGCCAGCGCATGGACGAAGCCTTGGCGCTGCTCAAGAAAGCCAAGCTTGGGGGCGACGAGCGTCGCAACCTCTATGAACTGCCGTGGTACGTGATCATCGGCCCGCCGGGTTCGGGCAAGACCACCGCCTTGGTCAACTCGGGGCTGCATTTCCCGTTGGCCGCGCAACTGGGCGCCGGTGCGGTGCGCGGTGTCGGTGGCACACGCAATTGCGACTGGTGGTTCACCGACGAGGCCGTGTTGCTCGACACCGCCGGGCGCTATACCACCCAGGACAGCGATGCCACCGTCGACAAGGCGGCATGGCTGGGCTTTCTGGGCCTGCTGAAAAAGCAGCGCGCCCGTCGCCCGATCGACGGTGCCTTCATCGCCATCAGCCTCTCCGACCTGCTGCTGGGCAGCGACGCCGAGCGCGCCGCCCATGCCGCGGCGATCCGGTTGCGCATCCAGGAGCTGTACACCCAGCTGGGGGTGCGCTTCCCGGTCTACCTCATGTTGACCAAGCTCGACCTGGTGCCGGGGTTCATGGAGTTTTTCGACACCCTGAGCAAGGAAGAACGCGCCCAGGTCTGGGGAATGACCTTTGCCCTGGACGATGGCAAGAGCAACGACAGCCCGCTGGCCCACCTGCAAAGCGAATTCGCCGGCCTGGAGCAGCGCCTCAACGACCGTCTGGTAGAGCGCCTGCAGCAGGAGCGCGATCCGGCGCGACGCGACCTGATCTATGGCTTCCCGCAACAGTTCGGCGCCCTGAAGGATTGCCTGCAAAGCTTCCTCGAAGGGGTGTTCAAGCCCAATGCTTTCGAAGAGCGCGTGTTGCTGCGTGGGGTGTATTTCACCAGCGGTACCCAGGAAGGCAGCCCGATCGATCGACTGATCGGCTCCATGGCCCAGAGCATGAACCTGGACCGCCAGCATCTGGCGCGCCAGACCGGTACCGGGCGCAGTTACTTCATCGAGAAGCTCTTCACCGCCGTGGCCTTCGCCGAGCGTGGGCTGGTGGGCGTCGACCCCAAGGTCGAGCGCCGGCGCAAGTGGATCGCCCGGGGCGTGCTGGCTAGCACCGTGGTGCTGGTGCTGGTGGTCGGCACCTTGTGGTGGGTCAGTTATCGCGCCAACCAGGCCTATATCGCCCAGGTCGACCAGAAGGTCGCGCCGCTGGGCCAGACGGTGCAGAACCTCAGCCCGGCGCAGCGCGATGTGCTGGCGGTGCTGCCATTGCTCAACGCCGTGAAACATCTGGCCGACGACGCCCCGAGCTGGGCCGAAGGCCTGGGCCTGTACCAGGGCGACATGCTCGAAGCCGAGTCCGGCAGTGTCTACCGCAAGCTGCTGATCGCGGTGTTCGCCCCGCGCCTGCTGACGCGCATCGAAGAGCAACTGCACAGCGGCGGCAATTCGGACTTCCTCTATGAGGGCTTGAAGGCCTACCTGATGCTCGCCGACAACGAGCACTACGATGCCGATTTCATCAAGGCCTGGGTCGCCCTGGACTGGGATCGCAGCCTGCCGCGAGACCTGCCGGCCGAGCAGCGCCTGGCCTTGGGCGAGCATCTGCAGGCGTTGTTCGAGCGCCGTCCGCCGACCGCGCGCCTGGACCCGCGGCTGATCGACGACCTGCGTCGGCAATTGCAACAACTGCCGGTGGCCCAGCGTGTCTACGACCGGATCAAGCGGCAGAAACTGCCCGACGGCGTACCCGACTTCCGCATCAACGAAGCCGCCGGGCGCGACGCCGCGCTGGTGTTCAGTCGCAAGAGCGGCAAGCCGCTGGGCGAGCCGTTGAGCGGGTTCTTCACCGTCAAGGGTTATCGCCAGGGCTTCCTGCTCGCCAGCCTGAGCCAGACCGGCACCCTGGCCGAAGAGCAGTGGGTGCTGGGCTTTGAGCAGGCCGACCAGCAGAACGTCGCCAGCCTGGCCGCCGATGTGCGTCGCCTGTACTTCGAGGACTATCAGCGGCAATGGGACGCACTGCTGGCCGATATCGACTTCGTGCCCATCACCAGCGTGGCCCAGGCCGCCGACGTGTTGCGGGTGATTTCCGGTCCGACGTCGCCCCTGAAAAAACTGCTGGTGGCCGTGGCGAAGGAAACCGATCTGCAACAGCAAGAGCGCCAGCTGGCCGCCCAGGGCGTGCCCACGGAGGGGGGGGTCGACAAACTCAAGGAACGCCTGGGCAGCCTGCTGGGCCAGGAACAGGCGACCCAGAGCGCACCGGCGCAAAGCGACGATCCAGTGACCGCGCACTTCGCCGAGCTCAACAGCATCGTCAGCAAGACGGATGGCGAGCCGGCGGCCATCGATGGCCTGTTGGCCGACATGAACGCCCTGTACGTGCAGGTCAGCGCCATGGTCGGTGCCAGCGGCGACGCGCTGCTCGGTGAAGCCAAGAACCAGGCCGCCGCTGCGGCCACCCGTGTCAGCCTGAACGCCGAGCGCCAGCCGCCGCTGGTGCAAGGGCTGGTCAAGTCGGTGGTCAACTCCACCACCAACAGCATGATGGGCGGGGTACGCAATCAACTGAACGCCGCCTGGACCAGCGAAGTGGTGAACATCTATCGCCAGTCCCTGGCGGGGCGTTACCCCATGTCGCCGGGCAGCGCGCGGGATGCGACCCTGGATGACTTCGGCCAGTTCTTCGGGGTGGGCGGGGTGATGGACAATTACTTCCGCAAATACCTGCAGCCCTACGTCGACACATCGACGCCGACCTGGCGCTGGCAACCGGGCGCCGCCCAGAAGCTCGGCATCGCCCCCGGCGTGCTGCAGACCTTCCAGCGCGCGGCCACCATCCGCGATGCGTTCTTCCGTTCCGGCGGCACGCAACCGATGGTGCGTTTCGAGCTCAAGCCAGTGGCGATGGATTCCACCATCACCCAGTTCCTGCTGGACCTCGACGGTCAACAGCTGAGCTACGACCACGGTCCGAGCCGGCCGACCGCCATGCAATGGCCCAACCCCGGCAGCATCGGCGTGGTACGGATTTCCATCATGCCGCCATCGTCCAGCGGCCGTTCCGGCATCACTCTGGACGGTCCGTGGGCCTGGTTCCGCCTGCTGGAACAATCGGACCTGACGGCTGGCAACTCGCCGGACCGCTTCAACCTGCGGCTGCGGGTCGATGGCGCCAGCGCCTCCTACGAGCTGCGGGCCAACAGTGCCTTCAACCCGTTCAAGAGCCGGGTACTGAGCGGCTTCAGCCTGCCGGAGCGGCTATGAGTACACCGGGCTTCTATGGAAAGTTGGCCAGCCGGGGGGACTTCGTCAGCCGTGGCTTGCCCCAGAGCTTCATCGCCCCGTGGGACTCCTGGCTGGCGGCGGGGCTGCTCGCCAGCCAGACCAGCCTTGGCGAGCGCTGGCTGGACGCCTATCTGGTCAGCCCGCTGTGGCGCTTCATGGTCGCGCCGGGCGTATGCGGGCCGGAGGCGGCCGTGGGCGTGGTGATGCCCAGCATCGACCGGGTCGGCCGCTATTTCCCCTTGACGGTGGCGGTGCTGCTGGAACCCGACGCCGATCCGGCGTCGGTGGTGGGTGGTGCGGACGAGTGGTTCGAGCGGGTGGAAAACCTGCTGTTGAGCACCCTGAACGTGGAGGCCAGTTTCGAGGCTTTCGGCACGGAGCTGGAAAGCCTGGGCAGCCCTGCGTATCGAACGCGCCTGCCGAGCAGCCAGTTCGCCAGCCTGCATCGCTTCGATGCCACCGACCCACAGGCGCGCATGACCGCGCTCGCCGAGTCGGCCTGCGAAGGCACAAGCCTGTGGTGGGGGCAGGGTTCGGAGCGCATCGCGCCCGGTTTGATGCGGTGTCGGGGCCTGCCGGCTGCCGCCGATTTCGCGCAATTTTTGCTCGGCCAAGAAGGTGTTGTGTAGATGCGTCCAAGTGCTGGGAAAGCATTCAAGTCTGCAAGCAAGAGCCATGTCGGCATGGTCCGCCAGGTCAATGAAGACGCCTGCCTGGACCTGCCGGAAAACGGCCTCTGGGTGGTGGCCGATGGCATGGGCGGGCACGCCGCGGGCGATTACGTCAGCAGCCTGATCGTCGACAGTCTGCGATCCATTGCCGTGGGCCGCTCCCTGGATGAATACGTCGCGGCGCTGCAGAGCGATCTGCTGCGGGTCAACGCCGCCGTGCGCGAAGAAACCGCCAACCGCGGCGTCACCATGATGGGCAGCACCGTCGTGGTACTGGCCACCCGAGACCTGCGCGGCATGTGCCTGTGGGCCGGTGACAGCCGCTTGTATCGCCTGCGCGACGGGGTGCTCGAAGGCATCTCCCGGGACCACAGCTACGTCCAGGACCTGCAGGACAGTGGCCTGCTCAGCGAAGCCGAAGCCCGGGTCCATCCCCGGGCCAACGTGGTCACCCGGGCCATCGGGGTCGAGGCGCAGTTGAAGCTGGCGCTGGTCGAACTGCTGCTGGTGCCCGGCGACAGTTACCTGCTGTGCAGCGACGGGCTGACCAAGACCGTCGAGGACGATGAGATCCGCGAAGTGCTGAACCACGACGACCCCGGCGAAATTGCCAGCAGCCTGGTGTCCCTGGGCCTGATGCGCGGTGCGCCGGACAATATCACCGTGGTGGTCGTGAAGGTGCCGTCATGAGTTCCGTGTTGAATATCCAGATCCCCGGCTACGACATCGAAGGGGAGATCGGCGAAGGCGCCATGGCGAGTGTCTACCTGGCGACCCAGCGATCCCTGGAACGCAAGGTGGCATTGAAAGTCATGGCCGCGGCACTGGCCGCCGACCCGACGTTCTGCGAGCGCTTCCTGCGCGAAGGCAAGACCCTGGCCCGCCTGTCGCACCCTCACACGGTCACCATCCATGACATCGGCAACGTCGGTGAGCTGTATTACATGGCGATGGAGTACCTGCCCAACGGCACGCTCAAGGAGCGCATCGCCGCCGGCCTTTCGCCGGAGCAGGGGCTGGCCTATATCCGCCAGATCGCTTCCGCGCTGGGCTATGCCCATGGGCTGGGCCTGGTACACCGCGACGTCAAGCCGGCCAACATCCTGTTCCGCGCCGACGGCACGGCGGTGCTCTCGGACTTCGGCATCGCCAAGTCACTGGACGACCGTACCCAGTTCACCCAGGCCGGTTTCGCCGTGGGCACGCCCAGCTACATGAGCCCGGAACAGGCTCGCGGACAGGACATCGACGGCCGCGCCGACCTGTATGCCCTGGGCGTGGTGCTGTATGAAATCCTCGTCGGCAAACTGCCCTATACCGGCAACGACGCGCTGTCCACGGCACTGGCCCACCTGACCGAACCGCTGCCGGAACTGCCGGTGCATCACGGCCGGTACCAGGACGTGCTGCGCAAGCTGCTGGCGAAGGATCCGGCGGAGCGCTTCCCGGATGCGGCCGCCTTGCTGCGGGCCCTGGACAACCTGCCGCCGGAGTCCGACGCGACCCTGATCCGGCCTTTGCCGCTGCCGGTGTCGACGAAGCCTGTGGGGGATGACCTGGCCGGCCTGACGCCGATGTCCATTGATATCCCGAGCGGCCCGGTGCCGCCCTCGTCCCAGGCTCAACCCCAGGCCAGGCCGGTTCCACCGCCGGTGAGCCCGTCGCGACCGGCGGTTTCGCCACCGCGCAAGACCCCGGTATTCGCCCTGGCCGCCGTGGCGGTGGCCGTGGCGCTGGCATTGGGCGGCGCGGGTTATTGGTGGCTGTCCGGCGACAGCGGCCAGGCCAGCAAGCCGCCGCTTGCTTCCGGTTCATCGGCCACGAAACCGCCGGCCAAGACCCCCGACGTGCCACCGGCGAAAGCCCCCGATGCCTCACCGGCCCAGCCTCCCGTGACGCCCCCAGTGAATCCGCCCGTGGCGAACCAGGCCGATGGCGGCCAGCGGCCGTTGTTGATGGCTGGCAAGAAAACCCTGTTCCAGCGGGTACTGAGCAAGCCGGGCGCGACCCTGGTCGATGAGCCGGGTGCCGCGCCGGGCAAGGCGCTGCCGGCGTTTTCCGTGTTGTATGTCTACCAGCGCAAGGACGTCGATGGCAGTCCGTGGGTACGGGTGGGCGCCGCCACGGACGGACGCAGCGATGGCTGGCTGCCGGCCGCCCAGGTCAGCGACTGGAAGCAGAGCCTGGTGCTCAAGTTCACCGAGCGTTCGGGCCGCGCGCCGGTCATGTTCCTGCGTCAGCCCGGTGAAGTGGAGAAGCTGCTGGCGAATCCGACGAACGCCAGGAACGTCCTGCTCAAGGCCCAGCAGAACCGCGAGGACAACCAGCAAGTGTTGGCCCTGGAACCGGCCGCCAGTGCGGTGCCGCAGAATCAGTTCTACCTGTTGCCGATCTTCGATTCCCGCGAGAGCTTCGATGAAAACGGCCAGCCGGTGCAGTTGTTGAACGTGGCCTCCATCGACCCGGGCAACACGCCCCGCGCCTCGACCAACACCCCGATCACCACGGCCAACGCCGATGCGTTCCGTACCGCCGTGGTGCTGGTGGTGGACACCACCGTGTCCATGCAGCCCTACATCGACCAGGTTCGCGACGTGGTCCATCAACTGCAGACCCGTATCGCCGAACGGGGCGAGCTGGACAGCGTCAGCTTCGGCATGGTGGGTTTCCGCAGCAGCGTCAAGAAGACCCCGGGCCTGGAATACGTCGCCAAGACCCTCATCACCCTGGAGCAGGGGCGCGACCCGCAACGTTTCATGGATCTGGCGCGGCAGGTCAAGGCTTCCATGGTATCGAGCCATTCGTTCAACGAGGACGCGTTTGCCGGTGTCATGGAAGCGGTGGAAGGCATGGACTGGTCCGGCTACGGCGGGCGCCTGATCCTGTTGGTCACCGACGCCGGTGCCTTGCGCAAGAACGACCCGTTCGCCGCCACCCAGATGAACGAGGCCGAAGTGCGCCAGGCGGCCCTGGGCAAGCAGATCAAGATCTACGCCCTGCACCTGCTCAGCGACGCCGGCAAGAAAACCCACGCCGGCGCCCAGAGCCAGTACCGCATCCTGACCGCCGACGCCAACCCGCAGATCGGCGACCTGTACATCCCCGTGCCTGGAGCCGATGTGCGCAAGTTCGGCGAGCGCGTGGACGAGATCGGTTCGGTGTTCGCCGACCTGGTGCACCAGGTGCGCAGCAACAAGCCGCAAAGCGTACCGATGTTGAGTGCCGCGCCGAGCCTGGCCGACAAGTCGGCAGCGGTGGGCTATGCGATGCACATGGATTTTCTGGGCCGCAAGGCCGCCAGCCAGGCGCCACAGCTGGTCAGCGCCTGGACCGCCGACCGCGACCTGACCAATCCGGCGCTGCCGGCGTTCCAGGTCTGCGTGATGCTGACCAAGCTGCAACTCAACGACCTGCAGCAGTCGCTGAAGCTGATCGTCGACGCGGCTCGCAAGACCCAGCGTTCGCCCAAGGACTTCTTCCAGGAAATCGCCAGCGCCAGTGCCTACATGAGCCGCGACCCGTCGGCCTTGCGCAAGGGTGGCAACCTGGCCGATGGCGGGATTCTCGGCGAGTACCTGGAAGGGCTGCCGTACCGCAGCAAGTCGCTGAACATGACCCAGGATCTGTGGCTGTCGTTGAGCGTGGCCGAGCAGGAAGATTTCATCGATGAGCTGGATTCCAAGATCCGCCTCTACGAGACCTTCCACAACGACCTGGCGAACTGGGTACGGTTCGGCGATGCCGAGCCGGGCGATGCCTTGTACCGTGTTCCGCTGTCGACGCTGCCGTGATGCTGACCCTGAACGCCGTGCACAAGAGCCGGGGCACCGGCAGCCAGCGCTACAGCCTGGTAATTGGGAGGCTGCACCTGCGTGCCGGTGAACAATTGGCGGTGGTCGGTCCCAGTGGCTGCGGCAAAAGCACGTTGCTGGACTTGCTGGCGCTGGTGCTGGCGCCGGACCAGGCCGGGCAGTTCGACTTCGCGCCCGGCAATATGTCGCTGGATATCGGCAAACTGTGGCGTGGGTCGCAACAGGACACCTTGGCTGAGCTGCGCAGTCGTCACCTGGGCTATGTTCTGCAGACCGGTGGCCTGCTGGGCTTCCTGAACGTACGCGGCAACATCGAGTTATCGCGCAAACTGCTGGGCTTGAAGGATGACGGCAGCGTGACGCGCCTGGCCGAAAAATTGGACATAGCCGACCAACTGGACAAGAAGCCGGCGGACCTCTCCGTGGGCCAGCGCCAGCGGGTCAGTTGCGCGCGCGCCCTGGCCCACGGCCCGCGCCTGTTGTTGGCGGACGAACCGACCGCTGCCCTCGACCCCTTGAACGCAGAGCGAGTCATGCAGTTGCTGGTGTCCCAGGCCCGTGACAGCGGCGTGTGCTGTGTCGTCGCCACCCACGACGAAGCCTTGGCCCGGGCCAGCGGTCTGCAGGTACGGCGTATCAGTTGCCGTCGCGACACGGACGGCGGCGTGACCGCCACCCTCGGGGAGGCTTGCTGATGCGCGGCGCGCTGGTGGCTTCCCTGGCCTGGCAGGATTACCGCAACGATGCCTGGCTGTCGGCGTGCTCGGTGCTGGCGCTGGTGGCCGTGGTGGCGCCGTTGCTGGTGCTGTTCGGCCTCAAGTTCGGCCTGGTCACCAGCCTGACCGAACGCCTGCAGAACGATCCGGCCACCCGGGAAATCATCCCTCTGGGCGGTGGCCGGTTCAGCGCCGCTTTCATCGAACAATTGAGCCAGCGCGGTGACGTGGCCTTTGCCTTGCCGCGAACCCGGCAGATCGCCGCCACGGCGGACTTGAGCAGTGCCACGGCGGGCGTCACCGTCGAGATGATACCCACCGCCGCCAACGATCCCTTGCTGGAGCGTCTGCCGCTGCCACAAGGACTGGACCAGGTGGTGCTCAGCCAGACCGCGGCCGAGAAGCTCGGTGCCAGGGCGGGTGATTGGTTGCAGGCCAGTTTCGGCCGGCAGGTGGCCGGTCGCAGCGAGGCGCAGCGCACGCGGGTCCAGGTGCTGCACGTGCTGCCCCTGGAGGCCTTTGCCCGGGATGGCCTGTTTGCGCCACTGGCCTTGCTGGAGGCGGCCGAGGACTACCGCGACGGTCGTGCCGTAGCCGCGTTCGGCTGGTCCGGCGATGCGGTGGGCGTGGCCGAGCAGCGGGTGTACCCGGCATTCCGCCTGTATGCCCGCAGCCTCGGCGACGTGGAGCCGCTGCGTCAGTACTTCGCCGCGCAGAACCTGCTGGTGGCCACCCAGGCCCAGGCCATCGCACAAGTGCAATCGCTGAGTCGCAATCTGTCGATCGTGTTCTGGATCATCGCCGGCTTGGCCCTGGCCGGGGCATTCGCGGCGATCTTCGCCGGAGCGCTGGCGGCGGTCGAGCGCAAGCGTCGGGAGCTGTCGGTGCTGCGCCTGCTGGGAGTCTCCACCGCGGCGCTGTTGTTGTTCGTGGTGCTGCAGGCGCTCTACAGTGCCACGTTTGCGGCCTTGCTCAGCGCCGGCCTGTATGGCCTGGCGCAGTCGGGCCTCAATTATCTGTTTGCGCAGATGCCGGGCGAGTACGCCAGCCATCTGCTGGTGCGTCACTACATCCTGGCCCTGGTGGCCGTGCTCGGCACCAGTGCCTTGGCGGCGGCGTGCGGCGGCTGGCGGGTGGCGCGCATCCAGGCCTCTGAAGGAATCCGCGATGTATAAGCTATTGGGCGCCGCCATGGCGCTGAGCCTGGCCGGCCTTGTGTGTGCCGATGAAGGCACCGACAAGCTGGACAACCCCAAGCCGTTGCCCGACGACGTCAGCCTGCCGCTGCCGTGCGAGGGGCAGATGGTGTTCCGCTACGTCTACATCCTCGCCCAGGGCACCCTGGACGACCGCGAGATCAGCCTGGGCTATCCGTTCAGCGAGGGTGAGGCCGGCTACCAGCAGTCGTTCATTTCCGGTTACCGGCGCGACTTCATCAACGGCCAGTTCACCCTCAAGGACCTGCCCAAGGAGTGGAACAAGACCATCACGCCGTTGATGCCCAAGACCGATGCCCAGACCCCGCTCAAGCCGATGCTGTACTTCATCGGCAAGTACGAAGTCACGGCCCGGCAATACGCCCAGGTGATGGCCCAGGCACAGTCCCTGGCCAGCGGCGAACCGGCACCGGCCTGTGAGGCTTTGCTGGCCGAGCTTCCCCAGGGCATGGCCGGGCGCCTGCCCAAGGTGAAATTGTCGAAATTCGAGGCTGAGCGTTTCTCGGCCGTTTACAGCGCCTGGCTGATGAAATACCACAAGGACCTGTTGCCGGTGAGCGGCCGCGGTACGTCCGCCGAAGACGGCGGGTTGGGCTTCGTGCGCCTGCCCACCGAAGTGGAATGGGAATTCGCCGCCCGGGGCGGGCAAGCCGTCAGCCGCCAGGATCTGGAAGGGCGGCTGTTCCCCCGGCGGGTCGAAGGCAGCGAAGGCGATGGCCCATTGGCTGACTGGGCGGTGTTCAACCAGGTGGCCGGCGGCACCGGCCAGGCCGCACGCTTGATGCCTATCGGCACCAAACTGCCGAACCCTGTCGGTCTGTTCGACGTGATCGGCAACGCGGCGGAAATGGTTCAGGAGTCCTTCCAGCTGGTGCATTCCGGACGTCGCCAGGGGGCCTATGGCGGCTTTGTGGTCAAGGGCGGCAATTACCTGGAAGGCGAGGGCACGCTGTTCACCGGCATGCGCCGCGAGTACCCGCTGTTCGCCGCTGACGGTACCGAGCAAAGCAACGAAACCACCGGTTTCCGGGTGGCCGTGGGGGCCTTGTCGGCACCGCGCTCACGCTACAAGGAACTGTTCGCCCAGTGGCAGAAAGAGGGCCGCCTCGCGTCCCTGACCGATGCCATCGACGACGCCCAGGATCCCACCAAGCGCCTGGACAGCATCATCGCCGCCAGCGTCGATCCACGCCTGCAGGCCGAGCTGGGGCTGGTCAATGAAGAGCTCAAGCGCAACGTGTCGCTCATCGCCCAGCAGCGTGAGGAAGCGGCCGGCAACCTGATCCAGTCTGCGGCCCTGGTGGCCGAGACCGTCAACAACTACAACATTCGCCTGACCAATCTGCAGCGCAGTCGCGAGGCGGCCGTGGAGGCCAAGGACGAAGCCAGCGCCCAGCTGTTCGCCACGGCCATCGACAACGGCCGCAGCGCGCTGGACGGCGCGGTGGCGATCTACATCGACAACCTCGCCACGGGCACGCGCTACACCGATGCCGTGATCCAGGCGCAGTTTCAACGCATCAAGGAGGAATTGGAGCGCAAGCCGGTGCTGGGCAAGAGCCTGGTGGCGCGCGCAACGTTGTTCGTTCGCCATGTCGGTGACTATCGTCAGCAAAAACGAGCCGATCCGGCGGCGATATTGAAGGAATTGCTCGCATCGAGCGGTCAACGATCATGACCGCCCGTTGTCAGCGAGCTTGGAAGGGACTCAGGCGGCGTTGGGCCGTGCTGAGCTGGTCAAAACTTAAAAGAGAACACAACTATGCTTTTCTCCCGTAAACCTTTTGCTTCGGTTTCCAAGCGTCATTTGCTGATGGTCGCGGTCGGCTTCAGCACCGTCCTGACCGGCTGCGCGACGTCGCCGACGTCCAAGGTCGCATCGAGCACCAAGGTCGAGTACTACCCCAACTGCTACGAGCCGGTGCAGCACCTGCGGGCCACTGAGGGGAACATGACCAAGTCGGTCATCACCGGTGCCGCTGTCGGTGCCGTCGGTGGTGCGCTGCTGGGCGCCCTGACCGCCGACAAGGAAGACCGTGGCCGCAACGTCGCCATCGGCGCGGCGGGCGGCGCCTTGGCAGGCGGCGCCGCCGGTTACTACACCGAGCGCCAGAAGCAGATCGCCGACGACAACCAGCGCATCGCTTCCTACGCTGCCGACGTCAACAAAAGCGTCACCGACATCGACCGCAGCACGGCGTACGCCAAGGCTTCGCAACAGTGCTACCAGAGCGCGTTCACCAAGCTGGTCGCCGACCGCAAGGCCAAGACCGTCAACGACACCGAGGGCCGCAAGCGCCTGGCGGAAATCGTCGCCGGCCTGAAAGAGTCCAACGACCTGATCGTCGCGGTCAACGGCAAGGCTTCGGAAGACCTGAACAACTACACCCAGGCCTATGAAAAAGACCTGCAGCAAGTGGGTGTGCAGCGCACCGACGTCGTGACCGTGGCGACCGCCGAGACCACCCCAGTCGTGGCGACCACCACCAAGACCAAGAAATCCGTGAAGCCTGCGAAAAAGCCGCCAGTGCTGCCAACCGTGCCGAAAGAGGCGGTGACCACCGAGAAGACCCTGCAGACCGCCAAGGCCAAGCAGGATGAAAGCAAGCAGGTGGCCAGCGCCGGTACCACCCAGGTCAACAGCATGTGCAAAAACCCGGACCTGGGCGACTGGGCACCGGTGCCTTGCCCGAATGTTTGATTGAGTGAGGGCTGCTGATCATTCCCTCGGGGAGTGATCGCTGCGTTAAAGCTGTGGGAGCGAGTTTGCTCGCGATAGCGTCCGTTCAGTTGGCATTCATGTTGACTGACCCGCCGCCATCGCGAGCAAGCTCGCTCCCACAGTTGTTTTGTGCTGGTCGCAGTATCCGCGTTATCCCCGATTCCCTTGTGAGAGCGAGCTTGCTCGCGATGGCTGCCTGGCAGTTGGCGGGGATTTTGTTGACCGTGTGCATATCCATTGCTGCGGTAACGGCTGCTTATGGTTCCGCCCTTACGGCGGGTTACTTTTGGCAAACGCCCCAAAAGTAACCAAAAAGGCTTCGCCCCACCACTGGGCACCTCGCCAAGGCGAGGTGTTCCCGAACGAAGGCATTGCTCCGTGGGCCCGCCGCGAAGGGCCATCCATGGCCCAGCGCGGCTATCCCGACATCCATGCCGGGATGCCCACTCCACAATGCCTGCGTTCGGCCCTTGTGGTTAATGGGGCGCCTAAGATCAAAAGCTAAAGCCAAAGCCAAAGCCAAAGCCAAAGCCAAAGCCAAAGCGAGGCGGCCTGACAGCCGACCTATCTCGTCCGGCCATGCGTCGGTCCAATTGTGGGAGCGAGCCTGCTCGCGATGGCCTCGCCGCGGTTTGCCTCATTGCAAGGCTTTACATCTAGGCGTTCTGCACCGTCTCTCGGGTTTCCAGATCATCCAATGCCCGCTCGACCAGCAACTGAACCCCATCGGCCATGCGGCTGATGGCCAAGGCTATGCTGCGGCGGGAGTCGTCGACGTCGTCGGCCAGGTCGGCGGCGATGGTGTTGATCGATTGCAGGTCTTCGGAGGCGTTGGCCAGCAGGGTTTCGGTGTCGATATGAGGGGCAACGATGAACAGCTGGTTTTTATCGGGTGCGGGAGATGGGGAGGGGTGGGGTTTGAGGTAGTAGTCGAGGGCGCGGGTGGCGGCGTCTTCGAGCTTTTTTCTTCGAGGGCATCGACGCGGGACATGTGACCGCTTGGCGGTGGATTAGGGGTGACCTTGAACATAGTGAATATCCTGAGAGTGATGGAGCCGACACCCTTCGATTGCACTTCGAAAGTGGTGGCAGCTGTGCGCAGGTGTGCAAGACCGGTCTCAGGAACCCGGCAGATCCGAAGATCTCCCACGCGCAGCCGCCATAACAGTCCGCGAGCATAGAAAAATGCTCGACGAATAGCCATAAACGAATGCGACCTGAGACGGACTTGCACGTCCGTGTCACCGTTTTTTTGCGATGACGAACAGAGGTTAGCGGCGCTCGGAAGCCCTGCCTAGTTCATGGACAGCCCGGCGTTTTGAAGGAAATCTCCGAGGGAGCTGAAGGGAAACGGTCATGCTGGGAAAACGTGACTTGGCAGTCATCATGCAGGAAATACTGCTCATCTTCCGCTAAAGCGTCACGATGATGGCGTTCCGCCAAAGAATCGCTAAACTGCCCCGGCCATTCATCTTTCTTACGAGGCCGTGCCGATGAAATTTCGTTTCCTGCTGTGGATGCTGGGGTTGTTGATGGGCAAGGCCAGCCGGACCAACCCGGCGTTTCAGCAGCAACTGGGCGACAAGGACCTGGTGTTCCAGCTGCAGACTCTGGATGGCAAGGTCGCCCGGCATTTCACCGTGAAAAACCAGCGCATCACCAGCCAGTCCGGCACCCACCCAACTCCAGCGTTCGCCATTGCCTTCAAGGACGCTGCCTACGGCTTGGCCACGATGCAGGCCAAGAACAAGCAACTGGCGTTCATGAGCGGTATCCAGGACAAGTCCATCCAGATCAAGGGCAACCCGGCGCTGGTGATCTGGTTTCAGGGGTTGACCCGGTACTTGAAGCCGAAGAAGGCCAAGTCCAAGGTCTGAGGTGCTGCGGATACTTGTGGCGAGGGGATAAATCCCCTCGCCATAAGAGCTTCACTGACCTGCACAAGCCAGGTGAGTCTACTCAGCCGTGGCTGAACTGCGATGCCAGTTCCCGCAGCAACACTTCAGCTTCAAGCACTTTGCTGACCACGTCGTTGGCTTTCTCTCGCGCCAGGCCCACGCGTTCGAGCAGGGCGTCGGGGATTTCCTCGTCGGGACCCGAGCCGATGCCCCGGGCGCGCAGCAGACGCACCGCCAGGCAGACCAGGTTCGGGTAGGCGGCGTATTCGCCGTCGTAATGCGGATCGTGCTGGAAGCGCAGGGCGGTGGCCAGTTCGTCGGGCATGTCCCAGTAGCGCATCAGCCATGAACCGATCTGCTCGCGGCTGATGCCCAGCAGGTGCTGCTCGACATAGCTGTGGCACAGGTGCGGGTTGACTTCCAGGTGCCGGCACATCAACGAGAAGTGCGGTGGAAAGACGTGGGCAAGCAGCAGGTAGCCGAAATTGTGCAGCAGGCCGGAGAGGTACGTCAGGCCGCCTTCCGGGCGCTGGGCGCGAGGCATGGCGCGGGTCAGGCCTTCGATGACGGCGGCGGTGTAGATCGATTGTTGCCAGTACGGCGTGGTGTGTTGCGGATGGTCCTTGGGCAGGCTCAGGGTCTTGCCCAGGGCCAGGCCCAGCGCCAGGTTGATCACCAGGTCGAAGCCCAGCACCCGGACGATGGCGTCTTCCACCGAACGGATCTTGCCCGGCGAGGCGTAGTAGGGTGAGGCGGCCCAGCTCACCACTTGCGCGGCCAGGGCCGGGTCGGTTTCGACGACGCCGGTGATGTCATCGATGGTGGCGTCCGGATCGACCCGCAGCTTGATGATTTTCTGAGCGGTCTCGGCCAGCGGCGGAATCTCGATGGTTTCTTCCAGCCGTTGCTGGATGCGCCGGGCCGTGAAGGCCTGTACCGCCTGGGTGATTTCCGCGCGGTCGTCGTGGGGACGGTCCAGGTTGGGGGTGATATTGCTCAAGGCTTCGCCGAATGTGGCGGCGCTGGCCTTGGTGAGCATGCTCTTGAAGGCCTCGCTGGTCACTTCCAGCAACACCCCCGGCTCGCCCGAGTTGATCAGCAGCATCGGCTCGCGCAGCAGGCTTTCTTCATACAGGCACGGGGAGCTGGTGAGCGCGGGCAGGCCTGGCAACATGTTCAGGCTGTGTTTGCCGAGCATGCGCTCCAGCTTTTCGGTCGGCACCGCCGTGAGCTTGCGGCCGGTGAGCTCGGCCAGGCGATTGAGATCCAGCAACTGGCTTTGGGGAAACAGCACCATGAGTGCGCCGACGGCATCGTGCAGCAGAACGGCCTGCACCTTGCGGGCAGGGTTCAGGCCCGGTCGTTCGAGAACTTCGTCGAAGGCGATGCCTGATTTCTCGAGCAGCAGCCGAATAACAGACGGAGCATGCGGGATTTCTGGGGCGAGAGCAGCGTCAGTCATGGTCTGTATCCGTTTTCCAACAAGTTGAGCAGTATAACCAGCTTGCCCGGCGGACGCGCCCGGAAACTGAGAGACTGCTCACACTTGGCCGTATTGCTGCCCATGACGCAGCCAGCGATCCAGCAACGGGCTGACGTGGTCCGGCCAGCGCTCCAGCAGAGCCTGGGCTGCGTCGCGTACCGCAGGCAGCAGATCGGCGTCACGCATCAGGTCGGCTACCTTGAATTGAAGCAGACCGGTCTGGCGCGTGCCGAGCATTTCACCGGGGCCGCGCAGTTCAAGGTCTTTTTCGGCGATGACGAAACCGTCGTTCGTTTCGCGCATGATACCCAGGCGCTGGCGGCCGATCTGGGACAGCGGCGGGTGATAGAGCAGGACGCAATGGCTGGCGGCGCTGCCTCGACCGACCCGGCCGCGTAGCTGGTGCAACTGTGCAAGGCCCAGGCGCTCGGGGTTCTCGATGATCATCAGGCTGGCGTTCGGCACGTCCACCCCCACTTCGATGACCGTGGTGGCGACCAGCAACTGCAAGGCTCCGGCCTTGAATTCGGCCATGACGGCGGCCTTCTCGGCGGGCTTCATGCGCCCGTGGATCAACCCGACCTTCAACTCGCCGAGGGCGGCGGTGAGGTCTTCATAGGTGCTCTGCGCCGCCTGGCAGGTCAGCTCTTCGGACTCTTCGATCAACGTGCACACCCAATAGGCCTGACGCCCTTCGGCGCAGGCGCTGCGCACGCGCTCGATCACTTCCACCCGGCGGGTGTCGGTGACCAGCACGGTGTTGACCGGCGTTCGCCCCGGCGGCAGTTCGTCGAGGATCGAGGTGTCGAGATCGGCGTAGGCGCTCATGGCCAGGGTGCGGGGGATCGGTGTGGCGGTCATGATCAACTGATGCGGGCACATGCGCCCGCCCACGCCTTTCTGCCGCAGGGCCAGGCGCTGTTGCACGCCGAAGCGATGCTGTTCGTCGATGATCACCAGAGCCAGGTTCTTGAACTGCACTTCGTCCTGGAACAGCGCATGGGTGCCCACCACCATCGGCGCGCCTTCGGCGATCTGCGCCAGGGCGGCGGTGCGGTTCCTGCCCTTGAGCTTGCCGGCCAGCCAGGCGACTTCGATGCCCAGCGGTTCGAGCCAGCGCTGGAAGGTGATGAAATGCTGTTCGGCGAGGATCTCGGTGGGCGCCATCAGCGCTACCTGATACCCCGCTTCCAGGGCTTGCAGGGCGGCGAGGGCGGCGACCACGGTCTTGCCGGCGCCCACGTCGCCCTGGATCAGCCGCAGCATCGGCTCGGGCTGGCTCAGGTCGTAGGCAATCTCGTTGCCCACCCGTTGCTGGGCGCCCGTGGGGGTGAAGCCGAGGTTGGCGAGGTAGCGTGCCGGCAGATCCCTGGCCTTGGGCATCGCCGGGGCGCGCAACGAGCGCAGGCTTTCCCTCAGGCGCTGCTGGGACAGTTGATGCGTCAGCAACTCTTCGAAAGCCAGGCGGTGCTGGGCCCAGTGATGACCGAGGGCAAGCTCCTCGACATCGGCATCGGCGGGTGGGTGATGCAGATAGCGGATCGCATCGGCCAGCGGCGCCAGTTGGTAGTCCCGGGCCAGCTCCGTGGGCAGCCAGTCCGGCAGGCTGCTGGGGCCGAGCAGGGTCAGGGCCTGCTGGCAGAGCTGACGCAGGCGCTGTTGGGTCAGGCCTTCGGTGAGGGGATAGACCGGAGTCAGGGTCTCATCTACCGGAGGCGGCTCGTCGCCGGTGATGGCGCGGTATTCCGGGTGATAGATTTCCAGCCCGGAAGCGCCAGGCCGCGCCTCGCCGTAGCAGCGCACGCGAGTGCCACGCTTGAGGCCTTCCTTCTGGGCATTGCTGAAATGATAGAAGCGCAGGCTGAGCCCGCCGGTGCCGTCCTGCAGGCGCACCACCAGGCTGCGGCGCCGGCCCATGACCACATCGGCGCCGCTGACGGTGCCTTCGATCACCGCGTCCTGCCCCGGCCGCAAGTGGCCGATGGGCACCACGCGGGTACGGTCCTGGTAACGCAACGGCAGGTGGAACAACACGTCCTGGAGGTTTTCCAGCCCGACCCTGGCCAGTTTCTCGGCCATGGCCTCGCCTACACCCTTGAGTGCCGTGACCGGTACTTTGGACAGCTCAGTCATGGCAGCGGCTTACTTGGCGGACGGCGGCTTGGCCACGGAACACAGGCGGATCGAATCAGCGAGGATCTCGATGGCCTTGGGTCGCGGGAAGCTGGCGCGCCAGGCAATGGCGACGGTGCGGAACGGCACGGGGGCGGTCATCGGGCGGACTTCGATCACGCCGGGGGCATAGTGATGGCTGTCCACCGCCGACAGCGGCAGGATCGAAATCCCCAGGCCCGAGGCGACCATGTGGCGAATGGTCTCCAGGGAGCTGGATTCCACCGTGGTGTGCTTGGCGCCTTCGCTGCCCTTGGTCAGGGTCGGGCAGGCCTCGAGCACCTGGTCGCGGAAGCAATGGCCTTCGCCCAGCAGCAACAGGCTCTTGTCGTTGAGCAGGGCGGCGTCGATGGTCTTTTTCTGGGTCCAGGGGTGCTGGGCCGGCATCAGGACGTAGAACGGCTCGTCGTAGAGCGGCAGGGTCAGCACGTCGGCTTCGTTGAACGGCAGGGCGATAATGATCGCGTCCAGCTCGCCGTTGCGCAGTTTGTCGCGCAGCACATGGGTGAAGTTTTCTTCGATGTACAGCGGCATCTGCGGGGCGACCCGGTGCAGCTGTGGAATCAGGTGCGGGAACAGGTACGGACCCACCGTGTAGATCGCGCCGACCTTCAGCGGAGCGGTGAGCTGGTTCTTGCCGGCCTGGGCCAGTTCGCGGATGCCCTGGGCCTGCTCAAGGACCTTCTGGGCCTGGGCAACGATGCCTTCGCCTACCGGGGTCAGGCGCACGGCGCTTTTGCTGCGCTCGAAAATCAGCACACCGAGTTCGTCTTCAAGCTTCTTCACGCCCACCGACAACGTCGGCTGGCTGACGTGGCAACGCTCGGCCGCATGGCCGAAATGCTGCTCTTGGGCGAGGGTCACGATGTAGCGTAATTCTGTGAGGGTCATAGCGAGCATCCATGAAGTTGCGAGCCAAGCATACCGGCTGCAATCGATAGACGCACGTTATCAGACTGAAGGTGCGGTGTGACACCGGGCAATAGGGGGCGGTGGCGAAAGAAACAACCTGTGGCGAGGGGATAAATCCCCCGCCACAAGGTCACAAGCCCCTGTAACAGGGGCTTGCAAATATCAGCGCCTGCGCTTGTCGATGGAATACACGAACGGCGCAACGATTTCGATGGAGCCGTTGGTCAGCATGTCCGCCGGGGGCTTGGGCAGTGGCTGGGCGCGGCGGATCATTTCCAGGGTGGCCCGGTCCAGATCGGCGTTGCCCGACTTGCCTACCAGTTCGAAGGACAACACGTTGCCTTCGGCGTCCACCACGAACCGCAGGCGGTTCAAGCCTTCCTTGCCCCGCGCTTGTGCGCTGGCCGGGTACTTCTTGTACTTGCCCAGGTGGGCCAGCAAGGTACCTTGCCAACTGGCCTTGGCCGCCAACTGTGCGGGCGAAGGGCCAGGGGCCGGCTGCGCGGATTTTTCCGTCGGTGCCTGGGTCGGCTGGGCGTCGCTGGGCTTCTGCTCCGAGGGCTGTTCCTTCGGCGGCTCCGGCTTTTTCTCCACGGGCTTGGGCTTGGGCGGTTGAGGCTTGGGCTTGGGCTTGACCGGCTTGGGCACGGCGATTTCCGCCTTCGGCGCTTCGGCGAGTTTGGGCAACGGCAGCTCTTCGACCGGCTCCGGCGGTTTCGGCGGCGTGACGACTTTAGGCGGCGCCGGCGGTGGCGGGGCGGGAACCGGTGCCAGCTCCACCATCATCGCCTGGGGCGGCAGTTCGATGGGGGGCCGTGTCGTCCAGTTCAGCGCCAGCGCGATGGCGAGCGCATGCACGCCCAGCACCACGGCCAGGCTACCGCTGTAACGCGTCAGCTTTTGGCGCGTCGTGATCATTTCTTGGGCGCCGTCTCTAAGCCGACCAGACCGACCTTCAAGTAGCCGGCGCCGCGCAGGGCATCCATCACGCTCATCAGGTCGCCGTAGTCCACGCCTTTATCGGCCTGGAAGAAGATCGTCGTGTCCTTCTTGCCCTGGGTCTTGGCATCGAGGGCCGCGCCGAGGTTCTCGGCCTTGACCTCCTCTTCGCCCAGGAACAGGCGCTGGTCGGCCTTGACGCTCAGGAACATCGGTTTCTCAGGCCGGGGCGAGGGCTTGGCCGTCGACGCCGGAAGGTCGACCTTGATGTCCACGGTGGCCAGCGGGGCCGCCACCATGAAGATGATCAACAGCACCAGCATCACATCGATGAATGGGGTGACGTTGATTTCGTGGTTCTCGGCCAGATCGTCGTCTGCGCCTTCTTTCAAATGCAGGCCCATGGCCGATTACCCCACTTTCACCATGTGCGGTTGCGAGCTGCGCTCAGGCGGCAGGTGGTCGAGGTCGCGGCTGACCAGCAGCAGCACCTCGGCCGACGCGTCGGACACCTGGGCCTTGTAGCCGGCAATGGAGCGGGCGAAAACGTTATAGATGACCACGGCGGGGATCGCCGCCACCAAGCCCAGCGCAGTCGCCAGCAAGGCTTCGGCGATGCCGGGCGCCACGACGGCGAGGTTGGTGGTCTGGGTCTTGGCGATGCCGATGAAGCTGTTCATGATGCCCCACACGGTACCGAACAGGCCCACGAACGGCGCGGTGGAACCGATGGTGGCGAGTACGCCGGTGCCGCTGCTCATGTTGCGACCGCAGGCGGCCACCAGGCGCTCGAGGCGGAAGCTCACGCGTTCCTTGATGCCTTCCTTCTCGCGGCTGTTGGCCGACAGGCGCATCTCTTCGAGCGCATCGTGCACCAGCAGGTTGGCGAGGGTGCCTTCCTTCGCCGCAGTGGCGCTGGCTTCCTTGAGGGTGGTGGCTTTTTTCAGGGCGGCGATCTCACCGCGCAGGCGACGCTTGGCTCCCAGCAGCTCGAAGCCCTTGGCGATCCAGATGGTCCAGGTGATGATCGAGGCGATGGCCAGGCCGATCATCACGGCCTTCACGATGACGTCGGCGTTCTGGTACATGCCCCATGGGGACAGGTCATGGGCCATGCCCAGGGTGTTGTCGGCTTCAAGCACTTCAGGCGCGTCGGTCGGTGTGGCTTCGACGGCCTGGGCCGGCTCGGTGGCCACCGGCGTTGCAGCCGGAGCGGCCGCATCGGCAGGTGCCTGGGTGGCAGGCGCGGTGGCTGGGGCAGTCGTCGCGGGCGTCTGCGCATCGGCGAACGCGGCGGCCGGCGCCAGCAGCAGGCTGAACAACAGCGCAGCCACGGCGCTCCAGGCGCGAGGTCGTTGGGTTGGCGAAGCGAAGGATAGAGAGTGTTTCATGCTGGCCGGACCTGAGAGATAAGAAGGTTGATGTTCTTCCAGGCCTCGTGGGGCCGAGAACAAAAGTGGCGAGCATTATTGCAAGTAATTCTTGTTAGCAGAAGTAATAGAGTATCTTTTTTTCCGACATCGCTAGCCGCTCGTCCCTTTCGAGGGCTAGTCTGCGGCTTTAAACGAGGAGTTTCTGATGTCCGCGCCTTCTGTTCTGATCGCCGGTTGCGGTGATATCGGCGGCCGTCTGGCCAGCCAGCTACAGGCCCGACACTGGCAGGTGTATGGCTTGCGCCGTACGGTTTCCAACCTCCCGGCGGGTGTGCTCGGGGTGGCGGGAGACCTGTTCAGCCAGCAATGCCCCGCCGATTGGCCTACCGCTCCGCTGGACTACCTGGTGTATAGCGCCGCAGCCACCGAACATGACGAAGCGGGCTATCGCGCCGCCTATGTCGAAGGGTTGAAGCATGTGCTGGGCTGGTTGAGGCAGCACGGGCAGCAACCGAAACGGCTGCTGTTTGTCTCCAGCAGCAGCGTGTACGGGCAACAGGCGGGGGAGTGGGTCGATGAAACCTCGCCCACCGTGGCCGGCGGCTACTCCGGCCGGCTGATGCTCGAGGCTGAGCAAGTGGCGCTCGAAAGCGGCATCCCGGCCAGCCGTGTCCGCCTGACCGGCATCTACGGCCCGGGCCGCGAATGGCTGCTGACCCAGGTGCGCCAGGGCTACAGTGTGGTGGAAGACCCACCCCTGTACGCCAACCGCATCCACGCTGATGACGCCGCAGGCCTGCTGGCCTTCCTGCTGGAAGCCGATCGCCAGGGCAAGACCCTGGACGACTGCTACATCGGCGTCGACGATGCTCCCGCCGCCCTGGCCGACGTGGTGGGCTGGCTGCGGGACTACCTGGGTGTCACCCAATGGGCCGAAAACGCCAGCGTCCGTCGCGCCGGCAGCAAGCGTTGCAGCAACGCCCGGGCCAAGGCCCTGGGCTGGTCGCCGCGTTATCCGAGCTTTCGCGAGGGGTATGCGGCGATTCTCGAAGGGCGTTGCTGATCCGTCAGCCTGCGGTGGATGCGGCTGTGCTCAGGGCACCTGCGGGTGCACCGGGCTTGCAGTCGCCTCAGGGCGGCAGGCTTGCAAAACAACCCGGTCGCGCCCCGTCTCCTTGGCGTGGTAAAGCGCCTTGTCCGCCATCCCGACCAGCTCCGCCGCATCGAAATGACCGATGCCCGTCGAGGCCACGCCAAACGAGGCCGTGACCGAGATGGCCTTGCCGGCCTCGGTGATGATCAACGCACGCACCGAATCGCACAGCTGTTGTGCCTTCTGCACGGCGTGCTCGCTGGTGCAGTTGGGAAGGATGAGCATGAGCTCCTCGCCGCCATACCGACAGGCCACGTCCGAAGTCCGTAGCGACTGTTTCAGCAGATTCGCCACCGAACGCAGCACGGCATCGCCGACAGCGTGGCCATGCATGTCGTTGATCTGCTTGAAGTGATCGAGGTCCAGCATGACCACACTCAACGGCGACTCCATGCGTTGTGCCCGGGCCATCTCCCGGTTGAGGGTTTCCTCCATATAACGGCGGTTGAACAGCCCGGTCAGTGGGTCGCGGATCGACTTGTCATGCAGCGCATTGCGCAGCTTGACGTTGGACAGGGCCAGCGCGACCTGCTCGGAAATCGACTTGGCGATCTCCATTTGCGTCTCGCTGAAAGCTTCCTGGCTACCGGCCTCGGCAAGCTTGCGAATGTAGAACATCCCCATCACTTCGCCGTAGGCGATGAGCGGAAGGCAAAGGTTGGACTGGTTGCGCTCGGAGGCTGGGTCCAGCGGCGAGTAATGCTCGCAGCAAATCAGTGGCTGGCCGAGCACACCATGGTGGGCATTGCCACGCCGCAGGCCCCAGCATTCGTGGGGGATGATGGTCGGGGAGGCGGGTTGTCCATCCCCCCATTCACCGGCCAGCTCGAACAGATCGGCTGCCTGGCTGTACAGATAAACGGAACCTGCGGTTCCCGCCAGCAGATGATTGCAATATTCCGCAGTGACTTTCAGGCCTTCGGCCAGGGTCATTTCGGTCTGCAGCAGTTGGGACATTTCTCCGAGTAGCGAGATTTCCCTGTTGCGTTTTCGCAGCAACACCATGCCCGCCTCGACACGACTCGACTCCTGGGACGCCTCCAAAGCCGAGTTTTCGGTCTGGCGTATGGCTTCACGCATCCTCAGGAAAAGCCAGGTCAGCAGCACCAGCGTGAGCAAAGTGCCCGACAGGGAAAAGGCAACGGCCAACAGGGCTTTTTGCACCAGTTGCTGATCGAGCTGCACGACTTCATCCATTTCGCCTTTGACCTGGGTGGCGATGCTTTCCCTGATGCGGTCCGTCAGCCCCTTGCCGACGCCCTGCATCACCACTTGCATGGCCGCGTCGTAGCCTTTGTCACGGCGCAGCTTGATGGTCTCGGCCAGGTTCGCCATCTTCTCGTCCACCAGGGCCCGTATGCCCTGGACGGCCTGTTGTTCTTGCTCCGGATCGGTGGCGTACAGCGCTTCGAGCGTGCGCAGTCCTTCGGGCAGATTGGTCATGGTGGCGTAGTAGGGCTGCAGAAAACGGTCATCGCCGGTGATGATGTAGCCGCGCTGCCCGGTTTCAGCATCCACCACCAGCTCGAGCAAGCCACGAAGGGAGGTCAGTTGGTCCTCGACCAACTGACGGTCACGTTGGGTCTGCCCCACCCAGGACAGGCACAGCGGCGCAACGGCGGCATTGAAGCTCATGATGATCACCGCCGCGGCGGCTGCGATTTTCAAGCTGGGTTTACGGTATCCCATCAAGGCCCCTGCACATGGAGGTAAACGACCTGCGCTTTGAAGATACGGAACAGGAGGTTTCGTTGGAGTTCATCCCAAGCCTAGTCCGTGTGGGCCAAAGCCCGGGGTGGGAATGCTCTCAAGGGGTTTCAACCAGGCGTCATTGCTCAGAAAGGCGACGGCGGCAAGAACCGTCCCCACGCTGAAATACGTTCGGCGGTCACGGCGCCCATCATGATCAAGGTGAGAAATCCCAGGCAGAGCACCACGAGGGGAAGTTTGGTAAAGGCGAACCGGATGCCGCCCAAGGGGCCTGGGTATTGCTTGAGGTAGGCCTTGGCGACCCGCCGGTAACCGTCGCCCGACAGATAGCCCCAAAGAAAAAACAGCGCAGTGACGATCATCGCGAAGGGGCGGGGATCGGGGAATTGCAGGCAGGTGAAGCCAGCGCTAATGCCAAACAGGGCGCCAATGTCCTGGGAGGAGCGGAAGTAGCGCTCGGCGATCAGCTCGTCATCGGTTTTGAACAGCATGGTTTCTCTTCCAAGCGAAGTGGTGGATTGCGCCGCTGCCTTGTGGCAGAGCGACTCGACACCATAGATCAAAGCCTGGCGGCCAGGGCAATGAGAGGCTCCCGCCGCGTGCTTCATCTCCTGACTGCCAGGCTTCCACCAGGCCACGCCGCTTTGCGCCTCTGCCTACGACTACGCCAGAATCCGCCGGCTTGTGCGGATGCCATGGTCAGCGACTTGGCTTTCGAACTGGATGGCTCCCGCCGCCATGTTGCCCATGGAATTCAGCAATTGATCGAGCTGGGTACGTTGCTGGCGAATCGGGCGTTGGATAACGTCGAGCCGCGATAACGGCAAGTGGGACCGATGAAAAAACCGATGCGTTGTATCGGGTTTTTCAGGGGGGGCGCCATCTAGAGCAGCTTTTCGCAAGGCTGCCTTTACGGAACATCAGCCGGATCGAACCGGTAATCGTGGATGCGATTCACATCTTCCTGATCTGGCGAGGCGAGAGCCGTGAAGATAATGTCGCGGATTCTGGAGCGTAATGGATACCGGTTGATCAGAAGCACCTGCCTCGCTCTTCGGGCAGATGCTTCGTTCGCAGCCGGTCCATGGGTGCGTAGCCCAGCATCATCACGCGTTGTAAGTCATTCGATATGTCGCTGCGTCTAGCGCAGTGTGTAGCCGCCGTCCACCACGATGTCCTGTCCATAGATACCGCGTGAGCGGTTGGACAGCAGCAACAGGATCACATCGGCCACTGCCTCAGGCTGGAGAAACTCGCCTTCGATCAAGCGTTCATTAACCGCTTCCGCTACCGCCGACAATTGAGCATTGTCCAGCCCTAATGTCTTCCAGATCGGCGTCGCGGTTGGCCCCGGCGATACAACGTTGACCCGGATGCCCGCACTGGCCAGTTCCACCGCCAGCGTGCGTGCATGAGCGGTCAATGCCGCTTTTGAAGCGATGTAGCCGGCAAGGCCTGGAAATGCCAGCGCGCTGAGAAAGGTTCCGATGAATACCACCGAAGCGGACGTTGCCAATTGCGAACGTAATGCCGATAAGGTGTTTAGTGCTCCTGCTCCGTTCACCTCCCAGTTGCGGGCAAAGCCAGTGCTGTCCAGGCTGTTTTCCAAGATTGCCACTCCTGCATTGGGCACCAGGAAATCCACCGGGCCGAGCTCGCTGCTGTAGCGCGCCAGCCCTTCCAGGTCAGCCATCGAGGTGACATCGCCCTTGAACAGATGCAGGCGATCTCCATGGATATCCTTGAGTTCGGTAAGTCCGCCTCGCCCTCGCGCCATTGCCACCACCGACGCGCCCTGAGTCAGCAATTGCTGCACCACGGCCAGGCCGATGCCTGAACTGGCACCCGTTACCACTGCAATGCGATTGTCGTACTCACTGTCCATTACGCTGCTCCGCGATCATTGAAATAACCGCATTGCTTTTTACATTTTCTGTGCCAGCAGCATGATGCTAATAAAATCAGCAGGTTGAGAGCATTAGGTGTCTTTATGACAACTTACTAGAGTTGTCGTAAAGACTAGGGAGGAGGTCTTAATGACCCCATCTCGCTCTCTACTGCCTATATACATCACACGCGTCGACCGCCTGAATTGGGCACTACTGAAGTGAAAAACCTTGGATCCTAGAGAGTCTGGGCTGGGTGCGGGTCGCCTTCCGGCGTATTCAGGGGAGGGGCGCCGCTGGGGGGTTATCGGCGAGAGAATGTGCGATAGAGATTCATTGGGTGGGTAACTGGTCTACTGAGTTCGCTAGCGGCAGTCGCACCGGCATCGATCAGTCAACCTTGCTCGCGATGGCTGCGGCGCTTCACCGCGCTATCGCGAGCAGAGGATTGAAAGGCTCAGGTCCAGCTTATTGCTGTTCCAATACCCACTGTCGGTTGCCCGGCGAGAACGACGGCATTTCATCCGCCAGTGCCGCGTTCACGGTCTGGAAGATTTCCAGCGTCTTGCCATTGCGGGCGAAGATCCAGGTGTTGCCCTGGCCATTCTGTTGCAGCCAGATGTTGTCGTTGCCGCCGCTCATGGAGGCGCAGTCGCCTGCCAGGCACAGGGCATAGCGGTCGGCGCCCGGTAGGCCGCTGACCTGGCCGTCGGGCTGGAATTGCACGGTGGCGCCCTGGCCGGGGCCGCTTTGGATGTGCCAGGTGCCGCCCAGGTAGGCGGCGTACAGGGTGCGTTCGAAGCTGGCACCCAGGGGAGCGCCTGCCGGGACCTGAACCTGGGCACGGTCGAAGACTTGTTCGGGTTCGTTCTCGGTGGCGGCCTGGTTCAGCTGATCGCCGTCGCGCTTGAGTTCGCTGGCGGAGCTGCCATAGAAATCGACTTTCCACGCGCCGTCTTCTTCGCCCAGCAGCTTGCCTTCGACGTTTTCAAAACCATTGGTGTAGCGCGCCTGGCCGGCCCGGGTGTTGACGTCCCATTCCAGGTTCGGGCCATAGGCCTGCAGCGCTTCGCGCAGTGGACCGCCCTTGGCGGCAGCGTCGATGGCCGCCTGGTTGATCCAGGTGCCGCTGATATCACGGTCGGCGGGGTCGCTGGCGCAGGCGGCCAGGAGAAGGGCGAGCAGCGGGAGAGCAAGCGCTTTGCGCATGGTGAAATCCTTTCAAAACGAAAACGGCGCAGCGGGGGACGCTGCGCCGGCCTTGTTACTCGATGACCAGGATGGCATCCATCTCGACCTGCGCGCCCTTGGGTAGGGCGGCTACGCCGATGGCGGCGCGGGCAGGGTAGGGCTGTTCGAAGTACTTGCCCATGATCTCGTTGACCTTGGCGAAGTGGCTCAGGTCGGTGAGGAAGATGTTGAGCTTGACGATGTCCTTGAACGAACCGCCGGCCGCTTCGGCCACGGCTTTCAGGTTTTCGAATACCTGCACGGTCTGGGCTTCGAAGCCTTCCACCAGCTCCATGGTTTTCGGGTCCAGTGGGATCTGGCCCGACATGTACACGGTGTTGCCTGCCTTGATCGCCTGGGAATAGGTGCCGATGGCGGCCGGGGCCTTGTCGCTGGTGATAACGGTCTTGGTCATGAGGACTCCTTGTTATGGGTGGGCTACGCGCGCATGCGGGTGATGCGGATGACCCCGGCCAGGGCGCGCAGTTTCTTGATCACGCGGGCCAGGTGCACGCGGTCGTGCACGCTGACCACCAGTTGGACGACGCTGATGCGGCCATCGCGTTCGTCCATGCTGATTTTCTCGATATTGCCGTCGGCGGCGTTGACACTGCTGGCCAGCAGGGCGATCAGGCCGCGCTGGTGTTCAAGCTCGACTCGCAGCTCGACGTTGAATTCGCCAGTGACATCCTTGGCCCAGGAGAGCTGGATGCATTTTTCCGGGTTGTGGCGGATTTCGCTGATGTTGCGGCAGTTGTCCAGGTGCACCACCATGCCCTTGCCGGCGGACAGGTGTCCGACGATAGGGTCGCCCGGGATCGGCGTGCAGCACTTGGCGTAGCTGAGTACCAGGCCTTCGGTGCCGCGAATCGCCAGCGGGCCTTCGGGGCTTGGCAACTGTTCGCCCTCACCGAGCAAGCGGCGGGCGACCACATAGGCCATGCGGTTGCCCAGGCCGATGTCTTCGAGCAGGTCTTCGATGAGTTCGAGGCGGTACTCGTTGAGCATCACCTGCACGCGCTCGGCCGGGATCTTGTCCAGGGAGCTGTCAAAGCCGTTCAGCACTTTGTTCAGCAGGCGTTCGCCCAGACTGATGGATTCGGAGCGGCGCTGCAGTTTCAGGGCGTGACGGATGTGGGTGCGGGCCTTGCCGGTGACCACGAAGTTGAGCCACGCCGGGTTCGGCCGCGCGCCGGGGGCGCTGACGATTTCCACGGTGGAGCCGCTTTGCAGCGGCTCGGACAGCGGCGCCAGGCGACGGTTGATCCGGCAGGCGATGCAGCTGTTGCCGACGTCGGTATGCACCGCATAGGCGAAGTCCACCGCCGTGGAGCCCTTGGGCAGCTCCATGATCCGGCCCTTGGGCGTGAACACGTAGACCTCGTCCGGGAACAGGTCGATCTTCACGCTCTCGATGAATTCAAGGGAGTTGCCGGCCCGCTGCTGCATTTCGAGCACGCCCTTGACCCACTGTCGGGCCCGGGCATGGGTGCTCTTGGGCTGTTCGTCGCCGCTGGACTTGTAGAGCCAATGGGCGGCGATGCCGTTGTTGGCCATTTCTTCCATTTCACGGGTACGGATCTGGATCTCGATCGGTACGCCGTGCATGCCGAACAACGTGGTGTGCAGCGACTGGTAGCCGTTGGCCTTGGGGATCGCGATGTAGTCCTTGAAGCGCCCCGGCAACGGTTTGTACAAATTATGCACAGCACCCAGTACGCGGTAGCAGGTGTCGACCTTGTCGACGATGATCCGGAACGCGTACACGTCCATGATCTCGTTGAAGGCCCGGCGCTTGCCGCGCATTTTCTTGTAGATGCCGTAGAGGTGTTTCTGTCGGCCGCTGACTTCGCCTTCGATGCCGTCGATGGCCAGGCAGTGGCTCAACGACTCCTCGATCTTGTTGACGATTTCCTTGCGGTTGCCCCGGGCGCGCTTGACGGCCTGGTTGATCCGCGCCGAACGCATCGGGTGCATGGCCTTGAAGCCGAGGTCTTCGAATTCGATGCGGATCGCATGCATGCCCAGGCGGTTGGCGATGGGTGCGTAGATTTCCAGGGTTTCCTTGGCGATGCGCCGGCGTTTTTCACCGGACAGCACTTCCAGGGTGCGCATGTTGTGCAGGCGGTCGGCGAGCTTGACCAGGATCACGCGGATGTCGCGGGCCATGGCCATGGCCATTTTCTGGAAGTTCTCGGCCTGGGCCTCGGCCTTGGTCTCGAAGTTCATCTGGGTCAGCTTGCTGACTCCGTCGACCAGTTCGGCCACGGTTTCGCCGAACTGCGCTTGCAGTGCTTCCTTGGCGATGCCGGTGTCTTCGATCACGTCATGGAGCATGGCCGCCATCAGGCTCTGATGGTCCATGTGCATGTCGGCAAGAATGTTCGCCACGGCAAGGGGATGCGTGACGTACGCCTCGCCGCTGCGGCGGCGTTGGCCGTCGTGGGCTTGTTCGGCGTAGAAATAGGCTCGGCGGACCAGGTTGACCTGGTCCTTGCCGAGGTAGGCCGATAAGCGATCGGCGAGGGCGTCTATGCTCGGCATGATGACTCCTGCCGTTTGCTGTGACCCCGCGCCGTGCTACGTCGACCAGGCATAGGCTTAGACCGCCTCGTTGGACTCGTCCTCGAACGCTGCGAACAGCGGCTCGTCTTCAACGATTTCGGCATTGGCGATGAACTCGTAGCTCATCAGGCCTTCGGCGATTTCACGCAGCGCTACCACGGTAGGCTTGTCGTTTTCCCACTGGACCAACGGCTCTTTGCCACCGGTGGCCAGCTGACGGGCCCGCTTGGTAGAGAGCATGACCAGCTCAAAGCGGTTTTCCACGTGTTCTAGGCAGTCTTCAACGGTTACGCGGGCCATGGTATTCCTCGGAGCGAATGCAATATGCGCGCTGCCCGGTTGGGCGAGCGGACTCGACAGTTTAAAAAAACACCAGCGTTTAGGGAAGCGCTGATTTTTTAACCAAACCCCTCGGCGCGCTGCGAGTACCAATGTAAGGCCGTCGCAACGGTTTTGGGAAGGGCTGTTCAGCCCAATAATTCAGCCAGCAATTTGCCGAAACGTTGTTGCTGGCGTTTCTGTTGCAGCTGGCTGGCGCGGAAAATCGCCTTGAGGTCGTCCAGTGCGTGGGCAAAATCGTCGTTGATGATCAGGTAATCGTAGTCCACGTAGTGGCTCATTTCGCTGACCGCTTCGCGCATCCGGCCTTCGATGATGTCGTCGCTGTCCTGGCCGCGATTGGTCAAGCGCTGGCGCAACGCTTCCTGGCTCGGTGGCAGGATGAAGATCGAACGGGCCTGGGGCATCAGCTTGCGCACCTGTTCGGCACCTTGCCAGTCGATTTCCAGGATCAGGTCGTGGCCTTCGTCCAGGGTCTGCTGCAAGAAGCTCTGCGAGGTGCCGTAGAGGTTGCCGAAGACTTCGGCACGCTCCAGGAAGTCGCCGTGCTCGGCCATCCTCACGAACTCTTCGCGGTCGACGAAGTGATAGTTCACGCCGTTCACTTCGCCCGGGCGCATGGCGCGGGTGGTGTGGGAGACGGAGACGCGGATCTGCGGCTCGGCGTCGATCAGTGCCTTGACCAGGCTGGTCTTGCCGGCGCCCGAGGGCGCGGAGATGATGTAGAGAGTGCCGGTGCTGTGGGTCATGTCGGGTTAGCCTTACTCAATGTTCTGCACTTGTTCGCGCATCTGCTCGATCAACACCTTGAGGTTGACCGCAGCCTGGGTACTGCGCGGGTCGAAGGCCTTGGAGCCCAGTGTGTTGGCTTCGCGGTTGAGCTCCTGCATCAGGAAGTCGAGGCGGCGGCCGGCCGCGCCGCCGGACTTGAGCACCCGGCGCACTTCGATGATGTGGGTGCTCAGGCGATCCAGTTCTTCGGCCACGTCGCTCTTCTGTGCGAGCATGACCATTTCCTGTTCCAGGCGCTGGGGGTCCAGCTCGGCCTTCATGTCGGTGAAACGGTCGAGCACTTTCTGACGCTGGGTGGCCAACATCTGCGGGACCAGTTCGCGCAGGGTCGCCACGTCTTCCTCGATGGAGGTCAAGCGTTCGTTGATCAGCCGGGCCAGTTCCGCACCTTCGCGCTCGCGCCCGGCCTTGAGCTCCTGCAATCCCTGGTTGAACAACGCCAGTGCCTCGGCGTTGAGAGCCTGGGGATCGCTGGCGTCACCCACCAGCACGCCGGGCCAGGCCAACACTTCCAGAGGGTTGAGGGCGGCGGGGTTCTTGATCAGGCTGGCGACGGTTTCGGCGGCGGCCACCAGTTGCGCGGCGCGTTCGCGATCTACCTGGAGGGTCTTGCCGGTATTTTCCTCGGTGAAGCGCAGGGTGCATTCCAGCTTGCCCCGGGACAGGCCCTGGCGCAGCGCTTCGCGTACGCTGCCTTCGAGGTCGCGGAAGGATTCAGGCAGGCGCAGGTGGGGCTCCAGGTAACGGCTGTTGACCGAGCGCAGCTCCCAGCTCAGCGTGCCTTGTGCGCCGGCTTTTTCGACGCGGGCGAAGGCGGTCATGCTGTGCACCATGGGGGTTCCTCGCAATGCAGGCTGGGCACGACGGTGGTCGTGAGGCCTGGAATCTGTGAATTAAAGCCGAAGGGCCGCAAAGGCGCAGGATTGTAGCGCAGTGGGGCGCATGCCCCAAACCGAGCATGTGACAAAGCGCTGCAGCCCGTCGGCCGGGCCCGGGAGAGGCTTCGCTCGTCGCACCGGTTTTTTAGAACTGCCCTCCGCAGGCTCACGGCTCTATAATGCCGGCAGTTTTCCGTCCTCTGTACAGGTGTCCCCTATGAAACGTCCAAGTGGTCGCGCTGCCGATCAGCTTCGCTCGATCCGCATTACCCGCAACTACACCAAACACGCCGAGGGATCTGTACTGGTCGAATTCGGTGATACCAAAGTCATCTGCACGGTGAGCGTCGAAAACGGCGTGCCACGGTTCCTCAAGGGCCAGGGTCAAGGCTGGCTGACCGCCGAATACGGCATGCTGCCGCGTGCCACCGGCGAGCGGAACCAGCGCGAAGCCAGCCGTGGCAAGCAGGGTGGCCGGACCTTGGAAATCCAGCGCCTGATCGGCCGTTCGCTGCGCGCCGCCCTGGACATGTCCAAGCTGGGCGATGTGACGCTGTATGTCGATTGCGACGTGATCCAGGCCGACGGCGGGACCCGCACCGCGTCCATCACCGGTGCCATGGTCGCGCTGGTCGATGCCTTGAAAGTCATCAAGAAGCGTGGCGGTCTCAAGGGCGGCGATCCTCTCAAGCAGATGATCGGCGCGGTGTCCGTGGGCATGTACCAGGGTGAGCCGGTGCTGGACCTGGACTACCTGGAAGACTCCGCCGCCGAGACCGACCTGAACGTGGTCATGACCAGCACCGGTGGCTTCATCGAGGTGCAGGGCACCGCCGAAGGCGCCCCGTTCCAGCCTGAAGAATTGAACGCTATGCTGGAGCTGGCGAAGAAAGGCATGAACGAGATCTTCGAACTGCAAAAGGCCGCACTGGCCGACTGATCGTGACACGCTTCAGACAAGGAGAGCGACATGAGTGATGAGCAAGTCCTGCTGCCTAAGCCAAGCCAGGAGGCACGTCAGTGGGCAATGTTTTGCCACCTGTCCGCCCTGCTGGGCATCGTGATTCCGTTCGGTACGCTGATCGGGCCCCTGGTGCTCTGGCAGGTCAAGCGCGAGTCTGACCCGTTCATCGATGCCCAGGGCAAGGAAGCACTGAACTTCCAGATCACCGTGGCGATCGCTTCGATGATCAGTTTCCTGCTGATGCTCGTGGTGATCGGTTTCTTCCTGTTCGGACTGATCGCCATTGGTGCGCTGGTGTTGACCATCATTGCCGGGGTCAAGGCCAACGAGGGGCAGCCGTATCGGTATCCGTTCACTTGGCGGCTGATCAAATAATGATCAGCTAGTCATTGATAGGGGAGGCGAGCAGGTTCGCTTCCCTTATCGAAAAAATGGTCGCTCACAAAAAAACCGACAGTTCTGTCGGTTTTTTTTGTGGCGGCCGGACGACACTCAGATCGTCAGCGTCCAGTCGTAGTCCACGATCAACGGTGCGTGCTGCGAGAACCGTGGCTGGCGGGGCAGGCGTGCGCTGCGTACGAAACGGCGCAAGCCTGGCGTCAGCAGCTGATAGTCGAAACGCCAGCCGAGGTTGAGCATCTCGGCCTGTTCGTTGTCTGGCCACCAGCTGTACAGGTCGCCTTCGCGGCTGACTTCACGCAGGGCATCGACATAACCCATGTTGCCGATGATCTCGTCCATCCAGGCCCGTTCCGGCGCCAGGAAGCCAGGCGATTGCTGGCTGTCGCGCCAGTTCTTGATATCCAGCTTCTGTTGCGCCACGTACAGCGAGCCACAATAGATGTACTCGCGACGTTTGCGCCGCTGTTTATCCAGGTAACGGGCGAAGTCGTCCATCAACTTGAATTTCTGATTCAAATCTTCATCGCCGTTCTGCCCCGACGGGAGCAGTAAGGTCGCGATGCTGACCTTGTCGAAATCGGCTTGCAGGTAGCGCCCGTAGCGGTCCGCCGTCTCGAAACCGAGACCGTTGATGACAGCCTTCGGTTGCAGCCGCGAGTACAAGGCCACGCCACCCTGGGCGGGGACTTCGGCATCGCAGGCATAAAGGAAGTAACCATCCAGTTGGAAGGCTGCATCGTCCAGTTCAAAGGCGGAGGCGCGGGTGTCCTGCAGGCAGATGACGTCGGCATTCTGTGCTTGCAGCCAACTGAGCAAACCTCGCTCCACTGCAGCCTGAATACCATTGACGTTCACACTGATGATCCGCATAAATGGCCCCAAAAATCACGTGCGTGTATGATACACGCCGTCTACCTATTTAGCTAAATCCGCGGTATCTGAGGCTTTTTTTCATGCAGGCGTATCAACGCGATTTCATTCGTTTTGCCATCGATCGCGGCGTTCTGCGCTTCGGTGAGTTCACCCTCAAGTCCGGGCGTACGAGCCCGTATTTCTTCAATGCCGGCCTGTTCAACAGCGGTTCGGCCCTGGCGCAGCTGGGGCGTTTCTACGCGGCGGCCATTGTCGAGAGTGGTATTTCGTTCGACGTCCTGTTCGGCCCCGCCTATAAAGGTATCCCGCTGGCCGCCAGCACCGCCGTCGCCCTGGCCGAACACCACGGCCGCGACCTGCCCTGGTGCTTCAACCGCAAGGAAGCCAAGGCCCATGGCGAAGGGGGCAGCCTGGTGGGCGCGCCGCTGACCGGTGACGTACTGATCATCGACGACGTGATCACCGCCGGCACCGCCATCCGCGAGGTGATGCAGATCATCGCTTCACAGGAAGGCGCCAAGGCCGCCGGTGTGCTGATCGCCCTGAACCGCCAGGAGCGCGGTAACGGCGAACTGTCGGCGATCCAGGAAGTGGAGCGTGATTTCGGCATCCCAGTGATCAGCATCGTGTCGCTGAATCAGGTCCTGGAGTTCCTGGCCGACGATCCGCAGCTCAAGCAGCATCTGCCGGCGGTGGAGGCCTACCGGGCGCAGTTCGGTGTTTAAAAGGCCTGTGCCAAGCCTTGTGGGAGCGTGCTTGCTCGCCATAGCGGCTTATCATTCAGCATTGATATTGACTGACCCACTGCTATCGCGAGCAAGCTCGCTCCCGCAATAGTCAAAAAAAGACCCCGCTCAACCCGTTGAGCGGGGTCTTTTTTTACCGATATCGCTTAAGGACGCTTGCGATTGCTGATCAACGTACCCACGCCGGTATCGGTGAAGATTTCCAGCAGGATGGCGTTCGGTACCCGGCCGTCGATGATCAACGAGCTGCCCACGCCGCCTTGTACCGCTTCCAGCGCGCAGCGGATCTTCGGCAGCATGCCGCCGTAGATAGTGCCGTCGGCGATCAGGTCGTCGACCTGTTGGGTCGACAGCCCGGTCAGGACCTTGCCCGACTTATCCATCAAACCGGCGATGTTGGTCAGCAACATCAGTTTTTCGGCCTTCAGGGCTTCGGCGACCTTGCCGGCCACCAGGTCGGCGTTGATGTTGTACGACTCTCCATTGGCGCCCACGCCGATCGGCGCGATCACCGGGATGAAGTCGCCCTTGACCAGCAGGTTCAGCAGGTCGGTGTTGATGCCGACCACTTCGCCCACGTGACCGATGTCGATGATTTCCGGCTGGGTCATTTCCGGTGTCTGGCGGGTAACGGTGAGTTTCTTCGCCCGGATCAGCTCGGCGTCCTTGCCGGTCAGGCCGATGGCGCTGCCGCCATGGCGGTTGATCAGGTTGACGATGTCCTTGTTGACCTGGCCGCCGAGGACCATTTCCACCACATCCATGGTCTGCGCGTCGGTGACGCGCATGCCATCGATGAAGTGGCTTTCGATCGACAGGCGCTTGAGCAGGTCACCGATCTGCGGGCCACCACCATGTACTACCACCGGGTTGATGCCCACGGCCTTCATCAGCACGATGTCGCGGGCGAAGCCGGTCTTCAGCTCCTCGCTCTCCATCGCGTTGCCGCCATATTTGATCACCAGGGTCTTGCCGACGTAGCGTCGGATATACGGCAACGCTTCGGACAGAACCTTGGCGGTATTGGTGGCGGCTTCGCGTTCGAGGGTCATTCAGGGCTCCGGAGCTTCAAAAAGTCAGAACGGTAGTTTGAGATCGGGTGCAACACGTTTGAGTTGGGTGTGGAACACATCCTTGATGCGCTGCAGTTCGGCTTCGTTATCGGCCTCGAAACGCAATACCAGCACCGGTGTGGTGTTGGATGCGCGAACCAGGCCCCAGCCATGGGGATAGTCGACCCGTACACCGTCGATGGTGGTCAGCTCGGCCCCTTCGCCCCATTGAGCGTCGTGCAGTGCATCAATGATGCTGAATTTGCTCTCTTCGGTCACATGGATATTGATTTCCGGCGTAGAAATATCGTTCGGGAAGGTCGCGAACAGCTCTTCGGCGCTCGCAGGCTCCTTGCTGAGGATCTCCAGCAGGCGCGCGGCACTGTAGATACCGTCGTCAAAACCGAACCAGCGCTCCTTGAAGAAGATGTGGCCGCTCATCTCGCCAGCCAGCAGGGCGCCGCTCTGCTTCATTTTCTTCTTGATCAACGAATGACCGGTCTTCCACATCAGGGGGCGACCACCATATTCCTTGATCAGCGGCACCAGGCGACGGGTGCATTTGACGTCGAAGATGATTTCCGCGTCGGGGTTGCGAGCCACCACATCCTTGGCGAACAGCATCAACAGACGGTCGGGGAACACCACGCTGCCGGTATTGGTCACTACGCCTACGCGGTCGCCGTCACCGTCGAAGGCCAGGCCCAGGTCGGCATTGGTTTCCTTGACCTTGGCGATCAGGTCTTCGAGGTTTTCCAGCTTGCCCGGGTCCGGATGGTGGTTGGGGAAGTTGCCATCCACGTCGCAGAACAGCGGGATGACCTCGCAGTTCAGGGCTTCGATCAGTTGCGGGGCGATCACGCCGGCCGCGCCGTTGCCGCAATCGACCACCACTTTCAGGCGACGGGCGAGTTTCACGTCCTTGACGATTTCGTCGTTGTAGCGCTCGAGGATATCGACCTTGGTCACGCTGCCCTTGCCGCTGCTCAGGTCGTTGGTCTTGAGGCGGGTATGCAGGGCCTGGATCTGCTCGTTGGCAAGGGTGTCGCCAGCGATCACGATCTTGAAGCCGTTGTAGTTGGACGGGTTGTGGCTGCCGGTGAGCATCACGCCCGATTTACCTGCCAGCACATTGGCGGCGTAGTACAGCGCAGGGGTCGGGACCAGGCCCACGTCGCTGACGTGGCAGCCGCTGTCGGCAATGCCCTTGATCAGTTGTTCGACCAGTTCGGGGCCGGACAGGCGGCCATCGCGACCGACGCATACGTTGGGTTCGCCTTGGGCCAGGCTCTGGGAACCGATGGCACGACCGATCCAGTAGGCGGTTTCGGCGGTCAGCGTCTCCGGCACCACGCCACGGATGTCGTAGGCGCGGAAGATGCTGTCAGGGAAGATCGGGGCGATTGCGGCTGGGGTGTTCATGGACGGGGCGCTCTATCAGAAGGTGACTGGACAGGCCGACGGACAGCGTCGGCAGGCTCAAGCTGAAGGGTATGACGGCGTTTTTGACAGAGAGTTCGTGGTGGGAAAGTGCCATGAGACAGCGTTACCCCGGCCTCGCACGCCTAATACATTGATTCCGGATGGGAAACCTAGCAGAAAGCCATTGCGCATTTTTTGCCCTGAAACAGAAGCTTAATAAACCGGCCGGGCAGGACGCCCGGCCGATCTCACCGGTCAGTGGCTGCCCGAGTGCCCGAAACCGCCTGCGCCGCGCTGACTCTCGTCGAATTCCTCGACCAGTTCGAAGTGGGCCTGGACCACCGGTACGAGCACGAGTTGGGCGATGCGTTCGCCCACCGCGATGTTGAATGTCGTATGGCCACGGTTCCAGCACGAGACCATCAGCTCACCCTGGTAGTCGGAATCGATCAGGCCCACCAGGTTGCCCAGCACGATACCGTGCTTATGACCCAGGCCCGAACGCGGCAGGATCAGAGCGGCCAGGCCCGGATCGCCGATGTACACCGACAAACCGGTGGGAATCAGCAGGGTCTGGCCTGGTTCCAGGATGGTGTCCTGCTTGAGCATGGCCCGCAAGTCGAGACCGGCGGAGCCCGGTGTGGCGTACTGCGGCAGCGGGAATTCGCTGCCGATGCGGGGGTCGAGGATCTTGGCTTGTAGAGCGTGCATGGAAAATTAAACCTGGTTCAGCCGTTCGGCGATAAAAGTGATCAGTTGGCGGGCGATCTTGCCCTTGCTGGTCTGGGCGAAAAGGGTGGCGTGCAACTGGCGGTCGATCACGCTGCAGGCGTTTTCTTCGCTGTTGAAGCCGATGCTCGGGTTGGCGACGTCGTTGGCGACGATCAAGTCCAGATTCTTGTCCTTGAGCTTGCGCGCGGCGTAATCGAGCAGGTTTTCGGTTTCGGCGGCGAAGCCGACGCTGAAAGGGCGGTCGGGACGGGTGGCGATGGTGGCAAGAATATCCGGGTTGCGGACCATTTGTAATAACAGGCCGTCGCCGCTTGTAGGGTCTTTCTTCAATTTTTGTGGGGCGACGACCTCGGGACGGTAGTCCGCAACCGCCGCCGAGGCGATGAACAGGTCGCAAGGGATGGCCGCTTCGCAGGCCGCCAGCATGTCCCGGGCGCTGACCACGTCGATGCGGGTCACCCGGTCCGGCGTCGGCAGGTGCACCGGGCCGGTGATCAGGGTGACCCGGGCGCCGGCTTCCACGGCGGCTTCGGCCAGGGCGAAGCCCATTTTCCCGGAGCTGTGGTTGGTGATGTAGCGCACCGGGTCGATGTTTTCCTGGGTGGGGCCGGCGGTGATCAGCACGTGTTTGCCGGTCAGCGCCTGGCGCTTGAAGCAATCGGCGGCGCATTGGGCCAGGTCGGTTGCTTCGAGCATGCGACCCATGCCGACATCCCCACAGGCCTGGCTGCCGGAGGCCGGGCCGAAGACTTTCAGGTCGCGGCTTTCGAGCAGTTGCAGGTTGGCCTGGGTGGCCGGGTCGCGCCACATGGCCTGGTTCATCGCCGGCGCGACCGCGACCACCGCGTCGGTGGCGAGCACCAGGGTGGTCAACAGGTCGTCGGCGATGCCTTGGGCCAGGCGGGCGATCAGGTCGGCGGTGGCCGGTGCGATCAGCACCAGGTCGGCCCACTTGGCCAGCTCGATATGCCCCATGGCGGCTTCGGCCGCCGGGTCGAGCAGATCCAGGTGGACCGGGTGCCCGGACAGGGCCTGCATGGTCAGCGGAGTGATGAACTCACTGCCGCCGCGGGTCATGACGACCCGTACTTCCGCGCCCTGGTCGATGAGTCGGCGAACCAGCTCGGCGCTCTTGTAGGCGGCAATGCCGCCGCCGACGCCCAGAACGATGCGTTTCCGATACAGCCGCTGCATAGGCCTGCCTTTCGATTTCAGTGGTCAGTGCAAGGCGAACCTCTTGGCAACCGCTTGCCAGGGTGCAAATCGCCTGCAAAAAAGATGGGCTACGATATCACAGCGTCCGCTATGGAACAGCGGCGCACCACTGACCAGGGAGGTCCTATGAGTATTCGTGATTGGCCGGCGGCCGAGCGGCCCCGGGAAAAGTTGTTGGAGTTGGGCCCGGCGAGTCTTTCCGACGCCGAGTTGCTGGCGATTTTCCTGCGAACCGGTGTTTCGGGCAAAAGCGCGGTGGACCTCGCTCGACACCTGCTGCGGCAATTCGGTTGCCTGCGCGTGCTGCTGGAGGCCGACCTGCGAACGTTCAGCGCGCAGTTGGGCCTGGGGCCGGCGAAATTCGCGCAATTGCAGGCGATCCTGGAGATGGGACGCCGGCACCTGGCCCAGGATCTGCGCCGCGCGTCGGTGCTGGAGAGCCCGTTGGCCGTGCGTGATTACCTCAAGGCCATGCTGCGCCATGAACCCCATGAAGTGTTCGGTTGCCTGTTCCTGGATTCGCGACACCGGGTGCTGGCCTACGAAGCGCTGTTTCGCGGTTCAATCGACAGCGCCAGCGTCTATCCGCGGCAAGTGGTCAAGCGCGCCCTGGCCCACAATGCCGCCGCGCTGATCCTGTGTCACAACCATCCTTCGGGCAACACCGAGCCGAGCCAGGCCGACCGGGTCCTCACCGAGCGCCTCCAGGAGGCGCTGGAACTGATCGATGTGCGGGTGCTCGATCATTTCATCGTGGGCGACGGGGAGCCGCTGTCCATGGCGGAGTCTGGGTGGATGTGAGGCGGTGGCAAGCTGTCAGCTTCAAGCCGCAAGTCCAGGGCAGGGTGTGATCTGAGCTTGCGGCTTGCGGCTTACGGCTTGAGATTGACCTTCGAGTAATCCTGTCGACCAAACGGGCTGACCGCGTAACCCTGGACTTCCTTGCGAGCCAGCGCGAAGGCGGTGGGGTGCGCCAGGGGCAGCCATAGGGCCTGTTGCTGGATCTGTGCCTGGGCCTGCTCATAGAGCTTGGTGCGCACGCCCTGTTCGCTGGTGGTCTTGCCGGCTGCGATCAGCTTGTCCAGGTCGGCATTGCAATAGCGAGCGAAGTTGGTGCCGGACTTGACCGCCGCGCAGGAAAACTGCGGCGTGAGGAAGTTGTCCGGGTCGCCATTGTCGCCGGCCCAGCCCATGAACAGCAGGTCGTGCTCGCCGGCCTTGGCGCGGCGGATCAACTCGCCCCATTCGATCACGCGGATCTCGGCCTGGATGCCGATTTCCGCCAGGTCCGATTGCAGCAGTTGTGCGCCGAGGCTGGGGTTGGGGTTCAGCAGGCTGCCGGAAGGTCGGGTCCAGATCGTCGTCTTGAAACCGTCCTTCAGGCCCGCCTTGGCCAGCAGGTCGCGGGCCTTGGCCGGGTCATGGGCGTAGCCGGGCAGGTTCTTGGCGTAGCTCCAGGTGTTTGGCGGGTAAGGGCCGTTGGCCGCCTGGGCGGTGCCTTCGAAGACGGTCTTGAGGTAGCTGCCCTTGTCGAAGGCGAGATTGATGGCCTGCCGGACCTCGGGTTTGTCCAGCGGTGGGTGCTGGCTGTTGATCGCTACGAAAGCGGTCATGAAGGCGTCGGTCTGTTCCACTTTCAACGTCGGCTCCTGTCGGGCGGCCTGTACGTCGAGCGGCTTGGGCGAGAGGGCGATCTGGCATTCGTTGCGTCGCAGTTTCTGCAGGCGCACGTTCGCATCTGGCGTGATGGCGAAGACCAGCGGGTCTACCTGGGGCTTGCCGCCGAAATAGTCGCTGTTGGCCTTGTAGCGGATCGAAGCATCCTTCTGGAACCGGTTGAAAATGAACGGGCCGGTGCCGATGGGCTGGCCGTTGAGTTTTTCCGGCGTGCCGGCCTTCATCAACTGGTCGGCATATTCAGCCGAATAGATCGAGGCGAACCCCATGCTCAAGGTGGCCAGGAAGGTCGAGTCCGCGTGGTCAAGGGTGAAGCGCACGGTCAGCGGGTCGAGGGCGTCGATCTTCTTGATCAGCGCCGGCAGTTGCATGGATTGGGCGTGGGGGAAACCGCTCTGGGCGACTTTATGCCAGGGGTTGGCCGGATCCAGCATGCGCTCGAAACTGAACTTCACGTCCTCGGCGGTCAGCTCGCGGTGCGGAGTGAAATATTCGGTGCGATGGAATTTGACCTTGGGCCGCAGCTTGAACACATAGGTCAGGCCGTCGGGCGAGATATCCCACTGTTCGGCCAGGCTGGGGACCACCTTGCCGCTGGCGGTGTCGAAATCCACCAGTCGGTTCATCAGGACGTCGGCCGAGGCGTTGGTGGTCGTCAGGGAGTTGTATTGGACGACGTCGAACCCTTCCGGGCTGGCTTCGGTGCAGACGCTCAGGGCAGCGGCCTGGGCCAGGGGGCTGGCCAGCAGGGGGACGAGCAACAGTGATAGGGCAGCGAGGCGCATGAGCAGGTTCCTTGTGCAGGTCGGAGGCCCATCTGCGAGTGCAGTCTGGAAAAGGCCTACCCTAGTGGGCTCGTTGGCAAATGACTATCCCCTTTTTGCTTTTTCCGGCAGGCTTTGCAGGTCAATTGATGAGGCGAAACCCACTGGCGGTTGAAAAAACCTCAATCCAGCGACGAGCGGTCATGGGTCTCGCCAGCCTTTGCCCCAGTGATCCGGGGCTGCAGGCCTATGCATTCTCATGAAGACAAATCACACGGGCTGTTGTTGCACCGAGGTCTTTCTGGTATAAAGCAGCGCTCTTTTCTAGGGGCCCGGTTCCTTCACTGTAGGTGTAGCCGGTAAGACCCTTAAAGAAACGCGGCGCCTGGCGCCAAATGACTGAGAGATTAAGCGGCCAACCCATGCCGGGTTGGGCATGTGGTTTTAGAGGGCTGAGGCATGTCTAGAGTCTGTCAAGTTACCGGTAAGGGTCCGGTGACTGGGAATAACATTTCCCACGCAAACAACAAAACCCGTCGTCGTTTCCTGCCGAACCTGCAGCATCACCGCTTCTGGGTTGAGTCCGAGAAACGTTTTGTACGTCTGCGCGTATCTGCCAAGGGCATGCGTATCATCGACAAGCGCGGCATTGATGTCGTGCTGGCCGAACTTCGCCGCGATGGCAAGGTTTAAGGGAGCTAATCATGCGTGAATTGATTCGTTTGATCTCGAGCGCCGGTACTGGTCACTTCTACACTACCGACAAGAACAAGCGTACTACCCCGGACAAAATCGAGATCAAGAAATATGATCCGGTTGTTCGCAAGCACGTGATCTACAAGGAAGGCAAAATCAAGTAATTGATTTTTCCTTCTTACGAAAAAGGCCCGTATCGCGAGATACGGGCCTTTTTTGTTGCTTGTCGGATCAGGAGCGCACCGCAATACCTGTCCGCCGTGAGGTCAGGCCCGCAAGACTCCCATCCTCAAGCCTTCTGTTCGAACACCACGTAGATCTTGCGGCACGGTTCCAGCACTTCCCAGGTACCCTTGAAACCTGCCGGGATCACGAAGCGGTCGCCGGCCCGCAAGGTCTTGGCATTGCCTTCCTGGTCTCGTAGTACGGATACGCCCTGGACGATCTCACAGTATTCATGCTCGGTGTAGTTGACGGTCCACTGACCGACGGCGCCTTCCCACACGCCAGCATTCATCTGCCCGCAAGGGCTGTTGTAGTGGTTGAACACGGCCTGCTCGGGGTCACCCTTGAGGACCTTGGCCGGATCCGGGCGATAACGGTCGGCGGCGGTGCTGGCCTGACTGAAGTCGACGATGTCCTGGATGTTCATTTGCGTAATCCCTGGTGAATGCCTGGAAGGTTCCGAGTCTATGTTTATTAAAATGAACATCGCAAGGCCGTTTACTGGCCTTGTGTCAAATATATTGAAACTTGAGGGGCGGCTGGTTTAGGGTGGCGGGTGCCCTGTGCCAAAAACGTATGCCGCGAATAGGCTGGCCGGGCAGAATTCTTGAGCGCTGCGCGCAGCACGGCGTTTATTTTCCAATAAGAGGAGGACACTCGCATGACCACCCTGACTCGTGCCGACTGGGAACAGCGTGCCCGCGATCTGCGCATTGAAGGCCGCGCCTTCATCAATGGCGAATACACCGATGCAGTGTCCGGTGAAACCTTCGAGTGCGTCAGCCCGGTCGATGGCCGTTTGCTGGGCAAGATCGCCAGCTGCGACGTTGCCGATGCCCAGCGAGCCGTAGAGAACGCACGCGCCGTCTTCAATTCCGGCGCCTGGTCGCGCCTGGCGCCGAGCAAGCGCAAAGCCACCATGATTCGTTTCGCCGGCCTGCTCAAGCAGCACGCCGAAGAGCTGGCCCTGCTCGAAACCCTGGACATGGGCAAGCCTATCAGCGACTCGCTCAACATCGACGTTCCCGGTGCGGCCCAGGCATTGAGCTGGAGCGGCGAAGCCATCGACAAACTCTATGACGAAGTGGCCTCGACCCCGCACGACCAACTGGGCTTGGTAACCCGCGAGCCGGTGGGTGTCGTGGGAGCTATCGTGCCGTGGAACTTCCCGCTGTTGATGGCCTGCTGGAAGCTGGGCCCGGCGCTGTCCACCGGTAACTCGGTGGTACTCAAGCCCTCGGAAAAATCCCCGCTGACCGCTATCCGTATCGCCGCCCTGGCTGTCGAGGCGGGCATTCCGAAAGGCGTGCTGAACGTGTTGCCCGGCTATGGTCATACCGTAGGCAAGGCCCTGGCCCTGCACATGGACGTCGATACGCTGGTGTTCACCGGTTCCACCAGGATCGCCAAGCAGTTGATGATCTATTCCGGCGAATCCAACATGAAGCGCATCTGGCTGGAGGCCGGTGGCAAGAGTCCGAATATCGTGTTCGCCGATGCCCCGGACCTGCAGGCCGCCGCCGAAGCGGCCGCCAGCGCCATTGCCTTCAACCAGGGCGAAGTCTGCACCGCCGGCTCGCGCCTGCTGGTGGAGCGCTCCATCAAGGACACTTTCCTGCCCCTGGTGATCGAAGCCCTCAAGGGCTGGAAGCCGGGTAATCCACTGGATCCGGCCACGACGGTCGGTGCGCTGGTGGACACCCAGCAGATGAACACCGTGCTGTCCTACATCGAGGCCGGTCATGGCGATGGTGCCAAGCTGGTGGCTGGCGGCAAGCGGATCCTGGAAGAAACCGGTGGCACCTACGTCGAACCGACGATTTTCGACGGTGTGAGCAATGCCATGAAAATCGCCCAGGAGGAGATCTTCGGCCCGGTCTTGTCGGTCATCGCCTTCGACACCGCCGAGCAAGCCATCCAGATCGCCAACGACACGCCCTATGGCCTGGCGGCGGCGGTATGGACCCGGGACATCTCCAAGGCCCACCTCACCGCCAAGGCCCTGCGGGCCGGCAGCGTGTGGGTAAACCAGTACGACGGCGGCGACATGACCGCGCCGTTCGGTGGCTTCAAGCAGTCGGGCAACGGACGCGACAAGTCGCTGCATGCGTTCGATAAATACACCGAGCTGAAGGCGACCTGGATCAAGCTCTGACAACGAAGACCCCGCGCTTCATGTAGCCCGGGTCCCTTGTGGGGGCGAGCTTGCTCGCGATAGCGGTAAGGCAGTCGACGACTCTGTTGAATGTTGCGCCGTCATCGCGAGCAAGCTCGCTCCCGCATTTGTTTTGGGCGAACACTGAAAAGCGAATAACTGTCCACAGGAGCGTGGAAATGCGTTGGGCGACTTATTTCGCCGTGTTGTCGTCAGTCCTGAGCGTCGGCCTGGCCCTGGGCGTAAGCATGCCGCTGGTGTCGCTGCGCCTGGAGAGCTGGGGCTATGGCTCGTTTGCCATTGGAGTGATGGCGGCCATGCCGGCCGTGGGAGTGTTGCTCGGTGCCAAGGTGTCGAGCCGCCTGGCGGCGCGTTTCGGCACGGCGGCCTTGATGCGCCTGTGCCTTTGGGGCGGCGCGGTGTCCATCGGGATGCTGGCGCTGTTGCCCAGCTATCCGGTATGGCTGGTATTGCGGTTGTTGATCGGTGTGGTCCTGACCCTGGTGTTCATTCTGGGTGAGAGCTGGATCAACCAGTTGGTCGTTGAACAGTGGCGGGGCCGACTTGTGGCGCTGTATGGCAGCAGCTACGCCTTGAGCCAACTGTCTGGTCCGTTGCTGCTCGGCGCCTTGGGCACCGAGCACGATTACGGCTTCTGGGTGGGCGTAGCCCTGCTGCTGGTCTCGCCGCTGTTATTGCTTGGCCGTAGCGGTGCTCCCAGCAGCGAAGCCTGCAGCGTTACGCTCAGGGATCTATGGGGTTTCTGCCGGGGCTTGCCCGCGATTGCCTGGGCCGTGTCGCTGTTCGCCGCGTTCGAGGCGATGATCCTGACGCTGTTGCCGGTGTATTGCCTGCGCCAGGGGTTCAGCGCCGATATCGCCCTGGCGATGGTCAGTACGGTGGTTGTGGGTGATGCCTTGTTGCAACTGCCCATCGGAGCCTTGGCCGATCGGTTGTCGCGCCGCTCGCTGTTCACCGGTTGCGCGGTGGCGCTGACCTTGTCCAGCCTCGCTGTTCCATTGTTGATCGAAACCTTGCTGATCTGGCCCCTGTGGGTGCTGTTCGGTGCCAGTGCGGGCGGATTGTTCACCTTGTCCTTGATCCTGATCGGCGAGCGTTATCGCGACGATGCGCTGGTGCGGGCCAATGCCCATGTCGCCCAGCTGTGGGGAATCGGTTGCTTGATCGGCCCCTTGGTGGCGGGCGCGGGCAGCCAGTGGATCAGCGGCCATGCACTGCCCTTGTTCATGGCCGTGGGAGCGTTCGGGCTGGTGATCCTGTTGTTGCGCCAGGGAGCGTTTGGCACCGCGCAGACCGCCTGAATCCTGCAAGCGCGACACAGCGCCTACAGCATTCGCTCCAGTCCCACGGTGGTGGCGAACCAGGCGTTGAAGCGTCGCCACCAGCTACCCGGCTCGCTGTCCAGGTCGTGCAGTTTGCCGTTGTCCTCGGTGCTCCACACGAGCCTGCCATCCTTGAGCCGGGCTTGATAGCTGAGCGGCGGCGCCATGCCTTGCAAGGCCAGCTCACGCACTTGGCCGGCAAGTTCCGGGCTGTCCACCAGGACGCCTACCTCGGTGTTCCACAGCACTGAGCGCGGGTCGAAATTGAAAGACCCGATGAAGGACTTCTGCCGGTCGAAAATGATCGCCTTGCTGTGCAGGCTGGAATCCGATTCGCCGTAGGACTTGCTGTAGAACAGGTGGGGGCTGCTGCCTCCGGTATCCCCGGGTTGGCGGCGCAGTTCGAACAGGCGTACCCCATGCTCCAGCAACGCCCTGCGATAGGGCGCATAACCGCCATGCACCGCGGGTACATCGGTGGCTTCCAGTGAGTTGGTCAGCAGGCTCACCGAGACTCCGGCATCGGCGCGGCTGGTGAGGTACACCAGCCCTGGCTGACCGGGCACGAAATAGGCCGAAATCATGATCAGTTCGTCCTGCACCCCCGTCAGCTCCGGTCCCAACTGCGTGGTCAACAGCAACTGCGGATCCGGCTCGTCCTTGGCCAGCACTTTGCTGGGGGCGTCCCACAATGCCTGGTTCCAGGCCCAGATCAACTGAGTGCGCCAGATATCCAGGCGTGGCTGAGTCCTGTAGGTGGTCAGCTGTCGGTACAGCGCCTGGTTCTCCTTGTGCGTCTGTTCCAGGGACTCCTGCAGGCGTTGGCGACTGTTGGCCAGGTCCTGGGCGGTGGGGCGATGGGACAGGAATTGCTCGATGGGCTTGCTCAGGGCACTGTTCCAGTACTGGTCGAAGCTGTGTCCCAGCTGTTCGGCTACCGGGCCGACGCCTAGCAGGTCGATGTCGGTGAAGTTGAGGTTGGGCTCGGCATCGAAATATTCATCCCCCAGGTTGCGCCCGCCGACGATCGCCATGCTGTTGTCCGCCAGCCAGAGCTTGTTGTGCATCCGCCGATGCTGCAACGACAGGTTGAACAGGCGCCCCAGGCCACGGGTTACACCGGTGGCGCGCCCCAGGTGCAGCGGGTTGAACAGGCGGATCTCGATCTGTGGATGTGCGGCGAGGGTGGCGATGATTTGCTCCTGGCCGTCGCTGGTGGTGTCGTCCAGCAGGATCCGCACTCGCACGCCGCGGTCGGCGGCCTTGAGCAACTCATCCACCAGCATCCGCGTGCTGATGCCGTCGTGCACGATGTAGTACTGCAAATCCAGGCTGCTCTGGGCCTGGCGAATCAGCTCGGCGCGGGCGGAGAAGGCGTCGGCGCTGTCGGACAGCAGGCGGAACCCCGAGCGCCCCTCGTGCGGGGCGGCCTGGCTCTGGACCGAGCGGCCGAAGGAAGACTGTGAGGCCGGCAGCGCCTGGGACGGCTCGCGAGTGACATCAAGACTGGCGCAGCCACCCAACAGCGAGGCGATTAACAGTAGAGCAGTCAGGATCGGTCTGGGTCTCACGTAGGAGCGTTCCGCAAGTTGGCATCTATCGGCTGTCGGGTGCTGCTTCCCTGCGTAAGTTCAGACGACGTCGCGTTGGCTTTCGTTCAACAACGCGATGGCGGCCGCACCGACCCTGCGCACGGCTTCTTCGATCTGTGCCGTTGGTTTGGCAGCGTAGTTCATCCGCAGGCAATTGCGGTATTTGCCCGACGCGGAAAAGATGCTGCCGACGGCGACCTGTACGCCCTGGTCGTTCAGGACCCGGTTGAGCTTCAGCGTATCGAAGCCTTCGGGCAACTCGACCCACAGCATGAAGCTGCCCCGCGGGCGACTGGCCCGGGTGCCCGGCGGAAAGTAGCGACTGACCCAATCGATCATCACGTCGCGATTGCGCTGGTACTGGGTGCGCATCCGGCGCAAGTGGGGTTCGAAATGCCCGGCCTTGAGGAACTCGGCGATGGCGATCTGCGGCTGCGGGGCGGTGGAACCGGTGCTGATGTATTTCATGTGCAGCACCCGTTCCAGATAGCGTCCCGGCGCTACCCAGCCGACCCGCAGGCCGGGTGCCAGGGTCTTGGAAAACGAACTGCAAAGCAGGACTCGGCCGTCTTCGTCGAAGGACTTGATCGTGCGTGGTCGTGGATAGGTGTAGGCCAGTTCCCCATACACATCGTCTTCGATAATCGCCACGTCGAAGCGTTGAGCCAGGGTCAGCAGGGCGCGTTTATTGGCGTCCGGCATGATATAGCCCAGCGGGTTGTTACAGCTGGGCGTCAACTGTATGGCCTTGATCGGCCACTGTTCCAACGCCAGTTCCAATGCATCCAGGCTGATACCGGTCAGTGGGTCGGTGGGGATTTCCAGTGCTTTCATGCCCAGGCCCTTGAGGGTCTGCATGGCGCCGTGAAAGCTGGGGGAGTCTACCGCGACGATATCGCCTTGCTCGCAAGTGGCGCGAATGCTGACCGACAGCGCCTCGTGGCAACCGGTAGTGACGATCAGGTCACCCGCCCCGAGTGTGCAGCCGCAAGCCAGTAACAGGCGGGCGATCTGCTCGCGCAGTGCCAGGTTGCCGTAGATATTGTCGTAATACAGCCCCGGCATATCCTGCCGGCGGCTGATTTGCGCCAGGCTGCGCAGCAGCGGTTTCATGGTCGGTGAGTGGATATCCGGCATGCCGCGCCCCAGCTGTACCACGTCCTTGCGCGGTACCGCACGTATCAGTTCAAGCACCTGGTCCCATTGGGAGATGTCCACCGGACGCTGGGCCGGGCGGCCAACCGCCGGCAGCTCGGGCAATTCTCGGCTGACCGGCACGAAATAACCGGACTTGGGCTTCGGCATCGCCAGGCCGCTGTCTTCCAATACGCGGTAGGCCTGCTGCACCGTACTCAGGCTGACCCCGTGCTCCACGCTCAGGGCCCGCACCGACGGCAGCCGGTCGCCCGGACGATAGAAGCCCTGTTCGATGCGAGTGCCGAGCAATTCGGCGAGGTTCACGTAGAGGGTCATGGCGTACTCTCGATAGAGGTGAGAACGATACCGATACAGTTGGCCGGGAAAAACAGGATTCAGTGACGGAAAAGCCTTATCTGTATGTTTCTAAAAGACAATGGTTGAATCTGTATTGCATTTGGCCGTCCGCGCATCATGAAAGCTCTGGCTACCCAAGTAAACAGGAGCGATGAAAATGAACGGCTTGAGCGATGTACGGCTGGCGCTGCACGGTCAGGAACTCCAGGCGGGGCAGGAAAGGGAGTTGCGCAATCCAATGTTGCGCAGCGGGCCTGCCTGCCTGAGCCGCTGGGGCCTGTTCTGGCATCGCTTGCATACACGCAAGGCCTTGCTGGAGCTGACGCCCGAACAGTTACGGGATATCGGGTTGACGCGTGAACAGGCGAGGGAGGAGGGGCTCAAGCCATTCTGGCGGCTTTGAGCAATCGCTCGCCAAGCGCAGACGGGGATGGCGAGAGTCTGGATGCCCTCGCCACACCCCACCATGGATCAGACCAGCTCTTTCATCCTGTGCCACAGCATGCCCAGCGCCAGCAGCGGCGAGCGCAAGTATTTGCCGCCGGGGAAGGTGATATGGGGCACCCGGGCGAACAGATCGAACCTGCCGCTTTGTTGCCCGCTGATGGCCTCGGCCAGCAACTTGCCGGCCAGGTGCGTGGCATTCACCCCATGGCCTGAGTAAGCCTGGGCGAAATACACATTGGGTTGATCCTTCAGCCGGCCGATCTGCGGCAGGCGATTGGCGCCGATGCCGATCATCCCACCCCACTGATAATCGATTTTCACATCAGTCAGTTGCGGGAAGACCTTGAGCATCTTCGGACGCATATAGGCGCCGATGTCCTGCGGATCCCGCCCCGAATAATGACAGGCGCCGCCGAACAGCAAGCGTCGGTCCGCCGAAAGCCGATAGTAATCCAGCGCCACTCGCTGATCGCAGACAGCCATGTTCTGTGGCAATAGACGCTGTGCCAGGTCCTCGCTCAGGGGTTGTGTGGCAATGATGTAGCTGCCGGCCGGCAGCACCTTGCCGCTCAGTTCCTGGTTGAGGCCATTGAGATAGGCATTGCAACCCAGGACCAGGGTCTTGGCGCGGACCGAGCCCTGTTGTGTATGTACCGTCACTTCCGGGCCGTAGTCGATGCGCGTGACCGCCGATTGCTCGAACAGGCCGACCCCCAGGCGCTGTGCCGCATCGGCTTCGCCCAGGGCCAGGTTCAGCGGGTGCAGGTGGCCCGAGCCCATGTCGATCAGGCCACCCACGTAGCGATCCGAACCCACTACGCTGTGCATCTCGTGGGCCTGCAGCAGTCTCGTTGTGTGGCGATAACCCAGGGCGCGCAATTCTTCGGCGTCTTCGGCGAAACCTTCCAAGTCGGCAGGTTTGTTGGCGAGGTCGCAATAACCCCAGGTCAGGTCGCAAGGAATCTGAAAACGCTCGATGCGTTGTCGGACGATTTCTACCGCTTCCAGGCCCATGAGTTTCATCTCGCGCACGCCATCGGCCCCGATGACCGGGGCGAACTGATCGAGGCCATGGCCGACGCCACGGATCAACTGGCCGCCGTTACGCCCGCTCGCCCCCCAGCCGATCTTGTGTGCCTCCAGCAAGATGACGCTCATGCCGCGCTCGGCCAGTTCGATGGCGGTGTTCAGCCCGGAAAACCCGCCGCCGACCACGCACACATCCGCCATCCGCTCGCCTTGCAGCACTGGGTGGTCCGGCTGTGGCAGGCTGCTGGCGGCGTAATAGGAGGCGGCGTGTGCGTGGCTCGGGACAGCTTGCTGAACACGGGCGTTCATGTGCGTAATCCTGATTGTCATGTTTGAGAAATTTTACGGAGCATAAGCCGCGACTTCGCTCATGGGCAACATCGGTCGGCCGACGCTGTCTGGCCCACTGCTTTTAAGGCAGAATCCCGAACTGTCTCGCCTTGGTAGCCGTTTCGATGAGTTGCAACAGTCAAAAAATCCGCACGCTGCGCCAGCAGATCCCGTCGTTCGAATGTGTGCCGGGCTGCCATGACTGCTGCGGACCGGTGACGACGTCCCCCGAGGAAATGGCCCGTCTGCCGCGCAAGACCCGGGCCGAACAGGACGCCGCCCTGGAAGCGCTCGATTGCGTTCACCTGGGACCGAACGGTTGCACCGTCTATGACGAGCGACCGTTGATCTGTCGGCTGTTCGGCACCACGGCGAGTCTGCCATGCCCCAATGGCCGGCGCCCGGTGGAGCTGATTCATCCGCGGGTCGAACAGCAGATCCATGAGTACATGGCCAGCAATCGGCAGGTATTGGTTTGACGCCGCAACGCCCAGGTTCAATCCGGAATCGGCAGGTTCAGGCTCTCCTTCACCTCTTCCATCACGATGTAGCTCTTGGATTCGCGCACGTGGGGCAGCTTGAGCAGGATGTCTCCCAGCAGCTTGCGATACGAGGCCATTTCGGAAATCCGTGCCTTGACCAGGTAGTCGAAATCCCCCGACACCAGGTGGCATTCCAACACATGGGGCAATTTCAGCACGGCGCGTCGGAACTCTTCGAAAGTGTCGCCGGACTTGTAGTCGAGGCTGATCTCGACAAACACCAGCAGGCTTCCTTTGAGGTGCTGCGGGTTTAGCCGGGCGTTGTAGCCCATGATGATCCCTTCGCGCTCCAGGCGCCGCACCCGCTCGGTACACGGTGTGGTGGACAGGCCGACCTTTTCGCCCAGCTCGGTGAAGGAGATCCGCCCGTCGGCCTGGAGGATGCGCAGGATGTTGCGGTCGATTTTGTCCAGCTCGCGTTTGGTCTGTGTATTGGTACGCACAGGGGATGCTCCTCCATGAAAAGGGTTTTTGCCGAGAATTCTCGCCAAATATAGGCATTTATATAGTGAAAAGCACTGGCTGATCTTTTTTAAACTGCGCGCATCAAAGCTGTGTACAACAAACGTCAGCGGTTATCCGCGATGAGGTCATAAAATGCGCGTTCTGGTCTTGGGTAGCGGCGTCATCGGCACTGTCAGTGCTTACTATCTGGCCCGGGCCGGGTTTGAAGTGGTGGTGGTCGACCGTCAGCCGGCGCCGGCCATGGAAACCAGCTTCGCCAACGCCGGCCAGGTATCGCCGGGTTATGCCTCGCCGTGGGCCGCGCCGGGTGTGCCGCTCAAGGCCATCAAGTGGCTGCTGCAGCGTCATGCCCCGCTGGCCATCAAGGCCACTGCCGACATCGACCAGTACCTGTGGATGGCGCAGATGCTGCGCAATTGCACCGCCAGCCGTTATGCCATCAACAAGGAGCGCATGGTGCGCCTGTCGGAGTACAGCCGCGACTGCCTCGACGAACTGCGCGCCGAAACCGGCATTGCCTACGAAGGCCGTACCCTGGGGACGACACAGTTGTTCCGTACCCAGGCCCAGCTCGACGGCGCGGCGAAAGACATCGCGGTGCTGAAGGAGTCCGGAGTGCCCTTCGAGGTGCTCGATCGCGAAGGCATCGCGCGGGTCGAGCCGGCCCTGGCCAATGTCACCGATATCCTCGCCGGCGCCTTGCGGTTGCCCAACGACCAGACCGGCGATTGCCAGATGTTCACCACGCGCCTGGCGGAAATGGCCGTCAAGCTCGGTGTGGAATTCCGCTTCGGCCAGAACATCCAGCGCCTGGACTCTGCCGGCGACCGCATCAACGGCGTCTGGATCGACGGCAAGCTGGAAACCGCCGACCGCTACGTCCTGGCCCTGGGCAGCTATTCGCCGCAATTGCTCAAGCCCCTCGGTATCCGTGCACCGGTGTATCCGCTCAAGGGTTACTCCCTGACCGTGCCGATCACCAATCCGGCAATGGCGCCCACCTCGACCATCCTCGACGAAACCTACAAGGTGGCGATCACCCGCTTCGACAACCGCATCCGCGTGGGTGGCATGGCGGAAATCGCTGGTTTCGACCTGTCCCTGAACCCGCGTCGCCGCGAAACCCTGGAGATGATCGTCAACGACCTTTATCCTCAGGGCGGTGACCTGGCCCAGGCCAGTTTCTGGACCGGCCTGCGCCCGACCACCCCGGACGGTACGCCGATCGTCGGCGCCACGCCGTTCAGGAATCTGTTCCTGAACACCGGCCATGGCACGCTCGGCTGGACCATGGCTTGCGGTTCCGGTCGTCTGCTGGCGGACCTGATGGCTCGGAAAAAGCCACAGATCAGCGCCGAAGGTCTCGATATTTCCCGTTATGGCAGCAAACATCAGGAGTCTGCGAAACATGGCAATCCAGCGCCAGCTCACCAATGACCGCATGAGCCAGGTTGTGGTGCACAACGGCACCGTTTACCTGGCCGGGCAAGTCGGCGACGACATGAGCGCCGGCATTGAACAACAGACCCGCGAAACCCTCGCCAATATCGAGCGTCTGCTCGACCTGGCCGGGACCGACAAGAGCCGCTTGCTGTCGGTGACGATCTACCTGAAAGACATCGAGGCGGATTTCGCAGGCATGAACGCGGTCTGGGACAAATGGCTGCCCCAAGGTGTCGCGCCGGCACGGGCCACAGTGCAGGCCCGGCTCTGCGAGCCGGAAATCCTCATTGAACTGTCGGTCGTGGCCGCGCTGCCGTAAACCGATCGAACCAGTCCCTCTCCCGGCGCTGTTGATGGTGCATGCCGTCAGCCAGCGCCGGTTTTTTACCCTGTCCGACTATTAGAAGTCTGCCGCCATGCGTCCTGCCCGTGCCCTGATCGATCTCCAAGCCCTGCGTCATAACTACCAACTGGCCCGCGAAGTCACAGGGGCCAAGGCCCTTGCGATCATCAAGGCCGACGCCTACGGGCACGGTGCGGTACGTTGCGCCGAGGCCCTGCAGGACAGTGCCGATGGGTTCGCCGTGGCCTGCATCGAAGAGGCCCTGGAGTTGCGGGCCGGTGGGATCCGTGGGCCGATCTTGCTGCTGGAAGGCTTTTTCGAAGCCGATGAATTGGCGTTGATCGTCGAGCATGACTTGTGGTGTGTCGTGCACTCGTTGTGGCAGCTCGAAGCGATCGAGAAAGCGACGATGAGCAAGCCGATCACCGTCTGGCTCAAGCTTGACTCCGGGATGCATCGGGTCGGCTTGCACCCGGCGGACTATCAAGGCGCCTACCGTCGACTGCTGGCCAGCGGCAAGGTGGCGAAGATCGTGTTGATGACTCACTTTGCCCGTGCCGATGAGCTGCATGACCCCAGCACTGTCCAGCAACTGACGGTGTTCGAGGCTGCGCGCCAGGGCCTGGTGGCGGAAACGAGCCTGCGCAATTCACCGGCGGTTCTGGGTTGGCCGCAGATACCAAGCGACTGGGTGCGTCCGGGCATCATGCTGTATGGCGCGACGCCCTTCGAGGAGGCCCAGGCCACGGCGTCACGCCTGCAACCGGTGATGACACTGGAGTCGAAGATCATCAGCGTGCGGGAATTGCCCGCCGGCGAGCCGGTGGGATACGGCGCCCGTTTCGTGACCGCGCAACCGACCCGGGTCGGGGTGGTTGCCATGGGCTATGCAGACGGCTATCCGCGCCAGGCGCCGACCGGTACGCCGGTGCGGATCGACGGACAGCCCAGCCAACTGGTCGGGCGAGTGTCGATGGACATGCTGTGTGTCGACCTGACGCACCTGCCCCAGGCCGGCCTCGGTTCCACCGTTGAGCTTTGGGGAAAGCACGTGCTCGCCAGTGACGTGGCGAAGGCCGCCGGGACGATTCCCTATCAGATTTTTTGTAACCTGCGACGAGTGCCACGGCTCTATTCCGAGGGCTGAGGCGAGGCTGGGTCGACCGGAGGTCGCTTCACCGCACGGGATTCGGGCCAAAGTGTTGTAAATACTGAACGCTGTCGCCATGATAACGCTCACTTACCACACAACACTCCCTGGAGGTTCCTGCATTGGACGTCGGTGAACGACTGCAAGCCATTCGTAAACTCAAAGGTCTTTCCCAGCGTGAACTCGCCAAGCGCGCGGGCGTTACCAATAGCACCATTTCCATGATCGAGAAAAACAGCGTCAGCCCCTCGATCAGCTCGCTGCGCAAGGTTCTCGGCGGGATTCCCATGTCCATGGTCGAATTCTTTTCCGAGGAAATCCTCCAGGAGAAACCTACCCAGATCGTCTACAAAGCCAACGAATTGATCGACATCTCCGATGGTGCCGTGACCATGAAGCTGGTGGGCAAGGCGCACCCGAGCCGGGCGATTGCCTTTCTGAACGAAATCTATCCGCCTGGCGCCGATACTGGTGACGAGATGCTCACCCACGAGGGCGAGGAAACCGGGATCCTGGTGGAGGGCCGGTTGGAGTTGGTGGTGGGGGCCGAGACATTCGTGCTCGAGGCAGGCGACAGCTACTATTTCGAGAGCACCAAGCCACACCGTTTTCGTAATCCGTTCGATGCGCCGGCGCGACTGATCAGCGCAGCTACGCCGGCCAATTTCTAGGAAAAAACGGCGCCGAGCCTGGATGGCAAAGGCGCCTGGGGGTGAGCGGGCCATGGCTGACAAGACCCTTGCGACTTTAGGGTTGTTTCAGTGTGGCAGGCTTACCGCTATACTTGCGCCCGCCTGCAAACCGTGGCCGCAGGCGTGACTAGCCACCATTGAGGGTGTACGCGTGAACCTAATTATGAAAATGCTGGCTGCACCAGCAACCGTATTGGCCCTATGGGCTGCGAGCGCTCAAGCGGCGCCCAACGATGAAATCGCCAAGCGTCTTGAACCCGTCGGCCAGGTTTGTGTTCAGGGGAAAGAATGCAAGGGCATGGAAGTCGCCGCTTCGGCTGGTGGCGCTGGTGGGGCCAAGGCACCGAAGGATGTCATTGCGAAACACTGCAATGCATGCCACGGCACTGGCTTGCTGGGTGCCCCTAAAATCGGTGACAAAGCGGCCTGGAAAGAGCGTGCCGATCACCAGGGCGGTCTTGACGGTATCCTGGCCAAGGCCATCACCGGTATCAATGCCATGCCGCCTAAAGGCACTTGCGCCGATTGCTCGGATGAGGAGCTCAAGGGCGCAATCAAAGAGATGTCTGGCCTGTAAAAGCCAACAGCCCGCATCCATCCGGAAAAGCCGCTTACGAGCGGCTTTTTTGTGCCTGCGGCTTTGCAACGCTGTTCATCGCAACCAAGACCCGTCAATCTCGGTCCAACCCACATTCACGGAGCAGGTCGGAGGGGCCGATGGTGCAATTGTGTTCAATCGAACAGGCGGTGGACGAGGTGCTGGAGCGGTTGCCGACGCACATTCACCTTGGCATGCCCCTGGGGCTGGGCAAGCCCAACCTGTTCGTCAACGCGCTTTACCGACGCATCGCCCAACTGCCGGAGCGGCAGCTGACCCTCTACACGGCGCTGAGCCTGGGACGGCCGAACCTGGGCGATGGTTTGCAGAAGCGTTTCCTGGAGCCCTTCATCGAGCGTGTCTTTGGCGACTACCCCGAACTGGATTATCTCGCCGACCTGCATCGGGACAGCCTGCCGGCCAATATCCGGGTCCAGCAATTCTTCCTGCAGCCCGGCAGCCTGTTGCACAGTGCTTCGGCCCAGCAGGACTACGTCAGCAGCAATTACAGCCATGCGGCCCGGGACATCAACGCCGCCGGCCTGAACCTGGTGGCACAACTGGTGGCGAGCGACCCGCAATACCCGGATCGCCTGAGCCTCAGCTGCAACCCCGACATCACCCTCGACCTGTTGCCGATGATCGCCAAGCGGCGCGCGGAGGGGGAGACGATCCTCATGCTGGGGCAGGTCCACAGCGACCTGCCCTACATGCCGGGCGATGCTGAGGTCGGCATCGACACCTTCGACCTGTTGATCGATGAGAAGGACAGCCACCGGTTGTTTTCCACGCCGAACATGCCGGTGGGGTTCCAGGATCATTTCATCGGCCTGCACGCCAGCACCCTGGTGCGCGACGGCGGCACCTTGCAGATTGGCATCGGCTCGATGGGCGACGCGCTGACGGCGGCACTGTTGGCGCGCCAGGCCGACAACGCCGGATACCAGGCCCTGCTGGCGGACCTGAACCTCAGCCAGTGGGCCCGGTTGATCGAGCGCGAGGGCGGGGTCGAACCGTTTGCCAAGGGGCTGTACGGCTGCAGTGAAATGTTCGTCAACGGCCTGTTGGCGCTGGCGGAAGCGGGGATCATCCGGCGCAAGGTCTATCCCGACGAGCCGACCCAGGAACAGGCCAACGCCGGTACCCTCGACGAGGCGGCCCAGCCCGATGGCGTCTGCATCCATGGCGGGTTCTTTCTTGGGCCGCGCAGTTTCTACGAGCGCCTGCACGAGCTGCCCCAGAGCAGGCGGCTCGAATTCAATATGACCCGTATCAGTTTCATCAACGAGCTGTACGGCCAGGAGCGGCTCAAGCGCTTGCAACGGCTCGATGCCCGGTTCATCAACACGGTGTTCACCATGACATTGCTGGGCGCCGGGGTGGCTGACCAGCTGGAAGACGGGCGGGTGCTCAGCGGCGTGGGAGGGCAATACAACTTCGTTGCCCAGGGCCATGCGCTGGAGGGCGCGCGTTCGATCCTGCTGCTGCGCAGCTGGCGCGAGGCAGGGGGCGAGGTCAGCTCCAACATCGTCTGGGAGTACGGCCACTGTACCATTCCCCGGCATTTGCGAGACATCGTGGTTACCGAGTACGGTATCGCCGACCTGCGGGGCAAGACCGATGCCGCAGTGATCGAGGCGCTGCTCAATATCAGCGATTCCCGGTTCCAGCCGGGGCTGATCGAGCAGGCACAAAACGCCGGCAAGCTGCCGAAGGATTTCCGTCTCGATCCGCGATTCGCCGAGAACACTTCGCAGCGCTTGCAGACGATCCAGGCACGGCATCCGAATCTTTTCCCGGAGTACCCGCTGGGCTGCGATTTCGACGCTGAAGAGCGGGACCTGCTGCGGGCGCTGAACTGGCTCAAGAGCAAGTTCAAGCTCACCGAGATCCTGGAATTGGGTAAAGCCGCGCTGGACGCACCGCAGCCGTGGGAATTTGCCCAGCACCTGGAGCGGATGCAACTGACGAGCCCTGAAGGCCTGAAGGAGGAGCTGGCCCAGCGGTTGTTGCTGGCGGGTCTCAAGGCCACTGCGCCATAGCGATCAGCCTGAGACGCCTGTGGGCGCGCGCCTGCTCGCGATAGCGGACTATCAGCCAACTCGATGCTGGATGTGCGACCTCATCGCGAACAGGCTTGCGCCCACAGGGTTGCGGATCAATCGATAAAGGTCACGACCCCGCCTTCCAGGGATTGCACCCGGGCCAGGGATTCGACGCGATAGCCTTGGGCATCCAGCTCCGCGCGCCCGCCCTGGAACGATTTCTCGATCACGATCCCCAGTCCGGCCACGGCTGCGCCTGCCTGCTTGATGATGGAGATCAGCGCCTGGGACGCCTTACCGTTGGCCAGGAAGTCATCGATGATCAGCACGCGGTCGCTGCTGGTCAGGTGGCGCGGGCTGATAGCTACGGTGTTTTCGGTTTTCTTGGTGAACGAATACACGGTAGCCGACAGCAGGTTTTCCGTCAGGGTCAGGGATTGCTGCTTGCGGGCGAAGATCACCGGTACGCCCAGGTTCAGGCCGGTCATGATCGCCGGGGCAATGCCCGAGGCTTCGATGGTGACGATCTTGGTCACGCCCGAATCCCTGAACCGCGCGGCAAATTCGTCGCCGATCAGCTTCATCAGCTGCGGGTCGATCTGGTGGTTCAGGAAGGCGTCGACTTTCAGAACCTGATCGGAAAGCACGATGCCTTGTTCACGGATTTTCTGGTGCAGGGCTTCCATGAAGCCTCCTTTGGTGGCGCTTTCGACGCCTGGGGTCAGTTGAAAAAATCGATTCTAGCGTTTGAGCATCGCGCGTATATCGGCCAGGGCGTTGTTGCCTCGCACGGCCTTCACTTCGGTCGGCGTGTCGTCGTTGCCTTCCCAGGCCAGGTCATCCGGCGGCAGTTCGTCGAGGAAGCGGCTCGGGGCGCAGTCGATCACCTCGCCGTATTGCTTGCGCTTGGCGGCGAATGTGAATGCCAGCGTCTGGCGTGCCCGGGTGATGCCGACGTAGGCCAGGCGCCGTTCTTCTTCGATGGTGTCGGCTTCGATGCTGGAGCGGTGGGGCAGGATTTCCTCTTCCATGCCCATGATGAACACGTAGGGAAACTCCAGGCCCTTGGAGGCATGTAGGGTCATCATCTGCACGCCTTCGGCACCTTCTTCCTCTTCCTGCTGGCGCTCGAGCATATCGCGCAGCACCAGCTTGCCGATGGCGTCCTCGACGGTCATTTCGCCGTCTTCGTCTTTTTCCAGGGTGTTCTTCAACGCTTCGATCAGGAACCAGACATTGCCCATGCGGTAGTCGGCGGCCTTGTCGCTGGAGCTGTTGGTGCGCAGCCAGTTTTCATAGTCGATGTCCATGACCATGCTGCGCAGCGCCGAGATCGGGTCTTCCCCGGCGCACTGCTCGCGTACCTTGTCCATGAAGCGCTTGAAGCGCGCCAGGCGATCGGTGAAACGGCTGTCCAGGTGTTCGCCCAGGCCGATTTCATCGGTGGCGGCATACATCGAGATCTTGCGCTCGGTGGCGTAGTTGCCAAGTTTTTCCAGGGTGGTGGAACCGATTTCCCGGCGCGGGACGTTGATCACCCGCAGGAAGGCGTTGTCGTCATCCGGGTTCACGATCAGGCGGAAATAGGCCATCAGGTCCTTCACTTCCTGGCGGCCGAAAAAGCTGTTGCCACCGGACAGGCGATAAGGGATCTGATGATGCTGAAGCTTGAGTTCGATCAGCTTGGCCTGGTAGTTGCCGCGATACAGGATGGCGAAGTCGCTGTAGGGCCGGTCGGTGCGCAGGTGCAGGCTGAGGATTTCCATGGCCACGCGCTCGGCTTCGGCATCTTCGTTGCGGCAGCGGATCACACGGATCTCGTCACCGTGGCCCATCTCGCTCCACAGCTGTTTTTCGAATTCGTGAGGGTTGTTGGAAATCAACACGTTGGCGCAACGCAGGATACGGCTGGTGGAACGGTAGTTCTGCTCCAGCATCACCACCTTGAGCGATGGGTAGTCTTCCTTGAGCAGCATCAGGTTTTCCGGCCGGGCACCGCGCCAGGCGTAGATCGACTGGTCGTCGTCGCCCACCACGGTGAACTGGTTGCGTTTGCCGATCAGCAGCTTCACCAGCAGGTACTGGCTGGCGTTGGTGTCCTGGTATTCGTCCACCAGCAGGTAGCGGACCCTGTTCTGCCATTTCTCCAGGATGTCGGCGTGGTCCTGGAACAGCTTGACCGGCAGCAGGATCAGGTCGTCGAAGTCCACCGCGTTGAAGGCCTTGAGCGTGCGCTGGTAATGGGCGTAGACGATGGCGGCGGTCTGTTCCTTGGGATTGCGAGCGTTCTCCAGGGCTTCGGGAGGCAGCACCAGGTCGTTCTTCCAGGCGCCGATCATGTTCTTGATCTCGTCGACGCCGTCGTCGCCGGAGTATTCCTTCTGCATGATGTCGGTCATCAGGGCCTTGACGTCGGTCTCGTCGAAAATCGAAAAGCCCGGCTTGTAGCCCAGCCGCACATGCTCCTTGCGGATGATGTTCAGCCCCAGGTTGTGAAAGGTGCAGACCGTCAGGCCCCGGCCTTCGCCAGGGCGCAGCAGGCCGCCGACCCGTTCCTTCATTTCCCGGGCAGCCTTGTTGGTGAACGTCATGGCGACGATGTATTGGGCACGGATGCCGCAATTCTGGATCAGGTGCGCGATCTTGCGGGTGATTACGCTGGTCTTGCCGGAGCCTGCACCGGCGAGCACCAAAAGTGGGCCGCCGACATAGTTCACGGCTTCTTGCTGCCGGGGGTTGAGTCGGGACATGACGGGGTCAGGGAGTCGTTTGCGAAAATGGGCCGGCATTTTAACAGGCTCAGCGAATTGTGCTGCTCTGTCCGACTTGTGACTCGACAACTGACGCAAATCACCGTTTTGCCTGTGCCATGCGGAATTTGCGGCAGATTTGCGGAGAATGTTCGATTTTTGGATGAAAAAATCGCCAGAAGCCTGTATTTGAGAACCATTGACATTGGTCATTGCCGATTGGCAGGTCATAATGCCCGGCGCCTACCACCTTGCAGAGTCTAGGGAGTCAGCTTGTCCACGCCTGTCGAACCCTTGCGTTTGCTGTTATTGGCCGAAGAGCCTGAGTGGCCGGCGATACTGCGCGAGTGCCTGGCGCCCATGGCGGGCTCGATCGTGTTGACCAGCGCCCCGGACTGGGAGTCGGTCAGCGACCTGTTCGAAGACAATCGTAGTGCCGTGCTGCTGACCGTCGCGGCATTGCAGCCGGCACCCGGCCGTTGCCGCCTGCCGACTGTCCTGCTGTTGGAGCAGGAACCTGCGACACCGCCCGATGGCGCCAGCGACTGGCTGGTGCGCGACACGCTCGACAGCGCGACCCTGCGTCGTTGCCTGCGCCATGTACGCGAGCGCGGTGTGCTGGAAAACACGTTGCAGCGCCTGGCCGAGCAGGACCCCTTGACGGGCATCGCCAACCGCCAGGGTTTCCAGACCCTGCTGGCGGCGCGCCTGGCCGAGAACGAAGGTCGCGGCCTGGCGCTTGGTCATCTGGACCTGGACAACTTCCGCCACGCCAACGATGCCCTGGGCCACCAGGCCGGCGACCGCTTGATCCTGCAAGTGGTGTCGCGCCTCAAGGGTTCGCTCGAGGCCGGCGACCAATTGGCGCGATTGGGCAGCGACGAATTCGCCTTGCTGATCGATACCCGCCGCGCGCCGCAACGGGCCGAGTGGATCGCCGAGCGCATCACCCAGGCCATGGCCGAGCCGTATTGGGTGGACGGCGAGAGCCTGCTGATCGGTTGCAGCCTGGGCATCGCCCATGCCCGCGCCCAGGCCGGCGCCGACCCGCTGATGTGGCACGCCCACATCGCCATGCAGCAGGCCAAGAGCACCCAGGGCTGTACCTTTCATATCTTCAACGAACGTATCAACCGCAATGCCCGCAGCCTCGCCGACCTTGAGAGCGAACTGCGCCGGGCACTGCGTCGCGATGAGCTGGAACTGCATTACCAACCGCGACTGGACCTCGATAGCGGCAACATTGTCGGCCTCGAAGCCCTGGTGCGCTGGCGTCACGGCGAGCGCGGGTTGCTGCCGCCGAGTGAGTTCGTGCCGCTGGCGGAGCAGAGTGGCCTGATCGTGCCGCTGGGTTACTGGGTGATTTCCCGGGCACTGCGGGACATGCAGGCGCTGCGCGAGCGAGGGCTGGCGCCGTTGCACATGGCGGTCAACCTGTCATTCCGGCAGTTCCAGGACAGCCAGTTGCTGTCGACCTTGAGCCGGCTGATCGCCGAACGCGGCGTCGAGGCGCAATGGCTGGAGTTCGAGCTCACCGAAACCGCCGTCATGCGTCGCAGCGAGCTGGTCAAGCAGACCATGGACGCCCTGGGGCGCCTGGGGGTGCGTTTTTCCCTGGACGATTTCGGTACCGGGTTCTCCTCGTTCGTGCACCTCAACAGCCTACCCATCGCCTTGCTCAAGATCGACAAGAGCTTTGTCGGCGGCATGGAGCAGCGCGAAGAGAACCGCAAGCTGGTGCACGCGATGATCAACCTGGCCCACAACCTGAACCTGGAAGTTGTGGCCGAAGGGGTGGAGACCCCCGAGCAGCTGGACCTGCTGCGTGGCTTCGGTTGCGACCAGGTCCAGGGCTACCTGATCAGCAAGCCGTTGCCGTTGCCGGAATTGGTCGAGTACTTGACGTTCGAGGGTGATCAGCAGTCCACACACGATGTCGTGGTCTGACACAAACCCTTGTGGAAGCGAGCTTGCTCGCGATAGCGGGGTACCAGCCAAAATGGATGTGACAGACCTATCGCGATCGCGAGCAAGCTCGCTCTTACAAAGAGATGGATTTCACTTGGCCTGAATGGCTTCGAAACCGGGCTGTCCAGCCTCACTGCGAATCATCCGCTTCATCTTCCATTCAAATGCCAGCGTCAGGCTCACCGCCGCGCAGGCCAGCCCCAGGGCCAGGCCCCACCAGACACCGGTCGGCCCCCAGTTCAGGTGGAAAGCCATCCACCACGCGGCCGGCGCGCCGATCAGCCAATAACACCCCAGGCCCACCAGGAAGGTCGTCTTGGCATCCTTGAGTCCGCGAATGCAACCCATGGCGATGGTCTGCGTGCCGTCGAACAGCTCGAACCACGCCGCCACGGCCAGCAGGCTCACCGCCAGGTCGATGACCGCGCGGAATGCCGGGTCGTCATGGTCCAGGAACAGACCGACCAGCTGGTTCGGCAGCAGCCAGAACACCATGGCGAAAGCCAGCATCACCGACGCGCCGAAGCCGATGCCGACCCGCCCGGACAGCCGCGCCATCGACAATTGCCCGGCCCCGTAGTGCTGGCCGACCCGCATGGTGATCGCATACGACATCCCCGCCGGGACCATGAACGCCACCGAGACGATCTGCAGGGCGATCTGGTGGGCCGCCAGCGGCGTGCTGCCCATGGTGCCCATGCACAGCGCGGCGAACGCGAAAAGGCCGACCTCCACTGCGTACGTGCCGCCAATCGGCAGGCCCAGGCGCCAGAGCTCCTTGAGGTACTGGCGGTTGGGGCGCGACAGGCCTTCGAGCAGCGGATAGGCGCGGTAGGCCGGGTGCCGGTGGATATGCCACGCCAACGCCAGCGCCATGCAGTTGGCGACAATGGCGGTTACCAGGCCGATCCCCATCAGGCCCGGTTTCGGCAGGCCGAACATGCCGGTGATGAGTGCGTAATTGAGCAGGAAATTGATGACCGTGCCCCACAGGCTGATGACCATGACCGGCGTGGCGCGGCCGATGGCGCTGGTAAAGCCGCGCAGGGCCATGAAGCTCAGGTAACCAGGCAGGGCGAACGGCAGCGCCAGCAGGAATTGCCCGGCGGACAGCACGTTGGTTTCGGTCTGGCCGAACATCAGCAGTACCGGCTTGAGGTTCCACAGCAGCAGTCCGGCCATCAGGGCCATCAGCCAGGCCAGCCACAACCCGGCCTGGGTCAGGCGGGTGGCGCCCTCGACATCGCCCGCGCCCCGGCGGATCGCCACCAGGGTACCCACGGCCGCGATCACGCCAATGCAGAAAATCGAGACGAACGAGTAGGCCGCGGCACCGAGACCGCCGCCGGCAAGGGCTTCGGGGCTCAAGCGCGCCATCATCAGGGTGTCGGTCAGCACCATCAACATATGCGCCAGCTGCGAGGCAATCAATGGCCCCGCCAGCCGCAGGATGGCCCCGAGTTCGGTACGCACCGGATGCCGCATGATCATCACACTCCCTGTCCAGACGAGGCAGTAAAGCGCTGATTCTCGGCCCTTGCCGGGCTTTGCACAAAAGGATAAAAAAGATCGCTGGCATGATTAAAACTCATGCAGGGCAACTATTTGCTAAGGTGCAGGACTCATCCCCGGAGCTTTTCTCATGTCCCGTCGTCTTCCTCCCCTGTATGCGCTGCGGGCATTCGAAGCGGCGGCGCGATACAGCTCGTTCACCCGGGCGGCGCAAGAGCTGTCGATCACCCAGAGTGCGGTCAGCAGGCATGTCCGCACCCTCGAGGAGCACTTTGCCTGTCGATTGTTCCAGCGCAGTGGTCGCAACCTGCAACTGACCGAAGCGGCGCGGTTGCTGTTGCCAGGCGTGCGCGAAGGCTTCATGGCGCTGGAGCGGGCCTGCCACACCCTTCACGGGGAGGACGGCATCCTGCGCATGAAGGCGCCCTCGACCCTGACCATGCGCTGGTTGCTGGCGCGCCTGAGTCGCTTTCGACATCTGCAGCCTGGCAATGAGGTGCAGTTGACCAGCGCCTGGATGGACGTCGACTCCGTGGACTTCAACACCGAACCCTTCGATTGCGCGGTGCTCCTGGGTAATGGGCATTTTCCAGCGGATTGGGAGGCCAGTTTCCTTTTCCCCGAGGAGTTGATTCCGGTAGGCGCGCCGAACCTGGGAAGCGATCGACCCTGGGATGCGCAACGGCTGGCCAGTGTCGAATTGCTGCACCCGACGCCCGACCGTCGGGACTGGCGCAAGTGGCTCGAGTGCATGGGGCTGTCAGATAAGGTGTCCCTCAAGGGTGGGCAGGTGTTCGATACGCTGGAGCTGGGCATGATTGCGGCGGCCCGAGGTTACGGCGTATCCATGGGTGATCTGTTGATGGTGGCCGAAGACGTGGCCCAGGGACGTTTGAGCCTGCCGTGGCCCACCGCCGTGGCCAGCGGAGAGCACTACTATCTGGTCTGGCCGAAAACCCGGCCAGGGGGTGAGCGTTTGCGTCGGCTCAGTGACTTCCTCCAGGGTGAGGTCAAGGCCATGCAATTGCCTGCGGTGAAGCGCCTGGGCTGAATCGTTGAAGCTTGGATGGTGGCTAGTTGGCATTAATCCGTCCAACGCGCTCAAGTATTCGGCTTTGCCGCCGAATCCGTGAAGATGGAACCTTCGTTCAGAAAGGGCTTACCGATATTTCACCCCGAAAAAAAGCCGAGTGTGCGACTCGATCAGGATGATCTGGTCACTCGTCCAGGAGCCGTCATGTCTCAACCCCGTGCCCGTATCGCCTCACAGCTGGGGCTTGCCCTTGCCGTGATACTGGCGGTCGTAATTTCCGGCAGTACTGTATTTGCCTTGCGTTCGCTGGATACAGCCAACCTCGCCACCCGTGAAGAGCATCTGGCCAGTGAAGCGCGTCTTCTAGCCGATCAACTCAGCACTTTCCATGGCACCCTGAGGGAAAGCACCCAGCGGTTGGCCGGCCTGTTCGAAAAACGTTTCAGCGCCGGCCTGAGCGTGCATCCCGACCAGCCAGTCGCAGTGGCGGGCGTGCAGCTCCCGAGCCTGAACCTGGGCAATGCGGTGCTGAACAACGATTTCACCGAAGTCGATGAGTTCAAGCAGATGACTGCCGGCACCGCCACGGTGTTCGTGCGCAACGGTGACGATTTCGTCCGCGTCAGCACCTCGGTCACCAAGCAGGACGGCACGCGAGCCATCGGTACCGTGCTCGACCATGCCAGCCCGGCCTATGCCCGCCTGATGGGTGGGCAAAGCTACATCGGTCGCACCCTGCTGTTCGGGCGCTACTACATGACCCAGTACAGCCCGGTTCGTGACAGCGGCGGCAAGATCATTGCCGCACTGTACGTAGGATTCGATTACACCGACGCGCAAAACGCGCAATTCGAGAATCTCAAGCGCTTCCGCATTGGCCAGACCGGTTCGCTTGCCCTGTTGGACGAGCAAAACAAATGGCTGGTGCCGCCTGCCGGCGTGCAGGCCCTGGACCAGGCGAGCACGACGATCCAGAAGCTGGTCAAGACGCCGGGCAAGGGTGAGTTCTGGAGCGATAGCGCCGAGACGTTCTACAGCGTTGCCGTGCCGTTCGAAGGCGGGCCCTGGGCCGTCGTGGCGAGCATGCCGAAAACCGAGATCAACGCGGTGACCTGGAGCGTGGGCACCCAGTTGGCCATCGGCAGCCTGCTGGCGATGCTGCTGGCCGTTGGTGCGGCGGTATGGCTGCTGCGCAGCAAGCTGGCGCCGCTGGGGGATCTGGTACGCCAGGCGGAAGCCTTGGGAGCCGGTGATCTGAGCGTGCGCTTGAACGTATCGAGCCACGACGAAATCGGTCAGCTATCCCGGGCTTTCAATCAGATGAGCCAGGCCCTGTCGACCATGGTCGAGCACATCCGCAAGGCCTCCCATGAAGTCAACAGCCGCGCCCAGGCCCTGTCCGGTCTGTCCAGCGGTGCGTATGAGGGTATGGAGCAGCAGTCGGGCGAGATCACCAGCATGGCCGGTGCGGTGGAGGAGTTCAGTGCAACGTCGGCGAACATTGCCGACAACATGGGCAATACCCAGCGCCTGGCCCAGGAAAACGCGCAACAGACCCAGATCGGTCGTACCTCGATGGACGAAGCGTCGTCCTCCCTGGAGCAGATTGCCGGGGCGCTCAACAGCACCGCCACGGTCATCAATACCCTGGGCCAGCGCTCCCAGGAAATCGGCGGCATCGTGGGCGTGATCACGTCCATCGCCGAGCAGACCAACCTGCTTGCCCTGAACGCCGCCATCGAAGCGGCTCGTGCGGGTGAGCAGGGCCGCGGTTTCGCGGTGGTGGCCGACGAAGTCCGTAGCCTGGCGTCTCGTACTCGTCAGGCCACTGATGAAATCTCCAGCATGATCACCAGCATCCAGCAGGAAACCGGCAACGCTATCAGCACCATGGAGCAGGGCAACCTGCTGATGCAGGAAGGCCTGTCGCGCAACGCCAATGTGGCCTCGGCGCTGGCGCGCATCGACGAGCAGAGTCGCTCCGCCGGCCAGCAATTCGCGGCCATCACCACCGCCACCCAGGAGCAGAGCAGCACCGCGACCTTGCTCAGCAGCAACCTGCAGAGCATTGCCATGGCCAACAGCGAACAGCGTGAAGTGGTCTCTAACCTGGCGATCACCGCCAAGGAACTGGAAAAGCTGGCCCAGGACCTGCGTCAGGAAGTTGATCGGTTTCGCTGAGGCTTAGCCGAACGCCCCCCATTCCTGTGGAAGCAGGCCAGCTTCCACAGGAATTGCCGTGTACGCCGATCTTTGCATCCCCGATCAGCGAACCACCCCCCGCGTTAGCGTTGATCGTTGGCACCCGTTGTTCCGTCGTCCTTGCGGGTAAGCCCGCTGCTGCCCCCGCCCCCTCTTTTCCATCGCCTCGTTTTTGATCGATTGCGGTTTTTCGTCTTGCTGAAACGTTTCTCCAAGACTATAAAACCCGCACAACTCCAAAAAAGAAGGCCATCTCCATGACTCCGCTCCGACTTATCATTGCCCTTGGCGCCTTGGGCGCTGCCTCCCAGGCCATGGCCTGGGACTATGTCCTGCTGGACACCGACAAAGCCGCCCAACCCTGGCAGATCACCAGCCAGCAGCTGGGCGTCAAGACCGACAAGCCATTTTCCGTCACCCTGCGCACACTGCACGGTGGGCGGCAGGAGGGTGTCAGCGTCGTCGACATCGACAATGGCACCCTGAAACTCTCCGTGGTCCCGACCCGGGGCATGAATGTGTTGCAGGCCTCGGTGGGGAATGTGCGCATGGGCTGGGATTCGCCGGTCAAGGAAGTCGTCAACCCGGCTTTCATCGAGCTCAACGGCCGAGGCGGACTGGGATGGCTCGAAGGGTTCAACGAACTGGTGACGCGTTGTGGCTACGAATGGGTGGGCCACCCTGGCATGGATAACGGCGAGTTGCTGACCCTCCACGGTCGCGCCGCCAACATCCCGGCCAACAAGGTCACCCTGCATATCGATGAAAAGCCGCCGTACGCGATCACCCTGCGGGGCGAGCTGAAGGAACAGGCCTTCAAGAAGGTGGATTTCTCGGTGCAGACCGAATTGGTCACCGAACCTGGCAGCGTGACCTTTTCGCTCAACGATACCCTGACCAACAATGGCGATTATCCCAAGGAGTACCAGGCGCTTTATCACAGCAATTTCAGCACGCCGTTCCTCGAGCAGGGTGCCCGCTTCGCTGCGCCGGTCAAGCAGGTCTCGCCGTTCAACGACAAGGCCAAGGGCGACCTGGCCGACTGGCAAACCTACCGGGGGCCTACCAGGGACTACGACGAAACTGTCTATAACGTCGTGCCCTATGCCGATGCCAAGGGCGACACGCTTACCGTCCTCCATAACAGGGCCGGTAACCTTGGCGTATCGGTGGGTTTCAACACCGCGACGCTCCCGGTGTTTTCCCTGTGGAAAAACACCGATACCCAAGGCCAGGGGTACGTGACCGGATTGGAGCCGGGTACCAGTTTTTCCTATAACCGTCGCTACCAGAGGCCGTTGGGCCTGGTGCCTGTCATCGGCCCGAAAGAGCACCGCCAGTTCATGATCCACTACAGCCTGCTGGCGGATAAGGGCGCTGTGGACAAGGCGCTCAAGCATATCGACTCGATCCAGAACGGCCAGAAAACCGAGGTGCGGGAAATGCCCCTGGTCGACCTGAGCAAGCCATGAAGCGGTCAGGCGGAGGGTCGATACTGCAACGCCTCGGCCAGATGATCCCGGCTGATGCGGCCCTTTTGCTCGAGGTCCGCCAGTGTCCTGGCGACCTTGAGCAGGCGATGGGCAGCGCGTAGGGACAGGGACAGTCGTTCGCACGCCGTTTCCAGCCATGTCTCGTCGGCCGGGGATAACGTGCAATGTCGCCGCAGGCCTGGCAGGTCGAGGAAAGCGTTGGCGCAGCCCTGGCGTCTTTGCTGGCGTTCACGGGCTTCGGCCACTTGCTCGGAAACGGTGGCCGTATCCTCGCCCGGTTCACCCTTGGGATTCAGTGCCGTGGCTTCCCGGGCGACGGTCAGGTGCAGGTCGATGCGATCCAGCAAGGGGCCGGAAAGCTTGTTGCGGTAGCGCTGCACCATGTCCGGCGTGCAGGAACAGCGCCCGGTGGGCTCCCCCAGATAACCGCAGGGACAGGGGTTCATCGCCGCCACCAGCTGGAAACGCGCTGGAAATCGCACACGGTCACGGGCGCGTGAGACGACGATATGCCCTGATTCCAACGGCTCCCTCAGGACCTCCAATACCTTGCGGTCGAACTCCGGCAGTTCGTCGAGAAACAGTACGCCATGGTGGGCCAGGGTGATTTCCCCCGGCTGCGGCTTGGACCCGCCGCCGACCAGTGCCGGACCGGACGCCGAATGATGGGGCTGGCGAAACGGCCGCTGCGGCCAGTGGCTCAACGGCACGCAACTGGCGACCGACTGAATCGCCGCGACCTCCAGGGCCTCGCACTCGGCCAGGGGCGGCAGCAGCCCTGGCAGGCGGCTCGCCAGCAACGTCTTGCCGGTGCCCGGTGGCCCGCTGAGCAACAGGTTATGGGCACCGGCGGCGGCAATCAGCAAGGCACGCTTGGCCCCGACCTGGCCTTGCACTTCGTTGAGGTCGGGGTATGGCTTGCTGGCGGCGAGCAGCCCGTTGGACACGAAGGCCTCGACCGGGGTGTGGCCGTTGAAGTGCGCCACCGCTTCGAGCAGGTGGTCGACGGCGATCACCTTCAGGCCCGACGCCAGGCAGGCTTCCTCGGCATTGGCCCGTGGAACCAGCAGCGTCCGCCCCGCCTGGCGTGCCGCCAGCGCTGCGGGCAAAACCCCGCGCACCGGGCGCACCGCGCCGGACAAGGCCAGCTCACCGAGGCATTCCACATCTTCCAGGGCCAGGGTCGGCACCTGCACGCTGGCGGCCAGGATACCCAGGGCAATCGCCAGGTCGAACCGCCCGCCATCCTTGGGCAGGTCGGCCGGCGCCAGGTTCAAGGTGATGCGTCGGGCCGGAAAGTTCAGCCCCGAATTGATGATCGCGCTGCGCACCCGGTCCTTGCTTTCCTTCACCGCGGCCTCGGGCAGACCGACCATCGTCAGCGACGGCAAGCCGTTGGCCAGGTGAACCTCTACGGTAACGGCGGGAGCCTGCACCCCTACCTGGGCGCGGCTATGGATGATGGCGAGCGACATGAATCGTTCCTTGAGTGAATAAGGGCCGCGTCCTGCGGTTCCTGAAGGGTAGTCGTGACAGAGTGCGTCGGAGCGGCAATTGCAGCGCAAATTTTCGCAGAATGTTGCCGAAGGCCCGGGCGGTCCTGAGCGTCCCGGGCCTCTGCTAGACTGCATTTGATCGGCATCTGTCGGTTCAAAGGCACAGGGAGGACGCGGCCATGGACGATCTGCTGGCGCTGTTGACCGACAAACGCTTCATGCCCCATGGGCACTGCTACATGTGGCGCCCGGACCTGCTCTGGACCAATGTGATCGCCGATAGCCTCATTGCCCTGTCATACGTCACCATCCCCTTCACCCTCATCTACTTTATCCACAAGCGCAAGGACGTGCCGTTCGACTGGATGCTGGCGGCCTTCGGCGTCTTCATCCTGGCCTGTGGCACCAGCCACCTGATCGAAATCCTGACGATCTGGCAACCCTACTACTGGTTGTCGGCGCTGATTAAGGTGGTCACGGCGATTGCCTCGGTGATCACTGCCATTCTCCTGGTCCGGCTGGTGCCCGCTGCGCTGAGGATCCCCAGTCCGCAGCAGTTGGCCAGGGTCAACGATGAACTGCGCGAGGCGCAGGCCGAGCTGGTCACCACGGCGCGTCGGGCCGGCATGGCGGAAATCGCGACGAATGTGCTGCACAACGTGGGCAATGTGCTCAACAGCGTCAACGTGTCGGCCCAGGTCCTGTACGACAAGGTGCACGCATCGAAGGCGGTGGGGGTGGCCAAGGTCGTTCAACTGATGAGAGAGCATTCGGACAACCTGGGGGATTTCATCAGCCGCGATCCGAAAGGCCGCGCGCTGCCGGAATACCTTGGCATGCTGGCCGAATCGCTGGCGACCGAGCGCGAGAGCATGATCAAGGAGCTGGCCCTGCTCACCAGGAGCATCGACCACATCAAGGAGATCGTCGCCACCCAGCAGTCCTATGCCGGCAATTCCAGCGTGCTGGAGCCAGGTTCACTGAAAGAGCTGATGGAGGACGTGGTCCGCATCTGCCATGGATCCCTGGCTCGCCATGACGTGACGCTGGTCCAGGAGCTCGACGACATACCGCTGATGGCACTGGATAAGCACAAGGTGCTGCAGATACTGATCAACCTGATCAACAACGCCCGGCAGGCGCTCGAGTCGGTGACGGACCGCCCGTCACGGATCGTCCTTCGCCTGAAAGCCGTGGGTGATCAGCGGGCACGTATCGAAGTCGAGGACAACGGCGAAGGCATTGCCATGGGCAATATCGCCCATGTCTTCGAGCATGGCTTCACGACACGGGCCGACGGCCACGGTTTTGGCCTGCACAGCTGCATCCTGGCCGCGCACGAGATGGGCGGTGACCTGGCGGTGCAGAGCGCCGGTCCGGGGCAGGGGGCGCTCTTCATCCTGGAGTTGCCGATGGTGACGCTGTCGGAGCAGGCTCGGCAGGTGCTCAGTGGCTGAACGGCGAAAAGCCGATCGGGCCTGTGCCCCTTGATGCGTCTTCGTTACTCGGCCGCCGAGCCCAGCCTGGCTTCCAACTCCGCCACCTTCGCCTCCAGGCTCTCGAGGCGCGCGCGCGTGCGGGCCAGCACGACCATCTGGCTGTCGAATTCTTCCCGGCTCACCAGGTCCAGCTTGCTGAAGCCACTTTGAAGCAGGGCCTTGAGCTGGCTTTCGATTTCACTCCTGGGCAGGGGCGTGTCGCCACTCAGGAGGCGGGAGGCGTGGCCGCTCAGGGCGTCGAGGAGGTCTTTTGGCGCAAGCATGGCAGGTGTCCTGGAAACGATGACGGGCAGTGTATCACGCAGTGTCTATAGTCAATCCGCAAGCCCGGGATGCACGCTTTTCGCGCATGGGGGCGGGCGCTGTCGCACCGTTGTTGTGCGTATCGCTGCGGTTCGTGGCGTCATGCGGGCTGGCTGTGCAGGTAAGAGACTGAAATCAGAGGGTTTGGGCACAGATGGCAAGGTTTCTGCTTAGAGGCTGGTGACCCATGCACTGATGCAGTCGTTGTGACGAATGCAGTGCAGCGGACGGAGCGGGGAGCTCCGTCAGGAACGGTTAACTGGCGCTGGTCGGGCAACTTGGGCCGACGACGCGTTACAAAGCCAGGCACTGCGCTTAGACTTGAGTCGGGTTTGTTTTCCTGGGGCAAGTCCACCAATTCGGGAGAGAGTTTCATGAAGCTAGTCACTGCCATCATCAAGCCGTTCAAGTTGGACGACGTGCGCGAGTCGCTGTCCGAAATCGGCGTGCAGGGCATCACCGTTACCGAGGTCAAAGGCTTCGGCCGGCAGAAAGGCCACACCGAGCTGTATCGCGGCGCGGAATACGTGGTCGACTTCCTGCCCAAGGTGAAGATCGACGTCGCCATCGACGACAAGGATCTTGACCGGGTCATCGAGGCCATTACCAAGGCTGCCAACACCGGCAAGATTGGTGACGGAAAGATCTTTGTGGTCAATCTGGAACAGGCTATCCGCATCCGTACCGGCGAAACCGATACCGACGCCATCTAAGCCGCCAAACCCAACGCCCCAGGAGAAAACAATATGACTCTGCGTAAATTCGCAGGGCTAGGAGCCCTGTTGTCCTTCGTAATGCCTGGCCTGGCCATGGCGGAAGAAGCGGCAGCCCCCGTACTGAATTCCGGCGACACCGCCTGGATGCTGACTGCCACGATTCTCGTGCTGTTCATGACCATTCCCGGTCTGGCGCTGTTCTATGGCGGCATGGTCCGGTCGAAAAACATTCTTTCCGTGATGATGCAGTGCTTTGCCATTACCGGTCTGATCAGCATCCTGTGGGTCATCTATGGCTACAGCATCGCGTTCGACACCACCGGCATGGAGCAGGGCGTCGTCAACTTCAACTCCTTCGTCGGCGGCCTGGGCAAGGCGTTCCTGGCAGGCGTCACCCCGGCCAGCCTGACCGGTCCGGCGGCGCTGTTTCCCGAAGCGGTGTTCATCACCTTCCAGATGACGTTCGCCATCATCACTCCGGCCCTGATCGTCGGCGCCTTCGCCGAGCGGATGAAGTTCTCCGCCATGCTGATCTTCATGGGCGTGTGGTTCACCCTGGTGTATGCACCGATCGCACACATGGTCTGGTCCGGCAACGGTGGCCTGATGTGGGACTGGGGCGTGCTGGACTTCGCCGGTGGCACCGTGGTGCACATCAACGCCGGTATCGCGGGCCTGGTGGCGTGCCTGGTACTGGGCAAGCGCAAGGGCTTCCCCACCACGCCGATGGCGCCGCATAACCTGGGTTACACCCTGATGGGTGCCGCCATGCTGTGGGTCGGCTGGTTCGGCTTCAACGCCGGTTCCGCCGTCGCCGCCAACGGCACCGCCGGCATGGCCATGCTGGTGACTCAGATCGCTACCGCCGCCGCGGCGCTGGGCTGGATGTTCGCCGAGTGGATCACCCACGGCAAGCCAAGCGCACTGGGCATTGCCTCGGGCGTGGTGGCGGGTCTGGTCGCGATCACTCCGGCAGCCGGTACCGTGGGCCCGATGGGCGCCCTGGTCATCGGCCTGGCGGCAGGCGTGGTGTGCTTCTTCTGTGCAACCACCCTCAAGCGCAAGCTCGGCTACGACGACTCCCTGGATGCCTTCGGCGTGCATGGTATCGGCGGTATTCTCGGTGCGATCCTCACTGGCGTGTTCGCTGCGCCGGCCCTGGGCGGCTTCGGCACCGTCACCGATATCGGTGCGCAAGTGTGGATCCAGATCAAGGGCGTGGGTTTCACCGTGATCTACACCGCGATCGTCACCTTCATCATCCTCAAGGTTCTGGATGCGGTCATGGGGCTGCGTGTCTCCGAGGAAGAAGAGGCTGTCGGCCTGGATCTGGCCCAGCACAACGAGCGTGGCTACAACCTGTAAGCGCACGCAAAAAAATATGCCCGGCTTGCCGGGCATTTTTTTGTCTGGAATTTGTCATTGCTCAAGGAAGGGGCCGTTTTCCAGGCGCTTTTTGCCATGCAGGCGACAGGACTTTTCTACCGTCAAAGGCTTACATCGAAGGAGGAATATTAGGCTCTTTGTTTTTTCCCAGAGCGCGCTAGAATGCGCGCCGAACGTGCGGAGAACTGTATGTGGCAACAGACGCTGATTACCCTGCGGGCAAGGCCCCGGGGCTTTCACCTGGTGACGGACGAGTTGCTCGCCGGCCTGCCTGAACTCAGGGCGTGTCGTGTCGGTCTGTTGCATCTGTGGCTGCAGCACACCTCGGCCTCGTTGACCATCAACGAGAACGCCGATCCGGCGGTACGTCGAGACTTCGAACGATTTTTCAATCGGCTGATCCCACAAGGAAATGCCGACTATGAGCACAACGACGAAGGCCTGGACGACCTCCCGGCGCACTTCAAGGCCAGTGTGCTGGGATGTCAGCTCAGCCTGCCGGTAACGGACGGGCGACTGGCACTGGGCACCTGGCAAGGTGTTTATCTGGGCGAGCACCGTGATCATGGCGGTGCCCGTAAAGTCCTCGCCACCTTGTACGGTGAAGGGGCATGACCGCCGATTGCCGGTGGATGTTGAATTTTTTCTGGCAGCCTTCGACAGATGGCGAAGCTGGGCTATAACTAATCTGCTTTTCGCAAGTCATGAGGTAGAACATGAGCGACGATGATCTGGAAAACGACGACCTCGAAGTAGGTGACGAAGACGAGGCCGAAGACGGTCTGGAAGCGGCGGCTGAAGATGTGGCCGACGATGATGTTGCCGATGTCCCGGCGCCTGCCAAGGGCAAGGCCAAGGCAGCAGTATCGATCGACGAGTTGCCGAGCGTAGAGGCCAAGAACAAGGAGCGTGATGCGCTCGCCAAGGCCATGGAAGAATTCCTGGCCAGGGGCGGAAAGGTGCAGGAAGTGGAGGCCAATGTGGTCGCCGATCCGCCCAAGAAGCCCGACAACAAGTACGGCAGCCGTCCTATCTGAGCTTCTGCTTCTTGCTTGCCGAAAAAGCCCGCCGTCGTCGCGGGCTTTTTCATGGGCGCTATTGTATTTCCCGAATCAGGCGCAGTTCCTGTGTAGCGAGCTGCTCACGATAGCGGTGGCTCTGCTGGCATTGATGTTGGCTATGCCACCGCCTTCGCGAGCCAGCTCGCTCCCACGGAGGGGGAGGGTTCTGGCGACTGTGAAGCAGCGTTCAGCGCTGGCTATGCCAGCCCGCCAGCAGGCTTGGCAGTTCGGTCAGGCTGCGGATTTCGGCGTCCGGCGCATGCTCTGCATCCCAGGTCTTGCCCGCCGGGTTGAACCACACTGCGCGCAGGCCAGCCTGTTGCGCGCCGGCGATATCGTCGCCCGGGTGGTCGCCGATGTGCACGGCGGTCTGCGCAGTGGCGCCACCGCGTTGCAGGGCCTCGTAAAAGAGCCGGGCGTCAGGCTTGGCGATGCCGATGTCTTCGGCACACAGGGCGAACTTGAAGTAATCGGCCAGCCCAAGGCGGCGTACATCGGCGTTGCCGTTGGTGACCACGCCCAGGGCGAAGTGGTTGGCCAGGATCTCCAGGGTCGGTTGCACCTCGGGGAACACCTCCAGTTGATGGCGGGCGTGCAGGAAGGTCTCGAAGGCCTGGTCTGCCAGCTCGGAGGCTTGCCACTGGTCATAGCCGGCTTCTTGCAGCGCACGGAACAGCACGCGCCTGCGCAATGCACTGATGCGGTGTTTCAGGCCCGGTTCTTCGCGCAACACCTGTTCGCGGATCGTCCAGAGATGCTCCACCGGTACACCGCCCAGATTCGGTGCGTTATCGGCCAGCCATTGGCGTAAGACGGCTTCGGCGCTGGCGATCACCGGGGCGGTGTCCCACAGGGTGTCGTCCAGGTCGAAAGTGATCAGCTCGATGGTCATGATTCGTCGCCCTTGATGCGTTTGGCCCTGGGATGGGCACTGTCATAGACCGTCGCCAGGTGCTGGAAGTCCAGGTGGGTGTAGATCTGGGTGGTCTTGATGTCCGAATGGCCTAGCAGCTCCTGGACAGCGCGAAGGTCCTGGGATGACTCCAGGACATGGCTGGCGAAGGAGTGCCTGAGCATGTGCGGATGCAGATTCTGCCCCAGTTCACGTTCGCCGGCTGCCTTGACCCGCAGCTGGATCGCCCTGGGGCCGAGGCGGCGGCCCTGCTGGCTGACGAAAACGGCATCATCGGCGGGGTTGGCCAGTGCCCGTAGCGGCAGCCACAGCTCCAGGGCTTCCCGGGCCTTGCGGCCGATGGGCAGCAGGCGAGTCTTGCTGCCCTTGCCCAGCACCTGGACCATGCCGTCGGCCAGGTCCAGTTGATCGAGATTCAGCCCCGTCAGCTCCGATAGCCGCAGGCCGGAAGAATAGAACAGCTCGAGGATCGCCTGGTCCCGTCGTGCCAGGAAGTCATCCTCGACCGCTCCTTCGAGCAGTTGCAGGGCCCTGTCGGTGTCGAGGGTCTTGGGCAACCGGCGTTCGCCCTTGGGGGGCGCCAGGCCGGTGGCCGGGTCGTGATCGCACAGGCCTTCGCGATTGAGGTAGTGATACAGGCCGCGCACCGCTGACAGCAGGCGGGCCAGGCTGCGGGAGGATTGGCCCTGTTGGTGCAGGCGGGCGACCAGGCTGCGCAGGCGCTGGATGTCCAGTGCCGACCAACTGCCGACGTTCTGTTTCTGACACCAGCCCAGCACTTTTGCAAGGTCGCGACGGTAGGCTGCCAGCGTATGGGGCGACACCTGGCGCTCACTGCGCAGGTGCTCGCAGTAGGCGTCCAGCTGCCGCTCCATCATCAGCGTACCGAGCGCAGCGAGCCGGTGAACCGTGGCAGCAGCCGGCCGGTGACCTCGGCGATGTAGCTGAGGAACAGCGTGCCCACCGAGCTCTTGTAGTGCTGGGGATCGCGACTGGCGATGGCCAGAACGCCATGCACGCCCTGATGGGCAATGGCGACAACGGCGGTGGAGCCGATCTGCTTGCGCTGTTCTTCGCCGAACAGGAAGTCCAGCTCGTGTTCGCGCAGGCTGCCGCTGACGCTCTTGTTTTCAGTCAGCAAGCCACCGATGGCCGTCTGTGCGTCGGCGTGGGTCACCCAGCGACCCACCGGCATGGCGTTGTCGCTGAACAGGATGAGGCTGACAAAAGGCACCTGGAAGTCCTGGCGTAGGCTGTCTTCGACACTCATCACCAGGTCTTCGAGGGTGTTGGCGTCCATCAAGGCCAGGATCAGGCGACGGGTCTTGTCGAAGAGCCGGTCGTTGTCCCGAGCGACGTCCATCAGGTGCGAGAGACGATGGCGCATCTCGATATTGCGTTCGCGCAGGATCTTCATCTGGTGCTCCACCAGCGACACCGTATCGCCGCGTCGGTGGGGGATGCGCATCACTGAAAGCAAGTCTTCACGCTCGACGAAGTAGTCCGGGTGAGCCTCCAGATAAGCGGCCACCGCCGCGGCATCCGGAAACTGGCCAGGGGATTCGTCGGGCTGCGAGGCTGGAACCTGTGGCTTGTCGGTCATGGGTTTGGCTCATTCAAAGACGAACTTGTCCTTCGTATACGCGAACTGCCGGGCCGGTCATCATCACCGGTTGGCCGGGGCCTGCCCATTCGATGGACAGGCGCCCGCCCGGCAGGTCGATCAGCAGGGGCGAATCCATCCATCCCTGGCTGATCGCGGCGACCGCGGCGGCGCAGGCGCCGGTTCCGCAGGCCTGGGTTTCCCCGGCACCCCGTTCCCAGACGCGCAGTTGGGCGCGGTGACGGTCGATGACTTGCAGGAAACCGACGTTCACGCGCGCTGGGAAGCGCGGGTGATGCTCGATCTTCGGCCCCAGCTCATGCACCGGCGCACTGTTGATGTCGGTGACCCGGAGTACGGCATGGGGGTTGCCCATGGACACCGCGGCCAGTTCCACCGTGGCGCCATCGACTTCCAGCGGGTAGCTCAGGGCCTGGGCCGGCGCTTCGAACGGAATCTCTGACGGCTTCAGGCGCGGGGCGCCCATGTTGACGCCGATCTGGCCATCGTTGCGCACGTCCAGCTCGATGATGCCGCTCTTGGTCTCGACGCGGATCCTGCGTTTGGCGGTCAGGCGCTTGTCCAGCACGAAGCGGGCGAAGCAGCGCGCACCGTTACCGCATTGCTCCACTTCCGAGCCGTCGGCGTTGAAGATCCGATAGCGGAAATCCACATCCGGGTTGGTGGGCGCTTCGACGATCAGCAACTGGTCGAAACCGATGCCGGTGTGCCGGTCGCCCCATTGCTTGGCGTGCTTGGGCAGGATGTGCGCGTGCTGGCTGACCAGGTCGAGGACCATGAAATCGTTGCCCAGGCCGTGCATCTTGGTGAAACGCAGCAGCATGGTCTTACTCCGGCAGCAGGCTTTCGCCGGCGAACAGCTCGGCTATCGTCTCGCGGCGACGTACTTCGAATGCCTGATCACCGTCCACCAGCACCTCGGCGCAACGGCCCCGGGTGTTGTAGTTGGAACTCATGACAAACCCGTAGGCTCCGGCCGAATGCACGGCCAGCAGATCCCCTTCCTGCAATGCCAGTTCCCGGCCCTTGGCCAGGAAGTCGCCGGTTTCGCAGATCGGCCCGACGATATCGTAGCCGCGTGGGGCGGTATCGCGTGGGCGAACCGCGGACACGTCCATCCAGGCCTGGTACAGCGCCGGGCGGATCAGGTCGTTCATGGCCGCGTCGACGATGGCGAAGTCCTTGTGCTCGGTGTGCTTGAGGTATTCGACCTGGGTCAGCAGCACGCCGGCGTTGGCCACGATGTACCGGCCAGGCTCGAACATCAGTGCCAGATCGCGGCCTTCGAGGCGCTCGCGCACGGCCTTGATGTAGTCGGCCACCAAGGGCGGCTCTTCGTCGCGGTAGCGCACGCCGACACCGCCGCCCAGGTCGATATGGCGCAGGTAGATGCCGCAGTCGCCGAGGCGGTCGACCAATGCCAGCAGGCGGTCGAGGGCATCGATGAAGGGCTCCAGGGTGGTCAGCTGCGAGCCGATGTGGCAGTCGACGCCCAGCACTTCCAGGTTCGGCAGTTGGGCGGCGCGCACGTACACGTCTTCGGCGTCGGCAATGGCGATGCCGAACTTGTTTTCCTTCAGGCCGGTGGAGATGTACGGGTGGGTGCCGGCGTCGACGTCCGGGTTCACGCGCAGGGAAATCGGCGCGCGCACACCCAGTTCGGCGGCGACAAGCTGCAAGCGTTCGAGCTCGTCGGTGGATTCGATGTTGAAGCAGTGCACGCCGACTTCCAGGGCGCGGCGCATGTCTTCGCGGGTCTTGCCGACGCCGGAGAACACGATCTTGTCGGCACTGCCGCCTGCGGCCAGGACGCGTTCGAGCTCGCCACCGGAGACGATGTCGAAGCCGGCGCCCAGGCGTGCCAGGACGTTGAGCACGCCCAGGTTGGAGTTGGCCTTGACGGCGAAGCACACCAGGTGCGGCATGCCGACGAGGGCGTCGGCGAAGGTCCGGTATTGCGCTTCTATGTGGGCACGGGAATAGACATAGGTCGGCGTGCCGAAACGTTCGGCGATCGCAGACAGGGCAACCCCTTCCGCGAACAGCTCCCCGCCACGGTAGTTAAAAGCGTCCATGGCAATCCCTTAGTAAGTGGTCTGGGTGTCGTGGGAGTGGGACCTGGATTGTGACGACTTGGCCTGCTCTTCGGGAGACTTGCTGTCGTCGGGCAGGTACAGCGGACCTTTTTGACCACAGGCTGTCACAAGGCAGGCAACCGCGACGAGCGCAGCAAGGGAAGAGATCAGGCGCTTCATGGCGAAATCCTTGAAAATGCGTTAATTGCGCCGGAGTATACCGGCCACCCGGCGGCTTGCCTATGCAACGGGCCTCCCGTCCGGCGGGGCTGGCGCCGTTATCGATTGCGGTGGCTGCGGTTGTCGTTGGTCGGTATATCCTTTGCAATCGTCGGGAAGCGCCCGTATCTTGCGGCGCTTGAGCATAAGCAGACATTTTCGAGGTTGCCGCAATGAGTTTGACTGAAGCCCGTTTCCACGATCTGGTCGATGCGACCCAGCAAACCCTGGAGGATGTATTCGAAGACAGCGAGCTGGATATCGACCTGGAAAGCTCCGCCGGCGTGCTGACTGTCAAGTTCGAAAACGGTACCCAATTGATTTTCAGTCGCCAGGAGCCACTGCGCCAGCTTTGGCTGGCGGCGGTCTCGGGTGGCTTCCACTTCGACTACGACGAGGAGAGCGGGCGCTGGCTGTGCGACAAGAGCGAAGAGCAACTGGGCGAGATGCTCGAACGCATCGTCAAGCAGCAGGCTGGTGTGGAATTCGACTTCGAAGGCCTGTGATCGCGTGAACCAGACTGCCCCGGTTCGGCCACCCAAGCCGCTCTACAGCAACGTCAGCCCCGCCGTGCCGTCGCCGTGCATCAGCCTTTGTCGACTTGACGAGCAAAAGGTCTGCCTCGGATGCTTTCGTCATGTGGAGGATATCCGCGAGTGGCGCTCGGCCGATGATGAGCGGCGGCGGGTCATCTGTGCCGAGGCGGCCAGGCGCAAACCTCAGGTGTAACCATCCGTGGCGAGGGGATTTATCCCCGCTGGTTGCCAAGCAGCCCGAAAGACTGAACGCAGCCAGGCAGGTCGATCGGGCAGGCAAGTTCAGGGCTGCACAGCCCAGATGGGATAAATCCTCACGCCACAGTTGGGTGTGCCAGCCCCCCGACTTGTATATTTATTGAGCTGTGTTAGTGTCCGGCTATGCCTCACCTTGCCGAGGCCCGTGAAAACCCCGTCTTCCTGTGGCGGGGTTTTGCTTTTTTCGTGCAGAAGAAAGGAGTCTGCCTGGATCATGACCGCACCTTCCATCACCCTTACCCGCCTGGACGTTCAGCGTCTGGAGCGTCTGATCGACAGCCTGGACGAAACGCTCCCGGGCGTGATCGCGTTGCAGACCGAACTGGATCGCGCCGAGACCCTGGTGGGCCATGAAGACGTGCCCGCCGACGTCGTGACGATGAATTCGCGTGTGCATTGCCGCGAGGAAGGCAGCGGCAAGGACTATCGCCTGACGCTGGTCTATCCACAGGACGCGAATGCCGATGAAGGCAAGGTCTCGATCCTGGCGCCGGTAGGCAGCGCGCTGCTGGGCCTGAAGGTGGGCCAGCACATCGACTGGCCGGCGCCGGGCGGCAAGACCCTGAAGCTGACATTGCTGGCCGTGGAATACCAGCCCGAAGCGGGCGGCGATTTCCACCTCTGATTCAGACCAGGGTCAGCGCCTCGTTCAGGGCGCGTTCCAGGTCGGCCTTGTAGCGCAGGTACAGATTGCTCGAGCAGGCACCGTCACCCACCAGGCCCGAGAGGTCCAGGTCGGTGATGTAGCAGCGATAGCGTTCGGCCTCGCGGCGCTGGCCGACGATTTCCCCGGCAACCACGCGGAACAGCTGGTCGCCGTGTTCCAGTTCAGAGAACTCCTGCTGGTTGCAGTACAGGGTGACGTGCACCTGGCCATGGGCCGCTTTGCCGATGATGGCCTGTACGTCATAGAACGGTTTGTTCACCGGTGTCTGCGGAGCCTGGCGTGCCTCGATCCGCCGCGCCCGTCCGTTGCCCGAGGGCAGCAACTGGTAATACAGGGTTTCCAGGTTCAACGGCTGGGCGGCATCCATTGGCAGCAGGGCGTCGCGGCGGTACAGCACCGATTGCAGGAAGCGTTGCAGCGGCACCAGCAGGCTTTGCTCGTCGTGATAGGGCAGGCGCTGCTGCCACAGGGCGTTGAGTTCGTCGAGCACGTACAGGTCGGCGTCGTCCTCGTTGACCCGGTAGAACACCTGGATGCACTCGGGTTGGCCCATGGGCAGGACCAGTGCCAGGTCATGATCTTCCAGGGCCATCGAGTCCAGGTGCAGCGGACTGTAGGCGGCCAGCTCTTCACCCAGGTAATCCATCAGCGCCGAGAGGCTGGCCAGGGGAATGTGGTTGACCTGGCCGGGCACCAGTTCCAGCACATGGTAGTGCTGCTGGACCTGAAGCAGATAGCGATGGTTGAGGTTGCTGAGCAGCAGCGTCTGGGCCGTTTCGATGACTTCTTCGACCCTTCGCGCAATGAACTGCGCGCGGTTGTGGCAGAAGCAGCGGACCTGCAAGCGCGGCTGGCGCGGCCCGGAGGGCAGGTCGTTGAGGTAGTCACGCAGGCAGTCGAGCAGCGCGTGCTCGCCGTCGAAGCGGTTGACCAGCACTTCGTTCCAACTGTTGAGCGTGACCTGGTCGAGGGTCAGCACCAGGTTTTCCCGGACACCGGCATAGCTCAGCGAGTCGGTGCGTTCGGTGGTCATCAGGATGTTCAGGTCGCGGTGATGCTTGAGCGGGTCGATGCCGACGTTTACCAGGATCAGCACCTCGCTGGGCACGCTGGCATGCAGCAGCCGTTCTTCGTCGACCGTGGCCAGGGGCAGCGCGATGGCCTGTTGCAGGCTGCCCAGCAGGTTGAACAGCTCGAACTCGCTCAGGTCGCTCTCGCCGGGGTGCAGCGCCAGCCGCGTACTGCTGTCGATCACGCCGTTGCGATGGCACCAGGTCAGCAGCTCCAGCAATTCCCGGCTGCGCTTGATCGGCGCGAAATTCTCCCACTCCAGGGCATTGAGGCTGCCGTTATAAAGGCCCCACTGGTTTTGCCCGGGTTCTTTCTTGTTGGGTGACTGAACCAGCGTCAGGGTGTCTTCGGCCAGGTCCGGCGCGATGCCGGGATTGATGAACTCCACCTTGTCGGCCTTGCGTTCGAACGCCGCGTACAACCGTCGGCCAAGGACGTTGAGGTCACGCTTGTTGATCAGGCTGACGGTTTTCTCGGTGCGGGCGAACTGGGTCAGGAAGCGGTAGCTGTAGGTCAGTTCATTGACCAGGGCCCGTCTTTCGTTGCTGACCTGGCGCACCTTCCACTGGCTGCGGCTGTCCAGCAGCGCCAGTTGGCGCTGATCCCAGCCCCATTCGCTGGCCAGGCGCTCGAGCAGCGTGCGTTGCCAGCCGCTGCTGCGCGCCGGGCCGGTGAGCTTGCGGTTGACCTTCAGGTAGAGCGCGCGCCGGATCAGTTCCAGACGCTCGGGCTCGCCGCGGGCCTTGAGGTATTCCTCGATGCGGCGATAGATCAGCATGTACGGGTCCAGTTCTTCCAGGTCCAGGCGATTGGCGAATACCGCCTGCTTGAAGCGCAGGCTCAGGCACCGGACGTCGGGGTGCTCGCTGGCATAGACCTCGGTCAGCAGCAGCTTGAGCACGGACTTGTAAGGGGACTCGATACCCTTGAACAACTGCCAGAGGCCGGCGCCAATGAACTCTCCCGGCGGGATGTAGGCCAGGTGTCCGAGGTCCAGTGTCTCGTCCGCTCGGATAAAGCGCTTGGAAATCAGCGTGTGGGTGTACTGCTCATAGTTGTCTTCTTCGTAGACCGGCACCAGCCACCAGATCGGCGTACGCCCCGCCAGCCAGATCGCGGTGCGGTAGAACTCGTCCAGCAGCAGGTAGTGCTGGGTCGTTCCGCAATCGTCGGAGCTGAGCTGGTTGTCCCTTTCGCCCCGTACGAACCGGGCCGGGTCGATGAGGAAGAAGTGGGCTTCGGCGCCCTGGGTCGCCGCCCAGGCCTCGAGCAACTGGCATTTCTTGCGCAGCTCGGCCAGTTCATCGTCGCTCAGGTCCGGTCCGTGACAGACCCATACGTCCATGTCGCTCTGATCCGCCTGGGCGAGCGTGCCCAGGCTGCCCATCAGGAACAGGCCGAGGATCGGCCTTGGTGGGTTGCTGCCGTGGCGCGGCTTGTAGGAGAAGGAGCGGGTCAGCCGCTGGGCCTCGGTGAGGACGCTGGCGTCGGGTTCGTAGTTCGACAGCCCTGCCGGAGTCGTGCTCGAGACGTAGCCGGGCAACAAGGGGTGATTGACGTGGAAAAACAGGGGCAGCAAGGTCAATACGCTTTGCTGGCGAGGCGAGAGGCCTTCCAGGGCACGTTCCATCCGGATGGTGTTGAGCTTGAGAAAACGTGCGCGCAACTGGCTCAAGACCTTGCGGTCGATTCCCTCATCCAGATCGGGGCGTATTTCGTGATTGCGGGTCATGTCGGCTCAAACCGCTCGCGGCGTCGAACGTGGGAGATCGAAGGTGATGGCAGTTTAGCGTCCGGGGCGTGGAATTCTTAAGCTGAAATATGATTTTTGACGCCGGAATTTCTACAGGGGGCGCAGTGCGCCTGCGGAAACCCCGGCGCAGGGATTTCCGTGGGCGACAGGAAGGTCAGGCGGCTTGCGATACGACGTTGAGAATGGTCAACAGGCCTTGCACGTGCTCGGCGGCATCCCGGCCCAGGCTGGTCAGGTAACCGCCGTCGGACTGGGTGATCAGGTCTTTTTCGTAAAGGCGTTTGGCGGCGGCGATGGCAGAAGGGGCAGCGGTCTGATGGATTTTCAGGCCTTCCTGGGAACTGTCCAGGTTGAAGAGTGCAAGGATTTCCAGTTCGGCAACCAGCTCAGGGGTAAGCGACATAAGGACTCCAGACTTTCTAGGAATTTGGACGACAGCGCCCTTAAGTTGAGCGCACTCTGGCGAACTGTCCAGTACCAGTGTCGTGCTTTTTGGTTTCGAGTGACGCAACACCGCTGTTCTGCCAGGCACAAGAGCCGTGCGCCTGGGGCTCATTGCTTTTCCGGTGGCAGCTCGGGCAGGGCACGCAACGCGGTTTCGTACCACTGGGCATCGAACGGGCGATCCTGTTCGAGCATGGCGTCGATCTCATGGGCCAGCACATGGGCCATGAGGTTCAGGATTTCTTCCCGTTCGTACCCGACCAGGGTCAGTTTGTTGAAGGTTGCCTTGGCGGCGGGCGGGTTGTCGCTTTCGATCTGGTTTTCGATGGCTTCGATCAGCGTCGTTTCGACGAACTCTTCTTCGTCGTTGTCGATGTCGGTTGGCTCGCTCATGGCAGGCTCCTTTGAGAAAGGCCGCCAGTCTACCCCTATTCGCCAGGCTGATGGGCCTGGCGGGAAGTGCCCCGACCGTCTATAACGCAAGGCTGCCAACCCCGCACGGCCTGGAGGCTTGCAATGCTTGAGCTTTATGGTTTCTCTGTCAGTAACTACTACAACATGGTGAAGCTGGCGCTGCTGGAGAAGGGCCTGCCCTTCGCAGAGGTGCCGTTCTATGGCAACCAGGCTCCCGAAACCCTGGCCATCAGCCCCCGGGGCAAAGTTCCTGTACTGAAGACCGACCAGGGCTTCATCAATGAAACCAGCGTGATCCTCGAGTACATCGAGCAAACCCAGCCAGGCAAGCCCCTGCTGCCCGAAGACCCGTACGCCCGTGCCCAGGTGCTGGCCCTGTGCAGGGAAATCGAGTTGTACATCGAGCTGCCGGGGCGGGCGTGTTACGCCGAGGCATTTTTCGGCATGACGTTGCCCGACGCCATCAAGGAAAAGACCAGGACCGAACTGCTGCTGGGGTTCGCCACGCTCGGCCGCCACGGCAAGTTCGCACCCTATGTGGCGGGTGACAGCATGAGCCTTGCCGATCTGTACTTTCTCTACAGTGTCTCGCTGGCGTTACAGGTGGGCAGGAAGCTGTTCGATATCGATCTGTTGGCCGACGTGCCGGCAGCCAAGGCGCTGATGGAGCATCTGGAGCAGAACCCGAACGTACAAAGGATTGCGGCAGACAAGGAAGCAGCGATGCCGACGTTTTTAGCGATGATCGCCGCCAAGAAGTGAGCTTTTCGGTGAGTTGAAGCCGGCTATCACGAGCAGGCTCGCTCCCGCGTTTGAATCTCTGGATGTTCACTAGGGGTGTTCACCAAAGATCCGTCGTGGGAGCGAGCTCGCGATGCTTCTGGCTTTCAGCGGCTGGCGAGCAACGCCTGGCCCCGCACAACCGCTGCCTTGACCTGGGCCGGCGCGGTGCCGCCGATGTGGTCACGGGCATTGACCGAGCCTTCGAGGGTCAGCACGGCAAACACGTCCTGCTCGATCTGGTCGCTGAACTGGCGCAGTTCATCCAGGCTCATTTCCGCCAGGTCCTTGCCGGTGTCCACGCCGTATTTCACGGCATGGCCGACAATCTCATGGCAATCACGGAACGGCAGGCCACGGCGCACCAGGTAGTCGGCCAGGTCGGTGGCGGTGGAGAAGCCGCGCAAGGCTGCTTCGCGCATCACTGCGTGCTTGGGCTTGATGGCCGGGATCATGTCGGCGAAGGCTCGCAGCGAGTCGCGCAAGGTGTCGGCGGCGTCGAACAGCGGCTCCTTGTCTTCCTGGTTGTCCTTGTTGTAGGCCAGCGGCTGACCCTTCATCAGGGTCAACAGGCCCATCAGTGCGCCGAATACCCGGCCGCTCTTGCCCCGTACCAGTTCCGGCACGTCGGGGTTTTTCTTTTGCGGCATGATCGAGCTGCCGGTGCAGAAGCGATCGGGCAGGTCGATGAACTGGAATTGCGCGCTGGTCCACAGCACCAGCTCTTCGGAGAACCGGGACAGGTGCATCATCGCGATGCTGGCTGCGGAACAGAATTCGATGGCGAAATCGCGGTCCGAGACGTTATCCAGCGAGTTGCCGCCCACGGCGTCGAAGCCCAGCAACTGCGCGGTGTATTCACGATCGATCGGGTAGGTGGTGCCGGCCAGCGCGGCGCTGCCCAGGGGCATGCGGTTGGTGCGCTTGCGGCAGTCCACCAGGCGCTCGTAGTCGCGGCTGAGCATTTCGAACCAGGCCAGCATGTGATGCCCAAACGTTACAGGTTGAGCGGTTTGCAGGTGCGTGAAGCCCGGCATGATGCTCTCGGCCTCGCGCTCGGCCTGTTCCAGCAGGCCTTTTTGCAGGCGCGTGATTTCGCCCAGGATCAGGTCGATTTCATCGCGCAGCCACAGGCGAATGTCGGTGGCAACCTGGTCGTTGCGGCTGCGGCCGGTGTGCAGCTTCTTGCCGGTCACGCCGATGCGGTCGGTCAGGCGTGCCTCGATGTTCATGTGCACGTCTTCGAGATCGACGCGCCAGTCGAACTGGCCGGCCTCGATCTCGCCCTGGATGGTCTTCAGGCCATCGATGATGCTGTCGCGCTCGGCATCGGTCAGTACGCCGACCTTGGCCAGCATGGTGGCGTGGGCGATCGAGCCCATGATGTCGTGGCGATACAGGCGCTGGTCGAAGTTGACGGAGGCGGTGAAGCGGGCGACGAAGGCGTCGACGGGTTCACTGAAGCGGCCGCCCCAGGACTGATTGGTCTTGTCAGTGCTCATGAATTCGCTCGTGATCGGCTGTGGAAAAAGTAGCGGTAAAGGCTGCGGCGGATGATAGCAGGGTTACCGGGGCTGGCGCTGGCACTGCCCGGCAGGTTTTTTCGGTGGCGGCCCCGGCTTTCGACGGAGGGTTTGCACAACGATATTTTCCGATTGAGCAATATCATCCCGGCAACCGTCTACAGTGGACGATAGGACGTCGGATTTTTAATCCATGGTGCATCGGACGAACCCAGACGCGGAGGTGCTCATATTGATCGGATCGAGTCTTGATAACCCTTACGGCGACGCCGTGCGACAACGGGCCCCGAGCATCGGTCGGCAAGCGCTGGTAAAGATAGGCAACCGCCTCGCGGCACTTTTTGGCCCTCGAACGAGTCTTAGCGTGGATCGCGGTGACGGATGTCACTTCCCCTGTCTACGCTATCCTTGTGCGAGACTCACGCAGGAATCCAGCGCAATATGAATGTCCTGATCGTTGATGACGAACCCCTGGCCCGCGAGCGCCTGAGCCGAATGGTTGGCGAGCTCGAGGGTTACAGTGTCCTGGAGCCGAGCGCCACCAATGGCGAAGAGGCGTTGGCCCTTATCGACAGCCACAAGCCGGATATCGTGCTGCTCGACATCCGCATGCCTGGCCTGGATGGCTTGCAGGTCGCGGCGAAGCTGTGCGAGCGAGAGTCGCCGCCCGCGGTGGTGTTCTGCACCACACGGGACGACTTTCCCCCCGATGTGTTGCAGGCCGGTGCCGTGGGCTACCTGGTCAAGCCAGTGGCCTCCGAGGCGTTGCTCGACGCCTTGCGCAAGGCCGAGCGGCCCAACCGGGCGCAACTGGCGGCATTGACCCGCCCGGCAGCCGAAAGCGGCAGCGGTCCGCGCAGTCACATCAGCGCGCGTACCCGCAAGGGTATCGAACTGATTCCGCTCAATCAGGTGGTCTATTTCATTGCCGACCATAAATACGTGACCTTGCGCCATGAGAGCGGCGAAGTCCTGCTGGACGAGCCACTCAAGGCCCTCGAAGACGAGTTCGGCGAGCGGTTCGTACGCATCCACCGCAACGCCCTCGTGGCACGCGAGCGTATCGAGCGTCTGCAACGGACCCCACTGGGGCATTTCCAACTGTTCCTCAAGGGCCTCAATGGCGATGCCCTGATCGTCAGCCGGCGGCACGTGGCTGGCGTGCGCAAGATGATGCAACAGCTTTAACCGCCACTGCGGAGCGTCCATGCGCTCCCTTTCCAGGATATTGACGGGCAGGGAGGCCCCGGGGTCGTGATTCAAGTCAAAGCGTATTTGGCTGAGCTGTTATTATTCGCCGTATCTTTTAAGTACGGATTGATCCATGTCCCCTCGCGAGATCCGCATCGCCACCCGTAAAAGCGCCCTGGCCCTCTGGCAGGCCGAATACGTCAAAGCCCGCCTGGAAGCGGCCCATCCCGGCCTGATCGTGACCCTGGTGCCCATGGTCAGCCGCGGTGACAAGCTGCTGGATTCGCCGCTGTCGAAAATCGGCGGCAAAGGCCTGTTCGTCAAGGAACTGGAAACCGCGCTTTTGGACAACGAAGCCGACATCGCCGTGCATTCGATGAAAGACGTGCCCATGGATTTCCCGCAAGGCCTGGGTCTGTTCTGCATCTGCGAGCGCGAAGATCCGCGGGATGCGTTTGTCTCCAACACCTTCGCCAGCCTTGATGCCTTGCCTGCCGGGAGCGTGGTCGGCACCTCCAGCCTGCGTCGCCAGGCGCAGTTGCTGAGCCGTCGTCCGGACCTGCAGATCCGCTTCCTGCGCGGCAATGTCAATACGCGCTTGGCCAAGCTCGATGCCGGTGAGTACGACGCGATCATCCTGGCCGCCGCCGGCCTGATCCGCCTTGGCTTCGAAGACCGCATCACCTCGGCCATCAGCGTCGACGACAGTCTGCCCGCCGGCGGACAAGGCGCGGTGGGCATCGAGTGTCGCAGCGCCGACAGCGAAATCCATGCCTTGCTCGCGCCTCTGCACCACGACGACACCGCCACCCGGGTATTCGCCGAGCGTGCCCTCAACAAACACCTCAATGGTGGCTGCCAGGTTCCCATCGCCTGTTATGCCGTGCTCGAAGGCGAGCAGGTCTGGCTGCGCGGCCTGGTGGGCGATCCGAATGGCGGCCAACTGCTGGGCGCCGAAGGCCGCGCGCCGCGCGCCGACGCCGAAGCCCTGGGCGTGCGTGTGGCCGAAGACCTGCTGAGCCAGGGCGCCGACGACATCCTCAGGAAAGTCTACGGCGAGGCCGGCCACGCGTGACGGGCTGGCGGCTGCTGTTGACCCGGCCGGCGGATGAGTCGTCGGCCCTGGCGGCCGTACTGGCCGATGCCGGTATATTCACCAGCAGCCTGCCGCTGCTGGATATCGAGCCGCTTCCCATCGTCGATTCCGCACGGGCGATTCTCCAGCGCCTGGACCAGTACTGTGCCGTGATCGTGGTCAGCAAGCCCGCAGCCCGCTTGTGCGTGGAGCAATTGCGTCAGCACTGGCCCGAACCACCGGCGCTGCCGTGGTTCAGCGTGGGCGCCGCCACCGGGCAGATCCTCGCCGATGCCGGCCTGTGCGTGTTCTACCCGGACAATGGCGACGACAGCGAAGCCTTGCTTGAACTTCCCGCCTTGCGTCAGGCTCTCACCGGGCCCGAGCCACGAGTGTTGATCGTGCGTGGCGAGGGTGGACGCGGTTTGCTGGCTGAGCGTTTGCGTGAGCAAGGTGCTAGTGTCGACTATCTGGAGTTGTACCGGCGCACCCTGCCACGGTACCGCGAAGGTGAATTGCCGGCGAAGGTGCAAGCGGAACGCCTGAACGCGCTGATGGTCAGCAGTGGGCAGAGTTTCGAGCATCTGCACCGACTGGCCGGCTCAGCGTGGCCCGCCCTGGCGCGGCTGCCATTGTTTGTTCCAAGCCCAAGGGTTGCCGAGATGGCGCGTGCCGCCGGGGCCCGAACAGTTGTGGATTGCCGTGGCGCCAATGCCGCGGCTTTGCTGGCGGCGTTACGGGAACAAGCCGTGCCGTTTTCTAATGCAAAGGATGGACACGTGAGCGAAACAGCCTTGCCAAAAGAAGATCAAGACCGGCCTGCGATCGATGCGCCGGTTGAAACCCCGGCCCCAGCGGCGCCGCGTCGCGGCAACGGGTTGGCCATTGTTGCGTTGCTGCTGGGGGCCGCTGGCGTGGCCGTGGGTGGCTGGGGCGTCTGGCAGGTGCGGCACCTGCAGGCCAACAACCAACAGCAGGCCGCCCAGGTCCAGGCGCTGAATGACCAGGCGCAGAATCTCAAGCTCAACGAGCAGCGCCTCACTGATCGCCTCGCCCAGTTGCCCGCCGCCGAGGAGCTGGAGGAGCGGCGGCGCCTGGTCGCCCAGTTGCAAAGTGACCAGCAGCATCTGAACCAGCGCCTGGAGACGGTACTGGGCGCCAGCCGCAAGGATTGGCGTCTGGCCGAGGCCGAGCACCTGCTGCGCCTGGCCAGCCTGCGTCTTTCCGCCTTGCAGGACATCACCAGTGCCCAGGCGCTGGTCCAGGGCGCCGACGACATCCTGCGCGAGCAGAATGACCCGGGCTCGTTCGCTGCCCGGGAACAATTGGCCAAGACCCTCGCGGCGTTGCGCAGCACCGAACAGCCGGACCGGACCGGGCTGTTCCTGCAACTGGGCGCCCTGCGTGACCAGGTGCTGCAACTCTCGGAACTGGCACCTGAATACAAGGATCGCGGCGAGTCGCTGCTGGGCCTGACCGCCGATGGCGATGGCGCCAGCCGCTGGGCCCAGTGGTGGGATCAGATCTCGCGCTATATCCGCATCGATTTCAATGCCGACGAGAACGTCCGTCCGCTCCTGGCGGGGCAGAGCCTGATGCAGGTGCGCCTGGCCTTGAGCCTCGCCCTGGAACAGGCGCAGTGGGCCGCCCTCAATGGCCAGGCACCGGTCTACACCCAGGCGCTGACCGAGGCCCGCGATGTACTCAAGAACAACTTCAACCAGGATAACCCGCAAAGCAGGATCATGCTCGAGCGCGTGGTTGAGCTGGCCCGGCAACCGGTCACGGTGGTCACACCGGACCTGACGAGTGCCCTGAGCAGCGTCCAGGCTTACCTGGAGCGTCGCAACCTGAACGCCGAAGAGTCGGTCAAGCCGCTGGCCAAGCCTGGCGAGCAGGGGGCCACGCCATGAAACGTCTCTACGTGATTCTGTTCGTGGTCATCGCTGTCGCCGCCTTGCTGGGCGTCGCGATCAGCGAGCATTCGGGTTACGTGCTGGTGGCGTACAAGAACTTCCGGTACGAGGCTGGCCTGTGGGTCACCCTGGCATTGGTGGTGTTGCTCTGGCTGCTCTGGTGGGGCCTGAGGGCCTTGCTCGGATTGGTGACCACGTCCGGCGGGGTGGTCAATCCCTGGTCGCGGCGCAATCGCAGTCGTCGCGTGCAAGTGGCGATCGAGCATGGCCAACTGGATCTGGCCGAAGGTCGCTGGGCCAGCGCCCAGCGGCATCTGCATCGTGCCGCCGAAGCCGAACGTCAACCCTTGCTCTACTACCTCGGCGCGGCTCGCGCGGCCAATGAACAAGGTCTTTACGAGCAGAGCGACAGCCTGCTGGAGCGGGCCCTGGAGCGACAGCCCCAGGCGGAGCTGGCCATTGCATTGACTCACGCCCAGTTGCAGATGGACCGGGGCGATACCGACGGAGCCTTGGTCACCCTGCAAGCCATGCACGATCGCCATCCTCATAACGCCCAGACCCTGCGCCAGTTGCAGCGCCTGCATCAACAGCGCGGGGATTGGTCGGCGGTGGTTCGCCTGTTGCCGGAACTGCGCAAGGACAAGGTCCTGCCGCCGGCGGAATTGGCGGAGCTGGAGCGTCGGGCCTGGGGGGAAAACCTGTCCCTGGCGGCCCACCGTGACGAAGACGGTAGCGTTGGTCTGCAATCGCTCAACCGTGCCTGGCAGCAACTGACCGCCGCACAGCGCCAGGAGTCGGCGCTGGTATTGGCCTACGCCGAACAACTGCGCCAACTGGGTGCCCAGGGCGAGGCCGAGGAGGTGTTGCGCACGGCGCTCAAGCGTCACTACGACAGCCACCTGGCACGCCTGTACGGGCTGGTCCGTGGGAACGATCCGATCCGGCAATTGCAGGCGGCCGAAGGCTGGCTCAAGGATCATCCGGCTGACTCCAGCCTGCTGCTGACATTGGGACGCCTGTGTCTGCAGAACAGCTTGTGGGGCAAGGCAAGGGATTACCTCGAAAGCAGCCTGCGGATCCAGCGCAACCCGGAAGCCTGTGCCGAACTGGCGCGCCTGCTGGCGCAACTGGGGGATGCCGAGCGCAGCAACCAGCTGTTCCAGGAAGGCCTGGGCTTGCTGGACGAGCGTCTGCTCGCCGCGCCGCTTCCGGCGTCCCAGGCCTTGCCTGGCTGATGCCGCGATCAACAGTGTCGGCGGTTCGTCTTGGCATCGCCAATGATTCGACCGCCGATAATGGTCCGGTTCAAGGCTCGGATGATGTCCTGGGGAAAGTCCTACAGGGGATCGCGCTGAATCCTCGAGTGTCTGTCGGGAATTCCCTACACCCCTGGTGAAGTGTCTGCGCGGGCCCGCCTTGAAAGGCCCGAGGGCTTTCCTCTACCGTAACTACCTGTCTCTTCTGTTACGGAACCGCCATGTCTTTGGCCTGCTCACGCTTCTTGTTTTTCATGGCTTCCATCGCTGCGGCCCTGGCCCTGGGCATCGCCAGCTACCTGGAATATGCGGTCGGCCTGACACCGTGCAGCCTGTGTGTCCTGCAGCGGTTGTGCCTGCTGCTGTTCCTGGGGAACTGCCTGGCGGCCTGTGTGCACGGCCCGGGCCACAAGGGCAGCATCGTCTACGGGGGCGTGGGGCTGATCCTGGTGTCGGGAGCGATGACATTGGCCTGGCGCCAGGTCCTGGTACAAAGTCATTCGGTCGAGCCGTTGCCCGATTGCTTCACCCGCATGGAGGGAGCGGGCTCATGGTGGAGCGCTGTGCATCGCGTCATCGACGGCGCGGTCGATTGCGCGAGCGTCACCTGGACGTTGTTCGACTTGAGCGTTCCCGAATGGAGCCTGCTGTTTTTTCTCGCCGTGTCCATCGCCATGACCTACCTGCTGCTTCGCCTTGTCTGGAACGCGCTGATCCGACCACTGGGCGGCAAGACGTCGCAGTTGGTCCGTGCTGTGGATTAAACACTTGTATGAACTTTATCTCCTGCGTACCTTGAAGCAGCTGTCGTGCGGGCATAATCTGGCCCGCACGTATCATTGGAATTATGCCGCTCGATCAAGTTGTGTCCGGCTTGCCATGAATCATCAGGCGTATGCAGGCTGCGAGGGGCATGACTCACAAGGGAAGAAATCGCCATGCTCGAAAGTTGTCAGAATGCTCAGGAACGCTGGGGTGGAGTGCATCTGCTGATCGACCGCTGGTTGCAGGAGCGTCACGAACTGGTTCGGGCCTATGATGCTCTCGGCGACAAGCCTGAAGCGCTGGGAGAGAGCCGCAAGCCGTTGCAGGAATTCTGCGGTGTGCTGGTCGACTACGTCTCTGCCGGTCATTTCGAGATCTACGAGCAATTGACGAGCGAAGCCAAGGCCTTCAACGACAAGCGTGGCCTGGAACTCGCCGAACAGATCTATCCACGTATCGATGTCATCACCGAAAAGCTGCTGGCCTTCAACGACCTCTGTGATGAAGGCAAGTGCGTGGCGGAAAAATTCAAGGAACTGGGTGGCTTGTTGCATGAGCGTTTCGAGCTGGAGGACTGCCTGATCGAAGTGCTGCACAACGCCCACAAGGAAGAGGCCGCGGTCCAGGCTTGAAGGATTTGAGGCAATGAAAAACGGTGCGCATTGCGCACCGTTTTTCATTGCCGGGCTTCAGGTCGTTGCGCCCAGCAGTTCGATCTCGAACACCAGCGGCGTGAAGGGGGGGATCACATCCCCGGCACCTTCGGCGCCGTAGGCCTGTGTCGAAGGAATCACCAATCGCCACTTCGCGCCCACCGGCATCTGCGGCAACGCGCTGCGCCAGCCATCGATCACGCTGTCGAGGCTGAACCATTGCGCCTGGCGGTTGGAGTCGAAGACGGTGCCGTCAGGCAGTCGACCCGTATACAACACCTGGACCTTGCCGTGGGGGCCGGCTTTCGTGCCATGGCCTGGCTTGAGTTCGGTCAGCAGGATGCCGTCCGCCAACTGCTGCACGCCAGGGCGGCTCCTTTCTTCAGCGAGAAATTTCTGTTCCGTCTTCAGCGCCACTTCGACCTGCGGTGTCGTCGACTGCGCGGTCAGTCGCGCCTGGTGTTCGGCCAGGAGCTGTTCGATACGCTCGTCACTGAGGGCCAGGGGCTTGCCCTGGTAGGCCTGTTTCAAACCTTCCACCAGCGCCTGGATCTGCAGATCCGGTACGTCCTGGCGCAATCGTTCTCCCAGGCTCGCGCCCAGGCTGTAGGCCAGGTCGCGGTCATCGTTCGTGCCGGCTTTCTCGGTGGCCTGGACCATGGAGCAAACCATGCACAGACATAAAAACAGGTGACGCCACATGTGTACTTTCTCCGGCCTCGAATCGAGGAATTATGCCAGCGCTGGTATCGATGGACATGGGTGGCTCTGGCAATGACACAGAAGATTTTTCGTCCCTTGCAACGCAACGTCCCGTGTACTGTCAACATGCCCTAGCGGCGGTTGCAGCAGAGGTCTAGTATGAGCCGCACTCACGTCAGTCAGGAGGTAAACCATGTCGGCCCCCAAGAAGCCAGTAAACACTCCGTTGCACTTGCTCCAACAACTGTCGGGCAGCCTGCTCGAGCATTTGGAAAATGCCTGCTCCCAAGCCCTGGCTGATGCTGAAAAACTGCTCGCCAAACTGGAAAAACAACGCGGCAAGGCTCAGGAAAAACTGCACAAGTCACGCACCAAGTTGCAAGAGGCGGCAACCGCCGGCAAGGCCAAGGCTCAAGCCAAGGCGAAAGACGCAGTGAAAGAACTCGAGAGCCTGCTCGATGCCTTGAAGGATCGTCAGTCCGAAACCCGCGCCTACATCCTGCAACTCAAACGCGATGCCCAGGAAAGCCTGAAGCTGGCTCAAGGCGTTGGTCGTGTACAGGAAGCCGCCGGCAAAGCGCTGACGCTTCGCGCCACCAAGCCTGTCGCTGTATCGGCCAAGAAGCCTGCCGCTAAACCTGCCGCAGCAAAAACACCGGCCAGAGTGGCAGCCAAACCTGCCGTGAAGGCGCCTGCCAAAGCGGCGAGCAAACCGGCTGCCAAGCCTGCGGCGACCAAGCCGGTCGCTGCCAGCGCAGCCAAGCCCGCAGCGAAGAAACCAGCCGTCAAGGCTGCCGCCAAGCCGGTCGCGAAAGCGCCTGCTGCCAAACCTGCAGCAGCCAAACCGTCCGCTGCCAAGCCTGTCGCCAAACCCGCTGCCGCCAAACCTGCAACATCGAAGACCGCCGCGGCCAAGCCTGCTGCAAAAGTCGCTGCGAAACCAGTCGCCGCGAAAACGGCAGCCAAGCCAGCGGCAACCAAAACAGCAGCTGCAAAACCTGCTTCGGCCAAGCCGGCCGCTGCCAAGGCGCCTGCCAAGACCGCAGCCAAACCTGCTGCTGCCAAGCCCGCCGCGACCAAGACCGTCGCCAAGCCTGCTGCTGCCAAGCCGGCCGCAGCCAAGCCTGCTGCCAAGCCCGCAGCCAAGCCTGCGGCGAAACCGGCTGTGAAAAAGCCAGCCGCCGCAAAACCGGCGACGCCTACCGCAGCCAAGCCAGCGACAGCCGCTCCAGCTCCATCCTCGACACCCGCACCAACCGCCAGCACGCCGGCTCCGGCGCTGAACCCGAGCGTCACCACGACGTCGGGCACCAGCACCCCAACCAGCGCCTCCTAACGGCCGGATGCCGCGACGCGCAGCTGATGCAGCGCGTCGCGGTTCGGTTGGGCGATACTCGCCACTATTTCTTGCAGCCACAGCGCTGAATCTAAGGGGGGCCCTCCAGGCCATTCCCCGGTCGCGACTTGCAATCGCTCCAGCAACTTTCTCTCGGCCTCGAGTTCCAGCTGCTTGACCTGCTCGCGCAATTCATCGAGCGCAGTGTCATCAAGCGCGCGGACTTTCCATTGGGTGCGAAGGGTGCGTAACGGCTGGACGACCTCCATGTCCCAGGTTTCGGTCAATTGCCGAAGCTGCTCCAGCCTTCGTTCATCGCAGGTCACGCCGCGTTCTGCCAGCCACAGGCCGCAAAGCAGCAGGCAGACATTGGCGCCGCTGTCTTGCAGCGTCAGGCAAGCCTGCTCTACGCCGGGCCTGGCGTACAGGTCGAGGGAAAAACTCCACAGGTCAGGGGACATCGTGCTACTCGCGCCAGTTGCGAGCGAAGCTGGTAGACTCCGCCGCCATTATGATCCGACTTCAGAACCTGACTTTACAGCGTGGCCCGCAACGTCTGCTAGAAGACGCCGAGCTGACCCTGCACGCCGGCCACAAAGCCGGCCTTATCGGCGCCAACGGTGCCGGCAAATCCAGCCTGTTCGCCCTGCTGCGCGGTGAGTTGCATCCGGACTCCGGTGATTGCTCGCTGCCCGCCGACTGGCGTATCGCCCATATGCGCCAGGAGGTCGACACCCTCGAACGCCTGGCGGTGGACTATGTGCTCGACGGCGACGTGCGCCTTCGTCAGGTCCAGCGGGATCTGGCAGCCGCCGAAGCGGCTCACGACGGTGCCGCGCTGGCTCGCCTGCATTCGGAGCTCGACACCGCCGACGGCTATACCGCCGACGCCCGTGCGCGTAAATTGCTGGCAGGCCTGGGCTTCACCAACGAACAGATGGACCGCCAGGTCGGCGATTTCTCCGGTGGCTGGCGGATGCGCCTGAACCTGGCCCAGGCCTTGATGTGCCCCTCGGATCTTTTGCTGCTCGATGAACCGACCAACCACCTGGACCTCGACGCCATCATCTGGCTCGAAGACTGGCTCAAGAGTTATCCGGGCACGCTGCTGCTGATTTCCCACGACCGTGATTTCCTCGATGCCGTGGTGGATCACGTGGCCCATGTCGACCAGCGCAAGCTTGTGCTGTATCGCGGCGGCTACACCGCTTTCGAGCGCGCCCGTGCCGAGCGCCTGGCCCAGCAACAGCAGGCCTACGAGAAACAACAGGCGCAACGTGCGCACATGGAAAGCTACATCGCACGCTTCAAGGCCCAGGCCACCAAGGCCCGGCAGGCCCAGAGCCGGATCAAGGCACTGGAGCGGATGGAAGAGCTGTCCGCGGCCCACGTCGATTCGCCGTTCGACTTCGTCTTTCGCGAGTCGACCAAGATCTCCAGCCCACTGATCGACCTGTCGGATGCTCGACTGGGTTACGGCGACAAGACCGTGCTGGAGAAGGTCAGGCTGCAGTTGACCCCCGGTGCGCGCATCGGCCTGCTGGGCCCCAACGGTGCCGGTAAATCGACCCTGATCAAGAACCTCTCCGGTGAGCTCGAGCCCCTGGCCGGACGCCTGACCCGTGGCGAGAACACCGTGGTGGGCTACTTCGCCCAGCATCAGTTGGATTCCCTCGACGCCAAGGCCAGCCCGTTGCTGCATTTGCAGCGTCTGGCGCCGACCGAGCGCGAGCAGACGTTGCGCGACTTCCTCGGCGGCTTCGACTTCCGCGGTGCTCGCATCGACGAACCGGTACTCAATTTCTCCGGTGGCGAAAAGGCCCGCCTGGCATTGGCCTTGATCGCCTGGGGACGGCCGAACCTGCTGTTGCTCGACGAACCGACCAACCACCTGGACCTGGAGATGCGCCTGGCCCTGACCATGGCGTTGCAGGAATTCAGCGGGGCTGTGCTGGTGGTGTCCCACGATCGGCATCTGCTCAAGAGCACCACGGACAATTTCTTCCTGGTGGCCGACGGCAAGGTCGAGGAATTCGACGGCGACCTGGAAGACTACGCGCGCTGGCTGGTGGAATACCGCCAGCGCAACGCGCCGGTCAGCACCACGCCGGTGAACCCGGACAAGACTGACAAGAAAGCCCAGCGCCAGGCCGCGGCGGCGCTGCGTCAACAGTTGGCGCCCCATAAGCGCGAGGCCGATAAGCTGGAGGCCGAGCTGGGCAAGGTGCACGAAAAACTGCAGAAGATCGAAACCAGCCTGGGCGACAGTGGTCTCTACGAAGCGGCGCGCAAGGATGAGTTGCGCGATCTGTTGGCCGAACAGGCCCGGTTGAAGATTCGTGAAGCGGAACTTGAGGAGGCGTGGATGCAAGCCCTGGAGTTGCTGGAAACCCTGCAGGCGGAGCTGGAGGCACTGTCCTGATGGAAGCGTTGACCGTGCCCATCCCCGTGATGTGGATCGAGCCGATCTGGCTCGGTGTACAGGTGCTGCTGATCCTGCTGGCCGGCTACATCGCACAGCGTTTCGTGGCGCGAGCCCTCACCGGCCTTGGCGAGCGCTACCCCATTCCACCGCAACTGGTGATCATCCTGCGCGGCGTGCTGCGCTGGTTGATCATGGGCAGCGCGATGCTCGTGGTGCTCGAACGCCTGGGTGTCTCCGCCACGGTGCTGTGGACAGCGTTGTCGGGGTTTGTCGCCGTGGCGGCGGTGGCGTTCTTTGCCATCTGGAGCGTGCTGTCCAACCTGCTGTGCGCCGTCTTGATCTACACCGTCGGTCCGTTTCGCCTGGGGGATGTGGTCGAGCTGGTGGAAGCCACCGACAAGCCCGGTATCAAGGGCCGGGTGGTGGCGATCAACCTGCTTTACACCACTCTGATCGAGCCCGAGGAGCTCGGCACCGGCAGTTCCATGATCCAGGTGCCGAACAGCCTGTTCTTCCAGCGCTCGGTCCGTCGCTGGCGCGGTAGCGAGGCGTTTCCGGTGGGTGGCCTGATCGAGTGACCCACCCCTGGCGGGGCGCCGGTCTTGAAAAATAACGGTGGTCAAGCGCGCGGCGGAGCATTAGCTTATTCGTTTCGACGAATCTTGGCCGAGGTGTGCAATGCTGCTGGAAACATGGCTGGCGTTTTTCGCCGCTTGCTGGGTGATCAGCCTGTCGCCGGGCGCCGGTGCCATCGCATCGATGTCCAGCGGCCTGCAATATGGTTTCTGGCGCGGTTACTGGAATGCCCTGGGCCTGCAACTGGGCCTGGCGCTGCAGATCGTGATCGTCGCCGCGGGTGTCGGCGCGATCCTCACCGCGTCGGCCACGGCGTTCTATGCCATCAAATGGTTTGGCGTCGCCTACCTGGTTTACCTGGGCGTCAAGCAGTGGCGCGCCATTCCTGGCGATATCAGTGACGATGCGGCCGTACGGCCTATCGGCAAACCCATGGCGCTGGTGTTCCGCGGTTTGCTGGTCAACATCAGCAACCCCAAGGCCCTGGTGTTCATGCTGGCGGTACTGCCGCAGTTCATCGACCCCCACGCACCCCTGGTCAAGCAGTACCTGATCCTGGGCGTGACCATGATCTGTGTCGACCTTGTCGTCATGGCCGGCTACACCGGGCTGGCGTCGAAGGTCTTGCGCCTGTTGCGTACGCCCAAGCAGCAACGGCGGATGAACCGGACCTTTGCCGGGTTGTTCATCGGCGCGGCGGGCTTGCTGGCGACGATTCGCAAGGCTGCGGTGTAAAGCGAACGAAACCTGTGGCGAGGGGATAAATACCCTCGCCACAGGGGATCGCTGAACCTTCAGCGCAGGATCACCGGCGCGCTATCCCGGGGCAGGTTATTGCGCTGCACCGGCTCGCCGGGTTGCTGGTAGCTCGGGCCACCGAGCTGTTCGCTCATCTGCCGCGCCACATCTTCGCCCAGCGCCTTGGACACCTCGCGTACGACCCGTGGGCGATTCAGGCTGATGCGCACGTCCCGGTGGTTCAACAGCTTGGTGTCCTGGCCTTCACCCATGGCGGTGAACGCCGAGGTGATCTCGAAGGTCCTGGTGTTGATCAGGCTGAAGTCGGCCACCAGGGTCAGGGCGAGCACCGCCGAGTAGCTGTCGGTGTTGGCCAGTTCGTTGACGTCGCGGGTGAAGTCGATGTCCGACACGGTGCCGAAGAGCACGTAGTCGGCGCCCTTGAAATGGCCGGCCTTGATGCGCTTGATCACGTCATAGACATCGCCCTTGGACGACGCGGTGTAGGGCGTGCCCTGCACCAGCTGGAACATCCCGCTGCGCAGGATCTCGCCCTTGATGTCACCGGTGAATTTGCGCAGTTCGCCCTGCTCGATGTAGCTGCTGGTGGCTTCCATCTCGTCGTAGCTCGACGATGCGCTGGCGCTGTAGGCGCCCGCCTGGAAGTTGCTCTGGGCCGACACCGTATGGATGTATTCCTCCACCCGCTCCTGGTACGCCAGGTCGGTGACGGCGACTTTCGGGGCCGCCTGCGCGCCGAACGCACAGGCCAGGGCCATGATGCCTATCCATGTGCGCATGGCTTAGCGCTCCGTGGTCTTGCGGATTTCTTTCTCGTCCATCCACTCGGCCAGACCGCTTTCGACGTCGATCAGTTGCAGGCTGAATTTGTAGAAGACGTCCTTGTAGTCGCTGCTGCGCTTGACGATGGAGCTGATGGAACCTTCGAGACGGTACTTGGCGGCGATCATGTTGCCGGTCTTGGCCACGGTGCTCTTCTTGTACAGGCCGCTCTGGTTCTGCAGCTTGAGCTGGTCGACCTGGCTGTCCATGGCGTTGTTGTCGCTGGCGAAACGCGCCGCGCCGGTCTTCATCAGCTGGGTCTTGATGCTGGTGGTGATTTCGCGGGTGTCGATGTACTCGCTGGTCTTGTTCTTCACGTCATAGACCTGGACCACAGGGCGACCCTGCAGGACTCCGGACTGGGCCAGGGAGCGGGTCATGGACTCGGCGATCATCTGCAGGTCGGTGGAGCCGAACTCGTTGGTCACGGTTTCAACGGCCTTGGTGTCACCGTAGGTGATGTTCTTGTTGCCCAGCACCGGGGAGTTATTGGCGCAGCCGCTGACCAGCAGGGCGGCGAGGGCGAGGGATGAAATGCGTACGAACATGTAGGGCTCTCGAAAGCTGAAAAAGGGATAACGCGTCACTCGGGCGTTTTTTGTGGGAGCGTCTTTAAGGGGTATTGATTTCCAACCGGAAATCCACGGCCTTTGGTGTCGGAGCGATGGCCGGCAGGAAGCTGGTCTGTTCGCCATAGAGCGTCAGGCTTTTCCAGGTTTCTTCCTCGGCGATAGGGAAACCCTCAGGTCCCAGCCAGGCGAAGCGGTAGTACATCGTCTTGTTGTTGTAGCTGGTATTGCTCAGTTGCACATTGACGGTCATGTAGCCGTTTTCCCGTGCCACGCGCATGGCACCCACCACGATGTTCTTGGTTTTGCCCATGGCCACGACCTTGCTGGCAGCGCTGCCCGGCTCCGGTGGCGGCGGGGTGGCGCAACCGGCCAGCAAGGCCAGGGCGCCGACGGCGATCAGTTTTAAACGCATGTGAGCAAGACTCCGTTCTTAAGGTAGCTTGAGGCTGGCGATGGCGGTCGGGTTGGCGCTCGGGATCACCCGGGCGGCCAGGCCACCGGCGAAGACCTGATTGCCCACGGCCCGCAGGCTGACCACTTGGTAACGCTGGTCGACCATCACCTTGACCACCGAGCCGCCTGTGGCGTTGGGCAGGGTGACTTCGTGCTCGCCTTTCTTGAGGCGCAGGCGTACCACTTGGGTGTAGTCCGGCAGGGTGCGCCAGGTCCGGGTGTCTGCGCCTTCGAGCACGGCCGAGGTGAGGCCTACGGCCAGGCCGGCCAGTGGGTTGGTTTCGTTGATCTGTTTCTGCGCTACGCCACGGGTGATGGCGCGCACGGTGGTGCGCAGGATGATGCCCGGCATGTCATCGCGCAGGGCGCGGCGGGACATGGCGGTGGTGCTGTTGAGTTGGGTCAGGTCCAACTGGCGGCCATCGACGCCGATCTGGGCGAAGGTGGCGGTGGAGGTGTCGGGCTTGATCACCGGGAACGACAATGGCGTGATGACGACATTGCCGCTGATGGGCAGGGGCAGGGGGATGCGGATCGAATCACGGGACGGCGCCAGGCCGCTCTGCACCACGATCAGGACGTCGCTGTCATCGTTCTTTGCGGCAGGTTTGTCGAGGTTGAGCAGTGCCTGTTCCAGCAGCGGGGTATTGGGACGCAGCTCGGCGGCTTTGCGATAACCCGGTGCGGCCAGGTTTTTCTCGCCCAGGGCCTCATAGACGAAACCGGCCAGATAATGGCTGAATGCGCTCTGATAACTGTTCTTGAGGCCGACCACTTCCGGCGCGTCGAGGCTGGCCACCGGATAGCCCTGCAGGTCCTTGTACTCGGTCCTGACCCCTTGCTGCTCGGCCTCTTCTTCGCGCTTGAGGTACTGCTTGTCCCGCAGGTCGGCGATCACCGCTTCGCGTTCGTGGGTTTTCTTGATCTGGGTCCGGGCGCCATCGAAGTCGTTCACGGCGAGCAGGTTCAGGGCCATCTGCGTGGTCAGCATGACCTTTTCGTAGTCATAACCCTCATAGCGCCGGACCTTGTCGTTGACCAGGAAGCTGCCGAACTGGGCGGCATACCTGGCGGTGTCCAGCTTGACCGCGTCTTCCCACTGGCCGACCTGCTGGTCCGCGCTGGTCCAGGCCGTCTGGCTGCCGGACAGATCGCCCTTGGCCCGCAGCAGCTCCCCTTTTTCGAAGTAGTACAGCAGGTCCTTGTCCTTGCTGTTGTTCTTTTCCAGCAGGGTCAGGGCCGCATCGACGTTGCCGGAGGCGAGCTGTTGGTTGGTCTGGGCCAGTTCGCTGTCGTAATTACGGAAAACCGAACAGCCGGACAACAAGGTGATCGCACCGAGAGCGACCGAGAAAACGGCACGGGAGGCCATGAACATTCTTCCCTGAGGTATCAGCCAGGTGTGCGGGTCGGGCTGGGGCGATCCACGGACATGCGTCGGAACGCTGTCGGTTCCTCGCATTCGGAGGAGCTTTTTTTTGCCTCGGACATCGAGAAGGCGGCGGGATTATAAACATGGCCGTTGGCTATGTAATGGCTTTTCAATTCCTAAATGCCGTTTTTGTGACATCACTTCCAAAGCATGAAGATCCGATGAAAAAGCACCTGCGGAGCATCTCGGCGCTTGAGTCGAAGGCTGTGGACGTGAACAATGTGTTACTTCTTATTTCCAACTGAGAATTGTTGATGATTGCCCCGCTTCGTTTTCTGGGCTGGCTTGCGCTACCGTTGCTGGCCCTGTGTAGCCCCCATTTGCTGGCCGATACTCTTGAAGGCGCCCCACAGGCGCTGCATCTGCTGGATTACATCGGTGCGGATTACCCGGCGACAGTGGAGGCGGGGAAGGTCATCGACGAGTCCGAATACCGCGAACAACTGGAATTCATCCAGGTGCTGGAGGGGCTGGTCGTTGCGCTGCCGGCCAAGCCGGAAAAGGCCGAGCTGACACAGGGCATCGGCGCCCTGCGTAACGCGATCAGCCAACGCCAGGATGGTGCCGAGGTGGCCCGAATGGCCCGCCAGATGGGGGCCCGGCTGGCGGTGGCCTATGAGGTCAGCCAGGCACCGGTCATCACCCCGGACCCTGCTCGCGGGGCACCGCTGTACGCTCAGAACTGCTCGGTTTGCCATGGCGACAGCGGCGCTGGCGATGGCCCTGCCGGTGTCGGCCTGGAGCCGCCGCCCGCCAACCTGCGCGACAGCAAACGACTGGACAACCTGAGCCTCTATGCCATCTACAGCACCCTCGGCCTGGGCGTCGAAGGCACCGACATGCCGGCATTCGCCGACCAGCTCGACGACCGTCAGCGCTGGGACCTGGCGACCTACATCGCCAGCTTCAGTGCCGATCCTGCCGCCGCGAAGGGCGAGCAGACCTTCAATCTCGCCGACCTGGCTCGCCAGACGCCGGCCGAAGTCCTGGCGACGCAAGGCCCGGCCGCTGCGGCCACCTTCCGCGCCCAGCGTGCCCAGCCGCCTCAGGTCCAGCGCGGCCCGGCGCAATTGCTCGACTACACTGCCGCCACCCTGGATAAAAGCATCGCGGCGTACCGTGCCGGTGAGCATGACCAGGCTTACGATCTGTCGGTAGCCGCCTATCTGGAAGGTTTCGAGCTGGTGGAGAGCTCGCTGGATAACGTGGATGCAAACGTGCGCAAGGATACGGAAAAAGCCTTGATGGCCTACCGTCAGTCCTTGCAGGACGGCCTGCCGGTGGAGCAGGCCGAGCAGCGCCTGACGGCGGCGAAGGCCAAGCTGGAGGAATCCGCGGGCTTGCTGGGCGGCGATGGCCTGAGCTGGTCGCTGAGCTACATTTCCGGCCTGCTGATCCTGTTGCGCGAGGGGTTGGAAGCGATCCTGGTGCTGGCGGCGATCCTGGCGTTCCTGCGCAATACCGGTCAGCAATCGGCGGTTCGCAGCGTCAACGTCGGTTGGGGGCTGGCGCTGCTGGCCGGCCTGGCGACCTGGGGCCTGGCTGCCTATGTGATCGACGTCAGCGGCGCCCAGCGTGAGCTGCTCGAGGGCGCAACGGCCCTGTTCGCCAGCGTGATGGTGCTGTGGCTGGGTGTGTGGATGCACGACCGGCGTCACGCCGCGGCCTGGCAGGACTACATCAAGAGCAGCCTGGTCGGCGGTGGTGGCCGTTTCGGCTTTGCCATCCTGGCGTTTTTCTCGGTTTATCGCGAGCTGTTCGAAGTGATCCTGTTCTACGAGACCCTGTGGCTGCAGGCTGGCCCTGCCGGGCATGACGCCGTGCTGGCGGGTGGCGCGACGGCTCTGGTACTACTGGTGGGGCTGGCCTGGGTGATCCTGCGCGGTTCGGCGCGCTTGCCGCTGGCGCTGTTCTTCAGCATCAACGCGGCGTTGCTGTGCGCCTTGTCGGTGGTGTTCGCCGGCCATGGCGTGAAGGCCCTGCAGGAGGCCGGCATCTTCGGAACTCGTCCGGTGGCGTTCTTTGACTTCGACTGGCTGGGCATTCACGCCGATGCCTATTCGTTGGCGGCCCAGGTGATCGCGATCGTGGCGATTGTCGTGTTGTATGGACGCAGTTGGGTGGCGGAGAAGCGGCGGGTTCAGGCGTCCTGACGGACTGCCCGTTCGGTTCGCTGCGGGAGCGAGTCGGCTCGCCCCCGCGGCGGTTTCAGATGTCGTTCTCGTGGGTCAGTTCCAGCACGCGGTCCACCAGTTTATTGATGCCTGAGGCCGCTTCGCTGATGTTCTGCGCCAGCATGTAGGCCGGGGTACTCACCAGTTTGCGCGCAGTGTCTTCGACGATGTCGGTGACGGCGCAGTCTTCGTGGGAGCCCCCCATCTTGGTCACCGCCGCCGCTGTGTCGACATCCGTGCCGATGGTGCAGGTTACGCCGGGGCCGTAGATCTTCGCGGCCAGCGCCGGGGAAATGCAGATCAGTCCTACCGGCTTGCCGGCCTCGGCGAAGGCTTCGGTCAGCTCCAGGACTTGCGGTTGCACCGTGCAACCGGCCCCTTCGACGGCAAAGTTGGACAGGTTTTTCGCCGAGCCGAAGCCCCCGGGAATAATCAGGGCATCGAAGTCCTCGACCCTGGCTTCGCGCAGGTCCTTCACGTTGCCCCGGGCGATCCGGGCCGACTCCACCAGCACGTTGCGGCTTTCGGGCATTTCCTCGCCGGTCAGGTGATTGATCACATGCAACTGGGCGATATTGGGGGCGAAGCACTGCACTTGCGCGCCGCGCTGATCAAGGCGCAGCAAGGTGATCACGCTTTCGTGGATCTCGGCGCCGTCGTACACGCCACAGCCGGAAAGGATCACTGCAACTTTTTTGCTCATGGGCTTTTCTCCAGATTCATGGCGTTAAATGTCCACTAATTTGTCACTCGTTGCCATAGGGTTCTCGGGCGGCTACACCTAATCTGCCGACTATCTCCTTGTCTCGCGTGCCCGGGTCGCGTCATGAATTTCATTCTGTATGCCGTGCCGTTCTTCTTCGTCCTGATAGCCGTCGAGCTGCTGGCCGACCGTTGGCGTGGCGTGAGCCACTACCGGGTCGCCGACGCGATCAACAGCCTGAGCACCGGCGTGCTGTCCACCACTACCGGCCTGCTGACCAAGGGCGTGGGATTGGTGACCTATGCCTTCGCCCTGGAGCATCTGGCCATTGTGCGGTTGCCTGCCGACCAGACCTGGGTCTGGGTGCTGGCCTTCGTGTTCTACGATTTCTGCTACTACTGGCTGCACCGCATGGGGCATGAACGCAATATCCTCTGGGCCGCTCATTCTGTGCATCACCAGAGCGAGGACTACAACCTCTCCACCGCCTTGCGCCAGACCAGCACGGGCTTTGCGTTGAGTTGGATTTTCTACTTGCCGCTGGCGGTGCTGGGCGTGCCGCTGGTGGTGTTCGTCAGCGTCGCGGCGTTGAATCTGCTGTATCAGTTCTGGGTTCATACCCAGCACATTCCCAAGCTCGGCTGGCTGGAGTGGTGCTTCGTTACGCCGTCCAATCATCGTGCCCACCATGCGCAGAACCTTCTCTATATGGATCGCAACTACGGAGGGGTGTTCATTATTTGGGACCGTCTGTTCGGCACCTTCCAGGAAGAAGACGATAACGAGCCGGTGATCTTTGGCGTGACCACGCCGCTGGCGAGCTGGAATCCGCTGTGGGCCAACCTGCAGTTCTACGCACAATTGTGGACGGATGCTCGGCGGGCAGAGCATGGGTGGGACAAGCTGCGCATCTGGTTCATGCCCACAGGCTGGAGGCCGGCGGACGTCGCGGCCAGGTACCCGCTGAACAAGCCGGACCTGAGCCGTTTCCGCAAGTTCGACGTACCGCTGGACAGGCGCCAGCAGTGGTATGTGGCGCTGCAGTTCTGTGTCTACATAGCGCTGGGCAGTTATCTGATGAACCTGGAGAACAGCCTGCCGGTCGCCGCCCTGGTGCTGGGCTGGGGGACGGTTGCGTTCGGGATCTTCGTGTTGGGCGTGGCCCTGGAGGATCGGCCGTGGGCGCGGCGGCTGGAACTGTTGCGCCTGGCTTCGAACCTGCCCCTGGTGTGGCTGGCGCCCTTGGTCGGATTATGGCCAGCCAGCCCGGTGGCTTGGGTCGGCTTGCTCTGCTACAGCCTGCTCAGCGGCATCGGCCTTTACTGCTGCCGCCATCGCCTCACTCGTTGGGCGTCGTAGGTTCGCCTGGCCTGGCTTGCTCCAGCCGCTCGGCTTCGAGGGTCTTGCGAGCCAGGCGTGCATTCTTGATACGGCGTCGCAACCACAGGCACAGGCCCAGCACCAGCAGTGCGCCAAGTACCCACAATTCATATTTCTTGATGCTGCCCAGCATGCCTTCGAGGACCGCGCCGAAGTGATAAGCGGCGGCGGCCAGCGCCGTGGCCCAGATGGCTGCGCCAATGCCGTTGAGCAAGAGGTAGCGGCCCGGCGGATAGCCCGAGAGGCCGATGGCCACCGGCATGACCGTACGCAGCCCGTAGACGAAGCGGAAGCTCAGGACCCAGATGTCCGGATGCCGACGAATGTGCTCCAGGGCACGATCACCCATCAGTTGCCAGCGAGGCTTGCGCGCCAATAGCTTGCGACCATGCTTGCGACCCAGGAAGTACCACAGCTGGTCGCCCGCGTAGCTGCCGCAGAACGCCACGACGACCACCAGGTTGATGTCCATGTAGCCACGGAACGCCAGGAAGCCTGCGAGCACCAGGATGGTTTCACCTTCGAAGAACGTGCCGATGAACAGGGCCAGGTAGCCGAAGTCATTGAGAAATTGTTGGAGCATTGTCTGGGTGCTGGCGAAATGAACGCGCAGCCTAACCCTTCAGACACATTCAGGAAAGTATCGAAATGTGTCTCGACGTGAACAATTCCTACAACGACAATAACTGCGACGACAGGTCACAGTTGCGCAAGTGCTGCTCCTGGGTCGCAATGTTCCTGCTGAGGCGATTGGATCCGGTTGCCAGGCAAGGTGCTGCGCCCGGTCATGGTCCGCCATGACGGGAGACGGCGACCGGCCTGCCCGCAAAGCCGCCGCAGCAGCCCTGTGGTTCAAATGCAACACTTCTGTAATGTGTTCGTCATAATGACCGCTTATAACTGTCACGCTCGCCCGTCTGCGCGGGCTCAGGAGTCTGCCGTGAGCTTTACCCCCGCCAACCGTCTGTTCCCTGCCACCCGCCTGCGTCGCAATCGCCGCGATGAGTTCTCTCGTCGGTTGGTGCGTGAAAACGTTCTGACCACCAACGACCTGATCCTGCCGGTGTTCGTACTGGATGGGGAGAACCGCCGTGAGGAAGTGGCATCGATGCCCGGCGTGGAACGCCTGACCATCGACCTGCTGCTGGAAGAGGCCGCCAACTGGGTGGAGCTGGGCATTCCAGCGCTGGCGTTGTTTCCGGTGACGCCACCGGGGCTCAAGTCCCTGGATGCCGCCGAAGCCTGGAACCCGGAGGGTATCGCCCAACGCGCGACCCGTGCCTTGCGCGAGCGTTTCCCTGAACTGGGGGTGATCACCGACGTGGCGCTGGACCCGTTCACCACCCACGGGCAGGACGGCATCCTCGATGAAGACGGTTACGTGCAGAACGATATCACTGTCGATGCGCTGGTCAGGCAGGCGCTGTCCCACGCCGAGGCGGGTGCCCAGGTGGTGGCGCCGTCTGACATGATGGACGGTCGCATCCAGGCGATCCGCGAAGCCCTCGAGGTGGCCGGTCACGTCAACGTGCGCATCATGGCCTATTCGGCCAAGTACGCCAGCGCCTATTACGGCCCGTTCCGCGATGCGGTCGGCTCGGCCCTGAACCTGGGCAAGGCGAACAAGGCCTCCTACCAGATGGACCCGGCCAACAGCCAGGAAGCCCTGCACGAAGTGGCCGCCGACCTGTCGGAAGGGGCCGACATGGTCATGGTCAAGCCAGGCATGCCTTACCTCGACATTCTTTGCCGGGTGAAAGACGAATTCAAAGTCCCGACCTTTGTCTACCAGGTCAGCGGCGAATACGCCATGCACATGGCCGCCATCCAGAACGGCTGGCTGAGTGAAGGGGTGATCCTCGAATCATTGACCGCTTTCAAGCGCGCAGGGGCTGATGGCATCCTGACTTACTTCGCCGTGCGCGCCGCCCAATTGCTACGAGAGCAGAAATAGCCTCCCAGGAACTTGCGATGAATACCGAAGGACTCACTGAAGTTGCCGTAAAAGACGCTCAACCCGTGGTCGAGCAGGTCGCCGAAACGCCGCCGGAGCTGGACCCCGTTCCTGCGGTCGCCGCCGAGCCGGCTCCGACCCCGGCCCCGGCGATTGCGATCCCCAACCTGGATGACAGCAGCCTGTACATCCATCGTGAGCTGTCGCAACTGCAGTTCAACATCCGCGTGCTGGAACAGGCGCTGGACGAGTCCTATCCCTTGCTGGAGCGGCTGAAATTCCTGCTGATCTTCTCCAGCAACCTGGACGAGTTCTTCGAAATCCGTGTGGCCGGCCTGAAGAAGCAGATCACTTTCGCCCGCGAGCAGGCCGGCGCTGACGGTCTGCAGCCGCATCAGGCCCTGGCGCGCATCAGCGAGCTGGTCCACGGTCATGTCGACCGCCAGTACGCGATCCTCAACGACATCCTGTTGCCGGAGCTTGAAAAGCATCAGGTCCGCTTCATTCGTCGTCGCTACTGGACCACCAAGCTCAAGACCTGGGTGCGCCGTTATTTCCGCGATGAGATCGCCCCGATCATCACGCCGATCGGCCTCGACCCGACGCACCCGTTCCCGTTGCTGGTCAACAAGAGCCTGAACTTCATCGTCGAGCTGGAGGGCATCGACGCCTTCGGTCGCGATTCCGGCCTGGCGATCATTCCCGCGCCGCGCCTGCTGCCGCGCATCATCCGCGTGCCGGAAGATGTCGGTGGTCCCGGCGACAATTATGTATTCCTGTCCTCGATGATCCATGCTCACGCCGATGACCTGTTCCAGGGCATGAAGGTCAAGGGCTGTTACCAGTTCCGCCTGACGCGTAACGCGGACCTGTCGGTGGATACCGAGGACGTCGAAGACCTGGCGCGCGCCCTGCGTGGCGAGTTGTTCTCCCGCCGCTATGGCGATGCAGTCCGCCTGGAAGTGGCCGACACCTGCCCCAAGCACCTGTCCGACTACCTGCTCAAGCAGTTCAACCTGCACGAGACCGAGCTGTATCAGGTCAATGGCCCGGTCAACCTGACCCGGCTGTTCAGCATTACCGGCCTGGACAGCCATCCGGAGCTGCAGTACTCGCCCTTCACACCGCAGATTCCGAAGCTGTTGCAAAACAGCGAGAACATTTTCAGCGTGATCAGCAAGCAGGACATCCTGCTGCTGCACCCGTTCGAGTCGTTTACACCCGTGGTCGACCTGCTGCGCCAGGCCGCCAAGGACCCTCACGTCCTGGCGGTGCGCCAGACTCTGTACCGCAGCGGTGCCAACTCGGAAATCGTCGATGCCCTGGTGGATGCGGCGCGCAACGGCAAGGAAGTCACGGCGGTGATCGAATTGCGGGCGCGTTTCGATGAAGAGTCCAACCTGCAGCTGGCCAGCCGTCTGCAAGCGGCCGGTGCGGTGGTGATCTACGGCGTGGTGGGTTTCAAGACCCACGCCAAGATGATGCTTATCCTGCGCCGTGAGGCCGGTGAGATCGTGCGTTACGCCCACCTGGGTACCGGCAACTACCACGCGGCTAACGCCCGCCTGTATACCGACTACAGCCTGCTGACCTCCGACGATGCCTTGTGCGAAGACGTGGGCAAGCTGTTCAGCCAGTTGATCGGCATGGGCAAGACCCTGCGCATGAAGAAGCTGCTGCATGCGCCGTTCACCCTGAAGAAGGGCATGCTCGACATGATCGCCCGGGAGACCCAGTTCGCCCTGGACGGCAAGCCGGCGCATATCATCGCCAAGTTCAACTCGCTGACCGATCCGAAAATCATCCGTGCGCTGTACAAGGCCAGCCAGTCAGGCGTGCGCATCGACCTGGTGGTGCGTGGCATGTGCTGCCTGCGACCGGGTATTCCGGGGGTTTCCCATAACATCCATGTGCGTTCGATCATCGGCCGCTTCCTGGAACACACGCGGGTGTTCTACTTCCTCAACGGCGGCGAGGAACAGATGTTCCTGTCCAGCGCCGACTGGATGGAGCGCAACCTCGACAAGCGCGTCGAGACCTGCTTCCCGGTGGAAGGCAAGAAACTGATCCTGCGAGTGAAGAAAGAGCTGGAAAGCTATCTCACCGACAATACCCACAGCTGGATCCTGCAATCGGATGGCCGGTACATCCGCAACACGCCGACCGGCAACCAGAACCCACGCAGCGCCCAGGCGACATTGCTGGAGCGCTTGAGCAGCCCGGTGCTGGCGGTTCGTTAAGGTCGGGGTGATGCAGTTCTGATGGTTAAGGGGTATCTGTGGCGAAGGATTCAGCGAAACGTCGCACCACCCCGCTGGGCTGCGAAGCAGCCCTGAAACCTGCCAGCCCGTTGTGTCAGGTTGATTACCTTCCAACTCTCTGGGGCCGCTTCGCGGCCCGGCGGGGCGGTGCGACGTTTCGCTAAATCCCCTCGCCACAATGGATCTGTGTTGTGGCGGGGCTCAGTGAATGTTCAGCACGATCCCGACCCGGGTCAGCCACTCGGCTTCCTGGGCGAAGTCGGCCTGGGTCAGTTGGTTTTCTTCCAGCCAGCCGTCGGGGAACATCACATCCAGTTGATCGCCATCGGCGCGCAGGGCGACCTGGGGCATTTCCTGGGTGCCGCGGATGTGGTGGAACAGGATCGCGAAACGCAACAGCACGCACAGGCGAATCAGCTTGATGCCGTCGTCGCCGAATTCGGCGAACTTGTCCTTGGGGATATTGCGCCGATGGCCGCGCACCAGCAGGGCGAGCATCTGCTGGTCTTCCCGGGAAAAGCCCGACAGGTCGGAATGCTCGATCAGGTAGGCGCCGTGCTTGTGGTAATGGTAGTGCGCGATGTCCAGCCCCACTTCGTGGACCTTGGCGGCCCAGCTGAGCAGCTCGCGCCAGATGCCATCGCCCAGGTTCCAGTCGTCGGCCACCTGGTCGAAGGCGTGCAGTGCCTTGCGCTCGACCCGCACGGCCTGTTCCTGATCGACGTGGTAACGCTCCATGAGCGAGCCCAGGGTGCGCTCGCGGACGTCCTCGTGATGGTGGCGGCCCAGCAGGTCATAGAGCACGCCTTCGCGCAGGGCACCTTCACAGTGGTCCATGCGCTGCAATTCGAGGGCATCGAAGATCGCTTCGAGAATCGCCAGGCCTGCCGGGAAGATCGCTCGGCGGTCGGGCTTGATGCCCTCGAAGTCGATCTTGTCCGACTCGCCCAGCTTGAACAGCCTGCGCTTGAGCCAGGCCAGGCCCTCGGCGTTCACTTCACCGTTGCCATGGCCGCCGGCCTTGAGCGCCAGGCCGATGGCGCGGATGGTGCCCGAGGAGCCGATGGCTTCGTCCCAGGTCAGGCGGTGCAGGGCGTGTTCGATGCTCATGATTTCCAGGCGCGCCGCCGTGTAGGCCTGGGCGTAGCGGGCCGGGGTGATCTTGCCGTCACGGAAATAACGCTGGGTGTAGCTGACGCACCCCATCTGCAGGCTTTCGCGCAGCAGCGGCTCGAAGCGTTGGCCGATGATGAATTCGGTACTGCCGCCGCCAATGTCCGCCACCAGTCGCTTGCCAGGGGTGTCGGCCAGGGTATGGGACACGCCGAGGTAGATCAGGCGGGCTTCTTCACGCCCGGAAATGACTTCCACCGGATGGCCGAGGATCTCTTCGGCACGGCGGATGAACTCGCCGCGATTGCGCGCCTCGCGCAGGGCGTTGGTGCCCACGATCCGCACCGCGCCCAAGGGCATGCCGTTGATCAGTTGGGCAAACCGCTTGAGGCAATCGAGCCCGCGCTGGATGGATTCTTCGCTCAGCTTGCGTTCTTCGTCGATGCCGGCGGCCAACTGGACCTTCTCGCCGAGCCGCTCAAGAATGCGGATTTCCCCGTTCTGGGCCTTGGCGACGACCATGTGGAAGCTGTTGGAGCCCAGGTCTATGGCGGCGATCAGGGACAGATTCTTGGCTTGGGATGGCGGCATGGTCAAAAGGTCTCGGTCGATAACCTTGCCATCCTGCCACGATCGCTCGCTTACGCCAACGCAAAGGCGACCGCTTCGCGGTCCGTCGCGAGCAGGCTCGCTCCCACACCTGTTTTGTCTCGCCTGCGCAATAGCCGGCAACCGTGAACCTGTGGGAGCGAGCCTGCTCGCGATGAGGCCAGAGCCGGCAGCGCAAATCTCAGGCCACAGGTTCGGCCGTCCCGATGAAATTGGCCAGCTCCGGTGTCTGCGGATTGGCGAACAGCACCTTGGGATCTCCCACCTCGTGCACCTTGCCCTGATGCATGAACACCAGCTTGTCCCCCACTTCGCGGGCGAAACGCATTTCGTGGGTGACCATGATCAGGGTCATGCCTTCCTTGGCCAGTTGCCGGACCACGCTGAGCACTTCGTTGACCAGTTCCGGGTCCAGGGCCGAGGTGATCTCGTCGCACAGCAACACCTTGGGAGACATCGCCAGGGCGCGGGCGATCGCGACCCGTTGCTGCTGGCCGCCGGAGAGGCGCTCAGGGAAGGCGTCGAATTTCTCGGCGAGCCCGACCCGATCCAGCATCTGTCGAGCCAGTTCGGTGGCCTTGGCCTTGGAGACTTTCTGTACCACCTGTGGGGCGAGCATCACGTTTTCGCCAACGGTCAGGTGCGGAAAAAGGTTGAACTGCTGGAACACCATCCCGACTTTCTGGCGCAGGCTGCGCAGGTCGGCACGGGCCGAGTCCAGGTACTCGCCGTCCACTTCGATGACGCCGTCGTTGATCGATTCCAGGCCATTGAGGGTGCGCAGCAAGGTGGATTTGCCCGAGCCACTGCGGCCGATGATCGCCACCACCTGGCCTTCCTCGACGCTCAGGTCGATGCCTTTGAGCACGTGATGATCGCCGTAGTATTTATGCAGGGCGGTAATTCTAAGCAGAGGCATGCAGTCTCCTTTCCAGGTAGCGCGCGCTGAGGGACAAGGGGTAGCAGAGCAGGAAGTATCCGAGAGCCACCAGGCCATACACCATGAAGGGCTCGAACGTGGCGTTGGCGAGCATGCCGCCGGTCTTGGTCAGTTCGGTGAAGCCAATGATCGAGGTGACCGCCGTGCCCTTGATCACTTGCACCGAGAAACCCACGGTCGGCGCCACGGCGATGCGCAGGGCCTGGGGCAGGATCACGTAGCGCAACTGCTCCAGCCGGTTCAGTGCCAGGCTCGAGGACGCTTCCCATTGACCGTTGGGGATGGCCTCGACACAGCCGCGCCAGATCTCTGCCAGATAAGCACTGGTGAACAGCGTCAGGGCAATGGCCGCGGCCATCCAGGGAGAAATCTCCACCCCGGCCAGGGCTACGCCGAAGAACACCAGGAACAGCTGCATCAGCAGCGGGGTGCCCTGGAACAACTCGATGTAGATGCGGGCGATGTTGAGGGGCAGGGCGTTTTTGGAGATGCGCAGCACCATCACCAGCAAGCCGATCACGCCGCCGCCGATAAACGCCACCAGCGACAGCGCCAGGGTCCATTGCAGGCCGGTGAGCAGGTTGCGCACCACGTCCCAGAAAGTGAAATCGCTCATGGGCGGCTCCCGGTGCTGCTTTTGTACAGGCAGCGGCGGCCCACCCAGTTGAGGAACTGGCGGATCAACAGCGCCATGCACAAGTAGATGAGCGTAGTCAGTGCATAGGTTTCGAACGCGCGGAAGTTGCGCGACTGAATGAAGTTGGCGGCAAAGCTCAACTCTTCGGTGGCGATCTGCGAACAGACCGCCGAGCCGAGCATCACGATGATGATCTGGCTGCTCAGGGCCGGCCAGACCTTGCCCAATGCTGGCAGCAGCACCACGTGGCGGAAGGCTTCGAAGCGGCTCATCGCCAGGGCTGCGGCCGCTTCCAGCTGGCCCCGCGGAATGGCCTGGATACCGGCGCGGATGATCTCGGTGGAGTAGGCGCCGAGGTTGATCACCATCGCCAGTACTGCCGCCTGCCATTCGGAAATCTGCAGGCCCAGGGACGGCAAGCCGAAGAAGATGAAAAACAACTGCACCAGGAACGGCGTGTTGCGGATCAATTCCACGTACACACCGAAGAACGCCGAGAATGGACGAATGTTCCAGGCCCGCACCACGGCCCCGACGATGCCCAGGCCAACCCCGAGCAGCGTGCCGATGGCCGTCAGTTCCAGGGTGAATAGCGCACCGCGCAGCAGCAGCTCGGTGTTTTGCACCACCGGCAGAAAATCGAACTGATAAGCCATGCTCAGCCTCTCAAGCGACGATCAGAGATCGGCCGGCAGCGGCTGTTTGAGCCAGGTCTGGGAATTCTTCTCCAGGCTGCCGTCGGTCTTGGCGGTGGCCAGGATCTGGTTGACCTTGTCCAGCAGCGCTGGCTCGTTCTTGTTTACGCCCACGTACACCGGCGAGTCCTTGAGTTTCACCTTCAGCGCCGGAACACGCTTGGGGTTGCGTTCGCTGATGGCGACCATCACCACGTTGCCGCTGGCGATCAGGTCCACCTGGCCGGCCAGGTAGGCGGCGATGGTCGAGTTGTTGTCTTCGAAGCGCTTGATGGTGGTGCCTTCGGGGGCGACCTTGGTCAACTCGATGTCTTCGATGGCGCCACGGGTGACGCTGATGGTCTTGCCCTTGAGGTCTTCCAGGCCATTGATGGCGGCTTCGGGCGGGCCGAACACAGCCAGGTAGAACGGCGCGTAGGCGCCGGAGAAGTCGATGACCTTTTCCCGTTCCGGGTTCTTGCCCAGGCTGGAGATCACCAGGTCGACCTTGCCGGTGGTCAGGAAAGGAATGCGGTTGGTGCTGTTGACCGGCGTCAGTTCGAGCTTGACCTTGAGCTGGTCGGCCAGCAGTTGCGCTGTATCGATGTCCAGGCCGCGGGGCTTCATGTCCGGACCTACCGAGCCGAATGGCGGAAAGTCCTGGGGAACCGCGACTTTGAGGGTGCCGCGCTTGACCACGTCTTCCAGGCCATCAGCGTGGGCGGGCAGCTGACAGAGCATCAGGCTGGCAAACAGGGCAGTGAGCAGGGCGCTGCAACGCTGGATCATGGCGAGTCTCCGGAATCGATGAGGTGATTTCTGGGTTTCGACAGAGCACGGGCCGTGCCAAAGCGATTCATGAGGTGCCAAAGCCACGGTTTTACAGGCGGCGCGCGGTCTTACTGGTCTGAACAGTTGCGCCGGGTTTTGCACCGTTATCGAGCGTTGGTGTTGGCCGCCGAACCCCGGCGGGGCACGACTTGCCGGGCACGACGAATAGTTTTACAACTAGCCGCTCCTTGGCCCGGTTCGTCGAAAAAAAACATGAATTCCATCTCTCGCGCCGTTCCTGAAGTGGCGTTGCAAGCCATCCGCAAACTGATTGCCGAACAGGGCATCGGGCCGGGCGATGCGCTGCCGTCGCAGCGCGACCTGGCCATGCAGCTGGGAGTGAGCCGGGCGTCGCTGCGCGAGGCACTTTCATCACTGAGCGCCCTGGGCATGATCAGCGTGCAACCGGGCAAAGGGGTGTTCGTGCAATCGCTGGTGGAGGTTTCGCGCAACGAGTCGACGCCGGGCTGGCCGTTCGCGGCCCAGGCTTCGCCCATGGATATCTTCCAGTTGCGTTATGCACTGGAAGGCTTCGCGGCCGGGATAGCGGCGGTGACGCTGACCCCTGGCGAGCTCGATGTGCTGGAGGACAATGTGGAGGCCATGCGCCGCGAATTGAAGTCCGGGCATTTCGACGCGGCGGCGCGGCTGGATTTCGAGTTCCATCGACGAATCCTGCTGGCCAGCGGCAACCAGGCGATGCTGAGCATCCTTACCGCCAGCGCCGAGATCTTCCTGGAGAGCCAGAAGCTACCGTTCATCCGGGCCGAGCGGGCGATGGAAACCTGGCAGGAGCATCGCAAGATCCTGCGCGCCCTGGCCCGCCGTGCATCGGGCCCCGCGCAAAAAGCCATGCAGGAACATGTACGTAACGCTGCGCTGCGCACTGGAATCGCCTTTGTGGCGCCCGCCGCTTCGTGAGCCGGGCGATACACGGTTGCATGCCTCGTCATAGCGAGACTCAATCAACTGCGGCTTCCTGAACCCGGGAAGGGCCGTTATGATGGGCCACGTTTTTTTGCTGATGACCCCGGAGATTTCCATGAGCAGCGATCTGATCAAACACGTTAGCGACGCTAGCTTCGAAGCTGATGTACTCAAGGCCGAAGGCGCAGTGCTGGTCGACTATTGGGCTGAGTGGTGCGGTCCGTGCAAGATGATCGCGCCGGTCCTGGACGAAATTGCCGAGACCTACAAGGACAAGCTGACCGTTGCCAAGCTGAACATCGATGAAAACCAGGAAACTCCCGCCAAACACGGCGTGCGTGGTATCCCGACCCTGATGCTGTTCAAGAACGGCAACGTCGAGGCCACCAAGGTCGGCGCACTGTCGAAGTCGCAATTGGCGGCTTTCATCGACGCCAACCTCTAAGCGCTGAATGCCGTTGTAAAAGCCCCGCCAATCGCGGGGCTTTTTCGTTCCCCGGGGCTAGACGCTCGTAAATCCAGGTGTTACATTCGGCCCCGCACTGGTTTCTCCAGTGCCCCCTGCAAGCCGTCGCCGACGCTCTCCTTTCGAATAAGTACGCGATCCTGTCGCCTTCTCCGCGGCGCGGCCTCATTAAGCCAAAAGCTTAATTTCCCCTCCATAAATGATTACGTCATTCCTATATGAATCTGACTGAACTCAAGCAAAAGCCGATTACCGAACTGCTCGAATTGGCCGAACAGATGGGCATAGAAAATATGGCCCGTTCGCGCAAGCAGGACGTGATTTTCTCCCTGCTCAAGAAGCACGCGAAGAGCGGCGAGGAAATCTCCGGTGATGGCGTGCTGGAGATTCTCCAGGACGGCTTCGGCTTTCTCCGTTCCGCGGACGCTTCCTACCTTGCCGGCCCGGACGATATCTACGTCTCGCCGAGCCAGATCCGTCGCTTCAACTTGCGCACCGGTGACACCATCGTTGGCAAGATTCGCCCTCCCAAGGAAGGCGAGCGTTACTTCGCACTGCTCAAGGTCGACACGATCAACTTCGATCGTCCGGAAAACGCGAAGAACAAGATCCTGTTCGAAAACCTGACCCCGCTGTTCCCGACGGTGCGCATGAAGATGGAGGCCGGCAACGGCTCCACCGAAGACCTCACCGGCCGTGTCATCGACCTGTGCGCCCCTATCGGCAAGGGCCAGCGTGGCCTGATCGTGGCGCCGCCGAAAGCGGGCAAGACGATCATGCTGCAGAACATCGCGGCCAACATCGCCCGTAACAATCCTGAAGTTCATCTGATCGTGCTGCTGATCGACGAGCGTCCTGAAGAAGTGACCGAGATGCAGCGCACCGTGCGCGGCGAAGTGGTCGCCTCGACCTTCGACGAGCCGCCGACCCGCCACGTGCAGGTAGCCGAAATGGTGATCGAGAAGGCCAAGCGCCTGGTCGAACACAAGAAGGACGTGGTGATCCTGCTGGACTCCATCACCCGCCTGGCCCGTGCCTACAACACCGTGATCCCGAGCTCCGGCAAGGTGCTGACCGGTGGTGTCGATGCCCACGCCCTGGAAAAGCCCAAGCGCTTCTTCGGTGCCGCACGGAACATCGAGGAAGGCGGCTCGCTGACCATCATCGCCACCGCGCTGGTTGAAACCGGCTCGAAGATGGACGAAGTGATCTACGAGGAATTCAAGGGTACCGGCAACATGGAGCTGCCCCTGGACCGTCGTATCGCCGAGAAGCGTGTCTTCCCGGCCATCAACATCAACCGTTCCGGCACCCGTCGCGAAGAGTTGCTGACGGCCGACGACGAGCTGCAGCGCATGTGGATCCTGCGCAAGCTGCTGCATCCGATGGATGAAGTGGCAGCAATCGAGTTCCTGGTGGACAAGCTGAAAACCACCAAGACCAACGATGAGTTCTTCCTGTCGATGAAACGCAAGTAAATCGGGCAGGACAGGCAGTAGAAGCCGGGGAAACCCGGCTTTTTGCTATCTGTGCATTCACTATTCCGAACGGGCGGCGTTAAACTCGGGCCCCCGAACGCCACGGCCACCATGAGGCTTTTGCATGCAGTATCGCGATCTGCGCGACTTTATCAGCGGTCTGGAACAGCGCGGTGAACTCAAGCGCATCCAGGTGCCGGTGTCTCCCGTGCTCGAAATGACCGAGGTCTGCGACCGCACCCTGCGAGCCAAAGGCCCGGCGCTGTTGTTCGAAAACCCGACGGGCTTTGACATCCCGGTCCTGGGCAACCTGTTTGGCACACCGGAGCGAGTGGCCCTGGGCATGGGGGCCGAGGCCGTCAGCGAGTTGCGGGAAATCGGCAAGCTGCTGGCGTTTCTCAAGGAGCCCGAGCCGCCGAAGGGGCTGAAGGATGCCTGGTCCAAGCTGCCGATCTTCCGCAAGATCATTTCCATGGCACCGAAAGTCGTCAAGGACGCGATCTGCCAGGAAGTGGTGATCGAGGGCGACGATGTCGACCTGGCCATGCTGCCGGTGCAGACCTGTTGGCCGGGCGACGTGGGACCCTTGATCACCTGGGGCCTGACGGTTACCAAGGGGCCGAACAAGGAGCGCCAGAACCTGGGCATCTACCGCCAGCAGGTGATTGGTCGCAACAAGGTCATCATGCGCTGGCTGAGCCACCGCGGCGGTGCGCTGGACTATCGCGAGTGGTGCGAGAAACACCCCGGCCAGCCATTCCCGGTCTCGGTGGCCCTGGGGGCGGACCCGGCAACCATCCTCGGTGCTGTCACGCCCGTGCCGGACAGCCTCTCCGAATATGCCTTCGCCGGCCTGCTGCGGGGCAATCGTACCGAACTGGTGAAATGCCGCGGCAACGACCTGCAAGTCCCGGCCACCGCCGAGATCATCCTCGAAGGCGTGATCCACCCCGGCGAAATGGCGGACGAAGGACCATATGGCGATCACACCGGCTATTACAACGAAGTCGACAGCTTCCCGGTGTTCACCGTCGAGCGCATCACTCACCGGACCAAACCGATCTACCACAGCACCTACACGGGACGTCCACCGGATGAGCCGGCGATCCTCGGCGTGGCGCTGAACGAAGTGTTCGTGCCGATCCTGCAGAAGCAGTTTCCGGAAATCACCGACTTCTACCTGCCGCCGGAAGGTTGCTCGTATCGGATGGCCGTGGTGACCATGAAGAAGTCATATCCAGGGCATGCCAAGCGGGTGATGCTGGGGGTATGGTCGTTTCTACGACAGTTCATGTACACCAAGTTCGTTATCGTCACTGACGACGATATCAATGCACGGGACTGGAACGACGTGATCTGGGCCATCACCACGCGCATGGATCCCAAGCGCGATACGGTGATGATCGACAACACGCCCATCGACTACCTCGACTTCGCCTCGCCAGTGTCCGGCCTGGGGTCGAAGATGGGGCTCGATGCCACGCATAAATGGCCCGGTGAAACCACTCGTGAGTGGGGCCGGGTTATCGTCAAGGATGAAGCCGTTACCCAACGGATCGATGCCATCTGGAATCAGTTAGGAATAGATTGATGCGTGTAACCCTGCAGCCTTCCGGCGCGATACTTGAGATACAGCCCGCCGAGCGGATTCTCGATGGTGCGCGGCGCCTGGGCTATGAATGCCCGCAAAGCTGCCGCAACGGCAATTGCCATGTCTGTGGTGCGCTGCTGGTGGAAGGCCGCGTCCAGCAGGCTGGCGAAGTGCGCGATCACGGTGAGATTTTCACCTGCATCGCCGAGCCCCTGGAAGATTGCGTGGTGCTATGGGATGGGGTGCTGGCGCCGGGGGAGTTGCCGGTGCGCAACCTGGCCTGCCAGGTGGTCGAGTGCGTCGAGGTGGGCGGCGATGTCTGGCGGGTCAACCTGCGTGCGCCAGCGGGCAAGCCGCCGCGTTATCACGCCGGGCAATACCTGATGATCGAACGGGAGAACGGTGAGAAGTCGGCTTTCTCCCTGGCTTCGGCGCCGCATTCCGGACGAGACCTGCAACTGCACGTGCTGGTGCGTGAAAACAGTGCGCGAATGCTGCTTGAGCAGTTGCGTCGCAACCCCAGCGTGCGCGTCGAAATGCCGTTTGGCGACACTCACTTGTCCGAATTGCCGGAGGGTCCGCTGGTGCTGATTGCCGCCGGGACCGGCATGGCGCAGATGCACAGCCTGATCGAGCATTGCCGCGCAGCAGGTTTCAACCACCCGGTCCATCTGTACTGGGGCGTGCGCCGTCCGGAGGATTTCTACGAAATCGAGCATTGGGACGAGTGGAAGAAGCTTGCGAATCTGTTCCTGCACAAAGTCGTCAGCGACGTGTGTGGCTGGGAAGGACGCTGTGGGATGCTCCACGAAGCGGTGTGCCAGGACATTGACGATCTCTGCGGTGTGCATGTCTACGCCAGCGGTTCGCCGGCCATGATCTATGCCACTCTCGATGCACTGGTCGAAGCCGGAATGGACGCCCACCAAATGCGCGCCGATGTGTTCGCCTATGCGCCGCGGGCTTGAGTCTCGCGCATTGATCCAGACCCAGGATCTGCTTTTGTGACGAGGGGATTGATCCTGTTGCGAAGGGATTTATCCCCGTTGGGCTGCGCAGCAGCCCCCCTTACAAGACCCCCGCATTAAGCCGGCCTACCGGGTTGACTGCTTTCAGGAGCTGCTGCCTAGCCCGGCAGCCCCTCTCCAAAGATATATATCTGCACATATGCCCATTCGATATTTAGCTCATGAGCCAGATGCCGTTAAGGTATATGCCATCGCCCCATCATTCATGGCATTCAATTTGCGTCGCTTCGCTCAGACGTCAGCCCCCTGACGCGCGACGGTCCACTTCCAACCCGCGAGGAGCCAACCGCTACCGGCCATGACCGCTATCGAATCCGCCATCCCCTGTGTCCCGTACCCACCGCGGCTCGACCTGGGGCCACAGCTGACTGGCGAGCAATTGCTCGCTTCGATGCAATCGACCATGCGCCTGCACCAAGGTGGCCCGGTCTGGTTGTTCGCCTACGGTTCGTTGATCTGGCGGCCGGAGTGCACAGCGGTGGAGCGGGTGCGCGGGCGAGTCCATGGTTATCATCGCGGCCTGTATCTATGGTCCCATGAACACCGTGGCACGCCGGAGTTGCCGGGGCTGGTGTTCGGGCTGGACCGCGGCGGTTCGTGCAGCGGTTTCGCTTATCGGTTGCCGCAAGAGAACCTCGAGGACTCGCTGTTTGCCTTATGGCAGCGCGAGATGCCCTTCCCGTCGTATCGGCCCCACTGGCTCAGTTGCCGCCTCGAAAATGGCAACCGGGTGCAGGCGCTGGGATTCGTACTGGAGCGACACCTGCCCAGCTATGCCGGCAACGTGCCGGACCATGTGCTGAACCAGGTGTTCGAAAGTGCGTGTGGGCGTTATGGCACGACCCGCGATTACGTCGAGCAGACCATCCAGGCCCTGCGTAGCCACGCCATGCCAGACCGGAATCTGGAGGCGCGGCTCAAGCGCTGCGGGTCAGTGCGCGATCAGGCCGTCACTTCTCGGCTCTGACTGGCGACTTGCTTGTGCCCCAGGGTGGGCGCGAGGAAGGCCATTGCCAGCAGGCAGGCGCCGACCAGCAGGACAAAACCGCCGTTCCAGCCGAAATGGTCCACGGTATAGCCCATGGCGGCACTGGCCGCGACCGAGCCGCCCAAGTAGCCAAACAGACCGGTGAAGCCGGCAGCGGTGCCAGCGGCTTTCTTCGGTGCCAGCTCCAGCGCCTGCAGGCCGATCAGCATGACCGGGCCATAGATCAGGAAGCCAATGGATACCAGGGCGATCATGTCGACGGTCGGGTTGCCCGCCGGGTTCAGCCAGTACACCAGCGTCGCCACGGTCACCAGCGCCATGAACACCATGCCTGTCAGGCCACGGTTGCCACGGAAGATCTTGTCCGACATCCAGCCGCACAGCAGCGTGCCCGGAATACCTGCCCACTCGTAGAAGAAATACGCCCAGGAGCTCTTGTCCACCGTGAAACCCTTGGCTTCCTTGAGGTAGGTGGGCGCCCAGTCCAGCACACCGTAGCGCAGCAGGTAGACGAACACGTTGGCCAAGGCGATGTACCACAGCATCTTGTTGCGCAGCACGTACTTGACGAAGATTTCCTTGGTGCTGAATTCGTTCTCGTGGCTGGCGTCGTAACCTTCCGGGTAATCGTCCTTGTATTTCTCGATGGGCGGCAGGCCCACCGATTGCGGGGTGTCGCGCATGGTCGCGAAGGCGAACAGCGCAACCATCAGCGCTACGGCCGCCGGGACATAGAACGCAGCGTGCCAGTCATTGAACCAGCCCATTCCCAGCAGGAACAGTGGACCGATCAGACCGCCGCCGACGTTATGCGCAACGTTCCACACCGACACCACGCCACCGCGTTCCTTCTGGGACCACCAGTGCACCATGGTCCGGCCACTGGGCGGCCACCCCATGCCCTGGGCCCAGCCGTTGATGAACAGCAGGATGAACATCATGGTCACGCTGGACGTCGCCCAAGGTGCGAAACCGAAAATAAACATCACCCCCGCAGAGACCAGCAGGCCGAATGGCAGGAAGTAGCGTGGGTTGGAACGGTCGGACACCAGGCCCATGAGGAACTTGGATAATCCATAGGCAATGGCGATGGCCGACATGGCCACGCCCAGCTGACCGCGGGTATAGCCTTCGTCGATCAGGTACGGCATGGCCAGGGAAAAGTTCTTGCGCAGCAGGTAGTAGCCGGCGTAGCCAATGAAGATGCCAGCGAAGATCTGCCAGCGAAGGCGTCGGTAGGTGCTGTCTATTTTTTCTTCAGGCAGAGGTGCCTGATGAGTGGCGGGACGAAAGAAAGCAAACATTCAAGGGCTCCAGATTCTTGTTATGACTGCGGATGCGAATGTTACAGTTTCGTTACCGAAAATAGCATTGCTTCTCATCGCTTAAATAGCAAAAACTTCCCGCAACGAATGTTCTTAAATGAACATGTCGCTCAGATATAAACAGATGGCGTTGTAGGAGATGTCGGCGCAGACCGTTTAGGCGTGATCCGATATCACGCCGCAAAGCTGCTTGAGGAAGGGGGGAGGGGAAAAAGCTCGTCCAGGGCGGCCTGCGCAAATCCGGCCAGGACCGCCCTGGTGCATTCAACGCACTTGCACGACCACCTTGCCAACGGCCTTTCGCTGGCCCAGGTCATTGATGGCCTGGGCGGCCTGGCTCAGGGGGTACACCTGGGAAACCAGCGGCTTGAGCTTGCCTTCGGCGAACCAGCCGAACAGCTGCCGGAAGTTGGCGGCGTTGTCCTGGGGCTGGCGCTGGGCGAAGGAGCCCCAGAACACCCCTACCACGGCGGCGCCCTTGAGCAACGCCAGGTTCACCGGCAACTCGGGGATGCGACCGCTGGCGAACCCCACCACCAGCAGTCGGCCATTCCAGGCGATGGCGCGAATGGCCTGGTCGAACAGGTCCCCACCCACCGGGTCGTAGATCACATCGGCGCCCTGGCCGTCGGTGAGGCGCTTGATTTCATCCTTCAGGCTCGTTTCGCTGTAGTCGATCAATTCGTCGGCGCCCGCGGCCTTGGCCACGGCGAGTTTTTCCGCGCTGCTGGCGGCGGCAATCACCCGGGCGCCCATGGCCTTGCCGATCTCCACCGCGGCCAGGCCGACGCCGCCGGAGGCGCCCAGCACCAGCAGGGTTTCGCCGGGTTGCAGGTTGGCTCGCTGCTTGAGGGCGTGCATCGAGGTGCCGTAGGTCATGCTGAATGCCGCGGCGGTGTTGAAGTCCATGGACGATGGAATGGGCAGGACGTTATAGCCCGGCACCGCGACCTGTTCGGCAAAGCTGCCCCAGCCGGTCAGCGCCATGACCCGGTCGCCGACTTTCAAGTGGCTGACCTTTTCGCCCACTTCACGGATGACTCCCGCCGCTTCGCCGCCGGGCGAGAAAGGGAAGGGAGGCTTGAACTGATACTTGCCCTCGATGATCAGCGTGTCAGGGAAATTCACCCCGGCGGCATGCACATCCAGCAACACTTCGTTCTTTTTCGCGACAGGGCTGGCGACTTCTTCCAGCACCAGCGATTCGGCGGGGCCGAATTCTTTGCACAGCACGGCTTTCATCAGGGCTATTCCTTTGGGAGTGTTGGCCGATAAGTGTAGGTGTGAGAGTCAATGGGTCAACGAGCATGCCCTGCCCTGATAGCCGGCCATAAGCTTGTGCTTGAGCGGCGGGGCGGTATGCTGGGCCGCAAACCGGATGAGGAGTCGAATGTGAAAGCGTGGATCATGTTGATGCTGGCCCTGTCGCTGCCTGTGATGGCGACGGCCGAAGAGGCCAAGGAGGCCAAGGAAGGCGAGGCGCCGAAGGTCAGTTACATCACCCTTAGCCCGCCTTTCGTGGGCAACTATGGCCTGGACGGTACGGCGAAGCTCAAGGTCTACAAGGCCGACGTGGCCCTGCGCGTCACGGGCGATGCCGCGGCGGCGGCGGTGAAGGCCAACGAGCCGCTGATCCGTAACCAGCTGGTTGCGCTGTTCGCCCAGCAGACCAGCGAGACGATGAACAACCTTGAAGCCAAGGAAAAGTTGCGTCAGGAAGCGTTGAAGCAGACCCAGCAGGTCATGAACGACGAGACAGGCAAGCCGATGGTGGATGACCTGCTCTTCAACAACCTGATCATCCAGTAGGTCGCTGCATCGCAGCCTTGAGGCACGCGCCGAGAATCGCGCGCGTGGCTCAAGGCCGCATCAAGAGGCCAGGCTCTTGCGGAACCGCCCCAGCGCGATCGCGAAGAACAGCAGCCCGATGGCCGCCAGCGCCAGCAGGTCCGGCCACACCACATCGACGCCAGCGTCACGGAACAGGATCGCCGCCCCCAGGCTGACGAAATGGGTGGATGGCGAGCCCTGCATCACCCACTGCAGCCATTGCGGCATGCTGTCCAGCGGCGTACTGCCGCCGGATAGCAGCAGCATCGGGATAATGACGGGAATCGACAGCAGCCCGAACTGTGGCGTGGAGCGAGCCAGGGTAGCCAGAAAAATACCCAGCGCGGTGCTGGCGAACAGGTAGAGGGCAGTCACTGCCAGGAAGAGTGGCAGGGAGCCGGCGAGGGGCACCCCCAGTGCGAACTTGACGACGACTTCCAGTGAGATCCAGGTACACAGGACCACCACCAGCATATTGCTGCAGATTTTCGCCAGCATGATCTCCAGCGCCGTCAATGGCAGCACCAGCAGGTGATCGAGGGTTCCGTGCTCGCGTTCGCGCAGCAGCGCAGTGCCCGTCAGGATGATGGCCAGGATCGTGATGTTATTGACGATCTGGATCACGGCCAGGAACCAGCCGCCTTCCAGGTTGGGGTTGAACAGTGACCGGGTGGCCAGCTTCACGGGCGTTCGCTCAGCCGCTTGCGCCTGGCCGCTGTAGCTCATCAATTCCTGCTGGAAAATCCGCCCGATGTAGCCAGCCCCCATGAAGGCCTGGCTCATGGCCGTGGCATCGACGTTCAGTTGCAGCGCCGGCTCGCGGCCGGCCAGCAGGTCGGTCTGGAAATTGGCGGGCACGTCGATGACAAACGTGTAGCGGCCACTGTCCATGACCTTGTCCAGCTCCCCATAGGGTAGCGCCACCGGTGTCTGGAACTCTGGTGGCTGCAGCGCCTGGGCCAGTTGGCGGGAGAGGTGGCTCTGATCCTCATCCACCACCGCCACGCTGGCGTTGTGAACGCCGATGACTGAACCTGCGGCCGGCATGTAGATGGCCACGGTGAAGGCGTAGACCAGGAACAGCAGCAGGACCGAGTCATATCTCAGGCTGGTCAATTCCTTGAATCCGAGGCGCCAGATGTGTGAAAGCGTATGCATCAGGCCTCCTGCTTCTTCAGCATGAGCAGGCTAAGCCCGGTGAATCCCAGGAAAAAGCCGCACAAGGCCAGGCATTGCGGCCACAGCTGGCGCAGGTCCAGGGCCTTGGTGAAGGTGCCGACAGCAATGTCCAGGAAGTAGCCGGCGGGAAACAACTGGCCCATCAGCGCCGCGGAGCCTTCCAGGGACGAGCGCGGCACGATCAGCCCGGAGAACTGGATGGTCGGCAGGCTGGTGATGATCATGGTGCCGAGGATCGCCGCGATCTGGGTGCGGGTGAATGCCGAGATCAGCATCCCCATGCTGGTAGTCGCCAGCACGTAGAGCAGGCCGCCCAATGCCAGTGCCAGGCCACTGCCCTTGAACGGCACGCCGAACAACCAGCGATTCATCGCCGTCAGCAAGGCCAGGTTGATCAGGCTGACAACCAGATAGGGCGCCTGTTTGCCCAGGAGGAACTCCAGGCGGGTCAGTGGTGTGGCGTAGAAGTTGGTAATCGAACCGAGCTCCTTTTCCCGGACGATGCCCAGCGCTGTCAACATGGCCGGGATGAAGGCCAGGATCAGCGCCATGACCCCTGGGCCAATGGCATTCACGCTGACCACGTCCTGGTTGTAGCGAAACCGGGTCTGCAGCTTCGCCCCGGCCTGTGGGTTCAGCGCCGGGCTGCTCTGTTCGGCCAGCTGCTCGAGATTGGCTTGATGCACGGCCTGGACGTAGTTACGGCTGGTTTCGGCGCGAAACGGCATGCCTCCGTCCAGCCAGGCGCCGACGGTGGGCTGCCGGCCGGCATACAGGTCACGTCCGAAGCCGGGCGGGATCTCCAGGGCCAGCTTGATTTCCGAGCGTTGCAGGCGTCGATGCAGCTCATCGGCGTCCCGGATGGCCGGTTGCTCCTTGAAGTAGCGTGAGCTGCGAAAAGCTTCCAGGTAGGCGCGGCTCTGCGGGCTCTGATCCTGGTCGAACACGGCGAATGCGAGGTTTTCCACATCCAGGGAAATGCCGTAGCCGAAGATCACCATCATGAACAGCGCCCCGAGCAAGGCGAATGCCATGCGGACCTTGTCCCGCAGCAGTTCCTTGCCCTCCCGGCTGGCGACGGCCAGCAACCGACCGAGGCTCAGGCCATGCCGGTCTCGCGGGGCCTCGCTGCTGTCGAGGGTTACCGGGGGAGTGCCTGACTGGGTCTGACCCTGGGCCTGCTCCAGACAAGTGACGAACGCGGCCTCCAGGGTCTGGCCGTTGAATTGTGCCTGCAGGGCTTGCGGCGTATCGCAAGCCAGCACCTTGCCGGCGTGCATCAGCGAAATGCGGTCGCAACGCTGGGCTTCGTTCATGAAGTGCGTGGAGAGGAAAATCGTCACGCCTTGTTCGCGAGACAGCTCGATCAGCAATCGCCAGAAGTCGTCCCGCGCCGCCGGGTCGACGCCTGATGTCGGTTCGTCCAGGATCAGGACTTCCGGACGGTGCAGCACCGCCACCGCCAGTGACAAGCGTTGGCGCAGGCCCAGGGGCAGGGCGCCGGAAGGCTGGTCGGCGTGGTCCCGCAGCTTGAAGCGCTCGATCAGTTCTTCGATGCGGCTGCCACTTTCGGCCTTGGGCAGGTCGAACAGCCTGGCGTGCAGGGCCAGATTCTGGCGCACGCTCAATTCGCCATACAGTGAAAAGCTCTGAGACATGAAACCTACCCGTTTGCGGGTGGCGAGGTCCCTGGCATCGACCGGGTTGCCCAGCAGCCGGGCGCTGCCTTCGCTGGCGGGCATGAGCCCGGTCAGCACTTTCATGGTGGTGGTCTTGCCGCAACCGTTGGAGCCCAGGAAGCCGAAGATCTCCCCGCGTCCAATCGCGAAGCTGACCTTGTCGACTGCCGTGAAGTCGCCGAAGCGCAAGGTGAGGTCGTGAGCCTCGATGGCGATGTCGGCGGTGTCGCTGTTCCTGGGCGGAATCGCCAACGGCTCGGTGTCGCGGCTGCTGTCGCCCTGGAAATGGGTAAACGCCGAGTCGAGCTTGCCGGTGGGTGTGACCGCCGCCAATTCCTTGCTCAATCCCTCGGCCAGCAAGCGACCGTTGTCGAGCATCAGGCAGTGCTCGAACTGCTCGGCCTCTTCCATATAGGCCGTGGCGACCAGCAGGGTCAGTTGCGGCCGTTGTCGGCGTACATCCTCTACCAGTTCCCAGAAGCGGCGCCGGGACAGCGGATCCACGCCAGTGGTGGGTTCGTCGAGAATCAGCAGGTCCGGTTCGTGGATCAGGGCGCAACACAGGCCCAGTTTCTGTTTCATGCCGCCGGACAGCTTGCCCGCCGGGCGGTCGGCAAAGCCCTGCAGATCGGTCGCCAGCAGCAGTTTGCCCATGCGCTGTTCGCACTCGCCCCGGGATAACCCGAACAGCGTGCCGAAGAACCGGACGTTCTCGCGTATCGACAAGTCCGGGTAAAGATTGCCTCCCAGCCCTTGAGGCATGAAGGCGATGCGACGATAGAGGGTGTTGCGATGGCGCCGCTCCTCGATCGAGGCGCCCAGTACCTCCAACCGACCCTGCTGGAGCTTCTTCACGCCGGCAATCAGCCCCAGCAGGCTCGACTTGCCTGCCCCGTCCGGGCCGATCAGGCCGCAACGGGTGCCGGCGGGCAGGCTGAAGGCGATGTCGCTCAGGGCGACATGCGGGCCGTAGCGGTGCTCGAGGCCTGAGGCGTGCAGTGCCAGCTCGCCGCCGCTGGCGTTCATTGCAGGTTGGCCGGCCAATCGACGGGGGCCGTGCGCACGTAGCCGGCGCCGGGCATGCCGGGCTTGGCCTGGGGAACTTCGCCCGGCCGGGTCAGGCGTATCTTGACCCGAAATACCAGTTTCTGGCGTTCGTCGCGGGTTTCGACTTCCTTGGGAGTGAACTGGGATTTGGCCGCCACGAAGCTGACCGTCGCCGGCAGCGGTCGCTCGGGCAGGGCGTCGAGCAACAGCCGCGCCTCGTCCCCCACGGTCAGCTTACCGGCCACCGACGCCGGCAGATAAAGGTTCATGTACTGGTCGTTCGGATCGATCATCAGTAGCACCCGTCCGCCTGCGCCCAACACTTCGCCGGGTTCGGCCAGGCGCAGCTGGATCACGCCGTCGATGGGCGCGCGCAGGCTGCTGTCGTCTATTTCGCTGGTCAGTTGGGCGACCTGGGCCAGGCTCGCACCGATGGCGGCGACGGCCGCCGATACCTGGGCCCGGGCCGCGTTGACGGCGGCGTTGGCGGTATCGAAGCGGGCTTGCTGCTGGTCGATGGTCTGTTCGCTGGCGTAGCCGCGCTTGAACAGTTCCTGGGTTCGCTTGAGCTCCTGGTGGGCGAGCAGTTGCTCGCTGTGTCGCAGTTGCACGTTGGCCTCGGTGGCCGCCAGGTTCTCCCGGGCCCGCGTCACTTCGGCCTCGGCCTGGTTGCGCTGGGCCTCGAGGGTCCGGGTGTCCATGCGCGCCAGCAACTGGCCCTTGACCACATGGTCGCCTTCATCGACATGGACTTGCGCCAGCCGGCCCGGGGTTTTGCTGGCGATCTGGACTTCGGTGGCCTCGAGGCGACCGTTGCCCATGCTCAGACCCTCCGGCAGGCGATCCTGCCGGGATTTCCAATAGCCGAATCCACCGGCGGCCAGCAACACCGCCATCAGGGCGAAGACAAAAAAGCGAGAGAGGTGAGGGGGCGTCGACATGTCCGGCATCCTGCGGCTGTAGCGCTGCAGTCTAGCTGCACAATCCTGGGTCGAGCTTGATATCCATCAACTCATGACCTGTCAGCGCAGCGCTATGATCGCTGCCCACTGCTCGGGCGTCACCGGCATGACCGACAGGCGCGAGCCTTTGTGCACCAGTGGCATCTCGGCCAGGGCGCTCTGCTGCTTGAGCAAGTCCAGCTTCAGAACGCGGGGGAATGTCTCGACATGGCCCACGTCCAGCGCGCTCCAGGGGTTCTTGTCCGGACCGGCCTTCGGGTCGAAGTAAGGACTATCGGGTTCCAGGGCCGTAGGGTCGGGATAGGCGGCCTTGACGATTTTTCCGATACCGGCGATTCCGGGTTCGGGGCAGCTGGAGTGGTAAAAGAAAAAGGTGTCGCCCTGGGCCATGGCCCGCAGGAAGTTGCGTGCCTGGTAATTGCGCACGCCATCCCAGCGTGCCTGGCCGAGCTGCTCCAGGCCTCGGATGGACAGTTCGTCGGGCTCGGATTTCATCAGCCAATGGGCCATGGTTTCTACTCCTGGAGACAGGGTTTGAAAAAAGTTCTACGATTTTATGACAAACCGACAGTCGGTTGACGCCAGTGTTTGCGTGTCGGTTCAGGTTGCCGCAAAATGCCGGCCTTCCAAGCTTGACGCTGCTGCACGGCCAATAAGAAAACCGCTGCTGTCATCGTGTGTGATATGCCTTGAGGGGGGCAATCGATGAAACGCAAACCGGATTTGTTGTGGATTCTGGTCATTCTGTTCGGCCTGGGTGTCGTGACCACGGGTTACGCCCAGAGTCTTTGGGCCAGCAAGACCGAAGCGCCGATGGATATCACCCAGCCCGCGCCGTCGCTTAAACGCTGAACCTGCCTTTCGGACGCCGCTGTCCAATGCGGCGTCTATTGCGCGATATACCAGCGCCTGTCACTGACCGTTCCTTGCAGCGGTACGTCCCAACTCGCCTGCGCCAGCCTTTCGACCTTCTGACATTCATGAGCCAGGCCCAGCAACGTCGGCTTTCGCCATTGCTTGCGCCGCGCCAGATAGGCCAGGCTGCGGTCGTAGAATCCACCCCCCATGCCCAGCCGGCCTCCCACATCGTCGAATCCCACCAGTGGCAACAGCACCAGGTCCAATGCCCAGACCTTGCGTTGCCGGGCGATGCTGACATGGGGTTCAAGGATGCGAAAACGGTTGGGGCGCAGTTTCTCGCCGGGGCGGATGCGTTGAAAAACCATTTTGGTGCGAGGCCACGGGCTGAGCACCGGCAGGTAGGTGGCCTTGCCTCGACGCTGGGCGGCGCGCAGCAGCAGGCGCGGGTCGATCTCGCCGTCGTTGGGCAGGTACAGGGCGATGTGCCTGGCACGGCGAAACAAGGGGTGCTGGGCCAGTTGCCGATGGAGGCCGCGGGCGGCTTCGCGTTGCTGGGCCGGTGTCAGGGCGCGGCGGGCCTGGCGCAACAGGCGTCGCAGTTGTGGACGAGGCAGTAGCGCGGGTTCGGTCATGGTCGGTGCTTGGAATGGTTCATGGACGCACAGCGTAACCGTAAACGATGCCACCAGAAATGCCGATGCCAGACACAACAATGCCAGTCTTGATGACCGGCATTGTCTGAAGATTCAGGCTCCCCGGATGAACCGCTGTCGGCTTAGCCCTTGAACCCGAGAGTTCAAGGTGGAAGTTGCAGGAGGCGTTAAGGCTTTCCGTCAAGCGGACATGCACACCGGCCCCAACGTGCAACCCCCGTGGTTGTGCGTATCGGCTCAGGGACATCACCAACTGGCAAGCACCCCAGGGAGTGAGGCGAGTATACCTCAGGCTGTCTCGCGAATCAGCCCTTGCTGACGTCCGGATCGGTGGCCAGTACCAGATCCACCCGTTCGAGCAGGTCGCGGACCTGTTCGCGGGTCGAGCCGCTGATCTGTACCTCGGGCGTATCCTGGCGATGCAAGAGGTCGTGGGTGATGTTCAAGGCGGCCATCACGGCGATGCGGTCGGCACCGATGACTTTGCCGCTGCTGCGGATCTCGCGCATCTTGCCGTCCAGGTAGCGGGCGGCGCTCACCAGGTTGTTGCGCTCTTCCTGGGGGCAGATGATCGAATACTCTTTGTCGAGGATCTGCACGGTAACGCTATTGCTTGAACTCATGAGTCTTGCTCCAGGGCCTTGAGGCGCGAAATCATCGATTCGACCTTACGCCGGGCGATTTCGTTTTTTTCAATGAGGTGCGCGCGTTCCTCGCGCCAGGTCTTTTCCTGAGCTAATAGGAGTCCGTTTTGACGCTTAAGTTGCTCGACCCGGTCAATTAGCAGCTCGAGTCTGGCCATCAGCGCTTGCAGGTCGGTGTCTTCCATTGTGATCCACTGTCTGATGGGGGATGTGGGTCGCACAGCCTTTAATGGTCTTGGCGAGTCTGTCGATGTAGGATACAAGGCCTCCATTCTAGACATAGCGCCGTCTGGCGCCTAGCTGCCCATGCCCATTCAGAATTCCCCGTATCAAGCTTTCGCCACCCTGCTGAGCACCAGCGGCCACCCCGTATCGCCTGCCGAACTGCATGGCCTGCTGCTCGGCCGCAGCTGCGCCGGTGCCGGCTTCGACGCCGAGGGTTGGCTGGCCGACGCCGCCGAGCTGCTGGAAGGCGAGCCGGCGGACAACGTCCGCAATGCTCTCATCGGCCTGCAGGAGATGGTCAAGGGTGAGTTGACCAGCGATGACATGACTGTCGTCCTGCTGCTGCCCACCGACGATGCGCCGCTGGCCGAACGCGCTGCCGCGCTGGGCCAGTGGTGCCAGGGTTTCCTTGCCGGCTTCGGCCTGACTCGCCGCGCCTATGCGCTGAGCGCCGAGGCGAACGAAGTGCTGCAGGACCTGGCGGCGATTTCCCAAGTCCAGGATGCCCTGGAAGAGTCCGATGACGGCGAAAGCGATTACATGGAAGTGATGGAATACCTGCGGGTCGCGCCCCTGTTGCTGTTCACCGAGACCCGGAAAACCGCCGAGCCGGCCGCCAAGCCGTCCTTGCACTGATTGCTGGAAAGGGAAAGCCGTCTGCCCATGATCCATATCCCGAAATCGGAATACAGCCGTCGCCGCAAGGCCCTGATGGCGCAGATGGAACCCAACAGCATCGCCATCCTGCCCGCGGCCGCCGTGGCGATCCGCAATCGCGACGTCGAGCATGTCTATCGCCAGGACAGCGATTTCCAGTACCTCAGCGGGTTCCCCGAGCCTCAGGCGGTGATCGTGCTGATGCCGGGCCGGGTCCATGGCGAATACATCCTGTTCTGCCGCGAGCGCAACGCCGAGCGTGAATTGTGGGATGGCCTGCGAGCCGGCCAGGAGGGCGCGATCCGTGACTACGGCGCCGACGACGCGTTTCCCATCACCGACATCGACGACATCCTGCCGGGGCTGATAGAAGGCCGCGACCGGGTCTATTCGGCCATGGGCAGCAATCCCGAATTCGACCGGCACCTGATGGAGTGGATCAACGTGATTCGCTCCAAGGCCAACCTCGGCGCCCAGCCGCCGAACGAATTCGTTGCCCTGGATCATCTGCTGCATGACATGCGCCTGTATAAATCGGCGGCGGAAGTGAAGGTCATGCGCGAGGCAGCCCGGATTTCCGCCCGTGCGCATGTGCGGGCGATGCAGGCAGCGCGTCCGGGGCTGTACGAATACAGCCTGGAAGCCGAACTGGATTATGAGTTCCGCAAGGGCGGGGCGAAGATGACGGCCTATGGCTCGATCGTCGCGGCGGGTCGCAATGGTTGCATCCTGCACTACCAGCAGAACGATGCGCTGCTCAAGGATGGCGACCTGGTGTTGATCGACGCCGGTTGTGAAATCGACTGCTACGCCAGTGACATCACGCGGACGTGGCCGGTCAACGGCCGGTTCTCGCCCGAGCAGAAGGCGATCTACGAGCTGGTGCTGGCCGCCCAGGAAGCCGCGTTCGCCGAGATCGCGCCAGACAAGCACTGGAACCAGGCCCATGAAGCGACCGTGCGGGTCATTACCGAAGGGCTGGTGCGCCTGGGGTTGCTGGAGGGGGACGTGGACGAGTTGATCGCCAGCGAAGCCTATCGCACGTTCTATATGCACCGTGCCGGCCATTGGCTGGGCATGGACGTGCACGACGTGGGTGAATACCGGGTCGGTGGCGAGTGGCGGGTGCTGGAAGTCGGCATGACATTGACCGTGGAGCCGGGCATCTACATCGCGCCCGGCAACCGCAGCGTAGCGAAAAAATGGCGCGGCATTGGCGTGCGCATCGAGGACGACGTGGTAGTGACCAAGAACGGCTGTGAAATCCTGACCAGGGATGTACCGAAGACAGTAGCCGAAATCGAGGCCCTGATGGCCGCCGCGCGGACGCAAGCGGCATGAGCCGGGTCAATCTGGCAATCATCGGCGGAGGCCTGGTCGGCGCGAGCCTGGCCCTGGCCCTGCAGGCCGGTGCCAAGGCCCGGGGCTGGACGATCACCCTGATCGAGCCTTTCGCCCCCGGCGACGCCTGGCAGCCGAGCTACGATGCCCGCTCCTCGGCGCTGTCGTTCGGTTCCCGGCAGATCTACCAGCGCCTCGGTCTCTGGCAGGAGGTTTCCCGTCGCGCCGAACCCATCAAGCAGATCCACGTGTCCGATCGCGGGCGGTTTTCCACGGCGCGGCTGTCGGCCATGGAAGAGGGCGTGCCCGCCCTGGGCTACGTGGTGGAAAACGCCTGGCTCGGCCAGTGCCTGTGGCAGGGCCTGGACAGGGACGTAGTGAGCTGGCGGTGCCCGGCGCAGGTCATTCGGATGGAGCCCCTGGCAGGCGGCTACCGCCTGACCCTGGATGATGAAACCACCCTGGAATGCGACCTGGCGGTGCTGGCAGACGGCGGCCGTTCCAATCTGCGGGAGCAGTTGGGCGTAGGCGTGCGGCACCGTCCTTATGACCAGAGCGCGTTGATTGCCAATATCACCCCTGGCGAAGCCCATAACGGCATGGCCTTCGAACGTTTCACCGACGAGGGGCCGATGGCCCTGCTGCCGTTGCCGGAGAACCGCTGCGCACTGGTCTGGACCCGCCAGGGTATGGACGCGCAACGTCTGGCGGCCCTCGACGAGCGCAGTTTCCTGGAGGAACTGCAGGGCGTGTTCGGGTATCGACTGGGCATCCTCAAGCAGGTAGGCGCGCGCCATCTGTATCCGTTGGCGCTGGTGGAGGCCGAAGAGCAGGTGCGCCCGCACCTGGCGATCCTGGGCAATGCTGCCCATAGCCTGCATCCGATCGCCGGGCAGGGGTTCAACCTGTCCTTGCGCGATGCCCAGGCCTTGGCGGACGCCTTGCTCGACAGTGACACCCCGCCAGGGGACTTCGCCGTGTTGCAAGCCTATCGCGAACGCCAGCGACTGGATCAGAACCTGACGGTCGGGTTCTCCGACCAGGTGACTCGCCTGTTCAGCAGCAGCCTGCCGCTGGTTTCCCTGGGGCGTAACCTGGGCCTGCTGGGCCTCGACCTCTTGCCTGGGGCCAAGCGCTGGTTCGCCCGCCAGGCCATGGGCCTGGGAACGCGGCCCGATGTCTGGAGCGATGTATGAGCGATGCCATGGGCACCAGGTCCGATCAATCTTTCCAAGGGCGGCTGATGTCGCCCGCAGCACAGGCTTGAAGCATGGAATTGCGTGCAGATCTGCTGATTGTCGGCGCCGGTATGGTCGGCAGCGCCCTGGCGCTGGCCTTGCAAGGCAGTGGCCTGCAAGTGTTGCTGGTCGATGGCAGCCCGATGAGTGTCAAACCCTTCGACTCCCAGGCCCCGTTCGAACCCCGGGTCAGTGCCTTGTCGGCGGCCAGCCAGCGGATCCTGGAGCGTCTGGGCGTCTGGGGGGGGATCGCCGCACGGCGTGCCAGCCCGTATACCGATATGCACGTCTGGGACGGTAGCGGTACCGGACAGATCCATTTCTCGGCTGCCAGCCTGCATGCCGACGTACTGGGGCACATCGTGGAAAACCGTGTGGTGCAGGATGCGTTGCTGGACCGGCTGCACGACTGCGACCTGGGCTTGCTGGCCAACGCACGGCTGGAGCAGATGCGCCGCTCCGGTGACGAATGGCTGCTGACCCTGGCCGATGGCCGTACCCTGCGGGCCCCCCTGGTGATCGCCGCCGACGGCGCGAACTCCGCGGTGCGCCGGCTGACTGGGGTAGCCACGCGCGAGTGGGATTACCTGCATCACGCCATCGTCACCAGCGTGCGCAGCGCCCGGCCGCATCGGATGACGGCATGGCAGCGGTTCACCGATAACGGGCCATTGGCGTTCCTGCCCCTGGAGCGCGATGGTCGACACGACTGGTGCTCGATCGTCTGGTCCACCACGCCCGGCGAAGCGCAGCGTTTGATGGCCCTCGATGACGGCACTTTCTGCGGCGAGCTGGAGCGGGCCTTCGAAGGCCAGCTCGGCCAGGTCATCGAGGCCGACCCACGCCTGTGCGTACCGTTGCGTCAACGGCACGCCAAGCGCTACGTGGCCGAAGGCCTGGCGCTGATCGGCGATGCGGCCCACACCATTCACCCCCTGGCTGGCCAAGGGGTCAACCTGGGGTTCCTCGATGCGGCGGTGCTGGCCGAAGTGTTGCTCCAGGCGAGCGGGCGGGGCGAGCGGCTGGCGGACGTCAAGGTGCTGAGTCGCTACGAACGTCGGCGCATGCCCCATAACCTGGCGTTGATGGCGGCGATGGAAGGTTTCGAACGGTTGTTCCAGGCCGATCCGCTGCCGGTGCGCTGGTTGCGCAACACCGGGCTGCGGCTGGTGGACCGGTTGCCCGAGGCCAAGGCGTTGTTCGTACGCGAGGCGCTGGGATTGACCGGGGACTTGCCGGACCTGGCCAAGGCCTGAACGCTGTTGCCCCGACGTGCAACATTTGGAAACGTCTTGGCCCAAGGTTCGATTGTGACGCCAAATGTGAGTCCTTATCATTTGCGCTCGTTCATAATCGAGAGACCGCTACCATGTTGGCATCCAAGCGCCTGCTGTCCGCCCTCGCCCTGACCCTGCTCGGCACCACGGCCGTCCAGGCCGCCGATGAGGTGGTGGTCTACTCCTCGCGTATCGATGAACTGATCAAGCCGGTCTTCGATGCGTACACTAAGAAGACCGGCGTCCCGGTGAAGTTCATCACCGACAAGGAAGCGCCGTTGATGCAACGCATCAAGGCCGAAGGCGAAAACGCCACTGCCGACCTGCTGCTGACCGTCGATGCCGGCAACCTCTGGCAGGCCGAGCAGATGGGCATCCTCCAGCCGTTCACCTCCCCGGTGATCGATGCCAACATCCCGCCCCAGTACCGCGCGTCTTCCCATGCCTGGACAGGCTTGAGCCTGCGGGCGCGGACCATTGCCTATTCCACCGAGCGGGTCAAACCCGGCGAGCTGACTACGTATGAAGCCCTGGCAGGCGATGAGTGGGAAGGCCGCCTGTGCCTGCGCACCTCGAAGAAGGTCTACAACCAGTCCCTGACCGCCACCCTGATCGAAACCCACGGTGCCGAAAAAACCGAGCAGATCCTCAAGGGCTGGGTCCGCAACCTGTCCACGGATGTGTTCTCCGACGATACCGCGTTGCTGGAGGCCATCAATGCCGGGCAGTGCGATGTCGGCATCGTCAACACCTACTACTTCGGTCGCCTGCACCAGCAGAAACCGGACTTGAAGGTGAAACTGTTCTGGCCCAACCAGGCAGACCGTGGGGTGCACATCAACCTCTCGGGTATCGGCCTGACCAAGTACGCGCCGCATCCGGAGGCGGCGAAGAAGCTGGTGGAGTGGATGACCACGCCCGAAGCCCAGAGCATCTTTGCCGACATCAACCAGGAATTCCCGGCCAACCCGAAGGTGCAGCCGTCCAAGGAAGTGGCTGCCTGGGGCCCGTTCAAGGCAGACACCCTGCCGGTGGAAGTGGCGGGCAAGCGTCAGGCCGAAGCCATTCGCATGATGGACCGCGCTGGCTGGAACTGATCGCCGGCCAGGCTCTGTGACGAGGGAGTCGATTCCTGCGGGGCGAAGCGATCCGGATACGAGCGCCGCTTGGAGAGGCTCATCGCGACGCATGCCTGGAAAGCCAACCGAAGGCGCCCCTTCATCACCACATGTCCTGTGCGGCTGAATGGCTGCGTCATAGAATAAGTGCCCACGCAAAACGTGGGCACAGTCATTTGAACGAGAATCCCCCTTGACCCACCCTGTCCAACGCCGCTGGTACCCCCTGGTCTTCGTCATCGCCGCGTTGGTCCTGCTGCCCCTGAGTGTCCTGCTGCTTTCCTGGCAGAGCATTGACTGGCAGATCTGGTCCCATCTCTGGGACACCCAGATGCCACGTCTGCTGGGCAACACGTTGACGTTGATCATCGGTGTGGGGGTGGGTGTCACCTTGCTGGGGGTCAGCCTTGCCTGGCTCACCAGCCTCTGCGAATTTCCCGGCCGACGTTGGCTCGACTGGGCGTTGATGTTGCCATTCGCGATCCCTGCCTATGTGTTGGCCTTTGTTTTCGTCGGCCTGCTGGATTTTGCCGGCCCGGTGCAGACCTTGCTGCGCGAAGGGTTCGGCAGTGGCCTGCGCCTGCCTCGGGTGCGCTCCACCGGTGGGGTGATCCTGGTGCTGGTGCTGGTGTTCTATCCCTATGTGTATCTGCTGGCGCGAAGCGCGTTCCTGGCCCAGGGCAAGGGCTTGATGGAGGCGGCCCGGGTGCTGGGCCAATCGCCCTGGCAGGCCTTCTGGAGAGTGGCGCTGCCGATGGCCCGGCCAGCCATCGGAGCCGGCGTGGCACTGGCGTTGATGGAGACACTGGCGGATTTCGGCGCGGTGTCGGTGTTCAACTTCGACACGTTCACCACCGCCATCTACAAGACCTGGTACGGCTTCTTCAGCCTCTCCAGTGCGGCGCAATTGGCCAGCCTGCTGTTGCTGGCGGTGATGCTGGTGCTTTATGGCGAACGTCGCGCCCGGGGAGCCCAGCGGGCCAGCAACGAGCGGCCCAGGGTCAAGGCTCTGTACCACCTGCGGGGAGTCAAGGCCGTGGCGGCCAGTGGCTGGTGCCTGCTGGTGTTCGCCTGTGCTTTCATCATTCCAGTACTGCAACTGGTGGTGTGGTTCTGGCAGCGGGGGCGCTTCGACCTGGATGAGCGCTATGCCGGGTTGATCCTCCACACACTTTACCTGGGTAGCCTGGCGGCACTGGTCACCGTGTGTGTGGCGCTGCTGCTGGCTTTCGCCCGCCGCCTGGCGCCAACCCGTACGATCCGGGCCGGCGTGGGCCTGGCGAACCTGGGGTATGCCTTGCCGGGTTCGGTACTGGCAGTGTCGATCATGCTTGCGTTCAGCTACCTGGATCGGGAACTGGTCATACCGTTGTCGACCCTGCTTGGCGGTGCGGGCCAGCCGTTGTTGCTGGGCAGCCTGTCGGCCCTGTTGCTGGCGTACCTGGTGCGCTTCCTGGCGGTGGCATACGGCCCGCTGGAAAGCAGCCTGGGACGAATCCGTCCTTCACTGCCCGAAGCTGCACGCAGTCTTGGGGCCAGTGGCCCAAGACTGTTTTTCAAAGTGTATCTGCCCTTGCTGCTGCCCGGCACCTTGAGTGCGGCGTTGCTGGTGTTCGTGGATGTCCTCAAGGAAATGCCCGCGACCCTGCTGATGCGCCCGTTCGGCTGGGACACGCTGGCGGTGCGGATCTTCGAGATGACCAGCGAGGGGGAGTGGGCGCGGGCTGCTTTGCCGGCGTTGACCCTGGTGCTGGTGGGGCTGTTGCCGGTCATCGGATTGATACGTCGTTCGGCACGCTAGGCCCTGTCTGAAAAGCCTTGATACTCATTCATGCTGCGTTGAAAACGCCGGCTCGTGCGCGAGTCCGATCGCAATGCTCATTTACTCCAGTAAAGTCGAGCGCGACCCCGGTCGTTTCTCGCCGTTTTTCGCCCTGCCTGACCTTAGTCTCAAGACTTTTCAAACAGAGCCTAGCGGTCGCAGGTGCCAGTCTACTGTCATGCGGCTACAATGCGCGGCATTCGGTGCGGTCTGTCTGTCAGACCGGGTAACTGAGAGCGGCTGAAAATACTCTTCGGCGTTCGCGCTGTGCAGTGCCCGTCCGCATCTTCGCCAAGCCCGGAAGGAGAAACCCATGGGACAGCGTACGCCTCTGTATGACCTTCATCTCGCCCTTGGCGCGAAGATGGTCGATTTTGGCGGTTGGGATATGCCCTTGCATTACGGTTCGCAAGTCGAGGAGCACCATCAGGTGCGTCGCGACTGCGGTGTGTTCGACGTATCCCACATGACCGTGATCGATGTCGACGGTCCCCAGGCCAAGGCCTGGCTGCAACGCCTGCTCGCCAACGACGTGGACCGCTTGCAGCAAACGGGGCGTGCCCTCTACAGCGCCATGCTCAACGAACGCGGCGGCATCGTCGACGACATGATCATCTATCGGATCGAGGACAGTTACCGTCTGGTCTTCAATGCCTCGACCCGCGACCAGGACCTGGCCTGGATGCAGGCGCAGCTCGGCGGATATGACGTGCAACTGCGCGAACGTCCCGAGCTGGCGATGCTGGCGATCCAGGGGCCCCAGGCCCGGCACAAGATTGCCGAGCTGGTCACTCAATCACGTGGCCAGTTGATCCAGCAGCTAAAGCCTTTCGAAGGGCGCGCCGACGGTGACTGGTTCATCGCCCGCACCGGCTACACCGGTGAGGATGGCCTGGAAATTGTCCTGCCTGCACACGAAGCGCCAAGTTTCTTCAACGACCTGGTGGGCGCCGGTATTTCTCCCATAGGCCTCGGCGCCCGGGACACCCTGCGCCTGGAGGCCGGCATGAACCTCTACGGTCAGGACATTCACCAGGACATTTCCCCACTGGCCTCGAACATGGCCTGGAGCATTGCCTGGGAGCCGGCGAGCCGTCAGTTCATCGGGCGCGCGGCGCTGGAAGCCGAGCTGGCCGCAGGCGTGCAGCATAAACTGGTCGGCCTGGTGCTGGAGGAACGCGGCGTCCTGCGTGCCCATCAGGTGGTACGCATCGCCGATGTTGGCGAAGGGGAGATCACCAGTGGTAGTTTTTCTCCTACGCTTAGCAAGTCAATCGCCCTGGCACGCGTTCCGATGGCCACCGCCGACCGTGCCGAGGTGGAAATTCGCGGTAAGTGGTACCCGGTACGGGTGGTCAAGCCGACCTTCGTCCGCCATGGCAAAACCCTGATCTAACCTTTTGCTGGCCATTGGCCGCTGACACTTCTCTAGAGGACACAGAATATGAGCGACATCCCTGCCGAACTGCGTTTTGCCGAAAGTCACGAGTGGGCGCGCCTGGAGGCTGACGGTAGCGTCACCGTGGGTATTTCCGATCACGCTCAGGAGGCACTGGGTGATGTCGTGTTCATCGAGCTGCCGGAGCTTGGCAAAGAATTGGCGGCCGGTGATGCGGCAGGGGTGGTGGAATCGGTGAAGGCAGCTTCGGACATCTATTCGCCCGTGTCGGGTGAAGTCGTTGCAGTCAACGAAGCCCTGGGTGACGAGCCGGAAGCGCTGAACAATACGCCCTACGAATCGTGGATCTTCAAGATCAAGCCTTCCGATGCAGATGCCGACCTGGGCAAATTACTGGATGCGGCGGGTTACAAAGCCGCTATCGGCGAATAACCGCGCCCACAGGATGGTCGATGTTGACATCGACTTTTCTCAGCCCAAAAAAAAGCCGCTCGATCGAGCGGCTTTTTTTTGGCGTTGAATCAGTCCTGGGCGATGGCGTTTTTCGCCAGGATCGCGTTGGCCAGTTCCATGTCGCTGGCCTGCAGGCCAGGGTTGTCGGCACGGACTTTCTGCATGGCCGCTTCCAGGTATGGGCCGCGGATGTTGCCGTCACTGGCGACGAAGCTGCCGGCGTCGTCCTGGGCGGCGACGATCAGCTTGTTGTCCTTGAACGTCAGGTAGGTGGAACCGGTGGTCGCACCGGATGAAATGACGTTACGCCAAAACGTGTCGGCCATCGCCGAGCCAACAGGAAGAGACAGCAAGGCCAGGGTCGCGACAGCAAGTTTGAGACGCATGATAGGTGACTCCACAGGGTTAACTATGACTTTGGATTACCTGCGCCTCGATTCAGTTCCGTGACTGCCTGGTCAGGTATCGCCGAACTCATTTCTGTTCGCTTTGCGGCGTCACCCGGAGCACTTCCTCCACGGTCGTCAGCCCGGCGGCGACCTTCTGGGCGCCGGACAGTCGCAAGCTGCGCATACCTTCTTTGAAGGCCTGGCGACGCACCGCCAGCAGGTCGGTGTCGGCGTGGATGAGCCCCTTGATGCTGTCGCTCAATTGAAGAATTTCATACACCCCGGCGCGCCCGCGATAGCCGGTGTCGCGACACTCCAGGCAGCCGACGGCCTGCTGGGCGTTGCTGGGCAGCGGGGCTTGCCAGGGGCGCGTCAGGGTTTGCCAGTCGTCCTCGTCCAGGGCCAGGGGGGCCTTGCAATGGGGACACAACGTGCGCACCAGGCGCTGGGCCATGACCCCCAGTACCGTGGCCTTGATGAGGTAATGGGGCACGCCGAGTTCCAGCAGGCGGCTGATGGCGCTGGGGGCGTCGTTGGTGTGCAACGTCGAGAGCACGAGGTGTCCGGTGAGCGCGGCCTGGATCGCCATCTCGGCGGTTTCCAGGTCGCGGATCTCGCCGATCATGATGATGTCCGGGTCCTGGCGCATCAGCGCCCGGACTCCGGCGGCGAAGCTCAGGTCGATGTTGTGCTGCACCTGCATCTGGTTGAAGGAGGCCTCGACCATTTCGATCGGATCCTCGATGGTGCAGAGATTCACCTCAGGTGTCGCCAGCTTCTTGAGGGTGGTGTAGAGGGTGGTGGTCTTGCCGGACCCGGTGGGGCCGGTCACCAGGACGATGCCGTTGGGCTGGCGGGTCATGTCCTGCCAGCGCCGCAGGTCATCGGCGGAAAAGCCGAGCTGGTCGAAGTCCTTGAGCAGCACTTCCGGGTCGAAGATCCGCATGACCATCTTTTCGCCGAAGGCCGTGGGCAGTGTCGACAGGCGCAATTCCACCTCGCCGCCGTCCGGGGTCTTGGTCTTGACCCGGCCGTCCTGAGGCTTGCGCTTTTCCGCGACGTTCATTCGCCCCAGGTTCTTGAGGCGACTGATGATCGCCATCGTCACCTGCGGCGGGAACTGGTAGACGGTGTGCAGCACCCCGTCGATGCGAAACCGCACCGTCCCCTGTTCGCGACGTGGTTCGATGTGGATATCGCTGGCACGTTGCTGGAAGGCGTACTGGAACAGCCAGTCGACGATATTGACGATGTGCGCGTCGTTGGCGTCCGGCTCCTGGTCGCTGGCGCCAAGGTTGAGCAGTTGCTCGAAGTTGCTCAGGTTGCTCGGTTGCTGGTCGGTCGTGCTGGCACCGCTGACCGATTTGGCGAGGCGGTAGAACTCCACGCTCAGGCGCTGGATATCCACGGGGTTGGCCACCACTCGCTTGATCGGCAGCTTGAGGACGTGGGTCAGGTCCGATTCCCAGCTCCTGACGTACGGCTGGGCGCTGGCGACGGTGACCGCGTCGCGATCGACCGCCACCGCCAGGATCTTGTGGCGCTGGGCGAAGGCGTAGGACATCAGGGGCGTGACGGCCGCGACGTTGATCTTCAGCGGGTCGATGCGCAGGTAGGGTTGGCCGGCCTGCTGGGACAGCCACAGGGTCAGGCTTTCCAGGTCGAGTCGCTTGCCTGGGCGGCTCAGGTCGTCCAGGTGCTGGTTGGCGATGAACTCCAGCGGATGCAACTGGGCATTGGCACCGTGGCGCCGCCGGGCGTTGAGCGCGGTCTCGGCCGAGTCCTGGCTGATGAAGCCCTGGGCGACCAGTTGGCGCAGCAGATCGTTGAGGTCCAGCCAGCGGTCCTGAGTGGCGTGTTTGGTGGACATGCGGGTTTCCTATTGGACAAATTCAGCAAAGCCGCGATGTAGACGCTTCGGCGCCTTCCCGGTCTGCAAAAGGATAGTCCCGACCCCATGCACCGTTGGGCCACTATTCGACCAATGCGTTTCAATTTCCTGCTCCGGCGTTCTTCAGCCGCTGGCCTGGACCGGTTCGACCCATGTTTCGTCGATGTTTTGCAGGTCCACCGAGCACACGCTGATCAGGTTGCGCAATTTTTCCGCGATGACCTGGGCACGGTGCCAGCTCAGTCCATCCATCAAGACCTCCATGCTCAGCAGATCATCCTCGCGTTCGACATGGACCTGTTGCGGTGTCAGGCCTTGCAGTGCGAACAGGTTCAGGGCGCGACACAACACATCGGCCTCGGCTTCGGCCAGCAACCGGTACCACGCGCGGCAATGGGCATTGGCGTGGTGCCAGGCGTCGGTACGAGATGGCGCGGCGATGACGGCGTCGAAAGAAGGCATGTTCTATCTCCAGAAAGGCGGGAGAAATATTTACATGCGTGGCGGGGTATTTCTTATCTAATATGGGTGACTTCAGCCATTAAACGAATGATTCAAGTCTCATATATTGGATTTTAAGGTGGATTCATGCACGGCGAGCTGGATGCCTATGATCGCAGGATACTGGCACTGCTGCAGGAGGATGCTTCGCTGTCCAGCGCGCAGATCGCCGAGCAGGTGGGCTTGTCCCAGTCGCCATGCTGGCGCCGGATTCAGCGGATGAAGGAAGAGGGGATCATTCGGGGGCAGGTGACATTGCTCGATCGCAAGAAAATCGGCCTGAATACGCAGATCTTCGCCGAGATAAAGCTCAACGCCCACGGTCGTTCAAATTTTACCGAGTTCACCGAGGCGATTCGCGGCTTCCCCGAGGTGCTGGAGTGCTACGTACTGATGGGCTCGGTGGACTTCCTGCTGCGCATTGTCACGGCGGACATAGAAGCTTACGAGCGATTCTTTTTCGAAAAGCTGTCGCTGGTGCCGGGGATCCAGGAAGTGAACTCCATCGTGGCGCTTTCGGAAATCAAGTCCACGACGAGTTTGCCGGTGGTGCGCTGATTTCCCTGGAGGATGGGCTGGCCCCGTTGCGAGCAAGTTGGTTCCCACAGGGATCTTCGGCGAACGCAAATCGGCGAAGATCGGCCGTGGAGGCGAGCTTGCTCGCGATGGCGATGTGAAAGGCGCCGCAGTTACCCAGGTTATAGCCGCAACAGCGTTTTCCAGGCCCGGTTCTGGTAGACCGCGATGGCCTGCTGCTTGCGCGCATCGAGGGCTTGATCGGTGATCGGTTCGTTGGCCAGTTGCGCCAGTTTGTTCAACTCGCCATAGAGACGGTCCATTTCCGGAATGTCCAGTACCTGGCGGGCGTGGTGCAGCCAGACCTGGATGCGCTCGATGCGCGGCAATTGCTCGGCCAGGTCTTCCGGCTGCTGCTGGTAGCGTTGCAGTTGCAGCGACGTCGACTCCTCACCCAACAGGCGTGGCAGCCAACTGCTCAGTTGCGCCGCCCCCTGGCGGTTGCCACGGGTGTTGCGCTCGGCGGCCCAGCTGCGGGCCAGCAGCCAGCGCGAGGCCTTGAGGGAGAACAGGCCCCAGCGTGGATCCTGGAGTTCCTCGAGGAACTGCTCTGGCGCTGCCTTGCGCACGTCTTCGTCGTCCAGGCCTGCCTGGACCAACGGGCGCCAGTCTTCGAGCAAGGCATCCAGGGCGACGCGCAGGTCATGGGTCGACTGGCGTGGCGCGGCCTGGCCGAGGCTGCTGAGCAAGGCACGCAGTTCGGCGAGGTTTTCCACCCAGTCCTGCAGCAGGCGCCAGTGACCATTGAAGCGGTACTGCTCGGCCAGACGCTGGCTGCTGCCCAGCAAATGCCAGCCCAGCGCGGCGAAGGCGTCGTCCAGGGGCATTTCGGCGGTCAGTTGTGGCGCCGGCAGGCTCAGGGCGTAGCTGTTCGCATCATGCAGGCGATAGCCGCGCTCGGCCTTGCTGATGTCGCACGGCATCAGGGGCAGGGTTTCGGCCAGTTCGGCGGCCAGTTCCAGCAGCGCGGCGGGTTCGCCTTCACGCAGTTCCAGCTCCAGTTCGCAGATTTCTTCCTTCTGCTTGCCGACCACGACATGGCCCAGGTCCAGCGCGGCTTCGATGACCACCTTGCCTTTGCCGCGACCCCAGGCGATTTCGGCGCGTTCACGTACGAAATCGGTGGTGAAGATGGCCTTGAGGGTCTTCTTGTCCAGTTCGGCCAGGGCCTCGGGCCAGCATTCGCCATCGAGTTTCTTCAGATCGAGCTTGGCCTTGGGCAGGTGCCAATCGTACTCGTTGCGCTCGGACAGACCGGCGACGCTCTGGCCACGGGTCTTGAGGGTCTGGATTACCTCTTCGCCGTCGCGACGCAGGCGCAGGGCCACCTTGGCTCGCGCCAGGTCGCGCTCGGGGGTGTCGAAATACTGATTCATCAGTTCGCGGCGTTCCCAGCCGCTCTTGTTGCGTTTTTTCAGCAGCGGATGCTCGCGCAGGGCTGCCAGGGTCTCGCGGCTGACGCGGAGTTTGATTTCGGTTTCTTTCTGCATGGCCGGAAAATCCAGGAATCGGGTGCGCAGCCGGGAAGGTATGGCTGCCAAGGTCGTGCAGTGTACAGGAGTCATTGGTCCTACGTGCCGCGACGGTTTCTTCCTGGCGCCGGATGGTTCTATGATGAACGTCAATTTGCATGCCCGGAGCCAGCGATGCCTTTGCCGTCCATGAAAGATCAGTTCGCTGCCCTGATCGCCGCCCCCTCGGTCAGCTGTACCCAGCCCGGGCTGGACCAGTCCAACGCTGCGGTGATCGAACTGCTGGCGGATTGGCTCGGCGACCTGGGCTTCAGCTGCGACATCCAGCAAGTGAGCCCCGGCAAGTTCAACCTGCTGGCAAGTTTCGGCAGTGGCCCCGGTGGGCTGGTATTGGCCGGGCATAGCGACACGGTACCGTTCGACGAAGCGTTGTGGCAGACCGACCCGCTCAGGCTCACCGAAGTCGATGGCCGTTGGGTCGGGCTGGGCAGTTGCGACATGAAGGGCTTTTTCGCCCTGGTGATCGAAGCGGTCAAGCCGCTGCTGGACCAGCCGTTCAAGCAGCCGTTGCTGATTCTCGCCACATGCGACGAAGAAAGCTCCATGGCCGGCGCCCGGGCCCTGGCCGAAGCCGGTCGCCCACTGGGGCGGGCAGCGGTGATTGGTGAGCCGACCGGCCTCAAGCCGATTCGCCTGCACAAAGGGGTGATGATGGAGCGCATCGATATTCTTGGCCGCAGCGGCCATTCCTCCGACCCGAGCCTGGGCCACAGCGCCCTCGAAGCCATGCACGACGCCATGGGGGAACTGCGTGGCCTGCGCCTGCGATGGCAACGAGAGTTTCGTAACCCGCAATTCACGGTGCCACAGCCGACCCTGAATTTCGGCTGCATCCATGGTGGCGACAACCCCAACCGGATCTGTGGCCAGTGCTCCATGGAGTTCGACCTGCGACCCTTGCCGGGCATGGACCCACAGAGCCTGAGGGCGGCTATCCGGCAGAAGCTCGACCCCATCGCCGAACGGCACAAGGTCAGGATCGACTACGCCCCGCTGTTTCCCGAGGTCCCCCCTTTCGAGCAGGCCGAGGATGCGGAACTGGTGCGGGTGGCAGAACGGCTCACCGGCCATCGTGCCGAAGCAGTGGCGTTCGGCACCGAAGCGCCTTATCTTCAGCGCCTCGGTTGCGAAACCCTGGTCCTGGGCCCCGGCGATATCGCCTGTGCCCATCAACCCGGCGAATACCTTGAAATGTCACGCCTGCAACCTACCGTACACGTGTTGCGACAGTTGATCGGGCATTACTGCCTGTCACCTGCCGCGGCCGGTTAAATTGCCCCTGTCCGGGCCCGTATTCATGAGGAGAGCGCGCGTGTCGCCAAGCCTGTTCCGACGATAACCACCAGCCTGCTGTGCGTTCTGTTTCGTCCTTTTTTGGCTGTTATTTGTTACAGGTCCAGGTTCATGCCCGAATACGTCAATTGGCTTCGCCACGCTTCGCCGTACATCAATGCCCACCGCGATTGCACCTTCATCGTCATGCTGCCCGGCGACGGTGTGGAACACCCCAACTTCGGCAACATCGTCCATGACCTGGTGCTGCTGCACAGCCTCGGCGTGCGCCTGGTACTGGTGCATGGCTCGCGCCCGCAGATCGAGACTCGCCTCGCCGCCCGCGGCCTGACCCCCCATTACCACCGCGGCATGCGTATCACCGATGCCGCGACTCTCGAGTGCGTGATCGATGCGGTCGGCCAGTTGCGCATCGCCATCGAGGCGCGCCTGTCCATGGACATGGCTTCGTCGCCCATGCAGGGTTCGCGGCTGCGTGTCGCCAGCGGCAACCTGGTCACCGCACGGCCCATCGGCGTGCTGGAGGGGGTCGATTACCACCACACCGGAGAAGTGCGTCGGGTCGACCGCAAGGGCATCAACCGCTTGCTGGACGAGCGCTCCATCGTGTTGCTGTCGCCGTTGGGCTATTCCCCCACCGGGGAGATCTTCAACCTCGCCTGCGAAGATGTCGCCACTCGCGCGGCCATCGACCTGGCCGCCGACAAGTTGCTGCTGTTCGGCTCCGAGCAAGGCTTGATCGGCGAGGACGGCAGACTGGTGCGCGAGTTGCGTCCGCAACAGGTCCCGGCCCATATGCAACGCCTGGGCAGCGACTACCAGGCCGAGCTGCTGGATGCGGCGGCCCAGGCCTGCCGTGGCGGTGTGGCGCGCAGTCATATCGTCAGTTACGCCGAGGACGGTGCGCTGCTGGCCGAACTGTTCACCCGCGACGGCAGTGGCACGCTGGTGGCCCAGGAACAATTCGAAGTGGTGCGTGAAGCGGCCATCGAAGACGTCGGCGGCCTGCTGGAATTGATCAGCCCGTTGGAAGAACAGGGGATCCTGGTGCGTCGCTCTCGTGAGGTGCTGGAACGCGAAATCGAGCAGTTCAGCGTGGTCGAGCGCGAAGGCATGATCATCGCCTGCGCGGCGCTCTACCAGATCGCCGACTCGGATGCCGGGGAACTGGCCTGCCTGGCGGTGAACCCGGAATACCGCCATGGCGGGCGCGGCGACGAACTGCTGGAGCGGATCGAAGCCCGCGCTCGCGCCCAAGGGCTCAAGACGCTGTTCGTACTGACGACCCGGACTGCCCACTGGTTCCGCGAGCGTGGCTTCGAGCCCAGCAGCGTGGAACGCCTGCCGGCGGCACGGGCATCGTTGTACAACTATCAACGCAATTCGAAGATCTTCGAAAAAGCCCTGTAGGCCGTTGCTGCCAATCGTCGCGCTGCCGCGTTCTTCTTGATTTCAGACAATGAGCGTCTAGTCTGGAAAGCCTCAAGATCGTGGCATGCGCGAACATCTGTCCTGCGAACCCAAGCCATTCGAAGCTCACAGGTTCAATCCCTGTGCCTGGATTCGGCTGACCTCGCAAAAGCCCGACGAAGCACTATTCAGTTATCCCAAACGTCGCCGATACGCCATGCCATCGGCATGATGACGCTTTGATGGCAAACATATGTCGAAACGAGCTGAAAACTAATGAAACAATTCTTTTTGGATTTATAGAGAATCCATTATTCTTCGGGCCGGTGTCGCGGGGTTAGACCATGGTCGTAGTCCGAAAGGGTTGCGGTTGACTTGCCGGTCACGGTCTGGCGCTAATCGCGCATCCGCGGATTCCGGGCGTGCGACCCGGGACCAAAGACACACAAGAATTAGAAAACGAGAGGAGCGATACATGAAGAAGTCCACCTTGGCCCTGGCTGTGGCCGTTGGGGTATTGGCGCAGCAGGCAGGCGCCGCCGGTTTTATCGAGGACAGCAAGGCGTCCGTCAGTTCTCGTACTCTGTACTTCAATAACGATAACCATGAAACGGGCAGCGAGGACCTGCGCGAAACAGGGACTGGCCTCAAGTTCGACTACAAGTCTGGTTTCACGCAAGGTGTCGTCGGTTTCGGTATCGATGCTCAGGCGCTGGTGGGGATTCGTCTCGATGGGGGACGGGGGCGTAACGCTGGCTCCTATATGCCAAGCGACACCGATGGTTCGGCGGTCCACGAGTGGAGCCGTCTGTCGGGTAACGTGAAGGCGCTCTTCTCCAAGACCGAGGCTCACCTGGGTGGTGCCCTGCAGCCTAACCTGCCGATCCTGGTGGCCAACGACAGCCGTCTGCTGCCACAGACCTTCGAAGGTGGCACCATCACCTCCAAGGAAATCGACAATGTGACCTTCAACGCAGGTCAGCTGGAACATGCCACTGGCCGTGCATCGAGCAACAGCACCGGTCTGGCAGTGGCGGGCGGTACCGAGGACAGCAACCAGTTCCGTTTTGCCGGCGCCGACTGGAAGGTCACCAAAGACCTGACCCTGCAGTACTACTACGCCAACCTGCAAGACTATTACAAGCAGCACTTCCTGGGCGCCGTACACGTATTCCCGATCAGCGAAGGCCAATCGTTCAAGACTGACCTGCGTTATTTCGACAGCAGCTCCGACGGCCGTAACGGCGATGCTGGCTACCGCTTCAACAACAACGGTGGCTATGCCAAGACGCCGGGCGAGGTCGATAACAAGACCTGGAGCGCCATGTTCACTTACACCCTCGGCGGCAGCGCGTTCCTGTTGGGTCACCAGCAAGTCGGTGATGACGGTGGCTTCGTCTACCTGAACCAGGGCAACGTGGTCGATGGCAACGGTCGTCCTGAAGGGGCTGGTGGTGCGAGCTTCTACCTGTTCACCGACAGCATGATCAACGGGTTTGTCCGTGCCGGTGAAAATACCACCTTCGGTCAGTACTCCTACGACTTCGCTTCCTTGGGCGTTCCAGGCCTGAAAGCCTCGGTCGCCTATCTGCGTGGTGACGATGTCAAATCCGCCACGGGTGGAAGCGACTACTCCGAGTGGGAACGCGACATGCGTGTGGATTACGTAATCCAGCAAGGCGCATTGAAAGGCTTCGGCACTACCCTGCGCCAGGGTACCTACCGCAGCAGCGGTGCAGGCGACAGTCAGGACCAGACCCGTCTGATCTTCAACTACACTTACAACTTCATGTAAGACGTAGCGCAAAAAAAAGCCCCGCCCGGCAACATGCCCGGCGGGGCTTTTACGTTTTCGGGTCAGGCCCACCCCTGTAGCCTTTCCCGAAACCTTCTCCTCTTTTCAGCAACTCGAGGCCTTCTCGAACCTCGGGAACGATCTTGGCCCGCTATGCGTCACGGCACCAGTGAACAGTTTTTTATATTCACTAAGGATCTAACCAAATGGGTATTCATTCTTTTTAAAGCAGTGAAAAGCGGTGCACAGTTGGGCTCACAAAAAACCACCAGGAGCCGCACCATGAGCCTCAGACTCGGCGACATCGCCCCCGATTTCGAACAGGATTCCAGCGCCGGCAGGATTCGCTTCCACGAATGGCTTGGCACTAGCTGGGGTGTGCTGTTTTCTCACCCGGCGGATTTCACCCCCGTGTGCACCACCGAACTGGGTTTGACCGCCAAGCTCAAGGATGAATTCGCCAAGCGCGGCGTCAAGGCCATCGCCCTGTCGGTAGACCCGGTGGACTCGCATCACAAATGGATCGAGGACATCAACGAAACTCAGAACGCCATCGTCGATTTTCCCATCCTGGCCGATGCCGACCGCAAGGTCTCCGACCTGTACGACCTTATCCATCCCAATGCCAGCGATACCTTGACCGTGCGTTCGCTGTTCGTGATCGACCCGAACAAGAAGATCCGCCTGACCATCACCTACCCGGCCAGCACCGGGCGCAATTTCAACGAGATCCTGCGGGTGATCGATTCCTTGCAATTGACCGATAACTACAAGGTCGCTACCCCGGCCAACTGGCAGGATGGCGATGAAGTGGTGATCGTGCCGTCGCTCAAGGACGAGGAGGAGCTCAAGCAACGCTTCCCCAAGGGCTATCGCGCGGTAAAGCCTTACCTGCGCTTGACACCGCAGCCCAACAGGTAGTCATTCAACGATCGTTCCCACGCTCCGCGTGGCAGCCAAGGACAGTCCGGCAGCCGAACGCGGAGCGTCCGTTGAGGCGCTTGCGCGCAGCGCGTGGGAATGATCAAGGCTTGTGTACCAAGGGTTTTGGCCGTTCCGACGGCCTTTTTTTATGGCCTGGAAAAAACAATCTTATATCTCTTTATCGAATAACCAAATGAATAAATATGATTTAAAGATATAAAAATCCGCTGTTATGGTGGGGGCCTAAACGCGAGATCGCCCATCGCGAATCGCACAGGACGTTTAAGGATGTTGGCATGTTTGTCGTCTCACTCGGTGGCAGTCCCAGTCAGCGTTCCCGTTCCGGGGTATTGCTGGAGCGGTCGCAGCGCTGGTTGCAGCAGCAAGGTGTGGAAGTGGTGAGCTATCAGGTGCGTGATTTCCCCGCCGAAGACCTGCTCCATGCCCGTTTCGACAGTCCCAAGGTGGTCGACCTGCTCCAGCGAATCGAAAACGCCGACGGTTTGTTGATTGCCACGCCGGTGTACAAGGCTTCCTTTTCCGGCGCGTTGAAAACCGTGCTGGACTTGCTTCCCGAACGTGCCTTGAGCCACAAGGTGGTATTGCCCATGGCCACGGGCGGCAGCATTGCCCACATGTTGGCCGTGGACTACGCCCTCAAGCCCGTGCTTTCGGCGCTCAAGGCCCAGGAAATGCTCCAGGGCATCTTTGCCGAAGACAGTCAGATCGCCTACGGCGAAGGCTCTGCCCAGGCCCAGCTGACGCCCGCCTTGCAGCAGCGCCTGGACGAAGCGCTCGAGCAGTTTCTCAGCGCCATGGCTCGTCGACCCAAGCCGCTGGATCCAGGCCTGTTGAACGAACGTTTGTTGAGTGCTCGCTGGAGCATTTGAACCCGATACACCCTGATTCACTTCACCTTACTCAGCCGCCAACGGCCAAGCAGGTGCAGCCAAAACCCCATAGCAAAAAAGGAGAGGCGCCATGCGCTCTGTCATTTTGCGTCGCGGGCTGGTCGCTCTGTTTGCTGCGGCTGTGTCCTTCGGCGCCATCACCCAGGCCCAAGCCGAGACCCTGCGGATCGGTTATCAGAAGTACGGCACGCTGGTGCTGCTCAAGGCCAAGGGCTCGCTGGAAAAACGTCTCGCCGCCCAAGGCGTGGACGTGCAGTGGACCGAGTTTCCCGGTGGCCCGCAGTTGCTCGAAGGCCTGAACGTCGGCTCCATCGATTTCGGTGTCACGGGGGAAACCCCACCGGTGTTCGCCCAGGCGGCGGGTGCCGATCTGCTCTATGTCGCCTATGAACCGCCAGCGCCCGGCAGCGAGGCGATCCTGGTGCCCAAGGGCTCGCCCATCCAGTCGGTGCAGGACCTCAAGGGCAAGAAGGTCGCCCTGAACAAGGGCTCCAACGTGCATTACCTGCTGGTGCGCGCGCTGGAGGACGCTGGCCTCAAGTATTCCGACATCCAGACCGTGTTCCTGCCCCCGGCTGACGCCCGCGCGGCGTTCGAACGTGGCAGTGTCGATGCCTGGGTGATCTGGGACCCTTACCAGGCCGCCGCCGAACAACAGTTGCAGGCCCGGACCCTGCGTGACGGCAAGGGCATTGTCGACAATCATCAGTTCTATCTCGCCACCCGACCCTATGCGCAAAAGCATCCCCAGGTCATCACGACCCTGGTGGAAGAAGTGCGCGCCGTGGGCGAATGGTCCAGGACCAATCCTGAGGACGTGACACGACAGGTATCGCCACTGCTTGGCCTGCCCGCCGACATCACCCTGACGTCGGTGAAGCGCCAGGGCTACGGAGCGCTGTTCCTCACACCGCAAGTGATCGCGGCGCAACAGAAGATCGCCGACAGCTTCTATCAGCTCAAGTTGATACCCAAGCCGCTGAGCATCAAGGACGTGATCTGGACGCCACCGGCGGCCGTTGCGAACGCGCAGTAAATTCGACCCCCAGGGAGACCACTCCATGAGCCTCAATATTTTCTGGTTCCTGCCTACCCACGGCGACGGCCATTACCTTGGCACCGCCGAAGGCGCTCGCGCCGTCGATCACGGTTACCTGCAGCAGATTGCCCAGGCGGCGGATCGGCTGGGGTTCGGTGGGGTGCTGATCCCCACCGGGCGCTCCTGCGAAGATTCCTGGTTGGTGGCCGCTTCGCTGATTCCCGTGACCCAGCGCCTGAAATTCCTCGTGGCGCTGCGCCCAGGGATCATTTCCCCGACGGTGGCGGCGCGTCAGGCCGCGACCCTGGATCGCTTGTCTGGGGGGAGGGCGCTGTTCAACCTGGTAACCGGGGGCGACCCGGACGAACTGGCCGGCGACGGCCTGTTCCTGGACCACGAGGCACGCTACCAGGCGTCGGTGGAGTTCACCCGTATCTGGCGCCGCGTGCTGGAAGGCGAGACGGTGGACTACGACGGCGAGCACATCAGCGTGAAGGGTGCCAAGCTGCTTTATCCGCCGATCCAGCAACCACGCCCGCCGCTGTATTTCGGCGGCTCCTCGGAAGCCGCCCAGGACCTGGCCGCCGAGCAGGTGGACATGGTGCTGACGTGGGGCGAGCCGCCAGCGGCCGTGGCGGAAAAGATCGAACAGGTCCGGGTCAAGGCGGCCAGGCTCGGGCGCACGGTGCGCTTCGGCATTCGCCTGCATGTGATCGTGCGAGAAACCAATGCCGAAGCCTGGCAGGCGGCCGACCGATTGATCTCCCATCTGGACGACGACACCATCGCCCGTGCCCAGGCCTCCCTGGCGCGCTTCGATTCGGTGGGCCAGCAACGCATGGCTGCGCTGCACGGTGGACGGCGCGACAAATTGGAGGTCAGCCCGAATCTATGGGCCGGTGTCGGCCTGGTTCGGGGCGGAGCCGGGACGGCACTGGTGGGCGATGGCCCGACCGTCGCTGCGCGGGTCAAGGAATACGCCGAGTTGGGGATCGACACCTTTATCTTCTCCGGCTACCCGCATCTGGAAGAGTCCTACCGCGTGGCGGAGTTGCTTTTCCCTCATCTGGATGTGGAGCGTGCGCCGTTGCCGCAGAGCCAGGGGTACGTAAGCCCGTTCGGTGAGATGGTCGCCAACGATATCCTGCCTAAAGCCGCTTCCCAGAGTTGAGGCGGCCATGAAGAAACTTATCCACAACCTGGCGCCGTGGGCGGTGCCGCTGTTGTTGCTGGTGGTGTGGCAGCTGTCGGTATCGGCGGGCTGGTTATCCACGCGGATCCTGCCGGCCCCGGTGGCAGTGATCGAAGCCGGAGCGCAGTTGGTGCGCAGCGGCGAAATCTGGACTCACCTGGCAATCAGTGGCTGGCGAGCGGCGCTGGGTTTCCTGATCGGTGGCGGCATCGGCCTGGCCCTGGGTTTCATCACCGGCCTGTCGAAATGGGGCGAGCGCCTGCTGGACAGCTCGGTGCAGATGCTGCGAAACGTGCCCCACCTGGCGTTGATTCCCCTGGTGATCCTGTGGTTCGGCATCGATGAGTCGGCGAAGATTTTCCTGGTGGCGCTGGGCACGCTATTTCCGATCTACCTCAATACTTACCACGGGATCCGCAACGTCGATCCGGCGTTGGTGGAGATGTCCCGCAGCTACGGGGTGTCCGGGTTCAGCCTGTTTCGGCAGGTGATCCTGCCGGGTGCATTGCCCTCTATCCTGGTGGGCGTGCGCTTCGCGCTGGGCTTCATGTGGCTGACACTGATCGTGGCGGAAACCATTTCCGCCAACGCCGGCATCGGTTACCTGGCCATGAATGCCCGGGAGTTCCTGCAAACCGATGTGGTGGTGCTGGCGATCCTTTTGTACGCCGTGCTCGGCAAGCTGGCCGACCTGGCGGCTCGTGGGCTTGAACGGGTCTGGTTGCGCTGGCATCCGGCCTATCAGGCACGCAGCGCAGGTGCCGCATGAGCGCTCAACAACCTCCACGCCTGTTGCGCGGCATTCCTCTGGTCGTGCGCCAATTGCAGAAGACCTTCGGTTCGCGACAGGTACTGCAAGACCTCGACCTGCACATCCCGGCCGGGCAGTTCGTGGCGGTAGTGGGGCGCAGCGGTTGCGGAAAAAGCACCTTGCTGCGCCTGCTGGCCGGCCTCGATCAGCCTTCGGACGGTCAGTTGCTGGCCGGTTCGGCGCCGTTGAGCGCGGCGCAACAGGACACGCGCCTGATGTTCCAGGAGGCGCGATTGCTGCCCTGGAAAAGAGTCATCGACAACGTCGGCCTGGGCTTGAAAGGCCACTGGCGAGCCCAGGCGCTACAGGCCTTGGAAGCCGTCGGCCTGGCCGACCGGGCGCAGGAGTGGCCGGCGGCGCTGTCCGGCGGGCAGAAACAACGGGTGGCCTTGGCCCGGGCGCTGATTCATCAACCGCGCCTGTTACTGCTCGACGAACCCCTGGGAGCGCTCGATGCCCTGACCCGCATCGAGATGCAACAACTGATCGAGCGTCTGTGGCAGCAACATGGTTTCACCGTGTTGCTGGTTACCCATGACGTCAGCGAAGCCGTGGCCGTCGCCGACCGGGTGATCCTGATAGAAGACGGTCGAATTGGCCTCGACCTGCCCGTCGACCTGCCACGACCACGGGCTCGCGGCTCCCATCGTCTGGCAGCCCTGGAAGCCCAGGTGCTCAATCGTGTGCTGTCCTTGCCCGGCCAACCGCCGGAACCCGAACCCGTTTCACCCTTGCCCACGCAATTGCGTTGGGCTCAATAGCCTCATCCAGAAGGAATCGACACTATGACTATCAAAGCCATCAACGTACGTAACCAGTTCAAAGGCGTCATCAAGGAAATCGTGGAGGGCGACGTACTGTCGGAAATCGACGTACAGACCGCTTCCGGCATCGTCACGTCGGTGATCACTACGCGCTCGGTGAGGGAGTTGGAGCTGGCCATCGGCAGCGAAGTGATCGCCTTCGTCAAATCCACCGAGGTGTCTATCGCCAAGTTGTGAGCGATGCCTTGCCCGCAGCCCCGGACGGCGAGAGCCCTTCGGGGCTTTTCAGTTATTGGACGTGCTGAGTCACTGCGCACACTTTGGCTTGACGCTTGAGCAGGCGACCGATGCCGTGGATGAAGTGATCAACTGGGAAGCTGAGCTCGGCGAGCACTCCGCAAGCCTTTTGAGAAGTGTCGAGTTGGCGTTGGCCGCCGCCATAGGGGCCCATCGCATGAAGAGCTGATCGGCACATCAGGCGACTTCACGCTTGGGCAAATAGGGTGGCAGGTACAATCCCAGGTACGCATCGAACACCCGCATGCCTTCCTCGGCCATGCGAGGGGTGATCTGGCCGTGCAACTGCACCGAGCGGGCATAGACGCGGTCGCCCAATTCCATGGCGAGGGCGAATACGTCGACATCACCAGGCAGCGCCGGCAGTTCGAAGTGGCGGGCGAAGAGTTTGTGCATCAGGTCGCTCAGTTCCAGGTCGTGCTGGCGGTCGGCCTGGGTGACTTCGGTCAGCCCGTGCTGGGCCAGGATCAATTGGCGAGCGGCGGCATCCTGGCTATAGATCGTCAACATGCGCTGCTCCACCAGTCGTGACAATTCGCGCCAATGATTCAGCGAACCGTGATCGATCGGCGCTAGCAGGCAGGCGCGGAAGGCGGCATGGACGTCCGCGGTCAATGCTTCGAGCAGGGCCGGAACGCTGGCAAAGAAGTGATACACGGAAGAGGGCGGAATGCCCGCGCGCTCGGCGACGCTGTAGATCGAAAGGCTGGCCACGCCTTCGGCCGCCAGCAGCGTGCGGGCGGCATCGAGGATCGAATCGATCCGGGCCTGGCTGCGTGCGCGGGGTTTGCGAGGGGTGGCAATGCGCGTCATGGGACTCTCCTGCGGGGCTGCCGGGCATTGTACGAGCAGGGATTTGTATTGTCTGCCAGGCCGTCATCGCGAGCAGGCCCGCTCCCACATGGATCTTCGTCGGGCTCAAGAATGGGGGGCGTTCAAATATCCTGTGGGAGCGAGCCTGCTCGCGATAGGCATAAAAAAACGCCGCAGCCTCGAAGGCCTGCGGCGTTGTTCGTTGCAGCAACCGCTTAGACGGTATGCAGGTACCAGTTGTACTCGAGGTCGGAGATGGAATGTTCGAACTCTTCCAGCTCACTCTCCTTGCAGGCCACGAAGATATCGATGTATTTCGGGTCGATGTACTTGGCCATGACTTCGCTGTCGTCCAGTTCCCGCAGGGCATCGCGCAGGTTGTTCGGCAGGCTCTGTTCGTTCTGCTCGTAACTGTTGCCTTCCACCGGCGCACCGGGCTCGATCTTGTTGACCAGGCCGTGGTGCACTCCCGCCAGCACGGAGGCCATCAGCAGGTACGGGTTGGCATCGGCGCCGGCGACGCGGTGTTCCAGGCGCACGGCATCGGCCGAACCGGTGGGGACGCGCAGGGCCACGGTGCGGTTGTCCAGGCCCCAGGTCGGCGAGTTCGGCACGTAGAACTGTGCGCCGAAACGGCGATAGGAGTTGACGTTGGGGCAGAGGAAAGCCATCTGCGCGGGCAGGGTCTCGAGCACACCGCCGATCGCGTGACGCAGCGCGGCGTTCTGCTCGGGATCCTCGCTGGCAAAGATATTCTTGCCATCTTTGTCCAGGATCGAGATGTGAACATGCAGGCCGTTGCCTGCCTGGCCCGGATAGGGCTTGGCCATGAAGGTGGTGTCCATTTCATGGTCGTAGGCGATGTTCTTGATCAGGCGCTTGAGCAGGACGGCGTAGTCGCAGGCCTTCATCGGGTCGGCCACGTGGTGCAGGTTCACTTCGAACTGCGCCGGGGCACTTTCCTTGACGATGGCGTCGGCGGGAATGCCTTGCTCCTTGGCACCTTCCAGGATGTCCTGGAGGCAGTCGACGTATTCGTCGAGGTCGTCGATCAGGTAGACCTGGGTCGAATGCGGGCGTTTGCCGGAAATGGGCGAGCGGGGCGGCTGTGGACGGCCATTCACGTTCTCCTGGTCGATCAGGTAGAACTCCAGCTCGAACGCTGCGCAGATGGTCAGGCCCAGTTCATCGAACTTGGTCACGACCTGGCGCAGGACTTCGCGAGGGTCGGCGAAGAAAGGCTCGCCTTCGAGCTCGTGCATGGTCATCAGCAGCTGCGCGGTAGGGCGCTTCTGCCAGGGTTCGTTGGAGAGGGTGCCAGGGATTGGATAGCAGATGCGGTCGGCATCGCCGATGTCCAGGCCCAGGCCGGTGCTTTCCACCGTCGAACCATTGATATCCAGGGCAAACAGGGAGGCCGGCAGGTTGATGCCTTTCTCGTAAACCTTGTGGAGGCTGGTGCGTTCGATGCGCTTGCCGCGCACCACACCATTCATATCCGCAATCAGAAGGTCAACGTACAGAACCTCAGGATGTTCCTTAAGGAACGCGTTCGCTTCGTTAAGCTGAACGGCACGCGGGGGTACCGACATGATGCAACACCTTTGTTGTTAAAAATATCAATCATTGATCTCTTTGAAACCCAGTCAACCCGAACGGCATGCCGAAGTCAAGCAGGGCCTTTTTTGCCCTAAAAAAGCACTTGAGGGGCTTTTTTGGAGCAGTTTGGGGCGTTTTTTCCCCTTCAAGGGGCTTGGCGCCCGCAGGCTTGAGCGGGCCGTGTTGTATTTTTTACGGGGGTGTTGTGTAAAAAAATGAACAAGGCTAAGCTCGATTCAAACCCATAACAGCAATAATACCGGGGTGCTTCATGTCTCGCCTGCCGTACCAACGGCGTCACCACCTGTCCCAGCAGATCGGTTGGCATGCTCGTCGCATCAGTGGCGAGGCGTGTCCCCAGGCCATGACGACGGCCACCGAGCGCCTGCCCATGTCGACTTCATCCCTGGTGCGTCAGCCGTCATCTTCGTCCAATATTCTGGACGCTCTGGACGAAACTCTCTTTAGCAGCTCTCCTTTCAATGTAGAACCTTTTCCCGGGCATTTGTCGGGCAGGGGCAACACAACGCGACGCCGATGCGTCAAACAACCCCTGGCTAGCCTTGGCAGCCAGGAAAATCACGCCTAGAGGCATTTATGAGTAACAACCTCGACCAGCTCACCGATTGGTTGAAAGACCATAAGATCACAGAAGTCGAATGCATGATTGGCGACCTGACCGGTATCACCCGGGGCAAGATTTCGCCGACCAACAAGTTCATTGCCGAAAAAGGCATGCGCCTGCCCGAGAGCGTTCTGCTCCAGACCGTTACGGGCGACTATGTCGAAGACGACATCTATTACGAACTGCTGGATCCGGCCGACATCGACATGGTGTGCCGTCCGGACGAAAACGCTGTATTCCTGGTGCCCTGGGCCATCGAGCCCACCGCCCAGGTGATCCACGACGCCTATGACAAGCAGGGCAACCCCATCGAGCTGTCGCCGCGCAACGTGCTGAAAAAGGTGCTCAAGCTCTACGCCGACAAGGGATGGCAGCCCATCGTCGCACCGGAAATGGAGTTCTACCTGACCAAGCGCAGCGACGACCCGGACTTCCCGTTGCAGCCGCCCATCGGTCGCTCAGGCCGCCCGGAAACCGGTCGCCAGTCTTTCTCCATTGAAGCGGCCAACGAATTCGACCCACTGTTCGAAGATGTCTACGACTGGTGCGAGTTGCAGGAGCTGGACCTCGACACCCTGATCCATGAGGACGGCACGGCGCAGATGGAAATCAATTTCCGTCATGGCGATGCCTTGTCCCTGGCCGACCAGATCCTGGTGTTCAAGCGCACCATGCGTGAAGCCGCGCTCAAGCACGATGTGGCCGCGACCTTCATGGCCAAGCCCATGACCGGCGAACCGGGCAGTGCGATGCACCTGCACCAGAGCATCATCGACAAGGAAACCGGCAAGAACGTCTTCTCCAATGAAGACGGGACGATGAGCGAGCTGTTCCTGCACCACATCGGCGGGCTGCAGAAGCTGATCCCCGAGCTGTTGCCGCTGTTCGCGCCCAACGTCAACTCGTTCCGCCGCTTCCTGCCGGATACCTCGGCGCCGGTGAACGTCGAATGGGGCGAGGAGAACCGTACCGTCGGCCTGCGGGTGCCGGATGCCGGGCCGCAGAACCGTCGGGTGGAAAACCGCCTGCCGGGTGCCGACGCCAACCCGTACCTGGCCATCGCCGCCAGCCTGCTGTGTGGCTTCATCGGCATGGTCGAAGGCCTCAAGCCGAGCGCACCGGTGGTGGGCCGTGGTTATGAGCGCCGCAACCTGCGCCTGCCGCTGACCATCGAGGACGCCCTCGAGCGCATGGAAAACAGCACCACCATCGAGAAGTACCTGGGTAAGAAATTCATCACAGGCTACGTCGCGGTCAAGCGGGCCGAGCATGAAAACTTCAAGCGCGTCATCAGTTCGTGGGAGCGGGAATTCCTGCTCTTTGCCGTCTGATGCGCCGGGCGGGGCGGTCCAGGCCGCTTCGCCCCAACCGATACAAGGAGAATTCGCATGACCCGCAACAATCCGCAGACCCTCCAATGGCAAGCCTTGAGCAGCGAGCACCACCTGGCACCATTCAGCGACTTCAAGCAGCTCAAGCAGAAAGGGCCGCGCATCATCACCCGTGCCAAGGGCGTCTACCTTTGGGACAGCGAAGGCAACAAGATCCTCGACGGCATGGCCGGCCTCTGGTGCGTGGCGGTCGGCTACGGCCGTGATGAGCTGGCCGAAGCCGCCAGCCAGCAGATGCGTGAGTTGCCGTACTACAACCTGTTTTTCCAGACGGCCCATCCGCCGGCGCTGGAGCTGTCCAAGGCCATCGCCGACGTCGCCCCGCCCGGCATGAGCCATGTGTTCTTCACCGGTTCCGGCTCGGAAGGCAACGACACCATGTTGCGCATGGTCCGCCACTACTGGGCGATCAAGGGCCAGCCGAACAAGAAGGTCATCATCAGTCGCAAGAACGGCTATCACGGCTCGACCGTGGCCGGCGCGAGCCTGGGTGGCATGACCTATATGCATGAGCAGGGCGACCTGCCGATCCCGGGCATCACCCATATCGCCCAGCCATACTGGTTCGGCGAAGGCGGCGACATGAGCCCCGAAGAGTTCGGTGTGTGGGCAGCCAACCAGCTGGAAGAGAAGATCCTGGAGATTGGCGTCGACAATGTCGGTGCATTCATTGCCGAGCCGATCCAGGGCGCGGGCGGGGTGATCGTGCCGCCGGACACCTACTGGCCGCGCATGAAGGAAATCCTCGCCAAGTACGACATCCTGTTCGTGGCCGACGAAGTGATCTGTGGCTTCGGCCGCACCGGTGAGTGGTTCGGTACCGATCATTACGGGTTGAAACCCCACATGATGACCATCGCCAAGGGTCTGACCTCCGGATACATCCCCATGGGCGGCCTGATCGTACGCGACGACGTGGTCGCGGTGCTCAACGAGGGCGGCGACTTCAACCACGGGTTCACCTATTCCGGTCACCCGGTGGCTGCGGCAGTGGCCCTGGAAAACATCCGCATCCTGCGCGAAGAGAAGATCGTCGAGCGTGTCAACGACGAAACGGCACCTTATTTGCAGAAGCGCTTGCGGGAACTGAACGATCATCCGCTGGTGGGTGAAGTGCGTGGCGTCGGTTTGCTGGGGGCGATCGAACTGGTCCGGGACAAGGCCACGCGCCAGCGTTATGAAGGCAAGGGTGCGGGCATGATCTGCCGGCAGTTCTGCTTCGATAACGGCCTGATCATGCGCGCGGTGGGAGACACCATGATCATTGCGCCGCCACTGGTGATCAGCAAGGCCGAGATCGATGAATTGGTGACCAAGGCACGACACTGCCTGGACCTGACCCTCGGTGTGTTGCAAGGCTAGGGTTTGTACGAAAAGGCGCCGAGCGGCGATCAGGCAAGGCGAAAACACGCGAGCAAGCGCAGTTGACGGGTCGTCATTGAGCATTGCGAGCCTGTTTTCAACGCAGCATGGTCGTTGCGCAAGCACTTATCGTACAGGGCCTAAGTGCTAGGCTCTGAGGGAGGCGCCTTGAAGGGCCTCCCCCGGTTTGAAAAGGCTGGGTTTGTGTTGAAAGCCTGCCCTGTAACTTGCCAGACTACCGCCTGTTCAAGTTGCCCGCGAGCCGGCTACTGAACTGTGGCTTAAAAGAATAACTGGAGCATCATCCATGAAGGCATTAGGTATGAAGATAGCTGGCAAGACCCTCCTCGCCATGTCTCTGATGGGCGCGATGGCGGGTGCCGTCCAGGCGGACGACAAAGTGCTGCACGTCTATAACTGGTCCGACTACATCGCCCCGGACACGATCGCCAAGTTCGAGAAAGAGTCGGGGATCAAGGTGGTCTACGACGTATTCGACAGCAATGAAACCCTGGAAGCCAAGCTGCTGGCCGGCAAGTCCGGCTATGACATCGTGGTGCCGTCGAACAACTTCCTGGCCAAGCAGATCAAGGCGGGCGTCTATCAGCCGCTGGACAAGTCCAAGTTGCCGAACTGGAAGAATCTCGACACCGACCTGCTCAAGGCGGTGGGTGATGCCAGCGACAAGGGCAACCAGTACGCTTTCCCTTACATGTGGGGCACTATCGGCATCGGCTACAACCCCGAGAAGGTCAAGGCGGCACTGGGTATCGACAAGATCGATTCCTGGGATGTCCTGCTCAAGCCGGAAAATATCGCCAAGCTCAAGAGTTGCGGGGTGAGCTTCCTCGATTCGCCGACCGAGATGATCCCGGTGGCCTTGCACTACCTGGGCTACCCGACCGACACCCAGGACAAGAAACAACTGGCTGAAGCCGAGGCGCTGTTCCTCAAGATCCGTCCTTCGATCGGTTACTTCCACTCGTCCAAGTACATCTCCGACCTGGCCAACGGCAACATCTGCGTGGCCGTGGGTTACTCGGGCGATATCGAGCAGTCCAAGTCCCGTGCCGCCGAAGCGGGTGGCAAGGTCAAGGTGGCCTACAGCATTCCCAAGGAAGGCGCCGGTTCGTTCTACGACATGGTCGCCATTCCCAAGGACGCCGAAAACGTCGAGGCCGCCTACAAGTACATGGACTTCCTGATGAAGCCGGAAATCATGGCCGAGATCACCGACAACGTCCGTTTCCCGAACGGCAACAAGGCCGCGACGCCGTTGGTGGACAAGGAAATCTCCGGTGATCCGAACATCTATCCGTCGGATGAAGTGAAAGCCCATCTGTATGCGATCAGCGACTTGCCGCCAGCCACCCAGCGGATCCTGACCCGCAGCTGGACCAAGATCAAATCCGGTAAATAAGCCGGCCTGAGGCACCCTCCTGTTGTCGCCGTCCTCGCGACGCCCGGCAACAGGAGCAATTAAATAACTAAAAGTTTTGCTGGATCGGTTTATCGAGGGTAAGTTGCGCGCCGGTTTTGTTGCAGGGCCTATCGCGGCCGGTAACGGGGGGCAACTTGGGCCCAACTATTTAGAGGACCTCCACGTGCCAGTCTTTTCTTTGTTACGCAACGCCTTGCTGGTCGGTGCCGGCCTGACACTCGCGGTCAGTGTCCAGGCGGCTTCCACCGTGCATATTTATAACTGGTCGGACTACATCGGCGAATCCACCCTGGCGGATTTCGAAAAAACCACCGGGATCAAGCCGGTGTACGACGTGTTCGATTCCAACGAAACCCTGGAAGGCAAGTTGCTTGCCGGCCGTACCGGCTATGACGTGGTCGTGCCGTCCAACCACTTCCTGGGCAAGCAGATCAAGGCCGGGGCGTTCCAGAAGCTCGACAAGGCACAACTGCCCAACTACGCCAACCTCGACCCGTCGCTGCTCAAGCGCCTGGAGCGCAACGACCCGGGCAACCAGTACGCCGTCCCCTACCTGTGGGGCACCAACGGCATCGGCTACAACGTCGAGAAGATCAAGGCTGTGCTGGGCGTCGAGAAGATCGATTCCTGGGCCGTGCTGTTCGAGCCGGAGAACATCAAGAAACTGTCCAGTTGTGGCGTCTCGTTCCTCGACTCCGGTGACGAGATGATTCCGGCGATGCTGAACTACCTGGGCCTGGACCCCAACAGCGAAAACCCGGAAGACTACAAGAAGGCCGAGGCCCAGCTCCTCAAGATCCGGCCCTACGTGACCTACTTCAATTCCTCCAAGTACATCTCCGATCTGGCCAACGGCGAGATCTGCGTGGCAGCCGGTTTCTCCGGGGACATTTTCCAGGCTCGCGAACGTGCCAGCGAAGCCGGCAAGGGCGTCGAAATCGCCTATGTGATCCCCAAGGAAGGCGGCAACCTCTGGTTCGATATGCTGGCGATCCCGCGTGACGCCACCAATGTCAAGCAGGCCCATGCATTCATCAATTTCCTGCTCCAGCCCGAGGTGATCGCCAAGGTCAGCGATTACGTCGGTTATGCCAACCCCAACCCCAAGGCTGGCGAACTGATGGACCAGCAAGTGCGTACCGACGAGGCGGTCTACCCACCGCAGGCAGTCGTCGACAAGCTCTACGTCAACTCCGAGTTGCCGCCCAAGATCCAACGACTCATGACCCGCAGCTGGACTAAGGTCAAGTCGGGTAAATAGCGTCAAACGCTCTAACTTAAAGGTTCGCCCGTGAGGGGCGAACTGCAAATTCTGTGGGAGTTTCGTAAATGGCAGTTGCCTCCGGCGCCTATAAGAAAGCCCTCGAGGGCGACCAGACACCCAAGCAGGTGCTGGTCAAGATCGACCGGGTCACGAAGAAGTTCGACGAGACGATTGCCGTGGACGATGTGTCCCTGGAAATCAAGAAAGGCGAGATCTTCGCCTTGCTCGGCGGCTCGGGATCGGGCAAATCCACCTTGCTGCGCATGCTCGCAGGATTCGAGCGGCCCACGGAAGGGCGCATTTTCCTCGATGGTGTGGATATCACCGACATGCCGCCCTACGAGCGGCCGATCAACATGATGTTCCAGTCCTATGCGCTGTTTCCCCACATGACCGTGGCGCAGAATATTGCGTTTGGCCTGCAGCAGGACAGGATTCCCAAGGCGGAGATCGAAGCCCGCGTGGCGGAAATGCTCAAGCTGGTGCAGATGAGCCAGTACGCCAAGCGCAAGCCCCATCAGCTTTCCGGTGGCCAGCGCCAGCGCGTGGCCCTGGCCCGTTCCCTGGCCAAGCGGCCCAAGCTGCTGTTGCTCGACGAACCGATGGGGGCCCTGGACAAGAAGCTGCGTTCGCAGATGCAGCTCGAGCTCGTGGAAATCATCGAGCGGGTCGGCGTGACTTGCGTCATGGTGACCCACGACCAGGAAGAGGCCATGACCATGGCCGAACGGATCGCGATCATGCACCTGGGCTGGATCGCCCAGATCGGCAGCCCGATCGACATCTACGAGACCCCGACCAGCCGGCTGGTCTGCGAGTTCATCGGCAACGTCAACATCTTCGAGACCGAAGTGGTGGATGACGCCGAGGGACATGCGGTGCTGACCTGCAAGGATCTGGACCGCAACATCTACGTGGGCCACGGCATCAGCACCTCGGTGCAGGACAAGTCCGTGACCTACGCCATCCGCCCGGAAAAGCTGCTGGTGACCGCCGAACAGCCGACCTGCGAGCACAACTGGTCCAGCGGCAAGGTCCATGACATCGCCTACCTGGGTGGCCATTCGGTGTTCTACGTCGAGTTGCCGAGCGGCAAGCTGGTGCAGTCCTTCGTGGCGAACGCCGAGCGCCGTGGCCAGCGGCCGACCTGGGGCGACCAGGTGTTCGTCTGGTGGGAGGATGACAGCGGCGTGGTGCTTCGCTCATGAACATGCGCAAACTCAAGCGTCGACTCGCCCGAATAACGCCCGGTGGCCGGCAACTGGTCATCGGGGTGCCCTTCATCTGGCTGTTCCTGTTCTTCATGCTGCCGTTCTTCATCGTCCTGAAGATCAGTTTCGCTGAAGCCGACGTGGCGATTCCGCCTTACACCGAGATCTACAGCTACGTCGACCAGAAGCTGCAGATACTGCTCAACCTGGCCAACTACGCGATGCTCAGCGAGGACGAGCTGTATATCGCCGCGTACCTGGGCTCGCTGAAGATGGCCCTGATCAGTACGGTCCTGTGCCTGCTGATCGGTTATCCGATGGCCTATGGCATCGCCAACGCCCGCAAAGAGACGCAGACGGTGCTGGTGCTGCTGATCATGATGCCGACCTGGACCGCGATCCTGATCCGCGTCTACGCGTGGATGGGCATCCTCAGCAACAACGGCCTGCTCAACGGCTTCCTGATGAGCATGGGCTTGATCAGCGAACCCCTGCAGATCCTCAACACCAACCTGGCGGTGTACATCGGTGTCGTCTATTCGTACCTGCCGTTCATGATCCTGCCGTTGTACGCCAACCTGGTCAAACATGACCCCAGCCTGCTGGAGGCCGCCTCCGACCTGGGATCGAGTACCTTCAACAGCTTCTGGAAGATCACCGTGCCGCTGTCCAAGAACGGCATCATCGCCGGCTGCATGCTGGTGTTCATCCCGGTGGTGGGGGAATTCGTGATCCCGGAACTGCTGGGCGGCCCCGAGACCCTGATGATCGGCAAAGTGCTGTGGCAGGAATTCTTCAACAACCGTGACTGGCCGGTGGCATCCGCCCTGGCGGTGGTGATGCTGGCGATCCTGATCGTGCCCATCATCCTGTTCAACCGCAGTCAGGCCAAGGAAATGGAGGGCAAGGAATGAAGCGCTTTCGTTTTTCGAGCCTGATGCTGGTGCTGGGATTGCTGTTCATCTACGCGCCGATGGTGATCCTGGTGATCTTCTCGTTCAACGCCTCGAAGCTGGTGACGGTGTGGGGCGGCTGGTCGATCAAATGGTATGTCGGCCTGCTGGACAACACCCAGTTGATGGGGTCGGTGCTGCGCTCCCTGGAAATCGCCTGCTATACGGCGGTCGCCGCGGTGGCCCTGGGCACGCTGGCCGCCTTCGTGTTGACCCGCATCACCCGGTTCAAGGGGCGTACGCTGTTCGGTGGCCTGGTCACCGCGCCGCTGGTGATGCCGGAAGTGATCACCGGCCTGTCCTTGCTACTGCTGTTCGTGGCCATGGCCCAGATGATCGGCTGGCCCCAGGAGCGTGGCATCGTCACGATCTGGATCGCCCACACGACCTTCTGTGCGGCCTATGTGGCGGTGGTGGTCTCCTCGCGCTTGCGTGAGCTGGATCTTTCCATCGAGGAGGCTGCCATGGACCTTGGCGCGCGGCCCTGGAAGGTGTTCATCCTGATCACCATCCCGATGATCGCGCCATCGCTGGCGGCGGGGGGCATGATGTCGTTCGCGCTGTCCCTGGATGACCTGGTGCTGGCGAGCTTCGTGTCGGGTCCAGGTTCCACGACCTTGCCCATGGAGGTGTTCTCGGCGGTGCGTCTGGGTGTGAAGCCGGAGATCAACGCCGTGGCGAGCCTGATCCTGCTGGCGGTGTCGCTGGTGACGTTCCTGGTCTGGTACTTCAGCCGCCGGGCCGAGGAAAACCGCCGGCGGGCCATCCAGCAAGCCATCGAGGAAAGCGCCGCCGACTCCTGGAAACAGCCGCAGGTACGCCGGCCCGAGGCCGCACCGGTCTAACCGGACGCCGCGTCACCGTGGGAGCGGGCTTGCCCGCGAAAGTGGTGTGACAGTCGACGAAAAGGTTGAATGTCAGTCCGCTATCGCGAGCAAGCTCGCTCCGATGTTTTCTGGGATCGCCTACAAGTCCGCAGCCGAGCGCAGATCCCATTGTGGGGGCGAGCTTGCTCGCGAGCGAAGGTGTCAGTTATCGCCGCTCATTTCTTCAGCGCGTCATGGGCCTCCAGCGCCCGCAGAGAGTAAATGTAGGCCGCGCCGGCATTCAGCGATACCGCGGTTGCCAGGGTGGCGGCAATTTCCTCGCGGGTGGCGCCGGCCTTGATGGCGGCGTCGGTGTGCACGCCGATGCAGCCGTCGCAGCGAGTCGTGATCGCCACCGCGATGGAAATCAGCTCCCGGGTCTTGGCATCGAGCACATTGTTTTCGGCCGAGGCTTCATCCAGGGCCATGTAGGCCTTGACCATTTTCGGGTTGCTCTTGCCCAGGGCACCGAAGGCACTCTTGATGGTGGGCAGCAGTTCGGACCAGTTGTTGAACATTGCATTGACTCCATGGGGGCGGGAAAACCTTGTGTAGTCTTGACCAATAATCACGATCGGGCCCGCTGGCACCGAAAAAAGACGACGCCTCGCCCGTTCAGCGTGCCGTGCCGGCCGGTAGCAGCTTGAGGGTGTCCCGGGTATTGGCCAGCACTTCTTCTTCGGCCAGGTGCGCCTGGTGATACAGCCCCTCGATGTAGGCCTCGGCCTGGTCCGCGTAATACTTGTCGAACGGCACGCCACTCTGGCCGACGGGGTTGATGGTGACGCTGTGGGCCGGGTCGGCGAAATCGATGATGCGTCGCGTGGAAGGTCCGTAGGTCACAGGCCAGGGAGCCGGGCCTATCTTGGCCGAGAGATTGTTGGGCACTTCATGGGTGCCGGGGGCGGCGAACGGGCCGATGTTGAAGATCCGGTCCAGGGGCTTTTGCAGGCCCAGCGGATGCCCGTGGGTCAGGGTATGGGCCTTGCCCCAGCGCCACTGCGTGGCATCGTCGCCCAGGGTGGCCTTCAGGTGCGCCAGGCTCTTGCCCCAGGCTATTTTCACCACGTCGGCACGGGTCTCCGTACCCAGGGTGGTGCGGTCGTCCCACCATGGCGAATCCTTTGTCGCGGCCAGGCGAGGCAGTGCGGCGTCAATGACCCGGGTCGAGAGCGCGGTTTCGAAGAAACTGTCTCCCAGCTCGTCGTGCAGCGCGGCGTCGGCCAGGTTGAACAGGAACTGGTTGAACAGCGTGGCGCTGATGGAGTCCAGCGGGTAATCGCCTTGCCATTGGGCCAGCTGCTCCACCCATTTGCGTTCCTGCGGGTCGCTGATCACGTCTCGCAGCACTGGCAGCAAGGGTGCCAGCAGGCGCGGGCCATAGGCGGTCGTCGTGCCCAGTTGCAGCTTACGGGTGGTTTCGATGTCCCACTTGGCCTGTTTGTCGCCCAGCTGCAGGTTGAGCTGCTGGCCGCGGTCGGCGAGGTTGTAGTAGCCCGGGATCTCGATGCCGCTGGGGGATACCGGCTGGAAATTCGCCGAGACGATATAGCCTCGGGCAGGATTTTCTTCTTGCGGGTTGTCACTGAACGGGTAGAAACCGTCCTTCTCCGCCTCCGGGCTGCTGCCATCGAGCATGAAGCCAGGTTTCGCGCCCGCCGACCTCTTGGGCAACTGTGCCGCGGCCCACCAGCCGATGTCTCCCTGGGCGCTGGCCCAGACGATATTCAGCCCGGGGGCATGAATCCTGGACGATGCGTCTCGTGCCTTGGCCAATGTATCGGCGCGGTTGAGCCGGTAGAACGCCTCGAGGATGGGGTTGCGGCTTTCCAGGAACCCCCACCACATGGCAATCGGCGTCTTGCCGGCATTGGCGCCAAGGGCGTCGTTGACGATCGGGCCATGGGGCGACTGGCGCAACACCAGCGTCACCGGGGCCTGGCCCTTGACCGCGATCTGCTGTTCGCTGCGGGTCATGTCCACCCATCCGTCGCGGTACCAGACCTGTTCCGGGTTGTCCGGGTTGGTCTTCTCGGCGACCAGGTCCAGGTCATCGTTCTGGAACATGGTCACGCTCCAGCCGAAATCCTGGTTCATGCCCAGCGTGGCGAACGGCATCAGGGCCTGGTAATGCCCGTAGAGTTCGAAGCCCGGTGCCGAAAGGTGCGCTTCGTACCATACCGACGGTGCCGAAAAGCGGATGTGCGGATCGCCCGCCAGCAAAGGCTTGCCGCTTTGGGTACGGCTGCCCGAGACCGCCCAGGCGTTGCTGCCTTCGAACTGCGGCAGGCCGTTCTCGGCCATGGCCTGCTCGGTCAGGCGCGCCAGGGCGTTGAGGTCTTTCCAGTCACCGTCGGCCAGTGGCAGGCCGGGCTGGCGACGTTCCTCCAGGGCGCCCTTGGGCTGCCAGTCGAGGTCGAAAATGTCCAGGTACCGGGCACCGAGCTGGTCGCGCACGTAGGTCAGCAAGGGTTCGGTGCGAAAGGCGGCGGCAAAGCTGTAGGCCATGTAGCCGGTGATGCTCACGGTGTCTTCGGCGGTGAAAGGGCGCTTGGGGATGCCCAGCACATCGAACTCCACCGGTCGGGTATGGGTGTCCTGGTAGTGGTTGATCCCGTCCAGGTAGGCCTGCATGGCGACCCAGGCGGGGGATTGCGGATCCTGTTCCGTCACGTAAGTGGCGGCGCGCTCGCGGATGCGCAGGCTGCGCATCAGTTTATCGGTGTCGAGCAATTTCGGTCCCAGTACCTCGGCGAGTTCACCCCGGGCGAGGCGGCGCATGATTTCCATCTGGAACAGCCGGTCCTGGGCATGGACATAACCGAGGGCGCGGTAGAGATCGGTTTCGTTGCCGGCACGAATGTGTGGTACGCCGCGTTCGTCGTAGCGTACGGTGACCGAGCCTTGCAGCCCCTGCAACTGCACCACGCCCTGGCGGGTCGGTTGCTTGCTGTAGAGGTAGCCACCGGCAACGATGATGGCGGTGACCACCAGTGACAGGAGTGCGATGAGACTGCGTTTCATGGTGCTTCCTTATGCCGTTGACAGCGGTTCCATGACCGCGCTGTTCATTCCCTGTTTAACATGGCGCCGCGTGCCTGCGCATCGTCCCTCGGAGGGATTTACCGACTGGTGGCCGATGCCTCCTGGCCCCATGGGCAATAACAGCCCACTGCCAGGGTATGGGTCGCGTTGACCGCCCGGCCGACGCTCAATGCCTCGAGGATCGGTTCGATGAAGCTGTTGCTCGAATTGCAGGTCAGGCCTTCGCTGTAGGGGCCGAAATAGGCCAGCGCACCGTTGCGGTCCCAGATCGCCACCGCCGGGCTGGCGGGAATCTGGCCCGAGCCCGGCAAGGCCGCAAGGGGTTTGAGGCTGCCCAGCGTGGCCGGCAGTTGGCCTTGGGTCGCGGTCTTTTGTACCGCGTAGAACTCGACGCCTTGCGATGCATATCTATCGATCAGTTCGGCGAGGTGTTGCTGGTTGCCGACGTTGCAGGGGCAAGCCGGATCCCAGAAGTGCACCAGGCGGATCGGGCCAGGACCGGCAAGGTCGGCGGGCAAGCGCAAGGGGTCGCCGGAAAACACCGCGGTGTGTTGGCTGAAAGCCCGCAGGTAACGGCCCTGGAACCAGTCGTAGGCGAACCACAATACGGCGGCGCACCCGAGGGCAAGCAGGCTGGCAAGCAAGGTCGTGCGGTGGGACGGGCGCATGGAGTCGATCCTCTGGAGCCGCGTAGCTTGCCACGCCTGCCGCGACAGATGAATATCGCAGACCATAAAGTCCGTTTTCGCTTTCGCCTGGGAATATCAATGCCTGCCACTTTCGACCCCGATAACCTGCGTGCCAGCCTGCAATCCATGGCCCAGTGGCAGCCACTGTCGGAACAGGCCCGGGCCTACCAGCGTTTCTATGGGCTGGACTTTCCCCAGCGCGAGGTGCGCAAAGGGCTGGGGCGTTTCCGGATCGATGGGTATGAGTTGGTCGGGCAGGTCTGGTGGCCGGAGAAAGCCGTGGCGACCTTGTTCGTGTTCCATGGTTACTACGATCACATGGGGCTGTACCGGCACTTGATCGAATGGGCGTTGGCGCAGGGATTCGCGGTGATTGCCTGTGACCTGCCGGGCCACGGACTGTCCAGCGGAGAGCGCGCCAGCATCGGCGATTTCGCCGAATACCAGGCTACGCTGCAAGGGCTGCTGGCCGAGGCCGCGACCCTGGGCCTGCCGCAACCCTGGCACCTGTGCGGACAGAGCACCGGCGGTGCCATCGTGGTGGATCATGTGCTCAACCAGGGCGCGGACAGTCCGGCCCAGGGCCAGGTGATCCTGCTGTCGCCCCTGGTGCGGCCGCGGGCCTGGGGGTGGTCGCGCCTGAGCTACTACTTGCTCAAGCCTTTCGTGACCGGCATCGCCCGACGCTTCAGCGAAAATTCCACCGATCCTGATTTCCTGCCCTTCCTGCAAGCCGACCCCTTGCAGCCGTTACGCCTGCCGACCGCATGGGTCGGAGCGTTGGCACAATGGATCAAACGCATCGAGGCGGCGCCGAACAGCCCGCGCCGGCCTCTGATCGTGCAGGGCCAGGCGGACATGACGGTGGATTGGAAACATAACCTGCAGGTGTTGTGCAGCAAGTTCGATCGACCGCAGGTGATGATGTTGCCCGAGGGACGCCATCACCTGGCGAACGAGTCCCTGGCGTTGCGGCAGGAGATGTTCGGGTTCCTGAACAAGCGGATGAGCCGGAATCGGCGGTGACCAGGCGATAGCGCCAGTCAACGCATCGCGAAGCTACTGCCCGAGATTCTGCCCTACGGCCAAGCCTGCCCGGACCGCCGCCAAAGCCGCCTGGTAATAGGCCTGGCCCTCGGCCGACTCGGCGAAAGTGGCGAATTCTTCCAGTTCGGTATCCGACAGGTCACGGTAGACATACAGCAGCGTGTTGTTCAGGTCCGCGCCGATCTGCTCCATGAGCCGCTGGCGCTGGCCGTTCAGCATGCCCTGGGCCTGGCCGGCGCCCAGCAGGCCGGGAATCATCGAGCTCAGGCTGTCGGCCGCCACGCCGGCGATCGCCAGGCTGACTTCGGCACCGGCCTCACGGGCGGGCAGGGCCTGGGCCAGGTGGCCGATGATCAGCAGGCGGTTGTCGCTGGCCTGCATCTTGGGCAGGCCCTTGGCGTTCTTTGCCAACTGGTCGCGACGGGTGGCCAGCAGCTCGGCGGCCACCACCTTGCGGCCCAGGGGTGACTGGAAGAAGTCCAGGGCCGGGACGGGGTCGTTGAGATGCTTGCGCAGTTGCGCTTCGGCCCGCTGGTCCATGGCCTGGGGAGCGAAGCGTTGATTGCTGTTGTTGACCAGCGCCTGGAATACCGCTGGCGGCAAGCTGCTTTGATAGCGCTGCTGCGCGGCATTCAAGGCATCGTTGAAATGCGCCCGCTGTTCCGGCCAGCCGGCGACCTTGTACAACTGGTCGTAGCTGTCTGCCCAGGCGGGCAAAACGCAGAACATCAACAGTGAGAAAAGCAAACGGCGCATAGGGACTCCTGTCAGCAGCCGACTATTCTCCGTGGGGTGCGGGAACTTGTCGAGAATTCGTATCAAGTTCGTACGGCGGTGCCATCTGCAAACCGCCCCGCAAACCCGCTGCGTGGCGCTGTCGGTTTTACGTGGGCAGGCATACTATGCGCGCCATGCAGATACCTTTTGATCACCCCTCGCTGTTACGTATCGTCGACGACCTGGCCGAGCGTGGCTGGTCGCAGCAGAACGTCTTCCTGCCGGACGCGCTGACCCGTGCCCTGGCGGCGGAATGCCGGCAGCGCGCCATTGAAGGCGAACTGGCACCAGCCGCGGTCGGGCGCGGGCCGTCTTCGCAGATCCAGGAAGGTATCCGGGGGGATCGCATCCAATGGATCGAGCCCGGCCAGGCCGAGGCCTGCGATCGTTACCTGGAATGGATGGACAGCCTGCGCGAAGCCCTGAACCGTGGCTTGTTCCTGGGGCTTGAAGACTTCGAAAGCCATTTCGCCCTGTACCCACCCGGTGCGTTCTACCTCAAGCACGTCGACCGATTCCGCGACGATGATCGGCGCACGGTGTCGGCGGTGCTCTATCTCAATGACGCCTGGCTGCCGGACCAGGGGGGGCAGTTGCGCATGTACCTGGATGACGGCGTCGAACATGACGTAGTGCCCGCCGGTGGTTGCCTGGTGGTGTTCCTGTCGGGGAACGTTCCCCATGAAGTCCTGCCGGCCACCCGGGATCGCCTGTCCTTGACCGGCTGGTTCCGACGCCGCGGCAACGAGCTGTTCTGACATGCACAGGATTCTCGTCAGCCGTTGCCTGCTCGGACACCGCGTGCGCTATGACGGCGGCGCCAGCGGGCCGTTCGATCAGCTCCAGCAGTGGCTGGATGAAGGCCGTGTCGTGCCGCTGTGTCCGGAAGTCGCCGGCGGCTTGCCGACGCCCCGGGCGGCGGCGGAGATTCCCGGCGGCCAGGGAGAGCAGGTTCTCGACGGGCAGGCAGTGGTGATCACCACGGAAGGTGAAGACGTGAGTGCGCAATTCCTGTCTGGTGCGTACCAGGCGCTGGAGCGGGTGCGGGAACATGGCATCCGCATCGCCGTGCTCAAGGCCAACAGCCCATCGTGTGGTAACCGGCTGACCTATGACGGGACGTTCAGCGGTGTGAAGGTCACGGGTGAAGGCGTGACGGCGGCATTGCTCAAGCGCCATGGGGTGCAGGTTTTCAGTGAGCTGCAATTGCCTGAAGCGGCCTTGGCGCTCGAGGCATTGGTCGACGACTGACCACAGCGCTGCTTTTGGTGGTGAGCGGATGCCTGGGCTCTGCGAGTCTAGGGACGAAGGCCAGGCGAGGCGAAACCGACGAGGAACGGCCGGGGTCGCCCTCCACTTGAAGTAACGAACATTCCGATCGGGCTCGCGCACGAGCCGGTTTCCAACGCAGCATGAACGAATATCAAGGCTTTTCAGACAGAGCCTAGAGCTCCTCGGCCAGTTGTTCGATCTGTTCCTGGCGTTCGGCCTGGCTCAACCGGGGTCGTGGATTGAGCGATGACCAGTGCGGATAGGCACGAGCCTTGGCCAGGGCTTCGGGCAGCTTGCCTTCGCGCCAGCCTTTGTCCTGGGGCGTGTCGATGCGGATGCTGTCCAGCGCCGCATGGCCGCGTTGGTTGAGGGCCAGCAGCAGTTGCCTCTGGCGCAGGGCCAACAGGCGTAGCACGTTGTCGTCCACCGTCAGTTCCCGCTGACCCTTGAGCTTGCCCATCAATCGGTTGCCGTAGCTGCGGGCGGTTTGCAGGGCGCCTCCGGCGATGGCCCCGGCCAGGGCGGCGGCGCCCAGGGTCAGGCCGCCCACCAGCAAATCCACACCGGCACCGGCCGCCGCCCCCGCGGCGATCCCGCCTCCGACCCGTACGCCCAATTGCTTGAGGGTTTCGGGGTTGAACAGATCATCGCCCCAGCGCCCGTCGAGCAGCGGCAGGTCGCCGGCGGCGGCATTCTGCGGGCGGAAGGCGTAGAGTGCGAGCAGGGCTTCGACACAGCGCTGTTCACGTTGACGCACCGCGTTGCGCAATTCGCTGATGGCCTGGTGTTCCAGCTCGGCGTCGCTGGCCACGCTGCGCCGGCACGCCGCGCAATCGATCAGCAACTCGGCGATCAAGCGCGCGGCGCTCCGCTGGCGGGCCAGGCGTTGAGCCTGCTGGTCGGCGATCAAGCGTTCCAACTGACCACGAGCACTTTCCAGCAACAGGGCAAGACTCTCGTACAGGCGGCGCTCGCCGTCCTCGGGCGGGGCGACGCTGTCGAAGCGTACCAGGGCATGCAGCCCCAGCCGCGCCAGTGCTTCGCGCCAGTCGGGTTCGCGATGCTGGGCACTGCTGACGAAGTTCAGTACCGGCAGCAGGGGCTTGCCGCAACTGGCGAGGACCGCCAGTTCATCGCGATACTTGGCCAGCACCGGCTCCCGGGCATCGATCACGTAGAGCCCGGCATCGCTGGCGAGCAGCTGCCGCAGTACTTTGGCCTCCTGTTCGAACCGCTGGCGCGCCTCGCTGGCGTCCAGGAAGCGCGCCAGCCGCGCCGGTCCGTCCAGGCGCTCGCCGGGGCGCTCCAGTCGTTCGAGGTAATCGAGCAGGGCGATGGCATCCTCCAGGCCCGGTGTGTCGTACAGTTCCAGGAGGGCTTCGCCGTCCACCGACAGGCGCGCACCTTCGACGTGCCGGGTCGTGCTGGGACGGTGGGACACCTCGCCGAAGCCGACGTCCCGGGTCAGGGTACGCAGCAGGGACGTCTTGCCGACATTGGTGTGGCCGACCACGGCCAGCTTCAATGGCTTCATAGGCTCAGTCATGGCCGGTCTCCAGCCAGTTGAGGGGGATGCAGTCGGCGAACGGCAATTGCAGTTGTCGCAGCGCGTCGCGCCAATCGCCCAGGCGCTGAGCATCCAGCGCTTCACCGGGTGGTGCCTGCATCAGCCAGACGCGGGTGGCGCTGGCGCTGCGGGCCAGTTCGGCGATCAAGGCCAGGCTGCCGCGATCCGGCGAGCGCCGTGGGTCGCAGGCAATCGCCAGGCGTGCCGGGGGAAAGCGCGACAGTTGTTCGAGGAGCTTGTGCCGCGATTCACGGCTGTCGAGGATACCGGCGTTCTTCACCGTGTCCGGCAGCTTCGGTGGCCATGGGCGGTCGTCCAGTTCGATTGCCACCAGCAAGGCGCCATCGCTTTCCGGGGCGCCGGACGTCCCCTCGATGCGATGCAACTGCGCGGGCGCGGCATCATTGACCCCCAGGCGTTCGCTGCTGGGCATGAGTCGTTCGCGCAGTTGGGCATAGCCCGGCAGGTTCAGGTCCAGGCGCAGCGTGCTGCGGCCACGCCGCCAGCGCCACAGGCACAGCAGCGCCAGGCATAGGCGCGGCATCACGCCATAGACCAGGGTCACGCCCACCAGCCAGGCGGCCCAGGCCTGGCGAGCGCTTTCGAGGTTCAGGGCGCCATCGCCGCTGGCGCGAATCATCGCTTCGGCCGGCACATCGAACCCCACCATGGCAGGCAGGGCGCCAAGGGCCTGGGTCAGGACGACGAAGGTTTCGGCGCCAAGCAGGGTGGTTTCCCATACGAAGCCATAGCGTCGGGTCGCCATGAGCATCAAGACGACAACCAGCGCGCTGACCATCGCCAGCAGCCACAAGCCGTTGACCAGGACACCGAGGGCCCAGCGGTTGAGCCGCTGGCGTTGCAGCAACAGCAGCAGGGCTGGCGCCAGTTGGGCGGCCTTGGCGTCGCGGGCGAGTTTTTCACTGAGCCACAGCCACAGGCGTCCCAGCGCGGCGCCTTGTTCCCCGGCGAACAGCAAGCCCAGGGCCCAGCCGACGAGCAGGATCAAATTCAGTCCCAGCAGGCTGCCCAGGGCCCAGAACACATTGACGGGCATGCGGCCATCGCCAAGGGCGGCAAAACCCAGGCCCGCGCCGCTGATGACGGCGACTGTCGCCAGCACGATCAGGGCCAGGCGGGCGCCTTGCAGCCAATGGCGCAAGGCTTCGGTGAGGCCGTCGCGTGCGGCCAGGCGGTGGGCGCGGTGGTGGATACGGGTCGATAGATCGCCACCCGCCGCACGGGCCAGGCGATTGGCTTCCTGGTCTTCGAGCGGGCCGGCGTGCTCCTCACGCAGGCGTACCGTCTCGGTCAACCAGATTTTCTGCAGTTCAGTCAGGGGCTCAGACACGGGCACTTCCGTCGTAAATGAGGGATGAGCATAACTGCTGTGGCGCCTGTCGGGGTACGTCGAGCCTCTGGTATCCTCGCCTACATGAAAAAAACTCTTCCTTTAAGCCTGATCGCAGCCCTCGGTGAAAACCGTGTGATCGGCATCGACAACAGCATGCCCTGGCACTTGCCGGGGGACTTCAAATACTTCAAGGCCACCACCTTGGGCAAGCCGATCATCATGGGCCGCAAGACCTGGGATTCCCTCGGTCGACCGCTGCCGGGACGGCTGAACATCGTGGTCAGCCGCCAGCCGGGCCTGGAGCTGGAGGGGGCGCAAGTTTTCTCCTCGCTTGAAGCTGCGGTGGCGCGGGCCGAGGCGTGGGCCCTGGAGCAGGGCGCCGACGAACTGATGCTGATCGGCGGTGCGCAACTGTACGCCCAGGCCCTGGCGCAGGCCGATCGCCTGTACCTGACCCGCGTGGCGTTGAGCCCGGAGGGAGACGCCTGGTTTCCGGAGTTCGATTCAAGCCAGTGGCGGTTGGTCTCCAACCAGCCGAACCCGGCGCAAGGGGACAAGCCGGCCTACAGCTTCGAGGTATGGGAAAAGCTCTAAGGCAAAAAGCTTCGCGAGCGAGCCCGCTGCCGCAGTCGAGCGGTTTGCGCTGATACAGCTCGGTCAGCTGTGCAAGCGGACTCATTCGCGAAGGCGATCTACCAGGCGCCGCCAATCAAGCCTGCACCAACTCCCCATGCTCCTCGGCACCCAGCACTGCCTTGTCGGTCTGCTGCATCACCTGGCTGGTGAGTGCTCCGGCGGTGATCGAACCGCTGACGTTCAATGCCGTGCGCCCCATGTCGATCAGCGGTTCGACGGAAATCAGCAACGCCACCAACGAGACCGGCAGGCCCATGGCCGGTAGCACGATCAATGCGGCGAACGTCGCGCCGCCACCCACGCCGGCGACTCCGGCCGAGCTCAGGGTGACGACCGCCACCAAGGTTGCGATCCAGACCGGGTCCAACGGATCGATACCCACGGTTGGAGCGACCATCACCGCCAACATGGCCGGATAGAGGCCGGCGCAGCCGTTCTGTCCGATGGTGGCGCCGAACGAGGCGCTGAAGCTGGCGATGGCGCGCGGAATGCCGAGACGGCTGGTCTGGACCTCGATACTCAAGGGAATGGTCGCGGCGCTGGAGCGGCTGGTGAAGGCGAAGGTCAGCACCGGCCAGATCTTGCGGAAAAAGCGCAAAGGGTTGATCCCGGCGGCGGACACCAGCAGGCCATGTACCACGAACATCAGGCCCAGCCCCAGGTAAGACACCACCACGAAACTGCCAAGCTTGATGATGTCCTGCAGGTTGGAACCGGCCACGACCTTGGTCATCAAGGCCAGCACACCGTAAGGGGTCAGCTTCATCACCAGGCGTACCAGGCGCGTCACCCAGCTTTGCAGGGTGTCGATGGCGTTGATCACCTTCTGGCCCTTGTCCGCGTCATCCTTGAACAATTGCAGCGCCGCGATGCCCAGGAACGCCGCGAAAATCACCACGCTGATGATCGAGGTCGGCTTGGCCCGGGCCAGGTCGGCGAAAGGATTCTGTGGGACGAAAGAGAGCAACAGTTGCGGGATGTTCAGGTCGGCGACCTTGCCGGCGTAGTCGCTCTGGATCACCTGCAGTCGCGCCAGCTCCTGGGTGCCGGCCACCAGGCCTTCGGCGGTGAGGCCGAACAGGTTGGTCAGGCCGATGCCGATCAGGGCGGCGATGGCGGTGGTGAACAGCAGCGTGCCGATGGCCAGGAAGCTGATCTTGCCCAGGGACGAGGCGTCATGCAGGCGGGCCACGGCGCTCAGGATCGAGGCGAAGACCAGCGGGATCACGATCATCTGCAACAACTGTACATAGCCATTGCCCACCAGGTCGAACCAGGCGATGGACGCTTTGAGCACCGGGTTGCCGGCGCCGTAGACGGTATGCAGGGCGACACCGAACGCGACGCCCAGCGCCAGGGCCAGCAGCACTTTCCTGGCCAGGCTCCAGCTGCCGTGGCGGGTTTGCGCAAGGCCGAACAGCAAGGCGAGAAACACCAGCAGATTGAGGATCAGTGGAAGATTCATCAGGAGACTCCGATAAGACTTGTGCAGTCGCCTACGCTCTGTACGAAGGCCTTGATACTCATCCATGCGGCGTTGAAAACTGCCTCGCGATGCTCATGTATTCCAATGCACTGCGCTTGCTCGGCTGTTTTCGCCTTGCCTGATCTTCGTCTCAAGACTTCTCGAACAGAGCCTGGGCCAGACTGTGAAGCGAGGAGCCTAACAGCCTGATAACTAAAGAATTAATACTAAAAAAGCATGTGGTATGTCGTTTATGGAATAAGGACGTGGCGTTTGCAGGTATGCCGCTGGCGTTATCAAGATGCAAGCGGTCGCGGGGAGACGAGGGTTGTCATCGGCATTTGTTAGCGTCGAGCTCTTTGAACCAGGAGAAATGCCGATGAAGCTCGCACCTCGTTTTCTCGCTGTCGCCTTGGGTCTTGGTCTCGCCGGCCAGGTACTCGCCACCGAACTCAAACACTGGCCGGCGGAACAGGCCAGGGCACTGGACGCGATGATCGCGGCCAACGCCAACAAGGGTAATTACGCGGTGTTCGACATGGACAACACCAGTTACCGCTATGACCTTGAAGAGTCGTTGTTGCCGTTCATGGAAAACAAGGGCCTCATCACCCGGGAAACCCTGGATCCCTCCCTGAAGCTGATGCCATTCAAGGACACGGCCGATCACAAGGAAAGCCTGTTCAGTTACTACTACCGCCTGTGCGAAGTGGACGACATGGTTTGCTATCCGTGGGTCGCCCAGGTGTTTTCCGGCTTCACCCTCAAGGAACTCAAGGGCTACGTCGACGAGCTCATGGCCTCCGGCAAGCCCGTCCCGACGACGTATTACGACGGCGACAAGGTGGTCAACTACAACGTCAACCCGCCAAAGATCTTCACCGGCCAGACCGAGCTCTACCAGAAGCTGATGGAAAACGGCATCGAGGTCTATGTCATGACCGCGGCGTCGGAAGAGCTGGTGCGCATGGTCGCCTCCGATCCCAAATACGGCTACAACCTCAAGCCGCAGAACGTCATCGGCGTGACCACCTTGCTCAAGGACCGCAAGACCGGCGAATTGACCACCGCGCGCAAGCAGATCACCGCCGGCAAGTATGACGAAAAGGCCAACCTCGGCCTGGAGTACACGCCCTATCTGTGGACCCCAGCGACCTGGATGGCCGGAAAGCACGCGGCAATCCTGACGTACATCGACGAATGGAAGAAGCCGGTGCTGGTAGCCGGTGATACCCCCAGCAGCGACGGCTACATGCTGTTCCATGACGTGGACGTGGCCAAGGGGGGGATTCACCTGTGGGTCAATCGCAAGGACAAGTACATGACCCAGATAAACGGCATGATGGCCAAGCACGCTGCCGCCCAGGCCAAGGAAGGCCTGCCGGTCACGGCGGACAAGAACTGGGTGATCGTCAAGCCGGAAGATATCCAGTAAGGCCAGGTAAACCGCCACGCGACTGTGGGAGCGAGCGGGTTCGCTCCCACAGTTGATAACCGTTTTATCACGCAATACCAGACAAAAAAATGCCCCGCACCTGGCGGGGCATTCTTGTTGCACGAGGGATGTTTATAGCCCGTCGAGCATCGCCTTGTTGCGCACCGCGCCCTTGTCGGCGCTGGTGGCGAGCAGGGCATAGGCCTTGAGCGCAGTGGTCACCTTGCGGGGACGCAGCTCCACCGGTTTCCAGCCTTTCTTGTCCTGCTCGACGCGGCGTTCGGCCAGTTCTTCGTCGCTGATCAACAGGTTGATCGAGCGGTTCGGAATATCGATCAGGATCTTGTCGCCGTCCCGTACCAGGCCAATGGCACCGCCTGCGGCGGCTTCCGGCGAGGCGTGGCCGATGGACAGGCCCGAAGTGCCGCCGGAAAAACGGCCATCGGTCAGCAGGGCACAGGCCTTGCCCAGTCCTTTGGATTTCAGGTAGGAGGTGGGGTAGAGCATTTCCTGCATGCCCGGACCGCCTTTCGGACCTTCGTAGCGAATGATCACGATGTCGCCGGCCTTCACCTCGTCAGCGAGGATCCCGCGCACGGCGCTGTCCTGGCTCTCGAAGATCTTCGCGTTGCCTTCGAAGACATGGATCGACTCGTCGACGCCAGCGGTTTTCACCACGCAGCCGTCCAGGGCGATGTTGCCATAGAGTACCGCCAGGCCACCTTCCTTGGAGTAAGCGTGCTCGACGCTGCGGATGCAGCCGTTTTCGCGGTCGTCGTCCAGGGTTTCCCAACGGGTCGACTGGCTGAATGCCGTCTGGGTCGGAATGCCTGCCGGGCCGGCCTTGAAGAAATGGTGCACGGCTTCGTCGTCGGTCTGGGTGATGTCCCATTTGGCGATGGCTTCGGCCATGGTCTTGCTGTGCACGGTCGGCAGGTCGGTGTGCAACAGGCCGCCACGGGCCAGGGAGCCCAGGATGCTGATGATCCCGCCGGCACGGTGCACGTCTTCCATGTGGTACTTCTGGATGTTCGGCGCGACCTTGCACAGTTGCGGCACGTTGCGGGACAGGCGATCGATGTCGCGCAGGTCGAAATCGACCTCGGCTTCCTGGGCGGCGGCCAGCAGGTGCAGGATGGTGTTGGTGGAACCGCCCATGGCGATGTCCAGGGTCATGGCGTTCTCGAACGCCTTGAAGTTGGCGATGTTGCGAGGCAATACCGATTCGTCGTTGTCGGAGTAGTAACGCTTGCACAGCTCGACGATGGTGCGACCCGCCTGCAGGAACAGCTGTTCGCGATCGCTGTGGGTGGCAAGGGTCGAGCCGTTGCCCGGCAAGGCCAGGCCCAGGGCCTCGGTCAGGCAGTTCATGGAGTTGGCGGTGAACATGCCGGAGCACGAACCGCAGGTGGGACAGGCGCTGCGCTCGTACTCGGCGACCTTCTCGTCAGAGGCGCTGGAGTCGGCGGCGATCACCATGGCGTCAACCAGGTCCAGGCCGTGGCTGGCCAGTTTGGTCTTGCCGGCTTCCATCGGACCGCCGGACACGAAGATGACCGGGATATTCAGGCGCAGCGCAGCCATGAGCATGCCGGGGGTGATCTTGTCACAGTTGGAAATGCACACGATGGCGTCGGCGCAGTGAGCATTGACCATGTATTCGACGGAGTCGGCGATGATCTCGCGGCTCGGCAGCGAATAGAGCATGCCGTCGTGGCCCATGGCGATGCCGTCATCCACCGCGATGGTATTGAATTCCTTGGCGACGCCACCGGCGCGTTCGATTTCGCGGGCGACCAGTTGGCCCAGGTCCTTGAGGTGAACGTGACCGGGGACGAACTGGGTGAAGGAGTTGGCAATGGCGATGATCGGCTTCTTGAAGTCGTCATCCTTCATCCCCGTGGCGCGCCACAGAGCGCGGGCGCCGGCCATGTTGCGGCCATGGGTGGATGTTTTCGAGCGGTATTCGGGCATGGAGCACTCCGGGCGGCTAATCAGTACTAATCAGGTATCAATGGGAAGTGAGCTTCTGTTGACGTCTGGAACACTCGGGAGTGGCTGTGTGTCCGGAAGCGGCCGATGACTTTGCAGGATCACTGCTTGCCTCAGCTTGAGCTCATAAACCCGCCGGGGATGAATGGCGATGAATGCCCCGATTCTACACCGCTGGCGTCAGGATGAAATGACGCAAAGCGCCGATTGGACGCCAATGTGGCGCCCGGGATGACGACTGGCGGCATTCAACCGGTCAGCAACCCCCTGTGGCGATGCCGGATCAGCCCATTGAGTGCCAGCCCCAGGAGGCTGAGCAGTACCAGGCACAGGGCCAGGGTGGTTTGCAGGCCCAGCGGGGTGAGGCTGATCACGGCACTGGTCAGTCCGCCGACGACGAAGATCAACACGCTGCCGGCCGAGGCCGACGTACCCGCCTGCTCGGGAAACCGGTTCATCGCCCGGGTGTGGGCCGCCGCCCGGGCAATGGTGGTTCCGGCAGTGCAGACGATCATGGGCAGCAAGAGGGTGGTGATCGACAGGCCCAGGTGGCTGGAGAGCCCGAGCATCATCACCCCTGCCGTCAGGATCAGGCCCAGGCCAGTGAAGATTTGCGTCTGGGAGTCGATTCGGTTGCTCAATACCGTCGCCAGCGCTCCGCCGCCGATATAGGCCAGCCCGTAGCCCAGCAGGGCCAGTGAAAACGCCTCGGGTGACAGCCCCAATTGGTCGATGAAGACCAGTGGCGAGATGACGATGAAGGAAAAGTGGCAGGAAAAGGCCAACGCAGAAGTCAGCCAATAGGCCATGAAGCTGAAGTCGCCGCAGACCTTTCGATAGGCGCTGATAAAGCTCAGGCGCTGCGGATGGGAGGTTGCCGCAGAAGACGGCAGCAAAAGGCAAGCGCCTGTAAATACCGCTATTGCCAGGGCGATGAACACCAGGAAGCTGCCCTGCCAGCCCATCCAGGCTTGCAACCCGGTGCCAGCCAGCGGGGATACGGAAATGAAGACACCGCCGCAGGTCACCAGGAATATGCGCAATCGTTGCTGTTCCTGCCCGGTAAAGAGATCCTGGATCAAGGCCTGGGAGAGGACGAAACAACCGCACCCCAATGCCTGGACGACTCGGGAAAACAGAAAGAGCCCGTAGTCGTCAGCGATGACGCACCCGGTTGCGCCAATGGCCGCGACCGTGATGCCAACCAGCAACAGGGCCTTTCGGCCCAGGGCGTCGGAGAGAGGACCCACCAGCAGTTGCGAGAGGGCGATGCCCACCGCGAACAGGCTGACGGACAGGGCGATGTCCGAGGACGAACGCTGGAAGTGCTCCGACAGCGCAGGGAACGAGGGCAGTACCACATCGATGGGAAACACGCCCAGCAGGGTCAGTGTGAGCAATAGAGCCACAGTGGCTGGCTTGCGGGTGTGGCGTGGGGACCTGGCGTCAACCATCGATAAACCCCGCCTGGCTGAACAGCTGCCGGTAATGGCCGTTGTCGAAGAAGCCCGCGTCGCTCATGGCCGCGAATGTCGACACCGCACCGCAACGGACACGCCGGGCGTGGGCGCCTGGCAGCAGTAGGCCGGAAACGATCTGGCGCGAGCTTTGGTTATCGAAGCCGACACTGGCGAGGCTGCGCAGCAGCCAGGAGTCATCGGGCTCGAAATAGAGCCCGATGATATGCAGCAGCATCCCGGCGGCGAGGTCGCGCTGCGTGGAATCGAGGACGGACCACAGGTACTGGAACACCTCGCTGAAGTAGCGACTGTGCCGTGCCTCGTCCTCGAGGTGGTTCCTGAGCATCCGGTACACCGTGCAGACCAGGGTGTTGCGGGTGATGGCGAGCAGTTCCCGGGCAATGATGGTTTCGGAAACGAACCCCAGCAGCAGCCAGGCCAGGGGGCGATCCATCGGCGAAGCGGCGTCGATCGTGCTCAGCAAACGGTTGATGCGCCTGGGCGGCTGGCGGTCGTCGATGCCATAGAGGTTCGCGATCTGCTCGGCCACTTCGTTGGAAAAAAGCGCGTGGTAGCCCTCATCGGTGTAGAGCTGCAGGGCCGCGGTTTTCATTCTTCGGGGGATCGGTACGGCCAGTTCGCCATGGATGATGGTTTCTACCGAGCGATTGACGACCCGGTGTTCGAGCATCGTGGTGTAGTCGAGGAAATACAGGAGGTGGTTGGCAGCCAGGCGCTGGGCAACGGCGCGGCCTGCCTGGCGGACCAGCGGATGTTCGACATAGGGGATGAAGGCCGGTGGAAACCAGTCCCGGCTGGAAAGCTGCTGCTCCAGGTCGTCGGGCAATCGATAGTGGTCCCTGCGGGTACGCACTGCGGCCTTGTTGTCCCAATCGCCAAGGGTGTAGCGGGGCGACTGCCCAAAGGAAATGTTGGTCATGACACAGCGTCCTGGCGTTCGATCAGGGCTGTCAGCTCTTTGCAATGCACCTGCCCGTCGCCATGGCCGCAGCCGACAAAAAACAGCGGTTGCTCACAGGAGTCCTCAAGCCCCAGCAACCGTTCGACCTCACGATCGCTCAACGCGCCGGTCAACCAGGTATCGAGGCCGAGCGCCGTGGCGACCATCAGGAATGTCTGGGAAACGTGGCCCGTTTCGACGAATGCCATGCGGTAGGCGCGGGAGTGTGCGTATTTCCACCAGAGCTTGTCGAAGCGTGAGGTGATGAACAGCCCGAACGGCAAAGGGTTGATGAAATGCTGGCCGCACAGCAGCCGACCCAGGGGAGCCTCCGGCAGGGAGGCGGTCAGGCTCAGGGCATGTTCGTCCGGAAGATAGGCGTAGAGGCCTGGCGCGAGGCCTGTCACGTCGCGTACGTAAAGATAACCTTCGCAGGCATTCAGGCCGCCGCCTGACGGGCTGCTGCGTCTTGCGCCCAGTGATTCGGGGCCGGCTGCCCCATGGATGTCCCGGCGTTCGTTCAGGTAGCCCAGGGACAGGTAAAGCAGTGTGCTGACCTGCTCGATCGAGATGGGCTGGTCGCGAAATGAACGGGACGTGCTGCGGCCGACCAGGGTTTGGATCAGCGAAGCGTCCTGCAAGTCGGTGAGCAGGGGGCGGGCCAGGGCGATCCGGTCGGCTTGAGGGTTGCTGATCCTGGCTGAGGGCATGGGTGAAGCGAGCACCTCGTTGCAGTGTTGCAGATACAAAGCTGCCCACTCATTTACATCTTGGGGGATATCGGCGCACGGAATGTTCTTGGTGCCGATATGAAATATTCTGGATAGCTCATCCCATTCCCATTTGGTGGGGGTTCTTGCTTCCTTGATAAGGATTTCTGCGTCCAGCAGGTCGGCGTCAATGGGATAATTGATATCAAACGTGGATGGGTCTTGTATAAGTTGCGCCAATCGTGTCGAGTAGCGAAGTTCCAGTTCGAACTGGGTATGGCGCTCGTAGTTCCAAACGACCTGATGCGGCGGGCGGGCAAGTATGAACAGGCACGGATTTATATGCATGAGGGTGGGTTCCGCTGGTGTGACGAGCCAGGGCAGGGCCGGGGTGCCGGCATTCCCCGGCCCTGGTTACTTCTTACTTACTTGGTGGCGGCTTTTGGAACAACCAGGCCGGCCAGGTTTGCGATTTTGTCAGCTTCCAGATTGATTGCTTTCATGATACAGCTCCTTTGTTTTGAATAAGTGTGTTTGAACAAGTTGTGTTTTCTAGTGCAGGTCACTTTTGAAGTGACTGTTCAATCATAGTTTTTAATGAATGCTTGGCAAGCGGAGATTGAGTAGGAAAGCTCCAGTAATAATGTGGGAGAGTTCATACAGAATTTAACTGTGTCGTTATTAACTTCGGTATGAGGTAACTTTTCAGACATGCAAATAAAAATCGCAGCCCAAGGCTGCGATTTTTATTTAACCAATGCGGGCCGAAGCGCCGACCGCGCCGGGGGAACTCAGCTGTTAGGCAGCAGCCGGCAGATGATGCTCTTGATGTAGCGGGTTTCGGCAATGGCCGGATGCACCGGGTGGTCGGGTCCCTGGCCGCCGCGTTCAAGCAACTGGATGTTGCGATCCAGATGACGGGCACTGGTCAACAGGATGTTCTGCAGGTCATCTTCGGGCAGGTGCATCGAGCACGAGGCACTGACCAGGATGCCGTCCTTGGTCAGCAGGCGCATGGCCTGTTCGTTGAGGCGACGATAGGCGCCTTCGCCGTTCTTCAGGTCTTTCTTGCGTTTGATGAAGGCCGGAGGGTCGGCGACGATCACGTCGAAACGTTCTTCGCTGGCCTTGAGCTCCTTGAGGGCTTCGAACACGTCGCCTTCGATGCAGGTCAGCTTTTCAGCGAAGCCATTCAACGCTGCGTTGCGTTCGACACCGTCGAGGGCAAAGCTCGAAGCGTCCACGCAAAACACTTCGCTGGCGCCGAATGCCGCGGCTTGCACGCCCCAGCCGCCAATGTAGCTGAACAGGTCGAGCACGCGCTTGCCTTTGGCATAGGGTGCCAGGCGTGCACGGTTCATGCGGTGATCGTAGAACCAGCCGGTCTTCTGGCCTTCCATGACCGGCGCTTCGAACTTCACGCCGTTCTCTTCCAGGGCGACCCATTCCGGCACCAGGCCGAACACGGTTTCGACATAGCGTTCCAGCCCTTCGGCATCGCGGGCGGCGGAATCGTTCTTGAACAGGATGCCGCTGGGCTTGAGCACCTGGGTCAGGGCGGCGATCACATCGTCCTTATGGGCTTCCATGGTGGCAGATGCGATCTGCACCACCAGGATGTCGCCGAAGCGGTCGACCACCAGGCCTGGCAACAGGTCGGAATCGCCATAGACCAGGCGATAGAACGGTTTGTCGAACAGTCGTTCACGCAGCGACAGCGCCACGTTCAGACGGTGTACCAGCAGGGATTTGTCCAGCGGCAGCTTCGCGTCGCGGGACAGCAGCCGGGCGCAGATGAGGTTGTTCGGGCTCAGCGCGACCACGCCCAGCGGCTTGCCACCGGCGGCTTCGAGGATTGCCTGGTCGCCGGCCTTGAAACCGTGCAGCGGGGTGGCGGCCACGTCGATTTCGTTACTGTAGACCCACAGATGACCGGCGCGCAGGCGGCGGTCGGCATTGGCTTTGAGGCGCAGGCTGGGCAGGGACATGACGTCGCTCCGGAAAAAAGAGCGGGAGTATACCGTGTCGGAGCGAGCGGCGGGCCAGGTGGGCGATGAAACGCGGGGCGCCTGGTGGGCGCGCCTTGCCCGGATAAAGGACGGGGCCCGCGAGCCGTGGTGTAAAAAACTCCTCAAGCTGATTGGGTTGGCTGCCGACCTAGGCCTGTATCTGAATGAAAGTTTCGTCGATCGACCCCGGCGGTGTGTCGAGCCCGTCCTGAAGGGGTAGAATCCTCGCCTGTCCCAGAGTGTGTGCAGCCATGTCCAAAGAGCTTTCCGCCGAACAGATCCAACAATCCCTGCAAGGCATCAGCGTCCCGCCCCAACCGCAGATCATGGTGGATCTGCAGATGGAGCAGTACATGCCTGACCCGGATCTGGAGACCATCGCCAAACTGATCTCCCAGGACCCCGGTCTGTCGGGAGCCTTGCTTAAAATCGTCAATTCGCCGTATTACGGCCTGCGCAACAAGATCACCTCGATCCAGCGCGCCGTGAACCTGCTGGGCAGCCGCTCGATCATCAACCTGATCAATGCGCAGTCGATCAAGGGCGAACTGCACGACGATACCATCGTCACCCTCAACCGATTCTGGGATACGGCCCAGGACGTGGCGATGACCTGCCTGACCCTGGCCAAGCGTGTCGGCCTGGAGAATGGCGACGAGGCCTATGCCCTGGGCCTGTTCCATGACTGCGGCGTGCCGCTGATGCTCAAGCAGTTCCCCAACTACATGAGTGTGCTGGAGCAGGCGTATGCCAGCGCCAGTGCCGAATGCCGGGTGGTGGACACTGAAAACCGCCTGTTCAATACCAATCACGCGGTGGTCGGTTACTACACGTCCAAGTCCTGGCGCCTGCCGGACCATGTCAGCCAGGCCATTGCCAACCACCACAACGCCCTGGCGATCTTCAGCGACGAATCCTCGCGCAACAACAGTCAGTTGAAGAATCTGCTGGCGATCCTGAAAATGGCCGAGCACATCTGCGCTTCCTATCGGGTACTGGGTAACCAGGCCGAGGACCACGAATGGGCCTGTGTCGGTGATCTGGTGCTCGATTACATCGGCCTGTCGGAATACGATTTCCAGACCCAGAAGCAGGAAATCCGCGATCTTGCCACCCGCTGAGGCCCGATAGCGCCGTACCATCGTCCATTCGAGAAATCCATGCCAGAACTGCCCGAAGTCGAAACCACCCGCCGCGGAATTGCCCCGCACCTGGAAGGGCAGCGGGTCAGCCGCGTGATCGTGCGCGATCGTCGCCTGCGCTGGCCGATTCCGGAAGATCTGGATGTGCGGCTCTCGGGCCAGCGGATCGTGCAGGTGGAGCGGCGCGCCAAGTACCTGCTGATCAATGCCGAGGTGGGCACGTTGATCAGCCATCTGGGCATGTCCGGTAATCTGCGTCTGGTGGAAGTGGGCATGCCTGCCGCCAGGCATGAGCATGTGGATATCGAACTGGAGTCCGGCCTGGCCTTGCGCTACACCGATCCTCGGCGTTTCGGCGCGATGCTGTGGAGCCTCGACCCGCTCAACCATGAACTGCTGATTCGCCTCGGGCCGGAACCGTTGACCGATCTCTTCGACGGTGAGCGCCTGTTCCAGCTCTCCCGTGGGCGCTCCATGGCAGTCAAGCCGTTCATCATGGACAACGCCGTGGTGGTGGGCGTGGGCAATATCTATGCGACCGAAGCGCTGTTCGCCGCCGGGATCGACCCGCGTCGAGAGGCCGGGGGCATCTCCCGGGCGCGTTATCTGAAACTGGCGATCGAGATCAAACGCATCCTCGCCCATGCCATCGAACGCGGCGGTACCACGCTGCGTGACTTCATCGGTGGCGATGGCCAGCCCGGCTATTTCCAGCAGGAACTGTTCGTGTACGGCCGGGGTGGGGAGCTGTGCAAGGTCTGTGGAACCGGGCTGAGGGAAATCCGCCTGGGGCAGCGTGCGAGTGTCTGGTGCCCGCGCTGTCAGAGATGATCCGTCCCCAGGGTCTATAGTCAGTAGTCATATTGGCTAGCCGAAGGACCGCCCCCATGAATCTGCTTCGCCCCGTCGTTCTTGCGTTGCTGCTGAGTGTCGGTTTGCCTGCCCTGGCGAACACCGGCAGCGGTGATCCGCGCTACACCATCCAGAACCCGCCCGCCTACGCCATGATCGGCGACTTGCTGATCGCTCGCCCGCTGTTGCTCGCCGCCACAGTGATCGGCGCCGGGGCATTCGTGGTGTCGTTGCCCTTTACCGCGCTGGGCGGTGGGGTTGGCGATGCAGGAAAGGCATTGGTGGTAGACCCGGCGAAAGCCACGTTCGTGCGCTGCCTGGGCTGTGTCGGGGAGGGGTTCGAGAGTCAGGACTGAGGCGCGACCGGGTTGCCGCGCCGTGGCTGATGGCCTTGTCGCCAGGCGCGGCTGGCGCCCTGTGGGCGTGAGCCTGCTCGGGCACGGATGCTACGAGCCTCCAGCTCAAGCCTTGCCGGTGATCCTGCGGTACTTGGCCATCAACTGTTCTTCGGTTTCCGGATGGGCTTCGTCCAGCGGGATGCAATCCACCGGGCAGACCTGCTGGCACTGGGGCTCGTCGTAATGGCCGACGCATTGGGTGCACAGGTTCGGATCGATGACGTAGATCTCTTCGCCTTGGGAGATGGCCTCATTCGGGCATTCGGGTTCGCAGACGTCGCAGTTGATGCAATCGTCGGTGATGATCAGGGACATGCAAGCTCCTGCCGGGGCGCTGGGCCCGGGCATCTGAAAACGGATGTGCGCAATTGTGCCGCATTGACGAGCTCAGTGCACGCGGCCGCGATGGACTGCACTGTCACCCAAGGCGAGGCTGCGAGGCGAGTCGCAGCCAGGGGCTTACTTCTTGAAGCGCTCGGTCAGCGCATCGGCCACGACCGGGTGGACGAACTTGCTGATATCGCCGCCCAGGGCTGCGATTTCCCGCACCAGGGTCGATGAAATGAAGGAGTAGCGCTCCGAGGGTGTCAGGAAAAGACTTTCCACGTCAGGTGCCAGCTGACGGTTCATGTTGGCCAGCTGGAATTCGTATTCGAAATCCGAGACGGCCCGCAGGCCACGCAGGAACACGTTGGCATTCTTTTCCTTGGCAAATTGCGCCAGCAGCGTCGAGAAACCGACCACTTCCACGTTGGGCAGATGCCGGGTCACCTCGCGGGCCAGCTCCACGCGTTGCTCCAGGGAGAACAGCGGGTTTTTCTTCGGGCTGGCGGCGACGGCAATGATCACATGGTCGAACAGGCGCGAGGCGCGTTCGACCAGATCGCCATGGCCCTTGGTAATCGGGTCGAAGGTACCTGGGTACAACACTCGGTTCATCGCGTCGTCCTGGCGGGAGTCCGTTGGGGAGTCGGATGGTATCGCAGCCGACTCGGTCGGCCAAGTCGCCTGTAGGATAAGACAGCACTATAGACGTCGCGAATAATCCGGATCTTCATGGGTTTTTCAGGCGTTCGGCCAGGGAATTCGCCAGTTTCGCCGTCAGCCCGTACACCGACAATTGTGGGTTGGCACCGATACTGGTGGGAAACAGGGAGCCATCGTGGACCGACAGGTTGCTCAGTTGGTGATGACGACCGAGGCTGTCGGTGACGGCGGTTTTCGGGTCCTCCCCCATGGCGCAGCCGCCCATGACATGGGCGCTGCCCAGGCGCGTACGGAACAGGGCAAGGTCCAGGCCGTCGATCAGCGTCCGGGCTTCGGCCAGGGTCTTCACATAGCGGGCATCGCCGTGCATCGGCATGACCGCCCGGGCGCCGCCGGCGAACTGAATCTCGGCCATGCTGTGGAAAGCCCGGCGCAAGCCATCCCAGGTGTAGGCGGATACCGGATAGTCGAGTACTGGCGTGCCGTCGCCGCGCAATTCCACGCTGCCGCCGGGGCTGTCCGGGTGAAAACCGTCCCGTAGCAACGCCAGCATCGCGTGGGTGTAGGGCAGTTGGGCCATGTGCCGGGCATTCTCCGGGCCGTAGCCGCCCAGCAACGTGGCGGCAAGGGCGGGGTGCAGGGGTGGAACTTCGAGTTTGTAGGACATTTTGCCAGTGACGCCGTCCTGCCATTGGAAGTGATCCGAGTAAATCGATTGCGGTGCTCCGTAGAACGGGTTGATGACCTCATCGAACTGGCCGGCCGACATATTCACCAGGTGCAGGAAGGTACGCTTGCCCAGGCGCTCGTGGGGGTCCGGCGCATCGGAGCGCAGCAGCAAGGCCGGGCTGTTGATCGCGCCGCCGGCCAGTACGTAGTGTCGCGCCTTGACCGTGATGCGCCGTCCGGTCGGAGCCACGCACCGCTCATCCATCGCCACGCATTGCAGATCGATGACCGTATCGTTGCGCAGGGTCAGGCGTTCGGCCCGCGCCAGGTAAAGCAGCGCGCCACCCTGGTCCAGGGCGGCCGGAATGCTGGTTACCAGCATCGACTGCTTGGCGTTGGTGGGGCAGCCCATGCCGCAATAACCCAGGTTCCAGCAGCCACGCACATTGCGCGGGATCACGTGCCAGCTGTACCCCAGCCGTTCACAGCCCTTGCGAATCACGTCGTTGTTGGCATTGGGCGGCATCAGCCACGGCGCCACGCCCAGGCGCTGCTCCATGCGTTCGAACCATGGGGCCATGTCGGCGGGACCATGCCCCTTGACGTCGTGCTCCGAGGCCCAGTGTTCCAGCGTCTGTTCCGGTGTGCGGAAGCAGGAAGTCCAGTTGATCAGTGTCGTGCCGCCCACCGCCCGGCCTTGGAGGATGGTGATGGCGCCGTCCTTGCTCATCCGTCCGAGGCCTTCCTGGTACAGGCTGGTGTAGGCCTGGTCTTCGAGCAGCTTGAAGTCGTTACTGGTCTTGAGCGGGCCTTCCTCGATCAACAGGACCTTGTAGCCCGCGGCGCTGAGGATTTCCGCGGTGGTGGCGCCCCCGGCGCCGCTGCCGATGATTGCCACGTCGGCGTCCAGGGTCAGGTCCTGGGTCAGTTCGGCACCGTTGTAGGTGGTCCAGCCACGGGCAAGGCCTTCGCGAAAAGGATCGGGTACGGGCATGTCGGGCTCTCTCTTGTTGTCATGAAACTGCGATGAAGGTCCCCGTGGCGCGGCCTTCGAGTGGCTTCAGACAGCGGGAGGGCCCGGATAGCCACAGTTCGCCCAGGCCTCGGCCCGGCTGTACCACGCCATCATCACCATTTGCAGCAACGAACAATGGCCTTGGCGCAGGAGGTCCAGCGAACTGTTTTCCCACCGCTGGAGAAAGTGTCGGATTTCATCGGCGCTGGCGTTTTCCCACGCACCCCAGACACCGGTCAGCGGCCCTCGGGTAATGCCCAGCGTAAGCACGTCGAACAGCTGACGGGCGAGCCTGAGCGTGGCCGGGGAAAGATGAGCCAGGCCGGTGTCCAGGCTTTGCAGGGTGGCGGTCGTGGCGGTCGGGAGCGCCTCGACGCTCACGGCGTCCTCCAGCATGACCGGAATCACCGCACGCAGAAACGGCAGGTCGCTGTCGCGCAGCGCCGCCAGGCCGTTTCCTGGGTGGCCGGGTGAACACGCGCCCAGGCTGACGGTGCTCAGGAAGAGACTGGCACCGAGGCTGAATTTCAGCAGGCCGCGCCGGGACAGCGCGGGTGTATCGGTCAGGCTTGGGTTCATTGTTGTTTTTATCCGGCAAGGCGCTGTCAACGGACAAACAGCTTCTGGATCAGTTTCTGAAGCGGCTTGCCATAAGGCGGGTAGATCAGTTTTGCGGCGTTGAAGCGCTGCTTGGTCAGCACGCCCTTGGCCTTGCTGAACGTCAGGAAACCTTCGTGCCCGTGGTAATGCCCCATTCCCGAGGGGCCGATGCCACCGAATGGCAGGTCATCCTGGGCCACATGCAACAGCGTGTCGTTCAGGCAGACGCCACCGGAATGGGTTTCGTCGAGCACGCGCTTGTGTTCGGCCTTGTTGTAGCCGAAATAGTAGAGCGCCAAAGGGCGAGGGCGCTGGTTGACGTAGGCAAGTGCCTGGTCAAGCGTCTCATACGGCACGATAGGCAGCAGCGGGCCGAAGATTTCGTCCTGCATGACCGTCATGTCGTCACTGACGTTGAGCAACAGGCTATGGGCCATGCGTCGCCCCTGGCCCTGGTCGAACAGCTCGATCAGCAACCCGCCCTTGCTCGTGGCATCGCTGATGTAGCCATTGAGCCGCGCCAGTTGTCGTTCGTTGATGATTGCGGTGTAGTCCGGGTTGTCTGCCAGTGTCGGATAAAACCCGCGAACCGCTTCGCGATACGCTTCGACGAATCCGCCGACTCGATTTTGCGGGACCAGTACGTAGTCTGGCGCAACACAGGTTTGCCCGGCGTTGAGCATCTTGCCGAAGGCTATTCGCTCGGCGGCGTCCTTCAGGGGCACGTCGGTGGACACGATGGCCGGTGATTTTCCGCCGAGTTCCAGGGTGACGGGGGTCAGGTTCTCCGCCGCGGCCCGCATCACGTGCCTGCCGATACTGGTGGCGCCGGTGAACAGCAGGTGGTCGAAGGGCAACCTGGAAAACGCCACACCAACGTCGGCCTCGCCCAGCACGACGCAAACCAGGTCCTCGGGAAAGATACGGGCCAGCAGCTGCTTGAGCAGCAATCCGGTGGCCGGGGTCGATTCGCTGAGCTTGAGCATCACCCGATTGCCCGCCGACAACGCCCCGACCAACGGTCCGATGGCCAGGAACAACGGATAGTTCCAAGGCACGATGACCCCGACCACGCCCAGCGGCTGGTAGACCACTTTGGCCGAAGCTGGCTGGAAAGCCATGCCTACCTTGCGCCTCGACGGTTTCATCCATCCCGGCAGGTGTCGGCTGGCGTAGTGGATGCCATGCAGGCTCGGCATCAGCTCGGCCAGTAGCGTTTCATCGGCGCTGCGGTGACTGAAATCCTGGCTGATGGCTTCGATCAAGGCTTGTCGTTCGTCGCTCAATACCTCACGCAGCGCCTTGAGCCACTGTCGGCGCTGGGCTGCCGGAGGCAACGGATGGGCGGCGTAGGCCCGACGCTGTGCCTCGAAGAGCGACCGCAGCTCATCCAGGTTCTGTTGGGATTCGTGCAGATAAGCGATGTCGGCAGGCATTGGCAGGCCCTGATTATTATGGGAGTGAGTGTTTTTAGAGTTTATGCTCTAAAAAGTCAAATGACATCCGGTGCGGCTATGGGTTTGTCCCGAAGACGATAGATCGTAAGATGCCGATCAATGCCTTCGTCGAAGTAAAGCCCAAGCCATGGCCCCACGAATGAAAACCAGCGAGCGCATCGTTCAAAACAGCCTCGAGCTGTTCAACCAGCAGGGCGAGCGCAGCGTCAGCACCAACCATATCGCTGCCCACATGGACATGTCCCCGGGCAACCTGTACTACCACTTCCCCAACAAGCAGGCGATCATCGCCGTGCTGTTCAGTGAATACGAAAACCTGGTGGACAGCTTCCTGCGCCCGCCCCAGGGCCGGGCTGCCACAGTGGAAGACAAGCGTTTCTATCTGCAGGAACTGCTGTCGGCGATGTGGAGCTATCGTTTCCTGCACCGGGACCTGGAGCACCTGCTGGACAGCGATCCAGACCTCGCGGCCCGTTATCGACGTTTTTCCCAGCGCTGCCTGATCCACGGCACTGCCATCTACGAAGGCTTCGTCGCGGCCGGCATCCTGAAGATGGACCGTGTGCAGATCGAATCCCTGACCCTCAACGCCTGGATCATCCTGACGTCCTGGGTGCGATTTCTGTGCACCACGAGGGAAAATTCCAGTCATTTGAGCGAGCAGGCCATCAAGCGCGGGGTGTACCAGGTGCTGGTGCTGGAGGCCGGCTTCGTGACCGACGAGGCGCGTGAGGCGGTGGATGCACTGTTCAAAGAGTATTACGTCCCGCTGGCCCAGACCCTGGAGGAAGGGCAGTAGGATTCGGACCTCGATTCAGCCATAGGAGCTTCAGCATGCCCATCGCGCAAGTCATCAGCCCTCAAGCCCTGGAGCAGAGGAGGTCGCAGCCCGGGCTGGTGATCCTCGATTGCCGCTTTGCCCTGGAAGACCCCGATTACGGCCAACGTAGTTACGCGGAGGGGCATATCGCCGGGGCTTCGTTCGCGGACCTCGAACGGGACCTGAGCGGGCCGGTGATCAAGGGTATGACCGGGCGCCATCCATTGCCGGAGCCTGAAGCCTTGATCGAGCGCTTCCGGGCCTGGGGCATCGATCATGACAGCGACATCGTGCTGTATGACGATGGCCCCGGAGCCTATGCCGCCCGGGCCTGGTGGCTGCTGGTCTGGCTGGGCAAGCGCGATGGTCTCTACATCCTCGATGGCGGGCTCAAGGCCTGGCATGCCGCCGGTCTGCCCTTGAGCCTCGATCCACCGGCAGCGGGACGCGGATCCTTCAGCGGTTCGCCGGATATGACCTTGCTGCTTGGCGCCCAAGAGCTGGAAAAACGCCTGGGCCAGCCGGAGATGACCTTGCTGGATGCCCGGGCCTTGCCGCGATTCAAGGGCGAAGTCGAGCCGATCGACCCGGTGGCCGGCCATATCCCGGGGGCTCAGTGTGCTGCGTTCACCGACAACCTGGACGCGCAGGGACGTTTCCTGCCCGCCGGTCGGCTCAAGCAGCGTTTCGCCGATCAACTGGGCGAGCGATCGCCCGCCGGGCTGGTGGCCTACTGTGGCTCCGGCGTAACGGCGTGCCACAACCTGTTCGCCTTGTGCCTGGCGGGTTATCCGTTGGGCAGGTTGTACGCCGGCTCCTGGAGCGAATGGATCAATGATCCGCAGCGAGGCGTGGCCAAGGGCGAGTGACTCGCCTGCCGCAAGATTGAAAGGGAATCGGCAGAGGGCCCGGGCCGCGACGGATCATGTCTGGCCCAGACTCGCCAGCCAATGAGGAATGCGTCGTTCCAGATAGTATCCGGGACGCCGCAAGGTTCCGTCGACGAACCCTACGTGTCCGCCCTGGGCGTGCAGTTCAAGGCGGGTGGAAGCTGACAGCTCGCCGGGCTCGGGCAGGCTGTGGGGAAATACGAAGGGATCGTCGGCGGCCTGGATCACCAGGGTTCGCGTACGAATCCCGCCCAGGAAATAGCGACTGGAAGCACGACGGTAATAATCGGAGGCGTCGGAAAAACCATGCAGTGGTGCCGTCACCCGTCCGTCAAAATCCCAGAAGGTGCGCATGTTTTCCAACGGGCCCAGCGCCGACAGGGCCGCCAGCCCCTCATGATGTCCGTCGTGCTTGAAGCGGCGTTCCTTGTTGCGCACATAGGCCACCATTTCACGCATGAAATGCGCCTGGTAAAACCTGGAGAACCCCTGGCCGATGCGGTCTGCGCACTGGTCAAGGCGAAACGGCACCGAAACCGCCACCGCTCCCAGCAACTGGCTGTCGTTGCCGGTTTCCCCCAGATGCTTGAGCAGTACGTTGCCGCCCAGGGAGTAGCCTACCGCGAAGAGGGGCGCCAGGGGACGTCGGGTTCGCAAGTGGGTGATGGCGGCGGCCAGGTCTTCGCTGACACCGGAATGATAACTGCGGGGCAGCAGGTTCGGTTCCCCCGAGCAGCCGCGCCAGTTCAGCGCGACACTGGCCCATCCCTGTTGGCCGAGAGCGTGTTGCAAGCCGGCTACGTAAGGCGAATTGGAGGAGCCGGTCAGCCCGTGAAGCACCAGCACCAAGGGTGCCTTGGCACTGTGGGGGCCATGCCAGTCCAGGTCGAGAAAATCGCCGTCCTCGAGCCAAAGGCGTTCGCGCTCGCGCTGGATGGGGACGCTCTTGCGCCATAGTGGTCCCCACAAGGTCTGCAAGTGCGGATTGCCCAGGCCCCGGGCGGGCATGAAACGTTCGGATGCGGCGGACACGATCATTCTCGATACACGGGCCAGCCGTTCAGCCAACGGCGGCTGCCATACGTTGCCACAATGCGTAAAACACCCGTCCGGACTTCTGTTCGCGATGCAAGCGCCAGTTGGCTGGTAAGCCCAGGGTTGAAGGGGCGGTCTCGCTTTCAGTGTAGACCCAGGCATCCTCGGCCAGCCATTGGCGTTCTTCGAGCAGGGCACACACGCTCGGCAGCAGGTTCTGGTTGAACGGCGGATCGAGGAATACCAGGTCGAATGGCGTGGCCGGTTGGCTCTCCAGGTAACGCAATGCATCGGCCGTCTGCACCTGGCCGACGGTGCAGCGCAGGGTGCCCAGGTGTTCCTTGAGGCTGGAGACGGCCAGGCTGCTGGCGTCCAGCGCCTGGCCCATGGCCGCGCCACGGGACAGCGCTTCGAGGAACAAGGCGCCGCTGCCGGCGAACGGATCGAGCACCCGGGCTCCCGGCACATAGGGTGCCAGCCAGTTGAACAGGGTTTCGCGTACCCGGTCCGGCGTCGGGCGCAAGCCTGGCGCGTCGGGAAAGCTCAAGCGGCGGCTGCGCCACTCGCCGCCGATGATGCGTAGCTGGTTGATCCCGTTATGAACGGGTTTCTTGCTGGAATTCGATGGGCGGGCCATTAGTGCTCCGGAACCCCGAGCGGCTGCTCGGCGGGTTTGTCATTGGGGGCTGGCAGCGGCTTTTGCGGCACGGTCGGGCCGGCGGTGACGATGACCATTTTGTCGATGCTCAGGTGTCTGTTCAACGCGGCCTTGACCTCTTCGACCGTCAACGCCTGGGTCTGGCGCATGAAGTCCTCGAGGTAACTCAATGGCAAGTCATAGAAGCCCATGGCGCCGAGCTGACCGACGATATCCTCGTTGCTGGCGGTAGACAGCGGAAAACTGCCGGCCAGCTCGCGCTTGGCATCGTCGAGTTCTTTCTGCGTCGGGCCGTTCCTGAGGTAGTCGGCGAACACGTCCTGCACCAGTTTCAGCGTACCTTCGCTCATCTCGGCACGGGTCTGCAGGTTGATCATGAACGGACCGCGAGCCTGCATGGGAGTAAAACCGGAATACACGCCATAGGTCAGGCCGCGCTTTTCCCGGACCTCAGTCATCAACCGGGTGCCGAAACCGCCGCCACCAAGGATCTGGTTGCCCAGGGACACGGCCGCGAAGTCCGGATCGTCCCGGTCGATGCCCAGTTGCGCCAGCATCAGGTTGGTTTGCTTGGACGGAAATTCGATGTGCCCGAGGCTCGCTTTCGGCTCCACTGGTGGCGGCGTTTTCGCCAGGGCCGGGCCCTTGGGCAATGCGGCGGACACCTGGTTGGCAATCGCCTCGGCCTCGGCGCGGGACAGGTCCCCCACCAGGGCGATCACCGCGTTGCCGGCTGCATAGGCCCTGGCGTGAAAGGCGCGGGCCTGGGCCAGGGTGATGGACGGAATGCTTTGGGCGGTGCCATCGCTGGAATGGGCATATGGATGATCGCCATAGAGTCGTTTCATCAGTTCCAGGCCCGCCAGTTTGCCCGGATTCTGTTTCTGATACTCGAAGCCGGCCAGCAGTTGGTTCTTGATGCGTTCGAAAGAGTCGGCTGGGAAGGTCGGTTTGCCGACGACTTCGGCGAACAGCTTCAGCGCCGGCTCTCGCTTGTCCAGCGCACTGAGACTGCGCAGCGACACCAGGGCCATGTCCCGGTGGGCGCCATTGCCGAAGTCCGCGCCCAGGCTTTCGAAGCCTTGGGCAATGGCACTGACATCCTTGCCGGCCACGCCTTCGTTGAGCATGGCGTTGGTCAGCGTCGCCAGGCCAGGCGCATCGCCATCCTGGCCGCTGCCGGCAGCGAACGTCACGCGCAGGTCGAACATCGGCAATTCCCGGGCTTCGACGAACAATACCTTGGCGCCGTCGGCGGTTTTCCAGGTCTGTACGTCAAGCTGACGGCGGCTGGGTGCCTTGTCATCGAGTTCGGACAGCGATTGCAGTTTGTTACCGGACCTGGCCTTGTCCAATGCCTGGCTGGCGTCCGTACTGCTCGATGGTGACAGATAAAAGGCCAGGGCGCCGACCAGGGCGATCGACACCAGGCCGATCAGCAGCAGGCGGGATGGTTTGCGCTCACTCATGAGCTTTCTCCTCGGGCAGGACGTGCGCGACGCTCAGGCGCGAGCGGGTGAAATACAGCTGGGCTGCCTTCTGGATATCTTGCGGGGTCACGCTTTGCAGTTCGGCAAGTTCGGTGTCCATCAGCTTCCAGGACAGGCCGACGGTTTCCAGCTGGCCGATGGCGGTCGCCTGGCTGGTGATCGAGTCGCGCTCATACACCAGGCCGGCGATGACCTGGGCACGGACGCGCTCCAGTTCGTCGGCGGTCGGCGCGGTGGTTTTCAGTTGTTCAAGCAAGCGCCACAGACCCGCTTCGGCCTGGGCCAGGGTCTTGTTCTTCTGGGTATTGGGTGTGGCCGACAGGGTGAACAGCGTGTCGCCCCGGGTGTAGGCGTCGTAGCTCGACGAGCCTCCGGACACCAGCTCCTCGCCGCGCTCCAGTTGGGTCGGGATCCGACCGCTGTAGCCGCCGTCCAACAGGGCCGAGATCAGACGCAACGCATTGACCGAACGTTTGTCCGTCGCGGTGGCGATGCTGGGCACATTGAAGGCCATCATCACGCTGGGCAGTTGGGTCTGCACATGCAGGGTGATCTGGCGCTCGCCGGGTTCGCCCAGCTCCAGGGGGATTTTCGCCACAGGGACGTCGCGTCGTGCAATCGGGCCGAAATAACGCTGGGCCAGTGACTTGACCTCATCCGGTGTCACGTCGCCGACCACCACCAGGGTCGCGTTGTTCGGGGCGTACCAGGATCGGTACCAGTGTCGCAGTTCCTCGACCTTCATCCGGTCCAGATCGGCCATCCAGCCGATGGTCGGCGTGTGGTAGCCGCTGGCCGGGTAAGCCATGGCCTTGAAGCGCTCATAAGCCTTGGACATCGGCTTGTCGTCGGTGCGCATGCGACGTTCTTCCTTGATGACCTCGATCTCGCGGCTGAACTCCTCCGGTGGCAGGCGCAGGCTGGCCATGCGGTCGGCTTCCAGCTCGAAGGCCACGCCCAGGCGGTCCCGGGCCAACACCTGGTAGTACGCGGTGAAGTCGTCGCTGGTGAAGGCGTTCTCTTCGGCGCCCAGGTCCCGCAGGATCAGGGAGGCTTCGCCCGGGCCGACTTTTTCGCTGCCTTTGAACATCATGTGTTCCAGGGCATGGGACAGGCCGGTCTGGCCCGGTGTCTCGTAACTGGAGCCGACCTTGTACCAGACCTGGGACACCACCACCGGAGCCCGGTGATCTTCGCGCACCACGACCTTGAGGCCGTTGTCGAGCATGAATTCATGAGTGGGTTGTGGATCGGCAGCCAAGGCTGAAAAGGGCAGGCAGACTGCGCTGAGCAGCAGGCCTGCGGCGCGGCGGGCGAGAGCATTCATTCGTGTTTAAACCTGTTGGGTTGCCCGCCATGTCTTAGCGTCGGCGGGCGAGAGGGTGCTAGGATACTGGTCCGTTTTACTGGCGGCCACGCCTATTGGGCCTTTTGTCGGGTGGACGTACCGACGAAGTGTCGGGTTTGATCGTTGATCGCAGCGTTTTCGCCGACGATGCCTTGCCAGTCCTTCGAAAAAATCAAGGTCGAGGTGTTCCGGGAACACTTGGACAAAATGTTGCGCGTGAACAAGCTGGACGAAACACAGTCTGTTCAGCATCGAATATTTATCACCGAGGCGCCCTCGTGGCGCGTCGCTACCGTGAGATAGCCGTCCTCCATGTTTGGTTCCAACGACGACAAGAAGACCCCAGCTGCGGCTGGCGAGAAAAAAGGCCTGTTCGGATGGCTGCGCAAGAAGCCGCAGGAAACCGTCGTCGAACAGCCACAACCCGAGCCTGCCGCCGAAGCCGTGGCCGAGGAAGCCGCGCCCATTGTTCTGCCATTGGCCGAGCCGGTACTGCAACCGGTCGAGACTGAGCCTGAGCCCGTCGCCGAGCCGGTGGCCGAGCAGCCACTGGCGCCACCTGCCGGACAAACCCCCTGGTTGACCTTGCCGGTGGCCGAAGAGCCGGTAGGGCTGGTGGAGGATGTACAGGCTCCGCACGTCACGCCGCCGATCCCCGCGCCAGTCGCCGCGACCCCGGTCGTGGCACCGGTTCCCGAAGTTGCCGAGGTTGCGGTAGTCGCCCCAGCGCCCGCTGTCGCCCAGCCTGTTCCTGAGCCGGTACCCGCTCCGGCTGAAGCGCCGGTTCTCGTCGAGCCGGCACCCGTCACCGAGCAGAGCAAGGTCGGCTTTTTCGCCCGCCTCAAGCAAGGCCTGTCCAAGACCAGCGCCAGTATCGGCGAAGGCATGGCCAGCCTGTTCCTGGGCAAGAAGGTCATCGATGACGATTTGCTGGACGATATCGAGACCCGCCTGTTGACCGCCGACGTGGGCGTCGAGGCGACGTCGGTGATCATCCAGAGCCTGACCCAGAAGGTCGCCCGCAAGCAGTTGACCGATGCCGACGCGTTGTACAAGTCCTTGCAAGGCGAGCTGGCCAACCTGCTCAAACCGGTGGAACAGCCGCTGGTGATCGCTTCGCAGAACAAGCCGTTCGTGATCCTGGTGGTGGGCGTCAACGGCGCCGGCAAGACCACCACCATCGGCAAGCTGGCCAAGAAGCTGCAGCTGGAGGGCAAGAAGGTAATGCTCGCCGCCGGCGATACCTTCCGCGCCGCTGCGGTCGAACAGCTGCAGGTCTGGGGCGAACGCAACAGGATCCCGGTGATTGCCCAGCACACCGGTGCCGATTCCGCTTCGGTGATCTTCGATGCCGTGCAGGCCGCCAAGGCTCGTGGCATCGATGTACTGATCGCCGACACCGCCGGTCGCCTGCACACCAAAGACAATCTGATGGAAGAATTGAAGAAGGTTCGCCGGGTGATCGGCAAGCTCGATGCCGACGCGCCCCATGAAGTGCTGCTGGTACTGGACGCCGGTACTGGCCAGAACGCAATCAGCCAGGCCAGGCAGTTCAACCAGACCGTCGAGCTGACCGGGCTGGCGCTGACCAAGCTGGACGGCACCGCCAAGGGCGGGGTGATCTTTGCCCTGGCCAAGCAGTTCGGCTTGCCCATCCGCTACATCGGTGTGGGTGAAGGCATCGATGACTTGCGCACCTTTGAAGCCGAGCCCTTTGTCCAGGCGCTGTTTGCCGAGCGGGAGCATTCATGATTCGTTTCGAACAGGTCGGTAAACGCTATCCGAACGGTCACGTCGGCCTGCATGAGCTGAGCTTTCGGGTACGTCGAGGCGAGTTTCTGTTTGTCACCGGCCATTCCGGCGCCGGTAAAAGTACCCTGCTGCGCCTGTTGCTGGCGATGGAGCGGCCCACCAGCGGCAAGTTGTTGCTGGCCGGCCAGGACCTGAGCACCATCAGCAATGCCCAGATTCCGTTCCTGCGGCGGCAGATCGGCGTGGTATTCCAGAACCACCAGTTGCTGTTCGATCGCACTGTATTCAACAACGTTGCGTTGCCGTTGCAGATCCTGGGCCTGTCCAAGGCCGAAATCAGCAAGCGCGTGGATTCGGCCCTGGAGCGCGTGGCCCTGTCGGACAAGGCCGAGTTGTATCCCGGCGACCTGTCCACCGGCCAGCAACAGCGCGTCGGCATTGCCCGCGCCATCGTTCACCGTCCGGCGTTGCTGCTGGCGGACGAACCCACCGGTAACCTCGACCCGCGACTGGCGGCGGAAATCATGGGCGTATTCGAAGATATCAACCGTTTGGGCACCAGTGTGCTGATTGCCAGTCACGACCTGGCTCTGATTGCGCGCATGCGTCACCGCATGCTCACCTTGCAGCGTGGCCGCCTGATCGGTGACGGGGAGGCTGGCGTATGAGTGCGACCCGCAGCCCCAAAGTGGCCGAGCGCGTGGCACCAAAAGCCTCCGAGCCTGCGCCGCAAAAGAAAAAACACGATGACGACGGTCCGGATTTCGCCACGCTGCTGCATGCCTGGATCGAGAGTCACCGCGCCAGCCTGCTCGACAGCCTGCGGCGCCTGGGCAAGCAGCCAATCGGTAGTTTCTTTACCTGCATGGTCATGGCCGTCGCCCTGAGCTTGCCCATGGGCCTGTCGTTATTGCTCAGCAACGTGGAGCGTCTCGGAGGCTCCTGGCAGCGCGCGGCGCAGATTTCCCTCTACCTTCAACTGGAGGCGACGCCGGCCGAGGGCGAGGCGTTGCGCGAACAGATCAAGGTCATGCCGGGGGTCGCCGATGCCGAGTACATCGGCCGCGAACAGGCACTGGAAGAGTTCCAGCAGCAGTCCGGCCTGGGCGAAGCCCTCAGGGAACTGCCGGAAAACCCGTTGCCGGGTGTGGTGCTGGTGACGCCGAAAGAGGTCGATAAACCGACCCTTGAAGCATTAAGACAAAGACTTTCCGAATTGCCGAAGGTACAACAGGCGCAACTTGATCTAGTCTGGGTCGAGCGTCTTGCGGCGATACTCAAGCTCGGCGACCGGTTTGTCTTCGGCCTGACGGTGCTTCTGGTTTCTGCATTACTTTTGGTGATAGGCAATACCATTCGTCTTCATATTGAAAACCGCCGCACCGAGATAGAAGTGATTAAACTCGTCGGCGGTACGGACAGTTATGTACGCAGGCCCTTCCTGTACATGGGCGCGCTATATGGCTTCGGCGCCGGGATTCTGTCCTGGGGAGTATTGGCGTTCGGCCTGGACTGGCTGAACGATGCGGTAGTGGGACTGGCCGGTTTGTACGGCAGTGATTTCGCGCTGGCCGGAGTGCCAGTCGCCGACGGTCTGTCGCTCTTGCTTGGCGCGGTGCTGTTGGGTTATATCGGTGCATGGATTGCGGTCGCACGCCACTTGCGTGAGCTTGCGCCAAAATAGTGTTTTTTGCGCGTATTGACCTTTCAGTTTTTGTGGGAACTTGTCCTACGGTTCCCGGTCAATTTTCGCAGTGCTGAACTGCACGAGTTATGTGAGTCGGAGGTTTTTTCGTATGACCACTTCTTTGCAACCTGCTTATGCTCTGGTCCCGGGTGCGAACCTGGAGGCCTATGTGCACACGGTGAACAGCATTCCGTTGCTGACGCCCGAGCAGGAGCGTGAACTGGCCGAGAGTCTCTACTATGAGCAGGATCTTGAGGCGGCTCGGCAAATGGTGCTCGCCCACCTGCGTTTTGTCGTACATATCGCCCGCAGCTATTCCGGCTACGGGCTGGCCCAGGCGGATCTGATCCAGGAAGGCAACGTCGGCCTGATGAAAGCGGTCAAGCGCTTCAACCCTGAGATGGGCGTGCGCCTGGTGTCGTTCGCGGTTCACTGGATCAAGGCGGAAATCCACGAGTTCATCCTGCGCAACTGGCGCATCGTGAAAGTGGCGACCACCAAGGCCCAGCGCAAGCTGTTCTTCAACTTGCGCAGCCAGAAGAAACGCCTGGCCTGGCTGAACAACGAGGAGGTCCATCGCGTCGCCGAGAGCCTGGGTGTCGAGCCCAGGGAAGTGCGCGAGATGGAAAGCCGGCTGACCGGACAGGACATGGCCTTCGACCCGGCTGCCGAAGCGGACGACGACAGTGCCTTCCAGTCGCCGGCCAACTATCTGGAAGACCACCGGTATGACCCGGCGCGTCAACTGGAAGACGCCGACTGGAGCGACAACTCCAACACCAACCTGCACGAAGCCCTGGAAGTGCTGGACGAGCGCAGCCGTGACATCCTCTACCAGCGTTGGCTGGCCGAGGAAAAAGCCACGCTGCACGACCTGGCGCAGAAGTACAACGTGTCGGCCGAGCGGATCCGCCAGCTCGAGAAGAGCGCGATGAACAAGCTCAAGGTGTCGATCGCGGCTTGATCTGCAGCTGCGGCCAAAAAAACGCCCCGATCAGTGATGATCGGGGCGTTTTTGTCCGGGGCGATAATTTGAATTCACTGCTGATCCTGTGGGAGCGAGCTTGCTCGCGATGAGGCCATTGCATTCAACATCGGTGTAGGCTGTCGAACCGTCATCGCGAGCAAGCTCGCCCCCCCTACAGGGACAGTGCGTGGGTTACTGCGCCCAAGGCGCTCGCCGCGAATCATTGAGCCCCAACAAATAACTGTCGCCTCCCAACTGGTTCATCTGCTGGCGAATCCAGCTCGCTCGCCGCAACACATAGGGGCTCGGTCGGCTGGCGCTCCATGCCCTCGGATTGGGCAGTACCGCCGCCAGCAGGCTGGCCTGTTGCCGGGACAAGGATTGCGCGCCAGTGCGGAAGTGATGCCGCGCCGCCGCTTCGGCCCCGAACACACCGTCATCCCACTCGACACTGTTGAGGTACACCTCGAGGATCCGCTGTTTGGGCCAGAACACCTCGATCAATGCCGTGAACCAGGCTTCGAGCCCTTTGCGCAGCCAACTGCGGCCCGACCACAGGAACAGGTTCTTGGATACTTGCTGGGAGAGGGTGCTGGCGCCGCGAATCGAGCCGCCGCGTCCATTATGAGCAAACGCTGCCTGGATCGCGCTGATGTCGAAACCCCAATGCTCCGGGAATTTCTGGTCTTCGCCGGCGATGACCGCCAGCTTGAGGCTGTCGGAGATCCGGTCCCAAGGCTGCCAGGTGCGTTGCAGGTCGATCGGTTCGCCGCCAAACCAGGATTCGATCTTGCGCTCGATCATCAGCGCCGTGAACGGTGGAGGCACTACCCGAAACAGCAGCACCAGCACGACGCTGCCGATGGCGAACCAGAGCAGGGCTTTAAGGAATCGTCGAAAGAATGAACGCAGCATAGGGATGGCTTGGCCGAACCGGTCGAGCGGGCCATTATACAGACCCTGCCCACCGAGTCTGACTGGAGTTCTCATGCTGCGTAGCTTTCTGATGCTGGCCGCCTTTTTCGGCTTCACCGGCGTGGCGCTGGGGGCGTTTGCCGCCCACGGCCTGAAGAATCGCCTGAGCGCCGATTACCTGGCGATCTTCCACACCGGTGTCACCTACCAATTGGTGCACACCCTTGCATTGCTGGGCGTTGCGTTGCTGGCCACGCATATTCCCGGTCGCGTCGTGACCTGGGCTGGCGTGTCATTCGTGGTCGGTATCCTGCTGTTCTCCGGCAGTCTGTATCTGCTGACCCTCACCGGCATCAGCAAGCTGGGCATCATCACGCCGTTCGGCGGCGTGGCGTTCCTGATCGGCTGGCTGTGTCTGGGGCTGGCCGCCTGGCGGCTGGGCTGACCGCCCGGTCCATTTCATGACGAATGGCTTGGGTCGCCCAGACTGATCGGGCTAGAATGCCAGCCCCTAAAAATGATGACGGCATCCGGCATGCGCATTCAGTTGAACGGCGAACCCTTTGAATTGCCCGACGGTGAAACCGTTGCGGCCCTGCTGACCCGCCTGGATCTTGCCGGGCGTCGCGTCGCGGTGGAACTCAACCTGGATATCGTCCCGCGCAGCCAGCATGCCGACACGACCCTCAACGAGGGTGACCAGGTCGAAGTCGTCCACGCCATCGGCGGCGGCTAGCACCAGGCAGCGTGCAAATCCGTTCGCGGCGTTTCACGGCGTCTGGTCAGTCAAATTTCGCAAGAACCTCACCCCAACAGAGGATTTCCCATGAGCATCGTTCGTAGCGACAAGCCCTTCGTCCTGGCCGGTCGTACCTACCAGTCGCGCTTGCTGGTAGGCACCGGCAAATACCGCGACATGGAAGAGACCCGCCTGGCCATCGAAGCATCGGGCGCCGAAATCGTCACCGTCGCCGTGCGCCGGACCAACATCGGCCAGAACCCGGGCGAACCGAACCTGCTGGATATCCTGCCGCCGGACCGCTACACCATCCTGCCCAACACCGCCGGCTGCTTCGACGCCGTCGAGGCCGTGCGCACCTGCCGCCTGGCTCGTGAGCTGCTCGACGGGCACAACCTGGTCAAGCTGGAAGTGCTGGCCGACCAGAAAACCCTGTTCCCCAACGTGATCGAGACCCTCAAGGCCGCCGAAACCCTGGTCAAGGAAGGTTTCGACGTGATGGTGTACACCAGCGATGACCCGATCATTGCTCGTCAACTGGCGGAAATCGGCTGCATCGCGGTCATGCCGCTGGCTGGCCTGATCGGTACGGGGCTGGGCATCTGCAACCCATACAACCTGCAGATCATCCTCGAAGAAGCCAGGATCCCGGTGCTGGTGGATGCCGGTGTCGGTACCGCTTCGGATGCCACTATCGCCATGGAACTGGGTTGCGAAGCGGTGCTGATGAACTCCGCCATCGCCCATGCCCAGCAGCCGGTCCTGATGGCCGAAGCCATGAAGCACGCCATCGTTGCCGGTCGCCTGGCTTACCTGGCCGGCCGCATGCCGAAGAAACTTTACGCCAGCGCCTCCTCGCCGCTGGATGGTCTGATCAAGTAAGAGCCATTGATGACTGAATCGAACGACACGCCTGTCCTGCCGGAAGAAGGCGAAGAACGCCAACACCGCCGTATCAAGAGTTTCGTGATGCGCGCCGGGCGCATGACCGAAGGCCAGCAACGCGGCCTGGAACAGGGCGCCCCTCTGTTCGTCCTGCCCCTGGCCGATGCGCCGGTGGATTTTGACCAGGTGTTCGGCCGCTCGGCCCCGCGCTCGCTGGAGATCGGTTTCGGCATGGGCCATTCGCTGCTGGAAATGGCCGCTGCCGCGCCGGAACAGGATTTCATCGGCGTGGAAGTGCACCGTCCCGGTGTCGGTGCGCTGCTCAATGGCGTGCTGACCCAAGGGCTGACCAACCTGCGGGTCTATGATTGCGACGCCATCGAGGTGCTGAACCGCTGCGTGGCCGACAACAGCCTCGACCGGCTGATGCTGTTCTTCCCCGACCCCTGGCACAAAAGCCGCCATCACAAGCGCCGCATCGTCCAGGCGTCGTTCGCCGAGCTGGTGCGCAGCAAGTTGAAGGTTGGCGGTGTGCTGCACATGGCCACCGACTGGGAACCCTACGCCGAGTACATGCTGGAGGTGATGAACGTCGCCCCGGGTTACCGTAACCTGGCCGAAGACGGTCGCTATGTGCCGCGCCCGGCCGAACGACCGATCACCAAGTTCGAACGCCGTGGCGAACGGCTGGGGCATGGGGTCTGGGACTTGAAGTTCGAGAAGGTGGCGTAAGACGAAGTCCTGCTGAAATGGGATCCCCTGTGGGAGCGAGCTTGCTCGCGATGAGGGCATGACATCCAACGTCAATGTTGACTGTCATACCGCCATCGCCAGCAAGCTCGCTCCCACATTTGTTTTGTGCAGGTCGAAATCAGCGCCGATCCGCGACTACGCCTATCAACACCAGTACCACCAGTAGAACCGGCGCCAGGCTGTAGTTGTTGAACTGGCTCAATCCCTTGACGATCCATGGAGTGGCATAGATCAGGGCCGCACCGCTGCCGATCATGCACAGCAGGGCGATCAGCGGGACGCGCAAGGCGCCGGCGATGCTGCCCAGGCGCTGTTCGACCCAACCCTTGATGTCCGCGCCAAACAGCACCAGCAGGCAGCCTACCAGCGCCAGGGAGATCTCCGAGAGATTGCTGCGGCTCCAGCGGGACACGGTGGCAAGCAGGTCGAGTACCAGATCCATTCGATTTCCTTGTGTTGATCAGCTCAGAAATTTCTGCAGCAAGTCATTGAGAAACAGCTGTCCGCGCTCGGTGGCCGCCAGACGTGACGGTTCGACCTGCAACAACCCGCTTTGTTCGGCCTCGCGCCGGCCTTCGGCCAGGCTTTGCAGGGGCAGCCCTGTCCGCTCCGGGTACAGCCGCGCGTCCACGCCTTCGGTCAGGCGCAGGGCGTTCATCAGGAACTCGAAAGGCAGCTCTTCGTTGGGCAAGGCTTTTTCGCCGGCCAGGAAGCGCTTGGCCGGGTTGAGATAGTCCTTGGGCAGGCGGGTCTTCCAGGTGCGCACGATACGCCCGTCCGGATGGCTGAGCTTGCCATGGGCGCCGGCGCCGATGCCGATGAAATCGCCGAAGCTCCAGTAATTGAGGTTGTGTCGCGCTGCCCGGCCAGGCTGGGCGTAGGCCGAGACTTCGTATTGGGCATAGCCATGCTCGGCCAGCAATGCCTGCCCTGCCTCCTGGATGTCCCACAGGGTATCGTCTTCCGGCAGGGTTGGCGGCTGGTTCCAGAACACCGTGTTCGGCTCCAGCGTCAGCTGGTACCAGGACAGGTGGGTGGGCTTCAGAGCGATGGCCTGGCGCAAGTCGCCCAAGGCGTCGTCGAGGGACTGGTCGGGCAGGCCATGCATGAGGTCCAGGTTGAAGTTGTCGAACCCGGCCTGGCGGGCCATGCCGGCGGCGCGCACCGCTTCGTCACCGTTGTGGATCCGCCCCAGCGCCTCGAGCTTGGCCTGCTGGAAGCTCTGGACGCCGATGGACAGGCGATTGATGCCCAGGGCACGGTATGCGACGAATTTCTCTTGTTCGAAGGTGCCGGGGTTGGCTTCCAGGGTGATTTCGATGTCGGGGGCGAAGGCAATCCGCGCCGCCACGCCTTCGAGCAGCCGGCCCAGGGCCCTGGCGCTGAACAGGCTCGGGGTGCCGCCGCCAAAGAAGATCGAGCTCAGTGGCCGCCCGTATACCGCGTGCAGGTCCTGGTCGAGGTCGGCCAGCAGGGCGTCGACATATTCTTCTTCGGGCAACTGCGCACTGGCGGCGTGGGAGTTGAAATCACAATACGGGCATTTGCGCACGCACCACGGGATGTGGACGTACAGCGCCAGGGGCGGCAGCACCGGCAGCGGCGCCCTGGGCGCTTGTGCACCGCCGTGTATCAGCGGTGCGGGGGATTCATCGGTCATTGCAGGCCCAGGCGTTGACGCAGAAGGACCATGGCGCGGGCGCGGTGGCTCAGCTGGTTCTTTTCCGCAGGGCCCAGTTCGGCGCTGGAGCAGTTTCGTTCCGGTACCCAGAACAGCGGGTCGTAGCCGAAACCGTGTTCGCCCCGGGCCTCGGTGAGAATGCGCCCGTGCCACAAGCCTTCGCACAGGATCGGCAGCGGATCATCGGCATGCCGGACCAGCGCCAGGACACAGACGAATTGCGCCCCCCGCTCGGCTTCAGGTACATCCCTGAGGGCTTCGAGCAGCTTGGCGTTGTTCGCCGCGTCGCCCTTGCCGTCGGCATAACGTGCCGAATAGATGCCCGGCGCGCCGCCGAGAAAGTCCACCGCCAGCCCGGAGTCGTCGGCCAGCGCCGGCAGGCCCGAGAGGCGTGCGGCGTTGCGGGCCTTGAGGATGGCGTTCTCGACGAACGACAGGCCGGTTTCTTCAGGTTCCACCTGGCTGAACTCGCCGATGGAGCGCAGGTGCACCGAGTCGCCGAGCATGGCCTGGAGCTCCTTGAGCTTGCCGGCGTTGTGGCTGGCCAGTACGAGTTGGGTGAGGTTCATCATTGGCCCGGAAACAGTTCCTGGTTGAAGTTGATGGTGTTGATCTTGTCGCCGGTTCGCACCTTGATTTCAAAGGTGCGGGTTTCCTGCTGGGGTACTGGATACTGGGCGATGTAGTAGATCGCGCCTTGCTCGGTCACCTGCTTGAATTTCAGCGGGATGCTCTGGCTGGTGAGGTCTTTCACCGTGCCGCTGACCTGGGCCATCAAGGGCTTGCCATCCTTGAGTACCGAGACGTTGATCACACCCTGTTGCTTGCTGCGGATCAGCTCGGCGCCCTTGGCGATATCTGGCGCCAGGAAGGTGGAGTTGAACGTGTTGTAGTGCACGGTGATGTCACCGAACACTTCCTTGCGTTCGGCCTTGATGGCGTCGGCGGCCATGGCGCCAATGCTCAGGCAGGCGGTGATGAGAAACAACGCTAGACGTTTCATGTCGTGCTCCTGGTAGGGCCGGGGTTCATACCGCGATCTGGTGGTCGGCAAGGCCTGGGCTGCTGACCCGATAGATGCCTATTTCACCTAACAGATTAGGCCATAGCTTGCTGGCCCACCCGTGGCGGTGTTGCTGGTCCACCGCCAGGCGATCGATGACCTTGGCCTGGCGTTCGCGGCACAGCTCCTCGAAATCCTCGAAGGTACAAAAGTGGATGTTCGGCGTGTTGTACCAGGTGTAGGGCAGGAATTCCGACACCGGCATGCGCCCCTTGCTCGCCAGGTACCAGCGGCAGCGCCAATGGCCGAAGTTGGGGAAGGTGATGATGCACTGGCGTCCGACCCGGAGCATTTCGTCGAGAATCCTGTCCGGGTAATGCACCGCTTGCAGGGCCTGGGTCATGACCACGATATCGAAGCTGTTGCTGGCGAAGTTGCCCAGGCCCTTGTCCAGGTCCTGTTCAATGACGTTGATGCCCTTGGCCACGCATTCGGCGATGTTGTCCGGGTCGTTTTCCAGGCCGTAGCCGGTGACTTGCTTGTTGTCCCGCAGCCAGGTCAGCAGTTCGCCGTTGCCGCAGCCCAGGTCGAGCACGCGGCTGCCGGCGGGGATCCATTCCTGGATGATTTCCAGATCGGCTCTCATGGCGTCCTCACAGCGTAATACGGTTCATATAGTTGCCGAACGCCTGCAGGTAGCGCGGGATCGGGATCAGAAAGGCGTCGTGGCCCTGGGGGGCGTCGATTTCCAGGTAGCAGACGTCCTTGCGCGCCGTCATCAGCGCATCCACCAGCTCCCGGGAGCGGGCCGGGGAAAAGCGCCAGTCGGTGGTGAACGACATCACGCAGAACTTGGCGGTGGCGCCGGCGAAGGTCTTCGCCAGGTCATTGTCGAAGTTCGCCGCTGGATCGAAGTAGTCCAGGGCCTTGGTCATCAACAGGTAGGTGTTGGCATCGAAGCGCCCGGAGAACTCCTCGCCCTGGTAGCGCAGGTAGCTTTCCACCTGGAACTCGACGCTGTGGAAGTCGTAGTTGAGCTTTTCGCTCTTGAGGCCCCGGCCGAATTTCTCGCCCATGGAGTCATCGGATAGGTAGGTGATATGCCCGACCATCCGCGCCAGCATGAGCCCGCGCTTGGGAATCACGCCGTGTTCCTGGAACGAGCCGCCGTGGAACTCCGGATCGGTGAGGATCGCCTGGCGCGCCACTTCGTTGAAGGCGATGTTCTGTGCCGACAGCTTGGGAGCCGAGGCGATTGCCAGGCAATGACGCACACGGTCCGGGTAGGTGATGGTCCACTGTAGGGCCTGCATGCCCCCCAGGCTGCCGCCGATGACCGCTGCCCACTGGTCGATGCCGAGGCGATCTGCCAGGCGGGCCTGGCTGTGGACCCAGTCTTCCACGGTCAAGACCGGAAAGTCGGCGCCGAAGGGCTTGCCGGTTTCAGGGTTGAGGCTGCTGGGGCCCGTGGAGCCATTGCAACCGCCGAGGTTGTTCAGGCTGACGACGAAGAACCTGTCGGTGTCGATGGGCTTGCCGGGGCCGATGCAACTGTCCCACCAGCCTGGCTTGCGATCGTCGACGCTGTGGTAGCCGGCGGCATGGTGATGCCCGGACAAGGCGTGGCAGATCAGCACGGCATTGCTGGCCGTGGCGTTGAGGGTGCCGTAGGTTTCATAGATCAGGTCATAGGCTGGCAACGAACGGCCGCAGGCCAGGGCCAGGGGCTCGCTGAAATGCGCCATTTGCGGCGTCACCAGACCAACGGAATCGGGGGGAAAGACAGCTGGCATCGACCCTGCTCTCGTTGAAATGAGGCGTAAGTCTAAAGACCGCTGGGGTTAGCGGCAAGCAAAGGCGGGGGTGTGTCTTATGGCACGGGTATTTATCTGTGGCGAGGGGGTAAATCCTCTCGCCACAGAGGAGGTGCGCCCCATCAGATCAGCAGGCGCAGGATTTCCGGCATCATGGTCACCGCCGCCAGGTTGTTGATCACCAGCATGTCGATCAGCTTGAGCACCATGAATGCCAGGATCGGCGAAATATCCAGGCCGCCCAGGTTCGGCACGATACGGCGGAACGGTGCCAGGGCCGGTTCGCAGATCTGGTTCACCAGCTCGGCGCCCGGGTTATGGCTGCCCGGAGCGACCCACGACAGGATCACGCTGATGATCAGCGCGAAGAAGAAAATCTTCAGGAACAGCGCGGTCACGCCAATGATCGACCAGATCAGCAATTGCAGTGGATTGCCGGTGGTGCCGTAGGTCAGCAGCAGCGTCAGGGCCATCAGGGCCATCTGCAGGAGGATCGCCAGTACCAGCGACGACATGTCCAGGCCGAACAGGCTCGGAATGATGCGACGCAGCGGCTTGAGCAGTGGCTGGGTGGCCTTGACGACGAACTGGCACAGCGGGTTGTAGAAGTTGGCGCGTACCAGTTGCAGCACGAAACGCATCAGTACGATCAGCAGGTACAGGCTGCCGAGGGTTTGCAGCACGTAGACCGCTGCGGTGTTCAATCCGATCATGAATGGCTCCTTATTGGCCCAGTTGTTCGGCCATCTCGGCCGAGCGATGCGCGGCGGCGCCGAGTGCTTTTTCCACCAGGGCTTCGAAGCCTCCGGCCTGGAACGATTTGATCGCCGCTTCGGTGGTGCCGGCGGGAGAGGTTACGCGACGCCGCAGTTCGGCGGCATCGACATCGCTGGACACTGCCATGTGGGCGGCGCCCAGTGCCGTTTGCAGGGTCAACCGGGCGGCGGTTTCCCTCGGCAGGCCAAGCTTCTCGCCGGCGGCGGTCATGGCCTCGATCAACAGGAAGAAATACGCCGGGCCCGAGCCGGAGACAGCGGTGACCGCGTCCAGCTGTTGCTCGGTCTCCAGCCATAACACCAGGCCCACGGCCGACAGCAGCGTTTCGGCCTGCTGGCGTTGCTCGGTGGAGACCTGGGCAGTGGCGAACAGACCGCTGACGCCCTGGCGCAACAGCGCCGGGGTGTTGGGCATGCAGCGCACGATCGGCTGGGCGCCGAGCCAGTTGCTCATGCTGTCGCAGGTGATGCCCGCGGCAATCGATACCACCAGCTGATGAGGCTTGAGGCTCGGGCGGATGGCCTGGCACACGGCTTTCATCGCTTGGGGCTTGACCGCCAGCACGACGACGTCGGCGCCGTCGATGGCCTGGGCGTTATCGGCGAAGGTTTCAATGCCGTGCTCGGCGCTCACCCGGGCACGTGTCTCTTCGCCCGGATCACTGGCGCGGATCTGCGCGGCATCCAGGCCCTTGGCCCGCAGGCCACCGATCAGGCTGGCGGCCATGTTGCCGGCGCCGATGAAGGCAATACGCGTGTTGCTCATGACAGGTCCTTGATTAGAGAGAGTGGAGTTGGCATGGCTAGGGTCAGTGACCGCCATAATCGCGGGCGCCGAACAGGGCAGTGCCGATACGTACCCAGGTTGCGCCCTGGGCAATGGCGGATTCGAGATCATGGCTCATGCCCATGGACAGGGTGTCCAGAGGCAGGTCCAGGCTCGCTTGAAGGCGTTGGACCGCGGCGAAGGCCGCGTCCTGGGCGGCGCGATCCTCGGTTGGCTCGGGGATGGCCATCAGCCCGCGCAGCTTGAGGCGTGGCAGGGCGTCGATGGCGTGGGCCAGGGCCGGCAGGTCGGCCGGGGTGCAGCCGGACTTGCTGGCTTCGCCGCTGACGTTGACCTGGATGCAGATGTTCAGGGGTGGCAACCCGGACGGGCGTTGCTCGGACAGGCGTTGTGCAATTTTCAAGCGATCCACGGAATGCACCCAGGCGAAATGTTCGGCGATAGCGCGCGTCTTGTTCGACTGAATGGGGCCTATGAAGTGCCAGATCAAGGACAGGTCGGTCAGTTCAGCCTGTTTGCCCAGCGCTTCCTGGAGATAGTTCTCGCCGAAGTCCCGCAGGCCCGCGGCATAGGCTTCCCGCAGGGCCTGGGCGGGTTTGGTCTTGCTCACCGCCAACAGTTGGACGCTGTGCTCGGGGCGTCGGGCGGCCTGCTCCGCAGCGCGGATCCGTGAAACTACCAGGGCGATGTTGTCTGCTATCGTGGACATAAAGAAGCGCCAGCGGGTCTGAGGTTCGCGGCATTCTACTGGAATTGAGGAGCGCTATGGATATCACCGAACTGCTGGCGTTCAGCGCCAAACAGGGGGCGTCGGACCTGCATCTGTCCGCCGGGCTGCCGCCGATGATCCGCGTCGACGGCGACGTGCGCAGGATCAACCTGCCGGCCCTGGACCACAAGCAGGTTCATGAGTTGATCTACGACATCATGAACGACCGGCAACGAGTAGATTACGAAAAGTTTCTGGAAACCGATTTTTCCTTCGATGTGCCGGGTGTGGCGCGGTTCCGGGTCAACGCTTTCAACCAGAATCGCGGGGCGGGGGCGGTGTTCCGGACCATTCCGTCGAAAGTCCTGACCATGGAAGACCTCGGGATGGGCGATGTGTTTCGCAAGGTGACCGAGGCGCCCCGAGGGCTGGTACTGGTGACCGGGCCGACCGGCTCGGGCAAGTCCACCACCCTGGCGGCCATGATCGACTACCTCAATACCCACAAGCATCACCACATCCTGACCATCGAAGACCCCATCGAGTTTGTCCACGAGCCGCGCAAGTGCCTGATCAACCAGCGTGAGGTGCACCGCGATACCCAGGGTTTTTCCACGGCCCTGCGCTCGGCCCTGCGGGAAGACCCGGACGTGATCCTGGTGGGGGAGATGCGCGACCTGGAGACCATTCGCCTGGCGCTGACCGCCGCTGAAACAGGGCACCTGGTGTTCGGCACCCTGCACACCACCTCGGCGGCCAAGACCATCGACCGCGTGGTGGACGTGTTTCCCGGGGATGAGAAATCAATGGTTCGCTCGATGCTGTCGGAGTCGCTGCAGGCGGTGATCTCCCAGACGCTGGTCAAGAAGATCGGTGGGGGCCGCGTCGCCGCCCACGAGATCATGCTGGGCACGTCGGCGATCCGTAACCTGATCCGCGAGGACAAGGTGGCGCAGATGTATTCTGCCATCCAGACCGGTGGATCCCTGGGGATGCAGACGCTGGACATGTGCCTGAAGGATCTGGTGAACAAGGGGCTGATCAGCCGCGAGCATGCGCGGGAGAGGGCGCGTACGCCGGATAACTTCTAGGGGAATCGGCCAGGGACGTTCGGCGCGGCCCCCAACAAAGGCTTGCATCCTTATTTCTGGCTCGCCATCCGGGGGCTGCTTCGCAGCCCGGCGGGGCGGTACGACGTTTCGCTGAATCCCCCTCGCCACGAGGGGGCTTGAATCAGCGCTGAGCCACTCGCAACCCAGCCTGTTCTTTCGGCAAGACCCGCTTGGCAACCACGTAGTGGGTGTTCCAATAAGGTTTGTTCAGGGTGTCGATGGTCACTGACTTGCCACGCCGCGGAGCATGGATGAAACGGTCGTTGCCCAGGTAGATCGCCACGTGATTGACCCGGCGGCTCTTGAGCTTGAAGAAGATCAGGTCGCCGGGCTTGAGGTCCTTGCGGTCGACTTTCTCGCCGTGGCCGCTGGCCATTGCATTGGATGTGCGCGGCAGGTTGAACGTGGCATCGTTGAAGGCGTATTTCACCAGGCCGCTGCAATCGAATCCCTTGCTTGGGCTGCTGCCGCCCCAGCGATAAGGCGTGCCGAGCACGTTCACCGCACGGCTCAGCACGTTGCTGCTGGTCTTGGGCGCCATGGGCGGTACCAGCTTGCTGTTGGCGGTGCTCACACGCTGGGACTTTTGCCGGTTCTTGCTCGATGGAGCAGAAACATGGGCCTTGGGTGTGAAGCCATTGATATTGGGAAGACGTTGCTCACGGTTGGTGGCGTGGGCGGCCAGGGGCAATAATAGGCAAAAGGTCAGCCATGTCTTGATAAATGGACGCATTAGGCAGGGCTCTTAAAGGTTAGCGCGCAACTTTATAACAGCTTTTCTGATGATCCCGAGGCCGTTTGTCGATTGAAAAGGGTGCGAAAAAACCGCTAATTGCGACACTTTGTCCGGATTGTCCTACACAAGCCCCGTATTACGGGGCTTTCCCGGACACGATTCGTCCGGAACCGCTTGTCGGCTCGACACGAAAAAGTCACAAAAGGTTCGAACAAATTTATCTATCGAGGCAAAAGAGGCCATTCATGAACAGCTATCAGCAGGGTGCGACTCACGATACCCACAGCAAACTCATCGGGTATCTGCTCTGGATCTTCGGATTCACCGGTGCCCACCGTTTCTACTATGGCAAGCCGGTCACCGGCACGATCTGGTTCTTCACCCTGGGGCTGCTGGGCATCGGCTGGTTGATCGACCTGTTCCTGATTCCATCCATGGACCGCGAGGCCGACCTGCGTTTCACCCCGGGACCGATCGAATACAGCGTGGCGTGGATCCTGCTGACGTTCCTCGGCGTATTCGGCGTGCACCGGATGTACCAGGGCAAATGGATCAGCGCGATCGTCTATCTGTTGACCGGGGGGGTGTTTTTCCTGGGCGTGCTGTATGACTTCTGGACATTGAACGATCAGGTGTCGATTCGTAACGCGCAGAAGCGTGGGGCTTTTCAGTAGGACCGAGTCGCCTGCATTCGCGAGCAGGCTCGCTCCCACATGGATCGAAGTGTTCACATATCATGTGTGCACCGGAAATCCCCCTGTGGGGAGCGAGCCTGCTCGCGATAAGGGCGCCGCGGTTTCAGGCCTGGTGGGTAATCCGCCCGTCCATCAGGGTATAGCGCACCACCCCCGGCAGGCTGTGGCCCAGGAACGGGCAATTGTCACCCTTGGAGCGCCAGGCTTCGCCGGCCACGGTGGAGGCCGCAGGGTCGAACAGCACCAGGTCTGCCGCCGCGCCGACCGCCAGCTTGCCCGCCGGCAACTCCAGCGCCTGGGCCGGGCCGGTGCTCAGGCGGGCCAGCAGGGTCGGCAGGTCGAGCAAGCCGTCTTCCACCAGTGTCAGGGCCAGTGGCAACAGCAATTCGACGCTGCTGATACCCGGCTCGGTGGCGCCGAATGGCGCCAGCTTGGCATCCCGCTCGTGAGGCTGGTGATGGCTGGCAATGGCCGAGATGACGCCGGACCTCACTGCTTCGCGCAGCCCATCGCGGTCGGCGCGGGTGCGCAGCGGCGGCTGGACGTGATAGACGCTGTTGAAGTCGATCAGGGCTTCGTCGGTCAGGATCAACTGGTACAGCGCCACGTCGGCGGTGACAGGCAGGCCGCGGGCCTGGGCCTGGGCGATCAGCGCCGCGCCACGGGCGCTGGTCAACTGGCTGAAGTGCGCGCGCACGCCGCTCTGTTCCACCAGCAGCAGGTCCCGGGCCAGCGCCACGGTCTCGGCGGTTTCCGGGATGCCCGGCAAACCGAGGAAGCTGGCGGTGGGGCCTTCGTGGGCCAGGCCGCCTTCGGCGAGGTCGTGGTCCTGGGAATTGAAGATCACCGTCAGGCCGAACGTCGCTGCGTATTCCAGGGCCCGGCACAGGGTGCGGGTGTTACGGAAATTGTTCAGACCGTTGCCGAATGCCACGCAACCGGCATCGCGCAGGGCGATGAGTTCGGCCAGTTGCTCGCCTTCCAGGCCCTTGCTCAACGCACCGATGGGAAAGACCTTGGCGTTACCGGCTTCCCGGGCGCGGTCGAGGATCAGTTCGGCCACGGCCGAGGTGTCCAGCACCGGCCTGGTCTGCGGTGGGCAGCACAGGCTGGTTACGCCACCGGCCGCGGCGGCCTGGGTTTCGCTGACGATGTTGCCTTTGCGGCTGTAGCCAGGCTCGCGCAGGGCGACGTTCAAGTCCACCAGGCCGGGGGCGGCCACCAGGCCCTGGGCTTCGAGGGTCTGGACGGGAATGAAGCCGGCCGGAGCGGCGCCCAGGGCGACGATCTTGCAGGCATCGATATGGATATCGGTCACTTGATCCAGGCCGGTGGCCGGATCGATCACGCGTGCGCCGAGAATGCTGAGCTTCACTGGGCGTTCTCCTGGTCGAATTGGCGCTGGGCCGTTTGTCCGCTCATGGCCATGGACAGCACGGCCATGCGGATGGCGATGCCGTAGGTCACCTGGTTGAGGATCACCGAATGCGGACCGTCGGCCACGGCCGATTCGATCTCCACGCCCCGGTTGATCGGCCCCGGGTGCATGACGATGGCGTCCGGCCTGGCGCCGGCCAGGCGCGCGGTGGTCAGGCCGAACAGGCGGTAGAACTCGCCTTCGCTGGGCAGCAGGCCGCCGGTCATGCGCTCGCGTTGCAGGCGCAGCATGATCACCACGTCCACGTCCTTGAGGCCCGCGGCCATGTCGGTGAAGACCTTCACGCCGTATTGCTCGATGCCGATGGGCAGCAGGGTCTTCGGCGCGATCACCCGGATGTCCGGGCAGCCGAGGGTCTTGAGGGCCAGCATGTTCGAGCGGGCTACCCGCGAGTGCAGGATGTCGCCGACGATGGCCACCGAAAGGTTCTCGAAGCCGCCCTTGTGCCGGCGGATGGTCAGCATGTCCAGCATGCCCTGGGTCGGGTGGGCGTGGCGGCCATCACCGCCATTGATGATCGCCACCTGCGGGCAGACGTGCTCGGCGATGAAATGTGCCGCCCCGGAATCGCCATGGCGCACGACGAACATGTCCGCGGCCATGGCTTCGAGGTTGCGCAGGGTATCGAGCAGGGTTTCGCCCTTGCTCGCCGAGGACGTAGATACGTTGAGGGTGATCACGTCCGCCGACAGCCGCTGGGCCGCCAGTTCGAAGGTGGTGCGGGTGCGGGTGGAGTTTTCGAAGAACACGTTGCATACGGTCTTGCCGCGCAGCAACGGGACTTTCTTCACCGCCCGGGCGCCGACCTCGAGGAATGAGTCGGCGGTGTCGAGGATTTCCGTCAACAGCTCGCGGCGCAGGCCATCGAGGGACAGGAAGTGCCGCAGCTGGCCCTGATCGTTGAGCTGCAGCGGGCGCTTGGTTTCGAGAGGCGTCATCGCAATGGACTCTTTACAAGGGCAGTTAAAGGGCGAGGTCTTGCAGTTCGAGCTGCAGCGGGGTCGGGCCGGAGAGCTTGACCCGCTCGTGAGCGGCAAGGGCCAGTGTCGCGCCGACCACGTTCGGGCGGATCGGCAGCTCGGCGGCGTCCAGGTCCAGCAGGCACACCAGGGTCACGCTGGCCGGGCGACCATAGTCGAACAGCTCGTTCATGGCGGCGCGGATGGTCCGGCCACTCATCAGCACGTCGTCGATCAGCACCAGGTGCTGGCCTTCGATCTCGAAGGGCAGGGCCGAAGGGCGCACTTGCGGATGCAGGCCGTTCTGGCTGAAGTCATCGCGGTAGAAGGACACGTCCAGGGTGCCCAGGGGCGACTGGCTGCCGAGTTCTTCGAGCAAGGCCTGGGCGACCCAGACGCCACCTGTGCGAATGCCGATGTAGCGTGGTTCGCTGATGCCGCGTTGTTCCAGGTGTGCCGTGAGACGGATCGCCATCTGGCTGATCAGTTCGGCAGGATTGGGCAGGCTCATGCTGGCTCCTTCAGGTTTCCGGGCCGGTGTGCGTGGCGCGGTTCATCGCTAAAAGAAAGCGCCTTGGCGGCGCTTTCGGAAAATCAGGTATCGAACAGGGCGGCGTTGGCATCGAGCCAGCCCTGCAGCAGCAGGGCCGCGGCGATGGCGTCCACCGGGTTGTCACGGTAACTGCCTTTCTGCCCGCCGCGCCCGAGGCGCTCACCCTTGGCTTCGAACGTGGTCAGGCGTTCGTCGTGGGTATAGAAGGGCAGATTGAAGCGGCCATTGAGCCGGCGGGCAAACTTTTCCGCGCGCAGGCACATGTCGCTGGGAGTGCCGTCCATGTTCAGCGGCAGGCCGACCACCACGGCGTCGGGTTTCCACTCCTTGATCAGCGCTTCGACCTGGTTCCAGTCCGGAACGCCGTTCTGGGCCTTGAGGGTACACAGTTCGCGGGCCTGGCCGGTGACGACCTGGCCGACCGCAACGCCGATCTGTTTGGTGCCGTAATCGAAGCCCAGCAGCAAGCGCAGGGCCATCAGGCGTGTCCCGCCTGGCTGGTGAGCAGGCTGAGGTTGATTCCCAGGCGGCTGGCCGCCGCTTCCAGGCGCAGTTCGCTGCTGGTATTGAACAGGATGTCGGCATCGAACGGGCAGGTCAGCCAGGCGTTGTCGGCCAGTTCGGCTTCCAGCTGCCCGGCTTCCCAGCCGGCATAGCCGAGGGCAATCAGGCTCTTTTCCGGGCCGACACCGTCGGCGATGGCGAACAGGATGTCCTGGGACGTCGACAGCGATACGCCATTGAGGTCCACGGTCGCCTGGTAGCTGGGACCCGACGGATGGAGCACGAAACCACGATCGGTCTGCACCGGGCCACCGATGAAAATCGGTACGTGCTGGCACAGTAATGGCGGCTCCACCTCGGGGCGCAGCTGTTCGAGAATGTCCGCGAGGTTCAGTTCCTGCGGTCGATTGATCACCAGCCCCATGGCCCCATTGGCCGTGTGCTCGACGATGTAGGTCAAGGTATGGGCGAAGTTCGGATCGGCCATGTGCGGCATGGCGATCAGGAAGTGATGCTTGAGGTAGGTGGGGCTGACATTTTTCATAGGCGCTAGTGTGGCGGCGCAGGGCCGAACTGACAAGCTGGGAAATGCCTGAGACTGTCACCAATCCCCTGTGGGTGCGAGCTTGCTCGCACAAGGGGATTGGGGTGGTTATCAGTTACTGGACAGCCGGTCGCCGCGGGCAAATTTCCAGGTGCGGATGATTTCCAACCGGTCGATGTCCGACAGGTCCCCGGTAAACGGCGCGAACGGCGCCGCCAGACGCACGATCCGCTGGGCGGCCTGGTCCAGCAGCGGCTGGCCGGAGGATTCGAGCACCAGCACTTCATACAGGGAACCGTCGCGGTTGATCGAGACCATCAGTCGCAGGTTGCCGTAGATCTGCTTGCGCCGCGCTTCGTCAGGGTAGTTGAGATTGCCGATGCGCTCGACCTTCTTGCGCCATTCGTCTTTGTACCAGGCGCCCTTGTCGCGCATGGTGGAGGCGGCGCTCAGGCGGTGGATACGCGGGCGCTTGGCATAGAGTTGCTGCTCCTGGGCCAGTTCGGCTTCCAGGCTGGCGATGTCGCTGGACAACTGGGCGCTGTCGAAGGTCGGCACCGGGGTCTTGGGCTTGGGGTCGGGCTTGACCTCTTCCTTGACCGGGGCCTTCTTCGGTTTCGGCGCCACGGTGGTCACGGCCGCCTTGGGCGCTGTTTCCTGCACCTCTGGCTTGGCCGCCGGCGGCGGGGTGGTTTTCTGTACCTGGTTGTCCTGGAAGGGGGCGATCTCGGTGGTCTTGGGAATCGCCTTCTTTTCCAGGGTACCGCTGCCCTGCTGGTTTTCCTGGGCGAGGAAGTCCGCTTTCGCCGGCTTGGTCTCGCTCTTGAAAGTGGCCAGGGTAATTTCCAGGGTCTGGCTGATCTGCTTGGGTTCGACCGTGGCAAAGCCGACACCCAGCAGCAGGGCCAGGTGGATCAGGGCCGCCAGGAACAGGGTAAAACCGAGGCGATCGGCCGGGCGCACGCCACGATGGGCGAGCTCTTGGGGCAGATCGGACGGGAGGGTCATGACAAGGAAACCAACATCGCGTTTTTTTCAGGCCGGGCATGATAACGCAATGTCGGTTTCCTTCATCAGATCCCGATCAACGAGTCTTGAGCTTCTGATCGATGGCATCCATCAGCATCCCGCCGATGTCGGTGCCAAACGCATTGTCGATCTCGCGGATGCAGGTCGGGCTGGTGACGTTGATTTCCGTCAGGTGCTCGCCGATCACGTCCAGTCCTACGAACAGCAGGCCTTTTTCGCGCAACGTCGGGCCGACCTGGGCGGCGATCCAGCGGTCCTTCTCGGTCAGCGGGCGCGCCTCGCCACGGCCGCCGGCTGCCAGGTTGCCGCGGGTTTCGCCGGCTGCGGGAATACGGGCCAGGCAATAATCCACCGGTTCGCCGTCGATCATCAGGATGCGCTTGTCGCCATCGACGATGGCCGGCAGGTAAGCCTGGATCATGATTTGCTGCTTGCCGTGCAGGGTCAGGGTTTCCAGGATCACCGACAGGTTGGGATGGCCGGCGGTGTGGCGGAAGATCGAGGAGCCGCCCATGCCGTCCAGCGGCTTGAGGATCACGTCGCCGTGATGATCGGCGAACTCGCGCAATACATCCGGGCGTCGGCTGACGATGGTCGGTGGCGTGCAGTGCGGGAACAGCGTGGCGAACAGCTTTTCGTTGCAGTCGCGCAGGCTCTGGGGCTTGTTGACCACCAGCACGCCGGCGTTTTCGGCCTGCTCGAGCAGGTAGGTGGAATACACGAACTCCATGTCGAAGGGTGGATCCTTGCGCATCAGGATCACGTCCAGGTCGCTGAGCAGTGCATCGCTTTCCTCGCCCAGTTCAAACCACTTTTGCGGGTCGGCGAAGACTTTCAGCGGCTTCATCCGCGCCCGCGCCTGGCCTTCGGCCTGGTAGAGGTCGCGCTGTTCCATGTAGAACAGCTCCCAGCCGCGCTTCTGGGCGGCCAGCAACATGGCCAGCGAGCTATCCTTTTTATAGGAAATGCTGGCGATAGGGTCCATGACAATGCCGACGCGTACGCTCATGGCTTGGTTCCTCGAAAAAACTGATGGGCATGAATGCCGTGAAAAAGTGGCGTCAGAGTGGCGCCCGGCGAATTGTCGGTCAAGGAAAAACCATCGCGCCGAGCGGCCGATAGCCCGGCGCTGGAGACTGTGCTAAAAAGGCTGCCATGTGGCGCGCGGGCCTTGAACATCAAGGGCTTGCGCCGTCGGTCGCATTTACGCGTTAAAAACCGGTTCGCAGTGGCAATGGCAGAGCATCTTACGCAACAGCAACCCAGCGCCTTGAAGGTCATGGTCATCGATGACTCGAAGACCATTCGCCGCACCGCCGAAACCTTGCTGCGCAACGTGGGTTGCGAAGTGATCACGGCTGTCGACGGTTTCGATGCCCTGGCCAAGATTGCCGACCATCATCCAGGCATCATCTTCGTCGACATCATGATGCCGCGCCTGGATGGCTACCAGACCTGCGCCTTGATCAAGAACAACAGCGCCTTCAAGGCCACGCCGGTGATCATGCTGTCTTCCCGCGACGGCCTGTTCGACAAGGCCAAGGGACGTATTGTCGGCTCCGATCAATTTTTGACCAAGCCTTTCAGCAAGGAAGAACTGCTGGGCGCGATACAGGCCCATGTCCCGGGCTTTGCCGCTGTCCAGCCGCACCAGGCACATTAAATGACGCTCGGCCACGGGGCCTGGGGGTCGACAAGAATGGGGAACACCATGGCACGAATTCTGATCGTCGATGATTCGCCGACCGAAATGTACAAGCTGACCGGCATGCTGGAAAAGCACGGTCATCAGGTCCTGAAGGCCGAGAACGGCGCCGACGGCGTGGCCCTGGCCCGCCAGGAAAAACCCGACGCGGTACTGATGGACATCGTCATGCCCGGCCTCAATGGTTTCCAGGCGACCCGCCAGCTCACCAAGGACCCGGACACCGGCCATATCCCGGTGATCATCATCACCACCAAGGACCAGGAAACCGACAAGGTCTGGGGCACGCGCCAGGGCGCCAAGGATTACCTGACCAAGCCGGTGGACGAAGAAACCCTGATCAAGACCCTCAATAACGTGCTGGCGGGTTGATGACGCGGCCATGAGCCCATCCCTGACCGCGTTCGAACTGCTGTTGCAGATCGATCGGCGCTGCCGGTCCCTGGCGGCGGACTTGCCGTCCCAGCCGACCCTGCACCACAGCTGGAGCGGCATCGGTTTTCGCCTGGGAGAGAACTGGTACGTGGCGCCCATGGGAGAGGTCAGCGAAGTGCTGCATGAGCCGCGCCACACGCACCTGCCCGGGGTCAAGCCCTGGGTGCGCGGCGTGGCCAACCTGCGCGGGCGGTTGTTGCCCCTGATGGACCTCTGCGGCTTTTTCGGTCATGAACTGTCGGCGGTGCGCAAACAACGGAGGGTGCTGGTGGTGGACCACGACGAGATATTCGCCGGGTTGCTGGTAGATGAAGTCCTGGGGTTGCAGCATTTCGCCCAGGACAGCCTGGAGCCGACGCTGGCGGACGACTGCGACGGCCCGGAGGCGGCCTTCGTCAAGGGCCGGTTTCGCGGCGAGCGGCAGTGGCAGGTGTTCAGCCCTTTCGCCCTGACGCGGTCGGCGGGTTTCATGGATGTGGCGATTTGACGAGATGCAGCGCAGGCCCTTGTAGGAGCGAGCTTGCTCGCGATAGCGGTGGGTCAGCCAGAACTGACTGATCCAAGGCTATTGCGAGCAAGCTCGCTTGCACATGGGACCACGGTGAGTGAGTTGGACTGGGTAGCACAGGCGAAAATCGATGATCAAAGCAAACACAGGCAAGCCACTGGAAGCATCGCGCAGTCGTTCGCAGATCATCGTGCTGTTCGTCGCGCTGATCGTCTTCATCATGCTGCTGTTCGCCAATTTCGCCTACCTCAACACCCAGTCCACCTACGACAAGCAGTACATCGGTCATGCGGGAGAGTTGCGGGTGCTGTCCCAGCGCATCGCCAAGAACGCCACCGAGGCCGCCGCCGGCAAGGCTGCGGCGTTCAAGTTGCTGAGCGATGCACGCAATGATTTCGCCCAGCGCTGGGGCTATCTCAAGCAAGGTGACCCGGTGACGGGCCTGCCTCCGGCACCTACCACCCTGCGCCCCCAGATGCGCGCCGTGCAGCTGGATTGGGAGCGCCTGCTCAAGAACACCGACGCCATCCTGTCCAGTGAACAGACGGTGCTGTCGCTGCACCAGGTGGCGGCGACCCTGGCTGAAACCGTGCCGCAACTGCAGGTCGAATACGAAAAGGTCGTCGAGATCCTGTTGCAGCGCGGCGCGCCAGCGTCCCAGGTGGCCATGGCCCAGCGTCAGTCGTTGTTGGCCGAGCGCATTCTCGGTGCGGTGAACACGGTGCTGGCGGGCGACGAAAACGCCAGCCAGGCCGCCGACACGTTCGGCCGCGATGCCGCGCGTTTCGGCCAGGTGCTCAACGGCATGCTGCAAGGCGACGCGGCCTTGAAGATTTCCCAGGTCCAGGATCGCGACGCCCGGGCCCGCCTCAGTGAAATCAGCGAGCTTTTCGAATTCGTCTCGGGCTCGGTGGACGAAATCCTCGAAACCTCGCCGGAGCTGTTCAAGGTTCGGGAGTCGGCGGGCAACATCTTCAACCTGTCGCAGACTCTGCTCGACGAAGCCTCGCACCTGACCACGGCTCTCGAGAACCTGGCCGGAGGCCGCTCGGTCCATGCCATCGGCGGTTATGTGCTGGGCCTGCTGGCGTTGGCCTCGATTATCCTGATCGGCCTGGTCATGGTCCGGGAAACCAATCGGCAGTTGCGCGAAACCGCGGAAAAGAACGAGCGCAACCAGAACGCGATCATGCGTCTGCTGGATGAAATCGCCGACCTGGCTGATGGCGACCTGACCGTCACGGCCTCGGTGACCGAGGATTTCACCGGCACCATCGCCGACTCCATCAATTATTCGGTGGACCAGTTGCGCGATCTGGTCGCCACCATCAACCTCACCGCCGGCCAGGTCGCCGCGGCGGTGCAGGAAACCCAGGCCACCGCCATGCACCTGGCCCAGGCTTCCGAGCACCAGGCCCAGCAAATCAGCGAAGCTTCGACTTCAATCAATGAAATGGCCCAGTCCATCGACCAGGTATCGGCCAACGCCGCCGAGTCGTCGGCGGTGGCCGAACGCTCGGTGGAAATCGCCAACAAGGGCAACGAGGTGGTGCACAACACCATTCATGGCATGGACAACATTCGCGAGCAGATCCAGGACACCGCCAAGCGCATCAAGCGCCTGGGCGAGTCTTCCCAGGAAATCGGCGACATTGTCAGCCTGATCGACGACATCGCCGACCAGACCAACATCCTGGCCCTCAATGCTGCGATCCAGGCGTCCATGGCCGGTGATGCCGGGCGTGGTTTCGCGGTGGTGGCCGATGAGGTGCAGCGGTTGGCGGAGCGTTCCTCGGCGGCGACCCGACAGATCGAAACGCTGGTGCGGGCGATCCAGGCCGACACCAACGAGGCGGTGATTTCCATGGAGCAGACCACCAGCGAAGTGGTGCGCGGTGCCCGCCTGGCCCAGGATGCCGGGGTGGCCCTGGAGGAAATCGAAGGGGTGTCCAAGACCCTCGCGGCGCTGATCCAGAGCATTTCCAACGCCGCGCGGCAACAGACCACCTCGGCGGGGCAGATTTCCCTGACCATGAACGTGATCCAGCAGATCACCACGCAGACTTCATCCGGCTCAACCGCCACGGCTGAGAGCATTGGCAACCTGGCGAAAATGGCCAGCCAGCTGCGCCGTTCGGTGTCGGGGTTTACCTTGCCGGCGGCACCTGTGGTTGAGGAGGACAAGGGGTGACTGAGCGCACTTTCCTGGCCGCAGAGATCTTCTGTGGCGAGGGGATTTATCCCCGTTGGGCTGCGCAGCAGCCCCAAAAAAGGTCATCCTGAAACACAGGTTGATATCGGTATCGTCAGGGGCCGCTTGGCGCCCCAACGGGGATGAGTCCCCTCGCCACAGGGTTGATTTGTACCCTTGGCCTGTCACGGGTTGATTTGGAGTGGTTATGGGTGATCGGCACGACTATGTGGCCCTGGAGTGGGTCAAGGGCGAGATTGCCGAAACGCTGAAGCAGGCCCACCTGGCCCTCAACCGCCTGGTGGAGGATCCGCAGGCGTCGGATGCCCTCGGCCAATGCCTGGCTTGTATTCATCAGGTCCACGGCGGCCTGCAGATGGTCGAGTTCTACGGCGCGGCGTTGCTGGCCGAAGAAATGGAGCAGCTGTGCGCCGCCTTGCGGGACAACCTCATCGCCCATCGTGACGAGGCCATCAGCCTGCTGAGCCAGGCCCTGGGACAACTGCCGATGTACCTGGACCGTGTCCAGAGCGCGCGCCGGGACTTGCCGCTGGTGGTGCTGCCGCTGATCAACGATCTGCGCAGCGCCCGGGGCGAGGGCCTGCTGTCGGAAACCAGCTTGTTCAGCCCGGAACTGCCAGAGATCGCCCCGCTCAGCGAAGCGGCCCTGAAGCGGCTCGAACCGCCGGAGTTGCCCAACACCCTGCGCAAGTTGCGCCAGACCCTGCAAATGGCCCTGGTGGGGCTGTTGCGCGAACAGGACGACGCCACGCACCTGGGTTACCTGACCAAAGTCTTCCACCGCCTCGAAGGGCTGTGCGCCGGGGCGCCGCTCAATGCGCTGTGGCAGGTGGCGTCGGCGCTGGTCGAAGGCATGCGCGATGGACGCATCGCCAACAGCCCGGCCCTGCGCAGCCTGTTCAAGGAAGCCGACAAGGAGCTCAAGCGTCTGCTGGAACAGGGTATGCCGGGGATCAATCAACCGGCACCGCCTCATTTGCTCAAGAGCTTGTTGTTCTATATTGCCAAGGCCGAACATCCCAGCGGGCAGATGCAGATCATGAAAGAACGCTACTCACTGGACGACGCGCTACCTGACAGCGCCATGGTCGACGAAGAACGCGCGCGCCTGGCCGGGCCCGACCGCGATGCCATGCGCTCGGTGCTCACCGCGCTTTGCGAAGAGCTGGTGCGGGTCAAGGAGCGGCTCGACCTGTTCGTACGCAGCGATCGCCAGCACGCCTCGGAGCTGGACAGCCTGCTGGCCCCCCTGCGACAGATCGCCGACACCCTGGCGGTGCTGGGTTTCGGTCAGCCGCGCAAGGTCATCATCGATCAACTGGCGGTGGTGCTGAGCCTCGCCCAGGGGCAGCGCGAGCCGGACGACGCGACCCTCATGGATGTGGCCGGTGCCTTGCTCTATGTCGAAGCCACCCTGGCCGGCATGGTCGGCACCGTCGAGCCCGAGAGTCCGGAAGACAACCACCTGCCCACCACCGACCTGACCCAGATCCACCAGATCGTCATCAAGGAAGCCCACACCTGCCTGCAACAGGCCAAGGACATGATCGTCGACTACATCGAGGCCGACTGGAACAGCGAGCAACTGCAGGCCTTGCCCGCCTTGCTGACCCAGGTGCGCGGCGCGCTGGCCATGATCCCCCTGGGGCGCGCCGCCGGCCTGGTGGAGGCCTGCAATGGCTTTATCCGCGACCATCTGCTGCTGGAACGGGCCCAGCCGGGCTGGGAGGAACTCGACCATCTGGCGGATGTGATCAGTGGCCTCGAATATTATCTGGAGCGCTTGAGCGAGGACCCGCAGAACCCCGGTGAGTCGCTGCTCGATGAGGTGGAGCGAAGCCTGGCGGCCCTCGGTTATTTCCCCGACGAAGCGCGGGTGCCATTGCTTGACGATGTGCTGAGCCCCAACGAGGCGCAGCTCATGCAGGACTTGCAGGAGCTGGATGACCCGCAGACCGTGCAGTCCCTGGCCGAAGTGCTGGCCAGCCCGGTCTCGGCGGTCAATCCCCCGGCACGCAGTACGCCGGGCAGCCTGCTGCCACCGCCGATGGACGAACATCCGGTGGACGACGAATTGCGCGAAGTCTTCCTTGAAGAAGCCGAGGAAGTGCTGGATGTGCTGCGCGAATATCTGCCCCGCTGGACGGCCCGTCCCGACGATCATGGCGCCCTGGGCGAACTGCGCCGGGCCTTCCATACCCTCAAGGGCAGTGGTCGCATGGTGCGGGCGCTGGTGCTGGGGGAGTTGGCCTGGGCGGTGGAAAACCTGCTCAATCGCGTTCTGGAGCGCAGCGTCGAACCGGGAGCATCGGTGCAGCAGTTGATCGACGACACGGTGCGACTGCTTCCCGCCCTGGTGGCCGAATTCGCCGCCCATCGCCAGCGCCAGCGCGACGATGTCGACCGTCTGGCTGCCCGCGCCCATGCCCTTGCCAGGGGCAGCGACGAAGAGGATGAAGACGAGCGGGACGTGACCGCCCTCGACCCTTTGCTGCTGAAAATCTTCGACAACGAAGCCCAAGGCCATCTCGCCAGCCTGCAGCGTTTCCTCGACCAGGCCGCCGAGCATTTGCCGTTGCAGGCCGGCGACGAATTGCAGCGGGCCCTGCACACCCTCAAGGGCAGTGCGTTCATGGCTGGCGTGTTGCCCATCGCCGAACTGGCCGGGGCGATGGACCAGCTCGCCCGGGAATATCGGGCGCACCTGATTGCCCTCGACCTGGATGAGGTGGAATGCCTGCTGGAGGCCGAGGGGCTGCTGCGCGTGGGGCTGCGCCAGTTGCAGAGCGACCCGCTGGCGCCGATACCCGGCGCCGAGGACCTGATCCAGCGCACCCAGGCCCTGTTGGCCGAGCGCCTGCAAGCGGCCCTCGACGCACCGGACAAAGGCCTGCGGCCCAAGCGGGATCCGCAACTGATCAACGATTTCCTCGCCCAGGGCATGGACATCCTGCTGGATGCCGAGAGCCTGTTGCAGCGTTGGCAGGAACACCCCGGCCAAGGCCAGGAACTGAGCGCGCTGCTGGATGAGTTGACCACCCTCGGTGAAGGTGCGCACCTGGCTGAGCTGCATTCGATGGATGAGCTGTGCGAAGCCTTGCTCGACCTCTACGGGGCAGTGGAGGAAAGCAGCCTGGCGGTCAGCGATGAGTTTTTCCAGGAAGCTCAACGGGCTCATGAGGCATTGATCGACATGCTCGACGAGTTGGCCGCCGGGCAGCACGTCCACCCGCAACCCGAGCGGGTGCAGGCCCTGCGTCGCTTGCTCGAAGCCGGCCTCGACCCGTCGGCCACGGGCCTGATCCGCAGCGATGGCAGCCGGACCCTGAGCATCCGCGAACTGGGCGATGCGACGGCCGCCCTGGAGCGCGATGACGCGGCCATGGACGACGACATCACCTCGATCTTCCTCGAAGAGGCCCAGGACATCCTGGAAAGTGCCGCCCAGGCCCTGCAACGCTGGCTGTCCGACCCGGACAACGGCGCGCCACTGTCCTCGCTGCAACGGGACCTGCACACCCTCAAGGGCGGCGCCCGGATGGCCGATGTCCGGCCGGTGAGCGACCTGGCCCAGGAGCTGGAAAACCTTTACGAAGGGTTGGTGGACCGCCGCTACAGCTACAGTGAAGAGCTGGCGCAACTGCTCAACAGCAGCCATGAGCGCCTCGAATTGCTGCTCGGGCAATTGCAGCAGGGCCAGGCGCTGGGCGACCCCGTTTCGTTGATCGATGCCATCCGCAGGTTCCGCCAGGACAAGCCGAACGCCATCGAGTCGGGCGCAGCGATCCAGGGCGACGGCGCCCCTCATGATCCCGAATTGCTGGAGATCTTCCTCGAGGAGGGCTTCGATATCCTCGACAGCTCCGGCGCGGCGTTGCTGCGCTGGCAGGCCGAGCCGTCGAACCGCCAGGCCGTGGAAACCCTGCTGCGCGACCTGCATACCCTCAAGGGTGGGGCGCGGATGGTGGAAATCGGTCCTATCGGCGATCTGGCGCACGAGCTGGAAAATCTCTATGAAGGCCTCTCGGCGGGCCTGCTGCAACCGACCCCGACGCTGTTCACACTGCTGCAAAGCAGCCATGACCGGCTGGCGCACATGCTCGACGCGGTGCGTGCCGGCCAGCCCTGCCCGCCGGCGGACCGGCTGATCGCACAGATCCAGGCGGTCAACCAGCCCCAGGAAAGCCCCGCGCCCGAAGCCACCGTCGCGCCGGTTCCTGCCCCGGTCCCGGTGCCAGCCAAGCCTGAGCCGGCTGCATCGGGCGAAGGTGCGGACATGGTCAAGGTCTCCGCCGAGCTGCTGGATGACCTGGTGAACCTGGCGGGGGAGGCGTCGATCTTCCGTGGCCGTATCGAACAGCAAGTCAATGACGCCCGCGTGGCCCTGGGCGAGATGGAAACCACCCTGGAGCGCATGCGCGACCAACTGCGGCGACTCGACACCGAAACCCAGGGGCGAATTCTCAGCCGCCAGCAGGTGGAAGCCGAGCGGCTGGGCTATGAGGAGTTCGATCCGTTGGAAATGGACCGTCACTCCCAGCTGCAGCAGCTGTCCCGGGCGCTGTTCGAATCCACCTCGGACTTGCTCGACCTCAAGGAAACCCTCGACCGCAGCAATCACGACGCCGAGAACCTGCTGCAGCAGCAGGGACGGATCAACACCCGGCTCCAGGAAGGTCTGATGCGCACGCGCATGGTGCCATTCGAGCGCATGCTGCCGCGCCTCAAGCGCATCGTCCGGCAAGTGGCCCAGGAGCTGGGCAAGGACGTGGAGTTCGTGGTCGATAACGCCGAAGGCGAGATGGATCGCAATGTGCTGGAACGCATGGCTGCGCCGCTGGAGCATATGCTGCGCAACGCCGTCGACCACGGCCTGGAACCCGCCGATGTGCGCATCGCCGCGGGCAAGCCGGCGCGGGGACGCATCAGCCTCGACCTGTCCCGCGAGGGTGGCGACATCATATTCGACATCCGCGACGACGGTGCCGGCGTGCCCCTGGAAGCGGTGCGGCGCAAGGCGATCAAGCGTGGACTGCTGGCGCCGGACAGCGACATCAGCGACCGGGATGTCTTACAGTTCATTCTCCAGCCGGGGTTCTCCACGGCGGAAAAAATCACCCAGATCTCCGGGCGCGGCGTCGGCATGGACGTGGTCCACGAAGAAGTCCGGCAACTGGGTGGCAGCATGGTCATCGACTCCACGCCGGGGCAGGGCGTGCATTTCCGCATCCGCCTGCCCTTTACCGTGGCGGTCAACCGGGCGCTGATGGTGCAGTGTCACGAAGACCAGTACGCGATCCCGTTGAACACCATCGAAAGCATCGTTCGGGTGCTGCCGGCCGAGCTGGATGCCTATTATCAACTCGACCCGCCGGTGTACACCTACGCCGGCCAGCGACATGAACTGTGTTACCTGGGCGAACTGTTGAAGACCGGTCCCAGGCCGAAATTACTGGGGCAGAGCCAACCCTTGCCCCTGCTGTTGATGCAATGCAACGAGCGGCATGTGGCGGTGCAGGTGGACGCCACCCTCGGCACCCGGGAAATCGTGGTCAAGAGCCTCGGCCCGCAGTTCTCGGCGGTGCAGGGATTGTCCGGGGCGACGATCCTGGGGGACGGCCGCGTTGTGCTGATCCTGGACCTGCTGGCGCCGATCCGCGCCTTGTCCCATCAGGTGGCGCGTCGCCCGGTATCTGAAGCCGAGGGCGAGCATCAGCGGCCGTTACTGGTGCTGGTGGTGGACGACTCGGTGACGGTCCGCAAGGTCACCAGCCGCCTGCTGGAGCGCCATGGCATGCACGTCCTGACCGCCAAGGACGGGGTGGATGCCATGGCGCTGTTGGCCGAGCATTCGCCGGACCTGATGCTGCTGGACATCGAGATGCCACGCATGGACGGCTTTGAAGTCGCTGCCCAGGTGCGCAACGACCCTCGCCTGGCACACCTGCCCATCATCATGATCACTTCCCGCACCGGCCAGAAACACCGCGATCGCGCCATGGCCCTCGGCGTCAACGATTACCTGGGCAAGCCGTACCAGGAGTCGGTCCTGCTGGACAGCATCGCGCATTGGAGCAAAACCCATGCATGAGCACCTGACCCGCTACCTCACCGGGTTGCTGCTGCCCCTGGCCGACCGTCACCTGATCCTGCCCAACGTGGCCGTGGCCGAGCTGATCGACTACCAGAGCAGCGCCTTCGATATGGATACCCCGCCGTGGTTCCTGGGCTGGGTGAGCTGGCGCGAACGGCAGATCCCGCTACTGAGCTTCGAATCGGCCTGCGGCCAGAAAACCGTGATCGGCGAGCGCGCGCGCATCGTCGTCCTCAACGCCCTGGGCGGACGGCCGGAGTTGAGGTTCATTGCGCTGTTGGTGCAGGGCATCCCGCGCTCCTACAAGCTCGACAGCCAGCTGAGCTATGTCGACGTGCCGCTGTGCGGTTTGGAGCAGGCGGCGGTGCAAGTGGGCGAACATGTGGCGAAGGTGCCGGATTTGTTGGCGTTGGAGGAGTTGGTGGTGGCTGCGGGATTGGTGAAAGCCTGAATCCGCTAAACCATGAAGTAGTCATCCGCTGTTAGATCGGACCACCGGCATCCTGTGGCAAAGGGAGCTTGCTCCCGTTATCCAATTGTAGGAGCGAGCTTGCTCGCGATGGCGGCAGAACAGTCAGCATTGATGTTGCCTGACACGCCGCCATCGCGAGCAGGCTCGCTCCCGATGGGCCGCATAGTTGTCCCAGGAAGTGACTGTGGTCCAAGCGTTTCTATTTACTTATCGGGAACTCTCTCTACTTTAATCTCGTCGATGTCTACCTTGCGGGACAAACCGTCTCCGAAATCCGTACCGATCAAGACATGGGCTCTGCTACCGGAGTAGCGAACTCCGATGGGACTACTGTCCAGCCACTTACCGGTTTGAGTTCTTCCGTCTATAGGAAAAGCGGCATAGCCCAGCGATACATTCGCTGTAACAACGATTGCGGTTTCTCTTGCTTCCCCCGGTTCCGGTGGGTGGACGCGGTATTTGAAGGATGTGAAAAGGAACCCTCTCTCTTGCTCTCCACCCGGAAGGGTAAACATCTTGGCGAGAGATGGCTGAAATATGTATGGGGGTCTCCATTCCAGCTTGCCAGACCAGAACGTATTCGGCCCTTCTTCCGTTTTAAGTATTCCATCCAAAGAACCTACATCGTTTTCCCACCCGTTCCTTTCTCCATCCTCAAAATCGGTCCAATCGTCGTTCATGTTTTCTCTCCAGTTACAGCGCTTTTGACCTTGTTCAGAAACCGGTCATTGAAGATCGCGGTGCAACTTATTCAGCGCTGTAACGGGTGGATTGGCTACTGTCAACATTGACAGGTCGAAGCAGCTAACCGATCAGCGGTCTTGCGTTGATCCGCCTTCAGGGCCGCTTCGCGTCCCAACGGGGATAAATCCCCTCGCCACAAAATTGGATCTGGCGCATGCCAATGTGGGAGCGAGCTTGCTCGCGATAGCGCAGTGTCAGCCAGATCACTGTTGACTGATCCACCGCCATCGCGAGCCTGCTCGCTCCCGCATGGAACTGGGTTCGTTTTTCTTACCGTTACTCCAACCGTAACGATCCAGCGCTGAGCTTGATTGATGCATCTGCCACGACGCTCCTAATGTGACCCCCACGACAGCGAACCCGTGGAGTGGTCATGACAACAACAATATCCCCCGACTCGCGCTGGACGCGGCGGCGCGGCGAAAAGCAGCGGCGTCTCGAACTGGTGAAGGGGCTTGCCGACGGTGTGGTGTTGCCCACCGACAAAATCGTCGCGGCGCTGGAGGCGTTGATCCTGCCGGGCGATCGCGTGGTACTGGAGGGCAATAACCAGAAGCAGGCGGACTTTCTGTCGCGCTCTCTGGCCAGAGTCGATCCGGTGAAGCTGCACGACCTGCACATGATCATGCCCAGCGTCGGCCGTTCCGAGCACCTCGATCTGTTCGAACGAGGTATCGCCCGAAAGCTGGATTTCTCCTTCGCCGGCACCCAGAGCCTGCGCATCAGCCAGTTGCTGGAAGACGGCCTGCTGGAAATCGGCGCCATCCACACCTACATCGAGCTGTATGCGCGACTGGTGGTGGACCTGATCCCCAACGTGGTGCTCTCGGCCGGTTTCATGGCTGACCGCGCCGGCAATATCTACACCGGCCCCAGCACCGAAGACACCCCGGCATTGATCGAGCCGGCGGCCTTCAGCGACGGCATTGTCATTGTCCAGGTCAACCAGTTGGTGGACGACGTCAGCGACCTGCCGCGAGTCGATATCCCGGCGTCCTGGGTCGATTTTGTGGTGGTGGCCGACAAGCCGTTCTACATCGAGCCGCTGTTCACCCGCGACCCACGGCACATCAAGCCTGTTCATGTGTTGATGGCGATGATGGCGATCCGTGGCATCTATGAAAAACACAACGTCCAGTCCCTCAACCACGGCATCGGTTTCAACACCGCCGCCATCGAACTGATCCTGCCGACCTACGGCGAGTCCCTCGGCCTGAAGGGCAAGATCTGCCGTAACTGGACCCTCAATCCTCACCCCACCCTGATTCCGGCCATCGAAAGCGGTTGGGTCGAAAGCGTGCATTGCTTCGGCACCGAGCTGGGCATGGAAAACTATATCGCTGCGCGACCGGATGTGTTCTTCACCGGCCACGACGGCTCGCTGCGTTCCAACCGCATGGTCTGCCAACTGGCCGGGCAATACGCGGTGGACCTGTTCATCGGCGCGACGCTGCAAGTGGACGGCGACGGCCATTCCTCAACGGTGACCCGCGGCCGGTTGGCCGGGTTCGGTGGTGCGCCGAACATGGGCCATGATCCGCGTGGTCGCCGCCACGGCACGCCGGCCTGGCTCGATATGCGCCACGGCGATGGCGAGGCACCGTTGCTCGAACGTGGCAAGAAACTGGTGGTGCAGATGGTCGAGACGTTCCAGGAGGGCGGCAAGCCGACCTTCGTCGAGACCCTGGACGCGGTGGACGTGGCGAAGAAAGCCGGCATGCCTCTGGCGCCGATCATGATCTATGGCGATGACGTGACCCATCTGCTCACCGAAGAAGGCATCGCCTACCTGTACAAGGCTCGCTCCCTGCAAGAGCGTCAGGCGATGATCGCAGCCGTGGCCGGGGTCACCGCCATCGGCCTGCGCCACGACCCGAAAGACACCGCGCGCCTGCGTCGCGAAGGGTTGGTCGCCTTGCCCGAAGACCTCGGCATCCGTCGCACCGACGCCACCCGCGAGTTGCTCGCAGCCAAGAGCGTGGCCGACCTGGTGCAATGGTCCGGTGGCCTCTACAACCCGCCCGCCAAGTTCAGGAGCTGGTAAATGCACGCACTCGACTGGCAACCCAAGACACTTTCGCTACCTGAGCGTCTTGCCGATCTGGCGGTGGACGCGCTGATCGACGAGGCCGACCTGTCACCCAAGCCGGCCCTGGTGGATCGGCGCGGCAATGGCGCCCATACCGATCTGCACCTGGGGATGATGCATGCTTCGGCGCTGTCGCTGTGGCCGTTCTTCAAGGAAATGGCCGAAGCCGCCATCGATTGCGGCGAGGTCGGCCTTAACCTGCGCGAAGCCCTCGGGCAGATCGGGCGGGACGGTGAAACGGCGATGCTCGCCACCACGGGCGGCGTGAACACCCATCGTGGCGCGATCTGGGCCTTGGGCCTGTTGGTCGCTGCGACGGCGCTGGAGCCCGGTTCCAATGGGCCGGGCGCAGTCACGCTCAGGGCCGCCCGCCTGGCCTTGCTCGACGATCGCTACGCGCCCAGGCCGTTGAGCCATGGTGCTCAAGTAGCCCAGCGCTACGGCGTGCGCGGGGCTCGGGAGGAGGCGCAACTGGCTTTCCCAGCCGTCACTGGCCTGGGCCTGCCGCAACTCAAGCGCAGTCGCGCAGCAGGAACCGGCGAGCAGAACGCCCGGCTCGATGCCTTGCTGGCGATCATGACCACCCTGGCCGACACCTGCGTGCTCTATCGCGCTGGCGAGTCGGGCCTGCGGGCCATGCAGCAGGGTGCCCGGGCGGTGCTCGATGCCGGGGGCAGCGCGAGCCTGGGTGGCCGTCGCCAGTTGCATCGGCTGGATCAACAATTGATTGCGTTGAATGCCTCGCCGGGGGGCGCAGCGGACCTGCTGGCCGCCTGCCTGTTCCTTGACCGCATCGAGCGCGGCGATGGCTTCTACCGGGGAGTGTGCTGATGGAAACCTTATCCTTTGAATTCCCCGCCGGGCAGCCGCCACGGGGCCGCGCGCTGGTGGGCTGTGTCGGTTCCGGCGACCTGGAGGTGCTGATCGAGCCCGGGATGGCGGGCAAGCTGACCATCCAGGTGCAGACCTCGGTCAACGGTAGCGGGCAACGCTGGCAGCACCTGTTCGCTCGCATGTTCGACGGCCAGATGCCGCCGGCGATGACAATCGACATCCATGACTTCGGCGCGACGCCTGGTGTGGTACGCCTGCGCCTGGAACAGGGCTTCGAGGAGATCGGCCATGAGTGACAGCGCAGCGTTGCTGAATAAACACAGTTTCGTCGAGCTCGGTGCGCGGCAACGAGCCAAGGCCCTGCTCGATGACGGTACGTTCCGTGAACTGCTCGACCCGTTCCAGCGAATCATGTCGCCGTGGCTGCTGCGCCAGGGTGTGGTGCCGCAAAGCGACGATGGCGTGGTGATCGCCAAGGGTTGCCTCGATGGCCTGCCGGTGGTGATCGCCGCCATCGAAGGCGCGTTCCAGGGCGGCAGCCTCGGCGAGGTCGGCGGGGCGAAAATCGCCGGTGCGCTGGAGCTGGCGGCCGAAGACAACCGCAAGGGCATCCCGACTCGCGCGGTGCTGCTGCTGGAAACCGGTGGCGTGCGTTTGCAGGAGGCCAACCTCGGGCTGGCTGCCATTGCCGAGATCCATTCGGCGATTGTCGACCTGCGCCAGTACCAGCCGGTGGTGGGTGTGGTGGCCGGCAGCGTCGGTTGTTTTGGCGGCATGTCCATCGCCGCCGGGTTGTGCAGCTACCTGCTGGTGACCCAGGAAGCGCGGCTGGGCCTCAATGGCCCGCAAGTGATCGAGCAGGAAGCGGGGATCGATGAATACGACTCTCGCGACCGGCCGTTCATCTGGAGCCTGACCGGCGGCGAACAGCGTTTCGCCACGGGCCTGGTAGACCGTTACGTGGCCGATGATGTGGCGCAGATTCGCCAGCAGGTCGGTCAGCTGCTGCACCTGGGAGTGCCCGCCGAATACCGCAGCGGCCAGGCCGAGCTGTTCCTGCAACGCCTGGCGCGGCTGGACACTGAAGTGCAAATCGAGCCGGCGACGGTTCGTCAGCTGTATCAGGGAGAACGCCCATGAGTTCGTATTCATTGAGAGGCTTGCGCTGGTTCGAGGCCCTGAGTGGCGGTGCCGAGCCGCTACAAGGCCTGCCTGCTTCATTGAAAGTGGCCGATGTCAGGCTGGCTGGGCATGACGTTCGCCTGCTGGCGGTGGTGGCCGATCCCGACAGTCGCTTTCCCCGTGCTCGCAGCGGTGAGGTCGGTTTGCTGGAGGGCTGGGGGCTGGCCAAGGCAGTGGATGACGCCATCGCCGCGGACCGCGATGCGTCCGGCAAGCGTGCCTTGGTCGCCATTGTCGACGTGCCCAGCCAGGCCTATGGCCGGCGCGAAGAAGCCCTTGGCATTCATCAGGCCCTGGCGGGGGCGGCGGACAGCTATGCCCGTGCCCGGTTGGCCGGGCATCCGGTGATCGGCCTGCTGGTGGGCAAGGCAATGTCCGGAGCCTTCCTGGCCCACGGTTATCAGGCCAACCGGCTGATCGCCCTGCGCGATCCGGGGGTGATGGTCCATGCCATGGGCAAGGCATCCGCGGCGCGGGTGACGCTGCGCAGCGTCGAAGAGCTGGAAGCCCTGGCCGCCAGCGTGCCGCCTATGGCCTATGACATCGACAGCTACGCCAGCCTGGGGCTGTTATGGGAAACCCTGGAAGTCGAGCGTATCGAACAGCCATCGGCGGCCGATCTGGCGCGGGTGAGCGATTGCCTGCAGCAGGCGATCAATGATCTTGCCGGTGCGCCTCGAGACTTGAGCAGCCGTCTGGGGGCGCCTCATCGGGCGGCCTCCAGTATGGTTCGCCAGTTGTTGAGAGCGCAGTGGTGAGCCACCTCATGGCCCACGACCTGCTCTGGGGGATGACCCCGCAGCGGTTGCCTGCGGATGCACCAGCCTGGGTTGTCGAGATCCTGGGCCTCGGGCAGCCGGTGGTGGTGCGCAGGGCGACGAGCGCTGCGGGATACGTCGCGGTAGGCGTGCGCGGGCAATCCCGGGAGCAACGTTATGCCACGACTATGCCGGTGGCGGCGATCCAACGCCGGGTGCGCCCCGAGGACCTGTGTCACATCGAAAGCCGTCGCGACCTGCCTGCCTTGCAGGCACTGTCCCGACTGCGTCCGTTGCTCGACGCCAGCGGTTGGACCTGGGGCATCGGTGGTAGCGCCGGGTTCGAGCTCGCCAGCGGCGTCGAGGCATTGCATGAGGGCAGCGACCTGGATTTGATCCTGCGCACACCAAGCCCCTTGGATCGCCTTCGGGCCAGGGAACTACTGGCGCAACTGGACGGCTCGGCATGCACCGTGGACATGCAATTGCAGACCCCCTGCGGTGCCGTCGCCTTGCGCGAGTGGGCGGGCGTGTCGCGCCGGGTCTTGCTCAAGGATGACGTTCAGGCACGGCTGGTGAGCGATCCCTGGCAGTCGACGCGGGAGCAGGTCGCATGAGCAGCCTGTTGGTGTTTCCCGGCCAAGGTGCGCAACGAGCCGGCATGCTCCACGGGCTGTCGCCGCAAGTCTTGGATGAGGCGAGTGATGCCCTCGGCGAAGACGTGTTGCAACTGGACAATGCCGAGGCGTTGAAATCGACCCGCGCCGTGCAACTGTGCCTGTTGATCGTCGGCGTGGCGGCTTCCCGGCGCTTGCTGGAGCAGGCGCCTGCGCCGGACTACGTGGCGGGGCTTTCCATCGGTGCCTATCCGGCGGCGGTGGTGGCCGGTGCGCTGGGGTTCGAGGATGCGTTGCGGCTGGTCAGCCTGCGCGGCGAGCTGATGCAACAGGCGTTTCCCCAAGGCTATGGCATGACCGCCATCATCGGCCTGGACCTCGCCGCGGTGGAGGCATTACTGGCAAGGGTACACAGCGAGCGGACACCGGTTTACCTGGGCAATATCAATGCCGACAACCAGGTGGTCATCGCCGGCAGCGACGAGGCCATGAGTATCGTTGCCCGGGAGGCGCGAAGCCAGGGAGCCGCCAAGGCATGTCGTCTGGCGGTAAGCGTGCCGTCCCACTGCCCGCTGTTGGAGGCGCCGGCCCGCGCCCTGGCCCAGGCCTTCGCCGACGTACCCTTGAAAGCGCCCAGCCTGGGTTATCTCAGCGGCAGTCGCGCCCGGCCGATGGCCAATATCGAGGCCTTGCGCGACGACCTGGCGTTCAACATGTGCCGCGTCGTCGATTGGCGCGGCACGGTGCAAAGCGCCTACGAGCGAGGCGTGCGGCTACAGATCGAACTGCCACCCGGCGCGGTGCTCACCGGCCTGGCGCGCCGGGTGTTCGAGCAGGGCACTGTCATTGCTTTCGACGGGGCTCGGCTCGATACCTTGCAGGCGCTACTGCGTGAGGAGGGCCGCCGCCGACCCTAGACACCGACTCAAGCTGGCGAAGCACAAAAACAACAACTTCGACGATGCACTTTGAGGATTACAACAATGATTATCTACGGTGTGGCATTTCTGGCTTTTTGTACCCTGGCGGGCATCTTCATTGGTGAGCTACTGGGTAAATTGATTGGTGTGCCGGCCAACGTCGGTGGCGTCGGCATTGCGATGCTGCTGTTGATCGGCCTGGGCAGTTACCTGAGCAAACACGGCTTTTTCAAAGGCAAGACCGAAGCCGGCGTCGAGTTCTGGAGTGCGGTCTACATTCCCATCGTGGTGGCCATGGCGGCCCAGCAGAATGTCTACGGAGCGCTCAAGGGGGGGCCGATGGCGGTACTGGCGGGCACCCTGGCCGTGGTGATCGGCTTCGCGATGGTGCCGGTGCTGGTGCGCATTGGCAACAAGGGGCCTGAAGCCAACGTTTCCGTCAAGACGCTCGGGTGATCGCCATGTACGAATCCATGATGAAGGTGATTACCGGGTACGGTCTGATCAGCGGTTTTGCGATTGTCGGCATCACGATGTGGGTGTCGTACTGGATCAGCGACACGTTCACCAGGGGCCGCCTGCACGGCTCGGCCATTGCGATCCTGCTCGGCCTGGTGCTGTCGTACATAGGCGGTGCAATGACCGGTGGACAGAAGGGCGTGGTGGACATCCCGCTGTTATCGGGGATCGGGTTGCTGGGTGGAGCGATGCTGCGGGACTTCGCCATTGTCGCCACGGCGTTCGGCGTGAGTGTCGAGGAACTCAAGCGCGCCGGTTTCGTCGGCGTCCTTGCGCTGTTCGTCGGGGTGGCCACCTCATTCATCGCCGGCGTCGGCGTGGCGATGGCTTTCGGGTACACCGATGCGGTAAGCCTGACCACCATCGGTGCCGGCGCGGTGACCTACATCGTCGGCCCCGTTACCGGCGCCGCCATTGGTGCCAGTTCCGAAGTGATGGCCTTGTCCATCGCCGCAGGCCTGATCAAGGCGATCCTGGTCATGGTGGCGACGCCTTTCGTGGCGCCCCTGATCGGTCTGAACAATCCCCGCAGCGCGGTGATCTTCGGCGGCCTGATGGGCACTTCCAGTGGCGTGGCCGGCGGCCTGGCCGCCACGGATCCGAAGCTGGTGCCCTATGGCTGCCTGACGGCGGCGTTCTATACGGCCCTTGGATGCCTGCTGGGGCCTTCGTTGCTGTTTCTGGTCATGCGGGGATTGATGGGGTAGGGCTTTGGATTTTCGCTGAGCGGGCAGCCCTTGTTGCGAGCAAGCTCGTTCCCACATTGGATCGGCGTTCACATATTCCTTGTGGGAACGAGCTTGCTCGCGATGGGGGACGGCGCGATTTCAGGCCTGGCGATTGGCATACATCCGGCACTCGGCCAATAGCGCCAACAGGTTCGGATCGCGCTCCTTGGCCTTGAGGAACACCAGGCCGATATGTTGCTGCAACCGGTACTTTTCCTGCAAAGGGATCAGCTTCACCCGGTTTTCGTATACCGCTGCGATCCGCCCCGGCAGCAAGGCGTAGCCCACGCCCGAACTGACCATGCTCAACAGGGTGAAGATATCGTTGACCTGCATCGCCACCTTCGGCTCGAAGCCCGCCTGCCTGAACACCCGCACCCCGTCCTGATGAGTGGCGAAACCCTGGGTCAAGGTGATGAACGTCTCGTCGCGCACCTCGGCCAGATCGACTTCGCTGCGTTGGGCAAAGGGAGAATCCGCTGGCGTAGCAAGAAAGATGTCGTCGCAAAACAGCTCGATATGTTCGCAGTCGGGGTCGTTCACGCTGTCGTCCAAGGAGATCAGGATCGCGTCCACCTCCATGTTCTTGAGCTTGTACAACAGGTCGATGTTCGAGCCCAGGATCAGGTCGATATTGAGTTCACTGCGACGGATCTTCAGGCCCATGATCAACTGCGGGACGGTCTTGACCGTCAACGAATACAGCGAACCAAGCTTGAAGCGCTCGGCGGAGAACCCGGCGGCCTCGCGGGTCAGGCGCACGCTGTCGACCACATCCTGGATCAGTTTCTGTGCCCGCTCCTCCAGTACATAGGCACTCTCCAGCGGCGTGAGGTTGCGCCCCTCATGCTTGAACAGCGGACAACGCAGGGCGCTTTCCAGGGAATGAATGGCCCGGTGCACACTGACATTGCTGGTCTGCAGCTCGGCCGCCGCCCGGGCCAGGTTGCCGGTGCGCATGAAGGCCAGGAACACCTCGAGTTTCTTCAGGGTCAATTCTTCGTCGATCAGCATGGGGCGGACTCTTATTCGTATCGCCTGATTGTGCCCCAATTGGCTTCTTTTTAGAGGGAGTCTGTGTGGCGCGGGGATTTATCCCCTCGCCACAGGGGTTCCAACCGGTCCAGACAGCTCGGGCCCAGGGGGAAGCAGCAAACCATTGCACTTTGCAGCGCCAGGCCTGAGCCTTGGCGTCTGTTTTGGAATGTGAGGGGGGATTGGATGTATCACGGGGAACGACTCAACGCCTGGACGCACCTGGTGGGGGCGGTGGCAGCGTTCATCGGTGCGGTGTGGTTGCTGGTGATCGCCGGAATGGCCGGCGATCCCTGGAAGATCGTCAGCGTGGCGATCTATGGCTTTACCTTGCTGGTGCTGTACAGCGCCTCGACCGTCTACCACAGCGTGCGCGGGCGCAAGAAAGCGATCATGCAGAAGGTCGATCATTTTTCGATCTACCTGCTGATCGCTGGCAGTTACACACCCTTTTGCCTGGTGACCCTGCGCGGGCCATGGGGCTGGACCTTGTTCGGGATTGTCTGGGGGCTGGCGCTGATCGGGATCCTGCAGGAGATCAAGCCGCGCTCCGAGGCACGGATCCTGTCCATCGTGATCTATGCCGTGATGGGTTGGATCGTGCTGGTGGCGGTCAAGCCGTTGTTGGCGGCCCTGGGCGGTGCCGGATTCGCCTGGCTGGCCTCGGGTGGAGTGTTGTACACCGTGGGCATTATCTTTTTCGCCCTCGACAGCCGGCTGCGGCATGCCCATGGCATCTGGCACCTGTTCGTGATTGCCGGAAGCCTGCTGCATTTCGTGGCGATCCTGTTCTACGTGCTCTAGGTCCTGTACGAAGTGTCTTGAGACGAGCCCGAGGGGCAAGGCTTTTCGCACAGGGCCTAGGACAAACGATCCAGCTGCTCCTGCGCCCGAGTGGCGAAAATCTCCAGCAGCGCGCCCAGGGCATGTGCCGGCGCCTCGTTGGCCCGGGTCACGGCATACAGCGAAATGGGCAGCGCTGGCGACAGCGGCCGGATGGCCGTGCGACTGGCCGAAGCGCCCAGGGCCGTGAACGGATCGATCACCGCCAAGCCGGTGCCGGCCTCCACCATGGCCCGGGCCAGGGAATAGGTCTGCACGGCGATGCTGACACGTGGTGGCGGCTGGACGGCTTCGAGGTAGTTGTCCAACCGGGCTGACAACGGGTCGGCGCTGGACAGGCCGATCAGCGGCGCGCCTGCCAGCTCCTGCAGCGGCATTGGCCTGCCCAGCGCCGCCTCGGCCCAATGTCCTTTCGGTGCCAGGGCCACCAGCACGCCGCTGGCCAGGACCTGGGCCTTGAATCCGGGATGATCGGGCGGTTGCAGGGTCAGGGCGACATCGATTTCGCGCATCAGCAGGTTCTGCACCAGTTCGCGGCTGTGGGCGCTGGACAATTCACAGGCGATGTCCGGGTAGCGGCCGGTCCACTGGTGGATCGCGGTGGGCAACAACGACAGGGCCAGGGCCGGCGTCGCGCCGATGCGCAAGCGCTGGCCGGGCGCGCGACGCAGGCTCTGGGCCAGCCGACGGACGCCCTGCAGGCTCTCGCTGACCTTGTCGACTTCACGTTCCAGTTCCAGCGCTTCGGGCGTGGGCTGCAGTTTGCCGCGCACTCGCAGGAACAGGGCAAACCCCAGTTGCTGCTCGGCGTGCTGCAAGACCTTGGTCACCGCCGGCTGGGATACGTGCAGCAATTGCGCGGCGCCGCTGATGGTGCCGGCCTGGCGGATGGCCTGGAAAATCTCGATGTGGCGAAGGCGCATGGCGAGCCCATAACCTTTGTCTATAGGTGGTCCATCTTTATTCATTGTCCCGACCCTGTCACCTGCTCCTACTCTCGGGCCATTGGAAACCGGGGCGAGACAGATATGGTTCAGCGGGTTTGTATCATCGGGGGCGGAGTGATCGGGTTGGCGACAGCCTACGCACTGGTGCGCGACGGCATCGACGTGACGCTGGTGGAGGCGCGGGAGACGCTGGGTCGTGAAACCAGTTTCGCCAATGGCGGCCAGTTGTCCTACCGCTACGTCGCGCCCCTGGCGGATGCCGGCGTGCCCTGGCAGGCGCTGGGCTGGATGCTGCGCGGTGATTCGCCGCTCAGGCTGCGACCGCGCCTGGACCCGGCGCAGTGGCGCTGGATGGCCTCGTTCCTGGCCGCCTGCCGGACGTCGATCAACCGTCGCAACGGTGGCCACCTGTTGCGCCTGGCGCTGTTGAGCCAGGCCACGTTGCAGGGCTGGCGCGAGGAGGATCACCTCGACGGTTTCCACTGGCGACGCAACGGCAAGCTGGTGACATTTCGCAATGGCGGACATTTCCAGCGCGCTCGCCAACGGATAACGCAGACGGCCTGTCAGCAGGTGCTGGACGCTGCCGAATGCGCGCGCCTGGAGCCGGCACTGAGCGGCGTGCCCTACGTGGGCGGCATCTACACACCGGATGAGGAAGTCGCTGACTGCCATGCCTTCTGCCTGAGACTGGCGGAGCGTTTGCGCTCATCGGGGCGCTGCGAGTTCCTGCTGGGCCGACCGGTGACCGGCATTCGCCATGCCGGCGACCGGGTGCAGGCCCTCGAGCGGGGTGGGCAATGGCTGCCGGTGGACAACCTGGTGATCGCCGCCGGCCACCGCAGTGGGGCGCTGGGGTTGCCGGGAGTGCCGATGCCCCTTTATCCGCTCAAGGGCTATAGCCTGACCGTGCCGATCGGCGCGCAGCATCGGGCGCCAGAATTGAGCATCACCGATTACGACCGCAAGGTGGTCTACGCTCGCATCGGTGAGCGATTGCGGGTGGCGGCCATGGTGGACATCGTCGGCTTCGACCCGGCGCCGGATCCCCGGCGCCTGGCCCTGATCAGGCGCCAGGCCCGGGAAACCTTCCCCCGGGCCGGCGACTACGAGCACGCCATCGAGTGGGCCGGCATGCGCCCGGCCACGCCCAGTGGCGTGCCGCTGATCGGGGCCACCCGCTACCGCAACCTGTGGCTCAACCTCGGCCATGGCGCGCTGGGTTTCACCCTGGCGTGCGGCAGTGCTCGCCTGCTCAGCGAACTGATTCGCCAGCGCACACCGTCCATCGATTTGCAGGGCCTCACGCCCCGCGCCGCCTGACCCACCCGCAACGGAGAATAACAATGCGAAGAATCACGTTGATCGGCTGCACCCTGAGCCTGCTGTTGGGCGTCCAGGCCCAGGCCACGCAAGCGCCTTCGGGCACCCTGGAAAAGATCGCCAGCAGCCAAGGCATCACCCTGGGCTATCGCGATGCATCGGTGCCGTTTTCCTACATAGGCGACAGCAGCGGTAAACCCATGGGGTATTCGGTGGAACTGGCGAACAGGATCGTCGAGCGCATCAAGACACAGCTGGGGTTGTCGCGACTGGACGTGAAGTACAACCTGGTCACGTCCCAGACCCGTATCCCGCTGGTGCAGAACGGCACTGTGGATCTGGAATGCGGCTCCACCGGGGTCACCGCCGAGCGGCAGAAGCAGGTGGCCTTCTCCTACGGCTTCATCTACGTCAAGGGCCAGTTGCTGACGGCCAGGGACAGTGGCATCCAGCGTTTCGCCGACCTGCGCGGCAAGAACGTGGTCACCACCGCCGGCACCACCAACGAACGTTTCCTGAAAAACTACAACCAGGATAACAAGGCCGAGATGTTCGTCATCAGCGCCAAGGACCATGGCGAAGCGTTCCAGATGCTGGAGACGGGCCGGGCGGCGGCGTTCTACATGGACGATGCGCTGCTGTACGGTGAACGGGCCAAGGCCCGCGATCCGCACAAGTGGGTGGTGGTGGGAGAAGAGCAATCGCGGGAAATCTACAGCTGCATGGTGCGCAAGGACGATCCGCAATTCCTGGCCCTGGTCAACGCGACCCTGGGGGACTTGTACAAGTCAGGCGAGATCAACGCCATCTACGACCGCTGGTTCCAGCAACCGATTCCGCCCAAGGGCCTGAACCTGGAATTCCCGATGACCAATGAGTTGAAGGCGATTATTGCCAGGCCGACCAGTGATCCGGTGCAGTAGGTCGTCCGGATCCCCACGGCTCCACTGTGACTGATCGTTCCCACGCTGGCGCCCGGGAACGCCGCCAGGGAGGCCCCGCGTTCCGCTTCTGGAACGTGGCCCAGAGCCTTGCGGGATGCATTCCCACGTAGAGCGTGGGCGATCGACAGAGGTCTGTCAGAAGTCCCCCCACAACTGCTGTGCCACCGCAAGGGCCACCACCGGCGCGGTTTCGGTGCGCAGCACGCGGGGGCCGAGGCGGGCGGCGTGGTAGCCGGCGGTCTTGGCTTGTTCGACTTCGGCATCCGACAGGCCGCCCTCGGGGCCGATCAGGAATGCCAGTGCCTGCGGTCTGGCGTGGCTGACCAGCGGCTCGGCCACCGGGTGCAGGACCAGCTTCAGTTCGGCCGCGGTCTGCTTCAGCCAATCGGCCAGCAGCAGCGGTGGATGGATCACCGGCACGGTGGAGCGCCCGCACTGCTCGCAAGCGCTGATCGCCACCTGGCGCCAGTGCAGCAGGCGCTTGTCGGCGCGTTCGTCCTTGAGGCGCACTTCGCAGCGCTCGCTGAAAATCGGCGTGATCTCGCTGACCCCCAGTTCCGTGGCTTTCTGAATGGCCCAATCCATGCGCTCGCCCCGGGACAAGCCCTGGCCAAGGTGAATATGCAACGGTGACTCCACCTGGCCGGCGAATTGTTCGTCCAATTGCACCCGCACGCGTTTCTTGCCGACTTCCACCAGGGTGCCGCGAAATTCCTGACCGGAGCCGTCGAACACCTGCAGCGCATCGCCTTCGGCCATGCGCAGCACCCTGCCGATGTAGTGGGCCTGGGCTTCGGGCAGTTCGTGGTCACCGAGGCTCAAGGGGGAGTCGATGAAGAAGCGGGACAGTCTCATTTCGAATCTCTGCAAAAGTTAACGGTGCCATGGGGGCGGCACCTGTGGCGAGGGGATTCATCCCCTCGCCACCACGGTGTTCTCGCCAATGGAATCGAGGGCTCAGCCCGGGTCACGGAACCCAGGGTGGAAGTCCTTGGGCACCGCCACGCTGACCGTGTCCCGGGTGGCGATGTCGATGCCTTCGCTGGCGACCTGCGCCAGGAAATCGATCTGCTCCGGGGTGATGACATACGGCGGCAGGAAATACACCACGCTGCCCAGCGGACGCAGCAACGCACCGCGCTCCAGGGCATGCTGGAACACTGTCAGGCCGCGCCGCTCCTGCCATGGGTAGGCGGTCTTGCTGGCCTTGTCCTTGACCATCTCGATGGCCAGCACCATGCCGGTCTGGCGTACTTCGGCCACGTTCGGGTGGTCGGCCAGGTGCGCGGTGGCACTCGCCATGCGCTGGGCCAGCACCTTGTTGTTTTCGATGACGTTGTCTTCTTCGAAGATGTCCAGCGTCGCCAGGGCAGCCGCGCAGGCCAGGGGGTTGCCCGTGTAGCTGTGGGAATGCAGGAAGGCGCGCAGGGTCGGGTAGTCGTCGTAGAAGGCGCCGTAGACGTCGTCGGTGGTAAGACACGCCGCCAATGGCAGGTAGCCGCCGGTCAGGGCCTTGGACAGGCAGAGGAAGTCCGGGGTGATACCGGCCTGTTCACAGGCGAACATCGTCCCGGTACGGCCGAAGCCGACGGCGATCTCGTCGTGGATCAAGTGGACGCCATAACGATCGCACGCTTCGCGCAGCAGCTTCAGGTACACCGGGTGATACATGCGCATGCCGCCGGCGCCCTGGATCAGCGGCTCGACAATCACCGCGGCCACGCTGTCGTGGTGCTCGGCGAGGGTCTGTTCCATGGCGGCGAACATTGCCCGTGAATGTGCTTCCCAGCTCATGCCCTCGGGCCTGTGATAGCAGTCGGGGCTCGGCACCTTGAGGGTGTCCAGCAGCAATGCCTTGTAGGTTTCGGTGAACAGCGGCACATCGCCCACCGACATCGCCGCGATGGTTTCGCCGTGGTAGCTGTTGCTCAGGGTCACGAAGCGCTTCTTGCCGGGCTGGCCACGATTGACCCAGTAGTGAAAGCTCATCTTCATCGCCACTTCGATGCAGGACGAGCCGTTATCGGCGTAGAAGCACCGCGTCAGGCCTTCAGGTGTCATGCCCACCAGGCGTTCGGACAGCTCGATCACCGGCTGATGGCTGAAACCGGCGAGAATCACATGCTCCAGCTGATCGACCTGATCCTTGATCCGCTGATTGATCCGTGGATTGGCATGGCCGAATACATTGACCCACCAGGAGCTGACGGCGTCGAGGTATCGCTTGCCTTCGAAGTCTTCCAGCCACACGCCCTCACCACGCTTGATGGGGATCAGCGGCAGTCGTTCGTGGTCTTTCATCTGGGTGCAGGGATGCCACAGCACCGCGAGATCGCGTTGCATCCACTGGTTATTCAGGCCCATGTACAGTCTCCTCGAGGCGGCTCGCGGCGGGCGCGGGCAAAACAATCGGGCAAGCCTATGCAATGGCGGCCCTGCGGACAACCCATTGTGTCGTTGCCGCTACTTTGTGCGAGGCGATAGACGCCGCTGGCGGCGCTTTGATGGCTGACGTATTCTTCGCCGTTCTCTGAGCCGGCTGGCTCGTAAACAGAAGTTTTCCCTGGTTTTTATTCCGGAGTTTGCAGAATGTCTGCTGGTTGGCTGCGCGCGTGTGCGTTGATGATGCTGGTGATGGTGGGGCTGGGGCTGGGCAGCGTTTCGGCGTCGGCCAAGGATAAACAACCGACGGCCATCGTCATCGGCGGCGGCCTGGCGGGGTTGACCGCAGCTTATGAACTGCAGAACAAAGGCTGGGGCGTAACGCTGCTGGAGGCCCGGCCGAGCCTGGGCGGTCGTTCGGGCATGGCCACCAGCGAGTGGATCGGCAACGACAAGACCCAACCGGTGCTGAACAACTACGTGTCGACCTTCAAGCTGGGCACCACGCCGGCACCCGAATTCGTGCGCACTCCCAGCTACCTGATCGACGGCACTTATTTCACCGCTGCGGACCTTGCGACCAAGCAGCCGGCCACCGCCGAAGCCCTCAAGCGCTACGAGAGCACCCTGGACGACCTGGCGCGCTCCATCGAAGATCCACAAAACCCGACGGCCACCAGTACGTTGCATTCCCTGGACCAGATCACCGTGTCCAACTGGCTCGACCGACTGCAGTTGCCGGCCACCGCGCGGCAGTTGGTGAACCAGCAGATCCGTACTCGCTATGACGAACCGTCGCGCCTGTCCCTGCTGTATTTCGCCCAGCAGACCCGGGTCTATCGCGGTGTCTCCGACCGTGACCTGCGCGCATCGCGCCTGTTGGGCGGTAGCCCGGTACTGGCCCAGGCCTTCGTCAAGCAGCTGAAAACCATCAAGACCAACTCGCCCGTATCGGCGATTTCCCAGGACAAGGATGGCGTGACCGTCAAGGTCGGCAGCGTCGGCTACCAGGCTGACTATGTGGTGCTGGCGGTGCCGCTGCGGGCCCTGAACAAGATCCAGCTGACCCCGGCCCTGGACGCCCAGCACCTGGCTGCGATCAAGGGCACCAACTACGGCTGGCGCGACCAGATCATGCTCAAGTTCAAGACTCCGGTCTGGGACAGCAAGGCACGTATGTCGGGCGAGATCTACAGCAACACCGGCCTGGGCATGATGTGGATCGAGCCGGCCCTCAAGGGCGGCGCCAACGTGGTGATCAACCTGTCCGGCGACAATGCCCGGGTAATGCAGGCCTTTGGTGACAAACAGATGGTCGACCAGGTGCTGATCCGCCTGCATGCGTTCTACCCGCAGGCCCGCGGGGCGTTCACCGGCTACGAGATCCGCCGCTACAGCACCGACCCTTCTACGGGCGGCTCGTACCTGGCCTATGGCCCGGGACAGATCAGCAAGTTCTGGCGCTTGTGGGAAAAGCCATTGCAACGCGTAGCCTTTGCCGGCGAACACACCGATGCCCTGTATCCGGGCACCCTGGAAGGCGCGTTGCGCAGCGGCCAGCGGGCGGCCAGCCAGGTGCAGGACCTTGCGGCGGGCAAGTCGTTTGAACCGGCCAAGGTCGCACCGGCTGCGACGGCGGCAGCAGCGGCAGGTGCGGTGGCAGCGAAGAAAGGCAACTTCTTCACCAACCTGTTCGGTGGCTCGGATGACGAGAAGAAACCAGAGCCGGTCAAGGCGCCTGAGCCGGTAGCGCCTGCTCCAACGCCTGCGCCGGCACCCGTCCCAGCACCTGCACCGGCGGAGCCACCAGCGCCTGCTCCGGCGAAAGTTGAGCCCAAGAAATCAGCGACCAAACCGGCAGCAAAAAAACCAGCCACCAAAGCCCCCGCCAAAAAAGCCCCGGCCAAGGCTCCGGTGAAAAAGACTGAACCGGTGAAGAAACCCGCAACGAAGCCAGCAGCGACTACTGAGACGAAGGTTCAGTAATGGTCAGGTAGAGAGAACGCGACTCAAGGACCCCATGTGCTTCACTTAAGGTGATCGATAAACCCATGGCGAGGGAGCTTGCTCCCGCTGGGCCGCGAAGCGGCCCCAAAACCTGGCAAATGCGGAGCATCAGATACCCCGCACCCGCCGGTTTACGATTGCTTCACAGCCAAGCGGGAGCAAGCTCCCTCGCCGCAGGCCCATCATTTTCCTTAAGTGAACCGCATTGGGGTCATGGGCGCTTTTTTTTTTCCAGGTCTAGCGTACCGGCGCCGCTCAATAAGCACTACCTCCTACACGCCTTGGTGATATTTCGGAAACTTCCCACTCTTTAAACAGAAGCAGGCGATAGAGTGCACCAAGACTATAATTCTAGGCTCCTCGAAAAACAGGAGTGCGTATGAAAATACTAATGGCGAGGGCCGTTAGCTCAATGTACGGGTGCGTGTATGGCGAATGTCGGATCCACTTATGATTCCGGTTATTCCAAAACAAGACCCTAAAGTGGCGTACAGATGAACGTTTCCCCCCTATGAGCACGAATGCTCGGTGAGCTAATAATTAAAATTTTTGGTCTCGTGAAGGAGTAAGGCATGAAACCGATGGCGACTTTATTATTGTTTCTAATTCTCTCCGGTAGCGGCTGTACTGATGGTCGTATGATACTTAAGAAACACGACCCTCAATTGAAATACAGATGCGATATGGATCCTTATAGACCTGAATGCGCCGCCACTTGAGGTTTAGGGTAGGATTCTACAAGGGCGGTAGCGAAAAAGACCAAGTATAGACTTCCACATCCTCGAACCAAATCTTGACCCGTTTAGGCTTTGAGAAACGTCCCGGGACGAAGCCAAAGCGAGCCCAGCAAAGATTCCCTGTTCGCTTGTCAAAAATGACAAGGTTGCCATCATCCTGCATGTTCATACAGGAGTTGTACCAAAGAGATTTGTCTGTGCTGTGGGTGCTTTCGGCGATCCATAATCGCCGTCTAGACGGATCATAAAGAAAGCCGCTGTTGCTGACGACGAATTGTAAAGATTCACGCATTCTCCTTGGATATAACGTAATGCTGTAAGGTTGTTTATCACCAGCGGTCCAAATAATTGCTTCGCGATCCTTGATTACCAGATTTCCATCGGCCTGTAATATCAATCGGAAACGCCCATTGTTGGATTTTAGGTATTGTCCCGGCGACATCGTTTGATTAGGAGGTAGTTGCGGCGAACCGCTAGCTTTGAAAGGGGTATAACGAACAGCCATTTTGCTCACCTTGTTCAATGAGTTGTTGAGCGCTCATTTGATCAAGCGCAGAGGTGGAAATGGCGATACATATATATTGCGTGGTAAAAATAGCTGGGCGGTGATGGCCCCCGACGCGCTCTGCTGCAGGAGCGAGCCTGCTTGCAGTGAGGCCTTGCAGACCTCCAACGGTTGCTTGATCCCCTCACCATAACCTGCCGTTTCTCCCTTTAATCTTTCCTTAACCCACCCCACCCAGACTCATGATCGTATTTCTCGATATTTCAAAGCAAAAATTTCCGCTTTAAATCGATAGATAACTCGCTAGTCTTGGTAACAGTTCTTACAGGATATGAGCAATGCAGCTACGCAACTCTTCTTCTCGCTATGGCTGGGTCAGCATCGTCATGCACTGGGGTGTAGCGCTGGTGGTGTACGGATTGTTCGCCCTGGGGCTGTGGATGGTTGGACTGGACTACTACAGCAGCTGGCGTAAAGACGCACCGGACCTGCACAAGAGCATTGGGCTGGTGCTGCTGGCGGTGATGCTGCTGCGGGTGGTCTGGCGTTTTGTCAGCCCACCGCCACCGACCCTGGACACCTATGGGCGCATGACCCGTATTGGTGCAAAGCTCGGTCATAGTGCCCTGTATCTCGGGTTGTTTGCCGTGATGTTTGCCGGTTACCTGATTTCCACCGCAGACGGTGTCGGGATTCCGGTGTTTGGTTTGTTTGAAGTTCCCGCGCTGGTGTCCGGACTGCCCGATCAGGCAGACGTCGCCGGCCAGATCCACCTGTACCTGGCATGGGCGCTGGTAATTTTTTCCGGCCTCCATGCGTTGGCAGCATTGAAGCACCACTTTATCGACCGTGACGCGACCCTCAAGCGCATGCTGGGACGCCAAGCCTGATGTTCAACCTCGACTCCAAAGGAATAGAAAGCATGTTGAAAAAGACGCTCGCCGCCCTGGCAATCGGTTCCGCTCTGCTGACCGCCGGTCAGGCCATGGCTGCCGACTACGTGGTCGACAAGGAAGGCCAGCACGCCTTCGTCGACTTCAAGATCAGCCACCTGGGCTATAGCTACATCACCGGTACCTTCAAGGATATCGACGGCAAGTTCAGCTTCGACGCCGCCAAGCCTGAAGACAGCAAGATCGAGTTCAACGTCCGCACCGCCAGCGTGTTCACCAATCACGCCGAGCGTGACAAGCATATCGCCAGTGGCGATTTCCTCAATGTGAGCAAGTTCGGCGATGCCAAGTTCGTCTCCACCAGCGTCAAGCCCACCGGCAAGAACGCCGATGGCAAGCAAACCGCTGACGTTGCCGGCGACCTGACCCTGCTGGGCGTGACCAAGCCGATCGTGGTCAAGGCCACGTTCCTGGGTGAAGGCAAGGATCCTTGGGGCGGCTACCGTGCCGGCTTCGAAGGCACCACCAGCATCAAGCGTTCCGACTTCGGCAAGCAGAAGGACCTGGGTCCATCTTCCGATGTGGTCGAGCTGTACGTGACGTTCGAAGGTGTCAAGGCGAAGTAAGATTCGCATGCGATAAAAAAGCCCCTGATCTCGCGATCAGGGGCTTTTTTTCGGCCTGGGAAAACTCAGCGATTGCGGGTCAGCAACGCAGGTTTTTCGCCCCGTGGGCGGCTTGGCAACTGGTCCAGCTGTTCAGGCGTCGGGAAGCGATCGAGCTTCGATTCCTTGTGCATGATTTTCGGCTGGTTGCTGCGAGGGTTCTGCACGGCAGGTTCCTGGCGGGCCTGGTCATCGCGGGCCGGGCGGCGCGGGCGGGAGTCTTCGCGACGGGCCTGACCATCACGGGAACCGCCGCTACGTGGGCCGCTGCGCTTGCCCGACGGGTTGCCGCTGGAAGGGCCGCTGCCATTGCGCGGACCGTTCTGGCGGCCCTGGGACTGGCCGCGTGGGGCGCCTGCGCCAGCGCCTTGGGCCGGTGCGCCCGGACGGCGACCGCGACCCTGGGCCGGTTTCTGCTGAGGCACGTAGTCGACGCGGTTGCCGAAGTTATCGATTTCGTCGTCCAGGAACTCGTCCGGGGCACGATCGGCAGCGGCGCGAGGAACCTGGCGCTGCGGCTCACGGGCCGGGGTGCCTTCGCGAGGCTTCTGCTCGCGGGCCGGACGTTCGCCACGACCATTGCTGGCCGGTTTTTCCTTGCCCTTGTCCTTGCCTTTATCCTTGCGACCGCCACCGCCGCCATTCGGGCCGTCGCCCCGCGGGCCGCGTGGATTGCGTGGGTTGCGTACGTCAGGACGCTCGCGCACTTCAGGCTTCTCGGCCTCGATGGTGCTGGCATCGAAGCCCATCAGATCACCGTCAGGGATCTTCTGCTTGGTCATGCGCTCGATGCTCTTGAGCAGCTTCTCTTCGTCCGGGGCGACCAGCGAAATCGCTTCGCCCGAACGACCGGCCCGGCCGGTACGACCGATACGGTGCACATAGTCTTCATCGACGTTCGGCAGCTCGAAGTTGACCACGTGGGGCAACTGGTCGATGTCCAGGCCGCGGGCGGCGATGTCGGTGGCAACGAGGATGCGTACTTCGCCGGCCTTGAAGTCGGCCAGGGCCTTGGTGCGGGCGTTCTGGCTCTTGTTGCCGTGGATCGCCACGGCGGGCAGGCCATGCTTGTCCAAGTACTCGGCCAGGCGGTTGGCGCCGTGCTTGGTGCGGGTGAACACCAGGACCTGTTCCCACGCCCCCGTGGTGATCAGGTGTGCCAGCAGCGCACGCTTGTGGCTGGCGGGCAGGCGGAACACCCGTTGCTCGATACGCTCGACCGTAGTGTTCGGCGGCGTGACTTCGATGCGCTCCGGGTTGTGCAGCAGTTTGCCGGCCAGGTCGGTGATGTCCTTGGAGAACGTCGCCGAAAACAGCAGGTTCTGGCGCTTGGCGGGCAGGCGGGCCAGGACTTTCTTCACGTCATGGACAAAGCCCATGTCGAGCATGCGGTCGGCTTCGTCCAGTACCAGGATCTCGACGTGGGACAGGTCGACGCTGCCCTGGCCAGCCAGGTCCAGGAGGCGGCCGGGGCAGGCCACCAGTACGTCGACGCCACGGGCCATGGCCTGGACCTGAGGGTTCATGCCGACGCCGCCGAAAATGCAGGCGCTGACGAATTTCAGGTCGCGAGCGTAGATCTTGAAGCTCTCGTGCACCTGGGCGGCCAGTTCGCGGGTTGGGGTCAGGACCAGTACACGCGGTTGGCGCGGACCGTGACGCTGGGATTTGTCTGGGTGACCGTTGGGAAATAGCCGCTCCAGGATCGGAAGGGCGAAACCGCCAGTCTTACCAGTACCTGTCTGTGCTGCGACCATCAGGTCGCGACCTTGCAACACGGCGGGGATGGCCCGCTGTTGCACCGGGGTAGGCTGGGTGTAGCCGGCGGCCTCGATGGCGCGGACTAAAGCCTCGGAGAGACCGAGGGAAGCAAAGGACATGAGCAATCCTGTATTAGTGAGGGCCTGGCCCAAGGGATGTCTTGCCTGGCGCGAATGACGTTCAACAAGAAGACGTCATCCCGTCCGGTCCTGCCGGGTCTGGAAGACAGCTCCGGACAAGGCTCGCGCGGGCTGGAAGCTGCGCTGTAGCGGTGTCGGGATGCCTTTCGCAAGACCGGGCGTCCGGGCGTGAGCCTGGCGGGAAGGGGCGAGTATAACAGAGCAATCGCCGTGCGTTGCTTTCCTGCTGCTCAACGGCTGATTTCAGCGTCGCACCGGTTGTGGCGGTGCGGCCTGGGGCGCAAGGGCGGTGTCATAACGGGCGCTCAGTTCGGCGTAGCCCGGTTCGCGCTTGAAGCGCTTGAGCTCGGCACTGAAGCGTTGCACCAGTAAATCCATCCCGGCCTTGCGGCGCACCGCCAGGTATTGGCTCTGGCGGCTCACCACTGTCGGGTTTTCGCTGATCTGGTCACCCAGTTGCATCTGCTTGAGCAGGTGGCGGCCCACTCGACGGTCAGTAATGAGCAGGTCGATCCGGCCCAGCTGCAACTTGCCGAAATTGGCTTCGTGGGTGGGCGCCGTTTCACGCCTGAACTGGGTCGACTCCCGGAAGGCCTGGCTGTAGAGATAGCCGGGAGAGGTGCCGACAGTGAGGCCGTTCAGGTCATCGAGCGTGCGAAACGGATGGGGCCGGGCGTTGGCATGGAATATCACGAATTCGACTTCCGACAACGGTTCACTGGGGTATAGCAGAAGGGCATCGCGTTCGTCGCTGCGAAAGATGTCCAGCGCACCATCGGCCAGCCCCTGCTCCAGCATCGCCAGGCAGCGTTTCCAGGGAAGGAGCTGCCATTCGACATCGATCCCCAGCCGCTTGAATACGATGGCGGTGGTTTCGTAGTCCAGGCCCATGAGCTTGCCACCTTCCTCATAGACATAAGGCGCCCAGGGCTCGGTGACAATGCGCAACTTCTCGGCCCGGACAGCCAGGCTCAGGCAGGAGAGAAAGAGGACGGTCAGCAGCTGGGCAATGACGGGCATGGCCTGAGGTTACGACGAGTGCCTATCAAATAGCTAGAGCGCTCTGGCACGAGGGTTGGGCTTTCGTTCAGGACAGGTCGTGGGCGTTGGAAGTCATCGGATGAAAAAGGCCCTGGTGTTCACCAGGGCCTGTCACAGCGCCACTTCGTCGTATCAACGCGGCAGCTTGAGGTTGTTCCAGATGGCGAGGCTGGGCTCGGCCTGGTTCAGGGTGTAGAAGTGCAGCCCCGGCGCCCCGCCTTGCAGCAGACGCTCGCACATTTGCGTGATGACTTCCTCGCCGAAGCTTTGGATGCTCGAAGAGTCGTCGCCGTAGGCTTCCAGCTGCTTGCGAATCCAGCGTGGGATTTCCGCACCGCATGCGTCGGAGAAGCGCGCCAGCTTGCTGTAGTTGGTGATAGGCATGATTCCCGGTACGACAGGAATATCCACGCCCAGTCTGCGCACGCGCTCGACGAAGTAGAAGTAGCTGTCGGCGTTGAAGAAATACTGGGTGATCGCACTGTTGGCGCCGGCGTTGGCCTTGCGCACGAAGTTGAGCAGATCGTCTTCGAAATTGCGTGCCTGTGGATGCATCTCCGGATAGGCGGCCACTTCGATGTGGAAGTGATCGCCGGTTTCTTCGCGGATGAAGCTCACCAGGTCGTTGGCATGGCGCAGTTCGCCGCTGGCCATGCCCATGCCCGAGGGCAGGTCGCCGCGCAGGGCGACGATACGCTCGATGCCGGCAGCCTTGTACTGGGTCAACAGGCTGCGCAGGTCATCCTTGCTGTCACCAACGCAGGACAGGTGGGGGGCGGCGGGGATTTTGACTTCGCTTTCGAGCTGCAACACGGTGTTCAGGGTGCGGTCGCGGGTCGAGCCGCCGGCGCCATAGGTGCAGGAGAAGAAGTCGGGGTTGTAGCTGGCCAGCTGGCGCGCAGTGGCGATCAGTTTTTCATGCCCAGCATCGGTCTTCGTCGGGAAGAACTCGAAGCTGTAGCGACGTTCTTGGGACATGGTCGGGCTCCCAGCGACAAGCTGCAAGCGACAAGCTGCAAGAGGGCGGGGCGCCGTATTCTTGTGCTTTAGACTTGCAGCTCATGGCTGCGTAATAGCGATGAAGAAGTAAGCTCCAAGCCCCCAGTCGCAAGTAAACACACCGCTCTTACTTGCCGTTTGGGACTTGAAGCTTGCAGCTGCTGTCAGTACCTGTAAGCGTGCGGCTTGAACGGGCCTTCGACGGTGACGCCGATGTAGTCAGCCTGTTGCTTGGTCAGCTTGGTGACCACGCCGCCGAAACCGCGGACCATTTCCAGGGCCACTTCTTCGTCGAGTTTCTTGGGCAGCACTTCCACGGTCAGGCGTTCGGCTTTCTGGGCCGGCGGCAGGTCGGCGTACTTCTGGCCGAACAGGAAGATCTGGGCCAGGACCTGGTTGGCGAACGAGCCGTCCATGATGCGGCTTGGGTGGCCGGTGGCGTTGCCCAGGTTGACCAGGCGGCCTTCGGCCAGCAGGATCAGGTAGTCGTCGTTCTGCGGATCGAAGCTACCGGCGCCGGTGCGATGAACCTTGTGCACCTGTGGCTTCACTTCTTCCCATGCCCAGTTCTTGCGCATGAAGGCGGTGTCGATTTCATTGTCGAAGTGGCCGATGTTGCAGACCACGGCGCGCTTCTTCAGAGCCTTGAGCATGTTGGCGTCGCAGACGTTGACGTTGCCGGTGGTGGTCACGATCAGGTCGATCTTGCCCAGCAGTGCCTTGTCGATGCTGGCCTCGGTGCCATCGTTGTTGCCGTCGATGAATGGCGAGACCACTTCGAAACCGTCCATGCAGGCTTGCATGGCGCAGATCGGGTCCACTTCGGACACCTTGACGATCATGCCTTCCTGGCGCAGGGACTGGGCCGAACCCTTGCCCACGTCACCGTAGCCGATCACCAGGGCCTGCTTGCCCGACAGCAAGTGGTCGGTGCCGCGCTTGATGGCGTCGTTCAGGCTGTGACGGCAGCCGTACTTGTTGTCGTTCTTGCTCTTGGTCACCGAGTCGTTGACGTTGATGGCCGGGATCTTCAGCTCGCCCTTGGCCAGCATGTCCAGCAGGCGGTGCACGCCGGTGGTGGTTTCCTCGGTCACGCCATGGACCTTGTCCAGTACGGCTGGGTATTTCTTGTGCAGCAGCTCGGTCAGGTCGCCGCCGTCGTCGAGAACCATGTTGGTGTCCCATGGCTGGCCATCCTTGAGGATGGTCTGCTCCAGGCACCATTCATATTCCTGCTCGGTCTCGCCTTTCCAGGCGAACACCGGGATACCGGCTGCGGCGATGGCGGCAGCGGCCTGGTCCTGGGTCGAGAAGATGTTGCAGGACGACCAGCGCACTTCGGCACCCAGGGCTACCAGGGTTTCGATCAGCACGGCGGTCTGGATGGTCATGTGGATGCAGCCGAGGATCTTCGCGCCCTTGAGCGGCTGTTCGCCGGCATACTTGCGACGCAGGCCCATCAGGGCTGGCATTTCGGATTCGGCGATGATGATTTCGCGACGACCCCAGGCGGCCAGGGACATATCGGCGACTTTGTAATCGGTAAAAGCTGCAGGCGTGATGACAGCGCTCATGAAGAGCCTCCATTCGTAATGTATGCGAATGGGCGCCGTTGTGCGTTTTAGTGTCTGCGCGGGGTGCCCCGTACAAACAACGCCCCATCCGAGCCTGACAGGTCGAGCCTGCTGCAGCGCCCCTCGGACAGGTGGCGGGAACGGCCCAGTGGGTGGGCCGGATAAAACGGGGCGATTATAACGGGCTAATCGGATCTTCCAAAGGGTTTCTGTCGGCAAATCGAAATTGCTGATGAGCGTCATTGAACCAGCGGCATAGAGCGCTGCCCGGCCAATCTGCCATGATGCGGGCATCCATCGGCCAGACACTCAAGGAGTGATCATGAATTTCCACACCCGCAAATGGGTCAAGCCCGAAGACCTCAATCCCAATGGCACGCTGTTCGGCGGCAGCCTGTTGCGCTGGATCGACGAAGAAGCGGCGATCTATGCCATCGTCCAGCTCGGCAACCAGCGTGTGGTGACCAAATACATCTCCGAGATCAATTTCGTCAGCGCCTCTCGCCAGGGCGACATCATCGAGCTGGGCATTACCGCCACCGAGTTCGGCCGCACCTCCATCACCCTGACCTGCGAAGTGCGCAACAAGATCACCCGCAAGAGCATCCTGACCGTCGAGAAGATGGTCTTCGTCAATCTCGGCGAAGATGGCTTGCCGGCGCCCCATGGCCGGACCGAGATCAAGTACGTCAAGGATCAGTTCAAGGATGCCGTTGTCGAGTGAGAGGGTGGCGGTTTCAAGTTCCGGGAACTTCAGTGCACCACTGAACAGCTCCGGACGCCGCGTGTCGTAGCTACATCACGCCACCGGTTCAGGAGCTGTATGGACACCCACGAAGAAGGCAAGACCCCTGACCTGTCGGCTCAGGAGCAACACGATGTGGACCGCAACCAGCCCCCGCGGGCGGCGGTGCTGCACGAAATCATCCGTACCCAGGGCAACCAGGAATTGGAGCGCAGTATTGCCGCGCTCTGGTGGTCGGCCCTGGCGGCGGGGTTGACCATGGGCCTGTCGTTGATGGCGATGGGGTTGCTCAACTCCCGGCTGCCGGACCACGAAGGTTTCAAGGTGATCGCCAGTCTCGGCTACTGCGCCGGTTTTCTCGCGGTCATTCTTGCGCGCCAGCAGCTTTTCACGGAAAACACCCTGACTGCCGTGCTGCCGATCATGAGCAAGCCCACCCTGGGCAATTTCGGCCGTTTGTTGCGGCTGTGGGGAGTGGTGCTGGTGGGCAACCTGTGCGGCACCCTGCTGGTGGCCTACGTGATGTTGCACCTGCCGATCTTCGACCGCCGCACCGACCTGGCTTTCCTGGAAATCGGCCGCAAGGTCATGGAAAACGACACGGGCCAGATGTTCGCCAAGGGCATCATTTCCGGGTGGATGATCGCCACCATGGTCTGGATGATCCCCTCCATGGAGAGCGCCAAGATGTGGATCATCATCCTCATCACCTACCTCATGGCGCTCGGGGACTTCACCCACATCGTCGTCGGCTCGGCCGAAGTGTCCTACCTGGTCTTCGCCGGCCAGTTGTCATGGGAGGACTTCTGGCTGGTGTTCGCCGCGCCGACCCTGGCGGGGAACATCATCGGCGGCAGTTGCATCTTCGCGCTGATCAGCCACGCACAGGTGCGCAGCGAGAGCGGCACGCCTAGTCGGCCGCGCCCAGCGGGACCTCCTGGCGACGCTGGCGATAAATGAAATACACCGCGGTCAGCACGGTCAATCCGCCGACCAGGGCGCCGGTCCACGGCAGATCGGCCAGGTTGACCCCGCTGGCCACCACCAGGCCGCCGATCCACGCACCAGTGGCATTGCCGAGGTTGAACGCGCTCTGGTTCAGGGTCGAGCCGAGGTTCGGCGCTTCGTGGGCCTGATCGATGATCAGCAACTGCAGGATCGGGCACAGGGCGAAGGCGAAGATTCCCCACAGCACCAGCGTGATCGCCGCTGGAATCACCGATTGACTGGTCTGGCTGAATGCCGCCAGTACCAGCACCACGGCCAGGGCCATGCCCACCAGTGACGGCAGCAGGCGTCGGTCGGCCAGGCGCCCGCCAAGAAAACTGCCGGCGGTCAGGCCGACGCCGAACAACAGCAACATGATCGTGATGCCGTGGGGGCTGACGCCGGTGATGTCCTGCAGGATGGGCGCGATGTAGGTGAAGACGCTGAAGAGACTGGTGGACGCCAGCACGCTCATGCCCAGGGCGAGCAACACATTGGCCTTGCCCAGGACCTTGAACTCACTGGCCAGGTCGGCTTTCTCCATGGGAATTTCCTTGGGCAACCAGGCCCATTGGGCAATGGCGGCGATCACTCCGATCACCGATACCGCCCAGAACGTCGAACGCCAGCCGGCGTATTGTCCCAACGCCGTGCCCAGCGGGACGCCGAGTACATTGGCCAGGGTCAGGCCGGTGAACATCATCGCAATGGCCTGGGCCCGCTTGTTCGGCGCCACCAACCCGGCCGCCACCACGGAGCCGATGCCGAAAAAGGCGCCGTGGCATAACGCAGTGATGACCCGCGCGGCCATCAGCGTCAGGTAGTTCGGGGCCAGGGCGCAGAGCACGTTGCCCAGGATGAACATCAGCGTCATGCCCAGCAGCGTGGCCTTGCGCGGCATGTTGGCGGTGCCCACCGCGAGCACGGGCGCGCCGAACACGACGCCCAGGGCATAGCCTGTAATCAGCAGTCCGGCCTGGGGAATGCTCACGGCCAGGTCGCGGGCGACATCGGGAAGCAGCCCCATGATGACGAATTCGGTGGTGCCGATGCCGAAAGCGGCAACGGCCAGGGCAAGCAAGGCGAGTGGCATGCGCAAGGTCTCTGTCTGTAGTCTTGACGCTGTGATCAGGCATACGCACGCCGATGCCTTTCAAGGAAGCGGGCAACAGCGAATTTTATTGGAATTGATTTATGCGCAACTGAGTGCGGCGTGGTCGCTTGCAGTATAAACGTCAGCCGGCGGATCGCGAAAAATTCATCAGCCTCAAGGGGTGCAGGCGTTGCCTGGGCAGCGCCCGCTGGAGCGGGGCAGGAAAAGGAGTATGCCGTGCTTGCAACGGCCTTGGTGCTGGTGGCTGCGCTGCTGCATGCGGCGTGGAATACATTGATCAAATTCAGTGGCGAACGTCTGCTGGTGGTGGCTTGCATGGACAGCGTGGCCTTGCTGTTCGCGGCGCTGGCCCTGGGTTTCGTGGCGCTGCCACCGATGGAAATCTGGCCATGGATCCTGGCATCGGCGGCGTTCGAGCTGTTGTATCGCTATTTGCTGATCCAGGCTTACCGGGTCGGTGACCTCGGGTTGGTCTACCCCTTGATGCGCGGCCTGTCGCCCTTGGTGGTGCTGGCCCTGACGCTGATCTTTGCCGGGGAGGTACTGACGACCCAGCAGGTCCTCGGCATCCTGTTGATTCCGTTTGGCATGCTGTGCCTGTTATGGCAAGGCGGGGGCGGCGAACGATTGCCCTGGTCGATGTTGCCAGTGGTGGCGCTGATCGGGCTGTGCATCGGTTGCTACACCTACATCGACGGCCAGGCCCTGCGGCGCTGGTCCCACCCGTTGGATTACCTGGTCTGGATCACGTTGTTCTGTGCCTGGCCGTTTCCGTTGCTGGCCTGGGTGAGCAAGCGCCCAGCGTTCATGCTGTTCTGGCGCCAACAATGGCGGCTGGGCCTGGCAGTCGGATTCTGCGTATTGTTCAGCTACGCTCTGGTGCTATGGGCCATGCAACTGGGGTCGATCGCCGAAGCGGCGGCGCTGCGGGAGATCAGCGTGATCCTGGTGGTGCTGTTCGGCATGCGCTACCTGAAAGAACCTTTCGGCCGGCCACGGCTCTTAGCCTGCGGGCTGGTGCTGATCGGCATGCTGGTGATGAAATTCTGACCAGCCCCCGAATTCACGATTCTCGATAAAACTCAAAGAAGGAACTGCCTCATGACGGTTGCCCTGTGGTGTATTTTGATTGCTTTTCTCCTGCCTTACCTATGTGTCGGCATCGCCAAGGCCGGCGGGAAATACCGGTTGCGGGATAATCACGATCCGCGGGACTTTCTCGACTCGCTCGAAGGCGCACCGCGGCGCGCCTACGCCGCACAACTGAACAGCTTTGAAATCTCCCCGTTCTTTGCCGCCGCGGTGATTGTTGCGCACCTGGCCGGCAATGCCGAGCTGGTCACCATCAACGTCCTGGCCGTGCTGTTCATCACCAGTCGCCTGCTCTACATCATCTGCTACCTGGCGGACTGGGCGATCCTGCGTTCGCTGGTGTGGTTCGTGGGGGTGGGGCTGGTGGCGAGCTTCTTCTTCGTTTCCATCTGAGCCTGGCGGTTGGGTCATGGCCGACCCCATCGCGAGCTGGCTCGTCCTGCATCGGGTCTGGCTCTGCAAGAGATCAGTTGCGGGAGCTAGCCTGTTAGCGATGGGGTGGGGCAATCACCCCCCTTAGGGGTTGGTGGTCACTGCATTCGCCACCTGTGGCACTTGCGGCAATGCCATGCCCTTGGGCCAGAGCATCCAGATCTGGCCTTGTTGCTTCATGTCTCCGGCCAGTTGCCCTGCGGCCTCGCCCGTGCCCCAGAACAGGTCCGCACGGACTTCGCCGGCGATGGCGCCGCCGGTGTCCTGGGCGGCGACGGGTCGATGCAGCGGGCTGCCATCAGGGCGTGTGGTGGACAGCCATAACAGACTGCCCAACGGAATCACCTTGCGATCCACCGCCACGCTGTAGCCCGCAGTCAGGGGCACATTCAGCGAACCGCGCGGGCCTTCGTTGCTGTCTGGGTTGCGGTTGAAGAATACGTAGCTCGGGTTGCTGGCCAGCAACTCGGGTATCCGGGTCGGGTGTGCCTTGGCCCAGGCGCTGATGCTGCCCATGGTCACGTCTTCTTTCTTCAACTCGCCCTGTTCCACCAGCCAGCGTCCGATGGGGCGGTAAGGATGACCGTTCTGGTCGGCATAGCCGATGCGCAGCAGGCGACCGTCATCGAGCCGGATGCGGCCCGAGCCCTGGATTTGCAGGAACTGGAGGTTCATCGGGTCCGTCAGCCAGGCGATCACCGGTGCCTTCACCCCATTGGTTTCGATGGTGGCCGCGTCGTCATAGGGCTTGAGCACCCGACCTTCGAGGCGACCGCGCAGGCGTTTGCCCTTGAGTTCGGGATAGATACTGTCCAGCGACACGATGATCATGTCTTCAGGCACGCCGTACACCGGCACGTTGGCAACGGCGGTCCGGGTCAGGCTGCCCGGGTAGACCGGCTCGTAGTAACCGGTGATCAGGCCGTTGGGGCTGTTGTCCCCGGAGCGCAAGCCGTAGACCTCCAAATTCTGCTTCAGGAAGTTGCGCACATCGGAGGCGGCCTGCGGCACGTTGGCCGCCGCCGCGCAGGTCGAACCCCAGGTCGCATCGGCCTTGAGCCGGGTGCACGCGCTGCGCCAGGCGCCAAAACCGGCCAGCAGGTCTTCATCGGAGACCGCCGGCAAGGCTTCCCAAGGTGCGCTGACATAGGTGGCGAGCGCGTGGGTCTTGGGCTCCTCGGTCTTTTCGCCGGGGTTGCAACCACTCAGCAGGGCAATCAGAGAGAGGGGCAACGCCAGGCTTTTGTGCCAGGTTTTGAAGCGGTTCATGAGATTTCCTTCGCGGGTCGTATGCGTGCCAGGGCGTGCGCACAACCCTTGTTGTGAATAGGGCTATTGGTCTTTGCCGGCGACACGAGGATACTGGCTGCCGTTTCCTGACCCGAGGCCAAGATGTTTGCAAAACGTTTTTTCATGGCAGTGCTGGCTTGCCTGACGTTGTCCGCCTGCGGCGGTGTCGACCCCAATTCTCCCTTGGGCCAGCGCAAGGCGATCTTCAAGCAGATGCTCAAGACCAATGAAGAGCTGGGCGGCATGTTGCGCGGTCGCATCCCGTTCGATGGGGCGCGTTTCGCCGAAGGCGCGGTGCAACTGGACCAACTGTCCCGCGAGCCGTGGAAACATTTCCCGCAGGTGCGGGAGGAGGACCACACCAGCGCCCGGGATGAGGTCTGGCAAAAACAGGCGCGCTTCCAGGAGCTGGCGCGCAGCCTCGAGGCGGCCACCGCTGAGTTGGTGACTGCCAGCAAGGTCCAGCCTTACAGGGCCAGCTACCTCGGGCCGGCGGTGCAGAAGGTCGAAGACGCCTGCAGTGCCTGTCATAAAGAGTTTCGGGACTACTGAGAACGGTTGCTTATTTATCCAGCTCCTCCACGGCTTCCTGCAATTCCTTGCGGGAGGCCGCCAACTTGTCCTTGCGCTTGTTGATCCGCTCCGGGTCGCCTTTTTTCATGGCCTTTTCCAGGTCGGCCTGACGCTGGCTGACTTCGTGCTTGGCTTCAAGCACTTTGTTCTCACGTTCCTTGCGCAAGGAAGCGTCGGTGCAATGGGTGGTGACTTCGTTCAGCGCCGTTTCGAGGCCGGCCTGCTGCTCCTGGTTGCCCCGGGACTTGGCCAGTTCGATCTGATTGATGATGCCTTGACGCTTGGCCGCGCAGCCGGTGAGTTCCGGTGCCTGCTCGTCCGCCCAAAGAGGGGCGGTCATGAGGCTGCATAAGGCCAGCAGGACGGGGGGCAGGAAATTCATAGCAACTCCAAAAAAGGCAAATCCGTAAAAAACTCGCAAGCCAGCGGTGCAGCTGCGCTGTTGGAACGCATGCCAGCCCCTTGGGTTCAACCGCGCGGCCTGATCAGAAACCGTCGATCCCGGCAGCACGCAATATCTCGCTTAACGCCAGCACGTGCGGGTCGCGGAAAAAAGCGCTCAGTTGCGCGGCGCGCCCCGGCCCGATACCGGCCTCGGCTTGCCATTGTACGGTGTCTCGTTCGGCCAGCACCTGCCAAGGGCCCTCCAGCCGGGCCCCGCCAGCAGGTGGCAGGCCCAGGGCCTTGAGCCACTGCTCGAAAGGACGTTGTCTGGCACTGTGCAGGCCGGCGAGCAGGCGGTCGCGGCTGCGTTCGCCGAAGCCGGACATGTTAGCAAGCTCGGCGGCATCGAGGGTCATCCAATCCAGCAATCCGTCGAGTCGGCCCGCGGCCAGGAGTTTTTCCCAAGTGCCAGGACCAACATGGGGCAGGGCGAGCCCATGTTTGCCGCTCAGCCAATTCAGGCGCGCGAGAAACTGGCTTTCGCAGCCGGGTGTCGGCTCCCAGCAACTGAGGAAGTGATAGTCGGCTGCCACCGGAGCATCGATGTCCTGCCGCACGACGCTGCGCAGCACGACGCTGTCGAGGCGAGGAATGGTCAGCCCGGCCAGGCTGATGGCGACCTGGTCGCCGGGGCGGATATCCATTTCTTCCCATTGCTTGAGGGAGCTGACACTCACCCGACGGATTCGTCGATCGTCAAGCATGACGGGCTCGAGCTCAAGAACCGGGGTGATACGTCCGGTCCGACCGACGTTGAAGCGGACCTTGCGCACCCCGGCCAGGGCTTGGGCGTAGGGGTATTTCCAGGCCACGCTCCAGAAAGGCGCCCTGGCTTGCCAGCGGTTGGCCGGTGGGCGGCGGCTCTGGCGCAGGACGATGCCATCGCTGACGAACGGCAATGGTGTGCGATACCAGTGGTCGCGCCAATGTTCGACATCGGCCAGCGCCTGGACCGGCTGGTTGTAGTCGATGGTGTCAGCGAAGCCCAGTTCCTTCAGCATGGCCGTCCGCTCGGGCAGGGTCTGCGGCCCTGCCGGCCATTCCCAGACAAACAGGCCGATGTCTGCGGCTTCCTGTGCGGTCAGGTTGCTGCGGGCCACCAGGCCCGACACGGTGGCGCGGGCGTTGAGGCTACCGCTGCTGGCCTGGACATGCTCGCCCAGGCGCCAGTACAACTCGCCCTGCACCAGCAGGTCCACAGGTTGGCGCAGCTGTCGTGGAATGGCGCCGATCTTGCGCGCGTTCGCAGTCCAGTCCTGCCCCTTAATGCCATCCCCACGGCTGATTGCCCGATGCAGGCGCCCCTCGCGGTAGACCAGGGTCACCGCCACGCCATCGACTTTCGGTTGCACCCAGACGTCCTGGCGGCCATTGAGCCAGGCCTGTACGGCCGAGGCGTCCTTGAGCTTCTCCAGGCCTGTATGAATGACTGGATGCGGTACTTTCCCGCGAGCCGTGCGCAACGGATTGGCTGGCGCAGGAAGGTCGAGACAGTTGCGCCATCGCTCCAGTTGCGCGCGGGACTGGTCGTAAAGCTCATCGGCCACCGGCGACCGGCCGAGGCGGTGGTAGCTGTCGTCCCAGGCGTCGATCTGGCGTTGCCGGGCGGCGATTTCCGCCTGGGTTCGTTCGGCCGGCCAGTCGGGACAGGTCGCTGCATTAACGGAGGCGGCTACGAACAGGGAATAAACGAGTACATGAAATAACGCTGGCATCGAAGCATCCTTGCTTGGTTGGGTCTTTCAAGGCTAGCCACGCTCGCGCAAGCTGCGAGGCCTGGAGCGTTACCGGGCGTTGCGGCGGCGGTACAGTGTGGTGCGATCTAGCTGTGCAACTGTCCCTTGAACCCAGCCTGGGGCGGGGCACAATGGTGCCTCGATCCGCCCAGCCAGGAGTGCCCCTCGATGGACCTGACGACACTCGCCGTTTTCATTCCGGCCTGCTTCGCGCTGAACATGGCGCCCGGGCCCAATAACCTGTTATCCATCAGCAACGCCTCGCGTTATGGCTTTGTCCGGGCGTGCAGCGGAGGCATCGGTCGACTGGTGGCATTTGCAATCATGATCGCCCTGGCAGCGGTGGGGCTCACCGCCGTGCTGCATACCTCGGAAGTGCTGTTCCTGGGAATCAAGCTTGTCGGTGCCGGTTATCTGTTCTACCTCGCCGTGCAGTTGTGGCGCGCTCAGCCTGAGGCCGGTAGCGAAGCGGCGATCACGACGATCAGCATGACCAGCCTGGCACGCCAGGAATTCCTGGTGGCGATCGGTAATCCGAAGGCGATCCTGTTGTTTACCGCGTTCCTGCCGCAGTTCGTCGACAGGGCGGGCACCGTTACCCAACAGTTCGCGGTGCTGGGCGGTTTGTTCCTGGCGCTGGAGTGCATTGCCATCGGGTTGTATTGCTACATGGGCATCCATGCGCGGCGGCTGTTCGCCCAGCCCAGTGGCAAGCGTCTGTTCAACCGGATGTGTGCGGGGCTGCTGGCCGGTGCGGCGTCGTTTTTGCTGGTGGCACGCAGGACTTAGATCACCTGAGGGCCCTATTTGGGCCGGGGACTTGTCCCTCGCCACAGGAACGGCGCCTGATTTTGATTTTTTGATGAAAAAGCCCCTGGCGACCGGATCGCCAGGGGCTTTTTCATGGCTGCGGGGTATTACAGGCCGGCAGCGGCGCGCAGAGCGTCGGCGCGGTCGGTCTTTTCCCAGGTGAAGGTGGTGAAGGTATCGCCATCGACTGTCTTGGTCTGCGGCGTGCGGCCGAAGTGACCGTAGGCCGCAGTCTCCTGGTACATCGGATGCAGCAGGTCGAGCATTGTGGTGATGGCGTATGGACGCAGGTCGAACACTTCGCGTACCAGCTTGATGATCTTGTCGTCGCCGATCTTGCCGGTGCCGAAGGTGTTCAACGAGATCGAAGTCGGCTGGGCGACGCCGATGGCGTACGACACCTGGATCTCGCAGCGCTCGGCCAGGCCGGCGGCCACGATGTTCTTGGCCACGTAGCGACCGGCATAGGCGGCAGAGCGGTCAACCTTCGAAGGATCCTTGCCGGAGAACGCGCCGCCACCGTGACGGGCCATGCCGCCGTAGCTGTCGACGATGATCTTGCGACCAGTCAGGCCGCAGTCGCCCACCGGGCCACCGATGATGAAGTTGCCGGTCGGGTTGATGTGGAACTGGGTGTCCTTGTTCAGCAGCTCGGCAGGCACTACGTGCTTGACTATCAGTTCCATCACGCCTTCGCGCAGGTCTTTGTAGGAGACTTCCGGGTTGTGCTGGGTCGACAGCACGATGGCGTCGATGCCGACCACCTTGCCATTTTCGTAGCGGCACGTGACCTGAGACTTGGCATCCGGACGCAGCCATGGCAGCAGGCCGGACTTGCGTGCCTCGGCCTGGCGTTGCACCAATTGGTGCGAGAACGTGATCGGGGCGGGCATCAGCACGTCGGTTTCGTTGCTGGCGTAGCCGAACATCAGGCCCTGGTCGCCGGCACCCTGGTCTTCCGGCTTGCTGCGGTCCACGCCCTGGGCGATGTCCACCGACTGCTTGCCGATGATGTTCATCACGCCGCAGGTCGCGCCGTCGAAGCCGACCTCGGAGCTGTTGTAGCCGATGCCCAGGATGACGTCGCGAACGATCTGTTCCAGGTCGACCCAGGCCGAGGTGGTGACTTCGCCAGCGATGATCGCCACGCCCGTTTTCACCAGAGTCTCGCACGCCACGCGGGCGAACTTGTCTTCAGCAATGATGGCGTCCAGCACCGCATCAGAAATCTGGTCGGCGATTTTGTCCGGATGCCCTTCAGACACGGACTCGGAGGTGAAAAGGGAGTATTCGCTCATCTCGATGTTTTCCTACAAGTTACCGATGGTGAGTGTCACCAGCCGGCCGCTGAAAATGGCGGACCTGGATCTGGAAACCATTTCGTAAGCCTACATAGAGGCTTTCCCCGGGCACGAGGCCCGCAGTGGTGGCCCAACGGGCCAGGTCGTCCTGTTCGAACCCCAGCCAGAGATCACCGCAGGCCTCCCTGGCCCAGCTCTGGTTGTGGCTGCATAACTCTGTCACCAGCAGGCTGCCGCCTGGTTGCAGCAGGCCGGCCATGTGCTTGAGGGCATCGGCCGGCGCGGCGAAATGATGAAGTACCATGTTCAATACGACGCAATCGGCCTGCAGGTTCACACCATTCAAGGCATCGGCCAATTGCAGGCTGACATTAGTCAGGGTTTCGCGCTCGCATACCTGGCGAGCCAGCTCGAGCATGGCCGGGCTGTTGTCCAGCGCCGTGACCTGGCTGAAGCGTCTTGCCAGTTCCGGCAGGAAGGCGCCATCGCCAGGACCCACCTCGATGGCGGTGGCGTCGGCCGCAAAGCTAAGTTTGTCCAGCAGCGCCAAGACACTTTCACGGTATTGCGGCAATCCTGCGATCAGGTCCTGCTGGGCGCGAAATTTCTCCGCGACCCGGGCAAAAAAATCCTGGCTGGCGGCGGCCCGTTGCCCATGGACCTGGGCAATGCGAGCCTGCACGTCCGTCGGCAGGCTCAGCTCGTCCACTTCTTCCAGCAATGCCGCGTGCAGCTTGCCACCCAGAAGGTCGGTGTGGGGCAGGGCGCGACGGTAGAAAATTGCATTGCCTTCACGGCGGGTCGCCACCAGGTCGGCCTGGGCGAGGACCTTGAGGTGATGGCTCATGCCGGACTGGCCGATGCCGAAGATCTGTGCCAGCTCCAGCACGCCGAACGAATCGTTGGCCAGGGCACGCAACACATTGAGGCGCAACGGGTCGCCACCGGCCTTGCAAAGGGCCGCCAGTTCATCGCTATCGTTATGCTGAAGGGAAGGCGCACGTAAGTTCATAGGGCGGCAGTCTAGACAGGGGGTTATGTCATCGCAAGTTCAATATCAAAAAGTTTTGATATTGAACGATAAATGGCACTTCCCGGAGCGCGCTCGACTCTACAGCTCATCAGCGGAAAGGTTTCACCTGGCGAAAGCGACTTTATCCACCGGAAAAACCGCTCTGGATGACTATCTGTCATTGCCCCCGGGCGGGTGGGTGAGGGAAAATGCTCGCCTTTTTTCAGTTTCGTCTATTCAAAACCCAGGAGATCAGCGATGCCCAGCCGTCGTGAGCGTGCCAATGCCATTCGTGCCCTCAGCATGGATGCCGTGCAAAAAGCCAACAGCGGCCATCCAGGTGCCCCGATGGGCATGGCGGATATCGCCGAGGTGCTGTGGCGCGACTACCTCAAGCACAATCCGAGCAATCCGTCCTTCGCCGACCGTGACCGCTTCGTGCTGTCCAACGGTCACGGTTCGATGTTGATCTACTCGCTGCTGCACCTGACCGGTTACGACCTGTCGATCGATGACCTGAAGAACTTCCGCCAGTTACACAGCCGCACCCCGGGCCATCCGGAATACGGCTACACCCCGGGCGTCGAAACGACCACCGGCCCGTTGGGCCAGGGCCTCGCCAACGCGGTGGGTTTTGCCCTCGCCGAAAAAGTTCTGGCGGCCCAGTTCAACCGTCCTGGCCATAACGTGGTCGATCACCATACCTACGTATTCCTGGGCGATGGCTGCATGATGGAAGGTATTTCCCATGAAGTCGCCTCCCTGGCCGGCACCCTGGGCCTGGACAAGCTGATCGCTTTCTACGATGACAATGGCATTTCCATCGACGGCGAAGTCGAGGGCTGGTTTACCGACGACACCCCCAAGCGCTTCGAAGCCTATAACTGGCTGGTGATCCGCAACGTCGACGGCCATGACCCGGAAGAAATCAAGACCGCCATCGAGACCGCTCGCAAGAGCGCCCAGCCGACCCTGATCTGCTGCAAGACCACCATCGGTTTCGGCTCCCCCAACAAGCAAGGCAAGGAAGACTGCCACGGGGCCCCGCTGGGCGCCGAGGAAATCGCCCTGACCCGCGCCGCGTTGAAGTGGGAGCACGGTCCGTTCGAAATCCCTGCCGACATCTATGCCGAATGGGACGCCAAGGAAAAAGGTCGTGCGCTCGAAGCCGATTGGGATCAGCGTTTCGCTGCCTATTCCGCCGAGTTCCCTGCGCTGGCCAATGAACTGGTCCGTCGCCTCAGTGGCGAGCTGCCAGCCGACTTCGCCGAAAAGGCCTCGGCCTATATCGCCGAAGTCGCAGCCAAGGGCGAAACCATCGCCAGCCGCAAGGCCAGCCAGAACACCCTCAATGCCTTCGGCCCGTTGTTGCCCGAGCTGCTGGGCGGTTCGGCCGACCTGGCCGGTTCCAACCTGACCCTGTGGAAAGGCTGCAAGGGCGTCAGTGCCGAAGATGCCAGTGGCAACTACATGTACTACGGCGTGCGTGAGTTCGGCATGAGCGCCATCATGAACGGCGTAGCCCTGCATGGCGGCCTGGTGCCTTATGGCGCGACCTTCCTGATGTTCATGGAGTACGCCCGCAACGCCGTGCGCATGTCGGCGCTGATGAAAAAGCGCGTGCTCTATGTGTTCACCCACGACTCCATCGGCCTGGGCGAAGACGGCCCGACTCACCAGCCGATCGAGCAACTGGCCAGCCTGCGCTGCACTCCGAACCTCGATACCTGGCGCCCATGCGATGCCGTGGAGTCGGCGGTGGCCTGGAAATACGCCATCGAGCGCAACGATGGCCCATCGGCCTTGATCTTCTCCCGTCAGAACCTGCAGCACCAGGCCCGTGAAGCTGGCCAGATCGACGACATTTCCCGTGGCGGCTATGTGCTCAAGGACTGCATCGGTGAGCCCGAGCTGATTCTGATTGCCACCGGTTCCGAAGTCGGCCTGGCCGTCCAGGCCTACGACAAGCTGACCGCCCAAGGCCGCAACGTGCGTGTGGTGTCCATGCCATGCACCAGCGTGTTCGATGCCCAGGACGCCGGCTACAAGCAGTCGGTATTGCCACTGCAGGTCAGCGCCCGGATCGCCATCGAGGCCGCTCACGCCGATTACTGGTACAAGTACGTTGGCCTGGAAGGCCGCGTGATCGGCATGACCACCTACGGTGAATCGGCACCTGCCGCAGCCTTGTTCGAAGAGTTCGGTTTTACCCTGGAGAACATCCTGGGTCAGGCTGAAGAGCTGCTGGAAGACTGATCCGCAAACAGGTTGTCTGTTCTGACGCCATCGCGAGCAAGCTCGCTCCCACAAGGGTTTTCACCGACCCTGTGGGAGCGAGCTTGCTCGCGATAGCGGTGGCCCAGACGACACTGCCTCAATGGATTCAACCAGGTCAGAGAACCCCATGCCCCAACCGCGTCCCTACAGAGTTGCACTCAACGGCTACGGCCGGATTGGTCGTTGCGTCTTGCGTGCGTTGTTCGAGCGAGGAGCCAAGGCCGGGTTCGAGATTGTGGCCATCAACGATCTGGCCGACATGGCCAGCATCGAATACCTGACACGCTTTGACTCCACCCACGGCCGGTTTCCCGGCGAAGTGCGGGTCGAGGGCGATTGTCTGCATATTAACGGCGACTGCGTGAAGGTCTTGCGCAGTGCCACCCCCGAAGGCATCGATTGGGCGTCCCTGGATGTCGATCTGGTGCTCGAGTGCTCTGGCGCCTACCACACCCGCGAAGACGGCCAGCGTTTTCTCGCTGCCGGCGCGCCACGGGTGTTGTTCTCCCAGCCGATGGCCAGTGAAGCGGACGTGGACGCCACCATCGTCTACGGCGTGAACCAGGATTGCCTGACCGGCGAAGAGCTGCTGGTGTCCAACGCGTCCTGCACCACCAACTGCGGCGTGCCGCTGTTGCGCTTGCTGGACCAGGCCGTCGGCCTGGAATATGTGTCGATCACCACCATCCACTCGGCGATGAACGATCAGCCGGTGATCGACGCCTATCACCATGAAGACTTGCGCCGCACCCGTTCGGCGTTCCAGTCGGTGATTCCGGTGTCCACTGGTCTGGCGAGAGGCATCGAACGGCTGCTGCCGGAACTTGCGGGACGAATTCAGGCCAAAGCCGTGCGGGTGCCGACGGTCAACGTGTCCTGCCTCGATATGACGATGCAGACCGTGAGCGATACCGACGCCACCGAGGTCAACCGGATCCTGCGCGAAGCCGCCACCAGCGGCCCGCTCAAAGGCTTGCTGGCCTATACCGAGTTGCCTCATGCCAGTTGTGACTTTAACCATGATCCTCATTCGGCCATCGTCGACGCCAGCCAGACCCGCGTTTCCGGGCCTCGGCTTGTGAACATCCTGGCCTGGTTCGACAACGAATGGGGATTTGCCAACCGAATGCTGGACGTTGCCGGGCACTACCTGCAGGCGGCGACTTCGCTTTCTGATTCCCAGCGTTCTGTTTCAAAAAAACCTGCTCTCTAAACAGTTATCCAGGAATTGCGACCCATGACCGTGTTGAAGATGTCCGACCTCGATCTGCAAGGTAAGCGCGTACTGATCCGCGAAGACCTCAACGTCCCCGTCAAGGACGGTGTCGTCACCAGCGACGCGCGCATCCTGGCTTCGCTGCCGACCATCAAGCTGGCCCTGGAAAAAGGCGCGGCCGTGATGGTCTGCTCGCATTTGGGCCGTCCAACCGAGGGCGAGTTCTCGGCCGAGAACAGCCTCAAGCCAGTGGCCGACTACCTGAGCCGCGCCCTGGGCCGTGAAGTGCCGCTGGTGGCCGACTACCTGGGTGGCGTGGACGTGAAGGCCGGCGACGTCGTGCTGTTCGAGAACGTGCGCTTCAACAAGGGCGAGAAGAAGAACGCCGACGAGCTGGCGCAGCAATATGCCGCCCTGTGCGACGTGTTCGTGATGGACGCCTTCGGTACCGCGCACCGTGCCGAGGGTTCGACCCATGGCGTGGCGAAGTTCGCCAAGATCGCGGCGGCGGGCCCATTGCTGGCCGCCGAACTGGATGCGCTGGGCAAGGCCCTGGGCGCTCCCGCCAAGCCGATGGCCGCCATCGTGGCCGGTTCCAAGGTCTCCACCAAGCTCGACGTGCTGAACAGCCTGAGCCAGATCTGCGATCAGTTGATCGTCGGCGGTGGTATCGCCAATACCTTCCTGGCGGCCGCCGGTCATCCGGTCGGCAAATCCCTTTACGAGCCGGACCTGCTGGATACCGCCCGTGAAATCGCCGCCAAGGTCAGCGTGCCGCTGCCGGTGGACGTCGTGGTCGCCAAGGAATTCGCCGAAAGCGCCAAGGCCACCGTCAAGGCGATCGCCGACGTGGCTGAAGACGACATGATCCTGGACATCGGTCCGCAGACCGCGGCCAATTTCGCCGAGCTGTTGAAGGCTTCCCAGACTATCCTGTGGAACGGCCCGGTGGGCGTGTTCGAATTCGATCAGTTTGGCAACGGCACCAAGGTCCTGGCCCAGGCTATCGCCGAAAGCCCGGCGTTCTCCATCGCAGGTGGCGGCGATACCCTGGCGGCCATCGACAAGTACCGCGTGGCTGACCGGATTTCCTACATTTCGACCGGTGGCGGTGCGTTCCTCGAATTCGTCGAGGGCAAGGTGCTGCCGGCGGTGGAAATCCTCGAAAGCCGGGCCAAGGCCTGAGGTTAGGTTGACCGGGCAAAGGAGTGTTCTGATGGTCAAGACGTGGGCGCTTTTGTTTTCGACCGTGGCCCTGGCCGCTTGCGGGAGTCAACCGCAGGCTACGTCGGAGCCGGCTCCCCGTGAGCCGGAGCCAGGCTGCTACCAGGCGGAATGGCAGGCGGAAACCAACCCGGTGCTGAACAAGCGCTCCGGGCCGGACGGTCTGGACAAATACGAAACGCAAACCCCGGCCAAGGAACATGGCTGTCCTTGACGGGTCTGACCCTTTAACTCATGGCTGGCGGCCTGTGCCGTCAGTCGAGGAACACGGATGAAAGGCTTTATCGCCATCATGGCGTTGGCATTGCTGGCCGGTTGCGCGCAGTTGAACCTGTTGCATTCGTCCGAACCGGTGGCGGGTTGGACGACCTGGACTTGCGACAGCGAGGCCAAGGTCATCTGGCGCTATACCGACGATACCCGCAATGCTGTCGAGGTGCGCCTCGGCGGCGCCGAGCAGGTGTATCGCCTGAAGCAGGAACCGGGTGCGTCGGGTGCGCTGTACAGTGACGACATGCTGGCGTTCCATATCAAGGGTGAGGAAGGCCTGGCGTATTGGGTCGCCACCAATGATCTGATCGGACGCGGTTGCAAAGCCCAGTAATACGATTGAACCGACCACGAAAATCCAAATGTGGGAGCGGATCCAGTGTGGGAGCGAGCTTGCTCGCGATAGCGGTGTACCAGGTAACAGTAATGTTGAATGTACCCTCATCGCGAGCAAGCTCGCTCCCACAGGGATCGCGTCAGTATTTGGGTTTAGCGATACCGAACACGCAGGCCGGGGACAAACCCCGACCCGCAATGACTTGAATAGCCGCCGCCGCTCCGGCAGGCTGGCACGATTAACGACCCTCGACCGGGAGAGACACACAAATGGCACTTATCAGCATGCGTCAGATGCTGGACCACGCAGCCGAGTTCGGCTATGGCGTTCCAGCCTTTAACGTCAACAACCTTGAGCAGATGCGCGCCATCATGGAAGCCGCTGACAAGACCGACTCTCCGGTGATCGTCCAGGCTTCGGCCGGTGCTCGTAAATACGCCGGCGCCCCGTTCCTGCGCCACCTGATCCTGGCGGCGATCGAAGAATTCCCCCATATCCCGGTGTGCATGCACCAGGACCACGGCACCAGTCCTGACGTCTGCCAGCGCTCCATCCAGCTGGGCTTCAGCTCGGTCATGATGGACGGTTCCCTGGGCGAAGACGGCAAGACCCCGACCGACTACGAATACAACGTGCGCGTCACCCAGCAGACCGTGGCCATGGCCCACGCTTGCGGCGTTTCCGTGGAAGGCGAACTGGGTTGCCTGGGCTCGCTGGAAACCGGCATGGCCGGCGAAGAAGACGGCATCGGCGCCGAAGGCGTGCTGGACCACAGCCAGATGCTGACCGACCCCGAAGAAGCCGCCGATTTCGTCAAGAAAACCCAGGTCGATGCCCTGGCCATCGCCATCGGCACCAGCCACGGCGCCTACAAGTTCACCAAGCCGCCTACCGGTGACGTGCTGGCGATCGACCGCATCAAGGAAATCCACAAGCGCATCCCCAACACCCACCTGGTGATGCACGGTTCGTCCTCGGTGCCGCAGGAATGGCTGGCGATCATCAACCAGTACGGCGGCGACATCAAGGAAACCTACGGCGTGCCGGTTGAAGAGATCGTCGAAGGCATCAAGCACGGCGTGCGCAAGGTCAACATCGACACCGACCTGCGCCTGGCCTCCACCGGTGCCATGCGCCGCCTGATGGCAACCAATCCGAGCGAATTCGACCCACGCAAATTCCTCGGCGCCACCGTCACCGCCATGCGTGACGTGTGCATCGCCCGTTACGAAGCGTTCGGCACCGCCGGCAATGCTTCGAAGATCAAGCCGATCTCCCTGGAAGGCATGTACCAGCGTTACCTGAAGGGTGAGTTGAACGCCAAGGTCAATTGAGGCTTCAGTGGTGAGAAAACCCGCAGTGATGCGGGTTTTTTTATGATTGCTGGCTTAGCTGCAGGTAAAGCCTTTGATCTTGCCTTCCTGATCCACCGTGATGCTGAGACGATTCTTGTTTAAATCCTTGGTGAAAAAGATGCCACCTGGAGTGGTGCTTCTTACAGCATCTGCCCCGGCTTTGGCTTTGGCGTCATTCTCTGTGCTGGAATCGAATGTCTTGCCGACAAGATCCTTGACCAGCGTTTCATCGCAAGCGGCTTGGGCATGAGCGGCGGTGCTGAGCAGCAAGGCCGATACCAGGTTGAATAATCTGTGGCTCATGGTAGCTAAACTCCTTTTTATGGGGCCTCCATCGAAGGAATGCCCCAGGCGTTATATGGTCTGTACGACGCGATAGTCATGCTGCGTTGAACAACATGACCTCGGTTTTCGATGACTTTCCGTACAAATCTAAGCTACTGCGCTCAGTTGTTTGAAACTACTGTCATAGATGACAGTTTTTTAAGGGGATTTGGGCTTTGCGTCTGTGGTACCCGCCCGGGTGATTACAGTATTAGGAGGGGCGTGTCCTCAGGCTACTGTAGGAAATGACAGTTTTTTATAACTTTTCAGATGGATTGATTCTTCTTGTTCCCCATTTGCAGCGTATAGCCGCTCCAGCTTTACTTTGGGCGTTAATCTTGGTGCCCGTTAACCACGTTGGCCGAACGCAGGCTTTGTGCAGTGGGCATCCGGCCATGGATGATGGGATAGCTGCGCTGGGCCATGGATGGCCCTTCGCAGCGGGTCCTCGGAGCAAGGTCGGAGTGAGGGCGCACCGAGCCTGGGCGAGGTGCCGAGTGGTGGACCAAAAGCGCTTTGGTTGCTTTCGCGCTTTTCGAAAGTGAACCGCTGTAAGAACGGAACCGTCAGCAGCCCCGTTATCGCGGCAATGGACATACGCACGGTACCTGTCTATCGAAAGCACCCGATCAAGTGTTGTGATCGATATCCAGCTTGCTGAACGTCACTTTTCCGCCTTCGCTGGTATAGCCCGTGTTGTCCTGCACGTAGACGCCGGCCTTGAAATACAGCGGTTTGACGCGCCAGGCGCCGCCGACGGTGGTGTACCAGCTATACCCGGCGGCGGTGATGCCAAGGTCGCCGGTGCGGTCGAGGTGCAATCGGTAGGAAAAGGACCGATCGAGGGCTATGCCCGTGGCAATGGTGATGACCCGGCCCTCGTCGTCATCGGGGCGCATGCGCACCTTGGCGACAATATTCCCGGTTTTGCTGTCGTCCTTGTATTGGTATTCCAGCTTCACCATGGGCTTGTTGCTGTCCTTGGCGTGGATCTGGCCAATCACGACCTTGCCGCTGCTGGGGACCTGGTTGACGGCCAGCGTCGCGCTCAATTTATTGTCGGCCTCGGGGAACAGCCAGTTGCGCAAGGTGCCGTCTCTATAGGTCTCTCGCAATTCGCTGCGCGGATAGACGGCATTTTCAGTCTTGGTGCCGGTGACGGGCGACCAGAAATACACCGTGCTGCCTTCGGAGTTGAAGTACTTATTCTGGAACCCATCCACCAGCCGTGGTGTTTCGATGGTTTTCGGCGGGCTGCCTTCGGGAATGCTCAAGTTCCAGGTTGCAAGATCGACCATGTGCGGATCCCTCTACAGAGTAAAAAAGTTGCAAGACCTAGCCGAAGCCTCTAATTCGAGCTTTTCAGATGACTGGATGATGCGCGGGGTGACTTTTTCCTGTCCGTCAGAGTGGCCCTGGCCGATTTTGTGCCCGAGAAGCATGACCGTTGGTCGGCCAGGCTGAAAATTTTTTGAACGATGGCCCTATGGCATCTGTCGCTTGGTCGCCTCGCACAGGCAGCGTTCCCTGCTGCTGTGCCCCGTGAAAGTCAGATGTTGTGTTGGATTTCCAGCAGGCTGAACGTCACTTTTCCGCCTTCGGTGGTGTAGCCGGTGTTGTCCTGGACATACGCGCCGGCCTTGAAATACAGCGGTTTGACTTTCCAGCTCGGGTCGATGGTGGTTCGCCAGCTATAGCCCGCTGCGCTGATCCCCAGTGCACCCTTCGGGCTGAGGTGAATCTGGTAGGAAAAGTTGCGGTCGAGCTTTACGCCCGTGGCAATGGTGATGACCTGGCCTGTTTCGTCGTCGGGACGCATGCGTACCTTGGCGACGATGTTGCCCGTGGAGCTGTAGGTCTTGTACTGGTATTCCAGCTTGACCATGGGGCTGTTGCTGTCCTTGGTATGGATCTGGCCGATCACGATCTTGCCGGTGCTGGGCACCTGGTTGACGGCCAGGGTCGCGCGCAGCTTGTTATCCGCCGCCGAGTACAGCCAGTTGCGCAAGGTGCCATCGCTGTAGGTTTCCCGCAGTTCGCTGCGCGGGTAGATCGCGTTGGCGGTCGTGCTGCCGGTGACCGGAGCCCAGAAGAACGCAACACCGGTTTCGGCGTTGAAGTACTGGTCCTTGAACCCTTGCGCCAGGCGTGGGGTTTCGATGGTGATTGCTGGGCTACCTTCGGGGATGCTCAGGTTCCAGGTGTTAAGGTCAATCATGTTCAGATCCTGTCGTTAAAAAAAATGTGCACGCCACCGCGAAGGCTCTAACCCGCGCGTTCGGGGCGCCCTGATAACACCGGAATGAGCTTTTTGTGGTTTGTTCGGCGGATGCTTGACGTCAATAGTGCGTCGCTGAGGTCTATTGCAGTTTCTGTGCCTGAGGCGGGTGACCGTTAGTCGGCTATTTCGGGCTTTGTCAGGATGATGGCGTGATGACAGCTACTGCTTTTCATAAACCCGGTCTAGAGTGAGATCACAGTAATTTGTCCGTTTTGCTACTGAAAACGGACATGGCGCCCCGATAAGAGAAGCAGCATGGAATGCGTGCAACCTACGCTTGGTGAAGAGAACTCTGTCCTTCTGGTTGTTGATGATTACCCTGAAAACCTGATCAGCATGCGTGCATTGTTGCAGCGTCAGGATTGGCAGGTCATGACCGCGTCCTCGGGTGTCGAGGCCCTTAATCTGCTGCTTGAACACGACATCGATCTGGTGCTGCTGGATGTGCAGATGCCGGACATGGACGGGTTCGAGGTGGCGCGCCTGATGCGTGGCAGCCAGCGTACGCGGCTTACGCCGATTATCTTCCTGACCGCCAACGAGCAGTCCCAGGATGCGGTGATCAAGGGTTACGCCAGTGGCGCCGTGGACTACCTGTTCAAACCCTTCGACCCGCAGATCCTCAAGCCCAAGGTTCACGCCTTGCTGGAGCACCAGCGCAATCGACGGGCCTTGCAGCGCTTGAGCCAGGACCTGGAGGCGGCCCGGGCATTCAACGCCTCGGTGCTGGATAACGCCGCGGAAGGTATCCTGGTGGTGGATGAAGACGGCTGCATTCGCTTCGTCAATCCGTCGGCCTGTCGCCTGCTCAATGCCACCGCCGAGCAATTGCAGGGCACGCCGTTCCTGGACTATCTGCAGAAGCCGCACATTCCCCAGTGGGCCGATTCCGACATCCACGTCGCATATTGCCGAGGCCAGACCTGGCGCCTGCACGATGCGGTGTTGCGTACGGCGCCCGGCCAGCAGGTGTCGGTGGCGTTGTCCTGCGCACCGTTGCCTTCGGAGCAGAAAGCCATGGTGGTGACTCTCCAGGACATGTCGGTGGTCCGCCACTTGCACCAGCAACTCGAATTCCAGGCCGTCACGGACCCGTTGACCGGTCTGCTCAACCGCAGAGGGTTCTATCAGACCGCCGAGAACCTGCTGATGCGCAGCGAGCGCCTGGAGAGCAACTGGGTGCTGCTATACCTGGATCTCGATGGCTTCAAGCGCGTCAACGATTCCCTGGGCCACGATGCCGGTGACCGGGTGCTGCGCTGGGTGTCGGAACAGTTGAAGGCGTGCCTGCGGCCGTTCGACATCCTGGCGCGGCTCGGTGGCGATGAGTTCACGGCCTTGCTGGACCTGGAGCACCCGGAGCAGGCCGCCAAGATTGCCGAGAAGCTCATCGAGCGTGTCTCGATCTGCCAGCAGATCGAAGGCATGGATGTGACCCTGGGAGCCAGCATCGGTATCGCGACGTACCCGGACTGCGGTGCCAACCTGGATGGCCTGTTGCGGGCTTCCGACATCGCCATGTACGAGGCCAAGCGTGCCGGTCGCCAGCAATACCGTTTCTATGATCATGAAATGAACGGGCGCGCCCGGTCCCGGCTGATGCTCGAGGAAAGCGTGCGTTCGGCCATCGAGAACCGTGACTTCAATATGGTCTACCAGCCCCAGGTCAGCATCGGCGATGGACGTATCCGCGGCTTCGAGGCGTTGTTGCGCTGGCAGCACCCGAGCGTCGGCGATGTTCCGCCGGGCCTGTTCCTGCCGTTGCTGGAGGAGGCGCGACTGATCAGCCGGCTGGGCAGCTGGATCTACCATCGCAGCGCGGCCCAGCGCAAAGTCTGGGAGCGGCTGTTCGCCGATGACCTGGTGCTGGGGGTGAGCCTGAGCAGCACCCAGTTCGGCATGCCGAACCTGGTGACCGAGTTGCGCCAGGTGCTGGAGCGCCATGCCTTGAAACCCCGGCAACTGGAAGTCGAGGTGACCGAAGACGCGCTGATGCGCAACCCTGACGAAACCAACAAGCAATTGCGCCTGCTGCGTCATCTCGGCGTGCGGGTGGCGCTGGATGACTTCGGTTCGGGCCCCTGCTCGTTGACCCACCTGCGCGACCTCGAACTCGATACGCTCAAGCTGGATCGGCACCTGATCGCCCGATTACCGGACTCACCCCGGGATGCGGCCCTGGCTGCCTCGGTGATCGACCTGTGCTCGCAGTTGGGCTTGCGGGTGATCGCCGAAGGCGTGGAAACCGTGGAACAATATCGCTGGCTGCAAGCCCACGGCTGTGAATATGTGCAGGGCTTCCTCGTAGCGCGGCCCTTGATGGCCGAAGACACCGACGTCTTCGCCAAACCGTTCGACTGGAGCGCGGTGCAGGCTTGAATTCGCTACACTGACGGCCTTTTTCGACTGTCTTGCCACCGATGATTTCGCTCAAATACCTCCAGGCCTACCCCGCGGCCCTGCAAGCCCAGGTGCAGCAATTGATTGCCCAGGATCGCCTGGGGGATTACCTGCACCAGCGCTATCCCGGCCGGCATCAGATCCAGAGCGACAAGGCCCTTTACGGCTACGCGCTGGACCTCAAGCAGCAATATCTGCGTAATGCGCCGGCCATCGACAAGGTGCTGTTCGACAATCGCCTGGATCTCACCCACCGTGCCCTCGGGCTGCACACTACGGTGTCCCGCGTGCAAGGCAGCAAGCTCAAGGCCAGGAAGGAAATCCGCATCGCTTCGCTGTTCAAGGAGGCGGCGCCCGAATTCCTGAAAATGATCGTGGTGCACGAACTGGCTCATTTCAAGGAGTCCGACCACAACAAGGCGTTCTACCAGCTCTGTGAATACATGTTGCCGGGTTACCATCAGTTGGAGTTCGACTTGCGGGTATACCTGACCTGGCGCGACCTGCAATCAGCCAAGGAATGACCGGATGGACGTCAGCAAGACCAAAAGCAGTTTCTATCGCCGCCTGTATGTGGCCTACCTGATCGATAGTGGGGTGGCCAGCAACATTCCGGCGCTCACCGACGCCACCGGCATGCCGCGACGCACCGCCCAGGACACCGTCGCAGCGCTGGCAGACCTGGACATCGTGTGTGAGTTCGAACAGGAGAAGGGCGCCCGCAACCATGCCGGGCATTATCGGATCCGTGATTGGGGGGCGATTGATCGGCGCTGGATCGAGGCGAACCTGCAGCGGATCAAGGCGGTGCTCGAGTATCCCTGATGGTGGTGTGATGTCTTGGGCTGGCCCTATCGCGAGCAAGCCCTTCACATTGATCTTCAGACGCACGATCGAGGTACAACGTAGACCCCCCGTGGGCTTGCTCGCGAAGAGGTCAGCAGGGACGATGCATCCCGATGTGTGGAATACCATCCTCCAGATACTCCACGCCCACCACTTCAAACCCGTACCGTCCGTAATACCCCTGCAAATGCGCCTGGGCCGATAATGAGATCGGGATGCCGGGCCAGTGTTTCTCGGCGTGTCTGAGGCCCTGTTCCATCAGTTGATGGCCCAACCCCCTGCCCCGTGATTCTGGCGCGATCACTACGCGTCCGATCACCACGTCGCTGTTCTGCGAGTGGGGGTCGAGCAAGCGCAGGTAGGCCACCAGGTGGTTTTCCTGCCAAGCCATCAAATGACAGGTGTCACCTGCCAGGTCCAGGCCGTCAACGTCCGGATAGGCGCAATTCTGCTCGACCACGAACACGTCGGCGCGCAGTTTCAAGATGGCGTACAGCTGTTCCTTGCTCAGGTCACTGTGGTGTTTGCAGACCCAATCGATATCCATTTTTTTGAATTTCCTGAAGAAGCCGATGCCGATATTAAGCGCCCTTTCTTCGGAAGTCGCTTATCGGTGCGACCGAAAAAACTGTGATAAAGGCCAAAATGCCACCATTCATTTATCACGGCGTTGTCGCCTTTATGTAATCTTTTGGCAAGGCCTGCGCAGCGGCTTCAATGAGCTAATGTTAGGACGCAGGTTTCTGACTGTTCCTGAGTTTCGGCTAAAAACACGGGCTTTGCACCCTTCAAGGATGTCTGGCATGCCGCGATTGCATCAAGCTCTTGTTTTGATCGGGTTGCTGTGGGTGGGCCAGGACGCCTTTGGGCAGAAACTGCGCCTGGTCGGCGATGGCTGGCCCCCCTTTACCGATTCCACGCTGGTCAATGGAGGACTGGCGACCGACATTGTCAGCACCGCGCTGGCGCGTGCCGGCTATGCCAGTGAGTTCGAGCAGGTGCCCTGGGCCCGGGCGATGCTGGGCATCAGCGAGGGTCGTTATGACGTGCTGGTCAACGCCTGGTACAGCGAGGAACGCACCCATATCGGCCGGTTCTCGGCCGAATACCTGGTTAACCGGGTGCGCTTTCTCAAGCGCAAGGACGCTGCGGTCCAGTTCGACACGCTGCAACAGCTCTACGCCTATCCCATCGCCGTGGTTCGTGGTTATGCCTACTCGAAGGCGTTCGACGAGGACTCGCAGATGCAGAAAGTCCCCGTGCACAACTTCGCGATGGCGGTGCGCATGCTGGCGGCCGACCGTGTGAAGCTGACCCTGGAAGACGAATATGTCGCCCGTTATTACCTGGCCCACGAATCCGCCAAGGTGCGTAACGCTGTCGAGTTCCTGCCCAAGCCACTGAGCGAGAACAGCCTGCATATCCTGGTCAGCCTGAAGAACCCGAACCATGAGCAGATCGTGGCGGGGTTCGATCGGGAGATCGCGGCGATGAAGGCGGATGGCAGTTACGCGCGGCTATTGAAGCAACATGGCATGTAGTGACGGGCTACTGATGGCTTGTCCCAAGCAGGCTCGCTCCCGCATCTGGAATGCATACCGTTGTAGGAGCGAGCTTGCTCGCGATGAGGCCCGCTCAGACACCGTATGCCTCAAGCCTCGTCAGTTTCCTTGATCAGATGCGCCGCCAGGGTCCGCAGAGGGCCCAACTGACGACAGATCAGGCCCAGTTGGGTTTGTACCAGCCGCTGGCCTTCATCGATTTCATCGGGCATCTGCTCCAGCTCATTGGCCAGGGCTTCTTCCTCGTCGCTCTGGACCACGATCGGGGTTTTGCTCGCCAGGCCTTGGGCGATTTCATCGATGCTGGTCGCCAGCTTCGCTCCCGCTCCGTCGATCAACTGTTCGCGTACCTGCGCCGGCAGTTCGGTTCCCCGATGGGCGCCCAGGCCGGACAGATAGCTAAGCAAGGTGTGCGAGAGCACCAGGAAGCGGAACCCGACATCGGCTTCCTTACGAAAGTGCCCCGGCTCCATCAGCATGTTGGCCAGTGTGGTGGACAGCGCGGCATCGGCGTTATGGGCATTGCGGCGGGCCAGGCGATAGGCCAGGTCGTCCCGTTTGCCGGCGGCGTATTGCTGCATGATCTGGCGCAGGTAGATGCTGTTGCAGGTCAGCGTGTTGGCCAGCACCTTGTTCAGCCGGCGGCCCTGCCAGTCCGGCAGGAACAGGAACACCGCAAGTCCGGCGATCAGGCTGCCGAGCAGGGTATCGAACAGCCGCGGCAGCAGCAGGCCATAGCCGTCGCCCACCTGGTTGAAGCAGAACAGCACCATGATCGTGATCGCGGCTGTCGCCAGGGTGTAGCGGGTGGTGCGGTTGGTGAAGAACACCACCCCGGCGGCAATGGCGAAGCACGATTGCACCAGCGGGTTGGGGAACAGATCGAACAGTGCCCAGGCCACGATCAGGCCAATGGCGGTGCCGATGATCCGCTGGCCGAGCTTGCGTCGGGTGGCGCCATAGTTGGGCTGGCAGACGAACAACGTGGTGAGGATGATCCAATAGCCTTGTGACGGGTGGATCAGATGCACCATGGCGTAGCCGACGCTCAACGCCAGGGGCAGGCGCAGGGCGTGCCGGAACAGCAGCGAAGTGGGCGTGAGCTGGGTGCGCAGGCGCAGCCAGACGTCCTTGAGGCTGCGTGGCGAGCGATCCAGCAGGCTGCTGTCGGTGGCGTCGGCCAGGGCGTCGGGGTTGCTGGCATCGCTGAGCAGGCGATCCATGGTGCCCAGGTTCGCTGCCAGTGCCCGCAACGAACGCAGCAGGCCGCGCCAGGCCGGGTTGCTCTGGATTCGCAGGTGTTCCAGGGAAGCGTGCAGATCGTCGAGGGCTTCGGCAAAGGTATCGTCGTAGATGAACGGCTGGCGCATCTGGATCGATTCGGCAAGGGCCTGGCAAGCCTTGCCTTGCTGGCGCAACAGGCGCTGGCAGCGGAACAGTACGTCACTGTGGAAGAAGGCTTCGGCCAACGCGTTATAGGGGTAGTGGGACGAACTGGCGCGTTCGTGGATGTCCTGGGCGAGGAAGTACAGCTTCAGGTAGCGGCTGACCTTCGAACCCGGTCGACCATTGCCCACGCGGTGCAGGATGATCTCCTTGGCCGAGTTGAGCGCGGCCACCACACGGCCGTTCTGCTGCGCCAGTTCCAGGCGCCGGGCTTCCACGTCCAGTTGCCGGATCGGTTCGAGCAGCGACGACTTGAGCTTCAGGTAACGCCCCAGTTCGCGAAACAGCCGCGCCAGGCTCTGCTGCACCGGCTGGTTGGAAAAGAGCATGTGCCACAGCACCGAGAGCATGCCGTACCACGCCGCACCCGCCACCAGCAGCAAGGGCTCATGCCAGAAGTCGTTGACCGCGCCGCCGCGCTGGTCCACGCCGATCATGGTGTAGACCGAAAGAATCAGGGTGGCCGAGGCGATCGCGCCATAGCGCTCGCCCAGGGCGCCGAGCATGGTCAGGCCGAAGCTCGCCAGGGCCAGGGCGATGACGAACAGCACGGGATAGGGAAACAGCAGCTCCACCGATAATGCGGCGACGCTGAAGCAGACCAGGGTAACGGCCAGTGCGTTGAGGCGGCCCTGCCAGTTGTCGTCGGTCTCGGCCAGGGCACTGGCGATGATGCCCAGGAACAAGGGAATCAGCAGGGCCATTTCGTCCAGGTACCAGCACAGCGCCATGCTGCCGGTCAGGGCGATGAATACCCGCACGCTATAACTGAATTTATCCAACGCCCAAAGGCGACGCAGAGACTGACGGAACGAGGTCGATGACATGAAATGCACGGGCCTGACGGGCAATGACACTAAATTGAGGCAGTAATGACGCCGACGCAATGGCGGCGATCACATCTGACAGCAAAAAGTGTTCCGGGAGCCATCACCAGCCGCTGTGGGAGCGAGCTTGCTCGCGATGGCGGCAGTCCTGTCACATCGATGTCGACTGAACCGCCACGATGGCGAGCAAGCTCGCTCCACAGGGTTATCGCGTTCAAATCGTGTCGGATCAGACGTACTGCGCGGCGGCGTACCCCGAAGCCCAGGCCCACTGGAAGTTGAATCCGCCCAGATGACCGGTGACGTCCAGTACTTCGCCAATGAAATACAGCCCCGGGCTTTTCAGCGACTCCATGGTCTTGGACGAAACCTCCCGGGTGTCGACGCCGCCCAGGGTGACTTCGGCGGTGCGATAGCCCTCGGTGCCGGCCGGGACGACATTCCAGCTCGCCAGTTTCTCGGCAATGTCCGCCAGCTCCGCATGGGTGTATTGCTTCATGGGTTTGGAGACGAACCAGGTGTCGGCCAGCAGGTTGGCCATTTTCTTGGTGAACAACTCACCCAGCAGGGTTTTCAACTCACTGTTGGGGCGTTCGGCCTGTTGCTGTTGCAGCCATTGCGGCACGTCATGGTCGGGCAGCAGGTTGATCTGCACCGTGTCCCCCGGTTCCCAGAACGACGAGATCTGCAGGATCGCCGGACCGCTGAGGCCGCGATGGGTGAACAGGATGTTCTCGCGAAAGCTCTGGTCGTTGCAGCTCACCAGGCAGTCCACCGACGTCCCCGACAGCTCGGTGCATAGCGCCTTGAGCTGATCGGTGATGGTGAACGGCACCAGTCCGGCGCGGGTCGGCAGCAGTTGGTGGCCGAACTGCTTGGCCACCTGGTAACCGAAACCTGTGGCTCCCAGGGTCGGGATCGACAATCCGCCGGTGGCGATCACCAGGGATTGACAGGCGATGGCGCCGAGCGTGGTTTGCAGCAGGTAGCCGCCGTCGGTTTTTTCGATCTGGGTGATGGACGTATCCAGGTGAAGGCTGACGCCGGCCTGGTCGCATTCGTCCAGGAGCATGCCGAGGATGTCGCTGGACTTGTTATCGCAGAACAGCTGGCCGAGTTTTTTCTCGTGATAGGGCACACCGTGCTTGGCCACCAGGGCGATGAAATCCCACTGGGTGTAGCGCGCCAGGGCCGATTTGCAGAAATGCGGGTTCTGCGAGAGAAAATTGCCCGGCTCGGTGTACATGTTGGTGAAATTGCAGCGCCCGCCGCCGGACATGAGGATTTTCTTCCCGGCCTTGTTGGCATGGTCCAGCAACGTGACCTGCCGCCCGCGTCCAGCGGCGGTCAGCGCGCACATCAAGCCCGCGGCGCCAGCGCCAATGATCACGACTTCGGTAGAGCGCAAAACGGTGTCCTCTCAACTTTCTCGCATACTGAATGTGGGAGCGAGCTTGCTCGCGATGGCGGCGTGTCAGGCAGCATCAATGCCGCTGATCCACCGCTATCGCGAGCAAGCTCGCTCCCACAGTTTGATCTGTGTCGGGTTGCAGATCGCTTTACAGGATCCGCACCCGCAACGAGCGCCCCTTGATCTTGCCGCTGTTCAAGCGCTGCAGCGCCTGTTTGGCGATACCGCGCTCCACGGCCACGTAGGCCTGGAAATCGAAGATCGCGATCTTGCCGACCTGGGTGCCGGGAATGCCGGCTTCGCCGGTCAGCGCGCCTAGGATGTCACCGGGACGGACCTTGTCCTTGCGCCCGGCAGCGATGCACAGGGTGCTCATGGCCGGCAGCAGCGGACCGCCACCCTGGGGCTTGAGGTTATCCAGTTGATCCCAGTTCAACGGTGACTTCTGCAGTTGCTCGATGGCCTGGGCGCGGTGCGCTTCGGACGGCGCCACCAGGCTGATGGCGATGCCTTTCTCACCGGCGCGACCTGTGCGACCGACGCGGTGGATGTGGATTTCCGAGTCCCGGGCCAGCTCGACGTTGATCACCATGTCCAGGGCGTCGATGTCCAGGCCACGGGCCGCCACGTCGGTGGCCACCAGCACCGAGGTGCTGCGGTTGGCGAACATCGCGAGCACCTGGTCGCGGTCGCGCTGTTCCAGGTCGCCGTGCAGGCCGACGGCCGAGATACCCTTGGCGGCGAGGTGATCGACGGTTTCCTGGACCTGCTGCTTGGTGAAACAGAACGCCACGCAGGAGGCGGGGCGGAAATGCGCCAGCACCTTGACCACCGCTTCCATGCGCTCTTCGGGAGCGATTTCGTAGAAACGTTGCTCGATCTGCGCATCGGAATGCAGCGCCTCGGCTTTCACCTGCTGCGGGTTGCGCATGAACTTGGACGACAGCTGCTTGATACCTGCCGGATAGGTGGCGGAGAACAGCAGCGTCTGGCGGCGTTCCGGGGTCTGCTGGATGATGTCTTCGATGGCATCGTAGAAACCCATGTCCAGCATGCGGTCGGCTTCGTCGAGGATCAGGGTGTTGAGGCCATCGAGTACCAGCGAGCCCTTGCGCAGGTGCTGCTGGATGCGCCCGGGCGTGCCGACGATGATGTGGGCGCCGTGTTCGAGGGAGGCGATCTGCGGGCCGAAGGACACGCCGCCACACAGGGTCAGGACCTTGATGTTGTCTTCGGCGCGGGCCAGGCGGCGGATTTCCTTGGCCACCTGGTCGGCCAGCTCGCGGGTCGGGCACATCACCAGCGCCTGGCAACCGAAGAAGCGCGGGTTGATCGGGTTCAGCAGGCCGATGCCGAAGGCGGCGGTCTTGCCACTGCCGGTCTTGGCCTGGGCGATCAGGTCCATGCCCTTGAGGATCACCGGCAAGCTTTGCGCCTGGATCGGCGTCATCTGGGCATAACCGAGTGATTCGAGGTTAGCCAGCATGGCGGCGGACAGCGGCAAAGTATCAAAAGCGGTGGCGATGGTGGTCACGGGACAGGCCTGCAAAACAAAATGTCGCGCAGTGTAGCAGTCTCGTGCCACTTTCTTCGAAAGTTCTGGACGAGCGTGGATTTCTCCGGGCGATCACAACGGTGCTGATTGTTCGTGGCAAGGGATTCATGTATGGCGAGGGGATTGATCTGTGGCGAGGGGATTCATCCCCTCGCCACAGGAAGGGGCACGGCTTCAGTGCTCGATATGCTCATCATGACGTTTCTGCCGCCGCCCGTCCTGCTTGGACAGTTGGGAAAAAATCGTCGCCGCCAGCATCGCCATGATGCCCACCGTCAGGAACGTCAGCTGGAACGCGCCCAATACCGTGTCTACCCCGTCGTTACCGATCTGGGCCGTGAAGCCGCCAAGCAGGGCGCCGGCGCAGGCCACGCCCAGGCTCAGGGAGAGTTGCGCCACCACCGACAACAGGCTGTTGCCGCTGCTGGCGCTGGCGTCGTCCAGGTCGATCAGGGTCACGGTGTTCATGGCTGTGAACTGCAGCGAGTTGATCGCTCCCAGCACCGCCAGTTGCGCCAGCAGCAACCAGTACGGGGTCTGCTCGCTGACCAGCCCCATGCTCGCCAGCATCACGCCCAGGGCCACGGTGTTGCCAGTCAGGACGATGCGGTAGCCCAGGCGCTCGATCAGTGGCCGGGCCACGGATTTGGCGACCATGGCCGCCGCCGCCAGGGGCAGCATGCTCATCCCGGCCTGGGACGGTGAGTAACCCAGGGCCACTTGCAGCAGCAACGGCACCAGGAACGGCAGGGCACCGCTGCCCAGGCGCGCGAACAGGTTGCCGAGAATACCCACGGCAAACGTCCGGGTCTTGAACAGCGATGGCGGGAACAGCGCGTTCTCCACATGCCCGGCCCGCAGCCAATAGGCCGCCAGGCAGGCCATGCCGCCGAACAGCAACAGCATCACCCGCAGGTGCGGCAGGTGCAGTTCACCCAGGCCTTCCATGGCGATGGTGATCAGCACCATCGCCGCGCCGAACAGCAGGAACCCCAGGCTGTCGAACCGGGTGCGCTCGCTGCCCCGCAGGTCCGGGATGAATTTCCATACCGCATAACAACCCATCACCCCCACCGGCAGGTTGATGATGAAGATCCAGTGCCAGGACAGGTATTCCACCATCCAGCCGCCCATGGTCGGGCCGATCAGCGGGCCAAGCAGGCCGGGAATGGTGATGAAGCCCATGATCCGCACCAGTTCCGAGCGCGGGTAGGCCCGCAACACTACCAGCCTGCCTACCGGGAGCATCAAGGCGCCGCCCAGGCCCTGGATGACCCGAGCACCGATCAGCATGTTCAACGAGTTGGACAGGGCACACAGCAATGAGCCGAAGCTGAACAGCAGGATGGCACCAAAGAAGATTTTCTTGGTGCCGAAGCGGTCGGCGATCCAGCCGGAGGCCGGAATCAACAGCGCCACGGTGAGCATGTAGGCGATGATCACGCCTTGCATGCGCAACGGGTTTTCCGCCAGGTCGCTGGCCATGGCGGGCAGGGCGGTATTGAGGATGGTCCCGTCCAGGGACTGCATGAAGAAGGCGATGGCCACCACCCATGGAAGCCAGCGGGCGGTGACGGCATCGAGCGGGGCGCGGTTGGGCATGGGACCTCTTGTATGAAGTATTGAAACGGGCGAACACAGCGCCTGTGGCGAGGGGATGAATCCCTGGCCACAGAATAATTCTCCTCACCAATGGCCTGGCGTCTGGTCGAGTGCCTATAACGTCAAGGTCAAGCGCTTGACCAGCGCCCCCGGCAGCAGCATCGAGGCCGTGGCCCGCTGGCTGTAGGTGCTGGCCGAGAGCAGCAGTTCCCGCTCCCGGGTCAGGCCTTCGAGCTGCGAGCCCAGCAGGCTGTAGACGCTGTCGTCGAATCGCATGGTGCTGACCGGCGCCACGATCTGGCCGTTCTCGACCCAGAACGTGGCGAAGCGGGTCATGCCGGTCAGACGCGCGGCCGGCTGGTCCGAGTAGTTCAGGTACCAGAGGTTGCTGATGTACAGCCCGGTGCCGAGTTGCTCGAGGATGTCGCGTTGTTCCAGCAGGCCTTCCTTCATGTCCAGCGCCGTGGGGTATTCATAGCGGCTGGCGCCGTTGGCGGTGAGGCCGTATTCGGCGGCGCTGCGGGAGTTGACCAGGCGAGCGTTCGCCATGCCCTTGGCAATCAGCGCCAGGTCATCCCGTGGATAACCTTCGTCGGAGAATGCCGGGCTCAGGGAGCCGCTGACCTGCTCCGTCAGCCATACGTCGGGGCTGAAATGCGCTTCGTTGGCGTAGAACTTCTGCAGCGGGCTTTGCTTGCTGGCGATAGCCCGTGCCGAGAAACCGCCCCAGCTGAGCATGCCCATGATTTCTTCCAGCGCGGCCGGCGCCAGGTAGGCGCGGTATTCGCCGGGGGCGAGGGTGCGCAGCGGCTGGCCAAGAAACACCAGTTGCTGGCGGGCCTGCTCGAAGCGCCGGGCAAACCCTTCGCTGCTCCATTCGTGGCCGGCGTAGCTGGCTTTGACGGCCTGGCCGTTTTCGTGGAACAGGCTGAAGTCGAAGTTGAAACTGTTGGCCTGGTGCCAGCCAAATGCCCCCGAGGAACTGGCGAAGCCTCGGCTGATGGGCCCGGCGGCGTAGATGCCCACCAGGTCGAGGCCTTCGCCGGCGCGGGCGATTTCAGCCACGGCCTGCTCGGTTTCCGGCAGCGGCAGGTCCTGGACCTTATGGCTCTGCCAGTGGTCATGGTTGAGCAGCAGATAGGGATCAGGGGGCAGTAGCGGCAAGGTCTCGCGCAGCTGTTGCAAGCCTTCGGCCAGCCGTTGCAGGTCTGTCTCGATGTGGCCGGACAAGGTGATCTGCAGGTCGGCATGCCGCCCGTCGTCGATCAGCTTGAGGCTGACATTGGCCTGCTGCACCTGCCCGGCCTGGCGAACCTTGCCATGATTGAAGCGCACGAAGGCCGAGGACTCGGCGGCATAGCCCACGGTGAACCGCTCTGATTCGCGCAATGCACCGCGCAGCCAGTCCACCAGTGTCTTGAAGGCTGCGGCCTGATTGTTGACGGTACTCATCAGGCGTCCCCTCCGAACACATCGACATGGCTGAATACACACGCCGGCGACGCATGGCCGACGCGAATGACCTGGTTCGGCTCGCCCTTGCCACAGTTCGGCGTGCCCAGCACCTGGAGGGTCGAGGCATCGCCCACGGCCCGCAGGCTTTTCCAGAATTGCGCGGAAATCCCCCGGTAGTTGGGGTTCTTCACTACACCCTTGAGCTCACCGTTCTCGATCAACTGACCCCATTCGCAACCGAACTGGAACTTGTTGCGCGCATCGTCGATGGACCATGAGCGGTTGGTGCGCATCAGTACGCCCCGCTCGATGCCCTGGACCAGTTGTTCCAGGGACTGGTTACCCGGTTCGATGTTCAGGTTCGCCATGCGGTCGATAGGAGGACGGTTCCAGCCGCAGGCGCGGCTGTTGGCGACGCCGTCCAGGCCGGCGCGGAACTGCGACAGGGCGCCGCCCAGCGGACGCAGCAACCGGCCTTCGCGAATCAGGAACTGTTTGCTGGCCGCCGTGCCGTCGTCGTCATGGCTGTAGCTGGCCAGCTCTTCGGGAATGTCGGGATCGAAGGTCACGTTCAACAGGCTGGAGCCGTATTGCAAGTGTCCAAAGTCGCTGGCCTTGACGAAACTGGTGCCGGCGTAATTGCGTTCGTCCCCCAGGATGCGATCCAGCTCCAGCGGATGACCGATGGATTCGTGGATCTGCAGCATCATCTGGTCGGGCATCAGCAGCAGGTCCCGGGGTCCTTGGGGAGTATTCGGCGCCATCAGCAACTGCAGGGCCTGATCGGCGATATGCGGGGCGGCACCGATCAGGCCGCAGCGGCCGATCACATCGAAGCCACCCTGCTGGCCGAAGTTCTCGCGGCCCAGGGTGCGGGTCTGGCTGTCGTGGCCATCGAAGGCCGTGACTTCCAGGGACGGGTAGATGAAGCGCTGGGCCTGGCGCAGTTCGGCTCCGGCGCTGTTGAGGTAGATCTGCTCGACCTGGCTCAGGCCGATGCCGACTTGCCAATTCACCAGGCGCTCGTCCCGGGGCACTGCGGCCGACTCGTCGCCCAGCAACTGGTAGCAATCGCTCAGCGAGGGAAACGCCTGGTCGAAGTGGGGCGAGAAGTAATCGGCGCGGTCGCTGGAGACCGCTTGCTCGCGCAAGTCGAGCAGGGCATGGGGCTTGAGCCGCCGGGCCTGCTGCTCGGCCCGCTCCAGGGCAGCTTGCAGGCCGGCCTGGGACAGGTCGTTGGTGGCCGCGTAGGCCTCGACGCCGTTGACCCGGGCGGTGAGCATCGCGCCTTCGTCACGGTCCAGGCTGGGTGGTTCGGCGATGTTCTTGCGCACCGACAGATGCTGGCCGGACTCGCGCACGTAACGCAGGGAAAAGAAATCAGCGCCCGTGCGCAAGGCAGCGAAGCGCTGCTTGAGCTGGGGGTGGAAATCGAACATGGAACCTCCTTGTCTGGAGCGAGGGTGCAGCCAAGTGCGGTGCTTTGACGCGGCGGCCCTAGATTAGGCCCGGGGTGGGGGTGGGATCAAGGTAGAAGGGCATACCGGGGAGTCCAGGCGGACGCTATCGCGGGCAAGCTCGCTCCCACAGGGGGATCTTCAATGGTCACAAAATGTGCGTCCGCTGCGAATCCTTGTGAGAGCGAGCTTGCTCGCGATGGCGGTCCTGGGTCTTACTGAGCCATCGGCCCCACTTCCCGCAGCGGCTTGCCGCGAACTGGCGCGTCGCCGGCCACGTAGTACGGGGCGGTGCTGCGTGGCAATGGCTTGCGGCCACGGATCTTGTCGGCGATTTTCTCGGCGATCATGATCGTCGGCGCGTTCAGGTTGCCGGTGGTGATGATCGGCATGATCGACGCATCCACCACGCGCAACCCTTGCATGCCATGCACCCGGCCTTCGCCGTCCACCACCGCCATCTCGTCGGTGCCCATCTTGCACGAGCAGGACGGGTGGAACGCGGTTTCGGCGTGTTCACGGATGAACTGGTCCAGTTGCTCGTCGGTCTGCACCTCGATGCCCGGGCTGATTTCGCGACCCCGGAACGGATCGAGCGCCGGCTGCTGCATGATCTCGCGGGTCAGGCGAATGCCGTCGCGAAACTCCTGCCAGTCCTGCTCGGTGGCCATGTAGTTGAACAGGATGCTCGGGTGCTGGCGTGGGTCCTTGGACTTGGCCTGGATCCGGCCGCGGCTTGGCGAACGCATGGAGCCCATGTGTGCCTGGAAACCGTGCTCCTTCACACCGTTGCTGCCGTTGTAATTGATCGCCACCGGCAGGAAGTGGTACTGGATGTTAGGCCACTCGAATTCCGGGCGGGTGCGGATGAAGCCGCCGGCTTCGAACTGGTTGCTGGCGCCGATGCCGGTGCCGTTGAACAGCCACTCGGCGCCGATGGCCGGCTGGTTGTACCAGAGCAGCGACGGGTACAGCGAAACCGGTTGGGTGCAGGCATATTGCAGGTACAACTCCAGGTGATCCTGGAGGTTTTCACCGACGCCCGGCAGGTCGTGGACCACCGGGATGTCGAGGCTCTCCAGCAATTTGGCCGGACCCACGCCGGAGCGTTGCAGGATCTGTGGCGAGGCGATGGCGCCGGAGCACAGTAACACTTCCTTGCGCGCCCGGGCTTCGACGCGTTCTTCCGCGGCGCCCACCAGATAACGGACACCCACGGCACGTTTGCCTTCGAACAGGATCTTGTCGGTCAGGGCGTGGGTGACGATGGTCAGGGTCGAGCGCTTCTTGGCGATGTCCAGGTAACCGCGTGCGGTACTGGCGCGGCGGCCGTTGGGCGTGACGGTGCGGTCCATCGGGCCGAAGCCTTCCTGCTGGTAGCCGTTGAGGTCTTCGGTACGGGGATAGCCGGCCTGTACGCCGGCTTCCACCATGGCGTGGAACAGCGGATTGTTGCCGGGCTTGGGCGTGGTCACGCTGACCGGACCGTCGCCACCGTGGTAGTCGTTGGGGCCGATGTCCCGGGTTTCCGCCTTGCGGAAATAGGGCAGGCAGTCAAGGTAGGTCCAGTCTTCCAGGCCGGGCAGCTTGGCCCAGTTGTCGTAGTCCAGGGCGTTGCCACGGATGTAGCACATGCCGTTGATCAGCGAAGAGCCGCCCAGGCCCTTGCCCCGACCGCACTCCATGCGGCGACCGTTCATGTGGGGCTCCGGGTCGGTCTCGTAGGCCCAGTTGTAGCGCCGGCCCTGCAGCGGGAACGCCAGGGCGGCGGGCATCTGCGTGCGAAAGTCCAGGCGATAGTCCGGGCCGCCGGCCTCGAGCAGCAGGACGGTGACGCCTTCGTCTTCGGTCAGGCGGGTGGCCAAGGTGTTGCCGGCCGAGCCCGCGCCGATGATGATGTAGTCGAATTCTTGGGACATGAAATGCACCCTCTTTTTGAATTGGGTTCAGGTCGTGGTTGCCTTGACGCCGCATAACCTGTGGCGAGGGGATTTATCCCCGTTCGGCTGCGCAGCAGTCGTAAATCAGCGACTGGGTTTGTCTGAAGAATGGGGGCCTTGGGGAGGGGCTGCTATGCAGCCCGCGGGGATAAATCCCCTCGCCACAACAGCGTTCACTCAAGGCCTCGTCCGATCAGAACACCGACGCGTAATCGCCCAGCTCGACCTGTACCGATTTGATGCGCGTGAAGTTGTTCAGCGAACTGATGCCGTTCTCGCGGCCCACGCCCGATTGCTTGTAGCCGCCCACCGGCATCTTGGCGTCGGATTCGCCCCAGGCGTTGATCCAGCAGATACCGGCTTCCAGCTGATGGATGATGCGGTGGGCGCGGTTCAGGTCGCGGGTCACGACGCCAGCGGCCAGGCCGAAGTCGGTGTCGTTGGCACGGCGGATCGCTTCTTCTTCGGTCTCGTAGGTGAGGATACTCATCACCGGGCCGAAGATTTCCTCGCGCACGATGGTCATGTCGTCGGTGCAGTCGGTGAACACCGTCGGGGCCACGAAGGCACCCTTGGCGAATTCGCCGTCGGTCAGGCGGCCACCGCCACACAGCAGGCGTGCGCCTTCGGCCTTGCCCTTCTCGATGTAGCCCAGCACGCTTTCCATGTGGGCGAAGCTCACCAGCGGGCCGAAGTTGGTGTTTTCGTCTTCGGGGTTGCCGATGCGGATGCGCGCCACGCGTTCGACGATCTTGGCCTCGAACGCTGCCTTGAGGTGGCTCGGTACGAACACCCGGGTGCCGTTGGTGCAGACCTGGCCGGAGCTGTAGAAGTTGGCCATCATCGCCGTGTCGGCGGCGCGATCCAGGTCGGCATCGTCACAGATGATCAGGGGCGATTTGCCGCCCAGTTCCATGGTCACGTCCTTGAGCGAAGAGCTCGAGGCGCTGGCCATGACCTTCTTGCCGGTGTCGGTGCCGCCGGTGAAGGAGACCTTCTCGATGCGCGGGTGCTCGGTCAGCCAGGTGCCGACTTCACGGCCGCTGCCGGTCAGGACGTTGAAGACTCCAGGCGGAACGCCGGCTTCGGTATAGATTTCAGCCAGTTTCAGGGTGGTCAGCGAGGTGACTTCGCTGGGCTTGAAGATCATCGCGTTACCCGCCGCCAGGGCCGGTGCGGATTTCCACAGGGCGATCTGGATCGGGTAGTTCCACGCACCGATGCCGGCTACGACCCCCAGAGGCTCGCGACGGGTGTAGACGAAGGAAGTGTCGCGCAGCGGGATCTGCTCGCCCTCGATGGCGGGGACCAGCCCGGCGTAGTACTCCAGCACATCGGCACCGGTGACGATGTCGACGTAGCGGGTCTCGGAATAGGCCTTGCCAGTGTCCAGGGTTTCCAGGGCGGCCAGCTCATCGTTGCGCTCGCGCAAGATATCCACGGCGCGGCGCAGAATGCGCGAGCGCTGCATGGCGGTCATCGCCGCCCAGACCTTCTGGCCTTTTTCGGCGCTGACGACGGCACGCTCGACGTCTTCTTTCGTCGCGCGCTGGACCTGGGCGAGCACTTCACCGTTGGCCGGGTTGATGGCTTCGAAGGTGGCGTCGCCGCTGGCGTCGCTGTATGCGCCATCGATGTAGAGTTTTTGCAGTTCGAAACGGGCCATAAATACCTCGCAAGTGCATGTGTGGTTGGCTTGGCCACCGGGTGTGTCGTCTATGGCTGACTACGCCGGGCGGTGACGGTTCAGGAACCGAGCGATTCTGTGTGCTCTGGTGTTCCTGCCTTGGCCAGTTGGAGATCCATGTATTCGTAAGCGATCCGGTGGGCCTGGGCGGTGTCGAACGCGTCTCCCGACAGCGCGCCGCGCAGCCACAGCCCGTCGATCAGGGCGGCCAGGCCCCGTGCCGCGCTGCGTGCCTCATCGATGGGCAGCACGCGGCGGAACTGGCTGCACAGGTTGGAATACAGACGGTGATCGTTGATCCGCTGCAACCTGTGCAAAGACGGGTGGTGCATGCTGGTGGCCCAGAAGGCCAGCCAGGTTTTCATCGCCGGGCCGTTGACCTGGCTGGCGTCGAAGTTGCCTTCGATGATCACCTGCAGGTGCGCCCGTGGACTGTTGTCCTCCAGCGCCTGGCGACGTGCGGTGATGTTCTCGCTCAGCACCTTCATCAGGTGCAGCGCCGTGGCCGCGATCAGGCCGTTCTTGTCCTGGAAGTAATGACTGATGATGCCGTTGGAGACACCGGCCAGGCGGGCAATCAGCGCGATGCTGGCGTCCCCCATGCCGACCTGATCGATTGCCTGCAACGTGGCGTCGATCAACTGCTGGCGGCGGATGGGCTGCATACCGACCTTGGGCATTTGGGTGACTTCTCCTGGGACTTGATGGTGAGGAAGAGTCTATTTTGTTTTGATTGAACGTTCAATCAACAAAAAACAGGTTCCATGACAAGTCGCCGCTTTTTGTCGGGATTACCCCGTGTGAAAACCCCGCAGTACGGCGTGCGAGGACTTTTTGGGATGTCTCCATGACACTCATCGGTTGGTGTGAAGGCCAGCCGCCGATTGATGGCTGGAATACTGTTGTGGCGAGGGGATAAATCCCCTCGCCACAGTTTGTTTGCATTCCAGGTCAAGCTTTTCAGGCAGTCAGCAGTGCACAAACGAAAACGCCTCGATGCTCTCGAGGCGTTTTTGCAGGGTTGAGGCTCAGCCCAGGTTCTTACCGAGCAGGGCGTGGTACAGCTCGCTGTCGCCAAGGATGCCGACCACTTTCTGGTTATCGTGGAGCACCAGCTTGTTGCCGGTCTGGTAGCGGATCTGCAACGCATCGCGCATGCCGATGTTGGAGTCCACCAGGGTCGGACGACGGCCCAGGCCCTCGACCGATTGCCCCGGTGCCCAGTTCTGCAGGTCCAGGACGGCTCCGTTCTGGCGAGCGCCCTTGATGGTGTTGCCTTCGGCCAGGTCGAGCCAGGAATCGCCGCCTGGGTCCAGGCACACCGAACCGTTGATGCGCTTGCAGTTGTCCAGGGTGCGCATCAGGCTGCGGCCGCACAGGACGTTGAGCGGGTTGGTATGGGCGACGAAGGTGCGCACATAGTCGTCCGCCGGGTTCAGCACGATCTCTTCCGGCTTGCTGTACTGGATGATCTTGCCGTCCTTCATGATCGCGATCCGGGTGCCCAGTTTCAGGGCTTCGTCCAGGTCATGGCTGACGAATACGATGGTCTTTTGCAGTTTGCGTTGCAGTTCCAGCAGTTCGTCCTGCAGTCCCTGGCGGATCAGCGGGTCGAGGGCGGAGAACGGTTCGTCCATCAGCAGGATGTCGGCGTCCATCGCCAGGGCGCGGGCCAGGCCGACCCGTTGTTGCATGCCGCCGGACAGCTCGTCGGGTTTCTTGTTGCGCCACTGGGTCAGGCCCACCAGCTCAAGCTTCTCATCCACCAGCTTGCGCCGTTCCTTCTCGGGACGGCCCTGCATTTCCAGGCCGAAGCTGATGTTCTCGCGCACTGTCAGCCAAGGCATCAGGGCGAATTTCTGGAACACCATGGCGATGCGCTTGGTGCGCATCATCTTCAGTTCGGCCGGGGAGCAGGAGGCGATGTCGATCTGGCGCCCTTCGTGCTCGACGAACAACTTGCCACGACTGACGGTGTTCAAGCCGTTGATGCAGCGCAGCAGGCTGGATTTGCCTGAGCCGGAAAGGCCCATCAGGACGCAGATTTCACCCTTCTCGATGGACAGGCTGGCTTTTTCCACGCCCACGATCAGGCCGGTCTGCTGCAGGATCTCCGGGCGCGAAAGCCCCTTGTCCAGCAGGTCCAGCGCGGCCTTGGGGCGGTTGGAGAAAATAACATCGACGTCTTCGAAACGAATGATGCTCATGCGTCACCCCCTACTTTGGCGTCGGGTTGTTTGCAGATTCGGTCAAGCATGATTGCCAGCAGTACGATTGCCAGGCCTGCTTCGAAGCCCAGTGCGATATCGGCGGTGTTCAGTGCGTTGACCACGGGTTTGCCCAGGCCATCGGCGCCTACCAGCGCGGCGATCACCACCATCGACAGCGACAGCATGATGCACTGGGTGACGCCGGCCGCGATGCTTGGCATCGCATGGGGCAGTTCGATGCGCGACAGGAGCTGGCGACGGGAGCAGCCGAAGGCCTTGCCAGCGTCCATCAGTTCTTCCGGAACGTCGCAGATGCCCAGGTAGGTCAGACGGATGGGCGCGGCAATCGCGAACACCACCGTGGAGATCAGACCCGGGACCACACCCAGACCGAACAGGGTCAGAGTAGGAATGAGGTAGACGAAGGTCGGTACGGTCTGCATCAGATCCAGTACCGGACGCATCATGGTGTAGAACATCGGCCTGTGCGCGGCAACAATGCCCAGCGGCACGCCGATCAGTACGCAGACCAGGGTCGCGAACATCACTTGCGCCAAGGTCTCCATGGTTTCCTGCCAGTACCCCAGGTTCAGGATCAGCAGGAAGGACGCAATGACGAATACCGTCAGGCCCCATTTGCGCTGGATGAAATGCGCCAGCAGGGCGATAAGGCCAATCAGCGCCAGGGGGTTGAACCAGGTCAGCGCAAACGTCACGCCGTGGATCATTGCTTCGAGTGACATCGCGATGGCATCGAAGGTATTGGCGCCGTGTTGCGTCAACCATTCGACAAAGCCGGCGATGTACTGGCCCAGGGGAATTTTCTGATCAATCAGCATGGTATGAACGTCCGCATGCAAGGGATAAACAGCCCGGGCGGGCGAACCCGCCCGGCATAACGATTACTGCGCCAGCTTGGCTTTCACGGCTTCCAGGCCAGGTTTACCGTCAATGGTGGTCACGCCAGCGAGCCAGGTATCGAGTACTTGAGGGTTTTTCTGCAGCCAGGCCTTGGCGGCGGCTTCCGGTTTCATCTTGTCGTCCAGCACGTTGCCCATCAGCTTGCTTTCCATGTCGACGGTGAACTCGAGGTTCTTCAACAGTTGGCCGACATTGCTGCATTCCTCGGTGTAGCCCTTGCGGGTGTTGGTCGCCACAGTGGCGGCCCCGAAGTCCGGACCGAAGAAATCATCGCCACCGGTCAGGTACTGGATCTTGAAGCGTGTGTTCATCGGGTGCGGTGCCCAGCCGAGGAAGACCACGTCGGTGCCGCGCTTGGAGGCACGATCGACCTGCGACAGCATGCCGGCTTCGCTGGATTCGACGACCTTGAAGCCGGCGTCCTTCAGGCCGAAGGCGTTCTTGTCGATCATGCTCTGGATCAGACGGTTGCCATCGTTGCCCGGCTCGATGCCGTAGATCTTGCCATCCAGCTCTTTCTTGAATTTGGCGATGTCTTTGAAATCCTTGAGCCCTCTTTCATATAAGGCTTCGGGAACCGCCAGGGTGTACTTGGCGCCTGTGAGGTTGGTCCGCACGGTTTCCACGGTGCCGGCTTCGCGGTAGGCCTTGATGTCGTTCTCCATGGTCGGCATCCAGTTGCCGAGGAATACGTCCATGTTCTTGCCGTCGGCCAGGGACTTGTAGGTCACCGGTACGGAAATCATGGTGGTCTTGGTCTTGTAGCCCAGGGCCTGGAGAATCACGCTGGTGGTGGCGGTGGTCACGGTGATGTCGGTCCAGCCGACGTCGGAGAAGTTGACGGTGCTGCACTGTGGTGGCTCAGCAGCGTTGGCCAGCAATGGAAGACTCAGCATGGCGGCCAACAACAACGGCTTGGAACCTTTCATGAGTGGACTCCTGGTGTTTTATCGGCGGTATCCGGTCGGGGACAACCGCGCTTTGTTTGGATGTTGCGGTTGGTGGCGCGTGAACACTGTCTCGACACGCGGCCTTGAAAACGAGCCGTAACCGATCATGTACCAGTGCAAATCTGTCGCCTACAGGGTGGGTCGTATCCAGTACAGGGATGGTCGCATCCAGTGTCGGTGACGTCGTTTACAGATTTTTTCCACCCTCGGCGGGTCTCTGACACGCAAAAAAACGGCGTAGAACGCTGTCGGGAACAGGGCGACGTTGGTGGGCATGATTGCGTCGGTGTCAGACGTCGAACTCCAAGGCAAAAATCGGATGATGCGACCATCCCGGCGTTGAGCGTAGCAGCTCCGTCACCGGGCGCTCCTGCGCCCGGATGTGCCCGTTCTGGAGGTTCTAGGCAATGGCAATCAGCGTATTCGACTTGTTCAAAATCGGTATCGGCCCGTCCAGTTCCCACACCGTGGGACCCATGCGCGCAGCGGCGCTCTTTGTCGAGGCGCTGCGGGCCGGGTCGCTGCTGGAACAGGTGCGTCGAATCGAGGTGCAGTTGTTTGGCTCACTGTCGGCCACCGGCATTGGCCATGGCAGCGACAACGCGGTGATCATGGGCCTGATGGGGGAGTGGCCGGATGCAATCGATCCGTCCCGGATCGGCCCGCGCATCGAACAACTGCGGGAAACCGAGACGCTGTTGCTGGACAGTCGTTTGCCCGTGCCTTTTATCTGGTCCCGGGACATGCGCCTGCTGGACGAAAACCTGCCATTCCACCCCAATGCCATGACCCTGGTGGCCGAGGGTGACAACGGTGAGCTGCACCGCGACACCTACTATTCGGTAGGCGGTGGCTTCGTCGTCGACCAGGCCCAGGCTTCCAGCGGCGTGGTGGACCTGGACACCACCGAGCTGCCTTACGATTTTTCCAGCGCCCAGGAGCTGCTGGACCTGTGCCGGCGCCACAACCTGCGGGTGGCCGAATTGATGATGGCCAACGAAAAGGTCTGGCGCTCGGAAGAAGACATTCGCAGTGGTCTGATGAAACTCTGGCGAGCCATGCAGGATTGCGTCGAGCACGGGCTCAAGCACGAAGGCATCCTGCCGGGCGGCTTGAATGTGCGCCGGCGGGCGGCCAAGTTGCACCGTAGCCTGCAGGAACTGAACAAGCCGAATGTCATCGGCTCGACCTTGAGCGCCATGGAGTGGGTCAACCTGTATGCCCTGGCGGTCAACGAGGAAAATGCCGCCGGCGGGCGCATGGTCACGGCGCCGACCAACGGCGCGGCGGGGATCATTCCGGCAGTGCTGCATTACTTCATGAGATTCAGCGAAGACGTCACCGACGCCAACGTGGTGGATTATTTCCTCGGGGCGGCGGCGGTGGGCATCCTGTGCAAGAAGAATGCGTCGATCTCCGGTGCCGAAGTCGGTTGCCAGGGCGAAGTGGGCTCCGCCTGCGCCATGGCGGCGGCGGGCCTGGCGGAGATCCTGGGGGCGACACCGGAGCAATTGTGCAACGCGGCGGAAATCGGCCTGGAGCACAACCTTGGCCTGACCTGCGACCCGGTGGGCGGCCTGGTGCAAGTGCCGTGCATCGAGCGCAACGCAATTGCCGCGGTGAAAGCCATCAATGCCGCGCAGATGGCCCTGCGCGGCGACGGCCAGCACTTCATCTCCCTCGACCGGGTGATTCGTACCATGCGCGATACCGGTGCCGACATGCATGACAAATATAAAGAGACATCGCGTGGCGGATTGGCGGTCAGTGCGGTGGAGTGCTGACCCGCAGTATTCACAATCCTGTGGTGAGGGGATTTATCCCCGCTGGGCCGCGAAGCGGCCCTCTATGTTTCTACAGATACACCAAGGTGTATGAATCGAGGGCCGCTTCGCAGCCCTACGGGGATAAATCCCTTCGCCACAAAGAACCGAAACCGCTCATAAAGTGCACACCCGCTCAGAAACACGCCACCTTTTGGCGCGTCGCAAACAGATAAGTGGCTGTTGCGCCGACCCCTGCCGTGGCGGTGCCGACCGTTCGTCATCCGCGCTTGGGGTGACACCGCTTGTGCAAACGGTGCAGCCCAGTTCCCACAAGTGCTACCGAACTGCTCACAGCCCGCAGGGAGCGGTTTCAGCGGCCCCTGATGGCACCGATAAACCATCCTTGACGCGTGCCTTGTGTAGACGGGTTGCGATGTCGTTTTCAGGATTTTATTAAACATACGTTCAGTTTTAGGCACGGCAATTGCTGTATCGCTGTAAAGCCGGTTTTCGCTATGAAAACCTCGGCAACAACCAATAAAAAGAGCCTGCGCCTGAGGCCATTACCCGCTTTGTGTGAGGAGATACCGCGATGACGTCGTCCAACTCCGGGGCCCAACCCCAGAACCGTGCGCCTCAATCCATCGGCTTTTTGCTGCTGGACAATTTCACGCTGATTTCCCTGGCGTCCGCGGTGGAACCGCTACGCATGGCCAACCAGTTATCCGGCCGCGAGCTGTATCGCTGGACCACTCTCACCGTCGACGGCGGGCAGGTCTGGGCCAGTGACGGTCTGCAGATCACCCCGGACGCCTCCATGCACAAAGCCCCGCCGCTGGACACCGTGATTGTCTGCGGCGGCATCGGGATCCAGCGCACCGTGACCCGCGAGCATGTGTCCTGGTTGCAAGGCCAGGCCCGTCAGTCCCGCCGCCTCGGCGCGGTCTGCACCGGCAGTTGGGCCTTGGCCTGCGCCGGCCTGCTGGACGGTTTCGATTGCAGCGTGCACTGGGAATGCCTGGCAGCGATGCAGGAAGCCTTTCCACGGGTGTCGATGAGCACCCGCCTGTTCACCCTCGACCGCAACCGCTTCACCAGTTCCGGCGGCACCGCGCCGCTGGACATGATGCTGCACCTGATCAGTCGCGATCATGGTCGCGAACTGTCGGCGGCGATTTCCGAGATGTTCGTCTACGAGCGCATTCGCAACGAGCAGGATCACCAACGCGTGCCGCTCAAGCACATGCTCGGCACCAACCAGCCGAAGTTGCAGGAAATCGTCGCGCTGATGGAGGCCAATCTCGAAGAGCCGATCGACCTGGACGAGCTGGCGGTCTATGTCTCCGTGTCCCGGCGTCAGCTGGAGCGGTTGTTCCAGAAATACCTGCACTGCTCGCCGTCGCGCTATTACCTCAAGCTGCGGCTGATTCGTGCACGGCAACTGCTCAAGCAGACGCCGATGTCGATCATCGAAGTGGCGTCGGTGTGCGGTTTCGTCTCCACGCCGCACTTCTCCAAGTGCTACCGCGAATATTTCGGTATTCCGCCACGGGACGAGCGCGTAGGCTCCAACACCACGCAACAGGTCGCCATGGTACCGCTGCCGCAGGCCATGGTGCTGTCGCCATTGTCCGGCCCGCTGTCGGCGCTCAGCCAGGCGCGCAATGAGTCGACGTTTGCCAGTGTAAGGCTGTAGACCGCAGCGCCTTCATCGCGAGCAGGCTCGCTCCCACAGCAGAACCCTGTGGAAGCGAGCCTGCTCGCGATTGGTTTTTTTCAGGCGCTGTGGTTCTGCTGGTATTCCATCAATGCTGGCAGAAGTTGCTTGTCGATGGCCTGGCGAACCGCCGGCAGGATGGTGGCGCTGCTGGTGTACATGTCCTTGACCATCCGGCGCAGATCATTGGCGCGAGCCCTGTCCAGGCCACGCACGGCGCACAAGCAGGCCTGTTCGGCGGTGGCTCCGCTGGGTATCTGCAGGCCCAGGGCCTTGAGATGGCCCAGCAAGTCTTCCTGGTCGATCAAATCGGCGTGCATCATGACGCTTTTCCTTGTTCCGGGATTGGGGTCTGCCTCGATTCTGGTAGCCACCCGAAGCGGCGGCAAGGGCAAATCGTCGCGATGACCCGAATGACTATGAGCGTGTCGTTTTCGGCTAACTGACGTCATCCGCGACTGGGCACACTGGCCTCAAGCTGGATCACGATGGTTTGGTCACCCTCGCGGGAAAGCTCCTCCAGTAACGCAACCTGCCCCGATCCTGTCACGGCTTGATCGGGGATTTTTTTGCCCGGTGAATCAGGCGTGGGTGTCGAGCTTGATGGACGGTTATCACCAGCAGGCTTCCCCGCACCGGGTCGCAGGCTCGTCGTGGGAGCGAGCCTGCTCGCGATGGACGAAGACACGGTCTAGCGTTGCAGCACCAGGATCCGCGACAGCAATTCATCCCGATCCACATAGCAGCCCTGGAAGTGCCGTGCCCCGGTGGCCGGGTCGAAGGCGTTGCGGGCGTGAAGGGTGCGGCGGTTGTCGAAGCACCACAACTGACCGGGCTCCAGGCGCTGCACGAGACGAAACGCGGGTTCGCGGGTCAGGGCGATGAAGCGTCGGTAGGCGCGGTAGAGCCTGGGCATCTGTTCGACCGAGGTGTCGAAGGGCCCTCGCAGGAAGTTCGCCATACGGATCTCGGCAACCTGCCCCTGGCTATCGAGCGCGATGATGGGGGCCAGGCAGCGGTAGTCGCTGTGACGGTCCTTGTTGCGAAACTCCACCGGAATCCGGCACAGGGCATCGAAGGCCTCGGGGTCTTCCTGGCGCAGGGCCTCGGCAATGGCGAAGCCGTCGACGAAGATGCTCTCGCCGCCGCTGGCGTCATTGACCAGGCAATGCAGGAACTGCAGGCCGGGCTGCAATTCCCGGGTCGGCAAGTCGCTGTGCAGCGGCAGGTTGAAAGCGGTGTAGGCGTTGCTGTCGGCATCGGCCTTGGACTGCACGTTGAACAGCACGCCGAAGTTGCTTTCGCGAATGAAGGCGATGCGCTGGGCGACCGCCTTCAGCGAACCGGGTTCGGTGGGCACGCCACGGACCTGGGTCAGGCCGACGTCACGCACTGCCAGCAACCACTGCAACAGGGCATCGGCCTCGTTCATCACCGCGTGGTAATCGAATACCGGCAGTTGCAGGTCGTGCCGCCACAGTCGGCTTTTCGGCCTGTTCGCCCGCCTTTCGCTGCGCGACTGCTCATCATAGGCGTGGGCGCGCAGCCAGCCCGGGTCGAAACGGCTCTGGTGGCCGTCCTGCCAATCCACGCACAGGCAGCCCTGGTCATCGAGGCGCAGGGTGGCGGGCTCCAGGTCTTCAGGCACATCGACGATTTCCAGTACCTGTTCACGGGTGACGGTATAGACGCACCGTGGGCAGGGACAGTTGTCCCGCAGCCATTGGTGATGGAACGGGCTGATGCGACCGTCGGCCCAGGTGACCTGCACCTGGTCGTCCAGGGCTCTCGCCGTGACCGGCGCACACACCAGAGGGTAACGACGGAAGTCGGCAACAGTGGCGGCGGTGTTCATGACGTTCTCCGGATCGGGGCTTAGCGGGCGGGTGGCAAGGCGATGACTCGGCCGATGTAGGCCGGGAGCGGCAGCTCGGACTGCTCGTCCAGCAAGGCCTTGAGCCTGGCCAGGGTCGGTTCTGTGAACGGGGCCGAATGCGGGCCGGCCAGGTCGACGTGCAGCAGCATTTGCTCATTGCCCGCCAACGCTTTGTCCCCACCGGCCAGATGCAGGCTGTGATAGAGGTGCAAACGCTTGGCGTCGTGGCCGATGATCTGCGTACGCACCTCCACGTCGACATCGACCTTCACTTCGTGCAGGTAATTGAGGTGCAGTTCGAGGGTGAACAGCGAATGGCCGCTGGTATCGCGGTTCTGGCTGTCCATGCCGAGCAGGTCCATCAGCGCGTCGGTGGCGTAGCTGAAAATCAACAGGTAATAGGCATCGCGCAGATGGCCGTTGTAATCGACCCACTCGGGACGGATATGGGTTTGGTAAGTGGTGAGGGTGGGCATGGTTCAGGTCCGACAATTGGGGTGACTGGGCTGGCGCTATGGCGAGCAGGCTCGCTCCCTCAGGGGATCTGCTGGGTGAAAGCAATCGTGTTCACGCCGCCAGACCTGTGGGAGCGAGCTTGCTCGCGATGGGGCCAGACCTAGACCTGCTGGCCCTGAAACCAGGGTTTACTCTTCGAAAGCCATGCCGTGCTTGGCCTTGGTGGTCTTCACCGCCTCCAGTACGGCCAGGAGGCAATCGTCACGATAGCGCTCCAGGGCCGGGATGCTGTGGTTGCCCAGTTGCTCGCTCGTCCCGTCCACCACGTCGTCGATCAGCTTGTCGGTGAGTTCCGGGGCCGGCAGGTAGGTCCAGGGCAGTTGCAGCGCCGGGCCGAACTGGGCCATGAAGTGGCGCATCCCGGCATCGCCGCCGGCCAGGGTATACGTCAGGAACGTACCCATGAACGACCAGCGCAAACCGGCGCCAAAGCGGATCGCGTCATCGATCTCGCCCGTGGTCGCCACGCCGTCGTTGACCAGGTGCAGCGCCTCGCGCCACAGCGCTTCGAGCAGGCGGTCGGCGATGAACCCAGGCACTTCCTTGCGGACATGCAGCGGCCGCATGCCAAGGGATTCGTACACGCGCATCGCGGCCTGGACGGCCTCGGGAGCGGTATCCTTGCCACCCACCACCTCCACCAGGGGCAACAGGTAGACCGGGTTGAACGGGTGTCCGACCACGCAGCGTTCCGGGTGGGTCGCACCTTCGTAGAACTCGCTGGGCAACAGCCCCGAAGTGCTGGAACCGATCAATGCATTCGGCTTGGCGGCGGCGCTGATCTGGCCGTGCAGTTCGAGCTTCAGTTCCAGGCGCTCGGGGGCGCTTTCCTGGATGAAATCGGCGTCGCGCACGCATTCCTCGATGGTCGCGACGAAGCGCAGCCGATCCTGCGAGGCTCCGGGTGCCAGGCCCTGTTTTTCCAGCGCTCCCCAGGCATTCGCGACGCGCTTGCGCAGGGCCGCCTCGGCGCCCGGCGCCGGATCCCAGGCCACGACGTCCAGGCCATGGGCCAGGGCGCGGCTGACCCAGCCGCTGCCGATCACGCCGCTGCCCAGGGCGGCGAAGGTCTTGATGTTGGTGATAAAGCTCATGGTGGTTTTCCTGAAGTGATTCGCCGATTCCCTGTGGGAGCGAGCTTGCTCGCGATGACGGTGTTCCAGGCGCAGCAAATGCACTGGATGCGCCGACGCTATCGCGAGCAGGCTCGCTCACACACGTGATCTTGGGTGGTCTTGATGTCTGCAGTCACTGCAGATCCACTGTGCATGTCCGGTTTAGCCGCGCTGGACCAGACCCATTTTCTTGCGGCCCTCCGCCGGCGTGAGCACCCGGGCGCCGAGGCGGCTGAGGATCTCGCTGGCGCGTTCCACCAGTTGGCCATTGGTGGCGAGCACGCCTTTGTCCAGCCACAGATTGTCTTCCAGCCCGACCCGTACGTTGCCCCCCAGCAGCACCGCCTGGGCGGCCATCGGCATCTGCATGCGACCGATGCCGAAGCCGGCCCACACCGCGTCCGCCGGCAGGTTGTCGACCATGGCTTTCATGGTGGTGGTGTCGGCCGGCGCACCCCATGGGATACCGAGGCAGAGCTGGAACAGCGGGTTGTCCAGCAGGCCTTCCTTGATCAGTTGCTTGGCGAACCACAGGTGACCGGTGTCGAAGATCTCCAGCTCGGCCTTGACCCCCAGTTCGGTGATGCGCTTGGCCCCGGCCCGCAGTTGCGCCGGGGTGGAGACGTAAATGGTGTCGCCGTCGCCGAAGTTCAGGGTGCCGCAATCCAGGGTGCAGATTTCCGGCAGCAGTTCCTCGACGTGGGCCAGGCGAGTCAACGGGCCCACCAGGTCGGTATTGGGGCCGAACTCCATCGGCCGTTCGCCGGCACCGATCTCCAGGTCACCGCCCATGCCGGCGGTGAGGTTGACGATGATGTCCACGTCCGCCTCGCGGATGCGCTCCATCACCTCGCGATACAGCGCCACGTCACGGCTGAACTTGCCGGTCTGTGGATCGCGGACGTGGCAGTGCACCACCGTGGCCCCGGCTTTGGCAGCCTCGACAGCCGCCTCGGCGATCTGTTTCGGGGTGACCGGTACGTGGGGACTCTTGGCGGTCGTGTCGCCAGCACCGGTGAGTGCGCAGGTGATGATGACGTCATGGTTCATGGTGCGGTTTCCTTCAGGCGTGTTGAGTCACTGCGCAGCCATTGGCAGCCGCGCAGATGGGAAGCGATCGGTCAGTTGCTGGTGAGTTTCAGGTTTTCGGCGGCCGGCTTTCCGTCGAAGGTGGTCACACCTTCCAGCCAGCGTTGCTTGTCCTGTGGATGGTCCTTGAGCCATTGCCGGGCCGACTCCAGCGGATCCTTGTGATCGAGCAGCGGCTGCATCATCCGGCTCTCGTCTTCGGCGCTGAACGTCAGGTTGCTCAGCAGGCGGCTGACGTTCGGACATTGCTGGGCATAGTTCGGCGCGGTCACGGTCCACACGGTGGCCATGCCTTCATTCGGGCCGAGGGCGTCCTCGCTGCCGGTGAGGTAGGTCATCTGCACGTTGACGTTCATCGGGTGCGGCGCCCAGCCGAAGAACACCACGGCCTCCTTGCGCCGCACGGCGCGGTCCACGGCGGCGAGCATACCGGCCTCGCTGGACTCCACCAGCTGGAACTTGCCCAGGCCGAACTGGTTCTTGGCGATCATCGCCTTGATCTGGGTATTGGCGCCGGAGCCGGGCTCGATGCCGTAGATCTTGCCGCCCAACTCTTTTTCGAATCTAGCGATGTCGGCGAAGGTCTTCAGGCCCTTGTCGGCCAGGTAGGTCGGCACGGCCAGGGTGGCGCGGGCGTCCTTGAGGCTGGGCTGCTCCAGCACCTTGACCTGCCTGGCCTCGACGAAGGGGGTAATGGTCTGGGTCATGAGGGGGTTCCAGTAGCCCAGGAACATGTCCAGGCGCTGGTCACGGATGCCGGCGAAGATGATCTGCTGGGAGGCGCTGGTCTGCTTGGTGTTGTAGCCGAGGCCGTCGAGCATCACCTGGGTCAGGGCGCTGGTGGCGATGACGTCGGTCCAGTTGACCACGCCCAGGCGCACGTTCTGGCACGCAGCGGGTTCGGCCGCCAGGGTCGCGGTGCTCAGGAAAGTGGTAGCGCTCAGTGCAAGGACGCAGGTGCTGATCAGTCGTTTCATGGTGGGTTCCTCGGCAGCTTATTGTTATGGGGTCCGGCATCTGCGTACCGGTGATGCCAAGGTACGTAGCCGCGCCTTCGGCAAAACGCACTGCGGCGACGCGCTCTTGCACTACAGCGACTCTTGAATGCCCCTTGCAACTGGCGTATCAAGGTTCGCACGCTACCCGCCAACCGAGTGCGCGTCATGTCCCAGGATTTCTACTTCTTGCTGATGCCGGGTTTTTCGGCCATCGGTTTCATTTCGGCCATCGAGCCGTTGCGGGTCGCCAACCGTTTTCGCGGCGAGCTGTACCGCTGGCACGTCCTGAGTGCCGACGGCGGTGCGGTGCTGGCGAGCAACGGCATGTCGGTCAACGCCGATGCGGCATTGGAGCCGCTGAAAAAGGGCGCGACCCTGTGGGTAGTGGCGGGGTTCGAGCCGCTGAAGTTTGCCACCAAGGCCCTGGAGCGCTGGCTGCACCGGCTGGACAAGGAGGGCGTGACCCTGGGCGGGATCGACACCGGCAGCGTGGTGCTGGCCGAAGCGGGGTTGCTGCAAGGGTACCGGGCAACCCTGCATTGGGAGGCGATCGAGGCATTCAAGGAGTCCTATCCGCAGTTGGACGTGACCCAGGAGCTGTTCGAAATCGACCGTCGGCGCATCACCTGTGCCGGTGGCACTGCCTCCATCGACCTCATGCTCGACCTGATCGGCCAGGCCCATGGTGCTGACCTGGCCATCCAGGTCAGCGAGCAATTCGTGCTCGGGCGCATCCGTCCGCGCAAGGATCACCAGCGCATGGAGATCGCCAGTCGCTACGGCATTCGCAACAAGAAGCTGGTGCACGTCATCGGAGAGATGGAGGCCCACAGCGAACCGCCCCTGAGCACCCTGGCGCTGGCCGAGTCCATCAACGTCACGCGCCGCCAGCTCGAGCGCCTGTTCCGCCTGCATCTGAACGATACGCCGAGCAATTTCTACCTGCGCCTGCGCCTGGAAAAGGCCCGCCAGCTATTGCGCCAGACCGACCTGAGCGTGCTGGAGGTGAGCATCGCCTGCGGGTTCGAATCGCCGTCTTATTTCACTCGCAGTTATCGAGCTCGGTTCGAGCGCTGTCCGCGGGAAGATCGGCGCAAGGTGGTCTGATGGCGCAGACATGCCCTTGCAGGAGCGAGCCGGCTTGCTCTCACAGGCGATCTGCTGCCTGAGGCATTATTGTTTCATCAACGCCGCACAGGCCGCCTTGTAGGCTTCATGCTGGTATTTGTTCAGCGTGGCAGGCAGGGCAAAGTCGTGCTTCTTGTTCTGCGCATTGATGGTCTGCGGGGACAGCAGCGTCGTTTCACAGCCTTCCAGCAACTGGAACACCCCTTCGATCTTGAATGTGGTGGGGCCGCCGGCGAATTCGCCTTTCTTGCTGCGTTTCTTAATGGCGATGCGTTCTATGCCGTTCTCGGTCACGAAGGCCCGTACCTGGGCGGCGAAAGCCTTGACGTTGGCGGCTTCGTCATCGTCGTCCAGGCTGATTTTCCGGGTCTTGAGCTCGACATGGCTCAACCCGTTCTGGTCCAGCGAGGCAACGGCGACAATCGCTTCGCTGCCTTTGATTTCTATGCCGCAGATAATCATGTAAGCCCTTGGGTCTGGAGGTCGGGGGTTCCAGTGTATCGATCCCGGGGCCGGACGCCGCTACGATTTTTGCCGGTCAGTCCATGCTTTTTCGCAGGTCCAGCATGATCTTGTCGAAGTAATCGACCCGGATAATGCCGAAGCGGGGGTATTCGAAGTCCAGGATCACATACAGCACGCACACCATGACCGCCGCATAACCCAGGCTGTGCAGCCATTTGCGATGGGCCGTACCGGCCATGCCGTAGCCGATCAGCAAGGCACTGATCAGGGCCATGGTCAGCAACATGAGATAGATGACCAGCGGCGGGTGGGTTTCGTGGGCCACGGCGCGGGTCGTGGTGATGTCGATCATTTCGTTCTGCGCTTGCAGCGCGCTGGTTCCCAGCGTCGGGGTGGGCATCTTTTGCAGGGCGGCAACGGTGCTTTTCCAGATGGCCTGTTGCAAGGCACTGGCCCGGGCATGGGCGGACTCGTCGATCTGGTCCTCGCGCAAGTCCTGGTAGTACTCGATCCGGGCGTCGACATAGTCCCGGAATGCCTGGCGCAGGCCCGGTTGCTCGCTGGCCGGCAACAGGTCCAGGCGCAGCCAGGCGGTACCCATGGCGTTGGTTTCGGCGACGATCAGCGCGCGACGCTGATCCAGGCGCGTGGCGGCGCCGGAGAAGGTGAAGGCGATCAACAATGCCAACAGGCCGAACACCGCGCCTTCGATGGCCCCGACGCCCTGTCGTGCCCCTTCGGGATCCAGGGCCAGGTGACGGTTGCCGATCCGGCGACCGGCCTCGATGCTCAATACGATGGCGATGAAAATGGCGAATCCGTAGACGGGCAAGGCAGTAAGAGAGTGCATACGAAAATCCCTTGATTATCGTGTTGGACTCGTCTGTACAGCCTGGATCGGACGGGTTGTTCAGCCAGTGTAGACGGCGTTGACGGATAGAGCCTGCGACGCAGAGGAGGTCCCAGTTCCAGCTGGTCAGGGGCCAGGCAACGGGAACAGGCGTTCCCTGGCCTTCAATCCTGCCCAATCGACTCCAGGAATTCCGATCGGTCGTCGCTCACCTGAGCCATGCAGTCGTTTTCGGCGATCTTGTAGGCTTCGCTGCCGGGTTTGGCCGGGAAGGCGGCGATGGCGCAGTCGGCATCCCGCTGTTTCTGCCACAACTGTTGGGCTGCCTTGATCTTGCCGGTGATGTCGTTGAGCTGGGCCTTGTCGCTGGCGTAGCGGGTCTGCAGGCGCTCAAGGAGGCTTTGCAGGTTGTCGTTGAGCAGTTGCTCGGCGGCGGCCTTGCCGTAGGCCGAGCAGGCCAGGGTCTGGACGTCGTTTTCGACGGCGTCGCAGGGGTTCTGTTCGGTGTCTTCGGTGGCGTGTGCCACGGTGCTGATCAATGCCAAAGCCAGGAAGAGTGATTTCATTGCGTTGCCGCTCGAGTCCAGTGGAAGCCAGTGATGCGGCGGATTCTGGCGCAAGCGCCGGGCAAAGAACAGACGGGCAGGGCAGGCCCGTCGCAGCCCTTTGTCGTGGATTGACGCTTTCGGCAATTCCCCTGTCGTTTTTGCACCGGGTCGCCACGGCCCTCAGGCATATGCTGGCCCCAAAGCGCCGGCACACGTTTCGGCGCATGAAATCCGACAAAAGGGGACTGCCTGATGAGCCCAGCCGAATTGCACGCCGACAGCATCGTTATCGACGGGCTGATCATTGCCAAATGGAACCGCGAACTGTTCGAAGACATGCGCAAGGGCGGCCTGACCGCGGCCAACTGCACCGTGTCGGTGTGGGAAGGTTTCCAGGCCACCATCAACAATATCGTCGCGAGCCAGAAGCTGATCCGCGAGAACAGCGACCTGGTGATCCCGGTGAAGACCACCGCCGATATCAAGCGTGCCAAGGAGCAGGGCAAGACCGGCATCATCTTCGGTTTCCAGAACGCCCATGCCTTCGAAGACCAGCTCGGCTACATCGAGATCTTCAAGCAACTGGGCGTCGGCGTGGTGCAGATGTGCTACAACACCCAGAACCTGGTGGGGACCGGCTGCTACGAGCGCGACGGCGGCCTGTCGGGGTTCGGTCGTGAAGTGGTTGCCGAGATGAATCGGGCCGGCATCATGTGCGACCTGTCCCACGTGGGGTCCAAGACCTCCGAAGAAGTCATCCTCGAGTCGAAGAAACCGGTCTGCTATTCCCACTGCCTGCCGTCCGGCCTGAAAGAACACCCGCGCAACAAGTCCGATGAAGAGCTGAAGTTCATCGCCGACCACGGCGGCTTCGTCGGCGTGACCATGTTCGCACCGTTCCTGGCCAAGGGCATCGATTCGACCATCGATGATTACGCCGAGGCCATCGAATACACCATGAACATCGTCGGCGAAGACGCCATCGGCATCGGCACCGATTTCACTCAGGGCCATGGCCAGGATTTCTTCGAAATGCTGACCCACGACAAGGGCTACGCCCGTCGCCTGACCAACTTCGGCAAGATCATCAACCCGCTGGGCATCCGCACCGTGGGCGAGTTCCCGAACCTTACCGAGACACTGCTCAAGCGCGGTCACTCCGAGCGAGTAGTGCGCAAGATCATGGGTGAGAACTGGGTGAACGTTTTGAAAGACGTCTGGGGCGAATAAACGCCGCTGCTGCACCGAATCCTTTACCTGCGGCCATCCGCGCCGCGGGCAACATCACGAATTTCCGGAGTCAAGTTTCAATGGCCAAGATCGCCCCTCAACTGCCTATCGAAGTCGACAGCGAAACCGGTGTCTGGACCTCCGACGCCCTGCCGATGCTCTACGTGCCGCGTCACTTCTTCGTCAACAACCACATGGGCATCGAGGAAGTGCTGGGCGCCGACGCCTACGCCGAAATCCTCTACAAGGCCGGCTACAAGTCCGCCTGGCACTGGTGCGAGAAAGAAGCCGAATGCCACGGCCTGGAAGGCGTCGCGGTGTTCGAGCACTACATGAAGCGTCTGTCGCAGCGTGGCTGGGGCCTGTTCAAGATCCAGGACATCGACCTGGATAAAGGCACCGCCAGCGTCAAGCTCGAACACTCGGCATTCGTCTATGTGTACGGCAAGGTGGGGCGCAAGGTCGACTACATGTTCACCGGCTGGTTCGCCGGTGCCATGGACCAGATCCTCGCCGCCCGCGGCAGTTCGATCCGCACCGTGGCCGAGCAGGTCTATGGCGGTTCCGAAGAAGGCCACGACGACGGCCTGTTCATCGTCAAGCCGTTGTAAGTCGAGGATTGCGCCATGGCTTTTGAAGCAATGTTCCAGCCGATCCAGATCGGCAAGCTGACCATCCGCAACCGCGTGCTCAGCACCGCCCACGCCGAGGTCTATGCCACGGACGGCGGCATGACCACCGATCGGTACGTGAAGTACTACGAAGAGAAGGCCAAGGGTGGCATCGGCCTGGCGATCTGCGGTGGATCGTCCGTGGTCGCCATCGACAGCCCGCAGGAATGGTGGAGTTCGGTGAACCTGTCCACCGACCGCATCATCCCGCATTTCCAGAACCTGGCCGACGCCATGCACAAGCATGGCGCCAAGATCATGATCCAGATTACCCACATGGGGCGTCGCTCGCGTTGGGACGGCTTCAACTGGCCGACCCTGATGTCGCCGTCCGGCGTGCGTGAGCCGGTGCACCGTGCCACCTGCAAGACCATCGAGCCGGAAGAAATCTGGCGGGTGATCGGCAACTACGCCCAGGCGGCGCGCCGTGCCAAGGCCGGCGGCCTGGATGGCGTGGAGCTGTCCGCCGTGCACCAGCACATGATCGACCAGTTCTGGAGCCCGCGGGTCAACAAGCGTACCGACGAATGGGGCGGCAGCTTCGAAGGCCGCATGAAGTTCGGCCTGGAAGTGCTCAAGGCCGTGCGCGCCGAAGTGGGCGACGATTTCTGCGTGGGCATGCGCATCTGCGGTGACGAGTTCCACCCGGACGGCCTGTCCCACGAGGACATGAAGCAGATTGCCAAGTACTACGACGACACGGGCATGCTGGACTTCATCGGCGTGGTGGGGTCGGGTTGCGATACCCACAACACCCTGGCCAACGTCATTCCGAACATGAGTTATCCACCGGAGCCGTTCCTGCACCTGGCCGCCGGTATCAAGGAAGTGGTCAAGGTCCCGGTGCTGCACGCGCAGAACATCAAGGACCCGAACCAGGCCACGCGGATCCTGGAGGGCGGTTACGTCGACATGGTCGGCATGACCCGCGCCCACATCGCCGACCCGCACCTGATCGCCAAGATCAAGATGGGCCAGGTCGACCAGATCAAGCAGTGCGTCGGCGCCAACTACTGCATCGACCGCCAGTACCAGGGCCTGGATGTGCTGTGCATCCAGAACGCCGCGACGTCCCGCGAGTACATGGGCGTGCCGCACATCATCGAGAAATCCACCGGGCCCAAGCGCAAGGTGGTGGTGGTTGGCGCCGGCCCGGCGGGTATGGAAGCGGCTCGCGTGGCAGCCGAACGCGGCCACGACGTGACCCTGTTCGAGAAGAAGGAGTTCATTGGCGGGCAGATCACCACGGCCGCCAAAGCCCCGCAACGGGACCAGATCGCCGGCATCACCCGCTGGTTCCAGCTGGAGCTGGCTCGCTTGAAAGTCGACCTGCGCCTGGGCGTGGCGGCCGACGCGGCGACCATCATGGACCTGCGTCCAGACGTGGTGGTACTGGCCGTGGGCGGGCATCCGAACCTGGAGCAGAACGAGCACTGGGGCGCCGCCGAAGGGCTGGTGGTCAGCAGTTGGGACGTGCTCGATGGCAAGGTCGCCCCGGGCAAGAATGTGCTGGTCTACGACACCATTTGTGAATTCACCGGTATGTCGGTGGCCGACTTCCTCGCCGACAAGGGCAGCCAGGTGGAGATCGTCACCGACGATATCAAGCCGGGCGTTGCCATCGGCGGGACCTCGTTCCCCACTTACTACCGCAGCATGTACCCCAAGGAAGTGATCATGACCGGGGACATGATGCTGGAGAAGGTCTACCGCGAAGGCGACAAGCTGGTGGCGGTGCTGGAGAACGAGTACACCGGCGCCAAGGAAGAACGCGTCGTGGACCAGGTGGTGGTGGAGAACGGCGTGCGGCCGGACGAAGAAATCTACTACGCGCTCAAGGAAGGTTCGCGCAACAAAGGCCAGATCGATGTCGAGGCCCTGTTCGCGATCAAGCCCCAACCGTGCCTGGAACAGAGCGGCGATGGCTACCTGCTGTTCCGCATCGGCGACTGCGTGGCGCAGCGTAACACCCACGCCGCCATCTACGACGCCCTGCGGTTGTGCAAGGATTTCTAACGGCTTGTGGATAACCCGGTGGGAGCGAGCTTGCTCGCGATAGCGGTGGATCAATCGACACTCATGTCGAATTGGAGTCCGTCATCGCGAGCAAGCTCGCTCCCACAGGGGTCGAGCAAGACATCCAGGTTTCTGTGCCTGCAAGACCTGAGGTCTTTGGGAGCTTCACCATGCTGAACACCCTTCTTCCCATCCTGCTGTTCGCTGCCCTGGGCCTTGCGGTCCTCGGCGCCTTGCGGCGGGTGAACATGTGGCGCCGGGGCCGACCGTCCAAGGTCGATCTGGTCGGCGGCCTTTTCGCCATGCCCAAGCGCTACATGGTGGACTTGCACCATGTGGTGGCGCGGGACAAGTACATCGCCAACACCCACGTCGCCACGGCCGGTGGTGCGGTAGCGTCCATCGTGCTGGCTATCCTGGTGCACGGTTTCGGCCTGCATAACCGCTTCCTCGGCTATGCCTTGCTGTTGATGTCGGCGGTGATGTTCGTCGGCGCGATCTTTGTCTACCTGCGTCGGCGCAACCCGCCAGCCCGCCTGTCGAAGGGGCCGTGGATGCGCCTGCCGAAAAGCCTGCTGGCCTTCTCGGCGTCGTTCTTCCTGGTGACCCTGCCGGTGGCGGGCATTCTTCCGGAAGGCTTCGGCGGCTGGCTGCTGGCGGCGATCCTGGGCGTTGGCGTGCTGTGGGGCGTTTCGGAGCTGTTCTTCGGCATGACCTGGGGCGGGCCGATGAAGCATGCCTTTGCCGGTGCCCTGCACCTGGCCTGGCACCGTCGCGCCGAACGCTTTGGCGGTGGTCGCTCCACCGGCCTGAAACCGTTGGACCTCAATGACCCGGCGGCGCCCCTGGGCGTGGAAAAACCCAAGGATTTCACCTGGAACCAGTTGCTCGGCTTCGACGCTTGCGTCCAGTGCGGCAAATGCGAAGCCGCGTGCCCGGCCTTTGCCGCCGGCCAGCCGCTGAACCCGAAAAAGCTCATCCAGGACATGGTGGTCGGCCTCGCCGGTGGTACCGACGCGAAGTTCGCCGGCAGCCCTTACCCGGGCAAGCCGGTGGGCGAACATGGCGGCAATCCGCATCAGCCGATCGTCAATGGCCTGGTGGACGCCGAAACGCTGTGGTCCTGCACCACCTGCCGGGCCTGTGTCGAGGAGTGCCCGATGATGATCGAGCACGTCGATGCCATCGTCGACATGCGCCGTCACCTGACCCTGGAAAAAGGCGCCACCCCGAACAAGGGCGCCGAGGTGCTGGAAAACCTCATCGCCACCGACAACCCTGGCGGCTTCGCCCCGGGCGGACGGATGAACTGGGCTGCGGACCTGAACCTCAATCTGCTCAGCGAGAAAAAATCCACCGACGTGCTGTTCTGGGTCGGCGACGGAGCCTTCGACATGCGCAACCAGCGCACCCTGCGGGCCTTCGTCAAGGTGCTCAAGGCGGCGAAGATCGACTTCGCCGTGCTTGGCCTCGAAGAACGCGACAGCGGCGATGTGGCCCGGCGCCTGGGGGATGAAGCGACGTTCCAGTTGCTGGCCAAGCGCAACATCCAGACCCTGGCCAAGTATCGCTTCAATCGCATCGTCACCTGCGACCCCCATAGCTTCCATGTGCTGAAAAACGAATACGGCGCCTTCGATGGCAACTACCTGGTGCAGCACCACAGCACCTACCTGGCGGAAATCATCGACGCCGGTGCCCTGAATCTCGGCCAGCACAAGGGCGACAGCGTGACCTATCACGACCCTTGCTACCTGGGCCGCTACAACGGTGAGTACGAAGCGCCGCGCCAGGTGCTGCGTGCGCTGGGGATCGAGGTCAAGGAGATGCAGCGTTCCGGGTTCCGCTCCCGCTGCTGCGGCGGTGGCGGCGGTGCGCCGATCACTGACATCCCGGGCAAGCAACGTATCCCCGACATGCGCATGGAAGACATCCGCGAAACCGGCGCCGAGCTGGTGGCCGTGGGTTGCCCACAGTGCACCGCGATGCTCGAAGGCGTGGTCGAACCCCGCCCGATGATCAAGGACATCGCCGAACTGGTGGCTGACGCCCTGCTGGAAGACGCAGCGCCCGGCAAGCCCGTGGCCTCGGCCAAACGTGAACCTGCGGAGGTGCATTAATGAGCGACATCATCCGTCGCGACCCTCGCGCCGAGCGGATCGCCCGTAACCGCCTGCATCCGCTGCACGCGGCCATGCAACCGGTGCAACACAGCTGGATGGGGCCCAACGGCATCATTCGCAAGAACGTCCACGGTGTGGGTTTCATCGGCCCCAACGGCATCAAGCGCATCGACCGCAGCGGTGCCCAGCAGGGCGGCACGACCCGTCGCACCGCCAGCACCGAAGTGCAACTGCCGCTGCATCAGGTGCCGCAACCGGCGTTCTACATCTGTGTGGTTCCAGACATGGTGGGTGGCCGCCTCAGCAGCCACGACCGCGATCTGCTGGGGCTGGCCCATCAGTTGGCGGGGGCGCAAGGCGCGGTATTGGCGGTGGTGTTTGGCGAACACAAGGAAAACGCCTTCGCCACGGCCGGTGTCGACCGCTTGCTGGTGCTCGAAGGCGAAGCGTTCAGCGGTTATGCACCAGAACAGCGAGTCCAGGGCCTGCGGGCTGTGGATAACCAGTTCAACCCACGTCATTGGCTGTTGCCCGACAGCCGCAGCGGTGGCGGTGAATTGGGCCGGCGTTTCGCCGCGGCCCTGGGTGAACGCCCGGCCACACGGGTCTGGCAGGTCAAGGGCGAGGAGTGCATCGGCCGTGCCGGCGCCGGCCTGCAAGACCTGGCCCGCCCTTTGGCGCGGTTGATCCTGGCGGCCGCCGAGTGCGCCGAACCGGTCAGCGAAACCCGTCACGAAGCCTTGCCGGTGGAGTTATCCACAAGCGTGGCCCGCAGCCTTTCGCGCATCGAGGACATGGGGGCGGTGGCGGTGGACCCCGGTGCGATTCCGATGGCCGAAGCCGAATTCATCTTTTCCGGGGGCAACGGGGTCAAGGACTGGGACCTGTTCCACCGCACGGCGGCCGCGCTGGGGGCCACCGAGGGCGCCTCGCGGGTGGCGGTGGACGATGGTTTCATGTCTCGGGACCGTCAGGTCGGCGCCAGCGGCACCTGGGTCACGGCGCGGGTCTACGTGGCGGTAGGGATTTCCGGGGCGATCCAGCACCTGCAGGGCATCGGTGCCTGCGACAAGGTGGTGGCGGTCAACCTCGACCCGGGCTGCGACATGATCAAGCGGGCGGACCTGTCGGTGATAGGCGACAGCGCGGCGATTCTCCAGGCCCTGATCGCGGCGGTAGAGGCTTACCGCAACGAAGCCAGACGCGATGCGGCTTAAGCTAAGGATTCAACCATGACGACTCAAGTGATCAGCCTCGTGTCCATCGGCGCCCACCCTACCTCCGGCCGGCCGAGGCGAGCCGAGCAGGACGCCCGGGCCGTGGAACTGGGCCTGCAACTGGCCGGCAACGACTTGCAAGTGCTGCATGCCGGCGATGTGGCCGAGCCGGCGCTACGCGCTTACCTGGGCATGGGCCTGGACGAGCTTCACGTGCTGGAAAACCCGGCGGGGGCCGACGCACTGCCGGCCCTGACCGATTATCTGCGTGACGCGGCGCCTCAGGTGGTGCTCACCGGCAGCCAGGCGGAAACCGGCGAAGGTTCGGGGATGCTGCCATTCCTGCTGGCTGAGAACCTTGGCTGGCCGCTGGTGGTAGGGCTGGCCCAGGTGGAATCCATCGACAATGGCGTGGCCCTGGTGCTGCAGGCATTGCCCCGTGGCCAGCGACGGCGCCTGAAAGTACGCCTGCCATTCCTGGCCACTGTGGATAACGCGGCGCCCAAGCCCCGCCAGAGTGCCTACGGCCCGGCCCGACGTGGCGCCTTGCATGCCGAGGAAGTCGAGGTGATCGACGACAGCCTGCTCGCGGTGGCAACGCTGCAACCGGCCAAGCCCCGTCCCAAGCGTCTGAAGGTGATCAAGGCCAAGAGCGGCGCCGACCGTATGAAAGCCGCCACGGCCAAGGCCAGTGGCGGAGGCGGGCAGGTACTCAAGGGCGTGAGCCCGGAGGCCGGCGCCGAGGCTATTCTCAAGTTGCTGATAGAGGAAGGGGTTGTTCGCTGAATAAGCGTTCACCCCGACCTGTGGGAGCGAGCCTGCTCGCGATAACGGTCTGTCAGTGAGCGAGGGTGTCCACCGACGGAGCAATATCGCGAGCAGGTTCGCTCACCTGAGTCATACGTTTACTCACAATCCCTGTGCGTGCGCCTGTGGATAACCTGTTCGCCCCTCGCTGAACCCCACGTCAAACAGGCCTTGCGCACCTATGCTCAAAAAATGACCAGTCTAACCTATGGTTTTTATTGGGTTTCCTTGTGCACAGGCGACCCTTATCGTTCATGAGTTGCCCCCAATCTCTGTTGGCGCATTTGTGGATAAGATGTTCGTTATCCTCTGCAAGCCAGGCGCAGCGGTGCTTGCGCGGATTTGATCAATAAATGATCAATTCCTGTTCGACCGTGAAAAACTCTCCGGAAAACCGCGTTTTATCCCCGGTCGATGCGCTTTTCCACAGTTACGTCAAAATTACCCCCAAACGCTGTTGGCGCTTCTGTGGATAAGGTGTTCGTTTCGCCCTGGAGGCCTTGCGCGGCAAGGCGTTCAGGTTATTGCTTAAAAAACGATCAACTGGCCTGAAATCGCTCATCGTTCGTAACCTGCGGATTTTTATTCACTTTTCACTCAAGCAATTTCCGCCATGCGCGAGAGTTGTCCCCATTAGCTGTGGGCGGTCATGTGGATAACTTGTTCGCGAAAGGCTAGATCCCGCGGCTTATATAGTGCGAAACGCGATAGATCAAATTTCATACAGTTCTAAGGGCGTGCCTTGACGTGGGACCGTGGTCTGTCTTCACTCCAATGGCACAAGGACATCGCCTCGTCTTATCCACATCTGGTTCAGGGAGAACACATGATGGATAGCCCGCCCTCGCGCTTCTATTCAATTGCACCCTTGATCCGCGTTCAGATGCCTTGCGCTGTGTCGCCAAGGCGCAGCCGTCGCCGCGTCGTCAACCAGCGTGCCCGCCTATAGCGCCCGGTTTCTTCCCCGTTCCACACCGCTGACTGTCGCTCGACTCCCCCGAGGAGAGTGGCCAGGCGCTCGTGCGCCCGAATGAAATGACAGGCAACCGCAGAGTTGCCCTTCTGCCTGAGAGGACTTTGACATGACACGGATCTCGACCCCCATCAGCGAAATCAAGGAGCATTACGACGTTATCGTCATCGGTTCCGGCTACGGCGGCGGCATTGCCGCGTCGCGCCTGTCCCGGGCCGGGCGCAAGGTGTGCCTGCTGGAGCGGGGCCGGGAAATACAGCCCGGCGAATATCCCAACACCATGCTCGCGGCCACGCAGGAGCTGCAGGTCCATGACCCGGACGGTCACATCGGCTCGCGTACCGGGCTGTTCGACCTGCACGTCAATGCACAGCAGAACGTCGTGGTCGGTTGCGGCCTGGGCGGCACGTCGCTGATCAATGCCAACGTCTCGCTGGAACCGGAGCCTGGCGTCTTCGAGGATCCGCGCTGGCCCCAGGCGGTGCGTGAACACCGCGACACACTGCTCAAGGATGGCTATGCAAGGGCTCGCGAAATGCTCAAGCCCAACGCCTACCCGGCATCGGAGCCGAACCTGCCCAAGCTCGACGCTCACGGCAAATCTGCCGATTACCTCAAGCAAGGGGCCCATTTCTACAAGCCTCCGATCAACGTGACATTCGACAAGCTGCCCAACAACCTCAACCACGTGGGCGTCGAACAGCTTCCATGCAACGGCTGTGGCGATTGCGTTTCCGGTTGTAACAACAAGGCCAAGAACACCACCCTGATGAATTACCTGCCGGACGCCTGGAACCATGGCGCGGAGATTTTCTGCCAGGCCGAGGTGCGACACCTGGAGCGCGACGGCAACGGCTGGATCGTGCATTTCCAGTACCTGGACAGTGGCCGCGAATTGTTTAGCGCACCGACTCTGTTCGTGCGCGCCGACATCGTGGTGGTGTCCGCCGGCACCCTGGGCACCACCGAGATCATGCTGCGTTCCCGGGACAAGGGCTTGTCGATGTCCAATCAGTTGGGCGAGAACATGAGCGGCAACGGCGACATCCTCGGGTTCGGCCACAACTGTGACCAGGCCATCAACGGCATCGGCTTCGGCGCCCACTCGGCCAAGGAGTTGGATCCGGTGGGGCCGTGCATCACCTCGATCATCGACATGCGCACCGAGGGCGACTGGCGCAGCCGCATGGTCATCGAGGAAGGCTCGATCCCTGGCGCCCTCGGCCGGCCCATGGTGCCGAGCATGGCAGCGTTTGCCGGGATGATCGGCGTGCCTACCGACACAGGCTTGGGGGCCGATCTCAAATACAAGGGGCGTGAAGCCGAGAGCTTCCTGCGCGGTCCCTATTACGGCGCGCTGCATAACATGCAGACCTACCTGATCATGAGCCACGACAATGGCAAGGGCCGCATGCTGCTCGACAGCAAGGATCAGTTGCGCATCGACTGGCCCGGTGTCGGCGAGCAGGAAAACGTCACCCTGGGCAACGAGCGCCTGCACCAGTGCACCAAGGCACTGGGCGGGATCTGGGTCGAAAACCCGATCTGGACCAAGCTGCTCAAGCACAGCATTGTCTCGGTCCACCCCTTGGGCGGTTGCGTCATGGGCGAAGATGCCACCCAGGGCGTGGTCAACCACAAGGGCCAGGTGTTCAGTGGCACCAGCGGCACGGATGTCCACCCGGGCCTGTATGTGGCCGATGGCGCGGTGATCCCGACGTCCCTGGCGGTCAACCCGTTGCTGACCATCTCGGCGGTGAGCGAGCGCAACATGGGGTTGCTGGCGGCCGATCATGGCTGGCAGATCGATTACACCCTGTCTTCGGCTCCGCGCAAACCGGTGGCGGCACCGACCCTCGGGGTACAGTTCACCGAAACCATGAAGGGCTACTTTTCCACGGCGTTCACCCAGCCCCAGGGCACGGACCTGACGCTCTACGAAGCGGCGGCCAAGCGCGGCAAGGCGGACAACTCGCCCATCGAGTTCACCCTGACCATCACCGCCGACGATTTAAACCGTCTGATCAAGGAGCCGGAGCACGCCGCGACATTGGTGGGCACCCTGGACGCGCCGCTGCTTTCGCCCCAGCCGCTGGTAGCCAGCAACGGGGTGTTCAACCTGTTCGAGCAATACCAGGAACAGGTGGGCGTGCGCCACATGAACTACGACATGAAGCTGACCGCCGAGGACGGCAGCGATTATTACTTCAGCGCCTTCAAGACCGTACCCGAGGACAACGGGGTGTTGAACATCTGGCATGACACCAGCACGCTCTACGTCACGCTCTACCGCGGGCCGGACAAGACCGGCGCGGTGATCGGCTCGGGAGTGATGCACATCCAGCCGGCCGATTTCGCCAAGCAGATGACCACCATGAAGGTGCTCAATGCCCGCAACGAGCGCGAACGTGTCGAGGCTCTTGCGCGGTTCGGCAAGTTCTTCGCCGGTATCCTGTGGGAAAGCTATGGCGGGGTGTTCGCCGGCGACATCTACTTCAACCCGGACGCGCCGCCGCGCACCAAGCGCCCGCTGGACGCGCCGGCGCCGACGGTGCATTTCTTCCAGACCGAAGACAGCGTCGAGCTGCGCCTGACCCGCTACCAGGCCGGCAGCAAGGGCCCGGTGATGCTGGTTCATGGCCTGGGCGTGGGCTCGAATATCTTCTCCACCGACACCATCCACACCAATTTGCTGGAGTACCTGTGCAAGCACGGGTACGACGTCTGGCTGCTGGACCTGCGGGTAAGCATCCTGCTGCCCGCCAGCAAGCGTGAATGGAACGGCGACCAGGTGGCCCGGTACGACTTCAAGGCCGCCATCGAGCAGATCCAGCAAGCGACCCTGGCTCGGGACGTGCAATGCGTGGTGCATTGCTACGGCGCGACGACCTTCTTCATGTCGATGCTGGCCGGCTTGCAGGGGGTGCGCTCGGTGGTCTGTTCACAGATCGCCGCCGATACGGTGGTCGCCACGGCCACCGGCCTGAAGGCTGGCCTGCATCTGCCTGGCATGCTCGACGCCATCGGCATCAAGTCTCTCACCGCCTACGCCGATACCAAGGAGAACTGGTTCAACAGGCTCTACGACAAGGCACTCAACGGCTATGCCCGGATCGAGGCCCAGGGCTACTGCACCAACCCGGTCTGCCACCGCATCACGTTCATGTATGCGTCGCTGTATCGCCACGACACCCTCAACGAAACCCTGCACGACAACCTGCATGAATTGTTCGGCGAGTCGAACATGCACACCTTCGAGCACCTTGCCCTGATCGTGCGCAAGGGGCACCTGGTGGACTTCAAGGGCAACGACGTCTACATGCCGCATTTCGACCGGCTGAAGCTGCCGATCTGCTTCATCAGCGGTGCCGACAACCAGTGCTACCTGCCACAGAGCACCCTCAAGACCTACCAGCGGTTGTGCGAGATGCACGATCCGCAGCTGTTCAGCCGTCATGAGGTGCCGGGCTACGGTCATATCGACTGCATCTTCGGCAAGGACGCGGTGGTGGATGTGTATCCGATCATTCTTGAGCACCTGGAGAAGACCGCCCTCGGCTGACGCAAGGCCCAGTCGTCTGCATCGCCAGCAAGCTCGCTCCCACAGGGGGCCATGTGCCGCTGATTTTGTGCGCGCCACACATTCAGTGTGGGAGCGAGCTTGCTCGCGATAGCGATCGCTAGAGCGCTGCATATCGTGAGTCAAGAATAAGGAAATGGATGCCATGAACAGTTACATCCGCTGGTTCCAACGCATCATCTGGGTGGGGATCGTCATGAACATGGTGTTCGCGATTCCGGCGCTGTTCGCGCCGGCGTTGCTGACATCCATGCTTGGCTTGCCGCCCGTGCTGTCCGATCCATGGCTGGAGAACACCGGCATGCTGCTGGTGGGGATCAGCCTGTTCTATATGCCCTCGGGGTTCAATGCGCCGCGTTTCGTGGTTCATTCGTGGCTGTGCGTGCTGTCGCGGTTGGTGGCGGTGGTGTTCTGGATCTACCTGATCAACACCAATGACCAGGGGCCATTGTTCGTCCCCATGCTGATGGGCGACCTGAGCATGTTCCTCGTGCTGGGCATCCTGCTGTACCTGGGCAGCCCGGTCGCCAATCGGCCCATGGCCCTGCTCTGCGCCGGCTGGCGAGACTGGCGCGCGGGCTGGGCGCGGCGCTGGCAAAGCCATGGCTTCAAGGTCGGTGCGCTGGTGGTGGTGCTGGTGCTGGGTTTCGTCGGTTACCAGACCTGGTACCAGATGATCCGGGAGGTGCCGCAGCCGGACTTCGCCTCCGACGAAGACCACTACAAATATGCCGCCATCGGCCTGGGGATCGAGGCGCGGATTCCCTACTATCTGTTTGCCGTGCTGCCTCAGATGTGTCCGGAGAAAATGCCCAGGCCCGGTGGCTACGAGGTGTTCGGCTTTCTCTATGAAAACGGCAACGACCTGCCCATCGGCATGGCCAAGCGGCAGTTGGGGTATCCCACCGTGGAACCGAACTGCGCCCTGTGCCACACCGGCTCTTACCGGGCCAATGCCACGGATGTCGCGGTTCCGGTCGCCACTGCGCCGGCCAATACCCTGCAGCTGCAAGCCTTCCAATGGTTCGCCTACGATTGCGCCAGTGACCCGAAATTCACCGCGGATGCGGTGATGGCGGCGATCAATGGCAAGTTCCAACTGGGTTTTTTCGAAAAGCTGTACAACCGCTACCTGATCATTCCGATGGCCAAGAGTGCGTTGCTCAAGCAGAAGCAGGCCTACGCCTGGCAGAAACTGCGCCCGGCCCAGGGGCCGGGCCGGACCGACACTTTCAACCCGACCAAAATGGTGGTGTTCGGCTTCCCGGATGACTCAACCATTGGCACCGTGGACCTGCCGCAGGTCTGGAACCAGAAGCCTCGCGAGTCGCTTTACCTGCACTGGGACGGCAATAACAACAATATCCATGAGCGCAATTACGCCGCGGCCATGGCCGTGGGCGCGACGCCGCAATCGGTACTGCCGCCGAGCTTCAACCGGGTGACCAATTGGCTGCTGGGGCACAAGGCGCCCGCCTGGCCGTTCGCCCTGGACCAGGCGAAAGTCGCCCAAGGTAAGCCGATATGGGAGCAGAACTGCGCCGGTTGCCACGACTTCGGCCGCACCGACACGGGCCAGGTCACCACCAACATCGACCAGTTGGGCACCGACCCTCATCGCCTGAACTCCTTCACCACCGGCCTGGTGGCGGCGTTCCACGGCTTCAAGAAGCCGCCGTTCGACTTCGGCGCCTACCGCAAGACCCAGAGCTACAGCAACACACCCACCGATGGCGTCTGGCTGCGAGCGCCATACCTGCACAACGGTTCGGTGCCGACCCTGTGGGACTTGCTGCAGCCGCCGGAACAGCGTCCGCAAGTGTTCTACACCGGCTCGGACATCTATGACCAGGAGAAAGTGGGCTTCATCACCAGCGGTGAGCAGATGAAGGCAACGGCGGACTTCAAGTACGACACCCGCCTGGAGGGCAACCACAACGGTGGCCACTTGTATGGCACGCAACTGTCGGACGCCGACAAGCGGGCCTTGATCGAATTCATGAAAACCCTGTGATCCAGGGCACTGCGAAGGAGCGTTCACATGTCATTACTGCATCATTGGGAACATGAGTTCGACAAGGTCAAGGTCCGCCTGCACGGGTTGGTCACGCGACTGGAAATGTCCTGGAAAAAACTCGTCAACGACCTGGAACCCGAGGAGTTCCAGGCCATCGTCAAGCTCTTGCAACGCGGCCACGACCAGGCACGGCATGTCATCGAGCATGGTGATCTGGCGGATGACGAGCCTGCCGTGCCGTGGGAGCTGGCCCACGGCCTGTCGATCCTGAAGCTTGGCAATGCCACGCCGTTGCCGCAAAGCGAGGATGAATTGCCGACCCGGGTCCTCAAGGACGGCACGTTGCTGGGCTGCCGTAAATGGGAGCTGCTGGATCTGCTGTGGAGCGAGGCGTTGCTCAAGTGGATCGAAAACCTGCGCCACCATGCGACCTTCGCCACCAACCCGGCGCTGGTGAAAATGGACCGCGACGTGGTGCTGGCCATCGCCGGCGACTGGGGGACCGGTCCCTTCGACAGCCATGCGCCGGCGGTGGCCGTCGCCAACCAGATGCAGCTGGCCCAGGCCGATTTCACCATCCATCTTGGGGATGTCTATTACGCCGGCACCCATTCCCAGGAAGACGTCGACATGGCCGGCTGGCCCCAGGGCAAGCATGGCGCCTTCACCCTCAATTCCAACCACGAGATGTACAGCGGCGCCCACGGTTATTTCAAGGAACTGGCCAAGCGGTTCCCGGTGCAACAGGGCACCAGCTACTTTGCCTTGTACAACGACGACTGGCTGGTGGTCGGCCTGGACACCGCCTACGCTTCCGACGCCATGAACCTGTACATGGATGGCACCCTCAACACCCAGCAGATCGACTGGATGAAAAGCCTGCCCAAGCGCAAGAAACTGATGGTGCTCAGCCATCATCAGGGTTTCGATATCAGCGGGCATCATCAGACCGCGCTTTACCAACCGGTCTGCGACGCCCTTGGGCGCGAGCCCGACTATTGGTATTGGGGGCATCTGCACAACGGCATCTGCTACGCGCCTCAGGGCGGATTGCATGCGCGCTGCGCCGGGCACGGAGCGATTCCCTACGGCACTACCAGCGAACTGAACGGGCATGCCCGGGTGCTGTGGTCGGAGACGGAGCTTGCGGGCGATCCGGCGTATCCGGAGCGGGTGTTGAACGGGTACGTGAAGGTGCGGCTGGTGGGGGAGGAGATCGAAGAGACGTTTTATGGGGAGGATGGGTCGGTGCGGTGGTCTTCGAAGTAATCAGGTGAATGTCGGGCCGCTATCGCGAGCAAGCTCGCTCCCACAGGTTGTGTGAACAACACAGAACCCCTGTGGAGCGAACTTGCTCGCGATGCTCCTGACTCAACCCTGGACCGGAACGCCCTTGAGGTACGGCGCAGGCTCGGCCCCCAGGTTGTTGAGCATACGCTCGCTGTACCAGTCCACGAAGTTCACCACGCCGAACTCATAGGTCTTGGAGTACGGGCCTGGCTGGTAGGCGGTGGAGTTGATGCCGCGCTGGTTCTCTTCGGCCAGGCGACGGTCCTGGTCGTTGGTGGCGTCCCAGACCTGGCGCATGCGCTCCACGTCGTAATCCACGCCTTCGACCGCGTCCTTGTGCACCAGCCACTTGGTGGTGACCATGGTTTCCTGGGCGCTGATGGGCCACACGGTGAACACGATCATGTGGTCGCCCATGCAGTGGTTCCAGGAGTGCGGCAGGTGCAGGATGCGCATCGAGCCCAGGTCCGGGTTCTTGATGCGACCCATCAGCTTGGCGCAGCCTTGCTTGCCGTCCATGGTCATCGACACGGTGCCCTTGAGCAGCGGCATGCGCACGATACGGTTGCGCAGGCCGAAGCTCTTGTGAGCGTAAGGAATCTTCTCGGCTTCCCAGGCCGCGGCGGAATCGGCCACATGGTCCTTGAACGCCTGGTCGGCCCGTGGGTCGGTGACGTCGTCCCATTCCAGCAGGGTCTTGAGCAGTTCAGGATGCGAACCGCCGCAGTGGTAGCACTCGCGGTTGTTTTCCAGTACCAGTTTCCAGTTGGCTTTTTCCATCAAGGTGGTTTGCACCGCCACCTTGGTGTTTTCCATGTCGTAGGGTTCCATGTAGTGGTTCAGGGTCGACAGGAAGTCATCGATGGCCGGTGGGTTCTCCGCCAGGCTGATAAAGATATAGCCGCCGGCGGTCTTCACGTTCACTGGCTTGAGGCCGTACTGCTTCATGTCGAAGTCGGCGCCCATTTCGGTGCCGGCGAACAGCAGGCGGCCGTCGAGCTCGTAGGTCCACTGGTGGTAATGGCAGACCAGTTTGGCGACCTTGCCCTTGTCGCTGGTGCACAGGCGTGAGCCACGGTGGCGGCAGACGTTATGGAAGGCGTGGACTACACCGTCGGCGCCACGAATCACGATGATCGGGTTCTTGCCTACCTGCAGGGTCAGGTAGTTGCCCTTGGTCGGGATCTCGCAGGTCATGCCGGCGATCAACCATTCCTTCTGGAAGATCTCCTGCATGTCGATGTCGAACAGGCGCTCGTCGCAATAGAACGGCTGCGGCAGCGAGAACGTGCGCTCGCGTTCCTGCAGCATCTTCGCGGTAGCCTTGCGTGCGGGTTCCAGCGGATCGCCCAGGCTCAGGGTTGTGGTCACGTCCATCGTTTTATCCTCATGGCCATCTGTGTGGCCGGCGAAATATGGCTAATCGGTTGTGCTACGCAAGGCAGAAAACGTTGTTTGTCTGTTGGGGCGAGTGTGGGGCCGCGCAGGGCCGGAACCTTATCCATGGGCGACATGGCCCAATCTGTTCCCGACGCGCAAGCCCCGGTGGTTGGGGGCTGGTCGCGATAAGTACGTGGATGTCGCGAATAGGTAAACGACGCTTTCGGCGCCTGCGCACAATCGCCACCATGAAGGCCGGCAGTCGGCCGTGGAGATCAGTATGTCCAATAATTTCCTGAACCCGGTCACCACCCAGACCTGGGCCAATGGCCGACATATCGTGCGTTGCGTCAAAGTCATCCAGGAAACCTGGGATGTACGCACCTTCTGCTTCATGGCCGACCAGCCGATCATGTTCTTCTTCAAGCCGGGACAGTTCGTGACCCTGGAGCTGGAGATCGAAGGCCAGCAGGTCATGCGTTCCTACACCATCTCCAGCTCGCCGTCGGTGCCCTACAGCTTTTCGGTGACCATCAAGCGTGTGCCGGGAGGCAAGGTTTCCAACTGGCTGCACGACACCTTGCACGAAGGCCAGGAGCTGGCGGTACACGGGCCGGTGGGACTGTTCAATGCCATCGATTTCTCTGCCCCGAAGGTGCTCTACCTCAGCGGCGGCGTCGGCATTACGCCAGTGATGTCCATGGCGCGCTGGTACTACGACACCAACGGCAACGTCGACATGGTGTTCATCCACAGCGCCCGTTCGCCCAAGGACATCATCTATCACCGCGAGCTGGAGCACATGGCGTCGCGGATCGACAACTTCAGCCTGCACCTGATCTGCGAGAAACACGGTCTGGGCGAGCCGTGGGCGGGTTATCGCGGTTACCTGAACCACAAGATGCTGGAACTGATGGCGCCTGACTTCCTTGAGCGCGAAGTGTTCTGCTGCGGCCCGACGCCGTACATGAACGCGGTCAAGCGCCTGCTGGAAAATGCCGGCTTTGACATGAAGCGTTATCACGAGGAGTCCTTCGGGGCCACGCCGCCGGAAGCCCGTGCCGACGCGGTGGAGCAGGCCGAACAGGCCGCCGAGGCGCCGGAAGTCGATGCGGCGGACCTGCACCTGGTGGAGTTCACCTCCTCGGGCAAGAGCATTCGCGTGGCGCCGGGCGAAACCGTCCACGCCGCTGCTGCCAAGCTCGGCATGATGATCCCCAAGGCCTGTGGCATGGGCATCTGTGGTACCTGCAAAGTGTTGAAACTGGGCGGGGAAGTGGAGATGGATCACAACGGCGGTATCACCGAGGACGACGAAGCCGAAGGTTACATCCTGTCGTGCTGCAGCGTGCCGAAGGGGGATGTGCGGATCGACTTCTGATCCGGGACCGGCGCGGGGGGACGCTCCGCGTGCGAACCTAGATGCTTGGGGATAGGCGAAGAGGGCGCGAGACAGGTGGGAATAGTCGATACATGTGCGTTAATCGTTCCCACGCAGAGCTTGGGAACGATTATAAAGATCACAGCATTTCAAGCGGCCGATTCCCCCAGTTTTTTACTACCGACCGGAGCACGGCGCTCAATTACATAAAAATGAAGATGCCATTCATTTTGGTTGGTGTCGTACCATAATGTTTTCTCTTCTATGGTTCCGAAGCGAAGCCGATTCTCGATCGTGAGGTTAATAAAGTTCCCGATGTCTGCACCCAGAAAGAGCTCACGATTTTTATCGGTGGTGGGTATGGAATAACCGCTGGCATCGTCGAATGCAATTGATATGTATAAATACTGGTCCATGTCGAGTTACCTGTTGTGGAATCAATTCATTAAAGGTTTTTTCTCACCCCTATCGAAACTTCTGAGCGTTTACTGCCTGTCTCATCGTTCAAGGCCAGATGGATCTTATTTCGGAAAACGGAGGGTGTCTGCTGTCAGACTTGACAGTAGAAATGACATGGCTTTTATGATCGTTCCCATGCTCATGCGTGGGAATGAAGCCCGTGACGCTCTGCGTCCCTTCCAAGAGCCGAACGCGGAGCGTCCGTAGAGGGCGTTCCCACACAGAGCGTGGGAACGATCAGCGGTCTTGAGAGTGTTTTTTAGTGGGACATGACGTCGCGAATATCCGCCGCCAATTCCCGCACTCGCGCCTCTTCGGTATCCCAGGAGCACATGAAGCGTGCGCCGCCCTTGCCGATGAAGGTGTAGAAGCGCCAGCCGCGGGCGGTGAGGGCGGCGATGGCAGGTTCCGAGAGTTGCAGGAAGACGCCGTTGGCCTGGACCGGGAACATCAGTTCCACGCCGGGAATGTCGCTCACCAGCTGTGCCAGCAATTGCGCGCAGCGGTTGGCGTGGCGAGCGTGCTTGAGCCAGGCGTCGTCCTGCAGCAGGCCGACCCAGGGGGCGGACAGGAAGCGCATCTTCGAGGCCAGTTGCCCGGCCTGTTTGCAGCGGTAATCGAAGTCTTCGGCCAGGTCGTGATTGAAAAACAGGATCGCTTCGCCCACCGCCATACCGTTTTTCGTGCCGCCGAAGCACAACACGTCCACGCCCGCTTTCCAGGTCAGGTCCGCTGGCGAGCAGCCGAGGAAGGCGCAGGCATTGGAAAAGCGAGCGCCGTCCATGTGCAGGTTCAGCCCCAGCTCCTTGCAGGTGATGCTGATGGCGCGGATTTCCTCCGGTGTATAGACGCTGCCGACTTCCGTAGCCTGGGTCAGGGTCACGACCCGCGGCTTGGGGTAGTGGATGTCCTGGCGCTTGAGGGCGATCTCGCGAATCGAGTCGGGGGTCAGCTTGCCGTTTTCGGTGCGCGCCAGCAGCAGCTTGGATCCGTTGGAAAAGAACTCCGGCGCACCGCATTCGTCGGTTTCGACGTGGGCGGTTTCCGAACAGATCACGCTGTGGTAACTCTGGCACAGCGAGGACAGTGCCAGGGAATTGGCCGCGGTACCGTTGAATGCGAAGAACACTTCGCAGTCGGTTTCGAACAGAGAGCGGAAATCATCCGCCGCGCGATGGGTCCACTCATCGTCGCCGTAGGCGCGCTGGTGACCCTGGTTGGCTTCTTCCATGGCGGCCCAGGCTTCGGGGCAAATGCCGGAATAGTTGTCGCTGGCGAACTGTTGACTCTTGTCGGTCATGGCCTTGCTCCTGAAATAGAGAGTCCTGGATAAAGAGATCCCTGGCAGGACTCCCGGGTGAGGAAGTCCGGTGGTTCGGCGTGCTTTGGTGCGCAGCGCCGTGGTCGATCATGGTGCGCACTTTACCCAAGAATGATGGGGGAACACACCGGATGTTTCGGTCTGGAAATCACAATGCGGCCGTGGCGTGGCGCGGATGAGTCGGCGTGATACGGCGCTGGATCTGCTCAAGTGGCTGGCACTGTTGGCGATGGTGCTCGATCATCTGCGATATGTCGGTTACTCCGCCGATTGGCTCTACGTGCCCGGGCGCCTGGCTTTTCCCTGGTTCTGCCTGGCGATGGCGGCGAACCTGGCGCGCAGGGGTGCCAGCGCTGCTCCATGGCGGTACCTGGGCTGGCTGCTGCTATTCAGTGCCGTCAGCGAAATCCCCTACCGCTTGTTCATTCCTGATCCCGCCACCCTGAATGTGATGCCAACCCTGGTGCTGGGATTGTTGGTGGCGCGCTGTTGGCAAACGCCGAGCCTGGAGGCGCGAGGCCTGGCAGTGATGGCGCTGCTGTTGGCGGCGCTGTTTTCGTCGCAGTTGATGTTCGGTTTCTTTGGTGTGCTGCTGCCGCTGGCAATGTTGCTGGTATTCAAGCGTCCCTTGTACATGGCGTTGTTGCCGGGGCTGGTATGTCTGGCGGCCAACCAATGGCGGGTGCTGTATGGCGCGGCGTGGCTGGGGGATGCGGTGGCCATCTGGGGGCTGGTGGCTTGCCTGATCGCGCCATGGCTTGGACAGGTACTTTTGCGACATGCCGGTCGTTTTCATCCGCCGGCGATGCGGCGTTGGGCCTATGGTCTGTATCCCGCGCATTTCCTGGTTTTGCTCGCGGTTCGCCACCTGTCGGCCTGAACAGAACCCTGCGGCCAGGGATTTATCTGTGGCGAGGGGATATATCCCCTCGCCACAAGGATCCTGTCTCCAGTCCAAACAGGACCGTGTCTGTTCCTATGTCGTAAACGCACCTTTGCGTGGCGTCCATAGGCATTTGACCTGCCTGCGCCAGCCATACCATCGCATCCAAAGGGCACTGTCGAACGGACGGTGCCTCACCAAGACAACAAGGCGCACCACCGCCGCTGGGAGAGACGCGATGTTCAGCAAGCAAGACCAGATCCAGGGTTACGACGATGCACTGCTGGCGGCGATGAACGCCGAGGAGCAACGCCAGGAAGATCACATCGAACTGATCGCGTCGGAGAACTACACCAGCAAGCGTGTGATGCAGGCCCAGGGCAGTGGCCTGACCAACAAGTACGCCGAAGGCTATCCGGGCAAGCGCTACTACGGTGGCTGCGAGCACGTCGACAAGGTCGAGGCCCTGGCCATCGAACGCGCCAAGCAACTGTTCGGCGCCGATTACGCCAACGTCCAGCCGCACTCCGGCTCGTCGGCCAACAGCGCCGTCTACCTGGCCCTGCTGCAGGCCGGCGACACTATCCTGGGCATGAGCCTGGCCCATGGCGGTCACCTGACCCACGGCGCCAAGGTGTCGTCCTCGGGCAAGCTCTACAACGCAGTGCAGTACGGCATCGACACCACCACCGGCCTGATCGACTACGACGAAGTCGAGCGCCTGGCGGTCGAGCACAAGCCGAAAATGATCGTCGCCGGTTTCTCGGCCTACTCCAAGACCCTGGACTTCCCGCGTTTCCGTCAGATCGCCGACAAGGTCGGTGCCCTGTTGTTCGTCGACATGGCCCACGTCGCCGGCCTGGTGGCCGCCGGTCTGTACCCCAATCCGCTGCCTTATGCCGACGTGGTCACGACCACCACCCACAAGACCCTGCGTGGTCCGCGTGGCGGCCTGATCCTGGCCAAGGCCAACGAAGAGATCGAGAAGAAGCTCAACGCCGCGGTGTTCCCGGGCGCCCAGGGCGGCCCGCTGATGCATGTGATCGCCGGCAAGGCGGTGTGCTTCAAGGAAGCGCTGGAGCCAGGCTTCAAGGCTTACCAGCAGCAAGTGATCGAGAACGCCCAGGCCATGGCTGGCGTGTTCATCAAGCGCGGCTACGATGTAGTGTCCGGTGGTACCGATAACCACCTGTTCCTGGTCAGCCTGATCCGCCAGGGCCTGACCGGCAAGGACGCCGATGCCGCCCTGGGCCGTGCCCATATCACCGTCAACAAGAATGCCGTGCCGAACGACCCGCAGTCGCCCTTCGTGACCTCGGGCCTGCGCATCGGCACCCCGGCGGTGACCACGCGCGGCTTCAAGGTCTCCCAATGCGTGACGCTGGCCGGCTGGATCTGCGACATCCTCGATAACCTCGGCGATGCCGATGTCGAGGCCAACGTGGCCCAGCAAGTGGCGGCGCTGTGCGCGGACTTCCCGGTTTATCGCTGAGTCGGTTTTGGAGTAATGACTATGCAACGCTATTCGGGCTTCGGCCTCTTCAAACACTCTCTCAGCCATCACGAGAACTGGCAGCGGATGTGGCGCACGCCGACGCCGAAAAAGGTCTACGACGTGGTCATCGTCGGCGGTGGCGGGCATGGTCTGGCGACGGCTTACTACCTGGCCAAGGAGCACGGCATCACCAACGTGGCCGTGGTCGAGAAGGGCTGGCTGGGCGGCGGTAACACCGCGCGCAACACCACCATCGTGCGTTCCAATTACCTGTGGGACGAGTCGGCCCACCTGTACGAGCATGCCATGAAGCTCTGGGAAGGCCTGTCCCAGGACCTGAACTACAACGTGATGTTCTCCCAGCGTGGCGTGTACAACCTGTGCCACACCCTGCAGGACATCCGCGATTCCGAGCGCCGTGTCAGCGCCAACCGCCTCAACGGCGTGGACGGCGAATTGCTCAATGCCAAGCAGGTGGCCGAGGAGATCCCGTACCTGGACTGCTCGAAGAACACCCGCTACCCGGTCATGGGCGCGACTGTCCAGCGTCGCGGCGGCGTGGCCCGTCACGATGCCGTGGCCTGGGGCTTTGCCCGGGCCGCCGATGCCTTGGGCGTGGACCTGATCCAGCAGACCGAAGTGATCGGCTTCCGCAAGGAAAACGGCGTGTGCATCGGTGTGGAAACCAACAAGGGCTTCATCGGCGCCAAGCGCGTCGGCGTGGTGACCGCAGGTAACTCGGGGCACATGGCCAAGCTGGCCGGCTTCCGCCTGCCGGTCGAGTCCCATCCGCTGCAAGCACTGGTGTCAGAACCGATCAAGCCGATCATCGACAGCGTGATCATGTCCAACGCCGTACACGGCTACATCAGCCAGTCCGACAAGGGCGACCTGGTGATCGGTGCCGGTATCGACGGCTGGGTCGGCTACGGCCAGCGCGGCTCGTACCCGGTGATCGAGCACACCATCCAGGCCATCGTCGAGATGTTCCCGGTGCTCTCGCGGGTGCGCATGAACCGTCAGTGGGGCGGCATCGTCGATACCACGCCGGACGCGTGCCCGATCATCTCCAAGACGCCAGTGCCGAACATGTTCTTCAACTGCGGTTGGGGCACCGGCGGCTTCAAGGCCACCCCGGGCTCGGGCAACGTATTCGCTGCCAGCCTGGCCAAGGGTGAGATGCACCCGCTGGCCGCGCCGTTTTCCATCGACCGTTTCCACAACGGTGCATTGATCGACGAACACGGCGCTGCTGCCGTCGCCCACTAACAGGAGAAATCCCACATGTTGCACATCTTCTGTCCTCACTGCGGCGAACTGCGCTCCGAAGAGGAATTCCACTCGTCCGGCCAGGCACACATCCCGCGTCCCCTGGACCCGAACAGCTGCACCGACGAGGAGTGGGGCGACTACATGTTCTTCCGCGACAACCCTCGCGGCCTGCATCACGAGTTGTGGATCCATGCCGCCGGTTGCCGCCAGTACTTCAACGCGACCCGCGACACCGTGACCTACGAGATTCTCGAAACCTACAAGATCGGCCAAAAGCCGCAATTCACCGATAAGGCTGACAGTCCGAAAGCGGCCGCACAGGCTCTGGGAGAGAAGGTATGAGCCAGATCAATCGCCTGTCCAACGGCGGACGGATCGACCGCAACAAAGTGCTGAGCTTCACCTTCAACGGCCAGACCTACAAGGGCTTCGAAGGCGACACCCTGGCGGCCGCGCTGCTGGCCAATGGTGTCGACATCATCGGCCGCAGCTTCAAGTACTCCCGCCCGCGCGGCATCTTCGCCGCCGGTGCCGAAGAGCCGAACGCGGTGCTGCAGATCGGTGCCACCGAAGCCACGCAGATCCCCAACGTGCGCGCCACGCAACAGGCGCTGTACCAGGGCCTGGTCGCCACCAGCACCAATGGCTGGCCGAGCGTGAACAACGACATGATGGGAATTCTCGGCAAGGTCGGCGGCAAGCTGATGCCGCCGGGCTTCTACTACAAGACCTTCATGTATCCACAGTCGTTCTGGATGACCTACGAGAAGTACATCCGCAAGGCCGCAGGCCTGGGTCGCTCGCCGACCGAGAACGACCCGGACACATACGACTACATGAACCGTCATTGTGACGTGCTGGTGGTCGGTGCCGGCCCCGCTGGCCTGGCTGCCGCATTGGCCGCCGGCCGCAGCGGCGCGCGGGTGATCCTGGCCGATGAGCAGGAAGAGTTCGGCGGCAGCCTGCTCGACTCCCGTGAAAGCCTGGACGGCAAGCCGGCGGCCGAGTGGGTCGCAGCAGCCGTGGCTGAACTGCGCTCGATGCCGGAGGTGGTGCTGCTGCCTCGTGCCACCGTCAACGGCTATCACGACCACAACTTCCTGACCATCCATGAGCGCCTCACCGATCACCTCGGTGACCGCGCACCGATCGGCCAGGTGCGCCAACGCATCAACCGGGTCCGCGCCAAGCGCGTCGTGCTGGCGACCGGTACCTGCGAGCGTCCGTTGGTCTACGGCAACAACGACGTGCCGGGCAACATGCTGGCCGGTGCGGTCTCCACCTATGTACGTCGCTATGGCGTGGCGCCAGGCAAGAAGCTGGTGCTGACCACCAACAACGACCATGCCTATCGCGTGGCCCTGGACTGGTTCGACGCCAGCCTGCAAGTGGTGGCCATCGCCGATGCCCGCAGCAATCCTCGTGGTGCGCTGGTGGAAGAGGCGCGCGCCAAAGGCATTCGCATTCTCACCGGCAGTGCCGTGATCGAGGTCCGCGGCAGCAAGCGCGTGACCGCGGCGCGTATCGCCGCGATCGATGTCCGCGCCCACAAGGTCACCAGCCCCGGCGAATGGCTGGACTGCGACCTGGTGGCCAGCTCCGGCGGCTACAGCCCGGTGGTCCACCTGGCATCGCACCTGGGCGGCAAGCCGATCTGGCGTGAAGACATCCTCGGTTTCGTACCGGGCGAAGCACCACAGAAGCGCGTCTGCGTGGGCGGCGTGAATGGTGTCTACAGCCTTGGCGATGCCCTGGCCGATGGCTTCGAAGGTGGCGTGCGCGCGGCCAGCGAGGCCGGCTTCCAAGCGGTGGAGGGCGTTCTGCCCAAAGCCCTGAGCCGCCATGAAGAGCCGACCCTGGCGTTGTTCCAGGTGCCTCATGAAAAATCCACCGCACGGGCGCCGAAGCAGTTCGTCGACCTGCAGAACGACGTCACCGCCGCCGCCATCGAGCTCGCCACCCGCGAAGGCTTCGAGTCGGTGGAACACGTCAAGCGCTACACCGCACTGGGCTTCGGCACCGACCAGGGCAAGCTGGGCAACGTCAACGGCCTGGCCATCGCGGCCCGTTCGCTGAACGTGAGCATCCCGCAGATGGGCACTACGATGTTCCGTCCGAACTACACGCCGGTGACATTCGGCGCAGTGGCCGGCCGGCATTGCGGGCACATCTTCGAGCCGGTGCGTTTCACTGCGCTGCATGCCTGGCACGTGAAGAACGGCGCCGAGTTCGAAGACGTCGGCCAGTGGAAACGCCCTTGGTATTTCCCGAAGAACGGCGAGGACATGCATGCCGCGGTCAAGCGCGAATGCAAGGCCGTGCGCGACAGCGTGGGCCTGCTGGACGCCTCGACCCTGGGCAAGATCGACATCCAGGGCCCGGATGCACGCGAGTTTCTCAACCGCATCTATACCAACGCCTGGACCAAGCTGGACGTGGGCAAGGCTCGTTATGGCCTGATGTGCAAGGAAGACGGCATGGTGTTCGACGACGGCGTGACAGCCTGTCTGGCGGACAACCACTTCCTGATGACCACCACCACTGGCGGCGCTGCGCGCGTGCTGCAATGGCTGGAGATCTATCAGCAGACCGAATGGCCGGACCTCAAGGTGTATTTCACTTCCGTCACCGACCACTGGGCGACCATGACCCTGTCGGGACCCAACAGCCGCAAGCTGCTGAGCGAAGTCACCGACATCGACCTGGACAAGGACGGCTTCCCGTTCATGACCTGGAAAGAAGGCCTGGTGGGTGGCGTGCCGGCGCGGGTGTTCCGTATCTCGTTCACCGGTGAACTGTCCTATGAGATCAACGTGCAGGCCGACTACGCCATGGGCGTGCTCGAGCAGATCGTCGAAGCGGGCAAGAAGTACAACCTGACCCCGTACGGCACCGAGACGATGCACGTGCTGCGGGCCGAGAAGGGCTTCATTATCGTTGGCCAGGACACCGATGGCTCGATGACTCCGGACGACCTGAACATGGGCTGGTGCGTGGGCCGCACCAAACCGTTCTCGTGGATCGGCTGGCGGGGCATGAACCGGGAGGACTGCGTGCGCGAGGACCGCAAGCAACTGGTGGGCCTCAAGCCGATCGATCCGAATGTCTGGCTGCCGGAAGGCGCGCAGCTGGTGTTCAACCCCAAGCAGGCGATCCCGATGTCGATGGTCGGCCACGTGACCTCCAGCTATGCGCATAACTCCCTGGGTTATTCGTTTGCCATGGGTGTGGTCAAGGGCGGTCTCAAGCGCATGGGCGAGCGGGTGTTCGCACCGCTGGCCGATGGCCGCGTGATCGAGGCAGAGATCGTTTCTTCGGTGTTCTTCGATCCGAAGGGGGATCGGCAGAATATCTAGTGGCTTGAGGTCCTGTGGGAGACCGGCGTGAGCAAGCTCGCTCCCACAGTTGATCGCGTAACCCTTTTGGGAGCGAGCTTGCTCGCGATGACGGCCTGACAGCCACCATAACCATAAGGGTCTGACCCAACAGCATTCAGACAGGTGCTCCATATGACCGCAGTCAACGTGTACCAACAACGCCCCACCACCGGGGCCAAGGCCGAGTCGTCGCTGCACCATGCCGACCTCGCCAGCCTGGTGGGCAAGGGTCGCAAGAACGCCGGTGTGACCGTGCGCGAGAAAAAACTCCTGGGTCACCTGACCATCCGTGGCGATGGCCACGATCCGGCGTTCGCCGCGGGCGTGCACAAGGCCCTGGGCCTGGAACTGCCCGGGGCGCTGACCGTCATCGTCAAGGGTGAAACCAGCCTGCAATGGCTCGGCCCTGACGAATGGCTACTGGTCGTGCCCACTGGCGAAGAGTTCGCCGCCGAGCAGAAACTGCGTGAAGCCCTGGGCGACCTGCACATCCAGATCGTCAATGTCAGCGGCGGCCAGCAGATCCTCGAGCTGTCCGGCCCGAACGTGCGCGACGTGCTGATGAAATCCACCAGCTATGACGTGCATCCGAGCAACTTCCCGGTGGGCAAGGCCGTAGGCACCGTGTTCGCCAAGTCGCAACTGGTGATCCGCCACACCGCCGAAGACACCTGGGAACTGGTGATTCGTCGCAGCTTCTCCGATTACTGGTGGCTGTGGCTGCAGGATGCATCGGCCGAATATGGGTTGAGTGTGCAGGCCTGAGACATCACAGGCTAAAGCCCCTCGCCGCAGGGTTCTGCACTGGGCGGGGGCCTACCCACAACAACAGGAGTCACCGCAATGAGCCGTGCCCCGGATACATGGATTCTCACCGCCGACTGCCCCAGCGTGCTCGGCACGGTGGACGCGGTGACCCGCTTTCTGTTCGAGCAGGGCTGCTACGTCACCGAGCACCACTCCTTCGACGACCGGCTCTCGGCGCGTTTCTTCATTCGCGTGGAGTTCCGCCAGCCTGACGGGTTCGACGAACAGAGCTTCCGTGCCGGACTGGCCGAGCGGGCGCAAGCCTTCGGCATGGTCTTCGAGCTGACGCCACCCAATTACCGACCCAAAGTGGTGATCATGGTCTCCAAGGCCGATCACTGCCTCAACGACTTGCTCTATCGCCAGCGCATCGGCCAGTTATCCATGGATGTGGTGGCCGTGGTGTCCAATCATCCGGACCTCAAGCCGCTGGCCGACTGGCACCAGATTCCCTACTACCATTTCCCCCTGGACCCGAACGACAAGCCGGCCCAGGAGCGCCAGGTATGGCAGGTGATCGAAGACACCGGTGCCGAGCTGGTGATTCTCGCCCGCTACATGCAGGTGCTGTCTCCGGAGTTGTGCCGCAAGCTCGATGGCAAGGCGATCAACATCCACCACTCCCTGCTGCCGGGCTTCAAGGGTGCCAAGCCGTACCACCAGGCCTACAACAAAGGCGTGAAACTGGTGGGCGCCACGGCGCACTACATCAACAACGACCTGGACGAAGGCCCGATCATCGCCCAGGGCGTGGAAGTGGTGGACCACAGCCACTATCCCGAGGACCTGATCGCCAAGGGCCGGGACATCGAAGGGCTCACCCTGGCCCGGGCAGTGGGGTATCACATTGAAAGGCGAGTATTTCTGAACGCCAATCGTACGGTCGTCCTGTAGCGCCTCTGGTCGAGCAGGCTCGACGACAACAAAGAGATCCAATAGGGGAGCGAGCCTGATCACGATGAGGCCCTCCCAAAGAAGACAGAAACAAGACACAAGCATTAACCCGAGCAATCAACGCGCTGCCTGCCTGGGCGACGCAGTTTCATAAAAACAACAGCGAGGTGAAAGCATGTCCGGTAATCGTGGTGTCGTGTATCTCGGCCAAGGCAAGGTCGAAGTACAGAAAATCGACTATCCAAAAATGCAGGACCCGCGTGGCAGGAAGATCGAGCACGGCGTCATCCTGCGCGTGGTATCCACCAACATCTGCGGCTCCGACCAGCACATGGTTCGCGGCCGCACCACTGCCCAGACCGGCCTGGTCCTGGGGCATGAAATCACCGGTGAAGTGATCGAGAAGGGCAGCGACGTCGAGAACCTGAAGATCGGCGATCTGGTTTCGGTGCCATTCAACGTGGCTTGCGGGCGCTGCCGTTCCTGCAAGGAGCAACACACCGGCGTCTGCCTGACCGTCAACCCGGCCCGTGCCGGCGGTGCCTACGGTTACGTCGACATGGGCGACTGGACCGGTGGCCAGGCTGAGTACGTGTTGGTGCCCTACGCCGACTTCAACCTGTTGAAGCTGCCGAACCGCGACAAGGCCATGGAGAAGATCCGTGACCTGACCTGCCTGTCCGACATCCTGCCGACCGGCTACCACGGCGCTGTCACCGCCGGTGTCGGCCCAGGGAGCACTGTGTACATCGCGGGCGCCGGTCCGGTGGGCCTGGCGGCAGCGGCTTCTGCGCGCCTGCTGGGTGCGGCGGTCGTCATCGTCGGTGACGTCAACCCGGTTCGCCTGGCGCATGCCAAGGCGCAGGGCTTCGAAATCGCCGACCTGTCCAAGGACACGCCACTGCACGAGCAGATCGCCGACCTGCTGGGCGAGCCGGAAGTCGACTGTGCCGTCGATGCCGTGGGCTTCGAAGCCCGTGGTCATGGCCATGAAGGCGTCAAGCACGAGGCCCCGGCCACCGTGCTCAACTCCCTGATGCAGGTGACCCGCGTTGCCGGCAAGATCGGTATTCCAGGCCTGTACGTGACCGAAGATCCGGGCGCGGTCGATGCCGCCGCCAAGATCGGTGCCTTGAGCATCCGCTTCGGCCTGGGTTGGGCCAAGTCCCACAGCTTCCACACCGGCCAGACCCCGGTCATGAAGTACAACCGTCAACTGATGCAAGCCATCATGTGGGATCGCATCAACATCGCGGAAATCGTCGGCGTACAGGTCATCAGCCTGGACGACGCGCCAAAAGGCTACGGCGAGTTCGATGCCGGTGTGCCGAAGAAATTCGTGATCGATCCGCACAAGCTGTTCAGCGCCGCATAAGGCGAAAAAAAGGGCGACAGAGATGTCGCCCTTTTCTTTGGACTCTGCGGTCACTGATGCCCATTGAGTGGATGGGCTGTTGCTGCGTCGCGAAGTTTATTCCAGTGTCACTCTCGCGGCCTGGACGCCCTTGCTTCCCTGTTCAACTTCAAAAGAGACGGTCTGTCGTTCCTTCAAGGTCTTGTAGCCCTCCCCATCGATGGCTGAAAAGTGCACGAACAGTTCCTTGCCGCTGTCGCCACAGGTAATGAAGCCGTAGCCCTTTGCATCGTTAAACCATTTGACGGTTCCTTTGAGTCGATCGCTCATGTCTTTCGTCCTGCCTGCCCGAGTGGATAAAGACTGGGGGCCCAGAGTCTTGTTTTGTTGACGCATTGGGAGCTTAGGATCGGGGCCGGTCGTTGCCTACTGTCAGAGTTGACAGCGGATAATACCGAGAGGGAATAAGAATGCGCCTGGGTAAGGTTCCAGAGAGATCGCCTCTTCAGCAGGATTGCTATCAAAGGTGAGGCTGTATTCAGTGCCGGATCACCGTGACTGTGAAGCCGCTCGCAGAAACCGCGGTAGAACGCCTGGGCATTCATGCTTCGACATTCGCTGTAGGGTCCATGCCGGGGCGTCGCTGTTCAATGCAGCGCTGCAAGATGCTCTGGCACAGAGGAAGCCAGGTCACCCACGGCTGCAGAGAGGGGCGGGAAGTGCCGACGGAGTTTCGGGATGTCTGGAGTGAGCGGCTGGAGTCCGGACTAAGTGTGGGTCAAGTTACAAAGCGTCATATTAGAAGGTCACATTGAAATAGTCCGCGTTTATCAGTCTGCACACCGACGGATCCAAACTTTCACAACGATTGTCCGCCCACTCTGAAAAGAAGGGCTCCTGTACTTGCAGATGCTCCAATGTCAGATTCAGCTGGCCATACCGGCAGATAATGGTGGCCCTCGTCGGAGTCTGTTCGTCACCATCGGGTTCATGAAGTACATATTCGGCGCCGCTGAATTCCAGCAACGCCGGATTGACTTCCTCTACCAATTGCTGGCTCGCCCATTCGCGATCATCCCGTACTTCCACCGAGTAGGTGTCGTCTGCGGTCTCCATGTTTCTATGAATATCGGTAACAGCAGGGCAGATTATTTCACCTGCATGCAGGTATCCGTTCAATGACAGGAATAACCCCGCGCACCCAGCCAGTATCCTTTGCATCTTTCAGGGCTCCAAATAACTCGATCAAGCCTATGGTCGCAACTACGGCGGGGCGGGCTACTGTCAAGGTTGACAGTTGATTATGTCAATTCTGAATTATGAGCAGGTGTTTTAGAGTTTTTGGGCTAATTCAGTTCTGGTTTTTTAAAAGCCAGTTGTTTCTGATTGTTCTGAAGGAATTTTCCATTAGTGTTATCTGATTTTTAATCCGGCCCGGAACAATCGCCGTCAACCTTCGTCCAACCCACGGTTTGCGCTACTTCCTTACCGGGTGGCTTGTCAGGGTTTCAGAGGATGTTGGGATGAAGGTTCCACGCGGTTTTGCACTGTCTTGCCTGCTGTCACTGGCCGCCAGTCCAGCCTTCGCGCAGTTCAGCCTCAGTGATGCAGTCGATGCAGTGGCGGCAATGCAAGGCAATCAGCCTGGGCAGCAAGAGGGCGCCATCGCGGCTGCGCCTAAAGCCGCTGGGTTGCTCAATACGTTGGGATCGCAGTTGAACATCACGCCGGAGCAGGCCATCGGCGGTGCCGGTGCGATGCTGGGGCTGGCGAAGAACCGGCTCAGCGAACCGCAGTTTTCCGAATTGAGCGCAAGTGTGCCGGGCCTGGACCAGATTGCTGGCAACAGCGCCATTGGCGGACTCAATGGCCTGGGCGGCCTGCTGGGGGGCGGATCGGAAAGGAACGCATTGCTCGACGGCCTGCTGGGTAATGTCAAGGACACCCAGGACCTGAACAACACCTTCAGCGCACTGGACATGGACAGCGGCATGATCGGTCAGTTTGCCCCGGTGATCCTTGAGTACCTCGGCCAACAGGGCGTGGCCGGTTCATTGCTCCAGAGCCTGAGCGGCATCTGGAGCCCGGGCGCGGGGATCTGATCAGTCGCGTTCGTTGCGCAAGGCGGCGATGCGCCGGTCCTTTTCGGTCCAGAGCTGGTTGACCCACTCCTGGACGTGCTGCCGGAAAACCGGGTCGTTTTCGTAGTCGCCTTGCCATAGCGCCGGATCCAGCGCTCGGGTCTGGATGTCGACGATGACCCTGGGCACCGCGCCGCTGATCAGGTCCCAGAAACCGGGAATCCGTTCCTGGGGGTACACCACCGTTACGTCCAGTACCGCATCCAGCTGTTCGCCCATGGCTGCCAGGACGAACGCCACGCCACCGGCCTTGGGCTTGAGCAGATGGGTGAAGGGCGATTGCTGCTGCTGGCTCTTGGCGGCGGTATACCGGGTGCCTTCGAGGTAGTTCACCACGGTGACCGGCTGGCGCTTGAACAGCTCGCAGGCCGCCCGGGTGATTTCCAGGTCCTTGCCCGCCAGCTCCGGGTTCTTCGCCAGGAAGGCCTTGGTGTAGCGCTTCATGAACGGATAATCCAGCGCCCACCAGGCCAGGCCCAGGAACGGCACCCAGATCAGCTCTTTCTTGAGAAAGAACTTGAAGAAAGGTGTCCGCCGATTGAGTGCCTGGACCAGGGCGGGAATGTCTACCCAGGATTGGTGGTTGCTGATGACCAGGTAGGAGGTATCGCCACGCAAGTCCTCGCCGCCGCGAATGTCCCAGCGGGTGGGGATGCACAGGGCGAAGATCAGTTTGTCGATTTCGGCCCAGGTTTCGGCGATCCACATCACCGCCCAGGAGGCATAGTCGCGAAAGCGCCCGGGCAGGACCAGTTTGAGCAGTGCGAACACCATCAGCGGCCCGAACAGCACCAGGGTGTTGAGCAACAGCAGCAGGGTGACGAAACAGCCGGTGAGCAGTCGGCGCATAGAAGACTCTTGCAAGCAGTTAGGCGGGCCATGATAAGCAGCTTCGGGCGGTAGGCCAAATCCGCCGTGGACGATTGTTTCACATCGCTTCGGGTAGGCTGCCATCGCTGCGCAATGAAACCAATGGCCAGGCCACGGTCTAAAAAACCACTTCACACAGGAAGCCTCATGACCATGAAATCAACCCTTGCCCTGCTTTCCCTGCTGGCCCTTCCGGCGCTGGCCGCCGAGCCGACCCTGTACGGACGGTACGAATACATCGCGCTGCCGGAAATCGGCGGTGAAGTCCTCAAGGCCAAGATGGACACCGGCGCCCTCACGGCCTCGTTGTCGGCCAAAGACATCGAAACCTTCACCCGCGACGGAGACGACTGGGTGCGGTTCCGCCTGGCCACCAAGGATGCGAGCAACAAGATCTATGAACACAAGGTGGCGCGCATCAGCAAGATCAAGACCCGCTCCGAAGAAGATGAAGACGAAGGAGAGTCGGCCGCACCCAGCAAGCGTCCGGTGGTGGAACTGGAGATGTGCCTGGGCAACGTCAAGCGCACCGTGGAGGTCAACCTGACCGACCGCAGCGGTTTCAATTATCCGCTGTTGATTGGCGCCAAGGCTCTGCGCGAATTCGATGCCGCGGTGAATCCGGCCCGACGTTTCACGGCGGACAAGCCGGACTGCTGATTTACCCGATTGACGCGCCTCCAGGGTTGGGGCACCGTTCCGGCAACTTTATTGTCGGGCTCTCAAGCCATGCCTCATATTCTGATTGTCGAAGACGAAGCCGCCATTGCCGATACGCTGGTATTTGCCCTGCAAGGCGAAGGTTTCGACACCACTTGGCTGAGCCTTGGTGCCGCGGCGCTCGAACACCAGAAAAACACACCGGCGGACCTGATCATCCTCGATGTAGGCCTGCCGGATATCAGCGGTTTTGAGACCTGCAAGAATCTCAGACGTTTCAGCGAGGTGCCGGTCATCTTTCTGACGGCTCGGGATGGCGAGATTGATCGGGTGGTGGGGTTGGAAATCGGCGCCGACGACTACGTGGTCAAGCCTTTCAGCCCGCGGGAGGTCGCCGCCAGGGTCCGGGCGATCCTCAAGCGGGTGGCGCCGCGACCCGCCACGGAGCTGGGTACGGCGCTGTTCCAGGTGGACGGCGACCGCGTGCAGATCAGCTATCGCGGCAAGCCACTGAACCTGACACGTCACGAGTTTCGCCTGCTGAACTGTCTGCTGGAACAGCCCGAGCGAGTGTTCAGCCGCGAACAATTGCTCGATGCCCTGGGCGTGGCCAGCGATGCCGGTTACGAACGCAGCATCGACAGCCATATCAAGAGCGTGCGCGCCAAGCTGAGGCTGGTCAGGGCCGAGGCGGAGCCGATCCAGACCCATCGCGGCCTCGGCTACAGCTACAGCCCGGGGAACAGCTGATGCCGCTGGGGCTGCGCATTTTCCTGGTCTATGTGCTGTTCATCGGCCTGACCGGGTATTTCGTGCTCGGCACGGTGATCGAACAGATCCGGCCCGGTGTTCGCCAGTCCACCGAGGAAACCCTGGTGGACACGGCGAACCTGATGGCCGAGATCCTGCGCGACGACTTCAAGGCCGGCACCCTCAGCCAGAATCGCTGGCCGCAGTTGCTCAAGGCTTATGGCGAACGCCAGCCGGGGGCCACGATCTGGGGTTTGCCGAAGAACCAGGTCAGCCATCGCATCTACGTCACGGATGCCGACGGCATCGTGGTGCTCGATTCCAGCGGTGTGGCGGTGGGGCAGGATTACTCGCGCTGGAACGACGTCTACCTGACCCTGCGTGGCCAGTACGGGGCACGCTCGACCCGCAGCGTCGCCGATGACCCGACCTCCTCGGTGATGCATGTCGGGGCACCGATCCGCGATAACGGCCGGATCATCGGCGTGGTGACCGTGGCCAAGCCCAACAGCTCGCTGCAGCCTTACATCGACCGCACGGAGCGGCGCCTGCTGCTTTACGGCGCCGGGCTGATTGGCCTGGGCCTGCTGCTCGGGGCCTTGCTGTCGTGGTGGCTCAGCTCGGCGCTGCGACGCCTGACCCGGTATGCCCAGGCCGTCAGCCAGGGACAACGGGTGGAGGTGCCGCATTATCGCGGCGGCGAGTTCGAGCAACTGGCGCATGCCCTGGAGCACATGCGCACCCAGCTCGAAGGCAAGGCATATGTCGAGCGCTATGTGCACACCCTGACCCACGAGCTCAAGAGCCCGCTGGCGGCGATTCGCGGTGCCGCCGAGTTGCTGCAGAGCGATATGCCCGCGGCCCAGCACCAGCGGTTCGTCAGCAACATCGACAATGAAAGCGTACGCATGCAGCAACTGATCGAGCGTTTGCTCAACCTGGCCCAGGTCGAACAGCGCCAGGGGCTGGAGGAGCAGGTGGCGGTTCCCCTGGCGCCCTTGCTGGACGAATTGCTTGAAGCCCGAGGTGGCTGGATCGAACAGCGACAGTTGCGGATCGAACGGCAGGTTGGCGCCGACCTGATCCTCACCGGGGAGGCATTTCTGTTGCGCCAGGCATTGGGCAACCTGCTGGAAAACGCCCTGGACTTCACCCCTGCCCACGGATTGCTGCGAATCAGCGCCGAGCGCATCGGCAACCTTGTCGAGATCCGGTTGTTCAATCAGGCCGAGCCGATTCCCGACTACGCCCTGCCGCGCCTGAGCGAGCGTTTCTATTCACTGCCGCGCCCGGACAGCGGACGTAAGAGCACCGGGTTGGGACTCAACTTTGTGGAAGAAGTGGTGCAGCTGCATGCCGGGGAATTCGCGATCGGCAATGTCGAGGGCGGCGTGGAAGTGGTGTTGCGCTTGCCCTGAGATCCATGGCACGGCCCACTCGCACGGGTTCGCCACGGTCCACATGAAGGCGGGCTGCTCAACAAGGGCTCGCCCGTTTTCCACACAAACTCCACATTCGCCTCATAAACAGCCCACACAGCCGCTCCAGAATCTCCCTCATTCAAACAGGGAGCTTCCACATGAACCGCAGCCTCGCCGTGAAACTGGGCATGATTGCCTTACTGATCCTCTTGCTGATGATTCCGTTGCTGATGATCAACGGCCTTATCGATGAACGCCAGGCGCTGCGCGACGGCGTCTTGCAGGAGATCGCCAGCAGTTCCAGCCACAGCCAGCAGCTCATCGGGCCGATGATCGTGGTGCCGTTTCGCAAGGATGTGCGTGTCTGGAATACCAATGAGAAGACCGGTGTCCGTTTCCTGGAAACCGTCGAGCAAAGCGGTGAATTGTATTTTCTGCCGGATCATTTCGAACTCGATGGCCAGGTCCGCACCGAAACCCGTGCCCGGGGCATCTACGAGGCTCGGTTGTTCCACGCCGACAGCCGGATCGATGGTCGCTTCAAGTTGCCCGAGCGCTATGGCTTGACCGTCAAGGAGGCGGCCGATTATCGCTTCGACGAGCCTTACCTGAGCGTAGGCATCAGCGACATCCGTGGCATCGAGAGTGCGCTGGTGCTGAAACTCAATGAGCAGACCGTCGACTTCCTGCCCGGTTCGCGGGTCGGTTGGCTGGGGCAGGGGGTGCATGTGCCATTGCCCCTGGTCAACGGCCAGAATGGCGCCGAGCTGACCTTCGGTTTCGATCTGCGCCTGCAGGGCACCGGTGAACTGCAGATCCTGCCGGTGGGCAAGACCAGCAAGGTGCACCTGGCCGCCGACTGGCCGCACCCGAGCTTCATCGGCAACTACCTGCCCGTCAATCGCGACATCAATGAACAGGGTTTCAGTGCCGACTGGCAGACCTCGTTCTTCTCCACCAACCTTGAAGAAGCGTTGCAGAACTGCGTGGCGAGCGACAGCTGTGAAACGTTCCGCAGCCGTGCCTTCGGCGTGAGCTTCATCGATCCGGTGGACCAGTACCTCAAGAGCGATCGGGCGATCAAATATGCCTTGCTGTTCATTGCCCTGACATTCGCCGGTTTCTTCCTTTTCGAGGTGCTCAAGAGCCTGGCCGTGCACCCCGTCCAGTACGCCCTGGTGGGCGTGGCGCTGGCATTCTTTTACCTGCTTTTGCTATCGCTGTCGGAACACATCGGCTTTGCCCTGGCGTACCTGTTGTCGGCCAGTGCCTGTGTGTCGCTGGTGGGGTTCTACGTCTGTCATGTGTTGCGCAGCGTAAGCCATGGCCTGGGTTTTTCGGCAGGGCTGGCGGCGCTGTATGCATTGCTCTACGGCTTGCTGAGCGCCGAGGACTATGCGTTGTTGATGGGCTCGCTGTTGCTGTTCGGTCTACTGGGCGTGTTCATGGTGTTGACCCGCAAGCTGGACTGGTACGGGGTCGGATCGAAACCGGCGGCGACCATGACGTTCGATCTGGGGGAAGTGAAATGAGCCGCTCGTTGGGGTTGCGCGAGGATCAGCGGGTACGCGAACTGTTGGTAATGCGCATTGCCGGGTTGTTCCCGCTGGATCCGGTGCGCTGCCATCGCGAGCAGGCTCGCTCCCCCAAGGTGCGACACGATTCGATGTGGGAGCGAGCCTGCTCGCGATGAGGCCGGGACAGCTGACGCAGCGTCAGACCCGGGGCACTGTTTCAATCATTGAACGCCGCAGGCTCACCTCGGCGAACCACTGCGCCAGCTGCGGGTTGGTCTCGCGCCATTCCAGGTCCGGGTGGCGCAGGTCCAGGTAACCCAGGGCGCAGGCCACGCTGATGGACGCCACATCGAAGTGGCTGGCCAGTTCGGCGACCGCCTCGGTGTTGAGCACGGTCAGGGCGCGGCGAATCTTGTCCCGTTGCGCGTCGAGCCACTCGTCCCAGTGTTTTTCCACGGGACGCAAGGCGGTTTCGTAGCGGATCAGTACTGCCGCGTCCATGATCCCGTCGGCCAGGGACGCGAGGGTCAGGCGTCGCCAGCGGGCTGCGCCTTCACGGGGAATCAGCGGATTACCGACGTGCTGGTGGTCCAGGTAATCGAGGATGACGCGGCTGTCATGGATCACCGTTCCGTTGGACAGGCGCAGGGCAGGGATCTTGCTCAACGGGTTTTCATCGATGAGCTTCTGGTCCGGCCTGACCGGGGTGAGTTGGCTGAGCTGCAACGCCACGCGGTCCTGCTGGCCGGTTTCGTGCAGTAGCACCAGCACCTTGCGGACGAAGGGCGAAGCGGGATTTTGAAACAGCGTCATGCTGGGGGTGGCCATGGAGTCGGTCTCGAGGGGGGTGACAGGGTTCAGACCCGGGATTCGCACAGCCTAGACAGTTCAGACGCGACTGGCGAGCCCCCCTGCGCAGCTTATCCGTTGCGCTTGAACAACCCCCAGGTGCCCAGCAGGGTCGGCAGTCCCAGGCCCACCCAACTCACCGCGTCCCACGCACCGTCACCCAGCAGTGCCGAGAACAGTCCGGCGGCGCAAAGGACACCGATCAGCACGGGAGCGCCAAAGACTTTCCAGAAGTTCGACTGCCGGGGCCTCACGACACCACCTGCGCGCCGACGCTCGCGCGTTTGGCTGCCTTGCGCCGCACCAGCCACAGGTAGACCCCGCTGCCGAGGACGATGATGGTCAACACATCGAGGGTCGCCCAGAAGATCTGCATCGGCCTGCCGCCGTAGTCACCGAAGTGCAGCGGCAAGGACAGGCTCATGACATCCATGTACCAGGGCCGCTCGGCCACGGCGGTGACGTCCAGGGTGCTGGCGTCGATCAACACCGGGGTCAGCAGGTGAGAGGTCAGGTGGGTATTGCCCTTCATGAACACTCCGTAGTGGTGCTGGCTGGAAAACAGCGTGCCGGGGAATGCAATGAAACTGGGCTCCATGCCTGGCGTGGCTTGCCTGGCAATGTCGAGCAGGCGGGTGGCCGGCGCCAGTTGGGTCAGGGGCGGGGCGTTGCGGTAGGGTTCGACCATGGCGCCGAGGCTGTCGTTGCGCCAGGCGGCGATGATCAGGTCGGCGCACGCGGCGATGACACCTGTGACCCCGACGGTCAGCGCCCAGACCAGCGTGACCACGCCGATCAGGTTATGCAGGTCGAGCCAGCGCAGGCGCGTGGATTTGTCCTGGCGCACCGTGGCGAACCTCAGGCGCCGCATGAACGGCAAATACAGGACCACGCCGGAGACGATGGCGATCACGAACAAGAGGCCCATGAACGCTAGCAGCAGCTTGCCGGGCAACCCGGCGAACATGTCCACATGCAGGCGCAGCATGACCATCATGAAACCACCGTTGGCCGAGGGCATTTCCAGGGCCTCGCCGGTGCGTGCATCGAGCATGAAGGTGTGTGAGGAATTGGGCTCGGTGTCCGGTGTCGGCGCCATGATGGTGATGACACCGTTGGGGTCGTCTTCGTCCCAGCCGAAATACTGGACCACTTCACCCGGACGATGGGCCTTGGCCTTCTCCACCAACTGTTGCAGGTCCAGGTGTGGCGTGTCGGCGGGCATTTCCCGGAACTCGGGGGCGTCGCCCAGCAGGTGCTCGATTTCATGATGGAAAATCAACGGCAGCCCGGTGATCGCCAGCATCAGCAGGAACACCGTGCAGATCAGGCTGGTCCAGGTGTGGATGAACGACCAGCGGCGGATGGTTTTGCTTTTCATGAAGGATCCGGATGCAAAAGAGACCGGCCGTGGCGAGAGGAAAATTACTCGCCACGGCTGACCCTCGAAAGGTTTGCCGCAAAGGCTAACCGATTACCATTTGTAATTCACGCTGGCAACGACGTTGCGTTGGTCGCCGTAGTAGCAATAGAAACCATCGCAAGTGGACAGGTAGTCCTTGTTGAAGATGTTCTTCGCGTCCACCGCCACCGTAACCCCCTTGAGGGTCTTGTTCAGGCGGCCCAGGTCGTAATGGGCCGATGCGTCGTACACGGTGTAGGAGCCGACATGGCCCCAGTCGGTGTTGGTGGTGTTGCCGTAGGTGTCGCCGACATAACGCACGCCTGCGCCCACGCCGAAGCCGTCCAGCAGGCCGTTGTGCCAGGTGTAGTCGGCCCACGCCGTGGCCTGGTTACGCGGGACCTGGGCCATGCGCTTGCCTTTTTCGGCCGCGGTGCCCTTGGTGATTTCGCTGTCGTTGTAGGTATAGGAGCCGACGAGTTTCAGGTTGTCGGTCACGTTGCCCGAAGCCTCCAGCTCCAGGCCCCGGACCTGGACTTCGCCCACCTGGCGAGTGACGTTGTTTTCGGTCACGGAGTTGTTCTTCTGGGTCAGGTCGAACACCGCGGCGGTCAGCAAGGTCCTGGTGCCGGGGGGCTGGTACTTGATCCCGGCCTCGTACTGTTCGCCCTCGGTCGGTTTGAACGCATCGGTGCTGTTGACCGTTGAACCTGCCGCGGCCTGGAAGGACTGTGCGAAGGAAATGTAAGGTGTCACGCCGTTATCGAAGACGTAGCTCAGGGCGGCGTTGCCGCTGAATTTCTTGTCCCGCTGAGTGTTGGTGACGTTGTTGAGGTTGTGGAACTCAGTGCCGGTGTGGACCCAGTCCTCGCGTCCGCCAAGGGTCAGGCGCCAGTTGTCCAGGGCCATCTGGTCCTGGATGTAGAGGCCGGTCTGGTTGGTCTTCTGGTTGTAGTCATACATGGTGAAGTACTGGACGTTGGAGAAATCCTGTCCGTAGATCGGGTTGTGGATATTGCTGGTCGGCACACCGTTCGAACCCCAGTCCCAGCGCGCATTGCTGTTCGAGCGCTGGTGATCCAGGCCCAGCAGCAGGGTGTGGCTGAGAACGCCGGTTTGGAAGTCGGCCTGGAAGTTGTTATCCACAGCGAACTGGCTGATGTCTTCATCGATGACACTGGCGCTGCGCTTGATGGTGCCATCGGCGCTTACCGCCTCGTCAGGCCCCGCTGGCCAGAATTGTCCGCCAGCGGAGATGCCCTGGGTCTCCAGGTCGCTCTTGGTATAGCGCAGGTTCTGGCGGAACTGCCAGGTATCGTTCAGGCGATGTTCGAACGCGTAGCCGAGTGCGTAATAGGTGCGGTCATAGAATTCCCACTCTGGATCCCCCAGGTTCTTGTGATGGGAAATCTTGCCCGCCGGCGAAGACAGCTTGGTGCCCTGTAATGGCAGGAATTGCCCGGTAATACCGGTGTCGTCGCGGGTGAACTGGGTCAGGAAGGTCAGGCGAGTGTCATCGTTGATATTCCAGGTCAGGCTCGGCGCGAGGTTGTAGCGCTTGTCCGGAATGTGATCGACCTGGGAATTGCTGTCGCGCACGGTGCCGCTGACCCGATAAAGGAACTGGCCTTCGTCATCGACCTTGCCGGTGCTGTCGAAATTGATCTGCTTGTGCTCGTAGCTGCCGGCCTGTACTTCCACTTCATGACTGCTCTCGGCCTGTGGGCGACGGCTGACCATGTCCAGCAGGCCGCCCGGCGGCGTCTGGCCGTAGACCGAAGATGCGGGGCCGCGCAACACGGCGATGCGCTCCAGGTTCCAGGTCTCGATTTTCGGCGTGACGTAGTTGCCCTTGGGCAGCGGCAGGCCATCGAGGAACTGGGTCGGTACGAAACCGCGCACCAGCAGCCAGTCGTTACGCGAGTCCGAACCGTAGCCGCTGCTCTGTACGCCGGCGGTGTAGCGCAGGGCATCGTTGAGGTTGAGGACGGAGCGGTCTTCCATTTGCTGGCGCGTGACCACGGAAACCGAGCGTGGCAGTTCGACAATCGGAGTATCGGTCTTGGTGCCGGCGGCGGTGCGGGTGACCGCATAACCTTCGGTCGGGCCCCACGCGGTTTCGCTGATGCCCGCGCCGATCACGCTGGTTTCCGGCAGGGCCATGACGCCCTCGGGCACGGCGGCCAGGCTGTAGGTGCCGGCGCTGCTTTGTTCCAGTTGCAGGCCGGTGCCGCGCAAGGCTTCACGCAATGCGCCGATGGCATCGAACTGGCCCTGGACCGGAGCCGACTGCTTACCTGAGACCAGGGAAGGGCTCAGGCTCAAGGCGAGGCCGGCCTGGCTGGCAATCTGGTTAAGGGTGCTGGCCAATGGCGCGGAAGGCAGGTTGTAGGCGCGCACGCTGGAAGCCTGTTCGGCTGCCAGCAACGGGCCGCTGGCCAACGGGACGGCAAAGGCAATGGCGACGGCCAACAGGCTGGGGCGCAACAGGGTGTCTAGCGGACGGGACATACGGCGGCTCCTGAATGGAAATATTTCTCAATTGCCTGGATGCCGGATGAAAGTCGAAAAGTGATAGGGCTGGATGAAAATAATTTAGATTCAGATTGGATGGATGCCACCTGTCGGATCAGGCGGCGCTCAGGTGGTCTCATTGCGAGCAGGCTCATTCCCACAAGAGGCTGCGTCGCCCGCAATGGTGGGGTCACCCGGGTCACTGTGGAGCGAGCCTGCTCATATTGAGCTATCCGCCGAAAACCCGTCCTCTCACGGCTTGGCTTCGGTCTTCGGTTGCACCATGACCCACCAGCGGGTGTGATGCTCTATCTGTACCGGCAAGGTTGGCAGCAGCGCGGTCAAGGCCAGGTCGGTGTCGTGCAACGGGAAGCTGCCGGTGATGCGCAAATCCGCCACTTGTGGTTCGACGCCCAGGTAGCCGCGACGGTAGCGCCCCAGTTCATGGACCAGCTCTTCCAGACGGGCGTTGTCCACCACCAGCATGCCACGGGTCCATGCATCGGCACCGGGACTCAAGGCCACCGTCGGCCCGAAGCCGTCGCGGCGCATCAGCACCTGCTGGCCTTCGCGAAGAATCTGTTCCTGCTGTGTTGCCTCGGGATGGGCCGCCACGGCGGACTGCAGGACGCTCAGGCGCGTGGCGTCCTCCTCGCGCTTGACCAGGAACCGCGTACCCAGGGCACGCAGGCTGCCTTCGCGAGTCTGCACGATAAACGGACGCGGATCGTTGTGGCCGGTTTCCACCAGGATCTCGCCTTCCTGGAGGATGATGCGCCGTTGCTTATCGTCGAAACGCACATCGAGGGCGCTGTGGGTGTTGAGGTTGATCAGCGTTCCGTCAGCCAGGCGCAGGGTGCGTTGTTCGCCCGTGGCGGTGCGCTGGTCGGCCAGCCAGTAGTCCAGCGGCAGGTAACGCTCCCCGGCAAACAGCGCCAGGCCGATCACCGCGACAATACTGGCCAGGCCGCTGCCTACCTTGCGCAACCGACGCCGGATGCTGACCCGCGACTGCAGCAACGCGGCCCGCGCCGGCCCGCTGGCCACGCTGAAACGCTGATCGAGCATGCCCAGTTGCCGCCAGGCCCGGGCGTGTTCTTCGTCGGCGGCATGCCATTGGGCGAAGGCCTCGCGGTCCTGGGGAGTGCCGCTGCCCGAGTCCAGGGACAGTTGCCAGGCGATGGCCATGTCCAGGACGCTGGACGAAACCGGTTTGGAATGGAGCGGGTTCATGTCGGTTCTCCGTAAAGTGCGATGTAGCACTGACGCATGCCTTGGGCCAGGTACTGGCGCACCCTGGGAACCGAAACGCCCAGGCGCTCGGCGATCTCGGCGTGGCCGAGGCCGTCGAGGCGGTTGTAGAGGAACGCGGCGCGAGCCTTGCTCGACAGTTTGCCGAGCAGCCGATCGATATTCTTGAGGTCCTCGAGGATCAAGTGCTGTTCTTCCGGCGATGGCTGCTCGCCTTCTGGAATCAGCATCAGTTCGGTGAGATAGGCCTGCTCCAGTGCCGCCCGACGGAAATAGTCGAACAGCAACCCCTTGGCGATCGCCACCAGGAAGGCCCGGGGTTCTCGGGGTGCCTTCAATTGCTCGCGGCCCAACAGGCGCACGAACGTATCCTGGCTCAAGTCCTCGGCCCGCTGCGGGCAGGCGACGTTGCGCCGCAACCAGGCCAATAGCCAGCCACGATGGTCACGGTACAGCGCACCAACCAGATCACTGTGAGGGCCAGGAATTGACGACACGGAGTATCACCGATGTTTTAAGTAACGAGAATTGTTCGCGATTGTCGCAGAGGCGGGGGCGGGAAAGCAATTGGCGCCGGTCGGGTGGTGTTGCACATCCTGCATGAGGGCTGGCTCCCACAAGCGCTGCGTGTTCGCCAGCTCAGGTCAAAGCGAAGGGGCCTGTTGTCGCCGTTTCCATTGGCCCAGGCGCTGCTGCAGGTCCAGCGGACTCTGGATCTGTTGCTGGCGAGCGCGGCTGAACAGGATCAGCGCCAGCTCGGCGGTGGCGAGCGCGTCGGCACTGGCGTTGTGGCGATCGAAAACCTGCAGCTTGAACCAGTCGACCCATTCATCCAGGCCGGCCTTGCGCAGGTGGGCTTGGGGGGTAAGCATCGGCGCCAGGTCCGCCACGTCCAGGAACGGGTGCTGCAAGCGGTAGCCCAGGTAGTCCTTCAGCGCGCGTCCGAGCATGTGGGTATCGAAGGGTGCGTGAAAAGCCAGCAGCGGACTGTCGCCGATGAACTCCATGAAGGCCAGCAGCGCCTCGGCCGGGTCGCTCCCGGCGGCGATGGCACTGGGCGCCAGGCCATGGATCAGTACACTGGGGCCCAGTTTTTCCTTGTCGCATTGCAGGGTGCGTTCGAACTGCTGGCTGAAGTCGATGGCGCCGTCTTCGATCACTACCGCGCCAATGGACAACACCTGGTCCTTGTTCAGGTTCAGGCCGGTGGTTTCCAGGTCCACCACCACCCAGCGCTGCTCCCGCAAGCTGCACTCGCCCAGGGGCGTGGGCGTCGGCAGTTCCGCCAGGCGTCGCTGCAACGAGTCCGCAAGCATTGGCGGGGCCGGACGCAGCCAGGAAAACAGGTTCACAGCTGGTACCTCAGCGTCAGGCTGCTTTGCAGGCGTTGGGCTTGGCGCAGGGATTCGCGCAGGATGCGACGGTCCAGGTGATTGAGGCTGTCGGGATCGACCCGGTTGGAATAAGGCAGGTTTTCGCGGGTCTGCAATTGGTGTTGTTGCATGCGGGTCTGCTGGATGAAGTGGTACGCCTCTTCATAGGCCGCGCCGTCCAGCGCTTCGATCACACCCTTGGCCACCAGCTGCCGCAGGCGCTCCAGGGTGTTGTTGGCCTCGATGCCATTGGCCAGCGCCAGCAGGCGGGCCCCATCGACGAAGGGAGTGAGGCCCTGGACTTTCAGGTCGAGGGTGGCTTTTTCGCCGTTTTTGCGGCTCAGCACGAAATCCCTGAAACGCCCCACCGGTGGCCGATGGCGCAGGGCGTTATCGGCCATCATGCGTTGGAACAGGCGGTTATCGGCCACCTGGTCGAGAATCTGCCGGCGTAACTGTTCACAGCCCTGTTCATCGCCCCAGACCACTCGCAGGTCGAAATAGATGCTCGATCCCAGCAGGTTTTCCGGCGTCGCCTCGCGAATGAACGCCGCGAAGCGCCGGGCCCATTCGGCGCGGGACAGGCACAGCTCGGGGTTGCCGGCCATGATGTTGCCCTTGCACAGGGCGAAGCCGCAGAGCGCCAGGCTCTGGTTGATCTGTTGTGCGATGGGCAACAGGAGGCCGCGAATCTGCGCCGCATGGGCCGCGTCCCGGGCCTCGAAGAGTATGCCGTTGTCCTGGTCGGTGTGCAGGGTCTGCTCCCGTCGACCTTCACTGCCGAAGCATAACCAGCTGAACGGTACGCCCGGGTCGCCCTTGTCGGCCAGGGTCAGCTCGATGACCCGGCACACCGTATGGTCGTTGAGCAAAGTGATGATGTGGGTGATCTGGGTCGACGATGCGCCGTGGGCCAGCATGCGCTCCACCAGTTGGCCGATCTCGCCGCGCAGGCCTACCAGGTTCTCCACGCGCGGAGCGTTGCGAATGGTCCGTGCCAGGTGCACCAGGTCGACTCGTTGCAGCGAAAACAGGTCCCGCTCCGAGACCACCCCGCACAGCCGATGCTCCTTGACCAGGCAGACATGGGCGATGTGGCGTTCGGTCATGGCGATGGCCGCATCGAAGGCACTGTGGTCCGGCGTCAGGTAGAACGGGGTCTGGGTCATGTGCACCGCGATGGCCTGGGAAAAATCCCCAGAACCGTCGGCCACCACATGGCGCAGGTCGCGCAGGGTGAAGATCCCCACCGGCGCTTTCTGTTCATCCACCACCACGATGCTGCCGACCTGCTGCTCGTGCATCAGCTTCACGGCTTCCCGCAGCGGCGTGTCAGGGCTGCAACTGACCGGATGACGCATCGCCAGCTCACCCAAGCGCGTATTGAGCGAGTACTGGGTGCCGAGGGCCTGCGCGGACTTCTGCTGGACTTGCTGGTTGACCTGGTCGAGCAGGCTGCTGACCCCACGCAGGGCGAAATCGCGAAAGGGGCTGGAAAGGGCGAACAGCTTGATGAAAGCCTGCTTGTTCAATTGCAGGCAGAAGGTGTCCTCGCCAGCCCGGTGCTCGGTGCGTGTCGCGCGCTCGCCCAGCAGCGCGGCGAGGGGAAAGCACTCGCCCGTGGTGATTTCGAACGTGGTCTCGGTGCCACCCTTGGCCGAATGTGGACGCTCTCCCACTACCCGGCCCTGCTTGACGATGTAGAAATGCTCCACCGGTCCATCGGCCGGCTTGATGATGGTTTCGCCCGGAGCGTAGAACCGCAGCAGGCATTGCTCCACCAGATAAGCCAGGTGAGCGTTCTCCATCTGGTTGAACGGGGGAAAGCGCTGGAGAAACTGCAATGTGCCCTGGATGTTCTGCAACACCGCGGTTTTCCCTGCCTGGATGAAGGCGTCCGCTTTTTTCATAACCATTGCGAGTCTTTTTTGAATTGTTGTGGTCGGATCTGTTCCCCATGGTCAACCTCTGCGGGTGGGGTGCCCATTGGACGTAAGTCTAGGTCTCGGCAAAGGACCGCCATGACGGGAGAAGCCCGCGCGGCGCCCTGAAAAAAACTTCATTGAATCTTCTTGGAAAAAAATCCGACGAAGTGCACATTGAAGCGCTGCCGAACGATGTCTGACCACTGAGCCAGGGGATCGATTTCAAGAACGTAGAGAGCATCATGTCCGACCACGATATTTTGAGTGACGCCGAGCGCGAGGCGCTGAATGCCGTCATGCTGGAACCTGACCTGCCGCCGCAGCGCGTCCTGATCGTCGACGACGACAAGGATGCCCGCGAATTGCTGTCGGAAATCCTGGCATTGGACGGCATCCGCTGCATGACCGCGGCCAGCGGGGAAACCGCGCTCAAGATGTTGGAGACCAAGCCGTCGATCGGCCTGCTGATCACGGATCTTCGCATGGGCAATGTCGATGGACTGGAGCTGGTGCGCCTGGTGCGCGAGTCCGAGCGGGCCGCGTTGCCGATCATCATCGTGTCCGGCGATGCCGACGTGAAAGATGCCATTGAGGCCATGCACCTGAGCGTGGTGGACTTCCTGCTCAAGCCCATCGACACCGAGAAGTTGCTGGGGCTGGTCAAGCATGAGTTGGGGATGGATCTTTGAGGTCGCCAGTGGAACCTGAACGGTGGTGAGAAAATTCATCCCCGCTGGCTGCGCAGCAGCCCAGCAAGCTGATTCCAATTAACCTGACACGCCGAGCCGACAGGCTTCAGGGTTGCCTGGCAACCCAGCGGGGATATCCCTCGCCACAAAAGCAGCGCTTGGCGTTATTACCGGTGTTGGCATTGTTGTTACTTCCAATGAAAAAGCCCTGATCTTTCGATCAGGGCTTTTTGCGTTGCGTCTCTACCGCTCAATCACAACCCATTGGCTGCCTTGAACTCGCGACGACGTCGGTGCAGCACCGGCTCGGTGTAGCCGTTGGGCTGCTTCGTGCCTTCGATCACCAACTCGACCGCCGCCTGGAAGGCGATGTTGCTGTCGAAGTCCGGCGCCAGCGGGCGGTACAGCGGGTCGCTGGCGTTCTGGCGATCCACCACCGGGGCCATACGCTTGAGGCTTTCCATCACCTGGTCTTGCGTAACGATGCCATGGCGCAGCCAGTTGGCGATGTGCTGGCTGGAAATACGCAGGGTCGCGCGGTCTTCCATCAGGCCGACATCGTTGATGTCCGGCACCTTCGAGCACCCCACGCCCTGGTCGATCCACCGCACGACATAACCCAGGATGCCCTGGGCGTTGTTGTCCAGTTCGTTCTTGATCTGCTCCGGCGTCCAGTTCGGGTTCGCGGCCAGCGGGATGGTCAGGATGTCATCCACCGAGGCGCGGGCGCGCTTGGCCAGTTCGGCCTGGCGGGCGAACACGTCGACCTTGTGGTAGTGCAATGCGTGCAAGGCCGCGGCAGTCGGCGACGGTACCCAGGCGGTGTTGGCCCCGGCCATCGGATGGGCGATCTTCTGTTCGAGCATCGCGGCCATCAGGTCCGGCATGGCCCACATGCCCTTGCCGATCTGGGCGCGACCTTGCAGGCCGGTGCTCAGGCCAATGTCGACGTTCCAGTTCTCGTAGGCGGCAATCCACTTCTCGGCCTTCATATCCGCCTTGCGCACCATCGGACCGGCTTCCATGGAGGTGTGGATTTCATCGCCAGTGCGGTCCAGGAAGCCGGTGTTGATGAACACTACACGTTCGCTGGCGGCCTTGATGCAGGCCTTGAGGTTGACCGTGGTACGGCGCTCCTCGTCCATGATGCCGACCTTGAGGGTATTGCGCGGCAGGTTCAGCACATCTTCGATGCGACCGAACAGCTCGTTGGTGAAAGCCGCTTCCTCCGGGCCGTGCATCTTCGGCTTGACGATGTAGATAGAGCCGGTACGGCTGTTGCGCCGCGAGGTATTGCCGTTGAGGTTGTGGATCGCCGCCAGGCTGGTAACCAGGCCATCGAGGATGCCTTCCGGCACTTCGTTGCCGTGCTTGTCGAGGATTGCGTCGATGGTCATCAGGTGGCCGACGTTGCGCACGAACAGCAACGAACGGCCGTGCAGCGTCAGGCTCGAACCGTCGACGGCGGTGTACGCCCGGTCGGCGTTCATGGTGCGGGTGAAGGTCTGGCCGCCCTTGGACACCTGCTCCGACAGGTCGCCCTTCATCAGGCCGAGCCAGTTGCGGTAGATCACCACCTTGTCGTCGGCGTCCACCGCCGCGACGGAGTCTTCGCAGTCCATGATGGTGGTCAGTGCGGCCTCCATCAGGATGTCCTTGACGCCGGCGGCGTCGGTCTGGCCAACCGGGGTGCTGGCGTCGATCTGGATTTCGAAATGCAGACCGTTGTGCTTGAGCAGCACGGCCGCCGGAGCCGAGGCGTCGCCCTGGAAACCGATCAGTTGGGCATCGTCACGCAGGCCGCTGTTGCTGCCACCCTTGAGGGTGACGACCAGCTTGCCGTCGACGATTTTATAAGCGGTGGAATCGACATGAGAGCCTGCCGCCAGGGGAGCGGCTTCGTCGAGGAAGGCGCGTGCGAAGGCGATGACCTTGTCGCCGCGTACCTTGTTGTAGCCTTTGCCTTTCTCCGCGCCATCGGCTTCGCTGATGGCGTCGGTGCCGTACAGGGCGTCGTACAGAGAGCCCCAGCGGGCGTTCGAGGCGTTCAGGGCGAAGCGGGCGTTCATGACCGGCACCACCAGTTGCGGGCCGGCCATGCGGGCAATCTCGTCATCGACGTTTTGCGTCGTGGCCTGGAAATCCGCTGCTTCTGGCAGCAGATAACCGATGTCTTGCAGGAAGGCTTTGTAAGCCACGGCATCAAGGACCTGGCCGGCACGTGCCTGGTGCCAGGCATCGATACGTGCCTGGAAATCGTCGCGTTTGGCGAGTAGGGCTTTGTTCTTCGGCGCCAGGTCGTGGATGACCTTGTCGGCACCGGCCCAGAACGCGTCGGCGGTGAGGCCGGTTCCGGGAATGGCTTCGTTATTCACGAAGTCGAACAGGACTTTGGCGACCTTAAGGCCACCGACTTGAACGTGTTCAGTCATTGCTTGCCTCACTCTGCTCAGCTATTTCGCTTTTCAGCTCTCGAATTTGACAATGAAGCCTCGGGACATTTAAAGCACAAACCCCGGAACCAGTACATGCCATCACTGGCGGCTGGGTATCAAGCCTTGCGGATAGGGCTTTTCAGGGATGCGACTGCGCCTTGAGCCGACATCGGTCCAACATTATGTAGTGCGCGCTGCGGAATACTACATGATCAGTTGCGGTTGTGAAAATTAGACTAATTGCGTCGTTCCGCGACCGACTAAAGCAGTACAGTCACGGCGAGGCATGAGATGTTCTCAAAAAACAGATGAATTGTTCCAGATAAAAATAAAAAACTGTACACGATTTGCCAGATGTCCATCTGGACGCATGTGTCGCAGGAGTGTGTGCTCTGCCTATACTTTCGCTTCTCACAACAAGAGGGCTGCGCCATGGACCACTTGGTCATCACAGTTTTTGCCCCGGACCGGCCCGGGCAGGTCGAGCGCATTGCCGACTGCATCGCCGCGCATGGGGGTAACTGGCTGGAAAGCCGCATGTCGCGCCTGGCCGGGCAGTTCGCCGGGATCTTGCGCATCAGCGCCCCGGCCGAATCCCAGGAAGCGTTGATCGAAGCCTTGCAGGGGCTGTCGGTGAATGGCATTCGCGTCCTGATCGCAGAAAGCACGGTGGAGCAATCCTGCGACTGGAAACCCATTGCCATGGAACTGGTGGGTAACGACCGTCCCGGTATCGTGCGGGACATCACTCGATTGCTGAGCGAGCAGGGTGTCAACGTCGAGCGCCTGGTGACCCATGTCGGGCCGGCGCCGATGAGCAGCGAGTTGTTGTTTCACGCCGAAGCGATCCTGGGCGTGCCGTTGACCCTGTCGCTGGACACCTTGCAGGAACGCCTGGAAACCCTAGCCGATGAGTTGATGGTGGAGCTCAAGCTCAGCGACGAAGCGTGACGAAGGTTATCCAAGGAAAAACTGCGCCTGCCTGTGGATAACCTGTAGAGACCCGGCTCCAGCCCAAGCCCGCCGGGCCTCAGCGAGGAATGCTCAAAAAATCATCAGTTTTCAAGGGCTTGTGCACAAACGGCGGGGATCACGCTGTGGATAACCTTGGGAAGGATGAGCGCAGGCCACGCCAGACGTGGCCTGTAGATGGTTGTGCGTTTTTTGATCAGCTGCGTCGACGCATGCTGATCACCGCATCGACGCTGTACACCGCCAGCCCGGCCCAGATAAACAGGAACGCCACCAGTGTGCTGGGCGACAGGTGCTCACCAAACAGCATTACGGCGAGCAGCAGCACCAGCGTCGGCGCGATGTACTGGAGAAAACCGATGGTAGTGTAGGGCAAATGCCGTGTTGCGGCGTTGAAGCACACCAACGGCACCAGCGTCACGGGGCCTGCCGCCACCAGCCACCAGGCTTCGGAGGTGGTCCAGAACGCCGCCTGGGCACTGGTGGCCGTGGGATTGAACAACAACCAGGCGATGGCGATCGGCACCAGCATCCAGGTTTCCACCACCAGCCCTGGCAGGGCCTTGACCGGTGCCTGCTTGCGGATCAATCCGTAGAAGCCGAAGGTTAGCGCCAGCACCAGTGACACCCAGGGCAGGCTGCCCACTTGCCAGACCTGCTGCGCCACGCCGACCGCCGCCAAACCCACCGCCAGCCATTGCATGCGGCGCAGGCGCTCGCCGAGGATCAACATGCCCAGCAATACGTTCACCAGCGGGTTGATGTAGTAACCCAGGCTGGCTTCGAGCATGCGCTCGTTGTTCACCGCCCAGACGTAGGTCAGCCAGTTGGCCGCGATCAGTGTCCCGCTCAGGGCCAGGATCGCCAGGCGCTGTGGGTTGTCCCGCAGTTCGCGCCACCAGCCCGGGTGTTTCCAGACCAGCAGCAACGCCGCGCCGAACAGGGCCGACCACAGCACCCGATGGATGATGATCTCCACCGACGGCACGCTGGCGATGGCCTTGAAGTAGATCGGGAACAGACCCCAGATGATGTAGGCACTCAGGCCCAGGATATACCCGCGGCGCGGGTTGGCGGCTTGCATGCAGAATCCTTGCTTAGGCAGCTAACAAAGGCGTGATTGTAAGGAGATTTTTCGGGTTGTGCTGTGAACCTTTGTGAGCGTTTCACTGCAATCCCCTGTGGGAGCGAGCTTGCTTGCGATAGCGGTGGGTCAGTCGACAAGGGCGTCGAATGTTCGAGCGTAATCGCGAGCAAGCTCGCTCCCACAAGGGATCCGCGGCGGTCGTCAGAACAGCCTCAGCGGCTCTTCATTGAGCGCCGCCAGTTGCTCGCGCAACGCCAGTATCTGGTCGCCCCAGTAGCGTTCGCTGCCGAACCACGGGAAGCTGCGAGGGAAAGCCGGATCATCCCAGCGCCGCGCCAGCCAGGCGCTGTAGTGCATCAGGCGCAACGCGCGCAGGGGCTCGATCAGGGCCAGCTCCCGCGGGTCGAAGTCGTGGAATTCCTGATACCCGTCCATCAATTCCGACAACTGTCCCAGGCATTCCTGCCGATCACCGGCCAGCATCATCCACAGGTCCTGCACTGCCGGTCCCATGCGGCAATCGTCCAGGTCGACGATGTGGAAGACCTCGTCGCGGCACATCATGTTGCCCGGATGGCAATCACCGTGCATGCGGATGTTCTGGTGGGGTGTGGCGGCGTAGACCTCTTCGACACGCTTGAGCAGGTCCCTGGCCACCGACTCGTAGGCGGGCAGCAGGCTGCGGGGGATGAATCCGCTTTCCAATACGGTGGTCAGCGAATCATGGCCGAAGTTCTTCACGCCCAAGGCTTCACGATGTTCGAAGGGGCGAGTGGCCCCCACCGCGTGCAGGCGCCCGAGCAGTTGCCCCAGGCGGTAGAGCTGATCGAGGTTGCCCGGCTCCGGTGCACGACCGCCGCGACGGGGGAACAGGGTGAAACGGAATCCGGCATGTTCATGCAGGCTGGTGCCGTTGTGGATCAGTGGAGCCACCACCGGCACTTCGCAATCGGCCAGTTCGAAAGTGAAGCGGTGCTCTTCGAGAATCGCTTCGTTGGTCCAGCGCTGGGGGCGATAGAACTTCGCGATCAGCGGCTCGGCATCCTCGATACCCACCTGATAGACCCGGTTTTCGTAGCTGTTGAGGGCCATTACCCGGGCGTCGCTGAGAAAGCCAATGCTTTCAACGGCATCGAGTACCAGGTCGGGGGTGAGGTTTTCAAATGGATGGGACATGCTGACTCCTGCGCAGCGGCAGGGCTGCCGCGTCCGGCCCGGCATGGTAGCGCAGACAGAGGCAGATAGGTGGCGGCTGTGCTGACGCTATCGCGAGCAAGCTCGCTCCCACAGGGATAGCGGAACCATTGCGGGAGCGAGCTTGCTCGCGATGAGGCCCTGTCAGGCGCCGATGACTCCACCGTCTTCCCGGGTGATCACCATCACCGAGGAGCGTGGCTTGCCATTGGGCTGATGCTCAGGGAATGTCGAACCGCCGTTTTCCCCCGGGTGCTGGATCCCGACGAACATGGCCTTGTAGTCCGGCGAGAAACTGATGCCGGTCACTTCACAACCCACTGGCCCGACCATGAAGCGGCGAATTTCGCCGCTGTCAGGATCGGCGCAGAGCATCTGGTTGTTGCCCATGCCGGCGAAATCCCCGGTGTTGCTGGAGTCGCCGTCGGTTTGAATCCACAGCCGTCCGCCCTTGTCGAAACCCAGGCCATCGGGACTGTTGAACATGTTCTGCGCATTGATGTTGGATGAACCGGCCTTTGGCGTGCCGGCATGCACCGTCGGGTTGCCTGCGACGACGAACAGGTCCCAGGAGAAGGTCTTGGAGGCATGGTCGTCGCGGTCGGTGCGCCAGCGCAGGATCTGTCCGTAGACGTTCTTGGCCCGAGGGTTCGGTCCGCCCACCGGCTGGCCTTCCTCGCCGCGCTTGGAGTTGTTGGTCAGGGTGCAGTAGACCTGGCCGTCTTTCGGGCTGACCACGATCCACTCCGGGCGGTCCATGCGCGTGGCGCCAACGGCGCTGGCGGCAAGGCGTGCGTGGATCAGCACTTGGGCCTGGTCGGCGAAGCCGCTGCTGGCGTCGAGGCCGTTCTTGCCATGGGTCAGTTCGATCCACTGGCCCTTGCCTTTCGGATGGTCCGGGTTGCCGTCACCGGCATCGAAGCGCGCCACGTACAGCGTGCCGTGGTCCAGCAGGTTGCGGTTGGCCTTGGCATTGCGATGGTTGATGCGTTCACGGCTGACGAACTTGTAGATGAATTCGCCACGTTCGTCGTCGCCCATGTACACCACGGCGCGGCCGTCATTGGTCTGGGCGAGGGCGGCGTTCTCATGTTTGAAGCGGCCCAGGGCCGTACGTTTGACCGGCGTGGAATCTGGATCGAATGGATCGATTTCCACGACCCAGCCGTGGCGATTGAGCTCGTTGGGGTTCTTCGCCAGGTCGAAGCGTGGGTCGTGCAGGTGCCAGTTGATCTCACGGCTGGCAACGGTGGCGCCGTAGCGCTTCTGCGCTTCGTCGAACTGCAGGTCGGGCTTGCTGCTGCCGAAGCAATCGGTGAAGTTCTCTTCACAGGTCAGGTAGGTGCCCCACGGTGTCATGCCGTTGGCGCAGTTCTGGAAGGTACCGAGCACTTTCTTGCCGCTCTTGTCGGCGCTGGTCTTCATCAGCTCGTGTCCGGCAGCCGGGCCGCGCAGGCGGATTGGCGTGTTGCCGTGGATCCTGCGGTTATAGCGCGACTCCTGGACGAACTGCCATTGGCCACGGCGACGCTGGACTTCGATCACCGAGACGCCTTCGCTGGCCTGGGCCTTGCGCACGTCTTCGGCGGACTGCGGCAGGCCGCCATGGGAGAAGAGGTAGCGGTAGTTGGTGTATTCGTTGTTGATCGCCATCAGCGCACGGTTGTTGTCACCGGGGAACGGGAACAGGCTCATGCCGTCGTTGTTGTCACCGAACTGCATTTCCTGGGCCCGGGCAGTGCCGTTGCCACTGGGGTCGAAGGCCGGCGCATTCCTTTGCAGCGGCTGGCCCCAACTGATCAATACCGAGGACTTGTAGCCCGGCGGCAATGTGATGGTGTCAGCGCTGGTGGCGGCGATGCTGTCGAAGCCCAGCAGCCTGCTGTTGCCTTCGCTCACGGCGGCCAGCACGCTGCGGCTCAGCAGGTTGCCACCCAGGAACATCGCCGCCCCGCACAGGGCGCCGGCGCTGATGAAGCTGCGTCGGCTCAGGCCAACGATTTTTTCCAAGTCGGTGGATTGGTTTTCTTCTAATAGGCTCATCTCAGGCTCCCTGCTGGTTTTGGCAGACACCTTAAAGCCGGTCGATGAAGCTATTGTTTCAGCGCGCTACAACGGTGTGCCGAGCAGCACATTTGTCGGCGAAAACACCACGTGCACCGCTGAGCCCACCGTCAATTCTCGAGCCTGCAACCGGAGCGGGTCGGCCAGGGCGCACAGGGTCTGGCCATTGGGCAGGCCGATGCGCACTTCGCTGGGACCGTCGCTGGCATTGGCGATCTCCTCGATCAGGCCCTGCAGCACGTTGTCGTCCGGCGCTTGCGCCTGGCCGATGGGGAACAGCTCCAGCCAGCCGGCTTTTATCAGGGCGACCACTTCGGTCCCCGTCTCCAGCTCCAGGCGCATCGTGCTGTCATGGGTAATCTGCGCCTCGATCACCAGGCCTCGGGCCAGCTCCAGGCGTATCCGATCGTTATGGCCCTGGGCCTCGATGCCGAGGACCGTGCCGTGCAGCTGGTTGCGGGCGCTGGTGCGTAGCATGAGCCGGCTCAGCAGGCCCAGGTCACCTGCGTCCTCGCTCGCCTGCAGCAACTGCGCCTGCAGGGCTTGCAGGCGCAGGTACAGGCGCAGCACGCGCTGGCCTTCTTCCGATAGCCGTGCGCCGCCCCCGCCCTTGCCGCCGACACTGCGCACCACCAGCGGCTGATCCGCCAGGTTGTTCAGTTCGTCGATGGCATCCCAAGCGGCCTTGTAGCTCAGGCCCGCGCTCTTCGCCGCGCGAGTGATCGAGCCTTGTTCGGCGATATGCTGCAACAGGGCGATGCGCTGCGGGCGCCGGACGATGTGCTGGGTCAGAAGCGTGGGCAATGACATGACGCAAAACCGTGCGAAAGAGTGAATGCAAGGACGTTGGCGCCTTGGGCCTGGCGCGTCAAGCCGGCTCACCCGGTTTTGGCGTACGGGCCAGGCAATACACATCGACCCGTGCAGCGCCGGCGTCGAGCAACAGCCGGGCCAGGGCCTGGGCGGTGGCGCCGGTGGTCAGCACATCGTCCACCAGGGCCAGGTGCCGATTGCGGACCGGGGCATCGGCCATCATGGCGAATGCCTGGCGCAGGTTTTGTCGGCGTGCCCGGGCGTCGAGCACCTGCTGGGCTGGCGTGTCCTGGACACGCCGCAACAGGTTTTCTGCACAAGGGATCTGCAATACGGTGCCGAGCCAGCGCGCCAACAGGCTCGCCTGATTGAACCCTCGCTGGCGCAAGCGTCGAGTAGTCAGAGGCACCGGTACCAAGGCGTCGGGGCGTTCCAGGCCTTCATCGAAGTGGTGCTGTAGCGACAGCGCGAGCAATTGGCCCAGTAATCGGCCAAGGGGCCATTTGGCCTGATGCTTGAATCGGGTGATCAGGCTGTCTATCGGGAAATCGTAGGCCCAGGGCGCCAAGACCCGTTCGTAGGCCGGTGGCCGGGTGGCGCACTGTCCGCACAGCAGGTCGGCCATGGGCAGCGGCAGGGCGCATCTGCCGCATTGGTCGCCGAGCCAGGGCAATTCGCTTTCGCAGGGCGTACAGATGGGTTGGGGGGTGTCAGTGGTTTCCCCGCATAACAGGCAGGATTGTTTGTTTTTTAACCAGATGTAAACTTGGCCTTTGTATTGCGGTTGACAGCTCATGACTCTTCCTTAAATATGCCGAACATCCGTGTCGCGCCTGTGGGTATTGCATTGCCCAGGCGCCAGCCAAGCATAATCAAGGAATTGCCCATGAGCGCCAGCACCACTGCCAACCTGCGTCATGACTGGTCTTTGGCCGAAGTCAAAGCACTCTTCGTCCAGCCATTCAACGACCTTCTGTTCCAGGCGCAGACCGTGCACCGCGCGCACTTCGACCCTAACCGCGTCCAGGTCTCCACGCTGCTGTCGATCAAGACCGGCGCCTGCCCGGAAGATTGCAAATATTGTCCGCAGTCCGGTCACTACAACACCGGCCTGGACAAGGAGAAGCTGCTGGAAGTGCAGAAGGTCCTCGAAGAAGCCGCCCGCGCCAAGGCCATCGGTTCGACCCGTTTCTGCATGGGCGCGGCGTGGAAGCATCCGTCGGCCAAGGACATGCCCTACGTGCTGGAGATGGTCAAGGGGGTGAAGGCCATGGGCCTGGAAACCTGCATGACCCTGGGGCGTCTCGACCAGGAGCAGACCGAGGCGCTGGCCAAGGCTGGCCTGGACTACTACAACCACAACCTCGACACGTCGCCGGAGTTCTACGGCAATATCATTACCACCCGCACCTACAGCGAGCGCCTGCAGACCCTGGCCTATGTGCGTGAGTCGGGGATGAAAATCTGCTCCGGTGGCATCCTGGGCATGGGCGAGTCCCTGGACGATCGCGCCAACCTGCTGATCCAGCTGGCCAACCTGCCGGAGCATCCGGAGTCGGTGCCGATCAACATGCTGGTGAAGGTCGCCGGCACGCCGCTGGAGAATGCCGAGGATGTCGACCCGTTCGATTTCATTCGCATGCTCGCCGTGGCGCGGATCCTGATGCCCAAGTCCCACGTGCGGTTGTCGGCCGGGCGCGAGGCGATGAACGAGCAGATGCAGGCGTTGGCCTTCATGGCCGGGGCCAACTCGATTTTCTACGGCGACAAACTGTTGACCACCGCCAACCCGCAGGCCGACAAGGACATGCAACTGTTCGCGCGCCTGGGTATCCAGCCCGAGGCCCGTGAAGAACATGCCGATGAGGTCCACCAGGCGGCGATCGAACAGGCGCTGGTGGAGCAAAAGAGCAGCGAGCAGTTCTACAACGCGGCTGTCTGAATCGACGCAAAACCTGTGAGAGCGGGGCTTGCACGCGAATGCGGTGCGTCAGGCCACAATGCTTGGACTGGCACGCCGCATTCGCGAGCAAGCCCGCTCCCACAGGAAAACCCCTGAGTCTTTGAATAGTGTCACCCGAGGCCTGCATGCCCTTCGATCTCGCCGCACGCCTGGCTGCCCGTCGTGCCGACAATCTCTATCGCCAGCGCCCACTGCTCGAAAGCCCACAGGGGCCGCAAGTGGTGGTGGACGGCCAATCCTTGTTGGCGTTCTGCAACAACGATTACCTGGGGCTGGCCAATCATCCGCAGGTGATCGAAGCGTGGCGCGCCGGGGCGTCCCAGTGGGGTATAGGGGGCGGCGCGTCGCATCTGGTGATCGGCCACAGCGGCCCGCATTATGCACTGGAGCAAGCACTGGCCGAATTCACGGGCCGTCCCCGTGCGCTGTTGTTCACCACGGGCTACATGGCCAACCTTGGCGCCGTGACCGCACTGGTGGGGCAGGGTGACACCGTGCTGGAGGACCGGCTCAATCACGCCTCGCTGCTCGACGCCGGGCTGTTGTCGGGCGCGCGTTTCAATCGCTACTTGCACAACGATGCGCAAAGCCTGGCCAAGCGTCTGGAGAAAGCCACCGGTAACACCCTGGTGGTGACCGATGGGGTATTCAGCATGGATGGCGACGTTGCCGACCTGCCGGCCCTGGCCCGGGAGGCCAAGGCCCGAGGGGCCTGGCTGATGGTCGATGATGCCCACGGCTTTGGCCCGTTGGGTGCCAACGGAGGCGGTGTCGTCGAGCATTTCGGCCTGGGCCAGGAGGATGTACCGGTGCTGGTGGGCACCCTGGGCAAGGCCTTTGGTACTGCTGGGGCGTTTGTCGCCGGAAGCGAAGAGCTGATCGAAAGCCTGATCCAGTTCGCGCGGCCCTACATCTATACCACCAGCCAGCCGCCAGCCCTGGCTTGCGCCACGCTCAAGAGCCTCGAACTGCTGCGTCGCGAGCATTGGCGACGCGAGCATCTGCAGATGCTGATCCGACAGTTTCGCCAGGGGGCCGAGCAGATCGGACTCCAGTTGATGGACAGCTTCACACCGATCCAGCCGATCATGATCGGCGATGCCGGGCGGGCAATGCGGTTGTCGCGGATGCTGCGTGAGCGGGGGGTGATGGTGACCGCGATCCGCCCGCCAACCGTGCCGGCTGGCAGTGCCCGTTTGCGCGTGACACTGACCGCTGCCCACAGCGAAGCCCAGGTGCAGCTATTGTTGAATGCACTGGCCGAGTGTTTTGCCCAACTGGGATCGGAGCCAAGCCATGCGTGATCGACTGATTCTGCTGCCCGGCTGGGGATTGGGCGTATCGCCGCTGGAGCCGTTGGCGGCCGCGCTGCATGGGCTCGATGAACACCTGCGGGTGGAAATCGAGCCGCTGCCGACGCTGGCGTCAAGCGATCTTGGCCAATGGCTCGATGAGCTGGACGCGACCATACCCCAGGACGCCTGGTTGGGCGGCTGGTCCCTGGGCGGCATGCTGGCCGCGGAATTGGCCGCGCGCCGGGGCGAACATTGCTGCGGTCTGCTGACCCTGGCGAGCAATGCGTCATTCGTGGTCCGGGAGCACTGGCCGAGCGCGATGGCCGGGTCGACCTTCGACGGGTTCCTCGCCGGGTGCGTGGCCGATCCACGCCAGACCCTCAAGCGCTTCAGCCTGCTGTGCGCCCAGGGTTGCGGCGATCCACGCGGGCTGTCGCGGTTACTGCTGGCCGGTGCGCCATCCCTGTCGCCCGAAGTCTTGCTGGCTGGGCTGCAAGTGCTGGCACAGTTGGACACCCGTGTCGCGTTGCAGCGCTTTCGCGGTCCGCAACTGCACTTGTTCGCCGGGCTCGATGCCCTCGTACCGGCCGAAGTGGCCAGTGACTTGCTGGCATTGTTGCCGGACGTCGAAGTCGGCCTGATCGAACAGGCCGGCCATGGATTCCTTCTGGAGGATCCCCACGGTGTGGCGGGGGCGATCCAGGCTTTCTTGCATGAGTCCGGCGATGACTGATCTGTCTCTACCCAAACTGCCTCCGGCCCTGCCCGACAAGCGTCAGGTGGCAGCCTCGTTTTCCCGGGCGGCGGCCAGCTATGACAGCGTGGCCGAACTGCAGCGCGACGTGGGCCAGCTTCTGCTGGAGCGGTTGCCACCTATGGTGCCGGGACGCTGGATGGACCTGGGTTGCGGCACTGGCTATTTCACCCGGGCCTTGGGCGCACGCTTCGGTGAAGCCAACGGCCTGGCGCTGGATATCGCCGAGGGTATGCTCAGGCACGCCCGGCCCCAGGGGGGCGCCGCGTATTTCGTTGCCGGCGACGCAGAGCGGCTGCCGCTTGAGGCGGCGAGTTGCGATCTGATGTTCTCCAGCCTGGCGGTGCAGTGGTGCGAAGCGTTCGACTCGGTCCTGAGCGAGGCTTATCGCGTCTTGAAGCCGGGAGGCGTGTTTGCCTTCACCAGTCTTTGCGTGGGCACCCTGCATGAGTTGCGCGACAGCTGGCGTCAGGTGGATGGCCTGGTGCATGTCAACCGGTTCCGCGAGTTCGAGACTTATCGAAAGCTGTGTGCAGCCAGCGGATTGTCTGTAGTCAGTCTCGAAAAACACCCCCATGTATTGCATTACCCCGATGTGCGCAGCCTGACTCATGAATTGAAGGCATTGGGCGCCCACAATCTGAACCCCGGTCGACCGGGTGGCTTGACGGGCAGGGCACGGATCCTGGCGCTGGTCGAAGCGTACGAGCGGTTCCGTCAGACCCAGGGGTTGCCGGCGACTTATCAGGTGGTCTACGCCATTTTGGAGAAACCGCTATGAGCCAGGCTTATTTCATCACCGGCACCGACACCGATGTGGGCAAGACCACCGTCGCCGCTGGGCTGCTGCACGCCGCACGGCAGGCTGGTATGAGCACGGCTGCCGGCAAGCCCGTGGCCTCCGGCTGCGAGATCACTCCCAAAGGTCTGCGCAACGCCGATGCCCTGGCGTTGTTGGCCGAGTGTTCGATGCCGCTCGGTTACGCACAGGTCAATCCGGTGGCCTTCGAGCCGGCCATCGCACCGCACCTAGCGGCCCGGGAAGCGGGCGTGGCACTGACAGTTCAATCGTTGTTGGGGCCGATGCGTGAAGTGCTGGCCTTGAACGCCGATTTCACCTTGATCGAGGGGGCGGGTGGCTGGCGCGTGCCGCTGGCCGATCAGGACAATCTCTCGGACCTGGCAATGGCTCTGGGCCTACCGGTGATCCTGGTAGTGGGCGTGCGCCTGGGCTGCATCAGCCACGCCCTGCTAACCGCCGAGGCGATTGTCCGCGATGGTTTGCAACTGGCCGGATGGGTGGCGAACATCATCGACCCCAAAACCTCTCGCCTGGAAGAAAACCTGGCCACCCTGGCCGAGCGCCTTCCCGCGCCCTGCCTGGGTCGTGTGCCGAGAATCAAGGGCGTGACAGCCGAAATCGTGGCTGGGCATCTGCATCTGGATTTGCTGGAATGAAGACATGCCAAGGTTTTGCCTATGAAGCGGCACTGTGCCATTAGTGTTTTTGACGGGCCTTTTTCCAAGGCTTCTGCTTCAATAGCACCGTCGATCCTTCAAGAAGACGAGTCCTGCCATGGAAATCTCAGGAAATACCGCGTTCTACGCCGGTCTGAGCACTATTCAGACAGGGCAGGGCCGCGTCGATCTGGCATCAGGCCAGATCGCCAGCAATACGATCGAACGTTCGCTGACCAGCCAGTCGTCCGACATACAGGTCGATCGCCTGCGTTCGGTGGATCGCAGCCAGCAGTCAGACCTGGCCAGCAACATGGTCGAGATGGCCCAAGGCAAGTTCCAGGTACAACTGGGCGTCAATGTGGCCAAGGCGTCCGATGAAATGCTGGGAACGTTGATCGATACCTTCGCCTGATCTTGCGTTCATTGGCGCCGTGGAGAGAAGTGCACCCGATTCGTGGCTGTCGTGCATTCCAGGGTGTCTCATGAACTTGCGATATAGCCCCAGACCGTTGGGGTAATTGCGCTACCAACCCCAGAGCTGCCTGCAATGACAACCCGTCCCAAGGGTTGGACTGTTACCTCTGCGCAGTCTCCGGGGCTTTGCGCCAACAGGAAGCCCTCTAACTGTCCGCTCCGAGTCACGCGCTCGTACTGCTGCACCTTTACACCAGCCGAGACGGCGGTACCTGCCACCACGATTCTGCCGTCCGGTTGCAGGCCCATCGAGTTGTGGCTCAGTTTGTTCAACGTGCGGAAATCAACAGCGGTTCACCGTTATTGCAACTGCCATCCTCTCACCGTTCGCTTCCGACCTGACAAGTAAGCCGCTTTGCAGGTCGTCTGGCGCATTTGCGTAACCGGCGACGAGAATCTTGTCGTCATTCTGGACCAACACGCGGTTAACGATATCCGTACGCGTGTCGGCAAACTCTTGTCGCCATCCAGGAAATTCCAACCAAGCTCGTGGAAGGCCCTGTCCTTGATCCCGTCAGGCAGGTAGCGCGTCAGTGCAAAACGATCTTCGAGTTGCAAGGCAAAGATCAATCTGGCTTCTCCATCGTGAGCGATAGTGGTGACGCTACCTCGTCCATTGAAGCTGATAGAACCGTCTGTATCAGATTTACAGTCCGGTTCGCCTGGAATGCGAGTCGAGCTGTCTCCTGCGGATTGGGTGGCCATGTGCTTTCTTCCAGGGGGAGCTAGTCTTGACCCAAACGGCTCTGTGCCTCCTGGCCGGTACGTCAGTTTTCCCGTAACGCCGAACCTGTAAAGGTTGACAGTGGTGGCGTTGGTTCAAGTTAGGCTCGATGAATTTCAAGACGAAGGACGAGTGGTAACGGATCGACGCTTGACAAGATTTGGGCGTAAACGTATGTTTCAAACAACTGTTTGACCGCCACAACAAATCCTCGCGGTCGTTCATTCCCGGTTACATCAGCAGAGGTTTATCGCTATGCCTGACTACAAGGCCCCCTTGCGTGATATTCGCTTCGTTCGTGACGAACTGCTCGGCTACGAAGCGCATTATCAGAGCCTTCCGGCTTGCCAGGACGCAACTCCGGACATGGTTGACGCCATTCTCGAAGAAGGCGCCAAGTTCTGTGAGCAGGTGCTGGCTCCGCTGAACCGCGTGGGCGACCTCGAAGGCTGCACCTGGAGCGAGTCCGGCGTGAAGACCCCGACCGGCTTCAAGGAAGCCTACAAGCAATTCGTCGAGGGCGGCTGGCCGAGCCTGGCCCACGACGTCGAGCATGGCGGCCAGGGGCTGCCGGAATCCCTGGGGCTGGCAGTCAGCGAGATGGTCGGCGAGGCCAACTGGTCGTGGGGCATGTACCCAGGCCTGTCCCACGGTGCGATGAACACCATTTCCGAGCACGGCACGCCCGAGCAACAGGCGGCTTACCTGACCAAGCTGGTTTCCGGCGAGTGGACCGGCACCATGTGCCTGACCGAACCGCATTGCGGGACCGACCTGGGCATGCTTCGCACCAAGGCCGAACCCCAGGCCGATGGTTCCTACAAGGTAACCGGCACCAAGATCTTCATTTCCGCCGGTGAGCACGACATGGCGGACAACATCGTCCACATCGTCCTGGCGCGCCTGCCGGACGCACCGGCCGGGACCAAGGGCATCTCGCTGTTCATCGTGCCCAAGTTCCTGCCTCAAGCCGACGGCTCCATCGGCCAGCGCAACGCGGTGAGCTGCGGTTCGATCGAACACAAGATGGGTATCCACGGCAACGCCACTTGCGTGATGAACTTCGACGCGGCCACCGGTTTCCTGATCGGCCCGGCGAACAAAGGCCTGAACTGCATGTTCACCTTCATGAATACCGCTCGCCTGGGCACCGCGTTGCAGGGCCTGGCCCACGCCGAGATCGGCTTCCAGGGCGGCCTGAAATACGCTCGCGATCGCTTGCAGATGCGTTCCCTGACCGGTCCGAAAGCACCGGACAAGGCTGCCGACCCGATCATTGTCCATCCGGACGTGCGTCGCATGCTGCTGACCATGAAAGCCTTCGCCGAAGGTAACCGGGCGATGGTGTACTTCACGGCCAAGCAGGTCGACATCGTCAAGTATGGCGTGGACGAAGAAGAGAAGAAAAAGGCCGATGCACTGCTGGCCTTCATGACTCCGATCGCCAAGGCATTCATGACCGAAGTCGGTTTTGAGGCGGCCAACCACGGCGTGCAGATCTATGGCGGCCACGGCTTCATTGCCGAGTGGGGCATGGAGCAGAACGTTCGCGACAGCCGTATCTCGATGCTGTACGAAGGCACCACTGGCATCCAGGCCCTCGACCTGCTGGGCCGCAAGGTGCTGATGACCCAGGGCGAGGCGCTGAAGGGCTTCACCAAGATCGTTCACAAGTTCTGCCAGGGCAACGAAGGCAACGAAGCGGTCAAGGAGTTCATCGAGCCGTTGGCTGCGCTGAACAAGGAATGGGGCGAGCTGACCATGAAGGTCGGTATGGCTGCCATGAAAGACCGCGAAGAGGTCGGCGCGGCCTCGGTGGATTACCTGATGTACTCGGGCTATGCCTGCCTGGCCTATTTCTGGGCCGACATGGCGCGCCTGGCAGCGGAAAAACTCGCCGCCGGCACCACCGAAGAAGCCTTCTACACCGCCAAGCTGCAGACCGCGCGTTTCTACTTCCAGCGCATCCTGCCACGTACCCGTACCCACGTGGCCGCCATGCTGTCGGGCGCCAACAATCTGATGGACATGAAAGAAGAGGACTTCGCGCTGGGCTACTAAGCCTTACGCGTTTCTCCTGAAAAAGCCGCTGCTTCCTTGCGAAGCAGCGGCTTTTTCATGGGTGCCAATATCTTGAAAAAACATTCATCGAGCTGAACCCTAAGAAAACATTCCTTCCTGCCGTTACAGGAATGGCAGTGTGACATCTGTCACATCTTCCGTGCCTTACTGTGCCAATAGCAGGCACAATGCCATCTTTGATCAGCCGGGTCGGAGTTCTACCCTTGCCGCGTTCTTCCGCTGTACGTTTCAGCCATTTCCTGCCGTCATTGCTGCTATTGCTGGCGGGGCTTGCGGCCGCCTACGTCAAGGATCTCAACGTCTTCTTCACGTCGTTGTTCAACGTTCTTCCAACCTTGGTGCTGCTGTTGGGCGGAGCCTACTGCGCGGTCTATCGACGCCAGCGTGAACTGTTCCTGATGGTCACGGTGTACATCGCCTATTTCCTGCTGGACACCCAGACCGACTTCTACCGCGACAACGGCAAGGTGCGCGAAGACGCGGCGGTGGTGTTCCACCTTGTTTGCCTGTTGCTGCCCTTGTTGTTTGGCCTGTTCGCAGCATGGCAGGAGCGTACCCATCTGTTCCAGGACATGGTGGCGCGTTTCGCGGTACTGCTGGCCTTCGGCAGCGTGGCCCTGGCCCTGGAGCAGAGTTATCCCCAGGCGTTGCTGGTGTGGCTTTCGGAGATCCGCTGGCCGGCGTTGCATGGTGCCTGGATGAGCCTGATCCAGCTGGCCTACCCGGTGTTCGCCGCAGCGTTCCTCTTGCTGGCCTGGCAATACTGGCGCAACCCCCGTCCCCTGCACGCCGCGCAACTGGTAGGCCTGCTGGGGTTGTTCTGGATGCTGCCGAAAACCTTCATCCTGCCATTCACCCTGAACATCATGTGCAGCCAGGTGATGTTGATGATCGCGGCGGCGGTCGCCCATGAGGCCTATCAGATGGCGTTCCGTGACGAACTGACCGGGCTGCCGGGGCGCAGGGCGTTGAACGAGCGCATGCAGCGCCTGGGGCGCAACTATGTGCTGGCGATGAGTGATGTGGACCACTTCAAGAAATTCAACGATACCCACGGCCACGACGTCGGCGACCAGGTGTTGCGCCTGGTGGCCAGCAAGCTGTCGAAGATCGGCGGTGGCGGCAGGGCATATCGCTATGGCGGTGAAGAGTTTGCCCTGGTGTTCGCGGGCAAGACTGTCGACGAGTGCATGCCTCACCTGGAAGTCATCCGCCAGTCCATCGAGACCTACAGCATCCAATTGCGTAATCCGGACAGTCGTCCCCAGGATGACCAGCAAGGTCGCCAGCGGCGTTCCGGCGCCGGCACATCCAGCGTGTCGGTAACCGTGAGCATCGGCGTGGCGGAGCGCGTCGAGCAACGGACCCCCGAAGAAGTGCTCAAGTCCGCCGACCAGGCGCTCTATAACGCGAAGGGGGCCGGGCGCAATTGTGTGGTTGCCTTCGGTCAGAACCGGCGGGGCGCGGTGCGCATGGAAACTGCAGCGGGTTGAGTGATGACGGCGCATTCAGCGCCTGGACTGTGATTGTGAGCACCGGTGGCCGGCAGTAGGTTTGAATGATCTGCTACCGGAGAAAACCACCATGCCCGAGTACAAAGCCCCCCTGCGCGACATGCGCTTTCTGATCGACCACGTCTTCGATTTCCACGGCCGTTATGCCGAGCTGGGGGCCAATGACGCCAGCCCGGACATGGTCAGCGCAATCCTCGAGGAAGGCGCCCGTTTCTGTGAGAACGTACTGGCGCCGCTCAACCGCTCCGGCGACGAGGAGGGTTGTCACTTCGACAAGGGCGTCGTCACGACGCCTGCGGGATTCAAAGAGGCTTTTGCCCAGTATGTGGAGGGTGGCTGGCATGGCCTGGCGGCGGATCCGGCATATGGCGGCCAGGGACTGCCCAGCTCCCTGGGCCTGGTCATCAGCGAAATGATCGGCTCCAGCAATACCTCCTGGGGCATGTATCCGGGCCTGACCCATGGCGCCATGTCGGCCATCCATGCCCATGGCACCGAAGAGCAGAAGCAGACCTACCTGAGCAAACTCACCGCGGGCCAGTGGACCGGCACCATGTGCCTCACCGAAGCCCATTGCGGTACGGACCTGGGCATCATCAAGACTCGCGCTTTGCCCCAGGCAGATGGCAGTTACGCGATCAGCGGCAGCAAGATCTTCATCTCCGCCGGCGAACACGACCTGAGTGAAAACATCATTCATCTGGTGCTCGCCAAGCTGCCCGACGCGCCCGCCGGCACCAAGGGCATCTCATTGTTCATCGTGCCCAAGTTCCTGCCCGATGCCACCGGCGAAGCGGGAGAGCGCAATGGTGTCAGCTGTGGCTCCATCGAACACAAGATGGGCATCAAGGCGTCGGCCACCTGTGTGCTGAATTTCGATGGCGCGAAGGGCTTTCTCATCGGCGAGCCGAACAAGGGACTCAATTGCATGTTCACCATGATGAACCATGCCCGGCTCGGCACCGGGATGCAGGGTCTTTGCCTGGGGGAAGCGAGCTTCCAGGGCGCGATCAGGTACGCCAACGACCGTTTGCAGATGCGCTCGTTGACCGGTCCCAAGGCGCCGGAAAAAGTCGCCGATCCGATCATCGTCCATCCCGATGTGCGCAGGATGTTGCTGACCATGAAAGCCTTCAACGAAGGCAACCGGGCACTGACGTATTTCACCGCGCAGTTGCTGGATACCGCGCACCTGGCCACCGAAGAAAGCGCTCGCCAGGAGGCCGAGGATCTGCTGGCGTTTCTCACGCCGATCTGCAAGGCGTTCATGACCGAGACCGGGCTGGAGGTGACCAACCACGGGATGCAGGTGTTCGGTGGCCATGGCTTCATTCGTGAATGGGGCATGGAGCAACTGGTACGCGACTGCCGCATAGCACCGATCTATGAGGGCACCAACGGCATCCAGGCGTTGGACTTGCTCGGGCGCAAGGTGCTGGGCAGCCAGGGCAAGCTGCTGCGCGGGTTCACTCGGATCGTGCACAGGTTCTGCGCCGCGAATGCCGATCATCCGCAGCTTGAGGGCTACGTCGCACAACTGAACGGGCTCAACCAGCAATGGGGCGAACTGACCACGCAGGTCGGTATGGCGGCCATGAAGAACCCGGATGAAGTGGGGGCTGCCTCCGTGGATTATCTGATGTACAGCGGCTACATCATCCTGGCCTACCTGTGGTTGCGCATGGCACTGGTGGCCCGATCGCAACTCGACAGTGGCACTGGTGACGCGGATTTCTGCCAGGCCAAGCTGGCGACCTGTGAGTTCTACTTCAAGCGCTTGTTGCCTCGCACGGCTGCCCATCGGACCGCCGTCGAGGCCGGAAGCGATTGCCTGATGAAGCTGCCAGCGCACTTGTTCGCGTTCTAAACGACCCAGACCAGGTTTCACCCGATCCCGCAGGCCCTGTGGCGGCTGGCGAAACCTGCGGCTTCATCTCAATGACTAAAAATAACAAATCAGTCATGGGTTGACCCTATGTGTCGTAAAAGTTGTTGAGGTACACTCGGGCCATACTCAAACCGTTTCTTACGAACCAACTGTTTAGATCCTGCGAGGTTTGCCATGGCTGACTACAAAGCGCCCCTGCGCGATATGCGCTTCGTCCTCAACGAGGTATTCGAGGTCGCGAAACTCTGGGCTCAACTGCCGGCGTTGGCCGAAACCGTGGACGCCGAAACCGTCGAAGCGATTCTGGAAGAAGCCGGCAAGGTCACCAGCAAAAGCATTGCCCCCCTCAGCCGTGCCGCCGACGAGGAAGGTTGCCACTGGGCTGACGGTGCTGTCAGCACGCCGGCGGGTTTCCCACAGGCCTACAAGACTTATGCTGAAGGCGGTTGGGTCGGCGTCGGTGGCGATCCGGTATACGGCGGCATGGGCATGCCCAAGGCCGTTTCGGCCCAGGTCGAGGAAATGGTCAACTCCGCCAGCCTGTCCTTCGGTCTGTACCCGATGCTGACCGCCGGTGCCTGTCTGTCGATCAACGCGCACGCCAGCGAAGAGTTGAAGGCGGCTTACCTGCCGAACATGTACGCCGGCATCTGGGCCGGCTCGATGTGCCTGACCGAACCGCATGCCGGTACGGACCTGGGGATCATTCGTACCAAGGCCGAACCCCAGGCCGACGGTTCCTACAAGGTCAGCGGCACCAAGATTTTCATCACCGGCGGCGAACACGACCTCACCGAGAACATCATCCACCTGGTGCTGGCGAAGCTGCCGGACGCGCCGGCGGGGCCCAAGGGTATCTCGCTGTTCCTGGTGCCCAAGTTCATGGTCAATGCCGATGGCAGCCTGGGGGCGCGTAATGCGGCCAATTGCGGGTCGATCGAACACAAGATGGGTATCCAGGCTTCCGCTACCTGCGTGATGAACTTCGACGAGGCCGTGGGTTACCTGGTAGGTGAACCCAACAAGGGCCTGGCGGCGATGTTCACCATGATGAACTACGAACGCCTGGGGGTCGGTATCCAGGGCCTGGCCTCTGGTGAGCGCTCTTACCAGAACGCCATCGAATACGCCCGTGACCGCCTGCAAAGCCGCTCGCCCACCGGTGCGCAGAACAAGGACAAGATCGCCGATCCGATCATTGTCCATCCGGACGTGCGTCGGATGCTGCTGACCATGAAAGCCTCGAACGAAGGCGGCCGAGCGTTTTCCACCTACGTGGCGATGCAGCTGGACACCGCCAAGTTCAGCGAAGACCCTGCCACGCGCAAGCGCGCCGAAGATCTCGTGGCCTTGCTCACCCCGGTGGCGAAGGCCTTCCTGACCGACCTGGGCCTGGAAACCACGGTCCACGGCCAGCAGATCTTCGGCGGCCACGGTTATATCCGTGAATGGGGCCAGGAACAGTTGGTCCGGGACGTGCGCATTACCCAGATCTACGAAGGCACCAACGGCATCCAGGCGCTGGACCTGGTGGGGCGCAAGATCGTTGGCAGCGGCGGTGCGTTCTACAAACTGTTCGCGGAGGAAATTCGCCATTTCATCCATACGGCGAGCAATGACCTGGCGGAGTTCACCAAGCCGTTGGGCAAGGCTGTCGATACCCTGGATGACTTGACTGCGTGGCTGCTGGATCGGGCCAAGCAGAACCCGAATGAAATCGGCGCGGCATCGGTGGAGTATCTGCAAGCGTTTGGCTACACCGCTTACGCCTATATGTGGGCGTTGATGGCCAAGGCTGCGCTGGGCAAGGAAAGCCAGGATGACTTCTATGCGAGCAAGCTGGGAACGGCAAGGTTCTATTTCGCGCGCCTGTTGCCGCGTCTCCATTCCCTGGATGCATCGGTGAGGGCGGGTAGCGAATCGCTGTTCCTGCTGGAGCCTGGGCAATTCTGAGGCAGGTGATTGTAAGAAAATGCTTACACAACGTGATGCCGATTTCCCTCTATCGGCAGATTGGATCCAGGACTAATCTACTTCACATGGACGTCGCGCAGGATGCGCAGAGAAACAACACGGACACGTAGGATTCCGCCAGGATGGTGGAGTGAAAGGGATGTCAGGGAAACAGTCTGCAAAGCCCCGCTTCGGCGGGGTTTTCTTTTGCCCGCGTTTTTTGTCTTCGTTCTCGGGCCCGTTCGGGCGGTCTTTCTGGACAGTGTCTTGAACCCTGACGAGCGGTCAGGTGTCAATGAGCTATATGGCAACGTAGCCATTGCAGATCAGGAGCCATCCATGGATTTCATTCGTATCATCATCGCCATTCTCTTGCCGCCCCTTGGCGTATTCCTGCAGGTCGGTTTCGGCGGGGCCTTCTGGCTGAACATCCTGTTGACTCTGTTGGGCTATATCCCGGGCATCGTGCATGCGGTGTATATCATCGCCAAGCGCTGAAGGCTGGGTGCACGGTCAAACCCTGAGGGAGCGAGCAAACTCGCTCCCTCAGTTTTTTCCTCTGTCTAAAGGCTGTCCTCGATCACCCTGCGATAGAACAGCCACTCATGCTCCAGCGCGTGCGCCTGGTTCGCCGCCTTGCGAAAGCCGTGGCGCTCATCCGGGTAATAGTGTGCTTCGACCGTAATGCCATTCGCCTTCAAGGCCCTGACCATGTCCCGAGTCTGCTGCGGCACGACCACGGCATCCAACTCTCCCTGGAAGAAAATCACCGGCGCGCGGATCCGATCAGCGTGTAGCAGGGGGGTGCGGGTGCGGTAGCGTTCGGCGTCCCGCTGCGGGTCGCCGATCAGCCAGTCGAGGTAATCCCCTTCGAATTTATGCGTGGCTCGACCCAAGGCGACAGGATCGCTGACGCCGTAGAGGCTGGCGCCGGCACGGAAGACATCGTGGAACGCCAGGGCACAAAGCGTCGTATACCCACCGGCGCTGCCACCGCGGATAAATGCACATTGGGGGTCGATCAGGCCCTGTTCGCCCAGGTAGCGCACCACCGCGCAGGCATCTTCGACATCCACAACGCCCCAATTCAAGTGCAGGGCCTGGCGGTAGGCCCGGCCGTAGCCGCTGCTGCCGCGATAGTTGAGGTCGGCGACGGCGAAGCCGCGCTGGGTCCAGTACTGGATGCGCGGGTCGAACTGGGGATAACAGGCCGAAGTCGGCCCACCGTGGATGAACACCACCAGTGGCGGTTTATGCTTGGCATGCATGGCCGGATAAAAGAAACCATGGGCTTGCCTCGATGCACTGGGGTAACGCAGTGTCCGGGGGCGACTGATCAGATCGGTGGGTAGCGGTGCCACGCCCCCGGCCAATACCACCTCCCCATGGTTTTGCCGCCCGATTGCGACGATGGCCGACGGGCTGGTCGGCGATGACACGATGGCGTAAACGAACTGCTCATCCAGCGCCAGGCTGCGAAACCGGCTATAGGTGCCGGTAAGGTCCTCGGTCTGGCCGCCGCGGCACAGTCCCAGGCGTCCAAATCCCGCCTCGGTCCAGCTCGCCAGATACGTATGCCGGTCCAGGGGCAGCCAGGTACGGCCACCCAACTGCCAGGGCGCCGGGGCGTGGTCGGCTTCAGCGCAGGGCAGTGGTTCCAGGCCGTGGACCGATTCAATCCATGGTTGCCAGTAGCCGCCACGGTCGGTCAGGCAATACAGCCGGCCGGCATCGTCGAAGCGTGGTTGCTGGATGGATTCCTCTTCAGCATCACCCGCCACGCAGCGCGGTTCATTCCACCCTGAAGCGTTGCGTTCGGCCAGCATCAACCGCGTTGCCGTCCACGGTTGATGAGGACGGCTCCACTCGATCCAGGCCAGTCGTCGACCGTTCGGGCTCAACACCGGCGAGGCGTAGAAATCGGCGCCTTCAGCCAGCACACGGCGCTGCCGATCCGCCAGCCCAATCGATACCAGGCGATGCTGGTTGGCGTGTTCCTCCACCGCCAACACCTGGCCGCCGGCAAAGCCAAGGTCTGCGTAGCGGCAGTCGCCCGAGGTCAGTGCCATGGGGGGCTTGTCGGTCAGTGGCTGGTGATACAGCTGCTGGTCTGCCTCGTTGACGAACAGCACCCCGTCGTCGCTCAGGCAGAACGATCCACCGCCATATTCATAAACCCGGCTGCGAGCGCTGAACCCATCCGGGGTCAGGCATCGGGCCTTGGCATTGCGCCATTGCCAGATCCGGCAGGCGCCGTCTTGCGGGCGGTACTCGTTCCAGAACAGCCCAAGGGGGCCGACCTGCAGCTCGGCGAAATCAATGCCGGCGGCAACAGCCTCGGCGGCGCTGAGCGGTTCAGCCCTTGGCGATGAGGCGTGAGTTTCGTTCATTACGGAAAGCCAGTTGCTCGATGGTCTGGGTGGCGTGCTCGGCGTCTTCACGTGCCTGCAGGATCATCCCGTGATGTTCGGATTTGCTGCACACCGGGTCGGCATTGCTGGCATCGCCCGTGAGCATGAACGCTTGGCAGCGGCAGCCGCCGAAGTCCTGTTCTTTTTCATCACAGGACCGGCACGGCTCGGGCATCCAGTCATAACCGCGGAAGCGATTGAAGCCAAAGGAGTCGTACCAGATGTGTTGCATGCTGTGGTCGCGTACGTTGGGAAATTGCACGGGCAGCTGTCGGGCGCCGTGGCAAGGCAGTGCGGTACCGTCCGGCGTGACCGTCAGGAACAGGCTGCCCCAACCGTTCATGCAGGCCTTGGGGCGCTCTTCATAGTAGTCCGGGGTCACGAAGATCAACTTGCAGGGATTGCCCTCGGCTTGCAACCTGGCGCGGTACTGGTTGGTGACCTGCTCGGCGCGCACCAGTTGTTCCTGGGTGGGCAGCAGACCGACGCGGTTGAGCTGCGCCCAGCCGTAGAACTGGCAGGTGGCGAGCTCGACGAAGTCGGCCTCGAGGGCAACGCATAGCTCGATGATGCGGTCGATCTTGTCGATGTTGTGCCGATGGGTGACGAAGTTCAGCACCATGGGATAGCCATGGGCTTTTACCGCACGAGCCATTTCCAGTTTCTGCGCGAAGGCCTTCTTCGAGCCGGCCAGCAGGTTGTTCACCTGCTCGTCGCTGGCCTGGAAGCTGATCTGGATATGGTCCAGGCCGGCTTTCTTGAAATCGCTGATTTTCTGTTCGGTCAAACCGATGCCGGAGGTGATCAGGTTGGTATAGAAACCCAATCTGCGCGCTTCGCCGATCAATTCGGCCAGGTCCTGGCGCACCAGCGGCTCGCCGCCGGAAAAGCCCAGTTGAGCGGCGCCCATTTCACGGGCTTCGCGAAAGACCTTGAACCACTGCTCGGTGCTCAACTCCTTGCCTTGCTCGGCGAAGTCCAGCGGGTTGGAGCAATACGGGCATTGCAACGGGCAGCGATAGGTCAGCTCGGCCAGTAACCAGAGTGGCAAGCCCACTCCAGGCGTGGCCGGCAGCCCGGTGTTCTCAGGCAAGTTCGATCCAGTGCTCTGCACGGGCGACCTCCATGAATTGCTCGATGTCGTCACCGAGTTCCGGCACGTCGGGAAACTGCTTCGCCAACTCGCCGATGATGGCCGCGACATCCCGTTCACCGTCGATCAGCCCGCCGATCAGCGCAGCGCTGTCGTTGAGCTTGATCATGCCTTCAGGATAGAGCAGCACGTGGCCCTTCTGTGCCGGTTCGTATTGAAAGCGATAGCCGGGACGCCAGCGAGGGGTTTTGCTGCGATCGAAGCTCATAGATTGATTCCTTTATGCCACACCCGTTGCCCGGTCACGCTGTGGTAGGGCGGGCGGTTCAACTCGTAAGCCATGCTCATGGCGTCGAGCATGCTCCAGAGGATGTCCAGTTTGAACTGGAGAATCTCCAGCATGCGCTCCTGTCCTGCGCGGGTGGTGTAGTGCTGCAAGGTGATGGCCAGACCATGTTCCACGTCGCGTCGGGCCTGGCTCAGGCGGGTACGGAAGTATTCGTATCCGGCCGGGTCGATCCAGGGATAATGCTGCGGCCAACTGTCCAGGCGCGATTGATGGATCTGCGGGGCGAACAGCTCGGTCAACGAGCTGCTGGCGGCTTCCTGCCAACTGGCCCGTCGGGCGAAATTGACATAGGCATCCACGGCGAAGCGCACGCCCGGCAACACCAGCTCCTGGGAGCGCAACTGGTCGGGGTCCAGACCCACCGCCTGGCCCAGTCGCAGCCAGGCTTCGATACCGCCATCTTCACCGGGCGCGCCGTCATGGTCGAGCAGGCGCTGAATCCACTCGCGGCGAATCTCACGGTCCGGGCAATTGGCCAGGATCGCGGCATCCTTGAGCGGAATATTCACCTGGTAATAGAAGCGGTTCGCGACCCAGCCCTGGATCTGCTCGCGAGTGGCGCGGCCTTCATACATCGCCACGTGATAGGGGTGATGGATGTGGTAATACGCGCCTTTGGCGCGCAGGGCCGCTTCGAACTCGGCGGGTGACAGGGGGACATCAGTCATTTCGGTCTCCGGGCAATAACCGTTGGTTTCGGTGGCGTCAGGGCTGGCCCCATCGCGAACAAGCTCGCTCCCGCACGGGTTGTGCTGTGAATCAGATATCAGGACTACTGTGGGAGCGAGCTTGCTCGCGATAGCGTCCTATCAGCCGGCACCAATGTCGACTGATACACCGCAAGCCCACCCCACATTGGTTCTGACCTTCCTACAACTCAATACTCATTCCGTCGTAGGCCACTTCGATCCTTCGGCGTACCAGTTCGGCCCGCTCCGGCGAGTCTTCGTCCAGGATCGGATTGGTGTTGTTGATATGGATCAGGACCTTGCGCTGCTCGGGCAACTGCTCCAGCACTTCCAACATGCCACCAGGACCGTTCTGCGCCAGGTGGCCCATCTCTCGTCCGGTGCGGGTGCCGACGCCACGGCGCTGCATTTCGTCGTCATCCCACATCGTGCCGTCCACCAGCAGGCAGTCGCTGCCGGCCATTATTTCCAGCAGGGGCGCGTCCACCTTGCCCAGGCCTGGCGCATAGAACAGCTTGCCGCCCGTGCGCAGGTCTTCGACGATCAGGCCGATGTTATCTCCCGGGTGCGGGTCGAAACGGTGCGGCGAATAGGGCGGGGCGGCGCTGCGCAGGGGCAACGGGGTGAAACGCAGGTTCGGACAGGCCGGGACGGTGAAGCCCTGGTCGAGCTCGATGCGATTCCAGTTCAGCCCGCCGTTCCAGTGGGTCAGCATGTTGAACAGCGGAAAACCGGTGCTCAGGTCTTCGTGGACCATGTCGGTGCACCAGACCTGGTGCGGGCAACCTTCCCGCAGGCTGAGCAGGCCGGTGGTGTGGTCGATCTGACTGTCCATCAGGATGATGGCGCCGATACCGGTGTCCCGCAGGGCCCGGCCCGGTTGCATTGGAGCGAAACTCTGGAGCTGGGCACGGATGTCCGGGGAGGCATTGCACAACACCCAGTTCACACCGTCATCGGAAATCGCGATGGACGACTGGGTCCGGGCCTGGGCCCTCAGGGTGCCGTTGCGAAAACCTGCGCAATTGACGCAATTGCAGTTCCACTGAGGGAAACCGCCACCTGCGGCGGAACCTAGAATCTGGACGAACATGGCCGCTCCATCTGCAAACCGAAATAAAAAACGCCCCGGCTGGCCGAGGCGTTTGCTGCACGTTCAACCGCCTGCAGCAATTAACGGTTGGCGAAGTACATGGTGACTTCGAAACCGATACGCAGGTCGATATATGCGGGTTTGGACCAGGACATGGAAATACTCCTTTGGTTGGGGTGGGACAGGTTGGATCTATACATTTAGTCCACCTCCATGCGGAGATGTTCAGATGCTTAGGCGGCTATGTTACTAAATCTGACATTTTCGTTCGCGGTGATTCTCCGAGAAAGCTCATTACCGAGGCTGTAACGATCACTGCGCCGTTTTCCAGCGTGTGTCCGGACATGTGCCGTTGCTCAGGCAGAGACGTCCACCATCAGCGGCGGCCAGGCGTCGAGCCGCGTCCAGCAGTTGCTTGCGATCCAGGAGGCATAGGGCTTCGATCAACTGCCGGAGATAGTTCGATGGCCGGCCAGCCAGTTTGCCTTGCCAGAGCAGGTCGGCCGCTTGGGCGAAGGGGAGGGCGTCACCCTGGAACTGGGCCGCGAGGGCCTGCTGCTGGGTGTGCAAGGTTGAATCGTCGAGCTGATGGATCAAGTCCGGCAGCTCGCCCAGGAACTGTTCGACATGCGCAGCCAGTTGCGCCGCCGAGACGCTGGGGGACTGGACGCCGAACAACAGGCCGGTTTGCCCATTGATTTGCTTCAAGCCGCTGAACACCGCGTAACCCAGCTGCAAGTCGACCCGCAGGCGCTGGTAAAACGGTGTCTGGCACAACTGCGCCAGCAATCGCCAGCAAGCTTCGTCGAAAAGGTCCCGAGTGGGCGTCGGACAGAACAGCAACACGGCCTGTTCTTCGCTCTGTGGGGTCGCAAGCCTGTCCCAGGTCCATTGCGCAGAGGACACCATGGGCTCGACCGGGCGGCCTGGGGCGCCGGGCACCCGGGCCAATGCTGTCCCCATCGCACCTTGGGTGGCGGCCGACAGGCCTACGGCCAAGCCGTCCCATTGGGCAGTGGTCCAGAGGCTCCGATAGTCGTCGGACGCCGCTACCGACGTCGATGGCGATTTTCGTTGGCTGCGGTTCGGTAATTCTTTCAGCAAATGTCGAATTGGCATCAACGGTGCGTCGCTGCCTGGCTCGGACGCAGGCGGCGGCTGTTCCAGTCTGGCCAGGATGTGTTCGAGTACCGGCGGCATGGCCGCCTGCACGCCGAGCAACTTGAGCAGGCATCGGTCGCCGCTGGCTTCGAAGGTCACGTCCACGCCGGCCTGGCCGGCTTCACCGCAGACGTCACGCAGGTGCCGCTCGAGCCTGGATTGCAGGTCCTGGGGGGCTTGCGTCATCAGCTGCCAACGCAGGTACAGCGCGCCTTCCCGAGCGCTATCCGCCAATGCCTGGCTGAACTGCATGGGCGAGCGTTCGCGTCGGCCCCTGGAGCGGTCCTGGGCGAAGGTGCGCAGGCCTCGGTGGGCGCTGGTCTGGCCACGGATCAGCCCGGCGCGAGGCGGTTCCACTGGCGACTGCAGGAATGGGTTGGGCGCGGGCAGTTGCCACTCTTCCACGACGGGGTCCGCCGGTTGGGCTTGCTTGAGGATTTCCCTGAGCCTGTGGAGGTCGTTTTCTGACAGCGGTGCCTGCCGGCCTTCGTTGTCCAGGCGGGCGAGTTGCAACGCCGAGGCTGTCTCCTGGCCACGACGCAGCAGGGCCTCAAACTCCTTGCGCAACGGCTGCCAGTCGTCCTGGCGGGCGAAAAAGCCCAACCAATCGTGCAGCAACCGCTGGATGTCGTTATGTGCTCGTCCCTGGACACGCTTGAGTTCGATGTGCAGCAGGGCCTGCCCGGTATATTCATACAGTGGTGTGGCCTTGAGGGTATCCGCCAGGCCGAGCCGGCGCAGGGTGTCCAGCAAGCCCCCCGGTTTGCCGGCGTTCAGCCACATGCAAAGGAAAGCCAGGGCTTGAGGCGAGGCAACCGGCAACTGTTCGAAGGCGAACAGCAAGTCGAGTCGATCCTTGTCGGCTATCCGATAGCAGGGCACCGACGCTGTCATCAACGCGGTTGGCAATGGTCTGGCGACCGCTTCGCCCGCAGGCAATTCATGGGCGAATTCTTCAGCCAGTTTTCTCAACGCTTCCAGGCTTTGCGGGCCGGCCAGGCTCAAGGTCATCTGGCCGCGTTGGTAGAACGTTCGGTAGAAGTCTCGCAGGGCCTTCTGGAATTCGGGCCGGGATACGCCCAGGCTGTCGCGGTTGCCCGCATGGAAACCGCGTAACGGGTGGGCGGCCGATAGCCCCGCCAGCAAGGCGACCTGTCGTTGGGCCGCCGCATCCTGGGACCAGGCGACGAACTCCGCATGCAGTACTTCCCGCTCCCGCAATTGATCGGCTTCGGCCAGGCGTGGATCAGCGAGCATATCCGACAGACGTTCCAGCCCGCCGGCGAAGACCGCCGGCGGCAACTCGAAAAAGAAGTCTGTGGTGCGCTCGCTGGTACGGGCATTGACCTGGCCGCCGTGCCGTTGCACGTAGGCCATCAGGTTCTGTTCCGGGGGAAATCGCGCGGTGCCCAGGAAGAAGAGATGTTCGAGGAAGTGCGCCATTCCCGGCCACGCCAGTGGCGCATCGTGGCTGCCGACCGCCACTCGCAACACGGCGGCACTGCGTTTCAGGTCGGGTGCATGGCGTAGCGTCACCCGCAAGCCGTTAGCCAGGGTTTGAGTAAAAGGGCGAAGGGAATCGGGGGCCGGCATGAGCGCTTCCAGGGCAGAGGAGCGCTCATGCTCGGATATGGTCAGTGTTTGTGCAAGTCGCCGTAAAGCTCGGGGCGACGGTCATGCAGATAGTTGTAAGCCTCGCGGGACGCTTGCATCAGCTGTCGATCCAGCTCGCCGACGATCAGCGCCTCGTCCAGGCCGGCGAGTGCGGGGCGGCTGCCGTCCGGCGCGGCGATGCTGCTTTGGCCGCAGTATCGCAACTCACCCTCGTGTCCGCAGTAATTGGCGTAGGCCACGAAGCACTGGTTCTCGATGGCGCGGGCGCGCACGGTGACATCGGCAATGAATTCGTAGGGCTGCATGTTGGCGGTCGGTACCAGGATCAATTCGGCGCCGGCCAAGGCCAGGCGCCGGGCGTTTTCCGGGAATTCCAGGTCGTAGCAGATCAGGAATCCGAGCTTCCAGCCATTGAGCTCCACGATGGGCAGCGCCGCGTCGCCGGCACTGAACATGGCATGATCGAGATCGCCGAACAGGTGACTCTTGCGGTAGTTGGCGAGGCGTTCACCCTGGGCGTCGATCAGTTGAACCGAGTTGTAGATCTGCCCATCTTCGCTGCGCTCGGGGTAGCCATAGAGGATCGCCAGGCCGGCCGCCTTGGCGATGCGGCCGATCTGCTGCGCCCACTCGCCGTTGTAGACCTCGGCCAATACGCTCACCGCGTCGACGCCAATGTTGTACCCGCTCATGAACATTTCCGGCAGTACCAGCACATCGGCGCCCCTGGCTTCCAGCGCCACCTGGTGCAGGCGTTGCAGGTTACCGGCCGGATCCAGCGGCAGCGGCGGGCATTGATAAAGGGCTACGCGCATCGACAACTCCTTTCATTCGGGCAGGGCGATCGGGCCGATCTCGTCGAACACGTCGCCAGGACCCGGGTTCTCGGGGTGAGTCTCACCGCCAAAATGCTTCATGATTCCCCACACGGCATTGAGCGAGGTCTGTACCGCGCCTTCAACCCAGGCCGGTGTCCATGAGACGTCATCGCCAGCGATAAAGATCCCTCGCTGTTCGGCCGGCATGTCATCCTGCATGAAATGTGCGTACATGCGCTGGTTGTAGCGATAGTGGCCGGGCAGCGCGCCCTTGAATGCCCCGAGGAAATGCGGGTCGGCTTCCCAGGACACGGTGATCGGATCGCCGATGATGCGCGCGGCGATGTCCACCTTGGGGTAAATCTTCTTCAGGGCATCCAGGGCCAGCTTCACGCGTTTCTCCACCGGGTGCGGCAACATTTTCAACGCATCGCTCATCCAGGAGTACGAGAGGCAGATGACGCCCGGCTTGTCATCGCCGTTGTCGAACAGGTAAGTGCCGCGGGTGAGGCGATCGGTGAGGGTCATGCTCATCAGGTCGCGGCCGGTTTCCGGGTCCTTGTCCTTCCAGAACGGCCGGTCGACCATGACAAAGGTCTTCGACGACTGCATGTAGCGGGTGCGATCCAGGGCCATCCACATTTTCTGCGAGAACAGCGCCTCCTCACATTCGATCTGGGTGGTCAGCAACCAGCTCTGGCAGGTGACCAGTACTGCGGCATATTCACGGGTGTCCCCCCACACGTCGGTCACGCTGAAGCGACCATCTTCGGCGCGAGCAATGCGTTTCACCCCGCTGCGAGGCGCCCCCAGGTGCAATGAACTCAGGCTGGTGCCCTGCGGCCAGTGCACACAACGCTCCGGCACATGTTTCCAGATACCGTGGGGCACTTGCTCGACGCCGCCGACCACCAGGTGCTGATGGTCATCGCAGTTGGTCATCACCACACGGAAGATTTCCAGCATCGAGTTGGGGAAGTCGGAATCCCAGCCACCGGTGCCGAAACCGACCTGGCCGAATACCTCGCGGTGCTGGAAAGAAAGTTTGGCGAACGCCTTGGAAGTGGCGACGAAGTCGTAGAAGGTCCGATCGTCCCAGAGAGGCACCAGGGTATTCCACAACTCCTTCAGGCGTGGCACGTCGCGGTCGCGAATGGCCTGCTGGATCTCGCTGAAGCGCGAGCCGTCCTCCAATGCATCGGCCCAGGCGTCGGCCACTTCCTGGAACAACGCAGGAAGATCCGCCATTTTTTCTGCGTAGTAGGTCTGGCCCTCCAGGTCGATGACGGTGCTGCCGGAGGCTGGGGTCAGTGGGTTGGGGAAGGGCTTGGTCTCCAGGCCCAGCTTGTCGACATAGTGGTAGAACGCGGTGGACGACACCGGAAAGCGCATGCCGCCCAGCTCGGCGATCACGCCTTCGGCACCGTTGAATGCCTGGGAGCGCAGGCGCCCGCCCATTTTCGAAGCCTCATAGACCACGGGCTTGAGACCAAGCTTCATCAGTTCATAGGCCGCCACCAGCCCGGCGATGCCGGCACCGACGATCGCCACTTCAGCCCCCAGGTTGTGGGCCGGAATACTGCCCAGGCCGGCCGGATGCTCGATCCAGTCGTCAAAGGCGAAGGGGAAGTCCGGTCCGAAAATGGTGATGGGTTTCTTGCCGTCTGCGGGGTGGCGATTGTTCTTGTTCATGGCTGACCTTGATGGCGACTCGACGCGGTATCGCGTCTGAGTATAGGAAAGATGGCAGCCATTCTAGAGAGCGTGAAACACGTTAATAAGACGCAATGTGTCGTCGTTTTGAGCGCTGTCCAGTCATTCTGACGAGTTAATAGAAGCTAATGACGAAAAAGCCTCGAAGAGGCGAGGGCTTCAGACCGGTTGGCCCCGATCGATCTTGCTGCTGAGGATGATCGAGGTGGTGGTTTTTTCAACCCCATCCACGCCTCCGATCTGGTCCAGCAATTGATCCAGCTGCTCCGGTGAGTCCGTGCGCAGCCAGGCCACGTAGTCGAATTCGCCACTGACTGCGCACAGCTGCTGGACCTGGGCCATGGCACTCAAGCGGCGCAGAACATCCTTGCCCGAGCGTGGCTGCACTTTGATACCGACATAAGCCTGCAATCCACCATCGACCACCCGCTGCCCCAGGCGTACACCGTACCCGGTGATCACCCTGGTCTTTTCCAGCCGCGCCAGCCGCGAGGTCACGGTAGTGCGGGCGATGCCCAACTGCCGGGCAAGCATGGCGACACTTTCCCGGGCGTTGAGCTGCAGGGCCGCGATCAATTGGCGGTCGATTTCGTCGAGGACGGGAGGGCGGGTGTCAGGCAAGGTGGGCTCCGGTGCGGGTATCGATGGTGGGCATGTTACAGGCTCTTGTGCTCGAAATAGCCAATGGCTGGCCGAGTCAGTGCTCGCCAGGCCGGTGCCAGATGGACTTGCGAAGCCCGAAGCCAGAAACCGTCCTCGCAGACCAGTTGCTCCGCAGGCGATTGCAGCAAGCTTTCCAGGGAATAGACCTGGACCGAACCTGCATCGTCGTCCCCTTCGGCTGCCCAATCCCGCTCGAAGCAGCGTACCTGCAACCGGTCTTGGTCGAACCCTTCGAACAGTGGGCGGTTGCCCAGCCATTGTCCATGCACTCGCAAACTGTGCGCCTGGACATCGAGCAGCAGCAATTGCCAGCCCCGGTAGCTTGCGCAGAGCTCGGTCACATCCGTCCTGAGGGAGGTCAGGGCCAGATAGCGGCCATCCTTCGACCAGATCATCGAAGGCGCCAGGTCGGTCAAGGCGCAGCCGGACGCCGTCAACAGATGGCCTGCGAGCCGAGGCGTATCGGCTCGTACCCAACTGTCGGCATATTCCGTCTCGCTGCCGAACAACCAGGCGGCATCTTGGTGATCGGGTGCGGGCTGGATGAAATCGCCGTCGGCATTGGCAACTTGCGGACGATCCACCAGGCGCCAAGGGGCCACGCTGGATAGCTGCGAATCAGTCACCTGCAGCTCCACTGTGTTGTAGAACAGCCGGTAGCGGTCGTTGGGGAGAAAGAACCCAGGGTCATCGCCGATGGGCGGCGCAGGGCGGTTGAAACGTCGCAGTGCAGTGCTTTCCAGGCCCTCGTCGAGCGCACCGGCAACCACTGCCAGGCTCAGCCGTCCATCACGAAAATCAAGTATTCGGGCCGCCCACATTCCGGGGCCTTCCATCAGGCGGCGATCCTTCACATCGACCACTACCGCATGGGTAGCCAGGGGTGTCGACTCGGTAAAGGGCAGCAGTGCCAGATAGCGTCCGCAGCCGCAGACCCGGTGATCCAGCCGCCAGCGCCCCGGCAATTGCCAGTCGCCGATCTGGCAGCGGTAGGCTCCGAGACCTTCTTGGCTGTCGCCAAGCCAGATCAACTGGGCAGGCACATCGTCCTGCAGGGGCTGCGTTTCGATGAACGAATCGCCTCGTCGCCCCTGGCTGTCCAGCGGCATCGCGATGGTGGTGCGGGTCAATTGAAATTCAGCGACTTGCACACGACCCTGGGCGTCGTGGCCGGCCTGGATGTCGGTATCGCTGTGAATGCTGTCGAGGCGGTAGCCGTGGCGGCCGGAGCCTGGGCGAGGATAGTCGAGGTATGACGCGATACGCACATGATTTGCATCGAGGCTCGACACCTCGTACCAATAAAAAGAGGGTTCTGCGTCACTGCCTATCCAGGGGGCGGGGAGCGCTCGCCAGCCCTGCTCCTCATGCCACAACCAGTATCGGTCGCCATCCCGGCTGTCGGACTGCTCCCGGGCCTGGCACACCAGGGCGCGCTGGTCGGAGCTCCACACCAGCGGGGCATCGGCGGCCATGATCAAGCCGCAGGGGTGCCCGTCGATGCTGATGGTGTAGCGTGGAGAAAGCAGTGGCTCCAATGGCTGTGGCAGGTCGCGAAACGTCGAGGGCAGGGAGAGGCTGCCTGCCAGGCAGTGCTGTCCATTCGCCGAGCGCCGCTGGAAGGTACGCACGATGTCGTTTGGGTCCCACTCCAGCCAAAGGTCGGCCATGGGGACCAGATCGACCCTACTGGCGGTCTGCAACAACTCATCGAGTCGACTTTGGCGAGCGCTGTTATCCACCAACGGGCTGTGACGGCCGCTCAGTCCGTCGAGGTCCAAGGCGTCCAGTTCCCAGAACTCACTGTTGTCGCAGCGATACAGCTGGCGCTGCTGACGATCCAGGACCACCAGCCCCCAGCGCTGCCGGGACGGCACTGTCGCCGCGAAGTAACGTCCATCGCTGGAAAACAGCGCCGAGGAGCCAAGGCCTTGCAGGAGTACGCCATCGGGGAACAGGTAGTCGCAATAGGTGGGGCCACCCATGGCGATTTCCCCCTGGTTGAACGTCCGTATCGGCTCGCCCTCCGGGGTTTGGGTCGGCTCGGCCCCTCCCCAGGCGCTAGGCCCGGTGACGGACTTCGCTGCCAGGCCAAGCCGTCGCTCCCAGGTGCTTACGCAAGCGAGCCCAGCGAAAATGATGACGATGGCCGCGATGATGCCCCACACCTCGGGCAGCGCCCTGCCCACGCTGAAACCAAGGCCGAACACGGCGCTGATCATCAACCGCGCAAGACCCCGCCCAATCGATAAGCGACCCAGGCGCGCCGCGAGGCCCATGAGCAAACCGAAGAGCAGCACCGCCAGGAACGCCAGCGCGGGAGGCATCAGGGCGACGAAAAACCCAGGCACCAAGAGGATGCCGAGTTGCCAGAACAGCTCAAGGAAAAGTCGGGGGAGGGTAGGCGTGGCGATGATGGCAGTCTCGTTGAAAGGGTAGGCCGTCGAGGGATCTATAGTGGTTGATCGAGCCATCCCCGGACAATGCCGGGAAGATGGCTTTTTTTCGAAAAACGGGTGTGGACATTCTGAGGGCGAATCAGGCCGAGCCGGAATGCGACGAAGCCTCGAAAGCCGAACGCCGGAAACGCGAAAGCCGCGCAATGCGCGGCTTTCAAGTTGGTGGGCCCACACGGACTCGAACCGTGGACCAAAGGATTATGAGTCCTCTGCTCTAACCGACTGAGCTATAGGCCCTCAGTAGGCCGCGGATTATAGCGACGGTTTCTCGGCTGTGCTATCCGAAAAATCCGATACGGTCATACGTAGAAACGTCGCGGCGAACTCTTCGGCGCAGAGGGGGAGGCTGATGATGTAGCCCTGGATCTGCTCACAGCCTTCTTCGGCCAGGAATTGCTGCTGGGCCAGGGTTTCGACGCCTTCGGCGATGATGGAGAACTGCATGCTGCGGCCCAGGGCAATGATTGCTCGTACGATGGCCACATCGTGGGGGTCGTCGGGCAGGCCGCGGACGAAGGACTGGTCGATCTTGAGGATGTCCAATGGCAGGCGCTTGAGGTAGCTCAGGGAGGAATAGCCCGTGCCGAAGTCATCGATGGCCAGTTGAACGCCAAGCTTCTTCAGCTGGTGCAGGACCGTCAGGGCTTCTTCGGCCTGGCTCATGATGAAGTTTTCGGTAATTTCCAGTTGCAACAGGCCGGGCTTGAGATGGTGCTCCCGCAGCAATTGCTCGATGCGTCCCAGCAGGTTGGGTTGGCGCAGCTGGGCCCCGGCGAGGTTCACCGAAAGCGGGCCGAAGCTCTCGCAGGAGCGGTTCCATTCACACAGCTGCCGGCAGGCGTGTTCCAGCACCCAATCGCCGATTTGCAGGATCATCCCGTTCTCCTCCGCCAGGGGAATGAAGTGCTCTGGAGGCACATCGCCGAATGTGGGGTGAGTCCAACGAATCAATGCCTCGGCACCTACCAGTCGGTTGTCGGCGAGGCTGATCTTGGGCTGGAAGGACAACGACAACTCGCTGCGCTCGATGGCCCGCCGCAGCTCGTGTTCCAGGGCCACGCGTTCGCTGGCCTGGGCGGTGAGGTCGCGGGTATAGCTTTCCACCCGGTTGCGACCCTTGGCCTTGGAGCGATACATGGCCGCATCGGCGTTCTTGACCAGCGTGGCGACATCGCAACCGTCCTGGGGATAAAGGCTGGTGCCGATGCTGGCGCTGATGAAAAATTCGTGCTCGCCGGCCTGGAACGGCGCGGCGAAACAGTTCAGCAGCTTCATGGCGATGTGTTCGGCGTCGCTGGGTTGCTGCAGCCCCGGGAGCAGGATGATGAACTCGTCGCCGCCCAGCCGCGCCACGGTGTCGATGTCCCGCAACTGCTCGCGCAGGCGTACGGCAATGCCCTTGAGCAGCAGGTCGCCGACCGGATGCCCGAGGCTGTCGTTGATGTGCTTGAAGCGGTCCAGGTCCAGAAACAGCACCGCGCCCTGACCGCCATTTTCCTGCTGGCTGTTCAAGGCCGTGAGCAAACGGCTTTCGAACAGCGTGCGATTCGGCAGCCCGGTGAGAGGGTCGTGGTGGGCCTGGTAGTCGAGTTTGGCCTGGGCATGCTTGAGGCTGGAGATGTCAGCGAATACCGCCACGAAATGGGTGATTTGCTGATCACGATTGCGTACTGCGCTGATGGTGAGCCAACTGGGGTACAACTCGCCGTTCTTGCGCCGGTTGGAAATCTCTCCCTGCCAATGCCCTTCCGCCGTCAGTTGATGCCACATGGCGGCGTAGAACGCGCTGTCGTGCAGGCCAGAAGCCAATAAGCGCGGCGTATGGCCCAGGGCCTCGGTTTCGCTATAGCCCGTGATCTCGGTGAAGGCGCGGTTCACGGCGCTGATGTGTTGCTGTGTATCGGTGATCAACACGCCTTCTGCCGTGCTTTCGAACACCGTGGCGGCCTGCTGCAGTTTTTCCTGCATCAGGTGGCGTTCGGTGATGTCCCGAGCGATGGTCAGCATGCAGTCCTCGTTGCCGATCGGCAGTGGACGGCTGGACACCTCACACAGTCTTATCTGCCCGTCGTTGCGACGAATATGGCAACTGAAATCCCTCACGAAACCATCCCGCTGCAGCAGGTCGAGCATCTGCTTGCGTTCGTTGAGGTTGACCCAGATACCCAGGTCCAGGGTCGAGCGGTCCACCGATAGCGCGCTGTTGAAGCCAGTGATACGACTGAAACCTTCATTGACCTCAATCAGCAGGCCGTCGCTCTGGCGGGACAGCAACAGGCCGTCGGGTGAGGCATGGAAGGCCTTGGCGAATTTCTCCTCGGAAATCTGCAGTTGTTGCTGGGTTTGCTTGAGCTGGCTGATGTCACGCACCACCACGACCAGGGCCGGCGTCGTGTCGAGATCGAAGGGTTCGGCGGAGATCAGGCCGGTGAATACCTGGCCGTTGCTGCGGCGAAAGGGCATCTCCAGGTTACGGATGCTGCCGGCCTGCAAACGCTGCAGCAGGCCCGGGCCGACGCCATGGATGCCCCAGATATTCAGTTCGGTCGCGGTCTGGCCTACGACATCTTCGGCACCCAGGCCGATCTGTTCCTCGAAGGCCTTGTTGACCTCCAGCAGGCATCCATCCATCAGGCGCGCGATCACCAGGATGTCCGGGCACTGCCTGAATACCGACGCGAATTTCTGTTCCGAGAATCGCAGCGCCTCCTCGGTGCGCTTGGCTTCACTGATGTCGATCATCAGCCCGCGCATCACCGGTTCGTGGCCGTGCTGGATCAAGCTGACAATATCCCGAACCCACAGGCAGCGGCCATCGGCGGTGATCACTCGGTAATCGATGCAATGGTCGCGGCCGGCGAGTACCTCCTGGTCGCAATAAGTCTGGGCGCGGATCAGGTCGGCGGGATGAATGATGTTGCGCCAGAACCCCGGGATCAACCAATGGGCCAAGGGATAGCCGAGCAGGTCTTCGGCGTGGGGCGACACGTAGCTGTAGGTGAAGTCGCTGACCCTGGCTTCCCAGGCTATCGCCGAAAGGCTCTCCACCAGGCCGCGGTAGTGGTATTCGCTACTGCGCAGCTCCTGTTCCAGTTCGACTCGGCGGGCGATCTCCGAGCTGAGGCGACGGTTGATGCGGATCACCACGGCGAGAATGCCGACCAGGATCAGCACCCCGGGCAAGCCGTAGAACAGCAGGTCCGACCAGAGCTGTCGATAATCGCGTACGTTGCCGATCCACTTTTCCTGGATTTCACTGACTTCGGCCGGGCTCATGTCCGCGATGACCTTGTCCAGGATGCTGACCAGTATCTTGTTGTCACGCGGAACGGCCATCGCCAATTGATAGCGATAAGGGGTCTCGCCGCTGACATATAGCCCTTCCAGCTTGAGCTGGCGCAGGCTCCAGACACTGGACGCCAGGTCGCCCACCACAGCATCCACCTGGTCGGTTGCCAGGGCCTGCAGGGCTGAGCTGACATTAGGCAGCGCCACCAGGTTCAGGTCGGGATGATGGTTGCGTAGCAGTTCGTGAGGGGCATAGTTTTCCACGACGGCGATTTTCAACCCATACAGATCCTGGAGATCATGAGGCTGGGCTCCGCCGCGGTGGGACAGGATCACTATCGGGAAGTCGAGGTAAGGCCGCGTGAAAGCCAGGTAATTCTGGCGCTCCGGGGTGGACATGATGCCCGGTAGCAGGTCGATCTTGCCCTGTGCCACCTGTTCCAGCACGGCGGTCCAGCTGGCTGGCTCGATGGGCGTGAGCGTGACGGCGAGCCGCTCCCGGATGACGTCGACGTAATCAGCGGCCAGTCCTTGATAGCGGCCTTGGTCGTCGCGAAACTCGAACGGTGGCCATGACGCATCCACGCCCAGGCGCAGGTTGGGATGGTCCTTGAGCCAGCGCAGCTCTTCGTCGGTGAGCGTCAACGCGCCAGCCGTTGCGGTCCAGGTCAACAATGACAGCAAGAGCATGGCCGTCAGTCTGGGCATCACGGTCTCGTCATGATTTTGGGGAGGATGTTTCGAGTGTAGACGGGCAACAGGGTAGGGGGCGTAACGGAGGGGATTTTATCTGCACATGAAAAAAACCCCGGCAGGGCCGGGGTTTTCCAGGGTCACTCGTCGAGGAAGGAGCGCAGGTGCTCGCTTCGCGTCGGGTGGCGCAACTTGCGCAACGCCTTGGCTTCGATCTGGCGAATCCGCTCACGGGTCACGTCGAACTGCTTACCGACCTCCTCAAGGGTGTGGTCGGTATTCATGTCGATCCCGAAGCGCATGCGCAGTACCTTGGCTTCCCGGGCGGTGAGGCCGGAGAGTACTTCGCGAGTCGCTTCCTTGAGGCTCTCGACGGTGGCGACATCGATCGGAGACTGCATGGTGGAGTCTTCGATGAAATCACCCAGATGGGAGTCTTCGTCGTCACCGATCGGCGTTTCCATGGAGATCGGCTCTTTGGCGATCTTCAGTACCTTGCGGATCTTGTCCTCAGGCATTTCCATGCGTTCGCCCAGCTCTTCCGGGGTCGGTTCGCGACCCATTTCCTGCAACATCTGCCGGGAAATGCGGTTGAGCTTGTTGATCGTCTCGATCATGTGCACCGGGATACGGATGGTGCGGGCCTGGTCGGCGATCGAGCGGGTGATCGCCTGACGGATCCACCAGGTGGCATAGGTCGAGAACTTGTAGCCGCGACGGTATTCGAACTTGTCCACCGCCTTCATCAGGCCGATGTTGCCTTCCTGGATCAGGTCGAGGAATTGCAGGCCGCGGTTGGTGTACTTCTTGGCGATGGAAATCACCAGACGAAGGTTCGCTTCGACCATCTCTTTCTTCGCGCGGCGGGCCTTGGCCTCACCGATCGACATGCGACGGTTGATGTCCTTGATCTCGGCGATGCTCAGGCCGGTTTCGGCCTCCAGCGCGCTCAATTTCTGCTGGCAACGGATAATGTCCGGTTGCAGGCGGGCAATGGCTTCAGCGTATTTGGTCTTGCCTTTGGCCAGGGCATCGGTCCAGCTCTCGTCGACTTCGTGGCCAGGGAACTGACGCAGGAAGTCGGCACGCGGCATGCGGGCATCGCGAACGCACAGCTGCATGATCGCGCGCTCTTGCTGACGCAGGCGATCCAGGGCACTGCGAACACGTTCGACCAGGCCTTCGAATTGCTTGGGCACCAGCTTGATCGGCATGAACAGCTCAGCCAGCGCCAACAGCTCGGCAATCGCCTGCTTGTTGTCACGCCCGTGCTTTTTCAGCGCCTTGCGAGTGATTTCCATCTGCTCGGCCACGGCGCCGAAACGCTGTGCGGCGATGACCGGATCGGGACCGCTTTCGGCCTCTTCCTCGTCTTCGCTGGCTTCGGCGTCCTCGTCATCACTGTCGTCGTCGGCCTTGTCGACTTTCGCGTCCAGGGGGGGCGGTACTTCGGCGGCGGGCGGCGTGGTGCCGTCATCCGGGTCGATATAGCCGCTCAGGACGTCGGACAGTCGACCACCTTCGGTGGTGACGCGGGTGTACTCGGAGAGAATATGGTCAACCGTGCCAGGGAAGTGCGCGATTGCGCCCATCACTTCGCGGATGCCTTCTTCAATACGCTTGGCGATTTCGATCTCGCCCTCGCGTGTGAGGAGTTCTACCGTACCCATTTCACGCATGTACATGCGCACGGGGTCGGTGGTGCGACCAATGTCGGTCTCGACCGCCGCCAACGCTGCTGCCGCTTCTTCCGCGGCCGCCTCGTCGGTATCGGCGTCGGCCAGCATAAGGGCATCCTTATCTGGCGCAACCTCGAATACGTTGATCCCCATGTCGTTGATCATGCGGATGATGTCTTCCACCTGTTCCGGATCTGAAATATCCTCCGGCAGGTGGTCGTTGACCTCCGCGTAAGTCAGGTAGCCCTGCTCACGACCCAATAGGATCAACTCTTTGATACGAGACTGCTGTTGCGCTTTTCCGGACATAACACCCTATCCACTGAAGGTCTTGGCGGGCAAAAAACAAGCCGAGGATTATACCTGAGCTGTGACCTCACGCGCCAGTTGAGGTCGGGTTTGATGCGCAAACATTGCGGCTGAGTAAGTCGCGCAATTGGTTTTTCTCTTCGCTGGTCAACTCGCTCTGACGAGCTTTTCGCAGAAGTTGCTCCAGGTTTCGCTCGCGTTGGCGGGCGGACAAGCTAGTAATGGTGTCGAAAAACTGTTGTTCAAGGTTATCTCCATCAATCAGCCATTCCTTTTCGGCCAAGGCCTTCAACAAGCGCCCCTGCTCCGTACCGTGCCACCGTGCGATTAACTGGAAGGAGTTCAACCGGGGGTTCTTCTGCACGGCTTCAAGGAGTGCGACCAGTAATTGCGTGTTGCTGTGGTCCTCGGCGGCGAAGTGCCCCGCATCCTCGACCTTTTCGGCCAGTTGCGGGTGATGCAGCAGGGTGCGCAGGGCGGCCAGCGTCGGAGGTTCGACGGCGGCCGGCACGCGCGGGGCACGTGGCTGGTCGCGATCACCGCGCTTGCCGTTCTTGTCCCAGTGTTTCTTGTCCCATTTCTTGCCACCGCTGCCGGTTTTCTTCGGCGTCCATTCCTGTTGCGGCGCGTAGTCCTGTTGAGGTTGATGATAGTCGGCGAAATCCGGCATCGCGTCGTAATCGATGCCTGGGTCATAAGCCGGTGGCGCCTCCTGTGGGACGCTGTGGGCCATCTGACTGACGGTCTCGCTACTGAGCCCGGTGATTTCGGTAAGCCGCTGGCGCATCAGCGTGCGCAGGTTGGCGCCGGGCACCTTGTCGATCAACGGCGCTGCAAGCGTGACCATGTGGGCCTTGCCTTCGAGGGAGCGCGGATCGGCTTCTTCGGTCAACTGCTGGAAAAAATAATCGGCCAATGGTTGTGCGTGCTGGTTGATCCTGGCGCGGAAGGCGTCGGTCCCTTCGGAACGCACCAGGGTGTCCGGGTCCTCTCCCTCGGGTAGAAACAGAAAGCGCGCCCGGCGGCCATCCTGCAGGCTCGGCAATGTCGCTTCCAGTGCGCGCCAGGCGGCATTGCGGCCGGCCTGGTCGCCGTCGAAGCAGAACAGCACACTGGGCACCACGCGAAAGAGGCGTTTCATGTGCTCTTCGCTGGTGGCTGTTCCCAGGGTCGCCACGGCATTGCGCAGGCCTTGCTGAGCCAGGGCGATAACGTCCATGTAGCCTTCCACGACAATGATCTCGTCGAGGTTGCGATTGTTCTTGCGCGCCTCATACAGGCCATAGAGCTCCTGGCCCTTATGGAATACCGGAGTTTCCGGCGAGTTCAGGTACTTGGGCTTGTCGTCGCCCAGGACACGGCCCCCAAAGGCGATGATTCGTCCCCGAGTATCACGGATCGGAAACATTACCCGATCACGGAAACGGTCGTAGCGCTTGCCGGTCTCGGCATTCTCGATCAGCAGGCCCGCGTCGATCATGGCGCGCTGCTGGAGCGTGTCGCTGCTCAAGTGCTTGTACAGGTTGTCCCAGCCGGGCGGGGCGAAGCCGAGGCCGAAGTCCCGGGCGATTTCGCCAGTCAGGCCGCGGCCCTTGAGGTAATCCACGGCGGCCTTGCGAGCCGGATGGCTTTTGAGGGCCTGGCGGTAGAAGTCGGCCGCGGCGGTCAGCAAGGGGTACAGCGGTGAATCCGTTGGTTGACGCGGCTTGCGCGCTCGACCGCTTTCCTCCCGAGGAATCTCCATGCCAGCGGCTTTGGCCAGTTCTTCGACCGCCTGGGGGAAATCCAGGTTGTCGTGGTCCATGATGAAGCCGAGGGCATTGCCGCCAGCACCGCAGCCGAAGCAATAGTAGAATTGCTTGTCGGGACTGACGCTGAAGGAAGGGGTCTTTTCTTTGTGGAACGGGCAGCAGGCAGTGTAGTTCTTGCCGGCTTTCTTCATCTGCAGGCGAGAGCTGACCACGTCGACAATGTCGGTGCGGTTCAGGAGGTCGTCAATAAAGCTCTGGGGAATCAACCCGGCCATGGCGTTCTCGTCGTCACTGCGTGAAATAAGGCCCCGAAATCGGCAGGCGCAACCGGTTCAAGATCTAGAGGCACTGTTGAAGCGGTGGCTCGACCGGGTCATCTGCGTCATTGCTGTCGGGAAGTGTATCTGCCGATAATCCACTGACGTTAATTACTGTCAGTATTCGACGGTCTGAATAATATTGCGCTGAGTCCGGTAACGGCCGGTCAGGCCTCGGATAGCTCATGGAGCGGGCACGCAAGCAGGTGCCTTGGGCTGATCGTCGTTAGAGGAATCAGGGTGTGCTCGTCAGTAGCCTCGGAAGGCTCGTCAGGAGAGACGTGCACCGCTGGCCAAAAAGCCAGGTCTGACGCGGTAAAGCAGTTGTCTCGGTCGCGTCTGCGGCTTTGACGATGAAACTCAAGCGTTGTTCCGCAAATGCCATAAGCCCGGCTTGAGGGCCGGGCTTGGCAGAAGCTTGCTACGAACGTCTGTGTATCAGTACAGACGTACGGCGCGGCGCTGTTCGCGCTGAACTTTCTTGGCGTGACGCTTAACAGCAGCTGCTGCTTTGCGCTTACGCTCGGAAGTCGGCTTCTCGTAGAATTCGCGGCTACGAACTTCAGCCAGAACACCGGCTTTTTCGCAGGAGCGCTTGAAACGACGCAGAGCTACGTCGAAGGGTTCGTTCTCTTTTACTTTGACGGCTGGCATCCAGAGCTACCTTCATTCATTACCGGGGTCAACATCCTCGCGGCAAAAGAGCACTTGAAGACGTCGGTTTTTAAGGGTTGCGGATGTTAACCCCTCAACGCTCGGAATGCAAAGCCTCTGATCGAAAACCGCTGGTCGGGGCACCACGCGGCGACTATTATGCGCGCCTTCGAATTCAGCCTCCACAAGGCGCAAACCCATGCTAGTACTGGGATTAGAAACTTCCTGCGACGAAACCGGCGTCGCGCTTTACGACAGCGAACGCGGCCTGCTGGCCGATGCGCTGTTCAGCCAGATCGATCTGCATCGTGCCTATGGTGGCGTGGTGCCGGAGCTGGCGTCCCGTGATCATGTCAAGCGCATGCTGCCCTTGATTCGCCAGGTCCTGGCCGAAGCCGACTGCGCCCCAACCGAGATCGACGCCGTGGCCTACACCGCCGGTCCCGGCCTGGTGGGGGCCTTGCTGGTGGGCGCCTCATGCGCCCAGGCACTGGCCTTTGCCTGGGGGGTGCCGGCCCTGGGTGTGCATCATATGGAAGGCCACCTGCTGGCGCCGATGCTGGAGGCGCAGCCGCCGGAGTTTCCGTTCGTCGCTTTGTTGGTCTCCGGCGGTCATACGCAGTTGGTCCGGGTCGACGGCATCGGTCGATACGAGCTGTTGGGCGAATCCCTGGACGACGCGGCCGGTGAGGCTTTCGACAAGACCGCGAAGATGATGGGCCTGAATTATCCTGGCGGCCCTGAAATCGCCCGGCTTGCGGCTCAGGGCGTGGAGGGGCGTTTCGTTTTCCCGCGCCCGATGTGCGACCGACCCGGACTGGATTTCAGTTTCAGCGGCTTGAAGACCTTTGCCTTGAATACCTGGCAACAATGCGTTGGCGCCGGGGACGACAGTGAGCAAGCCCGTTGCGACATCGCGCTGGCGTTCCAGCAGGCCGTGGTGGAGACTTTGACCATCAAGTGCAAGCGCGCCCTGAAGCAGGCCGGGCTCAAGCGCCTGGTGATCGCCGGTGGAGTCAGTGCGAACAAGGCCTTGCGGCTCTCGTTGGAGAAAATGCTCGGCGACATGAAGGGCGACGTTTACTACGCGCGGCCGCAGTTCTGCACCGATAACGGCGCGATGATCGCTTTTGCTGGATGCCAGCGACTGCAGGCCGGCCAGCAGGAAAGTCTTGCGATCAGCGTGCAGGCGCGCTGGCCCATGGAGCAGTTGTCGCCCCTGTGAAGCGTCATTTAAAAATGCCGTTCGCGCCCGGCGAAGAGGTCGCGTAGATTGCCCCGATGGCGCCAGACGATCAGCGCCACGAGCGCTGTCATGGGCAACAGGGCCGCCGGTTCCTGCCAGGCCAGCAGCGGCAGGGTCAATGGTGTGGCGATCAGTGCGGCCAGTGAGCTGGTGCGGGTCAGGTAGAACATCAGTAGCCAGGCCGAAACGGCCAGCAAGGCGGCGGGCGGGTAGAGACCCAGCAACATCCCGGCGGCGGTGGCGACACCCTTGCCGCCGCGAAAGCGGAAGTACAGCGGGAACAGGTGGCCGATGACCGCGCAGACACCGATCCAGGCCTGTTGCTCCAGGGAAAGCCCTGCAAGGCTGGCGATCAGGACCGGTACAAGACCTTTGCAGAGGTCGCCGAGCAGGGTCAGGATGGCAAGCTTGCGTCCGGCCAGGCGCAGCATGTTGGTGGCACCGGCATTGCCTGAACCACTCGTTCGCGGATCGGGGCGACCCGTCAGGCGGCTGAGCAAAATGGCGAAGGACAGCGAGCCGAGCAGGTAGGCGAGGATCGCCAGTAACCAAAACATGCTAACTATTCCGGGCGAGGACGCCCTGATTCTAACGGCGCATTGCGCCCTTGTCGTGCTGCGGAGAAGAGTGCTTGGACAGAGTGTTTATCGAGGGCCTGGAAGTCGACACGGTAATTGGTGCCTACGACTGGGAGCGAGACATCCGACAGTGCCTGCGGCTTGATCTGAGTTTCGCCTGGGATAATCGTCCGGCCGCTGCCGGCGATGACCTGAGCCTGGCACTCGATTACGCCAGCGTATCGTCACGCATCCAGGCATTTGCCGGACAGGCCCGGTTCCAGCTGGTCGAGACGTTTGCCGAACGCTTGGCCCAGGAGCTGATGGACGAGTTCAAGATTACCTGGCTGCGTCTGAAGGTCACCAAGCCTGGTGCCGTCCCGGCGGCCAGCGGCGTTGGCGTGGAGATCGAGCGCGGATGTCGCTGACACAGGTTTTTCTCGGGCTCGGCAGCAATATCGAGCGTGAAGCCCATTTGCGAGCCGGGCTTGAAGCCCTTGCGGGCTTCCTGGTGGACATTCGCTGTTCGGCAGTGTTCGAAAGCCAGCCAGTGGGCATCAAGAGCGGGCCATTCTTCAATTTTGTCGTGTCGGCCTTCACGGATCTGCCGCTGATGGAGCTGGATCGTCGTCTCAAGTTCATCGAGGCGGACAATGGTCGTTATGCGCCGGATCGCAAGGGGCTGCCGCTGGATATCGACGTGTTGTTGTATGGCGAGCAGGTGGGCAACTTCGACGGGCTGATCCTGCCGCGCGCGGAAATCCTCAAGAACGCCTTCGTCTTGTGGCCTTTATCGCTGATGGCGCCGGATCGGATACATCCGGGCGTAGGCAAGAGCTTCGCCGCTCTGTGGGAGGAAGCCCAGATCGATCAGGTACTGGCACCGGTGGCTTTCGAATGGCGAGGCCAGCAGCTTACGCCGTCGACCATGCTGTGAAGCGAACGTCGTTATCGTCCGCACGCTCCCACATCGATCTTCTCGGATGATATCGGTCAGGTGTTCAAGCGAGATCCACCGTGGGGAGCGCGCCTGATTGCGATAGATGGCTTATGCAGGGCCAATCCAACTTGCCATCACGCTTCCTTCAGCTCGCCGCTTCCTTGTAGGCTTTCAATGCCTTGAGACGCTCGCGCTTGATCGCCTCACCCAGCTCCGGCCCCTTGAAGCCTTTTTCCAGCAATGGTTGCACCGCCACTCCACGGGCAGCGGCTGCTGCGCCCCGCAGGTAATCCGCCTGTGGATAACTTCTGTCTTCCAGCCCTTTGCGCCCCCGCGCATCCATTTCACAGGCGGCAATGAATTCCTCGAAGCGTTGTGGTCGGCGGTAAACGTCGAAACTCTGCAACAGCTCGAGCAAGGTGGACGCTTTCAATTCAAGCGCGCGATGGCCATGGGTATGGTATTGCCCAACCAGCAGCGCCAGTTCCTGGCAATCGCGTGGCGCCTTGAAGCGCTCGTTGAGCGCTTTGATCGGCTTCAGCCCCTTGTGTTCATGGGCGATGTGTCTTGGCCATTCGTGTTCGGGCGTAAGTCCTTTTCCCAGGTCGTGTAACAGGCATGCCCAGCGGACCGTCAGTGGTTGTCGGTGCCGGGCGGCCTGCTCCAGCACGCTCAACGTGTGCGCGCCGGTATCGATTTCCGGATGATGGGCCTCAGGCTGCGGTACGCCAAACAGCGCGTCCACCTCGGGCATCAGGACCCTGAGGGCCGTGCAGTCGCGCAACACCTGGATGAATACCTGAGGCTGATGTTCCATGAGCGCGCGGGAAATCTCCTTCCAACTACGCTCGGCCGTCAATGCCTCCAACTCTCCGGATTCGCTTAGCTGGCGCATCAGTTCGAGAGTTTCGTCCGCCACTTTGAAGCCCAGCGGGGCATAGCGTGCGGCAAAGCGGGCCACTCGCAGGACTCGGAGAGGGTCCTCGGCGAATGCGGGGGAAACGTGACGGAGCACCCGAGCTTCGAGGTCGCGCTGGCCGTGGTAGGGGTCGAACACATGGCCGTTATCGTCCTCGGCCATGGCGTTGATAGTCAGGTCCCGGCGAATCAGGTCTTGCTCGAGCGTCACGTCCGGGCTGGCGTGGAACACGAAGCCGCCATAGCCGCGGCCGTTTTTGCGTTCGGTGCGGGCGAGGGCGTATTCCTCTCCCGTTTTCGGGTCCAGGAAGACTGGGAAGTCAGCTCCCACGGGACGAAATCCCTTGGCGAGCATTTCCTCGGCGGTGGCTCCCACCACGACCCGGTCGATGTCCGTGACGGGAATGCCCAGCAAGCGATCGCGCACCGCGCCGCCGACTTTATAGATCTGCATAAAAAACCTCCGTTGACCCGACAGGATAACCCTTGCGCCCGGTCTTCGGAGGTGGAAAACGAAATCAAAGATGAATGACAGCCAGGTCCAGGCGGCCGTAGTCCCCCTCGGTTTGCTCGCTCCTGGGTGGTACGTGGTGGGTTTTCATTACCTGGTCACCCTGCAGGGTTTCCAGGTGGATGTCGAAGCCCCATAGGCGATGCAGGTGCTTGAGCACTTCATCGGTCGAATCGCCCAGCGGTTTACGGTTGTGTGCCTGATGGCGCAGGGTCAGCGAGCGGTCTCCTCGACGGTCGATGCTGTAGATCTGCACGTTGGGTTCGCGATTACCCAGGTTGTACTGCGCAGCCAGGGTCTCACGGATGATCCGATAGCCACTTTCATCGTGGATGGCGGGCACCACCAGGTCATCCTTCTGATCATCATCGAGGATGCTGAACAGCTTCATGTCGCGGATCACCTTGGGCGAGAGGTATTGCAGGATGAAGCTCTCGTCCTTGAAGCTGCTCATGGCGAACTTCAGGGTGGACAGCCAGTCCGAACCGGCAATTTCAGGGAACCAGCGACGGTCCTCTTCGGTGGGGTTCTCGCACATGCGGCGGATATCGCGGTACATGGCAAAGCCCAATGCGTAAGGGTTGATGCCGCTGTAGTAGGGGCTGTCGAAACCAGGCTGGAACACCACGCTCGTATGAGAAGTCAGGAACTCCATCATGAAGCCGTCGGTAACCAGCCCTTCGTCGTACAGGTCGTTCATCAGGGTGTAGTGCCAGAACGTGGCCCAGCCTTCGTTCATGACCTGCGTCTGGCGCTGTGGATAGAAATACTGGGCAATCTTGCGCACGATGCGCACGATTTCCCGTTGCCACGGTTCCAGCAGCGGTGCGTGCTTTTCGATGAAGTAGAGAATGTTTTCCTGGGGTTCGGCCGGGAAGCGTGCGTTGTCCTTCTCGTTGTACTTGTCGGCGCCCTTGGGAATGGTCCGCCACAGGTCGTTGATCTGCTTCTGCAGGTGTTCTTCGCGGTCCTTCTGGCGCCGCCGTTCTTCTTCGGCAGAGATCGGATATGGCCTTTTGTAGCGGTCCACCCCGTAGTTCATCAAGGCATGGCAGGAGTCCAGGAGATCCTCCACCGCGTCGATGCCATGGCGTTCCTCGCATTGCATGATGTACTGCTTGGCGAACACCAGGTAATCGATGATCGAGCTGGCATCGGTCCACGTGCGGAACAGGTAATTGCCCTTGAAGAAGCTGTTATGGCCATAGCAGGCGTGTGCCACCACCAGTGCCTGCATGCAGATGGTGTTTTCTTCCATCAGGTAGGCGATGCATGGATCGGAGTTGATCACGATCTCGTAGGCCAGCCCCATCTGGCCACGAGTGTAGGATTTCTCGGTGCTCAGAAAATGCTTGCCGTAGGACCAGTGGTGATAACCCAGCGGCATGCCGACTGACGCGTAGGCGTCCATCATCTGTTCGGCGGTGATCACCTCGATCTGGTTGGGGTAGGTGTCGAGGGCATAACGATCCGCGATACGGCTGATTTCGCGGTCGTAGGCCTGGATCAGCTCGAACGTCCATTCGGAGCCGGTGGAGATGGGCTGGCGCTTCTGCTCTTTTTTGGCGGTCATGTCACTAACCTGCGCTGGAAGAGTTCACGGAAGACCGGGTAGATATCCCCGGCCGAGACCAATTGCTGTTGGGCAAATGTGTCGGAAAAGGCTTCGGCGATGCGTTCGTATTCGTACCACAGGGCCTGGTGTTCCCGCGGGGTGATCTCCACATAGGTGTAGTATTGGACGAACGGCATGATCTGGTTGATCAGGATGTCGCGGCAGATCGGCGAGTCGTCGTTCCAGTTGTCACCGTCGGACGCCTGGGCTGCGTAGATGTTCCATTCATTGGCCGGGTAGCGTTCGGCCATGATCTCCTGCATCAGCTTCAGGGCGCTGGAGACGATGGTGCCGCCGGTCTCCCTGGAATAGAAGAACTCCTCTTCATCCACTTCCCTGGCGCTGGTGTGGTGGCGGATGAACACTACATCGATCTTGTCGTAGTTCCGTTTGAGAAACAGGTACAGGAGGATGAAGAAGCGCTTGGCGATGTCCTTGGTGGCCTGGGTCATGGAGCCGGAGACGTCCATCAGGCAGAACATCACTGCCTTCGAGCTGGGATTGGGCTGCTTGACCAAGAGGTTGTATTTCAGGTCAAAGGTGTCGAGGAACGGTACGCGGTGAATGCGCGCGCTGAGTTTCTCGATTTCCGCCTCCAGTTCTTGAATATCGCCGAAGTTGTCGGGTTCTTCGCGTTTCAAGCGGGCCAGTTCTTCCTTCACCTCCCGCAGTTTCGTCCTGCTGCTGCCGGACAGCGCGATGCGCCGGGCGTGGGCCGAACGCAGGGTGCGGATGATGTTGATCCGCGATGGATTGCCCTCGTTGCTGATACCGGCGCGCACGGTCTTGAAGGTGTCCGTGCCGGTCAGGTTGCGTTTGACCAGATTCGGCAGCTCCAGGTCCTCGAACATGAATTCGAGGAATTCTTCCTGAGTGATCTGGAAGACGAACTCGTCCATGCCTTCGCCCGAGTTTCCGGCCTTGCCGGGGCCTCGGCCGCCGCCTCCACCCGGTGGACGGGGGATATGCTCGCCGCTGGTAAATTCCTTGTTGCCAGGGTGCACGACAGTCTGCTTGCCGCCGCGCCCATGATGAAGCACCGGCTCGTCGATATCGCGGCCGGGAATGCTGATCTGTTCACCGTGCTCCATGTCGGTAATGGAGCGGCGGCTGACCGCCTCTTCGACGGCCTTCTTGATATGGTCACGGTAACGTCGCAGAAACCGCTGGCGGTTCACCGTGCTCTTGTTCTTGCCATTGAGGCGTCGGTCGATCACGTAGCTCATGAGGAGCCCTCCGGGCAGCTTCAAGTTCTCAGCTTCAGGCTGCAAGCCGGGAGCGCAAGGGCGTAGAGCGCCCCTGCAGCTCGTGGCTTGAAGCCTGCCGCTGCTTCACTGCTTCACTGCGATTTCCGGACCCGCAGATACCACTCGGAGAGCAGTCGTACCTGTTTGTCTGTGTAGCCACGTTCAACCATGCGTGTGACGAAGTCGTTGTGTTTTTGCTGGTCCTCCTTGCTGGCCTTGGCATTGAAGCTGATGACCGGCAACAGATCCTCGGTGTTGGAGAACATTTTCTTCTCGATGACCACTCGCAGCTTTTCATAGCTGAGCCAGGTCGGATTCTTGCCGTTGTTGTTGGCCCGGGCGCGCAACACGAAGTTGACGATTTCGTTGCGGAAATCCTTCGGATTGCTGATGCCTGCGGGTTTCTCGATCTTTTCCAACTCCTCGTTGAGCGCAACGCGATTAAGGATTTCACCGGTTTCCGGATCGCGATATTCCTGGTCCTGGATCCAGAAGTCTGCGTACAGCACGTAGCGGTCGAAGATGTTCTGGCCGTATTCGCTGTAGGACTCCAGGTAAGCGGTCTGGATTTCCTTGCCAATGAATTCGATATAACGCGGCGCCAGGTATTCCTTGAGAAAACGCAGATAGCGTTCACGGGTTTCGGCCTGGAATTGTTCCTGCTCGATCTGCTGTTCCAGCACGTACAGCAGGTGTACCGGGTTGGCGGCAATCTCGTGGGGGTCGAAGTTGAAGACTTTGGACAGGATCTTGAACGCGAAGCGTGTGGACAGCCCGTTCATCCCTTCGTCGACACCGGCGTTGTCACGGTATTCCTGGATCGACTTGGCCTTCGGATCGGTGTCCTTGAGGTTTTCACCGTCGTACACCCGCATCTTGGAATAGATGTTGGAGTTCTCCGGCTCCTTGAGGCGCGACAGCACGGTGAACTGCGCCAGCATCTTCAGTGTGTCCGGAGCGCAATGGGCCTTGGACAGGGAGCTGTTGAACAGGAGCTTGTCGTAGATCTTCACCTCATCGGTGACACGCAGGCAGTACGGCACCTTGACGATGTAAATCCGGTCGATGAAGGCTTCGTTGTTCTTGTTGTTGCGGAAGGTATGCCATTCCGACTCGTTGGAGTGGGCAAGCAGGATGCCGCTGAACGGAATCGCTCCAAGGCCCTCGGTGCTGTTGTAGTTGCCTTCCTGGGTGGCGGTCAGCAAGGGGTGCAGCACTTTGATCGGCGCCTTGAACATCTCGACGAATTCCATCAGGCCCTGGTTGGCCCGGCACAATGCACCCGAGTAGCTGTAGGCGTCGGCGTCGTTCTGTGGGAATTCTTCCAGCTTGCGGATATCGACCTTGCCCACCAGTGCCGAAATGTCCTGGTTGTTTTCATCTCCGGGTTCGGTCTTGGCCACCGCGATCTGGTTGAGGATCGATGGGTAGAGCTTGACCACCCGGAACTGGCTGATATCGCCACCGAACTCGGCCAGGCGCTTGGTCGCCCATGGCGACATGATGGTGTTGAGGTACCGACGTGGGATGCCGAAATCCTCCTCGAGAATCGCGCCGTCCTCGGTGGCGTTGAATAGCCCCAGGGGCGATTCGAACACTGGCGAGCCCTTGATGGCATAGAAGGGCACTTTTTCGATCAGTTGCTTGAGTTTCTCGGCCAGGGACGATTTACCGCCACCCACCGGGCCGAGCAGATAGAGAATCTGCTTCTTCTCTTCCAGGCCTTGGGCGGCATGGCGGAAATAGGACACGATCTGGTCGATGCATTCTTCCATCCCGTGGAAGTCTTCGAAGGCCGGATAGCGGCGAATCACCTTGTTGGAAAAGATCCGCGAGAGCCTCGAATTGGTCGAGGTGTCCAGCAGTTCCGGTTCTCCGATGGCCAGCAACAGACGCTCCGCAGCCGATGCATAGGCGCTGCGGTCCTGCTTGCAGAGTTCGAGGTATTCCTGCAGCGAGTATTCCTCCTGCCGCGTGGACTCGAAACGTTGCTGGAAGTGGCTAAAAATACTCATGACGTCACCTCGCTCGATACGTGGAGCCGGTGTCGGATCAATCAGTCGATGCTGGCCAGCCGCTGGGAACCCAGCTGCCGTTTACCCCCCAGAATGCTTCCAGAATGCAGGCTTCTGAAAGCTTACTCCCGATGACCCGCGCGCCGGTGTACCGGCTCTCCCCTGTTTTGGATGGCCTGAGGCTAAGAATAGTTCGGAATCGGAGAGGCACAGGATGAATGCGTAATAAGTTATGGCAGACCGTTCGTCCGCCATCGCTCAAGCCCGCGGATTACGCGGGCTTGAGCGAACATAAAAAATTATTCGGAAGTGCTTTGCGACGTTTCCGCAGGATAGATCGTACGCCACAGCTCGAAACCTCCGTCCAGGCTGTAGACATCGCTGAAGCCCTGGCCGACCAGATAGGCGGCTGCGCTCTGGCTGGAATTGCCGTGATAGCAAACCACCACGAGCGGCGCATCGAGATCGGCATGGGTGATGAAGTCATGCAGTGAGTGATTGTCCAGGTGCAGGGAGCCTTTGATATGGAGAGCGGCAAAGGTCGCCGCATCGCGGACGTCGACCACGACGGCACCTTGTTCGCGCAGGGCTTGGGCTTGTTCTGGGTGGATGCGTTTGAATTCGGTCATGTAGGACTCCTGTGGCCTTGAACGCGGCGCCGCTCAGACGGCAGTGCCGACCGGCAATGGCGCCGTGGCCGGATGATGGGATTTGGCGTGGCCCCGCTCGTCGCAATCGCAACGCAGTCGCTCGCCCGTGTCGATATTCATCAAGGTCATTGCGCTGCCCCACACGCAACCGGTATCGAGGGCGAACACGCCGGGCTCGTCGCATTGTCCTTCGAGCGATGCCCAGTGACCGAAAATGATCTTAAGGTTACGGGTCTTGCGCTCTTTGTGTTTGAACCAGGGGGCGTAGCCGGGCGGCGCGGTCTCGATGCCTTCCTTGCTCTTGAGATCGAGCTTGCCGTCTTGTGTGCAGAAGCGCATGCGGGTGAAATAGTTGGTAATGACCCGGAGGCGGGCGGTGCCGGAGAGATCGTTGTTCCACTTGACCGGGTCATTGCCGTACATACCGTCCAGGAAAGGGATGAACAGGTTGTCGTCGCGCAACGCCTGTTCCACTTCGCCCGCGCATTTGAGTGCCTTGCGCAGGGACCACTGGGGCGGGATGCCGGCATGCACCAGCGCCAGGTTGCGCTGCTCGTCGTAGTGCATGAGTTTTTGCTGACGCAGCCACTCCAGCAGTTCGACGCAGTCAGGGGCGTCGAGAATTTCCTTCAGGGTATCGGATTTTTTCAGGCGCTCGATGTTCTGCCAGGCGGCCAGCAGGTGCAGGTCATGATTGCCCAGCACGCAAACCAGCGACTGGCGAATGCCATGGAGAAAGCGCAAGGTTTCCAGTGATTGCGGGCCGCGGTTGACCAGGTCCCCGACCAGCCAGAGGGTGTCACGCCCTGGGTCGAAGGCCACGCGCTCCAGCAGGCACTTGAGCGGTTCGAGGCAGCCTTGCAGATCGCCAACCGCATAGGTAGCCATCAGTGCAGCGCTCCGGGCACCGCCAGGCGGAAGGGCTTGATGATCGCGTCGAAGCGTTGGCCGTCCTCGGCCAGCATCTGATAGGAGCCTTGCATGGTGCCCACCCTGGTGGTCATCACGGTGCCGCTGGTATAGCTGTGGGTTTTACCGGCGTCGATCAGCGGTTGCTGGCCCACCACGCCTTCGCCGCGCACTTCTTCCACTTGTCCATCGCCGTCGGTAATGATCCAGTGCCTGGATAGCAGCCGGGCTGGCAGCGAGCCATTGTTGCGCACCGTAATGCTGTAGGCGAAGGCGAAGCGGTTGTGCTCGGGTTGCGATTGTTCCGCCAGAAAACGGGTGGTGACGCTGACGTCGACCTGGTAACGAGGATCGGACATGCAAAAAGGCCTTGGGCTTCGTATGGAAAATGCCTGCGCGCCGCTCACGCTGCGTTGAAAACAGGCTCGGGATGCTCGTTTGGGACGTCGAAGTCGAAAGGGACTTCCATGCCTCATGCCTGTTTTGCCTTATCGCCACTCGGTGAATCCCGGGTGAACCCTGGGAAAGAGTGGGGCGCGGGCGCGGCTGACGGAGTCAGTCTAGGCCAAATATCGGGTGGTAAACCAGAGGGCATCCACCCGATGAAGTCCTTGGCCCGTCAGTTGGCGTCGGCTTTCGCTGCGGTCTGTTCGCTGAGCTTGTCGGCCAGGCGCACGAACGCCGCCAGGTCCAGCTGTTCGGGGCGCAGGCTGCCGTCGACGCCGGCAGCTTCGATATCGGCGCTGCCGAGCAATAGCTTCAGGGTGTTGCGCAGCGTCTTGCGGCGCTGGTTGAAGGCTTCGCGTACCACGCGCTCGAGCAGGCGATGATCCTTGGCCGGATGCGGCAGGACCGCGTGAGGAACCAGGCGGACAATGGCCGAATCGACTTTCGGTGGCGGATTGAAGGCCCCGGGGCCGACGTTGAACAGGTGTTCGACCCGGCAATGGTACTGGACCATGATCGACAGGCGACCCCAATCACCGCCGCCAGGACCGGCGGCAAGGCGTTCGACCACTTCTTTCTGCAGCATGAAGTGCATGTCGCGGATCAGGCCGGCATTGTTCAGCAGGTGGAAAATCAAGGGTGTGGAGATATTGTACGGCAGGTTCCCCACGACACGTAGGCTGTTCGGCGCGGCGTTGAGGCTATTGAAGTCGAACTTCAGCGCGTCGCCCTGGTGCAGGTTGAAATTGCTCTTGCCGGCAAATTGCTGGTTGAGAATCGGAACCAGGTCCTTGTCCAGTTCCACCACGTCCAGCTGCGCGCCGCTGCCAAGCAGGCCTTCGGTCAAGGCGCCCTGGCCTGGGCCGATTTCCAGCATGCGGTCGTCGGGCTTGGCATTGATGGAGCGCAGGATGCGATCGATCACGCCGGCGTCATGCAGGAAGTTCTGGCCGAAGCGCTTGCGCGCGCGGTGTTGGTATTGCTCGGTCATAAATGGGTCTCGGCCATCTGGTAGGCGGTTTCCAGTGCGACTTGCAGGCTGCCGGTGTCGATCCGGCCGCTGCCGGCCAGGTCCAGGGCTGTACCATGGTCCACGGAGGTGCGGATGATCGGCAGGCCCAGGGTCACGTTGACCGCAGCGCCGAAGCCCTTGTACTTCAGCACGGGCAGCCCCTGATCGTGGTACATCGCCAGCACCGCATCGCAGTGCTCCAGATATTTGGGAGTAAACAGAGTGTCGGCGGGCAGCGGGCCATGCAGGTCAATGCCTTCGCTGCGCAAGCGCTCCAATGTGGGTTCGATGATATCGATTTCTTCACGGCCCAGATGCCCGCCTTCACCGGCATGGGGGTTGAGTCCGCACACCAGGATGCGAGGATGAGCGACACCGAATTTCTCCTGCAGGTCTGCATGGAGGATTCGTGTGACACGCTCCAGGCGTTCCGGGGTGATGGCGTCGGCCACGTCCCGCAGGGGCAGGTGCGTGGTCACCAGGGCGACGCGCAGGCCACGGGTGGCGAGCATCATCACCACCTGTGGAGTATGGGTCAGGTCAGCGAGGAACTCGGTGTGTCCGGAAAAGGCGATACCTGATTCGTTGATCACGCCCTTGTGCACTGGTGCGGTGATCATGCCGGCAAACGTTCCGTCCAGGCAGCCTTGGGCGGCGCGGGTCAGGGTCTGCAGGACGAACCCGGCGTTGGCCTTGTCCAGTTGCCCGGTGACGACCGGGGCGCCCAACGGCGTATCCCAGACATACAGGCTGCCAGCCGGTGCTGGCGTGTCCGGCCAGGCGTTCGGCAGGACCTCGAGCAGCTTGATGGCCACGCCCAGCTGCGCGGCCCGTTCGAGGAGCAGGTCGCGGCTGGTAATGGCAATCAGCGGATGAGGCTGGGGATGCGCAGCGAGCAGCAGGCACAGGTCGGGACCGATGCCGGCAGGCTCGCCGGGCGTCAGCGCGAAACGCTTGGGTTTCACTGCGCTGCCTGGTCTGCACCAGGAAGTTTGATCTCGACGTAGGCTTCATCGCGGATCTGACGTAGCCAGGTCTGCAGTTCTTCGTCGTATTTGCGGTTACGCAATACCGTCATCGCCTGCTGTTCGCGTGCCTGGGTAGTGCTGTCGGTGGCGCGACGGCCAAGGACTTCCAGTACATGCCAGCCATAAGGGCTCTTGAATGGCTTGGACAGCTGGCCTTGCGGCGTTTCGGCCATGACCTGGCGGAACTCCGGCACCAGTGCGTTCGGATCGACCCAGTTCAGATCGCCACCGTTGAGGGCGGAACCCGGGTCTTCCGAAAAGCTCTTCGCCAGTTCGGCGAAGTCCTCGCCCGCTTCGATGCGGTCGTAGAGCTTCTCGGCCAGGCGCTGGGTCTCGGCTTCGCTGCGGATTTCACTTGGCTTGATCAGGATGTGGCGAACGTGCACTTCGTCGCGGACTTGGGTGCCGCCGCCGCGTTTCTCCAGCAGCTTCAGAATGATGAAGCCACCAGGGGTGCGAGCAGGCTGGGTGATATCGCCCACGGCCATGGCGCTCAGTTCGCGGTCGAACGGCGGTGGCAGTTGAGCGGCCTTGCGCCAGCCCATGTCACCACCTTCCAGGGCGTTTTCGCTACCGGAGCGGGCGACGGCCATCTGGCCGAAGTCTGCTCCTTGCTTGAGCTGCTGGTAGACATCCATGGCCTGGCGATAGGCGCTCTGGATCGCCTCGGAGTTGGCGCTTTCAGGTGTGGGAATCAGAATATTGGCCAGGTGCAGCTCTTCGGAGAGCTGCATCTTGCCCAGGTCGGAAGCGAGGAAGTTCTTCACTTCCTGCTCCGAAACCTGGATACGTTCGGCCACCCGGCGCTGACGTACGCGGCTGATGATCATCTCGCGACGGATCTGGTCCCGGGCATCCTCGTAGGAAAGGCCGTCACGAGCCAGGGCCGCACGGAACTGGTCGATGGTCATGTTGTTGCGCTGGGCAATGGTGCCGACTGCCTGGTTCAGCTCTTCATCGGTGATGCGAATGCCAGAGCGTTCGCCGATCTGCAGTTGCAGGTTCTCGACGATCAGGCGCTCGAGCACCTGCTGGTCCAGCACGCCCGGTGGCGGCAGGCCGCCGCCGCGCTTGGCGATGGTTTGCTGCACTTCATGGACGCGCTGGTCCAGTTGGCTCTGCATGACCACATCGTTATCGACAATGGCCACCACTTTATCGATGGACTGTACCGCGGCGTTGGCCGCGGTACCCAGGAACAGCGCGCCCAGCATCAGCGGGCGCAGACAATCAGAAAGCTTGGTCTTCACGTTCACGATAACCTTGGATGCCTTTGTCGAGGAAGCTCTCTACCTTGGCGCCGGTGAGGCCGCCGAGTCCCTTCAGGACAATTTGTAGGAAGACGCCGTGGTCGCCTTTTTCGTTTTCCGGGGCGGCTTGACTGAATTCTTCATAGTCGACCCAGTAACGGTTGATCAGGCGCAGTTTCCAGCAGCAATTGTCGTATTCGAAACCACCGAAGGCTTCCAGGGTACGGTTGCGGTTGTAGTCATATTGCCAGCGGCTGATGAGGTTCCATTGCGGCACGACAGGCCAGATGACGGAGAAGTCGTGCTGCTTGATCTTGTAGTAGTCCTTCACGTAGCCAGGTGTGCCCGGCGTACCGTAGTCGCCACCCCCCACTTGCCACTGACCGGTGGCCTCGTCGTAACGGACCTGGTCGTTGCGATAACGATAACCGGCGTTGATGACCTTGTTCGGGTTGTCTTCCGGCTGGTAGTGGAACATCGCACTACCCGAGCGCGGGCTGTGGGTGTCCGGGTCCCAGTTGTAGGTGGCGGTGGTGCGCCAGTCGCGGTTCCAGCGGTATTCGTATTCCAGCGCATACGGGGATACGTCCGACTTGGCGTCTTCGCGGGTCTCGAAATCAATGCCCGGCAACTGAACCTTGCGGTCCTTGAAGTAGAACGCTTGGCCAACGCTGACACGCTGGCGCTCGAAACCGTTTTCTTCGATCCAGCGGCTGGTCACGCCCAGGGACAGCTTGTTCTCGTCACCGACTCGGTCAGAGCCGGTAAAACGGTTGTCCCGGAACAGCGAGGAGTAGCTGAAGGTGGATTCGCTGGTATCGAAAACAGGAATGCCGTCCTGATCTTTTTCCGGTACATAGAGGTAAAACAGGCGAGGCTCCAATGTCTGGCGATAGTCGGAGCCAAACCATTGGGTGTCCCGGTCGAAGTACAAGCCGCTGTCGATGCTGGCGATTGGAACAGCACGGTTTGGCGTGCTGTCGTATCCATTCCCCACGACAGACCTTCCGGTGCTGTCCAGATCAAGGTCGTACTGGGTGTATTGGAACTTGAGCGCTGGCTTGATGTAGCCGTAGCTCGCTCCCATGGGCAGGCTTACGACCGGTGCGAGATTCATGCGGTTGCCATTTGCCCGGGCCAGCCCACTGATATTGGTATCCAGCCATGGCGTGGTGAAGCCTTCTTCGTCGCGGTATAGGCCATCCCTCAAGTCACGATCGAAGCGCACCAGTTCCGTCTCGTAAGCGAAGTTCAGCCCATACGGATGTTGCGGCAGGGAGCCGTTGAAAGTGATCTGAGGCAGGCGGCTATATGGTGTGATCTTCGAAATCGTCGCCATTTGATAAGCCTGGGCATTCAGCCGCGCCGTGAAGTTATCCCCACGGTAGCTGACCGCACCCTGCTGATTCACGTAGTCCCGGGATTCGACACCGATCTGGTCGGTCTGCAGATCCTGGAAGTAATACGGATCGCTGATCTTGGTGTAGTCGACTTCCGTCAGCACGCGCGAATCGAGGCCGCCCTTGTGCTGCCAGTTGTACATGTAGCGGGTCTTGCTGTAATCGGACTGCTTGGCGCGCTCGTCTTCTTCATCGTTGAGGTACGCGGCACCGAACTGACCTTCGCTGGACTTGGTCAGGTAACGGAATTCGCCTTCCATCAACAGGCCACGCTTGCTCATGTAGCGCGGGTACAACGTGGCATCGTAGTTCGGCGCCAGGTTGAAGTAGTACGGAGTGACCAACAGGAAGCCAGTATCGCTGCCGCTGCCGATGGTGGGTGGCAGGAAGCCGGACTGGCGTCGGTCGTCGATCGGGAAATAGATGTAGGGGGTGTACAGGACCGGGAAGTCCTTGACCCGCAGCGTTACGTTGGTCGCGGTACCGAAGCCGGTCGCCGGGTTCAGGGTGATGTTGTTGCCCTTCAGCGTCCAGGCGTTGCTGTTCGGTTCACAGGTAGTGTACGTACCGTCCTTGAGACGGATGATCGCGTTTTCGGCGCGCTTGGCGTACAGGGCGTTACCGCGGATACGCGACTTGTGCATCACGTATTCGGCGTTGTCGACCTTGGCTTCGCCGGTGTCAAGCTGGACATCGGCGTGGTCGCCGACGATCAGCGCGCCGTTGTCGCGAACCCGCACGTTACCGCTCAGCTCACCGCGGTTCTCCGCCTGGTACAGGCTGGCTTCGTCGGCCTCGACCTGCATGCTGCCCTGGCGCATGACCACGTCGCCGGCCAGGGTCGCCACCTGTTGTTCCTGCTCGTAGCGGGAAGCCTTGGCACCGAGGAAGGTCGGGGCATCGCTCTTGGCTGTCTTGTCGTCCATGCCGGGACGCGTCGGCTCGATATAGGCGCCCGAGCAGTAAGGACCGGTTTCGGCCAGTTGCGCAGGTGTGAGGTTCTCCCGTGGAACCCAGTCCAGGTGGCTGTAGTCTTCACTGCGGGACTTCAGGCCGCGGCCCTTGGCCTCGGTGACCAGCATCGGCTTGTCGCCGGCTTCTTCGACCGAGGTGCTCCCGGCCGGGGCTTCGCTGCTGTCGGAAACCGCACTGCCGTCGTGCACTGGACGTGGCGGCAAGGCTGCGGCCGGCGTCTTGGGCGAACAGTCCCAGGCACCCGTTGCGGAGACGGAGCAGTCATACTGCTGCGCCGCGACGACGAATGAAGAGGCCAGGGGTTGCAGGGCCAGCAGACTGCCGGTAACCAGCAACGGGAATTTTTTACGAAACGCGGGGGATTTCAATGCCATCTTATTAGTCCGGGCTTCCTGCGTGCCATCTGCCCGCGGTGTGGGCCGCACGCCTCTCGATGGTCTGAAAAAGATGCTGGATAATAAAGCATGACCCGCTTGACGGCTAGCGCCGTCGGAGACCCTTGCAATGCCCGACCAAGATGTACGCCTGCAACACCTGAAAGTTTGGCTCGATGAGCAACTCCCGATCCTTTTTGCCGCACAGGGTTGGGGCACCGTGCCCCCGGCCACATTGACCGCGGCCAGCAGCGACGCGAGTTTCCGTCGCTATTTCCGCTGGGAAGGCGAGGGCCGCAGCCTGATCGTGATGGATGCGCCGCCCCCCCAGGAAAACTGCAAACCCTTCGTGGACATTGCGTTTTTGCTGGCGAAATCCGGAATCAACGTGCCGAAAATTTATGCCGAAGACCTCGCGCGAGGCTTTCTTTTGCTCAATGACCTGGGCAACCGGACCTATCTGGACGTGATCGATGGCGAAAATGCCGACGATTTATTCCGTGACGCCCTGCAAGCCCTGCTGGCTTTTCAGCAATTGCCGATGGTGGCGCCACTGCCTTCCTACGACGTCGCACTGCTGCGTCGCGAACTCGAGTTGTTCCCCGAGTGGTACGTCAAGCGTGAACTGGGGATCGAGTTCGATCCGGCACAGCAGCAGCTCTGGCAGCAGGCCAGCGAGCTGCTGATCGACAGCGCCCTGGCCCAGCCGAAAGTGTTGGTACACCGCGACTATATGCCACGCAACCTGATGCTCAGCGAACCGAACCCGGGCGTGCTGGACTTCCAGGATGCGGTCTACGGTCCGGTGACCTACGACGTGACCTGCCTGTTCAAGGATGCGTTCCTGAGCTGGCCCGAGGAGCGCGTGCGCGGTTGGCTGGAAGACTACTGGCGCCAGGCTGCGGCACTTGGCATTGCGGTCCAGCCGGATATCGAGGATTTCCTGCGGGCCAGCGACCTGATGGGGGTTCAGCGCCATCTGAAGGTCATCGGGATCTTTGCACGCATCTGCCATCGCGACGGCAAGCCTCGCTACCTGGGCGATGTGCCGCGCTTCTTTGCCTATATAGAAGCAGTGGTCGCCCGCCGACCCGAACTGGCGCCGTTGGGTGAACTGCTTTCGAGCCTGCGACAACCGGCCGGGGCGATGGCATGAAGGCGATGATCCTGGCGGCGGGCAAGGGGGAACGCATGCGCCCGCTGACCCTGACCACCCCCAAACCGTTGGTTCGTGTCGGCGGTGTCCCCTTGATCGAATACCATCTGCGGGCGCTGGCCAGCGCCGGCTTCACCGACATCGTGATCAATCACGCCTGGCTCGGTCAGCAGATCGAGGACCACCTGGGCGACGGTTCGCGTTTTGGCGTGCGGATTCGTTATTCGCCAGAGGGTGAGCCGCTGGAGACCGGTGGTGGCATCTTCCGGGCGTTACCGCTGCTGGGGGACGAGCCGTTCGTGGTGGTCAATGGCGATATATGGACCGATTTCGATTTCAGCGCCTTGCGCCGGCCGCTTCAAGGCTTGGCGCATCTGGTGCTGGTGGACAACCCCGAGCATCATCCGGGTGGTGATTTTGTCCTGCTCCACGGAAAGATTCACGATGACGGCGCGGCTGCCGACAAACTGACTTATAGCGGCATTGCTGTCCTGCATCCCTTGCTGTTCAAGGGGTGCTCGGATGGCGCGTTCAAGCTCGCCCCGCTGTTCCGGCAGGCCATGGCCCTGGGGCAGGTCAGCGGCGAGCGCCTGCAAGGGCAGTGGGTCGATGTCGGAACTCATGAACGTTTGGCGCAAGTCGAAACCTTGATAGAAGCGAGCCGTTGATATGTGGTGGCCAGGGACTCTGATCGGAGCCGGAGCGGGCTTTGCCATAGCCAGCATTCCGGGGGCCATGCTGGGGGCATTGCTGGGGCAGGCGCTGGACAGGCGTCTGAACCTGCACGGCTGGGCGCAGTTGCGCGAGCGCCTGGGCGGGCGTCCGGCGTTACGCAACGATGAACTGTTGTTTGTCCTGCTGGGGCGTCTGGCGAAGATTGATGGCCGAGTGGTCGATGGCCATATTCAGCAGGCGCGCCAGGAAATGCGTGCGCTGGACTTGAGCGAATCGGCCCAGCGCCGAGCCATCGCCGCGTTCAATCGAGGCAAGTCCGGGAACGACCGTCTGCGTGGCTACCTGCGTCGCCTCGCTGCCCAGCCCCATGCGGCTGAAGGCGTGCTGCGAGCCTGCTGGCGAATGGTCTGGGCTGACGGTCGCGCAGGGACGAGCGAGCGCGAGTTGCTGGTTCAATGGGGCAAATGGCTGGGTTGGACACCGCAACAGGTCCAGGCCCTGGCGGTTGATTACGAACCGCAGAAACCAGCCTTACCCGGCAGTGGCGTGAGCTACCAGGAAGCGTTGCGCCTGCTGGGGGTTTCGCCTACCAGCGAGCCGTCCCAGATCAAGCGGGCTTACCGTCGTCTGCTGAGCCGACATCATCCAGACAAGATTGCCGGCAGCGGTGGGACGCCCTTGCAGGTGCGCGAAGCCACCGACAAGACCCGAGACCTGCATAACGCCTATCGGCTGATCAGGGAGCGACGGGACTTCCGCTAGGCTCCCTGACGGGGCTCAGTCGGGATTCTGTGGATTGAGCCAACCCCGAACGCGACGAAACAGCTGCTCTTGCTGTGCCGATGCATTGGGCAAGGCCTTGAGAGACACCTGACTGAACGTCGAGCCTTTCAAGCGTTTGCTCGCCTGCAAGCGTTCCAGCGCCGCGTTGCGGTCCAAGGGCTTGTCCAGATAGAAGAAGTCGGCTGTGGCCAGTTTCAGCGTCGGCGTCAGTTCGGCCAGCCCGGGTTTGGCGGTCACCGGCGTCTGCGCGGCAACCATCACGAAACGTTCTATCTGCGAAGGCTGTTTTTCGCTGAGGTAGCGCGCTGCCCAATAAGCTCCGGTGCCGTGGCCCAGTAGCACGATACTGCGAGCGCTCTGCTGCTCGGCATAGGCCAGCGCCGCATCGATGCGGGCGAAGATGCGTTCGGCGTCGACCTTGTCGTGCTCGTCGCCCGTATCGGTCATGACCGGGTCGACAGCGTCCGCCTCGCCACCCGCCACCTGTTCGATCGGGGCCGCCGTGGCGGCGTCCGGTGCGGCGGCGGCCGTATCGGCTGGTTTGGTCTCGGCTGGTGTTTCCACCGCCCGTGGTGCGATGACATCGCTTTGCAAGTCTGGCAGCGTGATACTCAGGCTGCTCCATTCGACATCCGGCAATTTCTTGCGCAAAGGGCCAATGACTTGAGGCCAGTCAGCTGTTTCGCCAGCGCCGGGGACTATGATGACTGCACCCTTGGGTTCGCTGGTGTTGGCTGGTTTCCAGAGAGCCAGGAAGGTGTCGTTGCCGGTTTGAAGCTGCTGCTGTTCCTGTGGTGGGACTTTTCGTCCAAGAGCCGCCGCTTCTTCCTGGCTACGCTCCAGCAACGGTTGGCGTTCGAGGGGTTTTTCCCCGGCGGGTTGATCCGCTGCGGCGGGCGCCGTTTCGTCAGCCTGTGCAGAAAACGCACTCGGCAGGATCAGCGACAGGCACAATGCTGGCAATGCCAGGCGGTAAACAAAGGACATTGGAGATTCCATGACCAGAAGTATTTCCGGCAGCCTAATGGGTTGGTCAGTATTTGTCAGTGCATGAGATTTCAATGATGCGTTTTTGCTGCCTGTGGGTTATCGGCTGTTTGTGGCTCCCCTTGATGGCGTGGGCTGCGCCCGCGCCATCGACGCATGGCGCGCAATTGACCCAGGAACAGCGTCAATGGCTGGCGCAACATCCGCAGTTGCGTGTCGGGCTGGTGCTGCAGGCGCCCTATGCGCAGTACGACCGGCGCCTGCAGCGTCTGTCCGGGACCAACGTCGAGCTGATGCAGTGGCTGGGCAAGGCGATGAACGTCGAACTGACCTGGCGAAACTTCCAGGACCTGGCGCAACTGGAGGCGGCAGTGCGCGACGGCCAGGTGGATATTGCCCCGGGCCTGACCCAGACGCCCGGTGGGCTCAGGCTCTGGCAGTTTTCCGACCCCTACATGCGCGTGCCGCAACTGATCGTTGGCGAACAGAAGGGAGCCGAAGGGGTGGAGCTGGAAAAGCTCGATGCCCAGGCCCGGGTCGCCGTACGCATGCCCAGTGCCACGGCTGACTATCTTCGTGGCAACTACCCGATGCTGAATCTGCAAGGCGTGCCGATGGAGCGCCAGGCCTTGCAGCTGCTGTTGAGCCAGCAGGCCCGTTACGCAGTGGTCGACGAGGCCGAGCTGGGGCGGTTGATGGTGGAGCCGGAATTCGCCGGGCTGGTGGTGGTGGGGGATATCGGCCTGCCGCAACTGCTACGGGTCGCCACGCGCCGGGATTGGCCGCAACTGGCCGGCATCGTCGACAACGTGCTGCAGGCCATTCCGGCCAGGGACCTGGAGCAGTTGCACAGTCGCTGGCTCAAGCCCAAGTATCCACGCCTGACCGAGACCCCGGGTTTCTGGCAGAACCTGACGCTGTTGATGCTGGTCATGTTGCTGAGCAGTGTGGCCATCGTGTTCTGGCAGCGTCGCCAACAACGGCAACTGGAACGCCGCCTGCGTAGCGCGCGCGAAGACATCGCCCAGCGTGCCGCCAGCGAAGAAGCCTTGCGCCTGACACAGTTTTCCATCGACCAAAGCACGGTGGGCATCCTCTGGGTCAACTGGGACAGCCACGTGCGTTATGCCAACCGCGCGGCTGAAACCATGCTCGGCTATGCGCCAGGGGCGATCATCGACCGGCCCTTGATCGATTTCGAGCCGGGCCTGCATATGGACCGCTGGCTCAACCTGTGGAAACGCGCCAGGTCCAGCGAGGAGGGGGCGCAGAGTTTCGAAACCGAATGCGTGCGGGCCGATGGCAGTATCCTGCCGGCGGACGTTTCCTTGAGCTTCCTGCGCTTTCGCGACGCCGAGTACCTGGTGGTCTACCTCACCGACGTCACCGAGCGCCGGCGTGCGCTGGCGGCGTTGCGTGAAAGCGAAGCACGCCTGCAAGGTATCGCCGCCAACGTGCCGGGCCTGGTCTTTCGCCTGGAGCGAGCGCCCGTGACCGGGCAGATCGATTTCGCCTACATCAGTGAAGGCAGCGAAAGCCTGGTGGGTTACTCCCCCGCGACCCTTGCGCGCAGTGACACCGGCTTGCGCAGCCTGGTGCACCCGCAGGACAAGGCCGATTATCACCGCACCCAGGACCAGGCCCTGGACAGTGACAGTGACTGGTCGTGGCAGGGCCGTATCCTGACCCGCGAAGGCCGTGAGCGCTGGGCCGAGATCAAGGCCATCACCCGTCGTCTCGAGGACGGCGCCTATGTCTGGGACGGCATCGTCTGGGACATCACCGAAAGCAAGCGCATCGAGTTGGAGCTGGCCAGTTCCCGGGAGCAACTGCGCGAATTGTCGGCGCACCTGGAAAGTGTGCGGGAGGAGGAGAAGGCCCGGATCGCCCGTGAAGTCCACGATGAACTGGGCCAGATGCTGACGGTATTGAAGCTCGAGACGTCCATGTGCGAGCTGGCCTATGCGCAGCTCGACCCCGGCCTGCAGGAGCGCCTCAACAGCATGAAGCGCCTGATTGCCCAGTTGTTCCAGCTGGTGCGGGATGTGGCGACGGCGCTGCGTCCGCCCATTCTAGACGCCGGCATTGCCTCTGCCATCGAATGGCAGGCGCGGCGCTTCGAAGCGCGAACCCAGATCCCTTGCCTGGTGCAGGTGCCGGACAACCTGCCGCCCCTGAGCGATGCCAAGGCCATCGGACTGTTCCGGATTCTCCAGGAAGCGCTGACCAACGTGATGCGCCATGCCCAGGCGCATACCGTGGAACTGACCCTGGCTCGGGAAGGCGATGAATTGTGCCTGACCATCAGCGATGACGGTGTAGGATTCATTGTCACTGCCGGACGAACGACCTCCTTTGGCCTGGTTGGCATGCGGGAGCGGGTGTTGATCATGGGGGGGCGGTTATCCCTGGAGAGTGAGCCGGGGGAGGGGACGACCCTGTCGGTGCGAGTGCCGTTGAATGAAACTTGATGGTTTCGGCCTGGCAGGCCTTTTGTGAGCCGGCTCGCTCCCGAATCGACGAGATGTACGCATGACCTCGCGGGAGCGAGCCTGCTGGCGGTGAATCCTGAATCTGGAGAAGAACGTGATCCGTGTACTGGTAGCCGAAGACCACACCATTGTCCGTGAAGGCATCAAGCAATTGATCGGCCTGGCAAAGGACCTGGTGGTGGCCGGAGAGGCGAGCAACGGCGAGCAGTTGCTCGAGACCTTGCGGCATGTGCCCTGTGAGGTGGTACTGCTGGACATCTCCATGCCTGGGGTCAACGGCCTGGAGGCGATTCCGCGGATTCGCGCGTTGAACAATCCGCCGGCCATCCTGGTCCTGTCGATGCACGACGAGGCGCAAATGGCCGCCCGGGCCCTGAAGATCGGGGCTGCCGGCTACGCCACCAAGGACAGCGACCCGGCCTTGCTGCTCATGGCGATTCGCAAGGTGGCGGCGGGCGGGCGCTACATCGACCCGGATCTGGCCGACCGCATGGTTTTCGAAGTCGGCCTGACCAACACCCGGCCGCTGCACTCGCTGCTGTCCGAACGGGAATTCTCGGTGTTCGAGCGCCTGGCCCAGGGGGCCAACGTCAACGACATCGCCCAGCAACTGGCCCTGAGCAGCAAGACCATCAGTACCCACAAGGCGCGATTGATGCAGAAGCTCAACGTCACTTCATTGGCCGAGCTGGTGAAGTATGCGATGGAGCACAAGTTGCTCTGAGCTTCAGCACGTCCTCTGTGGGAGCTTGCTCGCGATGACGGCGGCACATTCAGGACTGATGTCGGCTGACACTTCCCTATCGCGATCAAGCTCGCTCCCACAGGTTTTTTCCTCGGCATATCCATTTGCGACACACCCCAACAGCGCTTTTTGCCCCTGCCTGCCGCTCGCCGCTTGAAACGTGCCGCTGCCCTTATCCAATCCCGCCATCCTTGTAGGGCGATCCCTACCCCGACTCTTCCATCCGGCTGAGGCGATTCTCTCCTGCGCCCCGATTTGCGTGGGATCGAGGCTCCACTAGGCTTGATTTACAAGCAGTCATCAATACAAAAGGTGCGGGTATGAGCCAGGTCGATTCAAGCGCGGGGACCAGTGATGTACTGGTCAGCTTTCGTGGTGTGCAGAAGAGCTACGATGGCGAGAACCTGATCGTCAAGGATCTCAACCTGGACATTCGCAAAGGCGAGTTCCTGACCCTGCTCGGACCGTCCGGCTCGGGCAAGACCACCAGCCTGATGATGCTCGCCGGGTTCGAAACACCGACCGCCGGCGAGATCCAGCTGGCCGGGCGCGCCATCAACAATGTGCCGCCCCATAAGCGCGACATCGGCATGGTGTTCCAGAACTATGCGCTGTTCCCCCACATGACCGTCGCCGAGAACCTGGCGTTCCCGTTGACCGTGCGTGGCTTGAACAAAAGCGACGTGAGCGATCGGGTCAAGCGGGTCTTGAGCATGGTCCAGCTGGATACGTTCGCCCAGCGTTACCCGGCGCAATTATCCGGTGGCCAGCAGCAGCGGGTGGCCTTGGCCCGGGCCCTGGTGTTCGAGCCGCAGCTGGTGCTGATGGACGAACCCCTCGGTGCGCTGGACAAGCAATTGCGTGAGCACATGCAGATGGAAATCAAGCATCTGCACCAGCGTCTGGGCGTGACTGTGGTCTACGTGACCCATGACCAGGGCGAGGCCTTGACCATGTCCGACCGCGTGGCGGTATTCCACCAGGGCGAGATCCAGCAGATCGCGCCACCGCGCACCCTGTATGAAGAACCGAAAAATACCTTTGTCGCCAACTTCATCGGCGAAAACAACCGCCTCAGTGGCCGCTTGCACAGCCAGACCGGCGATCGTTGCCTGGTAGAGCTGGGGCGCGGGGAGAAGGTCGAGGCGCTGGCGGTGAATGTCGGCAAGCCCGGCGAACCGGTGACCCTGTCGATTCGCCCGGAGCGAGTGAGCCTCAACGGCGCAAGCGAACAATGTGTCAACCGCTTCTCAGGGAGGGTGGCGGAATTCATCTATCTGGGCGACCACGTCCGGGTTCGCCTGGAAGTCTGCGGCAAGAACGACTTCTTCGTGAAGCAACCGATCGCCGAGCTCGATCCCGAGCTGGCGGTTGGAGACGTGGTTCCGCTTGGCTGGCAGGTCGAGCACGTACGTGCGCTCGATCCTCTTCTAGAGGCGAATTGATCGCCCCCTGCTTTACCAACACCAACCCTGCACGTGGAGAGAACAATAAATGTTGAGATCCCTGAAGTTCACCGCCCTGACTCTGGGCATGATGGGTGCGGCAAACGCGATGGCGGCGGGCCCGGACCTGACCGTGGTGTCTTTTGGCGGGGCGAACAAGGCGGCTCAGGTCAAAGCCTTCTACGCACCGTGGGAAGCGGCTGGCAACGGCAAGATCGTGGCTGGCGAATACAACGGCGAGATGGCCAAGGTCAAGGCCATGGTCGATACCAAGAGCGTCTCGTGGGACCTGGTGGAAGTCGAGTCTCCGGAGCTGTCCCGTGGTTGCGACGAAGACATGTTCGAGCAACTGGACCCGGCGCTGTTCGGCAAGGCCGAAGATTACGTCAAGGGCGCCATCCAGCCTTGCGGCGTAGGTTTCTTTGTCTGGTCGACGGTACTGGCCTACAACGCCGACAAGCTGAAAACCGCGCCAACCAGCTGGGCGGATTTCTGGGATACCAAGCAGTTCCCGGGCAAGCGCGGTCTGCGCAAGGGCGCCAAATACACCCTGGAATTCGCTTTGATGGCCGACGGTGTAGCGCCCAAGGACGTCTACAAGGTGCTGGCCGGCAAAGATGGCCAGGATCGGGCGTTCAAGAAGCTCGACGAACTCAAGCCGAACATCCAGTGGTGGGAAGCCGGCGCCCAGCCGCCGCAATACCTGGCCTCCGGTGACGTGGTCATGAGCTCGGCCTACAACGGCCGGATCGCTGCGGTACAGAAAGAAAGCAACCTGAAAGTGGTGTGGAACGGCGGCATCTATGACTTCGACGCCTGGGCCATCCCGCGTGGCCTGGACAAGGCTCGGGCTGAAGCGGCGAAGAAATTCATCGCGTTCTCGGTGGCACCGCAGCAGCAGAAGACTTACTCCGAAAACATCGCCTACGGCCCTGCCAATACCCAGGCCGTACCGTTGCTGGCCAAGGATGTCCTGAAAGACATGCCGACCACCCCGGAAAACATCGCCAACCAGGTGCAGATCGATGTCAGCTTCTGGGCTGATAACGGCGAGCAACTGGAGCAGCGTTTCAACTCCTGGGCGGCCAAGTAACCCGACTGTCTGAGGCTGAATGAGATCCATGTGGGATCGAGCTTGCTCGCGATAGCGTTTTGTCAGACACATTAATGTTGAATGTGCTGTAGCCATCGCGAGCGAGCTCACTCCCGCAGGTTCTTGCTCCAACCGGGTGTTTCAACAGAACAGAGGCGGTCCGTCGCCCCTGTAACGATCAAGAAGATTTGCGGAGTACGCCATGGCCATCGCCGTTCCACTGAACGCAGGCACCAGTCCCACCTTGAAGCAGCGGCTCAAGCACGCCGAGCGGGTCAATCGCTGGAAGGCCCAGGCCTTGATCGCGCCGCTGGTTCTGTTTCTGCTCCTGGTGTTCCTGGTACCGATCGTGGCGCTGTTGTTCAAAAGCGTCAGCAACCCGGAGGTGGTGGGCGCCATGCCGCGTACCGTGGCTGCGGTCGCGGCGTGGGATGGACGTGGTCTGCCTGGAGAACCGGTGTACAAGGCCGCCAGTGAAGACCTGGCCGAAGCCCGCAAGAATCAGACCCTGGGCGATTTGTCCAAGCGCCTGAACATGGAACTGGCCGGCTATCGCAGCCTGCTGACCAAGACCGCCCGGGCGTTGCCGTTCGCCACGGAGCCGGCTTCTTATAAAGAGGCGTTGGAAAACCTCGACGAGCGCTGGGGCGATCCGGCGTACTGGCAGGTGATCCGTCGCAACACCAGTGAAGTAACCCCTTATTATCTGCTGGCGGCCGTCGATCACCGCATCGATGACCTCGGTGAACTGGCGCCGGCTACGCCCGACCAGGCGATCTATCTCGATATCTTCGCCCGCACGTTCTGGATGGGCCTGGTGATCACTGCGATCTGCCTGGTGCTGGCCTATCCCCTTGCTTACCTGCTGGCGAACCTGCCATCGCGCCAGAGCAACCTGCTGATGATCCTCGTGCTCCTGCCGTTCTGGACTTCGATCCTGGTGCGAGTGGCGGCGTGGATCGTGCTATTGCAATCGGGCGGCCTGATCAACAGTGCCCTGCTGGCCATGGGCATTATCGATAAGCCCCTGGAGCTGGTGTTCAACCGCACCGGTGTCTACATCTCCATGGTCCACATCCTGCTGCCGTTCATGATCCTGCCCATCTACAGCGTGATGAAAGGCATCTCGCCAACCTACATGCGGGCGGCGATTTCCCTGGGCTGCCATCCGTTCGCCAGTTTCTGGCGGGTGTATTTCCCGCAGACCTATGCCGGTGTCGGTGCTGGTTGCCTGCTGGTGTTCATCCTCGCCATCGGCTACTACATCACCCCGGCGTTGCTGGGCAGCCCGAACGACCAGATGGTCAGCTACTTCGTTGCGTTCTATACCAACACCAGCATCAACTGGGGCATGGCCACGGCGCTCGGTGGGCTGCTGTTGCTGGCGACCATCGTGCTTTATCTGATTTACAGCTGGCTGGTGGGCGCCAGTCGCCTGCGCCTGAGCTAAGGGGAGATCGAAATGCTGAGTCCTTACATGTCCCCCGTCGAACGGGTGTGGTTCTACTGCTTGCGCACACTCTGCGGACTGATCCTGCTGTTCCTGATCCTGCCCGTGCTGGTGATCGTTCCGTTGTCGTTCAACTCCGGCAGTTTCCTGGTGTATCCGTTGCAGGGCTTTTCGCTGCAGTGGTACCACGATTTCTTCGCCTCGGCCGAATGGATGCGGGCACTGAAGAACAGCATCATCGTGGCGCCGGCCGCGACACTGCTGGCCATGGTCTTCGGCACGCTGGCAGCCATTGGCCTGACCCGCGGGGACTTCCCGGGCAAGTCGCTGGTAATGGCCCTGGTGATTTCGCCCATGGTGGTGCCGGTGGTGATCATCGGTGTCGCCAGCTATCTGTTTTTCGCACCGTTGGGGATGGGGAACAGTTTCTTCTCGCTGATCGTGGTTCACGCGGTGCTGGGCGTACCGTTCGTCATCATTACCGTCTCGGCGACCTTGCAGGGGTTCAACCATAACCTGGTGCGGGCGGCAGCCAGTCTTGGGGCTTCGCCTTTGACGGCGTTTCGTCGGGTGACGCTGCCGTTGATCGCCCCAGGCGTTATCTCCGGTGCGCTGTTCGCTTTCGCGACGTCGTTCGATGAAGTGGTGGTGACCCTGTTCCTGGCCGGCCCCGAGCAAGCGACACTGCCGCGGCAGATGTTCAGCGGCATCCGCGAAAACCTCAGCCCTACCATTGCCGCGGCGGCGACGCTGCTGATTGCCTTCTCGGTGATCCTGCTGCTGACCCTGGAATGGCTGCGCGGGCGTAGCGAGAAGCTGCGCACGACCCAGGTCTGAAGGTCAGCGTTGTTCAAATGTGGGAGCGAGCCTGCTCGCGATAGCGGTGGAACATTCAATATCGATGCTGAATGTCAGTGCGCTATCGCGAGCAAGCTCGCTCCCACAGCGACCCAAGGCGTATTCATGAGCTGAATGGCAGACAACCCTCAATACCGAGCTATCCTTGTGCCAGCCCACACTCGAACAAGAGGCCGCGCACATGAGTCTTTCCTCATTCAAGATCGCCCACAAACTGATCACCGGTGCCGCTGCCATCGAGCAACTGGCGGCCGAGCTGACACGGCTGGATGTCGACAACCCATTGATCGTCACCGACGCCGCACTGGTCAAGTCCGGTACCGTGGAGCTGGCGCTGCAGCATCTGGGCGGGCGGGACTACGAGATTTTCGACCGGGTGCTGCCGGACCCGGAAATCGCCATTGTCAAAGACTGCATGCAGGCCTATCGCGACGGCGGCCATGACGGCTTGATCGGGCTGGGCGGCGGCAGCGCCATCGACATCGCTAAGTGCGTGGGAGTCTATGCCGGTTATCACGGCGAACTGGAGGACATGTTCGGCGTCGACCAGGTACCGCGCAAAGGCCCGCCCATGATCGCCATCCCCACCACGGCCGGTACCGGTTCGGAAGTCACCAACGTGGCGATCCTTTCCGACAAGGCCGCTCAATTGAAGAAAGGGATCGTCAGCGACTACCTGCTGCCGGACGTGGCGCTGGTCAGCCCGCAGATGACCCTCACGTGCCCGCGCAGCGTGACCGCTTCCAGTGGTGTCGATGCGCTGGTCCACGCCATCGAGTCGTATCTGTCCCTCAACGCCTCGCCGATCACCGATGCCCTGGCCATCGGAGCTATCAAGCTGATCACCCGGGCGTTGCCCAAGGCCTTCTGTAATCCTTCCCACCTGCAAGCCCGTGAAGACATGGCTACCGCCAGCCTGATGGCCGGCATGGCGTTCGGCAATGCCGGGGTCGGAGCGGTGCATGCGCTGGCCTATCCCTTGGGCGGCCGTTTCCATGTGTCCCATGGCGTCGCCAATGCCTTGCTGCTGCCGTATGTCATGGCATGGAACAAGGTGGCCTGCGTCGAGCGGATGCGGGACATCGCCCAGGCCATGGGCATCAGGACCGAACACCTGAGCGATCTCGAAGCTGCCGACGAAGCCGTGGAGGCGATGATCGCCTTGTGTGCCGCCGTGGAGATCCCCCAGGGACTCAGCGGATTGGGCGTGACCGAGGATGTGATCCCCTCGATGGCGGCGGAGGCCGCGGGCATCGAGCGGCTGATGCGAAACAACCCGCGCAGGTTGAGCGCCGCCGATATCGAGAAGATCTACCTGGCGGCGTATTGATCGTCGGCCACGGTGGGCGCGCCAAATCTTGAGGTATACAATGCGCGCCATCGTGGTTTCGCTCAAAACAGGTGCGTCATGCAGCCCTTCGCTATTGCTCCGTCGATTCTTTCTGCCGACTTCGCCCGCCTGGGCGAGGAAGTGGACAACGTGCTGGCCGCCGGGGCCGACATCGTTCACTTCGATGTCATGGATAACCACTATGTGCCTAACCTGACCATCGGTCCGATGGTCTGTTCGGCGCTGCGCAAGTACGGCATCACCGCGCCCATCGACGCGCACCTGATGGTCAGCCCGGTGGATCGCATCGTGGGAGACTTCATCGAGGCCGGCGCTACCTACATCACTTTCCACCCTGAAGCTACCCTGCATATCGACCGCTCCTTGCAGTTGATCCGTGAAGGTGGCTGCAAGGCCGGCCTGGTGTTCAACCCGGCCACGCCCCTGGACGTGCTCAAATACGTGATGGACAAGGTCGACATGATCCTGCTCATGAGCGTCAACCCAGGCTTCGGCGGGCAGAAGTTCATCCCGGCCACCCTCGACAAGCTGCGCGAAGCCCGCGCACTGATCGATGCCTCGGGCCGTGACATCCGCCTGGAAATCGATGGCGGCGTGAATGTGGGCAACATCCGCGAAATCGCCGCGGCCGGTGCCGACACCTTTGTCGCAGGATCGGCGATCTTCAATGCGCCGGACTACAAAGAGGTGATTGAAAAGATGCGTGCCGAACTGGCCCTGGCACGCCCATGAGCGGCTTCGAGCAGTTGTTTCCCGGCAGCTTGCCGCGTCTGGTGATGTTCGACCTCGATGGCACGCTGGTCGACTCGGTTCCAGACCTGGCGGCAGCCGTGGACCATATGCTGCTCAAACTGGGGCGCGCGCCAGCCGGTATCGACGCCGTGCGCCAGTGGGTCGGTAATGGCGCCCCCATGCTGGTGCGCCGGGCCCTGGCCAATCACATCGACGCCCAGGGTGTCGATGACGCCGAGGCTGAGCAGGCGCTGGAGCTGTTCAATGAAGCCTACGAGGGGAACCACGAATTGACGGTGGTCTATCCCGGCGTGCGCTCCACTCTCAAGTGGCTGCAAAAGCAGGGCGTCGAAATGGCGCTGATCACCAACAAGCCGGAACGCTTCGTTGCGCCGTTACTGGATCAGATGAAGATCGGCCGCTATTTCCGCTGGATCATTGGCGGCGATACGCTGCCGCAGAAAAAGCCTGATCCGGCCGCGCTGTTTTTCGTCATGAAGATGGCCAATATCCCGGCTTCCCAATCGCTCTTCGTCGGCGATTCGCGCAGCGATGTGCTGGCAGCGAAAGCGGCGGGGGTCAAATGCGTGGCGCTGAGCTATGGCTACAATCATGGACGGCCCATCTCCGAAGAGTTCCCCGCCCTGGTGATCGACGATTTGCGACTGCTAATTCCCGGTTGCCTGGACCCGGCCGCTGAGATAACGTTGCCCGACGCTGTTCAATCCTCTTCTGGGAACGCCATCGTGGTGGTCACTCGCAAACTCTGGATGAAAGTCATGAAGGCCCTGGCCCGTTGGCGTTGGCGCGCCTGACGTGATCCTGGCCGGTTATCCGGCGTGTTTGCATACCTGACTTCCAGCTCCTCTTGCCACGAGGCACCCTCATGATTCGCGAAGAATTCCTGCGCCTGGCTGCTGCCGGCTATAACCGCATTCCCCTTGCCTGCGAAACCCTGGCTGACTTCGACACGCCGCTGTCGATCTACCTCAAGCTGGCCGACCAGCCCAATTCCTACCTGCTCGAATCGGTACAGGGGGGGGAGAAGTGGGGCCGTTATTCCATCATCGGCCTGCCATGCCGCACAGTGCTGCGGGTGCACGACCATCGCATCAGCGTGACCCATGACGGCATCGAGATCGAAAGCCTCGAAGTCGAGGACCCGCTGGCCTTCGTCGAAACCTTCAAGGCCCGTTACAACGTACCCACCATCCCAGGGCTGCCGCGTTTCAACGGTGGCCTGGTGGGGTACTTTGGCTACGACTGCGTGCGTTACGTGGAAAAGCGCTTGGGCACCTGCCCGAACCCGGATCCATTGGGCGTGCCGGACATCCTGCTGATGGTGTCCGATGCGGTGGTGGTCTTCGATAACCTCGCGGGTAAAATGCACGCTATCGTGCTGGCCGACCCGTCCCAGGAAGATGCCTACGAGCAAGGCCTGCAAAGCTTGCAGGCGTTGTTGGAAAAACTTCGCCAGCCGATCACGCCACGCCCTGGCCTGGACTTCAGCAAGCAGGCCGCGGCCGACCCGGTATTCCGCTCCAGCTTTACCCAGGACGATTATGAAAAAGCGGTCGATACCATCAAGGAATACATCCTGGCTGGCGACTGCATGCAGGTGGTGCCGTCGCAACGAATGTCCATCGACTTCAAGGCAGCGCCTATCGATCTGTATAGAGCCCTGCGTTGCTTCAATCCGACGCCCTACATGTACTTCTTCAATTTTGGCGATTTCCATGTCGTGGGCAGTTCGCCGGAAGTATTGGTGCGGGTCGAGGACAACCTGATCACGGTTCGACCGATTGCCGGCACGCGTCCTCGTGGTGCCACGGAAGAGGCTGACCGCGCCCTGGAAGAGGACCTGCTGTCGGACGCCAAGGAGATCGCCGAGCACCTGATGCTGATCGACCTGGGGCGTAACGACACCGGGCGGGTCTCGGAAGTCGGTTCGGTGAGGCTCACCGAGAAAATGGTGATCGAGCGCTATTCCAACGTCATGCACATCGTGTCCAACGTCACGGGGCAGTTGAAGGCCGGGTTGACGGCAATGGATGCCCTGCGAGCGATCCTGCCCGCGGGCACCTTGTCGGGCGCGCCGAAGATTCGGGCGATGGAAATTATCGATGAGCTGGAGCCGGTCAAGCGGGGGGTGTACGGCGGAGCCGTCGGCTATTTCGCCTGGAACGGCAACATGGACACTGCCATTGCCATTCGCACGGCAGTCATCAAGAACGGCGAACTGCATGTACAGGCCGGAGGAGGTATCGTTGCCGATTCGGTACCGGCGCTGGAATGGGAAGAAACGCTGAACAAGCGTCGGGCGATGTTCCGCGCGGTGGCGTTGGCCGAGCAGGCCCCGAACGACTGAAACCCTTCATGCCTATGGTGAGCAGACAAGCTTGCTCACCATAGGCATCTGCGGTTCATCGAATCAGAAGTCCAGGCTGACCCCGAGACTTATCCCTTGCTGGGTGAAGTCGTCATCCTTGCGCAACGTATAACCCCCTCTCAACGCCAGCTCGCTGGTCAACTTGTGGCTGACCCCCAGGCTCAGGCGATTCAGGTGGCTCTGTGGCGTGTAGCCTTCCAGCGTGAAGTCATTGGCTGGCAGGCTGTTGAGGGCGATATTGACCTTTTGCATGTCGTCTTCGTACTCGCGCTCGTGGGCGTATTCGCCATACACCTGGGTCTGACGGGTAAAGTTGTATTTACCTTGCAGACCGATGCCCAGGCGTTTCGAGTCGCGGGTCTGGTCGTCGAAGGTCAGGGCCGTGGAGCGGCTGCCCTGTTCCGAATAGCCGTCGACTTCCACCCTCGCATAATCGGCACTGACGAAGGGTGACAGGTGCCAGGCGCTGCCCGGCTGGGCGATGTCGTAGCCTACGCGGGTACTGAATGCCCAGAGATGCCCGTCGGTGTCGCCTTTCTCCTGGGCTTCGTTGACGCCCAGTTGGAATTTGCGCTCCAGGTTGTCGTAGTCGAGCTTGCCACCGGTCAGCGCCGCATCGGCCCACCAGCGGCTCTGCTGGAACTGGGCGAAAGCGGTGGCCAGGTAGCTGTTGAGCTTGTAGTCCGAATCGTTGTCACCAGCCTCCATGTCCTGGCGGTAGAGCCCAGCGGCGATGCCCACGCGCCAGGCCTCGTTGAGGCGATAGCTGCCACCTACGTTGAGGCTGTAGCCGCTGCCGTCGGCGCTGGCACCGCTGCCCTGGCTGTCCACGTCGAGATGCTGTCCACCGCCGTTGACGATGGCTCGCCATTGACCGACCGCTTGCCAATCTTCCCAATCCGACTGCCATTGGCTGCGCAGCTCGTCCTGGTGGGCCCGTAGAGTCGAATGGGCCATTTCCGGCAGCAGCGTCAGTTCCCACGGTGCCGCGAGTAGGGAGAAGGCGTAGTCGGCGATCAGCTTCTGCCCGGCCTCGGTGGGGTGGACGGAGTCGTTGTAGATCAGTTTGCTGGGGTCGGGTGTTGCGCTGTTGATGCCGTAGGTGGGGTTTTCCGTGCAGCCATTGCCGCTGAAGCAGGTTGCCGTGAGATTCTCGCCGGTGGCGAGGCCGAAACGCGCGGGATCGGCGAAGCTTTCTCGAAGCAGCAAAGGAATGTTCAGCGGAATGACCTCGGCGTCGATACCTTGCAGTCGCGCGACGAGCTGTTGGTTGAAGTCGTTGCTCAGTTGCGACACGGCGCCCTGCAAAGGTGTGCCGTTGAGGGCGGGGGTCAGTCCCAAGTCCGGCAGCAGCCAGACCATCACATAGCGGGCGCCCGCTGTTTGCAGCACCTGGACGCTGTTGGCCAGGCGGTCCGCCGCAGCCTGGGCCTGAGCCGTGGTCAACACCAGACCCTGGAGAAAGTCGTTGCCGCCACCGGAGAGGTAATACAGCGCATTCGGATCGGCGCGCCGCCCGTTGGCCAGGTATCCGGGACGGCTGCGTTCTCCAGTGTCGGAAACACTGGTGATCGAATCGAGGATCTGGTCGGTGCGGTAACCGCCCACTGCCCAGTTGTTGCCGTCCGCCAAGCCCTCGTTGGCACGCACCGCGGAGGTGGAGGCGGCGGTTTCGTCGGCGGAGAAGCCCAGGCGCCCGCCCAGCAGTTGGGTGGAATTGGCGGAATACGCCTCGCCACTGCCATCCTGGTAGAGTGGGCCGGTGCGGTTGGTGAAACGCTGGGTTGACCCTGCCGGTCCATCCGGGTCGGTGAACTGGCCTGCGTCGTTGAGGCTGTCGCCAAAGACAATGAAGCTGGAGTAAGGGTTTGGAGCGGCACTCGCCTGGGCGCAGGCCATCGCGAGCACACAACTGGCAACCGGTACGAACAGCGTTTTCCTGATCATGAGAAGGTCCTTTTCGATCTTATTTTTGTTAGAAAACGAAACGACAGTACCAAAAACTCTTGGCGCTCGACCATCCATCAGTGGCATTGCGTTTGTTTCAAAGCCCTTCGGGGTTGGTCATATTGCGCGCTCTGTTCAGCTAGGCTACTGTGCCGGAACGTATGAACGAGACTTCCCCTGTGTCGATTGTCAGCAAGCTTCCGGATCAAATGATCAAGGCACACGCCCGTTGGCGTTGGCGCACCTGAATATTCCCTGCCGGCTGTGCCGGACCTGTACCGATTTGCCTTCTTTACCTGCTTGAAAGCCGCTTCGCTGGTGCATCACATGCCCGCCAAGCGCAACACCGCGCGGGTTTCTCTTGAAGGCTTTAATTAAAAGTCAGTGAATTCAAAAGGTTGCTTACGCCATGTTGCTGATGATCGATAACTACGACTCCTTTACCTACAACGTTGTGCAATACCTGGGCGAGCTGGGCTCCGAGGTACGAGTCGTGCGCAACGACGAACTGACCATCGCCGAAATCGAAGCGCTCAAACCCGAACGGATCGTGGTATCCCCCGGCCCGTGCACGCCGACCGAAGCGGGTGTATCCATCGAAGCCATCAAGTATTTCGCCGGCAAGCTGCCCATCCTGGGGGTCTGCCTGGGCCATCAGTCCATCGGCCAAGCCTTCGGTGGCGACGTGGTGCGTGCCCGGCAAGTCATGCACGGTAAGACTAGCCCGGTATTCCACGAGGACAAGGGTGTATTCGAAGGGTTGAACCGGCCGCTCACCGTCACCCGCTACCACTCCCTGATCGTCAAGCGCGAAACGCTGCCCGACTGTCTGGAAGTGACCGCCTGGACCCAGCTCGAAGACGGTTCGGTGGACGAAATCATGGGGCTGCGCCACAAGACATTGAATATAGAGGGTGTGCAATTTCATCCCGAGTCTATTCTCACCGAACAGGGTCACGAGCTGTTCGCCAACTTCCTCAAACAAACCGGCGGCACGCGCTAAGGACTTTTCATGGATATCAAGACAGCCCTGAGCCGTATCGTCGGTCATCTCGACCTGAGCACCGACGAGATGCGTGATGTGATGCGCGAAATCATGACCGGCCAATGCACCGACGCACAGATTGGCGCGTTCATGATGGCCATGCGCATGAAGAGCGAGAGCATCGATGAAATCGTCGGCGCGGTCTCGGTCATGCGCGAGCTGGCGGACAAGGTCGAGCTCAAGACCTTGGATGGCGTGGTGGATGTGGTTGGCACCGGCGGCGACGGCGCCAATATCTTCAACGTATCCACTGCCTCGGCGTTCGTCGTCGCGGCCGCCGGCTGCACCGTGGCCAAGCACGGCAATCGTGCGGTCTCGGGCAAGAGCGGAAGTGCCGATCTGTTGGAGGCGGCCGGTATTTACTTGAACCTCACGCCGGTCCAGGTGGCACGCTGCATCGATAATGTCGGTATTGGCTTCATGTTCGCCCAGACTCATCACAGCGCCATGAAACATGCTGCCGCACCGCGTCGTGACCTGGGCCTGCGCACCCTGTTCAACATGCTTGGCCCGCTTACGAATCCGGCCGGCGTGAAACACCAGGTGGTCGGAGTGTTCAGCCAGGCGCTGTGCCGGCCGTTGGCTGAGGTTCTGCAGCGTCTGGGCAGCAAGCACGTATTGGTGGTCCATTCCAAGGACGGGCTCGATGAGTTCAGCCTGGCGGCGCCTACTTATGTGGCTGAGCTAAAGAATGATCAGATCAGCGAATACTGGGTCGAACCTGAAGACCTGGGCATGAAGAGCCAGAGCTTGCACGGTCTGGCGGTGGATGGGCCGGCGCAGTCGCTGGAACTGATTCGCGATGCCCTGGGACGTCGCAAGACCGAGAATGGCCAGAAGGCCGCCGAAATGATCGTGCTCAACGCTGGCGCTGCTCTATACGCCGCCGACCACGCCAGTACGCTCAAGCAGGGGGTGGAGTTGGCCCATGATGCCTTGCACACTGGCCTGGCTCGGGAAAAGCTCGAAGAGTTGGGTGCATTTACCGCTGTATTCAAAGTGGAGAACGAAGGATGAGCGTGCCAACGGTTCTGGAAAAAATCCTGGCTCGCAAGGCTGAGGAAGTGGCCGAGCGCAGTGCCCGGGTCAGTCTGGCCGAGCTGGAAAACCTGGCACGTTCGGCTGATGCTCCCCGTGGCTTCGCCAAGGCACTGATCGACCAGGCGAAGAAAAAGCAGCCGGCGGTGATTGCCGAGATCAAGAAGGCGTCCCCCAGCAAGGGCGTGATCCGTGAACACTTCGTCCCGGCCGACATCGCCAAAAGCTACGAGAAGGGTGGGGCGACCTGCCTCTCGGTGCTCACCGATATCGATTTTTTCCAAGGCGCCGACGACTACCTCAAGCAGGCGCGTGCTGCGTGCAATCTGCCAGTCATCCGCAAGGATTTCATGATCGATCCGTACCAGATCGTCGAGGCTCGAGCGTTGGGCGCCGATTGCGTGCTGTTGATCGTCTCCGCCCTGGACGACGTGAAAATGGCCGAACTGGCGGCTGTCGCCAAGGGTGTGGGGCTGGATGTACTGGTAGAGGTGCATGACGGCGAGGAATTGGAGCGGGCCTTGAAAACCCTGGATACCAGGCTGGTGGGCGTGAACAATCGAAACCTGCATACCTTCGAAGTCAGCCTGGAAACGACCCTGGACCTGCTGCCCCGCATTCCCCGTGATCGGCTGGTCATTACCGAGAGCGGTATTCTCAACCGGGCCGACGTCGAGCTGATGGAAGTCAACGACGTGTACTCGTTCCTGGTAGGTGAGGCATTCATGCGGGCCGAAAGCCCGGGTACGGAGTTGCAACGCCTGTTCTTTCCAGAGCGGGGCGTTCCGGTGAGCGGCTCGACGCTTGATTGAGCCGATGGCTCCGGTGATCGCCCTGACCGTTGAAGCCGGTCTCCAAGCCGAGCAGGACTTGTTGGCCAGTGTCTGTGCCGGCGATGCCGAGTTCGGCCTGCTGTTCTGGCGGCCCAGCGACCGCGCGTTGGTCATGCCGCGCCGTCTGGCCCGCTTGTCGGGATTCGAGTACGCCTGTGAGGTCTCGGCTGCCAGTGGCTGGCCGGTGCTGCTGCGCGAAACCGGGGGCGAACCGGTGCCGCAGTCGGCCGCTACCGTCAATATCGCTCTGGTTTATGCACCTCCACGTAGCGAGGGCGATCATGGCCGGATCGAAACTGCCTATCGTCGGTTGTGTGATCCCATTTGCCAGTTGTTGGACGAACTGGGCGGAGTGGCATCGCTAGGGGAGGTGGACGGGGCGTTTTGCGACGGTCGGTTCAACGTCAATCTCGACGGCCGTAAAATGGTTGGCACCGCTCAACGCTGGCGCCAGAGCAAGGGCGGACAGCGCCCCGTAGGCCTGGTACACGGGGCGTTGCTAGTGGATAACGAGCGCGAATCGATGGTTGCCGCGGTCAACCGCTTCAATGAAGCCTGCGGCCTGGAACAACGGGTACGGGCTGAGAGCCACATCGCCCTGCATGAAAAATTTCCCGACCCTCATGCGCTGGAGCGGCTTGAGGCGCTTTATCGGAATCTGGCGGACGAGCTGTTCTAGCGCGTACCGAACACCACCATTGTCTTGCCTTTCACGCTTACCAGGTTGCGCTCTTCAAGGTCCTTGAGTACGCGACCGACCATTTCCCTCGAACACCCTACAATTCGACCGATCTCCTGCCGGGTTACCTTTATCTGCATGCCGTCCGGGTGCGTCATCGCATCGGGTTGCTTGCACAGATCCAGCAGGCAGCGGGCGACCCTACCGGTCACGTCAAAGAAGGCGAGGTCACCCACCTTGCGAGTGGTATTGCGCAAGCGCTGGGCGATCTGACCGCCGAGGACATAAAGAATGTCCGGATCCTGGAGGGACAACTCCCGGAATTTGCTGTAGCTGATTTCCGCAACTTCGCATTCGATCTTGGTCCGCACCCAGGCGCTGCGTTCCTGCTCCTTGCCCGCCTGTTCGAATAATCCCAGCTCACCGAAGAAGTCCCCTGAGTTGAGATAGGCGATGATCATTTCTCGCCCATCCTCATCCTCGATCAGGATAGTGACCGACCCCTTGATAATGAAAAACAGCGTATCGGAACGATCACCGGCACAGATGATGTTGTGTTTGGCCGGGTAGCGGCGACGCTGGCAATGCATCAAGAGTTTGTCGAGATTCTTGATCTTGGACGTGGGAGTAATGGCAACCATGGTTGTATCCCGAAAGACGGCGCAGTGTGTGTTGGTTTGGTTTTTTTATGGATACGAATAGCTATCGCTAAAAGCTGGCGATACGCCAGCGAATGGTCGCCAGCTTAACAGAGCTCTCTAAATTGATTCGAGAATTTACCTAGTGCCCTGTTTCGCAGGGGCTTTGCCGGCATCGCACGTTGGAGACTGTCGTGGGGAGCGCTGTGCTAAGCTGGCGACCCTTTTTTAGACAGTGGAGTCTTGGCGATGAAGGCACGCATCCAATGGGCTGGCGAAGCCATGTTCCTCGGTGAGTCGGGCAGCGGCCACGTGGTCGTGATGGATGGTCCGCCCGATGCCGGTGGTCGAAACCTGGGTGTCCGGCCCATGGAAATGCTCCTGCTGGGCGTGGGTGGTTGCAGTAACTTCGATGTGGTCAGCATTCTCAAGAAGTCTCGCCAGGCTGTCGAAAGTTGCGAGGCCTTTCTGGAGGCGGAACGTGCCACTGAAGATCCGAAGGTGTTCACCAAGATCCACATGCATTTCGTGGTCAAGGGGCGTGCCCTGAAGGAAGCCCAGGTCAAGCGAGCCATCGAGCTGTCCGCCGAAAAATACTGCTCGGCGTCCATCATGTTGGGCGCAGCGGGCGTTGAGATCACCCACGACTATGAAATCATCGAGTTGGGTTGAGGCGGTACGCAACATGCCCGTGTTCAGGCTCCTGATAAAAAAGGCGACTGCCCTGTCCGGGTAGTCGCCTTTTTTTGATGGCCTGCCTGGTCTGAAAAGGGACGCTGTGATCAGATCCGATAAGTACTCTTGGTCATGACCTTGGCCAGCAGGCTCATGCCGAACTTTACCGGTGCCGGGAAGCGGAAACCGCCGGCCTCGAGGGCGCTTTCGGCATGGTGTTCTTCATCCTCGCGCATCTGCTCCAGGATCGCCCGGGACTTTCCATCCTCGGCGGGCAGTTGTTCGAGATGCTCGTTCAGATGTTTGCACACCTGATGTTCTGTCGCCGCAACGAAACCGAGGCTGACCTTGTCACTGATCAGTCCGGCTACTGCGCCTATTCCAAATGACATACCGTAGAACAGTGGATTCAACACGCTGGTATGGCTGCCCAACTGGCGAATGCGCTGTTCGCACCAGACCAGATGATCGATTTCTTCCTCGGCCGCATGCTCCATCGCCTCGCGCACCTGGGGCAATTTCGCTGTCAGGGCCTGGCCTTGGTACAACGCCTGGGCACAGACCTCTCCCGTGTGATTGATGCGCATCAACCCGGCAACGTGGCGGGCCTGCTCGTCACTCAGTTGCGCGTCCGGCTGCACGATCGCCGGTGATGGGCGGTATGGCTGGCCACTGAAGGGCAGCAGCGTGCGCATCGCGGTATCGGCTTGCAGCAGCAGCCGGTCTATCGGCGAGTAGTGACGTTGGGTGGTCATGCTTACCTCCGGAAGAATCATGGCGACCAGTTTAACCCAACCGGTCGCTCAGGATTTGCGTTGAGTCAGGGTATCAACCCGGTGGCCAGTTCATCTGGCGCTGTCCCAGCACATGCATATGGATGTGATAGACGGTCTGCCCACCGAGTTCATTGCAATTCATCACAACGCGGAAACCTTCCTCGCACCCCAGTTCAAGCGCCAGGCGCTGGGCAGTGAACAGAATGTGCCCGGCCAGTCCTTTGTCTTCTTCGGTCAGGTCATTGAGAGTGCGGATCGGTTTCTTTGGAATGACCAGGAAATGCACCGGTGCCTGGGGGGCGATGTCATGGAAGGCCAGGACCTGGTCATCCTCGTAAATGATCTTGGCCGGGATTTCCCGGTTGATGATCTTGGAAAACAGAGTATCCAAAGTCGTTTCTCCCTTGGGGTCGTGGAACGCGAGTGTACCGAAGGTTCGGCTGGCGGGGCCGGCTTCACTTCAAATTTCATCAGCGGGGGCAGTAGGCCTTGTTGATCATGCCTGCGAGTGTCCTGACCAGCCAACGTGGTCCCAGCCGTGGCAACCTGGCCAGCCAGCGATTGCGTCGCCCCGGAATGATGATGGCCCGGTTCTTGTCCAGGGCGCGTACGGTATACAGCGCAACCTCCTCGGGGCTCATCAGTAGCTGACTGTCGATGAGTTTCCGTTCGTCCAGTTGTGCTCGGGCAAAAAAGTCGGTCCGGGTCGGCCCGGGGCACAGCACCGAGACCTTGATGGCGCATTTCTTCAGTTCGACCCGTAGGGCTTCCGAGAAGTGCAGGACATAGGCTTTGCTGGCGTAATAGGTGCTCATCCAAGGGCCGGGTTGGAACGCCGCGATAGAGGCAACGTTGAGGATCTGTCCGCCACCATGCAGGGCCATGCTATTGCCAACGGCATGACAAAGGCGTGTCAGGGCGAGGATGTTGACTTCGATCAGGTCTTGTTCAGTCATCCAGTCCTGACCCAGGAATGGGCCGCAGGTGCCTATGCCGGCGCAGTTGACCAGCAGATCGATCTGCCGTTCACCTTCTTCCAGCTCCAGCAGAAACCCTGACAATCTCAGTGGCTCCCCCAGATCGCACGCGCGGAACAGGACCTCCACCCCGAACCGCTGAGTCAGTTCTATTGCGATACTTTCCAGCCGATCACGCTGGCGCGCTACCAGTATCAGGTTGCGGCCTCGCCGGGCCAGGGCTTCGGCCATGGCCAGGCCGATGCCGCTGGAGGCACCGGTGATCAGAGCGTAACGGGTCATGCAGTTCTCCATCGCAACGGCCCGCTACCAGTGGACTGAGCTGTCACCGGCGCGAAGCGCGCTTATTGTTCCTCCTCATAGTCTACAGAAGGCTCGGCGGGTTCGGCGGCAGGTTCTGCAGCAGCGTCATCGGTGTACTCGCTGCTTTCATAGCTGCTGAGCGAACTGCTGCCGTATTGGTCCTCGATAGCGCCGAAGACACCAGCCAGCGCAGCGAAGAAAATCAGCACGATCATCACCAGCCAGAGCGACGCCAGGACCTTGACTGCAGTGGAGTTGCGCGGCGGCGGTGGACCGTAGCGATTGGGCCCGTCGTTGCCCGGTGCGATGATGAGCACGAATGGGAAGATGCTGCCCACGAATGGGACAAGAGTGAGCAGCCACAGCCAACCGGACCAGCCCAGGTCATGCAGGCGCTGGACGTTGAACTGAATGCTGACAAAGGCAAAGCCGAGGAAAACGATCAACGCCAGCAGGCCACCAACCACCATGGCCGCTGTTGAGGTAGACGTGAAGAACCATGCTCCGCCAATTGCAAAACCAACGCCGATGACCAGCATCATGACGAGGGTCAGGGACATGGTCCAGGCGAGGTATCGCAGCCGTCCGATGCGACCATCGAAGCTGAACGGCTTGAGCGGGCCGAACTCGGCAACGGCCTCTCCAACCTGTGCCCGTGGTGGCGCATAGGGAGAGGCAGGTTCGATGAGTGGCTCCTGGGGGTGCATCTGCTGGGGCGAATGCTGAACCTCGCTGAGGTTCAGTTGCAGAGAAGGCTCTGCTTCGATGCGCGCATCGATTCCGCTTTTGTTGAGGGCTTCCAGGTATTTCTGCGCCTCGGTCTGGGATAGGTTGCTCTTGAGGGCCACCTTGTGTCCGCCGAAGAGTCGCTCAATGGCGCTGACGTCGCTCTTGAACAATTCAGCGAGATTGAGCTTGGCTGTGGTCGTATCGACGCCCGGCAGCAGGGCTCCGTCGAATACGATGTTGAAACGGGGTTCGCTCATTGCCGGGCATCCTTGTCATTCAAGTTTTAGTGTTTGTGTCGTGATCAGTTTGTTTCATCGGGGCCACTGGCCGCCAAGCTGTACCACCCGGGCCTGTGCCTGGCGATATTCTTCATCCAGGCGCTTGACCAATTGATCGACGCTTGGCAAGTCATGAATCTCACCCACGCCCTGGCCAGCGGACCATACGGTTTTCCAGGCCTTGGCTTCATCGTTGAGCGGTTTGAGCTTCGAGCCGAAATCCACCTCGCCCTTGCGTTGCAGAGCGGCCAGATCGAAACCGGCCTTCTCCAGGCTTTGCCGCATGAAGCTTGCGGGTACGCCGGAAACTGCGGGAGTATGCACGATGTCTGCAGCCCGGGATGTGAGCAACATCTCCTTATAGGCGTCAGGCGCATGACTTTCAGTCGTACCGATAAAACGTGTTCCGAAGTAGGCCAGATCCGCGCCCAGCAATTGAGCGGCCAGAATCTCATGACCATGGTTCAGGCATCCCGCAAGCAGCAGGGTCTTGTCGAAGAACTGCCGGATTTCGGCGACCAGCGCAAACGGGCTCCAGGTTCCGGCGTGCCCTCCGGCCCCCGCAGCCACGGCGATCAGTCCATCGACACCGGCTTCGGCTGCTTTCTCGGCATGACGACGTGTGGTCACGTCATGAAATACCAGGCCTCCATAGCCATGGACCGCGTCCACCAGCTCTTTCACCGCACCGAGACTGGTGATGACGATCGGCACCTGGTGTTCGATGCAGATCGCCAGGTCGGCCTCGAGCCTCGGGTTGCTCTGATGGACGATCAGGTTGACCGCGTAAGGGGCAGGGTTCTCCATCCTTGCCAGGCCCGCTTCTATTTCCTCCAGCCAGGCCTTGAAGCCACTGCTCTCACGCTGATTCAGCGCGGGGAAGCTGCCGACGATACCGTTGCGACAGCAGGCCAGTACCAGCTGTGGGTTGGAGATCAGGAACATTGGCGCCGCCACTACAGGCAGGTGCAGGCGTTGTTCAAGCAGAGCGGGTAGCGACATCTGGAAGTACCCCGGATAAGAAGCATCGATTGAAAGTTAGAACGGCCGAACCACGACCAGAATTACGATAGCCAGCAATATCAGAACCGGCACTTCATTGAACCAGCGATAAAAGACATGGCTGCGGGTGTTTTCGCCACGGGCGAAACGCTTCAGCTGGGCGCCGCACATATGGTGATAGCCAATCAGCAATACCACCAGTGTCAGCTTGGCATGCATCCAGCCGCCTTGGGTGAAATAGGCGCTGGCGTTGAGGCTGAGCAGCCAGATGCCGAACACCAGGGTCGCGATCATCGCGGGTCCCATGATGCCGCGATACAACTTGCGCTCCATGACGCTGAAGCGCTCCTTGCTGATGTTGTCTTCGCTCTGAGCGTGATAGACAAACAGGCGAGGCAGGTAGAACAGGCCGGCGAACCAGCAGACCATGCTGACGATATGAAGCGCTTTGAGCCAAAGATAGAGCATTTTCTCGATTCCCAGATTCACGGTAGCCCGATAGTAGAGGTTAGAGCCGCCACACGTCACCTTGGCGGTTGTCGCCACGCCGCGCCGCCCCTATCATCGACGGTTTTCCAGTGGTTCGTTGAGGGCAGGTTTATGGTCAAGGTCGGTATCGTCGGCGGCACGGGTTACACCGGTGTCGAACTGCTGCGTCTGTTGGCACAACATCCGCAGGCTGAGGTGGTGGTCATCACCTCCCGATCCGAGGCGGGCCTGGCCGTGGCCGATATGTACCCGAACCTGCGAGGTCATTACGATGGCCTGGCATTCAGCGTTCCCGACATCAAGACGCTGGGCGCCTGCGATGTGGTGTTCTTCGCCACGCCCCATGGCGTCGCCCATGCCCTGGCGGGCGAATTGCTGGCCGCCGGAACCAAGGTTATCGACCTGTCAGCTGACTTCCGCTTGCAGAATGCGGATGAATGGGCCAAGTGGTACGGCCAGCCTCACGGCGCGCCAGAGTTGCTGGACGAAGCGGTCTACGGACTACCGGAAGTCAATCGCGAAAAAATCAGGCAAGCACGGCTGATCGCGGTCCCGGGATGTTATCCGACTGCGACGCAATTGGGTTTCCTGCCGTTGCTCGAAGCCGGTCTGGCGGACGCTTCGCGTCTGATCGCTGACTGTAAGTCCGGTATCAGTGGCGCGGGTCGTGGCGCCAGCGTCGGCTCGTTGTATAGCGAGACGTCGGAGAGCTTCAAGGCGTATGCCGTGAAAGGGCACCGTCACCTGCCGGAAATTCGCCAAGGGTTGCGCCGGGCTGCAGGCAAGGAGGTCGGCCTTACATTCGTGCCGCATCTGACGCCCATGATCCGTGGTATTCATTCCACGCTCTATGCCACTGTGACTGATCGCTCCGTGGACCTGCAGGCATTGTTCGAAAAGCGCTATGCCGACGAACCGTTCGTCGATGTGATGCCAGCTGGCAGTCACCCAGAAACTCGTAGCGTGCGGGGGGCAAACGTCTGCCGGATCGCCGTGCATCGTCCACAGGATGGCGATCTGGTCGTGGTGTTGTCGGTCATCGATAACCTGGTCAAGGGGGCTTCGGGGCAGGCAGTGCAGAACATGAACATTCTGTTTGGGCTGGATGAGCGACTGGGCCTTTCCCATGCGGGCATGTTGCCCTGAGGAGTGGTTGTCATGTGCGGCCAGCCTGGTACTCGGGCTGTCCGCTTCGACACCTGTGGCTGCCGCTGCTCTTCAAATAGTTGACCAGTTTTCTAGGAGAAGCGGATAATGCCTGCCATCACGCATTATGGCGGCGTCAACGCCGGGAGATATTCAGCATGAGCGTCGAAACCTTCACACCCACGGCTTTGCAGTTCACCCACGGTGCTGCGCACAAGGTGAAAAGCCTGGTCGACGAAGAGGGGAATGATCGTTTGAAGCTGCGCGTGTTCGTGACGGGCGGTGGCTGTTCAGGTTTTCAGTATGGCTTCACGTTCGATGAAGAAGTGGCTGAAGATGACACAGTCGTTGAGCGCGAAGGCGTCAGCCTGGTGGTCGACCCGATGAGCTTCCAATACCTGGCCGGTGCCGAGGTGGATTATCAGGAAGGTCTGGAAGGCTCGCGTTTTGTGATCAAGAATCCGAACGCCACTACTACCTGTGGCTGCGGGTCATCCTTCTCGATCTGATTGTCGTGACACCTTCAGCAAAAAGCCGCAGAGCCTTCAAGGCACTGCGGCTTTTTGCTGTTGGGATCAGGCTGGCTCAGGCGGGGTAGATAGCGCCGAGCACTCGAAGGCCTCGGGCGCCTGTGACACTGGGGCGATTCGCTGGAATGTATTCAAGGCAGCAATGAGCGAGCCATGCGAAAGCCATCGCTTCGACCCAGTCCGGGTCTACCCCGTAGACTGCTGTGCTGCTGACTTCGGTGCTCGGCATGAGGTCGGCCAGGCGCTTCATAAGGGCTGTGTTGTGAGCTCCACCGCCACATACCAGCAGTTCACGGGTATCCGCCTGGGCATTTTGCAGTGACTTGACGATAGTCAGGGCTGTCAGTTCAAGCAGGGTGGCCTGCACATTCTCGGCGGCGAGAGTGGGTAGTTGCGACAGGTGTCGAGTCAGCCAGGGCAGGTTGAATACCTCCCGGCCGGTACTTTTCGGTCCCTTGGTGACAAAGAAAGGATCGCTGAGCATTGCCTTGAGTAGGGCGGGCTCCACTGTCCCGCTGGCGGCCCATCGTCCATCACGGTCGAATTGCTCATTGCGCTGTTGATGAATCCAGGCATCAAGCAACACGTTGCCAGGCCCGCAATCGAAGCCTGCGACCGGTTTTCCTGGTTCTATCAAGCTGAGGTTGCTGAAGCCGCCGACATTCAGTACGGCACGGTTGCCGTCACGTTTCTCGAATAGAGCCTCGTGGAAAGCAGGGACCAGCGGCGCGCCTTGGCCTCCCGCGGCTACATCGCGACTGCGGAAGTCGCTGACGATGGTAATTCCGGTCAGCTCGCTCAGCAGAGCGGGATTGCCGATCTGTACGGTAAAGCCGCGGGCCGGTTCATGACGAATGGTCTGGCCATGGCTGCCGATTGCTCTTACATCTTCCGGCTTGAGGTTTTGGCTTTCGAGCAGGGCATGGATGCCATGGGCGGCGAGCTGTACCCAGTTCTGCTGAGCGATGGCCGAGCGGGCTATCTCATCGGGGCCGCTGGTGCACAGGCCCAACAACTCGCTGCGCAGGGAGTCGGGCATGGGAATGTAGTGCGTGGCGATCAATCTGATCGCCGGAGTCAATTCAACCAATGCGATATCCAGGCCATCCAGGCTCGTCCCGGACATCACACCGATATAAAGCACCATGGCTTAACGCTTGCTCGAAGCCAGCATCGTGGCCTTTTCCTGGTCCATGCGAGCCATCAAGGGCTGGCTTTGCGCCAGGAAGCGTGCGCGTTCGGATTTTGCGATTGGATCAGCCATAGGCAGCTTCTGGCCAAGCGGATCGACGTGAACGCCGTTGACCTGGAACTCATAGTGCAGGTGTGGTCCGGTCGACAACCCCGTGGTGCCGATATAGCCGATGACCTGGCCCTGCTTGACACTGCCGCCGGTCTTCACGCCTTTGGCAAAACCTTGCATGTGACCATACAGCGTACGGTAGGTATTGCCGTGCTGGATGATGACTGTGTTGCCGTAACCGCCGCGGCGGCCGGCCAGCAAGACCTTGCCATCGCCGGCAGCCTTGATTGGGGTGCCTCGGGGGGCGGCGTAGTCGACACCTTTATGGGCGCGAATCTTGTTCAGGATAGGGTGTTTGCGGCCTGCGGAAAATTTCGAGCTGATGCGGGCGAAGTCAACCGGCGTGCGGATGAACGCCTTGCGCATGCTGTTGCCGTCGGCAGTGTAGTAACTGCTGTTGCCTTGTTTGTTGGTGTAGCGCACCGCAGTGTAAGTCTTGCCGCGATTGGTGAAGCGCGCGGAGAGAATCGGGCCGTTGCCGACGGCCTTCCCGTTGACCACTTTCTGCTCGTAGATCACGTCGAATTCGTCGCCCTGGCGAATATCCTGGGCGAAATCGATGTCGTAGCCGAATACGTTGGCCATGTCCATCGTCAGGCTATGTGAAAGGCCTGCACGTGCGGCCGATTGTGATAGAGAGCTATTGATCACACCGTGGACGTAGGCCGAGCGTACGGTAGGCTTGGCAGTAATGCGATTGAAGGCATAACCCTTGTCACTCTTTGTCAGGGTAATGCTTTCCAGGTCGCTCAGCTTGGTGTGCAAGCTGGTCAGCTCTCCAGTCGGATTGAGTTCGAACTCGAGTTTCTGGCCCCGTTGCAATTGAGTGAACTGCTTGGCTTGCTTGTCGCTGGCCAGAATCTCGTGGACCGAGGTAGCGGGCAGGCCGACCTTCTCAAAAAGTGTGGAAAGGGTATCGCCTTTGGCCACGATCACCTCACGATGGCCAGGCTCCTTCTTTTCTTCCACGACCGGGGGCTCGACCTGAGCGGTCTCGGCGGTGTCTTCAGGACTGTCTTCAATCTGTGCGAAAGGGGAAGCGCTCTGTTCGTTTGTGGCCTGGACGGCTTCGGCAGCGTCTTGATCTTGTGTCAGTTGTTCGGCAGGGCTTTCCAGTTCGAGACTCAGAGTCGTCTTTTTGGCTTCAACGTCGCTGGAAGGAAATACCAGGAGCGCCAGGCTAAGGAGGGCGGCGATTCCACTTGCGGCCAGCAAGTGGGTCTTTGGGTAAAGCGGTGGCGCTTTAGACGGTTCTGTGGTCATGAGTAATTTGACTTTTGAAAAGATGAATTGGAAAAGATGAATGACATGATGAAGATGAAATAACTGTATAAAATATAACCAAATCCCCTTCGAAGCAAGTCCGCAGGCGTCCTGCTCGTGGATTGGTTGTCGTGCGCCGGTCAAACTTTGTATTTGGTGTGCGATCTTGTATGGTTGGGGCCCTTTGAATCTGAGCCTTGCGGGTCTGTTATGAAGTCGGTTGAAGAGCAGCTAGCGCTGATCAAACGTGGTGCGGAAGAACTGTTAGTCGAGTCCGAGCTGATCGAAAAGCTCAAGCGTGGGCAGCCGTTGCGCATCAAGGCTGGTTTCGACCCGACAGCCCCTGACCTGCATCTAGGGCACACTGTACTGATCAACAAGCTGCGTCAGTTTCAGGAGCTGGGGCATCAGGTTATCTTCCTTATAGGTGATTTCACCGGGATGATTGGCGACCCGAGTGGGAAGAGTGCCACGCGTCCACCGCTGACTCGCGAGCAGGTGCTCGAGAATGCCGAGACCTATAAGGCTCAGGTTTTCAAGATTCTGGATCCGGCCAGGACCGAGGTCGCATTCAACTCTACCTGGATGGACCAGATGGGGCCTGCGGACTTCATTCGCCTGACCTCTCAGTACACGGTTGCGCGCATGCTCGAGCGCGACGACTTTGACAAGCGCTACACAACCAACCAGCCGATTGCTATCCATGAGTTTCTCTACCCGCTTGTGCAGGGCTATGACTCGGTTGCGTTGCGTGCTGATGTCGAGCTTGGCGGTACGGACCAGAAGTTCAACCTGCTGATGGGGCGAGAGCTGCAGCGTAGTTATGGCCAAGAGGCTCAGTGCATCCTAACCATGCCTTTGCTGGAAGGTTTGGATGGCGTGAAGAAGATGTCCAAGTCGTTGGGTAACTACGTCGGTATTCAGGAGGCGCCGGGCGTTATGTACGGCAAGCTGGTTTCCATTCCTGATGCATTAATGTGGCGTTACTTTGAATTGCTGAGCTTCCGCTCTATGGGCGAGATCGATGCATTCCGTTCTGATGTCGAGGCTGGGGCCAATCCGAGGGATATCAAGATCAAGTTGGCTGAGGAGATCGTTGCCCGTTTCCATGGTGAGGAGGCGGCTGCCAATGCTCATCGTGCGGCGGGCAATCGCATGAAGGATGGTGAGTTACCCGATGATTTGCCGGAAATCGAGCTGGCTGCCGGTGAGGATATGCCGATTGCCGCTGTCCTTAACAAAGCGGGGCTGGTCAAGAACGCGGCGGTGGCGCGAGATCTTCTGGGGGCGGGTGGGGTGCGCGTTGATGGGGAGGTCGTGGATCGCACCTTTATATATAAGCTGGGCGCCACGCATGTCTGTCAGGCAGGAAAGAAGGCTTTTGCACGCATCGCGCTTAAATCCGAGTAAATCTGGAAATAGGTGTTGACGGCAGATTCTGAGTCTCTATAATTCGCCCCACTTCCGGCGCAGTCGAAACGGAAAACTTCTTGAGATTCAATAAGTTATGAAGTTTTCGGGTGTGCAGGACTTCAAATCATCGAAGTCCGGAAGGGGTCGACAGGGGTTGCAGTCAAGTCCCGTCGGCACTTCGATCTTCACGATCGAAGACGCTGGAAAAGAGGTGTTGACAGCAGCGGCTAACGCTGTAGAATTCGCCTCCCGCTGACGAGAGATCGAAAGCGCAAGTGGTTGAAGTTGCAAAGGAAACTTTGAAAACTTCTGAAAATAACCACTTGACAGATGTACGGGGCGCTGTAGAATGCGCGCCTCGGTTGAGACGAAAGGCTCAACCCACCGCTCTTTAACAACTGAATCAAGCAATTCGTGTGGGTGCTTGTGGAGTCAGACTGCTAGTCAACAGATTATCAGCATCACAAGTTACTCCGCGAGAAATCAAAGATGTAACCAACGATTGCTGAGCCAAGTTTAGGGTTTTCTCAAAACCCAAAGATGTTTGAACTGAAGAGTTTGATCATGGCTCAGATTGAACGCTGGCGGCAGGCCTAACACATGCAAGTCGAGCGGTAGAGAGGTGCTTGCACCTCTTGAGAGCGGCGGACGGGTGAGTAATGCCTAGGAATCTGCCTGGTAGTGGGGGATAACGCTCGGAAACGGACGCTAATACCGCATACGTCCTACGGGAGAAAGCAGGGGACCTTCGGGCCTTGCGCTATCAGATGAGCCTAGGTCGGATTAGCTAGTTGGTGAGGTAATGGCTCACCAAGGCGACGATCCGTAACTGGTCTGAGAGGATGATCAGTCACACTGGAACTGAGACACGGTCCAGACTCCTACGGGAGGCAGCAGTGGGGAATATTGGACAATGGGCGAAAGCCTGATCCAGCCATGCCGCGTGTGTGAAGAAGGTCTTCGGATTGTAAAGCACTTTAAGTTGGGAGGAAGGGCAGTTACCTAATACGTAATTGTTTTGACGTTACCGACAGAATAAGCACCGGCTAACTCTGTGCCAGCAGCCGCGGTAATACAGAGGGTGCAAGCGTTAATCGGAATTACTGGGCGTAAAGCGCGCGTAGGTGGTTCGTTAAGTTGGATGTGAAAGCCCCGGGCTCAACCTGGGAACTGCATTCAAAACTGTCGAGCTAGAGTATGGTAGAGGGTGGTGGAATTTCCTGTGTAGCGGTGAAATGCGTAGATATAGGAAGGAACACCAGTGGCGAAGGCGACCACCTGGACTGATACTGACACTGAGGTGCGAAAGCGTGGGGAGCAAACAGGATTAGATACCCTGGTAGTCCACGCCGTAAACGATGTCAACTAGCCGTTGGGAGCCTTGAGCTCTTAGTGGCGCAGCTAACGCATTAAGTTGACCGCCTGGGGAGTACGGCCGCAAGGTTAAAACTCAAATGAATTGACGGGGGCCCGCACAAGCGGTGGAGCATGTGGTTTAATTCGAAGCAACGCGAAGAACCTTACCAGGCCTTGACATCCAATGAACTTTCCAGAGATGGATTGGTGCCTTCGGGAGCATTGAGACAGGTGCTGCATGGCTGTCGTCAGCTCGTGTCGTGAGATGTTGGGTTAAGTCCCGTAACGAGCGCAACCCTTGTCCTTAGTTACCAGCACGTAATGGTGGGCACTCTAAGGAGACTGCCGGTGACAAACCGGAGGAAGGTGGGGATGACGTCAAGTCATCATGGCCCTTACGGCCTGGGCTACACACGTGCTACAATGGTCGGTACAGAGGGTTGCCAAGCCGCGAGGTGGAGCTAATCCCACAAAACCGATCGTAGTCCGGATCGCAGTCTGCAACTCGACTGCGTGAAGTCGGAATCGCTAGTAATCGCGAATCAGAATGTCGCGGTGAATACGTTCCCGGGCCTTGTACACACCGCCCGTCACACCATGGGAGTGGGTTGCACCAGAAGTAGCTAGTCTAACCTTCGGGGGGACGGTTACCACGGTGTGATTCATGACTGGGGTGAAGTCGTAACAAGGTAGCCGTAGGGGAACCTGCGGCTGGATCACCTCCTTAATCGACGACAGCAGCTGCTGCATGAGCTCCCACACGAATTGCTTGATTCATTGAAGAAGACGATTGGGTCTGTAGCTCAGTTGGTTAGAGCGCACCCCTGATAAGGGTGAGGTCGGCAGTTCGAATCTGCCCAGACCCACCAATTTCATGGTGTACCCTGTAGCGATACGGGGCCATAGCTCAGCTGGGAGAGCGCCTGCCTTGCACGCAGGAGGTCAGCGGTTCGATCCCGCTTGGCTCCACCATTACCGATTGGCACCAACGTTTAAAGCTTAGAAATGAGCATTCCACCGAACGGTGATGAATGTTGATTTCTAGTCTTTTGATTAGATCGTTCTTTAAAAATTTGGGTATGTGATAGAAAGATAGACTGGACGTTACTTTCACTGGTAACGGTTCAGGCTAAGGTAAAATTTGTGAGTTGCTCGTAGAGCAAGCGTACGAATTTTCGGCGAATGTCGTCTTCACAGTATAACCAGATTGCTTGGGGTTATATGGTCAAGTGAAGAAGCGCATACGGTGGATGCCTTGGCAGTCAGAGGCGATGAAAGACGTGGTAGCCTGCGAAAAGCTTCGGGGAGTCGGCAAACAGACTGTGATCCGGAGATGTCTGAATGGGGGAACCCAGCCATCACAAGATGGTTATCTTGCACTGAATACATAGGTGCAAGAGGCGAACCAGGGGAACTGAAACATCTAAGTACCCTGAGGAAAAGAAATCAACCGAGATTCCCTTAGTAGTGGCGAGCGAACGGGGACTAGCCCTTAAGCTTCTTTGATTTTAGCGGAACGCTCTGGAAAGTGCGGCCATAGTGGGTGATAGCCCTGTACGCGAAAGGATCTTAGAAGTGAAATCGAGTAGGACGGAGCACGAGAAACTTTGTCTGAATATGGGGGGACCATCCTCCAAGGCTAAATACTACTGACTGACCGATAGTGAACTAGTACCGTGAGGGAAAGGCGAAAAGAACCCCGGAGAGGGGAGTGAAATAGATCCTGAAACCGTATGCGTACAAGCAGTGGGAGCCCACTTTGTTGGGTGACTGCGTACCTTTTGTATAATGGGTCAGCGACTTATTTTCAGTGGCGAGCTTAACCGAATAGGGGAGGCGTAGCGAAAGCGAGTCTTAATAGGGCGTCTAGTCGCTGGGAATAGACCCGAAACCGGGCGATCTATCCATGGGCAGGTTGAAGGTTAGGTAACACTGACTGGAGGACCGAACCGACTACCGTTGAAAAGTTAGCGGATGACCTGTGGATCGGAGTGAAAGGCTAATCAAGCTCGGAGATAGCTGGTTCTCCTCGAAAGCTATTTAGGTAGCGCCTCATGTATCACTGTAGGGGGTAGAGCACTGTTTCGGCTAGGGGGTCATCCCGACTTACCAAACCGATGCAAACTCCGAATACCTACAAGTGCCGAGCATGGGAGACACACGGCGGGTGCTAACGTCCGTCGTGAAAAGGGAAACAACCCAGACCGTCAGCTAAGGTCCCAAAGTTATGGTTAAGTGGGAAACGATGTGGGAAGGCTTAGACAGCTAGGAGGTTGGCTTAGAAGCAGCCACCCTTTAAAGAAAGCGTAATAGCTCACTAGTCGAGTCGGCCTGCGCGGAAGATGTAACGGGGCTCAAACCATACACCGAAGCTACGGGTATCACGTAAGTGATGCGGTAGAGGAGCGTTCTGTAAGCCTGTGAAGGTGAGTTGAGAAGCTTGCTGGAGGTATCAGAAGTGCGAATGCTGACATGAGTAACGACAATGGGTGTGAAAAACACCCACGCCGAAAGACCAAGGTTTCCTGCGCAACGTTAATCGACGCAGGGTTAGTCGGTCCCTAAGGCGAGGCTGAAAAGCGTAGTCGATGGAAAACAGGTTAATATTCCTGTACTTCTGGTTATTGCGATGGAGGGACGGAGAAGGCTAGGCCAGCTTGGCGTTGGTTGTCCAAGTTTAAGGTGGTAGGCTGAAATCTTAGGTAAATCCGGGGTTTCAAGGCCGAGAGCTGATGACGAGTTACCCTCTGGGTGACGAAGTGGTTGATGCCATGCTTCCAAGAAAAGCTTCTAAGCTTCAGATAACCAGGAACCGTACCCCAAACCGACACAGGTGGTTGGGTAGAGAATACCAAGGCGCTTGAGAGAACTCGGGTGAAGGAACTAGGCAAAATGGCACCGTAACTTCGGGAGAAGGTGCGCCGGTGAGGGTGAAGCACTTGCTGCGTAAGCCCACGCCGGTCGAAGATACCAGGCCGCTGCGACTGTTTATTAAAAACACAGCACTCTGCAAACACGAAAGTGGACGTATAGGGTGTGACGCCTGCCCGGTGCCGGAAGGTTAATTGATGGGGTTAGCTAACGCGAAGCTCTTGATCGAAGCCCCGGTAAACGGCGGCCGTAACTATAACGGTCCTAAGGTAGCGAAATTCCTTGTCGGGTAAGTTCCGACCTGCACGAATGGCGTAACGATGGCGGCGCTGTCTCCACCCGAGACTCAGTGAAATTGAAATCGCTGTGAAGATGCAGTGTATCCGCGGCTAGACGGAAAGACCCCGTGAACCTTTACTATAGCTTTGCACTGGACTTTGAATTTGCTTGTGTAGGATAGGTGGGAGGCTTTGAAGCGTGGACGCCAGTCTGCGTGGAGCCATCCTTGAAATACCACCCTGGCAACTTTGAGGTTCTAACTCAGGTCCGTTATCCGGATCGAGGACAGTGTATGGTGGGTAGTTTGACTGGGGCGGTCTCCTCCTAAAGAGTAACGGAGGAGTACGAAGGTGCGCTCAGACCGGTCGGAAATCGGTCGTAGAGTATAAAGGCAAAAGCGCGCTTGACTGCGAGACAGACACGTCGAGCAGGTACGAAAGTAGGTCTTAGTGATCCGGTGGTTCTGTATGGAAGGGCCATCGCTCAACGGATAAAAGGTACTCCGGGGATAACAGGCTGATACCGCCCAAGAGTTCATATCGACGGCGGTGTTTGGCACCTCGATGTCGGCTCATCACATCCTGGGGCTGAAGCCGGTCCCAAGGGTATGGCTGTTCGCCATTTAAAGTGGTACGCGAGCTGGGTTTAGAACGTCGTGAGACAGTTCGGTCCCTATCTGCCGTGGACGTTTGAGATTTGAGAGGGGCTGCTCCTAGTACGAGAGGACCGGAGTGGACGAACCTCTGGTGTTCCGGTTGTCACGCCAGTGGCATTGCCGGGTAGCTATGTTCGGAAAAGATAACCGCTGAAAGCATCTAAGCGGGAAACTTGCCTCAAGATGAGATCTCACTGGAGCCTTGAGCTCCCTGAAGGGCCGTCGAAGACTACGACGTTGATAGGCAGGGTGTGTAAGCGCTGTGAGGCGTTGAGCTAACCTGTACTAATTGCCCGTGAGGCTTGACCATATAACACCCAAGCAATCTGTCGACTCGACAGAGGCCAGATTGCGGTGTTGTGAAGACGAAACGAACCGAAAGTTCGAACGTGCTTGCAGGCAACACACAAACTATCGCATACCCATTCGCTGGAACGTGACCGCAAGGCACGCGCTGGCTACCGAATTTCTTGACGACCATAGAGCGTTGGAACCACCTGATCCCATCCCGAACTCAGAAGTGAAACGATGCATCGCCGATGGTAGTGTGGGGTTTCCCCATGTGAGAGTAGGTCATCGTCAAGATTAAATTCCGAAACCCCTATCTGCTGACGCAGGTAGGGGTTTTGTTTTGCCTTCAGGAAAGCGCCTTCTGTGTTTCTATGCAACCGTCTTGTGCATGGCTATCATGCGGGCCTCATTATCAGGGCGCGTTCGCATGCTCACGTTGCTAGAACTTCTGAAAGATGGCCGTTTCCATTCGGGGCAGGCATTAGGCGCTGCGCTCGGGATCAGCCGTAGTGCTGTGTGGAAACAATTGCAGCACCTGGAGGCGGAGCTTGGCTTGTCCATTCATAAGGTGCGGGGCAGGGGTTATCAATTAGCCAGGCCATTGCAACTTCTGAATGCGGCTGAGATTGGCGCGCAAGAGTCTTGTGATTGGCCTGTTCATATATTTGATTCTATCGACTCCACCAATGCTGAGGCATTGCGGTCCATAGAGCGTGGGATGCACGCGCCATTCCTCATCCTGGCCGAGCGGCAAACTGCTGGGCGCGGTCGTCGTGGTAGGAAGTGGGTCAGCCCCTTTGCCGATAATCTCTATTACAGCTTGGTATTGCGCATTGATGGCGGCATGCGCCAGGTCGAAGGCCTAAGCCTCGCTGTTGGCCTTGCTGTTCTGCGTGCGTTGCGTGATATGGGAGTGCTGGAGGCTGGGTTGAAATGGCCCAACGATTTATTGGTTGGTGATAAAAAAATCGCAGGTATCTTGCTTGAGCTGGTTGGCGATCCAGCAGATGTTTGTCACGTTGTTCTGGGGGTCGGTATCAATGTGAACATGCAGTCTGCAGATGAGGTGGATCAGCAATGGACCTCCATGAGCCTTGAGACGGGCAGAAACTTCAATCGGAATGAGCTTGTGGCGCGTTTGGGCGGCAGCCTTCGGCAATATCTGAGCCTGCATCAGGCGTCAGGGTTTTCGGCACTTCAGGCGGAGTGGGAGCGATATCATTTGTGGCAGGGGCGTTCCGTGTCGTTGGTTGCCGGCGCCAATCGCATTGATGGTGTTGTGCTGGGAGTCGATCGTCAGGGTGCGCTGCGTTTGAAGGTGGATGGTGTGGAAAGAATCTTTAGCGGTGGTGAGCTCAGCCTGAGGTTGCGTGATGATTCTTGAGCTCGATTGTGGCAACAGCTTTATTAAGTGGCGTGTTCTTCGCTCCGATGGCGTAACGCCTGTTGATGGGGGGGTAGTCGGTTCTGATGCTGATCTGCTGGCGAGTTTGAGTGGCTCGGGAAGATTCCAGCTTGCGAAGTGCCGCCTTGTCAGCGTGCGAACTCAAGAAGAAACCGAGTCGCTGGTTTCTTCGTTGGTTGACGCTTTTGGGATCTCTGTCGTACGAGCAGTGCCTGCCCGGGAAATGGCTGGTGTCAGGAACGGCTACGAAGATTATGAGCGATTGGGGCTGGATCGATGGCTGGCGCTACTTGGAGGGTTTCATCTTGCCTCGAGTGCCTGCCTGGTGCTCGATTTTGGTACGGCCATCACGGCCGATTTCGTAGCGGCAGATGGGGGGCATCTGGGAGGGTTTATTTGTCCAGGTATGCCCTTGATGCGTAATCAGTTGCGTACCCATACCCGGCGAATTCGATATGACGATACGGCTGCCGAACGTGCTCATGAGAGTCTTGAGCCGGGGCGTACAACTGTAGAGGCGGTTGAGCGTGGGTGCATGTTGATGCTTAGGGGATTTGTGCTGACTCAGCTCGAATTGGCTCGACAGTACTGGGGAGAGGATTTCGTTGTGTTCCTGACGGGGGGGGATGCCAACCTGGTTGCGGGGGTTGTCCCGGATGCCAGGGTGGTCCCGGACTTGGTATTTGTCGGGCTCGCGATGGCCTGCCCTTTGTCTTGAGGTTCCTATGCGTTGGGTCTTTCTGCTCTTGCTTGTTTTAAACGCGTTCTACTACGTCTGGCACCAGCAGGAGGTCCCGCTTCGCGCTAAGGATGTCACTCCGCTGAATCTGTATCGTGGTCCGCAGCAGGATATTCATCTGCTGAGTGAAACGGCGGATGCGCTAGTAAGGAGGGACTTGGCCAGGCCAGGCGAGGCGCAAAGGAGCTGCTCTTATCTGGGGGGCTTCAATCGTTCAGAAACTGCCAGGCAGCTAGAGCAGAGGTTGCTAGCGTTGGGGGTCGTGGCTCGCGCTGCTTCTTCGAGTTCTCCTGAGGTGGGGGGATTCTGGGTCCAGGTTTCGCCAGAAAGTACTGTAAAGTTGAATGACATGTTGCTCCAAAACCTTTCCAAAGAATTCAATGAGTTAAAACATAAAATAATGCCTTGTGAGGGGGTTGCACCCACGGGGTAGTTTGCATAGAATGGCGCCCGCTTCGCAGCGAAGGCCTTTAACGGTTGATGGTGCGAAGCGTCGTCAACGCATCTAACCTCAGGTTTTTAATGAGAAAATGGTTGACAGAAGGCTGGCATGATGTAGAATGCCGGCTCGCTTAGGAGGGGTTCCCGAGCGGCCAAAGGGATCAGACTGTAAATCTGACGTCTACGACTTCGAAGGTTCGAATCCTTCCCCCTCCACCAGTTTAGCGTGAGCTGCAGGCTCCGCGGGTATAGTTTAGTGGTAGAACCTCAGCCTTCCAAGCTGATGATGCGGGTTCGATTCCCGCTACCCGCTCCAAGTTTGCAGGTTGTGCAAAGTGTTTTGCTCTTGTAGCTCAGTTGGTAGAGCACACCCTTGGTAAGGGTGAGGTCAGCGGTTCAAATCCGCTCAAGAGCTCCATATAACAAGGCAGATATGAAAATATCTGCCTTTGTTTTAATGGTTAGTGTGACTTGCTAATTTCTTCTCCTAGGGGTGATTTCGATGGCTAAGGAAAAGTTCGAACGTAATAAGCCGCACGTCAACGTTGGCACCATTGGTCACGTCGACCACGGTAAAACCACGCTGACCGCTGCTCTGACTCGTGTCTGCTCCGAAGTCTTCGGCTCGGCCAAGGTTGATTTCGACAAGATCGACAGTGCCCCTGAAGAGAAAGCTCGCGGTATCACCATCAACACCGCTCACGTTGAATACGATTCGGCCGTGCGTCACTACGCACACGTTGACTGCCCAGGTCACGCCGACTACGTAAAAAACATGATCACTGGTGCTGCGCAGATGGACGGCGCGATCCTGGTTTGCTCGGCCGCTGATGGTCCGATGCCGCAAACCCGTGAGCACATCCTGCTGTCCCGTCAGGTAGGTGTTCCGTACATCGTTGTCTTCCTGAACAAGGCTGACATGGTTGACGACGCTGAGCTGCTGGAACTGGTTGAGATGGAAGTGCGCGACCTGCTGAGCACTTACGACTTCCCAGGTGATGACACCCCGATCATCGTTGGTTCCGCGCTGATGGCCCTGAATGGCCAAGACGACAACGAAATGGGCACCACTGCTGTCAAGAAGCTGGTGGAAACTCTGGACAGCTACATCCCAGAGCCAGAGCGTGCTATCGACAAGCCGTTCCTGATGCCGATCGAAGACGTATTCTCGATCTCCGGTCGTGGTACCGTTGTGACTGGTCGTGTTGAGCGTGGCATCGTCCGTATCCAGGAAGAAGTTGAGATCGTCGGCCTGCGCGACACTCAGAAAACTACCTGCACCGGCGTTGAAATGTTCCGCAAGCTGCTGGACGAAGGTCGTGCTGGCGAGAACTGCGGCGTGCTGCTGCGTGGTACCAAGCGTGACGACGTAGAACGTGGTCAGGTTCTGGTCAAGCCAGGCACCGTCAAGGCTCACACCAAGTTCACCGCAGAAGTTTACGTTCTGAGCAAGGAAGAAGGCGGTCGTCACACTCCGTTCTTCAAAGGCTACCGTCCACAGTTCTACTTCCGTACAACTGACGTGACTGGTAACTGCGAGCTGCCAGAAGGCGTTGAAATGGTAATGCCAGGTGATAACATCCAGATGACTGTCACCCTGATCAAGCCGATCGCGATGGAAGATGGTCTGCGTTTCGCTATCCGTGAAGGCGGTCGTACCGTCGGCGCTGGCGTCGTCGCCAAAGTCATCGAGTAAACGGTTGTAATGTCTTTTTCGGGCCGGCATAATGGTCGGCCTGATTTTGTTTTAGGTCAGTAGCTCAATTGGCAGAGCGACGGTCTCCAAAACCGTAGGTTGGGGGTTCGATTCCCTCCTGACCTGCCAGATTCACTCGATGTGTCTGGCTTTCTTTTCACAGGATCTTCATAGATGACTCCTAAAGCTGAAGCTCAAAGCTCTCGCTTCGATCTGCTCAAGTGGCTAGTGGTAGTCGCTTTGGTGGTTGTTGGCGTTGTTGGCAATCAGTATTACTCTGCATCGCCGATCCTGTATCGTGTACTGGCATTGCTTGCCATTGCTGCTGTTGCTGCCTTCGTGGGTTTGCAGACGGCCAAGGGTAAGTCTTTCTTTGTACTCGCTAAGGAAGCTCGAACCGAGATCCGTAAAGTCGTATGGCCAACTCGCCAGGAAACCACTCAGACCACGTTGATTGTCGTGGCTGTTGTTTTGGTGATGGCGTTGCTGTTGTGGGGGCTTGATTCCCTGCTCGGTTGGCTTGTTTCCTTGATTGTTGGCTAAGGGTGTCCCGTGGCTAAGCGTTGGTACGTTGTGCATGCTTACTCGGGTTACGAGAAGCATGTCATGCGCTCTCTGATAGAGCGTGTAAAGCTGGCTGGCATGGAAGATGGCTTTGGCGAGATTCTGGTCCCCACTGAAGAAGTGGTTGAGATGCGTAATGGCCAGAAGCGCAAAAGTGAACGCAAGTTCTTTCCAGGTTACGTGCTGGTGCAGATGGATATGAACGAAGGGACTTGGCACTTGGTCAAGGATACCCCTCGCGTCATGGGCTTCATTGGTGGTACTGCTGATAAGCCGGCACCTATTACAGATAAAGAAGCAGAGGCGATTCTGCGTCGCGTCGCTGATGGTAGCGACAAGCCTAAGCCTAAGACGTTGTTTGAGCCTGGTGAGGTTGTACGAGTCACCGATGGTCCATTCGCTGATTTTAATGGCACGGTTGAAGAAGTTAACTACGAAAAGAGCCGGATTCAGGTCGCGGTGCTCATTTTCGGTCGCTCTACTCCGGTGGAGCTGGAGTTCAGTCAGGTCGAAAAGGTCTGATTGGGCAAGCATCCCAACCCCACAGCCCAAGGCTGTGGGGTTTTGTCGTCACTGGGATAAACGCGCAAGTAACCGGGGAGCCTTTCGAGGCGTTTGAACCCGTAATTGGAGTGCCTCATGGCCAAGAAGATTACCGCTTACATCAAGCTGCAAGTGAAGGCCGCTCAGGCTAACCCAAGCCCACCCGTTGGTCCTGCCCTGGGCCAACACGGTGTCAACATCATGGAATTCTGCAAGGCCTTCAACGCCCGTACTCAGGGTCTTGAGCCGGGTCTGCCGACTCCAGTGATCATCACTGTATACAGCGACCGTAGCTTCACTTTTGAAACAAAAAGCACACCTGCTTCGGTACTGCTGAAGAAGGCTGCAGGTTTGACCAGCGGTTCCGCTCGTCCGAACACCGTTAAGGTTGGCACTGTTACCCGTGCTCAGCTGGAAGAGATCGCGAAAACCAAAAACGCGGATCTGACTGCAGCTGATATGGATGCAGCCGTGCGTACTATCGCCGGTTCTGCTCGTAGCATGGGCCTTAACGTGGAGGGTGTGTAATGGCTAAGCTGACCAAGCGTCAAAAGGCTATCGCCAGCAAGATCGAAGCAGGCAAGGCCTACAACTTTGTAGATGCCGCCGCACTGCTGGCTGAGCTGTCGACTGTCAAGTTCAGCGAGTCGTTCGACGTTGCTGTTAACCTGGGTGTTGATCCACGTAAATCCGACCAGGTTGTTCGTAGCGCTACCGTGTTGCCACATGGCACTGGTAAGACCGTTCGCGTCGCTGTCTTCACCCAGGGCCCAGCAGCCGAAGCTGCTCTGGCTGCCGGTGCAGATCGTGTAGGCATGGACGATCTGGCTGCCGAAATGAAAGCTGGCGAGCTGAACTATGACGTTGTCATCGCATCCCCGGATGCCATGCGCGTTGTAGGTCAACTGGGCCAGATTCTCGGTCCTCGTGGCCTGATGCCTAACCCTAAGGTCGGCACCGTTACGCCAGACGTAGCTACCGCGGTTAAAAACGCCAAGGCTGGTCAGGTTCGTTATCGCACCGACAAGAACGGCATTATCCACACCTCCGTTGGCAAGATCGGCTTCGATGCCGTCAAGCTGAAGGAAAACGTTGAAGCCCTGATCGCTGACCTGAAGCGTATCAAGCCGGCCTCCTCGAAAGGTATCTACGTCAAGCGCGTTACCCTGAGCACCACTATGGGCCCAGGTCTGGTCATCGACCAGAGCTCGCTCGACGCGTAAGACTCGAATTGGCGCAAGCGATTGCGCCAATTGAAAAATTGGGGTCCCTGCCTGGCGGGGGCTATCCAAGACCGTAGGCGACGCAAGTCTTAAACCACAAGCCTACGCAGATGGTGCTCCCGGTTCCTTACCGAATCAGACACCAAAACGACATTCGGTTTCGACCGGATGAAACGGTAACAAGCAGGAGTTAAACCCGTGGCAATTAAACTCGAAGACAAGAAGGCCATCGTCGCTGAAGTCAACGAGGCTGCCAAAGTCGCTCTGTCCGCTGTCGTGGCTGATGCCCGTGGCGTAACAGTAGGCGCTATGACCGGACTCCGTAAAGAGGCCCGCGAAGCTGGCGTTTACGTACGTGTAGTACGTAACACCCTGCTCAAGCGCGCTGTTGAAGGCACTCAATATGACGTGCTCAACGACGCGTTCGTCGGCCCGACCCTGATCGCATTCTCGAAGGAACATCCGGGCGCTGCTGCTCGTATCTTCAAAGAGTTCGCCAAGGGTCAGGACAAGTTCGAGATCAAGGCAGCTGCGTTCGAGGGCAAGTTCCTCGCAGCAAACCAAATCGACGTGCTGGCAACTCTGCCGACCCGTGACGAAGCAATTTCTCAGCTGATGAGCGTGATTCAGGGCGCTACCAGCAAGTTGGCTCGTACTCTGGCGGCAATTCGCGATCAGAAAGAAGCTGCTGCAGCCTGAGGCTGAGCGTTTCCTTTCTCGCGTATTTTTGTTTATTTCGATGGCCGTGCCGGCTATCCCCCAATTCAGGAATTGAGTCATGTCTCTGACTAACGAACAAATCATCGAAGCAATCGGCGAAAAATCCGTAATGGAAATCGTTGAGCTGATCAAGGCAATGGAAGAGAAGTTCGGCGTTACCGCTGCTGCTGCTACCGTTGCTGCTGCTGGTCCAGCTGCTGTTGTTGAAGAACAAACCGAGTTCAACGTTGTTCTGGCTGCCGCTGGCGACAAGAAAGTAAACGTGATCAAGGCTGTTCGCGAACTGACCGGTCTGGGTCTGAAAGAAGCCAAGGAGAAGGTTGACACCGCTCCTCAGGTTATCGCTGAAGGCGTTAGCAAAGAAGCTGCTGAAGACGCGAAGAAGAAGCTGGAAGAAGCAGGCGCTACCGTCGAAATCAAGTAATTTCGACCTTGCGTCTCCAGCCCGAGCGTCGAGCGAAAGGCTGATGGCTGGTGGCTTTTGCCACCGGCCTTTTTCCGTTATTGGCAGCCGACTGGGTCGGTGCTGATAACGAGCTGTAACCACCCGAGGCGGTGGCGCAAACCATGGGGTTTGCACGATTTTCTGGCTGCTCCCGTCGGGAGGGGCCAAACAAGCAGGTGACCAAGCTGGGGAACGCTGATGGCTTACTCATATACTGAGAAAAAACGTATCCGCAAGGACTTTAGCAAGTTGCCGGACGTCATGGATGTGCCGTACCTCCTGGCCATCCAGCTGGATTCGTATCGTGAATTCTTGCAAGCGGGAGCGACTAAAGATCAGTTCCGCGACGTGGGCCTGCATGCGGCCTTCAAATCCGTTTTCCCGATCATCAGCTACTCCGGCAATGCTGCGCTGGAGTATGTCGGTTATCGCCTGGGCGAACCGGCATTTGATGTCAAAGAATGCGTATTGCGCGGTGTGACTTACGCCGTACCTTTGCGGGTAAAAGTGCGCCTGATCATTTTCGACAAAGAGTCGTCGAACAAAGCGATCAAGGACATCAAAGAGCAAGAAGTCTACATGGGTGAAATCCCCCTGATGACTGAAAACGGTACCTTCGTTATCAACGGTACCGAGCGTGTAATCGTTTCCCAGCTGCACCGTTCTCCAGGCGTGTTCTTCGATCACGACCGCGGCAAGACGCACAGCTCCGGCAAGCTGCTTTACTCTGCACGTATCATTCCTTACCGCGGCTCCTGGCTGGACTTCGAGTTCGACCCGAAAGACTGTGTATTCGTGCGTATCGACCGTCGTCGCAAGCTGCCTGCATCGGTATTGCTGCGGGCCCTCGGTTATACCACCGAGGAAGTCCTCGACGCGTTCTACACCACCAACGTCTTCCACGTGCAGGGCGAAAACCTCAGCCTGGAGCTGGTGCCTCAGCGCCTGCGCGGTGAAATCGCGGTCCTGGATATCCAGGATGACAAAGGCAAGGTCATTGTCGAGCAAGGTCGTCGTATTACCGCTCGTCATATCAACCAGCTGGAAAAGGCCGGAATCAAAGAGCTGCAGGTGCCTATGGACTACGTCCTTGGGCGCACCACGGCCAAGGCCATCGTTCACCCGGCCACCGGCGAGATCCTGGCAGAGTGCAATACCGAGCTGAGCACCGAAATCCTGGCGAAGATCGTCAAGGCTCAGGTCGTTCGCATCGAGACGCTGTACACCAACGATATCGATTGCGGTCCGTTCATTTCCGATACGTTGAAGATCGACTCCACCGGTAACCAACTGGAGGCTCTGGTCGAGATCTACCGCATGATGCGTCCTGGCGAGCCGCCAACCAAGGATGCCGCCGAGACCCTGTTCAACAACCTGTTCTTCAGTCCTGAGCGCTATGACCTGTCTGCGGTCGGCCGGATGAAGTTCAACCGTCGTATCGGTCGCACCGAAATCGAAGGTTCGGGCGTTCTGAACAAGGACGACATCGTTGCGGTGCTCAAGACCTTGGTCGACATCCGTAACGGCAAGGGCATTGTCGACGACATCGACCACCTGGGTAACCGCCGTGTTCGCTGCGTAGGCGAAATGGCCGAGAACCAGTTCCGCGTAGGCCTGGTGCGTGTAGAGCGCGCGGTCAAGGAACGCCTGTCGATGGCTGAAAGCGAAGGCTTGATGCCTCAGGACTTGATCAACGCCAAGCCGGTAGCGGCCGCGGTGAAAGAGTTCTTCGGCTCGAGCCAGCTGTCCCAGTTCATGGACCAGAACAACCCGCTGTCCGAGATCACTCACAAGCGTCGTGTTTCCGCGCTCGGCCCAGGTGGTCTGACTCGTGAGCGTGCGGGCTTCGAAGTTCGTGACGTACACCCGACCCACTACGGTCGTGTATGCCCGATCGAAACGCCGGAAGGTCCGAACATCGGTCTGATCAACTCCTTGGCTGCCTATGCCCGCACCAACCAGTACGGCTTCCTGGAAAGCCCGTACCGCGTGGTGAAAGAAGGTCTGGTAACCGACGAGATCGTGTTCCTGTCCGCCATCGAAGAGGCCGATCACGTGATCGCCCAGGCTTCGGCGACCATGAACGAAAAAGGTCAGCTGACCGACGAGTTGGTGGCCGTCCGTCACCTGAACGAGTTCACCGTCAAGGCGCCGGAAGATGTCACCTTGATGGACGTTTCGCCCAAGCAGGTGGTTTCGGTTGCGGCCTCTTTGATTCCATTCCTGGAACACGACGACGCCAACCGTGCATTGATGGGCTCGAACATGCAGCGTCAGGCTGTACCAACCCTGCGTGCCGACAAGCCGCTGGTAGGTACCGGCATGGAGCGTAACGTTGCCCGTGACTCCGGCGTTTGTGTCGTTGCTCGTCGTGGTGGTGTGATCGACTCCGTCGATGCCAGCCGTATCGTGGTTCGTGTTGCGGATGATGAAGTCGAACCAGGCGAAGCCGGTGTCGACATCTACAACCTGACCAAGTACACCCGCTCCAACCAGAACACCTGCATCAACCAGCGTCCGCTGGTGAGCAAGGGTGATCGGGTTCAGCGCAGCGACATCATGGCCGACGGTCCGTCCACCGACATGGGTGAATTGGCACTGGGCCAGAACATGCGCATCGCGTTCATGGCGTGGAACGGCTTCAACTTCGAAGACTCCATCTGCCTGTCCGAACGTGTAGTGCAGGAAGACCGCTTCACCACGATCCACATTCAGGAACTGACCTGTGTGGCTCGTGATACCAAGCTTGGCCCGGAAGAAATCACCGCGGACATCCCGAACGTGGGTGAAGCTGCGCTGAACAAGCTGGACGAAGCCGGTATCGTTTATGTGGGTGCTGAAGTAGGCGCTGGCGACATCCTGGTTGGTAAGGTGACTCCGAAAGGCGAAACCCAGCTGACTCCGGAAGAAAAACTGCTGCGCGCCATTTTCGGTGAGAAAGCCAGCGACGTTAAGGACACCTCCCTGCGCGTGCCAACCGGCACCAAGGGCACCGTCATTGACGTGCAGGTCTTCACTCGCGACGGCGTTGAGCGTGATGCTCGTGCCTTGTCCATCGAGAAGACCCAGCTCGACGAGATCCGCAAGGACCTGAACGAAGAGTTCCGTATCGTTGAAGGTGCAACTTTCGAACGTCTGCGCTCCGCCCTGGTCGGCCACAAGGCTGAAGGTGGCGCTGGCCTGAAGAAAGGTCAGGAAATCACCGACGAAGTTCTCGACGGTCTCGAGCATGGCCAGTGGTTCAAACTGCGCATGGCCGAAGACGCGCTGAACGAACAACTCGAAAAGGCCCAGGCCTATATCGTTGATCGTCGCCGTCTGCTGGATGACAAGTTCGAAGACAAGAAGCGCAAGCTGCAGCAGGGCGATGACCTGGCTCCAGGCGTGTTGAAAATCGTCAAGGTTTACCTGGCAATCCGTCGTCGCATCCAGCCGGGCGACAAGATGGCCGGTCGTCACGGTAACAAGGGTGTGGTCTCCGTGATCATGCCGGTTGAAGACATGCCGCACGATGCCAACGGCACCCCTGTCGACGTGGTCCTCAACCCGCTGGGCGTACCTTCGCGTATGAACGTCGGTCAGATCCTTGAAACTCACCTGGGTCTCGCGGCCAAAGGGTTGGGCGAGAAGATCAACCGCATGCTCGAAGAGCAGCGCAAGGTCGCTGACCTGCGCAAGTTCCTGCACGAGATCTACAACGAGATCGGCGGTCGTAACGAAGATCTTGATAGCTTCTCCGACCAGGAGATCCTGGATCTGGCGAAGAACCTCAAGGGCGGCGTTCCAATGGCCACTCCGGTATTCGACGGTGCCAAGGAAGTTGAAATCAAGGCCATGCTGAAACTGGCTGACCTGCCAGAAAGCGGCCAGATGCAGCTGTTCGATGGTCGTACCGGCAACAAGTTCGAGCGCCCGGTTACCGTTGGCTACATGTACATGCTGAAGCTGAACCACTTGGTGGACGACAAGATGCACGCTCGTTCTACCGGTTCTTACAGCCTGGTTACCCAGCAACCGCTGGGTGGTAAGGCGCAGTTCGGTGGTCAGCGTTTCGGGGAGATGGAGGTCTGGGCACTGGAAGCGTACGGTGCTGCATACACTCTGCAAGAAATGCTCACAGTGAAGTCGGACGATGTGAACGGCCGGACCAAGATGTACAAGAACATCGTGGACGGCGATCACCGTATGGAGCCGGGCATGCCCGAGTCTTTCAACGTGTTGATCAAGGAAATTCGTTCCCTCGGCATCGATATCGATCTGGAAACCGAATAACACGTGACGCGAATCGAGAGCGGGGCTGTTTAGCCCGCTCTCTGCTCCGCCAGGAGGAAAGGCCTTGAAAGACCTACTGAATTTGCTGAAAAACCAGGGTCAAGTCGAAGAGTTCGACGCCATCCGTATCGGATTGGCCTCGCCTGAGATGATCCGTTCGTGGTCGTTCGGTGAAGTAAAAAAACCGGAAACCATCAACTACCGTACGTTCAAGCCTGAGCGTGACGGCCTGTTCTGCGCCAAGATCTTTGGCCCGGTAAAGGACTACGAGTGCCTGTGCGGTAAGTACAAGCGCTTGAAGCATCGTGGCGTGATCTGCGAGAAGTGCGGCGTTGAAGTTGCGCTGGCAAAAGTTCGTCGTGAGCGCATGGCGCACATCGAGCTGGCGTCGCCGGTTGCCCATATCTGGTTCCTGAAGTCACTGCCGTCCCGTATCGGCCTGCTGATGGACATGACCCTGCGTGATATCGAGCGTGTTCTCTATTTCGAGAGCTATGTCGTTATCGATCCAGGCATGACCACCCTTGAAAAAGGTCAGCTGCTCAACGACGAGCAGTACTTCGAAGCGTTGGAAGAGTTCGGTGATGACTTCGATGCCCGCATGGGTGCCGAAGCTGTCCGTGAACTGCTGCACGCTATCGACCTGGAGCACGAGATTGGTCGCCTGCGTGAAGAGATTCCGCAAACCAACTCCGAAACCAAGATCAAGAAGCTGTCCAAGCGTCTGAAGTTGATGGAAGCTTTCCAGGGTTCCGGCAACCTGCCAGAGTGGATGGTGCTGACCGTTCTGCCGGTGCTGCCGCCAGATCTGCGTCCTCTGGTTCCGCTCGATGGCGGTCGTTTCGCGACTTCCGACCTCAACGACCTGTATCGTCGAGTGATCAACCGTAACAACCGTTTGAAGCGCCTGCTTGACCTGTCCGCCCCGGACATCATCGTGCGCAACGAAAAGCGTATGTTGCAGGAAGCGGTCGACGCGTTGCTCGACAACGGTCGTCGCGGCCGCGCTATCACCGGTTCCAACAAGCGTCCTCTGAAATCCCTGGCTGACATGATCAAGGGTAAGCAGGGTCGTTTCCGTCAGAACTTGCTCGGTAAGCGCGTTGACTACTCCGGTCGTTCGGTTATTACCGTTGGTCCGACCCTGCGCCTGCATCAGTGCGGCCTGCCTAAGAAAATGGCTCTGGAGCTGTTCAAGCCGTTCATTTTCGGCAAGCTGGAGATGCGTGGCCTCGCTACCACCATCAAAGCGGCCAAGAAGATGGTCGAGCGCGAGTTGCCAGAGGTCTGGGATGTTCTCGCCGAAGTGATTCGCGAACACCCCGTGCTGCTCAACCGTGCGCCGACCCTTCACCGCCTGGGTATCCAAGCGTTCGAACCAGTACTGATCGAAGGTAAGGCTATTCAGCTGCACCCGCTGGTCTGTGCTGCGTACAACGCCGACTTCGACGGCGACCAGATGGCCGTTCACGTACCGCTGACGCTGGAAGCCCAGCTCGAAGCGCGTGCGCTGATGATGTCGACCAACAACATCCTGTCGCCCGCCAACGGTGAGCCAATCATCGTTCCTTCGCAGGACGTTGTATTGGGTCTCTATTACATGACTCGTGAAGCGATCAACGCCAAGGGCGAAGGTCGTGTGTTCGCGGACCTGCAGGAAGTTGACCGCGTGTTCCGTGCTGGCGAAGCCGCGCTGCACGCCAAGGTCAAGGTTCGCATCAACGAAACCGTGAACGATCGCGATGGCAACAGCGTGACCAACACTCGTATCGTCGACACTACTGTCGGCCGTGCGCTGTTGTTCCAGGTTGTGCCGAAAGGTCTGTCCTTCGACGTCGTCAACCTGCCGATGAAGAAAAAGGCGATCTCCAAGCTGATCAACCAGTGCTATCGCGTGGTTGGTCTGAAAGAGACCGTGATCTTCGCTGACCAGCTGATGTATACCGGTTTCGCCTATTCGACCATTTCCGGTGTCTCCATCGGTGTTAACGACTTCGTTATCCCGGATGAAAAGGCCCGCATCATCGGTACCGCTACCGAAGAAGTGAAAGAGATCGAAAGTCAGTACGCCTCCGGCCTGGTAACCCAGGGCGAGAAGTACAACAAGGTGATCGACCTGTGGTCCAAGGCCAACGATGAAGTATCCAAGGCGATGATGGCCAACCTCTCGAAAGAGAAAGTCATCGATCGGCATGGCGACGAAGTCGAGCAGGAATCTTTCAACTCGATGTACATGATGGCCGACTCGGGCGCGCGGGGTTCTGCTGCGCAGATTCGTCAGCTCGCCGGTATGCGTGGTCTGATGGCCAAGCCGGACGGCTCCATCATCGAGACGCCAATCACCGCGAATTTCCGTGAGGGTTTGAGCGTACTCCAGTACTTCATCTCCACTCACGGTGCTCGTAAGGGTCTTGCGGATACCGCGTTGAAAACGGCGAACTCCGGTTACCTGACTCGTCGTCTGGTAGACGTTGCGCAGGATCTGGTCGTGACCGAGATCGATTGCGGCACCGAGCATGGCCTGCTCATGACCCCTCACATTGAAGGTGGTGATGTTGTAGAGCCGTTGGGTGAGCGCGTATTGGGTCGTGTAATTGCCCGTGATGTGTTCAAGCCAGGTACCGAGGACGTCATCGTTCCTGCCGGCACTCTGGTCGACGAAAAGTGGGTCGAATTCATCGAGCTCAACAGCATCGACGAAGTGATCGTGCGTTCGCCGATCAGCTGCGAAACCCGCTACGGCATCTGCGCCAAGTGCTACGGTCGCGACCTGGCTCGTGGTCACCAGGTGAACATCGGTGAAGCGGTCGGCGTTATCGCTGCCCAATCCATCGGTGAGCCGGGTACCCAGCTGACGATGCGTACGTTCCACATCGGTGGTGCTGCAAGCCGGACCTCCGCGGCCGACAGTGTCCAGGTGAAGAATGGCGGTACTGTCCGCCTGCACAACCTGAAGCACGTCGAGCGAGTGGACGGTCATCTGGTTGCCGTATCGCGTTCCGGCGAGCTGGCGATCGCTGACGACTTCGGTCGTGAGCGTGAGCGCTACAAGCTGCCGTACGGTGCCGTGATTTCGGTCAAGGAAGGTGACAAGGTCGACGCTGGCGCCATCGTCGCCAAGTGGGATCCGCACACTCACCCAATCGTCACCGAGATGAAAGGTACCGTGACCTATGTGGGCATGGAAGAGGGCATCACGATCAAGCGTCAGACCGACGAATTGACCGGTATGACCAACATCGAAGTGCTCGATGTCAAAGACCGTCCAGCTGCCGGCAAGGACATCCGTCCTGCCGTGAAGATGGTCGACGACAACGGCAAGGACCTGTTGCTGCCAGGTACTGACGTAATCGCTCAGTACTTCCTGCCCGCCAACGCCCTGGTCGGTGTTGCGGACGGCGCGCGGATCGCGATCGGTGACGTTATCGCTCGTATCCCGCAGGAAACTTCGAAAACCCGTGACATCACCGGTGGTCTGCCGCGTGTTGCCGACCTGTTCGAAGCCCGTCGTCCGAAGGAAGCTTCGATTCTGGCTGAAGTCAGCGGCACCATCGCGTTCGGTAAGGAGACCAAGGGCAAGCGCCGTCTGGTCATTACTCCGAACGACGGTAGCGATCCGTACGAAGAGCTGATTCCGAAGTGGCGTCACCTGAACGTCTTCGAAGGCGAACAGGTAAACCGCGGCGAAGTTATCTCCGACGGTCCGAGCGATCCTCACGACATCCTGCGTCTGCTGGGCGTGAGTGCGCTGGCCAAGTACATCGTGAACGAGATCCAGGACGTTTATCGTCTGCAAGGCGTGAAGATCAACGACAAGCACATCGAGACCATCCTGCGTCAGATGCTGCGTAAAGTTGAGATCACCGAGTCCGGCGATTCCAGCTTCATCAAGGGCGACCAGATGGAACTGACTCACGTGCTGGTGGAGAACGAGCGTCTGGCGGCCGAAGACAAGTTCGTCTCCAAGTTCACTCGTGTGCTGCTGGGTATCACCAAGGCATCGCTGTCCACCGAATCGTTCATCTCGGCGGCTTCCTTCCAGGAAACCACTCGAGTACTGACCGAGGCGGCGGTTACCGGCAAGCGCGACTACCTGCGCGGCCTGAAAGAAAACGTGGTCGTGGGGCGTCTGATCCCGGCTGGTACAGGTTTGGCCTATCACAGTGAGCGTAAGCGTCGCCGTGATGCAGACAAGCCACTGCGCGTAAGCGCCAGTGAAGTGGAAGCTGCACTGACCGAAGCGTTGAACTCGAGTGGTAACTGAGTTCTGCGGTAATTGAGTGCCTGGCCCTGATCATCCCGTTCGGCGGATCGAGACAAAATGTCGAGATTCGGCGGGCGGGGAGGTCGGGGCCTTGCCTTGACTGGGGGCAAGATCCTCTTTAGACTCTTGATCCCCTAAATTTGGCGGGAATACGTTCCTGCCATTTTGCTTTTCTTGTAAGACAATAGCGTCGCAAGACAACAGTGGAGCTAGTAGATGGCAACTATCAACCAGCTGGTACGTCAGCCGCGTAAGCGTATCGTCGAGAAATCCGACGTGCCTGCGCTGCAGAACTGCCCGCAACGTCGTGGCGTATGCACCCGTGTGTATACCACCACGCCGAAAAAACCTAACTCGGCACTGCGTAAGGTATGCCGTGTGCGTCTGACCAACGGTTTCGAGGTTTCCTCGTACATCGGCGGTGAAGGCCACAACCTGCAGGAACACAGCGTGGTTCTGATCCGTGGCGGTCGTGTAAAAGACTTGCCAGGTGTTCGTTATCACACCGTTCGCGGCTCCTTGGATACCTCCGGCGTCAAAGGTCGTAACCAGGGTCGTTCGAAGTACGGTACCAAGCGTCCGAAGTAATCGGTCGTTCTGCAGTTTTTCATTTTTATTGAGTCGATAAGAGTAAGGTCGGGCACGCACATGCTGTCCCGGGCTAACCTGAAGACCGTTTGAGGGCTTATCAATGCCAAGACGTCGCGTAGCAGCCAAACGTGAGATTCTGGACGATCCGAAATACGGAAGCCAGATTCTCGCCAAGTTCATGAACCACGTTATGGAAAGCGGCAAGAAAGCCGTTGCCGAGCGTATTGTTTATGGCGCACTGGACAAAGTTAAGGAACGCAAGAACAGCGATCCCCTGGAAATCTTCGAAAAAGCTCTCGACGCCATCGCTCCGCTGGTCGAAGTGAAGTCGCGCCGTGTAGGCGGTGCTACTTACCAGGTTCCGGTCGAAGTTCGTCCGTCCCGTCGTAACGCCCTGGCAATGCGCTGGTTGGTAGACTTCGCCCGCAAGCGCGGTGAGAAGTCCATGGCTCTGCGCTTGGCTGGCGAACTGTTGGACGCTGCTGAAGGTAAAGGTGCTGCAGTTAAGAAGCGTGAAGACGTGCACCGTATGGCTGAAGCCAACAAGGCTTTCTCGCACTACCGCTTCTAATTTTAGCGTCACTCAATTTGCGAGGGCTTTATGGCTCGTACTACACCGATTAATCGCTACCGTAACATCGGTATCGTTGCTCACGTGGATGCTGGTAAGACCACCACCACCGAGCGCGTCCTTTTTTACACTGGCAAAAGTCACAAAATGGGCGAGGTGCATGATGGCGCCGCGACCACAGACTGGATGGTGCAGGAGCAGGAGCGTGGTATTACCATTACTTCTGCTGCTATCACCGCCTTCTGGAAAGGTTCTGAGAAGCAGTACCCGCACGAGCATCGCTTCAACGTTATCGATACCCCGGGCCACGTAGACTTCACCATTGAGGTTGAGCGTTCCCTGCGTGTGCTCGACGGCGCGGTAGTTGTGTTCTGTGGTACCTCGGGTGTTGAGCCCCAGTCGGAAACCGTATGGCGTCAGGCCAACAAGTACGGTGTTCCGCGTCTTGTTTATGTAAACAAGATGGACCGTGCTGGTGCCAACTTCCTGCGTGTGATCGGTCAGATCAAGCAGCGCTTGGGTCACACTCCGGTGCCGATCCAGCTGGCTATCGGTTCCGAAGACAACTTCCAGGGTCAGATCGATCTGATCAACATGCAAGCGGTCTACTGGAACGATTCCGACAAGGGCATGGTCCCTGTTCGCAAGGAAATTCCTGCTGAACTGTTGGAAGAAGCCGAGCAATGGCGCAGCAACATGGTTGAGGCTGCGGCCGAAGCCAGCGAAGAGCTGATGAACAAGTATCTCGAAGGCGAAGAGCTCACCAACGAGGAAATCAAGGCCGCTCTGCGTCAGCGTACTATCGCTGGTGAGATCGTTCTGGCTGTTTGCGGTTCTTCCTTCAAGAACAAGGGCGTTCCCCTGGTTCTTGACGCCGTTATCGACTTCCTGCCTGCTCCAACCGACATTCCTGCTATCAAGGGTTCCAACCCGGATAACGAGGAAGAGGAAATGGAGCGTCACGCAAGTGACGACGAGCCGTTCGCGGCTCTGGCGTTCAAGATCGCTACCGACCCATTCGTGGGTACCTTGACCTTTGTTCGAGTCTACTCGGGCGTGTTGGCCTCCGGCGACGGCGTGATCAACTCGGTAAAAGGCAAGAAAGAGCGCGTGGGTCGTATGGTGCAGATGCACGCAAACGCCCGTGAAGAGATCAAGGAAGTACGCGCTGGCGACATCGCGGCCTTGATTGGCATGAAGGATGTCACCACTGGTGAAACTTTGTGCAACGCTGAGAAGCCGATCATCCTGGTTCGCATGGACTTCCCGGAGCCGGTTATTTCGGTTGCCGTTGAGCCTAAGACCAAGGACGACCAGGAAAAAATGGGTATCGCTCTGGGCAAGCTTGCTCAGGAAGACCCGTCTTTCCGCGTCAAGACTGATGAAGAGACTGGTCAGACGATCATCTCCGGCATGGGCGAGTTGCACCTGGACATCCTGGTTGACCGGATGCGCCGTGAGTTCAACGTCGAAGCCAACATCGGTAAGCCTCAGGTTTCCTATCGTGAGCGCATCACGAAGAGCTGTGAAATCGAAGGCAAGTTCGTTCGCCAGTCCGGCGGTCGTGGCCAGTTCGGTCACTGCTGGATCCGTTTTGCACCGGCTGACGAAGGTCAGGAAGGTCTGCAATTCCTGAACGAAGTCGTAGGTGGTGTGGTTCCTAAGGAATACATCCCGGCGATCCAGAAAGGTATCGAAGAGCAGATGAAGAACGGCGTTGTCGCCGGCTATCCGCTGATCGGCCTGAAGGCAACTGTGTTCGATGGTTCTTACCATGACGTCGACTCCAACGAGATGGCGTTTAAGGTGGCTGCCTCCATGGCAACCAAGCAGCTGGCCCAGAAGGGTGGTGGTGAGTTGCTTGAGCCGATCATGGCGGTGGAAGTCGTTACGCCTGAAGACTACATGGGTGATGTCATGGGCGACCTTAACCGTCGTCGTGGCATGATTCTGGGTATGGAAGATACGGTTTCCGGCAAAGTGATTCGCGCTGAGGTTCCGTTGGGTGAAATGTTCGGTTACGCAACCGACGTTCGTTCCATGTCTCAGGGTCGCGCAAGCTACTCTATGGAATTCAAAAAATACAACACAGCTCCGTCGCATATCGTCGAGACTGTTACCAAAAAGCAAGGCTGATTCAGCCCCTTTAAGCTAGGAGTTAATTGTCGTGGCTAAAGAAAAATTTGAACGGAACAAACCGCACGTCAACGTTGGCACCATCGGTCACGTTGACCACGGTAAAACCACGCTGACCGCTGCTCTGACTCGTGTCTGCTCCGAAGTCTTCGGCTCGGCCAAGGTTGATTTCGACAAGATCGACAGCGCCCCTGAAGAGAAAGCTCGCGGTATCACCATCAACACCGCTCACGTTGAATACGATTCGGCCGTGCGTCACTACGCACACGTTGACTGCCCAGGTCACGCCGACTACGTAAAAAACATGATCACTGGTGCTGCACAGATGGACGGCGCGATCCTGGTTTGCTCGGCCGCTGATGGTCCGATGCCGCAAACCCGTGAGCACATCCTGCTGTCCCGTCAGGTAGGCGTTCCGTACATCGTTGTCTTCCTGAACAAGGCTGACATGGTTGACGACGCTGAGCTGCTGGAACTGGTTGAGATGGAAGTGCGCGACCTGCTGAGCACTTACGACTTCCCAGGTGATGACACCCCGATCATCGTTGGTTCCGCGCTGATGGCCCTGAATGGCCAAGACGACAACGAAATGGGCACCACTGCTGTCAAGAAGCTGGTGGAAACTCTGGACAGCTACATCCCAGAGCCAGAGCGTGCTATCGACAAGCCGTTCCTGATGCCGATCGAAGACGTATTCTCGATCTCCGGTCGTGGTACCGTTGTGACTGGTCGTGTTGAGCGTGGCATCGTCCGTATCCAGGAAGAAGTCGAGATCGTCGGCCTGCGCGACACTCAGAAAACTACCTGCACCGGCGTTGAAATGTTCCGCAAGCTGCTGGACGAAGGTCGTGCTGGCGAGAACTGCGGCGTGCTGCTGCGTGGTACCAAGCGTGACGACGTAGAGCGTGGTCAGGTTCTGGTCAAGCCAGGCACCGTCAAGGCTCACACCAAGTTCACCGCAGAAGTTTACGTTCTGAGCAAGGAAGAAGGCGGTCGTCACACTCCGTTCTTCAAAGGCTACCGTCCACAGTTCTACTTCCGTACAACTGACGTGACTGGTAACTGCGAGCTGCCAGAAGGCGTTGAAATGGTAATGCCAGGTGACAACATCCAGATGACTGTCACCCTGATCAAGCCGATCGCGATGGAAGATGGTCTGCGTTTCGCTATCCGTGAAGGCGGTCGTACCGTCGGCGCTGGCGTCGTAGCCAAAGTCATCGAATAAGACTCTTATCAGAGTCCGCTTGATGAGTGAAGAAGCCCCCGCCTAGCGGGGGCTTCTTTATTGAGTTGACACCTACCAGGGGCGTCTATAGAATTGCGCCTCCTTTTAACGGGCGTATTGCGCCCGGTGGGAATAGCAGCCGGAGTCTGAAATCCAATGCAAAATCAGCAAATCCGTATCAGGTTGAAGGCTTTTGACCATCGCCTGATCGACCAATCCACCCAGGAAATCGTGGAAACCGCGAAACGTACTGGTGCTCAAGTGCGTGGTCCAATTCCACTGCCTACCCGTAAAGAGCGGTTCACCGTTCTGGTCTCCCCGCACGTCAACAAAGACGCGCGTGACCAGTACGAGATCCGTACTCATAAGCGCGTTCTGGACATCGTCCAGCCAACGGATAAAACCGTTGATGCACTTATGAAGCTCGATCTTGCGGCCGGTGTGGAAGTGCAGATCAGCCTCGGCTAAGACTCGGTCTTGGTCGTGTAACGCTCTGAAATGGGCGGCCATAGCGGGTGAAAGCCCCGTACACTCATGAGGTTTACAACATGACTATTGGTGTAGTCGGTCGTAAATGCGGTATGACCCGTATTTTCACCGAAGAAGGTGTCTCCATTCCGGTCACGGTCATTGAGATCGAGCCGAATCGCGTCACCCAGTTCAAAACTGAAGAGACCGATGGCTATCGTGCAGTGCAAGTCACTGTCGGCGAGCGTCGTGCTTCGCGTGTAACAGCAGCTCAGGCTGGCCACTTCGCCAAGGCGAACGTTGCCGCTGGTCGTACCGTAATGGAATTCCGCCTTGAAGAAGGCGAGTACCAGGCCGGCGATCTGATCAAGGCCGAAATCTTCGCCGCAGGCCAACTGGTTGATGTAACCGGTCAGTCCAAGGGTAAAGGCTTCCAGGGTACGATCAAGCGTTGGAACTTCCGCGGGCAAGATAACACCCACGGTAACTCCGTATCCCACCGCGTCCCAGGCTCTATCGGCCAGTGCCAGACTCCTGGTCGTGTATTCAAGGGCAAGAAAATGTCCGGTCATATGGGCGCTGAGCGCGTGACCGTGCAGTCCCTGGAAGTAGTGCGCGTGGACGCTGAACGCAATCTGTTGTTGGTCAAGGGCGCTGTTCCTGGCGCTACTGGCGGCAACGTGGTTGTACGTCCAGCAGCCAAGGCTCGCGGTTAAGGGGAAGCTGACATGCAATTAAATGTAAATGACGCTCAAGCGATCGAAGTTTCCGAACTGACATTTGGCGGCGAATTCAACGAGACGCTGGTTCACCAAGCAGTCGTGGCCTACATGGCTGGCGGCCGTCAAGGTAGCAAGCAGCAAAAGACCCGTTCCGACGTTTCCGGTGGCGGCAAGCGCCCATGGCGTCAGAAAGGTACTGGCCGTGCTCGTGCCGGTACTATCCGTAGCCCAATCTGGCGTGGCGGCGGTACCACTTTTGCAGCTCGTCCTCAGGATCACTCCCAAAAGCTGAACAAGAAGATGTATCGCGCAGCAATGCGTTCCATCCTTGCTGAGCTGGTGCGTACTGATCGTCTGGTCGTGGTTCAGGACTTCGCTGTCGAAGCACCGAAAACCAAAGATCTGCTGAACAAGCTCAATGGCATGGGTCTGACTGATGTCCTGATCGTGTCCGATGCTGTTGATCAGAACCTGTACCTGGCTGCTCGCAACCTGCCACACGTCGATGTTCGTGACGTGCAGGGTTCCGATCCGGTCAGTCTGATCGCATACGACAAGGTGTTGATCACCGTGTCGGCCGTGAAGAAATTCGAGGAGCTGCTGGGATGAACCAGGAACGCGTATTTAAAGTTCTGCTTGGCCCGCACGTTTCCGAGAAGGCTACGGTTCTGGCAGACAAGAAAGGCCAGTTCGTTTTCAAGGTTGCTACCGACGCAACCAAGCTGGAAATCAAGAAGGCCGTCGAAAGCCTGTTCAGCGTGAAAGTAGAGCGCGTGACTACCCTGAATGTTCTGGGTAAGAGCAAGCGCACTGCTCGCGGTCTGGGCAAGCGCAATGACTGGAAGAAGGCAGTTATCTCCCTTCAGCCAGGCCAAGATCTCGATTTCAGCAGCAGTGCTGAGTAAGGAAGGGGTGCATCATGGCAATCGTTAAATGCAAACCGACTTCCCCTGGCCGCCGTTTTGTGGTCAAGGTGGTCAACCAGGAGCTGCATAAAGGCGCTCCTCACGCACCGCTGCTCGAGAAAAAATCGAAGTCTGGTGGTCGTAACAACAATGGCCGTATTACCACTCGTCACGTTGGTGGTGGTCATAAGCAGCATTATCGTCTGGTCGACTTCCGTCGCAACGACAAGGATGGCATCGCTGCCACCGTCGAGCGTATCGAATACGATCCAAACCGTACTGCTCACATCGCCCTGCTGCTGTACGCAGATGGCGAGCGTCGCTACATCATCGCCCCTAAAGGCGTGAGCGCTGGCGACCAGCTGATCTCTGGTGCTCTCGCACCGATCAAGCCGGGCAACGCTCTGCAACTGCGTAACATCCCAGTGGGTAGCACCGTACACGGCATCGAACTGAAGCCAGGTAAAGGCGCGCAGATCGCTCGTTCCGCTGGCGCCTCGGCTCAGCTGATCGCTCGTGAAGGTGTGTACGTTACCCTGCGTCTGCGCTCCGGTGAGATGCGTAAAGTACTGGCTGAGTGCCGTGCGACCCTGGGTGAAGTCTCGAACTCCGAGCACAGCCTGCGTTCGTTGGGTAAAGCTGGTGCCAAGCGCTGGCGTGGCGTTCGCCCAACCGTTCGTGGTGTTGCCATGAACCCGGTTGACCACCCACATGGTGGTGGTGAAGGTCGTACCTCTGGTGGTCGTCATCCGGTATCGCCATGGGGCTTCCCGACTAAGGGCGCGAAGACTCGTGGTAATAAGCGTACCGACAAAATGATCGTCCGTCGTCGCAAGTAAATAGAGGGATACGACAGTGCCACGTTCTCTGAAAAAAGGTCCTTTTATTGATCTTCACCTACTGAAGAAGATCGAAGTGGCGGCGGAAAAGAACGATCGCAAACCAGTTAAGACCTGGTCGCGTCGTTCGATGATCCTGCCACAGATGGTCGGTCTGACCATCGCTGTACACAACGGTCGCCAGCACGTCCCAGTTCTCGTGAACGAAGACATGGTCGGCCACAAACTGGGCGAGTTCGCCGGTACCCGCACATACCGTGGGCACGTGGCTGACAAGAAAGCCAAGCGTTAAGGGGTAAGGAAATGGAAGTAGCCGCTAAGTTGTCGGGCGCTCGAATCTCCGCCCAGAAAGCCCGCTTGGTCGCCGACCAGATCCGCGGGAAGAAGGTGGGCGAAGCGCTCAACCTGTTGGCTTTCAGCAGTAAGAAAGCCGCCGAGATCATGAAAAAAGTGCTGGAGTCGGCCGTAGCCAACGCCGAGCATAACGAAGGCGCAGACGTTGATGATCTGAAGGTCAGCACCGTTTTCGTTAACGAAGGGCGTTCGCTGAAGCGCATCATGCCACGTGCCAAAGGCCGTGCTGATCGCATCGTCAAGCGGTCTTGCCATATCACTGTCAAGGTTGCTGACAAGTAACGGAGTCGAAGAGATGGGTCAGAAAGTACATCCCATTGGCATTCGCCTGGGAATCGTCAAGGAGCACACCTCCGTCTGGTACGCAGACGGTCGGACTTATGCGGACTACTTGTTCGCTGATCTGAAGGTGCGTGAGTATCTCCAAGACAAACTAAAAAGCGCGTCCGTAAGCCGTATCGATATCCATCGTCCGGCTCAGACAGCACGTATCACCATCCACACCGCTCGCCCAGGTATCGTTATCGGGAAGAAAGGTGAAGATGTTGAGAAACTGCGTCAGGACCTGACCAAGCAAATGGGTGTGCCTGTGCACATCAATATCGAAGAGATCCGCAAGCCGGAGCTCGACGGTATGCTGGTTGCGCAGAGCGTAGCTCAGCAGCTGGAGCGTCGCGTAATGTTCCGTCGCGCTATGAAGCGTGCTGTACAGAACGCCATTCGCATTGGTGCCAAAGGCATCAAAATCCAAGTGAGCGGTCGTCTCGGCGGTGCTGAAATCGCACGTACTGAATGGTATCGCGAAGGTCGTGTGCCACTGCACACCCTGCGTGCCGACATCGACTATGCCAACTACGAAGCTCACACCACCTACGGTGTGATCGGTGTAAAGGTTTGGATCTTCAAAGGCGAAGTAATTGGTGGTCGCCAAGAAGAGCTGAAGCCACAAGCACCAGCGCCTCGTAAAAAAGCTGCTAAGTAAGGGGTACGCCAAATGTTGCAACCAAAGCGTACGAAGTTCCGCAAGCAGATGACCGGTCACAACCGTGGCCTGGCATTGCGCGGTAGCAAAGTCAGCTTCGGCGAGTTCGCGCTGAAGTCTGTTGCTCGTGGTCGTCTCACCGCTCGTCAGATCGAGTCAGCACGTCGTGCTCTGACCCGTCACGTAAAACGTGGCGGCAAGATCTGGATCCGTGTGTTCCCGGACAAGCCTGTCACCAAGAAGCCTCTCGAAGTGCGGATGGGTAAAGGTAAGGGTAACGTGGAATACTGGGTTGCCCAGATTCAGCCAGGCAAAGTCCTGTATGAAATCGAGGGTGTTTCTGAAGAGCTGGCGCGTGAGGCTTTCGCCCTGGCTGCTGCAAAGCTGCCGCTCGCCACCTCCTTTGTTAAACGGACGGTGATGTGATGAAAGCGAATGAACTTCGTGAAAAATCCGCACAGCAGCTGAACGAGCAACTGCTCGGCCTGCTGCGCGACCAGTTCAATCTGCGTATGCAGAAGGCAACTGGCCAGTTGGGGCAGTCTCATCTGCTCTCGCAAGTTAAGCGTGACATCGCTCGCGTGAAAACTGTGCTCAACCAGCAGGCAGGTAAGTAATCATGGCAGAAGCCGAAAAAACTGTCCGTACGCTGACTGGCCGTGTTGTCAGCGACAAGATGGACAAAACCATCACCGTTCTGATCGAGCGTCGCGTAAAGCACCCGATCTACGGTAAATACGTTAAGCGTTCGACTAAGCTGCACGCGCACGACGAAACCAATCAGTGCCACATCGGCGACAAGGTCACTATTCGTGAAACCCGTCCGATGGCCAAGACCAAATCTTGGGCGCTGGTTGATGTTCTCGAACGCGCTGTGGAAGTCTAAGGGCTAGGGGTCGGAGAAATTATATGATTCAGACTCAATCCATGCTTGATGTGGCCGATAACAGCGGCGCTCGCCGCGTTATGTGCATCAAGGTGCTGGGTGGCTCCCATCGTCGTTACGCTGCAATTGGCGACATCATCAAGGTTACCGTCAAGGAAGCAATTCCTCGCGGTAAGGTGAAGAAAGGCCAAGTGATGACTGCTGTTGTAGTCCGCACTCGCCATGGTGTTCGTCGTGCAGACGGCTCCATCATCCGCTTTGATGGCAACGCTGCTGTTCTGTTGAACAACAAGCAAGAGCCAATCGGCACCCGTATCTTTGGGCCAGTGACCCGTGAACTTCGTACTGAGAAGTTCATGAAGATCGTCTCGCTCGCCCCAGAAGTGCTGTAAGGAGATCCGACATGCAAAAGATTCGTCGTGACGACGAGATCATCGTGATCGCCGGCAAAGACAAGGGCAAGCGCGGTAAGGTGCTTAAGGTTCTCGCTGACAACCGTCTGGTTGTTGGTGGTCTGAACCTGGTCAAGCGTCATACCAAGCCTAACCCGATGTCGGGCGTACAGGGCGGTATCGTCGAGAAAGAAGCGCCACTGCACGCTTCCAACGTCGCCATTTTCAACGGCGAAACCAACAAGGCTGACCGCGTTGGTTTCAAAGTAGAAGACGGCAAAAAAATTCGTGTCTTCAAGTCGACCCAAAAAGCGGTTGATGCTTGAACACTGCTAGGTAGAAGACCATGGCACGACTGAAAGAGATTTACCGGAAGGAAATCGCACCGAAGCTTAAGGAAGAACTTAAGCTGGCGAACGTGATGGAAGTTCCGCGCATTACCAAGATCACCCTGAACATGGGTCTGGGCGAAGCGATCGGCGACAAAAAAGTCATCGAGCACGCGGTAGCTGACCTGGAGAAGATCACCGGCCAGAAAGTCGTTGTGACTCACGCTCGCAAATCCATCGCTGGCTTCAAAGTCCGTGAAGGTTGGCCGATCGGTGTCAAAGTGACCCTGCGTCGCGATCGTATGTATGAGTTCCTGGATCGTCTGCTGTCGATCTCCCTGCCTCGGGTTCGCGACTTCCGCGGCCTGAATGCCAAGTCCTTCGACGGTCGTGGCAACTACAGCATGGGCGTGAAAGAGCAGATCATTTTCCCGGAAATCGATTACGACAAGATCGATGCTCTGCGCGGTCTGGACATTACCCTGACCACCACTGCCAAATCGGATGACGAAGGTCGCGCTCTGCTGCGTGCTTTCAAATTCCCGTTCCGCAACTGATTGGAGTAGGAAAATGGCCAAGAAGAGCATGAAGAACCGTGAGCTGAAGCGTCAGCTCACCGTTGCCAAGTACGCCGCCAAGCGTGCAGCGCTTAAAGCTATCATCGTTGATCTGAACGCAAGTCCAGAAGCACGCTGGGAAGCTACCGTAGCACTGCAGAAGCAGCCACGTGACGCGAGCGCCTCGCGCATGCGTAACCGCTGCCGCCTGACTGGTCGTCCGCATGGCGTGTACCGCAAGTTCGGCCTGGGCCGTAACATGCTGCGTCAAGCTGCAATGCGTGGTGACGTTCCAGGTCTGGTCAAAGCCAGCTGGTAAGCACTGTCAAAGTCTCGGTGGTCAGGGTCTCAGGATCCTGACCGCCGGTGGCCTTGAAGCCGAATCAAGCCCCTTTTGGGGCTTGATTCATTTCTGGGGTGTGTCTAGAATGACCGGCTCGCCTGAGCCCGTGTTTTTCATGCCCGGAGTTTCTCGGCGACACGTAGTAGCCGTAAGGCTAATTTTTTTGCATTAGGAGCGTCTAGCCCATGAGTATGCAGGACCCGTTAGCGGACATGCTAACTCGAATCCGTAATGCCCAGATGGCTGAAAAGTCCGTCGTAAGCATGCCGTCTTCCACGTTGAAGGTGGCTGTAGCAAAAGTCCTGAAGGACGAAGGTTACATCGCGGGTTATCAGATCAGCAGCGAAATCAAGCCTCTGCTGTCCATCGAGCTGAAATACTTCGAAGGCCGTCCGGTCATCGAGGAAGTGAAGCGCGTTAGCCGTCCAGGCCTGCGTCAGTACAAGTCCGTCGAGGAGTTGCCGAAAGTTCGCGGCGGTCTGGGCGTGTCTATCGTCTCCACCAACAAGGGTGTGATGACTGATCGTGCTGCGCGCGCTGCCGGTGTCGGCGGCGAAGTTCTTTGCACTGTGTTCTAAGGGGGGATAAGCATGTCTCGCGTCGCTAAGAACCCCGTTAAGCTGCCAGCCGGTGTCGAAGTCAAATTCGCAGGCCAACAGCTTTCGGTGAAGGGTGCCAAGGGCACTCTTGAACTGAACATCCATTCGTCCGTTGAGATCGTTCAGGAAGCCGGTGAGCTGCGTTTTGCTGCTCGCAATGGCGACCAACAGACTCGCGCAATGGCTGGTACCACTCGTGCGTTGGTAAACAACATGGTCCAAGGCGTAAGCCAAGGCTTCGAGCGCAAGCTCCAGCTGGTCGGTGTTGGTTACAAAGCGCAAGCAAAAGGCTCGGTTCTGAACCTGGCTCTTGGCTTCTCGCACCCAGTGGATTACGAACTGCCGGAAGGCATCACCGCTGAGACTCCTAGCCAGACCGATATCCTGATCAAGGGCATCGACAAGCAGCTGGTAGGTCAAGTGGCCGCCGAGATCCGCGACTTCCGTCCACCAGAGCCGTACAAAGGCAAAGGTGTGCGCTACGCGGACGAAGTCGTCCGTCGTAAAGAAGCCAAGAAGAAGTAGGGCATAGCAAATGACCGACAAAAAAGTTACTCGACTGCGTCGCGCTCGCAAAGCACGCCTGAAAATGCACGAACTCGAAGTCGTGCGTCTCTGCGTGTTCCGCTCTTCGCAGCACATCTACGCCCAGGTCATTTCGGCCGACGGCAACAAAGTCCTGGCAAGTGCCTCGACTTTGGATAAAGAACTGCGTGATGGTGCTACCGGCAACATCGACGCGGCCACTAAGGTTGGCCAGCTGGTCGCTACGCGTGCTAAAGCCGCTGGCGTCTCGCAGGTGGCTTTCGACCGCTCTGGCTTCAAGTACCACGGCCGCGTCAAGGCGCTGGCTGATGCTGCTCGTGAAGCTGGGCTGGAGTTCTAAGTTATGTCCAATAACGACCAAAAGCGCGACGAAGGCTACATCGAGAAGCTGGTTCAAGTTAACCGCGTAGCCAAAACCGTAAAAGGCGGCCGTATCTTCACTTTCACCGCGTTGACCGTGGTAGGTGATGGCAAGGGCCGTGTTGGCTTCGGCCGTGGCAAGTCGCGTGAAGTGCCTGCTGCGATCCAGAAGGCAATGGAAGCTGCTCGCCGCAACATGATCCAGGTTGATCTGAACGGCACCACTCTGCAGTACGCAATGAAGTCTGCCCATGGCGCTTCGAAGGTGTACATGCAGCCTGCTTCTGAAGGTACCGGTATCATCGCCGGCGGCGCCATGCGTGCTGTCCTCGAGGTTGCTGGCGTTCAGAACGTTCTGGCCAAGTGCTATGGCTCGACTAACCCTGTAAACGTGGTTCACGCCACTTTCAAGGGCTTGAAGGCTATGCAGTCTCCTGAATCCATTGCCGCCAAGCGTGGCAAAAGCGTCAAGGAGATCTTCTGATCATGGCTACCGTAAAAGTTACGCTGATCAAAAGCATGACCGGCCGCATCCCTAACCACAAACTGTGCGTTAAGGGTCTGGGTCTGCGTCGCATCGGTCACACTGTAGAAGTCCAGGATACTCCCGAGAATCGCGGGATGATCAACAAGGCTTACTACATGCTGCGTGTCGAGGGTTAATCGATGAAACTCAATGATCTGAGTCCAGCGCCGGGTTCCCGTCGCGAAAAGCATCGTCCGGGCCGTGGTATCGGTAGTGGTTTGGGCAAGACTGGTGGCCGTGGTCACAAAGGTCAGACCTCCCGCTCCGGTGGCACCATTGCTCCAGGCTTTGAAGGCGGTCAACAGCCGCTGCATCGTCGCCTGCCGAAGTTCGGTTTCGTTTCCCTGAAGGCCATGGACCGCGCAGAAGTGCGTCTGTCCGAGCTGGCTAAAGTGGACGGCGACATCGTCACCGTGCAGTCCCTGAAGGATGCCAATGTGATCAACCAGAACGTACAGCGTGTGAAAATCATGCTGTCGGGCGAAGTTGCTCGCGCTGTCACCATCGGAAAGGGAATCGGCGCCACCAAAGGTGCGCGTGCGGCTATCGAAGCAGCTGGCGGCAAGTTCGAGGAATAAATGGCTAAGCAAGGTGCTCTCTCTGCGCTCGGCAAAGGCGGTATGTCTGAACTCTGGGCTCGTCTGCGTTTTCTGTTCCTGGCGATTATCGTCTACCGAATAGGCGCACACATCCCGGTTCCAGGTATCAACCCGGACCGACTCGCAGACCTGTTTCGACAGAATGAGGGGACCATTCTTAGCTTGTTCAACATGTTTTCCGGCGGCGCGCTGGAGCGGATGAGCATCTTTGCACTGGGGATCATGCCGTACATCTCGGCATCGATCATCATGCAGCTGATGACCGCTGTCAGCCCGCAGCTGGAACAGTTGAAGAAGGAAGGTGAAGCTGGCCGTCGCAAGATCAGCCAGTACACCCGCTACGGCACTGTCGTTCTCGCTCTTGTCCAGGCCATTGGCATGTCCATCGGCCTGGCGGGGCAAGGCGTTTCGTTCACTGCTGACTTCAGCTTCCATTTCGTCGCGGTAACCACTTTCGTGGCGGGCGCGATGTTCATGATGTGGCTGGGTGAGCAGATTACTGAGCGTGGTGTTGGCAACGGTATCTCGATGTTGATCTTCGCAGGTATCGTCGCCGGTCTTCCGAGAGCGATCGGGCAGTCTTTCGAGTCTGCGCGTCAGGGTGATATCAACATTTTCGCTCTGGTTGCCATCGGTTTGCTGGCAGTAGCGATTATCGGTTTCGTGGTATTCATCGAGCGTGGTCAGCGTCGTATTGCTGTTCACTACGCCAAGCGTCAGCAGGGCCGCAAGGTATTTGCTGCGCAGACGAGCCACTTGCCGTTGAAGGTGAACATGGCCGGTGTTATTCCGGCTATTTTCGCGAGCAGCATCTTGCTGTTCCCGGCTTCGTTGGGCGCCTGGTTCGGCCAGTCTGAAGGTATGGGCTGGTTGCAGGATCTCTCGCAGTCGATCGCTCCTGGTCAGCCGTTGAATATTCTGCTGTTTAGTGCAGGGATTATTTTCTTCTGCTTCTTCTATACGGCGTTGATGTTCAATCCGAAAGACGTAGCGGAAAACCTGAAGAAGTCCGGTGCCTTTATTCCGGGTATCCGTCCGGGTGAGCAGTCTGCGCGCTACATTGATGGCGTTCTGACTCGCTTGACCATGTTCGGTGCTCTTTACATGACGGCCGTCTGCCTGTTGCCCCAGTTCCTGGTGGTTGCGGCAAACGTACCGTTCTACCTTGGCGGGACCTCGTTGCTGATCGTGGTCGTGGTTGTGATGGACTTCATGTCCCAAGTACAATCGCACCTCGTTTCGCACCAGTACGAATCCCTGATGAAGAAAGCCAACCTGAAGGGCTACGGCAGCGGCATGTTGCGCTGAGTAGCGTCCATAAGGTTCGAGGAGTTGGTGATGAAAGTTCGTGCATCGGTGAAAAAGCTGTGCCGTAACTGCAAGATTATTCGCCGCGAAGGTGTTGTTCGGGTAATTTGCAGCGCGGAACCGCGTCACAAACAGCGCCAAGGCTGAGTGTGATTGTGCTTTAAGCCCGGCAGCTAGTGCGCTGCCGGGTTGATTATTTGTTATTACAGCGATATTATCTCGCGCCCTATTTCTTGGCTTCCGGGGCGTAGGTAGCTGTCAATTGGAGTCCCACTGAATGGCCCGTATTGCAGGCGTCAACATTCCAGATAACAAGCATACTGTTATCTCGCTGACCTACATCTATGGTGTTGGTCGCACTACTGCACAGAAAATTTGTGCAGTGGCTGGGGTCAACCCAGCGGCAAAGATCAAAGATCTGAGCGACGAGCAGATTGAACAGCTGCGTGGCGAAGTGGCGAAGTTCACCACTGAAGGTGACCTGCGCCGTGAAACCAACATGAAAATCAAGCGCTTGATGGACCTCGGTTGCTATCGCGGTCTGCGTCATCGTCGTGGTCTTCCAGTACGCGGTCAGCGTACCAAGACCAACGCGCGTACCCGTAAAGGCCCGCGTAAGCCGATCCGCAAGTAATCGCCCCAGCGAATCGACAGGAATTTAATCATGGCAAAACCTGCTGCTCGTCCTCGTAAAAAAGTTAAAAAGACAGTGGTTGATGGCATCGCCCACATCCATGCATCTTTTAACAACACCATCGTGACCATTACCGACCGTCAAGGTAACGCTCTTTCCTGGGCTACCTCCGGTGGTTCGGGTTTCCGCGGTTCCCGCAAGTCCACCCCGTTTGCCGCTCAAGTTGCTGCTGAACGTGCTGGTCAAGCTGCGCTGGAATACGGCCTGAAAAACCTCGACGTCAACGTCAAGGGTCCAGGTCCAGGTCGTGAATCCGCAGTTCGTGCATTGAACGGCTGTGGCTACAAGATCGCCAGCATCACCGACGTGACGCCAATCCCGCACAACGGGTGCCGTCCGCCGAAGAAGCGCCGCGTGTAATCCAGGAGATTGTAAAGAATGGCTCGTTACATTGGTCCAAAATGCAAACTCGCTCGTCGCGAAGGCACCGATCTCTTCCTGAAGAGCGGCGTGCGCGCGATCGAATCGAAGTGCAACATCGAAGCAGCACCTGGTATCCACGGCCAGCGCCGCGGTCGCCAGTCCGATTACGGCACCCAACTGCGTGAGAAGCAGAAGGTTCGTCGTATCTACGGCGTTCTCGAGCGTCAGTTCAGCGGCTACTACAAAGAAGCAGCTGGCAAGAAAGGCGCAACCGGCGAAAACCTGTTGCAACTGCTCGAATGCCGTCTGGACAACGTTGTATACCGTATGGGCTTCGGTTCTACTCGTGCCGAATCCCGTCAGCTGGTATCGCACAAGTCGATCAGCGTTAACGGTCAGACCGTAAACGTTCCGTCCTACCAGGTTCGTGCTGGTGACGTGGTTGCTGTTCGCGAGAAAGCAAAGAATCAACTTCGCATTGTCCAAGCTCTCGATCTGTGTGCCCAACGTGGCCGCGTAGAATGGGTAGAAGTAGACACTGAGAAGAAGTCGGGCGTTTTCAAGAACGTTCCAGCTCGCAGTGATCTGTCCGCCGACATCAACGAAAGCCTGATTGTCGAGCTCTACTCCAAGTAAGGGCTAGAAAATAGGTGCATCCATGCAGATTTCGGTAAATGAGTTCCTGACACCCCGCCATATCGATGTGCAGGTTGTCAGTCCAACCCGCGCCAAGATCACACTCGAGCCTCTCGAGCGTGGTTTCGGCCACACCCTGGGCAACGCGCTGCGCCGCATCCTGTTGTCCTCAATGCCCGGCTGTGCAGTAGTCGAGGCCGAGATTGACGGTGTACTCCATGAGTACAGCGCGATCGAAGGCGTACAGGAAGATGTCATTGAAATCCTGTTGAACCTTAAAGGCCTGGCTATCAAGCTGCACGGTCGTGACGAAGTTACGCTGACCTTGTCGAAGAAGGGTTCGGGGGTGGTTACCGCTGCCGATATTCAGCTGGATCATGATGTCGAGATCGTTAACCCCGATCACGTAATCGCTAACCTGGCGTCTAACGGCGCCCTGAACATGAAGCTCACCGTAGCTCGTGGTCGTGGTTATGAGCCGGCAGACTCGCGTCAGAGCGATGAAGACGAAAGCCGCAGCATCGGTCGCTTGCAGCTTGACTCTTCGTTCAGCCCGGTTCGCCGTATCGCATACGTGGTGGAAAACGCCCGTGTCGAGCAGCGTACTAACCTGGACAAGCTGGTTATTGATCTGGAAACCAACGGTACCCTGGATCCTGAAGAGGCTATCCGTCGTGCTGCAACCATCCTGCAACAGCAGTTGGCTGCGTTCGTCGACCTCAAGGGTGACAGTGAGCCAGTGGTTGTCGAGCAGGAAGACGAGATCGATCCGATCCTGCTTCGCCCGGTTGACGATCTGGAACTGACTGTACGTTCGGCTAACTGCCTTAAGGCGGAAAACATCTACTACATCGGCGACCTGATTCAGCGTACCGAAGTAGAGCTGTTGAAGACTCCGAACCTTGGCAAGAAATCCTTGACTGAAATCAAGGACGTTCTGGCCTCCCGCGGTCTGTCCCTCGGCATGCGCCTCGACAACTGGCCGCCTGCAAGTCTTAAGAAGGACGACAAGGCGACTGCCTGATCGTCGTAATCACCGAACGTTGTGTTTGGTAAGGAATGAACCATGCGTCATCGTAAAAGTGGTCGTCACCTGAGCCGCACCAGCTCGCACCGCAAGGCCATGTTCCAGAACATGGCGGTGTCGCTGTTCGAGCACGAGCTGATCAAAACTACACTGCCGAAAGCCAAAGAACTGCGCCGCGTTGCCGAGCCGCTGATCACTCTGGCCAAGACAGACAGCCTGGCTAACCGCCGCCTGGCTTTCGACCGTACTCGTTCGAAAGCTATCGTTGGTAAGCTCTTCAACGACCTGGGCAAGCGTTACGCTACCCGTGAGGGTGGCTACCTGCGCATCCTCAAGTGCGGTTTCCGCGCTGGCGACAACGCGCCTATGGCGTACGTCGAGTTGGTTGATCGTGCTACCGGCGGTGAAGCTGTATCCGCTGAGTAAGACGGCAATAAAGAAAAAACCGGGCCTTGTGCCCGGTTTTTTTGTGCCTGTGAAAAGGTAAGCGGCCGTTTCGGCTGGTCTCGCTATTGGCAACACGGCAGCATTAGATAATGACTATCGATATCCATGATTTAATGAATTTGGATACTGTAACTAACATGGTCAATACTCCTTTCCAGCCGATTAGCCGGCAGTTCAGAGACCGACCGAGGAAGATTGAGCATGAGCCAGACCAAAACGCTTACGACAGCAAGCGGCGCTCCTGTCGCCGATAACCAGAATTCTCGCTCTGCGGGCCCCCGTGGCCCGTTGCTGCTCGACGACTTCCACCTTATCGAGAAGCTCGCTCACTTCAACCGCGAGAATATCCCCGAGCGCCGCGTGCACGCCAAAGGCTCGGGTGCCTACGGCACATTCACCGTGACACGGGATATCACCCAATACACCAGTGCCAAATTGTTCGAGTCTGTCGGCAAGCAGACGCCTACTTTCCTGCGGTTTTCCACTGTGGGAGGCGAGCGAGGCTCTGCCGATACTGAGCGCGATCCCCGTGGTTTCGCCCTGAAGTTCTACACCGAGGAAGGTAACTGGGACATTGTGGGTAACAACACGCCGGTATTCTTCATTCGCGATCCGCTGAAGTTCCCGGACTTTATTCACACCCAGAAACGTCTGCCGCAAAGTAACCTGAAAAGCGCCCAGATGATGTGGGATTTCTGGTCGCATTCGCCTGAGGCCCTGCACCAGGTCACCATTCTGTTCTCTGACCGCGGCATTCCTGACGGCTATCGTCACATGCACGGCTTTGGTAGCCACACCTACAGCTTGATCAATGCACAGGGTGAGCGTCACTGGGTCAAATGGCACTACAAGACCAAGCAAGGCATCAAGAACCTGTCGCCGGCCGAGGCCGCTCGCCTGGCGGGTACTGATCCGGATTACGCCCAGCGTGACCTGTTCAACGCCATTGAGCGCGGTGATTACCCGAAATGGAGCGTCTGCATCCAGATCATGACCGAAGCCCAGGCTGCTGCGCATTACGAAAATCCGTTCGATGTGACCAAGACCTGGTCGCAGAAAGAGTTTCCGCTGATTGAAGTCGGCGAGCTGGAGCTCAACCGCAACCCTCTGAACTACTTCGCTGAAGTGGAGCAAGCAGCGTTCGGGCCCAGCAACATGGTGCCAGGTGTGGGGCTTTCGCCGGACCGCATGTTGCAAGGCCGCGTATTCGCCTACGCGGATGCGCACCGCTACCGTGTCGGCACCAATCATCAGCAGTTGCCGGTGAATGCTCCGCGCAGCCCGGTCAACACCTATCAGCGCGACGGTGCCATGGCGTTCGGCAGCAACGGTGGAGCAGCGCCCAACTACGAGCCGAACAGCTATGTGGAGGCGCCGAAGCAGGCACCACGTTATGCGGAGCCGGCTCTGGCCTTGAGCGGGGCGGCCGATCGCTACGATCATCGCGAGGATACTGACTACTACAGCCATGCGGGAGCGCTGTTCCGCTTGATGAACGACGAGCAGAAAGCGCTGTTGATCAGTAATATCGCCGGTGCGATGGCGGGTGTCTCGGCAGACGTCGTCGACCGTCAATTGCAGCACTTCTTCAAGGCAGACGCCGCTTACGGCGAAGGCATCGCAAAGGCGTTGGGCGTACAGCTTAACTAAGTCTAAACGAGAAGCAGAACCGCCCTCATTTGGGCGGTTTTTGCGTTATTTAACCCTATTTTCTCGGATTTTCTTCGCTTTTATTGCGATGAGCGAGTGACCTTGCAGTCAGCATGGTTCAAACTAGAGCCTTTCAAAGCTTGTGGAGATGTAGGGCGATGCAAGGTCACCCAGACGTAATCGATTACCTCAACACGCTGCTGACCGGTGAGCTGGCGGCACGTGATCAATATTTCATCCATTCGCGGATGTACGAGGATTGGGGTTTTACCGAGCTCTACGAACGTATCAACCATGAGATGGAAGAAGAGACTCAGCACGCCGATGCACTCATGCGCCGGATCCTGATGCTTGAAGGCACTCCACGCATGCGCGCAGACGACCTGGATATCGGAACCACCGTGCCCGAAATGCTGGTCGCTGACTTGCGTCTGGAATACAAGGTCCGCGCGGCGTTGTGCAAAGGCATCGAACTGTGCGAGCAACACAACGACTACGTGACCCGCGAGATCCTGCGCGTCCAGCTCAACGATACCGAGGAAGACCACACCTACTGGCTTGAGAAGCAGTTGGGGCTGATCAAGTTGATCGGGTTGGAAAACTACCTGCAGTCGCAGTGCTGATTCTGGCTTGAGGTCGGTGAGACCGTTGTTCTGGTGGGCATGCCGTTATGAAAAAGCCCCTGGCATCGATGAGATGGCAGGGGCTTTTTCATGTCCGGTGTCTCAATCCCGGTCGCGCTCCAGCAGAGGCTTGAGGTAGTGACCGGTATGGGATTGCTTCATCTGCGCCACTTGCTCGGGCGTCCCCACCGCAATGATCTGGCCACCCTTGGAGCCACCTTCCGGCCCAAGGTCCACCAGCCAGTCGGCGGTCTTGATCACGTCCAGATTGTGCTCGATCACCACCACGGTGTTGCCGTGATCGCGAAGACGATGCAGCACGTCGAGCAATTGCTGGATATCGGCGAAGTGCAGGCCGGTGGTCGGTTCGTCGAGGATGTACAGGGTCTTGCCGGTGTCGCGCTTTGACAGTTCCCGGGACAGCTTGACCCGTTGGGCCTCCCCCCCGGACAAGGTTGTCGCCGACTGCCCGAGCTTGATGTAGGACAGGCCCACGTCCATCAGCGTCTGGAGCTTGCGTGCCAGGGCCGGCACCGCGTCGAAGAACTCCCGCGCCTCTTCGATGGTCATCTCGAGGGTTTCGTGGATGTTCTTGCCCTTGTATTTGATCTCCAGGGTTTCGCGGTTGTAGCGCTTGCTCTTGCACACGTCGCACGGCACATAGATGTCCGGAAGGAAGTGCATCTCCACCTTGATAAGGCCATCGCCCTGGCACGCTTCGCAGCGCCCGCCCTTGACGTTGAACGAGAACCGGCCCGGGCCGTAGCCCCGGGAACGGGATTCGGGCACGCCGGCGAACAGCTCACGAATCGGCGTGAACAAGCCGGTGTAGGTCGCCGGGTTCGAACGCGGCGTACGGCCGATCGGGCTCTGGTCGATGTCGACCACCTTGTCCAGGTGCTCCAGGCCCTTGATGCTGTCGTGAGCCGCCGCTTCCAGGGTGGTTGCGCCGTTCAGGGCCGTGGCGCTGAGAGGGAACAGGGTGTTGTTGATCAGAGTGGATTTGCCGGAGCCGGATACGCCGGTGACACAGGTGAGCAGACCGATCGGGATCTCCAGGTCAACGTTGCGCAGGTTGTTGCCACGGGCCCCCTTGAGGGTCAGGGACAGCTTCTTGTTGCGCGGCGTACGTTTGGCCGGGACCTTTATCTTCACACGGCCGGACAGGTATTTGCCGGTCAGGGAGTCAGGATGGGCCATGACCTCGGCGGCAGTGCCCTGCGCCACGATATGCCCGCCATGTACCCCCGCACCGGGGCCGATATCCACCACGTAGTCCGCCAGGCGGATCGCGTCTTCATCGTGCTCCACCACGATCACCGTGTTGCCGATGTCCCGCAAATGCTTCAGGGTCCCCAGCAGCCGATCGTTGTCCCGTTGGTGCAGGCCGATGGAAGGTTCGTCGAGGATGTACATCACCCCCACCAGGCCCGCGCCGATCTGGCTGGCCAGGCGGATGCGCTGGGCTTCGCCGCCGGACAAGGTGTCCGCGCTGCGATCAAGGGTCAGGTAGTCCAGGCCGACATTCACCAGGAACTGCAAGCGTTCACGAATCTCCTTGAGAATCTTGTCCGCGATTTCGCCGCGGCGCCCGGTGAGCTTGAGGCCGCCGAAATAGTCGGTGGCATCGCCGATCGGTAGGTTGGTCACCGCCGGCAAGGTCTTCTCGCCCACCCAGACATGCCGGGCCTCCCGCCGCAAACGGGTGCCACGACAGTCGGGGCAGGGCTGGGTGCTGAGAAACTTGGCCAGCTCTTCGCGCACGCTCGCCGATTCGGTCTCACGGTAGCGCCGCTCGAGGTTCGGCACGATGCCTTCGAACGGGTGGGAGCGCTTGACGATGTCGCCGCGGTCGTTCAAGTACTTGAAGTCGACGTTCTGCGAGCCGCTGCCGTGCAGGATGTACTGCTGCCGGTCGGCGGGCAGTTCGTTGAACGGCTTGTCCAGGCTGAACTTGTAGTGGGCCGCCAGGGACCCGAGCATCTGGAAGTAATAGACGTTGCGCCTGTCCCAGCCGCGAATCGCGCCTTCGGCCAGGGTCAGTTCGCCATTGACCAGGCGCTTGGTGTCGAAGAACTGCTTGACCCCCAGGCCATCGCACGTCGGGCAGGCGCCCGCCGGGTTGTTGAAGGAGAACAGCTTGGGTTCCAGCTCGCTGATGGCATGGCCGCAGACCGGGCAGGCGAAGCGTGCGGAAAAAATGATTTCCTCACCGGGTTCGTCGTCCATCGGCGCGACCAGAGCAATGCCGTCGGCCAGCTTCAAGGCGGTCTCGAAGGACTCGGCCAGGCGTTGTTGCAGGTCGGGTCGGACCTTGAAGCGGTCCACCACCACATCGATCGAATGCTTCTTCTGTTTATCCAGCTTCGGCAGTTCGTCCAGTTCGCACAACTTGCCGTTGACCCGGGCCCGCACGAAGCCCTGGGCTCGCAGCTCTTCGAAGACCAGCAGGTGCTCGCCCTTGCGCTCGCGGACGACCGGTGCCAGCAGCATCAGCTTGCTGCCTTCGGGCTGGGCCAGTACCAGGTCGACCATCTGGCTGACGGTCTGGGCTTCCAGGGGGATGTCGTGATCGGGGCAGCGGGGGATCCCGACTCGCGCGTAGAGCAGGCGCAGGTAGTCGTAGATCTCGGTGATGGTGCCGACCGTCGATCGGGGGTTATGGGAAGTCGATTTCTGTTCGATGGAAATCGCCGGCGACAGGCCTTCGATGGTGTCGACGTCGGGTTTTTCCATCATCGACAGGAATTGCCGGGCGTAGGCCGACAGCGATTCGACATAGCGTCGCTGGCCTTCGGCGTACAGGGTGTCGAAAGCCAGGGATGATTTGCCGGATCCGGACAGGCCGGTGATGACGATCAGCTTGTCCCGTGGCAGGGTCAGGTCGATATTCTTCAGGTTGTGGGTACGGGCCCCACGAATCAGGATCTTGTCCAAAATGGCCTCGCTCGGCGGGCGTCGAAAACGTAGGAGTATAAGGGCAAATACTGGATGGATGCACACTATTGAATCGCGACGGCGGCCATACATGAAGACTGCGCGTCAAACCGTCGCGATATACCCCCTCAATCGATGGGACTGGTAGAATCGCCGCCGGTTCAGATGAGGTTTTTCCATGCACGATCCCCACAGCGAACGCATGAGTAGCGGCGAGACCCGAGCGGCAAGCGGTCTGGCCCTGGTGTTCGCCTTCCGTATGCTGGGCATGTTCATGGTGTTGCCGGTGCTGGCGACCTATGGCATGGACCTGGCGGGCGCGACGCCGGCCCTCATCGGGCTGGCGATTGGCGCGTATGGCCTGACCCAGGCGATTTTCCAGATTCCCTTTGGTGTCATTTCCGACCGTATCGGCCGGCGTCCGGTCATTTACCTGGGGTTGATCGTCTTTGCCCTGGGCAGCGTCCTGGCGGCCAGCGCCGATTCGATCTGGGGCGTGATCGCCGGGCGGATCCTGCAAGGTGCCGGGGCGATTTCCGCCGCCGTCATGGCACTGCTGTCAGACCTGACCCGCGAGCAGCACCGGACCAAGGCCATGGCCATGATCGGCATGACGATCGGCCTGTCGTTCGCCGTCGCCATGGTGGTCGGTCCCTTGCTGACCCGGGCTTTCGGCCTGTCGGGGCTGTTCCTGGCGACCGGTGCCATGGCCCTGCTGGGCATCCTGATCGTGGCCTTCGTGGTACCGCAATCCACCGGGCCGCTGCAGCATCGCGAGTCCGGCGTGGCCCGCCAGGCGCTGATACCCACGCTCAAGCACCCGGACCTGTTGCGCCTGGACCTGGGCATCTTCGTGCTGCATGCCATGCTGATGTCCAGCTTCGTGGCCTTGCCGCTGGCGCTGGTCGAGAAGGCCGGCCTGCCCAAGGAGCAACACTGGTGGGTTTACCTCACCGCGCTGCTGATTTCTTTCTTCGCCATGATTCCCTTCATCATCTATGGCGAGAAGCGACGCAAAATGAAACGAGTTTTGCTCGGCGCCGTCGTGACGCTGATGCTCACTGAGCTATTCTTCTGGCAGTTCGGCGACAGCCTGCGGGCCCTGGTGATCGGCACGGTGGTATTTTTCACCGCGTTCAATCTGCTGGAGGCCTCCCTGCCGTCGCTGATCAGCAAGGTTTCACCGGCGGGCGGCAAGGGCACGGCGATGGGGGTCTATTCCACCAGCCAGTTCCTGGGTTCGGCGTTGGGCGGGATCCTGGGCGGCTGGTTGTTCCAGCATGGCGGTTTGTCGGTTGTATTCCTGGGATGCGCGGCGCTGGCTGCACTTTGGCTGGTCTTTGCTGTTACCATGCGCGAACCTCCGTATGTGACGAGCCTGCGCTTGCCGTTGTCGCCCGAAGCCATCCGCGAAGCAGGCCTGGCCGAGCGCCTCAGGGCCGTCGTTGGAGTAACCGATGCAGTGGTGGTCGCCGACGAAGCGGCCGTTTATATCAAACTGGACACCGAATTATTGGATCGTGCGACGCTCGAGCGCCTGGTGAACAACCCGGCACCGACCGCGTGCGAAGCCTAGGAGAACGTTATGGCCCGTGGGGTTAACAAAGTCATATTGGTCGGTACTTGCGGCCAGGATCCCGAGGTTCGCTACCTGCCTAACGGCAACGCCGTGACCAACCTGAGTCTGGCGACCAGCGAACAGTGGACCGACAAGCAGACCGGCCAGAAGGTCGAAAAGACCGAATGGCACCGCGTGTCGATGTTCGGCAAGGTGGCGGAGATCGCCGGCGAATACCTGCGCAAGGGTTCGCAGGTGTACATCGAAGGCAAGCTGCAGACCCGCGAGTGGGAAAAAGACGGCATCAAGCGCTACACCACTGAAATCATCGTCGACATGCAGGGCACCATGCAACTGCTGGGCGGCCGTCCGCAGGGCGATCAACAAGGTGGCAACAACTACCAGCAGTCCGCGCCTCGTCAGCAGGCTCCACGTCCGCAGGCGGCGCCTCAGCCACAGCGCGAGCGTCCGGCCCCGCAACAGACCGCACCGCAGCCGGCGCCGGATTTCGACAGCTTCGATGACGATATTCCGTTCTAAGAGTCGCTGAATACCGCATCGCACAAAAAACCGCGCTTCGTTTTCGAAACGCGGTTTTTTTACGCCTGGCCCTTGGTGCTCAGGCCCTGCCACCTAGAAATTGCTCCGCGCTCACGACGTTTGCATAGGCAAACCCCAGCGCCGCCATGAAGGCCGCATGCACTTGGGCGGCGGGGACGACGACGCCGTTGAATTCCAGGTCCAGGGTGGCGCAAGCGTCGTGGATCACCGTGACGTCATAACCCAGATCCGCCGCCGCACGGGTGACACCGTCGACGCACATATGGCTCATGCTGCCGACGATGACCAATTGTTCGATACCGTGCTGGTCGAGGAGGGCCTGCAGCTCGGTTTCACGGAACGAATTGACATAATGCTTGAGCACCACCGGCTCATCGGCGCGGTTGAGCACCTTGGAATGCAGCTTCGCGCCTTCGGAGCCTGGCGTGAAGAACGGAGCATCTTCGGAGGTGAATTCGTGGCGAATATGCACCACTTGGTTGCCGGCCTGGCGAAAGGCTTCAATGATCCGGGCGGCGTTGTCGGCGGCGGCTTCGGCGCGGACCAGCGGCCATTTTCCCTGGGGGAAGTAGTCGTTCTGGATATCGACTACGATGAGCGCTTGCTTGGACATGGGGCTTTCCTCGATCAGGTTGGAAGTGAGGCCATCATCGGCTTTTGCCGCCGCGTCGAGGATTGGCCGCAACGACAATAAGCGAGGGAAAACTGACAATGGTGCAACAAAGGGCGGTCGCGGAGCTCGGGGTGTTGATCTATCCGGGCGCGCAGTTGGCGGCGGTGCATGGCTTGACCGACCTGTTCGCCGTGGCGGACCGGATCGCGCTGGAGCATGCCAGCGCGCCGTTGCCGCGTTTGCGGGTCAGCCATTGGCGGGCGGAGCACGGTGAGGCACCGTCACGGGTGTTCGACAGCGCAGCCGGGCCGGCGGGCCAACTGGCCGCGCTGCTGATCCCGCCATCCCTCGACGGTTTCAGCGAAGGCCAGGCTGCCGACGGACTGATGAACTGGCTGCGGACACAGCATGCCGGCGGCACGGTACTGGGCGGGGTCTGCGTCGGTTCGATCCTGCTGGCCGAAAGCGGCTTGCTCGATGGGCGTAGCGCCACCACTCACTGGACGTCCGCCAAGAGTTTCGCCGCCCGCTACCCCAAGGTCAGGCTCCAGGCGGACAAGCCCATCGTCGACGATGGCGACCTGATTACCACGGCCGGACTGATGGCCTGGTCGGAGCTGGGGTTGCGCCTGGTGGACCGCCTGCTCGGGCCGAGCATCGCCACACGCACGGCGCAATTTCTGGTGATCGAGCATAGCGACAGCGCCAGCCAGTGCGGCAGCAACTTCGCGCCGATCCTCGGGCATGGGGATGCGGCGATTCTCAAGGTCCAGCACTGGCTGCAAGGCAGCGGAGCGGTGGATGTGTCTCTGGGCGCGATGGCCGAACGGGCAGGGCTGGAAGAACGCACCTTCCTGCGAAGGTTCCGCGCCGCCACCGGCCTCAAGCCTACCGAATACTGCCAGCACCTGCGGGTTGGCAAGGCACGGGAAATGCTGGAATTCACCAACGGCACCATCGACCACATCGCCTGGACCGTGGGCTATCAGGATGCAAGCGCCTTCCGGGCGATCTTCAGGAAAATCACCGGGCTGGCGCCGAGCGACTACCGGACGAGATTCGGTGTGAGCCCGCCGAGCGGTTCAAAGGGATAGCGACGCCTTTATCCCCAGTCGTGCAAATTGCGGGATGCTTTGCGCTGGTCGTGCAGAATGAAACAGGCCAGATGCTATTAATCCTCCGACGGGACGCCCATTTTCCTGACCGTTCGTCCCCCGCCGAGCCTTGGCCTGATCTCTGCACCCCTTTACTTGAAGCCATCGAGGTAAGGGCAACGCATGACGTCAGTCAAACGCAACAAAACGGTAGTGGCGCATTCCATCAATCCTCACGCGCCCGTCCATGAGGTGCAAACCAATCGAGCCTTGGCCCATTGGTTGGCGCAGATCCTCGGGTTTGAATACGGCGGCAGCTATGACCGCGAGCAACATGCGGGGCGCGACTTGTATCTGCTGCCTACGCAAACCCTGATCGGCGCCGAAGCCGCGCGGCAGTTCGGTGTCCATGGGCCGGACGATCTGTGGGGCGGCTATGTCGAGCATGATTTCATCTGCACCAAGGCCATCACCCACGGTCTGTTGAACAAGTACGCCGTCGCGCCCGAGGGGTGGTCGCCGTTGTTCGCCAAATTGAGCCGCGGCGTGGTGCTCGACGGTGTCAGTGTCTTTTCGCTCAAGGACGCGCGCCCCGCAGCCGAACATCTGCTGTACGCCGGGCCGATCCGCTTCAAGCCCATCCATGCCTGTGCCGGGCGCGACCAGCGCGTGATCGAGAGCATCGCCCAGTTCGACGAAATCGTCGCCGCGCCCGATGCCCAGGCGTTGTTCAGCGCCGGAGTGGTATTGGAGCAGAACCTGCGGGAGGTCAAGACCCAGAGCGTTGGCCAGAGCTGCATCGGCGGCAAGGTCATCAGCTATTGCGGCGTGCAACACCTCACCCGTGACAGCGAGGGGCTGGAGGTCTACGGCGGTTCGGACCTGCTGGTGGTGCAGGGCGGTTACATCGAGTTGCTCAGGCTTGAACTGGCCGACGACGTTCGCGAAGCGGTGCGACTGGCCCAGGTGTTCGACGATGCCGCCAACCAGGCCTATCCCGGTTTCTTCGCGTCGCGGCGCAACTACGACATTGCCCAGGGCCTCGACGCCGGCGGCCAGCCCCGTGGCGGTGTGCTGGAACAATCCTGGCGCATGGGCGGGGCCAGCAGTGCCGAGCTTGCGGCGTTGCAGGTATTCGTCGAGGACCCCTCCACCAGTGTGGTGCGCGTGTCCTCGGTGGAAACCTATACCGACCAACCGCTACCCGCCGGTGCCCGGGAGGTGTATCGCGGCGCGGCGGAAAATGGTGATTTCCTACTCAAATACGTAACGGTTCAATCCCATGACGGCTAGAAGCGAAACCATTCAGATCGAGATCGATGATGAGCACATGAACGGGACGTTCCTCAGTCCCAAATCGAAAGTGCCCGGCGTGTTGTTCGTACACGGTTGGGGTGGCAGCCAGGAGCGTGATCTGGAACGGGCCAAAGGCATCGCCGGCCTGGGCTGCGTGTGCCTGACCTTCGACTTGCGCGGCCACACTGGCGGGGCGGGCATTCCGTTGTCCCGGGTCACCCGGGAAGACAATCTGCGGGATTTGCTGGCGGCCTATGACCGGTTGCTCGCCCATCCGGCCCTGGACACCTCGGCGATTGCTGTGGTGGGCACCAGCTACGGCGGTTACCTGGCAGCCATCCTGACCTCGCTGCGACCGGTACGCTGGCTGGCCTTGCGGGTGCCGGCTCTGTACCGCGACGAGCAATGGCATACGCCCAAGCGCGACCTGGACAAGACTGACCTGCTGGATTATCGCAGCACCCTGGTCCACGCCCATACCAATCGTGCCTTGCACGCGTGTTCGCAGTTCACGGGGGACGTGCTGTTGGTGGAGTCGGAGACCGACGATCATGTACCCCACGCCACCATCATGAGCTACCGCGCCGCGTGCCAGCAGACCCACTCGCTGACGCACCGGATCATCGACGGAGCCGACCATGCCCTGAGCGATCCCGTGTCACAGCAGGCTTACACCTCGATCCTGGTGGACTGGATCACGGAAATGGTGGTGGGAGAGCGGTTGAGCATCATCCAGGAGCGCTGATCATGTGGGTGTGTGCGGGGCTTATCGCGAGCAGGCTCGCTCCCACACCGGACTGCGACGGGCGCCAACCCCATGTCCAATGCCATCTCCTGTGGGAGCGAGCTTGCTCGCGATGGGGCCGGGCGTGGCACCTCAGCGCTTGACCCCAGGCTTGACCCGCAACGCCTTGGCCTTCGCCTCGATCACCAGATACATCACCACCGTGATCAGCAACGGCAGGATGAAATAGATCGCCCGATAGGCGATCAACCCCGCCAGCAAGCTGCCCCGAGAGACTTCGTGTTGCAGCAGCGCGATGAACACCGCTTCCAACACGCCGAGCCCCGCAGGAATGTGCGTAATCACCCCGGCGATGCTGCTGATGAGCAATACGCCCAGCACCAGCGGATAGTCCAGTTTGCTCGGCAGCAAGGTAAAGATCACCGCCGCCATCAGCGACCAGTTCAACGCGCCGAGCGCCAACTGCAGCACCGCCATGCGCAGGGACGGCAGATTGATTTCCATGCCCCGGATCGTCCAGGCCCGACGTTTGGAGAACCGGCAGGCCAGCAGATAACCGGCACTCACCAACAGCAGCAGCACACCGACACCCTGCAAGGCATTGCTGCTGAGTTTCCAGCCCGGTGGCAGGGTGACCAGCCCGCTGCTGAACACCACGCCGGCCAGGGTCATGTAGCCGAACCAGTTGGTGGCCAGGCTCAGGCCTAGGATCTTGGCGATGTTGCCGGTGCTGACCCCCAGCCGCGAATAGAGCCGGTAGCGCATGGCGATGCCGCCGACCCAGGCGCTGAGGTTGAGGTTGAAGGCGTAGCTGATCACCCCCACCGGCAGGATCTGCCGCCACCCCAGTTTCTGCCGGATGTAGGTCCGTCCGATCAGGTCGAAGCAGGCATAGGTAATGAAGCTGGTAATGGTCAGGGCTGCGGCGATGAGCAATGTGCGAATCTTGAAATCGGCCAGGGTGGCCAGGACCTCCGCCCAGTCGATACGCCTCGCCAGGGCTGTGAACAGTACGATCAGCAGCAGGAAGAACGCCAGGGTCAGCGGTCTTTTCCAGCGGCTCCAGCGCGATGCGGGCCTGGATGCGGTGTTGGCCTGGTCCGGCCCGTGGGCGTCCCTCGGCACGGAATGCGCTTCAGAGTGGTTCATGGGGTTCGCTCCGAACCGCCGTCGGCGGCGAAAAAGGTTTCAGACGCGGTTTATGGGCCGGCAGCCATCCGGCCCAGGCCGGAAAATGCCGCAGGAAGTGGAACACCATGAAACCGATGGTCATGCGCCACAGCAGCCCGCGTGGGGCATGGTTGGGGCGCATGACGGTGCAATGGTTGTGGCTCAGGTGTTCGAGCCGCTGGAACAGTTCGCGGTTGAAGGCCCGGTCGCGGATCAGCACATTGGCTTCCAGGTTCAGCGACAGGCTCAGGGGGTCGAGGTTGCTGGACCCGACCGTGCTCCAATCCTCGTCCACCAGGGCCACCTTGCCGTGCAGGGGGCGCTCGCAGTATTCGTAGATCACCACTCCGGCCTTGAGCAGATAGTCGTAGAGCATGCGCGCCGCGAGCTTGGCGATCATCATGTCCGGCTGGCCCTGCAGGATCAGCCGCACCTCCACGCCACGCCGCGCCGCATTGCGGATTTCGCGCAGCAACCGGTAGCCGGGGAAGAAATAGGCATTGGCGATCACCACCCTGCGCTTGGCGCTACGCAGCACTTGCAGATAGACCTCTTCGATATCGGTCTGGTGCTCGTGGTTGTCGCGATAGACCAGGCGCACCTGGCCATCATGTTCGTTGAACGCCAGTTCGCTGCGGCGGCTGCGGCGTCGCTGCCACCAGTATTTGGCCCGGGCCGGCCGGCCGCTTTGCAACAGGGCGAAATGATGGATATCCACCACTGCCGGCCCTTTGACTTCCACGGAATAGTCCTGCTTGGCCTCGGGGCCAAAGTCGCCCAGGTGGTCGGCGGAAAAATTGATCCCGCCAATGAACGCGATCACCCCGTCCACCACCACGATCTTGCGGTGCAACCGCCGGAACCAGTTGGTGCGGATGCCCAGGTGCCGGGGTGCCGGGTCGAACATCTGCAGGCGCACCCCCGCGTCGCTCAGCGATGTCAGGAACTGCGGCGTCAGTTCGCCGCAGCCGAAGCCGTCGAGACTGACGGTGATGCGCACGCCCCGTTGGGCGGCGTCCACCAGCAGGTCCCGCAGTTCGTAGCCGACCTTGTCCTCGAACAGGATGAAGGTTTCCAGGAGGATCTCCTGCTCGGCCCGGCGTATGGCCTCGAAGACCCTGGGAAAGTATTGCTCGCCATTCTCCAGCAGTGTGACGCGGTTATTGCCATGCCAACCGTATTCGATGTCCACCAGCGCCGGATTGCGCTCGGTGGGTGGAACCTCGACCTGTTCCACCGTCGCCTTGTTCATCGTCGCGCTCATAACTCGATCTCCACCGACAAAGGGGCATGGTCGGAAAGGTGCGACCAGGGTCGTACGCTCAAGACCTTGGGATGATGGGCCTTGAGGTTGCGCACGTAGATGCGGTCCAGGCGCAGGATGGGCAGGCGCGCCGGAAAGCTGCGGGCCGGTTTGCCCCATTGCTCGGCGAACACTTCCCGCAGGCCGCAGGGCGCAAGCAGCTCGTTGGCCTTGCCGCGCCAGTCGTTGAAATCCCCGGCCACGATCACTGGCGCCTCGGGCGGCAATTCGCTCAACCGTTGGCAGAGCAGTTTCAATTGCTCGACACGATGGTTCTCGCGCAATCCCAGGTGTACGCAGATGGCATGCACCTGCGGGGCATCGCCATCCGGCAGGCGCAGCACGCTATGGAGCATGCCGCGGTTTTCATGGCCGCTGATGGAGACGTCCAGGTTGTCGTGACGGATGATCTGGAACTTCGACAGCAGCGCGTTACCGTGGTCCCCCGCCGGGTAGACCGCGTTGCGCCCGTAGGCGAACTGTGGCCACAGGCTGTCGGCCAGGAATTCGTATTGCGGCATGCTCGGCCAGTTGCTATAGCGCTGGGGATGATGCTCGTGTGTGCCATGGACTTCCTGCAGGAACACCACATCGGCGGACACGCTGCGCACCGCTTCGCGCAGCTCCGGCAGGATGAAGCGCCGGTTCAGGGCGGTGAACCCCTTGTGGGTATTGACCGTCAGCACCGTGAAACGGCGGATCCGGCCAAGATCCCGGGCCTGGCCCTGGATCGCGTCACCCCTTGGGTCCAGGCCCGTTTCGGAGGGGATCGTGCTCATGGCAACACTCCCTCGGCGGGACGCTGGCCGGGAGCTGTGGCCAGGTCCTTGTCCAGATCGAAGCGCTCCAGCAGATGGCGTGCGTCGTAAGGGGCGCGAACCTTGATGTCGTTGTCGAAATAGCAGAACACTTCCCGGTGCTTGCGCGCCCTGGGTCGGGTTGTCGGATCGATCAGTTGGGCATCCTCCGGTTGCTTGCCGTGGCTCCAGGCTTCGATCCGGTCACCCCAGCGCTTCAAGGCTTCGTCGGTATAACCGCTGGCATACAGTTCCTCGGCGCCGTGCAGGCGCAGGTAGACGAAATCGCTGGTGACGTCTTCGCGATACGGCCATTTACCAGCGGTGTCGGCGATCACCAGGGCGACGTCGTAGCGCTTGAGCAGCGCGACGAAGCGCGGGTCGATGAAACTTTCATGGCGGATTTCGACCGCATGGCGCAGCGGGCGTTTCTTGTCGGTTTCGGTACTGGCGTGGCCTTCCATGCGCGGTTCGTGCTCCCGGGCCAGGGCCGCGGCCGCTTCGGTGTCGTGGGGCAGTTGTTTGAGAAAGTCTTCGAACAGCTCAGGGTCGAATTTGAAGCTGGGGGGGAATTGCCAGAGGATCGCCCCCAGCTTTTCCTTGAGCTCCAGCACCCCGGAGGCGAAGAAATTGGCCAGGGGCTTGCGGATGTCCCGCAGACGCTTGATGTGCGTGATGAAGCGCGGCGCCTTGACGCTGAACACGAAGCCCGGCGGTGTTTCGGCGTACCACTGGGCATACCGTTCAGGGCGTTGCAGGGCATAGAACGATCCGTTGATCTCGATGCTGTTGACCGCTCGCGAGGCGAACTGCAATTCACGCTTTTGGGTCAGTCCCTTGGGGTAGAAGTCCCCCCGCCAAGGCGTGTATCGCCAACCGGAAATACCGATGTGGATCGCCGTCATGTGTCCCTCCCGCGCCAGATGACCTCGTACTGCCTGTGTCTTGTGATGACCTTCGCGCGGTGAAGAAAGTTTCGACGGGATGCCCGGCGGTGAGGCCCATGAGGTCCTGTGGAGAAAGGTATTGATGGCAGTGAGCATTGTGGCGAGGGGATTTATCCCCGCTGGGCCGCGAGGCAGTCCCAGACAAAAACACGCGGTTGAGCTGATGCACCGAGGTGCCGCCTTATAGGGCTGCTGCGCAGCGGGGATAAATCCCCTCGCCAAAGGATCTGGTCTTGGCTGAAGTCCCGGAGGTTTTCCCGATTCACCCGGCAAAGCGAACTTGCCGGCTCGTTTTGAATCAGTTCCTTACCAATCCCGTGTGAAGGAGCCTCGCGTTTTGTCTCGATTGAGCACTGCCTTGCTGCTGGTCCTGTCGCTGCTGACGGGCGGTATCGCCCACGCTGCGGCCGCCGCGCCTGCCGCACCGGCGCCCAGTGAGGCCCCCGCCGAACCCGAGCCACTGGTGCAGGGCGGTTTACTGGGCGCCATCAGTTCGAGCATCGACGATGTCCAGGACAAGCTCGACCTCAACCAGAGCCTGATCGATGCCTGGCGCCTGCGGGCGGACCGGGCGGCGGACGAAGTGGACAGGCTGGTGGACCAGACCGCCCGGTCCTCCTGGCGCGTGGCGGGGGATTTCCTGTTGCTTTCCGGCGTCTGGCTGGGTGCCTTTGCTCTGATCTGGGCCGGGGCCCGGCTGCTGCTGCGCCATCTGGGCCATCGTCGTTGGCTGCGCAGCCGGCAACGGATACGGGACCTGCTCGGCTACCTGCTGCCCTACACCGTGCCGGCGCTGGTCTGCCTGCCGCTGACCCTGTATGTCAGCCACTTCCTGCAAGTTTCGGTCGGGCGTGCCCTGGCCCTGTGTTTTGCCTATGCCACCAGCAGCGGGATCTTCTCCACCTCGGTGCTGCTCTGCGTGATCGTGATGTTCAATGCCGGCCACAAACGTCGGGCGGTGTCGATCATTCGCCATTTCATTCCCCGTCCGTTGTTCCTGTTCGGTTTCCTCGCCGCCCTCAGCGATGCACTGACCAGTCCGCAGATCGCCCGGCAACTGGGGGGCAACATCACCGCCAGCGTCGCGGTGTTCACCGGGCTGTTCGCCTCGGTGCTGTTTGGCTGGCTGGTGATCCGCATGCGCCGGCCCGTGGCGCATCTGATTCGCAACCGCCCGCTGGCCCAACGCTTGAAACAGCCGGCCCTGCAGGAGTCGCTGCGGGTTTTTTCCGGGCTGTGGAACTGGCCGATATTGCTGATGGTGCTGGTCTCGGCGGTGAGCCTGATCGGCGTGGGCGAGGATAACCAGAGGGCCCTGCGCTGTGCGTTGTTCACCACTATCCTGCTGATCGCCACGGTATTTCTCAGCACCGTGTTCCAACAGGTGTTCAAGTCTCCCAAGGCCGAAGCCATCCAGCGCAACAGTGCCTACAAGGGCCGGTTGTTGAGCCTGTTGCATGCCTTGCTGCGGATTGTCATGGCGGTGGCGTTCATCGAGATCCTCGGCAGGATCTGGGGGCTTTCGTTGTTCGAATTCGCTTCGCGCAATGCCGTGGGGCGGGCGATCAGCGATTCCTTGAGTCGCATCGGGTTGATCCTGCTGGTGACCTGGCTCATGTGGGTGGTGCTCGATACGGCCATCCAGGAAGCCCTGAAACCACCGCTCAACAAACGTGGGGCGCGCCAGCCCAGTACGCGGGTCAAGACCATCCTGCCGCTGTTGCGCAACGCGGCGAAAATCATCCTGGTGGTGATTTGCGCAATCACCACCATGGCCAACCTGGGTATCAACGTCGCCCCGTTGCTGGCCGGTGCCGGGGTGGTGGGGTTGGCGATCGGTTTCGGTTCGCAGCAATTGGTGCAGGATGTGATCACCGGGCTGTTCATCATCATTGAAGACACGCTGTCCATCGGCGACTGGGTGGTGCTCAGCTCCGGCCACGCCGGCACCGTCGAAGGCCTGACCATCCGCACCCTGCGCCTGCGCGACGGCAAGGGGTTCGTGCACTCGGTACCGTTCGGCCAGATCAAGGCGGTGACCAACCAGTCCCGCCAATTCGCCTTTGCATTTTTCTCGGTGCAGTTCACCTACGACACCGATGTCGACCAGGCCATCGAGCTGATTCGCGAGGCCGGGCGTTCGATCGCTGAAGATCCGTTTCTCAAGTTCAACCTGCAAGGGCCGCTGGATGTGTTCGGCGTGGACAAGATGGACCTCAACGGCGTGGTGCTCACGGCGCAGTTCCGCACGGTCTCCGGCGGGCAGTACGCGGTGAGCCGCGCGTTCAACCATCAATTGAAGAAGCTTGTGGATAACCACCCGGCGGTGCACTTTGCGCAGACTTATCCACAGCAGGTGATGATGCCCAAGCGATTCGTGGAAGAGCCGAAAGAGGGGGAGCAGGTGCCTGATCAATCTCGGTAGTGGGTGAGGTTCGGGCGGGGGCCCGTCCAGACACCCTCAACCTTTCTGAATAAGCTTGTTCCGGACCTCAGCCATCCCTTGAGCATCCAGCTCCATCCAAAGATGCTGCTTGCCGGCGATCTGCGCCGCTACCGGCAGCCCATCCAGATACACCAGCCGATTACTCGCCAGCGCCGGTACTTTCGCCCCTGGCAGCAGGGTGCCGGCCAGGTTCAATGGGTCGACCCCGCACACGGCGATCAGGCTGCCGTCGGTGGGGCGGCGGCGCACTTCGCGCAGCAGCGGGATGGCTTCCGGCAGGGCGAATTGCTCGCCTGCCAGGCCGCTGACGAAGCGCCCGCCGCGAATTTCCCCGCGGGCTTCCAGGCGATGGAACGTGCGCAGCAGCTCGCGCCAGCTCGGCAGCCAGTCGGCTTCGCGCTCCAGCATGCGCCAGAACACCACCCCGTAGCGGCGCAACAGGGTCATGGCGATGTGTTCCAGCGTCTCGGGCGGGGTCGATGCGGGGCGATTGCCTTCTTCGGGGGCGGGTTGGCTGCGGCGGAGCAGGGCCCAGCGGCCGGCGTCGTCCATGCCGCCGACAAACGCCCCGCGCCCACGCCGACTGCTGCGGGCCTGGCGTTTGCTGGCAGGGGTGATCAACGCCCGTAACCCGGCGAAACTGTCGGCGTTCACCAGTCCGGCGCCCACCAGCTCCTGCAAGGCGATCTCCAGTTCACTGCGCAACAGATGCGCTTCGTGCAGCAGTTCGTCGAAGAACAGGGCGCCGTGCTCGCTGAGGGCCCGATGGACCTTTTGCGTCTTCAGGGACAGTTCGCCGGGGGGCGTTTGCTCGGCCAGGCCACTCCACAGGGCGACCCGGTTGCGCGGCAGCAATACGATCGGCGTGCTGCGCAGGGCGCCGGCCGATGGTTTCTGCCGGGCATTGAGGCGCGTCCACACCAGTTTGCCGCTGCGACACAGTTCGTCGAGCCAGGTGGGCGAATAGTCCTTGATCCGCGCCGGCAGCAGCTCACCGTCCCAGGCCGAGGCGGCGGCCGGGTAGCCTTCGAACTGACCAACGATCGACGGCAGGACGGCCGCGCCCCGGCCCTGGGTGGCGGGCGACAGGTGTTGCCAGTCGAACAAAAAGCGCATGAAGTCCTTAAGCGACACCGGTTCGATTTCCCGGCGCAGACGCTTGACGGTATAGCGATGGATGCGCGCCAGCAGGTGTCGCTCGCACCATTGCTCCTGCCCGCCACCCGGTGTGAACCGCCCCCGCAGCACGTAGCCTTGCTGTTCGAGTTGCGCCAAGGCCTGGGTGACCTGTGGCGTCGACAAGCCCAACGGGTAAGCGATGGCCATGAGGGGCTGCGGACCGAAGGCGCTGAGGCGAGCGCGGAGCAGTTCCACCACGGCCTCGTCGGGATCCCAGGCTTCGTCGAAACCGGCCAGGGGAGTCAATGGCGGTTGCCATGAAGCCTGTGGATAAATCGCCTGCAGGCAGGTCAACCGTTCCAGGGGCAGCCACAGGCCGCGTTCGGTGCTGAGCTGAATGTGACAGGCGCGACCGCTGTCGGCCAACGTCCGCAACCAACCCGGCCATGAGGCATGGGCGGTGGCTTCGTGGTCGGCGATACAGGCCAGGCTCATCAGCGTTTCATGCATTTCATCGACAGTGGCCGGTGTCGGCCAGGCTTCGTCCTGGACGGCCTGGATGGCCTCGGCGTCCAGCGCGCCAAGGTCATCGGTGGACTGTGGGTCGCTCCAGCGGCGATTGATCACCGCCTGGGTGCGACGCTCTTCCAGCGGTGCATCGTCGAGGAACGTGTAGGGCCGGGCGCTGAGGATTTCCGCCGCCAGGGGCGAGGGGGCCGGCAGGTCCCGGCTGATCAGGCGGATTTCCCCCGCTTCCATGCGTCGCAACAGTGTCAGCCAGCCTTCGCTGTCCATGGCTTCATGCAGGCAATCGTCGAGCGTCTGTTCCACCAGGGGATGATCGGGGATCTCCCGTTCACCGGCGAGGTTTTCCAGGCAGGCGATCTGGTCGGGAAACACGCTGGCGATCAGGTCTTCGCTTTTCATCCGCTGGATCTGCGGCGCGACCTTGCGCCCGCCGGTGTAGCGCGGCAAGGCCAGGGCCACGCCGGCGTTCCAGCGCCAGCGCACGCCGAACAATGGCGCATCCAGCACGGCCTGGACGAGGACCTGCTCGGCGCTCTGGCTGTTGAGGTAGCGCCAGACCTCGTCCAGCTCGAAGCTATGACCGGTGGACAGCGAAAGCACGATGGCGTCTTCGCTGGCGGCGGCCTGCAGCTCGAAATTGAAGGTGCGGCAGAACCGCTTGCGCAGGGCCAGGCCCCAGGCGCGGTTGATGCGGCTGCCGAAAGGGCTGTGGATGATCAGTTGGGTGCCGCCGGACTCGTCGAAAAAGCGTTCCATCAGCAAGGTGTCCTGGGACGGCAAGGCGCCGAAGGCCAGCCGGGCCGGGGCCAGGTAATCCACCAACTGCTCGGCGCTGGCCTGGTTCAACTGCAGGGTGCCGGTCAGCCAGTCCAGGGCCGGTTGCAGATTGCCCGGCGTCGCGCCCAACAGACGGTCGAGCTGAGCCTGCAGGCGCGCCACCGCCATGGACAGCTCGGCGCTGCGCCCTGGCGCTTCGCCGAGCCAGAACGGAATGGTCGGGGGCTGGCCCTGGGCGTCCTCGACCCGCACGCGGCCGGTCTCGACGCGAATGATGCGGTAGGACGTGTTGCCCAGCTGGAACACGTCGCCGGCGATGCTTTCCACCGCGAAGTCTTCGTTGACGCTGCCGATGTTCAACCCCTGGGGTTCGAGCAGCACGCTGTAGTCGGCGTTGTCCGGGATGGTGCCGCCGCTGGTCACCGCCGTCAGCTTGCTGCCCCGGCGCCCGCGCAGGGTACGGCTGACAGCGTCTCGGTGCAGGTATGCGCTGCGCACGCCCTGGCGGCCGTTGACGCCTTCGGCGAGCATCTGCAGCAATGCCTGGTAGTGCCCTTCGTCCAGGGCGGCGTAGGGCGAAGCGCGACGGAAGGTCTCCAGCAGCGCCTGTTCCTGCCATTCCTGGCAACTGACCTCCGCGACGATCTGCTGGGCCAGCACATCCAGCGGCGCGGTGGGAATGTGCAGGATGTCCAGCTCGCCACGGCGCACGCAATCGAGCAGGGCGGCGCATTCGATAAGGTCGTCGCGGGTGGTGGCGAACAGGCGCCCCTTGGGCGTCCCTCCGACCTGGTGGCCGGAGCGGCCGACCCGCTGCAGGAACGCCGAAATCGAGCGGGGCGAGGCGATCTGGCACACCAGGTCGACATCACCGATGTCGATCCCCAGTTCCAGGGACGCGGTGGCGATCAATACCTGCAGTTCGCCGCGCTTGAGACGCTGCTCGGCGTCGAGGCGGAACTCCTTCGCGAGGCTGCCGTGATGGGCCGCCACCGCGTCCTTGCCCAGGCGTTCGCTCAGATGGCGACTCAGGCGTTCGGCCAGGCGTCGGGTATTGACGAACACCAGCGTGGTGCGGTGCTCACGGGCCAGGTCGGCGAGGCGGTTGTAGACCAGCTCCCACACATCGTTGGCCATTACCGCCGAGAGCGGTACCGGAGGCACTTCGATGCCCAGGTCCCGGGGGCGGGCGTGGCCGATGTCGACGATTTCACACGGGCGTCCTGCGCCCACCAGAAAGCGCGACACCGCTTCGATGGGTTTCTGCGTGGCGGACAGGCCGATGCGCACCAGCGGTTCGGCACACAACGCCTGCAGGCGCTCCAGGCTCAAGGCCAGGTGACTGCCGCGCTTGCTCGCCGCGATGGCATGTATCTCGTCGACGATGACCGTACGGGTGCTGGCGAGCATCTGCCGGCCCGAATCGGAGCCCAGCAACACATAGAGCGATTCAGGGGTGGTCACCAGGATGTGCGGCGCGGTCTTGCGCATGGCCGAGCGTTCTTTCTGCGGCGTGTCGCCGGTGCGCACGGCGGTGGTGATGTGCAGGGGCGGCAGGTCCATCCGCCGCAGTTGTTCGGTGATGCCGGCCAGTGGATTCTGCAGGTTGATCCGGATGTCGTTGCTCAGCGCCTTGAGCGGCGAGACGTAGACCACCAGCGTCTGGTCCGGCAGGCCGCCCTGTTCAAGGCCGCGATGCACCAGTTCATCGAGCACCGCGAGGAAGGCGGTCAGGGTCTTGCCCGAGCCGGTGGGCGCGGCCACCAGGGTCGAACGGCGCTGGCCGATCAGCGGCCAGGCCCGGGCCTGGGCGGCCGTGATCGCCGGGAATGTCTGGCTGAACCAGGCGCGGACGGCAGGGTGGAAGCCTGCCATGGCGTGGTCGGCGGCAAGGGGCAGATTCATGTGGCAGTTTATGCGGGCGCAGTGGGGAAGATGCAAGTACTGATACTGCGTCTGTGGCGAGGGGCAGTTATCCCCGCCGGGCTGCAAGACAGCCCCGGACGAATGGAATGGACCTGACCCGCCCGGGTGGCAATCAAAGGGGCCGCTTCGCAGCCCAACGGGGATAAATCCCCTCGCCACAGGCCAGCTACCAGCCTTGTAGGATGCGATCCACACTTTACGGATGACGGTTGCGCACTAAACCCGCAAAATGCAAGGATTCCGACGACGCCTGTGGGCGTTGTCGACCAAATTCTTGTGCCAACAGACTGGGCCTGCTGACTTTATGCGAATGCGCCTTATGTTACTGGGCGGCGGAAATGCCCTTGGGCAGGCGCTGATTCGCCTCGGTGCGGAAGAAGACATCGGTTTTCTCGCCCCCCGCCCGCCCGAAGACGGCTGGGATGCCGCGAGCCTGACGCAGCTGCTCGACGACACCCGCCCGGACGCCGTGATCAACCTGGCGTACTACTTCGACTGGTTCCAGGCCGAGGCGGTGAGCGAACAGCGCCTGGCCAGCCAGGAGCGTGCCGTCGAGCGCCTGGCCGAGTTGTGCCAGCATCACAATATCGTCTTGCTGCAACCGTCGAGCTATCGCGTCTTCGACGGTTCCCGCGCCACCGCCTACAGCGAAAAGGACGAACCGGTGCCCCTGGGCCTGCGCGGCCAGGCACTGTGGCGGATCGAGCAGAGCGTGCGGGCCACCTGCCCGCAGCATGTGCTGCTGCGTTTCGGCTGGCTGCTGGACGACAGCCCCGACGGCATCCTGGGGCGCTTCCTGGCCCGGGCCGAACACCCCGAGGAATTACTGCTGGCCGACGACCGTCGCGGCAATCCAACGCCGGTCGATGACGCGGCGCGGGTCATCATCTCCGTGCTCAAGCAGCTCGACTGTGCGGCGCCGCTGTGGGGCACCTACCATTACGCCGGACACGAGGCGACCACGCCGCTGGCGCTGGGGCAGGCGATCCTGACCGAAGCCCGCGCCCTGCATCCGCTGGCGATCGAGTCGCCCACGCCCCAGGCCCACGCCGCACGGCCGGACGCCGCGGAAGAACCGCAGCACGCGGTCCTGGCCTGCAAGAAAATTCTGCATACCTTCGGGATCAAGCCCCGCGCCTGGCGCGCGGCCCTCCCGTCTCTCCTGGATAGGTTCTATCGTCATGGCTAAAGGCCCTGTTCTCATTACCGGCGGTGCGGGTTTCATCGGTTCGCACCTGACCGACGCGTTGCTCGCCCAGGGCCATTCGGTGCGAATCCTCGACGATTTGTCTACCGGCAAGCGCAGCAACCTGCCCCTGGACAACCCTGCCGTGGAGCTGATCGAGGGCGATGTCGCCGACGCGGCGCTGGTGGCCCGGGCCATGGCCGGTTGCAGTGCCGTCGCGCACCTGGCCGCCGTGGCCTCGGTGCAGGCTTCGGTGGACGACCCGGTGCGCACCCACCAGAGCAATTTCATTGGCACCCTGAACGTCTGTGAAGCCATGCGCCAGGCCGGCGTCAAGCGGGTGCTGTTCGCTTCCAGCGCGGCGGTCTATGGCAACAACGGCGAAGGCCAGTCCATCGACGAAGACACCCCCAAGGCGCCGCTCACGCCGTATGCCTCGGACAAGCTGGCCAGCGAGTTCTACCTGGATTTCTATCGTCGCCAGCATGACCTGGAGCCGGTGGTGTTCCGCTTCTTCAATATCTACGGCCCGCGCCAGGATCCGTCCTCACCGTATTCCGGTGTGATCAGCATCTTCAGCGAACGGGCGCAGAAAGGCCTGCCGATTACCATCTTCGGCGATGGTGAGCAGACCCGGGACTTTGTCTATGTCGAAGACCTGGTGGACCTGCTGGTGCAGGCCATCGAGAAAACCGAGGTTGAAGTCGGGGCGGTGAACGTGGGCTGGAACCAGGCCACGACCCTCAAACAGATGCTTCAGGCGCTGGCCGCGGTGGTCGGTGACTTGCCGCCGATCAGCCATGGTCCGGCGCGTCCTGGCGATATCCGGCACTCACGAGCCGACAATCACCGGCTGTTGCAGCGCTTCCGCTTTCCCCCACAGACACCGATGAGCGTGGGGCTGGCGCGGCTGCTGGGCCGCTGAATGAGAAAAGGCGCCTTTCGAGGCGCCTTTTTTTGTCACGGCATACGCTGTTGTGTGTTTTCAACTTGCCATCGTGCTGCAGGTCAGAACTTGTAGCCCAAGCCCACCATGTAGATCCATGGATCCACGTCGACGTTCACCTTGGCCCGGGTGCCGCCGGCCACGGCGTTGTTGTCGACATAGGCGGTAGTGTCGATGTCGATATAGCGAACCTGACCGTTGATCATGATGTTGTCGGTCAGCATGTAGTCAGCGCCCACCTGCCACGCCATGCCCCAGCTGTTGCTCGCGCGGAAGTTGCTGAAGCCGTTGGCGCTGGCTTCGCTGCCCACGTGTTCGTCGTAGATCCAGGTGTAGTTGATGCCGGCGCCGACATAAGGCTGGAAGGCCGACTTCGCGTCGAGCGGGTAGTAGACCAGGCTCAGGGTCGGAGGCAAGTGCTTCAGGGTACCGAGCTTGTTGTTGGCCGCGCCCAGGGCGGTGCCCTTGATCTTCACATCGTGCTCGAACGGCGACGCCGCCAGCAGCTCGATCCCCAGGTTGTTGGTGATCATGTAGGCGAAGTTCAGGCCCAGTTGAGTGTCGCTGCTCATGGTCGCCTTGCCGCCCAGGTCGGCACCGGCCAGCGGACCACGGTCGACCTTGACGCTGGAACTGTCGGCCTCCGGATTGACGGTGATGGCGCCGGCGCGAACGATGATATCGCCGGCCGTATGGGCCTGGGCGATGGGGGCAGCGAGTGCGAGGGCGACCAGGGAGGCGCTGAGCAAGGACTTGTGCATGGGGGCTCCAGAGAACATTTGAAATTGATGTCCTATGGTACGAAGGCGTCTGCCCCGGTCTTTTGACTCAGCTCAATGAGTCTTGGTCGATTAATTGACTCAGCTCAATGAAGTGATGATGAGCAAGCCTTGACGGCCCCATCGCGAGCAAGCTACCCGACGGACTGCACATCACCAGCCGATTCACTCCGGCAACTCATACACGTAGATCTTCTCGGCCTCCATCTGGTACCCGGCATCGGCCAGTTCACTGGTGGACGGCTTGACCTGCATCGGCCCTTCGACCCAATACGGCTGGTACAGCTCATCGAGCTTGACCCCGACTTCGCTTTTCACATGCACGATCTGGTTCGAGGGCGGAGGCGGTACATGGATGCAGGCGCCGAAATACGGCACCAGCAGGAAGTCCGTGGTCCGGCCTTCCTCGCTCACTTCCAGGGGCACGATGTAGCCCGGCAAACGAATCTGCTGGCCATCGAGTTCCTTGACCACCGGCGCATTGGGCATGTCCTGCCTGGCCGCCGGGGCGGATTCGGCGGCCAAGGCATCGCCCATCTGCGACAGGTCGTGCAGCGGGGTCATGTTCGGCACCTCGGGCGGTGCCCCGGCCGGGATCATTTCCGACCAGGCCAGGTCTCTCGGTTCGGCCGCCCACAGGGGCAGGGCGACCATCAGCAGCAGTGCAAGCACGGCGCGGGGCATGTTCAACGTCCTCATAAACGGATCGACAGGCCATCGGCCAGGGATTGGCGATAGGCGCGCCAGGCCGGCACGGTGCCCATCAGCAGGGCGGCGACCAGGATGCCAGCCATGAGCGTCCATTCATACTCGCTCGGCCAGGCCAGCGGCAGGTACAAGCCGTAGGTCGACTGCACGTAGCCCTGTGCCGCGGCAATGCCGACATAGAGCAAGACCAGCCCCGCGGCCACCCCGGCCAGCGCCAGGGCGAAGGCCTCGAGCACCAGCAGGCTCGCGATGTGCCACGGCCGGGCACCCACCGAGCGCAGGATCGCCATTTCCCGGCGGCGCTCGTTGAGGCTGGTGAGGATTGCCGTGAGCATGCCGATCAGGCCGGTCAGCACGACGAACAGGGATATCACGAACAGGGCCTTTTCCGCCGTGCCCATCAGGCTCCACAGCTCCTGCAACGCCACGCCGGGCAGGATCGCCAGCAGGGGTTCGCCTCGGAACTCATTGACCTCGCGCTGCAGGGCAAAGGTGGAAATCTTGTTGTTGAGGCCGAGCATGAACGCGGTGATCGCCTGGGGCGTGAGGTCCATGTTGCGAGCCTGGTCGGCGCTGATGCGACCGTTGCCCTGGGCCGGCACGCCATTCTTCCAGTCGATATGGATCGCCTCCATGCCGCCGAGGCTGATGTGCAGCGTGCGATCCACCGGAGTGCCGGTGCGCTTGAGGATGCCGACCACGGTGAAGGGCTTGTCGTCATGCTTGACCAGGCTGACTGTCGCCACGCCGTGGGCCAATACCAGTTTGTCGCCGAGCTTGTAGTGCAACGCTTCGGCCACTTCGGCGCCAAGCACCACTTCGAAGGGATCGGTGGCGAACGCCCGGCCATCGGCCAGCGCCAGGTGTTGCTGGCGGCCATACCGGTAATGCTCGAAGTAGGCCTCGGTGGTCCCCATGACCCGGTAGCCGCGATGGGAATCGCCCAGGGACATGGGAATGGCCCATTTGACCTTCGGATTGCTGGCGAAGTGTTCGAAGCTGTCCCAGCGAATGTTATTGGTGGCGTTGCCGATGCGGAATACCGAATACAGCAACAGGTTCACCGAGCCTGAGCGGGCGCCGACGATCAGGTCGGTGCCACTGATGGTGCTGGCGAAACTGGCGCGGGCCTCGGTGCGCACTCGCTCCACCGCCAGCAACAGGCAGACCGACAGGGCAATGGCAAAGGCGGTGAGGAACGCGGTGAAGCGGCGGTTCGCCAGGCTGGCCATGGCTAGACGGAACAGATACATCTCAGACCTCGAGTGGCTTGGCGGCGCGATTGAGATCGGCCAGCGAGAGGTTGCGGTCGAACAGCGGCGCCAGGCTCCGGTCATGGCTGACAAACAACAGGCTCGACCCCGCTTCGCGGCATTCGGCGAACAACAGCCGCAGGAAGTTTTCCCGAGCATCGTGGTCCAGTGCCGAAGTGGGCTCGTCGGCGATCACCAGTTCCGGCTGGCCAATCAGGGCCCGGGCGGCAGCGACCCGTTGCTGCTGGCCGATGGATAATGAGTCGGCGCGGCGCCCGAGCAGGTCCGGATCGGCCAACCCCAGGTGCGTCAGCAGCGTAGCGGCGGCCTGGCCGATACTGCCATGGCGCTGCACGGCACGTTGCGCGCGCAACCGGGAAAAGTGGCAGGGCAGCTCGACGTTTTCCCGCACCGAAAGGAACGGCAGCAGGTTGAATTGCTGGAAGATATAGCCGGTGTGGTCCACCCGAAAGCGATCGCGGCTGGCGGCGCTCAGCGCGCTGAGCTCCTGACCGAGCAGGCGAATGCTGCCCCGGTCCGGTGTCTGTACTGCGCCCAGCAGCCCCAGCAGGGTGGTCTTGCCGCTACCGCTGGGGCCTTTCAGGAACAGGGTCTCGCCGGCTTCCAGGCGAAATGCCGGGATGTCCAGCAAGGGCGGATGTCCGGGCCAGCTGAAGACCAGGTCGGACAGTTCGATGAGAGCTTGGGTCATATGAAACCGGTCAGATCAAGGTGAACCCTGTGGGAGCGAGCTTGCTCGCGATGGCGGTGTCAGGCTGCATCCGTTCGGATGTGTCGGCCTGATCGCGAGCAAGCTCGCTCCCCCATGGGGTTTGCAGTGAATCAGAATTTCAGGCTGGCCGCCTTGGGCGTCAATTCCGCGCCTTGCTGGCCGCTCGGGCCGATCAGTTGTACCTGGATTTTCTGGGTGGCGGGGAAGATCTTGAACAGGGGCGCCAGGTCCAGGTGGGTCAGGGCGCCAGGCGCGACACAGGTGAACTGGTAACGGGCGTGGATCTCGCTGTGTTCGTGGTGCTCGTCGCCATCGTCGTCTTCGTCATGGCCTGCATGCTCCGGCTCGTCGCCGAACAGCGGGCTTTCCAGCTCCTGCTGGGCCAGGGAGCATTTGGCATCGGCCAGGTTGAACAAGGCCTGGGGCTTTTCCAGCTGGGCCCGGACGGCGGCGACCTTCTTCTTGTCGGCGTCGCTGGTGGCGGCATGTTCGAAGCCCACCAGGTTCATGGCCGGGCTGTCCAGGTCCAGTTCCAGGGTCTGGCCGTCCAGCACGGCGCTCAAGCGGCCGACCCCGTGTTCGTGGGCGCCGAGGCTGCCATGTTCATGGTCATGGTCGTGATCATGCTCGGCGGCCGCATGGGCGACAGCCAAAGGCAGCAGGGCAAACGGCAGGGCGAGAAGCAGACGGCGCATGACGAGTCTCCGGACAGGTGAATATGTGTTATGTAATCTTATAACGAAAGTGCGGAGAGTTTGACCGGCTGCTTGGCGTCGCGCAAGGCCCATGGGAGCATGGCAACATTAAATCTTCAGGAGCACGGTGATGTTGCGCATACGCGGAACCGTCGGCGATTGGCCGGTGGACTTGACGATCGAAATGGATGAGGGCGACTGGGCGCAGCTCGGCGCGCAGTTGCAAGTGGCCAAGTCCGAAGGCACGGCGGCACCGGCGACCAAACCGACGAACCAGGACGATGCCCAATGGCAGATCGCCAGGGAACTGCTGCGCAAGGCTGGGCAACTGAGCGGCCCGGACCTGCTGGAACAGCTCGAAGGCCTGACCGGCAGCGCGTCGGCGGGCAAGCGTCTGCTGGTGCGGTTGCGCCATTGCGCCGAGGTGAAAGTATCGAGCGGCGGCGATACGCCGCTCTATAGCTGGGTCGCAGAGTAGGTTTCAAGCTACAGGCTAAAACCGTCTTGACGCTTGTAGCGTGAAGCTTGCAACTGCCTCTTCAATACAACGCTGCGAACAGCTTGCGACGATAGGTCGTCACCAGCGGATGGTCGTTGCCCAGCAGTTCGAACACCTGCAGCAGCGTCTTGTGAGGCAAGCCTTCGCTGTAGGCGCGGTTGCGGGTGAACAGCTTGAGCAGCGCATCGAGGGCCGGTTCGTACTGCTGGCGGGCCAGTTGCTGGACAGCCAGTTGATACACCGCTTCATCGTCCTGCGGGTCCTTGGCCAGGCGTGCCTTGAGGTCGGCGGCATCCGGCAGGTTCCGGGCCAGGGCGAGAAACTGGATCTGCGCCTTGGCCCCGGCAAGGGCGGCCTTGTGCTCATCGCTTTTCACCGCGTCGAGCACGGTTTGCGCTTCGCCCAGTTCACCGCGTTCGGTCAGGCAACGGGCGTACAGGATCAGCGCCTTGGCGTTGGTGTTGTCTTCACCCAGCAGCGTCTTGAGCAGGGCTTCAGCGTCGGCATAGCGCCCCTCGTCGAACAGTGCCTGGGCTTGCTCGAACGGGTCGGCGGCGGCTGGCGGCGGCATCTGTACGTGGGGTTCGAGCATCGCCCGCACCGCCGATTCGGGCTGGGCCCCGGCGAAACCATCGACGGGCTGGCCATCCTTGAACAGCACCACCGTGGGCAGGCTGCGGATACCGAAGCGGGCGACGATGTCCTGTTCGATATCGCAGTTCACCTTGGCCAGCAGCAGTTCGCCCCGATAACTCTCGGCGATCCCTTGCAGCATCGGCATCAGCGCCTTGCACGGGGCGCACCACTCGGCCCAGAAATCGACCAGCACGGGCTTGTGGAAAGAGGTCGCGATCACCGACTGGTCGAAATCGGCGGTGGTGGCGTCGAAGATGTAGGGCGTGTCCTGGGTCATGGGAATCTCATAGAACGCTTGAGTGCAGCAACTATACGGCTTGGTGGGGGTGGCTGAAAGCGGGGTGTGGGTAAGAGGCGTGTTGATGGGCAGGGCCCCATCGTGAGCAAGCTCGCTCCCACGGGGCTTGCATGAGCACTGGATCCCTTGTGGAAGCGAGCTTGCTCGCGAGGCTTCTAGGACTGGCGCTGCGCGTGGTACAGGCTCACATGCCGAAACTCTTCTGGCTCGGCCAGGTCCGGCAAGGTCATGGCCTCGAGCAGTTCGATACGTCGGTACAGCGGATGCCGGAAGTCCCGTACCCGGGAGTCGGCCACCAGGGCCTCGCGGCCGCGGCTGAGGAAGTGATCGAGCAGTGGCAGGTTGGCCCGGTCGTAGAGCACATCGGCCACCAGGACCAGGTCGAAGCGATCGGCCTCGGCGAAAAAATCCGTCGAATACCCCAGCTCCACGCCATTGAGCGCCGCATTGGCCCGGCACGCGGCAATCGCCAGCGGATCGAGGTCGCACGCCACCACTTCCAGCGCCCCGGCCTTGACCGCCGCGATGCCCGCCACGCCGGAGCCGGCGCCGAAGTCCAGTACCCGCTTGCCTTCCACCCAGTGCGGCCGCTCAGCCAGATAGCGGGCCATCGCCAGGCCGCTGGCCCAGCAGAAGCTCCAGTACGGCGGTTCGTGAAGGATGCGCCGGGTTTCTTCCGGGCTGAAGGCCCGGTCCATGTTGTCGCCGTCGATCAGCCACAGCCCCAGGTCCGTACCGGGCAGCGGGCAGGCCGTCAGCCGCGCGTCGCCCAGCAGTTCGCCCAGGGCCTGTTGCAGGGTCTGCGGTGCCTGCATGCCTTGGCGGATCACGGCGCCTTGACGAATTGCAGCGAGCCCAGGGCCTGGGTGGTCGGTTGCGTGATCCGCTGTTCCGGCAGGTGCAGGATCAACTGGCCCGACTGGGTGGCGCGTCCGCGCAACTCCACCCGTGCGCCGACCGGGAAGGCCTGTGGGTTGAAGCGCAGGCGGAAGGGCAGGGTCTGGTTGGTACCGATCAGGCTCGAACTGGCGAGCAGTTGCTGGGGACGATCCTTGTCGTCGATCACCAGCAGTGCCAACTCCACTTCGGCCCCGGCCGGTACACCGTCGAGGGTACCGCTCAGCTCTCGTTGGTGGGCGGGCAACGGCCCCAGCTCCGCGGCTTGCCGGGCTTTCTCCTGGGCCTGTTTCGGCGCCGGAGCCGGTGCTGGCGCAGCGGGTTTCGGGGCGTCGCTGCTGCACGCCACCAGCAGGCTGAAAAGACTGAGCAGAACGAGCGATCGTAGCGGCATGTGTGGCTCCAGCAAGGTGAATTCCATGGATCAGGCGATAAGCCCGTCTGTATACCGTAAACCCTATGGCTTGTCTTGCCAGTGGGATGCGCTACCATGGCCCTCCCTTTTTTTGTTGCCTGCCACCATGCACTGTCCCTTCTGCGGTGCCAACGACACCAAGGTCATCGACTCGCGACTGGTCGCCGAGGGCGAACAGGTGCGCCGCCGGCGCGAATGCCTGGCCTGCGGCGAACGCTTCACCACGTTCGAGACCGCTGAACTGGTGTTGCCGCGCCTGATCAAGACCGACGGCAGTCGCCAGCCGTTCGACGAAGAAAAACTGCGCGCCGGTATGCAGCGCGCCCTGGAAAAACGCCCGGTGAGCGTCGAGCGCCTGGAAGCGGCGCTGGTGCACATCAAGCACAAGCTGCGGGCCACCGGCGAGCGGGAAGTCAAATCCCTGGTGGTCGGTGAGCTGGTGATGGCCGAGCTGCAGAAGCTCGACGAAGTCGCCTATATTCGCTTCGCCTCGGTGTATCGGCGCTTCCAGGACCTGAACGAGTTCCGCGAGGAAATCGACCGCCTGGCCCGCGAACCGGTGAAAGAATGACCGTTACGGCGCAACAGGCCATCCTCGATGCCCAGTACATGGCCCGTGCCCTGGAGCTGGCGCGGCGTGGTCACTACACCACCCATCCCAATCCGCGGGTCGGTTGCGTGATCGTGCGTGACGGACAGATTGTCGGGGAAGGCTGGCATGTCCGCGCCGGGGAGCCCCACGCCGAAGTCCATGCCCTGCGCGCCGCCGGTGAACTGGCCCGGGGCGCCACGGCCTACGTGACCCTGGAACCTTGCAGCCACCATGGGCGTACGCCGCCCTGTGCCGATGCGCTGGTCAATGCCGGTGTCGCCAGGGTCGTGGCGGCGATGCAGGACCCGAACCCGGAAGTCGCCGGTCGCGGCCTGCAGCGGCTGGCCCAGGCCGGCATCGCCACCCAAAGCGGCGTGCTGGAGGGCGAGGCGCGCAAGCTCAACGAAGGTTTCCTCAAGCGCATGGAACACGGCCTGCCCTTCGTGCGGGTCAAGCTCGCCATGAGCCTCGATGGCCGCACCGCCATGCAAAGCGGCGAAAGCCAATGGATCACCGGTCCCGCCGCGCGTTCGGCGGTACAGCGCCTGCGCGCCCAGGCCAGCGTGGTCTTGACCGGCGCCGACACGGTGCTGGCGGACAATGCCCGGCTGACCGTGCGCGCCGACGAACTGGGGCTGGATGCGCAGCAGACGGCGCTGGTCATGAGCCGTCCGCCGCTGCGGGTGCTGGTGGACGGGCGCCTGCGGGTGCCGCTGGACGCGCCTTTCTTCAAGGCCGGTCCGGCGCTGGTCGCCACCTGCATGGCGGTTGAAGAACAGTATGCCAATGGCCCTGAGTGCATGATCGTGGCGGGGGATGACGGCCAGGTCGATCTGCATCGCCTGCTCAAGGCACTGGCGGCCCGTGGCGTCAATGAAGTGCTGGTGGAGGCCGGTCCGCGCCTGGCGGGGGCATTTGCCCGGCAAGGGTTGGTGGACGAATTCCAGATTTTCATCGCCGGCAAGTTCCTGGGCTCTTCGGCGCGACCGTTGCTGGACTGGCCGCTGGCGCAGATGAAGGACGCTGCGGAACTGAAAATCACCGAAATCCGTGCCGTGGGCGATGACTGGCGAGTCATCGCCATTCCCGTTCCGCTGGCCAGCGTATAATTGCCGGCCTTCGCTCAAGCGGCGGCCTGTTCTCGAGGAGGACTCCATGTTTACCGGCATCATCGAATCCATCGGCAGCATCCGCGCACTCACCCCCAAGGGCGGTGATGTGCGGGTCTACGTCGAAACCGGCAAGCTCGACCTGAGCGACGTCAAGCTGGGCGACAGCATCGCCGTGAACGGCGTGTGCCTGACGGCCGTCGAACTGCCGGGCAACGGTTTCATGGCCGATGTCAGTCGCGAGACGCTCGACTGCACCGCCATGAACGACCTCAAGAGCGGCAGCCCGGTCAACCTGGAAAAGGCCCTGACTCCCACCACGCGACTGGGCGGGCATCTGGTCAGCGGTCATGTGGATGGCGTCGGCGAAGTGGTTTCCCGCACCGATAACGCCCGGGCGGTGGAGTTTCGCATCCGCGCCCCGAAAGAACTGGCCAAGTACATTGCCCATAAAGGCTCGATCACCGTCGACGGCACCAGCCTGACGGTCAACGCGGTGGATGGCGCCGAGTTCCTGCTGACGATCATTCCCCATACCTTGAGCGAAACCATCATGGCCTCGTATCGGCCGGGGCGCCGGGTCAACCTGGAAGTCGACCTGCTGGCCCGTTACCTGGAGCGCCTGCTGCTGGGGGACAAGGCCGCGGAGTCGGGCTCCTCGCAAAAGCCTGGCAACATCACTGAAAGTTTTCTGGCCGCCAACGGCTACCTCAAATCCTGACCCAAGGGGGTGCCGCGTGGCGCTCAATAGCATCGAAGAACTGGTTGAAGACATCCGCCAAGGCAAGATGGTCATCCTCATGGATGACGAAGACCGCGAGAACGAAGGCGACCTGATCATGGCCGCCGAGTGCTGCAAGGCCGAGCACATCAACTTCATGGCCAAGCATGCCCGTGGGCTTATCTGCATGCCGATGACCCGCGAGCGCTGCGAACTGCTGAAGCTGCCACTGATGGCGCCGCGCAATGGCTCCGGCTTCGGCACCAAGTTCACCGTCTCCATCGAGGCCGCCGAAGGCGTGACCACCGGCATTTCCGCCGCGGACCGTGCGCGCACCGTGCAGGCCGCCGCCGCAAAGGACGCCAAGGCCGAAGACATCGTCAGCCCCGGTCACATCTTCCCGCTGATGGCCCAGGCCGGCGGCACCCTGGCCCGCGCCGGCCACACCGAAGCGGCTTGCGACCTGGCGCGCATGGCCGGTTTCGAGCCTGCCGGGGTGATCTGCGAAGTGATGAACGACGACGGCACCATGTCCCGTCGCGCGGAACTGGAAGCCTTCGCCGCCGAACACAACATCAAGATCGGCACCATCGCCGACCTGATCCACTACCGGATGATCCACGAACGTACCGTTCAGCGGATCGCCGAGCAGCCACTGGACAGCGAGCTGGGCCATTTCAACCTGGTGACCTACCGCGACTCGGTGGAGGGTGATGTGCACATGGCGCTGACCCTGGGCACCGTGTGCGCCGAAGAGCCAACCCTGGTCCGGGTGCACAACATGGACCCGCTGCGCGACCTGCTGATGGTCAAGCAGCCTGGCCGCTGGAGCCTGCGCGCCGCCATGGCCGCGGTGGCCGAGGCCGGCAGCGGCGTGGTGCTGCTGCTCGGACATCCCCTCGACGGTGACGTGCTGCTGGCCCACATCCGTGAAACCGCCGATCAGACCGCCGTGAAAAAACCGACCACCTACAGCATCGTCGGTGCCGGTTCGCAGATCCTTCGCGACCTGGGCGTGCGTAAAATGCGCCTGATGAGTGCGCCGATGAAGTTCAATGCGATATCCGGTTTCGATCTGGAAGTTGTAGAATACGTGCCCTCCGAATAAAGGCCCGGAGATTTCAGCATTGTTGTTCAGGCTTGTCGGATTATTGTGGCGAGGGGATTCATCCCCGCTGGACTGCGCAGCAGTCCCAGGAAAAGGGGCCGCTTTGCAGCCCAGCGGGGAAGCCCCTCGCCACAAACGTGACGCAAGCGAGCGGCAATGGCGGGATCTGCGGTGCTGTAATTCGAAGCTAATATCACTGAAAGAGCGCGTATAGAACGCGCTCTGGCTCTTTAAGAGATCTGACGAATGACCCTGAAGACCATCGAAGGTACCTTCATCGCCCCCAAAGGCCGCTACGCTCTGGTAGTGGGCCGTTTCAACAGCTTCGTGGTCGAGAGCCTGGTTGACGGTGCGGTCGATGCCCTGGTTCGCCACGGCGTGAGCGAAAGCGACATCACCATCATCCGTGCCCCTGGCGCCTTCGAAATTCCGCTGGTTGCGCAGAAAGTCGCTCAAAAGGGCGAATTTGCGGCAATCATCGCCCTCGGCGCGGTCATTCGCGGCGGTACTCCGCACTTCGAATACGTGGCCGGCGAGTGCACCAAGGGCCTGGCCCAGGTCTCCATGGAGTTCGGCGTGCCGGTCGCCTTCGGCGTGCTGACCGTTGACTCCATCGAGCAAGCCATCGAGCGTTCCGGCACCAAGGCCGGTAACAAAGGTGCCGAAGCTGCCCTGTCCGCCCTGGAAATGGTCAGCCTGCTGGCGCAGTTGGAGGCCAAGTGATTAGCGACGAAAGCGATCGTTTCAACCCGCGCGATCCCAAGCCGGCCGATGCCGGCAAGCCGTCGAAAAGCGCCAAGCGTCGCGAAGCCCGTCAGCTCGCGACCCAGGCCCTGTATCAATGGCACATGGCCCGGCAATCGTTGAACGAGATCGAAGCTCAGTTTCGGGTCGATAACGATTTCAGCGATGTCGACGGTGCGTATTTCCGCGAGATCCTGCACGGCGTCCCGGCTCACAAGACCGAGATCGACAAGGCCCTGGCCCCTTGCCTGGACCTGACCATCGAAGAGCTGGATCCGGTTGAGCTGGCGGTATTGCGGCTGTCCACCTGGGAACTGATGCACCGCGTCGATGTACCCTATCGTGTGGTGATCAACGAGGGGATCGAGCTGGCGAAGGTCTTCGGTTCCACCGATGGCCACAAATTTGTCAACGGCGTACTCGACAAGCTCGCACCGCGTCTGCGCGAAGCCGAAGTGAAGGCGTTCAAGCGCTGAATGGGTGAGTTTGAGCTGATCCGCAGCTACTTCGCCGCCGCGCCTTGTGCGCAGGGCGGCGAGGGCGTTGCGCTGGGGATCGGCGACGATTGTGCCTTGCTGGCGGTCCCTGCCGGGGAACAGTTGGCCGTTTCCACCGACACCCTCGTGGCCGGTGTGCATTTTCCCGACCCTTGCGATCCCTATCTGCTGGGCCAGCGCTCGCTGGCCGTGGCGGTCAGTGACCTGGCTGCCATGGGGGCGACCCCGCTGGCCTTTACCCTTGCCTTGACCTTGCCGACGGTGACCGCCGATTGGTTGCAGGCCTATGCCCGCGGCTTGAACCAGATGGCCCAGGCCTGCGGTGTCGGGTTGGTGGGCGGGGATACCACCCGAGGGCCGCTGAGCCTGACCATGACCGTGTTCGGCCGCGTGCCGACCGGCCAGGCCCTGACTCGAAGCGGCGCGCGCCCCGGCGACTGGCTGTGTGTCGGTGGTGAACTGGGTAACGCTGCCGGTGCGCTGCCCCTGGTGCTCGGCCAGCGAGCAGCCGAACCGGCGGTCGCCGAGCCATTGCTGGCGCAGTACTGGTCGCCACGGCCCCAGGTCGACCTGGGCCTGGCGTTGCGAGGCCTGGCGAGTGCGGCGATGGACATTTCCGATGGACTGCTGGCCGACTGCGGGCATATCGCATTGGCGTCCGGCGTCGCATTAAAGGTTGAACGGGACCGCCTGCCGTTGTCCAAGGCTTTGCTGGCATTGCTTGGGCGTGCCCAGGCCGAACAGGCCGCGCTGAGTGGTGGGGACGACTATGTGCTGCTCTTCACCCTACCGCCTGTCCGATTGTCGCAATTGCAGGCGCAAGGTTGGCCCGTCCACGTGGTCGGCCGTGTCGAAGCAGGGCAGGGCGTCAGCCTGGTCGACCCGGACGGACGCGACATCACCCCGCAAATCCGGGGTTATCAACATTTTCGGGAGACACCGTGACAGATCATCCCAACCAGGTCCCGGCTGAATTCGTACCCCCGTCGGTCTGGCGCAATCCCTGGCATTTCGTGGCGTTTGGCTTCGGTTCCGGCACGTTGCCCAAGGCCCCGGGCACCTGGGGCTCGCTGGTTGCGCTACCCTTCATACCGTTGTGGCAGATGTTGCCGGACTGGGGCTACTGGCTGGCGCTGGGCATCACCATGCTGTTCGGCTTCTGGTTGTGTGGCAAGGTCGCGGACGACCTGCGGGTGCACGATCATGAAGGTATCGTCTGGGACGAAATGGTCGGCATGTGGATCACCCTGTGGCTGGTGCCGGAGGGCTGGTACTGGTTGTTGACGGGGTTTTTGGTGTTCCGCTTCTTCGATATCCTCAAGCCATGGCCGATTCGCTGGGTCGACCGTCACGTACACGGCGGTGTCGGTATCATGCTTGACGATGTGTTGGCGGGTGTTTTCGCCTGGTTGGCAATGCAGGGGTTGGTGTGGTGTTTCACCTGAGGGATTCAGGCATGGGCGTAAGCCGCGCACTGTTGCTGTTGCTGTGTCTAGGAGCTGGCCTTGGCATCCGGGTGGCCGACTCGGCGCCGCTGCCCGACAAGGTCCGTGCCGCCAGCGAGGAATGGTCCGACTACACCCAGGCTGATGGCAAGGGCATGGCTTGGGACATCCTGCGGGAAGTGTTCGAGCCCGAAGGCGTCCGGTTGGAGATCCGCAGCGTGCCCTACACCCGTTCGATCGGGTTGGTGCAGCGCGGCGAGGCCGACGTGCAGGTCGGCGCGTACCTCGATGAGTCCGAGGGCGTGCTGTACCCGAAGTGGCATTACGATGTCGATCACATCTATGCCCTGGGGTTGGCCTCCAAGCCAACGCCGACCCTGGCGACCATAGGCAATTATCGCCTGGTGTGGATGCGCGGGTACGAATACAACAACTACCTGCCCAATATCCGGCGCTTCAATGAAATCCACCGCTCCGTGGGCATCCTGCCGATGTTGCTGCATGATCGGGCCGACTTCTACATCGACGCCTTGATGGAAATCGAGGATGTACTGTCCAAGGCCGATAACCCCCAGCAGTACAAGCTCTCGCCGCTGATCAACCTGCCGTTGTACCTGGGCTTCGCCAACACCGAAAACGGAAAGACGTTGAGCGCGCTGTTCGACCGCCGCATGGAGATCCTGGTCAGGAGCGGCCAGTTGAAACCGATTTTCGAGCGTTGGAAACAACCTTATCCTTTCGACGCACACGGCAAGCCGCCGAAACCGTGATCAACCTTTTCGATGGTAATGGCCGATAATTCAGCCTAAGCGTCCATCGGAAGCTGCTGTTACAATGCCCCCCTCTGCGAATCTCCAGTACTAGATCAGGAGCACACCGGTGCCTGTCGTTTTTGTTGCCGCTTCCAAGCTGCCAACGCCCTTTGCGCAATTCACCATGCATGGTTTCCTCGATGAAGCCACCGGTCGCGAACACGTCGTGCTGAGCCTGGGTGATGTTGCCGATGGTGCGCCGGTGCTTGGTCGCCTTCACTCCGAATGCCTGACGGGCGATGCCCTGTTCAGCCAGCGCTGCGACTGCGGTTCGCAACTCGAAGCCGCGCTGCAGGCCATCGCCCGGGAAGGCCGCGGCGTGCTGTTGTACCTGCGCCAGGAAGGGCGCGGCATTGGCCTGTTGAACAAGATCCGCGCCTATGAATTGCAGGATGGTGGCGCCGATACCGTGGAAGCCAACGAGCGCCTCGGGTTCGCCGCCGACCTGCGCGACTACAGCATCTGCCAGCCCATGCTCGAACACCTGGGCATCAAGTCCCTGCGGTTGATGACCAACAACCCGCGCAAGGTCAAGGCGCTGACCGACATGGGCATCGTGGTGGCCGAGCGTGTGCCGCTGCACACCGGCCACAATCCTCACAACAAGCTCTACCTGGCGACCAAGGCCAGCAAGCTCGACCATATGATGGGCAACGAGCACCAGGGCGAGGTCGACCGCGCGTGACGCGGGGTCAGGTCCGCAGGCGGCTGGCCGTCAGTTGGTGGAAATACCTGGCGCTGGCCTTGCTGCCGCTGTTCGTGATCAACGCGGTGTTTGGTCAGGGCGAGGCGATCCTGCCGGTGCTGGCGATGCCGCTGTTCATCGCCGGCGTGGCCTCGATGTTCGTCAGCCTGCGATTCTTCGGCGCGTACAAGCTTGCCCTGATTGCCACGCAGAAGTCTCTCGACACCCCTGAAGAGCCCCAGGCCTGGATCGAGCTGGCGGCCCGCCGCCGTGCCGCTTTCCTGGCCGCCGGCTTGCCGGCCTGGATCGGTGCGCTGGCGGTGTTCGTCGGCCTGGAGGCCGTGCCGTTGATGCTGCTGGCCTTGTCTACTGCGGTGCTGTTCTACCTGTATCGCCTACCGCGCCAACTCGGCTGATGGGCCGCTGGCTGGCGGTCTTGCTGCTGGTCGCCAGCGCCTCGACTGCCGCGGCCCCGCGGGTGGTCAGCCTGGCGCCGTCAATGTCGGAAATCGTCGTTGAGCTGGACTCCGCCGACCTGCTGGTGGGGGTGCTGGATGGCGGTGAGCGTCCGCCCGTGCTGAAGGATCTGCCTTCCGTAGGACGTTACGGGCAGCTGGATATGGAGCGGTTGCTCAGCCTGCGGCCCGATCTGCTCCTGCTCTGGCCCGGCAGCGTCGGCAAGGCGCAACGCGAGCAGCTCAAACGCCTGGCTATCCCGGTCTATGTGGCCGAGCCCCACAACCTCGACCAACTCATCGGTCAGATCGAAGACATTGCCGCGCGGCTCGGCCGTCCCGAACGAGGGCAGCAGCGAGCGGCGCTGTTGCGCGAGCGTCTCGAGGCGTTGCGCCGCCGCTATCGGCGCGCTGAGCCATTGCCGGTGTTCTACCAGGTCTGGGATCGGCCGCTGTACACCGTCGGCGGTGGGCAGGTCATCAGCGATGCCCTGGCGGTTTGCGGGGCGCGTAACGTCTTTGCCGACCTGACCCTGCCGGCGCCGCAGGTCAGCGTGGAATCGGTTTTGCAGCGCGATCCCCAGGTCATCCTGGCCACCGAACAGGCCCAGCTCGACGCGTGGAAAGCCTGGCCGCAGCTGGCGGCGGTGAAGCAGGGGCGCTTGTTGCGGGTCAGTGACAAGGGCCTGGAGCGGCCCAGTGGGCAGATGATCGAGGCGACGGCGGGGTTGTGCGGGTTGATCGCGCCAGACCGTTAGAGCGCGGTGCGCCCTTGGCGAGCATGCCCGCTCTTGCATGGGCGTTTTGCAATGCATGGCATGTTGGATTTTTTGCCAGCCCCAGGTCCGTGGCAGCTTGCTCGCGAAAGGGGCGCTGCCGGCACTGAAGATCGTGGATCAGAGTGACGGTGTCCAAGTCACCCCGAACAACCAGGCCCGACCTTCCTCCCGATACCCATACTGCCCACCTTCATGGCTGTACAACGCCCGGCTGTAAGCCTTGTCCAGCAGGTTATCCACCTTCATCTCCAACTTCACTTCCCGGGTCAGTGCCCAGCTGCCGCGCAGCCCGAGCAGGGTATAGCCGCCGAGGGTGTTGCGGTTGCCTTCGTCGTCATAGCTGCTGCTGACCGCTTGCCAGGTGGCACCCAGGCCCAGTCGGTCGAATTGCCGGTCCAGGTCCAGGCTCAAGGTCCGGCGGGCGCGACGGGCCAGGGTGTGGCCGCTGTCCCGGTCCCGTGGGTCGATCACCGCCAGGCCCAGGTTGCTTTGCCAGCCGTGAAAGTCCTGCAGGAGTGCCATTTCAAACCCGTCGATGCGCGCCGAGGCGACGTTCTGGGGACGTGAGTCGCTGCCAAAAATGATCGCGTCTTGCAGGTCGGTACGGTACAGCGAGGCCTCCAGGCGGGTGTTATCGGCCAATTGGCTGCGCCACTGCAGCTCGTAGCTTCTGGCGGTCTCGGGCTTGAGGTCCGGGTTGCTGAATTGCGGGTAGTACAGGTCATTGAAGGTCGGCGCGCGAAAGCTTTCGCTGTAGGTCAGCAGCAGGTCGTTGCGCGGGTCAACCGGCAGGGTGGCGGTAGCGCTCCAACTGTTCTGGCCGCCGAATTGCTGGTTCTGGTCGCGGCGCAGGCCCAGTTCGGTGGAAAAGGTTTCAGCCTGGAAACGATGCTGGATAAACGCCGCGCGGTTCCAGCGGCTGTCTTCGTCGAACGGTGTGCTGCTGTTGACCCGGTCCTGGTACCAGTCGCCTCCCAGGATCAGGCTGTTGCGAGCATCCAGCGCCAGGTCGTTCTGCCAGGTCAGCGAGTCACGGTAGGTATTGAATACTTCCCGGACATCGCTGAGCTTGTCGAAGGTTTTCTCGCGGTTCTCGCTGTGACCCAGTTCCAGGCGGGATTTCCAGGCGTCGTTGATCCGGCCATCCACGTAACTGCTGAAACTGCTCACGGCAAAATCGCTGTAGGGCTGCTGGGGCAGTGATTCGAATGCAGTCGGGTCGAAGCGGCCGAACGGGTTGTCGAACTCGTTCTTGCCGCGGTTATCCAGCAGGTTCAGGCCGACTTCCACGTTATCGTCGATGACATGGCTCAAGCTCAGGCTCAAGGACTGGTTGCGATTGGCGTCACGGTCCCGGTCGCTGCCATAGGACTCATGGGTGCGATTGGCCCCGGCGGTTTCAGTCAGGCTGGCGCCGAGGTTGACGCGGGTCCGCTCGTCCCCACCGGACAGGCCCAGGCTGCGCTCCCAGGTCCGGTGGCTACCGGCCCCCAGGTGCAGGCGCGGTTGCAGGCCGGGTTCATTGCCGCGTCGGGTGAAGATCTGGATCACCCCGCCCACCGCGTCGGCGCCGTAGATCACCGAGCGCGAGCCGCGCAGCACTTCTACCCGTTCGATCTGGTTGATGTCCAGGCGCTGCAGGTTGCTGTCGCCGGAGGTGGCATTGCCGATGCGCTGGCCATCCACCAGCACCAGGCTCTGGGCCGACTTGGTGCCGCGAATGTAGATGCCCGGCAGGCTGCCGCGCCCACCCTGGGGAGCCACCTGCACGCCGGGCACACGGCTGAGCAGGTCGGTGACACTGGCCGGTTGCAGGCGGTCGATATCGTCGCGGGTGAAGACTGTGTTGGCAGCGCTGCTGTCATTGCGCGCCTCGACCTGGCGGTTGGCGCTGATGACCACGTCCGGCAGTTTCAGGGCCTGCTCGCGTTCGAAGGTGTCGGCCAGCAGTTCGGGGGTTGGCAGTAGGGTCAGGGTGAGGGCGAGGCGGAGTTTCATGGGTGTTCCGGATATTTCTGGTCTGCACAAACCCTTGTGGGAGCGAGCTTGCTCGCGATGACGGAAGATCAGTCAAGCCATCCATTGGCTGACACACCGCTATCGCGAGCAAGCTCGCTCCCACAGGGAGTTTGTGTTGGCTGAACTTACAGGCCCAGCAGCTGTAGCCGCTGGCGCACCGACGCCTCGATCCCGGCCTCGTCCAGCCCGCACTCAGCCAGCATCTGCGCAGGCTTGGCATGTTCGACGTAGATGTCCGGCAGGCCCAGGTGCAGCACGGGCTTGAGGATATTCTCCCGGGCCAGGAATTCGCTGACCGCCGCGCCGGCGCCGCCCATGATGGCGTTTTCTTCGATGGTCACCAGCAATTCGTGATGACTGGCCATCTCGCGCACCAGGGCTTCGTCCAGGGGTTTGACGAAACGCATGTCCACCACCGTGGCATCCAGGGTCTGTGCCACTTTCATGGCTTCGGCCAGTTGGACGCCGAACACCAGCAGGGCGGTCTGCCTGCCCTGGCGACGAATCACGCCCTTGCCGATCTCGATGGGCTCCAGGTCGGTTTCGATGGTCGCGTTCGGGCCGCTGCCACGAGGGTAGCGTACCGCTGCGGGGCCATCGAACAGGTGGCCGGTGGTGAGCATCTTGCGCAGCTCGTTTTCATCGCTCGGCGTCATGACCAGCATGCCGGGGATGCAGCGCAGGTACGAAAGATCGAAGCTGCCGGCGTGGGTGGGGCCGTCTTCGCCCACCAGGCCCGCGCGATCGATGGCGAACAGCACGTCCAGGTTCTGCACCGCGACGTCGTGCACCAGTTGGTCATAGCCGCGTTGCAGGAACGTCGAATAGATCGCGACCACCGGCTTGGCCCCTTCGCAGGCCATGCCGGCGGCGAGGGTCACGGCGTGCTGCTCGGCGATCGCCACGTCGAAATAACGCTGTGGATAACGTTCGCTGAACGCCACCAGGTCCGAACCTTCCTTCATCGCCGGGGTGATACCCAGCAGGCGCGGATCGGCTGCCGCCATGTCGCACAGCCACTGGCCGAACACGGCGGAATACTTCGGACCGCCGGCCTTCTTCGGCGCGGCAGCCGGTGCATCCAGCGGTTCGAGCTTGGTGATGGCGTGGTAGCCGATGGGGTCGACTTCCGCCGGGGCGAAGCCTTTGCCTTTCTTGGTCACCACGTGCAGGAACTGCGGCCCCTTGAGGTCGCGCATGTTGCGCAGGGTGGCGATCAGCGTGGGCAGGTCATGGCCGTCGATGGGGCCGATGTAGTTCCAGCCCAGCTCTTCGAACAGCGTGCCGGGCACCAGCATGCCCTTGGCGTATTCCTCGGTGCGGCGGGCGATTTCCCAGGCGCCGGGCAGGCGCGACAGGACCTTCTTGCTGCCTTCGCGCATGCTGGCGTAGGTGCGGCTGGAGAGGATTTTCGCCAGGTAGTTGGACAGCCCGCCAACGTTGCGCGAGATCGACATGTCATTGTCGTTGAGGATCACCAGCATGTTGGCGTCGACTTCCGGCGCATGGTTCAGCGCCTCGAAAGCCATGCCCGCCGTCAGCGCGCCGTCGCCGATCACGGCAATGGCCTTGCGCTCGCTGTTCTGCAGGCGGGCGGCAATCGCCATGCCCAGGGCAGCGCTGATGGAGGTGCTGGAATGACCGACCCCGAAGGTGTCGTACTCGCTTTCGGAGCGCCGTGGGAACGCGGCGATGCCGCCTTTCTGGCGAAGCGTGCTCATGCGCTCGCGGCGACCGGTGAGGATCTTGTGCGGGTAAGCCTGATGGCCGACGTCCCACACCAGTCGGTCGTCTGGCGTGTCGAAGACGTAGTGCAGCGCGATGGTCAGCTCGATGACGCCCAGGCCGGCACCGAAGTGCCCGCCGGTCTGGCCGACCGTATAAAGCAGCTCCAGACGCAGCTCATCGGCCAGGGTTTCCAGCTCGGCTTCACCTAACCGACGCAGGCCGTCCGGCGTGGCAGCGCGGTCCAGCAGGGGCGTGGTCGGGCGTTTGCGGGGAATCTCTTGGAACGTCGTGGGCATCAGGCGAATCGTTATAGGTATAAAAGAGGCGGCAGTTTACCTCATGCATCGCCAACTGCCCACGCGTTGGCCGGAACTTGGCTACCTGTGATCAGCTGCGACGCTCGACGATATATCGCGCCAGATCGCGCAGCGGCTCGGCCGCCGCGGCAAACGGTCGCAACGCGGCCAGGGCCTGGTCGCGCAGTTCCAGGGCGTAGGCCTTGGCCACATCAAGGCCGAGCAGGGCCGGATAGGTGGGTTTGTCCCGGGCGATATCGGCGCCCTGGCGTTTGCCCAGGGTCTGGGTATCGCTTTCCACATCGAGGATGTCGTCCTGCACCTGGAATGCCAGGCCGATTGCCCGGGCATAGACCTGCAAGGCCTGCAACTGCTGCGGGGTGGCCCGGCCGCTGGCGAGGGCGCCGAGCCGGACGCTGGCTTCGATCAGTGCGCCGGTCTTGTGCCGGTGCATCTGTTCCAGGGCATTCTGGTCGAGTTTGAGTCCCACCGAGCCGAGGTCGATGGCCTGGCCTCCCACCATCCCGGCGGGCCCTGCCGCGTGCGCCAGGGTACTGACCATGTCCAGGCGGGTCTGCGCCGGGCAATCGCTCAGGGCCGGGTCCAGCAGGGCGCTGAATGCCAGGCTCTGCAAGCCATCGCCGGCCAGGATCGCGCAGGCTTCGTCGTACTGCTTGTGAGTGGTCGGCTGGCCGCGACGCAGGTCGTCATCGTCCATGGCCGGCAGGTCGTCATGGACCAGGGAATACGCGTGGATCAGTTCCACCGCGCACGCCGCGCCGTTGGCCTGCTCGGCCTGGCCGCCCAGTGCCTCGCAGGCGGCATAGGCCAGCAACGGACGCACGCGCTTGCCACCGTTCATCACGCTGTAGCGCATGGCTTCATACAGGCGGGCCAGCTCGGGGCTCGGGGCGTTGAACAACGTCTCCAGCGCAGCATTGACCCGGGCCTGACTGCTGGCCTGATACGCGCCGATCATTCAGGCTGTTCCGCGTCGAAGGGCTCTTCGGCCAATTCCCCGTCGCGTTCGAGCAGCAACTGCACTTTCTGCTCGGCCTGGGCCAGCGCCGCCTGGCAGTCGCGAGTCAGGCCGATACCTTGCTCGAAGGCGGTCAGCGAGTCTTCCAGCGACAATTCGCCGTTCTCCAGCCGTTCGACCAGTGTTTGCAGGTCGGCCAGGGATTGTTCGAAGTCCAATGCAGCTTTTTTGCGGGCCATGGCGGCTGATTCCGGTTGACTGTTAAACCGGCGCGACACTAGCAGACATGGGGGTTCGGGGCAAATCAGGACAGGGCTGGAGGGGGAGTGTTCCTCTGTGGCGTGTCTTTGCCGCAGCAACCTCCGCTTACCACAAACACAGTCTCACGCAGCTGGATAATGGATTCGGTACCGAGTACTGCGTCCTCCTCCCGGTAATCGCTCCAGACAGCCTTTTTCCAGCAACTCCGCCAGGTGTCGGGTTGCGGTTGCCTTGGAAACCTTGGCCACGGCCTGGTACTGCGCTGCGCTGATACCGTGCTCAAAACCTTTTTCACCACCATCGAGCAACCGGTTCAGCACTTTGGTCTGTTCTGGGGTGAGTCCCGAGGCGCGGTGAACCTGCCAGAATCGAGCCTTGCGCAACACGCTTTCGATCTGGGCCATGGCTTTGTGCAAGCTGCGCGACAGGGTCCGCAAAAACCAGGTAAGCCAATCGGTGATATCCAGCGTGGCTTTCTGAGCGCTTTCAAGTGCTCGGTAGTAGCCAGCGCGGTCATCAAGAATGCTCACGGACATGGCGTAGAAACGGATCGCCTGGGCTTCGCCCTGGGCCAGTGCGAGATCGGTGAGGGTGCGTGTCAGGCGCCCGTTGCCATCGTCAAACGGATGCAGGGTGACAAACCAGAAGTGGGCGATACCGGCCCGCAACAAAGGATCGAGTCCGGATTGATGACGGCTGGCCTCAAACCAGTCGAGGAAGGTTTGCAGTTGCTGTTCGAGACCTTGGCGAGGCGGGGCCTCGAAATGAACAGTGGGACGGTCCAATCTGCCCGAGACCACTTGCATTGGCTCGTCTCCCCGCAGCGAACCTACGCGAATGTGCTGATGGGCCAGGTCGCTCGCCTGTTCAGGGAATAGCCACTCGTGCCATTCAAGCAGCCGCTCGACGGTCAGGGGCTGGCTGAAGTGTCGGGTAGCATCCAGCAAAAGGTTCGCCAGGCCCTCACTGCGCGGGCTGACCGGAGTGTCACTGGCCCGCTCCAGTCCCAGGCGTCGGGCCAGAGACGACCGCACCGAGCCCACATTCAATTGCTCCCCTTCAATGGCCGATGAGGTCACGATGTTCTGCAACAACGTATCCAATTCGTTCTGGGCGTTGAGCGACGCGGTGACAGCGCCGGTCATGCCGAGCAGTTGACCTTGGGTTTGCACGCATTCACGTAGCAGAGCCGCCAATGTTTCGGGCTGCCAGTGAAAGTTGGGCCAGTCGGGCTGTTGCCAGATCCAATAGGGTTCCATGAGCCTGTCCATACCGGGGATGAGCCGAATAATAACGTTATTCGGCTCATTTCGTGAGCCGAATAACTTCGCTAATCGGCTCACGCTCTCCCCAAGACGTGATTTCCCACACAGAATCACGCGTTCCCCGATTGTGAATAATGCGCCGAATCGCTAACCTTCGCGCCATCTACAGCCCCCGTATGGCGGGCTCCTGACGAAACCTGAAAAAAGATAATCAATGCGCCGAGGAAGGGCGCCAGGTTGCGTTGCGCATGGCAGGAGGCATACATGCGTTTTCTTTCATTGCTGATCGCGCTGATGGCCGCATCGTTGGTGTGGGCGGAGCCTGCGGCCGAGATGTCGGAGCCGGTGGGCGGCTGGCGCTTCAACGGTCTGCTCGATCGCACTGAAAACCCGCAGGTGGCCTATCCCACGCCGCCCATCGACCGGGGCGTGCAGCGTAATCGCACGATGATCGAAGGCCGGCTCAAGGACATCGGCACGGCCCGACAACCCCACAGCCTGGCGGTCAACGGCAATCCACTGAATCTCTATACCGACGATGAGGGGCGTTTTGGCCGGCCCTACGCGTTCGGTGCTGGCTCCAACAGCGTCGAGGTGCGCAGCTCAGAAGGCAAGTCCCTCAAGCGCGTGCAGTTCTATGAAGCCAACAACCTGCGAACGCCGGCGCAGATTCGCGTAGTGCTGGGCTGGGACGATCCCAAGGCCGAGCTGGATCTGCATATCGTCACACCCGACGGCCAGCATGCCTTCTTCGGTCGCCCGGCACTGACCAATGGCGGCGGCCTCGACCCGGATGGCGTCGATGGCCCCGGCCCCGAGATGTTCACCATGACCGCGCCGATGCACGGCACGTACCTGGTCTACGTCAACTATTGGGGTAACTACGGCAGCGGCGGCTACAACTTCGACGAAACCAGCAACCAGAACGAGGTGATCACTTCCCAGATCAACCTGGTGCTCAACGAAAACACTGTCGATGAAAAACGCGAGACCTTCGTCGTGCCCTTGCGCGCCATCGGCGACCTGCTGCTGGTCAAGACTTTCAACTATTAAGTATCCCGCTCCACGGATGAATAGGCCCTTGTGAATATGAGCGACAACACTGCTTCCCCGACCACGCCGACACCTGTCGCTAAACCTGCGCGCCGCTGGCCGGCGATGCTGATCGGGCTGTGCCTGGTTGCCGGTGTGGCTGCCGGGCTGGGCTGGTTCATGAACAAGCCCAAGGCGCCGCCCATGGCGCTGGCATTGGAAAAGCTCGGCCTGAGTCGCCCCGATGGCTTGCTCGAGGCCCACTCCCTGAGCCAGTTGCCCAAGGATCTGCTGGCGGTGCCATTTCTCAAGGCCACGCTCACCGAGGACTTCGTCTTCTATTACCAGGCCCATGCCGACCGCCTCGGGCTGATTGGCAGCCTGCGCCGGATCATCTACGAGCATGACCTCAAGTTGCAGGACAGCCTGATCGAGGAACTGTTCGACCAGCCGGCCGACGTGGCCCTGTGGCGCGGTGCCGATGGTCGCCTCAAGGATTTCCTGCTGGTGATGGATCGCGGCGGATTGGCCAAGGTCCTGGAGCCCCTGGCGAAAGTCGCGCTGGACGACACGCAGTTGAGCAAGCTCAGCGACCTGAAGGTCGGTGGCGATGAGGTCGCGCTTTATCAACTCAGCTACAACGCCAGCAAATCACTGGTCTTCGCGTCCCATGGCGACAAACTGGTGGTGCTGTCCAACCCGACGAAGCTCTATGACCCGGCCAACGGGCCCTCGCAGGAGCGCGGCAGTGTCTCGACGACCGCCCTGGCAGCCTTGCTCAGTGGCGAAAAACTCTTTCCGGAAGCCTTCGGCCTGCCGCCCAGGGCGCCTGAGGTCAAGCAACGCATCGCGGTCAATGCCAGCGTCCTCGCCATGGGTTACCAGCGTTTCATCCCGAATTTCGCCGGGGTGCGTTTCGACATGGACGACAAGGGCTGGCACAGCTTCCTGGCCCTGGATGAGCTGGAGAACCAGCCGGACTTCGACTTCAAGCCAATCTGGCAAGCCATGCCCATGGGCGCCAGCGCCTGCGTGTCCTTGCCCCTGGCGGCCGAACAACAGAAGCCGCTGCTGGTGAAACTCGGCGCCGATGAAAAAGCCGCCCAGGCCATGACCGAACACATGGCCGGCGCGGCGGGCCTGTGCTGGTACGCCGATTCGCGGCTGTACACACCGCTGCTGGTAGCGAGCCTGAACGCGGACGACGGCAAGCTCGACGCCGACCTGGGCGGCCTGTTCGGTTCGATGGTGGGCGCCTATGAAAACAATGTCGCCGAGCACGCGTTCCCGGTCGTGGAGAAGCAGGAAGGCCCGATGCATCACTGGCAACGCCAGGTGAGTTCCAACTTCGGCCCCTACCTGGCCAAGGACTCGCTGCAGCCCGAATCCATCACCGGCAAGGCCTTCATGCGGGTCAGCCTGGCGCGTCACGGCTCCACCCTGCTGTTTTCCCTGGACGACAAGCTGGTGGACAAGGCCCTCGGCACGCTCGACAAGCGCTTCCCGCCCATGGCCGACGTCTTGCCCAAGGGTGTGCTGATGCCTGTCTACTTCGGCCCGGACGCCATGGCGCAACTGATGCAGCGTGAAACCCTGGACAGCCTGCCCCAGGACATGGAACCGGTGTTCTACAACGCCGCGCAGACCTACCTGATCCCGAAACTGCGCACCCTCGGCGGTTATGGCAAGTACGCCCTGACGCTGCCCGAAGGCAGCGAGCCGGACGGCCACTGGCAATGGCTGCCGCTGGAATGGAAAGCGCTGTGATCGGACTGCTCCGCAATCGCCATTGGGTGCTGACGCTCGCGTTGCTGCTGGGCGGACCGGCGTTCGCCGTCGAGACGCCGCCTCTGGATGTCCAGCAATCCCAGGTCTTTCGTGCCTGGTTCGTGCGCATCGCCCAGGAACAGCTCAGTCGTGGCCCGAGTCCGCGCTGGTACCAGCAGGACTGTGCCGGCCTGGTGCGTTTCGCCGCCAACGAAGCGCTCAAGGTCCATAACGAAAAATGGCTGCGCAGCAACGGCATGTCCAACCGCTACCTGCCGCCGGAGCTCGAACTGAGCGACGCCCAGCGACGCCTGGCCCAGCAGTGGCAGCAGGGTGGCGGCAAGGTCGGGCCCTACGTCAACGCTATCAAGCTGATCCAGTTCAACAGTCGCCTCGTGGGCCGTGACGTGACTCAGGCCCGCCCCGGCGATTTGATGTTCTTCGATCAGGGCGACGACCAGCACCTGATGATCTGGATGGGCCGCTACATCGCCTATCACACCGGCACCACTACCCCTACCGACAACGGCATGCGCTCCGCAAGCCTGCAACAACTCATGAACTGGAAGGACACCCGATGGATACCCGACGCAGCCAACCCCAACTTCATCGGCGTCTATCGACTCAACTTTCTCTCCCAATGACCGGTGCCCGCATGCTGCGCTTGTGTTCGAAACTGCCCCTGCTGTTTGCCCTGTTGCTGGCCCCTGTCGTCAATGCCGAAGACACCGTGGAGCCCAGCGGCTACACACCCGTGGCCGGTGAAAGCTTTTTCCTGCTGGCCGACAGCAGTTTCGCCAGCGACGAGCAGGCCATGGTTCGCCTCGAAGCGCCGGGCCGCGATTATCGCCGGTTTCGCATGGAGCCCTACGGCGGCGCCGACATCCGGGTCTATCGCATCGAAAAACCCCTGGACTTCCTCAAGCGCCAGAAAAACCTGCACCGGGTGGTCAGCGACGGTCAGTTCAAGGGCGAAGGCCTGTCCAATACCCTCGCGTACCTGTGGGACAACTGGTATCGCAAGTCACGTCGGGTGATGCAGCGGGCGTTCTCCTACGAGTCCCGCCAACAGGTCACCGAAGAAGTGCCCGAGCTGAAAATGGGCGATGCGATGGTCGCGCCGACGCCTTACGAGGCCTCGCCGCAATTCGCCTTGATCCCGGGCCTGCCGGTGGTCAGCCAGTTCCGTTACCCGCTGTGGCAGGCCAAGCCGATCCAGCCGCCGGCAGGCGTCAATCTGGCCGGTTCTTCCAGTGAGTTCGTCAGCGTCGCGCCGGGCAACGTCTATATTCCCCTGGGGCAGCTCAAGCCTGGCCTGTATCTGGTGGAGGCGCTGATCGGCAAATATCGCGCGACCACCATGGTCTTCGTTTCCAACACCGTGGCGGTGAGCAAGATCGCCGGCGACGAACTGCTGGTCTGGGCCGCGCGCAAGCATGAAGGTCGTTCGGTGCCCAAGGTCAACGTGCTCTGGACCGATGGCCTGGGCGTGATGAGCAGCGGTGCCACCGATGAAGACGGCTTGCTGCGTCTCAAGCACGTCAGCCCCGAGCGTTCCTTCGTCATTGGCGAAGACGAGGAGGGCGGCGTATTCGTCTCCGAGAACTTCTACTACGACAGCGAAATCTACGACACCAAGCTCTACGCCTTCACCGACCGGCCGCTGTATCGCCCTGGAGACTGGGTGTCGCTGAAGATCGTCGGCCGCGAATTCAAGAATGCCCGTGATTCGGTGCAGCCGGCGGCGGCTGACGTCAACGTCAGCGTGCTGGATGCCACCGGCACCGCGTTGCAGACCCTGGCCCTGAAGCTGGACGCCAAGGCCGGTACCCAGGGACGCTTCCAGTTGCCGGAAAACGCAGTAGCCGGTGGTTACGAGCTGCGTTTGAGCTACAAGGACCAGCTCTACAGCAGCGCCTTTCGCGTGGCCGAGTACATCAAGCCGCATTTCGAAATCGCCTTGAACCTCGACAAGCAGGATTACCGCACGGGCGAGCCGGTCAAGGGCAAGCTGGTGCTGTTGTATCCGGACGGCAAGCCGGTGGCCGACGCTACCGTGAGCCTGAGCCTGCGGGCCCAGCAATTGTCGATGGTGGACAACGAGCTGCAATACCTGGGGCAGTTCCCGGTGGAGCTGACCAGCAGCGAAGTGACCACCGATGAGCAGGGCGTCGCGACCCTCGACCTGCCGGCCGCCGACAAACCGAGTCGCTACACCCTGACGGTATTCGCCAGCGATGGCGCGGCCTATCGGGTCAAGACCACCAAGGAAATCCTCATCGACCGTGGTGCGGCGAACTTTCGCCTGAGCGCCCCCCAGCGCTTCAGTGCGGCGGGGGAGAAGGTCGCTTTCAGCTATGTCAACGAAGGCGGCAACGAGCCGAGCAAAGCCGTGACGCCGGCCGGCTACGCCTGGGTGAGACTGGAAGACCAGAGCACGGGCGAAGGCAAGCTGACGGCCAAGGACAAGGGCTTCAGCCTGGCCTTCGAGCGGCCCGGTACCTATAACCTCACGCTCAAGGATGACCATGGTCGAGTCATTGGCGCCACCGGGCATTCGGTGACCGGTGAAGGCGTCAAGGCGGTGCCGGGTACCGTGGAGATTGTCCTCGACAAACCCGAGTACAAGGCTGGAGACGAAGCGCTGGCGCTGATCACCTTCCCTGAGCCGGTCACTGACGCACTGTTGTCCCTGGAGCGGGACAAGGTCGAGGCCACGGCGCTGCTGTCGAAGGGGGGCGACTGGCTGAAAATGGAAAGCCTCAGCCCCACCCAATACCGCGCGCGCATCCCGGTCAAGGACGCCTTCGCGCCGAACATGACCTTCTCGGTCCTGTACACCAAGGGCGGCCAATACAGCTTCCAGAATGCTGGCATCAAGGTGGTCGCGCCACAGATCGACGTCGCCGTCACCACCGACAAGGCCACTTACCGGCCCGGTGACACGGTGACCGTCGACCTGAGCACCCAGTTCGCCGGCAAGGCGATACCGGCCCACCTGACGGTCAGCGTCGTGGACGAAATGGTCTATGCCCTGCAACCGGAGGTGGCCCCGACCATCGACCAGTTCTTCTATCACCCGCGGCGCAACAACGTACGCACCAGCGCCAGCCTCTCGTTCATCAGCTACGACGTCGCGTTGCCGGGCAGCCCCGGCGCGCCGGGCAAGGCCAACCGCAGCGAGCGTGGTGTCAAGGTGCTGGAGCGACCACGTCGCGAGGACGTGGACACCGCCGCCTGGCAGCCGGAACTGGTAACCGATGCCAACGGCAAGGCCCGTTTCACCTTCAAGATGCCGGACTCGCTGACGCGCTGGCGCATCACCGCGCGTGCCATTTCCGACGACGGCCAAGTGGGACAGAAAAAGCAGTTCATCGCTTCACAAAAGCCGCTGTACCTGAAGTGGAGCGGTCCGACCCGGTTCCGCAGCGGCGACAAGCCGCAGTTGGGCCTGTTCGCTTTCAGCCAGTCGGAAAAGCCGCTGAAGGCCGAGTTGCTGATCCGCTACGCAGGCACTGAACAACGCGTGGTGGCCGAGCTGAAACACGGCATCAACTATGTCGCGTTGCCGGCGCTGGCGTTGAGCAACGGCGACCTGGACGTGCAGTTGCAGTTGAACGGTGAAACCCAGGACGCCCTGGCCGTTCGCCTGAACGCCAGCGGCAACGGCTGGCAAGTCACCCAGAACCAGCGCCTCGACGTGGCCACGGGCGATACCCCACTGGCATTGCCAGCAGATGCCAGCGATATCCGCCTGCGCCTGGACGACAGCCCGCAAGCGCTGTTCCGTTCGGCCCTGGACGACCTGTTGAGCTACCCGTACGGCGGCGTCGAGCAGACTGCCAGCCGTCTGCTGCCGTTGAGCATCGCTTACCCGACCCTGGCCGCGGATTCGCAGACCCGCGACCGCTTGCGCCTGGTCATGCAGAACAGCCGTCTGCGCCTGGTGCAGATGGCCGGTCCTTCGGCGAGCTTTACCTGGTGGGGCCAGGAAGGGGAGCCGGATGCCTTCCTGACCGCTTACGCCTATTACGCCGACTGGCACGCCAGCAAGGCCCTGGACCTGAACCTGCCGCCGGAACACTGGCAGCGGGTGCTGGAGGTCTACGCCAAGCAGGCGGGCAACACTGCGCTGTTGCAGCGTGCGTTGATCCTGTCGTTCGCCCGGCAGATGCAATTGCCGGTGAACACCTTGCTCAGCGGCTTGATGGAAGATCTGGCGAAGGCAGGCGAGGGCAGCGCCGGGAGCGTGATGGAGGATGGCGCGGACAGCCTGATCATGAGCGCCCCGGATTCGGCCCTCGGATTGGCCAGTGCCCGTGTACTGACCGCCTCCCTGGCCCGCCAGGCGAAGGTGCCGCTGCCGGACGCCTTCAACCGTCAGCTGGCCGCTGCCCAGCAGCAACTGGATGTCAGCTCGCAGCCGTTCGTCGAGGCGCTGCTGGCGTCGTTGCAAGCCTTCGATCAGGCACGCTCCGCCGCCCTGCTGGAACGCCTGCTGCCGCAACAGTCGACCCTGGAACGGGCCCTGGCCTTGACCTGGCTGCAACGCAGCATCGAACAGGCTGCGCCGGCCGTGGCATTGACCCCAGGCGAGGGTTGGAAAGCCCGACAAGGCGCCACCGGGGAAACCTACTGGCAGTGGCAAGGCGCCCAAGTCCCGACCGTGCTGACCCTCAGCGGCGCCCAGGAGCGTCCATTGCAGGCCGCGCTGAGCTTCCAGAGCCAGCAACCGCCGATGGCACCGATGGCGGTGTCCATCACCCGTCGCCTGTCGCGTTTGGTGCCGGGTGTCGATGCCTACACCTTCACCCTCGAAGCCGTGGGCAGCAAGCCGTTGTCCAGCGACGGCCTCTATCTGGATGAGGTGATCATCAACAGCAAGGCGTCGACCCCGCTGCGCTACGGCATGCTCGAAGTACCGCTGCCACCGGGTGCCGATGTGGAGCGCACCACCTGGGGCATCCAGTTGCTGGGCAAGGCTGGCAGCGAGCCGACTTCGCTGGAAAAGGCCCGCTTCGAACCCGGCCAGATGGCCTACGCGGTGCCGGTGGATGCCCTCAGTGGCGAACTGCGCCTGCGGCATCTGGTGCGCTTCTCCCAGAAGGGCCAGTTCAACCTGCCGCCGGTGCGCTTCACCCAGGTCTATGCACCGCAGAATCAGGCTTGGGAAAAGAAACCGGCGCTTGGTCAGGTCACGGTCGACTGACATGCGCGGCCTGCTGGTTGGGTGGCTGTTGTGCTTGATTCCTGCGCTGGCGACAGCGCAGGACGAGCCACTGCGCCTGGCCTTCGACGGCCAGCTGCTGCGGGTGGGCCAGGGCCAGGTGCTGGACCGCCAGCCGTTGCCCGATTCCCTGCAGGCACCACTGGGCAGCCTGTGGAAGCTGTTCGTCTACGCCTGGCTGGTGGACACCCATGCACAGGAACCGGCCTACGAGTGCCGCGGCCAGTCCAAGGAAGAAGTGTATTGCTGCAGCGCCGGGAAGAGCATCGGTCGCGACCAGGCCCTGGTGAAGTCCTGTGGGCTGTATTTCGAGCCGCAGCGGCTCGGGCTGGGGGCCACGGACTGGCGCGACTACTGGCAGGCTCGCCAGGCGCCGTCCTGGCTGCTGGACCTGCCCGCCCTGCAACCGCAAAAGCAGGTGCCCGTCGTCGAGCTGCTCAAGGCGCTGGCCACGTTGCCGGCCCAGGACCAGGCCCGTCGGGTGCTGCTGGATGTGGTGCTCAACGCCTCGGATGGCCGGCTTGTCGGTCAATTGGGCAGTCGCCTGCGGGTCAAGACCTGGAGTTGGCTCGGCGAGCAGGGGCCGGCATCGCGCCAGGGTGGCTTCGCCGGTTGGCTGGCCGATGGGACGCCCGTATGGGCCGGGGGGCGGGGCACCAGCCAGCAGGTCCTGAAGGTGTTCGGTGACGGGCTGGCCGCGGCGCTGCCGGTGCGTTGGCCGGCCGAAACGGGACGTTGCGTGGAAGTGGGCCTGTTTGCCCGATACCCGTTGCAGCGTGTCATGTCGGGTGATCGGCCGGTCGCGCCGGGTCAATTGCGCGGTGATTACCGCGTCGAGTTCGCCAACGGCAACCAGTTGGATATCCATAGCGACGGCGAGCTGTTCCTGACGCCCGGCAAGCTGGTGGCGCGGCTGGACCGGGAGGAATACGTCGCCCGGGTCCTGCAGCGCGAAGCCAAGGCCGAACCCTCCGAAGCGGCCAAGGCCCTGGCCGTGGCGATTCGCACCTACCTGTTGCAGAACGCCCAGCGCAACGGCGATTGCCTGAGCATCGACGACAGCAGCCATCGGCAACGGGTCGCCCCGCGCCCGGCGACGGCCGAAACCCGGTCGATCGCCGCCTGGACCAACGACCTGGTCCTGGCCGGCACCGATGTGACCTATCACTCCGACCAGCCAGGTCCGGACAAGCTGTCCTGGCAGCAGGCGGTGGAACAAGCCAGCGCCGGGCAGCGCTACGACGCCATCCTGCTGCATGCCTATCCACGCGCCAGCCTCAGTCGCTGGGACAATCCGGTGGCGTCCTGCGAAGCGTTGCCGGCTGCCCAGCAATGGCTGCTCAAGCAGCGTCGAGGCTGGCGTCCTCGGCTGGAAAGCGAAGTGGGCTACAACGAAATCAGCGCTTTGGCAGTATGCCGTCTCGCCTTCGGCCGGCCTTATGTCGACCGCGAGCGCCAGCGCATCTACGTTCGGGGCGTGCTATCGCTCCAAGACCGCCTCGACCTGACTCATGAATACCTGCACCTGGCCTTCGAAGCTCATCCCAACGGCCAGGACGAAGACTATATCGAAGGGCTCGCCCGTCACCTCTTGCTGGAATAGACCATGACACTCCGTTATCCACAGGTCTTGCTGTTGCTCTGCGCCATGACCGCGTTGCCCCTGGCCGTTGCCGCTGACGGCATCAAACTCGACACCCCGGTCGGCGGCTGGCGCAGCGGCGCACCGGGCGGCGAGGATGAAAACTTCAGCCAGACCGTCAACTACCCGGCCTCGTCGGTCAATACGCCCGAGGGCCAGGCCGGCACGGCCCGCATTACCGGCCAGATCAAGGCCATGCCCAAGGACACGAGCGAGCCGGGCAAACTCATCGTCAACGGCGTGAGCCTGCCGTTGAAGCTCGATCCAGAGGGGCGCTTCGACCGGCCATTCTCGTTTCCCAACGGCACCAACAGCGTCGAAGTGCGCAGTCCCGATGGCCAGCATCGTCACCGCACCCAGTTCCTCAACACCAGTGGCGGCGCCACGCCGGCCAAGCTGCGGGTCTTGCTGACCTGGGACAGCGACGGCACCGACCTGGACCTGCACCTGCTCACGCCCGACGGTGCCCACATCTGGTACGGCGACCGGGTCGCTCCCAACGGTGCCGCGCTCGACGTCGACGTCACCACCGGCTACGGCCCGGAGATCTTCGCCATGCCGGCACCGATCAAGGGGCAGTACCAGGTCTACGTCAACTACTACGGCGGCGGTTATCGCAACGAGGAAAGCGATGAAGACGCAGAATCAGTCGAGCAGGCGAAACAAGCCCTGACCACGGCGCAGATCACCGTGATCACGGAAGAGGGCACGCCGAGCGAAAAAATGGAGACGTTCGTGGTCCCGATGCGGGCGCCGGGGGAGTTGACCCTGGTGAAAAGTTTTAGTTATCCGTGAGGAGAATTGGCCAACAGCTATTGGACAATCGTGGGTGGTAGACAGGCAGGAGACTGTCACCGCCTGTCGCCTTCCCTGAATTCCCAACCCCCCTTCCAGTCGATTCCAGAGAGCCCCTACAAAACCGAAACAAACGCCCCACCCCGCAAAAGGAGGCCATCCATGCGCATCCATCACCTGAACTGCGGCTGCATGTGCCCGGTGGGCGGGGCGTTGTTCGATGGCTACAGTCGTGGGCTGACGGCGTGCCTGGTGTGTCACTGCCTGTTGGTCGAAACAGACACCAACGGCCTGATCCTGGTGGACACCGGATTCGGCCAGCGGGATATCCAGACCCCCGAGCGGCTGAGCCGATTCTTTCGCACGTTCAACAACATCCGGTTCGAGCATCGGCTCACGGCGCTGGAACAGATCCGACGCCTGGGTTTCGACGCCCACGATGTGCGACACATTCTCTTGACTCACCTGGATTTCGACCACGCCGGCGGGCTCCAGGATTTTCCCCAGGCGCGGGTGCATGTGATGCGCGACGAGATGGCGGTGGCCCGCTCCGCGAACACCTGGATCAGTCGGCGTCGGTTCCAGGCCCGGCAGTGGCAGGGTGTGGACAGTTGGGAGTTCTACACCACTGAAGGCGACACCTGGTTTGGCTTCGACTCGGTGCGGGCGCTGATCGGGGCGGAAGAAGAGGATATTTTCCTGGTGCCGTTGCAGGGCCATACGGCCGGTCATGCCGGGATCGCCCTGCGCACCCCCGGCGGCTGGATGCTTCACGCCGGCGATGCGTATTTCTTTCACGATGAAGTCCATCAACCCGAACGCCATTGTCCGCCGGGCATGCGGTTTTATCAGTACATGATGGACACGGACCGTCCGGCACGCCTGCATAACCAGAGTCGTTTGCGGGAACTGGCATTGTCCCGGGATCATCAACCTGTCGAGATCTTTTGCAGCCACGACGTCCGGGAGTGGGAACGAGCCGTGGCCCGGGCGCGCAAGCTGCGGGTCGACTCCAGTGCTATGCCGTCGGCCACGGGCAAGCAGTCAACCTGACGCTGGCCTGATGTTGCCGAACAGCTGCTTTCCCTTCGCCCACTTTCAGTGGGCTTTTTTCAGGTCCACCAATACCGGACCAGATGAAAGAAGATCGGTGCCGCGAAACACACCGAGTCCAGTCGGTCGAGCATGCCGCCGTGGCCTTCGATCATATGGCCCCAATCCTTCACCCCGCGGTCGCGCTTGATCGCCGACATCACGATGCCCCCGGCAAACCCCAGCAGGTTGATCAGCAAGGCGATGAGGAACGACTGCCAGGGGTTGAACGGCGTGATCCACCACAGCGCGCCGCCGATCAGCGAGGCCAGCAGGATGCCGCCGGCAAAGCCCTCCACGGTCTTCGAAGGCGACAGGTTCGGTGCGATCTTGCGCTTGCCGAACAACTTGCCGCACACGTACTGCAACACATCCGACAGCTGCACCACGATCACCAGGTACGCGATCAGCAACAGGTTGCGGCCCTCGAAACCGGCGATGTCCAGGGTCAGCAAGGCCGGGACGAAGGAGATGCAGAACACCGCGATCATCAATCCCCACTGCACCTTCGAAGCACGCTCCAGGAAGTGCGTACTGTCGCCGCCCAGGGACGCCAGGATCGGCAGCAGCAGGAACACATACACCGGGATGAAGATGGAGAACAATCCGTACCAGTCGTAGTAGATCAGCAGGTATTGCAGCGGCAGCGCCAGGTAGAACGCGGCCACCAGGGCCGGGTAATCGCTGCGTCGGGTGGGCGTCAGGGTCAGGAATTCACGCAGGGCGTAGAACGACACTGCGTAGAACAGCAGGATGACCGCCGCATTGCCGAGCCAGAACGCGATGCCGATCACCAGCACCATGATCCACCAGGCATTGATTCGCGCGTTGAGGTTATCGATGACCGAGTTCGGTGCGCCCTTGGTCCGCAGCTTGAGAATGAAGCCGATCACGGACGCCAGCACCAGAATCGCGCCGATTCCGCCAAACAACATCAGGGTGTATCGATCCATGTCAGACGTGCTCCGGGGCCAGTGCCAGCAGTGCGGCGCGGCTGCGTTCAAGAAATTGCTCTTTGCTTTCGCCTTCTTCGATGCACAGCGGTGCACCGAAACTGGTGGTGCATAACAGGGGCAAAGGCAGCACCCGGCCCTTGGGCATGACACGGTTGAGGTTGGCGATCCATACCGGGATCACTTCGACCTCGGGATGGCTTTTCATCAGGTGATAGATCCCGCTCTTGAAGGGCAGCAGGCCTTCGTCTGGGTTGCGCGTGCCCTCGGGGAAGATGATCAGCGAGTCGCCGTTGTGCAGGGCATCGAGCATCGGTTGCAGCGGGTTGTACCCGGGATCCTTGCGCTCCCGGTCCACCAGCACGCCATTGAAAACCCGGTTGATGATGTAGCGGCGCAGCGGGCTGGTCTGCCAATAGTCGGCACCGGCCACCGGGCGAGTGAGCTTGCGCAGTGCCGGCGGCAGGGACGCCCAGAGCAGCACGAAATCGCCATGGCTGCTGTGGTTGGCGAAATAGATCCGCTGCACCGGCCGCGGCGCGCAACCGAGCCACAGGCTGCGGGCGCCCGTGACCATGCGGGCGGCGGAGGTGATGAGGTTGGCGATCACGGGTTCGAACATGAGGATTCCTTATCCTGAAAAGGCTAGCCAGGGACTGGCCAGGATGAAGCCCAGCGTCAAGACAACTTGTGCCCCCAGCAGGCGCGACTGTCGACGCAACAGCATCAACGCGCCTCGTTGGCGTTCGCTCCACAGGCGGCCGGCGCGTTCGGCCGGCTGCAGGCCCAGGGTGGTGAGGGCCTGATCCAGGGCGAAGGTGCGCTCGGCCAGCGAATGGGCGCTGTCGGCCATGCGCTGGAACAGATCGGCATCGAATGCCACGCGCAGCGCCCAGTATTTTTCCAGCAAGCCGAGGACGATCAATGTGGCACTCAACAGCAGCAACCATGGGTCGATCACGCCCACCAGCCATTGCCCGAACCCCAGCAGCGCCGCCAGCAGCGTCAGCCCGGTGGACAGCTGGTCCAGGGCGTGACCGCGGCGCAACAGGCTCGCGACGGTATGCAGTTCCATGTCGCTGATCATCGCTGGTGCTCCTCGGCCAGTTGCGTCAACACCCGGCGGTGGGCCGGATGCAGTACGACGCCCGGGCGGGCCCGTTGGACTTGCCCGATGGCGTCATCGGCACTCGCCGCCCGGCCACTGTGCAGCAGCCACGCGGCCACGGCGGTGGCGCTGCGTGAATAGCCCAGGGCGCAGCAGACCAGCACCGGCCCGTATGGGCGCAGGTTCTCGATCGCCTGCGCCGCTTCCAGGCATTGCCCGGCTGTCGGCACCGTCAAGTCGAGCACCGGCAATGAGCGATAGGCGATGCCAGTGCTGTCCACGGACAGTTCGGCGCAGAGGTCGAGCACGCCGCCGAACGGGCTGCCCTTCAATTCCGCCGACGTAGGCACGCGCCCCAGCCAGACGCCATCCGTGACCTGATCCGGCTGCGGATGCTGGCGTGTCCACCAACGGGAATTGACCCAGGCGGCTGCCAGGTAGGGGGCCAGCATCCAGCGTACGGCGGGGTTCAGCCGGCCATCGGCACGCTTCTGGAACCCGTCGGCGCCGAACAGCAGGTAATTGAGCGCCACCCAAAGCAGCGCCACCGCCGGCCAGACCAGCCACAGCCAGGCGCCGGCGAAGGCAAACGCCGGAATGAACATCGCTGCCGCGCCCAAGGCATAACGCAAGGCCAGTCGCAGGCGTGCGCGGTCATGGCTCAGGCGCGCGCTTCGCAACGGGCTGGGCCGATCCAGCGGCCACAGCCAGACACACAGCCAGCCGGCCAGCGCGCCGGTGGGAACGTCGATGAAATGATGCTGGTAAGTGGTGAGCACCGACACGCCGATCAAGGCGAACCAGCCGTGCATCAGCCAGCGCCAGATACCTTGCAGATGGCGCTGGTAGCAAACCCAGAGGATGACCAGCAACGCGATGTGCAGCGAGGGCGCCTGGTTGAATGGCTTGTCGAAACCGGCCAGCACGTCGAACAGCCAACCGAACACCCCATCCATCTCCGGTCGGGCAAAGGTGAAGCGCAGCGGCCAGAGCAGGAAGCAACTGACCGCGATCGCCTGGGCCGTGAGCAGGCGCAAGGCGTGTCGCTTGAGGGCCTCGCGGCTGTTGGGCAGCAGCAGGGACAAGCCATACAGCAGGTCGATCGACCAGTACGGCACGATGGTCCAGGCCATGAACGGCATGTGGCTTTCCCAGCCGAACACCAGGCTGCCGACATCGTCGCGCTGGGACGTGACCCAGGTGGCGAAGCCGTAGGTGCTGAAGAACAGCGGGGCCAGCAACAGCAGCCAGAACACCGCCGGCTTCAGCAGCGCCGGCTCCCGGGCGGGGGGGATGACAGCGCTCATCACTGCACTCGCTGGGCCAGCGAAACGCTGAAGATGCCCCATGCATCGACCCGCAGGGTGATCTTGCGAAAGCCTGCAGCCTCCACCAGTTGGTCCATTTCCGCCTGGCTGCGCCGACGCATCACCCACGCCTGCCCGGCGCGGTGGCTGGTGAGGGCGCGGGCAATGAGCTCCAGCTGCGGGTGCCACGGCTGGCCGGTGTAGATCAGGAACCCCCCCGGTTCCACCGCTTCGGCCAGGCCCGCGAGGGAGCCGCCGACCATCTGGTTATCGGCGAACAGCTCGTACAGGCCGGACACCACCGCGAGGGTCGGCTTGGGCTCCAGGGCCGCCAGGTCCTGGCGATCGAAAGCATCGCCTTTGACGAAACGGGCGATGTGCCCCAGGCCTTTTTCCTGGATCAATGCGCCGCCATCACGCACGTTGATGTCGCTGTAGTCCCGCAGCAGGATCGACTCCGGCAACGGGCTGACACCCTGCAGCGCTTCGAGAATGTAGCGGCCGTGGCCGGCGGCGATATCGACGATGCGCACTTCGCGCTGCTCTTCGCGCAGCTTGCCCATGGCCAGGCGCAACAGTTCCTCCACGTGCAGCTTGCGCTGGCGGATGCCACGCCAGCCGATGGAGTCCAGGTAGTTCCGGTCGATCAGCCGCCCCAGCGCCGAAGTACCGGTGGCGCGGTTGCGGTAGACATAATCCAGGGTGCTGCCGGAGTCGAAACCGGTGTCGAAGCCCAGCTTCACGCCGGCTGACAGGGTGCTGCCCAGGCGCATGCTGGCGCGGGTCATGCGCCAGTACAGGTCGCGCGGCGAATTGTGCGGCAGCGGCGTTGCCAGGGATTCGGCTTCGGCGCAGGTCGCGCCCAGGCGGTCGGCATCCAGCAGGGAAGGGCGCTCCAGGGGGCGTTCGAAATTCTGCAGGATAAAGCGCCGGGCGCTGGCAATGGCCGGTGCGCGGTGCTTCTCCCCCAGGGTGTCGTGGAAGAAACCCGGCAGGATGTGCTTCTCTTTCTGCAGGCTGCCCAGTCGCTCGAAGAACTGTTCCTGGGGTTTGCGGTGCACCACGAAGTCGGAACCGGAGATCAGCAACTGCGTCGGCACCTGGATCGCCTGGGCATCGGCCACCACCCGCTCGGCGGCTTCGTACAGGCCCAGCAGCACATTGACCGAGATGGCCTTGGTGATCAGCGGATCGCTGTCGTAGGACGCCACGCGCTGCGGGTCATGGCTGAGGAATTTCGCCTTGACGTAGCTGTTGACGAAGAAATTGCCGCGAAACCTGCGCATCAGCGCCAGGCCCGGACGGGCGAAAGGCACGTAGAGCTTCACCTTGAACGCCGGCGATGCCAGCACCAGCGAACGGATGCGCGGTGCATAGTCATGGACCCAGGTCGCGGCGATCACCGCGCCGACGCTTTGCGCCACCACGGCGATGTTCTGTTCATCGATCTGGTGCTGCGCGCCGATGTGGTCGCAGAACGTCTGTACATCCCGCGCACTGGTGGCAAAGCTCGGGCTGTCGCCCCGCTCGCCAGGGGACTGGCCATGGCCCCGGGCGTCCCAGGCAAAAAAGTCGAAGCCGGGCAGGTCCAGTTCGTCCACCAGGTGCGCGATGCGCCCGGAGTGTTCGTGGCCACGGTGAAACAGCAGCACGGCCTGGCGGGGTTCGCCCGGGGCCACGTCGACGGCCGGCCAGTGTCGGTAGAACAGCTCCACGCCGTCATGGGTGGTGAATGTCCGGTGTTGGGCTTCGCGCATTGCAAGATCCTTTATGCTGAGGGAGCGTTTTCCTTCACTTGGTCCAGGCCATGACGCACCCGGTTGACCAAGGTATAAACCAGCAGGGCGGCAACCACCGCCATCACACCATCGACCCAGGGAGCCCCGAGCCAACCCAGGGCGATGCCAGTCGCCAGCACGCCCAGCACGAAGGCCCGGTCACTCTTGCCCATCGGCCCGTCGTAGCGTCGCGAAGCCCCGACCATCGGCCCCAGCACACCGGCGTATTCGCTGAACAACGCCAACAGCGTGACCGACAACACGAGCAACAGGCTGGCATCGGGAATCAGGGCGAAAGGCAGGATCAGGGCAGCGTCGGCGATGATATCGCATAGCTCGTTGAGGTAGGCGCCCAGATGCGATTGTTGGCCGAACTCCCGGGCGAGCATGCCATCCACGGCGTTCAAGGCCATGCGCAGGAACATCCAGGCTGGCACCAATACGAACACCCAGGGGTGATGGGCGAACCCGGCGACGATCGCGCCGACCAGCACTGAAACGGCACCTGCCAGCACGGTGACCTGGTTGGCGGTGACGCCCTTGTCGTAGAGCCGTTGGACCATGGGCCGCAGCAGGTTCTGGAAGGCGGGTTTGAGTTGGTAGATCGAGGGCATCGCGATGGTCTCGGGACGTTGGCGGACGTGATGAATGCAGGTGCGAGATTACGACAGGTCATGGCCTGGCTGGTGGGGTATTTCTCCAGATTGGGCTCAGGTCTACATCTTGCCGTGAAAGGCCTGGCTGGTATCGCGTGCCGGGGAGCAAGAGGGACCGTCCCCATGGCCGCCACGCTGGCCGTGGCGTCATAGCTGCCCGGCGACTTCGGCGATCAATTCCCTGAACCATTGCTGCGCCGGATGGGACTCGCTGCGCCTGTGCCAGATCAGGTCGAAGGTCATCGGCGGCAGCGTCACCGGTGGCGGGAACATCACCAGCTTATGGCTGCCGGCCGCGCTCATCGCCACTCTTCGCATCACCGTGGCGGTCAGCCGGGTACGGGCGATCAGCGAGGGGACGGCGAACATCTGCGGCAATGTCAGGGCGAGCTCCCGCTGTTTTCCTTGCTGGGCGAGAGCCTGGTCCACCACGCCGTACAAGTCTTGCTCGGGAGACACCAGGACATGGCGCAGCGCCAGGTAAGCCTTGAGGGTCATGGCGCGGCGGGCAACCGGATGGTCATGGGCCACGATGGTGACGAATTCGTCCCTGAGCACGGTTCGATTCAGGATCCTCGCCGCAGCCTGGGTCGGCGGCACGCCCACCGCCGCGTCGATCAGGCCGTTGTCCAGCATGTCGACGGTATGGTCGCGGTCGTTGAACGCATGGACATTCACCGAAACCCCCGGCGCCTGTTCGGCGAGGGCCTGCAACAGGGCGGGCAGGAGCACATAGGCCGGGTAGTCCGACAGGCCGAGCTTGAATACCGCGCGAGCCTCGGAAGGGTTGAACGCGGGGCGCTCCACCAGTGCCACCTGCAACTGATGCAACGCCTGGGCGATCGGCACCGCCAGTTCCCGGGCCCTGGGTGTCGGCAACAGACCGTCGGCGCTGCGGGCAAACAGCGGATCGCCCCACAGTTTGCGAAACCTGGCCAGGGCCGCGCTCATCGCCGGCTGACTGACCCCCACCCGAGCCGCGGCCCGCGTGACGTTGCGCTCGGTCATCAGTGCGTCGAATGCCACCAGCAGGTTCAAATCGATGCCATGAAAATCCATGAATCAAATAAATATCCATATCGGTTATTTGTTAGACGGATCGTATCCCGCCCTCGCACTATCTCGCTACCCCACCTGGCCACAGCGAGAAACCGATGAATATCTCCAGCATCAGCCTTGCCGACCAACTGCGCGCCGAGCGCCTGGCGGTCGAAACGTTCTACCGCGCGTTCAGCGACAAACAACCGGATCTGGTCGACGAAGTGCTGGCCCCGCACTGGGACGACATCCCGTTGGCGCCGGGGCAGGCCCCCGGCCCTGAAGGCATCAAGACCATCATCCGCAGCGTTGTCCAGGCGTTCCCCGATGTGCGGATCGTTATCCACGACGTGGTCCAGGAGCCTGGAAAAATGGCCGTGCGCGCGCAAATCAGCGGCACCCATGACGGTGAGCTTTTCGGCATCGCCGCCACCGGCAGGCAAGTCAGTTTCCCCATCCATGAATTCCACCGCTTCCACGACGCGAAGCTGACGACGACATGGCACCTGGAAGACTGGTTCGGCGTGTTCATCCAGCTTGGCCGGTTCCCCACCCAGGCCTGAAGAGGAGTCTGCCAAATGAAGAGCGCTTTGATTCACGAGTTCGGTAGCCCGGATGTGCTGGTCGCTGGTGAAGCGACCCTGCGAACCCCTCAACCCGAGGAAGTCGTCGTCAGCGTCGAGGCCGCCAGCGTCAACCCGCTGGACGTCAAGATCATCGCCGGCTACATGCAGCCGATCTTTCCCGTGACGTTTCCCTATGCGCCAGGCACGGATTTCAGTGGCGTGATCGAATCGGTGGGCGAGCGGGTGAGGCACCTGAAGGCCGGCGACCGGGTCGTCGGCCGCACCACTCCCAGCCACGGTGGCGCCTTCGCGCAGCGGCTGGTCATCGCCGCCGCCGAGCTTTGCGTCATTCCCGCGTCGATGGGTTTCGAACAGGCCGCCGCCTTACCAACGGCCTATGGCACCGCCGCGCAGGCGCTGTTCGACGTCGGCAAGTTGCAGCCAGGGCAGCGGGTCCTGATCCATGCCGGGGCCGGGGGCGTGGGCAGCATGGCCATCCAGCTGGCCCAGCTTGCCGGCTGCCATGTGATCGCAACCGCATCGGCGAAGAACATCGAGCTGGTGAAAAGCCTGGGCGCCGACGAGGTCATCGACTACCGGAGCCAGACCCTTGAAGGTGTGCGGGATATCGACCTGGTGCTCGATACCCTGGGCGGCGAGACGCTCGAAGAGTCCTGGCAGGTGCTGCGCCCCGGGGGACACATCTCGACCCTGGTGGAGTTCAACATCCAGGGACGGGACGGTTGCACAGGCGAATTCGTCTTCTTCGCCAGCGCAGTGCCGTTCCTTCCCGAGGCGGTCAGGCAGTTCAGTGCGGGCCGGCTGCAAATCATCATCGACTCGAGCTTTACCTTGTCCGACACCCGCGCGGCGCTGGAGAAGGTCGCCACCGCCCACGCGCGGGGCAAGGTGCTGATTCGTCCGGGTACCTGAGCGGTCAGGCCTGGACCACCGTTTGTCGAAGCATCGAGCGAAGGTCGTCGAGGTAGTCAGCCTCCAGGCCTTCCAGGGCAGCGCACCGCGTGACCAAGTCGCGGCGACGGACCTTGCCGGTGATCTGCGCCATGGCCATCAAGCCCTTGAGCACACCGGCCTCCTGGGCAAACCGCTGGACCCGTTCGAGGGTCGCCTCGGGTACGCCGGTCATCGACAGGTAGCGGGCAAAGCAATTGCGCGAGCCAGCCAGGAGCGTGAACACGTCATGCAGCGCGCGAAACTTGGTCGTGTCGCAGGCCAGGGGGTTGTCCAGCAGCGCTTCGAGGTGGCCGTAGAACCAGGGTTCCACCTTGAAGCCGTCCAGGAATGCCTGATGGCGCTGGCGGAATGAACGCTCGACACTGTGTCGTGGTGGTGTCCACTCCAGGCAGAACATGCGGCGACTGCCCTCGTTCTGGAAGAACTGGTCGATCACTTCCTGGGGGTAGCGGTATTCGCACAGCACACTGGCGGCATTGTCATCGACGATGTCCCAGGTGCCGTCGGCATGGGCCTGGCGCAGCACGACAACGTGCTGGGCATGTGACCTGCGGTATTCGGGACAGTGTGCAAAGTAATACACGTCCCCCGACAGGAAGGCGCAACCGTAGGCCTGGATCTGCTGGTGGATGACCGGCAGCAGCTCATCCAGGTGTTCGGCCTTGCGCTCATGAAAACGTACGCCCAGCAGCGCCAGGTCGTCGTCGGCGAAATAACCGCTTTGCAGCGCGTACTTGGCTTTGTTCTGCACCACCATCTGCTGGAAGATATCGTCCACCGCCGGCAAGGCGTTGTAGAAGAGCCAGTCCACTTCTATGCCCAGGCGTTTCATGAACACAACGGCATGGCGCTGGAAGCAATTGAGGAAACGTCGGTCGTACAGGTGCACATCGTAGGCAAACGGTTGTTCTTCCATGACGGGCGATCCTCGCCTAGGCAGTCAGGTAGTGCTCCAGGAGAAGCCCGGCGACAGCTGCCGGGCTGCCCAGGAACTGGGGGGCCAGATGGTCGGTTTCGAACTCGATCTCAAAGGCATCCTCCAGGCGCGTCACCAGGAGCATCAGCTTCATCGAGTCCACCCCTGCTTCGAGAAAAGACAGCTGCGGGTCGACCTGGACGCTTTGGGGCGCCACTTCCTTCATCAGCGCGTAGACCTGCGCGAGCACGGTCTGTCGATCGGTTTCAAGCTCTGTGGAACTCATCGGATGCCTCCATCAATCAATCATGAGCGCGCCAGCGGAACGGGCTGCGCGGGGCGACGCAACTGGGCCAGTCCCAGCAGCCCGATGGCGGTGACCAGGCCGGTGCCGATCATCAGCGCCGGGCCGGATGTCGGGCCCAAGACCGATGCGGAGGTCGCAAAGGTCAATAACAAGGGGCCGGTGGCCTGCATCGAATAGGCGCAGAACGTGCTGCGACTGCCCACCAATGCCGCCTGGGCATCGTTGTTCGCGCAGCGCATCAATTGGCTGCGAACGGCGATTCGCAGGTGGTTGGTGACGAATCCGACCAGGAACGCCCCGACCAGCGACAGCGGCACCAGGGGCGCCAGGACCATCAGCGCATCCACCACGATCAGGGCGCTGGCGAACAGCACCAGGCGGTGCTTGCCCAGGGGCAGCAGCGCGGCCAGGAAAGCCCCGATGCCCGCGACGCCGGAGGCGATGCCGAAACTGGTGGGGCTCCAATGGTTAACTTGCTGGTAGACGACCGGCATCATGCTGTTGAAAGCGCCGATGTGCAGGGCGATCAACCCGAGGCAGGCCATCCAGCCGTAGGGCATTTCGAACGTATCGTCCTGGCTTTGCCTGGCCTGCCGAGGGGCAGGGCCCGGGGCCTCGACGATGACGCTGCGCCTCATCCGGCCGGCCAGCAACGCCGGGCTCAGGGCCGCCCCCGTCAACGCCACGGCCATCAGAAAGACCGAATCGTCGAGCAGGCCCAGCAGTGCGCCACCGGCCAACGATCCCGAGAAACCGCCGACCTGGATGGCGGTTTGCATATAGCGCGCGGCATCGTCCGCCGGTAGCCAGCCGGCGACGACCCGGCGGGTGTTCTCGATTTCCAGGGAGCTTGCCGTGAGGAAATCGACTGTCCCCACCAGCAAGGCGATCAACAGGAAGACACCCAGGGCCGAGGCCAGTCCGGACCAGGCGAAGAGTGCCGCAATGGCAAAGGCCGAGATACGCAACGCCACCAGCCAAGGGGCGTCGATGTTGGCCGCTCGTCCTCGACTCAGCAGATCCAGCGCGAAGGGAACGGCGACCGAGAGACACAGGACCACGCCAAGGGGGACGCTGGAACCGGAGAGCTTGAGCGACATCCAGATCACGCCGGTCAATACGGCCTGGTCGCAAGCCGTGGACAGCGCAACGACACCGTAGAACAGCAAGTTTCGCGACGACATGAATGAAACTCCGGTGGGGCCAACCGCGTGACGGGCGAGTGACCAGGGCGTGGATCGTCGAACGAGCGCCTCGAAGCAAACCCGCCCGCCACAGCCTTGATGATCGGCAGAGAGGGCGCGACGAGGACGCCTGAAAATACCCAGGCCCCGACACGCGGCGCAACTTGCGTTAGCAAAACTAAAGGCCACTGCAAAAACCTAACGCAACGCCACGAGGGTGTTTGCCAGTAGTAGGCTCTGACGACCGATGCCATCGGACGCAGGAGCGAGCGGCGTGGAAAGTGAAGGACTGCAAACACTGATTTCAAAGTTGAAAGGCAACCCGCGCAATGGGGTTGTGTTTCATCAACGTACTGAAATGGAACGTGTCCGGTTCGCTGACGTGTACCAGGAGGTTTCGCTGGTTTCGCGCCAGCTCGCCGAGGTAGGCCTTCAGGCGGGCATGCAGGTCGCGGTGATCGCCGAGAACGGCAAGGCGGCTTTTTTACTGGACCTCGCTTTATTGAATATCGGCTGCATCGCCTTGCAGATTCCCGAGAAAACCGCCCGCAGCGCCCTGGCCGACATCGGCCAGCAGAACATTGCCTTTGTGCTGGTCAGCGCCTTGTACCGCGACGAGGTGGACCCTGGTTCATGGGAGCCCGTTGGAACATTCCATGGCTTGAGGCTGTGTCGGAACCGGGCGTGTCCGAATGCCTTCGCTGCGGTTGCGGGGCCCACCATTTTCTCCTCCGGCACCAGCGGCAAAGAGAAGAAGATTCGCGTCAACAACGCCACCGTCCTGCTCAATGCCCGGCAGTTCTTCTCGGCCATCGACGCCCGGCCGGACGACAGTTTCCTGATCTTCCTGCCCCTGTCCAATTATCAGCAGAAGCTGTTGATCTACGGGTGCATCGATGCCGGCATCGACATCGTGCTCAGTGGCATGCAGACCGCCATGCAAGCCCTCAAGCAGACCTCCCCGAGCCTGTTCCTGGCCCCTCCGCTTTTTTACGACGCGATGTGGCGCCTGGCCGATGGCAATGGCCAGAAGCTGCGCGAACTGTTCGGCTCGAACATGCGACAGATGTGGAGCGGCATGGCTGCGTTGCCGCAGGCTGTCCTGGACGGATATCACACGGCGGGCCTGCCGCTTCTGGAAGCCTATGGCATGACCGAGTACGGCCCCATCGCCGTCAACACCCTCCAGCACAATCGACCGGGTTCGGTCGGTCGGGCACTGGTGCCGGGCAGCGTGACCCTGGAAAGCGACGGGGAGATTGTGCTCAGGTCGCATCGGCGGCTGACCTGCGGATACGTGGACCAGCCAGAAGAAGTCGCCAGGGCGGTGTATCGGGACGAAGTCGTCATTGCCACCGGCGACGTCGGCCGTATCGATGCCGACGGCTATATCTTCATTGAAGGCCGCAAGAACGACACGATCATCACATCAGGTGGCCAGAAAATTCACCCCACGGCCGTCGAGCAGTCATTCAACAGCCTGCCTGGCGTGCAGTACGCCGTGGCGCTGGGAGCCCGCCGTCCCCACCTGGGAATGTTGCTGGTGGTCGAACAGATCGATTCGAGCGCCCGGCAACTGATCGAAAAGACCATCGACGATTACAACGCCGGTGCCAGCGTACCGATCCGCAATTATTTCCTGTCCACCGAGCCGTTTACCGCCGAGAACGGTTTGCTGACCCGGAACCTGAAGCTGCAACGCAAGAACATATCGTCCCGATACGAAACTTGCGTATTCAACTGAGTCGTCACGCAAACATTGATCTTCCACACTGAGCAGGCAAGGAGATTTACCTTGGACGCGTTAAAAGAAGACTTCGGACTTAGCGATGAGGAAATTGCTTTCTTCTTCAAGAATGGATACGTAAAGCCGTTCAAGGTTTATGAACCGGAAGAGATGGAGCGGCAATGGCGAACGGTGCGGCTGCAGACACTGGACCGCAGCAACGCCGTGTATGCCGACAATACAATCTCCAACGCCGGCAACAATAACCTCGCCAACTATGACCGGCACCTGGACATCCCTTTCCTCGGCCAGCATGTCTGCAACCCCAGGATCGTGCACAAGGTGCGCAGCCTCATGGGCAAGGACCTGCTGTGCTGGCGCACCGAGTTCTTCTCCAAGTACCCCGGCGATGCGGGCACCGACTGGCACCAGGCCAATACCTTCGCCGGCGTGGCGGGGCGTCCCCATATCGTCTGGCCCGATGACTCGGGACGTCGCGGGACCCTGACCGCCTGGACCGCTTTCACCGACACGATGAAAGACACCGCCTGCATGGCGATTGTCCCCGGCACCCACAACATGATGCATTACGACGAAGAGAAGCGTCTGATCTTCAACCCCGAGAAGAACAACAACCTCGTCAAGGACGGCGTCCGTCGTGGGCTGTGGGGCTACGATTACCGCGACCTGCAAGTCGACCCGGACTGGAAGCCCGACGAGTCCAAGGCGGTCTACTTCGAGATGAAGGCCGGCGAGTGCGTGATCTTCTGGTCGACGGTGCTGCATTCCTCGCTTCCGCACCTGGGCCTGACCGACAAGATGCGCCTGGGATACTCCGCCCGCTACGTACCCCCGGAAGTCCTTATCCACCCCGATACCGACATGCTCCACGAGTTCGGTGGCGAGGTCAGCCTGGAGAATTACGGTGCTGTCGTGGTGTCGGGCGAGAACCGCTACACCCATAACCGTATCCGCGAAACGAACATGCTGGGCGAGCCGTTCATCCCTGCCTGATGACTCCAGGGCCGGAGCATCTGCGGCCCTGTTCCGTAAAAGGACGAATGCGCATGCGCATAATGATTGACGCTTGTTCCTACGCCCTGGGTGAAGTCGAACGTCCTTATCACGATGTGCCTGACTTCAAGGCTATGCTCGATCGCTTCGGCTATCCGGACGAGCCGGGGGTATTCGGCTGGGGAAGCTACTTCAAGACCGACGGCGATATATTCGACCTGGGCATCAGGTCCGCTCGCCAGACCCTGGCCCAGAGCCGCGTGTCTGCCGGCGATATCGACTTCGTCATGTTCTGCTCGACCTGCTTTCCCGGCAACGAGATCGAGTACATCAATTTCAACGTTCGGCTGTATGAAGGTCTCGAACTGAGAAAGGCTTTTCCCATCGGCGTCACCCTCAACAACTGCATCAGTTTCATGAGTGCCATCGTGATGGCTGAGAGCATGGTGCGCGCCGGTGTCTACAACAACATCCTGATCATCACCGCCGACAAGGTCTACGACGAGTCCATACGCTTCAACAACTTCGCCTTGCTCAGCGATTCGGCGGCCAGTTGCCTGGTCACCCGGTGCGATGGGCCGGGCCTGGAGATCGTGTCTTCGCGTTTCGGCGTCAGCCAGGATCCGATCACCTCCAACCACGGCAAGGACGAGCCCGAACTCTACGGGCGAATCCTGAATGAAGTCCTGGAGACTTCCGGGATCACCCTGGCCGATATCAGCAAAGTGTTCTGCAACAACATCTTCCGCCCCGTGACGCAGCTCAAGGAAACCCGCCTCGGGTTTTCGCGTCGCCAGCTGTACCTGGATAACGTGGCGCGCTGCGGGCACTGCTTCTCGGCAGACACGATGATCAACTACGTCGATTACGCCCGGCAAAACACTCCCGCCGAGGGCCAGAAATTCCTGTTCTCGATCGACGCGCCCAACCTGCGCGCCAATCTGCTTGCCCAATACACACCTCAACCGTGATTCAGCCAATCCCGCTCTCTGGAGGAACGCCCATGAACATGCCAACCCAGGAACTGCACACTCAGACCGACACCGGCCCGTTGTCCACGGTCCACTCCATTTGGGCGGAAGTGCTCAAGCACCCGGCGCAGACCGACCAGGCGGACTTCTTCGACGCCGGGGGCAACTCGATGCTGTTGATCGCGATACTGAACCTGATCCACGAACGGCTCGATCGCGAGATCAACCCGGCCGCGCTGGTCAACGGCATCACCCCGGCCAGGCTCGCTGAACTGGCCGCCTGAGCATGCCCAGGCCGACGCAGAGACCCACAGGGAAGGATTTCTTATGATCGAGTTCATTGATTCTCGCGGTGTGCCTGTGCGAGTGCAGGACGCCGACGAAGCAGACGAATTGGAGACTGCCCTGACGGGCATTCTTGGGATGGAGTTCGATCCACTTCCACTGTTGCAGCGGCGCGAAGTGCGTTGCCCGATTTCTCGGTTGATCGAAAGCGTCGTCAGGTTATCGAGCATGGAGGACCGGCAGATCCAGCAGGCCACGTTGCTGCTGGGCGGTCTCGATCCCGAGTGTTTGAACCCCCGCGAGCAGGGGCACCTGGCGGCCTGCAATCATTGGGTCAATCAGGACTACGAACTCGCCCATGCCTGCTGGCGCGAACTGCTGGCCCAGCATCCGCGGGATGTGGTGGCCTTGTTCAGCGTGCACATGCTGGAGTTCAACATGGGGTGGACCGAGCGGATGCGCGAGACGGTGCTCACCATAAGACCCTTCTGGGGCCCCGCGCATCCCTTGTATGGATACGTGCGCGGCATCGAAGCCTTTGCCCTGGTGGAAAACGGCGACTATGACGCCGCCAGTGTCGCGGCCGAATGCGCGCTGGCGATCAACCCCCGGGACATCTATGCGATCCATGCCGCCTGTCACGTCGGCTACGAGCGCGGGCAGTACGCCCAGACGCTGAAGTGGCTGGACGACACCGAGGACAACTGGGGCGACAACCTCTGCATGCGCATCCACCTGTGGTGGCATCACGCGCTGTTCAACCTCTATATGCAGCGCCCGGAGGCGGTCCTGCAGACGTTCCATCAGAAAATCAGGATCAAGAACGACCCCGACGGGTACGAGGACCTGGACGCAGTCAGCCTGTTGTGGCGCTTGTCGCTGACGGGGGTGGATGTTTCCGAGCTGTGGCAGGAAGTGGCGCAATACTGGATGCCTTCCATCGATCAGTCGCAGTACTGGTTCAACGATGTGCATTCGATCATGGCGATGGCCAGCTCCAATCACCAGGTGCTGGTGCAGCGCATCCTGCGACGCATCGACTCCACGTATGCCAAGGTCCCGATGATCGCCAACGTGACACGCACCGTTTGCCGGGGGCTGATTGCCTTCCAGCAGGAGGACTACGACAGCGCCCTGGATCTGTTGAGCAAGATCCTGCCGGCGGTGCGGGCCATTGGCGGCAGCAATGCGCAGCGTGACCTGCTGGAGTTGACCACCATCGAGGCGGCCATACGGGCCCGGCAGTTCGATCGTGCCAGGCAGCTCATCCAACAAGGACGCAGCCTGCGTCATCCTTCGCCTTTTCGGACGTTCTTCGTCGACCGTCTGCAGGACGAGGAGCCGATCCACCTGCGCGCATGACCGAGCCGGAAAAGGCATTGCGCCCAAGGGTGCAATGCACTTTCTTCAGCGCTGCGGGGAAATGATTCCGTCGAGCAGGCGCTGCAGGTTCCCCGAAAGGATCAGGCGCGCATCGTGATCGCTGATGGCCTGGTCCGGATCGACAATGAAGGCGCGCAGTCGCTTGTTGATCGCCTCATGATTGTTGATGGGCCAGTCTGTCCCGAAGATGATCTTGTGATTGATCTCGCTTTCCAGCAGCGTGCTCAGCACTGGCGAACGGCCGCGGGCGTCGATCGCGTGCTGGGCACCACTCAAGTCCAGGTAGACGTTGGGGCGGTACTTGCACAGCTGGATGCACTGCACCTGGTCGTTGACTGCGCCGTGGGCGAGGATGAACGGGATGTTCCGGTAGCGACGGGCGGGCTCGTCCACCCACATGGCCTGGGCGGGGGCGAAGGACAGGGCGGGGGAGGTGGGGCCGATGTGCAGCAGTACGGGCAGGTGGTGGGCGTCACAGTATTCGTAGAACGGCGCGAGCGCCGGATCATCGGCCTGGTAGCCGCAGGGCGGGTAGAGCTTCATGCCGCTGAAGCCGTATTGCTCGATGCCGCGGATGAACAGGTCGAGCCCGTCTCGCCCCCAGCGTGGGTCCACGCCGGCGAAGACCGCGAAACGTCCGGCATGGCGCTGGAGAATGGCCCGGTGTTCCTGGAACATCTCGTCGATGGTCAGCTCGGTATCCGGCAAGGCGAAGGAGAAGTCCGGCAGCAGCAGGACGGAGCGGCTGATTCCGGCCCTGTCCATCGCCGCGATCTGGGCATCTCCCTGGTGATCGGCCAGTTCGCGCTGGAACTGATCGAGGATCCTCGTGCGGGAAACCGGGAATCCACTGGCCCGCAGCTTCACTTCGATATTGTCGGCCACCCCCTCCAGGAAACTCAGCGGTGTGAAGCGTGTGGAAGCGATATGGCTGTGGCCGTCGATGAGCGTCGGTTCGTCAGTGCCCCCGGGTGTGTCACTCATCGCCCACCTGCTGCTGGCGCAGGAAGCGGGCGTAGCGCTCCATCATCTGCCTGACGACGCCTTCGCTTTCGCGGTCGACGCCGAAAACGTAGCGGGGGAAATCCAGCTCCTTCTGCACCGCCCAGAGTTCATCATGCTGGTCGGGGGAAAAAAGCTGTGCCGGGTCGCCCGCGGCGATCCAGCCGATGGGCACCGTGGCGCCTGGCTCCAGCGCGGTCTTGATATGCACCACGCCGTTGATGCGCACCTCCGCGCCTTTGCCCAGGCGAGCGCCGTTGAAGACCGACGCACCGGTCGCGACGAACACCTCGTCGTCGATGCGGCAGCCGGTCAGATGGCAGTGCGGGCCCACCATCACGTGATTGCCGATGTGGCAGTCGTCATGGGCGGTGCTGCGGATCACGGCGTTTTCCATGACGATGCAGTTTTCCCCGATCGTCAGCGCGCCACCTTCCGCGACGAGGACCGCACCGTGTCCGATCACCGTTCCGGCACCGATGGACACATTGCCTTCGAGCACGGCGCTCGATGCAATCCGCGCCGTGGGGGCGATTTTCTGGTTGAGTTTGGCTTTGCCAGGCATGCGCAGATTCCTTTGCGTTACTGTTTTTCTCCAGAGACGAAGAATACGCCGATCCCCGCCCAGCCGCCCGGGCTCTCGATGCTTTGGGTGATCACGGCCATCTCGCGCCGGGCCAGTTCGAGTTCGTCTTCTGGAATCACTTCCATCTTGTAGCCAAAGACCAGGTCGCAGAAAGCGCTCGCTCCGATCAGCGACGTGGACACCAGCAACATGCTGCAGCGGATATCGCCATAGCCGGCCTGTTCGAAATAGCTCGCCAGCTTGCTGCCGACGTGACGGTCGCCTCCGCGAGCGGCTTGGGCCCTGGCCACGCGGGCGAGGAACGACTGCAGCTCGGGCGGCTGGGGCGAGGCGCCGAACCAGCGGTCGTCAATGTCGCAGATGCACAGGCGCCCGCCGATGGCCAGGCTGCGGTGGATATTGCGCAAAGCGCTCAGGGGCTCCGACAGGTGCTGGAAAACCATGCGCGCATAGCTGAAATCGAACTGCCCCGGCTCGGTCAGGCTTTCGTCATACAGGTTGCATTGGCGCACCTGGGCTTCGTCGATGCTGGCACTGGCCAATTGCTTGCGCGTCTCGCTGATGCTGGTTTCGTTGCAGTCCAGGGCCATCAACCGGCTGGGCTGGGCCCGAAGCGCAATCTGGGTGGTGATGATGCCCGGGCCGCAGCCGACATCCAGGACCCGTTGTCCCTGGGTCAGCCCGGCTTGCCTCAGATGATCGAACTCCAGGTCCAGCGCAATGCCGGCCTGGGATTTCAGGCGACGCAGGGAGTCTTCATTGTCGCGAAAGGTCCCCAGCTGATACGACTCGTCAACGATCAAAACCATGAGCATTCCCTTCCATTTTTTTCTGTAGCCAGACTATGTCGACCAGAGTGTCCTCCAGCCTTGCGATCCGAGGAATCCGTACACATTCGGAGAAACCCTGAGACTTGCACCCGCGGGCACTGGCGTGGTTCGGCCCCAGGATAATGGCCACCAGCGACTCGAAACCGGCCTCTCTCGCCGAGACCTCCAGGGCTTGCAGCAGTCGGATCCCGACCCCGCGGGCACGCATGTCCCGTCGTACATACACGGCGACTTCCGCCATGGTTTCGTCGTCGGGCCGCGCGGAAAAGGGTTTCAGGGCACCCCACGCGACCGTCTCGCCGTCACTCGACAAATAAACGAGAACGGCGAAACGTCGGTTCTTTCCGAAGTAGGTCAGGGCGAATTTTTCATGGGTGTGCTGGGGAACGTCACAATTGGCGAAAACCTTGTCGGCAATGGCCTGATTGTAGGTTTCCACCATGGAGGGCAAATCATCGGGAGTGGCCGGCCGAATCATCTGATAACTTCCTGTAGAACACGTTCAGCGTCGAATTTCCGCTCGCTCCCACCGCGCCGCCCAACAGAAAGGGGCTGTCGGAAAACCATGAGGCGTGGCGTTGCATATGGCTGTCCACCACACTGATCAGCGTGTGCACGCCTTGCTCTTTGCCCCTTGAGGCGCACGCGCTGGACAGCACATCGAAAACGTTGGAACTGGCATCCTCGTCTTCGCTGTGCAGCACCAGCTTCATGCTTCCGTCATAACCGGCGCGTTCGTGGAACCGAAAGTACACGGCCCAACCCGATGCAACGCCATCGCGGCGCGTGCAAGCATAAGCACCCCCCGGCCGGTGCGGATTGAATATCTCCGCGACACACTCCGCCGGGCTGGAAAAGCGCTGGGCAAGGACCCGTGTCCAGGCGTCGCTCCCCATGCTGTCGGTCAGGCATTTCAAGATTGCATCGGGGGCCATGGGGTGCGCGTGGTAAGCATCCGATCCAGTACTTTTCACGATGACGAGCCCCCTCACTCACCCAGTCTTGATGTCCGTTCGAGTCTACGCCCAAGCATGTCGCGCAAACGGCGCGTTAGATTTTTTAAAGCCACGCCAGTAACGCTTAACGAGCCTTGACGCCGTGGCGGATCGCTCAACAGGGCGCCGGTTGCAGGGACTTGCTGGCGGTATCGATGATGCGCCTTCCCACCAGGTCCTTGACCACCGAGTGGTTCATCCAGCCATGCCAGTAGAGCGGTTCGCGGTAACTGCTGTCCGGCATCAGGTCCACCAGTTGTCCTTCTTCGAGCAGCGGCGCGGCGACATCCGCGGGCATCAGCGTATAGCCCAGCCCCGCCAGGACCGCATCCTGGACCATGGGCAATGAAGGCAAGTAATGACAGGGGAACCGCTCGATCGAGACGCCGAGCAGTTCGCGAAGGAAGGCGGTGTGGCGCGTGTCATTGCGCCCCCGGGTGATCGCCGGCGCGTCGAGCAGCGAATGCGTGCCCATGCCGCGGGCCAGATAGCGGCGCATATAGTCGGGGGTGCTGACACATTTGTATTCCATGGCCCCCAACGGATGGACTTCAAACCCATCGAGGGGATCGGCGACCACCGACACGCACCCCTGGACATCCCCGCGCTTGAGAATGTTCAGGCTGGAGCAACGATCATCGGAAATGATTTCGACACAGACCTGTTCGGCCCGCATCAACTCGATCAACAGCGGGGCGAACCAGGTATTGAGCGAGTCGGGGTGTACACCGATGGCAATCTTGGAGTTCGTATTGCCTTTGCGCGACAGCAACCTCAGCACATCATGTTCGAGCGAACGCAGTGCCGAGACATGCTGCAACAAGGCCTGGCCGGCCGATGTGGGATGAATGGGTCTTTCGCGAATGACCAGGATGGTTGAAAGCGAGTTTTCCAGCGACTTTATTCGTTGCGAAATGGCACCGCTGGTGATGTTGAGCGCCGAGGCCGCGCGTTCAAAGCTCTTGTGTTCGATGACGCAGGCAAACGCTTCCAACTGTTGGCGATCCAGCATGACAACCTCCCTGTAAGCCACCGCGTTATCAGGCCAATAACGCAGGGTCATGAACATCCGTGTGCTCGTGGCTGACTGGCCACCCCACATACATTTTCATTGGCAGCGGCAATCCGAAAACGTCGGATCGTTTGAATAAGGAAGACTGTCATGGGGAACGCTGCCCCAGTTGATCAAATCACAAGCGCGCCCCATAGGGTGGGGCGTTGCGTTCGTATTTCCTGTTCGATACGAATCACGTCGCTTGCGCCTGAGCCGTCGGCATAGTCCGAACGGCTATATTGTTATGCGAACAAAATAGACCCATAACGCCCCTTGAGACAAGCCCTGGATCCAATCCATTCGGCGGGCCGAGTCATGGCTTTGCGGTGCTATCGGGCGTCAGCGAAAGGGGGCGCGGTGAGGGTGCCTGTCGGCCAGAGAATCGCCTGGGCGACGATGGTCCGCTCACCATTGAAAGTGACGGCCGGGCCACCATGCAGCGTATAGCCCATTTTCAACGCATCGCTGACCCGATGACAGAATGCGGCATCGTCGGGGCCTGTCAGCACCCGGTAGATGGGAAGCCCGTCGGGCGGTAGGTTCATGGTCATTCTCCTTGAGTACGACGGCAGCGAAATGCCCTCCGTCCGTTCGACGCCGCCGTGGGGAGCGTCCTGCACACCGTGAGGCAGTCTACTCGCCGTGGATCCGGGCAAACAACGGTCATGCCGCATCGGCCCGCCACCCGACACCGCTGCAATACCCAACCGACACCGCCTTGCGCCGTTGCCTACAACTACGCCAGAATCCGCCGGCTTGTGCGCCTGGGGTCGCGTCGGTAGCTTGGGACCTGTCACTGATTGTCAGTGATCGGGTTTAGTCGCCCGTTGTTGCTAAGTCGCTCAAGCGTCCTTCAGTCAGGGATCTCCCCATCCCTGCACTTGATGGTGGCTGTGCGCAGGGCGCCTTTGGGCGCGCCGATTTCTTAGCTCGTCGGTCGACTAACCTGCGTACAGCTGCCTCCCAATCGTTTAGTCGCGAGCGGGTTGTAGCCTTAACCAAACGAGAGCTAAGGCCATGGTCAAAATTACACCGAACCCCCCAGTCAACGACGAACACGTCTCCCGCGCCCAGACTGCCCGCAACAGGAAAATCGACGACGCAGCCACCCGAGCATTGGATTTCTACCTGAAACCCAAGCCCGACAAGGAAACGTCCGACACTCTCAACACCCTCTTTCGCATCGTTTCCGATGTCGATTCCGAATGCCTGCTGGCCAGCCTCAGCGAGAACCTGGCTTCGGCCAACGCCATGATCAGCGACCTGGCCTTCGACCTGGACGGGTCCAGGCGGCATGTGGCGTTGGGGATCCAGCAGGTGATCGAGTTGAGTGAACTGTTGGCCAATCGAGCGTTGGATATCGTTGAGGTGAGGTAGTCAGCGGACACGCTGCCCCGGATAGGAAAAAGGTCTTGCCACGGCAAGGCCTTTTTTATGCCCGAATGCAACTCGTCCCGCCTGCCGTGAAAAACCCTAATGTGCAGGTAACGTCTTCGATCTCGCCATGAATTAACTTCCAGGAATATCCATCGCTGAAACGTATCAGCATCCAGGAAAAACTCTGAATATGCACAAATGCATTTTTTTGCTTGACCCCTTTGGGGAGCCTCTATAAGGTTGTTTGCACTGTATGCGCATACAGTATTTATCAACCTTTATTCAGTTCAATCCATTCATGGACGAGGTAGTAGCTTATGAAAACCAACGCTGAAAAATTCGGTGTAACCCCCCATCAACCCAGCCTCTGGACCCGCGCCGATGCGTTGAAAGTCCGGGCGGATGATCCCACCACCACCCAGCCTCTGGTCAGCGCGGATTTCCCCGTATTGAGCGACGACGTGTTTATCTGGGACACCATGCCCCTGCGCGACCTGGACGGTAACGTGACGTCCGTCGATGGCTGGTCGGTGATCTTCACCCTGACGGCCGACCGTCATCCAAACGACCCGCAGTACCTGGACGAGAACGGTAACTACGACATCCTGCGCGATTGGAACGATCGTCACGGTCGGGCGAAGATGTACTTCTGGTTTTCCCGTACCGGCAAGGACTGGGAATTTGGTGGCCGTGTGATGGCCGAAGGCGTTTCGCCGACCGTTCGCGAATGGGCCGGCACACCAATTCTGTTGAACGACCGAGGTGAAGTGGACCTGTATTACACCGCCGTCACCCCAGGCGCGACCATCGTCAAGGTGCGCGGTCGGGTCGTGACCACTGAACATGGTGTCAGCATGGTCGGCTTCGAGAAGGTCAAGCCGCTGTTCGAGGCTGACGGCAAGATGTACCAGACCGAAGCCCAGAACGCCTTCTGGGGGTTCCGTGACCCATGGCCATTCCGCGACCCGAACGACGGCAAGTTGTACATGCTGTTCGAGGGCAACGTGGCCGGTGAGCGCGGCTCGCACAAAGTGGGAGAGGCCGAAATCGGCGACGTGCCGCCGGGTTATGAAGAGGTCGGCAACTCCCGCTTCCAGACCGCCTGCGTCGGCATCGCCGTGGCCCGCGACGCGGACGGCGACGACTGGGAAATGCTGCCGCCCCTGCTGACCGCCGTGGGCGTCAACGACCAGACCGAACGCCCGCACTTCGTGTTCCAGGACGGCAAGTACTACCTGTTCACGATCAGCCACACCTTCACCTATGCCGACGGCGTGACCGGGCCGGACGGCGTATACGGCTTTGTCGCAGACTCCCTGTTCGGCCCCTACGTACCGCTCAACGGCTCCGGCCTGGTGCTGGGCAACCCATCCTCCCAGCCATTCCAGACCTACTCGCACTACGTGATGCCAAACGGCCTGGTGACCTCCTTCATCGACAGCGTACCGACCGACGAAACTGGCACGCAGATTCGTGTGGGCGGCACTGAGGCGCCAACGGTGGGCTTGAAGATAAAAGGGCAGCAGACGTTTGTCGTGGCCGAGTACGACTATGGGTACATCCCGCCGATGCTTGACGTCACACTCAAGTAATAGCGGTACGGGGCTTTCAGGCAACGGTTTTGAGGTCGTTGTGGATATGATCGAGATATCCCGCCTGATTCATTGTGATGTTGGTCGCAGGCCCCGTTGAACAACGAGTCGTAACCTTCTTCGCGACTGGCTGCAAGGATGCAGCCAGTCGCGAATGCATTTGCCTGCGACGTATGTACACAAGCACCTCTGTGGGAGCGAGCTTGCTCGCGATAGCGGTGCATCAGCAACATTCCAGCCAGCTGTTTATCGTGACTCCACGAGACTAGCCCCGACCGACATCGCCTTGCGCCATTGCCTACAACTACGCCAGAATTCGCCGGCTTGTGCGTCTTGGGTCACGTCGGTAGTTTGGGTCCTGTCACTGCTCATCAGTGATCGGGTTTCGCAGCCCGGACTCTACAGGCGCACAACGTCACCTTCGAAAGCAGATCGCCCATGTCTGTGATTTCGTCAGAGGTGGCTGTGCGTGGGAGACCCTCGGGTCTGCCGGTCCCTAGAGTCCCGGTCTGCGAACCCGCGTACAGCTGCCACCCCATACTTCGTTTCGCAGCGAAGGGTGGTAGCTCCAACAGACTCTAGGAGCTTTACCATGGTCAAAATTACACCGAACCCGCCAGCTACCGACGAAGCTGTGTCTCGTGTTCAGTCTGCTCGTAACAAGAAGCTCGATGAAGCTGCTGAACGGGCTTTGGATTTTTATCTGAAGCCTACGCCGAAGAAAGAAACGTCTGACAACCCCTGTAGCATCTTCCGCATCGCGCCTGATGTTGATTCGGAGTGTCTGCTCGCCAGTCTCAGTGAAAACCTGGCTGCGGCCAATGCCATGATCAATGATCTGGCGTTTGACCTTGAGGGTTCGCGACGGCGCGTTGCGATGGGGATTTTGCAGGTGATTGAGGTGAGTGAGCTGTTGGCGAATCGGGCTTTGGATATTGTTGAGGTGAGGTAACAAGGGGCCGCGCTTACCCCGGGTATGAAAAAAGGTCTTGCATGGCAAGGCCTTTTTTATGGTTCAGACCTTGAAATAATGGACTGTAAGGTTTGGGAACGCTGTGGAACCATCGCCTGCGGCTGCTAACCCAGTTACCCGTGATTCTTTATCCCAGAGGACGCTTCCTTGGGGGTAGAATGCGAGTTTTTTTGATGGCATCCATTGATCTAACCCTCGCTATTGGGTGTTTTCGTAGGTTGCCCGCTCACCGCTCAGTTGGGGATAGAAACGTGTTTCAACAGGTATTTGATGCAATTCAAGCCAAACGTAATCGCCCGTGGAGTAATGAGGAAGAGGTTCGGGTTGCTTGGATCGGAGCTCTTGAAAGCGGTCTTGGGATTCACTTTGATGCGGAGCGTGCGAAACGTGATGCCAGCTACAATAATGTAATTATCGAATTTAAAGCCCCAGGTTTTTTTAACGGGTCTAAAGATAGCTCGAAGTTCAAAGAGGCGACAGAAGATCGCCTCCTTAAATACATTATCCGTGCGGCCAAGGCTCAGGGCCTGGAGCAGGATGAATACATTGGTATTGCTATCGATGGCGATCATGTCTGCTTTGCTCAGGTGGTCGAAAATTGCATTAGTTCCCAGCACTTGTTGCCATTTTCACCGGAAGTGGTAGGGCTAGTTCTTGAAGCTATTCAAAAAAGTTATCGTCGAGCTGTAATTACTGAAAATCTGATTGAGGATTTTGGACAGGGGGCTCAGCACGGTATTGCTCTAATGCAGGCTATGTCCGATGCGTTAGCTGCCAGCCTTGCTTTAGACGGTAATAACAAGATTAAAATGCTGTTTGAAGAATGGCGTACGCTTTATGGGCAAGTCGCGGATCTTTCTATCGATCAGCAAAGCGCCATCGATGCATCGTTGCGCTTCGTATGGAGAGGTGGTGCCCCATACAAGATGGCTGGTCGACTGTTTGTGATCCATAGTTATAACTCCCTAATCATCAAATTGTTAGCTGCCGAGATAGTTTCTGCTCACAACCTCACCTCAAAGGTAGGTCCGGCCCAGGAGATGGCTTTTCTCTTGAATGATGAGGCGCTGTTAAGAGCGCTTGGAAGTGACATCGAGCGAGGTCAGATTTTTAGCGAGGCTGGAATAAAAGGATTTGTCGAAGAGGCTATTTTTAGTTGGTATTTAGATGTTTGTCAGGACTTTTCTTTTAGACAGCCAATTTTAGCTGCATTGCGCGGTGTCTTGGGCAAGCTCGCTCTTTATCGAACCGACCGACTCGAGCGCACACGCGATGTATTACGTGATTTTTATCAAGGGCTAGTTCCTGAAACATTGCGCAAAAGTCTGGGGGAGTTCTATACGCCCGACTGGCTGGTCGAGCATACTCTTTCCAGTGCGAAAGTCGAAAATTGGTTAAATACTAAGGGGCTTGATCCCACTTGTGGGGCTGGATCGTTCATTATTGAAATGATCCGTCGTAAGCGACATGCCGCAAAAGTAATTGGGATGACCGCAAATCAAACCGTTGAAATGCTTTGCGAGTCAGTATGGGGCTTCGATTTAAACCCCTTGGCAGTGCAAACAGCTCGTGTAAATTACCTTATGGAAATAGCAGACCTATTGAGGGCATGCAAAGGTAAGCAAATTGAAATTCCAATTCTGTTAGCGGACGCCATCTATTCACCGGCACGAGATCCAAACGACGATGAGGATATAGTGTCGTACCAGATTGGTAGCCAAGTGGCACGCTTGGATATTCGTTTGCCATCAGTGCTGGCTTTCAATCGCAAGCGTCTGGACGAAGTCTTTGAACTCATGGGCGAGGCCGTTGAAAAAAACCTCGAATTTGAGCAGGCTGAAAACCTTCTGATCAAGTTTAAGCTTTTAAGTGATGATGATGCGGTTGCTTGGCGTAAACCTTTAAAAGAGACTTATGACCAGGTGCTAAGTCTTCATCGTCAAGACTGGAATGGAATTTGGTTTCGTATCGTACGGAATTTTTTTTGGTCGGCTACAGCAGGCTGTTTCGACCTGGTATGCGGGAATCCACCATGGGTGCGCTGGTCAAAGCTGCCTGAAGCGTACCGGGAGCGGGTCAAACCTACATGCGAGCAGTACTCAATATTCTCCAATACTAAGTTTCATGGCGGTAATGAGCTTGATATTTCTGCGATTATTACTTACACGACGGGGGATAAGTGGTTAAGAGATGGCGGTAAGCTTGCTTTTGTGATTACTCAGACTGTATTTCAGTCTCCGTCATCAGCAGGTTTCAGGAATTTCAAAATATCTCAAGATGATTGGTTGTCTCCGCTTTTTGTTGACGATTTAAAATCCCTAAAGCCTTTTCCCGATGCTGCAAACAAAACTTCTGTGGTGGTTTTTGAGAAGGGAAAAAAACCGCCCAGCTATCCGGTTGACTATCGGGTTTGGGAGGCGGGGAAACGAGGTGGAAAGTCTATTGATCCTGTACTGTCGCTTCGTGACGTTCTCGATCGCGTATCGATTCAAAGTATGGAGGCTATGCCAGTAGGAGAGGAAGGATCGCCATGGGCGATTTTGAAGCATGGGCGCTGGGATGTAGTAAGTAAGCTGTCAGGGGAATCCAAATGGATACTAGGTCGTAAAGGTATTACCGCTGATCTCAATGGTGTTTATTTTGTTCCTATTGAAGATGTTTCTGATTCGGGACTGGTTCAGATAAAAACGAGGCCAGAAGCAGGGAAAAAAGATATTGGCACTGCAAAAAAAGTTTGGGTTGAGCCGGATTTGCTCTTTCCTTTGATTAAAGGGGCTAGTGATTTTGAGGCCTGCTATTTTAAGCCGGCTCAAGAGCTTTTTACATTTGTACCCAATGCCGGTATAAATCGTGATGATTACGAAGCTGCCGAGATTGGCGTTAATGTATTGAGGCGAACAAAGCAGTATTTTAACTCGTTTGAAGACATTTTATCTCAGCGTTCAACTTTCCGTGGTCGGATGCCAGGTGCGCCTTTTTATGCTGTTTATAACGTGGGTGAGTTTACTTTTAAGCCTTGGAAGGTAATCTGGGCTGAGATGTCTGGCAAGTTTTCTGCTGCCGTTGCAGGAAAAGCGGAGGTCCCCTTTAAGGGGGAGTGTCCTTATGTTCCTGATCACAAAGTCTACTTCGTGGCTTTTGATGATAAGCAACAAGCTCATTTTCTCTGTGGTTTGCTTAACTCCCAGATTGTGAAGGAGTATGTTGAGAGCCATAACATTTCTATTCAAGTGGGAAATATTTTCAAACACATGGAGTTGCCTCGTTTTAATAAGAGCTTCTCTGGTCATGTTGAGTTGGCTTTATTAGTTGAGCAAGCTCATCAGGAGCATAATCCTGATAGGCGCCACCTTTTAGTGCGGGAAATTGCAAAACTCGCAGATGCTGTATTAGAGCTCTGGATGGAAAGTCGTAACTCTGGTGCATGAAAATATATCCTAAAAATGTACCTCGCTAGAGCTTTTAGGGAATATGGACGGTCTCGGTGTCCGTCCTGTTCATTGTTTGTTATTAACTATGATCCAGTCGCGAATGTTCTTGGGTGGTGATAAAGGCAGAGTGCTTGCTCTGCATTGTTGTGGCTAATGTTGATTTCATTTTTATTGGGGGTTCGGTTGGGGTTGTAAATATGTGATTTGTCCAACTTCGGTCAGTAGCTTTGAGTTTATTTTTATGTCGCCTTCATTAATTTGGTAATACCATATTGAATCCCTGTCCTTGCGGAAAGCGCATGCTTGAACAGAGTTTTTTTTGTCCTTTACTATAACCCAATAGCATCTCTCCAAAAATTTCTCCGATAGTTTTACACCGATAACTTGTCCCTTTTGATAGGATGAAAAGCATAGGAAAATTATATATAAAAGAGTGATGAGTCCGATTGGTACTACAGGTGTTATAGCGGTGAGTGAATTTAGGAGGATTTTTTTTTGATTTTTTAAAGTTTGCATGCCCTTGGCGAAAGCGATATAGAGTATAAGAGTCGTAGCTAAAGTTGATAGGGTAAGGAAAGTAAAGGTGGCTAATATAATGTGATTATAAAATACTTCAAATGTGATTAAGCCGCCGTCATAGAATATTTTATCAATGGCTGGTTGGCTGAATTCAGGGCTAACACCAAATGATCGCATGAATGCATTATTTTGACTAATGCCGGCGGAGTATACGCAACCTGTCAATAGTAAGGCGCTACTAACTGGCTCAATAACTTTCATGAGCTTTTCCTATTTCTAAAACGTTGACGCCGAAACTGAAGTCTTCTAAGTTGTTTGTGTTTGTCTGGGTGACAGTAATCTTTAAGTTTTCTTTGATTTCTGTTATCGAGCGTTCGCCATCAAGTTTTTTGATTTCACTAGATTTATTTTTGGCGGCTTGAGCGATTTTTTTGAGTAAGTCAGAGGCCTCGGCAGCTTTAAATTTGTCCGTGAATATATCGCCGCTATCAGATGCTCTTCCTTTTAGATTTATTATGTCTTGAGGTGGGAGGTGTTCCAGTTGTTCTACCTCTGCTGAGCTTACTTGACCGGTCATTATTAAGCATGCTAAAACGCCGGCTAAAATTGTGGGCAGCGTAGCACCTGCGCCAAGTGGGATTTTGCACCACATATCGCCGGGGGACATAAACTCGGCCTGACAGGTAACGCCGCACTCTTCTCCGAAGGTCATCCTATCAATGAAGGCTGAAAAGGATTTTGGATCAATAGTTTTGTTATGTATTAGGGTATTCATAAGCTCTTGAGTAAGAGCCATGTTCTGAAACAGCTTCCCGATAGCCAGTGCATTTATCTGATGGGTTGTTCTAATTTTGTTAGAAAAATATAACGATTCGCCATCAGTAAAAAACGGATAAATTAGGTGGAATATTTTTTCACGATGATTGTTTAAGCACGTAATGGTTTGCTGGCCGCGGGTGGCTTTCCTAACTGCTCCTGGTAACTCGTCCTGACGAATAGATGGTCCCCATATTACTTTTTTTCGTAACTTGAACTTTAATTGAATACGGTCGTAGCCGCTACTTCCGTCTTCATTTACGGTCAGTATCTTTACTGGGTTGTGATCGATGTACGGAATGCTATCGCTACAGATGCCGACGCTGTAACCTCCGTCGCTGTTTCGGGTGACGAGAAGGTCTCCTTGCTTAATTTCATTTGTGAATCTTCTGACTTGGCTTAGCAGGTTAAATCCTGATCTGTTTAGGAATCTAGTTTCTTTGCCCTGCTCATCTTTTTTGAACTCGCTATATTTGTCGTTGTGCAGCAGTTGGGACTTTAAGAACTCTTCGGTTGGGAGTGTAGGAGGGATGTCACCTTCATAAGCACTTTCTAGGTGATTAATAGCAATTAAACCGCTTGATCGAAAGTGACGTGCATATTTTCCTTTCTCAGCCCTAACAAACCAAACATTCTGGTCTTCGCGGAGGATCGCAATTTTTATTTTTTCAAGCATGGTAATTCCTTTTACATTCGTAGCGCGTTTCGAGGCCCATCAGCAAGGGCGTCGTCTGTGAGGTTTTTTGTGAAGCATCTTTTTACGATTGTCTCTCGGACGGCCTCAAAATGCCATCACTGGCAGACTTTGCCCCCGGTCTTCCTCCCCGCCTTCCTCATCGCTTTCATTAGTAGATGTTATGAGATCAATGTCGCGAGATCCCAAGTCAGGTGAAGGCCTTCGTACGACGACAGGCATGCGGATTGGTGGTCAGACGCGGGGTAACGGCCCTCTGATCTGTATCACTGTTGCCTATGACTTCGGCGTTTATCCGCTGGCTATGGTAAGGGGCAACACATCGTTATCTGAGCAGGGGAGTCGTAGCAGTAGGAGCATCCGTTTCTTTCTGGAAGAAAAGTCGGGCGCAGATTGGCGAAATGAAATGACCCCTCTGGTCTTCCGGCCCCATCTTTCGCCGCTCGCTATGTAGCTGGAAGCGCAGACCCAAGATTTAACCTGAGCCCTTGATGGCTATGCGTAATCTTTGAGGATGGCTTTTAAAAGACAATAAAAAGCCGGCTTATGGCCGGCTTCTCGTTGACTGACTCAGTTCGTTTTTGACAAACCTCACCAGCCTTCAAAACGTACATCCGGCTCGTGCGGCCGGCTGTGGGACTTGGTCAGAAAGTGATCTGCCTTGTCGGTGCGAGGCGTGTGCTCGCAAATGTGGGGCGCAGGATACGCGGGTTTTTGGCAGAATCCCAGTGGTAAGTGGTGTGGAATCATTGGGTTATCGCTGATCCAAGGGGAAAAGCGGGGGCTGCTTTGCAGCCCAGCGGGGATGAATCCCCTCGCCACAGATGTGCTCAGCACAGATGCGCTCGCCACTGAAGCGCCTGACTACCAGGGGCTTCGGTGGTTGTCTTGCGGTGGGGTGGTCAATCGAACACCGGCGGTCTCTGTTTGTTGAGGGTGGACCACCAGAAGACCCAGCCGATCACTTTTATGTTTTGTGCTTCGATCTGTTCGGCGCTGAAGACTTCGTCCGGGTAGGCCACGCTGTTGTGGCTGCGCAGGCGCAGTCGGTTGCCGGGGATGCGGTGCAGGTACTTGATGCGCAGCATGCCGTCGTGTTCGAGGGCGTAGATCTGGCCGTCGACGATTTGGGTCAGGCCGCGGTCGATGGCGAGGGTGGAGCCGTCTTCGATGCGTTCGGCCATGCTGTCGCCGACCATGGTGGTGCAGATGGCGTCGCTGGGGTTGATTTCCAGGGATTCGAGGTGGCTGCGGGGCAGGCGGGTGGTTTGGCCGGGGATCTCGATGACGTGGGTCTTGATCGCGCCGGGGGCGATGGGGGCTTCCTTGTAGTAGGGCAGTTCGATGTCCGTGGCTTCCGGCACGCTGTAGACGCCCTGGTTTTCGGCGGCGTCGTAGGTAGTGCCGGGGCCCAGCCCCAGCGGGGTTTGCGGGCCTTCGCCGTTGGCGAGCCATTGGGGGCTGACGGTCAGCAGGCCGGCAATGCCGTGGATGCGCCCGGGTGGGATGCCACGGTTGAACCAGTTGTTCACGTGCTGCGATTTCACGCCGTATAACTTCGCGAAGTCGGCGGAGCGGATATTGGCTTCTTTAAGAAGGGCTCTGAAGCGGTCGCCACTGGAGATCTTTTTCATAAACGGAAAGTTTAGGGGCGACTGTGTTTTGAGCAATAAACATGTCGTGCAAATTTATAAGACGATCTTTCCGTTTGCGGGAATTGAATTGAGTGAGCTAAACGCAGATAAACGTTGTTCGGCACTATTAATACATTGAAGTATTAAGCGACGCTCCAGGCATAAAAAACCCCGGTGAAAACCGGGGTTCTTCTGCAAGTTCAGGCTCAGCCCTTGTAGGCGGCAACCGACTTGGTGATCGCTTCGCGGGCGGCGTCAGCACCAGCCCAGCCTTCGATCTTGACCCACTTGCCCTTTTCGAGATCCTTGTAGTTCTCGAAGAAGTGCTCGATCTGCTGGATCAGCAGTTTTGGCAGGTCGGTGTATTCCTTCACATCAACATACAGCTGCGACAGTTTGTCGTGTGGCACTGCGATGACTTTGGCATCGCCGCCGCCGTCGTCGGTCATGTTCAGGATGCCGACCGGACGGGCGCGGATGACCGAACCTGGGGCAACCGGGTAAGGGGTCACCACCAGTACGTCGAGGGGGTCACCGTCGTCGGCCAGGGTGTTGGGGATGTAACCGTAGTTGGCCGGGTAGAACATCGGGGTGGCCATGAAACGGTCAACAAACAGGCAATCGCTGTCCTTGTCGATTTCGTATTTGATCGGGGCGTGGTTGGCCGGGATTTCGATCGCAACGTAGATGTCGTTCGGCAGGTCTTTGCCAGCCGGAATCTTGCTGTAGCTCATTGGGCGGTGCCCCCGTTAGTTGACCAAAAGGCTGGTCGGATTGACCAAAAGTGGCGGCGATTATAGGCATATTCAGCCGCTGATGCCACGTATCAAGGGTCTTAGAGACCTTGGTATGACGCCTGGTAGACCGGATCTTCGGCCTGAAGTTGCCGCAGCCGGGCCAACGGATCCTGGCGGTAGAAAAGCCGCAGCTGTTCATACACCCTGGGGTATGCCTGGTGCAGCAGGTCCGGGGCGCTGAAGAAGTATTCGCTGGTGACGGCGAAGAATTCCGCAGGGTTTTCCGCCGCGTAGGGATCAATGAGGGTTTGTGCATCCGGATCCCGGTCCAACTGGCGATCGAGGTCGTCGAAGGCCTGTTGCATGGCCTCGGCCCAGTCCTGGATCCGCATGTCGGCATGCAGCGGCGGCAGGCCGTTGGCGTCGCCGTTGAGCATGTCGAGCTTGTGGGCCAGTTCGTGGATCACCAGGTTGTAGCCGTCCCAGCCGCCGCTGGCGATGACGCCGTCCCAGGCCAGGATGATCGGCCCCAGGGGCCAGGCTTCGCCGCTGTGTTCGCCATCCCATTCGTGCTCGATGCCACTGGCGTCCCGGTAGCGCTGGGGGCTGAGGAAGTCGTCGGGGTAGAGGACGATTTCGTGGAAGCCCTGGTACCAGTTTAGATCCCCCAGGTGCATCAGCGGGAGCTGGGCCTGGGCCGCGAGCAACAGGCGCTGCTCCTGGTGCAGTTCGACGCCGGGCAGGGCGGTCAGGTGCTTGTCATGCAGGAACAGCACGCAGGCCTCGCGCAGCCACTGGTCCTCGGCGGGGCTGATGCCGTCGAGGAAGCTCAGTTGATGACGCACTCGCTGCCAGGTTTCATCGGCAACGGGGTGCCTGGCGAGGGTGCGTCGGCGACGCCAAGTGCTCAGGGACCACATGATGGGTCAGCGCGATGCGGCGTTGGAACCGCGGGCCAGGCGGCTGCGGACCAGGCTGATGACCATCGGCAACAGCGACAAAAGGATGATGCCCACCACCAGCAGCGACAGGTTCTGCTTGATGAAGGGCACGTTGCCGAAGAAGAAGCCGAGGGTGACCAGGCCGCCGACCCACAGCACGGTGCCGAGTACGCTGAAGCCGAAGAAGCGCACGTAGGGCATTTTCGCCACGCCGGCGACGAAGGGGGCGAAGGTGCGGATGATCGGCAGGAAGCGCGCCAGGGTCACGGTCTTGCCGCCGTGCTTGTCGTAGAAGTCGTGGGTTTGTTGCAGGTAGTCGCGGCGGAAGATCTTCGAGTTCGGGTTGCTGAACAGGCGCTCCCCCGCCGTGCGGCCGATGAGGTAGTTGGTGCTGTCGCCGAGAATCGCCGCCAGCATCAGCAGGCCACCCAGCAACCAGGGGTCCATGCCGCCGCCCGCCGCCACGGCGCCGGCGATGAACAGCAGCGAATCCCCCGGCAGGAAAGGCGTCACCACCAGGCCGGTTTCACAGAAGATCACCAGGAACAGGATGGCGTAGATCCACGGCCCATAGTTGGTCACCAGCATGTCGAGGTACACATCGAGGTGCAGGATGAGGTCGAGGGGGTTGAAATCCATGCAAAACACCTGTGTTGGTGGCCTGGCTCGGCAGGCTTTGGGTCGGGCTTTGAGTATGACTACAGCGTGTGTAGCTTTTTCTTACAAGCCGGGAAGAGCGGCATTATACGGTCTGGAGGGGGAGGTGCGGGGTGAGTTTGTAGCTAGGGATTTCGGTGGTGTTGTGGCGGGGTGAAGGCTGGGTGAAGGCTGGGTGAAGGCTCTTGTGGCGAGGGGATAAATCCCCTCGCCACAAGAGGGGTGGTGTTGTGGCATGGGGACTCAGCCGCAGGGTCAGATCCCTTCGCTGATCGGCAGCACGTAGTTCTTGAACTCGGTGTCTTCCTTGAAGCCGATGGACTCGTAGGTTTTCTGCGCCGCTTCGTTGTTGCTGCTGGTGGAAACGCGCATGCGCACGGCGTTGGTTTCCTTGGCCATTTTCTTCGCGGTGCGGATCAGGTGGTCGGCCACCAGCTGGCGGCGGGCATCTTCGGCGACGTAGATGTCGTTGAGGATCCACACGCGCTTGAGGGACAGGGACGAGAAGCTTGGATAGAGCTGGCAGAAGCCCAGCAGCTTGTTGTCGTCGTCATCGGGCAAGGCCAGGTAGATCACCGACTCCTTGCGGCGCAGGCGCTTCTCGAGGAAGGCCCGGGAAGAGTCCGGGTACGGCAGTGAGCCGTAGAATTCACGGTATTTGACGAACAAGGGCGTCAGCAGGTCCAGGTGTTCCAGGGTCGCTTGGATAATCCGCATGGTAGGTCTCGCTAACAAAAGGTCGACAGAAGTTCTGACAACGATGGTGCCTTGTCGTGCTTCGATGCTGCCTGAAAGCGCATCAGAAACGCAATCGGGCGCCGGATCAGTCTTGGGGCGGCATCAGTAGGAAGTTACCTTTCATATCGGCGTTTTTTTCCGACTCTAGAGTGTGAACCTGGGCTTCGTCCTTCAGGTTGACCCCCGAGAGCTGTCGGCGGCAGGCCTCGCGCATCAGGTAGATCAGGCGATGGGCCGCCATGCCGTAGCTCAGGCCTTCGAGCCGGACGTTGGAAATGCAATTGCGATAGGCGTCGGTCAGGCCGACCTTGGGGTTGTAGGTGAAATACAGCCCCAGGCTGTCGGGGGAGCTGAGGCCGGGGCGTTCGCCGATGAGGATCACCGACATTCTTGCGCCGAGCCGCTGCGCCACTTCGTCGGCCACGGCGACGCGGCCCTGTTCCACCAGGACCACCGGCGAAACCGACCAGCCTTCGGCGGCGATCTGCTCTTCCAGGCGCGCCAGGAATGGCAGGGTATGGCGATGCACGGCAAGAGCGGAGAGGCCGTCGGCTACCACGATGGTCAGGTCAACGCCGCCGGGGTGGGCGGCGGCGTAGTCCTGCAGGGTCCGGGCGGACGCTTCGTCGAGCCGTCGGCCCAGGTCCGGGCGCTGCAGGTAGCTGTGGCGGTCGCTGGCGGCACTGTGGAGCAACAGGCTCTCGCGACCGCGCTCGCTCAGTTGCGTGCGCAGGCCCTGGTGATCGAATGCCAGGTGCACGGCGTCCCGGGCCTGGGCGTGGGCATACTGGAAATCCAGCTGTGCCTGGGTGGGCAGGCTGGTGCCGGTGCGGCCCAGGGCGATGCGCGCCGGTGTCAGGCGGCGCAGTTCCAACCAGGGGTTTTGCGTGTCGACAGGTTTTTTATCCATCGGCCAATACTCATCCAAATGCGGCTTATCCCAAATGTGCCAAGGCGTGGCGGAACGCCGGTGGCAGGTTGTCGCCGAACCGCACCCGGCCATCGGCCTGGGTAAAGATGCCCATGTTGGCGAGCCATTGTTCGAACTCCGGCGCCGGTTTCAGGCCCAGGGTCTGGCGGGCGTAGAGGGCGTCGTGGAACGAGGTTGTCTGATAGTTGAGCATGATGTCGTCGGAGCCGGGAATGCCCATGATGAAGTTGATCCCGGCCACCCCCAGCAGGGTCAGCAAGGTATCCATGTCGTCCTGGTCGGCTTCGGCGTGGTTGGTGTAGCAGATGTCGCAACCCATGGGCACGCCCAGCAGCTTGCCGCAGAAATGGTCTTCGAGGCCGGCGCGGATGATCTGTTTGCCGTTGTACAGGTACTCCGGGCCGATGAATCCTACGACCGTGTTCACCAGGAATGGGTTGAAATGCCGGGCCACGGCGTAGGCTCGGGTTTCGCAGGTCTGTTGATCCACGCCGTGATGGGCGTTGGCCGACAGGGCACTGCCCTGGCCGGTTTCGAAATACATCAGGTTGTTGCCGAGGGTGCCGCGATTCAGGCTGAGCCCGGCGTCGTAGCCTTCTTTCAACACGTTGAGGTTGATGCCGAAACTGGCGTTGGCCGCTTCGGTGCCGGCGATGGACTGGAACACCAGGTCCAGGGGCACGCCACGGTTGGCCGCTTCAATGGAGGTGGTGACGTGGGTCAGCACGCAGCCCTGGGTGGGGATGTCGTAGCGCTGGATGATGGCGTCGAGCATTTCCAGCATGGCGCAGATCGAGGCCGTGCTGTCGGTGGCGGGGTTGATGCCGATCATGGCGTCGCCGTTGCCCAAGAGCAGGCCGTCGAGGATGCTGGCGGCGATTCCGGCGGGCTCGTCGGTGGGGTGGTTGGGCTGCAGGCGTGTGGACAGCCGGCCACGCAGGCCGAGGGTGCCGCGAAATTTCGTCACCACGCGGATTTTCTGCGCCACCAGCACCAGGTCCTGGACGCGCATGATCTTCGACACCGCCGCCACCATTTCCGGCGTCAGGCCCGGGGCCAGCGCCCGCAGGCTGTGCTCGTCGGCGGCATCGCTGAGCAGCCAGTCCCGAAACCCACCGACGGTGAGGTGGCTGACCGCTGCGAAGGCCTGTTTGTCGTGGGTGTCGACGATCAGCCGGGTGACTTCGTCGGCCTCATAGGGAATCAGTGCTTCCTGCAGGAAATGGCTGAGGGGCAGGTCGGCCAGGGCCATTTGCGCGGCCACCCGCTCGCCATCGTTGAGTGCGGCGACCTCGGCCAGGAAATCCCCGGAACGCGCCGGGCTGGCCTTGGCCATCAAGTCCTTGAGGCTGTCGAAGCGATAGGTCTGGGCGCCGACGGAATGGGCGAATGCGGCCATGGGCGGTGTCCTCCTGATTCTCTGAATAACTTGAATACACCCCGTGACCCTGTGGGAGCGAGCAAGCTCCCTCCCACAGGGGGTTGGCATGCACTTCTATATGGCAGGCACCGGGCCCTCAGCCCGGTGCCGGTGCAACTTCAGATACCTGTGAGCATAGCGTCCGCCGGGGCGTTGGAGCGTTGCTTGGCGGTCAGTTGGAAATACAGGTAGCCGGCAATCATGAAACCGAGGAAGACCAGGCAGATCACCGGGTTGAACCAGGCCATCGCCACCAGGCACACCACCGCCAGGAACAGCGCGATGCCCGGTACGATCGGGTAGCCCGGGGCGCGGAAGGTGCGTTCCAGGTTCGGTTCGGTCTTACGTAATTTGAACAGGCTGAGCATGCTGATGATGTACATCACGATGGCGCCGAATACCGACATGGTGATCATCGCCGCCGTCAGCGTCATGCCTTGCAGGTTCACCAGGCCATCGCTGTAGATCGCCGCGATGCCGATCACGCCGCCGGCCAGGATCGCCCGGTGCGGAGTCTGGAAGCGGGACAGCTTGGCCAGGCCCCGTGGCAGGTAGCCGGCCCGGGCAAGGGCGAAGAACTGGCGCGAGTAGCCGAGGATGATCCCGTGGAAACTCGCCACCAGGCCGAACAGGCCGATCCACACCAGCATATGCATCCAGGTCGAGTCGTTGCCGACCACGGCTTTCATGGCCTGGGGCAGCGGGTCATTGATGTTCGACAGTTGCCGCCAGTCGCCTACGCCGCCGGCCATGATCATGACGCCGATGGCCAGGAAGACGAGGGTCAGGATGCCGCTGACATAGGCCCGGGGAATGGTGCGTTTCGGGTCCTTGGCTTCTTCGGCGGCCATGGCCGCGCCTTCGATGGCCAGGAAGAACCAGATGGCGAAGGGGATCGCCGCGAAAATGCCCGGGATCGAGGCGAGGCTGAACTCGTTGGAGCCGGCCCAGCCGTTGAGCACGAAGTTGCTGAAGCTGAAGCCCGGCGCGACCACGCCCATGAACACCAGCAGTTCGGCGACCGCCAGCACCGTGACCACCAGTTCGAAGGCGGCGGCGATGCTGACGCCGAGGATGTTCAGGGTCATGAAGATCACGTACGCGCCGACGGCCGCGAGCTTGGGATCCAGTTCCGGAAATTGCACGTTGAGGTAGGCGCCGATGGCCATGGCGATGGCCGGCGGCGCAAAGACGAATTCGATCAGGGTGGCGATGCCGGCGATCAATCCGCCTTTCTCGCCAAAGGCCCGACGGCTGTAGGCAAAAGGCCCACCGGCGTGGGGAATCGCGGTGGTCAGTTCGGTGAAGCTGAAGATGAAACAGGTGTACATCAGCGCCACCATGAGGGCGGTGACGAGAAAGCCCAGGGTCCCTGCGGTTCCCCAGCCGTAGCTCCAGCCGAAGTACTCGCCGGAAATCACCAGGCCGACGGCAATGCCCCATAAATGCAGGGTGCCGAGTGTGGGTTTGAGTTGAGTCGTGGTTGTCATAAGTCCTCTCTTCTTTTTTATTGTTCGATCTGTTGGACTTTCGGGTTTGTGGTGGAGCGGGCACGCAAGGCTCATGCCAGAGCGGTGGGCGGTAAATTGATGTTGTCAGTGAGGGCGCTCTTGCGAGCAGGCTCGCTCCCACAGGGATCTGTGGATAACTCTTTTTCCAGGGTTGGCAACAGATCCACTGTGGGAGCGAGCCTGCTCGCGATAGCTATCTAAGGGGCAAGGCAGGAGAACCTGCCTTGCCCCAATGGCTTAGAAGAACCCCAGCGGATTGATGTCGTAGCTCACCAGCAGGTTCTTGGTCTGCTGGTAGTGGTCGAGCATCATCTTGTGGGTTTCACGGCCGACACCGGACTTCTTGTAGCCACCGAACGCGGCGTGGGCCGGGTACAGGTGGTAGCAGTTGGTCCAGACGCGCCCGGCCTTGATGGCCCGGCCCATGCGGTAGGCCCGGTTGATGTCGCGGGTCCACAGGCCGGCACCGAGGCCGAACTCGGTGTCGTTGGCGATGGCCAGGGCTTCGGCTTCGTCCTTGAAGGTGGTGATGCTCACCACCGGGCCGAAGATTTCTTCCTGGAACACGCGCATCTTGTTGGTGCCCTTGAGCAGGGTCGGCTGGATGTAATAACCGCTGGCCAGGTTGCCCTCGAGTTTTTCCACCGCGCCGCCGGTGAGCAATTGCGCGCCTTCGCCCTTGGCGATCTCCAGGTACGAGAGGATCTTGTCGAACTGCTGCTCCGAAGCCTGGGCGCCGACCATGGTGTCGGTGTCCAGTGGGTCGCCGCGCTTGATCTGTTCGATTTTCTTCATCACCACTTGCATGAATTCGTCGTAGATCGACTCCTGCACCAGGGCACGGGAAGGGCAGGTGCAGACTTCGCCCTGGTTGAAGAACGCCAGCACCAGGCCCTCGGCGGCTTTTTCGATGAAGCTTGGCTCAGCCTGCATGATGTCTTCGAAGAAGATGTTCGGCGACTTGCCGCCCAGTTCCACGGTGGACGGGATGATGTTCTCGGCGGCGCATTTCATGATGTGCGAGCCCACCGGGGTGGAGCCGGTGAAGGCGATCTTGGCGATGCGCTTGCTGGTGGCCAGGGCTTCACCCGCTTCCTTGCCGAAGCCTTGCACCACGTTGAGCACGCCGGGCGGCAGCAGGTCGCCGATCAGTTCCATGAGCACGCAGATGCCCAGAGGGGTTTGCTCGGCCGGCTTGAGCACCACGCAGTTACCGGCGGCCAGGGCCGGGGCCAGTTTCCAGGCGGCCATCAGCAGTGGGAAGTTCCACGGGATGATCTGCCCGACCACGCCCAGTGGCTCATGGATGTGATAGGCCACGGTGTTGCCATCGATCTCGGCGGCCGCCCCTTCCTGCGCCCGCAGGCAGCCGGCGAAGTAGCGGAAATGATCCGCTGCCAGGGGGATGTCGGCGTTGAGGGTCTCGCGTACGGCCTTGCCGTTGTCCCAGGATTCGGTGATCGCCAGGGTCTCGAGGTTCTGTTCGATGCGGTCGGCGATCTTCAGCAGGATCAGCGAGCGCGCCTGGGCCGACGTGGCGCCCCAGGCATCAGCGGCAGCATGGGCGGCGTCCAGGGCCTTTTCGATGTCTTCGGCCGTGGAGCGCGGGAATTCGGCAATGGGCTGGCCATTGACCGGGGAAGTATTGGTGAAGTATTGACCTTTGACAGGCGCGACGAACTCGCCGCCGATGTAGTTACCGTATTTGCTCTTGAACGAAACGATAGCGCCTTCAGTACCGGGGTGAGCGTAACGCATGATGAGTTCTCCTTGGCTTTTGTGCTTATACGGGAGGCCGCGCAAATCGAGCGCCGGTATTTAAGCCTAGAGCAAAGGTTGGGCCATTGCCTTGCAAGGCCCGTAAACCAAGACTTCAGGAGGAGTTCGTCGGACAAACGGATGGCTGGTGTGACGATAGCGATACGGCGGGTGTGACACTTTGTGCCATGGGTGAGACAGTCTGTGACTGCCGGGGCTCGCCAGCATTGCATTGCCGGTTGGGCTGGAGGATGCTGGGGCATGCGCCAGATGGCCTGCCGAACACCGTTATGGCGAAGGGGTATCTTTTGGTGAGTGGATGTACCTGTGGCGAGGGATCTATCCCCTCGCCACAGGTTAAGTGCCAGCCCCGGGATCAAGTGCCCAACCAGGTTCAAGCGTCACGTACAGGTTAAGTGTCAGATAAAGCATCAGGTGTCCGGACCGTTACTCCAACAAGGCCGCAACCTTCGGGGAGAATAATAAGAAATGCACAGCAACCATTTGACCCGCCATGCCCAGCAAGTCTTCACGGTCACCCAGGGTAAGGCCCATTTGCAGGGCCCTGGCAGCGATCCATCGATCGCCCGTTCCTGGCTGCGCTGCCTGGAGGATTATCACCTCGACCCGGCCCAGAACCTGGCGCCGACGGTGCTCGAGCATGGCCGGGTGCTGGAGAGCCGCGAGCGCCTGCAGCAGGTGCTGCATATCGCCGGCACGGAAATGACCAGCCTGCACCAGCAACTCTCCGGCGCCGGTCATGCGGTGCTGCTCACCGACGCCCGGGGGGTGATCCTCAATTGCGTCACCGCTCCCAGCGAACGCAAGATCTTCGAACGGGCCGGCCTCTGGCTCGGCGCCGACTGGAGCGAAGCCTGCGAAGGCACCAACGGCATCGGCACCTGCCTGGTGGAGCGCCAGGCCCTGACCATCCACCAGGAAGAACATTTTCGCGGTCGCCATACCGGCCTGACCTGCTCGGCGAGCCCGGTCTTCGACCCGCACGGCGAATTGATGGCGGTGCTCGACGTGTCCTCGGCCCGGCCCGACGTGTCGCGCCAGAGCCAGTTCCACACCATGGCGCTGGTCAACCTGTCGGCGAAGATGATCGAGAGCTGCTACTTCCTGCGTTGCTTCGACGATCAATGGCTGTTGCGCTTCCATTTGCAAGCCGAATCCGTGGGCCTGTTCAGCGAAGGGCTGCTGGCTTTCGATGGCGAAGGGCGGATCCGCGCGGTCAACCAGAGCGCCCTGAACCTGCTTGGGCACATGCGCGGTGGCTTGATCGGTCAGCGGGTCGAGGACTTTTTCGACTGTTCCCTGGACGAATTGCTGGGCCGGGCCAGTCCCCAGGCCAGCGCCAGTTGGCCACTGCGCAGCCGAGATGGGCGGCATCTGTTCGCTGTCTTGCGTGGCCAGGCGCGCAGCGTGCCGGTGCCGATCGCGCCGGCGCTCAAGGCCATCGAACCCGCGCGGGCGTCGGGTATCTGCCTGGGGGATACGACGCTTCAGGAGCATTTTCGCAAGGCGCTGCGGGTGTTCGAACGCGACGTGCCACTGCTGATCCATGGCGAAACCGGCTCCGGCAAGGAGGCGTTCGCCAAGGCCGTGCACCACGCCAGCCAGCGCGCCGGCAAGCATTTTGTCGCCCTCAACTGCGCGGCCATCCCGGAAAGCCTGATCGAGAGCGAACTGTTCGGTTATCGCGGCGGCAGTTTCACCGGGGCCCGCAAGGAAGGCATGCGCGGCAAGCTGCAGCAGGCCGACGGCGGAACGTTGTTCCTGGACGAGATCGGCGACATGCCCCTGGCCTTGCAGACCCGGCTGTTGCGCGTGCTTGAAGACCGCCAGGTGGTGCCCATTGGCGGCGAGCCCGAGCCTGTCAACGTGCGCATCATCAGCGCAACTCACCGGCAATTGCTCGAGCGGGTCCGGGATGGCAGCTTCCGCGAGGACCTGTATTACCGGCTCAACGGCCTGGAGATTGCCTTGCCGCCATTGCGCGAGCGCAGCGACAAGGCCCAGTTGCTGGATTTCCTGCTGGCCGAAGAGGCTGGTGCCGACACGATCAACCTCGATGAACCGGCACGCCAGGCGTTGCTGGGGTTCGACTGGCCGGGCAATGTGCGGCAGTTGCGCAATGTCCTGCGCACCCTGGCCGCGTTGTGCGAAGGCGGGCGGATCGGCCTGGAAGACTTGCCGGCGATGATCCGCCAGCGCCCGGTTGCCGTGGTCGAAACGGTGGCAGAACGGCCCCTGGAAGATGCCGAGCGCCTGGCGTTGCTCGATGCCCTGGAGCGTCAGCGCTGGCACATGACCCACACGGCGGAACAACTGGGGATCAGCCGCAATACCCTTTACCGAAAGTTGCGTAAACACGCCATCGCCCGCTGAGCCGCAGCGCATCTACCTGAAGGAGTGCGGTCAACTGTGGGAGCGAGCCTGCTCGCGATAGCGGCGGCACCTCCAACATCAACGCAAGTTGACCCACCGCTATCGCCAGCAGGCTCGCTCCCGCAGGGGGTATGGGCTGTTTGCAAGTCTGGCGGGCACCTGTAAAGGCGGCGTGAAATCGAAACACAAGGTGCGATTTCCCCCTCCCTAGGCTAACCTGCGGCCATGTTTTACGAGGTCGACTATGCACATCCATATTCTCGGTATTTGCGGCACTTTCATGGGTTCGATGGCGGTCCTGGCCAAGGAGCTGGGCCATCACGTGACCGGCTCCGACGCCAACGTCTACCCACCGATGAGCACCCAGCTGGAAGCCCAGGGCATCGAACTGACCCAGGGCTATGACCCGGCGCAACTGGACCCCGCGCCGGACCTGGTGGTCATCGGCAACGCCATGTCCCGTGGCAACCCGGCGGTGGAATACGTGCTCAACAAGGGCCTGCCCTATGTGTCGGGGCCGCAGTGGCTGGCCGACCATGTGCTGCAGGGCCGTTGGGTCCTGGCAGTGGCCGGCACCCACGGCAAGACCACCACCAGCAGCATGCTGGCCTGGGTCCTGGAGCACGCCGGCATGAGCCCGGGCTTCTTGATCGGCGGCGTGCCGCAGAATTTCTCGGTATCGGCGCGCCTGGGCGGCACGCCGTTTTTCGTGATCGAGGCGGACGAATACGACAGCGCGTTCTTCGACAAACGCTCGAAGTTCGTCCATTACCGTCCCCGCACGGCGATTCTCAACAACCTTGAATACGATCATGCGGACATCTTCCCTGATCTGGCCGCCATCGAACGGCAGTTCCATCACTTGGTACGTACCATCCCGAGCGAAGGCCTGGTCATCCACCCCACCACCGAACCGGCCTTGCAGCGCGTCATCGAGATGGGCTGCTGGACCCCGGTGCAGACCACCGGCGCGGGCGGGCAGTGGCAAGTGAAATTGCTCAGCGAAGATGGCTCGCAGTTCGAGGTCATGTTTGAAGGCCAATCCCAGGGTGTGGTGGAGTGGGCGTTGACCGGCCAGCACAACGTCGCCAACGCCCTGGCGACACTGGCGGCGGCCCGGCATGTCGGTGTGGTGCCTTCCATGGGCATCGCCGCATTGAGCGCATTCAAGAGCGTCAAGCGGCGTATGGAGATAGTCGCCCAAGTGCGCGGCATCACCCTCTATGACGACTTCGCCCACCACCCGACCGCCATCGCCACCACCCTCGACGGTTTGCGCAAGCGCATCGGCGATGCGCCGTTGATTGCCATTATCGAGCCGCGCTCCAACTCCATGAAGCTTGGTGCGCACCGTGATGGCCTGCCCGAAAGCGTGGTGGATGCCGATCAGGTGATCTGGTACTCACCGGCCAACCTCGGTTGGGACCTGGGAGCCACTGCGGCGTTGTGCACGGTGCCGTCGATTGTCAGCGATTCCCTGGAAGGCATCATCGAGCGCGTGAAGAGCCAGGCACAGCCCGGCACGCACGTGGTCATCATGAGCAACGGTGGCTTTGGCGGCCTGCATGGCAAACTGGCCGAGGCGCTCAAATGAATACTCGCCTGGGGGACAATGGCCCCGAACGCATCACACTGGCAATGACTGGAGCTTCCGGCGCCCAGTACGGCTTGCGCCTGCTCGATTGCCTGGTGCGGGAAGATCGCGAGGTGCACTTCCTCATCTCCAAGGCGGCGCAACTGGTGATCGCCACCGAGACCGACGTGAGCCTCCCGGCCAAGACCCAGATGATGCAGGCGTTCCTCACCGAATACACGGGAGCTGCGGCGGGGCAGATCCGTGTGTACGGCAAGGAGGACTGGATGTCGCCGGTGGCTTCCGGCTCCGGCGCGCCGGCGGCGATGGTGGTGGTGCCGTGTTCCACCGGAACCCTGTCGGCGATCGCCACCGGTGCCTGCAACAACCTGATCGAGCGGGCCGCGGACGTGACGCTCAAGGAGCGCCGGCAGTTGATCCTGGTGCCTCGGGAGGCGCCGTACTCGAGTATTCATCTGGAGCATATGCTCAAGCTGTCGAACATGGGCGTAACCATCCTGCCGGCTTCCCCCGGGTTTTATCACCAGCCGCAGACCATCGACGACCTGATCGATTTCGTGGTCGCGCGAGTCCTCAATCTGCTGAACATTCCCCAGGACATGTTGCCGCGTTGGGGGGAGCATCATTTGAGCAGCGATGAATAAGCTGCTGGTCCTGGCGCTGGCGCTGCAACTGGCCGGCTGTGCCACCGCTCGTACCCTCGACGCCGCCAAGCCTGGTGCGCCGGTGGTATATGCCGGGACGCGGCTGGATCTCTATGCCCTCAATGGCGGTTGTTGCGCCAAGGACCGCTTCGGCGCCGAGGCCCCGCGCTATCCAGGCGTCGACCTGCCGGCCAGTGCGTTGCTCGACACCCTGTTGCTGCCGCTGTCGTTGTTCACGGCAATGGGTGTGGGGTTCCAGGCGACTGGCGGGATGTAGGGCTCAGAAGAGGTAGCTGCACGAAAGCACTCCCGTGGCGAGGGGATTTATCCGCGCTGGACTGCGCAGCAGTCCCAAAACCGCAACAGGCGTATATCAGGCCGATCGAGCTGGCTGCCTTGGGGCCGCGTCGCGGCCCAGCCGGGATGAGTCCCCTCGCCACAATTGCCTCGCACCACAAGCGCTTGGCTTGGATACGGGGCCGCTTGCCCAGCCTACTTGCCCAGCTTGCGCAACTCATCCGACTCCACCACCCGCACCCCATCCTGCTCTTCCAGGGCCAGGCGCCACATGGCGCGGGCCAGTTGGCAGGCTTCGATGCCGTGGTACTTGCCCGGGATCAGCTTCGACAAGGGGCCGGCCAGTTGCTCGGCCAGGCGAGGCTCGGGCCGTTCCCCCAGCAGCAGGGAAGGCCGGCAGATGGTCAGTTGCGGCCAGTCCTGGGCCTTGAGCGCCGCTTCCATCTCGCCTTTGACCCGGTTGTAGAAGATCGACGATTTTGGATCGGCCCCCAAGGCGCTGATGACGATCAGGTGCCGGGCCCCCAGTTCCCGGGCACGCTTGGCAAACGCGACGACCAGGTCCAGGTCCACCGCGCGGAAGGCCTGTTCGGAGCCGGCTTTCTTGAGGGTCGTGCCGAGGCAGCAAAAGGCGATATCGACCTGGCCGTCGAGTCGCGGCAGTACGTCGGCCGGCTCCCCGACCGGGTTTTCCAGGCGCGGGTGCTCCGCCAATGGCCGGCGTGAAGGTGCCAGGACCCGGCTGATGGTCGGTTCGTTAAGCAACCGGTCCAGTAGGTGTTCCCCGGTCAGCCCGGTAGCGCCGGCGAGCAAGACATGCTGAGGCGTCAAGTACATGGTGTTTCCCCCTTGATACGGTTCAGCTTAGTTGCTCTTTTGGCCCTCGTCGTTCAGTGCGGTACTTTGCAATGCTTTGCGCGCCTGCTGTTTACGCAGCAGTTGCCAGTGGGAAAGCACCGTCCTGGGCGCCCAGATCTGCGGTTCGGAGGCTTCGAAATTGTCCGCCTGTTCCCGTTCGGCAACGGTGGCCTTGGCCAGCTTGAAAGCCTGTTCCAGGTCGTCGGTCTGGTTCAGTGCCTGGGCGAACAGCGCATCGCCGAAATAAGTGAAGTTGGCCTCCTCGGAACAGCCGAAGGACACCCGGTCCGCCCGGGAAGCGGTCATGATCAGGGTGCGTTCGTCCTTGAGGGCCGGAATGAAACCCCCTGAGTAGCAGGCCGAGATCACCACGATCTTGTCGCGGTTTTTCAGGGGCGCCAGCACCGCCGCCAGTTCATCGGCGGGCAGGTCGGCCAGTTCCATGCGCGGTTGGTCCAGGACCAGTTCATGTTCGCTGGTGCCATGGCTGGTGAGGTAGATGAACACCAGGTCTTCCGGGCCGCTGCGCTCGGCCAGTGTGCGGGCGGCGCGCCGCAGGCTTTCGCGGGTGGCCATGGGACGGTCGCCCAGGTGGTCGCGATGGTTGACCAGGCGGATCTGGCCGAACGCACCGAAGCGGCTGGTGAGCATGTTGGCGACATAGTCGGATTCGCGCAGGAACACGCTCTGCTTGCCGTCGCCGCCCAGGGTCAGGCTGTAGAGCTCCACCGCTGCCGTCGAGGCGGGGATGTCGGCCAGTGCGTCGTCCAGCAGCCGGCCCTGGGCCAGCAGGCCGAGTTCGAGCACATCCGGCAGCGGTTTGCCGTCGGCGTCGCGCACCCGCTGGCCATTGGCCCAGATACCGCTCTGTACCGTGCCGTCGGAGAGCGCCAGGGTGCCGCGACCGTTATAGCTGTCGTTTTCGAACTGGCCGATGTAGAAGCTGCCATCGGGCAGGTTCAGGCGGCCCTGGCCGGTGAAACGCCATTCATTGAATTGACCGCGGTAATGGCTGCCATCGGCACCGATCAGTTCGCCCTTGCCGGTGAGGGCGCCTTCCTTGAACTGGCCGATCCAGACATCGCCATCGGCGTTTTCGTAGCGACCGCGGCCGCTGAGCTGGTTGTCCTTGAACCCGCCGACGTAGACATCGCCATCGGCGCTGTTGAAGGTGCCCCGGCCTTGCAGCTGGCCGTCGACGAAGTTTCCGGTGAACTGATTGCCGGCGGCATCCAAGCGTTGGCCTTCTCCGTTGGGCTTGCCGTTGGTGAAGGGCCCCTGGTACTGGCTGCCATCGGCGAGCTCAAGGCGTCCGAGGCCTGAATACCGGTCGGCCTTGAATTCGCCGCGGTAGGTCATGCCGTTTTCCTTGAGCGTGCCTTCCCCGTCCCGCCGGCCGTGCTTGAACCCGCCGCTGTAGCTGCTGTTGGGCGTGCTCAGGCTGCCCTGGCCATGGAACAGCCCATGCTGGAACTGGCCGCGGTAGACCTCGCCGTTGCTGCCGTGCCATTCCCCATTGCCATGCCATTGGCCCTGGTCGAACTGCCCGGCGTACCAGCTGCCGTTGGGGTAGTCGACGCGCCCCTGGCCTTGCAGCAGGCCGTTCACCAGCTCACCGCGGTAGCGGCCGCCATCGGGCAGGCGAGCGTCGGGCGGCAGCAGCGATTCGCCGTCGCCGCAGGCAGTCAGCAAGAGGGTCAGGGCCAAGGGAGCAAGTGAGCGCATAACGGGGATCCAGGTAATCAGGCGACGAGTATGCCGCAGCTGCGCCTTCTGGATATAGAGAAGCGGTGCGAAACTGCCTGGGCGGCTTCGCTTCCGCCTGGGTTCACACGAAGCAGAGCGACAGGGGCTCGGCGATGTAGGCCGGTTTGTCCGAACCTTCGATTTCCAGCGTGGCGGTGGCCTTGAGCAGCCATTGGCCGGGTTTTTTCTCGGTCACGTCCACCAGGTCGACCTTGAGCCGGACCCTGGAATCGACTTTCACCGGCTGGATGAAACGCACGCTGTCGAGTCCGTAGTTGACCACCATCTTCACGCCCTCGGGCAGGATCAGGATGTCTTCCATCAGCTTGGGCATCAGCGACAGCGACAGGAACCCGTGGGCAATGGTGCTGCCGAACGGGGTCTGTGCCGCCTTGACCGGATCGACGTGAATGAACTGGAAGTCACCAGTGGCTTCGGCGAACAGGTTGATGCGGTCCTGGTCGATGCTCAGCCATTCGGAACGTCCCAGTTCCTTGCCGACATAATCTTTGAGCGCTGCAACAGGCACATAGGGCATTGAGACTCTCCTTGGTTCATCGGTTTTATCTGGAGCGGGGACCTGGGCCCCCGGAGAACCACTGTAGATCAACATGACGGACCGGGCAGGTCATCGACCATGCTTTTTACGAATGCCGGACCATAGCGCGGGCATGCTTATAATGCGGGCGCATTCAATGGGGACATGTCGCGGGGGAAAGAGCGGATGCTGTTACGGGGCCTGACCTGGCTGGTGCTGTTCCAATTGCTGGGCACCGCCATCAATCACTTGTTCTTGCCGGTGCTGCCGGGGCCGATCATCGGCCTGCTGCTGTTGCTGGGTTACCTGGTCATGCGGGGCGAGGTCAGCGAGCCGCTGAGCCTGGCCGCCAGCAGTCTGTTGCGGTACCTGCCCTTGCTGCTGGTACCGCCGGCGGTGGGGGTGATGGTCTATGCCCGGGCCATCGCCGCCGACTTCTGGGCCATCGTCGGGGCGCTGACGTTGTCGCTGGTCTTCTCCGTGGCGCTGACCGGCGTGCTGATGCAGCGCCTGGCCCGGCGTCACGCTCCGGCGCCGGAGGACTCGCAATGATGCTCGATTGGCAAGGCGCCTGGACCTCGGTGATCCATCATCCACTGTTTGGCATCGGCATCACCCTGGGTGCCTATCAACTGGTGCTGGCAGCGTTCGAAAAGACCCGCTGGATATTCCTGCAACCGGTGTTGATGTCGATGCTGGTGCTGATCGGTGTGCTGGTCGGTTGCGGCATCAGCTACGCCGAATACCGCAAGAGCACCGAGATCCTCAGCATCCTGCTGGGCCCGGCCACGGTCGCCCTGGCGGTGCCGCTGTATTTGAACCTGCGGCGGATCCGGCAATTGTTCTGGCCGATTTTTACTACGCTGGTGATAGGCGGGGTGTTCGCCACCGGGTCCGCAGTGCTGCTGGGGTGGGCGTTGGGGGCCGAGCATATGATCCTGATGACCATGGCGCCCAAGTCGGTGACATCGCCGATCGCCATGCTGGTGGCCGAGCAGATCGGCGGCGTGGCGGCCATGGCCGCGGTGTTCGTGCTGATCACCGGCGTGCTGGGGGCGATCCTGGGGCCGGGCATCCTGGACCGCCTGGGCGTGCGCAGCCCTGAGGCGCGGGGCATGGCGTTGGGCCTGACGGCCCATGCGGTGGGCACTTCGGTGGCATTGCAGGAAAGCGAGGAGTCCGGCGCCTTCGCGGCGCTGGCGATGAGCCTGATGGGCGTGGCCACGGCGGTGCTGCTGCCGCTGGTTGTATCGATGACCGTCTAAGGAACTGGGTTATGACGTTGCCGCTTTTCCCGTTGAACACGGTGCTGTTTCCCGGGTGCATCCTCGATCTGCAGATTTTCGAGGCGCGCTACCTCGACATGATCGGCCGCTGCATGAAGCAAGGTGAGGGGTTCGGGGTGGTGTGCATCCTCGATGGCCAGGAAGTCGGCATCGCGCCGCAAGGCTACGCGCGGGTCGGCTGTGAGGCGCGGATCACCGACTTTTCCCAGCAGGACAACGGCCTGCTGGGGATTCGCGTGCAGGGCGCACGCCGCTTCATCGTGCACAGCAGCACGGTGCAGCCGGATCAACTGACGGTCGCTGAAGTGGAGTGGCTGGAGGAAGAGCCGGAGCAACCGTTGCAGGACGAGGACGCCGACCTGGTGGCGTTGCTCAAGGCCCTGGCCGAGCATCCGATGGTCGAGGCGCTGAACATGGGCACCGAAGCGACCGGCCAGCAATCGCTGGCCAACCAACTGGCCTACCTGCTGCCGTTCAATGAGCTGGACAAGCTCGACCTGCTGCAGCTCGACGATCCCCAGCAGCGCCTGGACGCCATCCAGGCCTTGCTCGACGAGTTGCAGGGCGAACTCTTCGCCTGACACCACCAGACAGCACCGATCCCCTGTGGATGCGAGCTTGCTCTGGATTGCCTAATAGGCATACCGCAGCATCCCATGGGGCAGGTGTCGCAATGCAAAGAAGCTGAACCCCGCCACCAGGGCCGGCAGGACCAGCCACCAGATCTTCGGCGGCATGGCCGGCAGCGGCGCCTGGCGCTGGCTCAGCCACAGCATGGCGGCGCAGACGCAGGCGGCGAGCATGGCGCCAGCCAGGATGTCGCTCGGCCAGTGGACGCCGAGGTATACCCGTGACAGCGCGATGGCCAGGGCCGGCATGCAGCCCAGCAATAGCCAGGTCAGGCGCAGGCGCGGCGGCTGGCCACGCCCGGCCAGGACGGCGAGGGCCAAGAACATCGCGAACGAGCCGGAGGCATGGCCGCTGGGCATGCTGTAGCTGGTCAGGGGTTCGGTGAGGATTTCCGGACGCATGCGGGCGAAGAAATGCTTGAGTCCGGTATTGGCCAAGGCGGTGATCAGCATCGTCGAGCCGGCGAAGATTGCCTGTCGCCATTGACGTGCCACCAGCAGCAGGACGGTAAGCAATACGCTGAAAATCAGCATGTAGCGAAATTCGCCGATCAGCGTGAAAGTCACGGCGATTTCATCCAGGTTCGGGCTGCGATGCTCCTGGACCAGCGCCATCAGGCCCTGGTCGAAGGCGCTCAGGTAGCGGAACCCGATGAACAGGCCGATCAGGATCACCAGGCCCAGGCCGGCGATCAATGCCGCGGCATGTCGATGGCGGCGCAGGCTGCTGTTGACGCTCAAGCCGATCATCACGGCGATGCTGCCGATAACCACGCCGGCCTGGGGCCAGAAGCCTTCGGGCAGCGGCAGGCGAAACGCCGCCCCGGTGGCCCAGCCCGGCAGCAGGTACGCCACGCTCCAGCCCGCTGCGGCCAGCAGGCTGACGGCGGCAAAGCGCGGGAACGGCATGTCGCACATCCCGGCCACCATCGGCAGCATCGGCCTCAGCGGGCCGATGAAGCGGCCCACCAGCAGACTGGCGATGCCGTAGCGCTGGAAATAGTTTTCCGCGGCGCTCATCCATTCCGGGTGATGGCGCAGCCCCGGCAGGCGCCGGATGTTCTGGTGGAAGTGCCGCCCCAGGAAATACGACACCAGGTCCCCGAGCAAGCCCCCCAGCAGGCCCAGCAGCAACGTCTCGCCCAGGGACAGCGCGCCGCTGCCGGCCAGCACCGCCACCGCAAACAGCAGCACGGTACCCGGCACGATCAGCCCGGCGATTGCCAGGCATTCCACACATGCAACGATGAATACCGCTACCGCAAGCCATTGCGGGTTGGCGGCCAGCCATCCTGTGATGCTATCGAGCCATGGGCCCATAAGAACAACTCCGTTGAAAAGTGATCGGCATGCAACCTTTCCTGCACCGGGCCCTTGCGGGAGCGAGAGACCGTGGTCACCGAGACCCTTGTGGGAGCGAGCTTGCTCGCGATGGCGGTGGGTCAGTCAGCCCCCCATTCTGCTGATCCGACGCTATCGTGAGCAAGCTCGCTGCCCCAGGGTTCGGCGGTGCTGTGTTCATCCAAGCAAAAAATAGTCGCGACCTTCGACCTGGCCGCGTCGCAACGGGTTACGGGTGCACCAGGGGGCATAGGCCGCATCGACGAAGCGATAGGGCAAGTGTTCGTCGCGCCCCAATGGGATGCCCAGGCGGGTGGTCTGGATCACATTGACCGTCGGTACGCCCACGTCCTCCACCAGCAGGCGTTCGGGGTCGAAGCGCCTGGCATCCCAGTCCGGCACTTTCAGACCCAGGGCCTTGCACAGCAGGGTCTGGCCGGCGCAGAGCTTTTGCGGCGTGCGCGGGCGACCCTGGGCGTCGGGGTTGTTGAGCAGCATCTGCGCCAGGCTCTGGGGTCCGGAAATGCCATCGACCCAAGGGTAGGCCGATTTGATCAACACGGCGTTACCCGGGCCCTGGGCGCTGAAGTTCAGCGAATCGCCGCCCCGGGCGTAGTACATATAGATGTGTCCGCCATCCAGAAACAAAGCCTTACGTTTTTCCGTGTAGCCCAGCGAGGCGTGGCTGCCTTTTTCGGCAAAGTAATACGCCTCGGTCTCGATGATCCGCGCGCTGAGCCACAGTTCGCCAACCTTGTGGCGGATGACTTTGCCCAGCAGGTCCTGGGCCAGTACCTGGGCGTCGCGATCGAAGAAGGCGTGGGGCAGGGCAGTGGGCGTAGAAGGCGAGTCGGTCATGACGATGGGCGAAGTGAGGCCAAAGGAAGCGCGATGATAGCAATGCCAATCTTAATCACCGCTGAACAGGTGAAATTTGTGCCGGTTTTGTGCTTCCGCCGGTCACCGCTGCGAGTCCACGCTGTTAGTCGAGGGATACGACAGTTATAATCTGCCGCTTTCTCCCTCGCCAAGACCACACAGACCATGACTGAGTCCGTTCTTGACTACATGACCCGCCTGGGTCGCGCCGCTCGCGAAGCGTCGCGCATCATCGGCCGGGCCAGCACCGCGCAGAAAAACCGCGCCCTGCAGGCCGCCGCCAATGCGCTGGACGCTGCGCGCGCCGAGCTGTCCGCCGCCAACGAGCTGGACCTGGCCGCCGGCCGGGCCAACGGCCTCGAGCCGGCCATGCTCGAGCGTCTGGCGCTGACGCCGGCCCGCATCGACGGCATGATCGTCGGTCTGCGCCAGGTCGCGGCGCTGCCGGATCCGGTGGGGGCGATCCGCGACATGAGCTATCGCCCGTCGGGCATCCAGGTCGGCAAGATGCGCGTGCCCCTGGGCGTGGTCGGGATCATCTACGAGTCGCGGCCGAACGTGACCATCGATGCGGCGAGCCTGTGCCTGAAGTCCGGTAACGCGACCATCCTGCGTGGCGGTTCCGAGGCGATTCATTCCAACCGTGCCATTGCCGCCTGCATCCAGCGCGGCCTGGCCGAAGCCGGCCTGCCGGCGGCCGTGGTGCAAGTGGTGGACACCACCGACCGCGCCGCTGTCGGCGCGCTGATCACCATGCCCGAGTTCGTCGATGTCATCGTGCCTCGTGGTGGCAAGGGGTTGATCGAGCGGATCAGCCGCGACGCCCGCGTGCCGGTGATCAAGCACCTGGACGGCATCTGCCACGTCTATGTCAGTGCCCACGCCGATCTGCCCAAGGCCCAGCGTATCGCCTTCAATGCCAAGACCTATCGCTATGGCATCTGCGGCGCGATGGAAACCCTGCTGGTGGACCAGGCCGTGGCCCGGGACTTCCTGCCGCCCATGGCTGCACAGTTGCGCGAAAAAGGCGTCGAGCTGCGCGGTTGCGAGCGCACCCGCGCGGTCATCGAGGCCGTTGCGGCCACCCAGGAAGACTGGGACACCGAGTACCTGGCGCCGATCCTGTCGATCCGCGTGGTCGACGGGCTGGATGAAGCCATCGAGCACATCAATCGCCACGGCTCGCACCACACCGACTCGATCGTCAGCGAGCACCAGGGGGAAACCCGGCGCTTCGTGGCCGAGGTGGACTCGGCGTCGGTGATGATCAATATCCCGACCTGCTTCGCCGACGGTTTCGAATACGGATTGGGTGCCGAGATCGGCATTTCTACTGATAAGCTGCACGCCCGCGGCCCGGTGGGCCTCGAAGGCCTGACCTGCGAGAAGTACATTGTGGTCGGTGACGGCCAGTTGCGCGGACAGGAGCCGGTCTGACTTGGGCGATCTCGACCCGGCAGTCGCTGCGACGATGACAACCGCGCCCCGGCGCATCGGCATCCTGGGCGGCACGTTCGATCCGGTGCACATCGGCCATTTGCGCGGTGCGCTGGAAGTCGCCGATGCCCTGGGCCTCGATGAGCTGCGCCTGACGCCCAGCGCCAGGCCGCCGCACCGGGGAACGCCGCAGGTATCGGCACAGGACCGTCTGGCGATGGTCGAGTGCGCGGTGGCAGGTGTGCCGCCGCTGGTGGTGGACGCCCGCGAATTGCAGCGGGACAAGCCGTCCTACTCCATTGACACCCTGGAGCTGATGCGTGCCGAACTGGCCGCCGATGCCCAGGTTTTCCTGCTTCTGGGCTGGGACGCATTTTGCGGCCTGCCTACTTGGCATCGCTGGGAGGAGTTGCTCCAGCATTGCCACATCCTGGTGTTGCAGCGCCCGGATGCCGACAGCGAGCCGCCGGATGCCTTGCGCAACCTGCTGGCGGCCCGCTCGGTGAGCGACCCGCTGGCCCTGAAGGGGCCGAGCGGACAGATTGCATTCGTCTGGCAGACGCCGCTCGCGGTATCCGCCACCCAGATCCGTCAACTGCTGGCCAGCGGTAAGTCGGTACGTTTCCTGGTGCCCGACGCGGTCCTGGCCTACATCGATGCGCACGGGCTGTACCGTGCGTCGAACTGAACAAGGCGTGCTTCACTGTTACGAAGCGCCCGAACATATGAGCAAAACGAGTTTTATATGACGAACAAAGACACCGTAATCGAGAACCCGATGGTCAAAGTGATCGTCGATGCCCTGGAAGACGTGAAGGCCCAGGACATCCAGGTTCTGGATGTTCGCGAAAAGCAAAGCATCACCGACTACATGATCATCGCCACCGGTACCTCCAATCGCCAGATCAACGCGATGCTGGAAAAGGTCCGTGAAGAGGTGAAGAAAAAGGGCCTCAAGCCTCTGGGCGAAGAAGGCAAGGGCGACAGCGACTGGGTACTGCTGGACCTGGACATCGCCATCGTGCACATGATGACCGCCTCGGCACGCCAGTTCTACGACCTGGAGCGCCTGTGGGCCGGTGCCGAGCAGAGCCGTGCGGCCGATGCCCGTCACCACAGCCCGGAAAACACCCATGAGCACTTCACCAAGCTCAACAAAGACCAGCAATAAGGGACCGCTGTGCGACTGCGCCTGATCGCCGTCGGTTCCCGCATGCCCAAGTGGGTCGAAGAGGGCTGGCATGAATATGCCAAGCGTCTTCCGTCCGAGCTGGCCCTGGAACTGGTGGAAATTCCGCTCAACACCCGTGGCAAGAACGCCGACGTGGCGCGCTTCATCCGCCAGGAAGGCGAAGCCATGCTGGCCAAGGTCGGGCCGAACGAGCGGATCGTCACCCTGGAGGTCCATGGCAAGCCCTGGAGCACCGAGCAACTGGCGGTGGAGCTCGATCGCTGGCGGCTGGATTCGCGCACGGTGAACTTCATGGTCGGCGGTCCGGAAGGGCTGGCGCCGGAAGTCTGTGCCCGGGCCGACCAGCGCTGGTCGTTGTCGCCCCTGACGTTGCCGCACCCGCTGGTGCGGATCCTGATCGGTGAACAGCTGTATCGTGCCTGGACAGTCCTGTCCGGGCATCCTTACCACAAGTAATCCAGCCCTCATGCCCCAGCCGATCCGCATCAAGGACCACGAAAAAGACGCCCGCCTGGTGCGCAGTCGCGTCGTGTTCGGTGCCATCACTGTGGTGGCGCTGATTGGCGTGCTGATTGCGCGGCTCTATTTCCTGCAGGTCATCCAGTACGACTATCACTCCACACTGTCGGAAAACAACCGGGTGCATGTCCAGCCGATTCCGCCGACTCGCGGGCTGATCTTCGACCGCAATGGCGTGGTGGTGGCCGATAACCGGCCCAGCTTCAGCCTGAGCATGACCCGCGAGCGTTCCGGCGACTGGCAGAAGGTGCTCGACGTGATCGTCGAAGTGCTGCAGCTCACGCCCGAGGACCGGGCCATCTTCGAGAAACGCATGCGCCAGGGGCGGCGGCCGTTCGAGCCGGTGCCGATCCTGTTCGAGCTGACCGAGGAACAGATCGCCCTGATCGCGGTGAACCAGTTCCGCCTGCCCGGCGTCGAGGTGGTGGCACAGTTGGTCCGGCATTATCCCCAGGGGCCGCACTTTGCCCACTCGGTGGGCTACATGGGGCGGATCAACGAGAAAGAGCTCAAGACCCTCGACCCGGTCAACTACAGCGGTACGCACCACATCGGCAAGACCGGCATCGAGCGCTTCTACGAGGCCGAGCTGCATGGCCAGGTGGGCTACGAGGAAGTCGAGACCAACGCCCGGGGCCGCGTGCTGCGGGTGCTCAAGCGCACCGACCCGATTCCCGGCAAGGACATCGTGCTGAGCCTGGACATCAAGTTGCAGGAAGCCGCCGAAGCGGCGCTGGGCGGGCGGCGGGGGGCCGTGGTGGCGCTGGACCCCAACACCGGTGAAGTCCTGGCGATGGTCAGCCAGCCGAGTTTCGATCCGAACCTGTTCGTCACCGGCATCAGTTTCAAGGCCTACGCCGAGCTGCGCGACTCCATCGACCGGCCGCTGTTCAACCGTGTGCTGCGCGGTCTTTATCCTCCGGGTTCCACCATCAAGCCCGCGGTGGCGATTGCCGGCCTCGACGCCGGGGTGGTGACCGCCTCGAGCCGGGTCTATGACCCTGGCTACTACATGCTGCCCAACTACGATCACAAGTACCGCAACTGGAACCGTACCGGCGACGGTTACGTGGATCTGGAAACGGCCATCATGCGTTCCAACGACACCTACTTCTACGACCTGGCCCACAAGCTGGGGATCGATCGGCTGTCGTCCTACATGACCAAGTTCGGGATCGGCCAGAAAGTCTCCCTGGATATGTTCGAGGAGTCGCCGGGCCTGATGCCGTCCCGGGAATGGAAGCGGGCGACCCGCCGCCAGGCGTGGTTCCCGGGTGAAACCCTGATCCTGGGGATCGGCCAGGGCTACATGCAGGCCACGCCGTTGCAACTGGCCCAGGCCACGGCCCTGGTGGCCAGCAAGGGCAAATGGCACCGTCCGCACCTGGCCAAGACCATCGAGGGCCAGACCCCCGTGGACCCGGATCCGATGCCGGACATCATCCTGCGCAATCCGTCGGACTGGCAGAAGGTCAACAACGGCATGCAGCAAGTGATGCATGGCGCCCGGGGCACGGCGCGCAAGGCGGCCATCGGCTCGCCGTACCGGATCGCCGGCAAGAGCGGTACGGCCCAGGTGGTCGCCATCAAGCAGGGCGAGAAGTACGACCGTTCCAAGGTCCAGGAGCGCCATCGCGACCACGCCCTGTTCGTCGGTTTTGCCCCGGCCGAGAACCCCAAGATCGTCGTGTCGGTGATGGTGGAGAACGGTGAGTCCGGTTCCGGCGTCGCCGCGCCGGTGGTGCGTCAGGTCATGGACGCCTGGCTGCTGGATGAGCACGGTCAGCTCAAGCCTGAATTCGCAAGCCCTATCAGCGCGGAGGCTACGGCCCGTGAAGAGTAATTTCGACCGGATCCTCTCCAGCGAAGACGTGATGCGCCGTCGCGCCACCCTGCTGCAACGCATGCACATCGATGGACCATTGCTCATCCTGCTGCTGATCCTGGCCGCCGGCAGCCTGTTCGTGCTGTATTCGGCCAGCGGCAAGAGCTGGGACCTGCTGGCCAAGCAGGCCACTTCGTTCGGTATCGGCCTGGTGTCGATGATCGTCATCGCCCAGTTGGAGCCGCGCTTCATGGCACGCTGGGTGCCCCTGGCCTATGTCGTCGGCGTGAGCCTGCTGATCGTCGTGGACGTGATGGGCCACAACGCCATGGGCGCCACGCGCTGGATCAACATTCCCGGGGTGATCCGCTTCCAGCCTTCGGAATTCCTCAAGATCATCATGCCGGCGACCATCGCCTGGTACCTGTCCAAGCGCTCCCTGCCGCCGCAACTCAAGCATGTGTGTATCAGCCTGTTGCTGATCGGCATCCCGTTCATCCTCATCGTGCGCCAGCCGGACCTGGGCACGTCGCTGCTGATCCTGGCCGGCGGCGCCTTCGTGCTGTTCATGGGCGGGCTGCGCTGGCGCTGGATCCTGAGCGTGATCGCCGCCGCCGTGCCGGTGTCGGTGGCCATGTGGTACTTCGTGATGCACGACTACCAGAAGCAGCGGGTCCTGACGTTCCTGGACCCGGAGAGCGACCCGCTGGGCACCGGCTGGAACATCATCCAGTCCAAGGCGGCCATCGGCTCGGGCGGTGTGTTCGGCAAGGGCTGGCTGATGGGCACCCAGTCGCACCTGGACTTCCTGCCGGAAAGCCACACCGACTTCATCATCGCGGTGATGGGCGAGGAGTTCGGCCTGGTGGGCATCTGCCTGCTGCTGCTGATCTACCTGCTGCTGATCGGCCGGGGGCTGGTCATCACTGCCCAGGCCCAGACCCTGTTCGGCAAGTTGCTGGCGGGCAGCCTGACCATGACGTTTTTTGTTTATGTTTTCGTCAACATCGGTATGGTCAGTGGCTTGTTGCCCGTGGTGGGGGTGCCGTTGCCCTTCATTAGCTACGGAGGAACTTCGCTGGTGACGCTACTGTCAGCGTTTGGGGTTTTGATGTCGATTCATACACACCGCAAGTGGATCGCTCAGGTTTGAATAAGGTGAAGAGTTCAATGCAAGCAATGCGTGGCTGGTCGACGCGACATGTTCCGTGGATCGGCTTGGTCGGCTTCCTGGGCGCTGCGTCGCACGCCTTGGCCGGCGAATACGAAGGCTCGCCGCAGGTGGCCGAATTCGTCGGTGAAATGACCCGCGACTATGGCTTCGCCGGTGAGCAACTGATGGGCGTGTTCCGCGAGGCCGAGCGCAAACAGTCGATCCTCGATGCGATTTCCCGGCCCGCCGAGCGGGTCAAGCAGTGGAGCGAGTACCGGCCGATGTTCATCACCGAGGCGCGCATCGCCCGGGGCGTGGACTTCTGGCGCCAGCATGAGGCCGCCCTGGCCCGCGCGGAGCAGGAATACGGTGTGCCGGCCCAGGTCATCGTGTCCATCATCGGCGTGGAGACCTTCTTTGGCCGCAACACCGGCAACTTCCGGGTCATCGACGCCTTGTCGACCCTCGGCTTCGATTATCCGCCGCGCGCCGAGTTCTTCCGCAAGGAGTTGCGTGAATTCCTGCTGCTGGCCCGCGAAGAACAGGTCGATCCGTTGACCCTCAAGGGTTCCTACGCCGGGGCCATGGGCCTGCCGCAATTCATGCCCAGCAGTTTCCGCGCCTATGCAGTGGATTTCGACGGCGACGGCCACATCAATATATGGACCAACCCCACCGATGCCATCGGCAGCGTCGCCAGCTATTTCAAGCGTCACGGCTGGGAAGCCGGCCAGCCGGTGGTCAGCCGTGCCGACGTGCGTGGCGACCAGGTGGACCAGGGGCTGAGCGAGGGCATCGAGCCGACGAAAACCGTCGGGGAGTTGCGAGCGTTGGGCTGGTCGAGTCATGATGCGCTGCGTGATGACATGCCGGTCACCGCCATGCGCCTGGAAGGCGAACAAGGGCCCGAATACTGGATGGGCCTGAAGAATTTCTACGCGATCACGCGTTATAACCGCAGTGTGATGTACGCCATGGCCGTGCATCAGCTGTCTGAAGAGCTGGTAAAAGCACGGGGCGTCAAATAATGCGGGCATTGCCTACCTGTCAACCCCTGAAGCTCGTGGCATTGGTCGCGTTGTCGCTGCTGGTCGTCAGCTGTTCGACCAGCCGCGCGCCGGCCCAGAAGAACAGCACCGCCGTGCGTGCCACGCCGGGCCTGGACATCAACCGTGCCCACAAGGACGGCGCGCCGTGGTGGGACGTGGATGTCTCGCGCATTCCCGATGCCACGCCGACCCTGCACACCGGTCCCTACAAGGCCAACCCCTATACGGTACTGGGCAAGACCTACTTCCCGATGGCCGACTCCAAGCGTTATGTCGCTTCGGGCACGGCCTCCTGGTATGGCACCAAGTTCCACGGCCAGAACACCGCCAATGGCGAGGTGTACGACCTGTATGGCATGAGCGCGGCCCACAAGACCCTGCCGCTGCCCAGTTATGTCCGGGTGACCAACCTGGACAACAACAAGAGCGTGATCCTGCGGGTCAACGACCGCGGGCCGTTCTATTCCGACCGTATCATCGACCTGTCGTATGCGGCGGCGAAAAAACTCGGTTACGCTGAAATCGGCACCGCGCGGGTCAAGGTCGAGGGCATCGACCCGCAGGAATGGTGGGCCCAGCGAGGCCGTCCGGCGCCTTTGATGCTCAACGAGCCGAAAGTGGCGCAGAATGCGGCGCTGGCGGTGACGGCTTCCACCGGAACGGTGGAGCAGTGGACGCCTCCGCCGCAGCAGCACGCCGCGGCCGTCGTGCCGATGCAGGTCGAGGCAAAAAAAAACGCTTCTGCAACGGCGTCTGGCCAGTATCTGCAAGTGGGCGCGTTCGCCAACCCGGACGCTGCAGAACTGCTACGGTCGAAGCTGAGCACGATGGTGAGCGCTCCGGTGTTCATCAGCTCGATCGTGCGCAACCAGCAGACACTGCATCGGGTGCGCCTGGGGCCGATCGGTTCTCCGGGTGAGGTCCAGCAGGTCCAGAACAGCGTGCGCCTGGCCAATCTCGGTTCGCCGAGCCTGGTCACCGCCGAATGATTTGATTCAAGGCCCGCTTGCGGTTCGAGCGGGTCAGGTTGTTGGCTCCATGAATAACAAAAGCCCGGCAAGGGATGTGAGTGAGCAACTTAAATACGCGGCAGCTCCAGGGCTGCCTGTTTAGTTTTGCCTTTGGGCAGTCCCATTAGCGATTTCGAGAGACGGATGAACATCACCACCTTTGCCAAGCGCCTTTGCCTGCTAGTCCCGCTGCTTCTTTCTCCCACCGCGTTCGCGGCCGAGATGATGCCGTCGCCTCCACAACTGGCGGCCAAATCCTTTGTGCTCATGGATGCCAGCAGCGGCAACGTGCTGGTCGAGAGCAATGGTGACCAGCGCCTGCCTCCGGCCAGCCTGACCAAGCTGATGACTGCGTACATCGCCACCCTGGAGATCCGTCGCGGCCAGATCGGCGAAAACGACCCGGTCACCGTCAGCGAAAACGCCTGGCGCACCGGCGGTTCGCGGATGTTCATCAAGGTCGGTTCGCAAGTGACCGTCAGCGACCTGCTGCACGGCATCATCATCCAGTCCGGCAACGATGCCAGCGTCGCCCTGGCCGAGCACATTGCCGGCAGCGAAGACGCGTTCGCCGACATGATGAACAAGACGGTCGCCGACCTGGGCATGACCAACAGCCACTTCATGAACCCCACCGGCCTGCCGAACCCCGAGCACTACTCCTCGGCTCACGACATGGCGATCCTGGCGCGGGCGATCATTCACGAAGACCCGGCGCACTACGCCATCTATTCCCAGAAGGAGTTCTTCTGGAACGGCATCAAGCAGCCTAACCGCAACCTGCTGCTGTGGCGCGACAAGACCGTCGACGGCCTGAAGACCGGCCACACCGAAGAGGCCGGCTACTGCATGGTGTCTTCGGCGGTTCGTGACGGCATGCGCCTGATCGCGGTCGTCTTCGGCACCAACAGCGAAGTGGCCCGTGCCGCCGAGACCCAGAAGCTGCTGACCTACGGTTTCCGCTTCTTCGAAACCCAGACCTTCTACCAGAAGGGCACCGAACTGGCCCAGGCCCAGGTCTGGAAAGGCACCAGCAGCCAGGTCAAGGCCGGCCTGGCCCAGGACCTGACCATGACCCTGCCAAAAGGCCAGCTCAAGAAGCTTGCCGCCAGCATGACCATGAATCCACAACTGACCGCCCCTATCGCCAAGGGTGACGTGATCGGCAAGGTGGAAGTCAAACTGGAAGACAAAGTGGTGCACAGCGCCGACCTGATCGCCCTGGACGCGGTCGAGGAAGGTGGTATCTTCCGCCGCATGTGGGATAGCATCCGTCTATTCTTCTACGGCTTGTTCAACTGATTCGAGTGTTGACCCTCATGGCCCCGTTCCTGTCCGGCGCGGGGCCATGTTCGTTACCACGGCTTGTGAGGCCGTACGCCATGACAGACTCTGAAGTAAAGGCGCCAAAAATCGAATTTCCGTGCGCGGATTACCCCATCAAGGTAATCGGCGATACAGGGGTGGGCTTCAAGGACAGGATCGTCGCCATCGTCGAGAAGCACGCCACCGTTGATCTCAAGAGCCTGGCCGAGCGCCAGAGCACCAACGGCAAGTACACCACGATTCAGTTGCACATCATCGCCACCGGCCAGGAACAGCTGTACGACATCAACAGCGAACTGCGGGCGACCGGTTTCGTGCACATGGTGTTGTGATGCCGGGCACGCTGGGCTTTCGCGAGCTGGGCCGGATGGCTTACGAACCGGTCTGGCATGCCATGCAGCGCTTTACCAACGAACGCGGTGACACCACCGCGGACGAAGTCTGGCTGGTGGAACACCCGCCGGTGTTCACCCAGGGCCAGGCCGGCAAGGCCGAGCACCTGCTGCTGCCGGGGGATATTCCGGTGGTGAAGGTCGACCGCGGCGGGCAGGTGACTTACCATGGCCCCGGCCAGCTGGTCGCGTACCTGCTGCTGGACGTGCGCAAGCTGGGGTTTGGCGTGCGTGAGCTGGTGACGCGCATGGAGACCTGCCTGATCGAGCTGCTGGCCAGCTACGGCGTGAGCGCCGCAGCCAAGCCGGATGCACCGGGCGTCTATGTCGACGGGGCGAAAATCGCTTCCCTGGGCCTGCGGATCCGCCACGGTTGTTCGTTTCACGGCCTGGCGTTGAACGTGGACATGGATCTTTCGCCGTTTCGACGGATTAATCCCTGTGGTTATGCGGGGCTGGCGATGACCCAGCTGCGCGATCACACAGGAACGATTGAATTTGCCGAGGTAAGTGCCCGGCTGCGCGCGCAGCTCGTCAAACACCTCGACTATGCTGAGCAGACGACCCTCACGGGCGGAATCGACTGATATGACTACTGATGCAGTGCAAACCATGATCCCGACGCAGGATGTTACCGAACGTCCGGCTCCGCGTGCCAAGGTCGAGGCCGGCGTAAAGCTGCGCGGCGCCGAGAAGGTTGCACGCATCCCGGTCAAGATCATCCCGACCACCGAGCTACCCAAGAAACCGGACTGGATCCGCGTGCGTATCCCGGTTTCCCCGGAGGTCGACCGGATCAAGGCGCTGTTGCGCAAACACAAGTTGCACAGTGTCTGTGAAGAGGCTTCCTGCCCGAACCTGGGGGAGTGCTTCTCCGGCGGCACCGCGACGTTCATGATCATGGGTGACATCTGCACCCGTCGTTGTCCGTTCTGCGACGTGGGCCACGGCCGTCCGAAACCCTTGGATGCAAGCGAGCCGGAAAACCTGGCCGTCGCCATCGCCGACCTGAAGCTCAAGTACGTGGTCATCACGTCGGTGGACCGCGACGACCTGCGTGACGGTGGTGCCCAGCACTTCGCCGACTGCATCCGCGAGATCCGCAAGCTGTCGCCGAACGTGCAGCTCGAAACCCTGGTGCCGGACTACCGTGGCCGCATGGACATCGCCCTGGAAATCACCGCCGCCGAGCCGCCGGATGTCTTCAACCACAACCTGGAAACCGTACCGCGCCTGTACAAGGCCGCGCGTCCGGGGTCGGACTACCAGTGGTCGTTGACCCTGCTGCAACGTTTCAAGCAAATGATGCCGCACATCCCCACCAAGTCCGGCCTGATGCTGGGCCTTGGGGAAACCGACGACGAAGTCATCGAGGTCATGAAGCGCATGCGTGAACATGACATCGACATGCTGACCCTGGGCCAGTACCTGCAACCGTCGCGCAGCCACCTGCCGGTCCAGCGCTTCGTGCACCCGGATACCTTTGCCTGGTTCGCCGAGGAAGGCTACCGGATGGGCTTCAAGAACGTCGCTTCCGGTCCGTTGGTGCGTTCCTCGTACCATGCCGACGAGCAGGCGAAGCTGGTCAAGGCCGAGTTGCTGGGTTCCTGATTCGGCGGCCAGCCTCCAGAATGCCCGCGCGGTGTCTCGCCAGCGGGCATTTTTTTGCCTCGGATTTCTGTAAATTCAGCCTTTCTTGTAGCAACCGGCGGCGATCCCTTCTGTTCGGGCTCGTTTCTGACTACTGTGTGTGCATCACTTCCCAGGGAGATCCATGGATGACCGTTCGACCCACGCACGCCCTTTGTCCTCACCAGCCGGTCCCCGCGTTGCCGCCCGAGGGAGTGATCGCCGTGATCGCGCCGGCCGGTCCCGGCGTGCTGGACACGGAAAAGGCAGTGCAATGGATGCGTGCCCGTGGCCACGAGTTGCGGATATTCCCCGGGGTCTATGAAAAGGATGGCTACCTGGCTGGCAGCGACGACGTTCGCCTCGACGACTTCCACGCCGCCTTCGCCGACCCCGAGGTCAAGGCCATCATTTGCCTGCGCGGTGGCTATGGCACGCCGCGCTTGCTGGATCGCATCGATTTCCAGCTTCTGCGCGACAACGCCAAGCCGTTTGTTGGCTACAGCGATATTACCGCGCTGCACCTGGCCATCAGCCGATACGCGGGTTTCGTCACGTTCCATGGGCCGTTGCTCAACGCCGATCTGCTGGGGGGCAAGGAGCCCTCCACCGTCACTTCGTTTTTCAGCTTCCTGCGCGGGCAGATGAAGGCGGGCAGCGTCATGATCCATCCCGAGGCCTATCCGTTGACCGTCGTGAAGCCTGGCATCGCCCAGGGGCGCCTGTTGGGGGGGAATCTGTCGATTATCGCGGCCACCATGGGCACGCCTTATCAGATCGATGCCGACGGGGTGATTCTGTTCATCGAGGACGTCAACGAGCCGCTGTACCGCATCGACCGGTTACTGACCCAGTTGCGCCTGGCCGGCACCTTGTCGCGGCTCAACGGCGTGCTGGTGGGGGATGTGGCCGGGGTGGATGGCGAGGCGCTGAATCGCTTGCTCAAGCAGACCCTCGAACCTTACGGCATCCCGGTGCTGTCCGGCTGGCGTAGCGGGCACTGCGATCCGAACCTGACCTTGCCCATGGGGGCCTTGGTGAAGCTGGATGCGGGGGGCAAGCGGTTGGTATTGGAACAGGATGTGGTGGCTGACCGTCAGGCTTGATGTTGAGCAGCCCCAGGGGTTGGATATGTGTCCAACTCCTGGAGACAGCCCGTTTGAGCCGGGTTTCCATGTGGAAGCGAGCTTGCTTGCGGCCGCAAGGTGAGTCAGCGGTTGCGCAGGCCTTCCAGCAATTGATGGGTCGGGTACCCATCCGCCGGCCAGCCGAAGGATTGCTGGGCACTGCGAATCGCCTTGCGGGTGTTGGCGCCGATGATGCCGTCGGGGTTGCCTGCGTCGTAATTGTGCTTGCTTAGCAGGGTTTGCAGTTCGATGCGTTCGCTGCGACTCAGAGGCAGGTCATCCTTGGGCCACTGGCCGTAGATCAATCCCCCCTCTCTGAACCGCTCCGACAGCAGGCCCACCGCCAAAGCGTATGACGAGGAGTTGTTGTACTTGAGAATGGCGCGGAAGTTGTCGAGCACCAGGAACGCCGGGCCGCGATAACCGGCGGGCAGCAGCAGGGCCGCCGACAGTTGTTCGGTGCCGGGCGGGACCTGGCTGCCGCTCGGCAGGCTGACCCCCAGTTGCAGCCATTCGGAGACCGGCTTGCGGACCGAGCCATCGGCCAAGGGGTAGTTGAACCCATCCTTGAGTCGCACCTCGAACCCCCACGGCTGGCCGCGTTGCCAGCCGGAGCTTTGCAGGTAGTGGGCGGTGGAGGCCAGGGCGTCGGTGGCGCTGCCCCAGATGTCGCGGCGGCCGTCGCCGTCGAAGTCCACTGCGTGGGTGTTGTAGGTCGTGGGGATGAATTGGGTCTGGCCCATGGCGCCGGCCCACGAGCCGAGCATTTTTTCCGGTGTGATGTCGCCCTGTTGCAGGATTTGCAGCGCGGCGATCAGTTGCGCGTGGGCGAAGCCCGGGCGCCGCCCTTCATAGGCCAGGGTCGCCAGGGAGTTGATCACCGACTTGTTGCCCTGAAACTGGCCGAAGTTGCTCTCCATGCCCCACACCGCCACCAGCGCCTGGCGATCCACGCCATAACGCTGCTCGATGTTCTGCAGGACCTGGGCATTCTGCTGGATCAGGTTCTTGCCTTTGCTGACCCGCAACGGGGACAGCGCGCCATCGAGGTATTCCCAGACCGGCCGGGTGAACTCCGGCTGACTGCGATCGGCCTTGATCACGCTCATGTCCGGGCTCACGCCGATAAAGGCGCGATCGAACAGGTCGGCACGAATTCCGGCGGCCAGGGCTTCCTTGCGAAAGCTCGCTTGCCATTCGGCGAAGGTCTGGGTGGGAGCGATGTCGAGGTTGTCGCCGGTGGGTACCACAGGTGGGACCACGGCCGGAGCGGTCACGGCGGTAACGGTCTGGAGTGGTTGGGCGTCGGCGGCGGTGGGTTTTTCTGCGCAGGCGACTAGCAGCGCGAGGCTTGTGGCAGCAGCCAATTGGCGCAGGGGCCAGCGGCGAGAAAGACAGAAGGGCATGCAGGGGTCCAGAAATACAGATCAGATGCTGACCTTATCATGGGCGAGGCACAATTGGGCTGGTCCCGATGTTTCAAGCCGCCACAAAGCAAGAAGCCTCCCAGTTGTCAGACTGGAAGGCTTCGCGGCGGTAGCTGCCCTTGCCCTTGGCGGGTCGTTCCTGACGGCTTCGGAACAGGGGCTGGGCGATGATGGACTTGGCCTTGTTGGGGCCATGCCTGGATGGCTTTTTGCGCATGATCGGATCTCTCCTGGGGGATGATTTCTTGCGAGGCAAATCATGGGACAGGACTGGGTTTTTGTCCAGTCCCTGCATTGTGCAGGAAGTGACGTTCAGACGGACAGGCAATTTGTGGTGAGAGATTGCCTGTGGCGAGGGAATTTTCTGTTGGGGTGTGAAGCCGCGCTGGAGTCTGGTGCTGCAGGGTTTCAGGTGCGAATCAAGGGGGGCGCTTCGCGCCCCAGCGGGGATAAATCCCCTCGCCACAGATAAGTCCCGTTGCCACAAATGATCCCGTTGCCACAGATGAATCTCTTCACCACGGGTAGTCCCCTGCCGGGTAAGTCTCCAGTCAACGGTATGCAGTGTGCTCTGCCGTGTGTTTATTCGGCGGGTAACGGCAGGCGCTGGCCGGCCATCAACAGCGTCAACCGGCTCAGGCTCATCCACGGCGAGCCTGCGGCCTGGCCCTTGATCTGCGCATCGATGCGCTGGGCTTCCAGCAGCAACTGCGCCCAGCGCGGTGCGGAATAGCGTTGCAGGGCCTTGCTCATCAGCGGTTTGCGCTTGTCCCAGACCGGGGGGCGGGCCTGGCTGAAGGCTTTGTCCAGGGGGACGCCCTGGCTGTATTGCAGCGACAGGTTGGCCAGCAGGCGCAACTCCCGGGCCAGGGCCCAGAGGATCACCGGCGGCTCGACGCCTTCGCCCCGCAAACCCTCGAGCATGCGCAGGGCATGGGCGGCTTCGCCGTTGAGGATCGCATCGGTCAGGCCGAAGACATCGAAGCGCGCACTGTCGGCTACGGCGGCTTGCACCGTTTCCACGGTGATCTGCCCGTCTTCGGCCATCAGCTTGAGCTTTTCGATCTCCTGGGCGGCGGCCAGCAGGTTGCCTTCGACCCGGGCGGCGATCAGTTCCACTGCGTCCTGGCTGGCCGACAGGCCGGCCTGGGACAGGCGCTGACGGATCCAGCTCGGCAACTGGCTGACGTCCACCGGCCAGATCTGCACGAACTGGGTCTGTGGGCCTTCGACCAGGGCCTTGCCCCACTTGGTCTTCTGCGCGCTGCCGTCGAGTTTCGGCAGGCTGATGAGCAGTACGGTGTCCTCGGCCGGTCGTGAGCAGTATTCGATCAGCGCGGCGGCCCCTTTGTCGCCGGGTTTGCCGGACGGCAGGCGCAGTTCCAGCAAGCGTTTCTCGGCGAACAAGGACATGCTCGCACCGGCCTGGAGCAAGGTGCCCCAGTCGAAGCTGGCGTCGGCGGCGAACACCTGGCGCTCGTCGAAGCCTTGTTGGCGGGCGGCGCAGCGGATGGCGTCGGCGGCCTCCTGGCACAGCAGCGGGTCGTCGCCGCTGATGATGTAGACCGGCGCGAGGGCACCTTGCAGATGTTTGCCGAGTTGGGCGGGGGCCAGCTTCATAGACGGTTCATAAGAGAGGGCGAGCGGGGCGCGAGGGCGCCCCGCAAGGCTTATTCAGAAGGGATCTGCAGGGGCGACTGCTGCGGGGTTTGCGCCTCAGCCTTGCGTGCCGCTTCCAGCGCTTCGGCTTCTGCCTTGGCTCGGGCATCGGCGGTCTGCTGCAGTTGATCCAGTTGGGTGGGCGTCAGTTGCTGCAGGCGCAGCATCATGCGCTGTACCAGGTCACGGCGTATTTCGCCGCGCACTTCGCTGGACTCCTGGTCGGAACCGGTGATGTTGTTGCCGTCGTGCAGGTAGACCTTCTGCACCTGGAGCTTGTCGTCCAGCAGCATCAGGTTATTCCGGCCGCGCACTTCATAGCTCAGCACGCTGGACAGCTCGTACTCGGCCGAACGGCCGGCACCGGCGTAGCTCAAGCTGCGCTGGGTTTGCTGCTCGTTGGTCAGGACCAGCTTGTACGGTGCCCCGCTGTAGATTTTCACGCCGCTGCTCTCCAGCGTCTGGCGCAGCATTTTCACGGTGTCGCCATAGGCATCCCGTGCGCTGAGATCCAGCTCGGTGATGGCCAGCTCGGTGGTGCCGGTGCCCCGCAGCTGGAAGCCGCAGGCGCTCAGCAGGACGGTCAGGCCCATGACCAGCAGATTACGTTTGATCATCTTGTTGCTCCCCTTGAAACCCTATGGGCCGACAGTGCGGCCCCGCAGGTCATATTCGGCGCCCGGCCGCGGCCGGGCGCCCGATCCAATTAGCTTGCGACGATATTGACCAGTTTGCCGGGCACCACGATCACTTTACGGATCGTCAGGCCGTCGACGAAGCGCAGCACGTTTTCGTTGGCCCGTGCGGCGGCTTCGACTTCTTCGCGACTGGCGCTGGCCGGCATTTCGATCTGCCCGCGCAGCTTGCCGTTGACCTGGATGACCAGGGTCAGGTTGTCTTGAACCAGCGCGCTTTCATCCACCACGGGCCAGGAAGCGTCGATCACCGGGTCCGCGTGGCCCAGGCGATTCCACAGTTCATGGCTGATGTGCGGGGTGATCGGAGCCAGCAGCAACGTGACGGCCTCCAGGCCTTCATGCAGCAGCGCACGATCCTGTTCGGTACCTTGGGCGGCTTTTTCCAGGACGTTCATCAACGTCATCACCTGGGCGATGGCGGTGTTGAATTTGTGATTCTGGCCGACGTCATGGCTGGCCTGCTTGATGGCCAGGTGGATCGCGCGGCGGATGGCCTTCTGTTCGTCGTTCAGGGCGGTGATGTCCAGCTTGCCCGGCAGGCCCTGGGTGACGTGGGCCTGGGCCAGGCGCCAGACGCGCTTGAGGAAACGGTGCGAGCCTTCGACGCCGGAGTCGGACCATTCCGCGCTCATGTCCGGTGGCGAGGCGAACATCATGAACAGGCGGCAGGTGTCGGCGCCGAACTGGTTGATCATCGACTGTGGGTCGACGCCGTTGTTCTTGGACTTGGCCATCTTCTCGGTGCCGCCGATTTCCACCGGCAGGCCATCGGCGATCAGCTTGGCGCTGATGACCTTGGCCTTGCTGTCACGCTCCAGCTCCACGTCCGCCGGGTTGTACCAGGTGTAGGCGCCGTTGGCCTCGCGGCGGTAGTAGGTCTCGGCGACCACCATGCCCTGGGTCAGCAGGTTCTTGAACGGTTCGTTGGAATTGACCAGGCCTTCGTCGCGCATCAGCTTGTGGAAGAAGCGCGCATAGAGCAGGTGCAGGATCGCATGTTCGATACCGCCGATGTACTGGTCCACCGGCAGCCAGTGGTTGGCTGCCGCCGGGTCTACCAGGCCGCCTTCATAGCGCGGCGAGGCATAGCGGGCGTAGTACCAGGAGGACTCGACGAAGGTGTCCATGGTGTCGGTTTCACGCTTGGCCGGTGCGCCGCATTTCGGGCAACTGCACTCGTAGAACTCGGGCATGCGCGCCAGGGGCGAGCCGGCACCGTCGGGTACGACGTCTTCCGGCAGGACCACCGGCAGCTGGTCTTCCGGCACCGGGACGTCGCCACAGGCGTCGCAATGCACGATCGGAATCGGGCAGCCCCAGTAGCGCTGGCGGCTGATGCCCCAGTCGCGCAGGCGGAACTGGGTGCGGGAGGCGCCCAGGTTCTTCTTGATCAGGGCCACTTCGATGGCGTCGAACGCGCCGGCGAAGTCCAGGCCGTCGAATTCGCCGGAGTTGATCAGCTCGCCGTGCTCACCGTAGGCGTCCTGCCAAGGGGCCGGGGTCTGGTCGCCCGCGCTGGTGCGGACCACCGGCTTGACCGGCAGGTCGTACTTGTGGGCGAATTCGAAGTCACGCTCGTCGTGGGCCGGCACCGCCATCACGGCGCCATCGCCGTAGTGCATCAGCACGTAGTTGGCGACCCATACCGGAAGTTTCTCACCGGTCAGGGGGTGCTCGACGAACAGCGAGGTCGGCAGGCCTTTTTTCTCCTGGGTGGCGACATCGGCTTCGGCCACACTGCCGCTCTTGCATTCGGCGATGAAGGCTTGCAGTTCGGAGTCGTTCCGGGCCGCCAGGGTCGCCAGCGGGTGCTCGGCGGCGACGGCGACGTAGGTGGCGCCCATCAGCGTATCCGGGCGGGTGGTGAAGACTTTCAGGGTACCGGCTTCGCCGATGGAGGCGACATCGTACGGGAACTGCACTTCCATGCCCCGGGACTTGCCGATCCAGTTGCGTTGCATGGTCTTGACCTGTTCGGGCCAGCCGGTCAGTTCGTCGAGACTCTCCAGCAGCTCATCCGCGTAGGCGGTGATCTTGAAGTAGTACATCGGGATCTCGCGCTTTTCGATCAGCGCGCCGGAGCGCCAGCCGCGGCCGTCGATGACCTGTTCGTTGGCCAGTACGGTCTGGTCCACCGGGTCCCAGTTCACGGTGCCGTTCTTGCGGTAGATCACGCCTTTTTCGAACAGGCGGGTGAACAGCCACTGTTCCCAGCGATAGTAGTCGGGCTTGCAGGTGGTGACCTCGCGGGACCAGTCCACCGCCAGGCCCAGGCTGCGCAGCTGGGACTTCATGTAGGCGATGTTTTCGTAGGTCCACTTGGCAGGGGCCACCTTGTTCTTCATCGCGGCGTTTTCCGCCGGCATGCCGAAGGCGTCCCAGCCCATGGGCTGCAGGACGTTCTTGCCTTGCATGCGCTGGTAGCGGGAGATCACGTCGCCGATGGTGTAGTTGCGCACATGCCCCATGTGTAGCTTGCCGCTGGGGTAAGGGAACATCGACAGGCAGTAGTAGGTTTCCTTGCCTGGCTGTTCGCTGACTTCAAAGGACTTTTGCTCGTCCCAGAAAGACTGGGCGGCGGCTTCGATTTCACGGGGCTGGTAGTGTTCGTGCATGGCTACTTTTGTACTGAATGGGGTGGCCCAATCCGCTTCGTTGCCATGCTGGACGCGAACGACGCCAAATGTGGCGCTTTCGATGCCCAGCGGAGCTGGAAGTGGAGTTACAGGAAGCGCCGTAGCATACATGACCGCGCTCCGCGGAGGGAAACCCTGATTGCGTGTCGGACCGTGTCGACAGCCAGCGCCACCGAGCGTTCAGGGCCGTTGGTCGCGGCGTCCTGCCGGTTTGCCCAGCGAAGCTAAGCTTCTCAATGGGGAGTGAGTCTTATCTTCAATGAGGTGAGGGATGGTTGAATCACAACGAAAAGTCGCTACACCGGAGTTGTATGAAAAACTGATCGATCGTCTCGGGGTGGCCCTGGACGCTGCAAGAACCGCCGGCCGCTTGCGCGATGAGCGTCCGGCAGAGCTGGAACTGCGTGGCTTGAGCCCCGCAGAGTTCGAACTGGTCAAGGCTTACCTCGAACAGGTCGGACATCAGGCCCGCACAAGCGGGGCCCAGGTACTCCAGCGTCTCGATGCGCCCCGTTCGGCCAAGGTTGTCTGGCTCAAGGATCGGACGCCCGACAAGGATGCTGCAAAGGTCCGGTCCATGCAGTTCAAGTAAGCCGGATTCACGCGTGCTGCTTTTTTGATTCAAGGTCTTTTCGAATCTGTTGTCGCTTTGCGTCAACCCACCTAGGCTTCGGGCATCTATGGAGATGCCCGATGCCGTTTCGCTATTTCATCAAACAGCTTTTATTACCTCCCGGCCTTCTGTTGCTGTTGCTGGCGCTTGCCTGGTGGTGGCGTGATTCCCGGCCGCGCCTGGCCCGCCTGTGTTTTATCGTGGGGCTGGGCGGTTTCTGGCTGATGAGCCTGCCGGTGGTGGTGCAGTGGAGTGCCAAGGCCCTGGAGCGCGAACCGCCTTTGCTGCACAGCGAATGGGCAGGTCTGGCCCAGCGGGCCGATGCCATCGTGATACTGGGCTCGGGCCGCGAGCGCGGCGACCTGGCCTGGGGCGCCGACCAGCCCACTGGTGTCGGCCTGGAGCGCCAGCGTTATGCGGCGCGCCTGGCCAAGGCCTCGGGACTGCCGGTGCTGACCTCCGGCGGCCTGCACTACGGCAGCCCGCCCTCCGAGGCACAGTTGATGGCCGATTCGATGCGGGACGATTTCGGCGTCACCGTGCGCTGGCAGGAAAGGCGCAGCCGCACCACTTGGGAAAATGCCCGGATGAGCGCCGAGATCCTGCTGCCGGCGGGTATCAAGCGGGTCGTGGTGGTGACCCAGGCGTGGCACATGCCACGGGCGGTCATGAGCTTCGAACGGTCGGGATTTGAAGTGGTGCCGGCGCCGGTGGGTTTCCTGGGGCAGGACAATGCGCGACCGCTGGGTGGCTGGATGCCGGAGTTCAAGTCGATCTGGCAATCAGGGCAGTTGATGAACGAGGCGGTGGGGCTGGTGGGGTATTGGTTGTTCTATCGCTGAACGGCCTTGTGATGAATGGCCTGTCTGTGGCGAGGGGGTTTTATCCCTGCTGGGCTGCGAAGCAGCCCCGAAAAAGAACCGACACTGTGGTGTGCCAGACAGTTTGAATGGGGGGCGCTTCGCGCCCCAGCGGGGATAAAGCCGCTCTCCATGGGGGCGGGAAAAGGCCTTAGACGGTCTTGGCCATCCGCCCCGCCATCAGCGCCCAGCCCACCAGCAACACACACAGGATGATCAATGGCCACGAGCGCCATTGCAGGTACGGTGTCAGTCCATGCATCGGCACCACGTCGCCATAGAGGATGCCTCGCTCGAATTGAGGGATCTGTGCGGTGATTTGCCCAAAGGGGTCGATCAGGCCGGTCACGCCGTTGTTGGTGGCGCGGATCATCCAGCGACCGGCTTCCAGGGCACGCATCTGGGCCATTTGCAAGTGTTGCAAGGGGCCGATGGACGTGCCGAACCAAGTGTCGTTGCTGATGGTCAGCAGCAGGTCGCTGCGGGCCGACAGGCCTGCGGCGAATTCTGGATAGACCACTTCATAGCAGATGAACGGCGCGATCTGGTAACCCTTGGCCTGCAGCAATGGCTGGTCGGACGGGCCGCGGGCGAAATCCGACATGGGCAGGTCGAAGAACGCGATCAGGCCCCGCAGCAGGTCCTGCAGGGGCACGTATTCGCCGAACGGCACCAGCTTCTGCTTGAGGTAGGTGCCGTCGCCTTCGCCGGTCACGGTGATGCCATTGAAATAGCGCTTCTCGTGGCGCACCAGTTGGCGAATCGGCACGCCGGTAATCAGCGCCGATTGCCGCTCGGCGGCGAAGTTGCCCATCATGTCCAGATAGCCCTGGGCAGATTCCTTGAGCACCGGGACCGCCGTTTCCGGCCAGATCAGCAGGTCGACGCGTTTGGAGGCGAAGCTCATGTCGCGGTACAGGGCCAGTTGCGCGTTGAGCTGATCGGGGTCCCACTTCATGTTCTGTTCGATGTTGCCCTGGATCGCCGCGACACTCAGCGGGTCGCCCGAAGGGCTGGTCCAGGCATGCCCCTTGAGCGCCATGCCGACGATCCACGGGCCCGCCAGCAATGCCACGCCGGCCGCGATGAATCCCTTGCGCCTGGCGCGGATCAGCCGGGGCGCGTTGTACAGCAGCGCAGCGGTCAGGGCCAGGGTGAAGGAAATCAGCCACATTCCGCCCAGCGGCGCGAGGCCGGCCAGCGGACCGTCGAGCTGGCTGTAGCCGGAATACATCCAGGGAAATCCGGTGAGGAACCAGCCGCGAAAGGCCTCCTGGCCGAGCCAGAGCGCGGCGAAGGCCAGGGCGTCGGCCAATGGGGCTTCGTTGCGCCGCAGCCAGCGGGCCCAGAGCCAGGCGGGCAGGGCGAAGAACCAGGCGATGGCGGCAACGAACAGCAGCATCAGCAGCCCGGCAAGCAATACCGAGGCGCCGCCGAAGTTATGGATGCTGACGTAGATCCAGCTGGTGCCGGCGCCAAACAGGCCGAAGCCGAAGCACCAGCCGCGGCCCAGAGCCTGGCGAGGGGAAAGCTCGCGCAACCCTGCGTAGAACAACCCCACCGCCAGCAGTGCCAGGGGCCAGATGTCGAAAGGCGCCAGGGCCAGGGTGGTGATCGCGCCGGCCGCCACGGCCAGCAGGTTACCGGGCCAGCCGGGGCGGGTTATCCAGCGCATGTATGTCCTTAGCGGGTCTCGAGTGGTTTAACGGGCGATGGGTGACAGGCGCAGCAGGTGGATCCGGCGGCTGTCGGCGTTCAGGATGCGGAAGCGCCAGGAACCGATTTCCGTGGTTTCGTTGCGCTTGGGCAGGTGGCCGAAGGCGCTCATCACCAGGCCGCCGACGGTGTCGAACTCGTCGTCGGAGAACTGGCTGTCGAAGAACTCGTTGAAGTTCTCGATCGGCGTCAGGGCCTTGATCAGGAAGTCGCCGCTGGGCAACGGCTTGATGTAGCTGTCTTCTTCCACGTCATGCTCGTCCTCGATGTCGCCGACGATCTGCTCTAGCACGTCCTCGATGGTGACCAGCCCGGCCACGCCGCCGTACTCGTCGATGACGATGGCCATGTGGTTGTGGTTGGCGCGGAACTCGCGCAGCAGCACATTGAGGCGCTTGGATTCGGGCACGAAGGTGGCCGGACGCAGCAGGTCCTTGATGTTGAAGCTGTCGCCGTTCTCCTGGAGGATCAGCGGCAGCAGGTCCTTGGCCAGCAGCACGCCCATGACATCGTCGTGACTCTCGCCGACCACCGGATAGCGCGAGTGGGCCGAGTCCACCACGGCTGGCAGGAATTCGCGGGGTGTTTGGGTCGCCTTGATGCTGATCATCTGCGAGCGCGGGACCATGATGTCCCGTACCTGCAGGTCAGCGACCTGGATGGCGCCCTCGACGATGGCCAGCGCTTCGCTGTCCAGCAGTTTGTTCTGGTGTGCATCGCGCAGCAGCTCCAGCAGCTCCTGGCGGTTTTTCGGCTCATGGGCAAAAGCCTGGGTGAGCTTGCCCAGCCATGACTTCTGCCCGTTGGTCGATCGATCTTCGCTCATAGCGATTACTCTGAATCCTTTGTCGTTACAGGTTGATGTATCAGTGTTCGTCGTCGGCGTAGGGGTCGGGATGACCCAACTCAGCTAGCAACGTTCGTTCCAGCGCTTCCATTTCCTCGGCTTCTTCATCTTCAATATGGTCGTACCCCAGAAGATGCAAGCAGCCGTGAATCACCAGATGGGCCCAGTGGGCCTCGGGGCTCTTGCCCTGTTCGGCCGCTTCGCGCTCCACCACCGGCACGCAGATCACCAGGTCGCCCAGTAGCGGAATGTCCAGCAGATCGTCGGGCACGTCGGCGGGGAACGACAGCACGTTGGTGGCGTAGTCTTTCTGCCGCCAGGTGTGGTTCAGCTCGCGGCCTTCGGGTTCGTCCACGAGGCGGATCGTCAGCTCCGAGTCGGCGCTGCGCTGGCGCAACGCCAGCTCGCACCACTGGCGGAACTGGGCTTCCTGGGGCGCGGGGTGTTCACTGGCCAGTTGCAGGTCGAGTTCAAGCATCGGGACGATTGCCTTTGCCGTCATGCGTGTCCTCGGCCGCGCGCTGTTCGAAGCGCTCATAGGCCTCGACGATGCGCTGTACCAGTGGATGGCGCACGACGTCCTTGGGCATGAAATGGGTGAAGCTGATACCCGGCACGTCCTTGAGCACCTGGATCACATGGTGCAGCCCGGACTTGGTGCCACGAGGCAGGTCGACCTGGGTGATGTCCCCGGTGATGACGGCGGTTGAGCCGAAGCCGATCCGGGTCAGGAACATTTTCATCTGTTCGACGGTGGTGTTCTGGCTTTCGTCGAGGATGATGAAGCTGTTGTTCAATGTACGACCGCGCATGTAGGCCAGCGGCGCGACCTCGATGACCTGGCGCTCGATCAGCTTGGCGACATGTTCGAAGCCGAGCATTTCGTAGAGCGCGTCATACAGGGGCCGCAGGTACGGGTCGATCTTCTGGGTCAGGTCGCCCGGCAGGAAACCGAGCTTTTCACCCGCTTCGACTGCCGGCCGCACCAAGAGGATGCGCCGGACCTGTTCGCGCTCCAGCGCGTCCACCGCGCAAGCCACGGCCAGGTAGGTCTTGCCGGTACCGGCCGGGCCGATGCCGAAGTTGATGTCGTTGCCCAGGATTTCCTTCACGTAGCGCTGTTGATTCAAGCCGCGCGGGCGAATCATGCCTTTCTTCGTGCGCAGGGCCACGGCAGGTTCCGACGGGGCGTGGTTGTCGAGTTCTTCGACAGCCGATTCCTGCAGGAACAGGTGGACCGTGTCCGGCGACAGCTCGCTCCCTTTGGTTTCCCGATAGAGACGGCGCAGGAGGTTTTCCGCGGAGGTGGTGTGCTTGGGTTCGCCGATCAGCTCGAACTGGTTTCCGCGGTTACGGATCTCGATGGCCAGGCGCTGTTCGATCAAGCGCAGGTGCTCGTCGAATTGCCCGCACAGATTGGCGAAGCGGCGAGCCTCAAAGGGCTCGAGGATAAAGCGATGGGGTTCGATGGGTGCGTTCAAGGTCGTTTTTAGCCGCCCGGGGCAATTGAAGTGAAATCAAGGATAACGCCAGTAGGCTGGGTGTGAAAGGTCTTAAACGATCACAGGGCTCGACACTATCCCTGTGGGAGCGAGCCAGCTCGCGGTGGCTGAGTGTCTGTCGACATTGGCATCAACTGATCCACCGCTATCGCGAGCAGGCTCGCTCCCACAGGCAATGGGGGGTTACTGGACCAGCGAACCCCGCAGGGAGTGCGGTTGCGCGGAGTCGATGTGCACGTCGGCGAACTGGCCGATCAGGGCCGGGGTGTCGCAGCGGAAATTGACGATGCGGTTGTTTTCGGTCCGTCCTTGCAGTTCGCCAGGGTCTTTTTTCGAGTAATCGGTCACCAGGATCCGCTGGATGGTACCGACCATTTGTCGGCTGATCTCGAAACCCTGCTGGTTCAAACGGTGCTGCAAGGCGTTGAGCCGTTCCTTTTTCAATTCCTCGGGGGTGTCGTCCGCCAGGTCGGCCGCCGGAGTGCCGGGGCGCTGGCTATAGACAAAGGAATAGGAAAAGTCGAAACCCACGTCTTCGATCAGCTTCATGGTCTGCTGGAAGTCTTTCTCGGTTTCGCCGGGAAAACCGACGATAAAGTCCGAACTGATGCAGATCCCCGGAACCGCCGCCCGCAGTTTGCGCAGTTTGGACTTGTACTCCAGCGCCGTGTGGTTGCGTTTCATGGCCGCGAGGATCCGGTCGGAACCCGATTGCACCGGTAGATGCAGGTGCTTGACCAGTTCCGGCACCTCGGCATGGGCGCGAATGAGGCTGTCGGAGAACTCCAGGGGGTGCGAAGTGGTGTAGCGAATACGGTCGATGCCGTCCACCGCCGCGACCACGCGGATCAGTTCGGCGAGGTCCGCGAGCCGGCCGTCATGGGTCAGGCCACGATAACCGTTGACGTTCTGCCCCAGCAGCGTGACTTCTCGAACGCCGTTCTCCGCCAGATGGATGATCTCGGCGATCACGTCGTCGAATGGCCGGCTGACTTCTTCGCCCCGGGTGTAGGGCACTACGCAGAAAGTGCAGTACTTGCTGCAACCTTCCATGACCGAGACATAGGCGCTCGGGCCATCGATGCGGGGCTCGGGCAGGTGGTCGAATTTCTCGATCTCGGGGAATGTGACGTCGACCTGCGGCAGCTTGGTGATGCGCGCCGCGTCGATCATTTCCGGCAGGCGGTGCAGGGTCTGCGGGCCGAAAACCACGTCAACGTACGGCGCACGGTCACGAATCGCCGCGCCTTCCTGGCTGGCCACGCAGCCACCCACGGCGATGACCATCTCCGGGTTGGCCAGTTTGAGTTCGCGCCAGCGGCCGAGCTGGGAGTAGACCCGGTCCTGGGCGCGTTCGCGGATCGAGCAGGTATTGAGCAGGATCACGTCCGCGTCTTCAGCGCGCGCGGTGACTTCCAGGGCCTGGTGCTCACCCAGCAGATCCACCATGCGCGAGCTGTCGTACTCGTTCATCTGGCAACCGTGGGTTTCGATGTAAAGCTTCTTGGCCATGGACCTGGGTCTCACGTGATTCAAAGAACCGCGCATTATAGGGAACAAGTCCCCCGGTTCCTACCGCTGTGCGAGCAACGGCTATGCTATAGTTCGCGCCCTCATTTTTACCCGCCGATGTGTTTCGCCTGCCATGACCAAACGTGAAGCTCCAATCTACAAGGTGATTTTCCTCAACCAGGGCCAGGTGTTCGAGATGTACGCCAAGCAGATCTACCAGAGCGATCTGTGGGGCTTCCTGGAGGTAGAAGAGTTCGTCTTCGGCGAGCGCACGCAGGTGGTCGTCGATCCGAGTGAAGAAAAGCTCAAGGCACAGTTCGAAGGCGTGGTGCGCAGTTTTGTGCCGATGCACTCGATCGTGCGTATCGACGAGGTGGAGCGCCTGGGCACCCCGAAAATCAGCGAAGCCCGTGGCACGGTTGGCAACGTGATGCCATTTCCGATGCCGATGCCCGAGAAGTAAGTCAAGACCGAGGTGCTCCCAATCGCGAGCAAGCTCGCTCCCACACTGGATTGTCGATGCTCGCAAACTTGTGCGCACAGAGAGCCCATTTGGGAGCGAGCTTGCTCGCGATGAGGCCATCAAGGCCGAAGAATAGTCAGGGCAGTGGTGAAAAAGGCGTGCGCCCGTCGGCGTTCTGCAATTCCATCAGGTATTTGCGGAAGATCTGTCCCAGCACCTGGGTTGCCACTTCCAGCTCGTCGCGGGGCATCTGCTCGGCGACTTCGTCGGCGGTGTCCAGGGCTTCTTCGGCGCCATTGACCGCTGCCATCTTCAGGACAATGTAGGCCTGGACGTTATTGGCGGGTACGCCTTCGCCATGGAAGAACATGCCGCCCAGCTTGAACTGCGCCTGGGCATGGCCTTGCAGCGAGGCTTTTTCGAAATAGTCGAGGGCCAGCTTGAGGTCGCGTGGCGCGGCCTTGCCGTCGTAGTAGAACTCACCCAGCTCGTATTGCGCTTGAGCATCGCCTGCGTCCGCCGCTTTTCGACAGGCGTCGAGCGCCGGTGCGAGATCTTGTGGCTGGGTGTTGAGCGTGCAACGGCCCATCGCCGGGATCAACAACGAGTTGCCGCCTGCCTGTGCATTCGCCAGCAGGGGCTGAAGGAGCAACAGGCAGCCCAGGGCAAGGGTGCGGCCGGTGCGGTTCATGGGAATCGACTTACCTCTGAGGGGCGCGCGGACCCTCCGGGGGATCCAATAAGCGCGCATTATGAAATAAGCAGGGCCATCCTTACAAAGTCTTTACTCGTTTTTCTGCTGCTGATGGGCATCAATGGCGGCTTCAGGGGTAAAGGCGTAGGAAAAGAGGCCGGGGGCTATCGTCAATCACTGACGCTGGTGTCAGCCAGCGTCAGTTATCCACAGGCTTACTTCAGCGCAGCGAAGGCTCGTTCGGCCGCATCGAGGGTGATCTTCAGCTCGGCCTCGCCATGGGCGATGGAGGTAAAGCCGGCTTCGAATGCGCTCGGTGCCAGGTAGACGCCGCCTTCGAGCATCAGGTGGAAGAAGCGCTTGAAGCGATCTGCATCGCTGGCCATGACATCTTCGAAGGTCACGATGTCGTCTGCGCCGCTGAAGTACAGCCCGAACATGCCGCCGGCCTGGGTGGTCACGAACGGGATGCCTGCGGCGTCCGCACGAATCTGCAGGCCGTCGAGCAGGCGGGTGGTGTAGTCGGTCAGCTCGGCGTGGAAGCCGGGGCGGCTGATCAGGCGCAAGGTGGTCAGGCCGGCGGCCATGGCCAGCGGGTTGCCCGACAGAGTGCCGGCCTGGTAGACCGGGCCCAGCGGCGCGATGCATTCCATGATGGCGCGCTTGCCGCCGAAGCAGCCCACTGGCATGCCACCGCCGATGATCTTGCCGAAGGTGCTCAGGTCCGGAGTCACGCCGTAATGGGCCTGGGCTCCGCCGAGGGACACGCGAAAACCGGTCATCACTTCATCGAAGATCAGCACCACGCCATGTTGGTCACACAGGCTGCGCAAGCCTTCGAGGAAACCGGGGGCCGGCGGAACGCAGTTCATGTTGCCGGCCACCGGCTCGACGATGATGCACGCCACTTCCTGGCCGACTTCGCCGAGCATCTTCTCGACTTCTTCCAGATCGTTGAACGGCAGGGTCAGGGTGTGTTTGGCGAATGCCGCCGGCACGCCGGCCGAGCTGGGCACGCCTTGGGTCAACGCGCCGGAACCGGCCTTGACCAGCAGGCTGTCGGAATGGCCGTGGTAGCAGCCTTCGAACTTGATGATGCTGTCGCGACCGGTGTAGCCGCGGGCCAGGCGGATGGCGCTCATGGTCGCCTCGGTGCCGGAGCTGACCATGCGCACCATCTCCATGGACGGCACGATGGAGCAGACCAAGTCGGCCATCTCGGTTTCCATCGCGGTCGGGGCACCGTAGGACAGGCCGTGCTCCAGTTGCCGGCGTACGGCATCCAGCACGTCCGGATGGCTGTGCCCGAGGATCATCGGGCCCCACGAGCCCACGTAGTCCACGTAGCGCTTGTCGTCTTCGTCGGTGACATATGCGCCTTCGGCGTGCTTGAAGAACAGCGGGGTGCCGCCGACGCTCTTGAATGCACGGACGGGGGAGTTCACGCCGCCGGGGATATGTTTCTGGGCGTTGGCAAACAGGGTTTCGGAACGGGACATGGTCGGTCTCTCGAAATCGGAATCAGTTGATGTGCAACAGGCTGTTGAAGGCGCGGGCGCGGCGCGTCACCTCGGCGGTGCTGTCGGCGCCGAACAGGCCGTGGACCACGGCGAGCAGGTCGACACCGTGGGCCACCAGCGGGGCGGCATTGTCCAGGGTGATGCCGCCAATGGCGCATACCGGGATATGCAGTTTGACGCGGGCCTGTTCGAGCAGTTCAAGGTTTGCGCTGGGCGCGCCGGGCTTGGTGTTGGAGTTGAAGAAGCGTCCGAAGGCGACATAGCTGGCACCCTCGCTGGCCGCCTGTTCGGCCAGCTCCAGGCTGGAATGGCAGGTGGAGCCGATGATCGCCTTGCGCCCGAGCAGCGCCCGCACCGGTGCCAGCGGGCCATCGGTCTGTCCCAGGTGCACGCCGACGCCCAGGCGCGCAGCCAGCTCGGCATCGTCGTTGATGATCAGCTGGGTCTTGTAGCGTTCGCACAGGTTGCGCAGCGCTTCGGCTTCGCGCAGGCGCCGTGCTTCGTCGCTGCTCTTGTCGCGGTATTGCAGCAGGGTGACGCCACCTTCCAGTGCCGCTTCGACATAGGCGAGGAACTTGCCGGCCAGTAACTGGCTATCGGTGATGGCGTAAAGGCCACGTAGTTTCATGCAACAGGCCTCCGGTGCTAGGAGCAGAAATCCAGCGGCAGGCGACGCGGCACGAACTGGCCTTTGCCCAGCTGTTCGGCATCGCGCAAGGTGCGCCAGGTGTAGTCCAGGGCTGTCTTCACGGCGCTGGCAAGCTGTTCGCCCTGGGCCAGTCGGCCGGCCAGGGCGCTGGCCAGGGTGCAGCCGGAGCCATGGTAGCTGCCGGGCAGGCGCTGGCAGGTAAAGGTTTCGCGACGACCGTCCCGGCTATACAGGCGATTGTGAACTTCATGTTCGTCGCCATGACCGCCGGTGATCAACAGGTGCTTGACGAAGGGCAGCAGTTTTTCGGCGCATTCATCCGCGCTGCCCTCGGGCAGTTCGGCGAGGATGCGGGCTTCGGGCAGATTGGGGGTGGCAATGATCGACAAGGGCAACAGGCGTTCGCGCATGGCGTAGCCGACTTCATCCTTGCCCAGGCGACCACCGCCGCCGGCGCGCAGCACCGGGTCGCAGACCGTCGGCAAATGCGGATGCGCCTGGAGCAGCTCGACCACGGTGTCGACCATTTCCAGCGAGCCGAGCATGCCCAGCTTGACTGCCGCCACCGACGAATCGTTGAGCACGGCATTGGCTTGCGCCAGGACCCACTCCCGGTCGAGTACGCGGAAATCGCTCACGTTCACCGTGTCTTGCACGGTCAGCGCGGTAACCGCCGCAGCGGCGTGACAACCCTGGGCGAGCAAGGCTTCGATATCTGCCTGCAGGCCGGCGCCCCCACTGGGGTCGTGGCCGGAGAGACAGAGGACAACGGGGCGAGAGCTGTAGATATTCATGGTGCGCGAGCTTACCACCAAACCCATTCGATCGGCGCACGCCTGTAGCAGGGGAAACAGCTGCAGGCAGGATTTATGTGTGGCGAGGGATCCAAGGCCCTGTACCAAAAGCCTTGATGCCTGTTCATGCTGCGTTGAAAACTGCCCCGCACTGCCTGACCTTCGTCTCAAGACTTTTCGTACAGAGCCTGGCGAAACGCTAAATTCCCCTCGCCACCCTCGAGCCTGGCTGCAGGGGCGCATCGCAATCTGACCAAAGCAACAGCTCTAGCTCAATGCATTGCGCTGAAACGCCCGTTCTAGAGCGTTCTGGTGGAAAAATTTCAATGGTGCAGATTGGCCATCAGCGGCTATGCTAAAGATGGATCCAACACATAACAGGTAATGCCGGTTTTACGTCTACTCAGGGAATGGGGGGCTTCCTGACTCAACCGGACAGGCCACGCTGGGGCTTAAATGCGCTATTTGCTGATGTTGCTGCTGTGCTTGCCCCCCTTGGCGAGCGCCCTCGAATTCAATGAGTTCACCCAACGCCTGTCCCTGGGTCAGGCCATGCAGGTTTTCGAAGACGTCAACGGCACGGCCACCCTCGACGATGTCATGGCCCAGGCCGCAACCGGTGGCTTCAAGCCCCATGGCAAGGACACCCTCAACGCCGGTTATTCACGGTCGGCGTTCTGGCTGAAGATCGACCTGCACTACCGTCCCGAGAATCCCCAGGCCCAGCGCACCTGGCTGCTGGAGCTGGCGTATCCGCCGCTGGACCACCTCGACCTGTACCTGCCGGACGCCACGGGAGCGTATCGCCTGGTTCGCCGGACCGGCGATGCGCTGCCGTTCGCCGCCCGGGAAATTCGCCAGAACAACTATGTCTTCAGCCTGGACTTCAAGCCCGACCAGCGCCAGACCGTGTATCTGCGCCTGCAGAGCGAGGGGTCGATCCAGGCGCCGCTGACGCTGTGGTCCAGCACCGCTTACCTCGAACAGCAACCGGTGCGCCTGTATGTGTTGGGGATCATCTATGGCGTGTTGCTGGGGATGCTGGTCTACAACCTGTTCATCTACCTGAGCGTGCGGGACACCAGCTACCTCTATTACATCGTCTACATCGCTTCGTTCGGCCTCTATCAGTTGTCGGTCAACGGCGCGGCGGTGGAGTTCTTCTGGCCGGACAGCCCCTGGTGGGCCAACGCCGCGACGCCGTTCTTCATCGGTTGCGCAGGACTGTTCGGCAGCCAGTTCGCCCGCAGCTTCCTGCAGACCACCCAGTACTGCCGCTGGATGGACCGGCTGTTGCTGGCCTTGATCGCCTACAGCGCCGTGGTGATCGGCCTGTCTTTGATGACCAGCTACGCCCTGGCACTGCGTCTGGCGACACTACTGGCGCTGGTCTTCACCGTGGTGATCTTTGCCGCCGGGTTGTTCGCCTGGTGGCGCGGGTTGCGGGTGGCTCGTTACTTCATCATCGCCTGGTCGGCGTTCTTGGTGGGGGGCATCGTCAACACGATGATGGTGCTCGGCTACCTGCCGAACGTCTTCCTGACCATGTACGCCAGCCAGATCGGCTCGGCCATCGAGGTGGCGCTGTTGTCCCTGGCCCTGGCCGACCGCATCAACGCCATGCGTGAACAGCAGGCCCAGACGCTGTTCGACGCCGGGCAGAAACTGGAAATGCTCAACCAGCAGTTGGCCCAGGGCAACAAGCTCAAGGACGAATTCCTCGCCACCCTGACCCACGAGCTGCGTACCCCCATGAATGGTGTGATCGGTTCCCTGGAGCTGATGGAAACCGTCGAAATGGGGGAGGAGCTGATCCAGTACCAGCAGACCGCCGCCGGTTCGGCGCGGGACATGATGCGTATGGTCAACGGTATGCTCACCCTCACCGAGTTGCAGGCGGGCAAGCTCAAGGTTTCGCCGGCACCGTTCAGCCTTCGCGGGATGATCGATGCCCTGCAGGTGCAGTTCGGCAGCAATGCCGGGGCCAAGGGGCTGGATTTCAAGGTTGACGTGGCATCCGGCGTGGCGGATCGCCTGCTGGGGGACAGCGGCAAGCTGGCGCAATGCCTGGAGTGCCTGTTGGACAATGCCATCAAGTTCACCCGGGTGGGGGGGCTTGCGCTGCGAGTCAGTGGCAGGCCAACGGCGCTCGATCGATGGGCGCTGTCCTTCGCCGTGATCGATACCGGCATCGGCTTCACCGACCTGGGCGAGGCGACGTTGTACCAGCGGTTCTTCCAGCTCGACGGCTCGATGACCCGTGAGTTCGGTGGTCTCGGCGTCGGCCTGGCGATTTGCCGGCAACTGGTGGAGTTGCTCGGTGGCCGTTTGACCCATACCTCCGAGCCCGGCCGTGGCAGCCGTTTCCAGCTGGACGTCGAATTCGAGACGGCACTGCCCGTGTCCGTGCCCACGCCGTTTTCGTTCGGCGCTCGGCAGGGCGCTCGCCGGCCCCAGGACTGCACGGTGCTGTTGGCCGATGACAATAGCGTCGATCAGTTGGTCATGCGCGGCATGTTGCTCAAGCTTGGCTATCGGGTGCGTACGGTCGACAACGGGCATGCGGCACTGGAACTGTTGCAGCAAGACAGTTTCGATGCGGTGTTGCTCGACTGCCAGTCGACCCCGCTGGACGGGGCGGCGGTCTGCTGCCAGATCCGTACCCTGGCCGGGTGTGAAGATGTGCCGGTGCTGGTGGTCAGTCCCTCCCTGGAGCAGCCTTTCTGTCCCTCGGGTTCTTTGATCGATTACCTGAGCAAACCGGTGAAATTCGAGGTGTTGCAGACGATCCTGCAACGGCGGGTGCTTTGTCCGAAGCAGGGTGAAAGCGCCGATATTTAGGCAGGTATGACACTTTGTTCGGCCTGGAGGCGGTGCTTAACTGAAGGTCTGCTGGCCGACCGAGGAGCCCCGTCATGAACCTGCACCAGTTCGCCGAAACCCACGACGTCACCAATCAGCCCCCCTCCCTGGACGGTGCCAACCTGTATCGCATCGACCTGCCGCTGCAACAGTGGTCGCAGCGTTTTGGTGCTGGCTGGGCACAGGCGCGGATCGATGAGTACGGCGCGCTGGCCGGTGGGCCGTTGATGGAGGCGGGCTTCCTGGCCAACCAGAACAAGCCGGTGTTTTCCAGCCATGACCGTTATGGCCACCGCATCGACCTGGTGGAATTCCATCCCGCCTACCATCAGTTGATGCGCACCGCCATCGAGCATGGCCTGCCCAGTCTGCCTTGGGCCCATCCGCAACCCGGTGCCCACGTCGCCCGGGCTTCGATGACCTACCTGCATAGCCAGGCCGAAGCGGGCACCGGTTGCCCGTTGACCATGACCTTCGCCAGCGTGCCGGCGTTGCGCCTGCAACCGGACCTGGCCGAGCGCTGGCTGCCGAAAGTGCTCGCCACCGAATACGACCCGCGCAATGTCGGCATGGCGCACAAGGCCGGGGTCACCCTTGGCATGGCGATGACCGAGAAACAGGGCGGCACCGATGTGCGCGCCAACACCACCAAGGCCTATCCGGTGGGCGCCAGCGGTCCGGGGCAGGCCTATGAGCTGGTGGGTCACAAATGGTTCTGTTCGGCACCGATGTGCGATGCCTTCCTGACCCTGGCCCAGACCGACAAGGGGTTGAGCTGTTTCCTGCTGCCGCGCCACCGCCCGGACGACACCCGCAATCAGTTCTACATTCAGCGGTTGAAGAACAAGCTGGGCAATTGTTCCAATGCCTCCAGCGAAGTCGAGTTCCGTGGGGCCCTGGCCTGGATGATGGGCGAAGAGGGGCGGGGGGTACCGACCATCATCGAGATGGTTGCCATGACACGCTTCGATTGCATGGTCGGTTCCAGCGCCCTGATGCGCCAGGCCCTGACCCAGGCCAGCCATCATTGCGCGCACCGCCAGGTCGGCGGCCGGTTGCTGAGCGAGCAGCCGCTGATGCAGAACGTCCTGGCCGACCTCGCCCTGGAAAGCGAGGCCGCCCTGGCCCTGAGCCTGCGCATGGGCCGGGCGCTGGATCACTTGAGTGACGAGCACGAGGCCAGGTTCGCCCGGCTGGTGACGGCGGTGGGCAAATACTGGATCTGCAAGCGCGCCCCCGGAATGATCAACGAGGCCGCCGAATGCATGGGCGGTGCCGGTTACGTGGAAGACAGCATCCTGCCGCGCCTGTACCGGGAAGCGCCGGTCAACTCGACATGGGAAGGCTCCGGCAACGTGCAATGCCTGGATGTATTGCGGGCCCTGTCCAAGGAACCGGGGGTGCTGGAAGTGCTGTTCAGCGAACTGGGCGACGGCCACGGCGACAAACGCCTGGCCGCCCATATCGAGGGACTGCACACGGCGTTCAAGGACACCGACGACATCCAGTACCGCGCCCGGCAGTTTACCGAAGACATCGCCGTGGGCCTGCAAGCCAGGCTGTTGCTGGAGGCGGGGAACAGCGAGGTCAGCGATGCCTTCATCGCAAGTCGCCTGGGTTCGACCGGCCGGGCGTATGGAGCCCTGCCTCGGGGGTTGAATGTCGAGGCGATCGTGGCGCGCTCGACTCCGCATGGCTTTTAGAAACACCACCTCTCCCTGTGGGAGCGATCAAGCTGGCCTCCACAGGGGCTGAAGATCAATTGTGGGTGAATGATCGAGCGCGCCAATACGCCACTGTTCCCGTCGGGCGGCGATGCAGGCAAGATGAAGGCCTGCAAGTCAGAACACAGGAAGCTGATCGTGACCGAAGCGTTTATTGTCGTTCAAACCGCCGAGCAAGCCGTAGACCGGCTCGCGGCACTGCACGAGCGTGCGACCACCGCGCTGAACCAGGCGCTCATGCGTTACCTCAAGGATCGAATCGAACCGGATGCCGAGCAGCGGGCCTTGTTTCGCTATCCCGCCCTGCGCCTGACCTACCATTGCCACGGCGAAGTCCCACAAACCACCCGGGCCTACGCCAAGGTCCAGCTGCCGGGCACTTATTGCGTCACCGTTACCCACCCTGCCGCGTTCCGTAAATACCTGCTGGAACAGCTCGTCCCGCTGATGCATGACTTTACCGTCACCGTGGAAGTGGGTGTCAGCGAACAGAACATCCCGTACCCGTACGTGGTCGAGCAGGGTGACGAACTGGCCGGCTCCGGCGTGACGGCAGCGGTGCTGGCGCGGGTTTTCCCCAGCACAGACCTGTCGGCCGCCACCGACGGCATCGCCGACGGGCTCTATGACTGGGAAAATACCGACCCGTTGCCCCTGGCGCTGTTCGATGCCGCCCGCGTGGACTTCTCCCTGCGTCGACTGGTGCACTACACCGGTAGCGACTGGCGCCATGTGCAACCGTGGATCCTGCTGACCAACTATCACCGCTATGTCGACCAGTTCATCGTCCACGGCCTGGAGCAGTTGCGCAGCGATCCGCGTTTCGTGCGCATGGTCCTGCCGGGCAACGTGATCATCGACAAGAACATGGACCACGGCGAAGCCTCGGCCATCGCCGCCGGCGTGGTCTGGCACCGCTACCAGATGCCGGCCTATCACCTGCAGGCCAGCGACGGCCATGGCGTGACCCTGGTGAACATCGGGGTGGGTCCGTCCAACGCCAAGAACATTACCGACCACCTGGCGGTACTGCGACCGCATTGCTGGCTGATGATCGGTCACTGCGGCGGCCTGCGGCAGTCCCAGACCATCGGCGACTATGTCCTGGCCCACGCCTACATGCGCCGCGATGGCATCCTCGACCGGGTGGTACCGCCGAACATTCCGATTCCGGCCCTGGCGGAAGTGCAACTGGCGCTCCAGCAGGCCGCGGCGAATATCACCGGCGAGAAGGGCGACGAGCTTAAGAAGCGCCTGCGTACCGGCACGGTACTGACCTACGATGACCGCAACTGGGAACTGCGCTGGGCCCAGGAACGTCCGTTGATCAACCTGTCTCGTGCCGTGGCGGTGGATATGGAGAGCGGCACCATCGCGGCCCAGGGTTATCGCCTGCGGGTGCCGTATGGCACGTTGCTGTGCGTTTCGGACAAGCCGCTGCACAGCGAGATCAAGCTGCCCGGTTCGGCCAACGCGTTCTATGAACGGGCGGTCAACCAGCACCTGAAGATCGGCATCGCCGCGCTGGACCTGCTGCGCACCGAGCTGAACTCCTTGCACTCCCGCAAGCTGCGCAGCTTCGACGAGCCTCCGTTCCGCTGATGTGACGGTGGTTATTTAGCGGTCGGGCCACTAGCATTGGCGGCCCTGATCGCTAGATGCCGTGCCACTATGCCCCGTTCTCCTCGTCCCGCTTCCCGTCGTCCCGGCGCGAAGCCACAGGCAACCGCGCCGCGCCGCGTGGCCAAGGCCCCGCCGGCGGAGCCGAAGCTGATCCTGTTCAACAAACCCTTCGATGTGCTGACCCAGTTCAGCGATGGCCAGGGGCGGGCGACGCTCAAGGATTTCATCGACATACCGGGCATTTATCCGGCCGGGCGGCTGGATCGCGACAGTGAAGGGTTGCTGCTGCTCACCAACGATGGGCAATTGCAGGCGCGCATTGCCGACCCTAGGCATAAGCTGGCCAAGACCTATTGGGTGCAGGTGGAAGGCGAGCCGAGTGCCGGGCAGTTGCAGCGTCTGCGCGATGGCGTGGAGTTGAACGACGGCATGACCTTGCCGGCCGAGGCGCGGCAGTTGGATGAGCCGCAGCTGTGGCCACGCAACCCACCCGTGCGCTTTCGCAAGAGCGTGCCTACGAGCTGGCTGGAATTGGTGATTCGCGAGGGGCGCAACCGCCAGGTCCGGCGCATGACTGCTGCGGTGGGCTTGCCGACGTTGCGCCTGGTGCGGGTCAGGATCGGCGACTGGACGATCGAAGGGCTCGGCCAGGGGCAGTGGAGGGAAGTGCCGGCGCGCTTATAGCGTCCCGGATTCGATCAGGCCGATCACCACGCTCTTGATGATGAACGCTGCCACGCCAAGGCCCAGCACGAAGAACAGGATGAACGAGCCGAAGCGTCCGGCCTTGGATTTCTTGGCCAGGTCCCAGACGATGAAACCCATGAAAATGATCAGGATGCTGACCAGGCCAGTCATCATCCACTCTTCGAAAACGGCAGGATCCATCGAAACACTCCGGCGTGGGCGGGGTTGAAAAGGCGCGGCGAGTATACGGCATGGTGCAAGCGCGGGGGATTGGCCTGCGGCGGTGTGTCGCAGCTATTCATCGCCTGGGCTGACGCGATCACGAGCAAGCTCGCTCCCACGTTGGATTTATGACAAGCGCAATATCCATGCGCCCGGCCCCCCTGTGGGAGCGAGCTTGCTCGCGATGGCGGCATTACCGCTGTCAGTGATTTGGCCGGTCCACCGCCATCGCTTGCTCAGGATTTCATGGGGATATTCAGTTACGCAGGTGAGTCAACGGCAACTCGGTGCTGTTGAGCACCTGGTTCAGTACGAAGCTCGAACGCACGCTGGTTACGCCGTCGATCCGGGTCAGATGTCCCAGCAGCAGCTTTTGGTAATGGTCCATGTCCGGTACCACCACCTTGAGCTGGTAGTCCGCGTCCATGCCGGTCACCAGGCTGCATTCCAGGACCTGCGGCAGGTTGCGGATGGCCGCCTCGAAATTCTCGAAACGCTCGGGCGTGTGGCGATCCATGCCGATCAGCACATAGGCCGTCAGGCTCAGGCCGAGCATCTTGCGATCGAGCAGGGCGACCTGGCGTGAAATATAACCGTCGTCTTCCAGCTGCTTGACTCGTCGCGAGCAAGGGGAGGGCGACAGACCGATGCGCTCGGCCAGTTCCTGGTTGGAGATCCGCGCATCGCGCTGCAATTCCGCCAATATGCTCAGGTCGTAACGGTCGAGTTTGCTCATCGGTCGGGCCTTTATCTTGATAATTGCGGCAGATTATCTCTCTGGGGTTAAAAATTGCGCAAGTGATGTTTAAAGCAGCAATCTTCGCAATCATCTGTCGGCCCGTGAAGCCTATCCTTATCACCAAGATCACTGCTCGGACAAACAGTCCAGTGCAGCCCGCCGAATCAGGCCGGCTGCGGTCGCGGCACCCACCGGTGCCGGCAGGCCCCCGAGCTGCACACTGTCCAGAAGACGGCGTGAGGTGAGCCGACGTCAAAAGCGTCGAGCACGGACAAAATTCACAAGGGGAGGCCGACGGGCCTCCCTTTTTTATGCCTGCGAAATAAGCCCCGGGGCTGATAATCTGTGCAGAACCGGCCTGGGCTTTTCCAGTCTCATGTTCAGGCCCTGAACCCGTGTGAGGAATTTCATGAAGTCGCGCATCTGGCGTTTGGCAGGTGTTGGTCTGTTGTGGGCAAGTGTCAGTGCGCAGGGAATGGCCGACGATCAGCAGAATCGTGGCGGCCCGCAGGGTTACCCAGGCCAGCCCCGGCCCCAAGGCAACGAGATCATTCGTGGCGATAACAGTCGGCAGTTCGAGGTCCAGCCGCAGTACCCCAGTGGGCAGCAGGACGTTCGTCCACCTTACGATCCCAACGCCTACGGTCGCCCGCCGCAGCAGCAACCCGGCAACAACCTGCCGATCCAGGGCCGTCCCGACAGCGTGACCCAGACCCGGGAGCCGCAGCCGGGTTACTACCGCGATATTCCGCGCCGCAGCGAGGGTTACCCGGCCAATGGGTCGCGACCTGGCCATGACAGCCGTCCCGATCCGCACTGGGCCGGTAGACCGGACGGGCATGGCAACGGCTGGGGCCCAGGGCCGCAGTATCGTCCCGGGTATGTGATCGACCGTTTTCCGGACCGTCACTATCGCGTGCCCTATCGCGGCGAGGATTATTTCTATTCGGGTGGCTACTGGTATCGACCCCAGGGGCCGCGCTACGTCGTGGTGCAGCCGCCACGAGGCATTCGTACCCGTTATCTGCCCGATTACGCCCGGGAAGTGTGGATCGGCAGTTCGCTGTTTTTCCTCGCTGCCGGGGCCTATTACATCTATGAAGCCAACACCCGGGATTATGTGGTGGTCGACGCGCCGGTGGCCAACCCGCAGCCGCAGCCCCAAGGTAACGGTTTCGACGTGTTGGCTTATCCGGCCAACGGCCAGTCCCCCGAACAGGTCAACCAGGATGGCTACGAGTGCTATCGCTGGGCAGTGCAGCAGAGCGGCTTCGACCCGCGCAACTACACCTACCCGCCGGCACCGGAAGTGGTACAGACCTATCGCCAGGCCCAGGGTGGTTGCTTGAGCAGCCGTGGGTATCAGGTGACCTACTGATACCCACAACCGAATCAGCGTCGACACCTGCTTCTGTGTCCGGCATCAAGCGCTGGTGTGCTTCACCACTTCCGACGGATCGGCATGGACCAACACTTCTGCCTTCGGATAGGCCTGGTGGATGGCGTCGGCGGCCTGGTCGCTGAGGCCATGGGCCACGGACAGGGTCAGGTCCCCTGGTAACTCCAGGTGCAACTGCACGAACCAGTGGTTGCCGGAGATTCGCGTACGCAGGTCATGGGCACCGAGCACGCCCGGCACGGCGCAAGCCAGTTCCAGCATATGCTGGCTGACATCGGGCGGCAGTTCCTCGTCCATCAGCACCGCGAAGCTTTCCCGGGCGATCTGCACGGCGCTCCACAGAATGTACGCGGCGATGCCCAGGCCGAACCACGCATCGACCTGGAACCAGCCGAGCCCGGCCAGCACCAGTGCTACCAGGATGCTGCCATTGAGCAACAGGTCGGAGCGGTAATGCAGCGAGTCGGCACGCACCGCGTTGGAGCCAGTGGCACGGATGACTCGATGCTGCAACGCCAGCAGCGCCAGGGTCAGCACCAACGAAAACACGATCACACCGACACTCAGCCAGGGCGCATCCACCGGGACCGGCGCTTTCATGCGTTCGAACGCCTGCAGCGCGATGAGCACGGCACTGCCCCCGATGAACAGCGCCTGGGCCATGCCGGCCAGGGACTCGGCCTTGCCGTGCCCGTAGCGGTGGTCGTCGTCGGCGGGGCGCAGGGCGTAATGCACCGCCAACAGGTTGAGCAGTGAGGTGACACCGTCCAGCGCCGAGTCGGTCAGGCCGGCGAGCATGCTCACCGACCCGCTCAACCACCAGGCCAGGGCCTTGGCGACGATCAGGATCAACGCCACGGCCACCGAGGCGCGGGTGGCCAGGCGCAGCAAACGGGCATGCTCGGTGCTGGTAGTCATGACGCGCTCGTTCCTTCGGCGGCGCCCTTCATGCGGCAGGCTTGAGGCCGAAGGCAGCCAGTTGCTGGGCGCTGCCCTTGTGCTGGATCAGCCGTGGATCGTCCAGCGGGAAGCTGCGGCCCAGTTCGCTTTCCAGGATCGCTTGCAGCTTATGGTTGTCGACACTGCCGTCGGCGTTGATGGCCGGCTTGAGTTTCTCCGGGGCGATCTGGGCGCTCTTGCCCGGTTCGAAGTAGATGGCGCCGGTGGCAAAGTCCACGGCGAACGCGATCAGGCCGGGAATAATGTAGAACAGCAGGCCGACGGCATCGAGGGCGGCGATGGCCGGGTCGATCTTGCCATCGATCTGTCCACGGCGATCGGGATAGAAGATCGAGCCGCAGGCACTGAGCTGGGTCAGCAGGGTGGCGACCAGGACGCCGCCGATCACGCGAAATGGCATACGCATAACAATCTCCCGAGCAGGTAAAGGCGTTGCTGGTTGGAGTCCAGACCACGCGAAACAGTTCGCCGTTATACTCGGCCCTCCGTTCTGGAGCTAGTGGCCTGTGTGGCTAATTTGTGCACTCAACTTCGGCGCCAGAACTTGCCAGGCTGCGTTGCCAATCCTCGCCGTAGCGGGCTACGAGTCGTCATGCGCCTTGCCTGACAAGCCTTGGCACTCGAAGTTGAGCACTTGAATTAACCGTACAGGCCACCCGCATGATTTTTTTGCCGATTGATGAAGTTTTACCCGCCCTGCGCCAAGCCTTGGCATCGCGCCACGAAGCCGTGCTCGAAGCACCGCCCGGTGCCGGTAAAACCACCCGCGTTCCCCTGGCCTTGCTGAACGAGCCCTGGCTGGCCGGACAGACCATCCTGATGCTCGAACCCCGGCGCCTGGCGGCCCGGGCGGCGGCCGAGCGGCTGGCCAGCGAACTGGGGGAAAAGGTCGGTGAAACGGTGGGCTACCGGATTCGCCTGGACAGCAAGGTAGGCCCGAAAACCCGTATCGAAGTGGTCACCGAAGGCATCCTCACCCGCCGCCTGCAGGACGATCCGGCGCTGGAAGGCGTGGGCTTGCTGATTTTCGATGAGTTTCATGAACGCAGCCTCGATGCCGACCTGGCCCTGGCCTTGAGCCTCAACGGCCGGGAGCTGTTTCGCGAAGAGCAGCCGCTGAAGATCCTGCTGATGTCCGCCACCCTCGAAGGCGAGCGCCTGGCCGGGCTGCTGGATAGCGCGCCGATCCTGCGCAGCCAGGGGCGGATGTTTCCCGTGACGGTGCGTTGGGGCCGTCCGTTCCAGCCCGGCGAATTCATCGAGCCGCGGCTGGTGCAGACAGTGCTGCAAGCCCTGCACGATGAAACGGGCAGCGTGCTGGTGTTTTTGCCTGGGCAAGCGGAGATCCGCCGCGTCCATCAGCAATTGGCCGATGCCTTGGGCGAGAGCGGCGATGTGCTGCTGTGCCCGCTGCATGGCGAATTGGACCTGGCGGCCCAGCGCGCCGCCATCGACCCCGCGCCAGCGGGCCGACGCAAAGTGGTGCTGGCCACCAATATCGCGGAAACCAGCCTGACCATCGACGGCGTGCGGGTGGTGATCGATGCCGGACTGGCCCGAGTGCCACGTTTCGACCCGGGCAGCGGCATGACCCGCCTCGACACCCAGCGTATCTCCCGGGCCAGCGCCACCCAGCGGGCCGGTCGCGCCGGGCGGCTGGAGCCGGGGGTGTGCTACCGCTTGTGGTCCGAGGACCAGCACGAACAACTGGCGGCCTACGGCAGCGCCGAGATTCTTTCGGCGGATCTGGCCGGGCTGGCCTTGCAATTGGGACGCTGGGGCGTGGCGCCGCAACAGCTGGTCTGGCTCGACGTCCCGCCTGCCGCCGCATACGCCCAGGCCCAGGACCTGCTGCAACGCCTGGGCGCCCTGGAAGGCGAGCAACTGACGCGCCATGGCCAGGCCATGGCCGAGTTGCCGGCCCATCCACGCATTGCCCATCTGCTGCTGCGCGGCCAGGCCTTGGGGCTGGCGGAGATGGCGTGCAACGTCGCGGCGCTGTTGGGTGAGCGAGACATTCTCCGGGGCGCCGGCGCCGACCTGCACAGTCGCCTGGCCCTGTTGTCCGGCGAAGAGCGTGCGGCACGCGGCGCCCAGGGCGGGGTGCAACGGGCGCGGCAACTGGCCCGGCAATATCGCGGCTATCTGCGGGGCAAGGCCGAAGAGGCCGTAGCCGACCCCGATCATCCGCGCTGGCTCGGTGCGCTGCTGGCGTTGGCCTATCCGGATCGCGTCGCCCAGCAGCGGCGGCCCGGTGGTGCGGAATATCGCCTGGCCAACGGCCGTGCCGCGCTGTTTGCCGAGGCTGACAGCCTGATGAAGCAACCGTGGCTGGTGATCGCCGACCTCGGCAGCCGCCAGGGCCAGCGGGAGGAGCGCATCTATCTGGCGACGGATTTCGACCCGACGCTGTTCGATTCGGTGCTGGCCGAGCAGGTTCGCACGGTGGATCAACTGGACTGGGATGAACGCGAAGGCGTGTTGCGGGCCGAGCGCCAGCGCAAGGTCGGTGAGCTGGTCCTCAGCCGCGAACCGCTGACCGGCCTGGACGAATCGGCGCGCAGCCAGGCGCTGGTGAACCTGGTTCGGCGCAAGGGCCTGGAGCTGCTGCCCTGGACCCCGGAGCTGCGACAATGGCAGGCGCGGGTTGCGCTGCTGCGTCGGCTCGACCTGGACGCCAAGGGCGAAAGCGAATGGCCCGATGTCAGCGACGGGGCGTTGCTGGACAGCCTCGAACACTGGTTGATGCCCTATCTGGGGCGAGTCTCGCGCCTCAGTCATTTCGCCAACCTGGATTTGTCCAGCATCGTTCACAACCTGCTGCCCTGGCCATTGCCGCAGCGCCTGGACGAGCTGGCTCCCCATCACTTGAGCGTGCCCTCGGGCTCGTCGATTCGCCTGGACTACAGTGAGCATCCACCCATCCTGGCGGTGCGCTTGCAGGAGCTCTTCGGCCTGGCCGATACCCCGCGCATCGCCGGCGGACGCCAGGTGGTCAAGCTGCACCTGCTGTCGCCGGCACGCCGGCCGGTGCAGGTGACCCAGGACCTGGCCAACTTCTGGCGCAGCACCTATGTCGAAGTGAAGAAGGACTTGAAGGGGCGCTACCCCAAGCATTACTGGCCGGATGATCCGTTGGTGGCCGAAGCGACGGCACGGGTCAAGCCGCGCAAGTGAGCTGACCCCGGCGCAGGTCCAGTTGTGGCGGCGATGCGGCCTGGGTCAAGGCGATGCCGGCAGCAGGAACCGTGCAATCACCGGCAGATGGTCGGAAATGCGCAAGGTATCGTCCTGCCGCACCCTGGCTGCGACCCGCTTGATCTGCGGGCTGTAGAACAGGTAGTCGACGGTGCGGTCGGGGCCGTTGAGGCCGGGGTCGTTCGGATAGTGGGTCAGCCAGTGCTTGCGGTCGATGCCGCTGGCCTCGTTGTTGGTGGGAATCATCGGGTATTTGTCCCATAGCAGATGCAGCGGGCTGTCTGCGGAATAGGGCGTGCGTTGTTCGACCGGCAGGCGCAGGTACTGGCCCAGGGGCAGGAGGTTGAAGTCGCCGCCGATCATCCAGGGCGTGCCTGCCGATTCGAGCCTGTCCAGGGCCCTGGCCACGGCCGCGACCTGCTTGGGCAGGGTTTCATCCGACTCGTCAGCCCGTTCCAGATGGGTGTTGAGCACTGCCAACTGACCGCCACCGTTGAGTGGCAGGTAGCTCATGAGCAAGGCATTTTTGGGTTGGAACTGGCGGCTGACGACATTGGCGTTGGCAACGGGCAGTTGCACCCGTTCGGCGTGGTCGATGCGGTAGCGACTGAGCGTCGCCAGTTGCCGGCCGACGCTGCCGAAGATCCGCGGGTTGGGGATGAAGTCGGCTTTCCAGTCGAAGGCGCTGGTGCTGCATGGATAGAGATCGGCGAGCCGCTCTTGCAGCAACTTGAACTGGTTCTGGTAGTCGCTGGCCTTGGCGCCGTTGTCCAGCTCCTGGAGCAGGACAATGTCCGGCTGCTCGTCGCGGATGACACGTGCCACTTCATCGAGGCTGAAGGCCATGTCTTCCAGGGTCGGGCTTTCATCGTCGCCCCGGGCCAGGTCGTTCCAGAACACATAGCGTTTGCCCGCCAGGAACTGGACGTTCCAGGTCATCACCTTCAAGGCCTGGCCGGGCATCAGCGGCGCCGCATTGGCAGTGCAGCTGACCGGCAGGGTTTCCCGGTCCTGCGGACGCCAGGTCAGGCTGTAGATCGACAGGGCGGCCAGGCAGAGGATCGACAGCAGGCCCAGCAGGGTGTAGCGCAGTAAACGGGTCATGGCTCGGCTTTGGGCGGTACGCAAAAGTGATCCCGAGCATAACCGAGAGCGCTTCCCAGGCCCAACCCCGATACCTGCATGGCACCTGTCACGAGTTGTCGGTTTTTTCTTCGATCAGCATGAACATCCGGAACAGCACCACACTGGTGAACAGCTGCAGGAAGCTATGGACGCTGTCGATCAGCAAGGTGACCCAGGGGTTCTGCGGTGGCGGATACACCGAGACGCTGGCCCCCTTGAGCAGCCACAGCGGGCCCATCACGCCAAGAATGCACAACAGGATCCGCCAGAAGCGACCGCGGCTCATGCGCAGGCTTTGCTTCATCGCCGCCAGGGGCGCCAGGCCCCTGAGCACCAGCAGGTATTCGCTGAATGCCAGCGTCACCATCAGCCACAGGCCCGGCAGCAGGTACAGCGAGATACCCAGCAGGATCAGCAGCGTGTTGAGGGCTGTCAGCACGGCGAAGCGTGGCCACAGGGTGAGGGCGGCGGCCAGGAGGTCACGGGCGCGGGGCGATTCGCCGCGGCTGCGTGCATCGAGAAACAGGATCAGTGCAGCGGTGTACAGCGGATATACCAGCAGCCCGACGATCAGGCTGTAGCCAGGAAATCCGTCGGGACCGACGGCGCTGTCCACGCCTTGCTGCAGCACGGCTTCGAGTATCACCAGGGGCAGGCACAAGCCGGCAATCCGGCCCAGATGGCGCTTGAAGAAATACAGGGAGTCGCGCAGCACGTCTAACGGATTCATGGGTCGGTATCGCAGTTCAACAAAGCGGTCTGACACTTTAACCGATCAAGCCAGCGCACAAGCAAACGTAAACATCTGGTAAAGAGCATTGAAACCTTCCCGGCGAGCCCCATTACTGGCTGGCAGCGGTCCTGCGGGACCGGCATGGTTTTTTACCCGGCAATCTGATGAGGTCGCCATGAACAGCGAAGAACAAACCCTGATCGATGGACTGTTTTCACGGCTGCAACAGGCCGAAAAGGACTCAGCCCCGCGCGATGCCCAGGCCGAGGCGCGGATCAAGGAGCATATGGTCAACCAGCCGGCGGCGGGCTATTTCATGGCCCAGGCGATCCTGGTGCAGGAGGCGGCGATCAAGCGCCTCGACGAACAGAATCGGCAGCTCGCCCAGCAGGTGGAACAATTGCAGGCCGACCTGCAGAATGCCCGCAACCAGGGCGCGGCGCCCAGCGGCGGTGGTGGCTTTCTCTCGAGCATTTTCGGCGGCAACCGCGATTCCCGGCCGGCTCCGGCTCCGGTCGCTCCGGTCGCTCCGGCTTCCGGCGGCTGGCGCGAACCTGCGCGCCCGTCCTTCAATAGCGCCCCGGCCCAACAGGGCTTCGGCACGCCTGCGGCTGGCTACGGCGCGCCGCAGCAGCAGGCCCCGGCGACGAGCAGCTTCCTGGGCGGCGCCCTGAAAACCGCGGCGGGCGTGGCCGGTGGCGTGATGTTGGCACAGGGCATCAGCAGCCTTTTCCATAACAGCCAGCAGCCTCAGGAAATCGTCGAGATTCTCCAGCAAGAGCCGGCCCAGCCGGTCAATGACACCGGTGGCGGCGACAGCGGCTGGGGCGACGAGCAGCGCGTCGCCGACAACCAGAGCTGGGGCAGTGACCAGGACGGTTTCAGCGACGCGGACTACAGCGACGATTCGTCTTTCTTCGGCGACGACGATTCCTTCGTCTGAGCCCGCCATTCGTCCGGGGTGCCAGGCACCTCGGACCGATTATTCGCGGAACGATCCCCGGGGCTGGCATACTGGGCGCCTTTCGGGCCTGGTGGCCTGACCCAGAGCCTGCGCGCTTGTGCATTCAAGAGGATCCGCGGTGAAAAAAATCGCTGTGTTCGCCGATGTCCAGAACCTCTATTACACCGTCCGCCAGGCCTATGGCTGCCATTTCAACTATGCGGCCTTGTGGGCCGATGTCAGCAGGCAAGGTCAGATCGTCGAGGCCTATGCCTATGCCATCGACCGCGGTGACAGCAAGCAGCAGCAATTCCAGCAGATCCTGCGCAACCTGGGGTTCACCGTGAAACTCAAGCCCTACATCCAGCGCAGCGATGGTTCGGCCAAGGGCGACTGGGACGTGGGCATCACGCTCGACATCATGGACGCCGCCGACCACGTCGACGAAGTGGTGCTGGCTTCCGGTGACGGCGATTTCGACATGCTGCTCGAACGCATCATCCGCAAGCACGGCGTCCAGGCCGTGGCCTATGGCGTACCGGGGTTGACGGCCAACTCGTTGATCCGCGCCGCCAGTCGCTACGTGCCCATCGAAGGCGCGTTGCTGCTCAAGAATTGATCGTTACGGAGTTCACACGGGTTTGGAACGCATCGCAGTCATCGACTTTGAAACCACCGGTATCACCCCCAGCAGCAGTTGCCGGGCCACCGAGATCGCCGTGGTGATTCTCGAACAGGGCCGCATCGTCGACCGCTACCAGAGCCTGATGAATGCCGGTGTGCGGGTGCCCGCGTTCATCGAACAACTGACCGGCATCAGCAATGCCATGCTGCGCAGCGCGCCGCCGGCCGAGCGGGTGATGAACGAGGTCAACGAGTTCGTCGGCATCACGCCGCTGCTGGCCCATAACGCCGCGTTCGACCAGAAATTCTGGGATTTCGAATTGGGGCGGATCAAACGCACCCGCCTGCAGAACTTCGCCTGTTCGCTGTTGCTGGCCCGGCGCCTGATGCCGACGGCGCCGAACCACAAGCTGGGTACGCTCAACGCTTTCGCCGGCCTGCCCCATACCGGCCAGGCCCACCGGGCCATGGCCGACGCCGAAATGGCCGCCAACCTCACCGCGCACCTGGCCTCGGAGTTGCGACAAAAGCATGGGTTGCGGGAGTTGTCCCATGATTTGCTGTGCAGCTTGCAGAAAGTGCCGGCGGCGAAGATCAACGAGCATCTCAAGCGCCATCGCGGCTTTTAGGCACACCGCCGGACAACTATGGGAGCGAGCTTGCTCGCGATAGCGTCGGATCAGTCAGCTTCTCTGTAACTGACACTCCGCCATCGCGAGCAAGCTCGCTCCACAGTTGATCAGTGTCATTTCCCATTGCCTTCCAGGTGCCCCAACGGCACGCGCTTTTCAATGGCACTGGACAGCACGATCGAAGTCTTGCTGAAGCCGAACTTGGCGATACGGTTGATCAGCTCTTCCAGTTCCGGCATGGAGCCGACCGCCGCTTGCATGATGACGCATGGATCGCCGGTCACCCGGTGGCATTCGGTCAGTTGTGGGATCTTGCACAGCTCGTCGTAGGTCGATTGCTTGCCGTGCTGGTTCATGCGCAGTTCGATGACGCATTGCACCGGCAGGCCGATCTTGGCCATGTCCACCTTGGCCTGGTAGCCGGTGATCACGCCGCTGGCCTCCAGTTTGCTGACCCGTTCGGCCACGGCCGGGGCTGACAGGTTCACTTTGCGGGCCAGTTCGGCGTAGGACGCACGACCGTTTTCCAACAAGGCGCCAAGGAGCATGCGGTCGTATTTATCCACGGTTCGGCTTCCAGTTCGGGTGGCTTTCGAAAGCCTGGTTTATAGCGCCGATCTCCTTGCTTTGAAAAGTGTATGGCCTGGATAAACAGGTTTTGTAGCTTATTTTCCGTCCATCGCCTTTTTAGAATAGCGGCTCTCATTGTCCTGACTTCGAGCTCTCCATGCCTGGCACACGCCGTTTTTCCCTGCCGTTGATCGCAGCCTTCTTCGCCTTGTACGTCATCTGGGGTTCTACCTACCTGGTGATTCGCATCGGCGTCGAGCACTGGCCGCCATTGCTGCTGGCCGGGATTCGCTTCGTGCTTGCCGGGTCAATGATGTACGGCTTCTTGCGTTGGCGCGGTGCGCCGGCGCCGACCTGGGCGCAATGGAAGGCGGGGGCCATCATCGGTGTGCTGTTGCTGAGCTTCGGCAACGGCGCGGTGAGCGTCGCGGAACATACCGGCGTGGCCTCTGGTGTAGCGGCGTTGGCCGTGGCGACGGTGCCGCTGTTTACCTTGCTCTGCGGCTATTTCTGGGGCGCTCGTAATACGCGTCTGGAGTGGGCGGGGATTGTGCTGGGGCTGATCGGCATCGCGATGCTCAACCTGGGGTCCAACCTGCAATCGAGTCCCCTGGGCGCGACGTTACTGGTATTCGCGGCAGCATCCTGGGCTTTCGGCTCGGTGCTGAGCAAGCACTTGCCACTGCCGGCGGGGGCAATGGCCAGTGCCGTGGAGATGCTGGTGGGCGGCGTGGTGCTGTTGATCGGCAGTGTCGCCAGTGGCGAACACCTGGACCGCATGCCTCCCCTGGAAGGCTGGTTCGCCCTGGCGTACCTGACCTGTTTCGGCTCGATCATCGCCTTCAATGCCTACATGTATCTGCTCAAGCACGTGCGTCCGGCGGCGGCCACCAGTTATGCCTACGTCAACCCGGCGGTGGCGGTGCTGCTGGGAATCGTGTTTGCCGGTGAAAGCATCGGCATCGAAGAGACCGTGGCGATGCTGGTGATCATCAGTGCCGTGGTGTTGATCGGGCTTCCCCAGTGGCGCAAGCCCAAGCCAGCAGCCTGATTTGAGGTAAACTGCCGCGCATTGCACACCTTGCGCTGATTTTTCCTACGGTACTTCCATGACTTTCGCCACCCTTGGCCTGATCGAACCCTTGCTGCGCGCCCTCGAGACGCTCGGTTACCAGACCCCGACCCCGGTGCAGGCCCAGGCCATGCCGGCCGTGCTGGCCGGACGCGACCTGATGGCCGCGGCCCAGACCGGCACCGGCAAGACTGCCGGGTTCGCAGTGCCCTTGTTGCAGTTGCTGACCACTGAGGGGCCGAAAGTCGCTTCCAATTCCGTGCGCGCACTGATCCTGGTGCCGACCCGTGAACTGGCCGAGCAGGTTCACGAAAGCGTTCGCCAGTACGCCCAGCACCTGCCGCTGAGCACCTACGCGGTGTACGGCGGCGTGAGCATCAATCCGCAGATGATGAAGCTGCGCCGGGGCGTCGACCTGCTGGTCGCCACGCCGGGTCGCCTGCTCGACCTGTTCCGGCAGAACGCGCTGAAGTTCAACCAGTTGCAGACCCTGGTGCTGGACGAGGCCGATCGCATGCTGGACCTGGGGTTTTCCGAGGAACTGGCAAATATCTACAAGGCATTGCCGAAAAAGCGCCAGACGCTGCTGTTCTCGGCCACGTTCTCCGATGCGATCCGCCTGCTGGCCGGGCAGATGCTCAACGATCCGCTGAGCATCGAAGTCAGTCCGCGCAACGTGGCCGCCAATACCGTCAAGCAATGGGTGGTGACGGTGGACAAGAAGCGCAAGCCGGAACTGTTCGTGCACCTGATGCGCAAGAACAAGTGGAAACAGGTGCTGGTGTTCGCCAAGACCCGCAACGGGGTCGATGCGTTGGTGGAGAAACTCCAGGGCCTGGGCGTCAACGCCGATGGCATCCACGGCGACAAGCCCCAGGCTACCCGGCAACGGGCGCTGGACCGTTTCAAGCTGGGCGAGATCCAGATCCTGGTGGCCACGGACGTGGCGGCCCGTGGACTGGATATCGAAGACCTGCCGCTGGTGGTGAACTTCGACCTGCCCATCGTTGCCGAGGACTACATCCACCGTATCGGCCGTACCGGCCGGGCGGGCTCCACCGGGGAAGCGATTTCCCTGGTATGCGCCGATGAGGTGAATCTGTTGTCGGCCATCGAGATGCTGACACGCCAGACCTTGTCGCGCCGGATGGAGCCGGATTTCGAGCCTGAGCACCGGGTGCCGGATACCGATGCCAGTGGCCAGGTCATCAAGAAGCCGAAAAAGCCGAAGAAACCGAAGGTCTCGGGCGGCGGTGGCAAGCGCAACCTGGGCAAGTGGGTCGACAGCGGCGACTCGGCGCCTGTGGAGCCGTCGATCAAGCCAGTGCGAAAAGTGCCGGTGTTCAATACCGGGCCGCGTAAGCGCAAGCCTTGATGTGCCTTGTCTGGTAGATCGCTATCGCGAGCAGGCTCGCTCCCACAGGGATCGCATACGCCGTCGAACTGTGGGAGCGAGCCTGTTCGCGACGGGCGCGTCGCGGTATCAATTCTTGCGCTGTAGCCACTCCAATATCCCCAACCCCGCTGCCCGGCCGCTGGCAAAACAGGCCGTCAGCAAGTAGCCGCCGGTCGGCGCTTCCCAGTCGAGCATTTCCCCGGCGCAGAACACACCGGGTATCCGCTTGAGCATCAGGCGTTCGTCCAGGGCTTCGAATGCCACGCCACCGGCACTGCTGATGGCCTCGTCCAGTGGACGGGGTTTTACCAGAGTGACGGGCATAGCCTTGATGGCCTGGGCCAGGCGTGCCGGGTCAGCGAAGCATTCGGCGGGCGTAAGTTCGCGCAACAGCGCGGCCTTGAGCCCGTCGATCCCCAACTGACTGTGCAAGTGCTTGGCCATCGAGCGTGAACCGCGAGGTTTGCTCAGGGCCTGCTGGATCTTATCCACAGATCGGCCCGGCAACAGGTCCAGATGAAGGGTCGCGCTGCCGTGTTGGTTGATCGCTTCGCGAATCGGTGCCGACAGGGCGTAGATCAGGCTGCCTTCGATGCCGGTGGCGGTGATCACGCATTCGCCGAGGCGCGGTAGATCGTCGTTCAAACCGATGGCGATGTTTTTCAGCGGAGCGCCGGCGAATTTGCTGATCATCAGATCGCTCCAGGCCTGCACGTCGAATCCGCAATTGCTCGGTTGCAGTGGCGCAAGGGTGACACCGCGCTGTTCCAGGGGCAGCATCCAGGCGCCATCGGAGCCCAGGCGCGACCAACTGCCACCGCCCAACGCCAGCAGTGTCGCATCGGGCAAGAGGGTCTTTTCGCCGTCCGGGGCGGTTACGCGCAGGCTGCCGTCGGGGTTCCAGCCCAGCCAGCGATGGCGGGTATGAATCATCACCCCGGCATCGCGCAGGCGCTTGAGCCAGGCGCGCAACAGGGGGGCAGCCTTCATGTCGGTGGGAAACACACGGCCCGAGCTGCCGACGAAGGTGTCGATGCCCAGGCCGTGGATCCACCTGCACAGCTCATCGGCCCCGAAGGCCCGCAGCAAGGGGGCAAGGTTCGGCGCGCGTTCGGCGTAGCGGGACAGAAAGGCCGGGAAAGCTTCCGAGTGGGTGATGTTCATACCGCCGACACCGGCTAGCAGGAACTTCCTGCCCACCGAGGGCATGCCGTCGTACAGGTCGACCCGGACGCCGGCCTGGCTCAACACCTCGGCCGCCATCAGGCCGGCGGGGCCACCGCCGATGATGGCAATGTTGGGTGTGTCGGATTGGGGGGCTTGGGTCATGGCGATTGGTGAGGCTGGGGGATAAGCCGCGCATTCTATCAGCACAGATCCTTGTGGGAGCGGGCTTGTACTGGGTGTTCTCGGGAGGCGTGATCAAAAAGTAGCCAGGCGTGCGCAAGCTACAGGCGACATAGCCTGTAGATCATTTCACTCAGGTTATCCACAGGCCGCTCCACAGGCATTGTGGGTAACGCGCCCAGCATTCAATGACAGCCTGATGACACCCAGACCTTTTGTGCGCTGTGGTGCAGGATGCCATGGCGTCGGGCGAGGGCCTTGCGGTCCTTGCTGTAGCCGCCACCGATCACGCCGACCACCGGGATGTCGCGTCCCAGGCAGTGGCGCATCACGCTTTCGTCACGGGCGGCGAGGCCTTCGTCGGTCAGCTTCAGGTAGCCGAGGGCATCGTCCTTGTGCACATCGACGCCGGCGTCGTAGAGCACCAGGTCCGGCTGGTAGAGCGGCAGCAGATAATTGAGGGCGTCGTCCACCACGCTCAGGTACGCGGCATCTCCCATTCCCATCGGCAGCGGGATGTCCCAGTCGCTGTGGGCCTTGCGGGCCGGAAAATTCTTTTCGCAGTGCAAGGAAACTGTTACCGCGTCCGGCGTGTCATGGAGTATTCGAGCCGTTCCGTCACCCTGGTGCACATCGCAGTCGAAGATCAGCACCCGCGAGACGCGACCGCTGGCCAGGAAATAACGACTGATGACCGCCAGGTCGTTGAAAATGCAGAAGCCGGCCGGGTGATCGTAATGGGCGTGGTGGGTGCCGCCGGCCAGATGACAGGCCAGTCCGTGTTCCAGAGCCTGTTCGGCCGCCAGCAGCGAACCGCCCACGGCGCGTACCGTGCGGCGGGCCAGGGCTTCGCTCCAGGGCAGGCCGAGCCGCCGTTGGTCTTCCCGAGACAACTCGCCCCCCATGTAGCGTTCGATATAGGCGCGGTCATGGGCCAGGGCCAGGATCTGCGGCGGACACAGGGACGGGCGCAACAGGTCCGCGTCGCGGGTCAGGCCGCTGTCCACCAGGTGATCGCGCAACAGGCGAAATTTGTCCATGGGAAAACGGTGTTCCGCCGGAAATTCGGGGCTGTAGTCTTCGTGATAGATCAGTGGCAGTGACATGGGTGTTTTCGGCGGCAATTGAGCAATGAATCCTACCAGCGATGTAGACTCTGAGCATGGAAAGGGAGTGAAGATGGAGCTGATACTGGAACTGGAAAGCCCGCGACTGTTGTTGCGGCAATGGCGCGACGAGGACCTGCCGGAATTCGCCGCCATGTCCGCCGACCCGCAAGTGATGCGCTATTTTCCGGCGCCCCTGAGTCGGCTGGAAAGCGCCGCGCTGATCGGCCGGGTGCGGGGCCATTTCGCCGAGCACGGCTTTGGCTTGTGGGCCCTGGAGCGCAAGGACACCGGCGCCTTCATCGGGTTTACCGGCCTGGGCGTGGTCGGGTTCGACGCCCATTTCACGCCCGCCATCGAGATCGGCTGGCGCCTGGCCCGGGAGCATTGGGGCCTGGGCTATGCCAGTGAGGCGGCCTGGACGGCGCTGCGATGTGGGTTCGACCAGTTACAGCTGGAGGAGGTGGTGGCATTCACCGCCGTGGATAACCTGCCGTCGCAGAAAGTCATGCAGGCCATCGGCATGCACCATGACCCGGCCGATGATTTCGAGCATCCAAAACTCGCCGTCGGTCATCCATTGCGTCACCATGTGCTTTATCGCATCAATCGCGAGCAGTGGCTGGAAACCCTGCACGGTTAGCCGACACGGACGTTTACAATGCCCGCCAGAGTGGCCCGGGCCAACAATCGATCCACCGCCGCAGCACAGACTGCGCGGTATGTGCTGTGTGAGGAAAGTCTGAATGAGCCACGTGTTGGAAGATCTGGTCGACCTGCTGACCCTGGAACCGATCGAAGAAAACCTGTTTCGCGGTCGTAGCCAGGACCTGGGGTTCCGTCAGTTGTTCGGCGGCCAGGTGCTGGGCCAGTCGCTTTCGGCCGCCAGCCAGACCGTGGAAGAAGCGCGCCATGTGCATTCGATGCATGGCTATTTCCTGCGCCCCGGCGACGCGGCGTTGCCTGTGGTCTACCAGGTGGACCGGGTGCGTGACGGCGGCAGTTTCAGTACCCGTCGGGTCACGGCGATCCAGAAGGGCAATCCCATATTCACCTGCAGCGCCTCGTTCCAGTACGACGAGCAGGGCTTCGAACACCAGAGCACCATGCCCCAGGTGGTGGGGCCGGAAAACCTGCCGTCCGAACTGGAACTGACCCAGCAGCGCGCGCACCTGCTGCCCGAGCACATGCGCGAAAAACTGCTGTGCCCCAAGCCGATCGAAGTGCGCCCGGTCACCGAGAAAGACCCCTACAACCCGCAACCGGCCGATCCGATCAAATACGTGTGGTTCCGGGCCGATGGCGCCCTGGCGGACTCGCCGGCCCTGCACAAGTACCTGCTGGCCTATGCCTCGGATTTCGGTTTGCTGACCACCTCGATGCTGCCCCATGGCCGGTCGGTGTGGCAGAAGGATATGCAGGTCGCCAGCCTCGATCACGCTCTCTGGTTCCATGCCGATCTGCGCGCCGACGACTGGCTGCTCTATGCCATGGATAGCCCCTGGGCCGGTAATTCCCGCGGGTTCTCCCGCGGCAGCGTGTTCAACCGCGCCGGGCAGCTGGTGGCCTCGGTGACCCAGGAAGGCCTGATCCGTCATCGCAAGGACTGGGCATGAGCCTGGCCGATGTGCGCCACTGGGTATTCGACATGGACGGCACGCTGACCGTCGCGGTGCATGATTTCGCGGCGATTCGCGTGGCCCTGGCGATTCCTCCCGAGGACGACATCCTGACGCACCTGGCGGCGTTGCCGGCGGACGAAGCCGCGGCCAAGCATGCCTGGCTGCTGGAGCACGAGCGAGACCTGGCGCTGGGCTCGCGGCCCGCCCCCGGCGCGGTCGAGCTGGTGCGCGAACTGGCCGGGCGTGGCTATCGCCTGGGAATCCTGACTCGCAATGCCCGGGAGTTGGCCCATGTGACCCTCGAAGCCATCGGCCTGGCCGACTGTTTCGCCGTGGAGGACGTGCTGGGGCGTGACGAGGCACCGCCCAAGCCGCATCCCGGTGGCCTGTTGAAGCTGGCCGAGGCCTGGCGCGTCGCGCCCGAGGCGATGGTGATGGTGGGCGATTACCGCTTCGACCTGGACTGCGGCCGCGCTGCGGGCGCACGGACGGTGCTGGTGAACCTGCCGGACAATCCTTGGCCGGAGTTGGCTGACTGGCATGCGCGCGATTGTTTCGAGTTGCAGCGCCTGCTTTTGGCTTGAGGAGGGCGGTCTCCTCGAGACTCACTGCCCGAACAACACCTTCAGTCCCTCAGGCGAGGTCAGCATCCCATCGCCGTCATGCCCCACCCCGGGTACTTCGATCAGCCGCTGGTTCAGGCCAACGGGATGACGTCGGGTCAGATAGTCGAAGAAGAAGTGCCCGCGCAGCAGGCGATACGGGCCCTGGGTCTGGGCCTCGCAGCCTTTGTCCAGCGCCGGATGCTCCGGGTCGGTGTCCTGCTGTCCCAACAGATAGACGATGTCGCGTTTGATGTAGTGCTCTTCCAGCTGGGCGGGCGTCTGCCCGGCGGCATAGGCGGGCAAGTTCTGCAGGCCATATTTCCACTGGTCGAAGCCGGGGCAGCTGGCGGGGGCGAAGGCCATGGGCCGTTGCGCATCGAAATAGGCATAGGAAGACGGGTTGGCGACGACGAAGCGCGGGGAAATCCGGAACGGCCCCCGGGCGAGCAGGGCGTAGCGCTGGACCACCTGGGCCCCGCCGGAATGACCTGCGATGACGATCTCCTTCACGTCGGGAAACTGCTGCCGGTCACTGACCCGGGCCACGATGTCGTCGAGCACCTGGAAGGAGCTCAGCGGATGCGGCCCCGTGGACAAGCCGCCGGCCATCCATTCATTGCCTTGCCAGCGCAGGAGTTCGGCGGGCAGTTGGTGGCGCAGCACATCCTGTTCGTTGAGAAACTGCGGGGCGATGATCAAGGTCGTGGCCAGTTGCCCGGCCTGCCCGGCGGCTTTTTCGGCGCTGTGCAGATAGGTCTCGGCATTGCGCAGCCGGCCGTGGACGATGATCAGCACCCGTTGGATGGAGGCCGGAGGCGGGCCCACGGCCACGACCATGGCGCCCCCCTTGAGTTGCAGTCGCCCTTGAGCGACTGCGTGCACGGCGTGTTCGTCTGCCTGGGCGAGGGTGCCGCTCAGCACCAGCGCGATCAATGCGATCCACTTCATCTACAGGTTTTTCGCCGCGAAGGTGTCGCACTGGCTGACCTGGCCCTGGGCGAACCCGGCCTTGAACCAGCGCACCCGTTGCGCCGATGTGCCGTGGGTGAAGGAATCCGGTACCACGCGGCCCTGGCCTTGCTGCTGCAATCGGTCATCGCCGATGGCATTGGCGGCGTTCAAGGCTTCCTCGACGTCTCCCGGCTCAAGCCAGTTCAGGCGCTTTTGCGCATGGTTGGCCCAGACGCCTGCCAGGCAATCGGCTTGCAATTCCTGACGCACCAGCAGACCGCCGTCCCCTTCCATCTGCCGACCTTGCTGGCGGGCTTCCTGGATTTTCGCCGACACCCCCAGCAGCGTCTGTACGTGGTGTCCGACTTCATGGGCGATGACATAGGCCTGGGCGAAGTCGCCGGCGGCCGCAAAGCGCTGGGACATTTCCTTGAAGAAACTCATGTCCAGGTAGACCTGCCGGTCCGCCGGGCAATAGAACGGGCCGGTGGCCGAGGACGCCAGGCCGCAGGCCGAATTGACCCGACCGCTGAATAGCACCAGCTTGGGTTGCTGGTATTGCCGCCCGGCCTGCTGGAACACCTGGCCCCAGGTGTCTTCGGTGTCGCCGAGGATCGAGCGTACGAACTCCGCTTCTTCATCGTTCGCCGGTGGCGCCTGGCGGGTCTGGGAGGAGGGTGGTGCCGTCTGGTCCATCTGTCCGGCCAGTTGTCCGAGGATCTGCATGGGGTCCTGGCCGGTGATCCAGCCGATGCCGACGATCAGCAGGACGGCCGTCAGGCTCAGTCCCTTGCCACCGCCGAAACGCATTCCGCCTGAGCTGCCCCCATCACCACGGGCGTCCACCACGTTGTCACTGCGGCGACCTTTTTTCCATAGCATGTGGGAATCCTCTGATTGACCGTGTGCAGAGTGTTGTCGCTGGGCAGGTTTACCGCCAGTGCTCTCTGAAGCTTTCAGGCAACCATTGCCGGTTTTGGTTCATCGACACGAACCTCTACCCGGTTCCAGAATTTGAATTAAACTCAGCATATTTTAGAATCGACCAATCTTTCATCTGGAACCCCCATGGCCGGAAGTCAAATCGAACGGGTCTTCAATGTGCTGGAAAGCCTGGCCAGTGAACCTAGAGGCTGGCCGCTCCAGGGCCTGGCCGAAGAACTGCAGATACCGAAAAGCGCCACCCACCGCCTGCTCGCCGAGCTGATGCGCCTGGGTTATGTGCGGCAGAATCCCGAGAACCTGCGTTATCACGTGTCGACCCGGCTGGTCGCCCTGGGGTTTCGCTACCTCTCCCGTAGCGGTGCCGACATCGTGCAGCCAGTGCTCGATCGTCTGGCCCGGGAAAGTGGCGAACTGGTGCGCCTGGGCGTGATCGAAGGGGATCGCCAGACCTGGATCGCCAAGTCCCAGGGCGCACGGTCCGGCTTGCGCTACGACCCGGACATGGGCCGTGAGGCTCCGCTGTCCTATACCGCGTCGGGACATGCCTGGCTGGCGAGCATGAGCGACGTCGAGGCCCTTGGGCTGGTGGAACGCCAGGCGGCGCCGGTACCGGCACAGGTGGGGCCGAACGCTCCGCGCAGCCCGGCTGAGCTGCTCGAATACCTGCGCAACGCCCGAGAGCAGGGGTACGCCTGTGTCGAGGAAAGCTCGGCGGTCGGTACGTCGGCCATTGCCGCCGTGGTGCGACATCCGTTGGACGGTCGGGTCGTCGGCGTGCTCAGCGTTGCAGGGCCCAGCGCGAGGATGACGCGGGCGCGGCTGCATGAACTGGCCCCGACCTTGCTGGCATTTGCCGAAGAGTTGTCGCAAGCGAGCCAGGCATCGGAGTTGTTCAGCTGAGTGCGTACTCGCAGGCGGGGCTCCGCATCGGCGTACCGACACGCCGTGTTTTCCATTTCACGCAACGCAGGGTATCCACATGACCGTCAGCACCCCGCTTTCCGGCGTCAACCAGGCCTTCAAGGGCATCCTGCTGATTGTCTGTGCCACCTTTCTGTTTTCCAGCCACGACGCCTTGTCGAAATACCTCTCGGGCTTCTATCCGATCGTCATGGTGGTGTGGGCGCGCTATGTGGTGCATACCCTGCTGATGGCGGGAATCTTCCTGCCGCGTTCCGGGCTGCGTGTCCTGCGCACCAGGCGTCCGCTGTGGCAGTTGGCTCGGGCCCTGTGCCTGCTGGGGACCAGCCTGTTTTTCACCACGGGGCTGCAGTACATCCCGTTGGCCGAAGCGACCGCGGTCAACTTCCTGGCCCCGGTGCTGGTCACCGCATTGTCGGTGCCGTTACTGGGCGAGCGGGTGACGCGAGGCCAATGGATCGCGGTGATCTTCGGCTTCATCGGCGTGCTGATCATTGTCCATCCCGGCGGCGACCTGTTCACCCCTGCGGTACTGCTGCCGTTCTGCTCGGCGCTGTTTTTCTGCTTCTACCAGCTGCTCACTCGCAAGCTCAGTGAGATCGACAGTCCGACCACCAGCAATTTCTTCGCGGGGTTGTGCAATACCATCGTGATGAGTGCGCTGGTGCCGTTCTTCTGGCAAGTGCCGAGCCTGCTCCATGGCGCGATGATGCTGGCGCTGGGCGCCTGCGGGATGACGGCGCACCTGATGCTGACCCAGGCCTTCCGTTTTGCCGCCCCGGCACTGCTGGCGCCTTTCGGATACTGCCAGATCGTGTTCGCCGGTCTGCTGGGCTGGCTTTTGTTCAGCCATACGCCGACCCTGACCACCGTGGCGGGGATCGTGCTGATCTGCTTGAGTGGGTTGGCGGCGGCGTGGCAGCAGCGGAGCAAGTAGATGCACCTGCCCGGAACGGGGAACGATGGGCTCTGTGGTGACGGGATAAATCCCCTCGCCACAGAGTGGGGTTCCAGTCTCGATGGCTAATCAGTTTTCCAGGGTTGGCACCTTGCGCGGCGCCATGAAGTACATCCAGATCAGCGCAATGAAGTACATGGCGGGGATCAGGGTGAACAGCACGGTGTAGTTGTTATGGGTCACCGTAAGGATGTGACCCACCAGCTGGGTCATGAACATCCCGCCGATGGCGGCGCACATGCCGCCGAAGCCGAACACGGTACTCATCATGTGCTTGGGGGTGTAGTCCATCACCAGGCTCCAGATGTTGGCGGTCCAGGCCTGGTGGGCGCCAATGGCCAGGGAGATGGCGAACACCGCCATCCACAGGTTGCTCGCACCGGCGGCCATGATCACGCCGACGATGCAGCAGGCGAACAGCAGCATGGAAACCAGCCGCGCCTTGATCGGGTCGAGGCCGCGGCCGATCAGGAACGAGGAGAGGATGCCGCCGCCCACGCTGCCGAAGTCGGCGGTGAGGTAGATGATGATCAGCGGGATGCCCATCTGGGTCACGTTGATGCCCAGGTTGTATTGCTGGTTCAGGAACGGTGGCAGCCAGTAGAGGTAGAACCAGAACACCGGAGCCGTGATCGAGTAGGCCAGGGCGAAGGCCCAGGTGCCGCGCATGCGCAGGATCCGGGAAAACGGTACGCGGACCTGGGGCGGTTCGACTTCGCGCTGGATGTAATCCAGTTCCGACTGTCTGACCGTGGGGTGGTCTTCAGGATTGAAGTATTTCAGGCCCCAGAACAGCAGCCAGATGCCGCCCAGCGCGGCCATGCACAGGAATGCGGCCTGCCAGCCCCATACGTGCAGCACCAGCGGTAGCAACATCGGGGTGAACATGGCGCCGACGTTGGTACCGGCGTTGAAAATACCGGTGGCCACCGCCCGTTCGCCCGCCGGGAACCACAGCCGCGTGGTTTTTACACAGGCCGGGTAGTTGGCGGCCTCCGTAAGGCCCAGGATGAACCGGCAGATCATGAAGCCCACTGCCGAAGTGGCCAGGCCATGAGCGCCGGTGGCCAGGCTCCAGAGCAGCACGGCGCAGAAGAACACGCGCTTGACGCCGATCCGGTCGATCAACCGTCCCTGCAGCACGAACCCTACGGCATAGCCCACCTGGAACCAGAAGTTGATGTTGGCGTAGTCCATCGCCGTCCAGCTCATTTCCTTGGCGAGGATCGGCTGCATGACGCCCAGGGCGGCGCGGTCGATGTAGTTGAGGGTGGTGGCGAAAAATACCAGCGCGAGCATGCCCCAACGGGTCTTGCCCACGGCCATGGCGCCGCGGATCTTGGCGCCGATGCCGCTGGTCGTGTCCCTCAGGCCGGCAGTCAGGAGGGAGCTTTGGGAAGGATTCATAGCATGTACCCGTTTTTGAAATTCTTATGGGTGAACGTATTGACCGTTGATTCCGACGGTCTGGCCGGCATCGACGTGGGGCCGATGGTGCGCAGTGGACAAAAAATCGTCAATTCGGTGATCGGCATTTCGTTCGATAATCGCACATAAAACTAACTGAATGGTACGTATTGAATTGCCGAATGAAGGGGGGCGTCCAATAATCGGCACACTAAAAAGGCGCCACGAGCGCTGTTCCAAGCGGCGCATTCTGTCGCCCATGCCTGTCCGGGAGCCCAAGCCATGCAGCGTTCCATTGCCACCGTTTCCCTGAGCGGTACCCTGCCGGAAAAACTCGAGGCCATCGCCGCCGCCGGTTTCGACGGGGTGGAAATCTTCGAGAACGACCTTCTCTATTACGATGGCAGTCCTCGGGAAATCCGGCAGATGTGCGCCGACCTCGGCATCGCCATTACCTTGTTCCAGCCGTTCCGTGATTTCGAAGGCTGCCGTCGCGATCGCCTGGCGCGCAACCTGGAACGAGCCGAGCGCAAGTTCGACCTGATGCAGGAATTGGGCACCGATCTGGTGCTGGTGTGCAGCAACGCCTCGGCCGACAGTGTCGGCGATGAGCGGATTCTGATCGATGACCTGCGCTTGCTGGCCGAACGGGCCGGCGCACGGGGTTTGCGCATCGGCTACGAAGCGCTGGCCTGGGGCCGGCACGTGAATACTTATCAACAGGTCTGGAACATCGTGCGCCAGGCCGATCACCCCAGCCTTGGCGTGCTGCTGGACAGTTTCCACACGCTGTCTCTCAAGGGCGATCCGCGGGCGATCGCCGAGATTCCTGGCGACAGGATTTTCTTCGTACAGATGGCCGACGCGCCGATCCTGGCGATGGATGTCCTGGAATGGAGTCGGCATTTCCGCTGCTTCCCGGGGCAGGGCGAGTTCGACTTGCCGGGCTTCCTGGCGCCGATCATCAAGAGTGGCTACACCGGACCGCTGTCCCTGGAGATCTTCAACGACGGCTTTCGCGCCGCGCCGCCACGGGCCAATGCCGCCGATGGCTTGCGCTCATTGTTGTACCTGGAAGAGAAGACCCGCCAGCGCCTGGCTGAAGAAGCCGCGCCCGCGAGCAATACCGATATTCTCTTCGCCACGCCGCCGGCCAGTGACTACAACGGCATCGAATTCCTCGAGTTCGCCGTGGACGACGCCCTTGGGGCCAAGCTGGCTCACTGGTTGGAACGGCTGGGCTTCGTCAAGGCCGGCCAGCATCGCTCCAAGAACGTCAGCCTGTTGCGCCAGGGCGATATCAACCTGATCCTCAACTGCGAACCCTATTCCTTTGCCCACAGCTTTTTCGAAGCCCACGGCCCCTCGCTGTGCGCCACCGCCCTGCGGGTCGACAGCAGCGCCAGCGCCCTGGCCCGGGCGGTGGCCTACAAAGGCCAGCCCTATCGCGGGTTGGTGGGGCCCAACGAGCTGGAACTGGCGGCGGTGCGGGCGCCGGATGGCAGCCTGATCTACCTGGTGGATCGGGGAACGGATGTCTATGCCACCGATTTCAACCTGCAACCCGGCGCGGTCATCGGGGCCGGGCTCAAGCGTATCGACCACATGGCCATGGCGTTGCCGGCGGACAGCCTTGACAGTTGGGTGCTGTTCTACAAGAGCCTGCTGGATTTCGAGGCGGACGACGAAGTGGTGCTGCCTGACCCCTATGGCCTGGTGAAGAGCCGGGCCCTGCGCAGTCGCTGCAGTTCGATTCGCTTGCCGCTGAACATTTCCGAGAACCGCAACACGGCGATCTCACATGCGCTGTCGAGTTATCGCGGTTCCGGGGTGCATCACATCGCCTTCGACTGCGACGACATCTTTGCCCAGGTCAGTCGTGCCAAGGAAGCTGGCGTGCCGCTGCTGGATATTCCCCTCAACTATTACGACGACCTGGCGGCACGGTTCGATTTCGATGACGAGTTTCTCAGCGAGCTGGCGTATTTCAACGTGTTGTATGACCGTGATGCCCAGGGAGGCGAGTTGTTCCACGTCTACACCGAGCCGTTCGAGGGACGCTTCTTCTTTGAGATCATCCAGCGCAAGAACGGCTATACCGGCTACGGTGCGGCCAATGTCGCGGTGCGGCTGGCGGCCATGGCCAAGTCCCGCAGCGGCGGTTTGCGGCACGCCAAGTTGTAGGTAAATCGTAACCGCGACGGTAAACGGCGACCCCGTGGCTTCCTTCACTGCACGGAGCGGCCCATAATCGCCAGCCTGTGCAGTGATGGCCGTGAGCCCGCAATGACTATGAATTCAGAACTTCCCGCTGGACTCGACGAGCCTGTCGTCGTGCCGCGCAAGAGTCGCAAGAACAACCCGGAGAAAACCCGGGAGAACATTCTCCAGGAAGCCATCGTCGAGTTCGTCCAGCAAGGCCTGGCTGGTGCCCGGGTCGACGCCATCGCCGAGCGCATCCACACTTCCAAGCGCATGATCTACTACTACTTCGGCAGCAAGGAGCAGTTGTATGTCGAGGTGCTGGAAAAACTCTACGGCGACATCCGTAATACCGAGAGCCGCCTGCACCTGGCGGAGCTGGCACCGGTCGACGCGATCCGGCGCCTGGTGGAGTTCACCTTCGACCACCATGATCGCAATGTGGATTTCGTGCGCATCGTCTGCATCGAGAACATCCATAACGCCGAATACGTGAAACAGTCAGGCGCGATCAAGGCGATGACCAGCACGATCCTCGACTCCCTGGGTGTGATCCTGCGCCGGGGCGCGGAAGAGGGTGTGTTCCGCGCCGGTCTCCAGCCGCTGGATGTGCACCTGCTGATCAGTTCGTTCTGCTTTTACCGGGTGTCCAACCGCCAGACCTTTGGCGAGATCTTCCAGATCGATCTGTCGGACGAGAGGATCAAGCAGCGGCATCGCGAGATGGTCTGCGAGTCGGTGTTGCGCTACCTGCAACCCTGACCTCTTCTGGAAGCGAGCTTGTGTGGGAGCGAGCTTGCTCGCGATAGCGGTCGATCTAGCCACACTGATTGCGGCCAGCACACCCTCATCGCGAGCTCGCTTCCACAACTAATTTCCACAAGCAATTATCACCAGGCTTTAGTGATTCATGCTTTGGAAGTGCTCCAGCATCCGCTGCGCATCCGGGGCCACGCCACTGAACAGTTCGAATGCCTTGACCGCCTGGAACACCGCCATGCTGCCACCATCCAGGGTGCGGCAGCCCAGGGCGCGGGCGTTGCGCAGCAGTTCGGTTTCCAGCGGGAAGTAGACGATTTCCGCGACCCACAGATCGCCCCTCAGCAAACCGGCCGGCACCGGCGTGCCGGGCAGCTTCGCCATGCCCATGGGGGTGGTATTCACCAGGCCATCCGCCTCGGCCATGGCGCTGGCCAGATCGTGGCCGACCCGGGCTCGATCAGCGCCGAAGTGCTGGTTCAGGTTGTTCGCCAGGGCTTCGGCACGGCTGGCGTCCACATCGAAGAGGCTCAATGTCTGTACGCCTTCGGCCAACAACGCATGGGCGACAGCCGCACCGGCGCCACCGGCGCCCATCTGTACCACGCGTCGACGCGAAACATCGTTCAAGCCGCGGCGAAATCCTTCGGCGAACCCGAGGCAATCAGTGTTGTGCCCGATGCGCTTGCCATCCTTGAGCACCACCGTATTCACGGCGCCGATACCCCGGGCCTCGCAAGACAGCTCATCCAGCAGCGGGATAATGGCCTGTTTGCAGGGAAAGGTGATGTTCAAACCGGTAAAGCTCATGCGTTCGGCCGCCGTCAGCAGGTCAGGCAGGGCGCCGCTGTCGAGTTTCAACGCATCGAGGTCGATCAGGCGATACAGGTAGCGCATGCCCTGTGCGTCGCCTTCGCGCTCATGAAGGGCCGGCGTGCGGGAAGCCTGGATGCCCGCACCGATCAGGCCGGCCAGTACGGTGGTGTTCGACATGCTCATTGCCCCTTCAACCGCTGACTGAAATGTTCCAGGGCCATCCGATAGCCCTGGCTGCCGAAACCACACAGCACGCCGATGGCCACCGATGAGACGAAGGAGTGATGCCGGAAGGCTTCCCGGGCATGGACGTTGGACAGGTGCACTTCGATCACCGGGACTTCACTGGCGACCAAGGCGTCGCGGATGGCGACCGAGGTGTGGGTCCAGGCCGCCGGGTTGATGACGATACCGGCGCAGCGGCCGCGGGCGCCGTGGATCCAGTCCAGCAGTTCGCTCTCCTGGTTGGTCTGGCGAAACTCCACCGCCAGGCCGAGTTCGTCAGCGGTGCGCCCACACAACGCCGAGATATCCGCCAGGGTCTCGTGTCCGTAGGTAGCCGGCTCACGGGTGCCGAGCAGGTTCAGGTTCGGGCCGTTGAGCACCAGAACGATCGGAGGCATCGCAATTTCTCCACATTTTTATTGTTGGCGTCGGCCGGGTTTCAGCCGCTGGAGATAAATTGTACTAGATGGTTAATTTGGTCAAACAAAGCCGACGTCATCGGCCATTAAGTGTTCGATGATCGAACAAAGGCCATTACCGGTTTGGCGGGGGGCAAATTGTGGCGAGGGGATTTATCCCCGCTCGAGCGCGCAGCGCTCGCAAGCTTTTGCAGGACTCAAGAGCTTGGGGCTGCTTCGCAGCCCAGCGGGGATAATCCCTTCGCCACAGGGTGGTCCTTCACCACAAGAGGAAGGACTTACCGTCGGGTCAACAACACCCCGGATTCCATATGATGGGTCCAAGGAAATTGATCGAACAACGCACAACGCACGATGCGATGGGTGTCGTGCAGTTGCGCGATATTGGCGGCGAGGGTTTCCGGATTGCAGGAGATGTACAGGATGTTCTCGAACCGCCGGGTCAGTTCGCAGGTGTCCGGGTCCATGCCGGCGCGGGGCGGGTCGACGAAGACGCTGCCGAATTCGTAGTTTTTCAGGTCGATGCCTTGCAAGCGGCGGAACGGGCGGACTTCGTTCAGGGCTTCGGTCAGTTCCTCGGCCGAGAGGCGCACCAGGGTGACGTTATCCACCGCGTTTTCGCTGAGGTTGCTCAATGCCGCGTTCACGGAAGTCTTGCTGATCTCGGTGGCCAGCACCTTGCGCACGCGGGTCGCCAGGGGCAGGGTGAAGTTGCCGTTGCCGCAGTACAACTCCAGCAGATCGTCGGTGCGATCTCCCAGTGCATCGTAAGCCCAGTTGAGCATTTTCTGGTTCACCGTGCCGTTGGGCTGGGTGAAGGCACCTTCTGGCTGGCGATAGCTGAACGTACGGCCGGCCACGTCGAGTTTTTCCACCACATAGTCATGGCCGATCACTTCCCGCTTGCCCTTGGACCGACCGATGATGCTCACGCTCAGGTCGCTGGCCAGTTTCGAGGCGGCTGCGTGCCAGTGTTCATCCAGGGGACGGTGATAGCACAGGGTGATCATCGCGTCGCCGGCCAGGGTCGTCAGGAACTCCACCTGGAACAGCTTATGGCTCAGCGGTGCGCTGGCTTGCCAGGCGGCCTTGAGTTGCGGCATCAACTGGTTGATGCGCAGGCTGGCGATGGGGAATTGCTCGATGAGGATCGGCGTGCGCTTGTCGTCCTGGGAGAACATCGCGTAATGCCGTTCGCCGGCTTCGCGCCACAGGCGGAACTCGGCCCGCAGGCGGAAATGCTGCAAGGGGGAGTCGAACACCTCGGGCTGCGGTGCATCGAACGGAGCCAGCAGGTCGCGCAAGCGAGCGACCTTGTCCTGGAGCTGGCCGGCGTAGGCCTGGGAATCGAAAGTCATGCGTTGAACCAACCCAACTTGATCACGAACAGAATCGACAGGATGACCAGCGCCGGGTTCAACTCACGGCCACGACCGGACACCAGCTTGATGGCGGTCCAGGCGATGAAACCGAAGGCGATGCCATTGGCGATGGAATAGGTGAACGGCATCGCCAGTGCGGTGATCACCACCGGTGCGGCAACGGTGATGTCGTCCCAGTCGATTTCCGCCAGGCCGGAGGTCATCAGCACGGCCACGAACAGCAGGGCCGGCGCGGTGGCGAAGGCCGGGACGCTGGCGGCCAGCGGCGAGAAGAACAGTGCCAGCAGAAACAGGACCGCCACGACGATGGCGGTCAGGCCGGTGCGGCCGCCGGCGCTGACGCCTGCCGCCGATTCGATGTAGCTGGTGGTGGTGGAGGTGCCCAGCAGCGAACCGGCCATGGCGGCGGTGCTGTCGGCGATCAGCGCACGGCCCATCTTCGGCATGTGCCCGTCCTTGCCCATCAGCCCGGCGCGCTTGGCGACGCCGATCAGGGTACCGGAGTTGTCGAACAGGTCGACGAAGAGGAAGGCGAAGATCACGCTGACCAGGCCGATGTCCAGGGCGCCCTTGATGTCCAGTTGCAGGAAGGTCGGGGCCAGGGACGGCGGAGCGGAAACGATGCCGCCGAACGGGGTGAAACCCATCAGGATCGAGACGATGGTCACCGCCAGGATGCCGATCAGCACCGCGCCGCGCACTTTCAGTGCCTCAAGGCCCACGATCAGGATGAAACCGAGGGTGGCAAGGATCGGCGCGGGCTGTTTCAAGTCGCCGAGGCCGACCATGGTCGCCGGGTTCTTGACCACGATGCCGGCGTTGTTCAGGGCGATCAGCGCCAGGAACAGGCCGATACCAGCGGCGATGGCCGAGCGCAGCGGCAGCGGGATGCTGTTGATGATCCATTCGCGGATGCGAAAGATCGACAGCAGGAAGAACAGCACGGCGGAAACGAAGACCGCGCCCAGCGCCACCTGCCAGGTATGGCCCATGTGCAGGACCACTGTATAGGTAAAAAAGGCGTTCAACCCCATGCCCGGCGCCAGGGCGATCGGGTAGTTGGCGATCAGGCCCATGACCGTCGAGCCGATGGCCGCCGCCAGGCAGGTGGCGACGAACACCGCGCCCTTGTCCATGCCGGTCTCGCCGAGGATGCTCGGGTTGACGAACAAGATGTAGGCCATGGCCAGGAAGGTCGTGACGCCCGCCAGGATCTCGGTCCGCACGTTGGTGTTGTGTGCCTTGAGTTGAAACAGCCTTTCCAGCATGTCTGCTCCCCGTGGCGCGCCGGGCGCCGTGAATGTATCGACCCCAACAGCAAAGCACAGGTCGCCGATGGCGCCCGTGAATTTGCTGCGGGTCGGAAAAAGCCGCGCATCATACCAGCAGGATGGCGTTATGGCTGCGATCGTCGCCGATGTTTTGCCAAGGCAATAAGTGGGCCATACTGCCCGCGGTTCCGGGAGATCTCTATGCATCGCATGAAAACAAACCTGGCGATTGCCATGGCTTGCACACTGGGCCTGTGGTGGCCCGCACAGGCGGCCAATGCCGCGTCGGCCGCGCCCTTGAGCGAGGTCAAGGTGCTCAAGGTCGAATCGCCGGCCTGTGGCTTCGAGGATATTTCGCAAGGACAGGCCCAGACCCGTTGCGACCATCGCGCGCCGAACATCAAGGTCTACGTGCTGGAGGTCGGCTATGGCCATCAGCCCCATGTCACGCTGGACGGCTTCGAGGTCGACGGCACTCGCTCGCCGGTATGCGCGTACAGCAACGGCAATCTCAACGATTGCACCGCCAGCACCAAGGTGGTCGGCTATCTGTACGTCTTCGACCTCAAGGACAAGCAGGAGGGCACCTTCAGTTTCAGCAACACCTCGATCAACGCACCGGGCAACCGCCTGTCGACCCAGTTGTACATCAAGTAATCTCGCCTGGCCGCGCAGGGCTGCCGAGGCTGCGATTTCCTTGCAAGGGCCCTGGGCCCGATCAAAAGATCGCCACCTTTGGCAGTGCCTACTAGGCTTTCAAGAGTCACCCAGCGGAGAGTCACCATGATGCCTGGAACCAGGATTCCCAGAGCCTTGATTGCCGTCGCCGAAGGCGTCGACGACCTGCAGGCGGTCACCCTGATCGATGTGTTGCGTCGGGCCCAGGTCGAAGTGGTCGTGGCGAGTATCGAAGGGCGGCGAATGCTCACCTGCGCCCGCGGTACCCGACTGACTGCCGATGGCATGCTGGTGGATATGCTGGTGCAGGATTTCGACCTGATCGTGCTGCCTGGCGGCATCATCGGCGCCCAGCACCTGGCGGCCCACCAGCCTTTGCAGCAGTTGGTCAAGGACCAGGCCGCCGCCGGGCGTTTCTTCGCCGCCGTCGCCGAAGCCCCGGCGCTGGCGCTGCAAGCGTTCGGTGTGCTGCGCCAGCGCCGCATGACCTGTCTGCCCGCCGTGAGTCAGCAATTGTCCGGATGCACCTTTGTCGACCAACCAGTGGTGGTGGACGGCAACTGCATCACCGCCCAGGGCTCGGCGGCCACCCTGGCGTTTGCCCTGACGCTGGTGGAACAGCTTTGCGGCAAGGGTGTACGGGCAGTAGTGGCGGCGGAGTTGCTGGCCTGAAGAATTTTCCTGGCGAGGGGTTTTATCCGCTGGGCTGCGAAGCGGTCCCGGGGTCGCTGGCAACAACATCGGCGAGCGCTGCGCACTCGATCGGGGCGCGATGTTTCGCTCAATCCCCTCGCCGCAAAAAACCATGGACAGCGACGTTCACTCTGACTGGCCGGCATCGGGCAAGTCCTGCAGGTCTTCGCAATCGCCTTGAACGCTCTGCCTCTCGCTGAAGTCGTACCCCTTATGACGGCGGTTTCCCAAAACGCCGCGTGTACGACCAACCGTGAGGTGTCCCATGAGCGCGACCCTGTCCGAAGCGACGCAGGCGTCCTTCGTCCATCATCCGATTCGCCTGGTACTCAACGGCCAGGCGCGTGAACTGCAAGTCTTGCCCTGGACCACGCTGCTGGACCTGCTGCGCGAGCAGCTGGACCTGGTAGGCAGCAAGAAAGGCTGCGACCACGGCCAGTGTGGAGCCTGCACCGTGCTGCGCGACGGTAAGCGGATCAACGCCTGCCTGACCCTGGCGGTGATGTGCGATGGCGCCGAGCTGACCACCATCGAAGGCTTGGCCGGCAATGGCCTGCTGCACCCCATGCAGCAAGCGTTTATCGAACATGACGCCTTTCAGTGCGGCTATTGCACCCCGGGGCAGATCTGTTCGGCGGTGGGACTGGCCAACGAAGGCCGGGCGCGCAATCGTGGGCAGATCAGCGAACTGATGAGCGGCAACCTTTGCCGCTGCGGCGCCTACAACAACATCCGCGACGCCATCGAAGAAGCCTTGCCGCTCTGTCCCCGCCCGGAAAACCAGAGGGACGATCAATGAATCCTTTCCAGTACAGCAAGCCCGACACCGTGCAGGCGGCCATCGACCTGGCGAGCCCGACCTCACGCTTCATCGCCGGCGGCACCAACCTGCTGGACCTGATGAAGGAAAACCTCACCCGCCCCGCACACCTGATCGACATCACTGGCCTGCCACTGGCAGACCTCAGCGAAACCGCTTCCGGCGGGGTGATGATCGGTGCCTTGGTCAGCAATGCCGACCTGGCCTGGCACCCTTGGATCAAGCGCCGTTATCCACTGCTCTCCCAGGCGATTCTGGCAGGCGCATCGCCCCAGTTGCGTAATATGGCGAGCACCGGCGGCAACCTGTTGCAACGCACCCGTTGCTACTACTTCTATGACGCCGGCGCACCCTGCAACAAGCGCCAGCCCGGCAGCGGCTGTCCGGCACGGAACGGCTTGAACCGGATCCACGCGATTTTCGGCGCCAGTGACCAATGTGTCGCGACGCATCCCTCCGACATGTGTGTCGCCCTTGCCGCGCTGGAAGCGGTGGTGCATGTCCTGGGCCGGGGCGGGGCGCGGACCATCGAGTTCGCCGATTTCCATCGCCTGCCCGGCGAGGCACCGGAGCGGGATAACCAGTTGGCCGACGATGAGCTGATCACCGGGATCGAATTGCCCGCCGCCGGTTTCGCCGGGCATAGCCATTATCTGAAGATCCGGGACCGTGCTTCCTACGCCTTCGCCCTGGTCTCGGTAGCGGTGGCGCTGGAGTTGGACGGACCGATGATCCGCGAGGCGCGCCTGGTGCTGGGAGGCGTGGCCCACAAGCCCTGGCGCGACCGTGCCGTGGAGAATTGGCTGCGGGGCCAGGCCGTGAGTCGCGAGACCTTCACGGCCGCCGCCGATGCGCTGCTGCAAAACGCCGAGCCGCTGGAACATAACGGCTTCAAGGTCAGACTGGCGCGTCGGGCGGTTGTCCGGGCCCTGAGCGACGCCGCATTGGGAGGGCAAAGCCGATGAACACTTCGAGCAGATCCATGGGGCAACCGCTGGACCGGGTCGACGGCTTGCTCAAGGTCACGGGGCAGGCCCGCTATGCTGGCGAATACCCCGAGGACGGCCTGCTGCATGGCAGCGTCGTCTCTGGTACGATCGCCCGCGGCCGGGTGGTGCGCATCGATGCGTCCCGGGCCTTGGCGCTGCCCGGCGTGGTGGCGGTGATCGACCATACCAACCGCCCGAAGATCGCCAGCTACGACGAGCCCTACCAGGACGCCGATGCGGCGGACGGTTCGCCGTTCCGGCCCCTGTTCAACGATCAGGTCCTGTACAGCGGGCAACCCTTGGCCCTGGTGGTCGCGCAAAACCTGGAACTGGCCCGCTACGCCGGTTCGCTCGTTGAAATCGAATACGAGGCCCAGGAGCATCAGACCGACCTGGCCATCCTGCAAAACGAAGCCCATCCGGCGCCAGCCGAACTGCCCAAGCCCCGTGGGAATTTTCAGGGCGAATATGCGAGTGCAGCCATCAGTGTGGATGTCTCCTACAGCACCCCGGTGGAGCATCACAATCCGATGGAGCCCCATGCTTCCACGGTGCTGTATCAGCCTGACGGCAGCCTGCATATCCACGACAAGACCCAGGGCACGCAGAACTGCCAGGCTTATGTGCAGAAAGTCTTCGGCCTGGAGAAAGAACAGGTGCGGGTGTTCGCCGCCTTTGTCGGTGGCGCTTTCGGCTCCGGATTGCGACCCCAGTATCAATTGCCCCTGGCGGTGATGGCCGCGCTGGCGCTCAAGCGATCGGTGCGGGTCAGCCTGACGCGCCAGCAGATGTTCACCTTTGGCTACCGGCCACGGACCTTCCAGCGCCTGCAGTTGGGCGCAGCGGCCAACGGGCGTTTGCTGGCAGTGGCCCACACCGCCATCGGCCAGACGTCGCGTTTCGAAGACTTCACCGAACACGTGGTGGAATGGAGCGGCATGCTCTACCACTGCGACAACGTGCAGTTGACCTACAAGCTGGCGCCACTGGATGTCTACACGCCACTGGACATGCGCGCTCCCGGTGCGGCCCTGGGTTTGATCGGCCTGGAGTGCGCCATGGATGAACTGGCTTGTGCACTGGCGATCGATCCGGTCCAGTTGCGCTTGATCAATTATGCCGAGCGTAACGAGAACGAAGGCAAGCCGTATTCCAGCAAGCAATTGCGTGAGTGCTACGCCGAAGGCGCTCGCCGGTTCGGCTGGGGCCAACGCAATCCGGAGCCGCGCAGCATGCGCGAAGGCCGGCAACTGGTGGGCTGGGGCATGGCCAGTGGTGTCTGGGAAGCGATGCAACAGAAAGCCAGTGCCCGTGCATCCCTGGACGCCGAGGGCAAATTGACGGTCAGCAGCGCCACCACGGATATCGGTACGGGCACCTATACGGTCATGACCCAGATTGCCGCAGAGACGTCAGGCGTTTCCCTTGAAGATGTCACCTTTGTCCTCGGTGACTCCTCACTGCCGACCGCGCCGTTGCAGGGTGGCTCGTTCACCGTTTCGTCGGTGGGCACCGCGGTGCAACAGGCGTGCGCAGCCTTGAAGGAAAAGCTGCTGGCGGTGGCCCGACAAACCTGTCCGGACTTCAGCGGCGCGACAATCGAGCAAGTGACGTTCGCCGACGGCCAGCTTCGCCTGGGCGAAGCCAGCGTGTCCTTGGCGCAGTTGGCGCGCGACAGTGGCGAGACGCCGCTGCAGGCACAGGTCAGCGCCGAGCCGGATGAAAAACGCCAGGCTTATGCCACCGCGACGCATTCGGCGGTGTTCGTCGAGGTGCTGGTGGATGAAGACCTGGGCACGGTCAAGGTCAACCGGGTGGTGAGTGCCATCGCCGCCGGGCGGGTGATCAACCCGAAGACCGCCCGCAGCCAGATCCTGGGTGGCGTGGTGTGGGGCGTCGGCATGGCCATGCATGAAGAAACCCTGACCGATCATGCCCTGGGCCGGCACATGAACCACAACCTGGCCGAGTACCACGTGCCGGTCAATGCCGACATCGGCGACATCGACGTGGTGTTCGTCGATGAGCACGACGAAATCGTCAACGCACTGGGTTCCAAAGGCGTTGGCGAAATCGGCATCGTCGGTGTGGCGGCGGCCGTGGCGAATGCGATCTATCACGCCACCGGCAAGCGGGTGAGGGATTTTCCCATCACGCTGGACAAACTGCTCTAGGCTCAATACGCAAAAGGCCTGCGCGACGATCATGCAGCGTTTAAAACCGGCTCGCCTGATCGCCGCCCGGCGACTTTTCGCAGGGCCTAGTCCTTCGGCTCGTGCATCCGGTCGCGGTTGGCCAGGGTCGGGAACAGCTTGATCCACACGCCAGTCACCAGCAGCGTGCCGACCCCGCCCATGACCACTGCCGGCACGGTGCCGAACCAGTGGGCGGTGAGACCGGACTCGAATTCGCCCAACTGGTTCGAGGCGCCGATGAACAGGCCATTCACCGCACTGACCCGGCCGCGCATTTCATCCGGGGTTTCCAGTTGTACGAAGGAGGCGCGGATCACCATGCTGATCATGTCCGCCGCGCCCAGGACCACCAGCACCGCCAGGGAAAACCAGAAGGAAGTGGAGAGGCCGAATGCGATGGTGGCCACGCCGAACACGCCTACGGCGGTGAACATCACACGGCCGACCTTGCGTTCCACGGCGAACCGCGCCAGCCACAGCGACATCAGCAAGGCGCCCACCGCCGGCGCCGAGCGCAGCAGGCCCAGGCCCCAGGGGCCGGTCAGCAGAATGTCCTTGGCAAACACCGGCAACAAGGCCGTCGCGCCTCCCAGCAGCACCGCGAACAGGTCCAGGGAGATGGCCCCGAGGATGTCCGGGCGGCTGCGAATGAAGCGAATCCCGGCCAACAATGAATCCAGGGTGGCCTTGCCTTTGTTCAATGGCGTCTGGCGGGCGGGCAGGTTGAGCATCAGGCAGCAGGCGATCAGGTAAAGCACCACGGTCGGCCCATAGACCCAGACACTGCCAAAGGCGTAGAGCAAGCCTCCCAGCGCCGGAGCGACGATGGTGGCCGATTGCTGGGCCGATTGTGCGGCGGCCACGGCACGGGGGAACAGCTCGGCAGGCACGATGCTGGGCAGCAACGCCTGGGTGGTCGGCATTTCGAAAGAGCGGGCGGCCCCCAGCAGGAACGCGAGGATGAAGATCATTTCCCGGGTGACCTGGTCGGTGGCGCTGCCGATGACCAGTGCCAGGGCGATCATCGCCTGCACTGTCTGACAGATCGCCGCGACCTTGCGTCGGTCATAACGGTCCGCCACATGACCGGTGTGAAGCATGAACAGCACCCGTGGCGCGAATTCCACCAAGCCCACAAGCCCAAGGTCCAGGACGTTGCCGGTCAGTTGGTAAAGGTTCCAGCCAATGGCGACGGTGAGCATCTGGAAGCCGCTGGCAGTGAAGATCCGGGCCAGCCAGAAGGCGATGAAGGGGCGATGGTGACGGAGCAGCAAGGGCGCTTGGCTGGGCATCTATGACGGGTCCGGTGATGAGGGCATCGAGATTATCACCAAGCTGTAACCGGAAGTTGCGGTTGCCGGAAAAAATAGTTAGCCAAGCATCAATCTTCCACACGCCACCGCTTTCTGTGGGCGAGGGGATTTATCGTGGCGAGGGGATTTATCCCCGTTCGAGTGCTTAGCACTCGCCAACTGGCTGAAATGGATGGGGGCTTTCTCGCAACCCAGCGGGGATAAATCCTCTCGCCACAAGGGACTTCACCATGCCCACAGCTCTGATCGGGCACTGAGACAACCTGTCACGCGACAAAAGACCACGCCGTTCATCGGCAATAATGCGACTACTCTTTGAGCATTGCTTGATCCAGATCAACACCGCTCCGAGGCGTTGGCCTGGAGGCCATCTGGCCAGATACCTGCGTCGTGACGGTTTTAAAAAGAACGATTTGAAAGGCATCGCACTCCATATCCGAGGGGCCGTGATGCAGGCCCCACCCGCAGCCGGTTTTACCTGACAGAGGAAGACTTATGTTCGGTTTGGAGGCGCTCGATCTCGCCCGGATCCAGTTTGCATTCACGATCTCGTTCCACATCCTGTTCCCGGCCATCACGATCGGCCTGGCGAGTTACCTGGCGGTGCTCGAAGGGCTGTGGCTCAAGACCCGCGACGACACCTATCGTGACTTGTACCACTTCTGGTCGAAGATCTTCGCCGTCAACTTCGGCATGGGCGTGGTGTCCGGATTGGTCATGGCGTATCAGTTCGGGACCAACTGGAGCCGGTTCTCGGACTTCGCCGGTGCGGTCACCGGGCCGCTGCTGACCTACGAGGTGCTCACGGCATTCTTCCTCGAAGCGGGCTTCCTCGGCGTGATGCTGTTCGGCTGGAATCGCGTCGGCCGTGGCCTGCATTTCTTTTCCACGGTGATGGTGGCGATCGGCACGCTGATCTCCACCTTCTGGATCCTGTCCTCCAACAGTTGGATGCAGACGCCGCAGGGGTACGAAATCGTCGATGGCCGGGTGATTCCGGTGGACTGGCTGGCGGTGGTGTTCAACCCGTCATTCCCTTACCGCTTGCTGCACATGTCTACGGCGGCGTTTGTCGCCACGGCATTCTTCGTCGGCTCCTCGGCTGCCTGGCACCTGCTGCGCGGTCGCGACAACCCGGCCATCCGCCGCATGCTGTCGATGGCGATGTGGATGGCGTTGCTGGTGGCGCCAATCCAGGCGGTCATCGGTGACTTCCACGGGCTCAACACCCTCAAGCATCAACCGGCGAAGATCGCGGCCATCGAAGGCCACTGGGAGAACGTCGGCAATGAGCCAACCCCGCTGATCCTGTTCGGCTGGCCGGACATGAAGGAAGAACGGACCAGGTTCGCGGTAGAGATTCCCTACCTGGGCAGCTTGATCCTGACCCACAGCCTGGACAAGCAGGTGCCGGCCCTCAAGGAATTCCCGCCCGAGGATCGCCCGAATTCGACCATTGTGTTCTGGTCGTTCCGGATCATGGTGGGCCTGGGGCTGCTGATGATCTTCACCGGTCTGTGCAGCCTCTGGCTGCGTCGTGGCGGCCGGCTCTATCAGTCGCGACCGTTCCTGCACATGGTGCTGTGGATGGGCCCGTCCGGGTTGATCGCGATCCTGGCGGGCTGGTTCACCACCGAAATCGGTCGCCAGCCCTGGGTGGTCTACGGCCTGATGCGCACGGCCGATGCTTCGTCCGGTCACAGCTTCGCCCAGATGAGCATCACCCTGGTGCTGTTCGTGGTGGTGTACTTCGCGCTGTTCGGTGCCGGCCTGAGCTACATGATGCGTCTGGTACGCAAGGGCCCGGTGGCCCACGAAGCCGAGCCGACCGATGGCGGCCCGGGCCAGAAACGCACCCCGGCCCGGCCACTGTCAGCCGCCAACGAAGGTGGCGACGATGTGGACCACAACGACCGCTCGAACAAGGGGAATTGAGTCATGGGTATTGATCTTCCGCTGATCTGGGCCGTGGTCATCATCTTCGGCATCATGATGTACGTGATCATGGACGGCTTCGACCTGGGGATCGGCATTCTCTTCCCCTTCATCAAGGGCGAGCGCGACCGCGATGTGATGATGAACACCGTGGCGCCGGTCTGGGACGGTAACGAAACCTGGCTGGTGCTGGGCGGCGCCGGTCTGTTCGGGGCGTTCCCGCTGGCTTATTCGGTGGTGCTCTCGGCGTTGTACCTGCCGTTGATCCTGATGCTCATCGGCCTGATCTTCCGGGGCGTTGCCTTCGAGTTCCGCTTCAAGGCCAAGGCCGACAAGCGCCACCTCTGGGACAAGGCCTTCATCGGCGGCTCGCTGGCGGCCACCTTCTTCCAGGGGGTAGCGCTGGGCGCGTTCATCGACGGCTTCGAGGTGGTCAATCGTCAGTATGCCGGGGGCTCCCTGGACTGGTTCACGCCGTTCACCGTGTTCTGCGGCCTGGCACTGATCGCTGCCTATGCCTTGCTCGGTTGCACCTGGCTGATCATGAAGACCGAAGGCAAGCTGCAGGAACAGATGCACGACCTGGCCCGGCCGCTGGCGTTCGTGGTGCTGGCGGTGATCGGTATCGTCAGCATCTGGACACCGTTGGCCCACGCCGATATCGCGGCCCGCTGGTTCACCCTGCCGAACCTGTTCTGGTTCCTGCCGGTGCCGATCCTGGTGCTGGTAACCATGTACGGGCTATTCCGGGCGGTGGCCCGCAACGCCAACTACACACCGTTCATCCTGACCCTCGTGCTGATCTTCCTTGGCTACAGCGGCCTGGGGATCAGCCTGTGGCCGAACATCGTGCCGCCTTCCATTTCGATCTGGGATGCGTCTTCACCACCCCAGAGCCAGGGGTTCATGCTGGTCGGGACGCTGTTCATCATTCCGTTGATCCTGGTGTACACCTTCTGGAGCTACTACGTGTTCCGGGGCAAGGTGACCCATGATGACGGTTACCATTGATTGACCTGCGAGGTGTTGCGGATGGCCAAGCCAGAGCTCAAAGACATCGAAGCCGCTGAAAAGAAGCCGCTCTGGCAGCGGCTTGGCTGGCTGGTGGGGATCTGGGCGGGCAGTGTGCTGGCGTTGTTCATCGTCGCCAGCCTGATGCGCATGTTCATGAACGCCGCCGGCCTGACCACCCATTGATCGCCGATGGGAGCGAGTCGGGCTCGCATCCCGCGGTCGCTACTTGCGGGCTTTGAGAATGACGAATTTCGGCGTCGCGGCCACTTGCTCGACGCCCCGGAACAGCCGCGCCAGTTTGCTGTGATAACCCAGGTGCCGGTTGCCGACGATGTACAGCGCGCCGCCGACCACCAACGCCTCGCGAGCCTGCTGGAACATCCGCCAGGCCAGGAAGTCGCCCACCACCTGTTGTTGATGGAAGGGTGGATTGCACAGCACCACATCCAATGACTGCGCAGCTTGCCCGGCCAGGCCGTCACCGGCCCGCACGGTCATCTCGCGCTCGCCCAGGGCCGCCCGCCAGTTCTCGGCGGCCGATTGCACGGCCATGTAGGATTCATCCACCAGGGTGTAGTGGGCCTGTGGGTTCTGCAGGGCGCTGGCAATGGCCAACACGCCGTTGCCGCATCCCAGGTCCGCGACTTGGGCGGCCCCCAGGTTCTTCGGCAGATGCGGCAGGAACGCCCGGGTGCCGATGTCCAATCCTTCCCGGCAGAACACGTTGGCGTGATTGAGCAGTTCGATCTTCGGTTCTTCCAGCAGGTAGCGGGTAGGGTAGGGCGATACCGCTGGCGCTCTGTCGGCTGGCGTGGCGATCAGCAAGCGGGCTTTCTTCACCGCCAGCGAGGCCTGCACCGGGCCGATGTAGCGCTCCAGCAGATCACCCGCGGCCCGAGGCAGGTGCTTGACCATGGCAGCGGCGATCACCTGGGCGCCGGGCGCCAACTGACCTTGCAGGCGGATCAGTTGTTCTTCCAGCAGGGCCAGGGTCTTCGGCACTTTGATCAGGACACGGTCGAAGGGCCCGACCAATGGTTCGCTGGCCGGCAATGTAGGCACCGCATCGAAAGCGCGTCCATTGCGCACCAGGTTCTTTTCCAGTGCCTGCAAGGCCAGGAACGAGTCGCTGCTGCTGATCACATTGACCTTGCCGGCCAGGCTGGCGGCCAGGGCACCGAAACCGTCATTGAGCACCAGGACCCGGGTACTGGTGGCCGGTTGCTGCTCGGCCAGATGAGCGAGCAGATATTCATCGGCCGCATCGAAGGCCTGCAGCGGTTCGTTCTGCTGTTCGGGCTGGCGGATCAGGTCGAGCTGGGCGAAGGGGCTGTCAAGCAGGGGCATGGCTGGGGACTCTGGCAATCGACGGATGTCCCGCTGCCCTGGGGCAGGTGTTCGCAGCGGGACCGCCTGAATGAACTGCGTCGCGTGCTAGGCGCGTCATCATTCAAGTGGAGCCGTGAATGGTACGTTTTTTTGCTGTGCAATACTCGTGGGTTTTCAGGCTGACGGTGTGGGTTCGCTCTCAAATCACATGAATGTGGGCCGCCTTGGCGACGGCTGAAATCTTGTTGCTGACGTTCAGTTTGCGCATGCAACTGCACACATGAAAGTTAACGGTGCGTTCGGAAAGGCACAGGATTCTGCCCACTTCCGACGCGGTCTTTCCTTCGGCGGACCACCTGAGCACTTCGATCTCCCTGGGCGATAAATGGCATTTATGCGTGGTTTCGGCGACATCCGACATTTTTTTACTGGCCAGTGCATGCAACCGCTGACTGGCGAAAATGGCGTAGCCGAGATTCCCGTAATGCTCCTCTATATCGATCGGACAATGAGTCCGGGCAAGACTGAACAGGCTGCAATAAACACCGTGATCGTCATGGACGGACTGAGTCCAGCCGTACCTGAGGCCTTGTCGGTTAAGTTCGTGCCATAACTTGGGCGCTTGGGCGAAGAGGTTTTCATCCCAGAGGATTGGAAGGGGTGATTGATTGCAGTGTGCCACTATCGGATCGTTCGAAGCATACCCGTTCTGTTCATATAATCGGTCCCATCCATAGGGATAGTTATTCAGGTTTACCTTGGTGGTATGGTTGCTGGGGCTGCCGAGATAGGCCGCAAATGCGCAAAACTCAAATCCTTGATTGTTAAAGAAATTCAAGACCAGGCGATAGGCGGCCTGGAGGTCTTTTTCGCAAGATAACTTCCTCAACTGTAAGTCCTTCCACTTGTCCATCACACTCTCCTGGGTTGACGTTCAGCTGCGTGGATCCAATCTTGGGGGTGCGAAAGAACAGTGTAGGACTTTTCCTAACTTGTAGTTAGATTTTTTAATGTTGCTTACACGAAGCTACGTTGGATTAAACACTTTGAATAATTGTTACCGTTACAGGCTCGTATATTTGTATAACTTCTGTATACGAGCTGAAGAGCTGGCAATGAGTTTATGACTAAATGCCACTACTCTCTGTCGGTGGTTACGGCGCTCACTTTGCGGGACACTGTGGCCTCTCGTTCCTTTGGAGTGGCTCATGACCGACAGCGCAGAGAAGTTCACCCGCCAGACCTTGCTGGAGGTGCGACCATTGACGCCTCATCTGTTTACCCTGCGGACGTCCCGGGATCGTGGCTTCCGTTTCACGGCAGGTCAATTCGCCCGGCTGGGAGTCGTCAAGGCGGATGGCAGCACCGTCTGGCGCGCCTATTCCATGGTCTCTTCGCCGTTCGACGAGTTTCTCGAATTTTTTTCCATTGTCGTTCCCGGCGGTGAATTCACCAGCGAACTCAGCCGCCTGGAACCGGGTGACAGCCTGCTGGTGGAGCGCCAGGCCTTTGGCTACCTGACATTGGACCGCTTTGTGGACGGCAGGGACTTGTGGCTGTTGTCCACCGGAACAGGGGTCGCGCCGTTTCTTTCGATTCTCCAGAATTTCGAGGTCTGGGAAAGATTCGAGCGGATCGTCCTGGTGTACAGCGTCCGCGAAGCGCGGGAGCTGGCGTATCAGGAGCTGATCGACGGGCTGGCTCGGCGCGATTACCTGGCCGAGCACGCGCACAAGTTTCGTTTCATCGCGACGGTCACCCGCGAGCAGCATCCGGGCACGCTCAATGGGCGTATTACCACGCTGATCGAAAACGGTGAGCTGGAGCGGGCCGCCGGTGTCGCGCTGACCCCGGAGCATTCGCGGGTCATGCTGTGCGGCAACCCGCAAATGATCGACGACACGCGCAAGCTGCTCAAGGCCAGGGGGCTGCAACTGAGCCTTACCCGCCGGCCGGGCCAGGTGGCAGTGGAGAATTACTGGTAGGAACAAGGCGTCGCCAGGACGCCTCGTTCAATGCCGATCGATCAGGGCCGTTCGTTCTGGGCCTTGAGCAGGTCGCGGATTTCGCTCAGCAATTGTTCTTCCTTGGTGGGTACCGGCGGCGCGCTGGGTGCCACGGCCTCTTCGCGCTTGAGACGGTTGATCGCCTTGACGCCCAGGAAGATGGCGAAGGCGACTATGATGAAGTCCACGGTGGTCTGGAGGAACTTTCCGTAGGCCAGCACCACGGCCGGGGCGTCGCCCTGTGCGGCCTTGAGGGTGATGGCCAGGTTGCTGAAATCCACGCCGCCGATCAGCAGGCCGATGGGAGGCATGATCACGTCGCCAACAAATGAAGAAACAATCTTGCCGAACGCAGCCCCGATGATGATCCCGACGGCCATGTCGACGACATTGCCTTTGACCGCGAAGGCCTTGAACTCGCTTAGCACGCCCATGAGTGATTCCTTGTGACTGATGAGGTTGGGTGGCAGTGTAATTCAGCCGGATGCGTCTCGCTCGAAACGCCTGCTTACAAAACACTTCGTTATCGACCCGGTTCCGGCCTGAAAGTTTACAAAGTGCCATCAATCGCGCGTGATACGCGCTTTCCCGTCGGTTCCCCATAACGTTTTTTCTATCGGAGCGGTATGGCATTTCTATTTAGGTTTTGCTTTTTCGGGCACTAGCCTCTGACAAGCGCACATGGATGCGCTCTATAACATCAGAGGAAATTCCTATGAATACTTCCCTTGGCGGCGGGGCTCTTTCCCACCGTCGCGCCCTTTTTGCACTGACCGCCGGCCTGCTGTCCCTTTCCGTCAATGCGGCCACCCTGACCCGGGATAACGGGGCGGCAGTTGGCGACAACCAGAACTCGCAGACGGCGGGTCCCAACGGCCCAACCCTGTTGCAAGACGTGCAACTGATCCAGAAACTCCAGCGCTTCGATCGGGAACGCATTCCAGAGCGCGTGGTCCACGCCCGTGGCACGGGTGCCCATGGCACCTTCACAGTGTCCAACGACCTCAGCGACCTGACCAAGGCGAAGGTCTTCGCGGCAGGCCAGACCACGCCGGTATTCGTGCGTTTTTCGGCCGTGGTGCATGGCAACCATTCGCCGGAAACCCTGCGCGACCCCCGTGGCTTCGCCACCAAGTTCTATACGGCCGACGGTAACTGGGATCTGGTGGGGAACAACTTCCCGACCTTTTTCATCCGCGACGCCATCAAGTTTCCCGATATGGTCCATGCGTTCAAACCCGACCCAAGAACCAATCTGGATGACGATTCACGTCGTTTCGACTTCTTCTCCCATGTTCCCGAGGCGACGCGTACCCTGACCGAGCTGTATTCCAACTCCGGCACGCCGGCCAGTTACCGTGAAATGGACGGTAATGGTGTTCATGCTTACAAACTGGTGAATGCCAAGGGTGAAGTTCATTACGTCAAGTTTCATTGGAAAAGTTTGCAAGGTCTGAAAAACCTCGACCCGAAAGAAGTTGTGAAAGTTCAGGGGCAGGATTACAGCCACATGACCAATGACTTGGTCACGCATATCAACAAGGGCGACTTCCCCAAGTGGGACCTGTATGTCCAGGTGCTCAAGCCGCAAGAGTTGTCCAAGTTCGATTTCGATCCGCTGGACGCCACCAAGATCTGGCCGGGTGTGCCGGAGCGTAAAGTCGGGCAGATGGTTTTGAACCGTAACCCGGCGAATGTCTTCCAGGAAACCGAACAGGTGGCCATGGCGCCTGCCAACCTGGTGCCTGGTATCGAACCTTCCGAGGACCGTCTGTTGCAGGGTCGGGTGTTCTCTTATGCCGATACCCAAATGTACCGGGTAGGCGCCAACGCATTGCAGTTGCCCATCAACGCACCCAAGGTTGCAGTGAACAACGGTAACCAGGACGGCGCGATGAACCTTGGCAGCACCAGTACCGGCGTCAACTATCAACCGAGCCGCCTGATGCCTCGCGACGAGCAGCCTTCGGCACGCTACAGCCAGACCGCGCTTGGCGGCAGCACCCAGCAGGCGAAGATCCAGCGTGAGCAGAACTTCAAGCAGGCCGGTGACCTGTACCGCTCGTTCAACCAGAAGGAGCGCAACGACCTGATCGAAAGCTTCGGTGGGTCGCTGGCGACCACCGATGACGAGAGCAAGCACATCATCCTGTCCTTCCTCTACAAGGCTGACCCTGAATATGGCACCGGCGTGGCCCGGGTTGCCAAGGGCGATCTGGCCCGGGTCAAGGCACTGGCGGAAAAACTGACCGACTGATCCACCTGCGCAAAACCTGTGGGAGCGCGTTCGCTCCCACAGTCACAGGCCCAAGGAGTCGCGCCGATGCGTCTGTTTCTCTTATCGCTGCTCGCCGCCTGGTCATTGAACGGGTGGGCCGACCAACCCGTGCCTACCGACCCGGTGGCGGTGCAGGAACAATTGCAGGCTTATTATTTCGACGCCGCCCGGCGGGGTGACGTGCCGATGCTCGAGACCTTCATCGAAGCCGGTTATTCGCTCGATACCCAGGATGAAAAAGGTTACACCGCCCTGATCCTGGCGGCTTATCACGGCCATGGCCCGGCGGTGGAACGGTTGCTGGCCGCTGGCGCCGATGCCTGCGCCCAGGACAAGCGGGGAAATACCGCACTGATGGGCGCCATCTTCAAAGGCGAGGTGCAGATTGCGCGTCGTTTGCTGTCTACCGATTGCAGTCCGGACCAGCGCAACGGCGCGGGGCAGACCGCGGCGATGTACGCCGGCCTGTTCAAGCGCGCCGAATTGCTCGAGGCCTTGAAGGCCAAGGGGGCAGACCTCGAGGCCCGGGACCCTTTGGGCAATACGGCGGCGGATCTGGCCAAGGGTGAAATCAGAATGCCGGCCCCACGTTGACGAACTGGCCGTTCGGGTCGTCGTCTGGGCTATCATCACGGTTTTTACCCGGAGTTCAGATGGCCAAGGCAAAGCGCATGTATGGCTGCACCGAGTGCGGCGCGACCTTTCCCAAATGGGCCGGCCAATGCAGTGAATGCGGTGCCTGGAATACCCTGACCGAAACCATGGTGGAAAGCGGCGGTGCCGCGGCGCCCACAGGGCGTACGGGCTGGGCTGGCCAGCAGGCGCAGATCAAGACCCTGGCCGAAGTCAGTGTCGAGGAAATCCCGCGCTTTTCCACGGCGTCCGGTGAGCTGGACCGCGTATTGGGAGGCGGACTGGTGGACGGTTCCGTGGTGTTGATCGGCGGGGACCCCGGCATCGGTAAATCCACGATCCTGCTGCAAACCCTGTGCAACCTCGCCACCCGCATGCCTGCGTTGTATGTCACCGGTGAGGAATCCCAGCAACAGGTCGCCATGCGGGCCCGACGCCTGGGCCTGCCCCAGGATCAATTGCGGGTCATGACCGAGACCTGCATCGAAACCATCATCGCCACGGCTCGCCTGGAAAAGCCCAAGGTGATGGTGATCGACTCGATCCAGACGATCTTCACCGAACAATTGCAATCGGCACCGGGGGGCGTGTCCCAGGTGCGGGAGAGCGCGGCGCTGCTGGTGCGTTACGCCAAGCAGAGCGGTACGGCGATTTTCCTCGTGGGCCATGTCACCAAGGAGGGCGCGCTGGCGGGGCCGCGCGTGCTGGAGCATATGGTGGATACGGTGTTGTACTTCGAGGGTGAGTCCGATGGGCGGCTGCGTTTGTTGCGGGCGGTGAAGAACCGCTTCGGCGCCGTCAACGAGCTGGGTGTGTTCGGCATGACCGACAGGGGGCTGAAAGAAGTCTCCAACCCTTCGGCGATCTTTCTGACGCGCGCCCAAGAGGAAGTGCCGGGCAGCGTGGTCATGGCGACCTGGGAAGGCACCCGCCCGATGCTGGTGGAAGTGCAGGCGTTGGTGGATGACAGCCATCTGGCGAACCCACGCCGGGTCACCCTGGGCCTGGATCAGAACCGGCTTGCCATGTTGCTGGCTGTCCTGCATCGCCACGGAGGTATTCCTACCCATGACCAGGATGTTTTCCTCAACGTGGTGGGCGGCGTCAAAGTGCTGGAAACCGCTTCCGACCTGGCCTTGATGGCGGCGGTGATGTCCAGCCTGCGCAATCGACCGCTGCCCCACGACCTGCTGGTGTTCGGTGAAGTGGGGCTGTCAGGTGAGGTTCGGCCGGTGCCCAGTGGGCAGGAGCGGCTCAAGGAAGCGGCCAAGCACGGTTTCAAGCGCGCCATCGTGCCCAAGGGCAATGCGCCCAAGGAAGCACCAGCGGGGTTGCAGATCATCGCGGTGACACGCCTGGAACAGGCGCTGGATGCGTTGTTCGAGTAACCCGGGAGGCTTTGCAAGGCCCTTTGTGAAGAGTGGGCTTGTCTGTGCTGAGGGGACTGTGTGTGGTAAGGGGAGTTATCTGTGGCGAGGGGATTTATCCCCGCTGGGCTGCGAAGCAGCTCCCGAATAAGCGACGCCAATCGACCTGAAACACCGGGTTGTCAGGTTTTAGGGCCGCTGCGCAGCCCAACGGGGATAAATCCCCTCGCCACAAGGGATCGGCGCTGATTCAGACATGGATCAGCGCCCCCAGTTCCCGCTCCAGCTCATCATTATCGGCCAGGTTCAGTTCCACCAGCCGGCGCAGATGGGCGATGGAGTCCAGGTCGATATGCTCGCAGACGAAGCCCAGGTGGCCGTGGTCGTCATGCATCAACCGGACTTCCATCTTCACCTTCACCTCGTTGCTCAGGTGAATGTCGGCGGTAAAGGTATGCTCGGGATCTCCCAGCCAGGGTTCGGGCTTTTCGATCAGCAGGCCCTTGAGGGACAGGTCCAGCAGTTCCACCGGCCATTTGTTGGACCCCTGGATCAGTTCGGTCCGGGCATGGAATTCAATTCGTACGAAGCGGCGGCGATCGCTCATTACGCTTTCCCTCTCGAAGATTCATTGACTATAGACGCCAACGGGCGGGGCATTGCCACCGTTCGCCCGCCGGCAGACGAATGTCGGGTATGGCCTTTGTCCGGGTTAGCGCTAAACTCCTGTGGCTGTCTTTCTTGTCCACCCTGGCTGGAATATAAAAATGAAAAACAATAATAGCCCGCTGCGCCATCTGCCCTGGCTACTGCTGGCCGTCGTGGGAGCGTGCGCCCTGGGCGTCGTGGCCTTGCGTCGAGGCGAGGCGATCAACGCCCTCTGGATCGTCGTCGCAGCCGTGGCCATCTACCTGGTCGCCTACCGCTACTACAGCCTTTTCATCGCCAACAACGTGATGCAACTCGACGCGCGCCGGGCCACTCCCGCCGTGCTCAACAACGATGGCCTGGACTATGTCCCGACCAACAAGCACATCCTCTTCGGCCACCACTTCGCGGCGATTGCCGGCGCGGGGCCGCTGGTCGGGCCGGTGCTGGCGGCGCAGATGGGCTACCTGCCCGGCACGCTCTGGCTGATCGCCGGCGTGGTGCTGGCCGGTGCGGTGCAGGACTTCATGGTCCTGTTCCTGTCCACCCGCCGCAACGGTCGCTCCCTGGGCGACATGGTGCGCGAGGAAATGGGCCGTATCCCCGGCACCATCGCGCTGTTCGGCTGCTTTCTGATCATGATCATCATCCTCGCGGTGCTGGCGCTGATCGTCGTCAAGGCCCTGGCCGAGAGCCCGTGGGGGATCTTCACGGTGATGGCGACCATCCCGATCGCGATGTTCATGGGCATCTACATGCGCTACATCCGCCCGGGCCGCATCGGTGAGATCTCCCTCATCGGCGTGCTGTTGCTGCTGGGTTCGATCTGGCTGGGCGGGCAGGTGGCCGCCGATCCGGTCTGGGCCAAGGCCTTCACCTTTACCGGCGTGCAGATCACCTGGATGCTGATCGGCTACGGCTTTGTCGCGGCGGTGCTGCCGGTGTGGCTGATCCTGGCGCCGCGGGACTACCTGTCCACGTTCCTCAAGATCGGTACCATCGTCGCCCTGGCGATCGGCATCCTGATCACCATGCCCGAGCTGAAGATGCCGGCGCTGACCCAGTTCACCGACGGCACCGGCCCGGTGTGGAAGGGCGGGCTGTTCCCGTTCCTGTTCATCACCATCGCCTGTGGCGCGGTGTCGGGCTTCCATGCGCTGATTTCATCGGGCACCACGCCCAAGCTGCTGGATAACGAAGTCAATGCCCGTTACATCGGCTACGGCGGCATGCTCATGGAGTCCTTCGTGGCGATCATGGCCATGGTCGCCGCTTCGGTGATCGAGCCGGGCGTGTACTTTGCCATGAACAGCCCGGCGGCCATCGTCGGCACCGACGTGGTGGCCGTGGCGCAGACCGTCAGCAACTGGGGCTTTGCCATCACGCCGGACGCGTTGCAGGCGGTGGCCAAGGACATCGGCGAAACCACCATCCTGGCCCGCGCCGGTGGTGCGCCGACCCTGGCGGTGGGTATCGCGCAGATCCTGCACTCGGTGCTGCCGGGTGAGAACACCATGGCGTTCTGGTACCACTTCGCGATCCTGTTCGAAGCGCTGTTCATCCTCACCGCGGTGGACGCCGGCACCCGTGCCGGGCGGTTCATGCTGCAGGACCTGCTGGGCTCGTTCGTGCCGGCCCTCAAGCGCACCGAATCCTGGCCCGCCAACCTGATCGCCACCGCCGGTTGCGTGGCACTGTGGGGCTACCTGCTGTACCAGGGCGTAATCGACCCGCTGGGTGGCATCAACACCCTGTGGCCGCTGTTCGGCATCTCCAACCAGATGCTGGCGGGGATCGCCCTGATGCTCGGTACCGTGGTGCTGATCAAGATGAAGCGCCAGCGCTACGTCTGGGTCACGCTGCTGCCGGCGACGTGGCTGCTGATCTGCACCACCACCGCGGGCCTGATCAAGCTGTTCGACGCCAACCCGGCGATCGGCTTCCTGGCCCTGGCGCGCAAGTACAACGATGCCCTGGCCGCCGGCCAGGTCCTGGCCCCGGCCAAGAGCGTGGAGCAGATGCAGCACGTGGTGTTCAACGCCTACACCAACGCCACGCTGACGGTGCTGTTCCTGTTCGTGGTCTTCAGCATCCTGTTCTACGCGCTCAAGGTCGGCATCGCCGCCTGGGGCACGAAAGAGCGCACGGACAAAGAAGCGCCATTCCAGGCCCTGCCGGACGCGTAACCAGAGGATTGCAACGATGTTCAATGACTTGAGTCGCCTCGGTAAATACCTCGGTCAGGCCGCCCGCCTGATGGTCGGCATGCCCGACTACGACAACTACGTCGAGCACATGCAAACCAAGCACCCGGACAAGCCGCTGATGGACTACGAGGCGTTCTTCCGCGAACGCCAGGAAGCCCGCTACGGCGGCAAGGCCGGGCCCAAATGCTGTTGAACCGCTGATTGCCGGCGGATGATGCAACCCTTGTGGGAGCGAGCTTGCTCGCTCCCACAGTTGTTTCTGGGGGGCTCAAGAGGTGCATACACCACAGACCTCTTTGTGAGGTGACCTCAGGATTTGCTTACGCCACGGATCCCTTGTGGGAGCGAGCTTGCTCGCGATGGCGGAGTGTCAGTTAATGATAATGTCCACTGACCCGATGCCTTCGCGAGCAGGCTCATCCCCAAAAATTGCTTTCCTTTCAGCTATCAAGGAGATTCAGTTTGTCCTCTCCCATCCCGGTCACCATCCTCAGCGGCTTTCTCGGCGCCGGCAAGACCACGCTGTTGCGTCATCTGCTCAAGGCCGAGCACGGCCTGAAAATCGCTGTGATCGAGAACGAATTCAGTGATGCCGGCATTGATACCCAATTGCTGGGCGATGAGCCGGTGCAGGTCATGACCCTGGCCAACGGTTGCGTGTGCTGTACCATCCACACCGACCTGACCAAGGCCCTGTACCTGTTGCTCGAACGGCTGGACAGCGGCGAGATCGCGTTTGACCGGTTGGTGATCGAGTGCACCGGCCTGGCCGATCCGGCGCCGGTGGCCCAGACGTTTTTCATCGATGAGGAACTGCGTGAGCGCTACATTCTCGACGGCATCCTGACCCTGGTGGACGCGGCCCATGCCGACCTGCACCTGGCCCAGTCCATCGCCCAGGCCCAGGTCGGGTTCGCTGACCGTCTGCTGCTCAGCAAGACCGATCTGGTGGACGCTGCGCAAGTGCAAGCGCTTGGTGAACGCCTGACCCGTATCAACCGGCGGGCGCCCATCCGGGTCGTGGAGCACGGCAGGATCGATCTGGCCGAGCTGCTCGATATCCGCGGCTTCAATCTCAATGCCGACCTGGGCGCGGGATTCAGCCTGCGACCGGTCCTCAAGCCGGCCACGGCAGATCGCATCAGCAGCCTGGTATTGCGCACTGACAAACCACTGGACATCGACAGGCTCAGCACCTTCATGAACCAGTTGCTGGAAGACCATGGCAAGCAATTGCTGCGTTACAAGGGTGTGCTGAACATTGCCGGAGAATCCCGGCGCCTGGTGTTCCAGGGCGTGCTCAAGTTGTACGGTTTCGATTGGGACACCGAATGGGCACCGGACGAGGCCAGGGAAAGCGTGATCGTTTTCATTGCCGATGAGCTGCCGGAGGAAAAAATCCGCGCAGGTTTCGAAGCCGTCCTGCTTTGATGTTCCCCAGACTGCGGGCGTTGCTCCGTGCAACGTCCGGCCCGCCTTGCCCGGCCAAGGGGCAAACCCCATGGCGAGGAGACGAATCCCTCGCCATCAGGATCCGCCAGCGTTGACCGTTCGTCATTCTCGTTGCGGGCTCAGGAGCGTTTTTTATCGACGACGCTCAGGATGAAGGTTATCCGGGATTTCTCTTCCGTTTCAGCGAGGTATATATAAGGCGAACCGCGTACTTTCATGCCGCCTATATACTTCTTATTGGCTGTCATCAGTGAAACAGGCAAATGACGCGCGTTGATATCGGCCCGCGTAATGACTGTGTCCTGATGGTCGATCAGCGTGAATGCCGTGGGCGTGTCAATGTCCGGGTCATTTACCCCCAGTACTTCGAGCCAACGGATGCCAATCAACTTATTGTAATGCTCGCCTCGGTTTCTGATGTGCAGCCTGTAGCCATCTGCCGTGGCGCTGAAATGCAGTCTCAGCGGTCGTGGTGCCGCGCCTCCTGCATTGGCTCGCAAGCCCAGCAAACTCGAGTGGTCCAGGGTCTGCGGCCTGCCGGTGAAGAACCCGCCGCTGAAGGAACTGACGGAGGCCAGTGCAGGCTTGCCATGGAGTACTTCCAGCAGGTTTACGTGGTTATCGGGCAGGCGGAGGGTTGCATCAAAAGAAAGATTACGGTCCATGTAATATTCGAATCCTTTGTGAAGTTCACGAGTTGTAGCGTTGTTCGGGGTCGATATTAATGGAATTTCCCAAGGCTATTGCCGGTCGGTGTATTGCAAGGCGTAAAGTGTTAAGGAGTGGAAGTTTCTGAATGGCTTGGAGTTATTTGCCCACTCCAGGGCGGCATTGAATGAAAAAGGCCCGCATCTTTCGATGCGGGCCTTTTTAATGACGGTTGAACGGGCTGATCAGGCGCCGTATACCGGCAGTTTCTTGCAGATGGCCTTGACCTTCTCACGTACGGCGTCGATGACCGCTTCGTTGTTCAGGTCGGCCAGGATGTCGCAGATCCAGCCAGCCAGTTCCTTGCACTCGGCTTCCTTGAAGCCACGAGTGGTCACGGCCGGAGTACCGAAGCGCAGGCCGGAAGTGACGAACGGGGAGCGTGGGTCGTTTGGCACCGAGTTCTTGTTCACGGTGATGAACGCCTTGCCCAGTGCGGCGTCGGCGTCTTTGCCGGAGATGTCCTGCTTGATCAGGGACAACAGGAACAGGTGGTTCTCGGTCCCGCCGGACACCACGTCGAAGCCGCGCTCGATGAACACGCCGGCCATGGCCTTGGCATTCTTCACCACCTGCTGCTGGTAGGCCTTGAACTCAGGCTGCAGCGCTTCCTTGAAGCAGATCGCCTTGGCAGCGATGACGTGTTCCAGGGGGCCGCCCTGGGCGCCCGGGAATACGGCGGAGTTCAACTTCTTCTCGATGTCGGCGTTGGCGCGCGCCAGGATCAGGCCACCACGTGGACCGCGCAGGGTCTTGTGGGTAGTGGTGGTGACCACGTCGGCGAAAGGCACCGGGTTGGGGTAGACACCAGCGGCGACCAGGCCGGCCACGTGGGCCATGTCCACGAACAGGTAGGCACCGACCTTGTCGGCGATTTCGCGGAAACGGGCGAAATCCAGGACCTGCGAATAGGCGGAGAAGCCGGCCACGATCATTTTCGGCTTGTGTTCGAGGGCCAGGCGCTCGACTTCGTCATAGTCGATCAGGCCGTTGCCGTCGATGCCGTACTGGATGGCGTTGTACAGCTTGCCGGAGGACGAAACGCTGGCGCCGTGGGTCAGGTGACCGCCGTGGGCCAGGCTCATGCCCAGGATGGTGTCACCGGCCGACAGCAGGGCCAGGTAGACGGCTGCGTTGGCCTGGGAGCCGGCGTGGGGCTGGACGTTGGCATAGTCGGCACCGAACAGTTGCTTGGCGCGGTCGATGGCCAGTTGCTCAACTACGTCTACGTACTCGCAACCACCGTAGTAGCGCTTGCCCGGGTAGCCCTCGGCGTACTTGTTGGTCAGAACCGAGCCTTGAGCTTCCATCACCGCGGGGCTGGTGTAGTTTTCCGAAGCGATCAGCTCAATGTGCTCTTCCTGGCGCTGAGCTTCTTGCTCCATGGCGGCAAAGAGATCGGCGTCGTACTTGGCAATAGTCAAATCACGGCTGAACATGGCGGTCCTCAAGGATCGGGGGCAGAAAAGGGGGGCATTCTAACCCAACCGGTTTTGGAAGGCATATGAAAGGACGTCATGTCGCGGACGAATGGGATTCAAGCAGCCATGCTGCGTGGCCTTGGCGGGCCCTATCGCGAACAAGCTCGCTCCCACAGGGTGATGGGCACGCAGGTCAACATGTGGGAGCGAGCTTGCTCGCGATGAGGCCACCACAGGCACCGAAGAACCTCAGTCGAGCATGAACAACGCATCATTGCTGAACTGTGCTTCGAACCGATTGGCCGGCATCGGGCGGCCGAACAGGTAACCCTGGACCTCATCACAGCCATGTTCGCGCAGGAAATCGAGTTGTTCGTGGGTCTCGACCCCTTCTGCGATCACCGCCAGGTTGAGGCTGTGGGCCATGGCGATGATCGCCCGGGCGATCTGGGCGTCCTGTTCGCCGGAGGGCAGGCCATCGACGAAGGTCCGGTCGATCTTCAGCACGTCGATGGGGAATTGCTTGAGGTAGTTGAGCGACGAATAGCCGGTGCCGAAGTCATCCACGGCGATGCTCAGGCCGAGGTTCTTCAATCCGGCCAGGATCTGCATGGCCTCGCTGACCTCACGCATCAGGATACTTTCCGTCAGTTCCAGCTCCAGGCAGGCCGGCGGCAGGCCGGTGCTGCGCAGGATGTTGGCGATGCGCGTGCCGAGCTGGCCGTCGGAGAACTGCCGGGCCGAGATGTTGACCGAGACCTTCGGCACCCGGACCTTGGCCTGGTGCCAGGTCTTGAGCTGCCGGCAGGCCTCGCTGATGACCCAGTCGCCGACATCCACCACCAACCCGAGCTCCTCCAGCACCGGGATGAAGTCCCCTGGCGGCACCAGCCCGCGGCGCGGATGACGCCAGCGCAGCAGGGCCTCGGCGCCGGTCAGGCGTTTGCCGTCGCCGCTGAACTGCGGTTGGTAATACAGCACGAATTCGTTCTGTTCCAGGGCGTGGCGCAAGTCGCTTTCCAGTTCCAGGCGCTCCAGGGCGCTGGCGTTCATATCGGCCTGGTAGAACTGGAAGTTGTTCTTGCCGCGTTCCTTGGCGTGGTACATGGCCGTGTCGGCGTTTTTCATCAATTGGCTCAGTTCGTTGCCGTCCTGTGGGCTCAGGGCGATACCGATACTGGCGGTGACGAAGAATTCCCGGCCTTCGAGGACAAATGGCCGGACCAGGCTGGCAAGGATCTGTTCGGCGACGTTGATCGCCCGGTTCAGCGCCATTTCCCGGCTGGCCCGTGGTTGCAGCAGCAGGGTGAACTCGTCGCCGCCCATGCGGGCCACGGTGTCGTCGTCGGCGACGCAGCCCAGCAGCCGGGTTGCCATCTCCTTGAGCATCCGGTCGCCAGCGGCATGGCCCAGGGAGTCGTTGATCGGCTTGAAACGGTCCAGGTCGAGGAACATCAGCACCACCCAGGTCTTCTGCCGTTCGGCCGATTGCAGCGCGGTATGCAGGCGGTCCTGGAACAGCGTGCGGTTGGGCAGGTGGGTGAGGGCGTCGTAATAGGCCAGGCGATGAATGCGCTGCTCGCTGGCCTTGCGCTCGCTGATGTCGCTGAAGAAACACACGTAGCTGGCCAGGTCGCCTTCGTCGTCCAGCACCGCCGTGATGCCGACCCAGGCCGGATAATGCTCGCCGTTGCGGCGCTTTAGCCAGACTTCGCCTTCCCAGGTGCTGTGCTGTTGCAACTGTTTGAGTACGTAGCGCAGGTGGGCTTCCTGCTGGTCGTCCACGGTCAGCATGTTGGGCAACTGGTCGAGCACCTGCGACACCGCGTAGCCGCTGACACGGCTGAAGGCTTCGTTGGCCTGGACGATATAGCCGGCCGGGTCGGTGATCAGGATCGCCGACGTGGAGTGCTCGAACACCGTGGCGGCCATGCGCAGGTCCTTCTCGGCGCGCCGTTGCTGGCTGATATCGCGGCCGACGCCGAGTACGCCTTCGAATGCGCCCAGATCGTCCCACACCAGCACCAGTCGCAACTCGATAGGGATTTTTCGGCCGTCGGCCCGCAGGCAGTCGAACAGGAACAGCTGGGTCTGCATCTGGTTGCGCAGCTCGGCCAGTTGCTCGGGCTTGTCGAGGGCCTTGCTCAGGCGGTCCATCAGGGTGTAGATGCCGGTCAGCTGTTGCGGATTGGCGATGGTCGATTGCCAGCCGTTCTGGAAGATCCAGTCGGCGTTATAGCCCAGCACGGCTTGCACTGACGGGCTGACGTAGTTGAGCGAAAGCTTGTTGTCGGTGGAGAAAATCACGTCGCTGATGCTTTCGGCGAGCATCCGGTAGCGCTGCTCGCTGTCGCGCAGCGACTCACTGGCTTCGATCTGTTCGGTGATGTCCTTGGCCACGCCGATGATCCGCGTCACCTGGTCGTGACGGTCCCGGGCCAGGGCCTGTTCGCGGATCTCGAAACGGCGCCACTTGCCATTGCGATGGCGAAAGCGCAACTGGCACTGGAGCAATTGGCTGTAGCCGCCTCGTCGTTGCTCCTGGCGCAGGTCCTGATAATGGTCGGCGTCGTCGCTGTGCAGCAGGATTTCCCAGAAGTACTCGCCCATCTGGTGCAGTTCGGTACGGTCGTACCCCAGGGTCTGGCCCAGGTGGTGGTTGCTGAAGATCATCCGCTGGCTGATGACGTCCTGCACATAGAGGTGGTCCGGCACGGTGCGCACCACGTCGGACCAGAAGCCTTCGCGTTCGAGCAGGGAGAGTTCGATCAGCTTGCGGCTGGTGATGTCGTTGATGCTCAGGATGACGGCGTTGTAGTCCTCCTGTTTTTCCGGCAGGCGCAAAACCAGCCACAGGTGTTGATCGCGCCCATGGGCGTCCTGGAGCTTGATTTCCAATTCCAGTTGCTTGTGGGGATCGAGCAGGGCTTCCAGGAGTTTCGAACCGACGGGGCTGCTGTCCTGGGGACCGTTGCCCACCAGCAGTTGCCAGGCCTGCCCGCAGGAATCGACATTGAGCAACCGCAACGCCATCTGATTGACTTCGGTGATGCGCACTTCCTGCTGCAACTGCTCGAGTTGGTGCGGGACTTTCATCCAGGTGCGCAGTTGATCGCCGTTATGCAGGCCGGCCTTGGCGAAGAATGACTTGAGCCCCGACAGATCGAGTACGCACAAGGCCACGCCGGTGCCTTCGAAGATGTCTTGATAGCGCCGGCGACCTTCGTGCAACTGCCGTTGACGGCGGCGCATGTTGAGCAGCGCGATCACCGGCAGCATCGAGAAAGCCAGCCCCAGCAGGCACTTGCCGATGAAGGCCGGCAACAGTTGCTCGAGCACCTGCCGGCGGTCGAACAGCCCGCGCAATTGCCAGTCGCTGCTGCTCAGGGGCACGGTCAATACGGTATTGTCCAGATCCTCGGGCGACAGGTGTACCGGGGTGACCGAAGGGTGGCTCTCGTCGCGGCTGATGATCTGCCGGTTGAGGCGGTTTTCCACCAGCCACAGTGGACGCAGGCCTGTATCGGCCTGCTTGGTCAACGTGGCGAAGAAGCTTGGAGTCAGGCGCAGGGCCCAGTAGCCGCGAGTACTGCCGGAAGCCTGGTGCAACAACAGGTGCACCACGGAGCCGTCGTCTGCATTGCTGAAATAGTGCGCCTGGGCGTGGCTGCGGCGCACCAGTTCGGTCAGGTAGCTGGCGTCGTGGCTGTCGGCGTCGCTGTCGCTGAGCACCCGGCCGGAGGGGCTGAGCAACGCCAGGCTGCGCAGTTCAGGCAGCGATTGCTGGAGTTTGCGCAACAGGGCCTGCTGTTCGTCGGCCGTTTGCGGTTGTTCGACGATCGGTAGCAGGTTGAGGGCGATCTGCGCATTCAGGGCCATGTTCAGGCTGACTTGCGCGGCCAGGTCGGCGGTGTAGTCAATGGTGTACTGGCGTTGTTGCTGCTGGGTAACACGCAATTGGTCGAGCAACTGCCAGAAGAGCAATCCGAGCAGCAGCAATACCAGCGTGGCCAGGGCGCCCTTCAATGTCCCGCGCAGGGGCGAGCCAGGCACAGCATCCGGTGCACGTGGGGACAGAGTCGGTGTGACGTTGGACAAGCTGTAATCCTGCAGTTTGCTGGACTGGCGCGACGTGCACTATAAGCTGGACGCCCGAAGGGCGGCTAGCATGCCTTGAGTTGTGGCAAAGTGCCAGTCCCTGGCGGCTGGACCTTGACGGACGGTTGAGGTAGCTTTGCCGGTCAAACCAGGCTTTGTAAGAAAGTTCGCCGAACGGCGGTCAGGCAAGCCGCAGGCACCTTTCCTACAAACCCAGGAGCGCACGCTCAGACTCCCAGGCTTTATCTGCCCGCAGGCATTGATGACCGTCAACTGCCGGCGCCGCGCATGGCCCGGCTCGTTCTTTTCACCTGTCACAGACGCTAGGTTCACCATGGCTCAATACGTCTTCACCATGCATCGGCTGAGCAAAGTTGTTCCGCCGAAGCGGGAAATCCTGAAAAACATTTCATTGTCATTTTTCCCCGGCGCCAAGATCGGCGTGCTGGGCCTCAACGGTTCGGGTAAATCCACGCTGCTGAAAATCATGGCCGGCGTCGATAAGGAATTCGATGGCGAAGCCCGCCCGATGCCGGACCTGAACATTGGTTACCTGCCTCAGGAACCGCAACTGGATCCGACCAAGACCGTTCGTGAAGTGGTCGAGGAGGCCGTCAGCGCGATCAAGGACGCCCAGGCACGCCTGGATGAGGTCTACGCCGCCTACGCCGACCCGGACGCCGATTTCGACAAGCTGGCCGCCGAACAGGCCAAGCTGGAGGCGATCCTGCAGGCCAGCGACGGCCACAACCTGGAGCGCCAGCTGGAAGTCGCCGCCGATGCGCTGCGCCTGCCGGCCTGGGACGCGAAGGTCGAACACCTGTCCGGCGGTGAAAAGCGCCGTGTGGCCCTGTGCCGCCTGCTGCTGTCCGCTCCGGACATGCTGCTGCTCGACGAACCGACCAACCACCTGGACGCCGATTCCGTCGCCTGGCTCGAACATTTCCTGCACGACTTCCCGGGCACCGTGGTGGCGATCACCCACGACCGTTACTTCCTGGACAACGTCGCCGGCTGGATCCTGGAACTCGACCGCGGCGCGGGCATTCCTTACGAGGGCAACTATTCGGGCTGGCTGGAAGCCAAGTCCGAGCGTCTGGCCCAGGAATCCAAGCAGCAGTCGGCCCATGAAAAAGCCATGAAGGAAGAGCTGGAGTGGGTGCGCAAAGGCGCCAAGGCCCGCCAGTCCAAATCCAAGGCTCGTCTGCAACGCTTCGAGGAAATGCAGTCCCAGGAATTCCAGAAGCGCAGCGAAACCAACGAGATCTACATCCCGGCCGGTCCGCGCCTGGGTGACAAGGTCATCGAATTCAAGAACGTCACCAAGGGCTACGGCGATCGCGTGCTGATCGACAATCTGTCGTTCTCCATGCCCAAGGGCGCCATTGTCGGCGTGATCGGTGGTAACGGTGCGGGTAAGTCCACGCTGTTCCGCATGCTGATGGGCAAGGAGACGCCGGATTCGGGCACCATCGAAATCGGTGAAACCGTACAACTGGCCTGCGTCGACCAGAGCCGCGAAGACCTGGATGGCAGCAAGACTGTGTTCCAGCAGATCTCCGACGGTTCCGACCAGATCCGCATCGGCAGCTATGAAATCCCGTCGCGCACCTATGTGGGGCGCTTCAACTTCAAGGGTGGCGACCAGCAGAAGTTCGTCAAGGACCTGTCCGGCGGTGAGCGTGGGCGTCTGCACCTGGCGCTGACCCTGAAGGAGGGTGGCAACGTCCTGCTGCTCGACGAACCGTCCAACGACCTCGACGTCGAAACACTGCGTTCCCTGGAGGAAGCCCTGCTGGACTTCCCGGGCGCCGCCATTGTGATCTCCCACGACCGATGGTTCCTTGACCGCGTGGCGACTCACATCCTGGCGTACGAAGATGACTCCCAGGCGGTGTTCTTCGAGGGCAACTACACCGAGTACGAAGCCGATCGCAAGAAACGCCTCGGCGAAGCCGCTGCCCAGCCGCATCGTGTACGGCACAAGAAACTGGCCTGATCAGCCTGTGGAATTGTTGTAGGCGTGGCTTGCCTGTGCAGGCGTCGGTTCATTCAACATCCGTGTTGCCTGTTCCGCCGCCTTCGCGGGCAAGCCCGCCACGATGCTTGCGCTAGCTCATAATGCCGTGTTCGAAAGGGCCTGGCGGAGGCCATGAGGGTTACCCCGGCTCTATTGCAAGCACTTCGATCGCCAGATCCCCCACCGGTCGTTTCCAGACCACTTCTTCTCCGACCCTGGCTCCCAGCAATGCCCGTCCCAGGGGCGAGCCCCAATTGATCAGCCCACTGGCCGCATCGGCCTGGTCTTCGCCCACCAATTGCACCCGCTGCTCGTGATCATGCTCGTCGACAAAGGTCACCCAATGTCCGATCCGCACCTGGTCCGATGACGTTGGCGTCACCACCTGTGCACTTTTCAAGCGCTGGTTGAAATAGCGCAGATCCCGTTCGATATCCGCGATGCGCTGCTTGTCCGCCTGCTCCTGCCTGGCCGTCTGTTGGCTGTGCAGAGCCTGCAACTGGGCGACCCGGGCCTGCAGTTGGGCAAGCCCGGCGGGGGTGACGTAGTTGATCTGCGCGCTGACCTGGCGTTCGACCGGCTGATCGGCCTGGGCCGCGGCGTTGTCTTCGTTGACGAAGGCACGACTCATGGTTTTTCTCCTTTCCTGGAGTTTGGGCCATGCTGGCAGGCTTTTGGTTTCCCCGAATGCCTGTATGCGACTCACTGCGAGCGATAAGCCCGGGCGGCGTCCCGATCCTTTTCCTGCTGCCAGGCCCGCTCGCGCTCGTCCCAGTGCCGTTCGCGGTAGGCATCGCGCTCTTCGCTTTCGCGCATGGCCAGGCATTGGCGCAAGCCATCCTGCCAGCCTTCGGCGTAATGGGCGTCCTTGAGGTAGCGTGGAACGTCCTTCCTGAACTGGCCGGTGATCACGCCGGCTGCCTGACGGCCACTGCTGCAACCATCATCGAAGCCGTCGGCGAACGCTGGAGGAAAGCCCCGTGCGATCAGGTCCTGGTGGGTGGTTTCACAGCCACCGAGCAGCATCAGCACAGCCATTACCGTCACTACGCGCCTCATCGATCGCCCTGCCTTGCCCATTCATGGAGAAAGTCTAGAAGTCGATTTGTCGGGCCGACGTGAAAGCGTTGTGATGAATCCGTTCACCGAGCGAGCGGTCGTGGGCCGATCAATAGTGGTACCACTTGACCTCCAGCATCACCTCGTTCTCCGGCGAGGCCAGGTGGCTGAACTCGCGCTGTGCACTCAGACGCAGACCAAGGTTGCGGGACAGTTCCCATTGTTGATTCAGGCTCACGCTGCGGCGTACCTCTCCATTGGTGAAGTAGTCGCCCTTGGCCTCCAGGCTCAGGTTGCCCAATGGGTTTTTCCACAGCACGCCGCTGTTGAAGCCGGCGGCCGGGGCGATGAACTGAGCGAAGTCGTTGTTGTGTTCCACCCGCACCGTGCCCAGGGCAAACCCGAGCACGTCTTCGCCCAGCGCCCAGGTGCCCCCGGCACCGCCATTGACGTGGCTGACCAGGGTTTCATCGTCATGCTTGCCCGGCACTCGCTCCAGGCCTCCCGTGACCTGCCAGGACCACGGCTGTAGCAGCTCGTTGCGCGGGGTCAGGGAGCGAATGGTCGCCAGGTCCAGTTGCTGGACCTGCCAATCGTTGCCTTCGTACTGGCGCAGTTTCAACTGCAGGATCTCGATCTGCGCCCCCAGCGGGAAACTCTCGGCATTGTCATTGAGGTCGTGGTAGGCCATGCGCAAGCCATATTCACCGAACGCCCGATCGCCCCGGGTACCAAGGCCGGCTTGCCATGTGCGCGATTGATGACCGTCCTCGGGCAGACCCGGCTGCGGGATATCGAGCTCCGGGGCAGGATTGCGGTTGATGGCCCTCAACAGCTCGAAGCTGCGCTGGGCCCGCTGTGGGTCGCGCTCCTGACCATTGGCTCGGTACCGTTCCAGACGATAGGCCGCGTCGACCACCAGGGCCTGGCGCTCGCGAGGCAGTGCCCTGAACCCGGGCGTTTGCAGGTTCTGCTGGTCGGCGCTGACCTTCAGGACCCATTGCTGTTCGTCGTCATCGAGCGGCTCGGCACGGCTGAGCAGTTCCCGCTCGCGGGACGGCCGATACTGGATGCTCTCCACCAGGCCAGCGTCCTTCACGGCCTTGACGGTGTCGGTGGGAATCGCGGTCAGCGGGAACTGTTCGGTCAGGCGCAGGCCGGGGCGAGCCACTTGCAGCAGTTCCAGCAGGCGATAGGAGCAATTTTCGTCGAAGAAAAAGTAGTCGAACCGGATCTGCTTGAGCTCCCAGACATGCTCGACCATCCGCTCGGTTTCCGCCTGGCTCAGGTTGAGGCGGTATTCCCACAGGTCGCGGTTCTCCAGGCTGCGGTATTCAGAGAGCTTTTCCTGGTAGGGCACCAGGGCGAACAGGCCGGGATAGCCTCCCATCAGGCCTTTCCAGGCGTAGAGCAGGCTGTTGTCGGAGCCCTCGATGTAGGCACCGAAGTTGATCGCGTAGCTGAGCAGGGCGGTCTTGTCGCTCTGCACGTCGGCCTGGTCGATACGCAACAGGGTGTGGCCGAACATCGACGAGGGGCTGTTCAGGTACGCCGCGGGAAAGATCATCACTGCGCTATGAGGAGAGACGTCCTTGAACCATTGGGTGAAATCGCTGCAGTTGACCACCGGCAGGTCCGTCAGGTTGAGCTGCGCCTTGAGCCATCGCGTGCGTGCCGGGTACACGCATTGGGCGTGCTGCTGGCCGGCGTCGGCCGGGCCGTACAGGGCTTGCAGCGTGGCGCTCAACTCGTGGTCGGGGTGTTCGTTGCCGTCAGGGGCGAGGAAGAATTTCTCGTCGTTGATATAGCTGCGCCAGCCGCCCAGCTTGGCGGTTTCGTAGTGGCCCAGGGAAATCCAGAAGGGGTCATTGGCCAGTTGCTGCAAACGTTGGGTGTCGACATGAGGCGCGGCGGACAAAGGGGCGCACACACAGAGCGCCAGCCAGGCAAGGCGTTTGAGCATAGTCGGCTACTTGGAAAGTCAAAAAATAAAAAGACCGGAAGGGGGGCCTCGAAAAGAAAACCCGCTCCCCGAAAGGAGCGAGTGGGGTCGAGCTTAAGCTTGAGTAGCGTACTTGGCCAGGCGAGGATCGTTTTTCAGCACGGCCAGGGTGTTGGTATGCACATCTTCTGCGGTCACGTCAGCCTTGCTGAAGATCTGCTGGAAGTGCTCGTGGGTAACGGCGGAGAAGTGGGCACGGTCTTCCGGTGCCACACCCAGTACCACGGCATAGGTGGTCAGCGCTTCGCCCTGCCCCTTGGCCATGTCTTCGGACAGCTCGTTCATCATGCCATTCATGGCCAGCCAGGACTTGCCACCGTAGGTCAGTGCTGCGTTGGTGGAGCAACCATTGGTGCCGGAGGTCATGCCGAAGGTGGCGTTGCCGGAAGTGCCGTTGGTGGTGGATGCCAGGAAGTGAGCCGGGGTGCCACGCTGACCTTCGAACAGCATGTTGCCCCAACCGCAATCCGGACCGCCTGGCGCCTGAGCCATGGCGTTGAGGGATACAGCGGTGAAGAGAGTACCGAGAAGAATCCGTTTCATAGCTATGTTCTCTTTTATGTGCATACCAATCGGACAGGGTCTGGCCCGAAGGGCCAGGCGCCAGTGGGCCGGTTATTCATCCAGCCGCGCAAGTTGGAGTTTAGGCACGATCCGAGGGTTCCGTGACATTTTGCAAAAAACTATCCATAAACCCATGTATTTTCTGGCCCGCGCCCCGGGTGAACGTCTTGACTATGCTTTGGCCTGAGGCGCTCCTTGCCAGTGCGGTGCGGGGGGCGCCAGAATGCCGCTATCTGCCCCGCCTGATGTAAGGAAGCCCGATGCCTGATCCTGTTGCTGCCAGCCTGCGTCTAGCGCCCGAAGCGCTGACTCGTCCGTTTTCCGCTGAACAGTTCAGCTTCTCTACCACCAATGATCTGGAGCCCTTCCGCGGTGTGCTTGGCCAGGAACGTGCGGTCGAAGCCTTGCAGTTCGGCGTGGCCATGCCGCGCCCCGGTTACAACGTCTTTGTCATGGGCGAACCCGGTACCGGCCGGTTTTCGTTCGTCAAGCGCTACCTCAAGGCCGAAGGCAAGCGCATGCAGACCCCGGCCGACTGGGTCTACGTCAACAACTTCGACGAGCCTCGTGAACCCCGGGCCCTGGAGCTGCCTTCGGGAACCGCTGGCGCTTTCATCGCCGATATCAACGGCCTGATCGACAACCTGCTGGCGACTTTTCCTGCGGTCTTCGAGCACCCGTCCTACCAGCAGAAAAAAAGTGCCATCGACCGCGCGTTCAACCAGCGCTACGACCGTGCCCTCGATGTGATCGAACGCCTGGCGCTGGAGAAGGATGTCGCGCTGTACCGCGACAGCAGCAACATCGCCTTCACCCCGATGAGCGAAGGCAAGGCCCTGGACGAAGCGGAATTCGCCCAGTTGCCGGAGGCCGAGCGCGAGCGTTTCCATGAAGACATTTCCAGCCTGGAAGAGCGCCTGAACGAGGAACTTGCCAGCCTGCCGCAATGGAAGCGCGAGTCCAACAACCAGTTGCGCCAGCTCAACGAAGAGACCATCACCCTGGCCCTGCAACCCCTGCTGGCGCCGCTTTCGGAGAAATATGCCGAGAACGCGGCCGTCTGCGGTTACCTGCAGGCGATGCAGGTCAACCTGCTCAGGACCGTGGTCGAGCAACTGGTGGACGACAGCAAGACCGACGCCATCGCCCGCAAGTTGCTGGAGGAGCAATACGCCCCGAGCCTGGTCGTAGGGCATCCGGCGAGCGGTGGCGCACCCGTGGTGTTCGAGCCGCACCCGACGTACGACAACCTGTTCGGACGCATCGAGTACAGCACGGACCAGGGCGCGCTCTACACCACCTACCGGCAGTTGCGTCCCGGCGCCTTGCACCGGGCCAATGGCGGCTTCCTGATCCTCGAAGCGGAAAAAATGCTTGGCGAGCCATTCGTGTGGGACGCCCTCAAGCGCGCCCTGCAATCGCGCAAGCTGAAGATGGAATCACCGTTGGGTGAGCTGGGCCGGGTGGCCACGGTGAGCCTGACGCCGCAACACATTCCGTTGCAGGTCAAGGTCGTGATCATCGGCGCTCGTCAGCTGTACTACGCCTTGCAGGACCTGGATTCGGATTTCCAGGAAATGTTTCGCGTGCTGGTGGACTTCGACGAAGACATCCCCATGGGCGACGAGAGCCTGGAGCAGTTCGCCCAGTTGCTCAAGACCCGCACCTCGGAAGAGGGCATGGCGCCGCTGACCGCCGATGCGGTGGCGCGCCTGGCCACCTACAGTGCGCGCCTGGCCGAACACCAGGGGCGCCTGTCGGCGCGCATCGGCGATCTGTTCCAGTTGGTCAGCGAGGCGGACTTCATCCGTCAGTTGGCCGGGGACGAAATGACCGATGCGGGCCACATCGAGCGTGCGCTCAAGGCCAAGGCCACCCGGACCGGGCGCGTTTCGGCGCGGATCCTCGACGATATGCTGGCGGGAATCATCCTGATCGACACCGACGGTGCCGCCGTGGGCAAGTGCAACGGCTTGACGGTACTGGAGGTAGGCGATTCGGCATTCGGCGTACCGGCGCGGATTTCCGCCACGGTGTACCCGGGCGGCAGCGGCATCGTCGACATCGAGCGGGAGGTCAACCTGGGCCAGCCGATCCACTCCAAGGGTGTGATGATCCTCACCGGTTACCTGGGCAGTCGCTACGCCCAGGAATTTCCCCTGGCGATTTCCGCCAGTATCGCCCTGGAGCAATCCTACGGTTACGTCGACGGCGACAGCGCTTCCCTGGGGGAGGCCTGCACGCTGATCTCGGCCTTGTCGAAGACGCCGCTGAAGCAGTGTTTCGCCATCACCGGGTCGATCAACCAGTTCGGCGAAGTACAGGCGGTGGGCGGGGTCAACGAGAAGATCGAAGGTTTCTTCCGTCTCTGTGAAGCTCGCGGGCTGACCGGCGAGCAGGGGGCGATCATTCCCCAGGCCAACGTCGCCACCCTGATGCTCGATGAAAAAGTGCTGGCGGCCGTGCGGGCAGGGCAGTTCCACGTCTATGCGGTGCGCCAGGCCGACGAAGCGCTGAGCCTGTTGGTCGGCGAACCTGCCGGTGAGCCGGATGAAAACGGCGAGTTTCCCGAGGGCAGCGTCAACGCCCGGGTGGTGGAGCGACTGCGGGTGATTGCGGAAATGGTCAGTGAGGAGGACATCAAGGAGGCGGAGAAAGAGCAGGCGCAACAAGCGCTGGCAGAGACCAAGCCGGCCTGATACGACTGCCGTTCACCTGGTGCTGATCGGGAATGGGCTGGCTGGCCAAGGTGGTTGTTCGGTGAACATGCCGTTGACTGAAACACCGCCATTGCGAGCCAGCCCGCTCCCGCAATGATTGGGTCAACTCAAGAAAAGCCATCGCTTTGGCGTCAATATTCACACTATGACCATTCGGCGCATTCTGGTCTTGGTGGGCTTGCTGGCGGAACTTTTCTTCTATCCTCAGTTCAAGGATAGCGAGAGATCATCATCGGATCGAAACAGCCTCTCGGGGCTGAACACCGTATCACTGAGGGGCGCCGCCATGTCGCGCAACCTTTGCCTTACCCGTCAATGCCTGGGCCTGGTCACCCGGATCGAATGCGCCATCCGTCCGCTGGCGGGCGACAACGGCATGTGGACCTTGCTCTTTGCCGCCGGAATGGCCGGCGAACAACCTTCCGCTCTCAAGGCCCAAGGGCCTTTCCCAGGCCCGAATGCGGCCGAGTCCATCCTCGATACCATCGTCCAGAGCCTGACATTGCATGGCTACGAACTGGCCGACGACCCTCAGATCTGGTGCCTGCACATGCAAGCCCAGCTGCGTGAAATCAATGGCGGGCGCAGTCGCAACGGCGGCTTCGAGTTCCGTCCACCCCGTTGAGCGCCGGTGCCGGACCGTTTCATTAAGTAAGAATTTGATACAAGGGCAGGGCCCAGGGACGGGCCCGGCGTTTGTGGGGCAGATGGTGGCTGGTATACTCGCCGCCATTTTCAGCCCTGGTGTGAGAATCAATGGAACGCTTTATCGAAAACGCAATGTACGCCTCCCGCTGGCTGCTGGCGCCGATCTACTTCGGGCTGTCCCTGGGTTTGCTGGCGTTGGCGCTGAAATTTTTCCAGGAAGTCTTTCACGTCATCCCTAATGTGTTCTCCATGGCCGAGTCCGACCTGATCCTGGTGCTGCTGTCGCTGATCGACATGGCGCTGGTGGGTGGCCTGCTGGTGATGGTGATGATTTCCGGCTACGAGAACTTCGTCTCGCAACTGGACATCGATTCCGACAAGGAAAAGCTCAACTGGCTCGGCACCATGGACTCCTCTTCGCTGAAGATGAAGGTCGCGGCCTCCATCGTGGCGATCTCGTCCATCCACCTGCTGCGCATCTTCATGGACGCCAAGAACGTCGATCCCGAGCACCTGATGTGGTACGTGATCATTCACATGACCTTCGTGGTGTCGGCCTTTGCCATGGGGTATCTGGACAAGCTGACCAAGCACTGAGGCCAGCCCATCGTCCTGGCGCAGCGCCCGTCTGTCTAAAAACAGGCGGGCGTTGTCGTTTCTGGCGGGGTATCTTTGATGCAAGGGCACGTCACCCGCCGCGGCATCTGTGCTAGTCTGCTCGCCCTTTTGGTTCCGGGCGCTTCGGGAGGCGCTGTGTCACGCACGGCGATTTCCCGAGCCGTCCGCATAGCGGAGCAGCACCATGTCCGAAGTTAACCTGTCCACCGACGAAACCCGCGTCAGCTACGGTATCGGCCGTCAGCTGGGTGACCAGCTGCGCGACAACCCACCGCCGGGCGTCAGCCTGGACGCGATCCTGGCTGGCCTGACCGACGCTTTCGCCGGCAAGCCGAGCCGTGTGGGCCAGGAAGAAATGTCTGCCAGCTTCAAGGTCATCCGCGAAATCATGCAAGCCGAAGCCGCCGCCAAGGCTGAAGCCGCTGCTGGTGCAGGTCGCGCTTTCCTGGCTGAAAACGCCAAGCGCGATGGCGTCACCACCCTGGCGTCGGGGCTGCAATTCGAAGTGCTGACCCAGGGCGAAGGCGCCAAGCCGACCCGTGAAGACCAGGTGCGTACCCACTATCACGGCACCCTGATCGACGGCACTGTGTTCGACAGCTCCTACGATCGTGGCCAGCCTGCCGAATTCCCGGTGGGTGGTGTCATTCCGGGCTGGACCGAAGCGTTGCAACTGATGAACGCTGGCAGCAAATGGCGCCTGTACGTGCCGAGCGAACTGGCTTACGGCGCTCAAGGCGTTGGCAGCATCCCGCCGCACAGCGTATTGGTGTTCGACGTCGAGCTGCTGGACGTCCTGTAAGACCCTGCCCGGTCTTGCACTGGGCAAATGCATGTGGGAGCCGGCTTGCTCCGGGCCGCGGTCCGATGAAGATGGACTGCCAGGCGACGTTGTCGTTAACGGCCACACGGCCTTCGCGAGCAAACCCGCTCCCCCATGAGCTGCGCATTCATCCGTGCAGCCTGCCATTGAAATCGCCAGTGGGGCGCAACGCCCGGGCGTAGCAGAACAGGAACAGATTGCGCACCAGCTCCTTGAGCACCAGCGGCTCGCTGGAGTTCAGGCTGTTGAGGTCCAGGTCACCCTGGTCCTGCAGTTCGCTCAGGGCTTCTTCCTCAAGTACCGCACAGACTTCCCCGGTTTCCCGATGCAGGATCCTGAGGTAGGGGTGTGGGCGGTCCAGCCAGGCATCGATCAAATAAGTCATGGTTCTCATCTCCTTGATGGGTTCGATGAGAATAATTCCTATTCGCTAAATAGCAAGCGTCTATTTGTATTCCGATTTTTTTTCGGACGATGGGTTGTGGTGGTTCGGATGGCTGGCGTTTGGCCAAGGTGCTAGTAACGGGGCTAAAGCGGGGAGGGGTAGGCACCATCCCACGCAGGGCGCGGGATGGAATACAGAAGGCTCAGACTTTTCTGACGAGCTCGGATTTGAGCTTCATCGGGCCGATGCCGTCGATCTTGCAGTCGATGTCGTGGTCGCCGTCGCACAGGCGGATGTTCTTCACCTTGGTGCCTACCTTGACCACCAGGGAAGTGCCCTTGACCTTGAGGTCCTTGATCACGGTGATGGTGTCGCCGTCCTGCAGGACGTTGCCGACCGAATCTTTTTTCACGGTGTCGTCGGCTGCCGCTTCAGCTTCGCCGCTGGCGGACCATTCGTGGGCACACTCCGGGCAGACCAGTTGGGTGCCGTCTTCGTAAGTGTATTCGGAATTGCATTTCGGGCAGGGTGGCAACGTGCTCACTAAGGTTCCTTGGGTATCAGGAGGGCAAAAGGGCGCACATTATATAGGGTTTTGTTGTGGGAGGGTGACGTCGCTGCGTTTGGAGGCCTTTGGCAAGGGGATTTGTCCTCGCTGGGCTGCGTAGCAGCCCCAAGAGCGGTGCTCAACTCCATCTGCCTGGGACACGGGGAATGACTTTTAGGGCTGCTTCGCAGCCCGGCGGGGGAAAACCCCCACGCCAGAAAAAATCCCAGGGATGTCAGTGGGTGCGGGCGACCGCGAACTCGCTCAGTTCCACCAGTGCGTCGCGATATTCGCTGGCCGGCAGGGCATCGAGGCATTTGATGGCGCGGGCGACATAGTCACGGGCCAGTTGCGCGGTGTAATCCAGCGAGCCGGATGCCTCGACGGCCTCGCGGATGCTTTCCAGATCCTCGATGCCGCCTTTCTGGATCGCCTGGCGTACCAGCGCTGCCTGCTCGGGGGTGCCTTCGCGCATGGTATAGATCAGCGGCAGGGTCGGCTTGCCTTCGGCCAGGTCGTCGCCGACGTTCTTGCCCAGGGTCTCGGCGTCGCCCTTGTAGTCCAGCAGGTCGTCCACCAGTTGGAAGGCTACGCCCAAGTGGTCGCCGAAGGTGCGCAGGGCTTCGCTCTGTTCGGCGTTGGCGCCGGCCAGGGCGGCGGCGCTGTGGGTCGAGGCTTCGAAAAGCATGGCGGTCTTGCCGCGGATGACTTCCATGTAGGTTTCTTCCGTGGTGCTGGCGTCGCGTACCTTGGACAGCTGCAGCACTTCGCCTTCGGCGATGATGCGAGTGGCCTGGGACAGGATCTTCATGACCGGCATCGAGCCCAGCTCGACCATCATTTCGAACGAGCGCGAGTACAGGAAGTCGCCCACCAGCACGCTTGGGGCATTGCCCCACATGGCATTGGCGGTGGAGCGGCCGCGGCGCATGCCGGACATGTCCACCACGTCGTCATGCAGCAGGGTAGCGGTGTGCAGGAACTCGATGGTGGCGGCCAGCAGGCGCAGGTCGTCGCCCTCCCGGCCCAGGGCCTTGCCGCACAGGAGCACCAATAAAGGACGCAGGCGCTTGCCTCCGGCCGAGGTGATGTAGTCGCCGATTTTCGATACCAGCGGCACTCGGGAAGTCAGCTGCTTCTTGATGATGCCGTCGACGGCACTAAAATCGTCCGCCACTGCGCGGTAGAAAGCTTGGGGTTGCATCAGCGACAGGCGCTCCAGAAGGGTTGCGCGGCATGCTAGGACCCACACCCAGGCCTGTCAAGGCGTGAAGCTTTGGCGGGATTGGCGGCCACTTGCAAGGCTTCGTCGGCTTGCGTACAATCGCGCACCCTGAACTTCCTGGGCAGCACCTGCCTTACGCAATTGCATCCCGGGCCTTCCAGCCCATGCAGCCATGCCAGCCAATACCTTTTCCTATAAAGCGCTGGGTGAGCAGGATTATCGGAGAAATACCATGTCGTATGCAGTAATCGTTACTGGTGGCAAGCAATACAAGGTCGCCCCAGGTGAATACCTGAAGATCGAAAAACTGGAAGTCGCCACTGGCGAATCCGTGACTTTTGATCGCGTTCTGTTGGTCGCCAATGGCGACGACGTGAATATCGGCGCTCCAGTCGTTGCTGGCGCTACCGTTGTGGCTGAAGTGATCTCCCAAGGTCGTCACGATAAAGTCCGCATCATCAAGTTCCGTCGTCGTAAGCACCACATGAAGCGTATGGGCCACCGCCAGTGGTACACCGAGATCAAAATCACCGGTATTCAGGCTTAATTTCAGCCTAATTCCTCACTAGGAGAATTGAACTCATGGCACACAAAAAAGCTGGTGGTAGTACCCGTAACGGTCGCGACTCAGAAGCCAAACGCCTTGGCGTGAAGATGTATGGCGGCCAGGCTATCAAGGCAGGCAACATCATCGTGCGTCAGCGCGGCACCCAATTCCACGCTGGCTACGGCGTAGGCATGGGCAAGGATCACACTCTCTTCGCTAAAATCGAAGGCGTGATCAAGTTCGAAGTAAAGGGCGCCTTCGGTCGTCGTTACGTAAGCGTTATCGCAGCTTAATAGCGAGATCGCTGGAAAAGCCCTGTCTTGCGACGGGGCTTTTTCGTTTGTGGGGTGAGTCTCTTGCAAAGCTGTTTGTATGGGCTGTCGGCGCTGCAGTTGGGCGTGAATCAGGCCGCTGCGCTCATTTTTGCAAGAGTCTTATGTCTTGTTTTTTTCGGCTCGTCCATATGACGAGAGGCGTGTGTCATGAAGTTTGTTGATGAAGTATCGATTCGAGTGAAGGCTGGTGACGGCGGCAATGGTTGCATGAGTTTCCGTCGGGAAAAGTTCATTGAAAACGGCGGTCCGAACGGCGGTGATGGTGGTGATGGCGGCTCGATCTTCATGGTCGCCGATGAAAACCTCAACACCCTGGTGGATTATCGCTACACCCGGCATTTCGATGCCGAGCGCGGCTCCAACGGCGGCAGCACCGACTGCACTGGCAAGAAAGGCGAGGATCTGGTCCTGCGCGTGCCGGTTGGTACCACGGTGATCGACTCCGCCACTCAGGAAGTGATTGGCGACCTGACCAAGCCGGGCCAGCGCCTGCTGGTGGCTCATGGTGGCTGGCATGGGTTGGGAAACACTCGTTTCAAGTCCAGTACCAACCGTGCGCCGCGCCAGACCACGCCAGGCAAGCCCGGCGAGCAGCGTGACCTGAAGCTGGAAATGAAAGTGCTGGCTGACGTGGGGCTGCTGGGTCTGCCGAACGCGGGCAAGAGTACCTTCATTCGTTCGGTCTCGGCCGCCAAGCCAAAGGTCGCCGATTATCCGTTCACCACCCTGGTGCCTAACCTCGGGGTGGTCAGCGTCGATCGTTGGAAGAGCTTCGTGATTGCGGATATCCCGGGTCTGATCGAAGGTGCTTCCGAGGGTGCCGGCCTGGGGATTCGTTTCCTCAAGCACTTGTCTCGTACCCGTCTGTTGCTGCACCTCGTCGATATGGCGCCGCTGGACGAAAGCTCCCCCGCCGATGCCGCCGAAGTCATCGTCAACGAGCTGGCCAAGTTCAGTCCGGCCCTGGTCGAGCGCGATCGTTGGCTGGTATTGAACAAGTGCGACCAGATCCTTGAGGAAGAGCATGAGGAGCGGGTCAAGGAAATCGTCGATCGCCTGGAGTGGGAAGGTCCGGTCTATGTGATCTCGGCCATTGCCAAAGAGGGCACCGAGCGCTTGTGCCACGACATCATGCGTTACCTGGAAGATCGTGCCGATCGCCTGGCCAATGACCCGGCCTACAAGGAAGAGCTGGCCGAGCTTGATCAGCGTATCGAAGACGAGGCGCGTGCGCAGTTGCAGGCACTGGATGACCAGCGTGCCTTGCGTCGCAGTGGCGTGAAGTCGGTCCATGACATCGGTGACGACGATTGGGACGAAGAAGATGTGGATGATGAAGATGGTCCGGAAATCATCTACGTGCGCGATTGATCTTCTTCCGGTGTCGGTCGTTTGAGGCGGCACTGATGAAATGGCTGGCACGCAGGCGGGTTTAACTGCTTCGGCCGGTGGTATCATCGCTGTCAGCCGGTTTCCAGGGCGCCGCTCATTCGAGCGGCGTTTTGGTATCTGTAGAACGCAAATACGAATAATCCCATGGGTGGCGCTGGGTCGCGTCGTCCGCTGGCAAAGGTTGAAGATGATGCGGAGCAAGGTGACGGGTGCGCAGCGTTGGGTCGTGAAGATCGGCAGCGCACTGCTGACGGCGGATGGCAAGGGCCTGGATCGCAAGGCGATGGCGGTGTGGGTCGAGCAGATGGTGGCCTTGCATGAGGCTGGCGTCGAGCTGGTATTGGTCTCCTCGGGGGCTGTGGCGGCTGGCATGAGTCGTCTGGGCTGGACATCGCGACCCAGCGCGATGCACGAATTGCAGGCCGCCGCCGCCATCGGCCAGATGGGGCTGGTGCAGGCCTGGGAGTCCAGTTTTGCCGAGCATGACCGCCATACGGCGCAGATCCTGCTCACTCACGACGACCTGTCCGACCGCAAGCGCTACCTCAATGCGCGCAGTACCCTGCGGGCGCTGGTGGAGCTGAAGGTGATTCCGGTGATCAACGAAAACGACACGGTGGTCACCGACGAGATCCGCTTTGGCGATAACGATACCCTGGCGGCCTTGGTGGCGAACCTGGTCGAGGCTGATCTGCTGGTGATCCTCACGGACCGCGACGGCATGTTCGATGCGGATCCGCGCAACAATCCCGATGCCAGATTGATCTACGAGGCTCGTGCCGACGATCCTGCACTGGATGCGGTTGCCGGTGGTACCGGTGGTGCATTGGGGCGCGGTGGCATGCAGACCAAGCTGCGCGCCGCACGCCTTGCGGCGCGTTCCGGAGCGCACACCATCATTGTCGGTGGGCGCCTGGAGCGGGTGCTGGATCGTCTGAAGGCGGGAGAGCGCATCGGCACCCTGCTTTCGCCTGAGCGCGGCATGCTGGCCGCTCGCAAGCAGTGGCTGGCGGGCCATCTGCAGACCCGTGGCACGCTGGTGTTGGATGCGGGGGCCGTGGCGGCGCTGTCCCAGGGTAATAAAAGTCTGTTGCCGGTGGGCGTAAAGCTGGTCCAGGGCAGTTTCCGTCGTGGCGAAATGGTTGTGTGCGTGGCGCCGGACGGTCGTGAGATCGCCCGCGGCCTGGCCAATTACAGTGCGCTGGAAGCTCAGAAAATCATCGGCCAATCGTCTGATGCGATTGTTGGCCTGCTGGGTTACATGGCTGAGCCCGAGCTGGTTCATCGTGACAACCTGATTCTTGTCTAAGGAAAAATCATGGGTTTGGCTAAAGGATTGATCGGCTTGCTGTTGGCATTGCCGCTGCTGGCTTCGGCCGAGGAAATCGGTCAGGTCTCGACGGTGTTCAAGTTCGTCGGGCCGAACGACCGGATCGTGGTCGAGGCGTTCGATGATCCCAAGGTGGATGGGGTGACCTGCTACCTGTCTCGGGCCAAGACTGGAGGCGTCAAGGGTGGCCTGGGCTTGGCCGAGGACCGTGCCGAGGCGTCCATCGCCTGCCGTCAGGTCGGGCCGATCAGCTTCAAGGGCGAGCTCAAGGATGGGGAAGAGGTGTTCAGGGAGCGCACTTCGCTGGTCTTCAAGACCATGCAGGTGGTGCGATTCCTCGACAAGAAACGCAATACGCTGGTGTATCTGGTCTACAGCGATCGGATCATCGAGGGTAGTCCCCAGAACGCGGTGACGGCAATTCCGATCTTGCCGTGGGCTCACGCTCAATAACCCTGCCCGTCGATCGCTCGTGCGGGAGCGGGCCTGCTCCCGCATTTTTGATGTGCCTGTCAAATTGCAGGCAATAAAAAACCGACCCTGGGGTCGGTTTTTTAACGAGCGCGTCGCTTAGGCAGCAGCGGCAACGTTCAAGGCCTTTACGTGGCCATTCAGGCGGCTCTTATGGCGAGCAGCCTTGTTCTTGTGGATGATGCCTTTATCGGCCATACGGTCGATAACAGGCACAGCCAGAACGTAAGCAGCTTGGGCTTTTTCAGCGTCTTTTGCGTCGATGGCCTTAACTACGTTTTTGATGTAGGTACGAACCATGGAACGCAGGCTGGCGTTGTGGCTGCGACGCTTCTCAGCCTGTTTTGCACGTTTTTTGGCGGAAGGTGAGTTGGCCACCGTCGAGCTCCTCGAAAGACTTTTTGGGAAATAGCAAACAAAATAGGCCGCGAATCATGCCGATGAGTTGGGGTCTTGTCAAGGGCGGGTGACGCGTTCCGCTGAATGGCAGGTACATCGCACCGGATGATTTCTTTCCGGCGTGCGACCTGTAAACTCGCGGGCTTTGGCGCAGTGCTGTTGGCGGCGCGGAGTATCGCACAAGTGGGCGCGTTGTTCGCCTGCTGTTTATCGACAGGCAAAAACTCTTTTCATGAATCTGCTCAAATCGTTGGCTGCCGTCAGCTCTATCACGATGCTTTCCCGTGTCCTGGGGTTCGTTCGCGATACGCTGATCGCACGGATATTCGGCGCCGGTATGGCCACCGACGCCTTCTTCATCGCCTTCAAGTTGCCCAACCTGCTGCGGCGGATTTTCGCCGAAGGTGCGTTTTCCCAGGCGTTCGTGCCCATCCTGGCGGAATACAAGAACCAGAAGGGCGATGAAGCGACCCGTACGTTCATTGCCTATGTCAGCGGTTTGCTGACCCTGGTGCTGGCCCTGGTGACTGCGGCCGGCATGCTGGCCGCGCCCTGGATCATCTGGGCCACGGCGCCGGGCTTTACCGATACCCCGGAGAAGTTCCAGCTCACCACCGACCTGCTGCGGGTGACCTTTCCTTATATATTGCTGATTTCCCTGTCATCCCTGGCCGGGGCCATTCTCAATACATGGAACCGTTTCTCGGTGCCGGCCTTCGTGCCGACCCTGCTCAACGTCAGCATGATCATATTTGCGGTCTTCCTGACGCCGTATTTCGATCCGCCGGTGATGGCGCTCGGCTGGGCGGTGCTGGTGGGAGGGCTGGCGCAGCTGCTGTATCAACTGCCTTACCTCAAGAAGATCGGCATGCTGGTACTGCCCCGCCTGAACCTGCGCGACAGCGGCGTCTGGCGGGTGCTCAAGCAGATGCTGCCGGCGATCCTGGGGGTTTCGGTGAGCCAGATTTCCCTGATCATCAACACCATCTTCGCCTCGTTCCTGGTGGCCGGTTCGGTGTCCTGGATGTATTACGCCGACCGACTGATGGAGTTACCGTCCGGTGTACTGGGCGTGGCCCTGGGCACGATCCTGTTGCCAACCCTGGCCAAGACCTACGCCAGCCAGGATCGCCAGGAGTACTCGCGGATTCTCGACTGGGGCCTGCGCCTGTGTTTCGTGCTGGTGCTGCCCTGCGCTCTGGCACTGGGGATCCTGGCCGAGCCACTGACTGTTTCGCTGTTCCAGTATGGCCAGTTCAAGGCGTTCGATGCCGCCATGACCCAGCGCGCCCTGGTCGCCTATTCGGTCGGGCTGCTTGGCATCATCCTGATCAAGGTCCTGGCGCCAGGTTTCTATGCTCAGCAGAACATCCGCACGCCGGTGAAGATTGCCATCTTCACCCTGGTGATGACCCAATTGTTCAACCTTCTGCTGATCGGCCCCCTGGCCCATGCCGGCCTGGCCCTGGCGATCAGCATCGGCGCCTGCCTCAACGCCGGGCTGCTGTTCTATCAGCTACGCAAGCAGAAAATGTATCAGCCGCAGCCGGGCTGGGGAAAATTCGGCCTCAAGCTGCTGATCGCCGTGGCGGTGATGTCGGCGGTCCTGCTGGGGGGGATGCATTTCATGCCGGCCTGGGGCGAAGGGCAGATGCCCGAGCGTTTCCTGCGCCTGGGTGTGCTGGTTGTCGCCGGCGTGGTGGCGTATTTCGGCATGTTGCTGCTGCTGGGCTTCCGTCTGCGGGACTTCAATCGCAAGGCCTTGAGCTGAGGCTTGGGCAGCGGTTTTGTCGGTTCGATCACTTTGGGTTACGGTGCTGCCTGTCGTTGACCGCCGGGTGTGGTTATAATCGGCCACTTTATGAGCAAGAAGCGCGTTATGCAGCTGGTTCGAGGCCTTCACAACCTGCGTCCCCGGCATCGGGGCTGTGTCGCCACCATTGGCAACTTCGACGGTGTTCACCGTGGCCACCAGGCTATCCTGGCGCGGCTGCGCGAGCGTGCGCTGGAGCTGGGCGTGCCCAGTTGCGTGGTGATCTTCGAGCCTCAGCCCCGGGAGTTTTTCGCCCCGGACACCGCCCCGGCCCGCCTGGCCAGGCTGCGAGACAAACTGCAGCTGCTGGCGGCCGAAGGCGTCGACCGGGTCCTTTGCCTGGCGTTCAACCAACGCTTGAGCCAGCTCAGCGCAGCCGAGTTCGTCGAGACCATCCTGGTGGATGGCCTGGATGTGAAGCATCTGGAAGTGGGCGACGATTTCCGTTTCGGTTGTGACCGGGCAGGGGATTTCGATTACCTGCAGCGGGCTGGCGCCGTCCATGGTTTTACTGTCGAAGCGGCGCAGACTGTCGAGATGGATGGCCTGCGTGTCAGCAGTACTCAGGTCCGCAATGCCCTGGCGGCCGCCGACTTCGAACTGGCCGAGCGCCTGCTCGGCCGGCCATACCGGATTGCCGGGCGGATCCTGCATGGGCAGAAGCTGGCGCGCCAGTTGGGCACGCCAACGGCCAACGTGCAGCTCAAGCGTCGTCGCGTACCGCTGACCGGGGTGTTCCTGGTGAGTATCGAGATCGACGGCAAGGCCTGGCCCGGCGTCGCCAACATTGGCGTACGACCCACGGTCCAGGGAGATGGCAAGGCCCATCTCGAAGTACATGTTCTGGATTTTGCCGGCGATCTGTATGACCGGCGTTTGACGGTGGTTTTCCACCATAAGCTGCGTGAAGAGCAGCGTTTTGCCTCTCTGGAGGCGCTCAAGGCGGCGATCCATGCCGATATCGCCGCCGCCCGTGCCCTTGTCGCAACCAGCGCCAATCGCTAATGAAGAGCCTTAAATGACCGACTATAAAGCCACGCTAAACCTTCCGGACACCGCCTTCCCTATGAAGGCCGGCCTGCCTCAGCGCGAACCACAGATTCTGCAGCGTTGGGACAGCATTGGCCTGTACGGAAAGTTGCGCGAGATTGGCAAGGACCGCCCGAAGTTCGTCCTGCACGACGGTCCTCCGTACGCCAACGGCACCATTCATATCGGTCACGCGCTGAACAAGATCCTCAAGGACATGATTGTCCGTTCCAAGACCCTGTCGGGTTTTGACGCACCTTATGTCCCGGGCTGGGATTGCCACGGCCTGCCGATCGAGCACAAGGTGGAAGTGACCCACGGCAAGAACCTGGGCGCGGACAAGACCCGCGAACTGTGCCGTGCCTACGCCACCGAGCAGATCGAGGGGCAGAAGTCCGAATTCATCCGCCTCGGCGTGCTGGGCGACTTCGCCAATCCGTACAAGACCATGGACTTCAAGAACGAAGCCGGCGAAATCCGTGCCCTGGCGAAAATCGTCGAGGGTGGTTTCGTGTTCAAGGGCCTCAAGCCCGTGAACTGGTGCTTCGATTGCGGTTCGGCCCTGGCCGAGGCGGAAGTCGAGTACGAAAACAAGAAATCGTCGACCATCGACGTAGCCTTCCCGATCGCCGATGAAGACAAGCTCGCCGCCGCATTCGGCCTGGGCAAGCTGGCCAAACCGGCCGCCATCGTGATCTGGACCACCACCCCGTGGACCATCCCGGCCAACCAGGCGCTGAACGTCCATCCGGAATTCAACTATGCCTTGGTGGACGTCGGCGACCGGCTGCTGGTTCTGGCCGAAGAGCTGGTCGAGTCCTGCCTGGCCCGCTACAGCCTCGAAGGCTCGGTGATCGCCACCGCGCCAGGCTCGTCACTGGAGCTGATCAACTTCCGCCACCCGTTCTATGACCGCCTGTCGCCGGTATACCTGGCCGACTACGTGGAACTGGGCGCTGGCACCGGCGTCGTTCACTCCGCGCCAGCCTATGGCGTCGACGACTTCGTGACCTGCAAGAAATACGGCATGGTCAACGACGACATCCTCAACCCGGTGCAGAGCAACGGCGTCTATGTGCCGTCCCTGGAGTTTTTTGGCGGCCAGTTCATCTTCAAGGCCAACCCGGCCATCATCGACAAGTTGACCGAAGTCGGCTCTCTGCTGCACACCACCGTCATCGAACACAGCTACATGCACTGCTGGCGGCACAAGACACCGTTGATCTACCGTGCCACCGCGCAGTGGTTCATCGGCATGGACAAGCAGCCCGTCAGTGGCGATACCCTGCGCCAGCGTTCGCTCAAGGCCATCGAAGAGACCAAGTTCGTACCGGCCTGGGGCCAGGCGCGCCTGCACTCGATGATCGCCAACCGGCCGGACTGGTGCATCTCCCGCCAGCGCAACTGGGGCGTGCCGATCCCGTTTTTCCTGAACAAGGAAAGCGGCGAGCTGCACCCGCGCACCGTCGAGCTGATGGAAGAGGTTGCCAAGCGCGTCGAAGTCGAAGGCATCGAAGCCTGGTTCAAGCTGGACGCCGCCGAACTGCTGGGCGACGAGGCGCCGCTGTACGACAAGATCAGCGATACCCTGGACGTGTGGTTCGACTCCGGCACCACTCATTGGCACGTGCTGCGCGATTCGCACCCGGTGGGCCATGAAAACGGCCCGCGTGCCGACCTGTACCTGGAAGGTTCCGACCAGCATCGCGGCTGGTTCCACTCCTCGCTGCTGACCGGCTGCGCCATCGATAACCACGCACCGTACCGCGAGCTGCTGACCCATGGTTTCACCGTGGACGAGGCCGGGCGCAAGATGTCCAAGTCCCTGGGCAACGTGATCGCGCCGCAGAAGGTCAACGATACCCTGGGCGCCGACATCATGCGCCTGTGGGTGGCCTCCACCGATTATTCCGGCGAGATGGCCGTTTCCGAGCAGATCCTGCAGCGCAGCGCGGACGCCTACCGGCGCATCCGTAACACCGCGCGCTTCCTGCTGTCGAACCTGACCGGTTTCAACCCGGCCACCGACCTGTTGCCGGCCGAGGACATGCTTGCCCTGGACCGTTGGGCCGTGGACCGTACCCTGTTGCTGCAACGCGAGCTGCAGGAGCATTACGGCGAATACCGTTTCTGGAACGTCTACTCCAAGATCCACAACTTCTGCGTGCAGGAGCTGGGCGGTTTCTATCTCGACATCATCAAGGATCGCCAGTACACCACCGGCGCCAACAGCAAGGCACGTCGTTCGTGCCAGACCGCGCTGTTCCACATCAGCGAGGCGCTGGTGCGCTGGATCGCGCCGATCCTGGCATTCACCGCCGACGAGCTGTGGCAGTACCTGCCGGGCGAGCGCAACGAATCGGTGATGCTCAATACCTGGTACGAGGGCCTGACCGAGCTGCCGCAAGGCTTCGAGCTGGACCGTGCCTACTGGGACCGCGTCATGGCGGTCAAGGCGGCGGTGAACAAGGAAATGGAGATCCAGCGTGCGGCCAAGGCCGTCGGTGGCAACCTGCAGGCCGAAGTCACCCTCTACGCCGAGCAAGCCCTGGGCGCCGACCTGGCGAAGCTGGGCAACGAGCTGCGCTTCGTGCTGATCACCTCCACCGCCAGTGTCGCTCCATTGGTGCAGGCGCCGGCCGATGCGGTGGTCACTGAAGTGGCTGGCCTGAAGCTCAAGGTGGTCAAGTCGAGCTTCGTCAAGTGCGCCCGTTGCTGGCACTGCCGCGAAGACGTTGGCGTGAACCCGGAGCATCCGGAAATCTGCGGGCGTTGTGTCGACAACATCAGCGGCACCGGCGAGGTTCGCCACTATGCCTGATGTGGCGCCTAACGCAGCGGGCCGTTTCGGACGGCTGGGCTGGCTCTGGTTGAGCGTGCTGGTACTGGTCATCGACCAGGCCAGCAAGTTCCACTTCGAAAGCTCGTTGACCATGTACCAGCAGATCGTGGTCATCCCCGACTACTTCAGCTGGACCCTGGCCTATAACACCGGCGCGGCGTTCAGCTTCCTGGCCGACAGCTCGGGCTGGCAGCGCTGGCTCTTCGCGCTGATCGCCATCGTGGTCAGCGGCGTGCTGGTGGTCTGGCTCAAGCGCCTGGGCCGCGACGAAACCTGGCTGGCCGTGGCGCTGGCGCTGGTGCTCGGTGGCGCGCTGGGCAATCTGTATGACCGCATTGCCTTGGGCCATGTGATCGATTTCATCCTGGTGCACTGGCAGAACCGTTGGTACTTCCCGGCGTTCAATTTTGCCGACAGCGCCATTACCGTGGGCGCGGTGATGCTCGCCCTGGACATGTTCAAGAGCAAGAAAACCGGAGAAGCCGTCCATGACTGAGCAGCGTATCGCTCAAAATACAGAAGTGAAGCTTCACTTCGCCCTGCATCTGGAAAACGGCGACACCGTTGACAGCACCTTCGACAAGGCCCCTGCCGTGTTCAAGGTCGGCGACGGCAACCTGCTGCCAGGCTTCGAAGCGGCGATCTTCGGTTTCAAGGCCGGCGACAAGCGCACGGTGGTGGTGACGCCAGAGAATGCCTTTGGTCAGCCCAACCCGCAAAACGTGCAGACCATGCCACGCTCCCAGTTCCAGGACATGGAACTGTCGGAGGGGTTGCTGGTGATCTTCAACGACGCGGCCAATACTGAACTGCCGGGCGTAGTGAAGGCCTTCGACGACACCCAGGTGACGGTTGACTTCAATCACCCGCTGGCGGGCAAGACCTTGAATTTCGAAGTGGAAATCATCGACGTCAAGGCGGTTTAGGATTTAACAGGCAGTTCCTGCTGCCACTGATTCTCTGTGGGAGCGAGCTTGCTCGCTCCCACATGGGGTCTCCTTGTTTTCGGGCCTTTCGCTCGATTAACAGGCAAGCATTCAATTTCTTGCGCGCAAGACACGAGGCACAGCATGCAAATCAAACTCGCCAATCCCCGTGGCTTCTGCGCCGGCGTGGACCGGGCGATCGAAATCGTCAACCGCGCCCTGGAGGTCTTCGGGCCGCCGATCTATGTGCGCCATGAAGTGGTCCACAACAAATTCGTCGTCGAGGACCTGCGCAGCCGCGGTGCCATTTTCGTCGAAGAGCTGGACCAGGTGCCGGACGACGTCATCGTGATCTTCAGCGCCCATGGGGTTTCCCAGGCGGTGCGTACTGAAGCCGCCGGTCGCGGCCTGAAAGTATTCGATGCCACCTGTCCCCTGGTGACCAAGGTGCACATCGAAGTGGCGCGCTACAGCCGCGACGGTCGTGAATGCATCCTGATCGGCCATGAAGGACATCCGGAAGTCGAAGGCACCATGGGGCAATACGATGCCAGCAATGGTGGCGCGATCTACCTGGTGGAGGATGAGGACGACGTGGCGGCCTTGCAGGTGCGCAACCCGGAAAAGCTCGCCTTTGTCACCCAGACCACCCTGTCCATGGACGATACCAGTCGTGTGATCGACGCCCTGCGCTCCCGCTTCCCGGCCATCGGTGGGCCACGCAAGGACGACATCTGCTACGCCACCCAGAACCGTCAGGACGCGGTCAAGCAACTGGCCGACGAATGCGATGTGGTGCTGGTGGTTGGCAGCCCGAACAGTTCCAACTCCAACCGCTTGCGTGAGCTGGCCGAACGCATGGGAACGCCGGCCTATCTGATCGACGGTGCCGAGGACATGCAACACAGCTGGTTCGATGGCATCGAGCGCATTGGCATCACCGCCGGCGCTTCGGCTCCCGAAGTCCTAGTGCGTGGCGTGATCCAGCAATTGCAGGCCTGGGGCGCCACCGGTGCCGATGAGCTGGCCGGTCGTGAAGAGAACATTACTTTCTCGATGCCCAAGGAACTACGCGTTCGCTCCCTGCTTTGAGTCTTTTTCGCACAATGCCTGTTCAGTTTTCTCGCTGCGCAGGCTGATGCGTCCGGTGCGCGCCAGCACCACCTGATGGTGGCTGATCGGCTCGCGTTTGCCGCAGACATGCAATGTACCGGCTTGGAAGGCGTCGCTGGGCAGTAACGCTTGCCCTTGGCTGCCAAACCTCACCGAACGCTTCACCGGCCAGTTGCCGACCACTCGCGCGCGGCCGCTGCGCTCCATCACCAATGTCTTCGCCTTGTCGTCCAGCGTGATCCGCCAGCCTCGGCCCCAATCGTCGTCTATTCCTCTGATCACGACGGTCCGGCTGCGCGTGATGGCTTCGCTGCGGGCGTTACGCAAACCACTGGCCAGCAGTTGCGCGGCGTCCTTGCGTTCGGTGGCTTCGACCAGGGCTGTGTAGCTGGCGCTGGCCCACGGTAGAACAATTGCCGCAATCGCCAGTCCCATGAGCAGTTCAATGAGGCTGAAGCCCTGTTGGTGCATGACATCTCCTCCCTGGAGAATGGAAGCGGATTCAAGATCAATGGCCCATTGTGGCGAGGGATAAAACCCCTCGCCACAGGTCGGTATTGGGCACAGGCGGTGGTTTGTTCTAGCGTGTACAAGCAGGTATAGCCGACGGCAACGGAGGGCATCGATGGATCTTCGTACAAAAGGTTTCACGCTGGTGGAGGTGCTGGTGGCCCTCGGTGTGCTGCTGATCCTGATCACCCTGGCGGTGCCTGCCTTCACTGGCTCGATGCAGGGCACCAAGGCCGATACCGAGATCGGCGATCTGCGTCGGGCGCTGAACTTTGCCCGCATGACCGCGATCGACCGTGGCACCACGATACGTATCCGCCCCACGGTGCAGGGGAGTGTCTGGAGCGGCGAGCTGGCGGTGTATGACAGTACTGGCACGCCGGCCAATGTATTGCGGGTTGTTCCAGCGATGAGCAGCGGCGCGACTCTGACGCTAACCTCAGAAGTGACCGGCATCGATTTCAACAACCTGGGCGGCTTGGCGGCACCGACCACGCCGGTGAGTTTCAATTACGTACGAGGGGCGCAGAGCAGGACGCTGAGTGTTTGCCTCAATGGACGAATCGTATTGGGTGGAAGTTGCGGATGAAGGGTTGCAGTAAAAGGACACAGGAGGGCATGACGCTGATCGAGGTGTTGGTGGCGATGCTGATCCTCGGCATAGGCTTGCTGGGCGCGGCGATGATCCAGCTCAACGCACTCAAATACACCGACAGCTCGCGCATGACCAGCCAGGCCAGTTTCATCGCCTACGACATGCTGGATCGTATCCGCGCCAACGCCGGCGCCGACTACACCGTCACGCCACCCACCTCGCCCAATCTCAACGTCGCCCGGGACCAGGATCTCTACGACTTCAAGACCAATATCACCAGTTTCGGCGGCGCCACGGCCACCGGCACCATCGCCCTGAACCAGCGGGTCTACACCATCACCATTTCCTGGGACGATGCCCGGGCCGCCAACACCAGCAACGCTGCCGAGGCACGGCGCAGCTTCGTGCTGACCAGCCGCGTCGCCGTCGACCCGGTGGCGACGCCATGAACAACCGTTGCCGGGGCTTCGGCCTGATCGAACTGATGATCGCGCTGGTGCTCAGCCTGATCATCGTGCTGGGTGTGGTGCAGATTTTCATTGCCGCGAAAAACACCTATGTCAGCCAGAACGCAGCAGCAGTCATGCAGGAAGATGCACGGTTCGCCCTGAGCAAGATGCTCCAGGAGCTGCGCATGGTCGGCATGTTCGGCTGCCTGGGAAGCATTACCGACGCCTCGTCCGCGGGGGATTTCAACGCCAGCCAGGTCACGCCGATCCGTTGGGACAACGCCAATCTCAGGATGACCCTGGTCACGGCGGATGTGGGCAGCAACGCAGGGGTGCCGACCTGGACGGTCGTTTCCGATTGCCGCACCAGCGCGACCGCCTACACCGGAGCCCGGGCGCCTGCGGCCGGGCAACTGGCCTTTCCCATACGCCGGCTGGTCTACAGCTTCAGCAATAACCAGTTGTTGATGGGCACGGGCGCCGGCAACCCGACCCTGGCGGTGCTGGTGGACAACGTGCGGGCGTTCAACGTGACCTTCGGCGTCGCGGGCAGTTCGACCGACATCGCGGCATCGAGCTACACCGGCAACCCGGCGGATCCGGCCCTGATCCGCAGCGTGCGCCTGACCCTGACGCTGTACGACCCGAAGAACAACGTGCGCGACCAGACCTTCAACGTGGTTGCCGCTTTGCGCAATCGGCTTTTGTGAGGGCGGCGAGAATGAATCCGAGATCCAATGGGCACCGTCAGCGTGGCATGGCCCTGCTGGTCAGTCTGGTTTTCCTGCTGCTGCTCACGCTGATCGGCTTGTCGTCGATGCAGAGCGCCACGCTTCAGGAAAAAATGACCAACAGCGTCATGCTGCGCAACCAGTCATTCCAGACGGCCGAGGCGGCGTTGAGGATGGGGGAGAGCGCGGTACAGGCCGAGACGTATTCGCTTGCGGTCTGTACCACTGCCACCCAATGCGCGCCTCCGGCCGAGTCGGCGACGCTCACGGCAGCCGGGCGCAACTCCTCGTCGGGAGTGACCTGGGTCGCCGCCGCTGGTGGGTTCTACGGTGTACAGAACATCGGCACCACCCTCACGGCGGTCAACGTACCGAGCAACACGTCGGCGACGCTGTACCGGATCACGGCGGTGGCCGTGGCGGGAAATAACCAGCGCAGCGTGGTGGAGAGCATCTATGCGAAATATTGAGGCGCTCCGGGGCTGGATGCAGTTGATAGGGGGGGCGCTGCTCAGCCTTTACCTGGCGGCGCCGGCCTATGCGTTCACGCCCTCGGAGTCGCCGCTGTTGAGTGCGGCTGCGGTTACGCCGAACGTGATGCTGCTGATCGACGATTCGGGAAGTATGAACAACATCATCTGGGCGTCGGGGTTCGATCCAACGGCGGCGCAACCGCGCACGTTTGCATGCAACTCCAGCAGCAGTTGCAATGACAGGTACGAGCTGGACCTGGACGATTCGAACATCCTGCTAGTGAGCCTGTTGCGCGGTGGCTGCTCCTCCGGTTGGTACGGCTTCTATCGTTCCACCATCGGCCGGGTCTGTCTCCGGCTCCCGGATCCGGTAGGCGGTGGCAATACCCGCTATACCGCCAGATACCTGGCCTATCTCGTGACCCTGGCCAACGGTTCGAGCCGGGACTTCACCACAGGCTCGATTCCCACCGACTATCGGATAAACGTGGCGCGCGACGTTTCCAATGATCTGGTCGCCGGCAACCGGGCCTTGCGCATCGGCCTTGCCACGTTCAATCCTCCCAACAGCGGCAACTCAGGTCCGGGCGGTTACATCGCCCGGGCCATCAGCGACCTTTCACCCGTCAGCGGCAGCGTCACCCAGACCCAGGCCAATGCCAACTACAGTGCCCTGGTCACCGCCATCAATGCCCTGGGAGCCGTCGCGAATACGCCGTTGGCCGAGAGTTATTACGAGGTCACCCGTTACTTCAGGGGCATGGCGCCGTATTACAACGGCACGCCCAGTACCTATACCAGCCCGATCCAGTACCGCTGCCAGAAAAACTTCGGCGTGGTGATCACCGACGGCTTGCCCACCTATGACCGGACGTTTCCCACCAACGATCCCCTGGGCGGCTCACGCTTGCCGAACTGGGATGGCATCGGCACCAACGATGGCGACAATCCCAGTGGCGACGCCGAGGGCGACACGCTCTACCTGGACGACATCGCCAAGTTCGCCTTCGATATCGACATGCGTGCCACCGGTACCGACGCCACCGGCAAGAGCTGGAACTCGACGGACTTTCCCCGGCAGTACCTCAACACCTATACCGTCGGTTTTGCCGTCAATAACCAGATGCTGTCCGACGCGGCCCGTTATGGCGCGGGCCGGTATTACCCGGCGTCCGATAGCGAGGGTCTGAACTCAGCCCTGTCATCGGCCCTGAGCGATATCACTTCAAAGGCCGGCTCGGGAGGGGGCGGCGCCGCCAACAGCGCCACGTTGTCCAGCACTTCCAGTTTCTACCAGACCACCTACGACCCCAAGGACTGGCGCGGCACCATCCGGGCGTTCGGCTTCACTTCGGCAGGTACCGTCAACACGGCAGCGGTGCAATGGACCACCGATACCGCCATCGTGCCCGGCGCCACCGCCCCGGTCTATCAGTCCTGGAACAGTGCGACCAACACGCCGGTGACCCTGGCCTATGGCAACTTCTCACCGGCCCAGCAGACCAGTCTCAGCCAGAACCTGCCCACGGGCATCACCGGCAACGACCTGGTGGAGTGGAGCAAGGGGGTCAACAAGACCGGCCTGAAGGTGCGCAGCGCGTTGCTGGGGGACATCATCAATTCGCCCCTGGTGCTGGCATCGCCCAATGACCAGACCGCCGCGGACCTGCTGAACGACACCAGCTACAGCAATTACCTGACAACCAAGGCGACGAACATGAACGCCAGCCTGGCGGTGAATGCCAACGACGGCTTCTTCAGTGTCATCAACAGCACCAACGGGACTCGGCGCTACGCCTATATGCCTTCGAGCGTATTGCCGTCCCTGCAATTGATCGCCAATACCGGCTACATCAATGGTGTCAGCCACAAATTCCTGGTGGACGGGCAGATCGGGGTATTCGATACGCAACTGGGCAGTGCCTGGAAGACCGTCGCCGTGGGAGGGACGGGGGCCGGGGGCAAGGCGTTCTTCGCCGTGCAACTGTTCGACGCGACGGCCGGCAACACGATCCGGGCGTTGTGGGAAATCAGCGCCCCGGCCATCGCCAATACGGCCAACGTCTTCAACGACCTGGGCTATGCCTACGCGCGCCCGGAGGTCGCCCGATTGGCGGATGGTCGCTGGGCCGCGTTCATCTCCAATGGCTACGGCAGCCATTCCGGCGTGGCCGCGCTGTATGTGGTGGATATTCGCGACGGCTCGTTGATCAGGAAGATCGTCATCAACAGCAGCGAGACCGATAACGGCCTGTCTTCGGTCAAGCTCCGGGTCAACTCCCAGAATGTGGTTCAGGCCGCCTACGGCGGCGACCTGAAAGGGCGCATGTGGAAGTTCGACCTCAGCGGCACCTCCCCGACCACCTGGGGCCTGGCGTTCGCCGGCCAGCCGTTGTTCACCGCACCGGGTGGCGCGACCCAGCCGATCACGGTTCAACCCTTGCTGGCGGACAACCCCCAAGGCGGCGTCCAGGTCTTTTTCGGTACCGGCAAGTTCAACGAGGCAGTGGACAAGCTCAACAAGGACCTGCAGGGCTTCTACTCGATCTGGGACGCTCCCGGAGGCACCGGGCAGGTCACCGTGTCGAACCTGCAGGCCCAATCGATCACCGGGGTTTTTTCAGGCAGCACAGGGGGGCAATTCGTGACCACCAGCCAGACCAACGTGGCTTACCCGGTGCGCAAGGGCTGGTACCTGCCCTTGGTGTACAACAATGCGTTGACGGGGGAGCGAGTGATCAATCCGGCCAACCTGGTACTCGGACGCGTTGTGTTCACCACCGCCGCAGTGGACACCACCGACCCCTGTGCCAGCTTCGGTACTGGCAAATTGATCGAAGTGGATGCTTTCAACGGTAAGATGCTCAACTATGCGGTGCTCGACACCAACGGTGACGGCATGCTCAACAGCCTCGACACGATTTCCGCCGGGGTGGTCTTCACCGGTGGTATCCCGACCTTGAGTGCCGTCGTCAGTGCCAACGGCGCCACCAACATGGTCGTGAACGACTCCGGCGGCGGTATCACCGACCTGCTGGGGAAAGCCGTTGGCGGCAGCCGCCGCATCATGTGGCGGCAAATACAATGAGGGATAGACATGCGCAGAGCCAACCGGGGTTTCACCTTGATCGAAATCATGATCGTGATCGCCATCATCGGTATCGTGATCACCGTCGGTTATCCGAGCCTGACCGAGTACATGAAAAAAGGCCGTCGCGCCGAAATCGCCGGCCTGCTGTCGGAACAGGCGCAGATCCTCGAACGCTACTATTCGGAGAACAATGTGTACACCAATGCCACCGGGCTGAGCAGTGGCAATGATTTCTACACCATCACCCAGACATTGGCGGACCAGAGCTTCACCCTGACCGCCGTACGCAAAAGCGGTTCGTCCATGGCCACGGACAAGTGCGGTGATTTCACGATCAACAACACGGGCGCCAGGGGCATGCTCAACGCCGCTGCCGGGTTGACCGCCAAGGATTGCTGGGGCCGCTGAGTTTTTTATCCGGGCGCTCTGCGGCGCTCCTGTCTTATGAGTCGAATCGGAACATGATCAGGCAACAACAAGTGGTGGTTGTCGGCGGCGGAGTCATTGGCCTGCTGACGGCGTTCAATCTGGCTTCGGAAGGCCAGCGCGTGGTCCTGCTGGACCGTTCCAGTGTCGGCCAGGAGTCGTCCTGGGCTGGTGGCGGTATCGTGTCGCCGCTGTACCCCTGGCGCTACAGCCCGGCGGTTACGGCGCTGGCGCATTGGTCGCAGGATTTTTATCCACAGCTGGGGCAACGCTTGTTCGCAACTACCGGAATCGACCCCCAGGTGCATGTCACTGGCCTGTATTGGCTGGACCTGGACGATCAGGACGAAGCGTTGGCCTGGGCCGGGCGGCAAGGACGTCCGTTGCGGGCTGTGGACATCTGCGCCGTCCATGATGCGGTTCCGGTACTGGGGGCGGGTTTCTCCCGGGCGATCCATATGGCCGACGTAGCCAATGTGCGCAATCCACGGCTGGTTAAATCCCTCAAGGCCGCCTTGCTGGCGTTGCCCAACGTCACCCTGCATGAACAGTGCGAAGTCAGCGGCTTCATTCGTGACGGCGGGCGTGTCGTCGGGGTGGACTGCTCGGCGGGGCAAGTGCGTGGCGACCAAGTGGTGCTGGCCGCCGGTGCCTGGAGCGGTGAGTTGTTGCAGACGCTGGGATTGAAGTTGCCCGTCGAGCCGGTCAAGGGCCAGATGATTCTGTACAAATGTGCGTCGGACTTCCTGTCCAGCATGGTTCTGGCCAGGGGCCGTTATGCAATCCCACGTCGCGACGGGCATATCCTGGTGGGCAGTACGCTGGAGCATGCAGGTTTCGACAAGACTCCCACCGATGTCGCGTTGCAGAGCCTCAAGGCTTCGGCAGAGCAATTGATTCCGGGGCTGGCAGATGCCGAAGTGGTCGGCCACTGGGCCGGGCTGCGGCCTGGGTCGCCGGAGGGGATTCCCTATATCGGTGAAGTCCCGGGGGTTGCCGGCTTGTGGTTGAACTGTGGGCATTACCGCAACGGGTTGGTATTGGCGCCAGCATCGTGTCAGCTGCTGGCGGATGTGATGCTGGGGCGTGAGCCGGTGATTGATCCTGCGCCGTATGCGCCGGCGGGGCGGATGTAGGGGCTTGCGGTTGTACTCCGATCCAATGTGGCAGCGAGCCTGTTCGCGATGGCGTCCTTGCAGTTGGTCAGTTTTTTGACCGAGTACATATCCATTGCTGCGGTAACGGCCACCTATGGTTTCGCCCTTACGGCGACCTACTTTCTTTCAAACGCCAAAGAAAGTAGGCAAAGAACGCTCCGCCCCAGCGTACGGCCCCTCGCCAAGGCTCGGGGTTCCTTCGCTCCGGCATTCATCAGGGGGGCATCGGCTCCGGTCCGCTGCGCTTGACCTCCACTCGATGGGTTCGACTGCGTCGAACGGCGCTGCGCGCCATCCCCCTGATGAACGCCTGCGCTCAGCCTGCCGAAGGGGCGGAAGATCAAAAGCCGCGGCGCCGCTTATAGCTCGACACGGCTCTCGAAAGCGTACACAGACCCATTGTGGGAGCGAGCCCTGCTCGCGATGGCGGTGGATCAGTCGATGCAAATGCTGAATGACAGACCGCTATCGTCGGATCGCCGCCCGGAGCAGGCTCGCCCCCACGAGGATTGACGTTGGCTGAGAAATAACCGGCCGCCGCAGAGTTGTTGTGAACCAGCTGACAGCTGTTCGAGATTTGTGGGAATGGTCGGACAACGTCCAAGCTGAAGCTGATTTTTCCGACGAGCTTTGGCGGTTGCCGGGTGGGAAGGCTTATCGCTAACCTTTTTCGGTCGCTGCCAATTCAGCGTCCGGGCGTCGCGGTCTGTCTAAAACTTGGTAATCCATTTTCTTGTTGGAGTACCGCAATGAGTGACAAATCTCAATCACGTTCAGAAACCAACAACGCTTCTCCCTGTTCCAGCCTTAATCCAGAAAAGCTCGATGAAGCCGCCAAGCGCGCCCTCGACTATTACCTGACCCCTGCACCTGAAGTCAAAAAGAAGCCAGCCTCAAACCAATTGTTCACCGTCGTGGAGGGCGTAGACGCCGAATGTCTCCTCGCCAACCTGAGCGAAACCCTGGCATCCGCCAACGCAACGCTAAGCGACCTGGCTTTCGAGCTTGATGGTTCGCGCCGGCATGTTGCCCTGGGTGTGCAGCAACTGATCGAGCTGAGCGAATTGCTGGCTAATCGAGTGTTGGATGAGCGGGTGCCGGTGGCAGTGGATTAGAGGAGATGTTGCAGCTCAGTGGAGCTGCAAGGCAACACAAGATCTGTGGCGAGGGGATTCATCCCCTCGCCACAGGGGGCAGCATGGCTCTTGGTTGATCAATCCAACCCCAACTTCTTCAACCGGTACCGCATCGACCGAAACGACAACTTCAACCGCTGCGCCGCCGCCGTGCGATTCCAGCGGGTTTCCTCCAGGGCCTGGAGGATGACTTTGCGTTCGACGTCCTCCAGATAGTCTTCCAGGTTGTCGACCCGCATCAGATCGGGGTTGGTGGTGTCGGTGATTCCATTGCCTTCGGCCAGGCGTAGGTCGCCGGCTTCGATCTGTTGGTGCTCGCAGAGCGTATAGGCCCGTTCGAGCATGTTTTCCAGCTCTCGCACGTTACCGGGGAAGCGGTAGTTTCGAAGGGCCTCGAGGGCTTGGGGATGGAGCCTGGCGGCTGGGTTGCCGGTGGTGGCAGCCAGGCGCTGGAGCATGTGGTTGGCCAGCGGTTCGATGTCTTCGCGGCGTTCGCGTAGGGGCGGGACACGCAGTTCGATGACGTTCAGTCGATAGTACAGGTCCTGGCGAAAGCGTCCGGCGGCGACTTCGGCGTCCAGGTCCTTATGGGTGGCGCAGAGGATGCGGACATCCACCACTTCCTCCTGCTGTCCGCCAACGGCGCGCACGGCTTTTTCCTGGATCGCCCGCAGCAGTTTGACCTGCATCGCCAGAGGCAGGTCGGCCACTTCATCGAGAAACAGGGTGCCACCATTGGCGGCTTGGAACAGGCCGGGCTTGTCCTCGATGGCGCCGCTGAAGCTGCCTTTTCGATGGCCGAAAAACTCGCTTTCCATCAGTTCTGTCGGAATGGCCCCACAGTTGACTGGCACGAAAGCCTGGCTGGAGCGTGGCCCTTGCTCATGGATCAGGCGCGCCACCAGTTCCTTGCCGCAACCCGATTCCCCGCTGATGTAGACCGGTGCCTGGCTGCGGGCGAGTTTCTCGATCTGTTTGCGCACATTGCGCATTGGCGGAGAGTCCCCCAGCAGGCAGCGTTCGATGGTGGCGGTCGGGGCGGCGACTGTCGGCAGGCGCAGGGCGCTGGCGACCAGTTCCCGCAGCCGGCCCAGGTCCACCGGCTTGGTAAGAAAATCAAAAGCCCCTGCCTTCAAGGCGTCGATGGCTATTTCCAGGCTGCCATAGGCGGTGATCATCGCCACTGGCAATTGGGGATAGCGCTGCTGGATGTGCTGTACCAGCTCCAGGCCCGTGCCGTCGGGCAGGCGCATGTCGGTCAGGCACAAGTCGAAGGCATCGCTCGCCAGCAGGGCACGGGCCTCGGCAAGGTCCCTGGCGCTGCGGGTGTCGAGTTTCATCCGTCCCAGGGTGATGTCCAGGAGTTCGCGGATGTCCGGCTCGTCATCGACGATCAGGATTCGTTGCCGTGAGCGTGTATTCAAATCTGTTTCCGTCCATGAGCAAAAGTGATGCGAAAGCAGCCGCCGCCTTGGCGTGGTTTGAAGTCTAGGCGGGCCTGGTTGCTTTCGCACAGCTCACGGGACAGGTAGAGCCCAAGGCCGGTGCCCTGGCTGCTGGTGGTAAAGAAGGGTTCGAACAGGTGCGCCTGCTGGTCCGGCGTCACGCCGGCGCCGTTATCGATGATGTCCAGGGTGGGCAGGTGGCTGTGAGGGTCGATGAACAGATTCAGCCAGGCCTCGGCCTGTTCATGAAGCTGCGCGCTGTGGCGCCAGGCGTTGCGCAGCAGATTGTCGACCACTTGGGTCAGCTGATCCGGATCCATGAGCGTGGTGTAGTCGCCCGGCTCTATGCTCAGGTGCAATTGCTGGTATGCGGCCGCGCTTTGGCGCGCCTGCTGGACAAACTGGTCGAGCCAGGCGCGAAGATCCAGCCGTTGGGGCGTGGTCTGCTGGCGGCGGGAAAGCTGCAGGACGTTTTCGATGACGCGGTTCATTCGCTGGGAGTGATCTTGAATAATCTGCGTCAGACGCCGGTCTGCGTCGTTCAGTTCCTCGGATTCGCGCAGCAATTGCGCCGCGTGGCTGATGGCCCCCAGGGGATTGCGGATCTCATGGGCAATACCGGCGGTGAGGCGCCCGAGGGAGGCGAGTTTCAGTTGCTGGGCCTGCTGGGCCACCTGGGCCAGGTCTTCGAGGAATACCAGAATCTGATGCTGTTCGTTGTGCCCCAGGGCGATGAAGCTCGGTTGCAGGGTCAGGCCCGTGCCGGCGATGGTCAGGCTTGGCGGACGCAGGCTGGGGTTGTTCTGCCACAGCAGCAGACGCTCGACCAGGGCCGTGGAGTAGTCGTCGATGGGCTGGCCGATCAGGTCGTGCATGCCCAGCAGGTTCAGCGCGCTTTCGTTGGCCAATTGCACCCGCCGCTCACGGTCCAGGACCAGGATGCCGGTGCGCATGCGTTGCAGGATCAGCGCGTTGAGCGCTTCGAGGCCGATGACTTCACTGGCGCGCTGCTCGGCCAGGGTTTCACTGGCTTCCAGGCGCCGGGTCAGGCCCTGCACCAGCAGTGCTGCGGCAAAGCACAGCGCTCCCAGGGTGCCGGCCTGTAGATAACTGCTGGGACGGTTCGAATCGCTCAGGCCGAGAAAAAACGTCGAACTGACGATGCCGAGGGTGGCGACGGCCGCGATCAACAGGCCGATGCGGCCTCGCAGCAGCGTATTGCCGATGGCCACGGAAACGATGAGCAGGTTGCCGACGGCGCTGGGGGCGCCGCCTGCGGCGAAGAACAGCCATGAAAGCAGCAAGACGTCGGTCAGTGCCAGGCCGAACAGCCGGGCAGGGCGCCGAGTGTTTTCAAGAAACACCACCAGCAGGATGTTCAGGACCAGATACAACCAGCTGCCGCTGCGCAGCAGGTCGTCGCTGGCGAACTCCAGCAGGCGGTTATCCATGTTGCTGGTAATCAGTAGCACCAGCGTGATGCCGATGCTCAATCGGTACAGGTGATACAGGCGCAGCAGGCGTTGCGTCTGCTTGACGCGAGGGCTCGCTGTCTCAGTGGTCACGAGGACCTGGGCCTTGCTCGAGATGAGCCTGGCTGCAATACCACTGTTGTTCGAGGGCCAGCGCCCGGTCCCGGGGCAGGTGTACGCCGCAATGGGCGCAACGAACCATGGGGGAAGGGTCCCGATCCTGGGTGGAACGCGACGAGCGGGAGCCGGACTTCATCCCGCGAAAGATCCATATGGCGGCGGCGACAACGGCGAACAAGATCAATAAACGAAGCATGATGGGGAGCTTTCTGGCAAGTGATCCGGCAGTTTAGCCAAAGGACTGGAGCGGCGCACAGCGCAATAAAGTCCAGGCACAAAAAAAGGAGACCCGAGGGTCTCCTTTTTTGCCGGCGCGTTAGCGTCAGTCGAACAGACCGAAGGTCATGTAGCTGAACCAGGATCGGTCGCTGGACTCGCTTTCGGGCTCTTCTTCCTCGATCACGTCGCCATTTTCGTCCTTGGGCTTGAGCTCGTTGGGGATGGCTTCCTTGGCGTCCTGGAACTGGCGCTGTACGTCCTGGTTGGCGCGGGTTTCGCCCGGCGGCAGGGGCGGACGGGACTCGATCAGGCCCAGTGTCGCCTTGCTCAGCCACGAGCGGTTGTCGGCTTCGTCGACCCGCGGGGTGAACTGGCCGTCGACCAGGGAGGGGTGATCCGGATAGTTGAGCTTGAGGGTTTCCAGGCTGGTGGCTGCCAGTTCGTCCAGGTGCAGGCGCTGGTAGGCTTCGGTCATCACCGCCAGGCCGTCGCCTACCGAGGGGGTTTCCTGGAAGTTTTCCACCACGTAGCGGCCACGGTTGGCGGCGGCGACGTAGGCCTGGCGGGTCAGGTAGTAATCCGCCACATGGATTTCGTAGGCGGCCAGCAGGTTGCGCAGGTAGATCATGCGCTGCTTGGCATCGGGCGAATAACGGCTGTTGGGGAAGCGGCTGGTCAGCTGGGCGAACTCATTGTAGGAGTCGCGCGCGGCGCCCGGGTCACGCTTGGTCATGTCCAGCGGCAGGAAGCGCGCCAGCAGGCCAACGTCCTGGTCGAAGGAAGTCAGGCCCTTGAGGTAGTAGGCGTAGTCGACGTTCGGGTGCTGCGGGTGCAGACGAATGAAACGCTCGGCGGCGGATTTCGCAGCTTCGGGCTCGGCGTTCTTGTAGTTGGCGTAGATCAGCTCCAGCTGGGCCTGGTCGGCGTAGCGGCCGAACGGATACCGCGATTCCAGCGCCTTGAGCTTGGCGGTGGCGCTGGTGTAGCTGTTGTTGTCCAGGTCGTTCTGTGCCTGTTGGTACAGTTCGACTTCGCTCAGGTTTTCGTCTACGACTTCCTTCGATGAGCAAGCGGCGGTCAATGCGAGGATGGCGATCAGCAGCAGGTGTTTCACTTGCATGGCGGCTTGCGTCCCTATGACGGCCGCTGTCTTGGGCGGGGCCGTCCTGTTATGATGAGCGCCCCGTTGAAAGCCTCGGGGCAAAAGACGCCGTATTTAACCACAAGCGCGCAGCCGAAACCAAAGGCTGTGCCGACGCCCAGTCCGAGCATGTCCGATAAAATAGAACTTCGCGCAGAGGTGCCGTCCGAAATGGGCGGTCAACGCCTCGATCAAGTCGCCGCCCAACTCTTCGCCGAGCATTCGCGCTCGCGCCTTTCCGCCTGGATCAAGGACGGCCGCCTGACGGTGGACGGCGCGGTGATCCGCCCGCGCGACATCGTCCATGGTGGCGCCATCCTCGAGCTGACGGCCGAACAGGAAGCCCAGGGAGAATGGGTCGCCCAGGACATCGCCCTGGACATCGTCTACGAAGACGATGACATCCTGGTGATCAACAAGCCTGCGGGCCTGGTGGTACATCCGGCGGCCGGCCACGCCGATGGCACCCTGCTCAACGCCTTGCTGCACCACGTGCCGGATATCATCAACGTACCTCGCGCCGGCATCGTGCACCGTCTCGACAAGGACACCACCGGCCTGATGGTGGTGGCCAAGACCATCCAGGCACAGACACAGCTGGTTGCACAATTGCAAAGCCGCAGCGTCAGCCGTATCTATGAATGCATCGTGATCGGCGTGGTCACTGCCGGTGGCAAGATCAATGCGCCCATCGGTCGTCACGGCCAGCAGCGCCAGCGCATGGCGGTGATGGAAGGTGGCAAGCCCGCAGTCAGCCATTATCGCGTGCTGGAACGCTTCCGCTCCCACACCCATGTACGGGTCAAGCTGGAAACCGGCCGCACCCACCAGATCCGCGTGCATATGGCCCACATCAACTTCCCGTTGGTGGGTGACCCGGCCTATGGCGGTCGTTTCCGCATTCCCCCAGCCGCCAGCATGACGATGGTCGAGTCTTTGAAGAACTTCCCGCGCCAGGCGTTGCACGCGCGTTTCCTGGAGCTGGATCATCCGACCACCGGCAAGCGCATGAGCTGGGAGTCGCCGTTGCCGGATGACTTCGTCTGGCTGCTGACCTTGCTCAAGCAGGACCGCGAGGCGTTCGTCGGATGACCGACTGGCTGATACCCGACTGGCCTGCACCGGCCGGGGTAAAGGCCTGTGTGACCACCCGAGCGGGCGGGGTCAGCCTGGCGCCGTTCGACAGCCTCAACCTGGGCGATCATGTCGGCGACGATCCCGGGGCCGTTGCCGAAAACCGTCGTCGCCTGACCCAGCGCTTCGCCATCGAGCCGGCCTGGTTGCAACAGGTCCATGGCATTGCCGTGGTCGAGGCCGACCCGGCCCAGGTGGCGACCGCCGACGCCAGTTGGACCGCTACGCCGGGTATCGCCTGCGCAGCGATGACTGCGGACTGCCTGCCGGTGTTGTTCTGTGACCGCGCCGGTAGCCGCGTCGCGGCGGCCCATGCCGGTTGGCGCGGGTTGGCGAGCGGCGTGCTGGAAGCCACCCTCGACCGCTTCCAGGAGCCATCCGAGGAAATACTCGCCTGGCTCGGCCCGGCCATCGGTCCACAAGCCTTCGAAGTCGGGCCGGAAGTGCGCGAAGCCTTCGTCGCGCAACTGCCCCAGGCGACGCAGGCTTTCGTGCCCAGCCATAACGCCGGCAAGTTCCTGGCCGACATTTATGAGCTGGCGCGCCTGCGCCTGGCGGCGCGCGGTGTCACGGCGGTCTACGGTGGCGGCCTGTGCACCGTGGGCGATCCACGCTTCTTCTCCTACCGCCGAAATCCGCGCACCGGTCGTTTCGCCTCCCTGGTCTGGCTCGAACGCTAGAATTCTCTGATCTGCATCAACAGCGCACTGCTTGAATCTTCCAGAATCGTCCACATCTATAACGGTATCTGGCAGGTTTCTTCATTCAGGATGTTTTTCGGTCCGGCCTGCTCAAAAGGAAGGTGACCTTATGCGTATTGACCGTTTAACCAGCAAATTACAACTGGCCCTGTCCGATGCCCAATCGTTGGCTGTCGGCATGGACCATCCGGGTATCGAGCCGGCGCACCTGATGCAGGCCATGCTTGAGCAGCAGGGCGGATCCATCAAGCCGCTGTTGATGCAAGTAGGCTTCGACGTCAACAGCCTGCGCAAAGAGCTGGCCAAGGAACTCGACCATCTACCCAAGATCCAGAACCCCACCGGGGACGTGAACATGTCCCAGGACCTGGCACGGCTGCTCAACCAGGCCGACCGCCTGGCGCAGCAGAAGGGTGACCAGTTCATTTCCAGTGAACTGGTGCTGCTCGCCGCCATGGACGAGAACAGCAAGCTGGGTAAATTGTTGCTTGGCCAGGGCGTGAGCAAGAAAGCCCTGGAAAATGCCATCAACAACCTGCGTGGCGGCGAAGCGGTGAACGACGCCAACCACGAGGAATCCCGCCAGGCTCTGGACAAGTACACCGTTGACCTGACCAAGCGTGCCGAGGAAGGCAAGCTCGATCCGGTGATCGGTCGCGACGATGAAATTCGACGCACGATCCAGGTGCTGCAGCGCCGCACCAAGAACAATCCGGTACTGATCGGTGAGCCAGGCGTGGGCAAGACCGCCATCGCCGAGGGCCTGGCCCAGCGCATCATCAACGGTGAAGTGCCCGATGGCCTCCGGGGCAAGCGATTGCTGTCCCTGGACATGGGGGCGTTGATCGCCGGGGCCAAGTACCGGGGCGAGTTCGAGGAGCGGCTCAAGGCTCTGCTCAACGAATTGTCCAAGCAGGAAGGGCAGATCATCCTGTTCATCGACGAATTGCACACCATGGTCGGTGCGGGCAAGGGTGAGGGCTCCATGGATGCCGGCAACATGCTCAAGCCTGCGCTGGCCCGTGGCGAGTTGCACTGCGTCGGTGCGACCACGCTCAACGAGTACCGCCAATATATAGAGAAGGATGCGGCGCTTGAGCGGCGCTTCCAGAAAGTACTGGTGGACGAGCCGAGCGAAGAAGACACCATCGCCATCCTGCGTGGCCTGAAAGAGCGCTATGAGGTCCACCACAAGGTGGCGATTACCGATGGTGCGATCATCGCGGCGGCCAAACTCAGCCACCGCTATATCACCGACCGGCAATTGCCCGACAAGGCCATCGACCTCATCGACGAGGCCGCCAGCCGTATCCGCATGGAGATCGACTCCAAGCCTGAGGTACTGGATCGTCTGGAGCGACGCCTGATCCAGCTCAAGGTCGAATCCCAGGCCCTGAAGAAGGAAAGCGACGAAGCGGCGAAGAAACGCCTGGAAAAGCTGCAGGAAGAAATCGTGCGTCACGAGCGCGAGTATTCCGATCTGGAGGAAATCTGGAACTCGGAAAAAGCCGAGGTCCAGGGTTCTGCGCAGATCCAGCAGAAGATCGAACAATCGCGCCAGGAGCTGGAAGCAGCCCGTCGTAAAGGCGACCTCAACCGCATGGCCGAGCTGCAATACGGGGTGATCCCGGATCTGGAGCGCAGCCTGCAGATGGTCGACCAGCACGGCAAGAGTGAGAACCAGTTGTTGCGCAGCAAGGTCACCGAGGAAGAGATTGCCGAAGTGGTTTCCAAGTGGACCGGCATCCCCGTGTCGAAAATGCTCGAAGGCGAGCGCGACAAACTGCTGAAGATGGAAAGCCTGCTGCACCAGCGCGTGATTGGTCAGGAAGAGGCCGTGGTGGCGGTGTCCAACGCGGTGCGCCGGTCTCGTGCGGGGCTTTCGGACCCCAATCGTCCCAGTGGTTCGTTCATGTTCCTCGGCCCGACCGGTGTCGGTAAGACCGAGTTGTGCAAGGCGCTGGCCGAGTTTCTCTTCGATACCGAAGAGGCGATGGTGCGCATCGACATGTCCGAGTTCATGGAGAAACATTCCGTGGCGCGACTGATCGGCGCGCCGCCGGGCTATGTGGGTTACGAGGAGGGTGGCTACCTGACCGAGGCCGTGCGGCGTAAGCCGTACTCGGTGATCCTGCTCGATGAAGTCGAGAAGGCTCACCCGGATGTCTTCAACATCCTGCTGCAGGTACTGGAAGATGGCCGCCTGACCGACAGCCACGGGCGCACGGTGGATTTCCGCAATACCGTGATCGTGATGACCTCCAACCTGGGGTCGACGCAGATCCAGGAGCTGGTGGGCGACCGCGAGGCCCAGCGCGCCGCGGTGATGGACGCGATCTCCACGCACTTCCGGCCGGAGTTCATCAACCGTGTCGACGAAGTGGTGATCTTCGAGCCATTGGCCCGCGACCAGATCGCCGGTATCACCGAGATCCAGCTGGGCCGGCTGCGCAGCCGCCTCACCGAGCGTGAACTGAAGCTGCAACTGAGCGACGAGGCCTTGGACAAGCTGATCGCCGTGGGCTACGACCCGGTCTATGGCGCACGCCCACTCAAGCGTGCGATCCAGCGCTGGATCGAAAACCCGCTGGCGCAGTTGATTCTCTCCGGTCGGTTCATGCCCGGCGAAACCGTCACCGGCACGGTGGAAAACGACGAAATCGTCTTCAACTGAAAGCCAGCAAGTCCCTGTGATCGAATGGCCTCGCATTGCGAGGCCATTTTTTTCATCAGGCCGTTGAACTCAAAGGAAAAGGCTTGTAAAGTGCGCCCCGCAGTCAGTCACCCACGGGTTACTTCTCCCTGAGAAGCAATCCAAAATAAGTTGCAAATCATTGTCTTGAAAGCAATTTAGGGGGTTGACAGCGGTTTTGAAGATTGTAGAATAGCGCGCCTCAGACACACGAACGCAGAGATGCAGACGAGTAGAAGAGGTTGAAGCTGGATACAATCGGTTTCAATGCAGTAACTTGAAATATCAGTTCCGTGATAGCTCAGTCGGTAGAGCAAATGACTGTTAATCATTGGGTCCCAGGTTCGAGTCCTGGTCACGGAGCCATTTCAATCGGGGTATAGCGCAGTCCGGTAGCGCGCCTGCTTTGGGAGCAGGATGTCAGGAGTTCGAATCCCCTTACCCCGACCATTTTTGGGTCGTTAGCTCAGTTGGTAGAGCAGTTGGCTTTTAACCAATTGGTCGTAGGTTCGAATCCCACACGACCCACCATTTTTGAAACCAGTTCGCTGGAATCGAATCTTAAGATCAGAGGCCAAAAGCGCTGATCGAGGAAGGCGACTTGCGAAGGTCGCCTTTTTTTTACCGGGGTATAGCGCAGTCCGGTAGCGCGCCTGCTTTGGGAGCAGGATGTCAGGAGTTCGAATCCCCTTACCCCGACCATATTGAAAATCCTCGTATCGAAAGATACGGGGATTTTTTTCGCCTGCGGAAAAGTAAATCACTTCAAGTCATCATACAACTTGCCGATAACCCGCCGACGGGGCCATGGGATGATCGCCCCCTTTTCAGGCCGATAACAAAAAAAGGCAACCGCTATGTTTCTTCGCCAATTGAATATCGCCCCTCGTGCGGCGCTGGGTTTTGCCCTGATCGCTGTGCTGGTGGCATTGCTCGGAGTGTTTGCGCTGGGGCAGATGTCGAGCATCCGCGACAGTGAGGTCGCGGTGGAAACCCAATGGTTGCCCAGTATTCGCGGCGGTGACGAGATCCGCGAACTGATGTTGCGCATCCGCACCATTTCCCTGCGCATGGCCCTGGACGAGGATCCGAAGAACATTGCGGTGTACCGGGGACAGATGGACACCCGTGACAAGGAACTGAGCGAAAAAATCGCCAGTTACGACAGGCTGGTCGTCACGCCTGAAGGCAAGGCCCTCTATGAGCAATTCAAGCAGACCTTCGCCGCCTATCGCTCGGGGATCGCTCAATCGTTCACCCTGGCGGAACAGGGGCGGCGCGATGAACTGATCAAGCTGTTGCTGGTGGACATGAAAACTGTCGTGGACGGCTCGGGCAAGCAACTCAACGACCTGGCGGAGCTGTTTTCCAAGCAGGTCTCCATCGAAAGCCGGAAATCCCAGGAGCACTACGCCAATTCCCGGATGATCGTCAGCCTGTTCATCGTGCTGGCGGCATTGGCTACGGTCGCCTTGGCCATGCTGCTTACCCGCAGCATCGTCAAACCCCTTGGCGAGGCATTGAGCGCCGCACAGAGCGTGGCTCGTGGCGACCTCACCCGTCCCATCGAAACCCATGGCAACGACGAGGTGAGTCGCTTGCTGGAAGCATTGGCGACCATGCAGCGGAACCTGCGCGAGACATTGCAGGGTATCAGCGGTTCGGCCACGCAGCTGGCGACCGCCGCCGACGAGCTGAATGCGGTAACCCTCGACAGCACCCACAGCCTGCAACAGCAGAACGACGAAATCGAACAGGCCGCCACCGCTGTCACCGAGATGACCACGGCGGTGGAGGAAGTAGCACGTAATGCTGTCTCCACCTCAGATGCCACCCGCCAGTCCAGTGAGTCGGCGGTGTTCGGGCAGGAGCGGGTCAGCGATACCGTGGACGCCATTGGCGCGCTTGCCAGCGATGTGCAGATCACCGGCGGCCTGGTGCAATCCCTGGCGAATCAGTCACAAGACATCGGCAAGGTCCTGGACGTGATCCGGGCCATTGCCGAGCAGACCAACCTGCTGGCCCTCAACGCCGCTATCGAAGCGGCGAGAGCGGGGGAAAGCGGGCGCGGATTTGCCGTAGTGGCCGATGAAGTGCGGGCACTGGCCTATCGTACCCAGCAATCGACCCTGGAAATCGAACAAATGGTCCAGGGCATGCGCAACGGCGCCGCCCAGGCACTGGACTCCATGCAGACCAGCTCCAGTCGCGCGGCCAGTACCCTGGCATTGGCGGAGCGGGCGGGGGAAGCGCTGCAGACCATCACGAGTTCGGTGAACGAGATCCACGAACGTAACCTGGTGATTGCCAGTGCCGCAGAGGAACAGGCGCAGGTGGCCCGTGAGGTGGATCGCAACCTGGTGAACATCCGGGATTTGTCCGCTCGGTCGGCGAGCGGAGCGGACCAGACCAGCGCCTCCAGCCATGAGTTGTCGCAACTGGCCAATTCGTTGCGCACGATGGTTCAGCGGTTCCAGGTGTGATGCAGGGACAGTGTCGCCTGTGTTGCCGTCATCGAGAGCAGGGCTCGTTTGCACAGGGACCGTATCCACTTGAGGACACTTGGCCACTGTGAAGACGAGCCTGCTTGCGACAGTGGTGTATCGGCTCAGTGCAACTTGAGCCTGGGCTCGGTTCCGCGTCCGATCTTGCTGCCCAGCATCAGCATCGCTGTACGGAACATCCCGTACAGCGCCATCTGGTGCATGCGGTACAGCGACACGTAGAACATCCGTGCCAGCCAGCCTTCGAGCATTACGCTGCCGGTGAGGTTGCCCATCAGGTTACCTACCGCCGAAAACCGCGACAGGGAAATCAGCGAGCCGTAATCCGTGTATTTATAGTGCGGCAGCGCTTTGCCTTCGATCCGCAGTTTCAGGGATTTGGCCAGCAGTGAAGCCTGCTGGTGCGCAGCCTGGGCGCGAGGCGGCACGTTGCGATCCGAGCCCGGTTGCGGACAGGCGGCGCAATCGCCGAAGGCGAAAATGTTCTCGTCACGGGTGGTCTGCAGGGTCGGCAGAACCAGCAATTGATTGATCCGGTTGGTTTCCAGTCCGTCGATTTCCTTGAGGAACTCCGGGGCGCGGATCCCGGCGGCCCAGACCTTCAGGCTCGCATTGATCACTTTGCCGTCGACGGTGACCAGGCTGTCGGCCGTGACCTGGCCGACGGCGGCGTTGGTCATGACATTGACGCCGAGTTTCTCCAGGGTCTTGTGCACGGGCCCGCCGATGCGCTCGGGCAGTGCTGGTAACACCCTTGGCCCGGCCTCGATCAGGGTGATATGCATGTTTTCCGGCTTGATCCTATCCAGGCCATAGGCCGCGAGTTCATGGGCCGCATTGTGCAGCTCGGCGGCCAGTTCGACGCCGGTGGCCCCGGCTCCGACGATGGCGACGCTGATTCGCTCTTCCGTGTCGGTCTGGCCGGCGTGGGCGCGCAGGTAATGATTGAGCAACTGCTGGTGGAAGCGCTCGGCCTGTTTGCGGGTGTCGAGGAACAGGCAATGTTGCGCCGCACCCTCGGTGCCGAAGTCATTGGTAGTGCTGCCGACCGCAATCACCAGAGTGTCATAGCTCAGTTCGCGGGCCGGCAGCAGTTCCAGGCCGGCCTCGTCGTAGGTGGCGGCCAGTTGGATACGCTTGCGTTCGCGGTCCAGGGCACTCATGCGCCCTAGCTGGAACTGGAAGTGGTTCCATTTCGCCTGGGCGACGTAGTTGAGTTCGTCTTCGGAAGAGTTCAGAGAGCCGGCCGCCACTTCGTGCAGCAGCGGCTTCCAGATGTGGGTCAGGTTCGCGTCGACCAGCATTACACTGGCCGTGCCACGCTTGCCCAGAGTCTTACCCAGGCGGGTAGCCAACTCCAGACCGCCGGCTCCGCCGCCAACGATGACAATACGATGGGTCATGGGGATATCTCGCAAGGCTAAAGGAAATCGGTGCCGTTACCCGAGCGAGCGCCGGTGTCGTATCCCTCGATACCAGGCTGCTCATAGCGTCAGGTAACTGATCAATCGGCTCAACAGGCCCAGGCCGATGGTCACGGCCAGTACCACCACCAGGAGCATCCACGGCCGGAAGGGCCGGCGCTCGACTCGGTGCTGGGACAGTTGCAGGTACTCTTCGACATGCTTCTGGTCTTCGGGGTTCAGGCGGCTGGTCATAAAGGCCTCGTCAGGTAGACGTTGCAGAACGGGTAGACGTTACAGGAGCGCCGGTCGTCCAGGCGAATGGACGGGTTGTAACATCCCTGTGGTGCCAACACCACGGTTGTGTGCGGCGCCGGCGTGTTTTCACAGGCTGATCCCGACATCGAAGACGATGCTGCGTCCCAGGTTGCTGCGCAGGAAGTCCGGTGCGTCGGGATGGGCGAACAGCACCCGGGCGAAGGTCGGCCCCACCAGCGATAACGAGCGCCAGCCCTGGCGCAGATATTCGGTGGGTGGCGGGAAATGGCTGTTGAGGTCCAGCACTTCGCGCTTGAGGCTGGCGAAGGCGATGATGTCCAGCTCCCCCAGGTCCATGCCTCGTTCGGTGTAGTTGTGGGCTTTCTTGCGCAGGGTGGGCGCCAGTCGCAGCAGGAATTCGTTGGCCGGGATCCGCCGGGGCTTGGCCTCGCGGCGCACCAGTTGGCTGAGGGAAAAAGCGCTGCGGCGGCGTTGCAGCTCATCGCGCCATTCGTCATTGAGGCGACGGCCTTCGTCGAGGACAAAAAACACCTCGAAGTTCGCATCGCGAAACAAGACGTCCGGTGGTTCCCCGGCGGGGGCGAACTCATCGGCGCGATAGGGCACGTTCAACCCTTGCAGCAGCCGTTGGCAGACCCAACGCTCACGCTCCCATTTGCGGGCATTGGAGAGAAAGGCGTTGGCTTGCTCGGCCGCGATGGTGAGCAGGCGTAAATAATCGGAGTCATCCATGAGCCCAAGCTTAGCGTTCAATTGCGACAAGCTGGAAGCCTTGCGTTGATTAATACGCGTCGGCCGGGGTGTAGACTGCCGGCTTGAATTCGAAGGCGATGACGGAGTCTGTGATGCCAGGGCAAGCGAAAGGAGGAGTCCCATGATCGGTGCCGAGCTGCTCTCTTCGCAGACCCTCACGGCGGGTTGGCTGATCTATGTGCCGGTGCTCGCCTGGGCGGTCTGGCGCGCGCCCTGGGTCGAGCTGTTCACCGACAGTCGACGCCAGCATCTGCTGTTCGGGACGGTGCTCGCGTTGTTCATGTTGTGGCTGGTGCGCCGGGATTTCGAGACCGGCGTGTCGTATCACTTCATCGGCATGACCGCCGTGACGCTGCTGCTGGACTGGCCCCTGGCGATCCTCGGCGGCTTTCTGGCCCAGCTGGCGCTGGTCCTGCTCGGGCGCCAGGACATGGTGGCGGTGGGCGTCAACGGTATGCTGCTGGTCCTGCTGCCGGTGTGGGTCACCGAATGCTGCGCGATCCTGGTGGAGCGAGCCCAGCCACGCAACCTGTTCGTATACATATTCTGTTCGGGGTTCCTGGCCGCTGCGCTGTCGGCGCTGCTGTGCCTGCTGCTGGGGCTCGGTCTGCTGTGGTATGACGGTGTATTCGCCATGCCTTACTGGCTGAGCGACTTTGTCGGCTATCTCTGGCTGGTCATTTTCCCCGAGGCCTTCATCAACGGCATGGTGATCAGTGCGCTGGTGGTGTTCAGCCCCGAATGGCTGGAGACATTCAACCGTACGCGGTATCTGTCGGCTCCCTGGAAGGACAACGACAAGCCTTGATTCACATCAAGGCTGCGCGGGCGAGCGCCCGGCATGCTCTGCAAAAATTTCGGGAGCACAACCATGAGTGTTTATGAGTGGGCGAGACAGGAGATCAGGCGCAGCCAGGACGCGGCCATGGAAATAGGCTTCGATCCGGGACTGAGCCTGCGGGCCTTGCTCAGTGCGGTGGTGCAGCAGAGCAAGGCCGTGCGCAGTGTCGAGGACCTGGCCGACGAATTGGGTTTCCTGGCGGAAAACCTCGACGACAGCCAGGACTACGGTTTCATGCGCCCTTAATGATGTGAGCGGGGGTTGAAGTCTTCGCTGAACAACTCGTCCTCGGCCTCAGGGCTGACCGGGATCTTGTGTTCCTCCGACGCCCAGGCGCCCAGGTCGATCAGTTTGCAGCGATCGGAGCAGAAGGGCCGGAATTTGCTCTCCGGGCTCCATTCCACGGGGGCGCCACAGGTCGGGCAATCAACGGTTGGGTTCTGGCTCATGACTGGCCTCCACGCAAGGTAAGGTAAAAATGATGCAGGCGTTCGACCTCGCTGTGCAGCCAGGCGAGGTCGCGGTCGTTGACCACCACGTCGTCCGCATGGCTCAGGCGATCCTGACGGCTTGACTGTGCCTTGAGGATGGCCTGGACCTGTTGTTCGCTGGTCTGGTCGCGCTGCAAGGTACGTTCGATCTGCATTCGTTCCGGAGCATCGATCACCAGGATGCGCTGGGTCATGGCGTACTGTCCCGACTCGATCAGCAGTGGCGAGACCAGGATCGCATAGGGCGATTGTGCCAGTGCCAGATGATGGGCGATTTCGTCGGCGATCAACGGATGCAGCAATGCCTCGAGCCAGCGACGCTCCTCGGCATTTTCAAAGATGAGTTTTCGCAGCGCCCCTCGATCGAGGCTGCCGTCGGCCTGCACCACGCCAGGGCCGAAATGCTTGGCGATTTGCGCCAGGGCCGGGCGTCCGGGTTCGACGACCCAGCGTGCGGCGTGATCGGCGTCGACCACGTGCACGCCCAGGTCGATGAAGTGCTGGGCCGCCGCGCTTTTACCGCTGCCGATACCGCCGGTCAGGCCGAGAATCCAGGGTTTTTCCACAGGGGTATTCATTAGAAACCGACAGACTGCCAATAGAAGTCGGTTATTTGACCACCCCAGAGCAGCGCAATCCAGCCGGCAATGGCCAGATAAGGCCCAAAGGGGATTTGCGTCGACGCCGGAGCGTCACGCATGCGCAGTACAACCACGCCGACGACTGCGCCTACCAGGGACGACAGCAGCAGCGTCAACGGCAGGATCTGCCAGCCGCCCCAGGCGCCCAGCATCGCCAATAGCTTGAAATCCCCATAGCCCATGCCTTCCTTGCCGGTGATCAGCTTGAACGCCCAGAACACCGACCACAGCGCCAGATAGCCGGCCACAGCGCCCCACATGGCCTCGTTCAGCGAAGCGAACAATCCAAAGCTGTTGACGATCAGGCCCAGCCACAACAAAGGCAGTACCAGCGTATCGGGCAGCAATTGGTGCTCGGCATCGATCAGGCTCATGCCCAGCAGGCCCCAGCTCAGGACCATCACCATTGCCGCCTGCCAGCCGAAGCCGAAATGCCAGGCGACGAACGCCGATAACACCCCACAGGCCAGTTCAGTCAGGGGGTAGCGCCTGCCGATGGGAGTGGCGCAACTGGAACAGCGGCCGCGCAGCGCCAGGTAGCTCAACACCGGGATATTTTCCCAGGCCCGGATGCGGTGGCCGCAATGGGGGCACTGGGAGTGGGGCAGTATCAGGTTATAGGCCGGGCCGGGCGTTTCGGCGGGCAGGCCCAGCAAGTCATGAGCCTGCAGTCGCCATTCCCGGCTCAACATCCTGGGCAGGCGCCACACCAGGACATTGAGAAAGCTGCCGACGATCAGCCCGAGCAATAACGCCGTCAGCACGAAGGCCAGGGGATAAAGCGCGAAGAATTCGGTCAGGGGCATGTCAGATCGCAGAGCCGAGTTGAAAGATGGGCAGGTACATGGCAACCACCAGGCCGCCGACGACCACCCCCAGTACCACCATGATGAACGGCTCCATCAGGCTGGTGAGATTGTCCACCAGATTGTCCACTTCGGCCTCATAAAAACTCGCCACCTTGTCCAGCATATCGTCCAGCGCGCCGGACTCCTCGCCGATGGCGGTCATCTGGATCGCCAGGTTCGGAAAGATGCCTGACGCGCGCATGGAGAAATTCAGCTGCATGCCCGTCGAGACATCCTGTCGGATGCGTTGCACCGCTCGTTTGAATACCACGTTGCCGGTGGCGCCGGACACCGAATCCAGCGCTTCCACCAGCGGCACGCCGGCGGCGAAGGTCGTGGAAAGCGTGCGGGCGAAGCGGGCCACGGCGGATTTGTACATCAAGGCACCGATCAGCGGCAGCTTGAGCAGCCACTTGTCGCGCCAGTCACGAAAGCCCTGGGAGCGCTTGAGGGCATATCTCACCCCGAAAAAACCGCCGACCAGCGCACCCAGCAGCAGCCACCACCATTGCTGCATGAACTCCGACAGGCCAATGACCATCACCGTGAACCCCGGCAGCTCCGCGCCGAACCCGGCGAACACCGATTCGAACTGCGGCACCACCTTGACCAGCAGGATGCCCGTGACCACCGCCGCAACCAGTATCACGGCTGTCGGGTAGGTCATGGCCTTCTTGATCTTGGCCTTGAGGGCCTCGCTCTTTTCCTTGTAGGTGGCGACCCGGTCCAGCAAGGTATCCAGGGCGCCAGCCTGTTCCCCGGCGTCCACCAGGTTGCAATACAGCTCGTCGAAGTACTGCGGGCATTTGCGCAGCGACGCGGCGAAGCTGTTACCGGCTGCGACTTCCTGCTTTACCTCGTCGATCAGCTTGCGCATGTTGGCGTTGTCGAAGCCTTCGCCGATGATGTCGAAGGCCTGGAGCAGGGGGACGCCGGCCTTGAGCATCGTTGCCATCTGACGAGTGAAGAGGGCGATATCCAGGGGCTTGATGCGCTTGCCCTTGCTGAATATCGAGCTGGACTTCTTGCGCACCCTGTCCGGGTTGATCCCTTGCTTGCGCAACTGTGCCTTGACCAGCGCCGGGCTCTGGCCGGTCAGCTCGCCGGACATTTTCGTGCCCTTGCGGTCCTTGCCTTCCCAAGTGTAGGTATCGGTTTTTACTGCCTTGACCGCCATGCTCAGTCCTTGGTGACCCGGTTGATTTCTTCGAGGCTGGTCACGCCTTGCATCACTTTGAGCAGCCCGGAGGCGCGCAGGTCGTTGAAGCCGTCCTTGCGCATCTGCAGGTCGATTTCCAGCGAGTTGCCTTCGGCCATGATCAGGCGTTGCAGCTCGGGGGTGTTCTTGACCACTTCGTAAATCCCCACGCGGCCCTTGTAGCCGTTGTTGCACTGTTCGCAACCGACCGGCTCATAGATCGTGAACGAGCCGATGCGTTCCCGAGGGAAACCTTCCTTGTGCAGGGTTTCCTCTGGAATCTCGATGGCCTTCTTGCAATAAGTGCACAACTTGCGCGCTAGTCGCTGGGCGATGATCAGGTGCACGGCCGTGGCGATGTTGAAGCCGGGAATGCCCATGTTCTGCAGGCGGATGAGGGTTTCGGCGGCGCTGTTGGTGTGCAGTGTGGACAGCACCATGTGCCCGGTCTGCGCAGCCTTGATGGCGATCTCGGCCGTTTCCAGGTCGCGGATCTCGCCAACCATGATCACGTCCGGGTCCTGGCGCAGGAATGAGCGCAGGGCTTGTGCGAAGTCCAGCCCCTGGCGCGGGTTCACGTTGACCTGGTTGATCCCCTCCATGTTGATTTCAACCGGGTCTTCGGCGGTGGAAATATTGATGTCCACCGTATTGAGGATGTTCAACCCCGTATACAGCGAGACGGTCTTGCCCGAGCCGGTCGGCCCGGTCACCAGGATCAGCCCTTGGGGTTGCTTGAGCGCCGCCAGGTACAGTTCTTTCTGGTCCGGCTCATAGCCCAGGGCGTCGATGCCCATTTGCGCGCTGGAGGGGTCGAGGATCCGGATCACCACCTTTTCGCCCCAGAGGGTTGGCAGGGTGTTGACCCTGAAATCGATGGACTTGGTCTTCGACAGTCGCATTTTCAGCCGTCCGTCCTGGGGTTTGCGCCGTTCGGAAATATCCAGGTTCGCCATGACCTTCAGGCGCGCCGCGATGCGGGTCGCCAACTGGATAGGCGGCTTGGCCACTTCCCGCAACATGCCATCGGTGCGCACCCGTACCCGGTAGGATTTTTCATAAGGCTCGAAATGCAGGTCGGATGAGCCGCCCTTGATCGCATCCAGCAGCATCTTGTTGACGAAGCGCACCACCGGCGCATCGTCGGCGTCCAGCCCGGCGATAGTGTCCTGCTTGCGGTCGTCGCCTGATTCGATGTCGAGGCCGTCGAGGTCGACATCGCCCATGCCCTCCAGCCCCGTGGTACTGGACTCGAAGAATTTCTCGATGGCATCGCTGAGCTTGTCGTCCTCCACCAGGATGGCTTCAGTGGTCAGGCCTGTGCTGAACTGGATGTCGTTGATGGCCTGGTGATTGGTGGGGTCGGAAATGCCCACGAACAGCTTGTTGCCGCGCCGCCACAATGGCAGCGCGTGATGCTGGCGTACCAGCTTTTCGCTGACCAGCCCCGTGGGCTGGATGTCCTTGTCGAGGCTGTTGAGGTCCAGCAGGGCGACACCGAAATGTTCCGAGGCGATCTCGGCAACACGGCGGCTCTGGACCAGTTTGTTCTGCACCAGATAACTGACCAGGGGGATGCGATTGCGCTGGGCCTGCTGGTGCGCCTGTTGGGCATTTTGCTCGGTGATCAGTTCGGCCAGTACCAGTTGCTTGGTCAGTCCACTGAGGGCGATGTCAGTCATGGGGATCCCGGATACGGCAATTCATGACCTATAGCCTAGTCAAGCCTCGACGCCCTACCAGCGGAGCGGGGTGACAAAAAATGTCAGATAGTGCGGTTGTTGGGGTAGGCCGTAGCGCTTTGACGGGCTGCAGGGCCTTGCCCGCGCGGCTCGGGGCGGTTGGCATGTGCCATGCAATGACTGCTCCAACCATGAGATTTCGCCTCATGTATGGAGATGTCTATGAACAAGCAGAATGGCTTTACGCTGATCGAGCTGCTGATCGTCGTGGCGATCATCGGCATTCTGGCGACCTTTGCGTTGCCGCAGTATTCCAAATACCAGGCGCGAGCCAAGGTGACCGCGGGCCTGGCGGAGATCACCGCATTGAAAGTGCCGTTCGAGGACACGATCAACTCGGGCACCAACCCGACCCTCGAGCTTATCGGCGGGACGGCAACTACCAGTAACTGCACCACCACTGCCTCGGGTGTTGCCTCTACAGGGGTCGGCACCATCGGCTGCACGATCCTCAATGCACCGGGCCCGGTGGTGGGCAAGACGATCACGCTGAGTCGTTCGGGAACCGGCGTATGGACCTGTGCCACCACGGCTGAACAGGAATACGCTCCCAAGGGCTGCACCGGTGCTGCCGCTGCAGGTAGTTGAGGCATACAGGTTGATCTGACCGGCCCCGCTTTTAGCGGGGTTTTTTTGCGTGTAGGAAATGCCCGGCAATTCAGTGGCTTAAGCCGTCGTAAAAAAACCGCAACTTGCATGTACAAAATCGGAGGGTCATGCATTTTGCATGATTCTGTAAATCGCCGTTTCGCTTAACTTATTGATTTAAAATAAATTATTTGAATTTATAAAACTGGCACAGCCTTCGCACTACTCCTGACAACCCTGCCGGAATGCATTACCCCGGCAGTTTCTGAGAAAAACAGGAGTTACTCGTATGAAGAAGTTCGCTATCACTGCCGCTGCAGCCACCGCACTGACCCTGACCATGGCTAGCGCTTTCGCCGAGACCACTCAAGCAACTCAGGCTCCAATGATGCTGGCTGCGGGCGAAGTGACAGAGGCCAAGGAAGCCACCTCCGATACCTGGATCACCACCAAGGTCAAGGCTGACCTGGTCACCGAAAAAGGTATTCCAGGCACCGATATCAAAGTAGAAACCAACAAAGGCGTCGTGTCCCTGTCTTCCACTGTTGCCGTGACCGAGGCTCAGAAAGACACAGCAGTGGCAATCGCCAAGAAAATCAAAGGCGTCAAGGCTGTATCGGCTGATGGCCTGAAGGCCGAATAAGGCCAAGACTTCTCCGCCTGAACCGGGAGAAGGCACGGCAAGCGGGCCTAGTCATACGTTTGCCGTTGCTTAGGGTTCATGCGAAAGGCCACATGGATGTGGCCGTCCCAGGCCCTCGGCGTTTGCCGGGGGCCTGTCTATTTTGGGCAGGGTGTTGATCGATCAGATGGGCTAGCGCCCGCGTTTGCTGGTGATCTGCACCAGGCGATTGCCTTCGAAGCGCAGGTACTGATACATGCCGCTGTTGGGGCCGTAAGTCCATTCCTCTACCGGATATTCTTCGCGGCGATTGACACTGCGCTTGTAGCCCAGGTCGTCTCGAGCCGTGGGTTGTCCGCATTTGTGCAGCACTTCACTGGAGCGATCGCCAACGCTGATCAGCTGGCTGCCGCAGCGCAACGTGTCGGCCGCCAACGCCGGGCCGGCAACCAGCAGCAATCCCAGGGAGAGCCATTGGAAGCGGTTCATCTTATTCGGCATCCAGGTGCATGGGGGTGATCACGCGTCCATCGCTTTCGGCCTGGCCGAGGGTCGCGTCGATGAAATACACCCGTTCGTCAGCCAGTTGGCCCTTGTCCACCAGGAAGTCCTTGATGCTGCTGGCTCTCTCCTGCCCCAGTTCACGCAGCAGAACGTCACTGCCGCTCCAGAACTTGATGACCCCTTCACGCAGCTTCTCGATACGAGCCTTTTTATCCAGTTGCGACCATTCGGCCGGTGGCTGGGTCTTGAGGCGGGTGCGGTAGATGCCTTCCAGCAGCGGGGCCTTCTCGTCCTCCGGTACCTGCAGCAACAAAGCCTTGGCCGGGACCTTGTCGCCCCTGCGTTGCAGCATCTTGTAGTAGTTGTACTGGTATTCGCGTTCCAGGCGCTGGGCGGCGAGTAACGGGCCGTCGCTACTTTCGGCGGCGGTGCCTTCGATTTCCAGGCGCAGTTCGGGACGTTTGCCCAGGGCTTCGGACAGCTTGAGCAGTACGCCCTGGTTCTCCTGGCTCAGCTCGCTGGAGCCCGGTGCGAACGACACGCTGCCCAGGTCTTGCGAGCCGCCTCCGGCCACTAGCCCACCGATGAGCTTGAACGGTGCCTGGGCCGCTCGTACCACCAGGTTGCGCAAGGTTTGCCAGACAATCGGCATGACGCTGAATTGCGGGTCGTTGAGATTGCCGGACACCGGCAGTTCGATGGAAATTCTGCCTTCGGAGTCCTTCAGCAACGCGACGGCCAGCTTGAGCGGCAGGCTGACGGCGTCCGGGCTGTCGACTTTTTCCCCCAGTTGCAGTTGCTCCACCACCACCTTGTTGTCGGCCTGGAGCTGGCCTTGGGTGATGCGGTAATGCAGGTCCAGGTTGAGCCGGCCCTTGCGGATGCGGTAGCCGGCGAATTTACCGGAGTAGGGTGTCAGGGTCGTCAGTTCGACACGCTTGAAGCTGGTGGCGATATCAAGGCTGGCCATCGGATCGAACGGATTGAGTGCTCCCTTGATCGTGACAGGTGCGTAGCGGTCGACCTTGCCCTTGATGTCGACGCTGGCCGGTTTGGCCTGGCGACTGTCGATGGTGCCGATCTGGCCGTTGAGCTGCTGGATGGCGGTGGCGAAGTTCGGTGTCAGGCTGAAGTCGGCGAAATTGGCCGAGCCGTCATTGATGGCAATCGCGCCGATGTGGATGCCCAGGGGTTTTTCCTTGGAAGCCGGTTTTGCCGCAGTGTTCTTCGGGCCGCTGTCGGCCGGTTGCGGGATGAGCAGGTCATCGACGTTGGTGGTGCGATCGTCGTTGATCATGAAGCGCGCATAAGGCTGGAGCAGGTTGACCTTGTCGATGGACAGGCTGTCGCCGTGCTGATAACTGAGGCCTTCTAGCACCAGGCGCTGCCATTTGACGAAGTCGCGGGTCTTGAGGGTATCCAGGGTGTGCAACTGATCGACCTGGGCGCGACCGGTGATTGCGAAAGCCAGCGGCTCGGTGCTCTTGAGATCCACTGCCAGGTCGCTGCCGAGCATGCCTGAACGCAGCTCCAGGCGAATGAACGGGTTGATATAGGCCTGGGCCACACGCAGGTCGATGTCCTGGGTCTTGACCTTGAGCCTGGCCGTGACGGGGCTCAGGTTGACCTCGCCGTCGGCGAGGATCTTGCCCTGTTTACCCAATCCGGTGTCCAGTTTGAGGGTAAAGGGTGAGCCGTTGAGGGTGTCGAAGTTCTGCAGGTCGAGATTCAGCGGGCCGACCTCCAGTGCCACGGCAGGCTGTGCCTGGCGGTCGGCCAGGTGCACCCGGTAATCGCGCAATTGAACGTCCTTCAACAGCACCTGCCAAGGCTTGCCGGGGGCTTGCGGGGCTGGCTTGGGCGAATCGGCCGCCGCCGGGGCCGATGCAGGCTCTACCTTCACCTGGGGTTTTGCCGGCTGGCTGGCGAAGAGCTTCTGCCAGTCCAGTTGGCCGTCCGCCTCGCGGGCGGCCCAGGTCTCCAGCTTCTGGCTACGGACTTTGCCTACCAACACTTGCTGCTTGGCCAGGTCCACCGTCGTTTCGCTGACATCCAGGCGCTCGAGCTTCGCCAGCGGTCGACCGTCGGGCGCCTTGATGGCGAAGGGCGCGACGCTGACGGCCGCGTTGCTGAGCAACAGTTCGGTGCCCTTGGCCAGGTTGAGCTTGTAGTCGGTGCTCAGGTTGAGCACGCCATTTTCCAGCACCAGGGGCACCGCGTCGCGTACGTAGGGCCACCAGGCTTTCATCTGGCCGTCAGTGATCTTGAGTTTGCCTTGCGAAGCGATGGGCGAAAGACTGAAATTGCCGGTCCAGTCGACCTGTCCACCTTCAGGGCCGACGGCGACCAGGGTCATGTCGGCGCTGTCGTCAGGCAGGGTACTCAGGTTCTTCAGTTCGAAATCAAGCGTGTCGTAGAGGAACTCGATGGGTTCGCTGGGCCGGAGATCCTGGAAATGCACATAGCCGGTGGCCAGTTTGATCCGGTCGACGCGCAGGGGGAACGGCTTGGCGTCGGGATCGGCCGGGGTCGGTTCGCTGGGCGGCAGCTTGAACAGGCCCAGCAGGTTCAACTGCCCGTCCTTGGCGAACACGATCTCGGTCTTGGGCTTGTCCAGCTCGATATCGGCCAGGTGCAGGGCGCCTGACCAGAGGCTGTCGACCTGCAGGTTGGCGTACAGGCGTTCGAAGCCGACCTGTTCCTTGCCCGGTTCGCCCACATTCAGTCCCCACAGGGTGACTTCGAGGCTGAAAGGATTGAGTTCGATACGCTGCAACTGTGCCGGAACCGTGGCAAGGCTGGCCAGTTGCTGGTTGGCGATCCGCAAGGCGATGCCCGGCAATATCAGAAACCCCAGCAGGCTATAGAGGGCCAGTGCGATAAGCAGTGCGGCGAAAGCGCGTTTCAATCCTTTGGACATGTGTGGCTTCGTCTGGTGTGAATCGGAGTGCCTTGGAGTATGGCATGCGTTTACGGTTCCGAAACCACTGAGATTTATCGGATTTGTCCGTTTTTTGCGTAGGTGTGCGGAGGTTGGCTCAGAAGTGCAGGACCAGTGTCTTGAGCGGTGGATTGCCATCCTTGGAGGGAAAGTCATCGCCGGGCATCAGCACGCTCCATTCCCGCACCGGTCGACCGGCTTTGCTTGCGCAGCGCAACACCTGTTCGCGCCAGTCGTCCATGGAGACTTTCGCCAGGTTGTTGCAGCAGATCAGCACTCCGTCGTCGGCGGTGCTGAGTAACGCAGGCTTGAGCAGGCTCTGGTAATCGCGTAACAAGTCGACGGTGCCGAAGGCGCTCTTCGCCCATGCCGGTGGATCGAGCAGCACCAGGTCGTACTGGCGTTGTTCCAGGCGCACATAGCCGGGCAGTTTCTGCCCGCGTCGCTGGCTGACGGGCAGGCCGGCCAGTTGCCGGATCGCCGGGAAATAATCCGATTGCACGAATTCCATGGCCGGCAGGCCGGGGTTGAGCAGGCCGTTCTCCTGTCCCACCGCGAGGTTGCCTTCGGCAAAGTCCAGGTTACACACCTCCCGCGCGCCGCCGGCCGCGGCGCTCAGGCCGACACCGCAGGTATAGGCGAACAGGTTCAGCACGCTTTTGTTGCGGCTGTTTGCCTTGACCCAGCCACGGGCATTGCGCAGGTCCAGGAACAGAAGAGGGTCTTGTCCGGCGTGGCGCCCGCGAACGCGATAGTTCAGCCCCCATTCGTGGCCGACGAGATCCTGCAGGGCGGCCTCTTCGGCCTGATAGACGCTGTCCTGGCGGTCGATCCGCGAATTGCCCCGCGCACGGTCGTTGTAGACCAGCAGGGTGTCCAGGCCCAGGCGTTCGTTGACGATGCCGTGCAGTTGCAACAAGGCTTCGCGCTCCAGTGACTGGTGAAAGCTCTGCACCATCAGTTGCGGGCCGTAGCGATCGACGGTGAGTCCGGGAGCGCCTTCCTGGCTGCCATGGAACAGGCGATAGCAATCGGTGCCTTGCTGCTCCAGGTCGTCAAGCAGGTCCCGACGCTGATCGAGGGCGGCGCGCAGCGCCTGATTCAAGGAAGACATGCCAAGCGCGCCTTAAGGAAATGAGGCGCGAGAGTTTAACAGTTATGCAAACCCGGGTTGGCGATTGCATACGGATTCGAGGTCGGGCACCGACCTGTGGCGAGGGTGGCATTTGTGGCGAGGAGATTTATCCCCTCGCCACAGAAGATGCTCCTGCCACAGACAGATGCCCGAAGAGGGGCCGGGCTTCTGGGAGGCCAAGCCGGCTGACTCAGCGATTCAGGCGCTTGTCGATCAGCCCCTCCACCACGCTTGGGTCAGCCAGGGTCGAGGTATCGCCGAGGCTGTCCAGTTCGTTGCAGGCGATCTTGCGCAGGATGCGTCGCATGATCTTGCCCGACCGGGTCTTGGGCAGCGCCGGCGCCCATTGGATCAGTTCGGGCTTGGCGAAGCTGCCGATTTCCTTGCTGACATGGGCAAGCAGTTCCTTCTTCAGATCGTCGTTGGCTTCGACGCCGTTCATTGGCGTGACAAAGGCATAGATGCCCTGGCCCTTGAGGTCGTGGGGATAACCGACGACGGCCGCTTCGGCGATGCTGTCGTGCAGCACCAGGGCGCTTTCCACTTCGGCGGTGCCGATGCGGTGCCCGGAAACGTTGATCACGTCATCGATGCGTCCGGTGATCCAGTAATCGCCGTCTTCGTCGCGACGGGCGCCGTCGCCGGTGAAGTAATAGCCGGGGTAGGGCTTGAAGTAGGTGTCGACCATGCGCTGATGGTCCCTGTAGACGCTGCGGATCTGGCCAGGCCAGCTGGACTTGATGGCCAGCACGCCACTGCCCGGGCCATTGATCTCCTTGCCCGCTTCATCCAGCAGCACCGGTTGGACCCCGAACAGTGGCCGGGTCGCGCAGCCTGGCTTGAGTTTCTGTTGGCTCACCAGCGGGCTGAGCATGATGCCGCCGGTTTCGGTCTGCCACCAGGTATCGACAATCGGGCAACGTTGCTCGCCGACCTTGTTGAAATACCATTCCCACGCTTCCGGGTTGATCGGCTCACCGACGCTGCCGAGCAATCGCAAACTCTTGCGGGAAGTTTTCTGTAAGGGTTCGGCACCTTCGCGCATTAACGCGCGCAGAGCGGTGGGGGCGGTGTAGAAGATATTGACCTGATGCTTGTCGATCACCTGCCAGAAGCGCGAGCTGTCGGGGTAGCTCGGCACGCCTTCGAAGATCAGGGTGGTCGCGCCATTGGCCAGGGGGCCGTAGACGATATAACTGTGGCCGGTGACCCAGCCGACATCGGCGGTGCACCAGAACACCTCGTTGTCGCGGTAGTCCAGCACGTACCTGAAGGTCATGGCTGCTTGCAGCAGATAACCGCCAGTGGTGTGCAGCACACCCTTGGGTTTGCCGGTGCTGCCGGAGGTGTAGAGGATGAACAGCGGGTCTTCGGCATCCATCGGTTCGGGCGGGCAATCGTCGCCGGCATCGTGCATGGCCTGGTGGTACCAGATGTCGCGGCCATCGACCCAGCTTATCTCGGCCTGGGTGCGTTCGATCACCAGGACCGTGCTGACATCGGGGCAGCTTTCCAGGGCTTTGTCGACATTGCGCTTGAGCGGTATGGCGCGTCCTCCGCGCACGCCCTCGTCGGCGGTGATCACCGTGCGGCAATCGGCATCGAGTATCCGGTCGCGCAGCGAGTCCGGCGAAAAACCACCGAACACCACCGAGTGCACCGCGCCAATACGGGTGCAGGCGAGCATGGCATAGGCGGCCTCCGGGATCATCGGCATGTAGATGCACACCCGATCGCCTTTCTTCACGCCTCGGCTTTTCAACACATTGGCCAGGCGGCACACGTGATGATGGAGTTTTCGGTAGCTGATCTGCGCTGATTCGGCGGGGTTGTCGCCCTCCCAGATGATTGCAGTCTGGTCGGCACGGTGTTCAAGGTGACGGTCGATGCAGTTGGCGCTGACGTTCAGCTTGCCGCCAGCGAACCAGGCGGCGTCGCCGGCCTTGAGGTCGTAGCGCTGGACAGTCTGCCAAGGAGCCATCCAATCGAGGAAGCGGGTGGCCTGTTCAGCCCAGAAGGTGCTGGGGTGTTCGATGGATTCCTTGTAGAGCCGCTTGTATTGGTCCTGACTCAGTTGCGCAGCCTGGCGGACGGCATCGGCTTGAGGGAACTGGCTGATATCGAGCATGGCGGTTCCTTATTCTTGTTTTGCGACAAGTCATAAAGATGCGCCCAGTAGCCGGAGGGTTCAAGTCATGCACAAATGACTGTGGGAGCGAGTCTGCTCGCGATGGTAGATCAATCAACCTTCCATTGACTGACACACCGCCATCGCGAACAGGCTCGCTCCCACAGAGGGTAATGCAGGTCAACGACTCAGCCGCGGTGACGTCCGCGGAAGTAGCTGATCAGGCCTTGGGTCGAGGCATCCTCGGCCGGGCTTTCTTCGCTGCCCACCAGGCGGTTGTAGACGCCTTTGCCCAGTTCCTTGCCCAGTTCCACGCCCCACTGGTCGAAGGCATTGATGCCCCAGACCACGCTTTGCACGAACACCTTGTGTTCATACAGCGCCACCAGCGCGCCAAGGCGACGGGGGCTGATGCGTTCGACCACCAGGGTGTTGCTCGGACGGTTGCCCGGGATGACCTTGTGGGAGGCCAGTTTCTGCACTTCCTCTTCACTCGCACCCTTGTCCCGCAATTCGGCTTCTGCCTCGGCGCGGGTCTTGCCAAGCATCAGCGCCTGGCTCTGGGACAGGCAGTTGGCGTACAGCCACTGGTGATGGTCGGCCACCGGGTTGAAGCTGACCACCGGCACGATGAAGTCGGCCGGGATCAACTGGGTGCCCTGGTGCAGCAACTGGTGATAGGCGTGCTGGCCGTTGCAACCGACGCCACCCCAGATGACCGGGCCAGTGTCGGTGGACGCCGGCGTGCCGTCCTGGCGTACGCTCTTGCCGTTGGACTCCATGTCCAGTTGCTGCAGGTGTTTGGTGATGTTGCGCAAGTAGTGGTCGTACGGCAGGATCGCGTGGCTTTGCGCGCCCCAGAAATTGCCGTACCACACGCCGAGCAACGCCAGCAGGACCGGCATGTTCTGCTCGAACGGGGCGCTCTGGAAGTGCTGGTCCATGGAGTAGGCACCGGACAGCAGTTCCTTGAAGTTCGACATGCCGATGGCCAGGGCGATGGGCAAGCCGATGGCCGACCACAGCGAGTAGCGCCCGCCGACCCAGTCCCACATCGGGAAGATATTCTCTTCACGGATACCGAAGGCCACGGCGGCCGCGTTGTTGCTCGATACCGCGATAAAGTGCCGATACAGCTCGGCTTCGGAGCCGCCCTGGGCCAGGTACCAGGCACGGGCGGCCTGGGCGTTCTTCAGGGTCTCGAGGGTGTTGAAGGACTTCGACGAGACGATGAACAGGGTGGTCTCGGCGCGCAGCTTCATGGTCAGCTCATGGAATTCGCTGCCATCGATGTTCGCCAGGTAGTGGCAGCGAACGCCCTTCTGCGCGTAGGACAACAGCGCTTCGGATACCAGTTCCGGGCCGAGGAACGAACCGCCGATGCCAATGTTCACCACGTCGGTGATCGGTTTTTCGGTGTAGCCACGCCACAGCCCGTCGTGAATGCGGCCCACCAGGTCGGTGATCTGGTTGAGCACCTTGTGCACGTCAGGCATCACGTTGACGCCGTTCACCAGCAGTTTATCGCCCACCGGCCGGCGCAGGGCCGTGTGCAGGGCCGGGCGGTTTTCGGAGGCATTGACGATTTCGCCTTCGAACAGCGCCTTGATCGCGCCCTTGAGGTCGACTTCGTTGGCCAGGTTCACCAGCAGGTCGCGGGTCTGGGCGTTGATCAGGTTCTTCGAATAATCGAGAAACAGGCCGCAGCTCGACAGGGTGAATTGATTGAAACGCTGCGGATCGGCGTTGAACGCTTCGCGCATGCTGAAATCCTGCATGGCTTTGCGGTGGTCATTCAGCGCTTGCCAGGCGGGCAGAGCGGTCACGTCATGAGGGTTTCGGTAATACGCCATCGCTGCGGGTTTCCTTTTACTTGAACGACCTTTTGTACACTAAAAACTCCGGCAAGGCCCGAGGCGGGCGTCCGGACAACTGCGTCGACACGATCTCTGGGCGCAGGGCGACTACAGTAAACCTCGCGTTGCGATCTGTCTTGACTTTGTCTGACAGGATCCCGGTACTTTTTTATACAGCCAGGGTGGGAATTGGCCGACAGACGGAAGCGCGATGGGCGCTTCCTGGTGCTCTGGCTATCGAGGGGGCGGGATTGACGCTATCGCGAGCGAGCCCGTTCCCACAGGCAAGTCCATCGGTCAGGCGACCTGGACCGGGATGGCGTTGCTGGTGTGGCTCAGTTCGTTGCCCGGCGCCATGTACAACATGCGCGGTTTGAAATTGACCAGTTCGGCTTCGCTGTAGTGAGCATAGGCGCAGATGATGACGCGGTCACCGACCTTGGCCTTGTGCGCCGCGGCGCCGTTGACCGAAATCATCCGCGAGCCTTCCTCGCCACGAATGGCGTAGGTGGTGAAGCGCTCGCCATTGTCGACGTTGTAGATCTGGATCTGTTCGTATTCGCGGATTCCCGACAGGTCCAGCCATTCACCATCGATGGCGCAGGAGCCTTCGTAATCGAGCACGGCGTGAGTGACTTCGGCGCGGTGCAGCTTGGCCTTGAGCATGATGGTGTGCATGGAGTTTCCTAGAGTCCGAACGGCGGGCAGTTTGCCCGAAGGCCACCGAGGCGGCAATAACGCTGGAAGGCCCCGTGGGAGCGGGTTTGCTCGCGGCAAGGCCGGCATCCTTCACGTTGATGTGACAGACATCGCATTGGCGGACAAGCTCGTTCCCACAGGGCGTGCGTTAGGGGTCAGATGGGGGCATCGAGGTCCAGGTGCAGGTTATCGATCAACCGTGTGCTGCCCAGGAATGCCGCTACCAGGATCACCAGGTCGCGATCCTCCCTCGACGCCGGGCGCAACGTCTTGGCGTGGCGCACTTCCAGGTAGTCGGGGCGCAGGCCGGCGGCTTCGAGTTGCTTGAGCTGCTCGGCGATCAACGCCGGGAAATCCCGCTGCCCCTGGCGGATCGCCTCGGCAATGTGGCTCAGGCTGCGGTAGACCACTGGCGCCACGACGCGTTGCTCGGGGCTGAGGAAGCCGTTGCGCGATGAAAGCGCCAGGCCGTCTTCGGCCCGGACGGTCGGCTCGCCGATGATCTGGATCGGCATGTTCAGGTCGTGGACCAGCGCCCGGATCACCGCCAACTGCTGGAAGTCCTTCTGGCCGAATACCGCCAGGTCAGGCTGGACCATGTTGAACAGCTTGCTGACCACTGTCGCCACACCTTCGAAATGCCCGGGACGGCTGGCACCGCACAGGCCTTCGGACAATTGCGGAACGCTGACCCGGGTCTGTCCGGCCATGCCGTCGGGATACATCTCTTCCACGCTGGGGGCAAACAGCAAATGGCAGCCGGCCTGCAGCAGCTTCTCCTGGTCTGCCGCCAGGGTGCGGGGATATTTGTCCAGGTCTTCGCCGGCACCGAATTGCAGCGGGTTGACGAAAATGCTCGCCACCACGAAATCGGCCCGCTGCGCCGCCTTGGTCACCAGTGCCATGTGGCCACTGTGCAGGTTGCCCATGGTGGGCACGAAGGCGATGCGTTTGCCTTCGCCGCGGGCACGGGCCACGGCGGCCCGCAGTTCACGTACGGTCTTGACGGTGTTCATGCGGAGAATCCGTGTTCGGCCCCAGGGAAGGTCGCGGCCTTGACTTGCGCCACGTAGTCAGCCAAGGCGGCCTGCACGCTGGTTTGCCCGACCATGAAGTTCTTCACGAACTTGGGCACGCGACCGGTGATCGACAGCCCGAGCATGTCGTGCAGCACCAGCACCTGGCCATCGGTGGCATTGCCGGCGCCGATGCCGATCACCGGGATCTTCACTGCCTGGGTAATCTCTTCGGCCAGCTCGCTGGGCACGCATTCGAGCAGCAACATCGCGGCGCCGGCCTGCTCCAGCGCAATGGCATCGGCACGCATCTGCCGAGCCTGGTTCTCGTTGCGACCCTGGACCTTGTAGCCACCGAGCACATTCACCGACTGCGGTGTCAGCCCCAGGTGTGCGCAGACCGGAATGCCTCGTTCGGCCAGCAGCCGGATCGACTCGGCCAGCCACAATGCACCTTCGACTTTCACCATGTGGGCGCCGGCCTGCATCAGCTGGGCGCTGTTGGTCATGGTCTGTTCCAGGGTGGCATAGGCCATGAACGGCAGGTCGGCGAGGATCAGCGCATCGGTGTTACCGCGTTTGACGCAAGCGACATGATAAGCCATGTCGGCGGTGGTGGCCGGCAGTGTGCTGTCGTGGCCTTGCAACACCATGCCGAGGGAATCGCCCACCAGTAGCACTTCGACACCGGCCTCGTTACAGGCGTGGGCGAACGTTGCGTCATAGCAGGTCAGCATGGCGATCTTTTCACCTTTTTGCTTGAGACCTTGCAGCGTGGTCAGGGTAATAGCTGGCATGAAAAAGTCCTCATTAGGCGCTCGATACAGGCGCACCCTCTATGCGTGGTGCTTGTAAGGCCTGGATTGCGCCCCTCAACGCCGCATTGGCGGCAACGGGACGCCTATAGTCGTGAGGAGCACCGGGGAAGTCAATTGGATGTGTTACCGCCAGGTGTTACCGGGGTTACTGATGCGTTTCAGCGTAGAGGTGTGTTTCGAATCTGACTGCCTGGTCCCGATCTTGTGGGGTAGCGAGCAGTCTCGCTCCCACTTGCAAGGTCTTCGTCAGGCAGGTGGCAGGCGCTCCAGGCCAACGAATGGGCACGCTGCGAGCAGGTCCGCGAGCAGGCGTCCATCGGCCAGCCGCAGATCGGCGGGAGCCAGTTCCGCCAGCGGATACAGGACGAAGGCCCGGGCATGCATATGGTAATGGGGGACCTTGAGACGCGGCTGGTCGATCAACTGGTCGCCATACAAGAGAATGTCCAGGTCCAGGGTCCGCGGGCCCCAGCGTTCCAGGCGCTCGCGGCCCTGGCCGGTTTCGATGGCTTGCAGCGCGTCGAGCAGCTCCAGCGGCGCGAGCGGGCTGTCCAGCGCCGCTACGGCGTTGGTGTAGCGCGGTTGGCCGGGTAGCAGGGAATCGCTCTGATAGAACGCCGAAACGCCCGCCAGTCGGGTGCCGGGCAATTGCGCCAGCGCCTGGACGGCACTGCGCAGTTGTTCGGCGGGTTCGGCCAGGTTGCTACCCATGCCGATATAGATGCGTTCCATCGATCAATCGCCCGATGCGCTCGGCACACCGGCGCGCTTGCGCTTGGCGCCGCTGCTGCGACGACGTTTGCGTGGGCCGCTGGCGCCGTCATCCTTGCCGCTGAGCTCACGAATCATATCGCGGCGCTCGCTGTCGTTGGCGTCCTGGTAGTCGGTCCACCATTCGCCCAGGCCATCGGTTTGCTCGCCCGCGCTTTCACGCAGCAGCAGGAAATCGTAGCCGGCGCGGAAGCGCGGGTTGTCCAGCAACAGGTCGGCGCGTTTGCCGCTGCGCCGTGGCAGGCGTTCCTGCATGTCCCAGATTTCGCGGATCGGCATTGTGAAACGCTTGGGAATCGCGATGCGCTGGCACTGTTCGCTGATGAGCTCGTGGGCGGCCTCCTGCATGGCCGGGATCGGTGGCATGCCCCGCTCCTGCAGACGCAGCACCCGGGCCGGGAGGGCCGGCCAGAGCAGTGCGGCGAACAGGAAGGCCGGGGTCACCGGTTTGTTCTGCTTGATGCGCAGGTCGGTGTTGATCAGTGCTTCGCTGATCAAGGTGTGGGTGTAGGTCGGATTGTGCTCCAGCGCCTCGGCACTGGCCGGGAACAGCGGATCGAACAGTTGCAGGTCCACCAGCATCTCGAAGGTGTCCGCCGCGTTGCCCGACAGAAACAGCTTGAGCACTTCCTCGAACAGGCGTGCCGAAGGAATTTCCCGCAGCATCGGCGCCAGGTCGCGAATCGGCGCGGCACTGTGTTTTTCGATACCGAAATCCAGCTTGGCCGCGAAACGCACTGCCCGCAACATCCGCACCGGATCTTCCTGGTAACGCTGCCGAGGATCGCCAATCAGGCGGATCAGGCGATTGCGGATGTCGTGTACGCCATTGGCGTAGTCGAGGATGCGCTCGCTGACCGGGTCGTAATACAAGGCGTTGATGGTGAAGTCGCGACGTTGCGCGTCTTCTTCCAGCGTGCCGTAGACATTATCGCGCAGGATGCGCCCGCTCTCGTTGCGGGAAGACTGGTTGCTGTCCTCTTCCTCTTCGTTTTGCGGGTGATTGGCGCGAAAAGTCGCGACTTCGATGATTTCACGACCGAAATGGATATGGACCAGCTTGAAGCGCCGGCCAATGATGCGCGCGTTACGAAACTCGGCCCGGATCTGTTCCGGCGTGGCGCTGGTCGCCACGTCGAAATCCTTCGGGGTGATGTTGAGCAGCATGTCGCGCACGCACCCGCCAACCAGGTAAGCCTGGTAGCCGGCGCCCTGCAGGCGTTCGACGATGTTCACCGCATAACGGCTGAACTGGGCCTTTTGCAGCGAGTGCTGGCTGCTGTTGAGCACTTCAGGCGTGCTGCGAATGTGTTGCGTACGACGCAAGGGAGAACGGAATGACTGGAACAGCTTCTTCAGCATGGGATGCACTGTTTGAAGGAATATTCGACCAAAAACGAAGAATGGCCGCATGATGGGCGGGGATTCTAGCATTTAGTCGGAGGATGGTGTAGGACACAGCAGTTTTGAGCTGCAAGCTACAAGTGGCAAGCCCTGTAGGCTTCATGGAAGGGGAATGTCAGAAACCACAAGGGGAGCCGAAGCTCCCCCAGAATTAGTTGCGTGCTCTGTTTTTATTATGGTTTTCGGGCTTCTTGTTTTTGTGAGTGCCCTCGCCACGAGGTTTCCCTTCGTGACCCTCCCAATCGGGAGCCAAGAGCAAACGGATTGCTTTGGTCGCTGAGTTGCAGTGATCGATCGATCCAACCAGTTCAGGCAGCTGTCTTGAGACAGTTTTTATTGTTCTCGGCCTGGTTGTGGGGCAAGCCCCAAATACAACGCCTCTCCAAAAGAATCAGTTAGCTGCGCCTCTCGCCGTCTTGTTTTTATTGTGCGTGAGTCGATTCGTCTTATTTTTATTGTCTTGTGCATTGCTTGTTATTGTTCTTGTACCAAAGCTATAGCAGGGTGCGTGCCAACTTTTGTGAGGCCCAGGAAAACCGGGAGGTTGAAGGGCTAGGCCATTTTTTCAAGACGAAAAAAAGCCGGGATTTCGTTACCGTAAACCCCGGCTTCTGTTACGTGAAAAAGCTGAGGTAACAGTTTTTTCACATAGGTATACCTTTCAGCTTCCGCTGTGGGAGCTGGCTCAGCTCTCGCTGGCCACGCCGGTCTTGCGCCGTGGAATGCCCAGGCGCTGGCGCCGTTCCCACAGGCACTTGCGGCTTACACCCAGCTTGCGAGCCAGTTCGGTCTCGGTCATATGGTCCTGGTGCTCCAGGACGAAATGCTGGAAATAGTCTTCCAGGGAAAGGTCCTCGGTGGGCTCATGGCTGGTATTGTTGGCTGCGTTACCCTGTTGCGGGGCCAGGCCGATGAATTCTTCGTCGTCCATATCGCTGAGCTCGATGTCGATGCCCAGCAGGTCGGCGGAGATTTCCGGGCTTTCGCACAGGATCACCGCCCGCTCCACTGCGTTTTCCAATTCTCGAACGTTACCCGGCCAGGCGTAATGACGAATGGCCTGTTCGGCGTCCGGGGCGAACTTCAAGTCGGTGCGGTTGACTCGCGCACTTTGGCGGGCGAGGAAGGCATTGGCGATTTCGTTGACGTCCGCGCCCCGTTCGCGCAGAGCCGGCAGTTTCAGCGCGATGACATGCAAGCGGTAATACAGGTCTTCACGGAACTGGCCGATCTTTGCCAGGCTCTTGAGGTCCCGGTGGGTCGCTGCGATCAGGCGTACATCGACTTTCTGCGACTGCACCGACCCGACCCGACGGATCTCGCCTTCCTGAAGCACCCGCAGCAAACGTGCCTGGGCTTCCAAAGGCAGTTCGCCGATTTCATCGAGGAACAGTGTGCCGCCATCCGCGGCTTCCACCAGGCCGGCGCGTCCAGCGCTGGCGCCAGTGAATGCACCTTTCTCGTGCCCGAACAACTCGGACTCGATCAGGCTTTCCGGGATTGCCGCGCAGTTCACCGAGATCATCGGTGCCTTGGCCCGGCGAGACAGGTTGTGCAGGGCGCGGGCCACCAACTCCTTGCCGGTACCGGATTCGCCCTGGATCAGGACGTTGGAGTCGGTCGGCGCCACTTTGCGGATCTTGACGTATAGGTCCTGCATTGGAGGGCAGGAGCCGATGATGCCGATTTCACCGTTGGCATTGCCGGCGACCGTTTTCGCAGAAGTCGCGGCTTTACCGTTCGTCGGCTCTACCGGATTGTTGGCCGCCGTCTGTCGGTCACGCAGGATCCGGGCCACGGCCTGGAGCATTTCATCGTGGTCGAACGGTTTGGCGATGTAGTCCACCGCACCCATTTTCATGGAATCGACCGCCGAGCGCAGGCTGGCGTAGCTGGTCATGATCAGCACCGGAGTGCCCTGGCCGAGCTTGATCAGTTCGGTGCCGGGGGCGCCGGGCAGGCGCAGGTCGCTGACGATCAGGTCAAACGTGGGAATGCTGAAACGCTCTTGTGCTTCCTGCACGGAACCGGCTTCGCTGACCTGGTACTGGTTGCGTTCCAGCAGGCGGCGCAAGGCGGAGCGGATAATTGTTTCGTCTTCGACGATCAAAATGTGCGGCATTGATTCGATTCTCTCGACGGTCTCAGTTCACAGCGGACGTCGCTTCGACATGACGCGGCAAGGTTACCCGAATACGGGTGCCGCGCTGGCTTTGAACATCGGCCGGGCTGTCGATGGTGATTTGTCCATAATGCTCTTCAACGATGGAATAGACCAGTGCGAGGCCCAGTCCGGTGCCTTCGCCAGGATCCTTGGTGGTGAAGAAGGGTTCGAACAATCGATCCATGATGTTCTGTGGGATACCGCTGCCTTCGTCTTCGACGATCAGATCGATCGTGTGTTCGCTGGCTTCGCTCTTGACTCGCACGGCGCTGCCGGCAGGCGAGGCGTCGCGCGCGTTGGACAACAGGTTGATCAGCACCTGGGCGAGCCGCTGGGGATCGCCGTCGACCCAGTGGTCCGGGTCGCACAGGTTGAAGAACTGCACTTCGAAATTGCGCCGGTTGAGGGCCAGCAGACCAATCGCATCCTGGGCCACTTCGGCCAGGCAGACGGGCTCATCGTTGTGCTGGTGGCCGCCGGCATGGGCGAAGCTCATCAGCGATTGGACGATACGCGACACGCGTCGGGTCTGTTCGAGGATCTGGCTGCTGATTTCCGTGAGTTCGGCATCGTCCTCGCGCTCTTCGCGCAGGTTCTGCGCCAGGCAGGCGATGCCGGTGATCGGGTTGCCGATTTCGTGCGCCACGCCGGCGGCGAGCCGGCCGATGCTTGCCAGTCGCTCGGAGTGGACCAGCTTGTCTTCGAGCATCTGGGTATCGGTCAGGTCTTCGACCAGTAACACCAAGCCGCTGTTGCCGGGCGCCAGCGGCTCATCGATGGCGGCTTTGTGAAGGTTCAACCAGCGGGTCTGTCCATCGAGGGCCAGGTGCTGCTTGTGCAAGTGTTCGTCCGGAAGGTCGATGAAACCCTGCAACAGGCCTTTCCAGGGTTCGCCCAGGGTGCTCAGCCGCGAACCGACCACGCGTTGGGCGGCGATCCCGGTCAGTTCTTCCATGGCCTTGTTCCACATCAGGATTTCCTGGTCCTTGGCCAGGGAACACACGCCCATCGGCAGTTCCTGCAGGGTCTGGCGGTGATAACGACGCAGGGCGTCCAGTTCGGCGGCAAGGCCCGTCAGGCGCGAGTGGTAGTCTTCGAGGCGGCTTTCAATGAAGTGGATGTCCTCGGTGACATAGTTTTCCCCGCCCGCCTTGTAGGGCAGGAAGGTCTCGACCATGTCCTGGGCCACGCTGGGGCCCATCAGGCCGGACAGGTTGGCTTCGATGCGGTCGCGCAGGCGGCGCAGGGCATAGGGGCGGCGTTCGTCGAAGGGCAGGTACAGGTCGCGCAGGGCTTGTTCGACTTCCTTCTGAGCAGCCTTGGCACCCAGGGGCTTGGCCAGTTGCGTGGCGAACTCCTGGGGCGAGGCGGCGTGCAGTTCGCGGCGCTGTGGGCGGCGGACGTTATCCACGGCGCAGGCTTCGGCGGCGCTGGCCTCTTCGCTGCTGGCGTTGGTGAACAGGGAGATCAAGGTGAACATCAGTACGTTCGCCGCCAGCGAGGCGATGGCCGCCATGTGCCAGCTGGTGTCGTCGAGCACGTAGATCATGTTCAGCAGGGGGATGTAGAAACCCTGCAAATTGCCCAGCAACGGCAGCAGCATGGCGACCAGCCAGACCAGGATGCCCGCCAGCAGGCCGGCGATGAAGCCGCGACGGTTGGCGGTGGGCCAATACAGCACCGACAGCACACCCGGCAGGAACTGCAGGGTGGCGACGAAGGCGACGATGCCCAGGTTGGCCAGGTCCTGTCCGTCCCCCAGCATCAGGTAGAACCCGTAGCCGGCCATGATGATCGCCACGATCAGTGCCCGCCGGGTCCATTTCAGCCAGCGATAGATATTGCCTTCGGCCGGCGGCTGGTAAAGCGGCAGCACCAGATGGTTGAGGGCCATCCCCGACAGTGCCAGGGTGGTCACGATGATCAGCCCGCTGGCCGCCGACAACCCGCCGATATACGCCAGCAAGGCCAGGGCCGGGCTGTTGGCGGCGATGCCGATGCCCAGGGTGAAGTACTCGGGATTGGTGCTGGCTCCCAGTTTCAATCCGGCCCAGAGAATCAGCGGCACTGCCAGGCTCATCAACAGCAGGAACAGTGGCAGGCCCCAGCTCGCGCTTACCAGTGAGCGCGGGTTGAGGTTCTCGGTGAAGGTCATGTGGTACATGTGCGGCATCACGATCGCCGAGGCGAAGAACACCAGCAGCAGCGTGCGCCATGGACCTTCCTGCAAGGGCGTGTGCAGCGCGGCGAGGGCAGTCTGGTTCTGCAGCAGCCAGAGTTCGAGCTGTTGCGGGCCATCGAACACGCCGTACAGGGCATAGAGGCCGACCCCGCCGATGGCGATCAGCTTGATCACCGACTCGAAGGCGATGGCGAACACCAGGCCTTCGTGCTTTTCCCGGGTGGCGATATGCCGGGAGCCGAAGAAAATGGTGAACAGGATGATCAGGACACAGAAGCTCAACGCTACCCGGTGCTGCACCGGCTCGTGGGTAAGGATGCTGATGGAATCGGCCACGGCCTGCATCTGCAGGGCCAGCAAGGGCAGCACGCCCACCAGCATGAAGATCGTGGTGAGCGCGCCGGCCCAGGTACTGCGGAATCGAAAGGCGAACAGGTCGGCCAGGGACGACAGTTGGTAGGTGCGGGTGATCTTCAGGATCGGATAAAGCAGCACCGGCGCCAGCAGGAACGCGCCCGACACACCAAGGTAGCTCGACAGGAAGCCGTAGCCGTACTGGTAGGCCAGCCCGACCGTGCCATAGAACGCCCATGCACTGGCGTAGACGCCCAGCGACAGGGTGTAGGTCAGCGGGTGGCGGATGATCGCCCGGGGAATCATGCCCCGTTCACTGATCCAGGCCACGCCGAACAGCACCGCCAGGTAGGCTGCGCTGATCAGGATCATCTGGGTCAGGCTAAAGCTCATCGGCATCTTTTTGGCTCTGCAGGATGAAGGTCACGACGATCAGGATCAGCCAGAGCAGATAAGGCCGATACCAGGCGCCCGTGGCATCGATCCACCAATCCATGATGGCCGGGGAGAAAAGGTAGATCCCCACTACCAGGAGCAGGACCAAGCGATAGATGTACATCCCGGCCTCTCTTTTTTAAGCGCGTGCCCGAAAACGTGCGGCGATGGTAACGGATGGGTGCCAGGCTGCAAGAGCCGTCAGCGTATTTGCGCTTCGGGCAGGGTCAGTGTGCGCGGGATCTTGCCTGCGTCCCAGTGGCCAATGCCCCAATCCAGCAGTTCCCGGGGGCTGGCGTCGACCAGTTCCGCGGGCGGTTGTTGACCTAGCGCCCGCAACGCCCGCAGCAGCAGCGGCGCGGCCTGGTCCGCCGCCAGCGGTGGCGAACGATAGGATTTGCCGAGCTTGTGCCCGTCCGGCTGAGTGATCAACGGCACGTGCAGGTAACGCGGCTGCGGCAGTCCGAGCAATTCCTGCAGGTATAGCTGGCGTGGCGTGGAATCCAGCAGGTCGGCGCCACGCACGATGTCGGTCACCCCTTGCCAGGCATCGTCCAGGACCACCGCCAATTGATAAGCGTGGAGCCCGTCGCGACGACGGATCACGAAATCCCCCACCTCGCGGCCCAGGTGTTGGCGGAACGGACCTTGTACCCGGTCGGTGAAATGATATTCGAGCTCCGGCACCCGCAAGCGGATCGCGGCATCGGCGGTGTCGTGCCCGGCGTTGCGGCACAACCCCGGATAAACACCCTGATAAGCCTCCAGTTGTTTGCGCGAGCAGGTGCAGGCATAGGCGAGGCCCTGGCTGAACAGGCGATTGATGACCTGATCGTAGGCTTCATGGCGTTCGCTCTGGCGAACCATCTCGCCGTCCCATTCGAAACCGTAGGCCTCCAGGGCCTTGAGAATCGCCGCCTGTGCGCCAGGCTCTTCCCTGGGCGGGTCGAGGTCTTCCATGCGCAACAGCCAGCGCCCACCCACGGACCGGGCGTCCAGGTACGAAGCCAGCGCAGCGACCAGCGAACCGAAATGCAGATGGCCACTCGGGGTAGGGGCGAAGCGGCCGATGTAGGCAGAGGTGGCGGTCATGGGAATGGTTACTGTTGTTTAAGTCAGGCATGGCGTTGTTGCGAGGGGATTTTATCCCCGTTGGGTCGCGAAGCGGCCCCATCCAGACGGCACGGCCTTCTCGGTTTCGGGTTTCAGGGCTGTTTCGCAGCCCAACGGGGATAAAATCCCTCGCCACAAAATGCCAGGCCTCGTTATCCCGTATTCAAGCCAGAAACAAAAAACGGAGCGTGTGGACGCTCCGTTTTCATGACAGCCCGGGCAATTACTTGCCGACCTGTTTTTCCTTGATTTCCGCCAGGGTCTTGCAGTCGATGCACAGGTCGGCGGTCGGGCGGGCTTCCAGTCGGCGGATGCCGATCTCGATGCCGCAGGACTCGCACCAGCCGTATTCTTCGTCCTCGATCAGTTGCAGCGTCTTGTCGATCTTCTTGATCAACTTGCGTTCACGATCACGGGCGCGCAGTTCGAGGCTGAATTCTTCTTCCTGGCTGGCACGGTCGGCCGGGTCGGGGAAGTTGGCCGCTTCGTCTTTCATATGGTCCACGGTGCGGTCGACTTCCTGCATCAGGTCCTGTTTCCACTTGTTCAGGATCCTGGTGAAGTGCGCGCGCATGGGAGCGCCCATGTACTCTTCGCCCTCTTTAGGGACATAAGGCTCAAACCCGCTGAGCGACTGGTTCTGATTTTGCTTTGCTTGGGTGGGCATGAATGGACCGCCTCTACTCTTGTAATCCACTACGCAGGATTGCTCCATCACCGACACCTGCCGGCCCTGCGGCTGCAAGCGGGCGAACTTACCAGATCGAATCGGGCCGCGCTACTCCCGGTTGTCGAGCCTGCGGTGCGTGGGGCTTGCAGGAACTGGCCGGGGGCGGTGCGGTGAAGTGGTAATCCTGCTCAATGCTTGATTCTAGTCAAGCCTGGGTCAATCGCCGGACTCATTTCTTGCGACAGGGCTCTGACAGCTTTGGGTTCGCGCTCGTTCCCGGCTTGGGTAGAATCGGTTCTTTTTCCTTTGCAAGGAAGGCCAATGGCTCAGCCCTACAGTGCGCGTAGCCGCGCCATCGAACCGTTCCACGTCATGGCACTGCTGGCCCGGGCCAACGAACTGCAGGCCAGCGGCCACGATGTCATCCACCTGGAGATTGGCGAGCCGGATTTCACCACCGCCGAGCCGATCATCCAGGCTGGCCAGGCCGCGCTGGCGGCGGGCAAGACCCGCTACACCGCGGCCCGTGGGATCCCCGAGCTGCGCGAAGCCATCGCCGGTTTCTATGGGCAGCGCTATGGCGTACAGATCGATCCCCGGCGCATCCTGGTCACCCCGGGCGGCTCCGGCGCATTGTTGCTGGCCAGTGCCTTGCTGGTGGATCCGGGCAAGCATTGGCTGCTGGCCGATCCCGGCTATCCCTGCAATCGTCATTTCCTGCGGTTGGTGGAGGGGGCGGCGCAGTTGGTTCCGGTGGGGCCGGAGGTGCGGTACCAGCTGACGCCGGACCTGGTGAACCGTCACTGGGACCAGGACAGTGTCGGCGCACTGGTGGCCTCGCCGGCCAACCCTACCGGGACGATCCTCACCCGGGACGAGCTGGCCGGACTGTCCAGGGCCATCAAGGGGCACAATGGTCATTTGGTGGTGGACGAGATCTACCACGGCCTGACCTACGGCACCGATGCCGCCAGCGTGCTGGAAGTCGACGACGAGGCCTTTGTCCTGAACAGTTTTTCCAAGTATTTCGGCATGACCGGCTGGCGACTTGGCTGGCTGGTGGCTCCTCTGGCCGCTGTCGGGGAGCTGGAAAAGCTCGCGCAGAATCTCTACATCAGCGCACCAAGCATGGCCCAGCACGCCGCCCTGGCCTGTTTCGAGCCGGCCACCATCGAGATTTTCGAGCAGCGCCGGGCCGAGTTCGCACTGCGTCGCGACTTTCTGCTGCCGGCCTTGCGTGAGCTGGGCTTCGGCATCGCGGTCGAGCCGCAGGGCGCATTCTACCTCTACGCCGATATCAGCGCGTTCGGTGGCGATGCCTTTGCTTTCTGCCAGCATTTCCTGGAAACCGAACACGTGGCGTTTACGCCGGGGCTGGATTTCGGCCGCCATCAGGCCGGGCACCATGTGCGTTTCGCCTACACCCAGAGCTTGCCGCGCTTGCAGGAAGCGGTGGAGCGTATCGCGCGCGGGCTTCGGAGCTGGCAAGGCTGATGCGTTTTTCTCCTGCACTCGAAGAAGGCCGGTTGATCCGACGTTACAAGCGTTTTCTCGCCGATATCGAAACCGCCGACGGCGAGCAATTGACCATTCACTGTCCCAACACCGGTTCGATGCTCAACTGCATGTCGCCAGGCGCGCGCGTCTGGTTCAGCCGTTCCAGCGACCCCAAGCGCAAGTTGCCCGGCACCTGGGAAATCGGCGAAACCCCTCAGGGCAGGCTGGCCTGCATCAATACGGCGCGGGCCAATGCCTTGGTCGAAGAAGCGCTGCGTGCCGGCGTGATCAGTGAGCTGAACGGCTTTGTCGGGTTGAAACGTGAAGTGGCTTACGGTGTGGAGAACAGCCGCATCGATTTTCGCCTGGACTATGAGCTCGGCTCGGCCTGGGTCGAAGTCAAGAGTGTCACCTTGGGGTTCGATGGAACGGATGTCGCCGCGTTTCCCGATGCGGTGACCCAGCGCGGGGCACGACACCTGCGAGAACTGGCGGGCCTGGCCCGGCAGGGCGTGCGTGCGGTGCAGCTGTATTGTGTGAACCTGAGTGGCATCCAGGCCGTGCGTCCTGCGGGGGAGATCGACCCGCTATACGCGGCCGCGCTTCGCGAGGCCGTGGCGGCGGGAGTGGAGGTGTTGGCTTATGGGGTCACGTTGACGCCCGAGCAGATGTGGGTGGATCGTCCGCTGCCGGTGCTGCTCGAGCCGCTACAGCTTGACCCAGATGCCTTGCTCGTCCTCCCGGCACTCTAGAGCGACCAGGAACTGGCCGGCACAAGGGCCGGCCACGCACTCGCCGCTTTCGATCAGAAACAGGGCGCCATGGGTGGCGCATTGGATCAGGCTGGCGCTGGGGTCGAGGAACTGGTCGGGTTGCCATTCCAGTGGCACGCCGCGATGCGGGCAGCGGTTGAAATACGCATGGACCTGGCCCGCGCGACGTACCGCTAGCACCTTTCGCCCATCGATGTCGAAACCGCGACTACTGTTGTCAGGTAGTTCGACGGCGCTGCAAAGAAACTTCATGGATGTCCTGATATTTCATGGCGAATGGAACCTGTCTTGAACGCGAGTCTCGGAGCGCTTGACGGTCAAATGAAAACAATTATCAAATGGCGCTTCCTTCGCAGCAGTGAGGATACTTGGCCTGACGGGTCTGTGCCCGCACCTGCGAACAACTTCTTTGAGGAAGCTGCCTGATGCGCCTGAATATCCGCGTTGCCGTACTGTTTGCTGCGTTACTGGCCAGCCAGTGGGCCAGTGCAGCGCAGGCGCCACAGCGCTGGGTCAGTGCCGGTGGCGCATTGTCTGAGTGGGTGAGTGCGCTGGGAGGGGAGTCGAAGCTGGTTGGCGTGGACACCACCAGCCAGCACCCCGAATCCCTGCGCGCGCTACCCAGCATCGGCTACCAGCGGCAGTTATCGGCAGAGGGTGTGCTGAGCCTGCGGCCACAGATCCTGGTGGGCACCGAGGAAATGGGCCCGCCGCCTGTATTGGCACAGATTCGCAGCGCCGGGGTGCAGGTCGAACTGTTCTCGGCAACCCCTGACGTCCCGACCCTCAAGGAAAACCTGTCACATCTGGGCCGTTTGCTGGGCGCCGAGGCCAAGGCTGAGCAGTTGTTCCAGCAATATCAAGAACAGCTTGCGGTGCAAAAAGAGCGAGTGTCCCAGGCTCAACTCAAGCAAAAGGCGCCCGGCGTGCTGCTGTTGGTGGGGCACTCGGGAGGCAAGCCATTGGTCGCTGGCAAAGGCACTGCTGCCGATTGGCTGTTGCAACAGGCCGGAGGCCAGAACCTGGCGACCCACAGCGGTTACAAGCCGTTTTCGGTGGAGACCCTGGCCAGTCTGAATCCTGAAGTATTGGTGTTCGCCGATCGAGTGCTCAGTGGCGAAGAAGCCCGTGTGGCGCTGTTCAAGGAAAATCCGATTCTCGCCTCGACCCGTGCCGCCAGGGACGGGCGTGTGATCGAGCTCGACCCGACCTTGCTGGTCGGCGGGTTGGGCCCACGCTTGCCGCAAAGCCTGGCAGCCCTGGCCGCCAGGTTCTATCCCGGGCTGGTCGAGACACAATGAGGCCGCAGGTCCAGCCGCGCGTCCTGTTCATCGGCCTGAGTCTGTTGTGTCTATTGGCGATCTGGCTGTCACTGGCCCTGGGGCCGGTAAGCCTGCCGTTGCTCGATACCGGGCGTGCCGCCTTGCATCTGATGGGGTTGCCGGTGGCTGCCGACAACCTGGAGCAGGCTGAACTGATCCTTGGCCAGATCCGTTTGCCGCGCACGTTGCTGGGCCTGGCGACAGGGGGGGTACTGGCCTTGTCCGGCGTGGCGATGCAGGGGTTGTTCCGCAACCCGCTGGCGGACCCGGGACTGGTCGGAGTGTCCAGCGGCGCGGCGCTGGGCGCTGCATTCGCCATTGTCGGCGGGGCCGTGATGGGCGGGCTGCCCGAAGCGTTCGGCCCCTATGTATTGTCGCTGTGTGCGTTTCTCGGTGGGCTTGGTGTCACAGCACTGGTCTATCGCCTGGGCCGACGCAACGGCCAGACTCACGTCGCTACGATGCTGCTGGCCGGCATTGCCCTGACCGCGCTATCGGCTTCGGCCGTCGGCCTGTTCACCTACCTGGCGGATGACGCGACCCTGCGCACCCTGACCTTCTGGAACCTGGGCAGCCTCAATGGTGCCAGTTATGCGCGGTTATGGCCGCTGTTGCTGGTCTGCGCTGGCGTTGTGGCCTGGCTGCCACGTCGGGCCCGGGCCCTCAATGCCCTGTTGCTGGGAGAGTCCGAGGCTGCTCACCTGGGGATCGACGTCGAGCGACTCAAGCGCGAACTGGTGTTCTGCACCGCCCTGGGCGTTGGCGCGGCAGTGGCGGCAGCGGGCATGATCGGTTTTGTCGGGCTCGTGGTACCGCACCTGGTGCGCCTGATAGCCGGCCCTGATCATCGCATCCTGCTGCCGGCCTCAGTGCTGGCGGGTGGCAGCCTGCTGCTGTTGGCCGATCTGGTGGCGCGCCTGGCACTGGCTCCGGCGGAATTGCCGATCGGCATTGTCACGGCGTTCATCGGCGCGCCGTTCTTCCTTTATCTATTGGTGCGAGGGCGTGCCTGATGCTGCGCGCGCAGAACCTGCACATTCATCGTGGCCGGAAAACCGTATTGGCCGGCGTTGACCTGGCGCTTGAGCGCGGCGAGGTGCTTGGGGTACTCGGCCCCAATGGCGCGGGCAAAAGCACGTTGCTGGCGGGCCTGTGTGGCGAGTTGCGTCCCAGCCAGGGGCAGGTCTGGCTCGATGAAAGGCCCCTGTCCCAGTGGGACGGCTCCGAACGTGCCCGTCGCCTGGCGGTATTGCCGCAGTCGTCGACGCTGGATTTCGCGTTCCGGGTGGAAGAGGTGGTCGGCATGGGCCGCTTGCCGCATCGCAGCGGTCGGGTGCGCGATGGACAAATCGTGGCCTCGGCGCTGCAAGCCGCCGACGCCGCGCATCTGCATGGCCGCAGTTACCTGGCATTGTCCGGGGGCGAGCGCCAGCGGGTGCATCTGGCGCGGGTGCTTGCGCAGTTGTGGCCGGGAGAGGCGGGGCAAACCTTGCTGCTGGACGAACCGACCTCGATGCTCGATCCGCTGCACCAGCATACGATCCTGCAGGCGGTGCGTGAATTCGCCGATCGCGGCGCTGCCGTGCTGGTGATTCTGCATGACCTGAATCTGGCGGCGCGTTACTGTGATCGCCTGTTGTTGCTTGCGTCCGGCCGTCCGGTGGCGCTGGATACACCGCAACATGTGCTGCGCCCGGAAACGCTCAAGGCGGTATTCGGCCTGGAAGTGCTGGTACAACCCCATCCGGAGCGCGGGCACCCATTGATCATCGCCCGCTGAAGGGCTCAATGAGGATACAGCTTGTGCGCCTGATCCTGATTCTATTGCTGAGTGTATTGTCAGCCTGCCAAAGCATCTCGCCACCCCCGGTCGCCGGGCGTATTCGCGATCTGCACACAGGCCAGGCCGTCACGCCCCAGGCGTTGGTCGAACAGTTGGCAATGGCACCTCGGTTGATCGTGGGGGAGCGACACGACAATCAGGATCACCACGCCTTGCAAGAATGGTTGCTCCAGGCCCTCGGCGCACAACGGCCTCAAGGCAGCCTGTTGCTGGAAATGCTGACACCGGAACAACAGCCGCGGGTCGATGCGGTGCGCAAGTCATCGGTATTGCCTGAGGAGCTGCCAGCCGCGCTGGGTTGGTCGCCCGGCTGGGACTGGAATCTGTATGGACCGGTAGTGACGTTTGCGCTGGCTCAACCCTATCCACTGCTGGCCGCCAACCTGGACACCGTCGAAATCCAGCGCTTTTACAAGCAGGCACCGGGCCTCACTGGGCCTCGCTCCAACGCGGCGGTTGTGAAAGACGAACTGCTGGGACAGATCAGGGAATCCCATTGTGGCTTGTTGCCGGAGTCGCAGATGCCGGCGATGCTGGCTGTCCAGCAGCAACGTGACAGGCGCATGGCCGAGCGATTGCTGCAGGCGCCGACGCCTGCATTATTGCTGGCTGGCGCCTGGCATGGCCGCAAGGACGTCGGCGTGCCGCTGCACACGCTGGATCTCGGCGCGGCAGAAGCGCCGCGGGTGCTGATGCTGGCCGAGGAGGGCAGCGAGGTGACGTCGGCCATGGCGGATTACGTGTGGTACACACCCGCCACGCCACCGGTGGACTACTGCGCGCAGATGCGCGGAGAGTCGTAGGCGCGAGCACCTGTTTCCGGCAGGCAAAAAAAGACCCGGCAAGAGCCGGGTCGAATAACCGTGATTAGCCTGATGAGGAGATATCTGAGAGTCCGAACCAAGGGCTGTTCAAATATCGACCAGTCTCGCGACTGGATGTGGTAATCATAGCGATTCTCATTACCAAGTCAAACTTTCTTTTCCTGAACCTTCGAAATAATCCGAGCGACATGCCGGGTGCCGCCAGCCAAGTGGTTCGATCAGGCTTTGTGACGTGTCGAAATAGCATCCAGCTGTTGGTTCAGGGCCTCCTTGCGTTCGGCGGGGATGTCGTTCCAGTGCACATCCATCAAGGCCCCCTCGATGGCGTACAGCAATACCTTCGAGGCTCGGAATCCACGAGTGCGCACGGCGCGGTAGGCATCGACCGCGCCGAGCCGACGCAGATCGGAAGCACTGTGGATACCCACGGCGTGCAGCCACTGGGCCGATGTCTTGCCCAGATTTTTCAGATGTTGCAGTTCATCATTCATCGAGCCTCCTTGCGACGGCCGACTGGTGCAGTGGGCAAGTTTCTCAGGAGTGTAGCGCTCAGTAGGAAAAGCGTGATTCTTTGGTCGGAATCGGCGCAAAAGCTTCTAATGCATAACGCACGATGCAGCAGGGCACGCGACGACGTGCCTGCCTCCAGCGCGAGCAGGGGCTCTGGAGGCGATGGCGCTTGGGTGTCACATCCTCAGCGAGTGCGATAACGCAGTCGGGTACCGAAATTCATCGACATGAGGATCTCGTCGGCTGACAGCTCCGGCGGAAAATAGGCACCGGAGATCTGGGCGTGGGCCAGGCTTGCGCCCTCCAGTTTCGATTTGCGGAAATCGACGCCGCGCAAATCGGCGGAACGGAAATACGCATCGGTAAAATCGACGTCGTCCACGTTCAATTCCCGCAGATCGAGACCACGGAAGTCGCCGCCACGCATGTCGACCGGACCTTGAGGGCGCTCGCTGTTGAAGCCTGCGATGTCATCCTTGCGCAGCAAGTCATAAAGCGGAGTGTTGAGAAGCTTGGGATGGCTCATGTCATCGCACCTGTTGGTTTTATGACGCCAGTATAGTGCCACCAGTTGACGGTCGTGAAGCCGAGCGTCGCTTCACGACCGAAATAGTTGTTTACAGATTTGGCAGGCGCTGGCGAATTTGCGCGACGACCTCATCGAGCGAGGCGCTTTCATTGGTCTGGACCGGCTTGCTGCACAGGATTTCCTCCGGCGTCAGGGGCTCGCGGCTGGCCTGCTGGGCAGCGATCACGGCGAGGTTCGCGTCGGACGGATCCTTGTGGTCGGCCTGACGCTGCGCCAGGCGGCTTTCGATGACTGCCTGCGGCGCATCGCAGTCCAGGATCAGGAACGGCGCGCCCGTTGCTTCGGCGATCTTCGCGGCTGCGTTGCGTTGATCATGTTTGAGATAGGTCGCGTCGATGATCACCGGGAGCCCGGCGTGCAGGATGGCCCCTGCGACGTCATGCAGGCGGGCATAGGTGGTAGCGCTGGCGTCACTGCTGTAAATGCCGGCTTGTGGATCGTTCTGAACCTGTTGCTCGCCGAACAGGCGCTTGCGTTCCACATCCGAACGCAGGCGAATCGCGCCCAGTGCTTCCACCAGGCGCATCGCGACATGGCTTTTGCCCACTGCCGAAACACCGTGGGTGATGGCCAGGAAAGGAGATGGGATGGTGCTGTAGCTTTCAGCCAGGTTGGCGTAGTTGCGGTATTGGCGCAGGGTAGTGGCACGCTGTACGGGGTCTTCGGCCGACATGCTGAACAGCGCGACCTTGGCCCGTACCAGCGCACGGTAGGCCTTGTAGAAGTTCAGCAGTTCCAGGCCCTGGTAATCGCCGGTCAGCTCCAGGTACTGGCTGACGAAGCGCCGGGCCAGCGATTTGAGGCCGCGGTCTTCCAGGTCCATGGCCAGGAATCCGGTGTCGGCATAGACGTCGGTGAAGCGGAATGGCTCGTTGAACTCGATGCAATCGAAAATCACCACCTTGCCGTCGATCACGGTAGCGTTACCCAGGTGGATGTCGCCGTGGCATTCACGGATGAAGCCTTCGGCCTTGCGTTGGGTAAACAGTGGCTTGAGGCGTTCGAAGCTGCTTTCGGCCCAGGCCTGCAGGGCCTCGAGCTGCGCCAGGTCGGCCTTGTCACTGAGGAAGGGGCGGATCTGTTCGAAGTTCTGCCGCACCGGAGCCATCACGCTGTCGGGAGTGCCCGCCTGGTTTTCGGCTGGGACCTTGGGCGTGGAAAGGTGGAACCTGGCGATCTGTTCAGCCATTTCATCGATGTGTGCGGTCGTCAGTTCGCCATTGGCCTGCAATGTACTGAGCAGTTGGCTCTGGGGAAATTGACGCATCTTCAAGGCATATTCGATGGCTGGGCCGTCGCCTCCCAGCTGTGGTGCTTCGACGCTGCCGGTAATCGGGAGCACCTCCAGGTAGAGATCCTGGGTCAATCGCTGGTTCAGGCGCAGCTCTTCGCCGCAGAAATGCTTGCGGGACTCGAGGTCGGTGAAATCGAGGAAGCCGAAATTGACCGGCTTCTTGAACTTGTAGGCGTACGGGCCGGTAAGCAAGACCCAGGAAATATGGGTTTCGATGACCTGGAACCCTTCGACGGGATGCGGGTAGAGGGCCGGGTTTTGCAGGGCAGCGATCAGGGACTGGCTCACAGGCGATCCTTCAGAGTCTGGAAATCAAGGTCGTCATTATGGCGGCAAGCCGCGCTAACGCAAACCGGATGGTCCCGTTCTGTCAGGCGGGTTTGCGGGCTCATGTTGAACCGCCGCAAAGTGCGTATAATCCGCCGCCATGACTCGTACCCGATCCCCCCGTACCCCCAAGAAACCACCCGCCAGCCGCCTGCGGCCCTGGTTGGGCTGGGCCCTTAAACTCAGCCTGGTGGGCCTCGTCGTGCTCGCCGGTTTTGCCGTCTACCTCGATGCCGTGGTCCAGGAGAAGTTCTCCGGCAAGCGCTGGATGATTCCGGCCAAGGTCTACGCGCGTCCGCTGGAGTTGTTCGTCGGCCAGAAACTGAGCCGCGATGATTTCCTCACCGAACTCGATGCCCTGGGCTACCGCCGTGAGAGCGTGGCCAACGGGCCGGGGGCGGCTTCCGTCAATGGCAATACCGTTGAACTCAATACCCGGGGGTTCCAGTTCTATGAAGGCATGGAGCAGGCGCAACCGGTGCGGGTGCGGTTTTCGGGCGACTATGTGGCCGCGCTGACCGGTGCCAAGAATGCGAATCTATCGGTGGTGCGCCTCGAGCCCCTGTTGATCGGTGGGCTATATCCCAAGAACCTGGAAGACCGGATCCTGATCAAGATCGACCAGGTACCGCCGTTCCTGATCGACACGCTGATCGCCGTCGAGGACCGGGACTTCTATCATCACTTCGGCGTTTCACCCAAGTCGATAGCCCGCGCTGTCTGGGTCAACACGTCCTCGGGCCACATGCGCCAGGGCGGCAGTACCCTGACCCAACAGTTGGTCAAGAACTTCTACCTGACCAACGAGCGCAGCCTCTCTCGCAAGCTCACCGAAGCCATGATGGCCTTGCTGTTGGAGCTGCATTACGACAAGCAGGAAATCCTCGAGGCTTACCTCAACGAGGTCTTCATCGGCCAGGATGGCCAGCGGGCGGTGCACGGTTTCGGCCTTGCCAGCCAGTTCTTCTTCAGCCAGCCACTGTCCGAGCTCAAGCTGCACCAGGTGGCGTTGCTGGTGGGCATGGTCAAGGGGCCGTCTTCCTATAATCCGCGTCGCAATCCCGAACGCGCCCTCGAACGACGCAACCTGGTGCTGGATCTGTTGCAGCAACAGGGCGTGGCGACGGCCGAGCAGGTCGAGGCGGCGAAAAAAATGCCACTGGGCGTGACCAAGCGCGGCAGTCTGGCGGACAGTTCGTTCCCCGGTTTTCTTGACCTGGTCAAGCGTCAACTGCGTGAGGACTACCGCGACGAAGACTTGACCGAAGAAGGCCTGCGCATCTTTACCAGTTTTGATCCGATCCTGCAGATGAAGGCCGAGGCCTCGGTCGAAGACACGTTCAAGCGACTGGGCGGGCGCAAGGGCGCCGATGAAGTCGAGGCTGCCATGGTGGTGACCAATCCGGAAACCGGTGAAGTCCAGGCCATGATCGGCAGTCGCCAGGCCAGTTTTGCCGGATTCAACCGGGCCTTGGATGCGGTGCGTCCGATCGGCTCGCTGATCAAGCCGGCGGTGTACCTCACGGCCTTGGAGAAACCGAGCCAGTACACCTTGACCAGTTGGTTGTCCGACGAGGCCTTCTCGGTCAAGGGGGCGGATGGCCAGGTCTGGAAGCCGCAGAACTATGATCGCCGCACCCACGGTACGGTGTTCCTGTACCAGGGGCTGGCGCATTCCTACAACCTGTCCACGGCGCGCCTTGGCATGGAAGTCGGTGTGCCGAACGTGCTCAAGACCCTGGCGCGCCTGGGGGTCAACCGTGAACTCCCGGCGTTCCCATCGATGTTGCTGGGCGCCGGTGGTCTCACGCCGATCGAAGTAGCGGCCATGTACCAGACGCTGGCCAACGGTGGCTTCAATACACCGATGCGCGGGATCCGCAGCGTGCTCACCGCCGACGGCGAGCCTCTCAAGCGCTACCCGTTCCAGATCCAGCAGCGTTTCGATCCGGCCTCCATCTATCTGATCCAGAGCGCCATGCAGCGGGTCATGCGTGAAGGTACCGGCAGTTCGGTTTATAACGTGCTGCCCCGGACCCTGACTCTGGCGGGCAAGACCGGTACCAGTAACGATTCGCGCGATAGCTGGTTCGCCGGTTTCAGCCAGGATCTGTTGGCAGTGGTCTGGCTTGGTCGTGATGACAACGGCAAGACGCCATTCACCGGTGCCACTGGCGCGCTGCAAGTCTGGACCAGTTTCATGCGCAAGGCTGATCCGTTGCCGCTGGATATGCCGCAACCGGACAACATCGTCCAGGCCTGGGTCGATTCCCGTACCGGACAGGGCTCCGACGCCAATTGTCCGGGGGCGGTACAGATGCCGTATATTCGCGGCAGCGAACCGCCACCCGGTGCCGCCTGTGGCGGTACGAATCCCGCCGAATCGGTGATGGATTGGGTCAAGGACTGGATGAATTAAGCAAAGAGGGTTTCAAGTGAACAAGTGGTTGATTCCAGCGGTGACTGCCGTGGCTTTGCTCAGTGGTTGCTCCACCGTACAACGTGGTTCTATTCCGGTGGTCGATGCCGGCACGGCGGTTTCCAACAGCGAGCGGGTCTCGGCCAGCGGCGGTTTCCGTCAGACGACAGTGAAGCGCCCGGTGCAAGGGCAGGCCCAGGCTATTCCCCAGGGTGACTCCGGTGTCGTGGTCATGGTACCGGGCGGTGGTGCGGCCACTTCGGCTCCGATCAGCAGCCAGCCGATCACGCCGGGTCCGGTCACGTCTGGCCCGATCACGCCAGGGCCTGTCAACGGTTCGCCGATCGACCAGGGCAGCTACAGCATGCCGTCGACGTCGGGTAGCATTGCGCCGTCCAACAGCGGTGGCTTGTCCGCCGATGAACAGCTGGACGGGCCGGTACTGGCCCTGTTGACCACGGCCCAGCAGCAACAGGCCGGCGGTGACTTGAATGGTGCTTCCTCCAGCCTGGAGCGCGCTCAACGCGTTGCGCCACGTGAACCCCAGGTTCTTTATCGCCTGGCCCAGGTGCGTCTGGCCCAAGGCGATGCGCCGCAAGCCGAGCAACTGGCTCGTCGTGGCCTGACATTTACTAGTGGTCGTCCGGCACTTCAGGCCAGCCTGTGGGAATTGATCGCCCAGGCCCGTGAGAAGCAGGGCGATTCTGCTGGCGCGGCGCTGGCCCGCCAGAAGGCCAAGGTTTCGCTCTGATGGACGGTCGCTTCCCTCGGATCGCCGACCAGTTGCTGCTGATCGAGCGAGAGCTGCGGGTTCAGGGTTGGTGGAGCAGCGTTTCGCCTTCGGCCGAAGCGCTGGCCAGTGTCGAGCCATTCGCGGTCGATACCCTGGACTTTGAACAATGGCTGCAGTGGATCTTCCTGCCTCGCATGAAAGCCATCCTGGAAAACGACCTGCCATTGCCCAATGCCTCGGGCATCCTGGCCATGGCCGAAATGGTCTATGCCCAGCGCCCGGGACAGGGCGTCGAGCTGCAACGGTTGCTGGCGCAGTTCGACCAGTTGATCAGCGAGGCCAGCTGACCGTCGTCACTGGCAGTGCTCTTCGATCTGCTGGCGCGTTTCGTCGATACGCTGACGCCGCTCTTCATCCGTGAGGCGGCGTATTTCCCCCTCCACTTCCTCGCGCAGCCTCGGGTTGTTCTGCAGTTGCGCCAGGTTGGTCCGGGCCTGTTCGCAGAAAGCCTTGAGCTGGGCCTCCTGCTCGGCGACCTGTTTCTTCACCTCCTGATCGATGACCTTCTGGTCACCAATGGCACCGCCGGTGGGGGGCGCTGGCGGCTTGCCGGCAGGCGATGGAGCGGATTTAATCACGGTGGTGGCTTCTGCGCCTTGTGGCGGCTGGGAACCGAAATGGGTAACGCCCTGGGCGTCCACCCACTTGTAGACCTGGCCGGCCATGCACATTGGGCTCAGGCCAGCCAGCAGGCTGGCGGTCAGGAGGATCATTCGCATGCTGTTTCCTTGTCATGGGTTGCGCAATTGAAGCTAACACAGTAGCCGTTTAAAGGTTTTTTCTTGCGTTCTCATGCGCTTACTTCAATAAAGCACATAGACGACTTGACTTGCAGAAGGCGAAACAGAAGAATCCAAAGTCCGCTGTAGAGGGACTGCCAGAAGCAGACCCACTCGGCAGATCATGAGGCGCATATCCGCGTCGACCTGTTACACCCGCAACGCGTTACCTCGCGCTGGGTGGGAAAGGCCCGCAACACTTGGGACGATCCCAATACTTGCTCAGTCAGTGCTGACGTAGTCGGCGACCACCGTCGCTCATGCTCTGCCGAGAAGTAAACCTATTAAGACCCGTCCCCTTGTCGAGGGTCGGTATTCTGGCGTTTTAGAGGTGAACAACGTGGAGCTTTTATCTGGCGGTGAGATGCTCGTCCGCTTCTTGCGTGACGAAGGCGTCAAATATATCTACGGGTACCCGGGTGGTGCTCTTCTTCATGTCTATGATGCCCTGTTCAAAGAGCCGGAAGTGACCCACATCCTGGTTCGTCACGAGCAGGCGGCGACCCACATGGCTGACGGCTATGCCCGCGCCACCGGCAAGGCCGGCGTGGTACTGGTAACTTCCGGCCCTGGCGCCACGAACGCCATCACCGGTATCGCCACCGCCTACATGGACTCCATTCCGATGGTGATCATCTCCGGCCAGGTGCCTAGCACCATGGTCGGCACCGATGCGTTCCAGGAAACCGACATGATCGGTATCTCCCGGCCGATCGTGAAGCACAGCTTCATGATCAAGCACGCCTCGGAAATCCCGGAGGTCATGAAGAAGGCCTTCTACCTGGCCGAATCCGGCCGTCCCGGCCCGGTGGTGGTCGATGTCCCGAAAGACATGACCAACCCGGCCGAGAAATTCGAATACGTCTTTCCGAAAAAAGCCAAGCTGCGCTCCTACAGTCCAGCTGTACGCGGTCACTCAGGGCAAATCCGCAAGGCGGCAGAAATGCTGCTGGCGGCCAAGCGTCCCGTGCTGTATTCCGGCGGCGGCGTGATCCTGGGGGGCGGCTCCGCGCCGCTGACTGAACTGGCGAAGATGCTTAACCTGCCGGTAACCAATACGCTGATGGGCCTGGGCGCGTTTCCGGGTACCGACCGTCAGTTCATCGGCATGCTCGGCATGCACGGCAGCTACACCGCCAACCTGGCGATGCACCATGCGGACGTGATCCTGGCCGTCGGTGCGCGTTTCGATGACCGGGTCATCAACGGCCCGGCGAAATTCTGCCCGAACGCCAAGATCATCCATATCGACATCGACCCTGCGTCCATTTCCAAGACCATCAAGGCAGACGTGCCGATTGTCGGGCCGGTGGAAAGCGTATTGACCGAGATGGTCGCTATCCTCAAGGAGATCGGCGAGACGCCGAACAAGGACGCTGTCGCCAGCTGGTGGAAGCAGGTGGATGAATGGCGTGGCGACCGTGGCCTGTTCCCTTATGACAAGGGCGACGGCAGCGTGATCAAGCCGCAGACAGTGATCGAAACCCTGTGCGAAGTGACCAAGGGCGATGCCTTCATCACCTCGGACGTGGGCCAGCACCAGATGTTTGCCGCGCAATACTACAAGTTCAACAAACCCAACCGCTGGATCAACTCCGGTGGCCTGGGCACCATGGGCTTCGGTTTCCCCGCGGCCATGGGCGTCAAGCTGAGCTTTCCGGATAACGATGTCGCCTGCGTCACGGGCGAAGGCAGTATCCAGATGAACATCCAGGAGCTGTCCACCTGCCTGCAGTACGGTTTGCCGGTGAAGATCGTCAACCTGAACAACGGCGTGCTGGGTATGGTTCGCCAATGGCAGGACATGAGCTATGGCAGCCGTCATTCGCATTCCTACATGGAATCTCTGCCGGACTTCGTCAAGCTGGTCGAAGCCTATGGTCACGTGGGGATTCGCATCACCGAGCTTAAAGACCTGAAGTCCGGGCTCGAGGAGGCTTTCGCCATGAAGGATCGCCTGGTATTCCTCGATATCCAGGTCGATACCAGCGAACACGTCTATCCGATGCAGATCAAAGACGGTTCCATGCGCGATATGTGGCTGAGCAAGACGGAGCGTACCTAATCATGCGGCATATTATTTCCCTGCTTCTGGAAAACGAACCGGGTGCTCTGTCTCGTGTAGTAGGCCTGTTCTCGCAGCGCAACTACAACATCGAAAGCCTGACCGTGGCGCCTACCGAGGACCCGACCCTGTCGCGTCTGACGCTGACTACGGTGGGGCATGATGAAATCATCGAGCAGATCACCAAAAACCTGAACAAGCTGATCGAGGTGGTCAAGCTCGTGGACCTGTCGGAGAGCGCTCACATCGAGCGCGAACTGATGCTGGTCAAGGTCAAGGCCACCGGCGCCCAGCGCGCCGAGATCAAGCGCACCACCGATATTTATCGTGGGCAGATCGTTGATGTCAGCGCCAGCGTCTATACCGTTCAGTTGACCGGTACCAGCGACAAGCTCGACAGCTTCATTCAATCGATCGGCACCGCCTCGATTCTGGAAACCGTACGCAGTGGCGTTACCGGCATTGCCCGTGGCGACAAAGTACTGAGCATCTAAACCAAATTAGCGAATGGCCTGAACGGCCGGATATAGGGGAAATTCATGAAAGTTTTCTACGATAAAGATTGCGACCTGTCGATCATCCAGAGCAAGAAAGTCGCCATTATCGGTTACGGTTCCCAAGGCCACGCCCAGGCGTGCAACCTGAAAGATTCCGGTGTCGACGTGACCGTCGGCCTGCGTAAAGGCTCGGCCACCGTTGCCAAGGCGGAAGCCCACGGTCTGAAAGTGGCTGATGTGGCTTCCGCCGTTGCCGCTGCCGATCTGGTCATGATCCTGACTCCGGACGAGTTCCAGGGCGCTCTGTATCGCGACGAAATCGAACCGAACATCAAGAAGGGTGCGACCCTGGCTTTCTCCCACGGTTTTTCGATCCATTACAACCAGGTCGTGCCGCGTGCTGACCTCGACGTGATCATGATCGCACCGAAGGCCCCGGGCCACACCGTGCGTTCCGAATTCGTCAAGGGTGGCGGTATCCCTGACCTGATCGCTATCTACCAGGATGCCTCGGGCAACGCCAAGAATGTGGCACTGTCCTACGCCGCCGGTGTGGGCGGTGGCCGTACCGGCATCATCGAAACCACTTTCAAGGACGAGACCGAAACCGACCTGTTTGGTGAACAGGCTGTTCTGTGCGGTGGTACCGTGGAGCTGGTCAAGGCTGGTTTCGAAACCCTGGTTGAAGCCGGCTATGCGCCAGAAATGGCTTACTTCGAATGCCTGCACGAGCTGAAGCTGATCGTTGACCTCATGTACGAAGGCGGTATCGCCAACATGAACTACTCGATCTCCAACAACGCCGAATACGGCGAGTACGTGACTGGCCCGGAAGTGATCAACGCCGAGTCCCGCCAGGCCATGCGCAACGCCCTGAAACGCATTCAGGACGGCGAGTACGCCAAGATGTTCATCAGTGAAGGCGCCACCGGCTACCCTTCGATGACTGCCAAGCGTCGCAACAACGCTGCCCACGGTATCGAGATCATTGGTGAGCAACTGCGCTCGATGATGCCTTGGATCAGCGCCAACAAGATCGTCGACAAAGCCAAGAACTGAGTCGCGAGCTTGATCGAAAACGCGGCCATGGCCGCGTTTTTTCGTTTGGACGGCTGCTTCTGGTATAAAGCTGCATCGTTTGCGGCCGAACCGTCGTCCCAGACACCTGTCGAATTTTTTCACACCGTTGCAAGGTACTGTCCATGAGCGAACGTCCCGACGAGCCAAACCAGGCTCCTGACGCCGAAAGCATGCTGCCCATCGATGAGCACGTCGAAGAAGGTCATGACGCTGAAGGCCGCAAGGTCCGGCATCGTGGCATCTATCTGCTGCCGAATCTGTTCACCACCGCCAACCTGTTCGCCGGTTTCTATTCCATCATCAGCTCCATGAGTGCCCAGGCTGCGTTGAGCGCTGGCGATGCTGCCGGGGCGAGCCGTTATTTCGCGTTCGCGGCCATCGCGATCTTTGTCGCCATGGTGCTCGATGGCCTGGACGGGCGCGTGGCTCGCATGACCAATACCCAGAGCGCTTTCGGCGCCGAGTACGACTCCCTGTCAGACATGGTCGCCTTTGGTGTGGCCCCGGCCTTGCTGGCATTCGGTTGGGCGCTGGGGGATATGGGCAAGGTCGGCTGGATGGTCGCTTTCATCTATGTGGCGGGCGCGGCCTTGCGGCTGGCGCGTTTCAATACGCAGGTGGGCAAGGCTGACAAGCGTTACTTCATCGGCCTGGCGAGTCCGGCTGCGGCAGGCGTCGTGGCGGGGGTTGTGTGGGCGTTCAGCGACTATGGCATCCAGGGGTCGAAAATGTCCTTCCTGGTGGCGCTGCTGGTAGCGGCGGCCGGTATGCTGATGGTCAGTAACATCAAGTACAACAGCTTCAAGGAACTGGATCTGAAGGGGCGCGTGCCGTTCGTTGCGATCCTGGCGGTGGTATTGGTATTCGCGGTTGTCTTCAGCGATCCGCCGCGTATCCTGCTGCTGGTATTCCTCGCCTATGCCGCTTCCGGGCCAGCGCAGTATCTGTTGCGTCTTCGCCGAGGCTAAACGTTGCCTTAATGTAATTTCCCCCATACTCCGCAGTCTATTGGTGCATCTGCCCTCCAATGCTGCGGAGTTGTCATGTTGATCAAAGTCTCCAAGTCGTCCGACTGCCGTGAATCGGATGTCACGCCTGAATCCCTCTATCTTTCTCGTCGCCAGATACTGGCGGCTACCGTGGTGGCTGGCGTTGCCATGAGTGGCGTTTCCCGTTGGGCGAGTGCTGCTGATGCCGCACGTTATCCCGATGTGGAGCCTGGCATGGCGCCTGCCTGGTTCACCGAGAAACTGCCATCCGCCCAGTGGGGCGCCGTCACGGTCAAGAATGAGTCAATCACGCCATTCAAGGACGCGACCCATTACAACAACTTCTATGAGTTCGGAACCGACAAGGGGGACCCGGCGGCCAATGCCGGCGCCTTGAAAACCGAGCCTTGGAGCGTGGTAGTGGATGGCGAGGTGGGCAAGCCGGGGCGCTATGCGCTGGAAGATTTCATGAAGCCTTATCAATTGGAGGAGCGTATCTATCGCTTGCGCTGCGTTGAGGCCTGGTCGATGGTCATTCCATGGATCGGCTTTCCCCTTTCCGCGTTGCTCAAGCAGGTCGAGCCGACCTCAAAGGCCCGATACATCCGCTTCGAAACGTTGCAGGATCCAAAGATGATGCCCGGGCAGCGCTCTGGGTTTGCCTTGATCGATTGGCCTTATGTGGAGGGTTTGCGGCTGGATGAGGCGATGAACCCGTTGGCGATCCTGGCTGTCGGCATGTATGGGCGAGAGCTGCCAAACCAGAATGGCGCACCTTTGCGGCTGGTTGTTCCATGGAAGTACGGTTTCAAGAGCGTGAAGTCCATTGTGCGCATCAGCCTGGTCAGCGAGCAGCCTAAAACCACCTGGCAAAGCATTGCCTCGGACGAGTACGGTTTCTATGCCAACGTCAACCCGACGGTAGACCATCCGCGCTGGACCCAGGCGCGCGAGCGTCGCTTGCCGAGCGGGTTATTCAGTCCAAACGTCCGCGATACATTGATGTTCAATGGTTACCAGGATGAAGTGGCCTCTCTTTATGCAGGGATGGACCTGAGGAAGGATTACTGATGCATTTTCCAGTGTGGCGGATCGGCGTCTTCATGGCGGTGGCAGTCTGGCCGCTGCTCTGGCTTTATGAGGCGTTGATGAGTGCGTTGGGGCCTGATCCGGGCAAGGTGCTGGTGGATAGGCTTGGGTTGGGAGCACTGATTCTGCTGCTACTGACCTTGAGCATGACGCCAATGCAGAAATTGACGGGATGGGCGGGGTGGATTGCAGTAAGGCGCCAACTCGGGTTGTGG
>NZ_CM177073.1:0-1462500 GCF_058202755.1 Pseudomonas sp. MS01C9 | reverse complement strand
AATTGCTTGATTCATTGAAGAAGACGATTGGGTCTGTAGCTCAGTTGGTTAGAGCGCACCCCTGATAAGGGTGAGGTCGGCAGTTCGAATCTGCCCAGACCCACCAATTTCATGGTGTACCCTGTAGCGATACGGGGCCATAGCTCAGCTGGGAGAGCGCCTGCCTTGCACGCAGGAGGTCAGCGGTTCGATCCCGCTTGGCTCCACCATTACCGATTGGCACCAACGTTTAAAGCTTAGAAATGAGCATTCCACCGAACGGTGATGAATGTTGATTTCTAGTCTTTTGATTAGATCGTTCTTTAAAAATTTGGGTATGTGATAGAAAGATAGACTGGACGTTACTTTCACTGGTAACGGTTCAGGCTAAGGTAAAATTTGTGAGTTGCTCGTAGAGCAAGCGTACGAATTTTCGGCGAATGTCGTCTTCACAGTATAACCAGATTGCTTGGGGTTATATGGTCAAGTGAAGAAGCGCATACGGTGGATGCCTTGGCAGTCAGAGGCGATGAAAGACGTGGTAGCCTGCGAAAAGCTTCGGGGAGTCGGCAAACAGACTGTGATCCGGAGATGTCTGAATGGGGGAACCCAGCCATCACAAGATGGTTATCTTGCACTGAATACATAGGTGCAAGAGGCGAACCAGGGGAACTGAAACATCTAAGTACCCTGAGGAAAAGAAATCAACCGAGATTCCCTTAGTAGTGGCGAGCGAACGGGGACTAGCCCTTAAGCTTCTTTGATTTTAGCGGAACGCTCTGGAAAGTGCGGCCATAGTGGGTGATAGCCCTGTACGCGAAAGGATCTTAGAAGTGAAATCGAGTAGGACGGAGCACGAGAAACTTTGTCTGAATATGGGGGGACCATCCTCCAAGGCTAAATACTACTGACTGACCGATAGTGAACTAGTACCGTGAGGGAAAGGCGAAAAGAACCCCGGAGAGGGGAGTGAAATAGATCCTGAAACCGTATGCGTACAAGCAGTGGGAGCCCACTTTGTTGGGTGACTGCGTACCTTTTGTATAATGGGTCAGCGACTTATTTTCAGTGGCGAGCTTAACCGAATAGGGGAGGCGTAGCGAAAGCGAGTCTTAATAGGGCGTCTAGTCGCTGGGAATAGACCCGAAACCGGGCGATCTATCCATGGGCAGGTTGAAGGTTAGGTAACACTGACTGGAGGACCGAACCGACTACCGTTGAAAAGTTAGCGGATGACCTGTGGATCGGAGTGAAAGGCTAATCAAGCTCGGAGATAGCTGGTTCTCCTCGAAAGCTATTTAGGTAGCGCCTCATGTATCACTGTAGGGGGTAGAGCACTGTTTCGGCTAGGGGGTCATCCCGACTTACCAAACCGATGCAAACTCCGAATACCTACAAGTGCCGAGCATGGGAGACACACGGCGGGTGCTAACGTCCGTCGTGAAAAGGGAAACAACCCAGACCGTCAGCTAAGGTCCCAAAGTTATGGTTAAGTGGGAAACGATGTGGGAAGGCTTAGACAGCTAGGAGGTTGGCTTAGAAGCAGCCACCCTTTAAAGAAAGCGTAATAGCTCACTAGTCGAGTCGGCCTGCGCGGAAGATGTAACGGGGCTCAAACCATACACCGAAGCTACGGGTATCACGTAAGTGATGCGGTAGAGGAGCGTTCTGTAAGCCTGTGAAGGTGAGTTGAGAAGCTTGCTGGAGGTATCAGAAGTGCGAATGCTGACATGAGTAACGACAATGGGTGTGAAAAACACCCACGCCGAAAGACCAAGGTTTCCTGCGCAACGTTAATCGACGCAGGGTTAGTCGGTCCCTAAGGCGAGGCTGAAAAGCGTAGTCGATGGAAAACAGGTTAATATTCCTGTACTTCTGGTTATTGCGATGGAGGGACGGAGAAGGCTAGGCCAGCTTGGCGTTGGTTGTCCAAGTTTAAGGTGGTAGGCTGAAATCTTAGGTAAATCCGGGGTTTCAAGGCCGAGAGCTGATGACGAGTTACCCTCTGGGTGACGAAGTGGTTGATGCCATGCTTCCAAGAAAAGCTTCTAAGCTTCAGATAACCAGGAACCGTACCCCAAACCGACACAGGTGGTTGGGTAGAGAATACCAAGGCGCTTGAGAGAACTCGGGTGAAGGAACTAGGCAAAATGGCACCGTAACTTCGGGAGAAGGTGCGCCGGTGAGGGTGAAGCACTTGCTGCGTAAGCCCACGCCGGTCGAAGATACCAGGCCGCTGCGACTGTTTATTAAAAACACAGCACTCTGCAAACACGAAAGTGGACGTATAGGGTGTGACGCCTGCCCGGTGCCGGAAGGTTAATTGATGGGGTTAGCTAACGCGAAGCTCTTGATCGAAGCCCCGGTAAACGGCGGCCGTAACTATAACGGTCCTAAGGTAGCGAAATTCCTTGTCGGGTAAGTTCCGACCTGCACGAATGGCGTAACGATGGCGGCGCTGTCTCCACCCGAGACTCAGTGAAATTGAAATCGCTGTGAAGATGCAGTGTATCCGCGGCTAGACGGAAAGACCCCGTGAACCTTTACTATAGCTTTGCACTGGACTTTGAATTTGCTTGTGTAGGATAGGTGGGAGGCTTTGAAGCGTGGACGCCAGTCTGCGTGGAGCCATCCTTGAAATACCACCCTGGCAACTTTGAGGTTCTAACTCAGGTCCGTTATCCGGATCGAGGACAGTGTATGGTGGGTAGTTTGACTGGGGCGGTCTCCTCCTAAAGAGTAACGGAGGAGTACGAAGGTGCGCTCAGACCGGTCGGAAATCGGTCGTAGAGTATAAAGGCAAAAGCGCGCTTGACTGCGAGACAGACACGTCGAGCAGGTACGAAAGTAGGTCTTAGTGATCCGGTGGTTCTGTATGGAAGGGCCATCGCTCAACGGATAAAAGGTACTCCGGGGATAACAGGCTGATACCGCCCAAGAGTTCATATCGACGGCGGTGTTTGGCACCTCGATGTCGGCTCATCACATCCTGGGGCTGAAGCCGGTCCCAAGGGTATGGCTGTTCGCCATTTAAAGTGGTACGCGAGCTGGGTTTAGAACGTCGTGAGACAGTTCGGTCCCTATCTGCCGTGGACGTTTGAGATTTGAGAGGGGCTGCTCCTAGTACGAGAGGACCGGAGTGGACGAACCTCTGGTGTTCCGGTTGTCACGCCAGTGGCATTGCCGGGTAGCTATGTTCGGAAAAGATAACCGCTGAAAGCATCTAAGCGGGAAACTTGCCTCAAGATGAGATCTCACTGGAGCCTTGAGCTCCCTGAAGGGCCGTCGAAGACTACGACGTTGATAGGCAGGGTGTGTAAGCGCTGTGAGGCGTTGAGCTAACCTGTACTAATTGCCCGTGAGGCTTGACCATATAACACCCAAGCAATCTGTCGACTCGACAGAGAGCAGATTGCGGTGTTGTGAAGACGAAACGAACCGAAAGTTCGAACGTGCTTGAAGGCAACACACAAACTATCGCATACCCATTCGCTGGAACGTGACCGTAAGGCACGCGCTGGCTACCGAATTTCTTGACGACCATAGAGCGTTGGAACCACCTGATCCCATCCCGAACTCAGAAGTGAAACGATGCATCGCCGATGGTAGTGTGGGGTTTCCCCATGTGAGAGTAGGTCATCGTCAAGATTAAATTCCGAAACCCCTATCTGCTGACGCAGGTAGGGGTTTTGTTTTGCCTGAAAGAAAGTATTGGGGGAAGTTCGTAACGAATTTACTCAGTTATTTTCAAGCCAGAGCACTAGAATAGCTTCACCCTAGCTGAGCCAGACCTCTTTATGTCAGATCCGTTGGACACTCATCGGTTGTCAGATCTACCCCTGAACGATCTGGTGGCTTGCCATGAGTGCGATCTGTTGATGCGCAAGCCTCAACTGGCCCATGGCGAAAAAGCTGAATGCCCCCGTTGTGGCTACGAACTCTACGCCCACCGACACAATGTGGTCGAGCGCAGCCTGGCCTTGGTCATCGCCGCTCTGCTGCTGTATGTGCCAGCGAACTTTCTACCCATCATGCAACTTAGCCTGCTCGGGCAATCCTCCCAGGACACCGTCTGGAGTGGCGTTGTCGCCTTGTTCGATACCGGCATGCAAGGCATATCGGTGGTGGTGTTTCTCTGCAGCATGGGCATACCACTCCTCAAGCTGCTGTGCCAGTTGACGGTACTGCTGACCATTCGCTTGAACATTGGCCGTAGCTACGGTTTGTTGCTCTATCGCATTTATCACCATCTACGAGACTGGGGGATGCTTGAGGTCTACCTGATGGGCGTGTTGGTAGCCATCGTCAAGTTGGCAGACATGGCCGCCATCACCATCGGCCTAGGCTTGGTGTGCTTTATCAGTTTATTGCTTGTTCAGGTGTGGTTGGAGGTGGTGATGTCACCGCATCAGATCTGGCAAGCATTATCAGGAGAAGATGCCCATGCGGGCGATTGATGCCGGCATTCTGATCTGTACCGAATGCCACGAATTGAATCGGTGGGATTGCGATGCACAAGGGCAGACCTGTACCCGTTGCGGTGCACAGGTCCACCCTCGGCGCCCGAACAGTCTGATGCGCACCTGGGCGCTGCTACTCACCGCTGCGATCCTCTATATCCCTGCCAATGTGCTGCCGATCATGACGATCAATTCCTTGGGGCAAGGTGCCCCGAGCACCATCATGGCCGGCGTCATCGAACTGGTGCAGCACGGCATGATTCCCATTGCTGCCGTGGTGTTCGTCGCGAGTATCGTAGTGCCCACCTTCAAGCTGGTAGGCATCGCCCTGTTGCTGTTTTCCGTACAGCGGCACCAGCCCATGTCTGCGCGGCAGCGCATCTTTATGTACCGTTTCATTGAGTTCATCGGTCGCTGGTCGATGCTCGATATTTTTGTAATTGCCATTCTGGTGGCCGTGGTGAATTTCGGACGACTCGCCAGTGTCGAAGCCGGTCTCGGCGCGATTGCCTTTGCCAGCGTAGTGATTTTGACAATGATTGCCGCAGTAACTTTCGATCCCCGGCTGATTTGGGATAACACGGAGTCGGATGACGACCATGACTGATTTGCCTACCGCTAAAACTCGACCGGCCTCGAACTGGTCGGCCATCTGGATCCTGCCACTGATTGCCTTGATCATCGGGGGCTGGCTTGGCTGGAAGGCATATAACGAGACAGGGATCCAGATCAGCGTGCGCTTTGAGAGCGGCGAAGGCATCCAGGTCAACAAGACCGAGGTGGTCTACAAAGGTATGCCGGTCGGCAAGGTCACGGCCCTCACGCTCGACGACGAGGGGAGCTCGAAGGGGGTCGTGGCGACCATCGAAATGAACAAGGACGTGGAACAGTACCTCAAGACCGGAACCCGCTTCTGGCTGGTCAAGCCAAGCGTCAGCCTGGCCGGGATCACAGGGCTGGAAACCCTGGTGTCAGGTAACTATGTGGCTATCAGTCCGGGTGAAGGGGAGTCCAGCCGCAAGTTCAAGGCCCTGGCCCAGGAGCCGCCATTGTCGGACGCCAAGCCGGGGTTGCACCTGACGCTCAAGGCCGACCGCTTGGGTTCGTTGAATCGGGGTAGTCCGGTTTTCTACAAGCAGATCCAGGTCGGACAGGTGAAAAGCTATCAACTGTCCGAGGACCAGAACACCGTCGAGATCAAGGTTTTCATTGAGCCGACGTATGCCAGCCTGGTGCGCAAACACACCCGGTTCTGGAATGCCAGCGGCATCAGCATCGATGCCAACCTCTCGGGTGTCAAGGTGCGCAGCGAATCCCTGGCCAGTATCGTGGCCGGGGGGATTGCGTTCGCCACGCCAGAAAGTCGCAAGGACAGCCCGCCGACGGATCCAAGCCTGCCGTTCCGTCTTTACGAGGATTTCGACGCCGCAGCCGCCGGTATCCGGGTGAAGGTCAAGCTCAGCGATTTCGAAGGCCTGCAATCCGGCCGCACGCCAGTGATGTACAAAGGCATCCAGGTCGGTAGCCTGAAAAACCTCAAGGTCGATCCCGACCTGTCCAGTGCCACCGCTGAATTGACCCTGGACCCCTTGGCCGAAGACTACCTGGTGACGGGAACGCAGTTCTGGGTGGTCAAGCCGTCGATCTCCCTGGCGGGTATCACCGGCTTGGAGGCATTGGTCAAAGGTAACTACATCGCCATACGCCCCGGCGACAAGGGCGGCGCCCCGCAGCGCGAATTCGAGGCCCGGGCAAAAGCGCCGCCACTGGACTTGCGCGCACCCGGCCTGCACCTGGTCCTGTTGACTGAAAACCTCGGATCCCTGGAGGTCGGCAGCCCGATCCTCTACAAGCAGGTCAAGGTCGGGTCGGTGCAGAGCTACCAGTTCTCTCGCAAGAAAAAGCAGTTGATCATCGGGGTACATATCGAGAAGGAATACGAAGGGCTGGTCAATGGTTCGACGCGCTTCTGGAATGCCAGCGGCATCACCCTCACGGGCGGCCTGACGGGAGGAATCCAGGTCAAGAGCGAATCGCTGCAAAGCCTGATGGCCGGCGGCATTGCCTTTGAAACGCCGGAGCCGAATGTGCCGTTGAAAAGGCGGGTCCCGCGCTTCCGGTTGCATGAGAATCGTGAAGCCGCGCAACAAAGTGGGACCGTCGTGACCATCAAGGTCGATCGTGCCGATGGCTTGCGCAGCGGTACGCCGATTCGCTTCAAGGGCTTGGATGTGGGCAAGGTCGAGGATGTGGACCTCAGTGCCGACATGCAGTCGGTATTGCTCACGGCGCGCATCACCGAGGTCCCGGAGCGTATCGCCCGGGTCGGTAGCCAGTTCTGGGTGGTCAAGCCTGAGCTGGGGTTGATCAAGACCTCGAACCTGGAAACGCTGGTGACCGGCCAATACCTCGAGGTGCAGCCGGCGGTGAAGAACCTCGGGCCGCAGAAAAACTTCGTGGCCCTTGCCAATCCACCGGAAAACGCGGTGCCTGAAGCCGGCCTGAGCCTGGTGCTGAGCGCGGCCCGCCGTGGTTCGTTGAAGATCGGCGTGCCGGTGACTTATCGCGAGGTGACGGTGGGCAAGGTCACCGGATATGAATTGGGCCAGACAGCGGATCGGGTGCTGATTCATATCCTGATCGAGCCTAAATATGCACCACTGGTGCGTAGTGGTACGCGCTTCTGGAATACCAGCGGCTTTGGTTTGGATTTCGGTTTGTTCAAAGGGGCGACGGTGCGGACCGAGTCGCTGGAAACGCTGATCCAGGGCGGCATCGCCTTCGCGACGCCAGACGGCGAGAAAATGGGCGGCCCGGCGCGAGCGGAGCAGACTTTCCCGCTGTTCGACAAATTCGAGGACGAGTGGCTGACCTGGGCGCCAAAGATCAAGCTCGGCAAGTAACAACACCGGCGTTGTCCGTGTTGACGCCATCGCGAGCAAGCTCGCTCCCACAGGGATGCAGGATCGTTCATCCAGAATCATTCCAATGTGGGGAGCGAGCTTGCTCGCGATGAGGCCTTCCGTTGCACTGAAGACTCAAAACTGGCGCAATAAAAAAAGGCCGCTATCCATTGGATCGCGGCCTTTTTCATACCCAGGTACTCACATCACACCGGATCGAGCTCCGGCTCATCGGCCTGTACATTCACCGTGGCTTTCACCGCATCACGACGGCGGATGTATTTCCAGTCCGCTTCGTCGATGTAGATGCCGTTCGGGCCGCTACCGCCCTCCAGGTCGATGGCGACACTGGCGCAGACTTGCGGCTTCACGCTGGCGAGAATCGGCACGAAGCCTAATTGCAGACTGGTTTCCAGCAGCGCTGCCTGGTTCTTTTCGTCGATGTCCGCCGCTTCGTCCAGGTAATACGGCAAGCGTACGCGGCCGGCCTGTTCGCGATCCATCAAGTGCAGCAACAAGTACATGTTGGTCAGCGCCTTGATGGTCATGGTGGTGCCGTTGGACGCTGCACCGTCGATGTCGGTATGAATCACCGGCTGGCCATTGACCTTGGTGATTTCAAAGGCCAGTTCGAACAGGTCCTTGAGACCCAACTGGTTGTGGTTCGCCGCCACCAGGCGCGCCAGATACTCCTTGGCTTCTTCGTTCTTGTTGTCCTGCTCGGCGCTCTGGCTGAGATCGAAGACCGACAGGGTTTCGCCTTCCTCGTACTGGCCGGCGCTGTGGATAATCTGGTCGATGTGCTTGAGGGCTTCCTTGTTCGGCGCCAGGACGATCCGGAAGCTCTGCAGGTTGGAAACCTGGCGCTTGTTGATCTCGCGGTTGAACAACGCCAATTGATGTTCGAGGCTGTCGTAGTCGCTGCGGATATTGCGCAGGGTCCGGGCAATGTCGGTCACGGCCGCGCGGCGCGCCTTGCCCAGGGTCAGGGCTTCGTCGGTGCGGTGGGCATAGGCGTTGATCAGCAGTTGCAGACGCCGCTCCATATCGTCTTCGCTGTCGAACTTGGCCACGCCCTTGAGGCGAACCTGGGCGTATAGGGCTTCGATCTGTCCGTCGATCCGCAGCAAGCCCTGCCAGCTGTCCTGATAGTCGTTGAGCAATGGCAACAGGTTGTCCATGGAATCGTCGACCGGGTCCATGAATGGCGTGCCGAACGGCAGGTCCGCCGGCAACAACTGACGGCGGCGCAAGGCATCGTCGAGGGTGCGCTGCTTGGCTTCCATATCGGCGATCTGCCGGCCCACCAGTTGCAACTTGGCGGACAGTTGCTGGACGCGCTCGGTGAAGGCATCGCTGGAGCGCTTGAGCTCGTCCTGGGCGGCCTCCATCTGGGCCAGTTGTTCGAGCTTGTCGCTTTCCTCGGCGCTCAGGGTCTGGGTGCGTCGGAAATCTTCCAAGGCCTTTTGCGCATCCAGGACCTGTTGGTACAGGGCCTCGGTCTGGGTCTTGCTGGCAGCGCGGTCAGCGGCCACGGCCTGCTGGGTCTTGAGCTGCTTGAGCTCTTTTTCCAGGCGTTCCTTCTGGTCGCGCAACGCGGCACGGTCGGCCAGGGCTTGCAGCGCGGGTGGCTCGATATGGGACAGGTCGATGGACAGGCCCGGCACTTCGAAACGCTCGCCTTTGAAGCCGTCCAGGATCAGCTCCACGGACTTGACCCAGTCACCGTTATCGTCCAGCGCAATGCCGTGTTCACCCAATGGCAGGCTGAACAGTGCGCTGTTGAACAGGCGCATGAGGCGTTCGACGTCCTGTTGCGAGAACTCTTCACGCAGACGGGCATAGCTGTTGTTGTCGGCGTGATCAAGCTGTTGCTTGACCGACTTCAGGCGTTTTTCCAGGTCGCGCAGACGTTCTTCCAGGTCTTCGGCGCTGAACTGCCGGGACTGGGCCAGGGCACCGGCCAATTCGTCGTGGGCGTCCTTGGCCGCGAGCAGTTGCTGCTCCAGCACCTTGACGTCGTCCACCAGGGCGAACCGATGCTTGAGCACCGACAATTCGCCCAGCCAGCGCTGGATGCCGGTGATTTCCCGCTCCAGGCGCATCAGTTCCTGGGTACTGCCGCGCTGGTCATTCTGCAGTGAGTCCTGTTCGTTGCGGTAGTGCTCGGCCTGGATGGTCAACTCTTCCTTGCGTGCACTGGCATAGTCCGACCAAGTTCCCAGCAGCGAATCGAGCAGGGGCGACAGACGGTGCAGTTTGCCACGCAGGATGTCGCGTTGTTTCACGCCATTGGCCAGGGCTTCCACCAGCGGGCCGGCCGCTACCAGGGAGTTGTAGTCCTGCTCCATGCGTCGTACATCGCGGAACGCTTCTTCGCACGCGGCGATGTAATCCACACTGCCGGAACGCAGGCTGTGCTCGAAGGCGTCGAGGAACAGTTGCTTGAGCTTGGCCGCGGTGATTTCGCGCATGTGCAGCAAGTTGATGAACAGCGCGCGGAAAGTCTTGAGGCTCTGTTCGCTGGTAGAACGCAGCGGGATCAGCGTCAGGTCCAGGGGAATGGAAGTATGCCCCCCCACCAGCAGGCGTCGCAGCTCATCGGGCTTGAGCTCATAGGCCTTCAGGCCCTCGCGTTCCAGGTTGGTGAACAGCTCTTTCTGACGCAGGCACGTGTCGTTTTTCTGGTAATGGGCCAGGTCCAGCTTGCCTGCATAGGCAAAGAACTGGTGGCCAAAACCGCCGCCAGGGCCTCGACCGACCACACCGATCACGTGGGGGCCGTGGGGCAGGGCGACTTCCACCAGGATATAGCTGGTGTCCGAGGCGAAGTAGAAGCGCCGGGATTGTTCCAGGCTGTACTTGCCGAAGCTCATGTCCGACATGCGGGCCAGGATCGGGAACTGCAAGGCATTGATCGAGGCGGATTTACCGAGGTTGTTCGCGCCATACACCGACAGCGGTTCTTCCAGCGGGAACAGGCCAAGGCTGTAGCCGGCGGTGTTCAAAAGGGCGAAGCGGCGGATGCCGTAGCGTTCCTTGCTCATGCGTCGGTCTCCTGTTCTTCGGCAATGGCTCGGGCCAGTGCCTCTTCTTCGCTTTCACCCTCGAATTCGCTGAGATCCAGCGGATCGTCGGTCTGCAGCAGTTTTTCGTCGCTGTCCTCGTCGATCAGAACCGGAGCCGGCAACGGCAGCACGCTGTGCAGGCTGGCGGCCAGGTCGCGGTCCTGCTGGACCGACAGGCAGACATCGAGAAACCGGTGCATCGGCGGCAGGAAGCGGTACACGCCGTTCTCTTCGCTGGCGAAGCCCAGCTGGGTCATGCGACGCATGATCTTTTCTTCGAGTTCTTCCTGGGTCTGCACTTCGGCCTGGATGAACAGGTCACGGTATTTTTCCAGCAGCGAAGGCAGCTCATCGCGGCCCAGGCTACCGCCGTCGAGCACAGCGATCGGGTCGCGGCCCTGGTCGGCCAGGTGTTCGACCAGGATGAAGGTGAACAGCGCCAGGCGTTGTGCGGTCTTGTTCACCGCGGCGGCCGCCAGGTCCGGCACGAAATAGTAGAAACCACGGGTATCGCACACCAGTTCGAAACCCAGGGCCTTGAACAGCGTGCGGTACTGGTCCTGGAAGTTCGACAGTTGCGCATACAGCTCCGGGTCGCGGCGGCTGATGTGGTAGCCCTTGAACAGCTCGCGGAAAATCGGCGCCAGCTGGGACAGTTCGGATAGATCAAGATGCATGGGAAGTGCTCGCAGAATCCTCGGCGGTGTCGCCAGCCGAGAGCAGGGCGAAGGAGCGCAGGCTGACCTGATGCTCATGAGTGTGGTATTCGCGGCGTTCCAGACGCTCGCGCTTGAAACGCTTTTCCCGCGACAGGCGCGAGAACCAGTACAGCAATTCGTCGGTGGCGCCGTCCGGCTCCTGTTCCAGCAGCCAGGTCATCAGGTCCGGCATCGGCAGGGCGTCCTCGCAACGCTCGACCATCTCGCGCACCGTACGCGGCGCCCGCGGAGCATCGCCGCCCTTGTGAGTCTTGTGGGACTTGGGGAAGCGCGCCGGTTTCGGCTCGAAACGGGCCAGGGCGTACACATAGGCCTCGACCTGGCTGGCACTGCCGAGGAAGGTACTCTGCGGCCGGGTGAACAGCGGCATGGCGGCCTGCGGCACGGCATCGATGCCTTTGCGGCGGATGGCGGCCAGGGCCAGGGCTGCGCCACGGGTCACGGCGTTATGGCGACGGGCTTCTTCGCGCAGCGGCAGGAGCAGTTCGCGGGCGTGACGCAGGGTCAGTTGGGCGCTGGTCTGCATTTCCAGGATGCGGGCGTGGGTGCGCAACAACATGTCATCGTCCACCAGATGCCCGAGGCGCTGTTGTTCGGTGAGCATGCGCAACAGCACGTTCTCGACCTTGCGCACGCCTTGCTCGAACGCACCGTCGGCGTTCACCAGCTGGATCATCGGCTCGACGTATTCGTCCCAGGTCGCCAGTACTTCGGCGTAGCGCTGGCGCAGCGGGATCTGCCGGTCGCTGGTCTTGGCGCGTTCGGCCACGGCCACCAGGGCCTGTTCGTCGTTGGCGAGTTTCTTGAGCACGTCCCGCACCCGCATGTCCAGCAAACGCAACTGGCGGGCCAGGTCGTTGCCGTCGCGCACTTCGAAGGCATCCTGGATGTAGCCGGCCAGGCGCTCGAGGTGGCGCAGGTAGGCTTCGATCTCCAGGCACAGGCCCAGGCGATGTTCGCGACGCAGGTAGGCGAGAAAGTCGTGGATCTGGGCGTTGAGCTCGAAGCGGTTCGGGCTTTTCGCCACCGGCACGAGGATGTCCAGGCGGATCCACACGTCCAGCAGGTGGGTGATGTCCTGGGGCGTGCTGTCCAATTGCTGGGCGGCCAATTGTGAGCGCAGTTCGTTGAGGCTCAAGGTGCCCTGGTCGAAATGTTCGCACAACGGTTCCAGCAATGCCCAGTGTTCGGCGAGGGCGCGCAAGACGCGCTTGGGTTCGATCATCGCAATGGCCGTCGGGTTGGCAATTAAAAGCGGCAATTGTACTGCATCGGACCGGTTGCGATTCACCCCTGAGACGGACTGTCGTCGCGGATCGATCAACTAATGAGTCAACGGGGAAGCGATCCGCGTCGAAGGGCGGTAGAATCCTCCCCACTTTCAGTTATCCACAAGTGGCCGACCCTTGCTTATCGAGTCTCGTCGCCGCGCCTATCTGACCGCCATGCAGGTGGTCACCTGGCTGCCGCGTACCGAATTGCCGTTCGCCGCCCCGTCGCGGCCCGAACTGCTGGAAACGCCCGAGCCGCCTGGCGTCGTGCCGGTGGTGGCGGAGCCTGTGGCCAAGACCGTTGTCGAGCCGGTGACACCTGTCGAGCGGCCGAAGGTCGACGTGCCACGCCCGAGCCTGGCCTCGACCCGCACCAATGCCAAACCGGTGGAAGAAGTGTCGTCGACGCCGGCACCGGCCCGGGTCGCTCCGGTTCCGCCACCGCGGTTTACCCTGCAGCTGCTGCGTGCGGGGCGTTGCCTGCTGCTGGTGGAGCTGCCCACCGGCGAACCGTTCCAAAGCCGCGATCCTGCCTACCTGTTGCTCAAGGACATGCTGCGCGCCGCCGGTCTGCCGGACAGCCCACAGATCGTGGGAGAACCGGTGCGTTGGCCGCTGCTGTCCCGTGGAACGATGGACCAGGGGCCGGAAGCGGCGCGGGATTTCGTCCAGGGCTTCGTTTTGGCGCGACTCGAAGACGAGCCCTGCGTGTGTTTGTGGCTGATCGGCCTGCCAGCGGTCAAATTTGCCGGCGAGGCGGACCAGGATGCGTTCAATCGGGAATTGCAGGTCGAAGGCCTGGGCTCGGCCTGGGCAGTCCCCGGGTTGGAATTGTTAATGGAAACGCCACAGCGCAAGGCTGAAGTCTGGCAAGCCATGCGCCGGCTGATGGCGCGCTGGAAAGAATCGAATGAGTGACGCTGTATCGTTCCGCCCGATGACCGAGGCGGACCTCGACGCTGTACTGAAAATCGAATATGCGGCCTACAGTCACCCCTGGACCCGCGGGATCTTTCTCGACGGATTGAGCAAATACCAGATATGGCTGATGTTCGAAGGCCAGCAGCAAGTGGGCCATGGTGTCGTGCAGATCATCCTCGACGAAGCGCACTTGCTCAATATCACCGTCAAGCCGGAGAACCAGGGCCGCGGCCTGGGGTTGCGCTTACTGGAACACCTCATGTCCATCGCCTTCAACGCCCAGGCCCGGGAGTGTTTCCTGGAGGTGCGCGACAGCAACCGCGCAGCGTTCCGGCTGTATGAGCGATACGGTTTCAACGAGATCGGCCGTCGGCGGGATTACTACCCGGCGGTGGGTGGCCGCGAGGACGCCGTAGTCATGGCGTGTACTCTCGTCGAGTGACGCCTTCGCGGTGTTGACGCAGGGCGGGCACCATGCCGGCAAACCCGCTCCTGCCGCAGGCCTCAGCCGGGCCGGCCGGTCTTGTGTGGGAGCGGGCTGGCCCTCGAAGAAGCCGTCACATCCTGTCCTGATTCAAGCTGACCCGGCGCCATCGCGCTTGCCATCCAGTGGATCGATCTGCGCCATTTCCGCTTCGTCCAGGCCATCGCCCCCGCCGATGTCGTTTTCACCGACCACGCTCAGGTCCCAGTCGGCCTGCTCATCGTCGCCGCTTTCATAGGCGTCGCGTGCGCCGTCCTCGCGGATGAGGGTTTCAGGGCTCATGTCGTCTTCGGTGGGCTGATGATCATCCACAGAGGCTCCGGTCAGGCCCGCTTCGCGAACGCGTTCGCGCGGCATCAATTGTTCGCGTTCTTTTTCCGGCAGTTCGTCGCCGATCTTCGCACTGGGCTCATCATCGTCGAACTCCAGTTCGTGCATCGAACCCATGCGGTCTTCGTTGTCGTCGATGGGTTCCGGTTGCACCGCATCGAAAGGACGTCGTGAATCGTTCATGGCTACTCCTCGTTCTGGCCGTTAATGGGTGGACCCGCGGCCGGGTCGAGAATTCCAACGGCATTACAGAAGTGACCTCGGCAAGCGGCGTGCTGTCAAAGTTGCGGACTATTCTCGAGGGCTGGATAGCATGAACGAACTACAAGATCTGATTGATAACAACGCGCGCTGGGCCGATGCGATCAAGCAGGAGGATCCTGACTTCTTCGCCAAGCTGGCCCGTCAGCAGACACCGGAGTACCTGTGGATCGGCTGTTCCGATGCGCGAGTGCCGGCCAACGAGATCGTCGGCATGCTGCCGGGCGATCTGTTCGTACACCGCAACGTGGCCAACGTGGTGCTGCACACCGATCTCAACTGCCTGTCGGTGATCCAGTACGCGGTGGACGTGCTCAAGGTCAAGCACATCCTGGTTACCGGCCACTACGGCTGCGGCGGCGTGCGCGCTTCGATGCAGGATCGTCAGCTGGGCCTGATCGACGGCTGGCTGCGCTCGATCCGCGACCTGTATTACGAGCACCGCGAAGCGTTGGCCCAACTGCCCACCGAAGAGGAGCGCGTTGACCGCCTGTGCGAACTCAACGTCATCCAGCAGGTGGCCAATGTCGGCCATACCAGCATCGTGCAGAACGCCTGGCACCGTGGTCAGAAACTGTCGATCCACGGTTGCATCTACGGCATCAAGGACGGACGCTGGAAGAGCCTGGACACCACGATCAGCGGCTTCGAGCAATTGCCACCGCAGTATCGCCTGCGTCCAGTGGACGCGCCCTGAGCCCGTTGGCGTCAGTCACGATGACAGCGACGGCGCCAATGCTTGAGGAACTTCATGCCCTGTTCATTGGGTGGCTCATCATAACCGGTGATCCACCCATGACAGTTGGACGAACCGCACCGGCAGGCAAACTGCCGGTACAGTTTCGGCTCGGTGCTGGCGTAATCCATGGTCAGGCTGTCGCCCGCCTGTATGGCGGTCAGTGACCACAACCATAATTCGCTCATGTCCAGAAAGACATTCGGGTTGCAGGAATGCACCAGCAGCCCGGCGAAGCGCGGATCGTACATGTGGATTTCCGGCAGGATCTGCAAAGTGTGCAGGCGTCGTCGGCCCAACAGCAGCCCCGATACCCGGCACATCCGCTCCATGGGGGCGAACCGCCTGCGGGCGACGACGCCGTTGCCGCGCCCATTGGCGCCGCGCAGCACTTCGAAATCCCGCGCAGACGGATAGCCCAGCCGAGTGCTGAGTTCCTTTTCCGGGTAGATACAGTCCCGGCCCCGTGAACAGGATCGATCGGTCACAAAAATGGTCATGACAGTCCTTGTCGGTGCTGGGCACCCGACTTGCTGGCGCTGGCATCCTGCCAGCGTCGTGATTGACCTGGATAGTCTGGCCCCGATCCGGGGTGGTATCTACTGTCAACTCTGACAGGCGTCAAAAGCGCTTTCCCGCGTGAGCGCAGGCTTACGCGGGAAAGTCTTCTCGGCTTATACCGGTTCGGCGGGTAGCGGCATCGGCGCTTTCAATTGAGGAAGCTGCGACTTGATCGCCGGCGTCTCGCATTTCTTTGCCGCTTCGTCAGGCGTGAGCTTGCGAATCGAGGTATAGAACAACTCGCAGGTCTTTTCCTTTTGCGTGACTTGCCAGGTCTGCGTGCATTGGTTCAGCAGTGTGCTCGGATCCGTGTTCGGCTTGCTGCCCATGCCGGCTTGCCAGCAGGCGGCGCTCAGATCCTGGCCCATGACTTTCAGGCCGGCCGCATCGGCCTTGGCTTCGTCGCCGTCGTAGCTGTCCGGATCGGCGGCGTACCAGATGTAGCTGGGGTGGTTGGAGCCCAGCACCGGTACCTTCAGTCCCGCCGTCGGCGTGATGGTCGCCAGGCCAAGCACGCCTACCGTCGGGCCGTACTGTGTCTTGATCCAGTTACGCACCGGGGCACCGAAGGCCACCATCGGCAATGCGGCTCCGCTGGAGCCCTGGCTGACTTGCTTGACCATGGTGGTCTGGTAGTCGTTGAAATAGTCGTAGACGCCTTCCAGGGCCGAACCGGCGTTGGATGGGGCTGCGATCGGCGCGATGTCGATGATGGTCTGGTAGGCCGGGGTCTGGTCGGCGGCGATGCCGTTGACAGTCAACAGCGTGGCCCAGCGATCCGTGGTGGCCGATTCCAGGTAGTCCTGGGCCTGGGTCAGGGAGTAATCCGGCGGGAAGTGCAGCAGTTCAACACTCTTGCGGTTTTCCAGCGCCATGCCCAGCGGCAGGAACAGGTACCAGTTGTATGCCCATTTCTTGTCGCCGTTGAGTTTGGTGGCGCCCGTGTAGGCCAGGTCACCGGCGTTGAGCAATGCGGTCAATGGCTGGCCGTAGCTCTTCGGCACGCCGGCTATATGGGCGTAGACCGTGTCATTGTCGCGTTTGACGCTGACCTTGGCCGCGCCGTAGCCGTCGCGCTGCACGCTCTGGGTCAGGTAATGCTCGACAGTCTGCTCCAGGGTCCAGTCGCGAAAACAGATGACGTTGCAGTTGTTGGGGTAGGCGAAAAGACGGGTCACGCGTTCGGTACTGCCAAGCTGTACATCGACGTCGGCATGGACGGTGGCGCTCAGCGCCAGGGCGGCAAGGGGAAGTACTGCGAGTTTAGACATGCTCAGATCCTTTTCAGCGTATGGGCCCCTCGGAACAGGGCGCCTCCATACTGAAACAGACCGGGCTGAAGAAAAAGTGGGCCGAGGTAAATATCGGCCCTTTTTTATGGCTTTATGGCATCACGGGCGGCAAATAATCCAACGTCGTTCCCAGCGCCCACAACAGCACCAGTACCAAGGGTGTGTGGACCAGCAATTGGACGAAGGAGAACCCGATCAGGTCCCTGGCCTTGAGCCCCAGCACACCGAGCAACGGCAGCATATAGAACGGATTGATCAGGTTGGGCAGCGCTTCGGCGGCGTTATAGATCTGTACGGCCCAGCCCAGGTGATAATTCAGGTCGTTGGCCACCTGCATCACATAGGGCGCTTCGATGATCCATTTACCGCCGCCGGACGGAATGAAGAAGCCCAGCACCGCCGAATAGACGCCCATCAGCAAGGCGTAGGTGTCATGCGATGCGATTTGTACGAAAAAGGTCGAAATATGGTGGGCAAGGGTCTGGGCATCGCTGCCCTTGACTGTGGTCAGTAACGCGGCAATGGAGCCGTACAACGGGAACTGGATCAGTACACCGGTTGTGGTCGGCACTGCGCGGGCCACGGCGTCGAGAAAGCTTCGCGGCCGCCAGTGCAGCAAGGCGCCCAGCATCAGGAACAGGAAGTTGTAGGTATTGAGCCCGGAAATCGCGCTGATCGCAGGCTTGCTCGAAAATTCGTGGAACAGCCAGCCAGCGGCCAACAGCACCAGGGCAATGGTCAGCAAGGGGCTGTGCTCCAGCCATTCGCCGGGACGGGTTCGTGGTTGCAAGGCCGGCATGCTGAAGCTCGGGTCGATTCCGCAGGCTGCGGCGTCGCGGGCGCTGTTCGGGCCCGGAGCGGTAGCGTAGGCCACGATCAAGGAGATCACGATCAACGCCAGCAGCATCACTGCGGACTGCCAGAGGAAAATGGTCTGGGTAAACGGGATGACGCCGGTGATCGCCAGGATCGACGGCGGCAGGCTGGCCGGGTTGGCCTGCAGTTGTGCCGCCGAGGACGACAACCCCAGGGCCCACACCGCGCCCAGGCCCAGGTAAGCGGCGGCGCCGGCGGCGCGATAATCCATTTTCAGATCGGTACGGCGGGCAAGGGCTCGTACCAACAGACCGCCGAACACCAGCGACAGGCCCCAGTTGAGCAGCGACGCAATCATCGAGATCAGCGCCACCCAGGCCACTGCCGAGCGGCCGTTCTTCGGGATGCGCGCCAGGCGATCGATCAGTCTGACGGCCGGCGGCGAGCTGGCGACCACATAGCCTCCGATCACGACGAATGCCATTTGCATGGTGAATGGGATCAGGCTCCAGAAACCGTCGCCGAATGCCATGGCGGCGGCCGTGGGCGTGGCGCCGATGAACTGCGTCGCCACCGCGACGACCAGCACAGCCAGGGCGGCGAAGACCCAGGAGTCAGGAAACCAGCGTTCGGCAAAACTGGAACAGCGCAAGGCGAAGCGGGCGGAGCGGCTGTCTTCGATGTCGGTGGTCACGGCAGTTACCTCGGTTTTTATGGTTGGTTTTGTGGGACGGGTAGCTGGAACAGTGAAGCCTCGGTAAACAGGGGCTACAGTAGAACAATCCACTGACCCTGGAAGGTTGGCCCGGGTTCTGGATCCGCGGAAAAAATTTCGGCCGACCAATGGCACTCTTCAGAAAAAAATCACCGGGCCGATGGCAAGAGGAATAGGCCCGTTAACCTCCTGCCCGTCGGAGCATGCCCATGTTCAATCAACGCTTGAAGCAGGAGCTGTCGGCTCTTCGCCAAGAACTGTCCAGCCTCATGCAAGTGAAGGAAAGCCTGGACCGCGAAATGCTGGCCCTGACCCTGGATGCAGAGGGCCGGGTGCAGTCGGTCAATCAGAAATTCCTCGATGAAATGCATTACAAGGGCCAGGATCTCATTGGCCGCTCTGTCGAGGACCTTATTCCTGGGTACTTGAAATCCAACGAGCACCAGCTTCGTTTCAAGACGGCGTTGACCCGCGGCGAACATTTTTCCGGGGCCGTGCGCCTGATGCGAGGCGATGGCAAGGAAGCCTGGTTGCGTTCGATTCTTCAGCCAGTACGGACTGTCGACGGGCGGATCCGGTTTTTCTCGATGTATTCCAATGACCTGACCCGCACCATCGAGGGCTCTCGCGAGCATGAAAACCTTATCGGTGCGCTGGTGCGTTCGACGGCGGTGATCGAGTTCGACCTGGGCGGCCACGTCCTGACAGCCAATGATCGCTTCCTCAATGCCATGGGCTACAGCCTGGCGCAGATCAAGGGCAAGCACCACCGCATGTTCTGCGAGCCGGAGGAATACAACGGCGCGCAATACCAGCAGTTCTGGAAGCGCCTGAACAACGGCGAGTTCGTGGCCGGTCGCTTCAAGCGCCTGGACAGCAATGGGCGCGAGGTCTGGCTGGAGGCGTCCTACAACCCGGTGGTGGATGCCAACGACCGACTCTACAAGGTGGTCAAGTTCGCTACGAACATCACCGACCAGGTCAACCAGGAAAAAGCCGTCGCCGAGGCGGCCAGCATTGCCTACAGCACCTCGTTGCAGACCGACAACAGTGCCCAGCGCGGTACCTCGGTGGTGACCCAGGCCGTGGAAGTGATGCGCGACCTGGCCCGGCACATGCAGACCGCCGGAGAGGGTATCGAAGCCCTGAACGAGCAGTCCCTGGTGATCGGCACCATCGTCAAGACCATCAGCGGCATCGCCGAGCAAACCAACCTGCTGGCCCTCAACGCGGCCATCGAGGCTGCCCGGGCCGGCGAGCAGGGGCGGGGCTTCGCGGTGGTGGCCGATGAAGTGCGCCAACTGGCTTCGCGCACCAGCCAGGCTACCGATGAGATTGTCGGCGTCGTCCGCCAGAACCAGGACATGGCACGCAACGCCGTTTCGTTGATGACGGACGGCCAGCACCAGGCCGAACAGGGCCTGGCCCTGGCCGCTGAAGCCGGATCGGTGATCGTCGAGATCCAGGACGGCGCGAAAAAAGTGGTCGATGCGGTGAGTCAGTTTGCTAACCAGCTGTCCACTTGAAGCAAGGGTATTATCGTTTTTTACATATTAATTATTGTTTTGCGATAATTTTGTGGCTATGTTCTGGGCTCCTTTCGTTTGGTTGGAGCCTCGCATGTCTTCGAATCGTCTCGCCCTCTACAGCCAGCGCATGGCCGTCATTACGCTTGTCTTCATTGTCGTGATGATGGCCGTCAATGCGGCGGCCTGGTTGTTTCCGGAAGTTGCCTTGAAATACGGCCTGAGTTTTGCCCTGACCGAGCGACAGTTGTCCGGCCTGGTGGACGGGGCGGTGGGGTTGAGCGGTTGGCAACGCCTTGGCGGGATCCTGCTGTCGAGCATCCCCTTGCTGGCGCTGGCAGCCGGACTGGTCAATTTGCGGCAGCTATTCAGGCATTATGCGCAAGGGATGTACTTTTCCAGCGAGGCAGCCGTCTACCTGGGCAATACCGGCCGAGCGGTAGCGTTGTGGGTGTTGCTGGATTTCCTCTGTGAGCCGTTTCTCAGCCTGCTCGTGACGATAAACGCCCCGGTCGGCCAGCGATTGATTACCCTCAGCGTGACGGCCCCCTCCTTTGTCGCTTTGTTTCTTGCCGCCTGTATCGCGATCATTGCCAGGATTCTGTCCCAGGCCAGCGAAGTCGATTCAGAAAACAGAACATTCGTTTGAGATTGTCATGCCTATCGTCATTCAACTGGATGTGATGCTGGCGACGCGCAAGGTCAAATCCAAGGACCTTGCCGCCGCTATCGGTATTACCGAAGCCAACCTCTCCTTGTTGAAGCAAGGAAAGGTCAAGGGCATACGCCTGGCGACCCTGGAGGCGATCTGCAGCTACCTGCAGTGCCAGCCCGGCGATCTACTGGTCTACCAACCCGAGGGGGAGCCCTGATTCCTTCAGGGCCTGGCTTCGTCAGTCTCCCAGGGCTTCTCCTTCGCGCCGCGGGTCTGCCCCCCCGGCCAATGATGTTCTGCCTTGTGGATCACGTAGCCGGACAATCGCCTGGGTCCCGCTGGTCATGTCGATCTCGGTCACGGTGTGGCCCTTGTCCTTCAGTGCCTGGATCAGGGTTGGGCTGAACTGGCCCTGCTCCAGCTCGGTGGGGCCGTTGCGACTGCCGAAGTTGGGCAGGTTGATGGCGGTTTGCGGGTCCAGTTGCCAATCCAGCAGTCCGATCACCGACTTGGCGACATACTCGATGATCTGCGAGCCGCCCGGTGAGCCAACGGCGGCCAACAGTTCGCCGCTCTGGCGATCGAAGATCAGGGTCGGTGCCATGGAGGAGCGTGGGCGCTTGCCGGGTTCGACCCGGTTCGCCACCTTCCGCCCTTGTTCTTCGGGGATGAACGAAAAATCGGTCATCTGGTTGTTGAGCATGAAACCCTGGACCATCAGGTGCGAGCCGAAGGCCGATTCCACCGTGGTGGTCATGGACACGGCACCGCCCTGATCGTCCACTGCCACCACTTGTGAAGTGGAAATGCGCAGGGGAGAGCGGTCCGGTGCATAGGCCACCTGAACGCCCGGTGGTGTGCCGGGCTTGGCGACGCCCATGCTCCGCGGTCCGATCAGGCTGGCGCGGCTTGCCAGGTAGCCTGGGTCGACCAGGCCCTTGACCGGCACGGGGATAAAATCCGAATCGGCGACGTATTGGGCGCGGTCGGCGTAGGCCAGGCGTTGCGCTTCGGCGATCAGATGAACCGCTTGGGGCGCGGGTTCAAGGCCGGCGGGTTTATCGGTCTTGAGGGGCTTCAAGGGCGCAATGGCTGCGTGGCTGTCGCGCTGCTCCAAGGCCTGCAACGTCCCGAGAATCTGCGCCACGGCAATTCCACCGGAAGAGGGCGGGGCCATGCCGCAGACCTGCCAGCGCTTGTAGTCGGTGCACAGCGGCGCGCGCTCCCGGGCGGCGTAACCCTTGAGATCATTCAGTGAAAGGCTGCCGGGGTTGGCATGTCCCTGCACCTTGGCGACGATTTCCTTGGCGATCGCGCCCTCGTACAACGCATCGGCTCCTTCATTGGCGATACGCTTGAGCACGCCGGCCAGCGCAGGATTCTTCAGCAATGTACCAACGGCCTTCGGCCTGCCATCGGCATTGAGGAAATAGGCGGCCATGTCCGGCGAACCTGGCAGGGATGGGTCCGCCGCGATCATCGAGTGCAACCGTGGCGAAATCGCAAAGCCCTGTTCCGCCAGCCTGATGGCAGGCTCGAACAGACTGGCCCATTTCAGCCGGCCATGCTTGCGATGAGCCAATTCCAGCGCGCGCAGCACGCCGGGCGTGCCCACGGAACGGCCACCGATCTGTGCGGCGGTAAATGGCATGGGCTTGCCGTCGGCTTGCAGGAACAGTTTCTCGGTGGCGCCGGCCGGTGCCGTTTCGCGACCGTCATAGGTGCGCACGGCCTTACCGTCCCACAGCACGATGAACGCGCCGCCGCCAATGCCTGAAGACTGCGGCTCCACCAGGGTGAGTACCGCCTGCATGGCAATCGCCGCGTCGATGGCCGAGCCTCCGCGCCGCAACATTTCCCGCCCGGCTTCGGCGGCCAGGGGGTTGGCCGCTGCGGCCATGTGTTTGTCGGCGTGTCGGGTCTGCAGGTCGGTGCGATAGCCGGAAGCGATTTCCGGTGCGGTCGGTAATGCTGGGGGGGCGGTGGAAGAGGGTGGAGCCTTACAGGCGGCGAGTGTGAGAGCGACAGCCAGCAGCGAAACGGCTGACAGACGATGAAGATTCGGTTTGAGAGCTGTAAGCACGTGTCACTCCATCCGTGGGTCAGGGGGATGGGGCCGACTGTAGCGCGTGCTTTCATTGGATGTCGAATTCGCTGCCGGCACTTGGGCAGACGTCGAACCTTCTTCATGGCAGGTGAACTGTGGATCAAATGCACAGGCTGGCGGGGGACATCCCGCTTCTGGCCGTCCTCGGATCGACGGTTTCTTCGAGGCATAAAAAAACGGCTTATCTTTCGATAAGCCGTTTTTAGTACTTGGTGGCTACACAGGGACTTGAACCCCGGACCCCAGCATTATGAATGCTATGCTCTAACCAACTGAGCTATGTAGCCAAGTGGCGCGCATTATTCGCCGGTAACGAGGAAGTGTCAAGCGTAAATCTGAAATATTTCTCTGCGCTTTCAACTGCTTATCCATCCTCGCCACAAATGCCTGTCAGCCGAGTTGAAATCTTCCGGTGTTGGCGCTCAGAGCCTGGCTTCCCTGGCTCAGGGTATCGGCTGCCAGGTTCACTGCCCGTGCACCTTCGAGCAAGCGCATGGCCGCCTGGTCGACCTGCTGGATATTGCCGCTGACCTCATCGGCTGTACTGGCCTGTTCGTCCACGGCGGTGGCGATCTGCGCCAAGGTATCGGTGACGCTTTGCACGGCGCTGGCAATTTCTCCCAATCGTTCGCCCAGGCTGGTGACGGCTTGCGCATCGGTCTGTGCCTGCTCGCAGGCGGCTTCCATCAGGCTGACGGCTTCGTTGACCGTGGCGCGCAGGCTGTCGACGGTGCCCGCGATCTGCTGTGTGGAGGATTGGGTGCGTTGCGACAGGCTACGGACTTCATCGGCCACCACTGCAAAACCACGGCCTTGCTCACCGGCGCGAGCGGCTTCGATGGCGGCGTTGAGGGCCAGCAGGTTGGTCTGCTCGGCCACGCCGCGGATGGTGTCCACTACCATCTGGATCTGTTGCCCTTGCTCGCTTACCCGGCCCAGTGCGGCGGCGGTGTCGTTGAGTCGCTGGTTGAGTTGCTGGATGCTCGCCGTGGTGCGTTGGCTGTCGCGGCTGCTGTCGGCGGCGATGCGTCGGGTCTGTTGGGCGCTGCCGGCTGCCTGTTCGCAGCTTTTGGCCACGCCTTGGGACGTCGCGGCCAGTTGCGTCGCGGCAGCCGCGATCTGGCTGATCTGCAACTGCTGGGCCTCGACTTCGCCCAGGGCCCCGCTGGAGTGGGTGTTGAGGGTGCGCACGGCGTCGCTCACTTGCAACGTCTCATGATCGACCCCCAGCAGGCTGCTGCGTAGCTGCACCACGGCAACGTTCAAGGCTGTGCTGATGGCCGCCAGTTCGTCGCGTCCCTGCACCGGCACTTGCAGGCTGAGGTTACCGTCACGCAGGGCTTCGGCCAGTACGGTGATGCCGCTGGCGCTACGGCGGATAGACGACTGCAGGCAAATGAACAGATAGAGCGCTGCCAGCAGCAGGCAACCCAGTACCGTCGCCACCAGGACGAACTGGCGGATCGCCGAGCCGTGGTAGTGGTCCAGCCGCGTATCCAGCGCCACCAGGGATTGCTGGCGCAGGAGCGCCAGGTCGACGAGGAGGGCATCCAGGTGCTTCTCGAAATCTTCCGGCTTGAGATTGATAGAACCGCCGAACACGCCGTCATCCAGGACTTTGAGGCCCGCATCCAGATGTTTGAGGCTGCCCTGGTATTGACCGGCCCAGCCTTGCAGTTCGCTGGGCAGGCGTGCCTCCAGCAGCCCGCCGGTCTTGAGCAGTTGATCCCGGGCGTCACCGATCCGGCTGCGCAGGTCGCGCAATTGCAGGCGGCTCTGCAGGGTGAATTGGCCTGACACCACCGAAGCCTGGCCGACGCTGGCCAGGCGCCCGACCCGCTCGATCAGGTCTGGGGTCTGCTGGGTGGAGATCTGGGTCAACAGATAGGTCTCGAGCCAGGAGGCGAGGGTCAGGCGGTTGTCCATCACGATCTGCTCGCGCAAGGCTTGCAAGGCGCTGAGCGACGCGGTGAAGCGATCATAGCCGTCCGGCCACCAGCCTACGGAGCCCAGGCTTTTCGAATCCAGGCCTTTGAGGCTGTCTTGCAAGGTCTGGTAACGGCTGAGGGTGTCGCCTTCGGCTCCTTCCGTCTGCAGGGTCGTGCCCAGTTCATTGGCGGCCTGGTTGAGGGCCGGTTGCACGGCGTCGAAAGCCGCCATCGCCGCGAGCGTGGCTGGCGTGGGTTGTCGGTTGGTCTCCGTGGCGCGCCACCGGGCCGCACGGTTGCGCTGGGCGGTCAGCAGGTTGTCCAGGTTATCCAGGGCCAATAGCTGGCGTACCCCGGCGCGTTCGCCGGAAATCAGGTTGAGTTTGTCGCGATAATCCTGGCCGATGATCCACAGGCTGCCCATGATCGGCAGAATGAAAAGCAGGAACAGCAGCTGGAATTTACGGGCGAAACCGAAACGCCCCAGCAGCCTGATGCCCGGTGATAGAAAAGCCTGCATGCCCATACTCCCCTGAACACCCTTGCACTGTTTTTGTGCGTTTCTACACAAGTGCGCAAACGGGTGCCCTTTTAAAAGGCCTCGAAAGTTTGCCCAGGTCCGCTCTGTAGGCAGGCTCTGTAGCGAAACTTCCCATTCTCGGTCCCCTTTGTAAGAGGCCGCGTCGTAGGCGATAAGCAAGGCAAGATTCAGACCATGGCTTTGAGCTATCACCTTGCTCGAGGACAATTTTTCACAGTCGATAGCTAGCTAATGGGATAGCCTTGTTGCACCGAAAAATGGCACATTGATGAACCTGCCCGTGTGCACCCATCCGATGTATGGAAACCTCCCATGGCTATCAGCAATCCCCAGGCCGGCATTGCCCCCATTCCGACCGCCACCGACAGCAGCCCCCTGGTCATGCGCATCATTGGCGCCGTGGCACTGGCGCATCTGATCAATGACCTGATCCAGGCCGTCCTGCCCTCGATCTATCCGATGCTCAAGGACAGCTACGGCCTGAGCTTTACGCAGGTGGGCCTGATCACCTTGACCTTCCAGCTCACCGCTTCGCTGCTTCAGCCCTGGGTCGGCTATCACACCGACCGGCACCCCAAGCCCTGGCTGCTGCCGGCCGGTACGGTGTGCACCCTGATCGGCATCGTGATGATGGCCATGGTGGGCAGCTTCGCCATGATCCTGCTGGCCGCCGCGCTGATCGGCATCGGTTCGTCGACTTTTCACCCGGAAGCCTCACGGGTTGCCCGACTGGCCTCGGGCGGGCGTTACGGCCTGGCGCAGTCGACGTTCCAGGTCGGCGGTAACGCCGGTTCCGCGTTCGGTCCCTTGCTGGCGGCGGCGATCATCGTTCCATACGGGCAGGGAAATGTGGCCTGGTTCGGTCTGTTCGCGCTGTTCGCCCTGTTTGTGCTGTACCGCATCAGCCGCTGGTACGCCAATCACCTGAACCTGTTCAAGCTCAGGCAGGGCCAGGCGGCCACCCATGGTTTGTCCAGGGGACGGGTACTCAGTGCGCTGGTGGTGTTGGGGCTGTTGGTGTTCTCCAAGTATTTCTACATGGCCAGTTTCACCAGCTATTTCACTTTCTACCTGATCGAGAAGTTCGACCTGTCGGTGGCCTCCTCGCAGTTGTACCTGTTCCTGTTCCTCGGCGCAGTGGCGGCGGGCACGTTCTTCGGCGGTCCTATCGGCGACCGGATCGGGCGCAAGGCGGTCATCTGGTTCTCGATCCTGGGCGTGGCGCCGTTCACCTTGATCCTGCCCCATGTCGACCTGCTGTGGACCAGCATTCTCAGCGTGGTCATCGGTTTCATCCTGGCGTCGGCGTTCTCGGCCATCGTGGTGTACGCCCAGGAACTGGTGCCGGGTAATGTCGGAATGATCGCCGGAGTGTTCTTCGGGCTCATGTTCGGCTTCGGCGGGATCGGTGCCGCGTTGCTGGGGCATCTGGCGGACATCCATGGCATCGAGCATGTGTACTGGCTGTGTTCGTTCCTGCCTCTGCTGGGTGTGTTGGCGATCTTTCTGCCAAGGACCAAGAAAGCCTGAGGCGGGCGGTAGCGATGTGGCAGGGGACCCCAGGTCCCTTGCCACGGGCTGTGTTCAACGCTGTATTCGACGAGGGTGAAAAAGAGCGGCCGGCCCCGTCGGCGTAGTTGCCCATCCTTTGGAATAACCGTGGCGAACGTCCAATCAGTAGCCGACGAGTCAGTGCCGTTACTACCAAAGTACTGATTTGTATAAGTCCTAAGTTGATGTTGTAGAAATATTGCCCGTGCTAATTTGCTGCCGTGGTTGTTGGTTTGAATGGATTCTGCGGCTTTATTCAAGGTGACCCTGGGTTACAGCAGAAGTGGGCTTCTACATTCTTTCCGCCTATCACCCTCGTGTCGTCGAAATAACGCCTCCGGTCTTTGATTCGAACGCCTCTACCGCCGCCCGGTGAATAGAGCGATGAACCTTGCCCCCACCTGCCACGTTCATGCTGATGAGTCAGCTGTATCGCCGTGCCCCTGAAGGCGTTCGCCTGAGAAACGGCGTAAGCAGCAACGATCGTTTGTTATCCGCCACGTCGTGCACACGTTGGAATGCCGTCGTCGTTGACGTCGGCAATAAATAGAATCAGGCAGGGGTTGATATGAAGTTCAAGTCATTGCAGGCACGCATTTGTGTCACGGCGGGCGTATGCCTGTTTGTCTCATCGATCAGCCTGGTTGTGTACGGGCTCTTCAGTGCTCGGGCCAATGAGCAATATGTCGCGACCGAAGTCAGCGCGCTGATTGAAAAGTCGACCATCCGGGAAATCCAGAACCTGGCCGAGTCCCGTGCCAATGCCATCCAGGCCAGGCTGCAGAATGCGCTGGATGCGGCCCGTACGATGGCCAATACCTTTGCCGCCAGCAAGGTGGCGCAAAGCCCCCTGGCCCTGGGACGGGAACAGATCAACAGCGTCCTGCTCGGCGTGCTCAAGGATAACCCGGACTTCAACGGTACCTATTCCTGCTGGGAGCCCAATGCGCTGGACGGGCAGGATGCTGCGTTCCGCAATGCCGAGGACGGCAACAATCCGCTGACCGGCCGCTTCACCCCGTATTGGACACGCAGTGCCGACGGCCATATCGCGGTGCAGCCCCTGGTCGAATACGACTCTGCGGACCGTCACCCCAACGGTGTGCCCAAGGGCGGCTGGTACAGCGGGCCGCGCGATACCCTGAAGGAGAGTGTGCTGGACCCCATTCCCTATGTGGTCCAGGGCAAGAACGTCTGGCTGACGACTCTGTCGGTCCCCATCGTGGCCAACGGCAAGTTCTATGGGGTGGTCGGAGCGGACTTCGATATCGCCTTTATCCAGAAGCTCAGCGAGCAGATGTCCGCTGAACTCTACGACGGTAAAGGTACCGTCACTATCTTGAGTAACCAGGGACTGGTAGTGGCCGACAGTCGGCGTACCGATCTGATTGGCCAGCCCATCAAGGCCCTGTTGCCTGGGTCGTGGGAAAAAGTGCTTCGCGACATCCAGGGCGGGCAGGGCGATGGCTTGCTCAACCCGCAGACGCAGGACATCGAAGTGCTGATGCCCATCAGCCTGGGTCGCACGGGCAAGCCATGGGCGGTGCTGATTCGCCTGCCCAAGGCCGTGGTCATGAGCCAGGCCATCGCCCTCGAACAAGAGCTGCAGGCGCGCAGCATCAACAACAGCATCTGGCAGGTGTCGGCGGGGATGCTCATCTCGCTGCTGGCCTTGGCTGCCTTGTGGTTTGCCGCCGCGAAAATCGTCGGGCCGATTCGCGAGGCCGCAGCCTTGGCCGCCAATATCAGCCTGGGGGATTTTTCCCGGCGCCTGGTGCAGAAATCCGAGGATGAAGTGGGCCAGCTGTCGGCCGCGCTCAACGACATGTCCGAAAGCCTGCAGCGGCAGGTCCGGGTGGCCGAGCGCATTTCCGAGGGCGATCTGGACCTGGAGGTGCGCTTGTCCTCGCCCAACGACACCCTTGGCAAGTCCCTGGAGAAAATGGTCAGTAACCTCAACCAGCTGATCTGCGAAGTCCAGGCCAGCGCCACCCAGATTACCGGCAGCTCGGCCCAGGTCACCGACCTGAGCCAGTCGTTATCCGAAGGGGCGTCCAACTCCGCATCGTCCATCACTGAAATCAGTGCCGTGATGACGCAGATGGCCGCGCAGACCAGGGACAACGCCGACAACGCCAGGAAAGCCGATGAGCAGTCACAGGCTTCGAGGGCCGATGCGGGTGAGAGTGACAAGCTGATGAGCGAGCTGATTGCCGCCATGACCGAGATCGACAACTCGGGCAAGGACATCACGGCGATCATCACCACCATCGATAACATTGCCGCGCAAACCAACCTGCTGGCCCTCAATGCAGCCATCGAAGCGGCCCGGGCGGGTGAGCTGGGACGCGGTTTCGCCGTGGTGGCCGATGAAGTGCGCAGCCTGGCTGCCCGCAGCGCCGAGGCCGCGCAGCAGACGGCGGCGTTGATCGCCGACTCCTCGAGCAAGACCCAGCGGGGCATGATCATCGCGGGCCGGACTGCTGAGTCCTTGAAGAACATCGTCAATGGCACCAGCGCGGTTTCCAATCTGGTCTCGCTGATCTACCAGGCGTCCAGCGAGCAAGCGTCGGGCTTGCAGCAGGCCAGTATCGGGCTGGAGCAGATCGATGAGGTGACGCAGAAAAACCAGTCGAACTCGCAAGAATGCGCAGTGGCTGCCAAGGACCTTTCGGAGCGGGCCTCGTTGATGCAGCGGGTGCTGGGACGCTTCAAAGTCAAGAGAGGCTGAGCGCTACAGATCTGCGCCGGATGAAAAAATCCCCAGCGATGCCGGGGATTCTCCGGGGCCGAGCCGTGGGGCAGCGGGGGCATCGCTGTCTCCATGGGCTGGGTGTTGTCAGATCCGGTAATAATTCATCAGGCATGAGGCGTTCGGAAACGTTGTAGGATTTTTTTCCCCTATTTCTTTTCAGGTCTCTATGAACGCCCCGCTGGAACCTCCCTGTCGTCTGTTTCAATGCACGCCCCCCAAGGGTTCGCTTCACGTCGATAGGCATGCGCCTGCGCCATTGCCCTCGATGCTGCGAAAGGAGCTGTAATCCATGGAATGGATCGTCGACCCCACGGCATGGCTTGGCCTGCTGACCCTGATCGTGCTGGAGCTGGTGCTCGGCATCGATAACCTCGTATTCATTGCCATCCTGGCGGACAAGCTGCCACCCGCGCAGCGCGATCGTGCGCGGATCATCGGTCTGTCCCTGGCGCTGTTGATGCGCCTTGGCCTGTTGGCCAGCATTTCCTGGATGGTGACCCTGACCGCGCCGTTGTTCGAAGTCTTCGGCAAGACGTTTTCGGGACGGGACCTGATCATGCTGTTCGGGGGTGTGTTCCTGTTGTTCAAGGCCACCATGGAGTTGCATGAACGCCTCGAAGGCCATGTGGTGCAACGCTCGGGTCAGGGTGCCTATGCGATGTTCTGGCCGATCGTCGCGCAGATCGTGGTACTCGATGCGGTCTTTTCGCTGGACGCCGTGATCACGGCGGTGGGCATGGTAGAGCACTTATCGGTCATGATGATCGCGGTGATTTTCTCCATCGGCTTGATGATCATCGCAAGCAAGCCCCTGACGCGCTTCGTCAACAGCCATCCCACCGTCATCATGCTTTGTCTTGGCTTCCTGATGATGATCGGCTTCAGCCTCACCGCGGAAGGTCTGGGTTTCCATATTCCGAAAGGCTACCTGTATGCCGCGATTGGCTTCTCGATCCTGATCGAGCTGTTCAACCAGGTGGCTCGCCTGCGTCGCAGGAAGAGCCTGCACGGACAGCGCCCCATGCGCGAGCGTACCGCCCACGCCGTCCTGCGGTTATTGGGGGGACGCAAGCCGGATGCCGACGAGGTGGGTGAGGAGATCGCCGACATGCTGGCGGGCGATGACACCGACCAGGTGTTCGACCGACGCGAACGCGTCATGATCAGCGGGGTGTTGCAATTGGCAGAGCGCCCCATCCGTACGGTGATGACTCCCCGTGCCGAGGTTGATCACATCGATGTGGCCGACTCGCCCGAGAACATTCGTACACGGCTGATGCATTCGTCGTACTCCCGGTTGCCCTTGATCCGGGAAGGGCGGGTGGATGAGCCATTGGGTTTTGTCCACAAGAAAGAGCTGTTCAAGGAACTGCTGGCCGGCAACCAGCCGAATCTGCAAACCATGGCCCGCAAGGCGATCAACCTGCTGGATACCTTCACGATTCTCAACGCGTTGGAGCAGATGCGCAAAGAGTCGACCCACATCGCGTTTGTGGTGAACGAATTCGGTGACTTCGTGGGGCTACTCACCATGACCGATATCCTTGAGTCCATCGCCGGTGAGTTGCCCGATGCCAGTGAAATCGAAGGGCCGAATATCGTGGCCCGGGAAGACGGCTTTCTGGTCAGTGGCGCGTTGAATCTCAGCCAGGTTGGCGAGCACACGGGCTTGCAGGCGAAAGCCACGGACGACTACCAGACCTTGGCCGGGATGGTCATGAGCTTGCTGGACCGTCTGCCTGTCATCGGCGACCGGCTCAATTGGCAGGAATGGAGCATGACGGTGGTGGAGGTCCAGGAACGTCGAGTGACGAGGGTGCTGCTGCGGAAAGAGGAGGCATAAAAGGAGCGAGGCTTCAGGTGCGGCAGGGGCAGGCTTCTTGCTATCCTGCCCCTCTCTTTCATGGACGAGTACTGAGATAACCATGGCTAACGACACCCCGTCGCGGATCGGCAACCTGTTGCTGGGCCTGCTTTTTGCCCTGATTGGTATCGGCTTGCTGAGCGTTGCCGTCAATCTCACACTGGAGCGACGCGAGTTCCTCGCCCATGCACAGAGCGCCGATGGCGTTGTCAGTCGCTTGAATGCCGGTGGCTCGCACCCCGAGATCGCCTTCACCACCGCCAATGGTGAAAAAATTTCCTACCCCCAAGGCGGCTTCATCTTCGGCTATCGACAGGATCAGCCGGTACGGGTGCATTACCTGCCCGAGCAGCCGACAGGCAGCTCCATCGTCGATGACCCGTTCGCACTGTGGGGAACCCCCGGTGTATTGGGGCTGATCGGTCTGGTATTCACCCTTGTCGGTCTGGTGAAAGTCACTCGACACCGTGGCCGCGGTGCGGCTCATTCACCTAAAGGACTTTGAACGTATGAGCTACAACATTCCACTCCCGGTCAACGAAAGTCGCTGGCAGTACCAGACCGCCAGTGGCGGCGGCCTGACCGTGGTCATGGTGGCGGGCAGTGGCGGCTCGATCATCCTGCGTTCGCCCCAGGGCGAGGACGTCAGCTACCGCTACGGCGGCGTTGGAGTCGGCGTCGGCTTTGGCGCGAGGCTGCCACGTTTCGGCAAGATCAATATCCAGATCAAGGGCAAGAGCGTGGCTGGCGTGGGTGCGGCGGAGGCCTTCCCCAGCACGGGCAAGGTGTTTGTCAGCGATGCCTTGGTCGACCGCGATCTGACCAGTGACGACATCACCGGACCCTGCATGTACACCGAAGTGGGCGTGGGGCTGGTGGCGGGCGGTTCGGCCACAGCGTTGCTGTTCGGGCTTGACCCCAAGTTGCTGGCATTGTCGGTGGCCCTGAGCTCCAACCCGGCGACTTCGCTCATTGCGTCCACCACGGTCAACCGGCAACTGGCGCGGTCTGCCAAAGGGGCGCTGGTCATGGCTGGCTTGAACGCCGGCGTGCAGGCCGGTGGCGGTGCCGCGATCTACATGGGCTATCTGTTCTAGGGGTTTTCCAGCGCCGGATGATCAAACGATCCTGGAAGTAGCCCACACACGAAAAAGCCGCGAATCAACGCGGCTTTTTCGATGCCAGATGAGGCTTAGACGTTGAAGCGGAAGTGCATCACGTCGCCATCCTTGACGATGTAATCCTTGCCTTCCAGACGCCATTTACCCGCTTCCTTGGCCCCGGCTTCGCCCTTGTACTGGATGAAGTCGGCGTAGGCGATGACTTCGGCGCGGATGAAGCCTTTTTCGAAGTCGGTGTGGATCACCCCGGCCGCTTGCGGGGCAGTGGCGCCGACGCGGACGGTCCAGGCGCGGACTTCCTCCACTCCGGCGGTGAAGTAGGTCTGCAGGTTCAGCATTTCATAACCGGCACGGATCACGCGGTTCAGGCCAGGTTCTTCAAGGCCCAGGGCCTCCAGGAACATGTCCTTCTCCTCGCCGTCGTCCAGCTCGGCGATTTCCGCTTCGATCTTGTTGCAGACCGGAACCACCATGGCGCCTTCTTCTTCGGCGATGGCCTTGACCACGTCCAGGTGCGGGTTGTTCTCGAAGCCGTCTTCAGCCACGTTGGCAATGTACATGACCGGCTTGGTGGTCAGCAGATGGAAGCCCTTGATCACAAGCTTCTCTTCGGCGCTCATGTTCTTCATCAGGCTGCGTGCGGGCTTGCCTTCGGTGAAGTGAGCGATCAATTGCTCCAGCAGGCCTTTCTGGGCAACTGCGTCCTTGTCGCCGCCCTTGGCATTGCGGGCGACTTTCTGCAGTTGTTTTTCGCAGCTGTCGAGGTCTGCGAAGATCAGTTCCAGGTCGATGATCTCGATGTCGCGTTTCGGGTCGACGCTGTTGGAAACGTGGATCACGTTCTCGTCTTCGAAGCAGCGCACCACGTGGGCGATGGCGTCGGTTTCGCGGATGTTGGCGAGGAATTTGTTACCCAGGCCTTCGCCCTTCGAGGCGCCGGCCACGAGACCCGCGATATCGACGAACTCCATGGTGGTCGGCAGGATACGCTTGGGATTGACGATAGCCGCCAGTGCATCCAGGCGCGCATCCGGCATCGGTACGATACCGCTGTTCGGCTCGATGGTGCAGAAGGGGAAGTTCTCGGCCGCGATACCGGATTTGGTCAGGGCGTTGAACAGGGTGGACTTGCCGACGTTAGGCAGGCCGACGATGCCGCAATTGAATCCCATGGTGTTTCCCCGAGAGTTAGAGTCAGGCCTTCTGGCTGTGCAGGTTTTTCATCGCGCGGTTCCATTCACCGGCGAGGATATCCGGCAGCACGCCGAGGGCAAAGTCGATGCTGGCATCGAGTTTTTCCTGTTCGGCGCGAGGTGCGCGACCCAGGACAAAATTTGAAACCATACTGGCGACGCCCGGGTGGCCTATGCCGAGCCGCAGGCGGTGAAAGGTATTCTGATTACCCAGCTGCGCGATGATGTCGCGCAACCCGTTGTGACCGCCATGGCCGCCGCCCTGCTTGAGCTTGGCGACGCCCGGAGGCAGATCGAGTTCGTCGTGGGCCACCAGGATTTCTTCAGGCTTGATGCGGAAGAAACCGGCCAATGCCGCCACGGCCTGGCCGCTACGGTTCATGTAGGTGGTGGGAATCAACAGACGAACGTCCTGACCCTGATGCGAAAAACGCCCGGTCAGGCCGAAATACTTGCGATCGGCCGTCAGGCTGACGCCTTGTGCGTGCGCGATGCGCTCAACAAAAAGGGCCCCTGCGTTATGCCGGGTCTGTTCGTATTCGGTGCCTGGATTTCCCAGGCCAACGATCAGTTTGATGGCAGTCACGATAGGGGCCCTTCCTGGAGTGTGGATAACAAGGTCGCGGTCAGGTGCTTTGGCGACAGTGGACGAAAATTGCGGATCTACCCTTGAGTAAACTTCGCGTTCCCGCCCGCTGCCTCGCTACGTTCCAGTCCGCGATGTTTCCGGTCACTCCGGCGACAGAGTGAAATTACTCTGCAGCGCCTTCTTCGGTAGCTTCTGGAGCAACACGTGGAGCGTGGACGTTGGCAACAGCCTTGTCATCGCCGTGTGCCAGGGCCACGAATTCAACGCCTTTAGGCGCCTTCAGGTCGGACAGGTGAATGATCGTGCCGATTTCAGCGTCAGCCAGGTCGACTTCGATGAATTCAGGCAGGTCCTTCGGCAGGCAGGAAACTTCCAGTTCGGAAGTCACGTGCGAGATCTCGCCGCCTTTCTTGACTGGCGCCGCTTCGTTGATGAAGTGCACTGGAACGGTGGCGGTCAGCTTCTGGCCAGCGACGACGCGAACGAAGTCAGCGTGCATGATGAACTGCTTGGCCGGGTGACGCTGCATTGCCTTGACGATCACGTCTTGCTTCTTGCCGTCGACGTTCAGCTCGATCACGTGGCTGAAAGCAGCCTCGTCTTCGAACAGCTTGGCGACTTCCTTGGCCAGCATGGTGATGGACTCAGGAGCCTTGTCACCGCCGTATACAACGGCAGGAACCTGGTTGGCGAGACGACGCAGGCGGCGGCTCGCACCTTTCCCCAGGTCGGTACGCGCTTGGGCGTTCAGGATGAAATCAGTCATTTTGTATCTCCAAAATAGCCATTGCGGCTGACGCCTGCGACCGACGTCAAAGCAGCATGGGCAAAAAAGCCCCGCCCCAACATGAGTGTTGGGGCGGGGCGCTTTTCGTCAGCGGGATGTCATCGAAAGGCAGGGCCCTTAACGGAACATCGCGCTGATCGATTCTTCATTGCTGATGCGGCGAACCGCTTCGGCAACAACCGGTGCGATATCCAGTTGACGGATACGTGCACAGGCTTGTGCGGCGGCGGACAGCGGGATGGTGTTGGTCACCACCAGCTCGTCCAGCACGGAATTTTCAATGTTCTCGATTGCCCGACCCGACAGCACCGGGTGGGTGCAGTAGGCGAAGACCTTGGCCGCGCCATGCTCTTTCAGAGCCTTGGCCGCATGGCACAGGGTGCCGGCGGTATCGACCATGTCATCGACCAGGATGCAGGTGCGTCCTTCGACGTCGCCGATGATATGCATCACTTCGGAGTGATTGGCTTTCTCACGACGCTTGTCGATGATGCCCAGATCCACGCCCAGGGATTTGGCAACGGCACGTGCACGCACGACGCCGCCAATGTCCGGGGACACGATCATCAGGTTCTCGAAACGCTGGTCTTCGATGTCATCCACCAGAACCGGGGAGCCGTAGATGTTATCCACGGGAATATCGAAGAAGCCTTGGATCTGGTCAGCGTGCAGATCAACCGTGAGGACACGGTCGATGCCGACTACGGTCAGCATGTCAGCTACGACTTTCGCGCTGATCGCCACGCGCGCGGAACGCGGACGGCGATCCTGGCGAGCATAACCAAAGTAAGGGATAACAGCAGTGATACGAGTCGCCGAGGAACGACGGAAGGCATCAGCCATCACGACGAGTTCCATCAGGTTATCGTTGGTCGGAGCGCAAGTCGGCTGAATAATGAAGACGTCTTTACCGCGAACGTTTTCATTGATCTCGGCAGTGATTTCACCGTCGGAGAACTTGCCGACAGAGATGTCACCGAGAGGGATATGCAGCTGACGTACTACACGCCGAGCCAGATCGGGGTTAGCGTTCCCCGTAAAGACCATCATCTTGGACACGCGCAGTACCTGAAGGCTGAGGGTATACCTGGATGAGTATAGGAAAATGGCAGGGGCGGCTGGATTCGAACCAACGCATGGCAGGATCAAAACCTGCTGCCTTACCGCTTGGCGACGCCCCTGTATCTGTTGCTGCGAGTGCCGTGCACTCGATTCCTTTTAGAGCAGGTCCTGCAGCTTGCGATGCAACATCGAAACGTTGCTTCCTTTTGCTACAAACCCTGTAAGGGTCTCTGTAAGAAGGGCCGAGACTTTATCAGCTTCAGCTTTGCTTGGGAAGCCCCCAAACACACAACTTCCAGTTCCGGTGAGTTTTGCTTCGGTAAATTTACCTAGCAAATTCAAAGCGTTACGAACATCTGGATAACGCCTCGCTACCACCGGTAAGCAGTCATTTCGACTGTTTCCCTTGGGAACGGGGCGCACTTTAATGGGAGGAGAGTTACGTGTCAACAGTGGATCTGAAAAAATTTCTGCTGTACTTACAGATACTTGCGGCACCAGTACCAGGTACCAGGGTTCCTCGGGCTCTACCGGCGTGAGTTTTTCCCCCACGCCCTCGGCGAAAGCCGCATGGCCACGCACGAAAACCGGGACGTCGGCCCCCAGGGTCAGGCCCAGCGCCGCCAGGCGATCCATGTCCCAATCCAGCTGCCAGAGGTGGTTGAGTCCCAGCAGCGTCGTCGCCGCATTCGAGCTGCCGCCACCGATACCACCGCCCATGGGCAGGATTTTTTCGATCCAGATGTCGACGCCCAGCGAACATCCGGATTGCTCCCGGAGTCTGTTCGCGGCCTTGACGATCAGGTTGCTGTCGTGGGGAACACCCTCGAATTCGGTATGCAGGCGAATCTCGCCGTCCTCGCGCACGGCGAAGGTGATTTCGTCGCCGTAGTCGAGAAACTGGAAAATCGTCTGCAGCTCGTGATAACCGTCCGGGCGACGGCCGAGGATGTGCAGCATCAGGTTCAGCTTGGCCGGCGAGGGCAGCGTCAGGCGTGCGGCGGTCATGTCATTGCCCCAGCTTGCGCGGCTGCCATTGCTTGATCACCAGCGTGACGTCCAGGTTGCTGCCGTGCAGCTTGATTCGCTCGGGCAGCCAGTAGCCGTTCTGCTGGGCATAGCTGAGGTATTCGATCTGCCAGTCGTCCTGCTCCAGGTTGGACAGGCGGCTGTCGGCGTCGAGGGTCAGGCGGCTCTTGCTGTCCGGTGCGGGCAGTCCGCGAACCCACCAGGTCAGGTGGGAGACCGGCAATTTCCAGCCCAGCTGCTCTTCCAGCAGCGCTTCGGGCGTCGGGGCGTCGTAGCGCCCCTGGTTGGCGACTTCCAGCGAAACCTGGCCTGGACGGCCAGTCAATCGCGCTGCGCCGCGCCCCAGCGGACCGGACAGGCGGATGTCGTAGTAGTCCTGGCGTTGCAGCCAGAACAGCGTGCCGCTGCCCGAATCCTTCGGGGCGCGAATGCCGATCTTGCCGTCGATCTGCCAGCCGTCGAGGCCGCTCAGTTGTTCCTTGTGCTCACGCCATTGGGCCGGGTTGCCATGGCCCTGGACGGATTCACGGGCGCCAAAGCCCGCGCAACCGGCGAGCAGGGCGATGAAGCTGAAAACGATGAAGTGGCGCAAAAACATGGTCTTAAAGAGTCTCTGATCCGGTCAGGCGTTTGATGGTGCCGCGCAGGATGGGGCTGTCAGGCTGTTCCTTGAGGAACTTGCTCCAGACCTGCCGCGCTTCGCGTTGCTTGCCGTTGGCCCACAGGACTTCGCCCAGGTGAGCCGCGACTTCCTGGTCGGGAAAGCGCTCCAGGGCCTGGCGCAACAGACGTTCGGCTTCGTCGAGGTTCCCCAGGCGATAATTCACCCAGCCCAGGCTGTCGAGGACCGCCGGGTCTTCCGGGTTGATCTGGTGGGCCTTCTCGATCAGTACCTTGGCCTCGTCATAGCGCGTGGTACGGTCCGACAGGGTGTAGCCGAGGGCATTGAGGGCCATGGCATTGTCGGGATCGCGCTGGATGATCAGGCGCAGGTCTTTTTCCATCTGGGCCAGGTCATTGCGTTTTTCCGCCTGCATGGCGCGGGTGTAGAGCAGGTTCAGGTCGTCCGGGTACTGCTTGAGCGCTTGCTGCAGCACGTTCCAGGCCTTGTCGCCCTGATTGTTGGCCGACAGCGTCTCGGCTTCGATCAGGTACAACTGGATCCCGTAGTCGGGCTGGGCGTCGCGCTGGACGGACAGGCGGCTCTGGGCCTCGGCGGTCTTGCCGTTGCTCATCAGGATATCGGCCTGGCGCAACTGTGCCGGCAGATAGTCGTTGCCTGGGCCGACCTGGGCGTATTCGATCAGCGCGGTCTCGGGGTCGTTGCGTTCTTCGGCGATGCGGCCCAGGTTCAGATGCGCCGAATCGACGTGGCTCTCCCGGGCGATCAGGTCTTCCAGGTAACCCTTGGCCTCTTCCCAGGCCTTGGCTTCCAGGCAAACCAGTGCCAGGGAGTAACGCAGTTCGTCGTCTTCAGGGTATTGCTGGACCAGGCTGGAAAACTCCACCTTGGCGTCGTCCATGCGGTTGTTTTCCACCAGCATGCGCGCGTAGGTCAGACGCAGGCGTTTGTCGTCCGGGTATTTCCTGATGCTTTTTTCCAGCAGCGGCAGGGCCTCGTCACCGCGATTCAAGCCTTGCAGCAGGCGTGCCCGCAGCAGGATCGGCGCCACCTCGCCGGCTTCCGGCGGGTTGTCTTCCAGCAGGGTGAGGGCGCCTTGGGAGTCGCCATCCTGCTGCAGCAGCAGTGCCTTGCCGAAAATCAGCTGGCCGTTGTTCGGGTGGCGTTGTAGCAAACGGTCGAAACTCTTCATCAGGCCGCTGCGGGTTTCCTGGTCGGTATCGGCCGCCGATAGCGCCAGGAAGTCGAAGTGGGTGTCGCCCTTGCCCAGCAGCACCTTCTCCATATACAGCATGGAGTCGTCGTAGCGTCCGGCGCGGGCCAGTTGCACGGCGGCGGCGCGTTGCGCCTCGAGGTCGTCCGGGGCGTTTTTCGCCCAGATCATGGCGGTGTCCAGCGCGGCCTGGTCGGCTCCCAGGTATTCGGCGATGCGAAACGCCCGCTCGGAAATGCCGGGGTCCTGGGTATTGATGGCCTGGGTCACGTAATTGTCCAGGGCAATGTCGAAACGATTGCGCTGGCCGGCCAGTTCGGCGCTCAACAGGCTGAAGATGGTTTCTTCGCTGAACGAGCCGTAGACCTTGGGCTTTTCAGGTGCCTGCGTACTGTCTTCGACCGGCGGCGTGCCGTCCGTCGAAACGGGGTCCATGGACTGGCAGCCACTGAGCAGGGCAAGAGCGAGGAGCAACGCGGAAGATCTATTCATATAGGAAGAGGACGACTAACCTGCGGTCGGATCATCATGACACAAGCCTTCGACCAAAACATAACCGCCCCGTCGATTTACCCGCAGCGATAGAGATCGGGTGGGTTGTTCTGAATCTGGCGAAGTAGGACAATTGCCGGCTTCACGTCACAATCAGCGACCTTGAATGGCCTTCCTTGCACTTGGTATTAACCACAAGACTGCTTCAGTAGACGTCCGCGAGCGCGTGGCCTTTACGCCCGAGCAGCTGGTTGAGGCCCTGCAGCAGCTTTGCCGACTCACCGAGAGCCGCGAGGCTGCGATCCTCTCCACCTGCAATCGCAGCGAGCTTTATATAGAACAGGATCACGTTTCGGTCGATTCAGTGCTGCGCTGGCTGGCCGAATATCACGACCTGAGTCTCGACGAGCTGCGCGCCAGTGCCTATGTGCATGAAGACGATGCGGCCGTTCGTCACATGATGCGCGTCGCCTCGGGGCTCGACTCGCTGGTGTTGGGCGAACCGCAGATTCTCGGGCAGATGAAGTCTGCCTATGCGGTGGCCCGCGAGGCCGGCACCGTCGGTCCGTTGCTGGGGCGGTTGTTCCAGGCCACGTTCAACGCAGCCAAGCAGGTGCGTACCGACACCGCCATCGGCGAGAACCCGGTGTCCGTCGCGTTTGCCGCGGTCAGCCTGGCGAAGCAGATCTTCAGCGACCTGCAGCGCAGCCAGGCGCTGCTGATCGGCGCGGGCGAAACCATCACCCTGGTGGCTCGTCATCTCCACGACCTGGGGGTCAAGCGCATCGTGGTGGCCAACCGGACCCTGGAGCGAGCCAGTACCCTGGCCGAACAGTTCGGCGCCCACGCGGTGCTGCTATCGGATATCCCGTCCGAGCTGGTGCACAGCGACATCGTGATCAGTTCCACCGCCAGCCAGTTGCCGATCCTCGGCAAGGGCGCTGTGGAAAGCGCCCTGAAGCTGCGCAAGCACAAACCGATCTTCATGGTGGACATCGCCGTTCCCCGGGACATCGAGCCGGAAGTCGGCGAACTGGACGACGTTTATCTCTACAGTGTCGATGACCTTCACGAGGTGGTTGCCGAGAACCTCAAGAGTCGTCAAGGCGCGGCCCAGGCGGCGGAAGAGATGATCACCGTCGGGGCCGAGGATTTCATGGTGCGCCTGCGCGAGCTGGCGGCCGTGGACGTGCTCAAGGCCTATCGCCAACAGAGCGAGCGCCTGCGCGACGAAGAACTGCAAAAGGCCCAGCGTCTTTTGGCCAACGGTGGCAATGCCGAGGAAGTGCTGGTGCAACTGGCCCGCGGCTTGACCAACAAACTGCTTCACGCGCCCAGTGTCCAGCTCAAGAAGTTGACCGCCGAGGGCCGTCTCGATGCGCTGGCCATGGCCCAGGAACTCTTTGCCCTCGGTGAGGGTTCACCGAATGGCTTTTCGGATAAAAAATCGCAATGAAAGCGTCACTGCTCAATAAACTGGACGTTCTCCAGGACCGTTTCGAGGAACTGACCGCCTTGCTGGGCGATGGTGAAGTCATTTCCGACCAGAACAAGTTCCGCACCTACTCCAAGGAGTACGCGGAAGTCGAGCCGATTGTCGCGACCTATAAACAGTTGCTCAAAGTGCAGGAAGACCTCGCTGGCGCCCAGGCATTGCTCAAGGACAGCGACCCGGACATGCGTGAGATGGCGGTCGAGGAAGTCCGCGAGGCCAAGGAGCGGCTGGTCGAGCTGGAGAGTGATCTGCAGCGCATGCTGCTGCCCAAGGACCCGAACGACGGGCGCAACGTATTCCTCGAGATCCGGGCCGGTACGGGCGGCGACGAGGCGGCGATCTTTTCCGGCGATCTGTTCCGCATGTATTCGCGTTACGCCGAGCGTCGTGGCTGGCGGGTCGAGATTCTCTCGGAGAACGAAGGTGAACACGGCGGCTACAAGGAAGTCATCGCCCGGGTCGAGGGCGACAACGTCTATGGCAAGCTGAAGTTCGAGTCCGGAGCCCATCGCGTGCAGCGTGTGCCGGCCACCGAATCCCAGGGCCGTATCCATACCTCGGCCTGTACCGTGGCGGTATTGCCCGAGCCGGATGAGCAGGAAGCCATCGAAATCAACCCGGCGGACCTGCGGATCGACACCTATCGTTCCTCCGGCGCCGGCGGTCAGCACGTCAACAAGACCGACTCGGCGATCCGTATTACCCACTTGCCCTCGGGCATCGTGGTCGAATGCCAGGAAGAGCGTTCCCAGCACAAGAACCGGGCACGGGCCATGGCCTGGCTGTCGGCCAAGCTCAACGACCAGCAGGCCAGCGCCGCGGCCAGTGCCATCGCCAGCGAGCGCAAGCTGCTGGTGGGATCGGGGGACCGTTCCGAGCGGATCCGGACCTACAACTTCGCCCAAGGGCGGGTGACCGACCACCGGATCAACCTGACGTTGTATTCCCTCGACGAGATCCTTGCCGGTGGCGTCGAGGCCGTGATCGAGCCGTTGCTGGCCGAATACCAGGCCGACCAACTGGCCGCGATTGGCGAGTAAGCAGAGGTAGACCCCATGACCATCATCGCCAGCGTATTACGCGCCGCCGAGTTGCCGGATTCGCCCACGCCGCGGTTGGATGCCGAATTGCTGCTGGCGGCGGCCCTGGGCAAGTCCCGCAGTTTCCTGCACACCTGGCCCGAGCGGATCGTGCCGAGCGAGGCCGCGCTGCTGTTTTCCGAATACCTGCGGCGGCGTCGTTCCGGCGAGCCGGTGGCCTACATCCTGGGACAACAGGGCTTCTGGAAGCTCGACCTGGAAGTCGCCCCTCATACGCTGATTCCGCGACCGGACACCGAGCTGCTGGTGGAAACCGCGCTGGCCTTGTTGCCGGCGACCCCGGCCAGGGTACTGGACCTGGGCACCGGCAGCGGCGCGATTGCCCTGGCCTTGGCCAGCGAACGTGCGGCCTGGACGGTGACCGCCGTCGACCGGGTGCTGGAAGCCGTGGCCCTGGCCGAGCGCAATCGTCAGCGCCTGGACCTGGGTAACGTCACGGTGCTCAGCAGTCATTGGTTCAGCGCCCTGGCCGGCCGGCGTTTCGATCTGATCATCAGCAACCCGCCTTACATTGCTGCCACCGATCCGCACCTGGTCGAAGGCGACGTGCGTTTCGAGCCGGCCAGCGCGCTGGTGGCCGGCGCGGATGGTCTCGATGACCTGCGTACCATCATTGCCCAGGCACCGGCTCATCTCGCTCCTGGCGGATGGCTGATGCTCGAACATGGATACGATCAGGCCGCCGCGGTGCGTGACCTGCTGCAGACCCAGGGATTTGCCGAAGTCCACAGTCGCAAGGACCTGGGGGGCCATGAGCGCATCAGCCTGGGGTGCATGCCGTGCTGAGCGATCAGGAGCTGTTGCGCTATAGCCGGCAGATTCTGTTGCAGCACGTCGACATCGACGGGCAGGTGCGTCTCAAGCAGAGCCGTGCACTGATCGTCGGTCTTGGCGGCCTCGGCGCCCCGGTGGCCTTGTACCTGGCCGCCGCCGGCGTCGGCGAGCTGCACCTGGCGGATTTTGACACGGTGGACCTGACCAACCTGCAACGCCAGATCATCCACGATACCGACAGCGTCGGGCTGGGCAAGGTCGATTCGGCGATGCGTCGCCTGACGGCGATCAATCCCGAGGTCCGCCTTGTGCCTCACAACACGGCCATGGACGAAGACAGTCTGGCCGCCGTGGTCGCGACCGTGGATGTCGTGCTGGACTGCTCCGACAATTTCTCCACTCGCGAAGCGGTGAACGCGGCATGTGTCAGGGCGGGCAAACCGCTTGTCAGCGGTGCGGCGATTCGCCTGGAGGGACAGCTATCGGTGTTCGATCCACGTCGCCCCGAAAGCCCTTGCTACCACTGTCTCTACGGTCATGGCAGCGAAGCCGAGCTGACCTGCAGCGAGGCCGGCGTGGTCGGGCCGCTGGTGGGGCTGGTGGGTAGCCTGCAAGCCCTGGAGGCGTTGAAGCTGCTGGTCGGGTTCGGCGAACCCCTGGTGGGACGCCTGCTGTTGATCGATGCGCTGGGCTCACGCTTCCGTGAGTTGCGGGTCAAGCGCGATCCGGGTTGCAGCGTGTGTGGTAGCCAACATGCGTGACGCGCCGGTCGGGGTATTCGATTCGGGTGTCGGTGGCCTGTCGGTGCTGGGGGAGATCCGTCGGTTGCTGCCCAACGAGTCGCTGCTCTACGTAGCCGACTGCGGGCATATTCCCTATGGCGAGAAAACCCCGGCCTTCATTGCACAACGCTGCGCGATCATCGCTGACTTTCTGAAGCGCCAGGGCGCCAAGGCGCTGGTGGTGGCTTGCAACACCGCGACCGTCGCCGGCGTGGCCGACCTGCGTCGCGATTATCCGGACTGGCCCATCGTTGGCATGGAGCCGGCGGTCAAGCCGGCCGCGGCTGCGACCCGCAGCGGCATCGTCGGTGTACTCGCCACCACCGGTACCTTGCAGAGTGCAAAGTTCGCCGCGTTGCTCGATCGTTTCGCCACCGATGTACGCGTGGTCACTCAACCGTGTCCCGGCCTGGTGGAACTGATCGAGGCAGGGGACCTGCACAGCCCGGCCTTGCGCCAACTGCTGCAACATTATGTCGACCCCTTGCTGGCGGCCGGCTGCGATACGTTGATCCTGGGTTGCACCCATTACCCTTTTCTCAAGCCATTGCTTGAGCAGATGGTCCCCGGGCACATCAGCCTGATCGATACCGGCGCCGCGGTGGCGCGGCAGCTTCAGCGGCTGTTGGCCGAGCGAGCATTGCTGGCCGAGGGGCCTGCCAGCGAAACCCTGTTCTGGACTAGCGCCGATCCGATACATTTAAGAAAAATCCTACCTGTACTATGGAAATCGCCCGGCGTTGTGCGAAGCTTCGACCTGTGAAGAAATCGTGAAAATTGTGTAAAAATCGCTGAACTTCTGTTTCAACGCGGATTTCTATAGCTCTGTCTGTTTGTAAGAAAAAACTAACTAAGTCTGTTCGGAAAAGGATGTTTCTAATGAAGCGCTTATTCTGCATTGCCGCACTTGCGGCTGCGTTGTTGGGGCACACTTACACTGCGCAAGCGGCAGGTGTGGAGTTTGGAATCGGCCAGACCAGCGATTCGACCATGACCTATCGCCTGGGCATGCAGTTCGACTGGGACAAAAGCTGGTTGCAAAGTGACGTGGGGCGTCTGACCGGCTACTGGAGTGGTGCCTACACCTACTGGGAAGGCGATGAGACTTCCAGTAACCACAGCCTGTCGTTCTCGCCGGTCTTCGTGTATGAATTTTCCGGTCAGAACGTGAAGCCTTATATCGAGGCCGGCATCGGCGTTGCGCTGTTTGCCAACACCGAGCTGGAAGATAACAAGCTTGGTAGTGCGTTCCAGTTCGAAGACCGCATCGGCTTTGGCCTGCGCTTCAATGGCGGGCATGAGGTGGGCATTCGCGCCACCCATTACTCCAACGCCGGTATCTCGTCGAACAACGACGGCGTGGAAAGCTACGCGCTGCACTACACCATGCCTCTGTAACGCTCGCTCAGGCTCTGTCTGAGATGTACCTGCACCCGGCCGTGCTGCATTGAAACGGGCCTTGGTACAGGTACATTCCAGACAGAGCCTGGTGAGAGCGGGCTTTCTCGCGAGGGCGGGGTATCGGTCACATCAATGCTGGCTGATCCGATGACCTCGCGGGCGAACCGTTTCTGACGACGGCCTAACGATATGCCGTCGCGATGCCCAGGCGTTCCTCGACGCATTCCGGCGCGCCCATCTCGAACTCCCTGCAGATCAACGGACGTTTCTCGTAGATCGTGCATTTCATGCTGTCGCGATCCAGTGCCGCGCACCAGCCGTCATCCAGCCGCAACATGGCTTCCCCACCCCAATCATCCATGGCAATGAAACGTGGCGGGACGCCGGTGTCGGTGATCAGCAGCACTTCCAGTCGACAGCAGCATGCCGCGCAGGTCGAGCACGTCACGGCCGGCGCAGTGAGTTCTACGAGAGGGATGGTTTTCATGGCCGGCAGTGTAAGGCAACCACGGCCTTCAAGGGCGACCCTTGATCGGTGACCACACACTGGCCTGGCAAGGGTCGGCGTCGGTTTGTCCGGCCTGGGCCGATGCGGGCAACGGCCAGAGCGCCGCCAGCGCCGCGATAGGGAGTTTCAACTCGGCAGGCCTTTCGGCTAGGTGGGCCAGGATGTAAGCGGCCGCTTCGTCCGTCGAGTCGGCAGTGGGTAATGAGCCGTCGTCCAGGCACAGCGACTGATCGTCGAAGCCGGGGTGGACCAATGTCACGGCGATGCCGTCGGGGGCGAGCCTGGCGCGGGTCGTTTCGAACAGCGACCGCAACGTGCTGCCGCTGGCCTCGGTGAGTGACGGCGACAGGTAAGTCGCCGGGCTGGCGATCCCCACCAGATGGGGGAGGGTGCCGGCTTGCAACAGCGGCAAGGCCGTTTCGATGCAAAAACTGGCCATCAGCAGGTTGCTGCGTATCAGGTGTTCGATGAAAGCCTGGGGAGCGGGCTGGCCGTCGGCGTGTTCAGTGCTTCCGGCATTCAGGATGACGGTGTCCAGGGAGCCCCACTGCTGGGTGATCCGCTCGCCGATCTCGCGCACTGTCTGGCTGTCGGTCAGGTCACCAGGCACCAACAGAATCTGGTTCGGATAACGTTCGGAAAGGATTTGGCAGGGTTTACCCGAGCGTGAACTGATCGCCAGGTGCGCTCCACTTTCAAGCAGCTTAACGGCGAGCGAAGCGGCGACGCCATCACTGGCCCCCGTCAACCAATATCGCCGTGGCGGTTTCACACCCATTCCGTGCTCCTTTCGATCGGGTCGCGCCGCGTCTGATACAAGGTTTTCGCGGTGAAACCCATGTATTTAGTAAGACTATATCCTGCGTGGCGAAAACTGCATCCGCCAGGCAGGAATTTCATGTTCGATGATCGCCCTGTGGTTCCGCTGCCGCGTCCTGTCGCGTTGGCAGGTTCCTGAACGCCGCCAGCGCACGCGCTCGGGATCGGCCAAGGTCGACGATCGGAGCGGGGTAGTCCACATTGTCGAACAATCCACAGTAGGCCTTGGGGTTATGGACCTGTTGCCTGTCCAGATCGTTCAGTTCGGGTAACCAACGTTTGATGAAGGCCCCTTCGCGGTCGAATTTCTCCGATTGGCTCAGTGGATTGAAAATCCGGAACCAGGGCGCCGCGTCCGTGCCGGTGGAGGCGCTCCACTGCCAGCCGCCGTTATTGGCGGCCAGGTCGCCGTCGATCAAGTGCTGCATGAAGAAGCGCTCGCCTTCACGCCAGTCGATCAGCAGATTCTTGGTGAGGAACATCGCCACGACCATGCGCAGGCGGTTATGCATCCACCCTGTCTCCAGCAGTTGGCGCATGGCTGCATCGATGATCGGCAGCCCCGTGCGGGCCTCTTTCCAGGCAGCCAGCTCCTGCGGGGCATCGCGCCAGGCCAATGCTTCGGTTTCCGGGCGGAACGCGCGGTTCCGGGACACCCGGGGATAGCCCACCAGAATGTGTTTATAGAACTCTCGCCAAAGCAATTCATTGATCCAGGTCACAGCACCGACATTGCCGCTTTCGAACTCACCCTGGTTGGCTTGTAGCGCGGCGTGCAGGCATTGGCGTGGGGAGACCACACCGGCCACCAGGTAGGCCGAAAGCTGGCTGGTGCCGGGCCGGGCCGGGAAATCCCGGTCGCGCTGGTAGTCGTCGAGGTGCTGGTCGATGAATGCATCGAGACGCCGCCGGGCTTCGTTTTCGCCCGCGGGCCAAAGGGTGCGTAGCGCTTCGCCGGGAGGGTGAAAGCCCTCGGCACGGGTCGGTACCGGATCGCTGTCGATACCGGTTGGCGCTTGCCGGGCCGGAGTGGCGGCCAGGCTCGGCAGCGAGAGGTGCAAACGGCTGTAGCAGAGTTTGCGAAACTGGCTGAACACCTGGAAATAATTGCCGGTCCGGGTAAGTACACTACCGGGCTTGAACAGCAGCTGGTCGAGGTGGCTGTGAAATTCGATGCCCTGGGCTTTCAAGGTCCGGGCCACGTCGGCATCTCGCCGGGTTTCGTTCAGCCCATACTCTTCATTGACGTGCACCGCATCGATCTTCAGCTCGCGGCATAACCCGAGCAGCACCTGTGGCGCCTGGTCCCAACGCGCCGCAGCACGTACCAGCAACGGGATGTTCAGCTCACCCAGGTCCGCGCTCAATGAGGTGAGGTTGCGCAGCCAGAAATCGATCTTGCAGGGGGCGTCGTCGTGGCTGCGCCACTGTTCCGGACTTGGTAGATAGACTGCCACACACGGGCCTCGAGCCGTGGCGGCCGCCAGGGCGGTGTTGTCGTGCAGGCGCAGGTCGCTGCGCAGCCAGATCAGTTGCATAGGGTTTCCATTCAAAGAAGTGCCTGGCGGCGCAGTTCACGATGGGCCGATAACGGGTCTTCGGCCCAGCTGACGTTCGGCATCGCAGCTCCAGTGGATAAGCTGGCGTGGTGGATCGATGCGGCACTGCCGGCGATGATCACCGGGCAGTCGATCCCGTTCAGCAGCCTGGGCAGTTGCGACGGGTTCAAGGCGTGGCTGGAATACAGCAATACACCGCGAGCCGCGAGGCGCTCAACGGCCAAGGCCAGTTCGCCGGCAGGGATCGGTTCGTCGAATACCTCCACGGGACAATCGGTGCTGCTGGCCAGCCAGGCGGTGAGCCACAGCTGAGGGTCCAGGGGCAGGTCGGATTGATTGACCAGCAGCAACGGTGCGCCGCGCAACTGGCGGTTGTTGTGGTAGATCCGGCTGCCGAATTTGCTGCGCAGCCAGGAATGCAGGAACACACGCTCCAGTTGCGCGCCGAACTGCCCTTGCCAGCGGCGGTGCAGATCGGCCAGCAGGGGCAGCAGCAATTGCTCGCAGACGGTCCATGGCGGGTAGAGCGCCATGGCCTGGTTCACCAGGTCGTCGACCTGGCGCTCGGCCAGTTGGGTCACGGCCAGCACCAGCCCATGACGCTGGCGCTGCCAGTCGTTCTCCGGCGTTTCGGGCGGTGGTTGTGGCGTGTCGAGCAGGGGCTTGATCTTGCTCACGGCCACGCCTCGATTGATCCAGGTGACGATGGTCTGGATCCGTTCCACATGCTCGGCGCTGAACAATCGGTGGCCCTTGGGGGTGCGGTACGGCACGATCAGGCCATAGCGACGTTCCCAGGCGCGCAGGGTAATGGCGTTGACGCCGGTCTGTCGCGCCACTTCGCGTATCGGCAGCCAACCTTGGGCCAGGGCCTCGGCAAAGTCGGCTCCCAGGTCCTCGCGTGCGCTCGAATCAGGTTCACGGGCCATCAGATGGCGTTACGCAGGCTGAGGTTTTCCGGGTGCGGCTGCAAGTAGGCCTGCTGCGACAGGTACGGGTCGGGATGCAGGCGCAAGTGATGCTTGAGCAACGTCAGGGGCACCACCAGCGGTACGATGCCCTGGCGATACTGGGTAATGAGGTGTTGCACTTCCTGCTTGTCTTCGGCCCCGATGGCACGCTTGAGATAACCGCTCAGGTGCTGCAGCACATTGGTGTGGGTCCGGCGGGTGGCGCATTTTTTCAGGGCAGCCATCAGCGCGCTGAAGTAGCGCGGCCCCAGCTCGTTGGGATCGGCCTTGCCCATGCTGCCCAAAAGGTTGCCCAGGGCCTTGTATTGCACCGGGTTGTGGGCCATCAGCAGGTACTTGTAGCGCGAGTGGAATTCGATCAGGTCCCGCCGGGTCAGGTTCTTGTGGCGCAGGGGTTGCCATGCCGCGTAGGCGAATACCCGGGTCAGGAAGTTCTCCCGCAGCACCGGGTCGTTGAGGCGACCGTCTTCCTCCACCGGCAGGTCCGGATGGCGATCACAGAACGCCTGGGCGTAGATGCCCCGTCCGCCATCCTTTTGCGGGGCGCCGTCATGGCTGTAGACCTTGACCCGTTCCAGCCCGCAGGACGGTGACTTCTGCATGAAGATGTAGCCGCAGATGTCGTCCAGCTCAGCAGCCATTTGCCTGCCGTACTCGGCCAGTGGGCGCGTCACGTCCAGGTTAGGCTTCACCGTGCCGACCGCGTCGGGGTTCGCGGGATCGCCCACCAGCCGGATCGGTTCTCGCGGAATGCCCAGGCCAATGGCGACTTCCGGGCATACGGGCACGAACTCGAAATACTCCGTAAGGACACGACTGCACAGATGCGATTGTTTATGCCCGCCATTGAAACGGACTTCCTCGCCCATCAGGCAGGCACTGATGGCGATTTTCGGCTTGGCAGCGGCTTCGTTGGGCATGGGCGACCTCTGATTCATTTTCTTGTACAGAAAACTGTTCTTGTACAATTATTTCATCATAGGTTCGCTGCGACACAAGTCAACCACTTGTGTGGATTTGCAGCAGGCGGCGGCGTCGAACAGGTTGTCGCAGATGGGCTGCTGTCTGCCTCGACAGCAGCGGGTAGCGCAGGGTGACGCGAGTTATTGCAGGCTGGCGTGCAAGCGACGCGCGGCTTCCTGGCCGCTGAGCCACGCTCCTTCGACCCGGCCCGACAGGCACCAGTCGCCGCAGACATACAGCCCCAGGTCGGCATCGGCCAGGGCGCCCCATTCGTGGCTGCCGGCGGGACGCGCGTAGAGCCAGCGATGGGCCATGCTGAAGCTGGGGGCGGGCATTGCGCTGTGCAGCAACTCGGCGAAGGCACCGTGCAGGTGTTCGATCACGGCTTCCTTGGACAGGTCGATGTGCTGCCGGCTCCACTCGCTGGTGGCATGCAGAACCCAGGTATCGAGCTTGCTGTCGCGTCCCGGCTTGCTGCGGTTGCGGGCCAGCCAGTCCAGAGGGCTGTCCTGGACGAAGCAGCCTTCCATGGGCGTATCCAGCGGCTGTTCGAATGCCAGGGCCACGGCCCAGGTCGGGTCCATCTTGACCCCGGCTGCGACCCCGGCCAGTTTCGGTGCGGTGGCGAGCAGGGCAGTGGCCTGGGGCGCGGGGGTGGCAATCACGACCTGGCCGAACGGGCCATGGGTGAAGCCTTCCGCATCCTGCAGGTGCCAGTGTTCCTGGCCGCGGAACACTTCGGTGATCCGGCAGGAGAACTGCACCTGCAATTTGCCCAGCAAGGCCCGGGTGATGGCGCTCATGCGCGGGGTGCCGACCCAGCGGGTCTGTTCGTCCGGCGAAGGGGATAGCTGCCCGCCCTGGAAGTGATAGAGCTGCGGGTTCCATTCCGCGGCCCAGCCGTTGGCTTGCCAACGCTGCACTTCGGTGACGAAGCGACGATCGCGCGCAGTGAAATATTGCGCGCCCATGTCCAGCGCACCGGCGTCGCTGCGTTTGCTGGACATGCGCCCGCCGCTGCCGTGGCTTTTATCGAAGAGTTGAACGATGTGCCCGGCCTCCGTCAGGGCCTGGGCGGCTGAGAGTCCGGCGATGCCGGTGCCGATGATTGCGATAGGTACAGTCATGAGGGCCTCGTTTAGCTTTCTGTACAGACTACGCCGTCGTTCAAAGCTGTACAATTCGGGTTTTTGGTATAAGTTTTACCGTTCGCGTTTGGACAGGTTGTCCTATTGTTAAAACACAGACCCTGTCTGATACGAAAAATCCCTGCTTATAAAAATAGACTAATGGGCCGGGTAAAACGCTCTGCGAGGATCACCTCATGCACATATTGCTGACCGGCGGTACTGGATTGATCGGGCGTCGGCTCTGCCGTCACTGGCTGGAGCAGGGACATCGTTTGACAGTATGGAGTCGTCGGCCTGAACAGGTGGCGAATATCTGCGGAGCACAGGTGCGAGGGATTGCCAGGCTCGAAGAGATCGAAGAGCCGGTGGATGCGGTGGTGAACCTCGCCGGGGCACCGATTGCCGACCGGCCCTGGAGCCACAAGCGCAAGATGCTGTTGTGGAGCAGTCGCGTCACCCTCACGGAGGTCTTGCTGGCCTGGCTGGAACGTTGCGAGCGCAAGCCCCGAGTGTTGGTTTCCGGTTCCGCGGTGGGTTGGTACGGAGACGGCGGTGAGCGGGAACTGACCGAGCAATCCGGTCCCGTGAGCGAGGACTTCGCCAGCCAGTTGTGCATTGCCTGGGAAGAAACCGCACAGCGGGCCGAGGCCATGGGGCTGCGCGTCGTACTGGTGCGCACCGGCCTGGTCCTGGCCACCGAGGGCGGCTTTTTGTCGCGGCTGCTATTGCCCTTCAAACTGGGGCTGGGCGGGCGTATCGGCAATGGTCGGCAGTGGATGCCATGGATTCATATCGACGATCAAATCGCTCTGATTGATTTTCTTCTGCATCGCGATGACGCCAGCGGTCCTTATAATGCGTGCGCGCCAAACCCGGTACGCAACCGCGATTTCACCAAGGCCCTGGGGCGGGTGCTGAATCGGCCAACGGTGGTGCCGATGCCGGAGCTGGTGCTGAAAGTCGCATTGGGAGAATTGTCATTGCTGTTGCTGGGCGGCCAGCGCGCCACGCCGGTCCGATTGCAGGCGGCGGGTTTCACTTTCCGGTTCACTGACTTGCCCGCGGCCCTGGACGACGTTGTCCGGCCGCTTCTGAAATAGGACGTTGCATGACCGATCACGCGTTGCTTCTGGTGAATCTGGGTTCGCCTGCCTCCACCTCGGTGGCCGATGTGCGCCGTTACCTCAACCAGTTCCTGATGGACCCCTACGTTATCGACTTGCCCTGGCCGGTACGGCGGCTGCTGGTGTCGCTGATCCTGATCAAGCGCCCCGAGCAATCGGCCCACGCCTATGCCTCGATCTGGTGGGATGAAGGCTCACCGCTGGTGGTGCTCAGTCGTCGGCTGCAACAGGCCATGACCGCGCAGTGGACCCAAGGGCCGGTGGAGCTGGCGATGCGTTACGGCGAGCCGTCCATTGAGTCGGCGCTGGTGCGCCTGGCCAGCCAGGGGCATAGGAAGATCACCTTGGCGCCGTTGTACCCGCAGTTCGCTGACAGCACGGTCACCACGGTGGTCGAGGAAGCGAAGCGGGTGGTGCGGGAAAAGAAGCTCGATGTGCAGTTCTCGATTCTCCAGCCGTTCTACGACCAGCCGGAATATCTGGATGCACTGGTTGCCAGCGCCAAGCCTTATCTGGAACAGGACTACGATCACTTGTTGCTCAGTTTCCATGGCTTGCCAGAGCGGCACCTGACCAAGCTCGACCCCACGGGTTTCCACTGTTTCAAGGATGCCGACTGCTGCCGGAACGCCTCGCCGCAGGTCATGGCGACCTGTTACCGCGCCCAGTGCATACGCACTGCCGAATTGTTCGCCAAGCGCATGGGACTGGCGCAGGGTCGATGGTCGGTGTCGTTCCAGTCGCGGCTGGGCCGCGCCAAGTGGATCGAACCCTACACCGAAGCGCGGCTGGATGAACTGGCCAAAAGTGGTGTGAAGAAAGTGTTGGTGATGTGTCCGGCATTCGTGGCCGACTGCATCGAAACCCTGGAGGAAATCGGCGATCGTGGCCGTGAGCAGTTCCGCGAGGCGGGCGGGGAGGAGCTGGTGCTGGTGCCTTGCCTCAATGATGAGCCGCAGTGGGCACAGGCGTTGAGCACTCTCTGTGAACGGGCTCCCATAGCTTTGTGACGTTCAAGGGCCTCATCGCGAGCAAGCTCGCTCCCACATGGGATCTGCGGGGGTACACAAAGTTTGTGACCACTCGAGATCCATTGTGGGAGCGAGCTTGCTCTCGATGACTATCAGGCCGACAACGAAGTCTTCATGCCTGAGTCAGATCAGCGGCTCATCCGCCTTCTTGTGCTTCCAGCTGTCATTGCCCGGCAGGATCAGGTTCAGGGCGATTGCCACTACCGCGCACAATGCGATGCCCTTGAGGCCGAAATCGTCCGGGCCAGTGCCTGTGCCGACCAGCACGCCGCCAATGCCGAACACCAGGGTCACGGAGACGATCACCAGGTTGCGCGCCTCGCCCAGATCGATCTTGTGGCGGATCAGCGTGTTCATGCCCACCGCCGCGATCGAACCGAACAACAGGCACAGGATACCGCCCATGACCGGCACCGGGATGCTCTGCAGCAGCGCGCCGAACTTGCCGATGAATGCCAGGGCGATGGCGAAGATCGCCGCCCAGGTCATGATCTTCGGGTTGTAGTTCTTGGTCAGCATCACCGCGCCGGTGACTTCGGCATAGGTGGTGTTGGGCGGACCGCCGAACAGGCCGGCCGCGGTGGTGGCAATGCCGTCGCCGAACAGCGTGCGATGCAGGCCGGGTTTTTTCAGGTAGTCGCGGCCGGTCACGCTGCCCACGGCAATCACGCCGCCGATATGCTCGATGGCCGGTGCCAGCGCTACCGGCACGATGAACAGGATCGCTTGCCAGTTGAACGCCGGCGCAGTGAAGTTCGGCAGTGCGAACCATGGCGCGGCGGCGATCTTCGCGGTGTCCACCACGTCGAAGAAGAACGACATGGCGAAACCCACCAGCACGCCGGAAATGATCGGCACCAGGCGGAAAATGCCTTTGCCGAATACGGCGACCACCAGGGTGGTGAGCAGGGCCGGCATGGAAATCAGCATCGCGGTCTGGTAGTGGATCAGCTCGGTGCCGTCACCGGCCTTGCCCATGGCCATGTTCGCGGCAATCGGCGCCATCGCCAGGCCGATGGAGATGATCACCGGACCGATCACCACCGGCGGCAACAGCCGGTCGATGAACCCGGTGCCCTTGATCTTCACCGCCAGCCCCAGGAAGGTGTAGACGAAGCCGGCCGCCATCACGCCGCCCATGGTCTCGGCCAGGCCGAACTGGCCCTTGGCGAGAATGATCGGAGTGATGAACGCGAAACTCGATGCCAGGAACACCGGCACCTGGCGCCCGGTCACCACCTGGAACAGGATGGTGCCCAGGCCGGCGGTAAACAGTGCCACGTTGGGGTCCAGCCCGGTGATCAGCGGCATCAGCACCAGCGCGCCAAAGGCGACGAACAGCATCTGCGCACCGGACAGCACCTGGCGCCAGAGCGGATCGTTGAATTCATCCTGCATGCTCAAGCGTCCTTCTGCTTGGTGCCGAAGATCTTGTCGCCGGCATCGCCCAGGCCCGGGATGATGTAGCCATGCTCGTTGAGCTTCTGATCGATGGAGGCGGTGTAGATGGTTACGTCGGGATGGGCGTCTTCCACCGCCTTGATGCCTTCGGGCGCGGCAACCAGCACCATGGCGCGGATATCCCGGCAACCGGCTTTTTTCAGCAGCTCGATGGTGGCGACCATGGAACTGCCGGTGGCGAGCATCGGGTCGATGATCATCGCCAGGCGCTCGTCGATTTCCGGCACCAGTTTTTCCAGGTAGGTGTGGGCTTGCAGGGTCTGCTCGTTACGGGCCACGCCCACGGCGCTGACCTTGGCGCCCGGGATCAGGCTAAGCACACCCTCGAGCATGCCGATACCGGCGCGCAGGATCGGCACCACGGTGATTTTCTTGCCGGCGATTTTCTCTACCTGGACCGCACCGGCCCAGCCATCGATCTGGTAGGACTCCAGCGGCAGGTCCTTGGTGGCTTCATAGGTGAGCAGCGCACCGACTTCCTGTGCGAGCTCGCGGAAGTTCTTCGTGCTGATGTCGGCACGACGCATCAGGCCGAGTTTATGTCTGATCAGCGGATGGCGGATCTCGAGGATGGGCATGGGAAGGCTCCGGCGGCGGGCAAAAAAACCGGGCTAGATTAATCTATCCGGGGATGTTGTCCTATAGACAATACAGAACGTTAGTCCACAAACGCTTGATCTGGCCGGGCGGGATGCGTACCTTTGCCCGCTTTTCCGAACCCGTCCCTCCCTTCAACCTCCCCTGGAGAGCGCCATGTCCGCTGATCTCGAGCATATCCGTCAAATCATGCGAGAGGCTGACTGCCTGTACACCGAAGCCGAAGTCGAAGCGGCCATCGCCCGTGTCGGTGCGCAAATCAATGAACAACTGGCCGAGTCCAACCCGGTGGTGTTCTGCGTCATGAACGGCGGGCTGATTTTCTCCGGCAAGCTGCTGACCTACCTGAACTTCCCGCTGGAGGCGTCCTACCTGCACGCCACCCGTTATCGCAATGAAACCAGCGGCGGCGACCTGTTCTGGAAAGCCAAGCCGGAAGTGTCGTTCATCGATCGCGATGTCTTGATCATCGACGACATTCTCGACGAAGGGCACACCCTGGGCGCCATCATCGACTTCTGCAGGCACGCCGGTGCCCGTGCCGTGCACACTGCCGTGCTGATCGACAAGGACCACGACCGCAAGGCTCGTCCCGACCTGAAGGCTGATTTCGTGGGCCTGCCATGCGTCGACCGCTATATCTTCGGCTATGGCATGGACTACAAGGGTTACTGGCGCAACGCCAACGGTATTTTCGCTGTGAAAGGAATGTAATCGATGACCCGGCCAGGCTTTCTGGATCAGGCGTTGTTCGATGAACTGGCCGAGAAAGCCACGGCCAGTCCTCGCGGACGCCAGCACCATAATTTCCATCGCATGGAAGAGCCCTGCCACCGCATGGCCGTGGGCCTGCAGCCTTCGACCTACATCCCGCCGCATCGGCACCTGAGCGCTGACAAGGCCGAGACGCTCCTGGTACTCAGGGGTCGTCTCGGTGTGTTGATCTTCGACGAGGCCGGGGGAGTGGTGGACAAGCGCGTCCTGCAGGCCGGAGGCGATTGCCTTGGCGTCGACCTGCCGGCCGGTGTGTATCACGGCCTGGTGGTGCTGGAACCCGACAGCCTGATGTTCGAATGCAAGGCAGGCCCTTACCGGCCCGTGGGCGAAGGCGAACTGGCCCATTGGGCACCCCGTGAAGGCGAGCCCGGCGTTGTCGAGTACCAGGCCTGGATGCGCGCCCAGTTCGACTGATAGACCCAGGTCAGGCGTGGTTGGCTTGCAACCACTGCTCGCTCTTGACCCGCGCCTGCTCCAGGGTTTGCACATACGCCAGTTGGCGCCGTTCGCGATGAACGCCGGCACGGCGTAGCTTCAGGCGCACCCTGGGGGTGGTTGCCACCAGGATCAGGCCGATGTTCTGCTTGCGATAATCCTTCAGGATATTTTCAAACGCCGCCAGGGCGGTCATGTCCAGCATCGGCACCGCGGCCATGTCCACCACGACGACCCGCACATCCGGATCGAATCTGCGCAGCACGTCCAGGGCCTTTTCTGCCGCGCCGAAGAACAGCGGGCCACGAATTTCATAGCAGCGCACATGCTCGGGCATATCCAGCAAGGCTTGGTGGGCGTGACGCGGCAGCTCGGCGCTGTCGGTCAGTTCGCTCATGCGCTTGATGAACAGCCCGGCCGCCAGCAGCAGGCCGACGGCGACCGCCAGTACCATGTCGAACAGCACCGTCAGGCTCAGGCAGGTGAGCAGCACCAGCACATCACTGCGTGGGGCGATGCGCAGGGTGTGCAGTACATGTCCGGCCTCGCTCATGTTCCAGGCGACCATCACCAGCAACGCAGCCATGGCAGCCATGGGCAGGTAGCTGAACAGCGGTGCCAGCAGCAACATCGCCAGCAGCACCACGAGGCTGTGGATGATCGCGGCCAGCGGAGAGGACGCGCCGCTGCGCACGTTGGTGGCGCTACGGGCAATCGCCGCCGTGGCGGTGATGCCACCGAACAGCGGCGCAACCAGGTTGCCCAGGCCCTGGCCCATCAGTTCGGCGTTGGGGTCGTGCTTGCTGCCGGTCATGCCATCGGCCACCACGGCGCACAGCAGCGATTCGATGGCGCCGAGCATGGCAATGGCGAACGCCGGCGCCATCAATTGGCGGATCAGGTCATAGGAGAGGCCCAGTGGCTGGCCATCGCCGGCTGGCAGGTTCCACGGCCAGTCGAAGGTTGGCAGCAAGGGCGGGATGCCGGGATGGCTGATGCCATCGACCATATAGCTGAAGCGTTCGCCCAGTGTCGCGATGGGCCAGCCACCGAGCTCCAGCAGCACCCCCAGCAGCGCCCCGACGAGCAGTGCGACCAGATGCCCCGGAACGCGCGGGACCCAGCGTGGCCAGACGATCAGCACCGCCAGGCAGGTGATGCCGACAATGCCATCGCCCAGTCGTGCGCTGGGCAACGCCACGATCAGGGCGCCCAGCTGTTCGATGTAGTGCTGGGCCTGGCCGATGGTGGTCAGGCCCAGCAGGTCCTTCAATTGCAAGGTGGCAATGACCACGCCGATACCGGCGGTAAAGCCCAGGATGACCGGATAGGGAATGTACTGGATCAGCCGCCCGGCCCGCATCAGTCCCAGGGCGATCAGGATCAGGCCGGCCAGCATCGTGCACAGCAGCAGGCCACCCAGGCCGTATTGCTGGGTGATGGGAAGCAGGATCACCACGAATGCCGCTGTTGGCCCGCTCACGTTGAAGCGCGAGCCGCCGGTCAGGGCAATCAGCGGTGCCGCTACCAGTACGGTGTACAAGCCATGCTGCGGTGGCACGCCGACGGCGATTGCCAACGCCATGGCCAGGGGGATGGCGATGATGCCGACCGTCAGCCCGGCCACCAGGTCGCCACGCAGGCGCTCGAGGGTATAACCGGTGCGCCAGGCCTGGCGCCAGGCAGCGAACAAGGGCGGGGCGGAGAAAGACATAGGCACTCCACTAACTGAACGGGACGCATCTGGACCTGCCGGACACCAGTCCCTGGCCACGATGAAACCAAGGCTGATGGCCATCTGAGTATGCCGCGCCGGAGCCCCGGATGTATTGACCCGGCTCGCTTATTTTTATCGTTCCTGCTCATGCTAGAGTGCCGGGCCAAGACCTCGGAGCCTGACATGAGAGTATCGATCCGCCGCTGCGCCGTTCCGCTGTTGATATCCAGCCTGCCCCTGGCGGTGGTCGCCGCGCCGATGCACAGCCAGTTCCTGCCGCCTGACGACCTGGTGGTGCGCCAGGAACAGCCCGAACAACAGCAACTGCTGCAGGTCACCGAGTACTCGGTGGTGCTGGGCAACCAGCGGCAATCCAACCAGCAACCGATACCGGTGACCTCGCCACTGCTGGTTCGCCTCAAGGGCAAGCCCCTGAACAAGGGCGCCACCATCAGCCAGGTGATCCTCAATTTCGATGGCGAAAGCAAAAGCCTGAAGAAACCGCTCTTCGACGAAGCGAGCAAGACCCTGACCCTGTCTTATCCACAGGCCCAGTATCGGGTGGTCATCGATCTGTTGCGCAACGACACGGTCTACGTGCAGTTTCTGACCTACGCCAATGGTCATATCTGGGCCGACCTGCACACCGGTACCGAACGCTCGCGTTGAGCCCTGGGGCCCGCCGGGGGTAAACTGCCCGCCCCGTGAACTGTGCGAGCTGGAGCCGGCAATGCGTAAAGACAAGAAACAGGTGATTGGTGACGAGATTGGCGACGAACAGATCAAACTGTTCCTCAACTTCGAACCGGCCGATGCCACCTCGCCGTCGCTGCACAAACTGATCAAGGGCTATCGCGGTCTGCGGGTCGACGATTTCGAGCGCTTCCTGACCTTCTTCGTCGAAGCCGGCTATGACCTCGATGGCAAGGACGAACATGGCAACGATTTCGTCGCGTTGATCAAGGACCAGCGCAACGCCGAGGAATACATCGAGTTGTTCAACAAGGCGCGCGGTTGACTGGCCGAGGGGCTGCCTGGCGGACCAGCGGGCGCCATCCCAAGCTTCTCCCATAAAAAAACGCCCCGTATTCATGGAGTACGGGGCGTTTTTTTCATGCGGACCAATCAAGCGTAGCTTGGGGTCTCGCTGTTTTCTTCAACCAGTTCCAGTGCGACGTTGTTCTGCGCATTGACCTTGCGATACAGCGCCGCGTCGGTCTCCAGCACTTTTTCCCGGGCCGGGAAGATTTCCGCGAGCTTGGCGGCCCATTCGCCCTTGGCCTTCTCGGGGAAGCAGCGCTCGATCAGTTCCAGCATGATCGAAACGGTCACCGAAGCACCCGGCGATGCGCCCAGCAGGGCGGCGATGGTGCCGTCCTTGGCCGCCACCAGTTCGGTGCCGAATTGCAGGACGCCACCTTTCTTCGGGTCTTTCTTGATGATCTGCACTCGCTGGCCGGCCACTTCCAGGCGCCAGTCCTCGGCTTTCGCCTCGGGATAGAAACGACGCAGGGCTTCCAGGCGCTGCTCCATGGACTGCATCACTTCGCTGATCAGGTACTTGGTCAGGTCCATGTTGTCACGTGCCACGGCCAGCATCGGCCCGATGTTGCCGGCGCGCACCGACAGTGGCAGGTCCATGATCGAACCGTGCTTGAGGAACTTGGTGGTGAAGCCGGCGTACGGCCCGAACAGCAGGGATTTCTTGCCGTCGACCACGCGGGTGTCCAGGTGCGGTACCGACATGGGAGGCGAGCCCACGGCGGCCTGGCTGTAGACCTTGGCCTGGTGGTGCTTGACCACGTCCGGGTTGTCGCAACGCAGCCACTGGCCGCTGACCGGGAAGCCGCCGAAGCCCTTGCTTTCCTCGATGCCCGAGGCTTGCAGCAACGGCAGCGCCGCGCCGCCGGCGCCCAGGAAGACGAACCTGGCATCGACTTCGCGGGTGCTGCCGGAATTGACGTCCTTGATGCTGACCGTCCAGCCGGCGCCATTGCGCTTGAGGCCGGTCACCCGCTTGCAGTACTTGACCTGGGCGTCCGGGGCACTGGTCAGGTGCTGGAGCAACTGATTGGTCAGGGCGCCGAAGTTGACGTCGGTGCCGTTCATGACCCGGGTGGCGGCGATGACTTCGTCGTCCGGCCGGCCGGGCATCATCAACGGCATCCACTCGGCCATCTTGGCCTTGTCCTCGGTGTATTCCATGTCGGCGAAGGCGTGATGCTGCTTCAACAGTTCGAAGCGCTTCTTCAGGAACGCCACGCCTTTCTCGCCCTGCACGAAGCTCAGGTGCGGCACCGGTGCGATGAAGGACCTGGACGAGCCGAACGTGCCCTTGCGGGTCAGGTAGGTCCAGAACTGCTTCGACACCTCGAACTGGGCGTTGATATGCACGGCTTTCTTGATGTCGATACTGCCATCGGCCGCCTGGGGGGTGTAGTTCAGCTCACACAGCCCGGCGTGGCCGGTACCGGCGTTGTTCCAGGGGTTGGAACTCTCCGCGGCACCGGAATCCATCAGCTCGACGACTTCCAGCGAAATCGCGGGGTCGAGCTCCTTGAGCAGCACGGCCAGGGTGGCACTCATGATGCCGGCCCCTACCAGAACTACATCGACTGCTTCGTTATGCGCCATTTAACGCGTCTCCAAAATCTGCAGCACCAAATTGTCGGCATAGCGGCCAGGAGTGGCGGGGCAAGGTCAGTTGCGCCCCAGGTACCCATGGCCAGGATCGCCATGTCCGAATCTTCGCAATTCATTCGCAACACTGCGGATGCATGCAGCCTGGCCTCAAGAGTCATATGAACTCATTTAAGCGCCGGGCAGGCAATTCGACTTATGGCCGAGACATCCACTCGTGCAACCAAATCCGTAGCGGACAGGCTTCAGGCGCCAGTTCTTGAGCGATATCCGGTCCTGTGTCGTTGGGCTATTCCAGACGCTGATGGTGCTTGTTCAGACGCAAAACTCTTCATTTGCTCGCCACACTCTCGTGAAGTTGTGAAAACCCGTTTTTTCACGCTCTTTTGAAGACGTGAACCTCAAAAAAGGGCTGTCCCAGCCTGGCACCGTGCCCGGATCGGTTGCCCCCATGGAGTACATGACAGGCAAAACGGGCAGACAGCTCAGTGACCGAGCGTAATGACAGCTCTGCAGATTCGCGAAAAGTGGTGATTGGCCCGGAAACAGCAGGCGCGCCAGCTTCACTCGATCTGTGTGGGCGGCTCTCTGTGGGCGATGCTGGATGCCGATGACCATGCATCAGCGGTGTTGCGAGGCCCGATCAGGAGACGTCCTTATAATCGGGGGGAGATTGTAACGAAGAAACGCAGGGAAATGGTCGTGTTTAATGACTTTTATTAGCCATCTGGTCAGATGGCCAACAATTGACGGTTGCGAGCGCGGGCACGAAGCGGTTGTACGCGGGCGCTGGCGGGCAAGGGCTGGTTCAGCCAGCTGAGCCGGATCTCTTCGATTTCCACCCAACCTTCGCCCATGGGTTGCAGGCTGCATTGCTTGAACGCCTGGCAGCGACCGTCGCGGTCCAGCAGGGCGAAACTGCGGTGATGGGGGCGAGGGGTAAACAGGGAGATAAGGAGGCGCATGATCGTTACCGTGTCGGGATGCTTGGGAACAGCCTGGCATTGGGTCATGACATGCCGGTGTAAGGACCGTGACAATGGAGTGACAGGAACCGAGATAGCCGGTTCATGTCAGATATTTCAGCATTCATCGGCTGGTTCGCCGCGGTGGCGCACCGCTATACTGCGGGCTTGTCAGTGCCCGATTCTGGAGAGAAGAGCATGTTGCAACGCCTGTTGTTCGGTTTGATCGCTGTGACCAGTCTGACCCTCGTCGGCTGCGCCCACAGCCCGCAACAACTTAACCCTGAACCCAGGCTCAACGCCCAGCTGGCGCCAGTCGGACGTGGCCAGCCAGTAGTCGTGCGTGTGGTGGACGGTCGTCCCTCGCCAACCCTCGGTACCCGTGGCGGACTGTACCCGGAAACCAGCGTGATCACCGTGCAGGGTGCGCAGATCCTGCCCAAGCTGCAGGCCCAGGCCGAAGCCGCTGTACGTTTGCTGGGCTTCACCCCGACCGCGAACGCGATGAATGCACCGCAACTGACCGTGACCCTGGCCGAGCTCAAGTATCAGTCGCCCAAGGAAGGCATGTACGTGACGGAAGCCACCATCGGCGCGACGTTCCGCTCCGATGTGCAGAACGCCAACCGTCGCTACAGCGGTCGGTATGGCGCTTCGCTGGACCAGCGTTTTGGCATGGCGCCCAACCAGGACACCAACACCAAGCTGGTCAGCGACGTGTTGAGCGATGCCCTGACCCGGCTGTTCAAGGATCCGACCATTGGCCAGGTGCTGGCTGAGTAAGCATTAAGTCCTGTAATCCTTGTGGGAGCGAGCTGGCTCGCGATAGGGGTGGATCGGCCAACATCGAGAGGGCTGACACTCGTCTATCGCGAGCCAGCTCGCTCCCACAGTTTTTTCAGGCGGCCTGGGAATAGAATTCCAGCACGCTGATCCCGGTCAGCAGGTCTGTCTCAGGCAAGTCGGCATGCTGGTGGCCGCCCAGGGCGCAGTACACCAGCCAATGGCGGTCCTGCACATTGAAGGACAGGCTGTCGACGAGGTTCTGTTGTTCGTCGCTCGGGCTGATGAGGTAGAGGCGATCCTGGTTTTCGGCGTGCAGCATGACGGGTTCCGTGCAGGTTGGGAGGGCGACAGAGTGGCCTATCCAGATGACGAAACCGTGACGCGAAGAATTACGATGGATCACGGCCTTTCTGCCGTGGCGAAGGGATCTATTCCCGCTCGAGTGCGTGGCACTCGCAGGCGCTTGGGCCCGGCAGGAAGCCCGGGGCTGCTTCGCAGCCGGCGGGGATCAATCCCTCTGCCACAAAGTCGCTACGCCAGCATCCGAAGCACCGAACAGATCGTTACTGGTCGGAAAAAATGCGGCAGTGCGCCGGCCTTTCGGTAGAATCCGCGCCCTGTTCGCTGTCGCGGGCCGCGTCCTGTCCGTTTTTTCCTTGAGGTTTGTGATGTCGCTGCATCTGTTTTCGCTGTTCGCCGCCCACCCTGCCAAACTGATCAACCTGCTGGCCTTGTTGTTTGCCTGCCCTGGAGGTTGGTTGCTGCACGCCACGCGTCGTCGCGAGCTGCGGGCGCGGGCCAGCCTGCAAGCGCGCAGTGGCAACGGCGAGGAGCGCTTCGAAGCACTGCTGGACCTGGCCACCCAGCGCATGAACCGATTCTTCTATCGGTTCGGTTTTGCCTGCCTGGCGCTGGCGTTGCTGGTGTCGTGGATCAGTACGCAGGTTCACTGAAAAACGCGAAATGGCGGCTTGCACCGCCGGTCACGGATGTTTTTGTGGCGAGGAGATTGATCCCCGCTGGGCTGCAAAGCAGCCCTTCGAACCCAATAGATCAGCCTTGATCTACAGCCATTTTGCGGTGGCTGCGCAACCGAGCGTGCGACGTTTCGCCAAACCCCTCGCCAGATATCCTTGTATCGGCAGCTAGGCGGCGTTACAACGGCAACCCCGCCTTGACCCGATACTGATTACGCACCGGCGTCGCGTATTGCAATACCAGGAACGGCCGGTGTTCTGCCGGGCAAGCGTCCAGCCGGCGTTGCCATTCCTCCTCGGCCTTGGCCAGCTCTTCGGCACCGAACATCTGCGCCGCCCTGGGAACCTGCAATTGCGGGTCCGCGTCGGCCCATTGGGCGTAGGCCAGGTAGTGCACCGGGAACAGGCGATAACCGCCGAGAATCTGCCGGTCCATTTCCTGGGCCAGTTGCTTGGTGTCCTCGAACAGCTCGGTGATCGGCGCGGCGAAGTTCACATGGACCCGGCCCTTGTAGCCGGTGATGCCCTTGGCGATGCTCACGTCATCCTCGCCCGGTGCCTTGGTGTAGCTGCCGGTGGTGGCGCGGATATACAGCTCGCGGGCCTTGGCCTGGTCGCACGGGTCGTATTCATAGCTGATCGACACCGGCGTGAGGTTCAGCGACTGGATCACCTCGCCGAACGGTTCGTCCTTGCGGCTCATGTGGAACATCTTGAGGATCGCCGACTCGGTACGGTCGTCGCCGTCCTTGGCCCGGCCTTCGGCCTGGGCGATCCAGATCGAAGCGCAGTCGTGGCGGATCGAGTGGTTGATGTACGCCGAGAGCAACTGATAGGCCGCCAGTTTCTCCTTCCGCCCGGTGAGGGAGCGGTGCACGATGAAACTCTTGTTCAGGCGCATCAGGTCGCTGACGAAGGGTTTCTGCAGCAAGTTGTCGCCGATGGCGATGCGCGGGGTCGGCAGGCCGGCGTGGTACACGGCGTAGTTGACGAAGGCCGGGTCCATCACGATATCGCGATGATTGGCGATGAACAGGTAGGCGCTGCCGGACTTGAACTGCTCCACCCCGGTATAGGTCACGCCGTCGGTGGCGCGCTCGATGGTGTGGTCGACGTAGAACTCCACTTTGTCCTGCAAGGTGGCGACCGACGTCACGTCGGCGAACTCACGGCGCAATCTTTGCGCTATAAGAGGTTTGAGCAGCCAGCCGAAGGCTCCGGCCAGGCGCGGAAAGCGGAAGTGGGTGAGGATATCTAGAAACGCCTTGTCACCGAGCAGCCGAGCCAGTACCGCTGGGACTTCGCTGTCGTTGTAAGGTCGGATGGCATCGAATTCGCCCATCATGCTCTCTTGTTGGAAACGGCTAGGGTAAGTTAAGGGTTCGATCAAAAAACCGACAGGGCACGGCCTGGAAGATAAGCCAGACGAAAATAGCCCTGCAAATAGACCGGCGATTATACGCACAAGTCACCTGGGAGACCGCGATGCTGGAAACCGAGCGCTACGAATGTCCTTATTGCGGTGAACCGGCTGAAGCGGTTCTGGACCTGTCCGGTGGCGACCAGACCTATATCGAGGACTGTCCGGTGTGTTGCCGCCCGATCTATTTCATCCTGCAAACCGATGGCCATGAATGGTTGCTCGAGGTTCACAGCGAGAACGAATGACGGGGGCGTCCATGCAGCGAATCTACGAACTGGAAAACCTGATGGAAGGCGAGCTGCTGCAAGGCATGCTCGCCAGTGAAGGCATCACGGCGCACCTGGTGGGCCGCGACCTCGTGGGCGGTGCCGGCGAGTTGCCGATGCAGGGGCTGCTGGGGCTGGCGGTGGAGGATGAACAGGCCCAGTACGCCCGCGAGCTGATCGCCGCGTACAATGTCGCGCTGCCGTTGCCCGGCGATGAACCGGACAGCTATCCCGGTACCCTGGTCTGTTAGGCTGACGGCCGTTCAATCGAGAGTCCTGTTGCCCCATGTGTGGACGTTATGCCCTGTTTCGCTGGAATCCCGCTTTCGCGGCCCTGCCTGGCTTTCCCGCCGACCAGAAGGCCCAATGGAATATTTCGCCCAACGATTCGGTGCTGATGCTGCGGGCCGGCGCCGAAGGCCAGCGCGAACTGGCCCGGGCTCGCTGGGGGCTGACCCCGGCGTGGCTGACGGACCTGTCGCGTACACCGGCCCATGCCCGGGCCGAAACCGTGGCCGAGCAACCGATGTTCCGCGAAGCCCTGCGCCTGCGTCGCTGCCTGTTGCCGGCCAACGGCTTCTACGAATGGCGTGGCGGCACGCGCAAGCGACCCTACTGGCTGACGCCGGGGGAGGGTTCGTCACTGTTTTTTGCCGCGATCTGGGAAGCCTATCCGGTGCAGGAGCAGGTGTGGTTGAGCACGGCGGTCATCACCCTGCCGGCGGCGGGCCAGCGCCGGCCGTTGATCCTGGATGAAGAAGGGCAGCGGCTGTGGCTCGATCCCCAGACGCCGTTGCATGCCTTGCAAGGGTTGCTGGCGAGCGAGCCGGCGCCATTGCGCGAGCGGGTGCTGGCCAACCTGGTCAACGATCCGAAACTCAACGGGCCGGAGTGCCTGACTCCGGCGTGAGTGTCGCGGTGCCCATGCGGGCCTCATCGCGAGCCTGCTTGCGATGAGGCCCCGGGGTCAGACCCTGAACTGATTGATCAAGCGCCGCTGCTGCTCTGCCAGTTTGGTCAGGCCGGCACTGGCCGCGCTGGACTCGTCCGCGCCGCCCGCCACTTCGTTCGCCACTTGCCCGATGTTGATGACGTTGCGGTTGATGTCATCGGCCACGGCACTCTGTTCCTCGGCTGCGCTGGCGATCTGGGTGTTCATGTCATTGATCACCGACACGGCCTGGGTGATGGTTTCCAGGGCCAGGGCGGCCTTTGCGGCATGCTGGACACTTTCATCGGTACGGTGCTGGCTGTCTTCCATCACCCGCACCACATCCCGGGTGCCCTGTTGCAGTTGCTGGATCATCGACTGGATTTCTTCCGTGGCTTGCTGGGTCTTCTGCGCCAGGTTGCGCACTTCATCGGCCACCACCGCAAAACCACGACCCTGTTCACCGGCCCGGGCGGCTTCGATGGCTGCGTTGAGGGCCAGCAGGTTGGTCTGCTCGGCGATCCCGCGGATGGCAGTGAGAATCGCGTTGATGTTCTCGCTGTCCTTGGCCAGGTTTTGCACGACGCCTACCGCCCTGCCGATTTCCTGGGCCAGGGCGCCGATGGACGTGGAGGTGTCCTGCACGATCCGCATGCCCTGGCTGGCGGCCTGATCGGCATGACTGGCAGCCTGGGCCGCCTGGGTCGCGTTGCGCGCCACATCCTGGGCAGTGGCGGTCATTTCGTGCACGGCGGTGGCGACCTGATCGATCTCCGCCATCTGCTTGTGCACGCCCTGGTTGGTGCGTATGGCGATATCGGCGGTGTGCTCCGACGAGTCGCTGACGCTCTGCACGGATATCACCACCTGGCTGATCATCCCCTGCAATTTGCTCAGGAACGTGTTGAACCCCTTGGCGATAGCCCCCAGCTCATCGGCGCGGTCGCTGACCAGGCGCCGAGTCAGGTCGCCTTCACCCTGGGCGATGTCATCGAGCATGGCCACCATCTGCTTGAGTGGCCGGGCGATGCCATGGCCCACCAGCCAGATCACCAGCAGGCCAATACCGGCGATCACCAGGCCCACCACGGTCATGCCGAGGATGTCGGACTGGCGCTGATCGTCCAGGTCATTCTGCAAGGCTTGCAGATCGGCCATTACCGCGTTCAGCGGCAGTTGCAGCATCAGCGTCCAGCGGGCGTTGGTTTCGCCGATGCCGAATGGCATGTACACCTCGATATGCCCGTGTGCTTGATCGATGTCGTAGCGCACTTCGCCGATGCTGAGGCGGGTCAGGTTATCCAGTTCGTTGGCGTCCAGCAGGTCACTGCCTTTTTCCCCCAGTTTGCTCGGGTCCTTGGTAAAGGCCACCAGGCGGTTGTTGGTGGACAGCAAGGCCATTTCCCCGGCTCCGTCGTACAGCTTGGCGTCGGCGGCCACGAGCATGTCCTGGATGAAGTTCACCGACAGGTCCGCCCCGGCGATGCCCTGGAATGCGCCGTTGATCATGATCGGTTCGATGAACGAGGCGAGCATGGTCATGGTGTCGCCGACGCGGTACGGCGCCGGGTCGATCACGCAGGCTTTCTTGCTGTCCTGGGAGCACAGGTAATATTCGCTGGCGCGAATGCCGGTGGAGAGCATTTTCTGGTCGGCCACGTCGGCAAGTTTTTCCAGGCCCAGGGTGCCGTCCTGGTTGCGGAACCACCAGGGCAGGAAGCGCCCGTTGGTTTCCATGCCCAGGACCTGGCTGTTCACGTAACTGGCGTCGTCGTGGTCGATGGCGTTGGGCTCCCAGGCGATGTAGGCGCCAAGGACTTTCGGGTTGCGCACCACGGTTTCACGCAGCAGGTTGATCAACTGCTCGCGTGGCACTTTCAATTGCGGGCTGCCATCCGTGCCGGCCATGCCCATGAGGGCGTTGGTTGTGGCCAGGCCCTTGGCGAGGGACAGCGGCGCCTCCAGTTCCCGCTGGATCAGGCTGGCCTGGGTGCGGGCCAGGGCGCTGAGGCGTTGCTCGATCTGTTGCTTGAATTGCGCCTTGGTTCGCTCTTGCACCATCTCCTGGGTGCGCGCACCGGCGAACAGCGCGTACAGCACCAGGGCACCGACCACGCTGAGGACGATGGCGCCCGCCAGGGCGGCCACGGAAAACTGGATAGATCTGAACTTCATAAAGACTCCGGACGTGTAAATGACGCCTGGACGCTGTATCGGCGTTTGCGTGGCCCTGCATGAGTGGCTGTTCGTCGGGTGACTGTTTTGGAATCGTGGGTGTCGCAAATGGACTTCGATGAGATCCGTCCGAATTAGCTGTAATCCCTCGCTGTGTATCTGGCGCAGATACAAAACCGCGCATAGGATACGCCCACGTTTTCAGGGAGCTTCGTTATGAACAAGACATTGATGGTAAGTGCACTGAGCGCGGGCCTGTTGCTTGCCGGTTGCCAGTCGGTCAACACCACCAGCGGCGGAGCCGTGGGCGTAGAGCGCAAGCAGTACATGTTCAGCATGCTGTCCAGCGCCGAGGTCAACCAGATGTACGCCCAGTCCTATCAGAAGACCATGGGCGAGGCGAGCGCCAAGGGCGTGCTGGACAAGACCAGCGCCGATGCCAAGCGCGTCCAGGTCATTGCCGACCGGCTGATTGCCCAGGCCCCGGTGTTCCGCCCGGATGCGGCGCAATGGAACTGGGAAGTGAACCTCATCAAGAGCGACGAGCTCAACGCCAACTGCGGCCCCGGCGGCAAGATCATGTTCTACACCGGGCTGATCGACCAGTTGAAGCTGACCGACGCTGAAATCGCCGCGATCATGGGCCATGAAATCGCCCATGCCCTGCGCGAGCATGGGCGCGAAGCGATGTCCAAGGCTTATGGGATCGAGATGGCCAAGCAGGGCGCCGGTGCGTTGTTCGGCCTGGGCCAGGACAGCCTGGCATTGGCCGACACCGTGGCGAACTATGGCATGACCTTGCCCAACAGCCGTGGCAACGAAAACGAAGCCGACCTGATCGGTCTAGAACTGGCCGCTCGCGCCGGCTACGATCCGAACGCCGCGATCACCCTGTGGAACAAGATGAGCAAGGCTTCGGAAGGTGCTCCACCGGAATTCATGAGCACCCACCCTTCGTCGAGCAGCCGGATCGCTTCGTTGCAGGCGGCGATTCCCAAGGTCATGCCGCTGTATCAGCAGGCCAGGAAATAAGCATCGTCATGCGGTGAGGCGGCTGGCCTCGTCGCGAGCAAGCGCGTTCCCACAATGATCTTCAGCCCCTGTGGGAGCGAGCTTGCTCGCGATGAACGATGACGCGGTATCAAACCCACCCACTGCTCTGCATCGCCTTGTACACCGCGACGATCGCCAGGATGAAAAACGCCGAGGCGGCCAGGCGGCGGATAAGGGCGAGGGGCAATTTCTCGGCGGCGAAATTACCCGCCAGCACCACTGGCACGTTAGCGATCAACATACCCACGGTCGTGCCGATGATCACCAGCCAGAGCTCCGGGTATTGCGCGGCGAGCATCACCGTGGCGATCTGCGTCTTGTCGCCGATCTCTGCCAGGAAAAAGGCGATCAGTGTGGTCAGGAACGGCCCGAACCTGCGGGCGGTATTGGCCTCTTCATCGTCCAGCTTGTCCGGGACCAGGGTCCAGAGAGCCGTGGCCGCAAAGCTCGCCGCCAGGATCCAGTGCAGGACTCCATCCGAGAAAATGCTGCTGACCCAGGCGCCCACCGCACCGGCGGCGGCGTGGTTGGCGAGTGTCGCGGCGACGATGCCGGCGATGATCGGCCAGGGTTTGCGAAAGCGAGCCGCCAGGATAAGCGCGAGCAATTGTGTCTTGTCGCCGATTTCGGCCAGCGCAACGATTGCGGTCGGTACCAGGAAAGAGTCCAGCATCAGGGGGATTCCTAAAGGGGCGGGTCGACACGGCTATGACACGTACAGCCTTCCCGCCCCGGGTAAGGTGTGCGTGTCATAGGTCTTGTCAAACCCAGCGACCATCTGCGTGGACGCTTGGGCCGCATACGCCATGGTCTGCTGACCAAGTATGTTGACGTATGCCGGGCGAGCAGGGCGCTCGCGGGAGACTACTCCCCTAGGACGGAGCGGATTCTGCCTAGGCAAATCCGATAGGGCAAGTGCTGTTTCGTGAAAAAATTCAGCCGCGCTTGGCCCGGTAGATGCGGAACCCCTGACCCTCGGCCTTGATCGTGCAAACCCCCAGGTGTTCTTCGATCAACGGCTGGTACTTGAGGAAACTGTTCGCCACCAACCGAAGTTCGCCGCCATTTTTCAGGTGTTTGGCAGCTTTTCTCAGCAAGTTCTCCGTGGCCTGGTAATCGGTGTGCACACCGACATGGAAGGGCGGATTGCTGAGGATGGCATTCAGGCCCATGGGCGCTGCGTCGATACCGTCTGCGGTCAGTACTTCGGCCTCCAGCCCGTTGGCAGCCAGGGTCAGGCGGCTGCTGGCGGTGGCGAAAGCGTCCACGTCCAGCAGGGTGACGCTGTTGTGTGGGTAACGTCGCTTGACGGCCGCTCCCAGCACGCCGGCACCGCAGCCGAAATCCAGCAGGTGGCCGCTGGGCAGTTTATCCAGGTGCTCGAGCAACAGCGCACTGCCGCGATCCAGCCGACCGTGGCTGAACACCCCCGGCAGGCTGACGATCTTCAGAGGGCCTTCGGCCAGGGGCAGCTCGTAGGTCTGGGCCAGGCTTTCCAGGGGCTTGGCCTCGGGCGCATTGGCGACGGTGACCTGCCACAACTGGCAATGCCGTGCGCTGTCGAGCTTGCGCGGCTTGCCGAATGGGTTGAGTTGCTTGGATGCGCTTTCGATGCCGGCGCGTTTTTCGCCCACCAGATAGACCTCCCGACCGGCCAGGCGCGCCGCCACGGCGTTGAGCAGGTAATCGGTGAGGTCCTTGGCCTTGGGCAGGAACACCACCGCAGTGTCGAATGCGCGCTCGGGAACGTTCACGCCGAAGTGGCTGCGCTCAGGGAAACGCGCGTCCAGTGCGGCCTGGTCCCCTGCGTGCCAGCACCAGCCATGGGCCCCGGGCAGGCGGCCGAGCAGGTCGTCGGCGGGCAGCCCGGCCAGCAAGACCGACCCTTGGAATAACTCGGCCTGACGAAGCAGTACTTCACTGCGCGGATCCATGGTCTGCTCCTTGAAAAAAAGTGCGGCAGTTTATCAACTGACGACTCGTCGTGCTGCACCGCTGAAAAAGCCCTGGGCGTTTTCAGTCAGTTGACCGACGATCCGCTGCCGCGCCTCGCGGCTGCCCCAGGCGTTGTGGGGCGTGACGATCAGGCGGGGAATATCGGCGGCCAGCAGTGGGTTGCCCTGGGTCGGTGGTTCCACGCTCAGCACATCGGTGGCGGCGCCGCCCAGGTGGCCGCTGCGCAGGGCATCGGCCAAGGCCTGTTCGTCGATCAGACCGCCTCGGGCGGTGTTGAGGACAAAGGCCCCGGGCTTGAGCCGCGCCAGTTCCCGCGGGCCGATGAAGTGGCGGGTGTGCTCGTTGAGCGGACAGTGCAGGGTCAGGGCATCGACTTGCGGCAGCAACTGATCCAGCGGCAGGCGATCGGGGCGGGCAGGGCGACCAGGGACCTGCCCCAGCAGCACGCGCATGCCAAATGCCTCGGCCAGCCGGCCGACGGCGCTACCCAGCTCGCCGTGGCCGAGCAAACCCAGGGTCTTGCCTTGCAGTTCGACGATGGGATAGTCCAGCAGGCAGAACTGCGCGGCCTGTTGCCAACGACCTTCACCCACTGCTTTTTGATAATCGGCCAGGCGCGTCGCCAGGTTCAGCAACAGCATGATCGTGTGCTGGGCCACCGACGGCGTGCCGTACCCCTGGCAGTTGCAGACGGTGATGCCGTGGCGACGAGCCGCCTGCAGGTCGACATTGTTGGTACCGGTGGCGCTGATCAGGATCAGCTTGAGGCTGGCGTTTGCGGCCATGGCCGCTGCGTCGATCACGACCTTGTTGGTGATCGCCACCGTGGCGTCCTGGAGTCGTTCTGTCACCTGGCCGGGCAGGGTCCGGGCGAACAGTTGCAGTTCGCCGAAGCAGTTGCGCAACGGGGCCAGGTCCAGGTCACCCAGGTCCAGGGAAGAATGGTCGAGAAAAACGGCGCGGACGGTGTTCGTCATCAACTGTACCTTTTGTGTCAGAAGCCGAAGGCGTAATGTGGCGAGCCTATCAGATGAGTTGCGGCCCTGGCGCCGCACGGCATCCACTCAACAAGGCCTACCCACGAGGAGCCCCCATGTACCTCACCGAGTTCCTCACTGTCGCCCTGATCCACCTGTTGGCGGTCGCCAGCCCCGGGCCGGATTTCGCCGTGGTGGTGCGCGAAAGCGTGACCCACGGCCGGCGCGCGGGAACCTGGACGGCGCTGGGCGTCGGCACGGCGATTTTCCTGCACGTGGGCTACTCGCTGTTGGGTATCGGCCTGATCGTGTCGCAATCGATCGTGCTCTTCAACGCGTTGAAGTGGGCCGCTGCCGCCTACCTGCTGTACATCGGCTTCAAGGCGCTGCGGGCCAAGCCAGCCGGTGCTGCCGAAGACCACCTGCACAAGGAGGTGGGTGAGCGTAGTGCCCGTGGCGCGTTCACCTCGGGCTTCATCACCAACGGCCTGAATCCCAAGGCGACGCTGTTCTTCCTGTCGCTGTTCACCGTGGTCATCAACCCGCATACACCGTTGGCGGTACAGGCCGGTTACGGCGTATACCTGGCGGTCGCCACGGCCTTGTGGTTCTGCATGGTCGCCATGTTGTTCAGCCAGCAGCGGGTGCGCGCCGGTTTCGCCCGCATGGGCCACTGGTTCGACCGCACCATGGGCGCGGTGCTCGTGGCCATCGGCGTGAAGCTGGCGTTCACCGAGACGCATTGATCTGCGAGCGTATCCGTCCAGGCTGCGTGAACGCGTGCAAATACTGGCTCAAGGCTAGTATTTGCCTGCTGAATAAATCATTCCTTTGGCTGATTTGATCCGTGTATAAGCGCTCTAGAGTGCTCACCTCCAGCCACGACTATGCAGTCAGAAAAAGGGATTCTTATGTTGCAGACTCGCGTTATTCCTCCTGCCGAAGGCGCTTATCAATACCCGCTGCTGATCAGGCGGCTGTTGATGTCCGGGGCCCGTTACGAGAAAACCCGCGAGATCGTCTACCGTGACCAGTTGCGCTACAACTATCCGACACTGGTCGAACGGGTCGCGCGGCTGGCCAATGTGCTGACCGAAGCCGGGGTCAAGGCGGGCGATACCGTCGCAGTGATGGACTGGGACAGCCATCGGTATCTGGAATGCATGTTCGCGATACCGATGATCGGCGCGGTGATCCATACGATCAACGTGCGCCTGTCGCCGGAGCAGATCCTCTACACCATGAACCATGCCGAGGACCGTTTCGTGCTGGTCAACAGCGAGTTCGTCGGGTTGTACCAGGCCATTGCCGGCCACCTGACCACGGTGGAAAAGACGCTGCTGCTGACCGACTTGCCGGAAAAGACCGCCGACCTGCCGAACCTGGTGGGTGAATACGAGCAACTGCTGGCCGCGGCGAGCCCCGTCTACGACTTCCAGGACTTCGACGAGAACTCGGTCGCCACCACCTTCTACACCACCGGCACCACGGGCAACCCCAAGGGGGTGTACTTCACTCACCGGCAGTTGGTGCTGCATACCCTGGGCGAGGCGACCATCATGGGGGCCATCGACAGTGTGCGGCTGCTGGGCTCCAATGACGTGTACATGCCCATCACGCCGATGTTCCATGTACATGCCTGGGGCCTGCCGTACGTGGCGACCATGCTCGGCCTCAAGCAGGTCTATCCCGGCCGGTACGATCCGGAATTCCTGGTCCAGCTGTGGCGCAATGAGAAGGTCACGTTCTCCCACTGCGTGCCCACCATCCTGCAAATGGTCCTCAACGCCAAGAGCGCCCAGGACGCCGATTTCGGCGGCTGGAAAATCGTCATCGGCGGCAGTGCCCTGAACCGTAGCCTGTATGAAGCCGCCAAGGCCAAGGGCATCCAGCTCACCGCCGCCTACGGTATGTCGGAAACCGGCCCCCTGGTGTCCTGTGCCCACCTGAACGACGAATTGATGGCCGGCAGCGAAGACGAGCGCATCACCTACCGGATCAAGGCCGGCGTACCGGGGCCCCTGGTGGAGGCGGCGATCGTCGATGCCGAGGGCCGCTTCCTGCCTGCCGACGGCGAGACCCAGGGGGAGCTGGTACTGCGGGCGCCCTGGCTCACCGAGGGTTATTTCAACGAGCCGCAGAAAGGCGCCGAGCTCTGGGCCGGTGGCTGGCTGCACACCGGTGACGTCGCCACGCTGGACGGCATGGGCTTCATCGACATCCGCGACCGTATCAAGGACGTGATCAAGACTGGCGGCGAATGGATCTCCTCCCTGGACCTGGAAGACCTCATCAGCCGTCACGTGGCGGTACGTGAAGTAGCAGTGGTGGGTATTCCGGATCCACAGTGGGGCGAGCGTCCGTTTGCCTTGCTGGTGATTCACGAAGGGCACCAGATCGGGGCTCGGGAGCTCAAGGATCACCTCAAGCCGTTCGTCGAGCAGGGGCACCTGAGCAAGTGGGCGATTCCGAGCCAGATTGCCCTTGTTACGGAAATTCCCAAGACCAGTGTCGGCAAGCTCGACAAGAAGCGCATCCGCGTCGATATCGTCGAATGGCAAAGCAACAACAGCACCTTCCTTTCCACGCTTTGAAGCGTTCCTGCCGTGCCCGAAAGGGCACGGCAGCCCCACCAAGCAAGCGCTTGCCTTGTCAAACCGGAAAAATCAGCCATCCTTGCGGTGCCGATATCTGTCGGCCTGGCGAAAGGACTGTTCCAGAGTGGTCGAGGGCTGCAAATCACACTTTAGAGGGATCAAGCCGTACTACCTGCTGGCTATAGTCCGCTCACGGATTTTTCAGGAACGGGGCGCACGCACGAAAGAGCGATGCGACTTCCGCGGGGTATCGGGCGTTGCCGCGCCCAGGCCGTCGAAGTGTTCCTGGAACGTTCACTGCCATAACAATAAGCACATGGAGTAGCGTCGATGACCACAGCAACCACGTTCTGGCGCCGGGCAAAATTGCCTCTGGCGGTCAGTCTCGCCTCTTCGCTCGCCGGGCCGGCATTTGGCGTCAGCTTCAATATCGGTGAAATCGAAGGCCAGTTCGACTCGTCCCTGTCGGTGGGCGCAAGCTGGTCCACGGCCAAGCCCAACAGCGACCTGATTGGTGTCAACAACGGCGGCAAGGGGTTGTCGCAGACCTCCGATGACGGACACCTGAACTTCAAGCGTGGCGAAACCTTCTCGAAGATCTTCAAGGGCATCCACGACCTGGAACTCAAGTATGGCGATACCGGCGTGTTCGTACGCGGCAAGTACTGGTACGACTTCGAGCTGAAGGACGAAAACCGCCTGTACAAGGACATCAGCGACAGCAATCGCAAGGAAGGCGCCAAATCTTCCGGCGGGCAGATCCTCGATGCGTTCGTCTATCACAACTACGCCATTGCCGATCAACCGGGCTCGGTGCGCCTGGGCAAGCAGGTGGTCAGCTGGGGTGAGAGTACCTTCATCCAGGGCGGCATCAACTCCATCAACCCGATCGACGTGTCCGCGTTCCGTCGTCCCGGTGCCGAGATCAAGGAAGGCCTGATCCCGGTCAACATGTTCTACGTGTCCCAGAGCCTGACCGATAACCTGTCGGCCGAGGCCTTCTACCAGATTGAATGGGACCAGACCGTGGTGGATAACTGCGGTACGTTCTTCTCCCAGCCCGATGTGATTGCCGATGGTTGCAATGACAACCTGCGGGTATTGAACAAACGCTCAAGCATTCCGCTTCCGGGTGTCGTCCTCCCGATACTGGAAGGCCAAGGCGTCGATATCAACGAAGAAGGCGTGCTGGTGCGTCGCGGTCCGGACCGCGATGCCCGCGACAGCGGCCAATGGGGCGCGTCCCTGAAGTACATGTTCGAGCCGCTGGACACCGAGTTTGGCGCCTACTTCATGAACTACCACAGTCGTGCGCCGATCTTCAGTGCTACCGGTGCGCCGCAGTCGGTCTATAACAGCGCTCCGTTTTTTGGTCCGCTGGCGCCTTTGATCGTGGCGGGTAACTCGAATTATTTCGTCGAATATCCTGAAGACATCCGTTTGTATGGCCTGAGCTTCTCCACGACGCTGCCCACCGGTACGGCGTGGAGCGGTGAACTGAGCTACCGTCCGAATGCCCCGGTGCAATTGAGCACCACCGATATCCTGTTTGCCGGTGTCACCCCATTGCCCGGGCTCGGCAATGCCTCGGTGCTCCAAGGCACTCCGGGCCAGGACCTGCATGGCTATCGCCGTAAGGAAATCACCCAGTTCCAGACCACCTTCACCCACTTCCTCGATCAGGTCATGGGCGCCAGCCGCCTGACCCTGGTTGGTGAAGTCGGTGTCACTCACGTCGGTGGCCTGGAAAGCAAATCCGATGCTCGTTACGGTCGTGATCCGGTGTTCGGTCCAGGCCAGTTGCCCAACGGCTTCTGCAGCACGCTCAACGCCTCGACCGCCGCGGGTGGTGGCCAGACCGCCGCCAACGTGAACAGCAACTGCAACAACGACGGCTTCACCACCTCCACCTCCTGGGGCTACCGCGCTCGCGCCATCTGGGAATACCCGGACGTCTTCGCTGGCGTGAACCTCAAGCCCAACGTGGCCTGGTCCCATGACGTCAAAGGCTACTCGCCAGGCCCTGGCGGCAACTTCGAGGAAGGCCGCAAGGCCGTCAGCCTCGGTCTGGATGCCGAATACCAGAACACCTACAACGCGAGCCTGGCCTACACCAACTTCTTTGGTGGCGACTTCAGCACCGTTGACGATCGCGATTTCCTGGCGCTCAGCGTCGGCGTGACCTTCTAAGCACCGTATTTCAGGATGAGCACTATGAAAATAACAAAGAGTCTGTTGCAGGTCGGTGCGTTGGGGCTTTCCCTGCTGGCCGCCAGCGTCATGGCGGCGGTGCCTGCCGCCGAAGCCGACAAGCTGGGCAAGAGCCTGACGCCGATGGGCGCCGAGATGGCCGGCAATGCCGACGGTTCGATCCCAGCCTGGAAACCCATGGCCAAGAACGCCGGTTCCGTGGACAGCAAGGGTTTCCTGTCCGATCCGTTCGCCAGTGAAAAACCGTTGTTCACCATCACCGCGCAGAACGTCGACCAGTACAAGGACAAGCTCGCGCCGGGCCAGTACGCGATGTTCAAGCGCTACCCGGAAAGCTTCAAGATGCCGGTCTACCCATCCCATCGCGGTGCCACCGTTCCGGATGAGGTGTTCGCCTCCATCAAGAAGAATGCGGTCAACACCAAGCTGGTATCCGGTGGCAACGGCCTGGAGAACTTCGAGACGGCCATCCCGTTCCCGATTCCCCAGAGCGGCGTCGAAGTGATCTGGAACCACATCACCCGTTATCGCGGCGGCAGCGTGACCCGCCTGGTGACCCAGGCCACCCCGCAGCCCAACGGCTCCTACAGCCTGGTGTACTTCCGCGACCAGTTCGTGTTCCGCGACAAGATGAAGGACTTCGATCCAGCCAACCCCGGCAACATCCTGTTCTACTTCAAGCAGCAAGTGACCGCGCCGGCGCGCCTGGCCGGTGGTGTGCTGCTGGTGCACGAAACCCTCGACCAGGTGAAGGAACCTCGCTCGGCCTGGGTCTACAACGCCGGCCAGCGCCGTGTGCGCCGTGCGCCACAAGTGTCCTATGACGGCCCGGGGACCGCCGCCGACGGCCTGCGTACCTCCGACAACCTGGACATGTACAACGGTGCGCCGGATCGCTACGACTGGAAACTGGTAGGCAAGAAAGAGCTGTACATCGCCGCCAACAGCTACAAGATCGACTCGCCGCAACTCAAGTACGCCGACATCCTCAAGGCCGGCCACGTCAACCAGGACCTGGCGCGCTACGAGCTGCGTCGTGTCTGGCATGTGACCGCGACCCTGAAGGAAGGCCAGCGCCATATCTACGCCAAGCGTGACTTCTTCATCGATGAAGACACCTGGCAAGCCGCGGTGATCGATCATTACGATGGTCGTGGCCAGCTCTGGCGCGTCGCCGAGGCCCATGCCGAGAACTACTACGACAAGCAGGTGCCGTGGTACGCCCTGGAAACCCTCTATGACCTGCAATCCGGGCGCTACCTGGCCCTGGGCATGAAGAACGAGGAGAAATCGGCCTACGACTTCGGCTTCACCGCCAGCACCGCCGACTTCACCCCGAACGCGCTGCGCCAGGACGGTATCCGCTAATCGCTTTACCCGAGGCCGCATCCTCGAAAAAACGCCCCGACTGGTTCGGGGCGTTTTTTTGTTGGGGCTAAACACAAATGAGCGGGTAAACACAACGTTGTGGAGCGGGGTTCATCCCCGTTGGGTCGCGAAGCGGCCCCTCAACCCGCCAACTCGAAGCGACAGATAGATGCCTTCAATCTTTGGGGCCGCTTCGCAGCACAACGGGGATGAACCCCTCGCCACAGAAGTGATGCCTGACGCGCCTTTCAAGTTGAATCGACGTGTAGTCTTTTTGTAGCCATTTGTAGCACTCCCTTCAATACCTCCCCGTTTACCGCTAGTCTGCGAAAATCTGCAACGCCGCCATCCGTAATTCAACAAGAGCCGGCCATGACTGATTTGTCTGCACCTGCACACTCTGACCGCGCAGCCATCGCGGTACGGGACGGGCGCTTCTACCGACCGCCGCTGCCCGATGGGCACGTCGCGCGTCCACGGTTGTGCGAGCGCTTGAGCGCGGGGCTCGGTGGTCGGTTGCTGCTGGTGAGTGCACCGGCGGGGTTCGGGAAAAGCTCCCTGGCCGTGGAGTTCTGCCAGAGCCTGCCGGCCCATTGGCAAAGCCTCTGGCTGGGTCTCAATACCCGCGATAGCGACCCGGGGCGTTTCCTGGAGCGGCTGCTCGAAGGGCTCCAGGCCTTCTTCCCCCAGTTGGGAGGCCGTGCGCTGGGGTTGCTGAAGATGCGTCAGCGCCACCAACCCTTCGCGTTCGAAGAGTGGCTCGACGGCCTGCTGGATGAACTGACCACCCACCTGTCGCCCCGCTTCCCCTTGCTGCTGGTGCTCGACGATTATCATCTGGCCCAGGGCGCCGTCCTGGATCGTTGCCTGCAGTTTTTCCTCAACCACCTGCCTGACGGATTACTGGTGCTGGTTACCAGCCGCCAGAGACCGGACTGGCATCTGGCGCGCCTGCGCCTGTCGCGGCAACTGCTCGAACTGAACGAGCAGGACCTGCGCCTGACTCACGACGAAGCCCAGATACTGCTCGAGCATCACAGCATTTCGTTGCGCGGCGAAGCCCTGGAGAATCTCATCCAGCGCAGCGAAGGCTGGGTGGCGGGGTTGCGTTTCTGGCTGCTGGCGGCCTCCGAAGCCGGCACCGAGGGCCGGTTGCCCCAGGCGCTGCATGGTGGGGAAGGGCTGATCCGCGATTATCTGCTGGAGGAAGTCATCGACTGCCTGCCTGCGGATGTGCAGGCGTTCCTCTACGACACCGCGCCGCAGGAGCGTTTCTGCAGCGAATTGTGCGACGCCGTGCGTGAAGCCCATGACAGTGCCGAGATCCTGCGCTACCTGGCGGCCCACCAAGTCTTTCTGGTGCCATTGGACGAACATGGTCGCTGGTATCGTTATCACCATCTGTTCTCCGATCTGCTGCGCAGCCGTCCCAGCGAGTCGGCCATGGTGCCCGCGGCCACCTTGCACCTGCGGGCCTGTCGCTGGTTCAACGCCCAGGGCCTGATCGACGAGGCCGTGGAACAGGCCTTGCGGGCAGGGCACCTGGACGTGGCGGCGAACCTGGTGCAGAACCTTTCGGAAGAGCAATTGCTGGCCGAGCAGAACGTCGGCATGTTGCTGCGCTGGAAAATGGACCTGCCGGACAGCCTGCTCATCAGTACGCCTCGGCTCATCGTGCTCTACAGCTGGGCGCTGGGGCTGGCCTGCCAACTGGATGCGGCCGAGGAGCTGGCCGCCCACTTGAGTCGTTTCCTGCCGGCGCCTTCGGCTACCGCGCAGAAGTCCATGCTTGCCCAGTGGCTGGCGCTGAGCGGTATCGTCGCCCGAGGGCGTGGGGATCGTGAGGCCACGGTGCGTTATTGCACCGAAGCCCTGGAGAGCCTGCCGCAAAAGCGCTATGGCCAGCGCCTGATGTGTCTGTCCACACTCTCGAACCTGGCGATTGCCGACGGCGACCTGTGGCGTGCACGCAACCTGAATCGCGATTCCCTGGAACTGGCGCAGCGGGTCGGCAACCCCTTGTTCGAAGCCCTGGCCCATTACGATCGCGCCCGGGTGCTGCAGGCCCGGGGGGAAATCGTGCGGGCACTGGATGAAGTGCGCCAGGGCCAGCAGCGCCTGCACAAGCTGTCGCCACAACGGCTGTATGCGGTGCGGGCGCGGTTGACCCTCTACGAGGGCTTCCTGCTGACCTTGCGCATGCAGCCCGAGGCCGGACTGACGCGGTTGCAGGCGGGCCTCACCGAAGCCCGCGCCTGTCGCGATATCAGCGTCCTGATTGGCCATTGCGTGATCGCAAGGGTCGAAGGCCATAACGGCGAGTTTGCCCGCGCTTTCGCCGAACTGGCCGAGGCCGAACGCCTGATGCATATCTGGGACGTTCCGCCGGTCTACTACCTGGCGATGATCACCCTGGTCAAATGCGAGCTCTGGCTGGCCCAGGGACGCACCGATCTCGCCGAGGCCTGGCTGTTGCGGTTGGGGCGGACCTACACGGGCGAGCGGGCCGCCGCGCCGCCGGAGTTCCATCCGCAATTGCCGTTGCATGTGGAATTGCAGCAGGCCGTACTGGAATCCATCCGGGGCCAACCGATGCTGGCCGAAGGGCGGCTCAATGCCTTGCTCGAACATGGCCAGCAGACCGGCCGGCAGATGCTCAGCGTGATGGCGCTGAACCAGAAAGTGGCGCTGCTGTTGAGCATCGGCCGCGAGCCGGCCGCTCGCAGTGCCCTGGCCCAGGCGTTCGAAGCCGCCGCTGGCGGTGTGCTGCAACCGTTCCAATGGCTATTGGCCGAGGAACATCGGGACTGGCTGCGTGAGCAACTGCTGCACGCGCCGTCCACGCCCCTGTGCCAGAGCCTGCTGGAGCGCCTGCCGTCGGCGACGGCGCAAGCAGCCGATGCCCCGGCGCCTGTCGAAGCCCTCAGCGGCCGCGAGCGCGCGGTGTTGCAACTGATTGCCCGAGGCTGTTCGAACCAGGAAATCAGCGAGCAACTGTTCATTTCGCTGCACACCGTCAAGACCCACGCCAGCCACATCAACAGCAAGCTTGGCGTGGAGCGGCGTACCCAGGCCGTGGCGCGTGCGAAGGAGTTGGGGTTGCTGGGCTGAGTGTGTTCCAGGCTCTGTACGAAAACTGCCTGCGCGACGATCATGCTGCGTTGAAAACAGGCTCATGCGCGAGTCCGATCGGAATGCTCATCTACAATCAGTCAACTCCGCTTTCTTGTCGGTTTTCGCCGTGCCTGATTACCGCTTGGCGACGTTTCGTATAGAGCCCGATGATGTCGAGAGGCTCCGTGGCGATAACGGCCAGGGGCAGTAGAGGAATGAATCGATGTTACCCAGCTGCAAGACCATTCAATCTCCCGTGGGTCAACTGATCCTCGTGGCCCGGGAGACGAAACTGGCCGCCGTCCTGTGGGGAAACGAACGACTCAACCGCGTGCGCCTGGGGCCCCTGGAAGAAGACAGCCAGCACCCGGTGCTCAAGGAAACCGAACGCCAGCTCATGGAGTATTTCGCCGGCCAGCGTCGCCGTTTCGAGCTGGAGCTGGACTTTGCCGGTACGGATTTCCAGGTGCGGGTCTGGCAGGCGCTGCTGGGCATTCCTTTTGGCGAAACCCGCAGTTACCGCGACATCGCCATCCAGATCGGCCAACCGACCGCCGTGCGAGCGGTGGGCGCCGCCAATGGCCGCAATCCCATCTCGATCATCGCACCGTGCCACCGTGTCATCGGCACTTCCGGCAGCCTCACCGGTTTCGCCGGCGGGCTCGCCGCCAAGCAGTTGCTGCTCAGCCTCGAGGGCCAGCAAACCCTGCAACTGGCGTTCTGAGCCTGCCGCTGCGCGAGCTCACGAAAAAGCCCGCCGGGATCACAGGATCGGGGCGGGCTTTTTCGTGTCGCTGCCTGATTACTTTTTCAAGCCGTAATGCTCATCGAGCATGCCGGGGGAGTTGGGCGCCTTGGGCGCGTAGTCCCGTGGCGGTTCCTGAACCTCTCGTGGCGGGGTCAGGCGTTCCCGGGGAGCCTGTCCTGCATCGGCGTGCAGGGCGGCCAGCAAACGTTGGCGAGTCTGCTCGTCCAGGGCCAGGCGGTTGGCGCCCTCGGACAGGTGATCCTGGACATCCTGGTAGCTCTGGGTGAGTTTCTTCACCAGGGCAGCGGTGCTGTTGAAGTGAGTGACCACTTCATTCTGATAACTGTCGAAACGTTCCTGGATGTCGTCCAGCTGGCGTTGCGTGCTGTTGGGCACCGCATTGGGCAGCAGTCGGGCAAGCAGGAATCCAATGGCGACACCGGCGACCAGGGCAAGAGTCGGCAACAACCAAACTAAGAGCGAGTGTTCCACGAGTCCTTCCTCTATAAACGGCTTTGCTTTACGTTAACGGCTCGGACCTGCGCTGTATACCGCGAAGAACATCGCAATCATGCCAGGCACAGACTTTTAGCTAGACGAGTCGACCCAATTCGGGGTCACGGAGTTCTTTCCCTTGCTTATGCGCGAAACCCCTGTAGTCATCGATGGCCCAGTGGGCCAACTGGAAGCCTTGTACCTGGACAGCGAGGCGCCCCGCGGCCTGGCGCTGATCTGCCACCCGAACCCGGTGCAGGGCGGGACCATGCTCAACAAAGTGGTGTCGACCCTGCAGCGCACCGCCCGGGATGCCGGCCTGGTTACCTTGCGTTTCAATTATCGTGGCGTTGGCGCCAGCGCCGGCAGCCACGACATGGGCACCGGCGAAGTGGACGATGCCCAGGCTGCGGCGGCGTGGCTGCGGGAAAAACACCCTGACTTGCCCCTGACCCTGTTCGGTTTTTCCTTCGGCGGCTTCGTCGCTGCCAGCCTTGGCGGACGGCTCGAAGCCCAGGGCCAGTCGCTCAAGCACCTGTTCATGGTGGCCCCGGCGGTGATGCGCCTGGATGAACAGTCGCCCCTGCCGACCGGCGGTGCGTTGACCGTGATCCAGCCGGAAGACGACGAAGTGGTCGAGCCCCGCCTGGTCTACGAATGGTCCGATGCGCTCCAACGCCCCCATGAGCTGCTGAAAGTGGCAGAATGCGGACACTTTTTTCATGGCAAGCTGACCGATCTCAAGGATCTTCTCCTGCCGCGCCTCTCGAACTGACAGCAGCCTGACAAGCGATAACCCATGACCACTCGTACCCGCATCCTGACCGGCATCACCACCACCGGCACCCCGCACCTGGGCAACTACGCTGGCGCCATCCGCCCGGCGATCCTTGCCAGCCGCGACAGCAATGCCGATTCGTTCTACTTCCTGGCGGATTACCATGCCCTGATCAAGTGCGATGATCCGCTGCGCATCCAGCGCTCGCGCCTGGAGATCGCCGCGACCTGGCTGGCCGGCGGCCTGGATGTGAACCGCGTGACCTTTTATCGCCAGTCCGATATTCCCGAGATCCCGGAACTGACCTGGTTGCTGACCTGCGTCGCCGCCAAGGGCCTGCTCAACCGCGCCCATGCGTACAAGGCCTCGGTGGACAAGAACGTCGAGGCCGGTGAAGACCCGGACGCCGGCATCACCATGGGCCTGTACAGCTATCCGGTGCTGATGGCCGCCGACATTCTGATGTTCAATGCTCACAAGGTGCCGGTCGGTCGTGACCAGATCCAGCACGTTGAAATGGCCCGGGACATCGGCCAGCGCTTCAATCACCTGTTCGGCCAGGGCAAGGAGTTCTTCACCCTGCCCGAGGCACTGATCGAGGAGAGCGTCGCCACGCTGCCGGGCCTGGACGGTCGCAAGATGTCCAAGAGCTACGACAACACCATCCCTCTGTTCAGCAGCGCCAAGGACATGAAAGAGGCGATCTCGCGGATCGTCACCGACTCCCGCGCCCCGGGCGAAGCGAAGGATCCGGACACCTCGCACTTGTTCACGTTGTTCCAGGCGTTCGCCACCCCGGAGCAGGCCGCCGAGTTCCGTAGCGAGCTGTTGCAGGGCCTGGGTTGGGGCGAGGCCAAGAACCGTCTGTTCCTGCTGCTGGACGAACAGTTGGGGGAGTCCCGCGAGCGTTATCACCAGTTGATCGAGCGTCCGGCGGACCTGGAAGACCTCCTGCAACTGGGCGCGAAGAAAGCCCGGGCCGTGGCGACGCCGTTCCTCAACGAACTGCGCGAAGCCGTCGGCCTGCGTTCGTTCGTCAGCCAGGTCCAGGTGGCCGCCAGCACGAAGAAGAAAGCCGCCAAGGCTGCGCGCTTCGTCAGCTTCCGCGAAGACGACGGCAGCTTCCGCTTCCGGTTGCTGGCGGCCGATGGCGAGCAATTGCTGTTGTCTCGTCATTTTGCCGATGGCAAGACGGCCGGCCAGGTCACCAAGCAACTGCAATCCGGCCAACCCTTGGACGTGCGCAGCGAGGCATTGGCCTTCAGTGTCTGGCTCGAAGGTGAATGCGTGGCAGACAGCCCGGCGTTCGCGGACGAAGCCGCCCGGGATGCCGCCATCGAGGCGCTGCACGTTGCGCTGACACCCGCGCAGGACTGATTCGAAGCACCACCCGACCATCGGCCCGAATAAGGGCCGATTGCCATTCCTCGGGGCCGTCGCTACAGTGGCTGCCCGTTTTTGTTGCCTTGCTAACGAATATGACACCCCTAGAACGATATCAAGCTGATCTGAAACGCCCGGAGTTCTTCCACGACGCAGCCCAGGAAACGGCAGTGCGGCACTTGCAGCGCCTGTACGATGACTTGATCGCCGCGTCGAACAACAAGCCGGGCTTGTTGGGCAAACTGTTCGGCAAGAAGGAGCAGGCACCGGTCAAGGGCCTGTACTTCTGGGGTGGCGTGGGCCGTGGCAAGACCTACCTGGTGGACACGTTCTTCGAAGCGCTGCCGTTCAAGGAAAAGACCCGGACGCACTTCCACCGCTTCATGAAGCGGGTGCACGAAGAAATGAAGACCCTGGGCGGCGAGAAGAACCCGCTGACCATCATCGCCAAGCGTTTTGCCAGCGAAACACGGGTGATCTGCTTCGACGAATTCTTTGTCTCCGATATCACCGATGCCATGATCCTCGGCACCTTGATGGAGGAGTTGTTCAAGAATGGCGTGACCCTGGTCGCCACCTCCAACATCGTGCCGGACGGCCTCTACAAGGACGGCCTGCAGCGAGCGCGCTTCCTGCCGGCCATTGCGCTGATCAAGGAACACACGGAAATCGTCAACGTCGACAGCGGCGTCGACTATCGCCTGCGTCATCTCGAGCAGGCGGAACTGTTCCATTACCCCCTGGATGCCGCTGCCGAAGAAAGCCTGCGCAAGAGCTTCCGTGCCCTGACACCGGAATGCACCCAGGCGGTCGAAAACGACGTGCTGATCATCGAGAATCGCGAGATCCGTGCCATTCGCACCTGTGACGACGTGGCCTGGTTCGACTTCCGCGAGCTGTGCGACGGCCCTCGTAGCCAGAACGACTACATCGAACTGGGCAAGATCTTCCATGCCGTGCTGCTCAGTGGCGTCGAACAGATGAGCGTCACCACCGACGACATCGCTCGCCGCTTCATCAACATGGTGGACGAATTCTACGACCGCAACGTCAAGTTGATCATCTCGGCCGAAGTCGAACTCAAGGACCTCTACACCGGCGGTCGCCTGACCTTCGAATTCCAGCGGACCCTGAGTCGCCTGCTGGAAATGCAATCCCACGAGTTCCTGTCGCGGGCGCACAAGCCGTAGGGTGATTCGGAAAACAGGAAGGGCCTGCGATCGCAGGCCTTTTTTGTGCGCGCCAGATCAGCAGTTCACGGATAACCCTGTGGCAGCGAGCTTGCTCGCGCTGGCGTCTTGTCAGTCAACATCAGTGCTGCCGAACCATCGCCATCGCGAGCAAGCTCGCTCCCACAGGGAATCGTTGCCAAGCCCTCGGCCTACGCCGCCTGCTGGAACTGCTGGCGATACTGATTCGGCGACAGGTCGGTGTGTTGTCGGAACAGCCGCGCGAAAAAGCTCGCATCGTCGTAGCCCACTTCATAGCTGATGGTCTTGATGCTCTTGCGGCTACCGGACAGCAGGCCCTTGGCGGTCTCTATTCGCAGCCGCTGCAGGTAATGCAGCGGTTTGTCCCCGGTGGCGGTCTGGAAGCGACGCATGAAGTTGCGAATGCTCATGCCATGTTCCCGGGCGACGTCCTCGAAGCGGAACTTGTCGGCGAAGTGTTCTTCGAGCCATTGCTGGATCTGCAGGATGATCACATCCTGATGCAGCTTCTGGCCACCGAAGCCGATGCGGCCCGGCGAATAGTTGCGCTGCACTTCATACAGGATGTCCCGTGCCACGGCCTGGGCCACGTTGGCGCCGCAGAAGCGTTCGATGAGATAGATGTACAGGTCGCAGGCCGACGTCGTGCCGCCGGCGCAGAACAGATTGTCGGCATCGGTCAGGTGCTTGTCCTGGTTCAGGTGCACCTGGGGAAAACGTTCCTTGAACGCGTTGAAGAAGCGCCAGTAGGTGGTGGCTTCCTTGCCGTCGAGCAATCCGGCTTCGGCCAGCCAGAAAACCCCGGTGGCTTCGCCGCACAGCACCGCGCCGCGGGCATGTTGCTCCCGCAGCCAGGGCAGGATCTGAGGGTAGCGCTGGCAAAGGCTGTCAAAATCATCCCAGAACGCGGGCAGGATGATCACATCGGTGTTTTCCAGGCCTCCGTCCACCGGGATGATCACATCGCTGAAGCTGTTCACCGGCTTGCCGTCGGGGCTGACCAGGCGGATTTCAAATGCCGGGGTCAGGCCTTGGCCCAGTTGTTTGCCATAGCGCAGGCTGGCCAGATGGAAAAAATCCTTGGCTTGCATGAGAGTGAAGGCGAAGACCCGGTCGATAGCCAGGATGCTGACGCGCCGCAAGGGCGTGGAGACGTGCTTGGACATAATTCATCTTTATTTTTATAGGGGATAGTGGTCACCAGACGGCTGGATCGTCTTATTTTTTGTCGGATGTGTCCAGTGTCCTGTCACTCCCCGCAGGCTTAGGCTCTGTGGGATAACCACATCCAACAATAACGAAAGGTGCGTCATGATCCCAAGAACCCTGTTCAGTCCCGAGCACGAATTGTTCCGTGACAGCGTACGAACCTTCCTTGAAAAAGAAGCCGTGCCCTACCACAGCCAGTGGGAAAAACAGGGTCATATCGACCGCCAGCTCTGGAACAAGGCGGGGGAGGCGGGCATGTTGTGTTCCCATCTCCCCCAGGCTTATGGCGGGCTGGAGGCGGACTTTCTCTACAGCGCGGTGGTGATCGAGGAAATCGGCCGCCTGGGCCTGACGGGCATCGGTTTCTCACTGCACTCGGACATAGTCGCGCCTTACATCCTGCATTACGGCAGCGAAGCGTTGAAGCACAAGTACCTGCCGAAACTGATCTCCGGCGAGATGGTCACGGCCATCGCCATGACCGAGCCGGGCGCCGGTTCCGACCTGCAAGGGGTGAAGACCACGGCCGTGCTGGACGGGGATGAGTATGTCCTCAACGGCTCGAAAACCTTCATCACCAATGGCTTCCTGGCCGACCTGGTGATCGTGGTCGCCAAGACTGACCCGAAGGCCGGCGCCAAGGGCACCAGCCTGTTTCTGGTGGAGTCGGGCACGCCTGGCTTCGAAAAAGGCAAGCGCCTGGAAAAGGTCGGGATGAAGGCCCAGGACACATCGGAACTGTTTTTCCAGGATGTCCGCGTGCCGAAGGAAAACCTGCTCGGGCAGGCTGGAATGGGTTTCGCCTACTTGATGCAGGAGCTGCCCCAGGAGCGCCTCACTGTCGCCATCGGCGGCCTGGCCTCGGCCGAAGCCGCGCTGCAGTGGACGCTGGACTACACCCGCGAGCGCAAGGCGTTCGGTAAATCCATTGCAGACTTCCAGAACACCCGTTTCAAGCTCGCGGAAATGGCCACCGAAATCCAGATCGGCCGGGTTTTCGTCGATCGCTGCCTGGAATTGCACCTGCAAGGCAAGCTCGACGTGCCGACCGCGGCGATGGCCAAGTACTGGGGCACCGATCTGCAATGCAAGGTGCTCGACGAGTGCGTGCAGTTGCATGGCGGCTACGGCTTCATGTGGGAATACCCGATTGCCCGTGCGTGGGCCGATGCCCGGGTGCAGCGGATCTATGCAGGGACCAATGAAATCATGAAGGAGATCATTGCGCGGTCGCTTTGATGCGGTGGTGAGCCTGGGTTCGCTATCGCGAGCAAGCTCGCTCCCACAAGGGTTCTGTGCTGATCACAATGTGATCATACACAAATCGCCTGTGGGAGCGAGCTTGCTCGCGATGGGGCCTATGAATCAATCAAGGCGCCGGGTTCGGCTGATCCTTGTGGATCGCCTCGATCCCCGCCAGCACCTCGTCCGACAGCTTCAGGTCGAGGCTTTCGATGTTGCTGTCCAGTTGCTCCAGGGTGGTGGCGCCAATGATGTTGCTGGTCACGAACGGCTGTTGGGTGACGAACGCCAGTGCCATCTGAGCCGGGTCCAGGCCGTGCTCGCGGGCCAGCGCCACGTACCGGCTGCACGCGGCTTCCGATTGAGGGTTGAAATAGCGTGTGAAACGGCTGTAGAGGGTCAAACGACCCTTGGCCGGCCGTGCGCCGTTCTCATATTTGCCCGACAGGAAGCCAAACGCCAAGGGTGAGTAGGCCAGCAGGCCGCACTGTTCACGAATGGCAATTTCTGCAAGGCCGACTTCGAAGCTGCGGTTGAGCAGGTTGTACGGATTCTGGATCGACACCGCGCGCGGCCAGCCACGGGCTTCGGCCAGGGCAAGGAATTTCATGGTGCCCCAGGGTGTTTCGTTGGACAGGCCGATATGCCGGATCTTGCCGGCCCGCACCTGTTCGTCCAGGGCCTCGAGGGTTTCTTCCAGTGGTGTGAAGTTTTCATCGGCCTTGTGCTGGTAGCCCAGTTGCCCGAAGAAATTGGTGCTGCGCTCAGGCCAGTGCAGTTGGTAGAGGTCGATCCAGTCGGTCTGCAGGCGCTTGAGGCTGGCGTCCAGCGCCTGGACGATGTGCTGGCGGTTGTGCTTGAGGTTCTTGTCGCGGATGTAGTCGATGGTGTTGCCGGGACCGGCGATCTTGCTCGCCAGGATCCAGTCGGCGCGGTCGCCGCGGCTCCTGAAGTAGTTGCCGATGTAGCGTTCGGTGGTGGCGTAGGTGTCGGCTTTCGGCGGGACCGGATACATCTCGGCGGTGTCGATGAAATTGATGCCGGCACCCTTGGCGCGTTCGATCTGGGCAAAGGCCTCGGCTTCGCTGTTCTGTTCACCCCAGGTCATGGTTCCGAGACACAGGGCGCTTACGTTCAGATCGGTACGGCCTAGCTGGCGATAGTCCATCGGGGACTCCTCGGGCAAAGCAAGCATAAAAGCAGGTTGAATTATTTTTCGCAATCTGCATAATTGCGCACCTCTTTCTGCAGTGGAAGTGATGCCCCGCCGCCGAAGAATCTTGCCGTTGAACGGACGCGCCGACCCGAGCCCCCGAAAGCGTCTGTATCCGGCTGCCTTTGACTTGTCAAAGTACGCACTATTCAGTAAGATCCGCCGTCTAATTTACAGGGCGGCCCCTGAGGCTATAAAGAATGAAAACTTTTACTGCTAAACCGGAAACAGTAAAGCGCGACTGGTTCGTCGTCGACGCTGCTGGTCAGACCCTGGGTCGTCTGGCCACCGAAATCGCGAGCCGTCTGCGTGGCAAGCACAAGCCTGAGTACACTCCTCACGTCGACACCGGTGACTACATCGTTGTGATCAACGCCGAGCAGGTACGTGTGACGGGTGCCAAGACCTCTGACAAGATGTACTACTCCCACTCCGGTTTTCCTGGTGGCATCAAGTCGATCAACTTTGAAAAGCTGATCGCCAAAGCCCCTGAGCGCGTGATCGAGACCGCGGTTAAAGGCATGCTGCCTAAGAACCCGCTGGGTCGCGACATGTATCGTAAGCTGAAGGTTTATGCGGGCGCTGCTCACCCTCATACTGCTCAGCAGCCCCAAGAACTGAAGTTTTAACGGAATAGTTCATTATGTCGGCGACTCAAAATTACGGCACTGGCCGTCGCAAGACTGCAACCGCACGCGTTTTCCTGCGTCCGGGCACTGGCAACATCTCCATCAACAACCGCTCCCTGGATAACTTCTTCGGCCGCGAGACTGCTCGCATGGTCGTTCGCCAGCCGCTGGAACTGACCGAGACCATCGAGAAATTCGATATCTACGTCACTGTCATCGGTGGTGGTGTAAGTGGTCAGGCTGGCGCCATCCGTCACGGCATCACTCGTGCCCTGATGGACTACGACGAAACCCTGCGCAGCCCACTGCGCAAAGCCGGCTTCGTTACTCGCGATGCTCGCGAAGTTGAACGTAAGAAAGTCGGTCTGCGTAAAGCGCGTAAGCGTCCTCAGTACTCGAAGCGTTAATTCGTCTTCGCGTTCAAAAAAACGCCCAGTTCCATACGGAGCTGGGCGTTTTTTTATGGGCAAAATAATTTGCTGTGACAACTTGCCACATCCGTAGAGCCCCTATACTACAAGGCTTGGCGGTATGACCGCTCGGTAATTACCTTGTCAGAATTGGGGGTTTTCATTACCATTCGGCAAAATTTTTATAAGTTCAGATTTTTACTTAGTAGACGCCTGATTCAACAGGCCACAAAGCTGATGGGAGAGGACTGAATGAGCAATGACGGCGTGAATGCAGGCCGGCGTCGCTTCCTGGTAGCAGCCACATCCGTGGTGGGTGCTGCAGGAGCGGTGGGGGCTGCGGTCCCGTTCGTGGGGTCATGGTTTCCCAGCGCCAAGGCGAAAGCTGCCGGCGCACCGGTGAAAGTGAATGTCAGCAAGATCGAGCCAGGCCAGCAGATGATTGCTGAGTGGCGCGGCCAGCCGGTGTTCATCGTCCGCCGTACGGAGGAAATCCTGGGGAATCTGAAAAAGATCGAGGGTCAGTTGTCCGACCCATCCTCCAAGAACTCGGTCCAACCGGAATACGTCAACCCTGAAACGCGTTCGATCAAGCCGGAAGTCCTGCTGCTGATCGGTATCTGTACGCACCTGGGTTGCTCGCCAACGTTCCGTCCCGAAGTGGCCCCTGCCGACCTGGGCAAGGATTGGGTCGGCGGCTATTTCTGCCCTTGCCACGGCTCCCATTACGACCTGGCCGGTCGCGTCTACAAGTCGCAACCCGCACCTCTGAACCTGCCAGTTCCCCCGCATTCCTATGAGACCGATGACATCATTGTCGTTGGCGTCGATACGGAGAAAGCGTGATGAGCAAATTAATGGATTGGTTCGATGCGCGCTTTCCCGCGACCAAAATGTGGGAAGACCATCTCAGCAAGTACTACGCCCCGAAGAACTTCAACTTCTTCTACTTCTTTGGCTCCCTGGCACTGCTCGTTCTGGTCAACCAGATCGTTACCGGTGTCTGGCTGACCATGAGCTACACCCCGTCGGCGGAAGAGGCGTTTGCCTCCGTCGAGTACATCATGCGCGACGTCGAGTACGGCTCGATCCTGCGTCTGCTGCACTCCACCGGTGCCTCGGCATTCTTCATCGTGGTCTACCTGCACATGTTCCGCGGCCTGCTCTACGGTTCGTACCAGAAGCCTCGTGAGCTGGTGTGGGTCTTCGGCATGCTGATCTACCTGGCGCTGATGGCCGAGGCCTTCATGGGCTACCTGCTGCCGTGGGGCCAGATGTCTTACTGGGGGGCCCAGGTGATCATCTCGCTGTTCGGTGCGATTCCTGTCATCGGCGACGACCTGACCCAGTGGATCCGTGGCGACTACCTGATCTCGGGTATCACCTTGAACCGCTTCTTCGCCCTGCATGTGGTGGCCCTGCCGATCGTGATCCTCGGCCTGGTGGTGCTGCACATCCTGGCGCTGCATGAAGTCGGTTCGAACAACCCTGACGGCGTGGATATCAAGAAACTCAAGGACGAAAACGGCGTACCGCTGGATGGCATTGCCTTCCACCCGTACTACACCGTGAAGGATATCGTCGGCGTGGTGGTGTTCCTGTTCATCTTCTGCTCCATCGTGTTCTTCTTCCCGGAAATGGGCGGTTACTTCCTGGAGAAACCGAACTTCGAGCAGGCGAACGCCTTCAAGACGCCTGAGCACATCGCTCCCGTCTGGTACTTCACACCGTTCTACGCGATTTTGCGGGCGGTTCCGGACAAGCTGCTGGGGGTCATTGCCATGGGTGCGGCCATCGCGGTGCTGTTCGTGCTGCCGTGGCTGGACCGCAGTCCGGTCAAGTCGATGCGATACAAAGGCTGGCTGAGCCGGATCTGGCTCGTGGTGTTCTGCATCTCGTTCGTGATCCTGGGCGTGCTGGGCGTATTGGCGCCAACGCCGGGTCGTACGTTGCTGTCGCAGGTCTGCACCTTCCTGTACTTCGCCTACTTCATTCTGATGCCTTTCTATACCAGGCTCGAGAAGACCAAACCGGTTCCGGAAAGGGTGACTGGCTGATGAAAAAACTATTCGCTGTATTGATTCTCGCTGCCATGCCTGTCCTGTCCTTCGCGGCCGAACACGGCGGACCAGAACTGGAAAAAGTCGACATCGACGTTTCCGATAAGGCCGCCATGCAGGACGGTGCCCGTACTTTCGCCAACTACTGCATGGGCTGCCACAGTGCCAAGTTCCAGCGTTACGAGCGCGTGGCCAATGACCTGGGCATCCCTCATGAGTTGATGCTGGAGAAGCTGGTGTTCACCGGCGCCAAGTTGGGCGACCACATGAACATCGGCATGCAGCCGGCAGACGCCAAGACCTGGTTCGGCGCCGCGCCGCCCGACCTGACCCTGGTCGCTCGCGTGCGTGGGACCGACTGGCTCTATGGCTACCTGCGTTCGTTCTATGAAGATCCGGCGCGTCCATGGGGCGTGAACAACAAGGTCTTCCCGAACGTGGGCATGCCGAACGTCCTGGTTGGCCTGCAGGGTCGCCAGGTCGTGGGCTGCAAGCAGGTCCAGATCGTCGAGGACGGCAAGAAGCAATTCGACCCGCTGACCGGCACTGCCTTGACCCATGAGGCTTGTGACCAGTTGACGATCCTGCCCAATACCGGCAGCCTCACTCCCGAGCAGTTCGATGAGAAGGTCAAGAATCTGGTAACCTTCCTGGCTTACTCGGCGAACCCGGTGAAGCTGGAGCACCAGCGCATTGGTACCTACGTGTTGCTGTACCTGGCGTTCTTCTTCGTATTCGCCTATCTGCTCAAGCGTGAATACTGGAAAGACGTACATTGATAAAGCTGTAAGCCGTTGCTGTTAATCGTGCGCGCCCAAGGGCGTCTCTGAAGGTGTAACGAGCCTGGTTGGCCAGGTGTTACGGGAGACGCCCTCTGGGCGCGCTCGTTTTTCCGTTTTTCAAGAATTTCAACAAGCGAGGAGGATCGCCATGGGCGTGACCAATCGGTTGGCCTGTTACTCCGACCCCGCCGACCACTATTCCCACCGGGTACGTATCGTACTGGCAGAGAAAGGTGTCAGCGCCGAGATCATTTATGTCGAGGCGGGTCGTCAACCGCCAAAGCTGATCGAGGTGAACCCTTACGGTAGCCTGCCTACGCTGGTCGATCGTGACCTGGCGTTATGGGAGTCGACCGTGGTGATGGAATATCTGGATGAGCGTTATCCGCATCCACCCTTGCTGCCGGTGTACCCTGTCGCTCGTGCGAACAGCCGTCTGCTGATTCATCGTATCCAGCGCGACTGGTGCGGATTGGTGGACCTGATCCTGGATCCGCGAACCAAGGAGTCGGATCGGGTGGTCGCGCGCAAGGAGTTGCGCGAAAGCCTGACAGGCGTATCGCCGCTGTTCATCGACAAACCGTTTTTCCTCAGTGAGGAACAAAGTCTGGTGGATTGCTGCCTATTGCCCATACTCTGGCGTTTGCCGATTCTGGGTATCGAACTGCCGCGGCCCGCCAAGCCGCTGCTTGATTATATGGAGCGCCAATTCGCGCGTGAGACGTTCCAGGCAAGCCTGTCTGGTGTCGAGCGCGACATGCGCTGAGGCTTAGGGAGCCGCTATGAACTCCAGTCGACCTTATCTGGTCCGCGCGCTCTATGAGTGGATTGTGGACAACGATTGCACCCCGCATATGCTGGTCAACGCCGAGTATCCTTCGGTGCAGGTGCCGCAGGGTTTTGCCAGTGATGGGCAGATTGTCCTCAACGTTTCGCCGGCCGCCGTGCGCCATCTGCACATGGACAACGACGCCGTAAGTTTCGAAGGGCGCTTTGGTGGTGTGCCGCACACGCTGTATGTGCCTATTGCTTCGATCCTCGGGATCTACGCCCGGGAGAATGGCCAGGGCATGGTGTTCGAGTTGGAAGCGCCATTGGATGGCGAGGATGAGTATGAGGCGGATGATGACTTGCCGCCGGATGACGAGCCGCCGCGGCCTAGTGGGCGGCCTAGTCTTAAGGTGGTGAAGTAGCGGGGCGCCGTTTTTTTTGACTGCTTGGTGTGTATATCCGTTTCTTCGATAACGGCTGCTTACGGTTCCGCAGAAACGGATATACACACAAACCAACCCCCCAAAAAAAACGGCACTTCCCCATCTGAAGAAGCACCGTTTTCCAGCCAAGCCAAGCGCAGCATCAAGAACCGCAACTGCCCTCAGTCAATATACTCAAACAACTTAACGATCTTCTGCACCCCGGAAACTCCCTGCACCAGATTGGTCGCCTGGGCGGCCTCTTGCTTGGTCAGCAGACCCAGCAGATAAACAATACCGTTCTCGGTCACGACCTTGATGCGCGAGCCTGGAATACTGGCATCGGTGAGCATCTGGGTCTTGATCTTGGTGGTCAGCCAGGCGTCGTTCTGGCGCGCCAGCAGCGAGGAGGGTGGCAGGACCTGCAACTCGTTATGGACGGTCTTGACCCGTTGCACGGCGCTGGCGGCTTGCTCGGCCTTGGCCTTGAGGTCTTCCCTCGGGGTCTGGCCGGCCAGCAGCACGACACCGTTGAAGCTGGTGACGACGATATGCGAGTTGTTGTCCAGGTCCGGGTCGGCCTTGGCGATGTTCACGCCGGCCTTGGTTTCGATCAGAGAGTCGTCGATCTTGCTGCCGAAGGTGCGGGTGCCGCGGTCGTCTTCAATCGGCTTCTCCCGGCTGGCGTTCACCACCGATGTGCAGCCGCTGATGCCGAGGCACAGGGTCAGGGCCAGAAGGCCAAGGCGATTAGGGGTCATTCTTCACTCCCGAACAGTTGGCTGTCGATCAAGTCGCAGAGACAGTGGATCGCCAGCAGGTGGACTTCCTGGATACGTGCGGTGACATTGGCCGGTACGCGAATCTCGACGTCCTCGGGCAAGAGCAGTGATGCCATGCCGCCGCCATCGCGTCCGGTCAATGCTACGACAATCATTTCGCGATCATGTGCGGCCTGGATCGCCTGAATAATGTTGGCCGAGTTACCGCTGGTGGAGATCGCCAGCAATACATCGCCAGGCTGGCCCAGGGCGCGGATCTGTTTGGAGAAGACTTCGTTGTAGCTGTAGTCGTTGGCGATGGAGGTGATCGTCGAGCTGTCGGTGGTCAGGGCGATGGCCGGCAGGCTCGGGCGCTCGCGCTCGAAGCGATTGAGCAGCTCCGACGAGAAGTGCTGGGCGTCGCCGGCCGAGCCGCCGTTGCCGCACGACAACATCTTGCCCTCGTTGAGCAGGGCGTTGACCATCACCTGGCTGGCTTGCTCGATGTGCGGTGCAAGTACGTCCATCGCCTGCTGCTTGGTGTCGATACTGGCCTGAAAAAGCTGGCGGATTCGCGATTGCATGTCCATCTGTGTGACCTTAAGTAGCGCGACTTATCGGCACAGGCGTGTGCGGCGCGCAAAGCAAAGAGCAAAAATTGAATGAAGGTGTCCGGCCCGGTTCGTCATGACGTTGGCGTTCAACTGTCGAAGGCGTTCTGTAGCCAGTTCAACTGATCGGCGTTGCTGTCGATGGCAACCACGTCGAAACGACAGGGGTGATCGGCCCATTGAGATTCGCATTGCAGAAAATACTGCGCGGCGAATATCAGCTTCTGGCGCTTGCGCGCGTCGATGCTGTCGAGGGCGCCACCCCATTGGGTGTTTTTTCTGTAGCGGACTTCGACAAATACTACTGTATCGCCATCAAGCATGACCAGATCAAGCTCGCCGCGTTTACACAACCAGTTCTGCGCCACCAGGCGCAGACCGTGTTGCTGGAGATGCGCGAGGGCGAGGCCCTCGGCATTCCGACCGCTTTGCTGGCGTGATCGCTCGGGCATCAGCGCTGAGTGTCCGGCAGGCGCTGCACTTGACCGTTGACGAACTCGGCCCAGGGCAGTTGCCGCTGGATCCGCTGGGATTGCGACACCGCCAGGCTACCCGACAGGCCTTCGATACGGCTGTCCGGCAGGGTCTTGAGCTGACCCAGGCGTGGCGCCAGGCGGTAGGCATCCGCGCCCATCGCGTACAACCGGCCCAGGCTGCCGCCGGCCTGGGGCCATTGTGCGGTGACCTGCTTGCGCAGCGGGTCGTTGGCATCGAGCAGCCACGGGGTTTCGCAGAAACGGATACCGTTCATGTCGTTGTACTGGTTCTGGTCGCCGCTGGCACTGAACACCTGGGACGTTGCGTAGACCGGCACGTCGCCAGCGTATTGGAAGTTCAGGGTCGGCTTGATCTGCTGGGCCTGTTGCGGAGTCGAGGCCAGGAAAATGAATTCGATGTCCTGGCGACGGGACGGCTGGGCCGCAACCGTGGTGCCCACGGTGCTCTGCAGGCTCTTGGCGCGGGCTTCGCTCTGGCGCAGCTGGAACATGTCGGCGATCTGCTGGGCCAGTTGTACTGGCTGGTCGACGCGTTCGATAGCGACGATGGTGCCGCCGTTGGCTTGCCAGTCCTGGCTGAAGGCCTTCAGTACCCGATCACCCCATTCGCCTTTCGGCACCATCGCGGCCGCGCGATGCAGGCCGTCGGCGCGGGCGCGACGAGCGACTTCGCGAGCTTCGTCCTCCGGAGCCAGGCCGAACTGGAATAGCTGGGGTGGGCCTTGCTCGCCTTCGCTGTAGTTCAGCGCCAGGGTGGTGATCGGCAATTGCGGCCGCGTGCTGATCTGCTTGACCAGCGGTTTTTCCAGGGGGCCTACCACCAATTGCACGCCGTCCGCCTGGGCCTTGCGATAGAACTCGTCCATGGAGGTCAGGTTGGTGCTGTCGTAGAACTGGATGCTGGGTGGATTCTGCCCGGCCTGTTGGGCCTGGTAGTGGGCGGCCATGAAGCCTTCGCGCAGGGCCTTGGCAACCGTAGCCAGCTGGCCATTCTGGGGCAGCAGCAATGCGATTTTGCTCAGTGGCTGGCTGGCCAGCTCCTTGAGCTTGACCAGGGGTGTCGGCAGCTGGATCGCGGCGGGATGCTTGGGATTCTGCTCGCGCCAGCTATCGATGGCGGCCTGCTGCTGCTCCAGGGTGCCGGCGGTTTTCACCGCACGGGCCAGGCTCAGCCAGCCTCCGAGGTCATCGGTGGTGCTCGGTTGCAGTTGATCGGTGGGCAGCGAGGCGATCAGCGACCAGATGGCTTCGTGGTTTTTCGCCGCGGCCTCGTTCTCGAGCAGTGGTGCGATGAAGATCCGTTCCCGGGCGGCCGCCAGGGTCTGGCCATCGGCCTCCAGGGCACGGGCATGCACGGTGCCGGTACGGATCTGTTGTTCAACCGGCATTTCGCCTAGGTGCTGCTGGCTCGGATGGCTCAGGGCAGCCAGCGCCGCCTTGGGCTGATTGCGTGTCATGGCCAGTTCCGCCGACAGGGTGCTGGCGAAGATCTGCTGGCCAGGCTTGAGCTGTTCCAGCGGCACCTGTTGCAGGATCTGCGCGGACTGGCCGGCATTGCCTTGACGGTAGGCCAGGTCCGCCGCGCTCAGGCGCAGCAGGGCGGCTTTTTCCGGAGTTTTGCTTTGGGCGGCCTGTTCGAGCAGTTGCTCGATACTGGCATCCGGGGTCCGTGGAAGCTCGCCAAGGCTGGACGAGGGCGAGCTGGCGCAGGCCGCCAGAAGGGCAGCGAGGCAGAGAGCGGAAAACAGCCGCAGGCAAGCGATCATGTAAATGTTCCTGATACGAGATCAAATTAGCGTCGAATTGTACCCAAGCGCTGGCCGGGGTGCGATGTCGGTGGCGTGAATCGATCGATTTAGCTATTTCAAAGGGTGCGGCGCGCCACAAAAGTCAGGTATTGACCTGTGGCCAGGGGGCGCGCTCCCTGGCCACAATGGCTGAAGTGAACAGCCGAGACGGCCGGCACACGCTACAATGGCGGTTTTACCGATCATGAGGTATGCGCTTTGACTGTTCCAGGTGCTTTGAATTCCGCCGCCGGCTCGCTTTATGTGGTGGCGACGCCCATCGGCAACCTGGACGATATCAGCGCCCGGGCGCTGAAGATTCTGCAGGATGTTGCCCTGATCGCGGCCGAAGACACGCGCCATTCCCAGCGTCTGCTGCAGCATTTCGGCATAGGCACGCCGTTGGCGGCCTGCCATGAGCACAATGAGCGCGATGAAGGCAGTCGCTTCATCACGCGCCTATTGGCGGGCGATAACGTTGCGCTGATTTCCGATGCCGGTACGCCGCTGATTTCCGACCCCGGCTATCATCTGGTGCGCCAGGCCCGTGCCGCCGGTATCAATGTCGTACCGGTGCCGGGAGCCTGCGCGCTGATCGCAGCGTTGTCGGCGGCCGGCCTGCCGTCGGACCGTTTCATCTTCGAAGGTTTTCTGCCGGCCAAGGCGGTGGGGCGGCGGGCGCGCCTGGAGTCTATAAAGGAGGAGCCTCGTACCCTGATTTTCTACGAAGCACCGCATCGGATCCTGGAATGCCTGCAGGACATGGAGTTGGTATTCGGTCCCGAGCGCCCGGCGCTACTGGCCCGCGAGCTGACCAAGACCTTCGAAACCCTCAAGGGGCTACCGTTGGCGCAGTTGCGGGCTTTCGTCGAAAACGATAGCAACCAGCAGCGTGGCGAATGCGTGGTGCTGGTGGCAGGCTGGACGGCGCCGGAAAATGAGGAGGGTGTCAGCGGCGAGGCGATGCGCATCCTGGACCTATTGCTCGAGGAAATGCCGCTCAAGCGCGCCGCCGCGCTTGCCGCGCAGATTACCGGCGAGCGCAAGAACGTGCTGTATCAGGTAGCGCTGGATAAACAGAAGGCCCGGTAAAACCGGACAGGCAACCTGGCCAAAGGCTTTTAGCGCTTGTTCTTCGCACGCTCTGCCGTTAACCTTCGCGGCGGAGAGTCGATCGGACAGTCGCTGCCCTCTATGAGAATTAGGGGGGGGAGGAAAGTCCGGGCTCCATAGGGCGAAGTGCCAGGTAATGCCTGGGAGGCGCGAGCCTACGGAAAGTGCCACAGAAAATAACCGCCTAAGCGCTTCGGCGCCGGTAAGGGTGAAAAGGTGCGGTAAGAGCGCACCGCACGGCTGGCAACAGTTCGTGGCTAGGTAAACCCCACTTGGAGCAAGACCAAATAGGGTCCCAAGGCGTGGCCCGCGCTGGGACCGGGTAGGTTGCTAAAGATGTCCAGTGATGGCCATCGTAGACGAATGACTGTTCAAGACAGAACCCGGCTTACAGATCGACTCTCCACCTTTTCCCTCCCTGCTGAAATCATCGGCAGCAGCAGTTGCTAATACCAAAAAAATCTTACTCTTAACAAATCACTTTAACTTGTGAGCGCAGTTTCCTGTGTTCGCTCGAATTATGGTGAAAAATCCTACGTCAGATTCCTGTTAGCCCTCCAGATCCGCTCCTAAATCTCCGATCTATAAGGCTTTTCCTTCAATCCGCGCCTTGACGGTGCAGTGGGCGCGTTCCTATAGTGTGCGCGAGTGGAGGAAAGTGGCATGAAGTGGGTTTTTTGGGCGGTAAAACGCTGAATCTGGGAGAAACGCTGACGTGTTTCGCGGAGCTAACGCCATCAGTCTCGATGCAAAGGGCCGTCTCGCCATGCCGAGCCGGTACCGTGACGAGCTCGTTTCGCGTAGTTCCGGGCAATTGATCGTCACGATCGATGCTGTTGACCCCTGCCTATGCGTCTACCCCCTCGATGAATGGGAAGTCATCGAAACCAAACTGCGCGCACTGCCTTCGCTGCGTGAAGAAAACCGCCGTCTGCAACGTTTGCTGATCGGTAATGCCGTCGATCTCGAGCTCGACGGCAGTGGTCGTTTCCTGGTCCCGCCGCGCCTGCGCGAATACGCCAAGCTGGACAAGCGCGCGATGCTGGTGGGCCAACTGAACAAGTTCCAATTGTGGGACGAAGATGCCTGGAATGCGGTTTCCGCCGCCGACCTCGCTGCTATTCAACAACCGGGTGCCATGCCCGATGAACTGCGTGATCTGATCCTGTGACTATTGATAGCGGCTTCAAACACATCACCGTACTGCTGGACGAGGCCGTCGACGCTCTCGCCGTACGTCCTGATGGCTGCTATCTGGACGGCACGTTCGGGCGCGGTGGGCACAGCCGGCTGATTCTCAGCCAGCTCGGTCCGGACGGCCGGCTGCTGGGGTTCGACAAGGATCCTCAAGCGATTGCCACCGGGCAAGCGCTGGCGGCCGAAGACGGCCGCTTTGTCGTTGTGCAGCGCAGCTTTGCCGAGCTGGGTTCGGAAGTCGCCGAGCGGGGCCTGGCCGGCAAGGTCAGCGGCGTCCTGCTCGACCTGGGCGTGTCTTCGCCGCAACTGGACGACCCGGAGCGCGGTTTCAGTTTCCTCAACGATGGCCCGCTGGACATGCGCATGGATCCTTCCCGTGGCATCAGTGCGGCCGAGTTCGTCAATACCGCCCCAATGGAAGAAATCGCCCGCGTCTTCAAGGAATATGGCGAAGAGCGTTTTTCCGGGCGCATGGCGCGTGCCGTGGTGGAACGGCGCGAGATCAAGCCTTTCGAACGCACTGGTGACCTGGCCGAAGTGCTGAAGGTCGCCAATCCGGCATGGGAAAAGGGCAAGAATCCGGCGACCCGTGCTTTCCAGGGGCTGCGCATCCACGTCAATAATGAATTGGGCGATCTCGAAGCCGGCCTCGAAGCGGCCCTCGATGCGCTGGAGGTCGGTGGTCGGCTGGTGGTAATCAGCTTCCATTCCCTGGAAGACCGTATCGTCAAGCTGTTCATGCGCAAGCTGACCAAGGGCGAAGCCGATAACCTGCCGCGCAACCTGCCGGTGCGTTTCGAAGCCTTCGTGCCCAGGATCAAGATCCACGGCAAGGCCCGGTTCGCCTCCGAGGCTGAGCTCAAGGCCAATCCACGCGCCCGTAGTGCCGTCATGCGTGTCGCGGAGAAGTTGCGGTGAGCCGGCTCTTCGCCAAGCCCCTGCCAGGCGGCAGCTTTTTCATGCTGCTGCTGTTTATCGGCGTGCTCGTGTCGGCCATTGCCGTGTCCTACAGTGCCCACTGGAACCGTCAGCTGCTCAATACGCTTTACAACGAACTGAGCGTGCGCGACAAGGCGCAGGCCGAATGGGGGCGGTTGATCCTGGAGCAAAGTACCTGGACGGCCCATAGCCGTATCGAAGTGCTGGCCACCGAACAACTGAAAATGCGCATCCCGGGCGCTGCCGAAGTGCAGATGGTGGCGCCATGATGAAGCTCGAAGGGGCGCTGTTCCCGTGGCGGTTCCGTCTGGTCCTGGGGTTGCTCGGGATCATGGTGGCTGCCATTTCGTGGCGCATCATCGACCTGCAGGTCGTCGACCGTGATTTCCTCAAGGGGCAAGGTGACGCCCGCAGTGTGCGTCATATTCCTATTCCGGCTCACCGCGGCCTGATCACCGACCGCAATGGCGAACCCCTGGCCGTGAGTACGCCGGTGACCACCTTGTGGGCCAATGCCAAGGAAATGCAGCTGGCCAAGGACAAGTGGCCCGCCCTGGCGGCCGCTCTCGGGCAGGATCCCAAGGCTTTGGCCGAGCGTCTCGAAGCACAGGCCAACAAGGAGTTCATCTATCTGGTTCGCGGCCTGACCCCGGAACAGGGCCAGAGCGTGCTCGACCTGAAGGTGCCGGGTGTCTATGGCATCGAAGAGTTCCGGCGTTTCTATCCCGCCGGGGAAGTCACGGCCCACATGGTCGGATTCACCGACATCGATGACCGCGGCAGGGAAGGGGTCGAACTGGCCTACGATGAATGGCTTGCCGGGGTGGCCGGCAAGCGGCAAGTCATCAAGGATCGGCGCGGCAGGCTGATCAAGGATGTCCAGGTCACCAAAAACGCCAAGGCCGGAAAGCCCTTGGCGTTGTCCATTGATCTGCGCCTGCAATACCTGGCCAACCGCGAGCTGCGCAATGCCATCGTCGAGAACGGTGCCAAGGCCGGCAGCCTGGTGATCATGGACGTGAAGACCGGCGAGATCCTCGCCATGGTCAACCAGCCGACCTACAACCCCAACAACCGTCGCAACCTGCAGCCGGCGATGATGCGTAACCGCGCGATGATCGACGTGTTCGAGCCTGGTTCCACCATGAAGGCGGTCTCCATGGCCGCCGCCCTGGAGACCGGACGCTGGAAACCGAGCGACACCGTCGAGGTGTATCCGGGGACCTTGCAGATCGGCAAGTACACCATTCGCGACGTGTCCAAGACCGAAGGCCCGGTGCTCGACCTGACCGGTATCCTGATCAATTCCAGTAACGTCGGCATGAGCAAGATCGCCTTCGACATCGGCGGCGAAACGATCTACCGCCTGGCCCAGAAGATCGGCCTCGGCCAGGACACCGGCCTGGGGTTCCCGGGTGAACGTGTCGGCAACCTGCCGAACTATCGGGAATGGCGCAAGGCCGAAACGGCCACGCTGTCCTATGGCTACGGTGTCTCCGTGACGGCGATCCAGTTGGTCCACGCATTTTCGGCGTTGGCCAACAATGGCCGTATCGCACCCCTGACCCTGATCAAATCCGACAAGCCGCCGCAAACCACCCAGGTGATCCCGGAGAATGTCGCCAAGACCATGCAGGGCATGCTGCAGCAGGTGATCGAGGCGCCGCGCGGGGTGTATCGCGCCCAAGTGCCGGCCTATCACGTCGCGGGCAAGTCGGGTACGGCCCGCAAGACCTCCGTGGGGACCAAGGGCTATGCCGAGAACTCCTACCGTTCGCTGTTCGCCGGCTTCGGCCCGATGAGCGACCCTCGCTACGCCATCGTGGTGGTCATCGACGAGCCGAGCAAGGCCGGTTACTTCGGTGGCCTGGTTTCAGCGCCGGTCTTCAGCAAGGTCATGTCCGGCACCCTGCGCCTGATGAACATTACTCCGGATAACCTGCCGCCGACCCAGCAGGCGAGTACCGCGCCGGTCGTCCCCTTGAAAGCCGATGGAGGGCGTGGCTGATGTCCCTGAGCCTGAACAAGATATTCGCCCACGCCGGTCACGATCTGCTGATTCGCGAACTGGCCCTGGACAGCCGCAACGTCCGTGCCGGGGATCTGTTCCTGGCCGTGCCGGGCGCGCGTTCCGATGGCCGTGCCCATATCGCCGATGCCTTGAAGCGCGGGGCTGCCGCCGTGGCCTATGAAGTGGAAGGCGCCACCGTGCTGCCGATCACCGATGTCCCGCTGATCCCGGTGAAGGGGCTGGCGGCGCAGCTGTCGGATATCGCCGGTCGCTTCTATGGCGAGCCGAGCCGTCACCTGAACCTGATTGGCGTGACCGGCACCAACGGCAAGACCAGCGTTACCCAACTGGTGGCCCAGGCGCTGGACCTGCTGGGCCAGCATTGCGGCATTGTCGGGACACTGGGCAATGGTTTCCACGCAGCGCTGGAAAGCGGCCTGCATACCACGCCGAACCCGATCGCCTTGCAGGCGACCCTGGCCGACCTGAAGAAGGCTGGGGCCAAGGCCGTGGCCATGGAAGTTTCCTCCCACGGCCTGGACCAGGGCCGCGTGACCGCCCTGGCATTCGACGTCGCGGTGTTGACCAACCTGTCCCGCGACCATCTGGATTACCACGGCACGATGCAGGCCTATGGCGAAGCCAAGGCACGGCTGTTTGCCTGGAACGACCTGAAATGCCGGGTCATCAATATCGACGACGCGTTCGGCCGGCAATTGGCCGCCGAGCACCGCGAGTCCCGGTTGATCACCTACAGCCTGGAAGATGCCAGCGCCTACCTTTATATACGCCAGGCGCAATTCACCGACGAAGGCGTGCGCGCCACGCTGGTCACGCCCCAGGGCGAACATCACCTGCGCAGCACCTTGCTGGGGCGTTTCAACCTGAGCAACGTGCTGGCCGCGGTGGGCGCCTTGCTTGGCCTGGACTACCCGCTGGATGAAATCCTCAAGGTCCTGCCGAAACTCGAAGGCCCGGCCGGTCGCATGCAGCGCTTGGGTGGCGGTACGCAACCGCTGGTGGTGGTCGATTACGCCCATACCCCCGATGCCCTGGAGAAAGTCCTGACGGCCCTGCGGCCTCACGCCCGGGGCAGGTTGCTGTGCCTGTTCGGCTGTGGTGGCGATCGCGACCGCGGCAAGCGTCCGCTGATGGCCGAAGTGGTCGAGCGGCTGGCCGATGGCGTGCTGGTCACCGACGACAACCCGCGGACCGAAGACCCGATGCGGATTTTCGACGACATCCGCGCCGGATTCACCGCTGTGGATAACGTCACGTTCGTGGCCGGCCGTGCTCAGGCGATTGCGCAATTGATCGCTGGCGCTTCGGCGGACGACGTCATTGTCCTGGCTGGCAAGGGCCACGAGGACTATCAGGAAATCAATGGCGAACGCCACGCTTTCTCCGATCTGGTGGAAGCCGATCATGCCTTGACCGCGTGGGAGGTGGCCCATGCTTAAGGCCTTGAAACTCAGTGAACTGACCCATGCCTTGAACGGGCGCCTCGTCGCCGCGGACGCTACCTTCGACGGCGTGAGCATCGACAGCCGGGCCATTGTCGCCGGGCAGCTCTTCGTGGCCCTGGCCGGGCCGCGTTTCGACGGCCATGACTACCTGAACGAGGTCGCCGCCAAAGGCGCGGTCGCCGCGTTGGTCGAGCGGGAAGTGAGCAACAGCACGTTGCCGCAATTGCGAGTGGATGACACCCGCCAGGCCCTGGGCCAACTGGGCGCATTGAACCGTGCGGCGTTCGACAAGCCGGTCGCGGCCATCACCGGTTCCAGCGGCAAGACCACGGTCAAGGAAATGCTTGCCAGCATCCTGCGCACCCGTGGGCCAGTGCTGGCGACCCGTGGCAACCTGAACAACGACCTCGGCGTGCCCCTCACCCTGCTGGAGCTGGCGCCGGAACACAGTGCCGCCGTCATCGAGCTCGGGGCCTCGCGGCTCGGCGAGATTGCCTACACCGTGGCCATGACCAGGCCTCACGTGGCGGTGCTCAACAATGCCGGTACCGCCCACGTCGGCGAGTTCGGCGGTCCGGAGAAAATCGTCGAGGCCAAGGGCGAGATCATCGAGGGGCTGGATGCCAATGGCGTCGCCGTGTTGAATCTCGATGACAAGGCTTTCGAAATCTGGAAGGCCCGGGCCGGTGAGCGCAAGGTGCTGACCTTCGCCCTGAGCAACCTCGCCGCGAACTTCCATGCCAGCGACCTCGATCGCGATGCCCGCGGCTGCCCGGCCTTCAACCTGCACGGTCCCGACGGCGCCGAGCGGGTCCAGTTGAACCTCCTTGGCACCCATAACGTTGCCAACGCCCTGGCCGCGGCGGCGGCTGCCCATGCCCTGGGCATTTCGCTGCCGGGCATCGTCGCCGGGTTGAACGCGGTGCAACCGGTCAAGGGGCGCTCGGTCGCGCAATTGGCCAGCAACGGCATGCGCGTGATCGACGACACCTATAACGCCAACCCAACGTCCATGTGCGCAGCGGTGGATATCCTGGCCGGGTTCTCCGGTCGCACCGTGCTGGTGCTGGGGGATATCGGCGAGCTGGGCGAGTGGGCGCAGCAAGGCCATCACGATGTAGGGGCCTATGCCCGTGGCAAGGTCGACGCGTTGTATGCGGTCGGCCCGATGATGGCCCATGCGGTCGCCGCCTTTGGCGAGCACGCGCGGCATTTCACCACTCAGGCCGAGCTGATCGAGGCCCTGGGTGCCGAACAAGACCCGAACACCACTTTATTGATCAAGGGCTCTCGTAGCGCCGCGATGGAAAACATCGTCGCGGCGCTGTGCGGCACCCGTATGGAGAAACATTGATGCTGCTGCTGCTAGCGGAGTACCTGCAACAGTTCCACAAAGGCTTCGCGGTCTTCCAGTACCTGACCCTGCGCGGGATCCTGGGCGTGCTGACCGCGTTGTCGTTGTCGCTGTTCCTGGGCCCGTGGATGATCCGCACCCTGCAGAACCTGCAGATCGGCCAGTCGGTGCGTAACGACGGCCCGCAGTCGCACCTGTCCAAGTCCGGTACTCCCACCATGGGCGGTGCGCTGATCCTGTCGTCCATCGGCATCAGCACCTTGCTCTGGGCCGACCTGGCGAACCGCTACGTCTGGGTCGTGCTGTTGGTGACCCTGTTGTTCGGCGCCATCGGTTGGGTCGACGACTACCGCAAGGTCATCGAGAAGAACTCTCGTGGGCTGCCAAGCCGCTGGAAGTATTTCTGGCAGTCGGTGTTCGGCCTGTGCGCGGCTATCTTCCTTTATATGACCGCCGCCTCGCCGGTGGAAACCACCCTGATCCTGCCGATGCTCAAGGACTACAGCATCCCGCTGGGCGCCGGCTTCATCGTGCTGACCTACCTGGTGATCGTCGGTTCCAGCAACGCGGTCAACCTCACCGACGGCCTCGACGGCCTGGCGATCATGCCCACGGTCATGGTCGGCGGCGCGCTGGGGATCTTCTGCTACCTGTCGGGTAACGTGAAATTCGCCGAATACCTGCTGATTCCCTACGTACCGGGGGCGGGTGAGTTGATCGTGTTCTGTGGCGCCCTGATCGGTGCCGGCCTGGGCTTCTTGTGGTTCAACACCTACCCGGCGCAAGTCTTCATGGGCGACGTCGGCGCCCTGGCGCTGGGCGCGGCCCTGGGCACCATCGCCGTCATCGTTCGCCAGGAAATCGTCCTGTTCATCATGGGCGGCGTGTTCGTGATGGAGACCCTGTCAGTCGTCATTCAGGTTGCTTCCTTTAAATTGACCGGCCGCCGCGTATTCCGCATGGCACCGATCCACCACCACTTTGAACTCAAGGGCTGGCCCGAGCCACGCGTGATCGTCCGTTTCTGGATCATCACCGTGATCCTGGTGCTGATCGGCCTTGCCACCCTGAAACTGAGGTAGAACGAGTGTCCCTGATCGCTTCTGACCACTTCCGCATCGTTGTCGGCCTCGGCAAGAGCGGCATGTCCCTGGTTCGCTTCCTGGCGAAGCGGGGCGTGTCGTTTGCCGTGGCCGATACGCGGGAGAATCCACCTGAGCTTGCGACGTTGCGTCGCGACTATCCGCAGGTGGACGTGCGTTGTGGCGAGCTGGACGTCGAGTTCCTGTGCCGCGCCGATGAGCTCTACGTGAGTCCCGGCCTGGCCCTGGCGACGCCGGCCCTGCAGGCGGCCGCTGCCCGTGGCGTGAAATTGTCCGGTGACATCGAGCTGTTCGCCCGCAACGCCAAGGCGCCGATCGTTGCCATCAGCGGTTCCAACGCCAAGAGCACCGTCACCACCCTGGTGGGCGAGATGGCCGCGGCCGCCGGCAAGCGGGTCGCCGTCGGTGGCAACCTGGGCACTCCGGCCCTGGACCTGCTCAGCGATGACGTCGAGCTGTATGTGATGGAGCTGTCGAGCTTCCAGCTCGAAACCACCGACCACCTGGGCGCCGAAGTGGCCACCGTGCTCAATATCAGCGAAGACCACATGGACCGCTACAGCGGCCTGCCGGCCTATCACCTGGCCAAGCACCGGATCTTCCGGGGCGCCCGGCAAGTGGTGTTCAACCGCCAGGATGCCCTGACCCGCCCGTTGTTGGGCGAGGGCATGCCGTGCTGGTCCTTTGGCCTGGGGGTACCGGACTTCAAAGGGTTCGGGTTGCGCGAAGAGAATGGCGAGAAATACCTGGCCTTCGAATTCCAGAACCTGATGCCGGTGCGCGAGCTCAAGATCCGTGGCGCCCATAACCAGGCCAATGCCCTGGCGGCGTTGGCCCTTGGACATGCGGTCGGCCTGCCGTTCGATGCCATGCTCTCGGCCCTGCGGACCTTCGCCGGGCTCGAGCACCGTTGCCAGTGGGTGCGCGACCTCGATGGCGTGGCCTGGTACAACGATTCCAAGGCCACCAACGTCGGCGCTGCGCTGGCCGCCATCGAAGGCCTGGGCGCGGACATCCAGGGCAAGCTCGTGCTGATCGCCGGCGGTGACGGCAAGGGCGCCGACTTCAAGGACCTGCGCGATCCGGTGGCGGCCAACTGCCGCGCCGTGGTGCTGATGGGGCGTGACCGCGAATTGATTGCCCAGGCCATCGGCGATGCCGTGCCGCTGGTTCGCATCGACTCCCTGGACGAGGCCGTGCGGCAATGTCGCGCCCTTGCCCAGCCGGGCGACGCGGTGCTGTTGTCGCCGGCCTGCGCCAGTTTCGACATGTTCAAGAACTACGAAGAGCGTGGGCAGCTGTTTGCCCGGGCGGCGGAGGACTTGGCATGAGCCTCATGAATATCATCAAGCCGTACCCGTCGCCGTTGATCACCGGCCGTGGCATCGACCTGGACTTCCCGATGCTTGCCGGCTGCCTGGCGCTGCTGGGCCTGGGCCTGGTGATGATCACTTCGGCGTCCTCGGAAGTGGCCGCGGTGCAATCGGGCAACACGCTTTACCACATGATCCGTCACTTGATCTATCTGGTGATCGGCCTGGGCGCGTGCATCGTCACCATGATGGTGCCGATCGCCACCTGGCAACGCCTGGGCTGGATGATGCTGCTCGGCGCCTTTGGCCTGCTGGTGCTGGTGCTGGTGCCGGGGATCGGTCGCGAGGTCAACGGTTCGATGCGCTGGATCGGCTTCAGCTTCTTCAACGTGCAGCCTTCGGAAATCGCCAAGGTCTTCGTGGTGCTCTTCCTGGCCGGCTACCTGGTGCGGCGCCAGAAGGAAGTGCGCGAGAGCTGGATGGGCTTCTTCAAGCCATTCATCGTCCTGCTGCCCATGGCGGGCCTGTTGCTGATGGAGCCGGACTTCGGTGCCACGGTGGTGATGATGGGCGCTGCGGCGGCCATGCTGTTCCTGGGGGGCGTCGGACTGTTCCGTTTCATCCTGATGGTGGCGCTGGCGGTCGCGGCCGTGACCGTACTGGTACAGGCGCAGCCCTACCGGATGGCGCGCCTGATCACCTTCACCGACCCGTGGGCCGACCAGTTCGGTTCCGGCTACCAGCTGACCCAGGCCCTGATCGCCTTCGGGCGCGGGGAGTGGCTGGGTGTTGGGCTGGGCAACAGCGTGCAGAAGCAATTCTACCTGCCGGAAGCCCACACCGACTTCGTGTTCTCGGTCCTGGCCGAGGAGCTGGGCGTGGTGGGTTCGCTGTGCACCGTCGCGCTGTTCGTCTTCGTCTGCGTGCGGGGCATGTACATCGGCCTGTGGGCCGAGAAAGCCAAACAGTTTTTCGCCGCGTACGTGGCGTACGGCCTGTCGTTCCTGTGGATCGGTCAATTTTTGATCAATATCGGGGTGAACGTCGGCCTGTTGCCGACCAAGGGCCTGACCCTGCCATTTCTCAGCTATGGCGGCAGTTCCCTGGTGATCTGCTGCGCCTGCCTGGGCCTGCTGCTACGCATTGAATGGGAAAGCCGGACTCACCTGGGCAGCGAAGAAATGGAATTCCATGAAAGCGACTTCGCCGAGGAGCCGACTTATGGGCGCTAACGTGCTGATCATGGCGGGCGGTACCGGCGGGCACGTGTTCCCGGCGCTGGCCTGTGCCCGTGAGTTCCAGGCCCGTGGCTACACCGTGCACTGGCTGGGCACGCCGCGGGGCATCGAGAACGAGCTGGTGCCCGGCGCCGGCCTGGAGCTGCACCGGATCGACGCCAGCGGGCTGCGAGGCAAGGGCCGGTTGTCGTTGCTCAAGGCGCCACTGATGCTGCTCAGGTCGATCTGGCAGGCGCGGGCGATCATTCGGCGGCTGCGGCCGGTATGCGTGGTGGGGTTTGGCGGTTATGTGACCGGTCCCGGTGGTGTCGCGGCGAAACTGGCCGGCGTACCGGTGATCGTTCACGAGCAGAACGCCGTGGCCGGTACCGCCAATCGGTTACTCGTGCCGTTGGCCGCCCGGGTCTGTGAAGCCTTTCCCGACACCTTTACCCTGTCGGGCAGCCGGCGCACCACCGGCAATCCGGTGCGTACCGAGCTGTTTCTCGATACACCGCGCCCGGCCCTGGCCGGACGCAAGGCGCGTTTGCTGGTCCTGGGCGGAAGCCTGGGAGCGGAACCGTTGAACAAGCTGCTGCCCGAAGCCTTGTCGCAGGTCGCCCCCGAACTGCGGCCGGAAGTGTTTCATCAGGCCGGCAGGAACCACGATGAAGTGACCGCCGAGCGCTACCGCGCCGCAGGCGTCGAGGCGCAAGTGCAGCCTTTCATCAAAGACATGGCCCAGGCCTATGGCTGGGCCGACCTGGTGATCTGTCGCGCAGGCGCGCTGACCATCAGTGAACTGGCTGCCGCCGGTCTGCCCTCGATGCTGGTGCCTCTGCCCCACGCCATCGACGATCACCAGACCCGTAATGCCGATTATTTGGCCCGTGAAGGCGCTGCCTTCCTGATGCCGCAAAGAACGACTGGCGCCGCGGATCTCGCCGCGCGCCTGACAGAGGTATTGATGCAGCCGCAACGACTCGAAGACATGGCCCGCGCCGCGCGCCGCCTGGCCAAACCCGATGCTACGACCCAAGTGGTCGATACCTGCCTGGAGGTGGCCCATGGTTGAGAATCGCAAAGCCATGCCACAACCGGAAATGCGCCGTATCCGCCGCATCCACTTCGTCGGGATCGGCGGAGTGGGCATGTGCGGCATCGCCGAAGTGCTGTTGAACCTGGGCTACGAAGTTTCAGGCTCCGACTTGAAGGCTTCGCCGGTCACCGAGCGACTGGAGTCCTTCGGTGCGCAGATCTTCATCGACCACCGCGCCGAGAACGCCGCCAATGCCGACGTGCTCGTGGTGTCCAGTGCCGTGAACACTTCCAACCCGGAAGTCGCCACCGCCCTGGAACGCCGTATTCCCGTGGTGCCACGCGCCGAAATGCTGGCCGAGCTGATGCGCTACCGCCACGGCATCGCCGTGGCCGGCACCCATGGCAAGACCACCACCACCAGCCTGATCGCCTCGGTGTTCGCCGCCGGAGGCCTGGATCCGACCTTCGTGATCGGTGGCCGTCTGAACGCCGCGGGCACCAATGCCCAACTGGGCACCAGCCGCTACCTGATCGCCGAAGCCGACGAGAGCGATGCGAGCTTCCTGCACCTGCAACCGCTGGTGGCGGTGGTGACCAACATCGATGCCGACCACATGGCAACCTACGATGGCGACTTCAACAAACTGAAGAAGACCTTCGTCGAGTTCCTGCACAACCTGCCGTTCTACGGGTTGGCGGTGGTGTGCCTGGACGACCCGGTCGTACGCGAGATCCTGCCGCTGATCAAGCGCCCGACCGTGACCTACGGGTTCGGCGAAGACGCCGATGTGCGGGCCATCAATGTACGCCAGCAGGGCATGCAGACCTTCTTCACCGTGCTGCGTCCCGAGCGCGAGCCGTTGGATGTGTCGGTGAACATGCCGGGTAACCACAACGTGCTCAATGCACTGGCAACCATCTGCATCGCCACCGACGAAGGTGTCAGCGACGAAGCCATTGTCCAGGGGCTCTCCGGGTTCCAGGGCGTGGGCCGGCGCTTCCAGGTCTACGGCGAACTGCCGGTGGACGGCGGCAACGTGATGCTGGTGGACGACTACGGCCATCATCCGACCGAAGTCGCGGCGGTGATCAAGGCCGTGCGCGGTGGCTGGCCGGAGCGGCGCCTGGTGATGGTCTACCAGCCGCACCGCTACAGCCGTACCCGCGACCTGTACGACGATTTCGTCCAGGTGCTGGCCGATGCCAACGTGCTGCTGTTGATGGAAGTCTATCCGGCCGGCGAAGAGCCGATTCCCGGTGCCGACAGCCGCCAGTTGTGCCACAGCATTCGCCAACGCGGCCAATTGGACCCGATCTACATCGAGCGCGGCGTGGACCTGGCGCCGCTGGTCAAGCCGCTGCTGCGCGCCGGTGACATCCTGCTGTGCCAGGGCGCCGGCGACATCGGCGGGCTCGCTCCGAAACTGTTGAAAAGTCCGTTATTCGCCGGGGCCGTCGTGGCATCCAGCGAGGGGAAATTGAAATGACTGCTGCCTACGCCAACCTGGTCTCGACCCTCGACCCGAAAGCTTTCGGCCGTGTCGCCGTGCTGTTCGGTGGCAAGAGCGCCGAGCGCGAGGTGTCCCTCAAATCCGGCAGGGCCGTGCTCGAAGCCCTGCAAAGCGCCGGTGTCGATGCGTTCGGCATCGACGTGGGCGATGACTTGCTGCAGCGCCTGCTGAGCGAAAAGATAGACCGCGCATTCATCATTCTCCACGGGCGCGGCGGCGAAGACGGCAGCATGCAGGGCCTGCTCGAATGCCTGGGCATCCCCTACACCGGCAGCGGCATCCTGGCTTCCGCGCTGGCGATGGACAAGCTGCGCACCAAGCAGGTCTGGCACAGCCTCGGCATTCCGACGCCGCGGCATGCCGTGCTGGCATCCGAGGCCGACTGTATTTCGGCGGCCACGGAACTGGGCTTCCCTTTGATCGTCAAACCGGCCCATGAAGGTTCAAGTATCGGCATGGCGAAAGTGAATTCGCTGCCTGAATTGACCGCGGCATGGAAAGACGCCAGTTCCTACGATTCGCAAGTGTTGGTCGAGCAGTGGATCACCGGTCCAGAGTTCACCATCGCCACCCTGCGTGACCAGGTGTTGCCCCCGATTGCGCTGGGCACGCCGCACACGTTCTACGACTACGACGCCAAGTACATCGCCAACGATACCCAGTACCGCATTCCCTGCGGGCTGGACGCCGCCAAGGAAAAAGAACTGATGGACCTCACGGCCAAGGCTTGTGAGGCGCTGGGTATCGCCGGTTGGGGCCGGGCGGACGTGATGCAGGACGCCGAGGGGCAGTTCTGGTTCCTGGAGGTCAATACCGCTCCGGGCATGACCGATCACAGCCTGGTACCGATGGCGGCCCGTGCCGCCGGTCTGGATTTCCAGCAACTGGTGCTGTCGATCCTGGCGGCCAGTGTCGGCACGCAAGAGGCAAGAGGTTAAGCATGCAAGGCGCATCGCTTCGTCATCAGCCCTCCGCACCCGGCCGCAAGCCGGTGCCGCGGGGTGCCAGCCGAATGGTGGCCAAGGAGCCGATGTCGGCGCGCCTGCCGAAAGCCAATTTTGGTTTCCTGAAGAGCCTGTTCTGGCCGGTACTGCTGGTGGCGTTGGGGTTCGGTACGTATGAAGGGGCGCAACGGCTGCTGCCCTATGCCGACCGGCCGATCGCGCGGATCAACGTCCAGGGCGACCTGAGCTACATCAGCCAGCAAGCGGTGCAGCAGCGGATCGCCCCGTTCGTGGCGTCGAGCTTCTTCACCATCGACCTGGCGGGCATGCGCACGGAGCTGGAGCAGATGCCCTGGATCGCCCACGCCGAGGTCCGCCGGGTGTGGCCCGACCAGGTGTCGATCCGCCTGGAGGAACAGCTGCCGGTGGCCCGTTGGGGCGACGAGTCGTTGCTGAACAACCAGGGTCAGGCGTTCACGCCACGGGAACTGGCCAACTACGAACATTTGCCACAGCTGTTCGGCCCTCAGCGGGCCCAGCAGCAGGTGATGCAGCAATACCAGGTGTTGAGTCAGATGTTGCGGCCGCTGGGCTTCTCCATCGCGCGCCTGGAATTGCGCGAGCGCGGCAGCTGGTTCCTGACCACTGGCGCGGGCAGCTCGGGACCGGGCATCGAGCTGTTGCTCGGTCGCGGCAACCTGGTGGAAAAGATGCGCCGCTTCATCGCCATCTATGACAAGACGCTCAAAGAACAGATTACGAACATCGCGCGCATCGATCTGCGCTATGCCAACGGCCTGGCCGTCGGCTGGCGGGAACCTGTGGCGCCCACGACGGCCGAACCCGCCGTCGCGAAGAATTAAGAAGAGGCAGGACCCATGGCAAACGTGCAAAGCGGAAAAATGATCGTCGGGCTGGATATCGGCACTTCCAAGGTGGTTGCGCTGGTAGGTGAGGTCGCGGACGACGGCACGCTGGTCATCGTCGGGATCGGCACCCATCCGTCCCGCGGCTTGAAGAAAGGCGTGGTGGTGAACATCGAGTCCACCGTGCAGTCGATCCAGCGCGCCATCGAAGAGGCGCAACTGATGGCCGGTTGCCGTATCCACTCGGCGTTCGTCGGCGTGGCGGGCAATCACATCCGCAGCCTGAACTCCCACGGTATCGTGGCGATCCGTGATCGCGAAGTCAGCTCCGCCGACCTCGAGCGCGTACTGGACGCGGCCCAGGCCGTGGCGATCCCGGCTGACCAGCGTGTGCTGCACACCCTGCCGCAGGACTACGTGATCGATAACCAGGAAGGCGTGCGCGAGCCCCTGGGCATGTCCGGCGTGCGCCTGGAAGCCAAGGTCCACGTGGTCACCTGCGCTGTTAACGCCGCGCAGAACATCGAGAAATGCGTGCGTCGCTGTGGCCTGGAGATCGACGACATCATCCTCGAGCAACTGGCCTCGGCCTATTCGGTGCTGACCGACGACGAGAAAGAACTGGGCGTGTGCCTGGTGGACATCGGCGGCGGCACCACCGACATCGCGATCTTCACCGAAGGCGCCATCCGCCACACGGCCGTGATCCCGATTGCCGGCGACCAGGTGACCAACGACATCGCCATGGCGTTGCGCACCCCGACCCAGTACGCCGAGGAAATCAAGATCCGCTACGCCTGCGCCCTGGCGAAACTGGCTGGCGCCGGTGAAACCATCAAGGTGCCCAGCGTTGGCGACCGTCCGCCGCGCGAGCTGTCGCGCCAGGCCCTGGCCGAAGTGGTCGAGCCGCGTTACGACGAGCTGTTCACGCTGATCCAGGCCGAGCTGCGTCGCAGCGGCTACGAAGACCTGATCCCGGCCGGCATCGTGCTGACCGGTGGTACGTCGAAGATGGAAGGCGCGGTCGAGCTGGCCGAGGAGATCTTCCACATGCCGGTACGCCTGGGCGTGCCCCATGGCATCAAGGGCCTGGACGACGTGGTTCGCAACCCGATCTATTCCACGGGCGTGGGCCTGTTGATGTACGGCTTGCAGAAACAGTCCGACGGGATCTCGTTCTCGGGGATCGGCAGCCGCGACAGCTACAGCAGCGACGAGCCCAAGGCGCCGCTTTTCGAGCGGCTCCAGGCTTGGGTCAAAGGCAACTTCTGAACCAGGTTCAACACTTCAGGCGGCGAGTCTCAGGCTTGGCGCCGGAAGGCAGTAAAAACGCAGTAGGCGAAAAAAACTAGAGAATGTAAGGAGAGGGAAAATGTTCGAACTCGTAGACAACATCCCCGCTAGCCCGGTTATCAAAGTAATCGGTGTCGGCGGTGGCGGCGGCAACGCTGTCAATCACATGGTCAAGAGCAACATCGAAGGCGTCGAATTCATCTGCGCCAACACCGATGCTCAAGCGCTGAAGAACATTGGCGCGCGGACCATCCTGCAACTGGGTACCGGCGTGACCAAGGGCCTGGGTGCCGGCGCGAATCCCGAGGTTGGCCGTCAGGCTGCCCTGGAAGACCGCGAGCGCATCGCTGAAGTCCTGGCCGGCACCAACATGGTGTTCATCACCACTGGCATGGGTGGTGGTACCGGTACCGGTGCGGCGCCGATCATCGCCGAAGTGGCCAAGGAAATGGGCATCCTCACCGTTGCGGTGGTGACCCGTCCGTTCCCGTTCGAAGGCCGCAAGCGCATGCAGATTGCCGATGAGGGCATCCGCGCGCTGAGCGAGAGCGTCGACTCGTTGATCACCATTCCCAACGAGAAGCTGCTGACCATCCTGGGCAAGGACGCCAGCCTGCTGTCGGCTTTCGCCAAGGCCGACGACGTACTGGCCGGTGCCGTTCGCGGTATCTCCGACATCATCAAGCGTCCGGGCATGATCAACGTCGACTTCGCCGACGTACGCACCGTGATGTCCGAAATGGGCATGGCGATGATGGGCACTGGCTGCGCCAGCGGTCCGAACCGTGCTCGCGAGGCCACCGAAGCGGCCATCCGCAACCCGTTGCTCGAAGACGTGAACCTGCAAGGTGCTCGCGGCATCCTGGTGAACATCACCGCCGGTCCCGACCTGTCCCTGGGCGAGTACTCCGACGTGGGTAGCATCATCGAGGCGTTCGCCTCCGACCACGCGATGGTCAAGGTCGGTACCGTGATCGATCCGGACATGCGTGACGAGTTGCACGTGACCGTGGTTGCCACCGGTCTGGGCGCGAAGATCGAGAAGCCGATGAAGGTGATCGACAACACCGTTCAAACCGCCATGGCCGCACAGCCTCAGCAGCAAGCCCCCGTTCGTCAGGAACAGCCTGCGGTGAACTACCGCGACCTGGACCGTCCGACCGTCATGCGCAACCAGGCCCAGGCCGGTGCTGCGACTGCCGCGAAGATGAATCCGCAAGACGATCTGGATTACCTGGACATCCCGGCTTTCCTGCGTCGTCAGGCCGATTGATGAAATGTATCAGGGGGATACGGGTGATTGGTGTTCAGCAAAGGTCTGGTCTGCTATCATCGCCAGCCTTTGTTGATACCAGTTCGCAATTTGCGCTGAAGCGGCCCATGCCATGATTAAACAACGCACCCTGAAGAATATTATCCGTGCCACAGGTGTCGGCCTGCACTCCGGCGAGAAGGTCTACCTGACCCTCAAGCCCGCGCCTGTCGACACCGGCATCGTGTTTTGTCGTGCCGACCTCGACCCTGTGGTGCAGATTCCTGCTCGCGCGGAAAATGTTGGTGAAACCACCATGTCGACCACATTGGTCAACGGTGACACCAAAGTGGACACGGTGGAGCATTTGCTCTCGGCCATGGCTGGCCTGGGCATCGATAACGCCTACGTCGAGCTCTCCGCGTCCGAAGTCCCGATCATGGATGGCAGTGCCGGACCCTTCGTATTCCTGATTCAATCGGCTGGCCTGGAAGAGCAGGACGCAGCCAAGAAGTTCATCCGCATCCTGCGGGAAGTGACAGTGGAAGACGGCGACAAGCGCGCCACTTTCGTCCCTTTCGATGGCTTCAAGGTGAGCTTCGAGATCGATTTCGATCACCCGGTTTTCCGTGACCGCACCCAGAGTGCAAGCGTGGATTTTTCCAGCACTTCGTTCGTAAAAGAAGTCAGCCGCGCCCGTACCTTTGGCTTCATGAGTGACATCGAGTACCTGCGCAAGCACAACCTCGCACTCGGCGGCAGTGTTGAAAACGCGATCGTGGTCGATTCCGATGGCGTGTTGAACGAAGACGGCCTTCGTTATGAAGACGAATTCGTCAAGCACAAGATCCTCGATGCAATCGGCGACCTCTACCTGCTGGGCAATAGCCTGATTGGTGAGTTCAAGGGCTTCAAGTCCGGCCACGCACTGAACAACCAGCTGCTGCGCAAGTTGATTGAGCAGAAAGATGCTTGGGAAGTCGTGACGTTCGAAGATGCCAGCACCGCACCAATCTCTTACATGCGTCCTGTAGCGGCCGTGTAAGCAAAAAACCTCTCTAGTTTTTTAAAGGCTGCCTTCGGGTGGCCTTTTTTTATGGATGTTTCCTGAGGATCGGATGAGCCCTTTGGCGAGGGATTTTTCCCTCGCTACAGGGACCGTATCCATCGCCTTTGGGGGGCGCGGTGTTACATCGCGCACACCACACGATTGCGCCCGCTGGCCTTGGCCTGGTACAGCGCCTTGTCGGCGGCGAAGAGCAACTCTTCAAGTTCGCCATAAGGGCCCTGGGCCCAGGTGGCGATGCCGATGCTGACCGTCATGGGGCCGTCGCCCGGGATCCTGGGTGGCTGCTGCTCTACGGCTTCGCGAATGTGCTGCGCCATGGCAAATGCCCCGGCGGTGGTGGTCTCCGGCAATACCACCGAAAATTCCTCGCCACCGTAGCGTGCCGCCAGGTCGGCGGGCCGTCGTACGTGCTCGCCGATCAGCTGCGCCAGGGCCTGCAGGGCTTCGTCGCCACCCTGGTGGCCGTGGCGGTCGTTGAACGCCTTGAAATGATCCGCATCGATCATCAGGACCGACAACGGTTGGCCCGAACGTTGGGCCCGCAGCCACTCCTGTTGCAGCGTTTCATCCAGGGTGCGTCGATTGGCGAGGCCCGTCAGGGCGTCGGTGGAGGCCTGCTGGGCCAGTTCACGCTCGGCACTGTGGCGGCGCCTCAATTCACGCCGCAGGAGCCACGTCAGCCAGAGCAAGCCGATGCACAGCGCGCCGGTGGCGCCGCTGACCAACAGCGCCGTACGTTGCCATGAGGCGAATACCTCCTGGGAGGACAGCGCCACCACGACGATCAATGGCAAGTTCCCTACCTGGGAAAAGGTGTACAGGCGTTGCGTCTGATCGACACTGGATACGCTGGTGAAACTGCCGTCGCCCTCGCGCAGGATGCGCATGAAATTCGGTCTGTTACTGAAGTCCTTGCCGATCATGTCCTCGGCCAGGGGCGGTTCCTGTGCCAACAGGAATCCGTCTCGACTGACCAGGTTGACCGTCCCGCCATGGCCAATGTTCAGGCTCTTGAACAACTGGCTGAAGTAGTTCAGGCGCATCGCCGCCTCGGCCACGCCGATGAACTCACCACGCTCGTCGTTGATTCGATAGCTGAAGCTGATACGCCAGTCGTGGGCGGCACTCCTGGAACGGAACGGGCGGCTGATCATCATGCCCAGGTCCGGGTTCTGCCGATGGGACTGGAAATATTCCCGGTCGGCGTAGTTGCCTTTGCGTGGTTCGATGGAGGCGGAATCGGCGATGACATCGCCATGCTTGTCCAGCAGCAGGATATCGCCCTTGTACGGCGCTGCGGTGGCGCGGTCGAACAGGGCCAGGTGGCGGACCGTCGGCGAAACCTCCTTCAGGTCATCGCGTTTTGCCGTGGCGATCAAGCCCTGCAGCGACAAGTCATAGAGCTCGACGTTGCGCAGCACATCGGCATCGATCAACTGCACGATGTTGGTCGCTGCACGGGTGGCAGCCTGCTGGGCGCTGGCATGTTCGCGAATCAGCAGGAACGTGACGATGCTCAGGATGGCGATGACGACCAGTGAACTGGCCAGTACGAGTGCGCGTTCCGAACGTTTGGAGGGTTGGGTGGTGCCGGGTGTCGCACTGCTTGCACTCATGGTTCCAATGTCTGCATTGTCATGTGGCAGGGATCCTTCCCAATGGGTTGCATAACGGGCAATGAACCAGATGCTGGCCTTTTGCTGATTGTGCTTGGATCGGTGGAAGCGGGCAATCGGTGTTCGTGCAATAGCCCCGGGATTGGCCTGAGCCTGGTTTGCGATTTTGATCGAGTTGGCTTTCGCCCAGCATTCAATGGCTGCAAAGGCCTGCGCTGGATGCCGTGGGAGCCTTTGGGAGGATGTCAGGCCGGCAAGCGGATGCCGAAGGTGTTGGCGCCCTGGTCGCTGTGCACGAAGACTTCCCCTCCGTGCATCAGTGCAATCGCCCTGACGATGGCCAGCCCCAGTCCATGATTGGCTCCGCTGTTGCTGCGGGAGGCATCGACCCGGTAGAAGCGTTCGAACAGGCGCGGCAAGTGTTCGCCGGCGATCGGTTCGCCGGGGTTGGTGACGGCCAGGGTGACCTGGTCGCCAAGGGCTTCGATGTGCACGTCGATCACCTGCCCCGGAGCGGTATGCTGCACGGCGTTGCTCAGCAGGTTGATCAGTGCCCGGCGCAGATGGGCGATCTCGATGTTGGCCTGGGCATCGCCGCTGACCCGGACCTGGACCTGGGCGTCCTCGAGGATGAAGTCGAGGTAGTCGAGGGTGGTGGCGACCTCGCCGGCCAGGGACGCATGGGTCAGTTTGGTCGCCTTGCTGCCCTGGTCGGCGCTGGCGAGGAACAGCATGTCGTTGATGATCGAGCGCAGCCGTTCCAGTTCCTCCAGATTCGATTGCAACACTTCGAAGTAGTGCTCGGCCGAACGCCCGCGGGTCAAGGCCACCTGGGTCTGGCCGATCAGGTTGGTCAGGGGCGAACGCAGTTCATGGGCGACATCGGCGTTGAACGACTCCAGGCGCGAGTACGCCTGTTCGACCCGGTCGAGGGTAGCGTTGAAGGAACTGACGAACTGACCGAGTTCCGGTGGTAGCGGCGACAGATGCAAGCGCCCGCAGAGGCGTGGCGGGGCCAGGCGCCGGGCTTCCTCGGACAGCTTGATCAGCGGCTTGAGGCCGATGCGCGCGACCCAGTAGCCCAGCAACGAGGCCAGCAGCACGCCGATGCATGCCAGGCTCACCAGCGCCACCAACAGGCGGTGCTGGGTCTGGGAGAATGTTTCGGTGTCGATGCCGATCATGAAGCGTAGCGGCGGTCGCTGGTCCTTGGCCGGGAACTGGCTCACCAGCACCTTCATCGGGTAGTCCCGGTCGGGCAACTGCAGGTCGTGCTTGCCCAGTGGCCCTTGGGTGATGGCCCGGATCTGCGCGTCGGGGTTGCCGTACTCGAAGCGGGGATCGCCGCTGACGATCCAGAAGTGGATGCGCTTGTCTTCTTCGGCCAGCAATCGCAATTTGTTGTTGATCTTCACCCAGTGCTCGGGCGTGCCGTAGCGACCCACCGTGGATTCCAGCACGCTGTAGCGGGCGTCGAGTTCGGCTTCGGGCAACAGCCCCAGGCCTTTTTCGACCTGTTGGTAAAGCGCGCCGCCGATCAGCAGGAACACCACGGCGGCCACCAGTGTGAAGAGGCCGCTGAGTCGCAACGCGATGCTGTTACTCACCGCGATTCTCCAGGACGTAACCCATTCCGCGAATGGTGTGCAGCAGTTTCTGTTCGAACGGCCCGTCCAGCTTGGCCCGCAGGCGCTTGATCGCCACCTCCACCACGTTGGCGTCGCTGTCGAAGTTGATGTCCCACACCATTTCGGCGATGGCGGTCTTGGAGAGAATCTCCCCCTGGCGGCGTGCCAGCACGCTGAGCAGGGAGAACTCCTTGGCGGTCAGGTCCAGGCGTTGGCCGGCGCGAGTGGCCTTGCGGCTGATCAGGTCGATCCACAAGTCGGCGATGCTCACCTGCACCGGTTCATGACCCCCGCTGCGGCGGGTCAGGGCCTGCAGGCGGGCCACCAGTTCCAGGAACGAAAACGGCTTGCCCAGGTAATCGTCGGCCCCGTCGCGCAGGCCCTTGATGCGATCCTCGACCCGTTCCCGGGCGGTGAGCATGATTACCGGTGTCTGCTTGCGGGCGCGCAAGGCCCGCAGCACGCCGAAGCCGTCCAGGCCCGGCAGCATGACATCGAGCACGATCACGGCGTATTCGCTCTCCAGGGCCAGGTGCAGCCCCTCGACGCCGTTCGCTGCCACGTCCACGGTGTAGCCCTGTTCGGTCAGGCCGCGGTGCAGGTAGTCCGCGGTTTTCTCTTCGTCTTCGATGATCAGAACGCGCATGGCCTTGCCTCAGTCTGTAGTCGCCAGCGCCGCTGTCGAAGCGGGCCCGGGTGGAAGTGGGCGCCGATGGAACAGTCGCTCGAGCCACAAGTATATGACCGGTGTGGTGAACAGCGTCAGCGCCTGGCTGACCAGCAGGCCGCCGACCACCGCGATGCCCAGGGGCTGCCGCAACTCGGCACCAGCGCCATAACCGAGCATCAACGGCAAGGCACCCAGCAGGGCGGCCAGGGTGGTCATGATGATTGGGCGGAACCGGGTCAGGCAGGCCTGGAAAATCGCCTCCTGGGGGGCAAGCCCGCCGTTGCGCTGGGCATCGAGGGCGAAATCGATCATCAGGATGCCGTTCTTCTTGACGATCCCGATCAGCAGCACCAGCCCGATCAGCGCCATGATGGAAAAATCCTGGCCCAGCAGCCAGAGCATGATCAACGCGCCGAGGCCGGCCGAGGGCAGGGTGGAAATGATGGTCAGTGGATGCACGAAACTCTCGTAGAGCACGCCAAGGATGATATACACCGCCACCAGCGCGGCAAGGATCAGCCACGGCTGGCTCGCCAGGGAGCTCTGGAAGGCCTGGGCCGCACCCTGGAAGCTGCCGGTGATGGCGGCGGGCATGCCGATCTCGTTCTTGGTCTGTTCGAGGATGCGCACCGCGTCCCCCAATGCCACGCCGGGCGCCAGGTTGAACGAGAGGTTGGCCGCCGGGAACATGCCGTCGTGGGCGATGGACAGCGGACCGTTGGTGGGAGCATCGAAGCGCGCCAGGGCCGAGAGCGGCACCATTTCTCCGCTCAGGGGCGAACGCAGGTAGAAGTACGCCAGGCTCTCGGCCTTGCCACGTTGCAGGGTGTCCAGCTCAAGGATGACGTTGTACTGGTTGGTCTCGGTCTGGAATTCGTTGATCTGCCGCTGGCCGAAGGCGTCGTACAGGGCCTGGTCGACATCGCTGGCGGTCAGGCCGAAGCGCGCCGCCGCGCTGCGGTCGATGTTGATATGGGTGATGCTGCCGCCCAGTTGCAGGTCGTTGGAGATGTCGCGAAACGCCGGGTTGCCGCGCAACCGGTCGGTGAGTTTCTGCGTCCAGGCCGTGAGCGTCGGCCCGTCGTTGCTCTTGAGCACGTACTGGTACTGGGCGCGGCTGGGCCCGGAGCTGAGGTTGATGTCCTGCCCGGCACGCAGGTAGAGCACCACGCCAGGAACCTTGAGCAATTGGGGCCTGATCCGGTCGATGAAGCCGCTGGCCGATACGTCGCGCTCCCCCCGTGGCTTGAGGGCGATCCAGAAGCGGCCATTGGCGATGGTCTGGTTGTTGCCCGAAACGCCGACGGAATGGGAGAAGGTCTGCACCGCGGGGTCGGCGGCGACGATTTCGGCCAGGGCCTTGTGCTTGGCCACCATGTCCGGGAAGGACACGTCGGCCGCTGCTTCGCTGGTGCCCAGCACCAGGCCTGTATCCTGCACTGGGAAGAAGCCCTTGGGGATGAATACGTAACCCACCACGGCCAGCGCCAGGGTCAGGCCGAAGACACCGATCATCAGGGTCTGGTGGGCCAGTGCCCGGCGCAGGCCCCGTTCGTACCAACCCAGCAGGCGTTCGCCGAACCCCGGGTGGCGGTGCGCCGCATGCACCGGAGCGCGCATGAACAGGGCAGCCAGGGTGGGCGCCAGCGTGAGGGAGACCACCACCGAAATCAGGATGGTCGAGGTGGCGGTCAGGGCAAACTCCTTGAACAGGCGCCCGACCACGCCGCCCATGAACAGCAGCGGTATGAACGCGGCCACCAGCGAGAAACTGATGGAGACCACCGTGAAGCCGATTTCCCCGGCTCCCTTGATCGCCGCCTCGCGCATGCCATCACCGGCCTCCAGGTGCCGGTGGATGTTCTCCACCACTACGATGGCATCGTCCACCACGAACCCCACCGAGATGACGATGGCCACCAGGGTCAGGTTGTTCAGGCTGAAGCCCATGACGTACATCAGGGCGAAACTGGCGATCAGCGACACCCCCAGCACCGCCGATACAATCAGGGTCGCCGAAAGCTGGCGCAGGAACAGCGCCATCACCGCCACCACCAGCAGCACCGCGATCAGCAGGGTGATTTCCACTTCGTGCAGCGAGGCGCGGATGGTCTGGGTCCGGTCGATCATCACCTTGACCTGCACCGAGGCGGGCAGCATGGCTTCCAGGGTGGGCAGGGCCGCCTGGATGCGGTCGACCGTCTCGACGATGTTTGCGCCCGGCTGGCGGAAGATCACCAGGTTGACGCCGGGGTCCTGGTCGGACCAGGCCTGGACGTAGGCGTTCTCCGAACCGCTGACGACCTGGGCGATGTCCTTCAGGTGCACCGGTGCGCCGTTCCTGTAGGAGACGATCAGGTCGCCATATTCCTCGGGCTGGAACAACTGGTCGTTGGTGGAGAGGGTGGAGATGCTCGACTGGCCATACAGCGCGCCCTTGGCCAGGTTGAGGCTGGCTTGCTGGAGCGACACGCGCAGGTCGGCCAGTGTCAGGCCGATGGCGGCGAGACGGTCGGCGGAAGCCTGGACCCGGATGGCGGGACGTTGCTGGCCGGTAATGTAGATCTGGCCCACGCCGTCGATCTGGCTGATCTGCCGGGCGAGCAGCGTTTCGACGTAGTCGCTCAGTTCGGTGCCGGGCATCAGGCTGGAACTGATACTGAGGATCAGCACGGGGCTGTCGGCCGGGTTGACCTTGCGCCAGGTGGGCAGGTTCGGCATGTCGCTGGGCAATTTGCCGGCAGCGGTATTGATGGCCGCCTGCACTTCCTGGGCGGCGGTGTCGATGCTCTTGTCGAGACTGAATTGCAGGGTCAGGTTGGTCGAACCCAGGGCGCTGCTGGAGGTCATCTGGGTGATGCCGGGAATGGCGCTGAATTGCACTTCCAGCGGCGTCGCCACCGACGACGCCATGGTTTCGGGACTGGCGCCGGGCAATTGGGCGCTGACCTGGATCGTCGGGAACTCCGCTTCCGGCAACGGAGCCACGGGCAGGCGAGGAAAGGCGATGCACCCCAGCAGCACCAGGGCAAACGTGAGCAGCACCGTGGCCACTGGATGATCGATGCACCACGCCGAAATAGAACCGCGACCCTTCATGGCTGCGGCTCCGATGCCTTGGCGAGGGCCGGTGGATCACTGAGCACCTGGATGCTGGCCCCCGGCTTGAGCCGCGATTGCCCGTCGCTCACCAGTTGGTCGCCGGCGTCGACCCCCTTGATGATGTGCATGTCGCTGTCCTGGTAGACCATCACTACCGGTACGCTCTCGACCTTGTCGCCCTTGATCCGGTACACGAAATGCTGCTCCAGCCCACGCTGGACCACGGTGGGCGGCACCACCAGGGCGTCCTTGTCCAGGGCGGTCTGGATCTTCAGCGTGACCAGTTGCCCGGGCCACAGGCGTTGCCCCGCGTTGCTGAATTCGGCCTTGGCCCGCAGGGTGCCGGTATTGGCGTCGATCTGGTTGTCGATGAGGCTCAGCCGGCCCTCGCCCAACAGCTCTCCCTGACCGCCATCGGTGCCAATATAGGCCTTGACCAGGGCGGGCTCGGGGGCGGCGATCAACCTTTGCAGGGTGGGCAGCATCTGCTGGGGCAGGGAGAATTCCACCGCGATCGGGTCGATCTGGGTCACGGTGAACAGGCCTTCGGTGTCGCTGGTGCGCAGGAAGTTGCCTTCATCCACGTTGCGAATGCCGACACGACCGGTCACCGGAGAGCGGATCTGGGTATAGGACAGTTGCACTTGGGCCGAGTCGATGGCCGCCTGGTTGCCCTGGGCGGTGGCCTTGAGCTGGTTGACCAGGGCCTGTTGCTGGTCGTAGGTCTGTTTCGACACGCCGTCGTCGACACTCAATGCCTTGTAGCGCTTGAGATTGACCTGGGCCACCGCCAGCTGTGCCTGGCTTTCGCCAAGCTGGGCCCGAGCCTGGTCGAGGCTGGCGCGGATGGAGCGGTCGTCGATGGTCGCCAGCAGGTCCCCCTTGTTGACCCGTTGCCCTTCCTTGACCAGCAACCGGGTCAGGATGCCGTCCACCTGGGGACGGATCACCACGCTGTGCAGCGACAGCACCGTGCCGATGCCGCTGGCGAAGCGTGGGACATCCTTTCGCTCCACGCTGATCACCCGCACCGGAACGGCGGCGGGAGCACCGGGCCTGGCGGTGACGGGCTTCATGACAAACCAGAGGACAAGTGCCGCCAGGGCGGCCAGCAGTGCGACAAGCAGGACGGTTTTTTTCTGGATGTGCATGAATGTGGGAAGCCGGTTCGGACGAAGGGATTTTTATGTTTCTTATATAGCGTTGCGAGACGGTCAGGAAGGTGACGGCTAGCTGACGGGCGTGTCAGTTTCGTCCCGGATTCCTGTCAGACACGTATCCATGCCTATTGAAACGGCCCGGTGCGTTCGCCAACGGGCAGGTATACTGCCGCCTCGCGCCCTGTGAGCGGGGCCGACTCGCATGCATTTTCCCGGAGCCTTACATGACTTCCCCGACACCCTCGTCCGCGGACGAGCGCCCGAGCGACCACCAGCTGGACTCGCCTGCCGGCGACGTTACCGCTACCGCCGACGCCAAGGCGGCCATCCCGGCCTTCAAATTCCCGTTCAAGCCCGGTGAACTGGCCGCGGCCAAAGGGGCCGGCCAATTGCCGTGGTACAAGAACGGCGTGAAGGACGGTCATACCAAGACCCCCGGAGCCGCGCCTCCCGGTACCCGTCGTTCGATGGGCAAGCGCTGAGCCGAACGGGCGGGGGAGCTCAATGGGGCCCCCGTGCCCCCGCCAGGCTGCCGCTCAGTTCGTAGGCGGTCAGCTCGGCTTGATGCGCCGCCAGGATTTCCGGCAGCGAGCCTCGCAAATACTCGACCCAGGTCTTGATCTTCGCATCCAGGTACTGGCGCGAAGGATAGATGGCGTACAGGTTCAGTTCCTGGGAGCGATAGTTGGGCATGACCCGCACCAGCGTGCCGTTGCGCAGGCCTTCGATGGCGGCATATACCGGCAATACTCCCACGCCCATGCCGCTGGTGATGGCGGTTTTCATGGCGTCGGCGGAGTTCACCAGGAACGGTGACTGATTGATGGTGACCATCTCCTGGCCTTCAGGGCCATCGAACACCCACTTCTCCAGCGGAATGACCGGACTGACCAGGCGCAGGCAGGCGTGGTTGAGCAGGTCGCTGGGTTTTTGCGGGCAGCCGCTGGCCTTCACATAGGCGGGCGAGGCGCAGACGATGCTGTAGGTGATCCCCAGGCGCTGGGAGACGAAGCCTGAATCCGGCAGTTCGCTGGCCAGCACGATAGAGACGTCGTAGCCCTCGTCGAGGATATCCGGTACGCGGTTGGCCAGGGTCAGGTCGAAGGTCACGTCCGGGTGTGTCTTGCGATAACGGGCGATGGCGTCGATCACGAAATGCTGGCCGATACCGGTCATGGTATGGACTTTCAGCTGCCCCGCCGGGCGGGCGTGGGCATCGCTGGCCTCGGCTTCGGCTTCCTCGACGTAGGCCAGGATCTGCTCGCAGCGCAGCAGGTAGCGCTTGCCGGCCTCGGTCAGGGCGATACGGCGAGTGGTGCGGTTGAGCAGGCGGGTTTGCAGATGGGCTTCCAGGTTGGAAACCGCACGCGAGACGTTGGCTGTGGTGGTGTCGAGTTGCCCGGCGGCGGCGGTGAAACTGCCGGCTTCGGCAACACAGCAGAACGCACGCATGTTTTGCAAGGTGTCCATGAACGGTTCTCTTGGGAGGTGGCAAATTGTGACATGAAGTTACAGCGCGAAGGGACCCCGACTAATGGATTATCGCGTTAACGGTAACAAAGAATCACAGAAAGGTCGGCTTATCGCCGCTCGACGCCCTGCCTAGAATTGCCGCCAAAGCAGGAGCGGGACCTTGTGGACACCTGTGGGAGCGAGCTTGCTCGCGATAAGGTCGCCTCATTCGACATTTGAATTGAATGTCCGGACGCCTTCGCGAGCAAGCTCGCTCCCACAAGTCTGCGTCAACAGGCCGCCATTCTCGTCGTCATGCCCCCCTCAGGAATTTTGTGCAAGTGCCGCGTTGCATCAGCAGAGAGCTGAAGACTCTCAGTGTTTGGGTTTTGGCGTCAGTCATCGGCGGTTGCATCGGGACGGGAGGGATTGCCCCCCAGGGCGAGGCCTTGCCGGCCAATGGGCTAGCCACCGATGCCGCGATCCGCGAAGCCGCCCGGGACGCCCATTGGCCGACCCGACAGTGGTGGAAAGCCTACGGCGATCGGCAACTGGATCGTTGGGTCGATCTCGCGCTGCAAGGCAGCCCGAGCCTGGCGATGGCGGTGGCCCGGGTGCGTCAGGCCAGGGCCCTGGCCGGGGTCGCCGAGGCCGCCGAGTCCCGGCAGATCAATGGCCAGGCGAATCTCAAGCGGCACGACTGGCCCACCGACCAGTTCTACGGCCCTGGCGAGCTGGCCAATACCACCACCTGGGACAACAATGCCGGCTTGGGCTTGAGCTACGCCCTGGACCTGTGGGGCCGGGAGCGCAATGCCAGCGAACAGGCCGTCGACCTGGCCCACATGAGCGTGGCGCAGGCACGGCAGGCGCAGCTGGAATTGCAGAACAATGTCGTGCACGCCTATATCCAGTTGTCGCTGCAATACGCTCAGCGCGATATCGTCGCCGCGACGCTGCACCAGCAGGAGCAGATCCTCGAGCTGGCCCGAAAACGCCTGGACGGCGGCATCGGCACTCACTTCGACGTCAGCCAGGCCCAGGCGCCCCTGCCGGAAACCCATCGCCAGCTCGACGCCCTCGATGAAGCCATTGCCCTGAGTCGCAATCAATTGGCGGCGCTGGCGGGCAAGGGGCCGGGAGAGGGCGCGCAATTGCAACGACCGACCCTGGCCCTTGGTGCACCCTTGAAGCTGCCGTCGGCGCTGCCCGCCGAACTGCTCGGCCAGCGTCCCGATGTGGTTGCCGGGCGCTGGCAGGTGGCGGCCCAGGCCAGGGGTATCGATGTGGCCCGTGCCGGGTTCTATCCCAACGTCGATCTGGTGGGCAGCCTTGGCTACATGGCCACCGGCGGCGGGGCGCTGGAGTTCCTGACGGGCAAGAAACTCACCTACAGCGTCGGGCCGGCCCTGTCGTTGCCGATTTTCGACGGTGGGCGCCTGCGCGCACAATTGGGAGAGGCGGCAGCCGGTTATGACATCGCCGTGGCGCACTATAACCAGACGCTGGTGAACGCGCTGAAGGGCCTTTCCGACCAGTTGATCCGGCGCGAGTCCATGGACAAGCAACAGGCGTTCGCGGCCGAATCGGTGGCGGCCGCGCAGCGTACCTACGACATCGCCCTGGTGGCGTTCCAGCGCGGGCTCACCGACTACCTCAGCGTGCTCAACGCCCAGAGCCTGCTATTCAGGCAACAGCAGATCCAGCAGCAGGTGGAGGCGGCGCGCCTGAGCGCCCATGCCGACCTCGTGACGGCATTGGGGGGCGGGCTGGAAGCCGGCGACGATACGCCGGCCGCCGCGGCGACACGCCCGACCCCGGCTCCGGCCATTCTTGGCGCATTGGACCGGTGAGCCTGCCTCGATGACTTCCTTGCGCGCCTCATGGCGCTGGCTGCATCGCCTCGAATGGCGCCGCGGTTTTTTCGACTGGGCCCGCAGCGACGGGGTGACCTGGGTCTACATATTCAAGGTGCTGTTCGCCGCGTTCCTGACCCTGTGGCTGGCGATGCGCCTGGAACTGCCGCAACCGCGCACGGCCATGATCACGGTGTTCATCGTCATGCAGCCCCAGAGCGGCCAGGTGTTCGCCAAGAGTTTCTACCGCTTCCTCGGGACCCTGGCCGGTTCGGCGGTGATGGTGGCGCTGATCGCCTTGTTTGCCCAGAACACCGAATGGTTTTTGGGCTGCCTGACGATCTGGGTCGGTTTCTGTACGGCGGGGGCGACACGTTCGCGCAACTTCAGGGCCTACGGTTTCGTGCTGGCCGGCTATACCGCGGCGATGATCGGCCTGCCGGCCCTGGCCCATCCGGAAGGGGCGTTCATGGCGGCGGTCTGGCGGGTGCTGGAAATTTCCCTGGGTATCCTCTGTTCCACCCTGGTCAGCGCCGCGATCCTGCCGCAAACCGCCAGCGCCGCCATGCGCAACGCCTTGTACCAGCGCTTCGCAGTGTTTGCCCTGTTCGTCACCGACGGTCTGCGTGGACGCAGCAGGCGGGAGGCATTCGAGGCCGGCAACGTGCGTTTCATCGCCGAGGCCGTGGGCCTGGAGAGCCTGCGCAGCGTGACCGTGTTCGAGGATCCGCACATGCGTCGGCGCAACGGTCGGCTCAGCCGGCTGAACAGCGAGTTCATGGGCATCACCACGCGCTTCAATGCCTTGCACCAGTTGCTTGAACGACTGCGCGACAGTGCGGCCGACCATGTGGTGAGCGCCATCAAGCCAGGCCTGAACAACCTGGCCGAACTGCTGGACGGCTTCAGCGCCCGGGCCCTGACCGACGCTGACGCCGCGCGGCTGGTGGTGGCCTTGGCCGAGTACAAGGCCCAGCTGCCGGCACAGGTGCGTCGCTTGCGGGCACTGTTCCAGGAAACGGGGCCGAGTGAGGCGCAGTTGCTGGATTTCCACACGGCCTACGAGTTGCTCTACCGATTTGTCGACGATTTGCATGGCTATGCCCTGACCCACGCTTCACTGGTGGATCACCACCACGAACGCGAGCGCTGGGACGAGCCGTATGTGCCGCGGACCAACTGGCTCGCGGCCCTGGCATCAGGGTTTCGCGCCGCGTTCATTCTGCTGGTGCTGGGCAGCTATTGGGTCGCCACGGCCTGGCCGAGCGGGGCGACCATGACCATGATCGCCGCGGCCACGGTGGGCTTGTCGGCGGCGACGCCGAACCCCAAGCGCATGGCATTCCAGATGGCCTGTGGCACTTTGCTCGGGGCACTGGTGGGTTTCGTCGAGATGTTCTTCATCTTCCCGTTGATCGACGGTTTCCCTTTGCTCTGCATGGTGCTGGCACCGGTGCTCATGCTGGGTTCGTTTCTCGGTTCGCGACCGCAATACGCCGGGGTCGGGCTCGGGTTGCTGATCTTTTTCTGCACGGGCTCGGTGCCCGACAACCTGACGGTGTACAACCCCTACACCTTCATCAACGACTACATCGCGATGATTCTCGGCATGCTGGTGTGTGCCGCTGCCGGGGCGATCATTCTGCCGCCCAACAGTCGCTGGCTGTGGCGCCGGCTCGAACAGGACCTGCGCGAGCAAGTTGTGTTCGCCATCAGCGGCCGGCTCAAGGGGCTGGCATCGGGCTTCGAAAGTCGTACCCGAGATCTGCTGCATCAGGCCTATGGGCTGGCAGCGGGGCAGCCCCAGGTGCAGCGGGACTTGCTGCGCTGGATGTTGGTGGTGCTGGAGGTCGGGCACGCGATCATCGAATTACGCAAGGAACAGGCGATCCTGCCGGTGCATCCGGCCTACGCCGAAACCCAGCCGTGGCGCCAGGCGATCCGCGTGATGGGACGAGCCCTGGTGAGGCTGTTCCGCCAGCCGTGCCAGAACAATCTGGAGCGTGCCCTGGTGGCAGTGGACCAGGCGATCGGTCGCGTCCAGGCCACCGATGAACCGTTCGCGCCGCACTTCGACACATCGGCCCTGCGCCGGGTGAAGAGTTACCTGCATTTCATCCGCACTTCCTTGCTGGACCCGCAATCGCCATTGGCCGGCTATGCCATGTCGCATGCCGCCCCGCTGTCCCAGGACCCTGACCATGCCTCGTGAAATCGCCTTCCATGGCGTCTACATGCCCACCATGACCCTGATGTTCTTCATCGCCGCCGCACTGGCCTGGGCCCTGGATCGCTTCCTCTCGGGCATGGATCTGTACCGCTTCTTCTGGCACCCGGCGCTGCTGCGCCTGAGTCTGTTTACCTGCCTGTTCGGCGCGCTGGCGCTGACGGTCTACCGTTGAGATCGATGCGATGAAAAAATTCTTCAGCCTGCTGGCGACGCTGTTGGTACTGGCCTTGGCGCTGTGGGTCGGCCGTACGCTGTGGGTGCACTACATGGACACGCCCTGGACCCGCGATGGACGGGTGCGGGCCGACATCATCAACGTCGCCGCCGATGTCAGCGGCGAAGTGGTCGATGTGCCCGTGCGCGACAACCAGCGGGTGAGCAAAGGTGACCTGTTGATGCGTATCGATCCCGAGCACTATCGCATCGCAGTCAAGCAGGCTCGTTCCCTGGTGGCGTCGCGCAAGGCCACCTGGGAAATGCGCAAGGTCAACGCTCATCGTCGCGCGGACCTGGACAGCCTGGTGATCTCCCGGGAAAACCGCGATGACGCCAGCAACATCGCCGACTCGGCCCTGGCCGACTACCAGCACGCCCAGGCGCAACTGGAGGCGGCCGAACTGAACCTGTCGCGCACCGAGGTGCGTGCCGCGGTGGACGGCTATGTCACCAACCTCAACGTGCACCGTGGCGACTATGCCCGTATCGGCGAGGCGAAGATGGCGGTGGTGGACATGAACTCGTTCTGGGTCTATGGCTTCTTCGAAGAAACCAAGCTGCCCAAGGTCCGCATCGGCGATCCGGCCCAATTGCAGTTGATGAGCGGGGAGCTGCTCAAGGGGCACGTGGAAAGCATTTCCCGTGGCATCTACGACCGCGACAACCCGGCAAGCCGGGAACTGGTGGCCGACGTCAACCCGACCTTCAACTGGGTGCGCCTGGCCCAGCGGGTGCCGGTGCGGATTCATCTTGATGAAGTGCCTGATGGCGTGCTGCTGGCGGCGGGGATGACGTGTACGGTGGTGGTCGAGCCGCAGGGTGAGCCCATTCTTCACCGCTAAGCCCTGTGGGAACGGGCTTGCCCCCACATTGGATTTCCAGTGGGCACGGGTTTTGTGTTCGGCCCGATCCCCTTGCTACAAAGCGCCTGTTGTCGCTTTCGCATCTACAGTGTTCTACCCAGCCCAAACCGCTTCATCAACACCTTCTCCAGCAACCCCTTGGGCAGTAAGCCAGCCATCAGCGGCAGGGTCCGGCTGCCATTGCCCAGGCGCAGCAAGCGGGCAGGCCTGGGTTGTTGCACGGCCTTGAGCAGCCCGGCGGCGAATTCGCCGGCCGGGGTCGGCTTGTCCTGGGACGCCTTGGCCCGGGCGCGGATACCGTCGCGCAGGGGCCACCAGGGTGATTGCTCGTTGATCAACTGTTCGGCTTCATGGCCGGCATTCCTGGCGAAACTCGAAGCGATGGCGCCGGGTTGGACTTCCATGACGCGGATACCGAACGGCGCCAGTTCCATGCGCAGCGCGTCGCTCAAGGCGTGCACCGCGGCCTTGGAGGCGCAATAGGCGCCAGCGAACGGTGTGACCAGCACACCGGAAACACTGCCGATGTTCACCACCAGGCCCCTGGCCCGGCGCAGCACCGGGAACAGCGCGCGGGTCACGCCGACGATGGCGAACACATTCGTTTCGAACTGGCGCTGCAAGGCGGGCACGCCGCCGTCCAGCAACGGGCCCATGGCGCCGTAGCCGGCATTGTTGACCAGCACATCGAGGCCGCCGTGCTGCTGGTTGATCCGTTCGCTCAATTGCTCCAGCGCCTGGCCGTCGTTCACGTCCAGCTGGACGGCGGTGAAGCCGGCGGCGCTGAGCGCTGCGACGTCCTCAGCCTTGCGGGCGCTGGCCCAGACCTGGTATCCGGCAGCCTTGAAGGCATCGGCGAGGGCGCGGCCGATGCCGCTTGAACATCCGGTAATCAACGCAACGGGCATGGCGCGTTCCTTGTGCAGAAAAAGAGGAAAGTGGCTCAATCGGAGAAGCTGCCGTGCAATCGCTCGGCACGAAACTCCAGCGTCTGCGGGCGATAGCCGGGACGCAGCGGGGGCAGGGGCAGGCAATCCTGCCAGTCGGCACCGGGCTGCAACTGGCCGGGCCCGTGGTAGCGCGGTGCATTGTACGGGGTGTCGGCCAGGTTGATGGTGTCGCCGGGTGCATAGGCCGCGACCCGCCAGCCCAGCTCGACCAATGGTACGTCGTTGCCGTTCTTGAGTTTCAGCAGCAGCGGGCGGTCGGCGGGGCAGTGTTCCGGAGCGTAGGCAAGGCGCAGCTCCAGGCGTGCCAGTTGCCGGGTCTCGCGGTTTTCCTGCCAGATCACCCAGGCGGCCACCAGCCCCAGGCCGACAAACGCCGCCAGGGACACCGGCAGTGCCTTGGCCGGGTAGCGCAGCAGCAGGATCAGCCAGGTAATGACCAGCAAGACGCCAATAAGCATGTTCGAAGCCTCCGATAGCGTAGCCACATCCTACCGGAGGGCTCGGGGCATGGATATTCTCTGCCCTGCCGATCCACTGGTCGTCACTGTTATATCTGACAGTAGGCAGCGCTGTACGCCCCCTTGTTAGATGGCGAAGGCGCAGGCGGCTTTGGCCAGGAGACCGAACGATGAGCATGGATCAGGGGACCCCGACGTTGATTGCCGTTGATCCGCGACGCTTGCCGGTCCGTTCGGTCGATTACTGTCGCACCCTCGAGCGAGGGCCGGCGCACCGACGCATCAACCGCAGCCGCATCGATACGGCGGGGCGCCTGGTCGAGCAATGGGACCCACGCTTGTGGGCCCTGCGACAGGAGGATGAAGCGACCCCCGCCAACCTTTCGGCGGTTTATTCGCTGTCCTCGACCCTGCTGCTCACGACCAGCGTCGACGCGGGCCGACAGGTCGATCTGCCTGGGCTCGCCAGCGAAAACCTGCGCAGTTGGGATGGCCGGGGCACCCAACGGGAAATCGCCTACGATCACTCGCTGCGCCTTGTGGCAGTGTTCGAGCAGGGGGCCGGCCAACCGCTTCGGTGCGTCGAGCGCATGAAATATGGTGATCCGGGCCAGGGCGATGGCGATCACAACCAGCACGGCCAACTGGTTCGTCATGACGATCCGGCGGGAACCGTGCTGTCGACGTCGTTTTCCCTCGGCGGTCAACGCCTTGCCCAGGAGCGCCGTTTTACCCTCGACGCGGTCATTCCCGATTGGCCGGAACGGGAAGCCGATCGTGAGCCGTTGCTTGAACCTGGCGATGGGTTCCTGACGACGTGGCGCCTGGGTCCGCAGGGCGATGTGCTGGAGCAGGTCGATGCCAGGGGCAATCGGCAGCGGCAGACGCTGGCCGTGGATGGAAGGATGGCTGGCAGCCAGCTGTTGCTACGGGGCCAGAGCCAGTGGCAATCCCTGGTGAGGGATATCCGTTACAGCGCCGAAGGGCAGGTCGAAGAGCAAACCGCCGGCAACGCTGTGCGGACCCGGCTCGCCTATAGTCCCGAGGATGGTCGCTTGGTGACGCGCAGCGTTCGACACGGCGACCGGGTCTTGCAGGACCTGGAGTATGCCTACGATCCCATGGGCAACGTCCTGAGCATCGAAGACAAGGCCCAGCCGGTGCGTTATTTCGCCAACCAGCGGATCGAGCCCGTCAGCCGTTTCGTCTACGACACGCTCTATCAGTTGAGCCAGGCCACGGGATGGGAAGCGGGCGCCCCAAGCCAGGGGCCCGAGTCCATGGGGCACGGCGATCCGGCGGCAGTCAGCAATTACCGGCAGACCTACCGCTACGATGAAGGCGGCAATTTGGTGGAATTGACCCATGTCGGTGCGCAGAATCACGGACAGCAGATGAAGGTGGCCCGCCACAGCAATCGTGGCCTGCCATACCGTAATGGTGTGCCGCCGACGGAGGAGGAGATCGACGCGGCATTCGATGCGCAAGGCAATTGGCTGGAACGGGAGCCGGGACGTTCCCTGGCCTGGGACCTGCGTAACCAGTTGGGTTCGGTCACCCCCATAGCCCGGGCGTCGGGTCTCGATGATAGCGAGCGGTATGTCTACGCAGGAGATGGTCAACGGGTGCGCAAGCTTCGTACCCTGCAAACCGCGAGTCGCACGCTGGTCGCCGAGGTGCGTTACCTGCCGGGGCTGGAACTGCGCGCCGACAGCGGCAACGGCGAGTCATTGCAGGTCATCGTTGTCCGAGGCGGACTCGACGGCGTTCGGATACTGCATTGGGAGAGCACGCCGCCTTTCGCAGAGAACGACCGCTATCGCTACAGCTGTTCCGATCACTTGGGGTCGATCGCCCTGGAGCTCGACCACGACGCCCGGATCATCAGCCGGGAGCATTTCTACCCGTTCGGCGGGACTGCCTATCTGGCCGGCGATGACGAGGCCGAAGTCAGCTACAAGACGGTTCGCTACTCAGGCAAGGAGCGCGATGCCACGGGGCTTTATTACTATGGGTTCAGGTATTACGCGCCGTGGCTGCAGCGTTGGGTCAATCCGGATCCGGCTGGGGAGGTGGACGGTTTGAATCTTTATCGGATGGTCCGTAACAATCCGCTGACGTTTTTTGACGTTCAGGGGGAGAACGCCGAGTCCAAGACTGCACTGGAAACCGCAGTCGGTATTTTCGAGTATTACCAGGCCAGTTACAGCGCCTTGGATCGGGAGCTCCCTTTCCGGATGATGGAGGAAATAACCGGGGGGCAACTGCAATTCAAGGACAAAAGGGCGCCGGAGGCGGTATTGACCAGCACCAAAGACAAAAAATTCAAGCTCAGGCACTACACCTACTCTGCAAGCGGGTCTCCCTCCTTCGCCGAAATTTCGTCGAATTTTGCGCTGGTCAAGGCGAAGTTGAAAACGATAGGAGATTCGAGCGGCAATACCAATGAAAAGGATTGGACCAGGGCCGGGAACATGGGTTTTTCGTTCTTTCTCCTGGCGGTGGACGACGAGGTCAATGACCGGGCTTTCCTTCGGACAGCGACTCACTTCGCCGAATACGATCTTGAAGATTCCGAGCAGATGCAGGAGGCGTTGGGAGCCGGTTGGCAAGACATCAACTTCTTTGCTTCTCCGGACGTGCTGGACCCGGCACATGCTGCGGATTTGAAGAAGGTGCCCATGGTAAAGGGACGCCTGGAGGACCTGAAAGCGTTGCTGTTGGGGCTCTCGGGCATCAAGGCGGTCCAGGCGAGAGTAATGGATGCTTCCCAGTTGCTCAAACAGATCGACAATGCGTTTGGAGGCAGCTTGGAAATCAAGATTCCAGGGTCAGTGAACGTCACGAGATGGCATGCCAAAGCTCAGGGGGCCAGGGTGAGAAAGGCTGCTTGAATGACCGGCAAATGGAACTGGGCCGGCAATGGCGGCGAGTGACCTGGCAGCCCGGCCCAAATAAGAAAGCCCCCATCCAACCCACTGCGGATAGGGGGCGCAGTGGGCTGGATGGGGGCTTCGTTTGGGGCCGAACGTTACTGCGCGATGGTCTTCACCGACACGCCGCGTTCGATCGGGGTGGAGCGACCGTAGATGTCTTCGAAGCGCTCGATGTCGTCTTCGCCCAGGTAGCTGCCGGACTGCACCTCGATGATTTCCAGCGGGATCTTGCCCGGGTTGCGCAGACGATGGACGGATGCGATCGGGATGTAGGTCGACTGGTTTTCACACAGCAGGAACACGTTCTCGTCGCAGGTGACCTCGGCGGTGCCGCTGACCACGATCCAGTGTTCGGCGCGGTGGTGGTGCATCTGCAGCGACAGGCACGCGCCCGGCTTGACCGAGATGTGCTTGACCTGGAAACGACCGCCCATGTCCACCGAGTCGTAGGAGCCCCACGGACGGTAGACCTCGCAGTGGTTCTGGGTTTCGCTGCGGCCCTGGGCGTTGAGGGTGTTGACCAGCTGTTTCACGCCTTGGACCTTGTCCTTGTGGGCGATCATCATGGCGTCCTTGGTTTCCACCACCACGATGTTCTCCAGGCCGATCACCGACACCAGCTTGCCGTTGCCGTGGATCATGCAGTTGCGGCTGTCCTGGATCACTACGTCGCCCTTGGTGACGTTGCCGTTGGCGTCTTTTTCGTTGACTTCCCACAGCGACGCCCAGCAGCCGACATCGCTCCAGCCCGCCGCCAGTGGCACCACGCAGGCCCGCTGGGTCTTTTCCATCACCGCGTAGTCGATGGAGTTGTCCGGGCAGCAAGCGAAGGTGGCTTCGTCGAAGGTGATGGTGTCCGCTGTCTGTTCGCTGCGCTCCAGAGTCAGCAGGCAGGTGTCATAGATGTCCGGATCGTGCTTCTTCAATTCTTCGAGGAAGCGGCTGGCGCGGAACAGGAACATGCCGCTGTTCCAGAAATAGCCACCGGCTTCGAGGAATTCGGTGGCGCGCTTGGCGTCGGGTTTCTCGACGAAGTGCGAAACGCGGCTCACACCCTCGGGCAGCAGCGCATCGTTGGTCGACTTGATGTAGCCGTAGCCGGTCTCCGGCTTGGTCGGCGGGATGCCGAACAGCACCATCTCGCCGCGCTCGGCGGCCACGGTGGCCAGGGCCAGGGCGCGTTGCAGGGCTTTCTGGTCTTCGATCACGTGGTCGGCCGGCAGCACCAGCATCAACTCGTCGCGACCTTCATTGACCAGCATCATCGCCGTCAGGGCCACGGCCGGTGCGGTATTGCGTCCGAACGGTTCCATCAGGATGCGCTGGGCTTCCAGTTTGCGGTTGGCCAACTGCTCGTTGACGATGAACCGGTGGTCTTTGTTGCAGACCACGATCGGCGTGTCCATGCCTTCGAACACCAGGCGTTCGAGGGTCTGCTGGAACAGGGTGTTTTCCCCGGTCAGGGCCAGGAATTGTTTTGGGAATTGCTTGCGCGAAAGCGGCCAAAGACGTGAGCCGCTACCACCTGACAAGATCACCGGAATCATGTGTGTTACTCCTTGAAGCGAAATGGTTATAGAGCTACTGCGTTCTGTCGTTTCACTCTCTTGTTGTTGTTCCTTGCCCGAATGACAGCTGTGCTCAGTGTGGGAGCGAGCTTGCTCGCGATGGCGGTGTATCGATCGACATCCATGTTGAATGTCAGATAGCTATCGCGAGCACGCTCGCTCCCACAGGGCACAGCGTCAGTCAGGAAAACTCATCAGCGGGTCGACACGGGGCGCTTGACCCACACTGGCGACAGGCTGCTGCCCGAGCCGGTGACGTACAGCACCGCGGCTTCACCGCGCTCCAGGGCTACGGGTTTCAGATCGCCGACTTTCTTGTCGCCCTCGAACAGCGCCAGGCTGACTTTGACCGGATTGATTTCACGCTCGCCGCGGCCTTTGGCCGCCACGTTCGGAACCACTTCGGTCTTGCCGTCGGCGGTCTTGAGGGTCAGTGCCTTGTCGCTCAGGTTCTGCACGCGAACCAGGGACTTCTGCTTGTTCTTGAACGGTGGTTCTTCGATCAGTTGTGGTTGGCCGCTGGCGTTGTTGACCAGGGTGTAATAGTGATCGGGAGCCAGTTTCACCGGTACGGTCTGGCTGCCGACCTTGGCGCTGTAGTCGCCGCCGGGCATGAAGCTGAAATCGCTGCTGGCCAGGGGGGCGACATCGCTCAGGTTGGTGCTGCCGACGGTGGCGCTGACTTCGGCGTTGCTGGCGTTGTAGAGGCGCACGAAGCTCGAGCCTTTTGGCGCGACCGGGCCGTACAGGGCCGAGTCACCGGCGAAGGCGGAAAAGGACAGGGCGCTCAGGCTGGCAGCGAGGGCAACGGCCTTGAAGGAGCGAGCAGCGAGACGGCGATGAGTTGTGGTGAAAGTCATGGTGGACCTCTCTTTCAGTTTTGCGCCCGGTCGGGCGTCTCGGATGGGGTGTTGGCGGCTACGTTCTGTTGGCGCGCACCGGCTTGTTTGAGCTCTGCGACCCACTGTGGGTCGGCGTCGCCGATTTCGTTGTTCACGGGCAGATAACGTTCAGGGAACTCCCAGATCAGCACCTGGGGCGGGCTGTTCTTGAAGGCGTCGCTCTTGAGGTAGCTGAGCATTGGCAGAATCGGGCCATGGCCGTCTTCGGCGTAGTTCACGACGTCGCTGTGCAGGGCCTGCTTGAGCGCACCGACGAAGTTCCAGTTGGGGTTGGCGCTGTAGCTGGTGCCGATCAGGGCCACGGGCACCTGGGCGTCGGCGAACAGGGCGTCGCCTTCGGCCGGCTGGTCGTCGGCTTCGCGGGTATTGCGCTTGACCAGCGGCTCCTGGGCCGGCATCAGCTCTTCGAACAGCGGATCCAGGGGCAGGAACTGACGCAGGTCGCCCTTGTGGGTGATCTTTTCCACAGGCTCGGTGACGAAGCGCTGCGGTTCACCGTTGAGCGGAGCGCGCTCGGCAATGGCCTTGGCCAGGTTCTCGGCGGCCACCTGGGCACCTTCCGGCGTCCAGTGGGTGTCGGTGCGCAGGAACACTTGCTGGCCGCTTTGCTTGGCCTGTTGCAACGGGCCGAGCAGGTCGGGGGCGATGATCTTGTCCGCCGCCACGCGAGCATGGAAATCCTGGTAGAGGTTGGCGTGGATGCTGGATGGCTTCACTTCACCCAGGTGCTCGGGGTACAGCCGCGCCTTGGCCGGCACGATCGCCATCACCAGGGTGATGCCTTGCTCCTTGAGCTTCTGGCGCACGCCCTCGATCAACGCGTAGTTGCCTTGCAGGTTCAGCTCTTCGTTGACGATCGGGTTGAACTCTTCATCGCTGTACAGCCACTGGTCACGGCCCAGGACCACGCCCTTGCGGCCTTCGTTGAACAGCTTGTAGTCCAGCGCCGCCCAGATGTTGGTGCCCAGGCGCTTGATGGGAAACTCGTCGTCGTAGTGGGTTTCCACGGCCTTGGCCCAGCGCCCGTTGAGCACCGTGGCATCGGGGTTGGTGCTGAAGCCGAAGAAACTGCGCATCGACCACAGGCCCAGCACCACCAGGGTCAGCAGGAACAGTGCGATGTAAAAGATGCGTAATGAGCGGGTCATGTTCAGATCCCTCAGAACTGGAAGTAAAGGAACGGCGAGAAGCTTTGCGCCGAGAGTTTGAGAATCGAGGCGATGAACAGCAGCAGCACCAGGGCGCGCATCACATAGCGTGGCCAGTCGGCGACCCAGTAGGCTGGTTGCACCTGGGCTTCGACACCCACGGTGTAGCCCGGTTCATGGATGTTCGACGGGTTGTCGCCCGGAACGGCCTTGATCAGGCCCGGTTGCGCGGTGGCCGGACCATCGGCCTCGGTGTTGACCTCGGGCTTGGTCTTGACTGGAGGACGGTTGGTGTAGAAGTCCCGCAGGCCGAAGAAGGCGAGGGTGACGTAGGCCACCACCAGCGTGGCGATCTGCAGGCCGGTGAGGTTGGCGCGGGTCAGTTCCGACAGCGACCAGTCGCCGAAGCTGAACATGGCGCCGTACATGCGACCGGCCACGTGCAGGTTCTCGGCACGGAAGATCACCCAGCCCATGACCACCAGCAGGAAGGTCAGTGCCCAGCGGATCGGGTTGATGGTGCGCGGCGTGGTGTTGATGCCCACGGCCTTCTCGATGGCCAGCCAGATACCGTGCCAGGCGCCCCAGATCACGTAGGTGATGTTCGCACCGTGCCACAGACCGCCGAGCAGCATGGTCAGGAACAGGTTGCGATAGGTCATCAGCGTGCCTTTGCGGTTACCGCCCAGGGTGATGTAGAGGTAGTCACGCAGCCAGGTGGACAGGCTGATGTGCCAGCGCCGCCAGAACTCGGTGATGGACTGGCTGATGTAGGGCTGCTTGAAGTTTTCCATGAAGCGGAAACCCATCATCAGGCCCAGGCCGATGGCCATGTCGCTGTAGCCGGAGAAGTCGAAGTACAGCTGCGCGGTGTAGGCCAGGGCGCCGAGCCAGGCGTCACCCGTGGTGGGGTTCTGCAGGGCGAAGCAATGGTCGGCCACCACCGCCAGGGTGTCGGCGATGAACACTTTCTTGATGAAGCCCTGCATGAAGCGCGTGCAGCCTTCGGAGAACTTGTCCAGGGTGTGGGTGCGGTTGTTGAACTGATCGGCCAGGTCACGGAAACGCAGCACGGGGCCGGCGATCAGGTGGGGGAAGATCGCCACGAACGCCGCGAAGTCGATCAGGTTGCGGGTCGCCGGGGTATCGCCGCGATAGACGTCGATGATGTAGCTGATGGACTCGAAGATGTAGAACGAGATCCCGATCGGCAACAGCACGTGGGTCAGGATGAACGGATTGAGACCGAAGCTGGTGATGATGGCGTTGAGGCTGTCCACGCCGAAGTTGGCGTATTTGAAATAGCCGAGGATGGCCAGGTCCACGCCCACGCCAAGCAGCAGCCAGCGCTGGGCCGGTTTGGTGCGCACGCCCGCGGCGCCGACTTTAAGGCCGATCCAGTAGTTCCACAGGGTGACGCCGGCGAACAGCGCCAGGAAATCCACCCGCCACCAGGCATAGAACACATAGCTGGCGATCAGCAGCAGCAGGTTGCGATAGCGTTGCCCGCTCAGGTAGTACAAGCCGAGAAAGATCGGCAGGAACAGGAACAGGAACACGTTGGATGAAAATACCATCCCGATCTCTCCATGTTGAATCAACAGTCAAGGGCCAGAGCCCCCCCAAACCCCCCCATGAAAACCGGGGGGTTGATTACATTCGAAACAAACCACATTCCCTGTGGGAGCGAGCTTGCTCGCGATTGCGATCTGACATTCACTTTGGTGGCGACTGACATACCGTCATCGCGAGCAAGCTCGCTCCCACAGAATTCCCCGCCAGGCAGGGAGGGTGGGCTTAGCTTCCTTTCTCACCTTTATCCCGCGATGGGTCGTACACCTTGGTCAAGTCCCCGCCGAGGCGGAAGGTCTTGAACGGCTGCATTTCATGCTTGCGTTCCAGCACATCCTGCGAGCATGTGTAGAGGGAGCAGAACGGTTCGAGCCAGGCGAATTTCGAATCGATCTTGAGATCCTTCATGTCCTGTTCTTCGCCGTTCTTCTCTTCGAAGATGTCCGGGTCTTCCACACCGGCCAGTACCCGCTCGCCCAGACGCTTGAGGGCGGCATTGTTTTCCTGGCGCAGGTCCACGCCGTTGACCTGGGCAAAACTGGCGATCATCGCCAGGGGCGGCAGGGCATAGTTGTGGTACGACAGCGCCCGCTGCTTGCGCTTGAGTTCGTTGGGCAGGAAACCGTCGGCGTCCACCTGGTTGACGCCGACCTTGTATTCCTTGACGGCCCAGTCGAACAGGTCGCGACGGTTGGTCGCCACGGCCGTGGCCATCACCGACCAGGCTGCCCAGTAGGAGTGGTTGTTGGTCTTGTCCAGGGGCAGGTTGTCCCAGTCGCTGACCACCTGGTCGGCCATCTTGCTGAACCAGCCTTCGATCAGTTGCGCCTGTTCCTGGTGGTTGGCCAGTGGGCGCGACTCGGAGAACTTCAGGCGCACATAGGCCGAGGCCATGCTGCCCAAGGCCCATTTGCGCATGGACTTGCCGGTGTGGTTGAAGTCGGTGGACATCAACGCATCGGCCTTGGCCCATTCGGTCAGCCAGTTCAAGGTGCATTCCAGTTGCTCGGGGCGACCGTCGCGCATGAACTGCATCACCTGCTTGCTGATACCCCGTTCGATCCGGGTGATGTCGGCGGTGCTGTCACGGAAGGCTTTTTCCGATTGCACGTTCAAGGTCGCGCGGGCCTTGTCGGAGCCTTCGTACTTGCTGCGGAACTGCAGCGCGCCGGTATAGGGCGTTGGCGTTGCATCGCAGCCCTGGGCCGGGTCGCCGACCTTGACCTTCTCGATCGGTGCGAAGTAGCCCTGTGGCGGACGCAGCGGAGCCGCGGCCTGGGTGGCCCCGGCGAACATCGCCAGGGTCAGCAGGGACGGCGCCAGCAGCGCTTTCAACGTTCGGGGTCGCATGTTTCTGGTCATAAAGCGAGACCTCATTGTCCGATTTGAGCCGTTTGTTCGGCTTGCGGAGAGACATTGCGTTTGCAGACTTTCGCTTCGATTTGCTGTGGTGCCGCACCGGCTTCGGGGCCCTGGACTTCAACGGCCAGCAGGTTCTGCGAGGCCCAGTCCTCATCGGTGCGCAACTGGAAGGCGAAACGCCCGTCGGTTTCGGAGGTGTTCGGTTTCTCGATCTTGATGTCCTCGTGGCGCCCATTCATGTACCAGAGGGTGGCTTGCAACGTTTTCACCGAGGTGTCGGCGAAACGGATGTCGACCTGGTGGCTGCCGTTACGCAGATCCATGTTCTTGCTATTGACCATCAATTCGTTCTTGCCCGGCTTCAGGGCGGTCTTGCTGCTCATCAGCGCCGGCTTGCCTTCGCAACCGTTGTTGTCCAGCAACGCCATCATCTGGCGGTAGATGGTTTCCTGGTCCAGGCGATACAGCGGCGAGAATTCCCAGATCAGGATCTTGGGTGGGCTCTTCTGGAATTCCTCGCTGCCCAGGTACTGGATCATCGCGCCCTCGAAACCACCGCCGGGGAAGGCGACGTTGAGAATGTCGGCGCCGATGGCTTCTTCCAGGAAGCCGGCGAAGTTGTAGTTCTTGCCGCTGTGACTGGTACCCACGAGGGTGATCTGCGGGTTGCCGGAATCGCCGAACAGGTCGCCGTCGCCAGCTTCGCCCTTGGGCTCGGTGGTGAACTGGTCCATGTACTGGATCGCATAGCTGGTGCCGCACAGCTGGCCGGCCATGTTGTGCAGGGTGCCGGTCTTGCCCATGCGGCCGGACTTCTTGGTCTCGAACTCACGCTTGGGAATGTCGGCGAAGGCCGGGATCTGCTTGACCTTCTCGGCGACGATCTTCGCCGTGCGCTGGGCGCCGTAGGGTGTCCAGTGCTGGTCGCCACGGAAGTAGAAATCGTGGGCCGGCAGGGTCTCGGGGAGGTTTTCGTTGGTCAGCGGAGACAGGTCCGGTACCACGTAGCCCATCTGCGCGAAGCGACCGAGCATGGCCTTGTAGTTGGTCAGGGCCTTTTCATAGTCGAAGCTGGCCTTTTCCTGTGGGTTGAGCTTGTTGCGGTTCACCAGGCCCCGGGTGGGCTGATAGACGATCACCAGTTCGACGCCTTTCTTCTTGAAGGCATCGTGCAGCATCTGCATGCGCTTGTAGCCGGCCGGGGTAGTGTCGAACTCGGTACGCAGGTCTTCCCGGGTACGGAACAGCCAGTCGCCCTGGGCCTGTACCAGCGTGGTGAAGTTCTGCTGGTAGCGCGTGGTGTAGTTCTTTTCGTCGTGTGCCGCAGGGCACAGGCTGCAGCAAGGTTCGGCAGTAAAGGTCGGCGCCTTGATTTCGTCGGCGCGCGCGCCGCTGGTGGCGGCGAGAATGCCGGCGGTCAGGGCGGACAGGCCCAGGAGTTTGATCATCTGTGGGTTCATAAAGGTCATCCTCAATCCCGCATTTCGGTCTGGCGTTCGACGGGGTCGATCAGCACGGCTTTCTGCTGGCGCACCAGCAGGTCGAGAATTTCGTCCTGGCGCTCGCCCAGGATTCCCGTGAAGCTGATGCCGCTGGATTTGGTCGGCGCGAGCATGGACACGCGGTACAGCTCGACGCTCAGCGGCGAGTCGATGGACAGCGGGCCACTGCCATTGGCGGCCAGTTCGCCGCCGACCACGATCAGGGAAACCTGGGCGTCGAACGGGTCGAGCTTGATGTCACGGTCGGTATCGGACAGGTCCTTGATGTGACCGTAGATACCGGTCAGGCCGTTGGCCATGGACACGTTTTCGTAGAGGCGAATGTTCACGCTGTTACGAATGCGGATGCCGTGGCGCTGGTTGCTGATCACTTTGTTGTCCCACAACAGGTTGTCACCACTCTCATAAAGCGTGATGCCGTCGGTGTGGTTCTTGTAGATCTCGTTGTAGGCGATGATGTTGTTGACGCTGTTACGGTCGATCACCAGGCCCGAGAGTTTGTTGTCGTAGCTGCGGTTGTTGAAGATGAAGCTGTCGTTGACCTCACGGGAAATGATGATCCCGTGCTTCTTCTTCGTCCCGTAGACGGTGTTGTCGGCAATGATCAACCGATGGGACCGGTCGTGGGGGTCGATACCGTAGACGATGTTGTCCTTGTAGGTGTTGCCCTGGATGACGAAGTCGCGGGTCTCGTAGCAGTAGAAGCCGTACCACATGTCCGAGAACTCGGAACCGATGATCCAGCCGGTCGGTTCCGGGCGCTTGAGGACCTTGGCCATGTTCGGCGTGTACTGGGAGATACTCACCCCGTACGACTTACTGTTGGCGTAGCCGAAGCTGGCCATCTTCGAGTTGACGATGTAGGTCTCGGTACCGCCCCAGGCCAGCAGGAACGGACGGAATTCGTTGGCCGAACGGAAAGTGGCGGGGCCGTTTTCCTTTTCGCGCCAGCCGGTGACCTTGGTGTCGTGGATGAACATCTGGCCATCGTTCACCAGGAACGAGCCGCCTTCCTGGGACAGGCGCAGCTCCTGGGTCTGCTTGTCGATTTCCAGGATGCCTTTCTGGCCGACCACGATCGGGATCCTCGCCAGGAAGACGCCTGGCGAGGTCTCGATGATGTATTTGGGCGCCTTCCTGGCCACGTCCTTGAGGTTCATGTAGCCATCGTCGATGAAGATGGCCTGGGGAATACCGTGCTGGCGCACGACCCACTCGGCCATCTTGTTGTCACCGCCGATGAAGTCCTTCAGGGCGTTTTCCTGCATCATCCGGCGCACGCTGACCTTGCCGGGCTTGCTGCGCACGATCTTGGCCACAGCCGCTTCGGCGGTGAAGCCCTTGAGGTCGGGCAAGGTCGGCTTGGCCAGTTCCAGCGGGGCGGTCGGCGCACTGCTGACGGTGTAGGTCTTGGCCGCTTGCAGTTCCTTGGCCACGTTGCCCGGCTTGACCACCGGTTCAACGTTGGCGAACGCCGGCGAGCCGGCCAGCAGCATGGCTGCGACCAACAGGCTGATCGAACCTTTCATCGCCTGGCTGTTCCTTTGGTAGCGGTTCATATCGGGCACTCCCATGGCCGTTCGCATCAGAAGCGCCAGATCACGTCGACAAAGGCGCGATGCATGTACGAATCGACCTCTTTGCCGTAGGCGTCGCCTGGCTTGAACACGCCGCCACGAAAGCGCACCAGCGCCGACGGCTCATCGATGGACTGGCTCAGCGCGGCCGGCAGCAGCCCTTGCTTGAAGTACTTGGTGACCACCAGATCGACTTCCTGGCCCAGGTCCTTGTCGCCGTCACGCAGCGGCAGGGTGGAGGTGGACAGGATGGCGCCGGTCACGTCGTCGGTGTTGTTCTGTACGGCGTTGATGCCGTTGCTGCCCACCGGCTTGTTGCCGTCCACGCGCCAGAACTTGTGGTACACCAGGCTGGCGTCGTATTCGTCGCGCAGCTGCCAGGAGCCGAACAGCGAGGCGCTCTGGGTGTTGCTCATCTCGCCACGGAACGCCTCGCCGAAACGATGGACCCGCGAACGAGTGCCGGTGAAGTTCGAGCGGTTGCTCTGCAGGCCATTCTGTTCATAGTCCTCGCTGGCGCGGGCATAGGCGGCACCGACTTGCCATTGCGGATCCAGGCGCAGGCGAATACCCAGGTCGGTGGCCCAGCCATCCACGTCGTCGCTGCGCTTGGCTTGCGCCGGACGGGTGCCGTCGGCGTTGAGCGGGTTGACGGTGTCGCGGTCGCCGGTCATGCCGGTGATGCTCGCCCAGTAGTTGACGGTATTGGTGTTGCGCCAGTTATAGGCATCGCTGTTGGCTTCCAGGCCGAGCCAGGACAGGTCACCGTTCTCGGTCTTGTCCAGGACATCGGTGGGTTCGCCCGGGGTCGGGTAGTCGAGGCTGCCGTTGTCATGGGTGTGATGGGCGCGGATACCGGCCCACTGGCCTGGCATCCACTGGTAGCCCACGTCGCCGTAGACGTGCAGGCGATCCTTGTCCTTGGGCGACAGCTCCTTGAGGTCGGTGCGGTATTCGCTGAAACGTTCGGCCACGCCGAGGTTGGCCCGCAACAAGGTGGTGTCGAAGGTCCAGTTCAAGGCCTCGATGTTGGTGTCGCGCCACTGGCCGTCATCGTTGCGCAGGCGCTGGCGGCCGAACTTCAACTGCTCGCCCGGGTACGGGGTCAGGCCGCGATAGCCAATCCAGAATTCGCGCATGGCCAGGTAGCTCTTCTTGGCTTCGCGATCGCCGCTGTCGGTTTCCTGGGTGCTGCCATCGGACTGTTGCAAGGTGTCAGTCTCGATGATGTCGGAAGACGTCACGGCCTGGGCCATGGCGTAGGCGCTCCAGGCACCGCTTTCGCTTTCGCCGTAGACCCAGGGACGCAGGTCCAGGCCGACACCGTTGACGTCGCCACCGCTCTGGGTGCCGAGGTCACGGTCGTCTTCGGACTGGCCGGTGATCTTCACTTCCAGGCCGAAGTTCTTGGTGTCGGTCAGGGCCGCCAGGGTCGGGCAGGACCACAGCAGGGCGCAGGTCAGGCCAATTCCGGCCTGCACAAAAGGATTGAGCTTCAAAGGCTTCATAGAGGTTCCTCGCCGTTATCTTCTTTTAGGGCTTGCAGTTCCAGCGTATCGGGGCTCATGGCACCACGAATGGCCTGCTCTTGTTGTAGCAGGCGTTGCGCTTGGGCAAGCTGTTGCGGCGGTAATTGGGCTTCGAGGGTCTGGGCAAGCTCGGTGGCTTGCGGGGTGTTCTGGGCCTTGGCCAACTGGCTGAACACATAGGCATTGACCGGGTTGGGCTTGGTGCCCTTGCCCTGGGAGAACAGCTGGGCAATGGCATAGTCAGCGCTGTTCTGGCCGTTACGGGCAGCCTTGAGCAAGTGGTCCAGGGCTTTTTGCGAGTAGACCTGGCCCAGGTAACCACGGCGATAGATCTGGCCGAGGTAGTAATCGGCGGCCACTTCGCGGCCGACGGCTTTCTGGAAATGTGCCTCGGCGACCTTGGCGTCGGCCGGTACCCACTTGCCTTCGTAGTAGAGTTTGCCCAACAGCAACTCGGCCCGAGGCTGGTCGGCGGCACGGCCGTTTTCCAGGTACTGCATCATCTTGTCGACGTCGCCCAGCTCGGGGAAATCGTAGAGCAACTGCGCCAGGCTGACCCAGGCGGCGGGGTAGCCGGGGGCGATGCCTTCGAGCAGCGACTGGGCTGTCTTCTCGTCGGTCTTGCCGAGGCTGGGATCGGCCAGCACGCGCGCGACGCTGTCCACGCGCTGGGCAGAAACCACGCCACGACTGTGGCCGGCCTGCATCTGCTTGAGCAACTCGGCCTGCTGTTCCGGCTGGCCGCGTTTCTGGTAGACCGTGGCCAGTTCGACGTAGCAGATGTCGGTGGTCGCCAACGCGGCCTTGCACACCTTCTCCACTTCAGCCAGGTGCTGGTCGTAGGTGCCCTGGGTGCGATAGAGCAGAATCTGCGCCAGGCCTGCCTCCGGATAACCGGCGTTGCGCCACTGGTCGATCTGCTGCTGGGCGTTGACGTTCGGGAAGCTGTGGGGGTATTGCAGGTACAGCATCGCCAGCGGGATCAGGGTGTTGCCCTCACCGTTGGCGAAGGCTTTCTTCAACAGGCCCTCGGCCTCGTGCTTTTCAGCCTCGGTGGAACCGGGCTTGGCCACCAGCAGGCGACCCAGGCGAGCCTGGGCCCGTGGCGAGATATCGGCGGCAGCGCGGTAGGTCGCCTCGGCCTTTTTCATCTGCTCGGGGTCGCGGCTGTCCACCTGGATATCGGCCAGGCCCACCTGGGCTTCGCTGTAGCCCAGGTCTGCCAGTTGCTGATAGTTCTGCTGCGCCAACGCCGTGTCGCCGCGCTTGAGGGCTTCGTTGGCCAGGCGCTGGTCGGGCAGGCCCGCGCAACCGGCCAGGCTCACGGCCAGTGCCAAGGCACACAGTGTCCCCACTTGGGAACGAGCTTGCGGCGTATCATCCTGACCGCATTGATCCTTTCGCGAGCGAGTCGGATTGCCGAACCGTCGCTCCCACAGACTCTGTGGGGTATTCAGGATTTCTATAATGGTCACGGGCATATCCTCGACTTAAAGACCGACGGCCATGGCTTTGTCGATCAGCCAGTTCAGGCTTGGGCCACGGTCGCTGTGGACTTCTACCGGACGACCGGCCAGGGAGCTGTCCAGCGGCTCGTCAGGCTTGATCATCACGCGGATATCCGAAGACAGGTCCGCGCTCTTCAGGCTGGTGCTGCTGACGATCTTGCCGGTGCGGGTGACGTCTTCGCCGGCAACCTGGAAGTTGACCGCGGTGCCTGGGCGTACGTCGCCGAACTGGCGATAGGAGAAGCGAGCTTCGACATTGGCCTCGGTGCCGCGCGGGACCAGTTGGAAGATGACGTCGCCCTTGCTTGCGTACTGGCCGTCGGCAACCAGTTGCTGGGATACGATGCAGTCGCAAGGGGAGGTGAGGGTACCGGTCATCTGCTTGCCGAACAGTTCCTCGACCTTGGCCGGTTGCAATTGGTTGTCGTCCAGGTGGCCCTTGAGGACGTCGAGCATGCTGGTGCTGAACGTCGCCAGTGGGGCGCCCTTGGCCGCCACGCCGTCGGCCTTGACCAGGCTCTGCACGGTGCCGTCGCGCGGCATGGTGATGGCCATGCCCGGTACGTTCACCAGGCCTGCCTGGGCATGGCTGACGAAATACATGCCGTACACCGACTTGAAGATGAAACCGAACGCCGCCAGGCCGACAACGAAGATGCCCAGGCTGAAGGTCACGGCCCGCAGGCGACCCAGGGCGCTCATGCCGCCGGTTTCGTCCTTCTGCTTGCGTGCCTTGGTGAAGTTGTCGCGCTGCAGCGTCGCCAGTACGTCGCCCACGCTGACGATGTCGCCTGCCAGGTGCGAAGTGATGATGTGACGCAGTGTCGAGATGTCCCGCGGTTCCAGGTTCTGGAACTGGCAACCGGTGCGGCCGGTCTGGCGGTCGTGGGAGCGGATCTGCAGCTCCACGTCCATCGCCAGGCCGAGGTTGTCGATCACGAACTGCAGGCGAGCCTTGTACGACTCGCCGACCTTGAGCGGCATCTGACCGGCGTTGAAGCACAGGCCGCCGGCGGACAGGTCCAGGACCTTGACTTCCATCGGCGTACGGTCGGGACCGAAGAAGCGCAGCTTGGCCGGGATTTTGACCCGGGCGTGTTGGCGCTGGGCTTCGGATTCATGCACTACGTTGACATTCACGGCGGTGTTCATAGAGGCGATTTCCTAGTTAATTCAGGCGAGTTCGGTCAGACCATCGTCAGCAGCACGGCGACAAAGATGCTGCCGGCGGAGAAGGTCATGGTCCGAGACGACCAGGTGTTGAACCAACGTTGAAAGCTGGCGAGATCACGGGTCAGTGAGGTGGGCTGGCGTGTCCAGGACTGTTGGTCGAGGCGGAAGAACACGTAGATCTTCACCAGCGCGCCGACGATCTGGTTGTAATAGAGAATCATCGGGTAGGCCGGGCCGATCCGGTGTCCGGAGCACGACAGCAACAGGGTCAGCAGCAGCCGCGTGATGCCGATCCACAGCAGATACACCAGGATGAAGGCGGTGCCGTACTTGAAGCTGGCGATCAGTGCCACGGTCAGGCCCAGCAGCGACGTCCACATCGACACACGCTGGTCGAGCAGCACCACGGAGGTGAACAGGCCCAGGCGCCGCATGCCCAGGCCCAGTGCCCGGGAGTTCTGCCGAAGGTTGTTGCCGTACCAGCGGAACATCAGCTTGCGACTGGCCTTGATGAAGCTCTTTTCCGGCGGGTGCTCCACGGTGTTGATCGCCGCGTCCGGCACGTAGAAGGTGTCGTAGCCCAGGCGCATCAGGCTGAACCAGCTCGACTTGTCGTCCCCGGTCAGGAACTTGAAGCGACCCAGGCGCCAGTGTTGCAGCGAGTCGCTTTCCACGTCGGCGATGAAGTCCGGGTTGGTGACCACGGTGGCGCGGAACACCGACATGCGGCCGGTCATGGTCAACACACGCTTGGACAGGGCCATGGAGCACATGTTGATGTGGCGCTGGGCGAAACGCAGCTTGTGCCATTCGCTCATGATGTAGCCGCCGCGCACTTCGCAGAACTCGTTGGTGGTCAGGCCGCCGACGTTGCCGAACAGCTGGAACCACGGCACGGTCTTGCGCACGACGCCCTCGCCAAGCACGGTGTCGCCATCGATCACCGCAACCACGGCACGGTCGTCCGGCAAGTGGCGGGAGATGGCGCGGAAACCGTAGGCCAGGCCGTCACGCTTGCCGGTGCCGGGGATGCGCACGAAGTCCAGCTTGACCCGCTCCGGCGGGTTCATGCGGGCCCAGAGGCTCTTGACCAGCAACTCGTCGGACATTTCCACGATGGAGCAGACCACCGTGGTGGGCAGCCCGCACTCGATGGCTTCGCGAATCACCGAGCCGTACACCTGGGCCGTGGTCAGCGCGTCGATCCGGAAGCTGGTGACCATCAGGAACACATGCGACGGGTCGGCGGCCTTGCCCAGCTTGCGTACCTTGCGGCGCAGGTGTGGGTAGACGATGTACAGAAAGATCATGCCGCGTACGAAATGCGTCGCGCCCATGGAATAACGCCAGATGCCCACGGCGCCGATCAGGAAAATGAAGTCCTTGGATTCGGAGTCGAACGTAGACGTGGGCAGCGCCGTGGCGATGCCCATCAATAAACTCAAGTAAAACAGCCAACCGGCGGCCTGAAGCAGGCCGTGCTTTAGCCTGTGCATAATCTGCATCCGTCTCTATCTCGGGCGGGCCTTGTGGGCGGCCCGATGGGTTAAGGCAGGCGAAAGGCCGGCCAGGGCGAGCCCCGGCCGGCAAACAGACTTACCAGCAGATGCCTTCTGTCCGGCCATTCGGTGATGTGGCCTTGGACATGAAACCAACCAGGTCGATGACCTGCTTGCCTTCCGGTACGTTCTCGGTCAGCGAGCGGAATTTCTCGTCGCGGTTGCCGAGGATGATGATGTCGGAGTTGTCGATCACCGAGTCGAAATCGGAGTTGAGCAAGGACGAGACGTGAGGGATCTTCGACTCGATGTAATCCTTGTTCGCACCGTGGACGCGGGCGTATTCGACGTTGCTGTCGTAGATGCGCAGGTCGTAGCCCTTGCCGATCAGCATTTCCGCCAGTTCCACCAACGGGCTTTCGCGCAGGTCGTCGGTACCGGCCTTGAAGCTCAGGCCCAGCAGGGCGACCTTGCGTTTGTCGTGGGCGGAGACGATGTCGAAGGCGTTCTGCACCTGGGATTCGTTGCTGCGCATCAGCGAGTTGAGCAGCGGCGCTTCCACGTCCAGGCTGCTGGCGCGATAGGTCAGGGCGCGAACGTCCTTGGGCAGGCACGATCCGCCGAAGGCGAAGCCAGGGCGCATGTAGTACTGGGACAGGTTCAGGGCCTTGTCCTGGCAGACCACGTCCATCACTTCACGGCCATCGACGCCTACGGCCTTGGCGATGTTGCCGATTTCGTTGGCGAAGGTCACCTTGGTGGCGTGCCAGACGTTGCAGGTGTACTTGATCATCTCGGCGACGGCGATGTCCTTGCGGATGATCGGCGCATCGAGCTCTTCGTACAGCGATTGCAGAACGTCGCCGGAGGCCTTGTCGAACTCGCCGATGACAGTCATCGGTGGCTGGTCGTAGTCCTTGATGGCGGTGCTTTCACGCAGGAACTCAGGGTTGACCGCGACGCCGAAATCGACGCCAGCCTTTTTGCCGGAGCAGTCTTCGAGGATCGGGATCACTACGTTCGCTACGGTGCCTGGCAGAACGGTACTGCGAACCACGATGGTGTGGCGGGTCGTCTTGTCGCGCAGGACAAAACCGATTTCGCGGCACACGGCTTCGATGTAGTTCAGTTCCAGGTCGCCGTTTTTCTTGCTCGGTGTACCGACGCAGATCATCGACAGATCGGTATCGCGAATGGCTTCGGCGAAGTTGGTAGTACCGCGCAAACGGCCCGTTTGAATACCTTGTGCCAGCAACTCTCCAAGACCCGGTTCAACGATCGGCGACTTGCCGGCGTTGATCATATCGATCTTGTCCTTGGCGACATCAACGCCAACCACATCATGGCCCCGTGCAGACAGGCAACCGGCACATACTGCACCGACGTAACCCAAACCAAATATGCTAATGCGCATCGCATTTACCTCTGTTTTCACGCCATTAAATGGCCGGAGTTAATAGTGTTCAGCGGTCATAGTGCACTCGGAAGTGTGGAATGCAGGCGCCACAATGCCGTGTGCAGGCATACTAAGTTCCGAGTGTCTAAATAATTGCACTCAAGTTGTGCGCAAAGCGGCCTAGTTGTTATGACCTGCCCTGTTATGCAGCCGGTCCTCGTTGTCGGGGACGTCCGTGCAAAGGTCTTACACTTCTGATTCCTGGCGAAAAGCCCACAAAATCAGAAGGTTGTGTGCTCGGGTGAACACGTTATAGGGGCGCAGCCTTGGCCTTTGTAGGGGATAGTGATGGTGCGTTATCTCCTGTCCTTTCATATTGGATCCCAATAGACGACCGTTTCGCTTAGTTGTCGTGACAACTTGGTTACTCTGGCCGACGTCCTGCGTAAGTTATCTCGTACACGAGTGCCGAGAATCGTTACGGGTGGTATGAGCCGTGCATTTGGACATAGTTCCGATCCGCTCATCGCGATTTCAGAAATTTTTCGAAATATCTGCCTAGATGGCACTGCTCTCACAGTGATGGCACTTGCGGTTTTGGCCTTTAGTTACGGGGAGTTAAAAGGCTTAGATAGTTTTGTGCCACTATCGTTGAAAATTTTCCGTGCCACTACGGAAAAAACTGACATTTGTCGAGTGAAAGAAAAGTTAGCGCGGGAGTTGTCTTTTATATTGACGCCAAGAAAGTGACGAAGTGGGCGAGGGAGTGAGATGACATGCAGGCGGTTGATCGAGGCCCCCGATTAGGGGGCTCGAAGGGGAACGCGTCATTGCGGTGCGTGATCGCGCAGGAAGACCAGTTTTTGCGATGAAGACTGTTGCGCACTGAAGCGATAACCCTGCACATCGAACTGCTTGAGCAAGTGCGGGTCGTTGATGCGTTCCTGAATGACGAAGCGGCTCATCAGGCCTCGGGCTTTCTTGGCGTAGAAGCTGATGATCTTGTACTGGCCGTTCTTCAGGTCCTTGAACTCGGTATCGATGACGCGCGCTTTCAAGGCGCTGCGCTTGACCGCCGAAAAGTATTCGTTGGACGCCAGGTTCAACAACACATCGTCGCCCTGGTCGGCCAACGCTTCGTTCAGCCATTCGCTGATGCGGGTACCCCAGAAGGCATACAGGTCCTTGCCTCGGGCATTGGCCAGTTTGGTGCCCATTTCCAGACGATAGGGCTGCATCAGGTCCAACGGCCGCAACAGGCCATACAGGCCGGACAGCATGCGCAGGTGTCGTTGGGCGTGATCGAAATCGGCTTCGCTGAAGCTCTGCGCGTCGAGGCCGGTGTACACGTCGCCCTTGAAGGCCAGCAGCGCCTGCCTAGCATTGTCCGGGGTGAATGCCGGTGTCCAGCTGCCGAACCGCGCGGCATTCAGGCCGCCGATCTTGTCGGAGACATGCATCAGTTCGCTGATCTGGGCCGGCGAGAGTTCGCGCAATTGCTCGATCAGCTCCTGGGAGTGGTCCAGGTATCGCGGCTGGGTAAAGCGAGCGGTGGCCGGCGGTGTTTCATAATCGAGGGTCTTGGCGGGGGAAATCACCATCAGCATGCAATCGTCTCCTTCAAAGTTGCCGCGATTCTAGGGGGTTGTCCGGGTGGACTCCAGCTATCGAGGCAATAGGTGATTGGTGGTGGGGGATAGCGGTAGGGATTCATGCGCATGGCCTCGCCACAGGATCGGCTATGATGCCGCGCGGGTTTCGTTATGGAGACATCCCTTTTGCGCATTGCTCTTCTTTTGTCGGCCTGGCTGTTGAGCCTCGGTGCCATGGCCGCGCCCAACGATATCGCCACCCAGGATCGCAGCACCTGGCCGGAGCAACTCACCAGTGCGACGTTGTTCGATGTGGCTTCCCGGGCCGAGATCCTGATGTTCGCCAGGGTCCTGCTCGACACCGATGCCATGGACGAAATCGCCCTCAAGCAGTACCTGGGCCTGCGCTCGATCAACATGGTGGCGATCGATAACCTCCGGGCACGGCTGTGGCAGCGCTTGTTGAGCAGCTACAACTTCGCCCAGCGCAGCTGTGACCAGGATGCTTCCTTCTGTTATCTGGTTGAAGACATGGCTTCCCTGCGCCAGGAGGCGGGTCGCTTCCATCTCGACGACAATTCCTTCTACATCAAGTGGGCCGGACCGAGCCGGATCTTCCATACCCAATACCGGGACGAGTTGTTGCGCAAGGCCGCGCTGTTTCCCCAGTCCAGCAGCGAGGTCGAGCGTTTCGGCGATTACGAGCGCAATGGCGAGGGCATGCACGACCGGCTGTTCCTGCTGACCTTCGACAGCGGTGCCAACGTTGTTCCGGACAACACGCCCTGGCTGACCGATTACCTGCGCAAATCGAACATGAACGGCACGTTCTTCGTGTTGGGCAAGGACATCCAGGCGCGCCTGGCGGATCGTTCGGTCAACGACCTGCAATCACTGTATTCGGGGCAATGCGTGGGGGTGCAGGGCTGGGAGTTCCGCTCCCACAGCTATTGGAAAGACTGGCAGGACTCGGTGCGGCGCAGTGTCGAGCTGGTCAAGGGCAGGCTGCCGGAGAACTACGTGCCGCTGTTCCGTCCCCCCCAGGGACAACGTCGTGGCGATGCCCAGGCCTTCTTCCGCAACCAGGGCCTGCAGGTGGCGCTCTGGGACATCGATCCCATGGACAGCAGCAACCGGCTCAAGCCCGAGCAAAGCGCCCAGCGCGCATTGACCCTGATGCTGCTCTGGCGCCATGGGGTGATCAACTTCAATGCCAAGCAGGATGCGGTGAAGACGGCGTTGCCCTGGCTCATGACGCAAACGGCGCAGAGCGGGATCGGCTGGGAAGATTGTCAGGAGGCGTTCCGCTGAACCCGCAAGGGCCCGGAAACATTGGGGAAAAGGAAAATCTTCGGGCGCATTCGTGGCGACCGGACTTCCGACTTTAACGGGGTAGCGACGGTACGCCAAGGGCTTTTCGTCACTCTGAAAAATAAACTTCAAAAAAGCGTCAAAGTGCTTTTTCCTGTCATGGTTTTTGGAGTATCAAGAAGTCAGACCGCCGAAACCTGCAACACAGGTGGCGTCTTCCAAGACCCAGTTTGTGTGCAGTTCACCTGAGCCCTCGCGGGTGAATTCGGTGGCTACCTCGAGGCGCAGCACCGTCATGGTATTGCGTCGAATGGCCCCCACAAAGGTGACCGAGTATGGATGACCACGGACGTAGCCCTTCCTCCAACAAGCCAATCCTTTATGTACTCGATACCAACGTATTGATCCACGATCCAAACGCACTTCTGAACTTCGAAGAACACCACGTTGCCATTCCGATGACCGTGCTCGAAGAGCTGGACAAGCTCAAGAGCGGCCATCACAGCGTGGCGGCCGAGTGCCGGCAGGCGATTCGCCTGATCGACAAGACCCTGGGGGATGCTTCTCCCGAGGATGTCGAGCTGGGTGTGCCGATCCAGCGTGGCAAAAGCGGCCCCAAGGGCCTGCTCTCGATCCTGATGAGCAAGCGCACCGAACCCAACCTCGTACTGCCCGAGCACCTGAACGACAACATCATCATCAACCAGTTGATCGACCTGCACGCCCGCAATACGGACCAGGCCGTGGTGCTGGTGACCAAAGACATCAACATGCGCCTCAAGGCCCGCGCCTGCGGGATCGCGGCAGAGGACTACAGCACTGACCAGCTGGTGGACGACGTCTCCCTGTTGCCCAACGGCTATCACACCATGGCCGGCTCCTTCTGGGACCGCGTGAGCAAGGTCGATACCCGCCAGGACCACGGCCGTACCTGGCACCAGGTGCAATTGATCGACAACCTGCCGGCGGTGCACATCAACGAGTTCATCATCGATGAGCAGGGGTTCGTCGGCTGGATCAAGGAAATCGAGGACGACAAGCTGCTGATTCTGGACCTGCACCAGGAGCCTTTGCTGCATCAGGAAGCGTGGGGGCTCAAGCCGCGTGACATCTACCAGAGCCTGGCCCTGTTCGCCTTGCTCGACCCCGATATCCACCTGGTCAACCTGTCCGGTGCCGCCGGCTCCGGCAAGACCATCCTGGCCCTGGCCGCCGCCATCGAGCAGACCATGGTCAGCAAGCGCTACCGGCGCATCATCGCCACCCGCAGCGTGCAAGGCCTGGACCAGGAAATCGGCTTCCTGCCCGGCACCGAGGCGGAAAAAATGGAGCCCTGGCTGGGGGCTATCACCGACAACCTCGAAGCCTTGCACATGGATGACGAAAGCACCCATGGCAGCGTCGACTACATCCTCAGCAAAGTGCCGCTGCAGTTCAAATCCCTCAACTACATTCGAGGCCGCAGCTTCCAGCAGAGCCTGATCCTGATCGATGAATGCCAGAACCTCACCCCGCACCAGATGAAGACCATCATCACCCGTGCCGGCGCCGGTTCGAAAGTGGTGTGCCTGGGGAACCTGGCACAGATCGATACCCCTTACCTGTCCGCGACCAGCTCCGGGCTGACCTACCTGACCGAACGCTTCAAGGACTTCCCCAACGGGGTCCACATCACCCTGCAGGGCGTACCGCGCTCGATCCTGGCCGAATACGCCGAATCGCACCTGTAACCCAACCGGGCGGCCTTCAAGCCGCCCGGTTTTTTATGGTTTTACAAAAAAACTGTGGGAGCGAGCTTGCGCGCTCCCACAAGGGGGTTCGCAGTGACTTCCGAATCCAAGACGCAAGTGGGTGCGACAATCAACCCTGCCGGAATCTGACTCACGGGTTTACAATCGAGGCTCCTGATCAGGAGTAACCCTGTGCTGACTCATCTCGATTCCCAAGGTCGCGCCAATATGGTCGACGTGACCGACAAGGCCGTGACATTCCGTGAGGCCACGGCCGAAGCCTTTGTGCGCATGTTGCCCGACACACTGCAGATGATCGTCAGTGGCGGCCACCCCAAGGGCGATGTGTTCGCCGTCGCGCGCATTGCCGCCATCCAGGCGGCCAAGAAGACCAGCGATCTGATCCCGCTCTGCCATCCGTTGATGCTCACCAGCGTGAAAGTCGAACTCAGCGCCGAAGGCCAGGAGCGGGTACGCATCGTTGCCCGATGCAAGCTGTCCGGGCAGACCGGGGTGGAAATGGAGGCCCTCACCGCCGCCAGCGTCGCCGCGCTGACTATCTACGACATGTGCAAGGCCGTGGACCGGGGCATGACCATCGAAGGTGTGCGGGTGCTGGAGAAACTCGGCGGCAAGAGCGGCCACTTCCAGGCGGATGCGCCATGAAGATTACCGTGAGGTTCTTTGCGCGTTATCGCGAGGCGTTGGGCGTGGACTCGGAGCGGGTCGAGGGTGAGTTCGGCACGCTGGACGATGTTCGCGTTTTCCTGGCGGCGCGCCAGGGGTTCGAGGTGTTGGGCGAGCAAAACCTGATGTGCGCTCGCAACGAAGAACTGTGCCAGCTCGACGAGCCGCTGGCGGACGGCGATGAAGTTGCATTCTTTCCCACCGTGACCGGGGGCTGAGCCATGGCGATTCGTGTGCAGGTCGATCCGTTCGACCCGGGTACCGAAGTCAACGCGATGCACGCCGCCAATGTCGGTGTGGGGGCGGTGGTGAGTTTCGTCGGCTACGTGCGTGATTTCAATGACGGCCTCGATGTGTCCGGGATGTTCCTTGAGCATTACCCGGGGATGACCGAAAAAGCCCTGGGCAAGATCGCCACCGAAGCCGAGCAGCGCTGGCCGTTGTTGAAGCTCGAAGTGTTGCACCGCATCGGTGCCCTGGAGCCGGGCGAGCCGATTGTCTTCGTCGCGGCCGCCAGCGCCCATCGCCAGGCGGCATTCGACGCTTGCGCCTTTGTCATGGACTACCTCAAGACCCGCGCTCCGTTCTGGAAAAAGGAAAACACCATCGATGGTCCGCGCTGGGTCGAAGGGCGGGACAGTGATCATGCGGCGGCGGATCGCTGGAAGCGGTAAGTCCCCCCTGTAGTTTTTCCGCAGGCCATGAGTCCGTCATCGCGAGCAAGCTCGCTCCCACAGGGGATCCTTGATGCATAAAGATCCCGTGTTGGGGCGAGCTTGCTCGCGATGAGGCCATCAGCCACCCATCCCATTGCCCTGCCTGTCGATTGACGATGTGTACATTAAAGTCCAGTATGGATTTATAAGTATACGTAAAGTCATCGCCTCACCTTTCTCTGCCAAACCAACAACAACCCGCGAGAGAACACCATGAAAAAACTCCCCCTCATCACCGGCCTGGCCTTGGGCCTGTTGGCCTCCAGCAGCCTGTTCGCCGCCGAGAAAACCTTGAGGATCGGTATCGAGGCAGCCTATCCACCGTTTGCATCCAAGACCTCGGAAGGAAAAATCGAAGGTTTCGACTACGACATCGGCAATGCCTTGTGCGCCCAGATGCAGGTCAAGTGCGAGTGGGTCGAGGGGGAGTTCGATGGGCTGATTCCATCGCTGAAGGTGAAGAAGATCGACATGGCCCTTTCTTCCATGACGATTACTGAGGAACGCAAGAAATCGGTGGATTTCACCCACAAGTATTACTTCACCTCATCGCGACTGGTCATGAAGGAAGGCGCGGTGGTCGATGACCAGTACGCCAGCCTCAAGGGCAAGTCCGTGGGTGTGCAACGAGCCACCACCACGGATCGCTACGCCACTGAAGTGCTTGAGCCCAAGGGCGTGACGGTCAAGCGCTACAGCAACAACGAAGAAATCTACATGGACCTGGCGTCAGGTCGTCTGGATGCGATTTTCGCCGACACCATCCCGCTGGAAGACTTCCTGTCGATGCCCCGTGGCAAGGGCTACGCGTTTGTCGGTCCTGAACTCAAGGACCCGAAATACGTCGGTGAAGGCGCCGGCATCGCGGTGCGCAAAGGTAATACCCAACTGGTGGCGGACTTGAACAAGGCCATCGATGGGATTCGGGCCAGTGGGAAATACCAGGAGATCCAGGCCAGGTATTTCAAGTCGGATATCTACGGCGACTGATTGATCGCTATCGCGAGCAGGCTGAACTGGCCTAATGATTTTGGACACTTCAATCGGGCGCTATGATGGCGCTCAAATCTGAGGTGTTTGGCTATGCGTAAATCTTATTCCAGGGAATTCAAGCTCAAGGCTGCCAGCTTGGTGCTGGACGAGGGCCAGTCGGTCCCAGAGGTCTGTGCCAGTTTGGATATTGGCCCAACGGCCTTGCGCCGTTGGGTCGATCAGGTGCGTCAAGAACGCTTGGGCTCAACCCCGCAAGGGGCCAAGGCGATTACCGCCGATCAGCGAGAGATTCAGCAGCTCAAAGCGTTGCTCAGGCAAAAAGACCTGGACATTGAAATCCTAAAAAAGGCCAGTGCTCTCCTGCTTTTGGACTCCAAAGATCATTCTCGTTGATCGATGAGCTGGACGAGCAGTACGGCGTTAACAATTGCTGTCGGGCGTTTGGAGTCAACCGCAGCAGCTTTTACGCTTGGCGGCAGCGCCAAGGCAAGGTGAAGCCTGAGCGGGAGAAACTTAAAGCCGTGCTGGTCGAGCATCACAAGGAATCCAGAGCATCCGCGGGGGCTCGCACCCTTTCCAAGGAGCTGCAAGCAAAGGGGCATCGTGTCGGGCGACATATGGCTCGCAGTTTGATGCGTGAAGCCGGTGTTGCGAGTCGGCAGCGTCGACGGCACAAGTACAAATCTTCCGGTGTGGAAGCCCTGGTGACGCCGCACCTGCTCAAACGCAAGTTTGATGTCACGGCGATCAACCAGGTGTGGTGTGGCGATGTGACGTACATCAAGGTCGGCAATCGGTGGCTGTATTTTGCGGCTGTTCTGGATTTGTACGCTCGCCGGATCGTGGGCTGGTCTTTCTCGTTGATTTCTGACGCCGCGCTGACTTGCGAGGCACTGCGGATGGCGGTCGAGTTGCGAGGCCGCCCAAAGGGAGTGCTGTTTCATTCTGATCAAGGCTGCCAGTACACCAGCCATAAATTCAGGAATGAAATAAATAGGCACGGGCTTGTGCACAGCATGAGTCGTAAAGGTGAATGCTGGGACAACGCCCCAATGGAGCGTTTTTTTGGAAGCTTGAAGTCGGAGTGGGTGCCAGAGAATGGTTACAACTCGGAGCACGAAGCTCGTGTGGATATACAACGTTATGTGATGCGTTACAACAACGTCAGGCTCCATAGCTACAACGACTACCGGTCGCCGGTAGCTATGGAGAAACTGGCGGCGTGAAACCTTAACTGGTGTCCAGAATTACTTGACCAGTTCAAGCTCGCTCCCACAGGGGATTTGGGTCGTACCCGATCAGTACGATGAGATCGAATGTGGGAGCGAGCCTGCCCGCGAAGGCGCCAGGCCAAGCTATACGAATCCTACCCCTTCAACTCCTTCAAATGCTTGTACACCGTCGCCCGCCCCATGTTCAGCACATTGGCCACATAGTTGGAGGCGCTCTTGCCCTTGAAAGCGCCTTCGGCGTGCAGGGCCAGCACCAACTCGCGTTTGTGATCGCGGGTAAGCAGGTTCAGGCTCAGCTGACGTTCACGCATCCAGGCATGCAGGAAGGTGTTGATACGCTCCTGCCAGTCATCGCGAAACAGTGAATCCGGCTGCGGGATCAGCTTGCCCGGCGACAGGAACAGGTCCAGCGCGGCCTTGGCATTTTCCAGCAGTGAAATATTCAGGTTGATGCACAGCACCGCCAAGGGCTGGCCGTTCGCATCGCGCAGCACGCTGCTGAGGCTGCGAATCTTCTGGCCGTCCCAGTTGAGCTTTTCGTAAGGCCCGATGTTACGTTCGCTGACCCCTTCGCTGAGCATGTCTTCCAGGGACGAGTCATCGCCAATCACGCGCTTGGACAGGTTATTGGCGATGTAATCGACTTTCTGTGTGCGCAGGTCGTGCAGCACCACTTCGGCGTGGGGGTAGAACAGCGTGGCGATGGCATCGGCGATGATGTGGAAGTTATCCAGCGCCGGATCGGTTTGCGGGGCGTTCATGACAAGGGCTCCAGGCAGCGTCAGCGCCCCGTGAAGCGGGGGCGCTGGGAGTTTGCCGCAATCGTGGCGATGCGTCACTCGCAGGACGATCAACCCAGGCGCGAGGGCGACAGCATTTCGCTGCTCAGGCCGAAGCGGACCAGGGCCTCGGGCAGCGGTTCGCCGCGAACCAGCGCCGCACTGGCCTGGCCCATGGCCGGGGAAGTCTGGATGCCATAGCCGCCCTGTGCCGCGACCCAGAACAGGCCTGGCACCTGTGGATCGAAGCCGCAGAGCAGATCCCCATCGCGCACGAAACTGCGCAGCCCGGCCCAGGTCCGGGTCGGGCGGCGAATGGTCAGGGTCGTGGCTTGTTCGATCTGGTAGATGCCCATGGCGATGTCCAGTTCTTCGGGCTGGACGTCATGAGGCTCCACCGGATCGGCATTGGCTGGGGAGCCGAGGAACATGCCGGCGTCGGGCTTCATGTAGAAGGACTCGTCGAGGCTCACCAGCATGGGCCAGTCATGGATGTCCACGCCGTCGGGGCCGGCGAAGATGAAAGCCGCGCGCCGCTTGGGCTGCAGGCCCAGCGCCCGGGCGCCGGCCAGTTGTGCCACCTGGTCGGCCCAGGCCCCGGCGGCGTTGATCAGGACCTGTGCGGTAAAGGTCTGGCCGGTGGTCTTGACCTGCCACAGGCCCTGGGCATCGCGGCTCACTTGCAGCACTTCGCTGTCGGTGTGCACTTCACCGCCGCCGCGGCGGATCCCTCGCAGGTAGCCCTGGTGCAAGGCATCGGTGTCGATGTCGGCGGCCGTGGGATCGTAGATGGCGCCATGCACGTTTTCTCGCCGCAGTATCGGCAGCCGCACACAGGCCTCTTCGGCGCTGAGCAGTTGCATCTGCGGCACCGTGGCCTTGGCGCTGAGGTATTGATTGTTCAGCTCGGCGGGATCGCCGGTGAAGTCCACGGTCATTTCACCGCGCGGGCTGAGCAGGGGGTGTTCGCAGAAACCGGGCGGCGGTGCGTCGAAGAAATCACGGCTGGCCTGGGTCAGCGCACGTACCTGGGGTGTGCCGTAGGCGGCGGTGTACAGGGCCGCCGAGCGTCCGGTGGAATGGTAGGCCGGGTGGGATTCGCGTTCGAGCACGATGACCCGCCCGTGGGGAGCCAGCCAGTACCCGGTGGAAGCCCCGGCAATGCCGCCGCCGATGATGATGAAGTCTGCTGAGGTCATGAAGCTCTCCAGTGGAGCACGGTGCTGGGAGTTTAGAAATAACCGTGGGGGCGAGCTTGCTCGCGATGCGGCCTGACAGTCGACATTACTGGTGACTGAACCACCGCTATCGCGCGCAAGCTCGTTCCCCCAAGGGAATGTGGTATGTCAGTTGTGAAGTCGGTAAAGCGCATTCGCCAATGCAATATCTTCCAGGCCCAGGCCGATGGAACGGAAGAACACATGGCGTTGATAGTCCGGGCGGGCGACCTGTCCACTGAGCAACCCGGGCAAGTCGCCAACGATGCTCGACGTCTGCCAACCGTGCTGTTCGCCAGCGATCAGCATTTCACCGGCCGAGCCCGGGGTGGTCTGACGATAGTCGCAGAACACGTCCATGTCGTTGAGGCTCTGCGGCGGCACTTCGTGGGCGCGCGGGGCGTTGGTGCTGATGGAGGTGATCAATGCCGGTTTGCCCAAGGTCTGCGGGTCGAACACAGCTTTGGCGGACGAAGTGCAGAGCATCACCACGTCGGCGTCGAGCAGCGCCGTTTCAAGGCTGTCGGCAATTTCCAGGCGAGGGTCCAGCCCGGTGATCGAGGCCACGGCCTGCGCTGTCTTGTGCTTCAGGCCCGGCGAGTAGAGGCGGATGCCTTGCCAGTCCCGCAGCCCCTTGACGTACTGCACGTGGGCTCGGGCCACCGCGCCGCTGCCGATGACCGCGAGGCGCCGGGACTGGAGCGGGGCGAGGGCATCGACAGCGACGGCCGTGGTAGCGGCGGTGCGGGCGGTCGTCAGCTCGGCGGCATCACATAGCAACAGCGGCTGGCCGGTCCGCATCGACATCAACAAGGTCCAGGCGGTCACCAACGGGCCCTGTTCGCGCACGATATAGGGCGAGGTCTTGATCCCGTAGACCTGGTCTTCAGCCAGGACGCCCAGGTAGTTGATGAAATCCCCGGCGCCCTGGGGGAACTCCACGAGTTGCTGGGCCGGTTGCACGGCTTGCCCGGCGGCGAGATCGCGGAACAGCTTGCGCAGGATGTGCGGCACGTCGATGCGCTGGAGCAGTTCGACGGCTTCGGCCTGGGTCATCACATAGGGCGTGCTGGGCATCGGGGCTCCGGGATCTTAAACTATTTTGTCCATTATGGACTTTTAGTTTATGCAGGCAATATCCCCGAGACAAAAAAAGCGCAGCCTCGATGGCTGCGCTGTTTCGTTACCGTACTGCGTTCCTGCGTTCGGTTCAGGCCGTTACGGACGCTTGCGCTCAACCGGGCGCAGCAGGTGGGTCGGTGGCATCTCGCAACTGATCTTGCGACCCAGCAGCGCCTCGATGGACGGCAACTGATAGGAGTCGTCCTCACCGGCGAAGCTGATGGACACGCCTTCGGCACCCGCGCGCCCGGTACGGCCGATCCGGTGCACGTAGTCGTCCGGCACTTCCGGCAGGGTGAAGTTGATCACGTGGCTGATGCCGTCGATGTGGATGCCGCGCCCGGCCACGTCGGTGGCCACCAGCACACGGATCTTGCCTTCGCGGAAACCTTCCAGCGTCTTGATGCGCTTGTGCTGGGGCACGTCGCCCGAGAGCTGGGCGGCGTTGACGCCATCGCGCACCAGGCGCTCCTCGATGCGCCGCACTTCGTCCTTGCGGTTGGCGAAAACCATCACCCGCTCCCAACCGTTGTCGTTGATCAGGTTGTAGAGCAGCTTGTATTTGTCGGCGCCGGCCACGGCATAGATATGCTGTTCGACGTTTTCGCTGGCGACGTTCTCGGCTTCGATCTCGACGATGGCCGGGTCGGTGGTCCATTGCTTGGCCAGGTTCATCACGTCGTCGGTGAAGGTGGCGGAGAACAGCAGGGTCTGGCGTTCGCTTTTCGGCGGGGTCTGGCGAATGATCTGGCGAACCTGGGGAATGAAGCCCATGTCGAGCATGCGGTCGGCTTCGTCCAGCACCATCACTTCGACCATGTCCAGGTGCACGTCGCCACGCTGGTTGAAATCCAGCAGCCGGCCTGGCGTCGCGACCAGGATGTCGCAGTGGCGGGCTTCGAGGTGCTTGAGCTGTTTGTCGAAGTCCATGCCGCCGACGAATGTCATGACATTCAGGCCGGTGTACTTGGTCAGGTCCGCGGCGTCCTTGGCGATCTGTACCACCAACTCACGGGTCGGCGCGATGATCAGCGCCCGTGGTTCGCCCATATAGCGTTCTTTGGGCGGCGGGGTCTGGAGCAGCTGGGTGATGATGGAAATCAGGAACGCGGCGGTCTTGCCGGTACCGGTCTGGGCGCGGCCGATGGCGTCCTTGCCGGCGAGGGTGTAACCCAGCACCTGGGCCTGGATCGGCGTGCAGTACGGAAAACCCAGGTCCTGGATGGCGTGCATCAGCTCCGGGGCGAGCTTGAAGTCATGGAAGCGGGTCTTGCCTTCCTGGGGTTCGACGACGAAGTCCTCGAGTTTCCAGGCGACGGCCGGCGGCTTGGGTGCGCGTTCCCGGCGTGGCTTCGGGGATTCGCTGCGTGGCTTGTGCGGCGCTTGCGGGGGGACAGGCTGGGCCGCGGGCTCCTTCGCCTCTGCAACAGGCGCGGGGCGGCGCGATTGCTGCGGCGCTTCGGTACGGCTCGGGCCGTGTACGGGAGCGCTGGCGCCAGGCGCGAGTTGCTCGGCCTCGCTTTTACCGAACATCTTCTTGAGTGCTTTGAGCACGGTCATCTCATCGATTGGTTAAGGAATGTACGCCGGCCAGTGTAATGCAAGAAACGGGCGCGGCGTAGTGGGATTGTCACGGGGGCTGATGTGGCGATCTGCCTCTTAACGCAACCGCTCGGCGAGCCAGGTGCCGATGTCGCGAATCTCCTCGGGTAACACTTCGTGGCCCATTGGGTATTCCTGCCATGTCACGGTGACACCATGGTGCTTCAGATACTCCTTGGCGGTCCGCCCCATGGGATTGAGCACCACTTCGTCATATTGGCCGTGCAGTGCCAGGACCGGGATGCGTTGCTGGCTGGCCGACAGTTGCAGGTCGTCGCTGAACGTCGGTGCGTAGGTCGAGAGCGCGATCACGCCACCCAGCGGCCCCTGCCATTTCACGAAGGCGGTGTGATACACGACCGCGCCGCCCTGGGAAAAACCCGCCAGGAAAATCCGCGAGGCGTCTATTCCGCCGGCTCGCTGGCTAGCCATCAGGTCGAGGACTCGCTGCGCCGAGGCTTCCAGCTGCTGCTCGTCGATGGCACGTGCCGGGCTCAGGGCGCGGATGTCGTACCAGCTGGGCATCGCATAGCCGCCGTTGATCGTTACTGGCTGGGTCGGCGCCTGGGGCAGAACGAAACGTGTCGTGTGCAGGCTTTGCTGCAGCATCTCGGCGACCGGCATGAAATCATAACGATCGGCGCCCAGGCCGTGGAGCCAGATAACGCACGCGTCGGCGGTGCGGCTGGGCTCGAGAATCAGGGGGTCGGTCATGGTGTGCTCCAAATCTGTGCGGGTGCGCCCAATCAGTGCGTGATTACGGTGCGCGCCTGGTTCCTCAGTTAATTAGATGTCGCAAACTTGCAACTTTTTGTCTTGACGTGTCTCGCAAGGGCCAAGCGTAGCGGTCTGGTACGGGCTTTGCTATGGGGTTGCTGAGTGATGATTCTTACGCTGCGCGGTAACACTATCAGCTCGACGCGACGCTTGGGATATCAGAAATCCGGTGATGGATGTTCGCCAATAGCCGCTACGGGCTTCGCGAACGTGAAGGGCTACAGCCCGTTCGGCCGATTGGTGAGAAGTGAGTATGGCCCACCGACTGTGGACGTTCTCATTAATAGACTCATAGCGAAGGTCCAGACGTCGGTTGACCCTAAAAAAAGCCAACGAGGGTCGGCAATGCCCCAAAAGGGTGCGATAGGACTCGAGCTCCGACACAACAAGAGCAAAACTGGAGGTTTGAATGAAATTACTGAAATCCACCCTGGCAGTCGTGACTGCAGCCGCAGTGCTCGGTGTCAGCGGGTTCGCTCAGGCGGGTGCAACCCTGGATGCCGTGCAGAAGAAAGGCTTTGTACAATGCGGCGTGAGCGACGGCCTTCCGGGTTTCTCGGTGCCTGATTCCACCGGCAAGATCGTCGGCATTGACGCTGACTTCTGCCGTGCCGTAGCCGCCGCGGTATTCGGCGACGCCACCAAGGTCAAGTTCAGCCAGTTGAACGCCAAGGAGCGTTTCACCGCTCTGCAATCCGGCGAAATCGACGTACTGTCGCGCAACTCCACCATGACCAGCTCCCGTGACGCGGGCATGGGCCTGAAATTCCCGGGCTTCATTACCTATTACGACGGCATCGGCTTCCTGGCCAACAACAAGCTGGGCGTCAAGAGCGCCAAGGAACTGGACGGCGCGACCATCTGCATCCAGGCCGGTACCACCACCGAGCTGAACGTGTCCGACTACTTCCGCGCCAATGGCCTGAAGTACACCCCGATCACCTTCGACACCTCCGATGAAAGCGCCAAGTCGCTGGAATCCGGTCGTTGCGACGTGCTGACCTCCGACAAGTCCCAACTGTTCGCCCAGCGCAGCAAGCTGGCCGCGCCGAAGGACTACGTGGTCCTGCCGGAAACCATTTCCAAGGAACCACTGGGCCCGGTCGTGCGTAACGGCGACGACGAGTGGCTGGCCATCGTACGTTGGACTGGCTACGCCCTGCTCAACGCGGAAGAGGCCGGCGTCACCTCGAAAAACGTCGAGGCTGAAGCCAAGTCCACCAAGAACCCTGACGTCGCTCGGATGCTGGGCGCCGACGGTGAATACGGCAAGGATCTGAAACTGCCGAAAGACTGGGTGGTGCAAATCGTCAAGCAGGTCGGTAACTACGGCGAAATGTTCGAGCGCAACCTGGGCAAGAGCACTCCGCTGGAAATCGACCGCGGCCTGAACGCTCTGTGGAACGCTGGCGGCATCCAATACGCACCACCAGTGCGCTGATGGTTCTATCACCCGGTGGGCCAACCACCGGGTGATGTTCTGTTCCATTCTTTGCGGGGCACTTCATGCAAAATTCAATCGGCGCACCTAAGCAGAGGCTCAGCCTCAGCGATCCACGAGTGCGTGCGTGGGTATTTCAGATCGTCACGATCGTGGCGGTCGTTTCTCTGGGCTGGTATCTGTTCGATAACACGCAGACCAACCTCGAGCACCGGGGTATCACCTCCGGTTTCAGCTTTCTGGAGCGCAGTGCCGGGTTCGGCATCGCCCAACACCTGATCGATTACACCGAGGCGGACAGCTATGCCCGCGTCTTTGTCATCGGGTTGCTCAACACTTTGCTGGTGACGTTCATCGGCGTGATCCTGGCGACCATCCTGGGCTTCATCGTCGGCGTGGCGCGGCTGTCGCCCAACTGGATCATTGCCAAGCTGGCGACGGTCTACGTGGAGGTTTTCCGTAACATCCCGCCGCTGCTGCAGATCCTGTTCTGGTATTTCGCGGTGTTCCTGAGCATGCCGGGACCGCGCGCCGCCCATAACTTCGGCGATACCTTCTTCGTCAGCAGCCGGGGCCTGAACATGCCGGCCGCGCTGGTGGCCGAAGGGTTCTGGCCGTTCGTGATCAGCATCGTGCTGGCCATCGTCGCCATTGTGCTGATGTCTCGCTGGGCCACCAAGCGTTTCGAAGCCACTGGCGAGCCGTTCCACAAGTTCTGGGTCGGCCTGGCATTGTTCCTGGTGATCCCGGCTTTGAGCGCGCTGCTGTTCGGTGCGCCGGTGCACTGGGAAATGCCGGAACTCAAGGGCTTCAACTTCGTGGGCGGCTGGGTGCTGATCCCCGAACTGCTGGCCTTGACCCTGGCCTTGACCGTGTACACCGCGGCGTTCATCGCCGAGATCGTGCGTTCGGGCATCAAGTCGGTGAGCCACGGCCAGACCGAAGCCGCCCGCTCCCTGGGGCTGCGCAACGGTCCGACCCTGCGCAAGGTCATCATCCCGCAGGCGCTGCGCGTGATCATTCCGCCGCTGACCAGCCAATACCTGAACCTGGCGAAGAACTCTTCCCTGGCGGCCGGTATCGGTTATCCGGAAATGGTTTCGCTGTTTGCCGGTACGGTGTTGAATCAGACCGGCCAGGCCATCGAGGTGATCGCGATCACCATGAGCGTGTACCTGGCGATCAGTATCAGCATTTCCCTGCTGATGAACTGGTACAACAAGCGCATTGCGCTGATCGAGCGGTGAGGAAACGCGCATGACGACTCATACTTTCAAACCTGACATGCCGCCGCCGGCCAGCAGTATCGGCGTGGTGGCGTGGATGCGCGCCAACATGTTCTCCAGCTGGCTCAATACGCTGTTGACGCTGTTCGCGTTCTACCTGATCTACCTGATCGTGCCGCCCCTGGTGCAATGGGCGATCCTGGATGCCAACTGGGTCGGCACCACTCGCGCCGACTGCACCAAGGAAGGCGCCTGCTGGGTCTTCATCCAGCAGCGCTTCGGGCAGTTCATGTACGGCTACTACCCGGCGGACCTGCGTTGGCGCGTGGACCTCACCGTATGGCTGGCCGTGATCGGCGTGGCCCCGCTGTTCATCTCGCGCTTCCCGCGCAAGGCGATCTACGGCCTGAGCTTTTTGGTGCTGTACCCGATCACCGCCTGGTGCCTGCTGCACGGCGGCGTGTTCGGCCTGGACACCGTGGCGACCAGCCAATGGGGCGGCCTGATGCTGACCCTGGTGATCGCCACCGTCGGTATCGTCGGCGCCTTGCCGCTGGGGATCGTCCTGGCGCTGGGGCGTCGCTCGAACCTGCCGGCGATCCGCGTGGTCTGCGTGACGTTCATCGAGTTCTGGCGTGGCGTGCCGCTGATCACGGTGCTGTTCATGTCCTCGGTGATGCTGCCCTTGTTCCTGCCCGAAGGCATGAACTTCGACAAGCTGTTGCGGGCCCTGATCGGGGTGATCCTGTTCCAGTCGGCCTACATCGCCGAAGTGGTGCGTGGCGGCCTGCAAGCGATTCCCAAGGGACAGTACGAAGCGGCCGCGGCAATGGGCCTGGGCTACTGGCGCAGCATGGGCCTGGTGATCTTGCCGCAAGCCCTGAAGCTGGTGATTCCCGGCATCGTCAACACCTTCATCGCGCTGTTCAAGGACACGAGCCTGGTGATCATCATCGGCCTGTTCGACCTGCTCAACAGCGTGAAACAAGCTGCCGCCGACCCGAAATGGCTGGGCATGGCCACCGAAGGCTATGTGTTCGCCGCCCTGGTGTTCTGGATTTTCTGTTTTGGTATGTCGCGCTATTCCATGCATTTGGAACGCAAGCTCGACACAGGCCACAAGCGTTAGGAGTTAAGTGATGAGCGAAGCGATCAAACAGCCTGTGGGCCCTGAGGGCATTATTCAGATGCAGGGTGTAAACAAGTGGTACGGCCAGTTCCACGTGTTGAAAGACATCAACCTGAACGTCAAGCAGGGCGAGCGTATCGTCCTGTGCGGCCCATCGGGCTCGGGCAAGTCCACCACCATCCGCTGCCTCAACCGTCTGGAAGAGCACCAGCAGGGCCGCATCGTGGTCGACGGGGTGGAGCTGACCAACGACCTGAAGCAGATCGAAGCGATCCGCCGCGAAGTCGGCATGGTGTTCCAGCACTTCAACCTGTTCCCGCACCTGACCATCCTGCAGAACTGCACCCTGGCACCGATGTGGGTGCGCAAGATGCCCAAGCGCAAGGCCGAGGAAATCGCCATGCATTACCTGGAACGCGTGCGTATTCCAGAGCAGGCGCACAAGTACCCGGGCCAGCTTTCCGGTGGACAGCAGCAGCGTGTGGCCATCGCCCGTGCCTTGTGCATGAAGCCGAAAATCATGCTGTTCGACGAACCTACTTCGGCACTCGATCCCGAGATGGTGAAAGAGGTCCTGGACACCATGATCGGCCTGGCTGAAGACGGCATGACCATGCTCTGCGTGACCCACGAAATGGGCTTTGCCCGCACCGTGGCCAACCGCGTGATCTTCATGGACAAGGGCGAGATCGTCGAGCAGGCCGCGCCGAACGACTTCTTCGACAACCCGCAGAACGACCGCACCAAGCTGTTCCTGAGCCAGATCCTGCACTGATCCGGCCTTAGGCTTCGAAATAGACCCGGACTTGTCCGGGTCTGTTTTTTTCTGCGGTTGCAGCCCAGTGCCGCAGCGGGTCGGCAGGACCGCCTTGGGATCCGGCCGCTTGTCCTCCTCGACGAAGCTGACTAACATGTCAGGAAATTCGCCCCGCGACAGATGGACTGCCAGCGCAGTGGCCGTTGTTTTTTCAACTGATCGGGCCAGTACGCCGCCGATGACCTGACCTTCGCGCTGCAACCTCAGTGCCGTTTTCCTCCTCTACATGTATCCGTGCTGCGCGCTGAAGTTCCTCGGCCGTCGAACAACAGGATCCGCAACAGGCCAGGGCCGTTGCCATCCATTGCTCAATGAATCTTGACCAGAATCCTGAACCAGAGCTTTCCATGTCCCGTGATCCGTTTGACCGTACCCCCTCGACGACACCCAGGCGCGCCGCCGAACTCGAAGAATTGCTGATCGACGCCGAGGCCGACGACGAACAGGCCCGGCAGGTCCAGCCACGGGTGCGTCGGCCCTGGTTGCTGTTGCTCGGATTGATCCTGGTGGCGCTGAACCTGCGTCCGGCATTGTCGAGCATGGCGCCGCTGCTCAGCGACGTGTCCAGGAGCCTTGGCCTGTCGGCCGCCCAGGCAGGTCTGCTGACCACGCTGCCGGTACTTTGCCTTGGCCTGTTCGCGCCGCTGGCGCCGGTGCTGGCCCGGCGCTTCGGTGCCGAACGCGTGGTGCTGGGGATCCTGCTGGTCCTGGCCGGCGGGATCGTCTTGCGCAGTTCGCTGGGGCAGGTCGGGCTCTTTGCCGGCAGCATCCTGGCCGGTGCCAGCATCGGCGTGATCGGCGTGTTGTTGCCGGGGATCGTCAAGCGCGACTTCGCCAGGCAGGCCGGGGCCATGACCGGTGTCTACACCATGGCGTTGTGCCTGGGCGCGGCAATGGCTGCCGGGGCGACCGTGCCGCTGAGCGAGCAGTTGAACCACAGTTGGGCCATGGGGCTGGGTTTCTGGATGCTGCCGGCGCTGCTGGCCGCGCTGTTCTGGCTGCCCCAAGTGGGCCAGAAACACGGAGCCCATCAAGTGGCGTATCGGGTTCGCGGTTTGCTGCGTGATCCGCTGGCCTGGCAGGTGACCTTGTACATGGGGCTGCAATCGTCCCTGGCCTATATCGTGTTCGGCTGGCTGCCGTCGATCCTTATCGGCCGTGGCCTGACGCCGACCCAGGCCGGGCTGGTGCTGTCCGGTTCGGTCATCGTCCAGCTGATCAGCTCGCTGGCCGCGCCCTGGCTGGCGACCCGCGGCAAGGACCAGCGGCTGGCCATCGTGCTCGTCATGGTCATGACCCTTGGCGGCCTGTTCGGTTGCCTCTACGCGCCTATCGAAGGCCTGTGGGGCTGGGCGATCCTGCTGGGGTTGGGGCAGGGCGCGACGTTCAGCCTGGCGCTGACCTTGATCGTGCTGCGTTCGCGGGACGCCCATGTGGCTGCGAATCTTTCCGGCATGGCCCAGGGCTTCGGCTATACGCTGGCATCGCTGGGGCCGTTCGCCGTGGGCGTGGTGCACGACTGGACGGGGGGCTGGCAAGCCCTGGGCTGGATTTTCGGCCTGATCGGCCTGGGAGCCATCATCGCCGGCATCGGCGCAGGCCGAGCGTTGTATGTCGGGGTCAGCAGCGAGAAAGTCACCGACCTTCGCTGAAGCCATTTTCATGGCGAATGACGATAGTGTTCCGCACGACGACGGATTATTGTGCCGGCTCTACTGAAACGTTTTCGGAGCCTGTCCATGAGTGATGCCCACAACGCCCTGATCACCCGGTTCTACCAGGCCTTCCAGCGCCTGGACGCCGAGGCCATGAGCGCCTGCTATACCGAAGACGTGGTATTCAGCGACCCGGCCTTCGGTGAGTTGCGCGGGCGTGATGCGGGCGATATGTGGCGCATGCTCACCACCCGCGCCAAGGATTTCTCCCTGACCTTCGACAGCGTGTGCAGCGATGAGCGTTCCGGCGGTGCCCATTGGGTGGCGACTTACCTGTTCAGCCAGACCGGCAACACCGTGGTCAATGATATCCAGGCGCGCTTCGTATTCCGTGACGGCAAGATCTGCGAGCACCATGACAACTTCGATCTGTGGCGATGGTCCCGGCAGGCGCTGGGCACCAAGGGGTTGTTGCTGGGCTGGACGCCGCTGGTGCGCAACGCCGTCAGGGCCCAGGCCCTCAAGGGGCTGCGGGCATTCCAGGGCAGTCGCTGATAAGATCGCGGCTTGTTTCCTTCGTCCGTTGAACATGCCGTGACCACCGCCAACCTATCTGCCGATCCGCCTGTGCACGCCGCGAGCGAACCGCCCAAGCCCTGGTTCGTCTACTTGGTGCGGGCCGCCAACGGCTCGCTGTACTGCGGCATCAGCGATGACCCGGTGCGGCGTTTCGCCAAGCATCAAAGCGGCAAGGGCGCACGCTTCTTCCTTTCCAGCCCGGCGGTGGCGCTGGTGTACACCGAAGCTTGCCGCGACAAGGGCGAAGCCCTGCGCCAGGAACGGCTGATCAAGAAGCTGCGCAAAAGCGCCAAGGAATGCCTGGTGGCGAGTGCAGCGCGGTCTCATCAGCCAGACTGATAGGCCCTCATCAGCAGGGTAGGCCTGCCTTCCATGGCACGCTAAGCTGCGCAGCTTCCTCCCTGCAGTGGCGAATCTCATGTCAGAGCTGATTCTTCATCATTACCCGACATCTCCCTTTGCGGAAAAGGCCCGTCTGTTGCTGGGTTTCAAGGGGCTGTCCTGGCGTTCGGTAGGCATCCCAACGATGATGCCAAAACCCGACCTTACGGCCCTGACCGGCGGCTACCGCAAGACACCGGTGCTGCAGATCGGTGCGGATATCTACTGCGATACGGCGTTGATGGCACGTCGGCTGGAGCAGGAAAAGGCCTCCCCGGCGCTGTTTCCCGAAGGCAAGGAAATGATCGCCGCGTCCTTTGCGGCGTGGGCCGATTCGGTGGTGTTCCAGCACGCGGTAAGCCTGGTGTTTCAGCCGGAATCGGTGGCGGTGCGTTTCGCCAAGCTACCGCCCGAGGCGATCAAGGCTTTCATCGCCGATCGCGCCGGGCTGTTCAGTGGCGGCACGGCCACGCGCCTGGCGGCCGAGCAGGCCAAGCATCAATGGCCGACGATCATGGCTCGGCTCGAACAGCAGTTGCAGCGAGAAGAGGGGGATTTCCTCCTGGGAGAGCCATCCATCGCCGACTTCGCCATGGCTCATCCGCTGTGGTTCCTCAAGGGAACGCCGGTGACTTCGCCGTTGGTGGATGCTTACCCGGCGGTCTCGGCCTGGCTAGGGCGGGTGCTGGGGTTCGGCCATGGTGCGTCGAGCGAGATGAGTGCCCAGGAGGCGCTGGACATCGCCCGCGACTCGACACCGGCGGCGTTGCCGGACGAGGCGTTCGATGAGCCGAACGGCTTCAAGATGGGCCAGCGAGTCACGATTGCGGCCACCGACTACGGCGTCGATCCGGTGGTTGGGGAGTTGCTGTTCGCTGGCAGCGAGGAGCTGATACTGCGCCGCGAGGATGAACGTTGCTCAGTGGTACATGTGCACTTTCCGCGGTTCGGGTTCCGCATCGGCGCGCAATGAGCCGACCTCATGGCGAACAGGTTCGCTCCCGCGCGGGTCGATGGCATGGGCCGGTCCCTTGAACCGCGTGGGAGCGCTTGGACTTCAGGTGCGGCGTTTCAACTGATCGGTCAGCGACGTGGGCAACCCCTTGATGATCAGTGTGCCGGCTTCTTCGTCATACTCGATCTTGGAGCCCAGCAGGTGCGCTTCGAAGCTGATGGACAAGCCTTCGGCCCGGCCGGTGAAGCGCCGGAACTGGTTGAGGGTACGTTTATCCGCCGGGATTTCCGGTGACAGGCCGTAGTCCTTGTTGCGGATATGATCGTAGAAGGCTTTCGGGCGATCCTCGTCGATCAGCTCGGACAGCTCTTCCAGGCCCATGGGTTCGCCGAGCTTGGCCTGGCTGCTGGCGTAATCCACCAGGGTCTTGGTCTTTTCCCGGGCATCGTCTTCAGGCAGGTCTTCACTTTCGACGAAGTCGCTGAAGGCCTTGAGCAGGGTGCGGGTCTCGCCGGGGCCATCGACGCCCTCCTGGCAGCCGATGAAGTCGCGGAAGTACTCCGAGACCTTCTTGCCGTTCTTGCCCTTGATGAAGGAAATGTACTGCCGGGATTGCTTGTTGTTCTGCCACTCCGACACGTTGATCCGCGCCGCCAGGTGCAATTGGCCCAGGTCCAGGTGACGGGATGGCGTGACGTCCAGTTCATCGGTGACCGCAACGCCTTCGCTGTGGTGCAGCAGGGCGATTGCCAGGTAGTCGGTCATGCCCTGTTGGTAATGGGCGAACAAGACGTGGCCGCCCACCGACAGGTTGGACTCCTCCATCAGCTTCTGCAGGTGCTCCACCGCCACGCGACTGAACGCGGTGAAATCCTTGCCGCCGTCCAGGTACTCCTTCAGCCAGCCGCTGAAAGGATGGGCGCCGGATTCGGCATGGAAGAACCCCCAGGCCTTGCCTTGCTTGGCGTTGTAGCTCTCGTTGAGGTCGGCAAGCATGTTCTCGATGGCCGTGGACTCTGCCAGCTCGGAGTCTCGGGCGTGGAGCACTGCGGGGGTGCCGTCGGGTTTTTTGTCGATCAGGTGGACAATGCAATGACGGATCGGCATGGGCTTCTCGGCTGTTGAAAAGAGGGGAGGGCGTGCTCCCCGAAAAAGCCGCAGTGTACCGCAACCATTGGTTTTGGCGTGCTGTGAAGGTCCTTTCAGACCCATCCGACACGCCATATGCATTTTTTTACCGATTTAGCTCAATAAAGCTGACCAAATGGGTAGCTAAAGGCGGATATTTCAGAGGCGTTGTGCTAGTTTTGCCCGGTCTTACGCGAAGGCACTGCGTTAAGCGTGCATTCAGCATTTGTCAGGTCGAACCAAACCCGGATTTCGGCATCTATTACCCCGACCCGTCGTGGTAATGATCGAGGGCGCCTGATCCGAGAAATCGGGCTCGATGGCTGACATTGCACTCTGCAATCCATATGAATTTGATAGGGAAGGAACACTACATGGCTCTTACTAAAGACCAACTGATCGCTGACGTTGCTGAAGCTATCGACGCGCCGAAAACCACCGCGCGTAATGCTCTGGACCAGTTGGCCCAAATCGTTGCCGACCAACTGGAAAACGGCAGCGAAATCACCTTGCCAGGTATCGGCAAGCTGAAAGTCACCGAGCGTCCTGCCCGTACTGGCCGCAACCCTTCGACTGGCGCCGCCATCGAAATCGCTGCCAAGAAAGTCGTCAAGTTCGTTCCAGCCAAAGTGCTGACCGACGGCATCAACAAGTAAGATCGAGCTTGAAAAAAAACCGTGCCGCGGAGCGATCCGGGCACGGTTTTTTGTTGCCTTGGATAAAGTGGCCTGTGGCGGGGGATGCATCTGCGCTGGGGCGTGCAACGCTCCCGGAGACTGGGCCGATTCAGCCCTTGCGGGCCCAGTGCGCCTGACGCCAGGCTTGTTGCTGGGCTTCGGTGTGGAAGGTCCAGGCCACGAAGCGGCTCTGTTTCTGCCCCTGGGACATCTCCACCACCTGGCTGTGGACCGCGCCGGCCTTGTTCAGCGCGGACTGAATCGCCGGCAGGTTCGAGGCCTTCGACACCAGGGTACTGAACCACAAAACCTGCGAGGCCACTTGCACGCTTTCGCCGATCAGTTGCGTCACGAAGCGCGCCTCCCCCCCTTCGCACCACAGTTCCGCGGCCTGGCCGCCGAAATTCAGCACCGGCAGCTTGCGTTTCGGATCGGCCTTGCCCAAGGCGCGCCATTTGCGCTGGCTGCCCCGGGTGGCTTCTTCCAGGGACGCATGGAAGGGCGGGTTGCACATGGTCAGGTCGAACCGCTCGGCATCGTCCAGCAGCCCCAGGAGGATCTGTTTGGGATTGGCTTGCTGGCGCAACTGGATCGCCTTGTTCAAGCCATTGGACTGGATGATGGCCTTGGCCGAGGCGAGGGCGGTCGGGTCGATGTCCGAGCCCAGGAAATGCCAGCGATAATCGCTATGGCCGATCAGCGGATACACGCAGTTGGCGCCGGTGCCAATGTCCAGCACTTTCACTGCCGCACCCCGTGGAATCTCACCGTCGTTGTGGCTGGCCAGCAGATCGGCCAGGAAGTGCACATAGTCCGCGCGACCTGGTACCGGAGGGCACAGGTAGTCCGCCGGAATGTCCCAGTGGGCGATACCATAGAAGGCCTTGAGCAGCGCCCGGTTGAAGACTCGCACGGCCTCTGGGCTGGCGAAATCGATGCTTTCCTTGCCATACGGGTTGATGATCACGAACCTGGCCAGTTCCGGCGTGCTCTTGATCAGCGCCGGGAAGTCGTAGCGGCCCTGGTGGCGATTGCGCGGGTGCAGGCTGGCCTTCTCCCGTGGCGCCACGGGCTTGGCCTGCGGGGCAGTCTTGGGCTTTGGACGGGCGGGTTTGGATGTGCAAGGGGCGGTCATGGGCGGGTCGGTTCGGGGATGGCTCATAAAGTGACGGGCATTGTCCCACATCCAGCCTGATCTTGATGACGGTACCGTTCAAATGCGGACGTGAGCTTGTTCGCGATGGCGGCGCACCATCCAGCATTGATGCAGGCTGATCCACCGCTATCGCGATCAAACGCGCTCCCACAGGAAGTGTTCAGCCTGAGCAAGAACGTGCCAGGCAGAAAAAAGGAGGCCACCAGGGCCTCCTTCTTCAGTGGACGAATCACCCTTACAAACTGGCAATCCGCGCGTGCTGCTCGGCCAGCTTGCCCAAGGCCTGTTCAGCCTCGGCCAGTTTGGCCCGCTCCTTCTCGATGACCTCGGCCGGAGCCTTGTCGACGAAGCCTGCGTTGGACAGTTTGCCACCCACTCGCTGCACTTCGCCCTTCAGGCGCAGGATTTCCTTGTCCAGGCGCGCCAGCTCCGCCGCCTTGTCGATCAGGCCGGCCATCGGTACCAGCACTTCCATCTCGCCGACCAGGGCGGTGGCGGACAGTGGCGCTTCTTCACCGGCGGCCAGCACCGTTACCGATTCCAGCTTCGCCAGCTTCCTGAGCAGCGCTTCGTTCGCTTCGAGGCGGCGCAGATCTTCGGCGTTGGCGTTTTTCAGGAACAGCGTCAGCGGCTTGCCCGGACCGATGTTCATTTCGGCACGAATGTTACGCAGGCCCAGCATGAAGGTCTTGAGCCATTCGATGTCGTCTTCGGCGGCCGGATCGATACGGGTTTCGTTGGCCACCGGCCATGGCTGCAGCATGATCGTCTTGCCTTGGATGCCTGCCAGCGGTGCGACGCGCTGCCAGATTTCCTCGGTGATGAACGGCATGAACGGATGGGCCAGGCGCAGGGCCACCTCCAGTACGCGCACCAGGGTGCGACGGGTGCCGCGCTGGCGTTCGACCGGTGCGTTCTCGTCCCACAGTACTGGCTTGGACAGTTCCAGGTACCAGTCGCAATACTGGTTCCAGATGAACTCGTACAAGGCTTGCGCGGCCAGGTCGAAGCGGAACTGGTCCAGCTGGCGGGTCACTTCGGCTTCGGTGCGCTGCAGTTGGGAGATGATCCAGCGATCCGCCAGGGTCAGCTCGTAGGCTTCGCCGTTCTGGCCGCAGTCTTCACCCTTGTCCAGCACGTAGCGCGCGGCGTTCCAGATCTTGTTGCAGAAGTTGCGGTAGCCCTCGACGCGGCCCATGTCGAACTTGATGTCGCGACCGGTGGACGCCAGCGAGCAGAAGGTGAAGCGCAGGGCGTCGGTGCCGTAGCTGGCGATGCCCTCGGCGAACTCCTCGCGGGTGGCTTTTTCGATCTTCTTCGCCAGTTTCGGTTGCATCAGGCCCGAGGTGCGCTTCTGCACCAGGGTTTCCAGGTCGATGCCGTCAATGATGTCCAGCGGGTCCAGGACGTTGCCCTTGGACTTGGACATCTTCTGGCCCTGGCCGTCGCGCACCAGGCCATGGACATAGACGGTCTTGAACGGCACTTGCGGGGTGCCATCCTCGTTCTTCACCAGGTGCATGGTCAGCATGATCATCCGGGCGACCCAGAAGAAAATGATGTCGAAGCCGGTGACCAGCACGTCCGTGGAGTGGAATGTCTTGAGGAATTCAGTCTGCTGCGGCCAGCCCAGGGTGGAGAACGTCCACAGGCCCGAGCTGAACCAGGTATCGAGGACGTCGTTGTCCTGTTGCAGCGCCACGTCCGGGCCAAGGTTGTGCTTGGCGCGGACTTCGGCTTCATCGCGACCGACGTAGACCTTGCCCGACTCGTCGTACCAGGCCGGGATGCGATGGCCCCACCACAACTGGCGACTGATGCACCAATCCTGGATGTCGCGCATCCACGAGAAGTACATGTTCTCGTACTGCTTGGGCACGAACTGGATGCGGCCATCTTCCACGGCGGCGATGGCCGGCTCGGCCAGGGGCTTGGTGGAGACGTACCACTGGTCGGTCAGCCATGGCTCGATGATGGTGCCGGAGCGGTCGCCTTTCGGCACTTTCAGGGCATGGTCGTCGACGCTGACCAGCAGGCCGGCGGCATCGAATGCGGCAACGATCTGCTTGCGCGCCTCGAAGCGGTCCAGGCCGGCGTATTCGGCCGGGATCTTGCCGTCGATGCTTTCGTTCAGCGTGCCGTCGAGGTTGAACACCTGGGCCGCCGGCAGGACGCTGGCGTTCTTGTCGAAGATGTTCAGCAGCGGCAGGTTGTGGCGCTTGCCGACTTCATAGTCGTTGAAGTCGTGGGCTGGCGTGATCTTCACGCAGCCGGTGCCGAATTCCGGGTCGCAGTAGTCATCGGCGATGATCGGGATGCGCCGGCCCACCAGGGGCAGCTCGACGAACTTGCCGATCAGGGCCTGGTAGCGCTCGTCGTTCGGATTCACTGCCACGGCGGCATCGCCCAGCATGGTTTCCGGACGCGTGGTGGCGACGATCAGGTAGTCCTTGCCTTCGGCCGTGGTAGCGCCGTCGGCCAACGGGTATTTCAGGTTCCACAGGAACCCCTTCTCGTCGTGGTTTTCCACCTCGAGGTCGGAAATGGCGGTGTGCAGCTTGGTGTCCCAGTTGACCAGGCGCTTGCCGCGGTAGATCAGCCCGTCTTCGTGCAGGCGCACGAAGGCTTCCTTGACTGCTTCCGAGAGGCCGTCGTCCATGGTGAAACGCTCGCGGCTCCAGTCCACGGACGAGCCCAGGCGGCGGATCTGACGGCTGATATTGCCGCCAGACTCGGCTTTCCATTCCCAGACTTTTTCGAGGAATTTTTCGCGGCCCAGGTCATGACGACTCTGGCCCTGGGCTTCGAGGCGGCGCTCCACCAGCATCTGTGTGGCGATACCGGCGTGGTCTGTGCCTGGTTGCCACAGGGTGTTGCGGCCTTGCATGCGGCGGAAACGGATCAGGGCGTCCATGATCGCGTTGTTGAAACCGTGGCCCATGTGCAGGCTGCCGGTGACGTTCGGCGGCGGAATCATGATGGTGTAGGAATCGCCCGCGCCTTGCGGAGCGAAATAATTCTCGGACTCCCAGGTGTTGTACCAGGAAGTTTCAATGGCGTGCGGCTGGTAGGTCTTATCCATGCGCGGCGGGACCCTATTGGCATTTATTCAGGAAAAGCCGGGAAGTATAGCGGGAGGGGCTGGTGCAAGCCACAAGCTGCGAGCGAGAAGCCGGATGGGGGGAGCGCAGTTGAACCTGTGGGAGCGAGCTTGCTCGCGACGGGGAGCACATTCGATACCCATGCAGGCTGAACCAGCGCTATCGCGAGCAAGCCCGCTCCCACAGAAAGTGCCATCGCTCAGGCGTCGGCTGTTACTCGTACTGGCTCAGCAGCCGCTCCATCCGGGCATCCAGTCGACGCTTGATCTCGGTCTCGATGTGCGGCGCGAAGTCGTCGATGACGTCTTGCATGATCAGTTGCGCGGCCGCGCGCAATTCCCTGTCCAGGTGCAGCAGGGCGTCAGGGCCTTTAGGCTCGGGCTGGGGAGCCGGGCTGGGTTCGGGCTGACCGTTGATCGGCTCGAACAGCAAGGGGATCTGTTCCTCATGGACCGGCGGATGCTCCACCGTTTCGGTCAGCAACGGTGGCTGCAAGTTGTCGTCGCCGAGCAACTGGCGGATCGACTCCAGGTCGTCCAGCAGGTGAGGAGGCTTTTGCGGTGTCTTTGGAGTATCCATCGTAGGCTCAGAGTCGCTGTAAACGGTGGTCTTGCAGAGGATAGCCCTGTTCGCGGTAGAAACGGAAACTCTCCCGCGCGGCTTGCCGGATGGCCGGGTCTTCCACCACCACCTCCGCCACGCGGGCGAAGCGTTGGGCAAAGGCCGGTACTTTCAGGTCAAGGTTGACCAGCAGGTCCTGGTGCTGGCCGCAGTCATCCCCCAGTCCAAGCACGATCAGGCCTTGCGGCTCGCTTTCGGCCAGGCTGTGGGGCACGAAGCTCTCGCCCTTGAAGGACCATAGACGTGCGTCCAGCGCTTCGCGCTGGGCGGCATCGCTGCAATGCAGGTAGATGCGGTGGCCCATGCGCCAGGCCTTTTCGGTGAGCTTGCAGGCAAAATCCAGCCGTGCCGCCGGATCGGCGCTGGGCAGGATGTAGAAATCGACTTTGGTCATTGCGGTTCCTGAGCCACCGGTGACGCCACCCTGGGGTGACGTCGCCGGCGGTCATCGGTGTCAGGCCTTGGCGCGATCCAGCAGATACTGGGTCAGCAGGGGCACCGGGCGCCCCGTGGCTCCCTTGTCCTTGCCGCCGCTGGTCCAGGCCGTGCCGGCGATGTCCAGGTGCGCCCAGTTCAGGTTCTTGGTGAAGCGCGACAGGAAGCACGCGGCAGTGATGGTCCCGGCTTTCGGCCCGCCGATGTTGGCGATGTCGGCGAACGGGCTGTCCAGTTGCTCCTGGTATTCGTCGAACAGCGGCAGTTGCCAGGCGCGGTCGTCGGCTTGCTGGCCGGCGCTGAGCAGTTGGCCGATCAGCTCGTCGTTGTTTCCCAGCAGGCCCGAGGTATGGGCGCCCAGGGCCACCACGCAGGCACCGGTCAGGGTTGCGATGTCGATCACCGCTTGCGGCTTGAAGCGCTCGGAGTAGGTGAGGGCGTCGCACAGCACCAGGCGGCCTTCGGCGTCGGTGTTGAGGATTTCCACGGTCTGGCCGCTCATGGTGGTGACAATGTCACCCGGACGGGAGGCCGTGCCGCTTGGCATGTTCTCGGCGCAGGCCAGGATGCCCACCACGTTGATCGGCAGTTGCAGCTCGAGCACGGCACGCAGGGTGCCGAATACGCTGGCGGCACCGCCCATGTCGTACTTCATCTCATCCATGCCGGCGCCTGGCTTGAGGCTGATGCCGCCGGTGTCGAAGGTGATGCCCTTGCCGACCAGCACGTACGGCTTCTCGGATTTCTTGCCGCCGTTGTATTGCATGACGATCAGGCGTGGCGGCTGGGCGCTGCCCTGGCCGACGGAGTAGAACGAACCCATGCCCAGGTCCTTGATCTTCTTTTCATCGAAGACTTCGACCTTCAGGCCTTTGAATGCCTTGCCCAGTGCCTTGGCCTGTTCGCCGAGGAAGGTCGGGTGGCAGATGTTCGGTGGCAGGTTGCCCAGGTCGCGGGTCAGCGCCATGCCGTTGGCAATCGCGGTGGCGTGAGTCACGGCGCGCTGGACTTCGGCTTGCGCCGCCTTGATGGTCAGCAGGGTGACTTTTTTCAGGGCGCGGGGTTCGGCTTTCTGGCTCTTGAAGCGGTCGAACTGATATTCGCCGTCCACCAGGGTTTCGACCAGCAGACGGTTCTTGCCGTAGCTGTCGCGACCCTTGAGTACCAGCTCGTCCAGCGCCAGGGCGGCGTCGCCCCCACCGAGGCCCTTGAGGGTCCCCAGCACGCCGGCGATGATCTTGCGGAACGGACGGTCGCCCAGCTCGGCGTCCTTGCCCACGCCCACCAGCAGCACGCGGTCGGCCTTGAGGTTGGGCAGGTTGTGCAGCAACAGGCTCTGGCCGACCTTGCCGGCCAGGTCACCGCGCTTGAGCACGGCACTGATGGCGCCGCCGCACAGGGCATCGAGCTGGGTGGCGACGACGCCGAGCTTGCGCTCTTCACCGACGGCGACCACCAGCGTGGCGGTTTTCAACGTTTCTGGGCTGACGCTTTTTACAACCAGTTCCATGTCCGGATCCCTGAATGAATGGTCAAGATGCCAGGCGCCTGCAATGGCGCGCTGAGCGTGCTTCTTCTATATAGATGAAGCGCCGGTGTCTGCCGGCGACAAAGGCCGCAGTTTGAACCTCGGCGCCCGAGGCTGACAAGCCATCCGTAGCGCTAACTTGTGGCTTTAGTCGCCGGCTTAAAGCGTGCGAAGTGACAGGCGCCCTCAATCACAGGATAATGCGGCTCTTTTTTCGGCGGCTCGTCTTGGCGGGTCGGCTCGATACGTTTGCTTGTTTGGCCGCCTTAGGGTTTGTACGAAAATCGCCACGCAGGCGTTTTCCTGCAAAACCTAGCCTGACAACCCTGGAGTGTCTGGTTTGATCGTCTTTCGTTACCTGTCCCGCGAAGTCCTGCTGACCCTGAGCGCTGTCAGCGCCGTGCTGCTGGTCATCATCATGAGCGGGCGCTTCATCAAATATCTGGCCCAGGCGGCCTCCGGTGCCCTGGATCCGGGCTCGCTGTTTTTGATCATGGGGTTCCGCCTGCCCGGCTTCCTGCAGTTGATCCTGCCGTTGGGGCTTTTCCTCGGCATTCTGCTGGCCTACGGTCGCCTGTACCTGGACAGCGAGATGACCGTGTTGTCGGCCACCGGCATGAGCCAGCAGCGACTGTTTCGTATCACCCTGTTTCCGGCTGCGCTGGTGGCGCTGCTGGTGGCCTGGCTGAGCCTGAGCCTGGCGCCCCAGGGGGCCAATCAGTTCCAGCTGCTGATCAACCAGCAGGATGCCCTGACCGAGTTCGATACCCTGGTGCCGGGACGCTTCCAGGCCTTGCGCGACGGTACCCGTGTCACCTACACCGAGCAGCTTTCGGATGACCGGGTGGACCTGGGCGGGGTGTTCATCACGCAAAAGAACCTGTCCTCGGACAGCAAGAAGGACCGCGGCATCTCCGTGCTGGTGGCCGAGAAGGGGCGCCAGCAGATCAACCCCGACGGCAACCGCTACCTGATCCTGGAGAACGGCTACCGCTACGACGGCAAGCCTGGACAGGCCGATTACCGGGCCATCAAGTACGACACCTATGGCGTGCTGCTACCCAAGCCGGAGGTCAGCGAAGAGGTCACTGACCGTGACGCGATGCCGACCTCCAGCCTGCTGGGCAACAATGACATCCGCGCCCGCACCGAGCTGCAATGGCGCCTGTCGCTGCCGTTGCTGGTGTTTATCGTGACCCTCATGGCGGTCCCGCTGGCTCGGGTCAATCCGCGCCAGGGCCGTTTCCTCAAGCTGCTGCCGGCGATTCTTTTGTATATGGCTTACCTGACCATCCTGATTTCCGCCCGCGGCGCCCTGGAAAAAGGCAAGATCCCGCCGCTGCTGGGGTTGTGGTGGGTGCATGGGATCTTCCTGGCCATCGGCCTGGGGCTGCTCTACTGGGAGCCGCTGCGCCTGAAACTGGCCAGTCGCCGCAGCGCGCGGGAGGTGGCCCATGGTTAAGCTCGACCGCTACATCGGTAGCAGCGTGTTCATGGCGATCCTCGCGGTGCTGGGGATCATCCTCGGCCTGGCGACCCTGTTCGCGTTCGTCGACGAGATGGGCGACGTCAGCGACACCTACACCTTGATGGACGTGGCCAGCTACGTGCTGCTCACCGCGCCACGACGCCTGTACGACATGCTGCCGATGGCCGCGCTGATCGGCTGCCTGATCGGCCTGGGCAGCCTGGCCAGCAACAGCGAGCTGACGATCATGCGTGCCGCTGGCGTGTCCATCGGTCGGATCGTCTGGGCGGTCATGAAACCCATGCTGGTATTGATGCTGGTGGGGGTGCTGATCGGCGAATACATCGCCCCGGCCACCGAGAACACCGCTCAGGCCAATCGCTCCCTGGCCCAGGGCGGCGGTGATGCGCAAAGCGCCAAGCACGGCCTCTGGCATCGCCAGGGCGACGAGTTCATCCACATCAACTCGGTCCAGCCAAACGGCGTCCTGTACGGTGTGACCCGTTATCGCTTCGACGACCAGCGGCACATGCTGTCGTCGAGCTTCGCCAAACGCGCCACCTTCGTCGAGGATCACTGGCAGCTGAGCGACGTCACCACCACCGTGTTCCATGACAAGCGCACCGAAGTGGTCGCGGCTCCTCAGGAACGCTGGGATGTGGCATTGAGCCCGCAATTGCTGAGCACCGTGGTCATGGCCCCGGACTCCCTGTCGATCACCGGCCTGTGGGGGTATATCCACTACCTGGCCGACCAGGGCCTGAACAACGGCCGTTACTGGCTGGCATTTTGGGTCAAGGTGCTGCAACCGCTGGTCACCGCTGCCCTGGTCCTGATGGCGATCTCGTTCATCTTCGGCCCGCTGCGTTCGGTGACCCTCGGCCAGCGGGTGTTTACCGGTGTGCTGGTGGGCTTCACCTTCCGTATCGCCCAGGACCTGCTGGGGCCATCGAGCCTGGTGTTCGGCTTCCCGCCGCTGCTCGCGGTGCTGGTGCCGGCCGGTGTCTGTGCCCTGGCCGGGCTCTGGCTGCTGCGCCGGGCCGGTTGACCCCGATTCCTGTGACGAGCAGGCTTGTGGCGAGGGGATAAATCCCCTCGCCACAATGGCGTCCGTATCAGGTACAATTCCCGGCTATTTTTCGGCGGGCCTTGCCTGCAGCCTTTTTGAGTGTTGATCCGTGAGTGATTTGAGTCATATCCGCAATTTCTCCATCATCGCCCACATTGACCATGGCAAGTCGACGCTGGCTGATCGTTTCATCCAGATGTGCGGCGGCCTGACCGAACGCGAAATGGAAGCCCAGGTCCTGGACTCCATGGACCTGGAGCGTGAGCGCGGGATTACCATCAAGGCCCACAGCGTCACCCTCTATTACAAGGCCAAAGACGGCATTACCTACCAGCTGAACTTCATCGACACCCCGGGCCATGTCGACTTCACCTACGAAGTCAGCCGCTCGCTGGCGGCCTGTGAAGGTGCGTTGCTGGTGGTCGATGCCGGCCAGGGCGTCGAGGCCCAGTCGGTCGCCAACTGCTACACCGCCATCGAGCAGGGCCTGGAGGTCATGCCGGTCCTGAACAAGATCGACCTGCCCCAGGCCGAACCGGAGCGCGTCAAGGAAGAGATCGAGAAGATCATCGGGATCGACGCCACCGACGCGGTCACCTGCAGCGCCAAGACCGGCCTGGGGGTGGACGAGGTGCTCGAGCGCCTGGTGAGCACCATTCCCGCGCCCACCGGCAATATCGAGGATCCGCTGCAAGCGTTGATCATCGACTCCTGGTTCGACAACTACCTGGGCGTGGTCTCCCTGGTTCGCGTGCGCCATGGCCGCGTGAAAAAGGGCGACAAGATCCTGGTCAAGTCCACCGGCAAGGTCCACCTGGTGGACAGCGTCGGCGTCTTCAATCCGAAACACACCGCCACCACCGACCTCAAGGCCGGTGAAGTGGGCTTCATCATCGCCGGCATCAAGGACATCCACGGGGCGCCGGTAGGCGATACCCTGACCTTGAGTTCCACCCCCGACGTCGATGTGCTGCCAGGCTTCAAGCGGATCCAGCCCCAGGTCTATGCGGGCCTGTTCCCGGTCAGTTCCGATGACTTCGAGGACTTCCGCGAAGCCCTGCAGAAGCTGACCCTCAACGATTCGTCGCTACAGTACACCCCGGAAAGCTCCGACGCCCTGGGCTTCGGCTTCCGCTGCGGGTTCCTGGGCATGCTGCACATGGAAATCATCCAGGAGCGCCTGGAGCGCGAATACGACCTGGACCTGATCACCACGGCGCCAACGGTAATCTTCGAGCTGCTGCTCAAGACCGGCGAAACCATCTACGTCGACAACCCTTCCAAGCTGCCGGACCTGTCGTCGATCGAGGACATGCGCGAACCGATCGTGCGCGCCAACATCCTTGTGCCCCAGGAGCACCTGGGCAACGTCATTACCCTGTGCATCGAGAAGCGTGGCGTGCAGCACGACATGCTGTTCCTCGGTACCCAGGTGCAAGTGACCTACGATCTGCCCATGAACGAAGTGGTGCTGGATTTCTTCGATCGCCTGAAATCCACCAGTCGCGGCTATGCTTCTCTGGACTATCATTTCGATCGCTACCAATCGGCTAATCTGGTGAAGCTGGATGTGCTGATCAACGGCGACAAGGTGGATGCCCTGGCATTGATCGTGCACCGTGACAACGCGCACTACAAAGGTCGTGCGTTGACCGAGAAGATGAAGGATCTGATTCCGCGGCAGATGTTCGACGTGGCAATCCAGGCCGCCATTGGCGGGCAGATTGTGGCGCGTACAACCGTCAAGGCGCTCAGAAAGAACGTATTGGCCAAATGCTACGGCGGCGACGTGAGCCGTAAGCGCAAGCTGTTGGAAAAGCAGAAGGCCGGTAAAAAACGCATGAAGCAGGTCGGTAACGTGGAGATTCCACAGGAAGCCTTCCTTGCGGTGCTCAGGTTGGATAGTTAGGTCCTATGTCGCTAAATTTCCCGCTGTTGCTGGTTATCGCCGTATTCGTCTGCGGCCTGTTGGCGTTGCTCGATCTGTTGTTCCTGGCGCCCCGGCGCCGGGCCGCCATCGCCTCCTATCAGGGCAGCGTCAGCCAGCCTGATGGTGTGGTGGTCGAAAAGCTCGGCAAGGAACCTCTGCTGGTGGAATACGGCAAGTCGTTCTTCCCGGTGCTGTTCATCGTGCTGGTGCTGCGCTCGTTCCTGGTGGAGCCTTTCCAGATCCCATCGGGTTCGATGAAGCCGACCCTGGACGTGGGCGACTTCATCCTGGTGAACAAGTTCTCCTACGGAATCCGCCTGCCGGTGATCGACAGGAAGGTCATCGAGGTGGGTGACCCGCAACGCGGCGACGTCATGGTGTTTCGCTTTCCGAGCGACCCGAACGTCAACTACATCAAGCGGGTGGTTGGCCTGCCGGGCGACAGGATCCGCTACACGGCCGACAAGCGACTCTACGTCAATGGCGAACTGGTGGCCGAGCAGTTGATCGGCTCCGAGCCTGGCACGCTGGGCAGCGCCGAGCTGTATCAGGAAAAGCTCGGCGAGGCCGAACACCTGATCCGCAAGGAAATGAGCCGCTACCGTGCCACGCCGGACCATTCGTGGACCGTGCCGGCCGGGCACTATTTCATGATGGGCGACAACCGCGACAACTCCAACGACAGTCGCTACTGGGATGACCCGAACATTCCCCGGGACATGCTGGGCATGGTTCCCGACCGGAATATCGTCGGCAAGGCCTTCGCGGTCTGGATGAGCTGGCCGGAACCCAAACTCAGTCACCTGCCGAATTTCTCGCGGGTCGGGCTGATCAAGTAAACACACACGGCGCTGTTGAACACAGCGCCGAATGCATTTCTGGAGCCTGCACAAGGCGCCAACGATAGTCAGGACGTCATTTTTGAACACAGCGTTATTTGTCCCAAGCCCGCGGTGCCTTGCCGTCGTGGCGGTGGAATCCAGCCACGAACTCAGCGTGGGTAAACCGTGAGCGTTTCTCTAAGCCGCCTCGAGCGCCAGCTCGGCTACACCTTCAAGGACCAGGAGCTGATGCTCCTGGCGCTCACTCACCGCAGTTTTGCCGGGCGCAATAACGAACGCCTGGAATTCCTCGGCGATGCCATTCTCAACTTCGTGGCCGGCGAGGCGCTGTTCGAGCGTTTTCCCCTGGCCCGCGAAGGCCAGTTGTCGCGTTTGCGCGCACGGTTGGTAAAAGGTGAGACCCTGGCCGTACTGGCCCGCGGTTTCGACCTGGGCGAATACCTGCGTCTGGGTTCCGGTGAACTGAAAAGCGGTGGTTTCCGGCGCGAGTCGATCCTGGCCGACGCCCTGGAAGCCCTGATCGGTGCGATCTACCTGGATTCGGGCATGGAAAAGGCCCGGGAGCGTGTGCTGGCCTGGCTGACCTCGGAAATCGACAGCCTGACGCTGGTGGACACCAACAAGGATCCCAAGACCCGCTTGCAGGAGTTCCTGCAATCGCGCAGTTGCGAACTGCCACGCTACGAAGTCGTGGATATCCAGGGCGAGCCGCATTGCCGGACCTTCTTCGTCGAGTGCGAAGTCGTCCTACTGAATGAAAAAAGCCGGGGCCAGGGCGTGAGCCGCCGTATTGCCGAGCAGGTAGCGGCCGCCGCAGCACTGATCGCCCTGGGCGTGGAGAATGGCAATGACTGATACAACCGTTACCCGTTGCGGCTATGTCGCCATCGTCGGCCGGCCGAACGTGGGCAAGTCCACATTGCTGAACCACATCCTGGGCCAGAAGCTGGCGATCACCTCGCGCAAGCCCCAGACCACCCGTCACAACATGCTGGGCATCAAGACCGAAGGCGACGTGCAGGCGATCTACGTCGACACCCCCGGCATGCACAAGGGCGGCGAAAAGGCCCTGAACCGCTACATGAACAAGACCGCCTCGGCGGCGCTGAAAGATGTCGACGTGGTGATCTTCGTGGTCGACCGCACCAAGTGGACCGAAGAAGACCAGATGGTGCTCGAGCGTGTCCAGTACGTGACCGGCCCCCTGATCGTGGCGCTGAACAAGACCGACCGCATCGAAGACAAGGCCGAGCTGATGCCGCACCTGTCCTGGTTGCAGGAACAGCTGCCCAACGCACAGATCATTCCGATCTCCGCCCAGCACGGGCACAACCTCGATGCGCTGGAGCGGGTGATTGCCGAGCACCTGCCGGAAAACGATCATTTCTTTCCTGAAGACCAGATCACCGACCGCAGCAGCCGTTTCCTCGCCGCGGAGCTGGTGCGCGAGAAGATCATGCGCCAGATGGGCGCTGAGCTGCCCTACCAGATCACCGTGGAAATCGAAGAGTTCAAGCAACAGGGCAAGACCCTGCACATCCATGCGCTGATCCTCGTCGAACGTGACGGCCAGAAGAAAATCATCATTGGCGACAAGGGTGAGCGCATCAAGCGCATCGGCACCGAGGCGCGCAAGGACATGGAACTGCTGTTCGACTCCAAGATCATGCTCAACCTGTGGGTCAAGGTGAAAGGCGGCTGGTCCGACGATGAGCGGGCGCTGCGTTCTTTGGGTTACGGCGACCTCTGATCAGCTGACTGGATGTACCAAGAGCCATTGTGGGAGCGAGCTTGCTCGCGATGAGGGCCTGATCTTCAACATGGATGTTGACTGACAGAGCGCTATCGCGAGCAAGCCCGCTCCCACATTGGTTTGGGGTTGTAGAAAAACGCTGTTTGTCTATCGAGAACTCTGATTTCCATGTCCCCAACCCAACCCATCGCTCAATCCGCCTACGTCCTCCACAGCCGCGCCTATCGCGAAAGCAGTGCCCTGGTGGACTTCCTCACGCCGCAAGGGCGGCTGCGGGCGGTGTTGCGTGGGGCGCGGGGCAAGGCCGGGACGCTGGCGCGGCCTTTCGTGCCGCTGGAAGTCGAATTTCGCGGTCGGGGCGAGCTGAAGAATGTCGGCCGCATGGAAAGCAACGGGGTCGCGGCCTGGCTCAATGGCGAAGCGCTGTTCAGCGGCCTGTACCTCAATGAGCTGCTGATTCGCCTGCTGCCTCCCGAAGACCCCCATCCGGCGGTGTTCGATCACTACACCGCAACCCTGCTGGCCCTGGCCGAAGGTCGTCCACTGGAGCCTTTGCTGCGTTCGTTCGAGTGGCGCCTGCTGGATGACCTGGGCTACGGTTTCGCCCTGGATACCGATCTGCATGGTGCGCCCATCATTGCCGACGGCCTGTATCGCCTGCAGGTGGACGCAGGCCTGGAGCAGGTCCATCTGTTGCAGCCCGGGTTGTTCAACGGGGCCGAGCTCCTGGCCATGGCGGAGGCTGACTGGAGCGCGCCGGGTGCCTTGGCTGCAGCCAAGCGCCTGATGCGCCAGGCCCTGGCTGTTCATCTGGGCGGTCGGCCCCTGGTCAGTCGCGAGCTGTTTCGCAAGCCCTGATCAACCCGTATGCTGTGGGCCGAATATCTGTCCATTCAGGAGCGCTTTTCGTGAGCACCAGCAATCGCATTCTTCTCGGCGTGAACATCGACCATGTTGCTACCCTGCGCCAGGCCCGCGGTACCCGTTACCCGGATCCGGTCAAGGCCGCGCTGGACGCCGAGGAGGCGGGGGCTGACGGCATCACCGTGCATTTGCGCGAGGACCGGCGCCATATCCAGGAACGTGATGTGCTGCTGCTCAAGGATGTGCTGCAGACCCGCATGAACTTCGAAATGGGCGTGACCGAGGAAATGATGGCGTTCGCCGAGCGCATCCGTCCGGCGCACATCTGCCTGGTTCCGGAGACGCGCCAGGAGTTGACCACCGAGGGTGGCCTGGATGTGGCGGGACAGCAAGCGCGGATCAAGGCCGCCGTGGAGCGGCTGTCGAAGACCGGGGCCGAGGTGTCGCTGTTCATCGACGCCGACGAGCGCCAGATCGAAGCGTCCAGGCGGGTCGGCGCGCCTGCTATCGAATTGCATACCGGTCGTTATGCCGATGCCGAAACCCCCGGCGATGTGGTCGATGAACTGCAGCGGGTGGCCGATGGCGTCACCTTCGGCCTGGCCCAGGGCCTGATCGTCAACGCCGGTCATGGCCTGCACTACCATAACGTCGAGGCCGTGGCGGCCATCAAGGGCATCAACGAACTGAACATCGGCCATGCGCTGGTGGCCCATGCGTTGTTTGTCGGGTTCAAATCGGCTGTATCGGAAATGAAAGCGCTGATCCTGGCTGCCGCCAAGTCCTGAGCCAGCCACAATCTCTGTGGGAGCGAGCAAGCTCGCTCCCACAGAGATTGTGGCGACTTCACTAAAGCTGCGGGCTTTCCTGGTTCGGCTTGCTCTTGTCGACGCCCGGTACGTGCAGGTTGCCCTCGGCCACCTGGTTGCCTTCCAGCTGCGGCTGCGTGACCCAGGTCAGGATGTCGTAGTAGCGACGGATGTTCGCTACGAAATGCACTGGCTCGCCGCCCCGGGCGTAGCCGTAGCGGGTCTTGCTGTACCACTGTTTCTGGGACAGGCGTGGGAGGATCTTCTTCACGTCCAGCCATTTGTTCGGGTTCAAACCTTCCTTGGCCGCCAGCTTGCGGGCATCGTCCAGGTGACCGCTGCCCACGTTATAGGCGGCGAGGGCGAACCAGGTGCGGTCCGGTTCCTGGATGCTCTCGTCCAGCTGTTCCTTCATGTAGGCCAGGTACTTGGCGCCCCCCATGATGCTCTGCTTCGGATCCAGGCGGTTGGACACGCCCATGGCCTGGGCGGTGTTCTGGGTCAGCATCATCAGGCCGCGCACGCCGGTCTTGGAGGTGACCGCCGGTTGCCAGAGCGATTCCTGGTAGCCGATCGCGGCCAGCAGGCGCCAGTCGATCTTTTCCTTCTTGGCGTAGGTCTTGAAGTGCTGTTCGTATTTGGGCAGCCGCTGCTGCAGGTGCTGGGCGAACGTGGTGGCGCCCATGTAGCCCAGGACATCGACGTGGCCGTAATAGCGATCCTTCAGGCGCTGCAGGGTGCCGTTCTTCTGCACCTTGTCGAGGTAGCCGTTGATCTCGTTGAGCAGGCTGTTGTCTTCGCCGGGGGCCACCGCCCAGCTCTGGCTGCGGGCGTCGCCCAGGTCGAAGGCCACGCGGACGTTGGGGAAGTACACCTGGTTCATGGCCACTTCGTTGGAGTCCACCAGGGTCAGGTCGATCTGGCCTTCGTCGACCATGCGCAGCAGGTCGACCACCTCGACCGCGTCGGACTCTTCGTATTCGATGCCCGGGTACTGCTGTTTCAGCTGTGCCAGCTGTTCGGCGTGGGTGCTGCCCTTGAGCACCATGATCTTCTTGCCCGCCAGGGCCGCCGCGTCGGTGGGGCGTGACTGGCCGTTGCGATAGATGACCTGGGGGGTGACTTCCAGGTAGGAATGGGAAAACCGCACCTGTTTCTTGCGCTGGTCGCTGCTGACCAGACCGGCGGCGGCCAGGACCGGGCCATTGGGCTTGCCGATCTGGCTGAACAGGTCATCGAGGTTGTCGGCGGTCTCGATCTTCAGCTCCACCCCCAAATCGTCGGCGAAGCGCTTCACCAGCTCGTATTCGAAGCCGGTTTCACCGTTGCGATCCTGGAAGTAGGTGGCAGGGCTGTTTCGGGTAACCACCCGCAGCACGCCATCCTCCTTTACGCGCTCCAGTGTGTTGGGTTTCTCAACACAGCCACTGAGCACCAGGAAGAGTCCGGTTGCGATCAGCCATCTGGCATATCGCGGACGCAAAGCCGTTGGGGAAAACATCTGCGCAGTATACGCAAACGGCCCTTACCGCCATATCTCGACAGTGACAGGCCAGTCTGCTAGCGATTGCAAAACATGTCCGCAACACCGGCCGGCCGGCGTGCGCCGGGGATCGGAACGCTGAAAAATATATCCCGTGGGACCCCGGGAACCCGTGGCTGATGGCACCGTAAAGGCAAAGACCGATATTCGGGCTGTATCGGACATGCCGTTTCGGGTGCCGTCAGCGGCGGTTTAGGCTAGAATGCACGGCCTCAAAGCACACCCCTTCCCGAGGCTGTCCCGAAGATGTTGATCCTGCGCGGCGCTCCTGCCCTTTCTGCCTTTCGCCACAGCAAACTCCTTGAGCAACTGAGCCAGAAGGTTCCGGCTGTCAGTGGCTTGTATGCTGAATTCGCTCACTTCGCCGAAGTCACCGGCGGTTTGACCGGCGACGAACAGCAGGTGCTCGCGCGCCTTCTGAAGTACGGTCCCAGCGTTCCCGTCCAGGAGCCGACCGGTCGTCTGTTCCTGGTCCTGCCGCGTTTCGGCACCATTTCGCCCTGGTCGAGCAAGGCCAGCGACATCGCCCGCAACTGCGGCCTGTCGAAAATCCAGCGCCTGGAACGTGGCATTGCCTTCTATGTCGCCGGTGAGTTCAGCGAGGCCGAGGCCCAACTGATCGCCGACGGCCTGCACGATCGCATGACCCAGGTGGTGCTGGGCGACCTGGAGCAGGCTGCCGGCCTGTTCAGCCACGCCGAACCCAAGCCCCTGACCGCCATCGACGTGCTGGGCGGGGGGCGTGCCGCACTGGAAAAAGCCAACGCCGAACTGGGCCTGGCCCTGGCCGAGGACGAGATCGACTACCTGGTCAACGCTTTCCAGGGCTTGAAGCGCAATCCCCACGACATCGAACTGATGATGTTCGCCCAGGCCAACTCCGAGCACTGCCGCCACAAGATCTTCAACGCCAGTTGGGACATCGACGGCCAGAGCCAGGAAAAAAGCCTGTTCGGCATGATCAAGAACACCTATCAGATGCACAACGAAGGCGTACTGTCGGCCTATAAGGACAACGCCGCCGTGATCGTCGGCAATGTCGCCGGCCGGTTCTTCCCGAATCCCGAGACCCGCCAGTACGGTGCGGTCCAGGAGCCGGTGCACATCCTGATGAAGGTCGAGACTCACAACCACCCGACCGCGATTGCCCCGTTCCCGGGCGCGTCCACCGGTTCCGGCGGCGAGATCCGCGACGAAGGCGCCACCGGCCGTGGCGCCAAGCCCAAGGCCGGCCTGACCGGCTTCACCGTGTCGAACCTGCAGATCCCCGGCTTCGAACAGCCTTGGGAAAAGCCGTACGGCAAGCCTGAACGCATCGTCAACGCCCTGGACATCATGATCGAAGGCCCGCTGGGCGGCGCCGCGTTCAACAACGAATTCGGCCGTCCGGCCCTGACCGGCTACTTCCGCACGTTCGAGCAGTCCATCACCACCCCGCGTGGCGAAGAAGTGCGCGGCTACCACAAGCCGATCATGCTCGCCGGCGGCATGGGCAACATCCGCGCCGAACACGTGCAGAAAGGCGAGATCGTGGTCGGCTCCAAGCTGATCGTCCTCGGCGGCCCGGCCATGCTGATCGGCCTGGGCGGCGGCGCTGCGTCCTCCATGGCCACCGGCACCAGCTCGGCCGACCTGGACTTCGCTTCGGTCCAGCGGGAAAACCCGGAAATGGAACGCCGTTGCCAGGAGGTCATCGACCGTTGCTGGCAGTTGGGCGAGCACAACCCCATCAGCTTCATCCACGACGTCGGCGCCGGTGGCCTGTCCAACGCCTTCCCGGAGCTGGTCAACGACGGCGGCCGCGGCGGTCGCTTCGAACTGCGCAATATCCCGAATGACGAGCCGGGCATGGCCCCGCACGAAATCTGGAGCAACGAATCCCAGGAACGCTACGTCCTGGCGGTGGGCCCGGCCGACTTCGAGCGCTTCAAGGCCATCTGCGAACGCGAGCGTTGCCCGTTCGCCGTGGTCGGCGAAGCCACCGCCGAGCCGCAGCTGACCGTCACCGACAGCCACTTCGGCAACAGCCCGGTGGACATGCCACTGGAAGTCCTGCTGGGCAAGGCGCCGCGCATGCACCGTTCGGCCGTGCGCGAAAACGAGCTGGGCGACGATTTCGACCCTTCGACCCTGGACATCGCCGATTCCATCGAGCGTGTCCTGCACCACCCGGCCGTGGCGAGCAAGAGCTTCCTGATCACCATCGGCGACCGCACCATCACCGGCCTCGTGGCCCGTGACCAGATGGTCGGTCCATGGCAGGTGCCGGTGGCCGACGTTGCCGTGACCGCCACCAGCTTCGACGTCTACACCGGTGAAGCGATGGCCATGGGCGAGCGTACGCCGCTGGCGCTGCTGGATGCCCCGGCGTCGGGCCGCATGGCGATCGGCGAGACCCTGACCAACCTGGCGGCGTCGCGCATCGGCAAGATCTCCGACATCAAGCTGTCGGCCAACTGGATGTCCGCCGCCGGCCATCCGGGTGAAGATGCCCGCTTGTACGACACCGTCAAGGCCGTCGGCATGGAGCTGTGCCCCGAACTGGGTATCACCATCCCGGTGGGCAAGGACTCCATGTCCATGGCCACGCGCTGGAACGAAGACGGCGTGGACAAGAGCGTGACGTCGCCGCTGTCGCTGATCGTGACCGGCTTCGCCCCGGTGACCGACATCCGCAAGACCCTGACCCCTCAGCTGCGCATGGACAAGGGCACCACCGACCTGATCCTCATCGACCTGGGCCGTGGCCAGAACCGCATGGGCGCCTCGATTCTCGCCCAGGTGCATGGCAAGCTCGGCAAGCAGGCACCGGACGTCGATGACGCCGAAGACCTGAAGGCGTTCTTCGCCGTGATCCAGGGCCTCAATGCCGACGGCCACCTGCTGGCCTATCACGACCGTTCCGACGGCGGTCTGCTGACCACCGTGGTGGAAATGGCCTTCGCCGGCCATTGCGGCCTGAGCCTGACCCTCGACAGCGTCGCCGAAACCGCCGCCGAGATCCCGGCCATCCTCTTCAACGAAGAACTGGGCGCGGTGATCCAGGTGCGCCAGGACGCCACTCCGGACATCCTCGCCCAGTTCAGCGCAGCGGGCCTGGCCGAGTGTGTCTCGGTGATCGGCCAGCCGATCAACAACGCCCACATCAACATCACCTTCAACGGCGATACGGTCTTCGAAGGCCAGCGCCGCCTGTTGCAGCGTCAGTGGGCAGAGACCAGCTACCAGATCCAGCGTCTGCGGGACAACGCCGAGTGCGCCGACCAGGAATTCGACGTGCTGCTGGAAGAAGACAACCCTGGCCTTAGCGCCAAGCTCAGCTACGACGTCAACGAAGACGTGGCCGCGCCTTACATCAAGAAAGGCATTCGCCCGCAAGTGGCGGTGCTGCGCGAGCAGGGCGTCAACGGCCAGGTGGAAATGGCGGCGGCATTCGATCGCGCCGGCTTCAACGCGATCGACGTGCACATGAGCGACATCCTGGCCGGTCGTGTCGACCTGAACGACTTCAAGGGCCTGGTCGCCTGTGGCGGTTTCTCCTACGGCGACGTGCTGGGTGCCGGTGAAGGCTGGGCCAAGTCGGCGCTGTTCAACAGCCGCGCCCGCGATGCCTTCCAGGGCTTCTTCGAGCGTAACGACAGCTTCACCCTCGGTGTGTGCAACGGTTGCCAGATGATTTCCAACCTGCACGAGCTGATCCCGGGCAGTGAATTCTGGCCGCACTTCGTGCGCAACCGTTCCGAGCAGTTCGAAGCCCGCGTGGCCATGGTCCAGGTGCAGGAGTCGAACTCGATCTTCCTGCAGGGCATGGCCGGTTCGCGCATGCCGATCGCCATCGCCCACGGCGAAGGCCATGCGGAATTCGAAAGCGAGGAAGCGCTGCTCGAAGCCGACCTGTCCGGTTGCGTGTCGCTGCGGTTCGTCGACAACCATGGCAAGGTCACCGAGACCTACCCGGCCAACCCGAACGGTTCGCCACGCGGGATCACTGGCCTGACCAGCCGCGACGGCCGCGTCACGATCATGATGCCGCACCCGGAGCGTATGTTCCGCGCCGTGCAGAACTCGTGGCGTTCGGACGACTGGAGCGAAGACGCACCGTGGATGCGCATGTTCCGCAACGCCCGCGTTTGGGTGAACTGAGGCCGTGTACAAGCTCTGCTTCTTCGTCCCGGCCAGCCATGTAGACCTGGTCAAGAGCGCCGTATTCGCCGCGGGTGGTGGGCGAATCGGCGATTACGACCACTGCGCCTGGCAAGTGCTGGGCCTTGGCCAGTTCCGTCCGTTGGCCGGCAGCCAGCCGTTCATCGGCGAGGCGGGACAGGTCGAGCAGGTCGAGGAATGGAAGGTGGAGCTTGTCGTGGCCGATGAGCTGATCCGCGCGGTGGTGGAGGCGCTGAAACAGAGCCACCCCTACGAGACACCGGCGTATGAAGTGTGGCGGCTGGAGGATTTCTGATCCCCCTGGCCGTTGAAATGAAAAACCCGCTGACGGATTCAGCGGGTTTAATGAGATGGTCAGCCTGACCGAGAAGCCCTGCAGGTTTACGCTTGCAGGGCTTTTCTCGTTTTCGGCGGAGGATCTCTCATGAACACGATGACGCTTCTCGGCATCGACATTGGTAAACACAGTTTCCATCTGCACGGCCAGGACGCCAAAGGTCATCAGGTTTTGCGCAAGAAAACCAGCCGCAGCCAATTGCTCGGCACATTGGCCCAACTGCCGGCCTGCACGGTGGTGATGGAGTCGTGTGGCGGTGCCCACTGGCTGGCTCGACAGGTTGAGGCATTGGGCCACGAGGTAAAACTGATTGCCCCGCAATACGTTAAGCCGTTCGTCAAAGGCAACAAAAACGACTTCATTGATGCCGAAGCGATTTGCGAGGCGGCGAGCCGCCCCGCGATGCGCTTCTGCTCGATTAAAACCGCAGAGCAACAAACGCTTTCAGCTTTGCATCGTGTCCGAGATTCCTTGATTGGCCATCGCACCGTCGCGACCAATCAGATTCATGGTTTTTTGCTGGAATTCGGGATCAGCCTGCCCATTGGCGCAACGGCGTTGAACCGCGTGCCAGCGCTGCTGGACGATCCACAACATCCGGTTCCATTGCGCCTAAAGAGCGTGGTGATGCGTCTTCATCGTCAAATCCAACAGCTGAATGATGAAATCAAGGACATCGAGTCCGACCTGAAACAGCAGTTGAAAGAAGACGATGCCGGAAATCGTTTGCAGAGTATTCCTGGCATCGGCCCAATCACCGCCAGTGCGGTATTGGCGGATGTGGGCGATGCGTCGAACTATCGAAGTGGACGCGATTTTGCCGCTTCGCTGGGGCTGGTGCCGAGGCAGTATTCGACGGGTGGGAAGACGGTGCTTCTGGGGATCAGCAAGCGTGGCGACAAGCACATCCGCCAATTGCTGGTACAGGGCGCGCGATCCGTTATTCAGCATATCGATAAGCGAGAGGACGCCTTGGGGCCTTGGGTTCGAGAGCTACTGACGCGTCGCCACTCCAATGTCGTCGCGTGTGCGCTAGCAAACAAACTGGCGCGAATCGTGTGGGCGGTACTGGCCAAAGGCGGCCAGTACGACCCACATCCGAACGCTTGAATGCACAGCGTTACCACCGGCTTTTGCGACGTCACTGACTGATGACAGTAAACGGCAAACGGCCCGACTGAGAACCTGGCAATAAAATCAGCTTTAGAAGCTGAGGGTTTTTTCAGGACAGTCGGGAGCGGCTACTCATCGAGGGCCGAGCGTTGTTGCAGCAACGCTCACAACGAGCCCGGATACATTAGCGCAAGCCAGCTTTACCGAAAACAGCCCATGAGGTTGCAGGAGAAGGGCTGACCATACATTTTATTGGGTGCGGCAAAAGTTGAAACCAGCACCTACCTGCAGGCATGGACCTGTGGCGAGGGATTGGGGTCTAGGCTTTCACATCCGCCTGACGGCTCAGCACCATCGCTTCCAGCGCCTGCCACAACGTCGGCGCCTTCTCCCCCAGCAACAGGTGCCAAACGCCTCCTTCCAAGGCACTGACCCCCTGGCATCCCAGCGTCCGCAGTTGGCTTTCCGACAATTGCCTGCCATCGGCCAGGCGCACCCGCAACCGGCTCATCGCCACGCAGTCGAGTTGCAACACGTTGCCCTCGCCACCCAGCGCATCCATCCATTGCCGGGCTTCGGCGGCGGGCACGACGGGCGTGGCCGCCGTCTCGTTCGCAGTGGCCGCGCCAGTGCTGGCATGGCGGTCGGAGGCAGGCAGTGCCAGGCGGATTTCATCGGCGATGCTGTCGGCCATTGGCCCTACCACCACCTGCAGACTCCCGCCATTGCCAGGACGCACCACGGCCATGGCGCCCAGGGCCTTGAGTTGCGCATCGCTGGCTTTGTTGCGGTCCACCATGTCCAGTCGCAGCCGGGTGGTGCACGCGCCCACGGTGATCAGGTTGTCGGCGCCACCCAGTGCCTGGATATAGGCCCCGGCCCGCTGGTGCTGGGCAACGACCGGCTTGTCCATTGCCGGCACATCTTCCCGGCCCGGGGTCTTGAGGTCGAAGCGGCGGATGCAGAAGTCGAACACCGTGTAATAGATCACCGCATAGACCAGCCCCACCGGCACCACCAGCCAGCCGTTGCTCGACTTGCCCCAGCCCAGCACCATGTCGATGAAACCGCCGGAAAACGTGAAGCCCAGGCGGATGTTCAGCCAGTCGGTGATCGCCATGGACAGCCCGGTGAGCAGGGCGTGCAGCAGGAACAACAGGGGCGCCAGGAACATGAAGGCGAATTCCACCGGCTCGGTCACCCCGGTAAGGAACGACGTCAGCGCCATGGACAACAGGATCCCGCCCATGACCTTGCGTCGCTGGGGCAGGGCGTTGCGATACATGGCCAGGCACGCGGCGGGCAGGCCGAACAGCATCACCGGAAACATGCCGGTCATGAACTGGCCGCCATTAGGGTCGCCGGCGAAGTAGCGGGTCAGGTCGCCGGTGACCACCGCGCCGGTCTGCGGGTCGGTGAAGCTGCCGAAGATGAACCAGGCCATGTTGTTGAGGATGTGGTGCAGCCCGGTGACGATCAGCAGGCGGTTGAAGACGCCGAACACGAATGCGCCGAAACTGCCGCTCTCCATCAGCAGGGCGCCGAAGCCGTTGATCCCGGCCTGGATGGGCGGCCAGATCAATCCGAACACCACCCCCAGGCCGACGGCGCTGAACCCGGTGACAATCGGCACGAAGCGCCGGCCGCCGAAGAATGCCAGGTACTCGGGCAGTTTGATGTCCTTGAAGCGGTTGTACAGCGCGCCGGCCAGCAAGCCGCTGATGATCCCGGCCAGCATGCCCATGTTGATACTGGCGTCGAGCACCTTCAGGGTCGCGATCATCACCAGATAGCCGATGGCCCCCGCCAGGCCTGCCGTGCCGTTGTTGTCTCGGGCGAAACCCACCGCGATGCCGATGGCGAAGATCATCGGCAGGTTGGCGAAAATCGCCTGGCCTGCATCGTGGATGATGGCGATGTTCAAAAGATCCGTGTCACCCAGGCGCAGCAACAGGCCGGCGATGGGCAGGATCGCGATGGGCAGCATCAGGGCCCGGCCGAGGCGTTGCAGCCCTTCGATGAAATGCTGGTACATGGCGTCTCTCCTTGTTGTTCTTCGAGGGGGCTCAGCCCAGGGGCCAGTGTTGGAGGCAGGCACGGCGCACGGCCTGGGCACTGCCGAGGTTCAGCAGTTCGGTGCTCAGGCAGGCGCATTGCGTGGCGTCGAGGTGACGCACACGCTCCTTGATTTCACCGATCTGCGGCGGGCTTACCGACAGTTCGCGCACACCCAGCCCGATCAGTACGGGTGTCGCCAGCGGATCGGAGGCCAGGGCGCCGCAGACCCCGACCCAGCGCCCGTGCTTCGCCGCGCCTGCGCAGGTCTGGGCGATCAGCCGCAGCAGCGCCGGATGCAGGGCGTCGACCCGGGCGGCGAGGCCTGCGTGGTCGCGGTCCATGGCCAGGGTGTATTGCGAGAGATCGTTGGTGCCGATGGACAGGAAATCCGCGTGTTCGGCCAACTGTTCGGCCAGCAACGCGGCGGCCGGCACTTCGATCATCACACCCAGTTGCGGTCGCTCCTCCAGGCCCAGCTCGGCGCCCAGGGCATCGAGACGCTGGCGGATGTGCAGCAGCTCGTCGACTTCGGTGACCATGGGCAACAGGATCCGGCAACGCTCCAGCGGACGGGTTTGCAGCAAGGCCCGCAATTGCAAGTCCAGCAGTTGCGGGCGCACCTGGGCCAGGCGAATGCCCCGCAGGCCGAGCACCGGGTTGGCTTCGAACGGCAGTGGCAGGTAGTCCAGCTGTTTGTCGCCGCCCACGTCGATGGTGCGGATGATCACTGGCTTGTCGCCCATGGCCTGGAGCACGGCTTGATAGGCCTGGCGTTGTTCCTCTTCGTCGGGCGCGGTGTGGCGGTCGACGAAGAGGAACTCGGTGCGCAACAGGCCCACGCCGTCGGCACCATTGGCCAAGGCCAGGGCTGCTTCGGCGCTGGAGGCCACGTTGGCGGCCACCTCGACGTGCATTCCATCGATGGTCTGCGCCGGCAGGTGGGCCAGGGCCTGTTGCTCGCCGCGACGGGTGGCTTGCCGGGCTTGTGCCTGCTGCACCTGGGCCAGGCGTTCGGCGCTCGGCGTCAGCTCGAGACGACCGTTGTCGGCGTCCAGCACCACGGCCTGGCCCTGTTCCTGAGTCAACAGGGCATCGCCCAAGGCCACCAGGCACGGCAGGCCTTTGCCTCGGGCGAGGATCGCGACATGGGAGGTCGCCCCGCCTTCGACCATGCACACGCCGGCCACGCCCTGGGCGCTGAGCGCCAGCAGATCCGACGGGGTCAGCTCCTGCGCGGCGACGATGGCGCCGGCCGCCGCTTCCAGTTGCCAGGCCTCGCCCAGCAACGCCCGCAGGACGCGCTGGCGCAGGTCGCGCAAGTCATTGGCGCGTTCGGCCAGCAAGGTACTGCCCAATTGTTGCAGGACCTGGCATTGCACGTCGATGGACTGGCTCCAGGCATGGGGCGCGGCGCTGCCCTGGTCGATGGCCTGATAGGCGGCGTCCAGCAGCACGGGGTCTTCCAGCAGCGCCAGATGGGCTCCGAAAATGGCCTCTTCGTCACGATTGCGCCGGGCCCGGGCCTGTTGCAGGGTGTGCTGGATTTCGTCGCTGACATGCTTGAGCGCGGCCTCCAGGTGCCGACGCTGCGCCTGGACATCATGCCCACCCAGGTCCGGCGGCAACTCGATCGCCCCCAGCTGGACCAATGGCCCGGCCACCAGCCCCGGGGCGGCGCAGACACCGTGCAGCACGCCGTCCTCGGCGGGGCGCACCTGTGGTCGTACTACCGGCGCCGCTGCATGGTCGTCCTCGGCCAGGGCGGTGGACAAGGTCAGCAGCAAAGCCTGTAGCGCCGCTTCGGCATCGCTGCCCCGGCAACTGACCCGGACTTGCGCCTGTTCGGTGACGGCGAGGCCCATCAGCCCCATGACACTGTCGCAGGACGCCGACTTACCGCCGAAATGCAGGTGCGAGCGGCTCTTGAAGCCTTGGGCCGTCTGGCGGATGAGTGCCGCGGGCCGCGCATGCAGGCCGCCGCGGTGGGCAATACGAACTTCGCCATAGACTTGCAGCGCGGTGCCAGGGTCATCGGCCTCTGCTTCGCGGGGCGCCTTGGCGACGATATTCAACAGCGGTTCGCCCACCTTGACGCCCTTGAGCGTGATAGGCCGTGCCTGGAAACGGTCGCCATTGGTGACCACCATCAGGCTGACCAGGCTCTTGCAGCGTTGCGCCACCTTGTCCAGGTCATAGCGCAAAAGCGGCTGGCCGTGGCTGACCCGTGCCCCTTCCTTGACCAGCATGGAGAAGCCGTCGCCTTGCAGCTCCACCGTATCCAGTCCCAGGTGCAGCAGCAATTCGACACCGTTATCGGCTCGCAGGGTCACGGCGTGGCCGCTGCGGGCGACATGGATCACCTCGCCGTCACAGGGCGCGTGCAGGGTATCGTTCAGCGGGTCGATGGCGATTCCGTCGCCCATGGCGCCGCTGGCAAATACCGCGTCCGGGACGTTGGCGAGGGTGAGCACCGGGCCGCTGAGGGGGGCGCTGAGGATCAGCTCGTTATTGTTGTTGGGCATGGGGTGCTCTCGTCAGACGCTTGTCAGCCTGGTTATTGAAGGAAAGCCGTCGTATCAGTGGGTTCGGGTGACCTTGCTCAGGTGCCGCGGATGGTCCGGGTCCAGGCCCCGGGCCGCCGCCAGGTTCGCGGCCATCGTGTAGAAGCTCTGGATCGCCAGGATCGGGTCCAGGGCCGGGTGTTCGGCACGGGTCAGCGTGAGGTCGCGTTCGACGATGTCATCGGGTGCCGCCAGCACGACCCGGGCACCGCGCTGGCGCATGTCCGCGGCCAGGCTCAACACGCCGGCCTGCTCGGCGCCACGGGGCGCGAACACCAGCAACGGGTAGTTTTCATCGATCAAGGCCATCGGCCCATGGCGGACCTCGGCACTGCTGAAGGCCTCGGCCTGGATCGCCGAGGTTTCCTTGAACTTGAGCGCCGCTTCCTGGGCGATGGCGAACCCGGCGCCCCGGCCGATGACCATCAATCGCTGACAGTCGCGCAACGTTTCGACAGCGCGGTGCCAATCCTGCCGGGCAGCCTCGCGCAAGCCTTCGGGCAGGGCGCTACCGGCTTCCAGCAACTCGGCGTCGCCCTTGCAGTGCGCCACCAGCCGCGCACTGGCGCTGAGGGTGGCGATGAAACTCTTGGTGGCGGCGACGCTGCTTTCGACGCCGGCGCACAGCGGCACGCTGAATTCGCAGGCCGCTTCCAGGGGCGAATCGACGGCGTTGACCAAGGCCACGCTCAGGGCCCCGCGCTTGCGCAGCAGACGCAGGCTGTTCACCAGGTCGGGGCTCTGTCCCGACTGGGAAAAGCCGAACGCCACCTGTCCACTGACCTTGAGCGGGGCCTGCTGCATGGTCACCACCGACATCGGCAACGAGGCCACCGGCAAGCCCAGTTGCTGCATGGTCAGGTAGGCGAAGTAGCTGGCGGCATGATCGGAGCTGCCGCGAGCGACGGTCATCGCTACCTGCGGCGGTTGGCGGCGCAGGCGCCCGGCGATTTCCACCAGCGTAGGGTCCAGCTGCTGCAACTGGCGCTCGACGGCCTGGGACGAGGCCAGGGCCTCTTCAAGCATTTTTGAAGTCAATGGCTTCTCCTTCGACCGTCACGTCGGTCAGGGTCAGGTAACGGTCCAGGCGTACGCAGTCGGCCCAGGCACCGGGTTGCAGGCGGCCGCGCTCGGGCAGGCCGAGATAGTCGGCGGGGAACTGCGACAGGCGCTGGGAGGCTTCGGCGAGGGGCAAGCCGATTTTCACCAGGTTGCGCAGGGCCTGGTCCATGGTCAGGGTGCTGCCGGCCAGTGTGCCGTCGGCCAGGCGTACACCGCCCAGGCACTTGGTCACGGTATGGCTGCCCAGCCTGTATTCGCCGTCGGGCATGCCGGCGGCGGCGGTGGAATCGGTGACGCAATACAGGCAGGGAATCGAACGCAGGGCCACGCGCATGGCGCCGGGGTGCACGTGGAGCAAGTCGGGGATCAGCTCGGCATAACGGGCGTGGGCCAGGGCCGCGCCGACGATGCCTGGCTCGCGGTGATGCAGCGGGCTCATGGCGTTGTACAAGTGGGTAAAGCTGGTGGCCCCGGCGGCCAGCGCCGCGACACCTTCTTCATAACTGCCCAGGGTATGACCGATCTGCATGCGCACGCCCCGGGCGCTGAGGGCGCGGATCAAGGCGTCGTGACCGGCAATTTCCGGGGCGATGGTGATCACCCGGATCGGTGCCAGGGCCAGGTAACGCTCCACCTCGGCCAGCAACGCGGTGTGCGCGAAATTCGGTTGGGCGCCCAGTTTTCCGGGATTGATGTAAGGGCCCTCCAAGTGCACGCCCAGGACCCGGGCGCTGCTACTCGGGCGTTGTTCACAGAATTCGCCGAGGGCCTGGAGCACGCTGGCGATCTCTTCGCTGGGCGCGGTCATGGTGGTGGCCAGCAGCGCGGTGGTACCGAAACGCACATGGGTGCGGGCGATGGTTTCGAACGCCGAGGCGCCTTGCATGATGTCCTTGCCGCCTCCGCCATGGACGTGCAGGTCGATGAAACCGGGCAGCAGGTAGGGCAGGTCGTTGCTGGCCGGATCGCAAGGCTGGCCTTCGATGGACACGACCTTGCCGTGCTCATGGAGCAGGCGGCCACGAACCCAGCCGTCGGGGGTGAGGATGTTGTCTTCGGACATGAAAATTCTCTGCTCGTCTAGCGCCGCAGCTCGGCGACAAAGTCGTAGTAGTCGTTGCGGCAATAGGTGTCGGTGACTTCGATGGGGGTGTTGTCTTCCAGGTAACCGACCCGGGTCATCAGCAACATGGCGGTGCCGGGGGCGATGCCCACCAGGGCGGCGAATTCGTCCGAGGCGTTGATGGCCTGGATGTGTTGCAGGGCGCGCACCACGGGTTTGCCGATGCCGTCGAGGAATTCATAGAGCGAGTCGCCCACTGCCTGGGGGTTGGGGATGATGCTGGCGGGTAGGGTGCTCATCTCGATGGCCATGACCGTGTCATCGGCCTTGCGCAGGCGCTTGAGCCGCGCGACCTTGTCGGTGGGCGACAGGCCCAGGCGGATCAGTTCTTCGTGGGTCGGCGGCGTGATTTCCCGTTCCAGCCATTGGGAGCCGGGCACGAAGCCTTTGAGTCGCAGCATCTCGCTGAAGCCACTCAAGCGTGACAGCGGCTGCTCCAGGCGCGGGGTGATGAAGGTGCCCGAACCCTGGTTACGGCGGATCAGGCCTTGTTCGAACAACACTTCCAGGGCCTTGCGGGCGGTGACCCGGGAAATGCCCAGTTGCTCGCTCAAGCTGCGCTCGGACGGCATCGCCTGCTCGGCTTTCCATTGGCCGGCATGAATCGCCGTCTCCAGGTTACGCGCCAGCTGCAGGTACAGCGGCGTGGGTTGGGTGTCGTCAGGGCGCAGGGCCAGGATGTCGTTCATATCGATGTCCGATACGTTGTTGAATTGTTGTCGCTCGGTAATTGGGGTGGAAGCTAATACCACTTGAATACCATGTCAACGCCGCTTTCCCAGGGTTTACCGGTGTATTTCGATGGTTTTTGAGGGGTGGGATTGAAGTGGTATTAGAGGCTGGGAATTCAACAGCAAAGATCGCCGCCTGCGACAACCCCTACGGTGTGAATTGGTATTCATCTGTAGGCAATTTCTGAAGGTGGGATTTTTTTATTTTATTTTTCGATGTTGACGGGCGGTCACCCGAGACTGGGACTAACGGGCCATTGCGGCGAGGGAGCTTGCTCCCGCTGGGGTGCGAAGCGGCCCTAAAACCTGACAGCGCGGTGTGTCAGGTAAATTTGAGTTGGCTACCTTGGGGCTGCTGCGCAGCCCAGCGGGGATAAATCCCCTCGCCACAGAAACTGCGATCTGTCAGACGCACCGAAGTTTCCGACATGTTTTTAGGGTTGTCCCTCGGAAGTGGGGGCTCTAGCCTTGGGTGTCGCTGCCAATTCAGCGACCGGGTTTGACCGTCCGAAAAATCACAGGGCAACAAGCCCGGACGATTTGAGATCGTCACCGTCCCCTGTGGTGAGGGAGCTTGTTTCCGTTGGCGCGCGCAGCGGCCCCACGCTTTTCTGGCCTGACTACCAATAGTCGAAAACCAACTGCGAACTGTCATCTCTGACAGTAGCCAAAGTGTTAGTAACGCTGCTGAATTGGGTCTCCCTATGTCACTTAACGAGGAGAACCATCATGACCACAGAGAAATTGCCCCCTATAGCAATTGTGTGGGTTGGAGTACGGACTCAGGTGCCTTACATTCCAGACGGTGGAACAACAACGGCTAAAAAGATATTTGTGCAGGGCTATGCTCCCATAGACAGTCAAGTTTTGCTGTTCGATGGGGAGGGTCCCAAAGAGTTTGCAAGAACCTACACTGATATCCATGGGATCTGGAAGTTTGAGGACTTAGAAACGTCCATCAAGGAATACAAGCTCAAAGCCCGCGCTAATGGTGAGAGTTCGCGCTCATGGACTTTTAAAGTTCTCCTGGTGATTCTTAGGAGCTCTAACCATAAGCTCAGCCTTGTCTTTCCACCCTTCAAGGACGAATCTCGATCATCGTCCCATCCGGCACCAGGTTCCAGACTTCGCGCATGTCCACATTGCGCATGGCAATGCAGCCATCGGTCCAGTCCAGGGTGTGGAACAGCTGTTCAGGGTTTTCCTCCGAATCAGGCGTGCCGTGGATCATGATCATGCCTCCCGGTTCCACGCCTTCGCGGCGGGCGCGGGCGGCGTCGCTGATGTTGGGGTAGGAAATGTGCATGGACAGGTAGAAGCGTTCGCTGGTCTTGCGCCAGTCGATCCAATAGAAACCCTCGGGGGTGCGTTTGTCGCCTTCGATCAGCTTGGGGCCTTTCTTGGCGCCCTTGCCCAGGGAGATGCGATAGGTCTTGAGCGGCTTGCCGTCGTTGATCAATTGCAATTGATGGGCGGACTTGAGCACCAGCACTTTTTCGATGACCTTGCCGTTATAGGTTCCCACCGCGGAGGCCTGGGACACAGCGGTGAACGACAGGCAGAACAGGACAAGCAACCAGCGCATTGAAACGATATCCCTTGAGGTGTCGCAGCTATTTGGATGTTATGTGTTGGCAGGCTGGGCCAGCGGCGGGATCGATTCGGATCGCACCGGATAGTCCTCGGCTTGCCGGTCAGCATAGAAGTATTCCAGGGTACGGCCTACTGTGCGGAAGGCCAGTTCATCCCAGGGAATATCCGCTTCTTCGAACAGTTTCACTTCCAGGCTCTCGGGCCCTGCGGCGAAATCCTGGTCCACCAGTTCGGCGCGGAAGAATACATGTACCTGGCTGATATGCGGTACGTCAATCAGCGTATAGATGCTCAGATTTCGTACCCGGGCGCAGGCCTCCTCGGCGGTTTCGCGCACGGCGGCCTGTTCGACCGTCTCGCCGTTCTCCATGAAGCCCGCCGGCAGTGTCCAGTAACCGCGCCGCGGCTCGATGGCGCGCCGGCACAGCAGCACCTTGCTGCCCCAGGTCGGTACGCAACCGGCCACGATGTTGGGGTTCTGGTAATGAATGGTGTGGCAAGTGTCGCAAACGAAACGCAGGCGCGAGTCGCCTTCGGGTATGCGCTGGGTCACCGGATTACCGCACTGGCTGCAGAATTTCATGCTTGGATTCCTGGATGCTGCGCCTATCTTGGCGTGCGTGGGCCGGTGCGGCAAGTTGTCGTTTCGCGACACGACGCGGTGCAGGGCTTGGGCCGCCTGGATGATTGGTGCATGATGCAAGGTAGCGAATAAATCGAGAAGTCTCATGCTGGACGAGCTACTGCATCGAGTAAGCAACCACACCCCGCGCGAACTGGAGGTCGACCGACGTTTTCCTGAAGCCGCGGTGCTGGTGCCGATCACTCGCAGTGATGAACCTGAACTGCTTTTGACCTTGCGCGCCAGCGGCCTGTCGACCCATGGCGGCGAAGTGGCGTTCCCCGGCGGGCGCCGCGACCCGGAAGATCCCGACCTGATCTTCACCGCCCTGCGCGAGGCTGAAGAGGAAATCGGCCTGCCCCCCGGCCTGGTGGAAGTGATCGGCCCCCTCAGCCCGCTGATTTCGTTGCACGGCATCAAGGTGACGCCTTATGTGGGGGTGATCCCCGATTATGTCGAGTACCAGGCCAACGATGCCGAGATCGCCGCGGTGTTCAGCGTGCCCCTGGAGTTTTTCCGCAAGGACCCCCGCGAGCACACTCACCGCATCGATTATCAGGGTTGCAGTTGGTACGTTCCCAGCTATCGTTTTGGCGAATATAAAATCTGGGGCCTGACGGCGATCATGATCGTCGAGCTGGTGAACCTGTTGTTCGATGCGGGCATAGACCTGCACAAACCGCCCAGAAGCTTCCTCAATAACTAAAAGAACGGCCTGCGAGGAGATTCATGAAATATCGCCTGGGCGATGCCCGCGTCGAAATCCACCCACAGAGCTGGGTTGCGCCCAATGCCACGCTGGTGGGCAAGGTCCGCCTCGAAGAAGGCGCCAGTGTCTGGTTCAATGCGGTACTGCGTGGAGACAATGAACTGATCCTGGTGGGCAAGGACAGTAACGTGCAGGACGGCACGGTGATGCACACCGACATGGGGTTCCCGCTGACCATCGGCACCGGCGTGACCATCGGTCATAACGCCATGCTGCACGGCTGCACGGTGGGGGACTACAGCCTCATTGGCATCAATGCGGTGATCCTCAATGGCGCGAAGATCGGCAGGAACTGCATCATCGGCGCCAACGCGCTGATCGGTGAAAACAAGGAGATTCCCGACGGTTCGCTGGTGATGGGCTCACCCGGCAAGGTCGTCAGGGAATTGACCGAAGCCCAGAAGAAAATGCTGGAAGCCAGCGCCGCGCATTACGTCCACAACGCGCAGCGTTACGCCCGTGACCTGAAGGAGCAGGAACAATGAACACCCCCGAACGCCCGGTGCCGTCACCCTGTGTGAACATCTGCTCGTTGGACGACCATGACATCTGCACCGGTTGCCAGCGCACGGTGTCGGAAATCACTCGCTGGAGAAAAATGGACAACGATGAACGGCGTCATGTCCTGGCGCTGTGTCATGAGCGGGCCAAGGCCAATGGACTGGTGTGGGCGTTGCCGACCAGCTCCTGACCCGATCCGAAGACATATCCGAAGTAGGGCGGGCCCGTTACCTGGAAGGTCGGCCTGCCCACCGGTCCAGCCCCACCACACCCAGCGCGATGCCGACGAATCCTGCCAAGATCCCTCCGGCATTGAGGAACACTTGTGGATAGCCCAGGTTCGACACGTCGATGAAAGGGTAGGGGTACGCCGCCAGCAGGTTGCCCCTTAGCAGGACATAGGCGAAATACACCAGGGGATAGGCTATCCATAGCCCGATGTGCCTGAGGCGCAAGGTGCCCTTGGGAACGCAAAGCCACCAATAGGCGACGTACAGCAGCGGCATCACGTCGTGCAGCAGTTCGTCGGCCACGAACTGCCAGCCTTCGGGTTGCCACAGATGGCGTAGCAGCAGGTTGTAGGCCAGGCTGACCAGGGCGATGCTCACGGCGATACCGCTGCTTACGCTGGGTAGCAGGAACCAGCGCCGCACCGCTGATTCGCGCGGGGTCACTTCCCAGGTCAGTACCACCGCCACCAGGGTGTTGGTCAGTACCGTGAAGAAGCTGAAGAAATTCACCAGGCCGCCCAGCAGGCTCGCGCCGAGGCTCCAGCGACCGAGCAGGATCAGGTAGAGCTGGATGCTCAACCCCAGCCAACCGAGCAATGCCGCCAGCGACACCAGGCGTCGGCGCAAGGCGTTATCGATGTCCACGGCTCAGACGGGCCGCTTGGTGCGCATCAGCTTGATGTACAAGCGCTCGACTTTCTCGCGTGCCCAAGGGGTCTTGCGCAGGAAGGTCAGGCTCGACTTGATGCTCGGGTCGCTCTTGAAGCAGCGAATGTCAATGCGTTCGGCCAATCCCGACCATTCGTAGTGCTGAACCAGCGCATTGAGGATCTGCTCCAGCGTCACGCCGTGCAGCGGGTTGTTGTTGGGTTCGGTCATGGGAGGCCTTTTACCGTGAAGATGTAAAGCCGCGCACCTTAGCCGAGGTGCCCCTCGAGGGGGAAGCATAGATGCGTCTTGAGTGGGGCACACTGTTACCGGAATCGAAAGGATCCATGTCAATAAAAGATCTTTCTCTATTGGTAACAGGACATTATCCTTGCGCCGCCTGCTGAAACGCTTCTTCTGGCGTGCCAGAGCCATTGCCTTCAGCTCACTTCTGTATCCGGACCCAAGAACGCTTGCACTATGTTCAATGTTCAGACTTTGAAAGACAGCGCTGTCTCAATCTGCGTGACGAGCCGATTTCTGTGGGAGCGACCAGGCTCGCGATAGCGATTGCACACCCAGCATTGAAGTCGGCTGACACGCAGCCATCGCCAGAAAGCTCGCTCCCACAGGGGCCGCGTCAACCGAATTTGCCTTTTTCAACTGAACCATGCCCCTTCAAGATCGTCATCTAAAGTGACAACTTGCGCGGGACTCTTTAAAACCTCACGGAGAATCACACTATGAGCACTGAGGGTGCTTTGAGTCGAAGCCGTCTGCTACCGAGCCTGCTCGGCATTCTGCTTCTATTGATGGGCCTGGCCCTGTTGGCCGGCGGTGTCAAGCTGAGCATGCTGGGCGGCTCGCTGTATTACCTGCTGGCCGGTATCGGCCTGGCCCTGACGGGTGTGCTGTTGATCATGGCTCGTCGTGCGGCCCTGGGCCTTTACGCATTGGTGTTGTTCGCCAGCACCGTCTGGGCCTTGTGGGAAGTGGGCCTGGACTGGTGGCAACTGGTGCCGCGCCTGGCGATGCTGTTTGCCTTGGGCATCGTCCTGTTGCTGCCGTGGTTCCGCCGTCCATTGCTGAGCGCCGAGGCATCGAACATGGGCACCCGCGCCCTGGGTGCCGCCGTGGTCATCGCCGGTGTCGCGGCACTCGCCAGCCAGTTTACCAACCCGGGCGAGATCAAGGGCCAGCTGGACCGCGATGCGGTGCCGGGCATGACCAACACCGCACCGGCGATGCCGGACGGCGACTGGAACTCCTATGGCCGCAGCGCCCATGGCGACCGTTATTCGCCGCTGGCACAGATCACCCCGCAAAACGTCAGCAAACTGGTACCGGCCTGGACCTATCGCACGGGCGACCTGCCAGGGCCGAACGATCCGGGCGAGACCACCGCCGAAAACACCCCGCTGAAAGCCAACGGCATGCTCTATGTCTGCACGCCTCACAGCCAGGTGATCGCGCTGGAGCCGGAGACCGGCAAGGAGATCTGGCGTTTCGATCCGAAGCTTTCCACCCAGAAGGCGGAGAATTTCAAGGGCTGGGCCCACATGACCTGCCGTGGCGTGACCTATCACGATGACGCAGTCTACGCTTCTGCCGAACAGAGCCCCACCGGCACTGCCAGCACCACGCCGGCGAGCACGGTCTGCCCACGGCGGATCTTCCTGCCGACCGCCGATACCCGCCTGATCGCCCTGAACGCCGACACCGGCAAGATGTGCGAAGACTTCGGCGACAAGGGCCAGGTCGACCTGACCGCCAACATCGGCAGCTTCACGGCTGGCGGCTACTATTCCACTTCGCCACCGGCGGTCACCCAGAACCTGGTGGTGATCGGTGGCCACGTGACCGACAACGTCTCCATCGACGAGCCTAGCGGTGTGATCCGCGCCTACGACGTGCACACCGGCAAGCTGGTGTGGAACTGGGACAGCGGCAAGCCGGACGACACCACGCCGATCGCCGAAGGCCAGGTCTACACCCGCAACTCGCCGAACATGTGGTCCATGTTCAGCGTCGATGAAAAGCTCGGCATGCTGTACCTGCCGATGGGCAACCAGACCCCCGATCAGTTCGGTGGCATGCGTACCCCTGAATCGGAAAAATATGCCGCAGGCCTGACCGCGCTGGACATCGCCACCGGCAAGGTCCGCTGGTACTTCCAGTTCACCCACCACGACCTGTGGGACATGGACGTGGGCGGCCAACCGACCTTGATGGACCTCAAGACTGCCGACGGCGTGAAGCCGGCCGTACTGGCTTCGACCAAGCAGGGCAGCATCTATGTGCTGGACCGCAGCAACGGCCAGCCGATCGTGCCGATCAAGGAGATCCCGGTCCCCCAAGGCGCGGTGGAAGGTGACTACACCTCGCCGACCCAACCGATGTCCGACCTGAACTTCGTGCCGCCGGTCCTCAAGGAAAGCGACATGTGGGGCGTGACCCCCTTCGACCAGATGCTCTGCCGCATCGACTTCAAGTCGCTGCGCTATGAGGGCATGTTCACGCCGCCATCGCTGCAGGGCTCCATCGTCTACCCGGGCAATTTCGGCGTATTCGACTGGGGCGGTATCTCGGTGGATCCGGTGCGCCAGATCGCGTTCGTCAACCCCAGCTACATGGCGTTCAAGTCCAAGCTGGTACCGGCGGCGGAAGTGGCCGGCGGTCCGGGTCGCAAGAGCGAAACCGAAGGCGTGCAGCCGAACAAGGGGGCGCCCTACGGCGTGATCCTCGAAGCGCTGCTCTCGCCGATGGGCCTGCCGTGCCAGGCGCCGGCCTGGGGGTATGTGGCGGCGGTCGACCTGACCAACAACAAGACCCTGTGGAAACACAAGAACGGCACCGTGCGCGACAGCTCGCCGGTACCGATTCCGCTGAGCATGGGCGTACCGAGTCTGGGCGGCACTTTCACCACCGCCAGTGGCCTGGCGTTCCTCAGCGGTACCCTCGACCAGTACCTGCGTGCCTACGACGTGAAGAACGGCAAGCAACTGTGGGAAGGCCGCCTGCCGGCTGGCGCCCAGACCACGCCGATGACCTATACCGGCAAGGACGGCAAGCAGTACGTGCTGGTCGTCGCCGGCGGCCACGGTTCCCTGGGGACCAAGCAGGGTGACTATGTGATTGCCTACAAACTGCCGGACTAAGCGGCACCGGCGTTCATGAAAAAGGCGACACCTTTGCGGGTGTCGCCTTTTTTTGAGCTTGTCTGTTGTGGCAAGAAATCTCCTCACCACAGGGGACTGTACCCCGCCCGGTTTTACAACTCGATCTTAACCGCCTGTGAAGCCCGGGTCGCCTTGGCGCGGGCCGCTTCGATGGATTCGTCGCGGGCCAGGGCCACGCCCAGGCGGCGCTGACCGTTGACTTCCGGCTTGCCGAACAGGCGCAGGGCGGTGTCCGGTTCGCTCAGGGCGGCGCCAAGGTTGGCGAAAGCGGTCTGGGTCGACTGGCCTTCCACCAGCAGCACTGCCGAAGCCGATGGACCGAACTGACGGATCAGCGGGATCGGCAGGCCGAGGATGGCCCGGGCGTGCAGGGCGAATTGCGACAGGTCCTGGGAAATCAGGGTCACCAGGCCGGTGTCGTGGGGGCGGGGCGATACTTCGCTGAACCACACCTGGTCACCCTTGATGAACAGCTCGACGCCAAACAGCCCGCGACCGCCCAGGGCCTCGGTCACCGCCTTGGCGACACGCTCGGATTCGGCCAGGGCCACCGGGCTCATGGCCTGGGGCTGCCAGGATTCCTGATAGTCGCCTTTCTCCTGCCGATGGCCGACCGGCGCGCAGAACGTGGTGCCGCCGACATGACGCACGGTGAGCAGGGTGATCTCGTAGTCGAAATCGATAAAGCCCTCGATGATGACCCGGCCCTTGCCGGCGCGGCCACCTTCCTGGGCGTAGTCCCAGGCCTTCTGCACGTCATCGACGCTGCGCAGCAGGCTCTGGCCCTTGCCCGAGGAACTCATGACCGGCTTGACCACGCATGGGAAACCCAGGGTCTGGACGGCCTTGCGGTAATCTTCCACGGTGTCGGCGAAGAAATAAGGCGAAGTCGGCAGGCCCAGCTCTTCGGCGGCCAGGCGCCGGATGCCTTCGCGGTTCATGGTCAGTTGCGCGGCGCGGGCGGTGGGGATCACGGTGAAGCCTTCGGCTTCCAGTTCCACCAGGGTGGCGGTGGCGATGGCTTCGATTTCCGGCACGATGAAATGCGGCTTCTCGGCCTCGATCACGGCACGCAGGGCGGCACCGTCGAGCATGTTGATCACATGGCTGCGGTGGGCCACTTGCATGGCCGGCGCGTTGGCGTAGCGGTCCACGGCAATCACCTCGACGCCCAGGCGCTGCAGTTCGATCACCACTTCCTTGCCCAGCTCACCGCTGCCACACAACAAAACGCGGGTCGCGGTGGGCGACAATGGAGTTCCGATACGGGTCATCTGAAGGTCCTCAAACAGGAGCGGATCATCGAGGGTTGCGCGCCTTGCGAGCTTCCCATGGAGAGAAAACGCGGCATTTTACATGAACCGCGGGGTTTGGCTTCAACTGGCCACTGCTTGCCGGCGTAAACGCCAGGCCATGATCAGCCAGACGGCGGTGACCCCGGCGAATTTCGAGGCCAGGGCGGTGATGACCACACCCGGTGTCAGGGCGTCGATCAAACCGAAGAAAATGAAAGTGTCCAAGGGGATGCTCAGTGCCGAGCTGATCCACAGGCGATCATGCAACGGACGCCGGGTGATGGTGAACACCAGCCAGTCGATGCACTCGGACACGGCAAACGCGGTGGCACTGGCCAGGGCGATGGTCGGATCCGAGGTCACGTAGGACAACACCAGGGCCGCCAGCATCGCCACGATGGCGCCATGGCCGAAGCGGGTCTGCACCATGTCCCGCAGGATAAACACCAGCCCGCCCCACGCCGACCAGATGATGTCCAGGTGTGGCGCGGCGGAAAACGCGAAGTTGATCAGCACGACGCTGGCGATGTAGGCGATCAGGAAGAGCATGGAGCGGGGTACCGGGTGGAAGGTTCGATCATCTTAGCTGATAGAGCGCACTGGGATTGATCGTTCCCACGCGCAGCGTGGGGGGACGATCAGTCATGGCTCGACGAAAGATGGGCCCTCAGCAATACCAGTGAGAGCTGGACGCGCTTCATTCCTCCTCGCTCCCCTGCGCCTTCCAGTACCCCACAGCCTTCACGAAGTCCTGGTCCAACCCTTTCTCCTCCAGCAACACCTTGCGAATCTGCCGCGATACTTTGCTTTCGGTCGCGACCCAGGCGTAGAGCTTGCCAGGGGGCATCTGCAGTTGGCGCACGGTGGTCAGCAGGGTGTTCTGGCGGCCTTCGCGCAGTACCCAGATCACATGGACCTGCGCCGGGCTCTGGAGCACCTGTTGTTCGGCACCGTTGGCAACTTCCACCACTACCAGGGCCCGCCGGTTCGGCGCCAGGCCTTCGAGGCGGCGGGCGATGGCGGGCAGGGCGGTTTCGTCGCCCACCAGCAGATAGCTGTCGAAGATGTCCGGTACGATCATCGAGCCTCGCGGCCCGGCGATGTCCAGGAACTGTCCCGGCATTGCCTGGGCTGCCCAGGTCGAGGCGGGGCCGTCGCCGTGAAGCACGAAGTCGAGGTCCAGTTCCAGGGTGTCCAGGTCATAGCGGCGCGGGGTGTAGTCGCGCATTTCGGGCATCGGCCCTTGGGCCTTGCCGGCACTGGGGTCGAAGGTGTCCAGGGCGGCCCGCTCTTCGGCGCTCTGCGGGAAGAACACCTTCACGTGGTCGTCCGTGCCCAGGCTGACGAACCCGGCCAGCTCCGGTCCGCCGACCGTGATGCGGCGCATGCGTGGGGTGAGGTCCATCACCCGCAATACTTGCAGGCGTCGTCGCCTGATTTCGTGGCTGACACGGTGAATGATGTTTGGATCGGTCTCTGTCATTGGCTTGTTTCCGCAACGGGTGGACGACCGGGGCCGTCGATGATGGCTTGGGCGGTGGCGTTGAGCAGGTCGCGTACTCGCATGGTTTCTTCCGGGCTCCAGTGGCCATGATGCTGGTACAGCGCATGACGCAAGTTATACACCGCTTCGTGGATTTCCGGGGGGCGCTCATGGCCACGCAAGGAGCGTTTGCCCGCTTCGATGCGCATCCGTACGCCTTCCAGCGCCGTGGATTGTTCCTCAAGCAATAGACGTCCGGCGTCGGTCACGCTGTAGCGTTTTTTTCCGCCATCGTTGTCGCCCTGGATCATTGCGCTCACCTCAAGCGCGGTCAGGGTCGGGTAGATCACACCGGGGCTGGGGCTATAGGCTCCTTCGAACATGTTTTCGATCTGGCGGATCAAGTCATAGCCGTGGCAAGCCTGCTCGGCGATCAAGGCCAGCAACAGCAATCGCAGGTCACCGGCGGCGAAGATGCGTGGGCCACGACCACCGCGTCCACGGCTAGCCGGGTGCCGTGGGTAGCCGCTGCAATCGGAATGAAGATGGGAGGCTGGCATATATCTGTTCTCCGTTATAAATAAGTTGAGGTCGAGATATGTCTTAATTTCAAGATATATCTTTTGACGTTAGATATATCGCGGAACTAAGATGTCTCTCGAGCTGGGTTCGCTAGTTGAGTTCGCTAGAACCTTAGCTGATTACCTCATGCCTACGGGCAGCATAATTGCCTGATCTTTCAGCAGTGCTGGAACCGCCGGGCGGCAAGGGATGCGGGTGTGGGTAGTTTCTTACATCCAAACTTGTGTTTTATAAAAACACGAGTCTTTTTCTTTGTTATGGATGCTGGTTTTACTACGCATCTGTGGGAATTTGCCTGCTTATTTTTAATTAAAGAGCGACGATCATGCTCCGGCGTTGTGGGGTAGCCCCGGTCTTCATCGGGCTGCAACTTCAACCCTTCTCTTTATGCAAAGAACAGGTGTGACAAACATGCTCAAACAATTCGTATCCGGTACTGCCCTGGTCGCCGTGGCCCTGGGTTCTTCGCAGGCGTTTGCCCTCGACGATGCACGCTCCTCCATCCATATCAGCGCAACCATTCCCACCAAGCAGTTCCATGTGCTGCCGCGCGATCCGGACTTCGGTAAGGATGAGGTCATGAATTACAACCCTGTGACCAACACCCTGAGTTCCGTGCGCCAGACCTTCGACGTGAAGAACACCGATGGTTCGGTCCATGCCTATCTGTTGGGTGGCCAGGCTTCGCTGACCAATGGTACGGATTCCATTCCCCTGCTTACTCGGTTCAACAACGTCACCCTGACCGAGTTCCCCCAGGAAGTCGTCAGTGACGCAGCGTCCACACCAGGTACCCAGGCCGACATGCTCATCATGGCTTCCACCGTCCCTCTGGAGAGTCAGGTAGGCCAATACACTGCCGACTTCACCGTGATCTTCGACGCGGTGCCGCGTCCGTAAGCCCTTCGACGCCCGATGAGTCTCTTCTCTTCCCGCGGGCATAGACACAGGTCGGCCATCCGGCCGGCCTGTACCTGGAACGTCCGTTAGCTAGCTGATATGAGAATCCGTTGATGTTTCCGAAGACACCCATCGCGGGTGCCCTCGCGCTGATGCTGTGCGCGAGTGCATTGGCTGCGCCGGCGGCCCCCGGTACGACACCCAGAAGTCTGTTGTCCCAGGCCAAGGGGCTACCGGAGGAGTTTGAAACCCACTTTTTCGATGTGCCACTGGCGGTTCGTATAGAACTCGATCAACAGTACCTCGGCGAAGCCATGGTGGTGTTGACGCGGGACGATCGCATAACCCTGCTGGAATTCACCGACACCCAGGACAGCCCGATCTCGGCAGCCGACCGTGGGCAATGGGAGCACCTGCTCAAGGCGGGGCGTCCCCTGGGGGCTTGTGAAGCCCAATGCACCTCGGGGCTTCTGGCGGTGCACTACAGCCTCGAACATTCGCTGGTGTCGATTCTGACCCAGAGTGTCGAACGCGGCACCGCGCAAAAGCGTTATCACGACCTGCCGCAAGACGGCAGCCTTGGCCTTATCTTCAACAACCAACTCAACCTCAATGGCGGCCAGGAACAGGACACGGGGGGGCGTTATGGCCTCAACGCCAGTTCCAGCCTGGGCAACTGGAGCCAGTCGTTCGACTTGCAGCTCTCCCGCCTTGGCGGGCCGGATGACAAGCTCTATCACGCCGTCCATGAACTTTTTACCCAGCGCGAAATGGAAGACACGTTCTTTCGCCTGGGTTACTTCATGCCAGGATCCGATGGCCTGAACCGGCAGATCCGCTCGTTCGGGGCCAATCCGGACACCGCGCTGGGGGTCATGTATGGCAGCTCCGACAGCCTGCTCATCAATAATCCCAAGCCCAGCGTGTACCCGATCTATGTCACCGCCAGCCGTCAGGCCGCGGTAGAGATCTACCGCAACGGCCTGTTGATCAATACCCAGGCCGTCAGCGCCGGCTTGCAGAGCCTGGACACCCGGCCACTGCCCGGCGGCATCTATGAAGTGGAGGTGCGGCTGATCGAGGACGGACAGACCACCGCCACCACCCAGGAGCTGGTCTACAAACCCAACAATTGGCGCAGTGCCGACGATCGCTGGCGCTATAACCTGTTCGCCGGCCGTGAAAGCAGACTGTTGAGCAACTGGGATGACCAACCGAGCGGTTTCACCACCGCCGGTTTCGGCCTCAATTACCTGGCGCACCCTCGGGTGGTACTGGGACTTTCCACGCGACAGGTGCAGGACAAATTGCAGTACGGCACCTCGGTGGACTGGACATTGGCCAGCAGCGCGAGTCTGTTCGCCAACGTCTACCAGACCGAAAAATACGGCACCGGGATGGACCTGCAAGGGCTCTACAGCTATGGCCTGGGCAGCGTGGTGGCCAGTCATAACCGCAGTTGGCTGGACACCCGCAACACCTACGAGATCCTGCCCGACGGCACTCGCGTGCGCCAGCGCAACGTGTTCGTCGGCCATACCAGCAATTCGTCGCTGTCGATCAACCATCGGTTGAGCAACAAGGCATCCGTCAACGGACGATTGTTCTATAGCGAGGGTAACGTCCAGGGCACCGGCCTGGACCTGGGTTGGAATCAGCGTGGCAAGCTGGGTGGCAGCGACGCCAATTGGCGATTGTCGGTGTTCGACCGCCCAGGCACGTCAAGTACCGCCGAGCGCCGCAATCGTGGCCTGGACCTGAGTGTCAATGTCGCGCTGGGCGGGCCGGGGGAGTACTGGACCGGCAGCATCGGCACGCGGACCTCCCGCGACGGCGACCGGGACAATAATGCCTCGCTGACCTATCGCCGGGATCTTGAGGATCACGTACTGCAAAGTGTTTCCGCCACGGCCCTGGCCGATACCTACGGCATGGGGCTGTCAGGCCTTGCCAGTTTCGAAACCGATGGGTTGTATGGCGACGGCTTCATCCAGCGTTCTTCCTACAACGACAACCTCACCGGCGGCTTGAACCTGAGCAGTACGGTGGCCGTGGGCGGCGGGAAGGTCGCCTTCTCCGGCCTGCCGCAGAGCGGCGGCGCGGGCATGATCGTCGATGTGGAGACAGACCTGGACAATATCGTCCTGCTTGCCGACGACCTGACCGGCGGCACCACCACCCTGCGTCCCGGGCGCAACTTCGTGGCCACCAGCGCCTACCAGAACAGCATGGTGACGTTCGACTTCGACGGTATCCATCCGCCGGCGGCCAGCATCTCCCCTGCGCGCACCCGCTACCACTTGAACAAGGGCGGCGTGGACTACCGCAAGGTGAGTGTCATCAGAACGGTCACCGTTCTGGGGCGCCTGTTGGATGAACAGGGCAAGCCGCTCAAGGGCCATCACGTCATCAATCACGCCAGCCGCGGCGTCAGCGAAGTGGACGGATTTTTCTCCATGGAGATGAACGCAAGCTCGCCGACGCTGGAGGTGCGCTACGGCAACGACTTGCTTTGCCAGTTCCGACTCGACCCGGACAGCGCCAGCCGCGAGGGCGATGTATTGATGATCGGCGATCTGCGTTGCACGCCGGACACACTGGCCGGCAACGATCCTGTGCGCCAGACGGCGGGTTGAGCCTGATTTCCACCTTCAAAACGTATTCCCTGAAACGGTCGTCATCGACTGTCTTCGATCCATGAGGTTTGGCAATGAAACGCTTATTGGCTTTGTGTGGTTTTTCGCTGTTTTCCATGACGGTCCAGGCCGGGCCGCAGATTAACGTCGGCGTGGTCTACGACTACCTTGACGGCAACAAAAGCACCTACATGAAAAGGGTTTTCAACGGCGGTACATCCACGGCGTTCGTGAAGGTCGAGATCATGGAAATTCTCTACGCCGAGGATGGCAGCTACCAGGAGGTGCCGCTGCAGGACCAGGTCGACGCCATGACCAGGAATGGCCTGATGGCGAGTCCCGCGCGCCTGATCGTGCCGGCCAATGGCGTGCAGGGCACTCGCTTGCTGTTCATGGGCGATCGCGACAAGGAACGCTACTTCCGGATTCGCTTCGTGCCGGTGGTGCCGGAGGCCGAGGACGAGTTCGCGATCAGCGCCGAGGAACGCGAGGACTACAAGAAGGAGCGCATCGCAGCCGGAGTGAAAGTGCTGGCCGGTTTCGGCACGGTGTTTTTCGTAAGACCCAGGGACACCCGTTTCGAGACGGTCATCGACGACAGCGCCGCACGCTACCAAGTGCGCAACAACGGTAACAGCGTGGTGGTGATCGATGAGTTCAAGGATTGTGCCGCGAAAAAAGAAAACGATTGCAGGCCGACGACAAAGCACCACGTCATGGCCGGTCGTACCTTTGCATTCGATAAGGAGCCGGGGCGTGAATACCGTTTCGACCTGATCGAAGGCCCAGGGAAGAAAGCCGTCGAAATCAAAGGCTGACGACTTGCCGTCGCTGACGCCAAAGGTATCCATCATGTTCAAGACACTGGTCCGCTCCTTGCTGTTCAGCATCCTCACACTCCCGGCTCTCCCGGCATGGGGAGCCGTGGAGCGGGAAATATTCGAAGTTCTCGTCACCCTGCCGACCGTCGACTTTCACGTCCTGCCGGTAGACCCGCAACTGGTCGAGCGCGAGCAGCCGATGCAGTTCAACACCCTGACCTCCGGGCTCTTGCCGTTACGGGCCAACTACGAAGTCAAGAACGCCAACGGCGCCATCGATGCCCGCCTGGCCGAGCAGGCGTATTTGTCCAACGGCCGTGATCGCATCGACCTGCATGTCTTGTTCAATAACGTTGAATTGAGCCTCGATTCGAATCGGGTGGTTTCGGCCGCCGAGGCCCGGCCCGGGCGCCGCGTTGGCCTGGAGATTTCCGCCGTCAGGACGGATGAGGATTATGCCCCCGGCAACTACCACGGCACCGTGCACATGGTGTTCGACGCGGTGGCCCCGTAGCTATTAATCGGAGAGAGTATGAGCCCTTCAAACACCATCGGACGCGGGCGTTCGTTGTGTCGCGTCGCCACGATTCTTGCCCTGCTGCTGGCCGGCATGTCGACGGCAAGCGCAGTGACCATGGACATCAGCGCAAGTTTCCGGCCCGACCCTTTGAAGCCCAGGGAGAACACGTTCACCAACACCACGCCGCTGGGGGGCTATTGCTTCCTCCATGCTGCGCAATGCAACGCCTTGGGTATCTCCAGCGTTTTTTTCCCCATTGATGTCAACGCCTCAGGTCCCATCCAGGACAACCACGCCTCCATTCGCCAAGGCGCGATGTTCAAGGTACCGGCTCAATGGCGCACGGTTACAGTGACCCACGCCATCACCGGAGAAAGCAGCGTCGTGGAAATGCGCGTGGCAGGCATCGGTGCGCAGTATCGGGATCTGGATGTCACTGCTCTGACGGGGGTGCCAAATGTGAACGTCGCGCACGGCTTGCTCTGGGGGAGCGCCTGGAACGAGGCCCCTTCGCCGTGTCGCAGTTCAGGCCTCGGGGCGGGGGTATCCGCGGTGACCTATTCGTTTTTCTGGCATTTCCCCCAAACCGGTGTATGCGCAAAACAAGCCAGATACCTGATCCCTTCGTTTCGTTATGACCAGGTCAGCTTCTCCTACGAGTTGCGTACCCCCAATCCCTTGAAGATGTCCGCTGGTCGCTACACCGGCACGATGTCTTATTCCATCGGGCCGGGCGGGGACTTTGATTTCGGCGATGTCATGGTCGCGAATGACTCCTTGCTGACGCTCAATTTCCAGCTGGAGGTCGAGCACACGCTCAGGGTCGAAGTGCCTCCCGGCGGGAACAAGGTCGTGCTGGAACCCCAGGGAGGCTGGCAGGCCTGGTTGAACCACGGGCAGAAACCGACACGGCTGTTTCGTGACCAGACTTTTCATCTCTGGGCCTCGTCGCGTTTCAAGATGAACCTGCATTGTCAGTTCGCCGACGCCAGCGACAACACCTGCATGCTCTGGGCGCCCAGCTCCGGACTTCTGGTGCCGGTCAATATCAGTGTGACCCTGCCCAGCGGCCTGACCGACGCTGCCGGCCAACCGGTCAACCGCCGTCGGCTCTATCTTGACGGCAGCGGCACGGAGCTGTTCCAGCCGGGGATCTTCATCGATCGCAAGCCGGGCATCCTGCATTTCGAAGTCGGCCGCGACCAGGTCGGGCAAATGCTGACAGGGGATGCCAAGCAGTACGGTGGCACGGTGACAGTGATCTGGGATTCGGAGGTGTAGCCCTTTCGTCCGATACTGCCGGTTATTCAAACGACGTTGTGCACACCCTCGATTCCACGGCGGTGATCCTTACCGACGAGCCACCAACGGCTGGCATTGGGTATGGGTGCCGGGTTGCAGGTAAGGGGAGAGTATGGGCGCCATGCCCTTGAGAACCTGCACCGGCAGGGCCGAAGTGAATTTGAAGTTCTGCGCCGAGGCGCCCGGAACGTAGGCGGTGAGCGTGCCGAAATGGCTGTCGCCGATGTAGAACACGAAGGTGGCGGTGCGGTTGATGGACTTGGAACTGATGACCCGTCCGCCGGCGCCGACGGCCTCGATGCGGTTGTCGCCGGTGCCGGTCTTGCCGCCCATCTGCAATGGCGTGCCATCGGCCAGTTTGAAACTCCCGGCCACCCGCTTCGCGGTGCCGGCATCGACCACCTGGGACAATGCCCCGCGCAACGCCCGCGCCACCTCCACGGGCATCACCTGCTTGCCGTTGTCCGGGTCATTGACCAACTGGGTTTCATAGGGGGTGTTGGCGGCGAAGTGCAGGCTGTCGACCCGCAGCGCCGGCAGCCGGACCCCGTCGTTGAGGATGGTGCCCACCAGCTCCGCCAGCGCGGCGGGGCGGTCGCCGGAACTGCCGATGGCGGTGGCCAGCGACGGTACGAGATGGTCGAACGGGTAGCCGACTTTCTGCCAGCGCTGGTGGATATCCAGGAAGGCTTCGATCTCCAGCATGGTACGGATGCGACTGTCCCGGGCGCTCTTGTGTCGGCTCTTGAACAGCCAGCTGTAGACCTCCTGGCGTTCGAACTCGCTGGCCTTGACGATCTGGCTGAACTTGGCGTCCGGGTTGTTGAGCAGATAACCCATCAACCACAGGTCCAGGGGATGCACCTTGGCGATGAAGCCCTGGTCCGGCAGGTCGTAGGCGCCGGGACCGTAGCTCTGGTAAAGCCGCTCCAGGCGTTCGTCGGTGAGTTTCTCGGCGCTCTTGGCCGATTTCAGGTGCGAGCGCACGAAGCGGTTGAAGCTCTCCTGGCTGTCGTTGGGAAAGAAGTAGCGGTGCACGGCAGCCAGACGGATCGCGGTGGGGTGCATGCTGTCGAGGAAGGTTTCGAGGCGCTGGCTGGTGTCCTTCTTCTGGTACTTCTTCCAGAACTTGAGCAGGAACGAGGTGCCTTCGCGGTCGGCGAACTGGGCCAGATATTCCTGGCGACGCGGATCCCTGTCGTCCTTGAGCAGCTCGGCGCTGTTGCTGGGGCCGGCGTAGGTCGCGTAGCGCACCAGGTCGCGCATCAGGCGAATGAACGGCAGGTTGATCGATTCGCGCAGGGAGTCGCGCAAGGTGGGGTTGCGGCCGTTGTCTTCGCTGCGGAAGTTGTGGAAGGTATGCAGGCCGCCGCCGGTGAAGAACGCCTCGCCGGGGCTGGCGGAATAGGTCCGGTCCAATGCCGCCTCGAGCATTTTCGGCAGGTTGCGGTCGCTGTTCTGGATCAGGTAGTCGACGGCCCAGCGGGACAGGCGGTCCTGCTCGGCGATCTCGGTTTTCTTCAACTGCGCCGGGGATTGTCCGGCATAACGTTCGTGCAGTTCGGCGATGATCTGCAGGTAGGTGGTGAGCACCCGCAGCTTGGCGGTGGAGCCCAGTTCGAGCTTGCTGCCTTCGTTGATATCGAAGGGCTGGTCGGTACTGTCGGTCTGCACCCGCACCCGCGAGCCGTCCGGGGTCAGCTCCAGCAGGGTGAAGCTGTAGCGCACCTGGGTGGTGCTGGTGGGGGTCAACAGGCGTTCGCCCATCAGGCCGATCTCGGCCGCGAAGGCCGGGTCGGCCAGGCGCTTGAGGTAGTCGGTGGCCTGGGCCTGCAGATCGCTTTGCAACGTGCTGGTGGCCGAGAGGTCCAGGCGATCGAGGTCGTACAGTGGACGGTTGAGCAGCGTGGCGAGGCGACTGCGGGCGGCGCTGATGCCTTTATTGGATTCGATGGGCTGGATCGTCGGGTCCTGGACCCAGTCGCGATAACTGACCTTGCTGGCCAGGGCGGCCTCGGCCAGGGCCGCGTCGATCACTCCGTTCTGCGCCAGCAGCCGGAGGTGGCTGTCGGTCAGGCGCGTCAGCTCGTCGCGGCCCTTGGACAGGTAATGGGAAGGGCGCCGCTGGGCGATCATCAACGACAGCATCTCCCGCAGGGCCAAGCCCTTTTCGGCCAGGCTCCGAGGGTCGGTGGCGTCGCTGAACAACCGTTCGTTGGCCCGTTTGAAATCGGCGCCGTACCAGACCCGCAAGCCTTCTGCCATGCCGTGTACTTCACCATGACCCGGAACGGCGGAGAGCGGCACGCTGTTGAGGTAGTCGCGGATGATCCGTTGCCGCGCCTCGAGGGTTTGCGGGCCGGACTGATAGGCACGCACACTGGCGGAAATCATCTGGCGGATCTTCTCCGCGCCCGAAACGGTGAGGCCATCGGGGGAATGGCGGTATTTCTCCAGTTGGGTCGCCAGCGTGCTGCCCCCGGCCGATTGCCCCGGCAAGCTCAACAACTTGGCCACCTGCGACCACGCCGCCATGCCGAAGCGCGGCCAGTCCACTGCCGGGTTGGCCTCGGGGTAGCGGGGATCGAGCAGGAAGCGGTTCTCGATGAACAGCAGGCTCTGTACCACCACCGGCGGGATGGCGTCGAAACTCGCATACAACTGTTGCGGGTACTTGAACTGATACAGCGGTGCTGCGCGGCAATCGGTGATGGTCAGGCCGGCCTGGATCTTTTCCGGGTAGGGGACGAACAGCCCTTTGTCGACATAGTCCATCAACGCCGGCGAAAACCGCGCCTGGGCCTGGATCACGTAATTGCGCTTGAGCAACCGCGGCAGGAACTCCCCCAGGGCGCTGTAGCCCAACCGCCGGTCGAACGGTCCGTCGCCGGGATAGACGATGGCATCGCTGGGGCCTGGCTGCACCGAATAGCTCAAGGATCCGGCGTACCGGCTCAGTTCACTGGCCTGGAACCTTGAAGTGCGCATCTCCTTGGCGGCCGCCAGGCCGACCACCACCACGATAATCAGCAGCAACAACCAGAAAGCTCGCCAACCATGTCGGACGCGGCGTTTTTCTTGGGGTAAAGGCGCTTCTTCCATACGCTCAGTCGGGACCACAGGTTTACTCGAATCGGTTTGCCACAAAGCGCCCATAGTCACTGATCCATTCACGCAGATTGATCGGACTTGCTTGAAGCTTAGACGGTGGTTGGCGCTGGGGGAGGGGAAATTGGGACAACTCCCTAAGTTTGAGGTAGACCTCTTTGAAATCACTCGGGGAAGGGGAGGCTGGTTTCTATATCATTCCGACCCTTTTGCTCGGCGGTGGCGAGAATTTTTCGGCGGGTTGTCGGAGCGATATCCCAGGATAGCGAAGCACTCAGCGAAACGGTGGCGTACTTTTGCGCCTTTGGAGGCGCATTAATGCACCAGGGGTAGCGTTCAATCCGGTGTTAGGCTTTCGGCCAGTCGGATCACGTCGATCCCATCATTCGCTAAGGAGAATCCAATGGCCGCTTCACGACCTTTCAACGACGACACCGCCTACTGGGGCGTTCCATGGGAAGAGGGCTACGGCTACCCGCAGGCGCGGCGGGTTGGGAGCGAGATCTTCGTCTCCGGCCAGTTCAGCCATGACGAAGAGGGTAATCTGGTAGCGCCGGCCCGGCTGGATGCTGACGGTCGCCCGAGCGATTTCTCGTCGATGGGCGAACAGATGCGGGTTTCCTACGACAACATTGCCAAGTTGCTGGCCCTGTATGGCGCCACGATGCAGGATGTCGTTGAAGAGACGCTGTATGTGTTGGACATGGACGCGGCCTTTGCCGTTGTCGGCAAGGTGCGCAAGGCGGCCTATGGCACTGAGCGCCCGCAGGCGGCCAGTAATATTATCGGTGTGTCGCGGCTTGCACAGCGTCCACAGCTCATCGAGATTGTGTGCCGTGCCGTGATTGGCGCCCAGGCCAAATGACCGACGTTCCCGGTTTCTACTAAGAAGCCGGGATGGCCTGCCGACCTTCGACCAGCGGTTTGAGGTCGGCCACAGCAGCCGCGCAGAATGTCATGAAAGCTTTCACTCGCCAGGACTTCCTGATGTCCTGATGGGTAAGCAGCCATAGCTCATCCTGAAGCTCCTGCACCACTGGGCCGGCCCGAAGCAGTCCTGGAGTAATGTCGCCCAGCATGCAGGGAAGGAAACCAAAACCCAGGCCCGCCGCAATCGCGGCGCTCGCTGCAGCCACGGAATCAGTGCGGTAGGCAATGTACTCGGGGGGAACCCGACATTCGACATAACGGGTTGCCTTCAAGCCGCACAGGCCACCCGAGTAGGAAACCCACGACTGTCCATCGGCGAATGGATCGGCAATCGCTGCCTGCTTGGCGCTGCCATACGGGGCCCAGGCAATGTTGGCGAGCTTGCGACCTACCAGAGTATCAGCCGGCTTCTTCGTCGCGCGCACCGCAATGTCTGACTCGTCTCTCGCAAGGCTCAGCGTCTGGTTGCCGACCAACACTTCAATGGTGATCCCCTCATTGAGGGTTTTGAAGTCCGCGATGATCGGTGTAAGGAAGTACAGCAGAAGCGAGTCGCTGGTGGTAATCCTCAGTTTTCCCAGCGGGCCCTGGCCGACACGGGAAACCCTGCGAGTCACACTGACAATGTCCAGTTCGACTCGCTCTGCCAGTGCACGCAGCTCTACACCTTCGGCAGTCAGCAGATACCCCGCCTTGCGATGATCGAACAGCGCGACCCCCAGCGTTTTCTCCACCTGCGCGACCCGGCGCGAGACGGTGGAGACGTTGATGCCGAGCTTCTTCGCCGTAGCGGCGCGGTTGCCACAGTCACTCAGGATTTTGATGATCCGCAAGTCGTCCCAGGATAGCTGGCTGACCGCTTCGCCGACATCCCATTTCGGGCCAGTGGCGTTAGTGGTTTTTGGCGAGGCGCTTTCAGGTGACTGGTTCACTAACATCATTCCGCGTGTGGTGGACTGATGATACGAGAAGGCGTCCGGTCAACCAAGGCGATGTCCGATCCCCTCGCCACAGATAATCCTCCCGCCCCGACGGTCACAGGCGCCTGAAAGCCTTGTGCCAGAGCCATCGCCCTGGCCCCAGGCATGACGCTGAATCCTCTCTGTGCAATACTGCGCGGCGCTTTTGGAAACGTCTCTCATCCAGATAATACATCTCCAAAAACACGGTTTTCCCTGAGGCTTATCCCTGAATTTCCCTGGTTTTACAGTGAATCTCTCTATCCCCGGCTTTTTATACTGCACGACCCATCGGTCTTGAGGCTCTGGTCTCCAGGACGGTCTGTCCACGAAACAGACCCGGTTTCGGCAAGGCGGCAGGCTTCGGCCCGTGGTCTTGGAAACCCGGTGGTCAATCCAATAACAAAACGAGGTTGTATCCCTATGCCTGTCGGCAATCATCTGCCCCATGGCGAGACCGCTCAGGGTGGTCCGCTCAAACGTGAGCTCGGCGAGCGCCACATCCGCCTCATGGCGCTCGGCGCCTGCATCGGTGTCGGGCTGTTCCTCGGTTCGGCCAAGGCCATCGAGATGGCTGGCCCGGCGATCATGCTGTCCTACATCATTGGCGGCCTGGCGATCCTGGTAATCATGCGCGCTCTCGGCGAGATGGCCGTGCACAACCCGGTGGCCGGTTCGTTCAGCCGCTATGCCCAGGATTACCTCGGGCCGCTGGCAGGTTTCCTGACCGGTTGGAACTACTGGTTCCTGTGGCTGGTGACTTGCGTCGCCGAGATCACGGCGGTGGCGGTGTACATGGGTATCTGGTTTCCCGACGTACCACGCTGGATCTGGGCCCTGGCCGCACTGGTCAGCATGGGCTCGATCAACCTGATCGCGGTCAAGGCCTTCGGTGAGTTCGAGTTCTGGTTCGCCCTGATCAAGATCGTGACCATCATCGCCATGGTCATCGGCGGCGTCGGCATCATCGCCTTCGGGTTCGGCAACGATGGCGTGGCCCTGGGCATTTCCAACCTCTGGGCCCACGGCGGCTTCATGCCCAACGGCGTGTCCGGCGTGCTGATGTCCCTGCAGATGGTGATGTTCGCGTACCTGGGCGTGGAGATGATCGGCCTGACCGCCGGTGAGGCGAAGAACCCGCAGAAAACCATCCCCAACGCCATCGGCTCGGTGTTCTGGCGGATCCTGCTGTTCTACGTCGGCGCGCTGTTCGTGATCCTGTCGATCTACCCGTGGAACGAGATCGGTACCCAGGGCAGCCCGTTCGTGATGACCTTCGAACGCCTGGGCATCAAGACCGCCGCCGGCATCATCAACTTCGTGGTGATCACCGCCGCGCTGTCGTCCTGCAACGGCGGTATCTTCAGTACCGGGCGGATGCTCTACAGCCTGGCGCAGAACGGCCAGGCCCCGGCCGGTTTCGCCACCACTTCGGCCAACGGTGTACCGCGTCGTGCATTGCTGCTGTCCATCGCCGCGTTGCTGGTGGGTGTGCTGCTCAATTACCTGGTGCCTGAGAAAGTCTTCGTCTGGGTGACGTCCATCGCCACCTTCGGCGCGATCTGGACCTGGGTGATGATCCTGCTGGCCCAGCTCAGATTCCGCAGGGGCCTGAGCACTTCCGAGCGTGCCGCGCTGAAATACCGTATGTGGCTGTACCCGGTCAGTTCGTACCTGGCGCTGGCATTCCTGGTGCTGGTGGTGGGCCTGATGGCGTATTTCCCGGATACCCGCGTGGCGCTGTATGTGGGGCCGGCGTTCCTGGTATTGCTGACGGTGCTGTTCCATGTCTTCAAGTTGCAACCGAGGGGCGTTGCCCAAGGTTCGGTTGGAGCGGCTTCGTAGCCGCCCTGGATGAAACCGCAAGCCCCGATCGATTGATCGGGGCTTTTTCATAAGTGTCGTGTGCGCAAAAGGCCCTAGGCTCGCCCAGGAGCGGGTCTGGTCGTCTGGTCTGGGTGAGAGTGGGTTCAACGCGAGACATTTTCCCGCGGCAGGCGTGGAATTGCGGAGTGCTGGACCGGCAGTCGGGCACTGGTCGTGACGTCGAAGCTTGCCCCATTGGTGGTGGTGGAGCTGCCTCCGACGAACACCTGGAAAGTCCCCATTTCGACGAACCGCAGCAGGTCCGGGCCCAGTAACGCGAAGTCATCCTGATCCAGCAGGAACTCGACGGTCTTCGTTTCACCCGGGGCCAGTCGGACCTTGGTAAAGCCACGCAACGTACGCACCGGGCGCGTGTAGCTGGCGATGTTCTGCCGTAGGTACAACTGGACGATTTCCTCACCGGCTCGTTGGCCGCTATTGCGCACATCAACCTGCACGCCGAGCGTCTCATCGAAGGTCAGTTGCCGTTTGCTGAGCTCAGGTGATCCGTAGCTGAACGTGGTGTAGCTCAAGCCGTGACCGAAGGGGTAAAGAGGGGTCCATTCTTCATCCGTGTATCTGGAAGTGAAGAGATTGGCTTTGTCCGGCGGTCGTCCGGTGTTTTTATGCGCATGGTAAAGAGGAATCTGGCCGACGGTGCGCGGAAACGTGACAGGAAGTTTGCCGCTGGGGTTTACATCGCCAAACAGCACATCGGCCACGGCATTTCCCATTTCGGATCCCAGGAACCAGGCCTCGATGATGGCGGGCACTTGTCTGTCCATGGCCTGTATGGCCAACGGGCGGCCGTTCATGAGAACCACGACCATGGGTTTGCCAGTGCTTTGCAATTGCGCCCAAAGCGTGTCTTGCGCCCCGGGTAAATCAAGGGAGGTGCGGCTGCGCGCCTCTCCACTCATGTTGGCCGTCTCGCCGAGCACCGCAACAATCACATCGGCGTCGCTGGCGGCGTCCCGAGCCTCTTCGAGACCGGAAATATCGAGGCTGTCGGGAGAGGCGCCAGCCATATGGACAACGTCAGTTGTGGGCGATACCGCACGTCTTATGCCCTCTAGTACCGTTATCGACTCTTCGGCACGACCGACGCCGAACCAGGGGCCCAGGGTGGACTGGGCATCATTTGCCAAGGCGCCGACCACGAGAATCTTTCGCAGGCTTTTCGACAGCGGTAGCAAGTCCCCGTCATTTTTTAGCAGCACAATGGATTTCTGTGCGGCCTCTCGTGCCAGCGCGCGCGCGTGGGGTGTCATTGTCAGCGCTTTTTCGCGAGCCGGGTCGCTGTATCGATAAGGGTCGTCGAACAGGCCCAGCCGTTGTTTGGTCTCAAGCACGCGTCGCACCGCATCATCGACCAAGGGGGTGGGGAGTCGACCGCTACGTACCAGAGCAGGGAGCTCCGTGGCATAGTTGCCGCTGACCATGGCAATGTCCACTGTAGCGCCCAGCGCCAGTCGGGCTGCCTCTTGCTTTGTCGAGGCGACGCCATGCTGTATCAGGTCACCGATGGCCTGGTAATCACTGACGACTATCCCTTTGAATCCCCATTCACCGCGCAGCTTGTCATTGATCAGTCTTTGACTGGCGTGCATCGGCGTGCTGTCCATATCGTTGTAGCCGGGCATGATCGAATCGACGCCGGCCTGTACGGCGGCACGAAACGGTGGGAGGTAGACTTCCTCGAGCGTTCGCTCGGACATATCCGAGGTGTTGTAGTCACGCCCCCCCTCGGCGGCGCCGTAGCCGACAAAATGCTTTGCGGTGCTCAGGATGGCCGATGTATCGGGAACGCCCTGGCCGCGGAAACCGCCCACTCGAGAGGCTGCCAAGGCTGCGCCCAGGAAAGGATCTTCGCCGGCTCCTTCGACGACTCTTCCCCAACGTGGGTCCCGTGCGATATCCACCATCGGCGCATACGTCCAATGCAAGCCGCTCGCCGTGGCTTCGACGGCTGCTGCCCGGGCGGTTCGTCGAGACAGCTCCGGGTCCCAGGCCGACGCCTCGGCCAGCGGTACGGGGAATACAGTACGGAAGCCGTGGATCACATCGAAGGCGAACAGCAGCGGAATGTGCAGACGCGCATTCTGGATGGCTTCGCGTTGTAGCGCCGCCGTGTGCTCGGCGCCATAAGCACCTATCAGGGAACCTGCCTCAGTGATACCGATGGTGGGTCCATCCTTGACGTCGACAGTGGCTCCCATCGGGGTGATGTGAACGGCCAGTTGGGTCAGTTGACCGGCCTTTTCCTCAAGGGTCATCTGGTTGATCAAGTGTTCGATAAAAACCGCGTCTTCCTGCGGTTTCCCGGCTCGCTCGCCGGCCCGGGGCGCGGGATGAACACCGATCATGACGATCAAGACAACCATCAGGGTCATCGTGGTCACGCGTATGCTCGTCATGGGACTAGGCCTTGGGGGTGACGGGGGATGAGCGAAGGGACGCTTGCTGCGCCAGTGCCTGGGGTTTTGAGTTGAAGGGGTGGTACTGGAAGAGCCAGGTTTCGGAAAGCGTTTCTTTCCCAAGGCGCAAATACAGGCGCATCTCGACCGGCTCGCTGCCCTCGGCAGTCAGATCGAATTGAGCGTGCCAGTGCCCCGGCAGCCCGCTGCCTGGCATGGACGCGGTCAAAACGTTAGAGAACGATCCTCTGGACGCCCATAGCACGGCTTGTGGCTTCGTGTCGCAGGTCAGCGTTTCAAGCGGCGCTCCCATGAACTCCACAACGAATTTGCGTACTCCCTTGGGACGCGGGGAGCCTGGAATGCCCCCAGTCCCCAGGCGTGTGGCTACGCAGCGTGCCAGATTGCTGGGATACGGCTCATCGGAAAGCCAATGCAAACGATATTTCAAGCGGTAGTGATTGCCGGCTTCGGCGGGCTCCTTGGGGACCCACATCGCGACGATGTTGTCGTGGATTTCGTCGTCGGTCGGGATTTCCACCAGTTGTACGCTTCCTTCGCCCCAGTCCTCCAGAGGTTCTACCCATACGCTGGGGCGGCGCTGATACTGGACCCTGTCCAGATAATTGGCGAAAGATCGGTCACGTTGAAGCAGTCCGAATCCGCGGGGATTGTTGTCTGAAAATGCCGAAGCCATGGTACGTGCAGGATTGTTCAGTGGGCGCCAGATGTGCTCGCCCGTTCCCGTCCAAAGCGCCAGTCCATCGGAGTCGTGGACCTCGGGGCGCCAGTCGATAGCCGTCAGCTTGGCCGGTTCACCGAACCAAAACATGGACGTCAGCGGGGCGATGCCGAAGCGATCGATATCCTGGCGCAGGAACAGCTCGGCCTCGATGTCCATCAGTACCCCTTCGGTGCGGCTGATCACAAAACGATAAGCGCCACACAGACTGCTGCTATCGAGCAATGCGTAGACCGTCATGGCCGACTGTTGGTCATGGGTTGGCGTCTCGAACCAGAAGTGGGTGAAGTCCGGAAATTCTTCAGCCTTGCTCGCCGAAGCAACGTCCAGTGCTATACCCCGGGCTGAAATTCCATACTGATACTGTTCGCCAATGGCTCGAAAATACGAGGCCCCCAGAAAAGCCACCCAGTCGTTTTGTTTCCAATCGAGTTTCTTCTGGTTTCCCAGGCGACTTTCCTGGAATCGAAAACCGGCAAAACCGCTGTCGGCTCCAAGTGCCTGAGCGGGGCTGTCGGCAGGCATGCTGAATAGCGTCTTGTCGTAATCGATAGGTTGGGAGATGCCGTTGGCGATGACATGCATCTTGACCGGGACGCGGAAAAGGTCGCCCAGATGGAAAAACGTGAGCGGATATTTGCCGGGTCCCTTCGCGAACAGTGCACGAGTGGTGTCGAAGCGGATAAGACCTCGCGCGTTGTAGTCGATTTTCGATAGAGAGGATTGCGCAGGAGTGGCGGGCCGTACGTACGGTTTCATCGCCATTTTTTCGGCGAGCGTGATCAGCTTTTCGTAAGTGAAACGATTGGTGTCATCGATTTGCGCGGTGTCACCGACAGCCGTCAGGGGAAGCTTCAATGAGGCAAATGTTGCGCAAAGCGATGTGAACCTGAGCAGATCTCGCCGATTCAACATGGGAGCCTTCCCCGAGAGTGAACATTTGATGCAGGGATGTTCAATCGACAGGCAATGCTCGTCTACTGTCAAACCTGACAGGTATGGGTAGGCATCCGAAGGTTGGAGTCGATTATCCAGTGGCTGCAGGTATGCCTCGTCACGGAACAGGCGACTGCATCCGGATCGCTTACCCCACCTGCTTCATCTGCCGAACCGGCAACTCCACCCGGAACGTGGTGCCCACGCCGACCTCGCTGCTGACCGTAATCTCCCCATTGTGTTTCTTCACGATCCCATAGGACAGCGACAGACCAAGCCCCGTGCCCTGGCCGATGGGCTTGGTGGTGAAGAACGGGTCGAAGATCTTTTGCAGGGTTTCCGGCGGGATGCCCGAGCCGTTGTCGGCGACTTCGATCCAGACGCGATCACCCTCCACGCCGTTGCGCAGGGTGATGGTGCCGCGCTCCGGGCCGATGGCCTGGGCGGCGTTGACGATCAGGTTCATGATCACCTGGTTGATCTGCGACGGCAGGCACTCGACTTCCGGTAGAGGGGTGTACTCCTTGACCACGTCGGCCTTGTACTTGATCTCGTTGGCCACGATGTTCAGGGTCGAGTCCATGCCCTGTTGCAGATTCGCCATCTGCCATTCCTGGTTGGAGTCGACCCGGGAGAAGTCCTTGAGGTCCTTGACGATCTGTCCGACCCGGGCGATGCCGTCCTTGGACTCCTTGATCAGCAGCGGTATGTCTTCGACGAGAAAGTCCAGTTCCACCTGTTCGCGCAGCTTCGCCAGGCGCACCACCGTCTCCGGCGAGGCGATGGCCTGTTCGGCGCTGCCATAAGCCAGGAGCATTTCCTCCAGTTTGCCGAAGTAACCGTCCAGCGCCCCCAGGTTGGAGGAAATGAAGCCGATCGGGTTGTTGATCTCATGGGCGACCCCGGCGGCCAACTGGCCCAGGGAGGCGAGCTTTTCCGATTGCACCAGTTGGGTTTCCAGCATCTTGCGTTCGTCGATTTCCATCTGCAGCAAGGAGCTGGCCTGCTTGAACGCCTGGGTCCGTTGTTCCACCAGCTCTTCGAGCTTGTTCATCTTCAACTGTGCGCGGGAGGTCATTTCCCACTTGGTGGTCAGGGTGTTGGCCATCTGCTGGACTTCGATGTTGTCGAAGGGCTTCTTCAGGATCAGCAGCCGGTCATGGCCGTTCAAGCGGTCCAGTAGTTCATCCCAGGAGTAATCCGAATAAGCGGTGCAGACCACCACCTGCAATTGCGGGTCGCGTTTCCAGAGTTCCTCGATGGTCCTGGCGCCGTCCCAGCCCTCGGGCATGCGCATGTCAACGAAGGCCAGGGCGTACGGACGATCCTTTTCCAGCGCCTGCAGCAGCTTGTTCAAGCCTTCCTGCCCGCCATAGGCCGAGTCGAGTTCGAAGACCGGGCCGACAGGTTTCGGTGCCTCGCCGAACAGGGCGTTCTCCATGTCTTGCAGGTCCGTGTTGCTGTCGTCCTGGGGCGTGAGGATCTTGCGGAAATCGTCATGAATGGCAGGCGTATCGTCGATCAGCAGGATGCGCCGGTTGCTCAGGCTGTTCATGGCTCACCTTCCGCGAGTTTCAGGGGCACTTGCAACACGAACGTCGCCCCCGTGCCTGGCCCGTCACTGTGGGCGGTGAGATGGCCGTTCATTTCAATGGCCGCCAGTGCGCAGCTGTGCAGGCCGAAACCGTGGCCTTCCTTGCGGGTGGTGAAACCGTGGGCGAAGATGCGGGTCATGTTTTGCGCCGGGATGCCTTCGCCTTCGTCCTTGACGCTGATCTGCAGGGTCTCGCCATCCACCACTTGGGCGCTCAGGGTCATGTTCCGCGCATGATTGGACACCCCGGCCATGGCGTACTTGGCGTTGCTGATCAGGTTGATCAGGATCAGCAGCAGGCGGTGCTTGTCGCCCATGATCCGGGGTACGTCGCCGTACTCCTTGATCACGGTTACATGGTGGCGGGTCAGGGCACCGGAATTCATGCGCAGGGCGTCTTCGAGCAGTTCGCTGACCACCAGCGGCTCCATCAGGCTGTTGGCACCGGCGTAGGATTGCTGGGTGGAGACGATGTCCTTGATGTGGTCCACGCTCTTGCTCAACTGCGCCAGTTCATCGAGCAGGCCCTGCTGTTCGACCGCCATGGCCTCCACCAGCTGGTTGAGGTAGCCGGGCAGCAGCTTGCCCTTTTCGTCTTCGGTGAGGAAATGCCCCAGGTCGTGGGGGTGCTCGTTGATCAATTGCATCGCCTTGCCCAGCCCCTGGGCCTTGCTGCCGCGCAGTTTGCGGCTGACCAGGTCGGCGGAGATATTCACGCTGTTGAGCACGTTGCCCACGTTGTGCAGGACGTTGGTGGCGATCTCCGCCATGCCGGCCTGGCGGGCGGTATCCATCAGTTCGCTCTGGGTGTCCTTGAGCTGGCGGGTGCGCTCCTCGACCCGTTGCTCCAGCTCGTCGTTGGCGCTTTGCAGGGCGCTGTTGACCCGCTTGATCTCGGCGAAGCTGCGCACCAGCCGGATCGCCAGCCAGATCAGGATCAGCACCAGGAACGTGGCGAACACCAGCAGGTACACATGGTTGCGCTGGTGCTTGCGGGCCGCTGTCTCCTGGTCTTTCTCCAGCAGGTGGGTGATGGCGTCCAGGTGATCGGAAACGGGGACGGCTTCGATACCCTGCAACAATTCGTTGACCCGAGGTTGTTCGCGCAGGATCAGGGCGATGTGCCGGCTCAGGATATCGACCGAACCCCCCAGTCCCACCGGCAGGCGCTCTTTGTTGATGTCGAGCCGGTTCAGGCCCAGCAGCACTTCGGCGGCGACTTCAGGGGTGGTGAGATGGGAAAACTCCATGCTGCTGAGCAGCAGGTCGTAGGTATCGATGGTGACGCTCTGCAGTTGCAGTTTTTCCGTATCGGGCAGTTGGGCGAACTGGGCCTGGATGTCATCTTCGGCGGTCGGCAGGAAGGCCAGGGAGTTGCGCAGCACCGCATTGTGGGACTTGAACTGTTCCACCAGGCGGGTCTTTTCCTTGACGGCCTTGAGGTATTCGTCCCGCAGGCCCTCCCACCGCGAGGGTGTGTGGCGGCCCGGCTCCGACTCGATGGCGTCCAGGCGCTGCCACAGGCGCGTCATCTCGTGCAGCGGCGAGACCAGCGGGTCGTAGTTGTGGCTCAGGGCGATCCGTGACTTGAGCACTTCGTTGTCCCAGATGGCGTCCTGCTGCTTGAGCAGGCGGATCAGGTCCCGGGACTCGATGTACGAGGCGGCCTGCTGTGCACTGGAATTGACATACATGAACAGCAGGATCGAAGCGAGCAGGAGGCCGACAAGCAACAGGCTGATACGACGAAGAGGGCTCATAGGGGCTTGCCCTCCCATTCACCGGTCAGGGTCTTGAGGAATTCGACGATCAGCTCCGTGTCGTTCTTCAAGGGCTCACGCCCTAGCTGGTACTTGAACATCACCTGAACCGCCTGTTCCAGGGTCGACGCGGAACCGTCATGGAAATACGGGGCGGTGACGGCGACGTTGCGCAGGCTGGGGACCTTGAAGACCTGGCGGTCGGCTTCGTCGCCAGTGACGTTGAACCGACCTTCGTCGGCCCGGGCAGGGTGGCCCCGGTCCTGGATGTAATCACCCATGACGCCGAATTTCTGGAACATGTTGCCGCCGATGTTCACCCCCTGGTGGCAGGCGATGCAGCCGTATTCCTTGAAACGCTGGTAGCCGAACTTTTCCCTGGGCGTGAGGATATCGGTGTCGCCCAGCAGATATTTGTCGAAGCGCGAGTTGGGGGTCAGCAGGGTGCGTTCGAAGTCGGCCAGGGCATGCTTGATGTTCGGTTGGGTGACCCCGTCGGGGTAGGCGTCGGCAAAGTCCTTGGCGTAGCCCGGGTCGTCGGCGATGCGCTTGACCACGATTTCCCAGGTACTGCCCATTTCCGCGGGGCTGGTCACGACCACATGCACCTGTTCTTCCAGGGTGTCGACGCGACCGTCCCAGAACTGGTGGAAGTTCAGGCTGGCGTTGAACACGGTGGGGGTATTGACCTCCACCGGCTTGCCGTCGAAGCCCAGGGAAAACGGTTTGTCGTCGGCGCCGCCCTTGTCCAGGCGATGGCAACTGGCGCAGGACAGGGTGTTGTTGACCGATAGCCGTGGATCATGGAACAGGCGCTGGCCGAGCTGGACACGCTTGGGGTCCAGGGCAGGAATGGGAGGCAACGGTTTGAGCGGTTCGTCGAGGGGGGCGGCATGGGCGGTCAGGCCCAAGCCCATGAGCAGGCCGAGAGCCAATAACGATACAGATGACGCCATCGGATGCTTCCTTGAATCTCTGGGTGGATGAATCCTGGGGATTCATGAAAACGGGTTCGGACGTTGTTCCCACTCGGCTACCCACTGGACAAAGGCTTGCGGCTCCACTGCCCTGCTGAAGTAGTACCCCTGGGCTTCCTCGCACTGGTGGGCCTTGAGGAATTCCAGTTGCTCAAGGGTTTCCACGCCTTCGGCGATGATGTGCAGGTTCAGGCTCCTGCCCAGGCTGATGATGGTGCTCACCAGCTTGGCGTCGTTGCTGTCGATGCTCAGGTCGCCCACGAACGACTGGTCGATCTTCAGCACATCCACCGGAAATTTCTGCAGGTAGCTCAGGCTCGAATAGCCAGTACCGAAGTCGTCGATGGCCAGGCGTATCCCCAGTTGCTTGATGGCCTTGAGGACGGCGACGGTGGTGTCGATGTTCTGCATCAACACGCTTTCGGTGATCTCCAGTTCTAACTGTGTCGGGTCCAGCCCGGTTTCCTTGAGGGTGTGGGCGATGCCTTCTACGAAGCCTCGTTGCCGGAAATCGATGGCCGAGACGTTCACCGACAGGTACAGCGGCTTCATGCCCTGGGCCTGCCAGCGGCAGGCCTGCTGGCAGGCTTCCTGGAGCACCCACTGGCTCAGGGGCACGATCAGGCCGCTGTCCTCGGCCACCGGGATGAAATCCGACGGGTAAATCAGCCCGTGGCCGGGCCGGTCCCAGCGCACCAGCGCCTCGACGCCGACCACCTTGCCAGTGTGCAGGTCCAGCTTGGGCTGGTAATGCAGCACGAACTCCTTGCGTTGCAGGGCCAGGCGCAAGCCGGACTCGATGGTCTGTTGCTGGCGGGCCCGGCGGTTCATGTCTTCGGTGAAGAAACGGTAGTCGTTGGGCCCGGTCTCCTTGACGTTGCGCATCGCCGTCTCGGCTTTCTTGATCAACGCCACCGCATCGAAACCGTCGGCCGGGTACAGGCTGACCCCCAGGCTCGCGGTGACGGTCAGGTCATGTCCATCGATGGGGTGGGGCGTGCTGATGGCCGTCAGCAGTTTTTCCGCCACACCCTTGATCTGCTGCGGATCCGTGACGTCACCCAGCACCACCACGAACTCGTCGGAGCCGTAGCGAAACACCGAATCGGATTCGCGCACCACGGTAGCCAGGGTCCTGGCCACACGCTTGAGCATTTCATCGCCCACCGGATGCCCCAGGGCGTTGTTGATGCGCTTGAAGCGGTCCAGTCCGATGAACATGACCGCCAGTTGCCGGTCATGCCGGCGGCACTGGGCCATGGCCTGGGTCAGGCGATCGCCCAGCAGCATGCTGTTGGGCAGCTCGGTGAGCACGTCGTATTGCAGCAGGTGCGACACCTTGAGCAGTTCCTGGACCCGCTCCTCGATGGTGCGCTCCAGGCTGCGCATCTTGCGCGCCGCATCCTGGGCCAGTTGCCATTTCCAGGTCATGGCACTGGCCATCTGGCGGATTTCCAGGGTGTCGAACGGTTTCTTGAGGATCAGCAGCTGGTCGTCGAATTCGATGCGCTCCGACATGGTTTCCCAGGTGTAATCCGAAAACGCCGTACACAGGGCGATCTGCAGCCGCGGGTCGGCTTCCCAGAGACGCTCGATGGTCTGCAGGCCGTCCCAGCCCGGCGGCATGCGCATGTCGGCGAACACCAGTGCATAAGGCTGGCCTTCGGCCTGGGCGCGCTTGACCAGTTCCAGGGCTTCTTCGCCCTGATAGGCCGAGTCGATCTGGAACTGCAGCCGGCTCACCTGGGGCGTGCCGAACAGCAGGCTCTCGGTGTCGTCCAGCGAGTCGTCGCTGCCGGCGCTGGGGCTGAGGATCTTGCGAAAATCCTGGTGGATCGCCGGCGTATCGTCCACCACCAGGATTCGCCGGTTGGCAGGTACCGACATAGGGTTCATGGATTGCTCTCCGACAGCTGGCTCGCGGGCCGTGTCCAATGATCCGTCACGGGAACGATGGTACCGGCCTTGAGCAGTTCTCCGGCCTGGCCGCTGTCCACCACCGTGCTGAAGTAGTGACCCTGGGCCAGGATCGGCCCGCCGCTGCCGCTGGACATCAGCGTGGTGCGTTGCTCCTGGGTCTCGACGCCTTCGGCAATGATCCCGATGCCCACGTCCCGGGCGAAATTGATGATCGCCCGCAGGGTCGTGGCGTTCTCGGGGTCGGCGTTGGCGCTGTCGAGAAACCTCTGGGCGAGCTTGAGGTGGTTGACCCGATAGGTCTTGAGGTAATCGAAGGAGGAATACTCGGTGCCGAAGTCGTCGATGGCGATCTGCACGCCCAACTCGCACAGCCGCGGCAGCACGTCGTTGTGGGTCCACTTGGTCTGGGCCAGGGTGGCTTCGGTCACGTCGAAGCGCAGGTCCCAGGGCGCCAGTTCCCAACGTGCGGTGGTGCGCAGGACATCGTAGATCAGCTCCGGGCCGGTCTTGAGCTGGGTCAGGGACAGGTCGATGGCGATGACCGGGGGCGCCATGCCCTGGTCGCGCCACTGGCGCATCTGCTGGCAGGCCTGGTCGAGCACCCAATGGCCGAGGGCGACGATGATCCCGCTCTTCTCGGCCGCCGGCATGAACGCCGAAGGTTCCAGCCAGCCCCGTTCGGGATGCTTCCAGCGCACCTGGACACCCATGCCCAGGATCTTGCCGGTGCCGAGGTCGACCTCCGGCAGGTAGTGCAACTGCAACTCGTTGTTCTCGATGGCCTGGCGCAGGTCGTTGGTCAGGGTGACCCGGTCGGTAACCTCCTGGTTGATCTCTTCATTGTGGAAGTGGTACTGGTTCCGGCCTTTTTCCTTGGAGCGGTACAGGGCCATGTCGGACTGCGCCATCAGGCTGTCGGCGCTCGGGCTCTGGGGGGTGTACAGGGCGATGCCGATGCTCACGGAAATCCGCACATCGTTGCCGTCCAGGGAGTAGGGCGCCACCAGGGTATCGCGGATCTTGGCCGCCAGGGCCGCACAATGGGTCGGCTCGTGGACGTCCAGTTGCAGGATGGCGAACTCGTCGCCGCCCAGGCGCGCCACCACATCGTTCTCCCTGGTACAGTCTTTCAGGCGCTTGGCGACCTCCTGCAACAGCAGGTCGCCGATGGGGTGGCCCAGGGTGTCGTTGATCCGCTTGAAGTGGTCCAGGTCCAGGTAGAACATCGCAAACGGCGCGGCGCCCCGACGCGCGGCGGCGAAGGCCTGGTGCAGGCGCTCGATCACCGTGGCGCGGTTGGCCAGGCCGGTCAGGCTGTCGGTGCGGGCCAGCAGGGCGATCTTTTCCTCGGCCAGCTTGCGTTCGGTGATGTCCAGGATGATCCCTTCCACCTCCAGGAGCAGGCCCTGTTCGTTACGCACCGGAATGTAGCGGTTTTCCACCCAGCGGAACGAGCCGTCGCCGGTGCGCATGCGAAACTCGATGGAGGCCCCCGTCGTGTCACGATCCAGCACGCGCACCATGGCCTGGTCGATCTTGGCCTGGTCGTCCGGATGGATCAGCATCTGTGCCCATTCAGGCGAGTTGACCAGTTGCGCCGCCACATGACCGAACTTGGTGATGTTGTGGGAGATGTACATCAAGGGAAACGGCGGTTCGCCGCGCAGGCGATAGAGGATGGTGGGGCTGTTCTGCACGATGATGTTGGCGTCCGCCAGCTCCCGGGTGCGTTCTTGCACCGCCTGTTCGAGCATGTCCATTTTCAGCGCGGCGTCTTCGGTCATCTGCCATTTGACGGTCAGGGTGCTGGCCATCTGGCGGATCTCGATGGCGTCGAAGGGTTTTTTCAGGATCAGCAGGCGGTCGCCCAGTTCGAGACGATCGGCGATGTCCTCCCAGGAATAGTCCGAATAGGCGGTGCACAGTGCCACTTGCAGCTTGGGATCGACGCGCCACAGCCGCTCGATGGTTTCCAGGCCATCCCAGCCAGGGGGCATGCGCATGTCGATGAAGGCCATGGCGTAGGGCTGGCCCTGTTCCAGCGCCGTTTCCACCTTGTTCAGGGCTTCCATGCCCTGGAAGGCCGAATCGAGGATGAAACTGTGGCTGGCCGCCGCCACCGGAGCGCCGAACAAAGCCTCCTCGGCACTGCTCAGGCTGTCTTCGGGGGCCTCCTGGGGGCTGAGGATCTTGCGGAAATCCTCATGGATCGTCTGGGTGTCGTCGACGATCAGAATCCGCCGGTTGGCCTTGTCCAGGGGCAGGCTCATGGCCGTGCACCGGGGAGATGCTGACGATTGAACCGTGGGCACATCGGATATCCCTTTCACTGGCATGAGTAATCTGGCCTGTACTTGGCCCTTCATGGGGTACAGCATAGTCGTCCGATCGGGATGCGCTCGGCCAGTGATGGCAAATCGTGCCTAAATCTTCGCGATCTACTAGCCTGTTCTTATGCGGGGGTGGGTAGAACTGTTGTCGTTTACAGGAGGGGGTAGCTATGGAAGATCAATCGCCGGACGTTCCGGTCACGAAGCCGACGGTGCTGCTGGTGGATGACGAGGAGTCGATTCTCAATAGCCTGCGGCGTTTATTGCGTAGCCAGCCTTATGAGATCCTGCTGGCCGACAGCGGTGCCAAGGCCCTGGAAATCCTCAAGGAGCGGCCGGTCGATCTGGTGATGACCGATGCACGCATGCCCAACATGGATGGCGCCACGCTGCTGGCGCACATTCGCAAGCTGTATCCGTCGACGTTGCGCATCCTGCTCACCGGCTACGCCGACGTAGACATGATGACCAAGGCCATCAACGAGGGGCAGCTCTATCGCTACCTCAGCAAGCCCTGGAACGACGAGGAACTGGTGCAGGCGCTACGCCAGGCCCTGGCCCACCAGCATTCGGAAAACGAGCGCCAGCGCCTCGAAGCGTTGAACCGCGAGCAGAACCAGCAGCTCAAGACCCTCAACGCGACCCTGGAAAAGCGCGTGGCGTCACGCACCGCCGAGCTGCAGCAGACCGCCGACATGCTCGACCTGGCCTATGAAGAGCTCAAGCGCAGTTACGTGACCGGTACCGAGGTGTTCTCGCTGATCGCCAACCTGCGCCTGCCCAAGGCCAAGCAGACCAACCGGCAGATCATCGAGCTGATCCGGGTGTATAGCCGGCTGCATTTCCTCGACGAGTCAACCGACCGCGACCTGACCATGGCCGCGGCGCTGTACAACATCGGCAAGCTGAGCTGGACCGACAACATGATGACCACGCCGGCCGACCTGCTGCACCACAACGAGCTGGAGCTGTATCGCGCCTATCCCAAGCAGAGCGAATCGCTGCTGATGACCCTGGACCCGATGAAGGACGCGGCGCGCATCATCCTGCATCACCAGGAGCGCTGGGACGGCAGCGGCTTTCCCGACCATCTCAAGGGCGAGGCCATTCCCTTCGGTTCGCGGCTGTTGAAGCTGGCGGTGGACTTCATCGAGCTGCAGCGCGGGCTGATTCTCGAGCGACAGATGAACAGCGACGAAGCGCTGGTCTACATCCGCAAATATGCCGGCAAGCTGTACGACCCGGACATGGTGGAAGACTTCATCAAGGCCTGTGGCGAATACCTGGAAGACGTGACCCTGTCCGACCCGACGGTGAAGGTGATGAACACCCGTGAACTGACGGCGGGCATGGTCCTGGCCCGTAACCTGAACGCGGATAACGGCATGTTGTTGCTCAACGCCGGCAAGGTCCTGAGTGCCCCGCTGGTGGATAAGCTCATCGCCTTCGAAGCGATGGAAGGGGCCCGGTACAGCGTATTCGTCAAGATTCCCGAGGAAGCGGACCCTGCCGCGCCGAAGCCGATGCTGGGGTAAACGGAGTCTGACGGGTGCCTGGGCTGCTGTTCGTTCGAGCGTTGTGCAGAGGCATCGTGGCGAGGGAGCAAGCTCCCTCGCCACGATGCCTCTGCTTTAATCGATTGCATTGCCTTGCATCAGGCGGGATCTGCGGATCCTGAAACGGGCATCCGGCTTTGCTCCCCGCCACTTCGGTCTGTAACCTTGGCGGCATTTTTTGCGTCGAGGCCGAGCATTCATGAGCACTTCCGTTATTCGCATCGCCGCCGCCCTGTTGATCGGGCCGGACGGTCGTACCCTGCTGGTGCGCAAGCGTGGCACCCGTGCCTTCATGCAGCCGGGCGGCAAGATCGAGGCCCATGAACAACCGGTGCAGGCCCTGGCCCGTGAGCTGGACGAAGAGCTAGGCCTGGCCATCGATCCGACGCAGGCCCGCTACCTGGGGGCGTTCAGCGCGCCGGCGGCCAACGAGCCGGGGTTTGTCGTAGAGGCGCAAGTGTTCCTCTTGAGCATCGATGCCCCGGTGTCGCCCGCCGCCGAAATCGAGGAAGTGCGCTGGATCGATCCGGCCGGTGACGGAGGGCTTTTGCTGGCGCCGTTGACAGGCGAGGCGATCCTGCCGTTTTATCGAACCACCTGTCTTGCGACCTGCTGACTCAAGGATCGATGCCCATGATTCCTCTGCCGGACCTGCTGATCTTCGCCGCCGCCGCGTTGCTGATGGTGCTCACGCCCGGGCCGAACATGATCTACCTGATTTCCCGCTCGATCTGCCAGGGCCGCAAGGCCGGGGTCACGTCCCTGCTGGGGGTGGTCGCGGGTTTCTTCGTGCACATGTTCGCCGCGGCTGCGGGGCTGACGGCGGTGTTCATGGCGGTGCCCATGGCCTATGAAGTCTTGAAATGGGCCGGTGCGCTGTACCTGTTGTGGCTGGCCTGGCAGGCACTCAGGCCCGGGGCGCGCTCGCCGTTCGAAGCCCGGCAGCTGCCGGCGGATTCGACGCGCAAGCTGATCACCATGGGGTTTCTCACCAGCGCCCTGAATCCGAAGATCGCGATGTTCTACCTGTCGGTGTTCCCGCAGTTCATCAGCCCGGAACACGGTTCGCTGTTTACCCAGAGCATCATCCTCGGGCTGACCCAGATCAGCGTCAGTTTCAGCGTCAACCTGCTGATTGCGCTGTTTGCCGCGGGCATCGCCTCGTGGTTCGTTCATAACCCCACCTGGCTGGCGGCACAGCGCTATTTCATGGGGTTTGTCCTGGGCGGGCTGGCGCTGCGGCTGATGTTCGAGCAACGGCGGACCGCATGAGCATTCGACGGCTGCGCGCTGGCGATGCCCAGGCGTATCGCGAGTTGATGCTGCAGGCCTACGAGCGTCATCCGCAGGCCTTTACCTCCAGCGTCAGCGAGCGGGCGGCCATGCCCATGAACTGGTGGGAGTCACGCCTGACCGGCCGGTTCGATGTGGTCCTGGGGGCGTTCGTGGCCGACGAGCTGGCCGCAATCGTCGGCCTGGCCCTGGACCATCGGCAAAAGGCCCGGCACAAGGCAACGCTGTTCGGCATGTATGTCGACGATGCCCATCGTCATCGGGGCCTCGGTCAGCGCCTGCTGGAGGCTGCCCTGGCCGAGGCCCGTCGGCATGACTTCCTGCGCCTGGTGCAACTGACCGTCACCGCCGGCAACGACCCGGCCATCAAGCTCTACCAGCGTTGCGGCTTCGTGCTGTACGGCCTCGAGCCGATGGCGATCCGCGGGGGCGACGAGTACTTCGACAAGATTCACATGTGGCTCGAGCTGTAGGCCAACCGGCCATGATGGTCGAGCTCTTTTCTGGCAAGGGGATCCGTCCCCTTGCCACAACGCGCTTCACCGAACGGCGCTGACCCCGTCCAGCGTGGAAAACGAGGTGTCCTTGGCCGTCAGCAGGAAGTCGCGCATATAGGGAGCATCGAGCATGTCGGTCCGTACCGCGGCGTACAACGTGGCGAACAGGCCCTTTTCTCCCAGCCGCTTGGCTTTCACATAACCCCGTGAACTGTATTCATGCAGCGCCCAGTGGGGCATGCCGCACACGCCGCGGCCGCTGGCCACCAGTTGCATCATCATCACCGTCAGTTCGGACGTGCGGACCTGGGCCGGTTCGATGTCGGCCGGTTCCAGGAAGCGGGTGAAGATGTCCAGTCGATCCCGCTCCACCGGATATGTAATCAGGGTTTCGCTGACCAGGTCCTCGGGCACGATGTAGGGTTTGCCCGCCAGCCGATGCTGGTTGGCGACGGCCAGCATGGCTTCGTAGGTGAACAGCGGCACGTAGGTAATGCCCGCCAGCTCCAGGGGATCGGAGGTCACCACCAGGTCCAGGTCGCCCCGGGCCAGGGCCGGCAGCGGGGCGAAGGCGAAGCCGGAGGCCAGGTCCAGTTCGACTTCCGGCCAGGCATCGCGAAACTGGTCGATGGTGGGCATCAGCCACTGGAAGCAACTGTGGCACTCGATCGCCATGTGCAAGCGTCCGGCGGTCCCCCCGGCCAGCCGGGCAATGTCCCGCTCGGCGCTGCGCAGCAAGGGCAGGGTCGCATCGGCCAGTTGCAACAGGCGCAGGCCGGCGCTGGTGAACCGTACCGGTTTGGTCTTGCGTACGAACAACTGCATGCCCAGGCGCTCCTCCAGTTCCTTGAACTGGTGGGACAGCGCGGACTGGGTCAGGTGCAGGCGTTCGGCGGCCTCCACCAGGCTGTCGGCTTCGCGCAATGCGTGCAGGGTCTTGAGGTGACGGAGTTCAAGCACCGGAGGCTCCATGAAGAAAACTTGTGATCAACACGAAAAGGTTGAGTTTGTCTCATGTGGGGCTGGCTGTCGACAATGGCGGCATCTTTTACAGGAGGACGCACACCATGGCCCTGGCCCACACCTTGGGATTTCCCCGCATCGGCGCCGACCGAGAACTGAAAAAAGCGCTTGAAGCCTACTGGAAGGGCGACCTGGACACGGCCGGGTTGCAGGCGGTGGGCCGTGAATTGCGGGCCCGGCACTGGCAATTGCAGAAAGACGCCGGGATAGACCTGCTGCCGGTGGGGGATTTCGCCTGGTACGACCAGGTGCTCAGCCACACCTTGACCCTGGGAGCCGTGCCGGAGCGATTCCACGCGACCCTCGACGCCCATGGCCAACCGAGCCTGGACACCTTGTTCGCCATGGCCCGTGGCGCCACGGTGTCTTGCTGCAGTGCCGAGCATGGCCAGACGCAGCACGCCCAGGAACTGACCAAATGGTTCGACACCAATTACCACTATCTGGTCCCGGAGTTTTGCGCCGGACAGACCTTCAGCCTGAGCTGGTCGCAGCTGTTCGATGAGGTGGACGAAGCCCACGCCCTGGGACATCGGGTCAAACCGGTGATCATCGGCCCCCTCACGTACCTGTGGCTGGGCAAGGCCAAGGGGCAGGATTTCGACAGGCTCGAGTTGCTGGAGCGGTTGTTGCCGGTCTACGGCGAGATCCTCAATCGCCTGAAAGCCCAGGGTGTGGAATGGGTGCAGATCGACGAGCCGATCCTCACCCTAGACCTGCCCCAGGCCTGGAAAAACGCCTTCGAGCGGGCTTATCACATTCTTCAGTATTCACCCCTGAAGAAACTGGTGGCGACCTATTTCAGCGGCTTGCAGGACAACCTGGGCCTGGCCGTGGGCCTGCCGGTGGACGGCTTGCACATCGATGCAGTCCGGGCGCCGGAGCAACTGGGCCAGGTCCTGGATCGCCTGCCCAGCTACAAGATCCTGTCGGTGGGCCTGGTCAATGGCCGCAATGTCTGGCGTTGCGAACTGGAACAGGCGCTGGCGCAACTGCAGCCGGCCCAGGAGCGTTTCGGCGACAACCTCTGGGTGAGCACGTCGTGCTCGTTGCTGCACAGCCCGGTGGATCTGGAACGCGAAGACCGGCTCGATCCCGAACTCAAGGGCTGGCTGGCCTTCGCCGTGCAGAAGTGTGGCGAAGTGGCCGTGCTGCGCGATGCGCTGAACGATCCACTTGCCCCCGGCGCTCGCCAGGCCCTGGCCGAAAGCCGCGACGCGCAGGCCCGCCGCGCCGCCTCGACGCGCATTCACAAACCCGAGGTCCAGGCCCGCCTCGCTGCGATCGGCCCGCAGGACAGCCAGCGCCGTTCGCCTTTCGCGCAACGGATCGAGCAGCAGCGCGCGCGGCTGAAGTTGCCGGCCTTCCCCACGACCACCATCGGCTCGTTCCCGCAGACCCCGGCCATTCGCCTGGCACGCCAGGCATACCGGCAGGGCAAGCTGTCGGCCAACGATTATCAGGACGCCATGCACACCGAGATCCGCCACGCCGTGCAGATCCAGGAACGCCTGGGCCTGGACGTGCTGGTCCATGGCGAAGCCGAGCGCAACGACATGGTGGAATACTTCGCCGAACAACTGGACGGCTACGCCTTCACACGTTTCGGTTGGGTGCAGAGTTACGGCTCGCGCTGCGTCAAGCCGGCCATCATTTATGGTGACATCAGCCGCCCCAAGGCCATGACTGTCGACTGGATCCGCTACGCCCAAAGCCTGACCGACAAGGTCATGAAAGGCATGCTCACCGGCCCGGTGACCATGCTGATGTGGTCCTTTCCGCGCGAAGACGTGTCGCGCCAAACCCAGGCGCAACAACTGGCACTGGCCCTGCGTGACGAAGTGCTGGACCTGGAGGCTGCCGGGATCCGCATCGTGCAGATCGACGAGGCGGCGTTCCGCGAGGGGTTGCCGCTGCGTCGCGGGCAATGGCAGGAGTACCTGGACTGGGCCGTGGAGGCGTTTCGCTTGAGCGCGTCGGGAGTACGGGATGAAACCCAGATCCACACCCACATGTGCTACAGCGAGTTCAATGACGTGATCCAGGCCATCGCCGACATGGATGCCGATGTCATCACCATCGAAACCTCCCGCTCGGACATGGAACTGCTCGATGCCTTCGAAGCGTTCGACTACCCGAACGACATTGGCCCGGGTGTCTACGACATCCATTCGCCACGGGTACCGGACACCGCCGAGATGGTTGCGTTGGTGAGCAAGGCGGTCGAGCGGATCCCCGCCGAACAGCTGTGGATCAACCCCGACTGTGGCCTGAAGACCCGCGCATGGCCCGAGACCGAGGCGGCGCTGGTGAACATGGTGGCGGCGGCACGGCAGTTGCGCAGCCAGCTGGCTTGAATTCCCTCGCCACAGGGGGAGGTCTGTTCACACCCCAATAAGGAATGTTGATCGTTCCCATGCTCCGTGTGGGAATGCCCTCTTGACGCTGCGCATCACCATGCAGAAGCGGAACGCGGCGCGTCCCTGGCGGCATGCCCGCCCGGGAGCGGGGCGGGCATTCGACCGCTCGGCAATCTTCATCAAACTGTCACGCAACTGTGGCAGCGCGCTTGAACGAATTTCATCAGACTCGCGCTCTACTGGGGTTCTGCGTTTTGGTGTTTCTTCATGCGTGTGTTCATTTTCCTGGCCGTCCTGATGTTCGGCTTGCCGTCGTTGGCGGCGTCTCGTTGTGATGTCAATGTCGCGACCCAACGGGTCGATCTGGACCAGGTCAGCCTGGCGTACCAGAGTATTGGCCGTGCGTCCGATCCGGCGTTGCTGCTGGTGATGGGGTTGGGCGGGCAATTGATCCATTGGCCGGATGAAGTGGTGACAGCCCTGTGCGAGCAAGGCTTCCGGGTGATTCGCTACGACAACCGGGACGTGGGCCTGTCCACCTGGCGCCAGGCTCCCGGCAGCGCCAACCTCACGTTCGAAGCCTTGCGCTACAAGCTGGGCTTGCCGGTGGCGGCGCCCTATACCTTGACCGATATGGCCAGCGACGGGCTGGGCTTGATGGACGCGTTGCAAGTGCAGCGTTTTCACATACTGGGCGCGAGCATGGGCGGCATGATCGCCCAGCACATGGCGGCCATGGCGCCACAGCGGGTCGAAAGCCTGACCCTGATCATGACCAGCTCCAGCGCCCAGGGTCTGCCGGCGCCCAGCGAAGCGCTGGTGCAACTGCTGTCGCGACGCGGTGCGCCGAACCGAGAGATGGCCCTGGAGCAGCAGGCCGACCTGCTGGCCGCCTTGGGCAGTCCCATGGTGGTGGATGATCGCCAGGCGTTGCTGCACCAGGCCGCGCAGGCCTACGACCGGGCCTTCAATCCCGAGGGCGTCAAGCGCCAGATCATGGCAATCATGGCGGAGCCCAGCCGGGTAGCGCTGCTCAACCAGCTGCAGGTGCCGACCCTGGTGGTCCACGGCACGGCCGATCCCCTGTTGCCGGTCATGCACGGGGTGCACCTGGCGGCCCATATCCGGGGCAGCCAGTTGAAACTGATACCGGGTCTGGCCCATCGCTTCCAGGAGGCGTTCAGGGAGCCGTTGCTGGGGGCGGTGTTGCCCTATCTGCGGCAGCACCGCGAAGACACCTCCCACTGGGCCCAGCTGGAACCGGCCCAGGCGCCTAATCTGCTCTAGTGCGGGCCTGTTCCACCAGCCAGGCCATCAGCGCCTGCAACGCTGGCGAAGCCTGGGCGCTGCGTGGACAGACCAGGTAGTAGCCCAGGCCGGTCCTGACTTTCAGGTCGAACGGTGTCGTCAGTCTTCCAGCCTTGAGATCGTCGCCGATCAGCGCCCAGTCGCCGATGGCCACCCCGGTGCCCTGGGAGGCCATGGACATGGCCAGGTCCAGTGTCTCGAAATGCTGGCCGTGGGCGATCCGGGCCAGTTTCACACCGGCGGCTTCCAGCCAGGCATTCCAGTCGCGCTCATCATCGGTGGGGTGCAGCAGCAGGTGGTGCTGCAGGTCGGCGGGGGTGCGCAGCGGCACGGGGCCTTCGAGCTGCGACCGGGAACACACCGGCGTCAGTTGCTCGTCGAACAGGTGCAGGCAGGCCAGCGAGGTGTCCGGCGGCTGACCGTAGATCACCGCGGCGTCGAAGGGTTCGCGCTGGAAATCGACACCGTGCCGAGCGGTGCTGGTCAGTTTCACCGGCAGGTCCGGACGTTCCTTCTGCCATTGCAGCAGGCGCGGCAGCAGCCAGCGCATCACACAGGTCGGTGCCTTGAGCTGCAGGGTCTGGCGTTTCTCGCCGATCTGCTCCACGGCATCGCTGATCAGGCCGAACACTTCCTGGACCCTGGGCAGCCATGCCTGGCCCTCGGCGGTCAGGCTCAGGCCGCGCGCGTGGCGCTGGAACAACGCATACCCCAAGTGATCCTCCAGACCTGCGATCTGTCGACTCACTGCGCCCTGGGTGATGTGCAGCTGTTCGGCCGCCCGGGTGAAATTGCAGCACTGGGCCGTGACCAGGAAGGTATGCAATGCCGGCAACGGAGGAAGTCGTTTCATAGAGAGCCGAGTCATGACGTGAGGACATGGCTAGTATGACTTTTTATCCATTGTTGCCGCTATGGCCTGCCCGTTCCAATAACCCCATCCCCAAGGCAGACAGGCTCTGTGCCAGCGGCTGCCGGGGGCTCGTCAAGACTGGAAAAGGGCAGGGGCAATGGCAACGTGCGGCGAAGTGTTGGTCAAGTTACTGGAAGGCTATGGCGTCGAGCAGGTATTCGGCATTCCCGGAGTGCACACGGTGGAGTTGTACCGTGGGCTGGCCGGCTCCAGCATTCGCCACGTGACACCGCGCCATGAGCAGGGCGCCGGTTTCATGGCCGACGGATATGCTCGGGTCAGCGGCAAGCCCGGCGTGTGTTTCATCATCACCGGCCCGGGCATGACCAACATCGCCACGGCCATGGGTCAGGCCTATGCCGATTCGATTCCGATGCTGGTGATTTCCAGCGTCCAGTCCCGCAGTCAGCTGGGGGGCGGCCGTGGCAAGCTGCACGAGCTGCCGAACCAGAGTGCGCTGGTGGGTGGTGTCGCGGCGTTTTCCCACACCTTGATGTCCGCCGCCGAGTTGCCAGGGGTGCTGGCCAGGGCTTTCGCGCTGTTCCAGGCTGGACGGCCGCGGCCGGTGCATATCGAGATTCCGCTGGACGTCCTGGTTGAAGAAGCGGATGCCTTGCTGACCAGTACGCCGGTCAATATCAGCCGTGCCGGTGCCGCGCCGGCCGCCGTGGCTTCCATGACGGCCCTGCTGGCGAACGCCAGGCGACCGTTGATCCTGGCCGGAGGCGGAGCCATCGATGCCGCGGCCCAGCTGACCGAACTGGCCGAGCGCCTCGGTGCGCCAGTGGCCTTGACCATCAACGCCAAGGGCCTGTTGCCGTCCCGTCACCCCTTGCTGATAGGCTCCACCCAAAGCCTGGTGGCCACTCGTGCGCTGGTGGCCGAGGCGGACGTGGTGCTGGCCGTCGGCACTGAACTGGCCGAGACCGACTATGACGTTACCTTCGCTGGCGGCTTCCAGATTCCCGGTGCGCTGCTGCGCATCGACATCGACCCGGACCAGACCGTGCGCAATTATCCGCCGCATCTGGCGCTGGTAGCGGATTCCCGTACCGCCGCCCAGGCCTTGCTGGACGAACTGGGCCGCCTGCCGCTGCCTGAGCGCGACACCGATTGGGGCGCGGCTCGCGTGGCGCGCTTGTGCGTCGCCCTGGAGCAGGATTGGGATGCCCCGACCCGTGCCCAGACGCTGTTGCTCGATACCGTTCTCCAGACGCTGCCCGATGCGGTTTTTGTCGGCGACTCCACGCAACCGGTGTATACCGGCAACCTGACCTTCAATCTCGAACAGCCACGCCGCTGGTTCAACGCGTCCACCGGCTATGGCACCCTCGGCTACGCGTTGCCGGCAGCCATCGGTGCCTGGCTCGGCGGCACGGACCAGGGCCAGGGGCGTCCGACGGTGGTGTGCCTGATCGGCGATGGCGGCTTGCAGTTCACCCTGGCGGAACTGGCCAGCGCCGTGGAGGCGTGCACACCGGTGATCGTGCTGCTGTGGAACAACCAGGGCTACGAAGAGATCAAGAAATACATGGTCAGGCGCGCCATCGAGCAGGTCGGCGTAGACATCTACACCCCGGACTTTGTCGGCGTCGCCAGGGCCCTGGGCTGCTTTGCGCAAGCCATCGATGGCGTGGAGCATTTGCGCGCCGCATTGCTGGCGGCCCGCGACCGCCAAGGCCCGACGCTGATCGAGATCGACCAGGCGCTCTGGATGGCTCAGGTGTCGCGATGAGGCCGAGCCAGGCAGCGGCAAGTCACGTCAGACCGTCAGGCGCAACCGCGCCAGGTCCCGCAACGGCGGGGCGCCGAACAACCGGCTGTATTCGCGGCTGAACTGCGAAGGGCTTTCGTAGCCCACCCGATAACCGGCCGCCGAGGCTTCCAGCCCCTCGGCCAGCATCAGCCGGCGGGCTTCCTGCAAGCGCAGTTGTTTCTGATACTGCAACGGGCTCATGGCCGTCATGGCCTTGAAGCGATGGTGCAGGGTCGAGACGCTGAGGTTCACTTCCCGGGCCAGGTCATCGATGCGCAGCGGTTGTTCGAAATGACCGTTGAGCCATTTGATCGCCTGGCTGATGCGATGGCTCTGGCTGTTGGCGATGGCGATCTCGTACAGCCGGTAGCCCTGTGGGCTGCGCAGCAGGCGGTAGAGAATTTCCCTGCGCACCAGTGGCGCGAGCATGGCGATGTCTTTCGGCGTATCCAGCAGCCGCGCCAGCCGCAGCACGGCGTCGAGCATCGGCGTGTCCAGGCGCTCCACATACAGCCCGCGTCCGGCAGGCCGGGTCGGCACTCCCAACGGTCCGGCGTCGGCGATCAGGGCGGTGATTTCCGCTGGATCGATGTCCAGGCGCAGGGCCAGGATCGGGTGTTCGGGGGACACTTCGGCAATGCGCCCGCTCAACGGCACCGACACGGAAACCACCAGGTAGTGGAGCGGATCGTAGCTGAACAGTTCATCCGCCAGGTACACCTGTTTCCTGCCTTGGGCCATGATGCACAGCGCCGGTTGTGCCAGCGCCGTCGCAAACTCATGGGGCCGACTGTGGCGTCCCAGGTGCAGCGAGCCGATGGCGGTCGCGTAGCTGCCGTCTTCGCTGGTATTGCGATCGATGATCGACGCCAGTTCGGCGCGCTGTTGTTCCTGATGCGAGTCCAGGGGGGCGTGGGCGTGGTCGAGCGGCGACATGCCGGGATCCTCGAATGTCAGGGGCGATGGGCAAAGCTTATGTTTGTGCAAGGCGCAGCGGTAGCCACATCCTGTTGAAAGCTTGCCTGATCCTGCACGGCTCGCCGTGTCGTCGCGCGGGAATATCCCTGAAACTTGCTTGAAACCTTTTGTCTCAATTTCCCGGGTCCCTGTGGTGCCATCGCCGTATCTGGCGCCGGCAATACGCAGGATTGTGCAAGGGGTCGGCAGAAATCGACTAACGAACCTGGTGGCGTGGCGCTTAACCTTTGATCCTGTCGCAGCCTGTCCCCGGCTGCACAACGGATTACCTGGGAGGGTTGAACATGTCTAAGCAGATCCCCGTCAGTCACATGGCTTTCGTGCGGGCCCGGTCCGGTTGCTCCCGGGCACTGGGTGCACGCCTGAGCACGCTGATCGCGCCCTCGCGCCAGGCCCCCGGTTGCATCCACTTTGCCCTGCAACAATCGCAATGCGACGCCGACTTGTGGCTGGTGTCGGGGCTCTGGACCGATCAGCAATCGATGGACGCCTACTTCAATTCCCCGGCCATGGGCATTTTCGCCGAACTGGTGCAGGACCTGGTGGTCAGCAGCCTGGACTTCCATACGTTCCGGGAAGTGTCTGCCACCCAGGCGACCGAAGGGTGCCTGGCGGCGGTACACAAACTGGCCGGTTGAAGGTTTAATGGCGGTCATTTCCACCGCCAGGATGCGTACACATGGCACGTAAAGCCTTTGAAACCTTCGAAGCTGTCTCCGCCGTCATCCCCAAAGAAGGGGGCGGCTACCATGCCGCCATCGCCACCAAGGCCATCGGTGGGGCCGGTGCGCCGCGTTTCAACAAGGTGCTCGAAGAGCAGACCTTCGATACCGCCGCCAAGGCCGATGAGGCCGCAGCCGTGCAACTGACCCACCTCAAGGGCGTCAGCGAGGATGGCGGATTGCTCTGGTAAACCCGCGTCGCCTGTTGGGCTCGGGAACGGGTCTGCACCTGTGGCGACCCTCTACTTCGGGCGATGCATCTTGAACAACGCCTCGGGGCCCAGCTGGAAGTAATCCGCCGGGCCGCCGCCGCGCAGGATCGGTTCGGCGGCAGCGGTGTCGTAGATCCCGTCCTTCAACAGCCACTTGGCGATGTGCACGGCGACGACTTCGCCGAGGATCAGCCAACTCGGCACCAGGCCTTTGTCCGCCCGCTGCAACTGAATGATCTGCGTGACCTTGCATTCGAAGGACACCGGGCTTTCGGCGACGCGCGGCACCTGTATCACCCGCGACGCGGCCGTCGTCAAACCCGCCAGTTCGAACTCGTCGACCTCGGGTGCAACCATCGCGCAGCTCTGGTTCATCTGCTCGGCCAGCGGCCGCGTGGCCAGGTTCCAGGCGAACTCACCGGTCTGTTCGATGTTGTTGAGGCTGTCTTTGCGCCCGACGCTGGAAAAGCCAATGATCGGCGGGATGTAGTTGAACGCATTGAAAAAACTGTAGGGCGCCAGGTTCAGGCGGCCTTCGGCATCCTGGGAAGAGATCCAACCGATAGGGCGCGGGCCGACGATGGCATTGAACGGGTCATGGGGCAGGCCGTGGCCGTTGGCGGGTTCATAGAAATGGATGTCATCGGGCATGGCGGGCGATCCCTGGAAGCGCTTTCGAAAGGGGCCAATAGTGCAAGGCCAGGGCATTTATTTCCAGTTCTGGTGGTGCAAGAAAGATCGCAACCTTTGGCAACGCCGACGGGATCTTAACCGTCCTGCCGTCGCTGCCAGAGGCGGCGATCTCTTGATACCCACTCATCAACCAATCGCTTCAGCAGTGCCGGTCTTGTCGAAACCGTCGGCGGCAATGGCGTCTGCGGTGCCGGTCTTGTCGAAACCGTCGGCGGCAATGGCGTCTGCGGTGCCGGTCTTGTCGAAACCGTCGGCGGCAATGGCGTCTGCGGTGCCGGTCTTGTCAAAGCCATCGGCGGCATAGCTACCGACGTGGCTACGTTCGATGGCGGCGCTGGCCTCTGAGCCGAAGGCGGCGGAACCGGTCTTGTCATAACCATCGGCGGCGAAGGTGTTGGCAGCCAGCATCGACAGGGTCAGGGCGATCATCAGTTTGGTTTTCATGTCAGTACTCCGAAGTGGTTGGCGTTGGACGCCTTGGGGTTGAAACTTATGTTACGCTTGTTAAATCGATTAAAAAGCGCAAAAAAATGCTTAAAACAATCGGTTAAATAGATATGTAGGCGGCAGAGGCCCAGCGGTCGATAAAACTCATCACCGGCAAGGTCAACGGCGTTCTGTTGAGGATGAGAATGAGAGGCAGGCATTAACCAGAGATTAATGTCGGATAAATCTTTCGATACCGAACGAAAAAGGGGCGAACCCAGTAGGTTCGCCCCTTCGTTTTGTGCACCTCGGTGATCAGTCGGTCACGATCCGCGAGTGTTTGCGGGTGTCCTTCATGGTGATGTACACCAGCAGCGACACGGCGATGCACGCCGTGACGTACCAGTAGTAGCCGGTCTCCATGCCGATGCTCTTGAACCACAGGGCAATGTATTCGGCGGTACCGCCGAAGATCGACACGGTCAGGGCGTAAGGCAGGCCGACACCCAGGGCGCGGATTTCAGTGGGGAACAGTTCGGCTTTCACCACGGCGTTGATCGAGGTGTAGCCACTGACAATGATCAGCGCGGCCATGATCAGGAAGAACGCGCCCCACCAGGTCTGGATGGTGTGCAGGGTGGTCAGGATCGGCACGGTGAACAGTGTGCCGAGGATGCCGAAGGCGATCAGGATCGGCCGGCGCCCGATCTTGTCCGACAGGCCGCCGATCACCGGCTGCAGGCACATGAACAGGAACAGCGTGGCAGCGGAAATCGTGGTGGAGTCGGAGATGCTCATGCCGACGGTGTTCACCAGGTATTTCTGCATATAAGTGGTGTAGGTGTAGAACGCCAGGGTGCCGCCCATGGTCAGGCCGACCACGGTGAGCAGTTCCTTGGGATGGCGCAGCAAGGTGCGCATAGCGCTTTCCTTGGACTTTTCCTTCTTGGTGAACGACTCGGTTTCTTCCATGCCGCGACGCAGGTACAGCGCCACGATCGCGCACAACGCGCCGATGGCGAAAGGAATACGCCACCCCCAGGCGTACAACTGTTCGCTGGTGAGGAACTGCTGCAGCACGATCAGCACGCCGAGGGCGATGAGCTGGCCGGAAATCAGGGTCACGTACTGGAAACTGGAAAAGAAGCCGCGACGTTCCTTGGTCGCCATTTCGCTCAGGTAGGTGGCCGAGGTGCCGTATTCGCCTCCCACCGACAGGCCCTGGAGCAAGCGGGCGAACACCAGCAGGATCGGCGCGCCGACGCCGATGGTTTCGTAGCCGGGGCTCAGGGCGATGATCAGCGAGCCGAAGCACATCAGGTACACCGACGCCATCAATGCCCGTTTGCGGCCGGCACGGTCAGCGTACAGGCCCATCAGCCATCCACCGATAGGACGCATCAGGAAACCTACGGCGAAGATGGCGGCGGTGTTGAGCAACTGGGCGGTGGTGTCGCCCTTGGGGAAGAAGACTTTGGCGAAGTACAACGAGAAAGCGGCATAGACGTACCAGTCATACCACTCGACCATGTTGCCGACCGAGCCGCTGAAGATCGATTTGATCCGGCTGGCGGTGGTTCTTTCACGGGCGGGCACGGCAGCCGACCCAAGGGGCAGGGCGTTGGAGTTATCCATTGAAGGATCCTTCGTTTAATTGTTTTTGTGGAGCGCGCGGAAACGCAGCCTGACAGGGCTATAGCAGGAGCTGTGCCAGGAGACGAAGGGCCGGTCTAGAGGGGCTGGCGTTGGATAATGAGCGGAAAACCGCCTATCGGTGTCGTGAGGGTGAGCGGGAATCCGCTTACTAGGAGGGGCTGTGTTGTTGTGGCCGGCCTCATCGCGAGCAAGCTCGCTCGCGATGAGGCCAGTCACTGCAAGAAGAACGACCTGACAGAAGCGCCTTGGCGCAGCTTCTGTCCAGTGCCAGCCTCAGGGTGAAGTCGTCGACGGTGTGAACTCCAGTTTCAACTCGCCCCGGTATTGCCCGGTGTTCTTGTCGATCTGGTTGAAGGGCGGTGTATCCAGGGTGATGGGCCATGGGGTGCACACGACCGGGAAGGGCACGTTGGGCAAGCGCACGGCGCGGATATCGGCATTGTCGATACCGGTATGGGCCACCGTTTGTCCCGACACGTGCTGTGTCTCCCCCAGGTTGGCGGTGCGGGTGCGAACCCGGTATTCGATCCGGTTTCGCTCACCCGTGCCGCCGGAGGCATGGTGCACGAAGAAGCGGCCCTCCATGCCGGGCACGGGGTTGGCGCCGGTGATGCGCACCTCGTAACGGTGGCTGTTGGCGTTATAGCCGTCGTAGAGGCACGCATCGACCACCGCCTGGCCGGATACCACGCCGCCCGGCCCGCTGCTCAATGGCCGGGTGCGCAGGTTCAGGTCCACCTGCGGGGTGCTGATGCCGTAGGCGGGCAGGTAGATCTGCACGTTATTGTGGTCGGTGACGTCCAGTTTGAAGTCGACGGTGTAGGTATGGGCGCTTCCGATAGGCTGCGAGTAGAACCTCCTGAGCTTCATGACCAACTGCGCCGTCCAGATGCCACCGGAGGGCAATTTGGCGAGTTCCGAGCGAGGAATCCACAGGGTGGAGGCCGTGCCCGTCACATCTACGCCCTCGCAGTTCCCGGATGAGGTTGATGTCAGCATCCAGATGCTTTCTCCCCACGTACCACAGGGACTGTTGAGCGGGTGTCTGCGTATGATGTTGCCCTTGACAGTCAAAACCGTGGAGAGTCGACTGCGTTTTTCCGTGAAACGCAGCAGTATATCAGTGGTGCCCCACCTTCCTCCGGCGGTGGTCAGGCACTGGCCTGTCGCGGGAGCGGTGTTGGACAGGCAGACAAAGTGCATCGTTCTGTAGCTCGAATGTTCCACAGGCTGTTCGTGCCAGCCATGGATCATTCGCGTCCAGATGTAATGATCGGCGGGCGGAGTCGAGCGGTCGAACTGCAGCATCTCGGATTGATAGTGGTTGCCGGGATGGATGTCCCCCAGCACCGGCAGCGCAGCGAACGCGCCGATCAGTGCGCCCAGGCGACGCGCCCAACGTTGAAAGGTCGAAGTCATGGCAGGTTTCTCTTGTCTGGCGATAACGCGGCGCTGCGGCGTGCCGTCCAGCGTCCCAGTCGATCGGGGTCGTTCAGGTCCTTCGGCAATGCGTCCAGGGTGGTGCTATGGCAGGTGAGCGTGCCGACCTGCCGCAAGCTGCTGCGCGCGGTCGCCGACTGCACGGCACAGGCGTGCACCCCGTTCAGGTCCAGGGCGAACAACGGTTGCGGGTGTTTGGCCAGGTCGACGACGAAGCTGCCGTCCTCGGCGGTTTCCATCATCGCCGCGTTGAGGATGGCGGCCTGTGCCAGCGGTTGGCCCTGGGCATCCACCAGGCGTCCGACGTAGGTGTAGCTGAGGCTGGATTCGATGTACTGCACCGCCAGCTTGCCGGGTGGCAGGAACCAGTCGCGGCTGCCGTTGCCGACGTTCACCGTGCTCAGGTTCTGGCGCGAGGCATCGGCATCGCTGATGCGAGTCTGGGAAACCTGGAAGCCATTGATCGGAATCAGCCGTTTTTCACCGAAGCCGATGCTGGTCTGTGAGCCGTAGCCGCCACTGACCTTGGCCGCGGCACCGTTTGCATTGTCCGCCGGCGCCGCGACGATGCCGACGGCGGCTCCGGGGCCCGTACCGCCTTGGCCGTGGCCCCAGAAGAAACCCTCGCGCCCCAGTGCCAGGGAAGAGGAGTGGTTGCCGCTGAGGCCGGGGCGTGAATCGTTCCGGTCGCCGCCACGCTGCGACACCGCCAGGCTCGTTTCGCCCCAGCTGCGCTCGAGGCGCCCGGCCAGTTCGGCGTCCCAGCGGCCGAGGTCGTCGTAACCCAGCCCGGTGTTCAGTTCGTTGCGACCTTGTTCGCCGTCCCAGACCCGGGTGTGGGCCAGGCTGGTCCGCACGCTGTCGCTGGCGGCCCGTTCGCGGCGCGCGTCCATGCCGACACTGCTATGCCGGAAGCCGCCGGAGGTGGAGCGCTCGTTATGGGACAGGCTGAGGCTCAGGTACACGCCGTGGTCGGTGGGCCGGTTGCCGCTCTGGTTGCGAAACGCGCCCACCCGGTGGGTGAGGTGGAACTGCCCCAGGGGATGACCGCGGGAGAAGCCCACCTGCAGGGTGCGGGCCCAGGTCGCGGTGGTCAGTTCGTCGGTCAGGTCCGGCTCGCCGGGCAACGTGTTCCAGTAATAGGAAGGGTTCACCTGGGCATAACGGTTGTAGCTGTAGCCGGCACTGAGGGCGCCGCCGGCCAGGGGCAGCGAGGCGCTGGCCGTCAGCGATTCGTTGCAGCCACTCTGCTGGTAGGTACGCCGGTTGTGCTCGCAGGACGGGCTGCGCAGCGAGTAGCGATAGAGATTCCAGGACAGGCCATGGTTGAACGTCAATTGCTGGCTGTTGCCGCTCGCCCCGTCATTGCCCTCCAGGATAGCGGCCGACAATGACCAACTGCTGGCGCCCAGCGTACCGGCCCAGTCCAGGCGGCTTTCGTTGTAGAAGGCCGTGTCCAGCCAGGTGATGCCGCTGGTGAGCGCCAGGTTGTCCAGCAACGGCACCCGCAGGCCGGTCTGGACCACGGCGGCGGGGTCCTGTTCGTACAGGGAGTGCTCGGCCGTGCGCCCGCCCTGCAAGAACCATTGCACGGTGTCATCCCCCAGGCCGTTGCCGTCGGTGCGGCTGAAGGGCACGGTTTCGGTACGGGTCACCTGGCCGTTTTCGATCACCCGCAGGGTCACCGGATAACTGCCGTTGGGGAAGGTGCGGGTGTCGACGTTCTGCACGCCGGCATCCAGGTAAGACGTCGAAAGCAATTCCTCGCCGCGAAAGGCGTCGACGCGGGCGCGCTGGGTCAGGATCAGGGAGATAGGCGTGCCCTGCCCGACGACATCGCGATTGAGGTAGGCCAGGGTGGTGCCGACCCGGGCACCGTCGATCCGGCCCAGGGGCAGCAGGCTGAAATTGAAGTTGCCGCCTTCGGCGCTGGACAGGTTGCTCATGTCCATGCGACCTGCCTGTGCATAGTGTTCGCGGTCGAAATCGCGCCGGTAATAGGCGTTGTTGAATTCCAGGTTGCTGTCGCTGCCACGCTTGTTCTGGTTGGCCTGGTAGATCCAGGTGAATCCCAGGTGGCTGTTTTCACCCAGGCCCAGTGCACCGAGGCCGCTGGCGCCAAGGGCACGGTAACTGTCGGACTGGGCGATATTGATGTTCTGCCGGTGGACGAGGGCGTTCTGCGCCTCGCTCGGTGTATGCAACCGCAGGGTCGAGGCCTCGTTGGTGGGCAGCCAGTCCTTGCGCAGGAGCACCTGGAGCCGGGCGCCGGCCTCGTCGAGGATCACGGCCACTGCCTCGGTTTCCAGATAGCCGCAACTCGCCTCGCTGGCCAGACCGTAGGAGCAGGCCAGTTGGCTGTTGCTGGGCAAGGGCTGTGACAGCAGTGGCAACAGTTCCTGGGGCGTGGCCAGCGCGCCGGCCTCCACCAGCAGGGCCGCGATGCGTTCCGGTTGCTGGAATTCGATCCGGCCGGGCCGGACCAGCACTGGATGCAGGCCGAGGTTGCGATTGAACAGTTGCAGCTCGAGTTGTTCCACCTGACCCTCGACCAGGGCTTCGAAGCCAGCCGGTACCCGAGTCAGGTCGTCGGACGTGGCCGCTACGGCATCGGCCAGCGCCCATGAAAGGGAAATGGAGAGTGCGGTGAAATGGAGTTTCATACGGGGCCTTGGCGAAGAAAAAGGGGAGGTACGACGGTGCCGTACCCCCCCTCTGGGGAGGACCGACGGTCGTTACGGCTGCTGGGTCAGGACCAGGCTGACGATGCCTTCATAGCGGCCGGCGTTGGCGATGGCGCCGACGGTGGTCTGGCGGATGTCCAGCATCTGCTCGATCGAGCCGCTGGTCGGGTCGCCGCCGGGGAACAGGTCGGCAGCCGACAGGGAGACACCGGTGGTGTTCAGTGCGCGTCCACCGAAGCTGACGGACAGGGGAACGCCCGTGGCGGCGGGATTGGTCATGTTCGCCAGCACCGGGTTGGTGATCAGCCGCAGGGTCATGTCTTTGTCGGTGTCATTGCTGAAGATCCGCGTTCCCAGGCGGGTAGGCTGCAGACCCGCGCCTGGCAGGTAGGCCATCTCCATGGAAGCCGGCAGCGGGCTGCCATCGGACTGGAGCAGTTCGATCGTCGGATCGACATCGGCGTAGACCAGGATGCTTTTTTCCACCGCCAGGGCGGGCAGTGAAACCAGGGCAGCCAGTGCCAACGGAGCGATTTGGAACAGTTTCATGGGGTGTTGCCTCTTTGCTATGGGTGAACAGGGCCAGACCACGTGCAAGGCACGTAGCTCAGGTAAAAAAGGGGTGATAGGGTCGGGCTTTAAGGCAGCACGGCCAGGGTGCGGGGCTGCTTGTCGTCGCTGGTCACGAAGCGCATCAGCACGTTGCCGTTCACGCCGGGCGGCGAGACGGGGAGTGTGCTTCCCGGGTACAGGCTGCGATTGACGTCGTTCCAGATGCAGTCTTTCTCGCCCTTGGTGTCGGCGCAGCGGCCGACTTGCAATACGCCGACGCGCAGGGTGCCGTCGTTGCGCAGGGCGCCGCCGTTCTGCTGCAGGCTGATGCTGGTGCGGCGTTCGTCGGGCAGCAGGCGTACCAGGGCGCCCCAGATCAGGTTGACCCCGATCCTGGGCTGGACGCCTTGCTCGGAGGTGACTTCATCCGCCAGGTCCGGCGCGGCCACCGGCTCGAAATAAACGCGGTAGACGGTTTCCTCGCTGGGGATCGCTTGCGCGATAATACGTACCGTACGACTGGCGCCCGGGGCGAGCACCGTGCGTTGTGGCGACACGACGATACCCTGGGTATCGGCGGGAGACAGCGGGCTTTCATGTTCGTCCGGTGTGCCGGGGCGCTGGATCCGGGTCACGCTGACCTTGATGTATTGCACCTTGTCCGATTTGGAGTGCAGTTGGATCTGGCCGATACCGTCCTGCTCGGCGCCGATGGTGCTGGTCATCGGGTAGACCACCATGTTGGCGGCCGCCGGCATCGACAAACCGAGTACCAGCGTCAGGAGTGCCAGCTTGCTCGAGACAGCCCATCGAACGGTAAATGTTTGATACAAATGCATGTCTGACCTCAAGTGGGTGAGAAAACATCAAGGTTTTCAATACGCTTGGTGGAGGATCCTGCCCTTGACCCCGGGTCCGTAGCGGTGAAGAGAAATCTCTCGTCTCGGGGGCGAGCTATATTTGTGTTACTTCCTTTTGTGCTACAGATGCATCCCTATTTCATGTAGGAAATTTCCAAAGTAGATTCAGACCCAACGCACCTGAACACGCTGGCTGCCGTCAATGAGGTGACTTCTCGGACGCGCGGCATTGGCACGGGCATGGTGGATTCCTGTGAGGCAAAGATGAGTGTTGTTTGTCCGAATTATTTTGGTGGGATAGTTACACCATGTCAATAGATTTGGTGGGATATATCCACGTTCGCTTGCGCGAAGAGATTGACCGTTGCGGTTTTTCGTTGGCGGCCGCCTCCCGGGCCGCCGGGGAGTCCAGCCCGCAACGCTTGAAGGAAGTGGTGTCCGGGCGGCAGAAATGCCCGGCCGACCTGGTGGCGAAACTGGCGGTGATCGGCGTGGATGCGCAGTACGTCCTGATCGGCGAACGCGGGCAAGCCGTGAAGCCATCATTGGCGCCTGATGAGGAAATGCTATTGGAGAGTTACCGCGCCCTGGATGTGGCCGGCAAGAAAAGGATGCTCGCCAGCCTGGTCTCAAGCTAGGCGCTGCGTCCACCGCGAGCAGGCTCGCGTCCATATGGGGCGGGTGTCTGCGGTATGGGGGGCCGACACCGCAGCGGTCCGAGCGATGGCCGATCCAGGCCTTGCGGCATCAGCTGTCCTGCAGGAACATTTCTCGACTCAGCCCATGGCGCTGCATCTTTTCGTTGAAGGTGCGGCGTGGTAGCTGCAGTTCTTCGAGCACCGCTTTCACGTCACCCTTGTGTCGGGCCAGGGCGGCGCGCAGGCATTGGGCTTCGAACGCTTCCTGCCGGGCCGCCAGGGATTGGCCTGGCTCGCTTTCCAGCAGGTGCGGCTGGTCCAGCCCCAGTAACTGGCGTTCGGCGACATTCGCCAGTTCGCGCACGTTGCCCGGCCAGTCGTGGCTCAGCAGATGACTCAGTTGCGGGCCGCTCAGGGGCGCGGCGCGGCGGCCGAGGCGTTCGGCGGCGCTGTGGGTGAAGTGTTCGAACAGCAGGGGAATGTCTTCACGCCGCTCACGCAACGGCGGCAGGCGCAGCTCGGCGATGTTCAGGCGATAAGCCAGGTCTTCGCGAAAGCGTCCGGCCCGGGCTTCTTCCAGCAAGTCCGGCTTGGTGGCGGCGACGATGCGCAGGTCCACGGCAATGCTCTGGTTCGAGCCCAGGCGTTCGAGCTTCTGTTCCTGCAATACCCTCAGCAGCTTGACCTGCTGGGCCAGAGGCATGCTTTCGATCTCATCGAGAAACAGCGTGCCTCCGTCGGCGTATTCGAGCTTGCCGATGCGCTTGCCCTGGGCGCCGGTGAACGCGCCGCTTTCATGGCCGAACAGTTCCGCCTCGAACAGCGGCTCGGGAATGGCTGCGCAGTTCAAGGCCACGAAGGGCTTGCTCGCCCGCGGGCCGAAGTCATGCAGGCAACGGGCGACCAATTCCTTGCCGCTGCCGGTTTCGCCGCGGATCAGCACGTTGACCGGCAACGTCGCCAGGTCCAGTACCTGGCGCCGCAGGTTCTGCAGCGCCCGGGAAACACCCAGCAATGTCCCATCGAGTCGGGCCCTGGCGTCGGCCTGTTCGTGCAGCCGCCGGTTCTCCAGGACCAGGGCGCGCTTGTCCAGGGCACGGCGCAGGCTGCCGAGCAGGGCTTCGGGGCTGAAGGGTTTTTCCAGGAAGTCGTAGGCGCCGTCACGCATGGCTTCGACGGCCATGGGCACGTCGCCGTGGCCGGTCAGCAGAATCACCGGCAGATCCGGGTCGCGCCGCCGTACTTCGGCCAGCAGTTCCAGGCCGCTGGGCCCAGGCATGCGTACATCGCTGAGGATCACCCCGGCAAAATGCTCAGGCAAGCTCGCCAGGCACTCCTCGGCGCGGCCGAACAATTGCACCTGGAACCCCGAGAGGCTCAGCCATTGCTCGACGGCGCTGCGAATGCTGGCTTCGTCGTCCACCACCATCACGTTTTGCAACAGGGACTCGCTAGGCATGCAACTGCGCCTCCTGGTCGATGGGCAAGGTCACGCAGAATACCGCGCCGTTTTCATGGTTGTCCGCCGTCAGTCGTCCGCCGGACTCATGGATGATGGCGAACGAAACCGCCAGCCCCAGGCCCAGGCCGTCGCCCACGGCCTTGGTGGTGAAGAACGGATCGAAGACCTGCGCCAGGTGTTCCTCGGCGATGCCGCTACCACTGTCGCTGACCGTCAGGCGCCACAACTGATCATCGGCCTCCAGGCGTATTTCCAGGCGTTTGAGCGGTTGTCCGGCCATGGCGTCGAGGGCATTGCGCAACAGATTGATCAACACCTGTTCGAGGCGGATCGCGTCGCCACGTACCCACGCCGGGCGGGCCAGGTGCAGCACGGTGTCGATCTGCTCATCGCGCAGGCGTGTCTCCAGCAGTTGCAGGGCCTGGTCCACCACCGCCGCCAGGTCCAGGCGTTCGCGCAGGCCGCTGGGGCTTTTGCGGGCGAAGGTCTTCAGGTGGCCGGTGAGGGCGGCCATGCGGGTGAGCATGTCGTCCACCGGCTTGAGGGCCTTGTAGGCATCATCGACCCGGCCGTGATCCAACAGCAGGCGCAGGGTCGCCAGTTGCGTGCGCTGGGCGGTCAGCGGCTGGTTGATTTCATGGGCCAGGGCCGCCGACATCTGCCCCAGGGCCGCCAGCTTGGCCGATTGCACCAGCCCTTCCTGGGCCGTGCGCAGCTCCCGGGTGCGCTCTTGCACCAGGCGTTCGAGTTCGGCGCGGCTGCGCTGACGCAGTTTCGCCAGGCGCCAGCGCTGGTTGAGAAACAGCAACAGGAACACCAGAGCCAGCCATGAGCCGGCAGCGGCGAGCCCGGCGTTGCGCAGGTCCTCGAAGGCGATCTGAGGAGGGCGCAGCAGGTGCAGCGTCCAGCCTTCGGCAGGCAGCGGCAGGGACTCCCACAAGTAATCCGCAGCGCCCTCGGGAGCCTCGACCCGGCTCAGATGGCTGTTGTCGTCAAAGCGCCGCAACGGCTCGAAGGACAGCGCTTGCAGCGGCTGCTTGTCGTATTGGCGGGTGGCCTTGAGCTCGGCGCGGTCGCTGTCGGTCAGGGGGCGCAGGTGGCGATAGCGCCAACCCGGTCGGTTGGCAATGAAGATGATGCCTCGGGCATCGCTGACCAGCAGGGTGTCGCTGCCCTGGCGCCATTCTCGTTCGAGCTCGGGAAATTCCAGCTTCACCACCATCGCCCCGAGGAAGCCGCCGTCGTCGCCGGTCACCGCGCTGGACAGGAAGTATCCCGGGATGCCGCTGGTCACGCCCACCGCATAAAACCGCCCGGTGCCCTGGGTACGGGTCTGGAGAAAATAAGGCCGGAACCCATAGTTGTGCCCGACGTAGCTGCTGGGCAACCGCCAGTTGCTGGCCGCCACCGCCAGACCGGTACGGTCGAGCAATTCCAGGGTGGACGATTGCGCGGCACCGTTGATCTTTTCCAGTTTGCGATTCAGCGCATCCTGCTGCGCTGCGCTGACGGGACCGTGGAGGGCCGCGCGCAACTCCGGGTCCAGGGCCAGCACGGCGGGCAGGGCACGGTAACGGTCGATCAGGGTGTGCAGGGAATTGGCGTACAACGCCAGTTGCTGGTTCGCACGGCTGGCGTCTTCCTCCAAGGCCGCGCGTTCGGCGTGGCGCACGGCCAGGGCCGCGGCGCCGACGGCGCCCGCCAGGATCAGCAGGGTATACAACGACAGACGCAAGGTACGGGAAGTCGGCAGCATGCTGGCGCGAACCGGTAGAAAGTCGGGCGCGCACCATAGCATGCTGACCGTAGCCAGGGCCAAGATCACGCGCGTGCCGGCCAGGCGCTCAAATGTACGGCTGCAGTGCGCGGTTCCATTGTTGATGAGTCATGTTCACCCTGTCGGTCAGGACATTGAACGGGGCAGAGCCATCCTGGGACTCCATCAGGATGTTGGCGCAGTTGAAACAGGCGGGGAAGGCCGAGGCGGTCTTGGCACCCTTGAGTTTCTGCGTCACGACCAGAATCTGCGACGGATCGGCTTCACCCGTCATGGCCTTCTGAAAAGCCAGCGCAACGTGTCCGCCGACGCTCTCGGCATGCATGCCTGGAAGCCCGGCGGATTTGGGCAGGTAACTTCCCCCCGCGACGATATGGGCCTTCAACCGCCTCTGGAGCAGGGGTTGAAACGTGGGGGTTTCGTACTCCAGGCCCGCCAGGTTGATCGGGTCGGGGTTCGTGCCTTTGTAGACCTTGATGGGACGTTGGGTGTCCTGGTACGTCTCGATGAGCTTCTTCTCCAGGAATGTCTCGTAACGGTCGATATCGCCGAACTTGAAGATGCCCCCCGAGACCGGATCGTCTCTCTCCAGGCCTTGTTCGGCGGGACGATATTCCACGACGCCGTGGCGTTCCACCGTTAACTGGGGAGGCAACGGGATATTGAAGAAATCCGTCAGTCGAATCGTTTCGTCAGGTGTCGCGCCGGGTATTTCAAAGCCCGCATGGGCGACCAGGTTGTCGTCCCTGTTCTTCTTGAGAAACAGCTCGGCTTCCGGGTTGTCGCTGAAATGGATCTCGCGCATTTTTTTCACTTTGGCCGGTGAGCCGGTAATAGCGGGCAGCGGGTTGGCCCCGCCTTGCAGAATGAGCTGGGTACGCTCGCTCATGAGCGTGAGCAGCTCGTTGCCCCCCTGGAGCGTCTTGCTGTCCTTGTTCAGGCCCAGGTTGTCCGAATAGCGCATAGGGTTGTTCCCCACCATCGCATACAGATTCAACCCATCCACCGGCCCCGCCGGGTCCGGGTTGACCCAGCGCATCGTCCACGGCGCGTAGTAACGCAATCCATAGCAGTAAAGCCCGCTGGCGTCCCTTTCCTTGCCGCTGTAGCGGATGGTTTTCTGGCTGGCCTGTACCTCGCAGTCCGCTGCCCACCATGCGGTGCCGCCGAAAGGGTAATACCCTTCATGGCTGATGAGCCGGGCGTCCTGGTCCAGTTCCTTGACCAGTGAGCCCAGGTGGTCTTCCAGGCTGTAGCGCAGCTGGCCCTGGTCGATTTCTTCCGGCCGGCCTTTTTCCCAGTAGAGTCCCCGCACGTTGAAGCCCAGGCCTTGCAAGGTGCAGACATGCAGCGCCTGGCTGTCGTCCAGGGTGCGGATCTCGAGGCCGGGCAAGTAGCGCACCTCGCGCACATGGCGCGTAGCGGCCGCCTGGCTGCTTTGCCGCTTGCGCACACGCAAGCCCTGGGCGTCGTAGACGTAGCGCTCCTCATCGTCGTCGCTGGCCAGGCGATGCACCTGTGTCACGCCGTGCAACTGGTTGCGCAGGTTCCAGGTCAGTTGCCTGCCGGTTCCGGGCAGTGTCAACGGGTTGCCGTCGGCATCGAAGCTCAGGTCATCGCCGGGAACATCGCCCTTGCGCCACTGCACGCAACGATTGCTCGACGGGTCCATGGTCAGGTGCAGCGTATGCGCCTGGCCCGGGGCCGCGCTGTTGTGGACCAGTGTCTGCAGATTGCCGCCTGGGTCGTAGCGATAATGCTGGGTGTAGGGCGTGCGCAGTGACAGGTCCATCGGCGGGATCAGCGCCGGCAGTTGCGGTTGAGTGCCGGCGCCGCCAGCCTCCAGGCCCGTGGCGCTTTCCAGGCGATACAGGCTGTCGTAGGTGAACCGGCGGACGCCCTCGATGCGCTGGTTGGCGTGATAACGGGTGACATGGGTGTGGTCGGTCAGGGACGTCATATTCCCCACGGGGTCGTACCGGTAGCTGAAGTGTTGAAGGACGTCGCTGTCTTTGACAGCCTTTTGTTCAAGCAGGCGTCCATTGGCAGGGTCATGGTTGTAGGTGGTCATGACCCCGTTACCGGCGATATATGCGTTCAGTCTACCGTCGGCGTTGTATTGCATGCGTTGGACAATCACCTGCGCGATGGGGCTGTCGGCCCATTGCAAGTGAGTGGCCGCGAGCTGTCCGGCGATGTCGAAGTCCCGGCGTTGGGCATGGCCCTTGGCATCCCTGTGGCCCAGGATTTCAGTCAGGGCGCTGTAGAACCAGTGTGTGTCGTAGGCAGTGGGTTCGAGCAGCGCATCGCGCTCGGTTTCGTTCCGGGGCCAGTCTGGCGAGTCCAGCGTGACGAGAAAGCGCCGGGACTGATGGAGCGAGGCACCGGCCATTGAATAATCGATCATCGATAGACGCCCGGCAGTGTCGTAATGCTCCACCAGCCGACCGCATCGATTGCGCCGGGCACTGTCGCTCGAGCTGTCGCCATAGTGCAGGTATTCGACGGCGACCCAGGCCTGGTCCCGGCCTCGTTCCCGGATCGCCACGGGGCGTAGTCGCGAGTCGTAATCGATGTGTTGCTCGCTGCCGCGCCCGTCCCAGCCCCGCAGTTTCTGTCCTGCCACGCCGAAGAGCTCCCGACGCATTCCGCCGTCGACACTGTGGGTGAGCAACGGGGTTCCCGACAGGCTATAGACGCTATGCAGGTTGGCCGTTTCCGTACCGTGCAGGCGAGGGTCCCACTGGAAAATGATGCGGCCGGCCACGTCATGCGCCTGGGCAGTGATCAGCCGCTGTGTCTGATCGCCGCTGGAGTCGCGCAGGTAGTCCACGCGCCGCACCGGGCCGGCGCGTCCGTCGAACACCGCCAGCACTGGCGTGTTTGCGTGGGGCTGGCTGTTCACCTGTCAGGCCCCGGGATCCGTATCGTTGTAGTCATGGTCGCATTGATACCAGGGATGATAGACATGCCAGGCCTCGTGTCCCTTGGCATTGATGACCTTGACCAGGCGTCCCGGCGGGTCGTAGAACTGCTGGTCGTGGTAGCCGTGGGCACGCAGCGAGGCGTCATTGATGTAGCGCCAGGCATCGGCGAAATAAGGGCGATAGACTCGGGTGACCAGCCCTTTGTTGTCGTACTCGACACGCTGGCTCACGCGCCAGCGTTGTTCGGCCAGGTGTTGCAGCGGCTGCCCGTTTTCCAGCACCAGCGAACCGTCCTCGGCCACGGCGTAGGCCTGGCCGGCCTCGACCCGTTGCTTGGTTTGCAGGGCGCGACCGAAACCGTCGACGGCGCTGACGGCGATGCGGACCTGCCGTAACGGATCGTCCGGGTAGCGATCGGCGCTCAGCACCACGCTGTGGGCCGGTTCCCGGGGTGCGGCATTGACCAGCACCCAAAGCAGTTCCTCGGCGGCGCTGCGTTGTTTCAGTTGCGCCAGGCGGGTTCGGCCTGAGGCACGGACATGGCCATCGGGCAGCATGTAACGCTCGCGGATCCACTCGTCGCGCTGCGTCGAGAGCACCAGCGTGACGTCGAGCGAGCCCATCCAGCTGAGCGCGTCGGTGCGCACCGCGCTGGCGATATTGCCCAGGGTTTCTTCCGGATAGGCGATGGCATGACCCGGCGTCAGGTCCTCGGGCGGACGGTAACGGGCGATGTCATCGAAGCCGGCCGGAACGCCGTTTTCGGTGCCATGGAAGGTGATCCCCAATGGCACCCCGCCGGGGCCATACAAGGCTTGCTGGATGTTGTCGTTGGCATCGACGATCTGCTGCGGCAACAGCGAGTGGTAATCGTATCGGACACGGGTCTTGCAGCCGTCCGGCAGGGTTATGGCGATGCTCATCAGGTGGTAAGGGTCATATTCGACCGTCGTGATGCCATGGCTTTGGGTCTCTTGCAGGGCACACACCTGGAAAAAACCCTCCAGAGGCTGGTAGATGGCAAAGCCGAGCTTTTTCGACCAGAGGTTTTCAGCCATGTCCTCGTCGGGATCTTCCGGCAGGAACAGTTTCATGGGCTCGTAGCCTATGGTTTCCAGTTCCTCGCGAATATCGAAAGGGGGCGGCACGGTGTCGTAGGCGTCCAGAGCCTGTTTGTCGAATTCAGCCACTTCCAGAGGGCCACGCAGGGCTTGGAAGGCGATGTCATCGTGCTCGTCCAGCAGGTAATTCTGTTCCTGCAGTGCGATCAGTTGCCGGGCGGCGACCCAGGGCGCGGAATCCTGGTGTTCGAGGAACGTTTCGTAGCTGATCTGCCTGGGGTTGAGTCCCTGGGGCAGTTCGCCTTTTGGACGTTGCAACCCGTTGGCCCTGGAGCGCCATGGCAGGCCCAGACGCTGGCGCAGCCCGGTGTCATCGATCAGGTGCAGGTGCTCGGCCCGTTTCTCGATGATATGGAACAGCTGCTGCTGCTCGTCATGGGCATCGCGCCACCAGGTGTTTTCCAGTTCGTCTTCGAAGGGCGGTGAGTCCAGGGCGGTGAGACGACGGGCATAGTGAACGGCGAACCCGTGGATGAGCTGGCCGAAGAGGTTCCATTTCAGGTTGATGTCGTGCCGCACTTGCGGATCGTGGGGGAAACCGTCGTATTGATGGGTGAGGGTCTCCAGCTCCAGCACCAGCAGGCTTTTCTGATGGGCGTGGGGATGGCGCAGCAGGTAGCGCTGTTGCGTCACGGTATAGGGCCTGGGGGGGCCGTCCGGATCGACGGGATGGGTTTCACTGCGCAGGACGTAGCCGCCCAAGGCATAGGCCATTTCCCGAGCGGTGTCCGGGTCGGGAACGATGATCTCGTTGGCCTCGTCGCTTTCATGGAAGCGGGCCAGCAGCGTCGGCCCCAACGGCACCGCGTCGGTGTCGCCTGCGAAACAGTCCCTCAGGGGCTGGTCGACGGTGCGACCGGTGTGGAACCAGGTCTTGACCAGTACCGGTGCGGTGAAGCCCTCTTGCGCCTCGTCTTCGCAGACTTCGCTGTCGAGCTGGTACAACCGGCCGAAACCACGCAACTCACGGTGACGGCTGTCGTAGTCGCCTTCGAAATAAGTGAAGCGTTGGGTCAGGCAATTGCCGGTGATCTCGTCCCGCTGCTGTTGACGCGCCACCAGCAGCAGGGCCAGCGGCAGATAGCACACGGGGAGTTTGTCCTGGGCCACGTGCTGCTGCTTTTCATCCAGCCAGTATTGGGCGCTGCTGCGGTAGGCGAGGCGGGTGCTGCAGCCCATGTTGTTGTTCGTGCCCTCCAGCAGATAGGGGCGGGCCGTGACGAAATCATAGCGCCAGTGTCGGGGCTTGCCGATATCGGTCATGTGGGGCGTGCTGAGGATCAGGCTGGCGCAACCCAGGCCCTGCAGGTCGGCCAGGGTGACCTGGCACAGATTGTCGTACCGCACACCGGTGGGCCAGGGCACCCGGACCGGTGTCTGCTCCAGGCCATTGCCGCCGCGGTTGAGGTAGATGTCGAAGCCGTCGCTGTCGAGGTAGATCAGCGCGGGGGCGCCGGAGCCGTCCAGGTCGGCGATCCGTACCCGGTCGGCGTCGAACTCACCATAATGAAAGGGCAGGGCGCTCATGACGAATCCTTCGCCGAAACGCCCGTGCCCCAGGTTCGGCCAGCACTTGATCTCATCGAAGCGGATGCGACACAGCTCAGTGCTGTCGCTGCCCAGCAGGTTGCCGAACAACACCAGCTCGCTGCGTACGTTGCTGAACAGGGGCAATTCGCTGTCCGGTTCGTGGGGCACATTCACGCCAGGGGCGAATCCTTGTTCGCGCAGGTTGGCATACAGCCGCACGCTTTTGGGCCCGATCATGGCCAGGGAACGCAAGCCGTCGCCGACAAGGTCACCCAGTTGCGCGGCCGGGTGCAGGAATTCGGTCGGCAAGCGCTGCAAGCTCTGGAAACCTGACCAGCTGCGGTCCGGGTTGAGGGTGTAGAAGCCGTTCATGCCGGGCTGGGCGATGACCCAGTTGAGTCGGCCACTGCCGGTCAGGTCGGTCAACACTTGCAGTACCGCCGGGTTGTCGCTGGCGACCGGCAGGCTCTCCAGGCGTGACCACGGGCCGTAGGCGATCGTGTCGCCACCGGCCTCGGCGCGCTCGGGTTCGCGGTAATACCAGCCGTCGGTGTACCGGCAGAGGAAACCCGGAACACCCTCGCCGTAGAGGTCGACGCATTGATAATGCCGACCGTCCTCGATGGCCGGCATCGTCTCGAACTCGAGGAAGGTTTCGGGGGTGAGGTTGAGCTCGAAACCGCTGTATTGCAGTTCCACGGGCGGCCGGTATTCGACCCGACCCTGGGCGTCCCAGGCCTGGTAATGGGCGGCGGTCAGCAGACTGTAGCCCAGTGCCGTCGAGGTGTATTCCAGCAGCAGTCGTTGTACCAGGGCGGGCTCGGTGCCGGTCTCGATGGGAAAGTGATGGAACATCAGGACTTGATGGCACAGGCGCCGCGTGCCGACTTCGAACCCGTACCGGTATGCGTGGATCGGGTCGCTGCGCAGGTGCCACGGTGCCTCTTCCTCGGTCAGCCAGGAAGGTTTCTGCGCAAGGTCGAGGGTGCGCTGGCCGTAGTCCAGGAGCAGGTGGAAATGCCAGTCCCGGTCTGCCGGGTCTTGGTCTTCGAAACAGTAAAAGGTTTCACTGGCCGTGGCGTTGCCGTAGCACACCCGGCGCAGGTAACGCTGGGTGCGATAGTCGTGGGGGCCGTCGAACGGGCCGGGATCGGCCGCGTATTCATAATAGATGTGCTCGCCCGAGGGGCTGACCTCCTCCAGCAGCAGCCATTCGGCGATGCGTATCGGCGCGGGAGGATCTGCCTCGGGGTCGATGGGTTCGGCGATGCGCGAGGCTTCAGTGCTGCCGTAGCAATACAGGTGGCCGTTGCTGCCCTGGACACGCCAGAACGGCGCGCGGCCGTCCGTGGGTGTCCAGAGTTCGTAGACGTCGAAGGCGCTTTCGACCCTGGGGTAATACCGCACCACCGCGCAGGTAGTGCCGCCGGGGCCTGCCTGGGGTCGAATGATCGGCGGCTCCAGTAATTCGGGCCAACGCTCGACGCCGTCGGCATCGATCATCACATCGTCGTCGGCATAGTGCGGAACGCCCTCGCTGCTCCGGCGGGCGATGCTGGGAATGGGGAGCCGCATGCCGATACCAAAGGTGCCATTGCCGCCCTGGCTGCCATAGAGCAGTGCCAGCGCGGGGGTCAGGTGACGGGCTCCGGACAAGGGTAATGGTAACTCGAACGAGGCGGCTCCCCGGGTGCCGACAGGGCCGATCCGGTTGCCGATCGTGGCAATGGATGCACTGCTGGAGAGGGTGGGGGGCACAATCTGGAGGGGCGTCTGTTCTGCCATCGTGATCATCTCGTTCGGCAACGCCAGGGCCATACCCGGCAAAACATGAGGATGCCAAGAGATGGGCGATGGGTAACCTGTCAGATCCGACAGGTGCGCAAGCAGGTCGATAAGTGGTAGGTACCCGGACAGGGACACCGTTGCCCCGGGTGAAAAGCGCTGTGCGGCAGTTCCGGCGGACATGAAAAAAGGCCGGCAGGTGAGCCACCTGCCGGCCTTTTCGGGTTCGACGTACGGTTATTGCACTTCGATCGCCAGGTTTTCGCTGATCTTCTTCTGCCAGATCGCCGGGCCGGTGATGTGCACCGACTCGCCTTTGCTGTCGACCGCCACGGTCACCGGCATGTCCTTGACCTCGAACTCGTAGATCGCTTCCATGCCCAGTTCGGCGAATGCCAGGACCTTGGATTTGCGAATCGCCTGAGCCACCAGGTAAGCGGCGCCACCGACGGCCATCAGGTAGACGGCCTTGTTGTCCTTGATCGCTTCGATTGCGGTCGGGCCGCGCTCGGATTTGCCGATCATGCCCAGCAGGCCGGTCTGTTCCAGGATCTGGCGGGTGAACTTGTCCATCCGCGTGGCGGTGGTCGGACCGGCCGGACCCACGACTTCGTCACCGACCGGATCGACCGGGCCGACGTAGTAGATGAAGCGGCCCTTGAGGTCCACCGGCAAGGTTTCACCCTTGTTCAGCATCTCGACCATGCGCTTGTGCGCCGCGTCACGGCCGGTAAGCATCTTGCCGTTGAGCAACACGGTTTCGCCCGGCTTCCAGCTCTGGACTTCTTCCGGGGTCAGGGTATCGAGGTTCACGCGACGGGCCGACGGGCCGGCTTCCCAGACGATTTCCGGGTAGGCGTCCAGGGGTGGCGCTTCCAGGGAGGCCGGGCCGGTGCCGTCCAGCACGAAATGGGCGTGACGGGTGGCGGCACAGTTGGGGATCATGCACACCGGCAGGGAGGCGGCGTGGGTCGGGTAGTCCATGATCTTCACGTCGAGCACGGTGGTCAGGCCACCCAGGCCCTGGGCACCGATGCCCAGCTGGTTGACCTTCTCGAACAGCTCCAGGCGCATCTCTTCGATACGGTTCCGGGGGCCGCGTGCCTTCAGTTCATGGATGTCGATGGACTCCATCAACACTTCCTTGGCCATGACGGCGGCCTTCTCGGCGGTGCCGCCGATACCGATGCCGAGCATGCCCGGTGGACACCAGCCGGCACCCATGGTCGGCACGGTCTTGAGTACCCAGTCGACGATGGAGTCGGACGGGTTGAGCATCGCCATCTTCGACTTGTTCTCGGAACCGCCGCCCTTGGCCGCCACGTCCACTTCCACGGTGTTGCCCGGGACGATGGAGTAGTGGATGACCGCCGGGGTGTTGTCCTTGGTGTTCTTGCGCGCGCCCGCCGGGTCGGCGAGGATCGATGCACGCAGCACGTTCTCCGGCAGGTTGTAGGCGCGACGCACGCCCTCGTTGATCATGTCGTCCAGGCTCATGGTCGCGCCATCCCAACGCACGTCCATGCCCACGCGCACGAACACGGTCACGATGCCGGTGTCCTGGCAGATCGGCCGATGACCGGTGGCGCACATGCGCGAGTTGATCAGGATCTGCGCCATGGAATCACGGGCCGCCGGCGATTCTTCGCGCAGGTAGGCCTCGTGCATCGCCTGGATGAAATCCACGGGGTGGTAATAGGAAATGAACTGCAGGGCGTCGGCAACGCTCTGAATCAGGTCGTCTTGCTTGATCACGGTCATGAGTCGCGCTCCTCTCAAAGACGGGAACATTCAATAAGGTGTCGCTCGTTTGGGTGCATCGGTCGACGAACGGCACCTCTTAAGACACGCCGGGCATGCTGGCGCGACGCTAAAAAGGCGCGGCAGTATATCGCAGGCGGGCATCCTGTGGGAGCGAGCTGCCTTTGGGCGAGGGGATTTATCCCCGCTGGGCTGCGCAGCATCCCCATAACCAGACAATTCGGTGTATCAGGCTGATCTCGTTCGAGCTTCTTGGGGCTGCTGCGCAGCCCTGCGGGGATAAAATCCCTCCGCACAGGGAACCATATCCATGGCCCAAACCGGGGTCCGCCCGCATCGAATAATGCGTCAATCTGGGCCATTGCTTTGACGCCATTTTTCTGCTCCAGAATTGAATGGTCATTTGCCCTGCACGCCACTAAAGTGGCGTCTGGCCTGTAGTGTAGGACTGATTTTTCAGTCTCATTTCCAACGGTGAGTCAACGATTGACCCATAACGCCATTCAACGTCTCCTGCTCAAACGCTTCGCCCTGGCGGCCGCAACCTACGCGCTGGCACTGGTGTTGTTGTGGCTGGCATATTTCAGTGGTCATTACCAAGACTCGTTGCGCGATGTGATCATCGGCAGTGGGTTGGTGGTGTTGTGCCAGGGGGCTCTGTTCGTCCTGTTTGTCACGGATCGCAACCTGCGTTTCGCCGACCCAAGCCTCACCGAGGCGCAGGTCCTGATCGGCCTGGGCTGGCAGACCTGGATGATGATGCACCTGGACCAGGCCCGGGGCGTGTTCCTGGTGTTCTACGTGCTGATCCTGCTGTTCGGGCTGTTTCACTTGTCCCGACGGGCTTTCGTGCGTTGCGCGACGCTGGTCTTCATCAGTTTCACCGGCATTACCCTGTGGGATGCCTACTTCTTCCGGCTGCCCGACCCGACCCTGGCCGGGTTGCAGGTGTGCGTGCTGTTTATCGTGCTGGTGTGGCTGGTGTTGTACGCCCGATATGTCCAGACCTCGCGCCAACGCATGCGCCAGCGACGCTTTGCCTTGCAGGCGCACCAGGACACCCTGCGCGGGATGATGCGCCAGCTCGAAGACCTGGTGGCCACCGACGAGTTGACCGGGCTGTTCAACCGCCGGCACTTCCTGCGCCTGGCCACTCGTGAACTCAACTCCCTCAGGCCTGGTGTCGCCCATGGCCTGGCCTTGATCGACCTGGACCATTTCAAACGCATCAACGACCTGCATGGCCATGCCGCGGGCGATCAGGTGCTCCAGGCATTCGCCGGCGTCGCCACGGCCTGCCTGCGCGAAGGTGACGTGCTGGCCCGCTATGGCGGTGAAGAGTTCGTGATGCTGCTGCCTGCCTGTGATCCCGCGCGCCTGACTGCCTGCTGCGAACGACTGCGGCGAGCGTTCAGCGAAGTCGAGTTGAGCGGTTTGCGACTGGGGACCCTCAGCCTGTCGGTGGGCATGACCCTGCTGGAAATCGACGACGACCTGGACGGCGCCTTGCAGCGCGCCGACCAGGCCTTGTACCGTGCCAAGCGCGACGGGCGAAACCGATGCGCGGCGGCCTGGGAGAATGTCGATGCCTGAATTGACGGTTGCCGGCCGACACTGGACGGTGGCGGCGGGAAGCAACCTGCTGGACGCGTTGAATCAGTCCGGCGTGGCCGTGCCCTACAGTTGCCGCGCCGGCAGTTGCCATGCGTGCCTGGTGCAATGTGTGGACGGCGACGTGCGCGACAGCCGGCCCGATGCCTTGAGCCCGACGCAGCGCGACCAGGGCTGGCGCCTGGCATGTCAATGCCAGGTGGTGCAGGACGTGCAGATCCACGCCTTCGATCCGCAGCGCGACGGTCAGTCTGCCCGGGTGGCGGCGGTGGATTGGCTGGGGCCCGACGTGCTGCGCATCCGTATCACGCCTGAGCGGGCGCTGCGTTATCAGGCCGGCCAGCACATGGTGCTGTGGCTCGGTGACATAGCCCGGCCTTATTCCCTGGCGAGCCTGCCCGGCGAAGACCGCTTCCTGGAGTTTCACCTCGACTGTCGCCAGCCCGGTCAGTTCGTCGATGCGGTCCGATCCATGACGGCTGGCGATCCCATCCGCCTCGGTGAACTGCGCGGTGGAGCCCTGCATTACGACCCCGAGTGGCGCGACAAACCGCTGTGGCTGCTGGCCGCTGGCACCGGGCTGGCACCGCTGTTCGGCATCCTGCGCGAGGCCCTGCGCCAGCAACATCGAGGCAGCATCCACCTCATCCATGTGGCCCATGACGCTGGCGGTCATTATCTGGACAAACCCCTGGCCGCGCTGGCGGCCAAGCACCCGAACCTCACGGTGGAGCTGCTGGCCTCGTCCGACGCCCCCGCGGCGCTGGCGCGGCTGCGGCTGCCCTCGCGGCAGACCCAGGCCCTGGCCTGTGGTCATCCCGAGCGGGTCGAGGCCTTCGCCAAGCGCTTGTACCTGGCGGGGTTGCCGCGTAATCAACTGCTGGTGGATGTGTTCCTTCCCCGGGCTTGAGTCTGTGCTCACCCACCTCCAGGCAGAAAGCAAAAAGCCCCGCCATTCACATGGCAGGGCTTTTTTCAGCGGCCGGTCACTCAGACCATCGGGTCGCCCACATGCAGGATCTTCATGCCGTTGGTGCCACCGATGGTGTGGTAGCTGTCACCTTTGGTCAGGATGACCCAGTCACCGGTCTGCACCACGCCGCGCTTGACCAGCTCATCCACCGCCGCCTGGCTGACTTCGCCCGGTTGCAGGGCGGCCGGGTCGAACGGCACGGTGTAGACGCCGCGGAACAGCGCCGCGCGGGCCTGGGTTTCGCGGTGCGGGGAGAACGCGTAGATCGGCACCGAGGAACGAATGCGCGACATGATCAGAGGCGTGTAGCCACTCTCGGTCAGGGCGATGATCGCCTTCACACCGGGGAAATGGTTGGCGGTGTACATCGTTGCCAGGGCGATGCTCTCGTCGCAACGCTCGAAGGTCTTGCCGATGCGGTGGCTGGAGGTCTTGCTGGTCGGGTGCTTTTCAGCGCCGATGCAAATGCGCGCCATGGCCTGCACCGCTTCGAGCGGGTAGAGGCCGGCGGCGCTTTCGGCCGAGAGCATCACGGCGTCGGTGTAGTCGAGCACGGCGTTGGCTACGTCGGACACCTCGGCGCGGGTCGGCATCGGGTTCTGGATCATCGACTCCATCATCTGGGTCGCGACGATCACCGCTTTGTTATGACGGCGTGCGTGCAGGATGATCTTCTTCTGGATACCCACCAGCTCGGCATCGCCGATTTCCACGCCCAGGTCGCCACGGGCCACCATCACGGCGTCGGAGGCCTTGATGAGGCCGTCGAGGGTCTCGTCGTCCGCCACGGCTTCGGCGCGCTCGATCTTGGCCACCAGCCAGGCGGTGCCGCCAGCCTCGTCGCGCAGTTGGCGGGCGTATTCCATGTCGGCGGCGTCACGGGGGAAAGACACGGCCAGGTAATCGACTTCCATTTCCGCGGCCAGCTTGATGTCGGCCTTGTCCTTGTCGGTCAGGGCCGGTGCCGTGAGGCCGCCGCCGCGGCGGTTGATGCCTTTGTGGTCCGACAGCGGGCCGCCGATGGTCACGGTGCACACCAGTTCGGTGGCGGTGGCGGTGTCGACGCGCATCACCACGCGGCCGTCGTCCAGCAGCAGCTCGTCGCCCACGCCGCAGTCCTTGACCAGGTCCGGGTAATCGATGCCCACCACCTGCTGGTTGCCTTCGGTCAGCGGATGGCTGGTGGAGAAGGTGAAGGTGTCACCGATCTTCAGTTCGATGCGCTTGTTGGCGAATTTGGCGATACGGATCTTCGGGCCTTGCAGGTCGCCCAGCAAGGCGACGAAGCGACCATGCTTGGCCGCGAGGTCGCGCACCAGCTTGGCGCGGGCCTTGTGTTCTTCTGGCGTGCCATGGGAAAAGTTCAGGCGGGCGACGTCCAGGCCAGCCAGAATCAGCTGTTCAAGAACTTCCGGCGAGTGACTGGCCGGGCCTAGGGTAGCGACGATTTTGGTGCGACGGACGGACATGCAAGACTCCTCAAGTTCAAGCGCCAGCGAAGGCTACTATGGTCTTTGGGTGTAGTCATTGTTCATGTGCACTACTTATTCGTTTCTTTTTCGAAATGAACATTCCCGAATATTTTCACACCTGTTAAGCCCGAAAGCCGAACATCGCTTTTGTGGCTAGGGGATAAATCCCCTCGCCACAAGCGCAAGCCCGGCTCCATTTTCAGGCTGAAGATTTTGCCGGCCAGGTCGATACAGGACTCAAGACAGGAGAACCTCCCATGCGATTCGTGCTTTTTGTTGCCCTGGCCCTGAGCATCACGGGCTGCACCCGTTGGTCGATGAACCATCATATGAACCTGGCCTACAAGGCCTATGACCGTGGCAACTGCGAGCAGGTGATGCTCGAACTGTCCCAGGTCGACCGCGCCAGCCGGGCCCGCCGCTACATGCAGCCGGAGGTCTCGATGCTGCGTGGCCAGTGCCTGGAGCGGCAGAAACTGTTCATCGATGCGGCACAGACCTACCAGTTCATCATCACTCAATACCCCACCAGCGAATACGCTTTCCGCGCCCGCGCCCGCCTGGAAACCCTGCAGAGCCTGGGGCATTACCCGACCCGCAGCGCCTCCGCAATCCGCCCGACGGCATTCTGACCGTTCGTCAACAGAAATGGCCATGTGAAATACATGGCCATTCTTCGTCTATACCATTGCGCCAGATGAAACTTACGACACCTGGCTGGTCGTCGCTGAATCGTCAGCTATATTTGTACAAGTCGTGATTAGAGCCGGGTCTCTAATTTCGAGGCGTCACCTGTGACTGGCAGAATTATGGCCAAGAGGCTTGGAAGCGTCTGGCACCGGGATCGGGGAGAGCGGGCAGGCTTTGGCCCGTTCCGAAGTATTCGGTAGGCACCCTGTTGGGTGGCTGGGAAAAGCGATACAGGACATGTACAAAAAGCGTCGGATAGAGCGGCAGGACTTGCCGTGCTTCCTGAAAGTGTTCAATGGTGTCAATGACAAGCTCATCGGCTACCTGGGCAATGTTTCCGCAGACGGGCTGATGCTGATCAGCCAGTTGCCGTTGATGGTCGGTGCGGATTTCGACCTGCACCTCAAGATTCCCGCCGATGAAGGGCCGCAGATGAACATCAAGCTGAAGGCCACTTGCCTGTGGTGCCACGAGGACGTGACGCCGCAGCACTTCGACGCTGGCTTCAGTCTGCAGGTGATTCCACCGGAGTACGGGCAACTGGTCAGTGCGCTGCAGCAGTACTTCAGTTTTCGCTCGATGTCGGAATCGGCTTGAGAATGCTTCCATAGGGCCAGGCCTTCTGTGGGAGTGGGCTTGCTCGCGAAGGCGTCGGCACATTCAGCATTGATGCCAGCTGATCCACCGTCATCGCGAGCAAGCTCGCTCCCACAGGGTCTTCATACATTCTTTACTTCTAGAGGTCGTTCGACCTTCAGCGCTGGACCTTCGCTTCGTTATCCAGCAACCGCTCCAGCAACAACACCCCCATCTCGCCCATCTGATGAATCGCCAGCGCCAGGTTGCGCGTGGCACCTTCCAGATCTTCGGACAAATCCAGAATCAATGTGCTCACCGAGCAGAAGGTTTCATAACTGTGCACCAGTAGCCCTTCGGGGTCGGCATCGGGCGCGACGATGAAGTAGTCCAGGTGCCTTTCGGGTTTGGCCGGCGTGTCGGGCTTGAGGTAATGGTCCAGGGCCTTTTTGGCGGCTTTGTCGAGTTTTCTTGCGTCGAGGGGGGCGGACAGCGGGTTGGTTTTCGGGGGATTGGGTGTGGGTTTGATCATCATCGTTTTTCCATGATTGGGCTGCCACCCAGTTCGCGACTAAACGAGGGGTGGCGGCTGGACGCAGGTTAGTCGACCGGTGGAAAAACGAAACCCGGCGCGCCCGAGGGCGCCCTGCGAACAGCCACCATCAAGTGCGGGGATAGGGTTACCCGGCTTGATGACACTTGTGCACATCGTTCTTCACACCGGGCGACTAAACCCGGACGCTGATTATCAGCGACGCGAATCAAGTTACGGGGCAAGGCCAAGGCGCACAAGCCGGCGGATTCTGGCGGATATGTAGTCCGTTGCGCAAGGCGGTGTAGCCAGTTGGGCATTAGGCCTACACCGCCGATCCCTGCCGCTCGTCAGCACTGTCAGAACTAACAGGTGATCAAGCAAGCTGTTTTGTCATTCACTGAGCCCAAGCGGACTTCCGGTGATACGTCGGCCGCAATGAGCCTCTATGCACGAGTGACGATTAAGGGGTAAGTCATGGAAACTGGCGATGATCCTGAGAAAAATAAGTTCGCCTCCTCACCGGGGGCGGCGAGCGAGATTGCTCATGTCACTGAGGGTGATAGTGATACGCTTGGCCAAGAGCCGGAATCTAATCCAAACTCTTTAACCGGGGAAGTTTTTTTACAAGCTGTCAACGGTTCTCTTTGGGCAAATTTCACGGCTTTATATGCATGGTCTTCGGATGGAAAGTCATTTGAGTTGAGAAGGCCGAAATACAGTGCAAAGAGTAATGGGCGAAGAAGCGGAAATGTTTACATAAGTCTTAAATCGGCCGTAGAGACTGGATATCAGGAGCTTACAGATGATGATGGGATTCAGGATGGGAACTGGCACGAAATAAATCAAACGATTGCGGTGCGAGGGAATTCTGATTTTGTCGAGGTGTACTATAAATATACGTACGATATTTACCTTGAAGATGACCCTTTTCTATATGCAAGTCAAAAATATTATTATCGACCTCTCCCGCCCACCCCAACCATTGACCCCATTCGAAACGTTAATAGCAGGACATTTACTGTCTCGGGGGCAGGAGGGGTGCCTGGCAGTGGTACGGTTATTCTGTACAACGAAGACAACGACGCTACGTTGGGGCCAGCAACAATGCAGTCGAATGGAAAGTGGGCTGCCAGTGTAGAACTGAGCCCGACATCTGGTTCGATTTCCATTTACGCCAAGCAGAAAGTTGGCGATATATATTCCTTAAAGTCTGCTAGCACATCGAGAATATACTTGGTGACCTTGGCAGCGCCTGCTTCTAATTCTTTTCTGGAAACTGGTGTGGGTTTTAGTGGAGCCGCTGCTCCTGGAACGTTGATTAGGGTGGTGAAGGCTAACGACAGTCTCTTTTCTCTGGCGCCTGAGGTAACCGCAACGGGCGGCATTTGGTCAACGACTTTCAATGCCACCCTACCGAGCGGTTCCGTACCTGTGGTGGCACAGTTCAGTCTGGCTGGTTATCCATCAGGTAAAACCGCTGCTGTCACCTACCGAGTCCTGGGAATTCTGGCTATTACTTCCCCCTCCGCTAATAGCCATCAGATGCAAACATTCACCCTTTCAGGTAACCAGGGTCTGGAAGGGGCCTCCGTGCAGGTTTATATCGAATGGTCGTCAACTATGGTCGGAACAGGTTCCGTAGGCGCCAATGGTGTCTGGAGTGCGAGCGTTACAACAGCCGCTGGGCCTGTTTCACTTGTGGCGATGCAAACATTGAGTGGGAAGGGGTCTGGGCGAAGCGTCTCCCGGGCTTTCAAAATAAAACCGCCGAAATTGATAGATTCCCAGGTGTCCTACCCCAGTCCCAATACCGTGAGGTTTTCAGGTGTTGGCTACAGCAGCGGTGCAAGGGTAGAGATTTTCAATATAGAGGGTGATCTTCAGATATATACCAATGTGAATACAGACCGCAGTTGGAGAGTGGATTGGAACGATCGGCCTCCTTCCTCACCTCATCAGATGAATGCCCGGCAAGGTGTGTCCGATGGGGCTGGCGGCTGGATTTACTCCGACTTCGAATATGGGCTCAGTATCACTGTGCCGGTCCCGGTCCCGACCCTCACGGTTAGCGTAGGCGCCGACCGCAAACCGGTGTTCTCCGGCACCGGCCATAGCTGGACGGGCCAGCCCGCCGCGCGGGTCGAGGTGCGGCGGGTCGGGGAGTCGACGCCTGCCGCGCCGATTGCCAACGTGGCGATTAACGCCTGGTCCAGCATCGCCGCCGAAGCCTGGAACCCAGGGACCTACTTCGTCGAAGCCAGGCAATTATTCAAGCCGGCCGGGGAGAGCAGTGACCTGCGGTCTGAGCCGACCCCCTCGCGGGAATTCACCATCAGGGCCCCGGTGCCCACCGTGGAGTTTAGCCACGACGGCCTGACGCCGCGTTTTTCCGGCACCTGCCTGGCCGGTGGGCAGGTGCAGCTGTGGTTCGACGGCGACCCGGATTCGCCCTATGACGCAGTGGTGAGCGGTACCACCTGGAGCTTCACCCGAGACGAACCTTTCATGCCCGGCGCGTATACCGCCAGGGTGAAACAGTCCTTCGGCGGCCAGACTTCCGACGAGGTGCCCCAGCCGTTCGATATCGTCGTGTTGAAACCGGTCATCACTTCACCCATCGATGAAGAGGTGGATCACAACCCGGTCATCCGGGGCACCGGCGGCATTCCGGGGGCGACGATGCGGGTGCATGAGTTCGTCTCGGAAGGGCTCCTCGACGAAACCCCAGTCACGGGAAACGAATGGTCGGTGCCCATTCGGGAAGACCTTTTGTTTGACGATTACAAGGTCTACGCCATCCAGCAGTATGGCGAATTTCCTTCCGAGAAAAGCGAACCGGCCAGCTTCACGGTGATCCTGTTCCCGCCCACCATCGAGTATCCCCAGCCGGGGGATGCCATGGCCCGCGTCTCGATCATCGACGGCTATGCCCGCAAGGCGTCAGGGGTGGACATCGCGACGGTCGAGTTGTGGCTCGACGGCGCGGATGAACCGCTGGCCACGGTGCGGGCCAGAGGTGTCGATGGCTACTGGTCCTATGAAACCCATTTGCCGGTGGGCACTTACACGCTGCGGGCCAAACAGTTTTTTCAGGGCAAACCCTCCGATTTCGGTCCTGAACATGAATTCACCGCCGTGCCGGCCATCCCGCTCATCGAGTCCCCGGCGCTGCAACAGCACCTCGGCGCGACAGCGACGATTTCCGGCCATGGCTATGTCGGCGATTGGGTGGAAGTGGCCTGGAGCGACGCGCCCGACACGCTGTTGGGTAGGGCGCAGGTGCAGGCGAACCGCACCTGGTCGATTCCCCTCGCTATCACGCGTGCGGCCGGCACTCATTCATTGATGGTGCAGCAGGAGTGCGAAGGCTATCGCTCCGGCTGGAGCGCGGCGCATGAGGTATTGCTGTTATCCCCGGCACCGACGTTCACCTCGCCCGAGGCCGGTCACTGGTTTGCCGGACAGGTGTTTTTCGAAGGCACCGGCGCGGCCGGCAAGGACGTCGATGTGTCGTACTGGTTCGATGCTCGGCAGTTGATCGCCCAGGATCGCCCGGTGGCCGACGGTGCCTGGACGGGCTCGCCCGAAGCACCGTTGGCCCCCGGCTCGCACTGGGCGAAGGCGCGGCAGAGTGGAACGCACTGGGGCGATAGCCCGCGTTTTGAAGTGGCTCAGGTAGAGGAAAACCCTGCGGCTCGCGCCGTCCTCAATCATTAAAGCGGAGCTCTGCGATGAAAGATTCTCCGGCTCGAATCGCCAGCCGTTTTTGCGAACAACTCTTGGCTGAGCGACAGTCCGAACAACTGTCCGATCTCGAGCAGTATTTTGCAGCGGGCGGCTCGGTGTGTGCGCTGGCGCGCAAAGGGGCGGTCGGGCTGGTGAACGAGTACGGGCTTGAACGCGAAGATGCCCAGGCTCTTGCGTTTCGCCTCAATGGCCTGGCGACATGGATACTGCGCGGTTTCATCGAAGCTCAACTGACCCGTCACGAACCGCTTCCCCCGTTCGTGCGCCAGGGCTTGCTGGCATTGGTGGAAGGGCCCACTTACGAAAAGCTGTTCGCCCCCAATTTCGGTAACAAATGCCCGCCGGATGCGATCGAAGCGATTCACTCGCCCGTGGCCTATGCGGTATGGCTCAAGCACTGGTCGCAACGGCGTCTCATCCCCTCCGAACCCAGTGAAGCCTATGCGCTCACCACGCGACGCAAGGACCTGGACTTGTTACGCATCGATCCGGTGGCGACGCATCGGGTGCTATCGTCGGTGGAGGTGGTCAGCGCCGTGCTGGAAAAGTCCATCGAGGATTCCCTCGGCGGCGTCGGCAACCTGGACGAGATGCTGAGCCGACGTCGTTACCCCAACGGGCTGCCTTATCACCATCCATGGACCACGCTGGACGAACTGACCCGGGACCTGGGGCTTTCCGTAGGCACTGTGGTGCGCTGGTGCGATCCGGCGTTTCCTTATTTCCTGCGTGCGCTGCCCTGGGGAGACACCAGCAGTCATGCGCTCATCCAAGCGGCCCGGCTGAGTCCGGCCTTACGACAGCTCATGCTGGAGGCGTCGCCTTTCCCGGGGGGCGATCAGGAACGCTATTTCAAGGAAAATTTCGCGGCGCGCACGGATATTGAATCGCAAAACCTGAACCAGACGTTCTTTTTCAACCAGCGGACCCAGCTGACTCAATCCGGACTGGAAGCGTTGCTCTCCGTCGAATCGTTTGCCCCCACCCTGTCCGAGCATGCGCTGATGCTCGATGCCCGGATCACGCCCGGGCATTCGGGCTCGGTGTTCATCAATAATGGCCTGACGGAACCTTCGATGGGTATCAGGTACGGCGGACGGCCTATTACCAACAACATTACCGAGCTTATCGATGGCGGTATTTTCAGAACCGACCGAATCGACCGTCTCAATCGCAAGATCCGTCTGGACAACGCCCTTGAGTTGCCCAGCCATGAAACCGATGCGCTGCTGAGCGCGATCATCGGCGCCGAATCGAATTCCGCTGCAGTGGCGAACGCCTCGTCGCAGGCGCAACCGCCCGATTACTGGATGACGAGCAGTACCGTCCGGGCATTGGGGTTGTTCCGGATGCTCCAGGAGGACTATCGGTGTTCGGCGCAGGAATTTGCGGTATTCGTGGGGGATATCTCGGTTTTCGGTCGTGGCAGCGAGCTGTCGCAATTCGACCGTGTCTTCAACCGGGACACGCTGTCGACACCCGCGTTGTTGATGGACGACGGTACGTTCGAGTTGATACCGGAAACGGAAGCCGATGCGTTGACGGTCGCGCAGATCTGCGGCGGGCTGAACATCGACCTGGCAACCTATTTCAACCTGGCCCCATTGATCGCCGATGCACTGGGCCTTACCGCGCTGCAACGCAGCCTGCCGGTACTGTCCAGTTTCTACCGCGTGGCCAGGTTAGCGCAGCTACTGGGAATCGCGCCGAATGTGGCGGTGGAGATTCTCAGGCGGTTGAGTGGAGAGTCCGGGCTCGTTGCGTTGCTCGGTCGGCCGGTCATCGGCGCGGACGGCCAGGCAGCGGATGTCTTGGCGTCGATCCAGCGCCTGGAGGGGTGGGTTCGCTGGTGCGCCGACAATAACCTGGACGTGGCCTGGACCGTGGAGCGCGTCCAACCCGTGGCTGCTCCCACCGAGCCTTCGCCGGCACAGAACCGGCTTTTCGATCTGCTTCGCTCGCAGCTCGCGCCTGCGTTGTTCACCGAGGCCGCGTTGCGCATGGCCGGTGTCCCGCCTTTGTCCAACGACCGGCAATGGACTCAGCAGTTGCTCGAACTGGCCGACACGCACGGGCTGGTGATCCATCGCAGCGAGTCCGCCGACCTGCCTTACGAGGACTATGCCCGGGCGATGGTCGAGCGCATCGTGCGCCAAGTGCTCGGCCGGGACGATCCACAGACCGTCGAGCAGATCGTCGGCGTGTTGCTGAGCAGCCGTGCCGGCCAGCGCAGCGTGGTCCAGGAGAGCCTCGGGGTGTATGGCGAACTGTCCGCGTCCCTGGCATTGCCGGTGCTGGCCTGGGCGGGAAGTACGGTATATGAGGTGCTTTCCTACGTATCGGGACGTCCGGCCGCGGGCGTGTCGTCGCGCAACCATCGGCGCGATGACGAACCTGGCGACCCTTTCCTGGGCATGCTGGTGGGGTTTACGCACCGCAGCGACGTCGTGAAAACCCTCAAGCTGAGCGAGGCGTTCCTGGCGCTTTACCTCCGCGTCGGTGACGGTGTCGAGCCCGCACCCGCCACGGCCCCCTTCACCCCACGCGCGCTGTATTACCTGACGGTCTACAACCGTGCCGTAACGCTCAGCCAGAAACCCGAATCACCACTGCTCGATTACCTGGAACTGGTCAACGGGCTGCCCAACGACCTGTCCGGAGACGGGCTGAGACTGGTGCAGGCCCATGCCGCTGAGCTGCTGGCCGAACTCTTCGACTGGAGCGCCGAGGAAGTGCGCGCCTGCGCCGACCGGGTCAATCCCGGCCAGGGCTACATCCGTAGCCTGGGGCACCTGGATCTGTTCACGCGCCTGCGTGGGTTTTCGCTCCAGAGCACGCTGGATGCATCGACCACGCTGAAACTGGGCATGTTGCCGCCCGATGCGTCCTTCAGTGCCTACCAGGCCGTGGCCGATCAGGTCACGGCCCAATTGGCGGACCCCCACAGGACTTCACCCTTGTACGGTCTTCATGCCGGCGGTGATCGGGTGGAGGTCCAAAGCACGGTAGATCGCAGCGAAATGATCGCCAACAGCAATCAAACGGCGGAACTGACCCTCACGGTTACCCTCGCAGGGGAGCCGCAGAAAAACGTCAACGTGTACTGGACGTCCAAGTCGTGCCGTATCGATCCGCCAAAGTCCGTCACCAACCAATATGGCAAGGTCACGGCCACCGTGCATGCCGGTACGACGATGGGGCGTGACCTGATCAGCTATCGGCTCGATGCCCGCGAGCCACAGCCGGCGGTGACGATCACCCTGGGGAACGATCCTTCTACGTTCGAGTTTGCCCGCGTGGAGGGCGATTTCGTTGTCACCAAGGAAAAAGCCGGCACCGACGTTACCTTGCGGGCGCACTTGCACGACCGCTACGGCAACCCGGTTGCCCATGAGCCGGTGAGTTGGGAGCTCAAACCGCTTTACAACATCCCTGTCCTGGGTACCACCAACGCCGAGGGCATGGCCGACGTGACGTTCACCAGCACGGCACCGCTTAAAGTTGACGAACCGATAATCAGGAGGGATGACCTGAGCCTGCTGTTTATGCCCATCGAATTCATCTCATGAAGCACGCTTCTCCAGCACCACGGTACTCGTCGCCTTGACGAGTGCCCCCCACTCACAGGAGAGGGCAATGGCCACGCAAGACATCACCCGGGCGACCGCCCTGCGCCGAGACGCGTTGATCGAATGTGCCTTGGGCATCAAGCAGATCGAAGACAAGGATGACAACAAGGGATACCCGACGATCCAAACGGCGGACGACCTGCTGGAGTGGCTGCGCACCGATCCCCTGGATAACCATCAGGTCAAGACGACCTGGGTCGCCGAGGCGGTCAGTTGTTTGCAGCAGTACATCCATGCCGTCTATCAGAAGCTCGAACCGGGCTATACCCAACGGGAATTCGACAGCAAGGACCTGAAGGATTGGGACATCGCCAGCCAATACCCACTGTGGGCCGCCAGCCAATTGCTCAAATGCATGCCCGAGGACTACATCACTCCATATGCGCGCATTCGTAAGACCAGCCTGTTCAGGGCGCTGGAAAGCAATCTCAACCAGACCCGGCTGACGACCGATTCGGTGCAGTCGGGCGTCCAGCAATATCTGCGCGCCTTTGAAGAGGTGTGCAACCTGGATGTGCTCAACGGCTATGTCGACGGCGCCGATGCCCGCCGTGCCGACTATTACCTGGTGGGCCGGGAGCGAATCGCGCCCTATCGCTATTTCTGGCGCAAGGCCGACGTCCAGCTGGATGTCGACAGCCGGGCGATCAACCCGGCGGCCTGGAGCGAATGGCAACCGGTCGACATTCCCAGCGATGTGCAGGTGCTCGACAGCCGGCTGGTCTTTTGGGGAGGGCGCTTGTGCCTGGTCTGGGCCGAATGGCGCCAGGCGTTGTTCGATGGCGACGGCGGCTTGCAAAAGCCCTATGAGCTTGAGCTGAAGGTGGCGTTCATCACGCTGGACGGCAAGTGGTCGCCGCCGATACGGCTGAACCTGTCGGAGTTCGATAAGGACGTCAGCCCGAACTGCCGGCTGGTGGCGGTGATGCTGCGCGACGATGTGGACCCGTTGTATCCCAAAGGGCGACTGGCGGTGCATTTGACCAATGCGGTGACCCCACCGGTGTTCTTGGGGTCACGATCCGGTCCGGTGGACATCTATGAAACGCGCGACGCGCTGTTTCGCAAAGTGGGCGACGAAAAGCCGATCATGGATCACTTGGCCATGGTTCGCTTCTCCAATCCATCGACGCTTCAGCAGCGAGTCGGGACTGCGCAATTTTCCAGAATGACAGAAACGGTATCGGTGGGCGCGAATCCGCTGGTAGAAAAATTCACGCTCAAAACAGTGGTGACAACGAGCGCAGGCAAACAACAACTGCGTTTCCAACCGCACTGTGCCCTTCTGGTGCCCGGGAGGGAAGGCGAATCGAAGGCTTTCACGATATCGGTGCAATTTCCCTCGGGCGGTGACCCGCCGTCCGCTACCGAATCGCATTCCGACAATGGCGGCTGGTCATTCGCTTGGAATAAATATGAGCGCGATAGCTTTGCCGGTTTGACCGCCACATTCATCCTGGAGGGGCCGGGTAACTTTGGCAGCAAGACCTTCGTGCTGGAGCTCAAGGGCCTGCCTGTCGAACCTCGCCTGCCCTCCCTGCACAAGAGCAATGCGCGCGGAGCCCAATTCCTGCACCTCAACGACCCGGCCCTGACGCTCAAGTACGCGCGCCTGAATACCCTGATCGGTGCGGAACTGGTGACGCGCGCCAACGTGTCGACCGATGCCGTGCTCGATTGGGATACCCAGTTTCCCGACGAGCCCGCGCTGCCCGACGGGGCAGCCGAGCCCAACGGGCCGTTCGACGGGGCCAACGGGCTGTTTTTCTGGGAACTGTTTTTTCATCTGCCCCACTTGGTGGCAACGCGGCTCAAGGACGAAGAGCGTTTTGTCGAAGCCCAGCAATGGCTGCATTTCATTTTCGATCCCCAGGCGCCCGCCGATGCCGCTCGAGCGAATCCGAAACCGCGCTATTGGCGTTGCCGACCGTTGAATGTGCCCAGCGCCGAGGGTGACGTGGGCTGCGAAGCCGACAACCCCACCGATCCCGACGCGATTGCTTACTCGACGCCGCGGCATTACCAGATGCTGATTTTCCTCGACTACGTCGCCAACCTGGTGGCGTGGGGGGACTGGCTGTATCGGCAATTGACCCGTGACAGCCTGGCGGCGGCCAAGCTGCAATACCTGCGGGCCAAGAACCTGATGGGCGCTGCCCCGGACGTTCAGACTCTCAGCCAGTGGACGCCCGCCACATTGGCGGAGCTGGTCGAGGAGCTGGAGGACAGTGCCGAGCTCAAGGCATTCGAGCAGGCGTTGCTGCTGGATTCGGGTTCGTTGCCGGTCAGGACCCGTTTTTTCGAAGACCCCGGCGTCATCGGGGCCGGTCGTTTCCGGCTGCCGGTGAGCCAGCGAGTGATGCAGCTTTATGAATTACCGGCCCAGCGCATGTACAACCTGCGCAACAACCTGACCATCGACGGCAAACCCCTCTCCATCGAACTGTTCAGCACGATCAACCCTTCGGATCTGCTCAACAATCTGGCGGCCGGCGGTGGCGGGCCCGTACGTCCCATGGGCGGTCCCTTGCGGGTCGCGGCGTTTCGCTGGCGCCCGCTGTTCGATACCGCCATCCGGGCCACCCAGTACTTGCAGGATTGCGGCAATCAGGTGATGCGCCTGCTGGAACAGCAGGATCGGGGCGAACAGGATCTTCTGCAGCAGCGCCATCTGACCGAGCTGAGTACTTTCGTCAGGACGGTGCAGGAAGAAAATCTCGCTCAACTGCGGGACACTCTGGCGGCCTTGCACAGCAGCCGCACGTTGACCGAGGAACGGCAAACACATTACGCGAGGCTGTATGTCGAGCACATTTCCAATAGCGAATACAAGGTCATGGGGGCGCTCGACACCGCTAAATGGCTGACGTCGCTGAGCACATCGATGCAAGTGGCCGGCGCTGTCATCGACGCCTTCCCCACAATATTCGGTCTGGCCAACGGCGGGCACCAGCCGGGTAGCCTGCCCAGGGCCGTCAGCTATGGGTTCCAGGTCGCGGCCGAGGTGGTGCGCACCGATGCCGAGAAGGATGCCACCTCCGAAAGCTATCGGCGGCGGCGTCAGGACTGGGGGCTGGCACGGGATCAGGCCACGGCGGAGCTGGCGATGATCAATGAGCAGATCAAGGCCCAGGAGCACGCGGTCTACGCCGCCGAGGCCAGCCTGGAGCAGATTCTCAAGATGAATGCACAGACCCAGGCGCTCTATGATTTCCTGCTCACCCGCGCCACCCGCGTCGAGCTGTACCGCTGGTACCTGGGGCAGTGCAAGACCCTGCATTACCAGGCCTACGACCAGGTCGTCAGCCTGTGCCTGAGCGCCCAGAGCGCATTGCAGCTGGAAACCGCCGAGTTCGGTCTTTCTCACATACGCACCGATGCGTGGCTCGACAATTATTACGGCCTGACCGCCGGAGACGCGTTGCGGCTCGATCTGCTGCGCATGGAAGCCGATTACCTGCTGCGGTACGAGCGACGACTGGAGATCGTCAAGACCGTATCCCTGCGTCAGTTGTTCGATGACGGCATCGATCCAGAGCCGGACTACGCAAGCTGGGATGAAGCGCGAAACTATTTGACAAAAAACGGCGTCCTGAATTTCCGGCTTTCCCAATTGCTGTTCGACCGTGACTACCACGACCACTACTGCCGGCAGATCAGCGCCGTGGATGTCACCTTGCCGACGTTGCTTGGCCCTTTTGAAAACGTCTGCGCAACATTGACGCAGATCGGCAGTGCCACCGCGATCAAGCCCTCCCTCGAGTCGCTGGACTACCTGTACGGGGCCAGTTCCCTGCCACCGGCCGATGTGCTGCTCAATATCAGCAGCGGTGAACAGATGGCCATTTCCATCGGCCTGGACGATTTTGGCGTGGCGGCGCTGAAACCCGATGAGGGCTTGCGAAATACCTTCGAGAACACTGGCGCGGTGTCCCGTTGGACCCTGTCCTTCCCCTGGTTCGATAGCGAGCAGCACCGCCAGAAGAAGCAACTGGAGGCCCTGAACGACGTCATCGTGAAGGTGCGCTACACGGCCAAGGTGGGAGGCCCGGCTTTTTCCCGGTATGTCCAGGACAAAGTGCGAACAGCCGGCAGCACAGCGCTCAAGGGGTCGCAACGATGAACAGAGAACCTGTCAACACCCGGACCAATATCCTCCTCAACGGGCATTTCGACCTGGGCTTTGCCCACTGGGAAAGCGCCGGTGCGCCAGGATACAACTACGCCCGTAAGGAAGGCACATGGGAAGGGCTGCCCATCTTCTACATGTCTCTTTACAAAGGTACGGGGATTACCCAGACAGTGCCTGCGCCGGCACCGCAATCAGCCGGGGGGCGCTACCGTTTGAGTTTCCTCTACGACAACCGCCATGCAGATCCGGGGGTTTTCATCCTGCGCCGGCGTGGCACCGAAGACCTGTTGGAAATACCGTTGCCTGCAACGGGGAACAGGGGGGACGCCCCTGAAACCCTGGCATTGAGCCTGACACCCATCACGGCGTCGATCGAGTTCGATGTCGAGGGCGAGGATCTTTTCGAGTTCGTCATCCTCAGCCCGGCTCAAGCCTCGACGACCGTGGACCTCATCGTCGCCCGGATCGATTTGCACCTTGAGCTTGAGCCGCTGGTGCTGGCGCGCATCGTCAATGATGGCCAGGTGTTCACCCCGACCGGGCAGCCCTTGCTCTATCTGTGTCACGGTGCCACCGGCAGCAAGCGCCACCAGGTCACCTTCCAGCCGGCGCCGGACAGCCCCTGGGCCGGCACCGAAGCCTTGCTGTGGAGCCAGGACAACCCTCTGGAGGCGGTGGTGATCTCCCCCGAATGGGGGGAGAACCAAACGATCGAAACGGCCTGGCAGGTGGATTGCCCTGAACCGGTCTCGGATGACACTCAACGGTTCAACCTGTCCATCTACAGCAAGTACCACGCCGATATCTACCCGATTGCCGTTTCGCTCGGGCATCATCGGCTGGTGGTCGAGACTATTCTGGACCCGGCCTATCAACCGGTGATCGAATACGCTCAATCGGTCAAGCTGGGCGTTCGGGTGAAGTCCTATTACCTGGACCTGCCGATGCGCGGTTATGAAGTCACCTGGCTGCTGGGCAATGACATGATTTCAGTCGGCCCGACCGATGACGGTGGCGAGGCGTGGCTTGATTTCACCCCTGCCCGCGACGGCGCGCTCGCCGTGAAAGCCCGGGTCGAGAGCCCCTTTTATGCACAGGGCAACACGGCACACACCTTCAACGTCCAGGCCCATGCCACGGACCCGCTGAAGACTGTGCAAGTCAAGTTCCCGAATATGGACGCCGCGCCCTGGGGGGAGAAAACCGGCTACCCCGACCGCGGTGCGTCGTATCGCTTGGAAGTCTCCTTTGCCGCCGACAGCCCGCTGCTCAACCGTCATGTCTGGTTGGCCTGGGAGGGCAAGCCCCCCGAGGACTTGGGCGTGACGGTTCAGCCGGCCTTGATGCAGCCGGTTCCGGTCACCAGCACCCCTCTGGCCTGGCGCCTTGATTGTCAGGACCTGACCGATGGCCAGTTCAACTTGCGGTTGGGCAGCGCCGACCTGTTGAGGCCGACCGTGGTCAATCCCATGTCACTGGCCCGGCACAGCCTGAAGATTGGCGAGGTGCGCGGGCCCAACCGGGCTCCGGTGGTGGACGAGGGGGATTATGCCTGGTGCATGTTGCGGGTGGTGACCCAGGCAGGTGACCAGCCGGTTGCCGGGGTTGCGGTGGAGTGGGACGCCTCCGGGGGACTCCAGCGCACCTTCACCGGCGTCGACGGCTGGGCCAGCGTGATCGATCGGCCCGCGGTGCATAGGGCCTACACCCTGGCAGCGCGAGTCAACCCCCGGGAAGGCGCGCCGGCGCTCAAGCACGACTTCGAGATCCAGACCTTGGCCACCAGCGCCTGGAAGACGGCCAGTTTCACTCTGGATGAGACTGCGGTCGACCGGGTGGGGGCAGGGGCGGTGTGCCGCATGGGGCAGACGTATGCGTTTCGCCTCGCGGTGGAGTCCGGCAGCCCGCTGATCGGCAAGGAGATTTCCCTGCGCTGGCGCGATCCGGCCGCCGTCCGTTCAATCGTCATCGCCAATATGGAAGCTCCGGTCACCGTCACCGCCAGCGGCGTGCAATGGAGCGTCGATGCGTTGGTGGTCGACACCAGCGGCGTGTTCGACCTGCAAGTGATCTCGAACGGGATGGAGGCACGCGACCTGGCGTTTCGCTCGCTTCCCCGGGACCTGTCCACCGAGGTCGGGCTGGTCTTCGATCAAGTGCCGAAGACCTGGACGGACGACGTCGACTTGTACCCGTGCATCGGCGCCACGCACGAACTGACCGTCCAGCCGACGAATAACCTGGGCGGCCTGCATGGCCTGCTGCTAGAGACCGCCATGGCACCGGACCTGCCGCCGGAGTGGGTCATCGTCCCGTCCTTGGCGCAACCGGCTCCCATGACCGCCGGTGGCATTCGTTATCGTTGTGACCTGACAGCCACGACTGAAACAGCGGAGCGTCGATGCAGTGCCACTGTTCTGGGTATCGACGGTTTTACCCAACCAGCCGCTTTCGGATTCAAGCTGGCCCACAATAAGGTAGTGGTCGGTACCCCGTACGACGTGGCGACCGACCCGGTGCTGAGCAAGGGCGAAAGCGCACGGTTGGCCGTGCGCTACCTGTCGGCATTCACGGGCAGGCCGGCAAACGATGTCAGCGTCGAATGGGGCGACGGGCAAGTGTCGTTGAGCGCCGCAGACGGTATCGCCCAGCGCAGTTACCAGCCGACCAGCGCGGGAAGCCAGGAGGTCCTGGCTTGCGTCAGCAACCCCTATGATGCGACCCAGGTCGAGCATGCGTTTTACGTTTACGCGTATCAGGAAGACCCCTGGCTCGACCTGCGCGTCAGCGTCGGGTCCGGCGCAGAACAGCGGTGGGGCGAAGGTACTTTTTTCCCCCGACGCGAAGGGCGGTTGGACTTGACGCTCACCGCCCCGCCGGAGAGTCCTTTACTCAACCAGGCGCTGACGCTGGGACTCGAAGGCGCCTATGAATTGGACACGGGCTTGTCTTTCGGACCGGTAGGGCTGGGCGTGTCGCGTCCCCTGGGCACTGCCGGCCTGCCGCTCAGTATGTTGGCCGCTGACCGGACCGATGCGGCGTTTTACCTGCAACTGTCCGCCTCGAGACTGTTGGCCCGCTCACCACTGAATGCGTTTTCCCTGGGCAGCCACCTGCCTGTGGATGTCATGGCCGCAACGAACCAGGAGCCGACAGTGGTTGACTGGGGCGAGACGTTGTTTTTTGAGATCACCTTGACCAATTCATTGTCCGGACAACCTGCCCGAAATGTTCAGGTGTCCTGGAGCGGTACTGACCAGGCCATGGAGGACGTCGCGACATTCACCGATTTCTATGGCGTCGCGCGTTTCAGTTTCACGGCGACGGCGTCCGGGCCGGGCACCGTGACTGCCCGTGCCGTCGGTGGCATCGAGGTCGTTGAGTTTACCTATTTCGTACATGAAGCCTGTGTGATACAGGAGCTGACCGGTTCGGGCCTGGAGAACGCGCCGGGCGAAGAAATCAGCGCCGAGGCCACGGTGGTCAGTGCCGCCAGCGGCGAGCCGGTAGAGGGGGTGCGGGTGCACTGGTTCTACAAGGGCGTTGTGCTCGAGCCGGTCGTCACCGATGCGGCTGGCAAGGCGCGGATCACATTCGAATTACCGCCGAGGATAGGGCGTTATGTCCTGAGTGCATCCGTCAGGGGCGTGCTGGGGTGGGAGGCAGCCCGGTTGGAGTCCAGGGTCACGGGGACACAGGATTCCTGGGTGCGGGAATTCACGCTTCGGCTGAACGAGCGGCCGATCGACATGGACGATCTGGTCAACTGGAAAATGATCCTCAAGGATACGCTGCCCAGTACGCTGGAATTGAAGGTCAGGAAAGACAGTAACCTGATTCACGAAACCAGTGTTTCGTTGTATGGCTTCCCTCCGGAAGCCCTCGGGCTGCGGTTTGACCCGCAATTGCGTGTCCTGCGGCCCGTCACCACGGTGCCCTTGTCCTGGTCGATCATTCCACGGGAAGGCGCTTTCGGCGAATTCGAGCTGGAGTTTCGAAGCCCTGACCTGCCGCCTCGCTGGCTACCGTTCAAGGTGGAGCATTGATCCTATAGATTCCCGGCTTTTTTCCACCCCAGGTACAACGTCACCAGCTCGGCCCCCAGCTCCCCGGGCCGGGCTTGCAACACCACCACGCCATGGGCGTTCAGGCGCTCGTGCAGTTCGTTGCGTGCATTCAAATACTCGACGGCCCCGCAATAGGCCAGGGCCTCGGGCAAGGACTGCACCGGGGTTTCCCGCAGGCGGTCCAGCGCTTCTTCCCGCAGGCTGGCCACCAGTACCCGATGCTGTTGGCCGAGCCGCTTGACGGCGGCCAGCAGGTCCTCGTCGTCTTCATCCCGCAGGTTGGTCACCAGCACCACCAGGGCCCGGCGTTTCTGCCGGACCAGCAGTTCGTTGGCGGCGGCCTGGTAGTCGGCGGGGCGCGAGGTGCTGTCGAGGTCGTACACGGTATTGAGCAGTACATTGAGCTGGCCGGCGCCCTTGACCGGGGCGAGGTAGCGCGGCTGTTCGCTGGCGAATGCGCTCAGGCCCACGGCGTCGCCCTGGCGCAGCGCGGTGTAGCTGAGCAGCAGGCAGGCGTTGAGGGCGTGATCGAAATGCGACAGCTCGCCGTCCTGGCTGCGCATGCGCCGGCCGCAATCGAGCATGAAGATGATCTGCTGGTCGCGCTCGTCTTCGTATTCCCGGGCTATCGGCGTGCGGTGGCGGGCGGTGGCCTTCCAGTCGATCTGACGCAGGCTGTCGCCTTCGCGAAACTCACGCAACTGATGGAATTCCTGCCCCTGGCCCCGTCGCTGGCGCTGACGCACGCCAAGCTGGCTGAGCCAGTTGTCCACCGCCAGCAACTGGCCGTCGTAGAGCCTGGCGAAGTCGGGATAGACCCGGATCTCGTCGGCTGCGGCCAGCAGGCGCTTGTCGGACCACAGGCCCAAGGGGCTTGGCAGGTTGATCTCGCAGTATTGGAAGATGAAGTGGCCGCGCTTGAGCGGGCGCAGGCGATAGCCGGCCTGGCTGGGCTGGCCCGGTTGAAGCGCCACTGGCAGCGGAAGGTGTTCGAAGGCCAGGCCGTCGGGGACATGATCGAAGACCAGGATGTCCAGCGGCTGGGGGAAATCGTGGGTGATGCCCAGGTGGACTTCGCTCCAGCGACCCAGCGCCAGACTCCCGGGCATCTGCCGTTGCACCCGGGGCGAGGGCAAGCCCTTGAGGCGCACCGCATCGAGAGTCGCCAGGGCCAGCAAGGCCAGCAGCAAGCCCCAGTTGATCGACTGCGCCGACGGCGGCAACGCAATCCCCAGGGCTCGCAGCGCACCCAGCACGATACCAAGGGCCAGCAGTACCGCGAGCCAGATCAAGAGCAGGCGCGAGGGTTTCATCGATGCATTCCCCTTGGAAGAGATGCAGAGCGAGCTTTTCTGGCGAGGGGATTTATCCCCGCCGGGCCGCGCAGCGGCCCCCCGGATATGACTGAAACACCGCAAGGGGTCGCTGCGCGGCCCACGGGGATAAATCCCCTCGCCACGCAAGGTATCCTCGGCATATTGGTACTGCTCACAACCGTGGCGCCGGCACTTGGTCGAGCAGTTGTCCCAGTACCTGGTCCACCGACAGCCCCTCGATATCCAGCTCCGGCGCCAGTCGTACCCGGTGGCGCAGCACGGCCAGGGCGCAGCCCTTGATGTCGTCCGGCACCACGAACTCACCGCCGCGCAACAAGGCCCGCGCCCGGGCGCAGCGCACCAGGGCGATGGAGGCACGGGGGCCGGCCCCCAGGGTCAGGCCCGGCCAGCTGCGGGTGGTACGGGCCAGGCGTACGGCGTAGTCGAGCACCTGGTCGTCCATCGGCAGGTCACTGGCGATGCGTTGCAGCGCTTGCACGTCCTTGGCCTGCAGCACGGTGCGCAAGGGCTGGACATCGAGCATGTCGGCCCGCGTGGAGCGGCTGACCTGACGCACCATGTTCAATTCCTGGTCGGCGTCCGGGTAGTCCATGCGCACCTTGAGCATGAAGCGGTCGAGCTCGGCTTCCGGCAGCGGGTAGGTGCCTTCCTGTTCGATGGGGTTCTGGGTGGCGAGCACCATGAACGGCTGGGCGATGGGCAAGGCGCGGCCTTCGAGGGTGACCTGGCGTTCCTGCATGGCTTCGAGCAGCGCGGCCTGGGTCTTGGCCGGAGCGCGGTTGATCTCGTCGGCCAGCAGCAGGTTGGTGAATACCGGCCCCTTGCGCAGCTTGAACTGCTCGGTCTGCAGGTCGTACACCGCATGCCCGGTGACATCGCTGGGCATCAGGTCGGGCGTGAACTGGATGCGGGCGAACTCGCCGTTGAAGCAACGGGCCATGGCGCGCACCAGCAACGTCTTGCCCAGCCCGGGAACGCCCTCGAGCAGCACGTGGCCGCCGGCGATCAATGCCGTCAGCACGTCATCGATCACCGCGGCCTGGCCGACCACCGCCTTGTGCAGCTCGGTACGGATGGCCTGGGCCAGCTGACTGGCGCGCTGGCGCTGTTGGGCGGCGTGGGCCTGGCCGTCGGCAGGTTCGTTCTGTTCAGTCATAAGGCATTCCTGAGGGTTTGCAGATGGGCGACCTGGCGGCAGAACTCAGCGCTGGACAGGCGCTGTTTCGGCCGGGGGCTGAGGGCCTGGCTGATGGCCTTGGTGGGTTGGCGGGTCAAGCGGGAAAGCACTTGCCATTGCTCGGCCACGGCCAGTTGTTCGAAGCCTGGGTGACGATGGCGGGCCCGGCGCAGTACGTCCTGCTGCAAGCCGCGCAGCAAGTGCTGCCGGCCATTATGGCGCAGATGGAACACGGCGCTGGCCTGCACATGCTCCTCCAGCTGGCGCCGTGCCTTGGGGGCCGGCGGCTGCAGCGGGCCATGACGCACGGCCGAGTGCCACAGCCAGAGGGCGATCAAGGCCGCCAGTGCGACGAGTGCCTGGGGAAAGTAGCGCAGCAGCAGGGTCAGCAGGCTGTCGTGGTCGATGTTGTACAGCAGCGTGACGTCCGAGTCGGCGCTCAGGTACCAGAGCAGCCAGGCGTTGTCGTACTGATCGATCTGGTCGTTCTTCCACAGCTCGGCGTCGGTGATAACGGTGATGGAACCCTGGCCGTGGTTCAGCTGCATCATGTGGGTGGCCTGGGCGCTGTTGGCCCAGGACTGGGCCAGGTTGTGCGGGTCTTCGAGGTGGAAGTCGGTGTCGAAGCCGACATAGGCCGGTGCTTCCTCGTCTTCCAGGTACAACTTGGTCAATTCGGGGTAGCGGTCCTTGATGAGCTCCGGCGCCGGCTCTTTGAGGTCCTCGCTCAAGAACTGGCGCAGGCGCACGCGGTCCAGCAGCAGGTCGCCGCTGCTGCCGGTGCTGTCGTCCCACAGCGCCTCGGCGACGAAGAGCAGGCGCCCGCCGGCCCGGGTCCAGTTCATCAACTGGTCGACTTCCCGCGGTGTCATGTCGCTTCGCTCTCCCAGCAACAGCAGGCTGCGTTGGCGTGGCTCCAGAGTCGGCAGCATGTTCAGGTCATTGGCGTGTTCGACCTTGATGCCTTGCTGGCGCAGGAAATGCTCGGCGGCCAGGTAAGGGTTGGCCTGGGCCTCGGGCGAAGGGCCGTGGTCGAGGGTTTCCTGGTAAGGCACCGCCTTGGAGTCCAGGTAGGCGACCATTGCCCCCAGCAGGACGATCGCCAGGACGGCGAGCAGCAACCCCGCGCGCCGGCTCATCGCGCCCTTCCCGGACCGAACAGCCCGCGCCAGCCGTCGCACAGTTCCTGTTGCAGGTCGGGCGATGGCGGGCGGTGCCCATAGGCGACGTTCTGCCAGTGCAGGGTCAGGAGCCTGCTGAACGCCAGCAGGTGTTCCTGCTGCAGCTGTTCGACGCGATGCAGCACCTGGCCCTCGGTATCGGCCGCTTTCAGGGCAACGCCGAACTCGTGATGCAAGCGACTGAGCAAGGCCCGGTACAGCAGGCCCAGGGCCTCACGGGGGGCTGTGCTCCAGAGCTGCTCGGCGCTGGCCGCCACATCTTCGGGCAGGCTTTCTTCACGGATATCCAGGCCGAACATTTGAACCGGTGCCGGTCGTTCTGGTGGCGGGCGTTTCGTCGCCCGGCGACTGGGCAGGGCCTGGAAGCGATCACGGTAGTGCCAGACCAGCCAGACGATCGCCCCGGCCAGGCAAGCCCAGAGCAGGACCTGGATCAGCGCGGCGGCGGTCTCGAAGCGCTGGCCGCCGAGCCACTGGAACAACGCCTTGAGCCAACCCGAGGGTTCGCCGTCCTCGTCGGGTTCTTCGGTTTCCTCGCCAAAGCGATAACGGGTCACGGTCTCGGTGTTCTTGAATGGCGGGGCCTGGAGGATCGCTTCGATGCTGTCCCGGGATGCCTCGCTGGTGAGGGGCTGATTGAGCAGCCGGGGGCTGTCAGGCGCGGTGTTGTCTTCGGCGGCCCAGGTCTTGGGCCCCAGGGGCAACAGCACCAGGGCCAGCAGCATGAGGACGGGCGCTACGCCGCTCAGGCGTTGGCGCAGGCGCCGGAACACCAGCTCGATGTCCCAGGCCTCCAGGATCGTGCGTCGATTCAGGTAGAGGCTGAAACCGCAGGCGACATATACCGGCTCCCAGAGGATCAGCAACAGGGGATACAGGAAGTTGATCAGGTGTTCGAACCACAACCAGTCGTTCTCGGCGACGGCGATCAAGGCCTGCCAGTCCCATTCCAGCTCAACCTGCTGCGGCACGAACAGGTAGAACAGGGCCATCAGGCCGAACCACAGGACCGTCTCCAGGTGCACGCCGATCACGGTCAGCCACTGCGCTGCGCCGCCGTTGCGTTGCAGCAGAACCCGCAAGCGCTGTTCCCGTGCTTGCCCGCAAAGGCCTTCGAGCTGCACCACCGGCATCAGGAAGCTGCGGCTCAGGCTCAGCCGGCGCCAGGTCAGGCTGGCGAGCAGTTGGGGCTTGAGCAGGGCGGGCCACTGGCGCAAGGCCTGCTTCAAGGTGGGTGTTTCGCCAAACAATGCCTTGGACAGGATATACAGCGGCAAGCGGTCGAAGGCCGGCTTCAACCACCAGAACACCACTATCACCAGGGACGGCGAATCCCACAGCAACAGCGACAACAGCGCATAGACCGGAAGCGTGACGATGGCCCAGCTGGTCATCAGCAGGCGGCGATGCCGCTGGCTCATCAGGATGCCCAGGTCCATGGCTTCCCAGGTGGTGCGCGGGCGGATGGCTACGCTGGCGTCACTCAGCCGCATGGCGTACCCGTCCGGCCAACAGCAGGTAGCTCAACACCAGCAGCCACAACAGGGCGCCGACCGTGTACTTGGTGGCGGGCGTCACGGCGCTGGAGGACCAGTAGGCTTCGATGAAGGCGGCGATGAGCAGCAACAGTATCACCCCGGCGATCATCGACACGCTTTTGCGAGCGGCGAGCCGCAAGGCTTCGCCCCGGGTGAGGCGTCCCGGCGCAATCAACGCCCAGCCCAGCTGCAAGCCGGCGGCACCGGCCAGGGTGATGGCGGTGAGTTCGAAGGCGCCGTGACCGATCACGAACGACCAGAATGTCCCGCCTGAGCCGATCTGGGTCAGGTGCCCGGCCACCGCCCCGATGGTCAGGCCGTTGAAGAACAGGAAGAACGCGCTGCCCAGGCCGAACATCATGCCGCTGGCGAAGGTCTGAAAGGCGATGCCGATGTTGTGCATGATGTAGTAGCCGAACATGACCCAGTCCTCGCTGGCCGCCCGTTCCACCGAGCGCCCCAGGTGACCGGCGGCGGGGTCGTACATGCTGCGTATCTGGCTGACTTCCTCGGCGCCCAGCACGCTGTAGACCAGCTCCGGGAACAGATAGACCAGCAGCCCGATGCCGGCCAGGCTGCCGAGGAACATCACGCAGGCAGCCAGCACGAACCGCCATTGCTCACGAACCAGTCGAGGGAAACCCACCAGGATGAATGCCGTAAGGCCCGAAGGCCTGCCGCGGTCCCGGTAGAGTTGCTGGTGACCACGCAGTGCCAGTTGTTGCAGCGTGTCGACCAGCAGGCTGCTGTAGCCTCGCGCCTGGGCCAGTGCCAGGTGTTGGCAGAGCCGGCGGTAGGCGTGGGGAAACTCGTTGCTCTGGGGCACGTTGCGGCTGCGCTCCAGTTGATCGAGCAGCCGGGACAGCTGCTCCCATTCCTGCTGGTGACGGTTTTCGAATAGGCTTTGCTTCATGTCGGCCCCAACAGGCCGCGGGCGATGCCATTGAGTTCGGCCACGGCGCGGGGAGGTTGCACGTTCAGCGGTGCGGCAAGGATGGTTGCCAGTTCGTTGACCCTGGCCTGGGAAAGTTCGGCCTGGCGTTCGGCGAAACCGAGCACGGCGCGCTGTTCGTTGAGGCTCAGGGCAAACGGAGGTCGCAAGGGGGGCGCCTGGGGCAGGGCGGGGCGCTTGACCGGCTGTTCGCGATACACCACCAGGGTGCCGGCCGCCAGGTCCCCCAGGCGCTTGAAGGCCGGATGCTGCAGGCAACAGACTGCGCCGAAGGCATAGCCAAAGGGCAGCATGTCGACGAAGCGCAACAGATTGCGGATCAGCGAGGCCGACCAGCCGACGGGCCGGCCGTCGTCCTGCACCACGCGCAACCCCATCATCTGCTTGCCGGGGGAGCGCCCCTGCCTCAGCACCTCGAACAGCACCATGTACCACCAGCTGACCACGAACAGCAGGATAGAACCCAGGCCGATCCCCAGTTCGCCGAAGAACGCCAGGATGAAGAAGAGGACACCCAGGACCAGGCCCCGTATGCCCAGGTCGATGGCGAAGGCCAGTGCGCGGGGCATCAACCCCGCCGGCCGCAGTGGCAGGTCGATGCCTTCTGGCGTTTCGACCTGATACCGCGTGTCCAGTGGCGGGGGCAGCGGCGCGTTCCTTTGCAGTGCTGGTCTCTCGAGCATGGGCAACCTGAATGATAGGCCGGTTCGAACATTCGATCTGGCCACAGATGCTAACAGTGTTCGTGCGCGCAAACGATACGAGGCGATACCAGACTTTGTGTCATTCAATAGCTCGCAACAGGATTGAATCCAGACAACACTGGCCGCAGCCGGGGTCCAGCGCCTAGACTTCGCCAGTCTTCAACTCAGGAACAGGCCGTGACTTCCATCTTCTGGTACGACTACGAAACCACCGGCATCGACCCCAGGAGCGATCGCCCCTTGCAGATGGCGGGTATCCGTACCGATTTCGAACTCAATGAAATCGACGAACCGGTGAACCTGTATTGCCGGCCCAGTGATGACATCCTGCCGCATCCCGCTGCGTGTGCGATCACCGGCATCACGCCGGCGCGCCTGGTCGAGCAAGGGCTGAGCGAAGCCGATTTCATGACCCGTGTCCACGCGCAACTGGCCGCGCCGGGTACCTGTGGCGCCGGCTATAACACGCTGCGTTTCGATGACGAGATGACTCGCTACAGCCTGTATCGGAATTTCTTCGACCCCTACGCCCGCGAGTGGCAGGGCGGTAACAGTCGCTGGGATCTCATCGACCTGGTACGCGCCGCCTATGCGTTGCGCCCGCAAGGCATCGTCTGGCCGCAGGAGGATGGTCGCGTCAGCCTCAAGCTCGAGCGCCTCACCGCCGCCAATGGCATCGACCATGGCCAGGCCCATGACGCGTTGTCGGATGTGCGTGCGACCATTGCCCTGGCTCGCCTGATCCGGCAGAAGCAGCCGCGGCTCTACGATTGGCTGTTCCAGCTGCGAGGCAAACAGAAGGTCCTAGATCAGGTCCGTCTGTTACAACCATTGGTACATGTTTCCGGGCGTTTTTCCGCTGCGCGAAACTATATCGGCGTCGTCCTGCCGCTGGCCTGGCATCCGAAAAACCGCAATGCCTTGATCGTCTGCGACCTGCACCTGGACCCCCAGGGGTTGCTGGAGCATGACGCGCAAATCCTGCGCCAGCGCTTGTATACCCGTCGCGAAGAGTTGCTTGAAGGTGAGTTACCGGTGCCTCTCAAACTTATCCATATCAACAAGTGCCCGGTGGTCGCGCCACTTTCGGTGCTGCGTGCCGAAGACCTGGAGCGACTGCAACTGGATATGGATGGCCTGCAGCAACGGGCGCTGCGGCTAAGTGACGCACAGCAGGTCTGGCAGGAGAAACTTCAGGCTATTTACGGTGGTGAGGACTTCGCCGCCAGTGAAGATCCCGAACAACAGTTGTACGCAGGTTTTCTCGGTGATCGTGATCGTCGCTTATGCGAACAAGTCCGTTTGGCGGACCCGGTGCAACTGGCACGGGAACGCTGGCTGTTCGATGATGAGCGTCTGCCGGAATTACTGTTTCGATATCGTGCACGCAACTTCCCGGATACGTTGAGTGCTGAAGAACAGGAGCGCTGGAGACTGTTCTGTCAGCAGCGCCTGTCATCCCCACAATGGGGCGCACCGAATACCCTGGAAACTTTTGATGAGGCGATGCAAGAGTGGATGGCCCTGGCTACACCCATGCAGCGAGAGGTCCTTGTGCAATGGCAGGGTTACAGCCAGCAATTGCGCCAGCGTTTAAGCCTGTGAACGTCGATAAGTGAAAAGTTGACCGCATAAAAAAACGCCAGCGATCGCTGGCGTTGTTTTTGCTCGTGAAGAGCGGCTCGAAGCGGCAGGATTCAGCCCAGCAGCTTGGCCCAGCTTTCAACCACGTCACCGCCCCACTTGGCTTTCCACTCTTTCAGGGTCTTGTGGTTGCCACCTTTGGTTTCGATGACTTCACCGTTGTGCGGGTTTTTGTATTGCTTAACTTTGCGAGCGCGTTTGGTGCCGGTAGTTTTGACGGCGCCACGGGGGGCTTTGCCCGACTTGGCTTCTGGATCCAACAGGGCAATGATGTCGCGCAGGGACTTGGAATATTCGCCCATCAGAGTGCGCAATTTGCCTTCGAATTCCAGTTCTTTTTGCAGTTTGTCGTCCTGGGACAGATTTTTCAGGCGCTCTTGCAGCTCTTTGATAGCTTCTTCAGTAGCGCGGTATTCATTGATCAAGGACATGGGGACTACCTTATGTAGGACGCTGATGACAAGGAGACAGTGTGGCAATAGTAATCAGACAGTTTCATCAAGTAAACATTTAAGCCGGCTTTTATTTAATTAATTAGTGCCGCGCCACAAAAAAGGGGATTGCAGTTAAATACTGTGAGAGGCTCTTCACATCTGTTCACATTTATAGCAAGCAGTCCCGGGCCAGCCTCAGCGCTGCCGGCATGAGGCTAGAGAGGCCCGGCGCGTCATCGATACTGCAGTTTTGCTGCGCAATGGCTAGAATAGCCGCCTTTGCGAAGTTCTGGAGTTTCCCTAATGCGCACTTTTCGGCTGGTGATCGCTTGCCCGGACCGCGTCGGTATCGTTGCTAAAGTCAGTAACTTTCTGGCGTCCCATAACGGCTGGATCACTGAAGCAAGCCATCATTCGGACAATCAGAGCGGTTGGTTCTTCATGCGTCATGAGATCCGTGCCGACTCGCTGCCCTTCGGCATCGAAGCCTTTCGCGAGGCCTTTGCACCGATTGCCGAAGAGTTCTCGATGGACTGGCGCATCACCGACACTGCGCAGAAAAAACGCGTGGTGCTGATGGCCAGCCGTGAGTCCCATTGCCTGGCTGACCTGTTGCATCGCTGGCACAGCGATGAGCTCGACTGCGACATCGCCTGTGTCATTTCCAACCATGACGATCTGCGCAGCATGGTGGAGTGGCACGGCATCCCGTACTACCACGTACCGGTCAATCCGCAGGACAAGCAACCGGCGTTCGCCGAAGTCTCGCGGCTGGTCAAGCAGCACGACGCCGAGGTGGTGGTGCTGGCTCGCTACATGCAGATCCTGCCGCCGTCCCTGTGCAGCGAATATGCCCACAAGGTCATCAATATCCATCACAGTTTCCTGCCATCGTTCGTCGGGGCCAAGCCGTACCACCAGGCCTCGATGCGCGGCGTGAAGCTGATTGGCGCCACCTGCCACTACGTGACCGAAGAGCTGGACGCCGGCCCGATCATCGAGCAGGACGTGGTGCGCGTCAGCCACAGCGACAGCATCGAAGACATGGTGCGCTTCGGCCGTGATGTGGAGAAAATGGTGCTGGCCCGAGGCTTGCGCTATCACCTCGAGGACCGGGTGCTGGTGCACGGCAACAAGACCGTGGTGTTCTGAATCCAAAGGCCTGCACGAGTAATCGCCAGGCCTTTTTTCATAAGGTTGCCCTGATGACCGATCCATTGGACAAAGCCACCTCCAGGGCGCCAGCGACCCTGGGTGAGGGCTGCCTGAGCCGCTACGATCCCGAGGAGTTGGGCCCGGAGGATGGCACGGAATTTCCCGATGCCGCCCAGCTGTGGGAGCAACTGCACCCGCAGGACACTCCCGAAGCCTCCTAGACTCGTCTCAAGACTTTTCGTACAGAGCCTGGGCCCTGGGCCGTCTGGCTCAGGCCTGCCGCAGCCTCATCAGTTTCTTGATCAGCGGCCGCCCCACCATCAGGAAGAACACCGGCCCGCCGGCGACCAGATAGAAGTAGTAAGTCACCGCTCGCCAGATCAGGATGGCCGCCGCCGCTGTGGATTTGCCCACCATGGGGGCCAGCAGCGCCGCCGAGGTCAGCTCTGCCGCCCCGGCGCCGCCGGGCAGCAGGCTGAATTGCCCCGCGCTCAAGGACAGCATCTGGATCAGGAAGCTCCATGCCCATTGCAGGTCCGCCCCCAGCCCTTTCAATGCCAGGTACAGGACGCTGTAGCGCAGCCCCCAGTGCAGGCAGGTCAGGCCGAAGACCTGAAGGAGCGTTTGTCGCGGCAACTTCAGGGTGTCGGTAAACGCCGCGAGAAAATTCAGGATCTTGCGTCCCCAACGTCGACGGGTATGCGCCTTGACCCGCAGGTGGCGCAGCAATCGGGCACCCAGCAGGATCAGCCGACGATGGTAGCGAGCTACCAGGACACAGCCGAACAGCCCGCCAAGCAGGGAGATCGCACTCAACGCCAGCATCCATTCCATGCGCTGGCTGAGGTTCTGGAACAGGGCGTACAGCAGGATGCCCACCAAGGCGCAGAGAAAGAACAGCAGGTCGCTCAACTGATCCATGGCAAACACCGCGCTGGCATGGGCCGGACGCACGCCGTTGCGTGCCAGCAAGGCCATCAATGTCAGCGGCCCGCCACTGCCGCCAGGCGTGGCGCACATGGCGAACTCGGTGGACATCACCACGCCAATGCTGTTCAGCCCGCCCAGGCGGGCACGGTGTTCACCCAGCAGCAGACGCAGGCGCAGGGCGTTCAGGCACCAGCAAAGCCCGATCATGCCGAGCATGGCCAGCAGCAGCGACAAGGGGAAACGCTGCACCCGCGACCACATCTCCCCGCCGCCCACCAGCAACGGCACCAGCAATGCCGTGACGAGCGCGGCGCCCAGCCAGATCAACTTTTTCATGCGGCGCTGCTGACCCGCAGCCCTTGGGTCGCCAGCCAGCCAGCCTTGGTCATCGGCACGCGACCCTCGTCGAGCAGGCGTTGCAAGGTCCGCAGCCAGTAATCCCGGGAGTAGCCGTGGCGCATGTCCACCGGATGCAGGCCCAGGCGGATCACCGGCGCCTGGCGCCAGCGCTGTTCCCGTTGATCGCTGACGATCTTCGACAACCCTCGGCGCCAGGCGCTGCGGGCACTCCAGACAAGTCCAGGGGCGTCGATGGCCGAAAAGTCCGGCAGGCGGTAGAAATGACGGGTATCGCTGGTGTAGCTCAGGGGCAACTGGCGCAGGGCCTGGCGGGTGCCTTCGCTCATCAGCCAGGCCGGGGCGACAAAACCTTCCAGGGGCCATTGATGACGTTCGAAGAGCTCGATGCCGGCTCGCAGCCGGGCAAGGGCCGCCTCCTCGGATAATTGGTAGAACTCGCCTTCATGAGTATAGACCCGGCGCATGAACCAGTCCTTGGGATGAAGGGCCGGCGGTCCGTCGTCGCAATGGTAGTAACCGTGCAGCACCAGTTCGTCGCCGCGCTCGACCCGTCTGTCGAGCAGGCGCCTGAACGCTGGATGATGGTCCAGGGCATTGGTGTGATGGAAATCCGGCACCACCAGCCAGGTCATCGGCACATGGCCGAGGGCGTCGACGGCTTCGACGAAGGGTTTGTAATCGGGCCAGGTTTGCGGCGCCACGTCGTGCAGGACCAGCAGCAGGCTGGGAGTTTGATTCATGGACACAACCTCGCCTCAGCCATTGGCCAGCAACGGCATCTGCTCGCCCAGCACGGCGTAGTAATGCCCCAGCAAGCTATCGACCACGCAATCCCAGGCGTAGTGACGCTCCACATGACGCCGCGCCAGCGCGCCGCGGCGCTGGCAGCCTTCGCTGAAAAGCTGCCGTACGGCATTGGCCATCGCTTGTGGATTGTTGGGCATGCACAGCAGGCCACAGTCTTCGTGGACGATTTCGGTGAAGGCCCCGGCCGCTACCGCCACGACCGGGATACCGCTGGCCATGGCTTCGAGGATCACCAGGCCGAAGGTCTCCTGGTCGCCGGCATGGAGCAGGGCATCGGCGCTGGCCATCAGCCGTGCCACCTGCGGCGCCGGGCAGAACTCATCGATGACGGTGACGTTCTCCGGCACGGCGGCGGGCATCGATGAGCCCACCAGCAATAGGTGGTAGCGCTCGCCCAGGCGCTTCATGCACTTGAGCAGCACCGGCAGGTTCTTTTCCTTGGAACCGCGGCCGGCGAAGATCAACAGGCGGGCGTCTTCGGCAATCCCCAGTTCGGCGCGCAGTTCCGGGTCCCTGGCGGCGGGGTTGAAGGTTTGCAGGTCGACCCCCAGGGGTTGCACGAAGACATTCCTGACACCCAGGCCGGTCAGCTTGTCGGCCATGACCTGGCTGGGCGCCAGGACCCGGTCGAAATTGCCATACAACTTGCTGACATAGGCTTCGATATTGGGGGTGAACCAGTTGCCCATGCGGTTGCTCACCAGCAGAGGCAGGTCGGAGTGATAGAAGCCGATGACGGGCACGTCCAGCTGGCGCCGCGCATCCAGGGCGGCCCAGGCGGTGAGGTAGGGGTCGCCGACCTCGATCAGGTCCGGTTGCAGATCGCGCAGCGCATTGCGCCAGGGCGCCAGGCGAAGGGGAAAGCGGTAGCCCTTGCCAAAAGGGAGAGGAGGGGCCGGTACCTTGTAGATCCCGTCCTGCTCGCTCAAGTGCGCACCGGGTATCAACAGGCTGTGGCGAATTCCGGGCCGGTTCGCCAGCCGCCGGTGCTTGGCATCCAGGTAAGTGCGCACGCCGCCGCTGGCGGGGGCGTAGAACATGGTTATGTCCGCTATATGCACGATGAACATCCCTCCGGTCTGAGTTCTCCTGTGTTGACCTTTATGAAGAATAGATGTTCGGTTGGGGTTGTGTGGTGGATGGCGTGTCTTGGCTGTTGCTTGTGTGACAGGCCCCCTTTGCGAGCCTGCTCGCAAAGGGGGCCGTACAGGCGCTAGTGGTCGTTCGGCTAACCGTACCGGCCACTAGATGCGGAAACTGCCCACCAATTGCTTGAGCCGCGACGCCTGCCGCTCCAGGTCGGAACAGGCCCGCAAGGTGGCTTGCAGGTTTTCCACGCCTTCCTGGTTCAGGGTGTTGATCTCGTTGATGTCCACGTTGATGGATTCCACCACGGCGGTCTGTTCCTCCGTGGCCGTGGCCACCGACTGGTTCATGCCGTCGATCTCGCCAATGCGTTGGGTCACGCTGTTCAGGCGCTCGCCGGCCAGGTTGGCGATTTCCACGCTTTCCTGGCTATGACGCTGGCTGTCGTTCATGGTGGTGACCGAGTCCCGGGCACCGACCTGCAGTTCCTCGATCATGGTCTGCACCTGCTGCGCCGATTCCTGGGTGCGATGGGCCAGGTTGCGCACTTCATCGGCCACCACGGCGAACCCGCGCCCGGCCTCGCCGGCCCGGGCGGCCTCGATGGCCGCGTTCAGGGCGAGCAGGTTGGTCTGCTGGGAGATACTGGTGATCACTTCCAGGATCTGCCCGATGTTCACGGTCTTGCTGTTGAGCGTTTCGACGTTGGTACTCGAAGCGCTCAACAGGTCGGACAAGCGATTCATCGCGGCAATGCTGCGCTCCACCACTTGCTGGCCGTCCTCGGCCAGGCCACGGGCGTCGCTGGCCTGGTGGGACGCCTGGGCAGCGTTGCGGGCGATTTCCTGGGCGGCGGCGCCCAATTGGTTGATGGCCGCGGCGACGCTGTTGGTGCGGCTGGATTGCTCGTCGGAATTGACCATCGACGAATTCGATGCGCTCACCACCCGCAGGGCGACTTCGTTGACATGCTCGGTGGCGGAGGACACTTCGCGGATCGAACCATGGATCCGCTCCACGAAACGGTTGAACGCGGTGCCCAGGATGCCGAATTCATCCTGGTTGTGGATCGCCAGGCGCTTGGTCAGGTCGCCTTCGCCGTCGGCGATGTCTTCCATGGCCCGGGTCATGACGTGCAATGGCTGGATCAGCAGGCGGATCAGCATGCTCAGCAGCGCAATGATGAACACCACGGCGATGACCGTCGCCACCACGGCCGAGGTACGGAAATCGCTGAGCATGGAATAGGCCATGTCCTTGTCCACCGATACCCCGACATACCAGTTCACCGACGGCAGGCCCTTGATGGGGGTGAAGGTGACGATGCGCGTGTGGCCATCCACTTCGACTTCGCTGATCCGGTCGCTGATCGCCGGGGTGTCTTTCGGGAAGGCCTCGGCCAGGGTCTTCATGACCAGGTTCTTGTCGGGGTGCACCAGGATCTTGCCATCGGCGCTGACCAGGTAGGCGTAGCCCATGCCGTCGAAGTCCACGGTCTTGAGGTTGTCCACGATGGCCTGCAGGCTGAGGTCGCCTCCTACCACGCCGACACTTTGCGCGCCGTTGCGGGAGGCGCTGGCGATGGAAATGATCAGCCCGCCGCTGGCGGCATCGATATAGGGTTCGGTCAGCGTCGAGGTGCTGCTGCTCTGGGCGCCTTTGTACCAGGGCCGCACGCGAGGGTCGAAACCTTCGGGCATCTTCGCATCGGGGCGAATGACGAAACTGCCCTGGGCATCGCCCAGGTAGGACGCCATGAAGGTAGAGGTCAGGGCTTTCTGCTCCAGCAGGCGGGCGACGCTGGCCGGGTCCGGGGTGCCGGCGATGTTCTGGGCCAGGTTCTCGATGAGCAGGATCCGGCCGCTCAGCCAGGTCTGGATATTGCTCGCGGTGACATCGCTCATCTCATGCAGGTAGCTGTCTAGGTCGTCGCGAATGGCGTTGCGTTGCAAGTAATCGTTATAGGCCGTGAACGAAGCGAAGGCAGCCATCACGATAAGTGCGGCGGCAATCAGGATCTTGTGGCTGAAACGCAGGGTTTTATTCATGGAGTAGGGTCCGCTAAGGTCTTAATGCTCTGAGCGTGCTTTGATATAAGCGAGCAAAATGGCGTCATCTTGAAAAAAAGACGATATTTCCAACTTTCCCTAGGGAATTATCCGACCTTGTTTTCAGTCTGGTCTGTCGCTTTATTTATCGGCCATACAGGGCCAAGGATTAATCACAGGTGACCAAATGCCTGACTCATCGCAACTCGTAATCGGGGCCGACCTTGCCGGCCAGCCCATCGCCCAGGCCATGCGCCTGGCCAACCGTCACGGCTTGGTCGCAGGCGCCACCGGCACTGGCAAGACGGTCACCTTGCAACGCCTGGCCGAAGCGTTCAGCGATGCCGGGGTCGCGGTGTTCGCCGCGGACATCAAGGGCGACCTGTGCGGCCTCGGTGCCGCCGGCATGCCCCAGGGCAAGATTGCCGAGCGCATTGCCGGGATGCCGTGGCTCGAGCATAAGCCCCAGGCTTATCCGGTGACCTTGTGGGACATCCATGGCCAGTCCGGTCATCCGTTGCGTACCACCCTGAGCGAAATGGGGCCGTTGTTGCTTGGCAGCCTGCTGGAGCTGACGGACAGCCAGCAATCGGCGTTGTACGCGGCGTTCAAGGTAGCCGACCGTGAAGGCCTGTTGCTGCTGGATCTCAAGGACCTCAAGGCACTGCTCAATCACCTCAAGGACAACCCCGAACTGCTGGGGGACGATGCGGCCCTGATGACCACCGGTTCCAGCCAGGCACTGTTGCGGCGCCTGTCGACGCTGGAGCAGCAGGGCGCGGATGCGTTGTTCGGCGAGCCGGCCTTGCAACTCGAGGACATCCTGCAACCGGGCAGCGATGGCCGTGGCCGCATCCATCTGCTGGACGCCAGTCGCCTGGTACACGAAGCCCCCAAGGTCTACGCCACATTCCTGCTGTGGCTGCTGGCCGAGCTGTTCGAGCAACTGCCCGAGCGCGGCGACGCGGACAAGCCGCTACTGGCCCTGTTCTTCGATGAAGCGCACCTGCTGTTCGCCGGCACGCCCAAGGCGTTGCAGGAACGATTGGAACAGGTGGTGCGGCTGATCCGTTCCAAGGGCGTGGGGGTGTACTTCGTGACCCAGTCGCCGGGGGACTTGCCGGACGACGTACTGGCGCAGTTGGGGTTGCGTATCCAGCATGGCCTGCGGGCCTTCACCGCCAAGGAGCAGAAATCCCTGCGGGCGGTGGCGGACGGTTTCCGGCCGAACCCGCAATTCGATGCCCTGACGGTGCTCACCGAACTGGGTATCGGTGAAGCGCTGGTGGGCACCTTGCAGGAGAAAGGCACGCCGGAAATGGTGCGGCGTGTGTTGGTGGCGCCGCCGCAGTCGCGTATCGGACCGTTGACGGAAGCCGAACGCGCCAGCCTGATCGCCGCTTCACCCTTGCAGGGGCGCTACGACAAGCCCATCGACCGCGAGTCGGCCTACGAGGTGCTGATGGGACGCAAGGGGCTTGAACCGCAGGTCCAGGAGGTTCCAGGCAAGCCGGCGACTGAACAGCCGAGCTTCACCGAACAGGCCGGGGAATTTCTCGGCACCGCGGCCGGCCAGGCGTTGAAGTCGGCGATGCGCCAGGCGGCCAACCAGTTGGGACGGCAATTGGTGCGCGGGTTGATGGGGTCGCTGCTGGGGGGCAGTAAGCGCCGCTAGCCGGGGGACCGAGTCGTCGCCATCACGAGCAGGCTCGTTCCCACAAGAGGTTGCGTGCCTGGGATGCAACGCGATCGCTGTGGGGACGAGCCTGCTCGCGATGGCGATGCAACAGGCAACGGCAATCTCAGGGCTTGGTCCTGGCATGCGCCGCCAACCGCTCCAGCGCGGCACGCAGCTTGGGATCGCTGATGCCGTCCGCCGTGGCCTGGATCGTCGCGGCTGCATCGCTGGACAGGTCCAGCGTATGCCCCTTGGCGATGGCCTGTACCGTGGGTGGCTGGACCTTGAACAGTACCCGCGTCAGGCCGGCAAACTCCTCGAATGCCTGCAATTGGCGCAGCAGGCGCTTTTGCTGGTAGCGCAGGCGCGTGGCCCAGTGGCCGTCGGTGACGATCAGCAGCAGGCAGCCTTCGCGCCAGGACGCCACATGGCAATGTTCCCGTGCGGCCGGCTGCAACTGGCTGTCCAGCAGCCGCTGCAGGTGACCCAGGCGCCTGGCGTGGCCAAAGATGGCTTTCAGCGGCTTGGCTTCGCGCAGCAGAACGGCGGGAGCCTTGGCTGGAAGAGGGCGAAAGGCCATGGATGCAATTACCGCAAATGACAGAGGCGCCATGGTAGCAGAAAGCGTGCGCCGCGCCGCGACCCTGTCGCCCGAGGCCCCCTTCAGGCACAAACCCTGGTAACTTCTGCGTTTTTCGGGTTGAACTTCGCGTAAAAGCCCTTATTTTAGGAAAGCCCCGTCACAGCGCTGTGCCAGCATCGTGGAATAACGCCACTTTCCTCACCATCGTTTCCGGGTAGAATGCTCGTTCGCATGCGGCCATGAGGGCTGCACGGGCGACTCACGGGGCCGCCCTCCATCCCTTTAGTGTGGAAGATCCTGCCGATATGTTTGCGCCTTTGTTAAAGAAACTCTTTGGAAGCAAGAACGAGCGTGAAGTCAAGCGCATGCTCAAGACGGTACAGATCGTCAATGCCTTCGAAGAGCAGATGGTGGCCCTTTCGGACGATCAGTTACGCGCCAAGACTGCCGAATTCAAGGACCGCATCGCCAAGGGGGAAACCCTCGACCAGCTCCTGCCCGAAGCCTTCGCGGTCGCTCGCGAAGCCGGCAAGCGGGTCATGGGCATGCGTCACTTCGACGTCCAGTTGATTGGCGGCATGACCTTGCACGAAGGCAAGATCGCCGAAATGCGCACCGGCGAGGGCAAGACCCTCGTGGCGACCCTGGCGGTCTACCTCAACGCGCTGTCCGGCAAGGGCGTGCATGTGGTGACGGTCAACGACTACCTGGCCCGCCGCGACGCCAACTGGATGCGCCCGCTCTATGAGTTCCTCGGGCTGAGCGTCGGCGTGGTCACGCCGTTCCAGCCGCCGGAAGAGAAGCGCGCCGCCTACGCCGCCGATATCACCTACGGCACCAACAACGAATTCGGTTTCGACTACCTGCGCGACAACATGGCGTTCAGCCTGGATGAAAAATTCCAGCGTGAACTCAATTTCGCCGTGATCGACGAAGTCGACTCCATCCTCATCGACGAAGCCCGTACGCCCCTGATCATTTCCGGCCAGGCCGAGGACAGCTCGAAGCTGTATACCGAGATCAACAAACTGATCCCGCAGCTCAAGTTGCACGTCGAGGAAGTCGAGGGCGAAGTGACCCAGGCCGGTCACTACACGGTCGACGAGAAGACCCGCCAGGTCGAACTCAACGAAGCCGGTCACCAGTTCATCGAGGAAATGCTCACCCGTGTCGGCCTGCTGGCCGAAGGCGAGAGCCTGTACTCGGCCCATAACCTGGGCCTGCTGACCCACGTCTACGCCGGCCTGCGTGCCCACAAGCTGTTCCATCGCAACGTCGAATACATCGTCCAGGACGGCCAGGTCGTGCTGGTGGACGAGCACACCGGCCGTACCATGCCGGGCCGTCGCTTGTCCGAGGGCCTGCACCAGGCCATCGAAGCCAAGGAAGGCCTGAACATCCAGGCCGAGAGCCAGACGCTGGCCTCGACCACCTTCCAGAACTATTTCCGCTTGTACAACAAGCTGTCCGGCATGACCGGTACCGCCGACACCGAGGCGTTCGAGTTCCATCAGATCTACGGCCTGCAAGTGGTGGTGATCCCGACCAACAAGCCCCTGGCACGTAAAGACTACAACGACCTGGTGTTCCTGACCGCCGAGGAGAAATACGCGGCGATCATCAATGACATCAAGGAAGGCATGGCCCAGGGCCGTCCGATCCTGGTGGGTACCGCCACCATCGAGACTTCCGAGCACATGTCTGCCTTGTTGACCAAGGAAGGCATCGAGCACAAGGTCCTCAACGCCAAGTTCCACAAGAAGGAAGCCGAGATCATCGCCCAGGCCGGTCGCCCGGGGGCGCTGACCATCGCCACCAACATGGCCGGCCGGGGTACCGACATCCTGCTGGGCGGCAACTGGGAAGTGGAAGTGGCTTCCCTGGAAAACCCGACCCCCGAGCAGATCGCGCAGATCAAGGCCGACTGGCAGAAGCGTCACCAGCAGGTGCTGGAGTCCGGTGGCCTGCAGGTGATCGCCTCCGAGCGTCACGAGTCGCGCCGTATCGACAACCAGCTGCGTGGTCGTGCCGGCCGCCAGGGCGACGCCGGTTCCAGCCGTTTCTACCTGTCGCTGGAAGACAGCCTGATGCGCATCTTCGCCTCCGACCGGGTGAAGAACTTCATGAAAGCCTTGGGCATGCAACCCGGCGAGGCGATCGAGCACCGCATGGTGACCAATGCCATCGAGAAAGCGCAGCGCAAGGTCGAAGGCCGCAACTTCGATATCCGCAAGCAACTGCTGGAGTTCGACGACGTCAACAACGAACAGCGTAAAGTGATCTATCACATGCGCAACAGCTTGTTGGCGGCCGACGACATCGGTGAAACCATCGCCGATTTCCGCCAGGAAGTGCTCAACGCCACCGTCAGTGCTCACATTCCACCGCAGTCGTTGCCCGAGCAGTGGGACATCGCCGGCCTCGAAGCGGCCCTGCGCAGCGACTTCGGCGTGTCGCTGCCGATCCAGCAGTGGCTCGACGAAGACGACCACCTGTACGAAGAGACCCTGCGCGAGAAACTGCTGGCCGAACTGATCGCCGCGTACAACGAGAAGGAAGACCAGGCGGGCGCCGAAGCACTGCGTTCCTTCGAGAAGCAGATCGTGCTGCGGGTGCTGGACGATCTCTGGAAAGATCACCTGTCCACCATGGATCACCTGCGTCACGGTATCCACCTGCGTGGTTATGCCCAGAAGAACCCCAAGCAGGAGTACAAGCGCGAGTCCTACACGCTGTTCTCCGAACTGCTGGATTCCATCAAGCGCGATTCGATCCGTGTGCTGTCCCACGTCCAGGTTCGCCGCGAAGACCCGGCCGAGGAAGAGGCCCGTCTGCGTCAGGAAGCCGAGGCTCTGGCCGCGCGCATGCAGTTCGAGCATGCCGAGGCACCGGGACTGGGCGCGACCCAGGCCCATGAAGAAGGTGTCGACGTGGACGTCGCGGTAGCGACCGCGCCGGTACGCAACGAGCAGAAACTGGGCCGTAACGAGCTGTGCTACTGCGGTTCGGGCAAGAAATACAAGCATTGCCACGGGCAGATCCAGTAACCCCGTCTCAACGCTGAACCACCCGCGCCGCGACTCACCATCGCGGCGTTTTGCCATTTGATCCATCGTTCCGCTGGGGGCGGTGCTGATTTACATTTTTTAAGGAGCGCATTCATGGCTGTTGGTCTTGGTCCGTTGCCAACGTTGCACCCGGTCGCCGGTTTCGAACTCGGTATCGCCTCGGCGGGCATCAAGCGTCCGGGGCGCAAGGACGTGGTAGTCATGCGTTGCGCCGAAGGCTCGACGGTGGCCGGCGTCTTCACCCTCAACGCCTTCTGTGCCGCTCCGGTCATCCTGGCCAGGCAGCGCGTGCAAGGGCCGGTGCGTTATCTGTTGACCAATACCGGTAACGCCAACGCCGGTACCGGCGAGCCAGGCCTGGCCGCCGCCGAGCGTACCTGCGCCAGGCTCGCCGAACTGACCGGCGTCGACGCTGCCCAGGTGCTGCCGTACTCCACCGGTGTGATCGGCGAGCCGCTGCCGGTAGAGAAAATCGAAGGCGCGTTGCAGGCGGCCCTCGATGACCTGTCGGAAAACAACTGGGCTGCCGCCGCCACCGGCATCATGACCACCGACACCCTGCCCAAGGGTGCGAGCCGCCAGTTCCAGCACGATGGCGTGACCGTTACCGTCACGGGCATCAGCAAGGGGGCGGGCATGATCCGCCCGAACATGGCGACCATGCTCGGCTACATCGCCACCGACGCCAAGGTGTCCCGCCAGGTACTGCAGGACCTGATGCTCGATGGCGCCAACAAGTCGTTCAACCGCATCACCATCGACGGTGATACCTCCACCAACGACTGCTGCATGCTGATCGCCACCGGCAAGGCCAACCTGCCAGAAATCACCGAAGCCAGCGGCCCACTGTTCACGGCCCTGAAGCAGGCCGTGTTCGAGGTATGCATGGAAGTGGCCCAGGCCATCGTGCGCGACGGTGAAGGCGCGACCAAGTTCGTGACCGTACAGGTCAACGGCGGTGGCAACCACCAGGAATGCCTGGACGTCGGCTACACCGTGGCGCATTCGCCGCTGATCAAGACTGCGCTGTTCGCCTCCGACCCGAACTGGGGCCGGATCCTCGCGGCTGTCGGGCGTGCCGGCGTGCCGGACCTGGACGTGAGCAAGATCGACGTGTTCCTGGGTGACGTCTGCATCGCCAGTCAGGGGGCCCGTGCCGCCACCTACACCGAGGCCCAGGGGGCGGCGGTGATGCAGCAGGAAGAAATCACCATCCGTATCGAACTGGGACGTGGCGAGTGCAGTGAAACCATCTGGACCACCGACCTGTCCCACGAATACGTGAAGATCAACGCCGAATATCGGACCTGACAAGGGCTGGGGTCGAGCCGCTCCTGCCGCGAGTGGCTCGCTCCCGCCGTCGAGGCGATCTTCGTGCTTGCGAGAGCGGCATGGCAGATAGCAAGAAGCCGCTGGTCTGTGGTCCATGTCCAGGGCATCCACCAATGGCCGGCACTGTAAAGTCGCATCCCGCCGGCCAAGAGGAAACAGTACGGTGAAACGAATTCACGTCGCCGCGGCCGTCATTCGAGACGCCGCCGGCAAAATCCTGATCGCCCGCCGGGCCGATACCCAGCACCAGGGTGGCCTGTGGGAGTTTCCCGGAGGCAAGGTCGAGGCTGATGAGTCTGTCGAAGCGGCCCTGGCCCGGGAACTTCACGAAGAGCTGGGCATTGTCGTCGGTGCCGCCCGGCCCTTGATCAAGGTGCGCCACGACTACCCGGACAAGCAGGTTCTGCTGGATGTCTGGGAGGTTTCGGCGTTTACCGGCGAGCCCCATGGCGCCGAGGGGCAGCCGTTGGCCTGGGTCACGGCCCGCGAGTTGTCGGATTACGAGTTTCCGGCGGCCAATCAGCCGATCGTCGCGGCGGCGCGTCTGCCGGGCGAATACCTGATCACGCCCGAAGGCCTCGAAACACCGGCCTTGCTGCGCGGCATGCAGAAGGCTATCGCCGGCGGGATGAGGTTGCTCCAGCTACGCGCCCCCAATGGCTATGACCCGCAATACCGCGACCTGGCGGTGGATGCGGCGGGGCTGTGCGCCGGCAAGGCCCAACTGATGCTCAAGGGGCCGTTCGAATGGCTGGGGGATTTCCCTTCCGCTGGCTGGCACATCACTGCCGCACAGTTGCGCAAGCATGCGGCGGCGGGTCGACCGTTCGGCAAGGACCGCTGGCTGGCGGCCTCCTGTCATAACGCCGAGGAGTTGTCCCTGGCGCAGCAGATGGACGTGGATTTTGTGACGCTCTCGCCTGTTCGACCGACCCAGACCCATCCCGAGGCCCAGCCATTGGGATGGGAAGAGGCCGCGCGGTTGATCGAGGGCTTCGACCGGCCGGTTTATCTGTTGGGTGGGGTCGGCCCTGGCGAACGGCAACAAGCCTGGGCAGCCGGGGCGCAGGGTGTGGCGGGGATCCGGGCGTTCTGGCCTGGGACATGATTCTGTGGTGTGGCTGCTGACGCCATCGCGAGCAAGCTCGCGATGGCGGCCTCAAGAACGATTCAGCCCCCAGGCTTGGCCGCCGCCTCCCAAAGCACTTCGGCAACCCCCTGGCGCCGGGCGATCACCCTGGCTGCCACGAACAACAGGTCCGATAACCGATTGATGTAGGCCAGCCCTGGCCCGGTCAACGGTTCCACGGCGTTCAAATGCTGGCAGCGACGCTCGGCACTACGTGCCAGGCTGCGGCAGACATGGGCCTGGGCCACCAGGGTCGAGCCACCGGGCAGGATGAAGTTCTCCAGCGGCCCCAATTCCTCATTCCATTCGTCGATCGCGGCTTCCAGTCGCTGGATTTGCGCAATGTTCAGGGCCTGGTAGGCCGGCATGGCCAGTTCACCGCCCAGGTCGAACAAGCGGTGCTGACAAGGCGCTAGTACCTCGATCACCCCTGCCAGCTGCGGGTGTCGCGAGGTTTCAGCAGCGAGACCGGCCAGCAATAAACCCAACTGGCTGTTGAGCGTATCCACTTCGCCGATGGCCTCGATCCGTGGATGGTCCTTGGCCACGCGGCGACCGTCTCCCAGCCCGGTTTCACCCTTGTCGCCGGTGCGGGTGTAAATCTTCGACAGGCGAAAGCCCATGTTCAACGCTCCAATTGCTTGTTTTCCTGCGGCGCCATCGAAGCGCCCGCCAAAGGCAGGCGCAGGGTGAAGCAAGTGCCCTGGCCTGGCGCCGACTGCACTTCCATCTGGCCCTTGTGGTTGTTGGTGATGATGAAATACGACACGGACAGGCCCAGGCCTGTGCCCTGGCCGACTTCCTTGGTGGTGAAGAAGGGCTCGAAGGTACGTTTGCGTACGTTTTCGCTCATGCCGATCCCGTTGTCCTCGACCTGGATTTCCGCCCAGGGCGGATTGAGCCGGGTGCGCAGGATGATGCGCCCCGGTTCGCTGTTGTCCTGGCGTTGGTGGATCGCTTGGGCAGCATTCTTCAACAGGTTGAGCAGTACCTGTTCGAGTTCGTTGGCGGTGCCGGGTACCGGGCCCAGGTTGGGGTCGAAATGGCGGATGATCGCCTGGCCCTTGAAGTCGAAGCCGATTGCCAGGTCGAAGTCGTTACCGGCGATCTCCACCGCCTGGTCGATCAGCGCCGGCAGGTCGCAGGGTGCCATCTGCCGGGTGCTGCGCCGGCTGAAACTGAGCATGTGGGTGACGATCTTCGCCGCCCGGGCACCGGCCTGCTGGATGCCGTCCAGCAGCTGCGGGATATCCCGCCCTTCGAGGTAGCGGTTGACCACCTGCAGCTCGATACCCAGTTGTTCGGCCTGTTCGAGATTCTTGGGCAGTTCCGGCGACAGGCGCCGGCGAATGTTCTGCACGTTGTGCAGGATCGCCCCCAGGGGGTTGTTGATCTCATGGGCCATGCCAGCGGCGAGGCCGCCAACGGAGAGCATTTTTTCCGATTGCACCATCATCTCTTCCAGCGACAGGCGCTGGGTGATGTCATCGATCCGGATCACCACTCCTCGCCCGGCGCCACCCATCAGCGGGTAGAAGGTCAGGGCGTAATGCCGTGCTTCATCGTCCTTGGTCCAGGTGACGCGTTCGATCTTGGCAACCGTATGCTGTTCGACCGTCTGCTTGAGTTGCGGCAGGTAGGGCTTGAGGGGCTCGAAGGCGAGGAAGATCGGCTGGTTCAGGGCTTCGTCCAGCCGGGTCCCGGAGAGGGCGCTGGCCTCCTGGTTCCATTGGGTCACGTAAAGTTGTTCGTCCAGGGCGATCAGTGCCGACGGCATGGAGTCGATGATGCTGTTGAGGTAGTTCTGGAAGCCCGTGAGCTTTTTCTCGATCTTGCTGCGTACCTGGACTTCCAGCTCCAGCTTGCGATTGGTGTGCCGGGTTTCTTCCGCCAGGCCCTGGGCCTGGTCATAGGCGGCCTGGGAGTCGTCCCGGGCGCGCTTGAGTTGCTGCTCCCGGGCCTCGATGCGTGACAGCATGGTGTTGAACGCTTCGGCCAGGCTGCCGATTTCATCGTGGTTGCCCCGGGCGGCCCGCAGGGAGTAGTTCTCCTCGCGAGTGACCTGGCGCGACAGTTCTTCGAGCTGATGAATCGGCTGGGTGATCAGGCGCTTGATCTGTTGGGCGATGACGAGCCACAGCAACACGCTGAAAATCAGGATGCCGAGGCTTGCCGTCAGAGTGCCGGTGTAGAACGCGGTGGGCAGTTCGCTGCTGGCGACCAGTAGCAGGTGTCCCGGGGACTGGCCGGGGCGGGGCAGGGTGATGACTTGGTTGCTGCGGAATTCGCCAGCCTGCCAGGCCTGCATGGTGCGGAAATGGTCTGGCAGCTTGAGCTTCTCGCCCTGCTGCAACTGCGCCAGGCGCTCGCCATCGCCGTCATACAGGGCCGCCGCTCGCAGGGGCGCATAATTGTTGAGCTCATCGAGCAGGCGCCTGGCGTTTTGCGGCGATTTCAGGGCATCGGAGATCAGGCTCGGGTTGGCGATCAGCCGGCCGATGGTCTGCAGAGCCTGGGGGGCCATGCTCTCCTGGGAAATGTAGTAGGCGGCACTGATAAAGGTCAGGTTGGCCACCAGCAGGACGGTGGTCAATAACACCAACAGGGCGGCCAGCAGCTTCTGGCCGACCGGCAGGTTTTCAAGGCGCTGGCGCAATGGCATCAGACTCGTCGCAAAAAGGGAACACGAGGCCAGCGTAGCCGCTGCTCAGTCGCTGGGCAATCCGAGGTTGTCCAGGTAAGCGATCAGCCGCTGGCGCAGTTGCTCCAGGTGCGGGACTGCCAGCTCATGGCGTTGGGCGACCTTGCAGGCATGGCCGAGCAGGTAGCTGATTTCGGTGCGACGCCGATGGGCTACGTCCTGGTGCATGGAGGAGTAGTTGGCGGCGGTGGCCTGGATCACCCGTTCGACTTCCGAATGCAGATCCTCGGCAGCGGTCGGCTGTCCGCAGCGTTCGAGCAGATCGGTGAGTTCCGCGCACAGGGTCGCGACTTCGCAGCGATGGTCCTGCAAGCCGCCATTGCTGCATTGATGCAGTACGGTGAGCGGGTTGATCGCACAGTTGAGCGCCAGTTTGCGCCAGAGCCGGGTGAGGATGTCGGCGCTCCATTCGTGGGGAATGCCGGCGGCGCTCAGGTCATCCAGCCAGATCGGCGCCACGGGGTGGGCGGGGTCGCCCAGCCACGTATAGCCGTGACCGGCGAACACCACGCGCCAATCGCCGTCGCGAAAGGCGCCCTCGGTGCTGGAGGCGCTGATGCAGCGGGCCTGGGGAACGCGGTTCGCCACCGCATCCTGGCTACCGAGGCCGTTCTGCAGCAGGATCAGCTCCGAGTCGGCGCCGAGGCGCCGGGCCACCGAGGCCACGGCCGCCTCTGCGTCATAGGCCTTGCAGGCCAGCAACAGGCGTTTGATCGGTTCGGGACTGTCCGCCGTTTCGCCCGCCACCTTGTAGCACTGCGAATGGCCCTGCTCCACCAGCGTCAGGCCGCCGGCAGCCTGGTATGCCTGCAACCGTTCTTCGTTGCGCAGGATCAGTCGCACCGGCAGGCCGGCCCGGGCCAGGCGCGTCGCCCATAATGTGCCGAGACTGCCGGCTCCCAGGACATGCCAGGTGGTGGACATCAGTTTTTCACTCGGTTTGGCGCAGGCATCTTGGGGGCTCGCGGTATGGGGTGGAAAGACTCGTTATAATGAGCGCGATTTTAACCACAAGCCAAGCGCGCGCCTTCGTTACTGGCGCGTCTTTTTTATTGGAGAACACTACATGCCGTCATTCGACGTGGTATCCGAACTCGACAAACATGAAGTCACCAACGCGGTTGAAAATGCCGTCAAGGAACTCGACCGTCGTTATGACCTCAAGGGCAAGGGCAGCTTCGAGTTCAAGGAAAAGGAACTGACCGTCAACCTTACCGCCGAAGCCGACTTCCAGCTCGAGGCGATGATCGAGATCCTCAAGCTTGCGCTGGTCAAGCGCAAGATCGATGTGCAGTGCCTGGAGGTCAAGGACGCCTACGCTTCGGGCAAGCTGATGAAGCAGGAGGCCGTGCTCAAGGAAGGCATCGACAAGGAGCTGGCGAAGAAGATTGTCGCCCATATCAAGGACGCCAAGCTCAAGGTGCAGGCCGCCATCCAGGGCGAGCAGGTGCGCGTGACCGGCAAGAAGCGTGACGACTTGCAGGAAGCCATCGCGGCCCTGCGCGCCAAGTCATTCGACATGCCGCTGCAATTCAACAACTTCCGCGACTGATATCAGGTTGTTCGCATGACGGTGGCGAGGGCGCTTGCCCCCTCGCCACGAACGGGAAAAAGGAGAACACGATGGACTTGAACGCAGAAGTGGACCACTTGATCAAGGCTTCCCAGGCCTGGATTCCGATGATCATGGAGTACGGCAGCCGCGTGCTGCTGGCGATCGTGACCCTGGCCATAGGCTGGTGGCTGATCAACAAGGTCACGCAGAAACTCGGTGCGCTGCTGGCCCTGCGTAATGCTGACCTGGCACTGCAGGGGTTCATCAGTACCCTGGCGAACATCATCCTGAAGATACTGCTGGCCATCAGCGTCGCTTCGATGATCGGTGTGGAGACCACCTCGTTCGTCGCCGCCATCGGTGCCGCGAGCCTGGCGATTGGCCTGGCATTGCAGGGCAGCCTGGCGAACTTCGCCGGTGGCGTGCTGATCCTGCTGTTCCGTCCGTTTCGCATTGGCGACTGGATCGAGGCCCAGGGCGTCGCCGGTACGGTCGACAGCATCCAGATCTTCCACACCGTGCTGCGTACCGGTGACAACAAGACGGTGATTGTGCCCAACGGCAACCTGTCTAACGGCATCATCACCAACACCAACCGTCAGCCGACCCGCAAGGTCGTGTTCGATGTCGGCGTGGACTACCAGGCTGATCTGCAAAAGGCTCGGGAAGTATTGCTGGAGCTGGCCAAGGATGAACGCGTGCTGAGCGATCCGGCGCCTGAAGCGGTGATTTCCACCCTGGGCGACAGTTCCATCACCGTGTCGTTGCGCATTTGGGTCAAGACCGCGGACTACTGGAACGTGATGTTCATGCTCAATGAGCAGGCCCGGGATCGTCTGAAGGATGCGGGCATCGATATTCCGTTCCCACAGCGGGTGATCCGGGTGGTTCAGGAAGGCGCGCAGGCGTAGATTTTCCTGAAGGTAGGCTGGCTTGCCAACGATGCTTCCGTTTGAGTGACTCGTTGGTAAGTGCCCTGGATATAAGCAATAAAAAAGGCCCATCCGAAGATGGGCCTCTTTTTTGATTACCGCGAACAGACTTTCGGCAATTACAGAACCGAAATCGGGTAGTCGACGATCAGGCGGAACTCTTTGATATCGCCTTCACCTTCGTCGGCGTTGGCGTGGTGCCAGGCTTGACGAACGCGGAAGGAGAGATCCTTGGCTGGGCCAGACTGAACAACGTACTTGGCTTCCAGGTTGGTTTCGTTGTGCTTGCCGTCTTCGCCATACAGACCAGCGTAGGCGCTGCCAGTTGGAGTGTTGGTGCCGTCGATGTCCCAGCCTTTCACGTAACGGGTCATGAAGCTCAGACCAGGAACGCCGTACTCGGCCATCTTCAGGTCGTAACGGATCTGGGCAGATTTCTCGTTAGGACCGTTGAAGTCGGAGTACTGGATGGAGTTGGCGAGGAAGATCGAGTCGCCGCCGCGGTTGTTGGTACCCACGCCGATGTAGTCGAACGGAGTATCACCGTTGATCTTCTGGAAGGCGACCGTAACGGTGTGTGCTTTCAGGAACGAGTAAGCAGCAGCCAGGGAGAAGGCGGTGTTGCTGATGTCGCCGGCTTTGGCGCTACCTGCGTCGGTGGTGCGGTAGATGTTACCGTCCAGGTTCAGGGACTGATCGCCACCCATTGGAATGGTGTAGTTCAGGTTACCGTAGTACTGGTTCCAGATGTCTTCCAGCTTGGCGCCGTAGACCGATGCGCTCAGGTTGTCAGTGAACGCGTATTTGCCACCAGCGTAGTCGATGGTGTTGGCTTCGACGCCGGCGTAGGTCGCCCACAGGCCGCCGTCGCGAGCGTTACGGTCCTGGCTGGTGCCCGAATAGAAGTGACCGGCTTCGAGGTCAAGATTCTTGACTTCGCTGCTCTGCAGTTGGAAACCGCTGGCAGTTTGAGGCAGGACGCGGGAGCCGCCAATTGCAAACACTGGAGCAGTGCTTGGCTGCATGTCGCCGACTTTCAGCTCGGTTTTGGAAACACGGAACTTGATGGCCGCGCCGGCTTTACCTTGGCTGTCGTTGACTTCGCCATCGGCGTCGCGGCTCATGTTGCCTGTGCCGCCAGTACCGTCGCCGCCGTCCAGCTTGAGTGCCAGGTAACCGAACGCATCAACGCCGACACCTACAGTACCCTGGGTGTAACCGGAGCTGAAGTTGCCCCAGATACCTTGGGTCCAGTCTTTCTGATCGGTTGCACCATCTTTCCGATCGCGGTTGAAGTAATAGTTGCGCAGCAGTAAATCGAGCTTGGCGTCTTCAACAAAGCCCTTGGCTTCAGCCTGGTCACTTACGAACGGTGCGGCCGTAGCCATTTGTGTACTGGCTGCTGCAGCAACGGCCAGTGCGATCATGCTCCACTTCATCACGCGCATCGTGATTTGCTCCTTTGGTTTTAGAAGAGTACTGCCGTCCCACCTGTTTTTTTATCTGGGCGGCTCTTTCTTTTTTGTGTCGGCGCAAACTTATATCACGCTGACCCTATTGGCGATACTTGCCCATTCAACCTTGCAGCTTCTTTACGACCATGTCGCCAATGGCTCGATCCATGTCGCAATGAGGCTGTTCCGACGCAATCGGACTTGCAACTTGAATGCTGCTTATTTTTTTTCAGCGTCGGTGTAAAGAGTCCTTTATTACTGCGCCTGAAGCTCCCTGAGGGCAACCTTGCCACTTTATTTATAGGCCTGCAGGTTTCGCGTCCGGCGGTGCCCTGTAGGCGATGTCAGAATGAATGCAACAAGCATGCACAAATTCGAATTTTCGTTCACGTTTTTTTCACATTCTGCCTTCGGGTGCGGTGAAACCTCATGAAACCGGGCTCCAAAGGCCTTGTTTTAAATAGGGTTGACTGTCGGGGCGCTCTCGTGTTTGAAGCATGGAAATGCCGCGAGACAACCAAAAACGTTACCGGTTCACCCTGTCGAGTGAGTAAATCCCGGATGTTACGTGCTCTGAGCGTAGACGCATTGTGCGGTTTTGGTGCAAAAAACTTCGAGAAAAACACTGGGGCCTGATCTACCGCCGTTTTCCGACGCGCTCCTCCTGCCCGTTTCTGTATTCGGGTGCGCTGTGTTGGTGCGAACAGTTCCGGCTCGGGGTCGATCTGCTCTGAAAAAAGACGTGGGCGTCCAACTATGGATGTCACGCCGTGAACGTTCAGTCATTCGCGAGTATGCTGCCGGTCTATGTCCGAGTCATGCCCCTGGATGGCTTGAACCGGCTGTTTTCATCACGAACGAGGAGTACCGCAGTGTTTGCCTTAGATCCACGACTGCAACAAGACACGTTGCCCATTGGCGATTTCCCACTGTGTCGGCTGCTCTTGTCCAACGATTCGAATTACCCGTGGTTCATCCTCGTGCCGCGACGGGAAAATATCAGTGAATTGTTTCAGTTGGATGACACGGATCAACATCGGTTATGGAAAGAGACCACGATGCTGGCTGAGGTCCTCAAGGATTGCTTTGATGCCGATAAACTGAATGTCGCGACCCTGGGTAATGTCGTCAGTCAATTGCATATGCATGTCATCGTGCGCAAACAGGACGATGCGGCCTGGCCGGCACCGGTCTGGGGCAAACACCCGGCCCGGCCCTATACTGCAGAACAGGTAATGGCTATTCGTGAGCGCTTGCGGGTAGCCTTGACCGATGATTTCAAGTTTATGGAGGGCTGAACCATGAATCTTGAAGAGCGTGTGACCGATCTGGAAACGCGCCTGGCGTTTCAGGATGACACCATCCAGGCATTGAACGATGTGTTGGTGGAGCAGCAGCGGGTGGTCGAGCGGCTGCAGTTGCAAATGGCGGCCTTGCTCAAGCGACAGGAGGAAATGGCCGGGCAATTCGAGTCCGTCGAAGAAGAGGCGCCGCCTCCCCACTATTGATACGCCCGTACGGCAGGCCATAAAAAAACCGCGAGCAGCAGCCTGGCTGCATCGCGGTTTTTTTACGCTGAAGTCAGCGGCGCGGTAGCGCTGCGATCACATCTTCGGCCTGCAGGCCCTTGTCGCGGTGCATCACGGAGAACTCCACCCGCTGGCCTTCGACCAGTACACGGTGGCCTTCGCCACGAATGGCTCGGAAGTGCACGAAGATATCATCGCCGGAGTCGCGGGAGATGAAGCCGAACCCCTTGGAGGTGTTGAACCATTTCACCGTGCCGGTATCACGGTTGGACATGTCGTAGTTCTGCGGTGCCGCGGCCGGCGAGGACTTCTTGTTGTAGAAGCTGACGGCCAGGTGCAGGGCTACGGCGAGCAGCGCAGCGGTCAGGCTGAACAGAACGGCCGGATGACCGGCGATTTCCGGCAGGGGAGCCAGCAGGCTGAGGGTTTGCAGGGCAACGGCCAGGACCAGCAGTGCGCTGACCAGGTTTTGCAGTTGATGACGTGGACCTTTGTGCCAGTAAGGGATGACAGGCGCGAGGATCAGGTTGAGCAGGCCGAAAAAGGCCAGGTACAGCGCATCGGGATGTTGCAGGTAAGGTGTGGCTTCGGAACCCAGGCTAGGGATGAAGGACAGCAGCAGGGCAGCTGCGCCCATTAGCAAGTGGACGATTTTCAACATTTTGATTGGCTCACGGTTAAGACAGATCACAAGGAAGAGCTGCTCGAGGACGGTTCGCTTCGGAACGATGAGAGGCGTTGGACACGTACTCGAATCAGCCTATGCGCCACGCCCGGAAAATAAGCGTAGCGACACACTGTCTATTTAACAGTAAAGCCCGGGCCTTCTCAAACGGGTTACGGGCGAGTGCCGCGCTGTTCGTCGGCGGGAAAACCGGGCGGGTCCTTGAAGGTCTTCACCAAAGGGCGTTGAATTTCCTGGCGCCCTGCCTTGTCAGTTCAGGGAGTGCAGGCGATTTGTCGCAGGGTGCGAGCGGTAACACCCGCTAGAGTGAAAGGACCGCCGTTGAATTCAACACCGTCAGGAGACCCACCAACATGGCAATAGATATCGGTATCAGTGAAGAAGATCGCAAGTCCATCGTCGATGGGCTGTCACGTCTGCTGTCGGACACCTATGTGTTGTACCTCAAGACCCACAATTTCCACTGGAATGTCACCGGTCCCATGTTCCGGACCCTGCACCTGATGTTCGAGGAGCAGTACAACGAGCTGGCGCTGGCGGTGGATCTGATCGCCGAGCGCATCCGTGCCCTTGGCTTTCCCGCGCCGGGTGCCTACTCGGTGTATGCGCGCCTGTCCTCCATCAAGGAGGAAGAGGGTGTGCCCAGTGCCGAGGACATGATCCGGCAACTGGTGGATGGCCAGGAGGCGGTGACACGCACGGCGCGTGGTATTTTCCCGCTGCTGGACAAGGTCAGCGACGAGCCCACCGCCGATCTGCTGACCCAGCGCATGCAGGTGCACGAAAAAACCGCCTGGATGCTGCGTTCACTGCTGGACGAACGGTAAGGCCGGGGCGGGCGGTGATGTGTTGCCCGACATCGCCGTCCGTTTGGGGTTACCGTTGCTGCTCTTTGTATCGGCCTTTTCGATCAGTCCGCAGGCTTCCTCTGGGATAACCCATCGTGTGTAGGACGGCGTAATTCGTCGCCGGCTTGCTGTTGGCTTGTCCTACGTTGATGGTCATAAAGTCATCTGGATCTGGGCACCCCCGTTGAGCTTCCATGGGGCCACAGATTGGTTGTCCTGACTGAGAGGTTCGTATGGCAAAGGAGTGTCAACGGTATGATTCAAGGAAAAGAAGCCAGGGAGGGTGCGCAGGGGCGCTATCAGGTCATCCCCGTGGACCCGTTCGTCAGTGGGTTCGACATGCAGTTGGCCCGGCCCCTGTCCCGCTCCATCCGCCTGAACGGGTTCGCCACCTGCCTGCGGCTGGAACAGGTCTACTGGGACATCCTCGGCGACATGGCGCAGCTCAACAATTGTTCCATCAGCACCCTGTTGTCCCATGTGGACAGGGAGGTGCACCTGCGCCATGGCGGGGTGCGCAACTTCAGCGGGCTGGTGCGTGTGGTCTGCGTGGTGCATAGCCTGAAGGAGGCCGGCATGGAAGTTGTGGAACGCCACTGGCGTGGTACGCCGCGTGGCGGTGATTGAGCGGGACCGCAGGTGGATGCTCCCGGGGTGTTCCCGATTCGTTTGCCCTTTCCGGGAAAACGAGTCGGGAACGGTCCCTACGGCTGCACAGGCAGCATTTAATGGATATAATCCCGCTCTTTGCCGCAAAGCCCAGCTTTTGCGTGAGTAACCTGATCGCCGAGACAACCTCCCATGCCGATGTACGACTATCAATGTGCTTCCTGTGGTCATCAGATGGAAGTCATTCAAAAGATCAGCGAGGCACCGCTGGTCGACTGCCCTGCCTGCCAGGCGCCGGAACTGAAAAAGATGCTGTCCATGCCGGGATTCCGCCTTGGTGGCACAGGCTGGTATGAAACCGACTTCAAGACCGGCGCCAAGAAGAACCTGGCCGGTGGCGACAAAGCTGACTGAGTTGAATACGCGCGGGTTCCTGCACGGGCAGGGGCCCCAACCGAATGTCGAATTACGAGAAGTGAAACCACTACCATGATGCGCAGCCATTATTGCGGCCAACTGAACGAAAGCCTGGAAGGTCAGGAAGTTACTCTTTGCGGATGGGTCCATCGTCGCCGTGACCATGGCGGGGTGATTTTCCTCGATATCCGTGATCGTGAAGGCCTGGCCCAGGTAGTGTTCGACCCGGACCGCGCTGAAACCTTCGCCACGGCCGACCGCGTGCGCAGTGAGTACGTCGTCAAGATCACCGGCAAGGTGCGCCTGCGTCCGGCTGGCGCCGGCAACGCCAACATGGCGTCTGGCATGATCGAAGTGCTGGGCTATGAGCTGGAAGTGCTCAACGAAGCGGAAACCCCGCCGTTCCCGCTCAACGAATACTCCGATGTGGGCGAAGAAACCCGTCTGCGCTATCGCTTCATCGACCTGCGTCGTCCCGAGATGGCCGAGAAGCTGCGTCTGCGTTCGCGCATGACCACCAGCATCCGTCGCTACCTGGACGAGAACGGCTTCATCGACGTCGAGACGCCGATCCTGACCCGTGCCACCCCCGAGGGCGCTCGCGACTACCTGGTGCCGAGCCGTACCCACCCCGGTAGCTTCTTCGCCTTGCCGCAATCGCCACAGCTGTTCAAGCAACTGCTGATGGTGGCCGGGTTCGACCGTTACTATCAGATCGCCAAATGCTTCCGCGACGAAGACCTGCGTGCCGATCGTCAGCCTGAGTTCACTCAGATCGACATCGAGACCAGCTTCCTCGACGAAAAAGACATCATGGGCCTGACCGAGGGCATGATCCGCAACCTGTTCAAGGAAGTGCTGGGCCTGGAATTCGGTGAGTTCCCGCACATGACCTTCGAAGAGGCCATGCGCCGCTATGGCTCCGACAAGCCGGACCTGCGTATCCCGCTGGAACTGGTGGACGTTGCCGACCAGCTCAAGGAAGTGGAGTTCAAGGTCTTCAGTGGCCCGGCCAACGATCCGAAGAGCCGCGTAGCCGCCTTGCGCGTACCGGGCGGGGCGAGCATGCCGCGCAGCAAGATCGATGACTACACCAAGTTCGTCGGCATCTACGGTGCCAAGGGCCTGGCGTATATCAAGGTCAACGAGCGCGCCAAAGGCGTCGAGGGCCTGCAGTCGCCGATCGTCAAGAACATCCCCGAAGCCAACCTGAACGTGATCCTCGATCGCGTCGGCGCGGTCGATGGCGACATCGTGTTCTTTGGTGCCGACAAGGCCAAGATCGTCAGCGAGGCCCTGGGCGCGCTGCGGATCAAGGTAGGTCACGACCTGGAACTGCTTACCTGTGAGTGGGCGCCGATGTGGGTGGTCGACTTCCCGATGTTCGAGGAGAACGATGACGGCAGCTTCACCGCGCTGCACCACCCGTTCACCGCACCCAAGTGCACGCCGCAGGAGCTGGAAGCCAGCCCGGCGACCGCGCTGTCCCGTGCCTATGACATGGTGCTCAACGGCACTGAACTGGGTGGCGGTTCCATCCGTATCCATCGCAAGGAAATGCAGCAGTCGGTCTTCCGCCTGCTGGGCATCGACGAAGCGGAACAGGAAGAGAAGTTCGGCTTCCTGCTGGACGCCCTGAAGTATGGTGCACCACCCCATGGCGGCCTGGCTTTCGGCCTGGATCGCCTGGTGATGCTGATGACCGGCGCCCAGTCGATCCGTGAAGTGATCGCGTTCCCGAAAACCCAGAGCGCGGCCGACGTCATGACCCAGGCGCCTGGGGAAGTGGATGCCAAGGCTCTGCGCGAACTGCATATCCGTCTGCGCGAACAGCCAAAGGCTGAGTAAGGCTGGCACCTGAGGGCGCATCTTCGGATGCGCCTTTTCGTTGGTGTCGATATTTCTGATTGCCGGCGGCTGCATCCGTGCAGGGCGGGCGATGTTTCAAGAGAGAAACCGGAGCGAGTTATGGCAGGTCATTCCAAGTGGGCGAACATCAAGCACCGCAAAGAACGTCAGGATGCCAAGAGAGGCAAGATCTTCACCAAGTGGATCCGTGAACTGACGGTCGCGGCCCGCCAGGGTGGCGGTGATCCAGGTTCCAACCCGCGTTTGCGCCTGGCCCTGGACAAGGCACTGGGTGCGAACATGAGCCGCGACATCATCGATCGGGCGATCGCCCGCGGCGCCGGTGCGACCGAGGCCGATAACGTCGAAGAGCTGACCTATGAAGGTTACGGTCCGGGCGGCGTGGCGGTGATGGTCGAGTGCATGACCGACAACCGCAATCGTACCGCCGCTGCCGTGCGCCACGCCTTCAGCAAGTGCGGTGGCAACCTGGGAACCGATGGTTCGGTGGCCTATCTGTTCGAGCGCAAGGGCCAGATCAGCTTTGCGCCGGGGCTCGATGAGGACGCCCTGACGGAGGCGGCGCTGGAAGCCGATGCCGACGACGTGGTCGGCCATGATGACGGCTCGTTCGACGTGTTCACGTCGTTCTCCAGCTTCTACGCGGTGCGCAACGCCTTGGAGGCTGCCGGTTTCAAGCCAGCCGACGCGGAAATCGTCATGCAACCGACCACCAGCGCCGAGCTCGACCTGGAGGGCGCCGAGAAAGTCCTCAAGCTGATCGACATGCTCGAAGACCTGGATGACGTGCAGAACGTCTACTCCAACGCCGACATTCCGGAGTCGGTGGCTGAACAGCTGGGCTGATGGCTTCCTTTTAACTGCACGAATGCCGATGTGGGAGCGAGCTTGCTCGCGATAGCGATACTTCAGTCAGCACTGTGCTTGCTGACCCGACGCCATCGCGAGCAAGCTCGCTCCCATAGGTCTGGTCAAATTCTCTTCGAACCGCAGGCGTTATGACTTTAATCCTTGGTATCGACCCTGGTTCGCGTATCACCGGCTACGGTGTGGTTCGCGACACCGGGCGTGGCTGCGTGTATGTGGCTTCCGGCTGCATCCGTACCGGGGCGGGCGAGCTGCATGAGCGTCTGCAGATCGTTTATCGCGGGGTGCGCGAGGTCATCCAGACCTACGGCCCGGTCACCATGGGGATCGAAAAGGTGTTCATGGCGCGCAATGCCGATTCTGCATTGAAGCTGGGACAGGCCCGGGGCGCGGCGATCGTTGCCGGGGCCGAGGAAAGCCTGGAGATCGCCGAATACACGGCGACCCAGGTCAAGCAGGCCGTGGTCGGAACGGGGGCGGCGAACAAGGAGCAGGTGCAGATGATGGTGATGCATTTGCTGAAGTTGGTCAGCAAGCCGCAGATCGACGCCTCCGATGCCCTGGCCATAGCCATCTGTCATGCCCATACCCGTTCCAGTCTCTTGCCTCATGGGCTGGGAACCGCACGCAGTCGTGGCGGCCGCCTGCGTCTCTGATAGCATCTGCGCAATCATTCATGAGCCTGAGCATCGAGTGCCTGTGTCGTCGGCCTCATGCCCCGGTTGTTACCTGCCAGCCAGCGGCTGGCCAACGCCCAAGGATCTGAAACGTGATTGGACGCTTGCGCGGCACCCTGGCTGAAAAACAGCCACCGCACCTGATTCTGGATGTAAATGGCCTGGGCTATGAGCTGGAAGTGCCCATGACCACGCTGTATCGCTTGCCGTCGGTCGGCGAGCCCCTGACATTGCATACCCATTTGGTCGTGCGCGAGGACGCGCAGTTACTCTATGGCTTTGTCGGCAAGCGCGAGCGGGATTTCTTCCGCGAGTTGATCCGCCTCAATGGCGTCGGTCCGAAACTGGCCCTGGCCTTGATGTCGAGCCTGGAAGTCGACGAGCTGATTCGTTGCGTGCAGTCCCAGGACACTTCCGCACTGACCAAGGTGCCAGGCGTGGGCAAGAAAACCGCCGAACGCCTGCTGGTCGAGCTCAAGGACCGGTTCAAGGCCTGGGAAACGGTGCCGGCCATGTTCGCCCTGGTGCCGAACCAGCCGGACGCGCCGATGCCGGCGGCCAGCGCCGAAAACGATGCGGTCACGGCGCTGATCTCCCTGGGCTACAAGCCGCAGGAAGCCAGCAAGGCGATTTCCGCCATCAAGGAAAAAGGCCTGAGCACCGAAGATATGATCCGCCGTGCCCTGAAGGGAATGATTTAAGTGATTGAAGCCGATCGTCTGATCGCCGCCACGGGCGCGCCCCGTGACCGCGAGGAAATCCAGGACCGTGCGATTCGCCCGGTCAGCCTGGCCGACTACATCGGCCAACCGACCGTGCGCGAGCAGATGGAGTTGTTCATCCAGGCCGCCCGCGGGCGCAGCGAGTCCCTGGACCACACCTTGATCTTCGGGCCGCCGGGGCTGGGCAAGACCACCCTGGCCAACATCATCGCCCAGGAAATGGGCGTGTCGATCAAAAGCACGTCGGGGCCGGTTCTTGAGCGGCCGGGAGACCTGGCGGCGCTGTTGACCAACCTCGAGCCTCATGACGTGCTGTTCATCGACGAGATCCATCGGCTGTCGCCCATCGTCGAGGAGGTGCTATACCCGGCCATGGAGGATTTCCAGCTGGACATCATGATCGGCGAAGGGCCGGCGGCGCGCTCCATCAAGCTGGACCTGCCACCGTTCACCCTGGTGGGGGCCACCACCCGCGCCGGCATGCTGACCAATCCCTTGCGCGACCGGTTCGGCATTGTCCAGCGCCTGGAGTTCTACAGCAACGCGGACCTGGCGACGATCGTCAGTCGCTCGGCAGGTATCCTCGGGCTGCCGCTGGATCCGGAGGGTGCCTACGAAGTGGCCCGTCGGGCCCGGGGCACGCCGCGTATCGCCAACCGCCTGCTGCGCCGGGTCCGGGACTTCGCCGAGGTCCGGGCCAAGGGGCACATTACCAAGCCGATTGCCGACCTGGCGTTGAACCTGCTGGACATCGACGAGCGTGGCTTCGACCATCAGGACCGCCGTCTGCTGCTGACCATGATCGAGAAGTTCGATGGCGGGCCGGTGGGCGTGGACAGCCTGGCGGCGGCCATCAGCGAAGAGCGCCATACCATCGAAGATGTGCTGGAGCCTTACCTGATCCAGCAAGGCTATATCATGCGCACCCCTCGCGGGCGCGTGGTGACGCGGCATGCCTATCTGCACTTTGGCTTAAACATTCCGACACGAATGGGGGAGATGCCAGTGGTAGACGAATTCCTCGATGCCGTGGACGATTGACCGACCTCTTTGCGGCGACTTTTTTCCGGTTCGTGCTGTCCCAGACAACGCCCGGAGCGTCAATGCACTCGAGAATGAAAAAACAGTTGCCTGGCCGGATTGGCAACCTGAGGAGTAAGCACTAGAGTATGCGCGCGCAAAACGGGCTGGAGTCGTTCGCACATCGCTGTCGCGTTTATTACGAGGACACCGATGCCGGCGGCATCGTCTACTACGTCAATTACCTCAAGTTTATGGAACGGGCTCGAACCGAACGGCTGCGGGAACTGGGTTTCGCCCAATCCGCGCTGGCAGGGGAGGACCTGTTATTCGTCGTGCATTCCAGCGAAGCGCGCTACCACGCGCCGGCGCGACTGGACGACGAGCTTCTGGTAAGTGCCGATGTCATCGAATTGAACCGTGCCAGCCTGCGCTTCAAGCAGCAGGTGAGGCGGGCAACGGATAACGCGCTGCTCTGCGAAGGGCAGTTTTTGGTGGCCTGTGTGCGCACCCATAGTTTGAAACCCCGGGCCATTCCCGAAGCTCTACGCGCGGCCTTTGCCGGCGTGAGCGGCGCGGGTACACACTCAGAGCAGGAGATAAAGCGTGGAAGCTAACGTCGTCGACCATTCCTCCATGTGGAGCCTGGTCAGCAATGCCAGCGTTGTAGTGCAGTTGGTAATGCTGACCCTGGTAGCCGCATCGGTGACTTCATGGATCATGATATTTCAGCGTAGCAACATGCTGCGCGCCGGTCGCCGTGCCCTGGAGAGCTTCGAAGAGCGCTTCTGGTCCGGCATCGACCTGTCCAAGCTCTATCGCCAGGCCGGCAGCAACCCGGACCCTGACTCGGGCGTCGAGCAGATCTTCCGCGCCGGTTTCAAGGAATTCTCCCGCCTGCGCCAGCAGCCTGGCGTCGACCCTGAAGCGGTGATGGAAGGTGTGGCCCGTGCCATGCGCGTCGCCATTTCCCGTGAGGAAGAGAAGCTCGAGCAGGGCCTGCCGTTCCTGGCCACCGTCGGCTCGGTCAGCCCGTACATCGGCCTGTTCGGTACCGTGTGGGGGATCATGAACTCCTTCCGCGGCCTGGCCACCGCCCAGCAGGCGACCCTGGCCACCGTAGCCCCGGGTATCGCCGAAGCGCTGATCGCCACGGCCATTGGCCTGTTCGCGGCCATCCCCGCCGTTATCGCCTACAACCGCTTCGCTGCCCGCAGCGAAACGCTGACCAGCCGTTACTACACGTTCGCCGATGAGTTCCAGGCGATCCTGCACCGTAAAGTGCACACCAGCGAAGAATAAGCAGGTATTTCCCAATGGCTTTAATCGCTCGAGCCCGAAACAAGCGCAAGCCGGTCGCCGAGATGAACGTGGTGCCCTACATCGACGTGATGCTGGTGCTGCTGGTCATCTTCATGGTGACCGCGCCGATGCTCAACCAGGGGGTGAAGGTCGATCTGCCCAAGGTTTCCAGCGAAGCCTTGCCGCAGGACAACAACACCCAGGTGCTGACCATTTCGATCAAGGCTGACAAGACCTACTACTGGAACCTTGGCAGCGAAGTCGACACCGAGAAGCAGCAGGACCGGGCCATGACCTTGCCGCAGATGACCGATGCGGTGACCAAGATCATTCGCGTCGGCAACGATGCCGGCAAGCGTACCCAGGTCTTCATTCGCGGCGACAAGACCGTCGACTATGGTGCCGTGATGGGCGCCATGGGTGGTCTGCAGAAAGCCGGAGTCGGTAATGTTGGCTTAATCACTGAGGCGCCCTGATGCAGCAACAGCGAGAGCCATCCGCCTCGGAAAGCTACTTCTGGCCCAGCGTCTGGGCGATTGGCCTGCATGTGCTGGTGTTCGGCATGCTGTTCGTCAGTTTCTCCATGACCCCGGAGCTGCCGCCGGCCAAGCCGATCGTGCAGGCGACCCTGTACCAGCTCAAGTCCAAGAGCCAGGCCACCACGCAGACCAACCAGAAGATTGCCGGCGAGGCGAAGAAGTCTGCCGCGCGCCAGACCGAAGTCGAGCAGATGGAGCAGAAAAAGGTCGAGCAGGAAGCGATAAGGGCCGCGGAACAAAAGAAAGAGGAAGCTGCTCAAAAGGCCGAAGAAGCGAAGAAGGCCGACGAGGCCAAGAAAGCTGACGAGGCCAGGAAAGCCTACGAGGCGAAGAAAGCCGCCGAGGCCAAGAAGGCAGAAGAGAAACAATTGGCTGATATAGCCAAGAAGAAAGCCGAAGAAGAAGCCAAGAAAGCCGCGGAAGAAGAGGCCAAGAAAGCGGCCGCTGAAGAGGCGAAGAAGAAGATCGTCGAGGACGCGAAGAAGAAAGCGGCCGAAGACGCCAAGAAGAAAGCTGAAGCTGAAGAGGCGAAAAAGAAAATCGCCGAAGACGCGAAGAAGAAAGCCGCCGCCGACGCCGCCAAGAAAAAGGCCCAGGACGCAGCGCGTAAATCCGCCGAAGAGAAAAAGGCCCAGGCCCTGGCAGATTTGCTTTCCGACACGCCGGAGCGCCAGCAGGCCTTGGCCGATGAGCAGGGCGATGAAGTCGCCGGCAGTTTCGATGATCTGATTCGTGCCCGGGCGGCGGAAGGCTGGGCTCGTCCACCTTCGGCGCGTCAAGGCATGACGGTGGTATTGCAGATTGGCATGTTGCCTGATGGCACGGTGGCCTCGGTCAGCGTGGCCAAGTCCAGCGGTGACGGGCCTTTCGATGCTTCGGCGGTTGCAGCGGTCAAGAACATTGGACGATTGACGGAAATGCAAGGAATGAAGCCGAGCGATTTCGCTCCGTATCGTTCATTCAAGATGACATTCACACCTGAGGATCTAGCCTTGTGAGAAACCTTCTTCGAGGAATGCTTGTCGTTATCTGCTGCCTGGCAGGGATAGCGGTGGCAGAGGAAAAGAACATTCTGGTCACCAGCGGCAGCGATCGGGCCACCCCGATCGCCGTCGTACCGTTCGGCTGGCAGGGCGGTAGCGTCCTGCCAGACGACATGGCGGAAATCATCGGCAATGACCTGCGTAACTCGGGTTACTACGCGCCGATTCCGAAACAGAACATGATCAGCCTGCCGACCCAGGCCAGCGAAGTCATCTACCGTGACTGGAAGGCCCTGGGCGCCCAGTACATCATGGTTGGCAGCATTGTGCCGGCCGGTGGCCGACTGCAAGTGCAGTACGCCCTGTTCAACGTCGCCACCGAGCAGCAAGTGCTGACCGGCAGCGTGTCGGGCAGTGTCGATCAACTGCGCGACATGGCGCACTACATCTCCGATCAGTCGTTCGAGAAACTCACCGGCATCAAGGGTGCGTTCTCTACCCGCATGCTCTACGTGACGGCCGAGCGCTTTTCCGAGAAGAACACCCGCTACACCCTGCAGCGTTCCGACTACGATGGCGCTCGCGCCGTGACCCTGCTGCAATCGCGCGAGCCGATCCTGTCTCCGCGTTTCGCGCCCGATGGCAAGCGCATCGCCTATGTGTCGTTCGAGCAGAAGCGTCCGCGCATCTTCGTCCAGCACATCGACACCGGTCGTCGTGAGCAGATCACCAATTTCGAAGGCCTGAACGGGGCGCCGGCCTGGTCGCCGGATGGCAGCCGCCTGGCGTTCGTGCTGTCCAAGGACGGCAACCCGGACATCTACGTGATGAACCTGGCTTCGCGATCGATCTCCCGCGTCACCAGTGGCCCGGGCATCAATACCGAGCCGTTCTGGGGCAAGGATGGTTCGACCATCTACTTCACCTCCGACCGCGGCGGCAAGCCACAGATCTACAAGACCAGCGCCGGTGGCGGCGGTGCAGAACGCGTGACGTTCGTGGGTAACTACAACGCCAACCCTAAACTGTCGGCGGATGAAAAGACCCTGGTGATGATCCATCGCCAGGATGGCTTCACCAATTTCAAGGTGGCGGCTCAGGATTTGCAGCGCGGTAGCGTAAAAATCCTCACTGATAGCACTCTGGACGAGTCGCCTACTGTTGCGCCCAACGGCACCATGGTAATCTACGCCACCCGCCAGCAGGGCCGGGGAGTCCTGATGCTCGTGTCCATTAACGGACGCGTGAGGCTCCCGCTTCCTACCGCTCAAGGCGAAGTCAGAGAACCGTCCTGGTCCCCTTACCTGAACTGACGCGGCGCAATACGTTTTACTTAACACACTGGGGTTCATTAGGAGTTTCACGATGGAAATGCTGAAGTTTGGTAAATTTGCTGCGCTGGCTCTGGCCATGGCTGTAGCTGTAGGTTGCTCGTCCAAAGGCGGCGACAACGCCGGTGAAGGTGCTGTTGATCCAAACGCTGGTTACGGCGCAAACACTGGTGCAGTTGACGGCTCCCTGAGCGAAGAAGCTGCTCTGCGCGCAATCACCACCTTCTACTTCGAATACGACAGCTCGGACCTGAAGCCAGAAGCCATGCGCGCTCTGGACGTTCACGCCAAGGACCTGAAAGCCAACGGCAACCGCGTTACCCTGGAAGGCAACACCGACGAACGTGGTACTCGTGAGTACAACATGGCTCTGGGCGAGCGTCGTGCGAAAGCCGTTCAGCGCTACCTGGTACTGCAAGGTGTTTCCCCAGCTCAGCTGGAACTGGTTTCCTACGGCGAAGAGCGTCCAGTTGCTACCGGCAACGACGAGCAGTCCTGGGCTCAAAACCGTCGCGTCGAACTGCGTAAGTAATTCGTCATGCGAACGTGCCGTCGTGCTGTAACTGTTCTGGCTCTCAGCCTCGCGCCGCTTGCGGCGTGGGCTGCGGTTCCTGTGGTCGATAACGATTCCGGCTATAACAATAGCGGGAGCAGTTATCCGCCTGCGGGTTACGGTACGAACGGCGCCTATGCCGGGGGAGGGGTTTCGGCCCCTGTCTCGGCACAGGGCGAGCTGTTCAACCAACTGCAGCAAATGCAGGATCAGATATCACGCCAGCAAGGCGCGATTGAAGTGCTGCAAAACGAAGTATCGCGCATGAAGCAGGAAAACCTGGAACGTTACCAGGATCTTGATCGGCGCATAGGAACCGGTGTTGCACCTGCCGCGACTCCTGAGAATTCTCCAGCCGGTGGCGACTTGAATGCCCCCGGTGCAGCTGCAGGCGCGGGGGCAACCGCTCCAGCACCTGCCGCCGGCGGTGAGCCGGCTGATCCGGCGAAGGAAAAGCTCTATTACGACGCTGCCTTCGACCTGATCAAGGCCAAGGATTTCGACAAGGCCAGCCAGGCCTTCGGCGCTTTCCTGCGCAAATACCCCAACAGCCAATACGCGGGCAACGCCCAGTACTGGCTGGGTGAAGTGAACCTGGCAAAGGGTGACCTGCAAGGCGCCGGACAGGCGTTCGCCAAGGTCTCCCAGTTGTACCCAAAGCATGCCAAGGTCCCGGATTCGCTATACAAGCTTGCTGATGTTGAGCGTCGCCTCGGCCATACCGACAAGGTCAAGGGGATCCTGCAACAGGTGGTGGCCCAGTACCCGGGCACATCCGCCGCTCAGTTGGCTCAGCGTGACTTGCAGCGGATGTAGACCTGCCAGCTTTTGAAGAAACCCGCGCCTGTCGCGGGTTTTTTCGTTAGAATTCACGCCCTTTTCATGAAACACGCTTTTTGGGGCCCGCGCGTTGGCGGGGTTCCTTGAAGTGCCTGACGGAGGCGGACGGCCTGTTTAGCTGTTACGCCCGTGGCGACTATGCAAGACACATTGAGAATCACCGAAGTTTTTTACTCGTTGCAGGGTGAAACGCGAACGGCCGGGCTGCCCACTGTATTCGTGCGGCTCACCGGTTGTCCGTTGCGCTGCCAATACTGCGACAGTGCCTACGCTTTCAGCGGCGGCACTCTGCGAACCCTCGACGATATCCTTGAGCAAGTGGCCGGTTATCGTCCGCGCTATGTCTGCGTTACGGGCGGCGAGCCGCTGGCGCAACCCAATGCCATTCCCTTGATCAAACGGCTGTGTGATGCCGGTTACGAGGTCTCGCTGGAAACCAGCGGCGCTTTGGATATCTCGGCGGTCGATACGCGGGTCAGTCGCGTCCTGGACCTGAAAACCCCAGGCTCCAAGGAGGCGCATCGCAACCGTTACGAAAACATCGAGCTGCTGACACGCAACGATCAGGTCAAGTTCGTGATCTGCTCGCGTGAGGATTACGACTGGGCTGTGTCCAAGCTCATTCAGTACGGGCTCGACCAGCGAGCGGGGGAGGTATTGTTTTCCCCCAGCCATCACGACTTGAACGCTCGCGATCTGGCGGATTGGGTAGTGGCAGATAACCTGCCGGTGCGCCTGCAATTGCAGCTGCATAAATATCTTTGGAACGACGAGCCGGGGCGCTGATATGACAGAGCAATCGAACACAGTGGAAAAACGTGCGGTCATCCTGTTGTCCGGCGGCCTGGATTCGGCAACGGTCGTGGCGATGGCCCGCGCCGAAGGCTACCGTTGCTATACCATGAGCTTCGACTACGGTCAGCGGCATCGTGCTGAACTGCTAGCCGCCGAGCGGGTAGCCCGTGATCTGGGCGTGGTGGAACACAAGGTGATCGGCCTGAACCTCAACGGCATTGGCGGCTCGGCGTTGACCGACAGTTCTATCGATGTCCCTGAAGCCCCGAGCGAAGGCATACCGGTGACGTACGTACCTGCACGCAACACGGTATTCCTGTCGCTGGCGTTGGGTTGGGCTGAAGTGCTGGGGGCGCGGGACATTTTCATCGGCGTCAACGCGGTGGATTATTCCGGATACCCGGATTGCCGCCCGGAATTCGTCGAGGCTTTTGAGCGCATGGCCAACCTGGCGACCAAAGCCGGTGTGGAAGGCCAGGGCTTTCGCATCCAGGCGCCACTGCAAAATCTGAGCAAGGCGCAAATTGTCCAGGCAGGTGTGAAGCTGGGCGTGGATTATGGACTGACCGTTTCCTGCTATCAGGCGGACGATCAGGGCCGTGCCTGTGGTAAATGCGACAGCTGCCGCTTGCGCGCCGAAGGCTTCGCAGCGGCGGGCGTGAGCGATCCAACCCCTTATTTTTGATTTTTTTCAAATTAGGTGTTGAATAGTCCTTAGAAATCAGTATTATACGCGCCACCACGAAGCGGGTCGTTAGCTCAGTTGGTAGAGCAGTTGGCTTTTAACCAATTGGTCGTAGGTTCGAATCCTACACGACCCACCATATTCAGCAGTTTTAAAAGTCTGGAAGGCCCACGAAAGTGAGGATTTCCGGATTTTTTTTTGCCTGTAGAAAACTCACTGGCCCGGAGCCGCGAGACGAACCGCGGCTCCGGGCTGGAATCAGAGCAGGCCATCCTCTGCGCAGATTTTCACGATCTGCTCGCGAAACCAGACGTTGGCGCTGTCCTGGCCTGGTTTCTCGCTCCACATCATATCCAGCGTGAAATTCGGCAAGCCGGTCGGTGCCTTGCGATGGCTGAACCTGTCTTCGTCGCAGGTCAGGGCCTGGATGCGTCGGGGCAGGGTCAGTACGAATTCGGTCCCGGTGATCATGTTCAACGCCGCCACATAGCTGTTGGCCCGAGCGACGATCTGTCGGCTATAGCCCTGTCGGGCGAGCCAGCCATCGATCATGTTGGTGTCGGAGGTCCAGGGCGTCGGAAAGACGTGTTGGCAAGCGACGAACGCTTCCAGGCTGAACGCCTCCTGCGGGAAGTCAAAATTCTTATCGATCACGCAGACCAGTTCATCTTCCAGTAATACTTGCGAGCGCAGCCCCTTGGCACCGCGATGAAAGTTGGGGCCGAAACAAACGACCAGATCGAAACGACCATCCATTAGTTCCTCGGCGGGAATATCTTTATGGAATTTCGTTATATTGATAATTATGGGAAAGTGGCTGCCAATAAAACGCTTGACCAGTTTGGGTAGAATCAATAACTCGAAGTATTCCGGCGCACAAATATTGAAAGTTATTTCATTCTGCATGGGGTCGAAGGTTTGCAGGCCTGAGTGGCAGGTATTTATCGTCTGCAGAATCTTGACGATATGGCTGTACATGGCATTGGCTTTGTTTGTTGGCCGCATGCCACTACGGGTATTAATGAACAACTCATCTTCGAAGCTGGTACGCAGCTTCTTCAGGCAGTAACTCACGGTGGACTGGCTGACACACAGGGCTTCGGAGACTTCGGTAACGCTGCTCTGCTCATACACCGCGACGAACACCATCAAGTCCTGCATGTCCAGCTTTCTAAGCAAATTGCTATTGAGCATAAGGTCCTTCTCGACACAATCCATGGGCTAGCGTGCTTTGTTTTTATGACAAAGGCATTTATTTATATATTAGCGGAAGCAATTTATTTTTTAAATGGCTTGTAGGAATTTTCTTAAATATGCTCGCCTCGCTTTTTTTAGAAATCCTGCACAAGGACGGAGGAGGACGAAATGCAAATACGTGTCGCTGAAACTCAAACACCGTTATGGGTGCAAGCCACTGAAGTAGTAAAAGAGAAGTTTCGAAGTTCTTATTCGGCATCCGTTGAACCGAACCCACAATACTTTGCGGTCACTCAGGATCAGGCTGATCGCATTCTTGCATGTGCCGGTATTACGTTTGCGGACCACCGCATTCTGTTTTCCGAGCAATACCTGACACAACCGATCGATGAAATCCTGTCCGAGCGTTTCGAAAAAACGATCGAGCGTTCGAATATTGTCGAGATCGGTAACCTGATTTCCCATCACCTTACGGCAGGAATGATTCTCGTTAATATGATTCCGCTGTTGTCCTGGTGCATGGGTGGGCATTACCTGTTGTGCACGGTTACGCCCCGCGTTCGGCAAATGATGGAAAGTTGCCAGATCGATTTCGAGCCGTTGCTGACCGCAGATCCCAACCGTCTGGCCGACGACGGCGGCAAGAACTGGGGAACCTATTATTCCAAGCTGCCGGTGACCGGTTTCATCCGGGTCGATCCGAAGCGTTCCCGTTTCGCGGCCATGACCCTCAATACCTCGTTCACTCAACTGCCCAGCGATTCCCTGGCGAGGGCGCAACCATGAGTGGCGGATTCATCGATCAATTGAAGCAGGCGTTGCACAGCGATCCCCAGGCCATTTGCGCGGTCGACTGGACGTCGGCCACCGAACGGGTGGAACTGACCTATGGCGAGCTGGAGCACCGGGCGCTGAACCTGGCGGCTGAGCTGCAACTGCGCTTCGCCAGCCCGGCCCATGGCGACCACGTGGTATTGGGGATCGCGACCCGTAACAGCAGCGATTGGCTGGTAGCCGACCTGGCCTGTCTGTTCGCCGGGATCACCGCGCTGCCGCTGCCCCTGGCGTTCAGTCAATCCCAGGCTGAACACCTGGCCGAGCGCTGTGACGGCTTTCTGGTGGACGCTGCCGGGCAGCGGACATTGGCGCAACGCTGGAAGCTGAATTTTCCCGACAGCCGCCTGCGGCGCCTGAACGAGCCGGTGATCGAGCAGCCATTGCTGCATGCGCCGGAGGGTGATCGCGACTGGATCTGCAAGATCATTCATACGTCGGGCACCACCAGCCGGCCTAAAGGCGTGCGCTTGAGCACCCAGGCTGTCGGTGCGGTACTGGCGTCGCTGCGCGAGCGCATGCCGGTCGGTGCCCATCGTCGTTACCTATCGCTGGTGCCGCTGAGTCTGCTGCTTGAACAGGTCACCGCCGCCTACCTGCCGCTGCTGGCCGGTGGAACCGTGCATTTCCTGCCCCCGAGCGAAGCATTGCTCGGCGAACCCGGCGCTTCGCCACAACGTCTGGTCGACTGGATCCTGCAAGTCCAGCCAACGGCCCTGACGGTGCCGCCGGTCATGGTCAATCGTTTCCTCGAGCAACTGAACGACGGCGGCGAGCCGGGCGAGCGGCTGGGGCGTTACCTCAAGTCCGGTGCACATATCACCTGCGGTGGCGCGGCGGTGAGCATCGATGCACTGCGCGACCTGGCCGAGCAGGGTATCGAGGTGTACCAGGGCTATGGGCTGTCCGAGAACGCTTCGGTGGTCAGTGTGAACACCCGCGAACAGCAGCGCCTGGGCAGCGTCGGCAAGCCGCTTCCCCATGTCCAGGTGCGCATCGGCGCCGACCAGACCATCGAGGTCAAGAGCAGCTCGCTGTTCAGCGGTTATTCGGGGACCGACCCCAGCGCATGCTCCATGTCTGGCGACGGCTGGATGGACACCGGTGACCTGGGGATGCTCGACGAAGACGGCTATCTCTATGTACACGGACGCAAGAAGAACGTGATCTGCCTGCCCAACGGCCGCAACGTCAGCCCTGAACAGGTCGAGCTGGAGTACCGCAAATACCCGGGCGTGCACGATGCCGCAGTGTTTTTCGACGAGCAGCACGGTCTGGTGGCGTTGTTGTGCGTCGAGTCGGCACCGCCCAGCGATGAGCTGGTGGCCTGGTCGAGCGGGCGCTTTTCCGATATCGAGCGGCCGAACCGGCTCTGGTTGTTGACCAAGGACGATCCGCTGATCGAGCAGCTCTACACCGTTACCGGCCGGCCGAAACGCGCCGATATCGCCACTGTTTTTTCCACTCTGCAAGGGAACGCATCCAATGAGCACACCTGCCTTTCACTTTGAAAACCCGGACGTCTCCATCGTCGACGCCCATCACTTCGCCAGCCTGGGCAAGGCTGAGCTGTACGAGCTGCTGGGGCACTACGGTGTCGTGCTGTTTCGCAACTGCATCCACAGCGCCGAGGACTTCAGCGCCTACGTCAAGCGCAACAGCTCCCGTTTGAGCCTGGATCCGGCCCGGGTCATGGTTGGCGGTGCGGCACAGTTGGTGGATGCCGGGCGCCAGGCTGTAGGGCTGCACTGCGAAAATGGCAACTCGCCGTTCTGGCCGGACATGACCTGGTTCTATTGCCAGGAAGCGCCGCGCAAGGGCTCGCAAACCACGATATGCGACGGTGAGAAGGTACTGGCGAAACTGTCCCCGGCCTGCCGCAGCTTTTTCGAAGAAAACCCGATTCGCTACAGCCGCACCGTGGCGGGGGAAAAGTGGCGCCGTCTGGTCTGCCATTACTCGCCGACCTTGTCGGACCCGGCGGCCGTGGTCATCGATGATCTGCTGCAGATCATCGGCGATGATCCGCAAACCCTGATTTCCTTCAACCCCTCCGACGATTCGATCCACTACGCCTTCAGCACCTCGGCGATCCTCACTTCCGCCTTCAGCCAGCGCCCGGCCTTTGCCAACAGCATCCTGGGACCGTCGTTCAATTACGAAGCGCCGGTGATCGACACGGTGAGCGGGCAGGCGATTCCAGCCCAGTTCCTGGCCGAGATCGCCGAAGTATCGGCCCAGTACACCGTTGCGGTGGGCTGGCGCGACCATGACGTGGTGATGATCGATAACCGTCGGGTCATGCACGGCCGTGAAACCATCGTCGACGACCGTCGGCGCATTTTCAACGCCCTGAGCTATCGCTGAGAGGTCCCATGAAAAACGATAACTATATTCTTGGCGGGCAGTACGAGACCTACCTGGATGGCGAGGGCCGGCAGATCATCGACCTGACCGGCGGGTTCGGTTTCCAGGTGCCGGCGGTGATCGAGGCGGTGACTGGTCAGGCGCAGGTCATGGGCCTGTCCAATCGGGTGCTGATGTCCGAACCGCTGATTGCCTTGTGCCGCCGCCTGGCGGAGTTGCTGCCGGAGCCGTTGGTCAGTTCCTATGTGTGCAGCTCCGGTGACGAAGCCTTCGAAGGCGCTCTGAAGCTGTGCAAGGGCCTCAAGCCCAAGGGCAACACCATCGTGTTCGTCCAGGGCGGCGATTACGGCTCGCTGACTTACGGGCGTTGCCTCAATGCCACGCAGGGCGATCTGCCGGCGCAGGGTTTCCTGGGCTTCAAGCGGGTGGCCATTCGTCACCTTGCCGATCTGGACACGGTGGATTGGAGCGATTGCTTCGCGGTATGCCACAGCAACACCCGTCTCGATGCGAACGGTCGACTGCAGATGCTCGAGCCGGCGCTGGTCGAGCGCTTGCACGCCCGCGCGGCGCAGGCAACGGTACCGGTCATCGCCGTCGATACCCAGAGCTGCCTTGGCAGCCTGGGTACGCTGTTCGGTTTCCAGCGCTATCGCGCCGTGCCGGACATCGTCGTGCTAGGCGGTGCCCTGGGCGGCAGTGCGATCCCCATCGGCACCTATACCTGCAGCGAGCGCATGGCCTGGCAGGTCTACGGCCGCAGCAGCCCAGCCAAGCACGGCAGCACCACGGCCGGTAACCCAATGGCCTGCGTTGCGGCCCTGACCGCACTCGACTACGTGCAAAGCCACGACTCGCCCCGCCAATGCCAGGAGAACGGTCAGCGACTGGCACAGACCCTGGCGTCATTCGGTGCCGTGGCCGAAGGCGCCTGGGTCAGCCTGCCGCTGACCGACGACCTGCAACCGAGCGCGGTGTGCGAGGCGCTCTATGAAAAAGGCGTCTATGTCAGCGTTCCTCGCGGTCGCGAGTTGATCCTGCGTTGCCCGATCACCGCTCGTCCCGAACATATCCAACGTGCCGCAAACATCATCAAGGAGACGCTGAGCCATGTCCTTACTCAGGCCGCATGAACAACTGCTGGACGATTGCCAGCGGCACTGGAGCGCATCGGCAGCCAAGCTGTATCGCCTGGGCAAGACCACGGTCGAACAGGAAACCGATGGCATCCATGTCACCGACCACAACGGCAAGCGCTTCATCGACTGCGCATGCAGCTATGGGGTGTTCATCGTCGGGCACCGCAACCCGATGGTGCGCGAGCAGGTGCAGGCGCAGTTGAACCAACTGGCCTGGGTGCCGGAAGGCCGGCGCCATCCGCTGCAGGACAAATTGTCCGAGCGCCTGTGCCAGTTGGTGCCGGGGGAGTGGGGCGACGTGCAGTACATGGTGTCCGGCGCCGAAGCGGTGGAACAGAGCCTGCGCTATGCGATGCGGATCCAGCCGCATCGGCGCGGGATCGTGGTGATGAGTGGCTCCTACCACGGCAAGACGCTGGCGGCGATGAGCATTCTCGGCCAGCGCCAGAACCACAGCAGCTATGGCATCGACTCCCCGGAGGTCACCTGCGTGCCCTATGGCGATTTCGCCGCCCTGCAAAAAGCCGTGGGCGAGGGCGTGTGCGCCGTGTACGTCGAGCCGATCCTGGGCGGCGCACACCTGCAGGTACCTCCGGTGGGCTATATGGCCAACCTGCGGGCCTTGTGCGATGCCACCGGCACCCTGCTGGTGGCGGATGAAATCCAGACCGGTTTCGGTCGCTGCGGCAAATGGTTCGCCGTGCAGTATGACGACGTGGTGCCTGACATCATGATCCTCTCCAAGGGCCTGACCGGCGGCTACACCTCTTTCGCCTGTGCCATGTACAGCCAGCGCCTGGCCACTCAGTACCCGCTCAGCGAGATCGAGCCCGATACGCGTACCAATGGCGGGCACCCGGTGGCATGCGCTTCGGCGCTCGCGGCCATCGATTACATTGAACAGCACAACCTGGTGGAGCAGTCGCGGGTCAACGGCGGCTTGCTGCGTCATGGCCTGCAGCGCCTGGCGCTGCGTTATCCGCACATCGTCGAGGACGTGCCGGGTGTGGGCCTGATGACTGGCCTGCGTCTGCGCGGCTCGGTCTATGAAGCCCTGATGAGCATGGAACTGGGCAAGCGCGGTATTCATGCCGGGCATTCGATGAACGAGAAGGCCGAGCGCCCGGTGTTGCGCTTCTATCCGCCGCTGAACATTTCCTCCGACGCATTGCGTCATGTCCTGACGATGGTCGAAGAAGCCCTGGCCGCCATTGACCGACGCCCGGCGCTGGCGGTCAAGGCGTTCTCCCTGGTGGTGCGCAACATGTATCAGTTGCCCAACAAGTGGCTGCGCAGCAAGGAGGCGTCGTGAGCATGTTCAACCCCGATACGCTGACCTTGAGGGAAATGGCCGGCCTGCTGCGACGGGGCGTGCTGACCAGCGTCACGTTGCTGGAGTTCTACCTGCAGCGCATCGCCGAGCGTAACCGGCAGATCAATGCATTGATCCAGCTGGCTCCGGTGGAGGAACTGCGCCGCCAGGCGCGGGAGGCTGACGAAATGGCCCGCGTCGGGCAGATCAGCGGCCCGCTGCACGGCATTCCCATCACCATCAAGGATGTCCTTCATGTCCGCGGGTTCAAGATGTCCCGCGGGCTGGAGGAACTGCTGGGCGAGCCCAGCCAGCAGGACGCGACGGCCGTGGCCCGGCTTCGGCAGGCCGGCGCGATCATCCTGGGCATCAGCAACGTGCCCGAGCTGTGCATGGCCTTCGAAACCGAGAACCTGATCTATGGCCGCACCCTCAACCCCCACGACCTGCAACGCTCCGCCGGCGGCAGCAGTGGAGGGGAGGCGGCAGCCATCGCCGCCGGCTGCTCGCCGGCCGGCCTGGCATCCGATGCCTGTGGCAGTGTGCGCATTCCGGCCCATTTCAATGGCATCTGCGGCCTGAAGCTGACCCAGGGCCGGGTGCCGCTGACCGGCCAGTTCCCCAACGACCGCTCCGGGCTGTTCCACATGACTTCGGCCTTTGGCGTGATGGGGCGTTATGTGGATGACCTTGCCCTGCTCGGGCCGTTGATCAGCGGCGCCGACGGACATGATCCGGACACCGTCGATGTACCGTTCGCCGAAAGCGAGCCGCTGGCCAGCCTGCGCGTCGCGTTGTTCTCGGAGTCCAGCCGGACCCCGGTCAGCGCGGCGGTAAGCCAGGTGCTGCGACAGGTCGAGCGGTGCCTGGGCACGGTGGTGGCGCAAGTGAGCCCGGTGGCTCCGCCGATGCTCGAGGAGGCCTGCGATGTGCTGTGGCGGGTGTTCATCACCGGCGCCGACGCCGGGCGCGGCTGGCGGCAATTGTTCGACTCGATGAGCAAGCGTCGCTTCACACCGGCCATCGCCCAGTTGCTGGGCATGAGCGAAACCGTGGAACTGACCGTGGATGAAGTCAAGCGCGACTGGATCGCGATCGACACGTTCCGCTATCAGCTGGCGAAGTTCTTCAAGCAGCATGACCTGTTCATCTGCCCGGTATTCCCGGACGTCGCGTTCCGGCATGGGGAGTCCCTGCAGGACCGCGATCGCTACGCCTTCGTCTTCCCGTTCAGCCTCAGCGGTTCGCCGGCGGTGGTGATCCGCGCCGGCACCGATCCCGTCACCGCAATGCCCATCGGCATCCAGATCGTCGGGCCCCACTGGCAGGAAGAGCGGTTGTTGGCGGTCGCGGCTTTCCTTGAACGGGAGCTGGAGCGCTGGAGCCCGGTTTCACCTACAGGCTCGGTATGATCGTACCGGCCTGGGACGATTTCAGGCCGTAACGGTTCTCGTGTTACGGCTTGAAATCACCAGCGCCAGCATCCCCGCACCCACCAGCGCAGCGCCGATGATCTCCAGGGCCATCGGTTGCTGCCTGAACCAGAACCAGTTGAGCAGCGTCACGAACAGCGTGTTGAGGTACACGTAGGAAATCACCGTTGACGGTGCGATCACCCCGATGGCCCGGTGCAACAGCCAGAACGTGGCGAGAGTGCCGAACAGCGCCAGGTAGACCAGCCAGCCAATATCCAGCGTCGACAGTTGCAAGCCGCTGCGCCAGCCGCCACTGAACAGGCAGAACACCAAGAGAAACAGCGAGCCGAACAGCATGTTCCAGAACGTCATCGCCACCGGATCCCGCCCTTGCAGTGCATTGGCCTTGAACCGCTGGCTGAGGGGCGAGTACAACGCCATCGCCAGGCAACCGGCACCAAAGACCAGCACCGGGTAGAGCGCGGGCATCTGCCCCGGCGCGGACCCCTTGAGTGTCAGCAACACCGCCCCGGCCGCCGCGATCAGCATGGGTAGCAAACGGCTCTTGAGGCTCGGGCTGGGTAACAGGAAAACTTCGAAGAACAACGTCATCAACGGCACCAGCGTGTACAACGTCGCCGTGTTGACCGCTGAGGTATAACGCAATGCCTCGAAGAGCGAACCGAAGTAGGTCGCCAGTAGCAGGCCGAGCACGGCATGGGCCAGCAATCCCCTGGCGGTGATGGGCGAGGTGTTTTTCAACAACAGCGGCGGCAGGAACATCAGGGCGGAAAACAGCAGCCGCAGGCCGGTAAGCAGAATCGGATCGATGGTCTGGCTGACCTGGGCCGCCGCGAAGAAGGACGAGGCGATCAGCATCGCCCAAATGAGCATGCCCCAGTGAGCGGCCGCAAAACCGACGTTTTTCATCAAGGTCTTATTCCTGTGTGTGCGTACTGGAATGTCATGATGGGCAAGTCCGTCGGCCGGTCATGGGTAAGGTTCGACAAAGACAGGGCCGCATTCATTGCGGCCCTTGTTCGTTGAGACGAGAGGAATCGGCCGCCTAGCTGATATGCCGCGCGTACTGCTTGGGATTGAAGCGCAACACCATCAGGATCATCAGTGCCATCACCGCGGTGAGCGACCACCAGGCCCATTCGAAGCTGCCCAGCTGATCCCGGATCATCCCGGCGATCAGCGGTGAAAGCCCGGCGATCAGATAGCCGATGCCTTGCACGAAGGCCGTCAGGCCGCCGGCCCGGCGCGGATTGTCCAGATGGTCGAGGGAGACGATCAGGCTCATCGGGAACAGGCCGCCGATACCCAGCCCCAACAGGCAAGGCCACAGCAGGCTGAAGCGTTCCGGGCTGAGGATCAGGCCACAGAAACCCGCCATGATCAGGGCCAGCAGGACGGCCAGCACCAGGCGCTTATCCTGGCTGCGGTTGGCGATGGCCGGGGTGACGAGGCCCGACAGGACTTCCATCGCCGTGAGGAACCCCAGTAACAGGCCGGCATGCTGCTCGCTCCAGCCTTTTTCCACGTAGTAAGGCGCCAGCCAGGCCAGCACACAGGTGTAGGAGGCGGTGCCCAAACCGAAGAAAATCGCCAGCAACCAGGCCCGGCCGTTGCTGAAAAACGACTCCTGGTTGCGGCTCGGTGCTTCGGGCAATGGAGTCACGGACGAGCGCTGGGCATACCAGCAGCCCAGGGCCACCAGCGCCAGGATCGCCCAGATGGCCAGGCCGATGCGCCAGCTACCGGTCTGCGACAGGACGAAGGGTGAAAATGACGCCGCAAGTGCCGCCCCGCCCATGATCGAGGTGACGTACAGCCCCATGAACAGCGAGACATTGTCGCTGTAGCGTGACTTGATCAGGGCCGGCATCACCGCCTGGATCAGGGCGATCCCCAACCCGGCCACCACGGCGCTGACGATCAGTTCGACGGCGCTGTCCAGGTACAGGCGCGACGCGGTGGCCAGGCCGATGATCAACAACGACAGTACGATCGTGCGGTGTTCGCCGATGCGCAGGGCAATGCGCATGCCCAGGAACATCGCCAGGCCCATGGCCATGACCGGCAACATGGTCAGCAGCGAGGCGGCGCTGAAACTCAACGGTACCTCGCCGCGAATGGCTGACAACAATGGCCCGACCGCGGCCATCGAGGGTCGCAGGTTCAGGGCTACCAATACCACGCTGACCATCAGCCAGACGGCGTGAGTACTTGAAGTTCGAACGTTTTCCATAACAGAGCCTTGACTGAGCAAAGCATCATTAGGGCTGGGGAGCGGCGGCGGGGGCAAACTGAAAACTGGCGGGCGGTATCGAAAAATTAGATGCGTCCGAAGGTGGGGCTGAGTACGGGGGCCAGCGCTGCTGACGCATCGCCGGCCTCTGATCGGCCTGGGCTCTGTACGAAAAGCCTTGATATTCGTTCAGGCTGCGTTGAAAACAGCCTCGGCATGCTCATGCGCGCCAGTACACTGCGCTTGCTCGGCTGATTTCGCCTTGCCCGACCTTCGAATCAAGACTTTTCATACAGAGCCTAGGCGTCTATTCCCGGGCTCAGCGTGCCCAGCCAGGCGACCAGCCCCAGGATGATCACTGCCACCGATAACTCCAGGGCCATGCTGCGCCTCAGGGCATTCACCGCCACACGATGCTCGCCGGTTTGCCTGGCCTGCTCCAGCAGTGGGCTCAGATGAAAGCGGTTCAGCGCGGCGAATGTCAGCATGGCCATGAACAGGCCGAGCTTGAGCGCCATCAACTGGCCATAGAGGCTGTCCGGAAGGATATCCAGCGTCGGGCCTACGATGAACAGGTAATTCACCGCACCGGTCATGCTGATGACCAGCACGATCACGGCCCCGGCGGTTTCGAAGCCGGTGAGCGTTCGAGCCAGCACCGACAGCCGATGTTCGGCCTGGCGCAGCAGCAGGACGAACGCGGCCAAGGCGCCGACCCAGGCCCCGGCGGCCCAGAGATGCAGGAAGTCGGTGATCAGATGCCAGGTCCGTCGTTCACCTTCATCCATGGCCCCATGACCGGCCCAGGCCAGTGTCGCAACGGCAGCACCCGCGGCCAGTGTGACCAGCCACAGGCTGGCGGTCGGCCAGCGCTTGCTTTGCGTCGCGGCGACAGTGGCCAGTATCAGCGCCAGGACCCGCAGGCTCCAGCTCGTGCCCACGTCAGTCTCCAGCACCATCATTTCGACATGCGGGCGCAGCTCCGCCCAGTCCGAAACGCCGCTCATGCTCCAGGCCATGCATAACATGCCGGCCATGGAAAGCAACACGCCCACCAGTGCCGTCGTCGCCAGGAGCCCCGCGAAAGGCAACACCTCGCCAGACCTGCGCTCCCGGCCCCGCAGGCCATAAAGGCCGAATGCCGCGAGCCCGAATAACAGCATCAGGTCCAGATACAGGGCCAGGCGCAGAGCGATGTTGATCAGTTCGAGATTGATCGAGTCGCTCAAGATCACTTCACCTTGAATGTGACGTTGCCGGTGATCGGGTGAGTGTCGGACGACACGGCGCGCCATTGGACCTGGTAGGTGCCCGCCGTGAGCGGGGTGTTCGGGGTGATGACCATCGTCTTGGGATCATCGCTGCCAGATACCTTGGCCGGCATCGCCATCGGCGAATGGGCCGACATGCCGGGCATCTCGGTCATCAACAGCTTGGCGCCGGAGAACTTCGTCATCAGGTTTTCGGAAAAATGCAGTTCGATTTTCGCTGGCGCCGGCCCCTGCGCGCCATCGGCGGGGTTGGAGGACAGCAGCTTGGGATGGGCCTGGGCCAGGCCGCTGCCCAACAGGCCAGCGGACAATGCGACGGTGATGACAGCGGTTTTGATCAATGACATGCAAGGACTCCTACAACGGTTTTTTCTGGTTTTTTGGGGGATCGAATGAGGTCAACCGATCAGAACCACAGGCGCACACCCAGGACCAGGCGCGCTTCGCTGCGGTCGTCGCCTTCTTCCCGGGCGTAGTCCGCGGTGTTGCCGTAGGCGCGGTTCCAGGTGACGCCGATGTAGGGGGCGAATTCGCGGCGGATCTCATAGCGCAGCCGCAGCCCCAGTTCGGTGTTCGACAAGCCTGAGCCTACCGCGCGGGCCGGATCGTCCTTGCCATGGAAGTTGGCTTCGGCGGTAGGCTGCAGGATCAGGCGGTTGGTCAACAGAATGTCGTAGTCGCCTTCCAGGCGTAGCCCGCTCTGGCCGTTTTCGCCGAGGTATGCCGTGGCCTGGGTTTCGAAGTTGTACAGTGCCATGCCCTGTAGGCCCAGGGCGGCCCAGGTCTGCGGCTCGCCCGGCTTGAAGTCCTGGCGCACGCCCGCCACCACGTCCCACCAGGGGCTGATGGCATGGCCCCAGAGGGCCTGGAGCTCGGCTTCCTCGGTCTTGCCATTGGTGCGTTCGCCTTCGGAGCGCAGCCACAACCGGTCGATATCGCCGCCGATCCAGCCGGAGGCGTCCCAGCTCACGGCGCTGCCCTCGTCGGCGTCCTGCCATTCCAGCTGGTTGACCAGGAAGAACGAGTTGAGTGCACTGTCATGCACCGCATGACCGCCGTGATCTTCATAGACCGCCGCACGGTCGGCCGCGCTCGGTTCGGGGATCGGCGTACGGCTGGTGGTGGGCGAATCCATCGACTGCATGCCCTGCATCGAATCCATGCCCTGCATCTGGCTGTGATCCATGCCTTGCATGTCGTGGCTCGCCGCCCAGGCGGGCGTGGCGATGCCCTGTGCCAGGCTGGCCATGAACATCATCGACACAAGGGGGTAATGAATGTGGGTGGTCATGATTCGGCTCCTCATTCCTGTACCCGGATTTCACGGAACATGCCCATTTCCATGTGAAAGAGCAGGTGGCAGTGATACGCCCAGCGTCCGAGGGCATCGGCGGTGACCCGATAACTGCGCCTGGAGCCCGGTGGCACGTCGAGGGTGTGTTTACGCACCATGAACTGGCCGTCTTCATCCTCCAGGTCGCTCCACATGCCATGCAGGTGGATGGGGTGAGTCATCATGGTGTCGTTGACCAGTACGATGCGCAGTCGCTCGCCGTACTTGAACAGCAACGGCGCCGCGTCCGAGAACTTCACGCCGTTGAACGACCAGACGAATTTCTCCATGTGGCCGGTCAGGTGCAATTCGATGGTGCGGCCCGGTTCGCGACCGTCCGGATCGGGGAAGGTACTGCGAAGGTCCGCATAGGTCAGTACCCTGCGGCCGTTGTTGCGCAGGCCCATGCCGGGGTCGTCGAGCTTGGGCTTGACGCTCATGGCCTGCATGTCCACCAGCGGGTTGTCTTTTTCCGACGCAGGATGGGTGGGCATATCGCCCATGCCTGGCATGGCGCCGTGATCCATCATGGGCATTTCACTGTGATCCATGCCTTGCATGGAGCCGTGGTCCATTGCTGGCATCTGGCTGTGATCCATGCCTTGCATCGATCCATGGTCCATGGCGCCCATGTCGCCCATGCTGCCATGATCCATGCCGCCCATGCCCATGTCGTCCATGGTGACCAGCGGCCGAGGGTCCAGCGGCGGCACCGGGGCCGCGAGTCCGGGTCGGGCCGCCAGGGTGCCACGGGCATACCCGGTGCGGTCCATCGATTGGGCGAATAGCGTATAGGCCTGTTCGGTCGGCTCGATGATGACGTCATAGGTCTCGGCCACGGCAATCCGGAATTCGTCGACTTGCACCGGGTTGACGTACTGGCCGTCGGAAGCGACCACCGTCATTTTCAGGCCAGGGATGCGTACGTCGAAGTAGGTCATGGACGAACCATTGATCAAGCGCAGGCGAATCCGCTCGCCGGGCTTGAACAGACCGGTCCAGTTCATGTCCGGCGCCTGGCCGTTCATCAGGTAGGTGTAGGTGGCGCCACTGACGTCCGCCAGGTCGGTGGGGTTCATTTTCATTTCAGCCCACATCTTGCGATCGGCCACGGTGGCGCCCCAGCCTTTGCTGGCGACATCGTCGATAAAGTCGCCCACGGTGCGTTTGTTGTAGTTGTAATAGTCCGACTGCTTCTTGAGCTTGCGAATGACGTCGGCGGGGTCTTCATCGGTCCAGTCGCTGAGCATTACCACGTAGTCGCGCTCGTACTGGAAGGGCTCGGGTTCCCGGGCATCGATGACCAGCGGGCCATAGACCCCGGACTGTTCCTGGAAGCCGGAATGACTGTGGTACCAGTAGGTGCCGTTCTGACGGACCTTGAATTGGTAGACGTACTGGCCGTCGGGTTCGATGCCCTTGAAGCTCAACCCTGGAACACCGTCCATGTTGGCCGGCAGGATGATGCCGTGCCAGTGAATGGATGTGGTGTCCTTCAAGTGGTTGCGTACCCGCAGGGTCACGGTGTCGCCTTCGCGCCAGCGCAGCAGCGGGCCGGGGATGCCGCCGTTGATGGTCTGGGCGGTACGAGGGTGGCCGGTGAAATTGACCGGGCTTTCGCCAATGAACAGGTCGAATTCGGTGCCGCTCAGTACATTGGGTTGGTCAGGGCCGGTCAGTGCCCAGACAGGCGCGCGCCACAGGCCCAGGCCACCGAGGATGCCGCCAGCGGTCAAGCCCTTTACGAAGGTTCGTCGGGAGGTGTTCGTTTGCATCGATAAATGTCCGTCCGTCGATTCGCAACGTGCCCGGGGAGCATTTCCCCGTGCAGATCTGAAGGCAACGATGACACAGGCGAGCGGGGCGAGTGATTACATTTCAGTCAGGTTGACGCGGCCCTCGTTCGCCTGCGGCAGGGCGTCGAGGACGCGCCGGAGCGTACCGGCCGGACGTCGATCAGAATGATCTTTTGCATCGACCGGATATTCTGTAGCCTTGCCGGCTTCACGCTGTCCCGTGCCTGATTGATACCCACTTTCCCGGCGGTACCCGAGTGGTCCGGAGCCGGGTGTATACTCGACTTTCGCGCGAACGCGCTTGCAGGTCTTGCGAACATGACGCAAATTTCCGAACGCCTTCTAGTCCAGGCCCATCTCGATGCCAAACAGCCCAAGCCGCTGAGCGCCGAGCAAGAGGCCTGGTACCGCGCCGCCATCGCCGCCGAGCTCAAGGCTCAGGACGCGGTGCTGGTTGCCCACTTCTACTGCGACCCGATCATCCAGGCCCTGGCCGAGGAGACCGGGGGCTGCGTATCCGACTCCCTGGAAATGGCCCGCTTCGGCAACGCCCACCCGGCCAAGACTGTGGTGGTGGCCGGAGTCAAGTTCATGGGGGAAACCGCCAAGATCCTCAACCCCGAAAAACGCGTATTGATGCCGACGCTGGAGGCCACCTGTTCCCTGGACCTGGGCTGCCCGGTGGAGGAATTCTCGGCGTTCTGCGACCAGCACCCGGAGCGTACCGTGGTGGTGTATGCCAACACCTCGGCGGCGGTCAAGGCGCGTGCCGACTGGGTCGTGACTTCCAGCTGTGCCCTGGAAATCGTCGAGAGCCTGATGGACAACGGCGAGACGATCATCTGGGGGCCGGACAAGCACCTGGGGACCTATATCCAGCGCAAGACCGGCGCCGATATGCTGCTCTGGGACGGGGCCTGCATCGTCCACGAGGAATTCAAGTCCAAGCAACTGGAGGACATGAAGGCCCTTTATCCGGACGCCGCGATCCTGGTGCATCCGGAGTCGCCGACTTCGGTCATCGAGTTGGCGGACGCCGTGGGCTCCACCAGCCAGTTGATCGCGGCGGCCCAGAGCCTGCCGAACAAGACACTGATCGTCGCGACCGACCGGGGTATCTTCTACAAGATGCAGCAGTTGTGCCCGGACAAGGTCTTCATCGAGGCCCCTACCGCCGGGAACGGCGCGGCCTGCCGCAGTTGTGCGCATTGCCCATGGATGGCGATGAACACCCTGGAGCGTACCCTCAAGAGCCTGCAGGAAGGCACCAACGAGATCTTCGTCGACCCGGCGTTGATCCCCCAGGCCATTCGCCCGCTCAAGCGCATGCTGGATTTCACCCAGGCAGCGCGGATGAAACTGGCGGGGAATGCTTGAGGCACTGAAGAGTATTTTGAGACTTGCGAGGTTTTTTGTGGCGAGGGGAGTTACCCCTGTAGGGCTGCGAAGCAGCCCTACAGCCTGACACCACGGCGTATCAGGATGAACAAATTGGGCCGCTTCGCGACCCAGCGGGGATAAATCCCCTTGCCGCAATGTATTTCAATCCGCTGACACGGTGTTTTTTTACTTCGTCTTCTTGGGAATCCGCACCAATTGCGTATCCGAGTAGATGTCATGCCAGCTGCGCTTGTGCTTGTCGAACAACGACCAGATGAAGCCCAGCCCCACCAGCAACAACGAAGCAATCGACACCACGAACCGCAGCAATGCCTGCCACAGGCTGATGGCTGTGCCATCGGCGTTCTGTACTCGGATGCCCCAGACCTGCATGCCCAGGGTCTGGCCGTTATGGGTCCAGAATTTGGCGAAGAAGCCGAACAGCGCGAACAGCAGCACGGTGGACAGCAGCGGGTCGCCGTCCAGCGCGCCGGCCTCGGTAAGGGCGCGCATTTTTTCTTCGCCGATGATGCTCATCTGGATCATCTTGTAGATGCCGCTGGTGACGATCAGCAGGGCCGTGCACAACAGGAAGTCATAGAACATCGCGGCCAGGCGACGACCCAGGCCGACGGGAGGGAAGTCACCCTGAGGGGTGAGCAGGTGTTTCGACATGACGGCCTCGAACCGAAAAAGAAGCCATTCTACGGATTTACGTCCATAAAAAAGCCCCTGATATCAATCAGGGGCTTTTTGGTTTGCGAAAGCCTCAGGCCTCGGCAATAACCTCGTCAGCTTGCATGCCTTTCTGGCCTTGCACGGCAACGAAGGTGACCTTCTGGCCTTCTTTCAGGCTCTTGAAGCCGTTGCCCTGGATGGCGCGGAAATGTACGAACAGATCCGGACCGCTCTCAGGAGTGATAAAACCAAAACCCTTTTCGTCGTTGAACCACTTGACGGTACCGCTCTGACGCTGAGACATTTTCTTATTTCCTTTGACGCTAAATTAATGACAGCCTCTTTCACATGAAAGAGTACTGGGGCTGGGTTGCAGGAAAGTAAGAGACGTCGAACGGGATGTAGCGAACTTCATAGGCTACTGCCCAGGTCACGATTCCAAGCGACCCATGCAAACACAGTGACCAAACTCTACGCCAACTACCGACAAAAAAACAACCCCCTCTCAAAGGCACGGATTTCCTGAGTCTTGCGCTATTTGCGCGCTTCGCCAGCCTGGGCTTAGTCGATAGTCTGGTTCAATTGTTTGTCGCTGTTATAACGCTTGCCCAGTAAGTAATAAATGCACCTTTTTATGGCGGTTGCGTTACACATTAGTGCACGGATAACGCAACCGCGTTACTTATAGAAACAGTCAATCAGCCACGGTAGTAGCGTTGTGGAACGAATGGCATTTTGCTTACAAGCAAAGGCACCTTTTTACCGCGCACGATGGCCCAGACCGGCGTGTCCAGTGCGACATAGGCGCTGTCCAGATAACCCATTGCCAACGGACCACCCAGGGTAGGGCCGAAACCGCCGCTGCAGACGGTACCGATGATCTCGCCGGCCTCGTTGACGATCTCCGCGCCTTCGCGCACCGGTGTGCGTTCCTGGGGCAACAGGCCGACACGTTTGCGGCTTACGCCATTGCGTTGCTGGGCGAACACGGTGTCAGCGCCCGGGAAGCCTCCCGCGCGAGCGCCATCGGCACGCCGGACCTTGGAAATGGCCCAGAGCAGGCTGGCCTCTACCGGTGTGGTCTGGGTGTCCATGTCATGGCCATAGAGGCACAGACCAGCTTCCAGGCGCAGGGAGTCGCGGGCACCGAGGCCGATGGCGGCCACTTCCGGTTCGGCCAGCAGGGCGCGGGCCAGTTTTTCCGATTCGGCGGCGGGTACGGAGATCTCAAACCCGTCCTCGCCGGTGTAGCCCGAACGGCTGACAAAGCACTCCACGCCCAGCAGCGTGACACGCTGGAACTGCATGAAGGTCATCTTTGCCACTTCCGGCGCCAGGCGGGCGAGCACGGTTACGGCGGCTGGGCCTTGCAGGGCGAGCAGGGCACGGGCTTCGAACAGCGGTTCGATGCTGCACTGGTCGCCGATGTGGGCACGCAGGTGGGCCAGGTCCTGGTCCTTGCAGGCGGCATTGACCACCAGGAACAGTTCGTCGTTGCCCAGGTTGGCGACCATCAGGTCGTCGAGGATGCCGCCGTTCTCGTTGGTGAACATGGCATAGCGCTGCATGCCCACCGGCAGGTCGACGATGTCCACCGGCACCAGGGTTTCCAGGGCCTGGGCGGCACCCGCGCCGGTCAGGCGGATCTGGCCCATGTGGGACACGTCGAACAACCCGGCCTGGTCTCGGGTGTGCTGGTGTTCCTTCATCACGCCCAGTGGGTACTGCACCGGCATGTCGTAGCCGGCGAACGGCACCATGCGGGCGCCGAGTTCGAGGTGCAGGGCATGCAGCGGGGTTTTCAACAGTGGTTCGGTGGACATATCGGCTCCTGGAAAAAATGAAGAGGGGCGCGCAACACGCATCAGCATTCGATGATGTTGACCGCCAGACCGCCGCGGGCGGTCTCCTTGTATTTGCTTTTCATGTCGGCGCCGGTCTGGCGCATGGTGCGGATGACTTTATCGAGAGAGACGAAGTGATGGCCGTCGCCGCGCATCGCCATGCGTACGGCGTTGATGGCTTTCACCGAGCCCATGGCGTTGCGCTCGATGCAGGGCACCTGCACCAGGCCTCCGATGGGGTCGCAAGTCAGCCCGAGGTTGTGTTCCATGCCGATTTCGGCGGCATTCTCCACTTGCTGTACGGTACCGCCCAGCACTTCGCACAGGGCGCCGGCCGCCATGGAGCAGGCCACGCCGACTTCACCCTGGCAGCCGACCTCGGCACCGGAGATGGACGCGTTCTCCTTGTAGAGGATGCCGATGGCGGCTGCAGTCAACAGGAACCGCACCACGCCATCCTCGTTGGCCCCGGGAATGAAGCGCATGTAGTAATGCAGCACGGCCGGGATGATCCCTGCCGCCCCGTTGGTCGGGGCGGTGACGACGCGTCCGCCATAGGCGTTCTCCTCGTTGACCGCCAGGGCATAGAGGTTGACCCAGTCCAGCACCGACAGCGGGTCGCGCAGGGCGGCTTCGGGGTTCTTGCACAACTGGCGGTGCAACGCCGCGGCCCGGCGCTTGACCTTCAGCCCCCCCGGCAGGATCCCTTCGTTGCGGCACCCGGCCGCCACGCAATCCTGCATCACCTGCCAGATCTTCAGCAGACCGGCGCGGGTCTCGGCTTCGGGGCGCCAGGCGCTTTCGTTGGTCAGCATCACCTGGCTGATGGACAGGCCATAGGTGCTGCAATGGCCCAGCAGGTCCTTCGCGCTCTTGAACGCAAACGTCAGTGGCGTGGCATCTTCGACGATACGGTCGGCGCCGGCGGCGTCCTCGTCCACGACGAAACCACCCCCCACCGAGTAATATTCGCGGCTGCGCACTTGCAGGCCCGCGGCATCGAAGGCGCGGAAGATCATGCCGTTGGGGTGGTACGCCAAGGGCTTGCGAATCATCGCCAGATGCAGTTTTTCATTGAAATCGATGGGGTGCTGGCCCAGCAGGTTCAAGCGCCCGTTGCTGCGGATCTCCTGCAGACGGGCAGTCACGGTTTCGGTATCCACCGTATCCGGATGTTCACCCTCCAGGCCCAGCAGCACGGCCTTGTCGCTGCCGTGGCCCTTGCCGGTGGCACCGAGGGATCCGTACAGCTCCACCTTGACGCTGGTGATGGTCTCGAGCAGGTCATCACGGCGCAACCCCTCGACGAAACGGGCAGCGGCACGCATCGGGCCGACCGTATGGGAACTGGAAGGGCCGATACCGATCTTGAACAGGTCGAACACGCTTAACGACATGGTGTTTCTCCGGTTTCTTTTTATGAGGATCGACGGTTATGAATGGGGGCACAGGCTCCTTTGTGAAAGCGAGCAAGCTCGCTCCCACAAAGCAGATGTGGTTTCCTTGAGAAAGTGACCTTCCACAAGGTTCGCGGTGTTCTCGAGAGGGGCGAGCAAACCCGCCCCCCAGGTCAAGCGTAGCTTTCGATCGACGGGCAGGCGCAAACCAGGTTGCGGTCGCCGAAGACGTTGTCGACCCGGCCTACCGGCGGCCAGTATTTGCCTTCGATCAACGAGGCCACCGGGTAGACCGCCTGTTCGCGGCTGTAGGGGTGGGTCCATTCGCCGACCAGCTCCGCCGCGGTGTGCGGGGCGTTCTTCAGCGGGTTGTCGTCCTTGTCCAGGCTGCCGTTTTCCACCGCGCGGATTTCTTCGCGGATGCAGATCATGGCGTCGCAGAAGCGGTCCAGTTCTTCCTTGGATTCGCTTTCGGTCGGCTCGATCATCAAGGTGCCGGCCACCGGGAAGGACATGGTCGGGGCGTGGAAACCGAAGTCGATCAGGCGCTTGGCCACGTCATCGACACTGATGCCGCTGCTGTCCTTGAGCGGACGCAGGTCAAGGATGCATTCGTGGGCCACCAGGCCGTTGCTGCCGGAGTAGAGCACCGGGTAATGCTCTTCCAGGCGACGAGCGATGTAGTTGGCGTTGAGGATCGCCAGTTGCGACGCGCGCTTGAGGCCGGCGCCACCCATCATGCGGATGTACATCCAGGTGATCGGCAGGATGCTCGCGCTGCCGAACGGCGCCGCGCACACCGCGCCTTCCTTGCGCTCCATGTTGGCATGGCCCGGCAGGAACGGTGCCAGGTGCGACTTGACGCCGATCGGGCCGACGCCCGGGCCGCCACCGCCGTGAGGGATGCAGAAGGTCTTGTGCAGGTTCAGGTGCGACACGTCGCCGCCGAACTTGCCCGGGGCGCAGAGGCCGACCATGGCGTTCATGTTGGCGCCATCGATGTATACCTGGCCGCCGTTGTCATGGATGATCCCGCAGATTTCGCGGATGCCTTCTTCGAACACACCGTGGGTGGACGGGTAGGTGATCATCAGCGCGGCGAGGTGTTCGCGGTGCTCGATGGCCTTGGCCCGCAGGTCTTCAATGTCGACGTTGCCGCGGGCATCGCAGGCGGTGACCACGACGCGCATGCCGGCCATGTTGGCGGTGGCCGGGTTGGTGCCGTGGGCCGAGGATGGGATCAGGCAGATGTCGCGACGTTCTTCGCCGCGGCTCTGGTGATAGGCACGGATCGCCAGCAGGCCGGCGTATTCACCCTGGGAACCGGCGTTGGGTTGCAGCGACACGGCGTCGTAGCCGGTGGCGGCGCAGAGCATGGCTTCCAGTTCGGACGTCAGCTGCTGGTAGCCGGCGCTCTGCTCGGCCGGGGCGAACGGATGCAGGGCGCCGAACTCGGCCCAGGTCACCGGGATCATCTCGCTGGCGGCGTTGAGCTTCATGGTGCAGGAACCCAACGGGATCATGGTGCGATCCAGGGCCAGGTCCTTGTCGGCGAGCTTGCGCAGGTAACGCATCAGCTCGGTTTCGGAATGGTAGCGGTTGAACACCGGGTGGCTGAGGATTGCCGATTGGCGCACCAGCTCGGCCGGGATACGGCTTTGCACGGTGGCGGCCAGGGCCGCGAAGTCCGGCAGGGCCTTGCCGTCGGCCAGCAGGCTCCACAGCGCTTCGACATCAGCCTGGCTGGTGGTCTCGTCCAGGGACAGACCCAGGCGCTGCGCGTCCACCACGCGCAGGTTGATGCGTTGGGCGCGGGCCTTGTCGTGCAGGGCGGCGGTCTGTGCGCCGGTGTGCAGGGTCAGGGTGTCGAAGAAGCTCTCTTGCTCCACGCTCAAGCCCAGCGCGCCCAGGCCCTTGGCGAGGATCGCGGTGAGGTGATGGATGCGGTTGGCGATTTGCGTCAGGCCCTTGGGGCCGTGGTAAACGGCGTACATGCTGGCGATGTTGGCCAGCAGGACCTGGGCGGTGCAGATGTTGCTGGTGGCTTTTTCGCGGCGGATATGTTGCTCGCGGGTCTGCATGGCCAGGCGCAGGGCCGGCTTGCCGAAACGGTCCACGGAAACGCCTACCAGGCGGCCCGGCATGTCGCGCTTGAAGGCATCCTTGGTGGAGAAGTAGGCCGCGTGCGGGCCGCCGAAGCCCAGCGGCACGCCGAAGCGCTGGGCGCTGCCGATGGCCACGTCGGCGCCGAACTCGCCCGGGGCGGCCAGCAGGGTCAGGGCCAGCAGGTCGGCCGCAACCGCCACCAGGGCATTGGCGGCGTGGAAGCGTTCGGTCAGTTCGCGGTAGTCGAACAGGTCACCGTTGCTGGCCGGGTATTGCAGCAGCGCACCGAAGAACGGGCTGACGTCGGTCAGTTCGTGCTCATCGCCTACCACCACGTCGATGCCCAGGGGCTCGGCACGGGTACGCAGCACGTCGAGGGTCTGCGGGTGGCAATGGCGCGAGGCGAAGAAAGCGTTGCTGCCCTTGTTCTTGCTCAGGCGCTTGCAGAAAGTCATGGCCTCGGCGGCGGCGGTGGCTTCGTCCAGCAGGGAGGCGTTGGCGATAGGCAGGCCGGTGAGGTCGCTGATCAGGGTCTGGAAGTTCAGCAGCGCTTCGAGACGGCCTTGGGAAATTTCCGGCTGGTATGGGGTGTAGGCGGTGTACCAGGCGGGGTTTTCCAGCAGGTTGCGCAGGATCGGCGCCGGCGTGTGGCAGTTGTAGTAGCCCTGGCCGATGTAGGTCTTGAACAACTGATTCTTGCCGGCAATGGCCTTGATCGAAGCCAGTGCCTCGGCTTCGCTCTGGCCGTCGCCCATGTCCAGCACGCTGGTGCCCTTGATGCTTTCAGGGATGACACTGGCGCTCAGGGCTTCCAGGGAGTCGTAGCCCAGGCGCTCGAGCATGGCTTTTTCGTCGCTGGCTCGCGGGCCGATGTGGCGAGCGATGAATTCGTTGGCGGTGCCCAGATGGATGGTCATGTCGTGGTTCCTCAGGCTTGGGCGTTGGCTTTGATCAGGCGGTCGTACGCATCCTGATCCAACAGCTTAGCCATTGCGTCGGCGTCGGTCGGTTTAAAGCGGAAGAACCAGCCTTCGCCCATCGGGTCTTCGTTGACCAGTTCCGGGCTGGCGTCGAGTTTGTCGTTCACTTCCAGCACTTCACCGTCCAGAGGCATGTACACACCACTGGCGGCCTTGACCGATTCTACCGTGGAGGCCTCGGCGCCCTTTGCATAGGACTGCAATTCAGGCAGTTGCACAAAAACCACGTCCCCCAATGCGTTCTGCGCGAAAGCGGTAATGCCGACGGTAACGCTGCCATCGGCTTCGGCACGCAGCCATTCGTGATCTTCAGTGAAACGCAACTCGCTCATGGAAACTCCTGGGGCCAGATTCGTCTGGTGGACGCGAAGGAAGGCGCGGGGCTTGGCCCGGCCGAATGGCTATACCCTTAGCAAGAATGCGGCCAATATGGATAAGTGCTTGTAAATCAATGGTTTGATCGGATCTTTCAGAACGGGAATCCCCTCGTCTGTAGCGAAATCGCTACAGCTATGAGGTGCAATAAAAACGTTGTGGGATCAAAGCCTTGCGCAGCGCAGATTAGCGAAGGGTGTAGCGATATCGTTCCGCTGTAGCGCTTTCAGTACAGATGGAGGTCGTTTTTGGCTTGATTCTGAACGCAACGCTGGCCCATGGAACACCCAAAAAGTCAGGTGGTTGTCCACCTTCTCGGGGGGCCGTCACCTTGTGGAAGCGAGCTTGCTCGCGATAGCGGCGGATCGGTTTGCACAGCAGTGACTGGCAGTCCCCATCGCGAGCAAGCTCGCTCCCCCAGGGTCTACGGCTTGTTGGAAATCCCGTACTTGCGCAACCGATGGGCAATCGCGGTATGGGAGGTTTGCAAGCGGCTGGCGAGTTGGCGGGTGGAGGGGTAGTTGACGTAGAGGCTTTCGAGCAACTGTTTTTCGAAGGTTTCCACGGCCTGTTCCAGGCTTTCGACTTCCACGTCGCCCTGACGCGCGACGGAGGTGCCGGCGATGTCCAGGTCGCCGATGTCCACCAGGCTGCTTTCGCAGATAGCCGCGGCGCGGAAAATCACGTTCTGCAGTTGCCGGACGTTGCCCGGCCAGCGGTTGCCCAGCAGCGCCGGGTACGTCCCCGGAGCCAGGCGACAGACCGGACGCTGGATCTGCGCACAGGCCTGCTGCATGAAATAGCGCGCCAGCAGCAGGATGTCCTGGCCACGTTCGCGCAGGGGCGGGACTTCGACGTTGAGCACGTTCAGGCGATAGAACAGGTCTTCGCGGAACGAGCCTTCGCTGACCATCTTCTCCAGGTTGCGATGGGTGGCGCTGAGGATGCGTACGTTGACCTTGATTTCCCGGTCGCCCCCGACCCGGCGGAAGCTGCCGTCGTTCAGGAATCGCAGCAACTTGGCTTGCAGGTACGGTGACATTTCGCCGATTTCATCCAGGAATACCGTGCCCTGGTTCGCCAATTCCATCAGCCCGGGCTTGCCGCCCCGTTGCGCACCGGTGAAGGCGCCGGGGGCATAGCCGAACAGTTCGCTTTCAGCCAGGTTTTCCGGCAGGGCGGCGCAGTTCAAGGCCAGGAACGGCGCGCTGTGGCGGGCACTGATGGCGTGGCAGGCCCGGGCCACCAGCTCTTTGCCGGTACCGGTTTCGCCCTGGATCAGCAGCGGTGCATCCAGGGCCGCCACCCGCTGGGCCCGGGCCTTGAGGGTCCGGATCGCCGGGGATTCGCCCAGCAGCGCATCGAAGCCTTCGGCATGGTCGTGGTGCAGCGCCGACAGGCGTTCACCGATGCGATTGGGCTGATACAGCGTCAGCAGCGCCCCCGCGTCGGTGATGGGCGTGGCGTCCAGCAGCAGCGTCTGGCCGTTGAGGGTGACTTCCCGCAGTGGCAGGCGGAACCCGTTTTCCAACAGGGCGCCCAGCAGCGCTTCATCGCCGAACAGCCCGGCCACGCTCTTGCCGGTGGGGTCACGTCCGTACAGGGCGATCAATGCCGGGTTGGCCAGCAATACATTGCCGGCGCTGTCCAGTGCCAGCACCGGGTCGGTCATGGCGGCCAGCAGGGCGTCGAGCTGCAGGTGCCGGCGCTGGCCGGGCAGGATATCCACCACGGTGACCGACTGCACGCCCCGCACGGCAAACAGCGCCTCGCGCAATTCATCCAGCACTTGCGGGCTGAGGGTCGGCGCATCGATGTAGACGTTGGGCGGCACCATCTCCACCGCATCCAGATTGAGATTGCGCCCACCGAGCAACGCCAGGACTTCCTGGGTGATGCCGACGCGGTCGATGAAGCTGACGTGGATGCGCATGGGGCGGTTTCGGGTTCTGGACGACGAAGGGTGGCAAGTATGCCTTGGGGCGGGCTATTGGTGAAATCCTGGTGCGAGGCTTGAAGCTGTACAGCGATTCCCTCTGGGAGCGAGCTTGCTCGCGATGGCTGTCAGACAGTTAACAAAAAGGGTGGCTGACACGCCGCCATCGCGAGCAAGCTCGCTCCCACAAAGGCTCCTGCGGATGATGGTTACAACCCCATATCCCACTCTGGATCCTCGGGAAACTTCAGTACCAGGAAATCCACCAGGCTGCGCAGCGCCGACGGCATGTGCTTGCGTGAGGCATACACCGCATACATGGCCATCTGACGAGGTTCGGCGTGAGGCAGCAGGCGGATCAGCTCGCCGCTGCGGATATGAGTGCCGGCCTGGTAGCTGGGCAGCATGGCCACGCCGGCGCCTGCCATGGTGACCCGCAGCAGTGTGCTGGCTTCGTTGGTGCAGATGTTGCCTTGCACCGGTACCGAAACCTGCTCGCCGTCCTGCTCGAAATGCCAGAGGCTCTTGCCCACATAGGAGTGGGTCAGGCAGTTGTGCCCGCTCAAGTCTTCGACCCGCTGCGGTGCCGGGTGGTCGCGCAGGTAGGCGGGCGAGGCGCAGATCACCGAGCGACAGACCGTGAGGCGCCGGGCGATCAGGTTCGGGTCCAGGTCGTTGCTCATGCGGATGGCCAGGTCGATACGCTCGTCCACCAGGTTCACGGTGCGATCGAGCAATTGCAGGTCGACTTTCACGCCAGGGTATCGCTTGACGTATTCGACCAGGGCCCCGGCCAGTTGGGCCTGGCCGAACGAGGGGCTGGCGCTGATGCGCAGCATGCCCCGGGGCACGTCGTCGGGTGTGCTGACCGCCGCTTGCATGTCGCCAGAGAGTTCCAGCATCTGCCGACAACGCGGCAGGATCTCCGTTCCCGCGGCCGTCAGGCTGAGCTTGCGGGTGGTGCGGTGCATCAAGCGGGCACCCACCCAGTCCTCCAGTTCCGCCAGGTAGCGCGACACCACCGGGCGCGACAGCTCCAGGTGATCCGCCGCTGCCGACTGGCTGCCCAGGTCCACCACCGTGATGAACACCCGCATTGCTTGTAGACGATCCATGATTTGCCCGATTTCAGAAACAAACTATGTTCGATCATCGCATTTTTTGAAATCAATCACGTCACTAAGCTCCGTCTCATTCCCTTCCGGGCTTTTGGACAATGGAGCATTCATGACCGCATTCACCCCACTCAAACGCCTGTTCCTGGTAGGCGCATCGATGGCATTCGCCGCCCACGCCTGGGCGGCCGACCTGACGCTCGATGTCTACAACCCCGGCACGGCGGCGATCTTTCCCGTGACCTCGGTGCTGGTCAGCGGCGAGAAGGAGGCCATCCTGGTGGACGCCCAGTTCGGCCAGTCCCAGGCGGCCCAGGTGGTGGAAAAAATCCGCGCCAGCGGCAAGCGACTGACCACCATCTACATCAGCCACGGCGATCCAGACTACTATTTTGGTCTGCAAACCCTGACCGCCGCGTTCCCTGAGGCCAAGGTGCTGGCCTCCGCGCCGACCGTCGAGCACATCCGGCAGACCGTCGAGGGCAAGCTGAAGTATTGGGGGCCGATCCTGAAGGCCGACGCACCGGCCAAGGCCATCGTGCCCCAGGTACTCAAGGGCCACAGCCTGACCCTGGAAGGCAAGCGTCTGCAGATCGTTGGCCTGGAGGGCCCGCAGCCGGACCGCAGCTTCGTGTGGATCCCCTCGATCAAGGCCGTGGTCGGCGGTGTGGTGGTGGCCGAGAACATTCACGTCTGGATGGCCGACACCCAGACGCCGCAGTCCCACCAGGACTGGCTGGCGACGCTCGCAGGCATTGAAAAACTGCAGCCGAACACCGTGATCCCGGGCCATTACCTGGGCGAAAGCGTCCGCTCCCTGGCGCCGGTGGCATTCACCGCCGGTTACATCAAGGCCTTCGACGAGGAAACCGTCCGGGCCAAGGACTCCACCGCGCTGGTCGCCGCCATGAAGCAGCGTTATCCGGAGCTGGGCGAAGCCAGCTCCCTGGATCTCAGTGCCAAGGTCGCCAAGGGAGAAATGAAGTGGTGAATCCCGATCTGTGATCGGAGCACCGTCGTGTCGAGAGCATAACCCTCTCGCCGCAAGAGCAGGTATTCAACATCGCGAATCACTGGAGAACATCATGAGCAAGATCGCAATCATCGGCGCCACCGGGCGTGCGGGCAGCCAGCTGTTGGAAGAAGCGCTGCGTCGTGGTCACAGCGTCACGGCCATTGCCCGCAATACGACAAAGATCGGCCAGCGGGCCGGAGTGACCAGCAAACAACTGGACGTGCTCGATAGCGAGGCGTTGACCGCCGCGGTGACAGGGCATGATGTGGTGATCAGCGCCGCCCACTTCGCCACCGTGCCGGCCGACAAGGTCATTGCGCCGGTGAAGGCGGCTGGAGTCAAGCGCTTGCTGGTGGTGGGCGGGGCCGGTTCGTTGCTGCTGCCGGATAACAGCCGGGTGATCGACGGCGATGGCTTCCCGGAGCAATACCTTGCCGAAGCCACGGCCGGCGCGTTATTTCTCGACGTGCTGCGCAATGAACAAGACCTGGACTGGACCTTCCTTTCGCCTTCTGCGGAGTTCGTCGAAACCGAGCGTACCGGCCGGTTCCGTATCGGCGAGGATCACTTGCTGTTCGATGAGTCCGGGCGCAGCTGGATCAGCTTCGCCGATTACGCCATCGCCATGATCGATGAAGTGGAAAGCCCGCAGTTCCCGCGCGCCCGCTTTACCGTCGGCTACTGATCCGGCGCCTCGTGCCCCCGGTGGGAGCGAGACCGCTCCCACACCCGGCTGTTCAGGCGTGAACCCTCACCCAGACGCTGACCAGTAGCGTCGCGGCCATCAGCCAGGCCACTGTCGCCACGGCCAGCGAAGCTTCCAGGCGCATGCGATCGACCATCACATACAGCGTGCCCAGGTATACCAGGTACGGAATGACCGACCACATGCCGAACACGATGGTGGTCTTCAGGTCGTCCACCGAGCGACCCTTGCCGACAATGTAGTGAGCGATGAGGGCAAAGGTGGGGAACAACGGCACCAGCCCGGCGATGTAATAGTTCCTGGTCTTGGCGAGCATCGCCAGGATGACCACCACCGCCGCACCCAGCGCCGCCTTGAAAATCAGGTCCACCGTTTCATCACCCCAGGTTAATGGCTCAGGCCGTATTTCTTGACTTTGTCGAACAGCGTGGTCTTGGCCATGCCCAGCTCCTGGCTGGCCTGGGTCAGGTTGCCACCGCTGCGTTGCAGGGCGTCCGCCAGCAGGTTGCGCTCGAAGGCTTCCACCGCTTCGGCGAAGGCCAGCCCCTGGCCGCCACTGGCTCCGGGTTTCTTGAAGGCCGGCAGGCCCAGGGCGAAGCGCTCGGCGACGTTACGCAGTTCTCGCACATTGCCCGGCCAGTCGTGGCTCATCAGGTTCGACAGGGTCTGGTTATCCAGCTCCGGCGGCGTACGGTCGAAGCGCAGGGACGACTGCTGGAGGAAATGTTCGAACAACTGGAGGATGTCTTCACGTCGTTCCCGCAGGGGGGGCAGTTCAAGGGTCACCACGTTGAGACGGTAATACAGGTCGCTGCGAAACTGCCCGGCGCGCCCCATTTCATCCAGGTCGGACTTGGTGGCGGCGATCACCCGGCAATCCACGGCCACGCTCTGGTTCGATCCCAGGCGTTCCAGGGTGCGCTCCTGCAATACCCGCAGCAGCTTGATCTGCAAGGGCAGGGGCATGCTCTCCACTTCATCGAGAAACAGTGTGCCGCCGTCGGCGTGCTCGATCTTGCCGATCCGACGCTTGCCGGCCCCGGTGAACGCGTTGGCCTCGTGGCCGAAAATCTCGCTTTCGAACAGGTTTTCCGGCAGGCCCCCGCAATTCAGCGCAACGAACTGTTTGTCGTGGCGGCGGCTGAAATCATGCAGGCAACGGGCGACCAGTTCCTTGCCGGTGCCGGTTTCGCCTTCGATCAGGACGTTGGCCGAGGTGTCGGCAACGTTGGCGATCAGCTCCCGCAAGTGCTGCATGGCCGGGGAGCGGCCGATGATCCGACCTTCCAGGGAGTCGCGTTCGGCCAATTGCCGGCGCAGGGAGGAGACCTCCCGGGCCAGGCTGCGCTGCTCCAGGGCGCGGCGGGCGACATCCACCAGGCGTTCGGGGGAGAAGGGTTTCTCCATGAAGTCGTAGGCGCCTTTCTGCATGGCGCCCACCGCCATGGAGATGTCGCCATGGCCGGTAATCAGTACCACCGGCAGGCTGCGGTCCCGCGCCTTGAGACGGGTCAGCAGTTCCAGTCCATCGATGCCCGGCAGGCGGATGTCACTGATGACGATGCCGGCAAAATCATCGCCGACCCGCTCCAGGGCCTCTTCGGCGCTGCCCACGCCGATGCAGGGAATGTCTTCCAGGGCCAGGGCCTGCTGGCAGCCCAGCAGGACATGGGGATCGTCCTCGACGATCAGTACGCTCAGGTCGTTGTTCATAGCGGCTCGGCAGGTGAAAGGCTTACCAACGGTAAACTGAGGACGAAGGTGGTGCCACCGTCATCGGGGTGCTCGACTTCCAGATGACCGCCCGCAGCGGCGGCCAGGCTCGCCGAGAGGGTCAGGCCCAGGCCAAGGCCCTGCTCGCCAGGTTTGGTGGTGAAGAAAGGTTCGAACAGATGCTTGCGTGCCTGCGGATCGATGCCGTGGCCATTGTCCCGCACCCGCAGGCGATACTTGCCCTCCAGGGCTTCGCCTTCAAGCCACAGTCGAGGCTCGGCCTGCGCCTGCATGGCATCCAGGGCATTGCCCACCAGGTTCCCGAGGATCTGCTCCAGGCGTGTCTGGTCGATCTGTACCTGCACGTTATCGAAATCGGCCTGCACCTTCACGTTCAGGTTCTCAAGGCGGGCGCCCAGCAGTTGCAAGGCGGCCTCGACGGCCTTGCCGAGGCTGGCCCGGCCCTGGTCGTCCCCACGTCGGGCGAAGGAGCGCAGGCTGGCGGTGATCCGGCCCATGCGGTCGATCAGTTCATTGATGGTCTTGAGATTGGCATTGGCGATATCCAGCTGGCCACGCTCCAGGAAGCGCACGGTATTGCCGGACAGGGTGCGCAGGGCCGCCAGTGGCTGGTTGAGTTCGTGGGCGATGCTGGTGGACATCTGGCCGATAGCCGCCAGTTTTCCCGCCTGGACCAGTTCATCCTGGGCGCGACGCAGGGTCTCTTCGGCCTGGCGGCGTTCGCGGATCTGGTTCTTGAGGCGTTCATTGCTGGCCCGCAGGTCGCTGGTGCGTTCGGTAATCCGCCGTTCGAGCTGGTTGTTGGCTTCCTGCAGGGCCTCGCGGGCGGCGAGGCGGGTGGCGATGACCTTGCGTCGCTCGTTCCAGGCGATCAGCAGGAACGCCACCAGGGCGAACGCCACCGCTACCAGGATGCCTTGGTTGACGGCCTGTCGGCGCAGGTCCTCAAGCGGCGTCAACAAGGTGAAATTCCACGGTGTATCGCTCAGGGGGCGGGTCTGGGAGAGGTAGCTGATGGCTTGTTTGTCGGGCGCCACCTGGGTGTTGGCGGGGAAGGTCAATTTTTCCATGCCTTCGGTTAGCCGCTCCCGGTCCAGGGGCACCAGTTCGTTCAGCGGGAACCAGTAGTATTGAAGGCTGCGGGCCAGGCGTTCCTTGGTTTCGTCGCTCAGCGGTCGTACCGACTTGAGCCGTCGTGCCGGATCGCTGGAGAGAATGATGACGCCATTCTCGTCACTGACGAACGCCTCCAGGCGGGCCCGTTGCCAGCGTTCTTCGAGGGCTTCGAGGCGCACCTTGACCACGGCGACGCCGATGATCTTGCCTTGTTGCTCCAGGCCATGGGCCAGGTAATAGCCGGGCTCGCCGTTCGTACTGCCGATGCCATAGAAGCGGCCCGGTTGACCACGCACGGCGTTCTGGAAATAGGCCCGGAAAGACAGGTCTTCGCCCAGGTAACTGTCGACATCGCGCCAGTTGCTGGTGGCCATGACCCGACCGGTGGTGTCCATGACGTAGATGGCCCGGCTGCGGCTGCGTCGGTTCAGGCCTTCGAGGTATTCGTTGACGGTCTTGCGATGCTCGGGTGTCGGGTCGTCGAGCAGTTGCGAGACGCTGGATTCAAGCTCCAGCAGGCTGGGCAGGTAGGTGTACTTGCTGATCTCGCTCTCTACTGCGCGGGCATGCAGCTCCAGCTGGCGCTCGCCGTTCTCGGCCAGGCCACGGATGCCGTAGTGCTCGCTGATCCAGAAACCGAGATAACCCAGGCCGATCGTCAGGGCGATGATCAGCGGTGGCAGCAACAGGTGGCGGATCAGGCGAGGTTTCACGGCGAGTGATGGCGGCGCGGCGCGATAAAGGGTGGGGTCGCATTTCATCACAGAAGCCTTGGGTCAACCACAACACAAATCTACAAGCCAACACTGGATCCTTGTGAGAGCGAGCTTGCTCGCGATGACTGTTTACCGGCCGACAATAATGTTGACTGACAGTCTGCTATCGCGAGCAAGCTCGCTCCCACAGGGGAGAGTGGTGTTGTTTAGTGCTGCAGGATCTTCTCGAGGAAATGCTGCGCACGTTCAGAGCGGGCGCTGATGTCGCCGAAGAATTCTTCCTTCGCGCAATCCTCGATGATCTGGCCCTGGTCCATGAAGATCACCCGGTTCGCCACTTTGCGGGCGAAGCCCATTTCGTGGGTCACGCACATCATGGTCATGCCTTCGTGGGCCAGTTGCACCATCACATCGAGCACTTCGTTGACCATTTCCGGGTCGAGGGCCGAGGTCGGTTCGTCGAACAGCATCACCACCGGGTCCATCGCCAGCGCCCGGGCAATGGCCACGCGCTGTTGCTGGCCGCCGGAAAGCTGGCCCGGATGCTTGTGGGCATGGGCGGAGAGGCCGACCCGTTCAAGCAACTGCAGGCCTTTCTTGGTGGCTTCTTCCTTGCTGCGACCCAGCACCTTGATCTGCGCGATGGTCAGGTTTTCGGTGATGGTCAGGTGCGGGAACAGCTCGAAGTGCTGGAACACCATGCCCACCCGCGAACGCAGTTTCGGCAGGTTGGTCTTCGGATCGGCGATGGACGTGCCGTCGACCACGATGTCGCCTTTCTGGAACGGCTCCAGGGCATTCACGCACTTGATCAGCGTGGATTTGCCCGAGCCCGACGGACCGCACACCACCACGACCTCACCCTTGCTGACCTCGGTGCTGCAATTGGTCAGTACCTGGAAGTCCCCATACCACTTGTTGATGTTCTTGATAGAGATCATACGGCGAACCTTTTTTGCAGACGCTTGACCAGCAGCGAGGCGGCAAAGCTGATTGTGAAGTACACGAGACCTGCGATGATCAGGAACTCATTGGAGCGGCCGATGATGTCGCCACTGGCCCGCGAAGCATTGAGGAAGTCCACCAGGCCGACCGTGTAGACCAGCGAGGTGTCCTGAAACAGGATGATGCTCTGCTGCAGCAGCAGCGGGGTCATCTTGCGAAACGCCTGGGGCAGGATGATCAGGCGCATGGTCTGGCCATAATTCATGCCCAGTGCCTGTGCCGCGCCCATCTGGCCCTTGGGGATCGACTGCACGCCGGCCCGCACGATTTCGCAGAAATACGCCGCCTCGAACATCATGAACGCCACGACGCAGGAGCCGAACGCACCGATCGGGGTGTCCTCGCCGGTGATCCAGCGCAGCACGAATGGCACCGCCAGGTAGAACCAGGTGATCACCAGCAGCAGCGGGATCGAGCGGAAATAGTTGACGTAGGTGCCGGCGATGTTGGAGACCAGCTTGTTGTGGGACAGGCGCATGAGGGCCAGGATCGTTCCCAGAACGATCCCGCCGACCACGCCCAGGGCCATCAGCTTGAGCGTCATCACCATGCCGTTCCACAAGCCGGGAATGGCCGGGACGATGCCCGTGAAATCGAATTCCATCATTTACCCCCTACGGAGATCAGGCCGGGCACTGCCACTTTCTTCTCGACCATGCGCATGAGCAGCATCAGGCTCATGTTCAGGGTGAAGTAGATCAGCGTCGCCAGGGTGAACGCTTCGAACAGGTTGGCGGAGAACTCGGCGGTCTGCTTGGTCTGCGCCAGCAACTCCATGAGGCCGATCAGCGAGGCCACGGAGGAGTTCTTGAAGACGTTGAGGAATTCCGAGGTAAGCGGCGGAATGATGATCCGGTAGGCCTGGGGCAGCAGCACGTTCCAGTAGATCTGCGGCAGCTTGAAGCCCATGGCCCGGGCGGCGGATTCCTGGCCCCGCGGCAGTGCCTGGATACCGGTGCGCACCTGTTCGCAAACCCGGGCGGCGGTGAACAGGCCCAGGCACACGACGACGCTCAGGTAGGCCGAGGTGGTCGGGTTCAGGTCCTGCTTGTACCATTCCTGCAGGTTCTCGGGCAGCAGGTCGGGTATCAGGAAATACCAGATAAACAGCTGAACCAGCAGTGGTACGTTTCGGAAGAGCTCCACGTAGCAAGTGGCGATACCCGACACCAGCCGGTTCGGCACGGTGCGCATCACGCCGAGGATCGAGCCCAGCAGCAGGGCAATGATCCAGGCCGCGACGGCGATGGCAATGGTCCAGCCCAGGCCGGCCACGTACCAGTCGAGATAGATCTCGCTGCCCACGCCGGTGGACTTGAAGAACACGCCCCAGTCCCAGTTGTAATTCATCAGGGTCTCCCCTCAGATCGTTCGATGTACAAATGCCCGCCTGGGGAAGCTCCGTTCCCGTCCAGCCTTGACGGCCGGGCACACGCGTTCGGCTCGATAGCACCGGTTCGAGTGTTTCCTGAAAATTGCCAGCAGGGAGTGACCATCCCCTGAAAGGGCCGGGCCCCTTCAGGAGATAAGGTTAGTCAGAAAATCAGGACTTCTTGTCGTCAGCCGCCTTGTCGGTCGGATTGGCGATCAATGCCTTGAGCTCGTCGCTCATCGGGAAGTTCAGGTTCAGGTTCTTTGGCGGGATGGGCTGGGTGAACCATTTGTCGTAGATCTTGTTGATTTCGCCCGACTTGTAGGTGGCCACGATGGCGTCATCCACGGCCTTTTTGAACGGCGCGTCGCCCTTGCGCATCATGCAGCCATAGATTTCATACGACTGTGGGGTACCGGTCACTTCCCAGTCGCTGGCCTTCTTGGCCTTGGCGGCTTCGCCGGCCAGCAGGGCGTCGTCCATCATGAACGCAACGGCACGGCCCGATTCCAGCATCTGGAAGGACTCGCCGTGGTCCTTGGCGGAGATGACGTTCATGCCCATCTGCTTGTCGGCGTTCATCGCCTTGAGCAGGCGCTCGGAGGTGGTGCCGGCGGTGGTCACGACGTTCTTGCCTTTGAGATCGTCGAAATCCTTGTACTTGGAATCTTTCTTGGAGAGCAGGCGAGTGCCGATCTCGAAGATGCCGACGGAGAAATCAACCTGCTGCTGGCGTTCCACGTTGTTGGTGGTGGAGCCGCACTCCAGGTCCACGGTGCCGTTCTGCACCAGCGGGATACGGGTCTGGGAGGTGACCAGGTTGTACTTGACCTGCAGGTTCGGCATGTCCAGGTCTTTTTTCAGCGCCTCGACGACTTTCAACTGGATGTCGTGGGAGTAGCCGACCGGTTTACCGGAAGCGTCCGCGATGTAGGAAAACGGAATGGAAGCGTCGCGATGCCCGAGCGTGATGACGCCGGACTCTTTGATCTTTTTCAGCGTGCCGGTCAGTTCGGCCGCGAAGACTGGAGTGCTGATCAGAGCGGCAGCAATGGCTGCGCCCAGGAGATGGGGAACGATACGCATCGATGTTTCCTCGACATTGTTTTTTTTATTTCGGCCGGTACGTCGGCCCTGAGTACCTCTGATGTCCGGTAGCTCCTGTTGTGCTGGCACCCGGACAATCGTCTCCACGAGTGTAGAGCATGACTCGTGCCAGGCCAGTGATGTATAGCTAACTTGTTGTTTTGAAATGAAATTAATGTTTTGTTTCGGATTTTGTATAGCTTGTTTATCCGGTTAGCCGAATTGACTGTCGGGTCGCGTTCGGAAAACCGAATGCGTTGAACCTGCCCTGAGCTATTGTGGGAGCGAACTTGCTCGCGACAGCGGTGTGTCAATCTCCACAGGGTGTTGAATGTGCAGCTCTCATCGCGAGCAAGCTCGCTCCCACTGGGGGCATCGGTGGACGCCGGATAGCAAAAAGCCCCTGAATCGCTGGATTCAGGGGCTTTAGGTTGTGCGCAATATTCGTCAGGCCGCTTCGATTTTGCGGCGGTTGTGTTCGACCTCGTCCAGGTACTGTTGAAGCTTTTGCTGTTCGGCCGCGCTGGTAAACAAGCCCAGTTTGCTGCGGCGCCACAGGATGTCCTGGGCGCTGATGGCCCATTCATCGCTGCACAGGTAGTCGACTTCCCGGGTGTAGAGGCCGCCACCGATGTGTTCGCCCAGGTCTGCCAGGCTGTGCACGCCTTCGAGCATGCGCCAGGTACGGCTGCCATACGTGGTGGCCCAACGGCGGGCGAGCTCGGTCGGTACCCAGTCGAACTTGTCGCGGATCGAAGAGCACAATGCTTGTGGCGTGGTCATGTTTTCGCCACCGGGCAGCGGGTCGACGGCCGTCCAGCTCGGGCGCATCTGGGTGAAATACGGCGCCAGCTGCGCCATGGCCGATTCGGCCAGTTTGCGGTAGGTGGTCAGCTTGCCACCGAATACCGACAGCAGCGGGGCGTCTTCGCCGCCGCCGGACAGCGCCAGGGTGTAGTCCCGGGTGACTGCCGAGGGGTTGTCCGACTCGTCGTTGCATAGCGGGCGTACGCCGGAATAGCTGTGCAGGATATCGCTGCGGCTGATCTGCTTCTTGAAGTGGGCGTTGACCACATTCAACAGGTAATCGGTTTCGCCGTCGGTAATCGCTACCTTGGCCGGGTCGCCGGTGTATTCGCGGTCGGTGGTGCCGATCAGGGTGAATTGGTTCAGATAGGGAATGGTGAACACGATTCGTTGGTCTTCGTTCTGAAGAATGTGCGCATGTTCGCCTTCGTAGAGTTTTGGCACGATGACATGGCTACCCTGGATCAGCCGGATGCCATAGGGCGATTCCATTTTCAGGTCGTCGCGGATGAACTTGGCGACCCACGGGCCGGCGGCATTCACCAGTGCCTTGGAACGGATCGAGAACAGGCTGCCGTCGGCACGTTCCAGGTTCAAGTGCCACAGCCCCTTGCTGCGACGAGCGTTCACGCAACGGGTGCGTGTATGGATGTGGGCGCCTTTTTCCCGGGCGGCCATGGCATTGAGCACCACCAGCCGCGCGTCATCGACCCAGCAATCGGAATATTCGAAGCCCTTGGTGATTTCGCTTTTCAACGCGCTGTCGGCGCCGAACTTCAGGCTCCTGGAGCCGGCGAGCTGCTCGCGCTTGCCCAGGTGGTCATAGAGGAACAGGCCGGCGCGGATCATCCACGCCGGACGCAGGTGCGGGCGATGGGGCAACACGAAGCGCATCTGCTTGACGATGTGCGGAGCCTTGGTCAGCAACACTTCGCGCTCGGCCAGCGCTTCACGCACCAGGCGGAACTCGTAATGTTCGAGATAGCGCAGGCCGCCATGGATCAGTTTGCTGCTGGCCGACGAAGTGTGGCTGGCCAGGTCGTCCTTTTCGCAAAGGAACACCGAAAGACCGCGACCGGCAGCATCCGCGGCGATCCCCACGCCATTGATGCCGCCACCGATGACGGCGATGTCATAAACTTCGGCGAGAGGGGGCGTAGGCAAGGTAGAAGTGGGCATCGGCTGGCCTCGGGGTCTTTTTGAATATTTGAAATCGAACATTAATGTTCATTTGCGAAAAATACTAGCCCATAAAGACAGCAACAGCCAGCCAACTTCGATTGAAAATACTGATCAAAGGAAGCTGAAAGGAAAATTTTCGAACACGAAGATTGCTTGACGCAGGCAGGAGGTATTTGTGGCAAGGGGATTCATCCCCGTTGGGTTGCGCAGCAACCCTGGATTTGCGCGACTCGGTATACCAGGCAAATTGAGTGACTGTATTGGGATTGTTGCGCAACCCGGCGGGGATGAATCCCCTCGCCACAGAATCCTTTCGCCACAGGGTACCGAGAGGGCGTCAGACCACTTCCAGCCGAATCTTGTGCTGGCTCAGCAATTGCGCCAGGGCCGGCACGGGTTGCTGGTCGGTCACCAGGCAATCGATCAGGCTGATGGGGCCCAGGCGAACCATGGCGTTGCGCCCGAACTTGCTGGAGTCCGCCGCCAGCAGCACCTGCCGGGCGTTGGCGATGATCGCCTGGGAGACGCGCACTTCCTGGTAGTCGAAATCCAGCAGGCTGCCGTCTTCGTCGATACCGCTGATGCCCACCAGGGCGAAGTCCACCTTGAACTGGTTGATGAAGTCGACGCTGGCCTGGCCCACCACGCCACCGTCACGGCGTACGTTGCCGCCGGCGATCAGGACTTCGAAGTCGTCCTTGGCGCTGAGGATCGAGGCCACGTGAAGGTTGTTGGTGATGACCTTGAGATGGTTGTGATTGAGCAGCGCCCGGGCGATGGATTCAGTGGTGGTGCCGATGTTGATGAACAGCGAGGCGTGATCGGGGATCTGGGCGGCGATGGCTTCGGCGATACGTTGCTTCTCGTCGCGCATCTGATCGGCGCGCATGGCGTAGGCGGTGTTTTCCACGCTTGAGTCGTAGGCCGCGCCGCCGTGGTAGCGGCGCAGCAGATTCATTTCCGCCAGTTGATTGATGTCGCGGCGGATGGTCTGCGGAGTCACGACGAATAACTGCGCCATTTCCTCGATACTGACATAGCCGCGCTCGCGGACCAGTTCGAGGATTTGCTGCTGACGGGGAGGCAGATTCATGGGGCTTCCTTTGGGCTGCCATACAAAATTTGCCCATGATGCCGCAGGAATCCACTCCCGGCCAGTTTCAGACCCTCAGGGGCTTATTCGGCGTCTTCGTGGGGCTCCCAATCGCGGGTGCGGCTGACCGCTTTTTTCCAGCCTGCGTAGAGTTTTTCCTTGGCTTGTTCGTCCAGTTGCGGTTCGAATTCGCGCTCGATCATCGCTTTGCCGCGCAGTTCTTCCAGGCTGCCCCAGAAACCGCAGGCCAGGCCGGCCAGGTAGGCAGCGCCCAGGGCGGTGGTTTCGCGCATTTTCGGACGTTCTACCCGGGTTCCCAGGATGTCCGCCTGAAATTGCATCAGGAAGTTGTTCGCCACCGCGCCGCCATCCACGCGCAGCGCTTTGAGACGTTCGCCGGCGTCCTGTTGCATGGCGTCGAGCACATCGCGGGTCTGGTAGGCGATCGACTCCAGTGTCGCGCGAATGATGTGGTCGACCCGCACGCCACGGGTCAGGCCGAACAGCGCACCACGGGCGTAGGGGTCCCAATAGGGAGCGCCCAGGCCGGTGAAGGCCGGCACGAGGTACACGCCGTTGCTGTCCTTGACCTTGTTGGCGAAGTATTCGGTATCGAGGGCGTCATTGATGATCTTCAGCTCATCGCGCAGCCACTGCACGGTGGAGCCGCCGTTGAACACCGCGCCTTCCAGGGCATAGGCCACTTCGCCGCGGGGACCGCAGGCGATGGTGGTGAGCATGCCGTGGCTGGACTTGACGGCCTTGTCGCCGGTGTTCATCAGCAGGAAGCAGCCGGTACCATAGGTGTTCTTGGCCTGGCCCGGTTCCACGCACATCTGGCCGAAAAGGGCGGCCTGCTGGTCACCGGCGATGCCGCCGATGGCGATGCCGCTCTTGGTGCGGCCATAGATCTGCGACGAGGGCTTTACTTCCGGCAGCATTTCCCGGGGGATGTCCAGGATGTCGAGCATCTTCGCGTCCCACTCCAGCGAGTGGATGTTGAACAGCAGGGTGCGCGAGGCGTTGGTGTAGTCGGTGACATGCACCTTGCCGCCGGTAAATTTCCAGATCAGCCAGCTGTCTACGGTGCCGAACAGCAGTTCACCGTTGCGCGCGCGCTCGCGGCTGCCTTCGACATTGTCCAGGATCCACTTGAGCTTGGTGCCGGAGAAATACGGGTCGGTGACCAGGCCGGTGGTGTCGCTGATGTATTGCTCATGGCCGTCGCGCTTGAGCTGCTGGCAGATTTCGGTGCTGCGCCGGCACTGCCAGACGATGGCGTTGTAGATCGGGCGGCCGGTGGTCTTGTCCCAGACCACCGTGGTTTCACGCTGGTTGGTGATGCCGATGGCGGCCACCTGGTCATGGTGCAGGCCGGCCTGGGCCAGGGCTTCGACCATGACGGCGCTCTGGGTGGCGAAGATCTCCATCGGGTCGTGTTCGACCCAGCCGGGCTGCGGGTAGTGCTGGACGAATTCGCGCTGGGCGGTGCCGACCACATTGGCGTCGCGGTCGAAGATGATCGCTCGGGAGCTGGTCGTACCCTGATCGAGGGCAATGATGTAGTTCTTGTTCTGGATATCGGTCATGTCGATTGCCTTGGGACGTAAATGAGGGATAAAGCCCACGGTGCACAGCATGCGATGCGCACCCACTGTTTCAAGAGGTTCTGGCCTTGCCGTCAATGGCCGGTGTGGCGTCCTTTGTAGCATGGGTGGCGCTGGGCAGATGTCGGGCAATCAGCCCTCGATAAGCCGCGGCGCCCAGGCATGCACCGACAATGGGTGCAAAAATCGGAATCAGGAAGTACGGGATATCACGTCCACCGGTAAGGGAAATTTCACCCCAGCCGGCGAAGAAAGTCATCAGCTTGGGGCCGAAGTCCCGTGCCGGGTTCATCGCGAAGCCGGTCAACGGGCCCATCGAGCTGCCGATCACTGCGATCAGCAGGCCGATCAGCAGTGGTGCCAACGGGCCGCGAGGCAGACCGTTGTTGTCGTCCGTCAGGGACATGATCACCCCCATCAGGATGGCGGTGATGATCGTTTCCACCAGGAAGGCCTGGCCGGTGGACAGCGCCGGGTGCGGGTAGGTGGAAAACACCGAGGCCAGTTCGAGGCTGGTCTGGGTGCCGCGAATCATGTGGCGGGATTGTTCGAAATCGAAGAACAGGTTGCTGTACAGCAGGTAGACCAGGAGCGCGCCGCAAAAGGCGCCGGCGACCTGGCAAACAATATAGAAGGGCAATCTGCGTTTTTCGAAGTCGGTGAAGATGCACAGGGCGATGCTGACGGCGGGGTTCAGGTGCGCGCCGGAAACACCCGCGCTGAGGTAGATCGCCATGCTGACACCGACGCCCCAGATGATGCTGATTTCCCACAGGCCGAAACTGGCACCCGCGACCTTGAGCGCTGCAACACAACCGGTTCCAAAAAAGATCAGCAGGGCGGTTCCGAGGAATTCGGCCAGGCACTGGCTGGAAAGGGACGGCTGTTGTAGATCGACTGTCATGCAAACCTCGGTTTTGTTGTTGTCCGCGCATTCGGTAAGGCTTCGATCGCGCGTTTTTCACCGAGGCAGGATCCCCATCCTGGGCTCGGGGTGTTGCTTGTAGACACACGATATGTCTTTCAGTTTCGAAAAAATATAGACAAGAAACGCTACTGTCAAAGGTCGAAAATGAACCAGCAGTCACTTTTCAACTATCAATGATGTGAATGACCATGGTGCCGATATCTCTCCTATAGCGTGGTGCCGTGCCCCGAAGCCTTTTGGATGCCGATCACTTAGAATCCCGTTCACTCTTTTTTGATTTCTCGTCAGGAGCGGTCATGACCCCCGCATTGGATCTGCTGAAAAAGGTGCGCGCCGATCATCGTATCCACAGTTACGAACATGATCCCAAGGCCGCCTCGTACGGTCTGGAAGCTGCAGAAAAACTGGAACTCGATCCGGCGCAAGTGTTCAAGACGTTATTGGCGGCGAGCGAAAAAGGTGAGCTGTTGGTGGCCGTGGTGCCTGTAGCCGGTAGCCTGGACCTGAAGGCGCTGGCTCATGCCGCGGGTGTGAAGAAAGTCGAGATGGCCGATCCGGCGGCCGCGCAACGCTCCACTGGTTACCTGCTCGGAGGTATCAGCCCCTTGGGGCAGAAAAAACGCCTGCGGACGTTCATCGACAGTTCCGCCCAGCCCTTCGCCAGCATCTTTGTCAGCGCGGGACGGCGTGGCCTGGAAGTGGAACTGGCGCCTTCGGTATTGGCCGAACACACCGGGGCGAAGTTCGCGCAGATCGGGCGGGCTTGAAAGAGCCGTTTTCTGCCTTCTCGCGAAGTGGGGCAGCGCGTCCGGCACGATGGGACCTGGATCGTCGGTCCTGTTCTGTCGGGTGAAAAATCCGCCGATCTGTCACTGGATAACCGGTGTCCTCAGCCTTCATGCTGGTGCATCAATAACAAGGAGAAGTGCCATGCAGCTCGCGTTTCATCAAGTCGATGCGTTCAGTGACCGGCCGTTTGGCGGTAACCCGGCGATGGTCTACCGACTCGACGCCTGGCTTGCCGATGACTTGATGCAGAAGATCGCCTCGGAACACAACCTGGCCGAGACGGCTTTTCTGGTACGCGAAGGCCAGCGTTGGCATATCCGTTGGTTTACTCCCACCACTGAAGTGCCCTTATGTGGGCACGCCACCTTGGCCAGTGCCTACGTGTTGTTCGAGATCTATCACGAAACGGTGGAGAGGCTGGACTTTATCTGCAAATCCGGGCCTTTGAGCGTCACTCGCGAAGGGGATCGGCTGTGGCTGGATTTCCCTGCCACCATGCCTGGGGAAGTAGGAGCATCCCTGGCGGTCCAGAGCGCCCTGGGCGTCGAGGCGGTGGATGTGCTGGGCTTCAATGAGCTGTTCGTGGTGCTGGAGTCGGAACAGGCGGTACTCGACTGCAAGCCGGACATGGCGGCCCTGGCGAAATTGCCGTGGCCCGGCGCCATCGTGACCGCACCCGGCAGCCGGCATGACTTCGTCTCACGTTACTTCGCGCCTGCCATTGGCATCAACGAAGACCCGGTGACCGGCTCGACCCATTGCAGCCTGATTCCATACTGGTCCAAGCGTCTGGGCAAGCTAGGGCTGACGGCTTACCAGTGCTCGGCACGGGGCGGGGCGCTGTTCTGCAGGCTGGAGGGCGAGCGCGTGAAGATCGGTGGCAATGCGACGCTGGTAGCCAGCGGGACCCTGATGCTGGGCTGACCACTTTCCATGCGCTTGAGGCGAGGGGGCATTTTCCCTCGCCTCAAAGGCGAACACTTGAACATCAGTTGGCGCTGCTGTATCGGCGCACGCCGCTTTCCACTGGCGGGATATGCGCCGCCGTGCTGCCGGAAGCCTGGAACAGCACCAGGTGTTCAGCCGACACCCGGATGCCGACACTGGCGCCGACCTGATGGTCGGCGTGGCTCGGGAAGATCGATTCCAGCTGTGCACCCGTCGGCAGTTGGAGGCGATACAGGGTTGAAGCCCCCTGGAATGTCTTGCCGACGATCGTGGCGGTGAGCGGGCTATCGGGGGAGTAGACGATATCGTCCGGCCGCAGCAGTACGTCCACTGCGCAGCCGATGGGCCAGGTGTAGGCTCGATTGCCGCGCAGCACCCCCAGTTCGGTCTGGACCGATTCCGGGCTGTCGAGTTGGCCACGAATGAAATAACCCTGGCCGATGAAACTGGCAACGAACGGCGTCAGCGGTTCGTGATAGAGGTTGTAGGGCGTATCCCACTGCTCGAGTCGACCTTCCTTGAATACACCGACATGGTCGCTCACGGCAAAGGCTTCTTCCTGGTCGTGTGTGACCAGGATCGCGCTGGTACCGCGGGCCTTGAGGATGTCGCGCACCTCATGACTGAGCTTGCGTCGCAGCTCGCCGTCGAGATTGGAGAAAGGTTCGTCGAGCAACAACAGTTGTGGCTCCGGGGCCAACGCACGGGCCAGCGCCACGCGTTGTTGCTGGCCGCCAGAGAGCTCATGGGGCAAGCGCTTGCCCAGGTTCTTCAGGTTGACCAGTTCCAGGAGTTCTTCGACCACGCGTTCCTTGTCCGGATGCTTGCGAATGCCGAAGGCAATGTTCTCGGCCACGCTCAGGTGAGGGAACAGTGCGTAATCCTGGAACACCATGCCGATGCGGCGTTTTTCCGGGGCGAGGGTGAAGCCGGCGCGGGAAATGGTTCGCCCGTCCAGTTGGATCTCCCCTGCATGCACCGGTTCGAAACCGGCTATGGCCCGCAGCGTCGTGGTCTTGCCGCACCCGGAGGAGCCGAGCAGGCAACCGATATCGCCGGCATTGAGGTGCAGGTTGAGGTTTTGCACGACCCGCTGGTTCTGGTAACCACAGGCCAGGTCATGCAGGTTCAGGAGCAGGGGATGGCTCATGCGTGGTGGTACGCCGGCTCGACGAGAAACTCCAGCAGGGCCTTCTGCGCATGGAGACGGTTCTCTGCCTGGTCCCACGCTACCGCCCGTGGGTCTTCCAGGACATCGAAGCTGATCTCCTCGCCGCGGTGAGCGGGCAGGCAATGCATGAACAGCACTTCAGGTGTCGCCAGGTCGAGCAGCGCCCGGGTGACCTGGAACGGCGCGAAATCCTTGAGTCGCTTGGCGGTTTCTTCTTCCTGGCCCATGGAGGTCCAGACGTCGGTGCTCACCAGGTGCGCGCCGGGCACTGCCAGTTTCGGATCGCGGACGATGGTGACACGGTCCCCGGCCCTGGCCACCAGTTCAGGGTTAGGGTCGTAGCCTTCGGGACAGGCAATGCGCAGCTGGAAGTCGAGTTGCATCGACGCTTCTATATAGCTGTTGCACATGTTGTTGCCATCACCGACCCAGGCGACGGTCTTGCCCTGGATCGAGCCACGGTGTTCGAGGAACGTCTGCATGTCGGCCAGCAACTGGCAGGGGTGCAGGTCGTCGGACAGGCCGTTGATCACCGGTACGCGGGAGTGGGCCGCAAACTCGGTCAGGGTGCTGTGGGCAAAGGTTCGGATCATCACGACATCGAGCATGCTGGACATGACGATGGCGCAATCGCTGATCGGCTCGCCGCGGCCCAGCTGGGTGTCGCGGGGCGACAGGAAGATCGCCTGGCCGCCGAGCTGGATCATGCCGGCTTCGAACGAAATGCGGGTGCGGGTCGACGACTTCTCGAAGATCATCCCCAGCACGCGGTTTTTCAAGGGCTCGAACAGTACACCGCGGTTACGCAGGTCCTTGAGCTCCACGCCTCGACGGATCACGCCGAGCAACTCATCGGTCGTGAAGTCCATCAGGGAGAGAAAGTGCCTTGCGCTCATCATTGACTACCTTTTTGTAACTGACCGCAGATGCTCAAAGCCTTGTTTAACGAAAAAACGGGCGAGACCTGCGGCAAAAGCCGCACGGGGCGACGAAAATAGGGGAGGGCGCGATATTGACATTAAATGTCGCGTATTACCAATAGTGCCCTGGTTTTTAGGGGAATTCAGCGAGGCCGGCGTACGAATACGGAGGCGATTCGAGGCCGGTTTCCTGACAGCGGCGATCCCTTTGTACACTGGCGGTATACGGCTTGGCAATCAAGCAGGGCGGGGGCGAGGTCGTTGGTGGATGGTTTGCGCTCGCGTTTGAGGATCTGCCTGTCAGTTGTCGGATGTGAGCATTTCCTAAAGCAGGGGGCTGGGTTATAAAAGACCTCTTAGAGGCAGGAGCGTCGAAATGGATTCGAAAGAGCAACAACTGATGGAATTGCTGGGGCTGACGGCACGCTCCCTGACGCACCTTACCGCCTCGATGACGTCCATGTCGTTCGAGTTGTTGCGCAGCGACGATGAAGTCATCAAGGCCGCCGGACGGCGCATGATCGATCGCATGGCCACTATCAGCGGAGGGCTCGACGAGCATTGGCGTCTGATCGGCGAGCTGACCGGCGTGCCGATGGCCCAGGAACAGGTGGAGACTGTCGAGGAGATCCAGCTGCTGGCGCCTCCTGTGGAGCAGCCCTGACGCCAACTTCATCGGCAAGCCTGATGCCCGGCAATTCACAGGACGAACGTCGCTGGCGCGGTGACGGTCCAGGCGCCATAGTTTTGTTCCCGCGGCCAAAAGTGCCCGCCACGAATAAAACAGAGACTGGCCATGACCAAGACTCTTCATCACCGTGCGTGCCATCTGTGTGAAGCCATCTGTGGCTTGACCCTGGAAACCACCGAAACCGAAGGCCAGGGCCTGGCGATCACCTCGATCAAGGGCGATTCGCTGGACAGCTTCAGCCGGGGGCATATCTGCCCCAAGGCAGTGGCCTTGCAGGATATCCAGAACGATCCGGACCGACTGCGCCAACCCATGCAGCGGGTGGGCAGTCAATGGCAGCCCATTGCCTGGGAAGACGCCTTCGCGCTGGTAGCCGAACGCCTGGCGGACATCCAGGCGCGTCACGGCCAGAATGCGGTGGCGGTCTATCAGGGCAACCCCAGCGTGCACAACTACGGGCTGATGACCCACAGCAATTATTTCCTGGGTCTGCTCAAGACCCGCAGCCGTTTCTCTGCGACCTCCGTGGACCAGTTGCCCCATCACCTGACCAGCCACCTGATGTACGGTCATGGCCTGCTGCTGCCGATCCCGGACATCGATCACACCGACTTCATGCTGATCCTGGGCGGCAATCCTCTGGCATCCAATGGCAGCATCATGACCGTGCCAGACGTGGAAAAACGCCTCAAGGCGATCCAGGCCCGCGGCGGCAAAGTGGTGGTGGTCGATCCGCGTCGTAGCGAAACGGCCGCCATCGCGAGCCAGCACCTCTTCGTGCGCCCAGGCGGTGATGCCGCGCTGTTGTTCGGCATGCTCAATACCCTGTTCAGCGAAGGCCTGACCCGTGATAGTCATTTGCCGGTGGATGGGCTGCAAGAGGTGCGCCAGGCTGTGGCCGCCTTCACGGCCGAGGCCATGAGCCCGCTGTGTGCGGTGCCCGCAACGCAGATCCGTCAGTTGGCCCGAGACTTCGCCGCGGCCCCGTCGGCTGTCTGCTACGGGCGGATGGGCGTTTCGACCCAGGCATTCGGTACGCTGTGCCACTGGCTGATCCAGGTGATCAACCTGGTGACCGGTAACCTGGACCGAGTGGGGGGCGCCTTGTGCACCGAACCGGCGGTGGACCTGGTCGCCACCACTTCGGGTGGACATTTCAACCGCTGGCAAAGCCGTGTGTCCGGGCGTCCCGAGTATGCCGGGGAGTTGCCGGTATCGACCCTGGCCGAGGAAATGCTCACCGAGGGTGAAGGACAGATTCGCGCCCTGGTGACGGTGGCCGGCAACCCGGTGCTGTCGACGCCCAACGGGCGACAGCTGGAACAGGCGCTGGACGGTCTGGAGTTCATGGTCAGCGTGGACCTGTACATCAACGAAACCACCCGCTACGCCGACCTGATCCTGCCTTCGACGTCGGCGCTGGAAAATGACCACTATGACACCACGTTCAACCTGTTCGCGGTGCGCAATGTGACCCGTTTCAACCGGGCCATCCTGCCCAAGCCGGAAGGGGCGCTGCACGATTGGGAGATCTTTGTCGGCCTGGCCAAGGCCTTCGCCGCCAGGACCGGCAAGGAGCTCAAGCCCACCATGCCGCCCGCGCAGATGATCGATTTTGGTTTGCGGGCAGGGCCTTATGGAGATGCCTCGTCACACAAACTGTCCCTGGCGACCCTGTTCGACCATCCGCACGGCCTTGACCTCGGTGCGCTCAAGCCCAACCTGGCGTCGCGATTGAAAACCGAAAACCAGCGGATACAGGCTGCTCCCGCCGTGATCCTCGCCGATATCGGGCGGTTCGCCGCGATGCAGGCCCCTCAGCCAGACGAATTGCTGATGATCGGTCGTCGACACGTTCGCAGCAACAATTCCTGGATGCATAATTTCCATCGGCTGGTGAAAGGCAAGTCGCGTCATCACTTGCTGATGCATCCTGACGACCTGGCCAGTCGTGGGCTGGATGATGGGCAGCGAGTGAAGGTCAGCTCGCGGGTGGGCGTGATTGAAGTTGAAGTGCAGGGTTGCTCCGACATGATGAAAGGCGTTGTCAGCCTGCCCCATGGCTGGGGACACGCCCGGCCGGGGGTGCAGATGAGTATCGCCAGTGGGCAACCCGGCTCCAGTGCCAATGACCTGACCGATGAGTGCCAGCTCGATGAATTGTCCGGCAACGCGGCCCTCAACGGTGTGCCTGTGAAGGTGGCGGCTGCGTGAATTTGTCTCTGGCGTAGACCGAGCACCTTGCTCGGGTTTCCGTTACAATGCGCCACCGTGTCGACGACTTGAGTCGCGAAGTTTAAGCCGAGGTGCTCCATGGATATCATCGAAACCATCAAAGAACAGATTGCCAACAACACCGTGCTGCTCTACATGAAAGGCTCGCCGAATGCGCCACAGTGCGGTTTCTCGGCCAAGGCTGCTCAGGCCGTGATGGGATGTGGCGAGAAGTTTGCCTATGTCGACATCCTGCAGAACCCGGAAATCCGCGCCAACCTGCCCAAGTACGCCAACTGGCCAACCTTTCCACAACTGTGGGTTGCCGGTGAGCTGATCGGTGGCAGTGACATCATGGTTGAAATGGCTGCTGACGGTTCCCTGCAGAGCACCATCAAGGAAGCAGTCGCCAACGCGACCAAGAAGACCGAGGCCTGATCCAAGGGCGTCGGTTCACCGCACCGGTTGTGGTAAGCGCCAAACCTTGTGGGGCGAGCCTGCTCCCTCCAGGGTGGATGTCGGTACTGCCTGAAATCCCGGCAACAAAAAGCCCCGCCTCTCACAAGAGGGCGGGGCTTTTTGTTGGTTCGCGTTTGCCGGAGGTTATTCGTCGCCCATCTGCGATTGCAGGTAATTCTCCAGGCCCACTTTGTCGATCAGGCCCAGCTGGGTTTCCAGCCAGTCGATATGCTCTTCCTCGGACTCGAGAATGTCTTCAAGCAGTTCGCGGCTGCCGAAGTCGCCAACGCTTTCGCAGTGGGCGATGGCGGCCTTCAGGTCGGCATGCCCGGTGCGTTCGATACGCAGGTCGCATTCGAGCATTTCGCGGGTGTGTTCGCCGATGTGCAGCTTGCCCAGGTCCTGGACGTTGGGCAGGCCTTCAAGGAACAGGATGCGCTTGATCAGCTTGTCCGCGTGTTTCATCTCGTCGATGGACTCGTGGTACTCGTGCTTGCCCAGCTTGTTCAGGCCCCAATCTTCATACATGCGTGCGTGCAGGAAGTATTGATTGATTGCGACCAGCTCATTGGCAAGGATCTTGTTGAGATGCTGGATGACTGTAATGTCGCCTTTCATGGTGAGGCCTGCCTGTAAAATAGCTGTGTATGAGGCAGAGTTTGAGCCGCGCATTTCCGGGTGTCAAACCTAAGTTATTGAATAATAAATGAAAATTAATCGGAATAAGAATGTTTGTGTTCCGCGTCTGGAAGCTAAGCGTTTGATTTACAGGCATAAAAAAACCGGACATTGAGTCCGGTTCCTTGGAAAGCGGTGTTTACGCGGCGGTAAATTCTACAGGGTAGGGGATCGATGCCTGGGCCGTTTGTACTTTGGCGAGGGTTTCACGAACCACTTCCTTGGCCAGGCATGCGCATTTGCCGCATTGGCTGGCTACGCCGGTGGCCTGGCGGACTTCACGATAGCTGCAGCAACCTTCATAGATCGCTTCGCGGATTTGTCCGTCGGTGACGCCAGTGCAGAGGCAAACATACATAAGTAAGAACCGTCGCGGGTTGTGGCTTAAGTGAGACGGATCTTAATGTTAACGAGAATGATTGTCAAAGTGGTTTCTCGACGCTTCCAGGCCAGAGAGATGCCGGGCTGACGAACGGCTTTCCAAGTCGGGCTGTCGATTTTTCGATATCACCAAAAACCGTTGAGAAGAGCTCAAATGGGCGGTGTATGATGGTCGGTCCTTGCGAAGCGGGTTCGTGTCACAGGGCTGTCGCCTGAGGGTGGCAGGCTGGCGCGGACCTGAGTTTTTCACGTTACTACACCAGGAGATATACAATGAGCGTACTCGTAGGCAAGCAAGCCCCTGACTTCACTGTTCCTGCCGTTCTGGGCAATGGCGAGATCGTCGACAGCTTCACCCTGTCGTCGGCCATCAAAGGCAAATACGGCCTGGTGTTCTTCTACCCGCTGGACTTCACCTTCGTCTGCCCATCCGAGCTGATCGCCCTGGACCACCGCATGGACGACTTCAAGGCTCGCAACGTGGAAGTGATCGCTGTTTCCATCGACTCGCACTTCACTCACAACGCATGGCGTAACACGCCGATCAACGGCGGCGGCATCGGCCCGGTGAAATACACCATGGCTGCCGACATGAAGCACGAAATCGCCAAGGCCTATGATGTCGAGTCCGAAGGCGGCGTGGCTTTCCGTGGCGCGTTCCTGATCGACGACAAAGGCGTGGTCCGTTCGCAGATCGTCAACGACCTGCCGCTGGGTCGTAACATGGAAGAGCTGATCCGTCTGGTCGACGCTCTGCAATTCCACGAAGAGCACGGCGAAGTCTGCCCGGCCAACTGGAAGAAAGGCGACAAAGGCATGACCGCTTCCCCGGAAGGTGTTGCTGCCTACCTGGGCGAGCACGGCGACAAGCTGTAAGCGAATCAGGCATAAAAAAACCGGCCCTTGGTGGCCGGTTTTTTTATGGGTATTTCAAGCCGGATCATCGGCTGAAACACAGAGCTGGGTTGACTCTACTCTCTAGTCGTCGAAATCCTGCCAGCCGCCCAGCTCTTTCCACCGGTTGACGATGCCGCAGAACAGCTCGGCGGTCTTCTCGGTGTCGTAGCGGGCCGAGTGCGCCTCACGACCATCGAAATCGATGTCGGCCGCCTGACAGGCCTTGGCCAGGACGGTCTGGCCGTATGCCAGGCCCGCCAGGGTTGCAGTGTCGAAGCTGGAAAACGGGTGGAACGGATTGCGCTTCATGTCCAGGCGGGCAACGGCTGCGTTGAGGAAACCCAGGTCGAAGCTGCTGTTATGACCCACCAGGATCGCGCGCTTGCAACCATTGGCCTTGAGCGCCTTGCGGACGCCACGGAAGATGTCGGTCAGGGCTGTCTCTTCGCTCACCGCCATGCGCAACGGATGGTCGAGCTTGATCCCGGTGAACTCCAGGGCCGCCGCTTCGATGTTGGCGCCTTCGAACGGTTCGACACGGAAGAAATAGGTGTGGTCAGGGAACACGAACCCTTTTTCGTCCATGCCGATGGTGGTCGCGGCGATTTCCAGCAGCGCATCGGTGGCGGAGTTGAAACCGCCGGTCTCTACGTCAACGACGACAGGCAGATAGCCCCGGAACCGTGCAGCCATGGGGTGACGGATGCCGCCAGAACCACCGTTGCCGTCCAGTTCGTCGTCGAAATGCTCTTCACTCACGGTGTTTCCTCCAGCAGGCGCCAGCGCAGTTTTTCACCGGCGCGCAGCGGGATGACAGTCTGCTCGCCGAAGGGCAGGCTGGCGGGGGCGGTCCACTCGTCGCGGACCAGCGTAATACGATCGGTGTTCACCGGCAGGCCATAGAACCGAGGGCCGTGGAGGCTGGCGAAGCCTTCGAGCCTGTCCAGCGCATTACGCTGTTCGAACGCCTCGGCATATATTTCGATGGCGGCGTAGGCCGTGTAGCAGCCGGCGCAACCGCAAGCGGCTTCCTTGGCGTGACGGGCGTGGGGCGCCGAATCCGTGCCGAGGAAAAACTTGGCGCTGCCACTGGTGGCGGCGTCGAGCAAGGCCTCCTGGTGGGTGTTGCGCTTGAGGATCGGCAGGCAATAGAAATGCGGCCGGATCCCGCCTACCAGCATGTGGTTGCGGTTGTACAACAGGTGATGCGCCGTGATGGTGGCGCCGACGTTGGCCGGCGCTTCCTTGACGAATTGCACGGCATCGGCGGTGGTAATGTGCTCGAACACCACCTTGAGAGTCGGGAAGCGCTCCACGACGCGGCGCATATGCTCGTCGATGAAGATTTTCTCGCGATCGAACACGTCGACATCACCGCGGGTGACTTCTCCGTGGATCAGCAACGGCATCCCGACTTCGGCCATGGCCTCCAGCACCGGGAAGATCCTGTCGATGCTGGTGACGCCGGAATCCGAGTTCGTCGTGGCGCCAGCCGGGTACAACTTGGCGGCATGGACGAAGCCGCTGGCCTTGGCGTCGCGGATTTCCTCGGGCTGGGTACGGTCGGTGAGGTAAAGCACCATCAGCGGTTCGAAGCGGCTGCCGGCCGGCCGCGCGGCCAGGATGCGCTGGCGATAACCATCGGCCTCGGCGGCGTTGCGTACAGGCGGAACCAGGTTGGGCATGATGATTGCGCGCCCGAAGGTACGCGCCACATCGGCGACGGTATGGGTCAACACAGCACCATCGCGAAGATGAATATGCCAGTCGTCGGGACGCAGCAGGGTCAGGCGGTCGGACATTGAGGGGCTTCCAGGCGGGTCAAACTCTGGGGAATGCTACCGGAAAAGACTGTTGCAGGCATCCGCTATCAAGTTTTGCCGCAAGTTACCGATAGCCCCTTCAGGTATGTCCCTGATCCGGGACAATGCCCCGGACCGGCGTCACGCCTCGGCGTGTATCGATTTTTGTATAAAGCCAGTGGAGCCTCCCGTGCGCCAGCGTTATCTAGCCTTGCTCAGTGTGTTTGCCAGCCTTCCCGCCATGGCGCTCACTTTCCAGACCCGTCTGGAGAGCATTGAGTGGACGGTCGAAGGCGACAAGTTCGAGTGTCGGCTGAGCCAGCCGATCACCGATTTCGGCAGTGGCGAGTTCGTGCGACGCGCGGGTGAGCAGGCGACGTTCCGGCTCAAGGCCTATAACCCGATGCTCGGCGGTGGCTCCGCGACCTTGCTGGCCGCCGCGGCGCCGTGGCAGCCGGGACGAGGCGATATCAACCTGGGTTCGGTCAGGCTCGGCAGTGGCGATGTGCTGTTCAACAGCTCCCAGGTCCAGGCGGGCCGTTTGATCAGCGGGTTGATGGAGGGGCGCAGCCCGGTGGTGCGACGCAATACCGAGGATGGCCGGGTCTCGGAGGTGCGACTGCTGCCCGTGCGCTTCAGCAAGGCCTTCAACGACTATCAAGGCTGCGTGGCGAAGCTGCTGCCCAAGAACTTCGAGCAGATCAAGCAGACCCAGATTGCCTTCCCTGGGGAAGGGATCGAACTCGACGCCCGGGCCAAGGCCCAGTTGCAAGTGATGCTCGACTTCATCAAGGCTGACCCGAGCGTCAATCACGTCGAGCTGGATGGCCATTCCGATAACAGCGGCAACCGTTTGACCAACCGTGAACTGTCCCGTCGCCGGGCATTGGCGGTCATGGACTTCTTCAAGGCCAATGGTTTCCAGGAGTCGCAGATCACCTTGCGTTTCCATGGCGAGCGTTATCCCCTGGTGGCGAACACCAACGCGGCCAACCGGGCCAGGAACCGTCGGGTGGTGGTGCAGTTGTCGCGTGTCGAGCCCACCGAAGCACCGGCACCGGCACCGCAACCGGCAACCCCGCCGTCACCACCCGCCGCGGCTCCGGCCAGGGCGCCTGCGCCCGCTCCGGCACCTGCCTCGGCTCCAGGCAAGCCTGTGGCGACCACGGCGGCGCGGACATCCTGAAGGGCTGATCGTCGCGCGCTCGACATAATCTGTCGCTTCGTCGTCATAAGCTGTCGCGCCTCTGTAAATTATCCGCGCCGGACGTTAGACTTCACGGCTTTCCGTACAACCCGTGGAGTGATGGCATGGCGGACGTAAACAAGGTCGTTCTGGCGTATTCCGGCGGCCTGGACACTTCGGTGATCCTCAAGTGGCTGCAGGACACTTATAACTGCGAAGTGGTGACCTTCACCGCTGACCTGGGGCAGGGCGAAGAAGTCGAACCTGCACGCGCCAAGGCTCAGGCCATGGGCGTCAAAGAGATCTACATCGATGACCTGCGCGAAGAGTTTGTCCGCGACTTCGTGTTCCCGATGTTCCGCGCCAATACCGTCTACGAAGGCGAGTACCTGCTGGGTACCTCCATTGCTCGTCCGCTGATTGCCAAGCGCCTGATCGAAATCGCCAACGAAACCGGTGCCGACGCCATTTCCCACGGCGCCACCGGCAAAGGCAACGACCAGGTACGTTTCGAACTGGGTGCCTATGCCCTCAAGCCTGGCGTGAAAGTCATCGCCCCATGGCGCGAGTGGGACTTGCTGTCCCGTGAAAAACTGATGGACTACGCCGAGAAGCACGGGATTCCGATCGAGCGCCACGGCAAGAAGAAATCCCCGTATTCGATGGATGCCAACCTGCTGCACATCTCCTATGAGGGCGGCGTGCTGGAAGACACCTGGACCGAACACGAAGAAGACATGTGGCGCTGGACCGTTTCCCCGGAAAAGGCACCCGATACCCCGCAGTATCTGGAACTGACCTATCGCAACGGTGACATCGTCGCGCTGGACGGCGTGGAAATGAGCCCGGCCACTGTGCTGGCGACCTTGAACCGTATCGGTGGCGCACACGGTATCGGTCGTCTCGATATCGTCGAGAACCGCTACGTGGGCATGAAGTCCCGTGGTTGCTACGAAACCCCGGGCGGCACCATCATGCTGCGTGCTCACCGGGCGATCGAATCGATTACCCTGGACCGCGAAGTGGCTCATCTTAAGGACGAGCTGATGGCCAAGTATGCCAGCCTGATCTACACCGGCTACTGGTGGAGCCCGGAGCGTCTGATGCTGCAGCAGATGATCGACGCTTCCCAGGTCAACGTGAACGGTGTCGTACGCTTGAAGCTGTACAAGGGCAATGTGATCGTCACCGGGCGCAAGTCTGACGACTCGCTGTTCGATGCCAATATCGCGACGTTCGAAGAAGACGGTGGTGCCTACAACCAGGCCGACGCGGCCGGCTTCATCAAGCTCAACGCCCTGCGCATGCGCATTGCGGCGAACAAGGGTCGCAAGCTGTTCTGATCCCGATCAAAAAAAGAGGCCTGCCATGTGCAGGCCTTTTTTTTTGCCCATATCTTGCTGGTTGCTCGCGTTCTCGTCGCGGTACGGTCCTCGTGTCGCTTACCCATCCGGCCCATCCAGGGGGACCTGCGCCTCATCGCGGCTGTAAATGATATACACAGTGATTTCACCGGGCCTTGCGGCCCGCTTGGGACCTTTGGATCGAGTGACCTCGCACAGAGGCTCCGGGAGTCCGGACACGAAAAGGACCCCTCGTCGTGGAGCGGGCCCTTCCCGATGCAGATGTATCAGCCAACCCCTGACCTTGCGAGGGCGATGCAATACGCGTTTATGTCTACGGGTTGCGTCATCCATGGTCTTGACGAAGTGCTTGTTCTTGCGAAAGTCCGAGGGAGAGTACAACGAGCGATAGTTGAAGTTGAGCGTCACGAAGAAGAGCAATAGTAGATAGAAGGGGAAGCTGATCAGGAACCACAGGTAATACTCTCGATCCTGGTCATCCAGGAACGGCAATGAAATGGCCGCGGAGGTTTCGGATAAAGTCGCAAATATGGCAATCAGGGTCATCGGGTTGGTTATTGTCTTCAGAGGTTTGTTCATGGTGGATGCTCATATGTTGTTCGGGCTCGATAATGAATGTTGAGTGAAGTTTTATTGGGTTTGAAGTTCATGTGGGAGTGACTGGAAGACCTGTGTCTGATGTATTTTCTGGATTAACTTTGGCTGGTCTTCTTATATAAATCCAGGCGTCTTGATGCGCAATGCGCGCTGTTTTATTGGCAAATAATTCAGTTACTTTTTATGAGCGGAAGGCTTCAATTCCTGTGTGGCGACGTGCTTTTAACAAGTAAAAGCCGTGCTGTTCATGGGGTTGCTACGCTGTCAGAAAAGCGTTCTGCTCTTGCTGGACAAATTCATGGCACATTATTTCCAGGCTAATTTGTAGGAATTTTCTGTATTGCTTGTAGGTTGCGTCTTTCGGTGTGAGCGGTCAGGGGGGGCAGCATGCCAAGGTAGAAATGACTAGGCTATTGTGCGTGCTCTAAAAATTCGAACAGCGAAGTTGGATTTGCCCATGAATAAAGTGCTGATCGTGGATGATCATCCCGTCATTCGTCTTGCTGTACGTTTGCTGATGGAGCGTCATGGATATGAAGTTGTTGCCGAAACGGATAATGGCGTCGATGCGTTACAACTTGCCCGGGAACTGTCACCGGATATCGTTATCTTGGATATCGGTATTCCGAAACTGGATGGGTTGGAGGTTATCGCGCGACTGACCTCCAACCCATCGCCATTGAAAGTGCTGGTATTGACCTCCCAATCGCCGGGGCATTTTTCCATGCGTTGCATGCAGACGGGCGCCGCCGGTTACGTGTGCAAGCAACAGGACCTTACCGAATTATTGAGTGCGATAAAGGCGGTATTGTCCGGCTACAGTTATTTTCCCAACCAGGCATTGCATACGGTTCGCTCGAGTCTTGGCAATGCCAGCGAGTCGGACATGGTGGACCGCCTGTCAGGACGGGAAATGATGGTGCTGCAGCAACTGGCGCGTGGAAAAACCAATAAGGAAATTGCAGATGGAATGTTCTTGAGCAACAAGACCGTCAGTACCTACAAGACCCGGTTGTTGCTCAAGCTCAATGCCCGTTCGCTGGTCGATCTGATCGAGCTGGCGCAACGTAACGGGTTGGTGTGAGGCAGGCGGTGACGCGTACTCAGTAAAAAGCCTCCATCAGGGAGGCTTTTACGTGTCAGAGGTCAAAGTCGTAATCGGCCAATTGCTTCTGCAAGCGACGCTCTTCCAGCAGGTTATCGATGGTGCGCCGTTTGCTCAGGTTGGTCTTGGGCACTTCCACCACCACCGGTTCGACGTCTTCGGCTTCAGCGGTGATGAAATCGTCTTCTACATCCAGTTGTTCTTTACCAGTACTCATGGGTTCGACTCCAGGCTAAGACTGCCTTTGGCGCTCCTTATATCGATAAACCACGAGCGGGTAAAAAAGATTTTTTCAATCGAAGGATCAATAAAAGCAATAGCGCTTCAATCGTCAGAGGTCTTGTGCTTGTACTCGCACAGGTCCTCGATCCTGCAGCTGCCACAGCGCGGCTTTCGGGCCAGGCAGACGTAGCGTCCATGAAGAATCAGCCAGTGATGGGAGTCGAGAAGGTACTCCTTGGGCACGAACTTCATCAGTTTCTTCTCGACCTCCACCACGTTTTTACCGGGGGCCAATCCGGTCCGGTTACTGACCCGGAAAATGTGGGTATCGACCGCCATGGTCAACTGGCGAAACGCCGTATTGAGCACCACGTTGGCAGTCTTGCGGCCGACGCCTGGCAGGGCTTCCAGCGCTTCTCGGGTCTGGGGCACGACACTGCCGTGACGCTCGATCAGCAGGCGGCAGGTTTCGATCACGTTCTTTGCCTTGCTGTTGTACAGCCCGATGGTCTTGATGTATTCGGACAACCCCTCGACGCCAAGGGCATAGATCGCTTCCGGAGTATTGGCCACCGGGAACAGCCGGGCAGTGGCCTTGTTCACGCCGACATCGGTGGATTGGGCCGACAGGATTACCGCGATCAACAGTTCGAACGGCGAGGAATAGGCCAGTTCAGTCTTGGGTTCCGGGTTGTCTTCATGAAAGCGACGGAATATTTCCAGGCGTTTTGCGGCGTTCATGGGCGCGGCATTTCCTTGGGAGGTGATGGGGTTTTCGCAGGTTTCCAGGCCTGGCGGGCCGCTAGCAGCAAGCCGAGCAAAAGGAACCCGCCCGGGGTCAGTTGGGCCAGAGGCGTGCCGTGGCCGATCAGTTCGCGCAGGACTCCCAGGCCGACCATCGACAGGCCGAACAGTCCTGCCAGCTGGGCGTGACCAGGCCAGCGTGATTCGACGAAGACGCGATCGTGTTCCAGTACCACGCAGCTCAGGGCGATCCAGCCCATGTACAGGCTTGACGGTCGATATGATTCTGGCGCCCAGGCCTGTGCGACCAGGTTGGCACAAGCGGTGAGGGCCGCAGCCAGTATGAGGGAGGCCAGGTGTCGTTGATGGATCGTCAGGCGAGGCCGCAAAAGCCCCATGGCCAAGCCGTGGCCAATGCTGATCAGCGTCCATGCCAGCCATAGGCCCAAGGCGTTGTTCAATGAATGGCTCGCACCGATCAGTGGGACGAGCAGCAGGCCACGGGTCAATAACGATGAGTGGGTCATGGGCGCCCCCCTGTGGTCAAGGAAACCTTGTGCTCGTCGAAGTAGCGCAAGGTGTCGTGCACGGCCTGGAGGACTGCCCGGGACGTCACCGTTGCGCCCGCCAATTGATCGAACTGCCCTTGTTCTTTTTTCAGCATCCAGTCCCTGTCGGTGCTGGTCTGGAGCGATTTGCCACTGAAAGCCTGCAGCCAGGCATTGGGCCAATCGGCAATCGTCGCGCCCAGGCCGGGTGTTTCGGACTGTCGCAGGGTTTTCACGCCCAGCAGCCGACCCAGCGGGTCGATGGCGATCAACAACTCGATGGTGCCTTCATAACCCAGGGCCTGAGTCCGTAGCAGGATGGCCGATGGCTGGCCGGAACGTGTCGCGAGATAGCCGCCCAGCAGGGTGCTGTGGGCCAGAGGCACGGGCTCCGTCACGATCGGCTGCGCCAATGGCTGGTTGTCGTACAGGTCGGCCGGCAGTACATCGAGCAGGGTTCTGTTGGCGTCGGCCTGTTGCCGGGCCTCGATGTGCTCGGCGGTGCCGATCTGCGTGAGATAGGCAGCCCCAACGCCCAGGCCGGTCAGCAGTATCAGGGTCGCAACACCGCCAGGATTGCTCATGTCGCCTGCCGCCCTTGTCGTGCCTCGGCGAAACGGTCCAGCGCCGGCACGCCGAGATTCATCAGCAGTACCGCAAACGCCACGCCGTCGGGGTAACCGCCCCAGGTGCGGATCAGATAGACCAGCAGCCCGACGCCTGCGCCGAACAGCAGGCGCGCAAGCGGAGCCTTGGCGCCCGAGATGGGTTCGGTCACGATAAAAAACGCACCCAGCAGAGTTGCGCCGGTGAGCAGGTGGAACAGCGGCGAGCCATGGGAATCCGAGCCCGAACCGTTCCAGCACAACAGGCTGACGATGAACAGGCTGGCCAGCATGCCTACCGGTGCATGCCAGCTGAACACACGTTGTTGCAGCAGAAACAGGCCGCCCGCCAGGAAGGCCAGGTTGACCCATTCGATACCTTTGCCACCGAAGCGTCCGAAGGCCGGATGGCTGGCGAACAGTTCGTCGATGGTCAGGGTGGTGTTGATACGCAGGCTGTCCAACGCTGTCGCACCGGCCCAGGCATCGGCTGGTGGATGAAGGCCGAAGACCTGTTGCAGGCCTTCGAGCAAATCAACGCTGTGGGGAGCCGGCCATTGGCTCATGTGGGAAGGAAACGCCACCAGCACCAGGGCGTATCCAAGCATGGCCGGATTGAAAGGATTGTTGCCGACGCCCCCCCACAGGTGCTTGCCGAACAACAGGGCGCAGGCGGCTGCGGAAACGGTCAGCCACCAGGGGCAATACGCCGGCAGGGCCAACGCCAGCAGCGTGGCGCTGACCAGCGCGCTGCCATCGTCCAGTTCGGGTCTGAGGGGCCGATGTCGCAAGCGCAGGACCAGGGCCTCGACCGCCAGAGCGGTGAGCCCGGACAGCAGCAGGTTGAATGCGATACCCCAGCCATACACCCACATCAAGGCCAACACACCGGGCAGGGTCGCCAGCAGCACGCGTCTCATCGCCTGCCGCAGCGCACCCTGCGAGGCGTCAGGACCGGGCATGAGCGTCCACCTGGTATTCGGCGTCCTTCACCGCTTGCTCCAGCGCCCGCAGCTCCTGGTCCGGGACGGCGGCGGCCCGGCCCTTGCCGAGTTCGGCCCGACGCATCGCCAATTGAATCTTCGCCCGTTTCAGCTCGGCATCCTGCGCTGGTGCTGGTGCTGGTGCTGGTGCTGGCGTGGCGCGTGGTGCAGCGCTTTCCAACTGCGCCAGGGCCTGTTGCGCCGCTTCGAACTGGCGTTGCAGCTGGATCAGTTGCGACTGCTGTTCGAAAGTCGGTGGATGGCCGAACGCTTTCAAGGACTTATTCAGTTGCGCCCGGCTCATGGCCAGGTCGACCTTGGCCTTTTTCAGCGCTGCGTCGGCATTGGCGGCCTTTTGCGCGCGCACCCGCTCCAAGGCGGCCTGTACGGGATCAAGGGGCTGGCTCTGGGCTGGCTGGGTGCGCTGGGTGCGGGCCAGGCGCTCGGCCTGGCGCTGCTCTTCGTCGCGCCGCAGACGCGCATTGCGCTGTTCGAAGCGCCGCCGTGCGTGATCGCGCTTGGCGGTTCGTGCCAGTCGTTCTTCTGCGCTGGAGGCCAGGTCACCGACCACGGGCACTGTCGAAGCCGGCAAGGGTTTCATTTCGATGCAGTCGACGGGGCAGGGCGCGACACAAAGGTCACAGCCGGTGCACAGCTCGACGATGACCGTATGCATCAGCTTGGGCGCACCGACAATCGCATCGACCGGGCAGGCCTGGATGCATTTGGTGCAGCCGATGCACTCGTTTTCGATGATGAAGGCGACCTGGGGCGGCGCCGAGCCCCGGCTGGTGTCCAGTTCCAGTACTGGCACCTTCATCAGGTCGGCCAGGGCCGCGATGGTTTCGCTTCCGCCGGGCGGGCATTTGTTGATCGGCTCGCCCGCGGCGATGCCTTCGGCGTAGGGCTTGCAACCCGGATGGCCGCACTTGCCACATTGGGTCTGTGGCAGCAGGGCGTCGATACGTTGAATCAGGTTCATGTCTTGACCAGCCCGCGCAATCCAAGAAATGCCACCGCCATCAGCCCGGCTCCAATCAGCTGGATCGGCAGGCCACGAAAGGGCTGGGGAATGTCATTGTCGACCGTGCGCCGGCGCAAATCATCGAACAGGCTCGACACCAGCCAGAAACCCAGCCCGGCGCCCAGGCTCAGGGCGATGGCGTGGACCAGTCCCTGGTCGGCCTGGCTGTTGAGCAGCGTGACCCCCAGTATGCCGGCATTGCCGAGCAGCAGCGGCCACAACCCCTCGAAAGACCATGCCGGCAGCCAAGTCGCCAGCAGACGCAGCAGTGGTCCGATCAGCAGCACGCTCAAGGGCAGCCAGGCAAACAGGCGCAACGATGTCAGGCTTGCCGGGACCAGCAGCCAGCGATCGACCAGGTAGCCCAGGGTGCCGACCACCAGCATCAGGCAGGCCGACGCCAGGCCCAGGGCATGCACCTGCCTCCTCCCGTCCACCGCCAGCATCGGATCGACGCCCAGCGGCCAATGCAGCACCAGGTTGCTGATCAGGGCGGTGCCCAGCAGTGTGAGGAAGACGTCTGACATGGCGTGTGGACAGCAAGGAACCTGTTACAAGATTAGGCATTATCTGGCGCGCGGCCAGATACGAAAATCCCACAGCCGCCAGCAGGGCGGCTGTGGGATCAGTGCAGCACGCAGTCGCGTTTACTTGATCCTCTGACCCGGCTTGGCGCCGCTGTCGGGGCTCAACAGGTAGATCTCCTCACCCCCCGGGCCTGCCGCCATCACCATGCCTTCAGAGATGCCGAAGCGCATTTTGCGCGGCTTGAGGTTGGCGATCATCATCGTCAGCCGGCCTTCGAGCTTGGCCGGGTCCGGATAGGCGCTCTTGATGCCGGAGAATACGTTGCGTTGCTCGTCGCCGATGTCCAGGGTCAGGCGCAGCAGTTTATCCGCACCCTCCACGGCCTCTGCCTTGAGGATCAACGCGACGCGCAGGTCGACGGCGGCAAAGGTATCGAAATCGATTTCCGGCGACAGCGGGTCCTTGGCCAGTTCGCCGTTGCCGGCAGGAGCGCCGGTGTCGGTTTGGCTGGCGACCAGGTCTTCCTTGGAGGCGTCGGTCATGGCTTGCACCTTGGCGGCTTCGATACGGGTCATCAGCGGCTTGAATTCGTTCAGTTGATGGTTGCTCAGCAAGGTCTGGTGGTCGTCCCAGGTCAGCGGTGCCACGTTGAGGAACGCTTCGGCATCGGCGGCCAGCAGCGGCAGCACCGGCTTGAGGAAGATCACCAGCTGGCGGAACAGGTTGACGCCCAGGGCACAGATGGCCTGGACTTCATCCTGCTTGCCTTCCTGCTTGTTCAGCGACCAGGGCGCCTTGTCGGCGATCCAGGCATTGGCACGGTCGGCCAGGGCCATGATTTCACGCATCGCCCGGGCAAAGTCGCGGGTCTCGTAGGCCTCGGCGATGCTCGGTGCGGCGGCCAGGAAGGCGTCGGTCAGTTCCGGCGCGGCATTGCCGGCCACCAGGACCCCGGCGTTACCCTTGTGGATGAACCCGGCGCAACGGCTGGCAATGTTGACGACCTTGCCCACCAGGTCGGAGTTGACCTTCTGCACGAAGTCCTCGAGGTTCAGGTCCAGGTCGTCGACGCCGCGGCCCAGCTTGGCCGCGTAGTAGTAGCGCAGGTATTCCGGGGACAGGTGGTCCAGGTAGGTCCGTGCCTTGATGAAGGTACCGCGGGACTTGGACATCTTCTGGCCGTTGACGGTCAGGTAGCCGTGGACGTTGATGCCGGTCGGCTTGCGGAAACCGGCGCCTTCGAGCATCGCGGGCCAGAACAGTGCATGGAAATTGACGATGTCCTTGCCGATGAAATGGTACAGCTCGGCAGTGGAGTCCTTGCCCCAGAACGCGTCGAAGTCCAGCTCCGGCGTGCGGTCGCAAAGGTTCTTGAAGCTGGCCATGTAGCCGATGGGCGCATCCAGCCACACGTAGAAGTACTTGCCGGGTTCGCCAGGGATCTCGAAACCGAAATACGGGGCGTCGCGGGAGATGTCCCACTGCTGCAGGCCGGCGTCGAGCCACTCGGAGAGCTTGTTGGCGACGGCATCCTGCAGGGTGCCGCTGCGGGTCCAGGCCTGCAGCATCTGCTGGAAGTCCGGCAGCTTGAAGAAGAAATGCTCGGAGTCCTTGAGCACTGGCGTGGCACCGGAAATCGCCGACTTGGGGTCCTTCAGGTCGGTCGGTGCGTAGGTCGCGCCGCATTTCTCGCAGTTGTCGCCGTACTGGTCTTCGGTGCCGCATTTCGGGCAGGTGCCCTTGATGAAGCGGTCGGCCAGGAACATTTTCTTTTCCGGGTCGAAATACTGGGTGATCGAGCGCGTGGCGATGTGCCCGGCGTCACGCAGCTTCAGGTAGATCAGGCTCGACAGCTCACGGTTTTCTTCGGCGTGAGTGGAGTGGAAGTTATCGAAGTCCACCAGGAAGTCGGCAAAGTCGGCGCTGTGTTCAGCCTGGACATTGGCGATCAGTTGTTCCGGGGTGATGCCTTCCTTTTCCGCGCGCAACATGATGGCCGAACCGTGGGCGTCGTCGGCGCAGACATAGATGCATTGGTTGCCGCGATGCTTCTGGAAGCGCACCCACATATCGGTCTGGATGTACTCCAGCATATGGCCGAGGTGAATCGAACCATTGGCATAGGGCAGGGCACTGGTGACGAGGATCTTGCGTGGCTCGGACATGGGGCTCGGCTACTTGATGAAACGGAGGTCGGCCACTATAAAGCGCTGGGAAATATATTTCACCCCACCGGCCTGTTTCCGCATGCATCGATTGGGCGCGGTGAAGGGCGCCGGGCCACGATCTGTGGTGAATGGATCGAGCGAAACATCGCACCGCCCCGCTGGACTGCGCAGCAGTCGCAAAAACAGTCGAACCAGACCAACCCGGGCGCGAGGTTCTGGGGCGCTTCGCAACCCGGCGGGGATGAATCCCTCGCCACAAAAGGTGTTCGCCCTGTTGTAATCGGGTCGCCACGCGCAAGCGTGGGGCGTAGGATAGCGGCCTGTTTTCAAGTCCTGCTATCGGAGTTGCCCATGAGCGCCGTCAATTGCGCAACGGTGGAAGCCGTCCTTCGCCAATACACCGACCCCTACCTGAACCAGGATCCGGTCAGCGCCGGATGTGTGCGCGATATCGACGTGCAAGGCGATCGCGTCAACGTTCGATTGGAGATCGGCTATGCCGCCGACCTGTTCAAGGGCGGTTGGGCGCAGATGCTGCAGATGGCGATCGAGGCCCTGGACGGGGTGACGAGCGCCAAGGTCGAAATCACCAGTGTGATCGCCCCCCACAAGGCCCAGGCGCAGGTTCCTGGTCTGGCGAACGTCAAGAATGTCATTGCCGTGGCCTCGGGCAAGGGCGGTGTGGGCAAATCCACCACCGCCGCCAACCTGGCCCTGGCCCTCGCCCGGGAAGGGGCGAAGGTCGGCATGCTGGATGCGGACATCTATGGACCGAGCCAGGGCATCATGTTCGGCATTGCCGAGGGCACCCGGCCGCAGGTCAAGGACCAGAAATGGTTCGTACCGATCCAGTCCCACGGCGTGGAAGTCATGTCCATGGCGTTCCTCACCGACGACAACACGCCGATGGTCTGGCGCGGACCGATGGTGTCCGGTGCCTTGCTGCAACTGGTGACGCAGACCGCCTGGGGCGACCTGGACTACCTGGTGATCGACATGCCGCCCGGCACTGGCGATATCCAGCTGACCCTTGCACAGAAAGTCCCGGTGGCCGGTGCGGTGATCGTCACCACCCCACAGGACCTGGCACTGCTGGACGCCCGCAAGGGGGTGGAGATGTTCCGCAAGGTGAACATCCCGGTGCTGGGCGTGGTGGAGAACATGGCCGTGCACATCTGTTCGAACTGCGGGCATGCGGAACATCTGTTCGGCGAAGGTGGCGGCGAGAAACTGGCGAACCAGTACGGCGTCGAGCTGTTGGCTTCGTTGCCGCTGTCCATGCTGATCCGCGAACAATCCGATGGTGGCAAGCCGACTGTCATTGCCGAGCCGGAAAGCCAGATCGCCATGGTCTACCAGGAACTGGCCCGTCACGTGGGCGCGCGGATCGTCCTGCAGGAAGCGGCGATGCCGTCGATGCCGAACATTACCGTCAGCGACGACTGATCTCACGCCGACCCTCGTGGAAGCGGGCAAGCCCGCTCCCGCAAGGGGACGTGGCGGTTCTACATCCGCAACCCGCCATCCATCTCCAGAATGCGGCCGGTGTAGTAGTCGTTCTCGAAGATATAGGCCGCCGAATGGGCGATCTCTTCAGGCCTGCCCATGCGTCTCAGGGGAATGGCGCTGGTCATTCTCTCCAGCGCCTCGGGTTTCATGCCCAGGGTCATCTCTGTCTCGATAAAGCCCGGTGCGATGCCGGCCACACGGATACCGTAGCGCGCCAGTTCCTTGGCCCAGGTCACGGTAGCGGCTGCCACGCCGGCCTTGGCGGCCGAATAGTTGGTCTGGCCGATATTGCCCGCCCGGGAAATCGAGGAAATATTGATGATGGCACCGCTGTTCTTCAGTTCGACCATCTTCGCGGCCACCTCGCGGGTGCACAGAAACACCCCCGTAAGGTTCACATCGATCACTGCCTGCCACTGGGCCAGGCTCATCTTGGTCATTTCGCCGTCCTTGACCTTGAGCAGCAAGCCGTCACGCAGGATCCCGGCGTTGTTGATCAGCCCGTGGATCGCTCCGAAATCTTCGGCCACCCGGGCGACCATGTCGCTGACCTGTTCTTCATTGGCGACGTTGCACAGGTAGGCGCGGGCCTCGACGCCCCTGGCCTTGCAGGCGGCAACCGCCTGGTCGAGTTTTTCCTGATTGAGGTCCACCAGGGCGAGCTTTGCGCCTTTGTCGGCGAAATACTCGGCCATGGAGCGGCCCAGACCCTGGCAACCGCCGGTGATAATGATTACTTTGTCGGTGAGTTGCATTCTCATGTCCCGGTGGCGCAGCGGTGAAGGGGAGCCCTGTGACGGCCTCTCGATCGGCGACGGTCGTTCAGCTGCGCAGAGAACTGCCCGTTGAGGGGCTGAAACATAGCCCGAACGCCTGACCGTTTTTAGACGGCTTTCACTAAAGGAGTCATAAATTGAGCGTTGACGTTGCCAAGCATGCACGAGAATTGCTGCTCAAGGAATACCGTGGAATGCTCTCCACCCATTCCAAGTCCATGCCCGGCTTTCCGTTCGGTTCCGTGGTGCCTTACTGCCTGGACGAGCAGGGCCGGCCGCTGATCCTGATCAGCCGCATCGCCCAGCACACCCATAACCTGCAAAAAGACCCCAAATGCTCGATGCTGGTGGGCGAACGGGGAGCCGAGGACGTGCAGGCCGTGGGGCGCCTGACCTATCTGGCCGAGGCGCAAAAGCTCGAAGACAGCGCAGCCATCGAGGCCGCCGCCGAGCGCTATTACCGCTACTTCCCCGAGTCGCGGAACTACCACCAGGCCCACGATTTCGATTTCTGGGTGCTCAGCCCGGTGCGCCACCGCTATATCGGTGGCTTCGGCGCCATTCACTGGATCGACCGGATTACGCTTGCGAACCCCTTCGCTGGCAAGGCGGAGGCGAGCATGATCGAGCACATGAATGCCGATCATGCCAAGGCCATTGCTCATTATGTGGAATTGGCCAATCTTCCCAGGACCGAGCCGGCGCAACTGGTAGGCATCGACAGTGAAGGCATGCACCTGCGCATCGGCCAAGGACTGCATTGGCTGGCGTTCCAGGCACCTTGCAACACGCCGACACAAGTACGCGAAGCCTTGGTTTATCTGGCTCACGCCGAACAATGGCCAAAAAATGCAGAGGCCGACGCTTGAATTCACGAAAGGGTGACGTCATTTAGGGTTTCATAGCTGGTGGCCTATGTGGCTGATTCGAGTACAGGCCACCAGGCATTCTTGCGTTGAGGAACCCTTTGATGCGCCCTTTTTTGTTGCTCTTCCTGCTATTCCCGGTGCTGGAGCTGTTTGTATTCGTCAAGGTCAGCGGTGCGATCGGGTTTTTCCCGGCCCTCTTGCTGGTGATTCTCGGCTCCATGCTCGGCGTATTCGTATTGCGTATCGCCGGTCTCGCCACGGCACTGCGTGCTCGTGAAAGCCTGAACCGTGGCGAACTGCCCGCCCAGACCATGCTCGAAGGCCTGATGCTGGCCTTGGGCGGTGGCCTGTTGATCCTGCCAGGCTTCATCAGCGATGTGCTGGGCCTGATCATGCTGTTGCCTTTCACCCGTCGGATGCTGGCCAACAAGATGCGCCAGCGTGCCGAAGAGCAGGCCATGCGCCAGCGTGCCTTTTCCGACGATCTACAGCCTCGTGGCGGCCCGGCACCGCGGGAGCCCCTGGGCCGAGAGCCGAACGTGATCGAAGGCGAGTTCGAACACCGCGACTCCAAGTAGACCCACCGCACGGCACCTTCGGGTGCCGTGTTCGTTTTCGGGGCGCCGGAAGAAAATTTTTTCGTCCCGGCCCTTGTAATCGTCTTGTACGCCCTTATGTATCGGTCACCGCAAGGTTCCCGGTGGCAACACTGGACAGACTTCCGCGGTTCGGCTGACGAACCGCATCCGGCTTTGCCGGCTTTTGTTAAACCCGCCGGGAATACACCGGCCGATGAAAACCAAAATTAGGAGAGATCGACAATGAAGCTTCGTCCTCTGCATGACCGCGTCGTCATCCGTCGCAGCGAAGAAGAGAAGAAAACCGCTGGCGGTATCGTCCTGCCAGGTTCGGCTGCTGAAAAAGCCAACCACGGTGAAGTTCTCGCTGTAGGCCCAGGCAAGGCACTGGAAAACGGTGAAGTACGTGCGCCGGCCGTGAAAGTGGGTGACAAGGTTGTGTTCGGCCCTTACTCCGGCAGCAACACTGTGAAAGTCGACGGCGAAGACCTGCTGGTAATGAGCGAGAACGAAATCCTCGCTGTTATCGAAGGCTGATTTCTCCCGCCCATTTTTCCCGTTACTACAAAGTATTTAAGGAATATCGATCATGGCTGCTAAAGAAGTTAAATTCGGCGACTCCGCCCGCAAGAAAATGCTCACCGGTGTCAATGTCCTGGCTGACGCAGTAAAAGCGACCCTGGGCCCGAAAGGCCGTAACGTGATCATCGAGAAAAGCTTCGGCGCTCCGACCATCACCAAGGACGGCGTTTCCGTAGCCAAGGAAATCGAACTCGAAGATCGTTTCGAAAACATGGGCGCGCAGCTGGTCAAGGACGTTGCCTCCCGTGCCAACGATGACGCGGGCGACGGCACCACCACCGCCACCGTTCTGGCTCAGTCGATCGTCAACGAAGGCCTGAAGGCTGTCGCTGCCGGCATGAACCCGATGGACCTCAAGCGCGGTATCGACAAGGCCACCATCGCCATCGTCAAGGAGCTCAAGGGCCTGTCCAAGCCTTGCGCTGACTCCAAGGCGATTGCCCAGGTCGGCACCATCTCTGCCAACTCCGACAACTCCATCGGTGACATCATCGCTGAAGCCATGGAAAAAGTCGGTAAAGAAGGCGTGATCACCGTCGAAGAAGGTTCGGGCCTGGAAAACGAACTGTCGGTTGTCGAAGGCATGCAGTTCGACCGCGGCTACCTGTCCCCGTACTTCGTCAACAAGCCAGACACCATGGTTGCCGAGCTGGAAAGCCCGCTGATCCTGCTGGTGGACAAAAAGATCTCCAACATCCGCGAAATGCTGCCGGTGCTGGAAGCCGTTGCCAAAGCTGGCCGTCCACTGCTGATCGTGGCCGAAGACGTCGAAGGCGAAGCCCTGGCGACCCTGGTCGTGAACAACATGCGTGGCATCGTCAAGGTCGCGGCCGTCAAGGCTCCAGGCTTCGGCGACCGTCGCAAGGCCATGCTGCAGGACATCGCCGTCCTGACTGGCGGTACCGTAATCTCCGAAGAGATCGGCCTGAGCCTGGAAAGCACGACCCTGGAGCACCTGGGTAATGCCAAGCGCGTGACCCTGTCCAAGGAAAACACCATCATCGTCGACGGTGCTGGCGTACAAGGCGACATCGAAGCGCGTATCGCACAGATCCGTGCCCAGGTTGCCGAAACTTCCTCGGACTACGACCGTGAAAAACTGCAAGAGCGTCTGGCCAAGCTGTCCGGCGGCGTTGCGGTGATCAAGGTTGGCGCCGGTTCCGAAGTCGAAATGAAAGAGAAGAAAGCCCGCGTTGAAGACGCCCTGCACGCTACCCGTGCAGCCGTTGAAGAAGGCGTGGTACCTGGCGGTGGCGTAGCCCTGATCCGTGCTCTGGAAGCATTGACCCAACTGAAAGGCGACAATGCCGATCAGGACGTTGGTATCGCTGTGCTGCGTCGCGCTGTTGAAGCGCCGCTGCGTCAGATCGTTGCCAACTCCGGCGACGAGCCAAGCGTTGTGGTCGACAAGGTCAAGAACGGCGAGGGCAGCTTCGGTTACAACGCTGCCACTGGCGAGTACGGCGACATGATCGAAATGGGCATCCTGGACCCAACCAAGGTGACCCGTTCGGCCCTGCAGGCCGCTGCTTCCATCGGCGGTCTGATCCTGACCACCGAAGCTGCGGTTGCTGATGCACCGAAGAAAGAAGGTGCAGCTGGCGGCGGCATGCCAGACATGGGCGGCATGGGTGGCATGGGCGGCATGATGTAAGCCAGCCTTACCCCTGTACTGAAAAACCCCGTCTGCGTCAGCAGGCGGGGTTTTTTATTCGCTTCAAAAATGTTAGCTCGAAATGGCGGTGTGGCTATCCCGTTCAGGCATTGGCGGGACGCGCCTCGGCTACCGACTCATTTGTGGAAGCTGGCCGGTACAGGATGTAGTAATAACATCCCAGGCAAATCAGCCAGCAGAACACCGCCGTCCACACATTGTGGGAAAAGAAGTGTGCTCCCTGCATCATCCGACCGACAGAAAACACCGTGCCCAGGGCGAAGGCCAATACCAGCGTCTGGCGGGCGAGGCGCGGGCGACGGTCGCGCAGGGCGAAGAACAGCGCAAACAAGGTGAAGCCGGTCGCCGCATGGCCGCCGGGCCAGCATCGGCCAGGCTTGTCGGTGGCAGGGCGAGGACTCAGCAGTTCACTGTAGGCTTCGCTGCCGCCAAATTCCTTCAGGCTCCAGGGACATTGCACCGCCGTCACGGCTTTCATCGGGGTAACGAAAGAAGTCGCCAGGGCCAGGGATAAGACCAGGCAGCCCATCTCGCGTTTGAAGGGTTTGAGTCGGGCGACGAAAAACGTGCCGATGAAACCGAGGATCGCCAGCACGGAAAAACCGATGACCATCTGTTTGGCCCGGTCATGCAGGATGTCTTCCAGAAAAAAACTGTGCCGGCCGATGAAACCACCACCGGCCGGGTCGTAGAACAGCCTGGCCAGGTCCATGTCCACGGTCGTCGCCTCCAGTAGCACCAGAATCAGGGCAACCACGGCGGGCACGCCCAGGGCGATCCGGAAATTCAAGGGTCTGGAAGCGGGACGGATGGCTGTGTGGACCATGGCGGTACCTTCGATGGCAGTGTTCATGAACGGCAATGCGCGCAGTCTGCCCGGCGCTGCGTTGGGGAGGTGTGAATGCCCGGTGAAAAACTCGTCAAGATCCTTTTTCCGGAAAGGTCCCCTCAAGGTTCACCGGCGAGGACCAAAGATGCGCCTCTAGCCGGAAGCGACGCTTGGCCTTAAGCTGCGCGGGCCACGAAGACCGTCTAGCGTGAGCGGAGGAGATCCCATGCGAATTCTGTTGGTTGAAGACAACCGTGACATCCTGGCCAACCTGGCCGATTACCTGGGGCTCAAAGGCTATACGGTCGATTGCGCACAGGACGGTTTGTCGGGGTTGCATCTGGCCGCGACCGAGCACTACGACCTGATCGTGCTCGATATCATGCTGCCGGGGATCGACGGCTACACCTTGTGCAAGCGCCTGCGGGAAGATGCCCGGCGCGACACGCCCGTGATCATGCTCACGGCTCGCGACCAACTGGATGATCGCTTGCAAGGTTTCAAATCCGGGGCCGACGATTACCTGATCAAACCCTTTGCCCTGTCGGAACTGGCGGCACGGATCGAAGCCGTGATGCGTCGGACCCAGGGCGGCGGTCGGCGCGCCTTGCAGGTCGGCGACCTGAGCTACGACCTCGACACCCTGGAAGTGACACGCGAAGGCAAGCTGCTCAAGCTCAACCCGGTCGGCCTGAAGCTGCTGGCAGTACTGATGCAGAAGAGCCCCCACGTGTTGCGCCGGGAAATCCTCGAGGAAGCCTTGTGGGGCGACGACTGCCCGGACAGCGACAGCCTGCGCAGCCACGTTCACCAATTGCGCCAGGTGATCGACAAGCCTTTCGACAAACCCCTGCTGCATACCGTGCACGGCGTGGGTTATCGCCTGGCCGAGGGCCGAGATGGAGTTTAAGCAGAGCCTTGCCCAACGGATCATCATCGCTTTTGCACTGATGAGCGCGTTGGTGGCCGGAGCGTTCGCCATGGGCATCGTGGCGACGGTCCATCTGGTGGAAGAAAAGTTGATTTCCGCCGGGCTGGGAGGCGACCTGCAGCGCCTGTTGCTGATGGACAGCGTGTCGGACTGGAGCCATCGCCCGGAACCCGACCAGCTGTTCTACTTCAGTGGTGGCCCGGGCGACTTCGAGTTGCCCAAGGATCTGCGTCATCTGGAACGCGGTTTCCATGAAGTGTTCCGGGAGCAGTTGTCCTATCATGCCATGGTGGAGATCGTGGACGGTCGGCACTACGTGCTGCTGCAAGACCAGAGCGATTTCGAGGAGCGTGAACGGGTACTGTTCGCCGTGGTGCTGGTGGGGTTCGTGCTCAGCCTGGCGCTTGCAGTGTTCCTGGGTTGGGTCCTGGCTCGTCGGGTGATGGCGCCGGTGGTGCGCCTGGCCCAGCAAGTGCGCCATCGAGACCAGCTCCTCGGGCTCGCCCCGCCGTTGGCCCCCGATTATGCCGCCGATGAGGTGGGCGAACTTGCCGTGGCATTCGACGCCACGCTGGGGCGTTTGCGCCAGGCGTTGACGCGGGAACGGTTGTTCACCAGTGATGTGAGTCACGAGTTGCGCACTCCGTTGATGGTGCTGGCGACGTCCTGCGAGCTGTTGCTGGAGAACCCGGCCTTGGATCAACGCGGTCGCACCCAGGTCGAGCGTATCAACCGCGCCAGTGAAGAGATGCGTGAGCTGGTGCAGACCTTCCTGATGCTCGCCAGGACCCAGCGTGAAGACAGTGGCATGTCCCCTCGAATGACGCTGGGCCAAGTCGCCGATAACCTCATCGGGTTGTGGCGAACCCCGATCGAGTCCAAGGGCCTGGAACTGATCTTCGAGCCCGGGCATCCCCCCGATACCCTGTACAACGCGACATTCCTGACAGCCGTCATGGGCAACCTGTTGCGCAACGCCTTGCACTACACAGACCAGGGGTTCATTCGCCTCACGCTGAATTCCAGCGGGTTCGTGGTCGAGGACAGCGGGGTCGGTATTCCCGAGGAGAAGCGCGAGGCGATGTTCGAACCGTTCGTACGCGGCAACGAAAAACGCGGAGAAGGGCTTGGGTTGGGGCTGTCGCTGGTGCAGCGAATCTGTGAGAACCAGGGCTGGACGGTGAGCCTCAGCACCATGGAGCCTAACGGTTGCCATTTCGAAGTGGACTTGAATCCGCAGCCTTGAACGTTCCCGTCACCTCCTTGCATGTCGAAAAGTCTTGAAAACATTCGGCCGTTTACACGACGAAGTTTTCACAAAGACATGACCTGACGCCAACATGCCCAACCCTAAGGTGGAAGCCATTCAGTAATGGAGGCTTCTCACCATGTCAAATGCCATCAAGCTCGATTTCTCTGAAAAGTACGACGAGCAGCATGCCCAGCAATACCTGCATAAACACCGTGACGGCTTGAGTCGGCGCCTTTCCCATCAGCGTGACGAGCAACTGGCCCGGCGGGCATTGGCGCTTGCGGGGGATCCTGGCCTGGTGCTGGATTTGCCATGTGGTGCCGGGCGTTTCTGGCCCTTGCTGGCGGAAAAACCTAATCGCGTCATCATCGGTGCGGACAATTCCGAGGCGATGCTCATGACGGCATTGAAGGCCCAGCCGACCGATGTCGTAAAACGGGTACGACCTTTGCACACATCTGCGTTCGACATTGCCTTGCCTGATAACGCCGTCGACAGCATTTTTTGCATGCGTTTGTTGCACCACATCGGTGAAGCCGCGCACCGACTGGCGATCCTGCGGGAATTCCAGCGTGTCAGTCGAGACAGCGTGATCGTTTCATTGTGGGTCGATGGCAATTTCAAGGCCTGGAAGCGCAAGCGCCTGGAACGTTCACGTGGGCAGAAAGACTACCAGAACAGATTTGTGTTACCGGCCGCTACAGTCGAGGAAGAATTCCGACAGACTGGGTTCCGTATTCAAGAACGATTGGATTTCCTACCGCTCTATGCCATGTGGCGAGTTTATGTATTACGCAAGAGGTAACAGCATGGTTGCGCAGGCGCAAGAGGTACCGACGGTTCACCTTGGCAATTTCGATCACTTCTGGAACCAGCAGGGGGAGTGGGTCGAAGCACCCAATGTGCGCCGTGGCGGTGAAAGCGGTGTGCAGCGGATCCACAATGATGACGGCAATCTACTGTACGCCAAGCGTCAGATCGGTCATGTGTACCGCAGCTTTTTCCATCCGTTTGGTCGGCCAACCGTACTGCGCGAGCAGGACGCGCTGCTGGCTCTGACTCGGCTGGACGTTGGCGTCCCCCAGATCATCTTTTGCGGCGCCCAGCGCGATCCGGTCCATAAATGGCGTGCACTGTTGGTGACCCATGCGTTGGATGGCTTCGTGGAGTTGGAACAGTGGTATGCCGCAGGCGAACGCGAGCGTCATGGCGAAGCGCTGCATGAGCGTTTCCTCCAGGCATTGGCTGAGAACCTGGCTCGCATGCACAAAGGTCGCTGGCAACACGGCTGCCTCTATATGAAGCATGTGTTTGTGCGGGTCAGCGGCGAGGGCGAGTTTGCCAAGGCCGAGGTGGCCCTGTTGGACCTGGAGAAGTGCCGCCAGCGACTGACTGCCCGAAGTGCCGCCTCCCATGACTTGAAGCAGCTGCGTCGCCATTCGTCGTTCAGCGAGTCTGACTGGAGAAAACTCGTCTACTTTTATGAGGCGGCGTTTGGCAGCGCTATCAAAGGCTTATGACGATGAAATTGGAAATTGCTAGAGGTGTGTTCCTGGTGGGAGCCCTGGCAGTGACATCGATGGCGGTGGCTGTCTGGGAACAGCCTCGTTCGCAGATCCTCAATGCCTCCCACACCGATGCACATTGCCCATTGCCGCGGGTGGCCAAGGCCAGTGAGGCGGTCAGGCCGGATCAGGACCTGTTGCTGTTCATGTTCGGTCTTTCCCAAGGCATGAGGCCACAGAGTTGAGTTTCACGAAACCAGAATGAAAAGGCCTCGCTTGTACGAGGCCTTTTCATTTCATGCAGTCTTGTCCGGCTTGGCCAGCAGCGTGTAGATGCAGGGCAGTACGAACAGGGTGAACAGGGTGCCGATGGACATGCCGGTGGCAATCACCATGCCGATGTCGAAGCGGCTGACCGCCCCGGCACCCGTGGCCAGGATCAGCGGTACCATGCCAAACACCATCGCCGCGGTGGTCATCAGTACTGGCCGCAAGCGAATCGAGGCGGCCTGCTCCACGGCTTCCCTTGGTGCCAGCCCCTGTTCCTTGCGCAACTGGTTGGCAAACTCGACGATCAGGATCCCGTGCTTGCTGATCAGGCCGATCAGCGTCACCAACCCTACCTGGGTATAGATGTTCATGCTCGACCAGCCGAGGAACAGCGGAATCAGTGCTCCGCAAATGGACAGCGGCACTGTCACCAGGATGACCAGTGGATCCCGGAAACTCTCGAACTGGGCGGCCAGTACCAGGAAGATGATTGCCAGGGCCAGGGCAAAGGTGACCCACAGTGCGCTGCCTTCCTGGACGAACTGACGCGATGCGCCTGCATAGTCGAAGGCGAACCCCGTTGGCGCTTCTTCCTGGGCGATCTGGCGAACCGTCTCGATCGCCTCGCCCATGCTGACGATGGGAAAACCTGAAATCGTGACTGCGTTGAGCTGCTGGAACTGGTTCAACTGCCGCGGTCGAGCCCGATCACTGACCTTGATCAGCGTGGACAGGGGGAGCGATTCGCCCTGGGCATTCTTGACGTAATAGTTGTTCAGCCAGTCCGGGTTGTCCCGGTAGGGGCGTTCTACCTGGGCGATGACCTTGTAGCTGCGCCCTTCGATGGTAAAGCGGTTGATTTCCGATTCCCCCAGCAGCGTGGCGAGGGTGCCGCCAAGGTCCTGCATCGATACGCCCATCTGGGCGGCCTTGGCGCGATCGATGTCCACGACGACCTCGGGTTTGTCGAAGGCCAGGTCGATGTCCATGAAGGCGAACTTGCCGGACTCCAGCGCGCGTTTCTTGACCCGCTCGGCAATCTCCAGCAGCGTCGCGTAGTCTTTCGGCGCGTTGATGACGAATGCAAAGGGCAGCCCCTCGCCAGTGCCCGGCAGGGAAGGCAGGTTGAAGCCGAAGATCTGCAGGCCCGGTATCGTCTCCAGTCGTTCCTGGACTTCAGGCAGGATTTCCATCTGGGTGCGGTCGCGTTCGTTCCAGGGCTTGAGGAGGAAACCACCGATACCGGACTGGACGCCGTTGTAGCCATTGATCTGGAACGAGGAGTAGTACTCCGGGAATTCCTTGAAGATCGTGAGGAAGTGGTCGGTGTAGGCGTTCAGGTAATCGAGGTTGGTGTGCTGTGGCGCGCTGGCCATCATGAAGATGATGCCCTGGTCTTCATCGGGGGCCAGCTCGGATTTGGTGAACATGACCAGCACCGGAATCAGCAGCAATACGATCACCGCGAATACCAGCACCGCCGGCCGGGTATTGAGGGTGCCGTGGAGCATGCGCTGGTAGCGGCTTTTCAGGCGTTCGAACATGCCATCCAGGCGATGAGCCAGGCCCGAAGGGTTTTCGTCGCGCCGCAGCAGCATGGCGCACATCATCGGCGACAAGGTCAGGGCAACGATGCCGGATATCACCACGGCACCGGCCAGGGTCAGGGCGAACTCCTTGAACAAGGCGCCTGTCAGGCCTTCCAGCAGGCCGATCGGCGCATACACCGCTGCCAGGGTGATGGTCATCGAGACCACCGGCATGGCAATTTCCCGGGCGCCTTCCAGCGCAGCGTCGAACGGGCTCTTGCCTTCCTCGATATGCCGGTGGATGTTCTCCACCACGACGATGGCATCGTCCACCACCAGGCCGATGGCCAGCACCATGGCGAGCAGCGTCAGCAGGTTCATCGAGTAGCCCATCAACTGCATGAAGAACATCACGCCGATCATCGACAGCGGGATGGTCACCACCGGGATGACGACCGAACGCAGCGCACCGAGGAAGAGAAAGACCACGACGATGACGATCAGCACGGCTTCGAAGAGGGTCTTCACCACTTCATCGATGGAAGCCTGGATGAACAGCGTCGCGTCATAGGCGATCTCGGCCTTCAGGTTCGACGGCAGCTGGGCTTCCAGTTCCGGCATGACCCGGCGTACTTCCTTGATCACGTCCAGCGGGTTGGCGCCGGGGGTGGCCTTGATGCCGATGTAAACGGAGGGGGTGCCCCCGAAGGAGCTGATGGTGTCGTAGTTTTCCGCGCCCATCTCCACCCGCGCCACGTCCCGTAGCAGCACGCGGCTGTCACCCTCGGTCTTGAGCGGAATCGCGGCGAAGGCTTCCGCGGTCTTGAGCTCGGTATTGGCGTTGATGCTGGTGACGACGTATTCGCCTTTCACTTCGCCGGCGGCCGAGAGGAAGTTGTACTGGCGCACGGCAGCTGTCACGTCGGCGGCGGTCAGGCCGAAGCCGGCGAGCTTGACCGGGTCCAGCCACAGGCGCATGGCGAAGACCTGGTTGCCGAGGATTTCCGCTTCAGCCATGCCAGGGAGGGTGGCCAGCTTGGGCTGGACCACCCGCGACAGGTAGTCGGTGATCTGCGGGTTGCTCAGTTCCTGGCTGTAGAAACTGATGTACATCAGCGCCGAGGCATCGGCCGCCTCACGGCTGAGCACCGGGTCTTCCGCGTCCTGGGGCAGCTCGTTCTTGACTTCGTTGGCCTTGGCCAGCAGCTCGGTGAACAGCCGGTCGTTGTTGGTGCCGATGCGGGCATAGACCGAGATCACCGAGAAGTTCTGGCGGCTGACCGAGGTCATGTAGTCGATGCCCTCGGCGCTGGCCAGGCTCTGTTGCATCGGCTGGGTGATATAGCCCTGGATGGTCTCGGCGTTTGCCCCCGGATAGGCGGTGGTCACCGTGATCAGGGCGTTTTCCATTTGCGGGTATTGCCGCAGGGGCAACTTGCTCCAGGCCTGGAAGCCCAGCAGAACGATCAACAGGCTGACCACGGTGGCGAGCACCGGGCGGCGGATGAACGGATCGGTAAAAGCCATGGGGATTCCTTGATCAGTCCGCGCGTGGCGGGCTGTTCTGTTCGGTCAGGGTCTTGTCATCGCTGATGGCGACGGGGGTGCCGTTATCGAGCTTGATCTGGCCGGCGATCACGACCTGTTCACCGCTTTGCACGCCCTTGGAGACCAGCACCTGACCGTCACGGCGCTCACCGGTCTCGACGAAACGCCGTTCGGCGATCAGCACTGGCTGGCCCTTGTCATCCTTTTCAGTGCTGCCGTCGGCGGCTTTCTTCTGCGTCACCACGTACATGGAGTTGCCATAGAGGGTGTAGGTCACGGCACTTTCCGGTACGACGATGCCGGCAGCCATCTCCGGCAGGATCACCTGGAGGCTGGCGAACATGCCGGGTAGCAGCTTGCCGTCGGGGTTGGCCAGGGTGGCGCGCACCAGTACGTTGCGAGTGCTGTCCTCGACCTTGGGGTTGATGGCGCTGATGGTGCCGACGAAGGTCTGGCCCGGATAGGCCGATACGTTCACGTTGACCGGTTGGGCAATGGCAAGCCTGGGCACCGTCTGTTCGGGCACATAGAAATCCACGTAGAGGCTGCTGAGGTCTTGCAGGGTGGCGATTACCGTACCGCTGGCCAGGTAGTCGCCGACATCCACCTGGCGAATGCCGATGGTGCCGCTGAACGGCGCGACGATCTGTTTCTTGGCCAGCGAAGCCTTCAGTTGGTTGACCGTGGCCTGGTTCTTCTTGAGTTGCGCCCCGAGCCGGTCGAATTCGCCCTTGGAGATCGCCTGGCTGCCTACCAGCTGCCGGCCGCGGCCGAAGTCCAGTTGCGACAGGCCAAGGTCCGCCTGGGCGGTTTCCAGCAGGGCGGTTTCGACATCACTGTCCAGTTGCAGCAGGGGCTGGCCGGCCTTGACCTTTTGTCCCGACTGGAAGAGCACCTTCTGCACGGTCCCGGCGATCTCCAGGCTCAGGTCCACGCCTTGCAGTGCCTTGAGGCTGCCAACGGTGGGCAGTCGCGCCTGCCAGGGTTGTTCGGCGGCGGTGGCCACTGCCACGCTGATGGGCGGTTTCGGTGCAGAAAACATCTGGATCTGCTGGTAAACGGAGAAGGCCTTGTAGCCAGCCAGCAACAGCACCACCAGCAGGACAACACCCAACATGATCAGCATGCGGCGTCGCAGCATGTTCCACTTCCTTGGAAAAGCCTAAAAGAAATACAGTCAGGCGGGCACCTTACTCCGAGTGTGCGGGGGATTCCAGATGTTGTCGGGGGGCTGTCGCGTAGGATTATTCCTGAAATTTCAAGGGGCTCGGCCCAGGCGGCTTCGCCCCTTCGATCACACCAGGTGCAAATGGTTGTCCCAGAGCCCCGCTGGCAGGTCCAGCGGTTTTGCAACCAGTTGTGGCTGGCGGCAATCGTAATAGCGGCATCGGCCTTGACCCGAGGTCACGACGAAACCGTCGGCCACCGCACCCACGCCGGCGCAGTCTGGAAGAGGCGCGTCCAGGCGCACTTCGCCGCTGTCCAGGTCCCAGATGAAAAAGCGATTGCCCCGCGGCGCCGTCAGGGCCACCAGGCGCAGCTCGCTGTGCACGGCGACACTGGCGGTGTAGTGCCCCATCGCCTGCAACTGGTGGTCGGCCACCGGGAACGCCTTGAATGGCTGGCCCGGGCGCTTGATTGCCAGCAGCTCTGAGGATTCGTGAGGATCGCCCATGAACTGCTGGCCGGACACGATGGTGCCATCGCTGGCTATGCCCAGGTGGCGCACGCTGTTCATCGGTTGGGCGAGGGTTTCCTTGCTCAGCAGCGTGCCATCGCGCCGCATCAGGACCAGGCTCGGCTCCATGGCGTCGAGGTTCATCTCTACCCGGCTCTCGGCCTCGGTGCGGATGCCGCCATTGGCCACCACCAGGGTCTCGCCGTCGGGCAGCCACGACACCTGGTGCGGGCCGATGCCATGGGTGGAAATCTCGCCGCTGTGCACCAGGCGCTCGCCGTCGAAACGGTACATGCCCAGCAGGCCGCGTCCCGGATCGCTGGTGTCGTTCTCGGTGGCGTACAGCCATTCGCCGCTGCCATGGATCACCGCGTGACCATAGAAATGTCGGTTCGGCAACGAAGCGATCGTCTGCAGCAAGGCTCCGTCGCGCAGGTCGATCAGATAGCTTTCGGTGCCCGGACGCCGGGCGACGAACAGGGCGATGGGCCGTGTCGGATGGTTGACGATGTCATGGCAGCGTTGCCCGACCCGGGTGGCGAATACTTGCGTGCCATCCAGTCGGTAGCCGACGGCATAGTGCTTGCCGTCACCATCGTCTCGTGCCGACAGCAGTAGCGGACTCTTGTCCTTTTGCTTGAACAGCGTCCAGCCGCCCAGGGTAACGGCACCGAGCAGCAAGCTGCCCAGCGCCAGAGCCTGACGTCGAAACATGATCAGTCACCGTCGTTGGCGTTGAAGCCCAGTTGGATGCCCAGCGCCTTGGCCAGTTCACCTTCGTGCAGGCGATGGACGACATTGAGGCTGTCGTACAGATCGTTGAGTTGCTGGCGACCGGCGTCGTCGCCGAGCATTTCGGTCAGCGAACGCTGGCTGCTGGCGAACAGTTTCAGCGAAGCGTCATAGGCGGCGTCGATCTTGTCGGCCAGCGGTTTCTGGTCGCTTGGCAGCAAGCCGCGCAGGCCTTTGTTATCCACGCCTTCCCAGACGGTCCGGGCAGCACTCAGGCTGGCCTCCAGGCCTTGCAACGAGGATTGGCTGCGCCAGGCATCGGCCTGGAAAGGTTGTGGGACGCCCTTGCTCTGACGGCCCATCGGGGTGCCGAGTTTTTTCTTCAGGGTGTCCAGGGCGGTGACCTGGACACGTAGCAGGTCGGCAATGGCCTCATGGGAGTCGGCGTAGCGCTGGTTGGGGAACTTGCTCATCTGGGCGAGCATGCCGTCGTTGGTGTTCCAGCGCGACAGGATCTCTTCGGCGAGTTGTTTCTGGCGTTCGCCAATGGCCATCAGCAGCGGGCAATACTTGGCTTTCTGCGCGCTGTCGGCCATGTCGATCCGGGCGTCGAACAGCAGGTATTCGTAGGCCGACAGGCCCTGGACCACGACGCTGGACTTGGCCAGGCCGGCAGCGTCGATCTGCGGCTGGCTGTTGACCAGTTGCTCGACCTGACGGCCTACCAGGTTCTTCTTGTCCGGCCAGAACTGCACCTGCCAGGCGCGGTTGCCCTCGGCCAACGGGCCGATCAGCAGCGGCTGGAGTTCGGCCCAGGCCTTTTGTGCCTTGAGGAAATCGGCGCGAGCGGTCTCCAGGTTTTCCTTGCCCTGGCAGAACGCCAGGGCGCTGGCTGCCAGTTGTCGGTCGGCATCGACCCAGCGGCTGTAGGTCGGCAGGATCACTTGCTTGGCGATAGCCGCCGAGGTGAGCGCCTGTGGATCCTGTGGCGAGCAGGCACCGAGGGCGAGGGCGGCGAGGCTGGTGAACAACAGCTTGGGACGGAACATTGTCGGGCTCCCGTTTTTCGGAAAATGCGTTTAAAGAGAATTCAGGAACGCCAGCAACGCGGCGCGCTGCTCGGCATTGAACGCCAGGACCTGGCGCTGCGCCGCTTGTGCTTCGCCGCCATGCCAAAGCACGGCTTCGAGCAGGTTGCGGGCGCGACCGTCGTGCAAGAACTGGGTGTGGCCGTTGACAGTTTCGGTCAGGCCGATGCCCCACAGCGGCGCAGTGCGCCAGTCACGGCCACTGGCCTTGAATTCGCTGCGGTTGTCGGCCAGCCCTTCGCCCATGTCGTGCAGCAGCAGGTCGGTGTAGGGCCGGATGACCTGGTTTGCCAGCTCCGGTTCGGCCGCGCTGGCGGAGGTGGTGTACTGCGGTGTGTGACACGATTGGCAGCCGGCCTGGAAAAACAGGTTCTTGCCGGCCAGCACCTGGGGCGAGTCGACATCGCGACGGGCTGGCACGGCGAGGTTGCGGCTATAGAACAGCACCAGCCGCAGGATGTTGTCGCTGACTTCCGGCTCGCCGTCCGGGCCATTGCCACTGGGAGCGCGTTTGCAATCGACCTGGGCCTGGGTGCAATCGTCGAACGGGCGCAGGCTTGTCGTCAGGCCCATATCGCCGGAAAAGGCATGAACGTTCTGTTGGTTCAGGTTGGGCTGGCCGGCCTTCCAGCCGAAGCGCCCCATGACGGTTTTGTGCTGGGCATCGTCCCAGACCTGGTTCGGTCGCCCGGCGATGCCGTTGCTTTCCCGCGCCTGGGCCTCGGCATTCGCCAGGATCGCAGCGTCGGGAATGGCCTCCAGCAGCCCCAGGCCGATCATCGGTGGAGCGACGCGGGCGGAAAAGCGCGTGTCGGGATGCATCGGTCCATAACCGAGCTGGGTGATCCGCAACTCAGGCTTGCGCAACTCCACGACGGTGCCATCTTCGAAGCGCACAGGAACGGCGGAGTAATCGACCCGTACCTTGCCTTCCGGGACGACACCTGGCACGGACATGTCCTGCAGTTGCCCGCCGTAGACGGGCTCGGGCACCACACCCAGTTGTTCGATGACCTTGGCGTACGGCGGTGCGTCGGGTATCGACAGGCGCACCAGCATCGATACCGCACTGGTCGCGCCGGGTTCCGGCGGATGGCCGCGACCATCCTTGATGTGGCAGTTCTGGCAGGCGTTGGTGTTGAACAATGGCCCAAGACCATCCCGGGCAGTGGTGGTGGACGGCGCGATCACCCAGGGGCTGCGGAAGAAACTGTTGCCGACACTGAAATCCACGCGCCGCGAGGGTGGCAGGTTGGCCGAAGGCAGCGAGAAGGCATTCTGATCGGCCTTGCGTACCGTCGCCGCGCCACCGGATCGGGCTTCACCCGGTTCGGCCTGGGTAAAGCGCGGGGCGTCGTCGCAGGCACTCAGGCCCAAGGCCATGAACAGTGCACATAGACGAAGAGGCAACGACAGCATCGGGCGACCTGGGAGATAGGTGAAAAGAGGGCGCAAAGTCTAACAGGGCGGGGCGGTTTGAATAAGAGGAATTATCGTTTGCTCTGATGGCGAACAGCCTCGCCCGACGAGAGCACACTGCGCGGCCACGGATTCGCTGGAATCCTTGCCAGGTCACGGTTGGACAACCGCGCCCGGCACCAACGGCAATTCAAGGCTGGCGATGAACCCGCCCTCGGGGTGATTGGCCAGCACCAGCGCACCACCATGGCGTTCGGCGGCGCGGCGGGCGATGGCAAGGCCCAGGCCATGGCCGGCGGCGGTCTGGCCCGGCGCGCGGTAGAACGGCTCGCCCAATTGCCCCAGGTGTTCGGCTTCCACCCCAGGGCCATGGTCACGCACGCTGATCAGGATCCGCTCCCCTTGGCGCACCGCGCGCATCTCGATCGGTTGCCCGGGCGGGTTGAAGCGCTGGGCGTTGCGCAGCAGGTTGTCCACGGCCCGTTCGATCATGGTCGGCCAGCCCTTGAGGGTCAGGTTCGGCTCAATGTCCAGTTGGACCGTTTGTTCCGGTGAGGCCAGTTGCGCGTCCTTTTGCAGGGCAACCAGCAGGCCGTCAAGGTCTACCTCTTCGGCGCTGGCGTTATCGGCATCGACCCGGGCCAATACCAGGATTTCGCTGATCAGCGCTTCCAGGCGGTCGCATTCGCGTGTCAGGCGCGGCCACAGGTTTTCCCGCTCCTGGGGAGCCGCCCGCTCGGCCAGAGCCAGCGCAATGCGCAGCCGGGCCAGGGGCGAGCGCAGCTCGTGAGAGACATCCCGCAGCAATTGGCGCTGACTGCCGATCAGGCTTTGCAAGCGTGCGCCCATGCGGTTGAAGTCTGTCGCCAGTACCCCGAATTCGTCCCGGCGATTGGCCAGTTTGGCGAGACTGTTCTGCTGATAGGTCGTCTGCCCCAGGTCATGCACGGCACCGCGCAGGCGACTCAACGGGCGAGTGATGGAAAGGGTCACCAGCAGGCTGAACAAGGTCAGCACCACCAGCGCGATTCCCAGGGCGCTCAGCGGCCACAGCAGGCTGCCGCGATGCCAGGCATCCAGCTCGGGGTGGGGGATGCGATAGATGAACAGGTACGTGTCGCCGGTCTTGCTGCTGGTGAACTCATCGGTCAGTCGCCGCCAGGGCAGGCGGCGGTCATCGTTGTTCTGACGTGCCTCGAAGGCCGCGGCGCGATGTGGAAAGGTGCCCCGCACCACGGGGTCGCCGCTTTCGTTGAGTACCTGAACGTCGATATGGTACTGACGCTTGCGTTGTTGCAGGATGCCTTGGGCGGCGTCTTCGCCCTGGCTTTCGTAGGTTTGCGTCCATTCTTCGGCCAGGGTGTTGAGGCCCGGATGACGGCTCAGTATCCAGGCGTCCTGGTTCAGCATGTGGCCCATGAGAATCGAAAGCCCTGCCACCAGGGTAATCGCCAGCCAGAAACTGGCCAGGATGCGCCAGAACAATGAACGCACGGTAAATCCTCGAAAACAAAGAAAGCCCAACGGTCATCAACCGTTGGGCCGGGATGCATCAGCGCATTATTGCGCTTTTTGTGGCTGTTGCGCTTTCCAGGCCTTGAACTCAGCCCATTCGGCGCGACGCTCGGCCTGTTTCTTCTGGATCGCGTCGAACTCTTTCTGCTGTTCAGGTTTGAGCAGGCCGCGGATCTGGGCATCGACTTTCTCGTGGCGAGCCTTCACTTCATCCTGCATGGCCTTCTGGTCGGCCGGCGATAGCTTCGCCAGGTACTTCTCGACCAGCTCCCGGCGTTCGTGGCGCTGTTCGCCCATGATCCGACGGATCTGCTGGCGCTGTTCGGGGGTCAGGTCCAGTTGGCTGTACGGACCTTTGTCGTGCATCTGGCCGTGACGCGGGCCGTCCATCGGCCCCATCGGACCGGCGCCTTCCGGCATGGCCATGGCGACGGTAGGCAGGGCGGTTGCGAACATCAGAGCGATGAGAGTCTTGCGCATGGTGTATCTCCTTGTCTCGTTCCCGGTCAGTTCCGGATGAGTGCAGATTACGCAGATCAAGGTCAGCGGCGGTCAGCGCAGGGTAAAGCTTGGGTAAAGAGGTCCTGGTGACGGGCTTACAAAACGGTCGAAGCGCAAGCTGTGACAAGCAGATGATTGCGGCGAGGGGATTTATCCCCGTCGGGCCGCGTAGCGGCCCCCCTGTGTTTATCCGATACATCGCAAGGCAGGCACGCCTTGGGAGCGCTTCGCCCCCCACCAGGGATAAAACGCCCTCCCCACAAAGGCATCATGGCCTCGGTCCAGGCAAGGAATCGGTGCAGTGTTCAGAGGCTGTAGTAATAGCCCCGACTGCGCAGGGCAACGATGCGCGGCCGGCCGTCAGGGTGGGGACCGATCTTCTTGCGCAGGTTGCTCACGTGCATGTCGAGGCTGCGGTCGTACAGGGTCAGCTTGCGGCCCAGGGCAATCTGCGCCAGTTCCTGTTTGTCCAGCGGCTCGCCCGGCTGCTTGAGCAGCGCTTCGAGCAGGCGGCTTTCGGATACGGTAAGCGTCTGTTCCTGTTCATCGATGCTGACCACGCCCCGTACCGGACTGAACGTCAGGTCACCCAGTTCGATCTGGCTGGATACGGCGGTGGGGTGGCTGCGGCGCAGCACTGCGCGCAGGCGGGCGGTCAGTTCCCGCGGATCGCAGGGTTTGGCCAGGTAATCGTCAGCGCCCAGCTCCAGGCCGAGGATACGGTCCAGGGGTTCGCCACGGGCCGAAAGCATCAGCACCGGCAGCTCGGGATGATCACTGCGCAATTGCTTGAGCAGTTCCAGTCCGCTGCCGTCGGGCAGCATCACATCCAGTACCACCGCCGCCGGTGCGGTTTCGGCCAGGGCCTTGCGGGCACTCTGACCGTCATGGCAGGCCCGTACCAGGAAACCCTCCTGGCCCAGCCAACTGCCCAGAAGCTCGCACAGCTCCTGGTCATCATCAATCAGTAACAGCTCGCTCATGAATCACTCAATTTAGCCATTGCCGACGTTGTCTACGTCCACCGCTGGCAAAGATACCGCAGAGTACGGCCAATAGCGCTACCCCGGCGCCGATGACGAACCACTGCTGCTGGTCGGTCAGCAGGCGTGGCAGCGGGCTGGCCTGGGCTTCCTTGAGTTGCAGCTTCAGGCGCTGGTTCTCCTGGCGCAAGCGGCTCACCAGGGCGCTTTCACGTTCGTTGTTGGCGTTCTGCAATTGTTGGGTAAGCTCTTCGCGTACTCGCTCGCTGTCCTTCAAGCGTTGCTGCAGTTCGGTGAGCTGGCCGCCTGCGCTCAGGGACAGGGGCGTCGAGTGACTGCCCTCGGTGTGGTCTTCCCCGTGGGCGGGTGTCCCGATCGCCAACGTGATCCATAACAGGCACAACGGACCTTTGCGCATTGCCACTCCTGAATTCCAGTCGAGATTAGACAGAATAGGCTTTGTACGAAAAGTCGCCGAGCGCGTGATCAGGCAAGCCCGTTATCAACGCAGCCAGATCGTCGCGAAGGCACTTTTTGTACAAAGCCCAAGCCTGGGCAGGTTGTCGGCAGGCAAACGAGAATAATGAGCAATTGAGCGCAATGAGCCACCAGGCTCACTGCGCGAAGGGTCACGGCATGACTTGCTTGAACGGCTTGACCACGACATTGGCGTAGACGCCGGCGGTCACGAACGGATCGGCTTCGGCCCAGGCCTGGGCATCGGCCAGGGAAGGGAACTCGGCCACGATCAGGCTACCGGTGAAGCCGGCGGCGCCCGGGTCGTTGCTGTCCACCGCCGGGTGCGGGCCGGCCAGCACGACACGACCTTCGGCCTTGAGCTGTTGCAGGCGTTCCAGGTGCTCAGGGCGGGCGGCCAGGCGTTTTTCCAGGGAATTGGCGACGTCGGTGGCAATGATTGCGTAGAGCATGTCAGTCCTCAGTTTTTGGCGTGGTGGGGTCGGCATCGTGCAGATGGCGGGACAGGTAGATACCTTGGCCGACCAGGAACAACAGCGTCATGCCCAGGCTGCCGAATACCTTGAAGTCGACCCAGTATTGCTGGAACGTGAACGCAACGAACAGGTTGGCCGCGCCGCAGAACAGGAAAAAGGCGATCCAGGCGATGTTGAGCCGGGTCCAGATCAGGTCCGGCAGGTTCACGGCGTGGCCCATGATGCGCTTGACCAGCAGGCGATCACCGATGAAGTGGCTGCCGATGAAGGCCAGGGCGAACAGCCAGTTGACCACCGGTGCTTTCCACTTGAGGAAGGTTTCGCTGTGGAAGGCCAGGGTCAGGCTGCCGAAAACCAGGCAGGCGATCAGGGTCAGCCACTGGCTTTTTTCCAGTTTGCGCTGGGACACGAACAGCGCTCCATAGACCACCACGGAGCTGATGATCAGTACCGCGGTGGCGCTGTAGATGCCGCCTACGGTCAATGACTGACCGGCAATGTCGATGGCCCGGGGATCAAGTTTGTAGACGATGAAGAACAGCAGGAGCGGGATGAAGTCGATGAATTGTTTCACAATGGCAGCCAGAAGCAGGATGTGGCGGCATAATAACAAACATCCTTGGCCGCGATAGGGCCAGCTGATTCGAGGTAACACACCCCCGTGAATGTTGATTTGCACTGCCATAGCACGGCCTCCGATGGCGCCCTGGCGCCTGCGGTTCTGGTGGCGCGGGCGTTCGAGCACGGCGTGCGAGTCCTGGCCCTGACCGATCACGACACCCTCGAGGGCCTCGAAGAGGCCCGTGGCGCGGCGACGGCCCTGGGCATGCAACTGATCAACGGCGTCGAATTGTCCTGCACATGGGGTGGGGCGACCATTCACGTGCTGGGCTATGGTTTCGATGTCGACGCACCGTCGCTGGTCCGTGCCATCGCGCAATTGCGCGACGGCCGCTGGCTGCGTGCCGAAGAGATCGGCCGCAAGCTGGCCCTCAAGGGCATGCCTGGCGCCCTGGAGGGCGCGCGGCAGATCCAGCAGGAGCTGGGGGACAGCGGCAACGCACCGGCCCGGCCGCACTTCGCCGACTGGATGGTGCGCGAGGGGTTCGTCAAGGACCGCGCCGACGCCTTCCGCAAATGGCTGGGGGCCGGCAAGCTGGGGGACGTCAAGCAACATTGGCCGACGCTGGAGGAAACCGTCGAAACCCTGCGGGCCGCCGGTGCCTGGGTCAGCCTGGCGCATCCCTGGCATTATGATTTCACCCGTAGCAAACGCCGCCGCCTGATAGCCGACTATATTCAAGCAGGGGGCCATGCCATCGAGGTGGTCAATGGCCACCAGCCGGCCGAACAGGTCGGCAGCCTGGCGATCCTGGCCCGGGAGTTCGGGCTGTTGGTGACCGCCGGCAGTGATTTCCATGGCCCGGGGGGCTGGTCCGAGATAGGCGAGTACCGCCCGCTACCCGAAGATCTGCCACCGCTTTGGTGTAGATTCAAACATGATCCCGTCGCCGTCTGAACAGGTAGAACACGTGAGTCAATTTTTCCAGATTCATCCGGAAAACCCGCAAGCGCGCCTGATCAAGCAGGCGGTGGAAATCATTCGTAGCGGTGGCGTGGTGGTCTATCCCACCGACTCTTCCTACGCCATCGGCTGCCAGATTGGCGACAAGAACGCCGTGGAGCGGGTCAGACGCCTGCGCCAATTGGACGACAAGCACAATTTCGCGTTGATCTGCAGCGATCTGTCGCAGCTGGGCCTGTTCGCCAAGATCGATACCGGCACCTTCCGCCTGCTCAAGGCCCATTTGCCGGGGCCTTACACCTTTATCCTCAACGCCACCCGTGAAGTACCGCGGCTGTTGTTGCACCCGAAGAAACGCACCATCGGCCTGCGCGTGCCGAGCCATCCCATTGCCCTGGCCTTGCTGGCGGAACTGGGCGAGCCGCTGATGAGCGTGACGCTGATCATGCCCGGCGAGACCGAGCCGATGACCGATCCCTATGAAATTCGCCAGGTGCTCGAACATCAGGTGGACCTGATCATCGACGGCGGTTTCGGCGGCATGAAGGCCTCCACCGTGATCAACCTGGCCGACGGTGAGCCGCAAGTGGTGCGCGTGGGCTGCGGCGACCCGACGCCGTTCATGGTCGAGGCCTGAATGTCGGCTGTGGAGACCGTGGTGGACACGACCGACAGCCAGGCAGGCGCCCAGCAGGAGCTGCCGTTCGCCATGGTCTATGGCCAGGCGGTCATGGAAATGCCCCTGGACTTGTACATTCCGCCGGATGCGCTGGAAGTATTCCTCGAAGCTTTCGAGGGGCCCCTCGACCTGCTGCTCTACCTGATCCGCAAACAGAACATCAATATCCTCGACATTCCGGTGGCGGAGATCACGCGCCAGTACATGGGCTACGTCGAGCTGATGCAGTCGGTACGCCTGGAACTGGCGGCCGAATACCTGGTCATGGCGGCCATGCTCGCGGAGATCAAGTCGCGCATGCTGCTGCCACGCTCGGCCGAGGTCGAGGAAGAAGAGGACGATCCCCGCGCCGAGTTGATCCGCCGCTTGCAGGAGTACGAACGTTTCAAGGTCGCGGCCGAAGGTCTCGATGGCTTGAACCGGGTCGGCCGGGATGTGGTGGTACCCAAGCTCGATGCGCCAGAAGCGCGGGCGCGCAAATTGTTGCCGGACGTGAGTCTGGAAGAACTGCTGATGTCCATGGCTGAAGTCCTGCGCCGCGGCGATATGTTTGAAAGCCACCAGGTCAGCCGCGAAGCGTTGTCCACCCGCGAGCGCATGAGCGATGTGCTGGAGCGGCTCAAGGGCGGCGGCTTCGTGCCGTTCGTGGAGCTGTTCACCGTCGAGGAAGGGCGCTTGGGAGTCGTGGTGACCTTCATGGCGATCCTGGAACTGGTCAAGGAATCCTTGGTCGAGCTGGTGCAGAATGAGCCGTTCGCCGCGATCCATGTGCGGGCACGAGCCGAATAACGAGCGAATCGATGAATCTGACTGAACCCCGTGAACTGGCGCCCTTGCTTGAAGCTTTCCTGTTGGCTTCGGGAAAGCCGCAATCGATGGAGCGCCTGTTCGAACTCTTCGAGGAAGGCGAGCGGCCGGAGCCGGCCGTGTTCAAGAAAGCCTTGGCGCTGTTGGGCAAGTCCTGCGAGGGACGGGCCTTCGAACTCAAGGAAGTGGCTTCCGGCTACCGCCTGCAGATCCGCGAGAAATTCGCGCCCTGGGTCGGACGCCTGTGGGAAGAGCGACCGCAGCGCTACTCCCGGGCCATGCTCGAAACCATGGCGTTGATTGCCTATCGCCAGCCGATCACTCGGGGCGAAATCGAGGATGTCCGCGGCGTGGCGGTGAACAGCCATATCGTCAAGACGTTGCTGGAGCGTGAGTGGATCCGCGTGGTGGGTTATCGCGATGTACCCGGCAAGCCGGCGATGTTCGCCACTACCAAGGCATTCCTCGACCACTTCAACCTGAAGAACCTGGACGAGCTGCCACCGTTGGCCGAACTGCGTGAGCTGGAGCCCGAACCAGTGCTGGAGTTCGACGACGCCCCCGTGCCTCCAGGTCTGCAGGAACTGGCCGATGTCAGCGCCGAACCGGAGGAGCCCAGGGAAGAAACCAGTTTCCATTCGCTGTTGCTGGAACTGGACACAATGGAAGAAGGCCTCAAGACCGATTTCGATGACCTGCTGCGTGACGGTCCACCGGTAACGGAAGAGGAGGCGCCTGGCATTGAAAGCGAACCCCAGGCCGAACCCGAGCAGGATATCCTTGGCGTGGCCGAAGCCCGGGAGAAGCTGCTGGCTGCCGTGGCCGCCCTTGAACCGCGCGAGCCCGAACCCGAGCTGAGTGAAGAAGAGGCCGAAGCCCGCGCGCTGGCCGAAGCGATCGAAAACGAGCGGCGCCAGCTCGACGACTGATCAGGCTGCATCCCGTCGGAGCGGCAGTGCCAGCAGGAAATGACCATGAGTTCCACTAAAGACCCCTGCATCAGCCTCTGCAAGTTCGACGATGACATCTGCATCGGCTGTGGCCGCAGCAAGCGCGAGATCAAGGCCTGGAAGAAACTCGACAAGGACGACAAGCGCACCGTGCTCGCCGAGGCGGCGTTGCGGCTGATCAGGTTGGGCAGCACCGGTCGGCGGAAAAAGCGTTGACGGTGTATCGATCAGCTAGTCTGTGATGCGCAAACGCCTGAACGGGCGTATGATTCGCGACCCTTTGGCGAACCCTTCGCCGAACGACCCGTTTTCAAAGCGTCAGGCCTGACCTGACCGGAACACACCGGGAGGTGCCCAGCATGAAAGACCAAGACCAGAACGACACCCAGGAAATCGGCCCCGCAGGCGAGAAACTGCAAAAAGTCCTCGCCCGTATCGGCGTCGGCTCGCGCCGCGACGTGGAAGCCTGGATCACCCAGGGCCGGATCAAGGTCAACGGCAAGGAGGCCACCCTGGGCCTGCGCGTCGACTTGCATGACGCCATCACCATCGATGGCAAGGTGATCAAGCGCGAAGAGGCCGCCGAAACGGTGCGCCGCGTGATCATGTACAACAAGCCCGACGGCGAGATCTGCACCCGTGACGACCCGGAAGGCCGTCCGACCGTGTTCGACAAGATGCCGCGCCCAAAGGAAGGCCGCTGGATCAACATCGGTCGCCTGGACATCAACACCACAGGCTTGCTGATGTTCACCACCGACGGTGAACTGGCCAACCGCCTGATGCACCCGTCCTACGAGATGGACCGCGAGTACGCCGTGCGGGTCCGTGGTGAAGTCGACGATGAGATGATCGAGCGCCTGAAGGCCGGCGTGGTGCTGGAAGACGGCCCGGCGCGTTTCACCGACATCAAGCAGGCACCGGGCGGTGAAGGTTTCAACCACTGGTACCACTGCGTGGTCATGGAAGGCCGTAACCGTGAAGTCCGGCGTCTGTGGGAGTCCCAGGGGCTGGTGGTGAGCCGGCTGAAGCGTGTGCGTTTCGGTCCGGTGTTCCTCAACTCCGACCTGCCGATGGGCCGCTGGCGCGAAATGAGCCAGCAGGAAGTCGACATCCTGGCGGCCGAGGTGGGCCTCAAGCCTGTGGCCATGCCGCAGATGACCGCCAAGAGCAAGGACAAGCTGGAGCGGATGCAGCGCAAGTCCTCGCGTCCGATGGGCAAGACCGAACGTGTGCGCACCCTGCGCCCTGCGGCCGATGGCGCAACGGCTCCGCGCGCGCCCCGCGAGCCGCAGCTCGAAGGCGAACGCCCGGCCCGCAAGCCTGGGCCTCGCCAGGACGGCGAACGCGGCCCGCGTACGCCACGTCCGGCCATTGGCCGTACCGAACGTGGCGAAGGTCGGGGCACGCCAGTGGCTGAGCGTCCGGCTGACGTCAAGCGTCCGGCCAAGCCAACCTCGAAGAAACGCCCGGGTATCACCCTGGTTGATCGCGATACGCCGTCTGGCAAGCGCCGTGGCGCCCCGGCCGGCAGCGGCCAGCGTCCTGGATTTGGACGTCGCAAACCGGAGTGAGGCCGTTCCAAGCCACACGCGGCATGAAAAAACGCCAACCGTTGGGTTGGCGTTTTTTTTTTGCCCCACGTGCAACGTTTCTCTTAAAACACGAAGCGCCCGTCGAACATGGGTTCGTTGTCCAGCGCCAGCACACCGCTCTCGAAAATCAGATCCAGGTGATGACTGCCCTTGGCGCCGCCGCCGAGCCCCAGGTGCAGGCCGCAATGACGCTCCTCGAAACCGGCGTTGCGGGCGTAGAGGCTCTTGACCCCTTCGTTGGTGCCGATGCCCAGTTCCTCGATGCGACGGTTGGACGGATTGGCGTCCAGGTACCGGTTGAAATCGTGTTCCAGACCCGGTACGTCGGTGGCGATCTTCCGGATGGTGGAGTCTTCGATCCACAGCTCCAGCGGTGATTGCAGCACACCATACTTGCGCGCGAACGGAATAGTGCTGAGGAAGGTGCCGAGAAATTTTACCTGCCCATTGATGGTGTCGCTGTGGGTGGCGATTTCACCCGGCGCCAGGTCGAAGTTGCCGACGCCGTTGATGTCGGTCCATTTTTTCACGCTGCTCAGGGCAGTGTCGAAATACGAGCCGTGGTCATCCTGGAAACTCAGCGTGGTCGCTTGGGACATGCGCCGGATCAGGTGGCTGTTGAGTCCCGCGATGCGTTGTGGGATGACGCTGAAGGTGTCATAGAAATAATCGCCATAGTCCTTGAACAGCAGCGATTTTCTCCAGTTATCCGCCATCACGCCTTGCAGCGCACGGACAAAGTCCGGACCGTCGGGGCGCGGGTTGGGCAGGGTGGAGGAGTCATAGAAGAAAATGTAGAGGTCGCTTTCGGCAATTGCCTTGGACACACGCTCCGTGGTCTCGAGGTCCAGGCGCATGGCGCTGAACCGCAAAGGCGAGCTGCTTGCTGCCTGTTCGGCGATGGCACCGGTCAGTGCTTCATAGTCAGCGGTGTGGCCGAGTAGCACCTTGGCGGGCTGGATGCCGGCCAGGGCGGGGTGGTGTTCGAGGTAGTAAAGGAAATGTGAGATGGCTCGTTGCGTGTCCATGCTTATTCTTCCCTGACAGATTGATTGACTTCCTGACAACCCGAAAAAGTGGCGGAGCCGACCGGCCGGATCACCTCCGCCGGGTCGTGCTTACAGAGGCCACATCGCCGTGCCGAACGGAACGACGGCATCGGCTTGCATCATTTCAACGGCGGCTTCATGGGTTGGCGCTTCAAACCATTCGTCCAGTTGCAGTTCGGTTTCCAAGTCCTTGTCCAGTGCTTGCATAGTGAATCTCCTAGATGACTTTTACGGAAATTTGCGCAGCGTTCCGGTGAGTGAGAACTGACTGGAAGTGGCCTCGCAAAGGCTTGCCGGCAGATGCCTTGGCAAGTCGCTAAAACCTAGTCGAGGGTTTTTTGGAATGCAAAAAAAATTTTTCTATTTTTCGTGAATAAACTTTTTATTCCATTTTCAGTGATTTTTTTACCCTGAAAAAACAGTCACCTGGAAATGTTTTTTAATTAGGAAGCTTCCTACCGTCAATTTGCAGACGTCTTACAAGAAATTCCCATGTGGAAATTCTGCGTTACGCTCTGTAAAGAAATAATGACGAAAAGACGCCGTTCATCCGCCTCCTGACACGGCCTTCAAGGCATGTAAGAAAAAGATTCCAGGGCAGCCGCACGGCGCTCGATCAAAAGGGGTTCCAGTGCTTGTTTCCTCACGACAGGAAAGGTGAGATGCGCTCCATGCCTGTCGTGCAGGTGCATAACAAGAAGGAGGCGCAATGAACGCCGTAGCTCAACTCCATCCCTTGCGTCGTGGTGTTTCCACGTCGCTCACTTCGAGGGCTCGCAAGGGCCTGGACCTTGATTCGCAGCCGCCCGGGATCTTCGAGGCGGCCTCATGCGATCCCGGCAAATGACACGCTGATCCGGTGGTGTCTGGCAGCAGGGGGTCGGCGGTGTACAATGCGCCGCGTTTTACTGTGACCCTTCGCGTACCCACGCACCTTCAAGGTTATCCGCCTTGTTCACTCCGCCACGCCACAAGCGTGTCGGGTTCGATTTCGTCACAGATAAAAACAAACAGGTGACGCATGACCGTTGTAAGAACGCTGAATTCCTGGTGCCTGCGCTGGGGTTTGATCGGCGCCGCTTGAAATCCGATTCGAGTGGCAACGTCCTGACGAACATCATCAAACCTTGCGTGAGACCTTTTTCATGAGTGGACAAAACTCGCATTCAGGCGAGCTGAAACGCGGCCTGAAAAATCGACACATTCAACTGATCGCCCTCGGTGGCGCAATCGGCACCGGCCTGTTCCTCGGATCGGCGGGGGTGCTGAAGTCGGCCGGCCCGTCGATGATCCTGGGCTATGCCATCTGCGGCTTCATCGCATTCATGATCATGCGCCAGTTGGGCGAAATGATCGTCGAGGAGCCGGTAGCCGGTTCCTTCAGTCACTTCGCCCATAAGTACTGGGGCGGTTTCGCGGGCTTCCTGTCGGGCTGGAACTGCTGGATTCTGTATATCCTGGTGGGCATGTCCGAGCTGACAGCGGTGGGCAAGTACATCCACTACTGGGCGCCGGACATCCCGACCTGGGCCTCGGCGGCAGCATTTTTCATCCTGATCAACGCCATCAACCTGGCTAACGTCAAAGTCTTCGGCGAGGCCGAATTCTGGTTCGCCATCATCAAGGTCGTGGCGATTGTCGGCATGATTGCCCTGGGCAGCTACCTGCTGGTGAGCGGTCATGGCGGGCCGCAAGCCTCGCTGACCAACCTGTGGAGCCATGGCGGATTCTTCCCCAACGGCGTGAGCGGCCTGGTGATGGCGATGGCGATCATCATGTTCTCCTTCGGTGGCCTGGAAATGCTCGGCTTTACCGCCGCCGAAGCCGACAAACCGAAGACCGTGATTCCCAAGGCCATCAACCAGGTGATCTACCGGATCCTGATTTTCTATATCGGTGCCCTGGTGGTGCTGTTGTCCCTGACCCCCTGGGACAGCCTGTTGACCACCCTCAACGCCTCCGGCGATGCCTACAGCGGCAGTCCGTTCGTACAGGTGTTCTCGATGCTGGGCAGCAACACCGCGGCGCACATCCTCAACTTCGTGGTGCTGACCGCCGCGTTGTCGGTGTACAACAGTGGCACCTATTGCAACAGCCGCATGCTGCTGGGCATGGCCGAGCAGGGAGACGCGCCTGCCATGCTGGCCAAGATCGACAAGCGTGGCGTGCCGGTGCGCTCGATCCTTGCCTCGGCGGCGGTGACCCTGGTGGCGGTGTTGCTCAACTACCTGATTCCGCAACACGCGCTGGAGTTGCTGATGTCCCTGGTGGTCGCGACCCTGGTGATCAACTGGGCGATGATCAGCTACTCGCATTTCAAGTTCCGCCAGCACATGAACCAGGCCCGCCAGACACCGCTGTTCAAGGCGCTGTGGTATCCCTACGGCAACTACATCTGCCTGGCGTTCGTGGTGTTCATCCTGGGCGTGATGTTGCTGATCCCCGGTATCCAGATCTCGGTCTATGCGATTCCGGTGTGGGTGGCGTTCATGTGGGTCTGCTACCTGGTCAAGAACAAGCGCAGTGCCAGGCAGGAATTGGTCGTGGCGCCTGCCAAGTAAGCACGAAACCCTGTGGGAGCGAACTCGCTCGCGATGGTGGGTCAGCAATATCAAGGGTGACTGACACACTGCAATCGCCAGCAAGCTCGCTCCCACAGGGTTAGGCGTTGTCTGGGGTATTCGGGGTATCCTGAGCGTCCTGATACCGGACCCTTTCCCATGCTGGTGATTTCCAACACAGTGCACATTCCGGACGCCGAGATCGAATTGACGGCCATCCGTGCCCAGGGCGCCGGCGGGCAGAACGTCAACAAGGTGTCCAGCGCCGTGCACTTGCGCTTCGACATTCCGGCCTCGTCCTTGCCCGAGTTCTACAAGGAACGGTTGCTGGCCCTGCGCGACAGCCGCATTACCGGCGACGGTGTGCTGGTCATCAAGGCCCAGCAGTACCGCACGCAGGAACAGAACCGGGCTGACGCCCTGGCGCGCCTGACCGAACTGATTCTCGGTGCCATCAAGGTGGAGAAGAAGCGTCGCCCGACCAAACCGACCCTGGGCTCCAAGACCCGTCGCCTGGAATCCAAGACCCGTCGCGGCTCGATCAAGGCCGGGCGCGGTAAGGTGGACTTCTAATGGGATACTAGAGGTAGCCCACTAGATTCGCTCCCGTTCCTCGCGATACCTCGGCGCCTGCCGGTACAGATAGATGCTCAATGCCAGCCCGCCCAGGGCCGCCAACGCAGCGAACAGAAAGATCGAGGCAAAGCCAAAACCCGCGGCAATGGCCCCAGCCAACGGTCCGGTGATCCCCAGCGATAAATCGATGAACAGCGAATAGGCACCCACCGCCGCGCCGCGGCTGGAAGCCGGTACCAGGTTGACCGCTTCCACCCCCAGGGCCGGAAATACCAGGGAAAAGCCGAAACCGCTCAACGCCGCGCCCGACAATGCCCAATGGGCATCGGGTGCCAGCCACAACAGCAGCAGGCCCAGGGTCTCCACCGACAGGCAGGCAATCGCCACGCGGAAACCGCCCAGACGGTTGATCAGGTTGCCGAACAGCAAGCGTGCCCCGATGAAGCAGGCGCCGAACAGGCTCAGGCACAACACTGCGTTATCCCAATGTTGCGTCGCGTAATACAGCGTGATGAACGTTGCGATGGTGCCAAAGCCGATGGAGCCCAAGGCCAGGCCGCTACCATGCGGCAGGACGCGTCCCAGCACATGCATGAAGGGCAGCCGTTCGCCAGCGACGATGGGCGCGGCGGTTTTCGGCCAGGCCAATGCCACCCCCAGCACCGCCAGCAGGATGATGCTGACGCCCATGCTCCAGAGGCCCAGGGACTTGACCAACCACACCCCCAGCGGGGCGCCAATCGCCAGCGCGCCGTAGCTGGCGATGCCGTTCCAGGAAATCACCTTGGCGGTATTCGCCGCGCCGACCCGGCCGATGCCCCAGCCAATCGAGCCCGAACCTACCAGGCTTTCCGCGCTCCCCAGCACCAGGCGCCCGATGAGCAGGCTGATCAGGCTCAGGGTCGGCAACTCATGGGTCCAGGCGGATACCAGCATGAATACACCGCTCAGCCCGCACCCGGCAAGGCCGAACATGACGGCGCGCTTGCTGCCGAGGTTGTCGATGATTCGACCGGCGTAAGGACGGCTGAGGAGTGTCGCCAGGTACTGGACGCTGATCACCAGCCCGGCGATGACCGCGCCGAACCCCAGCTCACCGTGGACGAAACCGGGCAGCACGGCCAGGGGAATGCCGATGTTCAGGTAGCCAATGAAGGTGAACAGGACGATGGAAACGACTTGCAGCGTGACCGCCAGGGGGCGCTGGGAATCTGACATGGGGAAAGGGTCCACGGAACAGCGAAATAGATAGGCTGCTTATGATAACGGCGGACGTGGTATCCAGGCGTGAAAAAGTAGAACTATTTGCCCCTCGCCGATCCGTCGTCGTCTTTCCCGGCTACCAGTTGCGTGGTCACCAGGGCGGCGATGGCATTTTCCTCGCTACCGAAACGCGCCAGCAGCGCAGCCTGTTTCTCGGGGGAAAGGCGTGTCCAGACATCGACCATTTTCTCGGCGGTGCCGATCAGTACGCTGGCCTGGGCTTCGCTGAAGGTAGATGTGTCGTCGGTCATGGCGGGACTCGGGTTCAGGCAGTGTGGAAAACGCATCTTAGCGTTTTCCACACGGTCTGGTGTTGCGGCTGGATCAGTGTGAATCAGTTTTCGCTGTCGGCCTGGCGGCGTTCGGCGGCTTCTTTGGGCTCGGGTTGGCGGGCGTCAGGTTGCCCCCCAGCTTGTCGCGTGGTCGTCTGCTCAGTTTCGTGCAGGCTTGGGAAGGGGAGATTGGGAATCTCGTGCATATCGCGCTCCTCGCAAAGTCTGTTGACAGATCGGGTAGATCCGCGCTTTTTCAAAGCTTGGGCAGGATACAGCAGGAGAAATGACAAAAAGACTTTTAAATCCCGTTCGGCCGACAAAAGGGCTTGTCCAGACAGGCCTATGCAAGCCCGCCGTCAGGCTCCAACAATCGGATGAACGGTGATCGCAAGCGCTCAAGAACGCGGATGACAGGTCGATGTTCAAGACATATCCCCGCATTCATGCCGTGACATGGCTTGCGCGAGACAAGGAAGTCCGGACGCACTGTTCGGGGCCTGGCCTTATCACTTCCTGGAGAGCTGCCTCCATGTTTCTGCAAAAATCCCTGAGAGCCCAGATTCTTGCTCTGCTGAGCGGGAGCCTGCTGGCGATGTTGCTGATCGCCCTGGCGTCCTTTCATTTCCTTTCCGATGGCATCCAGAACTATCGAAGCCTGATCGATGGGCCGCTGCGCGCCTCGCAGTTGATCGATGAGGCCAACCTGCAATTCAAGGTGCAGGTCCAGGAGTGGAAAAACGTGCTGTTGCGTGGCAAGCAACCGGCGGACCTGGATAAGTACTGGAAGCAGTTCGAGGATCGCCAGCGCGATGTCCAGGGGATCCTGGGAGAATTGATCGGGCGCGAAGGTGTACCGGCAACCATCAAGACCCGCCTTGAACAATTGCGCAGCGAACATCGTCAGTTGGGCGCGGCCTATCAGAAGGGCCGTGATGCTTTCGTCGCTGCGGGCGGCGATGCGGCGGCAGGCGACGCCGCAGTCAAGGGTGTCGACCGTGCAACCAGCGAGCAGATGAGCGAACTGGTCATCGAGCTTCGCAAGCTGAGCAAGGAGCAGTCGGTGCTGATCAGTGCCGGTGCCGATCGTACGATCCTGTCGGGCACCGCAATCATGCTGGTGTCGGGCCTGCTGATCGGTGTGTTCAGCCTGTGGCTGGTCAATCGCAACCTGGTACAGCCCATCCGGAGCCTGATTGCATACGTGACTCAACTGAGCCGCGGCCGTTTCGCCGAGCGAGTGGTCAGCCACCGCCAGGATGAACTGGGCGACCTGGCCCTGGCGGCCAATACCTTGCGTGATTTTCTCGCCGAAACTTTCTCGCGCTTGCAGCGCAGTGCTTCGGAGCTGGACAGCGCCAGCGGCGAACTCAATGCCATCGCCGGCCTGATGAGCCAGGGCACCAACGAGCAATTCGAACGTACCGACCAGGTCGCCACGGCGATGAACGAGATGTCCGCCACTGCCCAGGAGGTGGCGCGCCACGCCGCCGACGCCGCGCGGGCGGCCGACGATGCCGATCATTCGGCGCAGCAGGGCGAGAAGGTCATGCAGGGAACCATCCATACCATCACACGCATGCGCGGCGAAATCGCCAATACCGCCACGGTGATCCGCCAGCTGGAAACCGACAGCGGGCGCATCGGCAAAGTGCTCGAAGTGATTCGCGGCATCGCCGAACAAACCAATCTGCTGGCCCTCAACGCGGCCATCGAAGCGGCCCGTGCCGGTGAGGCCGGGCGCGGCTTCGCGGTAGTGGCCGATGAAGTGCGCAGCCTGGCGCAGCGTACGGCCTCTTCCATCATCGAGATCAACCAGATCATCCAGACCGTGCAAACCGGCGCGGTGGACGCGGCCCAGGCCATCGAAAGCGGCCAGACCCGCAGCGAGGAAAGCGTGCAACAGGTGACCCAGGCTGGAGCCATGCTCGAACGTATCACCCAGGCTGTGGAGGCGATCCGCGACATGAACCGCCAGATCGCCACGGCTGCGGAAGAACAGACGTCGGTGGCCGAGGATATTTCGCGCAACCTGACCGAAATCACCTGTATCGCCAGCACCAACCTGGACAACGTACAGCGCACTGAAACCGCCAGTAGAGGCCTGCATGGCTTGTCGGGGCAGTTGAACGAAGTGACGGCGCGGTTGAGTGCCTGACCTGCTTTATCCGGGCAGGCTGTCGCAGTCGTGGCGAGGGGGGGATCGCTCTCGCCACGACTGATTCCGGCGCACCGTCGCCTCAGGACGTTGGCAAGGCCTGGCTCAATAGTCGCGTCGCTTACGGAACGCCCATCGACCGGCGATCAGTGTGAAGGTCGCCACCAGCACTACCAGGACCCAGAAACCTTCGGGATCGTCTGCAAGGGGCACGCCGCCGACGTTCATGCCAAAGAAACCGGCGATGATGTTGATGGGCAAGGCCAGTACCGTGACCACCGTCAGGGTGAACAGGGAACGGTTGGTCTGTTCGTTGAGATTGGCGGCGATTTCTTCCTGCAGCAGCTTGATCCGCTCGCTCAACGCGGTGAGGTCGTTGATGATCAGGGCAAACTCCTCAGTGGATTTGCGCAGTTCCTTGACGTCTTCTTTCTGCAACCACTGCGGCGGGCGGTTGAGCAGGCGCAGCAGCGAACCCGGTTCCAGGGCCAGCAGCCGTTGCAGACGCACCAGTACCCGGCGGTTGGCGCCCAGTTCGGCGCGGTTGGTTGAAAGTCGCGACGACAGCAGCTCATCCTCGATCTGGTCGACGCTGAGGCTGGTCTTGCGCACGATCTGAGTCAGCACTTCGCCCTGATCGCGTAGCAAGTGCACGAGCAATTCCAGTGGCGAGCGAAAGCATTCGCCGGCCTTGACCGAAGAGCGCAGCTTGTCCACCGAGTGCAGGGGTTGCAGGCGTGCGCTGACAATCAATCGGCTGTGCACGCAAACCCACAGGGTGGAGACGTCCGAGGAAACCATGCTGCTGAGGTTGAACACCACGTCGTTGACCACTGCCAGCAGCGCCGAATCGACATGCTCGATGCGGGTCGAACGCGAGCCTTCATGCAAGGCTTCGAAAAATTCCTGTGGCAGGCGCAGATGGCTTTTCATCCAGCGTTCGCACGCCGCGTGGGCCAGGTTCAGGTGCAGCCAGAGGAATGCATTGTCGTCTTGCGATTGCTGCAGATATTGCAGGGCCTGCGCCGAGTCGATCTCCCGCCCGCGTTCGCCGGGTTTGAAACGAAATCCATAGAGCAGGCCGAACAGGTCCGGGTCGCGATGGCTTTGGTCGAGGCTGTGGTTCATGAGGTCTCGCTGGCGGGAAGTGCCTGTGGCATCCACAGGTTCACTTGAGGCCATCATCGCAAGCTTTCTTGATGGTTGTGTGACAGTTGGACGGCAAGGGTATGGCCTGAAAGAGCCGGGTTGCGCAATGGAGTTACAAGTTCTTTCACCTGGAAAAAACAAAGCCGCACAACTCGAAAGTTGTGCGGCTTTTATTGTCTTGCCTGCGAATTATCTGTCTTGCTTGTTGCTGAGGACTTTGCCGGTTGTCGCATCGAAGTCGACATCGAACTCTTTGCCGTCGGCGGTTTTCAGTTCCACTTCATATTCGTAACCATTGAAGTGGTTATCCAGGTCAGTGTCGGTGATGGTGGCGCCCGGGTGCAGTTTCAGGGCTTCCTCATTCATCGACTCCAGGGATTTGATCTTGCCTTCCTTGACCAGTTGTGGAACCTGGTCGATGCGTACGTCCGCTTGGGCCAGGCCAGCGGTGAGGGTCAGGGCGGCGGCGGTGAACAGGGCAGTCAAAGTTTTCATAAGTTCTTTCCTTGGTGTCATCGAAAGGGTGTGTTGTTTAAGTGGGCTCAGGCTAACTCTGGCAACTTAATTCACCCTTAATTTCAAAAGAATCAAGAAAAGCGCAGAACAAGGCCTATGGGCCCAATGTGTTCAACCCATAGGCTGACGTAGTTTAGTAACCGTTCTTCTCCAGCAACTGCACGACGCTGCCAGTCTCAGGACGCTTGAAGTACTTGAGCAGTTCACTGGCGCGGTTGGTAAAGATGCCATCCACGCCGGCATCCATCACCTTCTTGAAATCCACGGCTTCGTCCACGGTGTAGACGTGCACCAGCAAGCCCTGGTCATGGGTGTACTGGTTCATCCAGGGTTGTACCAGGTCCGCATAGCTCTGGCTGCCCCCATGGGTCAACGCCGCGGAAGGGCCTGTGCCGATTGCGCCCTGGTCCTTGGCGTAACGTACCCATTTCTCGAATTCGGCTCGGTCCTTGGGCTCCTGCCTGGCGTAATAGACCGCCTTGTCCGTTTCGCCGGACTCGGCGAACGTCACCTTGGATTTTGGCTCGATATTGCCTTCGCCTACCCACAGCAACAGGACCTTGGGCACTTTCGGCATTTCTTTGTGCAGCAGTTCCAGGCTGCTCTTCTCGAAGGTCTGCAAGACCACCTTGCCCTTGCCCTGGCCCACGCCGGTCGCGCTCTTGGCCAGCTTGGACCCGGCCGGGCTCAGCCAGCCACGGTCCTGCAGCTTGTCCTTCAGGTCGCGTTCGATACCCGGGAACAGTTTCGGCTCCTTGGTTTCGATGTACAGCCCGGGCTTCTGGGCCGGATTGCCTTCGGCGATGTTGATGACTTCATCGAGGGTCAGGATTTTCAGCCCTGCGAACGCAGGGCGCGCCCGATCCGGGTAGGCGGCATTGAACCAACTGCCAGCGTCGAGGGTTTTGAGTTCCGCCATGGTGAACGCATTGGCGGGGCTGTCCTTGCGTTCGGGAAACCTGGTCGCGACGTCCGTGGTGCGCAGCAGGCTGTCATCATGCAGGACGAAGAGCACACCGTCCTTGCTGCGTTGCAGATCCAGCTCCAGGTAATCGGCGCCCAGGTCGCGGGCCAGCTTGTAGGCCGCGGCGGTGGATTCCGGCGCGTCGAATGAAGCGCCACGGTGGGCGATCACTGCCGGATGGGGGATGCCCTGGAGGGTCGCCAATGCCTTGGGAGTCGAGGCCTCGGCTGCGTGTGTCTGACCGAAGCCGAGCAACAGGCTCAACATCAAGGCGCTGCGGGTGAAGGTAACAGGCATGCTCGAGTTCCTTTCGTAGGTTCGCAAAAACCTATCTTTTAACAACTCGATGCGCCGAACGCTATCGCCAGACCGACACAAAGCTGCGTAAAGCAGATTTTTCCCACGGCTTTTCAGGCGGCTTTGCAGTACTCTTGGCGGCAACAGTTTCCCCGGCAGAGGGAGACCTGAACACAATCGCTTGCCCTGCGTGTAAACCATCGATCAGACGTCCCACGGGACGCATCCATGAGGTTTACCATGCGCACCACTTCGACCTTCATCTGCCAGGCCGCCGATCAGCTCCAGGGTTTTGTCGGCCTGAACCGCAAGACCGGCCAGTACATCGTGCGTTTCAGCGAAGACGCCTTCGGCATGGACGTGGCCGACGACGGCATTATCCCCACCAGCGAATTCGTCTGGGCCCCTGCCGCCCAAGGCACCATGATCCTGAAGCGCGAGCGGATCCAGTTGCTGCTGGACCAGAACATCGACGATCGGATCAACCTTACCGAACCCCTGCGGGTGTACATGGCACGTAGTGACCTGCCGGAGATCATGGCGGTGCGTCAGTTGGTGAACGGCTGAACCGGGCGGATATCGGCAATCGCGTGGTGTTGGGCAGGTCCCTCACCACGGGGGCAAGAAGCGCGCTCAGACCTGGCGCTGGAACGCATATTCCCGTTCGACCTTGCACACCCGCGTGTGGAAATGGGTGTACCAGGTGGCGCGACCGCGCTCCTGGATTGCACGATGTTCAGGATGCCGCTTCCAGCTCTGGATCGCCGCTTCGCTGCTCCAGTAGGAAACCGTGATGCCCAGGCCGTCCTCGCCACGGGCCGATTCGACGCCGAGAAAACCCGGCTGTTCCCTGGCCAGCGCCAGCATGCGCTCGGCGGCTTCGGCGTAGTCTTGGTCTGCATCGGTGCGCAGGGAAGTGAAGATAACGGCGTAATAATGTTCACTCACGGGGCTAAGCTCCGGCAGGCTTCGACAAATGCATTGACCAGCGGCGGGATGCGGTTTTCCAAGGCCGCGCGCTCAGGCTGGAACAGCGTGGCGACAAAGAACGGATGTCCCCGCAGTTCCACGGCGCGCAGCTCGCCGGCCGGATCCCTGGCGACGGCGTACAGCGGTCCGTCCAATAGCTCCTTCTCGAACCGCGGATTGACGCCGAAGCGGCACCGATACCCTTCGAACACCGTCTGGCGACCATAAGCCTTGGCCGTCAATGAGTCCGCTACGAGCCCAAGGCTGTCGATGGTTTCGATCAGAGCACAGCTCAGCGGTGTCAGCAGGATGCGTTCGGCTTGCGGGGCGGTTTCGCCATGGACGGCATCGGCCCAGCCCATGACGTTGCGGGCATATTCCAGCATCGCATGTTGGAAACCGCCGCAGGTGCCCAGGAAAGGGCGACCCTGTTCGCGGGCAAAACGAATGGCGTCCAAGGCCCCGGTTTCGTTTCGGTAAGGACTGCCGGGCACGCACCAGATGCCGTCGAAGCCTTCCAGAACGCTCCCATGACTGATGGATTCCGTTGCCAGCCATTGGAAACTCACGAGCTGGCCGGTTTGCTGGCCAATCATCTCCAGGGCCAGGGGAATGGCCCGGTGGGCGATTATCTGCGGGTCATGATCGCCGACAAGGGCGATGTGCGAAGGACGCTGTTTTTCCATGGGGAGGCCTGCCGCTTGTTGATTCCTGGCCGCCACTATAGATTGGCGTTCACGCAATCAATATTGGCGTTTACCCAAGTGCTCAATGCATCGACGCAATATCGCCTGGACTATCCCGACCTGTCCCTGATTCTGGCGCTGGTGCGTGGCGGCTCCCTGGCTCGGGCCGCACGGCTGTTGCAGGTGGACGTATCGACGGTGTTTCGTTCGGTGCGTCGGCTTGAGGCGTCGCTGGGACAGCCACTGTTCGAGAAGAGCCGTGCCGGGTATTTGCCCACGAGCCTGGCACAGGCATTGTCCGAACAGGCCGAGCGTGCCGAGCAAGCCCTGGAAGCTGCGCGTATCGGCGTGGAGCAGGGCGGGGAGGTGGTCAGCGGCACGGTGCGGTTGACCTGTACCGACTCGGTCCTGCAAGCGCTGTTACTGCCTGCTCTGGCGAGGTTCATGCCCGCCTATCCGGCGTTGCACCTGGAACTGAGTACGTCCAACGACTTCGCCAACCTGAGTCGCCGCGACGCTGATATCGCATTGCGATTGACCCGCACGCCACCGGAGCACCTGGTCGGCCGACATCTGGGTGATGTGACCTTCCGGGTATGTGCTAGCCCGTCTTACCTGTGCGCTGTGACTTCGGATGACCTGGCAGCAATGACCTGGATCGCGCCCGACGACTTCCTGCCCGACCACCCCACCGTGACCTGGCGCCGCCAGCATTTTCCCGGCGTGATACCGGCTTATTGCTGCAACAGCATGCTCTCGGTCACCGAGCTGGTGCGCGCCGGCCTGGGCATCGCGGCGCTGCCGGACTTCCTGGTCGACGACGCCCAGGGCCTCACGTCCTTGGGTGAACCGTTGGCTGGCTACGACACGGCGCTTTGGCTCCTGACCCGGCCAGACTGCCGGGCCTTGCGCTCGGTGGTGACGTTGTTCGATGAACTGGGGCGTAGCGTGCGGCTGCGTTGAGTATCAACGCTGGTAATGGGCCAGGAACATGTCGAGGGCCGATTCAACCACCTGGGTCTGTTGCTCAGCGGTCAGGCCAGGTTGGCCCATGGAAATCTGCGGCCAGAAGGCGAACGTCTTGATCAGCCCGTGCATCTGCTGGGCGGCAAAGGCCGGCTCCACAGCTTTCAACCGGCCATCGGCCTGGGCCTGGCGAATCCAGGCCGTCAGGCCTTCTTCACGCTGTCCCATGCGCGCAACCATGTTCTGTGCCCGCTCGGGAGAATGGATCGTTGCGGCGATGGCGATGCGCGCCAGGTCGAGGAAGTTATCGTCCGCCAGCATGTGCAGTTTGGCTTGCAGCAATCGACGAAGCTGCTCGCGCAGAGGCCTGTCGGGGTCGTAGGCGGTTTCCTGCTCTGCCGTCACGCTGTTCCATAACCGGTTCAGGATCTCAGCGAAAAGTTCTTCCTTGCTCGGAAAGTGGTTATACACCGTGCGCTTCGACACACCGGCCGTTGCCGCGATCTTGTCCATGCTGGTGATATCGAAACCACTGCTGCGAAATTCGGCAATGGCGGCCTCCAGGATGGCTTCGCGTTTTCGGTCGGTGAGGCGCTGCGGTACGGTCATGGGTAAAAATAGTCCAGAAAAGATAAGTTACACTCGGTGGTTTACTTGTTGTCGGCAGTGATGCAGTCTGCAACCTACACCGGTCGGTGTAGTTTTACCATCAAGCGAACGGCTGAGCGTGCATGCAACGGCCATTTAGCGTTCAACAACGGCGAAGCGCAATGCCAGTGACGCCCTTGGAGTTATCGCATCATGACCCATCCCTCTATTTCGTCCGACAGCTCATCTATTCATCCCGCGTCTCGACGGGAGCAAGGAAAGTATCGCAACCACGCCTCGACGCCTCGGGAAGGGGTCGGCAAGGCCTTGCGCATTCTGTGGAACATGGTCTTCCACAAGCCCCGCGACACCCGCCCTAAGGGCGCCGTCCCGGTCCGGCCGTTGACCCGTGCCGAGCTGCTGGCGGCGCCCAATGGCAGTGTCTTTCGCCTGGGCCATTCCACCGTACTGCTCAAGCTTCGGGACAAATTCTGGCTGACCGACCCGGTTTTTTCCGAGCGTGCCTCCCCGGTGCAGTGGGCCGGCCCTAAACGCTTTCACCAACCGCCCATCAGCCTGGAAGAGCTGCCGCCCATCGAGGCGGTGATTCTTTCCCACGATCATTACGACCATCTCGATCACCAGGCCATCATCCAGCTCGCCGACAGGACCGAGCATTTCCTGACGCCACTTGGAGTGGGCGACACCCTGGTCAAATGGGGCGTCGACGCCAGCAAGGTGCGTCAGCTGGACTGGTGGCAGGGCACCGAGGTGGACGGTATCGAGTTCATCGCCACCCCCTCCCAGCATTTTTCCGGTCGGGGCCTGTTCGACGGCAATAGCACGTTGTGGGCCTCGTGGGTGATGATCGACGGTGACACCCGGATTTTCTTCAGCGGCGATACCGGTTATTTCGATGGCTTCAAACGCATCGGCAATCGCTACGGCCCCTTTGACCTGACCCTGATGGAAACCGGTGCCTACAACATCGAATGGTCCCTGATCCACATGCAGCCCGAACAGACCCTCCAGGCGCATATCGACCTCAGGGGCCGTTGGCTGCTGCCGATCCATAACGGGACGTTCGACCTGTCGATGCATGCCTGGTACGAACCCTTCGACCGAATCCTGGCCCTGGCCTGGGAGCGTAACGTTCTCATCACCACGCCGCGGATGGGCGAAGCCTTCAGCCTTACGCAACCGCAACGTGGCCGGGCCTGGTGGCTGGATGTGGAGGCGTCGGCCTACCAGAACCAGACCGGTATGGCCTGATACCGTGTCACACCCGCAGGGTCATTCGATCATCGCGTAATCGGCCCGCTCCATGGGATCCGGCGTGGCACCCTTGATGTTCATGCCGCGCCCCGGTGCGAAGCCAGGGAAGAACACCAGGCCCTCGGCTTCCAGTCGAAAGGCCAGGGCCAGGCGCGTCACGTCGCGCAACTCCCCGCCGGCTTCGAAGCGCCGTATGGCCGGAACTGAAACACCGGACTGGCGGGACAATTCCTCGACACTCCAGCCCAGCATGGCTCGGGCCTGGGCACTGTGGGCGGGGGTGAACTGGTAGACAGCGATGCGTTCCAGGGTGGTTTTGATTGCGAGAGAGGCCATGGGGGTTCTCCAAAGCGGTGGGTTCAAAAATACTGTGTTTTTGTACAGTTGTTTTGAGCCCGGATCAATCTCATTTTTTTGATGGATGACCGGTGGTTTTCTCCAGCCAGGCGCTCGGGGCCTGGCCCAGGATCCTTCGAAACATCGTGGAGAACGCCGCGGGACTGTCATAGCCCAGATCAAGGGCAATCCTGGTCACTGAATCTCCTACAGCCAATCGAGACAATGCCGACAGGGCGCAGGCCTGTTGTCGCCATTGGCTGAAACTCAGCGACGTATGCTGCCTGAACAGGCGATTGAACGATCGCAGGCTGACGTGCAACTGCTCGGCCCATTGCACAGGCGACGCATGGGCGTCGGGTTTTGCCAGGAAGATCTGGCACAGGCCCAGCAAGCGGGGCTCCTTGGGCAATGGAAGGTGCAATGGCAAAGGGGCGCTGCGCAGCAGCTCATGCAAGAGCAGTCGGACCAGCGCACCATCGCGTCCGGCTTCGTCGTAGTCCGGTACAAGCTCCACGGCCTCTATCAGAAGCTGGCGCATCAGGGGCGACACGCCGATGACCTGGCAACGGCTGTCCATGCCTGTGATGACAGCTGGTTCAAGGTACAGGCTGCGCGTGCTGACGCCCAGCATCAACACTTCATGGGCGACCCCTGGCGGAATCCATACCGCCTGTTGCGGCGGCACCACCCAGTTACCGTCCTGCGTGCTGACCTTCATCACCCCAGTTGCACCGTAGAGCAACTGCGCACGGCGATGGCGGTGTAGCGGCAACAGGTATCCATGGGGATAGTCGGTGCCGATGGCGACCACAGCCCGGGGCGTCGCATCCAATACATCGATCGAACCATTGCGCATCGAAAGCCTCGTTTTGGCGTAAACGCAAACATTATTGGCCAGTTTGCTACAGCGGGCCATGTCTCGTTTACCTATCGTCGACACCTTTCTCCGGTAGTGGATTTCTCTGATGTCCTACCTATTGCTCGCCTGTTTCGGCTGCCTGAGCGGCGTGACCGCCGTGCTGTTCGGGTTTGGCGGCGGCTTTGTCGTCGTACCGCTGATCTACCGCTGGCTGATGGCACGTCACGCTAATGACGCCATCGGTGAGTCGGCGATGCACATCGCCGTGGCGACCTCCACCTGCGTCATGATCGTCAACGCTCTGGTCGCGACCCGAAAACACCAGCGCGCCGGTCAGTTGCTTGCTCATTACCTGTGGCCGTTCGGTGCCTTCATCGCCCTGGGCGCGGCCCTCGGTGCGATGACTGCCACCTGGATGAGCGGCGAAATCATTCGCTACGTCTTCAGCGCCTACCTGGCCCTGACCATTCTGGATTGCTTGCTACGGCGAGGTTTTCTTACACGCCAGAGCGACGTCGTCCCTCGCTCCCTGTCGACACTGGAGACGACGTTGGGAGGTACTGCTGTCGGAATCATCGCCACGTTCCTGGGTGTCGGTGGCAGTGTCATGACTGTGCCGCTGCTTCGCCGGTGTGGCTTGAGCATGTCCCAGGCTACATCGATGGCAAATCCACTGAGCTTGCCTGTCGCTTTGGCTGGTACCGTTACCTACATGGCTTTGGCCGGCCTCACCGGAGCTGACCTCGGGCCGTGGTTCGTCGGATATGTGGACCTGCTGGCGTTCGCTGTACTCACGCTCGGTGCGGTACTGGGCATCCGCCTGGCAATGCCATGGGTCGGGCGGATACCGGATCGACTGCATGCGCGGGTATATGTCGGGCTGCTGATGGTGGTGATGGGCGCAATGTTGTCGGGGTAGGGGGTTATTGGTCGGCCAGCCCCGGTGCTTCCCGGATGATGAAGTGATCCAGGTTCTCGATATTGGCGCTGAATACTCCGAACGTCTGGTCGGGGTTTTGCTTGCTCGGCACCTGTTTCAACTCCGGCGTCACCCCATAAAAGAAGCAGTACAACGGCGCGTCACTGTCCACGGCGTGCTTGATTTCTTCCAGGAACGCTTTGCGCTTGCGGTAGTTGTCGATCAGTTTCTTGCTCAGGTAGACATTGACCGAGTAAGGCTTCTTCTTTGTCTCATCCGGTTGCTTGAACCAGACCTTCTGTTCGAAGTCGATGCGAAAACTCTGCGTGTAGTCCTTGATCTCCTTGATCCTGCCCCAGTAGATCAATCCCCTGTTGTCCAGCAGGTACTCGATCTTCTTGAAGAACGAGGCGTAGGGTGCCGTATGCTCGCCGATCTTCAGGGGCATGCGCTTGAGCAACGCCTTGTCCGCGAAGTTCGATACGAAACACTCCACCGGATGAGCGAAGACATGGGTCCTGTCCGGTGCCGAACCACGGCCCGGGTGCTCGCCATGACTGGCGAGGGAAGGCGCGCGTTCTTCGCGTATTCCATCGGTCGTCACCGTCGGGCTGGACGGCTTGCGCACATACTCGCGCCGAGCCAGCAATAGCTCCGAAGGAAAATGTTCTTCCCGAGCGTCATCCGATTCCTCACCATCCGCCTCCAGGCCAGACGCCGGGGTCTTTAGACTGGCATAGGGGCAACCCTCGATATGCCGCGTACTGGGGATGTTCTTGAAGTGCGGCGTGCGTACGTAGTTCACGTTCTTGGCATTGAATGTCCCCAATACATTCGTCGCGTCGAACGCTATTCGACAAACATCGTTGGGGCACTGGAAATGCTCCTTGGCGGAGTCGAAGTCCATGGTCTCGTCGAAATTCAAATCGCGTACGTCATAGATCGACAACTTGTCGTCGAGGCTGAGGCAGTAGGCGAGGTCGAATTTCATGACGGGCTCGGGTCCTTGAGAACAAAAGGGTATTAATAGCGGGTGGTGGGGTGAGATGCACTGATTGTTTTGCAAACACGGCAGTAAGCCGGTGTCCCCCGACTCGCCTGGCAACCTGTGGCGAGAGACTGTGCTTTCGCTGGCTTGCGGAGCAATCCCGATGCCAGGTGCAAGAAGTCCTTAACGCGCCTACATCCAACGGTGCTTTCTGACCCAATGAAAAAGGGCTGCCTAATGGCAGCCCTTTGTTTTGTCGTGAGAGAACTCAGTCCCAGCTAAGCGCGCCGCCGGTTTGGTATTCAATCACCCGAGTCTCAAAGAAGTTCTTCTCTTTCTTCAAGTCCATGATCTCGCTCATCCAAGGGAACGGGTTAGTCGTGCCTGGATACTCTTCTTTCAGACCAATCTGCGACAGGCGACGGTTGGCGATGAACTTCAGATAGTCTTCCATCATCGCCGCGTTCATGCCCAACACGCCGCGAGGCATGGTGTCGCGGGCGTATTCGATCTCCAGCTGCGTACCCTGCAGGATCATCTGGGTCGCTTCTTCCTTCATCTCGGCATCCCACAGGTGCGGGTTTTCGATCTTGATCTGGTTGATCACGTCGATGCCGAAGTTCAGGTGCATGGATTCGTCGCGCAGGATGTATTGGAACTGCTCGGCGACGCCGGTCATTTTGTTGCGCCGGCCCATGGAGAGGATCTGGGTGAAGCCGCAGTAGAAGAAGATGCCTTCCAGGACGCAGTAGTAGGCGATCAGGTTGCGCAGCAGCTCCTTGTCGGTTTCCGGGGTGCCGGTCTGGAACGTCGGGTCGGAGATGGAGCGGGTGTATTTCAGGCCCCAGGCGGCTTTTTTCGCCACCGATGGGATCTCGTGGTACATGTTGAAGATCTCGCCTTCATCCATGGCCAGCGATTCGATGCAGTACTGGTAGGCGTGGGTGTGGATCGCCTCTTCGAACGCCTGGCGCAGGATGTACTGGCGGCATTCCGGGTTGGTGATCAGGCGATACACGGCCAGGACCAGGTTGTTGGCCACCAGGGAGTCGGCGGTGGAGAAGAAGCCCAGGTTGCGCATCACGATGCGGCGTTCGTCGTCGGTCAGGCCTTCCGGGTTTTTCCAGAGGGCGATGTCGGCGGTCATGTTGACTTCTTGCGGCATCCAGTGGTTTGCGCAACCGTCCAGGTACTTCTGCCAGGCCCAGTCGTACTTGAAAGGCACGAGCTGGTTGAGGTCGGCGCGGCAGTTGATCATGCGCTTTTCATCGACGGCGACGCGGGCGGAGGCGCCTTCGAGTTCGGCGAGGCCTTCGGCGATGTCGAGTTTGTCGAGGGCGGCCTTGGCGCGAATGATCGCCGCCGAGTCGCTGGCCGTCACGGCGCGCGCTTCCAGTGCGGCGGCACCGCCGGCACTGTCGAGGCGGTCCATGTTGGCTTCAGAAGCGTGGCCGGCGTTGGTGCTTTTTACAGCAACTTCGCCGTCTTCTTTGTCGAATTCGTCCCAGCTCAGCATGACGTGTCGTCTCCTGCGTGAGGGCCAGATGCCCGGTGAAGGCCTACTGGCCGCGTTGGATCTTGGAAAATCGTTTGTTGCAGCAGCTGACGCAGGCAATAAACAGAAAAATGTACGGGTCATGCCGAAGCGGCTGTGAACGCGAAGAGGCAATGTGCCTTTGCGTAGGCTTCAGGCTGGCTTGATCCCCTGTAAGGGAATATTGCAGGCCCGTTTAAGGCGGCATTATAAGGACTTTTTTGCCTACGTGGTGCGGCGAAATCGCCCACGGAGGAGGTGGCGGGGTGGCATATCCGCGTCGGAGCGAGAGTTTACAAGGCTTGCGTCAGGAAAGGACCACTGAAGATTTTTTTTGCATGGGTCGAATGGCGAGAGGTTTTGATCAAAAAACGATCTGTTTTTGCGGTTTTGCACTACATGTTGTGTTTGTCGAGGGTTTTCGGCGGTCCCAGACACAACCCGGCCCGACCGGAGTCGGGCCTTGGAAACTGCCAATAATGATCAATCGATGCGCGCCGAATCGGTGCGGTCGCTGCCATCGGCAGCGACGCTCGTCGAAGCGGTGTGGTCGTTGGCATTGGTGGCGACCGTGGCGCTGTTCGAGAGGTTGTAGCGATCGATAGCGACGGCGGAACCGGTGTGATCGAAGCCGTCGGCGGCGAAGCCATGGCTGGCCAGTACGGACAGGGTCAAGGCGCAGAACAGTTTGCTTTTCATGGTGGTTGCTCCTGGTTCGTTCACACGTCGGTCAGCCGTTGGAGCAACCGTTGCCCATGATGCTGTAGCGAAGGATGTGGAGCTGGCCCTTCGAATCTTCGTATTCCATCTTCGCCGGGACCACTTCGCAGACGTTCGGAATCTCGCTCATGTAAATGACTTTGGCGATGTCCAGGTGGGTGGAGTAGGTGTACTCCTCGATGGCCGGTTGTTGCTGTGCGACATCGGTCGGGACCTCGTCTGCCATTGCGCTGGCGCAAAGACTGCCGAGGACCAGGACCCATAGAGCTTTCATCTGATTCACCTTTCTTGAGGTCGAGTGGGTTCACGCAACCTTTTTGGGGTTGCGTGTGGAGCTGGCTTTGGAAGTTGGATTAACGGCCTTCGTGGGGGCTGTGTTGCGTTAATCGTGTTTGCCGGTTGGCGAGATGGATTCTAGGGAGCCGGGCCGGACGCAAACAGACCGGGTTTTGATAAACACTTTTGGTTGATTTGGTAATAATCGCCGGGAACGGGGCGCTGTCTGCGGCCAATGGTCTGGATCACCGACGCTGTGGCGAGCACGCCCGTTGTCATAGGGAAGTGCTCTGAAAACGGGCCTCGGGAGGGATTACCGACACTTTGTAGGGACTTGTTACTACCATCGTCGAATGGTTCCATAGGCCCGCGCCGAGCTACAACGGACCCATACAAAAACAACTATTGTCACCGAGGTAAGAAAGATGAGTGCGGCTTCCCTGTATCCCGTTCGTCCCGAGGTAGCGGCCAGTACGCTGACTGACGAGGCGACCTACAAGGCCATGTACCAGCAGTCGGTGGTCAACCCGGATGGTTTCTGGCGCGAGCAGGCCAAGCGCCTCGACTGGATCAAGCCGTTCACCACGGTGAAGCAGACATCCTTCGACGATCACCACGTCGACATCAAGTGGTTCGCCGATGGCACCCTGAACGTGTCCTACAACTGCCTCGACCGCCATCTGGCCGAGCGCGGTGACCAGGTGGCGATCATCTGGGAGGGCGACGACCCTGCCGAGAGCCGCAAGATCACTTATCGCGAGCTGCATGAAGAAGTGTGCAAGTTCGCCAACGCGCTGCGTGGCCAGGACGTGCACCGCGGCGACGTAGTGACGATCTACATGCCGATGATTCCCGAGGCCGTGGTCGCCATGCTGGCCTGTGCCCGGATCGGCGCGATCCACTCGGTGGTGTTCGGTGGCTTCTCCCCCGAGGCGCTGGCCGGCCGGATCATCGACTGCAGGTCCAAAGTGGTGATCACCGCCGACGAAGGCATTCGTGCCGGCAAGAAGATCCCCCTCAAGGCCAACGTCGACGATGCGCTGACCAACCCGGAAACCAGCAGCATCCAGAAAGTCATCGTGTGCAAGCGCACCGCTGGCAACATCAAGTGGAACCAGCACCGCGACATCTGGTACGAAGACTTGATGAAGGTGGCGGGTACCGTTTGCGCGCCGAAGGAGATGGGTGCCGAAGAGGCGCTGTTCATCCTCTATACCTCCGGTTCCACCGGCAAGCCCAAGGGGGTGCAGCACACCACCGCCGGCTACTTGCTGTATGCGGCCCTGACCCACGAGCGCGTGTTCGACTACAAGCCGGGCGAGATCTACTGGTGCACCGCCGACGTCGGCTGGGTCACTGGCCACAGCTACATCGTCTATGGCCCGCTGGCCAATGGCGCGACCACCTTGCTGTTCGAAGGCGTGCCGAACTATCCGGACATCACCCGCGTCGCGCAGGTCATCGACAAGCACAAGGTCAATATCCTCTACACCGCGCCGACCGCCATCCGCGCGATGATGGCTTCGGGTACCGCCGCTGTCGACGGTGCCGATGGCAGCAGCCTGCGCCTGTTGGGGTCGGTGGGCGAGCCGATCAACCCGGAAGCCTGGGACTGGTACTACAAGAACGTGGGCAAGGAGCGTTGCCCGATCGTCGACACCTGGTGGCAGACCGAAACCGGTGGCGTGCTGATCAGCCCGTTGCCAGGTGCCACAGCCTTGAAGCCGGGTTCGGCCACGCGGCCATTCTTCGGCGTGGTACCGGCGTTGGTGGACAACCTCGGCAACCTGATCGAAGGCGCCGCCGAAGGCAACCTGGTGATCCTCGATTCGTGGCCAGGCCAGGCGCGGACGCTGTACGGCGACCATGACCGTTTCGTCGATACCTACTTCAAGACCTTCAGCGGCATGTACTTCACCGGTGACGGTGCGCGTCGTGATGAGGATGGGTACTACTGGATCACCGGTCGGGTGGACGACGTGCTCAACGTATCCGGCCACCGCATGGGCACCGCCGAGATCGAAAGCGCCATGGTCGCCCACCCGAAAGTCGCCGAAGCGGCGGTGGTCGGTGTGCCGCACGACATCAAGGGGCAGGGCATCTATGTCTACGTCACCCTGAATGCCGGCGAGGAAACCAGCGAGGCCCTGCGCCTGGAACTGAAGAACTGGGTGCGCAAGGAGATCGGCCCGATTGCGTCGCCGGATGTGATCCAGTGGGCGCCGGGGCTGCCGAAAACCCGTTCGGGCAAGATCATGCGCCGTATCCTGCGCAAGATCGCTACGGCCGAATACGACAGCCTGGGTGATATCTCCACCCTGGCCGATCCGAGCGTAGTGGCGCACCTGATCGAGACCCACAAGACCATGAACGTCGCCTGACGGTAATCCGTAACACCGAAAAGCCCCGCCCGGTTTTGCCGAGCGGGGCTTTTTCGTGGGGCTGGCGCGCGCCCTCGCCACAGGTCAGGTGTTCGAGTGACTGCGGTGCCTGGCTTTGGGGCTGCTTCGCAGCCCGCAGGAGCAAGCTCCCTCGCCACAGGTTCGGCGAATGAATAAATATCGGCGTTTGAAGCAGGAGGTGTCTGAGCGTTACCGGTGTTTTGAAATGTGTAACCAAAGGCGCCACAACGGGGCGATGTGAAACGTGAAGCCCCGTCATAGGGCGGCTTCGGGCGTCTTGTAAAATAAGGCGACACGCTGTGCTTGCCGGATTAGAAGGGTTTGCCAATAATGGGCCCGCAATTTGCAGCATGGATCGGTTCCCCTTCTTTTGCTCTTGCATGAATTTGCGGAGCTGTCAATGTGCTCAAACAGCTTTCTCGGTGCTTCTGTAATTTGTTGTCGCATTGAAGAAATATCGGCTTCCGACCTGTCGTTAGAATGCCGATCACTCGCTCGTCGTGGCCTGCGTTGAATAAAACGTGGGCTTCCTAGGACGCAGCACCTGAGTTCGTTTTACCCATTCGCATATTGGGCTGTTGCTCACTCTGCCGTTTTGCCCTTTACCGATGGAGTCCCAAGATGAAGAAACTTGTGCTGCTTGGCGCCCTGGCACTGTCCGTGCTGTCCCTGTCGTCGTTCGCCGATGAGAAACCGCTGAAGATCGGTATCGAGGCGGCTTATCCTCCGTTCGCCTCGAAAGCCCCGGACGGCAGCATCGTCGGTTTCGACTACGACATCGGCAATGCGCTGTGCGAAGAGATGAAGGTCAAGTGTGTGTGGGTCGAGCAGGAGTTCGATGGCCTGATTCCCGCCTTGAAGGTGCGCAAGATCGACGCGATCCTGTCCTCCATGTCCATCACTGAAGATCGCAAGAAGTCCGTCGACTTCACCAACAAGTACTACAACACTCCGGCTCGCCTGGTGATGAAGTCCGGTACCCAGGTCAGCGAAAGCCTGGCCGAGCTCAAGGGCAAGAACATTGGCGTGCAGCGCGGCTCGATCCACGAGCGTTTCGCTCGCGAAGTCCTGGCCCCGCTGGGTGCCGAGATCAAGCCGTACGGCTCGCAGAACGAGATCTACCTGGATGTTTCCGCAGGTCGTCTCGACGGTACCGTGGCCGATGCCACCCTGCTGGATGACGGTTTCCTCAAGACCGACGCCGGCAAGGGGTTCGCCTTCGTGGGCCCGGCCTTCACCGACGAGAAATACTTCGGCGACGGTATCGGCATCGCGGTTCGCAAGGGTGATGCGCTGAAAGACAAGATCAATGGCGCAATCGCTGCCATTCGCGAAAATGGCAAGTACAAACAAATCCAGGACAAGTACTTCGCCTTCGACATCTACGGCAAGTAATACCGTCCCGCTACTCGGGCGAAATGGCGCAAGCAACAGGCTCCCTGCGGTTTGCGCCATTTTTTCATCCCACTTTCGAGGACCTGAATCATGTTGAAAGGCTACGGGGCTGTCATCCTCGATGGCGCATGGTTGACGCTTCAGCTCGCCTTGTCGTCCATGGCCCTGGCCATCGTCCTGGGGCTGATCGGCGTCGCGTTGCGGCTCTCGCCGGTGCGCTGGCTGGCTTGGCTGGGCGACCTGTATTCCACGGTCATCCGGGGTATCCCCGACCTGGTGCTGATCCTGCTGATCTTCTACGGTGGCCAGGATCTGCTCAACCGTGTCGCGCCGCTGCTCGGGTATGACGACTACATCGACCTGAACCCGCTGGCGGCCGGCATCGGCACCCTGGGCTTCATCTTCGGTGCGTACCTGTCGGAAACCTTTCGTGGTGCGTTCATGGCGATTCCCAAGGGTCAGGCCGAGGCGGGCATGGCGTATGGCATGAGCGGCGTCCAGGTGTTTTTCCGGGTGCTGGTGCCGCAGATGATTCGCCTGGCGATTCCGGGCTTCACCAACAATTGGCTGGTGTTGACCAAGGCTACCGCACTGATCTCGGTGGTGGGCCTGCAAGACATGATGTTCAAGGCCAAGCAGGCGGCGGATGCCACTCGCGAGCCTTTTACCTTCTTCCTGGCAGTGGCGGCGATGTATCTGGTGATCACCAGTGTCTCGTTGCTGGCATTGCGTCACCTCGAGAAGCGCTACTCGGTAGGCGTAAGGGCGGCTGATCTATGATCTTCGACTACAACGTCATCTTCGATGCCTTGCCGCTGTACTTCAGTGGCCTGCTGACCACGCTCAAGCTGCTGGCCCTGTCGTTGTTCTTCGGCCTGCTGGCGGCGTTGCCCCTGGGGCTGATGCGGGTGTCCAAGCAGCCCATCGTCAATATGACGGCCTGGCTCTACACCTATGTGATTCGCGGCACCCCGATGCTGGTGCAGCTGTTCCTGATCTACTACGGGCTGGCGCAGTTCGAGATCGTACGCGAAAGCTTCCTCTGGCCGTGGCTGTCCAGTGCGACCTTCTGTGCATGCCTGGCATTCGCCATCAATACCAGTGCCTACACTGCCGAGATCATCGCCGGCAGCCTGCGGGCCACGCCCAACGGCGAGATCGAAGCGGCCAAGGCCATGGGCATGTCGCGCTACAAACTGTATCGCCGGATCCTGCTGCCGTCGGCCCTGCGTCGGGCGCTGCCGCAATACAGCAACGAGGTGATCATGATGCTGCAGACCACCAGCCTGGCGTCCATCGTGACCCTGATCGACATCACCGGCGCCGCGCGCACGGTGAACGCCCAGTATTACCTGCCCTTCGAGGCTTACATCACGGCCGGTGCCTTCTACCTGTGCCTGACCTTCATCCTGGTGCGCCTGTTCAAGCTGGCCGAGCGTCGCTGGCTGAGTTACCTGGCCCCGCGCAAGCACTGATAACGCATCGACCCGCTCGACTGCTCAACGACTGACGTTTTGTGAGAACCGACCGCATGTACAAGCTTGAAGTCCAAGACCTGCATAAACGCTATGGCAGTCACGAAGTGCTCAAGGGCGTGTCCCTGAAGGCCGCCGCCGGGGATGTCATCAGCATCATCGGCTCCAGTGGCTCCGGCAAGAGTACATTCCTGCGTTGCATCAACCTGCTCGAGCAGCCTCACGCCGGCAAGATCCTGCTCAACAACGAAGAGCTGAAGCTGGTAGCTGGCAAGGATGGCGCCTTGAAGGCCGCTGACCCCAAGCAGCTGCAACGCATGCGTTCGCGGTTGTCGATGGTGTTCCAGCATTTCAACCTGTGGTCCCATATGACTGCGCTGGAAAACATCATCGAGGCACCCGTGCATGTGCTGGGCGTGCCCAAGGCCGAGGCCCGGGAGAAAGCCGAGCATTACCTGAACAAGGTCGGCGTGGCCCATCGCAAGGACGCCTATCCGGGGCACATGTCCGGCGGCGAGCAGCAGCGCGTGGCGATCGCCCGCGCGTTGGCGATGGAGCCGGAGGTCATGCTGTTCGACGAGCCGACCTCGGCCCTCGACCCGGAACTGGTGGGCGACGTGCTCAAGGTGATGCAGGCCCTGGCCCTGGAGGGTCGGACCATGGTGGTGGTGACCCATGAGATGGGTTTCGCCCGTGAGGTGTCGAACCAGCTGGTGTTCCTGCACAAGGGGATCGTCGAAGAAAGCGGCAACCCACGGGAAGTGCTGGTCAACCCGCAATCGGAGCGCCTGCAACAATTTCTTTCGGGCAGCCTCAAGTAATCGCTCCCGTTACGCCGCTGATTTGGGTCATGCTGAGCACCAAGTGCCAGATGGTCTAATTTGGTTGCAGCCGCTTTTGGCTTTAACACTGTTTTCGCTTCGGATTGCCCGACATGACTGCCCATCGAATTGGTTTCCTGATTTGGCCCAGCACTAAAGCCCTGACGCTGGCGCTGGCGGAGGAGGCCTTGCGTGTTGCTCAGCGGGTGCATCCGGAGGTGGCCTACGAACTCTCGTTCCTGCAGGCCGAGCCGCCGGTGGAGGGCACGTGGCAATTGCCGGGTGAACCCTGGGCGGGCAAGCTTGAAGGCCTGCAGAAGCTTTTCCTGCTGGCCGATGAGCCGCCGACCGCACTGGCCTCGAACCTGAGCAGCGCCCTCAAGCAATTGGTGCGTGCCGGCTGCGTGATCGGCGGGTTGTCCGCTGGCGTTTATCCCCTGGCCCAGTTGGGTCTGCTCGACGGTTATCGTGCAGCGGTGCATTGGCGCTGGCAGGACGATTTTTCCGAGCGTTTCCCCAAGGTCATCGCCACCAGTCACCTGTTCGACTGGGATCGCGACCGACTGACCGCGTGTGGCGGCATGTCGGTGCTCGACCTGTTGCTGGCGGTGCTGGCCCGGGATCACGGTGCCGAGCTCTCTGGCGCGGTGTCGGAAGAACTGGTGGTCGAGCGTATTCGCGAAGGTGGCGAGCGTCAGCGCATCCCGTTGCAGAACCGCCTCGGCTCCAGCCATCCGAAGCTCACCCAGGCCGTGCTGCTGATGGAAGCCAATATCGAAGAGCCGTTGACCACCGACGAAATCGCCCAGCATGTCTGCGTATCCCGCCGGCAACTGGAGCGGATCTTCAAGCAATACCTCAATCGCGTGCCGAGTCAGTATTACCTGGAGCTGCGCCTGAACAAGGCCCGGCAGATGCTGATGCAGACCAGCAAATCCATCATCCAGATCGGCTTGTCCTGCGGTTTTTCCTCGGGGCCGCATTTCTCCAGCGCCTATCGCAACTTCTTCGGTGCCACGCCGCGGGAAGATCGTAACCAGCGGCGCAGCAGCAATCCGTTCGAGCTGTCTTCGGTGCCCTCCGAGCGCGGCTAGGGCTGGCACACCAACTGCTACAGCATCTGTGGTTGGGGGCTGGCACACCATCCTGTGGCCAGGGCTGGTACAGCATCTGTGGCTGACACGACACCCTGTGGCGAGGGCATTCCAGCAAGCAAGGGAAATGTGAGTGTCTCTGCCTCAAAGCCTGCGCCAACGTTTAAACTGCGCCTTTGCGACGCTATTTGTCGCATTGCCGTAAACCCGCGCAAAACGTGGGTTGGCGCTATAAGAAGTTGTCGCTTGGCGACAAGGTCAGGCCGAAAACTGTCCTTACAATCCCCCCATCACTCGCCAGTTCCAGGCGAGTGTTCCTCTTCAGGAGACTCCGATGTCCGTTGAGCAAGCCGCGGTACAACGCGCCGATTTCGACCAGGTGATGGTCCCCAACTATGCACCTGCTGCCTTCATACCTGTGCGTGGCGCCGGTTCCCGCGTGTGGGACCAGTCCGGTCGCGAGTTGATCGATTTCGCCGGCGGTATCGCGGTCAATGTGCTGGGGCATGCCCATCCCGCGCTGGTCGGCGCATTGACCGAGCAGGCCAACAAGCTGTGGCACGTGTCCAACGTTTTTACCAACGAGCCGGCGCTGCGCCTGGCCCATAAGCTGGTCAACGCGACCTTTGCCGAGCGGGCATTCTTCTGCAACTCCGGTGCCGAAGCCAACGAGGCCGCCTTCAAGCTGGCCCGTCGAGTCGGGTTCGATCGTTTCGGTAGCGAGAAATACGAAATCATCGCCGCGCTCAACAGTTTCCACGGTCGCACCCTGTTCACCGTCAACGTTGGCGGACAGTCGAAGTACTCCGATGGTTTCGGTCCCAAGATCGCCGGCATCACCCACGTGCCCTACAACGACCTGGCAGCGCTGAAGGCAGCCATTTCGGACAAGACCTGTGCCGTGGTGCTGGAGCCGATCCAGGGCGAGGGCGGCGTATTGCCGGCTGAAGTGGCTTATCTGCAAGGCGCTCGCGACCTGTGCGACGCCCATGACGCGCTGCTGGTATTCGACGAAGTGCAGACCGGCATGGGTCGCAGCGGCGAGCTGTTCGCCTACATGCATTACGGCGTGGTCCCGGACATCCTCACCAGTGCCAAGAGCCTGGGCGGTGGTTTCCCGATCGCGGCAATGCTCACCACCGAGGCGCTGGCCAAGCACCTGGTGGTCGGCACCCATGGCACCACCTACGGCGGCAACCCACTGGCATGTGCGGTGGCCGAGGCGGTGATCGATGTGGTCAACACCCCTGAGGTGCTGGGCGGCGTCAAGGCCAAGCACCACAAGTTCAAGGCTCGCCTGGAGCAGATCGGCGAGAAGTACGGCCTCTTCACCCAGGTGCGTGGCCTCGGCTTGCTGCTCGGCTGTGTGTTGAACGATGCCTGGAAAGGCAAGGCCAAGGACATCTTCAACGCTGCCGAACAGGAAGGCCTGATGATTCTGCAGGCTGGCCCGGACGTGGTCCGTTTCGCCCCGAGCCTGGTGGTGGAAGATGCCGACATCGACGCGGGCCTGGACCGTTTCGAACGGGCCGTGGCGAAGTTGACCCAGGCCTGATTCATTTCAATTGAACCGGGGCTACTGTGGGAGCGAGCCTGCTCGCGAAAGCGGTGATTCGGCTTGCGTCAAGGTTGGATGTGCCACCGCCATCGCGAGCAAGCTCGCGCCCACAGGGTGTGGTGGTGGCCTCCAGGCAGGCAGTGAGCCCGGTATTTTTTCTCCGAATCTCGACCTCCCGGTCGAACCGTTTATTTCAAGTTAAGGAGTGACACCATGCTGGTGATGCGCCCCGCGCAAATGGCTGACCTGGGCGAGGTACAGCGTCTGGCTGCGGACAGTCCGATCGGTGTCACTTCCCTGCCCGATGACGTGGAACGCCTGAGCGACAAGATTGCCGCGAGCGAAGCCTCGTTTGCCGCCGAAGTCAGCTTCAACGGCGAGGAAAGCTATTTCTTCGTCCTGGAAGACACTGCCACCGGCAAGCTGGCGGGCTGTTCGGCCATCGTGGCGTCGGCCGGTTATTCCGAACCGTTCTACAGCTTTCGCAACGAGACCTTCGTCCACGCCTCCCGTGAGTTGAAGATCCATAACAAGATCCATGTCCTTTCCCAGTGCCACGACCTGACGGGCAACAGCCTGTTGACCAGTTTCTACGTGATTCCGGAGCTGGTGGGGTCGCCCTGGGCCGAGCTCAATTCCCGTGGACGCCTGCTGTTCGTCGCCAGCCATCCGGAGCGCTTCGCCGATTCGGTGGTGACCGAGATCGTCGGCTACAGCGATGAAAATGGCGACTCGCCGTTCTGGGACGCCATCGGTCGCAACTTCTTCGACCTCAATTACGCCGCCGCCGAGCGCTTGTGCGGGCTGAAAAGTCGCACTTTCCTTGCCGAGCTGATGCCCCATTACCCGATCTACGTGCCGTTGCTACCGGACGCGGCGCAGGAGGCCATGGGCCAGGTCCACCCGCGTGCGCAGATCACCTTCGACATCCTGATGCGCGAAGGCTTCGAGACCGATCATTACATCGACATCTTCGATGGCGGCCCGACGCTGCACGCCCGGGTTTCGGGGATTCGCTCGATTGCCCAGAGCCGCGTGGTGCCGGTGAGGATCGGCGAAGCCGTCAAGGGAGCCGGTCGCCAATACCTGGTGGCCAACGCCCAGTTGCAGGATTACCGCGCCGTGTTGCTCGAGCTCGACTATGCGCCGGGCAAGCCGGTGACCCTGGACATGGAAGCAGCCGAGGCCCTGGGCGTCGGCGAAGGCGCCAGCGTGCGCCTGGTGGCGGTTTAATGAGTTTCGCGGGGTGCGTGAGCAGCCCGTTTGAGGAGATAGCATGATCGTTCGTCCCGTACGCAGCAGCGATTTACCCGCCCTGATCGCCCTGGCCCGCAGCACCGGCACCGGCCTGACCACCCTGCCGGCCAATGAAGAGCGCCTGGCCCATCGGGTCGGCTGGGCGGAGAAGACCTTTCGCGGCGAAGCCGGGCGTGGCGATGCGGATTACCTGTTCGTGCTCGAAGACGACGATGGCCGGGTGGTGGGCATTTCCGCCATCGCCGGTGCCGTGGGGCTGCGGGAGCCCTGGTACAACTTCCGCGTCGGCCTGACGGTCAGCGCATCCCAGGAGTTGAACATCTACCGGGAAATCCCGACGCTGTTCCTGGCCAACGACCTGACCGGCAACTCCGAGCTGTGCTCGCTGTTCCTGCACGCCGATTACCGCAATGGCCTCAACGGACGCATGCTGGCCAAGGCCCGGTTGTTGTTCATCGCCGAGTTCCCGAAGCTGTTCGGCAACAAGATCATCGCCGAAATGCGGGGCATGTCCGATGAAACCGGGCGTTCGCCATTCTGGGAAAGCCTGGGCCGGCATTTCTTCAAGATGGAATTCAGCCAGGCCGATTACCTGACCGGCGTGGGCAACAAGGCGTTCATCGCCGAACTGATGCCCAAGTTCCCGCTGTACACCTGCTTCCTGTCCGAAGATGCCCGGGCCGTCATCGGCCAGGTCCATCCGGACACCGAGCCTGCGTTGTCGATGCTCAAGAGTGAAGGGTTCAGCTACCAGGGCTACGTCGATATCTTCGACGCCGGCCCGGCCGTGGAGTGCGAAACCGGCAAGATCCGCGCAATCCGCGAAAGCCAGGCGCTGGTCCTGGCGATCGGCACGCCGGGAGACGACGCCACGCCGTTCCTCATCCATAACCGCAAATGCCTGGATTGCCGTATCACGGCCGCCCCGGCGCGTTTCGCCTCGGGGACCCTGGTGGTCGATCCGCTGACCGCCAAACGTCTTCAACTCAACGCTGGCGATCAGGTTCGCGCCGTCGCGTTGTCTGCTGCTCGGGAGTCGAAATAATGAATTCGCTGTACATTGCGGGAAGCTGGCTGGAAGGCCAGGGCGACGCGTTCGAGTCGTTGAACCCGGTGACCCAGCAAGTGCTGTGGTCGGGCAAGGGCGCCACGGCGGCTCAAGTGGAGTCGGCGGCGCAGGCGGCGCGCCAGGCGTTCCCGGACTGGGCCCGGCGCCCGCTGGAGGAGCGGATCCAGGTGCTGGAAGCCTTTGCCGCCGCCCTGAAGCGTCGCGCAGACGAGCTGGCCCGCTGCATCGGTGAGGAAACCGGTAAGCCATTGTGGGAAGCGGCCACCGAAGTCACCAGCATGATCAACAAGGTCGCCATCTCGGTTCAGAGCTACCGGGAGCGGACCGGCGAAAAGAGCGGCCCCCTGGGCGACGCCACCGCCGTGCTGCGCCACAAGCCCCACGGCGTGGTGGCGGTGTTCGGTCCGTATAACTTCCCGGGCCACTTGCCGAACGGTCATATCGTGCCGGCGCTGCTGGCCGGCAACTGCGTACTGTTCAAGCCGAGCGAGCTGACGCCGAAAGTCGCCGAGCTGACGGTCCAGTGCTGGGTCGAGGCCGGTCTGCCGGCGGGTGTGCTCAATCTGCTGCAAGGCGCCCGGGAAACCGGCATCGCCCTGGCGGCGAACCCGGGCATCGACGGCCTGTTCTTCACCGGCTCCAGTCGGACCGGCAACCTGTTGCATCAACAGTTCTCTGGTCGCCCGGACAAGATCCTGGCCCTGGAAATGGGCGGGAACAACCCGCTGGTGGTAGACGAAGTGATCGACGTGGATGCGGCCGTCTACACCATCATCCAGTCGGCATTCATTTCCGCCGGCCAGCGCTGCACTTGCGCCCGCCGTCTGTTGGTGCCGGAAGGCGCCTGGGGCGATGCCTTGCTGGCGCGCCTGGTGGCGGTCAGCGCGACCCTGGAAGTGGGGGCATTCGACCAGCAGCCAGCGCCGTTCATGGGTTCGGTGATTTCCCTGGGCGCGGCGAAAGCATTGATGGATGCCCAGAACCATCTGTTGGGTCTTGGGGCCGTGCCGTTGCTGGCCATGACCCAGCCATTGCCCCAGGCTGCACTGCTGACGCCGGGGATCCTCGACGTGACCGCGGTGGCCGAGCGTCCCGACGAAGAACTGTTCGGGCCTTTGCTGCAAGTGATTCGCTACGTGGATTTCCCTGCGGCCATCGCCGAGGCCAACAATACTCAATATGGTCTGGCCGCTGGCCTGCTGTCGGATTCCCAGGAGCGCTACCAGCAGTTCTGGCTGCAAAGCCGCGCGGGCATCGTCAACTGGAACAAGCAACTGACCGGTGCGGCCAGCAGCGCGCCGTTCGGCGGTGTCGGCGCCTCGGGCAACCATCGCGCCAGCGCTTATTACGCGGCCGATTATTGCGCGTATCCAGTGGCCTCCCTGGAGACGCCAAGCCTTGTCATGCCGGCTGCCCTGACCCCTGGCGTGCGAATGGCGTGAACCTCGATCGCGAGCAAGCTCGCTCCCACAAGGACAATGCAAGACCCTGTGGGAGCGAGCTTGCTCGCGATAGCCGCGCCGCAGTTGTTATTTGATGCCTATAAAAACAGATTCTCGTGGAGCCTCGCTGATGAAATCCTTTGAAGTCAACTTTGACGGTCTAGTGGGGCCGACCCATAACTACGGCGGGCTCTCGTACGGCAATGTCGCGTCCCAGAGCAACAGCCAGCAATCCTCGAACCCCAAGGAAGCGGCGTTGCAAGGCCTGGCGAAAATGAAAGCGCTGATGGACATGGGCTTCCAGCAGGGCGTGCTGGCGCCGCAGGAGCGCCCCGACGTGGCGGCCCTGCGCCGGTTGGGCTTTGCCGGCAGCGATGCCCAGGTCATCCAGCAGGCGGCGAAGGAAGCAATGCCGTTGCTGGTTGCCAGTTGCTCGGCCTCCAGCATGTGGGTGGCCAACGCCGCCACCGTCAGCCCGAGCGCCGACACCGCTGACGGTCGTGTGCACTTCACCGCGGCCAACCTCAACTGCAAATACCACCGCAGCATCGAGCATCCCACCACCAGTCGGGTACTGGGGGCGATGTTTGCCGATCAGCAGCACTTCGCTCATCACGCCGCGTTGCCGGCGGTGGCGCAGTTCGGCGACGAGGGTGCGGCCAACCACACCCGTTTCTGCCGGACCTACGGCGAGACCGGTGTCGAGTTCTTCGTGTTCGGTCGTAGCGCCTTCGACGCGCGTTATCCGGCGCCACAGAAGTATCCGGCGCGCCAGACCCTCGAGGCGTCCCGCGCCGTTGCCCGCCTGCATGGCCTGCGGGAGGAAGGCGTGGTGTATGCCCAGCAGAATCCGTCCGTGATTGACCAGGGCGTGTTCCATAACGATGTGATCGCAGTGGGTAACGGCGAAGTGCTGTTCTATCACGAGGACGCCTTCCTCGAGACCGAAAGCATGCTGGCGGAGTTGAGTGGCAAGCTCGCCAGGGTCGGTGGGAAATTTCAATCGGTGTGCGTACCGCGTTCTGCGGTCACCGTGGATGATGCGGTTCGTTCCTACCTGTTCAATAGCCAGCTGCTGTCGCGTCCCGATGGCTCGATGCTCTTGATCGTGCCGGAGGAGTGCCGCAGCAACGCCCGCGTCTGGCAATACCTGCAAGGCCTGACGAGCTCTGGCGGGATCATCCGCGAAGTGAAGGTCTTCGACCTCAAGCAGAGCATGCAGAACGGTGGTGGCCCAGCTTGCCTGAGGTTGCGCGTGGCGCTCAACGAAACCGAACTGGCGGCGGTCAACCCAGGGGTTATCATGACCGCGTCGTTGTACGATTCGCTGACCCAGTGGGTCGAGCGGCATTACCGCGACCGCATGACCGAAAACGATCTGGCCGATCCGCAATTGCTGCTCGAATGCCGGTCGGCACTGGATGAATTGACGCAAATCCTTAAACTGGGCTCGGTCTATCCATTCCAGATCAATTGAAAGCGCGCGCGACCTGACTACAGTCAACACAGGGCGCGTGGCCTTACCCCCGGACGAGAACGTAAAAGACATGAGCGATTCCCTGCAACTGATTCTTGAAGACACCGATGGCACCCAACTGCAGACCTCCTGCACCCGCGTCGCGGTGATGTGGCAGGGCAAGGAGTTGTGGATCCAGCAGGATGGCCGCGGTCAGTTGCTGATCGGCGTGGACGTGGAGGAGGGGGATGAGGAGTACGCCAACCTGCTGCTGCGCCCATTGGCAACCAACCTGGTCAGCCTGCAACTGGAAATGGAACCGGCCGACCTCGGCGACGATGACCATGTCCATGGCCCGGATTGCGGCCACGACCATTAAGGAACCCGCGCTATGCTCGCCCTCGGCAAACTGCTTGAACTGACCCTCGCTGGCCGTGAACCGGCGGAGAAGACTCAACTGACTGTCGAAGGCGTGCGGATGCGCTGGTTGAGCGAGGGCGCGCTGGAGGTCAAGCCGCCCGAAGCCCGGGACAACGGCCTGGACTTGCTGTTATCGGCCGGTATCCATGGCAACGAAACCGCCCCGATCGAATTGCTCGACCGCCTGCTGCACGATATCGCCCGCGGCGATATAAAGCCGCGGGCCCGCATTCTGTTTCTGTTCGGCAATCCCGAGGCCATCCGGCGCGGCGAGCGTTTCGTCGAACAGGACGTCAATCGGCTGTTCAATGGTCGTCATGAGTTGAGCGGCGGTCCCGAAGCCTTGCGAGCCTGCGAGCTGGAGCGGCTGGCCGCCAGTTTCTTCAGTCGGCCGGAGCGCGCTCGCTTGCATTACGATCTGCACACGGCCATCCGTGGCTCGAAGATCGAGCAATTCGCCCTGTATCCATGGAAAGAAGGCCGTCAGCACTCCCGGCGTGAACTGGCGCGCCTGCGTGCTGCCGGCATGGAGGCGGTGCTGCTGCAGAACAAGCCATCCATCGTGTTCAGCGCCTACACCTACGATCAGCTTGGTGCGGAGTCCTTTACCCTGGAGCTGGGCAAGGCCCGTCCGTTCGGACAGAACGAAGGCGTCGATGTCAGCCTCCTGGAAATCCGCCTGAAGCAGATCATCGAAGGCAACGAGCCTGAACTGGATGAAGGGCTGGACGGCCTCCAGCTGTTCAGCGTGGCGCGGGAGGTCATCAAGCACAGCGACAGCTTCCGCCTGAACCTGCCAGCGGATATCGAGAACTTTTCTGAACTGGAAAAGGGCTATGTGCTGGCCGAGGACATTGCCCAGACCCGCTGGGTGATCGAAGAGGAGGGGGCCCGGATCATTTTCCCGAACCCAAAGGTCAAGAATGGCTTGCGGGCCGGTATCCTGATCGTGCCGGCGACTGACGAAAACCTGATCTGAAACCCACGCCAAACCATTGTGGGAGCGAGCTTGCTCGCGATAACGGTGTGCCAGTCAATGTTGAAGGTGACTGATACTCCGTCATCGCGAGCAAACTCGCTCCCACAGGTTGTTGAGTGGCTGTTAGCTCGCTACCGCCCGTTGCTCACTGCGGCGCAGCACCCGGGTCTTGTGCAGGGTGTCGGCGCAGGTCTTCGCCGCTTCCTGGCCCTTGTGCACGAAATGCTCGAAAAAGAACTTCTGGTGCTCTTCCCCGGCATGGAAGTGATGTGGCGTGAGCACCACCGAGAACACCGGTACTTCGGTATCCAGTTGGACCTGCATCAGGCCGCTGATGACCGATTGCGCGACGAACTCGTGGCGGTAGATGCCGCCATCCACTACCAGACCTGCGGCGACGATCCCGGCGTAGCGGCCTGTCCTGGCCAGCAGCTTGGCATGCAACGGGATTTCGAAGGCGCCACCGACTTCGAAAAAGTCGATGTCGCTCTCCTGATAACCCTGATTGATCATCTCGGCAAGGAACCCCTTGCGGCTCTGGTCGACGATTTCCTTGTGCCAGCAGGCCTGGATGAACGCGACGCGCTCGCCCGGATTGAGTTTGGTCTTGCTATCGATTGCAGTGGGTTGCATGTTCTGGTTCCTGTTTGTGTGAAAAACAGGGCGTCATGAATCGAAGGGGATTCGAGGGTGCGCCGCGCGCAGACAGGCGCAGGCGGCCCTTGGGTAACAATCCCGTTCTCTCTTCATCCGGACTATGACCGTCGGCCCCGGAATCACACCGGGTCTGCTGACCTTGCCGCTGCACCGCGTGAAAAAACCGTGCATCGCCAAGCGCTCGCGGGCTATGCACCTTGCGTGCAATTACCGCCGGTGGGGAATTGCACCCCGCCCTGAGAACGTTTTTGCCGCCATGGTTTGGGGCAGCGGCGGATTTTTAACACATAACCTACTGTGGGGGCGAGCTTGCTCGCGATAGTGGTGGTTCGGCTTGCGTTGATGCTGGATGCACTGTCGCCATCGCGAGCTAGCTCGCTCCCACAGGTGTTTTGATTAATCTTCATTTACAGGAGGGTGTTTTCCTGCGGCCAGCCTTGATTATTCCCCGCCATGCCCGCAGTAATTGCCCTTCGACAGGGAATTCCCCCATCTGAACTCGAGGCCAGATTCATGAGCGTTATTGATCTTCGCAGCGACACGGTCACTCAACCTTCCGCCGCCATGCTGGATGCCATGGCCACTGCGCCCACCGGCGACGATGTGTATGGCGAAGACCCGACCGTCAACCGTCTTGAAGCCGAACTGGCCGCACGCCTGGGGTTCGCCGCGGCGCTGTTCGTACCCAGTGGCACCATGAGCAACCTGCTGGGCCTGATGGCCCATTGCGAACGTGGCGACGAATACATCGTCGGCCAGCAGGCCCATACCTATAAATACGAAGGTGGTGGTGCGGCGGTGCTCGGTTCGATCCAGCCACAGCCGCTCGAAGTGCAGGCGGATGGTTCCCTGGACCTGGCGCAGGTCGCCGCGGCGATCAAGCCCGATGATTTTCATTTTGCCCGTACTCGCCTGCTGGCCCTGGAAAACACCATGCAAGGCAAGGTGCTGCCGCTGGAGTTCCTGGCCCGCGCCCGCCGCTTCACCCAGGACCATGGCCTGGCCCTGCACCTGGATGGCGCGCGACTGTACAACGCTGCGGTGAAGCTGGAGGTCGATGCCCGGGAAATCACCCAATATTTCGACTCCGTCTCGGTGTGCCTGTCCAAAGGCCTCGGCGCGCCTGTCGGCTCGGTGCTGTGTGGCAGCATCGAACTGATCGACAAGGCTCGACGCCTGCGCAAGATGGTCGGTGGTGGCATGCGTCAGGCCGGCATTCTCGCGGCGGCGGGGCTGTATGCGTTGGACCACCACGTCCAGCGCCTGGCCGAGGACCACGCCAATGCCCAGCGGCTGGCCGACGGGTTGCGGGCGGCGGGTTACGAGGTCGAGCCTGTGCAGACCAACATGGTGTACGTGCAAATGGGCGAGCGGGGCGAGGCCATCAAGGCGTTTGCCGCCGAGCGTGGCATCCGGCTCAGTGCCGCGCCACGCTTGCGGATGGTGACGCATCTGGACGTCGACGCCGGGCAAATCGATCAGGTGATCGCCACTTTCGTCGATTTTTCCCGCCGCTGAGCAGCCAGGCGACGTAATTGAAGGTTTCTATCGCATAAACACGCTGTACCCCACGCGAAGGGCCGATATAATGCGGCCCTTTGCCGTTGCTTCGTCTGTTGACGTTTTGCACAGGCCTTTGGCCGCAGCCTCCGTGGAAGAACCTAATGAAAAGCGCAGAAATCCGTGAAGCCTTCCTTCGCTTCTTCGAAGAGCAAGGCCACACCCGAGTAGCCTCCAGCTCTTTGATCCCGGGCAATGACCCGACCCTGCTGTTCACCAACGCGGGGATGAACCAGTTCAAGGATTGCTTCCTGGGCCAGGAAAAACGTGCCTACACCCGTGCGGTAAGCAGCCAGAAATGCGTGCGTGCCGGTGGCAAGCACAACGACCTGGAAAACGTCGGCTATACCGCTCGTCACCACACCTTCTTCGAAATGCTGGGTAACTTCAGCTTCGGCGACTATTTCAAGCGCGACGCCATCACCTTCGCCTGGACCTTCCTGACCTCCGAGAAGTGGCTGAACCTGCCCAAGGAGAAGCTCTGGGTAACGGTCTATGCCACCGATGACGAAGCCTATGACATCTGGACCAAAGAGGTCGGTGTCCCGCCGGAGCGCATGGTACGCATCGGCGACAACAAGGGAGCGCCTTACGCTTCCGACAACTTCTGGACCATGGGCGACACCGGCCCTTGCGGCCCTTGCACCGAGATCTTCTACGATCACGGCGCCGATATCTGGGGCGGCCCGCCTGGCTCGCCGGAAGAAGACGGCGACCGCTACATCGAGATCTGGAACAACGTGTTCATGCAGTTCAACCGCACCGCCGATGGCGTACTGCATCCGCTGCCGGCGCCGTCGGTCGATACCGGCATGGGCCTGGAGCGGATCAGTGCGGTGTTGCAGCACGTTCACTCCAACTACGAAATCGACCTGTTCCAGAGCCTGCTGAATGCATCGGCCAAGGCCATTGGCTGCACCAACGACAACCAGGCTTCGCTGAAAGTGGTGGCAGACCACATCCGCTCGTGCGGTTTCCTGATCGCCGACGGCGTATTGCCGTCCAACGAAGGTCGTGGCTATGTACTGCGCCGGATCATCCGTCGCGCCTGCCGTCACGGTAACAAGCTGGGTGCCAAGGGCAGCTTCTTCTACCAGATCGTCGCGGCGCTGGTGGCGGAAATGGGCGAGGCTTTCCCAGAGCTGAAATCCCAGCAGGCTCATATCGAGCGCGTGCTCAAAGGTGAAGAAGAGCAGTTCGCCAAGACCCTGGAGCAGGGGCTGAAGATCCTCGAGCAGGACCTGGCCGAGCTCAAGGGCAACGTGGTACCGGGCGACGTGGTGTTCAAGCTGTACGACACCTACGGTTTTCCGATGGACCTGACCGGCGACATCGCCCGCGAGCGCAACCTGACCCTCGATGAGGAAGGTTTCGAGCGCGAGATGGAGGCACAGCGTGTGCGTGCCCGTTCGGCCAGCGCCTTCGGCATGGACTACAACAGCCTGGTCAAGGTCGATGTGGCTACCGAATTCACCGGCTATGGCGGCACCACCGGTTCGGCCAAGATTGTCGCCATCTATAAGGACGGGCAATCGGTCGACATCCTGAGCGAAGGCCAGGAAGGGGTGATCGTGCTGGACACGACGCCGTTCTATGCCGAATCCGGCGGTCAGATCGGTGACAGCGGCTACCTGCAGGCCGGCAACTCGCGTTTCGACGTGCGGGACACCACCAAGACCGGCGGTGCATTCCTGCACCACGGCGTGCTTACCTCGGGCAGCCTGATGATCGCCGCCCCGGTGGCCGCCCATGTCGACGCCGAGGTTCGCCACGCCACTTCGCTCAATCACTCCGCCACGCACCTGTTGCACGCAGCATTGCGCCAGGTGCTGGGCGAGCACGTCCAGCAGAAGGGCTCGTTGGTGGATAGCCAGCGCCTGCGCTTTGACTTCAGCCACTTCGAGGCCGTCAAGCCGGAGCAGCTCAAGGCCCTGGAAGACATCGTCAACGCCGAAATCCGCAAGAACTCCCCGGTGGAGACCGAAGAAACCGATATCGACACCGCGAAGAAAAAAGGCGCGATGGCTCTGTTCGGCGAAAAATACGGCGACAGCGTGCGCGTCCTGAGCATGGGCGACTTCTCCGTAGAATTGTGCGGCGGTATCCACGCCAACCGGACCGGCGACATCGGCCTGCTCAAGATCGTCAGCGAAAGCGGCGTGGCCTCCGGCGTGCGCCGGATCGAGGCGGTCACCGGTGCTGCGGCGCTGGCGTACCTCAACGCTGCCGAAGAACAACTCAAGGAAGCGGCGAGCCTGATCAAGGGCAACCGTGACAACCTGATCGACAAGCTGTCGGCCGTGCTGGAGCGCAATCGCCTGCTGGAAAAGCAGGTTGAACAGCTGCAGGCCAAGGCCGCCAGCGCTGCGGGCGACGATCTGTCGGCACAGGCCGTGGACGTCAAGGGCGTCAAAGTGCTGGCCGTACGCCTGGACGGCCAGGACGGCAAGGCCCTGCTGGGGCTGGTCGATCAGCTGAAAAACAAACTCGGCCGCGCAGTGATCCTGCTCGGCGGTGTCCATGAGGAAAAGGTCGTTCTCGTCGCAGGCGTGACCAAAGACCTGACCGGCCAACTCAAAGCCGGTGATTTGATGAAGCAGGCCGCTGCGGCAGTGGGCGGCAAGGGCGGTGGTCGTCCGGACATGGCGCAAGGCGGCGGTACCGACGCCGGCGCGCTGGACGCGGCACTGGCCCTGACCGTTGCATTTGTAGAGCAGGGTATTTAAGGCAGCGCCCCGGGTTCGTGGTCTAGTCGCGAGCCCGGCCGCTGTTGTGATTATTGGGCGCCCTTCGTGGGCAGAGGCGGCTTTGAAATGGCTTTGATCGTACAGAAATTTGGAGGCACCTCGGTCGGCACTGTCGAGAGAATCGAACAAGTCGCCGACAAGGTTAAGAAATTCCGTGAAGCGGGCGATGACCTGGTGGTTGTGCTGTCGGCAATGAGCGGCGAAACCAACCGTCTGATCGATCTGGCCAAGCAAATCAGTGGTGATCAGCAGCCGGTTCCCCGTGAACTGGACGTGATCGTCTCCACCGGTGAGCAAGTGACCATTGCCTTGCTGGCCATGGCGCTGATCAAGCGTGGCGTGCCGGCGGTGTCCTACACCGGTAACCAGGTGCGCATCCTGACGGACAGCGCGCACAACAAGGCGCGTATCCTGCAGATCGACGACCAGAAGATCCGGGGCGACCTGAAGGCGGGCCGGGTCGTGGTCGTCGCCGGTTTCCAGGGCGTGGACGAGCACGGCAACATCACCACCCTGGGTCGTGGCGGTTCCGATACCACCGGCGTTGCGCTGGCGGCGGCCCTGAAGGCTGACGAATGCCAGATCTACACCGATGTGGATGGCGTCTACACCACCGACCCGCGGGTGGTTCCCGTGGCTCAGCGCCTGGACAAGATCACGTTCGAAGAGATGCTGGAAATGGCCAGCCTCGGTTCGAAGGTATTGCAGATCCGGGCAGTCGAATTCGCCGGCAAGTACAACGTTCCGCTGCGCGTCCTGCACAGCTTCAAAGAGGGTCCGGGTACCCTCATTACTATCGATGAAGAGGAATCCATGGAACAGCCGATCATTTCCGGCATCGCCTTCAACCGCGATGAAGCCAAGCTGACCATCCGTGGCGTGCCAGACACCCCCGGCGTGGCATTCAAGATTCTCGGCCCGATCAGTGCCGCGAACATCGAAGTCGACATGATCGTGCAGAACGTTTCGCACGATAACACCACCGACTTCACCTTCACTGTGCATCGCAACGACTACCAGGCTGCCGAGGCCGTCCTGAAGAAGACTGCGTCCGAGATCGGTGCCCGGGAAGTGGTGGGTGACACCAAGATTGCCAAGGTCTCGATCGTCGGCGTCGGCATGCGTTCCCATGCTGGCGTGGCCAGCCGCATGTTCGAATCACTGGCCAAGGAAAGCATCAACATCCAGATGATCTCGACGTCGGAAATCAAGGTTTCCGTGGTGATCGAAGAGAAGTACCTGGAACTGGCCGTGCGCGCCCTGCACACGGCTTTCGAACTCGACGCGGCTGCCCGACAGGGCGAATAAGGCGTTGTCCCGAGGGCGCGGCTTGGCCGCGCCCTTTGTTTTCTGAATGGCGCGTTTCAAAACTGTTCTTTTGCCCGCGCTGGTCAATACTTAGGCCTGTAGGCTGCGACCGTTTCGGTTGTAGGCCTAACGCCCTTTTTTTGCAGACTGTGGTCCCTGAACTGAATTGCGTGAGGAGAAAGGTATGCTGATTCTGACTCGTCGGTGCGCGGAAAGCCTGATTATTGGCGATGGCGAAATCACCGTGACCGTGCTCGGCGTCAAAGGAAACCAGGTGCGTATCGGTGTCAACGCCCCGAAAGAGGTCGCGGTACACCGGGAAGAAATTTACCTGCGTATCAAGAAAGAGAAGGACGACGAACCAAGCCATTAATTTTTATCGATTTTTATGTTTGCAAACGGGGAGGAAGGTGGTTAATATACGCCCCGTGTTGCGGAGAGCTGGCCGAGTGGCCGAAGGCGCTCCCCTGCTAAGGGAGTACACCTCAAAAGGGTGTCGGGGGTTCGAATCCCCCGTTCTCCGCCATTATTCATGTAGTGCGTTGTAATCTGGCTTGATCGGTAAGTGCTTGAAATTACTGTAAAAAGCGCTTTACAAAAAGATTCGACGACCTATAATGCGCGGCAACAAATGCACTCGTAGCTCAGCTGGATAGAGTACTCGGCTACGAACCGAGCGGTCACAGGTTCGAATCCTGTCGAGTGCACCATTTAAGAGTCGTTTGCAGCAATGCAAATAACTTAGCTGTAACCAGTTGTGATCTGGTATAAAACCACAACTTGCACTCGTAGCTCAGCTGGATAGAGTACTCGGCTACGAACCGAGCGGTCACAGGTTCGAATCCTGTCGAGTGCACCATACATCAAAAAGCCCGCGTTTAACGCGGGCTTTTTGTTGCCTACGATTTACCCTTCACACAGCCTTTCTCGTCGAACACGATCTCTGCACCACGGCCGTTCTTCACTTTGTAGGTGTAGCGGGTGGTGGAATTACGAATCTTGATCGAATCCGGTTTGCCGAGAGCGCTTTCTACGTCCTGCTGGCTCATTCCGGCGACGATTCGCTTGTTCATGATCGCTTCCCGGCGTTGCCTGGCGCTGATCACATTGGCGCAACTGTCTTCGAACTGACCGACAATTGTCGGTTCCTGGCGCCTGGTCTTGGGGAGGGGTAGGGAGCGGTGTTCGGTTTCGGGCAGTAGTGGTTCGCTCGTACCCGGGGTGAATGAGTGGATCTGCTGCAGCGACAGGCTCTCTTGCGGTTTGCAGCTCAAGGTGGTGAAGGTGATGTGGCCGGCGGCGTCTTCGCAGCGATGCACAGTCTGTCCGCTGGCGCACAAGGGCAGGCAGAAAAGTAAAAAAAGATAACGACAAATGGGCATCCGGACGTCTTCCTTGACGGTGAAAAGGCAAGGGTAGTCGCTCCATTTTTGCCCGGGCGCGTGTTTTCTTTTCAGGATGCGTCGTCATATGCTACAGGTTCAGCCTGCGTTCAGGTTTGTCTCGCAAGCGCTTGTTCTTGCCATGATTTTTTAACGCTTCAAAACGCCAAGCGGTGTATGATTGCGCCCGTCAGCCCCGCCGGGGCTTTGGAATATATCCATGGACTTACCCAGTAGTTACTCAATATCGCGTTTTACCAATCATGAATTGACCGATTGATCCTTCCGGCGTGCCCACTGCTGGGAGTGGAGTTCGCCTATGACCGAAGTAGAAGTAAAGAAAACACAGGAAAGCCTCCAGGACCGTCTTGCTCAAGTCGTTGAGCTGCTGCATCGCCAGCGGGTCGTGGAAGACCTGACGCACCGCCAGGAAGGTCCTCATCACGACCGGGTCGAGAACCTGGTCCACCGGCAGAACCTCGTCGAGTTGCAGCGCAAGCTCGATGACCTGCACTCCGCCGACGTCGCCTATATCCTCGAAGCCTTGCCGCTGGAAGAGCGTCTGACGGTCTGGCAACTGGTCCAGGCTGATCGCGATGGCGACATCCTGCTGGAAGTGTCCGACTCGGTTCGTGAAACCCTGATCGCCGACATGGATGATCATGAGTTGCTGGCGGCGGCCAAGGAGATGGACGCCGACGAACTCGCCGACCTTGCACCCGAACTGCCGCGGGACGTTGTCCACGAGCTGATGGAGTCTCTTGACGCCCAGCAACGTGAGCGCGTGCGTTCGGCGTTGTCCTACGATGAGGAGCAGGTCGGTGCACTGATGGACTTCGAGATGGTGACGATCCGCGAGGACGTCAGCCTTGAAGTGGTGTTGCGTTACCTGCGTCGTCTCAAGGAGTTGCCGGGGCATACCGACAAGCTGTTTGTCGTCGATTATGACGGTGTGCTCAAGGGCGTGCTGCCAATCAAGCGGTTGCTGGTCAATGATCCGGAAAAACAGGTGGCCGAGGTCATGGCCAGCGATCCGGTGAGTTTCCAGCCGGACGAAGACGCTTACGATGCAGCCCAGGCGTTCGAGCGTTATGACTTGATTTCCGCGCCGGTGGTCGACAAGAACGGCAAACTGATCGGCCGTCTGACCATCGATGAAATGGTCGACCTGATTCGTGAAGAGAGCGAAAACGAAGTCCTCAGCATGGCCGGTCTGCGGGAAGAGGAAGACATCTTCGCCTCGGTCTGGAAATCCCTGCGCAACCGTTGGGCCTGGCTGGCAATCAACCTGATCACGGCTTTTGTCGCGTCTCGGGTCATCGGTTTGTTCGAGGGTTCCATCGAGAAGCTGGTGGCACTTGCGGCCTTGATGCCTATTGTCGCCGGTATCGGCGGCAACTCCGGCAACCAGACCATTACCATGATCGTCCGTGCCATGGCCCTGGACCAGGTCAGCACGGGTAATACGTCGCGCCTGATGCGCAAGGAACTGGCTGTGGCCCTCATCAACGGCGTGCTTTGGGGCGGAGTGATCGGCGTGGTGGCGTATCTGCTTTATGGCAGCTGGTCGCTGGGCGTCGTGATGACGGCCGCGATGACGCTCAACCTGCTGCTGGCAGCCTTGATGGGGGTATTGATCCCCATGACCCTGGCCCGGCTGGGGCGCGACCCGGCGATGGGGGCCAGTGTCATGATCACCGCCATGACCGACAGTGGTGGGTTCTTCATATTCCTGGGGTTGGCGACGATCTTCCTGCTCTGACCCGTTTCATGGCGAGGGAGCGTGCTCCCGTCACGGCGCAGCCGCCCTCGCTTCCCGCCTTTGAATACATTGCAGTCATACGATCGTCTCGCAGGCTTCCCTGCTGAGCGAGCCGATTGCTCCTTGCCATAAAAAAAGGCAAAAAAAAGCCAGCGCAAGGCTGGCTTGGGTGCTGCTGCGATCAGGACGCGTCTGCGGCCATTTCTGCATCATGGGCAATCAGCGAAACGAGAGCGTTCTGCTGGCGATGAGAGAGTTGTCGGAAGCGCTGAAGCAGCTCGCGTTCATGCAAGGACAGCTCCGGGCTGTCCAGGCGCATGCTCAGTTCTTCACCCAACGCGCCTTCCTGGATAAGGCTTTGCTCAAGGCGCGCGATGATTTCAGAGTTCATGCTGCGATGATGATTGCGAGCCACCTCGGCAATGCGTTCACGCATTCCGTCGGGCAAGCGTACGACGAACTTGTCAGCCGTACGGCTGGAATAAATTGCCTGTTTCAATGGGCGCATATATTTAACCGGTTAGTTCAGGGGAGCGGTTCTCGGGATTGGCCGCAGGATGTCGATAGGACAAGCGCTGTTGCCAAATGTTCAACCTGAATTGTTAAGAGGCCCGCATCATGCCTCAAAATGGCCAGATCATTGGCGCCAATTCTGTGACAAATTCTGATCCGGGTAAAGGCGTTATGCCAGCACCCTTCATCAAAAAATGCGGACTGGTTTGAAAATCCAACAGGTCCGCATGGTGTGACCACCGCATCGTGTCGATGTGCCATACCGTCCGGCGGATAACCGAAACGGGGGCACAAGCCGATGCTGTCCTTGTAGGGTATAGGATAGTGGCAATTGGCCGATTTACTAGCGGAGGGGCGCATGCGATGGATGAGCGGTGTCCCGTTACCCCGTGACACCCCGCGACAGATCGGGGGAGCGGCAGTATTTGCCTACACTTAAAAAACTACTCACGACATGACAAACGCAAGGCTGCCCGTTAACATGCACGCCGTCCATCGCACCGCATTTCTAGTGGTCGACCTGTGTCTCAGTAGCTCAATTGGATAGAGCATCCCCCTCCTAAGGGGAAGGTTGGCAGTTCGAACCTGCCCTGGGACACCATTTTATATCAGTGGGTCGGGTATCGACGATCTCCCCCACCAGCGCACTGCTCCCTCCTTGTATCTCCCGGATCGATTGGCCTGAGCCGCCGCCTTGCGGCCCATGCTGTGGATCCATGCCCAACATGCCTATTTTTCGACCCTGTATAAAACGCACTCAGCTGTCGCGAAACCTCCTTGTGGCAATCTGAATGCTACGGCGGTTTGGCGAGCGAAGCGGGTTTCTTGGCGAATTTATTGGGCTGTCGTGGCTGAACGTGCTTCGTGTCGGTTGCCGAAGGGAGAAAGCCTGCCATCATCCTTTTTGTGTAGCCGATCCCCTGTGCTCGGTTTCTCCCACACGTTGCCCTTAACGGAACGCCATCTGCTGCCGATAACCCGATGAGCCCGGTTGCCTCCAACGTTTCGGCTCGCAATGTGCGTCACGACACAGCCAGGCCAAGCGGTTGCTGAAATCTCTTGTACGTTGCTGGCTGGTGGCTATCATCTGCGCGCCTCGGGGCTGTGACGCGGCGTTTCGTTGTTATGCCATTGGGTTATTTTCTTACTTGCCTGGACATCCTCGATGCTGGCGTACCACCAAAAAAGTTTTCTGATCGTCGATGATTTCTCGGATTTCCGCAGTTCCATCCGGTCGATGTTGCGTGAGCTGGGTGTCAAGGACGTGGACACCGCAGACACCGGTGAGGTCGCGCTGCGCATGTGCTCGCAGAAGCGCTATGACTTCATTCTGCAGGACTACCACCTCGGTGACGGCCGCAAGAACGGCCAGCAGGTGCTTGAAGACCTGATGGTCGAGAAGCTGATCAGCCATGAAAGTGTGTTCCTCATGGTGACCGCCGAGACCAGTCAGGCCATGGTGCTCAGTGCCCTGGAGCACGAGCCGGACGCGTACCTGACCAAGCCGTTCAACCGCTCAGGCCTGGCCCAGCGGCTGGAGCGGCTGGAGCAGCGCAAGACCTTGCTCAAGCCGATCCTCCAGGCCCTGGATCGTGGCAAGCCAATGGAAGTGCTCAATGCCTGTATCGCCCTGTGCAAGCAGGATCCGCGCTACGGGCCGTTGTGCCTGCGCTATCGGGCCGATGCGCTGCGCGACCTGAACCAGAACGAAGCCCTGGAACGGCTGTACAACACCATCCTGGCGGATCGTCCGTTGCCGTGGGCCTATGCGGGCCTGGGCAAGTTGCTGTTCAAGCGCGGCCAGGTGGGGCAGGCCAAGGCGGTCTATGAAAAGGCCTTGAAAACCTTCCCGATGATGCCGGCCTTGTACGATGGCATGGCCGATGTGCTGATGGCCGAAGGCGACACGAAGCAGGCGCAGAGCGTATTGGAAGAGGCGGTTCGCCTGTCCCCGCTGGCGGTGCGTCGGCAGTCGCTGCTGGGCAAGCTGGCGATGACCAACGAAGACTACGAGACCGCGTCCCGGGCTTACCGCCAGGCGGTCGGGCAGGGCGCGCAGTCACGCTTCAAGGACCCGGAAAGCAACCTTGGCCTGGCCCATGCGCTGATCAGCAAGGGCAGCGAGAAAGGCCTGGACACCCGCACCCGCCTGGAAATCAATACCACGCTGAGCGCAGTGGCCAAGGAAAACCTCAACGACCCAGGGCTGCAGGTGCGGGCGCGGCTGATGAAGGCCACCAGCCTGCTGCTCAACGACGCCGAAACCGCGGAAAAACTCACCGAACAGGCCTTGCAGCGCCTCGACGGCATGGAGCAGTTCATGAGTGCCGAAGCCGCGCTGCTGGTGGCCAAGCAGTTGCAGATGCTCGGCCAGACCAGTGCCGGCGAATCGATGCTCAAGAACTGCGCGGAAATCTATGGCGATGACCCGGCGGTGATGCAAGGGATCGCCAAGCTCACCGATGATCCGAACATCCTCAATCAGGGCAATGCCGCCGCCGAGCTGAACCGCGAAGGCGTGCGCGTCTACAAGACTGGCGCGCTGCCCGAGGCCCGGGAGTTGTTCCGTCGGGCCCTGAAGATGCAACCGAAAAACATCAGTATTGCCCTGAACATGGCGCAGTCCCTGCTGCATGGCACCGACACCAGTGTGGAATCGGAGCTGTTGGAGGAATGCCGCGCCTGCCTGAAACTGGTGGGCATGATGCCCGACACCGATGCGCGTTATGCGCGCTATCAGAAACTGCGAAGCAAGGCATTTGGCGATGAATGACAGCGAACAGGCACTCGATTTTTCCACGGTGATCGCATCGACCGTGCACGACATGAAGAACTCCCTGACCCTGCTCATGCAGGCTCATACGCAATGGCTCGAGCGTCTGCCCGAGCCTGCCCGGCAAGCCTCGGAGCAGGGGGTGATGGAGTTCGAGTTCGCCCGCCTCAACGGCCTGCTGGTGCAATTGCTGGGGCTGTACAAGCTGGGCGTCAACCAGCTGCCACTGCACCCGGCCTACCATGAGCTGGACGATTTCATCGAGGCGCAGCTGGCCGGCCATCAGGACGTATTCCGCAGTCGCGGGATCATGGCCACCTACGAAGTCGACCCGCTGAGCCCCCTGGGCTTTTTCGACCGCGAGCTGGTGGCCTCTGTGCTCGACAACTGCATCAACAATGCCATTCGTCACGCACGCCAGGCCTTGTTGATCAGCGTGAGCGACGAGGCCGGGCAACTGGTCCTGACCATCAACGACGATGGCGAGGGCTATCCGCCGGAGATGATCGAGCGCCAGGCCGACTACGTGCAGGGCATCAACCACAGCAGTGGCAGCACCGGGCTGGGCCTGTATTTCGCCGCGCGGATCGCCGAGCTGCATCAGCGCGGCGGGGTCTGCGGACGTACCGAGATCGGCAATGGCGGCGTGCTGGGTGGCGGGGTGTTCCGGCTCTACCTGCCCTGAACAGGCCCCTCCATAAATCCTTACAAATCCCCTGCGGGAGCGAGCTGGCTCGCCATAGCGGTGTATCAGCCAGCTCAATATGGGCTGGACCGACGCTATGGCGAGCCAGCTCGCTCCCACAGCCGTATCGCATGAGATTTTAATTGCCTCCGGCTGCTTGATATTCCGAACAGCCGAAGCCTATTTTGTACGGGTTGCCGTTCGCGGCTCGCACATAACAAGGATTGCGTCATGACGACCGATGGCCAGCGTTCACTCGCGCAGCGATTGACGGGCATTGATGAGATTGAGTGTGTCACACCGGATTTGAATGGCGTGCCGCGGGGCAAGGTGATGACGGCCGCTGGGTTCCTCGAGGGACGGCGGTTGCAGATGGCCCGCGGGGTGCTGCTGCAGTGCATCATGGGCGGTTATCCGCCGGCGCGTTTCTATGGCAGCGACGATGGCGACCTGGCGCTGGTGGCCGATCCGCAACAGATTCATCGCCTGCCCTGGAGCCAGCCTCCTCGCGCCCTGGCGATCTGCGATGCCGATGAACTGACCGGCGAAAGCTCCCGACTCTCGACTCGCGGCCAGCTCAAGGCCGTGATCGCCCGGTATGCCGCCCATGGCCTGGCGCCGGTGGTGGCGACCGAGCTGGAGTTTTTCGTCTTCGCACCCAACCCGGACCCGGCCCGGCCGTTCCAGCCCCCGGTGGGCCTGGATGGGCGCCGCGAAGACGGCCATTCGGCCTTCAGCGTCAGTTCCAACAATGGCCTGCGACCCTTCTTCAATGAGGTGTACCAATGCATGGCGGCGTTAGGCCTGCCTCGAGACACCTTCATGCATGAAATGGGCGTGAGTCAGTTCGAGATCAATCTGCTCCATGGCGACGCGCTGCTGTTGGCCGACCAGACCTTCCTGTTCAAGCACCTGCTCAAGGAAGTAGCCCTCAAGCATGGCTTGACCGTGGTCTGCATGGCCAAGCCCCTGGCGCATACGCCGGGCAGTTCGATGCATATCCACCAGAGCGTCGTCGAGCTGGACAGTGGTCGCAACGTCTTCAGCGACGCGGCGGGCGAACCGACGGCCGCGTTCCGGCATTTCATTGGCGGACAACAGGCGGGCATGGCGGATTTCACGGCGCTGTTCGCACCGAACGTCAATTCCTACCAGCGCCTGTGCCATCCGTTCGCCTCGCCGAACAATGCCTGCTGGTCCTATGACAACCGTTCGGCCGGACTGCGGATACCCGCCAGTTCTCCTGTGGCCCGGCGGGTCGAGAACCGCTTGCCCGGGGCCGATGCCAACCCTTACCTGGCGATTGCCGCCAGCCTGGCGGCGGGATTGCATGGTATCGAAAACCGCCTGGAGCCAAGTGCCGCGATCCAGGGCGAATTCCAGGTGCCGGACAATCTCTCCCTGCCATGTACCTTGCATGCTGCCCTGGAGCGTCTGAAGCGTAGCCCCCTGGCGAAGGAACTGTTCGGAGTTGAGTTCATCGAAGGCTACATCGCTTCGAAAAACCTGGAACTGACCAGTTTCCTTGACGAAATCACGCCTTGGGAACGGCGGGTCCTTGCGGCCCAGGCATAACCAAACCCCGCTTCGGGCTATCTTCAGCGATAGCCCTTACTCACCTCAAGGAGCCGCTCGGAACGCCGATGCGCCAAATCTGGAAACCCTTTCGAGCGCTTTATTTCGCCTCGCTGATGATGCTCATCGGCTCGGGCCTCTTGAGTACTTACCTGGCCTTGCGCCTGGCCGCCGATAACGTGGACAGCCTGTGGGTCGGTGCCCTGATGGCCGCCAACTATTTCGGCCTGGTGCTGGGCGGCAAGATCGGTCACCGGCTGATCGCCCGCGTCGGGCATATCCGTGCCTATTCGGCCTGTGCCGGGCTGGTGGGCGCAGCGGTGCTGGGCCATGGCCTGGTGGACTGGCTGCCGGCCTGGATCGTGCTGCGGATGATCGTCGGCCTGGGGATGATGTGCCAGTACATGGTCATCGAGAGCTGGCTCAACGAGCAGGCCGAAGCCTCGCAGCGCGGGGTAGTGTTCAGTGGCTACATGATCGCTTCGTACCTGGGCCTGGTGCTCGGCCAGTTGATCCTGGTCATGCATCCGGCCCTGGGGCCGGAGCTGCTGATGCTGGTGGCCTTGTGCTTCGCCCTCTGCCTGGTGCCGGTGGCGCTGACCCGGCGGATTCACCCGGCACCGATGCGTCCGGCTCCCATGGAACCGCGTTTCTTCATCAAGCGCGTGCCACAGTCATTGAGCACGGTGCTGGGTTCCGGGCTGATCGCCGGCTCGTTCTATGGCCTGGCGCCGTTGTACGCCTCTCAGCAGGGGCTTTCCACCGAGCAGGTCGGTCTGTTCATGGGTAGCTGCATTTTTGCCGGGTTGCTGGTGCAGTGGCCGCTGGGCTGGTTGTCCGACCGTTATGACCGGGCGCTGCTGATCCGTTGCTTTGCGCTGGTCCTGGCGATCTGCGCGTTGCCGCTGGCAATTCTGCCCAAGGTGCCCCTTGAGATGCTGTTCGTCGCCGGCTTTCTCTGTTCGCTGGTTCAGTTCTGCCTGTATCCACTGGCGGTGGCATTTTCCAACGACCATGTCGAAGGCGATCGCCGGGTCTCGCTGACGGCGATGCTGCTGGTGACCTATGGTGTCGGCGCCAGTATCGGACCGTTGGTGGCCGGCGTGCTGATGAAGACGTTCGGCAGCCATATGCTGTATGGCTTCTTTGCTTTCTTCGCGTTGATTCTGGTATGGCGCATCCGGCCCAAAGCGGTGACCAACCTGCATCAGGTCGACGACGCGCCGCTGCATCACGTGGCGATGCCGGACAGCATGTCCAGTTCGCCGTTGGTGGCATGTCTCGATCCGCGAGTCGATGAGCAGGTGGTACAGGAACAGATGCAGACGCCGGCGACGGAGCAGGAACCGGCCGCTGAAGCGTCGGTGGAGGAGCCGGTCAAGTAGACCGTGGTGTTCTCATCGCGAGCAGGCTCGCTCCCATCGGGATTGGTGGTGGACACGCTGGGAGGCGAGCCCTGCTCGCGATGAGGTCGGCCCAGACGCAGTAGCATTCGGATCTAAACGGCATAAAAAAACGGGCAGTCCCTGTGGAGGCTGCCCGTTTTTTATGCCCGGATGATCAGAGATCGTCTTTATCGAAACGACGGGCTTCGCGCTGTAGCTGATAGACGAAGCGCTCGACCTGGCGCTGCACCAGGCCACTGATATTGTGGAAGCGCACGCCGGCGAAGGTGGTGTTGATCCTTTCTTCAAAATGCAGGTAGCGCAGTTCGACCGGTGCGGTCATGTTGCCGAACGGCAGGGCGGCGATGAAGCGTTCGTAGACCTGGCCCAATTGCAGGCGTTCGGTAATGTCGCCCTCGAAGCGCAGCTTGCAGCCGGTAGCGGAAATATCCAGCAGCTTGCCGTCCACCGGTGACTTGAGCTTCTCGCCACCCAGTTCGATGCTCACCAGTTGCGCCAGTTTCAAGGCGGCACGGAAGGCATTGCGACGCTGGTGGTAGACCACTTCCTCGGGCAGGGCGCCGCGATAGCAGCGACCGTCGCTGGAGTCTTCGATGGTCAACGGCCCGTTGCCTTCCCATGCGATGCGCACGCCATCATGGAAACCCTCGACCCGGAACGGCTCGCCTGCCAGCAGGAAGCGTTCTCCGTCGCGGGGGATCATTTCGTCCAGGGCGAGGGCGTTCTTCTCGCGGTCGACATCGACCAGGTAACTCTGGAAGCGCTGGCTGCGTTCATGGAAGGTGATGATCAGCGGATCATGGCTTTCTTGCAGCATCCTCAGGTTGCCGGAGATTTCCAGAGGCGTGGTGAGAACCTTGGGGGGCTGCGGAGCATCATCCGCGTTTGAGGCATTGAACACGGGGGTCAATCTCCAGGCTAAATACGACTACGAATAGCCAGCATTTTGCCAGCATGTATCGCACGTTGATAGAGCGCAGGCATCGTTCGTTTCATGCCTGGCTGAGCGGGCGATGCTTGACCATTTTTGCGGTCGAGCCGCGAGCATCGTAAAGCGTCGGGATTTCACCGCCATTGAGGATGCGCAACTGGTTGGCGGTAGCGGCCTGCTGGACCTGGATCGACTGGCCGTTCTTGGCGTTGGCGGCCTGGCATTGGGCGAGCAGGTCGTTGAGCGCCGCGCTTTGGGACAACAATTGATCGCCGATGGGCGACTGGCTCGCCAGTTGCTCCAGTCCACCCTGGTTGGTGGGCAGGTTGAGGCTGGCGAGAATCTCGCTGCGCTTGCGGCCATGCTGATCGAGCAAAATGATCAATGCCTGTTTCTGCGCCAGAATATTTTCCAGCAGCGGCATGTCGCGACCGTGCAGCGCCAGGGATTCGGTCTGCAAAAGTTCCAGTAACTGCTGGACTGGAACGAAGTCGTCGATGATCAGTTGCAATAAAGTAGTGTCGTGCATGGCTGGCCTTGGGTCTTAAGCGTCCAAAAGCCTGGCGCAGGCGGCTGCCTAGCGCTGGGCTTCGAAGTTGAGCAGTTTGCTGGCTACACGGTTGCTGTCGACTTTGTAGCTGCCATCGGCGATTGCTGCCTTCAACTCGGCCACGCGGCCTTTGTCGACAACAGGTAGATCGCGCAGCTTGTCAGTGACCTTCTGCAACTGTTGAGCCTCATCGCTGAGGTGTACCGACTCCCCATTGCTGACAGTGGTGGCTTGCTCGACCGGCGAGGATTTTTCGGTTTCCTTGCTGGCGTTGGTGCGCGTGGTGCCTGTCAGGGGTGAAGAGCTGTTTAAACGATTGAAATCGATGACCATGGTAAAAAACCTCTGGGTATTTGGACGCTTGCCATGTTCTCGGCCATTCCCAAAAAAACTTTAGGCTCATTTATTCAATGAACGTGCGCACGTCTGCGCTTGCCTTGGCATAAGGCACAGTCTAGGGAACGGCGGGGGCAAGCGCCAGCTTTCTACCCGTCTCTACCGGATCGCTACATAGCCACTTCCACTTGGCCTGGGGCCATCACTTGCGCCTTGATGACGCGTTGGGAGTTGAGGTTTTTCACTCGGATCTGCTCACGCATGCCGCCGTTGGACAGCGCCTCGCCCGGCATTCTTACGGCCAGGGTGCCGCTACGGGCGGTGATGACGACCTGATCGCCCTTGCGAACCACTTCGGCCTGTTCCAGGTGCACGAGGGTTACCACCTGATCGGCTACCATTGGTCGGACAAGTTTCTGACCGATGGCTTCGTCGACGGAGGTCAGGAAGCCTTGGGTGATCTGGCTGACGTCGCGTTCACGCAGCGTCACGTCCTGTGGCTCGACGATGCCGGCCCGCTTGAGTGGGCGGGTCGTGGTGACGATCTCGCGGTACAGGCGCACCTGGGCTGGCACGAACACCGTCCACGGCGCGGCGCTGTCGCAACGAACCTTTACCGTGACCCGCCCCAGGGGCCTGGCCGGGCTCTCCAGCGAGGCAGTCAATTCCTTGTCGCACATTGGCATGCGCAGGCGGGGATCGAGCTGGTTGACTTCGATTTCATAACGACCTTCGGTTTGACTGGAGGCCAGGTAGTCTTCTACGGTGAATTCAAGAAAGCCCTGAGTGACGCCGATAAGGAGATCAGGCAAGGTAACCGGAGCATCGGCGAGGGCACGGCCGCCCGAGGCGAACAGGCAGACAGCCAGCAGCGCACCTAGCCAGTGGCGGCAATGAGTGGTCAAGCGTCGAGAAAATGTCGTTTGTGCGTTCATGCCGGTTGAATAGCAAGCCCCGTGCCGTTTAGTGATGAATGCGCGTCGGACACATTAGCGTTAGGTAGGAGTCAGGGCATGGCGGGAGTGATGGATTCGGTAAACCAGCGCACGCAGCTGGTCGGTCAGAATCGCCTGGAGCTGTTGTTGTTCCGTCTCGATGGCCAACAGTTGTATGGGATTAACGTGTTCAAGGTCCGTGAGGTGCTGCAATGCCCCAAGCTGACGTTGATGCCAAAATCCAGTCCCGTCGTGTGCGGTGTGGCGAATATCCGGGGAGCGACCATCCCGATTCTCGATCTGGCGATGGCCACTGGTGCCGGTGCGCTGCTGGATCAGAGCAATCCGTTTGTGATCATCACCGAGTACAACACCAAGACCCAGGGTTTCCTGGTGCGCTCGGTGGAACGCATCGTCAACATGAACTGGGAGGAGATCCATCCGCCGCCCAAGGGCACGGGCCGTGATCACTACCTGACGGCGGTGACCCGGGTCGACAACCAGTTGGTGGAAATCATCGACGTGGAGAAAATCCTCGCCGAAGTGGCCCCGACGCCGGAGACCATCTCCGTGGGCGTGGTGGATGCCGAAACCCAGCACAAGGCCATCTCGATGCGCGTGCTGACCGTCGATGACTCATCGGTGGCGCGCAAGCAGGTGACCCGTTGCCTGCAGACCGTCGGTGTCGAGGTCGTGGCATTGAACGACGGCCGGCAAGCGCTGGACTACCTGCGCAGCCTGGTCGACGATGGCAAGAAGCCGGAAGAAGAGTTCCTGATGATGATTTCCGACATCGAAATGCCAGAGATGGACGGCTACACGCTGACGTCGGAAATCCGCAGCGATCCGCGCATGCAGAAACTGCACATCATCCTGCATACGTCGTTGTCCGGGGTGTTCAACCAGGCGATGGTCAAGAAAGTCGGCGCCGACGATTTTCTCGCCAAGTTCCGGCCCGATGACCTGGCTTCCAGGGTGGTCGACCGGATCAAGGCCGCGGAATAAAGGTCGGGCGCGTCTTGCGCCCGGCAAATCAACACAATGAAAGAGGCGGTATCTTGTCTACGGGTAATTTGGATTTCGAACAGTTCCGGGTCTTCCTGGAAAAAGCCTGTGGCATCTTGCTTGGTGAAAACAAGCAATACCTGGTGTCGAGCCGTCTCAACAAATTGATGGAGCAACAGGGCCTCAAGTCGTTGGGTGAGCTGGTGCAACGTATCCAGACCCAACCGCGCAGCGGTTTGCGCGAAATGGTGGTGGACGCCATGACCACCAACGAAACCCTGTGGTTTCGCGATACCTATCCCTTCGAGGTGTTGAAGAGCAAGGTCTTGCCGGCGGCCATCAAGGCCAGCCCGGGCCAACGCCTGCGGATCTGGTCGGCGGCCTGTTCGTCGGGCCAGGAGCCGTATTCGATCTCGATGTCCATCGACGAATTCGAGCGGACCAACATCGGCCAGTTGAAGGGCGGCGTGCAAATCGTCGCCACCGATCTGTCCGGGACCATGCTCAACAACTGCAAGACCGGCGAATACGACAGCCTGGCCATCGGCCGCGGCCTGTCGCCGGATCGCCTGCAACGCTATTTCGACACGAAGGGGCCGGGCCGCTGGGTGGTCAAGGCGCCGATCAAGAATCGGGTGGAGTTCCGCTCGTTCAACCTGCTGGACAGCTATGCCAGCCTCGGCAAGTTCGACGTGGTCTTCTGCCGCAACGTGCTGATCTATTTCTCCGCCGAGGTGAAGAAAGACATCCTGCTGCGTATCCACGGTACCCTCAAGCCCGGCGGCTACCTGTTCCTCGGCGCTTCCGAAGCGTTGAATGGCTTGCCGGATCATTACCAGATGGTCCAGTGCAGCCCGGGTATCATCTACCAGGCGAAATGATTGGCTTGGGTTGTCAAAAAAACGGGAGTCCCTAGGGGCTCCCGTTTTTTTTGCCGGCCAGCCGGCGCCATCCCCCTATGGGAGCGAGCTCGCCCCCACATCTTGACTCGCGTCGCCTGATGAAAGCGGCAGAAAAGCGGCAGCCGATTGCCGCTTTTCTGGCATTGCCGCTTTGCCGCTGCCCGCAAAGCCCCGGTTTATGGGCTTTTGGAAAGTGGCACGACGCTTGCTATATCCATTCGTACGTACATTCTGGTCACCCAAAGGTTTCCGACATGAGCATCAGCTTCGATAAAGCGCTCGGTATCCATGAAAAGGCCCTGAGCTTCCGCGCCCAGCGTGCCGAAGTCCTGGCCAACAACATTGCCAACGCCGACACCCCGAACTACAAGGCGCGTGACCTGGACTTCTCCAAGGTGCTCGCCGAGCAGAACGAAAAGGCCAAGAACGGCCACTTCGCCTTGAACATGACCAACAGCCGTCATATCGAAGCCGAAGGCTTGAGCAGCGGCGACGAATCGCTGATGTATCGCACGCCGATGCAGCCTTCGATCGACCAGAACACCGTGGATGCTCAACTGGAACAGTCCAACTACGCGGAGAACTCCGTGAATTTCCAGGCCAGCTTCACCTTGCTCAACAGTAAGTTCAAAGGGCTGGTATCGGCCCTGCGCGGAGAGTAATCCATGTCGATCGCCAGCGTATTCAACATTGCCGGCAGTGCCATGAGTGCCCAGACCACTCGCCTGAACACCGTCGCCAGTAACATCGCCAACGCCGAGACCGTCTCGTCGAGCATCGACCAGACCTACCGTGCCCGTCACCCGGTGTTCGCCACCATGTTCCAGGGCGGCCAGTCCGGCGGCAGCGACTCGCTGTTCCAGGACCAGGACGCAGCGGGCCAGGGCGTACAGGTACTTGGCGTAGTCGAAGACCAGAGCAACCTCGAAGCACGTTATGAGCCAAACCATCCGGCCGCGGACGCCAAGGGTTATGTCTACTACCCGAACGTCAACGTCGTCGAAGAAATGGCCGACATGATTTCCGCCAGTCGTTCGTTCCAGACCAACGCCGAAATGATGAACACCGCCAAAACCATGATGCAGAAGGTCCTGACCCTCGGTCAGTGATAAGGGGCGAGTCACATGAGCGTCACCAACACTACCAGCGGTTTGAGCCTCAACGAGATTCTGGCCAACTCCTCGGTCAAGACCAACAACACCTCCGATGGTCTCGGCGGCGCGACCCAGGCAGCGACCGGCAACAAGGAGCTGGGCAAGGATGCGTTCCTGCAGTTGCTCGTTACCCAGCTGAAGAACCAGAACCCGCTGGAGCCCCAGGACAACGGTGAGTTCGTTGCCCAATTGGCGCAGTTCAGCAGCCTGGAAGGTATCACCACGCTCAACGAAACCGTGAGCGGTATCGCCGGCAACTACAACTCGTCCCAGGCGCTGCAGGCTTCGTCCCTGGTGGGGCGTTCGGTGATCGCGCCCGGTGACAAGGCTGTGGTCGACACCTCCAAGAGCCTCAACGGCACGGTGGTGGTACCGGCGGCAGTGTCCTCCCTCACCGTCAAGATCATGGACAAGGACGGCAAGACTGTCCGCACCATCGACCTGGGCAGCCAGAAGGCCGGCAACTCGGCGTTCATCTGGGATGGCAAGAACGACGCAGGCACGACGGTTGAGTCGGGCACGTACACCTTTGCGGCCTCGACCACCATCGACGGCAAGGCCACGTCGCTGATCACCAACCTGCCGGCCACGGTCAGCAGCGTGACCATCAGCCAGACGGGCGGTGAGCTGATGCTCAACCTGGCCGGGCTGGGCAGCATTGCCCTGTCCAAAGTACAAACTATTGGTATGTAGAGCCGACTAACCGGCAAAAGGAGTCAACATGTCTTTCAACATCGGCCTTAGCGGTCTCTATGCAGCCAACAAACAGCTGGACGTGACCGGCAACAACATCGCCAACGTCGCGACCACCGGTTTCAAATCGTCCCGCGCGGAATTCGAAGACGTCTACTCGGCCACCAAGCTGGGTTCGGGCACCAAGACCGTCGGCAACGGCGTGCGTCTGGCCAACGTCTCCCAGCAGTTCGGCCAGGGTGATGTGAACAACACCGGCAACGTGCTGGACATGGGTATCCAGGGCCAGGGCTTCTTTGTCCTGAGCAACGACGGTTCCCTGAGCTACACCCGTGCCGGTACCTTCAAGACCGACAAGGAAGGCTACATCACCAACAGCGATGGCACTGCACGCCTGCAAGGCTATGGCGTGGACGCCAACGGCAAGATCCTCAACGGTATCCTGACCGACCTGCGCATCGACACCTCGAACCTGCCGCCGCAGGCCACCAGCCTGGTTTCGTCGACGATCAACCTGAATTCGACGGCCACGCCGATTGACCAGACCAACCCGGCCTTGGAGTTCGATCCGACCGATACGGCCACGTTTACGAAACAGTTCACTACACCGGTCTACGACACTCAGGGTAACCAGCACTCCATGGATCAGTACATGGTCAAAACGGGTGCCAATACCTGGGACGTCTATACCCTGATCGATGGTCGTAACCTGAATGGCAGCGCGCCGGTCGCTCCCAACGCTCCGGTTCCTTCGACGATGACCTTCGATTCGAGTGGCAAGCTGGTCCAGGTCAGCACTCCGCCCGCGACCATCAACAGCGATCTGGTACTCACAGGCTGGGTGCCCGGTACCGTGACCAACGGTGTGTGGACCGCGAACGGCGCCGGTTCGTCGACTATTACGGTCTCCATGGCCAACACCACCCAGTTCAACGCCGACACCGCACGGTCGATCCCGACCCAGAACGGCTATGCCACCGGCCAGATCACCAACCTGACCATCGACGGCAGCGGTGTATTGCTGGCCAACTTCAGCAACAACCAGACCAAGCCCATCGGCCAGATCTCCCTTGCCAGCTTCACCAACGAGCAAGGCCTGCAGCCAGTAGGCGGTACCAGCTGGAAGGAAACCTTCGCTTCGGGCATCCCAGGCTACGATGCTCCGCAAACCGGCACCCTGGGTTCGATCGTCTCCAACTCCCTGGAAGAGTCCAACGTCAACCTGACCAACGAACTGGTCGAGCTGATCAAGGCGCAAAGCAACTACCAGGCGAACGCCAAGACCATCTCCACCCAGAGCACCATCATGCAGACCATCATTCAGATGACTTGATGACGCTGGTGGCTTGAAGGCTGCACAAGAAGCCCCTCGCAAGAGGGGCTTTTTCATACCCGCCAGAGCTTGTCCTCATGCCAGGTTCCCTTTGTGGCGAGGGGATAAATCCCCTCGCCACAATGAGTGTCATCCTGAACCTGGATGCAGGTTGGCCCGCAGCTGTCGCGAACGAGTACTGTCGTTTTCCAGGCAAAAGAAAACCCCCGATAAACCGGCGGTCTATCGGGGGCTTCTTTCAGCTGGCGCTTTTACGCGCCCGCTGGCTCAGCTTATTGGCAAGCTTCGCAATCCGGCTCGTCGATGGCGCAGGCCTTTGGCACTGGCGCAGGTCCTGCCGGAGCAGCCAGGACCGAATCGTCACCGTGGTTGCCGCCAGCGGAAACCGCGTTCAGCTTACCGGTGTTGATGGTGGACTTCTCGGTGCTGGTGGCGGCCAGGGCACGGAGGTAGTAGGTGGTCTTCAGACCACGGTACCAGGCCATGCGGTAGGTCACGTCCAGCTTCTTGCCCGAAGCGCCGGCGATGTACAGGTTCAGCGATTGAGCCTGGTCGATCCACTTCTGGCGACGGCTGGCGGCGTCGACGATCCAACGGGCCTCCACTTCGAACGCGGTGGCATAGAGCTCCTTGAGCTCCTGCGGGATGCGCTCGATCTGTTGTACCGAACCGTCGTAGTACTTCAGGTCGTTGATCATCACCGAATCCCACAGGCCGCGGGCCTTGAGGTCGCGGACCAGGTACGGGTTGATCACGGTGAACTCGCCCGACAGGTTCGATTTCACATAGAGGTTCTGGTAGGTCGGTTCGATCGACTGCGACACGCCGGTAATGTTGGCGATGGTGGCGGTCGGTGCGATGGCCATGATGTTGGAGTTGCGGATGCCTTTCTGTACGCGGGCACGAACCGGGGCCCAGTCCAGGCTTTCGGTCAGGTCGACGTCAATGTATTTCTCGCCACGGGACTCGATCAGGATCTGTTGCGAATCCAGCGGCAGGATGCCCTTGGACCACAGCGAGCCCTGGAACGTCTCGTAGGCACCGCGCTCGTCGGCCAGGTCGCAGGAAGCCTGGATCGCGTAGTAGCTGACCGCTTCCATGGACTTGTCGGCGAACTCGACGGCAGCGTCCGAACCATACGGGATGTGCTGCAGGTACAGCGCGTCCTGGAAGCCCATGATTCCCAGGCCCACTGGACGGTGTTTGAAGTTGGAGTTCTTCGCCTGTGGCACCGAGTAGTAGTTGATGTCGATCACGTTGTCGAGCATGCGCACGGCGGTGTTCACGGTGCGCTGCAGCTTGGCGGTGTCCAGCTTGCCGTCGACGATGTGGTTCGGCAGGTTGATCGAGCCCAGGTTGCAGACCGCGATCTCGTCCTTGTTGGTGTTCAGGGTGATCTCGGTGCACAGGTTCGAACTGTGGACCACGCCCACGTGCTGCTGCGGGCTGCGCAGGTTGCACGGGTCCTTGAAGGTCAGCCATGGGTGGCCGGTCTCGAACAGCATCGACAGCATCTTGCGCCACAGGTCCTTGGCCTGGACGACCTTGAACAACTTGATCTTGTTGTACTCGGTCAGGGCTTCGTAGTACTCGTAGCGCTCTTCGAAGGCCTTGCCGGTCAGGTCGTGCAGGTCCGGCACTTCGGATGGCGAGAACAGGGTCCACTTGCCGTCGTCGAAGACACGCTTCATGAACAGGTCGGGGATCCAGTTGGCGGTGTTCATGTCGTGGGTACGACGACGGTCGTCACCGGTGTTCTTGCGCAGCTCGATGAACTCTTCGATGTCCATGTGCCAGGTTTCCAGGTAGGCACAGACCGCGCCCTTGCGCTTGCCGCCCTGGTTGACCGCCACGGCGGTGTCGTTGACCACCTTGAGGAACGGCACGACGCCCTGGGACTTGCCGTTGGTGCCCTTGATGTACGAGCCCAATGCGCGAACCGGGGTCCAGTCGTTGCCCAGGCCGCCGGCGAATTTGGACAGCATGGCGTTGTCGTGGATCGCACCGTAGATGCCCGACAGGTCGTCCGGCACGGTGGTCAGGTAGCAGCTCGACAGCTGTGGCCGCAGGGTACCGGCGTTGAACAGGGTCGGGGTCGAGGCCATGTAGTCGAAGGACGACAGCAGGTTGTAGAACTCGATGGCACGGTCTTCGCGCTGCTTCTCTTCGATCGCCAGGCCCATGGCCACGCGCATGAAGAAGATCTGCGGCAGTTCGAAACGCACGCCGTCCTTGTGGATGAAGTAACGGTCGTACAGGGTCTGCAGGCCCAGGTAGGTGAACTGCTGGTCGCGCTCGTGATCGATCGCCTTGCCGAGTTTTTCCAGGTCGAAGGAAGCCAGGACCGGGTTCAGCAGTTCGTATTCGATACCCTTGGCGATGTAGGCCGGCAACGCCTTGGCGTACAGGTCGACCATTTCATGGTGGGTCGCGCTCTCGGCGACTTCCAGGAAGCTCAGGCCTTCGGCGCGCAGGGTGTCCATCAGCAGGCGGGCGGTGACGAAGGAGTAGTTCGGCTCGCGCTCCACCAGGGTCCGCGCGGTCATCACCAGGGCGGTGTTGACGTCCTTGAGGGCGACGCCGTCATAGAGGTTCTTCAGGGTTTCGCGCTGGATCAGTTCGCCGTCGACTTCTTCCAGGCCTTCGCAGGCTTCGGTGACGATGGTGTTCAGGCGACCCATGTCCAGAGGCGCCAGGGTGCCGTCGGCGCGGGCGATGCGGATCGATGGGTGGGCCTGGACCGGTGCGTCGGCTGGCGCGCGGGTGGCACGCTCCTTGGCACGGGAGTCACGGTAGATCACGTAGTCGCGGGCCACTTTCTGCTCGCCGGCACGCATCAGGGCCAGTTCGACCTGGTCCTGGATCTCTTCGATGTGGATGGTGCCGCCCGAGGGCATGCGACGCTTGAAGGTCGCGGTGACCTGTTCGGTCAGGCGGGCCACGGTGTCGTGGATTCGCGACGAGGCGGCAGCGGTACCGCCCTCAACTGCGAGAAACGCTTTGGTGATGGCGACGGTGATCTTGTCATCGGTGTAAGGAACGACAGTGCCGTTACGCTTGATCACACGCAGTTGGCCGGGCGCGGTGGCAGACAGATCCGGGCTCGAATCGGCGGCCAGCGGCGCGGTGCCCTGCGGGTTCTCGCGAGTTGTGTCGGTGTGCATGGGTGTCTCCACGTTCTCTATGTTTGTTTGGGCTCCCTCGCGGGGCCCACCGTTCCGTCCTGAAGCACTACAACCGACTGGCGTCGGGCATAACCACTTCGGGACAGTAGGAGGCTGGGCCGGGAGGCCGCCTCCATCCGAAGTTCCGGGTTGCGAGCCTGGGCTCGTGACCGAACTGAAGGGGCGCAGCCAAGTACTGCAACACCCGTACCGTTCCGGTCGTTTTCTCAACCTTTGAAGCCATTGCCCTTCGCGCGGCGCGGATGGGTCTTGGGGATGCGATGTTTCAGCTGGACAGAGGCACGAAAAGCGCTTGAATTCTCTGTCCGACTTGTGTTTGGTTTTTGGCCTGAACCCCTACATGTAGGGGTTTTTTCGTGGCGGGCTACAAGATAATGCGTTTTGGGGGATGAATCAACGTACTACCTGTGGATAAGCCTGTGCGTAATTTGTGTGCGAAACGTGGAGCTGCTCTGTAGGCCGCGAGCTTGCTGGAGCGAGCGCTTTTTCAACAATTTCGAGCACTGAAAAACTGTTCGAAAATTTTGCGGGCGCGGACCATACCACAGCCATTCCATCCGGCCGAACGCATTTGTCCGCTTGTTTTCTAGCGGGACGCCGTTTATACAATCGGGCCATGTATCGGTGCGATTGTCCTCGTCCAGGATGACAATAAAGAGAGGACGGCCCCGACGATCCATAAGTGGACATACATGCCCTGTGGCAAGCGTTGTCGCCACGCAAGCGTGCACATCCCTTCCTATTCGCTGCAAGACGAGGCCCCAGTGGAACAAGAAGCCTGGCAGGTATTGATTGTCGAGGATGACCAGCGTCTCGCCGAGCTGACCCGTGACTACCTGGAGAGCAATGGGCTGCGGGTCGCCATCGAGGGCGACGGCGCGGTGGCGGCTCGGCGGATCATCGCCGAGCAACCGGACCTTGTGATCCTCGACCTGATGCTGCCGGGCGAAGATGGCTTGAGCATCTGTCGCAAGGTGCGCGAACAGTACGACGGGCCGATCCTGATGCTCACCGCCCGTACCGACGACACTGATCAGATCCAGGGGCTGGACCTGGGGGCGGACGACTATGTCTGCAAGCCGGTGCGCCCGCGGGTGTTGCTGGCACGCATCCAGGCGCTGTTGCGGCGCAGCGAGCCCGTGGAGCCGAACCCGCAGAAATCGCGGCGCCTGCAGTTCGGTCCGCTGGTGGTGGACAGTGCCTTGCGCGAGGCCTGGTTGCAGGGCAGCGGCATCGAACTGACCAGCGCCGAATTCGATCTGCTGTGGCTGCTGGTGTCCAATGCCGGGCGCATCCTGTCCCGGGAAGAAATCTTCACCGCCTTGCGCGGTATCGGCTATGACGGCCAGGACCGCTCCATTGATGTGCGAATCTCGCGGATCCGCCCCAAGATCGGTGACGATCCGGAGCATCCCCGGCTGATCAAGACCATCCGCAGCAAAGGCTACCTGTTCGTTCCCGAAGCCTGCGTAGACCCGGCGCCGTGAACTCGATTTTCCTGCGCATCTATGGCGGCATGTGCGCGGCGCTGGTGCTGGTGGCGGTGCTCGGGGTGCTGGCCCTGCACCTGCTCAACCAGACCCGCGCCGAACAATATCGCGAGCGCCTGGCCCACGGCACGTTTTCCCTGATGGCCGACAATCTGCGGCCGATGAACGATACCGAACGCCATCGCGCCCTGATGCTGTGGGGGCGCCTGCTGGGTATTCCCCTGGCACTGCGGACCTTCGCCGAGACCGACCTCGACCTTGGCCAGCGCACCCGTGTGTTGCGTGGACAGGTACTGGTGGAACAGACCGGGCCCCATGCGGCTAAGGTCTATCGGCTGGTCAGTGATGGTGAGCAACTGATGCTGATGGGCGAGGTCCGCCAGATCAGCGAGCAACTGGCCCGGGCCACCATTTATCTGCTGGCCGACGAACTGGTGCGCTACCCCGTGGCCGAGCAGCCCGAACGGCTTGCCCAGCTCAAGCAGGACAAGGGGTTCGGTTTCGATCTTCGGCTGATGAGCGTCGACCAGGTGGACATGGACGAAGACCAGCGTCGTCGTGTCACCGAAGGCGATACGGTGATGGCCCTGGGCAAGGACGGCGATTCGATCCGGGTATTCGCCGGCATGGTCGGCACGCCCTGGGTGCTGGAGATCGGTCCGCTGTACCAGATGAACCCGTATCCACCGCAATGGCTGGTCTTGATCGCGGCGTTGGGGTTGAGCCTGATCGGGTTGATTGTCTATCTGCTGGTGCGCCAATTGGAGCGACGCCTGCGGGGCCTGGAGTCGGCCGCCACCCAGATCGCCCAAGGCAGCCTGGAAACCCGAGTGCCGGCCCGGGGCGCCGACTCGGTGGGGCGACTGGCCGCGGCGTTCAACGGCATGGCCGAGCACCTGCAACAGTTGTTGGCAATCCAGCGCGAGCTGGTGCGAGCGGTGTCCCATGAACTGCGTACCCCGGTGGCGCGCCTGCGCTTCGGCCTGGAAATGCTCGGCAGTGCCACCACCGCCCAGGCCCGGGAAAAATACCTGGCGGGCATGGACCACGACATCGAGGACCTGGACCGGTTGGTGGACGAGATGTTGACCTATGCGCGACTGGAGCAGGGTTCGCCGGCACTGAATTTCCAGCGCGTGGACCTCGATGCCCTGGTCAATCAGGTGATCGAGGAACTGGGCCCGCTCAGGCCGGGTGTCACGGTGGAGCGGGGACTCTGCCTCTCTGCCGCCGATTGCGATGGCGCCTGGGTCGAGGCCGAGCCGCGGTTCCTGCACCGCGCCTTGCAGAACCTGGTGAGCAATGCCATGCGCCATGCCCGGTCACGGGTGACGGTGAGTTACCAGGTGGGGCAGTTGCGCTGTCGGGTGGATGTCGAGGACGACGGTCCCGGCGTGCCTGAGGCGGCATGGGAGCGAGTGTTCAAGCCGTTCCTGCGTTTGGACGACAGTCGTGCCCGTGCTTCGGGTGGCCATGGGCTGGGGCTGTCGATCGTGCGGCGGATCATCCATTGGCATGACGGCCGGGCGCTGATCGGCAAGAGCAAGAGCCTGGGTGGCGCCTGTTTCAGCCTGAGCTGGCCGAGGCATCAGGACCGGTCTTGAAGGGTGTGGCTGAGGTGGGCCGCTGTTGTGGACACTGCGCAAGGCTCAGGCCCTGATGCCCACCAGGCTCAACAACTGCGAATCCTTCACCCCAAACTGTGCCTGCAGCTCGCTGCCATGACGCCACTGCTCCGAAAGGTCGGTCAGTAACCGTAGTCGCACCTGCCCATCCTGTGTCCACTCCAGTACCTCGGCATGCTCGAAATAAAAGCGCTTCCCGACGATCGGATACAGCGCCTTGAACAGGCTTTCCTTGACCGAAAAGGTCAGGGTCACCAGCAATGCGCGGTCATCCTGCGAGGTGTTGGCCAGGCGCAGCAGCTCGGGCGGCGTGAGGATTTCGCCGGCCAGGCGCTCGGCGCGCTCGGGGTCGAGGAGGTTTTCCAGGTCCATGCCCAGGCCCTGCCAGTGTTCCTTGCGAGCGACGATGGCCGCCGCCCGGCCGGTGCTGTGGGTGATCGAGCCGCTGACATGGGCCGGCCACACAGGGGCGCGGTCTTCGCCGATGGCCGGCACGCAAGGCTGGCCATCCAGGCGGTGCAGGGCGGCCCGGGCGCAGATTCGCCCGGCAAGGAATTCGGCCTGGCGCTTGGGCACGGAGCGCTGGATGCTCGCGGGTGGCTCGATGGCGCTGCTGCGGAAATCGTCACTAGCGAGCAGCAACGGGTCGAAGCAGGTGCTCAGCAAGAAGGTGTCGGGCAGGATGTCGGGCAGCAGCCACCGGTCATCCAGAGGCGAGCAGCAGGCGGGCAGGGCGGGGAGTCGGTTCATGCCGGGCATTTTGCCGGGTTGGCCGCACGCTGGGTAGTAGGAACAGGGCAGTGTCCTGAGCGGGCAGGGCTTTTGTGGCGAGGGGTAAATCCCCCTCGCCACAAAGTGTGTATGTCAGCCAAAGATTTTCTTGAAGAACGACTGCATGTCCGCCCAGGACTTTTCATCGGCCTCCTTGTTGTAGCCGATATCCGGACCGCCGTGCTCGCCGTGGCTCAGACGGTCGGCGTCCGGGTTGCTGAAGCCATGCTTGGCGCCTTTGAGGCTGACGAATTGGTAGTCGGCACCGGCCTTGTCCATTTCGGTCTTGAACGCGGCGACGTTGTCTTCGGTGACCATGCTGTCCAGGGCGCCGTGCTCCACCAGGACCTTGGCCTTGACGCTGTCGGGCGTGGCCGGGGTGTTGGTCACCAGCGCGCCGTGGAAACTCACCACACCGGCCAGTGGCACGCCTTGGCGCGCCGCATCCAGTACCACCTTGCCGCCGAAGCAGTAGCCGATGGCGGCGAGTTTATCCGGATCGGTCTGGGGTTGTTTCTTCAACAGGTCCAGACCGGCCTGGAAGCGCGCACTGGCCGCCTTGCCGTCCTTGAGCGCCGCCTGCATGAAGGCCATGGCATCCTTGGGATGCTCGGTATTCTTGCCGTCGCCATACATGTCGATGGCCAGGGCGCTGTAGCCCAGGCCCGCCAGGTCACGGGCACGGCGCTTGGCGTAATCGTTCAGCCCCCACCATTCGTGCACCACCACCACTCCCGGGCGCGGCCCCTTGATGGCGTCGTCGTAGGCGTAATAGCCGATCAGCTTCGTGCCGTCGGCACTGGTGTAGGGAATCTCCTGGGTCTGGATGGCGGCGTGGCTCGCCCCGCTGAAAGCCAGAAGTAAGACAGCAAGTAACCTGCGCATGACGGATCTCCATGAAAGGTGGGTTTGCACGACAGTGAGACTGGACACTCTAGCCGATTCGTTCAGCACTGGTTCAGAGAACGTTCAAGGGGTGTTCAGGGACCGTTGGTTAACGTGGCTTCGACTTCACCACACACCACGTTCCAGAGGAACCTGAACATGATCCGGATGAAAAAACTGCTGCTGGCTTTTACCGTCCTGGGCGCCAGCGCCATGGCCCATGCCGACGATAACTTCGCCAGCCTGACCCTCGGCCAGACCAGCGACAAGGTCAAGAAGTCCAGTGCCCTGGACCAGGCCCTGAACAATCCGAACGCCGACGGCGTGATCGGCAAGGACACCACCTATGGCCTGCGCCTGGGCAAGCAGAACGACCAGGGTCGCTACTACGCCACCTATGACAATGTCTCGGGCACCCACAACGGCATCAAATTGCGCCAGGAAAACCTGCTGGGCAGCTACGATGTGTTCTATCCGGTCACCGGCAGTACCAAACTGTTCGGTGGCGGCACGGCGGGCCTGACCAAGCTGACCCAGGATTCTCCCGGTTTCAGCCGCGACAGCGACATCGGCTACGCAGTAGGCTTGCAGGCGGGCGTCTTGCAGCAGGTTTCGAAGAACGCTTCGGTGGAACTGGGTTACCGTTACCTGCGCAGCAACGCCAGCACCGAGATGAGCCCGCACGGTGGCGACAAGGTGGGGTCGCTGGACCTGACCAGCAGCGCCCAGACCTACCTGTCGGCCAACTACACGTTCTAAGCGGGCGAGGATCGTGCGCCGCCGGATCGAGCGAAGACGATCCGGCGCCTCGTCGAGGTGTGTCGCGCTGGATTGTTTGATTCTGCCTGGGGAAAGGCTCCATGAAATTACTGGTCGTCGAAGACGAAGCGTTATTGCGTCACCACCTGCATACCCGCCTGACCGACAGCGGCCATGTGGTGCAGGCCGTGGTCAATGCCGAAGAGGCGCTGTACCAGGTCCGTGAATTCAATCATGACCTGGCGGTGATCGACCTGGGTCTGCCGGGCATCAGCGGCCTGGAGCTGATCCGCCGGTTGCGCGCCCAGGACAAGACATTCCCTGTCCTGATCCTCACGGCTCGCGGTAACTGGCAGGACAAGGTCGAAGGCCTGGCCGCCGGGGCGGATGACTACGTGGTCAAGCCGTTCCAGTTCGAGGAGCTGGAGGCTCGCTTGAACGCCCTGTTGCGTCGTTCCAGCGGCTTTACCCAGTCGACCATCACCGCCGGTCCGCTGTTGCTCGACCTCAATCGCAAGCAGGCGTCCCTGGGGGATGAGCCGCTGGCATTGACCGCCTATGAGTACCGCATCCTGGAATACCTGATGCGCCATCACCAGCAGGTGGTGGCCAAGGATCGCCTGATGGAGCAGCTTTATCCCGATGATGGCGAACGCGATCCCAATGTCATCGAGGTGCTGGTGGGGCGGCTGCGCCGCAAGCTGGAGGCGCCCGCCGGCTTCAAGCCAATCGACACGGTGCGTGGCCTGGGCTACCTGTTCAACGAGCGCTGCCAGTGATTCGTTCGCTTCGACTGCGCTTGATGCTGGCCGCCATGACCCTGGCGGTGCTGTTCATGCTGGCGCTGCTGCCGGCCATGCAAGGCGCGTTCAGCCTGGCCTTGCAGGAGTCCATCGAGCAACGCCTGGCCTCGGACGTGACCACGCTGATTTCCGCCGCCCGAGTGGAAAACAATCGATTGAAGATGCCGGAACAACTGCCGGACGAACGCTTCAACCTCGCCGACGCCCGCCTGCTGGGCTACATCTACGACCGCGACGGGCGGCTGGTCTGGCGGTCGAAGGCCACCCGCGAGGAAAACATCAACTACGCGCCACGCTACGACGGCCAGGGCAACCAGTTCGCGCGTATCCGCGAAAACGACGGCCAGGAGTTCTTCGTCTATGACGTCGAGATCAAGCTGCTCGGTGGCCAGAACGCGGCGTTCAGCATCGTTACCCTGCAACCGGTTCGTGATTACGAGGTGACCCTGCAGGGGCTGCGGGACAACCTTTACCTGGGCTTCGGTGCCGCGCTGCTGGTGCTGCTGGCACTGTTGTGGATCGGCCTGACCTGGGGCCTGCGGGCGCTGCGACGCCTGAGCCAGGAACTGGACGAAATCGAAAGCGGGGCGCGGGAAAGCCTCAGTACCGAACACCCTCGGGAACTGCTGCGCCTGACGGGCTCCCTCAACCGCCTGTTGCACAGCGAACGGGAGCAGCGCAGCCGTTACCGTGACTCCCTCGACGACCTGGCCCACAGCCTCAAGACCCCCCTGGCGGTGTTGCAGGGCGTCAGCGAAGACATGGCCCGGCGCCCGGAAGACCGTGGCCAGGCCTGGGTGCTGCAGACCCAGATCGAGCGCATGAGCCAGCAGATCGGTTACCAGTTGCAGCGCGCCAGCTTGCGCAAGAGCGGGCTGGTACGCCACCAGGTGCGCCTGCGCCCGGTGTTGCAAAGCCTGTGCGACACCCTGGACAAGGTCTACCGCGACAAGCGGGTCAATGTCGCGTTCGACCTGCCGGAACAGTGCCACGTGCCGATCGAGCAGGGAGCCTTGCTGGAGATGCTTGGCAACCTTCTGGAGAACGCTTATCGGCTATGCCTGGAGCAGGTGCGTGTCAGCGTGCACCAGGTCCTCGGCGGCATGGAGCTGTGTGTCGAGGACGACGGACCGGGTGTACCGCCGGATCAACGTGCACGGATTCTCCAGCGTGGCGAGCGGCTGGACCGCCAGCATCCGGGGCAGGGGATCGGTCTGGCGGTGGTCAAGGACATCATCGAAAGCTACAACGCGCGCCTGACCCTGGGGGATTCGGAACTGGGCGGGGCGGCGTTCCGGATTCATTTCCCGGTGGTTTGACTGGGGCTGGGCGTGGTTGCTGCCGCCGCCCATCTGTCCTGTTCAATTGTCCTGTTCCCGATAGGCCCCCGGCGTCACCCCCGTCCACTTCTTGAAAGCCCGGTGAAACGCCGACGGTTCGGAAAAACCCAACTGCTCGGCGATCTGCTGCAACGACAGGTCCGCGCGGCCCAGATGGTAGATGGCGATATCCCGCCGCAGGTGGTCCTTGAGCTCCTGGAAGCTGGTGCCTTCCTCGCGCAAGTGCCGACGCAGTGTCTGGGGGCTGATGTGCAGATGAGCGGCTACGGTGTCCAGGTCCGGCCAGCGAGCGGTGTCGCGGCTGAGCAGGCGACGCAGTTGGCTGCTCAGGCTGTGTCCGTCGTCCGGGCGCGACAGCAGGTCGGCAGGGGAACGTTCGAGAAAGCGTTTGAGAGTCCGTTCATCCTGGAGCAGCGGCATGTCCAGGTAGCGGCTGTGGAACGACAGGCTGCTATGAGGTGCGTCGAACACCACGGGACAAGGGAACAGCAAATCGTACTCGGCTCCATGGGCAGGCCTGGGGTAGCCGAAAGTGGCCTGTTCCAGGCCGATCCGCTGGCCGATCAGCCAACTGCCAAGGCGGTGCCAGACCACCAGCAGGCTCTCGGTGAGGAAGTGGTCCGGGTCCCAAAGGGTCGAGTCGTCCAGCACCAGGCGCACCCGTTCACCTTCCGCCAGCAAGGTCAGGCCCGGCGCATCCGGGAACAGGCTGTAGAACAGCAGGCCGCGCTGCAGGGCGCTGCCCAGGTTACGGCAGTGGATCAACGCATGACACATCATGGCGAAGGTCCCGGGCTTGCTGCGAGCCTTGCCGAAACCCAGGTATTCATCGCCCATCGCCAGCCACAGCGCCTGCAGCAGGCGAGCGAACTGCTCTGGCGCGAGGCGCGCCCGCGGCTCGTCCAGAAGCTCGGGACTGATACCCAGTTGTTGCAGCAGGGGGAAATAGTCGAACCCTTGTCGGCGCGCGCCCCCCAGGGCGGCGCGGGCGAAATGGCTGGCGATCGTGCGTTGGCGCATGGCATCCATCCGTTTGTCAGGCGCTCGATGGTAGCAGGGCGATCCGGCTCGACAAGGCGGATATCCGCCAAATCCCGGAACGTCAGCTGGCCCGTGGGCGGAAATCCGCCACCTTAAACGGCGTCGTTTAGTTTTCGAATATTCATGAAACCCGTCTGCCATGCTGGCTGTAGGGCATTTCGCAAAAATGGCACGCGCCTTGCGATGCATTGAGTAGGTCTGCAGCGTGCAGCCGACAAAACAAATCCCTCCAGTGCAGGAGGGTTCGCAAAGTTGAGGTTTCGTGGGCGACAGGTGGATGTTGTCACGCGGGACGCTTGAGGAAAGTTTGCCATGACGACTCGTCAGCCCTTGTACAAATCCCTGTATTTCCAGGTGATCGTAGCCATTGCCATCGGTATTTTGCTCGGCCACTTCTACCCGCAGACCGGTGTAGCCCTCAAGCCGTTCGGTGACGGGTTCATCAAACTGATCAAAATGGTCATCGCCCCGATCATCTTCTGTACCGTTGTCAGCGGCATCGGCGGCATGCAGAACATGAAGTCGGTCGGCAAGACCGGCGGTTATGCGCTGCTGTACTTTGAAATCGTCTCCACCATCGCCTTGCTGATCGGCCTGGTCGTGGTCAACGTCGTGCAACCGGGCAACGGCATGCACATCGACGTGTCGACCCTGGACACCAGCAAGATCGCCGGTTTCATCAGCGCTGGTAAAGACCAGAGCATCGTTGCCTTCATCCTCAACGTGATCCCGAACACCATCGTCGGTGCGTTCGCCAACGGCGACATCCTGCAAGTGCTGATGTTCTCGGTGCTCTTCGGTTTCGCCCTGCATCGCCTGGGTGCCTACGGCAAGCCGGTGCTGGACTTCATCGATCGTTTCGCCCACGTGATGTTCATCATCATCAACATGATCATGAAACTGGCTCCCATCGGTGCCTTCGGTGCCATGGCGTTCACCATCGGTGCCTACGGTGTCGGCTCGCTGGTGCAACTGGGCCAGCTGATGATCTGCTTCTACATCACTTGCGTCGTGTTCGTCCTGGTGGTGCTGGGCGCCATCTGCCGCGCCCACGGTTTCAGTGTCATCAAGCTGATTCGCTACATCCGTGAAGAGCTGTTGATCGTACTGGGTACTTCCTCCTCGGAATCGGCCCTGCCACGCATGCTGATCAAGATGGAACGCCTGGGCGCCAAGAAATCTGTCGTAGGCCTGGTGATCCCGACTGGCTACTCCTTCAACCTCGACGGTACCTCGATCTACCTGACCATGGCGGCAGTGTTCATCGCCCAGGCCACCGACACCCCGATGGACCTGACCCACCAGATCACCCTGCTGCTGGTATTGCTGTTGTCGTCCAAGGGGGCGGCTGGCGTGACCGGTAGCGGCTTCATCGTACTGGCGGCCACCCTGTCGGCCGTGGGTCACCTGCCGGTGGCCGGCCTGGCGCTGATCCTGGGTATCGACCGCTTCATGTCCGAAGCCCGCGCCCTGACCAACCTGGTGGGCAATGCCGTTGCCACCGTCGTGGTTGCCAAGTGGGTGAAGGAACTGGACGAAGACCAGCTGCAGACCGAACTGGCTTCCGGTGGTCGTGGCATCTCCGAAGTACGTGAAGATGACGAGCAGATCGCGGCGGCGCAGATTGCAGCGGCCGAGTCCTCTGCTCCAGGCGCTGTGAAGTAAGCTTCAACTGCAATAAAAAACCCGCTTCGGCGGGTTTAATGAGATGGTCAGCCTGACCGAGAAGCCCTGCAGGTTTACGCTTGCAGGGCTTTTCTCGTTTTCGGCGGAGGATCTCTCATGAACACGATGACGCTTCTCGGCATCGACATTGGTAAACACAGTTTCCATCTGCACGGCCAGGACGCCAAAGGTCATCAGGTTTTGCGCAAGAAAACCAGCCGCAGCCAATTGCTCGGCACATTGGCCCAACTGCCGGCCTGCACGGTGGTGATGGAGTCGTGTGGCGGTGCCCACTGGCTGGCTCGACAGGTTGAGGCATTGGGCCACGAGGTAAAACTGATTGCCCCGCAATACGTTAAGCCGTTCGTCAAAGGCAACAAAAACGACTTCATTGATGCCGAAGCGATTTGCGAGGCGGCGAGCCGCCCCGCGATGCGCTTCTGCTCGATTAAAACCGCAGAGCAACAAACGCTTTCAGCTTTGCATCGTGTCCGAGATTCCTTGATTGGCCATCGCACCGTCGCGACCAATCAGATTCATGGTTTTTTGCTGGAATTCGGGATCAGCCTGCCCATTGGCGCAACGGCGTTGAACCGCGTGCCAGCGCTGCTGGACGATCCACAACATCCGGTTCCATTGCGCCTAAAGAGCGTGGTGATGCGTCTTCATCGTCAAATCCAACAGCTGAATGATGAAATCAAGGACATCGAGTCCGACCTGAAACAGCAGTTGAAAGAAGACGATGCCGGAAATTGTTTGCAGAGTATTCCTGGCATCGGCCCAATCACCGCCAGTGCGGTATTGGCGGATGTGGGCGATGCGTCGAACTATCGAAGTGGACGCGATTTTGCCGCTTCGCTGGGGCTGGTGCCGAGGCAGTATTCGACGGGTGGGAAGACGGTGCTTCTGGGGATCAGCAAGCGTGGCGACAAGCACATCCGCCAATTGCTGGTACAGGGCGCGCGATCCGTTATTCAGCATATCGATAAGCGAGAGGACGCCTTGGGGCCTTGGGTTCGAGAGCTACTGACGCGTCGCCACTCCAATGTCGTCGCGTGTGCGCTAGCAAACAAACTGGCGCGAATCGTGTGGGCGGTACTGGCCAAAGGCGGCCAGTACGACCCACATCCGAACGCTTGAATGCACAGCGTTACCACCGGCTTTTGCGACGTCACTGACTGATGACAGTAAACGGCAAACGGCCCGACTGAGAACCTGGCAATAAAATCAGCTTTAGAAGCTGAGGGTTTTTTCAGGACAGTCGGGAGCGGCTACTCATCGAGGGCCGAGCGTTGTTGCAGCAACGCTCACAACGAGCCCGGATACATTAGCGCAAGCCAGCTTTACCGAAAACAGCCCATGAGGTTGCAGGAGAAGGGCTGACCATACATTTTATTGCGCTGGATTGTTCGGGCAAGAACTTGTTTTGTGGTGAGCGGATTGGTTCCCTTGCCACAAGAGATCCCTGTCGGCCGTGAGCACAATCGTCATTCAAAGTGACGAATCCAGTGATTGCCCCATCGCCAACCCCTGCCTAGTCTTTCAGCGTTCAGTCACTGGAGGTCACCCATGCAAGGCCCGTTGGCGTCGCTCAAGGTCCTGGATTTCTCGACTCTGTTGCCTGGTCCGTTCGCTTCACTGTTACTGGCGGACATGGGGGCAGAGGTGTTGCGTATCGAATCGCCGACCCGCCCGGATCTGGTGCGCAACCTGCCACCCAATGACCAGGGGGTGTCGGCCAGTCATGCCTACCTCAATCGCAACAAGCGCAGCCTGGCCCTGGACCTCAAGCAGCCCGCGGCACGAGAGATCATCGGGCAACTGCTTGGCGAGTACGACATCGTGCTGGAGCAGTTCCGGCCCGGGGTGATGGAGCGGCTGGGGTTGGGATATGACACCCTTAAAGCGATCAATCCACGGCTGATCTACGTGTCGATTACCGGCTATGGCCAGACCGGGCCCTACAGGGACCGCGCCGGCCATGACATCAACTACCTGGCCCTGACGGGGCTTGCCAGCCATACCGGCCGTGCCGATAGCGGCCCGCTGCCTTTGGGTATCCAGGCGGCGGACATTGCCGGCGGTTCGTTGCATGGGGTGATCGGGCTGCTGGCGGCGGTGATTGCCCGGCAACAGAGCGGACAGGGCCAGCATCTGGATGTAAGCATGAGCGATTGTGTCTTCAGCCTGAACGCGCTGGCAGGCGCCGGTTACCTGGCCTGTGGTGTCGAACCGGGCAGGGAGGACCAATTGCTCAACGGCGGCAGCTTCTACGATTATTACCGCACGCGGGATGGCCGCTGGATGTCGGTGGGCAGCCTGGAACCGGCCTTCATGCAGGCACTGTGCGAGGCCTTGGGGCGACCGGAACTGGCGGCCCAGGGACTGTCGCCCAAGCCTGAAGAGCAATACGCCCTTAAGCAGGCACTGCAGACCGAGTTCCAGAAGCATGATTTTGCCGAGCTGTGCGGCTTGTTTGCCGGGGTCGATGCTTGCGTCGAGCCGGTGCTGAGCCTGGCGGAAGCTGTCCGGCATCCGCAGTTACAGGCTCGGGAGCTGGTGAAACAGGTGCCCCGAGGGGATGGTTCGAGCCAGGCTCAGATGGCCTGTCCGTTGAGGTTTTCAGATGGCCTGCCCGAACCTCGACATGTTGGCGTGGGGCTGGGGGCGCATACGGATCAGGTGTTGGGGGCGTTGGGGTTCAGTGCTGGGCGGATTGCCGAATTGCGCAGGAGCGGGGTGGTTTTGTAGGGCGGCAAGGCCCACACCACAAGAGCATTACTCCACCCGCGTTTCCCCACTGAACACCAGGGTATTGCGGCAGCTGCGGCACAAGTATCGCCGCCCCTGGCGCACCAGGCGATGGCGCTGGGCCGAAAACGGGAAGTCGCTGCCGTCGCAGGGGCATTTGTAGATGTAGCGGGTCACGCTGCGACGCTTGATTTCGTAGGTGTGGCAACGATTGGGCGGCAGTTCGTAGACCCCGCGCATGATCAGTTGCCATTCCTCGCCGTGGGGCTGGATGCGTTCGCCGAACAATTGATGGGCGATCAGGTGCGCGACTTCGTGGGCGACAGTCTGCTTGAGGAAATCCTCGGCGTTTTCCCGGTACAACTGCGGGTTGAAGCGCAGCAGGTTCTCGTGCAGATGCGCGACACCGGCTTTCTGGCCACGCAATTTGAAGCTGACTACGGGGCGTTTGAAGGAACGTTTGAAAAAGGCTTCGGCTTGTTGGTAACACTCTTCGACGCGGGTATTGAGTTGCTCGAGCATGCTTTACGGGTCTCCAGAACCCCGAGTATGCCGCAAGCGCCGGCCATTGCGAATCGCCCGGGCGCCCAATGGTCGTCTTGGCTGTTCCAGGCACAGGAAGGCCGCCTTGCGGCGGCCTGTATTGGCAGATCCTGTTTTTATAGGTGAGCCTTGGAGTTCAGTTGGTGTAGACCGGGCCGACGCCCAGCCCCCAGACAATGACCGTGAATGCCATGATCGCGACCAGCACCACCAGGCCGACGGCGAGCACCGAGCTGGAAAACAGGAACCCTTCGTCCTGGGGAATGTTCATGAAGGTGGGCAGGCCCACGTACAACAGGTAGACCGTGTAGCAGATCGCTGCCGTGCCGACGATCATCCCCAGCCACATGTGCGGGTAGAGCGCCGCCAGCCCGCCGATGAACAACGGTGTCGCGGTATAGGTGGCGAACGCGACGCAACGGGCCAGGCTCGGATTGGCGTCATAGGTACGGGCCATCCAGTGGATGAAGGCACCCATCACAGCCACCCCACCCAACATGGCGAGGTACGACATGATGGTCATCCATAGCGCGCTTTCCTGGGTAAGCATCACCGGTGGGCGATTGCCGATGACCCATCCCACCTGCGTGGTGCCGATAAACGCCGATACTGCGGGGATGGCCGCGAGAATCAGCGTATGGGTGAGGTACATGTGGCTGATGCTTTCCTCCTGATCGCCACGGATTTCCTTCCATTCTTGATCAGGGTGGGTAAAGAGCCCCACGACATGATGGATCATAGTCAGTCACTCCTTTGTTATTGCCATCGCCCCCCAACGGAGCGCCTACGGGCCAAATGGCCAAGTAAGTAAAGGTCTGAATATGTGTGCGACCTTATGACGCAGTATAGAAAGGAGTTATCCCTAGTGGGACTAGGGGCTTAGAGCAAATCGCGCTGTAGAAAAGTCTATTAATCGCCGATGAGTCTTGCGCCGGTGCGGTAGGCGGGGCTTACCCGTGGCCAGGGGACTTATCCCGCTGGACCATGCAACAGCTCCCCTCATCTGCAGTGTCAGGCTGGGAAGCCAGTGGAGCGGGGCGCTTCGCACTCCAGCAGGGAAAATTCCCTCGCCACAATCAGCGTTCATCATGGGTCTTCGCTGAAAGTGGGTTTTTTGCGTAAAATGCCGGCCTTTCGTCACACCTCACGGATTTCGCGTCATGGGCACTCTTACGGTCAACCAGAACAAACTGCAAAAGCGCCTGCGCCGCCAGGCCGGTGAGGCGGTCGCCGATTTCAACATGATCGAGGATGGCGACAAGGTCATGGTCTGCCTGTCCGGCGGCAAGGACAGCTACACCCTGCTGGATGTCCTGATGCATTTGCAGAAGGTTGCGCCGATCAAATTCGACATCGTCGCGGTGAACATGGACCAGAAGCAGCCCGGTTTCCCCGAGCATGTGCTGCCGGCCTACCTGGAGTCCCTCGGCGTGGAATACCACATCGTCGAGAAGGACACCTACTCGGTGGTCAAGGAGCTGGTCCCCGAAGGCAAGACCACCTGCTCGCTGTGTTCACGCCTGCGTCGCGGTACGCTCTACACCTTCGCCGACCAGATCGGTGCAACCAAGATGGCCCTGGGTCATCACCGCGATGACATCGTCGAGACCTTCTTCCTGAACATGTTCTACAACGGAACGCTCAAGGCCATGCCGCCCAAGCTGCGGGCCGACGACGGGCGCAACGTGGTGATCCGTCCGCTGGCCTATTGCAGCGAAAAGGACATCCAGGCCTATTCGGATTTCAAGCAATTCCCCATCATCCCCTGCAACCTGTGCGGCTCCCAGGAGAACCTGCAGCGCCAGGTGGTCAAGGAGATGCTCCAGGAGTGGGAACGCAAGACCCCGGGCCGTACCGAGAGCATTTTCCGCGGCCTGCAGAACGTCGTTCCATCGCAATTGGCCGACCGCAACCTGTTCGATTTCACCAACCTGCGCATCGACGAAAACGCCACGCCGCGGTTCGTCAACGTGGTGAACCTCTGACGGTGCCAACCGCTCTATTCACGGCGCCAGTGGCTATGAAGGCCACTGGCGCCGTTTTCATTTCAGACCCCAGGAGAGGGCATGCGCGACTACAAGTGGCTGCACGAGTATTGTCTGAACCGCTTCGGTTCGACGACTGAACTGGAGGCTCACCTGCCGGTGCCCAAGACCCCGGCGCAACTGCGCAAGATCAGCGACGATCGCTACCTGTCGACCCTGGCGCTGCGGGTCTTTCGCGCCGGGCTCAAGCACAGCCTCGTGGATGCCAAGTGGCCGGCATTCGAAGAGGTGTTCTTCGGGTTCGACCCGGAAAAGGTCGTGCTGATGAGCGCTGAGCACCTGGAGCGGCTGATGCAGGACGCAAGGATCATCCGGCACCTGGGCAAGCTCAAGAGCGTGCCGCGCAATGCGCAGCTGATTCTGGACGTGGCCCATGAAAAGGGCAGCTTTGGCGCGCTGGTTGCCGACTGGCCGGTGACTGACATCGTCGGCCTGTGGACCTACCTGAAAAAACACGGCCATCAGTTGGGCGGCCTGTCGGCGCCGCGCTTCCTGCGGATGATGGGCAAGGACACTTTCGTGCCTAGCTACGACGTGGTGGCCGCCCTCAATGCCCAGGACATCATCGACAAGGTTCCCACCAGCCTGCGGGATCTGGCGACGGTGCAGAATGCCTTCAACCGGTGGCATGAGGAGAGTGGCGGCAGGCCCATGAGCCAGATCTCGATGATGCTGGCCTATACCGTGAATCATTGAGACCGCATGGCGGCCATCGCGAGCAGGCTCGCTCCCACAATGACTCAGTGACACCCTGTGGGAGCGAGCTTGCTCGCGATAGCGGTTCATCAGGCGACGGGGATATCTCCCTCACCAGCCAAGCGCCGGTTCAACTGGAACCGCCAGCGCACATACAGCAAGGCCGAGCAGAACACCGCCACGCTCGCGGCCATTTCCAGCACGCCGAACCACTGCCGGTTCGGGTCATAGGCCGCCAGCGCACCCTTGATGAAATACAGGTTCACCACAAAGCACATCCAGGAGTGGCCACGGGCGCTGCCCATGATCATGCCCGGCGCCAGGATCAGCAGCGGCACCAGCTCGATCAGCAGGATCACCCAGGGCCGGGCGCCGTGCAGGTCGGCGATGAGCAGGTAGTACACGCAGAGCAGCCCCACCAGGCCGAAAAAGCACAGCAGGCTCACGGCGCGGGCGACGCGCACGCGTGGTTCCAGCCACTGGATCGGCGGCAGGGTCTTGGGCTTCTTAGCCACGGCCGTTCTCCAACAGTTGCGCGGTTTTCGCCAGGCGCGAACCCAGGGCCCGGCACAGGGTCACTTCGTGTTCGTTCAAGCCGCTTTTACCGTCGGCGCCCGCATGATGGCTCGGCCCGTAGGGGGTACCGCCGCCCTGGGTGTCGATCAGTGCCGATTCGCTGTAGGGCAGGCCGGTGATCAGCATGCCGTGGTGCAGCAGCGGCAGCATCATCGACAACAGAGTGGTTTCCTGGCCGCCATGCAGACTGGCGGTGGAGGTGAACACCCCGGCCGGTTTGCCCACCAGTGCGCCGGTCAGCCACAGGTTGCTGGTGCCGTCGAGAAAATACTTGAGCGGTGCGGCCATGTTGCCGAAACGGGTCGGACTGCCGAGGGCCAGGCCGGCGCAGTGCTTCAGGTCATCGAGGGTGGCGTACAGTGGGCCCTGGCCGGGAATTTCCGGGGACACCGCTTCGCACTCGGTGGACACTGCCGGCACCGTACGCAGCCTGGCTTCCAGACCGGCCTGCTCGACGCCGCGGGCGATCTGCCGGGCCATTTCGTTGGTGGCGCCACCGCGGCTGTAATACAGCACCAGGATGTACGGCGTGCTCACGGCAGGATCTCCAGGATCTTTTCCGGTGGCCGGCCGATGACGGCCTTGTCACCGACTTCGAGAATCGGGCGCTCCATGAGTTTCGGGTGCGCGGCCATCGCGGCGATCAGCTGGGCTTCGCTCAGGCCTGGATCGGCCAGGTTCAGGGCCGCGTATTGCTCCTCGCCAGTGCGCAGCAGTTGTCGGGCGGTGATACCGAGCTTGCCCAGCAGGCGCTCCAGCTGCGTGGCGTCGAGCGGGGTTTCCAGATAATGAACCACGCTGGGCGCGAGGCCTCGGTCCTCCAGCAGTTGCAGTGCACCACGGGATTTCGAACAGCGCGGGTTGTGATAAAGCGTCAGGTCGGTCATGAGCGGGTCGCATCTTGCGTAAGGTGGCGGCTATTCTACTGTGCCACGAGGTGCCAGGCATCCTGCGCAGGTGCCAGGCATTCACATTCATACAAGGACAGCACATGACAAGGCGACTGACGGCGGCATTGGCATTGATGGGCTCTTTATTGCTCGCCGGTTGCGGCAATGACTATGGTGTGGACCAGAACGGCCAGGCCATTGCCTCGCAGCGGCTGGACAAGCAATGGCTGGTGGTCAACTACTGGGCCGAATGGTGCGCACCGTGCCGCACCGAAATTCCTGAGTTCAACGCCTTGTCCGAGCAGCTCAAGGGGCGCGGCATCGGCGTGTTCGGGGTCAATTTCGATCAGGTGCAGGGCGAGGAACTCAAGAGCGCCAGCGAGAAGATGGGCATCCGTTTCACCGTGCTGGCCCGAGATCCGGCCGAGATCTTCGACCTGCCCCGCAGCGAGGGGCTGCCGGTGACCTACATCATCGACAACCAGGGCAAGGTGCGCGAGCAGTTGCTGGGGGAACAGACGGCGGCGGGGGTGATGGCGAAGCTTGAGGCGTTGCAGGCGTTCAAATAACCCTTGTTTTGACAGGTGGGATCCCCTCGCCACAGGGGATCCATGCCGGATCCGGGAGCTTCGCCTGAAGGACTCAGCCTTCTTCGAGCCACCAGCGCAGCGGCTTGCCCTGGGCCGGCCAGAAACGGATCTGCTCGATGGGGGAAATGTCCCAGCGCTCGACCTTTTCCAATGCCTGCAAGAAGCGCGCTTCCTGCTCCATCAGCGCCGGGCCGCAGAGTTTGCGGGTGCTGCCGATCTTGCCGAAGCTCAGGCGTTCGCCTTCCAGCGTATAAGGCGCGAACCAGTGATTGCAGCCACCGTTGCCATAGGCCCGGCCGTCCTCGCCGAGGGTGATGGTCAGGTGGCTGTAGTCCATCAACGGGCGTTCGCCGATCCATTCCAGGATGTAGCTGCGGTTCTGTTGCAACCGAACCGGCTCGGCGGCACACCCCATCAGGCCGACGCCGATCAGCGCGAGGGCAAGCGGATGTTTCATCAGGCGGCGTCCTGGCATTCGGGGCACAGGTGTTTTTCGCCCAGGGTGGTCCAGCCCAGCTCGGCGATGCGTGCGGTGGCGGCTGGTTTCTGGGCCTTGCTGCCGAGCTTGGCATCCACGGCAAATTCGAAACTCAGTGCCTTGGCGCAGCGATCGCAGTTGACCTGCCAGGTATGGATCGCCAGTTCGCCAAAGACCGGACCGGTGGTCATGGCGGTCCACTGACCCATGGGCTTGAGCAAATGCCGGACGGTGTCCACGGTAAGGCGCATGGACAAGTCCTTGCTGCCCTTGAGCGTGACCAGCAGCACATCGTTGGCCTGGATCGAACCGCCATTGCCGGTCACCTGGTATCGGCCCGGCGCCAGGGCGCGGACTTCAGTCAGGGTGTGGTGCGGATTCATCAGGGTGTAGCGGAAATCGTGTTCGGCCATGGGTCCTCCAAATAGGCGCGACATGCTAGCACGGGGCATGGCCTGGGATGGTCAACCACGAATCCTGCCGACGAAACTCCCACTGGGGGAAGGCCGGTTCAGGTCTAGCGCTCAACCAGGTTTTTCGGCGTGCCGGCCGCCCACGCTGCGATGTTATCCAGGGTGGTCATGGCAATCGCCGCCAGGGCTTCATGGGTGAGAAAGGCCTGGTGAGCAGTGATCACCACGTTGGGGAAGGTCAGCAGGCGTGCCAGCACATCGTCCTGCAAGGGCTGGTCGGAGCGGTCCATGAAGAATAGATCGGCCTCTTCTTCATAGACATCCAACCCCAAATAGCCCAATTGGCCGTTCTTCAGTGCCTCGATCAAGGCCGGTGTGTCCACCAGGCCACCGCGTCCGGTGTTGATCAACATGGCGCCGCGTTGCATCGACGCCAGGGACTGGGCGTTGATCAGATGGCGGCTCTGTTCGTTCAGCGGGCAGTGCAGGCTGACGATCTGGGCTTGGGCCAGCAGCTCGTCCAGGGGCAGGTAGCGAGCCCCCAGGGCTTGCACCTGAGGGTTGGGGTAGGGGTCATGGGCCAGCAACTGGCAGCCGAAGCCGGCCATGATCCGGGCGAAGGTGGCGCCGATCTGCCCGGTGCCGATCACGCCGACGGTCTTGCCCACCAGGTCGAATCCGGTCAGGCCATGCAGGCTGAAGTTGCCGTCTCGGGTCCGGTTGTAGGCGCGGTGCAGGCAGCGATTGAGGGTCAGAATCAACGCCACCGCATGTTCGGCCACAGCATGGGGGGAGTAGGCCGGTACCCGGGCGATGCTCAAGCCCAGGCGTTTGGCGGCGGGCAGGTCGACATGGTTGTAGCCGGCCGAGCGCAGGGCGATCAGCCGGGTGCCGCCGGCCGCCAGTTGTTCCAGTACCGGGGCGCTCAGGTCATCGTTGATGAACGCACAGACCACCTCGTGGCGCTCGGCCAGGGCCACGGTGTCCAGGTTCAGGCGCGCCGGCTGGAACTGCAACTCGATACCCGCCGGCAGCGGGGCGTTGGTGAAACTGTCGCGGTCATAAGTCTGGCTGCTGAAAAAAATTACGCGCATGGCGGCCTCCTGGCACTGGAATGGCATCAGCTTAGCCGCAATCGTCCCGATGGCTATTGCCCTGGGTCAGGCGCTGACACGCGCCTCGCTGGCCAGACGGTCGATGGCATTGTCCAGATCCTGGAGGGCGGCGGCAGCTTTCGGGTCCTGTTGCTTGAGCAGGGTTTCGCTGCGCTGGCAGGCGGCACGCAACTGGGGGACGCCGCAGTAGCGTGTCGCGCCATGCAGGCGATGCACCCGTTCGATCAGGGCGTTGTGGTCGTTGGCTTCGTTGGCCTGGCGAATCGCTTCGCGGTCGGCCTCCAGGGAAGCCAGCAACATGGCCAGCATGTCCGCCGCCAGGTCCGCCTTGCCGGCGGCCAGGCGCAGGCCTTCCTCGTGGTCCAGCACCAGCAGCTCGCCGCTGCCCTGGGCTTCATGGCCCCGCTCCGGCGTCTGGTTGCGCAAGGCCAGGCCAGTCCATTTGAGCACTACCTGGGCCAGCTGGCGCTCGCTGATGGGCTTGGTCAGGTAGTCGTCCATTCCACTTTGCAGCAACGCGCGTTTCTCGTTGGCCATGGCATGGGCGGTGAGGGCGACGATGGGCAGTGGCGTGCAGTGCCGCTCGCTTTCCCACTGACGGATCGCCTCGGTGCTCTGGCGGCCGTCCATGCCGGGCATCTGGACATCCATCAGGACCAGATCGAAAGTCTCCTTCTGCACGGCCTTGACCGCGGCATAGCCACTTTCCACCGCCAGCACCTTGGCCCCCATGTCCTCGAGCAGGGTTTGCACCAGCAGCAGGTTGGCCGGGTTGTCGTCCACGCACAACACCTTGGGGGCGCGGCTGGCCACGGGTTCGCTGGGTTCGCTGCGGGGCGGGCGCGGGTTGATCAGGTCGGACAGAGAGCGACGCAACTTGCGGGTGCAGGCCGGCTTGGCCTGCAGCTGGCTGTGGGGGTTGGGCACCGAGAGGTGGTACAGCGTCTGTTCGGTGGTAGGGCACAGTACCAGGACCTTGCAGCCCAGGTGCTCAAGGTCCCAGACATGCTGGTTGAGGCGTTCCGGCGGCATGTCGTTGCTGGTGATGCCCAGCACGGCCAGGTCGATGGCCTGGTCGGTCTGGTGGGCGATGGTCACGCCGTTGGTCAGGCTCTCCAGGGTATTGAATGGCGTGACTTGCAAGCCACAGTCTTCCAACTGGTGCTGCAGGGCCTGGCGGGCCAGTTCGTGATTTTCCAGCAGGGCCACGCGACGGCTCAGCAACGGTGGGCCGGGCAGGTCCTCGGCGTCGTCACGGGTCTTGGGCAGGCGCAGGCTGATCCAGAACTCCGAGCCCTCGCCCGGTGTGCTGTCGACGCCGATTTCGCCGCCCATCTGTTCCACCAGGCGCTTGGAAATCACCAGGCCCAAGCCGGTACCGCCCGGTTGCCGGGACAATGAGTTATCGGCCTGGCTGAAGGCCTGGAACAGCGCCCGTACGTCCTGGCTCGACAGGCCGATACCGGTGTCCTGGATGCTGATGCGCAGTTGCACGCTGTCTTCATGCTCGTCTTCGAGCATGGCACGGGCGACGATGGTGCCTTCGCGGGTGAACTTGATGGCATTGCTTACCAGGTTCGTGAGGATCTGCTTGAGGCGAAGGGGGTCGCCCACCAGCGACAGCGGGGTGTCCCGGTAGACCAGGCTCACCAGCTCCAGCTGTTTGGCGTGGGCGGCGGGCGCGAGGATGGTCAGGGTGTCCTGCAACAGGTCGCGCAGGTTGAACGGAATGCTGTCGAGCACCAGCTTGCCGGCCTCGATCTTCGAGAAGTCGAGGATCTCGTTGATGATGCCCAGCAGGCTGTCGGCGGATTTCTCGATAGTGCCCAGGTAGTCGAGCTGGCGCGGGGTCAGCTCGCTTTTCTGCAGCAGGTGCGTGAAGCCCAGGATGCCGTTGAGCGGCGTACGGATCTCATGGCTCATGTTCGCCAGGAATTCGGACTTGATCCGGCTCGCCTCCAGGGCTTCCTTGCGGGCCAGGTCCAGCTCGATGTTCTGGATCTCGATGGTCTCCAGGTTCTGGCGCACGTCCTCGGTGGCCTGGTCGATGCTGTGCTGCAATTCCTCCTGGGCATTCTGCAGGGTGCCCGCCATGCGGTTGATGCCCGATGCCAGTTCATCCAGTTCCTGGCTGCCCAAGGGGGGCAGGCGGGTTTCCAGATGACCGTCCTTGAGTTGTGCCACGGCTTGCTTGATCTGGCTCAACGGCCGGTTGATGGTACGGCCCATGCGCAGGGCCAGCAGCGCGGTCAATCCCAGGCCGGCGGCGATCAGCAGCAGGCTGGCGAACAGGCTACGGTAGCCGCGCAACAACATGCCGCTGTGGGACAGCTCCAGTTCGACCCAGCCCAGCAGGCGGTCGGCCTCTTCGGGGATCAGTTCGCCGGCCAGGTTGCGATGCTTGCCGAATACCGGCAACAGATAGCGGGTGGCATCGTTGCCGGTGCGCTGCAGCAACTGGGTGCTGTTGCCTTCCGGCGCACGGTTGAGCATGGTCGGGCCGGCATGGGCCAGCGGTGTGCGGTCGGGCGCGAGGAAGGTCACCGCACGCACGTCCGCCTGTTCCAGGGACTGGGTGGCGATGCGTTCCAGCAGGTCGGTCTCCTGGCGACTCATGGCCGGGGCGACCAATGGTGCAAGCTGTTCTGCGATCATTTCGCCGCGTTGCAGCAACTGGGCGTGCAGGTCAGATTGCTGCATCCAGGTGAAATAGCCCCCCAGGACCAGCGCCATCAGGCTGGTCGGCAGCAGGGTCAGCAACAGTACGCGGCCTTTGATTCCCAGTTTCTTGAGCACACTTGTCTCCTGCATCCAGCGGTCAGATCGAACTTGCACGCATCCGGCATGCAATACCTGCGCAGTGTAGCGATTTGCGGGCGGTCAATCTCCGTAAAATTCATGCGCGTCTCGTATCCGTACTGCCGAGCAATTGTCCACGGCGATAAACGGCGCTGGCGTCTGGGGGCAGGGTCAAACTCGCGATGATCCGTGGGCGGCCAGACCATGTGTCACTTTCGGCTCGCTATTGACCATCGGTCGGGACTGTCGATCTTGACAGGTGTCGGCTTCTTTTCTGTTTTTTAAGCTCGGTGTCGTTGAGTTATTAACTACCTGAGGAGAAAGACATGAACACCCTGAGCGACAAAGAAAGGATGAAAGCTATAAAAGCTGCTCCCAGGCTTGATGCGAAAGGCTCAATAACCATCACGCTTAATGGGCAGGTCACCAAAACTGAGGACGTTTATATTCTGGATCAGCCCGATAACTCCATTGTCGGGGTTATAGGAGAGGATAAAGGTATAGTCATCGTGCAGTTCAGCTCTCTGACGGCGCCGGGTACCTATGAGATCAAAAAACATAATATCTGGATACAGATGTCGTTCCACGGTTTCTCAGGGGCGGCAAACACTGGAGATTTGACCCTTGAGACCATCGAGATAAAAAACAAATACAAAGGTCGTTTTGACGTGAAAACCGTGGATCACCAGAAAGCTGATGGGGTATTTGACGTACAGAAGGTATAGGTCTGGCAGTCGCGGACAGGTGGACTGGTTCCATGGGAGAGGTTCCCAGCCAGACTTGCTTCACCTCCCCGTGTTCGCGAGGTCGGCGATAGCTCGCAGCCCGGCGGGATCAAGCCCTGTCTCTCCATCTCATGACCCGCTTATTCCCATAAGCCATAACCACCACACTTTGCGTGATATGGCCTGGCAACGTTTGCCGGTATGATAGGCGCCCCCGCAGCCCGGATTGCGAATACGCCATGACATTGCAGTACCCCACCATCGCCGATTGCGTCGGCAACACCCCGCTGGTCCGTTTGCAGCGCCTGCCTGGCGCCACCAGCAACACGCTTTTACTCAAGCTTGAAGGGAACAACCCGGCGGGTTCGGTCAAGGATCGGCCGGCGCTGTCGATGATCACCCGGGGTGAACTGCGTGGACAGATCCGGCCCGGCGACACCCTGATCGAGGCGACGTCCGGCAACACCGGTATCGCCTTGGCCATGGCGGCGGCCATCAAGGGCTACAAGATGATCCTGATCATGCCCGACAATTCCAGCGCCGAACGCAAGGCGGCGATGACCGCCTACGGTGCCGAATTGATCCTGGTGTCCAAGGACGAAGGCATGGAAGGCGCCCGGGACCTGGCCGAGCGCATGCAGGCCGAAGGGCGTGGCAAGGTGCTGGATCAATTCGCCAACGGCGACAACCCCGAGGCCCACTACACCAGCACCGGCCCCGAGATCTGGCGCCAGACCGGCGGCACCATTACCCATTTCGTCAGTTCGATGGGCACCACCGGTACCATCATGGGCACTTCGCGCTACCTCAAGGAACAGAATCCGGACGTACAGATCATTGGTCTGCAGCCGATGGAGGGCTCGGCCATTCCGGGCATTCGTCGCTGGCCCGAGGAATATCTGCCGAAGATCTACCAGGCCGATCGCGTGGACCGCATCATCGACATGGCCCAGAGTGAGGCCGAGGACGTGACCCGTCGGCTGGCCCGGGAAGAGGGTATTTTCTGCGGCGTGTCTTCGGGCGGTGCCGTGGCGGGCATGCTGCGCTTGTCCAAGGAAGTTGAAAACGCGGTGATCGTGGCGATCATCTGCGACCGGGGCGACCGTTACCTGTCCACCGGCATTTTCGACGCGCCCAACTGATGGCCAGGCATGAAAGAGGCCTGCGCTTCCAGCCCAGCGGCGGAAGCCGGGCCCCCCAGGTGCCCACCGGCAAAAAGCAGCGCTTGAGCATCGAACGCCTGGCCAACGATGGCCGGGGTATCGGCTTTGTCGATGGCCGTACCTGGTTCGTCATCGGTGCCCTGGCCGGCGAGGAGGTCGAGGCTCGGGTGCTCGGTGCCCATGGCAAGGTGGTCGAGGCGCGCACCGAGCGTGTGTTCCAGACCAGTGAACTGCGCCGCCCGGCAGCCTGTGCCCACGCCGGTCAATGCGGAGGCTGCAGCGTCCAGCATTTGCCCCACGAAGAACAGCTTGCCCTGAAACAGCGCATGCTCGCCGAGCAGTTGTCGCGGGTGGCCGGCGTCGAACCCGAGGAGTGGGCCGCGCCGCTGAGCGGGCCGGAGTTCGCTTATCGACGTCGCGCCCGGGTGGCCGTGCGCTGGGATCAGAAAGCGAAGAAGCTCGAGGTGGGTTTGCGTGCGGCCGGCAGCCAGGACATCGTTGCCATTGGCGATTGCCCCGTGCTGGTACAGCCCTTGCAGCCGATCATGAGCCGCCTGCCGGATATGCTCAGGCGCCTGAGCAAGCCCCAGGCGCTTGGCCATGTGGAGTTGTTCGCCGGCTCGTCCCTGGCGGTGTTGCTAAGGCACATGGCACCACTATCGGAGGCCGACCTGACGATCCTCAAGGATTTCTGCGCGTTCCATGAGGCCCAGTTGTGGCTTCATGGAGAGGGCGAGCCGCAACCGGCGGAGCCCGGCCAGACCCTGGGTTATCGCCTGGATCCCTGGGGCCTGGAGCTGGCCTATCGACCGGGGGATTTCATCCAGGTGAACGCCGGCATCAACGAGGCGATGATTGCCCAGGCCTTGCAATGGCTGGCGCCTCGGCCCGAGGAGCGGGTGCTGGATCTGTTCTGTGGCCTGGGCAATTTCGCCTTGCCACTGGCCAGGCAGGTACGCGAAGTCGTCGCCGTCGAGGGCGTGCAGGTCATGGTGGATCGGGCTGCGGCCAACGCGCTCAGCAACAATTTGCATAACACTGCCTTTTTTCAGGCCGATTTATCCCAGCCGCTGGCGGGTGCCGAATGGATCGGCGAAGGCTTTTCTGCGGTACTCTTGGACCCACCCCGTGACGGAGCTTTCGAGGTGGTGCGCAAGCTGGCCTCCCTGGGCGCCGGACGGTTGGTATATGTATCGTGCAACCCGGCAACTTTGGCCCGGGACACGGTCGAATTGATCAAGCAGGGCTACCGGTTAAAACGTGCCGGGATTCTCGATATGTTTCCTCAGACGGCGCATGTCGAGGCCATGGCGTTATTTGAAGCGAGCCAGGATGGCTTGTCCGACTGACCCGTTCGTGCCAACCCGCTACAGTCCTGGGCGGAAGCACGGACAACGAAGGTCAGCGATGTTGACGCATTGAATCTGCGTCATAGGGAAGGTAAGTAAAGATGGTACAGGTGAGAGCACACCAGCCGATCAACACCGACGGCAGTATCAATCTCGAGGCTTGGCTCGATCACGCGGTCAGCATCGACATGGCGTTGGATCGCGAAGCCTTGAAGCAAGCCTGCGAGTTCGCTCGCGAGGCGGAACAGCAACACAATGCGGCGAAGAACCTCTGGTCCGAAGGCACCTCGAGTTTTCATACGGGCCTGGAGATTGCCGAGATCCTCGCCGACCTCAAGCTCGACCAGGATTCCCTCGTGGCCGCGGTGCTGTACCGCGGCGTTCGCGAAGGGCAGATCCCGCTCCCGGTGGTCAGCCAGCGCTTCGGTGCGGTGGTCGCCAAGCTGATCGACGGCGTGCTGCGCATGGCGGCCATCAGCGCCAGCCTCAGTCCGCGCCATTCCATGGTCCTGGGTACCCAGGGCCAGGTAGAGAACCTGCGCAAGATGCTCGTGGCCATGGTCGACGACGTGCGCGTCGCGTTGATCAAGCTGGCCGAGCGGACCTGTGCGATTCGTGCGGTGAAGTCCGCCGACGACGAGAAGCGCAATCGCGTCGCCCGGGAAGTGTTCGACATCTATGCCCCCCTGGCCCACCGTCTCGGCATCGGTCACATCAAGTGGGAGCTGGAGGATCTGTCCTTCCGCTACCTGGAGCCCGACCAGTACAAGCAGATCGCCAAGCTGCTGCATGAGCGACGCCTGGACCGTGAGCGTTTCATCACCGATGTGATGACCCAGCTGCGCGAAGAATTGCAGGCCACCGGCGTGGAAGCCGATATCAGCGGCCGGGCCAAGCACATCTATTCGATCTGGCGCAAAATGCAGCGCAAAGGGCTGGAATTCAGCCAGATCTACGACGTTCGCGCCGTTCGCGTGCTGGTTCCGGAAATGCGCGATTGCTACACCGCCCTGGGGATCGTCCATACCCTGTGGCGACACATTCCCAAGGAGTTCGACGACTACATCGCCAACCCCAAGGAAAACGGCTATCGCTCGCTGCACACTGCGGTGATCGGTCCCGAAGGCAAGGTACTGGAGGTGCAGATCCGCACCCACGCCATGCACGAGGAAGCCGAGCTGGGTGTCTGCGCGCACTGGAAATACAAGGGCACCGACGTCAAGTCCGGCTCCAACCACTACGAAGAAAAGATTTCCTGGCTGCGCCAGGTCCTGGAGTGGCACGAGGAACTGGGTGATATCGGCGGCCTGGCCGAGCAGTTGCGGGTGGATATCGAGCCGGACCGGGTTTACATCTTCACCCCCGACGGGCATGCCATCGACCTGCCCAAGGGTGCGACGCCCCTGGACTTCGCCTACCGGGTCCACACCGAGATCGGCCATAACTGCCGTGGCGCCAAGATCAACGGGCGGATCGTACCGCTCAACTACAGCCTGCAGACCGGTGAACAGGTCGAGATCATCACCAGCAAGCACGGCACGCCGAGCCGTGACTGGCTGAACCCGAACCTGGGCTATATCACCACGTCGCGGGCTCGGGCGAAAATCGTCCATTGGTTCAAGCTGCAGGCTCGCGACCAGAACGTCGCCGCCGGCAAGACCTTGATCGAGCGCGAGCTCAGTCGCCTTGGCCTGCCGCAGGTGGATTTCGACAAGCTGGCCGAAAAGGCCAACATGAAGACCGCCGACGACATGTTCGCCGCCCTCGGGGCCGGGGACCTGCGCCTGGCGCAACTGGTCAACCTGGCCCAGCAACTGGTGGAGCCGGAGCGTGGCAACGAACAACTGGAGCTGATCCCGCGCAAGGCCACTGGCTACAAGCCGGGCAAGCGCGGCGATATCCAGATCCAGGGGGTCGGCAACCTGATGACCCAGATGGCCGGCTGCTGCCAGCCGTTGCCGGGGGATGCGATCGTCGGCTACATCACCCAGGGGCGCGGCGTGAGCATTCACCGCCAGGACTGTGCCTCGGTGCTGCAACTGGCCGGCCGCGAGCCGGAACGGATCATCCAGGTCAGCTGGGGCCCGGTGCCCGTGCTCACCTATCCGGTGGACATCATCATTCGCGCCTACGATCGCTCCGGGTTGCTGCGTGACGTGTCTCAGGTGCTGCTCAATGAGCGGATCAACGTGTTGGCGGTCAACACCCGTTCGAACAAGGAAGACAACACCGCACTGATGTCCCTGACCATCGAGATTCCGGGGCTGGATGCGCTAGGCCGCCTGTTGGGGCGGATTTCCCAGTTGCCGAACATCATCGAGACCCGGCGTAACCGGACACCAGGTTAAGCGCAGTCCGAAAAAGTGGGAGCGAGCTTGCTCCCACAGGACTTTTTTGTGATGGGATGGATTGATGTACAGCCTCGAAGACCTGCTCCACTTGATGAACCGTCTGCGGGACCCCCAGTACGGTTGCCCGTGGGACATCAAGCAAACCTACGCGACCATCGTTCCCCATACCTTGGAAGAAGCCTACGAAGTCGCCGATGCCATCGAGCGCGGCGACTTCGATCACCTGCAAGGCGAATTGGGCGATCTGTTGTTCCAGGTGGTGTATTACAGCCAGCTGGCCCGGGAAGAAAACCGCTTTGAATTCGCCGGTGTGGTCGACAGCATCACCCGCAAGCTGATCCGGCGCCATCCTCACGTATTTCCCACCGGCGATCTCTACGCGCCGCTGGATGTACCGCGCCTGAGCGAGGAGCAGGTCAAGCATCGCTGGGAGCAGATCAAGGCTGAGGAGCGGGCTGAAAAGGCCTGCGCTCCGGAGCAGTTGTCACTGCTCGACGATGTGCCAGCGGCCCTGCCGGCGTTATCCCGGTCGGCGAAGCTGCAGAAACGGGCGGGCCAGGTCGGTTTCGACTGGCCGGGTCCACTGCCGGTGCTGGACAAGGTTCGCGAGGAGCTGGACGAAGTGCTGCAAGCCATGGCCGACAATGACCCACAAGCCATTGGCGAGGAGGTCGGCGACCTGCTGTTCAGCGTGGTGAACCTGGCCCGTCATCTCAAGGTCGATCCGGAAACCGCACTGCGCGGCGCCAATGGGAAATTCGAGCGGCGTTTTCGATTTATCGAACAGGCATTGCGCGACACCCACCGTCCCATGGAAGATTGCACCCTAGAAGAATTGGACGCCTTGTGGGGCGAAGCCAAACGTCAGGAAAAGAATTTGCCCAGCTGCGGCTGAGGCCGTTGCCTAAGTGAGTAAGCACCATGAGCCTTTCCCTTCGCGACCAGTTGCTCAAAGCAGGGCTGGTCAACCAAAAGCAGGTCAAGCAGGTCGGCAAAGAGAAGCAGAAGCAGCAGCGCCTGGCCCACAAGGGCCAGATCGAACTGGACGACTCCCAGCAGCGCGCGGCCCAGGAGGCCATGGCGGAGAAGGCGCGGCGTGACCAGGAGCTCAATCGCCAGCAACAGGAAAAGGCCGAGCAGAAGGCCCGTGCCGCCCAGATCAAGCAGTTGATCGAAGTCTCGCGCCTGCCGAAGCTGACCACCGATGATTACTACAACTTTGTCGACGACAAGAAGGTCAAGCGTATCTCGGTCAACACCCTGATGCGTAACAAGCTGAGCAGCGGCTCTCTGGCGATCGTCCATCATGCCGGCGGTTATGAAGTGATCCCCCGCGAAGCGGCGTTGAAAATCCAGGAGCGCGATCCCAAGCGTATTGTGCAGCTCAATACCCAGACCGAAGAAGTGGATGCCGACGATCCGTACGCGGCGTATCAGATTCCGGATGATTTGATGTGGTGAGCCGGACGCAATATCGTTGAACTGAAACACAAAACCTGTGGGAGCGAGCGTGCTCGCAATAGTGGTTATCAGTGCCCCATATGGCGACTGACACTCCGCTATCGCGAGCACGCTCGCTCCCACAGGTTTTTCGTTGTTCAGGATTCTGCCGTCTCCCGCGAGCGCAGCATTTCCTCGCGCTCCAGCTCCGCCTTGTAGCTATGGGCGTCTGTCTCCGAATGGAACATCCCCACCAGCAGATCCTGCTGATGCACATCCCAGATCCGGATGCCGGCGGCAATGGCTTCGTGGGACATGTGGGCATCATCGCGTTCAATTACTTTCACAGTCATCTTTGCAAACTCCAATCTCTGTCATCTGCAGCAAAACGTGTGCAGGACTTTGTTATAGGTTTGCGTAGCCTGCTAAGTAAATGCCCCGGTCCGTTAAGAAGTTTTCATGGAAAGCGCAGCGGTCGTACAGCCCAGGCCGGGCGCGGCATTCGGTCGCAGGGAGGCATCATGAAAAAGGTTTCATATTGGCGCGGCAACCATCCAGCGAAGCTGCCTCCCTGGGGAAAGAGGCTGCCCGCGATACCGAGTGCCAGCCCACTTCCATCGTGAGCAGGTGCACGCAAGGCATGTCATCCCGGACAAAAAGAAGCCCCGCATATGCGGGGCTTCCTGATTATCGAGCCGGATCAGCTGCCTTTGACTGGCTTGCCGTTGACCGTGCCGTCCTGGAGCATGATGTTGTACTCCTTGCCGTCGGTCTCGACCTGTTGCAGGCGTACCAGCAGGTAATCCCAGTCCTTGGCGAACCAGAGTACGGTGATGCGCTTGCTTTGTGTCGGGTCGCGCACACGCTCCACTTTGATCGCGTCGATCTGCCCGGCCTTGGTTTCGACTTTTTCGGCGCCCAGTACGCGGAAGTCATAGGTGTCGACTTCGCCGTCATCGACCACCTGATAGCTCATGCTCTTCTTGCCGGCGGCCACGTCGTGCTGCAAGGCCAGCTGGTAGGTGGATTTATCCACCATGCCTCGGTTGAGCGGCAGCTTCACCGCGTCGCCGCGATCGGTGCCGGTGACCATCTTCGTGTTCCAGTCGAAGTCCAGGTCGGCCTTCTTGGCCTTGCCCAGGCCGCTGCGCTCGAAGTGGTAGGACTGAGGCAGCAGGGTGTCCTTGTCCAGGGTCAGGGTGCTTTCTTCCGTCAGGCCGGCAATCATCATCGATGCCTTGAAGCTCAGCTTCCAGGTGCCGTTGGCTTCCTTGGTCAGGCTGCGCTCGGCAGTGCCGCTCATGGGCAATTGTTTCCAGTCGGCGGTGTAGCTGGCGGAGAAAGGTTGAAGCTCCGCGGCCTGTGCCAGAGGCAGGGCAAGCAGGGCGCAGGCGAAGAGCAGGGCGCGACGCATAAAATCTCCTAGTATCGAATCAAATGGCCGCTGGCGGCGAGCAACTGGCCGTCCAGCGAGGCACCACGATCGTCGAGGGTCAGCCGTCCTTCGGCAAACCAACGCACGGCCATCGGGTAGATCTGGTGTTCCCGGGCGTGGACCCGTTGTGCCAGGCTTTGCGGCGTGTCGTACAACTCTACCGGTATTACTGCCTGTACGACCAGTGGTCCGCCATCGAGTTCCTCGGTGACGAAGTGCACCGAGCAGCCATGCTCCGTGTCCCCGGCCTCCAGTGCGCGCTGGTGAGTGTGCAACCCTTTGTATTTGGGTAGCAACGAAGGATGGATATTGAACAGCCGGCCCTGGTAATGACGCACGAAGCCGGCGCTGAGGATGCGCATGAAGCCGGCCAGGACCACCAGTTGGGGACTGAAGGCGTCGATCTGTTCGATCAGTGCGGCGTCGAAGGCTTCGCGGCCATCGAATGCCTTGTGATCCAGGACGCGGGTCTCGATTCCCGCCTCCTTGGCGCGTTGCAGGCCGTAGGCATCGGCGCGGTTGGAAATCACCGCGCGGATGCGGACCGGGTTGTCTCCGGTCCGCGTGCTGTCGATCAGGGCCTGCAAGTTGCTGCCGGTGCCTGACAGCAGCACCACGACGTCACAGGTTGCAGACATCCGTTCGTGCATCAGTGTGCCTTAAGGTTTTTAAGCTCGACCTGGGCGGCGCCTTCGGCTGCCGCAGCGATGTGGCCGATGACCCAAGGCTGCTCGCCGGCTTCACGCAACACGTTCAGGGCGGTCTCGACGTGCTCCTGGGCCACGCAGATGACCATGCCCACGCCGCAGTTCAGCACGCGGTGCATTTCGGTTTCATTGACGTTGCCTTTTTCCTGCAGCCAGTCGAACACTGCGGGGCGGGTCCAGCTCGCCACGTCGACCACCGCCTGGGCGCCTTTTGGCAGGACGCGCGGGATGTTGTCCAGCAGGCCGCCACCGGTGATGTGGGCCATGGCCTTGACGGCGCCGGTGTCCTTGATCAGCTTGAGCAGCGGCTTGACGTAGATGCGGGTCGGGGCCATCAGCAGGTCGGTCAACGGCTTGCCGTCGAGCTGGGTGTTTTCGATGTCGGCGCCGGACACTTCGATGATCTTGCGGATCAGCGAGTAGCCGTTGGAGTGCGGACCGGAGGACGGCAGGGCAAGCAGGGCGTCGCCGGTGGCGACTTTCGAACCGTCGATGATCTCGGCTTTTTCCACGACGCCGACACAGAAGCCGGCCAGGTCGTAGTCCTCGCCTTCGTACATGCCTGGCATCTCGGCGGTTTCACCACCGACCAGGGAGCAGCCGGACAGCTCGCAGCCGGCGCCGATGCCGGTCACTACCTGGGCTGCGGTGTCGACGTTCAGTTTGCCGGTGGCGTAGTAGTCGAGGAAGAACAGTGGCTCGGCGCCGCAGACGACCAGGTCGTTCACGCACATCGCCACCAGGTCGATACCGATGCTGTCGTGCTTGTTCAGGTTCAGTGCCAGGCGCAGCTTGGTGCCCACGCCGTCGGTGCCCGAGACCAGCACCGGTTGCTTGTAGCCGGCCGGGATCTCGCAGAGGGCGCCGAAACCGCCCAGGCCGCCCATGACTTCCGGACGCGCAGTGCGCTTGGCGACGCTCTTGATGCGTTCGACCAATGCTTCACCGGCGTCGATGTCTACACCGGCGTCCTTGTAGCTCAGGGAGGGTTGCTTGCTCATGATCCAGGCCTTTAGGGGGGGGATTTCTGGGTAACGACCGACCGCCGGGGCCATTGAATACTCGTTGTGCGAGTGATTCCGGATGCCCAGCCGTTGCCGGTCTGCGAAGGCGCGCGATTTTATCAGGCTTGTGGGGCAGCGGCCATCCTCGCGCCGACGGGCAGGAACATATCCGCAGAAAAAAACCGATATTTCTTCTATTGGTGCTGCACGATGCGGCTGTATAAGGTGTAGCCGTAACCGGCTATGGTGACGACCGCGCAAAACTTCCATCGGTGTGTGAGTGTTTTGGCGCATGCCGTGGTCACAGCCATGCTTCGTTTTCTTCACACGGCCTGTTCCAGCCGTCATGTCCGGGAATCTTCCATGCGTCTGATCAAATTCTTGTCTGTGGGCTGCCTGGCGTTGATCAGCCTGGCGAGCCAGGCCGAACCCCTCAATGGTCTTTATCAAGTCTACGAGCCCGTCGCGAGCCAGTCGCCGGACGAGCGCAACCAGGCGACATTGCGCGCCCTGGACACGCTGGTGCTGCGTCTGACCGGCGATGCCGGGGCGGCACAGAACCCCGGGCTGGCGGCGCTCCGCAAGGACCCGCAGCAGATCATTCTCCAGTATGGCTACGACGCCGGCCCTCCCGAGAGCCTGAAGGTGGACTTCGATCCGGTGAGCACCGATCGCGCCCTGCGTTCGGCAGGGCTGTCACTGTGGGGCGCGAACCGGCCTTCGATCCTGGGCTGGTGGCTGAACGAGTCGACCGAGGGTTCGAGCCTGGTGGGTGACGGGCAGCCCAGCGCCGCGCCGTTGCGCCGCGCCGCCCAGCATCGGGGCTTGCCACTGCTATTGCCACTGGCTGACCTGAGCGAACAGATCGTCGCTACCGCGCCGAACCTGGAGGGCACTGACCCGGCTCCGTTGCGCGACGCATCGGAGCGCTACGGCGCCGATGCGCTGCTGGCGGTCCATGCCAAGGAAGAGGGCGGTCAGTGGAAGGGCACCTGGCGCCTGTGGCTGGGCAATCAACGGGAACAGGGCAGTGCCCAGGGCGCCGATGCCGCCGCGCTGGCCGATGCGGTGATGCTGGCGGTGAGTCAGCGTCTGGCCCCGCGCTTCGTCGCCAAGCCAGGGGTGGCAACCGAACAGTTGCTGGAAGTGCAGGGCATGAACTTCGAGCGTTATGCCGCCCTGGGGCGTTTGCTGGAGCCGTTCGGCGGGCAATTGCAGCGGGTCGAAGGGGACCGGATCGTCTATCGGGTCAATGGCAGTGCGGAGCAGCTCAAGGCGCAGTTGGCCCTGGCGAAACTGCAGGAAATTCCGGCCGGCGAGAGCATCGCGCCCGTTCCTGCGGCACAACCGCCAGCCGATGGTTCGGCCACGGCCCCCGCTGCGCCCCCCGCACCGACGGCCAACCTGCGGTTTCGCTGGTAGTTTTCCTTCTATATAGCCAGGAGTTGTTCATGGGTGATACGCGGCGTTGGTTCTGGTTGGGCGGGGTCGCCCTGCTGTGCGCGCTAATCTATCTGTTGCATCCGATTCTGACCCCGTTCCTGGTGGCGCTGCTCCTGGCCTATCTGTTCGATCCGGTGGTGGATCGCCTGGAGAAGCTCGGCCTGTCGCGGACCTGGGGCGTGGTGACGGTGTTTGCCCTGTTTACCCTGATCGTCATCGCGCTGTTGCTGGTGTTGATTCCCATGCTGGCCAAGCAACTGCTGCGCCTGTATGAACTGGCACCGCAGATGCTCGATTGGCTACAGCACACAGCAGTGCCCTGGGTACAGTCCAGGCTGGGTCTGGCGGATGGTTTCTGGAAGTTCGACAAGGTCAAGGCTGCCATCAGCGAACATATGGGCCAGACCACCGACATCGTTGGCGTGGTGCTGAGCCAGGCCACAGCCTCGAGCCTGGCCTTGATGGGGTGGCTGGCGAACCTGGTGCTGATTCCGGTGGTGAGTTTCTATCTGTTGCGGGACTGGGACCTGATGATGGCCAAGATCCGCGGCCTGCTGCCGCGTCACCGGGAGGAGCAGATCATGACCCTCACCGGCGAATGCCACGAGGTGCTGGGTGCGTTTGTGCGGGGGCAGTTGCTGGTGATGGTGGCGCTGGGCTTCATCTATGCGGCGGGACTGATGCTGGTTGGGCTGGAGTTGGGTCTGCTGATCGGCATGATCGCCGGCCTGGCGGCCATCGTACCGTACATGGGCTTCGTGATCGGTATCGGCGCGGCGTTGATCGCCGGGCTGTTCCAGTTTGGTGGCGACCTGTATCCCATGGTCGGCATCGTGGCGGTATTCATGGTGGGCCAGGCCCTGGAAGGCATGGTGCTGACTCCGTTGCTGGTGGGCGATCGCATCGGCCTGCACCCGGTGGCGGTGATCTTCGCGATCCTGGCAGGCGGTGAGTTGTTTGGTTTTACCGGGATCCTGCTGGCGCTGCCGGTGGCGGCGGTCATCATGGTGCTGGTGCGCCACGCGCGTGACCTGTACAAGGATTCGGACCTCTACAGTGGCGTCGAAGACCCCGATCTGTAGGGCGCGACCGGCCGGGGCGCCAGGGAAATGGTCGCCATGCCGTGTTGCTGCTGCAAACCTTTGATTTTGCTCGTGGAGCGGCGCATTGTGCGGTCTGCTTCACGAGTATAAACTTTGCGAACTTTACACAGAGGCCACTAACGGTTCCTTGGAACTGTCCAGCCAGCATGAAACCGATTCAGTTGCCCCTAGGTGTGCGTCTGCGTGATGACGCCACCTTCATCAACTACTACCCAGGCGCGAATGCCGCTGCACTCGGCTATGTCGAGCGGCTATGCGAAGCCGACGCCGGCTGGACCGAGAGTCTGATCTACCTGTGGGGCAAGGATGGGGTTGGGCGTACGCACCTGTTGCAGGCGGCCTGCCTGAGATTCGAGCAATTGGGCGAGCCGGCGGTGTACCTGCCATTGGCTGAATTGCTGGACCGTGGCGTTGAAATCCTCGACAACCTCGAACAATACGAACTGGTCTGCCTGGACGATCTCCAGGCCGTGGCCGGCAAGGCCGATTGGGAAGAGGCGCTGTTTCATCTTTTCAACCGGTTGCGGGACAGTGGTCGGCGCCTGCTGATCGCTGCCTCCACGTCTCCCCGGGAGTTGCCGGTAAAGCTGGCGGACCTCAAGTCTCGTCTCACCCTGGCGCTGATCTTCCAGATGCGTCCGCTTTCCGATGAAGACAAGCTGCGTGCCTTGCAGTTGCGCGCTTCCCGGCGCGGACTGCATCTGACCGATGAGGTGGGGCATTTCATTCTTACCCGTGGCACCCGCAGCATGAGTGCACTGTTCGAGTTGCTCGAGCGCCTCGACCAGGCCTCCCTTCAAGCCCAGCGCAAGCTGACCATTCCTTTCTTGAAAGAAACCTTGGGCTGGTAGAGCCTGTCCGACTAGTGGCTCTTGGCCTGCTTTGCGCACGAGCAAACCCGCGGCCCTGCTGGGTTGCAGGCCACGCGACATTCAAAATGGGCTTAAGCGCTTAGATGTGATGGCAAAACCGGGAAGTCACATTTTTATCGATTGAATTTGCAAATGAAGTCGATAGAAGGCATAGTCTCGCCATCTTTACAACTACAGCCACGGTCGTGCCCATGCTAAATCGCTTCGCACCCCTCGTGCCTCTCGCACTCGTTACCCTGTTGTTCGGTTGCGCTGCCCACTCCCCAGTGACCCAGCAAGAGCAGCAACCACAGGTCAAGAATTCCGTTACCGCCCAGTCTTCCTCCGTTGCGTTCCAGGAAGAAGTGGCCTCCGACAAAGAGCTGGCGGCCTTCGCCAGCAACAAGCCCTATCAGCTTCCCGTGCTGGCCGACAGCATCCTGGAGCGTGGCATGTCCCTGATCGGGACCCGCTACCGTTTTGGCGGCACCTCCGAGGCGGGCTTCGATTGCAGCGGTTTCATCGGTTATCTGTTTCGCGAAGAGGCCGGCATGAACCTGCCGCGTTCCACCCGCGAAATGATCAACGTGAATGCCCCGCTGGTGGCTCGCAATCAACTGGAGCCGGGTGACTTGCTGTTTTTCAGCACCAATGGGCGCCGTGGACGTGTCAGCCACGCCGGTATCTACCTGGGTGACAACCAGTTCATCCACTCCAGCAGCCGTCGCAGCGGTGGCGTACGCATCGACAGCCTCGGTGACAGCTACTGGAGCAAGACCTTCATCGAAGCCAAGCGCGCCCTGGCCATGGCGCCGACTGTGGTCACCGCTCGCAAGTAAGCGCACAGTTTGTAAGGCAAACTTAAAGTCTTACTTGAAGTTTGCCTCATAGCCGCTAGAATCCTTGATCATTGATTGATGGCAATCCGCCTGCGTTCCAGCAGGCGGATTTGTTTTCATGCCCCGGCAGGAAAAAGCCGCATCCAGATCAGGATCGTTCTGCATATGTCGACGTCGGCCCGCCTCGCTACCCTTCTCCTGGCCGCGCTGCTCAGCGCATGCGCCAGTCGAACCCCGCCCCCTGCGCCTGTGCGTGCTCCGGTGGTATTCGCTCCCTCGCAACCCGTGTCCCCGGCCGCCGAAGACGTACTCTTCCGGGCGCTTGGCCTGGTGGGCACGCCTTATCGCTGGGGTGGCAACACACCGGATTCGGGTTTCGATTGCAGCGGCCTGATCGGTTATGTCTATCGCGACGCGGCCGGTATTTCCCTGCCACGTTCGACCCGCGAAATGATCGGCATGCGAGCCCCGGAAGTCGGTAAGGATGCGTTGCAGAGCGGGGACCTGGTTTTCTTCGCCACCAATGGCGGTTCCCAGGTCAGCCACGCCGGAATCTACGTCGGAGAGGGCCGTTTCGTGCATGCGCCGGCCACCGGTGGGACGGTCAAGCTCGATAGCCTGTCCAAGGCCTATTGGCAGAAGGCTTACCTGGGCGCCAAGCGTGTATTGCAGCCTGAGCATCTGGCACGCAATCCCTGACGTAGATCTTCAGGCCAGCGAGGACCTGTGGCGAGGGGATTTATCCCCGCTGGGCTGCAAAGCAGCCCCAAAGACAGCGGCTTGGATGCGATCGGCCTGAAAACTCCGCATTTCAAGCTCTAGGGCTGCTGCGCAGCCCCGCGGGGATCAATCCCCTCGCCACAGAAGAGTGCGATCAGCGCTATTGGGCAGACACCCGCCAGATCTTGTTCCCCACATCATCGGCCACCAGCAATCCACCCTGTTTGTCGATCACGACACCTACCGGGCGGCCCTGGGCTTTTTCGTCGGCGTTCAGGAAGCCGCTCAGCACATCGACAGGTTGCCCGACCGGCTTGCCAGCACTGAAGGGGACGAAAATCACTTTGTAGCCACTGTGGGGCTTGCGATTCCATGAGCCGTGCTGCCCGATGAACGCTCCCTCGGTAAATGGCGCGGGCAGGTTGCTGCCCTCGGCGAAGGTCAGGCCCAGCGACGCGGTGTGAGGCCCGACGGCATAGTCCGGGGCGATGGCCTTGGCCACCAGGTCCGGTTTCTGGGGCTCGACCCGAGTATCGACATGCTGCCCGTAATAGCTGTAGGGCCAGCCATAGAAGCCGCCATCCTTGACCGAGGTGATGTAGTCCGGCACCAGGTCGCTGCCGATCTCGTCCCGTTCGTTCACCGCTGTCCACAGCGCTCCGCTGCGCGGCTCCCAGGCCAGGCCGTTGGGGTTGCGCAGGCCCGAGGCAAAGATGCGGTGGTTGCCGCTGGCGCGGTCCACTTCCCAGATGGCCGCACGACCTTCTTCAGCCTCCATGCCGTTCTCCGCGACGTTACTGTTCGAGCCGGTGGTGACGTACAGCTTGCTGCCGTCGCGGCTGGCGATGACGTTTTTGGTCCAGTGGTGGTTGAGCGTGCCGCCCGGCAAGTCGACGACCTTGGTGGGCTGCGCCTTGATTTGCGTGTCGCCGTCCTTGTAGGGAAAACGAATCAACCGGTCAGTGTCGGCCACGTACAGGTCATTGCCCACCAGGGTCATGCCGAACGGCGAGTTGAGGTTCTCCAGGAAAACCGTGCGGGTTTCGGCGATGCCGTCGTGATTGGCGTCACGCAGCAGTGTGATGCGATTGGGGCTTGGCACTCCGGCGCCGGCGCGACCCATGACCTTTTTCATTACCCAGCCGCGCACGCCCTTGGAATCGTCTGGCTTGGGTGGGGCATTGGTTTCGGCTACCAGCACATCGCCGTTGGGCAGCACATAGAGCCAGCGTGGATGATCCAGGCCTTCGGCGAAAGCCTTCACTTGCAGGCCCTGGGCCGGCGTCGGCTTGGCGCCGTCCGGCCAGCCGACAGCTTCGGCGATGTTCACGGTGGGGATCAGGGTCTTGTTCGGTTCCGGCAGCTTCGGCGATGGGCCGGTGCCATCGGACACTTGCAGCGTGGACGATTCGCCGCAAGCGACAAGCCCTGCGGCAAGGACAATGGTCAGGAGATGAGGCGGCTTGAGCATGCTGGCTTCCCTATGAATGCATGTGGTTATTCATAGAGAAGCGTAGACGCGCGATGGTTCCACCCGTCAGCCGTGGGCCTGCTTGAACAGTACGGCGATCCCCGGATGATAATGACCGGCCTCGTTGCGCAACTTGCGGTAGGCGTAAGGGAAATACCAGGCCACGGCGCAGGAGTTTTCCTTCTGCAGTTCATCGACCATGTCCTGCAGCTCTTCGGGCGTGGTGCTTTGCTGGGCTTTTTGCGGCGCGACGAACAGGCAGCCCAGCTTCAGGTCGCTGGCGTAGCTGATGCGCTTGGCGTCGCTGGTGGCTTCGAGCAAGGGCTGGGTCAGGTTGAGGCTCTTGACCTTTGGCCAGCGCTGGGTGGCCTGGATGAAGGCGCGCTCATCCGTACCGGCAATGAACAGGTGGGCCCTGGCGTTGCGTTCGCCTTCTTCATTCTGCTTGCGGGTCGGGGCGTCCTGCAGCGTGACCATCTCGGCCATCCAGGCCGCTGCCGAGAGCAATCCCAGGTTGGCTTTTTCGTCGAACCAGTACGGCGTGTCGTTATCCCCGCGCACGGTGTTGTAGCGATCGATGCAGTCGAACCAGCGTTCGAGCATCGGGCGCAGGAACTCCAGTTTTGGATTGCTGATGATCATGCCTTGCATGCGTTGCCCCCTGTTGTTCTTGTGATATCGGGTGGTAATGTCCATTTGATATCATTTGCCGCATCATGGCACAACATTGACGTCATTTTATTGATCCTGGCCAATAAGCGACGCCCGGCCCGCGGTGGCTTTAATTGACGCTCCTGCCCCAACCCTCTAACCTTCGCGGCTTGTTTCAGGTGCTTTGTGGCCGCAGGCCGACAAAGTGAAACAGGGAAGCCGGTGAGCCCATGCGAGCCCGGCGCTGCCCCCGCAACGGTAAATGAGTCAAGGCTGCCCATGAGCCACTGCGTCCAAGGACGTGGGAAGGCGGGTAGCCCGGCATCACGCCGCTCATGAGCCCGGAGACCGGCCTGATCCATTCAACGGCGTCACGGTGGGCGATGCCAGGCTTGTTGCCGTCTCTTTTTGTGCCCGCCCGCCGTTATCCAGTCCCAACGGAGGCCTCCCCATGACCGGTTCCCCCATTTCCGATGCGTCCGATCGCGACGAACGTCACCTGGCGCGCATGCTGCGCAAGAAAGCCGTGATCGACGAGCGTATTGCCAACGCGCCGAACGAGTGCGGCCTGCTGCTGGTGCTGAGCGGCAACGGCAAGGGCAAGAGCAGCTCTGCGTTCGGCATGCTCGCGCGGGCCATGGGGCATGGCATGCAATGCGGCGTGGTGCAGTTCATCAAGGGGCGCAACAGCACCGGGGAAGAACTGTTTTTCCGTCGCTTCCCGGAGCAGGTGCGTTTTCATGTGATGGGGGAAGGATTTACCTGGGAAACCCAGGACCGCCAGCGCGATATCGCTGCTGCCGAAGCCGCCTGGGCGGTGTCGCGCCAGTTGCTGGGCGATCCGTCCATCGGCCTGGTCGTGCTCGATGAACTCAATATCGCCCTCAAGCATGGATACCTGGACCTGGACCAGGTGCTGAGCGACCTGCAGGCCCGCCCGCCCATGCAGCATGTGGTGGTGACCGGGCGTGGCGCCAAGCCGGAAATGATCGAGTTGGCGGATACCGTCACCGAGATGGGCATGATCAAGCACGCCTTCCAGGCCGGCATCAAGGCGCAGAAGGGTGTCGAGCTGTGAGCGATGCCCGCATGCACAGCCGCCAGTGCCCGGCCGTCCTGATCGCAGCCCCTGCCTCGGGGCAGGGCAAGACCACCGTCACCGCCGCGCTGGCCCGGTTGCATCGCAACCAGGGGCGCAGGGTGCGGGTATTCAAGTGCGGTCCGGATTTTCTCGATCCGATGATCCTGGAGCGCGCCAGCGGCGCGCCGGTCTATCAGCTGGACATGTGGATGGTCGGCGAGCAGGAAAGTCGACGGCTGTTGTGGGAAGCCGCCGGGGAGGCGGACCTGATCCTGATCGAAGGCGTGATGGGGCTGTTCGACGGCACCCCGTCCAGTGCCGACCTGGCGCGGCATTTCGGTGTACCGGTGCTGGCGGTGATCGACGGAACGGCCATGGCCCAGACGTTCGGCGCCCTGGCCCTGGGCCTGGCGCGTTATCAAGCGGACCTGCCGTTTGCCGGGGTGCTGGCCAACCGGGTCGGCACCTTGCGGCATGCGCAACTGCTCGAAGGCAGCCTGACCGAAGGGCTGCGCTGGTACGGCGCGTTGTCCCGGGAAACCGGTATCGAATTGCCCAGCCGTCACCTCGGCCTGGTCCAGGCCAGTGAGCTGAATGACCTGGATCTGCGCCTTGATGCTGCCGCCGAGGCCCTGGCGAGCAGTTGCGAAGTGACGCTGCCGCCGGCCGTGACGTTTGCCGCACCCGAGGTGGTGGCCGTGCAACCCTGGCTCGACGGCGTCCGTATCGCCGTGGCGCGGGACGAAGCGTTTGCGTTCACCTACGGCGCAAGCCTCGACCTGCTGCGGGCCATGGGCGCGCAGTTGAGCTTTTTCTCTCCGATCCATGACACGACGCTGCCCGAAGCGGACAGCCTCTACCTGCCTGGCGGTTACCCGGAGCTGCACCATGTCGCCCTGGCCCGGAACGCGTCGATGCTGGCGGCGATCCGGGCTCACCATGAGGCTGGCAAGCCCTTGCTGGCCGAATGCGGCGGCATGTTGTACCTGCTGGATTCGCTGACCGATGTCGAAGGTACTCGCGCCGAGCTGCTGGGCCTGCTGGCCGGCGAGGCGCAGATGCAGAAACGCCTGGCGGCCCTGGCCCTGCAAGCGGTGGAGCTGCCGGAAGGCACCTTGCGGGGCCATACCTACCATCATTCGCTGACCAGCACCGATGTTGCGCCGATCGCTCGTGGCCAGAGTCCCAATGGCGGGCGTGGAGCCGAGGCGGTTTTCCGGCAGGGGCGGATGACGGCTTCCTATGTTCACTTCTATTTTCCATCAAACCCGAGGGCGATCGCCGCGCTGTTCGCGCCGGTCCCCGAGGCCGCCTTCGCGAACACGTTCGATCACCTGACTCCAGTGGAAGCGGGCTTGCTCGCGAAAAGGCCATGACCGACAACGCTTTCTCCCAGGCCGAACGCGACGCCATCTACCGCGCCATCGCCGAGCGCCGCGACATGCGCCACTTCGCAGGTGGCTCGGTTGAGCCGGCCTTGCTGCGGCGCCTGCTGGAAGCGGCGCATCAGGCTCCCAGCGTGGGCCTGATGCAGCCGTGGCGATTCATTCGCATCAGTGACCGCGCCCTGCGCGGCAATATCCGGCAGTTGGTGGAAGAGGAACGTGTTCGCACTGCCGAGGCCCTGGGCGAGCGTAGCGATGAGTTCATGAAGCTCAAGGTCGAAGGCATCGACGACTGCGCCGAAGTGTTGGTGGCCGCGTTGATGGATGATCGCGAGCGGCATATCTTCGGGCGTCGGACCTTGCCGGAAATGGATCTGGCCTCGCTGTCCTGCGCCATCCAGAACCTGTGGCTGGCCGCCCGTGCCGAAGGGTTGGGGATGGGCTGGGTGTCGTTGTTCGAGCCCCAGGCCCTGGCCGACCTGCTGGGGTTGCCCGTCGGCGCCAAGCCCCTGGCGATTCTGTGCCTGGGGCCGGTGCAGAGCTTTTACCCGGCTCCGATGCTCACCCTGGAGGGCTGGGCGCAATCGAGGCCGCTCAATGAACTGCTTTATGAAAACCGTTGGGGCGTGAGCTCATGAGCGTGGCACTGCTCAGCGCTGCTGCGGTGGCGTTGGATGCGTTGCTGGGCGAACCTCGACGCTGGCATCCGTTGGTGGCGTTCGGCGGATTTGCCGATCGCATCGAACAACGTTTCAACGGGGGCGGGCGCGGCTGGCGCAGCCACGGTGTCACGGCGTGGTTCATCGCCGTGGTGCCGTTGACCTTGCTGGCCACGGCCTTGTCCTGGGCCCCCCTGGTGGGTTGGCTGGTGGACATCCTGGCCTTGTACTGCGCCCTCGGGCTGCGCAGCCTGGGGGAACATGTCGAGCCGGTAGCCCGGGCGTTGCGCAGTGGGGACCTGGACGAAGCGCGTCGGCGGGTGGGCTATCTGGTCAGCCGTGAGACCCGTGAGCTGGACGAAACCGCTGTCGCGCGCGCTGCCACCGAATCGGTGCTGGAGAATGGCAGCGACGCGGTATTCGCCGCCTTGTTCTGGTTCGCCGTGGCCGGCGCGCCCGGCGTGGTGTTGTACCGCTTGAGCAATACCCTCGATGCGATGTGGGGCTACCGCAACGAACGCTTCGAGCGGTTCGGTTGGGCTGCGGCCAGAATCGATGATGGCCTCAATTACATTCCGGCGCGGCTGGTGGCGTTGACCTACGCGTTGCTGGGGAAAACCCGAGTGGCGCTGCGGTGCTGGCGTCGCCAGGGGCCGACCTGGGACAGCCCCAACGCCGGGCCCGTCATGGCGGCCGGTGCCGGGGCGCTTGGGGTCGAGCTGGGAGGCGCGGCGGTTTACCACGGCGAGCTGCACCAGCGTCCGCCTTTGGGCGAGGGCGTTCCGGCGAGCGCCGATTCCATCGATCGCGGCTGGCAACTGGTCCAGCGCGGCGTATGGTTGTGGTTGCTGATCCTCTGCCTGGGAGCCGAGTTTTATGCTTGAGCACGGTGGGCGCCTGCGCAACGCGGCCCGGCAATACGGTATTGCCGAGGCGCAATGGCTCGATCTGTCCAGCGGCCTGGCGCCCTGGCCGTTCGAGGTTCCGGCGATTCCACTGCGCGCCTGGGCCCGGCTGCCTGAGGCGGATGATGGGCTGGAACAGGCGGCCCGCGATTATTACGGCGCTGAGCATGTGCTGCCGGTGGCAGGTTCCCAGATGGCCATCCAGTTGTTGCCCCGCCTGCGCCGCACCGGCAAGGTCGGCGTGCTGTCGCCCTGTTACGCCGAGCACGCCGAGGCCTGGCGCCGAAGTGGCTACATCGTGCGGGAAGTGCTGGAAGCGGAAGTGGATTTCTTCCTCGACAGCCTCGATGTGCTGGTGGTGGTCAACCCGAACAACCCCACGGGCCTGAGCCTGAGCCCGGAGCGTCTGCTCGACTGGCATGCCCGGCTGGCCCAGCGCGGTGGCTGGCTGGTGGTCGATGAAGCGTTCATGGATGTCACGCCGCAACTGAGCCTGGCGGCCCATGCCCATCAGGTCGGTCTGATCGTGCTGCGTTCGTTCGGCAAGTTCTTTGGGCTGGCCGGAGTTCGCCTGGGCTTTGTATTGGCCGAGCGGCACTTGCTCAGGTTGTTGGCCGAACAGGTCGGGCCATGGGCCGTCAGCGGGCCGACGCGGGTGCTGGGGCAGGCCTGTTTGCTGGACCATGCCGCTCAGGTCCGCCAGCGACAGCGCTGTGAAGTCACCAGCCAGCGCCTGGCGCTGACCCTGGAGCGTCATGGCTTCAAGCCCCAGGGCGGCTGCGGGCTGTTCCAGTGGCTGGTGACCGAGCATGCCCAGATGCTTCACGATTTCATGGCCCGCCGCGGCATTCTCCTGCGCTTGTTTTCCCACAACAGCAGCCTGCGGTTCGGGCTTGCAGCCGACGATGCAGAATTCCTGCGCCTCGAACAGGCATTAGAGGCCTACACCAAGGATCTTCCATGACCACTTTGATGGTGCAGGGCACCACATCCGATGCCGGCAAAAGTACCCTGGTGACGGCGCTGTGCCGCTGGGTCCGCCGCCAGGGCGTCAGCGTGGTGCCGTTCAAGCCGCAGAACATGGCGCTCAACAGCGCGGTGACCGCCGATGGCGGCGAAATCGGGCGCGCCCAGGCGGTACAGGCCCAGGCCGCAGGCCTTGAGCCCCATACCGACATGAACCCGGTGCTGCTCAAGCCCAACAGCGACACCGGGGCCCAGGTCATCATCCATGGGCGTGCCGTGACCACCATGAACGCCGTTGCCTATCACGATTACAAAGCCATCGCGATGCAAGCGGTATTGGCCTCTCACCGGCGGTTGAGCGAGGCCTATCCGGTGGTGATGGTGGAAGGTGCGGGATCGCCGGCGGAAATCAATCTGCGGGCCGGCGACATCGCCAACATGGGCTTTGCCGAAGCGGTGGACTGCCCGGTCCTGCTGATCGCCGATATCAATCGCGGCGGGGTCTTCGCCCATCTGGTGGGCACCCTGGAATTGCTGTCGCCCAGCGAGCAGGCGCGGGTGAAAGGCTTCGTCATCAACCGATTTCGCGGCGACATCGCCTTGCTGCAGCCGGGCCTGGATTGGCTTGAGGCGCGTACCGGCAAACCGGTTATTGGCGTGTTGCCCTACGTGACGGATCTGCACCTGGAGGCCGAGGATGGCCTCGACCAGCGCCAGGCCGACAAGGTCGGGCAGGTGCTCAAGGTGGTGGTGCCGGTGTTGCCGCGCATCAGCAACCATACCGATTTCGATCCGTTGCGCCTGCACCCGCAGGTGGACCTGCAATTCATCGGCCCTGGCCAGGCCATTGCGCCGGCCGACCTGATCATCCTGCCCGGTTCGAAAAGCGTGCGCAGCGACCTGGTCTATTTGCGTGCCAACGGCTGGGAGGCGGCTATCCAACGCCACTTGCGCTATGGCGGCAAACTGCTGGGGGTCTGCGGTGGTTTGCAGATGCTCGGCCAGCAGGTCCACGACCCGCTGGGGCTGGAGGGCGCGGCGGGCTCCAGTGCGGGGCTGGGTTTGCTGGCCTTTGAAACGACGCTGGAGCACGAAAAACAACTGCGTAATGTCCGCGGGCGATTGGCCTTGGAAGAGGCTGAGGTCAGCGGCTATGAGATTCACGCGGGGGTGACCACTGGACCGGCCCTGGAAAACGCAGCGGTGTACTTGGAAGACGGCCGTTGCGACGGCGCGAAAAGTCTCGATGGGCAGATTGTCGGCACCTACCTGCATGGACTGTTCGAATCTCCCCAGGCCAGCAGTGCGTTGTTGCGCTGGGCTGGGCTACAGGATGTGCAGGCAGTGGATTACCACGGCTTGCGCGAGCGGGACATCGAGCGGTTGGCGGATCTGGTGGAGCGGCATCTGGACACTGGGTTGTTGCGTGAACTCTGCGGGATCTAGGGTGGCTGTGCCGGCCTCATCGCGGGCAAGCTCGCGCCCACATTGGATTTCTGATGACCACAGAATTCATGAACCCCCAGGATCAACTGTGGGAGCGCGCTTGCTCGCGATGGCGCCAGTCGCCACACCGCCAAATAAAGGTAATGACTCATGCTCCAACTGATCCTCGGCGGCGCCCGCTCCGGCAAGAGTCGCCTGGCGGAAAAACTCGCCACGGACACTCAATTACCCGTGACCTACATCGCCACCAGCCAACCCCTGGACGGCGAGATGAACGCACGGGTCGCCCAGCACCGCGCCCGTCGCCCGGCCGAATGGGCGCTGGTGGAAGAGCCATTGGCCCTGGCCCGGGTGCTACAGGAAAACGCCGCACCCGGGCAATGCCTGCTGGTGGATTGCTTGACCCTGTGGTTGACCAACCTGCTGATGCTCGACGACGCCGAGCGGTTGAATGCAGAACGCGATGCGCTGCTGGACTGCCTTGCTGCGCTGCCCGGCGACATCATTTTTGTCAGCAACGAGACCGGCATGGGTGTCGTGCCGCTGGGTGAGTTGACTCGCCGTTATGTCGATGAAGCCGGTTGGCTGCATCAAGCCTTGGCCGAACGGTGTCAGCGTGTCGTGCTGACCGTCGCCGGCCTGCCCCTGACTCTCAAAGGTACTGCGTCATGACTCACCGCTGGTGGCTGGACCCCTGCAAGCCCCTCGATACCCAGGTCCTGGAACAGGCCGCCGCTCGTCAGCAACAGCTGACCAAACCGGCCGGCTCACTCGGCCGGCTGGAGTCGGTGGCGGTGCAACTGGCGGGGTTGCAAGGGCAGGTCAAGCCGAATCTGGATCAAGTCTGGATCGCGATTTTTGCCGGCGATCATGGAGTCGTGGCCGAGGGCGTATCAGCCTTCCCTCAAGAAGTGACCGGGCAGATGCTGCTCAACTTCGTCAGCGGCGGCGCGGCCATCAGTGTCCTGGCGCGGCAACTGGAGGCCCGGCTGGAAGTGGTGGACCTGGGCACGGTGACGCCGTCGCTCGAATTGGCGGGTGTCAGGCATCTGCGGGTCGGGCCTGGTACCGCGAATTTTCTCCATGGCGCGGCGATGACCCCGAAGCAGGGCGTGCAGGCTTTGCAAGCGGGGCACGACAGCGTGGCGCGCGCGGTCGAGGTCGGCACGCAGTTGTTCATCGGTGGCGAAATGGGCATCGGCAACACCACCGCGGCCAGCGCCCTGGCTTGCGCCTTGCTGGATTGCCCGGTGGCTCACCTGGTGGGGCCGGGTACGGGACTGGACGCGGCGGGTATCAGCCGCAAGGCGCTGGTCATCGAACGCGCCCTGGCGTTGCATGGTGCCCAGGGCAACGACCCGCTGCAGACGCTGTTCAACCTGGGCGGTTTTGAAATCGCAGCGCTGGTCGGTGCCTACCTGGCCTGTGCCCAACAAGGTGTCGCGGTGCTGGTGGACGGTTTCATCTGCAGTGTCGCGGCATTGGTGGCGGTGCGGCTCAATCCGGGCTGCCGGCCATGGCTTCTGTTCGCCCATCGCGGTGCCGAGCCAGGGCATCTCCATGTGCTGGAAACCCTCGGAGCCGAACCGCTGCTCGATCTGGGCCTGCGCCTGGGCGAGGGCAGCGGCGCGGCGCTGGCGGTGCCGCTGTTGCGCCTGGCTTGTGGCCTGCACGGGCAGATGGCGACGTTTGCCGAGGCCGCCGTGGCGGATCGCCCGGCATGACCTTGCGCCTGGACCTGTTGCGTCACGGCGAAACCGAGCTGGGAGGCGGGCTGCGAGGCAGTCTCGACGATGCCCTGACGGCCAAGGGGTGGGAGCAGATGCACACGGCCGTCGCTCAAGGCGGGCCCTGGGATCGGCTGGTGAGTTCACCCTTGCAGCGCTGTGCCCGTTTCGCCGAACAACTCGGCGCCCGGCTCAACGTGCCGGTGCACTTGGAAAAAGACCTGCAAGAGCTGCATTTTGGCGCCTGGGAAGGTCGCAGCGCAGCGGCGTTGATGGACACTGATGCCGAGGCACTGGGCCAGTTCTGGGCCGATCCCTACCGGTTCACCCCGCCCGACGGCGAGCCGGTACTGGCGTTCTCGACACGGGTCCTGGCGGCGGTGGACCGTCTGCATGCGGCCTATGCGGGGCAGCGCGTCCTGCTGGTCAGTCATGGCGGTGTGATGCGCTTGCTGCTGGCTCGTGCCCGGGGGCTGCCACGGGAGCAGTTGCTCAACGTCGAAGTGGCCCATGGCGCGCTGTTTTCACTGCGCGTGTCCTCCGGTCCGGTTCTGGCGGAGATGACCTGACGATGTTGTCGTTCTGGATCGCCTTGCAGTTTCTCAGCAGCCTGCCGGTTCGTCTGCCCGGCATGCCCGAGCCGACGCAGCTCGGTCGGTCGCTGTTGTTCTATCCGTTGGTGGGGGCGTTGTTCGGCGCATTGCTGTGGATCCTCAGCGCTGCGCTGTCCGGAGCGCCGCCACTGCTTCACGGAGCCCTGCTGCTGACGGCGTGGGTGCTGCTCAGTGGCGGCCTTCACCTGGATGGTCTGGCCGACAGCGCCGATGCGTGGCTCGGTGGTTTTGGCGACCGGGAGCGTACGCTGTCGATCATGAAGGACCCCCGCAGCGGCCCCATTGCCGTGATCACGCTGGCACTGGTGTTGCTGCTCAAGTTCACTGCGCTGCTGGCGCTGATCGAGCAAGGCCAGGCCGTTGCCCTGATCATCGCGCCGGTTCTGGGACGTTGTGCGCTGCTGGGCCTGTTCCTGAGTACGCCTTACGTGCGAGCTGGCGGATTGGGCCAGGCACTCGCCGATCACTTGCCACGAGACGCGGGCTGCAAAGTGCTGTCGATCAGTGTGCTGGGCTGTGTTCTGCTGGCGGGGTGGACGGGGATCCTGGCATCGATCATCGCGACTGCTGTGTTTATCGGCCTGCGGCACATGATGCTGCGCAGGCTCGGGGGTTGCACTGGAGACACGGCCGGGGCGTTGCTGGAGCTGCTGGAAATGGCCGTGCTGGTGGGCTTGGCATTGGCCTGATCCGTACTTGGTCTTGATTGACAAGGGATTCATTTCGCTTCGCTGCGCAGGCATCCTCGCCAAATTAAAATTTGCATTCACTTAGTCGCGGGTATATACACGCATCATGCTTCCTTCCCAATGTCTATGCATCAACCTGCGTCGTGCCGCCCGGGGCGTCAGCAGGTACTACGACGGAGCCCTCGACGGTTTCGGCATCAACGTTGCCCAGTATTCGCTGTTGAACAACCTGGCACGCCTGGACCAGCCGAGCATTTCCTCCCTGGCCGAGGCCATGGGCCTGGATCGCAGTACCCTTGGGCGAAACCTGCGAGTACTGGAGGGCGAGGGGCTGGTCCGGCTCGCAGAGGGTGAAGACCTGCGCAACCGCATCGTGATGTTGACGGAGGCCGGGCATGCCCGGCTCGAGGCCGCGTTGCCGGCCTGGGAAGCGGCGCAACAGAAACTGATCGATAAGCTGGGTGCCGAGAAACGCGCCACCTTGCTGGCCTTGCTGGATGAACTGGCGTGAAGCCGGTTCGTTCGACGATAAGTGGGTATATACCCACAACCGGAGAATAAAATGACATCGATGTGGCGTACCTGTGGTTGGGTCCTGGTGGGCAGCGCGCTGATCCTGGCGTTGTCCCTGGGGGTGAGGCATGGCTTCGGGCTGTTCCTGGCGCCCATGAGTGCCGAATTCGGCTGGGGCCGCGAAGTGTTTGCCTTCGCCATTGCCTTGCAGAACCTGATCTGGGGCCTGGCACAACCCTTCACCGGAGCCTTGGCCGATCGCTTCGGTGCGGCCAGGGTCGTGCTGATCGGTGGCGTGCTTTATGCCCTCGGCCTGTTGTTCATGGGGCTCTCGGATTCTGCCTGGTCGCTGTCGTTGAGTGCGGGACTGCTGATCGGGATCGGCCTGTCCGGTACGTCGTTCTCGGTGATCCTGGGGGTGGTCGGTCGCGCGGTGCCGGCGGACAAACGCAGCATGGGCATGGGCATCGCCAGTGCTGCCGGCTCGTTTGGCCAGTTCGCCATGCTGCCGGGCACGCTGGGGTTGATCGGCTGGCTGGGATGGTCCGCCGCGCTGTTGGCGCTGGGCCTGCTGGTGGCGTTGATCGTGCCGTTGGTCAGCATGCTCAAGGACGTGCCGGCGCCGCTGTCCAGTCATGAACAAACCCTGTCTGAAGCCTTGCGCGAGGCGTGCAGTCATTCCGGGTTCTGGCTGCTGGCATTCGGTTTTTTTGTCTGTGGTTTTCAGGTCGTGTTCATCGGCGTGCACCTGCCCGCCTATCTGGTGGACCAGCACCTGCCCGCCAGCGTGGGAACGACCGTGCTGGCGCTGGTGGGGTTGTTCAATATCTTTGGCACTTACACGGCGGGCTGGCTCGGTGGCCGGATGTCCAAGCCGCGCCTGCTGACGGGCTTGTACCTGCTGCGCGCGGTGGTGATCGGCCTGTTCCTGTGGTTACCGGTGACCACCACCACTGCCTACCTGTTTGGCATGGCGATGGGCTTCTTGTGGCTGTCTACGGTGCCGTTGACCAATGGCACGGTGGCGACTCTCTTCGGTGTACGCAATCTTTCGATGCTGGGAGGGATCGTGTTCCTGTTCCACCAGTTGGGGTCATTCCTCGGTGGCTGGTTGGGTGGGGTGGTGTACGACCGCACCGGCAGCTACGACCTGATCTGGCAAGTGGCGGTCCTGCTCAGCCTGCTGGCGGCTGCGCTGAACTGGCCGGTGCGTGAGCGTCCGGTAGCGCGCCTGCAGGTGCAGGCGGGTGCCGCATGAGCCGCGTCGGTCCGTGGTTGCTTGTCCTGGGCGCTGGCGCGCTGCTGGCGTTGGCCTGGTGGGGCTGGCATCAGGGCGGGCTGGCATTGATGCAACTGGGCATGGGCAACTGCTGAACAATGGACGGCACCGTGCGTGCGGAGTAACGTCGTGGTCTGATCGGCTTTCAAGGACATTCGACATGCTGATGCGCTGGCTTGCTGTTTCCGCTCTGCTGCTGGCCGTGGCCGGACAAACCCAGGCCGCTGGCTGCCCGCCGTTGCTGGAGGGTTCGTTGCCCAAGCTGCGGGCCAAGGAAACCATCGATCTTTGCCAGCACTTCGCCGGTAAGCCGTTGGTGGTGGTCAATACCGCCAGTTTCTGTGGGTTCGCCCCGCAGTTCAAAGGCCTTGAGGCTCTCAACCAGCGCTACAAGGGCGAAGGGCTGCAAGTGTTGGGCGTGCCATCCAATGATTTCAAGCAGGAGTCCAAGGATGGCGCTGAAACGGCCAAGGTTTGCTACGTCAATTACGGCGTGACCTTCACCATGACCGAGCCTCAACCGGTACGCGGCGCTGACGCCATCCCATTATTCAAGCATCTGGCCGAGCAATCCAGCGCACCGAAATGGAATTTCTACAAATACGTCGTGGACCGCCAGGGCAAGGTGGTGGGCAGTTTCTCCAGTCGCATCAAGCCCGATGATCCCGAATTCATCAAGGCAGTGGAGGCGGCCATCGCATCCCGACCCTGATTGCTCTCATGAGAAAGCCCCGTCTCTTTGCAGAGGTCGGGGCTTTTTTTGGGCTTTGAAATCTGCCGTGATCCACTCGAGTCTCAGTCATATCCAATACGTTTTATTGCTTGGAATGTTGTGAATGTTGAGTTATCCAGTTTGCAAATAATTCCCTGGTTGTGTGTGGCGGGTTCAATGATTAGTGAGGAAGTTGGATAAGGCAAATAAAGTTGAAAGTTTTATTGTGATTCATGGGAGGAAGAGTCTGTAGCTAGTTGTTGGGAAGAGGGAAGGCCCGGACTGGAAAAAACATTTTTTATCCCACTCGATCGCTCGGGTATTGATCGGGTGCACCAGTGTCGGCTGGCTGTACGGCCATCTAGTGAAGTAGCGCGCAGTCCTGAGAAGTGCCTCAGAAGTCCCGCTCTAGAGGCATCAGAATTTCTCGGTCCTTCTGCTTGGCAACATTCGGTTGCATCGGATGATTTCATATAGCTACCATTTGGCCTGTGGCGCGTCCTATTGGTCGCTATCGGGCTCGGGAAAACGGTCCTGGTCTTGGCCCAAAGTTATCGTGATCGTCGTTGTATCGATGATTCAAGAAGTTCGGAGTTCATACGAATGATCACTGTTGATGCGGCTGTGGAAGAGTTTGTACGCTTACTTGATGTTGCGACTGTCATTGCGCAAGAAATGAAGAATAGTTCCAGGGATGCCTGTGTTATCCAGGCGGCTGAAGTCACGATCAAGAACCTCAAGGGTTTTCGCAGCCTGGCGCTGTCCGGCGGGCTGCCGAGGCCATCGAGAGGTGAGGTTGCCCTAGGGGCAGGTCTCGATTTGCGTCGTGGTGTTGGCGAATGGGCAGGAGCCGGTAAGTTGGTGGAGGCTATTGGTCAGGTCGAACATCACTACGAACATTCGCTGTAAGCTGACCGCCTGGCGGATAGAGCGTTGGATACAAAACGCCCGATGCTGGGCACCGGGCGTCAGGTTGAAGCAAAGCGGCGAGCGTACAGCCTCGCCGTGAGTTGTCAGAAGCGGTAGGTTGCGCCAACGCCGAAGCCGTTTGCGCTGTTTTCGTATTCAGCGTTATAGGACTGGCCCAGTGCGTTGGTTTGATTGACGTTGACTTTCTCTTCCTTCAGGTAGGAATAGGCCACGTCGATGGTCAGGTCTTCGGTTGGGCTCCAGCCGGCACCCAGGCTGAAGATGGTCCGATCGCCGGTTGGAATACGAGGCGAACGGTCCGTGTTGTTGGCCGGCGACTGGTCGAACGTCAAACCGGTGCGCAGCACCCACTGCTTGTTCAATCGATAGGACGTACCGATGGCATAGGCCCAGGTGTCATGCCAGTTCTGCTCTTCGGTGATGGTGCCGAGAACCGGGTTCAGCAGGCCGCCGCCCGTCTCGGTCCCTTTGTTTTCCACAGTGATATCTTTCAGGCGGCTCCAGCGAGTCCAGGTGCTGCCCGCATAGACGGTCCAGGCATCGTTGATTTCCTGGGTAACCGAAAAGTCCACCGACTCTGGCGTGGTAATGTCCAGCGAAGCATCGTAGCGTGCGCCGCTGAGGAAGCCGGCGGGGACGCCAGCGCCCGGGCTCACTTCGGTATGGCCGTCGAGCTTGTACTTGACCTTGGAGTGGTAGGTCAGGCCAACGCGCGTGGTGTCGGTCGCCTGGACCAGCAGGCCGATATTGTAGCCGTAGCCAATGTCGTCGCCCTTGATCTTGACGTTGCCATCAGTACCCGGCAAAGGCGCTGGCAAGGTCAGTGCCGATTCCAGGGAGCCCGAAATGCGGTTGATGGTGGGACCGAAACCGATCGACACCTTGTCATTGAAGGCATAGCTGACAGTTGGCTGGAAGGTGACGACCTTCACTTCGCTCTTGCTGCCGAAATTACGGCCCTGGAAACTGCTTTCATAGTCAGTGATCAGGCCGAACGGTGCGTACACGCCCAGGCCGAAAGCCCACTGGTCATCGATAGGCTTGACGTAATAACCCATCGGAACGCCGGTGAGCGGAACCATGTCGCCCTTGTTGGTGCCCGATTGGGAGCCACTGGCATCGTTGATATCGGTGGAGGCGTCGATGGCAGCAAAACCGCCAGTCACTTGCTGGCGCTTGAGGCGCGACATGCCGGCAGGGTTACCAAATACGGTGCTTGCGTCGTCTGCGGAAGAGGAACGACCAGCGAAACCAGTGCCCATGCCACTGATGCTTTGTTCGTTCAAGGCAAAGCCACTCGCGAAGAGTTGGCTGGATGCCAAGGTAACGGCAAGGCCGAGGGTGGTTTTGAGCATCATTTTTTTCATTGTTAGAACTCCTGGTGATCACCGGCGCAAAAACTACCAATATTTTCGTTCAAGCGCTATAGCCTGTTTCGCTTGATTTAGAGCGGTTTTGTAGGACAATCCGACCAGAATCGCGACCAATACCTGAACTTTTTAAAATCCCGTTCAGCAGGCGACCTGATTCAAGGGTGAAACACATTGTTGCCAGGCGCAGGTGAAATCTCTCAAGCGCCCTTGGGGATGAAAGGTCTGGCGCCAGATCCGGGCCATGCCCAGCAGATCGTCGGCCTCGGGAAGCGGTGTGTTCTGTTCTTCCACCAGTAGCCATGCGATGGCGGTGGCGTAGCGAAGATTGACGGTCAGCTCCAGGTGGGGGCCGCTGAGAAAGGCGTGCTGGCTGGCGAGGCCGCGCACCAGGCTGGCGCGTTCAGGGTCGCGGGCCAGATAGTCGTCCCAGAGCGCGCGATGACGAGGCTCGGGAATGCGATACAGGCCATGTCCGCGGCGGTCATGCAGGGCTGATCCCAGGGCCGACTGGCTGGCGGCGATCCCCAGCAACAGGCATTCCGCCGTGCTGCTGTGGCTCCCCAGGTAAAGGAGCGTAGGGCGGATCACATATCGACACAGTTCGCTGGCAGCGATACCCATAAGACCCTCGAAGCGTAGAAAGGGGCGAAGCCTGAAGATGTGGGCTTGGCAGCGGTGGATCGGTCCAGGCTCCGCCGGAAGCGGATCATGCCGCTTGACTTGAAGTGTAGTGTCATATTTGCGCTGTAAAGGACTGTTTTTAAAACATCTTCAGCGAACGGTTATAACCGTTATATCCCTTGGTACTTAAGCCGTTGCGCTTCTACGGGCTTTTCCAGGCAATAAAAAGCCCCGCTTTTTCAGGGCGGGGCCTTTGGTTTCAGCTTGCTGGCGTTCAGGCAACCAGGGCCTGGCGGGTACGCTCGATCACGGCCTGCAGCGGTTCTGCGCTGGAGTACTGATCGGGATACAGGCGTTCGCTGTGACGGGCGATGCCGTGTTCGTTGACCAGCGTGAAGCTGAAGCAGCCTTTGCGAGCGGCCAGGATCAGGCAGTTCATTGGAGCAAAGGCGTTGGTGAGGGTGCGGATGGCATCCTGTGTCTGGATTTGAGTCGACATGTTATGGGTGTTCCTACAAATGACACGGTTAAGAACCGTGCAACGTTAAAACGTTCCAGTAACGTCGACCACCATTGGTCGAACGAAGAACCCGACTGGAACAAAGCAGCCAGTTTGAGCGCTGTATAAGTGCGCGCTTGGGCCGGCAGGTAGGTACTTAGGAGGGCAGGCGACACATCAAGGCAGAGGTTCTGGGCCCAGGGTGAAGATCCTGATCAATTTGCAGGGTGGTTCGTTCAGAGTAAGGGACTTGGCGACGCCTTTGTATTCTTCCAAAGGCTGTGTTGTCGCGAGTGTTACCTGGAAACCATCGAGGGGTCCGGTCTCTTTCACCGGTGGGCTATCCTTCTGGATGGCTGACCGTAGCGTGAAGAGTTTGACCCGGAATTGATTTTCAGCTTGGTACTAACGGCGCGGATAGTAACGGATCGATCCGGCAAAGGAAAGGCCGTTGATCAAAAAATCTCCAATGCAGCGGTGCCGGTCACAGGCCCCGGATCTCCGGGACACGGGCGAACGGAGCGAGCGATGGATGTCGGGGGCTACCCGGCCGCGGCGGTTGTGCAAACGCACCAAAAAAAAGCAGAGATATAACCGTTTCGTTGTTACTTGTGCACACTTGTGGCGACGGCTGTCACTCAACTGTCATGTCGAAACAATCCCGGGTGGGTGCCTGTATCCAAAATTTAAGTCAATGAAAAACATCGCTTTTTTTTACTGGTGAAAAAATCGTCAGTTTAAGCGCAGGCCCCGTCCTACAGGGCTTGCGACCCATTCAAGGGGGGTTGTCCACTGAGTTATCCACAGCTTCTGTGGATTGTCCCAAGCACTTGCTCTAGGACGGGCGTGCCGGATTTTTTCGACTTTACCGGCACGAAAAAAGGAGTAGAGTGGCGCGCCTTCCGATCTGTCCCGCAGTGCTTTATGAAGTTTCGCTCAGTATCAACGGTTGTTACCTCCACACCCTCTGGTGTTACCTCTCCCAAGCGTATTTCGATGCGAGTTGCCGAGTGGCTGCTCGACAGTCCCCGACTCGCGGCAAGCCCCAGCGTAAAGCACCTGGCTGGCCGTTTGCTCAAGCAGCCGGCTCGCGACGGCGTGGTGGCCGCACAAAGTCGCCTGGGTCAGTTGATGTGCCGTGAATGCGGGAACGCCAGGGACCGGCGCATCGGCCAGGACCTGTTGCGCCAGGCCGCTCGGGCCGGGGACTCGCGGGCACAAAAGGCCCTGACTGAAATAGAAAGGTGAAATCGAAGACGCGACTGGGCAACCTGCAGCGGCTTGGTTAACCTTCGGGCTTTATTCGACCGGCAGGATTTGTCATGGCTATGGATTTGACCAGCCTGTTGTTTGGCCTGGCAGGCGCAGCAGTGCCGCTGCTCGCTTTGGCCTGGCATCTGCAACGCCAGGCCGCTGCCGCGCAGACGGAGTTGGCCTTGCTCGAAGAGCGCCTGGCAATGGCCCATATGGCCCATGATGGCTTGAACGCCCAGCTCGATGCCTGCCGTGACGAAATCAGCGACCTGAGCCAAGCCAATGCCGCCAGGCAAGCCGAGCTCGCTGCTGCCTGCCGTGAAGTCGAGTTGTTGCAGATCGAGCGCGACAACGCCCGGGATGCCGCCCACGCCTGGAGCCTGGAACGTGCCAGCAAGGAGGCGGAACTGCGACGGCTCGATGCCCAGGCCGCGTCCCTGAACGCCGAATTGCGCGAACAGCAGGAAAGCCACCAGCAACGCCTGAACGACCTGCAAGGCTCGCGAGACGAACTGCGCGCGCAATTTGCCGAGCTGGCGGGAAAGATCTTCGACGAACGCGAGCAGCGTTTCGCCGAAACCAGCCAGCAGCGCCTGGGACAATTGCTCGATCCGCTGAAAGAGCGCATCCAGTCCTTCGAGAAACGCGTCGAGGAAAGTTATCAGGCCGAGGCACGGGAACGTTTTTCCCTGGGCAAGGAGCTGGAGCGCCTGCAACAGCTGAACCTGCGCCTGAGCGACGAAGCCACCAACCTCACCCGGGCACTCAAGGGCCAGAAGACCCAGGGCAATTGGGGCGAGTTGATCCTGGAGCGGGTGCTCGAACACGCGGGGCTGGAAAAGGGGCGCGAATACCAGACCCAGGTCAGTCTCAAGGGGCCGGACGGCGAGCGATTCCAGCCCGATGTGTTGATTTACCTGCCCGGCGACAAGCAGGTGGTGGTGGATTCCAAGGTCAGCCTCACGGCTTATCAGCAGTACGTGGGCGCCGAGGACGATGCCGTTGGCCTGCATGCCCTCAAGCAACACGTCGCTTCATTGCGAGCCCACGTCAAAGGCTTGGCCGGCAAGGATTACAAGCGGCTGGAAGGTCTGCACAGCCTGGATTTCGTCCTGCTGTTCGTGCCGATCGAAGCCGCGTTTTCCGCAGCCTTGCAAGCCGAACCTAACCTGTTCCAGGAAGCCTTCGACCGCAACATCGTGATCGTCAGTCCTACCACGTTGTTGGCGACGTTGCGGGTCATCGACAGCCTGTGGAAGCAGGAGCGCCAGAGCCAGAATGCCCGTGAGATCGCCGAGCGGGCCGGATGGCTGTACGACAAGTTCGTCTTGTTCATCCAGGATCTGGACGAAATCGGCAGCCGTCTGCAGCAGTTGGACAAGGCTTACGGTGCGGCGCGTAACAAGCTGACGCAAGGGCGTGGCAACCTCATCAGCCGCAGCGAGCAACTGAAGCTGCTCGGTGCCCGGGCCAGCAAGAGCCTGCCCACTGAACTGCTCGAGCGGGCGATGAGCGATGGGGATGGGTTGCCTGAGTTGCCGGAAGAAACCGCGAAAATCCAGGATTGATGAAATCCTTGGGTCTGGTGCGAAACCTGTGGCGAGGGGATTCATTCCCGTTCGGCTGTGCAGCAGTCGTAAACCGGCTTGCATGGTTCGTCTGCTGCGCCGCAGTGCGCAGGGCAGGGGGCACAACCCAGCGGGGATGAATCCCCGCGCCCACAGCTCGGTGCCCGGCCGGAAAACCCTTGCGCCTACAACGGCAAATGCCGGCTCAATAATGCTCGCAACGCCGCCGGCTTCACCGGTTTGGCCAGGAAGTCCAAGCCCGCGGCGTGCACTTGGGCGACAGTTTCGGGCCGACCGTCTGCGCTGATCACCACTCCCGGCACGGGTTCGCCCATACGCTTGCGCAGCCAGGCCATCAGTTCCGTGCCGGTCTCGCCACCGTCCAGGTGGAAATCCACCAGGGCCAGTTGCGGGCGGCCACCCTGGGCCAGCCAGGACTCGCATTCCTCGCGGTTGCGCGCTGTCCGCACCTGACAGCCCCAGCGCGTCAGCAGACTGTTCATGCCGATCAGGATGCTGTCTTCGTTATCCACGCACAGCACCTGGGCACCGCTTGGCAGGACACCGTTGGGTTCGACGACGGCACTGGGCACGGCGTTCTGGGTGCGGGCCAACGGTACGCTGACGCTGAAAACACTGCCACGCCCAGGCCAGGAGCGTACGCGCAAGGTATGGCCGAGCACGCGGCACAGCCCGTCGGCAATCGCCAGACCCAGGCCGAGGCCTTTTTCGGCCCGGGTCTGATGGCTGTCCAGCCGTTTGAATTCTTCGAAAATCACCTGTTGCTTGTCTTCGGCGATGCCGGGCCCGCGATCCCAGACCTCCAGGCACAGCTCGCCGTTGCGCCGGCGTACGCCCAGCAGTACCGGGCCCTTGGCATAGCGGAAGGCATTGGTGAGGAAGTTCTGCAGGATGCGCCGCAGCAACTTGATATCGCTGTCGACCCGCAGCCGCGAGCCGCGCACCCGGAATTTCAAGCCTTGTTCCTGGGCCAATGCGGTGAATTCGGCGCCGAGGATATCGAACAGCTCGTTCAGGGCGAAGGGCTTGCGATCGGGGTTGATCTTGCCGTTTTCCAGGCGCGAGATGTCCAGCAGGTCGGTGATGAGGTCTTCGGCCGAGCGCAGCGAGCTGTCCAGGTGCTGCACCAGTTGCCGGGCCTCGCTCGGCAGGCTGTCATGCTGGTGGGACAGGGCGGCGGAGAACAGGCGGGCGGCATTGAGCGGCTGCATCAGGTCATGGCTGACCGCCGCCAGGAAACGGGTCTTGGACTGATAGGCCGCCTCGGCGGTACTTTTGGCTTCGGTCAGCGCCTGGTTCAACTGCGACAATTCCCGGGTGCGCTCAGCGACCCGTTGCTCCAGTCCTTCGTTGGCTTCGGTCAAGGCCTGTTCGGCTTCGCGGAACGCGGTAATGTCGGTAAAACTCATGACGAAACCGCCACCCGGCATCGGGTTGCCGATCAGCTCGATCACCCGGCCATTGGGAAACAGTCGTTCGGAGGTATGGGCGCGTCCCTGGCGCATCCAGTGCAGGCGCCGGGCAACGTGGACCTCCGCCTCGCCCGGCCCGCAGAGGCCGCGTTCGGCGTTATAGCGGATGATGTCGGCAATGGGCCGGCCAACGCTGATCAGGCCGTCCGGGTAATTGAACAGCTCCAGGTAACGACGGTTCCAGGCCACCAGCCTGAGGGACTGGTCCACCACGCTGATGCCCTGGGTGATGTTCTCGATGGCCCCCTGCAGCAGGGCCCGGTTGAACTGCAAGACTTCCGAGGCTTCGTCAGCGATCCGTACGACATCTTCCAGTTGCATCTCGCGACCTTCGATCGCCGCCTTGACCACCGCCCGTGTCGAAGAAGCCCCCAGCACACCGGCCAGCAGGCGTTCGGTGTGGGCAATCCATTCGCTGTCGGCATTCTGGTTCGGGTTGAATCCCTTGCCTTGACGGTAGGCGAAGCGGATGAAGCTCTGGCGTGCCCGTTCCTCGCCGACGAACCGGGCGGCCAGTTGCAGCAGATCTTCGATATGCACCGCCAGCATCGAACGGGCATTGGGGCGTGGGCTGATCTCCTGGCCGATGAAGCGTCCGGCCTGCCAGTGTTCCGAGACACGGGTGCGCGACAGCAGGGAGACCCAGGCAAACAGGCTGAAGTTACCGGCCAGGGACAGCACGACACCCTGGGTCAGCGGGGTGATAGGCAGGTCCAGGGGATTGCCATGCAGCCAGGCCAGCCCCGGGAAACTGTCCAGCGACCAGCCCAGGCTGTGGGCCGCGATGGGCAGCACCAGGGTGTAGAACCACAGGAAGATCCCGGCGGCGAGACCGGCGAATACGCCGCGGCGGTTGGCCTGTTTCCAGTACAGCGCGCCCAGCATGGCGGGAGCCAGCTGGGTCACGGCGGCGAAGGCGATCTGGCCGATGGTGGCCAGGCTTGCCGTCGAGCCCAGCAATCGGTAGCTGACGTAGGCCAGCAGCAGGATCACCACGATACTCACCCGACGAACCGAGAGCATCCACTGGCGGAACACTTCGAACGGCCGCTCGGCGTTGTTGCGACGCAGCAGCCAGGGCAACAGCATGTCGTTGGACACCATGGTAGAGAGCGCGACACTCGCCACGATCACCATGCCGGTAGCCGCCGAGGCGCCCCCGATGAACGCCAGGACCGCCAGCGACGGGTGGGCCTGGGCCAGTGGCAGGCTGATGACGAACGAGTCGGGCAGCACCGAGCTGGGCAGCATCATTTGTCCGGCGAGGGCAATGGGCACCACGAACAGCGCGGCCAGGGCCAGGTAGGCGGGGAATACCCATTTGGCCAGGCGCAGGTCCTGGGGATCGATGTTCTCCACCACGGTGACGTGGAACTGTCGCGGCAGGCAGATGATCGCCATCATCGCCACCCCGGTCTGCACCACCATGGAAGGCCAGTTGATGGTTTCCTTCCAGTACTGTTCCAGTCGCGGCGCGAGCATCGCCTGGTTGAACAGGTCATCGAAGCCGTCATAGAGACCGAATGTCACGAAAGCGCCGACCGCTAGGAAAGCGAACAGCTTGACCAGGGATTCGAAGGCGATGGCCAGCACCATGCCGCGGTGGTGCTCGGTGGCGTCCAGGTTGCGGGTGCCGAAGACGATGGTGAACAGGGCCAGGATCAGCGAGACGATCAGCGCGGTGTCCTGGGCGCGAGTGCCCATGGCGTCGGCGCCGGCGCCGATCAGCAGGTTCACGCCGAGCACGATGCCCTTGAGCTGCAAGGCAATGTAGGGCAGCACGCCGACCAGGCAGATCAGGGCGATCACGATGGCCAGGGATTGGGATTTGCCGTAGCGGGCGGCAATGAAGTCGGCAATGGAGGTGATGTTCTCCTGCTTGCTGATCAACACCATTTTCTGCAGGACCCATGGCGCCAGCACTAGCAGCAGGATCGGTCCGAGATAGATCGGCAGGAATGACCAGAGTTGTTCGGCGGCCTGGCCCACGGCGCCAAAGAACGTCCAGCTGGTGCAATACACCGCCAGCGAGAGGCTGTAGACCCAGGCCCGCACCCGCGGCGGCAGCGGTGTGCTGCGCCGGTCGCCATAGAAGGCGATGGCGAACATGATGGCCATATAGGCCAGGGCAACGACGGCGATCAGCCCGCTGGACAACGACATGAAAACTCCCGAACGAAGAACACCGGGACCTGGCCCGGCACGACAGTCTCGCACGCCCGCTCGGGTTCGTCAGTGTCGACCAAGGTCGAGGCGTGGCGAGGTGTCGCGGGCCATAGGGAGAGGGCTTTGCCGGAGCGATTCGCGAGCCGGTCCGTTGCCGTCGCAGGCTACCGAGCCAAGGCCAGATCGATCAATCGATACAACTCTTCGACCTCCAGCGGAGCGGTCGCAAAGAGAATGCGAAACACCGTCGGCGCCACCACCACATTGATCAGCCGCTCGATGCCCGGGTTTGGCGCCTCGGGATAGCGATCCAGGATGATCTGCAACTGAGCGCTGATAATCCCCACGCAATGCCCAGGCGTAGCGCAGGCCTGGATGTCGCGCATCATGTTGCGCCCGGGTTCGGAGCTCATTTCGTCCAGATACTGCTCGGCCCAGGCGCGCAGGTCGCCGCGCAGGCTACCGGTGTTGGCTGGTTCGCTGTCGGGGCGCATGCGGGCGATGGCGACGTCTGCCAGCAAGGCAGCCAGATCGCCCCAGCGCCGGTAAATGGTGGACGGCGTCACGCCGGCACGCGCGGCGATCTGCGGCACGGTGAGGGTGGCGCGGTCCTGCTCCTGGAGCAGGGTGCGGACCGCCGAATGAATCGACTCCTGGACCCGGGCGCTTCGACCGCCGGGGCGTAAACCTTCTTTAATAGCCATGCAGCGGACCTTAACACAAAGAATTTGCTTTAAGCACCCATCGGTAGCACACTGCGCAAAAGCAAAAAATTAGCTTTTGCGGATGATCCCTTGCGGAGTGTGCCCATGTCTCGTCCAGCTTCGACCCGTGCCAGCCTGATTTTCCTGGCCATCACCTTGCTCGGTTTTCTCGCCGCCTCCAGTGCGCCGACGCCGTTGTATCACCTTTATCAGGAACACATGCAATTCTCCCCGGCGATCCTGACGCTGATCTTTGGCGTATATGCGTTCAGTCTGCTCGCCGCCTTGCTGACGGTGGGGTCGCTGTCGGATTACCTGGGGCGCAGGCCGGTGATCTTTGTGGCGTTGTTGCTCAACATATTGGCCATGTCGCTGTTCATCAACGCCGACAGCATCGGCTGGCTGATCTGGGCCCGTCTGATCCAAGGTTTCGCCACCGGCATGGCCACCAGCGTGCTTGGCGCTGCGCTGTTGGATTTCGACCGCCGCCAAGGTCCCTTGATCACCAGTCTCGCACCCTTGCTCGGCATGGCCTTTGGGGCCTTGGGTTCTGGCCTGTTGGCGCAGTACGCCCCATTGCCGCTGGAACTGGCCTACTGGATCCTGCTGGGGTTGTTCCTGCTCCAGGCCGCTTACCTCTGGCGCCTGGCCGAAAGCGTCAGTCCGCAGCCCGGGGCTTGGCAATCCCTGCGTCCGACCTTGCATGTCCCTGTGCAGGCGCGGCGGGCGTTATGGCTGGTATTGCCACTGAACCTGGCGGCCTGGGCAGTGGGTGGTTTCTATCTGTCCTTGGCCCCGTCCCTGGTTCGCGCGGCAACCGGATCGACCTCCAACCTGATGGGGGGCGCGCTGGTGGCGGTGCTGACCCTGACGGGGGCATTGTCCATCTATACGCTGCGCAACCAGGGAGCGGACAAAATACTGCGTCTTGCCGCCGGCTTATTGATGAGCGGCCTGGCCCTGGTGTTGATCGCGGTGCATGGCGGCAGCCTGCCGCTGTTTTTCCTCGGTACGCTGGTGACCGGCAGTGGTTTCGGTGCCGGCTTCCTGGGCGCGTTGCGCAGCATCATGCCGCTGGCTTTGCCCCACGAGCGGGCTGGCTTGATGTCGGCGTTCTATGTCCTCAGTTATCTGGCTTTCAGTCTTCCATCATTGCTGGCCGGAAACCTGACCCGGGTGTTCGGATTGATCGCCACCACCGATGGCTACGGCGCCGTATTGATGTTGCTGGCCGCCGGAGCGTTATGGGGGCTGCTGCGTCAGGCGCAGGGTAGGGCGGTGGAGCAACGCAGTGTGTGACTTATCTATAAAATAGATTAGCTATAGAAAAATTACCCGTTATATAGATATTCAATTCGGATCTAGCATGGCTCCACCTCATTCGAGGACAGGAGTTCGCCATGACATGCTGCACCGAAAGAAATCGCTTGCGCCCATTGAGCCATTTGCCCAGGCCGTTGGAAGCCATTCGCCAGTTCACCCCGAACTGGTTCGCCGTGACCATGGGCACCGGGGTGCTGGCCCTGGCCTTGGCCCAGTGGCCGGGAGGAGGATCCGGGCTGCGCCTGCTGGGTGAAGGACTGTGGCTGTTCAATGCCGCGTTGTTCGTGCTGTTCGCCGGCCTGTACGCCGCCCGTTGGGTGTTGTTCTTCGATGAGGCGCGGCGGATCTTTGGGCATTCCACGGTTTCGATGTTCTTCGGCACCATTCCCATGGGGCTGGCAACCATCATCAACGGTTTGCTGGTGTTCGGCTTGCCTCGCTGGGGGGAGGCAACAGTGCCCATTGCCGAAGTCTTGTGGTGGATCGACGTGGCAATGTCGCTGGCCTGCGGCGTGCTGATTCCATTTCTGATGTTCACCCGTCAGGAGCACCGGATCGACCAGATGACCGCCGTTTGGCTGCTGCCCGTGGTGGCCGCCGAGGTGGCGGCTGCCAGCGGCGGGCTCCTGGCACCGCACCTGGCGGACGTGCATTCGCAATGGGTGATGCTGGTCACCAGCTATGTCCTCTGGGCGTTCTCCCTGCCCGTGGCCTTCAGCATCCTGACGATTCTGCTGTTGCGCATGGCCTTGCACAAACTGCCTCACGAAAACATGGCGGCCTCGAGCTGGCTGGCCCTCGGTCCGATCGGTACCGGTGCCTTGGGCATGTTGCTCCTGGGCAGCGAAGCGCCAGGGATATTTGCCGCCAACGGCTTGCCGGGCGTCGGCGAAATCGCTGCAGGGTTGGGCTTGGTGGCGGGGATTACCCTATGGGGCCTGGGCTTGTGGTGGATGTTGATGGCGGTGCTGATCACCGTCCGCTATCTGCGCGACGGTATCCCGTTCAACCTTGGTTGGTGGGGGTTCACCTTTCCCCTGGGGGTCTACGCCCTGACGACGCTGAAGCTGGCGAGCCTGTTGGGCCTGGCGTTCTTCACCGGGTTCGGTTGCCTGCTGGTGGTATCGCTGTTGCTGATGTGGCTGATCGTCGCCCGTCGTACCCTGCTGGGGGCATGGCACGGTGAGTTGTTCGTGTCGCCCTGCATCGCGGGGCTGGCGAAATAATTGCCCGGCCCCTCCAAAGCGGCGTGTCGTGGGGTAATGTGTGGCCTGGATCGAAAAACGTCATTCCAATAAGCGTCCAAGCCACTCAGGTACATGGAAGATGAGTCACTCGTCACAGTTCACCTTGCTCCGCAAGCGGCGGTTCCTGCCGTTCTTCATCACGCAGTCCCTTGGGGCGTTCAACGACAACGTGTTCAAGCAGTCGCTGATCCTCGCGATCCTCTACCGGCTGACCATCGAGGGTGACCGTTCGATCTGGGTCAACCTCTGCGCGCTACTGTTTATCCTGCCGTTCTTCCTGTTCTCGGCATTGGCGGGGCAGTTCGGGGAAAAATTCGCCAAGGACGCGTTGATTCGTCTGATCAAGCTTGGCGAAATCGTCATCATGGCAGTGGGCGCAGTGGGGTTTCTGTTCGACCACCTATGGCTGATGTTGCTGGCGTTGTTCGCCATGGGGACACATTCCGCGCTGTTCGGGCCGGTAAAGTATTCGATCCTGCCGCAAGCGTTGCACGAAGACGAGTTGGTCGGTGGCAATGGCCTGGTGGAGATGGGCACTTTCCTGGCGATTCTCGCCGGTACCATCGGCGCGGGGATCATGATGTCCTCGACTCATTATGCGTCGGTGGTGTCCTCGGCGATCGTCGGTATTGCCGTGCTTGGCTACCTGGCCAGTCGCAGCATTCCGAGGGCAGCGGCGGCTTCGCCGCAGATGCGCCTGAACTGGAACATCTTCAGCCAATCCTGGGCCACCCTGAAGCTGGGGTTGGGCCAGACCCCATCGGTATCCCGCTCCATCGTCGGTAACTCCTGGTTCTGGTTCGTCGGGGCGATTTACCTGACGCAGATTCCCGCCTATGCCAAGGAGTGGATGCACGGGGACGAGACCGTGGTGACCTTGATCCTGACGGTGTTTTCCGTGGGCATCGCTCTGGGCTCGATGCTCTGTGAGCGCTTGTCCGGGCGCAAGGTCGAGATCGGCCTGGTGCCGTTCGGTTCGTTCGGCCTGACAGTGTTCGGGCTATTGCTATGGTGGCATTCCGGTGCGATCCCCGACAGCGTCGACGGCCACGGTTGGCTCCAGGTACTGGGATTCGGACACGCCTGGCTGGTGCTGATGGACATCCTTGGCCTCGGCATCTTCGGCGGTTTCTACATTGTGCCGCTGTATGCCCTCATTCAATCGCGAACCGTTGAAAATGAACGGGCACGGGTCATCGCCGCCAACAACATCCTCAATGCCTTGTTCATGGTGGTTTCGGCGATTGTATCCATCGTCCTGTTGAGTCTGGCCAAGCTGTCGATACCGCAGCTGTTTCTCGTGGTTTCGCTGCTGAACGTCGGCGTCAACGCCTACATCTTCAAGATTGTCCCCGAGTTCAGCATGCGCTTCCTGATCTGGCTGCTGAGCCATTCCATGTACCGCGTGGAGCATCGCAACCTGGAGGCGATCCCCGATGAGGGGGCGGCGCTGTTGGTCTGCAACCACGTGTCTTTCGTCGATGCGCTGTTGATTGGCGGTGCAGTGCGTCGGCCGATTCGCTTCGTGATGTACTACAAGATCTACAACCTGCCGGTGCTGAACTTTATCTTCCGTACCGCCGGGACGATTCCGATTGCCGGGCGTCAGGAAGATATCCACATCTACGAAAAGGCCTTCACCCGAATCGCGCAGTACCTGAAGGACGGTGAGTTGGTGTGCATTTTCCCTGAAGGAAAACTGACGGCTGACGGTGAGATCAATGAGTTCAAGAGCGGGCTGACACGCATCCTCCAGGAAACCCCGGTGCCGGTGATTCCCTTGGCATTGCAGGGTCTGTGGGGCAGCTTCTTCAGTCGCGACCCGGCCAAAGGGCTGTTTCGTCGGTTCTGGTCGCGGGTGACGCTGGTGGCGGGTTCGGCGGTCGCGGTCGAGGCGGCAACACCTTCGAGTTTGCAGGCGTTGGTGGGCGATTTGCGCGGCACTGTCCGCTAGGGCAGAAAAACTGTGGGAGCGAGCTTGCCCGCGATTGCAATCTGTCTGGCGTTGATGTCACAGGCAAACCGCTATCGCGAGCAAGCTCGCCCCCACGGGTCGATCAGGCGCTGACCTTGAGCCCGATCAACCCCACAACGATCAATGCCACGCTGGCCAGGCGAACCAGCGCCATTGATTCGCCGAACAGAATGATCCCGGCGATCACCGTGCCCACGGCGCCTACGCCCGTCCAGATCGCATAGGCTGTGCCCAGAGGCAACTCCTTCATGGCAAGGCCGAGCAGGCCCAGGCTGATGGCCATGGCGGCAATTGTCAGTGCCGTGGGGAGAGGACGACTGAACCCGTCGGTGTACTTCAGGCCTACGGCCCAGCCAACTTCGAACAGGCCAGCAAAAAATAGAATGATCCAAGACATCAGACACCTCATCGATGGATGGGGTCGTCCCCGGATTCAAGACTCAATCGAGTAGCGGGGTCGTCCCCGCAGTGGAGGGATAGAGTGCCCATGATCGGGCACTCGATCAAGCCTGACTTAATCGGCTGTTTGCCGGGTGCCGAGGGTTTCGCCGTCGCGCTTTTCGCTCATGCGCCGGAAGTACGTCGAGAGCAGCGCTCCGGAAATATTGTGCCAGACGCTGAACAGCGCACTGGGGACCGCCGCCAGTGGCGAGAAATGCGCACTGGCCAGGGCCGCGCCGAGGCCGGAGTTCTGCATGCCCACTTCCAGCGCCAGGGTCTTGCGCTGGGCCAATGGCAGGCCGAACACGCGGGCGGTGAAATAGCCCAGCAGGTAACCGAAGCTGTTGTGCAAGATCACGATAGCCATGATCAGCAGGCCGGATTCGGCAATCTTCGCCTGGCTGGCTGCCACCACCGCCGCCACGATGATCACGATGCTTACCACGGATATCAGCGGCAGCACTTCTACGGCATGGCGAACCCGGGCGCCTAGCAGGCGTTGTGCAACGATGCCCAACGCGATCGGCAACAGCACGATTTGCAGGATCGACCAGAACAACGCCGAGAACGATACCGGCAGCCAGGCCGAGGCAAGCAACCAGATGAGCGCTGGGGTCAACACAGGTGCGAGCAGGGTTGTGATCGCGGAAATCGCCACGGCCAGGGCCAGGTCCCCTCGAGCCAACCAGGTCATGACATTGGACGACGTGCCGCTTGGGCAACATCCCACCAGAATCACGCCGACCGCGATCTCCGGTGGCAGGCTGAACACCTGGCACAGCAGCCAGGCGGTACCCGGCATGATCACGAACTGGGCAATCACCCCCAGGGCCACACGGCCTGGATGACGGGCCACTTCGGCGAAATCCTCCAGCTTCAGGGCCAGGCCCATGCCGAACATCACCAGGCCCAGCAAGGGGACGATGGCAACTTTAAGGTCGACGAACCATTGTGGTTGGAAGAATGCCAGCACCGCGAAAAATAGTACCCAGTAAGCGAAGGTATTGCCGACAAAGCGACTCAATGCAGCCAGTGCGCGCATGACCTGATCCTTATTATCAAGAGCATCGAATACTGATGTGGGAGCAAGCTTGCTCGCGATTGCGGAGTGTCAGTCAACATATCGGTGACTGCCATGTCGCTATCGCGAGCAGGCTCGCTCCCACAAGGGTAAGCCGTTGCGTTTTAGATCCCCTGCGCAATCTCTTCCCCGCCCAGGGCTTCGACCAGGGCCGGCAGGAATTCGCCGAACGTCAGCATCATCAGTGTGAAACTGGCATCCAACTGGCCCAGGGCTTCGTCGCCGCCGTCCTGTTCCGCCTGGTCTTGCAGCAGATCCTCGAACTTCAGGCGCTTGACCACCATCTTGTCGTCGAGCACGAAGGACAGCTTGTCCTGCCAGGCCAGCGACAATTGGGTCACCACCTTGCCAGTGTTCAGGTGCAGCTGGATTTCGTCGCTGGTCAGGTCCTGGCGCTTGCAGCGCACGATGCCACCGTCCTCGTGGGTGTCGCGCAATTCGCATTCGTCCAGCACGAAGAAATCGTCCGCGGCTTTCTGGGTCTTGACCCAGTCGGTCATGATGGCGGTGGGGGCTGTCTTGACCGTCAATGGACGCACTGGCAGCGAGCCGATGACTTCGCGCAGGGTGGAAAGCAGGTCTTCGGCGCGTTTCGGGCTGGCGGAGTTGACCAGGATCAGGCCCTGCTTCGGTGCGATGGCGGCGAAGGTGGACGAACGACGGATAAAGGCGCGAGGCAGGAACGCCTGGATGATCTCGTCCTTGAGCTGGTCCCGCTCTTTCTTGTAGACCTTGCGCATCTGTTCGGCTTCGATCTCCTCGACCTTTTCCTTCAGCGCATCGCGCACGACGCTACCGGGCAGGATGCGCTCTTCCTTGCGCGCGGCGATCAGCAGGAAGTCCTGGCTGACATGCACCAGCGGCGCGTCCTCGCCCTTGCCGAATGGCGCGACGAAACCGTAAGTGGTCAACTCCTGGCTTGCACATGGACGCGCCAGTTTGCTGGCTAGTGCAGTTTCCAACGCCTCGGCATCAAAAGGCAGATCTTGGGTCAGGCGATAGATAAGCAGGTTCTTGAACCACATGGGGTGAATCTCTCCTTTATACAAAGGGGGGCATTATTCTCTTCGCGGCGCCATAGGCCAACCCTTCGCTAAGCCTTTGGAAGGCCTGAGAAAATTAATTTAAAAAGTGCTTGCCAGTCGTGAGGGCGCTCCGTAGAATGCGCGCCACACCGAAAGCGAAGGGTGATTAGCTCAGCCGGGAGAGCGTCTGCCTTACAAGCAGAATGTCGGCGGTTCGATCCCGTCATCACCCACCATTTCGCTTCAAGTGTTACGCGCAGCGGTAGTTCAGTCGGTTAGAATACCGGCCTGTCACGCCGGGGGTCGCGGGTTCGAGTCCCGTCCGCTGCGCCATATTCGGTTACCTGGAACACTGAACGCCAGGTCACCACGAAAAGCCCGCTAACGCGGGCTTTTTGCTGTTTGCAGTTCCTGTGGTGCGCATCGATCGCGGTTTTTATTTTTTGCTAATTAAATCAGCACATTACGAAAAACTGTGAGAGAATGCGCCCCGCATCGAAAGTGCAGGGTGATTAGCTCAGCCGGGAGAGCGTCTGCCTTACAAGCAGAATGTCGGCGGTTCGATCCCGTCATCACCCACCAAGCTTTCAATGTTACGCGCAGCGGTAGTTCAGTCGGTTAGAATACCGGCCTGTCACGCCGGGGGTCGCGGGTTCGAGTCCCGTCCGCTGCGCCATATTCGATTACCTGGAACACTGAACGCCAGGTCATCTGCAAGAAGCCCGCTTAACAAGCGGGCTTTTTGTTGCCTGGCGTTTGGCGCGACCGGCCCTTATTGCTCGGCATTACGGGTGTGACGGTAATCGCTGACCGCCTCGTATACCGCCTTGCGCAGCCGATTGATCCCGCCGATGGGGCGATGGGCCTCGATGCCGAACCAGGGATTGAAGGACAGGTTGTCACAGGCCAGGTTCTGCTTGGGGGTGTCGAAGTCCTGGGCGGGCACCTTGATCCGTGCCACCGTCTCGAACGGGGCGTCGCTCTCCCGCCATTCGATACTGGTGTCTTCGATCGGCATGTATTTGCTTGGGTCCTGGCGCTGGATCTGCAGGACGAAGCACGCTGGCACACGGTCCGTGGACAGTTGCTGGTTCAATGCACTGCGTAGAAAGTTCGGCAGGTCCTGGTTTTGTGGCGGCAGGGTGTATTCCGGGCAGTTGCCTGGATCCGGCGCGACACGGAACTTCGCGTTGGCCTCGCCGAACTTGTAGGGCGATACCGAGAAATACGTTGTCTGGGTCGGGCTGGCGGGCGGTGGCGAGAGGGTTGCCAGGGCGATGAACAGATGGCGAATCTGCCACGTGCGTGGATCGATGCTTGGAAAAAACGCCATGGCCTTTTTGCCGTCGGCCTGGGCGGCTACGTTCTGACGGTATTCGGCGACATCGCTGACGAAGAAGTTCGGATGATTGAACATCACGAAATCCTGTTCAGCCTGGGATTGCCGTTCTGCCAGCAATTGCCTGCCCGGCACGTTCAGCAATTTGATGGCCATTCCGCGGGCATCGCGCAAGCTGTCGAACTGAGGGTAGGCGTTGCCGTTGGACAGCCGCATGGTTGCCTGCCAGACCTTCCCCGGTTCGGCGAATACGCCCTGGCGCAAGGGGGCGGCCAGGTCGGTCGGTACCTGGACTTCGGCCATCACGCAGCCGTGGGCCTTGGCATGGGCGTCCCGCAGATAACGAGTGCCTTCGCGATGCTGATCGACGATGCGAATGGCGGTCTGGATGATGTCCTGGGTCATGGCGGTTTCGCCCGGCGGCATCTGTTCCTTGTCCGGGACCGGTCCGCTGTGTTGCCAGGCGAACCAGGCCGTGGCCAGGGCCCAGCCGAGCAGTCCCATGCCCAGCAGCCACAGGAGCATCTTGCCCAGAAAGGCGCCGAGGCGCAGCCAGAGCGTGATCAGCATGGGTCAATCCTTTTGCCTGAAAAGTTCATCATCACAATTGCGACTCCAGTGGCCCGCCGAGCACCTTGAGGTATTCCAGCAGCGCCCAGCGCTCTTGCGGCTGCAGCAGGCGGCCAATCACACCGTTGCCGCGTTCGCCTGCGCGGAATTCGTGGCCGCTGTTGTGGTTGCCGGTGATCCGGGTATCAAAGACAAAACCGTTGGTGAAGGCCTCGGTGCGATAGCCCAGGTGCCGTGGATCGTATTCGAAGCTGCCTTTATAGAAGGTGGTCGCCCGCTCGGCCTGGGGCGAGAGCAACTGATAGATCGTCGGTACCGAGCCGTTGTGCAGGAAAGGCGGCGTGGCCCACACGCCGGCCAGCGGACGAGCCTTGTAGGCGCGCAGTTCGCGCACGCCAATGGGCAAGCCGAAGCCATCCAGTGCCGGACGCTCCTCTGGAGTCACGCCGGCGTCGCGGTAAGCCCGGTTTTCGACGAATGCCGTGACGTAGGCCAGGCCCTTGGCGACCGAGAGCTGGCTCATGTCCAGCGGTTGCGTCGGGGTAGGGTGCAGTTGCACTTCCAGTTTCGCCAGTTCGGCCGGGTCCCATTGCAGGCTGGTCAGGTCGAAGCGGTGATCGGCGATATTGTTGGCGGTGCCCGGGTCGGTGCCGATGACCTTCACGGGCAGCATGTGCAGTTGCTGGACCGGCCTGTCGGGACCCTGGACCACTTTGGGCACGTGGCAACCGGCGCAGTTTTCGGCGAACAGGGCCCGGCCTTTGGCGGCCAGGGGTTTATCGACCGGGCCCAGCAATGCTTCCGGCCAGACCGGCGGCTTGAGCAGTTGCAGCGTCTCTTCGATGGTATGCAGGTCGCGCACGCGCACGCTGGACGGGTAGCGCGCATCGCCCTGCAGCGGCTTGCCCTGGGCGTCGAAGAAATTCAGCGTGGCACCGACGCCCAGGGCTTCGCCGACGTTGCGGGCCATTGGCTGCTGGGCCGAGCCATTCCACTGCACCCAGTCGAATGTCCACATTTCCCACAGTTGCGGGTAATCCACCGGCGCGTCCGCGACGCGGTAGTTCTTCGCCGAAATGGCATCGCCGAAGCTGGCGTTGGCGATACGGCCAAAGGCGTCGGTACGGCCGGGCCCTTCCTCGGTGGGATAGAGGCCACGATGGGTGTCGTTCCATGCGGTGCGCACGAAAGTGTCCAGGGAGTCCTTGAAGGCCTCGCGTAGTTCGTCCTTGCGGGCATCATAGTCCTGGCCCAGCACCTTTCGGGCGAAGCGTTCGAATTTCCAGGGGTTGTAGTAGGTCGACGCCAGGCTGGCGACCAGGGCCTGTCCAAAACTGCCGCCGCGCAATGTCGGGACGCTGGAGGGCAATACGTGCTGGGCCGAGCCGCCATCGATCCTTATTGCCTGGCCCTTGAAATGCAGTTCACCGGTGTGACACGCGGCGCAGGTGATATCCAGGAACTGCTCGCTGCTGCCAGCGTTCTGGTGCCGGGTGAAGCCCACCGGCAGATTGCCTGGGTTTTGCGGCGAGGGCTTCTGCGCCGGGTCCACCAGAAAGCCGAAGCGCGCCAGGTATTGTGGCGAGGCGAAGCGCTCTTGCGAAAACGGCAGCTCCAGCGCGTTGAACCAGTCGTAGCGCAGGCCTTTGACCTGGGTTCCCTGCGGAGTGAAGTAATACGTCTGGCGCTCGGCGGCGCTCCACTGGTCCAGGTAATGCACCTGTTCGACCGGGGTATAGAAGGGGAGGCGAGGGTTGGCGACGTAATAAAGCACTACGGCCACTGCGACAAAAAGCAGCACGAGGATCAACAATAGGATGCGGGAGAGAAGGCGCACGGTAACGTCCTTGTTTTTTTGATAAGCCCTTATGCCTCAGAGGCGCGTGGCCGGCAAGTGGCCATTATCGTAGGGTTGCGAGTCGCGGTGATTTGTCGCTATGCGCCCTGGATAACGGAGCCTTAATCGGCCCAGGATCAAATTGCGTTTGCACGCCTGAACTTATCACTGGTTTGTGGCTCACATGCCGGTAGCCATTGGTCGTGGCCGCCTGATAAGCTCGCGGCTTTACTCGATTGCCCTTTAGGCGCATGAACAAGGAAATAGCATGAAACAGCATCGGTTGGCGGCGGCGGTTGCCCTGGTTGGCCTGGTCCTCGCAGGTTGCGACTCGCAGACCAGCGTAGAGCTGAAAACCCCGGCGCAGAAAGCTTCCTACGGTATTGGCCTGAACATGGGCAAGAGCCTGGCTCAGGAAGGCATGGATGACCTGGACTCCAAAGCGGTCGCCCAGGGCATCGAAGATGCCGTCGGCAAGAAAGAACAGAAGCTGAAAGACGAAGAACTGGTCGAAGCCTTTGCCGCGCTGCAAAAGCGTGCCGAAGAGCGCATGGCCAAGATGAGTGAAGAGTCGGCGGCCGCCGGCAAGAAATTCCTCGAAGAGAACGGCAAGAAGTCGGGTGTAACCACCACCGCTTCCGGCCTGCAGTACGAAGTGGTCAAGAAGGCCGACGGTCCACAGCCCAAGCCGACTGACGTGGTGACTGTCCACTACACCGGCAAGCTGATCGACGGCAAGGTGTTCGACAGCTCCGTTGAACGTGGCAGCCCGATCGACCTGCCGGTCAGCGGCGTGATCCCGGGTTGGGTCGAAGGCCTGCAACTGATGCATGTCGGCGAGAAGTACAAACTGTACATCCCGAGCGACCTGGCTTACGGTGCCCAGAGCCCGAGTCCGGCCATCCCTGCCAACTCCGTCCTGGTGTTCGACCTGGAACTGCTGGCAATCAAGGATCCGGCAAAAGAAGACGCAGCCAAGTAACCGCGTCTGATCTCAACGAAAACGCCTCGCTCATGCGGGGCGTTTTTGTATGCGGGCGCCGGCAACATCAAAAAAACGAACGCATGCCGCAGGCGGCAGTCATAGGCATTACAGGCGCCGCGCTAGCCCCAGTCGGCCGGTCAAGTCAATGAAATATTGGGTTTTTTTTAGTGAGTAAAAAACGCCCGATCTAAGCCGGGCCCTTGTGCAACGGGGGCTTCAGCGGTGAAATGCAGGTCTGTTCACAAGGTTATCCACAATTTGTGTGGATAACATTTCAGTGGGAAGAAGAAATGAAGGCACCGTGGAATTTTGCCCGATTCCTGCCTTTGGCGGGGCGCTTGCTGGCTCGCGGTCGATTGCCGACGCTGTTGTTTGCCGTGGCCAGCAAGAGTGCCCGGGAGGGCGGTCGCCTGGGTCGGCTCAAGGATGACCTGCGCCTGCTGCAGGCCTTGTGCCTGGCTTACTGGCGTGGTGAGTATCGGGCCGTGAGCGCCAAATCGCTGCTGTCCATCGTGGCAGGCCTGATGTATTTCCTCAGCCCCCTGGACGCCATACCGGACCTGCTGCCTATGTTCGGCATGTTCGATGATATCGCCGTGCTGGCATGGATCATGAAAAACCTCGATGCCGAACTCAGCGCCTTTCGTGCCTGGCGTGATCGACAACTGCCCGAGAAGCTCGTGCGGGTCGAAAGGCTTCCGGACACCCCGGAGCAGCTTCAACTCGAAGGTCAGAAAAAAAACTGATCCTGTTGCATTTTCCTCATGGATTCATCGCCCCGCGACCTTAGCCACTATTTAGGATTACACTTCCTAGGAAAAAAGCTGACTCGCTAAGTGTTGTTGTCCTACGGGGTAGTCATGGATATTCAGATAATCACGCGCGACGGAGAGCCCGAGTATGCGGTTTTACCGTGGGATCAGTACCAATCATTGTTGAAAGCCGCAGGCATCCATCAAGCACCGCCGCACGAAGCCACGGTCCATCCGGCGGCGACACCCGGTCAGGACCTTCCTGGTCTGGATCAATTACGCAGTTTGCGCGAAGGGAAGGGCATCGCCATCGAGGCGCTGGCCCGCACGGTAGGAATCAGCCCGTCTTATCTGGCCATGATCGAAAGCGGCGAGCGTCAGCCCGATGCCGCGATTCGGCGTAGTCTGGCCTGGGAGTTGACGGTGCCAGGTTGGAGGGATGAATCGTGAGTGTACGCATCAGTCGACAGCATTGGGATGGATTGCTGGGGGAACTGGACCAGGCGCGCCGCCAGCGCCATCTGTTGACGTATCGGGCGTTGCTGGAGCGCTTGCAATTGCCCAGTCCGGCCATGCAGACCCTGACCGCGGCCCTCGAGCATCTGGCAGCGCTGGATGCCCGGGCCGAGCAGCCTCTGCGCAGTTCGCTGGTCATCAGCCAGGGCGCCAGCCGGCTGCCACGCACGGGGTTCTTCGAGTGCGTCGAGCGCCTTGGGCGCTTCTCCGGTCCTTCCGATGGCGTGGCCGCTGCCTCATGGCATGCCTCCGAAGTGGTCCGGGTGTTCGAATACGAGTATCCCGAGTCGGCGGAGGCCTGATGTTCTGGCGTATCAAGGCACGGGCCGGTTACTGGCTGGCGCGCCGACTGTTCCACTGGCCATGGTTCGTCCGCCAGCCTCGCGGCTGGGCGTGGCTCGAGGGGCAGTTTTCCCGCATGGCGAACCTGGGCGATGTCGGTGCCCAGAGTTTCTATGGCCATATCCTCACCTTTCGCGGCCAAGGGCTGGGCGCCCGGGCCGAAGGTATTCGCCTGTTGCGGCTGGCGGCCTTGGCCGGGGATGGCAAGGCGGCCTATCAGGTCGGCGTGCTCAGCATGACCGGAACGGTCGGCAAGGCGCCGGACCCGGTCGAAGCGGCACGCTGGTGGGCGCTGGCGGCGAAGGCGGGACATCCATTGGCCGAGGACCGGCTCCAGAAGCTCGAAGGCCACGACCTGTAGACTTATCCACAAGGCAGGCGCAGCGTGCGAGCCTCGGTGGATGGGTTGTTGTGCGCTCTGGTGAATTTAAAGAATCGCCCTACATCCACCGCTTCTTTCGCTGACTTATTTCCCCTGTTATCCACTGCAAAGTCTCGCCCTTCCTGAGTGTTGCGAGACCTTTGCCCATGTTCGACCGGTTTTCCCTGCGGGCCCCTGTTCGAGCCGCGTCCTGATGGAACAGATGCGTCGTATCGAGGAAGCTGTCGACAGTTCCCAAGGCACCCTGACGGTTTGCCACGAGCAGCCCTCGCTGATGGGCATGGAGCGGCTGATCCGTTTCGCTGGACGTCCCCCGATAATCAGCACGGCGGCCTTGCCTTGCACCCGCGGCGGCCAGCTGTCCTTGGTCACGGGCGAAGGATTGCTGAGCCTTGACGACGGTCAGCTCGATGGCCGGCTGCCGTTTGTCTTCACTCGCATGTACCGCAGCGGTGCCGCCGATCAGGACCTGGGCCTGGGGCGTGGCTGGAGCCATGCCCTGGCGCATCGCTTGCGGCTTGAAGACGGGCAAGTCATCTGGATCGACCAGGAAAACCGTCGGACGACCTTTCCCCTGCCCAGCGTCCAGCGCCCGGCGATTCAACATGGCCTGGTCCACGCGGCGATTTACCTGGGGGGCGAACCGGATGAGATGATCATTGCCCAGCCGGGTGGGCAAGCACCTTTCCTGCATTTTCGCGACGGCCAACTGATCGCCCTCAGCGACCGCTACGGCAACCGCCTGACCCTGCAGCGCAACATCCATGGCGATATCAGTCGCCTCGACAACGGTGTCGGACGCTGCCTGCGCCTGCGTTACGAGCAGCGCCACCTGGTGGCCATCGACTACCAGAGCTTCCATCCGGCCCTGACCCTGGACGACGCCTGGCGTACCGAGCAGACCTTGATGTCCTACCGCTATGACGGGCGCCTGCGACTCATCGAAGCGACCAATGCCGCCGGTGAGAGCGAGCGCTACGACTACGACGACCAGCACGTCATCCTCCAGAGGCAACTGGCCGGTGGCGCGAGTTTTTTCTGGGAGTGGGAGGGGGCCGGGAAGTCGGCCCGCTGCGTGCGGTATTGGGCCTCGTTCCCGCAGTTGGACATCCGTTATCGCTGGGGCGAGGGCGGTTGCGTCACGGTCCGACACCTCGACGGCAGCGAAGAGGCGTACATCCACGACGAGCAGGCCCGTCTGGTGCGCAAGGTCGATCCCGATGGCGGCGAGCACCTCAAGGCCTACGACGAACAGGGGCGTTTGATCGCTGAGCAGGATCCCCTGGGCGGCGTCACCGAATACCGTTACGACGAGGACGGACGGCTGGCAGCGCTGATTCCACCGAACGAACTGCCTACGACCTACGAATACCGCAACGGTGTCCTGTACGCCAAGGCGCGCGGTGATGCGAGATGGACCTACCGGTGCAATGCCCAGGGTGACGTGATCGAGGTCATTGACCCGGGTCGACAAAGTACCGGTTATGCCTATGACGCTCACGGACAGTTGTCGGCGATCCGCTATCCGGACGGCGGCGAACACCGCTTCGCTCGCGATGCTCTGGGGCAGTTGGCTGAAGAAACCTTGCCAGATGGCAGTCGACGGGCGTTTACCTACGACCTCCTCGGGCGTTTGCTGACCTGCCAGGACGAACACGGTGGCTTGACCCATTATCAATGGGACGCCGTGGGGCGCCTGCTTCAGGCGACCTCGCCAACCGGTGCCAGCCGCGCCTGGCACTACAACGCCTACGGCAAGATCACCCGTGAACGCGACGAACAGGGCCGCATCACCCATTACGAATATGCCGATGATTGGCCCTTGGTCAGCCGACGCATCAACCCCGATGGCAGCGAGCTGCACTACCGATATGACTCGGCGCGGTTGCTACTGACCGAAATCGAAAATGAATCCGGGGAAAAATACCAGCTGGACTACACCCCCGGCGGCCTGATCCGACGGCAAGTCGGCTTCGACGGCCAGCGTACGGACTACGTCTATGACCTCAACGGAGGCCTGCTGGAAAAAACCGACTTCGGCGTCGATGGCAGCCAGTGGCTGACGACCTACCAGCGCGACGCGGCCGGGCGGCTTCGGGTCAAGACCTTGCCCGACGGACAGTCGATCCAGTACCGCTACGACAGGCTGGGACGGCTGGCGGAGGTCAGCGATGGCAGCGATCACCCGCTGGTCTTCGAGTACGACGCCCAGGACCGGCTGGTCGCCGAACATCAAGGCCAGGGCACCCTGCGTTATCGCTACGATACCTGCGGGCGGCTCGACCACATGGGCTTGCCGGACAACAGCCAGGTCGATTTCCATTACGCCGCAGGGGGGATGCTCACTGCCATCGACCTCAACGGTGAGCGCCTCACCGAACATCGTTACCGGGCCGGTCGCGAATGGCAGCGTCAACAGGGACTGCTGCTCAGCCACTATGACTACGATGACCAGGGCCGTCTCAGGGCTTGTACGGTGCAACAGAACCGGCAGTCCTTGTTCTGGCGCGCTTTTACCTACAGTGCCAAGGGAAACCTTGAGGTCATTTCCGACAGCCATGATGGACAGTGCACTTATCGGTACGATGGCTCGGATCGGCTGATCCGCATCGAGCGTGGCCAGGATGAGCCGCCGCAACCCTTCGGCCACGGCCCGGTTGGCAATCTGCCGCAGGGCCCTTACCCGCCCAGCCTCGAGGACAACCGCCTGCCCAGCGAAGGCGACCACCACGCCGACTACGACGCCTTTGGCAACCTGATCCGCGAGCGTCACGGTGAGGCTCACGTCCTCCTCACTGAATACCGGTATGACACTCAGCATCGCCTGATCGGCGTCACCACGCCGGAAGGTCGCGAAATGTCCTACCGCTACGACGCGTTTGGCCGACGCATCAGCAAGACCGTCGAAGGCCTGACCACTAGGTTTTTCTGGCAGGGGGATTTCCTCGTCGCTGAAAGCAGTCCGCGCCACTACCGCAGCTACCTCTACGAGCCCGGCACCTTCCGCCCACTGGCGATGCTCGACGGCAAAGGCCTGAACAGCTGCCCGTTCTACTACCACCTCGACCATCTGGGGCTGCCCCAGGAACTGACCAACTATGGCGGCCAGATCGTCTGGTCGGCGCGCTACACCGGCTACGGCAGGGCCTGTGCGATCGAGCACGGCGGCGGCGAAGAGCTGGAGCAGCCGCTGCGTTCGCACGGCCAGTACTTCGACCCCGAGACGGGTCTGCACTATGATCGGCACCGCTACTGCGATCCTGAAACCGGCCGCTACCTGACAGCCGATCCGAGCCAACTGGCGGCTGTGTTCGGTGGGGTGTCGCTATACGGTGGCCACGTCCACATCCTTCGCAGGCTCTGCCTCGACCAGGTACACGCTGCCTCCGGCCATGTCCTTGGCATGATGCTTGGCCTGTGAAGCCAGTTCCGCCAGCTGGCTGGCGTCCAGCTCCTCGCACGCCTCCGACCGCAGATACACCACCCCGATGGACAGTGACAACAACGCAAACTCCTGGCGGACCCCTTGCCGGTTCAGTGCGGTAAAGCATCCCGCTTCCAGGTGTTCGGGACGATAGAAGCGCCGGCAGTGGGTCTGGAAGTCGCTCAGAAGCTGGTCCAGGCGCTTGCGCCAGTCTTCCGGGCCGAGGACCAGCAGGAAGTCGTCGCCGCCGATGTGGCCGACGAAGTCGCGGCTGGGGTCGATGCGTTCGTTCAGGCATTGGGCCAGGCACAGCAGGACTTCATCGCCTCGGCCGTAGCCATAGATATCGTTGAAGGGTTTGAAACTGTCGATGTCCACGTAGCAGATCACCGATTCCTGCCGTTGCTGCAGCAGGCGGGTCAGGCATTGCTGGATGGGGACGTTGCCCGGCAGCAGGGTCAGGGGGTTGGCGTAGCGGGCCTGCTGGATTTTCAGCTCGGTGATGAGCTTGAGCACGTCGATCACCCGCCCCAGTCCCAGGTAACCGCCGTTGAGGGTGATGATGAAGTCTTCTTCGATGCGTTGCCGGGCGCGGCTGGTGATGAGGCGGCTGACCTGCTGCAGCGACTGGTTCAGCTCCACGGCCAGGAAGTCATCGCTCATCAGGCGGCTGATGGGTTTGCGGGCGAACAGGTCGGTGGCGAAGGGCTTGAGCAGGGCGTCCGAAAGCGAATGGCGATGGACGATGCCACAGGGGTGGTTCTGGTTGTCCAGTACCGCCAGGGAATTGAGGTTGGCCTGGCGCCGAAAGGCCTCCAGCACTGTGGCCGTGGGAGTGTCGTGAGCCACGGCCGGTTGTTCGTTGAGCAATGCCCCGAGGTCGTTGACCTCATCGTTCAGCGATACTGCGCCGCTGTCCTGCCTGGGCATGAGCGCCCTGGCGTCCCGGGACGGCTGCTCCTGGGGGCGGGCCAGCAGGTAACCCTGGACCAGGTCGACGCCCATCTCGATCAGTACCGCCAGTTCCTCGGGCAGTTCGATGCCTTCGGCGATGACCTGCGACCGTGAGGTGCGGGCGATCTTCAGGATCGAACCGACGAATTCGCGCTTGAGAGCGTCCTGGTGAATGCCATCGATGAAATGCCGATCGATCTTCACATAGTCGGGCCGCAATTCGGACCACAGTCGCAGGCTCGAATAACCAGCCCCCAAGTCGTCCAGGGCGATGGAAAAGCCCATGGCGCGATAATGATGCAAGGCGGTCTGCAGGAGCTGGAAGTCGTCGATGGGGGTTTGCTCGGTCAGTTCGATCACCACCTGGCTGGGTGGAATGCCGAAATCCTGCAACAGCTGCAATGTGCGGCCGGTCTGGTGCGCCGACTCCAGCAGCGATTCGGGCGAGACGTTCAGAAACAGTTTGCCCGGCAGTTTCTGCTCGTTGAAACGCTGGCAGGCGCTGCGCCGGCAGGCCAGTTCCAGTTCACTGAGCCGTCCGGCCTGGCGTGCCACGGAGAGCAGGGCGATGGGGGAGTGCAACGGGCTGTTGGACGGTCCGCGGGTCAGGGCCTCATAACCCACGATGCGTCGTTCGGAAAGGCAGATGATCGGTTGGAACAGGCTGTGCAAACCGCTTTGAGTCAGGATTGAACTCAAGGCACCCAGCTGTTCGGTCGTGGTCATGGCTATCTCTGGCGAAAAAAAAGGACTGGGCGCCTCCCGCTGGGGGCGCCCGGTCCTGTATTTCACGACAGAATGATGTCAGTTTGATGACGCTCCGAGGAGCGGTAGCATTAAATGGCTATCACGTTAATGTTTCGCGACCGCCGTGTTGAGTTTCAGGTAATCCAACAGGATTCGCCCGGTCTCGCTCAGGTAGGCATCGTCTTCCGGCTTGGTTTTTTCCGGCTCGGTGATGAGGTCTTCGTCCTCTTTCTTCAATTCCTTGAGCGGTTCTTCACCCTTGGCCTTGCGGCGCAGGTTTTCCATCGCCAGTTGCTTGGCCTCGATGTCGGTGTGTTGCGCGCGACGCTCGGTTTCGTTGAGGGTGACGGTCTTCTCGGTCATCAGTTTCTGCGCCAGGGCCAGCTTGTCGCGGATGAACACGAATTCCGCGTCCTGGGCCGTGCGGGCGTCATGCTCGGACTTGAGCTGGGCCAGGAACGGCTTGAACGGGTCCACCGCCGGTTTGATCGCCGGCCGGATGGTGTCCCACGGCATGGCTTCGGGCAGGGCGCTTTCGCCGATTTCCTTGGTGTCGATGATCGACGGGTAATCGATATCCGGCAGCACGCCCTGATGCTGGGTGCTCTGCCCGGAAACCCGGTAGAACTTGGCCAGGGTCAGTTTCAGCTCGCCATGGTTGAGCGGCTGGATGGTCTGCACGGTGCCTTTGCCGAAGGTCTGGCCACCGATGATGAGCGCCCGGTGGTAGTCCTGCATGGCGCCAGCGAAGATCTCCGAGGCCGAAGCCGACAGGCGATTGACCAGCAATGCCATTGGGCCCTTGTAGAACGCGCCCGGGTTTTCGTCTTCGAGCACATCCACCCGGCCATCGGCGTTGCGTACCAGCACGGTCGGGCCCTTGTCGATGAACAGGCTGGTCAGCTCGGTTGCTTCCTGCAGGGAACCACCGCCATTGTTGCGCAAGTCGATGACCACGCCGTCGACCTTTTCCTTCTGCAATTCGGTCAGCAGTTTCTTGACGTCGCGAGTGGTGCTCTTGTAGTCCGGGTCACCGGCGCGGAAGGCTTTGAAATCCAGGTAGAAGGCCGGGATCTCGATGATGCCGAGCTTGTAGTCCTTACCGTCCTGCTTGAGTTTGAGGACCGATTTCTTCGCGGCCTGTTCTTCCAGCTTCACCGCTTCACGGGTAATCGACACGACCTTGCTGGTCTGGTCGTTCGGGGCATTGCTGGCCGGGATGACTTCCAGGCGCACCACCGAGCCTTTCGGACCACGGATCAGCTTGACCACTTCGTCCAGGCGCCAGCCGACCACATCGACCATTTCCTTGTCACCCTGGGCGACGCCGATGATCTTGTCCGCCGGGCTTACCTGCTTGGTCTTGTCGGCGGGGCCTGCCGGCACCAGGCGCACGATTTTCACCTGGTCGTTGTCGCTCTGCAGCACCGCACCGATGCCTTCCAGGGACAGACTCATGTTGATGTCGAAGTTTTCCGCGTTATCCGGCGACAGATAATTGGTATGCGGGTCGTAGGACATGGCGAAGGTGTTGATATACGCCTGGAAGATGTCCTCGGCGCGGGTCTGGTCCAGGCGTGCCAGCTGATTCTTGTAGCGCTTGATCAGGGTTTCCTGGATCTGCTTGGGTTCCTTGCCGGCGATCTTCATGCGCAGGACTTCGTCCTTGACTCGTTTGCGCCACAGGTCGTCCAGTTCGGCGGTGTTTTTGAGCCAGGGGGCGTCCTTGCGATCCACCAGCAAGGTTTCCTTGGCATTGAAGTCGATTTTGTCGACGCCTTTGTTCAGTTCGGCAAGGGCGTAGTCCAGACGCGCTTTCACGCGATCCAGGTAGCGTTTGTAGATGATGAACCCTGCGTTCAGGTCGCCGCTCTTGAGGAAGTCGTCGAACTGGGTTTTCCACTTGTCGAATTCGGCGATGTCGCTGGCCAGGAAATAACTGCGCGACGGATCGAGCAGCTTCAGGTAGCTGTCATAGATGATGACGGAGCGTGCATCGTCGAGGGGAGGCTTGCTGTAGTGATGGCGCTTGAGCAACTCGACGACGTTAAGGCTGGCAATGACCTCGTCGCGATCGGGTTGAAGCTTGTCCCAGCTGTTGGCTGCGAACGTATCGCTCGACAGCGGCAACAGACCGAGGCCAATGACAAGCGCAAGGGCGGTGCTGGGGAACAGGTGCTTCATACTGATTCGACGCAGGGACAATTGATAACGCATATTAGGCCGTCTTTGAAGTCGCCGGTTCCATGTGGCCCGGGCGCATAATGCAAGAAAGCCCGGCGTTGCGGCAACGGGCCCAGTCGAGACTCACTATGGAGGCACCGTGAAAGCATTGCAAGGCGTTGAAGGCCAAGTGGTATGGGCTGATGAGCCAAGTCCGGCATGTGATGCCGGCCAAGTTCGCATCCGCGTGGCGGCTGCCGGCCTGAATCGGGCCGATTTGTTACAAAAGGCCGGGCATTACCCGCCGCCGCCCGGTGCCAGTCAGGTGTTGGGGCTGGAGTGTTCCGGAGTGATCAGCGAGGTAGGGCCGGGCTCGTCCTGGCAGGTTGGCGACCGTGTCTGTGCCTTGCTCGCCGGCGGCGGCATGGCGCAGGAAGTGGTGGTCGATGGCCGGCATGTCCTGCCCGTGCCCGAGGGCCTTTCCATGGCTGAAGCCGCCGCGCTGCCTGAGGTCTACAGCACCGCATGGCTGAATCTGTTTCAGCTGGCTGCGCTCAAGCCGGGCGAGAAAGTGCTCCTGCACGCCGGAGCCAGTGGCGTCGGATCGGCGGCTATCCAGCTGTGCAAGGCGTTCGGCAACCCGTGCTGGGTCAGTGTTGGCTCGGCGGATCGGTTGGCCTATTGCGAGGCGTTGGGCGCTCAGGGCGGCGTGGTTCGCACCGATGGCATGGACAGCCTGAACGACTTCGGTCCCTTCGACGTGATTCTCGATCCGGTGGGCGCCAGTTACGCCCCGCTCAACGTGAAACTTTTGTCAGTTGACGGGCGTTGGGTATTGATCGGCCTGATGGGCGGTCGGGAAACCCAGCTGGACCTGGCGCAGGTACTTGCCAAGCGCATCCAGTTGCTGGGCTCGACCCTGCGCAGTCGCGATGGGCAGTTCAAAGCCGATCTGCTGCGAGAGTTGGGCGAGCATGTCTGGCCGCTGTTCAGCGAGAAACGCCTGAGTCCGCAACTGGCCGGGACCTTTGCCATCGGGGATGCCGAAGCGGCGTTTGCAGAGCTGGCGAGCAACAAAGTGTCAGGCAAGTTGGTGCTGGTAATCGATGAAAGCCTGAGCTGATCCCTGGCCCATGGGAAGCAGATTGTCCGATAAGCGGGGTCTGTTTCCCCCCTGCACTGTTCTGACGACACTCCGGCGAGGAAGCGAACCTCCGTCGTGGATCGGTGAACACGCCAGGCTGTTCGCTCCGCTGGAAAGCCCATGCACCTGTCAGGTCTGACAGTAGACACCATGGAGAAAGCCGCCCTAGAGTGGGTTCGAGAGTAATAGTTGTCTCTCTGTTCAGTGTCACTAACAGAAGAGGTGATGTGATGGCTACAAAAGAACTCCGCATGAGCCAAGAGTACGTTGACGACAATAGATCGCCCGACGTTGTCCTGGAGATCTACAAAGGCAGGAAATTGCAGTTCGCGACCTTTGTCACGGCTTCGAAAAAGAACGGACCCTACGACACCGTCAACGTCAAAACCGACATTGATGGCGACGGTGATATGGACAGGCAAGACGAAAAAACAATTCTGGATCTGGCAAAAGCCTTTTCCAAGTTCAAGTAGGGCGCTGTCATGTCAGGCCATGTCGCCTTGCACGCGTCGGTTTGTGCACTCTTGCTGATAGTTGTCGAGGCTGTCTGGGGGCAAGTGCCTTCGGATACATCGGAACAAGGGCCGTGGGGAACTTGGGGAGCGGCTGCCTACTGCCCCCAGGGGCAGTATGTCTGGGGGTTCCGACTCAAGAGTGAGCCCTATCAGGGCAGTGGCGACGACAGTGCATTGAATGCGGTCCAGCTTATCTGCAAGAGCGGCGCCAATGGGGCGGCCACTTACATCCGAAGCCTTGAAGGAAAGTGGGGAAGCTGGGGCAGGGACTACGTTTGTCGCGAGCATCCCGTCATAGCGTTTGCCATTCAGGTGGAGCGGTTTCGGGGGCGAGACAAGGAGAAGGGTTCGAAGGACGATACGGCCGCCGGCAATATCAAAGTCAATTGTGGATCGGAAACCCTGGCAGGTGACCCGCCAGCCTCATGGGGAGAGTGGACCGGGTTCTACAGTTGCCTCGATGGTTTGGGAGCCAAAAAAGTAAGGGGATTCCGGACCAGGGTGGAACCCGATCAGGGCAGTGGGGATGACACGGCCCTGAATGCGATGCAGGTGTATTGCGGGCTGTAGGCTTTTCGTACAAATCCCAGGCTTTGTCTGAACCTTTCGCCACCCAAGCCTGGGAGCTGGCTTCATGTCCAGCTATGGATCGGCCAGCCGGCCGATTCGGCATAGGCCTTCAATTCCGGATCCGGGTTCACCACATGCGGGTGATCGATCTTGAGCAGCAGCGGCAGATCATTTCGCGAATCGGAATAGAAACTCGCGCCTTCGAGATTCTCTTCTTCGGCATCCAGCCAGTCCAGCAGCCGCGTGATCTTGCCTTCGCGGTAGGTCAGGACGCCTACGGTCTTGCCAGTGTATGCCCCATGGGCGACCTCGAGATCGATCGCCAGGATCTCATCGATGCCCAGGCGTTCGGCAATCGGCTTGACCAGGTGCGTGCCCGAGGCGGAGATCACCAGGATCCGGTCGCCGGCCTTGCGGTGTTCGGCGATGGCCTTGGTGGCGTCGCTGAAGATGATCGGTTCGATGAAATCTTCCACCCATGGTGCCACCAGATGCTCGATTTCTTCCGGCGTGCGGCCGATCATCGGCTCCAGGCTGAAGTCCATGTACTCTTCCATGCGTAGCTTGCCGTGACTGTAGGCGTCCATCAGCTCATTGTTGCGACGCATGAACGACTCGGGGTCGACCCACCCCAGTCGGCCCATCTGCTCGCTCCAGAGGGTGGCGCAGTCGCCGTGGATCAGGGTTTCGTCCAGATCAAAAATTGCCAGGGCCATCAGCGCGTTTCCCTTTTCAGTATCAGCTTCAGAATCGACAAAGCCATCAGGCTACCTCACACAGCGCCGACGGATCGATGGAAAGTGCCAATCGAGCGCCATCAGGGTGCAGGTCGGCGGCGGAGCGGTTGAGCACATCCACCACCAGTTCCACGCCACGGGCCTCGACCCGGTAGCGGATGACATTGCCCAACAGGCTGTGGCTGCGGATCAGCGCATCGGCCTCGCCGCTGCGGTTCAGCTCGATGGCTTCCGGACGAATCGCGATGCGGCTGTTCACCGGCCGTTGCAGCAGCCGGGTGGCGCTGTCGGCGTCCAGCAGGTTGTAGTTGCCGATGAAGCCGGCGGCAAAGACATCCACTGGCGCAGTGTAAAGGGTCTCGGCATCGCCGCTTTGTACGATCTTTCCTTGGTTCATCAGGAAAATCCGGTCAGACATGGTCAGGGCTTCTTCCTGATCGTGTGTGACGAAAATCGTGGTCAGGCCCAACTCGCGCTGGATCTGACGGATCTGTTCGCGCAGGTGTTTGCGAATCCGCGCATCCAGGGCCGATAACGGCTCGTCCAGCAGCAACAGGCGTGGCCGGGTCACCAGGGAGCGGGCGAGGGCGACGCGCTGGCACTGGCCGCCGGAGAGTTGATGGGGATAGCGGGCGGCAAAGTCGTGCAGCTCCACCAGGCGCAGGATCTCCGACACACGCTGGTGGCTGTCCGAGGCGTCGACCTTCTGCATGCGCAGCCCGAAGGCCACGTTCTGCTCCACGGTCATGTTGGGAAACAGGGCGTAGCTCTGGAAGACCATGCCGATCCCGCGCTTCTGTGGGCTCAGCGGGACGATGTCCTGGCCGTCCAGCAGGATCTGGCCGGCGTCCACTGCCGTCAGGCCGGCGATGCAACGCAGCAGCGTGGACTTGCCACAACCGGACGGGCCCAGCAGGGTGACGAATTCGCCCTTGTGGATCTCGCAATTGATGTCGCTGAATACAGGGGTGCCGGCGTAGCTTTTCTGCAGGTGTTGGACGCTGACGTAGCTCATTGGCTTTTGTCCTTGTTCAAGATATTGGCCGCCCAGGTCAGGACCAGTACGAAAAAGAAGTAGGAAATCACCAGCGCACTGGTGAAGTGGCCGCTGCTGTTGCGCATGTTGTTCAGGTAGACCTGCAGGGTTTCATAACGGGTGCCCACCAGGATATTGGCGAAGACGAACTCGCCGAACAGGAACGAGAACGACAGCAGCAGTGCCACCATCAGGCCCTTGCGCAGGTTCGGCAGCACTACCAGGAACGCCGCCTGGAAGGTGCTGGCACCGAGCAATTGGGCGGCATCCATCAGGTCGCGCAGGTTGATGGCCTGCAGGTTGTTGGTGATCGCCCGGTACATGAACGGCAGGGCGACCGTGAAATAGCAGCCGATCAGGATCCATGGCGTGCCCACCATCGCCAGTGGCCCGGAGCCGTAGAGCTGAAGCAGCCCCACCGAAGACACCACCGGCGGTACCGCGAAGGGTAGCAGGATGAGGATATTCATCAGCGCGTCGAGCTTCGGGAAGTGGTAATGCACCACGAACAACAGCGGCAGGATCAGCACCACCGAAAGCACCAGCGCTGCGACGCACACCACCAGCGATTGGCCGAACGCGCCGAGAAACCGCGGATCGCTCCACAGTTGCACATACCATTTGAACGTGAAGCCGCTGGGCAGCACGGTGGCCGACCAGCTGCTGGCGATGGAGTAGACCAGGGTGCCGACCAGGGGCAGCAGCAGGATGGCGAACAGCACGTATACCACCACCCGGTGATAGAGCCCGGCAGGGCCCGAGTCAGCGCGCGACATGGTAGCTCCTCTTGAGCAGCAACTGATGGACGATGGTCACCAGGGTCATCAACGCCACCAGGACCACGGCCAGGGCGCTGGCCATGTTCGGGTCGAGGGAGATATCCCCGGACACCATGGCGGCGATGCGGATGGGCAGGACGTTGAAGTTGCCGGTGGTCAGGGCGTAGACCGTTGCGTAGGCCCCCAGGGCGTTGGCCAGCAGGATCACGAACGTGCCCAGCAGCGCCGGGGTCAGCACCGGCAGGCCGATGTGCCGCCAGAACTGCCAGCCACTGGCCCCCAGCAGGGCGGCGGACTCGCGCCAGTCTTCGCGCAGGGCGTCGAAGGCCGGATAGAGCAGCAGCACCCCCAGGGGAATCTGGAAGTAGGTGTAGAGGATGATCAGCCCGGTTTTCGAATACAGGTTGAAATCCTCGATCACGCCGGCCTGTTTGAGCATCAGGGTGATGCTGCCGTTGAACCCCAGCAGGATGATGAACGCGAAGGCCAGGGGCACGCCGGCGAAGTTGCTGGTCATGTTGGCGAAAGCGTTGACGAAATTGCGCAGGCGCGAATCGACCCGGCGCAATGAATAGCTGCCCAATACAGCGATGACGATGCCGAACACGCTGGACCAGAAGCTGATTTCCAGGCTGTGCTGGATCGCCTGGCGATAGAACTTGGAGTTGAAGATCTTGCTGAAATTGGCCAGGCCCCAGCCGAATTCTTCCGATTCCAGGCTATTGACCAGTACCCAGAGCAGCGGGGCGACCTGGAACACGATGAAGAAAATCGCGAAAGGCACCAGGCACAAGGCTGCCAGCCATTTGCCGCGGGTCATGGCATTCACTTGAGCAACTCCTGGCAATAGGGTTTGTCGTGCTCGACACCCAGCAACTGGCAGACGGTGCCGCACAGTTCGACCTGGCGAGGCGTTGCCTCGGGGTCGAGGCTGAAGCTGTCGCCCAGGACAAACAGCGGCACCTCGCGTTCCTCGGCCAGCAGGCCGTTGTGGGAACGGTCGTTGTTCATGCCGTGGTCGGCGGTCACCAGCACCTGGTAACCGGCGTCGAGCCAGGCTTGCAGATAGACCGCCAGGTTGATGTCGGCCGAGCGGGCGCTGTTGCGATATTGCGGGGTGTCGAGGCCGTGCTGGTGACCGGCATCGTCGATGTTCATCGGATGAACCAGGAGGAAATTCGGCTGGTAGCGCTGACGAAGATGTTCGGCGTCGGCGAACAGGTGGGAATCGGGATAGTGGTCGTTCCAGTAGAAATGCCCGTACTGGATGGGCAGGTCGCGATTTTCGGTATGCCGGTCGCGGGCCGATATGAACGGTGAGGCGTTGTAGAGCTCGCTGATCCAGTGATACGCCGCCGCTGCCGTGCTCAACCCGCCGTCGGTGGCGTAGTGGAAGACGCTGCGCTGGTTCGACAGGCGCGAGACGTTGTTGTGCACGATGCCGCTGTCGATGGGCTCGACGCCGGTGAGGATGCATTCATAAAGAGGACGGGACAGGGCCGGCAGTTCACATTCCAGTTTGTAGAGCGCCGCGCGTCCTGCGCCGACATACGCCTGCAGATGTCCCATGGCATGGCGCGCGACTTCGTAGTTGAGGCCGTCGAGCACTACCAGGATGACATTGTGTTTCATAGGGACCGGGACTCCGGATGGAAACCAGAAAGCTCGGATTCAGCGCAGATCAGATGTGGGAGCGAGCTTGCTCGCGATGAGGGCGTGTCAGTCGACATCAATGTTGGCTGATACACCGCTATCGCAAGCGAGCTCGCTCCCACAAGGGGGTCTTCGTTGGATATCCGAGCGGGGCTGACTACCGCCTCACTTCATTTCGACGATGACTTCTTCATTCCACTTCTGCGGCAGTGCCTTGGAGGTTTTTTCCCACGCATCGGCGTCCTTGATTGGCGTCACGCCCTTGTACTGCTCGTTGGGCAGCAGCTTGGTCTTGACCTCTTCCGGCAGTTTCAGGTGCTCGGCGCGGATCGGACGGGCGTTGCCCTTGGCCAGGTTGATCTGGCCGGCGTCGCTGAAGATATATTCACGGGTCAGCTTGGCGGCGTTCGGGTGCTTGGCGTATTTGTTGATGATGGTGGTGTAGCCGGAAATGACCGAGCCATCGGAAGGAATCAGCACGACGTAGTCATCCGGGTTGGCCATCTTGGCCTTGTAGCTCAGGCCGTTGAAGTCCCAGACCACACCGACTTCCACTTCGCCTTTTTCCATGGTGGCGATGGTCGGGTTGGCCATGGACAGGCGCCCTTGCTTGGCGATGTCGGCGAACATCAACAGGGCCGGTTGCAGGTTCTTCTCGTCACCGCCGTTGGCCAGGGCCGCCGCCAGCACGCCATTGGCGGCCTGGGCCGCGGTGCTCACGTCGCCGATGGAGACTTTGTACTTGCCGGTTTTCAGGTCGGCCCATTTGGTCGGCACTTCGGAGCCGTGCAACAGCTTCTTGTTGACGATGAATGCGATGGTGCCGGTGTAGGCCAGTGCCCAGTTGCCGTCCTTGTCCTTGGCCCAGTCCGGAATCTGTTCCCAGGTGCTTGGCTTGTAAGGCTGGACCACGCCCTGCTTGACCGCGATCGGGCCGAAGGCCGCGCCGACGTCGCCGATGTCGGCGCTGGCGTTGTCTTTCTCGGCGGCGAACTTGGCGATTTCCTGTGCCGAGCTCATGTCAGTGTCGATGTGCTTCAAGCCGTAGAGCCTGGCCAGGTCGTCCCAGGTGCCTTTCCAGTTCGCCCAGTCATCAGGCATGCCGACGCTATTGACGGCGCCTTCCGCTTTCGCAGCGGCTTCCAGTGTTTTCAGATCGGTATCAGCGGCCATGGCGGCGGTGCACATGGCGATGGTCGAGCCTAACAGTGATGCCAGGAAAAGCTGTTTCATCCGAAGCTCCTATGGGCGTATTCAACGCTGCGATTGCGGTTGTGTTGGTCTAGGTCAGCAATACCTGAGCCAATTTAAGCGGGCCCTGTGACAATTTGATGTCGATGCGAAAGGGCGCCACGGCTGCGAGACTCGAGCAAAGCGCCTGGGATTTAAGCGTAGACCATGGTTAAACATCTGATCTGAAAGGACTTGGCTATGATTTTGCAGGGGGTGTGAAGTGACCGTTCGGCGGCTCTGTCATCTAGCAGTCATATGCCGTGCCTAGGCTTGCAGGCATGAGAACAGGATCGATGGTCCATCGATTTCTGCCCGGAAACAGTGCTGGTCTAGTCCAGATAGGTAACGTTTGATGCGCATCGATGCAACCAAGGCGGTGACAACCATCGGCCAGGTCCTGCAAGAGCAGCTCGACCACGGATTGCTGGCCCCCGGCAGCCAGCTGCCGGCCGAGCGCAAGCTCAGTGAGTTATTCGGGACAACGCGAATCACCGTGCGTGAGGCCTTGTTGCAGCTCGAGGCCCAGGGACAGATCTATCGCGAGGAGCGCCGGGGCTGGTTCGTCTCGCCGCCACGGCTGGCCTACAACCTGATGCAACGCAGCCATTTCCACGCCATGGTGACGGCCCAGGGGCGGGTGCCTTCCACCCAGGTGATTTCGGCGCGGATGCAGCCGGCTTCGGCGGCGGTGTGCGCATGGCTACAATTGCCGGCGCTGTCGAGGGTGATCCAGATCTGCCGCGTGCGGCGTATCGATGAGCGCCTGGTGCTGTATGTCGAGCATTACCTGAATCCGCAGTATTTTCCCGACATCCTCCAGCTCGACCTGAACCAGTCCATGACCGAGTTGTATGCCCGCCATTACGACTTGCATTACGGCCGGGTGAAATTCGAAATCGTTCCCACGTCCTTGCAGCCGGAGGCTGCGGCAGCGTTGAAGGTGTCAGTGGGCAGCCCCGGGCTGCGCATTGCCCGGGTCAATTACGACCAGCACCAGCGCCTGATCGACTGCGACCTGGAATTCTGGCGGCATGATGCGATCCATGTCGGTGTGGATGTGCCGGAACAGACAACCTGACCCGGCGCTACAGCGACTCGTTGAGCTTGGCGAGAATCCTGAACAGGACCGTGGCCAGGATCAGCAGCATGCCGATCCACATGGCGAAGACCCCGACATTCTTGTCGCGGAAATTGAAGCCGATGCCCAGCAGGACCATGCCGGCCAGAATGGGCACCAGCATGGCGTTCAACGAAGACATGGAAATCATGGCGACAGCCTTGTCCAGGGAGGGATAAGGTCAGTCTAGTTGGGGATTGGCCGGGGTGTGATGATGTACATCACATGAGCCGCGATCCGGAGGCGAACACATTTGTGGCGACGGGATCTATCCCCGCAGGACTGCGAAGCAGTCCCAGGATTCGTCGGTCGCCGCGATCATCCGGTAGGGCATAGGGTTGCTGTGCAACCCAGCGGGGATAAATCCCCTCGCCACAGGAGTCTGCTTGTCTCTGCTGCGGCTCTCCGGTCCGGACAGGTTCGGCGGTTCAGGGCAGCTCACGAGAGGCATAGAACGCGCTCAGCACCTTCACCAGGTGCGCCAGGTCATGGCTGCCGCACAGCTCGCGGATCGAGTGCATGGCGAAGGTCGGCAGGCCGATGTCCACGGTACGCACCCCCAGCTGGCTGGCGGTGATCGGGCCGATGGTCGAACCGCAGCCCATGTCGCTGCGCACCACGAAGCTTTGCACCGGTACTTCTTCGGCCATGCACAGGTGACGGAAGAACCCGGCGGTTTCGCTGTTGGTGGCGTAGCGTTGGTTGGAGTTGACCTTGATCACCGGCCCTGCATTGAGCTTGGGGCCATGGTTGGCGTCGTGCTTGTCGGCATAGTTGGGATGTACGCCGTGGGCGTTGTCGGCGGAGACCAGCAGCGATTTCTGAATGGTCCGTACGAACTCTTCGCCTTCAGGCAGCAGACGGCGCAGGGTCTGCTCCAGCATCGGGCCATCGGCCCCGCAGGCCGAGCAGGAGCCGACTTCCTCGTGATCGTTGCACACCAGTACGCAGGTTTCTTCGGTATCGGCGTTCAGCAAGGCCTGCAGCCCCGCATAGCAGGACAACAGGTTGTCCAGGCGCGCGCCGGCGATGAAATCGCCATGCAGGCCAACGATGGCGGCGCTCTGGGTGTCGTAGAAGCTCAGCTCGTAATCGAGCACCACATCGGCATTCAGGCCGTGTTCGCGGGCCAGTTGGTCGGTGAGCACGGCACGGAAGTCGACGCGTTCGTCACCGGCGAACTGGGCGAGGATCGGCGGCAATTCGTTCTGTGGGTTGATGGCCCAGCCCTGGTTGGCTTCACGATTGAGGTGGATGGCCAGGTTCGGAATGGTGGCGATCGGCGCCTTGAAATCGATCAACTGGCTCTCGACCTTGCCATCGCGGCGGAAGGTCACGCGCCCGGCCAGGGACAGGTCACGGTCGAACCACGGCGCCAGCAACGCGCCGCCGTAGACTTCCACGCCCAACTGCCAGAACCCGTGGCGCTGCAGTTCAGGTTGGGGCTTGACCCGCAGGCAAGGGCTGTCGGTATGGGCACCAACCAGGCGGATGCCGTCGTGCAGAGGGGCGTTGCGGCCCAGTTTGAAGGCGATGATCGAAGAGTCGTTGCGCGTGACGTAGTAGCGACCGTTGGCCTCGGTGGCCCAGGTTTCGCGTTCGTCAAGACGCTGATAACCCGCCGCCTCAAGGCGCTTGGCGAGGCTGGCGGTGGCATGGAACGGGGTAGGAGAGGCCTTGAGGAAATCGATCAGGCCCTGGTTCAACTCTGCGCGCATAAATAACTCCAGACAGCAATGGGCGCGAGTTTACCCCATCGACAGCCTGCATTGCAGATCCAATCCCGTTGCTCAGGGCCTCGCGTCCCCGGTATCGATCAGGCCGAAGGCGTGACCTGCCGGTTCAGTTGCGCCAGTATCAATGACTTGTCTTGAGCTCTGGAGGGCGCAGGCATTTGCTGCGGCCATTGTTCCAATTGGCCGAAGGACTTCTTTCGGCGTTCGGGTTCCAGGCGATTGATCTCTCGCGATGCCGAGTCCCACCAATGGTGTCGGCAAAGGTTGAAGTAGGGGTTCTGCGGCGCCTCGCTGCCATACAGCAGGTCACGACCGATTCTATAAAAGGCGCCGCGTTGATTGCGCAACTGCCATTTTATCTTCAGGCGTCTCCAGATAGGCGGGAGTGGTCGGCTTCGCGGTACGTCGCGGCTGCGTTCTATCAATTGCGCATCGAACGTTTCCCCATGCTGCGCGAAGAAGTGCGCATGCATGGTGTGGAAAAACTGCTTATGCCCAAAATAGTGATAGACGTGTCTGTCGGTTTTCCTGATGGTCTGGTTGCGCAGCGTGAATGAGATCGCGATCTGCTCTATGGTGTGGATGTCAAAGCCACCTTCGGTCCATTCATCGATCCGCTCGATGGCCTGCTCCAGCAACGACGCGTCGTTATCGCTAACGCCGCACAGCCCGCTGTTATAGAGCTTGAAGCCGTTCCCCCGACTGACGCCGTGGGCACGCAGGCAGTTACCCAGGCGGAGGTAGGTCTCGCGTTCGCACACCTGGTCCCAGTGATATTCAAAGCTGTCCATCAGGTTCTGTCCTGGCTGGATCTGTTGGAATAATGACCCCGGGTGGGCGAGGAACAGTGTGTCGGTGTCGACGAACAGGGTCTTGTGTGCCAGCTTCAACCCTGCGGCGATTGCACAGGCCTTGCGTCTGTGAATGTAGCCATTGTTGCCTTGCCATTCGCTCAGCAACTGTGGCGTCAGGGCAAGGGTCTCGACGGGCCAGCCAAGGTAGTCCTCGGGCCTGTCGGTCAGGATTCTGATATGCGGCATCGTCGATGACTGACCATGGCTCAGGGCTGTCAGGATGCTGAACTTGGCTTCGTGCCGGTACACCTGCTTGTCGCCATAAATCAGGTACAGCAGTTGGTGACGGACTTTCTTGACGGGTGTTCCTTGGAAATCAATGACCTGCATTCAGGGGCTTCTCGGTTGAAAACTCATGTCTCGGCCAGGGACGATCAGAAGGGCGCCGGGCACTCGAAACGCAGGCGTTCGCCACTTTGCGGATGAGTGAAACTCAGCATGCTGGCATGCAGGCAGAGGCGGGGCCAGGCAGCCAGGGCCTGAGGGTGGGCATAGAGCCCGTCGCCCAGCAGCGGATGGCCGATGCAGAGCATGTGTACGCGCAACTGGTGCGAGCGCCCGGTGATCGGCGTCAGTTCGACCCGGCACCAGTCACCGCAACGTTCCAGCACTCGCCAGAAGGTCAGGGCGTGCTTGCCGTGCTCATGGTCCACCACGTGACGTGGCTTGGTCGGTGGGTCATAGCGCAAGGGCAGGTCGATGCTGCCGCTGTCCAGTGCTGGCTGGCCCCAGCACAGCGCCGTGTAGGCCTTCTCGGTTTCACGGTCATGGAACTGCCGGGACAACTCGCGATGAGTGTCGGGATCGCGGGCCAGCAGAATGATGCCGGAGGTCTCCCAGTCCAGCCGGTGTACGATCCGGGCTTCCGGATAACCGTTTTCCTGCAGGCGGGTGATCAGGCAGTCCTTGTTGTCATCGGCCCGGCCGGGGACCGACAGCAACAGGGTCGGCTTGTCGACCACCAGGATAGCGGCGTCCTGATGAATGATACGGATGTTGGACAGGGGCATTGAAAACAGTCTCGGTACAAACGCCAACGGCGGCTCGGACCCGGCCCTTGAGGGAGCTGCTTGCTCGCGAAAGCGGTTTTGAAAGCACATCGATGCTGGATGTGCTGCCGTCTTCGCGAGCAAGCTCGCTCCCACAAAGGCAGTGGGGTCCGAGCCGCCGTGGCTCCCGCAGGATCGATCAGCGATCCGGCAGGGTGATATTGAGTTCCAGAATCGAGCAGCTGCCCTGGCTTTCCAGTGCGACATGCACGTCATCGTTGCCGATATTGACGTACTTGCGGATCACTTCGACCAGTTCCTTCTGCAGGGAAGGCAGGTAGTCCGGGGTGCTGCGTTGGCCGCGTTCGTGCGCCACGATGATCTGTAGACGCTCTTTCGCGACCGAGGCGGTACTGGGCTTTTTGTTGGCACGAAAGAAGTCAAAAAGGTTCATTACCTACCTCCAAACAGGCGCTCGAAGAATCCCTTCTTCTCGACGTTGAGGAACCGGTGTTCCAGGTCTTTGCCCAGCAGGCGGTCAACGGTATCGCTGTAGGCCTGGCCGGCGTCGCTCTGGTCGTCGAGGATCACCGGGACGCCCTGGTTGGATGCCTTGAGCACCGCCTGGGATTCAGGGATCACGCCGAGCAGCCGCACGGCGAGGATTTCCTTGACGTCTTCGACGCCGAGCATTTCGCCCTTCTCGACACGCTCCGGGTGGTAGCGGGTGATCAGCAGGTGTTCCTTGATAGGCTCCTCGCCTTTCTCGGCGCGACGGGACTTGCTCGCCAACAGGCCCAGCATGCGGTCGGAGTCACGCACCGAGGAGACTTCCGGGTTGGTCACGACGATCGCTTCGTCAGCGAAGTACATGGCCAGGTGGGCACCTTTTTCGATACCGGCCGGCGAGTCGCAGACGACGAATTCGAACTGCTCCTTGAGCTCCATCAGGACTTTTTCCACGCCTTCCTGGGTCAGCGCGTCCTTGTCACGGGTCTGGCTGGCGGCCAGCACGTAGAGGTTCTCAAGGCGCTTGTCCTTGATCAGGGCCTGTTGCAGGTTCGCTTCACCGTTGACCACGTTGACGAAGTCATAGACCACGCGGCGCTCGCAACCCATGATCAGGTCCAGGTTTCGCAGGCCGACGTCGAAGTCGACGATGACTGTCTTGTGGCCGCGCAGAGCGAGGCCGGTACCGATAGCGGCGCTGGTGGTGGTCTTACCCACACCACCCTTGCCGGATGTAACCACGAGAATCTTGGCCAAGGTGTTTCACCCCTAAGGAAAAAGGACTTTGTCAGCCCCTGAAAAACATCTCTAGAGAACGGCGGCAATTGGACAGGCTTTGCTGGAACAGGGTGCAGGGCCGAGTCTACCTCCGGTAAACACTGCCTGGTCCTGTTTCCTACGTCGTTTCAGCCGTTTTCGCTACGTTTCAGAGATGCTTGGAAAATGCGGCAGTATCCGTTAAAGCCGAATGATGTTCAACACGTCGCCCGACAGGCTGACCTGGACGCCGGCCCCCCATAGCGGATCGCGGCGCAGATCCTCGGAAACCTTGTACTGTCCGGCGATAGAGAGCAGTTCAGCGCTCAATTGCTGACAGAAGATCCTGGCTTTCGTATCGCCCTTGACGCCGGCCAGCGCTCGGCCGCGCATCGGGCCGTATACATGGATGTTGCCATCGGCCAGAAGTTCCGCTCCCGGGCTGACCGAGGACACCACCACCAGATCGCCACCCTGGGCATAGATCTGCTGGCCACCACGTACTGGTGAGGTGATCACGCGGGTCGGCTTGACGGTGGGCTCCGGCGGTTTTTCCGGCTTTTTCGTCGCTTCGGCCGGGCCTGGTTCCAGCAGCCGTTCCCGGGCACCGGATGGTGGCAGCACGGGAATGTCCACGGCGATTGCCGCGGCGATGTCCTCGATGCGGCTGGCACGGATAGCCAGGGTGCGCAGGCCGTGCTGGCGACAGACGCGCATCAGGCCGGGCAGGTCCACCGCACCTTCGCCAGGAGGCAACTTGTCCAGGGCCAGCACCAGTGGAGCGTTGCTGAAGAAGTTCGGGGCTTGCGCGACTTTCGCCGTGAGCTGTCGGTCGAGGCCCTCCAGGTCGTTGCGGGCCAGCTCCAGCACCGTAATGGCGAGCATGCTGCCCTTCAGCTGGAACACGGGATCTTGGTCTAGCGGTTCGGTTTGGCTCATGGTCGGCGTACAACGGCTTGTCACTAAAAGTGCCGAGACTTATAACGAGATCGTCCGCGAGCCGCAAGCCGGGTCGAACGATGTAGAATGCGCGGCCCATGTCTTTATGGAAGCTGTAATGGATCGCCCGCGTTTTCAAACCGCTTTTTTTCATCCGCGTTTCTGGTTGCTCTGGTGCGGCCTGGGGCTGTTGTGGCTGGTCGTCCAGCTGCCTTATCCGTGGCTGCTGCGGGTCGGACGCGCATTGGGGGCGCTGATGTACCGGGCGGCAGGCGACCGGCGGCGCATTGCCCGGCGCAACCTGGAGCTGTGCTTCCCGGAAAAGTCCGCGGCCGAGCGCAAGCGCCTGCTCAAGGAGAACTTCGCTTCCACCGGCATCGCTTTTTTCGAAATGGCCATGAGCTGGTGGTGGTCGCGCTCGCGCCTGGCGAAGCTGGCTCATATCGAAGGCCTGGAGCATCTCAAGCAGGCCCAGCGCGAAAACCAGGGCGTGATCCTGATGGCCTTGCATTTCACCACGCTGGAAATCGGTGCCGCATTGCTTGGCCAGCAGCACACCATCGACGGCATGTACCGCGAGCACAAGAATCCGCTGTTCGATTATATTCAGCGCCAGGGTCGTGAACGGCATAACCTCGACTCGCTGGCGGTGGAGCGCGACGATGTGCGTGGCATGCTCAAGCTGCTGCGCGCCGGTCGGGCGATCTGGTATGCGCCAGACCAGGACTACGGTGCCAAGCAGAGCATCTTCGTGCCGCTGTTCGGCATCCAGGCGGCGACAGTCACGGCCACCACCAAGTTCGCGCGCCTGGGCAAGGCGCGGGTCGTGCCGTTCATCCAGGAGCGCCTGGCCGATGGCAGCGGCTATCGCCTGGTGATCCAGGCGCCCCTGGAGGATTTTCCCGGCGAGACCGAGGAAGCCGATTGCATTCGTATCAACCAATGGGTGGAGCAATCGGTGCGCGCTTGCCCCGAGCAATACCTGTGGGCCCATCGCCGCTTCAAGAGCCGCCCGCCGGGTGAGCCGAAGCTGTACGACAAGCGCGGTTGAACCTGTAGTCCACATTCATGAGCACGGAGCGTTGCGATGACCCCAGCTGAACCGGTGACAGGTTTGATTCTTTCCGGCGGCGGGGCTCGGGCGGCGTATCAGGTAGGTGTATTGGCGGCAATTGCCGAGTTGTTGCCAGACGGCGCGCAGAACCCGTTTCCGGTGATCGTCGGCACCTCGGCCGGAGCGATCAACGCGGTCAGCCTGGCCAGCGGGGCGATGGACTTCAAGGCCGCCATCGAGCGCCTGACCGCGTTCTGGCAGGCGGTGCGCAGCCATCAGGTCATGCGCAGCGACTGGCGCGGAGTGATCGTCCAGGCGACGCGGTTCATCACTCACAGTCTGCTGGGCCTGGGTGTCCGGTTGCCGGTGGCGTTGATCGACAGCTCACCCTTGCGCGAGCTGCTCCAGGCACAATTCCATGCTTCGGGTATCGAGCAGGCCATTGCGCAGCAGCAGTTGCGTGCCGTGGCGGTGACCGCGTTCGGCTATGAATCCGGCCAGGCCGTGACCTTCTACCAGGGCCGCGGCACCATCGAAGCCTGGTTGCGACATCGTCGAGTTGGCGTGCCGGCCTTGTTGTCGGTCGAACACCTGCTGGCCAGTTCGTCGATCCCCTTGCTGTTCGCGCCCGTCAAGATCGGCCCGCAATATTTCGGCGATGGTGCGGTACGCCAGTCGGCGCCCATCAGCCCGGCATTGCACCTGGGGGCGAATCGGGTGCTGGTGATCGGTGTCAGCGGCAACCCCCGTGGCCCCAGCCCCCGGGAATCGGTGGAGCGCAGCTACACCGGGCAACAACCGACGCTGGCCCAGATCGGTGGGCACATGCTCAACAGTACCTTCATTGACAGCCTGGAAAGCGACATCGAGTTGCTCCAGCGTCTCAACGGGTTCAGCCATCTGCTGCCCGATAACGTATCGCCCCATGCGTTGGGCGCCGCGCCGGTAGAGGTGCTGGTGATTTCGCCCAGCCAGCCGATCGACGAAATCGCCGCCCGCCATCGCCAGGAGCTGCCGGCCGCGTTGCGAATGTTCCTGCGCGGGCCGGGCGCGACCAAGACCAGCGGTGCCGGTGTGCTGAGCTATCTGTTGTTCGAGGCGGGGTATTGCAACGAGCTGATCGAGCTGGGACGCCAGGATGCACTGGCGCAGCGCGAGGCGTTGACCCGGTTCCTGGGGCTGGCCCAGGGATGACTCCATGCCGAGCCCCTGTGTGAGCGGGCTCGCTCGCGAATGCGTTGGATCGGCTTGCACCGATGTTGAATGCTCAGCCGCCCTTGCGAGCAAGCCCGTTCCCACAGGGGGGCGTGGCGAGCTCCAGGGGCGGGATCGACCTGTACCGAGTCGGATCAGAAGTGGTACTTGAGCAGGAAGCTGGTGGTGCTCTGGTTGGTCTTGAATGCTTCGCTGTCTTCGATGGCGTACTTGTTCTTCCAGTAATCGTACTCCACGCCCACATACAACTGCTTGGCCCCCAGTTTCAGCGCTTTGCCCAGGTCGTACTTGATCTGCGGGACGATGTGCAGGTTGGCGTGGTAGGTGCCCTTGGCGTTGGTGTCGTTATCCACCACCCAGTCGATGAAACCGTCGATCAGGATATCGGATGAACCCACCGGGAGGGTGTAGGCCCAGACTGGCGTGATCTGCCAGACATCGTCGCCGGGGCGGGAGCCTTCGGTCTGGCGGTTATAGAAATTCAACTGGAAATAATCGAAGCCGGGGACCGCCAGGTCGAAGCCCGGGCCGATCAGGTAGGACTCGTTGTCGCCTTCACCGAACTCATAGGTCATGGCCAGCAGCACGTCCTTGATCGGCCCCAGTGGCAGCTTCTGGTCGAAGAGCTTGCCGAACGACAGGCGCGGACTGAACTCGCCGTAGTAGGTATTCGGGCCGGACTGGCTGTCGTCCTGGCCGTTGTAGAAGATCCGGTCGAGGAAGAAGAAGTTGTCCCCGTATTTCCAGGCATCGGCGTGTTCGAAGGTCACGGTCTGCTGGATACGCGGGTTGATCTGGAAATCCTTGCCGTAGAGGTAGGTCAGGCTGTTGTTCTGCCACTGGAACAGATCGTCGGCCATCGCCTGGCTGCCGGCCAGCAGGGATCCCGCGACAATCAGGCTGGTGCACGTACGTTTCATTCGGTTTGCTCCCAAGGTTGGTGATTTTTTTGAAGTCAGCGCTCTGGTGTGGCGCCTTTTGCCACGGATAAACATCCGTTCGGTCAGCTTTCTGTTCGTGGCAGGGGCTGACAGGATTGAGCCGAAGCCGGCAAGGGCCATCGGCAGGATCAGGCGTTGGAAATTATTGGAGTGGGCCGGATTCGAGCGGCCGCGCAGGATACGGACTTGCCCCGAGGGGCTCAAGTACCCTGCGACGGTGAGTCTGCCGCGCTTCCGAGGCGTAACGGCGAGTCGGGGTCATCTTGCGTTCCTCTAGTTCTTATTGTTTGAGGCGCAGCAGCCCCTGACGGGCCACCGGCGGTGTGTGCCGGTGCCTGTCAGTGGCATGACGGGGGCTGGGGGCTGCGGGGTTGATCGATGGACGAACGTTGGCGTCGGCCAATCAACCCACAGGCCTTAGTTGGTTCGCGCGCCCTGGCTGATCCACGCGCCGATCAGGTCGCGTTCCTGTTGGGTCATCTGGGTGATGTTGCCCAGGGGCATGATCTGGGTGGTCACGGCCTGGGCCTGGATACGCGCGGCCTGTTGCTGGATCTGTTGCGGCGTATCGAACATCACCCCGCCCGGTGCGGCGCTGAAGAGCGGGCTGGTGGGTTTGGCCGAGTGGCAGACCGAGCAGCGTTCCTGGATCACGCTGTGGACCTTCTCGAACGAGGGCCCCTGGGCGTTGCTTGCCTGGGCGGGTTGGGCGGCCGGTGCCGCTGGCGCCGCTTGCGGCTTGGCCCCACCTCCGGCTGCGGTTTCGGGCAAGGGTTGATATTCGATGGCCGCGGGTGCCTTGGTCACTTCCGGTGCGGTGGGAGGGGCCTTGGGACCTGTGACATAGGCCAGGCAAATCATGGCCAGGGCACCGACCGGCAGCGTCCAGGCGAACCGGTTGCTGTCGTGGCGGGTGTTGAAATAGTGACGCACCAGCACCGCGGCTACCGCGATCCCGGCCAGGATCAGCCAGTTGTATGGACTGCCGTAGGTGCTCGGGAAGTGGTTGCTGATCATGATGAACAGCACCGGCAGCGTGAAGTAGTTGTTATGGCGCGAGCGCAGCAAACCCTTGGCCGGCAGGGCCGGGTCGGGGGTGCGGTTCTCGGCGATGGCGGCCACCAGGGCGCGTTGCGCCGGCATGATGATACGGAAGACGTTGCCGACCATGATCGTGCCGATGACGGCCCCGACATGCAGGTAGGCGCCGCGTCCGCTGAACACCTTGCTGAAGCCGTAGGCCGCGGCGATCAGCAGCACGAACAGGATCAGGCCGAGCAGGGTGGGGTATTTGCCCAGGGCCGAGTCGCAGAGGAAGGAATAGACGAACCAGCCGACGAGCAACGAGCCGAGTCCCAGGGCGACGCCTTCGGGCCCGCTCAAGCCGCTGCCGGGAGCCAGCAGGTAGACGGTCGGGTTCCAGTAGAACACCAGGCATAGCAGCACGATGCCCGACATCCAGGTGAAGTAGGCTTCCCACTTGAACCAGTGCAGATTCTCCGGCATGGACGGTGGCGCGAGCTTGTATTTTTCCAGGTGGTAGATACCGCCACCGTGGATGGCCCACAGGTCGCCGGCCAGGCCGCTCCTGGGGTTGACGCGATTGAGGTTGTTTTCCAGCCAGACGAAGTAGAACGACGCGCCGATCCAGGCCACGCCAGTGATCATGTGAACCCAGCGCACGCTCAGGTTCAGCCATTCCAGCATATGTGCTTCCACAGTCGTTACCTCTCGCCCGTCACGCTTGTTCTCGCGTGATCGGACCTTCTCTTATTGGTGGGGGGCGAGGATCAGACAATCATCCTCTTTGAAGAAATGCTCATCGCAGTTATTGCCTGTGCCACTGCGATCAACCACCAGGAAGTCATCCCGCTTTTCGATCGTCAGCACCGGGTGGTGCCAGACGCCGCGATGGTAATTGATGCCCTGCCTGCCGTTGGTGACGAAGGCGCGGACCAAGCCTGATACAGGTACATCGCCAAGTGGCGCGACCACGATCAGAAAGGGGTTGCCGAGCAGCGGAATGAAGGCCTGGCTGCCCAGCGGATGGCGCTCCAGCATGCGTACGGTCAGCGGCATGTCCAGCGCGTCGGCGCGGAAGATGCTGATGATCGCCTGATCGTCCGGCGTGGCGGTTTGCACCGTCGCCAGGCGATGGAAGCGCATGGTCGAGCCGTTGTTGATCATGAAGTGATCGCTGCCGTCGGTTTCGATCACGTCACCGAACGGGGCGAAGGCTTCTTTGGTCAACGGTTCGATCTTGAGTGTGCGCATGCTGGTCTTCTTGTCTTGAATTCTGTGTTGTTTGTCGTGTCGCCATCGCGAGCAAGCTCGCTCCCACAGGGGAATGCATTGCAAATGTGGGAACGGGCTTGCCCGCGATTCGGGGTCACCCTTGTTTCGATACCTTGCCCAACACCCGCAGACGACTCACACCGCCATCCGGGAAGACGTTCAGGCGGATATGGGTGATTGGCCCAAGTGCCTTGATCTGTTCGGCGAAGGTGTGTTCGGCATGCATTTCCAGTTTCTGGCTCGGCAGCAGTTCGCGCCAGAACAGCGATTGGGTTTCGATCTGGCTGTCGGTGCCGCCCTTGACGAACGCGCCCTGGATCGAGCAGCTGTCCGGGTAGTTGCCCTTGAAGTGCAGGGTGTCGACGATGACTTTCTCGACGATGCCGGCATGGCCCAGGGCGACGATGACCCAGTCGTTACCGGGGGTACGGCGGCGGGCGGTTTCCCAGCCATCGCCCATGTTCACGCCACGGCCCGGGTTGAGGATGTTGCTCATGCGGCCGAAGTGCTCGTCGGAGCAGGCCAGGGCGCGCCCGCCATTGAGGGCCGCCGCCAGATCGACCTGCTCGTTGTCGCCCACGGCCGACCAGTCGCGGTAGGGAATGCCGTGGACACGCAGGCGGGCCACGCCACCATCGGGGTAGATGTTGAAACGCAGGTGGCTGAAGGCCTGGTCGTTGGCGATCTCATGGTAGTGGTGGCTGTCGCCCTTCAATTCCACGGCCGCCAGCACTTCGGTCCACTGGGTGTTTTCGTCCGGATCGCCTTCAGCCAGGAAACAGGCTTCCAGGGAGGCCGACGGTGGATAATTGCCGGTGAAGAATGAGGTGTCGATGTCCACGCCCTTGATCGAGCCTGGCACACCCAGGCGGATCACTGCGCTGTCGTAGCCTTCGAAGCGCTTGCGGCGCGACTCCCAGCCATCCATCCACTTGCCGTTGTCGTCGAACACGCCCTCTTTCCACACGGCCGGGGTCGGCTGGAACAGACGGTTGGCGTCGGCGAACCAGTCATCGGTGACCGAGATGATCCTGGTGCCCAGGCGGGCGTCGGCCAGGTTGACGAATTTCTCGAAGGGTACGGCGTAAGCTTTCATTCTTCTTGTCTGCCTTTTGATTGATTGGCTGGGGATGCTTGCTCGGCCCTGGGTCACCAGGGCTGCTCGCTAAAGGGTCAGTAGTCGGAACAACGCGATCTTGTTGATCTCTGCCAGCGCGCATTGGAACTCGGTGTCCACCGGGTTGTGGATGCGCGTTTCGAACGCCGCGAGGATCTGATGCCGGTTGCTGCCTTTTACCGCCATGATGAAGGGAAACCTGAACTTGGCCTTGTAGGCCTCGTTCAGCTCGGTGAAGCGTTGAAACTCTTCGGCCGTGCATTGGTGGATACCGGCGCCGGCCTGTTCGTTCGTGCTGGCTTCGGTCAGTTGGCCCTGGACGGCGGCTTTACCGGCCAGGTCCGGGTGAGCGTTGATCAGCGCCAGTTGGCTGGCGTGATCGGCGCTTAGAAGGATGTCGCTCATGCGCTGGTGCAGGGTCTCGATCTCGTCGATCGAGGGATCCTGGCCCAGGTCGAAGGCTTTTTCGGCCACCCACGGCGAATGTTCGTAGATGTCGGCAAAGGCCCTGACGAAGGCTTCACGGCCCATGGTGGAAGGCTTGAGGGTCTGGAAGACGGTCATTTCGACGCTCCTGGTTTCCAAGCCCCTTGATACGGGTGGGTCTGCTGCCAGTGACGGGCGATGTCGACACGACGGCTGAACCAGACGCGTTCATGGCCCTTGACGTATTCGAGGAAGCGCTTGAGGGAGGCCAGGCGAGCAGGGCGGCCGATCAGCCGGCAATGCAACCCGATGGAGAGCATTTTCGGCGCCTCGGCCCCTTCGGCGTACAACACGTCGAAAGCGTCCTTGAGGTACTGGAAGAAATCGTCACCCTTGTTGAAGCCCTGCACCTGGGTGAAACGCATGTCGTTGGTGTCCAGGGTGTACGGGATCACCAGGTGCGGCTTGCCAGTGGGCGTGTTGGGTTCCCAATAAGGCAGGTCGTCGTCGTAGGTATCGCTGTCATAGAGAAAGCCGCCTTCCTCCATCACCAGCCGACGGGTGTTCGGGCCGGTGCGGCCGGTGTACCAGCCCAGCGGGCGATCGCCGGTGATCTCGGTGAGGATGCGGATCGCTTCGAGCATGTGCTCGCGCTCCTGGGCCTCGTCCATGTACTGGTAGTCGATCCAGCGGTAGCCGTGGCTGCAGATTTCATGGCCGGCGGCGACCATGGCACGGATCACATCCGGATGCCGCTGGGCGGCCATGGCCACGGCGAAGATCGTCAGCGGGATGTCGAATTCCTTGAACAGCTTGAGAATCCGCCAGACCCCGGCGCGGCTGCCATACTCGTACAGCGACTCCATGCTCATGTTGCGTTCGCCCTGCAACGGTTGCGCCGCGACCATTTCCGAGAGGAACGCTTCGGACTCCTTGTCACCGTGCAGGATGTTGCGCTCGCCGCCTTCTTCATAATTGAGCACGAAGGACAGGGCGATACGGGCATCGCCCGGCCAGTGGGGATGGGGAGGGTTACTGCCGTAACCGATCAGGTCGCGTGGGTAGTCAGCGCTCACTGCAGTCTTCCTTCTTGTTCGAACCATGTAGGTGGCGCCCGGGCAATGCATCTCAGGCTGGCGTCACGACGATGAAGTGATTGTATACAACTTTATGCGCGCTTTGTAAGCCTGATTTTTCGCATTTTTCATCGTCGGCACAGCTTGGTCTACGCTGCAAGAAACCTGCCCAGTCGGTCAGTCAGGTGAGGCGAAGTCATTGTATCCATTGCATTGGCTGCAGATTGAGCCATAGCGTGGCTTGGAGGGCGGGTGAAGCAAGAGTGTGATTTTTATTGTGTACAATTTCCATTTAAAGTGTCTTAATTCGCACATTGTCGTAGCGTTTCGTGCTCCGAAACGGTGCGGTCAGTCCTTATCAACCTATCAGGAGGCGCGCGCAATCAATGGGACGCTTGACTACTCACGTTTTGGATGCGGCACATGGTTGCCCGGGCAGCTCGATCAGGATCGAGCTGTACCGAGTGGAAGGTTCGCAATTGCACCTGGTCGCCAGCGCGTTGACCAACAGCGATGGCCGTTGCGATGCGCCGTTGTTGCAGGGGGATGACTACCGTTCCGGGGTCTACCAGATCCAATTCCATGCCGGCGATTACTACCGCGCCCGTGGCGTCCAGCTGTCCGAGCCGGCGTTCCTGGATGTGGTGGTGCTGCGCTTCGGCATCTGCGCCGAGCAGGATCATTACCACGTCCCCCTGCTGATTTCGCCCTACGCCTATTCAACCTATCGAGGCAGCTGATCCCCCAAGCAGCTGCCTTACCCTGGAAGCGACTGCGCATAAAGCTTCTTTGGTTTTTCGCCCGCTCACACTGCGGGCTTTTTTTTGAGTGGCGCCTCTACAGCCGCGCATTGTCGTCCCGGATGATGAAGACCGTATCGGCAATGCCTGGGCGGATTTCGGACCCCCCCTTGAGCCAGATGATCTTGTTGGCACTTTGGGCGTCCCTGACGACTTTCGCGGCAGCCTCGCCCACCTGGTTTTCCAGGAGGACACCGGCTGTGTTCGGGTCCGTATACGATGGCAGGGAGATCTTCGGGATCCTGGTGCGATGCAGGCTCATGTAAAAGACGTGGTCATGACCTGTTCGTTGGAATACCAGTGCCGGGAAGCTACTGAAAGAGCTGGGCTCCATCACCGTATAGCCATTACGGGTCAGGAGGCCGGCCATGAAGCGCTTGAAATCCACTGGCGAGTAGGTGGTGAGGAAGTACAGCCATTGTTGCTGGAACCGCAGGGGATCGAAGTCCAGCCGTTCCAGCGTTCCGGTCGCGGAGGGGATGGGCAGCGCTATGGCGCGGGCAGTGCCCCTGGACGATGAGGAGGTCGGGAGAATCGGAAGCATCAGTAATGGATCGGTCCATTGCGGGTGCGGCGATGGCGTCGCGTTTTTCCAACTGTGGAAAATCTGTCGGAGCGCGGTCAAGCCCGCGCCGTCGGCGAACGATGAGTCATTGGCGAGCTCGAACTGCCTTCTCGCGATGTTTTCCAGGGTGACGGTGGTGACCTCTGGAAAGACTTCCCTTACATAGGCCGTCAGGGGCTTCTCGAAAGGGAGCCTGGGGTCGATTTCCCAGTGATTGCCCGGGGGGATGCGTACCGCGCTTCGGGGTTGTTCGTCAGGCGTATGTCGGAGAATGGCTTCGAGCAAGTCAAAATCGTAGGCGGGATGGGTAGGCGACTGGACATAGGTGATCGGATACTCACGGGCGGCGGTGCTTGACACTACCTTGTAGTGAACGTCGCCCAGGGTGATGAATTCCGACGTCGAGAACCGCGGGTCGAACCCCCAGTTCTTGGTGAATGCCGGCTCGCCCTGGGTCACCGCCTCGCTTTGAGACGCTGTCGTGCGTGGACGCTTGGGCGCGACCGCTTCCGGCGATTCCTCCACCGTTGGCCTGTCGAGTGCAGGAACAGGATCGGGATCACTGCCGTGCGTCACCTCGCCATGGGGGAGCCGACGCCATAGGTGGCTGCCTTCCACTTGTTCCAGGCGGGGGCCGGAGGCGATGAGTTCGGTGCTGGATCGAGCGCGGTAATTCTGCTGGGAATCGCGTCCGAGCAACACCGTTCCCCCTTCCGAAAGCTCCACGTAAGTGCGTGTCCTGAACGTGCGGATGCCAGAGGTTGCGTCTGGCTCCGATAGCATGGTGACCAGCTCGGGAGAGAGGTAATAATCGTCCAGTGACACCGGGACAGACGCGTCGCGGGTGACTGCCCGGGATGCGATTTCGGCTATCTGGACGGCCGGAGGCTGGGCTTCAGGGGCTTGGGTTTGTCGTCCGGGGGACGAGGGGGGCTGGTCGATTCCTTCTCCTGGCTGGGGATTCCTGGGCAGCGCCTGCGGTGTCGTATCGCGACCGGCATGGGGTGTATCAGGGGACGACTTGGGGCTATTGAGCCGGGTGTTTCGTCTTGGACTCATTGCATTCCGCTCTTGGGTTTGAAAGTACCGATATTCATGAAGCCAGGCCTGTCGTAGCTTGCAGACCGACAGGCCAGGTGCTTTCAAGATGCTCGCGGAAAACCGGCAGGCGGGTGCACTACATATGTATGGGACCGTTGAAAAAGGAACTTTCCAAGCCACGTCAAGGCAACGGACACCGGGACTTGGCTTCACCCAGAGAAAGAAGCCAATTGAGTTGGGAAAGCCTGATGCCGAAGACTGCACTCAGTACCAGCACTTGCGCGAACCTCACCGAATTTCCCAATGTGAAGCCCTCCATCATCTCCACGCATTTTTCCCGTAGCAGACGCAGTGCATCGTCTCCCACGGGGGGCGTCTGAGCGAGGCCCTCGCGAGCCAGGCTGCGATAGGTCTTGAGGGCGTGATCGCAGAGCTCCGTTCTTTTGAGTTGCGCCGCCCCGATGATCCGGGACCTGTCGCTGTCGAGCGTCCACCTGCGGGTCTTGAGGTTATAGCTCAGGTTCCCGGCAGCCCCGTCCCTGACGGCGACGTGCAGCACCTTCAGCGCTTCGTGCTTCAGGTTGGCCAGTTCCCCGGGCAATGCTCCGTCGGGGTCGCTGGGAGGTGTGAAATACCGGCCATCGAGTGCTTCCACGTACACCCGTTCAAACAGACTATCGACAGCATGGACGACACCCTGTGCCGTGATGACGCGTATCTGGTCGAGCAGGTCGTCAGCGTCATGGACGGGAAGGTGGATGGTGATTGTGCCGATACGCAGCAGATTGGAGGACAGCCTTATCTCGACTGCGCCCAGGTGCGTGGCGTCGAGTTCCCAGGTGGAGGCATGGGGCAGTCGAGGATTGGCACTGACCAATGCGCCCGGCGTGGACAGGCGTAGGGTCATGTTCGGGCTGAGGTGCACAAGGTAGGTGGCGCCTTCGCCAATCAGGACTTCGATGCCGGTCTGTTCAGTGGGGGCTGTCAACAGGGCGCAAGTTGCCCAACTGCGCATGTAATGAGGTGTGTTATCCAGTGGGCGGAGGTAGGTGTATTTCCTGTTTGTGAGCGGGGCCGGCATTGGGACTTGCGCAGTCCATGCCACCGGATCCTTGCCGACGAAGGTTTCGTCCAGCAACAGGCCATAGTCGGGTGAAGGTTGGACCAGGCGGTAGCATACGTCGTCATTCAGGATGAGGATGACCGTATGGTGGGACGCCAGGGCGGAAAATGCGCGGCGGCCCGTCACCGCGCTTTGCGCGCTGTAGCGTTCGTCGGAACTCGCCAGGTTTTTCAAGGCCACCTGGCGGGTGCCAAAGTGGAGCGTCAGGCCGCATTCGCCATACCGTGCCACCTCCAGTTCATCCTGCCCGGTGGCCTGGGCCTGGTAGTGAGCCTCGATGCGCGTCAGCTCGGGACTGCGATAGTCCAGGTGAAGGGTGGTGCAGAAGGCGCTTTTTTGTTTGAACCTCAGTGTCGTGAGCTCATTAAGCCGCGAAACATGATAGTTCGTGTCTTTGTCATGGGCGACCTGCTGTTCGCTTCGATCGTTCAGGATGGACGGATGTCGCGGTGTGCCTTGCTGCACCACGACGACTTCAATATCGAGAGGATGGTCGTGCTCGATCATATCGGGCAGGTCGGGTATCAGATGGTAGCCGTCCCGGGTGATGAACATCAGCCGATCATTTTGCAGGGCCTTCGGATAATGGCTGTCGGTATAGACATTCCTGACGATCACTTTGCGACGCTCCCGGTCATCTGCATCGAAGCCCGACGTGATGACCAGGTGGCCTTCTTCGACAGTCCAGCTTTCAATCAGGTCGGCACGCCAGTCCAGGGCGATGACACTGTTGTCCGCACCGTCTTCGGTGATGGTGACGCAGCCTGGCTTATGAGCGATGGCATAGACATCGCTGCCAGGCCCTCCGTCGGCGTTGCGGTTGTTTCCAGTGAGAATGAAGATCCGGTCATCTCCCGGGCCGGCCTCTAGGGTGTCATTGCCCCGGGATTTGATGATGTTCGCGCTGGACGTGCCCTTGATGATGTTGGCTCCGCCCTCGGGGATCTCCACGTTTTCGATGCCTTCAAGGGCCGCATGGCGATAATGTCTGCTCCCTGTGCCATGACCTTCCTGGACGATGGTGGATACTTGCCCGGCGTCCAGGTCGACCTGGTAACCCAGCCGCGGCGCTAGGCTATTGCCGGTACGGCCCGATAGGACGAGGGTGTCGTTACCCTGGCCGCCTTCGAGACGGTTCGTCGAAAGTGCCTGCTGCCCTCCGGGGGCCTGTGTCGAGCCTTCGAAAATGAAAACGTCATCCCTGGAACCACCGGTCAGTTTTTTTACGCCGCCTGCGTAGTGAAAGACATTCGGCTTGTCTGCGACGCCGACAACGGTGTCGTTGCCACCGCCGAGGTACCACTGGATGGCTTTATCTTCTCCGGACGTTTCGATGACTGCACCGGGCGTCTCGGCGGTGACGCCTTTGCTTGCGTCTATGCGATCGTCGTTGTCCATGATCCGGGGGCGTACTGTCGTCGCCTGGTACCTTTCACCGGTCCACCAATTCCAGGTGTTGTAAGTCACCGGTTCGAGTTCCACGGTGAACGTGCCGTTCACGATGGCCTCGGTGCTGTCTTTCAACGGGCCCTTGAGGAGGGCCAGGGCATCGGCTTGCAGGCGCTTGGTATGCTCGGCGGTCGCCTTGGCCACGAGATAGCGGTCCTGGATATCCTGATCGGCATCGATCGTCCAGAAGGCGAACCAACCTGTGCGCAGGCGCTCGTTGACGGTGAGGGTGATGTAGTCGTCGATCTCATCGACTTGCCGAATCGCCCCCCAGACCTGTGATCCAACCAGCAAAATCAGGCCCGCTGCCAGGCCCACGGGACCGGCTGAACCAAACCCCGCCAACGCCGCCATGCCGATGGTCAGGGTCATGGCGGCGCTGGTGACGCTCAGGGCGGCACTGACGTAATGGTCGGTGGCCTCTTTGCCAGTGGTGTTGCCCGCGGCCTTGAAGGCATCGATGGCGGCGACGATGTCGAAGGGCAGGGTCAGCACGCTGGCAATCAGGCTGCTTCCACGGGCCAGCCGCGTGGCGAATGTCGTTTTGGAGAAATCCCCGAGGGAGCGCTGGCCGGCCTTGATCATTTGCGTGGCTTGCCTGGTCACGGCCGCCTCGACGCCGATCGACGTGACCTCGGCGGCCACGCTGCTGCCATTGAACACGGCCTGGTAGGCGTCCTTGTTGCGGATGGCGTCCTGCAGGCCCCGCAGGCCGCTATAGATTCCGAAAGCCTGGAGCCCAAGCCCTGTAGGGATGAGGACATTGCTCTTGGTTGTGCTGGCCCAACTGAATGCTTTGTGAGCTGGCCTCTGGATATCGAGCTTTTGGGCACTTGCCAGGAGCCTTTCGAGGGGACCTCGATAACGGGCGGGTGTAGCGGTGGATTCAGGTTTTTCCCTCAGCATTGAAGGTGCGGAGGACGAGCGCTGGCTCGCCATTTCAAACAGCAACGTCGACAGCCGATAGTCATCCGCATCGGCGGACAGTTTCAGACGGGTTTCGATATCAGGCGCGCTGAATTGCAAAGAGTCCACGAAGAAACGATTGGCAATGCGGAAGAACGTATTGTCCCCGTTCAGAGGCTGCCCATCAGTCGTTGCTCCCAGTGCATCGAGGGCTGAGCGGGTCACCGTTACGGAACCGATGTGCAGCGGACCATAAAGCCTATCGACGACTTCAAGTTGAGCCCGCCTGTGCAGGTGGGCCGACAAGAGCGCTACGTTATCCACAGCGTTGAAGTGGAGTGTCTCGACGGTGTGTTCGTTAACGGGAAAGCCCAGGTCCGAAATGACGACGGTAGGCTTGTCGGGAGCGGAGCTGGGCTGGAGAGCCTTGGCCATGGTGAACGTCCTTGTTCAGTGATGATAGCTACCCACCTATGAAAGGCGTTCGCCAGAGAGGTGTACATCGACTGGTTGTTGCTAGGTTTTGCAAACGCTTCAGGTGGAAAAAGAGAGTCGCCAGAGGATTTGAATATTTTCGAATCGCCTCTCATGCCCCAGTTATGTTGGGAGCTGTATTTTTATGAATATTAATCGGCAAGTGCAGTAGCAAAATGTTATAGGTGACTGTAATACCTGACAGTGCCGAGTTCTGTTTGTGTGTATTAGATTTTAGGTGTGGGCTGAATAAGGGCTTTTATTGTGTAAGTTGCTGTCAGCTTAATTCTTGTCGATCAGTCTGGTTATAGTGCTGGATTGAAGGGAGTGTATGTCATGTCTAATGCGCGTGTTGCGGCGTTGAAGGTCGTGGGTCTACTGCTAACTGGTTTTGCGCTATCTGTCGGTGCTACAACTGAAACTTTTACTCAAAGTGGGAGTTTCAATGTTCCCTACGATGTGACGCGTATCAAGTTCACTGTTATAGGCGCAGGTGGTGGCGGTGGTGGCGGTGGAGGAGCTTATGATGGTTATGTGCTCAACGGACGTGGAGCAGGCGGCGGAGGCGGTGGAGGTGGCGCCAATTTGGAGTGTGATTCCTCCGTTCCGGCAGGTGGGCAATTGACAATCGAAATCGGTACCGGGGGGGCGGGAGGAAGCGCTGGCGCTCTGAGTCAGGGCGGCGGATCAGGAGGCAACGGAGAAACCACTAACGTCAATTTTCCGTACGGAGGTGGAGTATGGGCCGGAGGAGGGGCCGGTGGAGGTGGTGGCAGTGCCGGGGGCGTGCCCAGCAATACCCCTGGCAGCGCTGGGTATGGGGCGGATCAACCGAGGGTTACAGGCTGTGTTAATGGCAAGGTAGGATTTCAGGGGAAACCTGGAGGGTCCCAAGGGGGGAGCGAAACCGGTGGTGCAGGCGGGGCGGCCGGAGCGACGATTCCTTCTTCTTGCGGCAATGCTGGTATGGGCGGTTCGGGGGGAACTGGAGGTACTATCAATACGAGCAGCCAAACGGGGCATGGTGGACTTGCGGGCAATAAAGGCTCGGATGGTTGTGTGGTCCTCGAATATTGAATTTCTGGTGCTGTTGACTACCTGGTGTTGTGTGTTAACAAATACCATCCCGTTTTGACTATGGCTGTTGCCGTCATGCTGGGTCTAAGCCTCTCGTTATAATGAGTCACGACCCGTCGTGACACCTTGCCTGGCGGCAATCGCTATTTTTAGGAAAGACACTTTATTTACAGGAGTCGGGCGTTGGAATGAAACTTTAGTTAATGTGAAGAGGGTATTCATTAAGGCGTAAACCAAAGCGAGTACCCGTCGATTGTATGGTGATAAGACGCCCACCGCGTGAGGTTCTCAGAAATATCCTGTTAACGATGGAGGAACAGTGTGCGAGCCCGCTAGGATGCTTTTACTGTTTAACGGCTCAACAACGAAGCCGTCCCTGCACCACCAAACAACCCGGCACTGATGCGATTGAACCAGCTCTGGCCCTTGCCCGTTCGCAAGTACCTCGCCGCACCGTGGGCGCCGAGGCCGTAGGCCAGCTTGCAGAGCAGGTCCAGGAGGGTCCAGGTGACGATCATCACCAGCAGTTGCGGCAGGAACGGTTGTTCGGCGCTGAGGAATTGTGGCAGGAATGCGGCGAAGAACAGGATGTCCTTGGGGTTGCTGGCGCCCAGTACGAACGCTCGGCCGAACAGCGCGCGGAAACGCGGAACGGCAGCAGCCTGGGGAACCTCGGCCCCTTGGGACGGCTGGCGCGATTGCTGCCAGCTCTGCCAGGCCAGGTAGAACAGGTACAGTGCGCCGACGATTTTCAAGGCACTGAACAGTTGTTCCGAAGCCAGCAACAACGCACCGAGTCCCAGCGCCGATGCGCTCAACAGACAGATAGAGGCACTCACCCCGCCCAGGAAGGCGGGGTACGAGCGACGCAGGCCATAGTTCAGGCTGTTGCCGATCATCAACAGCGACAGCGGGCCCGGAATGAGGATCACCACCAGGGCGGCACCGCTGAACAACAGCCAGGTTTCCAGATTCATTGCTTTGCTCCTGATATACAAAAGCCCCACCCGAAGGGGTGAGGCGGGTGGATCGATGTATCGCCTACAGGAAAATGAACTTGGCGATGAAAATCGCGCAGAGCGCCCACAGGCTGACTGAAATGTCCTTGTGTTTACCGGTGCAGGCCTTGAGCACCACATAGGTGATGAAACCCAACGCGATGCCGTCGGCGACCGAAAAGGTCAGGGGCATCATGATGGCGGTCACGATGGCCGGGATGCTGTCGGTCGGTTCGTCCCATTCGATATGGGCCATACCGCCCATCATCAGCATGGCGACATAGATCAACGCTCCGGCGGTGGCGTAGGCAGGAATCATCCCGGCCAGCGGCGCGAAGAACATCGCGGCAATAAATAGCACGCCGACGGTCACCGCGGTAAGCCCCGTCCGGCCACCGGCCGCCACGCCGGCGGCGCTTTCCACGTAGCTGGTCACCGGCGGCACGCCGACCATGGCGCCAAATACACTGGAAGCGCTATCGGCCTTCAGGGCGCGGGACAGGTTCTCGATCCGGCCATCGGCCTTCACCAGGCCGGCGCGTTGGGCGACGCCCATCAAGGTGCCGGCAGTGTCGAACATGTGCACAAACAGGAAGGCCAGCACCACGCTGATCATACTGACGTTGAACACGCCGGCCACGTCCATTGCCATCCAGGTCGGCGCCAGGCTCGGCGGTGTCGACATGACCCCGTTGTACTGCACCAGCCCCAGGCCCCAGCCGGCCAGGGTCACGGCGATGATGCTGATCAGGATCGCGCCGAACACGCGGTGGTAGCTGAGCACGGCGATCATCAGGAAGCACACCGCGGCCAACAACGGACCGGGTTCACGCAACGAGCCGAGCTTGATCAGGGTGGCGGGGCTGTCCACCACGATCCCGGCGGTCTTCAGGCCGATCAGTCCCAGGAACAACCCCACCCCCGCACCCATGGCGAACCGCAGGCTCACTGGAATGCTGTTGAGCAGCCATTCCCGGATGCGTGACAACGTCAGCACCATGAACAGCACACCGGAAATGAACACCGCGCCCAAGGCGGTTTCCCAGTTGTAGCCCATGGTGCCGACCACGGTGTAGGTGAAGAACGCGTTCAAGCCCATGCCCGGGGCCAGGCCCACCGGCCAGTTGGCGTAGAGGCCCATCAGCAGGCATCCCAGGGCGGCGGCGATGCAGGTGGCGACGAAGGCCGCGCCATGGTCGATCCCGGCATCGGCCATGATGTTGGGATTGACGAAGATGATATAGGCCATGGTGATGAAGGTGGTCAGGCCGGCAATCAACTCGGTCTTGACCGTGGTGCCATGCAAGCTGAGTTTGAAGAGGCGATCCAGCCAGCCACTGCGTAGGGGCGGCGAAAGGTCTAGCGTCCGGGCGTCGGGTTTGCGGCTTTCCACAGCGAGTACTCCTCAAGAGTTTTATTTTTATTTCCAGCTCCGCAGGCCCTGGAGGGTGGTTGCGCAGCGTTGAGGCAGGTAAGGCTGGCGACGTTTGTTGACCTGTTGGTCAGGAACTCGCACGAGGCGAATTATGCTTTTGTATACAAATAAAGCAAATAATGTTTTCTATGTTGTCGACGAAAAATCGGACGATAGGGATATATCGCTGGAAAAACAGCAAGCCCGCCCCGCAACGAGAGATGGATATGACGAGAGGCTTGCATGCGCCGCCAAGCCTCTTGGTAGCGGTCTTCGTGCGAAGGCATTGACGCAGGCGATGGGAATTTGCCTCAGTCGCCAGACTTGCCCAACGCCATATTCACCGCCAACCACCCGTCCACCGCCGCCTCCCCAGCCTCGGCAAACACCCGCTCCAGCAGTTTCACCTGTTCACGCCGCAACGCCTGTTCGAACCGCTCACCTTCGGCGGTCAGCTCCAGCAGCCGCTTACGCTTGTCGGTCTGCGAGGCGACGCTGTTCACCAGGTGCATCTCCATCAACTGCCGCAATGGCATGTTCAGGGCCTGTTTGCTCACCCCAAGCAATCCCAGCAGTTCTTTCACGCTCAGTGTCGGGTAGCGGGCGATGAAAAAGACGATCCGCTGATGCACCCGGCTCAAGCCACGTCGTTCGAGCATCTCGTCAGCCTTGGCGGTGAACGCCTGGTAGCCGAAGAAGAACGCTTCCATGGCCATTTGCTGGGAAGTCGGGTTTTTAAGGTCAAGCATATTGACGTATCCAGAAAGGTCGGGGTAATTTCGGTCAAGCAGTTTGACTTATTTCCCTAACACCTCGCTACAGGGTGATCCCATGGCTTTTTCCGAACGTGTCTCGCGCCTCAAAAGTTCGTTGATCCGAGAAATCCTCGCCGCGGCCCAGCGCCCTGAAGTGATGTCGTTCGCCGGTGGCCTGCCGGCCGAAGCCATGTTGCCGAAGGTGGAGTGGGAGGCCATGCCGTCGGCCATGGGTCAATATGGCATGAGCGAAGGGGAGCCGGCCCTGCGTGAGGCCCTGGCGGCCCAGGCGCGGTCGTTGGGCCTGGCCTGTGAAGCGAGCCAGGTGCTGGTGGTCAGCGGTTCCCAGCAGACCCTCGACCTGGCGGCGAAACTGCACATCGATGTCGGTACCGAAGTCATGCTGGAGGCGCCGACCTACCTGGCGGCGTTGCAGATCTTCCAGTTGTTCGGCGCCGATTGCATCACCGTACCGTTGCAGGCCGATGGTCCGGACCTGCAGCAGTTGCGGGCACGGCTGGAGCGGCATCGACCGGCATTCATCTACCTGATTCCCACTTTCCAGAACCCTTCGGCGGTGCGCTACAGCGAGGCCAAGCGCGATGCGGTGGCGGCGCTCCTGGATGAATTCGGCGTGACCTTGATCGAAGACGAACCCTACCGCGAACTGACGTTCGACGGTGCTAGCGCCACGCCGATTGTCAGTCGCCTGAAAAAGGCCAGCTGGATCTACACCGGCACGGTGTCGAAGACCCTGCTTCCCGGGCTGCGGGTGGGCTACCTGATCGCCAGCCCGGACCTGTTCCCGCATCTGCTGCGGCTCAAGCAGTCGGCGGACCTGCACACCAATCGCATCGGACAATGGCAGGCCTTGCAGTGGATCGGCAGCGAGAAGTACCAGCGGCATCTTGGCGTGTTGAGGGATTTCTACCGGGATCGTCGCGACCGTTTCGAAGCGGGCCTGCAAAAACACTTTGGCGACATCGCGGATTGGAACGTGCCCCAGGGCGGGCTGTTTTTCTGGCTGACCCTGAGGCAGCCCCTCGACACCCGCACCTTGCTCGCCGCCGCGCTGGCGGCCGACGTCGCGTTCATGCCGGGGGAGCCGTTCTTTCCCGAGCCGGACAAGCACCCGGGACACTTGCGCTTGAACTTCAGCCACATCGACCCGACCCGCCTGGATGAAGGGCTCAAGCGGCTGGCGGGGGTGCTGCGGCAGGCTCTGGCGGCAAAGGCGGCCTGAGGTGGGAGCATTTGCGCTGATCTTGCTGGCCACTTCGCAGGCAAACCCCACATAGGTTGCATGGGACTCTGTGGGAGCGGGTTGCCCGTCCCCAGGCTAGCGAAAACTCAGACCACCGAGAAGCGCTTGTCCAGGTAATCGATGATCACCTTGGACTCATACATCCAGGTGGTCTCGCCATTTTCTTCAATACGCAGGCACGGCACCTTGATCCTGCCGCCTTGCTCCAGCAGCGTCTGGCGATCCTGGGCGTTGTTCTTCGCATCGCGCAGGGCCACCGGTACGTTGAGGCGGTGCAGGGTACGGCGGGTCTTCACGCAGAACGGGCAAGCATGGAACTGGTACAGCGTCAGGCTGCGTGCCGCCTGGTCCACTTGCGCCTGGGCCTCGGCCGAACGCCGCTTCTTGGCGGGACGGGTGATGAAATCGATGAAGATGATGAGCTGGCCCAGGCCAACCCGAAGCGCTTTGACGATCACGTGACAAGCCTCACGGCAGGGAAGAAGAGGGGGCGCAGCTTACCTGATTTTTCGCGGACGAAAAAAAACCGGCGATCACTGCCGGTTTTTTTCGTGAGACGGATTACTTGATGAGGCTGAGGAATTCGCTGCGGGTCGCGGCGTTTTCCCGGAACTCGCCCAGCATCACTGAGGTGATCATGGAAGAATTCTGCTTTTCCACACCACGCATCATCATGCACATGTGCTTGGCCTCGATCACCACGGCCACGCCCAGGGCACCGGTCACCTGCTGGACCGCGTCGGCGATCTGGCGGCTGAGGTTTTCCTGGATCTGCAGGCGACGCGCATACATGTCGACGATGCGCGCCACCTTCGACAGCCCCAGCACCTTGCCGCTGGGGATGTAGGCGACGTGGGCCTTGCCGATGAATGGCAGCAAGTGATGCTCGCACAGCGAGTACAGCTCGATGTCCTTGACCAGCACCATTTCGCTGTTGTCGGAGCTGAACAAGGCTCCATTGGTGACCTCTTCGAGGGTCTGTCCATAACCGCGGCAGAGGTACTGCATGGCCTTGGCAGCGCGCTTGGGCGTGTCGAGCAGGCCCTCGCGGGAGACGTCCTCGCCCAGTTGGCCGAGAATCGCGGTGTAATTCTGTTCCAGAGACATGAAACTACCTGTGGGATTTTACGCAAAGGGCAAGGGTACGGTGGCGGACACGGCGCTGCAAGCTCGGCAATCGAGGGCTACTCGTCGCGGCCTTCCATCATGGTGCGCTTGAGCATCACGTACACCGCCCCGGCGCCGCCGTGTTTCGCCTGGCAGGACGTGAAGCCCAGTACTTGCGGGTGCTGGCGCAGCCAGGTGTTGACGTGGCTCTTGATCATTGGCCGCTTGCCGTCCAGGCGCACGGCCTTGCCGTGGGTGACGCGTACGCAGCGGATTTCGAACCGGGTGGCCTCGGCCAGGAAGGCCCAGAGGGTTTCCCGAGCTTTTTCGACGCTCATGCCGTGCAGGTCGAGGCTGCCTTCGAAGGGGATCTGGCCGGCCTTCAGCTTGCGCATCTGGCTTTCCTGGACGCCATCGCGGGCCCACATCAATTCGTCTTCCGGCCCGACGTCGATCACGAACTGATCGGACAAACCGTCCACGGTGGTGGCGTCGGCGCGTACGGTGGCGGCCTGGCGCAGCTTGGCGATCTGGGCGCGATCGGTCTTGGGTTTGCCGGTTTCGGCGCGATCGTGCTTGATCGGTTTTACGCCCTGGATCGCACTCTTGAACAGGGAAAAGTCGTCGTCTTGCATGTCAGCCTCCGCGAAGGCCGGCCAGTTTACCCAAGTCCGGCGGGATCGGGCGCGAGAAAAACGTCGGGCGGTGGTTCAGTCGTGTTTTTTCATCAGGTGGGGAGCCATGGCCAGCTCCAGGGATTGGCGGGCGCGACGGCGGCAGCGGCGCCAGAGCCAGATGCCCAGCAGCAGCACCAGCAGGCCGACCGCCAGGATGATCGCCGAGCCCAGGGGGGTGGCGTTCAGCTCGCCCAGTGCGGGCGGGCGTCCCAGCAGGCTGGCGGCACCGGCCATGGCCAGCAGCACACCGAGTGTTGCCAGCAGCGCAGCGATCGCCGCGCCGAAACGAAATCGCCAGTTGCTCGGGCCCTTGGGCCGCAGGCGACGTGCGTCAAAACCATCGGATAACTTCATTCCGACCTTCCTCAATGGGTATCGGCCCTTCGACCGGAAGATGTTCGGGTTGTTCCTGAGGCCTGGCGAGTGAGTGGCTTTTGCGGATGAGCGGCGGAACAGGGCCGCTCATCGAGGCAGGGTCAGATAAGGTCCTGGGTCAGGGCCAGGGTGGCGAAGTTGTCCGCCATGATCGCCATTTCGGTCTGGTGCACGTGTTCGGCGCTGAGGACGGTGCCCTTGTGCGGCAGGTCGCGGGTGGCGCAGGCGTCTTCCACCAGCGTGCAGCGAAAGCCCAGGTTCTTGGCGGCGCGTACCGTGGTGCTGACGCTGGAGTGGCTCATGAATCCGCAGACGATCAGGTCGAGGGGGCCGAGCTCTTCCAGGCGTTTCTTCAGGTCCGTGCCGTGGAATGCGCTGGGCAGCAGCTTGCCGATGACGATCTCGTCACCCTCAGGTTCCAGGCCCGGAATGAACTCGCCGCGTTCGCCCTGGGGGTCGAACAGCCCGCCGTGGGTGCCCAGGTGGCGCACATGCACGATCGGTCGACCGGCGGCACGGGCCGCACCGAGCAATTGCTTGATGTTCGCGACCGCTGCATCCATGCCGCTCAGGGCCAGGGGGCCGGCGAGGTATTCCTTCTGGGCATCGATGATGATCAGGGTCGCTTGACTCAGGTTGGCCGCCGCGTAACCACGGCCACTGAGTTGAAACATCGTTTTTGGAACGGACATTCTGGGGCTCCTTCGAGTGGGGCTTTTGCGACATTCTCCTCTGGCTGAGCGGTTCTGTGAATCGCTTCCATCGCAAGGGCCGCCGTTGCTGGCCTACAGCCTTGTCAAGATGCCTGTATTGTTCAATGGGGGCACTCGAAAAACGGAAGGATCCTACAATCTCTTCGGGAATTTCAGTGGTCCCCGAGGCGGGTTTGGGCTGGGACGTGTTTGGCTGTTAGACTCGCCCGTCGTTTTTTCTGGAGTTTGCCGCCGTGATCACTTCCCGCCTTCGTACCCTGCGCGACCATATCCGTTGGGCCGTCAGCCGTTTCCACGGGGAGGATCTGTTTTTCGGCCATGGCACCGACAACGCCTGGGACGAAGCCCGGCAACTGGTGTTGGGGGCATTGCATCTGCCTTGGGAAATCTCCGACAGCTACCTGGACTGCCGCCTCGAAGACGAAGAGCTGGTCCATGTACAACGCCTGCTGCATCGGCGTATCGCCGAGCGCATCCCGGCGGCCTACCTGCTGGGCGAAGCCTGGTTCTGCGGGATGTCTTTCATTGTCGACGAGCGCGTGCTCATTCCGCGCTCCCCCATCGGCGAGCTGATCGAAAAACGCTTCGAGCCCTGGCTGGGCCAGGAACCGACACGGATTCTCGACCTTTGCACCGGTTCCGGCTGCATCGGCATCGCCTGTGCCCAGGAATTTCCCGAGGCCGAAGTGGTGCTGGCCGACCTGTCGTTCGAGGCGTTGGAAGTGGCCAACCAGAACATCGAGCGCCATGTCGTCGACGAGCGGGTCTTCACGGTCCAGGGCGATGGTTTCGATGGCCTGCCGGGGCAGCGCTTCGACCTGATCGTGTCGAACCCGCCCTATGTCGATGCGCAAGACTTCGCCGACATGCCCCAGGAATACCAGCATGAGCCGGAGCTGGGCCTGGCCTGCGGCGATGATGGCCTGAACCTGGTCCGCCGGATGCTGGCCGAGGCGGCCGATCATCTGACCGAAAAAGGGCTGTTGATCGTCGAGGTGGGCAACAGCCAGGTGCACGTCGAGGCACTCTACCCGGAAGTGGATTTCGCCTGGCTGGAGTTCGAGCGGGGCGGCCATGGCGTGTTCATGCTCAGCGCCGAACAGTGCCGCCAGCATCAGGCGTTGTTTGCTTCGCGGGTTTGACCCGAGTGAGCTGACGGAACTGTCCTTGTGGTGAGGGGATAAATCCCCTCGCCACGGGGTTATGTTTCAAGCGGCCCTCAATCAGTGCCGCGTCGCAATCCAGATCAGCAACCCCGCCTGGAACATGGCGAAAGCCACCAGGCAGGTGATGGTGAAGCGCAGGCCGGTGTCTTCGCGCTTGAACTTGCTGACCCTCTCTTCCTGCTGCTTGATCTTGACTTCCTGTTCCGCCAGGTTCTGCTCGGCTTGCTGCAGCATCTGCGCGGCTTCCAGGATGGTCACGAACTGCAGCTTCTCGGTGTTCCAGTCTCCCACCAGGTCGCCGACCTGGACGGCCTTGACGCTGCCCTTGAGGTGCTGGGCGTCGGCGTAGACCACCTCTAAACCCTGGGCCTTGAGGAAGTGATCGCGGCGCAGGCGGGTGTCTTCGTTCAGCGCGTCCTTGTTGTTCAGGTCGGTGCCTTCCACCCGATAGCTCGACCAGCGCTTCTTGGCCCAGGCAATACCCTGGGCCGCGAGGAAGCGGCCAATGCCACGATTCATCGGCTCGACCTGCAGGCTCTCCGGGGAAAAATGCAGGCGTTTTTCCACGTGGTCGGCCCAGACGTCCAGGTGGTTCTGTTCCTTGCGCACCCGCTGGCCCGGCAACTGGATGCTCATGCGCAGCAGGCTGCGCTCCTTGCTGTGCCGCTCGGCATAGCTGAATTCGACGAACCGCAATGGCCGCGCACCCGTGGCGCGATCGGTCTTGAGCGGTGCCAGCCGGAGCATCTTGTGGTGTTCGGCCTGCACGTCCGCCCAGGGCAGCTCCGCGCTTGGCGGGGCAGCGGTCTCGGCGGTGGTGTCGGGTGAAGTTTCAGTTTCAGTCATAGCGGCAAAATCCTGTCCAGGCCGGCTCCTCGGCAGCCAATGCGCTGTCCGACACCGGTTTATCGGCCGTTTTTGCCAGGACTGGAGCGTTAATCGCTTAACGGGAAGTGATCGAGTCGATAAAACCCACGATCCGGATGCCCAGTTCCGCTGCCAGGGGCAGGTTGGGGTCCTTGTAGGATTGCAGTTGGCGTCTCTCATCGTTGGGCACGATGCGCAGCACATGATTCATGCCATTGACCAGCGCCAGCTCGGCGTCGGGCTTGGCGGCCTTCAACTGCCTGGCGTCATCGACACCGACCTGAATGTCGTGAGTGCCCTGGACGATCAGCGCCGGCATCTTCAGTGCGGCGAAAGCCTGGGCCGGATCCTGGCGGAACAGCGAGATCAGGTACGGCTGGACGCTGGGGCGGAAGATGAACTGCAGTTGTGGCGGCACATTCAGGTCGACTCGACCGCCCTTGAGGCTGTCGAGCAGCTCGTTGCTGCGTAGCATCAGGGGAGGCGGCAGGCGGCTGCCCAGTTGTTGGCGAAGCACCTGGTCGATCGGCCGGGCACTGCCGCCCACTGAAACCACCGCCACCGCGCTGGCCTGGGGAGCGGCGAGACTGGCGATCAAGGCACCCTCGCTGTGCCCAAGCAGGACCAGCGGCCCCAAGCGCGGATCGGCGGCGAGCTTGCGACTCCAGGCCACGGCATCGGCCACGTAGGCTTCGACGCTCAGGTTGCGTTCATCCGCAGTGGCGGCCAGGCTGGCGGCCACCCCGCGCTTGTCGTAGCGCACACTGGCGATATTGTGCCTGGCCAGCACCCAGGCCAGGCGCTTGAGGCTGTCGTTGCGCCCGCCTTCGGGGTTGTTGCCGTCGCGATCCGTGGGGCCGGAGCCGGAGATGATCAGGACAACCGGCACGGGCGTATCGGCCTTGGGCAACAACAAGGTGCCGAACAGCTCACCGTTGCCCGTGTCGAGGCTGATGGGGCGTTGCAGGACCGTGGCCTGGGCCAAGCCGCAAAACAGGCAAGTGAACAGGGTGAGGCTCAGGGCAAGCAGGTTTAACATCATCACGCCATTAGTTGCGAAGGTGCCGGTTGGACTGACGGGCCTCGATAAGGTTCGAGGATGAACTACGCAGGGAGCCTGCGTATACTGGCGTCCATCACGAATCCAAGGTTGAGTCTCTCAGCGATTTCACGGAGCACCCTGCATGTCCGGCAATACCTACGGCAAGCTGTTCACTGTCACCACCGCGGGCGAAAGCCATGGCCCGGCGTTGGTCGCCATTGTCGACGGCTGCCCGCCGGGCCTGGAGATTTCCCTGGAAGACCTGCAGCGTGACCTGGACCGCCGCAAGCCGGGCACCAGCCGCCATACGACCCAACGCCAGGAAGCCGATGAAGTCGAAATCCTCTCCGGGGTGTTCGAAGGTCGCACCACCGGCTGCGCCATCGGCCTGCTGATCCGCAACACCGACCAGAAATCCAAGGACTACTCGGCCATCAAGGACCTGTTCCGGCCGGCCCACGCCGACTACACCTACCACCACAAGTACGGTGAGCGCGACTACCGTGGCGGCGGTCGCAGTTCGGCCCGGGAAACCGCCATGCGCGTGGCGGCCGGGGCGATTGCCAAGAAATACCTGGCCAGCCAGGGCATCGTGATCCGCGGCTACATGAGCCAGCTGGGGCCCATCGAGATTCCGTTCAAGACCTGGGACTCGGTGGAGCAGAACGCCTTCTTCAGCCCTGACCCGGACAAGGTGCCGGAGCTCGAGGCCTACATGGACCAGCTGCGTCGGGACCAGGACTCGGTCGGTGCGAAGATCACCGTGGTGGCCGAAGGCGTGATGCCCGGCCTCGGCGAGCCGATCTTCGACCGTCTCGACGCGGAACTGGCCCATGCGTTGATGAGCATCAACGCGGTGAAAGGGGTGGAGATCGGCGCCGGTTTCGCCTGCATCGCCCAACGTGGCACCGAGCACCGTGACGAGCTGACGCCGCAGGGTTTCCTGAGCAACAATGCGGGTGGCATCCTCGGCGGCATTTCCTCGGGCCAGCCGATCGTGGCGCACCTGGCGCTGAAGCCCACGTCCAGTATCACCACCCCGGGGCGCTCCATCGACATCCACGGCAATCCGGTGGACGTGATCACCAAGGGCCGTCACGACCCCTGTGTCGGCATTCGGGCTACGCCAATCGCCGAGGCGATGATGGCGATCGTGCTGATGGACCACCTGCTGCGTCATCGCGGCCAGAACGCCGGCGTGCGGGTCGCCACGCCGGCGCTGGGTCAGCTTTGATGGCTGGCCTGCCGACCGCCGTGGCCTGACGACCGTGGCGGCACTGCCGTACTGGCGGCTCTCCAGTTTCTATCTGTTCTATTTCGCGCTGCTCGGTTCGACGGCGCCGTTCCTGGCGCTGTATTTCGATCATCTGGGTTTCAATGCGGCGCGCATCGGCGAGCTGGTGGCGATTCCCATGCTGATGCGCTGCGTGGCGCCGAATATCTGGGGCTGGCTGGGGGACTACACCGGCCAGCGCCTGGCAATCGTGCGTTTCGGCGCGATCTGCACGCTGCTGACCTTTTCCCTGATCTTCATCGACAAGAGCTATGCCTGGCTGGCGATGGTGATGGCGCTGCATGCCTTCTTCTGGCATGCGGTGTTGCCCCAGTTCGAGGTCATTACCCTGGCTCATCTGGGGGGCCAGGCCTCGCGCTACAGCCAGGTTCGCCTGTGGGGCTCCATCGGCTTCATCATCGCGGTGGTGGCCCTGGGGCGGCTGCTCGAATGGCTGAGCCTGGACATCTATCCGGTGGCGCTGGTGCTGATCATGGGCGGCATCGTGTTCGCCAGTTTCTGGGTGCCCAACGCCCAGCCGGTGCAGGGGCCCCGGGTGGCGGGGGATGGTTTCCTGCGCCAACTGCGCAACCCGGGCGTCTTGGCGTTCTATGCCTGCGTCGGCCTGATGCAGGTGAGCCATGGGCCGTATTACACCTTCCTGACCCTGCACCTGGAACACCTGGGCTACAGTCGCGGCCTGATCGGCGTGCTCTGGGCCGTGGGCGTGGTAGCCGAAGTCTTGATGTTCCTGTTGATGAGCCGGATCCTCGCGCGCTTTTCCGTGCGTCGTGTGCTGCTGGCGAGTTTCCTGTTGGCGGCATTGCGCTGGGTGCTGCTGGGATCGCTGGCCGAGTTCCTCTGGGTGCTGCTGTTTGCCCAGGTGCTGCATGCCGCCACCTTTGGCAGCTTCCATGCCGCCGCCATCCATTTCGTGCAACGTAGCTTCGGCCCACGCCAGCAAGGCCAGGGTCAGGCGCTGTACGCAGCGCTGGCTGGCACGGGTGGGGCGCTGGGTGCGTTGTATTCCGGCTACAGCTGGAATGCCCTGGGCGCCAGTTGGACATTCAATATCGCCAGCCTCGCGGCCTTTGCGGCAGCAGTCCTCATTGCCATTCGCATGAAAGAGGACAGGCCATGAGCCTTCGAACCGTTAATTTGCTGGAGCCACAGTCATGAGCAGCCTGTCCGTTTATCACCTCTCAAGCCCCGACATCCCGAACAAGGTGCTGACCCACTTCGAAGATATCGCCGCGACCCTGGCCGAAAAGGGCGTTCGCTTCGAGCGTTGGCAAGCCGCCACGAAGATCCAGCCTGACGCGACCCACGACGAGATCATCGCGGCCTACCGGCCCCGGATCGAGCAGTGGATGGGTGAGGAGGGATTGTGTGAGGTCGAGGTCATCAGCTTGGATAACGACCATCCGCAAAAAGACGAAGTCCGCGCCCGGCTCCTCGAAGAGCACCACTACGAACAGGACGAAGTCCGTTTTTTCTTGGCCGGTCGTGGCCTGTTCAGCCTGCACATGGACGATTACATCTACGCCGTGCTGTGTGAAAAGAACGACCTGATCTCGGTGCCCGCCGGCACGTCTCACTGGTTCGACATGGGGGAGCAACCGTATTACGTGACTCTTCGCCTGTTCAAAGATCAGGAAAAGCGCGCCGCCCGGTTCACCGGCAATGACATTGCCAGCCGTTTCCCACGGCTCGAGGACTGACGCGGCGCCTTGAGCGTGCCAGGAAAAACGAAGCGGGCTTGTTGGCAAAAGCGCGGTGTCGGCCAGTATTCAACTGACTGGCACCGCGCTTTTGTCAGCAAGCCCGCTTTTTTTCGACAGGCTCAGGCGCTGTGATAGGTCGGCAGCGCGAAGCGATGTTGGCTCTGCAGCAGGGTAATCTGCGGCAATTCGCTGGCCTGCTCAGCCAGGTCACGACGGATGGCGCTGATGGCCCAGGACAGTTGATCCCCGGCGTGCAACTGGGCGTAGGAAATCGTGCGTTTGAACAGTTTGCCTTCGCTGTTGCGCAAGGTCAGCAGGATGCCGCCGTCCGGGCGTGCCTGAGTGGTGACTTCATAGTTGGAAAACAGGGATGCAAACTTTTCTTGAATCATGTTCATGTGACTGCTCCATGGTGAGGCAAACCGTGGAGGAGCTGTTGCAGTGTCTGTGCCAGCCTTTGAAGTTAAATAAATGCCTTTAAAAACAATAGGTTAAATTTTCAATGGGTTTTTGCGGTCGTGCATTTTGCATGAATGGCCATCGTGCATCCTGCATTTTGCGTGGTGGGTCGATGTTTTACGGAACCAAATCGCTTCGCGATGCTCCCGTTTCGCTCCCAGGGTGGTGGGATACAAAACATTGCAAAAACCGCATGTACAGCCCCGCGATCCCTGGCGTACTTTCGAGCCCATACCACCTTCCGCCCGATAACAAGACACTCGAAGGTCGAACGGGAAATCCATGAGTCCAACACCCAGCGATGCCATTACCTGGGGCATGATGCTGCGCAAGCTGCCCACCCTGGCCAGGGCCGTTCCCCGGATCGTCAAAGGCCTCAAGCTGGCCAACGTCCAGGACCCGACCCAGCCCTGCGGCCTGGGCTGGTGTTTCGAACAGGCCGTCCAGCGCAACCCCCAGGGGCCGGCGCTGCTGTGCGGCGACCTCTGCTTGAGTTATGCACAGGTCAACGAGCAAGCCAATCGCATCGCCCACTACCTTTTGGCGCAAGGGATCGGTAAGGGTGACTGCATCGCCATCTTCCTGGAGAACCGTCCGCAGTTGCTGGTCACGGTATTGGCCGTGGCGAAGGTCGGCGCGGTCAGCGCCATGGTCAACACCTCGCAGACGGGGGATGCACTTGTCCACAGCCTGGCGTTGGTCGCGCCGGTGGCCGTGGTGGTGGGCGACGAGCGGGTCCCGGCGTTCAATGAAGTACGCGGCCGAACCGGATTATCGGACACCCGCACCTGGTGGGTCGCGGATGAACAGAGCGCCGCCATGCCCGAGGGGTTCGTCGACCTGATGGGCAGTACCGCAGACTACCCGCACGATAACCCGGCCAGCAGCCGGCAGGTCTTTTCCAACGACCCCTGCTTTTACCTCTACACCTCGGGCACCACCGGGCTGCCCAAGGCCGGCGTGTTCCGCCATGGCCGCTGGATGCGCACTTCCACCAGCTTCGGGCTGATCGCCCTGGACATGAAGCCCGATGACATTCTCTATTGCACCTTGCCGCTGTACCACGCCACGGGCCTGTGCGTCTGCTGGGGCGCGGCAATCTGCGGAGCCTCGGGATTCGCGATCCGGCGCAAGTTCAGCGCCAGCCATTTCTGGAGCGATGTGCGTCGCTATAGGGCCACTACCCTGGGGTATGTCGGTGAGTTGTGCCGATACCTGATCGACCAGCCAGCCAGTACCGAAGACCGCCGGCACCGGGTGCGCAAGATGATCGGCAACGGCCTGCGACCGGGGGCCTGGTCGGCTTTCAAGACGCGCTTTGGCGTGGAACATATCTGCGAGCTGTACGCCGCCAGCGACGGCAACATCGGCTTTACCAACGTGTTGAATTTCGACAATACCGTCGGTTTCTCCCTGATGGGCTGGGAGCTGGTGCGCTACGACCATGACAGCGGGGCACCGCTGCGCAACCTGCAGGGGCGCATGCAGAAGGTTCCCAAGGGCCAGCCGGGCCTGCTGTTGGCGCGCATTGACGACAAAGCTCCCCTGGACGGCTACACCGATCCGGCCAAGACCGAAAAGACCATCTACCGGGACGTCTTCGTGCCGGGCGACCGCTACTTCAACACCGGCGATCTGCTGCGCAACATCGGCTTCGGTCATGGGCAATTCGTCGATCGCCTGGGTGACACCTATCGTTGGAAAGGTGAAAACGTCTCCACCACCGAGGTCGAGAATGTGTTGTTGCAGCATCCGCAAGTGGCCGAGGCGGTGGCTTACGGTGTGGAGATCAATGGCACCAACGGCCGGGCAGGCATGGCGGCGATCACCCCGTCCGAGTCCCTGGCGACCCTGGATTTCAGCGAGTTGCTCCTGTTCCTCCAGGGCAAGTTGCCGAGCTATGCGGTGCCGTTGTTCTTGCGCATCAAGGTGAAAATGGACACCACCGGCACCTTCAAGTACCAGAAGAACCGCCTCAGGGCCGAGGCCTTCGATCCCTGTGTCACCGGCGACGAACCGGTCTTTGCCTGGCTGCCCGGCACCGAAACCTATGTGCGCATCGACCGGCCATTGGCCGCACGGATTCAGGGCGGGCAATACCGTTATTGACTACGGCTATGGCCGGTACAGAAAAAAAGCGAGTGACAGGGCATGGGGCGCCCCGGAAACTAGCCGCTTCGTGAAGAGCCAAGTGGAGTTGCCCATGTCCGATACAAGCCGCCAGATGACCCCGCAAGAAGCCGCGGAATTTGCCGAGCAGGTATTCAACGTTGCACGCCAGGGCGATGCCGCCATGATGGCGGCCCTGCTCAATAAAGGCCTGCCACCCAACTTGCGCAACCACAAGGGCGATACCCTGCTGATGCTCGCTGCCTATCACGGCCATGTGGACACGGTGAAAGTCCTGCTGGAGCACAAGGCCGACCCGGAAATACGCAACGACAATGGCCAGAGTCCGATTGCCGGCGCGGCATTCAAGGGCGACCTGGCCGTGGTCACGGCGTTGGTGGAAGGGGGCGCACAGGTGGAAGGCGCCTCCTTCGACGGCCGCACGGCGTTAATGATGGCGGCCATGTTCAACCGGGTGCAGATCGTCGATTACCTGATCAGCCAAGGCGCCGACCCGAAAGCCCGGGACGCCAATGGCAGTTCGGCGCTGGACGCGGCCAGGACCATGGGCGCGGCCGACACCACGGCGCAGTTGGAGAAGTTGCTCGGCTGAGAGCCTTGGGTACAAGGCTCGAACCTGCTGCTGGTGGCGAGGCGCTTGCGTTCGCAGGGCTGCCTGGTCACCTGTCAGCCCCATCCTAATCGGTTCGCGGATGCGCTATTCTGCGCGCCCTTGAAATTCCCTCGCCACAGGATTTGCCATGAAACCCGCACTCGTCGAACTCATCAGCAAAATCAGCTCCGGTTGCCTGGGCGATGCCGAGATTGAGCGAATCGCAGATGAAGCGGCCCAGGCCTATGCCGATCCAGCGACATTTCTGGCGGCCAACCCGGACATCAATTACGACGACACTTTCCCGATCCCGCTGGGTGAGTGGGTCGTGGTCGGCAGCCTGCCGGATACCGTGCTGTTCCAGGCCGATACCTATGTGCAGTTGTTCGAGCAGATCCTCGCCTCGTTCGGCCCGGGCGTGGCGTTCAACCTCAAGCCCAAGCAGTTGGCGAAGACCGAGGCACTCACCGCGCTGAACCGTATCCAGGTCCAGATGAGCAGCCTGAACAAGGAAAACGGCGGCTACGTGCTGATGAACTTCAGCCAGTTGCTCGACGATGAATTGCAGATGGTGTTGGTATACGGCAATGACGTGCCGCGGGTGCTGGAACTGTGTGCCGAGGTCGGCATCGCCGCCGCGCCAGCCCTTGAGGCCCTCAGGATCGCCGTGCATATCTGAAGCGATAAACGGAACCCTTGCCGAGGCGCCGCTATCCTAAGAGTGCATGTCACCATTCTGGAGCGACACCATGGGTTCTACCTTCAACGGCCTGATAGGCCTGATCATCCTGGCGCTCGATATCTGGGCGATCATCAATGTGCTCAAGAGCGGCGCGGGAACCGGGGCGAAAGTGCTGTGGGTGCTGCTCATCCTGCTGCTGCCGGTGCTGGGGCTGATCATCTGGGCGATTGCCGGGCCGCGAGGCAACGTGCGGGTCTGACGGCTGCCTGCGATACCCGGCGGTCCCTGACCGCCGGGTTGTCGTTCGTGTCAGGCCGTCGCCACTGAGCGCTCCTGCGAAGCGCCCAGGAAGCGCAGCAAGGCCAGCAACGGGAATACGCTGCCGACGATGACCACCCACGACCAGCCGCCGTGTTCATAGATCGCGCTGGCAATCGACGAGCCGAATGCGCCGCCGATGAAGATGCTGGTCATGTACAGCGCATTGAGGCGACCGCGACTCTTGGCGTCGAGGGCGTAGATGGTGCGCTGGCCCAGGACCATATTCATCTGTACACAGAAATCCAGCAGCACCCCCGTGACGGCCAGGCCGATGACGCTGTAGAGCGGATGCACGAATGCCGGCAGGAAGCTCAGGCTCGCAAAGAGCATGGCCAGCAGCGAAGCGATGCGGGTATGACCGGCGTCCGCCAGGCGCCCGGCGATGGGCGCGGCGATGGCGCCGATGGCCCCGACCAGGGCGAACAAGGCAATTTCGCTCTGGCTCAGGCCATGGTTGCGTGCCAGTTCCAGGGGGACCGCCGTCCAGAACAGGCTGAAGGTGGCGAACAGGCAGGCCTGGTAAAAGGCCCGTTGCCGCAGCAGCGGTTGCTGGCGCAGCAGGGTGCCGAGGGAGGCCAGCAACTGGCCGTAGGAGGCACTGTGGTCAGGCTGGCGCTTGGGCACGGTGAAAGCCAGGATGATACTGATGGCTGCCATCAATCCGGCCGCGCCCATGAACATGGCACGCCAGCCGAAGTGGTCGGCGACGACGCTGGACACCGGCCGCGCCAGCAGGATCCCCAGCAACAGGCCCCCCATGATCCCGCCGACCACCCGTCCCCGGGAGGCTTCCGGCGTCAGGTGCGCGGCCAGGGGAATCAGGACTTGCACCGACACTGAACTGAAGCCCACCAGCAATGAAACCAGCAGGAACACATTGGGCTGATCGGTGAACGCCGCGCCCAGCAGGCTGGCGATCGCCACCAGGCTGGTGAGGATCATCAACCGGCGGTTTTCCAGCAGGTCGCCCAGCGGCACCAGGAAAAACAGGCCCAGGGCGTAGCCGATCTGGGTCAGCGAGACGATCAGGCTGGCCATTGTGCTGGTCAGGCCGATGTCTGGTGCGATCAGTTCGATGATGGGCTGGGCGTAGTAGATGTTGGCGACGATGGCGCCGCAGCAGAAGGCGAACAGCAGCACCATGCCGCGGGTCATGCTTGTACCGGCGGGTGCGGTGGATGGGGGGGCACTCATGGCAATCTCGTCAGTAGCTTGAAAGGATGGCGTGAGGCTAATGAGTTGCGCCGCTCAGGAACAGGCTTTGCGGCTGATATCAGACATGCTTGCCGTTGATGGTGCGGCGAATCCTTTATAGGGCGAGGGCGTTGCCTCTGTGGGAGGGGATTCATCCCCGCTGGGCTGCGCAGCAGCCCTAAAACAGGACACAACGGTATTCAGACAACCCGCGTCGGCTGGATTGGGGCCGCTACGCAGTCCAGCGGGAATAGATCCCCTCGCCACAGGACTGCGCATTACCCATTGGTTTTGTTACTGGCCGCTGTAGATCTGGTCGAAGACCCCACCGTCATTGAAGTGAGTCTTCTGCACCGTGCGCCAGTCACCGAAGGTTTTTTCCACCGACAGGAAATCCACTTTCGGGAAACGATCGGTGTATTTGGCCAGGACAGCCGGGTCTCGTGGACGCAGGTAGTTGGCGGCGGCGATTTCCTGGCCTTCCGGCGACCACAGGTACTTGAGGTATGCCTCGGCGGCCTGGCGGGAGCCTTTCTTCTCGACGACCTTGTCCACCACGCTCACGGGCGGCTCGGCTTCGGCGGACACGCTCGGGTAGACCACTTCGAACTGGTCGCGGCCGAACTCGCGGGCGATCATTTCGGCTTCGTTTTCAAAGGTCACCAGGACATCGCCGATCTGGTTGGTCATGAAGGTCGTGGTCGCCGCGCGGCCGCCGGTGTCCAGGACCGGGGCCTGCTTGAACAGCTTGCCGACGAAGTCCTTGGCCTTGCTTTCATCGCCGCCATTCTTGAGCACGTAGCCCCAGGCCGACAGGTAGGTGTAACGGCCGTTGCCGGAGGTCTTGGGGTTGGGCACGATCACCTGCACGCCGTCCTTGAGCAGGTCGGGCCAGTCTTTCAGGGCCTTGGGGTTGCCCTTGCGCACGATGAACACCGTGGCCGAAGTGAACGGGGCGCTGTTGTTCGGCAGACGGGTGACCCAGTTCTCGGGGACCAGCTTGCCGTTGTCCGCCAGGGCATTGATGTCGGTGGCCATGTTCATGGTGATGACATCCGCCGGTAGCCCGTCGATCACCGAACGCGCCTGCTTGCTGGAACCGCCGAAGGACATTTGCACCGTGATGCTTTCGTTGTGTTCGGCCTGCCAGTGCTTCTGGAAAGCAGCGTTGTAGTCCTTGTAGAAGTCGCGCATCACGTCGTAGGAAACGTTGAGCAGGGTCGGGGCGGCGTGGGCCAGGCTGCCGAAGGTCAGGCCGGCGGCAAGGAGTGAGGCGCCAAAGAGTTTCTTCACTGCGAATTCCTTTTTATTGAAAGGGGTTCCGGACACTAGCTGTAAGCCTAGGGCCCTTCAAGCATCAAAAAGTGCTTTGCTTATTCCAGTTTCTTGAACAGTGCATTACCGCAGCGGGAGCAGAACGCCGCCCCGTGCTCGTGGTTGTTTTTGCTGCACACCGGGCAGTCGTGCTTGAGCTGGTCACCGCGCATGGCCGAGGCCAGTTCAGCCGTGAAGATACCGGTCGGCACCGCGATGATCGAGTAACCGGTGATCATCACCAGGGATGAGACCACCTGGCCCAGCGGTGTCTTGGGCACGATGTCGCCGAAGCCCACGGTGGTCAATGTCACGATAGCCCAGTAGATGCCCTTGGGGATGCTGGTGAAGCCGTGCTCGGGACCTTCGATGACATACATCAGCGTGCCGAATACGGTCACCAGGGTCGAGACGCTGACCAGGAACACGATGATTTTCTGCTTGCTGCCCCGCAGTGCCGACATCAGGTAATTGGCCTGCTTGAGGTAGGGGCTGAGCTTGAGCACGCGGAAAATGCGCAGCATGCGGATGATCCGGACGATCAGCAGGTACTGGGCATCGCTGTAGTACAACGCCAGGATACCCGGCACGATCGCCAGCAGGTCCACCAGGCCGTAGAAGCTGAAGGCGTAGCGCAGGGGCTGGGGCGAGCAGTACAGGCGCAGGCCATATTCCACCAGGAAGATGAAGGTGAAGCCCCATTCGATGTAGGCCAGCAGGGCCGCGTAGTCCTTGTGCACGCTGTCGATGCTGTCGAGCATCACCGTCACGAGGCTGGCGAGGATGATCAATAGCAATGCGCTGTCGAAGCGTCGGCCGGCCACGGTGTCGGTCTGGAAAATCATGATGTAGAGGCGCTGACGCCAATCGTTGCTGTGGTCCATAACCTTCGCCTGAGTCGGAATCAGCGAAGCCTAGGTCGATTGCGTTGCAGAGCGCAAGGCGTGGCGTCGAGACTGGCCTGGCGCCATGTCCGAACCGTGGCGTGGACCAGCCAGCAGGCGAGGATGAACGGGGCCGTCAGCGGCACCAGGCCGAGGGCGGCGAACCCTGGTGCGAGGATCAACGCCAGCACGATGCCAGTCAGTGGCAGCCATGGCCGGTGATGCTGTTGGCTGAGGGCCAGGGCCACCAGCACCGGGTTGTAGCCGCCCAGCCCGGAAAGGGCGGTTGCGTTTTCATGCTGTAGCAACGTGAAGGCCAGGCCGACGGCGGAAGCGAACAATGCCCAAGCGCCAGCGCGCAGGTTGGCCAGCAGCAGACCGGTGGCAATCAGCGCTCCGGCCACCGGATGGCCGAGAAACATGGCCTGGCCCAGTCCGCTCAACTGAGCGGCCAGCAGGTTGGGTAAGGTTATTTCAATCGAGGTGGCCAGAGGCGGCGGCAGGGTGAACCCCATCAGCAGCCAGGCCAACGCGACAAAGGGCGCGGTGTAGGCGGGCAGGCAGCGAGGGTCTCGGGTGCGCTTGAGCCATTGCTGGGTGAGCATCGCGCTGAGGCCACCCGCGGCGATGATCAACGGTGGCAACAGGACGGACCAGGGCAACGTGAGGCTCAGCAGCAAGCCCAGCAGAATGCCGTTGTAGCTGAACAGTCCGGCTTGGCGGTCGGCCTTGGTGTAACCACGTCGCTGGGCCGTCAGCAACCCGGCCACCCCGCCGAGCAACGCGCCGCCGAACAGGGTGGGCGCAGTGAGCAGAATCGCCGACAGGCACAGCAGACCGCACAGCGGATGGCGCTGGAGAAAAACCTGGCTGAAGCCGTTGAGCAGGGCGGTGGCCCAGTCGGGGCAGTGGGTGTTGGGCATGATAGGTATATGTCAGAGGGACGAGTCGACTTCATCGCGAGCAAGCTCGCCCCCACAAGGGCACCGCAGCTCCCTGTGGAAGCGAGCTTGCTCGCGATCAGGCCAGTACCGACGTTCGTGGCCTGTGTGGCTGATTCGTGCGCTCAAATTCGAATCAGCCGTACAGGCCCCTAAATCAACGTCTCGATGCGCAGGGAATTGGTCGACCCCGGTTTCCCGAACGGAACGCCCGCGGTGATCAGCAGCGTATCGCCGCGTTGGGCCATGCCTTGCGCCTGGGCGATTTCCAGGGCGGTGGAGCACACCTCGTCCACCTGCCGCAGTCGATCGTTGACCACCGAGTGCACGCCCCAGGCCACCGTCAGGCGGCGGGCGGCCTGCAGGTTCGGCGTGAGATTGAGGATCGGTACTGTCGGCCGCTCCCGCGCCGCTCGCAGGCTGGAGCTGCCCGACTCGCTGTAGTTCACCAGCACCGCCACCGGCAGGACATTGCTGATCCGGCGGATCGCGCAACTGATGGCGTCCGACACCGTGGCCTCGGCTTTCGGCCGGCTGACATCCAGCTGGGCCTGGTAATCCGGACCGTTTTCCACCTGGCGAATGATCTTGCTCATCATCTGCACGGCTTCCAGGGGGTAATCGCCGGAGGCGGTCTCCGCCGACAGCATCACCGCGTCGGCGCCTTCGGCCACGGCGTTGGCCACATCGGTCACCTCAGCCCGGGTAGGCGCCGGGGAGAAACGCATCGACTCCAGCATCTGGGTCGCCACCACCACCGGTTTGCCGAGGGCGCGACAGGTGCCGATGATGGTCTTCTGGATCTGCGGCACACTCTCGGCAGGCACCTCCACGCCCAGGTCTCCACGAGCGACCATGATCGCGTCGCTCAGTTCGGCGATTTCCCGCAGCCGGGTCACCGCCGATGGCTTTTCGATCTTCGCCATCAGGAAGGCCTTGTCGCCGATCAGAGCGCGAGCTTCGCGGATATCTTCGGGGCGTTGCACGAAGGACAGGGCCACCCAGTCCACACCCAGTGCCAGGCCGAAGCTCAAGTCGCGGCGGTCCTTGGCCGTCAGCGGGCTCAGGTCGAGCAAGGCCTGGGGCACGTTCACGCCTTTGCGGTCCGACAGCTCGCCGCCATTGAGCACTTCGGTGTCGATGGCGTCATCATGCCGGGCCGTCACCCGCAGGCGCAGCTTGCCGTCATCCAGCAACAGGTCCATGCCGGGTTGCAGGGCCGCGATGATTTGCGGGTGGGGCAGGTTGACCCGACGGCGATCGCCCGGTGTCGGGTCCAGGTCCAGCCGCAGGGCCTGGCCTCGCTGCAGCGACACTTTTGCTTCGGCGAAGCGGCCGACCCGCAGTTTCGGGCCTTGCAAGTCCATCAGGATGCCCAATGGGTAGTTGAGCTGTTGTTCGACCTCACGAATCCACTGGTAACGCTGGGCGTGGTCGGCATGCTCGCCGTGGCTGAAGTTGAGGCGAAAGATATTCACGCCGGCCTCCACCAGTTCACGTACATCGTCGAGGCCACGGGTGGCGGGGCCGAGGGTCGCGAGGATCTTGACCTTTTTATCAGGCGTCATGAGTGGGGGTCTCGAGAATCAGGAGGGCGCGAAAGTCGTTGACGTTGGTGCGGGTCGGCTCGGTGACGATCAATGCGTCCAGCGCGGCGAAATAGCCATGGCCGTTGTTGTTATCCAGTTCATCGCTGGCATTGAGGCCCAGCTCGGCGGCGCGGCGGTAACTGTCCGGGGTCATGATGGCGCCGGCGTTGTCTTCGGAACCGTCGATGCCGTCCGTATCGCCGGCCAGTGCGTAGATGCCAGGGTGGCCCTTGAGGCTGTCGGTCAGGCTCAGCAGGAATTCGGCATTGCGCCCGCCACGGCCCTGGCCACGCACGGTCACGGTGGTTTCGCCGCCGGACAGGATCACGCAGGGTGCCGCCAGAGGCTGGCCATACCGGGCGACTTGCCGGGCAATGCCGGCATGGACCTTGGCCACTTCCCGGGACTCGCCTTCCAGGTCGCCCAGGATCAACGGGCTGAAGCCGGCCTGGCGGGCTTTCACCGCGGCCGCCTCCAGGGATTGCTGGGGCCGGGCGATCAACTGGAAGTGACTGCGGGACAGGCTCGGGTCGCCGGGCTTGACGGTTTCCGATTCCGGGCTCAGCAGCCAGTTGCGCACCGAGGCCGGGACCTCGATGTCGTAGCGCTTGAGGATCGCCAGGGCTTCGGCCGATGTACTGGGGTCGGCCACGGTGGGACCGGACGCGATGACCGTGGCCAGGTCGCCCGGTACATCGGAGATGGCATAGGTGTAGACCGTCGCCGGCCAGCAGGCCTTGCCCAGGCGTCCACCCTTGATGGCCGACAGGTGCTTGCGCACGCAGTTCATCTCGCCGATGGTGGCGCCGGACTTGAGCAGGGCTTTGTTGATCGCCTGTTTGTCCGCCAGGGTGATCCCGGCGGCTGGCAGCGCCAGCAACGCCGAGCCGCCGCCGGACAGCAGGAAGATGACCCGGTCGTCTTCGTTCAGGTGGCTGACCAGCTCCAGCACCCGCCCGGCCACCGCCAGGCCGGCCGCGTCGGGCACGGGATGAGCGGCTTCCACCACCTCGATTTTCTGGCACGGCGCGCCGTGGCCGTAGCGGGTCACCACCAGGCCGGTGACTTCGCCCTGCCAGCAAGCCTCGACCACCTGGGCCATTGCCGCGGCCGCCTTGCCGGCACCGATGACGATCACCCGGCCGCTGCGGTCGCTGGGCAGGTACTGTTCGAGGACATGCTGCGGATGGGCCGCTTCGATGGCTGTGGCAAACAGCTCGCGGAGCAATTGTTGCGGATCGACCGACATGGCGGGCTCCCGGTTTTTTATTATTGGTGTTGAAGCGAGCCTTGTGGGCGCGAGCTTGCTCCCACAAGGGGCAGGGTTTATTTGTCGCGAATCGAGAAATTGGCCATATGCTCCAGGCCCTTGATCAGCGCCGAGTGGTCCCAGTTGCTGCCGCCGATGGCCGCGCAGGTGCTGAACACTTGCTGGGCGTTGGCGGTATTGGGCAGGTTGATGTTCAGTTCCCTGGCGCCTTGCAGGGCCAGGTTCAGGTCCTTCTGGTGCAGGCTGATGCGGAAGCCTGGGTCGAAGGTGCCCTTGATCATGCGCTCGCCATGCACTTCGAGGATCTTCGACGAGGCGAAACCGCCCATCAGGGCTTCGCGGACCTTGGCCGGGTCGGCGCCGTTCTTCGAGGCGAACAGCAAGGCTTCGGCCACGGCCTGGATGTTCAGCGCCACGATGATCTGGTTCGCCACTTTCGCGGTCTGGCCGTCGCCGTTGCCGCCCACCAGGGTGATGTTCTTGCCCATGGCCTGGAACAGCGGCAGGGCGCGCTCGAAGGCCGCACTGTCACCGCCGACCATGATGCTCAAGGTCGCGGCCTTGGCGCCGACTTCGCCGCCGGAAACCGGCGCATCGAGGTACTGCGCGCCCTTTTCGTTGATCTTCGCCGCGAACGCCTTGGTGGCGGTGGGGGAGATCGAACTCATGTCGATGACCACCTTGCCCGCACCCACGCCAGCCGCCACGCCGTCGGTGCGTAACAGCACATCCTCGACCTGCGGAGTGTCCGGGACCATGACGATGATGAACTCGGCTTCCTGGGCGACTTCCTTCGGATTGGCCAGGGCCACCGCGCCGCCATCCAGGAGGTCGGCGGGTGCCGGGTCGTGATGCACGGACAGGAACAGGCTGTGCCCGGCCTTTTGCAGGTTCAGTGCCATGGGGTGGCCCATGATGCCGGTGCCGATGAATCCGATTTTAGCCATGGGAAAATCCTCTTGTGGTTATCGCTGCTTCAAGCAAACGAGGGAGTGCTTTCTGTGGGAGCGAGCTTGCTCGCGATGACGGTGTGTCAGCCAGAAAATGAGTGACCGGACTGACGCCATCGCGAGCAAGCTCGCTCCCACAGGGGGAATTGCGTCAGATCGCGTTATGGCTCTTCAGCCACCCCAGACCTGCTTCGGTGCTGGTCAACGGCTTGTATTCACAGCCGACCCAACCCTGGTAGCCGATGCGGTCCAGGTGTTCGAACAGGAAGCGGTAGTTGATTTCGCCGGTGCCCGGCTCGTTGCGTCCCGGGTTGTCCGCCAGCTGCACATGGTTGATCTCGCCCAGGTGCGCCGACAGGGTCCGGGCCAGGTCACCTTCCATGATTTGCATGTGATAGATGTCGTATTGCAGGAACAGGTTGGCGCTGCCCACCTGCTCGCGGATCGACAGGGCCTGGGCGGTGTTGTTCAAGTAGAAGCCTGGAATGTCGCGGGTGTTGATGGCTTCCATCACCAGCTTGATGCCTTTGGCCTGCAGTTTTTCGGCGGCGTACCTGAGGTTGGCGACGAAGGTTTTCTCCGCCAGGGCTTCGTCGCATTTGTGCGGGCGAATCCCGGCCAGGCAGTTGACCTGGGTATTGCCCAGGACCTGGGCGTAGGCGATTGCCAGGTCGACGCCGGCGCGAAACTCCTCGACCCGGTCCGGCAGGCAGGCGATACCACGTTCGCCTTTGGCCCAGTCGCCGGCCGGCAGGTTGAACAGCACCTGGGTCAGGCCGTTGGCGTCCAGCAGGGCCTTGAGTTCGGCGGAGCTGTAGTCGTAGGGGAACAGGTACTCGACACCGCTGAAGCCGGCCTTGGCGGCCGCCTCGAAACGGGCGAGGAAATCCTGCTCGGTAAACAGCATGGACAGGTTGGCTGCGAAACGCGGCATGGTGGTCTCCTGTGAATATTTATCAGGCCCCCTGTGGGAGCGAGCTTGCTCGCGATAGCGGTGTGTCTGCTTGCATCCAGGTTGAATGTTGCGCCGTCATCGCGAGCAAGCTCGCTCCCACTGGGACGCCGGTCGGTCAGTCCAGCAGCGAAATGGCGGTTGGTGCATCGTTGCCCACCAGCGCCAGGTCTTCGAACTCGTTGACCGCGTTGATCTCGGTACCCATGGAAATATTGGTCACCCGCTCCAGGATGATCTCGACGATCACCGGTACCCTGAATTCCTCGATCATGTCCTGGGCCTTGCGCAGCGCCGGCTGGATGCCGGATGGCTCGAATACCCGCAGCGCCTTGCACCCCAGGCCCTCGGCCACGGCGATGTGGTCCACGCCATAGCCGTTGAGCTCCGGCGCGTTGAGGTTGTCGAAGGACAGCTGCACGCAGTAGTCCATATCGAACCCGCGCTGGGCCTGGCGGATCAGTCCGAGGTAGGAGTTGTTCACCACGACATGGATGTAGGGCAGCTTGAACTGCGCCCCCACCGCCAGTTCTTCGATCATGAACTGGAAGTCGTAGTCCCCCGACAGCGCCACGACCTTGCGGCTCGGATCGGCCTTGACCACCCCCAGTGCCGCCGGAATGGTCCAGCCAAGTGGGCCTGCCTGGCCGCAGTTGATCCAGTGGCGCGGCTTGTAGACATGCAGGAACTGCGCACCGGCGATCTGGGAAAGGCCGATGGTGCTCACGTAGCAGGTGTCCTTGTCGAACACCTGGTTCATTTCCTCGTACACCCGTTGCGGCTTGACCGGCACGTTGTCGAAGTGAGTCTTGCGCTGCAGGCTGGCCTTGCGCTGGCGGCAGTCCTGCAACCAGGCGCTGCGGTCCTTCAGCTTGCCTGCGGCCTGCCATTCGCGGGCCACTTCGATGAACGCCGTCAGCGCCGAAGCGGCATCGGAGACGATACCCAGGTCGGGTGTGAAGACCCGGCCGATCTGGGTCGGCTCGATATCCACATGAATGAACGTTCGGCCTTCTGTGTAGACGTCCACCGAGCCGGTGTGACGGTTGGCCCAGCGGTTGCCGATACCCAGCACCAGGTCCGACTTGAGCAGGGTCGCGTTGCCGTAACGATGGGATGTCTGCAAGCCGACCATGCCGACCATCTGGGGATGATCGTCCGGGATGGTTCCCCAGCCCATCAGCGTAGGGATTACCGGAATGCCGGTCAGCTCGGCGAACTCCACCAGCAGGTCGCTGGCATCGGCGTTGATGATGCCGCCACCGGCCACCAGCAGGGGACGCTCGGCCTGATTGAGCATGGCCAGGGCTTTCTCGATCTGCACGCGGTTGGCGGCGGGTTTGGCCAGGGGCAGCGGCTGGTAGGCATCGATGTCGAATTCGATCTCGGCCATCTGCACATCGAAGGGCAAATCGATCAGCACCGGGCCCGGACGGCCGGAGCGCATCTCGAAGAATGCCTTCTGGAAGGCATACGGCACTTGTCCGGGTTCGAGCACGGTGGTCGCCCACTTGGTCACGGGCTTGACGATGCTGGTGATATCCACCGCCTGGAAGTCTTCCTTGTGCAGGCGAGCGCGGGGGGCTTGCCCGGTAATGCACAGGATGGGAATGGAATCGGCCGAGGCGCTGTAGAGCCCGGTCACCATGTCGGTACCGGCCGGACCCGAGGTACCGATGCATACGCCGATATTGCCGGCCTTGGTGCGGGTGTAACCCTCGGCCATGTGCGAGGCGCCTTCAACGTGGCGAGCGAGGACATGATCGATGCCGCCCACCTTTTGCAGGGCCGAGTACAGCGGGTTGATCGCAGCGCCCGGGATACCGAAGGCGGTGTCCACGCCTTCACGGCGCATCACCAGAACAGCGGCTTCGATTGCTCTCATTTTGCTCATCGTTTTGTGCCTCTTGCGTTTTGTAATTGTATACAAGTTGCTGTGTGGCGGAGTTTATTCACGGCAAGTGGCCCAGGTCAATGCCTTTTCTCAAGCGGCTGTTTCATTGTCTCGTCCCCAGGAATGCGCCGGCCTTTCGTCGATAACGAGACGGTGCAGAGCATTTTTGTATACAAAAAATATGTTTGTTGTGTTCTATTTGGTTGGTCCGGTTTTGCTGGAAATTTGATCCGGAAGGCTTCTCCATTACAAAAGAAGGACAGCACCCATGAGCGCTTTAACCTTGAAAACAGCCGTAGACCTGGCAAGACAGGCCCTTGCCGCGGGACGGGAAATCAACGCCGCCCCCTTGACCGTGGCGGTCCTGGACGGCGGCGGGCATCTCATCACCCTGCAGCGCGAGGACGGCGCCAGCCTGCTTCGCCCACAGATCGCCATCGGCAAGGCTTGGGGCGCTATCGCCCTGGGCAAAGGCTCCCGCCTGCTCGCCCAGGACGCCCAACAACGCCCGGCGTTCTTTGCGGCTTTGAATGGGTTGGGACAAGGCAACGTCGTACCGGCCCCGGGTGGGGTGTTGATCAGGGATCAGGATGGCAGGGTGCTGGGGGCGATGGGGGTCAGCGGCGATGTTTCGGATGTGGATGAGCAGGTGGCGATCAAGGCTGTGGAGGCGGTGGGGTTGTGGGCGGATGCGGGGATGGTTGCCTGATTTTGTGGTGAGTGGGCCGGCGCCATCGCGAGCGAGCTCGCTCCCACAGGGTTTGATGCTGGACACATAATGTCTAGACACCGCAAACCAGTGTGGGAGGGGGCTTGCTCGCGATGAAGCCTCGGGCTATCGGTCTGGCTCGCATCCCTTCAACACCAACCGGATAATCGTCTGCGCCGCGGCTTCGTAGTCGGTTTCATCCAGCTTCGCCTTGCCGGTCACGGCGGAGATCTGCCAGTCGAAATCGGCGTAGGTCTGGGTAGCGGCCCAGATGCTGAACATCAGGTGGTTGGGGTCGATGGGGGCGATCTGGCCGCGGTCGATCCAGGTCTGGATGCACTCGATGTTGTGCCGGGCCTGGGCGTTGAGCTGTTCCACCAGGTCGGGGCTCAGGTGCGGGGCGCCGTGCATGATTTCGCTGGCGAAGACTTTCGAGGCAAAGGGCAGGTCGCGGGAGATGCGGATCTTGGAGCGGATGTAGTGACTGAGCACCTCGCCCGGCACGCCATCGGCGTTGAACGGCGTCGAGGCCTGGAGGATGGGTTCGATGATGCTTTCCAGGACTTCCCGATACAGGTTTTCCTTGGATTTGAAGTAGTAGTAGACGTTGGGTTTGGGCAGGCCCGCCTTGGCCGCGATGTCGCTGGTCTTGGTCGCCGCGAAGCCCTTGTCGGCAAATTCCTCGCTGGCGGCACGCAGGATCAATTCTTTGTTGCGCTCGCGGATAGTGCTCATAAACCCAGGGGTTCCTTGCCTGTTCTGGCGGTTGCGCATGGTAGCACCGGCCTCGTGAGGCGCTCAAGAATGCCCCGGATTGACGCATGCGCTATGCTGCGCAGCATTTATGATCAAGGAGCCTTTCCATGGCTGGAAGCAGTTTGCTGGTGCTGATCGATGACATCGCCACCGTGCTCGACGATGTTGCATTGATGACCAAGATGGCCGCCAAGAAAACCGCCGGGGTGCTCGGCGATGACCTGGCACTCAATGCCCAGCAGGTCTCCGGCGTCCGTGCCGAGCGAGAGTTGCCCGTGGTCTGGGCGGTGGCGAAGGGGTCCTTCATCAACAAACTGATCCTGGTGCCTTCGGCCCTGGCCATCAGCGCTTTCGTACCCTGGCTGGTGACGCCGTTGTTGATGGTGGGGGGCGCCTACCTGTGCTTCGAAGGCTTCGAAAAGCTCGCCCACAAGTTTCTTCACAGCCCGGCCGAGGACCAGGCCGAGCATGAGCAGCTGGTGGAGGCGGTGGCTGATCCGGCGGTCGACCTGGTGGCCTTCGAAAAGGACAAGATCAAGGGCGCGGTGCGCACCGACTTCATCCTGTCGGCGGAAATCATCGCCATCACCCTGGGCACCGTGGCCGATGCACCATTGACCCAGCAGGTGATCGTGCTGTCGGGCATCGCTATCGTCATGACGGTGGGTGTCTACGGCCTGGTGGCCGGGATCGTCAAGCTCGATGACCTGGGCCTGTGGTTGACGCAGAAACCAGGCCAGGCCGCCAAAAGCATCGGCGGTGCGATCCTGAGTGCGGCCCCCTACATGATGAAAAGCCTGTCGGTGATCGGCACGGTGGCGATGTTCCTGGTGGGCGGTGGCATCCTGACCCATGGCGTGCCAGTGGTGCATCACTGGATCGAAGGCGTGGCGGCCAGTGCTGGCGGTGCCGGGTTTATCGTGCCGATGCTGCTCAATGCGGTGGCGGGGATCGTGGCAGGGGCGGCGGTGTTGGCGGGGGTGATGGTTGTCGGCAAGGTCTGGAAAGCGCTGAAAGGCTAAGACCTGGCAACCCATGATAACTGTGGGAGCGAGCTCGCTCGCGATAGCGGTCTGTCAGACAACATCAAGGTTGAATGTCAGGCCCTCATCGCGAGCAAGCTCGCTCCCACAGAGGGTTTGGGGCGGCGAAAATTACTCGGCAATCTGCAACTTGCGTGACTCGGTGTACACGTAGCGCACCTTCTCGTATTCGAACGGCGAGTTCAGCTGGCCGTAGCGGAAGCTGGTCTGGTAACGCCGGTCCACGCCACGCAGGAGCAGCAGTTCCGGGTGGTTGGAGCTGACCTCGGAGACGTTCAGGAAGTTGATCGCCGATTCGGCGGTGTAGTCCACCAGCAAGCCCGAAGTATCTCGCAGGTTCGAAGGGCCGAAGATCGGCAGTACGAAGTACGCCCCGGCTGGCACGCCATAGAAGCCCAGTGTCTGGCCGAAGTCCTCGCTCTGGCGCGGCAGGCCCATGGCGGTGGCCGGGTCCCACAGGCCGGCGATGCCGACGGTGGTGTTGAGCAGCAGCCGCGCCGTGGTTTCCATCGAACGCTTGCCCTTGAACTGCAGCAGGCTGTTCATCAGGTTCGGCACATCCCCCAGGTTGTTGAAGAAATTGCTGACCCCTGTGCGCACGAAACTCGGGGTGATGTAGCGATAGCCGTCCACCACCGGCAGGAACACCCATTGGTCGAAGCGGTAGTTGAAGTGATAGACGCGACGGTTCCAGGATTCCAGCGGGTCATAGACGTTCAAGGCGCTGAGGGTCGAGCGCTCGAATTCCCGCTGGTCCAGCCCTGGGTTGAACTTGAGCTTGGTCAAGGGCTCCTTGAAGCCGTCGGCGTCCTCTACCACGGGGTCGTTGGCCTTGCTGTTGTCGGCATGAACAAGGCCTGCGCTCATTAAAGCGGCGATAAGCAGGAGATATTTAGCCACGGAAGAACTCCAGCATGGCGTCGCTGTTGACGCGATAGTTAAGGTTGCCGCAGTGGCCGCCCAGTGGATAAACCGTCAGGCGGTCACCAAAGGTCTTGCGCAGGAAGCCCAGGTCGCCAGGGCCGAGAATGACGTCGTCGGCGTTGTGCATGACGGCGATCTTGGGGCTATCGTGCAGGTAGTCCTTCAGTGCATAGAGGCTGACCTGATCGATCAGCTGCAGCAGGCTGCCGCCATCGGTGCGCGCGCGCCACATTGGAATCACCTGTTCGGTGAGGTAGCAGTCGAAATCGCATTGCAGTGCACGCTTGAGGAACGGCGACAGGCTGGTGCTTTCTGAGATCGGGTATTTGGGTGGGGTGATAAGGCCGCGGCGGTTGATCAGGTCCGAAGTGAACGCGATATCGGCCGCCGAAAAGCGGAACGATGTGCCGATCAGCATTGCCATCTGCTCGTTGCTCAGGTGTTGCTTGGATTGCTGGAAGTCATAGAGCAAGGCGTCGTTGAGGTCGATGTAGCCTTTTTGCTGGAAGTAGCGGGTCAGCTTGTTCAGCACCAGTTCATAGAAGGTGGTGGTGCTGTTGATACCTTTCACCTCGGTCTGGACCAGTTTGTCCAGGTTGGTGATCGAGGTGTAGAGGTTCACCGGGGGATTGAGCAGCAACACTTTCTTGAAATTGAAGCTGCGCCGGGTTTCATCCAGATGGGCGACAAACGCCGCGTCCAGGGCGCCGAGGCTATAGCCGGTGAGGTAGTACTCGGTCACCGGTACGTTGGGGTTCTGCGCACGCACGGCTTGCATCACCCGGTACATGTCCTCGGCGTCTTCCTTGGTGATGCCCGGCGTGGCGAAGCGCGAGGCGGCGCTCATGAAGTCGAAGCTGGTGGGCGAAGACAGCTGCACCACGTGGTACCCGGCCTTGTAGTAGAGGCGCTTGAGGTATTCGTTGAGGGTGCTGTCGTAGCGAGCCCCGGTCCCGGCGATCAGGAAGATCAGCGGCGCCGGCTTGTCCTGGGTGGCCATGCGGTAGGTGAGACTTTTTACCGGCCAGAAATTGTCCGGCAGGATGAACTCGCGTTCCGGGCGCAGAGTGACGCTATGGTCCGCCTGGTTGATGTCTTCGACCAGAGGCAGCTCCGGGCGCAGGTCGGGCGGTGTGGTGGCGATGGTCGCCTCGAACGGGTTGGTCAAAGGGTAGCCATAGCTGGCGGCGTCGATATCCGCCGCCAGCGCGGACGCACTCAGAAGAAGGCCGCCGGCGAGGGCAGCGAAGCGCAAGGAACGGAGCATGACGGTATCCCTTAGAGGAAGGTGCCGAATGAAGGTCGCAGGCTATGACCACCGAAGTGAAGCCTAGTGCCATGACGGACATTAAACAGGTATGAACGTGGCGCAATGGCTACGGGACGATACACGTTGCGGCCGGTTGGTGGCTAGTTGCCTTCGACTTGTCGCTGATGGCGTTCTCATGTCGTTTCCCGCTGTTTCGAGGTCGCTGCCAGAGCAGGTCCCGGATCGGCGCAGGCCGATGATCGACAGGTCAGTACTCCACTGGCGTTCGAGGCAGTTAGGCAGGCGAGCGTGATGGGGGCGCTGGGCACCATAAAAAATACGTTGATGTCGCTCGACATCCGTCGGGCGCAGCACTTTCGGGGAAGTAAACGATGAAGATGCGACGACTCTTGGGCGCAGGTGCCGCACTGGTACTGGCGATCAGCTCCACCCTGGCCAGCGCCGAAACCAAAACCCTGAGCATCGGTTACGTTGACGGCTGGTCCGATAGCGTCGCGACCACTCACGTGGCGGCCGAAGTCATCCAGCAGAAGCTCGGTTATGACGTGAAACTGCAGGCGGTCGCGACCGGGATCATGTGGCAAGGTGTAGCCACCGGCAAGCTCGATGCAATGCTCTCGGCCTGGTTGCCGGTGACCCATGGCGATTACTGGACCAAGAACAAGGATCAGGTCGTCGACTACGGCCCCAACTTCAAGGACGCGAAAATCGGCCTGATCGTGCCTGAGTACGTCAAGGCCCAGACTGTGGCCGACCTCAAGACCGATGACAGCTTCAAGAAACGCATCGTCGGCATCGACGCCGGTTCGGGCGTGATGCTCAAGACGGAACAGGCCATCAAGGATTACGACCTGACCGGCTATCAACTCAAGGCCAGTTCCGGCGCCGGCATGATCGCCGAGCTGACCCGTGCCGAGAAGAAGAACGAATCCATCGCCGTCACCGGTTGGGTGCCGCACTGGATGTTCGCCAAATGGAAACTGCGCTTCCTGGAAGACCCGAAAGGCGTCTATGGCGCGGCTGAAACCGTGAACAGCATCGGCAGCAAGGGCCTGGAGGCCAAGGCACCGGAAGTGGTGGCGTTCCTGAAGAAATTCCAATGGGCTTCGAAGGACGAAATCGGCGAAGTCATGCTGGCGATCCAGGAAGGTGCCAAGCCGGACGCCGCTGCCAAGGATTGGGTTGCCAAGCACCCGGACCGCGTCAAAGAGTGGACCGGCAAATAATTCACCTGGTTCAGCTGTCCCGCAAAACCGCATGACGTTGGGTCATGCGGTTTTTTTGTGCCTGCAGTTTTTCGATTGGCGCCACTCCCCTGTGGGAGCGACTTTGCTCGCGATAGCGATGTGTCTGCTTGCATCCATGTTGAATGTGGCGCCGTCATCGCTAGCAGGCTCGCTCCCGCAGGGGGTAACTGCCGGAATTTGGCTGGAAAATGGCAAAACCGTCATGTCGTTCTAATACTAAGGTCGTCTGGAACCTGGCCTTGAGCCGCATAGAGTAGAGTCGTTCCAATTAAATCTGTGCTGCGAGGATAAAAACAATGAACGACAGCATTTACCTCTCGATTCAAAACAGCCCGCGCTTCAAGGAGCTGGTGAGAAAAAGGGAAAGGTTCGCCTGGATTCTTTCGGCGATCATGCTAGGGCTGTATTCCGGCTTCATTCTTCTGATTGCCTATGGGCCACATATTCTCGGGGCCAAAATCACGCCCGAGTCCACCATCACCTGGGGGATTCCCATCGGTGTCGGCCTGATTCTCTCGGCCTTCGTCCTGACCGGCATCTACGTGCGACGTGCCAACGGCGAGTTCGACGATCTGAACAATGCGATTCTCAAGGAGGCTCAGCAATGATCCGGCGTCTATTGGCTCTCTTGAGCATCGCAGCATTCGCACCGGGCGTCTGGGCGGCTGACGCCGTGGCGGGTGCTGTGCAGAAACAACCCCTCAACATCGCGGCTATCTTGATGTTCGTCGCCTTCGTCGGCGCAACGCTGTACATCACGTACTGGGCTTCCAAGAAAAACAACTCCGCGGCCGACTACTATGCGGCTGGCGGCAAGATCACTGGCTTCCAGAACGGCCTGGCAATCGCTGGCGACTACATGTCGGCGGCGTCTTTCCTGGGTATTTCCGCGCTGGTGTTCGCGTCCGGTTATGACGGCTTGATCTACTCCATCGGCTTCCTGGTGGGCTGGCCGATCATTCTGTTCCTGATCGCCGAGCGCCTGCGTAACCTGGGTAAATACACCTTTGCTGACGTGGCGTCTTATCGCCTCGGGCAGACCCAGATCCGCAGTCTGTCCGCCTGCGGCTCGCTGGTGGTGGTAGCGTTCTACCTGATCGCGCAAATGGTCGGTGCGGGTAAGCTGATCCAGCTGCTGTTCGGCCTGGACTACCACGTTGCGGTGATCCTGGTCGGTATCCTGATGTGCCTCTACGTGTTGTTCGGTGGCATGCTGGCCACCACCTGGGTGCAGATCATCAAGGCGGTGCTGTTGCTGTCGGGTGCTTCGTTCATGGCCCTGATGGTCATGAAACACGTCAACTTCGACTTCAACATGCTGTTTGCCGAAGCGGTCAAGGTTCACCCTAAAGGCGAGGCGATCATGAGTCCCGGTGGCTTGGTGAAGGATCCGGTCTCGGCCTTCTCCCTGGGTCTGGCGCTGATGTTCGGTACCGCTGGCCTGCCGCACATCCTGATGCGCTTCTTCACCGTGAGCGATGCCAAGGAAGCCCGCAAGAGCGTGCTGTATGCCACTGGTTTCATCGGCTACTTCTATATCCTGACCTTCATCATCGGCTTCGGCGCGATCCTGCTGGTCAGCACCAACCCGGCCTTCAAGGACGCGGCAGGTGCCTTGCTGGGCGGCAACAACATGGCGGCGGTGCACCTGTCCAACGCTGTGGGCGGTAGCATCTTCCTGGGCTTCATCTCGGCGGTGGCGTTCGCGACCATCCTGGCGGTGGTGGCGGGCCTGACCCTGGCCGGCGCCTCGGCGGTGTCCCATGACCTGTACGCCAGTGTCATCAAGAAGGGCAAGGCCAACGAGAAGGACGAGATTCGCGTCTCGAAGATCACCACCATCGCCCTGGCGGTTCTGGCGATTGCCTTGGGTATCCTGTTCGAGAAGCAGAACATCGCGTTCATGGTGGGCCTGGCGTTCTCCATCGCGGCGAGCTGCAACTTCCCGGTACTGCTGCTCTCGATGTACTGGAAGAAGCTGACCACCCGTGGCGCCATGATCGGCGGCTGGATGGGGCTGGTCAGTGCCGTGGGCCTGATGGTTCTCGGCCCGACCATCTGGGTACAGATCATGGGGCACGAGAAGCCGATCTACCCGTATGAATATCCGGCGCTGTTCTCGATGATCATCGCGTTCGTCGGCATCTGGTTCTTCTCCATCACTGACAAGTCGGCCGAAGGCGCCAACGAGCGGGCGCTGTTCTTCCCGCAGTTCGTGCGTTCGCAGACTGGCCTGGGGGCGAGCGGGGCGGTCAACCACTGATGCGCTAAGTTGTAAAGGGTGAAGAAGTACCCCGGTCGAGAGACCGGGGTATTTTTTTGTCCCCGTTTCGGGGTGGGCAGGTCTACCGTCATCGCGAGCAAGCTCGCTCCCACAAAGCAGGCGGGTACACGGATCCACTGTGGAGCGAGCTTGCTCGCGATGACACAGGGTCTGGCACTGAAATGCCGGGAGGTAAAGGAGGAGGGCGTAAACAAAACAGCCCCCGCTCTTATATAAGAAGCGGGGGCCGTTTCAGTGCAGCGTCGGACCTGGCATAGAGCAGGTCTTACTTGCGGTCTTCCAGCTTGGTGATGTCACGCGACTCGTAGCCGGTGTACAGCTGGCGTGGACGGCCGATCTTGTACGGGCTGGAGAGCATTTCCTTCCAGTGGGAGATCCAGCCCACGGTGCGCGCCAGGGCGAAGATCACGGTGAACATGCTGGTTGGAATGCCGATTGCCTTGAGGATGATCCCCGAGTAGAAGTCGACGTTCGGGTACAGCGAGCGCTCGATGAAGTACGGATCGGTCAGGGCGATCTCTTCCAGGCGCATGGCCAGTTCGAGTTGCGGGTCGTTCTTGATGCCCAGTTCCTTGAGGACTTCGTCGCAGGTCTGCTTCATGACGGTGGCGCGTGGGTCGCGGTTCTTGTAGACCCGGTGACCGAAGCCCATCAACTTGAACGGATCGTTCTTGTCCTTGGCCTTGGCGATGAACTTGTCGATGTTCGAGACATCGCCGATTTCATCGAGCATGGTCAGTACCGCTTCGTTGGCACCGCCGTGGGCTGGGCCCCAGAGTGCCGCGATGCCGGCGGCGATACAGGCGAACGGGTTGGCACCCGACGAGCCGGCCAGGCGCACGGTGGAGGTAGAGGCGTTCTGCTCGTGGTCGGCATGGAGGATGAAGATCCGGTCCATGGCCTTGGCGAGCACCGGGCTGATCGGTTTGATCTCGCACGGTGTGTTGAACATCATGTGCAGGAAGTTCTCTGCATAGTTCAGGTCGTTGCGTGGGTACATCATGGGCTGGCCCATGGAGTACTTGTAGACCATGGCTGCCAGGGTCGGCATCTTCGCCACCAGGCGGATCGCGGAGATTTCGCGGTGCTGGGGGTTATTGATGTCCAGGGAGTCGTGGTAGAAGGCCGAGAGGGCGCCGACAACGCCGCACATGACGGCCATCGGGTGGGCGTCGCGACGGAAGCCGTTGAAGAAGGACTTCAACTGCTCGTGAACCATGGTGTGGTTCTTCACGGTGCTGACGAACTGGGCCTTTTGCTCTGCGGTTGGCAGCTCGCCGTTGAGCAGCAGGTAGCAGGTTTCCAGGTAGTCCGATTTTTCAGCCAGTTGCTCGATCGGGTAGCCGCGGTGCAGCAGGATGCCGTTGTCGCCGTCGATGTAGGTGATCTTCGACTCGCACGAAGCGGTCGACATGAACCCCGGGTCGAAGGTGAAACGGCCCGTGGCGGTCAGGCCGCGGACGTCGATTACATCGGGACCAACGGTGCCGGTTAAAATGGGCAGCTCGACGGGGGCTGCGCCCTCGATGATCAACTGCGCTTTTTTGTCAGCCATGTGGCCTCCTATTAATGCTTGGAATCATCAGACAGACCCCCCACGCAGGGCCCGCACCACTATAGTGAGATAAATCCGAATGTCAATTTGCCTAAAGTCTTGCTCCAGAAGGCTTTAACCGGACTTTTTCCTCGAAATTACCTGCCGTTTACGCCTTTTGCCGTTGTTGTGCAATGCGCCATCAGTGGAAGGTGAACGCGTTGTCATTAGTAACCTAACTGTCTATACTCGGCAGCCGACCGCCAGGGGCTTTTGGGCCAGCTTTGCTGGGGGTCGTCACTCCCTGGGTGGTGAGTACCTGACCAGTGCGCGCCGCAACAACTTTGCCCTGATTCTTAGGGGCTCTTCAGTGTGAAAAAAGCCGTGAAAAGCCAACGACCTGTAAACCTAGACCTAAGGACCATCAAACTCCCAGTCACTGCTTACACGTCCATTCTTCACCGTATCTCCGGTGTCATCCTCTTCGTCAGCCTGGCCATCATGCTTTATGCATTGGACAAGTCGCTCGACTCGGAAGAAGGCTTCGGTCAGGTGAAAGCGTGTCTGACCAGTCCGCTAGCCAAGCTAGTGATTTGGGGCATCCTGTCCGCCTTGCTGTATCACCTGGTTGCCGGTGTGCGCCACTTGATCATGGACATGGGCATCGGTGAGACGCTGGAAGGCGGCAAGCTGGGCTCGAAAATCGTTATCGCCGTTTCCGTGGTGGTAATCGTTCTGGCAGGAGTCTGGATATGGTAACCAACGTTACGAACCTCTCTCGTTCGGGCCTCTATGACTGGATGGCGCAGCGTGTGTCTGCGGTCGTTCTCGCGGCTTATTTCATTTTCCTGATCGGATATGTGGTCGCCAACCCTGGCCTTGGCTATGCCCAATGGCATGAACTGTTCGCAAGCAACTGGATGCGTATCTTCAGTCTGCTGGCCCTTGTCGCACTGGGCGCTCATGCCTGGGTCGGCATGTGGACCATCGCGACCGACTACCTGACGCAGATGGCGTTCGGCAAGTCGGCGACTGCCGTACGTTTCCTCTTCCAGGCAGTATGCGGCGTTGCGATGTTCGCTTACTTCGTCTGGGGTGTGCAGATTCTCTGGGGTATCTGATCCATGGCTAACATTCCAACTATTTCCTTCGACGCCATCATCATTGGTGGCGGCGGTGCCGGCATGCGCGCAGCGCTGCAACTGGCACAGGGCGGTCACAAGACTGCCGTGATCACCAAGGTTTTCCCGACCCGTTCGCACACCGTTTCCGCCCAGGGTGGCATTACCTGCGCCATCGCTTCGGCCGACCCGAACGATGACTGGCGCTGGCACATGTACGATACCGTCAAGGGTTCCGACTATATCGGCGACCAGGATGCTATCGAATACATGTGTCAGGAAGGTCCGGCCGCGGTCTTCGAACTCGACCACATGGGCCTGCCGTTCTCGCGCACCGAAACCGGCCGTATCTACCAGCGTCCGTTCGGTGGCCAGTCCAAGGACTACGGCAAGGGCGGCCAGGCTGCGCGTACCTGCGCGGCGTCCGACCGTACCGGTCACGCACTGCTGCACACCCTGTACCAGGGCAACCTGAAGGCTGGTACCACGTTCCTGAACGAGTACTACGCCGTTGACCTGGTGAAGAACCAGGACGGCGCCTTTGTCGGTGTGATCGCCATCTGCATCGAAACCGGCGAAACCACCTACATCCGTTCCAAGGCCACCGTGCTGGCGACCGGCGGTGCCGGCCGTATCTATGCCTCCACCACCAACGCCCTGATCAACACCGGTGACGGCGTCGGCATGGCCCTGCGTGCCGGCGTGCCGGTGCAGGACATCGAAATGTGGCAGTTCCACCCGACCGGCATCGCCGGCGCCGGTGTACTGGTTACCGAAGGTTGCCGCGGTGAAGGCGGTTACCTGATCAACAAGCACGGCGAGCGTTTCATGGAGCGTTACGCTCCGAACGCCAAGGACCTTGCCGGTCGTGACGTCGTGGCTCGTTCGATGGTTAAAGAGATCATCGCCGGCAACGGCTGTGGCCCGAATGGCGACCACGTGATGCTCAAGCTCGACCACCTGGGCGAGGAAGTGCTGCACAGCCGCCTGCCAGGCATCTGCGAGCTGTCCAAGACCTTCGCTCACGTCGACCCGGTCGTCGCGCCAGTTCCGGTCGTTCCAACCTGCCACTACATGATGGGCGGCGTTGCCACCAACATCCATGGCCAGGCCATCACCCAGAACGCCGAAGGCGTGGACGAAATCATCCCTGGCCTGTTCGCAGTGGGTGAAGTGGCGTGCGTATCGGTTCACGGTGCCAACCGCCTGGGCGGCAACTCGCTGCTCGACCTGGTGGTCTTCGGCCGCGCGGCCGGCCTGCACCTGGAAAAGGCGCTGACCGACGGCATCGAATACCGCGACGCCAGCGACACCGACATCGACGTGGCCCTCAAGCGCCTGGCCGGTCTGAACGAGCGTACCGAAGGCGAAGACGTCGCCACCCTGCGTCGCGAGCTGCAAAGCTGCATGCAGAACTACTTCGGTGTGTTCCGTACCGGCGAGTACATGCAGAAGGGTATCGCCCAGCTGGCGCAGCTGCGTGAACGAATTGCCAATGTGAAGATCAACGATAAGTCACAGGCGTTCAACACTGCACGTATCGAAGCGCTGGAACTGCAGAACCTGCTGGAAGTGGCCGAAGCCACCGCCATCGCGGCAGAAACCCGTAAAGAGTCCCGTGGTGCCCATGCCCGCGAAGACTATGAAGACCGTGACGACGAAAACTGGCTGTGCCACACCTTGTACTTCCCGGGTGAGAAACGTGTCGCCAAGCGTGCCGTGAATTTCTCGCCGAAGACTGTTCCGACTTTCGAACCTAAAGTCCGGACTTATTAAGGGTGACCGCTATGTTGCAAGTCAGTGTTTATCGCTACAACCCTGATCAGGACGCTGCGCCGTTCATGCAGGATTTCCAGGTCGATACCGGTGGTAAGGACCTGATGGTGCTGGACGTGCTGGCCCTGATCAAGGAACAGGACGAAGGTTTCTCCTATCGTCGCTCCTGCCGCGAGGGCGTGTGCGGCTCCGACGGCATGAACATCAACGGCAAGAACGGCCTGGCCTGCATCACGCCGCTGTCGGCGGTGGTCAAGGGCAACAAGCTGATCGTGCGTCCGCTGCCAGGTTTGCCGGTGATCCGTGACCTGGTCGTCGATATGAGCATCTTCTACAAGCAATACGAGAAGGTGAAGCCATTCCTGCAGAACGACACGCCGGCTCCGGCCATCGAGCGTCTGCAGTCCCCGGAAGAGCGTGAAAAGCTCGACGGTCTGTACGAGTGCATCCTGTGCGCCTGCTGCTCGACCTCGTGCCCATCCTTCTGGTGGAACCCGGACAAGTTCCTGGGCCCGGCCGCCCTGCTGCAAGCGTACCGCTTCCTGGCAGACAGCCGCGACACCAAGACGTCCGAGCGTCTGGCCGCACTGGATGACCCGTTCAGCGTATTCCGCTGCCGCGGGATCATGAACTGCGTCAACGTCTGCCCGAAAGGCCTGAACCCGACTAAGGCCATCGGTCACGTACGTAACATGCTGCTGCAAAACGGCGTGTGATTCAGCTGCTGTACCCGTAGAACCGCTGTACCCGTAGAGGCTAGGGCGCGGGCTTCAACCCGCGTCGTAGCATAACCAGAACAGCCGCTCACAAAGCGGCGGTTCTTATTTTTGAAGAAATGAGACAAGCAGGGGCATCCGGGCTGGTACCCGGACTATCAGCGTGATCCTAAGTGGCTTGTTTTAGTCGCTGCACTCGGACTTCTGCAAGTTTGCTCGGTGTTTTCGCCGGTGGTGTTCCCCTAATCGAGGGTGACCAAGCATGCAAGAAAGCGTGATGCAGCGCATGTGGAACAGTGCCCACCTCTCCGGTGGTAACGCTGCCTATGTGGAAGAGCTCTACGAGCTCTACCTGCACGACCCTAACGCTGTGCCAGAAGAATGGCGCACCTATTTTCAGAAGTTGCCGGCCGACGGTAACTCTGCCACAGATGTTTCGCACTCTACGATTCGCGATCATTTCGTGCTGCTGGCGAAGAACCAGCGCCGCGCTCAACCGGTATCTGCCGGTAGCGTGAGCAGCGAGCACGAGAAGAAGCAAGTCGAAGTGCTGCGATTGATCCAGGCCTACAGGATGCGAGGCCACCAGGCAGCCCAGCTGGACCCGCTGGGGCTGTGGCAGCGTCCTGCACCTGCAGACCTGTCGATCACTCATTACGGCTTGACCAATGCCGATCTCGATACGACCTTCCGTGCCGGCGACCTGTTCATCGGCAAAGAGGAAGCGAGCCTACGCGAAATTCACGAAGCGTTGCAGCAGACATATTGCCGCACCATCGGCGCCGAGTTCACGCACATCACCGATTCCGAGCAGCGCCAGTGGTTCCAGCAGCGTCTGGAAAGCGTGCGCGGGCGTCCGACGTACTCCGCCGACATCAAGACCCATGTGCTGGAGCGCGTGACAGCCGGTGAGGGCCTGGAGAAATACCTGGGCACCAAGTACCCGGGCACCAAGCGTTTCGGCCTGGAAGGCGGCGAAAGCCTGATCCCGATGCTCGACGAGCTGATCCAGCGTTCCGGTTCCTACGGCACCAAGGAAGTCGTCATCGGCATGGCTCACCGTGGTCGTCTGAACGTGCTGGTCAACACCTTCGGCAAGAACCCGCGTGAGCTGTTCGACGAATTCGAAGGCAAGAAGAAGGTCGAACTGGGTTCCGGTGACGTGAAGTATCACCAGGGCTTCTCGTCCAACGTGATGACCACCGGCGGCGAAGTCCACCTGGCCATGGCGTTCAACCCATCCCACCTGGAAATCGTTTCCCCGGTGGTCGAGGGTTCGGTTCGCGCCCGCCAGGATCGTCGCAACGACCCGACCGGTGAGAAGGTCCTGCCGATTTCCATCCACGGTGATGCGGCATTCGCCGGCCAGGGCGTGGTCATGGAAACCTTCCAGATGTCGCAGACCCGCGGTTTCAAGACCGGCGGCACCGTGCACATCGTGATCAACAACCAGGTCGGCTTCACCATCAGCAACCCGCTGGACTCGCGCTCCACCGAATACGCCACCGACGTCGCGAAGATGATCCAGGCGCCGATCCTCCATGTGAATGGTGATGATCCGGAAGCCGTGCTGTTCGTGACCCAGCTGGCCATCGACTACCGCATGCAGTTCAAGCGCGACGTGGTGATCGACCTGGTTTGCTACCGTCGTCGTGGCCACAACGAGGCGGACGAGCCAAGCGGTACCCAGCCTCTGATGTACCAGCAGATCACCAAGCAGCGCACCACCCGCGAGCTGTATGCCGATCGCCTGATCCAGGACGGCGTACTGGATGCCGAGCGCGTCCAGGCCAAGGTCGACGAATACCGCAACGCGCTGGACAACGGTCTGCACGTGGTGAAAAGCCTGGTCAAGGAGCCGAACAAAGAGCTGTTCGTGGACTGGCGCCCATACCTGGGTCACGCCTGGACTGCACGTCACGACACGCGTTTCGACCTCAAGACCTTGCAGGAACTGTCCGCCAAGCTGCTGGAGATCCCGGAAGGCTTCGTGGTTCAGCGCCAGGTCGCGAAGATCTACGAAGACCGTCAGAAGATGCAAGCCGGCGGCCTGCCGATCAACTGGGGCTACGCCGAAACCATGGCGTACGCGACCCTGGCGTTCGAAGGTCACCCGATCCGCATGACCGGCCAGGACATCGGCCGCGGTACGTTCTCGCACCGTCATGCCGTCCTGCACAACCAGAAAGATGCCAGCACCTACATTCCGCTCAAGAACCTGTACAAAGGCCAGCCGCTGTTCGACCTGTACGACTCGTTCCTGTCGGAAGAAGCCGTACTGGCGTTCGAATACGGTTACTCGACCACCACGCCGAACGCGCTGGTGATCTGGGAAGCCCAGTTCGGCGACTTCGCCAACGGTGCGCAGGTCGTGATCGACCAGTTCATCACCAGTGGCGAGCACAAGTGGGGTCGTCTCTGCGGCCTGACCATGTTGCTGCCGCACGGCTACGAAGGGCAGGGTCCCGAGCACTCCTCGGCGCGCCTGGAGCGCTACCTGCAACTGTGTGCCGAGCACAACATCCAGGTGTGCATGCCGACTACCCCGGCACAGATCTACCACTTGCTGCGCCGCCAGGTGATTCGTCCGCTGCGCAAGCCCCTGGTGGTCCTGACGCCGAAGTCGCTGCTGCGCCACAAGCTGGCCGTTTCGACGCTCGAAGAACTGGCCGATGGCTCGTTCCAGACCGTTATCCCGGAAATCGATGCCCTGGACCCGAGCAAGGTCGAACGCGTCGTTCTGTGCAGCGGCAAGGTCTACTACGACCTGCTGGAAAAACGCCGTGCCGAAGGCCGCGAAGACATCGCCATCGTGCGTATCGAGCAGCTGTACCCATTCCCTGAGGACGACCTGAAGGAAGTCCTGGCGCCTTACACCAATGCCAAAGCGGCTGTCTGGTGTCAGGAAGAGCCGATGAACCAGGGCGCATGGTACTGCAGCCAACACCACCTGCGTCGCAGCATCAGCTACCTCAACAAGTCTCTCGTACTCGAGTACGCGGGCCGCGAGGCTTCTGCCGCACCTGCATGTGGTTACGCATCGATGCACGCCGAGCAGCAGGAACAACTGCTGCAAGACGCGTTTACCGTTTAACGCCTTCGAGCACCTGAAACCGAATTTAAGGAACCCAAGATAATGGCTATCGAGATCAAAGCCCCCACTTTCCCAGAATCGGTTGCCGATGGCACCGTTGCCACCTGGCACAAGAAACCGGGCGAGGCCGTCAAGCGTGACGAACTGATCGTCGACATCGAGACCGACAAGGTCGTACTGGAAGTCCTGGCCACCGCCGACGGCGTGCTGGGCGCGATCGTCAAGAACGAAGGCGACACCGTCCTGTCCGACGAAGTGCTGGGCTCGATCGTTGAAGGTGGTGCTGCCGCCGCCGCTCCGGCCGCTGCTGCTGCCGCTGCGCCGGCTGCCGCCCAGGCTGCTGCTCCAGCGGCCGATGGCGAAGACGACCCGGTCGCCGCGCCTGCTGCCCGCAAGATCGCTGAAGAAAACGGCATCAACATCGCTTCCATTGCCGGCACCGGCAAGGGTGGTCGTGTGACCAAGGAAGACGTGGTTGCCGCTGTTGCAGCCAAGAAAGCCGCTCCAGCCGCTGCCCCGGCCAAGCCTGCTGCGCCTGCCGCTGCCGCTCCGGTGTTCGCGGCCGGTGATCGCGTTGAAAAACGCGTTCCGATGACCCGCCTGCGGGCCAAGGTTGCCGAGCGCCTGGTCGAAGCCCAGTCGAACATGGCGATGCTGACCACTTTCAACGAAGTGGACATGACCGAAGTCATGGCGCTGCGTTCGAAGTACAAGGACCTGTTCGAGAAGTCCCACAATGGCGTGCGCCTGGGCTTCATGTCGTTCTTCGTCAAGGCTGCCACCGAAGCGCTGAAACGCTTCCCGGCCGTCAACGCGTCGATCGACGGTTCCGACATCGTCTACCACGGCTATGCCGACATCGGTGTTGCTGTTTCCAGCGACCGTGGCCTGGTGGTTCCGGTGCTGCGCAACGCCGAGCTGATGAGCCTGGCCGAAATCGAAAACGGCATCGCCACCTTCGGCAAGAAGGCCCGTGACGGCAAGCTGTCCATCGAAGAGATGACCGGTGGTACGTTCACCATCACCAACGGTGGTACATTCGGTTCGATGATGTCGACCCCGATCGTCAACCCGCCACAAGCAGCGATCCTGGGGATGCACAACATCATCCAGCGTCCGATGGCAATCAACGGTCAAGTCGTGATTCGTCCGATGATGTACTTGGCACTGTCCTACGATCACCGTCTGATCGATGGTAAAGAAGCCGTGACGTTCCTGGTGACCATCAAGAACCTGCTTGAAGATCCGGCTCGCCTGCTGCTGGATATCTGATTTCGCCGCGAGGGCCGGTCGGTTGACCGGCCTCTTGCTGAAACAACCGGTTTCGTCCCACGACGGTCACCACAAGTGGCCGTCCGGTTTGATTCGAAAAGGAATGACTCATGACTCAGAAATTCGACGTGGTAGTGATTGGTGCTGGCCCTGGTGGCTACGTAGCGGCCATCAAGGCTGCACAACTTGGCCTCACCACTGCCTGCATCGAGAAATACACCGACAGCGAGGGCAAGCAAGCCCTGGGCGGTACTTGCCTGAACGTCGGCTGCATTCCTTCCAAGGCGCTGCTGGACAGCTCCTGGAAATACAAGGAAGCGAAAGAAAGCTTCAACGTCCATGGCATCTCCACCGGCGAAGTCAAGATGGACGTCGCCGCGATGGTTGGCCGCAAGGCCGGCATCGTGAAGAACCTGACCAGCGGTGTCGCCACCCTGTTCAAGGCCAACGGCGTGACCTCGATCCAGGGCCACGGCAAGCTGCTGCTGGGCAAGAAGGTCGAAGTGACCAAGCCCGACGGCTCGGTCGAAGTGATCGAAGCCGAGAACGTCATCCTGGCGCCAGGCTCGCGTCCGATCGACATCCCACCGGCTCCAGTCGATCAGAAAGTGATCGTCGACTCCACCGGCGCCCTGGAATTCCAGAGCGTGCCTAAGCGCCTGGGCGTGATCGGCGCCGGCGTGATCGGCCTCGAGCTGGGTTCGGTCTGGTCGCGCCTGGGTGCGCAAGTGACCGTGCTGGAAGCCCTCGACACCTTCCTGATGGCTGCCGATACCGCGGTGTCCAAGGAAGCGTTCAAGACCCTGACCAAGCAGGGCCTGGACATCAAGCTGGGCGCTCGCGTGACCGGCTCGAAGGTCAACGGTGAAGAAGTCGTGGTGAACTACACCGACGCCAACGGCGAGCAGACCATCACCTTCGACAAGCTGATCGTCGCGGTGGGCCGTCGTCCGGTGACCACCGACCTGCTGGCTGCCGATAGCGGCGTGGAAATCGACGAGCGCGGTTTCATCCATGTTGACGACCACTGCGCTACCAACGTACCGGGCGTCTTCGCCATCGGTGACGTGGTCCGCGGCATGATGCTGGCCCACAAGGCGTCCGAGGAAGGCATCATGGTCGTCGAGCGCATCAAGGGCCACAAGGCCCAGATGAACTACGACCTGATCCCATCGGTTATCTACACCCACCCGGAAATCGCATGGGTCGGTAAAACCGAGCAGGCCTTGAAAGCCGAAGGCGTTGAAGTTAACGTCGGCACCTTCCCGTTCGCCGCCAGTGGCCGTGCCATGGCAGCCAACGATACCGGCGGTTTCGTGAAAGTCATCGCCGATGCCAAGACGGACCGCGTATTGGGCGTTCACGTCATTGGCCCAAGCGCTGCCGAGCTGGTACAGCAAGGCGCGATCGGTATGGAATTCGGCACCAGCGCTGAAGACCTGGGCATGATGGTCTTCTCCCATCCGACCCTGTCCGAAGCCTTGCACGAAGCGGCCCTGGCCGTAAATGGCGGCGCCATCCACGTGGCCAACCGCAAGAAGCGTTAATAGATAATAAGAAACCACGGCGGTTCGGCCCGTCGTGAGCCTTGCGCGCAAGACTCACCGCGGAATGTCCGCTGGACGCAGTCTTGCGTAGCTCTGCCGGTTCACCGGAAGGCTACGCAAGCAGCAGTCACAGGTGGTGCGGCACTAAACTGGTGCAGCACCGAATGCGCAGTACCTAACGAAGACGGTAATAAGCATGAATCTTCACGAGTATCAGGGTAAGCAGCTGTTCGCTGAATACGGCCTGCCAGTATCCACAGGCTACGCGGTAGACACCCCGGAAGCGGCAGCAGAAGCTTGCGACAAAATCGGCGGCAGCGAGTGGGTTGTCAAAGCCCAGGTTCACGCCGGTGGTCGCGGTAAAGCGGGCGGCGTAAAGCTGGTTCGCAGCAAAGAAGACGCCAAAGCCTTCGCACAGCAGTGGCTGGGCAAGCGTCTGGTGACCTACCAGACTGACGCCAACGGTCAGCCGGTCACCAAAATCCTGGTTGAATCGTGCACTGATATCGCTAAAGAGCTGTACCTGGGCGCTGTCGTCGACCGTTCGAGCCGCCGCATCGTGTTCATGGCTTCCACCGAAGGTGGCGTGGACATCGAGAAGATCGCTCACGATACCCCTGAGAAAATCCTCAAGGCCACCATCGATCCACTGGTTGGCGCCCAGCCATTCCAGGGTCGCGAGCTGGCATTCCAGCTGGGCCTGGAAGGCAAGCAGGTCACTCAGTTCGCCAAGATCTTCGTAGGTCTGGCCAAGCTGTTCCAGGATCATGACCTGGCGCTGCTGGAAGTGAACCCGCTGGTGATCAAGGCCGACGGCGACCTGCACTGCCTCGATGCCAAGATCAACATCGACGCCAACGCCATGTACCGTCAGCCGAAGCTGAAGACTTTCCACGATCCATCCCAGGACGATCCGCGCGAAGCGCACGCTGCCAAGTTCGAACTGAACTACGTGGCCCTGGAAGGTAACATCGGCTGCATGGTCAACGGTGCCGGCCTTGCCATGGGTACCATGGACATCGTCAACCTGCATGGCGGCAAGCCAGCCAACTTCCTCGACGTGGGCGGCGGCGCTACCAAGGAGCGCGTAACCGAAGCGTTCAAGATCATCCTGTCCGACACCAACGTCGCCGCAGTACTGGTCAACATCTTCGGCGGCATCGTTCGTTGCGACATGATTGCCGAAGGCATCATCGGCGCCGTGAAAGAAGTCGGCGTGAAAATCCCGGTTGTTGTTCGCCTCGAAGGCAACAACGCTGAGCTGGGCGCTAAAGTACTGGCAGAAAGCGGTTTGAACATCATCGCTGCTACCAGCCTGACCGACGCTGCTCAACAAGTCGTAAAAGCTGCGGAGGGCAAATAATGAGCGTCCTGATCAATAAAGACACCAAGGTTATCTGCCAGGGTATTACCGGTTCGCAAGGTAGTTTCCACACCCAGCAAGCCATCGAGTACGGCACCCAGATGGTTGGCGGCGTAACTCCGGGCAAGGGCGGCACCGAGCACCTGGGCCTGCCTGTCTTCAACACCGTCAAGGACGCTGTTGCTGCCACTGGCGCCACCGCCAGCGTGATCTACGTTCCGGCTCCTTTCTGCAAGGACTCCATCCTTGAGGCGGCGTTCGGCGGCATCAAGCTGATCGTGTGTATCACCGAAGGCATCCCGACCATCGACATGCTGGAAGCCAAGGTCAAGTGCGACGAGCTGGGTATCACCCTGATCGGCCCTAACTGCCCAGGCGTGATCACTCCAGGCGAATGCAAGATCGGCATCATGCCAGGTCACATTCACTTGCCAGGCAAGGTCGGTATCGTGTCCCGTTCCGGCACCCTGACCTATGAAGCCGTGAAGCAGACCACTGACGCCGGTTTCGGCCAGTCCACCTGCGTCGGCATCGGCGGTGATCCGATCCCAGGCTCCAACTTCATCGACATCCTGAAGCTGTTCCAGGAAGACCCGAAGACCGAAGCGATCGTCATGATCGGTGAGATCGGCGGTTCCGCTGAAGAAGAAGCCGCTGCCTTCATCAAGGCCAACGTGACCAAGCCGGTCGTGTCCTACATCGCTGGTGTGACTGCTCCTCCGGGCAAGCGCATGGGCCATGCTGGCGCAATCATCTCCGGCGGCAAGGGCACTGCGGACGAGAAGTTCGCTGCCCTGCAAGACGCCGGCGTGAAAACCGTGCGTTCGCTGGCAGACATCGGCAAGGCCCTGGCCGAGCTGACTGGCTGGGAAATGAAGAAGTAAGCTTCGGCTGACCTTTTCGTTCCAGCAACAAAGGCCACCTCCGGGTGGCCTTTGTCGTTTCTGGCCTTTTGGATCTACGCATTGTTTCTGCGCAGAGGGCCTTAGTCTGTGGTGGAGGATTTATCTGTGGTGGGAGGATTTATCTGTGGCGAGGGGATTTATCCCCGCTGGGCTGCAAAGCAGCCCCCAAGCAATCGAGCGCGGTTTATCTGGAAGAATGCGGCCACCTTGTTGGGGCCGCTTTGCAGCCCAGCGGGATGAATCCCCTCGCCACAGGTCATCCCCTGTCTATCAGGAGTGTGATGAGGGAAAAATAGATACGTAAACGCGACATTGAAATGTCGTGTATCGGATAGTGCGCCCCGTAACAGTGCGTTTTCTGCACGGATTCGTTAGGCTAGCAGCCATTTTTGCGACCGCTCCCCACAAGGAAGCGACGCGCTAAACGGGTCGGTCCCATACGGATCGACAACATTTCCCTCACCCATAAGGGAAATCCCTCTCTAAATTCCGATTCAGCAGTGTGGTTTCCTTAATGAAAGTGTTGAAAGGCCAGGACATCCTGGCACTTGGTTTCATGACATTTGCCCTGTTCGTCGGGGCCGGCAATATCATTTTCCCGCCAATCGTCGGCTTGCAGTCCGGGCCCCATGTCTGGATGGCGGCGCTGGGCTTCCTGATCACCGCGGTCGGCCTTCCGGTTGTCACCGTCGTTGCGCTGGCCAAGGTGGGCGGGGCGATGGATGCCTTGAGCAGCCCCATCGGCAAGGTCGCCAGCGGGTTGCTGGCCGCGGTCTGCTACCTGGCTGTCGGCCCGCTGTTCGCCACGCCGCGCACCGCCACGGTCTCGTTCGAGGTGGGCCTGGCGCCATTGACCGGCGAAAGCCCGCTGGCCCTGTTGATCTACAGTGCCGTGTACTTCCTCCTGGTGTTCTTCATTTCGCTCTACCCGGGCCGTCTGCTGGATACCGTCGGACGGTTCCTCGCACCGCTGAAGATCATTGCCCTGGCCGTGCTGGGGATCGCCGCGTTCGCCCTGCCTGCCGGCGGTATCGGCGTGGCGACACCGGAATACGTGGCGGCGCCGTTTTCCCAGGGCTTCATCAATGGTTACCTGACCATGGACACGTTGGGCGCATTGGTGTTCGGCATCGTCATCGTCAACGCGATCCGTTCCCGGGGTGTCGAATCGCCAGCCTTGATTACCCGCTACGCCATCATCGCCGGGCTGATTGCCGGGGTGGGCCTGGCGCTGGTCTACGTCAGCCTGTTCCGCCTCGGTTCCGGCAGCCATGAAGTGGCCGCAGGGGCGACTAACGGCGCCGCTGTGCTGCATGCCTACGTGCAATACACCTTCGGCAGCCTGGGCAGCGGCTTCCTCGCGGTGCTGATTTCCCTGGCCTGCCTGGTGACCGCCGTTGGCCTGACCTGCGCCTGTGCCGAATACTTCAGCCGTGTCCTGCCGCTGTCCTACAAGACCCTGGTGGTGATCCTGGCAGCGTTTTCACTACTGGTGTCCAACCTGGGCCTGACCAAGCTGATTGCGTTCTCCATCCCGGTCCTGACCGCGATCTACCCGCCATGCATCGCCCTGGTGGCCCTGAGTTTCTGCAAGGACTTCTGGCATGAGCAGAGTCGCATTGTCGGCCCGGTGATGCTGGTGTCGTTCCTGTTTGGCCTGGTCGATGCGCTCAAGGGCGCCGGTCTGGCGGACTGGATGCCGGCGCAACTGGCCCAATTGCCGTTGAGCGAACAAGGCCTGGCCTGGCTGGTGCCTTCGGTGATGACCCTGGTGGTTGCCGTGGTGTGCGATCGCCTGCTGGGCAAACGCAGCGAAGCACTGGCTTAAGCAGCTTCAGGCCGATTCACCGGCCACAACCGAAATGCCCCGTATCAATCGATACGGGGCATTTTTTTTGGGTGCAGTGTCTTTTTTCGTGCGCTAACGTCGAAGCAGTGTCTGAAAGGCGTACACAGCACCTGTGGAGCGAGCTTGCTCGCGATAGCGCCAGATCAGCAGCATCAACGTGTCTGATAGATCGCAATCGCGAGCAAGCTCGCTCCCACAGGTCGGCATTTCAAGGCGCGTCTGGCTTTAGACGTCATGTTTTTAGATATACAGGAAATCGAATGTCATTCATCCAAGCCAACCTGTCCCATCTGCTTGCCGCTGTCTGGTTCATCGTCTGCTGGGGCGGCTATACCCGCTATGCCACCTGGAAAGCCCGTGACACGGCTTGTCTGGCGAGCGTGATGCACTTGTATCGCGAGGACTGGATGCGTCGCATGCTGCTGCGCGAGAACCGCATCGCCGACGCCAGCGTGATCGGTAACCTGGAGCGCAACGCCTCGTTTTTCGCCTCCAGCACGCTGATTATCCTGGCGGGTATCCTGACCGTGCTCGGGGCGTCCGATCGGGCGGTGTCGCTGCTGGCCGACCTGCCGCTGGTGCAGCAGGCTTCCCAGGGGCTGGCGGAGGTCAAGCTGTTGTGCCTGGCATTGGTGTTCGTCTATGCATTCTTCACGTTCAGCTGGTGCATGCGCCAATACAATTTCGCGGCGGTGCTGGTGGGCTCTGCGCCGATGATCGGCGAGCGGCATGTGTCGGAGCAGGAGCGCAAGGCCTTTGCGCTCAGGGCGGCCCGGGTCATTTCGATGGCGGCCAACCAGTTCAACTTCGGCCTGCGCTCTTATTACTTCGGCATGACCATGCTGGCCTGGTTCGTCAGCCCCTGGTTGTTCATGTTGATGAGCGCCGGCGTGGTGTTTGTGCTGTACCGCCGGGAGTTTCATTCCGACGTGCTGGATGTCATGGTCTACACCCCGACCGAAGCGCCACCCAGCGAAGTGAGCCGGGAAGCGGCCTGATTCATTGGTCCCGCCAGAATGCAGACAAAAGAAAACCCGCACCAGGCGGGTTTTCTTTTGTCACTAAAACCGGATCAGTTGGTTTTAGGCGCGGTTGCAGGGGCTTGTTCCTGCGTTGCTGCTTCGTTCGATTCGGCCTGGGCTTTGGCGGCTTCGGCGTTTTCTTTCGCCGCGTCGTTCACTTTATCCTGTGCTTTGTTCATGTCCTGCTGAGCTTGCTCCGAATGTTGGGCGGCATCTTGAGCTTTGTCTTCGGATTTCTTGTCGCAGGCAGCGAGGCCGAGGGAGGCAGCCAACATCAAGGCAATAGTCAAAGTCTTACGCATGGGGTGTTTCTCCTTATGGAAATAACTACTGGCCTTTTGAGCTATACCCCTTGGCTTAAGTTCCTCTTTTGCTACAGATATATAACTTCGTGTCGGCATGGAACTTTATCGGGTTCGTCTATTATCGGACCTGGCCACTAACAAGAGTTTCTAACCAATGGCTGAAAACCCCGTTTTTGAGCGCGCGACCCGGTTTCTATCGGCACTGCGCCATTGCCAGGTGCTGGGCCTGACGCTGAAAAGCGCCAGCGAGGAAGGACTGACACTGGTGCTGCCTTTCAGTCCCCGGATCGTGGGCAACCCCCTCTCGGGCATCATCCATGGTGGCGCGCTGACGTCATTGATGGACACCGCTTGCGGCATGTCGACCCTCTGTGTACTGCCGCAATTCGAGGTCTGTCCGACCCTCGACCTGCGCATCGACTACATGCACGCCGCCCAACCCCACAAGGACGTCTACGGCTTCGCCCAATGCTACCGGGTCACGCCGGACGTGATCTTCACCCGGGGCTTCGCTTATCAGGACGACCCCGATCAACCCATCGCCCATGTGGTGGGCACTTTCATGCGCCTGGGGCAGCATGCCAGGGGTATGGGCAGGCAGGTACCCAAGGCCGGAGCGGACACGCCATGACGGCCATTACCCAGGAACAACTGCGTCAGGCCTGCGAGCAGGGCGACTATGGACTATTGATGGCGTCGATCCCTTACGCACAGTTGATCGGCGCCGAATGCACTCGTCAGGGCAATGACCTGCTGTTTCGCCTGCCGGCGAGCCCGGACAACATTGGCAACCCTTTATTGCCGGCGATCCATGGTGGGGTGATCGCCGGTTTCATGGAACTGTCGGCCGCCGTTCATCTGCTGATTGCCACCCGTACGCCAGGTGTGCCGAAGATCATCGACTTTTCCCTGGATTACCTGCGCGCCGGGCAGTTCCGTGACACGTACGCTCGTTGCCAGGTCTGGCGCCAGGGGCGGCGGGTGGCCAACGTGGCCATCACGGCCTGGCAGGACGACGAGGCCGAACCCATCGCCACCGCGCGGGCGCATTTCAAGATCCAGGAGCCGACGAAGCCGACCCACCCTTGAAATCATCGGCGCCGCCCCCACCTTGAGGTCATCCCGCCGCCGATCTCAGCGAGGCGGACACCACCATCCACTTGGAGTTTGATGACAATGAGCGTGGAAACTCAAAAGGAAACCCTGGGCTTCCAGACCGAGGTGAAGCAACTGCTGCACCTGATGATTCACTCGCTGTATTCGAACAAGGAAATCTTCCTTCGCGAGCTGATCTCGAACGCCTCCGACGCTGTCGACAAATTACGTTTCGAAGCCCTGTCCAAGCCAGAATTGCTGGAAGGCGGCGCTGAACTGAAGATTCGTGTGAGCTTCGACAAGGACGCGAAGACCATCACCCTGGAAGACAACGGCATCGGCATGAGCCGCGAAGAGGTGATCACTCACCTGGGCACCATCGCCAAGTCCGGCACCGCCGACTTCATGAAGAACCTTTCGGGTGACCAGAAGAAGGATTCCCACCTGATCGGTCAATTCGGCGTCGGTTTCTATTCCGCGTTCATCGTGGCCGATCATGTCGAAGTCTTCAGCCGCCGTGCCGGCCTCGCCGCGAGCGAAGGCGTGCACTGGTCGTCCAGGGGCGAAGGGGAATTCGAAGTCGCCACCCTCGACAAGGCCGATCGCGGTACCCGTATCGTGCTGCATCTCAAGTCCGGTGAAGACGAGTTCGCCGATGGCTGGCGCCTGCGCAACATCATCAAGAAATACTCCGACCATATCGCACTGCCGATCGAGCTGCCCAAGGAAGTCACCGCCGCCGAAGGCGAAGAGAAGCCTGAAGTGCAGTGGGAAACCGTCAACCGCGCCAGTGCCCTGTGGACTCGTCCGCGCACCGAGGTGAAAGACGAGGAATACCAGGAGTTCTACAAGCACATCGCCCACGACTACGAGAACCCGCTGAGCTGGAGCCACAACAAGGTCGAAGGCAAGCTGGAATACAACTCCCTGCTGTACGTGCCGGCCCGCGCGCCGTTCGACCTGTACCAGCGCGAAGCACCACGCGGCCTGAAGCTGTACGTGCAACGGGTATTCGTGATGGACCAGGCCGAATCGTTCCTGCCCCTGTACCTGCGCTTCATCAAGGGTGTAGTGGACTCCAACGACCTGTCCCTGAACGTCTCCCGGGAAATCCTGCAGAAAGACCCGATCATCGACTCCATGAAGTCGGCGCTGACCAAGCGCGTGCTGGACATGCTGGAGAAGCTGGCGAAGAACGAGCCCGAGCAGTACAAGAGCTTCTGGAAGAACTTCGGCCAGGTGATGAAAGAAGGCCCGGCCGAAGACTTCGCCAACAAGGAAAAGATCGCCGGCCTGCTGCGCTTTGCCTCCACCCAGGGTGACGATGGCGAGCAGGTGGTCGGCCTGGCCGATTACCTGGCCCGCGCCAAGGAAGGCCAGGACAAGATCTACTACCTCACTGGCGAAACCTATGCCCAGGTCAAGAACAGCCCGCACCTGGAGGTTTTCCGCAAGAAAGGCATCGAAGTGCTGCTGCTGACCGACCGCATCGACGAGTGGCTGATGAGCTACCTCAACGAGTTCGACGGCAAGAGCTTCGTCGACGTGGCGCGTGGCGACCTGGACCTCGGCAACCTGGATTCGGAAGAAGACAAGAAAGCCGCCGAAGAAATCGCCAAGAGCAAGGAAGGCCTGGTGGAGCGGATCAAGACGGCCCTGGGCGACGCGGTCAGCGAAGTGCGGGTGTCCCATCGCCTGACCGATTCTCCGGCGATCCTGGCCATCGGTGAGCAGGACCTCGGCCTGCAGATGCGCCAGATCCTCGAGGCCAGCGGCCAGAAGGTTCCGGATTCCAAGCCGATTTTCGAGTTCAACCCTTCTCACCCGCTGGTGGAGAAGCTGGACAACGAGCAGAGCGAAGAGCGCTTTGGCGATCTGTCGCACATCCTGTTCGACCAGGCGGCCCTGGCCGCTGGCGATAGCTTGAAGGACCCGGCGGCTTATGTTCGCCGCCTGAACAAGCTGTTGGTGGAACTGTCAGCTTAATCAAGTGCAGGAAAAACCCGCTTCGGCGGGTTTTTTCATTTCGGGATGTTCGATTGAAGAGGAGTCCGTCATGAGTCAGATCACGGTTCGTTCACTGGTCTATCAGATCGAAGGTCAAGCCTATGAAGGCCGCCTGGCCTTCGACATCAACCAGCAGGGCCCGCGCCCGGGCCTGTTGATGGCACCGAATTGGATGGGAGTGGGGGCGGGAGCCGAGGAGATCGCCAAGTCCGTGGCAGCCAATGGCTATGTGGTGTTGATCGCCGACCTGTACGGACAGACGGTGCGTCCGAGCAATGCCGATGAGGCGGGGGCGGCGATGATGCCGCTCAAGAATGATCGGGCCCTGTTGCGCAAGCGCATGCAGGCAGCGTTCGAGCAATTGCAGAGCCAGGGCGAGGCACCGGTCGATGTGTCGAAACTCGCCACATTCGGCTTCTGTTTCGGCGGTTGCTGTGCCTTGGAACTGGCTCGCACCGGCGCGCCGCTGAAGGCCGCCATCTCCTTCCACGGCACCCTGGACACGCCGGATCCGACGGATGCGCGAAATATCCAGGGCTCGGTGCTGGTGATGCACGGTGCGTCCGACCCGCTGGTGCCCAAGGAACAGCTACCGGCATTCGAGGAGGAAATGAATGCCGCCGGGGTGGATTGGCAATTGCTGAGCTACGGTGGAGCGGTGCATTCGTTCACCGATCCGCAGGCCAATGTCCCCGGCAAGATGATGTACAACGCCAAGGTCGCCAATCGCGCGTTCCGGTCGATGCATAACTTGCTGGACGAGGTGTTCAGGGGCTGAAGCCGGGTTCTGGATTTGAATCTCCTGTTGCCTGGTATAAAGCCGTCGCGAGCAAGCTCGCTCTCACAATGATCCGCTGTGAACGCACATTCCGTGATCACTCAAATCCGATGTGAGAGCGAGCTTGCTCGCGATGGTGGCCCGACAAGCAATCCTGGAATCAGGGCAACTCGATCCGCTCGCTTTCCCCTGGCACGCTCGGCCAGTCTCCGGCCGCCCAGCGCCGGCGGGCTTCGTCGATGCGGGCGGGGTCGCTGGAGACGAAATTCCAGTTCATCCGTCGCGGCCCGTCCAGCGGTGCTCCGCCGAACAGCACGGCATGGCAGTCGCTTTCGGCGCACAAAGTCATTTCTTCGCCCGTCGGCAGGATCACCAGGGTGTGCGGCTCTACCGGCTCGCCCTCCAGCATTGCCTCGCCGCTCAATACGTACAACGCCCGTTCTTCATGCTCCGTGGGAATCAGCAAGGTCGTCGCGGTTTGCAGGTTCAATTCTGCGTATAGCGTAGGAGACAGCACCGGCACCGGTGATTCCAGGCAAAAGCCTGACCCGGCAATCATGCGGATACTGACCCCCAGGTTTTCGCTGACCGGTAGGGTGCGGGCCGGATGATGGCTGTAGTGTCCCGGTCCTTGTTCGTGGGGCTGGGGCGAGGCCAGCCAGACTTGCAGCCCGTGCAGGGCGAAGGCTTCCCCCAGCAGCGCCTCTGGGGTGCGCTCCACATGGGCAATGGCGCTGCCGGCGGTCATCCAGCTCACATCGCCGGCCTCCACCACCTGATCGGAACCGAGGCTGTCCTTGTGCTGGAGCGTGCCCTCGAACAGGTAGGTGAGGGTGGACAGCCCGATGTGGGGGTGCTGACGGATATTCATCCCCTGGCCGGCCGGGTAGGTGGTTTGCAGCATATGGTCGAAAAACACGAAAGGGCCGACGCTGCGGCACTTGGCGCAGGGCAGTGGACGAAGGATCGGCTGGCCTTCGACATCTTCTGCGCGGGGGCGGACGGTCAGGGGCGTGGGCATGGTGTCTTCCTGGTCGGTAACGGATGTGGCGAGCATAACCCGGCACGGGTACTTGAACCCAGGTGGCAAGGCCAGGGTCTATGTTGCTCACGTTCCTGGGAAGTTATCCGTTGACCCGTCTGATCCTTACCTGGTTGCTGGTCGTTTCGAGCAGCGCGACCATGGCTCGCGAATACACCTACAGCGATGCGCACCTGCATTACGTCGACTTCTTCCAGGAAACCGCCGGGATGCCCAAGCTGCTCAAGGCCATGGACGACAATCGCATCGAGCACGTCATGATCTCCGGTATCCCGGTGGCCAAGAAATGGCATGAAGACGAGCCCAAGCGCCCACGTTACTACGCCGGTGACGATGCCGATGCCTATTGGTACAGCGCCACCGATGTGATCGTCGCGGCGGCGGTGAACAAGCTGACGACCGAGCAGCGCCAGCGTTTCCATCCGTTCCTGTCCGGCTTCAACCCCAATGACAAGAACTCCGCCGCCCACATCCAGCGCATGCTCGATCTGTATCCGGGGCTATGGCAGGGCATCGGCGAAGTCTTCACGCGCCACGATGACCTGACGGCGCTGACCTCGGGTGATACGCCGCGGGCCAACAACGAGGCCATGACGCGGATCTATCACCTGGCGGCGGAGAACGACCTGCCGGTGATGCTGCATTCCAACATCACCTCCAAGCGCGAAAGGAACCCGTTGTACCTGGCGGAAATCGAAGAGCCGCTGCGCAATCATCCCCACACCCGATTCATCTGGGCCCACGCCGGTACCAGCATGGAGATCCATCGGCACCAGACCCAGCTGGATTTCCTCTTGCCGACGCTGAGCCGGATGCTCGAAGCCTATCCCAATCTGTACATCGACCTGTCCTGGAGCCTGCTGACGCCCTACCTGCTGGACGAGGCAGGCAAGCCTCGACCGGAGTGGGTCGAGTTGGTGAAGCGCTTCCCCGACCGCTTCATGGTGGGCTCGGATGTGGTCGGACGGTTCAAGAAGCTCGGTCACGAGCTGCACGGCTTCGATCCGTTCCTGGATGCCTTGCCCGAGGAGGTGGCCAGGAAAGTGGCGCGGGATAATTTCCTGGCGGTGCTGCCTCGTTCGGTCCGACGATAAGGAAAGTGCTTTGTGACGAGGGGATTTATCCCCGCTGACTGTGCAACAGGCCCGAAGCTTCGATGGTGATCGGTCCGGCCACCGAGACATCGGGCTTGAGCCCGCTTGGCGAGCCAATGGGATAAATCCTTTCGCCACAGAGGCTGCTCGGTGATGCTGGTTTGTCATCAACCTGTCACTGCCGCGTCATACCCTCGCGCTCATCTCAATCCAAGGAGCGCACCATGCAATTCACCCGTTCAAGCGCACTGTTCGCGCTGCTGTTGACCTGTGGCCTGGCTCAGGCGCAGGTCCGTGTCGAAGGTCCGGTGGAGTACGGCGTCTTCGAAGGCCCGCAAGCCGAGCTGCAATCGGGGGAGCGGGTCCTGCGTCGCAGTAACGAGCAAATCCGCCAGACCCAGGAGGTTCCGGCGAAGCTGGGCACCAAGTTCGGCATGCGCTACCAGCTGGCGGGCAAGGTCGCCGATGACCAGCCGTTGACCCTGCTGTATTTCACGCCTGGCATCCAGACCCCCGATGGCCTGCGCCACGATAAACTCGAAGTCGTCCAGAAACTGGTACCCGGTGCGCCCCAGGACGTCATGGCCTACGAATTCACCGAGAGCCACGAAGTGGTACCGGGTGAGTGGCGGTTCATGGTGTTCCAGGGGGATCGGCTGCTGGCCCAGCAGCGGTTTGTAGTGCGCTGAGTTCCAATTCACCACAGACCCCATATGGCACCGAGCTTGCTCGCGATTGCGTCAGGCCAGTCAACTTATCGGGTGCATGACACGCTGCAGTCGCGAGCATGCTCGCTTCCACAAAGGGGACTACGGTGTGTTGAGCAGGCGCAAAAAAAACGCCCCGAACCAGTCGGGGCGTTTTCGCGTGCGGCGTGACGGCGAGGCTTACTTGCCTTGCCAGCGCTTCAGGACCAGGGTGGCGTTGGTGCCACCGAAGCCGAAGCTGTTGCTCATCACGGTGTCGATGGTGGCGTTTTCGCGAGTCTTGGTCAGGATCGGCAGGTCGGCCACTTCCGGATCCAGCTCGTCGATGTTGGCCGAACCGGCAATGAAGTTGCCTTCCATCATCAGCATGCAGTAGATCGCTTCGTGGACGCCGGCGGCACCCAGGGAGTGCCCCGACAGGCTCTTGGTGGAGCTGATGGCCGGGGCCTTGTCGCCGAACACTTCACGCACGCCCTTCATTTCCGCGACGTCGCCGACCGGAGTGGAAGTGCCGTGGGTGTTCAGGTAGTCGATCGGCGTGTCGACGGTGGACATTGCCATCTGCATGCAGCGGATAGCACCTTCACCACTCGGGGCCACCATGTCGTAGCCGTCGGAGGTGGCGCCGTAGCCAACGATTTCGGCATAGATCTTCGCGCCACGGGCCAGGGCGTGTTCCAGTTCCTCGACCACCACCATGCCACCGCCACCGGCAATGACGAAACCGTCACGGTCGGCATCGTAGGCGCGAGAGGCTTTTTCGGGGGTGTCGTTGCGCTTGCTGGACAGGGCGCCCATGGCGTCGAACAGGAACGACTGGCTCCAGTGTTCCTCTTCACCGCCGCCGGCGAACACGATGTCCTGCTTGCCCATCTGGATCTGTTCCATGGCGGTACCGATGCAGTGGGCACTGGTGGCGCAGGCGGAGGCGATGGAGTAGTTCAGGCCCTTGATCTTGAAAGGCGTGGCCAGGCAGGCGGAAACGGTGCTGCTCATGGTCCGGGTGACGCGATACGGGCCGACGCGCTTGACGCCTTTTTCCCGCAGGATGTCCAGCGCTTCCATCTGGTTCAGTGTGGAGGCACCACCGGAGCCGGCGATCAGGCCGGTGCGCGGGTTGGAAACCTGCTCTTCGGTGAGTCCGGAATCGGCGATGGCATCTTTCATGGCCAGGTAGGCGTAGGCCGCCGCGTGGCCGACGAAACGGTAGATCTTGCGGTCGATCAGCTCTTCGAGATTGAGGTCAATGGAGCCGGAAACCTGGCTACGCAGACCCATTTCGGCGTATTCCGGGTTGAACCGGATGCCAGGGCGGCTTGCACGCAGGTTAGCGGAGACGGTCTCTTTGTCATTGCCCAGGCAAGAAACGATGCCCAGACCAGTGATAACGACGCGGCGCATGCGGATAACCCTTAGAAGTTGTCAGTGGAGGTGAAAACGCCGACCCGGAGGCCTTCGGCGGTGTAGATCTCGCGTCCGTCGACAGCCACCGAACCATCGGCAATGGCCATGTTCAGCTTGCCCTTGAGGACACGTTTGATATGAATGTTATAGGTAATCTTGCTGGCGGTCGGCAGTACCTGACCGAAGAACTTCACCTCGCCCGAACCCAGGGCGCGACCACGGCCCGGCAGGCCTTGCCAGCCGAGGAAGAAACCGACCAGCTGCCACATGGCATCCAGGCCCAGGCAGCCCGGCATCACCGGATCGCCTTCGAAGTGGCAAGCGAAGAACCACAGGTCCGGCTTGATATCCAGCTCGGCGACCAATTCACCTTTGCCGTACTTGCCACCCTCGTCGCTGATATGGGTGATGCGGTCCACCATCAGCATGTTCGGGGCGGGCAGTTGCGCGTTACCTGGGCCGAACAGCTCACCGCGACTGCAGCGCAGCAGGTCTTCCCGGGTAAAGGCGTTTTGTTTGGTCATGCGAGCTCCTCAATAATCCCATGCGGCAGGGTGGGGCGAATCTTCCCGACCGATCGAAGCGTTCATGCCTCGCATCGGCAGCCTACCCATAGACTATTGCGTTGTAGTGAAAGTCACAGCGCACAGGAAAATGAATGAACAACTGTGCACTGAAATATTAATTCAAGCCCCCAGTCGAGGCTCGTCGGGTGCCTAAGACTGCCGCACTTTCGCTTTTCACGCCAGCCACACAGGCTACTAATGCACCCATCGCTGCAGAATCTGCTGCAGATCAACTCTTTTGAACGGTTTTGCCAGGTAATCGTTCATGCCCGCCGCCAGGCAGGCTTCGCGGTCGCCTTGCAGGGCGTTGGCCGTCAACGCGACGATCGGCAATTGGTCGCACCCCGGCAGCTGGCGAATCTGCCGAGTGGCCTCGTAACCGTCGACGATGGGCAGCCGGCAGTCCATGAGGATCAGGTCGAACTTCAGGCTTTCGGCGCTGCGTATGGCTTGTGCGCCGTCGGAGGCGATGCTGATGGCGAACCCCAGGCTGCGCAACATGGCTTCGATCACGGTCTGGTTCACCGGATTGTCCTCCACCAGCAGCACGTGCCGGCCCTCACCATGCCCGTTGCCGCCGGGCAGGCGAGGTGCCAGGGCAGCCGGGACCTGGGTGGACAGCGCCAGCGGGATTTCCAGGGTGAACACCGACCCCTGGCCTTCCTCGCTCTGGGCCCGCAACGTTCCGCCCATGCGTTCGGCCAGGGTCCTTGCGATCGGCAGGCCCAGGCCGGTGCCGCCGTAGCGTCGGGAGATGGAGCTGTCCGCTTGCTGGAAGGCGTCGAACATGCGCTCCAGGCTCTCGGCCGGGATGCCGATGCCGCTGTCGCGTACCGTGCAGGTGAACCACAGCAGTTCGTGGTCCAGGGCCTGCCACTGGCACTGCACGGTGACGCGGCCCTGCTCGGTGAATTTCAGCGCATTGCCGATCAGGTTCACCAGGATCTGCCGGATCCGTGTCGGATCGCCTTGTACCTGCAGGGCGTGCATGTCGTCCGGGATCTGCAGGTCCAGGCCGAGCCTGCGTTGCGCGGCGCTGTGCTGGAAGGATTGGGCGCAGCTGCCCACCAGTTCCGCCAGGTTGAACGGGATGTGCTCCAGCTCCAGGGCCGAGCGTTCGATGCGCGAGAAGTCGAGGATGTCGTTGATCACCTTCAGCAGGTGCTCGGTGGATTCCGAAGCCAGCGCCGTGTACTCGTGCTGCTCGTCGGTCATCCGGGTGGTTTCCAGCAACTGCAGCATGCCCAGCACACCGTTCATGGGGGTGCGCAGCTCGTGGCTCATCATTGCCAGGAACTCGGATTTGGCACTGTTGGCCTTTTCCGCCTCTTCCCGGGTCTTGATCAACTGGGTCATGGCCTGGTGCTGCTCGCGGCTGGCTTGTTCCAGGCCGTCGGCGAGGTTGTTGATGTGCCGCGACAAGGCCCCCAGCTCGGCATCGTCGACGATGGGCAGGGGCTTGCTGTAGTCACCCTGCTGGATGGCCTTGACCGCATCGCCGATGTCCCGGATCGGCCGGGACAGGTTGGCGGCCAGGCGGCGCGCCACCAGAAAGGTGAACAGCAAGGCGAACAGCGCCAGGATCGCGGCCTTGAACAGGATCTCCTGTTGCCGCTGGCTGAAGGCGTCGTTGGACATGCCGACAATCACCCGGCCCAGGTAGTCTTCGCCGGGCCTCTCGATGGTGGTGCTGTTGCCTTGCAGGAAGTCATTGTTCAGGGCAATGCGTTGCAGGCGCACCGGTGCCTGGAAAACCTCGATCTGTTGGGAGTGGCTGCGGGCCTGGGCGGGTTGTTCGACGTACACCAGGACGCGGTCCGCGCTGTCCTGGACTTCCAGGAAACGCACATGGGGCGTGGCCAGGGTGGCGGTGAGCAGACTTTCCAGCACTTCGTTGTTACCGGAAATCACCCCGTACTCGGTGGCCGGCGCCAGTTGGTTGGCGATCAGTTGCCCGGTGTGATTGAGTTCCTGGCGCAGGTCCTGGATCCGCACGAAGGTAAAGAAACTGATCAACAGCACGGTCAGCAGCAACGCCGGGCCGAGGGCGATGAGCTGGGTGCGGGTATTGATATCCCAACGGCGACGCAAGGTCATGGGCGTGATTCTCCTTCGGCCAACTGCGCGGCGACGGATTCGGTGTCGATCGGTTCGATCCCCAGGGAGCGTGCGACCTGTTGATTGCTCAAGACCTTGAAGCGGGCCGGATACAAGGTGCGCGGCCAGCTGGAAGCGGGGCGGTCGAGCAGCTCGTCGAGGATCGCCAGCCAGTCTTCCTGGTCACTGTAGGTACTGGCCAGGCTGCCGGCCTTGACGAAAGCCGCGCTGGGCCCGATCAGCGCACGTTGCCGGGCATAGCTGCTGAGCAGCAGGTTTTTCACGGTCTTGGGGTTGTACAGGTCGGGGTCATCGAGGCCCAGTAGCACATCGCTGCGACCCAGCAGATTCTGCAGGGGGCGACTGTCGCTGGTGTCGTCCCAGCGTTCGGTCACGATCTCGAGACCCAGCGGCGCGGCGGCCTGGCGGATTTCCCTGAGCAAGAACTCGCTGTGCCCATCGAACAGCACACCGATGCGTCGCACCTGCGGAAGGATCATGCGGATCAAGCGCAATTGCCGCGCCACTGGCGGATCGCTCCACAGCAGGCTCAGATGAGCGGGTGTCGTCTCGCCCAGGCGTTCCATGGCTTGCTGGCGGCTGATGCGCAACACCAGCGTGGCCGGGCCCTGGGAGGCTTGCAGGCGCCAGTCGAGGCTGGGCAGGTCGAGCAGGACCAACCGGGTCGTGGCCGGCAGCTTGTCCGGTGCCGGCAGGCTCGCCACGGGGATGAATCGCACGCTGTCTTCGGGGCGCAGGGCCTTCAGGGCCTGGGTGAAGGACTGCACGCCGGGGCTGTCCTGGGCGCCGGTCAGGAGAATATCGGCGGCCCTGGCCTCGATCACGGACAACCAACCGGCGACCACCAGGCACAGCGCCAGTGGCAGGCGCCAGGCAAAGGGCCTTTTGCGCGATCGGTCCCGGACCATCTAGAAGGACAGCTCCGCGCTGAAGTACAGGACATGACGGGAGTCGTAGCGGTTGTCGACGAAGGTGGTGGGCTGGTTGTCGAGACGTTCCTGCAGGACGCCCGCCAGTTCGAGGTTGGCCTTGCCCAGCGGGATGCGCCGGGCGAGGCGGGTATCGACCCGTTCGAAGCGGTAGCCATTGAGGGCGTCGGCGGCATAGTAGAACACCGAGCTGTTCCAGCCCTGGCCCCAGTCCCGCAGCCACCCGGCCGAACCGCTGTTGCGAGCGGTCAGCGCTTCGTCCAGGGCGTTGCTGGCCAGGGCGTCGACGTAGGCATAGGTCACCCGCAGGCGGTCGGCGCTGGTCATGCGCCAGTCCAGCTGGGTCTCGGCGCCGGAGAACTGCGATTCGTTGGAGTTGCTGGCGATGTACTGGTTGTTGCGCAGCGGTTCGCTGATCATGCCGGTGATTTCGTCATGGAACACCCGCACATCCACCGACAGGCCCAGGTCCATGAAATAACCGTTGTAGCCCAGTTCCCGGGAACGCATGTGTTCCTGGTCGAGGTTCCCCGGGCCACGGGTCTGGACAAAGTAGCGGGCGCTGCTGCGGCCGAAGGCGTTGGGTTGCAGGTTGGTGACCTGGTAGCTCCAGTTGACGTTGTTCTCGAACATGTCCGGTGAGCGCACTGCTTCGGAGTACACCGCCCGCAATCCATGGCGCGGCGTGATCAGGTAGTTCAGTGCCACCCGTGGCGTCAGCGAACTGCCGATCAGGCGGGTGTCCTCGAACATGGCGCCGCCCTGCAATAGCCAATGTTCGGTGGCTCGCCATTCGAACTGGCCGAACAGTCGCCAGGTGGTGTCGTCCAGGGTGCCGTTGAAGTACGTCTCGGAGTCGGCGCGGTCATAGCGATAGTTCGCCCCGGTCACCAGTCGCAGGCTGTCGGACAGGCTCAGGGTGTCCTGGATTTCCAGGTCATAACGCGATTCCCGGGCACTCTGGTCGATGTCGCCGCAGACGGTCCGCGAAGCGCCGTTGCGCCACTGGTCCAGCACCTGGTTGGCCAGCGCCTGCTCCTGGGCCGTTCCGGGGGGCGCGCCGGTGTTGGTGAAGGTGGGCATGTTGCGCGCCAGCTTCTCGGCGTAATTGGGGTTGAGCAGCCAAAGATCGGTCAACTGTGGGCTGAAGGACACCTCGGCATCGCAGGCCCGCCAGGTCTGCTGGCGGTCCCAATGCTGGACCGAGCCTTGTACGTAGAGGCTGTGGTCGGGGTCCAGGTCCAGGTTCCAGCGCAACGAACCGGCATAGTCCTTGGCAATGACGTCGGAGTTATCCCCTGCCGCGGTGATCCCGGCGAAGACTGGCTTGTAGGTGTAGGGCCGCTGGTTGGTGCCATCCTTGGCGTTCAACTGCCAGTCGATGCTCTGTCGTTCGTCCAGGGTCTGGCTGACCGACAGGTTGAAGCGGTTCAAGCGTCGGCCGTCGCGGTAGTCGGCGCCGTTGCGGTTGCTGTCGAAGCCGTCGTCTTCCTGGCCGGACAGGGAAAGCCGCATGTCGCCGCTGTCCCAGGCAGTGCCCTGGCTGGCGTACCAGTCGCTGATGCCGCGTTGGCCGCGGGTCATTTTCAGGCGGGTGCCGTGGCTGTCGGCCGGGGCGCGGGTAATGATGTTGACCACCGCCATCAGGGCGTTGGCGCCGTAGCTGACGGTGTTGGGGCCGCGGAAGACTTCGATCCGTTCGATGTCCTCCATGGCGACCGGAATGTCGCTCCAGTCCACCGTGGCCAGGCCGGCGCGGTACACCGAGCGGCCGTCGATCAGCACCTGCATGCGGCGTGCTTCGCTGGCGTTGGTGCCGTGGTAGTTCACGGTGGGTTGGTTGCCGGTGAGGTTGCCGACCATCATGCCGGGCACCAGGCGCAGCAATTCGCTGATGTCCCGGGCGCCACTGGCCTTGATCAGCTCGCTGTCCAGCACGGTCATGCTGCCGGGCACCGCTGCGGGCGACTGCTTCAATCGCGTGGCGGTCAGGACCTGCGGCAGGGGCTGGCTGTCCACGAACAAGTCGTCAGCCCACACTGGCGAACTGATGAACAGTGCCAATAGCAGCGACGAACCTGAGCGGGAAGAGCCTACGGACACGGCATAGCCTTTAGGTAGCAGAAGGATGGCAGGCATGTTAACTGAGCTGAGAGACTTTTCCAGTTGAGTTGACGGCATTTTCCTGGCAATTGATGGTCAGCTTCCTACGGTTGCGGGTAATTGATGCTGACACTAGTCGCGATCCGGCCGCTCCGTATAATGCCCGGCATCGCCACTTGGTATGGATGAACGGATTGCATATGACTGAACAGCGCCCGATTGCGGTCCTGGGGGGCGGAAGTTTCGGTACCGCCGTGGCTAACCTGCTGGCCGAGAATGGCCATGCGGTGCGTCAATGGATGCGTGACCCGGAGCAGGCGGAGGCCATTCGGGTCAACCGCGAGAATCCGCGCTACCTCAAGGGCATCAAGATCCGCCCGGAAGTGGAACCGGTGACCGACCTGCAGGCGACCCTCGAGGGCTGCGACCTGTTTTTCGTCGCCTTGCCCTCCAGCGCCTTGCGCTCGGTGCTGGCGCCTCACGCCGAACGCTTGAGCGGCAAGCTGCTGGTGAGCCTGACCAAGGGCATCGAGGCCCAGACCTTCAAGCTCATGAGCGAGATTCTCGAGGAGATCGCGCCCAAAGCGCGGATCGGTGTGATTTCCGGGCCGAACCTGGCGCGGGAAATCGCCGAGCACGCCCTCACCGCCACGGTGGTGGCCAGTGAAGACGAGGCGTTGTGCCAGCGGGTCCAGGCTGCACTTCACGGCCGGACTTTCCGGGTCTACGCCAGTGCCGACCGTTTCGGCGTGGAACTGGGCGGGGCGCTGAAGAATGTCTACGCGATCATCGCCGGCATGGCCGTGGCGCTGGGCATGGGCGAGAACACCAAGAGCATGCTGATCACCCGTGCGCTGGCGGAAATGACGCGCTTTGCCGTCAGCCAGGGCGCCAATCCGATGACCTTCCTCGGACTGGCTGGAGTGGGCGACCTGATCGTCACCTGTTCCTCGCCCAAGAGCCGAAACTACCAGGTCGGTTTCGCCCTCGGCCAGGGCCTGAGCCTGGACGAGGCCGTATCGCGCCTGGGAGAAGTGGCCGAAGGGGTGAACACCCTGAAGGTCCTCAAGGCCAAGTCCCAGGAGACCGGGGTCTACATGCCGCTGGTCGCCGGGCTGCACGCGATCCTGTTCGAAGGGCGCACCCTTGAACAGGTCATCGAACTGTTGATGCGTGGCGAACCCAAGACCGATGTCGATTTCATTTCCACCAGTGGCTTCAACTGAGCCTCTGGCGATAGAGAAACAGGAGCGAACCATGAACGATCCGAAAGGGCAGCCCCAATACGAGTCCATTCTGTTGCGTGTGTTGTGGATGGTGATCTACCTGCTGGTCTGGCAGGTGGCGCAATTCATTCTCGGCGCGGTGGTGCTGGTGCAACTGATCTATCGGCTGATCTATGGCGCCCCCAGTGCCAGCCTGATGAATTTCGGCGATAGCCTGAGCCAGTTCCTGGCCCAGATCGGCCGTTTCGGCACCTTCCACAGCGACCAGAAGCCCTGGCCGTTCGCGGACTGGCCAACGCCGCGTGCGCCGGAAGGCGAGGCGCCGCATGCCGTGGCACCCGCCCCACATCCTGTCCGTGATGAGGAGCCCAAACTATGAAAGTATGGGTATTGCGCCATGGCGAGGCCGAGCCTCACGGTGCTCGTCCCGATCCCGAGCGGGCCCTGACCGCTCACGGTCGCGAAGAAGTATTGCGCAGCGCCGCCGAGCTGATGGGGCGGCCGCTGACCGCCATCTATGCCAGCCCCTACGTGCGTGCCCAGCAAACCGCGCAGCTGGTGCGCGAAGCGCTGGGGTTCGAGCCGGAGCTGATCACCGTCGACTGGCTCAAGCCGGAAACCCGGCCGCAGAAAGTCCTGGAGCACCTGGACGACCGGGACCATGTCCTGCTGGTCAGCCATAACCCGCTGGTGGGCAGCCTGCTCGGTCTTGCACAGCACGGCCATCTGCAGCAACCCGAACAGGTGCAAACCGCCGGCCTGGCGGAGCTCGAAGGTGACCTGCCCCTGGCCGGGGCGATGAAGCTCAACGGCATCAAGCACCCATAAGCCGCAAACGGCGCGGCTTGGGCAGGATTGAATGCAACGACAAGCAGAAGGAAAGGGCAACGATGAGTCTGTGGCGCAATACACCCAATATCGAGCAACTGAACGCCGCTGGTAAAAATACCATCAGCGAAATGCTGGACATCCGTTTCGAGTCGTTCGACGACGAGTCCCTGACCGCCAGCATGGTCGTCGATCACCGCACTCACCAGCCGTTCGGCCTGCTGCATGGGGGCGCTTCGGTGGTGCTGGCCGAAACGGTCGGCTCCATGGCGGCCTACCTGTGCGTGGACACGAGCAAATTCTATTGCGTGGGCCTGGAGATCAACGCCAACCATTTGCGTGGCGTGCGCAGCGGGCGTGTGACGGCCACGGCCCGGATGATTCACCTGGGTCGTACCACCCAGGTCTGGGATATTCGCCTGACCGACGATAACGGCAAGCTCAACTGCGTGTCGCGCCTGACCATGGCGGTCGTTCCGTTGGGAGAGCAACCGCCATCGCGCTGATGGCGGCAGGCCGTTTCGTTCACATATGTCCGATGTTCAATTGGCTCCGTGAGTATTTGCGCCGGCCTTCGGGCAATTCGCTGACCATATAGAAATAGGGGTCGACCTGCGATGGGGGAACGGTGCCGATGCTCACTGGCACGTTTTCGCGGGTGATCGCGGTACCCACGGTGCCCTTTTCCACATCCCAGGTGGTCTGCCCCAGCTCCGCGCTCAACCCCGGAGTGGCGGTGGTCACGAACGTCGAGCGCAGGTCACCGATGGCGCTGCTGATCGCTCGGCTTACCAGGGCCCGGGTATTGGCGTCCAGGTCACCGTATCCGGGAATCTGCACGACCGCCAGATTGGCGGCCTGGCCCAGGGAGGCGAAGAAGTGCCGGCTGCTGGCACCCACCACAGCCTTGGCCTTGTCGAATGCAGGGCCTGTTCCTTTCGAGGGCTTGGTGGGGGTGCCCCTCAGTCCCCTGACCCCCGAGGCAGCGGCGGCGCCGAGACCTGTCGCCGCGGCACCGGCGACGATCGATTGCAGGGCACTCCCCGCCGGCCCGGAGCCGAACAGGGCCGCTCCACCATAGCCTGCCGCCGCGCCGGCAAGGCCCACGGCGCCCATGCTGGCCGAGCCTGTGATCAGGTCCGTGCGCCCGACGCTGGGATTGCTCGGGCCGACATCCGCCAAATATTGGGCGCTCATTTCGCGATATACCGTTGCGAAAACCCCGGCGATCTGCGCAACAGCCGCGGAATTGCCCCGGGGGTCGAGGGAACCCAGCAGGGACGGCGCAGCTCCCACCGCGGCTCCCAGGGCGGCGCCACCGATTTTGGCGATCAGGGGAGCCCAACTGGAAGGATCGTCGACCGAGAGCCTGGACTGGGCCCAATTGGCGCTTGCGTACCCGCTGATGCCGCCGGAAATGGCGCCTGCGGTGGCACCGGCAATGGTCACTCCCAGGCTCGCAGGTGCCATGAGCGCCGCGAGCGGGTATTGCATGAACGAGGCGAGCAGGGCGCTGGTGAATTCCCGGGCGCCCGTGGCGCCGACGGCCGAGAGTGTGTCGACGCCCACCAGGCCCTGGAAATCGACGAACCGGACCGGATTGCCATGGACCATGGCGAACAGGTTCAAGCCATCGCCGATCCCGGTCGGATCGGCACTCAGCCAGCGTCCGAGCCAGGGGGCGTAGTAGCGCTTGCCGAAATAATACAGGCCGGTGGCATCGCGCTCCTGGTTCGAATAACGCCGTGTCCTGTAGCTCGCCTGCGTCTTGTCCGGGCCGGCCCACCATGACGTACCGCCATAGGGGTAGTACATTTCCTCGCTGATCATATCGGCATGGGCGTCAAGCTCCAGCGTGCTGGAGCCCAGGTGGTTGGTCAGGGAGTAGCGGTACTGGTCGGCCCGGACACTGCCCGATTGCCAATGCAGCACCTGCACCGAGCAGCGCCCGGCCTGTATCGAGATGACCTGCAGGACTTCTTCGGCCCAGGTGCGGATTTCCAGGTCGGGCAGATACCTCACCTCTCGCGTTCGACTGTTGCGCGCGTCATGGGTCACGCGAACCTTGCGTTTGCGCTGGCCTGATTCGTCATAGACATAGATTTCGCTGTCGTTCGCCGCATCTTCGCGCACGACCTGATGAACCTGTCGCAGCAGGTTGCCCTGGCCCCAGGTCAGGTCCTGACCGGCCAATAATTGTTTCCTGTTGCCATTGGCATCGAACCCGGCAGCGATCTCCTCCTCGCCGGGCAAGCTGCCGTCGGGCTTTTGCGGCAGTCCCCGGTTGCTGTACCTGGAAATCGCCATCTGGTGTGTCCAGCTGCGGCTGGCGGCGCTGTGGATCAGTGTCGTGAGGTTGCCGCTGTGATCGTAATGGTAGGCCTGGCGGTAGTTTTCCAGTTGCCCGGGGTCGGGAGGGGAAACGAAAACCGGTTCCTGGGGGCCGTGCTGGCTGTCGAGCCGTTGCCAGCCGCTTGCCTCGATCAGTTGATAAAGGCTGTCGTAGCTAAAGGTGCGAGTCGGTTCGATTCTCTGGTTGCGGAAATAACGGGTCTGTGCGGTCCCATCCTGAAGGCTGAGAATATTGCCGGCCCGGTCATAGCCATAAATCAGGTGCTGCAGCGGTGGATGACCGGGAACGCCGGCCTTGATGCACAGCAACCGGCCATCCTGTGGGTCGTACCGGGTCTCGCTTACCACGCCGTTGCCGGCGGTCTGGCGCTCGACGTTGCCCGAGGCGTTGTAGTCCATGTCCTTGATCAGCGCCGTGGCCTGTGGCTGCCCGGCGAGCTGCAGGCGGACCTGGTGCAGTTGTCCGGCGACATCCAGCTCCATGAACTGGACGTTGCCCTGCGCATCCTGCTGGCGGACCGGCTCCCCCAGCGCGTCATGGACGGTGTGAGTGACGGCGCCATTCCCTGCTTCGTTCAACCGGTCCCTTTCTGCTTCATCGGCGGGCCAGTCAGGCTCTTGCAGGTCCTTGAGAAAATGCCGGGTCTGGGAGCTGACGCCGCCTGTCAGGGCAAACTCAGTGAAAAGCTGTGTGCCAGCGTTGTCGTCGTGGCGGATCAAGCGGCCGCATCGGTTATGCGAAGCCGATGCCGGGGTGCTGTCGCCGTAGGCATAGAAGGCACGGTTCCTGGCCGGAGCACCTGGCGCCTGCTCGACGATCCTGACGGTGCGCAACCGTGAGTCGTAGTCGTTTCGCACTTGCCCGTACAAGCTGTCCCAGCCGATGAGGTGTTGGCCGGCCACGCCGAACAAGGCCAGGCGGCTTCCCGCGTCGACGCTATCGCTGTAGAGGGGAAGTCCTGAGAGGCTGAAAAGCGTTTTCAGATTGGGACGGGCATCCGGCTCGGTCTCGAGCAGCTTGAACAGACGCGGATCGCGACTGGTCACGGGGCGGTCCGCGACATCGTAGGACTGGCGATGAACCCGCGGCTCAGCGGCCTGGCCGGGGGTATTGCGATAGTAGGACACCGAGGCGACCTCAAGTTTTCGCGGGTCCTTTATGGTGACCGTGGGGGTTCTGGCGTGCATGAAGGTCGACCTCACCAGGGAGCGACGAATCTGTTGCCAGTTATTCGTGGTTAACCGGTGGCGTCAACTGTCAGAAGTAACAGGTGGGCAACCCTGAAGGCTGTTGAAGAGGGCGGGTTTTCATTGGCGAAACGCCGCCGTCATCATTCCTGGCAGTTACGGTCATTGCTGCAAGAGCGCGTCTTGCGGACAATCAGGACCTGTTTCCCCGTCCATGGATCTGCCGCAATGCCGCAACCGATCTTTTTCGCCCACGCCAACGGATTCCCCTCGGGCACCTATGGCAAGTTATTCGCGGCGCTGGCTCCGCAATATCAGGTTGCGCATCTGGAGCAGCACGCCCACGACCCGAGTTTCCCGGCGGATGACAACTGGCACAACCTGGTGGACGAGCTTATCCATCACCTGGAACAACAACCGCAGCCTGTGTGGGGTGTCGGGCATTCCCTCGGCGGGGTGCTGCACCTGCATGCCGCGTTGCGCTGCCCCCGGCTGTATCGCGGGGTCGTCATGCTCGATTCGCCGGTGCTGACCCGCGCCGATCAATGGGTGATCCTGGCGGCCAAGCGCCTGGGCTTCATCGATCGCCTGACGCCGGCCGGCCGCACCCTGGGGCGGCGCGAGGAGTTCGAAGACCTGGAGTCGGCCCGGCAGTATTTTTCCGGCAAGACGCTGTTTCGCGGTTTCGACCCGGATTGCTTCGATGCCTACCTGCAACATGGCTTGCAACAGGTGGGTGATCGCTGGCGACTGCGCTTCGACCCGGCCACGGAAATCAGCATCTACCGCGGCGTGCCTCATACCAGCCCCGGTCGGCCCCGCAAGCTCCAGGTGCCGCTGGCCGTGGTACGCGGTCGCCAGAGTCGTGTGGTGATGCGTCATCACACCCGCACGGTGGGGCGCATGCCCCGGGGCGAGGCCTTGAGCATGCCCGGTGGGCATATGTTTCCACTGGAACGCCCCCTGGACACCGCCAACCTGCTCAAGGACCTGTTCCAGCGCTGGGAAGGACGCCGCGCATGAGCCAGGTCGAGGAAGTCCGCCTGAGCCTGCCCCATATCGAACTGGCGGCGCACCTGTTCGGGCCGGAGGACGGGCACCCGGTGATCGCCTTGCATGGCTGGCTGGACAACGCCAACAGCTTTGCCCGCCTGGCTCCCCGGCTCGAAGGGTTGCGCATCATCGCCCTGGACATGGCCGGCCACGGTCATTCCGGACATCGGCCGCCCGGCGCCGGCTACGCCCTGTGGGACTATGCCCATGATGTGCTGCAGGTCGCCGAGCAGCTGGGGTTGCAGCGTTTTGCGCTGTTGGGGCATTCCCTGGGCGCCATCGTGTCCCTGGTGCTGGCTGGCTCATTGCCGGAACGGGTGACGCACCTGGGGCTGATCGATGGTGTGATCCCGCCCACCGCCCAGGGCGACGACGCCGCCGAACGCATGGGCATGGCCCTGCAGGCGCAACTGGATCTGCGGAAAAAAAGCAAACCGGTCTACAAGACCCTCGACCGGGCTATCGAAGCCCGCATGAAAGGGGTGGTGGCGGTCAGCCGAGAGGCCGCCGGCCTGCTGGCCCAGCGCGGGCTGATGCCGGTGCCGGGCGGTTACACCTGGCGCACCGACAATCGCCTGACCCTGCCATCGCCGCTGCGCCTGACCGAGGAACAGGCCATGGCGTTCGTGGAACGGGTCGGTTGCCCCGCGCATCTGGTGGTGGCGGCCGATGGCATGCTTGCCCGCCACCCGCAGTTGCTGGAGCGTCTACCCTTCAGCCATGAGCTGTTGCCCGGCGGCCACCATCTGCACCTGAACGATGAGTCCGGGGCGACGCTTGTAGCAGACTGTTTCAATCGGTTCTTCAGCCTTTCTTGACTTGCGTCGGGCAACTGTCGAGGCTGGGCGGGTTGAAAGGGAGACAAGCATGACCGATATCCGTGTACCCGCCTTGCGGTCCATGATCGACGCCGATTTCGTCCAGGAACAGCAGGCCCGGTCGATCCGATGAAATTACCTATCCCATCATTCGCATTACTGGCGCTGGGCTGTTTCGCCACGGCGTCCTTCGCCGCCGACGTAGCCGGCAGTCGAGACCTGGAGCGCGTGCCGCGCATGCCCGATGCGCAGATTGTCGACTACCGGCAGGTCAGGGACGCGGAGCGGATCTACCCGTTGGGGTCGATCCGCAAGATCAGTGGCCAGTTGCGCTTCGACGGTCAGGTCGATGCCCGTGGCGACACCACCTCGGTGACCTATGAGCTGCCACCGGAGCATTCGGCGACCCAGGGTTTCACCGCCGCCCGCGAAGCGTTGCAGAAACAGGGCGCCGAACTGCTTTTCTGGTGCCAGGCCCGCGATTGCGGTGAAAGCAGCCTCTGGGCCAACGACGTCTTTGGCAATGCCAAGCTCTACGGCGCGGACAGCGGCCAGGCCTATCTGCTGCTGCGCCTGGCGCCGCCTGTGGATAACACCCTGATCGCGCTGTATGCCATCACTCGCGGCAATCGCAAGGCCTATCTGCACGTCGAGCAATTCGAGGCGAAAGCGCCCCTGGGCGATCTGCTGCCGACATCCGCCACGCTGCTGCGCCAGCTCAAGGACACCGGCGTGCTGGACTTGCCCCGCCTGAGCGGCGAGCCGGACGAAACCTGGTTGCGCCTGCTGGCCCGGGCGCTGAACCTGGATACCGGCCTGCGAGTCAGCCTCGCGGGGCCCCAGGCCGAGGCCTGGCGCCAGGCGCTGACGGGGCAGGGCGTGCGGGCGGCACGAATGGAGGCCGCCGATGGCGACACGACGGGCCTGCACCTTGAATTGTTGCGATAAGCTGTCCCGGGCGACGGGTTTCACGCCGTTGCCCAGGTCCTGTTCTTTTTTCGAGACCCTACATGCTCAATAACGATCGGCTGTTGGTGCAGATCCTGCTCCTGGTGTTGTTCGGCGCAAGCCTCTGGGTGATGGCGCCGTTCTGGTCGGCGCTGTTCTGGGGCGCGGTGCTGGCCTTTGCCAGTTGGCCGCTGATGCGCCTGTTGACTCGCTGGGTCAACGGGCGCGAATCCCTGGCGGCGGGCCTGCTGACGGTCGGCTGGATGTTGCTGGTGGCGGTGCCGCTGGTGTGGCTGGGTTCCAACCTGGCCGATCATGTGCGTGATGCCACGACATTCATCAGGGACGTGCAGGTCGACGGCTTGCCGGATGCCCCGCAATGGCTGGCCGGCTTGCCCCTGGTGGGCGGGCGGCTGGTGGCGATCTGGAACAGCATCGACCAGCAGGGCGCCGCGATGATGGGAGCCGTCAAGCCTTACCTGGGGCAGGTGGGCAACTGGCTGCTGGCACGCAGCAAGCAGATTGGCGGCGGCATCCTCGAACTGACCCTGAGCATCGTATTCGTCTTCTTTTTCTACCGCGACGGCCCGCGCCTGGCTGCGTTCGTCCATGGCTTGCTGGAACGCCTGATCGGCGACCGTGCCGGCTACTACATCGAACTGGTGGCCGGTACGGTGCAACGGGTGGTCAATGGGGTGATCGGTACCGCCGCGGCCCAGGCCGTGCTGGCACTGATCGGCTTCCTGATCGCCGGTGTGCCGGGTGCGCTGGTGCTGGGCATTGTCACCTTCCTGCTCAGCCTGATTCCCATGGGGCCGCCCCTGGTCTGGATCCCCGCCACGGCCTGGCTGGTGTGGCAGGGCGAATACGGCATGGCGGTGTTCCTCGGGATCTGGGGCACGTTCGTCATCAGCGGCGTGGACAACGTGCTCAAGCCATACCTGATCAGCCGGGGTGGCAACCTGCCGTTGGTCATCGTGTTGCTGGGGGTGTTCGGCGGATTGATCGCCTTCGGATTCATCGGCTTGTTCATCGGCCCGACCCTTTTGGCCGTGGCGTACAGCCTGTTGACGGACTGGAGCAAGAGCCAGGCGCGTTGACGGCGGCCCTGGGGCCGGCAAGGTTGGCTCGGTGGGCCGTGAACCTGCTGCAAGGCCAGGCTCACGGCAGGAGTCAGGCCGCCACGTTCAGGTGTTTACCCACGCTGGCGACGTTATCCAGCGAGTATTGACGGTTGAGGTTGGCGATCATCCTGTTCAACGCTTCGTTGGCGTTGGCGTTGGCGTTGGCGTTGGCCTGACCGGCGGGGCGGCCATTGTCGCGGCTGGCCTGCAGGGCGCTGTCGAGTTCGTCGCTGCTGACGCCACCGCTGCTGTCGCTGTCCAGTGCCGCCATCAGCGTAGCGCTGGTTTCGGCGCCGGACGTCGCGTCGCCGGCCTGCAAGGCGCTGGTCAGTTCGGCGGCAGTGACGGTGCCGTCGCCATCGCTGTCGAGCTGGCCGAACAATGTTTCACCGGACGCGTCCTGTGCCGGTGGAGGCGGTGGCGTGAGGGTGGCGGCGAGTTCGTCGCGGCTGACGGTGCCATCTTCATCCTTGTCCAGTGCCGAGAATACCTGCGTGCTGTCGGCGCTGCTGCCGGCGCTGGCCAGGCCGTTGCTCAACTCGTCGCTGCTGACCTTGCCGTCACCGTCTGCATCCAGGACGCTGAGCAGCGCGTCGGCCAGCTCGGTGCCTGGCGCCTGGTCCCGTGGCGGCGGGGGCGGTGGCGCCAAGGCGGCCATTTCCTCGCTGCTCAGGTCACCGCTGCCGTCGCTGTCCAGATCGCCGAACTGCTTGCTCAGGCTGACCAGCAGGCCATCGTCGCTGTGCTGGGACAGGGCCGTGCTCAATTCGTCCTGGTCCACCGTTGCGTTGCCGTCGCTGTCGAGCCGGGTGAGCAGCTCCTTTTGAAACTGCTGGCTGCGGGCACTGCTGGTGGCCGTGCTGCTGGTGTACGTCGAGTAACCGCTACTGCTGACGCTGCCGATCATGGGCATTCTCCTTGGGATGGAATTGCCGGCGGGTGCACCGGCTTATGCAGCCTCGGCGGGGCAGTTGTCGTGGGTATGTGGAATTTGTACCGGGGGACGTACAAATCGTCACGTGGGGGGCGCTCCGGGCGGCGGCCCGACGAAGACGGCAGGAATGACTCAGGTCCGGGGGAGGCGGATGACGGCAGTCAGGCCGCCCCCTGGGGTTTGCTCCAGGTCCAGATGGCCGCCCAGGCGTTCGGCGGCTTCCCTGGCGATGGTCATGCCCAGGCCGACGCCGCCGGAGTTGCGGTTGCGCGAGCCCTCCAGGCGATAAAAGGGTTCGAATACCGCTTCGCGCTTGTCTTGGGCGATACCGGGGCCATGGTCGATGACCCGTATCAGCAACTGGCAGTCCTGGTCTTCGAGGGCGATCAGGGCATGACCGGCATAGCGCAAGGCATTGTCCATGAGGTTGGCGATGCAGGAGCGCAATGCCATTGGCTGCACCTGCAGCGGCGCGCAGGAACCCTCGACCTGGACATCGGCGCCATGGTCCTGGGCGTTTTCGCTCAGGGACTCCGCCAGGGCTTGCACATCCATCCATTGCAGCGCCTCGCTGGTGCGCTGTTCGTGCAGGTAGGTCAGCGTGGCGTCGAGCATGCCGATCATGTCGTCCAGGTCCTGGCGCATCTGGCCTTGCAACCTGGCGTCATCGATCTGCTCCAGGCGCAACTTGAGGCGCGAGAGCGGGGTGCGCAGGTCGTGGGACACCGCCCCAAGCATGCGTGAGCGTTGCTGGACCTGTTCGCGGATTCGCTGCTGCATCAGGTTGAACGTGTGGGCCGCCTGCCGGGCTTCCCGGGGGCCGGTTTCGTCCAGCGGCGGGCTGTCGAGGTCCTCGCTCAGGCGTTCAGCCGCATCGCTCAAGCGCTGGATCGGTCGGGTCAGCAACTTGGCGCCATACCAGGCCGCGATGATCAGGCACACGAACTGGAACGTCAGCGGTACCACCGGGCCGCCGAACCACGGGCGCTGACGGCGTTGGGGCGGCGGGGCAAAAGGGGACGGGGTCAAAGGTGACAGACCCGCGGGCGGTGTTCCTTCGCTCTGCCGGGAAAATTCCGGCGGCGGCCCGGGCGGAGGCGGCTGGTCGTAATGGAAAAACCAGGCGAAGGCCAGCAGATGCGCCAGGACGATCGCCAGCAACAGCATGCCGAACAGGCGACCGAACAGGGAGTCGAGGCGCAATCGCATCAGCCGATGTCCCGGGCGTCGAACAGGTAGCCTTCACCGCGGACGGTCTTGATCAACTGCGGGGCCTTGGGGTCGTCGCCCAGCTTCTGGCGCAGTCGTGACACCAGCAGGTCGATGCTGCGGTCGAAGGCCTCGATGGAGCGTCCACGGGCGGCATCGAGCAGTTGCTCGCGACTGAGTACCCGGCGCGGTCGTTCGATGAAGACCCACAGCAGCCGGAATTCAGCATTGGACAGCGGCACCACCAGCCCATTGGCGGAGATAAGTTGGCGCAGCACGCTGTTGAGCCGCCAGTTGTCGAAACGGATATTGGCCCGTTGCTCGGTGCGGTCGTCACGCACCCGGCGCAGGATCGTCTGGATCCGTGCCACCAGTTCCCTGGGTTCGAACGGCTTGGCCATGTAGTCGTCGGCACCCAGTTCCAGGCCGATGATGCGATCGGTGGGTTCGCAACGGGCGGTGAGCATCAGGATCGGGATGTCCGATTCGGCGCGCAGCCAGCGGCACAGTTGCAGGCCGTCTTCGCCCGGCAGCATCAGGTCGAGCACGATTACATCGAAATGTTCGGATTGCATTGCCTGGCGCATGGCCGCGCCGTCGCTCACGCCACTGGCGCGGATGTTGAAACGGGCCAGGTAATCGATCAGCAGCTCGCGGATCGGCACATCGTCATCGACGATCAGTGCGCGGATGCTCCAGCGCTTGTCATCGCTGGAGGCTTTTTGATCGTCAGAATTGGCAACGGGGGTGTTCTGCATGGATGCTTCATCTGCCTGGTAGGCTGCCAGCCGCAAGGAGCGACGGCAAGGTGGTGGCTTCAGCATAAGCTCCGTGCCGCAAGGCGTGAAGCGCTGAAAGGGCGGGGTGCGGCGTCGAACGGTAGCCTGCGGGCGTGTTGTGCGCATGTCATGAATGTATCGGCTTGGACACAAAGCGTCCTGTCGGCCATGCTGGTTGGGGCACCATGAGGATTTACCGATCATCGGGTCCCGCAGCGCCGCTGGTTCCGCTACAATGCGCGCCGATTTCGACTTGCCTGAGAGCCCGCTCATGTCCGCCTGCCAGACGCCTATCATCGTCGCCCTGGATTTTCCTACCCGTGACGCCGCCCTGAAGCTGGCCGACCAGCTGGACCCCAGCCTTTGCCGGGTCAAGGTTGGCAAGGAGCTGTTCACCAGCTGCGCTTCGGAGATTGTCGGCACCCTGCGCGACAAGGGGTTCGAAGTATTCCTGGACCTGAAATTCCATGACATTCCCAATACCACCGCCATGGCCGTCAAGGCCGCCGCGGAGATGGGCGTGTGGATGGTCAACGTGCACTGCTCCGGCGGTCTGCGCATGATGGCGGCCTGCCGTGAGGTACTGGACCAGCGCAGCGGGCCGAAACCGCTGCTGATCGGCGTGACCGTGCTGACCAGCATGGAGCGTGAGGATCTGGCGGGGATCGGCCTGGACATCGAGCCTCAGGAGCAGGTGCTGCGCCTGGCGGCCCTGGCCCAGAAGGCGGGCATGGACGGCCTGGTATGTTCAGCGCTGGAAGCCAGTGCGTTGAAGTCGGCACACCCGTCGTTGCAACTGGTGACACCGGGGATTCGTCCGGCGGGCAGCGCCCAGGACGACCAGCGCCGCATCCTGACTCCGCGCCAGGCATTGGACGCCGGTTCCGATTACCTGGTGATCGGCCGCCCGATCAGCCAGGCGGCGGACCCGGCCAAGGCGCTGGCGGCGGTGGTGGCCGAGCTGGCCTGATTCGACACGCATGGGCCGTGGTGGGCGCGAGCAAGCTCGCGCCCACCATTATTTCGCTCAGACCTTGAGCACGAGCTTTCCGAAATTCTCCCCGCTGAACAGTTTGGTCAGCGTCTCGGGGAATGTCTCCAGCCCTTCGACGATGTCTTCCTTGCTCTTGAGCTGCCCCTTGGCCATCCAGCCGGCCATTTCCTGCCCGGCGGCGGCGAACTGCGCGGCGTAGTCCATCACCACGAAGCCTTCCATGCGTGCCCGGTTCACCAGCAGCGACAGGTAGTTGGCCGGTCCCTTCACGGCTTCCTTGTTGTTGTACTGGCTGATGGCGCCGCAGATCACGACGCGAGCCTTGAGATTCAGGCGGCTGAGCACCGCATCCAGGATGTCGCCCCCGACATTGTCGAAATACACATCCACTCCCTTGGGGCATTCACGCTTGAGACCGGCGTGGACGTCTTCATTCTTGTAGTCGATGGCGCCATCGAAGCCCAGTTCATCGATCAGGAACCTGCATTTGTCGGCTCCGCCGGCGATGCCCACCACGCGGCAGCCCTTGATCTTGGCGATTTGCCCGGCAATGCTGCCCACGGCGCCGGCTGCGCCCGACAGCACCACGGTTTCACCGGCCTTGGGGGCGCCGACGTCGAGCAAGGCAAAGTAGGCGGTCATGCCGGTCATGCCCAGCGCGGACAGATAACGGGGCAGTGGCGCCAGTTTCGGATCGACCTTGTAGAAACCTCTCGGCTCGCCCAGGAAATAATCCTGCACACCCAAGGCGCCATTGACGTAGTCCCCGACCGCGAATCCAGGATTGTTCGAGGCAATCACCTGGCCCACGCCCAAGGCTCGCATCACCTCACCGATACCCACCGGGGCGATGTAGGACTTGCCTTCGTTCATCCAGCCGCGCATGGCCGGGTCCAGGGACAGATATTCGTTCTTCACCAGAATCTGGCCAGGCCCCGGTTCGCCGACCGGTACTTGCTGATAAGTGAACGTCTCGCGGGTGGCGGCGCCCACCGGGCGTCTGGCGAGCAGGAACTGGCGATTGGTCTGGGCAGTCATGGCTGGCACTCAAGGTAAATGAAGCTTTGTTGATAGACCGTCGAGGCATTTGCCGCAAGGTTTTGCCGACACAGCGAATGCACCTTGATCCAACGCAGTGATAGTGGCTACCGCTGCGTCATCACTGGCACCCATGAATGCCCAACCGGCATCTGGATAGTGCTGCCGTGCCACGGGGGGCTGTGGCTACACTGGCACGACCCCGCATTCTTCGAGGAACAGGACAATGAGCATGACGTTTTCCGGGCAGGTGGCAGTGGTTACGGGCGGCGCCGCAGGCATCGGCCGCGCTACCGCCCAGGCGTTCGCGGCGCAAGGGCTGAAAGTGGTCGTGGCGGATCTGGACGCGGCCGGCGGCGAAGACACGGTGCGCTCGATCCTGGACGCCGGCGGCGAGGCGGTGTTCGTGCGCTGCGACGTGACGCTGGAACCTGACGTGCAGAGCCTGATGAACGCGGTGATCGATACGTATGGCCGCCTCGACTACGCCTTCAACAACGCCGGGATCGAAATCGAGAAGGGCAAGCTGGCCGACGGCACCCTCGATGAGTTCGACGCGATCATGGGCGTCAATGTGAAGGGCGTCTGGCTGTGCATGAAGTATCAGTTGCCGCTGCTGCTGGCCCAGGGCGGTGGCGCCATTGTCAATACTGCCTCGGTGGCCGGCCTTGGGGCGGCGCCGAAGATGAGCATTTATGCGGCCTCCAAGCATGCCGTGATCGGCCTGACCAAGTCCGCCGCCATCGAGTACGCCAAAAAGAAGATCCGCGTGAATGCGGTCTGCCCGGCGGTGATCGATACCGACATGTTCCGCCGTGCCTATGAAGCGGATCCGAAAAAGGGCGAGTTCGCCAACGCCATGCACCCGGTGGGGCGTATCGGCAAAGTGGAAGAGATCGCCAGCGCCGTGTTGTATCTGTGCAGTGACGGCGCGGCATTCACCACCGGCCATTCCCTGGCGGTTGACGGTGGCGTCACGGCTTTTTGAAGAAGCTTGTAGGAAGAAGCCCGCACTGGTTGCGGGCTTTTTCTTTGATGGTAGGAAATTTCTTGAATGAATCCGCCAATGTGTTTCAAAGGGTGAGAATCGGCGATTTTGGCGCCGTTGTCGTACCTCGTTCCTGGACACCCTGTGCTTAACTGTTTTCCTAAAAACAAACTGTTTCCAGAAATAAAACAAACGCTTAGGAGCTTGGTTACTCATGGAATTGAGAATCGACCGACAGGCCCTGGTGCCTGTCGTGCAGCAAATTGTCGACGCGCTGGCCGGCTGGATTCGACAGGATGCGGTGCAACCGGGAACTCGCCTGCCATCCATCCGGCAACTGGCGCGGGATAACCTGCTGAGCCAGTCCAGTGTCAGTGAAGCGTGCGAGCGCCTGGTCGCCCAAGGCATACTGGCGTCCCGTCACGGCTCGAGCTTCTTCGTGGCGCCACCAGCCTTGGCCAGGTGTACGCCCGGCGACTGGCCGGATGACGCGTCCCTCACCCAGGCCGGCCTGGTCGATGATGCCCGGTGGGAACTGCACCTGGGCTGCGGCGGGCTGCCTGAGCGCTGGCGCGAGAGCGATGACCTGGGTTATGCGATCCGCCAGGTGACCCGCACCGACATGGCGGGGTTGTTCAATTACAGCACGCTGTTGGGGCTGCCTGCGCTGCGGGAGCAATTGTCCAGGCGTCTGAAGCAGCTCAATATCAATGCCGGCGCGGACCGGATCCTGACCACGACGGGAGCCACCCATGGGCTGGACCTGATCGTGCGAACCCTGCTTCGGCCGGGGTGTTGCGTGGTGGTGGAGAGCCCCGGCTATCCAAGCCTTTTCGAATTGCTCAGGCTTCACCGGATCGACATGATCGAATTGCCCAGGACTCCACGGGGCCCGGACGTGGAGGCATTGCAGGCGCTATTGGCCAGTCACCGGCCCAGCGCCCTGTTCATCAACAGTGCCTGCCATAACCCGACCGGAAGCAGCCTGGCGCCCGCCGTGGCCCAGCAGTTGCTGCAACTGGCAAAAAAACACGCCCTGCTGGTGGTCGAGGACGATGTCTATGCTGACTTCCAGGGCGCCACACGGACCCGGCTGGCGGCGCTGGATGCCGATGTCCTCTATGTGGGCAGTTTCTCGAAAACCCTCAGCAGCTCGTTACGAGTCGGTTTCGTGGCGGCCGGACCTGGCGTCGTCGAGCGGTTGAGCGCGGTCAAGGGGATCACCAGCATGGGCGGTTCGCGGTTCTGTGAGTCAGTGGTGGCCAGCCTGTTGGCCAACGGCGCCTATCGCAAACTGGCCCAGCGTCAGCGACAGCGATTGGGTGTCGATATGGCGGCGGTGCTGCAGGTGCTGGAGGATGCCGACTGGACGGTCTTCGGCAAGCCGGCCGGCGGGCTGTTCATCTGGGCCCGCCCGCCCCGGTGCGATCACGCTGGGCTGCAGCGCCTGGCCAAGCGGTTCGGCGTGCTGCTGTCCTCACGCACGGCATTCAGTCCTTCAGGCACCGAAAGCGACTGGCTACGGATCAATGTGGCTTATGCACGGGACCCCAGGGCGCTGGCGTTTTTCCGGGCCAGCGCTTTGGATCGACCTCAAGTGTTCTGAAAACGACGGAGCTGTAGCTTTTTGCCATTATTCCGACGCCAGCATCTTGTGTTGGAGGGCATCTCGTTGCGAATCTGCGGATACACAAACTGGCAGAGGACTGAGCGCAATGATTTCGGCCGTGCAAGGACGTTTTGCCAACCTCGGTATGGCGAAGAAATTGGGGATCGGGTTTGTCCTGGTGCTGCTGCTCACCGCTGTGGTGGCAGCCATCGGTGTCTGGTCCCTGCAAACCATCAGCCAGCGCTTCGGTGATCTGAAGCAGATGTCGTCCCTTAACAGCGAGCTGCTCAAGGTCCGGCTGCTGGAGCAGGAATATGCCCTGCGCTCCGATCCCAAGACGGTCGACGCCCTGCGCCAGGGCGTCGACGGGCTGATTGTCCTGGCCAACGACCTCAAGGCGAAATCGACGGCCAACGTGCCGGTGATGAATGACGTCGAACAGGCCCTGTCGGCGTATCGCAAGGCGTTCGATGAATTTGTCGAGTTGAACCAGAGCAAGGAGCTGGCGCTGGAAATGGCCAGTTGGTCGGTCTCCAGCGTTGCCAATAACCTGGATGTGCTGCAGGCGGGGCTGGCGGATGACGGCGCCTATAACCTGAAAGACTCCGAAGGCAAGGAGGGCGCTGAATTCATCGAGCAGGCCAACCAGGTCAGCGAGGTGTCGCGCCTGATGCTGCAGGCCATGAACGAAGCGCGGGTCCGTCTCGACCAGAGCCGCAAGGGCAATGAAGAAGCGGCACAAGGCGACATCGAACAGGCCGAGCAGGCCATGAAACAGGCCGAGGCGCTCAAGACCGCCGTCAAGGACGCGGGTTACCAGACCGTGCTCAACGAAGTGGCCGGGCACATCGCCGGATTCAAGCAGCAGCTTGCCGACTACACCGGCCTGCTGGCCAAGGAAAAGATTGTCTACCGACAATTGCACGAACGCGCGGCCCAGGTCGTGGAACGGGTCAACCAGGCCTATAGCGCCGAAGACGGCGCCATGCAGGCGGAGTTGAAGAAGAACTCGCTGTTGATCATCGGTTCGTCGGCCCTGGCGTTGCTGGTGGGCCTGGTTGCGGCCTGGATCATTACCCGGTTGATCGTTGCACCGTTGCGCACGGTCATCCGCGTGGCCCAGCAGATAGCATCGGGCGATCTGAGGGCCACGGTGGAGGTCACGCGCCGGGATGAGATCGGCCAACTGATGCTTGCGATGCAGCAGATGGGGGCCGGCCTGAGCAGTATCGTCAGCGGTTTGCAGGCCGGTATCGAACAGTTGGCCAATTCTGCCCAGTCCCTGTCGGCCGTGACCGAACAGACCAACCTGGAAGTCAGCAGCCAGAAAGAGGAAACCGAGCAGGTCGCTACGGCCATGAACCAGATGACCGCCACCGTGCACGATGTGGCACGCAATGCCGAAGAAGCGGCCCAGGCGGCCCAGACCGCCGACGACAAGGTCGAAAGCGGCCAGCAGGTGGTGCGCCAGAGCATGGTGCGCATTGAACAGTTGGCCGATTCGGCTACATCGGCCAGCTCCAGCATCGAAAGCCTCAGCGCCGAAATCCAGAACATCGGCACCGTACTGAGTGTGATCAAGAGCGTCGCCGAGCAGACCAACCTGCTGGCGCTCAATGCCGCCATCGAGGCGGCACGGGCCGGCGAGCAGGGCAGGGGCTTCGCGGTGGTGGCCGATGAAGTGCGGGCCCTGGCCCGGCGCACGCAGCAGTCCACCGAGGAAATCGAGCGGCTGGTCAGCGCGTTGCGTTCAGCTGCCCAGACCTCCGTACAGCAGATCCAGAGCAGCGGCGAATTGGTGAAGATGGCGGTCAGCGATGCGCTACAGACCGAAAGCGCCCTGGGCAGCATTGCCGCGGCGGTGTCCCTGATACAGCAGATGAACCAGCAGATCGCCGCCGCGGCGGAGCAGCAGAGCTCCGTCGCCGAGGAGATCAATCGCAGCGTCACCAGCATCCGCGCCAGTGCCGATCAATCTTCCCTGGCGATGCAGGGCAACGCGACGTCCAGCGTCGAGCTGGCGCAGTTGGGCGTTGAGCTGAAGGGGATGGTGGGGCATTTCAGGTTGTGATGCGCTGAGGGGATACTGGCAAGAGGGATATTCCCGTCGGGCTGCCAGGTGCCCTGCATCGATACCGCATCGGGATCGCAAAAGGCTGGGGCTGCCATGCAGCCCCGCAGAGGGTGAGCCCCCCTTGTCCTCGATGATGGTGTCGGGACCTCAGTCGTAGACTTTCTTTTTCTTCCAGTCCGATTCCGCTTCGACTTCCTTGAGCCCTTCGGTCAACTGGTTGACCTCGCCCTCGACGGGCTGGGTGCTGGCCAGGACCATGGCGTTGGCGCGGGCCAAGAGTTTTTCCAGGTAATCCAGCTGTTCGGCGTAGACCTGGGGATCCTGCTGCTTGCGCAGGTACTGCACGCCGCGCTCGAAGGCCAGGCGTGCCTGCCCGGGTTGTTCCTGCTGCAAGGCCTGTTGACCGAGGTTGTTGAAGAATTCGATGTGCAGCAGGACCAGGATATGGCGCACCTCACGAATCCAGCGCTTGGCTTCGTTGGGCGGCAGGAAACCGTCCTGGGCGGCACGGGTGATCTGGCCATGCAAGGCCTCGAGCAGGAAGCGCACGTCCTTGGCCTTGGCTTCGGTCTGGATCGGTGCCGGAGGATTGTTCACCGGGATCGATTCGCCCTGGGCGGCCAATGCATTCAGTTCGTCCAGGCGAGCCTTGACCGCGGCGTTACCCTTGTCGAGATTCAGCAGGCGCTGGCAGACATTGATCTCGAGGCGAGTGATCAACAGCTTCAGGGCCGGTGTCATCAGCTGGCCGGGGAAGGTTTCGGTCAGCTCGCCGCAGCGACGCAGGCGGTCGTTGAGTTCAACCTTGGTACGGGCCTTTTCCAACTTGTTGTTTTCCGCCACATGGTTCATGTAGCCAATGGCGATCAACAGTGCGATCCCGGCTACGACGAGCAGGGTGATCATGAGTGGTGTCACCGGTAAGACCTCTTTTATGGGGTTCGCATACTTCAGTGTAGTGGCTTGGCTTTTAAGCGCATAGGCCCGTGCGGCGTCATTAGACGGGCGTCGTACTGTTCGTGGGGCTTGCAGCGGACTAGATGCACATTGCCACTATTTGCCGAGCGCGACTATAGCGTCTTGGCGGACGACAGAATATAGGCGCCAGAGACCGGACGGGAAAAATCTGCGGATCCGTTCCAAACCGGGGGAAGTCATTGATTTAAATAAATTTATACGTGGGGGTTGACGACCTACCAATCCATCCATAGAATGCGCGCCACTTACAGCGTAAAGCACTCAGCCAAGCGCCATAAGCAGTGAATGTTGTACGTGTGTCCCCTTCGTCTAGTGGCCTAGGACACCGCCCTTTCACGGCGGTAACAGGGGTTCGAGTCCCCTAGGGGACGCCAATGCGGGAATAGCTCAGTTGGTAGAGCACGACCTTGCCAAGGTCGGGGTCGCGAGTTCGAGTCTCGTTTCCCGCTCCAATTTTAAACAGTCTTGCTTCAAGGCAAGATTGAGTGAAACCAGAACCGATACCTTCGGGTCAGGATCTGGGCACTGGAACACACACCATGTGTTCCGGGCAGCGTGTCCCCTTCGTCTAGTGGCCTAGGACACCGCCCTTTCACGGCGGTAACAGGGGTTCGAGTCCCCTAGGGGACGCCATTTGCGGGAATAGCTCAGTTGGTAGAGCACGACCTTGCCAAGGTCGGGGTCGCGAGTTCGAGTCTCGTTTCCCGCTCCAAATTCAAGAAAACGCCGCTCATCGAGCGGCGTTTTTTTATGTCCGCAGAATACCTCAACCCTCCAGGCTATGGACCAGGTTCTCAAGCGCCTCCACGCTGGCGTCGTCCGGCGAAGGCTGGATGACGATCGTCGCGCGCATCTGGCGAGCCAGGCGATATTCGCTGGGTGTGCAGCTAGCGTACTGCTTGAAGGCACGGGCGAAGTAGGACGGGTCCTTGAAACCGGCTTCGTAGCCAATGCTGGTGATGGGCATCTCGCTGTTGTCCAGTAGTTCCTTGGCGAAGCTCATGCGTTTGTTCAGCACGTAGTCGGTGAAGCCCAACCCGTTGGCTTCCTTGAACAGGCGACTGAAGCGAAACGTCGTCATGCCGCAGCGTTTGGCCAGGTCCCGTTGGTCGATGCTGTCGCGAAAGTGCTGGTCGATGTACAGCATGATATGGCTCAAGGCCTGGTGCTTCTGATGCCCCGACGTCAGGCGGATGCTGTCCGGCAGGGTAGGGGCATGGTCGATCTGCGAGGCTTTGCTCCGGCCAAGGGCGTTGCGCCGCAGCTCGCATAATTGCACCAGGGCCGCCAGGTAGCGTTTCCTTTCGGTGGCCGACAGGGGCAGCACCATGTATTCCCAGACGCTGGAGCGCATCGCCCAGACCGCCAGCTCTTCGGAATGCTGCACCGTGAACATGGTAATGGGGATGGCGGGTACCGTGCGCTTGATCTCCAGCAGGCGCCTCAGGCCGGGGGTGTCCGGCCGGTCGAAATGGATGCAGATCATGTCCACCTGCTCTGCGCCGGGCAACATGGCATGTTTGCCCAGTGTGCAGATGCAGGATTCCTCGAACTGAGTGATGAGTTCATTCGTGGACCGATCATGGGTCAGATCGAACCACAACAACTTTGGCTTTCCGGTCAGATTCGACGTCATGTGCCTGTCCAGGTGGTTCTTCCTGCCCTTTAGCCGGAAGTATCGTCAATGTGCCATCATCTCGCCGAATAAATTCTTCTAAGAAATCGATCCCTTATCTCCATCCCCCCTCAGTGTCGGCTGCGGCGCGGGGTGATGTCCTCTGCGCGAACCTGCGCAAAAAAGTCCTAGGGATGTGCAAAATCCTCCTAACGGCTCTCCCGCCCCCCTGACTAGGGTTGCATCAGGCAGTTCGCAATGTACTGCCTTTAAAACAACCCCGATGAGGTGTGCGAAATGACTCTTCAAACAATCAAGGCTTCGGTAGTGAAGTTCGCCAAAGATGAAGACGGCCTGACCATTGTGGAATACGCAGTGGCCGGCGGGTTGATCACGGTACTGGTGGCCGCTGCCTTCGTTCTCCTGGGTGGTGCCGTGAATACCAAGATCCGTGCCCTGTGCCAGGCCGTCAACGGCAACGTTGCCTGCTGATCGTAACCATTACGGCAGGGGACGCGGCAACTTTCATGGAATAGCGCTTGCGACTCTTTAGCAGTGAGTACAACCAACTGATTCGAATGGATCTCGCGCTGTCCCCCGACCCCAGCTTCTTTCCGAAGACGAGGTAAATGAAATGACTCTGCACACAATCAGAACTTCGATCGGCAAGTTCGCCAGAGATGAAGACGGCTTGACCATCGTCGAGTACGCAGTGGCGGGAGGCTTGATCACGGTCGCGGTGGCCGCGGCGTTCGTCCTGTTGGGTGGCGCCGTGGATACCAAGATCCGTGCCCTGTGCCAGGCCGTCAATGGCAACGTTGCCTGCTAACGATCACTGCAACCGGGAGACGCGTCATGTCCATGGAATTGCTGGTATCGACAGTACTGCTGGTGGGACTGCTGGGTGTGGCGGTGGTGAGCGATCTGCTTCGCCACCGCATTCCCAACACGCTGGTCCTGCTGGGGCTCGCCCTGGGAGTGGCCGGTCAGGTCTATGCAGCTGGCATCGCCGGGCTGGGTGACAGCCTGTTGGGCATGCTGATTTGCTTCGGGCTGTTCCTGCCCATGTATGCGGTGGGCGGCATGGCGGCGGGAGACGTCAAGTTGATGGCCATGGTGGGCAGTTTCCTGCCGTTCCATTATGCGTTGTGGGCGGCGCTGTTCAGCCTGATCGCAGGCGGGGTGTGCGGTTTCCTGATTGTCCTGGCCCGCGGTCAACTGCTCCAGACCCTTGGCCGCTACTGGCTGATCCTCAGAGCCCAGGCTTACCTGGCGCCCACGACGGATGAAGTGGCCGGCAAACCTTTTCCTTATTCGATTGCCATCCTGATCGGCACCTTGAACAGCGTCTATTGGCAGCTGGTTGCCGACGGCTGGGGAGTCTAGTCATGCACGTCATCAACGATAGTGATGCCTACCCCAGCGAACGGGAGGCGGTACAGCGCCTGGCACCCCAGCCCTGCACCATTCGCGACACCGGCCTGTCCGACAGCTTCCTGGGCGAACTGGTGTGCAAGCATCTGCATGATGCCGGCGTTCTGGACATGCCGCGGCTGGTGGAGCGCCTGGCGCTGACCGGCGCGGTACTGGAGGAAGTCCTCGCGTTCCTGCGCAAGGACGGGCGTGTCGAAGTGCTTGGCCAGATCGGCCAGGCGAGTGTCCAGGGGCTGCGCTATGGCCTGACCGAGCGCGGTCGCAGCTCGGCCCGTGACGCCTTGTCCCGCAGTGGCTACATCGGTGCGGCCCCATTCCCGGTGAGCACTTACCGGTCGCTGATCAAGATCCAGACCATTCACCATGGCCGAATCACCGCCAACGACATGCAACGGGCCCTGTCCGGGATCGTGTTGACCCAAAGCATGCTCGACCAGTTGGGTGTAGCGCTGAACTCCGGTCGGGCCATCATGATCTACGGCCCTGCGGGCACCGGCAAGACGTATGTCAGTAGCCGCCTGATCCGTCTGTTCGCCGAGGCCATCTGGGTTCCCCACGCCATTGTCATCAACGAGTCGGTGATCGAAATCTACGACCCGCAGGTCCACCAGCGCCTGGACGACAACAGCCAATCGAACAACCTGATGCTCAACGAGGGCATCGACCGCCGTTTGCTGTGCTGCAAGCGCCCCATCGTGATCACTGGCGGCGAGTTGAGCATGGAGCAACTGGATGTGCGCTACGACCCGTTCACCCGCCAATACCAGGCCGCGTTGCAGCTCAAGGCCAGTAACGGCCTGTTCATCATCGACGACATGGGCCGCCAGCGCATGGCGCCGGCCGAGCTGCTCAACCGCTGGATCGTGCCCATGGAAGAGAAGCGCGACTTCATCAACCTGGGCGGCGGTCGTCACTGTGAGCTGCCGTTCGACCTGATCCTGGTGTTTTCCACCAACCTCAACCCCCTGGAACTGGCCGACGAGGCCTTCCTGCGGCGCATTGGCTACAAGGTGCAATTCGGCTACCTCAAGCCTGAGGAATACGAGCGCATCTGGCGCCAGGAATGCGAACGCCTGGGCATTCCCTACGACCCGTTGCTGGTGCGCTACGTGCTGCAGCGGCTCTATGCGGGCGAAGGCATGCCCCTGGTGCCTTGCCATCCACGTGATCTGTTGAACATGGCGCTGGACCGCCAGCGTTACCTGGGCGGCTCCGGGCCGCTGGCGCCCCAGGAGCTGGAATGGGCGTGGCACAACTATTTCGTTCAGCTCGACTTCCTTTGATTCGGAGATACCGACATGAGCTCTCGTACGCTTTCGCTGATAGGCGTTTCCCTGGTAATGGGCCTCGGTGCCGCATGGATGGCCGACTCCTGGCTGAGCGCACGACTCAATGCCACGCCTGACGATCACCTTCGAAGCGTGGTGGTCGCCACGGTGGAGATCCCGTTCGGGCAGATGGTCGAGGCCCAGCAGGTCACGACCGTGCGCATGCCCATGGACACGATTCCGGAAGACGCTTTCGATTCCAGCGAAAAGGCCGTGGGCAAGATCGCCACGTTCGACATCCTGCGCGGTGACATCGTGCGGGGGGCGCGCCTGAGCGAGCATCTGGGAGGCAGCACCCTGGCCTCGCTGATCGCCCCGGACAAGCGCGCCATTTCGGTACGGGTGGACGATGTGGTCGGCGTGGGCGGCTTCCTGTTGCCGGGTAACCGGGTCGATGTGCTGGCGACCAAGACCACCAGTGCCGGCAGCAACAACGCGGTGTCCCGGACCATCCTGGAAAACCTGCGGGTGCTGGCGGTCGACCAGACGGCGGGCACCGACAAGACCCAGCCAGTGGTAGTGCGGGCCGTGACGCTGGAGATGACCGCCGCGGAGGCGGAGGCCCTGGTTACCGCACAGACCGAAGGCAAGTTGCAACTGGCCCTGCGAAATCCGCTGAACCTGGAGAAAAAAGCCGCGGCCGTCGCGCCACCCGCTCCCGCGCCGGTCATGGCGGTGGCGGCTGCCCCGGTACCAAGGCCCGTGGTGCAACGCCGCGCCAAGGCGCCGGACGGCGGGGCGGTCACGGTGATCCGAGGGGTTGAAAGCAGCGTGATCAACGTCCGCTGATTCGCGCGGACGAAACGGCCTGGCTCCCAGGCGATGACGATCCTCAAGCAGTCAGCGAGGGCGTGATGATGAGTTCCAATATTCGGCAGCGCCAGGGAGGGGCAGTGAGTGTACTGATGGTGATCGCCTTGGTGGCGATCTCCATGATGGCGGCATTGGCCCTGGATGGCGGTCACATGCTGCTCAACAAGACCCGCCTGCAGAATGCCGTGGATGCCGCGGCGCTGAGCGGCGCCAAGACCCTCAGCCAGGTCGTGGGCGGCCTGAACATGGCCAGCACGACGCGTGCCGCAGCCCTCGATACCCTGACGAAAAATGCCGATGCCTTGGGTAACGCCGAACTGGCGAGCGCAGTGGCCGGTAACCCGGGGGCATTCGCCGTGGTGGAGTTGGCCAGCAGTGTCTATGGCCCTTTCTCTTACCCGGGGCCGACGGATGCCAAGTATGTACGGGTGTCGGTGTCCAGTTATCAATTGAACGGGTTCTTCTGGAGTTTCGTCCAGACCATGGGCAGCGCCGGTCTCGGCGGCAAGGCCGTGGCGGCGATCGCTACCGCGGGCCCCAGCCCGACTTCGCCCTGTGACCTGGCACCGCTGATGGTCTGCGGCGATCCCAACCAGTACGACCCCTCCGCCGGCAATTTCTGGGGTTACCACTTCGGTGACCTGGAGGTGCTGAAGACGGCGGCGGGCAATACGTCGCCCATCGGTCCCGGCAACTTCCAATTGCTGGATTTCGGCTCCGGCGGCAGTGCGGTCCGGGAAGACCTGGCCGGTGGAGGCTCGGTCTGCCGCAGCGTGGGCGACAACGTCCAGACCGCTCCCGGCAACAAGGCCGGTCCCACCTCCCAGGGCTTGAATACACGCTTCGGCATCTACAACGGCCCCGTCAGTTCGTCCGACTATCCGCCGGACCTGGTGACCTCGTCGAGCAATCCGGCGATGACCTATGACGATGCGCTTGCCCAGGCGAAATACAAGAACCAACCCGTGACCGCGAGCAACGGCGATCTCACGGCGGGTGGCGAGGCGATCCAGGACTATAACGACTGGCGAACCCAGGTCGCCGCCTGTGTGGCCGGCAGCGGCAGTGGCTGTGAAAGCAACGGGGTGTTCGAGCGCCGGATGCTGAAGATCGTGATCGGCAACTGCACCGGCAAGCAGGGCGGCTCCACCTCGATTCCGGTCCTGGGCTTTGGCTGCTACTTCGTCGTGCAACCGGTGGACGGCGGCGGCTCGGACTCCCTGGTCTTCGGCCAGTTCGTGCAGGAGTGCGAAGGGGACGGGGTACCGGGCCCTACGCCATCCACCGATGTCGGCCCGCAGATCATCCAGCTCTACAAGACCTATCTCAACGGCAGCGGCACTCCGAGCACCGACTCGTAGGAGGCTTCATGAGACTTGCCCCGTTCGATCCACCCCAGGCCCAGCGAGGCGTGGCGCTGGTGGAGTTCACCCTGGTGCTGCCGCTGTTGCTGCTGTTGCTGCTGGCCTTCGGCGAATTCGGCCGCATGCTCTTGCAGTACAACGTGCTGCTGCAGGCCAGCCGCGAAGCCGATCGTTTCGTCGCCAGCCAGGCCTGGAACTCCACCTTGGGAGGTGTCGCCCTGACCAGTACATTGCAGACCCAGACCAAGAACGTCGCGGTGTACGGCGTGCCTAACGCGGTCGGCAGCCCTGTGGTGTCGGGTTTGACGACGGCCCATGTGGAAGTCGCCGTCGTGGGCAGCGATCACGTGCGCGTCACCATTACCTACCCCTTCTGCCCGGTGATTGGCGCAGGCAACTGCAGCGGATCGATTCCGGCGTTCTTTGGCAACGCCATGCCGCTGGGCATACCGCTGGTCGCGACAACGGTCATGAGGGTGCTGTGATGAACAGGCAGATAAACATGAAGCACATGCGCGGCACGTACATCGTGGAGTTTTCCTTCGTTGGCCTGCTGGTGTTCATCCTGCTGTTCGGCGTGGTGGAAATGGGCCGGCTGTACTTCGTCGCCAATGCACTGGACGAAGCCGCACGCCGGGGCGCGCGCCTGGCGGCGGTGTGCAACATCAGCGATCCGGTGGTGCTGCGCCGGGCCATCTTCAATGCCGCGACCGATGCCGGGACCAGCCAGCTGATCAGCAGCCTGGCCACCTCGAACCTGGCGCTGACCTATCTGGACGCCAATGGCGCGGTGGTGGCGAACCCCGCCGACACGGTCAGTGCCAGTGGCTTCCGGGCCATCCGCTATGTCCGCCTGAGCGTGCAGAACTACGTTTTCAATCTGTTCATTCCCGGCTTGGGCGTGCCCATTACGTTGCCCCCGTTCCGGGCAACCTTGCCACGCGAAAGCCTTGGGCGTCATTCCGATTCCGGGGAGATCACACCATGCTGAATACCAGGGAAACTCCGCTCTCGTCCGCCACCGGCAAAGCCGGGCTGCGGCTGCTGATCAGCAGTCGCGACGCCACATCCTTGCGCGACCTGCAATGCGTCTGCCAGCGTATGCCGAGCCTGGAGGTGAGCACGCGCCTGGTGAGCAACGGCCATGTCGATCCCCTTTATGGGCTGGACCGCATGCCCGACCTGCTGCTGTTGCGGGTCAGCCATCTGTGGCGCGAGGAATTGGCCGCACTGTTGCAACGTCCGGCCCATGAGCGCCCGCCGATGCTGGTGTGTGGCTTGCTCGGCGACCAGGAAGGCATGCGCCTGGCGATGCAGGCCGGTGCACGGGATGTGTTGCCCGAGCCGTTCGCCGAGACGGAACTGGTGGCAGCCTTGAATCGGTTGGTGGCGGAGGTACGCCTGGGCAATGGCGCCGAGGGCAAGCTGGTGGCCGTTATCAGTGCCAAGGGCGGCTCCGGCGGGACCCTGGTGGCCTGCAATCTGGCCCAACAGCTCAGCATGCGGGCCGGCAACACACTGCTGCTGGACATGGACCTGCAATTCGGCAGCGTGACCCACTACCTCGATGTGGCCCAGTCCCACAGTCATCTGGAGGTGCTGCAGCAGGTCGATGACCTGGACGGTATGGCGTTGCGCGGCTTCTGCAGCCATTTCAGCCCGACCCTTCATGTCCTGGGTGGCCGGGCCGGCGAATTGTGCCTGCCCCAGGATGCCCAGCCCGAACAGCTCGATGCCTTGTTGCAACTGGCCCGTACCAGCTACGACTGGGTGGTGGTGGACCTGCCGCGGCAGATCGACCACCTCACCGGCGCGGTGCTGGAACAGGTGGACCGGGTCTACGTGGTGGTGCAGCAGAGCGTCAGTCACCTGCGCGACGCCTGCGCCCTGGTGCGGATCCTGCGCGAAGACCTGGGCATGCGCGGGGACCAGTTGCAGATCGTGGTCAACCGCTACGACAAAGCCGCCGCCATCAGCCTCAAGGATATCGGCGAGGCCTTGCGCTGCGCGAACCTGTCCAGATTACCCAATGACTTCAACCTGGTCAGCCAGAGTCAGAACACTGGCGTGCCGTTGGGGCTGCATGCGCCGAGGGCGGCTATCACCGTGGCCCTGCGCGATTTGACCGAAGACCTGGTCGGTCACCAGATGGCGGCAGACAAAGGCCTGCTCAAACGTGCCTTCAACCGTTTTTTCGGGGGATGACCCATGATCAGCGATTTCCGCAACCGCTTGCGCAAACAATCCGCCAAGCCCGGTGCCTCGATGGCGGCCCAGAACGGCGACAGCCTGCCGGACCCGACCGATGAACTGATGGCCTGGGAACAGGCTGTCCCGGATGTCATCTATGAAACCCGCAGCCAGGTCTCCCCGGTGGAAGCCGAATGGCGGGAACGGATCTACCAGCAGTTGCTCAAGGTCATGGACCTGTCCTTGCTCGACGCCCTGGAGCAGGCCGAGGCGACGCGGCAGATCCGTGATATCTGCCAGCGCCTGCTGGACGAGCATTCGGCGCCGGTGAGTTCCGCCGGTCGCCAGTTGATCATCAAGCAGATCACCGACGAGGTGCTTGGCCTGGGGCCGCTGGAACCCTTGCTGGCCGACCATAGCGTGTCCGACATCCTGGTCAATGGGCATGCCTCGGTCTATGTCGAGCGCTTCGGCAAGTTGCAACGCACTGACGTTCGCTTCCGTGACGACCAGCACCTGCTCAATATCATCGACCGCATCGTCTCCGGCCTGGGACGGCGTATCGACGAGTCGTCGCCCCTGGTGGACGCCCGGCTCAAGGACGGCTCGCGGGTCAACGCGATCATCCCGCCCCTGGCCATCGACGGTCCGAGCATGTCGATCCGGCGCTTTGCCGTGGACCTGCTCAACACCGACAGCCTGATCCAGGTGGGCAGCATGACCCCGGCCATTGCCCTGTTGCTCAAGGCCATCGTGCGCGGACGCCTGAATGTGCTGATTTCCGGCGGGACCGGCAGCGGCAAGACCACCATGCTCAACGTGCTGTCCAGCTTCATCCCGCATAACGAACGCATTGTCACCATCGAGGACTCGGCCGAACTGCAGCTGCAGCAGCCCCACGTGGTCCGTCTGGAAACCCGGCCTTCGAACATCGAGGGACGCGGCGAGGTGAGCCAGCGCGAACTGGTACGCAACAGCCTGCGGATGCGCCCGGACCGCATCGTCATCGGCGAAGTGCGCGGCGCCGAGGCGCTGGACATGCTGACGGCCATGAACACCGGCCACGATGGCTCCCTGACCACGATCCACGCCAACACCGCCCGCGATGCCCTGGGACGAATCGAGAACATGGTATCGATGACTGGCGCGACTTTTCCTATCAAGGCGATGCGTCAACAAATTGCCTCGGCCATCGATGTGGTGATCCAGCTGGAGCGTCAAGAAGACGGCAAGCGCCGCGTGGTGAGCATGCAGGAGATCAACGGCATGGAAGGAGAAATCATCACCATGACCGAAATCTTCTCTTTCGTGCGCCAGGGTATCGGCGAAAACGGCGAGGTGCTCGGGGAGTATCGACCCAGCGGCATGATCCCGGCCTTTCGCGACGTGCTGGCCAAGCGCGGCATCGAGTTGCCATTGACCATGTTCCGCCCTGAATGGATGGAGGCCCGTTCGTCATGAACAATATCCCTGCTGAGTTCATCCTGATTTTCCTGGGCATGGTGTTCATCGCGGTCTTCCTCTTGTCCCAGGGCGTGGTGGTGCCGGTGTTCGGCGAGGCCGGCAAGATGCGCAAGCGCATTCGCGGACGCTTGCACGTTTTGGAAAAAGCCAATCACCTGCCCAACATGCAGACGGTGTTGCGGCAGAAATACCTGACGCGCCTGTCCCCCCTGGAAGCCAGCCTGGAGCAGTTGCCATTGATGGCCAACCTGACCCAGTTGATCGAGCAGTCCGGTCACGAATATCGCGCCTACCGGGTGATGCTGCTGGGCCTGGCCCTGGGAATGGGAGGCGGGGCCGTGGTCCTGATGATTTCGCAGGTGTGGTGGATGGCCCTGCTGGCGTTGTCGGGATTGTTCTGGTTGCCGGTACTCAAGATCATGCGCGACCGCAGCAAGCGGTTCGCCACGTTCGAGGAAGGCCTGCCGGATGCACTGGACGCCATGTGCCGGGCGTTGCGCGCCGGTCATCCGTTCAACGAAACCCTGCGCCTGGTGGCCGATGAGCACAAGGGCCCGGTCGCCCAGGAGTTCGGCATGACCTTTTCCGACATCAACTACGGTAACGACGTGCGCCGGGCCATGCTGGGCCTGCTGGAGCGCATGCCCAGCATGACCGTGATGATGCTGGTGACCTCGATCCTGATCCACCGCGAGACCGGCGGCAACCTGACCGAAGTGCTGGAACGCCTCAGCCGGCTGATCCGTGGGCGATTCCGGTTTCACCGCAAGATCCGGACCCTCTCGGCGGAAGGACGGATGTCGGCCTGGGTGCTGGTGGCGATCCCCTTCGTGCTGGCGATCGCCATCGTGCTCACCAGCCCCAGCTATATGCCGGTGCTGATCAACGACCCCATCGGCCACAAGCTGATCATCGGTGCGTTCTGCGCCATGTTGATCGGGATTTTCTGGATTCGAAAAATCATTCGGATCCAGGTTTAAGCGCCGTCCTGCCGCGAGGTATCAGTCATGGATTTTTTGCTCGGGTTGTTCAGTCGGTTTACAGGAAGCGAGGAGGTGGCACGGCTGCTGTTCATTGCCGTGATCGGTGTCAGTACGGTACTGGCGGTGGTCGCTGTGCTCTTGCTGCTGCTGGGCCTGCAGGACCCGGTGCAGAGACGCCTGGCCTTGATCAAGCGCGGCTATGGCGGCACGTCGGCGGGACAGCAGGCCCCCGGTAACCTGCAACTGCTGCTGGAGCGGGTAGGCCAGCGCTTTGCCTCGACCGACCAGGCCCAGGCATCCGCCACCCAGACCTTGCTGACCCATGCCGGTTACCGGTCCGCATCGGCGGTGCAGATGTACTGGGCCGTGCGCTTGATGCTGCCGTTGCTGCTGCTCGGTATCGCGTTGGTGTTGCTGCCGCTGATCAAGGTGTCGTTGATTGTCGGGCTGCTGATCGTGACTGTGGTGGCGGGGGTCGGCTGGTTGCTGCCGGCGATCTATGTCGGCAAGCGCAAGCAGGCGCGACAAGGCCGGTTGCGTGCGGCATTTCCGGATGCGTTGGACTTGATGGTGGTGTGTGTCGAATCGGGCCTGGCCCTGCCTACCACCATCGAACGGGTGGCGGAAGAAATGTCGGTCAGCCAGGTCGAGCTGGCCGAAGAGCTGGCCCTGGTCAATGCGCAGATCCGTGCCGGCATCACCAGCACCGAGGCGCTCAGGCAACTGGCCGTGCGCACCGGGCTGGAGGACATCCAGGGCCTGGTCAGCCTGTTGGCGCAGAGCATCCGTTTCGGCACGAGCGTGGCCGATACCCTGCGTATCTATGCCGATGAATTTCGCGACCGGCGGACCCAGGCCGCCGAGGAGATGGGGGCGAAGATCGGCACCAAGCTGATCTTTCCTTTGATCTTCTGCCTCTGGCCAAGCTTCTTCCTGGTCGCCATCGGGCCCGCCATGATTGGCGTGTTCAGGGCCTTCGGCAATATGTAGCCGCGCCTGCGAACGTTGGCTCGCGCTGACGAGAAAGCTTGCTCCCCTCCGGGCCGCCTCGCGGCCCTTGTTGTTTGCGGCGGTTGGGCCCAGGGGCACAACCGCCCTCGCCAGGGTTGTTCCAGCCTATTCTTAAGTCTCGCCTCAGTACCCTGTGACGGGATGCGTGCGCTCTTCGGGTCGCATGGAGGCCTTGGAGTCCACCTTCGTGCTGCATCAGCCGGGGTGGAGTTGTGCCGCTGTCGGGGCGCAGCCCTGCGATGCGCCACAAGGGTGTGTGATTCTGAATGTGACGAGGGCGCGTGCCCCGTTGGGTCGTCTGGCGTCCTACGCGCTGGCCTCGTGATGCATCAGCCAGCTCCGGCAAAGGAATCGAGCCTTGCCAACGGTATAAAAAAGCCCCAGGGCGGTGGGGCCTCGGGGCGATCTGTATTGTTGCCGGATTTCATTTGCTGCTGGTGATCTCTCCACCCGAGTCCTGGTCGAAGTACTCCGGGATCGGATAGTTGAAACTATTGAGCCAGCGCTGCATGGCCAGTTCGCGTTCGGTGGCCGAGGCGGTTTGCAGGTGGGTGGAGGCAACCACTCCGCGAATCTGTAGCTGCATCCAGCTCTCGGTGTCTTGTTGGGCGGCGGAAGAAGGACCGGGCTCGATTGCCCAGGCGGTGGTGCAAAGGCAGGCCATGCACACGATCGACAGTTGTTTGGTTTTCATCTCTTGAACTCCTCGCAATGCTTACTTGACCGTGCCGGATGAGACATCGGCTACCTCGGTCAGACGGTCGGCCTGTGTGATCCCCACCTTGTTGGTCATGCCCCTGATTTTTTCCGCGCGGGCCTGGGCGTCTGCCACCTGGCTGGGACTCAGCCTGGCCATGCTTGCCAGTTCGGCGGCCTGTTTCCAGTTGTCCTGGTAGATCAGCAGCGTCACCATGTTGAGCGCCGCCAGGGAATCCGACTGGCGCAGTTCCATGGCGGTCATGAACTCGAAGCGTGCTTCAGGGATCCGGCGCTGGTTCAGATAGACAACGCCCAGGTCGTTGCGGATCTTTCCTTCGGTGGGAGCCATTTTCACCGCACGTTCGAGGTGTTCGATGGCGGTGGCATTGTCGTTCCTGGCGGCGGCCAGTTGGCCGAGGCCATGTTCGCCATCGGCGGCCAGGCAGGTCCCGAGCAGGCTCTGGTACAACGGCTCCGCTTCGTTACGCCCCATCAGGCGCAGGACCCGGGCCTTGCGCAAGCGGACCTGGACCAGGTCCTCGGGCAGCCCCTCGAGGTTGGCGAGGCTGGCGTACAAGCGACCGTCATTGGCCATGTCGTCGGCCAGGTTCAGGGCCAGCTCCTGGTCGGATCCGGGCTTGACGCAACTGGTCGGGCGAGACGCCACGCCGTTACTGGCACAGCCGGCGAGCACCAGGCTCGCCGTCAACGCGATGATTGCTTTCATTGAATGTCCCCTGGTTACAGGCTCGATCCCTGGACGCCGGCACAGCAGGCGCCGGCTCATTGGGAAAGACCCGTGCGGTTGTCGAACTCGCCGTTTTCGAGAAAGTACATCCGGTAGAAATTAGGGTCGTAGTTGCGCAGCTGTTCGCCCGGCAACGTCGGCAGTTGCGCGTTGGCAGCCAGGGGTTGGACCAGGTGCGGCGTGACGATCATCAACAGTTCCCGTTCTTCGCGGTTGATGGAGTTGTCGCGAAAGAACGCGCCGAGAATCGGAACATCGCCCAATCCCGGAAACTTGTTCACCTGGGAAGCGTTGCGGGTGCTGATCAGGCCGCTGATGACGAAACTTTCGCCGTCGGCCAGGGCAATGCTGGTATCGGTACGGCGCACGGTAAGCGCCGGAACCAGCGTGCCGGCGATGTTCACGGCGTTGGTGAAATCCAGCTCACTGACTTCCGGAGCCACCTTCAAGGCAATGCGGTTTTTCCCGATGACGGTTGGCGTCAGGGTCAGGCGGATACCGAACTCCTTGTATTCGATGGAGACGTTGTCGCTGCCGGCGCTGGGCACCGGGATTGGCACCTCGCCACCGGCCAGGAAGCTCGCGCTCTGGCCACTGAGGGCTACCAGGCTCGGCCGCGCCAGGGTGTAGGCAAAGCCGCTGCCTTCCAGTGCGTTGATCATCAGCAGGGTTTGCCCGGTGGCGAATGACAGGTTGAACATGTCGTTGTTGACCGGCAGCGACGGCCGGACCACGCCACCGATGGTGGGCAAGGTCCGAGGGGAGCCGAACAGGAAGTTGCCACGGCTGCCGAAGATCGAGGTCGAGGCTTCCTTGAGCTTGGTCCGGCTGACCTCGACGAAACGGATATCGGTCTGCACCTGGGCCAGCAGCATCGGATCCTCGGTAGGCACGCTGGCCGCGCTGGTCAACGCCGCGGTGGCCCGGCCTTCGACGAAAATCATGCTTTGGCGGGGCGTTTTCGAGCATTCCGTCCAGACCATCAGACTGGTGGCGCCCGGCGCGATGCCCGTAAGAATGAAAGCGTCGCTGCCACTGGGCTGGACGTCGGCAATTTTCGGGTCGCCCACTGCCAGCTTGGTCACGGGCGCCAGGATACGCAATTCGTCCTGGAGGCCCTGGCCAACCACGAAGGTGGCCGGCAACTTGTCCAGTTGCGCACAGCTGGCAGGTGCGGCCTGCGCCGCATCCAGGCCAAGGCCCATCCAGAACAAGCCATGGATAAGGTGTTTTATAGCGGGCACGGTACGGTAGCTCATAAGATGATCCTCGACAGACTGGCCGTCCATAGGCTTGAACGATGCCTCGGATCATTTATGGGGCCCGGGCAACCCCCTCACTCACCACGCGACTCAATGAGCCGGTACGGAATTCGCCGCTGAACGCCAGCGACGATCACCGGCCCGACTGAACGGCGGGCGGCTTTCGAAAACATCCTCAAGACCCGGAAAGCTCCGGTCGTCGAGCCAATGGCGGATATCCACAGCTCACCCGCAAGGGCGCTCTGCCTGCCATCGTTCTCGCTTCTGTTTGAAGGTAGTCGACCTATGGCAAAGCGCCACGCCTGAAATGAAAAAAACGCCTAAAAAGTGACGGTCGGCGAAATGATGGCAAAACACGTGTCAATAAAATGTCTTTTGCCCTGAGTAGCCCTTGGTCTGCATTCCTTCCAGGAATGCTCCAAGGCCTGGCGCCTGTTTCGGTTTCCCAATAAAAATGTATGGTCAGCCCTTCTCCTGCAACCTCATGGGCTGTTTTCGGTAAAGCTGGCTTGCGCTAATGTATCCGGGCTCGTTGTGAGCGTTGCTGCAACAACGCTCGGCCCTCGATGAGTAGCCGCTCCCGACTGTCCTGAAAAAACCCTCAGCTTCTAAAGCTGATTTTATTGCCAGGTTCTCAGTCGGGCCGTTTGCCGTTTACTGTCATCAGTCAGTGACGTCGCAAAAGCCGGTGGTAACGCTGTGCATTCAAGCGTTCGGATGTGGGTCGTACTGGCCGCCTTTGGCCAGTACCGCCCACACGATTCGCGCCAGTTTGTTTGCTAGCGCACACGCGACGACATTGGAGTGGCGACGCGTCAGTAGCTCTCGAACCCAAGGCCCCAAGGCGTCCTCTCGCTTATCGATATGCTGAATAACGGATCGCGCGCCCTGTACCAGCAATTGGCGGATGTGCTTGTCGCCACGCTTGCTGATCCCCAGAAGCACCGTCTTCCCACCCGTCGAATACTGCCTCGGCACCAGCCCCAGCGAAGCGGCAAAATCGCGTCCACTTCGATAGTTCGACGCATCGCCCACATCCGCCAATACCGCACTGGCGGTGATTGGGCCGATGCCAGGAATACTCTGCAAACGATTTCCGGCATCGTCTTCTTTCAACTGCTGTTTCAGGTCGGACTCGATGTCCTTGATTTCATCATTCAGCTGTTGGATTTGACGATGAAGACGCATCACCACGCTCTTTAGGCGCAATGGAACCGGATGTTGTGGATCGTCCAGCAGCGCTGGCACGCGGTTCAACGCCGTTGCGCCAATGGGCAGGCTGATCCCGAATTCCAGCAAAAAACCATGAATCTGATTGGTCGCGACGGTGCGATGGCCAATCAAGGAATCTCGGACACGATGCAAAGCTGAAAGCGTTTGTTGCTCTGCGGTTTTAATCGAGCAGAAGCGCATCGCGGGGCGGCTCGCCGCCTCGCAAATCGCTTCGGCATCAATGAAGTCGTTTTTGTTGCCTTTGACGAACGGCTTAACGTATTGCGGGGCAATCAGTTTTACCTCGTGGCCCAATGCCTCAACCTGTCGAGCCAGCCAGTGGGCACCGCCACACGACTCCATCACCACCGTGCAGGCCGGCAGTTGGGCCAATGTGCCGAGCAATTGGCTGCGGCTGGTTTTCTTGCGCAAAACCTGATGACCTTTGGCGTCCTGGCCGTGCAGATGGAAACTGTGTTTACCAATGTCGATGCCGAGAAGCGTCATCGTGTTCATGAGAGATCCTCCGCCGAAAACGAGAAAAGCCCTGCAAGCGTAAACCTGCAGGGCTTCTCGGTCAGGCTGACCATCTCATTAGGCCCGCAGGATCAACCGTGCGGGCCTTTGGCGTGACTGGATCGAGATCAGTGCTTGCTGTCCTGGTCCGACATAGCCAGCAATTGTTTTTCCTGGTTCCAGTCGAACGGCTCGTCGTTCTGTTCGGCTTCGAAACGGCGCTCCTCCAGCGCCTGGTACAGGCTGATTTCTTCATCGGGCATGTAGTGCAGGCAGTCACCGCCGAAGTACCACAACAGGTCGCGAGGTACGAGATGGGCGACCTGTGGGTAACGTACGATCACCTGGCACAGCAGATCCTGGCCCAGGTACTGGCTTTCGATCGGGTCGATGGGCAATTGCGCACGCAACTCGTCGAAGCGCTCCAGGAACAAGGCATGGCTTTCTTCGGGAACCTGTTCGGCCTCACCCACGGCGACCAGGATGCTGCGCAAGTGGTCAAGCAGGAGAAGGTGATCGGCAACGACGTTGGACACGAGATAAGTCCTCAAGAGCAAAACGGGCGCGGGAGTATAAAGCCACCGCGCCCGTTTTTACATGGTGGAACCGGTCGGCGGGATCAGCGGACCCTGCCTTCGGCGAGTGTCAGCGCCTCCTTGTCGAAATCATCCACGTCGATGACCTTGCGTCGCGCCGCTTCGGCCTCGCGCAGGGCCTGGGCTTCGCCGGCCTGCAGCACTCCCGCTTCGAGGGCGGCGTCGATGAGGTGTTCCCCCGGGGCCGGGTTGAGCTGGCCTTGCTTGAGTGCCGTATGCAACTTGCGTTGCGTGGGATGCGCAGCGGCCAGCAGGTCGGCGGCGTGCTGCAGGGCGCCCACGGGGTCGTCGACCGATTGTGGGCGATAGCAGCCCTGCAACAACTCCTCGAGGGTCGGATCGCCCTTGGCTCGGCCGATCACCGCGGCCACTTCGGCATCCAGGCGGTCGCTCGGCCCCTTGTGGCGGCGGCCGAAGGGGAATACCACGCAGCGCAGCAGGCCACCCAGCAACCGGTTGGGGAAATTTTCCAGCAGTTCGTCCAGCGCACGCTCCGACTGACCGAGGCTTTCTTCCATGGCCCAGGTGAACAGCGGCGCCATATGGTCCGGTGAATCCAGGTCGTGGTATCGCTTGAGGGCCGCACTGGCCAGGTACAGGTGGCTGAGCACATCGCCCAGGCGTGCCGACAGGCGTTCGCGACGTTTGAGCTCGCCGCCCAGCAACATCATGCTCAGGTCGGCCAGCAGGGCGAATGCCGCTGCCTGTCGGTTGAGCGCTCGGAAATAACCCTGGCTCAAGGTGTCGCCCGGAGCTCTTTCGAAATGCCCCAGCCCCAGGTTCAGCACCAGGGTGCTGGCGGCATTGCTGACGGCGAAGCCGATGTGCTTGAGCAGCAGCCGATCGAATTCCAGCAGCGCCTGGTCCTTGTCCTCGCGAGTGGCCAGGGCCATTTCCTTGAGTACGAAAGGATGGCAGCGGATCGCCCCCTGGCCGAAGATCATCAGGTTGCGCGACAGGATGTTCGCGCCTTCCACGGTGATGAAGATCGGCGCGCCTTGCCAGCTGCGCCCCAGGTAGTTGTTCGGGCCCATGATGATGCCCTTGCCCCCATGCACGTCCATGGCGTGGCTGATGCACTCGCGGCCGCGTTCGGTCAGGTGGTACTTGAGGATCGCCGACAGCACCGAGGGTTTTTCACCCAGGTCCACCGCGTTGGCGGTGAGCATGCGCGCGGCATCCATCAGCCAGGCATTGCCACCGATTCGAGCCATGGCCTCCTGGATGCCTTCGAAGGCCGACAACGGTACGTTGAACTGCTCCCGCACCTGGGCGTACTGGCCGGTTACCAGGCTGGTGAATTTCGCCGCCCCGGTTCCCACCGCCGGCAGGGAGATCGAGCGCCCCACCGACAGGCAGTTCATCAGCATCATCCAGCCCTTGCCGAGCATGGCCTGGCCGCCGATGAGGAAGTCCAGGGGGATGAACACGTCCTTGCCCCAGTTCGGTCCGTTCATGAACGCCGCGCCGAGGGGCAGGTGACGGCGACCGATATTGACCCCGGGTGTATCGGTGGGAATCAGCGCAAGGCTGATGCCCAGGTCTTCTTCGTCGCCCAGCAGGTGGTCGGGGTCGTACGCCTTGAACGCCAGGCCGAGGAGGGTCGCCACCGGGCCGAGGGTGATGTAGCGTTTTTCCCAGTTCAGGCGCAGGCCGAGGGTTTCCTGGCCCTGCCACTCTCCCTTGCAGACGATGCCGGTGTCGGGCATCGCTCCGGCGTCGGAGCCGGCCAGTGGCCCGGTCAGGGCGAAACAGGGGATATCGTCGCCACGTGCCAGCCGTGGCAGGTAATGGTCGCGTTGTTCCTCGGTGCCGTAGTGCAGCAGCAGTTCCGCCGGACCCAGGGAGTTGGGGACCATCACGGTCGACGCCAGGTCGCCGCTGCGGGTCGCCAGTTTCATGGCCACCTGGGAGTGGGCATAGGCGGAGAAACCCTTGCCGCCGTAGGCTTTGGGAATGATCAGCGCGAAGAACCCGTGCTCCTTGATGTGCGCCCAGGCTTCGGGCGGCAGGTCCATGGCCTGGCCGATCTGCCAGTCGCTGACCATGGCGCAGAGTGCTTCGGTGGGCCCGTCGAGGAAGGCCTGTTCTTCTTCGGTCAGTTGCACCTTGAGGTAGGCCAGCAGCGTGTCCCAGTCGGGCCGACCGCTGAACAGCTCGCCGTCCCACCACACCGTGCCGGCGTCGATGGCGTCACGCTCGGTCTCCGACATGGGCGGCAGGGTTTTCTGGAACCACTCGAACATCGGCGCGCTGAAGTATCTGCGGCGCAGGTCCGGCAGCAGCAGGGGGGCCGCGATGGCGGCCAGCACCACCCAGAGGATCGCCATCAGCCAGCCGGGGGCGGGGCTGAAGATGCCCATGGCCAGCAGGTAGACCGCGACGACACCCAGCACGGGTAGCGGGGCGATGCGCCGATGCGCCAGCCAGGCGATCCCGACGACCAGGACCAGTATCCACAACAACAGCATATGTAATCCTCCGTGAACCAAGGCAAGACCGACCCCCAGAGCTTAGACGGCATCGGTCAATCCGGCGGTCAGCGCGATGTGATGGGTTTCGTGGGAAATCTCGCATGCGTTACGCCAGTCTGGTTGGCAACAGCCGTGGGAAATCGTTCGCCGAAAAGGAGAGAAAACGCCATTGTTTGGCCGAAACGCCGTTATCGCTGCATCAGGGCTGTGGATAGACTCAGCGTTTCCCTGATGCCGTAGGCGTTGCGCCGGTGCAGGAGCAAGTTCTGACCCTGCCAGCGGCGTTGCAGTGCGAGAGGTTTCCCCATGCAGCAATACCTGAACCCCGGCCGCTTCATCGACAGCGATCATCCTGCGGTCATCGCGTTCGCCGAAACCCACCGCGGCACCGACCGCGATCCGACGGCGCAGGCGATCAGCCTGTATTACGCCGTGCGCGAAGCAGTGCGCTACAACCCTTATACCTTCAGCCGCGACCCGGCGACTCTGCGTGGCAGTCATGCATTGGCCCTGGGTGAAAGCTATTGCGTGCCCAAGTCAACGTTGCTGGCCGCCTGCGCCCGTCACTGTGCTGTCCCGGCCCGGATCGGCCTGGCGGATGTGCGCAATCACTTGTCCACGCCGCGCCTGCTGGAGCTGCTCAGGAGCGATGTGTTCGCCATGCACGGTTACACCGAGCTGTACCTGAACGACCGCTGGGTCAAGGCCACGCCGGCCTTCAACCAGGGTTTGTGTGAGTTGTTCGACGTCGCGCCCCTGGAGTTCGATGGTCGTCATGACAGCATCTTCCATCCGTTCAATCGCCAGGGTGCCCGGTCGATGGAATACGTCACTGACCACGGTCCTTTCCCCGACGTACCGGAAGGGTTCTTTTTCCAGCACCTGGAAAAATGCTATCCGCACCTGTTCGAGGATCGGCTGGCGCCGGTGCTGGGCGACATGCAGGGCGATTTGAGTCATGGCTGATCCGGCGTATGCTGCTGCGGCACTTATTCATCGAGGATGCCGTGATGCTGAAGATCTGGGGCCGGAAAAACTCATCGAATGTCCGTAAGGCGCTGTGGTGCGCCGAGGAGTTGGGATTGGCCTTCGAGGCCATCGACGCCGGTGGCGCATTCGGCGTGGTGGACACGCCCGAATACCGCGCGAAGAATCCCAATGGCCGGGTTCCGATGCTCGAGGACGATGGTTTCGTGCTCTGGGAGTCCAACACCATCGTGCGTTACCTGATGGCCCGTCACGCATCCGGTTCGGCCTGGTACCCCACCGACCTTCAGGCTCGGGCCCAGGCTGAAAAATGGATGGACTGGACCACTTCCACCTTCGCCGATCCGTTTCGCACCGTGTTCTGGGGCGTCCTGCGCACGCCCGCCGAACAGCAGGACTGGGCTGCCATCAAGTCGGCGATCCAGGTCTGCGACGCGGTGCTGGCAGTGGCGGACCAGGCGCTGGGCGAGCAACCTTTCCTGTCGGGCGATGAAATCGGCATGGGGGACATTCCCCTGGGCAGTTTCATTTATGCCTGGTTCGAGATGCCCATCGAGCGTGCCCCATTGCCTCACCTGCAGGCCTGGTATGCGCGATTGCAGCAGCGTCCGGCTTATCGCAAGGCGGTCATGACCGCGTTGACTTAATACTTACTATCGACACGCTTGACTGTACTTGTGTGGCGCCGCCAAGCACCATGGCACCTCCTGCGCCAGTGGTTGCATTGTTCGCCACTCGCCCTTATCTAGGGTTTGTGCGAAAGGTCGCGCAGGCACTTTTCGTACAAAACCTAATGTTTTCCTCTCCTCTTGGTGCGTAGATCCGTTATGAGTTCCGCTCTGTCCATCCGGCAGCTAACCAAAACCTACGGCAACGGTTTCCAGGCCTTGAGTGGTATCGATCTGGACGTCGCCGAAGGTGATTTCTTCGCCTTGCTCGGCCCCAACGGCGCGGGCAAATCCACCACCATCGGCATCCTGTCCACGCTGGTGAACAAGACCAGCGGCACCGTGAGTGTCTTCGGCCATGACCTGGACCGCGAACCCGCCGCGCTCAAGCGCTCCATCGGCGTGGTCCCCCAGGAATTCAATTTCAACCAGTTCGAAAAGACCTTCGACATCGTCGTGACCCAGGCGGGTTACTACGGCATCCCGCCGAAGATCGCCAACGAGCGCGCCGAGCGCTACCTGACCCAACTGGGGTTGTGGGACAAGCGCGACGTGCCGTCCCGTTCGTTGTCCGGTGGCATGAAGCGGCGATTGATGATTGCCCGGGCCCTGGTGCACGAGCCACGCCTGTTGATCCTCGACGAACCGACCGCGGGCGTGGACATCGAGCTGCGTCGTTCGATGTGGACCTTCCTGACCGAGCTGAACCAGAAAGGCATCACCATCATTCTTACCACCCATTACCTGGAAGAGGCCGAGCAGTTGTGCCGCAACATCGGCATCATTGACCACGGCACCATCGTCGAGAACACCAGCATGCGGCAACTGCTCAGCCAACTGCATGTGGAAACCTTCCTGCTGGACCTCAAGGGCGATCTCGATAGCGCGCCGCAGTTGGTCGGTTATCCGGCCCGGCTGCTGGATCATCGCACCCTGGAAGTGCAGGTGGACAAGTCCGTCGGCATTACCGGACTGTTCACCCAGCTGGCCCTGCAGAACATCGAAGTGCAGAGCCTGCGCAACAAGACCAATCGCCTCGAGGAGCTGTTCGTGTCCCTGGTGGAAAAAAACCTGGCGAAGGTGGCGGTATGAGTTCCGAGTTCCGTCCCAATCTCATTGCCCTCAACACCATCGTTTACCGTGAGGTCCGCCGCTTCATGCGGATCTGGCCACAGACCTTGCTGCCGCCGGCCATCACCATGGTTCTGTACTTCGTGATCTTCGGCAACCTGATCGGTCGGCAGATCGGTGACATGGGTGGCTTCACGTACATGGACTACATCGTGCCCGGGCTGATCATGATGTCGGTGATCACCAACTCCTACGGCAACGTGGTGTCGAGTTTCTTCGGCAGCAAGTTCCAGCGCTCCATCGAAGAACTGATGGTCTCGCCGGTTTCGCCCCATACGATCCTGATCGGCTTTACCCTGGGCGGTGTCTTGCGCGGCCTGGCGGTGGGCTTGATCGTGACCCTGCTGTCGTTGTTCTTCACCGATCTGCAGGTGCACCATCTGGGAGTGACGATACTGGTGGTGGTGCTCACCGCGACGATCTTTTCGCTGCTGGGCTTCATCAATGCCGTGTTCGCGCGCAACTTCGATGACATCTCCATCATTCCCACGTTCGTGCTCACGCCGCTGACTTACCTGGGCGGGGTGTTCTACTCCATCTCGCTGCTGCCACCGTTCTGGCAGACCGTGTCCCTGGCCAACCCGGTGCTGCACATGGTCAACGCCTTCCGCTACGGGATCCTCGGGGTTTCGGACATCAGGATCAGCATCGCGATCACCTTCATGCTGGTGGCGACGGTGGTGCTCTATATCGGTTGCGCCCGGTTGCTGGTGAGCGGACGCGGGATGCGGACATAACGGGCTGCGCATTTACCTTGCACCACTGAAAAGGCCTCCGATCAGGGAGGCCTTTTTGCATTTCACTGCCGTCTTTTCTTGCGCTTTTTCCATTGCCGCGCCACCCACCAGCGCCAGTAGCTCATGGTCACGAAATACGCCAGGACGCCGAGCACCAGGCCAGTCACCACCGAGCCCAGCAGGAACGGTCGCCACAAAGTGGACAGCTGGTCGGTGATCCATGCCCAGGTCAGTTCATCGGGCAGGGTCCGGGCAGGAACGTCCATCAGCCACGCCCCGGTCTGGTAGGTGCAGAAAAACACCGCCGGCATGGTGATGGGATTGGTCAGCCAGACCAGGCTCACCGCAATGGGGATGTTGCCGCGGACCGTGACGGCCAGCGCGGCGGCCAGCAGCATCTGCAGGGGGATGGGGAGAAAGGCGGCGAACAGGCCGACGGCCATTGCCCGGGCCACGGAGTGGCGATTGAGGTGCCAAAGGTTGGGATCGTGCAGCAGGGCGCCGAGAAAGCGTAAGGATTTGTGTTCCCGAATGATCGCTGGGTCTGGCATGTAACGTTTGAATAGGCGCCGGGGCATAAGGCTTCTCGGTCGGTTCAAAGCAATAAAGCCGCAAGTATGTCCGGATTCTAGGAGCGGCAGATTCAGACTTTGTGACAATTGATAACGGCCACGGTGCCGCAGACCGACTATGCCTGAGTGAGGAACTCTCAAGGATGGGGTTATGCGCAGGGGAATGGTCGCGCTTGCACTGGGTCTGTCGGCCCCGGTTTTCTTGTCGGCGCTGCCGTCGCCATGGCTGATGGCGGCCATGCCGGTACTGGCTTTGATGCTGCTACCGTTTCGAGCCTACCCGCTGGGTTTTTTCCTGCTGGGGTTGGCCTGGGCCTGCCTGGGGGCGCAGTGGGCACTGGACGACCGGTTGCCCTTGGCGCTGGACGGCGAGACCCGCTGGGTCGAAGGGCGGGTCGTGGGGTTGCCGCAACAAGGTGATGGCGTGGTGCGCTTCGAGCTGGCCGATGCCCGTTCGCGGCGCACCCGGTTGCCGTCATCGATGCGCCTGGCCTGGTTTGGCGGGCCGCCGGTCAGTAGCGGCGAACGTTGGCGGTTGGCGGTGAAACTCAAGCGGCCCACGGGTCTGCTGAACCCTCATGGTTTCGACTACGACGCCTGGCTGCTGAGCCGGGGGATTGGCGCGACCGGTACGGTCAAGGACGGTCATCGCCTGGCTTCGGCCCAGGGAGCGTGGCGCGATGGGGTCCGCCAGTCGCTGGCACGGGTCGACGTCCAAGGCCGCTCGGGCGCGCTGATCGCCTTGGTCCTGGGCGATGGGGCAGGGTTGAGCCGCGATGAATGGCAGGTGCTGCAAGACACCGGCACGGTTCACTTGCTGGTGATTTCCGGGCAGCACATTGGCCTGCTCGCCGGCCTGATGTACCTGTCAGTGGCCGGGGCGGCGCGTTACGGTTTATGGCCGGCGCACCTGCCATGGCTGCCCTGGGCCTGTTTCCTGGCTTTTGTCGCGGCGTTGGGCTACGGCTTGCTCGCCGGTTTCGAAGTGCCGGTGCGAAGGGCCTGCGCGATGATCGGGCTGGTGTTGCTGTGGCGCCTGCGCTTCCGTCATCCGGACCCGTGGCGGGCGTGGCTGCTGGCGCTGGTCGGGGTGCTGGTGTTCGACCCGCTGGCAAGCCTGAGGCCTGGGTTCTGGCTGTCGTTCGCCGCAGTCGCCATACTGATTTTCATCTTCGGCGGGCGCCTGGGTCCCTGGCGCTGGTGGCAAACCTGGACCCGCCCCCAGTGGCTGGTCGCGGTGGGGCTGTGTCCGCTGCTGCTGATACTGGGTTTGCCGGTCAGCCTCAGCGGGCCGTTGGTGAACCTGGTGGCGGTGCCCTGGATCAGCCTGTTGGTGTTGCCGTCGGCATTGCTCGGAACGGCCTTGCTGCCGGTGCCATACATCGGTGAAGGATTGCTGTGGATCGCCGGTGGGCTGCTCGACCTGCTGTTCCGGGGATTGGCCCTGGTCGGCGCAATATGGCCAGCCTGGGTTCCGGTTGCGCTACCGGTGTGGGCCTGGTGCATTGCAGCGCTTGGCGCTGTCATCATATTGCTGCCGCAAGGCGTGCCGCTGCGCGTGCTGGGCTGGCCGATGCTGTTGCTGTTGGTTTTTCCGCCGCGGGACGAGGTGCCGGCGGGGCACGCCGAGATCTGGCAGCTGGATGTGGGCCAGGGGCTGGCGGTGCTGGTGCGTACCCGACGGCATAACCTTCTATATGACGCTGGGCCGCGTTTCGGCGACGCCGATGCAGGCGAGCGTGTGGTGCTGCCCACCTTGCGCAAACTGGGTGTGGGCAGGTTGGACCTGATGCTGCTCAGCCATGCCGACGCCGATCACGCCGGTGGTGCCAGGGCGGTGCACAACGGCTTGCCCACCGCCCTGGTCATCAGCGGTGATCCGGCCGCCTTACCCGCTGCACTGAAGGCCGATCCTTGCCACAGCGGTACGCAGTGGGAGTGGGACGGCGTCAGGTTTGAGTTGTGGCGATGGGCAGCGGCTCTTGAAAGCAACCAGAAGTCCTGTGTCTTGCTGGTCGAGGCCGGCGGCGAGCGGCTGCTGCTGACCGGCGACATCGATAGCCACGCCGAGCGCGCCTTGCTCGACGGCCCCTTGGCGGTCCCCATCCAGTGGCTGGCGGCGCCTCATCACGGCAGCCGCAGCTCGTCGTCGATGGCACTGCTCTCGCGTCTCACTCCTCATTCGGTCCTGATCTCGAGAGGGCGAGGCAATGCGTTCGGCCACCCTCATCCTCGAGTGATGGCCCGCTATCGACGGTTGGGCATGGCGGTCTACGACAGTGCCGAACACGGTGCCATTCGTCTGCAACTTGGAGCCTTCGCTGCGCCGACGACCCAGGCCGGGCAGCGGCGTTATTGGCGCGACCCGCCGTCCTCCGGGCCATGAATCCGCTTGGCACAGGGGCTGACGCGGGGGGAGGCGGACCTGTCTCCCGAGGCCCGATGCACGGGCTTTTGGCGGGGCGGGCCTGCACGGCCGATTCTGTATGATAAAGTGGCGCACTTTTTCCGAGGGGGCTGTCACTGTGTGGGAATTGGTCAAATCCGGCGGCTGGATGATGTTGCCGATCATTCTGAGTTCCATCGCGGCACTGGGTATCGTTGCCGAACGCCTGTGGACCCTGCGGGCCAGCCGTGTGACCCCGGAGCATCTGCTCGGGCAGGTCTGGGTCTGGATCAAGGACAAGCAACTGAACAAGGACAAGCTCAAGGAGCTGCGGGCCAGTTCACCGTTGGGGGAAATCCTGGCGGCAGGCCTGGCGAACTCCAAGCACGGTCGCGAGATCATGAAGGAGTGCATCGAGGAAGCTGCCGCCCGGGTCATCCATGAGCTGGAGCGCTACATCAATGCCCTGGGCACCATCGCCGCCATGGCTCCTCTTCTGGGGCTGCTGGGTACCGTACTGGGCATGATCGATATTTTCAGCGCCTTTACCGGTTCGGGCATGAGCACCAATGCTTCGGTGCTGGCGGGCGGGATTTCCAAAGCCCTGATCACGACGGCCGCGGGCCTGATGGTGGGTATTCCGTCGGTATTCTTCCATCGATTCCTGCAACGCCGTGTCGATGAGCTGGTGGTGGGCATGGAGCAGGAAGCCATCAAGCTGGTCGAGGTGGTGCAGGGCGACCGAGACGTGGACCTGGCCGGGGGCAAGAAGTGAGATTTCGCCGTAAACCACGGGAGAACATCGAGATCAACCTCGCGTCGCTGATCGACGTGGTGTTCATCCTGCTGCTGTTCTTCGTCGTGACCACGACCTTTACCCGGGAAACCCAGCTCAAGGTCGAACTGCCGCAAGCCGTCAGCGGCTCGCCGGCCGAAGACCAGCAGGTCAAGAACCTGGAAGTCACCATCAACGCGGAGGGGGCCATTTCGGTGAACAACCAATTGCTGCCCAAGAGCGACCTGGCGACACTGATCGAGGTGTTGCAGAAGGAGTCCGGTGGTGACACCAGCCTGCCGTTGTCCATCAGCGCCGACGGCAAGACGCCTCATCAATCGGTCATCACCGCCATGGACGCTGCCGGCAAGCTCGGTTTCAGTCACCTGCGCATGACCACGGTCGAGGCGGCGCCGGCACCCTGATGGCCATGTCCGATCGATTGCTCGCCGCGTGGTACGAAGGTCACCCGGCCTTGTCGCTGTTGCGCCCGCTGGAGTGGCTCTACCGGCGCGTGGTGGTGGGCAAGCGCGAGCGCTTCCTGGCAGGCGAGGGCAACATCTACCAGCCTCCGGTACCGCTGATGGTGGTGGGTAATATCACAGTGGGTGGCACCGGCAAGACACCGATGATCCTGTGGATGATCCAGCATTGCCAGCGCAGCGGCCTGCGTGTTGGCGTGGTCAGCCGTGGCTACGGGGCCAAGCCCCCGCAACTGCCGTGGCGGGTACGGGCCGACCAGCAAGCCGGTGTTGCGGGTGACGAGCCGCTGCTGATCGTCCAGCGCACTGGCGTGCCGTTGATGATCGACCCGGATCGCAGCCGCGCGGTCCGGGCGCTGCTGGCCAGCGAACCGCTGGACCTGATCCTGTCCGACGATGGCCTGCAGCATTACCGGCTGGCCCGGGACCTTGAACTGGTATTGATCGACAACGCCCGTGGCCTGGGCAACCGGCGCTGCTTGCCTGCCGGGCCGCTGCGTGAGCCGGTCGAACGCCTGCAATCGGTCGACGCGGTGCTCTACAACGGCGCCAGCGCCGACCGCGAGGACGGTTTCGCCTTCGAACTGCAGCCCACCGCCCTGGTGAACGTGGCCAGCGGCGAACGACGCTCGCTCGACCATTTTCCGCACGGCCAGGCACTGCATGCCGTGGCCGGGATCGGCAATCCCCAGCGTTTCTTCAAGACCCTCGAAACGCTACACTGGCGTCCTATACCGCACGGGTTTGCCGACCATGCCGAATACAGTGCCCAGGCCTTGAGCTTCACACCGTCGTTGCCGGTGGTCATGACGGAAAAGGACGCGGTCAAGTGCCGTGCCTTTGCCGCTTCCGACTGGTGGTACCTGGCGGTGGACGCCGCGCCGTCACCGGCCTTCGCGGCCTGGTTCGATACGCAGTTGATGCGCCTGTTGCCGGATCGTCTGTTGCCTTAAAAACCTTTATCCAGGGGAATCTCATGGACACCAAACTGCTCGATATCCTGGCCTGCCCGGTCTGCAAGGGGCCGCTCAAGCTCAGCGCCGACAAGACCGAGCTGATCAGCAAGGGCGCCGGCCTTGCGTATCCGATCCGCGACGGTATTCCGGTGATGCTCGAAAGCGAAGCGCGTACCTTGAGCACCGACGAGCGCCTGGACAAATGACAGTTGCCTTTACCGTCGTCATCCCGTCGCGCTTCGCCTCGACGCGCCTGCCCGGCAAACCGTTGCTGACGATCGCCGGCAAGCCCATGATCCAGCACGTCTGGGAACAGGCCTGCAAGAGCAGCGCCCAGCGCGTGGTCGTGGCGACGGACGATGTGCGAATCGTCGAGGCCTGCAACGGTTTCGGCGCCGAAGTGGTCATGACCCGTGAAGACCACAATTCCGGCACCGATCGCCTGGCGGAGGTGGCGCAGAAACTGGGCCTGGAGCCCGACGCCATCGTCGTCAATGTGCAAGGCGACGAGCCGCTGATCCCCTCCAGCGTGATCGACCAGGTGGCGAACAACCTGGCGGCACACCCCCAGGCGCGCATGGCCACCCTGGCCGAGCCGATCGAGGACGTGAAGACGCTGTTCAACCCGAACGTGGTCAAGGTGGTCAGCGACCTTGATGGCCTGGCGCTGACCTTCAGCCGTGCCACGTTGCCCTGGGCCCGGGATGCGTTCGCTCAAGACCGCGACGTCATGCCCGCCGGCGTGCCGTATCGCCGCCATATCGGCATCTATGCCTACCGCGCCGGCTTCCTCCAGGATTTCGTGAGCTGGGGCCCATGCTGGCTGGAAAACACCGAAGCCCTGGAGCAATTGCGCGCCCTCTGGCATGGCGTGCGGATCCACGTCGCCGATGCGCTGATCGCACCGCCGACCGGCGTCGACACTGTCGAAGACCTCGAGCGCGTTCGTCGCCTGCTGGAGGCTTGATGCGGGTTCTGTTCGTTTGCCTCGGCAACATCTGCCGATCCCCCACCGCCGAGGGCATCCTACGGCATAAGCTGCGGGAGGCCGGGTTGGCCGGGCAGGTGGAAGTGACTTCCGCCGGTACCGGGGACTGGCACGTGGGCAAGGCCCCGGACAAGCGCAGCCAGGCTGCCGCCCTGCGACGCGGCTATGACCTGTCGGCCCAGCGTGCCCGGCAGGTCAGCCGGGCCGACTTTGCCGCCTACGATCTGATCCTGGCGATGGACAGCAGCAACCTGCGCAATCTCAAGGCCCTGCAACCGGCCAATGCCAGGGCCGAACTGGACCTGTTCCTGCGCCGCTACGAAGCCGGGCTCGACGATGTACCGGATCCCTACTATGACGGTGAACAAGGCTTCGAGCAGGTGCTTGACCTGATCGAGCACGCCACGGATCGCCTGGTGATCGAACTGAAGGGGCGCTTATGAGCCTGCAAGTACGCAGCGGCGTCAGCCTCAAGCCATTCAACAGCTTCGGGGTGGACGTCACGGCCCGACTGTTCGCCGAAGCCCATTGCGACGAGGATGTTCGCGAGGCGCTGGCGTATGTCGCCGGACATCAGGTGCCATTGTTGGTGATCGGTGGCGGCAGCAATCTGCTGCTGACCGGCGATATCGACGCGCTGGTGCTGCGCATGGCCAGCCAGGGAATCCGCTTGCTCGGTGATGACGGCGAGCGGGTCGTGGTCGAGGCCGAAGCGGGGGAGCCGTGGCACCCTTTCGTCCAGTACACGCTGGCGCAAGGCTGGTCAGGCTTGGAAAACCTCAGCCTGATTCCCGGTACGGTGGGGGCGGCGCCGATGCAGAACATCGGTGCCTATGGCGTCGAGATAAAGGATGTCTTCGCCGGTCTCACTGCCCTGGATCGCCAGACAGGCGAGCTGCGCGATTTCACCCTTGAGCAATGCCAGTTTGCCTACCGCGACAGCCTGTTCAAGCAGCAAGCGGGGCGCTGGTTGATTCTGCGGGTGCGTTTTGCCCTCAGTCGCGCCGCGCACTTGCATCTGGAATACGGCCCGGTTCGCCAGCGGCTGACCGAGCAAGGCGTCGACCGCCCGACGCCCCTCGATGTCAGCCGGGCCATTTGCAGTATCCGCAGTGAAAAGCTTCCAGACCCGGCGGTGCTGGGCAATGCCGGCAGCTTCTTCAAGAACCCGTTGGTACCGGCCGCTCACGTGGCGCGTCTCAAGGCACAATACCCCGACCTGGTGGCTTATCCACAGCCTGAGGGGTACATGAAACTGGCTGCAGGCTGGTTGATCGAGCGAGCCGGCTGGAAGGGCTTTCGCGAAGGCGACGCCGGGGTGCACAAGTTGCAGGCCCTGGTGCTGGTCAACTACGGCGAGGCCACGGGCTCGCAGCTACTGGAACTGGCGTTGCGCATCCAGAAAGACATTGCCGAACGTTTCCAGGTCGAACTGGAAATGGAGCCCAACCGCTACTGAACCCTGCCCGTTGCCGTCATCGCGGATTTTCCGGGGCTGGCGATCCCTGCCGGGCATAGCGCCCCGCGGCGCAATCGCCTGCTTATGGCGAGGGTAAACCAAACGCCCTGCATGATCCTCGCAAGCTTCATTTGTGCAGGATTGTGCAGGGCTTTTTTTCGGGTCCTGGGTTAATTTAGTCCGCTGACGATGCGCCATAGCATCTGTAAAGGCCCGGTGCAGACACCTGCGTGTGCGCATAAGAGAGCCCGATTAGCCTGAGCCAGTCTGCGATAACCAAACCGCTACCCAAGCGGCAGATTGCTCGACCCCATAACTCGATAACTATGCGGGCGTGCCCATGATTACCCTGAAACTCAATGGAAAAGATCATCAACTGGATGTGACCGAGGACATGCCGCTGCTGTGGGCGATCCGCGACGTTGCCGGTTATAACGGTACCAAGTTCGGCTGCGGCATGGGCTTGTGTGGCGCATGCACCATTCATATCGATGGCGCCCCGGCGCGCAGCTGTATCACGCCGATCGGTTCGGTGAAAGGGCAGGACGTCAGCACCATCGACGAGCTCCATGCCGATCCGATCGGGCAAGTCGTCCAGAAGGCCTGGCTCGATACCGCCGTGGCCCAGTGTGGTTACTGCCAGGGCGGGCAGATCATGTCCGCGACGGCCTTGCTCAAGACCAATCCCAACCCGAGCGATGAGCAGATCGAGGAAGCCATGATGGGCAACATCTGCCGCTGCGGTACCTATAACCGGATCAAGACCGCGATCCGGCAGGCTTCCACGCATCTGAAGGAGGCCAAGGCATGAGCCGTTTGCCCGATGATTTCGTACTGAGCAACCTCAGCCGTCGCGGCTTTCTCAAAGGCGCCAGCGCCACGGGTGTGCTGGTACTGGCCGCCAGCTGGGGGCTGCCGGACGCCTTCGCCGAAGAAAAGAAGTTTGGCGCCGAGGGCATGCCGCATGGCGCGGTCGATGACCCCAAGGTGTATGTGAGCATTGCCGCCGATGGCAGTGTGACGGTGATCTGCAACCGCTCGGAAATGGGCCAGGGCGTGCGCACGAGCCTGACCATGGTCGTGGCCGATGAGCTGGAGGCCGATTGGGCTCGGGTGAAGGTGCAGCAGGCTCCGGCCGATGAAGTGCGCTTTGGCAACCAGGATACGGACGGCTCGCGCAGCATGCGTCACTGGTATGAGCCGATGCGTCGTTGCGGTGCGGCCGCCAGGACCATGCTGGAGCAGGCTGCTGCGGCGCAGTGGAAGGTTCCGGTGGGCGAATGTCATGCCCGCCTGCACAGCGTGGTCCACCAGCCTTCCGGTCGAGAGCTGGGTTATGGCGCGTTGGCCGCCGCTGCCAGTGCCTTGCCGGTGCCGGCGCGCGATAGCCTGCGTCTCAAGCAGCCTTCGGAGTTTCGCTACATTGGCAAGGAGGGGAGCCGGGCCATCGACGGCGCGGACATCGTCAACGGTCGTGCCGTATTCGGCGCCGACGTGCATTTCGACGGCATGCTCTACGCCGTGGTAGCCCGCCCGCCGGTCTATGGCGGCAAGGTCAAGTCCGTGGACAGCAGCGCGGCGCTGAAGGTTCCCGGGGTGGTCAAGGTGCTGCAGATCGAGCCTCGTCCCCTGCCTTCGGAATTCCAGCCCCTGGGCGGCGTGGCGGTGGTGGCGAAAAATACCTGGGCGGCCATGAAGGGGCGCGAGGCGCTGAAAATCGAGTGGGACGATGGCCCGAACGCGGGCTATGAGTCCGTCGCCTACCGCAAGGAGCTCGAAGCCGCAGCCCTCAAGCCTGGAAAAGTCGTGCGCAATGCCGGTGACGTCGATGATGCGCTGGCCAAGGCCGACTCGACCCTGGAAGCGACCTATTACTTGCCACACCTGTCCCAGTCGCCCATGGAGCCCATGGTCGCCACCGCGCGCTTCAAGGATGGCCAGTGTGAAGCCTGGGCCCCGAGCCAGGCGCCGCAGGTCACGCGTGAACGCATCGCTGAACGGCTGGGCATTTCTTTCGAAAAGGTCACGGTGAATATCACCTTGCTGGGGGGCGGCTTCGGGCGAAAATCCAAGCCTGACTTCGTCCTTGAGGCGGCGCTGCTGGCCAAGGAGTTCCCAGGGCAGGCGATCCGGGTGCAATGGACCCGCGAGGATGACATCCATAACTCCTATTTCCATACCGTATCGGCCGAATACCTGAAGGCCGGCCTGAATCGGGACGGCCTGCCTTCCGGCTGGTTGCATCGCACCGTCGCGCCCAGTATCACCGCGCTGTTCGCCCCGGGAATGACTCACGAAGCCCCCTTCGAGCTGGGCATGGGCGTTACCAACATGGCCTATGCAATTGCCAACCTGCGCCTGGAGAACCCCGAGGCGACGGCTCATACCCGGGTGGGCTGGTACCGCTCGGTGTCGAATATTCCCCACGGTTTCGCGATCCAGAGTTTCATCGACGAACTGGCCCACAAGGCCGGTCAGGATCCGCTGGACTACCACCTCAAGTTGCTTGGCCCGGACCGCAAGATCGATCCGCGCACCTTGAACGAGGAGTGGAACTACGGCGAATCCCCCGACCGCTATCCCATCGATACGGCACGGATCCGCACCGTGCTGCAAACGGCTGCCAAGGCGGCGGGTTGGGGGCAGCAACTGCCCAAGGGGCGCGGCCTGGGGCTGGCGGTGCACTACAGCTTCGTCACCTACGTGGCGGCGGCGATCGAAGTGGAGGTCAAGGACGATGGCACGGTGATCGTGCACAAGGCTGATATCGCGGTGGACTGCGGCCCGCAGATCAACCCGGAGCGCATCCGTTCCCAATTCGAAGGTGCCTGCGTCATGGGCCTGGGCAACGCGATGGTGGGGGAGATCAGCTTCAAGGATGGCAAGGTGCAGCAGGACAACTTCCACATGTACGAAGTGGCGCGCATGTCCCTGGCGCCCAAGAAAGTGGCCGTACATCTGGTGACGCCGCCGGGCGAGGTTCCGTTGGGAGGGGTCGGGGAGCCGGGAGTGCCGCCGATTGCCCCGGCGCTGTGCAACGCGATTTTCGCCGCCACCGGCAAGCGCATCCGTGATCTGCCTGTGCGCTATCAGCTGCAAGGCTGGCAGCAGGCCAAGGCCTGATGGACAGTGTCGACCTGAACGTCCTGCGCAGCGTGCTTCAATGGCGCCGTGCGGGGCAGCGCGTGGTGCTGTTCACCGTGGTCCAGACCTGGGGCACCGCGCCAAGGCCACCCGGGGCGATGCTGGCCCTGCGCGAAGACGGCGTGGTGATCGGCTCGGTGTCGGGCGGCTGTGTGGAGGACGACCTGATCGCCCGGCTGCATGATGGTCGTATCCCGGCGCAAGGTCCGCCGGTGCAACTCATCACCTATGGCGTCACCCGCGAGGAGGCCGCGCGTTTCGGCCTGCCGTGCGGTGGCACCCTGCGCCTGACCGAAGAGCGGGTCGGCGATCCGCAATGGGTCGCTGAACTGCTGGAGCGTTGCGACGCCCACGAGATTGTCGCCCGGGAGCTGGTGATCGCCACTGGTGCCGTGACGCTGGTACCTGCCAGTAAACACGACGCGCTGGTTTTCGATGGCCAGACGCTGCGAGCCATTTATGGCCCACGCTGGCGGCTGCTGCTGATCGGTGCCGGACAACTGTCGCGTTATGTGGCACAGATGGCTCGGTTGCTGGACTTCGAAGTGCTGATCTGCGATCCGCGCAAGGAGTTTGTCTATGGTTGGGAAGAGCAGCAGGGGCGCTTCGTCTCCGGAATGCCCGACGAAGCGGTGTTGCGCATCCAGACCGATGAGCGCACGGCCATCGTCGCCCTGACCCACGACCCACGGCTGGATGACATGGCGCTGCTGACCGCCCTGGATTCCAAGGCATTCTATGTCGGGGCCCTGGGGTCGCGGGTCAACAGTCAGAAGCGCCGGGACAACCTGGCTCAGCTAGGCTTGTCGGCACAGGCCATCGAGCGGCTGCATGGGCCGATCGGGCTGCACATCGGCAGCCATACCCCGGCGGAGATCGCCTTGTCGCTGCTGGCTGAAATCGTGGCCATCAAGAATGGCGTCGAGCTTCGGCAGAAGAAGCCGTTGTAAGTCGCGGGTGGAGGGCGAGGAGGGCGTATGACTGAATCCATTGGGGCGATTATCGTCGCGGCCGGGGCGGGGAGCCGGTTCCGTCAGGTCGCGGGTCCCGACAAGGACAAATTGCTGGCCGATTGCGCCGGGCGTGACGGTGCTGTCCGTTCGGTGATCGAGCAGGTCCTGGTGAATCTGCCGGTTTCCCTGGCAAAGCGCGTCCTGGTGACTCGCGAAGATCGTCCCCAGGCCATTCGCATGGCCCAGGCCTATGGGTGCGATTTCATCGAGCTGCAGTCCCCGGGGCTGGGGGATAGCATCGCGGCCGGCGTGCAGGCCTCGCCCGATATGGATGGCTGGCTGATCGTGCTGGCAGACATGCCGTTCATCCTGCCATCAAGCATCGAGCGGGTGATGGCGAATATCCGCGAAGACGGCATCTGCGTTCCGGTCTTTGCGGGTGAGTATGGGCATCCGGTGGGATTCGGTCGTGGTCTGGGGGCGAAATTGATGGCCTTGACCGGCGATCGTGGTGCCAGGGTGTTGTTCGCCGAGGCGGAAGTGGTCGAGGTGGCGGTCGATGACCCCGGTGTGCTGTGGGACGTGGATGTGCCTGAGGCTCTGGTCTTCAAGCAATAGCCGCGGGGCGGAGCCCGCCCGAGTGGATGGACAGGAAATAAAAAGCCCCGCCTGGCATTACCAGGCGGGGCTTTTTATCGGGCTATGGAATCAGGCGTGAGGTTTTGGCTCGTGCTCTTTTTCCAGGGCCTGGGGGTGACGCGGGGCGACTTCCTCGGCTTCAGCGGTGTGCTGAGGCTGGGATTCATCGCTTGCCGGCACCGATTCAACCGGTTCAGCCGGAGCAGGTTCGGCAGCGGCCTCAGCGGTTGGGGCAGGGGCTGCCTCGACGGCTTCCACCACCGGAGCCGGTTCGGCGACAGGTGCCTGAGCGGCAGCCAGTTCAGCTTCCTTCTGCAGGCGTTCGGCTTCGCGCTTGCGACGACGCACTTCACGTGGGTCGTTCGGTGCGCGACCGTTCGGAGTCAAGGCGCTCACAGGGGCAGGTGCTTCGACTGGCGCCTGTACCGCAGCCGCTACAGGGGCTTCGACCACCGGAGTCGGCTCGACCGTCTTCACAGGTTCAGCCTCGGGGGCTGGCTCAGGCGCTGGCGCTGGCTCGTCGACCGCAGCCGGTGCGGCAGGCTCCGAATGCCAGTTGAACGCGGTCTGTTCCTCGCGTACCAGCGGCTCCGGTGCATTTTCCTCTGCTGGTGTTTCGACGACAGGTTCGGCTTCAGCAATCACCGGCTGCTCGACGACCGGCGCAGGTTCGGCGACGGTTTCGGCGGCAGGCTGGGCTTCACTGACCGGCGCGACTTCCACTTCCGGCGAAGCGGTGACTTGCACTGCCGTATTGGCTTCGACCACCGGAGCTTCGACCTGTGCTTGTTCCACCGCGGCGGTGGCGCGTTCGGCCTGCTCGTTGGCCTGGGCTTCGGCCGGGGCACTGATGGTGCTGCTGGCAACTGCCGCGGTGACGGCCAGGCCGGCGGCCAGGTCCGCAGCGCTTGGCGCTTCGGTAGTGGCTGACTCTTCCGAGCCCTCGATCACGTTCCCGTTGGCGTCGCGTTGGCGCTCGCGGCGGTTGCTGCGACGACGCTGGCCGCGGGAACGGCGACGTGGACGATCGCCTTCGGCGGCGTCCTGGCCGTCTTCCTGCAATTGTTCCTCGGTGTTCAGCACTTCGTCTTCGCTGGCTGCGGCGGCAGCCTGTTCGGCCCGAGGCTGACGCTCTTCACGCGGTGGACGTGGAGCACGCTCTTCGCGAGGCTGGCGAGCCGGACGCTCTTCAGCGGTGGCGGCAACGGCAGGGGCGGCGTCCAGCGGCTCGCGCAGTTCGCGAACACGTTCTTCACGCTCGCCACGTGGCTTGCGGTCTTCACGCGGGGCACGCGGTTGACGCTCTTCACGTGGTGGACGTGGCGTGCGTTCTTCGCGGGCTACGGCCGGTGCATCCTCGCGGGCTTCGCGCGGCTGGCGTTCTTCACGCGGTGCGCGTTCTTCACGCGGGGCCCGTTCTTCGCGTGGCTTGCGCTCTTCGTCGCGGCGGCCGTTGCGGTTGCGGGTCTGCTGGCGACCGTTGCGACGCTCTTCGTTGCGGGCCGGACGCTCGGTGGCAGGCTTGGCGGTGACCACGGGCGCGGCCGGTTCTTCCTTGGTGGCGAACAGGCTGACCAGGGACTTCACCAGGCCCTTGAACAGGCTAGGTTCAGGCGCGGCGGCCGGTGCAGGTGCGGCAGTGGCAACTTCGGTCGGAACCGGCGCGTTGGCGCGGGCCGGCGCGGTCTTGACGGCGGCTTCCTGGCGAACCAGGGTGCGGGTGGCGGCAGCCGGCTGGACGTCTTCCACTTCGGCTGCGGCGGCAGCGATCTCGTAGCTGGACTGGTTGGTGTGGGCTTCCGGGCTATCGTCGCGCAGGCGCTGCACTTCGAAATGCGGCGTCTCGAGGTGGTCGTTCGGCAGGATGACGATGCGGGCACGGGTGCGCAGTTCGATCTTGGTGATCGAGTTGCGTTTTTCGTTGAGCAGGAACGCGGCCACCGGGATCGGCACCTGGGCGCGGACTTCGGCGGTGCGGTCTTTCAGGGCTTCTTCTTCGATCAGGCGCAGGATCGCCAGGGACAGCGACTCGACGTCACGGATGATGCCGGTGCCGTTGCAGCGTGGGCAGACGATGCCACTGCTCTCGCCCAGGGATGGACGCAGGCGCTGACGGGACATTTCCAGCAAGCCGAAGCGCGAGATGCGGCCAACCTGTACGCGGGCGCGGTCGGCTTCCAGGCATTCACGGACCTTTTCTTCCACGGCGCGCTGGTTCTTGGCCGGGGTCATGTCGATGAAGTCGATGACGATCAGGCCGCCGATGTCGCGCAAGCGCAGCTGGCGGGCGATTTCCTCGGCCGCTTCCAGGTTGGTCTGCAGGGCGGTTTCTTCGATGTCGCTGCCTTTGGTGGCGCGAGCCGAGTTGATGTCGATGGACACCAGGGCTTCGGTGGGATCGATGACGATGGAGCCGCCGGAAGGCAGTTCGACGACGCGCTGGAAGGCGGTTTCGATCTGGCTTTCGATCTGGAAGCGGTTGAACAGTGGGACGCTGTCTTCGTAGAGCTTGATCTTGCTGGCGTACTGCGGCATCACCTGGCGAATGAAGGTCAGGGCTTCGTCCTGGGCTTCGACGCTGTCGATCAGCACTTCGCCGATGTCCTGGCGCAGGTAGTCGCGGATGGCGCGGATGATGACGTTGCTTTCCTGGTAGATCAGGAACGGCGCGGAGCGATCCAGGGACGCTTCCTTGATGGCGGTCCACAGCTGCAGCAGGTAGTCGAGGTCCCACTGCATTTCTTCGCTGCTGCGGCCCAGGCCGGCCGTGCGCACGATCAGGCCCATGTCGGCAGGAGCCACCAGGCCGTTGAGGGCTTCACGCAGTTCGTTGCGCTCTTCGCCTTCGATGCGGCGGGAGATGCCACCGGCACGCGGGTTGTTGGGCATCAGGACCAGGTAACGGCCGGCCAGGCTGATGAAGGTGGTCAGGGCGGCGCCCTTGTTGCCACGCTCTTCTTTTTCGACCTGGACGATGACTTCCTGGCCTTCGCTCAGGACGTCCTTGATATTGACGCGGCCTTCGGGGGCCTTCTTGAAGTATTCGCGGGAGATTTCTTTGAGGGGCAGGAAGCCATGGCGCTCAGAGCCGAAATCGACAAAGGCAGCCTCCAGGCTTGGTTCGATGCGAGTGATCCGGCCTTTGTAGATGTTGGCCTTCTTCTGCTCGCGTGCACCGGATTCGATATCCAGGTCGTAGAGGCGCTGGCCGTCTACCAGTGCAACACGCAACTCTTCGGGTTGAGTTGCGTTAATCAGCATTCTTTTCATGTAGTACCGTCGGTTTCCGGGCTGCCGGAAACGGCGTTCGGCACACACGACTTCTCACGGTCGGTGTCAGGTGCGTCATGGAAGTGGCATTGCCACTCCAGTGTCCAGCGAGTTCGGCCCAATAACGGCGAAGTCGCGACGGACGCGTCCTGCTTGCTGGTACTCAAGCACTCAGTCAGGAGGAGGAATCAACCGGCGCCTGTGGACGAGATGAAGCGTCTAAATATAAGCCTAGTGCTACACAGTCCGACGGTTGTACATCTCCACCCTACACGTATCCCTGATAATTCGGGTGCTGCCGCGCGCAGAATCCGCAGCGGGTTGGCATTTACCGTGAGCTCCGGAAGGGGAGGTCACGCATCATGGCTAATTAGGCGTTGTTTCCGAAGCTCTCGCCCGGGGTCGTCCGCAACTGACTGCACTTTGTGAACTGGCCGTGAATGTGGCGCGCAAGGCGAGCCAAAACTCTGCTTTGCGGCGTATTTCAGGCCTCATGTCACCTGCGCTCGTTACACCTGCAAACTCTGCCGTTACGTAGCAAAAGCCCCGTAGGACGGCCTCTCGTCCTCGTGAATTGCGTTGGTCAGGGCCGGTTTTTGACCGTTAGTCCGCTGTCCAGCCACTTTTGGCGGCGTTCGCGACTATAGCAGCAATGATTAAGTGCTTCAATTCCATAAAAAATTGTTATGATCGCCGCCATGACGACTACTGCCCCTTCGACCCCTGGCGTTCAACTGCTCGAGGTCTCGCCGGAATATGCCGGCCAACGAATCGATAATTTCCTGCTAGCCCGGCTCAAGGGTGTGCCCAAGACCTTGATTTATCGCATTTTGCGCAAGGGCGAAGTGCGGGTGAACAAGGGCCGGATCAAGCCTGAGTACAAGCTCCAGGCGGGCGATATCGTGCGTGTTCCGCCGGTTCGCGTGCCTGAGCGCGACGAACCGGTGCCCGTCGCCCAGGGACTGCTGCAGCGCCTGGAGGCTTCGATTGTCTACGAAGACAAGGCGCTGATTGTGATCAACAAACCCGCGGGCATTGCAGTTCACGGCGGCAGCGGCCTGGATTTCGGCGTGATCGAAGCCTTTCGTCAGTTGCGTCCCGACGCCAAGGAGCTGGAACTGGTCCATCGCCTGGACCGGGACACTTCCGGCCTGCTGATGATCGCCAAGAAACGCAGCATGCTGCGTCATTTGCACGAACAGTTGCGGGGCGATGGTGTCGACAAGCGCTACATGGCCCTGGTCCGTGGCCATTGGGCGACGTCCATCAAGCAGGTCCGCGCACCGTTGCTCAAGAGCAACCTGCGTTCCGGCGAGCGCATGGTCGAGGTCAACGACGAAGGCAAGGAAGCGCTGACCGTATTCAAGGTCCTGCGCCGTTTCGGCGAGTTCGCCACCCTGATCGAAGCCAAGCCGATCACGGGGCGCACCCACCAGATTCGTGTCCATACCCTGCACGCCGGGCACTGCATTGCCGGTGACCCCAAATACGGGGACGACGACTTCAGTCGGGAGATACGCGATCTTGGCGGAAAGCGATTGTTTCTCCATGCTTATATGCTCACGGTGCCGCTGCCCGATGGGGGTGAGCTGAAACTGCAGGCCCCCGTGGATGACATGTGGGCCCGAACCGTGGAGCGGTTGAGTGCATCCTGAATACAAGCTGCTGATATTCGATTGGGACGGCACTCTGGCCGATTCCATCGGTCGGATCGTGGAGTCGATGCATGCCGCATCGGATCGTACGGGTTTTGCCAGGCGTGACGACCTTGCAGTCAAAGGCATTATCGGTCTCGGCTTGCCCGAGGCGATTCGCAGCCTGTATCCGGAGATCGGCGACCAGGAGTTGGTGGTGTTTCGTCAGCACTACGCCGACCATTACATCGCGCTGGAGGCCGAGCCTTCGCCGTTGTTCGATGGCGTCCTGGATACCCTCCAGGCGTTTCGGGCGGAGGGTTACCACCTGGCCGTTGCCACTGGAAAGGCTCGTCGGGGATTGGATCGCGTGCTGAAGGCTCATGGCTGGGAGGACTATTTCGATGTCACTCGTGCTGCCGATGAAACCGCCAGCAAGCCCCATCCCTTGATGCTCGAGCAGATCCTGGCGCACTGCGAGGTGCGTGCGGAGCAGGCGCTGATGGTGGGGGATTCGTCCTTCGACCTGCAGATGGCGCGCAATGCCGGCATGGGCTCGGTGGCTGTCAGCTACGGTGCGCAGACCATCGAGGCGCTGCGGGCATTCGAACCGCGATTGACGATTGACCGTTTTACTGAATTACACGCCTGGCTGAGCCGGCCTACCGATTAGAACCTGTTGGAGATGCATGTATGACCGATGAATGGAAAGCACCGGCCAAGGCAAGCGCTGAAAACGGTGACGATAAAAGCTGGAAGTTGCTGGAAAAAACCCTCCTGGCGGGGGTGCAAGAACAGCGTCGCGCTCGCCGCTGGGGAATTTTCTTCAAGTTCCTGGTCTTCATTTATCTTTTCGTCGGGCTGGGTGTCATCATCCAGGCGATCGATATGAAGAAGAGTCCCGGCAGTGCTTCGGCCTATACGGCGGTGATCGACGTCGAGGGCATGATCGCCGACAAGGAGGCGGCCAGCGCGGACAACATCATTGGCAGTCTGCGGGCTGCGTTCGAGGATGAGAAGGTCAAGGGGGTGGTGCTGCGTATCAACAGTCCGGGCGGCAGTCCGGTGCAGTCCGGCTACGTCTATGACGAGATCGTTCGCTTGCGCGCTGCGCATCCGGACACCAAGGTCTATGCGGTGATCGCCGACCTCGGCGCTTCCGGTGCCTATTACATCGCCAGTGCGGCGGATCAGATCTATGCCGACAAGGCCAGCCTGGTGGGGTCCATCGGTGTCACCGCTGCCGGTTATGGTTTTGTCGAGACCCTCGACAAGCTCGGTATCGAGCGCCGGGTCTACACCGCCGGTGAGCATAAGTCGTTCCTCGACCCCTTCCAGCCGCAGAAGCCGGAAGAGATCGCTTTCTGGCAGGGCGTGCTCGATACGACCCATAAGCAGTTCATCGCCAGCGTCAAGAAAGGTCGGGGCGATCGGCTCAAGGACAAGGATCATCCGGAGCTGTTTTCCGGCCTGGTATGGTCTGGAGAGCAGGCGTTGTCGCTGGGCTTGATCGACGGCCTGGGCAGTGCCAGTTCGGTGGCGCGGGATGTGATCGGCGAGAAGGAGCTGGTGGACTTCACTGTCGAAGAATCGCCGCTCGACCGTTTCTCGAAGAAGCTGGGGGCGAGCATCGCCGAGCGCCTGGCAATGTGGATGGGGTTTCAGGGGCCGGTATTGCGCTGACTCGCTGGCAGGGCTCCGGCCGTTCGGTTGCGGGCGGCGGGTGCTCTGCCATGGATGATGCCGGATTCAGGGTATCTCTACGCCCTCCGCCAGCAACATATCCACAAGGCGAATCAAGGGCAGTCCGATCAGGCTGGTGGCGTCCGGGCCTTCGGTGCTCTGGAACAGGCTCACGCCCAGCCCTTCGGCCTTGAAGCTGCCGGCGCAGTCATAGGGCTGCTCGGCCCGCAGATAGCGCTCCACTCGTTCCGGGTCGAGCACGCGCATATTGACGCTAAAAGCCACGCAATCGACCTGGCAGGCGCCGGTCTGGCTGTTGAGCAGTGCCAGGCCTGTGAGGAACGTGACCTTGGTGCCGCTGGCTGCCAGCAGTTGCTCGCGGGCCCTTTCGAAGGTGTGGGGTTTGCCCAGGATGCGTTCGCCGAGCACGGCGACCTGGTCCGAGCCGATGATCAGGTGTCCCGGGTGACTGTCGGCCAGGGCCAGGGCCTTTTCCCGCGCCAGGCGTTCCACCAGTGTTCGGGCAGCCTCGCCGGGGCGTTGGCTTTCGTCGATATCCGGTGACTGGCAGACGAATGGTAACCCCAGGCGAGCGAGCAATTCCCGGCGATAGACCGAGCTGGAGGCAAGTAATAAGGGCAGCATGGGCATCTCCAAAAGGCAGGGACGAATTCTAGCGGGGCGTGCAAGTGACGGACAGGGCTGAATTTCCTTTGACATGGCTGGGTGCATCCCTATAATGCTGCGCCTATGTTGAATGACCCGATTCCACCTCACGTTGACCCGCGCAAATTGGCTGATCGTGGCACCACCCTTCAAGGTGAACTGCCGCTGGCCGATTTGAAGAGACTCTGCGACCCGCTTTCCGACGATATCGGGACGGTCCAGGCCAAATTCGTTTTTGAACGAGATGAACGTAAATCTGTGGTTATCCACAGCTTTATCGACACTGAAGTCAAAATGGTTTGCCAGCGTTGTCTTGAGCTGGTCACCCTGCCGATCCACAGCGAATGCAGTTACGCCGTGGTGAAGGAGGGTGCGAATACCCAGTCGTTGCCGAAAGGCTATGACGTGCTGGAACTGGGCGAAGATCCATTGGATCTGCAGTCACTGATCGAGGATGAGCTCCTGCTCGCCTTGCCCATTGTGCCTGCTCATCATCCGGAAGAATGCCAGCAGCCGGCGGGAGCAGATGAGCCCGAGCCGAGCGAGGACGAGGTAACGCGGTCCAACCCGTTCAGTGTTTTGGCGCAGTTAAAGCGTGACCCAAACGTTTAGGAGTTAATCAATTATGGCTGTTCAGCAGAACAAAAAATCCCGCTCTGCCCGTGACATGCGCCGTTCGCACGACGCTCTCGAGGCTAGCACCCTGTCTGTAGAAAAAACCACTGGTGAAGTTCACCTGCGTCACCACGTATCGCCAGAAGGCGTATACCGTGGTCGCAAAGTGATCGACAAGGGCGCTGACGAGTAATCCTTGTCCGCTCAAGTCATCGCGATTGACGCAATGGGCGGGGACTTCGGTCCCCGCAGCATTGTTCAGGCCAGTCTTGCTTGCCTGAATGCTACGCCCTCGTTGCACCTGACCCTCGTCGGTCAACCCTCCCTCCTGGAAGAAATGCTCAGCGGCCAGCCTGCTGCGGATCGTGCGCGCCTGACGATTACCCCGGCGTCTGAAGTGATCGCCATGGACGAAAAGCCCGCCCAGGCCCTGCGCGGCAAGCCCGATGCGTCGATGCGGGTGGCTTTGGAGCTGTTGCGCGATGGCAAGGTCCAGGCGTGTGTCAGCGCCGGGAACACTGGCGCGCTGATGGCGCTGTCGCGCTACGTGCTCAAGACGCTGCCAGGCATCGACCGGCCGGCAATGGTCGCGGCGATACCGACCCGGCGCGGTTTCTGCCAGTTGCTGGACCTTGGTGCCAATGTCGATTGCAGTGCCGAGCATTTGCTGCAATTTGCGGTGATGGGCTCGGTGGCCGCTGAAACCCTGGGCATCGCACGTCCTCGCGTGGCACTGCTGAACATCGGTACCGAAGACATCAAGGGCAACCAGCAGGTCAAGCTGGCCGCCACTCTGCTGCAGGGTGCGCGTGGCATCAACTACATCGGCTTTGTCGAGGGCGACGGCTTGTACCGGGGCGAGGCGGATGTGGTCGTGTGCGACGGCTTCGTTGGCAATATCCTGCTCAAGTCCAGCGAAGGCCTGGCCACCATGATCAGCGAGCGAATCGAGACCCTGTTCCGGCAGAGCCTGGCCTCGCGCCTGGTTGGAGCGCTGGCCTTGCCGTTGATGCGTCGCCTGCAGGCAGACCTGGCGCCGGCGCGACATAACGGCGCGAGTTTCCTCGGCTTGCAGGGCATCGTGATCAAGAGCCACGGGTCGGCGGGGGTGCAGGGCTTTCAAAGTGCGATCAATCGTGCGGTGATCGAGATCCAGGAAAACCTGCCGGAACGCCTGCATGGACGCCTCGAAGATTTGTTAACTTAGGCGTTTTCGTCCGACAATGCTTAAATGTGACCGGCTGGTTCAACCCGCCATCCAACTGTCAGTTTCCTAGCGCCCCCAGGGGCGTCAATTTTTGACGACAAGATCATTAGGGGCTTTGTTTTCATGTCTGCTTCCCTCGCATTCGTCTTTCCAGGACAGGGCTCGCAGTCCCTCGGCATGCTGGCCGAGCTGGGCGCGCAATACCCGCTGGTCCTCGAAACATTCAAAGAAGCATCCGATGCGCTCGGCTACGACTTGTGGGCATTGACCCAGCAAGGGCCGGAAGAGCTGCTCAATCAAACCGACAAGACCCAACCGGCCATCCTCACCGCCTCGGTCGCGCTGTGGCGCCTGTGGCTGGCTGAAGGTGGCGCGCGTCCGGCTTTCGTCGCCGGCCATAGCCTGGGTGAATACAGTGCTCTCGTGGCCGCTGGCAGTCTCAGCCTGGGCGATGCCGTGAAACTGGTGGAGCGTCGCGGCCAGTTGATGCAGGAGGCCGTTCCGGCCGGGCAGGGCGGCATGGCCGCTATCCTCGGCCTGGAAGATGCAGATGTGCTGGCTGCCTGTGCCGAAGCGGCGCAAGGCGATGTGGTCAGTGCTGTGAACTTCAACTCGCCTGGCCAGGTGGTGATTGCCGGCGCCAAGGCCGCGGTCGATCGGGCCATCGAGGGCTGCAAGGCGCGTGGAGCCAAGCGCGCCATGCCGCTGCCGGTCAGCGTGCCGTCGCACTGTGAACTGATGCGGCCTGCCGCCGAACGCTTTGCCGAATCCATTGCCGCCATCGATTGGCAGGCTCCGCAGATACCTGTGGTGCAGAACGTCAGCGCCGATGTGGCGCCGGACCTCGAAACCCTCAAGCGCGATCTGCTGGAACAACTCTACAAGCCGGTTCGCTGGGTCGAAACGGTGCAGACCCTGGCGGCCGAGGGTGCGACCGAGCTGGTCGAATGTGGCCCGGGCAAGGTGCTGGCCGGTCTGAACAAACGCTGCGCCGAAGGCGTGTCGACTTCCAACCTCAATACCCCAGACGCTTTCGCTGCCGCTCGTGCAGCGCAGGCCTGAACAGGAGAAGCTTGCATGAGTCTGCAAGGTAAAGTTGCACTGGTGACCGGTGCGAGCCGTGGCATCGGCCAGGCTATTGCCCTGGAATTGGGTCGCCAAGGCGCCACCGTCGTCGGCACCGCGACTTCCGCTTCGGGCGCCGAGCGCATCGCCGCGACCCTGAAGGAAAACGGTATCCAAGGCACCGGCCTTGAACTGAACGTCACCAGCGACGAATCCGTCACGGCGGTGCTGGCAACTATCCAGGAGCAGTTCGGTGTCCCGGCGATCCTGGTCAATAACGCCGGTATCACTCGTGATAATCTGATGATGCGCATGAAAGATGACGAATGGTTCGATGTGATCGATACCAACCTGAACAGTCTGTACCGGCTGTCCAAGGGCGTCCTGCGCGGCATGACCAAGGCTCGCTGGGGTCGTATCATCAATATTGGCTCGGTTGTGGGTGCCATGGGCAACGCAGGCCAAGTAAACTATGCTGCGGCCAAGGCCGGTCTGGAAGGTTTCAGCCGTGCGCTGGCGCGGGAAGTGGGTTCGCGTTCGATTACGGTAAACTCGGTGGCCCCGGGTTTCATCGACACCGACATGACCCGCGAATTGCCAGAGGCGCAGCGTGAGGCCTTGTTGACGCAAATTCCGCTGGGGCGTCTGGGGCAGGCTGAAGAAATCGCATCCGTGGTGGCTTTTCTTGCATCCGACGCTGCGGCATACGTCACGGGGGCTACAATCCCGGTGAACGGCGGGATGTACATGAGTTAAATGTGACGGATTGCTTCAAAAAAATGTCATACGAGCTGTCTAAAATCCGTTATAAAGCTGCAATCTATTTATAGGGGCGGGCCCGAGGGGTTTGAGGAGTGAAGCTTTCGGTTGAAAAACCGAAAAGCCTTTCTATACACTTACCCACCGGCCAGCTGCCTGAATTTGTCCATTAGGAGTGAAAACAAGGTATGAGCACCATCGAAGAGCGCGTCAAGAAAATCGTTGCCGAGCAACTGGGCGTCAAGGAAGAAGAAGTTGTGAACACTGCTTCCTTCGTTGAAGACCTGGGTGCCGACTCCCTTGACACCGTTGAGCTGGTGATGGCTCTGGAAGAGGAATTCGAGACCGAGATTCCTGACGAAGAAGCTGAGAAGATCACTACTGTACAAGCTGCCATCGACTACGTTACTGCCCACCAGGCGTAATCGTTTTTAGTCGTCGCTAGCTGTCATGGAAAAACCGCACTGCCGTTACGGCGTGCGGTTTTTTCTTTAGGCCTGATGCAAAGTCGTCATTAGAAAAAGGAGAGTGCTGTGTCGCGTAGACGCGTCGTAGTCACCGGTATGGGTATGTTGTCGCCACTGGGCACGGATGTGCCGAGCAGCTGGCAGGGCATTCTGGCTGGCCGTAGTGGCATTGGTCTGATCGAACACACCGACCTTTCTGCCTATTCCACCCGTTTTGGCGGCTCGGTAAAGGGCTTCAATGTCGAGGAATACCTGTCGGTCAAGGAAGCCCGCAAGCTAGACCTGTTCATCCAGTATGGTCTGGCAGCCGGATTCCAGGCAGTGCGTAACGCCGGCCTGGAAGTCACCGACGCCAACCGTGAGCGCATCGGCGTTGCCATGGGCTCGGGTATCGGCGGCTTGACCAATATCGAAGAGACCAGCCGTACATTGCACGATTCGGGGCCGCGACGGATTTCCCCGTTCTTCGTGCCGGGCTCGATCATCAACATGATTTCCGGTTTCCTGTCCATCCACCTGGGTGTGCAGGGGCCCAACTACGCCATTGCCACGGCGTGCACCACGGGTACCCACTGCATAGGCATGGCTGCCCGCAACATCATGTACGACGAAGCCGACGTCATGATTGCCGGCGGTGCCGAGATGGCCGCGTGTGGCCTGGGCATGGGTGGCTTCGGTGCGTCCCGTGCGCTGTCGACCCGCAACGATGAACCGACCCGCGCCAGCCGTCCATGGGACAAGGGCCGTGATGGCTTCGTGCTGTCCGATGGTTCCGGTGCGCTGGTACTCGAGGAACTGGAGCATGCCAAGGCCCGCGGCGCTACCATTTATGCCGAGCTCATCGGCTTCGGTACCAGCGGCGATGCCTACCACATGACATCGCCTCCGGCCGATGGCGCCGGTGCGGCCCGTTGCATCGCCAATGCTCTGCGGGATGCGAAGGTCAATGCCGACCAGGTCCAGTACATCAACGCCCATGGCACCTCGACCCCCGCGGGCGACCTGGCCGAAGCCCAGGCGATCAAGACCGTATTCGGTGATCATGCCTACAAGCTGGCCGTCAGCTCCACCAAGTCCATGACCGGTCACCTGCTGGGGGCCGCCGGTGCGGTAGAGGCGATCTTCAGCGTACTGGCGATCAACAGCCAGGTCGCGCCGCCGACCGTCAACCTCGACGAGCCGGATGAAGGCTGCGACCTGGACTTCGTTCCGCATACCGCCCGTGGCATGGATATCGATGTAGTGATATCCAACTCCTTCGGCTTTGGCGGGACCAACGGCTCGCTGGTATTCCGCCGGTTCGCTGGTTGATGGATAGCTGGGTCGACGGTCAGCCGGCCGACGTTCTGTCGCTGAAGGATCGCGGCCTGGCTTATGGCGATGGGTTGTTTGAAACCATCGCCGTGCGTGCCGGCGTACCCGTGCTGCTGGAGCGTCATCTGCAACGTCTTGAACAGGGTTGCCAACGGCTGGCGCTCCATGTCGACTGGGTTGCGTTGAGCGCCGAGCTGGACGCCTACGCGCAAGGCCTGGGGCAGGGGGTGCTGAAACTGATCGTGACCCGAGGCGACGGCCTGCGGGGTTATGCCGCCGTCCCGTCGGCCCCGGCCCGGCGCATCCTGCAAGGCAGTCCGCCGGTCGCGTATCCCGCTGCGCATGCCGAGCAGGGAATTTCCCTCTTTCCTTGTGCCACGCGCCTGTCCGAGCAGCCTTTGCTCGCGGGCCTCAAGCACCTCAATCGCCTTGAGCAGGTGTTGGCCCGCGCCGAATGGGGCGGTGCGGAACATGCCGAAGGCCTGATGCGGGATACCTCCGGGCGAGTGATCGAAGGGGTGTTCAGCAATCTGTTTCTGGTGTGCAATGGTGTGCTGATGACGCCTGACCTGAGCCGTTGCGGTGTGGCCGGGGTGATGCGCGCCGAATTATTGTTTCAAGCCGAGTCCCAGGGCATCGTCACGCAGATTGCCGATATTGGCCTGGAGCAACTGCACCTGGCCGACGAAGTCTTTGTCTGCAACAGCGTATATGGCGTGTGGCCGGTACGCGCATGCGGTTCGGCACGCTGGTCGGCCGGGCCGCTCACCCGTAAACTGCAGACCCTTGCCCGCGCGTTATTGGATGTTTGATTCGTGAGACGTAAATTCTTGCTGTTGCTGGAAACCGGACTGGTTCTGGCAGGGCTGTTGTGGGGCGCTTCGGCCTGGAAGATTCATTCGGCGCTGCAGCAGCCGTTGAACATTACCCAGGAAGAACTGCTGGATATTCCCAGCGGGACCAACCCGACCGGGACCCTCAAGCGTCTCGAGGCCGAAGGTCTGATCAAGGACGCTTTCTGGCTGCGGGTGTATTGGCGTTTCAACCTTGCCGGCCAACCCCTGCACGCCGGCGAGTACCGCATGGTGCCGGGCATGACGATGCAGGACCTGATCGCCGTGTGGAAGCGTGGGGAAGTGGTGCAGTACAGCGTGACGCTGGTGGAGGGCTGGAATTTCCGTCAGGTCCGTGCCGCGCTGGCCAAGGATGAAAAACTCCAGCAGACCCTGACCGGCCTGAGCGACAGCGAGGTCATGGATCGGCTCGGCCACTCCGGCGTCTTTCCCGAGGGGCGGTTTTTCCCCGACACCTATCGTTTCGTACGCGGGACCTCGGACGCCGACGTGCTGAACCAGGCCTACAACCGGCTCGAGGAAGTGCTCGCCAGGGAGTGGGCCGAACGCTCCCCCGATGCCCCTTACACCCAGCCTTATCAGGCGCTGATCATGGCGTCGCTGGTGGAGAAGGAAACCGGCGTGCCACAGGAGCGCGGGCAGATCGCCGGTGTGTTCGTGCGTCGGCTGCGCATGGGCATGTTGCTGCAGACCGACCCTACGGTTATCTACGGCCTGGGCGAGCGCTACACCGGCAAGCTCACCCGAGCCCATTTGAAAGAAGAAAACCCATACAACACCTACATGGTCCCGGGCCTGCCGCCGACGCCAATCGCGATGGTGGGACGAGAGGCGATTCATGCGGCCCTGAATCCGGCGCCGGGAAGCAGCCTTTACTTTGTCGCTCGCGGTGATGGCAGCCATGTCTTCTCCGACAGCCTGGAATCGCACAACAATGCGGTGCGCGAGTACCAGCTCAAGCGACGTGCCGATTATCGTTCCAGTCCTGCGCCAGCTACGCTGGACGACACCGCGCCGATTCCCGCCGCATCGCCCGATACGGCGCCCGAAGCCGTGCCCCAGGTCCCGGCACAGCAGCCGGCTCCCGAACCGAATGCCAGCGAGCCGTCGGGCTCGCAATGACTCTGATTAAGGACCGCCCTTGACTGGCTTGTTTATAACGCTGGAAGGCCCTGAAGGCGCCGGCAAGAGCACTAACCGCGAATACCTGGCCGAACGCTTGCAGGCCGCGGGGGTCGAGGTGGTATTGACCCGCGAGCCTGGCGGTACGCCGCTGGCGGAGCGGATTCGCGAGGTGTTGTTGACACCGGCGGACGAGGTCATGAATCCCGACACCGAGTTGCTGCTGGTGTTTGCCGCCCGGGCACAGCACCTGTCCGAGGTGATTCGTCCGGCCCTGGCTCGTGGCGCCGTGGTGCTCTGTGATCGCTTTACCGATTCGACCTATGCCTACCAGGGGGGCGGCAGGGGATTGTCCCTGGAGCGCATCGCTACACTGGAGAGCTTCGTGCAGCGTGAATTGCGCCCGGACCTGACGCTGGTGTTCGACCTTCCCGTGGAAGTCGGCCTGGCTCGCGCCAGCGCCCGCGGGCGGCTGGACCGTTTCGAACAGGAAGGCGCGGCGTTCTTCAATGCTGTGCGCAGTGCGTTCCTGAGCCGCGCCAAGGCCGATCCGTCGCGTTACCTGCTGATCGATGCCGCGCAGCCCCTGGCGCAGGTCCAGCGGTCTCTGGATGATCTGTTGCCGCGCCTGCTGGAGCGTGTCCGTGGCTGAAGCCTATCCCTGGCAGGACGGTCTCTGGCAGCAGTTGGCCGGACGTACCCAACATGCCCACGCGTATCTGCTGCATGGCCCGGCCGGTATCGGCAAGCGGGCGCTGGCGGAGCGCCTGATGGCCAGCTTGCTGTGCCAGCATCCCGGGCCCTCCAATGCATGCGGTGAGTGCAAGTCCTGCCTGTTGCTCAAGGCCGGGAGCCATCCCGACAACTATGTGCTGGAGCCGGAAGAGGCGGACAAGGCGATCAAGGTCGACCAGGTCCGCGATCTGGTCAGCTTTGTAGTCCAGACCGCGCAACTGGGTGGGCGCAAGGTGGTGCTGATCGAGCCGGTGGAATCAATGAACATCAATGCGGCCAACGCCTTGCTCAAGAGCCTGGAGGAGCCTTCGGGCGACACCGTGCTGTTGCTGGTCAGCCATCAGCCGAGCCGCTTGCTGCCGACCATCAAGAGCCGTTGCGTGCAGCAGGCGTGTCCGTTGCCGAGCGAGGCAATGAGCATGCAATGGCTGGCCCAGGCCTTGCCGGAGAGTACCGAGCAAGAGCGGGGCGAGCTGCTGACCCTGGCCGCCGGTTCCCCCTTGGCCGCCGTCAGCCTCCAGGCCCAGGGTGTGCGTGAACAGCGGGCCCTGGTGGTGGAAGGGGTGAAACAACTGCTCAAGCAGCAGCAATCCCCCACGCAGCTGGCCGAGGGCTGGAATGCTGTCTCGCTGTTGTTGCTGTTCGACTGGTTCTGCGACTGGTCGAACCTGATCCTGCGCTACCAGCTCACCGAGGATGAGTCTGGCCTGGGGCTGGCGGACATGCGCAAGGTGATCCAGTACCTGGCGCAGAAAACCAGCCGGGACAAAATCTTGAACATTCAGGACTGGATACTTGCCCAACGTCAGAAGGTGCTGAGCAAGGCGAACCTCAACCGGGTCTTGTTGCTCGAAGCCCTGTTGGTGCAATGGGCGAGCCTGCCGGGCCGAAACTGACAGGCTGCAACTGAAGAAAAACCGGTGAGAATGTTCCTTGCTCTGTACGAAAAGCCTTGATACTCGTTCAGGCAGCGTTGAAAGCTGCCTCGCCTTGCCTGGCCTTCGTCTCAAGACTTTCATACAGAGCCTAGACTCAGCTCAATCGCAGCGGAGGTCAGCATGAACGAACCTGTCAGTCCCGGTCCACGCAATGGCATCCTGTCCCTGACCATCAAGGACAAATCGGTGCTTTACGCCGCCTACATGCCTTTTATCAAGAATGGTGGCCTGTTCATTCCCACCAACAAGAATTATCGCCTGGGCGATGAAGTGTTCATGCTGTTGAGCCTGATGGAGGAGCCGGAGAAGATCCCGGTCGCCGGCAAGGTGATCTGGCTGACTCCCAAGGGCGCCCAGGGCAATCGCGCCGCTGGCGTCGGCGTGCAGTTCAACGAGGGCGACAACTCCGCCCGCAACCAGATCGAAACCCACTTGGCCGGAACCCTGAAATCCGACCGTCCCACCCATACGATGTAACCTGGTTCCCTATGCTTGTAGATTCCCATTGCCACCTTGACCGCCTCGATCTTGCCGCCCATGGCGGCTCCCTGGATGCTGCGCTGGACGCGGCTCGTCAGCGGGGCGTCGGGCACTTCCTGTGCATCGGCGTCAGCGCCGACAATGCCGCCGACGTCAAGGTCCTGGCCGAACGCTACGAAGATGTCGATTGTTCGGTCGGCATCCATCCCCTCGATGTCCAGCCCGACGCCGCGCCGGCTCTGGACTGGCTGTTGCGCGAACTCGATCATCCGCGGGTGGTGGCGATTGGTGAAACCGGTCTGGACTATCACTATGAGCCCGAAGCCGCCGAAGTCCAGCAGGCGTCGTTCCGACTGCACCTGGAAGCGGCTCGACAAACCGCAAAGCCGGTGATCATCCATACCCGGGGCGCCCGAGCCGATACCCTGGCCTTGTTGCGCGAGGCCGCGTTGCCCCAGGCTGGCGTGCTGCACTGCTTCACCGAGGACTGGGACATGGCCAGGGCTGCGTTGGACATGGGCTATTACATTTCCCTGTCCGGCATTGTCACGTTCCGCAACGCCGATGCCTTGCGCGATGTGGCCAGCAAGGTGCCGGCCGACCGCTTGCTGGTGGAAACCGATTCGCCTTACCTGGCGCCGATTCCGTACCGCGGCAAACCGAACCTGCCGCAATACGTACGGGAAGTGGCGGAGTTTCTGGCGATGTTGCGGAGCGAATCCTACGAGTGTTTTGCAGCCCAGACGACAGAGAACTTCCAACGGCTGTTCCCGCTGGCCCACGTCCGTTCGGCACGGGCTTGAATTTCAAGCAAAAAAAACCCGGGTTCTGGGGGGTGAATCCGGGTTAAGACCATTAGGAGTAAAACAAAGGCACGCGGTCCTTTGGTACCTTTATCGGCGCGTCACTTGGGGGAGATGTCGCACCGACAGTTCAAGTATTGATCAGTATGCGGACGCGTCCAGTTTGGCCGGGGCGGTTTTTAAACAAATTTGGAATACGCTCGCTTCGGATAAGTTCTCATTGTCGCCTATGCCTGCCTCCGGGGCGTGGTGGGGCAAGGGAAGAAGAGCCAGATCTATACGATTTTGTGAAGAACTGAGGCCGGGAACGGATGATCCGTGCATTTTTGCGTAAGTTAGGCATAATACCCGGCTTCGAATTTTGACCCTTCAGACCTTTCTCTTATGCACAAAGAACCTCGTAAGGTCCGTGAGTTTCGTCGCCGCGAGCAGGAAATTCTCGACACCGCGCTCAAGTTGTTCCTCGATCAGGGTGAAGACAGCGTCACCGTCGAGATGATTGCGGATGCCGTGGGTATCGGCAAAGGCACGATTTATAAACATTTCAAATCCAAGGCGGAGATCTACCTGCGCCTGATGCTCGATTACGAGCGTGATTTGAACGAACTGCTGCATTCGGCCGATGTGGACAAGGACAAGGAAGCCCTGTCCCGGGCCTACTTCGAATTCCGCATGCGCGATCCGCAACGTTATCGCTTGTTCGATCGCCTGGAAGAGAAGGTGGTCAAGGGCAACCAGGTACCGGAGATGGTCGAGGAGCTGCACAAGATCCGCGCCTCGAATTTCGATCGCCTGACCTTGTTGATCAAGGGCCGGATCAGCGAAGGCAAGCTTGAAGACGTGCCACCCTATTTCCATTACTGCGCTGCCTGGGCGTTGGTGCATGGCGCGGTGGCGCTGTATCACTCGCCGTTCTGGAGCAACGTGCTGGAAGATCAGGAAGGCTTCTTCCAGTTCCTGATGGACATCGGCGTACGCATGGGCAACAAGCGCAAGCGCGATACCGACGTCCCGAGCAGCTGACATTCACCTGTCTGATTGCGCCATGGCTGCTTACATGGCGCAGTGCCCCAGTAATATACTCAGGCATGAGGCTTGCGAAAACTTGAATTATGGGTCAAGTTTTGCCAGTCCGATTCTTCTTCCGCCGGAGTGATCCATGATCGTTGATCGTCAGGGCAGGCGTTTTCGCAATTTGCGAGTCAGCCTGACTTCCGCCTGCAACTACGCCTGTACCTACTGCGTACCTGATGGCAAGCGTCTGGTCGCCGCACAGGATGAGCTGTCGGCCGAGGCGATGGCCCGAGGCGTGGCTTACCTGATCGAGGCCGCCGGTATCGAGCGTTTGCGCATCACCGGTGGCGAGCCGCTGGTGAGCCCAAAACTCGAGCGTTTCATGACGGCGGTGGGGCAGATGGGGCTGGAAGACATCAGCCTGACCACCAACGGCCAATTGTTGGCGAAGAAACTGCCTTTGCTGGTGGACGCCGGAATCCGTCGCATCAACGTTTCCCTCGACACCCTGGATCCTTCTGCGTTTCGCGGGATCGCACGAGGGGGCGACCTGGCGACCGTGCTAGACGGCATGGACCAGGCCCGGGCGGCGGGCATGAAGATCAAGGTCAACATGGTGCCGTTGCGCGGACAGAACCTGGACCAGGTCATGCCGCTGCTCGAATACTGCCTGGAGCGGGGTTACGAGCTGCGTTTCATCGAGTTGATGCGCATGGGCCACCTGGCCAGCGACTCCAATGCATTCCTGCAGCAGTTCGTCAGCCTCGAACAGCTGTTGAGCCTGATTGGCGACCGGTACGAATACCTCCAGGCCAACGCGCCGGTGGATGCCACGGCGGTACGTTACGAGATTCCGGGCATGGGGCACTTCGGGGTGATCGCCAACGAAAGCGTGCCGTTCTGCCGTACCTGCTCGCGGCTGCGGTTGTCCTCGACGGGCTGGTTGCACGGCTGCCTGTCGTCGAGCAATCGTCACTTCATTGGCGACCTGCTGGATAAACCTCGTCACCAGGCCTTGCCGGCTATCCAGCGGTTGCTGGTCAAGGCCCTGGGAGACAAGCAGGAAGTAGCGTTTTCCGGCGGCGCCACCATCATGAAGATCATCGGCGGCTGATCCGCCTTTGTGGCGAGGGGATCTATCCCCGTCGGGGTGCGAAACAGCCCTCGGCCCTGTCCCCCCTGGGAATCGGATTGACTGCATTACAAGGGGCGCCTCGCACCCCATCGGGGATGAATCCCCTTGCAACAGGAATATGACGGCCCCCTCATCTATCGAACTGGCGCAAAAGCTGCATCCAACGGCCATTCGCCGGTTTTCCGACACCGGTCTCTGGAGGGTAGGATGCGTAGCCTGGTTTTGCTGCTGGCCGTCTTGGTGCTTGGCGGCTGCATGAATGTCAGCGACATGGGGGAGGGCGTGCGTTATCACATGAGCGACGCCGGCCTGCTGGATCACAGCGATAGCCGTCGTGTGAATAACCTGCGTATCCAGCCCGATTCCTTTATCTATATTGCCCAAGGGGCCTTCGCTCCGCCGGGCAGCGCCTATCCGCGACCCAATGTCGTGGCCGAGGAAGCCTTCAACGGCTTCATCGAATATTTCCCCATGGTTCGGCGCGCCCGGGTTCCTGAGGGCCTCGACCAGGCCATGGGCGAAGCCCGTGCCGCCGGTGCCCATTACCTGCTGTATACCCGGTTCGCCAAGGCCGACAACCGCATCGGCAACACCGACGAATGGTTGGACGAGGAAGCCGTGGACCGCCTGGGTGTCGACACCAGCGTGATCCAGATCATGTTGATCGAGACCAGTACCCAGTATTTGATCGATACTGCACGTATCAAGAGTCGTGGCGGTTTGCTGACACTGCACGACAAACAACCACAAGACCTCATCGCCCCACCCTTGCGTGAATATGCCCGCAGCCTGCTGGGGATAAGTGATCAGTAAACACAAGGAGTCGACATGAGCGGACCGCAAAAAGCCAATGACTTGCTGGGGCAGATCCCCAAGACCAGAGGCCTGCCACCGGTCCACCTGTGGAACCCCGACTTCTGCGGCGACATCGACATGCGCATCGCCCGGGACGGTACCTGGTATTACCTGGGGACGCCCATCGGGCGAAAGCCGATGGTCAAGCTGTTTTCCACCATCATCCGCCGTGACGGCGATGACTACTTCCTGATCACCCCCGTGGAAAAAGTCGGCATCCAGGTCGACGATGCGCCGTTCGTGGCCGTGACCCTCGAGGTCGAAGGCGAGGGGGAAGGGCAGTTGCTACGCTTCATGACCAATGTCGACGAAACCACCGAGGCCGGCCTCGAACATCCGATACGGGTGGTGATCGATCCCCACACCCAGGAGCCCGCGCCTTACGTTCATGTGCGCAGCAACCTGGAAGCGCTGATCCATCGCAATGTCTTCTACCAACTGGTCGAGCTGGGGGTGAGCCGCGAAATCGACGGCCAGCGATGGCTGGGCGTCTGGAGCGGCGGTGAGTTCTTTCCCATCGGCCTGGAACCGTAGATCCGGTAGGAAGCTCCGGCCCCCGTTGTGAGGCCAACCGAAATTCAAATTGACACCCAATCATATGATGATTAGCGTGAGCCTCCATCGAGAGTGCTCATGGGGTGTTCATGTCCAGCAGTTATCATGCATCGACCGTCGATTGGCTGGGGGGCTGGATCGCCGCCGGCCAGGTCAAGCCTGGGCAGACCATCAAGGTCGAGGCGGACCTGGGCGAGCAATTGGGTGTCAGCCGTACGGTCATTCGTGAGGCGATCAAGACCCTGGTGGCCAAGGGCATGCTGGAGGTCGGGCCGAAAGTCGGTACGCGGGTATTGCCGGTGCGGCGCTGGAACCTCTTCGATCCACAGGTGGTCGGCTGGCTGTCGCGCAGCGGCCTGCCGGAGAACTTTGTGGACGACTTGCTGGACCTGCGCCGGACCATCGAGCCCATGGCGGTGCGGTGGGCCTGCGAGCGGGCGACCGCCGAACAGGTAGAGGCCATCCGTCTGGCCTACCATGCACTGGAGCGGGCCGTGGACAGCGGCGCGGACTACAATCTGGCCGACCAGTTTTTCCATGAGTGCATCCTCGCCGCCAGTCATAATCAATTCATCGAACAAATGATCCCGGCCCTGGGTGCGTTGCTGGCGGTGTCGTTCGAGGTGTCGGCTGCCGACCCGGACGAACTGCGCCGCACCTTGCCTATCCACAAGGACATCGCTGAAGCCATCGCCGCTCGTGATGCGGCGCGTGGCGTCTGGGCCTGCATGACCTTGATCGACAATGCCGACCTGGCCATCAAGCGGTTTTACCCTGATGTGATGGCCGGTCGTACCGACACCGCCGGGCAAGCCGGAAACAGGAGGATTCAGTGATGTGGAAGGCTGTGACGGAACATAGGGCGAAACTGGGCGAGGGCCCTTTCTGGGACGAGCCGACCCAGGCGCTCTACTGGGTCGATATCGCGGGCAGGCAGGCCTTGCGCTTGATCGGCGCCAATGTGCAGATCTGGCAGATGCCCGAGCACGTATCCGCCTTCATCCCGACCCAGAGAGGTGATGCCCTGGTGACGCTGAGCAGCGGCGTCTACCGTCTCGACCTGGAGTCGCCAGGGCTGGAACCTCGGCTGACGTTGCTGTGCATGGCCGATCCCCAGCCGGGCAACCGGGCCAACGAAGCTCGTTGTGACGCGCTGGGCCGGCTCTGGCTCGGCACGATGCAGAACAACATCGGTGAAGACGGCGAAGACCTGCCCATCGAGCGCCGCTCGGGTGGCCTGTTCCGGGTGGGGGGCGATGGCCGGGTCATGCCGTTGCTGCGGGGGCTGGGCATTCCCAACACCCTGCTATGGAGCCCCGACGGTACCACGGTGTATTTCGGCGAAAGCCTCGATGGCACGCTGTACCGACATTTCATCTACCCCGATGGCAGCCTGGCGCCGGCCGAGGTCTGGTTCGGTCCTCACTCGCGGGGCGGTCCCGACGGTTCGGCGATGGACGCCCGCGGCTATATCTGGAACGCGCGCTGGGACGGCAGTTGCCTGTTGCGGTTGAGTCCGCAGGGACATATCGACCGGGTCATCGAGCTGCCGGTCAGCCGCCCGACCAGTTGCGTATTTGGCGGGGAAGACCTCAAGACCCTGTACATCACCAGTGCGGCAAGCCCGCTGGGTCATCCGCTGGACGGTGCAGTGCTGTCCATGCGGGTGGATGTACCGGGTATACCGTGTACACGGTTTGCGGGTTAAATCCCAAAATATGGGATGTAAATATATATATTGAGATTGATCGGCGGTCGGGTTTATAGTCGGTTCCATCAGCAACATGCACTCACACTAAAAAAACAACACAGGTGAAGTGATGCAACGATCTGCCCTCGCGTGCCTCGGTGGCACAAGCGACTCTCCGTTCCAGCAATGCCAAAGGCCGGTCATCCCTGGATGCCCGGCCTTTGGCACGCCTTCGAACCGGGGGGCCTGAGCGATGGCCCAACCGCTTTGCTTGCCACCGGTGCCCGAGCCACCCAAGGGCGAGCGATTGAAGAACAAGGTGGTGCTGTTGACCGGTGCCGCCCAAGGGATCGGCGAGGCGATCGTCGCCGCGTTCGCTTCGCAGCAGGCGCGGTTGGTGATCAGCGATATCCAGGGCGAAAAGGTCGAGCAGGTCGCCGCTCAGTGGCGGGAGCGCGGGGCGGATGTGCAAGCATTGAAAGTCGATGTGGCGAAACAGCATGACCTGCACGCCATGGCACGCCGCGCCGTGGAACTGCACGGACGCATCGATGTGCTGGTGAATTGCGCTGGCGTCAATGTGTTCCGCGATCCGCTGCAGATGAGCGAAGAAGACTGGCGTCGCTGTTTCGCCATCGACCTGGACGGCGCCTGGTATGGCTGCAAGGCGGTGTTGCCGCAGATGCTGGAACAGGGCGTGGGCAGCATCATCAACATCGCTTCGACCCACTCGTCCCACATCATTCCCGGCTGTTTTCCTTACCCGGTGGCCAAGCACGGCTTGCTCGGCCTGACCCGCGCCCTGGGCATCGAATATGCGCCCACGGGCATACGTGTCAATGCCATCGCACCAGGTTATATCGAGACCCAACTGAACGTCGATTACTGGAACGGCTTTGCCGACCCCCATGCCGAACGCCAGCGGGCGATGGACTTGCATCCGCCCCGGCGCATCGGCCAGCCGATCGAAGTGGCAATGACAGCCGTGTTCCTGGCCAGCGACGAAGCACCTTTCATCAACGCTTCATGCATCACCCTCGATGGTGGACGTTCGGTCATGTATCACGACTGAATGTCCGGGTTGGCAGGTGGTTATGCTGTCTGTCATCCAATCATCATACGATATGACTATTTGGATCTATGCTGTAGCAACACGATTTGACGGCCCGGCCTGCGCAGCACCACCCCGTAGGGGAGCAGAACCGAGGCCTTGGCTTTCAATAAAAAAAACAAGGAGTCAGCTATGAATCATCGTCGTGGGATTCGTTCCCTGTGTCGCGCCGCCCTGGCCGTTACCGCGTTCACTTTCGGCAGCAACCTGCTGGCCGCTGAAGAGGTGAAAATCGGCTTCCTGGTCAAGCAGGCCGAGGAGCCCTGGTTCCAGACCGAATGGGCGTTCGCCGAGAAGGCCGGCAAGGACCGAGGCTTCAAAGTGATCAAGATCGCCGTGCCTGACGGCGAGAAGACCCTCTCGGCCATCGACAGTCTTGCCGCCAATGGTGCCAAGGGCTTCGTCATCTGCCCGCCGGACGTGTCCCTGGGTCCGGCGATCATGGCCAAGGCCAAGCTCAACGATCTGAAAGTCATCGCGGTGGATGACCGTTTCGTCGATGCCAACGGCAAGTTCATGGAGGATGTGCCGTACCTGGGCATGGCCGCATTCGAAGTGGGCCAGAAGCAGGGCGCCGCCATGGCCGCCGAAGCGAAGAAACGCGGGTGGGACTGGAAAGACACCTACGCGGTGATCAACACCTACAACGAACTGGACACTGGCAAGAAACGCACCGACGGTTCGGTCGATGCCCTGAAGAAAGCCGGCATGCCCGAGGACCACATCCTCTTCTCGGCCCTCAAGACCCTCGACGTACCCGGCAGCATGGACTCCACCAACTCCGCGCTGGTGAAACTGCCCAGCGCCGCGAAGAACCTGATCATCGGTGGCATGAACGACAACACGGTGCTGGGTGGCGTACGCGCTACCGAAGCCGCCGGATTCAAGGCCGCCAACGTGATCGGGATCGGCATCAACGGTACCGACGCCATCGGCGAATTGAAGAAACCGGAGAGCGGCTTCTTCGGCTCGATGCTGCCAAGCCCGCACATCGAAGGCTACAAGACCGCCGAGATGATGTTCGAGTGGGTCACCACCGGCAAGGAGCCACCGAAGTACACCGCCATGGATGAGGTGACGCTGATCACTCGGGAGAACTTCAAGCAGGAGCTGGAAAAGATCGGCCTGTGGAATTGATGGCCGGTTGATTCAAAAGCGGCGCAGGTGTCCTGTCCCCAGCTTCGGACAGGACCTCGACGGCGCCGCTTGATCTCTGTGAGTTCGAGGTGGTTATGCAAGCGCAGACAGCGACACAACAACACAACACCGGCGCCAGCCTGCGGTTCAATGGGATCGGCAAGGCCTTTCCTGGCGTGCAGGCGCTGGCCAATATCAGTTTCGTTGCCCATCCGGGGCAGGTCCATGCCTTGATGGGCGAGAACGGCGCGGGCAAGTCCACGTTATTGAAGATTCTCGGTGGCGCCTACATTCCCAGCAGTGGCGAGTTGCAGATCGGCGAGCAGACGATGGCGTTCAAATGCACCGCCGACAGCATCGCCAGCGGTGTGGCGGTGATCCACCAGGAATTGCACCTGGTGCCGGAAATGACCGTGGCGGAAAACCTGTTCCTGGGGCACCTGCCGGCCCGTTTCGGCCTGGTCAATCGCAGCGTGCTGCGCCAGCAGGCGCTATCGTTGCTCAAGGGCCTGGCCGATGAAATCGATCCGCTGGAGAAAGTCGGTCGCCTGTCTCTCGGCCAGCGGCAACTGGTGGAGATCGCCAAGGCCTTGTCCCGGGGCGCCCATGTCATTGCGTTCGACGAGCCCACCAGCAGCCTTTCGGCTCGGGAAATCGATCGTTTGATGACGATCATAGGGCGCCTGCGGGACGAGGGCAAAGTGGTGCTGTACGTCAGCCACCGCATGGAAGAAGTGTTCCGTATCTGTGACGCGGTGACGGTGTTCAAGGACGGTCGCTACGTGCGTACCTTCGAGGACATGAGCGAGTTGACCCATGACCAGTTGGTGACTTGCATGGTCGGTCGCGATATCCAGGACATCTATGACTACCGCCCGCGGGAGCGGGGTGACGTGGCGCTGCAAGTGAAAGAGCTGCTGGGGCCGGGCCTGCGCGAGCCGGTGAGTTTCCAGGTGCACCAGGGCGAGATCCTCGGCCTGTTCGGGTTGGTCGGCGCCGGTCGTACCGAGTTGCTGCGTTTGCTCAGCGGCCTCGAACGCCAGAGCGAGGGGAGCCTCGTCCTGCACGGCCACGACTTGAAATTGCGTTCTCCAAGGGATGCCATCGCCGCCGGCGTGCTGCTCTGTCCGGAAGACCGCAAGAAGGAAGGCATCATTCCGTTGGGCAGCGTGGGCGAGAACATCAACATCAGCGCCCGTGCGTCCCATTCCACCCTCGGCTGCCTGCTGCGGGGCGATTGGGAACGAGGCAATGCCGACAAGCAGATCAAGGCGCTGAAAGTGAAGACGCCGACAGCCGGGCAGAAAATCATGTACCTGTCCGGTGGCAATCAGCAGAAGGCGATCCTCGGTCGCTGGCTGTCGATGCCGATGAAGGTGCTACTGCTGGACGAGCCGACACGTGGCATCGATATCGGGGCCAAGGCCGAGATCTACCAGATCATCCACAACCTGGCGGCCGATGGCATCGCCGTGATCGTGGTGTCCAGCGACCTGATGGAAGTGATGGGTATTTCCGACCGAATCCTGGTGCTCTGCGAAGGGACCTTGCGTGGCGAACTGCCCCGTGACCAGGCCAATGAATCCAACCTGCTGCAACTGGCGCTGCCACGCCAACGCGTTGCCGACGCGGCGAACTGAGAGGTAATCATGACCATTCAAAACAATGCACTGCCGACGGCACGCAAACCCCTGGACCTGCGGCGTTTCCTGGACGACTGGGTCATGCTGCTGGCGGCCATCGGGATCTTCGTGCTCTGCACCCTGATGATCGACAACTTCCTGTCTCCGCTGAACATGCGGGGCTTGGGCCTGGCGATTTCCACCACGGGCATCGCCGCTTGCACCATGCTGTATTGCCTGGCGTCCGGGCACTTCGACCTGTCGGTCGGCTCGGTGATCGCCTGCGCCGGCGTGGTGGCGGCGGTGGTGATGCGTGACACCAACAGCGTTTTCCTGGGCATCGGCGCGGCGTTGGTGATGGGGCTGATCGTCGGCCTCATCAACGGTATCGTCATTGCCAAGCTGCGGGTCAATGCGTTGATCACTACCTTGGCGACCATGCAGATCGTCCGGGGCCTGGCCTACATCTTTGCCAATGGCAAGGCGGTGGGTGTGTCCCAGGAAGCGTTCTTCGTGTACGGCAACGGCCAACTGTTCGGCGTGCCGGTACCGATCCTGATCACCATCGTCTGCTTCCTGTTCTTCGGCTGGCTGCTGAACTACACCACCTATGGGCGCAACACCATGGCCATCGGTGGCAACCAGGAGGCGGCCTTGCTGGCGGGGGTCAATGTCGACCGCACCAAGATCATCATCTTCGCCGTGCATGGCGTGATCGGTGCGCTGGCGGGAGTGATCCTGGCGTCGCGCATGACTTCCGGCCAACCGATGATCGGCCAGGGGTTCGAGCTCACGGTGATTTCCGCCTGCGTCCTGGGTGGGGTGTCGTTGAGCGGTGGCATCGGCATGATTCGCCACGTCATCGCCGGGGTACTGATCCTGGCGATCATCGAGAACGCGATGAACCTGAAGAACATCGACACGTTCTACCAGTACGTCATCCGTGGCTCGATCCTGCTGTTGGCGGTGGTCATCGACCGGATGAAGCAACGCTGAGGTTTGCCAGGCTCCGTACGAAGAGTCTTGAGACAAAGGTCAGGCAACGGGAGAACAGCCGAGCAAGCGCAGAGTGCTGGAGTACATGAGCATGGCGAGGCCGTTTTCAACGCTGCATGGATGAGTATCAAAGGCTTTTCGTAGAGCCTGGGAAAAGGGTGGCTCGACCTCATCGTCAGTTGACCCAACGCCATCGCGAGCCGGCTCGCGATGGCGTGTTGCCGCTTACTAGCCGGCCTTGCGCAGCGCTTGGATCAGCTCCTCCTTGCGCATCTTCGATCGGCCGGGAATGTTCTTCGCCCGGGCCTCCTTCATCAGGCTATCCACGGTCTGGGCCTCATGGGAGGCCTTGCTGGTACGCGGATGTCCTTCGCGGGTCTTGGCGGCGCGTCGGGCCGATTCCTTGCGGTCGGTTTTCTTCTGCTCGGCGGGTTTTTTCTTGCCCGACCCGCCGGAGCGTTCGCCGCCGCCGGACTGCTTGTTCACCGTTGCCCAGGCCCGCGCCTCGGCCTGGCCTTCGGACACACCTTTTTGCTCATAGCTCTCTTCAATGTGTTCGGCCTTGCGTTTCTGCTTGTCGGTGTACTTGTCTTTGCTTCCACGAGGCATGCCAATTCCTCCTCATCTGTCGCTCAGCGGTTATTGGCTGGCGGCGCCACCTTCCGAGCCCGATCCCCCGGTGGTGGTCTTGGAACCCACGCCGGTCTCGGCGTTGTCGGGGGTGTTGGTGTCGGGGGTGTTCAAGCCACCCTGGCGCCCGGTGTCGTTGCCCTGCACGCGTGGATCGGTCCCGGTGGCCGGAGGCTGGCCGTTGTTCAAGGTGCCGCCTGTGCCGTCGGTGTTCAACTTGGGCAGGCCCTGGGTCGCCGGTGAGTTGGGTGCTTGTACCGGGTCGGTGGGGCCGGTTCCGGAGGTGGAAGCCGCCAGGGCCACCGAGGAAAGCAATGCGGCAAATGTGAATGCAGTCAGCCTTGCAGTGATCATGGTGTCGCCTCCATTTTTCGGATACTTGCCTGATCTTGGGCTGCCCGGGATAGGCGTTGGTGCCGTATGGGCGACGAATGGCGTTTTGAAGGGCGGGATCATTGAGGTGTGACGAGCGCTGCGTAGCGGCTTAGTATGGCGCTTTCCATTGGCTACAAGGGCCGTTCATGTCGATCGAGATCCGTCCCGCGCAACCCAGCGATGCGCCTCAAATCCTTGCCTTCATCACCGAGTTGGCCGACTACGAAAAAGCCCGCCACGAAGTCATCGCCAGCGTCGCCGACATCGAGCGCAGCCTGTTCAGCGAAGGCGCGACCGCCCATGGGCTGATCTGCCTGCGCGACGGTGTGCCGATCGGTTTCGCGGTGTTTTTCTTCAGCTATTCGACCTGGCTGGGCAGCAATTGCCTGTACCTGGAAGACTTGTACATCACGCCTGAACAGCGCGGCGGCGGTGCGGGCAAGACCTTGCTGCGCCACCTGGCAAAGATCGCCTGCGACAACGACTGCGGTCGCTTCGAGTGGAGCGTGCTGGAATGGAACACGCCGGCCATCGAGTTCTACAAGTCCCTCGGCGCGCAACCCCAGGAGGAATGGGTGCGCTACCGAATGGACGGCAAGGTGCTGCGGGACTTCGCCCAAGGCAATTGAACGCCTCAGCAATAGGTGTCGCCTGCGTATTCGGCAAACCCCGGTCGCTGTTCCAGCCGCTTGCAATAGGCGGCCACGGCCGGGTAGTCCGGGCGCTCCATGGGCGTCTGGCGCCAGCGGTGCACCGACAGCCCGATGAGCACGTCCGCGAGGGAAAAGTCCTTGCCGGCCACGTAGGCGCCGGTGCGGTTCAACTGCTGTTCAAGCAGCCCCATCTTCTCGTTCCACCCTTTGATACCGGCAGCGATGCGCTGCGGGTCCTGGAAATCCGGGTTCTTGCGTACCAGGGCGTGGAATGCATAACCCCATGACGGGTTGAGTTCCGTCGCCTGCCAATCCATCCATTGCTCGATTCGTGACCGGGCTGCAGGTTCGGCAGGCAGCAAATCATCGCGCCCTTGCTTGCCTGCCAGGTAGCGGCAGATGGTGTTCGATTCCCAGAGCACGCCGTTCTCGTCGATGATCACCGGCACCTGGGCGTTGGGGTTCAGGGCCAGGAATGCAGGGTCGTGGGTGGAATTGAAACCGATGCCCCAATCTTCACGGTCGTAGGGGATCTCAAGTTCCTGACAGGTCCACAGCACTTTTCTGACATTGATCGAGGAGGTGCGACCAAGGATTTTCAGCAGTTGGCCCATAAACGTTTTCCCTGAGTGGCTAAGGCATCCGATCAGGAAACTTAGCAGGGTCGTTGGCGGATAGCGATGGGCTTTAATCAAAGCTTATCCCTATATATGGGATCAATATTTATATATTGAGATTTTGCTGCGCCCAGGTTTATAGTCCGTTCACTCACTGCCAAAAAACAGAACAGGTGAAGCGGATGCAGGCGCAATTGATCGCGCTCGATTGGGGGACCACCTCATTACGGGCATACAAACTCGCCGACGGAGGCGAGGTGCTCGAACAGCGCTCGTTATCCTCGGGAATCATGCAATTGCCTGCCGGGCCGCGAACGGTGGCCGGGCTGGCCTGCACGGACGGTTTCGAACTGGCGTTCGACGAGGCCTGCGGCGACTGGCTCGACGCGCAACCAGGCCTGCCCGTGATCGCCTGCGGCATGGTCGGCAGCGCCCAGGGCTGGCGTGAGGCACCTTACTGCGACACGCCAGCCGATGTCGCCCAGCTCGGGCACTCCCTGCAAACCATCCGCAGCCTGCGTGGTGTCGATGTACACATCGTGCCGGGGGTGATCCAGCGTTCGCGACTGCCCAATGTCATGCGCGGCGAAGAGACCCAGGTGCTGGGCGCCTTGCACAGCCTGCCGAACGAAGCCGTGCTGATCGGCCTGCCTGGCAGCCACTCCAAATGGGTGGAAGTGGCTGACAGCTGCATCGTGCACTTCGACACCTTCATGACCGGCGAGATCTTCGCCGTGCTCAGCGACCACAGCATTCTCGGCCGTACCCAGCAACGAGGCGTGGCTTTCGACGCTCAGGCCTTTGACCGGGGCGTGCACGTGGCCTTGTCGACGGATGGCCAGGCCGGCCCGTTATCCACCGTGTTCAGTGCCCGCAGCCTGGGCCTGACCGGCGAACTTGCCGCCGGTGCCCAGGCGGACTACCTGTCCGGCCTGTTGATCGGCCACGAACTGACGGCACTGGCCGCCGTGCAGCGCCAACGCCGCAACAGCGTCCATCTGCCGACGGTGGTGCTGATTGGCAATTCCCAACTCTGTGCCCGTTACCAACGGGCCCTCGACGCCTGCGGTTTCGCCCGGGTGACCCTGGCCGAACAGGCCACCGAACGTGGTTTGTGGCAGTTGGCCGTGGCGGCCGGGCTGCTTGGCCGCTGAACCTGACTGGAGGTCTGACAATGCTCACACAAGCCCTGGCGCAAAACGGGTTGATCGCGATTCTGCGCGGTCTGCGTCCCCAGGAAGCGACAGCCATCGGCCACGTCCTGTACGAGGCCGGATTCCGAGTTATCGAAGTGCCGCTCAACTCCCCCGAACCGTACGAAAGTATTCGCATCCTGCGCAGTACCTTGCCCGCCGATTGCCTGATCGGTGCCGGTACGGTGCTCACACCGGAGCAGGTGGCCCAGGTGAAAGCCGCTGGCGGCCAGGTGATCGTCATGCCTCACAGCGATCCGAAGGTGCTGCGGGCGGCGAAAGCGGCGGGGCTGTACCTGTCGCCCGGGGTCGCCACCCCGACCGAGGCGTTTGCCGCGTTGGCCGAAGGCGCCCATGTATTGAAGATGTTTCCCGCCGAGCAAATGGGCCCGGCGGTGGTCAAGGCCTGGCTCGCGGTATTGCCGGCCGGGACCGTGCTGGTGCCAGTGGGGGGAATCACACCCGACAACATGACGCCGTTCGTCGAGGCGGGCGTGAAGGGCTTCGGCCTCGGCTCCGGTCTGTTCAAGCCAGGCCTGACGGCCGATGAGGTGGCGGTGCGCGCCAAGGCATACGTGGCCGCGTGGAAAGCCTTGAACTGAAGATTTTTCCGGCGCTCCGTGCGCTGCATCCGACAAGAGAGACAACACGATGAAAATCACCAAATTGACCACGTTTATCGTTCCGCCGCGCTGGTGCTTCCTCAAGGTCGAAACCGACGAAGGCGTCACTGGTTGGGGCGAGCCCGTGGTCGAGGGGCGCGCCCACACGGTGGCGGCTGCCGTCGAGGAATTGTCCGACTACCTGATCGGCAAGGACCCACGCAATATCGAAGACATCTGGACCGTGCTCTATCGCGGCGGCTTCTACCGGGGCGGAGCGGTGCACATGAGTGCCCTGGCCGGTATCGACCAGGCGTTGTGGGATATCAAGGGCAAGGCCCTGGGCGTGTCGGTCAGCGATCTGCTGGGCGGCCAGGTGCGCGACAAGATCCGCGTCTATTCATGGATCGGCGGCGACCGGCCGGCGGACACCGCACGCGCCGCCAAGGAGGCCGTGGGGCGGGGGTTCACCGCGGTGAAGATGAATGGCACCGAAGAACTGCAGTTTCTCGACACGTTCGAAAAGGTCGACCTGGCCCTCGCCAACGTCGCGGCGGTGCGGGACGCGGTAGGGCCGAACGTCGGCATCGGCGTGGATTTCCACGGTCGGGTCCACAAGCCCATGGCCAAGGTGCTGATGAAGGAACTCGACCCCTACAAGCTGATGTTCATCGAGGAGCCGGTGCTCAGCGAAAACTACGAAGCGTTGAAGGAACTGGCGCCGCTGACCAGCACGCCGATCGCCTTGGGCGAGCGGCTGTTTTCCCGCTGGGATTTCAAGAGGGTACTCAGCGAAGGCTACGTGGACATCATCCAGCCGGATGCCTCCCATGCCGGCGGCATCACCGAAACCCGCAAGATCGCCAACATGGCCGAAGCCTACGACGTGGCGCTGGCGCTGCACTGCCCGCTGGGCCCCATCGCCCTGGCGGCGTGCCTGCAACTGGATGCGGCCTGCTACAACGCGTTCATCCAGGAACAGAGCCTGGGTATCCACTACAACGAGAGCAACGACCTGCTGGACTACATCAAGGATCCGCGGGTGTTCGACTACGAGAAAGGCTTCGTGAAAATCCCCAATGGCCCGGGCCTGGGTATCGAGATCAACGAGGAATACGTAATCGAGCGTGCGGCCATCGGCCATCGCTGGCGCAATCCGATCTGGCGTCATGCCGACGGCAGTTTCGCCGAATGGTAAGTCAGGCCTGACCCTGTGGGAGCGAGCTTGCTCGCGATGGCGATGTATCAGTTACACATGTACCAACTGACACGCCCTCATCGCGAGCAGGCTCGCTCCCACAATTTGATCTTCGCAAGCAGGGAGATCTTCTTCGATACGCCCGTTTCCTCAATAAACATAAAAAAGAGGCACCTCACATGCAAGCGCACACCCTGAGCGCGCAAGCGTCGTTGGTGACGCCCAGCCGCAAGCGTTTTTTCATCATGGTCCTGCTGTTCATCACGGTGGTGATCAACTATCTGGACCGCAGCAACCTGTCCATTGCCGCCCCCGCACTGACCAGTGACCTGGGCATCGACCCGATCCATGTCGGGCTGATCTTCTCGGCGTTCGGCTGGACCTACGCCGCCATGCAGATCCCGGGTGGCTGGCTGGTGGACCGGGTGCCGCCGCGCATTCTCTACAGCGTCGCGCTGCTGCTATGGTCGGTGGCCACGGTCATGCTGGGGTTTGCCGCCAGCTTCATCGCCTTGTTCGTGCTGCGCATGGCCGTCGGCGCCCTGGAAGCGCCGGCCTATCCGATCAACAGTCGTGTCGTCACTACCTGGTTCCCTGAGCGCGAGCGGGCCACGGCCATCGGTTTCTATACCTCCGGACAGTTCGTCGGCCTGGCATTCCTGACGCCGGTACTGGCCTGGCTGCAGCACACGTTCGGCTGGCACATGGTGTTCGTGGTGACCGGCGCGGTGGGGATTCTCTGGGCGGTGATCTGGTACGCGGTGTATCGCGAACCACGTGACTTCAAAGGCGCCAACGCCGCAGAGATCGAGCTGATTCGCGAAGGCGGCGGGTTGGTGGATATCCAGGCCGAGACTGCCCGAGTGAAGGCGAAATTCAGCTGGGCCGACCTGGGGATCGTCCTGACCCAACGCAAGTTGTGGGGCATTTACCTGGGGCAGTTCTGCCTCAACTCCACGCTGTGGTTTTTCCTCACCTGGTTCCCCACTTACCTGGTGAAATACCGTGGCATGGATTTCATCAAGTCCGGCCTACTGGCGTCGTTGCCGTTCCTTGCGGCATTTGTCGGCGTGCTGTGCTCCGGTTTCTTCTCCGACTGGCTGATTCGTCGCGGCGCCACGGTAGGATTCGCACGCAAGTTGCCGATCATCGGTGGGTTGCTGATTTCCACTTCGATCATCGGCGCCAACTTTGTCGAGTCGACGCCGCTGGTGATCGCGTTCCTGGCCCTGGCATTCTTCGGCAATGGCCTGGCGTCGATCACCTGGTCGCTGGTTTCCACCCTGGCGCCGGCGCGATTGCTCGGGTTGACCGGAGGGGTGTTCAACTTCATCGGTAACCTGGCGGCCATCGCGACGCCGATCGTCATTGGCTTCCTCGCCAGCGGCGATTCGTTTGCCCCGGCCATCACCTATATCTCTGTCCTGGCCCTGGCTGGCGCGCTGTCCTACATCCTGCTGGTGGGGAAGGTCGAGCGCATCGAGTTGTAGTCCGACGGGGCGGGCGACCATAATGCCGCCCGTTCCCCGCTCACAGTCGAAGGCCGGATATGCAGCAAGACGATCCAAAAATCACCAAGGACGCCGCGCCTACTGGCACGCAAACCCTGCTGCGCGGCCTGGGTGTGGTCCATGCGGTTGCCAGTGGCGCCCGGGATCTGAAGGAAATCGCCCGGCTGATCGGTACCACCCGCAGCACGACCCATCGCCTGGCCAGTTGCCTGGTGGACGAGCGGTACCTGCGAGTGGTGCCGCAGGTGGGTTATCTGCTGGGACCGAAACTGATCGAGCTGGGTTTCCAGGCCCGGGAGGAATTGCCCCTGGTGAGCCTGGCGGGACCGTATCTGGACGAGCTGTCGGCGTTGACCGGTGACACCGTGCACCTGGCGATTCGCGAGGGCGACGAGGTCTTGTACCTGCTGAAGAATCCGGGACGCAATGGTCCGGAGATGCGCTCGCGGGTGGGGCATCGCATGCCGTTGGCGCGTACGGGGATCGGCAAGGCGCTGATGCTGGACGACACTGAGGAGCAATGGCAGCGCTTGTATGAAATCAGCTTGCCGGCAGTAGGAAAAAATCAGTTCTGGCCGCAGCATCAGGAGCAATCCTGGGAGCAGTTCCAGCAGCGGATGCGGGAGTACGTGGCGGGGGGCTACGCGTTCGACCTGGAGGACAACGAACCGTCGATTCGTTGTGTGGCGGCACCGATTCGCGACGCCGGCAAGCGTATCGTCGCCGGTATCAGCATCGCCAGCACCGTGCCGTACATGCCATTGGAAAAAATGGCCGAGCTGATTCCCCTGGTCAAAGGGGTCACAGCCCGGCTGTCGGCGGAGCTGGGCGCCAAGGTCTGAGGAAAATCAGGCCTTGAGCGTCGCCATGTCGATGACGAAGCGGTACTTCACGTCACCGGCGATCATGCGGCTGTAGGCCTCGTTGATCTGGCGGATGTCGAGCATTTCGATGTCGCAGCTGATGTTGTGTTCGGCGCAGAAGTCCAGCACTTCCTGGGTCTCTGCGATGCCGCCGATCAACGAGCCGGCCAGGACGCGACGACCCATGATCAGTTTCGCGGCATGGACCGGCGGATCGATCGGTTCCACCAGGCCTACCAGGATGTGCACGCCGTCGAAACGCAACGTGTCGAGGTAGGGGTTGAGGTCGTGCTGTACCGGAATGGTGTCCAGCAGGAAGTTGAAGCGTCCGGCGGCAGCGGCCATCTGCGCAGGGTCGGTGGATACGATCACATGGTCGGCGCCCTGGCGACGGGCCTCTTCAGCCTTGCCGGCCGAGCGGGTGAACAGGGTCACTTCCGCACCCATGGCCTTGGCGAACTTGATGCCCATATGGCCCAGCCCACCCATGCCCAGCACGCCGACCTTGTCGCCGGCCTTCACACCGTGGTGCTTGAGGGGCGAGTAGGTGGTGATGCCGGCGCAGAGGATCGGCGCGGCAGCGGCCGGGTCGAGTGTCTGCGGTATGCGCAGCACGAAATGCTCGCTGACCACGATGCTGTTGGAGTATCCCCCCATGGTGTGGCCGCCGCTGATGCGATCCGGGCTGGCGTAGGTCTGCGTCATGCCCTGGTAGCAGTATTGTTCCAGGTCGGCGCGACAGGCCTCGCATTCGCGGCAGGAGTCGACCATGCAGCCAACGCCCACCAGGTCACCGACCTTATAGCGGGTCACATTCGCACCGACCGCGGTAACTTTGCCTACGATCTCATGACCGGGCATCAGTGGGTAGACGGCGATGCCCCATTCATTGCGGGCCTGGTGGATATCGGAGTGGCAGACGCCACAGTAGAGGATGTCGATGGCCACGTCGTCAGCCTGCGGGCTACGGCGCTGGAATTTCATCGGGGCGAGGGGAGTGGTGGGCGATTGGGCGGCATATCCGATGGCGGTATACATAATGAACCTCGCTAGGCTGTGAACAGAGGCGATCTATTCTGGGTGCCGTGGCGGCATGGGGCGATGGCGATTCCTACGGGTGTCATGCCTAATCCTCCGACCTTGGCCGTGGATCAGTCTTATGTGACGCCAGACCTGCGATGATGTTCCCATCCCTTTTTGCGTGAAGTTCCTACCATGTTGTTGACCCGCCATCTCGATGCCAATGCGGCGCTGGTTTCACTGATCGAACCCCTGGCGACCCGTGACGGTTTCATCCCTACATCGCTGCCGGGTGTGCAAGTGCTGCGGTGCAGCCAGGACATCGCCCGGGGGCCGCAGCTCTATGAGCCAAGCCTTGTGATCATTGCCCAAGGCAGCAAACTGGCTTACCTGGGACCTCGCACAATGGAGTATGGCGCCGGGCACTACCTGATCCAGGCGTTGCCGGTGCCGTTCGAGTGCGAAACCTATGCCATGCCCGATGCTCCGTTGCTCGGGATTTCCGTGGCGATCGATCGGGCGATGCTGGGGGAACTGGTGCTGGCCATGGGGTTGACGCCGGGGCGAAGCCTGGCGGCGCAGACACCGGAATCCATGACCAGCGCCGCGCTCGATGGTGCGATGCGAGGGTGTGTCGAACGGCTGTTGCACTGTTTGCACGATCCGCTGGAGTGCCAGGTCATGGGCCAGGCGCGACTGCGGGAATTGCTGTTCGTCGCCTTGCGCGGGCCTCAGGCCGACGTATTGCGAGCGCTGGTGGAGCAGCATGGGCAATTCGCTCGGATTGCCGCGGCCCTGAGTCATTTGCATGCGCATTTCACCGAACCGCTGAACGTCGAGACACTGGCCAGTTGCGCCAACATGAGCGCTTCGACGTTTCATGAACATTTCAAGCGCAGCACCTTGCTCTCACCCGTGCAGTACCTCAAGCGTTTGCGTTTGCTGAAGGCGCAGCGGTTGCTACTGGTCGAGGGCATGGGCGTGGCGCAGGTCGCGCATCAGGTGGGCTATCAGAGCTCTTCGCAGTTCAGCCGGGAGTACAAGCGCTACTTCGAACACAGTCCCGCAGATGAGCGCGCCGCCTGAGCCAGTGATGTTCCCCTGTGGGAGCGAGCTTGCTCGCGATAGCGGCGGTTCAGTTTGCATCAAGGTTGAATGGGCTGCCGTCATCGCGAGCAAGCCCGCTCCCACATTGGGTTGTGGTGTTCCTTGGATGGCAGGCAACAAAAAGGCCCCCATTGCGGGAGCCTCGATGTCTTGCGTGCCAGCTTACATGTTCGGGTAAGTCGGACCGCCGGCGCCTTCCGGCGAGACCCAGGTGATGTTCTGCGCAGGATCCTTGATGTCACAGGTCTTGCAGTGCACGCAGTTCTGGGCGTTGATCTGGAAGCGCTTCTCGCCGTCCTCCTTGGTCACCACTTCGTACACACCAGCCGGGCAGTAACGCTGCGCCGGTTCGTCGTACAGCGGCAGGTTCTTGCTGATCGGGATGCTCGGGTCGGTCAGCTTGAGGTGGCAGGGTTGTTCTTCCTCATGGTTGGTACCGGAGATGAACACCGAGCTGAGTTTATCGAAGCTGATCTTGCCGTCCGGTTTCGGATAGTCGATCTTCTTGCACTCTGCCGCCAGTTTCAGGCAGGCGTAGTCGGGCTTGTTGTCATGCAGGGTGAACGGCAGCTTGCCGCCGAAGATGTTCTGGTCGAGCCAGTTGAAGCCGCCGCCGATGATGGCGCCGTACTTGTGGATCGCCGCGCCGAAATTGCGGCTGGCGAACAGTTCTTCGTACAGCCAGCTGTTCTTGAAGCTGTCGACGTAGGCGGTCAGTTCATCACCGCCTTCGGACTCGGCGAACAGGCGATCGGCCACCGCCTCGGCAGCGAGCATGCCGGATTTCATGGCGGTATGGCTGCCCTTGATCTTGGCGAAGTTCAGGGTGCCGAGGTCGCAACCGATCAAAGCGCCGCCCTTGAAGACCATTTTCGGCAGCGAATTCAGGCCGCCCTTGCAGATGGCACGGGCACCGTAGCTGACACGCTTGCCGCCTTCCAGGTATTGCTTGAGCACGGGATGGTGCTTGAGGCGCTGGAACTCGTCGAACGGCGACAGGAACGTGTTGCTGTAGGACAGGTCGACGATCAGGCCCACCACCACCTGGTTGTTTTCCAGGTGATAAAGGAACGAACCACCGGTGTTTTCGGTACCCATGATGTCCAGCGGCCAGCCGGCGGTGTGTACCACCAGGCCGGGTTGATGCTTGGCCGGGTCGATTTCCCAGATTTCCTTCAAGCCGATGCCGTAGTGCTGCGCATCGGCGTCGCTGTCCAGGTTGAAGCGCTTGATCAGTTGCTTGCCGATATGACCACGGCAGCCTTCGGCGAACAGTGTGTACTTGCCGCGCAGTTCCATGCCGGGCGTGTAGAGGCCTTCCTTCGGATGGCCTTCGCGGTCGACACCTAGGTCACCGGTGATGATCCCGCGCACCACGCCGTTCTCGTCGAACAATGCTTCCTGGGCGGCGAAGCCTGGATAGATTTCCACGCCCAGGTTCTCGGCCTGCTGGGCCAGCCAGCGGCACAGGTTGCCCAGGGAAATAATATAGTTGCCTTCGTTGTGCATGGTCTTGGGCACAAAGAAGTCAGGGATTTTGCTCGCGGTGTCGGCGTTTCTCAGGACATAAATGTCATCGCGCTTGACGGGCGTGTTCAATGGCGCGCCCAGCTCTTTCCAATCCGGGAACAGCTCGTTCAGGGCGCGGGGCTCGAACACCGCACCGGAGAGGATGTGCGCGCCAACTTCAGAGCCTTTTTCCACCACGCAGACGCTGATTTCCTTACTGGCTTCGGTGGCCTTCTGTTTCAGTCGGCAAGCGGCAGACAGGCCAGCGGGGCCGGCACCGACGATGACCACGTCGAATTCCATGTATTCGCGTTCCACAGGCTATCTCCTACTCAAGGCTCAGCGGTTTTTTCTAATTGGAGGTTGGCGTTGCATCCATTGTTTCCTTCATCGGTATGACGAAAGCGACAATGGATGAATCGCGGCGCTCTCTTTGAGCGGCGCATTATATCTACACCACTCTCAGCGTCCAATACAAACGTTTGTTTGAAATCGCTGGAAGCCAGATAAATCACTGACGTGCGGCTTATGGCTGGACATTTTGCCGTATTGACCGGAATAGGCGTTCCGGTCAAGATACGGTCGGTTTTGCGCTCGCCGTAGGCTGACTGTTGGTTTCAAGAGCACCTCTAAAGACAGGGCGAAGGCAGCACAAAGTGACTGGATTGCGTGTTCGGATGCGCAGTTTACACGCCGCGATAATGAATGACTTATCGGTCACCACTGACGAACGGTCATCACTCCCGTGAGCAAGGTCATGTGTGGTTCATGCCGGCGTTTTTAGAGGTGCCCTTGCGCCCATGAGCATCAACCGCCAGGTTCGCCTAGGCGACTTTCTTTTCACCGGAGAGTAACGAGGAATCCATGAAGGTTCTTGTAGCTGTCAAACGAGTGGTCGACTATAACGTCAAGGTTCGCGTCAAGGCGGACAACTCCGGCGTCGACCTCGCCAACGTCAAGATGTCGATGAACCCTTTCTGCGAAATCGCCGTAGAAGAAGCCGTGCGCCTGAAAGAAAAAGGCGTGGCGACTGAGATCGTCGTTGTCTCCATCGGTCCGACCACTGCCCAGGAGCAACTGCGCACCGCGCTGGCGCTGGGTGCCGATCGCGCCATCCTCGTCGAATCCGCCGAAGACCTGACCTCCCTGGCCGTGGCCAAGCTGCTCAAGGCCGTCGTCGATAAGGAACAGCCACAGCTGGTGATCCTCGGCAAGCAGGCCATCGACAGCGACAACAACCAGACCGGCCAGATGCTTGCTGCACTGAGCGGCTACGGTCAGGGCACCTTCGCGTCGAAAGTCGAAGTGTCCGGCGACAGCGTTGCCGTGACCCGTGAAATCGATGGCGGTGCGCAGACCGTTTCCCTGAAGCTGCCGGCCATCGTCACCACCGACCTGCGTTTGAACGAGCCGCGTTATGCGTCCCTGCCAAACATCATGAAAGCCAAGAAGAAGCCTCTCGAGACGCTGACTCCGGACGCTTTGGGCGTTTCCACCGCCTCCACCAACAAGACCCTGAAAGTCGAAGCGCCGGCTGCACGCAGCGCGGGCATCAAGGTCAAGTCGGTGGCTGAACTGGTCGAGAAACTGAAAAACGAAGCGAAGGTAATCTAACGATGACTATCTTGGTAATCGCCGAACACGACAACAAAGCGCTGGCTCCTGCCACGCTGAACACCGTTGCTGCCGCTGCCAAAATCGGTGGCGATGTGCACGTCCTGGTGGCCGGTCAGGGCGCAGGCGCCGTTGCCGAAGCCGCTGCGAAAATCGCTGGCGTAAGCAAGGTCCTGAACGCTGACAATGCCGCTTACGCGCACCAGCTGCCGGAAAACGTCGCTCCGCTGGTGACCGAGTTGGGCAAGGGCTACAGCCACATCCTGGCAGCCGCGACCTCCAACGGTAAAAACATCTTGCCGCGCGTCGCCGCTGCCCTGGATGTCGACCAGATCTCCGAGATCATCTCGGTAGAAAGCGCCGATACCTTCAAGCGTCCGATCTACGCCGGTAACGCCATTGCCACCGTGCAATCGAACGCCTCGGTCAAGGTCATTACCGTTCGCGCCACCGGTTTCGACCCGGTTGCCGCCGAAGGTGGCTCGGCTGCCATCGAAGCCGTGGGCGCCGCCCATGACGCCGGTATCTCCAGCTTCGTCAACGAAGAGCTGGCCAAGTCCGATCGTCCGGAACTGACCGCTGCCAAGATCGTCGTTTCCGGCGGCCGTGGCATGCAGAACGGCGACAACTTCAAGCACCTGTACGCCCTGGCCGACAAGCTGGGCGCTGCCGTCGGCGCTTCCCGCGCGGCGGTCGACGCAGGTTTCGTACCCAACGACATGCAGGTCGGCCAGACCGGCAAGATCGTTGCGCCACAGCTGTACATCGCCGTCGGTATTTCCGGCGCGATCCAGCACCTGGCCGGCATGAAGGACTCCAAGGTGATCGTTGCGATCAACAAGGACGAAGAGGCGCCGATCTTCCAGGTGGCCGATTATGGCCTGGTGGCGGACCTGTTCGAGGCCGTTCCAGAGTTGGAGAAGCTGGTCTGATCCGGCATCTTCACTTATAAAGAACCCGGCCGGTTGGCCGGGTTTTTTATTTCTGCATCGTGTGTTTGCAAGGGGAGCGTATCGTCATGGAGCTTCATCGTCTGGCTGGCTGGTCGCTGGCATGGTTGCTGGCAGGTGCGCCGGCCCTGTCCGTTGCGGCCGGCAAGTGTGAGCGACTGATCGCCACCGGCAGCCCGGATGCGCCACCCTACCTCTGGCAGGACCCTCAGGACCCCAAGCACCTCATCGGTGCCGGCGCCGACCTGCTGACGAAAGTGGCGGGTGAGTTGGGTATCAAGGTCGAACTGCTCTACGCCGGCAAGCGGGCCCAGGCGCTGGAGGAAGTGCGCAGCGGCCGCATGGACCTGCTCACCGATGCCCCGCTGACCACCGCCGGGCTCGATTCGCTCGATTACATCCACCCGCCGTTGCTGGAGAACGATTACCTGGTCTGGACCCGCAAGGATTCGCCCCTTATCGCCGAGCGCCCCGAAGACCTCCACGGCCACACCGGGGCGTTGTCGGAAAAGGCGCGCATGACCCAGGCATTCGGTATGTTCGCCGAGCAGCAATTGTCCCTGGTACGCACCTCCAACTTGACCCAGGCCTTTCAGAAATTGCTGCTTGGAGAGGTCGAGTATGTCCTGGCGGGGCGCTATTCGGGCCTGGCGATGGCGCAGACGTTGGGCATGGCTCAAGACCTCCAGGCCATGCCGCAACCGGTGGATAAACCGGGGCTGTTCCTGGCGGTTTCCCATGACTCGGCCTGCAATGACCCATGGCTACGCGGACAGCTGGCGCAAAAGATGACAGAATTGGCCGCGTCCGGCCTGGCGGAGTCTGTATTGCAACGCAATCTCGAGCGCTGGAACACACAGTTGCAGTCATCTGCCAGCGCCTCAAAACAGTAGGGAACATTAGTGACTATTCGACCTCTTTTCGCTGCCCTGGCCGTTCTGGCTCTGGCGGGCTGCGCAGCCGATCCGGCGCCGAATGAACAGATCCGCCTGACCGAACAGGCGCTGGAGCAAGCCCGGGCAGTGGGTGCCACCGCCGACGAAGTGCCAGAGCTGAAACTTGCCGAAGAAAAGTTCGCCCGGGCCAAGAGCAACATGGCTGACGAATCGTACAAGAAGGCGCGCATGCGCGCCGAGCAGGCCGAGCTGGATGCGCGCCTGGCGGAAGCGAAGGTGCTGACGCTCAAGAGCCAGGAGCAATTGAACGTGCTCAACACCCGCATTGCACGCCTGCGCAAGCAATTGAGGGAGGATGCCCAATGAAGCTCTCCCATGTGATGGGCAGCCTGGTCCTGCTGGGGCTGGCCAGTCTGTATGGCTGCGCGGGGCAGCGCAGCGAGGCAGCACTGGAAAAAGCCAGTGACGACTTTCAGAAGGTCAAGGAAGACTCCAACGTGCTGCGTGCCGCGCCCAAGGACGTGATACGCGCCGGTGAATCACTAGCCCGTGCCGATCGGCTGTCCACATACTGGGGCAGTGGCGAGGACGTCTTGCATTACGCCTACCTCAGCCAGCGCTACAGCGAAATTGCCCGGGAACACACCAACCAGGTGCTCAACGAAGAGCGCGCGGCGAAACTCGAACTGGAGCGCCAGCGCCTGCAGTTGGCCTTGCGAGAGTCCAAGTTGCTCAGCGTCCAGCAGCAAGGCAAATGGCTCGAAGAGCAGATCAAGGAAATGGCGACCACCCAGACCGATCGCGGCCTGGTGATGACCCTCGGTGATGTCTTGTTCGACACCGGCGAAGCTGAACTCAAGAGCTCGGCCAACCGGGTAGTGCTCAAGATCGTGCAGTTCCTGCAGCTCAATCCCAAGCGCGTGGTGCGCATCGAAGGGTATACCGACAGCACCGGAGGCAAGCAGGAGAACCTCAAGCTCTCCCGCGACCGCGCGCAGTCGGTGGCGGACGTGCTGGTGGATCTGGGTATCGATGAAAAACGCATCCAGGTCGAGGGCTACGGCGATCAGTTTCCGGTGGATGTGAATGCTACCGAACGAGGGCGGGCGCAGAACCGTCGTGTTGAAATCGTCTTTTCCGACGAAAAGGGCCAGCTCGGCGCCGCCCGCTGAAACTTGCCTGATCCAAAAACCCGGCCCCCTGCAAAGGCGCCGGGTTTTTGCTTTCTGAACCTGCCATCATGAGTACAGTTGGGGCTATCAACCCACTGTACTGTCGAGTAATCTGGCAACTGTCCCAGTACACTTCTAAACTGTTCCGGTATCGTTTCCGACAAGAATAAAATGCCCGTGAAATCGAGTGCTGCGCCATGACCAATCTCTTGCTCTATCAACGTATTGCACAGCAACTGGCTGAAGACATCCGGCGTGGTGTGTATCAGCCCGGTGAACGCGTGCCTTCGGTGCGCAAGATGAGCTCACAGCTCAACGTCAGCCACGCGACGGTGTTGCAGGCCTACGCGAACCTCGAGGACCAGGGGCTGATTCGGGCGCGGCCGCAATCGGGCTATTACGTGCACCAGACCCCTGCGCTCACGGCGTCGACCCCGGATATCGCCCGGGTGGAGCGCCCGGGCCTGGTGACCCGCAGCAGCATCATCCAGCAGGTGCTGGTGGAGTCGCGACGCGAAGGAGTGTTTCCCCTGGGGGCGGCGGTGCCGAGCGTCGATTACCTGCCAGTCCGAGCGCTGCATCAGCAGTTGGCCAAGGTCACGCGCTTCCACAGTCCGCGGGCGTTCAGCTACATGTTCAGCCCGGGTTTCGAGCCGTTGCGGCGTCAGGTGGCGATCCGCATGCGCGATGCCGGCGTGGTGGTGGATCCCTCCGAAGTCGTGATCACCCACGGCTGTGTCGATGCGCTGCAGATGTCCTTGCGAGTACTGACCCGCCCGGGAGACCTGATTGCCGCCGAGTCACCCACCTACTATGGCTTGTTGCAACTGGCGGATCTGTTGGGGCTCAAGGTCATCGAGATTCCCAGCGATCCGGTGACCGGCATGAGCCTGGAAGCCCTTCAACTGGCGGCCAACCAATGGTCGATCAAGGCATTGGTACTGACCACGCGCTTGAGCAACCCTCTTGGCGGGACCATGCCGGAAGAGCGGCAGAAACAGCTGTTGCGCCTGGCATCGGACTTCGACATCCAGATCGTCGAGGACGATATCTATGGCGAGTTGATGTTCGAGCAGGGCCGTACCAAGGCGCTCAAGGCCTATGATCGGCTGGACCGAGTCATCTACTGTTCGAGCTTCTCCAAGACATTGTCACCGGGCGTGCGCATTGGCTGGATGATCGCCGGTAAATTCCAGCAGGAAATCCAGCGGCTCCAGACCTTCAGTACCCACTCGGCCTGCAGCGTCACCCAGATGGGCATTGCGGCCTATCTGGAAAATGGCGGCTATGACCGGCACCTGCGCTATATCCGCCAGGAATACCGCAAGAATCTCAGCGCCTTCCAATTGGCGGTGCAGCAGCATTTCCCCGAGGGTACGCAGATGAGCCGCCCCACCGGGGGCTTCATCCTGTGGGTCAGCCTTCCGGGGCGGGTCAATACCCAGGAACTGCATGTCCGTGCGCTGCAACAGGGCATCAGCATCGCACCGGGGTTGATCTTCAGTAATACCGAGCAGTTCAACCACTGCATCCGCCTGAACTGTGGCATCCCCTGGAATCGCGAGGCGGAACGGGCCTTGATGACGCTGGGGCTGCTGGCCACTCAGTTGTGCCAGGAGACGGCCGGCGGGTTCTTTTAGAAAATCCGCTTGAAGATCAGTACCTTGGATTGATGTGCTTGTCAGCGCCCCATTATCGGGCGAGCATGGGTACCTCTGTCGTAGCTGCCATTGTATTTATGAAAGTCATTGCTCCTGCCGCCTGGGTTCTGATCGGCCTGCTGACCGCCTTCCATGCCGAAGGCGTTCTGGCTGCGCCAGCGCAGGAGAAACCGGCCGCCAGCGCCACGAACAACGTGTCCAAAAAAACAGTGGCGGCGAAAAAGGCTCCTGCCAAAAAAGCGGTCTCCCCGAAGAAGAAACGACCGCCCATTGCCTCCAAGACCAAGTCGGCCCGGGAAATCGCCAAGACTCCCCTGCCTGCGGCCAGACTGGACCTGAGCCTGCCTCATGAAATGGTCGAGGAGCTGGAGCCGCCGGGAAAAGCCCCTTTGCCCAAACGTGAGCCGCTGCTGCCGTCGATGTTTGGAGAGAAGCCTGGTCCGTTCCAGCTCAACGGTCGTCTGCTGAGCAACGAAATGCAGCTTCCGCTGCGTAATCAGGAACGCAACGAGGTTGAAGGGGCCGCGTTGGACTTCGAATTCAAACAGTGAAACCTGATGGCCATCGAGCCGTCGCTGACTGTCCGGTCGTCTGCATTGAGCGAAAAAACGCGTTCACGGCAATTTAAAACGAGCGTTTTAGCCGTTACTCTGTGTTGCGTTATGAATCCGTTACCTGTCGTGAGGATGTCGACGTCATGAAATGCCGTGAAGGCTGTGGCGCCTGTTGCATTGCCCCTTCCATCAGTTCGTCGATCCCTGGCATGCCCCATGGCAAGCCTGCCGGCGAACGTTGCGTGCAGCTGTCAGTCGATAACCTGTGCCAGATCTTCGGGCAGCCGGAACGTCCGGCGGTCTGCTCGGGATTCGCGGCCGACATCGAGGTTTGCGGCAGCAGTCGTGAAGAAGCCATTCGATTGCTCGGATGGTGGGAACAAGTCACCGCAGCGTAACGGGTCGACGGACGGGTCCTGGCGATTCGTTCCGATGACAAAACTCAATGAACGGACTTCGACAATAAGGAAAACACTATGGGTTCGCTGCATCGTATGGCTGTGTCGTGTGGTCTGGTCGTTCTGTTGGCGACGGCAAGCGCCCAGGCCGAAGACTGGAAAGTCGCCAAGGAGCAGGACGGCATCAAGGTTTCCCTCAGTGAAGTGGCCGGCTCCAAATACAAGGCCTACCGTGGCGTCACCGTCATGAACACCACGGTGGACAAACTACGGGCCCTGCAGGAAGACGTTCCCGGGGCCTGTGCCTGGATCCACGAGTGCAAGAAGCAGGAACTGATCAAGCACGAAGGCGACAAGAGCTGGACCTACACCCAGTTCAACACGCCGTGGCCTGTCACGTCACGGGACTCGGTGCTGGAAGTCACCACTGTAAACGGTGCCGATGGAAGCCTGACCCGTAACCTCAAGGGTGTGCCAACCTATCGGCCAGAAGAAAAGGGGTTCGTGCGGGTGACCCAGGTCGACGGGTTCTGGAAGTTGACGCCCAAGGGCCCGGGCCAGGTCGAAGTGGTCTATCAGGTCCATACCGAGCCAGGTGGGGATGTACCGTCCTGGCTGGCCAACAAGTTCGTGGTGGATGCGCCATTCAATACGTTGAAAGCCCTGAAAAAGCTTGCCGAAGAGAAGTAATCGGCGAGATTGTCTGCAAACAGCATCGACAGACCGCCGCGAGGCGGTCTTTTCATCTGTACCGCCCACTACCCGGCGGAACGATCGTTCAGCCTTCAAGGTCGAGATAGAGGTAAGCCCGACGATGAATTGATCGAGGAGACACCAATGCGCAAGTGGGAGATCACTTTCGTTGATGATCACGGCGAAGCCATCGCCGAGCAGTTCGACCATGACCAGGAACCCACTATGGAGCAGGCAGCTCAGCTGATTCGTGAAAGATTGCTCCCGGTGTCCGCCAAGCTGGATCTCAATGACCTGGAAGGAAGGACAGAAGATCCCACTGTGAAGAATCTCAAGTCCCAGCACAGCATCGAAATCATCAGTATTAAACCGATTTCATGAAATCGTGGCCTGGCCCCGCTTGGCAGTGGCCATGACTTGCGACTACTCTGCAAACGAGATCAGCGAAGAGATCGCTAAGGTCTGGTCTTGTCAGCTACATGCTTGTGTCCCGACGGTCAGTTGATGCCGTGTTGCACGCAATCCCCGGATTGCCTGCGCGGGAAGACGGAAAGTCTATCCATCGATTTGAGGAGGACGTTTCATGAGCACAGCCTATCAAGAAGACATCAGCACCCGTGTGTTGCGCCGCATGAAAGAAGGCGGGTTCGATTTTTCACAATTCCATCCCATCGAGTTCTACGCCATCTTCCCGGATGAGGAGCGGGCGCGCAGGGCGGCGGGTCAATTTCGGGGTGAGTCCCTGAATGCACAGATCAGTCCACGGGATGACGGTGGCTGGTCACTGGAACTGAGTCGGGTGATGTACGCCACCTACGATGACATCGGGGACTTCGAGCAAGACTTCGAAGCGGTTGTGGAGCCCTTGGGCGGTGTCATCGAGGGTTGGGGCGTCAAGCAGGAAATCCGGCGCTTCCAGGCCTGAGGATTCATCCGCGACAACTGACAACGGCTGGCCTTTGGGCCGGCCGTTTTTCGTTTTGTACCCAACTGTATCCGGGACGGGCCGGGTTCTTTTTCCATGTCTATGCTCAGGGGAGCGAAGCTCCTGCGCCGCAACGAACCAGCGGCGCAGGAGAGGGCCGCGATGCCTTGATGTCGGATGACAGGGAGAACGGCATGAGCCGCGCCGGTTTTGATGAAATGTACGATGCCGAGGGTCAGGTTCGCCCGCATTACCGGGCGTTTGCCCATTGGCTGGCGTCAGCGCCGGAGGAGCTCCTGGCCCAGCGGCGGCGCGAAGCCGATCTGTTGTTTCATCGTGCGGGAATTACCTTCACGCTCTACGGCGATGAGCAGGGAACGGAGCGCCTGATTCCCTTCGACACGATCCCGCGCAGCATTCCCGCCAGCGAATGGCGAGTCGTCGAGCGTGGCTGCGTCCAACGGGTCCGGGCGCTGAACATGTTCCTGGCCGACCTCTACCATGAGCAACGGATCATCCGTGCCGGCATCATCCCGGCCGAACAGGTGTTGGCCAACGAACAATATCAGCTGGCGATGCAAGGCCTGGATCTGCATCGTGACGTCTATGCCCACATCTGCGGTATCGATCTCGTACGCGATGGGGATGGCACGTACTACGTACTCGAGGACAATCTTCGTACGCCCAGTGGCGTGAGCTATATGCTGGAAGACCGCAAGATGATGATGCGGCTGTTCCCCGAACTGTTCGCGGCCCAGCGCATCGCCCCCATCGACCATTATCCCAACCTGCTGCTCGATACCCTGAGAAGCGCCAGCGCGCTGGAAGATCCCAGCGTCGTGGTGCTCACGCCGGGGCGTTTCAACAGTGCATTCTTCGAACATGCATTCCTGGCCCGGGAAATGGGCGTGGAGCTGGTGGAAGGCGCGGACCTGTTCGTACGCGATGACAAGGTGTTCATGCGTACCACCGACGGGCCGAAAGCGGTGGATGTGATCTACCGGCGCCTTGACGATGCGTACCTCGATCCGCTGGCCTTCAATCCGGAATCGATGCTCGGCGTGCCGGGGATCCTGTCCTCCTACCGCTCCGGCAACGTGGTGCTGGCCAATGCCATCGGTACCGGCGTGGCGGACGACAAGTCGGTGTACCCGTTCGTCACCGATATGATCCGTTTCTACCTGGATGAAGAACCGGTCCTGAAGAACGTTCCCACCTGGCAGTGTCGTGATCCTGTCCATCTGTCCCATGTACTGGCGCACCTTCCAGACCTGGTGGTCAAGGAAACCCAAGGTTCCGGTGGGTATGGAATGCTGGTGGGGCCTACTTCGACGAAGGCCCAGATCGACGCATTCCGGGAGCGGATCAAGGCCAGGCCGCATGCGTATATCGCCCAGCCGACGCTATCGCTTTCCACCTGCCCGACTTTCGTCGAGAACGGTATCGCACCGCGACACATCGATTTGCGACCGTTCGTGTTGTCCGGCCACGAAACCCGGGTAGTGCCCGGTGGCCTGACCCGCGTAGCGCTTCGCGAAGGATCGCTGGTGGTCAATTCGTCCCAGGGTGGTGGCACCAAGGACACCTGGGTGGTCGAGCAATGAGGGAGCTACGATGCCAGGAAGTCTGCCATGTTGAGTAGAACCGCCTCGGACCTTTACTGGATGTCACGTTACCTGGAGCGGGCGGAAAATCTCGCCCGGATGCTCGACGTCAGTTATTCGCTGTCCTTGATGCCCCAGGACGGTCATGGCGATGGCCTGCACGAGTTGGCCATGCCCTTGCTGATCACCGGTACGCTGGATGACTACCGGGAGCGACACGGCGATCTGCATGCCGAGCGATTGCTGCATTTCTTCGCCCTGGAGGCCGCCAACCCCGCCAGTATCTACAGTTGCCTCGGGGCGGCTCGGGCCAGCGCCCATGCGGTGCGTGGGCGAATTACCGCCGACATGTGGGAAAACATCAATGCCACCTGGCTGGATATCCGCGATATTGCCGGGCAGGGCCTGGGGCGTTACGGGCTGAGCCGTTTCTGTGAATGGATCAAGGAGAGGTCCCACCTGTTTCGGGGGGCAACCTATGGCACCGTCATGCGCAACGATGCGTTCAGGTTCATCCGCCTGGGAACGTTTATCGAAAGGGCCGACAACACCCTGCGTCTGCTCGATGCCCGCTATGAGATGGCCGGCGACCAGGCTGACGCCGTCAGCGACGGCACGGCCCATGCGTATTATCAATGGAGCGCGCTGTTGCGTGCCCTGTCTTCCTTCGAAGCCTATACCGAGATCTACCGCGATGCCCCCGGAGCCCGCCATGTGGCCGAGTTGCTGCTGTTGCGTGCCGATGTGCCGCGCTCGCTGCGCGCCTGCACCGAGGAAATCGACCAGATCCTGGCCAGCCTGCCAGGGACCAATGGGCGGCCGGCGCAACGCCTGGCGGCGCAGATGGATGCACGCCTGCGCTATACCGGTATCCATGAAATCCTTGATGGAGGTCTGCATGCCTGGCTCACGGAGTTCATCCCGAGGGTCCGCGAGCTGGGCGACGCGATCCACCGTTCCTACCTGGAGGTCATATGAGACTCTCGATCAGCCACGAAACGGCCTACCACTATGAACATCAGGTTCGCGCCAGCATCCAGTACCTGCGCCTCACACCCCACGACAGCGAACGCCAGCACGTGCTGAGCTGGAAGCTCGACTTGCCTCGACCGGTGCGTTCCCAGCTGGATCCGTTCGGCAATATTCTCCATGTGCTCACCCTGGACGAGCCCCACGAAACCATCATCATTGGTGCACGCGGCCAGGTCGATATCGATCCCTCGCATGAGGCCGAGCATGAGCAACGCTCGGCGCTACCGTTCCTGCGGTTCACCCGGCTGACCGAAGCGGACGAGGCCTTGCGTGACTTCGCCCATGAGCAGTGCGGGCAACGGCGTGACCGCGTGGCACTGATCGACCTGATGCACGGGCTGAACCGGCACATCGCGTATACCCCGGGCTCGACCCAGGTCGAGACCCGCGCGGCACAGGCGTTCGCCGGCCGCAGCGGGGTGTGCCAGGATCATACCCACGCCTTCCTGGCCTGCGCCCGCAGTCTGGGCGTGCCGGCGCGCTATGTGTCTGGCTATGTGTACAGCGACGGCTGCGAGCACCTGGCCAGTCATGCCTGGGCCGAAGCCTGGCTCGACGACGCCTGGTACAGCTTCGATGTCACGCACCAACTGGCCCGCCCGGAGCGACACTTGAAACTGGCCGTAGGCCTGGATTACCTCGACGCCTGCCCGGTACGGGGCATGCGTCGCGATGGCGGTTGCGAGCAGATGCGGGCCCGGGTGGTCGTGACGCCGGCTACGGTGGTTGCCTGGCAGGAACAATGATGCCTCATGGACTCGGCAGCTGTTTGCGTCCGGCCATGTGCTTCAGATAACCCACCAACAGGTCCAGTTCCGAATCCGGCAACACCGCTGCGGAGAACCCTGGCATCTTCCCTTGGGGCCAGCGGCGCAGGCTCTGGGGGTCGCGGATGTAGCGTTTGAGGAAGTCCCCCGAGAAGTATTCGGTGGGATTGAAGGGAATATTCAGGTCCGGACCGAACTGTGCGTCGCCCGCGCCATTGAGGCGGTGACACGCCAGGCAGTTTTTCTGGAACAGCTCGAAGCCTTTGTTGACCGGATCGTCCTTGGCCAGGGTAGGCGCCGGCAGCAGGGCAGGGAAGCGTTCGGCTACCGCTGGCAGGCGCTTGATGCTCGCCACCGCGTAGGGCCATTGCTCGGGGCTGATATGGCCCGCCTGCGGATCGGTCCAGACCAGGTAGAAAGGCCCGGCGCTGTGCTTGCCTTCACCCAGTGGAGGCCATGGCGCGGCCGGATCCTCTATCGCCAGCCAGGCGCGTGCGCCGCTCTTGTTCAACAAGGGCGCAGCGGGCAATTCGGCGGCGAAGCCATCCAGTGCCACGGCTTGCAGATGATCGTCCGGCTGGATGCCGGTCAACAACTCCGTCAGCGGCACGGCGCGGTAGGTCATCGGTTTCTTGTAGGAGACGTCCTCGGCGATTTGTACGGTCCGGGCTTGCGGATGCTTGAGCAGTTCTTCTGTTTGCCAGGTGCGTGTATTCGCGCCCAGTTCCAGCGTCAGCTGGGCGGCGTACAGGGGCGTGCCGAGCAGCAACGCCCCGAGCATGATGAGAGCCTTCAATGGATCGCCTTCCATGTCGAGTGGGGTGCCGCAAAGGTTGGCACAGCCACTGCGGCCCGAACAACGAGCCTGTCGCTTTTTTTAGCGAGAAACACAGTATCGAGGCAACTGCCCGCGTACGGATTCAGCCGATCATCTTGGGGATATTCGGCAGAATCAACAGCAGCGTCGTGGCGAAGAGAATGAGTCCGGCTTGACGAACTTTCGTATGTTTGAACATGGCTGACCCGCCTTTTTTGTTATTTCCTGAGCCAGCCTGCATAACTCCATGACGGCTGGCGTTGCACTTCCTGTCTGACAAGCGCCTCGGCAAAACCCGACGACTCTCTTGTACAAGGATTACATTAGGGGCCGCAGCCGGCTTGGCTTAGATCCAATTAGTATCAGTTTTTAACCAGTGGTTATCAAAACGCTATGAGGCCTATTGCCATCTACCTGAAGGACCTTTTGCTAGACAGTTCGCTCTCCTGAAACGGTTAACCCGATAGCACGCTACCGTTCGTCTGACCGTGGTCGTCAACGCTGTTGAGCGCTGTGGTCATTGAATCCCCTGCCGCTGGGCTTATGGTTGGAGGCCTTGCATACAACTGCGGTTCGAGGGTGTCATGACCGAGGCTTTGATTTTCGACGCGTTGCGCACGCCCCGTGGCAAGGGCAAGGCTGACGGTGCCTTGTACAGCGTCAAGCCAGTGAGTTTGGTGAGTGGGCTGCTCAATGCCCTGCAGCAGCGCATGGACCTGGATACCGGCCAGGTGGATGACATCGTGCTCGGGTGTGTGACACCGGTGGGCGACCAGGGCGCCGACATCGCCAAGACCGCCGCCGTGGTGGCAGGCTGGGATATCAGTGTCGCGGGCATGCAGCTCAACCGGTTCTGTGCCTCGGGCCTGGAAGCGGTGAACCTGGCGGCGATGAAAGTGCGCTCCGGGTTCGAAGACCTGGTGGTGGCCGGTGGCGTCGAATCCATGTCCCGGGTGCCCATGGGCAGCGACGGCGGGGCCTGGGCGCTGGATCCGCAGTCCAACCTGTCGGGGCATTTCATACCCCAGGGCATCGGCGCCGACCTGATTGCCACCCTGGAAGGTTTCAGCCGGGAGGATGTCGACCGCTATGCACTGCATTCCCAGCACAAGGCTGCGCGAGCCAGGGCGGACGGTTCGTTCGATCGATCCCTGGTGACGGTGCGGGACCAGAACGGCCTGGCGCTGCTGGATCAGGATGAATTCATTCGCGCCGACTCGACCCTTGAGGGTCTTGGCAAGCTCAAGCCGAGTTTCGAGGCCATGGGCCAGATGGGATTTGATGCCACCGCACTCAGGGTCTACAGCCATGTCGAGCGGATCGATCATGTGCATACGCCGGGCAACAGCTCCGGGATCGTCGATGGCGCGGCGCTGATGCTGGTCGGCTCCGAAGCCAAGGGACGGGCCCTGGGCTTGCAACCCCGTGCACGGATCGTCGCCACGGCCATCACCAGCACCGACCCGACCATCATGCTCACCGGACCCGCGCCGGCTACCCGCAAGGCCTTGGCCAAGGCCGGCTTGCGGGTGCAGGACATCGACCTTTTCGAGGTCAACGAAGCGTTTGCCTCGGTGGTGCTCAAATTCATCAAGGACATGGCCATCGATCCGACGAAGGTCAACGTCAACGGCGGTTCCATTGCCCTGGGCCATCCCTTGGGGGCGACGGGGTGCGCGATCCTCGGCACCTTGCTCGACGAACTGGAGGCGCGTCGCCTGCGTTATGGCCTGGCGACCCTGTGCGTCGGTGGTGGCATGGGCATCGCCACGGTGATCGAGCGTCTCTGAGCCCGTCTTCAAGGAACCGTATTTTTTAAGGAACGCTGTCGATGACCGATGCCATACGTTACGAAGCAGGCCCCGACCGGATTGTCGTCCTGACCCTGGATATGCCGGGCCAGAGTGCCAATACCATGAATGCGGTGTACCGCGAGGCCATGGCCGCCTGCATCGCCCGACTGAATGCTGAAAAGGACCGCATAGCCGGGGTGGTCATCACGTCCGCCAAGAAAACCTTCTTCGCTGGCGGCGATCTCAACGAACTGGTCAAGGTCGGCAAGGACCAGGCCAAGGCGTTCTACGACATGATCCTGGCTCTCAAGGCGCAACTGCGCGCCCTGGAAACGTTGGGCAGGCCGGTGGTGGCCGCTATCAACGGCGCGGCCCTGGGCGGTGGCTGGGAGCTCTGCCTGGCCTGTCATCACCGTGTGGCGCTGGACGATCCATCCGTGCAGATCGGTCTGCCGGAGGTCACCCTCGGCCTGCTGCCGGGCGGTGGCGGGGTGGTGCGGATGGTGCGTCTGCTTGGCTTGGAGAAAGCCTTACCGTATCTGTTGGAGGGTAAGAGGGTCACCGCTCGGCAAGCCTTGCAGGTTGGGTTGATCGATGAGCTGGCAGGCGACCGTGACGAGTTGCTGGCCAAGGCTCGCGCCTGGATACTCGCCAATCCGAATGTGCTCCAGCCCTGGGATTTGAAGGGGTATCGGATTCCGGGGGGCACGCCATCCGACCCGGGCATGGCGCAGATGCTGGCGATTGCGCCTTCGATCCTGCGCAACAAGACCCAGGGTTGCCTGCCGGCGCCGGAGAAAATCCTTTGTGCAGCGGTGGAGGGCGCACAGGTGAGCTTCGACGCTGCGCACTTGATCGAAACCCGCTATTTCACCGAACTGACCACCGGCCAGGTGGCAAAGAACCTGATCGGTACCTTCTGGTTCCAGCTCAACGAGATCAAGGCCGGACGCTCCCGTCCGCAGGCTTTTGCGCCGTTCTCGACAAAAAAAGTCGGCGTGCTGGGAGCCGGTATGATGGGCGCCGGTATTGCCGGTGTCTGCGCCCAGGCCAACATCGAGGTGGTCCTCAAGGACATCGACCTGGCCGCGGCAGAGAAGGGCAAGGCTCGTCTGGCGGCTTTGCTCGACAGCAAGGTCGACCGCGGGCAGATCAGCGCGCAACAACACGAAGCCACGCTGGCGCGGATTCATGCCACTGACCGCGATGCCGACCTCGCCGGCTGCGACCTGATCATTGAAGCGGTGTTCGAAGATCGCGCCCTGAAGGCCAGGGTCTCGGCCGCCGCCCAGGCTCTGGCAGGGCACGACGCCGTGATTGCCTCCAACACTTCGACATTGCCTATCACCGGCCTGGCGACGGCGGTACCGGACCCGACGAAGTTCATCGGCCTGCACTTTTTCAGCCCGGTGGAAAAAATGCCCCTGGTGGAAATCATCAAGGGCGCCGGTACCAGTGATGAAACCCTGGCGCGCAGTTTCGATTTCGTCCTGCAGATCCACAAGACGCCGATTGTGGTCAACGACAGTCGCGGCTTCTTCACATCACGGGTCTTCGGTACCTTCGCCCAGGAAGGCATCGCCATGCTCGGCGAGGGCGTGAGTGCGCCCACGATCGAGACCGAAGCACGCAAGGCCGGCATGCCGGTCGGCCCCTTGGCGGTTTCTGATGAAGTTTCCCTCAGCCTGATGAGTCATATTCACGCCCAGACCCTTCAGGATCTGGAGGCGGAAGGGAAAGCCCCCATCGAGCATCCCGCGTTCGCGGTAATCGATTGGCTGCTCAATGAATGCAAGCGCCCAGGCAAGGCCGCTGGAGCGGGTTTCTACGAATACCCGGCCAGCGGGCCGAAGCACTTGTGGCCGGGACTCAAGATGCATTTCGAGGAGGCGGGCAGGCGGATTTCAGCGCAGGATATCCGTGACCGCTTGCTGTTCATCCAGGCCCTGGAGACGGTGCGTTGTGTGGAAGAGGGCGTGCTCACTTCGACGGCCGATGCCAACGTCGGCTCGATTTTTGGCATCGGCTTCGCGCCATGGACCGGCGGCGCGTTGCAGTTCATCAACCAGTACGGCCTGAAGGATTTCATTGCTCGCGCCCAGTATCTGTCCGAGCAATATGGCGAGCGTTTCGCTCCGCCGGCCCTGTTGCTGGAGAAGGCCGCGAAGCAGGAGCTGTTCTGACGACGAGGAAGGGCTTGCCTTGGAACAGTGTTTCGAGGCAGGCTCTTGGGTGTGCAATATTCCCATCACCGTGTCAGGTATTTTTTATGTCGCTACGCATCTGCATCTTGGAGACCGATATCCTGCGTCCGGAATTGGCCGATCAATATCAGGGCTACGGGCAGATGTTCCAGCGCCTGTTCTCGCAGCAGCCCATCGAGGCGCAATTCGTCGTCTACAACGTGATGCAAGGCCATTACCCCAGCGATGACGAGCGTTTCGATGCCTATCTCGTGACGGGCAGCAAGGCTGACTCCTTTGGCACCGATCCGTGGATTCAAACCCTCAAGGCCTTCCTGCTGGATCGCTACAAGCGGGGCGACAAATTGCTGGGCGTCTGTTTCGGGCATCAGTTGCTGGCGCTGTTGCTTGGCGGCAAGACCGAGCGCGCGACCCAGGGCTGGGGCGTAGGCACCCATCGCTACAAATTGGCAGCCAAGGCGCCATGGATGAGCCCGGTGATGGAAGAGCTGACCTTGCTGATCAGCCACCAGGACCAGGTCACCCAGCTTCCGGAAAACGCCACGGTCATTGCCTCCAGCGATTTCTGCCCGTTCGCCGCCTACCACATCGACGATCAGGTGTTGTGTTTCCAGGGCCATCCTGAATTCATCCACGACTATTCCCGGGCGTTGTTGGATATTCGCCAGGAACACCTGGGCGAAAAGGTCTACAGCCAGGGTGTGGCAAGCCTCGAACAGGAGCACCACGGCACGACCGTGGCGGAATGGATGATGCGTTTTGTCGCCCATAAGCCGCAGGCGGAAACGCCCCAGGGGTAAGCGCCGCAGGAAGGGTAGTCGGAGGGCGGGCTTGTCTGGAGAAGGGGCGGCCTGTCCGTTATCGATGCCGACTGACCGGGCAGCATTGCGCAACGCCCTGCACCATGGCTTCGGGCGTCATCCAGGACATCCTGCCTTTGGACCGCTCTATAACCACCCCGATCGCTTGAAGCTCGCCCAGAGCCCGGTGCACCCCACCGCGATCACTCCCAGCACCATGAAGTAGCCGTAATGCCAGGTCAGCTCTGGCATGTTCTCGAAGTTCATCCCGTAGATACCGGCCACCGCCGTGGGAAATGCGAGGATCGCGGCCCACGCTGCGAATTTGCGCTGCACCACGCTCTGGCGCGACGCTTCGAGCAATACCCCGACCTCGATGGTCTGGCTGGCGATATCCGCCAGGGTGGTCAGGTCTTCCATCTGCCGCGTGACATGGATCTGCACATCGCGGAAGTAAGGACGCATGTTCTTGTCGATGAAAGGAAAGCTCAGTCTCTGCAGTTCTTCACTGATTTCCACCATCGGCGCCGCGTAGCGACGCAGCCGTAAGACGTCCCGTCGCAAGCCATGGAGTTTCTGGATGTCCCGTTCGTTCAGGGCGCTGCACAGGACATGTTGTTCCAGCTCATCGATCTCGGCATGAATGGCTTCGCCCACTGGCTGGTAGTTCTCGATCACGAAGTCGAGGATGGCATAAAGAACGAAGTCTTCCCCATGCTCCAGCAGCAGAGGACGGGCCTCGCAGCGTTGTCGCACGTAGGCGTAGGACGCCGAGTGGCCGTTACGGGCGGTGATGATGTATCCATTGCCAGCGAAGATATGGGTCTCGATGAACTGCAGCTTGCCGTCCTTGCGTACCGGCGAATACGTCACAATGAACAGCGCATCGCCGAAGGTCTCCAGCTTCGGGCGGCTGTGCTTCTCCATGGCGTCTTCGATCGCCAGTTCATGCAGGTTGAACTGGCGCTGCAGGTTGGTCAGTTCCTCGTTATTGGGCTCCTCGAGGCCGATCCATACGAAATGATCGGGTTTGGCGGCCCACGTGCTGCCTTCATCGAGGGTGATATTGGTGACTTTCTTACCGGCGCTGTAGACCGCAGCGGCAACGACTCTACCCATGGTGGTGGTTCACTTTTCTTGGAAATGGCAGTGACAGGCTATGCGATGCGCAGCTTAGCGCGCCCTGATGCTTGAGAGTCAGCAAAATCCGCCAAGTTCGCCGGCAAAAGAAAACCCGCCGTGGGGCGGGTTTCGTTCAGGATTTGCGGATCTGTCGATCCATCGACTCGATGCATTCATGCATCTGCTCACGGCATTGGTTCATGAGCCGGGGCATGTCTTCCATGCTCAGCCCGGCTGTAGGAATTGCTGGCAATGAGCGTATGAGAATGTCACCGCTGCGCCAGCGATTGAGGCGCATGTGGTTGACGTAGTTGCTGACGCACACCGGGACAATCGGTACCCCGGCGGCGATCGCCATCTGGAAGGCGCCTTTCTTGAATGGCAGCAACTCATGGCCAAGATTGCGCGTACCCTCCGGGAATACCCAGATGGACGTATCTTCATGCTGCAACGTGTGGGTGGTGGTCAGCATCGCCCGGCGTGCCTTGATCGCGTTGCCCCGGTCGATCAGCACGTTACCCGCCAGCCAGAACAGTTGCCCGAACAACGGCACCCATTTCAGACTCTTCTTGCCGATGCACACGGTGCGCCGCGGCACCACGCTGCCGAAGACGAACAGGTCATAGTTGGACTGATGATTGGCAATGATCACGCAGCTCCGAGGCTTGTTCGCCAGCGTATCCACCCCGGCCTTGAGCCGCAGGCCCAGGATCCACATCGCGGGCCAGGCATACAGCCGGGCGCATAAACGGCTGTTGTCCGGATTGAACGGTCGGCAGACGCCAAGGATCAGGCCGAGCACACCCGCGAGGATAAAGTGCAGGCCCAGCAACAACATACGCAGTACGAACAACATCTACAGGCCCATCGGGACAAAGGTGGCGCAGTGTACGGATGTGCACTGTTTTCGGCAATTACTGCCCTGCAGGAAGGAGATGGGCGATGTTCGACGGCGTGCCCACGGATGGACGCGTCAGAAGCAGGCTAGAGCGGCCGGGGATTTTTAAACGCAACATGAAAAAGCCCGACACGTGGGCCGGGCTTCGATTCGCGGGTGTAGATGTCAAACCTGGAAATCCTGGTCCAGTAGAATGGCGCTGTCCAACGTGTCCAGCAGAGCCTTGCGCACTTTCAACTTGGTCTGCTTGTGGGCGTTCATGTTGATTTTCTTCAACTGACGTGCCGCTTCCAGCGCAGCCCCTTGCAGCTCTTCGGCCGATACCACCTTGTCGAGGAAGCCGGCATCCACCGCTGTCTGTGGATTGAACATCTCGCCATTGATCACCGAGCGATGGAAGGCGGACTTGCGCAGGCGATCACGAGCCAGTTCGATTCCGGCGTGGTGCATGGTCATGCCGATCTGCACCTCGTTCAGGCCGATGCTGAAAGGCCCGTCCACGCCGATGCGGTAGTCCACCGAAAGCAGCAGGAAAGCGCCCTTGGCCACTGCATGGCCCGGGCACGCGACGATGACGGGGAAGGGGTGTGACAACAGGCGACGGGCAAGGGTCGAGCCCGCCGTGACCAGGCTCACCGCTTCCTTGGGGCCGGCAGTCATCACCTTCAAGTCGTAGCCGCCCGACAGAATGCCCGGTTGGCCGGTAATGATCACCACCGCCCGATCCGCCACTGCCCGATCCAGCGCAACGTTGAACGCGGTAATCACATCCGGCGAAATGGCGTTGACCTTGCCGTTGTTCAAGGTCAGGGTCGCGATACCGTCTTCGAGATGGTAGGCAATCAGATCGCTCATGACGCTATTCCTTGTAAGAGAAGTGATGCAGACGTTACCCACCACCGCAGGTCAGGTAAAGCGCCGTGACTGACTCACCGGTCAGTGCCGGACCTCCTAAACAGCCTGCTCCACCCAATCGGCCGCGCTGGGGGCCATCACATCGCGTACAGACCGACCCAAAGATTGTCCGGTTTGCCATGTCCGCTGGATTTCAAATCCTCGTCCATCTTAAGCGCATGAAAATTCTCAAAAAAACCTTTGCCATCAGGGAAGCTTTCGACTACATTAGCGCGCCTCGACAGACTGAACAGTTTGCCGAGACACGGTGAAGTGTCCGAGTGGCTTAAGGAGCACGCCTGGAAAGTGTGTATACAGGAAACTGTATCGAGAGTTCGAATCTCTCCTTCACCGCCAAATTCGTTGAACACAAACCCCCGATTTTCAAGAGAAAATCGGGGGTTTGTGTTTTCTGGTGCCTGCAAAAAAGTAGCGATAGGGGCCCCGATCGATGCCGACGGTCCGCAGTTGCGTCGAGTTGGCCGGCTGGGGTGGGTATGGAGGTCGGATGCTGGCGTGCCGATGATGGTTGAATGGCCCGTCGCCGTCATTGGATAGTCGTTTTTGATTTGCTACTGTCCAGGCGTGGAATGGATTTGCTAACCAGACGGTACATTTTCGGTGGCAGCCCCTTCACGCTCGAACTACGCTCAAAACATCGTTTGTCGATTGGAAATGGAAAAATGAAAAGGATGTCGCCTGCTGTCATTGCGCTGACAATGTTCGTCGCATGCTCGAATACCGTGCTGGCCGATGCCGCTTCGCTCAATGACGCTCGTACCCTCGTTGCCCGGTCCGGAATGGGCAATAAACTCTCCTCCCTGGCGCTTTTGACGGCCAAGAGCAGTACGACCTACGCGGTTATCGCCGACAAGCTGGGAAACGCGAGTGCGAACAGCGCACTGTCCGATGAGATCAATGCACTGTTGCCGCAATACCAGCCCAAGTGGGATGAAAACCTGGCGGCTGCCTATGAACAGTCGTTTACCGGAGAAGAGTTGGCGTCCCTTGCCACCGAAGGCCGCGCCTCGAAGTACGCGCCGAAGGTCAGGGAGCGGCAAGACGGGATTGGTCGCTACATGGCGGTGAATGCCGAGCCTATCCTGGCGGCCCTGGCCTCCGATGCACTCAAGGCGACCTTGTCCAAATACGTTTCTCCACAGTAGGAAGCAGGTTTCGTCTGAAGAGCGCCAGGTTCAATTGCGTTTCGCCAGTCAGTGCCCGTTCCCAGCATCAGGCAACTTCGCAGCAGTATCGGGCAAAAGTTTTTGAGTGCGTGCCGTTAAGGTTTTCCCGGAGAGAAAATTCATCAACCGGGAGAAACCGCCATGACTCTATGGACAAGTTCGATCGTGCGTCTTCAGTTCTTTTTGCTGTGCCTGATACTGCCGGGAGCCGTTTGGGCTTCGCAAGCCTACGGCCAGGATGCCAACGCGCATCGGGTCCACCAGTCCTTCGTGAATTGGCAGCAGGGCAAAGGCAGTGTGTTCGATCTGCTGGCGCCCAATGCCAGATGGACAGTCGCCGGCTCCAGTCCCGTCTCCGGAGTGTACGAGAGCAAGGCAGATTTGATGGACCGGGCCGTACGCCCCATTACAGCCCGGCTGGCAACGCCTATTTTCCCTACGGTCCAGAGCATTGTTGCCGAAAATGACATCGTGGTCGTTCTCTGGAGCGGCAAGGCAACGGCGCTGGACCAGCAGCCCTATAACAATACTTACCTGTGGCACATGAAGTTCAAGGACGGGAAAGTGATCGAGGTAACCGCCTTACTCGACACTTATGTGCTGAACGACCTCCTGCACCGTGTGAAGCCAGCCGGTTGAGTCGGCCTTGGCGCATTGGCGCTCCAGAACAAAAGCAGCTATGCATGGTCTTTGAGAACCGAAACTCAACGCCTGAGGTTGCATAATGAGTCTGATCGATTGTCCTGAATGCGCTTCCCGAATTTCCGACAAGGCTTACGCTTGCCCGCATTGCGGCAACCCGTTCAGGGAGCCAAGTTTCCGATTGACGGAAAAAAACGTCGGCCAGATCGCCGGAGTGACCGGCGTCTGGCTTACCGCGCCCTGGATCGCCCGCATGGTATTCGGTGTGACGGCCGTGATCGCGGTCGCTGCCGTGCTGATCCTGCGTTGAGGCAAGCGGGGGGACGCGACGCTGGTGCTGGTGACTACCGCGAGGTTGCGGCTGAACTCGAATACTCCACAACGCCGGTGTGTCTTGCCGTGAACGAGATGGTATCGCCTGTCTTCATCTCCAATCGCTCGCCGGTGTCGAGGGAAATGGCGATATGGCCTTCGATCAGCACGAAGGCTTCGTCGTTATCGAAGCACCAGCGAATTCAGACGGATGTGAAGTCAAAACACCCTGGAGGAAGGCAGGCCTGATGGCGGCTGCCTTGTTTGCACCACGCTCTCAGCCGGACGGGCTGCTGGCAGGTTCCAGCTGACGCATGCCGCGTTCGATCACGGCATCGATGTAACTTGAGTCGTCGTAGATGCGCGCCAACAGAATCGCACCTTCGAAATCGGCCACCAATTGTCGCGCCAGGCCATGCGCCTCAGCCTGGCCGTGGGCGGCGCGATAAAGCTCGGCGAAGGCCTGGGCCCAGTCATCCAGAAAGCGCCGGATCGGCGCCATGAGTTCCACCTTTCCATAAGTGGCATCGACTGCCACGACGCCCATCAGGCAACCGATCGAATCGTCCTGGAAGAGTCGCTTGGCCTTGCGTCCCATGCTGGCGAGGCGTTCGTGCACCGGCAGGTTTTCATCGAAGGCAATGGCGAACAACGATTGCTTCAATCGCTCGTGCGTCCAGTCCAGCACATCCCGCAGCAGCGCTTCCTTGTTGGGGTAATGGTGATAGAAGGAGGCCTTGGTCAGGCCGCAGGCGGATGACAGTTCATCCATGGTCGTGCCGTGGTAGCCGAGACGCTTGAAGGTATTGGCACAGCGTTGCAGAAGCACATCGCGTGGGATTTTCGGTGGACGCACGGGTAACTCCTGCGAACGATCATGCAAATTGATTCTACGGCATAAGCCTGACCGTCACAATTTGACGGTTACCGAATGTTTGTTTAGTTTTCTTGAACCGAACGTTCGGTAAGTAATGGGTTGGTACGGACCCTTACGTTCCTCCATGAAGCCAGGAGACTTTTTCCATGAGCGAAGCAAACAGTGGACCGGGTCGAGTGACCCGGGAGCAGCGCGGTCATCTGATCCTGATCGGCCTCGATCGGGCCGGTAAGCGCAATGCATTCGATAGTGCCATGCTGAACGACCTTGCCCTGGCCCTGGGCGAGTACGAGCGCAATGACGAGCTGCGTTGCGCCGTCGTATTCGCCCATGGCGAGCACTTCACCGCGGGTCTCGATCTGATGGAGTTGACCCCCAAACTGGCTTCGGGAGGCTTCAGGTACCCGGATGAAGGCATCGACCCGTGGGGTGTGTCGAAACCGCGCCGCAGCAAACCGGTGGTGGTGGCCATCCAAGGCACTTGCTGGACCGCCGGTATCGAACTGATGCTCAACGCCGACATCGCGATTGCCGCCAGCAATGCCCGCTTCGCGCACTTGGAAGTGCTGCGTGGCATCTCGCCGTCCGGCGGGTCCACCGTGCGTTTCACCCAGGCTGCCGGCTGGACTGACGCCATGCGCTACATGCTGACCGGCGAGCCATTCAATGCCGCCGATGCGCTGCGCATGCGCCTGTTGACCGAGGTCGTTGAGCCCGGGCAGGAGCTGGCGCGTGCCATCGAGTACGCCGAACGCATCGCCAAGGCTGCGCCCCTGGCGATCAAGGCCACCCTGCAATCAGCCTTCCAGGCTCGCGACGAAGGCGCCGATGCGGCCCTCGGCAAGCTCAACGATCTGCTGTTCACCCTGATCAAGAGCGAAGACGTGCGCGAAGGCGTCATGGCGATGATGCAAAAGCGCGAACCGGTGTTCAGAGGTCGTTGATTCCTCAGGGCAGGGGTAAGCGATGCAGCAGCACCAGACACCGATGGCAGCGCGCGGTATAGCGCGTCTGTCTGAAGCCCAGCGGCCTGTTAAGGCGGATTCTTTGATGATCGAACAACTGACGCTGGTGGCGGACGATGGCTACCGCCTGGCCGCCAACCGATACTCGGCCCAAGGGCCATTGAAAGGCAATCTCATCATGGCGGGCGCGACGGGTGTGCAACAACGCTTCTACCGCCGCTTCGCCGAACATGCCAGCAGACAGGGCTTCAATGTCCTGACGATGGATTACCGGGGTGTCGGTGCGTCCGCCCCCGACTCCTTGAAAGGCTTCGAGATGTCCTACCTCGATTGGGGGCTGCGCGACCTGGCGGCGGCCGTCGAGTACATGGATGACGCAGAGACGGGGTTGTACTGGGTCGGTCACTCTTTCGGAGGGCATGCATTGGGATTGCTGCCCAACCACCGCAAGATCGCGGCGGCCTATTGTTTTGGCACAGGGGCCGGATGGGCCGGGTGGATGCCCAGGCTGGAGGCCATCAAGGTGCGTCTGTTGTGGCGATGCGTCCTGCCACTGATCGTGACGTACAAGGGCTACATGGCCTGGAGCCTGCTGGGAATGGGCGACGACCTGCCGCTGGGGGTCTACAAGGATTGGCGGCGCTGGTGTGTCTATCCCCATTACTTCTTCGATGACCCATCGATGGCGGCTGTCGCCGACCGCTACGCGCAGGTCCGTTCGCCTTGTGTGTTCGCCAACGCGGTGGATGATCCATGGGCGCCGCCTCGGTCGAGAGACGCCTTCATCAAGGGCTATCGCAATGTGCCGTTACGGGTCCGGGACCTGTATCCTGAAACGAAAAAGCAACCCATCGGCCATATGGGCTATTTCCGTCCAGACGCCGCGCCCCTCTGGGATGAGGTTCTCGGCTGGTTCATTGACCAAAAAGCCTGGCAGACGAGCCAACGGCCAATGAGCGATGCCTGAACGTCAATCCGCAATCTATCCCATGGGGATCATCGTCCGATGGGATAGTGCTTGATACGGCACGGGTGGCTATTGCCGTCGCCTTTGCAGATGCCGTCCAGATAGCGATAGTCGACCTGCATGGATTGCCCTTTTCGAGGCCATTGCCGGCGAGGAAGCGTGGCCTGGTAATCGGCGGTTTCCGGCGTGAAGGTCAATGTTGACCCTTGCTCCGGACATTCCACCGAGGCTGACGCGGGGTTTGCCTTCAGGATCTTGGCTTGTAGTTGGGGGAATGGACGTTTCAATACGTCAGTAATCTCCAGGTCCATCTTGCAAATCTGCCAGGTTCCTGCCTGTGCGTGGCCACAGCACACCAGCAGTGCAAGAACCGATAACCCGTAGCGTGTTGCGTGAGATTTCATGATGGCTTGCCTGGGTTTCAGGTGTGTCGATGATGAAGCGATCAGACCTAGGATGCCCTGCGCGTTGAAATGCATCAAATCGTCGATCAGCGTAGAGACAGCGAAATGTCGGGCTATTATCGAGCCGACAACAGGAAGAAGGACCTTCACCGTGCAAATCTTCCCTGAGCTGCAGACCCGACGCCTTTTACTCTCGCCCCTGCAACTGAGCGACGCAGCGGCCATCCAGCAGCTGTTCCCTCATTGGGACGTGGTGCGTTATCTCGACAGTCGCGTGCCATGGCCATATCCCGATGACGGCGCGCTGGCGTACGTTCGCGACCAGGCACTTCCCGCCATGGCGGCGGGGCACGAATGGCACTGGATGATTCGCCTGCGCGAGGAGCCGTCCCCTTGCATCGGCAGCATCAGTCTGTATGACCAGCCCGGCAATAACCGAGGTTTCTGGCTGGCACCCCAATGGCAGGGGAAAGGCTATATGCGCGAAGCCTGCGAAGTCATCAATGTCTTTTGGTTCGAAACCCTGGGACGTCCCACGATGCGAGTCCCCAAGGCCGTCGGCAATCACGCCTCGCGCCGGATTTCGGAGCACGAGGGCATGCGTCTGGTGGCAACGGCTCAAGGGGATTTCGTTTGCGGGACTTTGCCCAAGGACATCTGGGAAATGACGCGGGAGAACTGGCTGGCAAGCACTGCTTCGCCCGACCCACAGCGCCCAGGGGGGCTGCAATAAATCCTTGAGGTTTCAGGACAATCAGAAACGCGAGCTCCCCCCAGCCGGACTGATCTACAATGCCGCACCTTCGCAGAGGCTGGCATTTCGTGGATGCTTTTTCCCTTGTCTATCAACAACTGATCGAGTGGGTCGTCGAGCCCGTCTGCGAACAGTTCTTCAGCCTCTTCAACCTGAACGGTCGTCTCGGGGCCTTGTTCCTCTGCGCTTCCTACGGGGTTGCCTATGGTCTTTATCGTTCGCGCAAGCACCGCGGCCTGACCCAGGCCCGTTCGTTCTGGCAATTCATCGGCGGCAGTCGGGTGTATTGGCATCCCTCGGCATTGCTCGATTACCGGTATTACTTCGTGCGGGCGATTCTCAAGGTTGCCCTGGTATTGCCCATCGTCCATCTGGTGGATCCTTACATCCTGCGTTCAGGAGACTACCTGGCTTTCTTCATCAATCTCTGGGGCGCGCGACCGCGCCTGGGGGAGAGTCTATCGCTGGCCTTGCTCTATGGGCTTGGGGTGTTCCTGGTGAAGGACTTTATCCACTACTGGGCGCACCGGGCGTTCCACTCGCGCTGGCTCTGGGCATTCCATAAGGTTCATCACTCGGCCCCGGTACTGGTGCCGGCCACGGCGAGTCGGGTGCATTTTTTGGAAAAGATTGTCGAGAAGCTCGCCGTCGGCGCTGGTCTTGGGCTGTACGTCGGAGGGTTCTGGTATGTCTGCGGCGGCGAGGTCAGTCGCTACACATTGTTTGGGGTGACCTATCTGGTGTTCATCTTCAATGGTCTTGCGGCGAACCTGCGCCACACCCATGTCTGGCTGTCATTCGGCCCGGTGATGGAGCATCTGCTCAATAGCCCCGCCCAGCATCAGATCCACCACAGTGACGCGCCGCGCCATTTCAACCGGAATTTCGGTACTAATCTGTCACTCTGGGACTGGATGTTCGGCACGCTCCATGTCACCCGTTCTCAACCCGAAAGCCTGCGCTTCGGCACCGGCGAGCCGGAGCATGACCGTTACCAGACGGTCTATGGCTTGATTGTCACGCCGTTTGTCGAAACCGTGGGCAAAATCAGGGGAAGGCGAGGGCAGCGGATCGAGCCGCAAGCGCCAAGTCCATGAGAGCGCCACTGATCCTTTGGAACTGATTGGCAGGCAAATTCCTTATTACGTGTAGGACGCGTCTGTAGTTTTATCGCCATTTTTTACCGTTCAGCACTCGGTCGCAGCGCTATACGCCTCACATTCCAATCGCACATTCCCGTCCGGCACGGGATAATACGGCGCGGCTTGAGGACGCAAGCACTTCGCTTCGATGATAAGGCAGTTGGGAAGGATCGAACGCATGACAGACTGGCTGCAGAGCGATGGTGAAATGGCCGCCCAGGTAAGGCGTCATGATTGGGCCGGCACGGCCATCGGACCGCTGGAGCAATGGCCGGATGTGCTCAAGACGACCGTGGCGCTGAGCCTTGCTTCGCAGTTTCCCCAGGCCATTGTGTGGGGACCGGAGCTGATCACCCTGTACAACGACGCATTCATGGCCATTCTCGGCAACAAGCCCGACGCATTGGGTCGCGGATTCGACGAGATATGGCAGGAGGCATGGAGCGAGATCGGCCCCATCGTGCAGGGGGCCTTCGACGGGCAAGCGACCTATATCGAGAACTTCCCCTTGGTCATCGAGCGGGGCGGTGGCCCTGAACAGGCCTATTTCACCTTCTGCTACAGCCCTATCCGCGACCAGTTCGGCAAGGTGGTGGGCATGCTCGACACCGTCACCGAGACCACGTCCACCGTCTTCATGACCCAGCGCCTGGCCGTTCTCGATGCCATTGGCAGCGCGGTGGCCAACGCCACCGATCCACAGACCATCATGGCAACCACCACGCGCATCCTGGCGGCGCATCTGAACCTGTCCAACTGCGCATACGCGGACATGGAAGAAGACGAGGACGCCTTCACGATTCGTGGCGATTGGGCCAGGGTGGGGTCTGCGAGTATTGTCGGTCGCTATCGACTGGCGGATTTCGGTCGGCTGGCGGTCGCCAACCTGCGGGCCGGCAAGCCCCTGGTGATCAATGACAACCTGGCGGAGCTGGCGCCGGAAGAAGCCGCGACATTCCAGGCGATCGGCATCGCCGCCACCATCTGCGTCCCGCTGATCAAGAACGGGCGTTTGACCGCCTTGATGGCGATCCACGATAAAACGCCTCGGGTCTGGTCTTCCAACGATCTGGCGCTGCTGCTGGAGGTCACCGAGCGCTCCTGGGCCCACATCGAGCGCGCCCGTGCCGATGCGGCGGTGCGCGAGGGGCTCGCGGCCCTGGCCGAACTGAACGCGACGCTGGAGGAGCGGGTCGAGGAGCGCACTACCCGGCTGCAGCAGACCGAAGCGGCACTGCGCCAGTCGCAGAAGCTCGAAGCCATTGGCCAGCTTACCGGGGGCGTGGCCCATGATTTCAATAACCTGCTGACCATTATCCGCTCCTCCATGGATTTCCTGCGCCTGCCCAACCTCAGCGATGAGCGCCGCCAGCGCTACATGACGGCGGTGTCCGAAACGGTAGAGCGTGCCGCCAAGCTGACCAGCCAGTTGCTGGCCTTCGCTCGGCGTCAGCCTTTGAAGCCGAAAGTCATCGATGTGGGCAAGCAGGTGCAGAGCCTGGGGGACATGCTGGAGACCATCACCGGGGCACGCATGCAGGTCAAGGTGCAGTTGTGCGAGCGTCCCTGCTTCGTCCGCGCGGACTTGAGCCAGTTCGAAACAGCCCTGATCAACATGGCGTTGAACGCTCGGGATGCCATGAGCGGGCAGGGCACGCTGTGGCTGCGACTCAAATGCGGTAAAGGCATGCCGCCGATCCGTGGCCACGCCGGGTCCGGGCAGGCTTTTGTCGCCGTCGCCCTGGCAGACACCGGCACGGGGATCGCGCCTGAGGTCCTCGAACACATTTTCGAGCCGTTCTTCACCACCAAGGAGGTGGGCAAGGGCACGGGATTGGGCTTGTCCCAAGTGTTTGGCTTTGCCAAGCAATCCGGTGGCAATGTCGATGTCTCGACTGTGGTCGGCGAGGGTACGGTGTTTACCCTGTACCTTCCCGAAGTGAAAGCCGAAAAGACAAAGGAGCCCGCGAAGGAAGAAGCAGTCGATCTGATCCTGGAGAAGGGCAAGCGGCGCGTGCTGGTGGTGGAGGACAACCTGGAGGTAGGCAAGTTTGCCAACCAGATCCTGCAGGACCTGGGTTACGAAACCGTCTGGGCTACCAATGCCGAGGAGGCGCTGGACCTGGCCGGCCCGGACGCCATGGCCTTCGATGCGGTGTTTTCCGACGTGGTCATGCCGGGTATCAGCGGTATCGCCCTGGCCAAGGAGCTGCGCCGGCGCCGCGAGAACCTGCCGGTGGTGCTGACGTCCGGCTACAGCGAGGAACTGGCCCACAGTGGCCATGAGGGCTTCGAGTTCTTGTCCAAGCCTTATTCGGCCGATCAGGTTTCCCGGGTGCTTAGCCGGGCAATCGTGCGTACAGGTTGACTGTTTCCCTTCTGAAACAGTGGGTTCCATTCGTCGGTCAAGCGAGCATCGAATGAGCGGTCTGTTGATGACCGGCTAGTCTCAAGACTTGAAGATCGATATTTTCCAGGCAACGGTTGTTGCCGGTATCGGTCCCGACGAAAGGGGAAGGCGATGGGAGCATCTTACAGCGAGGACATCGGAGCCACTTATCCGATTAACGAAGGGTTGCAATGCGGTCAATCGGCTTATCGATCTGACTTCGGCGATGAGCCGATCAAGTCCATCAGGACCAGGGTGCCCAAAGTGCAACGTGGGGAGAAGGCCAAGTTCCTGCCCAGGGTCCCGGCCAGAAGGTAGCGACAGTCGCAGCCCCGTCAGTGGACGGGGCTTTTTGTTGGGGGACCGGATGCGCGCGCGTGCAGCATCGACCGGCGTGTAGATTTTTCTTCATCTTTTTTGTCGACGTTTCTTTCACGTTTCTTTCACACTCGGCCGCGTAGTCTCAGCTCATCCGTTAGAAAGCAGTACCTGCCCGTTTCCCCAGCGGGCTTTTTTTTGCCTGTCATAAAACAACTCCTGCATTCGCTGTCCAACCGGCATGGTTGAGCCGTTTGGCGTAAACTCGCGCCCGCGCGCAGCGGCCATTTTTCCCGATGCGGCATTTTCGAGGTTTTTATCATGCGTTTGACTTTGTCCACCCTGGTGCTTGGGCTTGTGATTGCCCAAGGTGCGATGGCGGCTGGCGATGGAACCGCTGCAATCGGCGGTGGCCTTGGCGGTGTCTTGGGTAATGTGGTTGGCCAGCAGATGGGCGGTAGCACAGGTGCCGCCATCGGTGCCGGTGTCGGCGGTGCGGCCGGCAGCGCGGTGGGGGCTCGCAAGGGCAGTCGTACAGAAGCAGCCATCGGCGGCGGCCTGGGGTCGGCCGGTGGTTCGATCGTCGGCAATCGCTTGGGTGGCTCAACGGGTTCCACCATTGGCGCGGGCATTGGCGGCGCAGCAGGCGGAGCCCTGGGCAGCAACCTGTCCAACGACAACGACGGGCACTCCGGCAAGAAACACAAGCACAAGAAAAAGCATCGCTGAGGTGATGCCTGAATGAGAAAACCCGGCCCCCGTGCCGGGTTTTTCTTTCTCGGGGATTTGTCCGGAACGTTTACCTTCCTCTCGCCTCGAATCCATACATCCATCTGCAATTGCGAGGTGTGCCATGACGCCGGAAACAGAAGGCAAGGAAGAGAAAGGTCCGTCGGGCCTTCCTTTCGTCAATGATCCGGGCAATGAGGATCCCGGCTCCCTGATGGACGACGCCCAGGTCCCCCTGATCGACGATGAAGACGCCGAGCTTGAGGAAGAATCCTACGATTGAGGTCGGTTCATCCGCCTCTGGAGGTTGCCATGACTGCCAATTCACCTGCCCCCGACGAAGATGAAACGCCGGAATACCCACTGCCATCACCCACGGACTCCCTGAGCCGGGACCAGCGTCCGCCGGATGACGAGGCCGGCATCGAGCAGGTGCCCGAAGAGGATGACAGCGTCGAAGCGACCCCGGATGACCCGGACATCGCCGGTGACGATGCTTCCGGTAAACCCAGCTGAACGCCGCAAGAGCGGCCGCCTGTCGATTTCGGGGCACCATCGGCGTCTCCTGGCGGCCACACATCAGGTAGGTACCTTGAAAAGGAGACTCACCATGATGAAATCACACCTGGCGGCGATGACACTCGCCGGCATTCTTTCGACCAGTTCGCTGGCGGCTTTCGCACAGACCACGGGCGATAATCCACCCGTGGACAAAGGTGGAATGCCACCTTCCACCCAGATGGATGCCGGTTCCACGACCGACACCAGCGGTAACGCCTTGCCCCCTGGCTCTGTCAGTGGTGGTAACGGCGGCGACGCCAGCGGCAGCAGCACCAGCCCTGGCACAGGGACCGGTTCGACCAGTGGGGGCAGTTCCATGGGTGGCGATGCCTCCAGCAGCGGGACCGGAGCCGGCACCACCGACAGTGGTGGTAGCTCAGGCGGATCCAGCGGGTCGAGCCAATAAGATAGATGAGCATTGACGGTGGGCACTGTAGGAGCTGGCGAGGGAAAGCTCGCCAGCTCCTACAGATTGCGCATGTACCTGTCGTAAGATTTTTCGTTGCCTGTTCCAACTCCCCCTCGTTATCCTGCTGAATCCTTTAAGGCGCACACCTCATCCTGGACGTACCTGAGCCATTTTCCGGAATGTAGTGTTGATAACGGATCCGCTGCGATGAAAGCACCGCACAAAGAGTTTGGCCCGATCAAGGCTGTGATATTCGACATGGATGGTCTGTTGCTGGATACCGAGGGCATCTACACCGAAGTCACCTCCATCATTGCCGAGCGTTACGGACGTACGTTCGATTGGAGTGTGAAGCAGAATATCATCGGCCGTGGCGCCGGGGACCTGGCTCGCTACGTGGTCGAGGCGCTGGAGCTGCCGATCACCCCCGAGGAGTTCCTGGTGATCCGCGAACCGCTCATGCGCGAGCGGTTTCCTCATGCCCTGGGGATGCCCGGTGCCGAGGAGCTGGTGCGGCATCTGAAGGCCCATGATGTGCCGATCGCGGTGGGCACCAGCTCGTCGAGCCATACGTTCAAGCTCAAGACCACTTTGCACCGAGACTGGTTCGCCCTGTTCGATTTCATCGTCACGGCGGACGATCCCGAGGTGGGAGCGGCAAAACCGGCGCCGGATATCTTCCTCACCGCGGCGCGGCGCCTGGGCGTGGCGCCGCGAGATTGCCTGGTGTTCGAAGACTCGCCATTCGGTGTCACCGCAGCCAAGGCGGCCGGCATGACAGCCATCGCGGTGCCGGACTCGGCCATGGCCGATGAGAAATACGCCCATGCCGACGCGATCATCCGTTCTTTGAAGCTGTTCCAGCCGGCCTTGTGCGGTCTGCCGCAGCTTGAGTGGGCCTGAGAAAACAAAGCAAAACGCCGGTCATGGTCGAGCCATGGCCGGCGTTTTCCGCATGGGCCGGGTCAGGCGCCGAAACCACCGTCGATGGTCAGGCTGGCCCCCGTGATATACGCCGCTTCCGGACCGGCCAGATACGCAACGAAACTGGCGATTTCATCCACATTGCCATAGCGACCGATGGCCATCAGTGACATCAGGCTGCCAGCGAACTCGCTGTCGGCCGGGTTCATGTCGGTGTCCACCGGGCCGGGTTGCACGTTATTGACCGTAATGCCCCGTGGGCCGAGATCGCGGGCCATGCCTTTGGTCAGGCCCACCAGCGCCGCTTTGCTCATGGCGTAGGGTGCACCTCCGGCGAAGGGCATGCGATCGGCGTTGGTGCTACCGATGTTGATCACCCGACCTCCTTCCTTCATATGCCGCGCAGCCTCCTGGGTCGCGATGAACACGCTGCGCACGTTGACGGCCAGGGTCTGGTCGAAATCCTCCAGCTTGAATTCTTCCAGCGGTGCCATTGCCAGGATCCCGGCGTTATTGACCAGGATGTCCAGCCCGCCGAAGGCTTCGACAGTGGCGTTGACAGCATTGCGGATCGCCTCGGCGTCGGCGCTGTCGGCCTTGATTGCCAGGGCCTTGCCGCCGGCGGCGATGAGGCTGTTCTGCAGTTCCTCGGATTTGGCCGCGGAGCTGACGTAGGTGAAGGCCACCGCGGCGCCTTCGGCGACCAGGCGTTTGACGATGGCGGCGCCGATGCCGCGGGAACCGCCCTGGATCAAGGCGACTTTACCGTTCAGTGTTTGAGTGCTCATGGTGTTTCTCCAAAGTATGCCGGGGCGAGAGGCCACGGGGATGGAGCGAGTATCGGGATCGGATCGCCGGCTGTGTAGACCGCCATTGATATAGTCTGTGTAAACCAGAAGTTTAGAGTGGCGCTTATGGAGACCTTCAGCAGTATCGAATGCTTTGTGCGCAGTGCCGAAGTCGGCAGCTTTGCCGAAGCCGCCCGGCGACTGAGTATTACCCCGGCGGCGGTGGGCAAGAATGTCGCCAGGCTCGAAGCACGGCTGGGGGTGCGCCTGTTCCAGCGCAGTACCCGCAGGCTGACCCTGACCGAGGCCGGTCATTTGTTTTTGAGCGAAGTGAGCGGCAGCCTCAATACCATCCAGAACGCGGTCGCCAACCTGGCCAGCGCCGGTGGGCAGCCGGCAGGTACGTTGAAGGTGAGCATGGGCACGGCATTCGGACGACTGTATGTGGTGCCATTGCTGGGGCAGTTTCTACGACGCTTCCCGGCGATCAGCCCGGACTGGCACTTCGATAACCGACAGGTCGACCTGATCGGCCAGGGTTTCGATGCGGCCATCGGGGGTGGTTTCGAGTTGCCCCAAGGCGTGGTGGCACGCAAGCTGGCGGTGGCCCATCGGGTACTGGTGGCCTCACCGGGTTACCTGCAGGAGCACGCCGCGGTGCTGGAGCCGGACGACCTGGCGAACCATCAGGGCATCCTGATCCGTTCGCCCCAGACCGGGCGCATTCGCTCCTGGCAACTGACCAGTCATACCGGGCAGCACAGTCCGCTGATGCTCAAGGCGCGCATGACCATGAGTGACTCGGAAGCCGACTGTGCGGCCGCGGCCCAGGGGCTGGGCATTGGACTGGTGAGCATGCCGGTGGCCGTTCCGTTCCTGGAGTCCGGCGAACTGCAGCGGGTATTGCCGGACTGGTATGTGGATGATGGCAACATTTCCATCTATTACGCCGAGCACAAGTTGCTGCCGGGCAAGACCCGAGCCTTCGTGGATTTCATCATCGAACAGTTTGCCGAGCAGGAATGGGCGCAGCGGTTCAGGGCCGTTTGAGACCACTCGCCCATCGCAGCACGATCGCGATGGGCACGACGTGTCTCAGCGCCCGAACCGCCCCGGCCAGCCGATGATGGTCTTGGGCCGAGGTGTCGCGTAGGTGCGGACCTTGGAAGTGGATAACCCCAGTCGCACCAGGGATTCGGCGATGGTCACCGCCGCGGTCACCCCATCCACCACCGGCACCCCGGTGCATTGGCGGATCCGTTCATCGAGCCCGGCCATGCCGCCGCATCCCAAGCAGATCACCTCGGCCTTGTCCTGGCTCACCGCCAGTTCCGCCTGCTGCACAATGGCTTCGACGGCCCGTTGCGGGTCCTGCTCCAGCTCCAGCACCGCCAGGCCACTGGCCCTGACCGATGCACACCGGTCGTACAGGCCGGAGAGCTTGAGCCGGTCTTCGATCAGCGGCACGGTGCGGTCCAGGGTGGTGACCACTGAATACGCATGGCCCAGGAACATCGCGGTGCTGGCGGCGGCGTCGGTGATATCCACCACCGGCACGTCGAGCAGCTCCTGCAGGCCTTCGCGGCCATGCTCGCCATAACCGGCCTGGATCACGGCGTCGAACGGCTGATCGTAGGACATCACTCGGTCCATCACTGCGATGGCGGCCAGGTAACTTTCGAAGTTGCCTTCGACCGAGTCGGCCCCGAAATGCGGCGTGAGCCCGACAATCTCCGTACCTGGGGCGGCCACGGCCTGCGCCTGGCGGGCAATGGCCTGGGTGATGGACTCGGTGGTGTTGACGTTGACTACGAGAATTCGCATGGGCTTTCCTTGAGGTGAGATAAGCGGCCCGAGCCGGGCAGGCCGCGTTGAAATCGGGCTTCAGTGGCTGACGTTATCCACGGCGATGGATTCACCGCTGACATCTTCGTAAAACGGCTGCCGCTTGGCGATCGCCAGGTAGAGCAGCCCGGCGATCCCGGCGCCGATCAACCAGGAGAACGGTGAAACGCTGTCGAAGCCGGGCACCAGCGCCAGGACGATGGCAATCAGGGCCGCCGGAATGAATGCCGCCACCGCACGCAGGTTGACCCCCTTGCTATAGAAATAGGCGCCATCGGGGTCTTCGCTGTAGAGCTGTGGCACATTGATCCGGCCTTTTCTGATCAACCAGTAGTCGACCATGATCACGCCATACAGCGGCCCGAGCAGCGCACCGAGGCCGGACAGGAAATACACGATCACCAGCGGGCTGTTATAGAGATTCCACGGCAGGATCAGCACGGCGATGGCGGCGCTGATCAGTCCGGCCCGGCGGAACGTCAGGTATCTGGGGGCCAGGTTGCTGAGCACGAAGGCCGGTGCGACGAAATTGGCCATGATGTTCACGGCCACGGTGACGATGAGGAACGCCAGGCAGCCAAGCACCAGTAAAAAGGTGTTGGGGATCGAGGCGATGACCTGGGTCGGGCTTTCGATGATCTGCCCGTTGATCTGGAACTGCGCACCGCACAGCAGGATCGTGATTGCGGCGAAAACCAGGATATTGACCGGCAGGCCCCAGAAGTTGCCGACGACGATGGTTCGGCGGCAGGGCGAAGAACGCGCGAAGTCGCAGAAGTTGAGTACCAGGGTGCCGTAGATCGCCAGCCACAACGCGCCGCCGGCGAAAATGTTGCGCCACATCTCGGCACCGCTCAGCGGTTCACGGATCGACCAGGCAATGGTGGCGCCGGCCTGGGTGTACATCCAACCGGCCAGGGCGGCGACGGTGACGAGAATCACCGGCCCGGCAAAGCCTTCGTAGCGGCGTACCATTTCCATGCCATAGGCCAGGATCAACAACTGCACGAACCAGATCACCACGAAACACACCCAGCCCAGGCTCGACAGGCCCAGGATCGAGTCCTGGTCGTAGTCGGCGAAGCCCGGGTGGATGGCGGTCAGCAATACCCGAAAGACCACCGACGCAAGGTAGGTCTGGATACCGAACCAGGCGATGGCGATAACCGCCCTGATCAACGCAGGAATCTGCGCGCCGTGGATGCCGAAACTGATCCGGCTGATGACGGGAAACGGCACTCCGGTCTTCTGCCCCATGTAGCCGGACAGGTTCATGAAGCCATAGACCAGCGCGGCACCGATCCCCAGGGACAGCAGGATCTGCCAGCCGCCCAGGCCCAGCGCATACAGGCCGATGGCGAAGGAATAGTTGGCGATGTTGTGTACGTCGTTGGTCCACAGGGCAAAGATGCTGTATCGACCCCAGCGCCGGCCCTCGGCCTTGGTCGGCGCCAGGTCCTTGTTGTGCAGCCTGGGGCTCAGGATCAGGGGGGCTGTGGTTCGGGTATCCGCGGCAGTGGTGGAGGAGGGTAGATCCAGTGCGATGTCATTGGAGAGGCTAGTACGCATTCCGGCAGGCTCCTGATCCTCGATGCCGCGATGACTGTGCATGAGCGCATGGCTCGACAAATCTTCGTCGCGGCGGGCGAGCATCCTTGGTCAAGGGGCATCTGCAGCCTGTACGGGATAGGGCGCTTCAGGCTTGCGGAGCTAAAGTGTGTGTAGGTTTTATTTGATTTGTATACAAAACACATGTCGACTCAAGCCATATCTATGCCAGCTTCGGATCTAAAGCTTTCTGCCTTGATTTCGTTTCGTTATTTGTTTCGTATAAGTCACTGAAAAAAGGTCGTTATAAATTGACCAATCGAACAGGTATTTATTTTCAGGACGCGAGCTTTCGCCAGGAAGGAAAAATGCGATGGGGAGGGCAGGTGTAACTTTTCGGGGCATTACGGGAATAAGTGCACACAAAAATGGCACCTGAGGTGACATTTTTGTGTACAGGTTGCCGGCGCGTCACGCCATGGCCAGCAGGTCATCCCTACCGCTTCCTTCAAAGTTCGAAGCGGTCGCGGGTTGAGGGATCAGGCCTTGGATTTGCTGATGATGTTACCGGCATGCAGGCCACATTCTTTCTGCGTGGCTTCTTCCCACCACCAGCGACCTTCGCGCTCATGCTGGTTCGGCAGCACCGGGCGGGTGCAGGGTTCGCAGCCGATGCTGATGAACCCCCGTTCATGCAAGCTGTTGTAAGGCAGCTCAAGCATGCGGATATAGCCCCAGACTTCCTCGCTGGTCATCTGCGACAGCGGATTGAATTTGTACAGGGTGCGTTCCGGGGTCGAGAATGCTGTGTCGATCTCCAGCACGGCCACCTGGCTGCGGGTCCCGGGGCTCTGGTCGCGACGCTGGCCGGTGGCCCATGCGCGGACATCGGCCAGTTTGCGTCGCAATGGTTCGATCTTGCGGATGCCGCAGCACTCGCCATGACCGTCCTTATAGAAACTGAACAGGCCTTTTTCCTTCACGAACGGCTCCAGTTTCGTATGGTCCGGCGAAATCACCTCGATATCGATCTTGTAGTGTTCGCGCACCTGATCGATGAACCGGTAGGTTTCCGGGTGCAGGCGACCGGTGTCGAGGCTGAACACCTTGACGTTCTTGTTCAGCTTCCAGGCCATGTCCACCAGCACCACGTCCTCGGCGCCGCTGAAAGATATCCACAGGTCGTCGCCGAACTCGGCGAAGGCCAGCTTGAGGATGTCTTGTGGAGACTTGTTGGCATAGGTCGTGGCGAGTTCCACGACGTCAAACGATGGGCTCATCAGGGCGGTTTCCTACAGGTCGGTGGCGCTGAGCGCTCTATAGGAGGCCGATGGTAACAAAAGCGGCCGGGACTGGCGCGCTCCTGTGCGAATGGCTAGAGTCGGCAAGCCTTTTGTTCGCTCAACCGACAGACATCAATAATGGGAGTGTCCTGTGGAAATTGCCTGCCTCGACCTGGAGGGTGTATTGGTCCCGGAAATCTGGATCGCCTTCGCTGAAAAAACCGGGATTCAATCCCTCAGGGCAACCACTCGGGACATTCCCGACTACGACGTGCTGATGAAACAGCGGTTGCGCATCCTCGACGAACACGGGCTCAAGCTTTCCGATATCCAGGAGGTGATCGCCACCCTCCAGCCGCTGGACGGCGCCATCGAGTTCGTCGACTGGCTGCGGGAACGCTTCCAGGTGGTGATTCTTTCGGACACGTTCTACGAGTTTTCCCAACCCTTGATGCGGCAGCTGGGTTTTCCCACCTTGTTGTGCCATCGCCTGATCACGGATGAGAGCGGGCGGGTCACCGGGTATCAACTGCGTCAGAAAGATCCCAAGCGGCAGTCGGTCCTGGCATTCAAGAGTTTGTACTACCGGGTGATTGCCGCGGGAGATTCCTACAATGACACCACAATGCTCGGCGAAGCCGACGCCGGCATCCTGTTCCATGCCCCGGATAATGTGATCCGTGAGTTCCCGCAGTTCCCGGCGGTGCACAGCTTCGCCGAGTTGAAGCAGGAATTCATCAAGGCGTCGAACCGCAATCTCAGCCTGTAGGTAAAAAACCTGTGGGAGCGACGCTTGTTCGCGATAGCGGTGTGCCAGTCGGCTCCAGTGCTGCTGACCCAACGCAATCGCGAGCAAGCTCGCTCCCACAGGAGATGGTGTGGTCACTAAAGGTTCTGCAAGGTTTCCAGCAAGACCCTGACCTTGGTAATCGACTCCTGATACTCCGCCTGCCAGTCCGAGTCCGCGACAATCCCGCCGCCGCCCCAGCAGCACACCTGTCCATCCTTGACCAGCAGGCTGCGGATGGCGATGGAGCTGTCCATCTCCCCACGTACGTCCAGGTACAGCAACGAACCGCAATAGAGGCCGCGCCGGGTCGGTTCGAGCTCGTCGATGATCTGCATGGCGCGGATCTTCGGTGCGCCCGTGATGGAGCCGCCGGGGAAACTGCCGGCGATCAGGTCCAGGGCGTCTTTGCGCTCGGCCAGTTCGCCGGTCACGCTGCTGACCAGATGGTGTACGTTCGGGTAGCTTTCCAGGCTGAAGAGTTCCGGTACCCGCACCGAGCCGATGCGGCAGGTACGGCCCAGATCGTTGCGCAGCAAGTCGACGATCATCAGGTTCTCCGCCCGGTCCTTGGGGCTGGCAAGCAGCTCGGCGGCATGGGCGGCGTCTTCGCCAGGCGTGCTGCCACGGGGGCGGGTGCCCTTGATGGGACGGGTTTCGACGTGGCCCTCGCTGACCCTGACGAAACGCTCGGGCGACAGGCTCAGCACCGCGCCGCCATCCGGCAGGCTCTGGAAGCCCGAGAACGGTGTCGGGCAAGCCGCTCGCAGTGCCTGGTACGCAACCCAGGCATCACCCTGGCAAGGCGCCCGGAAGCGCTGGGCAAAATTCACCTGGTAACAGTCACCAGCCTGGATATAGGCCTGGATCCGGTCGATTGCCTGTCGATAGGTTTCGGCGCTGAGGTCCGGCGCCATAGGTCCTTCGAGCCTGAAAGCGCTGGCGGGCATCGGGGTGGTCCGGCTGAACAGCTCGATCAGACGCTGGCGTTCGCTTTCGCCACAATGAGGGTGGAACACCAATTGGCTGGTGCCGGCCTGATGGTCGCTGACAAGCGCCCAGTCATAGACGCCGAAGCAGGCATCGGGCAGTTGCAGGTCGTCCTGGGCCTGGGAAGGCAGGGTTTCCAGGTGTCGGCCGAAGTCATAGCTCAAGTAGCCGATCAAGCCGCCCGCGAAGGGCAATTGCACCGTGGCCGGCAGCGCCGCGTCGCCCAGTTGGGTCAGCTGAATGCGCAGGCGTTGCAGGAAGTCACTGCCGCTCTCGTTCGGCATCACCGCCAATTGTGTCAGCGGCCATGCGCTGAGCAGGTCATAACGTCCGCGTTCGGCACTCGGCCGGCCACTGTCGAGCAGCACGCTGCCCGGGGCATGACGAATCGCCGCGAAATACTCGGCAGGGTTGGCGCGGTAAGGTAACGGGTGTACGGAGCAGGTTGGCATGGGCGGGGCGGGTCAGCCATTCAGGCGGGGGAGCGATTGTAATCCCCCGTAGGATTTGCTCCTAGGGGGATGTCGGAGATGAGCACGTCTGTGGCTGTCGAAGATGACTGCGGGGAACATTTGTGATGAGAACATCCTGTGGCGAGGGAATTTATCCCCATTGGGTTGCGAAGCGACCCCAGACAGGTAGTGCAACCACCCTGATGTATTGGGGTGGCAGCTTTTGGGGATACCACGCAACCCAGCAGGGATAAATCCCCTCGGCACAAGTTCACAATGTCCCGGTCCAGACAATTGGCATTGTTCAGGATTAGAGGGATCAGCCCTCAACCGGCGGGATATGCCCGAACAGCTCCTGGGCAAACGCCACGCGCTCTTCCACGGTTTCCACGACGCCCCGTGCCTGGAGCTCCTCCAGGTGCGCTTCCACCGCATGGGTACGCAGGGTCAGGCCGCAGTCGTTGGCGATCTGGATGTTCAGCCCTGGTCGGGCGTTCAGTTCCAGGATCAACGGCCCTTTCTCCTGGTCCAGCACCATGTCGACGCCGATGTAGCCCAGTCCGCACAGTTCATAGCAACCGGCGGCCAGTTTCATGAAACCGTCCCAGTAGGGCAGTTGCACGCCGTCCACCGCGTTGGTGGTGTCAGGGTGTTTGGTGATGATGTTGTTCAGCCAGGTGCCGCGCAGGGTCAGGCCAGTGGCGAGGTCCACGCCGACGCCGATGGCGCCCTGGTGCAGGTTGGCCTTGCCACCGGACTGCCGGGTCGGCAGCCGTAACATGGCCATCACCGGATAACCCATCAGTACGATGATGCGAATGTCCGGCACGCCCTCGTAGCTGATGCTCTTGAAGATCTGGTCCGGGGTCACGCGGTACTCGATCAGCGCCCGGTCACGGTGCCCGCCCAGGGAATACAAGCCGGTGAGGATACTGGAAATGTGATGCTCGATTTCCTCGTGGCTGATGATCTTGCCGGACACGGTGCGGTAGCGGCCCTCGAAACGGTCGGCGATGACGATGATCCCGTCGCCGCCGGCGCCCTGGGCCGGCTTGATGACGAAGTCGGTGCGCCCGCCGATGATGCCATCGAGCTTGTCGATTTCCTTCTCGGTGGAAATGATCCCGTACAGCTCCGGCACATGGATGCCGGCGGCGATGGCCCGTTCCTTGGTGATGATCTTGTCATCGACGATGGGGTACAGGCTGCGCTTGTTGTATTTGAGCACGTAGTCGGCATTGCGCCGGTTGATGCCCATGATGCCCCGGGCTTCCAGGGCCTTCCAGGTTTTCCAGAGGCCGAACATTACGAGTCAGCCTTGACGAAGGCCTTGAACCGTACCAGCTCGGTCAGGCGGTAGCCGCGGTAGCGACCCATGGCCAGCATGAAGCCCACCAGGATCAGCAGGATGGCCGGGAAGGTGAACACGAAGTAGACCAGCTCCGGCACGCTCATGATCAGGTGCGCCAGGGACGCGGCGAACAGCGTGCCGATGGCCACCTTCATGGCATGGCCGGCGCCGCGCTCTTCCCAGGTGATGGACAGGCGTTCGATGGTCATGGTCAGGATCACCATCGGGAACAACGCCACCGACAGGCCGCGCTCCAGGCCCAGCTTATGGCTGAGCAGGCTGATGGCGGCGATCAGCACCACCACGAATGTCAAGACCACCGAGAGTCTTGGCAGCATCTGCAGCTTGAGGTGCTCCAGGTACGAGCGCAGCGACAGGCCCAGGGTGGTGATCACCGTGAACAGGATGATCCCGAAGCCCAGTTGGGTTTCACGGAAGGCCAGTGCGATCAGCACCGGGGTGAAGGTGCCGAGGGTCTGCAGGCCGATCAGGTTGCGCAGCACGAGGATCACCAGCACGCCGATCGGGATCATGACCATGATCATGAAGGTCTGCTGGGTCTGCAGGGGCAGGCCGTAGAGCGAGTATTCGAGGAAGTTGGCGTCGGTGTTCTCGTCCGTCAGCTTGGCCAGGCGAATGGCGTTCATTTCGCTGTTGTTCATGCTGAACGTGACGGTGGCTTTCTTGCCGCCATCGACGGTGATCAGGTTTTCATCGCCAGTCCACCACAGCAGGCGGTCGGTGGGCAGCCCCTGCTCGCCGGTGTCCGGGTTGAAGTACAGCCAGTCGGTGCCGTTGAAACTGCGCAGCCACAGTTCGGGCGTCTGCGGCTGGTCGGCCACCAGGCGGATGGTGTGGACCTTTTCCACCGGCACATGGGCGATGGACAGCACCAGCTCGACGATCCTTGCCTTGTTGCCCGAGGAGACGTCGCCGGCCAGCAGCAGCTTGACGTTGTCGTCGTTGAGGTTGTTGACCCGCTTGATGGCTTCGCTGATGAAGGTCTCGACGTCGGCAGAGTGCTGGCGGATCGGCGCGAGCAGTGCTTCGGCGGCGATCTTCTCCGGGCCTTCGACGGCGATGCTGTCGCGGAAGGTCGGGCCCTTGACCTTGGTTTTCTCGGCGCTGTAGCGCTTGGTCAGCACCAGGCGGTAATACAGGGTCTGGTTGCCCTTGGCCCGGCGGGCCGACCAGGTCACCTTGCGGTTACCGTCGATCCGGTTCACCGCCACGCCATAGTTGTTGGAAATGAAGCTCTCGTTGAGGCTCACATAGTCGCGGCTCAGGGGCGGCACGAACATCTGGACCTTCACCGGATCCTTGGCGTTGGGCACGAACTCGACCTTGGCGTCGATGTTCCACAGGTCGTCGGTGGCATCTTCGGTCACCGGGATGCCGAGCACGAAAATCTGATAGGCCGTCACCGACAGGCCCAGCACCACCAGGATGGCGATCAGCATTTTCAGATGGAGGGTAAGGGAGCGCATTGGGATTACTCTGCGGTTTGAGCGGCATTGGCGCAGGCGGGTTTGCCGGCAGCGTATTTGAGACTGGGGTCGACCAGCGCGTCGAAGCGTTTGAGCGCCTCGGAGCCGATCAGCAACGGGTATTGGAATGCACTGCGGTCGGTCAGGTTCACTTCGATGCTGCGCAGGGCCGAGCCCATGCAGATATCCAGTTCGATGACCGGCCGGGCCGTGTATTTCTTGCCTTCCTCCGGGTCGTAGTCACCGGCGCGGCGCTTGATCTTGCTGACCCGGGCCAGCGGGCGTTCGATAGGGTGCGAATGGGCCGCGTCGATGGCGAGGTAAAAGCGGACCCAGGATTCGCCGTTGCGCTTGAAGCGCTTGATGTCTCGGGCGCTGAGGGACGCGGTCTTGGCCCCCGTGTCCAGCTTGGCGGCGACTTCCAGGTCGATGCCCTGGAGCGCCGCATATTCGTTCAGGCCGTACACGGTCTTTTCACCCGCCGCGGCAAAGCCAGGCAGGCAAATGAAACACAGGACAGCGGAGAAGGGCTTGAATGTCATAGATCCTGGTGCGCAGCGGTCCGTTTATCGGTTCAGGCCCTGGCATTACTGCACAAGCTCCCTGGCGGCCTTCTTTAATAAGAAGAGAGTGGCGAATAGCGGCGGCATTCTAGCACGGTGGTTTTCTGACGCCACCGCTGGCAGGACGCTACGAGCCCGCCCAGCGGCCGGTTATGGCAAGGCACCTTGTTAGACGATTGTCGACAATATATATATTTGCTTTGACCTTTATCCTGCTCTTGGCTATTTTTCGGCGTATTGATTTTCAAGGTGTCGACAATATGCTCGATCAGCTCGAAACCGCGGTCGTCGCCCAGGACGACTCGGAAACCCTTTCCGAGAACGTCTTCCGGCGCATCCAGGCGGCCATCGTCAAAGGTGAGATCGCCCCCGGCAGCAAGATCTCCGAGCCCGAGCTGGCCCGCACGTACGGCATCAGCCGCGGTCCCTTGCGCGAAGCGATCCATCGCCTGGAAGGCCAGCGCCTGCTGGTGCGTGTGCCTCACGTCGGTGCCCGAGTGGTGTCCTTGAACCATGCCGAACTGCTGGAGCTCTACGAAATACGAGAGTCCCTGGAGGGCATGGCCTGCCGCCTGGCGGCCGAACGCATGACCCTGGAAGAGATCGACGAATTGCGCCGCGTACTGGAAACCCATGAGCGCGACGCGGCGTTCCAGGCCGGTGTCGGCTACTACCAGCAGGAAGGGGATTTCGACTTCCACTACCGGATCATCCAGGGCAGCGGCAACCGCACCCTCACGCAGATGCTCTGCGGCGAGCTGTACCAGTTGGTGCGCATGTACCGCATCCAGTTTTCCACCACCCCCAATCGTCCGCGCCAGGCCTTTGCCGAGCACCACCGGATACTCGATGCCATCGCCGACCGTGACGGCGAGCTGGCTGAATTATTGATGCGACGGCACATCGGCGCATCCAAACGCAACATCGCGCGTCATTACCAGGACAGCGCCGCCACTGAACGAGGTGAGTCATGAGTTCCAGCAAGAGCACGCCAGGCCAGCGTTTTCGCGAGGCGGTCGCCACCGAGCACCCGCTGCAAGTGGTGGGTACCATCAACGCCAACCATGCGCTGCTGGCCAAACGCGCCGGTTTCAAGGCCATCTACCTGTCCGGTGGCGGCGTGGCCGCAGGTTCCCTCGGCGTGCCGGACCTGGGCATCACCGGCCTGGATGACGTGCTGACCGATGTGCGTCGGATCACCGATGTCTGCGACCTGCCGCTGCTGGTGGATGTGGACACCGGTTTTGGTTCCTCGGCGTTCAACGTGGCCCGTACCGTCAAGTCGATGATCAAGTTCGGCGCGGCGGCGATCCACATCGAAGACCAGGTGGGAGCCAAGCGCTGCGGCCATCGTCCGAACAAGGAGATCGTCTCGCAGCAGGAAATGGTCGACCGCATCAAGGCCGCGGTGGATGCCCGCACCGACGACAGTTTCGTGATCATGGCCCGCACCGACGCCCTTGCGGTGGAAGGGCTGGAGTCGGCCCTCGATCGCGCTGCCGCCTGCATCGAGGCCGGGGCCGACATGGTCTTTCCCGAAGCCATCACCGAACTTGAAATGTACAAGCTGTTCGCCAGCCGCGTGAAAGCGCCGATCCTGGCGAACATCACCGAATTCGGCGCGACACCGCTGTACACCACCGAGCAACTGAAGGCGGCCGACGTCTCCCTGGTGCTGTACCCGCTGTCGGCCTTCCGGGCCATGAACAAGGCGGCCGAGAACGTCTACACCGCGATTCGCCGAGACGGCACGCAGCAGAACGTCATCGATACCATGCAGACACGCATGGAGCTTTACGATCGCATCGACTACCACACCTTCGAGCAGAAGCTCGATGCGTTGTTCGCTGCGAAGAAGTAAGGCGCCCATTCCCTGCAACTTGCCGATTCCCTACAAATTCAAAAATTGGAGAAAGCAAATGGCCGAAGCAAAAGTACTCAGTGGCGCCGGGCTCCGTGGCCAGGTGGCCGGGCAAACCGCATTGTCCACCGTGGGCCAGTCGGGCGCCGGCCTGACCTATCGTGGCTATGACGTGCGCGACCTGGCGGCCGATGCGCAATTCGAAGAGGTGGCCTACCTGCTGCTTTATGGCGAACTGCCGACCCAGGCCCAGCTGGATGCCTATATCAGCAAGCTGCGCCAGTTGCGGGACTTGCCCCAGGCCTTGAAGGAAGTGCTGGAGCGTATTCCCGCCGACACTCATCCGATGGATGTGATGCGCACTGGCTGTTCGTTCCTGGGCAACCTGGAGCCGGAGAAGGATTTCTCCGAGCAGCATGACAAGACTGACCGCCTGCTGGCCGCGTTCCCGGCGATCATGTGCTACTGGTATCGCTTCAGCCATGAAGGCCAGCGCATCGAATGCGTGACCGACGAAACCTCCATCGGTGGCCATTTCCTGCACCTGCTGCATGGTCGCAAGCCCAGCGAGTTGCACGTCAAGGTGATGAACGTGTCGCTGATCCTGTACGCCGAGCATGAGTTCAACGCCTCGACCTTCACCGCCCGGGTGTGCGCCTCCACGCTCTCGGACCTGTTTTCCTGCATCACGGCAGCCATCGGCTCGCTGCGCGGCCCGCTGCATGGCGGCGCGAATGAAGCGGCGATGGAAATGATCGAGCGCTTCCAGTCGCCGGAGGAAGCGATCAAGGGCACCCTGGCGATGCTCGAGCGCAAGGACAAGATCATGGGCTTTGGCCACGCCATCTATAAGGACAACGACCCGCGCAACGAGGTCATCAAGGGCTGGTCCAGAAAACTTGCCGATGAGGTGGGCGACACAGTGCTGTTCCCGGTTTCCGAAGCCATCGACAAGACCATGTGGGAACAGAAGAAGCTGTTTCCCAACGCCGATTTCTACCACGCTTCGGCTTATCACTTCATGGGCATCCCCACCAAGCTCTTCACGCCGATCTTCGTCTGCTCGCGCCTGACCGGCTGGGCCGCCCACGTATTCGAACAACGCGCCAACAACCGCATCATCCGCCCGAGCGCCGAATACACCGGCGTCGAACAGCGCAAGTTCGTGCCAATCGAACAACGCTGAGCTGGAGGGTTTTAGCCGCCGGAACTGAATGACCCCGAAACCCTGTGGAAGCGAGCTTGTTCGCGATTGCGCACTGACATTCAACGTCGATGTCGACGGATGCACCGCTATCGCAAGCAAGCTCGCTCCCAGTGGCCGGAGGGTGACTTCAAATCCTTCGCCAACCCCTTCTGAAACCACCGTGACCGAGTCCTGACGATGAACACAGAATTTCGTAAACCGCTGCCCGGCACCGCCCTGGATTATTTCGACGTTCGCGCCGCGGTGGATGCCTTCTGCCCTGGCGCCTACGATGGGCTGCCGTACACCGCCCGCGTGCTGGCGGAAAACCTGGTGCGTCGCTGCGAGCCGGCCACGCTGCGTGAATCGCTGCTGCAATTGATCGAGCGCAAGCGCGACCTGGACTTCCCGTGGTTTCCGGCCCGGGTGGTGTGCCATGACATCCTTGGCCAGACGGCCCTGGTGGACCTGGCCGGCCTGCGCGACGCCATCGCCCAGCAAGGCGGCGATCCGGCGCAGGTCAACCCGGTGGTGCCGACCCAACTGATCGTCGACCACTCCCTGGCGGTGGAAAGCGGCGGTGCCGATCCCCAGGCATTCGCCAAGAACCGCGCCATCGAAGACCGGCGCAACGAAGACCGTTTCCACTTTATCAACTGGACCAAGAAGGCCTTCAAGAACGTCGATGTGATTCCGCCCGGCAACGGGATCATGCACCAGATCAACCTGGAGAAAATGTCTCCGGTGATCCAGCAGCGTGACGGCGTCGCGTTCCCCGATACCTGCGTGGGCACCGACAGCCACACTCCCCATGTCGATGCGCTGGGCGTGATCGCCATCGGAGTCGGTGGGCTGGAAGCCGAAAGCGTCATGCTCGGTCGCGCCTCGTGGATGCGCCTGCCGGAAATCGTCGGCGTCGAGCTGACCGGCAAGCTGCAACCGGGCATCACCGCCACCGACATGGTGCTGGCGCTGACCGAATTCCTGCGCAAGCAGAAAGTCGTTGGTGCCTGGCTGGAGTTTTTCGGTGAAGGCGCCAGCGCCTTGACCCTGGGCGACCGTGCGACCATTTCCAACATGGCGCCGGAATATGGCGCCACGGCGGCCATGTTCTATATCGACCAGCAGACCATCGATTACCTGAAGCTCACCGGACGCGAAGACACGCAGGTGCAGTTGGTGGAAACCTATGCCAGGCACGTGGGGCTATGGGCCGATAGCCTCAAGGGCGCGCAATACGAGCGTGGCCTGACCTTCGACCTGTCCTCGGTGGTGCGCAACATGGCCGGTCCGAGCAATCCGCACGCCCGCGTCGCGGTGTCGGACCTGGCCGCCAAAGGCATCGCCGGGCAATGGACCGAAGTGCCGGGGCAGATGCCCGACGGTGCTGTGATCATCGCCGCCATCACCAGTTGCACCAATACCAGCAACCCACGCAACGTCATCGCAGCCGGTCTGCTGGCGCGCAATGCCAATCGCCTGGGCCTGACCCGCAAGCCATGGGTCAAGTCGTCCCTGGCGCCCGGCTCGAAGACCGTGGCGCTGTACCTGGACGAAGCCGGCCTCACCCCTGAACTCGAAAAGCTGGGCTTTGGCGTGGTGGCGTTCGCCTGCACCACCTGCAACGGTATGTCCGGCGCGCTGGATCCGGCGATCCAGCAGGAAATCATCGACCGCGACCTGTATGCCACCGCAGTCCTGTCGGGTAACCGCAACTTCGATGGGCGAATCCATCCGTATGCCAAGCAGGCTTTTCTCGCCTCGCCGCCGCTGGTGGTGGCCTACGCCATCGCCGGGACCATCCGCTTCGACATCGAGAAGGATGTGCTGGGTGTGGTGGACGGTCGGGAAATCCGTCTCAAGGACATCTGGCCGAGCGACGAGGAAGTCGATGCCGTGGTCAAGGCCTCGGTGAAACCGGAGCAGTTCCGCCAGGTGTACATCCCGATGTTTGCCATCCAGGAAGACACCGGGCCGAAAGTGACGCCGCTGTACGACTGGCGTCCACAAAGCACCTACATCCGCCGTCCGCCCTACTGGGAAGGGGCACTGGCCGGCGCGCGGCCGCTCAAGGGCATGCGCCCTTTGGCGGTGCTGCCGGACAACATCACCACCGATCACCTGTCGCCGTCCAACGCCATCATGGCGGACAGTGCGGCCGGGGAATACCTGGCCAAGATGGGCCTGCCCGAAGAGGACTTCAACTCCTACGCAACCCACAGGGGCGACCACCTGACCGCGCAACGCGCCACCTTCGCCAACCCGAAACTGTTCAACGAAATGGTCCAGGAAAATGGCAAGGTCAAGCAGGGCTCCCTGGCCCGGGTGGAGCCGGAAGGCAAGGTCATGCGCATGTGGGAAGCCATCGAGACCTACATGGGGCGCAAGCAGTCGTTGATCATCATCGCCGGTGCCGACTACGGCCAGGGTTCGTCCCGGGACTGGGCGGCCAAGGGGGTGCGCCTGGCCGGTGTCGAAGCGATCGTCGCCGAAGGGTTCGAGCGCATTCACCGCACCAACCTGGTGGGCATGGGCGTATTGCCGCTGGAGTTCAAGCCGGGCACCAACCGCAAGACCCTGGGCATCGATGGCAGTGAAATCTATGACGTGATTGGCGAGCGCACGCCTCGGGCGACCTTGACCCTGGTGATCACCCGCAAGAACGGTGAGCGCCTCGAAGTGCCGGTGACCTGCCGCCTCGATACCGCCGAAGAGGTGTCGATCTACGAAGCCGGTGGCGTGCTGCAGCGTTTCGCCCAGGACTTCCTCGAGTCGGCGGTTGCCGTTTGAGTCTGCTGCGCGGGTGTGGGATTCGAGACCCCTTGCCCGCGGGCTTCAACATTCAGGAGTAGGCGCATCATGGCTCACGCCCCCCAAATTAGAATTCCCGCTACCTATATGCGTGGCGGCACCAGCAAAGGCGTGTTCTTCAGCCTGCAGGACCTGCCCGAAGCCGCCCGTGTCCCGGGTGCCGCCCGGGACGCCTTGCTGCTGCGGGTGATCGGCAGTCCCGATCCGTACGAAAAGCAGATTGATGGCATGGGCGGTGCGACCTCCAGCACCAGCAAGACCGTGATCCTGTCCAAGAGCACCCGGGCCGACCATGACGTCGATTACCTGTTCGGCCAGGTGTCCATCGACAAGCCGTTCGTGGACTGGAGCGGCAACTGCGGCAACCTGTCGGCGGCGGTGGGGTCATTCGCCATCGGCAGCGGCCTGGTGGATGCCGCTCGCCTGCCGGAGAACGGCGTGGCGGTGGTGCGGATCTGGCAGGCCAATATCGGCAAGACCATCATTGCCCATGTGCCGATCACCGATGGCGCGGTGCAGGAAACCGGCGATTTCGAACTCGACGGCGTGACCTTTCCGGCAGCCGAGGTGCAATTGGAATTCATGGAGCCGGCGGCCGAGGAAGAGGGGGGAGGAGGATCGATGTTTCCCACCGGCAACCTGGTGGACGACCTGCAAGTGCCTGGTGTCGGTACGCTCAAGGCAACCCTGATCAACGCCGGCATCCCGACGATCTTCATCAACGCCCGAGACGTCGGTTACACCGGTACCGAACTGCAAGGCGCCATCAATGGCGATCCCAAGGCCCTGGCCATGTTCGAAACCATTCGTGCCCACGGTGCCTTGCGCATGGGCCTGATCAAGCACCTGGACGAAGCCGCCCAGCGTCAGCACACGCCGAAAGTAGCGTTTGTCGCGCCGCCAACGGATTACCTGTCCTCCAGCGGAAAAGCCGTGGCGGCAGGGGATGTCGACTTGCTGGTGCGGGCGTTGTCCATGGGCAAGTTGCATCACGCCATGATGGGCACTGCCGCCGTGGCCATCGGCACTGCGGCGGCTATTTCCGGCACCCTGGTGAACCTGGCCGCCGGCGGCATCGAACGCAACGCCGTGCGCTTCGGCCATCCCTCCGGCACTTTGCGCGTTGGCGCCGAGGCCAGCTTGGTGAACGGCGAATGGACCGTAAAAAAAGCCATCATGAGCCGCAGCGCGCGGGTGTTGATGGAAGGGTTCGTGCGGGTGCCGGGGGATGTTCTGAACTGAGTCGAAAAAGCTGTGGGAGCGAGCTTGCTCGCGATAGCGCTGTATCAGCCGACACCAATCTTGAATGTGCCGGCCTCTTCGCGAGCAAGCTCGCTCCCACAAGGGATGGCCGTCAGCCTTCCGTCAGCGCGGCGACGACCAGCCCCACATTACTCTCCAGCTCCGCTACCGGATCGGCGGCATCGGTGCTGAGCACCAGCAATCGGCTGCCGCCCTCGGCAATGGCTGCCTTCAGCGCATCCGAAGGCTGGCGATGATGGAGCACCAGCGCCACGTCGTTGTCCTTCAACGTCGCACTCAATTGCTTGAGGGTTTCGGCGGTCCATTCGGCATCGGGCCGGGTATCGGTGCTGATGGCGTCCAGGTTGAGCCCGCTGATCAGGTAGCCGAAATGCTCGCTCAGGCTGACCACGCTCGGGTTGTCGGCATTGGCGAGCTGTTTTTCGCTGTCGGCGCTGAGCTTGAGCAGACGCTGCTTGAGGGCCGCCAGGTTGGTATCGATCCTCGGTTTGGCCGTCGGGGCCAGTCGCACCAGATCGGCGGCGATCACATCGGCCATGCGGCCCAGGTTATGACTGGCCATCCACGGCTGGCTCGCCAGGCCGTCGGCCATTCCCGGTTGCACGGCGATACCGGGCAGGGCGCCATCCACCGGGCGCGCGGCGTCGATTTCGACGACGCGGATATTGCTGCGTCGGGCCATGGGATACAGCGGATCGTCCGGCCATAGCGAGCGCAGGCCGATCACCGCGTCGGCGTCACTGGCCAGCTTGCTCAGCGCCGCTGCGCCCCGGCCACTGAAGTAGGCACTCTGGCGGGTGCCGGGCAGGTTGGCGGGGGCGGCTCGCTCCAGGCTGACATCGGTGCCCTTGAGCAAGGCCTCGCTCAATCCATAGGTAACTGGCAGAGATGCCAGCAGACGAACCTTTTCGCTGGCGAATGACGAGGTGGCGGCCACGCCGCACAACGCGAAGGCCAGGGTCAGTTGTCGCAATGAAAAAACCATTTATCCAAGATTCCCTTTGAGGCTGGGGACGACGCCACGGGCGATGGCGCTCAGGGCGAAGGCGATGCCGGCCACCAGGATGATCGCGGCACCGGATGGGATCGGCAGGTCGAAGACAATTGGCGCAAGAATCCCGCACAAGGTACTGAGGGTCGCGATCAGTACCGAACACCAGAAGAAGCCTTTCAACGATTGGCTGAGCAAGCGTGCCGCCGCGGCGGGAATCACCAGCAACGCGCCCACCAGAATGGCCCCGATGACCTTCACTGCCGCTACGGTGATCAAGGTCACCAGGACCACGAACAGGTAATCCAGGGTCTTGACCGCCACACCGCGCACCGCCGCCAACTGCGGGTTGAAGCTGGCGAGCATGATGCGGTTGTACAGCGGCAAGGCCAGCGCCATCACCAGCGAGCCGACCACCGCCAGCACCAGCAGGTCATTGCCGTTGACCGTCAGCACCGAACCGAACAGCACGTTCTCCAGGATATGCACGTTGATCTTGCCGGCCAGGATCAACAGCAGGCTGGCGCCCAGGGCCAGGGAAACCGACAGGAAGACGCCGATCAGCGTGTCGGGGGCCAGGCCGGTGCGGTTGCGCAGGTAATTGAGAAGGATGCCGAACAGCAGGCAGTAGCCGAACAGGCTGCCGTAGGGGCCGGTATAGGGTTCGCCCAGCAGAATGCCGATTGCCACGCCGGTCAGTGCGGCGTGGCCCACGGCCTCGGAGAAGAACGCGAAACGCTTGACCACCACCAGCGTGCCGAGGCCGCCCAGTACCGGGCCGATCAACAGCCCGGCCAACAACGCATTGACCACGAAACCGTAGGCCAGCGCCTCGGGCAGGTAACCGGACGAGGCCCAGGCCTGCACCGTCAGACGAAAGGCTTCATAACTCATCAGGCGGCACTCCCGTTGCTGTGTGGATGAGGGGTGCGCGGATGCGTGGAAAACAGTGACAGCAACCGTTCCGGCGTCAAGGCCTGGCGCGGCGGGCCGTCGAACAGTACCCGGCGATTCAATCCGGTGACACGGTCGGCCAGACGCCCGACGGCTTCCAGGTCATGTTCGATCCACAGCACGGTGATACCTGCCTGGCGCCAGTCCTGCAGCAACCGCTCGAAAACCTGGATGCCAGCCTCGTCCAGGGCCGACATCGGCTCGTCCAGCACCAGCAATTGCGGCGAAGGAATCAACCCTTGGGCCAGCAACACCCGCTGGCGCTCGCCGCCGGACAGCGCGCCCATGCGGCGCTTGCGCTTGTCTTGCATGCCGACCCGCTCCAGGGCCTGGCCGATGGCGTCGGTGTAATGCTTGCTCAAGCCGAGAAAGGCGGGCTTGCGCTGACACATCGCCGCCATGAAGTCATCCACGGTCATGGGCAGGCCCCGATCGAACTCCAGCGCCTGGGGCACATAGCCGATGAGGCCGGGTTCGCCTGGCCATTGCAGGCTCAGCTGTCCCTGGTGGGGCATCTGCCCGAGCAGGGTCTTGATCAATGAGCTCTTGCCGCCGCCGTTGGGGCCGACCAGGGCGTGGACGCTGCCGGCCTGCACCTGGAAAGCCACGCCGTCGAGAATGAGCGTGCGGCCCAGGTTCAGGCTGACGTCGGCGAATTCGACCAGGGGTCCGACGCGTTGCAGGGTGAGGGTTTCCTGGACGGTCATGCGCCGGACTCCTGGATTGCCCGGACCACGGTGTCGAGGTTGCCGGCCATCTCCTTTTCATATTTCTCGGCGCTGTATTCACCGTAGGAAATGTGCGAAAGCGGATACAGCTTCACTCCGGATTCACGTTGGATGGTGTCGACATAGGTGGACGGGAAATCCATCTCCGAGAAGATCACCTTCACGTCCAGCTCCCGGAGTTGATCGATGGTTTTCTTCAACTGGCTGGGGCTCGGCTCGATGCCATGTGCCGGCTCCACCACGGCGGTCACTTCCAGGCCGAATTCACGCAGCAGGTAATCGTAGGCGGCATGTACCGTGGCGACCCGCAGTTCGGCGTTGGGTGCCTGGGTCAGCTTCGCCAGGGCGGCGGCGCGCATCTGCCGCAGGCGCTTGCCATAGGCACGGGCGTTCTGGGTGTAGGCCTGGGCGTTGTCCGGGTCGAGCTTGCCCAGTTCCCGGGCAATGTTGTTGACCTGGGCAATGGAGGCACTGATGGACAGGAAGGTGTGCGGGTTCACCACCTTGCCGGCTCCCCGGGCGGCAGTACCGGTGGCGGCCAGCAGGGGAACGTTCTCGTTGGCCTCGATCACTTTCACGTCCGGGGTTTCGCTGGCGGCGATCATCCGGTCGGCGAAATCGTCATGGCCGACGCCATTGAGCACGACCACATCCAGACCACTGATGCGCTTGATGTCCTCGGCGCGTGGTTCATAGGCATGGGGATTGAAACCGGCGGGGATCAGCGGCACTACTTCAGCCTTGTCGCCGACGATGTTGGCGACGTAACTGTAGTAAGGGTGCAGGGTAATGCCGATGCGCAGGCGCTTGGCGGTTTCGGCGTTGGCCGGGGCGGTGAACAGGCAGGCCAGCAGGCCGATCAGCAGCAGGCGTAGCAAGGGCTGGCGTTGAGATGCAATAGACATGGGCGAGCGGTCTTCTCTGCAGTGAGACGTGGGGTCAGTGCCGGTGCTGGCGCGTTACGCCGGCATCGAACTGCGCGACGATCTGTTGCCAGCCCGCGGCGGACAGGGTGCTGTCGTCCAGCGCGCCGGGGGGCGCGAGCGGGGTACCCCGGTTGAGCCAGATATCAGGGGCTGCGTCGGACGTTTCGCTGATGCGCATCAGAAACGAACCGGCAATGGAGGCATTGGCACTTGCACCGAAGTAGGCGTGGTCCTCCAACCGTTGCCAAGCGTGGCCGCCCCGGCTGACGGAACTCGCGTCCTTGGCGAAAGGGGCAAAGCCTTCATCGGCCAGGACCTGCGGACTGGGCAGCGCCTGTTGCTCCTCGCGCAGCAGGCGGATCTCATCCAGCGTCACCCGCAGGTCGGCATAGATGCCTTGTTCGGCGGCGCTGAGGTCGCGGCGGGCGTCGATCTGGTGAGCGGCGAGGTGGCTGACATCCTGGGTTTCTCCATGCAAGGCCACGACCGAACCGGCCACAAGGACAATGAACAGGCACAGCAGCAATACGTAGAGTGTTTCATGGCCCGCGCCTGCGGGGCGGATGACCTGAGTGGTGGCGTTGCTCATGGGACCTCGATGTCGGCTTGGTCGATTTCCACCACGTGGCCAGGGCCTGCGTCGAAGAGTACGTAGAATTCGGTGTCCGGTTTCTTGAAGGTCAGTTTCGAATCGGCGCCGAGCTTGCCCGGCACCAGGATGGTTTCGTCGTAGCCGATCACGTCCAGCGTCACGCCGGGAGCGCCACTGCCGTCGGAAAAGCCGCCGGTGCACTGGATCTGCTCGGCATCGATGGCCTTGCATTCGCACATGGGGTTGTGGGCCTGGACGCCGGCGCTGAAACCGACGCACAGGAGCAGCGCCAGGCTGCGCAGAGAGGTGTTGTGGGTCATGGTTGGGTTCCGTGGGTCTTCAGCCAGGCAATGGTGGCCGGAGAAGCCTGGCTCAGGGGAATGGAGGCCTGGTGCATCGAACCGTCCCAGCCTTCGAGGGTGAGCCACAGTTCGGCGTCGGGCTGGGTTTTCTTCGGCACCGGCAACCAGGCGCCCATGCGATAGGGCGAACCGAAGAAAATCACTCCGGCGGCTCGCAGGCTGCGAGGCTTGCCGATGCGCAGGTAGGTGGCCTTGACCTGGCTGATGCAGCTTTGGCAAAGCGCGGCGTTGAATTGCTTCATATGCCCGGCCGGGCCGTCGGCACGCGGGGCTTCATCGCGAAATTCGGCCAGTCGCACGCTCCAGGGACCGACCTGGATTTCGCCGACCTCCCGTTCGCCGAGGCCGGCATCGCCCCGGAACAGGGCCGCTTCGGAAAAGTACTTGGGCATGAAGCCCAGGGGAATCAGCAGCAACAGCACGTTGAGATGGAAGCGCCATTTCTGCCAGAACAGGGCCAGGCGAGAGGGAGAGGGTGGTGCCACGGTGGTCTGGCTCACAGGTTGCCCTCCGGTGATTCACGATTGATGGACGGTTGCAGCGGGCGGACGGCCTGAGGCGCGCGCGGGGCTTTATGACTGCGCTTGAAGGCATTGGCGGTGGCCAGGGCGGTGCGTTTGGTCCAGATCAGCAGTCCGCTGAGGACCATCATGCTCAGGACCAGGCCGAAGAAAAACCAGATGAGTTTGATCCAGAGCCCGCCGAAGTCCCCGGTGTGCAACGGGCGCATCGACTCGGTGACGAACTCCAGCGCCGTGCGATCCGACAGCAACCGCGAGGCCGCCACCTCGCCTGTATAGGGATGGATCGTGGCGGTCTGGAACATCAGCGGGTACCAGCCGCGCCCACCGATCTCCAGGTGGCTGTAGGCATTGCCGGGCATGCTGATGAAGCTCGCTTCCAGGCCAGGAATCTGTTGCCGGGCGATCTCGACGGCCCGGTCCAGGCTCAGTTGCGGCGGTGGCAGGCCGTCGGTCGACAAGGGCACGCTTTCACGGGAGACGGCCGGTATTACCGGGGCGCTGGAAATGGAAATGTGGTTATCGCCCAGCACGGCCTGGATCAGGAACCAGGTGCCGGTAATGGAGATGACTGCGATGAACCAGATCGACCAGATGCCGCTGAGGCGGTGGAAATCTCCCCAGAAAATCCGTGCACCGTGGCGCAGGCGCAGGGTCGGATGGAAGAATCCTTTCCAGAACCGCTTGTAGACCACCAGCCCGGTCACCAGGGAGGCCAGCAGCGGCAGCCCCAGGAACGAGACCAGATACCAGCCCCAGCTGTAGCCGTTGGTGAACGGCACCAACCACCATCCATGCAGGGCGCGGGTGAAGGCCCTGAAGTTGAACACCGGCGCCGAGCCCTGGACGATCCCGGTGTACGGGTTGACGTAGACGGTGTCGGGACGGCCGTCGGGGTAGGTCACCTTGGCCTCCAGGGCGAAATGCGACTCGTCCGGACGGGCGATGCTTAGCACCTGGGTCTGCGGCTGGGCGCGCTTGATGGCGGCGACGACCTGGTCGTAGCTGAGCCGTTGGGCATCGTCTGAGGGTTTGCTGGCGCGCATGTCCGGGTTGACCAGCCAGACGATTTCCTGGCTGACCACCGCCAGTGTGCCGGTGACGCAGACGATGAGTACAAAAAACCAGATGGGCAGCGCCAACCAGCTATGCACCAGGAACCAGAGTTTGGAGCGGGACTTCTTTGACATGGCTGAACGTCTTGATCCGATGAAAGGTTCCGTATCGCGGGCTTCGCAACACCGTGAACCATGAAAAACAGGCCGTGGCTTTTGCCGACGCGGCCTGTTGCATCTAATTAAGACGAACGAGCAGAGGAAATCCCGAAGATAAAGATGAAAGAAAATGTTTCGCGTTTACCGAACGCGCCCGGCCTTTGCAGATGAGCCTGTGCGCGAGAGTGACGTGTCGGTTGGCAGCCTCTGTACCGTCGGACCGCAGTGCTCGCGAACAGGCCTGGGTGATTGCAGGGATGAGCAGGGAAATCAGTTTTGCTGGAACATCTCCCTGGCCCGCTGTTCGATCTGCTCCTGGGTCAAATCCTCTTTATGGGTTGCCAGAAACCACACGTGCCCATAGGGATCCTTCAGGGAACCGCTGCGGTCGCCATAGAACTGATCCCTGACTTCGCAAATCACGGTTCCACCGGCGGCGATCGCCTGGGCAAACAGGCTGTCGACGTCCTCGACGTATAGGTGCAGGCCCACCGATGGCGATTGATCGGGATTGCTCAGCGGGCCCTGATCGCATGGCGTGCCGAGCATGATGGGGCTTCCGCCGATCCGCAGTACGGCATGACCGATGCTCCCGTCGGGCATGGCCAGGCGCATGACTTCAGTGGCATTGAAGGCTTTTTTATAGAAATCGATGGCTTGCGCAGCTTCTTTGATGCCCAGGTAAGGCGTGACGCTGTGGAAGCCTTCTGGAATGGCTTTGACGCCCATGACATTTCTCCTTGTTCCCGTACGACGAAGAGACCTTCGTCGATTTGCGCTTCACCACTATAGGGCAGCGACCTGGAGCCGACTCTTGCGCCGACGAACGTTTCAGGTCTGATCCAGCAGATGAGGGCCCGGTCCACGCTTGCCCAATACGTCCCCCTGGTTGCGCAGCGGACACGCTTGCATCGACAGGCACCCGCAGCCGATACAGCCTTCGAGCCGGTCACGCAGTGCCACCAATTGATTGATGCGTTCGTCCAGGTCGCGACTCCATTGTTGCGACAGGCGCTTCCAGTCGGCAGCCGTCGGGGCTTGGTCGGCGGGCAGGGTTTCCAGGGCCCGGCCGATTTCCGCCAGGGGGATACCCAGGCCCTGGGCCGCCTTGATCAGCGCCACGCGCCGTAACACGCCCCTGGGATAGCGTCGTTGGTTGCCCTGGTTGCGGGTACTCCTGATCAGCCCCTTTGCTTCATAGAAATGCAAGGCAGTGACCGCGACGCCGCTGCGGGCGGCCACCTGGCCTACGGTGAGCGCTTTGTGGACATCGATCTGCGTCATGATCATTCACCGCTTGACCTTGAGTTAACTGGAGGTTTTACCCTGCACGCCTTCGGATCGCAAGATTCGCCCCACCTGTATCGAGGAACCGTCATGCACGTGCCTGGGAACAATCGCAGCTTTACTCAACTGATCGAATTCGACATCGAACCGCAATGGCAGCCGACATTGATCCTGGCGCTGTCGGAACGGATCGAACGCCTGGCTCGGGATCAGCAGGGGTTTCTAAGCGCCAGTATCCAGGCCAGCGAGGATGGCAGGCGTGTACTCGGCTACTTGCAGTGGCGAACCCGCGAGGCGGGCCAAGACGCGTTTCGATGCTTTGAAAGCGGTGACGAGGATTTCTGGCAATTGATTCCGGCACACCGGGTCAGGGCGGTGACGTTCGGCTCGTTCCAGGTGGTGCGCAGCATCGAGCGCAGCCCGGACAATGCGCTGCATTGCCAATTGGTCGTCTGAGCGCAGCGACGGGATCCGAAGCGGCGATACCCACTATCGAGAGGGTTGATTTCTGCCCCGCGAGGCTGGCGGGTAGCCTTTGTTCCATCACCTCGGAACACTGGACACTCGCCATGAATCGTATCCTTGCTGTCTTGCTGTTGTCGGCCATCGCCGTATTGAGCGGTTGCGCCAGTTCCTCGCCTGAATTGCGTCCCTACACCGCCGAAGAAACCCGTGAACTGGCGCTTGAAGCCTTGAATCGCCGGGGACTGTCGTTCGATGAATATCATGCGAAAAAAGCCGAGTTGCTCGGTCCATCGCAGAAGAATTCGAGCTTCGATGACCGTGGCGAGATGAGCGCTGAGCAGACCGTACAGAAGCTGCCAGGCAGGCCAAGCTGAGCGACTGTACTGCTTGAAGTTTCACTCAACTGTCCATGGGTTTGGGTCGAAACGTCGGGTAGGGTCATTACCCGACCACCCGATGGATTCCTGCCATGACCCTTTCGCTTGATCTGCTGCTGGGCTTTGCCCTGTTTGCCCTCGTGACCTCGATCACGCCTGGCCCCAACAACACAATGTTGCTGGCTTCGGGTGTCAATTTCGGATTCAACCGCACCATTCCTCACATGCTGGGCATCACCTGCGGGTTCTTTTCCTTGGTGCTGGCGGTGGGCCTTGGCCTGGGGGCGGTGTTCCAGACTTATCCGTTGCTCTATACCGTGCTGCGCTACGCCGGCGCAGCCTACCTGCTGTACCTGGCCTGGAAAATCGCCCACTCCGGTCCGGTCTCGGACAGCCGGACGGGGGAGCAGACACCTATCAGCTATTGGGGCGCGGCGGCCTTCCAATGGGTCAACCCCAAGGCCTGGATCATGGCTATCGGCGCTATCAGTACATACACGCCGCTTCAGGGTTATTTCTTCAATGTGGTGGTGATTGCCGCGGTGTTTGCTCTGATCAACTTGCCCAGCGTGAGCCTGTGGGTGGTGTGCGGCAGTCTCTTGCGCAATCTGCTGCGTGATCGCCGCTGGTTGCGGTTGTTCAACTGGGGCATGGCCCTGTTGCTGGTTGCCTCGCTGTACCCGTTGTTGCTCGAAAGCATCGGTTGAGGGCTGAGCTTCGACCGGATGCCTGCTAAGCTCGCTGTTCAGGAGCGTTCCTACGCACTTTTAAACGAAGTCTCACTTCTTTAAGGTCTTGATCGGGTAACGCCAGTCTCGAACCCAACGAGGGCGCCCGGTCCCGGAACAGGCTCTGCGAGTTTTCCATGAATAAACGTCCTTTGTATTTCGATTATGCCGCCACTACGCCGGTGGATGAGCGGGTCATCCAGGTGATGGTTGAATGCCTGGGCTTCGACGGCAATTTCGGCAATCCGGCCTCCAGCTCCCACGCTTTCGGCCAGCAGGCCCGCCGCTCGGTGGAGCATGCGCGCCGGCAGGTGGCGCAGTTGGTGGGAGCGCAGTCGGAGCAGATCGTCTGGACTTCCGGCGCCACCGAATCCAACAATCTGGCCCTCAAGGGCGTGACCCAGGCGCGCGGGGCGTCCACGGGGCATGTCATCACCAGCCTGATCGAGCACAAGGCGGTTCTCGACACAGTCCGGCAACTGGAAGAGGGCGGCGTTGCGGTGACCCGGCTGGCGCCGGACGCCGATGGCCTGATCGACCCGCAAGCGGTGCGCGAGGCGTTGCGCGAAGACACTTTCCTGGTGTCGCTGATGCTGGTGAACAATGAGTTGGGTACCCTGAACGACGTCGCGGCCATCGGCGAGATCGTGCGTGGCCATGGCGCACTGTTTCATGTGGATGCTGCCCAGGGGGCCGGCAAGGTCAGGATCGACCTGGCCCGGTGGCCGGTGGACCTGATGTCGTTTTCCGCCCACAAGATCTATGGCCCCAAAGGTATCGGCGCGCTTTATGTCGGTGAGCGCGCACGGCCGCGTCTGTCAGCCCAGATCCATGGCGGCGGGCATGAGGGAGGTTTCCGTTCCGGCACGCTCGCAACCCATCAGATCGCAGCCATGGGCGCGGCCTTCGAACTGGCGAATCAGGCGTTCGACGATGAACTCGACAAAATCGCTCGATTGCGCAATCGTTTGCTCGAACCGCTGCTGGCCCTGCCGGGTGTGCGAGTCAATGGCAGTGCGACCCAGCGAATTGCGCATACGCTGAGCCTGACTTTCAATGACGGGGAATTCGACCCGACTGCATTGGGGGCTTCGCTTGCTTTTTCCGCCACGTCTGCCTGCAATTCGGCGAACAATACGCCATCCCACGTGCTGCTGGCCTTGGGGCTCGATGCGCGTGCGGCGGGGCGCACCATCCGCTTGAGTCTGGGACGCTTCACCCGTGAACAGGATATCGACGAGGCGGTACGGTTGATCAAGGCGGCCTGCGCCGCTGCGCCAGCATTCTGGGCCACCACTTCATAAGCCGGATGTCCGGCGCGAACAATAATGATGAACAGGAGAAACGATGAGTACCGAGCCTTTGACCCACGGACTGGTTCCCCAACGCCTGGCCCGAATCCGTGAGCTGATGAGCCGTGAAGGCATCCATTCGCTGCTGGTGCCGTCGGCCGATCCGCATCTTTCGGAGTACCTGCCAGGTTACTGGCAAGGTCGGCAATGGCTGTCGGGGTTCCATGGCTCGGTCGGTACCTTGATCGTGACGGGGGATTTCGCCGGGGTCTGGGCCGACAGTCGTTATTGGGAGCAGGCTACCCATGAGCTGGAGGGGAGTGGGATCGAACTGGTCAAGCTCATTCCGGGCCAACCCGGTCCGTTGGACTGGCTTGCCGAACAAACCCCAGAAGGCGCGGTGGTCGCGGTCGATGGGGCGGTGATGGCCGTGGCGTCGGCGCGGACCCTGAGCGGTAAGCTTCAGGAGCGAGGCGCGCGGCTGCGCACCGATATCGATCTGCTCGACGAGGCCTGGAGCGACCGTCCGGACCTGCCCAACCAGCCGGTCTACCCGCATTTGCCCCCTCACGCGACCGTCAGTCGCGTCGAGAAGCTCGCCAAGCTGCGTGCAACCCTCAAGGAGCGTGGCGCCGACTGGCATTTCATCGCCACCCTGGACGATATCGCCTGGCTGTTCAACCTGCGTGGCGCGGATGTGTCGTTCAATCCTGTGTTCGTTTCGTTTGCCTTGATCAGCCAACAGCAGGCGACCTTGTTCGTCGCCCTGGACAAAATCGACGGTGCGTTGCGCGCGACTCTGGAGCAGGATGGCGTATCCCTGCGCGATTACAGCGAAGCGGCCAGCGCGCTCCGGGAAGTGCCGGGCGGTGCGAGCCTGTTGGTCGATCCGGCCCGAGTCACGGTCGGCTTGCTGGACAATCTGCCCAGCGACGTGAAACTGGTGGAAGGGCTCAACCCCACCACGCTGGCCAAATCTCGCAAAAGCCTGGCCGATGCCGAGCACATCCGTCGGGCCATGGAGCAGGATGGCGCGGCGCTCTGTGAGTTCTTCGCCTGGCTGGAAGGTGCCTGGGGCCGAGAACGCATCACCGAGCTGACCATCGACGAACACCTGACGGCGGCGCGCAGGCGGCGTCCGGATTTCGTTTCCCTGAGCTTCAATACCATTGCCGCGTTCAACGCCAACGGTGCGATGCCTCACTACCGCGCCACGGAAGAATCCCATGCGGTCATCGAAGGCGATGGCTTGCTGTTGATCGACTCAGGCGGCCAGTACCTTGGCGGCACCACCGATATCACCCGCATGGTGCCGGTCGGGACGCCCAGCGCTGAACAGAAGCGTGACTGCACGCGCGTGCTCAAGGGCGTCATTGCCTTGTCCAGGGCTCGGTTTCCGCGGGGCATCCTGTCGCCTCTGCTGGACGCCATCGCGCGGGCGCCGATCTGGGCCGAGCAGGTGGACTACGGGCACGGTACCGGTCACGGCGTCGGATATTTCCTCAACGTCCACGAAGGTCCGCAGGTCATTGCCTACCAGGCGGCTCCCACACCACAGACGGCCATGCAGCCTGGCATGATCACATCCATCGAACCGGGAACGTATCGTCCGGGACGCTGGGGCGTGCGCATCGAGAACCTGGCCATGAACCTTGAGGCGGGCAGCAGCGAGTTCGGCGAATTCCTCGAGTTCGAAACCCTGACCTTGTGCCCGATCGACACGCGTTGCCTGGAGCCATCGTTGCTGACCCAGGATGAAAAGGCCTGGTTCAACGCCTACCACGCCGAGGTGCAGCGGCGCCTGAGCCCGTTGCTGGAGGGCGACGCCCTGCAATGGTTGAACACGCGAACGATGGCAATCTGATCCACAGATCAACCGAGGGCTTCCCGGACGAAGTCCAGCCGATCCTGGCCAAAGAACAACTCTGCGCCAACGAACATGCTGGGGGCACCGAATACGCCCCTGGCAATGGCTTCTTCGGTGGTGGCCTTGAGTGCTTGCTTGATTTGTTCGTCTGCTGTCAGCGCCAGCACCTGGCCAGGGTCGAAGCCGCCTTCATCCAGCACCGTCGCCACGGTTTCCGGTTGGTTGAGATCTCGAGCATCGACCCATAGGGCCTGGAACAGACAATCGAGGAATGCCATGAAACGTTCCGGCTGGCGCATTTGCATGCCAGTCACGGCGCGCATCAATGACAGGGTGTTGATCGGGAAGTAAGGATTGAGCTTGAAGGGCACGCCATAACGCTTGGCGAAGCGCTCCAGGTCCTTGGCCATATGCGCGCCCTTGGCTGGAACGGTCACGGGCGATGCATTGCCTGTCGCCTTGAAGACACCGCCCAGCAGCATGGGGCGATAGATCAGCTCACTGCCGGTATGTGCGCAGAGCAAGGGGAGTTGGGTAAACGCCAGATAAGTCGCGGGGCTGCCAAGATCGAAGAAAAACTCTACCGATTTGCTCATGGTCACAGCTCTCTTGTTGTTATGGGGAGGGACTTACCAGCGTTCGCTCCAGGGGCGCAGGTCCAGCTCGAAGGTCCAGGCGTCACGAGGTTGGGTATGCAGGTACCAATAGTTCTCGGCGATATGTTCAGGATCGAGGATGCCGTCCTCATCCTTGGTCGCGTACTTTTCCGGGAAATTGTCGCGAATGAAGTCGGTGTCGATGGCGCCGTCCACCACTACATGGGCCACATGGATATTCAGGGGGCCCAACTCTCGAGCCATGCTCTGGGCCAGCGCTCGAATGCCGTGTTTGGCACCCGCGAACGCGGCGAACCCCGAGGCGCCCCGTAGGCCTGCTGTGGCTCCGGTAAAAAGAATGGTTCCACGCTGGCGCTTGACCATGCGTTTGGCCACTTCCCGGGCGTTCAGGAAACCGGAGAAACAGGCCATTTCCCAAATCTTGAAATATTTACGGGCGGTTTCTTCGAGAATGCTGCAGGGCACGTTGGCACCGATGTTGAACACGAACGCGTCGATGGGGCCGATCTGGCTTTCGATTTGTTCGATAAGCGCGATCACATCGTCTTCCTTTCGTGCGTCACAGGCAAAGCCGTGGGCTTCGCCGCCCTGGCTGTGTATCGCCTCGATCAATGGTGCGAGTTTATCGGCGCTGCGGCGCGTGACGCAGGCGATGAACCCTTCCCGCGCGAAACGTTTGGCAATTGCGCCACCCGTGGCATCTCCCGCGCCAACAACCAGTACGACCTTCTTGTTATCCATGATCAGCCTCATTGGTAAACGATCGTTAGCTGAACGGACGTTATGCTAAGGTCGGGTATAGGTCAAGGTGAACGATCAGAGGCAGGATTCATGCGTTATTCAGCCAATCACAAAATGGAAACCCGGGAAAAGCTGCTTGCCAGCAGTGCCGTATCCGCCAAGAAATCAGGTTTTTCGACGGTGGGCGTCGATGGGCTGATGAAGGCGATCGGGCTGAGTGGAGGAGCGTTCTATAGCCACTTTTCTTCCAAGGATGAGCTTTTCAAGGCCATCGTAGAGCGGGAATTGACCCACAGCCTGGATCGTTTGAGTGGTGATCATGTTCTGGACGCGGCCAGGTTGGAGCGTTGTCTCAAGCAGTACCTGAGCATGAGTCATGTCGAACAACCTGAAGCGGGTTGCGCACTGCCGGTGCTTGGCGCTGAAATCGCTCGTTCGGATCTACAGGTGCGGGAGACGGCTCAGACTTGGATCTGCCGTTTGCATGAGGGTTGGGCGCAGATACTGGGAAGCGATAGCCTGGCCTGGTCGATCCTGTCGCAATGCGTGGGAGCGCTGGTCGTTGCGCGCATGCTGGTGGCGCCAGAGATCCAGCGTAATGTCCTTCAGGCCAGCCAGGAGGAGATCGGCCGTCGAATGGCCGAGCAACGGATTGACTGAAGACCGTTGCTTATTTGCAGATGACGATCATGCTGCGGCTGGTATAGCCGGCTGGGTTGAGGCCGAAAGGATAGTCACCTGGTTCTTCGACCGCATCGCCCGACTTGGCGATGATTTTGTAATTCTTCGGGGCGCATGAGTTGGCGGCGCTGGCTAGGCATTGATCCCAGGACGAGGACAGGCCGGAGCAGTTGATATGCAAACCTTTCTTGCCACGCTTGACTTCACTTTTCGTGGTCGCCGCGCAACCTGCGATTGCGAGCACGGCGATCAATATCAAAATTCGTTTCATTCCCGTCCTTATGCCGTCGTGCATCTGATGTCCACGTACGGCTGTGTTCGCTTGCGTTTGAAGCGTTCGTGACGTCCTGTATGAAAAAATCCATGACTGACATTGGCTTACGCGCCTAAACATGGCCTAAAAGCGCGGCAAATGCCAGAGCTTCGTGAAGTCCTGCTTCAATCCGCCGCGACGGCGGGCTTTACAGGGTTGTTCATGGTCAAGGTTGCACCCACCGATGCGAGAATGATGCACGCAATGGCGGCCCATTGAGGCAAAGAAAGGTACTCCTGGAGGAATACGAACCCCGACAAGGCCGCGACGGCGGGCTCGATACTCATCAAGGTGCCGAAAGTGCGGGCGGGCAGGCGGGTCAGGGCGACCATTTCGAGGGTGTAGGGCAGGGCTGTAGACAAGATGGCGACGCCGATGGCGACGGGTATCAGGCTTGGCGTCAGCAGCGCGGCCCCCGCATGAACGATACCGAAGGGGGCGACGAACAAGGCGGCGATCACCACGCCCAACGCGGCGGTCTGGACGCCATTGTCTGCTCCGGCCTTTTGACCGAACAGGATATAGAGCGCCCAGCAGACACCTGCTCCCAGGGCATAGCCTGCTCCTATCAGATCGATGCCCGTGCTGGTGGCTCCGGTCGGTATCAACAGGCACAGACCAACCACTGCCAAAGCGATCCAGAGGAAGTCGATTGCCCGTCTCGAGGTGTAGATAGCCACCGCCAGGGGGCCGGTGAACTCCAATGCCACGGCGATGCCCAGCGGTGTCGTGCGAACCGACATATAGAAGAGAAAATTCATACCGCCCAGCGCCATCCCATAGACGATTACGGTACGTAGGGATTGGGCCGTGAGCTTGGCGCGCCAGGGGCGCAGCAGCAACAGCATGATGAGGCTGGCAAATATCAGTCGCAGGGTCGTGGTGCCTTGAGCGCCTATGACCGGAAACATGCTTTTGGCGAGGGAGGCGCCGGACTGGATGGACGCCATGGCGATCAACAGGAGTGCAACGGGGTATAAGGTGGCTGCCAGAGGGCGATGTGGGGGAGTCATTGAAACGCGTCGTCCAGTTAAGAGTGTGGGAATAATGGATTGAGCAATATATTGCGCACTTGTTGTTGCCCCGTCCATATATAGAACTGCTTTCAGGCAGTAATCGTCGCAAGCGGATAGATAAATCAAATTAAAGGTTGACGGCAGATTCTGAGTCTCTATAATTCGCCCCACTTCCGGCGCAGTCGAAACGGAAAACTTCTTGAGATTCAATAAGTTATGAAGTTTTCGGGTGTGCAGGACTTCAAATCATCGAAGTCCGGAAGGGGTCGACAGGGGTTGCAGTCAAGTCCCGTCGGCACTTCGATCTTCGCGATCGAAGACGCTGGAAAAGAGGTGTTGACAGCAGCGGCTAACGCTGTAGAATTCGCCTCCCGCTGACGAGAGATCGAAAGCGCAAGTGGTTGAAGTTGCAAAGGAAACTTTGAAAACTTCTGAAAATAACCACTTGACAGATGTACGGGGCGCTGTAGAATGCGCGCCTCGGTTGAGACGAAAGGCTCAACCCACCGCTCTTTAACAACTGAATCAAGCAATTCGTGTGGGTGCTTGTGGAGTCAGACTGCTAGTCAACAGATTATCAGCATCACAAGTTACTCCGCGAGAAATCAAAGATGTAACCAACGATTGCTGAGCCAAGTTTAGGGTTTTCTCAAAACCCAAAGATGTTTGAACTGAAGAGTTTGATCATGGCTCAGATTGAACGCTGGCGGCAGGCCTAACACATGCAAGTCGAGCGGTAGAGAGGTGCTTGCACCTCTTGAGAGCGGCGGACGGGTGAGTAATGCCTAGGAATCTGCCTGGTAGTGGGGGATAACGCTCGGAAACGGACGCTAATACCGCATACGTCCTACGGGAGAAAGCAGGGGACCTTCGGGCCTTGCGCTATCAGATGAGCCTAGGTCGGATTAGCTAGTTGGTGAGGTAATGGCTCACCAAGGCGACGATCCGTAACTGGTCTGAGAGGATGATCAGTCACACTGGAACTGAGACACGGTCCAGACTCCTACGGGAGGCAGCAGTGGGGAATATTGGACAATGGGCGAAAGCCTGATCCAGCCATGCCGCGTGTGTGAAGAAGGTCTTCGGATTGTAAAGCACTTTAAGTTGGGAGGAAGGGCAGTTACCTAATACGTAATTGTTTTGACGTTACCGACAGAATAAGCACCGGCTAACTCTGTGCCAGCAGCCGCGGTAATACAGAGGGTGCAAGCGTTAATCGGAATTACTGGGCGTAAAGCGCGCGTAGGTGGTTCGTTAAGTTGGATGTGAAAGCCCCGGGCTCAACCTGGGAACTGCATTCAAAACTGTCGAGCTAGAGTATGGTAGAGGGTGGTGGAATTTCCTGTGTAGCGGTGAAATGCGTAGATATAGGAAGGAACACCAGTGGCGAAGGCGACCACCTGGACTGATACTGACACTGAGGTGCGAAAGCGTGGGGAGCAAACAGGATTAGATACCCTGGTAGTCCACGCCGTAAACGATGTCAACTAGCCGTTGGGAGCCTTGAGCTCTTAGTGGCGCAGCTAACGCATTAAGTTGACCGCCTGGGGAGTACGGCCGCAAGGTTAAAACTCAAATGAATTGACGGGGGCCCGCACAAGCGGTGGAGCATGTGGTTTAATTCGAAGCAACGCGAAGAACCTTACCAGGCCTTGACATCCAATGAACTTTCCAGAGATGGATTGGTGCCTTCGGGAGCATTGAGACAGGTGCTGCATGGCTGTCGTCAGCTCGTGTCGTGAGATGTTGGGTTAAGTCCCGTAACGAGCGCAACCCTTGTCCTTAGTTACCAGCACGTAATGGTGGGCACTCTAAGGAGACTGCCGGTGACAAACCGGAGGAAGGTGGGGATGACGTCAAGTCATCATGGCCCTTACGGCCTGGGCTACACACGTGCTACAATGGTCGGTACAGAGGGTTGCCAAGCCGCGAGGTGGAGCTAATCCCACAAAACCGATCGTAGTCCGGATCGCAGTCTGCAACTCGACTGCGTGAAGTCGGAATCGCTAGTAATCGCGAATCAGAATGTCGCGGTGAATACGTTCCCGGGCCTTGTACACACCGCCCGTCACACCATGGGAGTGGGTTGCACCAGAAGTAGCTAGTCTAACCTTCGGGGGGACGGTTACCACGGTGTGATTCATGACTGGGGTGAAGTCGTAACAAGGTAGCCGTAGGGGAACCTGCGGCTGGATCACCTCCTTAATCGACGACAGCAGCTGCTGCATGAGCTCCCACACGAATTGCTTGATTCATTGAAGAAGACGATTGGGTCTGTAGCTCAGTTGGTTAGAGCGCACCCCTGATAAGGGTGAGGTCGGCAGTTCGAATCTGCCCAGACCCACCAATTTCATGGTGTACCCTGTAGCGATACGGGGCCATAGCTCAGCTGGGAGAGCGCCTGCCTTGCACGCAGGAGGTCAGCGGTTCGATCCCGCTTGGCTCCACCATTACCGATTGGCACCAACGTTTAAAGCTTAGAAATGAGCATTCCACCGAACGGTGATGAATGTTGATTTCTAGTCTTTTGATTAGATCGTTCTTTAAAAATTTGGGTATGTGATAGAAAGATAGACTGGACGTTACTTTCACTGGTAACGGTTCAGGCTAAGGTAAAATTTGTGAGTTGCTCGTAGAGCAAGCGTACGAATTTTCGGCGAATGTCGTCTTCACAGTATAACCAGATTGCTTGGGGTTATATGGTCAAGTGAAGAAGCGCATACGGTGGATGCCTTGGCAGTCAGAGGCGATGAAAGACGTGGTAGCCTGCGAAAAGCTTCGGGGAGTCGGCAAACAGACTGTGATCCGGAGATGTCTGAATGGGGGAACCCAGCCATCACAAGATGGTTATCTTGCACTGAATACATAGGTGCAAGAGGCGAACCAGGGGAACTGAAACATCTAAGTACCCTGAGGAAAAGAAATCAACCGAGATTCCCTTAGTAGTGGCGAGCGAACGGGGACTAGCCCTTAAGCTTCTTTGATTTTAGCGGAACGCTCTGGAAAGTGCGGCCATAGTGGGTGATAGCCCTGTACGCGAAAGGATCTTAGAAGTGAAATCGAGTAGGACGGAGCACGAGAAACTTTGTCTGAATATGGGGGGACCATCCTCCAAGGCTAAATACTACTGACTGACCGATAGTGAACTAGTACCGTGAGGGAAAGGCGAAAAGAACCCCGGAGAGGGGAGTGAAATAGATCCTGAAACCGTATGCGTACAAGCAGTGGGAGCCCACTTTGTTGGGTGACTGCGTACCTTTTGTATAATGGGTCAGCGACTTATTTTCAGTGGCGAGCTTAACCGAATAGGGGAGGCGTAGCGAAAGCGAGTCTTAATAGGGCGTCTAGTCGCTGGGAATAGACCCGAAACCGGGCGATCTATCCATGGGCAGGTTGAAGGTTAGGTAACACTGACTGGAGGACCGAACCGACTACCGTTGAAAAGTTAGCGGATGACCTGTGGATCGGAGTGAAAGGCTAATCAAGCTCGGAGATAGCTGGTTCTCCTCGAAAGCTATTTAGGTAGCGCCTCATGTATCACTGTAGGGGGTAGAGCACTGTTTCGGCTAGGGGGTCATCCCGACTTACCAAACCGATGCAAACTCCGAATACCTACAAGTGCCGAGCATGGGAGACACACGGCGGGTGCTAACGTCCGTCGTGAAAAGGGAAACAACCCAGACCGTCAGCTAAGGTCCCAAAGTTATGGTTAAGTGGGAAACGATGTGGGAAGGCTTAGACAGCTAGGAGGTTGGCTTAGAAGCAGCCACCCTTTAAAGAAAGCGTAATAGCTCACTAGTCGAGTCGGCCTGCGCGGAAGATGTAACGGGGCTCAAACCATACACCGAAGCTACGGGTATCACGTAAGTGATGCGGTAGAGGAGCGTTCTGTAAGCCTGTGAAGGTGAGTTGAGAAGCTTGCTGGAGGTATCAGAAGTGCGAATGCTGACATGAGTAACGACAATGGGTGTGAAAAACACCCACGCCGAAAGACCAAGGTTTCCTGCGCAACGTTAATCGACGCAGGGTTAGTCGGTCCCTAAGGCGAGGCTGAAAAGCGTAGTCGATGGAAAACAGGTTAATATTCCTGTACTTCTGGTTATTGCGATGGAGGGACGGAGAAGGCTAGGCCAGCTTGGCGTTGGTTGTCCAAGTTTAAGGTGGTAGGCTGAAATCTTAGGTAAATCCGGGGTTTCAAGGCCGAGAGCTGATGACGAGTTACCCTCTGGGTGACGAAGTGGTTGATGCCATGCTTCCAAGAAAAGCTTCTAAGCTTCAGATAACCAGGAACCGTACCCCAAACCGACACAGGTGGTTGGGTAGAGAATACCAAGGCGCTTGAGAGAACTCGGGTGAAGGAACTAGGCAAAATGGCACCGTAACTTCGGGAGAAGGTGCGCCGGTGAGGGTGAAGCACTTGCTGCGTAAGCCCACGCCGGTCGAAGATACCAGGCCGCTGCGACTGTTTATTAAAAACACAGCACTCTGCAAACACGAAAGTGGACGTATAGGGTGTGACGCCTGCCCGGTGCCGGAAGGTTAATTGATGGGGTTAGCTAACGCGAAGCTCTTGATCGAAGCCCCGGTAAACGGCGGCCGTAACTATAACGGTCCTAAGGTAGCGAAATTCCTTGTCGGGTAAGTTCCGACCTGCACGAATGGCGTAACGATGGCGGCGCTGTCTCCACCCGAGACTCAGTGAAATTGAAATCGCTGTGAAGATGCAGTGTATCCGCGGCTAGACGGAAAGACCCCGTGAACCTTTACTATAGCTTTGCACTGGACTTTGAATTTGCTTGTGTAGGATAGGTGGGAGGCTTTGAAGCGTGGACGCCAGTCTGCGTGGAGCCATCCTTGAAATACCACCCTGGCAACTTTGAGGTTCTAACTCAGGTCCGTTATCCGGATCGAGGACAGTGTATGGTGGGTAGTTTGACTGGGGCGGTCTCCTCCTAAAGAGTAACGGAGGAGTACGAAGGTGCGCTCAGACCGGTCGGAAATCGGTCGTAGAGTATAAAGGCAAAAGCGCGCTTGACTGCGAGACAGACACGTCGAGCAGGTACGAAAGTAGGTCTTAGTGATCCGGTGGTTCTGTATGGAAGGGCCATCGCTCAACGGATAAAAGGTACTCCGGGGATAACAGGCTGATACCGCCCAAGAGTTCATATCGACGGCGGTGTTTGGCACCTCGATGTCGGCTCATCACATCCTGGGGCTGAAGCCGGTCCCAAGGGTATGGCTGTTCGCCATTTAAAGTGGTACGCGAGCTGGGTTTAGAACGTCGTGAGACAGTTCGGTCCCTATCTGCCGTGGACGTTTGAGATTTGAGAGGGGCTGCTCCTAGTACGAGAGGACCGGAGTGGACGAACCTCTGGTGTTCCGGTTGTCACGCCAGTGGCATTGCCGGGTAGCTATGTTCGGAAAAGATAACCGCTGAAAGCATCTAAGCGGGAAACTTGCCTCAAGATGAGATCTCACTGGAGCCTTGAGCTCCCTGAAGGGCCGTCGAAGACTACGACGTTGATAGGCAGGGTGTGTAAGCGCTGTGAGGCGTTGAGCTAACCTGTACTAATTGCCCGTGAGGCTTGACCATATAACACCCAAGCAATCTGTCGACTCGACAGAGGCCAGATTGCGGTGTTGTGAAGACGAAACGAACCGAAAGTTCGAACGTGCTTGCAGGCAACACACAAACTATCGCATACCCATTCGCTGGAACGTGACCGCAAGGCACGCGCTGGCTACCGAATTTCTTGACGACCATAGAGCGTTGGAACCACCTGATCCCATCCCGAACTCAGAAGTGAAACGATGCATCGCCGATGGTAGTGTGGGGTTTCCCCATGTGAGAGTAGGTCATCGTCAAGATTAAATTCCGAAACCCCTATCTGCTGATGCAGGTAGGGGTTTTGTTTTTCTGGTCTGAATCACCTGTGCAGAAAAAGGATGCGCTGAAAGCTCATCCTTTTTGCATCAGGTCAGTCATGCCTCAGGCACGGGGCAGCTCAGATCACCTTCCTTGCATTTGAGGTAGGTCTTGAAGGTCTCGACGCGTGCTTTGGTCAAGGCGGTGACGCAATTGCCGTAAATGAGTGGATAAACACTGCCACCCTCGACCCCGGACGCTGAGAAATTGCATTCAGCATCACGGAAGCCGATCCAGGCCCGTTGTGCCTTGATCAGCAGTTGCTTGGCCTCTGGGTTGTCCTTCAGGCGTGCTGTGATTTGCTTGTACAGGCGATTCAGTTCGTCATCGGCGGCCTTCTTTTCCTGGGCCGCACATTGATTCATTTCACCTTGGGTGATGGCGTTGGTGCAATCATCGGCTTGGGCAACGCTGGCAAGAATCAGCGGTGCCAGGGCCAGCAGCAAGCGTGAGGACATGATCAATCTCTCCTTGAAGGTAAAAAATGCCGGGGGAGTTTACCTCGCCCCAGGCGTTTTAACGCCGTCGCACTGTCAAACCGCAGACAGATACAACTTTCCGGTTGGCCTCGTGGTCTTACAGGCCTACTGTTGAACACAGGAGGTGACCCATGCATCTATCCGATCGCATCGAAAGAAAGATCCTGCTCAAGGCGCCGCGCTCCCAGGTTTGGCGGGCCCTGGCCAATGCCGAAACTTTCGGGCAGTGGTTTGGCGTAGCCCTGGAGGGCAAACGGTTTGTGGCAGGTGAGCGTACCCAAGGAAGGATCACTTATCCCGGTTATGAGCACCTTACCTGGGATGTGGCGGTGGAGCGGGTCGAGCCCGAGCGATTCTTCTCCTTTCGGTGGCACCCCTACGCCATTGAGCCCGAGGTCGATTACTCCCAAGAACCCGAAACGCGTGTTCAATTCGAGCTGGAGGATATGGACGGTGGAACCTTGCTGAAGGTGGTGGAGTCGGGGTTCAGTGGTATTCCCGAAGCTCGTCGACTCAAGGCTTTTCGCATGGACAGCCGTGGCTGGGACGAACAAATGGCCAATATCGAAGAGTTCCTGAACAATACCTGAGTTACCTAAGGGTTTACGGAAGGTGGCTATGGCGAATGTCCTACACGAAATGGTAGTTATGTCGTCTGTTTCGTTTTGGATCCGACGCGTAATCTGTACTCATCCACTGAAGCACAGGGAGTGCTCAGGATCAGGGACGATCGACCATGCCAGGATGGCTATCGACAGGGAGTCGTAATGGTCTTGGAAAAAACCCGCCTAGGCGGGTTTTTTTTTGCCCATAAAAAACTGTGCTGAGCGGTATAGCGAAAGGCTTACACATCGGTGCTACTTTCTCGTCTTTTGCCAAATCAGCGATGGGCCTAATCTGTGTCCATCCACTGAGTACAGGGAGTGCTTGGGGTCATGGATGATGGGACCAGGCATGGAATGCCAGACAAGGAGTCAAATTGGTCCTCAAAAACCCGCTTCGGCGGGTTTTTTTTCGCCTGAGTAAAAGTGGCCCCATCATGCCAGGCGCTGACCCATGGTCCGATCCGCGCCATCAGCGGCGAGGGCCTGGCCGCCGGGGGTCCGATCCGCGCCATCAGCGGCGAGGGCCTGGCCGCCGGGAGTCCGATCCGCGCCATCAGCGGCGAGGGCCTGGCCACCAGGGGTCCGCTCCGCGCCATCAGCGGCCATCGTCTGTTGGTAATCCGAGGCCTGGGTGAAGAAACGGTCTTCTTGCTGGCTCGGCAGGGCAAAGGCACTGGCGCTCAGGACGAAGGTAGTAGCGGCGATCAGGGTGTTGAAAGTTTTCATGGTAAGACTCCGGTCATATCAAAGGTTGAGTGCCGGGTCGTTCAGATATCGTGATCTGCTGAACCCGTTGCAGCGTGACGGTTGTCTTGCTGCATGGGTTCAGATTAGGGGCGCGATGGGTGCGGTCGTTAGACGAATACTGCCCCGGTTTTGCCTGATCCTGTTTGTGTGCAGGATCAGGCAGTGTTGGCTTGCAGCGCCTGGGCACGTAGACGGGCGATGTCCTTGCTCGGAGATGCGCCAAATAGACGGCTGTATTCGCGGCTGAACTGCGAAGGGCTTTCGTAACCCATCTTGTAGCCGATTGACGAAACATCGCTGTTCTCGGAAAGCAGTAACCGTCGGGCTTCCTGCAGGCGCAGCTGCTTTTGATACTGCAATGGACTCATGGCGGTCACGGCCTTGAATCGGTGATGCAACGCAGAAGGGCTGAGGTTGATCATCTGTGCAAGGCTGTCGATGCTCAGCGGCTCGGCATAATGGGTATTGAGCCACTCGATAGCGCGGCTGATGCGGTGGGCCTGGGTGTCTGGTATGGCAATTTCATGCAAGCGCTGGCCTTGGGCACCACGCAGCAGACGGTAGAAGATCTCCTGCTGGGCCAGAGGAGCCAGGGTGGCGATGTCGTCCGGGCTCTCCAGCAGTCGCAACAGTCGCAATACGGCATCGAGCAGCGGCGCGTCGATGCGGTCCAGGAACAATCCACGCCCGCTCCGTTGGGCCGGTACGCCGATGGGGCTGGCGTCGGCGATCAGGCGGCAGATCTGTGCCGGATCGATGTCCAGGCGAATGCACATATAAGGTCGCTCGGGGCTGGCTTCGATGACCTGGCCGGCCAGTGGCAGCGTGACCGAGACCACCAGGTAATTGAGCGGGTCATATACGTAGCATTCATCCGCCAGCCGTACTTCCTTGCGTCCTTCGATGATCACGCAAAGGCCCGGCTTGTGCACGAGATGCAGGGCATCGGTCGGCTGGTCGCTACGAATCAGGTGCAAGGGTTCGATGGCCGTGGGGAAGACCCCATTTTCCGGTGCGTAACGTTTCATCAGCTCCGCCAGCTCTGCGCGGCGCTGGTTGACGCCGTCGTCTGGCGCAATCTGTATGGAGGTGGATACCGACATGCCGATCAATCTCCCTGGCCAAATGAATGGATCGCGCTAGTAAAGCCGATTGCGCGGCCGGCGACCAGAGTCGGTTTTATCGCTACAGGATCGTGCAAGTGCGCAGGAGGATCCGGCTAACCCTGAGATCGGCTGCTTCCCTAATCTGGACCTGTCGAAACGCTCCCACCGGGGGCCAACACATCCAGACGAGGAAACCATCATGTCCGATATCCAGAACAAAGTAGTGGTGATCACAGGTGCCAGCAGCGGGATTGGTGAAGCCGCGGCACGTCTGCTGGCGGCACGAGGCGCCCGCGTAGTACTCGGTGCACGTCGCGTCGACCGTTTGCAGGCGCTGGTCCAGGAGCTCGAAACAAAAGGCCAGCAGGCCGTCTGCAAAGCGGTGGACGTGACCCGCCGCGACGATGTCCAGGATTTGATTGACTTCGCGGTCGAGCGTTTCGGCCGGGTCGACGTGATCATCAACAACGCCGGAGTCATGCCGCTCTCCAAGCTCGAGGCGCTGAAAGTCGAGGAATGGGATCGCATGATCGATGTCAACATCCGTGGCGTGCTCCATGGCATCGCGGCCGGCTTGCCCTTGATGCAGCGTCAGCGCAGCGGCCAGTTCATCAACATCGCATCCATCGGGGCCTACACCGTCAGCCCGACCGCCGCGGTGTATTGCGCCACCAAGTTTGCCGTGCGGGCCATTTCCGAGGGGCTGCGGCAGGAGGTCGGCGGTGATGTGCGAGTCACGGTCATTTCCCCTGGCGTGACCGAGTCGGAATTGGCCGAGAGCATTTCCGATGAAGGTGGACGTGCCGAGATGCGCGAGTTCCGCAGGATCGCGATCCCCGCCGAGGCGATTGCCCGGGCGATCGCCTACGCCATCGAGCAACCGGCAGATGTGGACGTCAGCGAGCTGGTGGTGCGGCCAACCGCCAGTCCGTTCTGAACCGACTCGACCGACAGGAGACGTTCCTATGAGAAAGGCATTTGGAGACCAGGACAAATTCGTCGGCCTGTGGGTGACGGCCGATGGCGTGATCCGCCATCGGCTGCTGCCGGGGGGGCGTTATGACGAAGCACGCGGTACACGTGAAAGCGCCTATCAAGGCGACTACTGGCTGCAGGGCGACCACATCGAATATCACGACGACACCGGTTTCACCGCCGATGGGGATTTTCGCGAAGGTGTGCTCTATCACGCGGGTATGGTCCTGTATCGCCAGGAAGAATGACGTACTCGTTGAAACCGGCGGCGAGCGGGATACCCCCCTCGCCGCCGGTCTCATGCCGACTGGGGATTGACCGTCAAGCCACCGTCATTCGCGCCGCGGCACGTTGGGTGATCTGCGAGCGCACCCGGAACGACTCCGCCGCGCGCCGATTGGCCTCTTCCAGCACTTGCGCGGGTGCGGTGTCCGGGTGGCCTGCGTCGAACGGTGGGGCAGGGGCGTATTCGAGTTGAAGCTGGACCAGCTCGGCGGTGTCCTGGTCGAACAGCTCGGCCGCCAGAGTCAAGGCAAAGTCGATCCCGGCGGTAATACCACCGCCGGTGATGAGCTTGTCGTCTCGTACCACGCGCTCCTTGATCGGGATCGCACCCAGGGGCGACAGCAAGTTGTGGTAGGCCCAGTGGGTGGTAGCCCGCTTCCCTCGCAGCAGTCCCGCCGCACCCAGCACCAGTGCGCCGGTGCACACCGAGGTGATGTACTGCGCTTGGCTGGCCTGGCGCTTGATGAAGGCCAGCGTCTGTTCGTCTTCCATCAACGGGCCGACACCACTGCCACCAGGGACACAGATGACGTCCAGATTCGGGCATTCCTCGAACGTGGTGGTGGGCGACAGTACCAGCCCGGTGCTGGAGGTGACAGGCGCCAGGTCTTTCCAGATCAGATGCACTTTCACATCCGGCAACGAGGCCAGCACGTCATAAGGGCCGGTCAGGTCCAGTTGCTGGACTTGGGGGAACAACAGCAAGCCGATCTGCAGTGTCATGTCGCTTTCTCCTTGTCAGGGTGCCCGGGGGTGGACGGTTCTACTTTAGGTCCGTAGGCTCTGGCGTATACGCCAATCACCCCACGAATTACGCCAATATGTCCCATTCACCGAAAACCGTTCATGTACTGGCCTTCGCCAATGTGCAGGTGCTGGATGTCACCGGGCCCTTGCAAGTGTTCGCCTCGGCCAACGACCTGGCCCGCCAGCGTGGCTTGCCGTTGCCGTATGCGCCGACGGTGGTGGCGGCCGGTGGCGGGGCGGTGGTGTCGTCGGCGGGCCTGGCGTTGCTGGCCGAGCCGTTGCCCGATGAGGGCAGCGACACCCTGCTTATCGCGGGTGGCTGGGGCGTGTACGAGGCGGCGAAGGACCCTGCGCTGGTGGCCTGGGTCAAGAATCATGGCCTGCGTTCGCGGCGGGTGGCGTCGGTATGCACCGGCGCGTTCCTGCTGGCTGCCAGCGGCTGGCTGGACGGCCGGCGGGTGGTCACGCACTGGACACGCTGCGAGCAGTTGGCCGAGCAGCATCCGAAATTGCGGGTCGAACCCAACCCGATTTTCATCAACGACGGTCCGGTCTGGACCTCGGCGGGGGTCACGGCTGGCATCGATCTGGCCCTGGCGCTCGTGGAGGACGACCTGGGACGTGCCGTGGCCCTGGAGGTCGCCCGGCAACTGGTGGTGTTTCTCAAGCGGCCGGGTGGGCAGTCGCAGTTCAGCGTGACCTTGTCGCTACAGAACCAGGGTGGTCGTTTCGATGAATTGCATGCCTGGATCGCCGAAAACCTTTCCTGCGACCTTGGCCTGCCCAACCTGGCCGCTCAGGCAGGCATGAGCGAACGCAGCTTCGTGCGTCACTATCGCGCCGAGACTGGCCAGACACCGGCGCGGGCGGTGGAGCTGATCCGCGTGGAGACCGCCCGCCGGCTACTGGCCGACACCGTCGTGCCGATCAAGCGGGTGGCGGCGCAATGCGGCTTTGGCAGCGAGGAAACCCTGCGACGCGGTTTCCTGCGGGCCATGGGCGTGACGCCCCAGGCGTACCGCGAGCGTTTCGCGGTCAGCCTTCAAGCAGATCCAGCAGCGCCTTGACAGTGGCTTCGGGTGCTTCCTGGGGAATGTTGTGGCCAACGCCGGCCAGCACTCGGCGTTCATAGAAACCGGTGAAGTGTCCGGCGTCCTCGTCCAGCTCGGGGGCCGGCCCCACGCCGTCGTCGGCACCGCACAGGGAAATGCTCGGCACGCGGATGGCCGGTTGCGCCGCCAGCTGTTCCTCGATCCCTTCCAGGGTCGGATCCCCCGGTGCATACATGAAACGATGCCGATAGGAATGGATCACCACGTCGACGAAGTCCGGGTTGTCGAAGGACGGTGCGCTCAGCGGGTACAGCTCGGCGCCGCGCTTCCAGGTTGGCGACCACAGGCGCCAGAGCAACGCGCACAGTTCACGTCGATTCTGCGTCAGGCCTTCGACGCCGCGGGGCGTGTGGAAGTAGTACTGGTACCACAGGCGATGTTCGGTGGCCGGGTCCAGCGGCTGGGTCGATCTAGGGATGTCCTGCAGATTGTAGCCGTCCCCGGTGACCAGGCAGCGCACACGCTCGGGCCACAACGCCGCCACGATACATGCCGCCCGGCCGCCCCAGTCGTAGCCGCACAGTGCCGCTTGGGGAATATGGAGCACGTGCATCAGGTCCAGCAGGTCCTGGGCCAGCGCCGCTTGCTGGCCGGAACGGATGATGGCGGGGTTGTTGAACCGGGTCGGGCCGTAGCCGCGCAGATAGGGCACGATGACCCGGTAACCGCGACCGGCGAGCACCGGGGCGACTTCATCGAAGGCCCTGGGGTCGTAGGGAAAACCGTGCAACAGGATCACCGGCTCCCCAGTGGCTGGGCCATGCTCTTCATAGGCGATGCGCAACAGCGGCGTCACCGCGAAATCGACCTTGGGTTCCTGGTGCATGGTGGCCTCCGGTTGTGTTCAGGCGGGCTCCTGATTCACATATTTGGCCCGATCCGGCGTGAACGTCACGTTCATCTTCGTGCTGGAGCAGGTCAGGGTGCGTTCCTGGGACAGGTCGATGTCCAGGTCTTCACCGCGCAGCCCTTGCCATTGGGCGAGGTATTTGAGGCAGCCGAATTTTTCGTTCTTCTTCAAGCTGCGGCTGACCCCGCCTTTCCAGCCCAGCACCGGCAACTCACCGGCCAGGCAACGTTGCGCCAGTTCCGGAAACTTCGACGCGCGGTCGCGGCCGATTTCCCAGCACTTGATCAAGCCCCGGTCATGGCTTTCCCAGAGATCCTCCCGGGTCAGGCCTGTTCGGAGTGGGGTCGTGATGGGGCGTTTGATATGAGTCATGTCAGGTCCTTGAGTCGGGCTTTTATCGGGCAGCTCCGCTGCACCCGTGAGTGCATCGATCTTAGGAGGGGTTTTCCGGGCTGGCAACTTCTAACGGGCAGTGGCGATAAATGGGAAAGTGGCGGTGATCGCTTTTGTGGCGAGGGGATTTATCCCCTCGCCACAATGGTGTGGTGTTCCTACAAAAAAATAGGTGAACCGGAATTTTCTGACGAGTCGCGGCGGTTGTCGGTTCGGAAGAGGCGGGGATAGGCTTGATCGGTCGCTGCAAAATCAGCGACCGGGCTTGGTCGCCCGGGTTTAGAATGGCGCACAATGCCGCGCGAGCGGCTGCCTGCTTTATGGCCGGCTGTGCGTGGGAGGGCTTCGGGCCCTGCCGGGTTTCCATTCCCTGGTCGACCAACCTGCGCACAGTTCGCCACCCCTCTGCTTGGTCGCGGAATGGCGAACTCCACTTTTGAATGGAGCTTTATGTCATGGTCAAGATCACCCCCAACCCCCCACGCGCCGAAAACCTCTCTTCCTACACCACCCTCGATTCAAGAAAACTCCGCGAAGCGGCCGACCGGGCGCTGAATATCCATCTGTCCACCCCGACGCCAGCCAAGCCCGACACCCAGGACGGCCGCGTCTTTTCGGTGGTTCCAGGCATCAACACCGAATCGGTCCTGACCAGCCTCAGCGAAACCCTGGCCTCGGCCAATGCCATGGTCAGCGACCTGGCGTTCGAGCTGGAGGGCTCTCGGCGGCATGTGGCGCTGGGCATTCAGCAATTGATCGAACTGGGTGCATTGCTGGCCGACCGAGCGCTGGATGACATCGAATTGGCTGAGCCAACAAGCCAGTTGGCGCCGTAGTCTTGTGACAAAGGGGCTTGATCTGTGGCGAGGGGATGAATCCCCTCGCCACAGTGTGCTCACTTTGAAAGTGCTGGCGACCTCGCTCACGGCTGCCAGTGGTGCTTCTCGCCGCTCAACTGGCGATCCAGGAAACTGGCCGCGCTGATCAGCGCCAGGTGGCTCAGGGCCTGGGGTGTGTTGCCCAGGTGATAGCCATGGCTGTCGAACTCCTCGGCGTACAGCCCCAGCGGGTTGGCGTAGCGCAGCAGTTGTTCGAATTCCAGCTGGGCTTTTTCCAGGCGGCCGGCGCGGGCCAGGCATTCGACGTACCAGAACGAGCACGCGACGAATGAACCTTCGCTGCCGCTGAGACCGTCGATCGGCTGGTCGTCGTTGCGGTAGCGATACACCATGCCATCGCGCACCAGGTGTTTTTCGATGGCGTCCAGGGTGGCGAGCCAGCGCGGATCGCGGGCGCTGACGAAACGCACCAGTGGCATCAGCAGCATTGAACCATCGACCGCCGTGCTGCCCAGGCGCTGGACGAAATGCTGGCGCTCGTCGTCCCAGAAATGCGTCCAGATGTCCTGGTAGATGGCTTGGCGAGTCTCGTCCCAGCGGCTGAATGGCGCAGGCAGGGAACGCTTGACCGCCAGGCGGATGCCGCGGTCGACGGCCACCCAGCACATCAGCCGCGAGTGCAGGAAATGCTGCTTGTCGCCGCGCATCTCCCAGATGCCTACGTCCTTTTCCTGCCAGATGCTGCACACCTGGTCGATCACGTCGACGGTGTGTTTCCAACCTTCATGGGAAATGGCCTCGCCGTATTTGTTGACCAGGTACACCGCATCCATCAGCTCGCCAAAGATATCCAATTGCACTTGCTGGTAGGCGAGGTTGCCAATGCGCACCGGTTGCGCCTGGCCGAAGCCGCTCAGGTGCGGCAGTTCGCTTTCCGGCAGTTCCTGCCGGCCGTCGAGGCCGTAGAGGATGTTGAGTTTGGTCGGTTGCTCGCAGCAGTCGCTGACCCGGTTTCGCAGGAAACGCATGTAGGCATTGGCTTCTTCGACGAAGCCCAGGCGCATGAACGCATAGACCGTGAACGAGGCGTCGCGGATCCAGGTGTAACGGTAATCCCAATTGCGCTCGCCGCCCCGGCTTTCCGGCAGCCCGAAAGTGGCGGCGGCCAGGATGGCGCCATGTTTGCGCGAGGTCAGCAACTTGAGGGTGAGGGCCGAGCGGTTGACCATCTCTCGCCAGCGCCCTCGATAGTTGGATTGGCCGATCCAGCTGCGCCAGAACGCCAGGGTCCGTTCCAGGCACAGTGCGCTGACGTCGTCGGTGAGCCTGGGGTCGTCGATGCCCCCCAGCAGGAATTCGGCGCTCTGGCCTTCCTGCAGGGTGAACCCGGCCACCGCTGCGTTGCCATCCAGGGCCATGGCCTGGTCCGAACACAGGCGCAGGCTCGGTTGTCCCGGCGCCTCGAAACAGATATGGGGGCCGTCCTGGCGTGCCTCGGTAGCGGCCCGGGCATAGTCGTGGCGCACCGCGCAGCGCATGCGAAACGTCGCGCGGCCCACCGCCATATGGACCTTGCGCATCAGCACCGGCAGATCGTCTTCGCTGTCTGCGATGGGCAGCACGTCGGTGATCTCCACCACCACGCCGTCGCTCAGCCAACGGGTCTGCAGCACATTGGTGTCGGGCAGGTAGATCTGTTGTCGACGCGCCTGGGGCAGGTCCGGAGCGAGCTGGAAGATGCCGGCCTGGGGCGTGTCCAGCAGCGAGCAGAAGATCGACGGGCTGTCGAATTCCGGCCAACAGAAAAAATCGACGCTGCCTCGGTCATTGACCAGCGCGGCGGTGCGCATGTCGCCGATGATGCCGTGATTCTCGATGGGGCTCTGGGGTTCGTCATACTCAGCCATTGTCACGGAACCCCGGATAAAGGCTCATCCCGCCATCGATGAACAATGTGGTACCCACCACGTAATCGGACAGGTCCGACGCCAGCCAGACCACCGCGTTGGCCACGTCGTCCACTTCGCCGACGCGTCCATAGGGAATCAGCTCCAGCAGCCTTTGCTCCTGTTCACCCTCGGTGGCTTCACGGTTGATGGCCGTGCGGATGGCGCCGGGAGCAATGCCGTTGATGCGGATGCGCTGGTGGCTGGTTTCCTGGGCCAGGGTCTGCATCAATTGATCGATGCCGCCCTTGGAGGCTGCGTAATTGACGTGCCCGGCCCAGGGGATGCGCTGATGCACCGAACTCATGTGGATTATCTTGCCGGCGGCGCGGGACACGCCCTGGCGAATGCCCTGGCGGTTGAAAATCCTCAGGGCGGCGCGGGCGCAGAGGAACTGGCCGGTGAGGTTGACACCGATCACGGTGTTCCAGTCCTCAAGGCTCATGTCGACGGCGGCGGCATCTTTCTGCAGGCCGGAATTGGCGACCAGGATGTCCAGGGCACCGAACGTCTCCAGGGCCTGGGCGAACAGCCGTTCGACCTGGTCCTCTTTCGCCACGTCGGCGCCGAGGGCGATGGCACGACCGCCGCTGTCGTTGATTTCCTCGGCCAGTTCCCTGGCCGCTCCCGCACTGGAATGATAATTGAGCACCACGGCGGCACCGGCCGCCGCCAAGGCCCTGGCCGAACCTGCGCCGATGCCGGAGCTGGCGCCGGTGACGAGGGCGACTTGTCGGGCGAGGGATATCTGCATGGTCTAGCACCTTGAAGTGAGGGCCTTACCTGCTGACTGACGGGAGGAGTGCAGAGTTCACTTGGGTGACGCGATCTTCACGATGACGTGAAACACTGATGAGCGGAAGAATGGGGGGCGAGGGGATTTATTCCCGCTGGGCTTGCGAAGCGGCCCTAAAACCAGCCAACTCGGTGTATCAGCAAGAGTCGGATTGGAGATCCTGGGGCTGCTAGGCAGCCCAACGGGGATAAATCCCCTCGCCACAGGACGGTGTTCAACTTCGGCCTTACCAGCCCCTTCCGGAGTTCACCCAGAAGTTCACCGACAGTGAGGTAGACACCGACTCCACCTGGTGGAACCAGCCCTCGGGCAGGAACAGCAGGTCCCCGGCCTCCAGGGTAATCCGCATGAACGTCACGTCCCGGGCGGCGGGAAAACGTTGGTAGTCTGGCGCATCCGGGTTGAAGTCACAGCCGTCCAGGCCGCCCTGGGGAGCCGTCGACCAGGTGCCCAGGGCCTCGCGATGGTGGGGGGCGGCGAGGACGAAGCGCTTGCGGCCCCAGACCTGGGCGAACAGGTTGTCGGTGTCGTCCCGGTGCAGGGGCGTCAGGGTGCCCTTGGGGCCGATCCAGATGCGCGGCGGGATGAACAGCGACGAATCGAAGTAGGGCGGGTACTTGATCTGCTCCATCAGTTGCGCCGGCAGGATGTTGTTGCCCATGTAGGCCGGCGGTTCGCCGTCGGCGCTCCTGGGGGCCGGGTTGTCCAGGGAGGCAATGAAATCGGCCATGGAGGTGGAGCGAAAGTCCCGTTCGGTGGAAAAGGTTTTCTTCACGTAGTCGCCGTGGCGGGTGATGCCTTGCAGCTCGGCGAAGTGCACCAGGGACTCTTCGCGGCTGAGCTTGAACAGCGGCCAGTCCCGTAACGCATCGCTGATGACCACCGGGATGCCGTGGGGCAGGTAGCGCGACTGGAACTCCTGCACCGACAGATCGCTGCGCGGGCGCCGCTCCACGGTGCGTTGGGTGGGCAGGCTGGCGGTGAGTTTTTCGCTGAAGCGCGGTGGGGTGGGGTAGCGCTTGTTCATGTCGACTTTTTCTACCACGCCACCCCCATGCCGGGCATGGTCGATGATCTGCGGCAGCAGGGTCGCCAGGCCCATGTTGCCGCCGATCTTCAGGCGGCCGCTGGCGAACAGCTCCTCGACATTGGCCATGCCGGCCATGATCCCGAGGAAGTCTTTTTCCGCGACCTCGATGGTCACGTCGGGACTGGCGTGGTGGCCGGCCTGGGTGCGACTGCTGGCCTTGACCTCGGACCAGTACGCCTGATGAGGCCCGAACACGAATTGGAAAACGCCTTCGATACCAACGGCGCCGGCATTGGCGAACAGTTTGCCCAGGATGGTTTGCAGGTCCACGGCGGTCACTCTTGTGGGTTTTGGTCTTGGCAGGTAACGAGGGGCCGGAACAGAAATTTAGCCCCTCACCGCCGACCAGCGCCCAGGGCTTTGTACTTTTCGTACAAGCCCTGGTGGCCCGTGTGGTTCATTTGCCTGCGGGAATCAGCCACACGGTTTTAACGCGTGGCAACCATGAACACCCGGGGGAACGGCAGCAGCACCGTGCCATCTTCCAGGGCGGGGTAGGCCTGTTCGATCGCCTTCAGGTATTGCTCCAGGTATCGGGCGCGCTGGGCTTCGTCCAGGGGATCGAGAAACGGCCGCAAGCCACTGCCCTTGAACCATTCCACCACCCCGGCGGCACCGCCGGCCAACGGATGGTGGTAGGTGGTGCGCCACACATCGACACGGGCGCAGTGGGGCTTGAGGATCGAGTAGTAGGTGCTGGCGTCTTCCACCTCGGTACGGGTATCGGCCGCCCCGGCCAGTTGGCTGGCCCAGGGACCGCTGGCGGCGATTTCGCGCATCAGGCGGTGGGATGGCTGGTGCAGGGTATCGGGCATCTGGACCGCCAGGCTGCCTCCGGGCGCCAGTTTGTCCACCAGCGCGGGGAGCAGGCGGGCATGGTCGGGCAGCCATTGCAGCACGGCATTGGCGAAGATCACGTCGAACGGCCCGGGCTCCTGCCATTGACCGATGTCCGCCACTTCGAACGCCACGTCGGGCAAGCGTTGGCGAGCGGCGGCGATCATGTCGGCGGAACTGTCCAGGCCCCGCACCGTCGCACCGTCGAACTGCTGCACCAGCAGTTCGGTGGAATTGCCGGGGCCGCATCCCAGGTCGATCACCGAGCGGGGCGCCATGCTCGCGATGGCGGCCAGCAGGTCTCGGGCCGGACGGGTGCGTTCCTGTTCGAAGGTGACATATTGCTTGGCGGACCAGCTCATGACGGGCTCCTTTTCGGTGGGCCAGGCTCTGTACGAAAGTTTTGAGACGAGGTCAGGCAAGGCGAAAGCAGCCGGGCAAGCGCAGAATGCATGAGCATTGCGAGGTTGTTCTCAACGCAGCCTGAACGAGTATCAAGGCTTTTCGTACAGAGCCTGGACAGGATGCCCGCCAGTATAAGGGCAGCCGATAGTAAGATGGCGCGTCGACGGCGCATTCGACTAATTCATTGCCTTGCCACTTCGTTATCTTCCATACACCACCGCTCGGAGAAAACCGCTGTGACCCAACTGACCTTGCTGTGCCTGCCTTACTCGGGCGCCAGCGCGATGGTTTACAACCGCTGGCGACGCAAGTTGCCCCAGTGGCTGCAGGTGCGGCCGGTGGAGCTGCCGGGGCGCGGGGCGCGTTTCGACGAGCCGTTGCACACCGACATGGGCCCGTTGGCGCTGCAACTGGCGCGGGAACTGCTGCCGACGCTCCAGGCGCCCTACGCCTTGTTCGGTCACAGCCTGGGGGCGCTGCTGGCTTGTGAAATCGCCCACGCCTTGCGTGAGCTGGGCTGCGCCGAGCCGGTGGCGCTGTTTGCCTCGGGCACTGCCGCGCCAACGATGCGGGCCGATTACGATCGTGGTTTCGCCGAGCCGAAAACCGATGCCGAGCTGATCGAGCAACTGCGCACCCTCAACGGCACCAGCGAAGAGGTGTTGGCCAACGAAGAGCTGATGGCGCTGACGTTGCCGGTCCTGCGCGCGGACTTCCTCATGTGCGGGCATTTCCAGCCCAGGATCCGGCCGCCCCTCAACTGCCCGGTGCATGTGCTGGGAGGCACCACGGACAAAGCCAATACCGAACAACTGATCGGCTGGCGCCGGGAAACCTCGGGCAGTTTTTCGGTGGACATGCTGGCCGGCGGTCACTTCTTCATCCACGAACACGAGGCCCGGGTGCTGCGGCTGATCAAGGATCAGTTGAGCGTGCATCACCGGCGCCATGGCCTGGCGATCAGCGCCTGACGCGCTGATGCACCCATAACCTGCTTTGTGACGAGGGGATTTTCCCGCTGGGCTGCGCAGCCCAGCGGGAAAATCCCCTCGTCACACTGTGGGCGGTCTATTGCACGTCGGGATGCTCTTCCTGACACAAATTCTCAAACGCTAATTTTTCCGGTCTGCATTCGTTTTATAGGGACGACTTGCCTTTGTGCCTTGTGCCCACTGATTCCGGATACCCAGAAATGAATGCTGAAGACGCCTTGAAACTTGCTCGCCGGTTTATCGGGTTGCCCCTGGAAAAGCGCCGGATGTTCCTGGCAGCGTTGGACAAGGAGGGCGTGCAGTTCAGCGGCTTCCCCATCCCCCAGGGCGTCGAGGCCGAAGATCGCCAGGCCTTGTCCTATGCCCAGCAGCGCATGTGGTTTCTCTGGCAGCTGGACCCTCACAGCGGTGCCTACAACCTGCCCGGCGCGGTGCGGCTCAAGGGCGCGTTGAGCCTGTCGGCCCTGGAGCAGGCCTTCGCCAGCCTGATGGCTCGTCATGAAACCCTGCGCACGGTGTTCCAGCGCCAGGCCGACGACAGCCTCCTGCAAGTGCCCATGACCGCGCCACTGGTGATCGAGCAAGAGGATTTCAGCGCGTTGGCGACCGCCGAGCGCGAGCGTGCGGTGGCCGAGGCGGCGCAACGACAGTCGCTGCTGCCGTTCGATCTGGCGGTCGGGCCGCTGTTGCGGGTCAAGCTGCTCAAGCTTGGCGAGCAGGAGCATGTATTGCTGCTGACCTTGCATCACATCGTCTCCGACGGTTGGTCGATGAACGTGCTGATCGATGAATTCATTCGCTGCTATGACGCGCATGAAGCGGGGCAGCCACCGCAACTCGCACCGTTGCCGATCCAGTACAGCGACTATGCCCTGTGGCAGCGCCGCTGGCTCGAAGCGGGCGAACAGGCACGGCAACTGGAATACTGGCAGGCGCAACTGGGGGATGAGCATCCGGTACTGGAATTGCCCACCGATCACTCCCGTCCGGCCATGCCGAGCTACCGTGGCAGCCGTCATGAATTCGCCATCGACGGCGCCTTGGCCGAGCAGCTGCGCAGCACAGCCCAGCAGCATGGCGTGACGTTGTTCATGCTCTTGCTCGGCGCGTTCAATGTGCTGTTGCATCGCTACAGCGGCCAGTGCGATATCCGTGTCGGCGCGCCCATCGCCAATCGCAATCGCGATGAAATCGAAGGCCTGATCGGCTTTTTCGTCAACACCCAGGTGCTGCGTACCGAGCTCGACGGGCAGACACGGGTGGTCGATCTTCTGCGGGCCGTCAAAGAGGCCGCCCTCGGCGCCCAGGCCCATCAGGACCTGCCGTTCGAACGCCTGGTAGAAGCCTTGAAGCTGGAGCGCAGCCTCAGCCATACGCCACTGTTCCAGGTGATGTACAACCATCAGCCGCAGGTGGCCGACGTCACCCGCATCAGCACGGCATCCGGGCTGGAGCTGGGCATGATCGACTGGCAGGGCCGCACCACCCAGTTCGACCTGACCCTGGACACCTTCGAGAAGGCCGGCAAGCTGCACGCCGCGCTGACCTACGCCAATGACCTGTTCGAAGCACCGACCATCGCGCGCATGGCGCGGCACTGGCTGCGTCTGCTGGCGGCGATGGTGGTCGATCCATCGCAGCGCATCGGCGAATTGCCCCTGCTCGATGCCGACGAGCACCAGGTCCTGGTGCACGACTGGAACACCACTGCCCAGCGCTACCCCACCGACCGGTGCATGCATCGGCTGATCGAAGCCCAGGTGGCGCGCACTCCGCAGGCCGTGGCGGTGTCTTGCGGCGAGCACAGCCTGACCTACGCCCAGCTCGACGCCCGTGCCAACCAACTGGCCCACCTGCTGATGGCGCAGGGCGTACAGGCGGACAGCCTGGTGGGGATCTGTGTCGAGCGCTCGGTGGAAATGGTTGTCGGCCTGCTGGCGATCCACAAGGCTGGCGGCGCCTATGTGCCACTGGACCCGGAATACCCGCAGGAGCGCCTGGCCTACATGATCCAGGACAGTGGCATCGCCTTGCTGCTGACCCAGGGTTCGCTGTCGGCGGCACTGCCCACCGATGACGTCAGCGTGATCCTGCTCGATCAGCCGGCCGGCTGGCTCGACGCCTACAGCGAACGCCGCCCCGAGGTGGTGGTCGATCCGTTGAGCCTGGCCTATGTGATCTATACCTCCGGTTCCACCGGCCGGCCCAAGGGCGCGGGTAACAGCCATGCCGCGCTGGTCAACCGTCTGTGCTGGATGCAACAGGCCTACAGCCTGGACGGCAGCGATGCGGTGTTGCAGAAGACACCGTTCAGTTTCGACGTGTCGGTATGGGAATTCTTCTGGCCCCTGATGACCGGCGCCCGGCTGGTGATGGCCGCGCCGGGAGCCCATCGCGACCCGCTGCAACTGATCGACACCATCAACCGTCACGGCATCAGCACGCTGCACTTCGTGCCGTCGATGCTGCAAGCGTTTATCCACGAGCCCGGCGTGGAAACCTGTACCGGGCTCAAGCGCATCGTCTGCAGCGGTGAAGCCTTGCCCCTGGATGCCCAGCATCAGGTCTTCGCCAAGCTGCCGAACGCCGGGCTCTACAATCTGTACGGTCCGACCGAAGCGGCAATCGACGTGACCCACTGGACGTGTGTCGACGAAGGCGCCGATTGTGTGCCGATCGGGCAGCCGATCGCCAACCTGCGCACCCATGTGCTCGACGCCCAGCTGAAACCGGTGCCGTGGGGCGTGTCCGGTGAGTTGTACCTGGGCGGGGCGGGGTTGGCGCGCGGTTATCACCGGCGCCCGGCATTGACCGCCGAGCGCTTTGTACCGTGCCCGTTCCATGCCGGCGAGCGCCTGTACCGTACCGGTGACCGCGTGCGCCAGCGTGCCGACGGCGTGATCGAATACCTTGGCCGCCTCGACCATCAGGTCAAGCTGCGTGGCCTGCGCATCGAGCTGGGTGAAATCGAGACCCGGCTGGTGCAACACCCGCTGGTGCGCGAGGCGGTGGTGCTGGTGCAGGACGGCAAGCACCTGGTGGGCTATGTGGTGCTGGAAAACCCCCAGCCGCCCGAGCAGTGGCAACAGGACGTCAAGGCCTGGCTGCTGGGCAGCCTGCCGGAATACATGGTCCCGACCTACCTGATGCCCCTGGCCAGGCTGCCCGTGACCGCCAACGGCAAACTGGATCGCAAGGCCCTGCCGCAACCGGATGCCGCGCCGCAGCAAGCGTTCGTCGCTCCTCAGGATGCGCTGCAGATTGCGCTGGCCGGCATATGGCAGGACGTGCTGGGGCTGGAGCGGGTCGGCCTGGAAGACAATTTCTTCGAACTGGGCGGTGATTCGATCATCTCCATCCAGGTGGTGAGCCGTGCGCGACAGCTCGGTATCCACCTCAATCCACGCGATCTGTTCCAGCACCAGACCGTGCGCAGCCTGGCGCTGGTGGCCAGCGTCGAGCATCACAATGCCGTGGACCAGGGGCCGGTCACCGGCCAAGCCCTGCTCGGACCGATCCAGCATCGGTTCTTCGCGCAGCCGATGCAGGACCGAGCGCACTGGAACCAGTCGTTGCTGCTCAGCCCGCGCGAGCCCTTGGACGCGCAGCGACTCGACGCGGCGCTGACCTGCGTCATCAATCACCACGACGCCTTGCGCCTGCGCTTCGTCGAAGAAGCGGACGGCTGGCGACAGAACCATGGGCCGCTGCTGCAAGGCGCTGGCCTGTGGCTGCGCGATGCGCAATCGGTCGAACAACTGGGTGCGCTGTGCGACGAAGCGCAGCGCAGTCTTTGCCTGCGGGATGGGCCGCTGATGCGGGCGATGCTGGTCAGCCTGGCCGATGGCAGCCAGCGGCTGGCGCTGGTCATCCATCATTTGGTGGTGGACGGCGTGTCATGGCGTGTATTGCTGGAAGATTTGCAGCAGGCCTACGAGCAGTTGGCGGCGGGTGGCGGTGTGACGTTGCCGGCCAAGACCAGTGCGTTCCAGGGCTGGACCGAGCGCCTGAGCGCCGAAGCGTCGCGTTTCGACGACCAGTTGGCCTATTGGAAAGCCCAGCACCAGGGCGCGCAGAACCTGCCATGCGAGCGTCCGCAAGGCAGCCTGGAAAACGCCCATGGCGCCAGGATCCAATGGCGCCTGGACGCCGGGCTGACCCGGCAATTGCTGCAACAGGCACCAGCGGCGTATCGCACCCAGGTCAACGATCTGCTGCTGACCGCGCTGGCTCGCACCGTCAGCGGTTGGAGCGGGCAGCCGGGTACGCTGGTGGAGCTGGAAGGCCATGGCCGCGAAGACCTGTTCGATGACATCGACCTGACCCGGACGGTCGGTTGGTTCACGAGTCTGTTCGCCGTGAACCTGACCGCCGCCGACGACCTCGGCGCTTCCATCAAGGCGATCAAGGAACAATTGCGCAGCGTTCCCGACAAGGGCCTGGGCTATGGCGTGTTGCGCCATCTGGCTGCGCCCCAGGTGCGAGCCGAGCTGGCGGACCTGCCACCGGCGCGCATCACGTTCAATTACCTGGGCCAGTTCGACCGACAGTTCGACGAATCGGCGCTGTTCGAGCCGTCCAGCGAAGGCAGTGGCATCGCCCAGGACCCCACGGCGCCCCTGGCCAACTGGTTGACCGTGGAAGGGCAGGTGTACGGCGGCGAGCTGACCATGAGCTGGGGGTACAGCCGTGAGATGTTCGACAGCGCCACCGTGCAGCGACTGGTGGATCGATACGCCCTCGAACTCACGACGCTGATCGAACATTGTGCCAACCTGGCCGTGCCGCAAGCCACGCCCTCGGATTTCCCCATGGCCCGCATCACCCAGGCGCAGCTCGATGGGCTGCCCGTGCCGACCGGCCAGCTCGACGACCTGTACCCGCTGTCGCCGATGCAGCAGGGGCTGCTGTTCCACACCCTCTACGAGCAGGCCGCGGGCGAATACGTCAACCAGCTGCGGGTGGATGTGCAAGGCCTGGAGGTGGAGCGCTTCCGCGCGGCATGGCAGGCGTGCATTGATGCCCAGGACATCCTGCGCAGCGGCTTCGTCTGGCAGGGCGACCTGCAGCAGCCGTTGCAAATCGTCCACAGGCACCTGCCGGTGCCGTTCACCGTGCTGGACTGGCGTGAGCGTGCCGACCAGGCGCAGGCCCTTGCCGCGCTGGCCGAAGACGAGCGGGCCAAAGGCTTCGACCTGAGCCAGGCACCGCTGTTACGGCTGGTGCTGGTGCAGACCGGTGCCGGGCAATGGCATTTCATCTACACCCATCACCACATTCTGATGGACGGCTGGAGCAATGCGCAGCTGCTCGGCGAAGTGATGCAACGCTACAACGGCCACGCCTCGGCCAGCGTCACAGGGCGATACCGCGACTACATCGCCTGGCTGCAGCGTCAGGACGAGCAACTCGGCAAGGACTACTGGACGGCGCAACTGGCCACCCTGCAAGAACCGACCCGACTGGCCCGGGCCACCTCTGGCAGCGACAGCCAGCGCGGGCACGGCGACCTGTTCCAGACCCTCGATGCCCCGCGCACCCAGGTGCTGGAGCGCTTTGTCCGCCAGCAGAAAGTCACCCTCAACACCTTGGTGCAAGCGGCGTGGCTGTTGCTGCTGCAACGCTACACCGGCCACGACAGCGTGGCCTTCGGTGCCACCGTGGCCGGGCGTCCGGCGGATCTGCCGGGCATCGAGCAACAGGTCGGGTTGTTCATCAACACCCTGCCGGTGATCGCCGCGCCGCGTCCGGATCAATCCGTCGGGGCCTGGCTGCAAGCGGTACAGGCGCAGAACCTGGGCCTGCGGGAGTTCGAGCACACGCCGCTGGCGGATATCCAGCGCTGGGCCGGGCAAGGCGGCGAGGCGCTGTTCGACAACATCCTGGTGTTCGAAAACTATCCGGTTGCCCAGGCCCTGCAGGACGGCGCCGGACAAGGGCTGGTGTTCGGCGAGGTCGCTCACCTGGAGCAGACCCATTACCCACTGAGCGTCGCCGTGACCCTCGGCCAGACCCTGGCGCTGCACTACAGCTTCGACCAGGCGCATTTCAGCCCGGCGACCATCGACCAGATCAGTCGTCACCTGATGCACCTGTTGGAAACCTTCGCCGAATCGGCGACCCGCAACCTGGGACAGATCGCCCTGGTGGACGCCGGGGAACAGGCCCGGCAACAGGCCGCCAACCATCGGCAGCCATACCCGACCGACATCGCCGTGCATCAGCGCATCGCCCGCTTGGCGGCGCTGAAGCCCCACGCCACGGCGGCGATCTTCAACGGGCAACGGTTCAGCTATGGCGACATCGACCGTCGAGCCAATCAACTGGCCCATGCCCTGATCGCCCGCGGCGTCGGCCCGGAAACCCTCGTCGGCGTGGCCCTGCCGCGCAGCGAAGGGGTGATCGTCGCGTTGCTGGCGGTGCTCAAGGCCGGCGCCGCCTACGTGCCGCTGGATACCAGCTACCCCCGCGAACGCCTGGCATACCTGATCGAGGATTCGGGGCTGGCGCTGTTGCTGACCGATTCGCGGGTGTCGGCGCAGCTGCCGCTTGAGGGGGCCGCCCAGGTGCTGGAACTCGACAGCCTGGACCTGCGTCAGCAACCCCTCGATGCGCCCGATGTCCAGGTCGATCCGCAGAACCTGGCCTACGTGATCTACACCTCCGGTTCCACCGGTAACCCCAAGGGCGTGAGCGTGGCCCATGGCCCGCTGGCGATGCATTGCCAGGCCATCGGCGAGCGCTATGAAATGCGTGACAGCGATTGCGAATTCCACTTCATGTCCTTCGCCTTCGACGGCGCCCATGAGCGCTGGCTCACCAGCCTGACCCATGGCGCTTCGCTGCTGATTCGCGACGACAGCCTGTGGACGCCGGAGCAGACCTATCACGCGATGCGCGAACACGGCGTGACCGTGGTGGCGTTTCCGCCGGTGTACCTGCAACAACTGGCCGAGCATGCCGAGCGCGAGGGCAACCCGCCGACAGTGCGGATCTACTGCTTCGGCGGCGATGCGGTGCCCAACGCCAGTTTCGAACGGGTCAAGCGCGCCCTAGACCCGGACTTCATCATCAATGGCTACGGCCCCACCGAAACCGTGGTCACGCCGCTGATCTGGAAGGCCGGCCGCGACGTGGCCTGCGGTGCGGCCTATGCGCCGATCGGCAGCCGCATCGGTGATCGCAGTGCCTATGTGCTGGACGCCGACCTCAACCTGCTGCCCCAGGGCATGGCCGGTGAGCTGTACCTGGGCGGCACGGGCCTGGCCCGGGGTTACCTGAATCGCCCGGGGCTCACGGCCGAGCGCTTCGTCGCCGATCCGTTCAGCAGCGGCGGCTTGCTCTACCGCACCGGTGACCTGGTGCGCCAGCGCGCCGACGGCACCTTCGATTACCTGGACCGCATCGACAACCAGGTGAAGATTCGCGGGTTCCGCATCGAGCTGGGCGAAGTCGAAGCCAGCCTGCAAGCCCTGGACGGCGTGCGCGAAGCCGTGGTGGTGGCCCAGGAAGGCACCGCCGGCAGCGGCAAGCGCCTGGTGGCCTATGTCGTGGCCGATGAGTCCGCGGCCCGGCGCCCGGCGTTCGCCGAGCAACTGCGCGAGCAGCTCCAGGCCACCTTGCCGGCGCACATGGTCCCGGCCTATCTGCTACTGCTGGAGCGCTTGCCACTGACGCCCAACGGCAAGCTTGACCGCAAGAACCTGCCCAAGCCTGACGTCAGCCAATTGCAGCAGGATTACGTAGCGCCGCGCAGCACCCTGGAACAACACCTGGCGTCCATCTGGCAGGATGTGCTCAAGCTCGGGCAGGTAGGGCTGCGGGATAACTTCTTCGAACTGGGGGGCGATTCCATCGTCTCGATCCAGGTGGTCAGCCGCGCCCGTCAGGCCGGCATCCACTTCACCCCGAAGGATCTGTTCCAGCACCAGACCATCGAGGCGCTGGCGAGCGTGGCGCGCTCGGGCCAGGCTGGCCCGGTCATCGATCAGGGACCGGTGGTCGGCGAACTGCCGCTGTTGCCGGTACAACGGCTGTTCTTCGAACAGGCGATCCCCGAGCGTCAGCACTGGAACCAGGCGGTGATGCTCAAGCCCACAGAAAGCCTCGATCCCCGGTTGCTGGAGCAGGCCCTGGACGCGCTGCGGGTGCATCACGATGGCCTGCGCTTGAGTTTCACCCCCGGGCAGGCGGGATGGACGGCACATTACCGCTCGCCGGCCAGCCCTTGCGCTGACCTGCTCTGGGTCGTGGATGCGCCGGATGCCGATGCATTGCACGACATCGCCAACCAGGCACAGCGCAGCCTCGACCTGCAGGACGGCCCGTTGTTGCGGGCCGTGCTGGCCAATCTGGCCGATGGCAGCCAGCGGCTGTTGCTGGTGATCCACCATTTGGTGGTGGACGGTGTGTCCTGGCGCATCCTCTTCGAAGACCTGCAAGACGCCTATCGCCAGTTGTCCACCGGCCAACAGGTGCGGCTGCCGGCGAAAACCACTTCGGCCCGGGTGTGGGCCGAGCATCTGCAGGACTATGCGCGCAGCGCCGCCTTGCAGGAGGAACTGGCGTATTGGCAGGCCTGTCTGGAGGGTGTCGACGGGCAATTGCCGATGGACAATCCCCTGGGCGGCCAGCAGGAGCGTCTCGCGTTGACGGTGCGCACCCGACTCGACGCGTCGTTGACCCGTCGATTGCTGCAGGAGGCGCCCCAGGCCTATCGCACCCAGGTCAACGACCTGCTGCTCACCGCTCTGGCCCGGGTCATGGTGCGCTGGACCGGCAGCGACAGCGCCCTGGTCCAGCTCGAAGGCCACGGCCGTGAAGCCCTGTTCGACGATGTCGACCTGACCCGCACCGTCGGCTGGTTCACCAGCCTGTACCCGGCCAGGCTCACCCCGACGGCCGACCTGGGCAGTTCCCTCAAGCAGATCAAGGAGCAACTGCGGGCGATCCCGAACAAGGGCATGGGATTCGGTGCCCTGGCCCGACTGGGGGATGACTCGGCGCGGGCGATCCTGGCCGCGCTGCCGACACCGCGCCTGACCTTCAACTACCTGGGCCAGTTCGATGCCAGTTTCGACGAGGCCGACGGTGCCCTGTTCGTACCGGCCAGCGAAGGGGCCGGGGACGAGCTGGACCCGCAAGCGCCGTTGTCCAACCTCCTGGCGCTCAATGGCCAGGTATTCGGCGGTGAACTGAACCTGGGCTGGACCTTCAGCCGCGAGGTGTTCGACCCGGCCACCATCCAGGCCCTGGCGGACGATTACACCCGCGAGCTGCAAGGGCTGATCGAGCATTGCTGTCAGGGCGGGCAGGGCGGCGTGACGCCGTCGGACTTCCCCCTGGCCAGCCTGAGCCAATGGCAACTGGACGGGCTGCCGGTGGCGATGACGCAGATCGCCGACCTCTACCCACTGTCGCCGATGCAGCAGGGGATGCTGTTCCACAGCGTCTATGGCGAGGCCAGCGGCGACTACATCAACCAGTTGCGCCTGGACGTCGAAGGGCTGGACCCGGAGCGCTTCCGGCAGGCCTGGCAGGCGGCGGTGGATGCCCACGACATCCTGCGTACGCGCTTCGTCTGGCAGGGGGACCTGCCGGAGCCGGTGCAACTGGTCAGCAAGCACCTGGAACTGCCCTACCGCCTGCATGACCTGCAAGGCGATCCGCAGCGCGATGAAACCTTGCTGGCGCTGGCCGATGCCGAATGCCGACAACTGGCCCTGGACTCTGCGGCCCTGTTGCGATTGACCATCGCGCGTCTCGATGAGCAGCGCTACCACCTGATCTATACCCATCACCACATCCTGATGGATGGCTGGAGCAACTCGCAGTTGCTCGGCGAGGTGCTGCAACGCTACAGCGGCAATCACGTCGCCTTGCAGGGCAGCCGCTATCGGGACTACATCGCCTGGCTGCAACGCCAGGATGGCGCCGCCAGCCAGGCGTTCTGGATGCCTGCGCTCAAGCGCCTGGAGGCTCCGACGCGCCTGGCCGACGCCATGGCCTGCCCGGCTGAGACCGGCATCGGTTACGGCGACCATGTGCAAGTGCTGGACGAAGGGTTGACCCGACGCCTGGAAACCTTCGCCCGGGCCTCGAAAGTCACCGTCAACACCCTGGTGCAGGCGGCGTGGCTGTTGCTGTTGCAGCGCTACACCGGCAAGGACACCGTGGCCTTTGGCGCGACGGTGGCCGGTCGCCCGGCGGACTTGCCCGGTATCGAGCAGCAGATCGGCCTGTTCATCAACACCTTGCCGGTCATTGCCAGCCCACGGGCCGAACAGTCCCTGGACAGTTGGCTGCAAGCGGTGCAAGGGCAGAACCTGGCGCTGCGGGAATTCGAGCACACCGCATTGCTGGACATCCAGCGCTGGGCCGGCCAGGGCGGTGACGCACTGTTCGACAGCCTGCTGGTGTTCGAGAACTACCCGGTCGCCCAGGCCCTGGAGCAGGGCGCGCCTCAAGGCCTGCGCTTCGGCCCGGCAGCCACCCGGGAGCAGACCAGCTATCCGTTGACCTTGCTGGTGAGCCTGAATCGACAGTTGTCGGTGCACATGAGTTACCAGCGCGCCAGTTTCCAGGCCGACACCGTGGTGCGCCTGGCGGCGCACCTGGCTCAGTTGCTCGGACAGATGACCGGCCAGGGCGAGCGCTGCCTGGGGCAGTTGTCCATGCTCGGCTTCGATGAGCATCAACGCCTGACCCACGACTGGAACCCGGTGGACGCTCCGTTCGAGCAAACCCTGTGCGTCCATCAGGCGATCGCCCGCCAGGCCGAAGCCATGCCGGATGCCCTGGCGGTGACGTTCGCCGAAAACCGTCTCAGCTACAGCGAACTGGACAGCCGCGCCAATCGCCTGGCCCACAAGCTCATCGAACTGGGCGTGGGCCCGGAAGTGCGGGTGGGCGTGGCGATGCCGCGGTCCGAACACTTGCTGGTGGCCTTGCTGGCAGTGCTCAAGGCCGGCGGCGCCTACGTGCCACTGGACCCGGATTATCCGGCCGAGCGCGTGGCCTACATGCTCGACGACAGCCGTGCCCGCGTGCTGCTGACCGAGCAGGCCGTGGCGGTGACCTTGACAGTTCCGGCCGACACCGCCGTGCTGATGCTGGACCGCATCGAGCTTGGGCAATATTCCCTGGATGCGCCGGCGACCGGGGTCACTCCGGACAACCTCGCCTATGTGATCTACACCTCCGGCTCCACCGGCAAGCCCAAGGGCGTGGCGATTGCCCATCGCAACGTGCTGGCGCTGGTCGACTGGTCCAGGTCGGTCTATCGCCGTGACGACATCCAGGGCGTGCTGGCTTGCACTTCGGTGTGCTTCGACCTGTCGGTATGGGAGCTGTTCGTGACCCTGGCCAACGGCGGCTCGCTGATCATCGCCCGCAATGCCCTGGAACTGCCGCAGCTGCCGGCGCGGGATCAGGTACGCCTGGTCAACACCGTGCCATCGGCCATCGCCGCGTTGCAACGCAGCGGCGATATCCCGTCCGGCGTGCGCATCATCAACCTGGCGGGCGAGCCACTGAAGCAGAGCCTGGTGGAGGCACTGTATCAATCGACCCGCGTCGAACACGTCTACGACCTCTACGGCCCTTCGGAAGACACCACCTATTCCACCTGGGCGCGGCGCTGCGTCGACGGCACGGCGAATATCGGCCGTCCCCTCAAGCACACGGCCAGCTACCTGCTGGATGCCGGTCTGCAACCGGTGCCCCAGGGAGTACCGGCGGAGCTGTATCTGAGCGGCGCGGGCATCACCCGTGGCTACCTCGGGCGAGCGGCGATGACCGCCGAAAAGTACGTGCCCAATCCGTTCTCCACCACCGGCGAGCGCCTGTACCGCACTGGTGACTTGTGCCGTTACCGCGCCGATGGCGTGCTCGAATACCAGGGGCGCATCGACCATCAGGTGAAGATCCGTGGCTTTCGCATCGAGCTGGGAGAAATCGAAGCGCGACTGCTGGCTCAACCGGGGGTGCGCGAGGTGGCCGTCCTGGCCCAGGACGCGCCGGGAGGCCCGCAATTGGTGGCCTATGTGGTGGCGCCTGCGCTGGACCGGGAAGCCGACGACCTGCGTGCAGTGCGCGACCGACTCAAGGGCGGGCTCAAGGCGCATCTGCCCGACTACATGGTCCCGGCCCACCTGCTGTTTCTCGACCAACTGCCCATGACCCCGAACGGCAAGCTCGACCGCAAGGCCTTGCCGGCCGTGGAGACCGGCTTGTCCCAAGCCGGCTACGTGGCCCCGGTCAGCGAGCTGGAACGACAGGTCGCGGCGATCTGGGCACAGGTGCTCACCGTGGAACGCGTGGGTCTGAACGATCACTTCTTCGAGCTGGGCGGCCATTCGCTGCTGGCGGTCAACGCCGTCTCGCGCATGGCTCTCGAACTGGGGTTGACCCTGACCCCGCAGCTGATTTTCCAGCACCCCGTCCTGCAGGATTTCGTCGCGCAACTGGACACCGGGGACGGGCCGATCAATGAACAGAAACTGAACAAGCTGGAAGCCCTGCTTGATGAAATGGAGGAAGTCTGATGGACAAGAGTGTTGCTTTGAGGATTGCCAAGCGCTTTATCACTCTGCCCCTGGACAAACGCCGGCTGTACCTGGAAAAGATGCTCGAAGAGGGCGTCTCGCCGGCCAACCTGCCGATTCCCGAGGTGCGTTCCGGGTTCGAGGATATTCCATTGTCCTATGCCCAGGAGCGCCAATGGTTCCTGTGGCAAATGGAGCCCAACAGCTCGGCCTACCACATCCCCAGTGCGCTACGCCTCAAGGGCCCGTTGGATGTACCGGCCCTGGAGCGCAGCTTCAACGCCCTGGTGGAACGCCATGAAAGCCTGCGCACCACCTTCATCGAGCGCGACGAGCGGACAGTGCAGGTGATCCACCGGCAGTTGCCGCTGCGCATCAGCCTCGAGTCGTTGCCCGCGGACTCCACCGCCAGCCTCGAGGACAGCCTCAAGGCCTTCGTCGAGCGCGAGACCGCGCGTCCGTTCGATCTGCGCCTGGGGCCGCTGCTACGGGTTTCCCTGTTGAAAATCGCCGAGGACGACCATGTGCTGGCGCTGATCCAGCACCACATCATTGCCGATGGCTGGTCGATGCAGGTGCTGGTCAATGAACTGGTGAGCCACTACGCGGCGGACACCGTCGGCACGCCGCTGGCCTTGCCGGAATTGCCCGTGCAGTACGCCGACTATGCGATCTGGCAACGCCATTGGCTCGAAGCCGGCGAGCGTGAGCGGCAGTTGGCCTATTGGGTCCGGACCCTGGGCGGCGAGCAACCGGTGCTGGAATTGCCCCTCGATCATCCGCGCCCGCCCGTACAGAGCTTTCGCGGCGCACGGCTGGACCTGGACCTGCCGCCGCAATTGGCGACGGCACTCAAGCAACTGGCCCAGCGCCAAGGGGCCAGCCTGTTCATGGTGTTGCTGGCCTCGTTCCAGGCCTTGCTGCATCGCTACAGTGGCCAACCGCAGATCCGCGTCGGCGTGCCGGTGGCCAACCGCAACCGGGTCGAGACCGAAGGCCTGATCGGCTTCTTCGTCAACACCCAGGTGCTGAACGCCCATGTGGACGGGCAACTGCCGTTCGACCGTCTGCTCGACCAGGTCAAGCAATCGGCCATGGCCGCCCAGGCGCATCAGGACCTGCCGTTCGAGCAGTTGATCGAGGCACTGCAACCGGAGCGCAGCCTCAGCCACAGCCCGATCTTCCAGGTCATGTTCAACCATCAGACCGCAGGCGATGCCCAGGGCCGGCAGTTGCACCTGCCGGGCCTGGGCATCGAAGACCTGGTGTGGGAGGGACGCACAGCCCAATTCGACCTGACCTTGGGCACGTATGAAACCGAGCAGGGAATCGCCGCCGAGCTGACCTATGCCACCGACCTGTTCGAGCCGCAGACCATCGAGCGTCTGGTCCGGCACTGGCAGAACCTGCTGCAGGGTATCGTCGACGCGCCGCAGCGACGCATCGGTGAGCTGCCGCTGCTCGACAGCGACCAGCAACGCCTGATGCAACGGCAATGGCACCGTGTGGTGGAGCAGGGGACACAGGCCACCTGCGTCCACCAGCGCATCGCCGAACAGGCCCGCCAGTCCCCCGATGCGCTGGCCCTGACCATCGATGGCCAAACCCTGACCTACCAGCAACTGGACACCCGGGCCAATCAGCTGGCCCACCGCCTGGTCGCCCTGGGCGTGACGCCTGACCAGCCGGTGGGCATCGCGCTGGAGCGCAGCGCCGAAATGATCGTCGGCCTGCTGGCGATCCTCAAGGCCGGCGGTGCCTACATGCCGTTGGACCCGGCATATCCCGAGGATCGCCTGGCCTACATGATCCAGGACAGCGGCATCCGCCTGCTGTTGACCCAGGCCCGGCTGCAGGCTGTGTTGCCCATTCCGGCGACCCTCCAGACCCTGCTGCTGGACCAGCCCGACATGGCGCTACAGGATGCTCCCGGCACCTGCCCGGCGGTGCCACTGAGTGCCGAACACCTGGCCTACGTGATCTACACCTCCGGCTCCACCGGCAAACCCAAGGGCGTGATGGTGCGCCATGGCGCATTGAGCAACTTCGTCACCAGCATGATTGCCCAACCCGGCCTGACGGCTGGCGACCGCATGCTGTCGCTGACCACGTTCTCCTTCGACATTTTCGGCCTGGAGATCTACGGGCCGATGTCGGCCGGGGCCAGCGTGGTGCTGACCGGCCAGAACGTGCACCAGGACCCGGAGGCGGTGCTGGCGCTGGTGGGGCAGCACGATGTGACCGTGCTGCAAGCCACGCCTTCGAGCTGGCGCATGCTGCTGGACCACGAACAGGCTTCGCGACTGGCGGGGCGCACCTTCCTCTGCGGCGGCGAGGCATTGCCGCTGGAATTGGTGCAGCGGCTGCTGATGCTTTCGCCCAAGGTCTGGAACCTCTACGGCCCGACCGAGACCACCATCTGGTCGGCGGTGCATCCCTTGAGCCATGACAACAGTCGTCCGTTCCTCGGCAAGCCCCTGGACAACACTGCGCTGTACATCGTCGGCAGCGACCTGACGCTCAACCCGCCCGGCGCCCCGGGTGAACTGCTGATCGGTGGCCAAGGCCTGGCCCGTGGCTACCTCCAGCGCCCGGCGTTGACGGCCGAGCGTTTCGTCCCGGACCCGTTCTCCACCACTGGCGAGCGGCTGTACCGCACCGGCGACCTGACCCGCTATCGGGCCGAGGGCGTGGTGGAGTACATCGGCCGCATCGACCATCAGGTCAAGATCCGCGGCCTGCGTATCGAGCTGGGGGAAATCGAAGCGGCGCTGCTGGCCCAGGACAGCGTGCGTGAAACCGTGGTGATCGCCCATGAAGGCCCGACCGGTGCGCAACTGGTGGCCTATGTGGTGCCCACCGCCAGTCCGATGCCCGACCCGCAAGGCGAGGCCGCGGCGCGCACCGCCCTCAAGGCCGCGCTCAAGGCGCAATTGCCCGAGTACATGGTTCCGGCGCACCTGGTGTTCCTGGCCCAGCTGCCGTTGACGCCCAACGGCAAGGTCGATCGCAAGGCGCTGCCGGCCCCGGATGTCAGCGAGGTGCAAAGGGCCTACGTGGCGCCCCGCAGCCTTCGCGAGCAACAGGTGGCGCAGATCTGGCAGCAAGTGCTCAAGCTCGAACGGGTAGGGCTGCAAGACAACTTCTTCGAGTTGGGCGGTCACTCGCTGCTGGTCACCCAGGTGGTGTCCCGGGTCCGTCGGGTGCTGGGCATCGAGGTGCCGCTGCGCAGCCTGTTCGAACACGGCACGTTGCAGGATTTCGTCGGCGCCCTCGACGCAGGCCAAGGCCCGCAGGCGCCCGCGCTGGTGCCGGTGCCACGTGACAAGCCGCTGCCGCTGTCGTTTGCCCAGGAGCGCCAATGGTTCCTGTGGAAAATGGACCCCGACAGCGCCGCCTACAATATCCCGACCGCCCTGCGCCTGCGCGGTACGCTGGACAAGGACGCCTTGCGTCGCAGCTTCGAAGCGCTGGTGGAGCGTCACGAAAGCCTGCGCACCGCTTTCGTCGAAGACGACGGGCGCACCTGCCAGGTGATCCGTCCACAGGGCCAGGTCAGTGTCGTCGAGCGGCGCCTGGACGGGGAGGATGAGGCCGCCATCCAGGCGTTCCTCGAACAGCAGACCCAAGGCCCGTTCGACCTCCTGAACGACGCGTTGCTGCGCGTGGCGCTGCTGGCGCTGGGCGAGCAGGAGCACATCCTGGTGCTGACCCTGCATCACATCGTGGCCGACGCCTGGTCGTTGCAGGTGATGGTCGATGACCTGATGAGCCTGTATTCGGCATTCGTCGAGGAGCGGCCCGCGCAATTGCCTCCCTTGGCGGTGCAGTACGCCGACTATGCGATCTGGCAGCGGCAATGGATGGACGCCGGCGAGCGGGAGCGCCAACTGGCCTACTGGACCGAGCAGTTGGGCGGCGAACAGCCGCTGCTGGAGTTGCCCGCCGACCATCCGCGTCCGGCGCAGCAAAGCCAGCGTGGCGCGCGTTTGCCGATCGTGATCGATCCTTCGTTGAGCGATGCCCTCAAGGCACTGGCCCGACGGGAAAACGTCACCCTGTTCGTGCTCTTGCTCGGCGCTTTCCAGGCGCTGCTGCAACGCTACAGTGGGCAATCCGACATCCGCGTCGGGGTGCCGATCGCCAATCGCCAGCGGCTGGAGACCGAGCGGTTGATCGGGTTCTTCGTCAACACCCAGGTATTGCGAGCCCGGTTCGACAGCCAACTGACCGGCGCCGAGCTGCTGCAGCAGCTCAAGCAGACCGCCATGGCGGCGCAGATGCATCAGGACCTGCCGTTCGAGCAACTGGTCGATGCCTTGCAGCCGCAGCGCAACCTGAGTCACAGCCCGCTGTTCCAGGCCATGTTCAACCATCGCAACGAAACCGATGCAGCCTTTGCCAATGGATTGCCCGGCCTGGCAGTCGAGCCCCTGGGCTGGGCGCAGCGCACCGCCCAGTTCGATCTGAGCCTGGACACCGTCGACAGCCCGCAAGGCTTGCATGCGGCCCTGACCTACGCCACGGATCTGTTCGAGCCGGCCACCATCGAGCGCATGGGCCAGCACTGGCTCAACCTGTTGCAGAGCCTGGTGCAGGACCTGCATCGCCCTGTGGCGCAATGCACCTTGCTGGGGGCTGACGAGCGTCGGCGGATGCTCGTCGACTGGAACGCGACGGCGGTTCGCTACCCCCTCGACCGCACGGTGCAAGGCCTGATCGAGGAGCAGGTGCGCAACCACCCGGACGCTCCGGCGCTGATTTTCGGCGAACAGCGCCTGAGCTACGGCGAACTCAACGCCCGGGCCAATCGACTGGCTCATCGGCTGGTCGATCACGGCGTCGGCCCGGACGTGCTGGTGGGCATCGCCGTGGAGCGCTCCGTGGAAATGGTCCTGGGACTGTTGGCGATCCTCAAGGCCGGCGGTGCCTACGTTCCTCTGGACCCGGAATATCCGCGGGAGCGCCTGGCCTATATGTTCGAGGACAGTGGCATCGACCTGCTGCTGACCCAGGGCCATTTGCTGGACCTGCTGCCGATCCCGGGCGGCATGCACAGCCTGCTGCTGGACGCGCCTGACGACGGCCTGTATGCCGACCGCGACAGCGATCCGCAGGTCGACGTCCACGGCGAGAACCTGGCGTATGTGATCTATACCTCCGGTTCCACCGGCAAGCCCAAGGGCGCGGGCAACCGGCATTCGGCGCTGGTCAACCGGCTGTGCTGGATGCAGCAGGCCTATGGGCTCGATTCCACGGACAGCGTGTTGCAAAAAACGCCGTTCAGTTTCGATGTGTCGGTGTGGGAGTTCTTCTGGCCGCTGATGACCGGTTCGACCCTGGTGGTGGCCGCGCCGGGGGCACATCGCGACCCGACCCAACTGATCGGGCTGATCACCGCGCACCGCATTACCACGCTGCACTTCGTTCCATCGATGTTACAGGCCTTCGTGCAAGATCCCCACGTAGCCGATTGCACCAGCCTCAAGCGCATCGTCTGCAGTGGTGAAGCGTTGCCGGTGGACGCGCAGCAGCAGGTGTTCGCCAAGCTGCCGAATGCCGGCCTGTACAACCTCTACGGCCCCACTGAGGCGGCCATCGACGTGACACACTGGACCTGTGTCGAGGAGGGTCGCGACAGCGTGCCCATCGGCCAGCCGATCGCCAATCTGGGCACCTATATCCTGGACGACGAACTGGCCCCGGTGCCGGTGGGCGTGATGGGCGAGCTGTACCTGGCGGGAGAGGGGCTGGCCCGCGGCTACCATCGCCGCGCCGCACTGACGGCCGAGCGGTTCGTCACCGGGCCCTTCGGCCAGGGACAACGGCTGTATCGCACCGGTGACCTGGCGCGGTACCGCGCCGATGGCGTGATCGAATACGCCGGACGCATGGACCACCAGGTGAAGATCCGTGGCCTGCGCATCGAGCTGGGGGAAATCGAAGCGCGCCTGGCCGAGCACGAAGAGGTGCGCGAAACGGTGGTCATCGCTCAGGACGGTACCTTGCTGGTGGCCTACCTGGTGCCCACCCGTGCCGAGCTGCTGGACGCCGACGACGATGCCCGCCAGGCACTGCAAGCCCGCCTCAGGGATCACCTGGGCCGCGCATTGCCCGACTACATGGTGCCGCAGCGATGGCTGTGGCTGGAAAGGATGCCTGTCAGCCCCAACGGCAAACTGGAGCGCAAGGCACTGCCCCGTGCCGATATCAACGCCAGTCCCAAGGCCTGCATCGCACCGGGCACGGCCCTGGAACAGGCCCTGGCCGACATCTGGCAAAGCGTGCTGGGGGTTGGGCAGGTGGGTATCCACGACAACTTCTTCGAGCTCGGGGGCGATTCCATCATCTCCATCCAGGTGGTCAGCCGGGCTCGCCAGGCGGGCATCCATTTCAGTCCCAAGGACCTGTTCGTCCACCAGACCATCCAGGGCCTGGCCGGCGTGGCGAGCATGGGCGACAGCGGCCCGGTTATCGACCAAGGCCCGGTGACGGGCGATGCGCCGTTGCTGCCGTTCCAGCAACTGTTCTTCGACCTGGACATGGCCGAGCCGCATCACTGGAACCAATCGTTGCTGCTCAAGGGCAGGCGGCCGGTCCACGCCGGGCATCTGGAGCAGGCGCTGCAAGCGCTGGTTGCCCATCACGATGCCTTGCGCCTGGCCTTCGTCCGTGAGGGCGATGGCTGGCTCGCTCGCCATCGCACACTCGCCGAACAGCACGCGGTGTGGCAAGACTCGCCGCTGTTGTGGGCCGCAGAGGTGGCCGATGCCCCGGCGCTCGAACAATTGGCCGAACGGGCCCAGCGCAGCCTCGCACTGGACCATGGCACGCTGTTGCGCGGGGTCTTGGCGAACCTGGCCGACGGCAGCCAGCGGCTGCTGCTGGTGATCCATCACCTGGTGGTGGACGGTGTCTCCTGGCGCATTCTGCTGGAAGACCTGCAACAGGCTTATGCCCAACTGCAAGCCGGACAGCCCCCGGCGCTTGCGGCCAAGACCAGCGCCACCCAGGCCTGGGCGCAACGTTTGCAGGCCCATGCCGGCAGCGCGGCGCTACAGGCCCAGATGGCTTATTGGCAAGGCCAGTTGGCAGGCGCACGCGCCGACCTGCCTTGTGACCGCCCCCAAGGGGGCATGCTCAGGTGCCATGCCGCGCAGGTCCAGACACGCCTGGATAAACAGCAGACCCAGCGCCTCTTGCAGCAAGCGCCGGCGGCGTATCGCACCCAGGTCAACGATCTGCTGCTGACGGCCCTGGCCCGGGTAATCGGCCGCTGGACTGGCGAAGACTCCACCCTGATTCAATTGGAGGGGCATGGCCGCGAGGCGTTGTTCGATGACCTGGACCTGAGCCGCAGCGTGGGCTGGTTCACCAGCCTGTTCCCGGTGCGCCTGACGCCAGCGGCCACTGCGGCGGACTCCATCAAGACCATCAAGGAGCAGTTGCGGGCGATCCCCGACAAGGGGCTCGGATTCGGTGTGCTGCGCTACCTGGGCGACGAGCAGACGCGTCGCACCCTGGCGGCCCTGCCCATGCCTCGCATCACGTTCAACTACCTGGGCCAGTTCGACAGCGGCTTTACCGACGATGCCGACGGCTTGTTTGTCCCGGCCAGTGAATCGGCCGGTGCGCCCCAGAGTCCCCTGGCGCCGCTGGACAACTGGCTGACGCTCAACGGCAGTGTCTATGCCGGTGAACTGAGCATCGACTGGGCGTTCAGCACACAGATGTTCGACCCGGCCGCCGTCCAGGCCCTGGCCCTGGACTACGGCCGGGAATTGCTGGCGCTGATCGAGCATTGCTGCCAGGCGCAGCACCAGGGCTTCACGCCTTCGGACTTCCCCCTGGCCGGCCTGACCCAGGCCCAGCTGGATGCCCTGGCCGTGGCGCCCGGGCAGGTCGAAGACATCTACCCGTTGTCGCCCATGCAGCAGGGCATGCTGTTCCATACCCTCTACGAGCAGCAGGCGGGCAACTACATCAATCAACTGCGCGTGGACGTCGAGGGGCTGCAGGTCGAGCGCTTCCGCCAGGCCTGGCAGGCCGCCATGGATGCCCATGAAGTGCTGCGCAGCAGTTTCGTCTGGGAGGGCGATTTCAAGCGGGCCCTGCAGGTGGTGCACAAACGGGTGGAGGTTGAATTCCTGTTCCACGACGGGCATGCCAACCCCGGGCTGTCCCGGGACCTGGACGCTCTCGCCCTGGCCCAGCGCCAGCAAGGCTTCGCGCTGGACGCCGCGCCGTTGCTGCGCTTGGCCGTGGTGCGGGTGGCGCAGGATCGCTATCACCTGATCTACACCAGCCATCACATCCTGATGGACGGCTGGAGCAATTCGCAGTTGCTCGGTGAAGTGCTGCAGCGCTACAGCGGCCAGGCACCGGCGCGACCGGCTGGACGCTACCGTGACTACATCGACTGGTTGTCGGCCCAGGATCCCCAGGCCAGCGAGCGGTTCTGGCGCGCACAATTGGCCGAGCTGGACGAGCCGACACACCTGGCAGGGGCCTTTGCCCGGGACTCGCGCAGTGAGGCAGTCACCGGCCACGGCGAGTACGAGCAGTGGCTCGATGAGCGCGCCACGGCGCGGCTGCATGCCTTTGCCCGAGAGCAGAAGGTGACAGTCAACACCCTGGTGCAAGCGGCCTGGCAGTTGTTGCTGCAACGCTGCACCGGACAATCGGCGGTGGCCTTCGGCGCCACGGTGGCCGGACGCCCCGCGTCCATTGCCGGCGTGGAGCAGCAGATCGGCCTGTTCATCAACACCTTGCCGGTGATCGGCAGCCCCCGGGCGGAGCACAGCGTCGGCCAATGGTTGCAGGAGGTCCAGGGGCGAAACCTGAGCCTGCGCGAGCATGAGCACACGCCCCTGTTCGACATCCAGCTCTGGGCCGGGCAGGGCGGCGCGGCACTGTTCGACACCTTGCTGGTGTTCGAGAACTATCCGGTTTCCCAGGCGTTGCAAGCGGGCGCGCCGGCCACGTTGCGTTTCGGCGAGGTGGCCAATCACGAACAGACCAACTACCCGCTGACCCTGGCAGTGAACCTGGGCGAGACGCTGTCGTTGCTGCTGAGTTACAGCCGCGACAGTTTCGCCCCGGGAGACGTTGCCCGCATCGGCCAGCACCTGGCGCACCTGCTGGAGCAGATCGCTCTGGGTGGCGAGCGCACGGTGGGGCAATTGTCACTGCTCGATGCCGGACAGCTGGCGGTTCAGCAGGGCTGGAACGCCACCGCCATCGAGTACCCCCTCGACCACAGCGTCCATCGCCTGATCGAAGCGCAGGTGCGGAAGACCCCTGACGCCTGCGCGCTGGTCTTCGGCCAGCAACGGCTCAGCTATGCGTTGCTCAATGCCCAGGCCAACCGCCTGGCTCATCTGCTGATGGAGCACGGTGTCGGTCCGGATGTGCTGGTGGGCATCGCCGTGGAGCGTTCGGTGGAAATGGTGGTGGGCCTGCTGGCGATCCTCAAGGCCGGCGGTGCCTATGTCCCGCTGGACCCGGAATATCCACAGGATCGCCTGGCCTACATGTTCGAAGACAGCGGCATTGGCTTGCTGCTGACCCAGGGGCATCTGCTTGACCAGTTGCCCGTGCCGACGGGCCTGCGCAGCCTGGTGCTTGACCAGCCGGGCGACTGGCTGGCGGGGCGCAGCGATGCCAACCCCGCGGTCGAACTGCAGGGCGAAAACCTCGCTTATGTGATCTATACCTCCGGTTCCACCGGCAAGCCCAAGGGCGCCGGCAACCGTCATTCGGCCCTGGTCAACCGCTTGTGCTGGATGCAGGACGCCTACCGGCTGGAGGCGAGCGACAGCGTGCTGCAAAAGACGCCGTTCAGTTTCGACGTCTCGGTCTGGGAGTTTTTCTGGCCCTTGCTGGCCGGCTCCACATTGGTGATGGCGCCTGCGGGGGCTCATCGCGATCCGGAGCAATTGATCGAGCTGATCACCACCCATCGGATCACCACGTTGCACTTTGTCCCCTCGATGTTGCAGGTGTTCATGCAGGATCCGGCGGTCAGTCGTTGCCAGAGCCTCAAGCGCATCATCTGCAGCGGCGAAGCGCTGCCGGTGGATGCCCAGTTGCAGGTCTTCGCCAAGCTGCCAGGGGCCGGTCTCTACAACCTGTACGGCCCCACCGAGGCCGCCATCGACGTGACCCACTGGACCTGCGTCGATGAAGGTCGCGATGCGGTGCCGATCGGCCAGCCCATCGCCAACCTGGGCACGTTCATCCTCGACCACAACCTGTCGCCATTGCCGGTGGGGGTGACGGGCGAATTGTACCTGGGCGGCGAAGGCCTGGCCCGCGGTTACCATCGTCGTGCGTCGCTGACGGCCGAGCGATTCGTCACCAGCCCGTTCGGCGACGGTGCGCGCCTGTACCGGACCGGCGACCTGGCGCGCTACCGTGCCGATGGTGTCATCGAGTACGCCGGGCGCATGGACCACCAGGTGAAAATCCGTGGCCTGCGCATCGAGCTGGGTGAAATCGAAGCGCGCCTGGCCGAGCACGACGAGGTCCGCGAAAGCGTGGTCATCGCTCAGGACGGCACGGTGCTGGTGGGCTATGTGGTGCCGCAGTCGCCAGCGTGGCTGGGCGGCGACGGCACTAGCAGCCAGGGGCTGGAGCAGGCGTTGAAGGCCCACTTGAGCCAGCACCTGCCCGACTACATGGTTCCACAGCACTGGTTCGTGCTGGAGCGCATGCCGGTCAGCCCTAACGGCAAGCTTGAGCGCAAGGCCCTGCCACGCTTCGATGCCAGCCAGGCGCAGCAAGGCTTCGCGATGCCCGAGGGCGAACTGGAGCAACGGATCGCCGCTGTCTGGCAAGAAGTGCTGGAAGTGGAGCAGGTCGGGCGCAACGACCATTTCTTCGAGCGCGGCGGCCACTCCCTGCTGGCGACCCAGGCCGTTTCCCGTCTGCGCAGGTTGACCCGTTATCCGCTGAGCCTGCGTGATCTGTTCAACCATCCACAGCTCAAGGCATTGGCGACGCTCATGGCAGGCCATGGGGAGGGGCCGGTGCGGGCGGGGGACTCTGGCGGGGTACGGCTCGTGGCCCATGGGCCGCGGCGCTCGGCACCGCTGTCGCTGGTGCAGCGACGCTTGTGGATCGCGGAACAGTTGTCCGGCGGCACCTCCGCGTATGGCATGCCCATGGCGCTGCGCCTGTGCGGCGAATTGTCGGTGGAGCGCCTGCTAGGCAGCTTTGCTGAGGTGATCCGCCGCCACGATGTGCTGCGCACCGCGTACACCCAGGATGACGAAGGCGACCCGGTGGCGCTGATTGCCGATGAGGTCCGGCTGGACTTCCCGGTGATCGATCTGTCCGGTCTCTCGCCCAGCGCCCAACGCGAGCGGGTGGCCCAGGCGACCCTGGAAAATGCCCGTACGCCGATCGATCTGGAGCAGGCGCCGCTGTTGCGCGGGCGGATCCTGCACCTGGGACCGACCGAGCATGTGCTGCTCTACGCCATGCATCACATCATCTCCGATGGCTGGTCCATGGGGCTTTTGATCAACGAACTGGTGCAGGCCTACGAGGCATCCGCCAAGGGCGAGCCGCTGTCGCTGCCGCCCCTGGAGGTCCAGTACCAGGACTTCGCGTTGTGGCAGCAGGCACTGGAAGAGCAAGGGGTGTTGGCGCGTCAGGCCGAGTACTGGAAACAGCGGCTTCGCGGCTACGAGGGACGCCTGGACTTGCCGCTGGACAACCCCCGCGGCCAGACCGCTTCCTATGACGGCGATGCGTTGCAGTTCCAGCTGTCCGCAGCGTTGACCGAGGCCTTGCGCCGGCTGTCCAGCAGCGCTGGCGTCACGCTGTACAGCACCTTGCTGGCGTCGTTCCAGGTATTGCTGCACCGAGTCTGCGCGGCACAAGACGTGGTGATCGGGGCGGACGTGGCCGGACGCGAGCGACCGGAGCTGGAGCGCTTGATCGGCTTCTTCGTCAACGTATTGCCCCTGCGTTCGCGCCTTGACGCCCAAGCCACGTTCTCGCGGTTCCTGGGGCAGACCCAGGACGACCTGCTGGGCGCACTGGAGCACCAGGACCTGCCGTTCGACCAGATCGTCGACGTGTCGGGCGTGCCTCGCCACAAGGGCATGAACCCGCTGCTGCAGGTGCTGTTCGTGATGAACAACGTCCCGGTGCGTACCCGTTCCATGGCCGGTCTGAACGTGGAGTTCCTGCCGGCGCTGCAGACCCATTCTAAATTCGACATGGCGCTGTTCGTTGACGAAGAAGAAGGGCAATTGCGCGGTAATTGGCAATTCGCCACAACCTTGTTCGGACACGAGCGCATCCAGTACCTGATCCAGGCCTGGACAGCCCTGTTGGAACAGATCGTCGCTGATCAGGACATTCAATTGGGAGCTATCAGCATGCCAGTCGACAACTTGGCGGCAGCCGTCACGCCTGCCACCGTCCCGGGGCCCAAGGCCGATAAACTGGGCAAGTTCCTCAAGCGTTCCGTGACGCCGCTGGCCAAGGCCCGCCCGGCACGGGTGCGTGAATCGCTGGTGGCGGCGCCCCAGCGATTCCCGTTGATGCTGGAGCCGGGCGAGCCTCACCTGGATGTCATCGAGTGGATCCAGCAGAACCGGCCGTTGATCGAGCAGAAGCTGGCCGAGCACGCCGGCATTCTCTTCCGCGGTTTCGAGCTGGACGGCATCCAGGGCTTCGAGGCGTTCGCTGAAGCCATACAGCCGGGGCTTTATGGTCAGTACGGCGACCTGCCCAAGAAGGAAGGCGGCAAGAACACCTACCGCTCCACGCCGTACCCGGAGCGCAAGATGATCTTGTTCCATAACGAGAGCTCCCATCAGGACCGCTGGCCACGCAAGCAGATGTTCTATTGCGAACAGGCCGCGCCGGTAGGAGGCGCGACCCCGGTGGTGGACTGCCGGTTGATGTACGAACGGCTGCCGGCGGACATCCGCCAGAAGTTCGAGGAAAAGGGGCTGCTCTACGTGCGCACCTTCACCGACAAGCTCGACGTGTCGTGGCAGCACTTCTTCAAGACCGAAGACCGCAGCGAAGTCGAGGCCCGCTGCCGGGCCGGCGGCATCCAGTGGCGCTGGCTCGACAACGACGAGTTGCAGACCCGCACACCGGGGCCCGCGATCATCACGCACCCGATCACCGGTGAGAAGTCGTTCTTCAACCAGGTGCAGTTGCACCACATCTACTGGCTGGACCCGGACGTGAGGGAGGACCTGCTGTCGATGTTCGGCCTGGAACGGATGCCCCGGCATGTCTACTACGGCGACGGCACCCCGATCGAAGACGAGGTGATGCAGCGCATCGGCCAGCTGTACGAAGCCTGCGCGGTGCGTTTCGACTGGCGCAAAGGCGATGTGATCCTGCTGGACAACATGCTGGTGGCCCACGCCCGGGATCCGTTCGAAGGCCCCCGCAAGATCGTGGTTGCCATGGGCGACATGTACGACCACAGCAGCCTGGAGCGTCCGTCGGTCGCCGGGCAAACCGCCCTGGGCGAACTCAATACCGAGGAAGTCGGAGCATGAACGAGGTCACGATGGACGCGCAGGATCCGGGTTTCGCCCTGGCGCCCGAACAACAGCGGGTACTGGAGCAGTTGCCGAACACGGCGACCTGTGGCGAGGCCATGCGCTGGCTGACGGTGCTCATCGATGGCGAGCTCGATCCACAGCGCCTGCAGCTCGCGCTCGATACGTTACTGGCGCAGCAGCCGATGCTGCTGGCGCGCCTGGTCAAGGTCGCCGGCTTCCACGGTCTGCGTCAGGTCGCCAGCGGTGCCGGGCGCTTCCCGCTCACGGTACGGACGGGTGAGCAAGGGGTCGAGCAAGTCCAGGCACAGATCGAGGAATCGATGGGCCGCGCCTTCGTGGCCGGCGAATCGGAAGGCGTCCAGGCGGCGCTCTATCGCCTGGCGCCGCAGCAATGGCAACTGGTGCTGGGCATCGCCCGCTACGGTGCCGATGCGCAATCCCTGCGCTTGCTGCTCGAGCACCTCCAGCAGGCATACGCTGCGGCTTCGGCACCGGAAGATGGAGCGCCGGGCGACGAAACGCCGGGTGAGTTCGCCCAGTACCTGGAATGGCGCAGCGAAGTGGTGCTCGATGAAGATGCCGCCAGCGCGCGAGCCTACTGGCAGCAACACCTGCAAGGCGTGCAGGCGGACATCGCCACGCCTTGGCTGGCCGATCGGGGCGCCAGTGGCGAGACGGGTGTCGCCGACGCGCGCCTGTCCCTGACCTTGACGCCTGCCCAAGGCGATGCCTTGCAAAGGCTGGCCGAACAGCTCGGTCAGCCCCTCGCCACGTTGCTGCAAGGTGCGTGGTGGCTGCTGCTGGGCCGTCTGGGCGGGCTCGAGCAGACGCTGGTGGGTGTGCGTCACGACAGCCGCGAGGATTACGATTACTTCGCCAACGCCGTGGGGGTGTTCGAAAAAAACTTGCCCCTGTGCGTTTCGTTGCCGGCCACCCAGCCGTTCAACGAGTGGTTGGCGGCGCTGGCGGTGCGCCTCGAAGAACACCGAACCTGGCAGGAATACTGGGCGCCGGAACTGACCCTCGAGGCGGCGCGCCCGGCCTATGGCTTTACGGCAGGGCAGGCGCCGACTGCCGGCCACGCCGGCGGCCTGGCCTGGGTCGTGTCGCAAAGCGCCGGTGTGCAGGCCGATGGGTTCGAGCTGCTGTTGCAGGTTCGATTGCAGGATGATCGGCGACTAGCCTCGATCGACCTGTGTTATGCCCGTTCGCGTTATGCCCCTGCCTCGGCCACAGCCCTGTTGGAGCAGTACGGCGTGCTGCTGGCCTCGATCCTCGCAACGCCGCAAAGCCCATTGGCGCGGCTCAGCCTGCTGGGACACGTCGAGGAGCAGCGCCTGCTGGCGATCAACCCGGCGATGCAGGCATTGCCGGACAACCGTTACCTGCCGCAGCGCATCGCCGACCTGGCCGTTGCAACGCCCCATGCCATGGCCTTGACCGACGCCCACGAGCAATTGAGCTACGAACAGCTGCATGCCCGGGTCGAGCGCTTGGCGGGAGGGCTCAAGGCGCGTGGGCTGGGGGACGGTTCGATGGTCGCCCTGGCATTGCCGCGCTCGGTCGACCTGGTGATTGCGATGCTGGCGGCCTGGCGCGTGGGGGCGGCCTACCTGCCCCTGGATGCGCAGTGGCCCCAGGCGCGCCAGGCATTGATGCTGGAGCAGGCCGGCGCGACGCTGTTACTGACCGACGCGGCGCATCTGTCGGCCTGGCAGGAGGCGCCGCACACGGTACTGACCGTGGCTGAACTCGGTCAGTCGAGCGCGCCATTGGCCAGGCTCGCCACCCGGGGCAACGATGTCGCATACGTATTGTTCACATCCGGCTCCACCGGCGTGCCCAAAGGCGTGGTGATCGAGCATCGACAGTTGCTCAACTACACCGCCCAGGCCAGCAGGGCACTGGGACTGGAGCAGTGCAGGCACGTGGGTTTGAGCTCCACCGTGGCGGCGGACCTGGGCAACACGGCCCTGTTTGGCGCGTTGTTCAACGGGGCGGCCTTGCATGTAGCCAGTGATGAGCAGATGCAGGACGGCGTGTTGTTCGCCGAGTACCTGCAGCGACACGCGATCGACTGCCTGAAGATCGTACCGTCGCATCTGGCGGCGCTGCTCGACACTGAGCGGGCGACGCTGCCGCGAACGTTGATTCTCGGGGGGGAACCGATTGCGGCTCCGTTGATCGAGCGCATTGCGCGGGTGCGTGGCGATTGCCGGGTGTTCAACCACTATGGGCCGACCGAGGCCACGGTTGGCGTGATGATCCATCCGTTGACCCTGGACGGTGGTGCCGACGATTGCTCGGCCCTCAGCCAGGTGCTGGGCAATAACCGGGTCTACGTGCTGGACGCCGACCTGCGCCTGGCGCCGGTGGGCATGCTGGGTGAGTTGTACCTGGGCGGCGCGCAGCTGTGCCGGGGCTATCTGGATGCCGAAGCCGATGGGCAAGCGTTCATCCAGAGTCCTTTCGATCCGGCGCAGCGGTTGTATCGCACCGGCGACCTGGCGCGTTACCGCGCGGACGGTGCGATCCAGTTGCATGGTCGGCGCGATCAGCAGGTCAAGGTGCGCGGGTTCCGTATCGAACTGGCGGAAATCGAGGCCGAGCTGCTGCGCCTGCCAGGGGTGGCTGAAGCACTGGTGCTGCCGGCAGCGTCGGCCGAACAGGGACTGCTGGCCTTCGTCGTGGCGCAGCCGGGGCAATCGGTGGGCTTGCTGGACACCGCGCGTAGCGGGCTGAGCGCTCGCCTGCCCAATGTGATGGTGCCAGCGCACCTGCAACTGATCGAACAATTCCCACGGTTGGCCAACGGCAAGATTGATCGCAAGGCGCTGCAACAGCTGGCCGGCGCGGCGGCGAATAGCCAGGACGCCGCGCCGCGCGATGGACTGGAGCAGTTGCTTGCCACGCGTATGGCGCAGTTGCTGGGGCTGGAGCGAATCGGCATCGACCGCGACTTCTTTGCCGCAGGGGGGCATTCGTTGCTGGTGATCAAGTTGGTGGCCGGTATCCGCAAGCTGTTGCAGTGCGAGATCCATCCAGGGCTGGTCTTCGATCATCCGACGGTGGCGTCCCTGGCGTCGGCCTTGAAGGCGGTGGAAAGCAGCCCGGGGCAACTGGAAAAAATGGCCCAGGTGCGTTTGCGCATGGATGCGATGAGCCCCGAGGAAAAGGCCCGCTTGACCGAACAGGCGCGGCAGCAGCAAGCCGCCAGGGTCGCCCAGGGCAACTGACCCGGCGGCAGACCTGAGCCCGGGCTCATCACGTCGGCCCCAGGCTCTGCGCGGGAATGCCTCGCCGGGCGCCCAGCGTTCGGCGGTTGAAGGGAAAACGGGACGTCCCTTGCTGTGAACCCGCCGCTAGCGCGGGAGCGATCATGGATAAGCAGGAACGAAGGCCGTCGCTTGACTGCGACGGCCTTTTTTTAAACTTTGTTACGTGAATGATAAATAAACTCATTCCGGTTTTTTGCAGGTGCTTCGTCTTACTAAGGTGTGTAGGCAAATCGGGTCGGGCAGGGCAGCCCGAACAGCGGATTTGTCCAGCAAGAAAATTGCCGTCGTCCAGCCGGATGACCGCGCCCGGGGAGGGGCCGGTCAGCGCGCACTGATGCATTGCCAGGGGCAATCGTCAGGGCGGGTTCACCAGTGCTGGCGGACGGCGGGTCATTCGGCCCCATGGACCTTTCACTTCTACCAATAATAGAGAGCACGATGTCATCCATTCATGAGTTGAAACCTCTGTTCAAGGCACTCGTCATGTCCCGCGGCCTGCGCTCGCGTGGCGTGTTGACCGGTCTGGGGCTGGCCTGCGCATTGCCCTTCAGCGCTCAGGTGATGGCGCAGGACGTCAGCATCGACATCCCTGCGCAACCGTTGCCCAAGGCCTTGCAGGCGTTCGGTCAGCAGACCAACCAGCAGGTGATCTACAACGCTGACGACCTGGCCGGCCTGAAGAGCAACCGCGTCAGCGGCAAGATGAGCCCCCAGGCCGCCATCGCCGAACTGCTCAAGGGCACTGGCGTAAGCTACAGCCTGGAGGGCAACACGCTGATGCTGGTGCGGGGTTCCGCGGCGGGAGGCCTGGAGCTGGGCGCCACCACCGTCAAGGCCACGGCACCGGACGCGACGACCGAAGGCAGCAACTCATACACCAGCAACGCCGTGACCATCGGCAAGGGCACCCACACCCTCAAGGAAATTCCCCAGTCGGTCACCGTGATGACGCGTAAGCAGATGGACGACCAGAACCTGGTCAGCCTCAAGGACGCCGTCAACCAGACCACCGGCATCGTTGGCCTGCAGGGTGTTGGCCAGGGCATGATCCTGTCATCGCGCGGTTTTCAGATTGACGATTGGCAGTACGACGGCGTACCGATCCCGCGCAACACCTATTCGTTGGGCAACTGGGCGACCCAGGATCTGATTTTCTTCGACCGTCTGGAGATCCTGCGCGGCGCTTCCGGCCTGCTGCAAGGCACGGGCAGCCCCGGCGGTGCCGTCAATCTGGTACGCAAGCGTGGCCAGAGCGCCCCGACCGTGACCCTGACCGGCAAGGCCGGCTCCTGGGACCACTATGGCCTGCAACTGGACGCTGGCGGCCCCTTGAACGAGGCCGGCACTATCCGCGGTCGTATCGTCGCCGACGAAGACCAGAGCAATTCCTTTATCGATCACGCGTGGAGCAAGACCCACTCGCTGTACGGCGCGCTGGACATCGACCTGAGCGAGGCCACCACCCTGGGCCTGGCGGTCAGCCGGTCCGAAGGCGAATCCCGCGGCAACATCCGCGGCCTGCCACGCTACGCCGACGGCTCGATGCCGGACGTGTCGCGCTCGACCTACACTGGCGCGCGCTGGAATCGCTCCGACATCAACGTCACCACCACCTATGCCGATCTGGAGCACCGCTTCAACGAAGACTGGGCGTTCAAGGTGGGCGCCGTACACATGACCGAGGACAACCAGGCGAAAAACCAGCGAGTCCAGCGTGGCGGTGGTCTCTTGCCTGATGGCAGCGGTGTGCAATATGCCGACTTCGTGACCGATTTCCAGTCCGAGAAGTCCGGTCTGGACATGAACCTGACCGGCAAATTCGAAGCCTTGTCGATGCAGCAGGAGGTCATGCTGGGCGGCAACTACTCTCAGTTGGAGACCGATGACAAGTACGCCCGTACCTTCAACAACACCAACGACTCCATTTTCGATCTGAACAATGACCGTCCGGACATCAGCTATGACAGCCTGATCAACAGTCCGGGTGGCCTGGGCGTCCTCAGCAAGTACGATGTCCGTCAGAAAGGTCTGTACGGCACCTGGCGCGTCAAGCCTGTGGACGACCTGACACTAATCCTGGGCTCCCGGGTCAGCTGGTATGACTTCAGCTACAAGTCGAAAAACCAAAGGTCAACCGGGATCACACGCAACGAGCCCAGCACCTCGACTGAAACCGGAGTGGTCACGCCGTACGCCGGTATCGTCTATGACCTGAGCCGTGAATGGGCGGTGTATACCAGCTACACCGATGTGTTCCAGCCACAGACCAATATCGATGCCAGCGGTTCGGTGCTCAAACCTGTAGTCGGAAAAAACTACGAGGTCGGTCTCAAGGGTGAATTGATGGACGGTCGGGTCAATACTTCCCTTGCGGTCTTCCGCTACGACCATGAAAACCGCGCCGTCAATGACGGTGGCTCGGGGTGTGGAGGCTTCGGTTGCTCTACAGCCTCTGGCAAAGTGCGCAGCCAGGGCATCGACGCCGAAATCAGTGGTGAAGTGATCGACAACCTGGAGCTGTTCGCCGGCTACACCTACAACACCACCAAGTATCTGGAAGACCCGAACAATGAAGGCAGTGTCTTCAGTACCTGGACGCCGAAACACATGCTGCGCGTATGGAGCAACTACCAGTTCACCGGTGATTGGAACCGCGTCAGTGCCGGCCTGGGGTTCACGACCCAAAGCCACACGCTGGTTTACGACCTTGACCGCGACGTACCGGGCTATACCGTCTGGAATGCTCGTGTGGGGTATCAACTGACGCCTGAAATCAATCTGGCGGTCAATGCCAATAACCTGTTTGACAAGACGTACATTACGTCGGCTTACAACCAGCTCAACGGCAATAACAACTTCGGTGATCCGCGTAATCTGATGTTCACCGTGAAGTACACCCCGCAGTTCTGATCCCATCAATAAAAAACCGACCCGCCTGAGTGCGGGTCGGTTTTTTTATGGTTGAAGGGTTAGTGGGCAAAGCGCTGTGGCGATCCTGCCTTATGGGCTGACGGTACTGCCCATGAAGGCCTCGACCAGCGAGTCCAGCAAGGCGTCATCGAAGATCATGCTACGGTGGCGCAACGGCGAGTGCACCGAACCGTTCAGCTCACCGGTCAGGCTGTGCGCCCGGACCAGGGCTTCGCAGAAGGCCAGCTCTTCCGGAGTTTTTTCCGCCTGCGTCCACCAGCAGCTGGGGCGAACCCGTACCGGCTTGAAGGTGAACCCGTCGAAGGCTTCCAGCAATCGGTCATGCACCGAGAACGCCTGGGCGTTCATGACCTCCTCCTTGACGCTTTGCACCACCGACAACAGGTCGCTGCGGCCTGGTTCGATCTGGCTGGCGGCCCAGTCATGGAAGGCCTTGACCGTGCTCTCGGGGTGTTCGCGCCGATAAGCCGCGGTGCGTTCCGTGAGGGTGGGGAACAGCAGGTCGAAATATTCGATGGCTTCTACCAGGTCCTGGGAAGCCAGGTCGGCTTTTTCCTGGCCGGGCACATGCCGACGACGGGGCAACGTCTCCGGGTACAAGTGTTCAGGGATCGTGCTGTCCACCAGGCCCAGGAAACCGACGGTATGGCCCTGGCTTTCCAGCGTCGCGGCGATGTCCAGGGCAATCGTGCCGCCCAGGGACCAGCCCATCAGGTAGTACGGGCCTTGGGGCTGGGCCTTGACGATTTCCCGGCTGTAGTCGGCAATCATCTCGTCCCAGGCTTCGGGACCGACATGGGGTTCGCTGAAGCCGCGGTGCATGACGCCGAAGGTGCGCGCCCGATTCTGCAGTTTGCGCGCCAGGGGTTGGTAGCAGAACACGATGCCTCCGCTGGGGTGCAGGCAAAACAACTGCGGGGCGCTGGCGGGGGCCTGGTTCAAGGTCACCAGGCATTGAGCCTGTTCCCGATGCTTCTGCGAGATGAACAGGGCCAGTTCGGCGATGGTCGGGTTGCTCAGCAGTTCCTGCAGGCGCACCGTGATGTCCAGGCGTGCCTTGAGGCTGGCGATCAGCTCGATTGCCAGGATCGAATGCCCGCCCAGCTCGAAGAAACTGTCGTCGATGCCCACGCGCTCGACCCTGAGGGACTGTTGCCATAGCTGTGCCAGGGCTTGTTCCAACTGGGTGCGAGGCGCCACGTAGCGCGCATGCAGGAGGCTGGCGTCGGGCTCCGGCAAGGCCTTGCGGTCGAGCTTGCCGTTGGCGTTGAGAGGGAACCGGTCGATGAACAGCAGGTGGCTGGGCACCATGTAGTCCGGCAGGTGCGCCTTGAGTTCGGCCAGCAGGCTTTCGCGCAGCTCGTTGCCGGAGGATGGCGTGGCGATGACGTAGGCCACCAGTTGCAGGCCACCCGGACCATCATGGGTCAGCACGACACAATCCTGCACGGGTGGCAGCCCTTGCAGGCGCGCCTGGATTTCCCCCAGTTCAATGCGGAAACCGCGAATCTTGACCTGGTGATCCAGGCGTCCGATGTACTCTATGCTGCCGTCGGCACGGTAGCGGGCCAGGTCGCCGGTGCGGTACAGGCGTCCGCCCGGCAGCGGGTCGAACGGATCGGGAATGAAGCGGCTGGCGGTCAGGTCGGCGCGCCGGTGATAACCCCGGGCCAGGCCGGCCCGGCCGACGTACAGCTCACCGGTGCAGCCCTTGGGCACCGGGTTCAGGTGCGCATCGAGCAAGTACCAGGACAGATCGACGATGGGCTCGCCGATAGGGCTCGCGGCCTCGCTGTCCAGATCTTGCAACGACAGCGGTCGCCAGGTGACATGGACCGTGGTTTCCGTGATGCCATACATGTTGATCAGCTGTGGCGTGCGGTCCCCGAAGCGTTCGAACCAGGGGCGCAAGCTCTGCACATCGATGGCTTCACCGCCGAAGATCACCTGCCGCAGATGCTGATCAAGGGGCTGCCGTGACGCACAGGCGACCTGCGACAACGACTTGAACGCCGACGGCGTCTGGTTCAGCACGGTGACACGTTCGTGGCACAACAGGGCATGAAAATCTTCCGGCGAACGGCTCACGACGTGGGGCACGATGACCAGCCGGCCGCCATGCAGCAGCGCGCCGAAGATCTCCCACACGGAAAAGTCGAAGGCGTAGGAGTGGAACAGGCACCACACGTCCCGGTGGCCGAAGCTGAACCAGCGGTCCGTGGCCTGGAACAGACGGGTGACATTGTGATGCGCCAGCAACGCCCCTTTGGGCTTGCCCGTGGAACCCGAGGTGTAGATCACATAGGCCAGGTTGTCCGGGTGCACCGGCACATCCGGGTTGTGCTCGGGACATCCGTCATCGACGTCCTGCGGATCCAGTGACAGACAGACCGTACCGGCGGGCAACGCCAACGAATCACGCAGATGCGCCTGGGTCAGGACCCGCGTGATGCCGCTGTCCTGGATCATGTAGGCCAGGCGGTCGGCCGGGTACGCCGGGTCCAGCGGCACGTAGGCGCCGCCGGCCTTGAGAATCGCCAGCAGGCCGATGATCATCTGCGGCGTACGCTGCGCAGCGATCCCCACCAGCACATCGGGCCCCACGCCTTCGGCGATCAGCCGATGGGCCAAGCGGTTGGCCTGCCGGTTGAGGTCGGCATAGCTCAGGTGTTGCCCTTCGAAGGTCAGGGCAATCGCGTCGCCCGTGGTGGCCGCGTGGCTTTCGATCACGTGGTGCAGGCATCGCTCGCGGGGCAGTTGGGTCGGTTGCCGGTTCCAGTCGTCCAGGGTCTGTTGGCGCTCCCGGGAACTCAGCAGCTGCAGTTCGCCCAATGCACATTGCGGGGTGTCGATCAGGCCCTGCAACAGGTTTTGCCAATGCTCGGCCATGCGCTCGATGGTCGCCGTCCGGTAGAGATCACGGCTGTACTCAAACGTCGCCAGTAATTGCTGCGGTGAATAATCGACATCCAGCGACAAGTCGAATTTGGCCTGACTGTCGCCAGTGGGCAGAAATTCCAGTGCCAGTCCATCCTGGATCGACATCGATGTCGTGGGCGCGCCGGTGCGCCAGTTGAACAGGACCTGGAACAGCGGGTTGGAACCCTGTGCGCCGGGGCGTTGCAATTGGTCGAGGATCAGTTCCAACGGGTAGTCGGCATGTTCAAGCGCCGCCAGGGATTGCACGCGCAGGTCGCGAAGAAAATCCAACGCGGTGCGCGTCGAATCGAGCTGCGCCCGATAGACTTGGCTGCTGACGAAAAAACCCACCAGCTCCTGGCTTTCAGGGCTGTTGCGGTTGGCGTTGGGGACGCCGACGGTGAAATCGTTCTGGTTGGCGTACCGGCCCAGCAACAGTTGCCAGGCGCCTAGCGCCACCACGAACGGCGTAAGCCCCTGGCGTCGGCAAAACGTCTCCAGGGCCTGGGCCAGGGCCGGTGCAAGTGTCACCTGGACGCGTCCGGCCATGTGCTGCTGGCTCGCGGCGCGAGCGAAATCCTGAGGCAGTTCCAGAACGGGTAGGTCATGGCCCAGGCACTGGCGCCAGTAGTCGCCGCTGCGCTGGCAGGCCGTGCTCTGCAGGTATTCGCCTCGTTGGTGGGCTGCGTAGTCGGCGTATTGCAGGGGCAAGGCCGGCAACGGTGAAGCGTCGCCGAGTAGGGCGCGGGCGTAGGCCTGGGTCAGGTCCTGCATGAGAATCGTGTTGGACCAGGCGTCGGAGACGATGTGATGCATGTTCAGCAGCAGCACGTGTTCATCGCTGTCCAGCCTGAGCAGCGTTGCCCGCATCAGCGGTGCCTGGCTGAGATCGAAGGGGCGCCTGGCGTGCTGTTCGATGCGCCGTGCGAGCTCGATGGTCCGTGCCTGGTGGTCGAGCGCGCCAAGGTCATCGCGCTGCAGGACCAGCCTGGCGTTGCGCTCGACCACCTGGGCCGCCGCGCCATCGATTTCAGTGATCGCGGTGCGCAGAATGTCGTGTCGGTCTATGACCCGGTTGAGCGCCTGTTCCAGGGCGTCGGCATCGAGCTCGCCCGTCAGGCGCAGGGCCCGTGGCAAGTTGTAGGCCGAACGCGTCGGGTCACGCTGTTGCTCCAGCCACAAGCGTTGCTGGGCGAAGGACAAGGGGGCGCGGTCCAGCCGGTCGCGGCCGGGCCCGTCGGGCATGCTGCCTTCGGCCTCTTCGAGCAGTAGCGTCAGCAGGTCATCATCTAGCAGTTCGTTCATGGTGTTCTCGCGGTAAACAGCATTGCGTCGGGTCGGTTCAGGCAAAGGCCTGCGGGGCTTTTTCACTGATGACCCGACCGGCCTGCATCCGGACCAGTTGGTCGGCGATATCGAAATAACGGTCATCGTGGGAAATGACGATGATGGTCTTGCCCAGCGCTTTGAGTTCCGGCAGCAGCTGCGTATAGAAAATCCGGCGGAACACCGGGTCCTGGTCGGCGGCCCATTCGTCGAAGACCAGCACCGGGCGGCCTTCCAGCCAGGCGTTGAGCAGGGCCAGGCGCTTGCGCTGGCCGGTGGAGAGGTCGGTGGTGCTGAACACGCCGTCGTGGATGCTGACCTTGTGGGCGATTTCCAGGCGTTCCAGGTAGCGGTTGGCCTCTTCAGGCACCTGCTGGTCGCCCTGGACCAGTTCGTCGAACAGGTAGTAGTCGGCGAAGATCGTGGTGAACAACTGGCGGTAATCGTCCCGTCCAGCGGCTGTCACCGGTTTGCCGTCAAGCAGGATATCGCCGCGCTGGGGCGGGTAGAGCCCCAGCAAAAGCTTGATCAGCGTGGTCTTGCCGCCGCCGTTCTCGCCGACGATGAAGACGATTTCACCCTGGGTGATGGACAGGTTGACCGGCCCGAGTGCGAAGGGTTGGCTGCCCTCGACTGCCGGGAAGGCATAATGCACATCGCGTAACTCAAGTCGCTGGATCGTTGCCGTGGCTGCGTTCCTGTCATCGAGCAACAGGTGGGACTCGGGAGAGGAAAACTGCTCGGCCAGTTCGGCGATGCGCTTGAAGGCGATGTTGGCCCGGCTGATGACCGGCAAGGTCATCACCAGGTATTCCAGCGGGCCCTTCATGTACAAAAGCACCAGCACGAAGCCGCTGAGCACGGCCTTGTCGGTACCCAGCCAAAGCGATTGCAGGGCCAGGACCAGGCCGATGACCACGAAGAACAGCATCGAGCCGAAGGTCTTGGCGACCACGAAGGTATTGACCGAGCGGATATTGGTATCGCAGATGTGATCGGCGGTCGCTTCGATGCGCTGGCTGAACATGCGCTGGCGGCGTGGACGGTGGATGCGCAGTTCCTTGGCACCGGCGGCGATGGCGCTGTAGTGCTTTTGCAGGGCGTCCTCGGCCTCGCGGGCCGCTTCGAACCCCCTGATGCCCCGGGCCCGGGCCACGTACTGGATGACGGTGCCGATCACCAGCGCCACCAGCAGCACCGCGAACATCGGCAGCGAAAGGTACGCCAGGTAGGCCAGGCAACCGAGGGTGACGGTGAATGCGATGGCCAGTGGAGCGAAGGAAAACGCGAAGTTGCTGACCATGTTGACGTCATGGGTCAGTACCGGGATGAGCCGGTGGCTGCGAAAGCGTTCGATCTGCTCGATGGGGGCCAGCAAGACTTTCTTGCCCAGGGATTTACGCAAGCCGGCGATGATGTTCTGGCCGACATGGTTGGTTCCGATGTCCGAAAGGATCGAGGTCAGCAGGGCCGCCGCGCAGAGTCCCACGAACGTCGCCAGCACCTGCGGCGTGGGCTTGGTCGCGGCATTCAAGGCGTCGTTGATGGTGGCGAGCAGGGCGGTGATGCTCAGGCCACCCAGCATGCCGAGCAGAATCGACGCCACCACAATGAGCCGGAAAGGCTTGAGCAGGCTGAGCACTTCACTGAGGGCTCCGCGGGAGTTCGAGGTCATGGGGTTCCCCTTGTAGGGCCGGTGACGGCAATGGTTCAAGGCGCTGGCGCGAGGCACGGGCAGGGTGGTGTGGGCAGGGCGGTCACGGTTCACATATCCCGGGCCACCCGGAACCCCAGCCAGTCGCCCCGTGCGTCGGGATAGACCGCGTTGCGGTTGCCCGAGCGGGAGAACACCGGCGCTTCGCCCCAGTCATTGCCGCGGATGCGCCGCACCTTGCAGTCGCCGCTGAGCCAGGCGCTGCCGTCGCTCGGGGCGCCGACGTAGTCCGGGTTGTAGCAGTCGGCCGTCCATTCGTAGACGTTGCCGTGCATGTCGTACACCCCGAAGGCGTTAGGCGCGAAGCGTCCGGCGGGGGACGTGAAGTTGTAGCCGTCGGCCGCGCCGTAGGTATTGGCGTGCTGGGCGATGCTATAGTCCTTGCCGTCATCGAAGGGGAAGGGGAACGGGCCGGTGCTGCCGCCGCGGGCCGCGTATTCACGCAACGACTCGCTGACCAGGCGGTATTGTTTCCCGGTCTTTTTCGACAGCCACGCCACGTAGGCATTGGCTTCTTCGAAATTCATGCACACCGCCGGGTGCATGTCGGTGTACTGCTTGCCCGGGTCGCTGCCCTGGTAGTCGGGAACACCGGCCTTGCAGGCACGGCCGGGGCGCTTGTCGGCGTCGGGCATCGTGTAGCCGGTGTCCTGCAGATAAGCGAACCATTCGCCCTTGAGCACCTGGAAGCGGCTGATGGCCACGGGCCTGGCGAATGTCACCGGGTGCATCGGTCCTTCATCGGGTTCGCGGCCGACTTCGTCGTCCGGGGTGCCCATGGTGAAGGTGCCACTGGGCAGCACCACCATTTGCGGGCAGTCCTTGCAGTCCCGGAATACCTGGCCCGGCTGTGCCGCCTGGGCGCCGATGCAGAGCAGGCCGGTGGCGGCGGCGAGGGCCAGCGCGGGCAGTGTCTTCACTGAAAAACTGTGCAACTCACGGTTCATCATCTTTCTCGATAAAGTCAAAGAAGGGAGCGGTTCAGAGCGTCTTGCTCAGCAGCCCCATGAAGTGATCGATCTCGGCTTCGGTATTGAGTAGCCCAGGCGCGGTGCGGACCACTGGGCCGGCGTCGCGATGCACCGCGTCGGCAATCACCCGGTTCTTCATCAGGTAGGCGGCGATCTCGTCGCTCTCGCGGCCCTTGACCCGAAAGAAGGTGAAGCCGGCCGACAGGTCCGGGCTCAAGGGCGTGACCAGCTCGATCTGCGGCTGTGCCAGCAACTGTTTTTTCAAGTAGGTATTGAGGGCATGGATGCGTGCCTGCACGTCGGCCTTGCCCAGTTGCAGGTGCAACTTGAAGGCTTCGTCCGCCGCCCAGCGATGCTCGAAGGCGTGGAAACCCCCTGGCGTCATCACGGTGGAAAACGCGGTGGCTTCGGAGAACGTTGGAATGATCGGCGTGACGTACTTGAGCTCTTCGCTGCGGCTGCATACCAGGCCCGTGCCCCGGGGGCCGAACATCCACTTGTGGGTGCCGGCGATGAAGAAGTCGCAGTTCATCGTCGGGAAATCGAGGTCCTCGACACCGAAGCCGTGCACGCCGTCCACCACGTAGACGATGCGCTGGGCGTCGCTGCGGCCCTGGTTGTGCTTGTCGACGAGCGCGCCGATCTTGTCGATGGGCAGCTTGACGCCGCTACCCGAGTGCACCCAGGTCATGCCCAGCACGCGAGTCTGCGGACGAATGCTGCGGTCGATGGTGGCGAGGATTTGCGCCTCGCTGGCCTCGTGGGCGCTTTCGAACAACTTGATCTTGCGCACCTGTGTGCCGTTGCGCTGGGTACGCAGGCCGAGGATGGTGTGGGTGGAGTAGTGTTCGTGGGCGGTGGTGAGGATCTCCTGGTCGGCGCTCACCTGAACGCCGCCATAGATCATCGCCAGGCCTTCGGTGGTGCTGCCGGTAAGGGCGATCTGTTTGGGGCTCGCTTGCAGGTAGCGACCGGCCCAGGTCCGGACGTTTTCCTCACGTTCTTCGGTGACCCCCAGGTCCCAGTCCATCAACAATCCCGGATTCTTGTCCAGCGCGGCGCGGTGTCGTTCGATGGCTTCGCGTACCGGACGCGGGTGGGTGGTGACCAGGAAGTTGGAAAAATGCAGGTAGTCCGGATCCTGGTCGAACAGCGAGCGCAGCTGTGTCCATTTGTCCCGGGAAATCGGCGGCAACGGATCGGCGATCGCCGGGGCCGGGAGGCTGGCGGCCAGTGGCAGGCCGGCGGCGAGGATGCCGGCCTGCTTCAGGAAAGTACGGCGTTCATTCATGGCTGGACGGCCTTCTGGTTCGAGGCCACGGCGGGCCGGGCGGCTTTCTGCACCTGGTCCCAGACCCGCAGGAAATTGCCGCCCCACAGCTTGGCGATATCGGTTTCGGAGTAGCCACGGGTCAGCAGCTCGGCGGTGACGTTGCGAATGTCGCCCACGTCCTCCCAGCCTTTCACGCCGCCGCCTTCGTTGAAGTCCGAGCTGATGCCGACGTGGTCGATGCCGATCTTGCGCACGGCATAGTCGATGGCATCGCCCAGATCCTTGAGGCTGGCCTTGGGTTCTTCCTCCAGGATGCCGTAGAGCTGGGCGGCGTATTCGCCAAACCGTTGCTCCGGCCAGGCGGCGATGATCGGGTCGCCTGGCATCAGCGCCATCGCCAGGTTGGGCAAAGGCGGCAAATCGAAACGCGCGCGCAGGGCGTTGAGTTTGTCCTGGGTTTTTTGCGTCAGTGGGCGCAGGTATTGGGAAAAACCGACGATCTGCACCACGCCGCCGCTGGCCTTGATCAGTTGCATTTCCTTGTCGCTGAGGTTGCGCGGGATGTCCACCATCGCCCGTGGCGCCGAATGGGAGGCCACCAGTGGTGTGCGGCTCAGTTGTGCGACTTGCTCCAGGGCCTGGGTCGACATCTGCGACACGTCGATGATCACGCCCAGGTCGTTCAGGCGGCCCACGGCTTGCTTGCCGATGTCGGAAAGACCGCCCAGGGCGTCGGCGGAATCGTTGAAGAAGGGCAGCGGCCGCGAAGAGTCTGCCCAGTCGTTGTTGCCGATGTAGCTGAAGCCGAACATGCGCATGCCTCGCGCCGTCCACAGGTCCAGCAGGCTCAGGTCGTGGCCCAGGGGATAGGCATTGAGCATGCTGATGAAAATCGCGAACTTGCCTTCGCCGTGCAGGCGTCGCAAATCATCCGGCGTGTAGGCGATGGCGACCTGGTTGGGAAAATCCCGAACCATGCCGGTGATGATCTTGTAGCGCACCTCCTGCTGGTTGCGCGCCTCTTCGACGAAACCGGCGGTGGGCCTGTGGGGGGCGTTGGGGCCGTTCCACAGCTCGGGCCAGCCGAAGATGGTCAGGGCTGCGCCGGACAGGTGTCCGCGGTTGGCTTTCACCAGGTCGAACTGGCCCTTGCCGTCCTTGTCGGCCTCGTTGCCGGCGGTGCCGAAGTCCAGCGGCACGGTGATGTGACTGTCGAAGGAGAGCAGGCGTTCATGCAGCTCCCGGGCTTGCTTCATCACCTTGACGGGGTAGCCGGGGTTGTCCCGCCACCAGTGGTCCCAGGCCGCGAGGCCACCACCGACCACCAGCGCCAGGGCCAGGGGCACGCCGATGAACAGAGCCTTTTTCGAACGTCGTGTTGTCATTGCCGATCTCAGTCAGGTTCGCCTTGGAAAGACAGGCGCGGGGGCCTTTGCTATCTGGGGGGAACGAGTGATCGGGCGGGAAATTTAGGCGTTCTCGGGCCCGCCATCCCGAGCAAGCTCGCTCCCACCATCTGGAATGCGCTCACCTGTGGGAGCGAGCTTGCTCGCGATGAGGCCCCCCGTTTCCCTATAAATTTGTCAGCCCACCCATCGTTCTAGCTTGGATAAAGCCCGTTCCAGGGCCTGACACAGGTAAGGCAATGACGATTTCTCGACGATGGTTCATGGCAGGCCTGGCGCTGACCGGCGCCGCCGTGCCTGCGGTGTATTACGGGCATCGCGAATTGACCCGGCCGGACCCCACCATCACCCCCGGCGAGGCTTCATTCGATGTGGCGGACGTGGCGGGCCAGCGCCGGGCGGACAAGCTGCGCGGTATCTGGACGATCCGCTTCACGGGACGCGATGCCGGCCTTGACGGTCTGCCGCCCGAGGGGCTGCAGGTATTCCTCGACATCGCCCACAAGGGCCGTGGCCTGGTGGGATGCCTCGATACCGCCGAACGCCTGCGCGCTGGCGACGAGCCTCGTTACCGGCTGCTGGGCGACCTGGCCGGCGCCGACCCCAGGCAATTGAGCTGGCGACTCACCGGTGCCGAGCATGCGGCGCCGGACTACGAATTCATCATGACCCTGGACGAGGTCTGGGCCGGCTTCGGCAATGCCGGCCGCGCCACGCTCAGCGGTCGGGTGTCGCGCCTGGACCGGTCGGCGGCCCTGCCGGAACTCGACAATCAGTTCATCGCCCTCAAGCAAGCGTTCCCCGAAGCCCGCGAACGCACGCCGCTGAGCCCTGCGCTGCTGGCCTGGCTGGTGTCGCCCGAGCATCGTCTGTTCCATCAGCTCTGGCATGCCTCGCGGGATAAATGGCACGCCCTGGACGAAGACAAGCGCGACGCCCTGCGGGGCCTGGGCTGGCAGCCCGGGCCTCGGGACCAGGAGCGTGACGCTCGCGGCCCGCGCAAGGACCGCAACGGCTCGGGCATCGATTTCTTTTTCATGCATCGGCACATGCTGGGGACGGCGCGTTCGTTTCAGCCGCTGCCGTCCTGGCAACGCTTTCCCTTGCCGCAGCCGGAGCTTGACCGTGATCGCCTGGGCTTCGCCCGGTATTTCGACAACCTCGACGGTACGGCCTTGCCGCCGACCTGGCTGGCCGCCGGTGACGAGCAATACGCCCAATGGGTGAGCGACATCAAGACCGCGGAGACCTACCACAGCAATTTCCTGGTCTGGGAGTCGCGCTACCGGGATCCGCGTTACCTGTCGAAACTGACCCTGGGCCAGTTCGGCTCGGAAGTGGAACTGGGCCTGCACGACTGGCTGCACATGCGCTGGGCCTCGGTGCCTCGGGACCCGTCCAACGGCCACCCGGTGCCGTTCGCCCGCGATCAGGCCGACTTTGCCCAGCGCTGGTTCGCCCCGGAGAACGACTTCCTGGGGGATCCGTTTTCGTCCCATGTCAATCCGGTGTTCTGGGCTTTTCATGGCTGGATCGACGACCGCATCGAAGACTGGTTCCGGGCCCATGAGCGTTTCCATCCGGGGGAAGTGAGCCGGCTTGAAGTCAAGGGTGTGCCCTGGTTCGCCCCGGGCCGCTGGGTGGAGATCGCCGACCCCTGGCTGGGCCCGGACACCCATGGCTGCAGTACCACGCCAGGGTTGCAGGTTGGCCGCTCGGTAGAGATGGATCCGGAAACCATGAAGCTGGCCCTGCGCATCACCTTCGGCAGCGATGACAAAAAGCTTTCCAAACTGTTGCGCCGGGTGCCGCAACGGCCCTGGTATGCGCGCAATCTCAAGGCCAGACCTGTGTAGTGCCTGGCGAGGAGACCTGTTAGTTCTTACAGCAGACAGCCTCGTCCTCTCGGCATAGAGTGCCTGCACTGCCATCGGATCATCTGCCAAAGGAGGCTTCGAATGGAAACCAGCAAAGGCATCCTGATTACCTTGACCGAGAAAACCGGGACGACTTTCGGGGCGGTGGAGATTGAATTCGTGACCCGCATGACGGGGTTCATCGATGACGACCCGGACACTGAGTTCATCGACTCGATTGTGTCCGCCTACGGCGTCCGGGTGACCAGGACAAACCCGCAAGGTCCCCTCGACAGGGTTTCGGTACATGGAGACATGGACGGGGATAATGACGTTGACGCGGCCGACAGTCAGGCGCTGATCGATCTCGCCATCGCCGCAACCAGGGTGCCCGAACCGGCAGGATAAACCCAGGCCACAGTGACCGCGGTCCGTCAGATACACCGCCATCGCGGGCAAGCCCAGCTCCCATAATGACAGCAGCTTGTCAGATACACCGCGAACCCCTGTGGGAGCGAGCCTGCTCGCGATAGGGCGGCACATCCAGCATCACCGGTTCAGGTAGACCGCATCGCGAGCAGGGCTCGCTCCCACAAAATGTGGCTCTTTCATATTGGGGGGCTTGATAGGACTTTGCTCAGGGCTACGGCCGTTCGGCGATATCCAGGGCGCGGTTCGCCAGCAGTTCGCCCAACTCGACCATCTGCTGGATCCCCAGCGCAAAATGCCGCCGCGAACCCTCCAGCTCGAACGCCAGTTCACTGGCCATGACATTGACCGAGGCCAGGGTCTCGCTGAGGTTGGCCAGCAGGCATTCCATGTCCACGCCTTCTGCCACGGTGAACAACTGGCCCGGTAATGGATTGGTCTTTTCAGGTTTGGGGTCGAGGTAGAAGGCGAGGGCGCGGTCGGCGGCTTCGTTGAGTTTTTTCGAGTCGTCTTCGGGGGGATTGGGGGTGATCTTGAACATGGTGCAGCTCCTGGTTATTCACGTGGGCTGACATTCATCACTTGCAGATGATGGGTGGCAGCTATGCGCGGGTCTGCAAGACCGGGAAACCAGGCACCCGGCAGACCCGAAGGTCTCCCACACACAGCCGCCATGAAACGAACAAAACCGTCTCGATGGGCTTGCGGCTACGCGCCTGGTTTTCGTCGGGCTTGCAGACCCGATCGCTGAAATCAGCGACCCGGAAACAGTAAAAGCCACGAGCCAGGCACACAAGCCGGCGGATTCTGGCGCAGTTGTAGGTAATGGCGCAAGGCGATGTAGCCTCGCTCGGGAGTCCTACATTGCAGCCTCAACAGCACTGAAGCGAACGCAGTTGTGGCGAGGGGATTTATCCCCGCTGGGCTGCGAAGCGGCCCCAATCAACTACCCACAATACACCTGACACACCGAGGTGCCAGCTCTGAGAGCTGCTGGGCAGCCCAGCGGCGATAAATCCCCTCGCCACAGATGTGTGCGGTTTGGGCTTGAGCATTGGGGGACGTTACATCACCCGCCAACCCCCACCCAATGCCTTGTACAACGCCACGCTAGCCTGCACCCGCGCCAATCGCAATTGCACATTCATGTCCTGGGCGGCGTACAGCGTCCGTTGGGTTTCCAGCACCGTGAGCAGGTCTTCTGCGCCGGCCCGGTAGCGGCTCTGGGCGATGTCGAAGGCGGTCTGGGCCTGGTGCAGTTCTTCGGTCTGCCACTGCCGTTGCTGGTCCAGGCCGTCGATGCCGTTCAGGGCTTTCTCGACATCGGCGAAGCCGTTGACGATGGCGGCGCGGTAGAGCTCCAGCAACTCCTCCTGGCGGGCGGTGGCCCTGTCCCGTTCGGCCTTGAGGCGGCCGTTGTTGAAGATCGGCGCGGCCAGGCCGGCGCTGAGGTTGTAGACGTTGTTGCGCAACAGCTGGTCGGCGATGTCGGCGCCGGTGGCCAGGCCCAGGCCCAGGGTCACGGAGGGCAGCATCGCGGCGCGGGCCACGGTGATGTCGGCCTGGGCCGCCGCGAGGCGCGCTTCGGCGGCGGCAATGTCCGGCCGCCGGCGCAGCAGCTCGCTGGGTACCCCGGCGTCGACGGACGGCCAGTTCAGGCGGTCGAAGGGTTCATCCTCGATCCGGATCGACTGCACCGGTTGTCCCAGTAAGGTGGCCAGGGTAATCAGGGCTTCCCGGGCCTGTTGCTGCACTTGGGGCAACCGGCGCTGTTGGGCCGCCACCAGGCTTTTTTGCTGGGACAGCTCCAGGGCCGTGGCGCTGCCGGCGTCGTAACGGGTCTGGACCAACTGGAGCACGTTGTGGGCGTTGGCCAGGTTCAGCTCGGCGATGCGCTGTTGTTCGCGAAGGGACAACGCCTGGGTGTAGCTATTGGCGACCCCGCTGAGCAGGGTCAGCTCCACGGTCGCCTGGTCGAACCGGCTGGCTTGCAGTGTGTTCAGCGCGCTGTCCCGGGCCGCCCGTTTACCGCCCCAGAAGTCCAGCTCGTAGGTGGCGCTGAGGTGGGCATCGTAGTAATCGATGGTGCGGTTGTTCCGGTCCACGTCCAGCTGGCTGTAACCCTGGCCTCGCAGCAATTCCTGGCGGTTGCCGTTGAGCCCGGCGGTGATCTCGGGCAGCAGTGGGGCACCGGCGATCACCGCGCTGGCCTGTGCCTGGCGAACCCTGGCCATGGCGGCGGCCAGGTCGTGGCTGTCCAGGCGCGCCTGTTCGATCAGGCGGTTCAATTGCGTGCTGCCAAATTGCGTCCACCATTGCTGGTTATCTGCGCGAGCATTGGGCGTATGGAGGCTCTGCCAGGCCGGTGGTGGCTGGATGCCGCTGTCCGGCGCTGGCACCGGGCTGGCGCAGGCCGCCAATAGCAGGCTGGCGGCCAGGAGGGTCAGGTGCGCTTTCATAGATTGGGATTCATTCACTGGTGAGGGCCGTGACCGGGTCGAGGCGGGCGGCCTTGCGAGCCGGCATGAAGCCGAAGACGACGCCGGTGACCAGGGCGCAGCCGAAGGCGCCGAACACCGCCAGCCATTCGAAGGCCACGGCGATCCTGCCCAGCAGCAACGCGCCGCCCACCAGCAGGGCCAGGCCGATGCCAGCGAGCCCACCCACCACCGAGAGCATGACCGCTTCGGTGAGGAACTGGCGCAGGATGTCGCGCTGGCGAGCGCCGGTGGCCATGCGGATGCCGATCTCACGGGTCCGCTCGCGCACGGTCATGAGCATGATGTTCATCACGCCGATGCCTCCCACCAGCAGCGAGATCGCAGCAATGGCCCCGAGCATCAGCGACAGCGTGCCCTGGGTCCGGGCTTCGGCCTGGATCATCGCGGCGTTGTTGGTCAGTTCGAAATCCTGCTTGCCGTCGTGCAGGCGCAGCAGGGTCCGGGAAATGGCCTGCTCGGCCTCCTTGACCTTGCCCGCGTCCCGGGCGGCGATCACCACGTATTCGGGATGACGGGTGCCGAACAGCCTGACGCTGGCGGCGGAGTAGGGCACGGCGATGCGGTTGTCGGCGTCCGAATCCCCGGAACTGGCGCCTTTTTCCGCCAGTACGCCGACCACCTGGAACGGCATGTTCTCGATCAGGATATAGCGGCCGATGGGATCGGCGATGTCCTTGAGCAGTTTCTGCCGGACCTTGTGGCCGATCACCGCCACCGCCGCCGCGCCTTGTTCATCGGCGTCGGTGAAATAGCTGCCCTCGGTCACCGGCCAGTTGAAGATCGTCGGGAAATTCGTGTCGTTGCCGCCCACGTAACTGGTGTGGTCGAGGTTGCCGAAACGCACGCTGGCGTTGGCGCCGTTGACCGGCATGATGCGTTGCACCTCGGGCAGGGCGGCGAGGGCCGCCAGGTCATGCTCGCTGATGATGCCCTTGGCGGCGCGTGGAGTGGGCGCGGAGCCGTTGAGGTACATGATGTTGGAGCCGAACGCTCCCATCTGCGCCATGACCTGGCGCTTGCTGCCTTCGCCCACCGCCAGCATCACCACCACCGAGGCCACGCCGATGACGATGCCGAGCAGGGTCAGGGCGGTGCGGAAGCGGTTGATCCACATCACCCGCCACGCCGCCTGTACCGCGTCCACCAGCTCGCCTTTCCAGGCGCCGTTGTGTTCGCTGCCGGCGCTCAGGCGCTGGCGCAGGTCCACGGCCTGCAGTGCTTTCGGGTTGGCTCGCGGCGGTGGCGTATCGGTGCGGGCGCTGTCGCTGATGATCAGCCCGTCGCGGACCTCGATGATGCGTTTGGCCCGGGCCGCGACTTCGCGGTCATGGGTAATCAGGATCACCACATGGCCCTGGCTTGCCAGTTCGTCGAGCAAGGCCATGACCTCGATGCCGCTCTGGCTGTCGAGGGCGCCGGTGGGCTCGTCGGCGAGGATGATGTGCCCGCCGTTCATCAAGGCCCGGGCAATCGACACCCGCTGCTGCTGGCCACCGGACAATTGATGCGGACGGTTGCCGGTGCGGCTGGCCAGGCCCAGGCGTTCGAGCAGGGCGCTGGCCCGGGCGTGACGCTCGGCGGCAGAGGTACCGGCGTAGATGGCCGGCATCTCGACGTTTTCCTGGGCCGTGCCGGACGGGATCAGGTGATAGCCCTGGAACACGAAGCCGAACGCCTCGCGCCGCAACCAGGCCAGTTCATCGCTGCCCAGGCGAGCGACGTCCTCGCCGGCAAAACGGTATTCACCGCTGGTAGGGCGATCGAGGCAACCGAGGATGTTCATCAAGGTGGACTTGCCGGAGCCGGACGCCCCGACGATCGCCAGGAAATCCCCGGCATGGATCGACAGGTCGATGCCGCGCAGCACCTCCACCCGCGGACTGTCGCCGCCACCATAGGCCTTGCGGATGTCCCGCAGTTCGATCAGGGGCGTGTCCATTCAGCCCCCGTTGCCAGCGGCCGGACCGATGAGCACCCGCTCGCCCTCGCTGAGGCCGTCGAGGATCTGGGTGCGCAGGCGATCGCTGACGCCGGTCCGGACGCTGCGTGCCTGGACATCGCCGTTGGCGGCCAGCACCCGCACCTGGCCGGCGTTGTCCTGCAAGGCCGCGGTGGGCACGGTCAACACATCGTGGGCCTGGGCGGCGACGAAGAACACCTGGGCGGTCATTTCGGTCATCAGGGCGCGGTCGGCGTTATCCACATCCAGCAACACGGTATAGAGCACCACCCGCTCGGTGCCGCTGCGCCCTCCCGTGGGGCTGCCGCCCTGGCTGGCTTCCAGCGGGCGCGGCGGCACGGGGAGAATCTGGCGCACGGTGCTGCTCCAGCGCCGGCCGCCCCCCGCCAGGGTGGTGAAGTAGGCGGTCATGCCCGGCTTGACGTGACCGATGTCCGCCTCCGACACCTCGGCCCAGACCGTCATCGGCGACAGCCGGGCGATGCGCAGGATCAGCGGTGTCTGTTGCTGGGCATTGAGGGTCTGGCCTTCCCGGGCCCCGACAGCCACCACAGTGCCGGCCATGGGCGCATAGATGCGGGTATAGCCCAGCTCGGCCTCGTCACTGCGCAGGCTGGCCTGGGCCTGGCGGATCTGGGCCTGGAACATGTCGATGCGGGCCTGGGTCGCGCGCACTTCGGCCTGGGCCGTCTGCACGTCTTCCTCGCGGGTGGCGCCGCCGGCCTTGAGCTGCTGCTGACGGCGGAATTTCTGCTGCGCCAGGTCGTGCTGGGCCCGTTGTTCCTGGAGCTGGGCCTTGAGGTTTTCGATGGAGAAGCGCCCGGCATCCAGCCTGGCCTGTTGCGTGGAAGGATCGATTTCCACCAGCAACTGCCCCTCGCGAACCTCGTCGCCGGCCTCCACGTGGATCTTCTGGATCTGCCCGGAGGCCTGTGCGCCCACATCCACATAACGTCGTGGCTGCAACGTTCCCAGGGCGGTCACGCTGTTTTCGATATCGCCCCGGGTGACGGCGGCGGTGGCCAGGGGGGCGTTATTCGGTACCACCGCCTGCCAGGCGGCGAAGGCCACGGCTGGGAGCACGGCGAAAGTCAGAAGCCAGGCGCGACGGGTGGGGCGGGGACGTTTCATGCAGGGTTCCGGCCGGTGAAATCGGGCCCGTTCCAGGGAGGGCGGGACGGGGGCTGTTCTGGTAAACGAGCGCTTTGGACGGGAATTTACTGGCTTGAAACACTTGGTAGCAGGTTGAAGGGAAGACAACTCGATCGCCGATCCATGGATGTGGTGGTGGCGGGATTTATCTGTGATACAAACGAATGCTTTAAATCTATATGAGAATTACTATAAATTACGCGATTGAATCTGACACCATCGTGCTACCGCCTTTTCGAGCGGGCCGGGTGGCAGAGGGATAGCTGTCGCAGCCATTGCGCACGGGAGTCATGTTGGAAAACTACTATCGCGAGCTGGTGTGTTTCCTGAACGCCAGGCTAGGCAACCGCCAGGCGGCCGAGGATGTGGTGCATGACGCCTATGTGCGGGTGCTGGAGCGTGCCAGCGATACGCCCATCGAACAGCCCCGGGCGTTCCTTTATCGCACGGCGCTGAACCTGGTGATCGACGGGCATCGACGCAATACCCTGCGCCAGGTCGAATCCCTGGATGTGCTCGACAGCGAAGAACGTTTCTTCACACCATCGCCCCATACCAGCCTCGACCATGGCCAGCGCCTGGACATGCTGCAACGTGCCCTGGCCGAACTGCCGCCGCTGTGCCGGGAAAGCTTTTTGCTGCGCAAGCTCGAAGGCCTGTCTCACCCGCAGATCGCCGAGCGCCTGGGCATTTCCCGGGCACTGGTGGAAAAGCACATCGTCAATGCCATGAAACACTGCCGTATCCGCGTCCGGCAGTGGGACAAGGGCTGAACCTCGTCGCGCGTTAAATTTCCTTTCATCGTCCTCGTTACCACTCAACAGCAACTACTGACGACTTGCCGGCCCGGTTGCATGGGCACCGCCGGCCGGTTTTCCCGGCTTTTCGCGCCCTGTTGAGGGGCTTCTCTCCAGAGGACACTGGACATGACACAGGCAACTGCAACGCCCCACGTTCACGATTTGATCGGCATCGGCTTCGGCCCCTCGAACCTGGCGTTGGCCATCGCGTTGCAGGAGCGCGGCCCGGTCCAGGGCGAGCTGGATGTGCTGTTCCTCGACAAGCAGGCCGACTATCGCTGGCACGGCAATACCCTGGTGACCCAGAGCGAGCTGCAGATCTCCTTCCTCAAGGACCTGGTGACCCTGCGCAACCCCACCAGCCCCTATTCGTTCGTCAACTACCTCAAGCAGCACGGTCGCCTGGTGGACTTCATCAACCTGGGCACCTTCTACCCGTGTCGCATGGAGTACAACGACTACCTGCGCTGGGTCGCCGCACAGTTCGCCGGGCAGAGCCGCTACGGCGAGGAAGTGTTGCGTATCGAACCGGTGCTGCAGCACCAGCAGGTCGAAGCCCTGCGGGTGATCTCCCGGGACGAGCAGGGCAAGGAGCGAGTGCGTACCGCCCGCTCGGTGGTGGTGAGCGCCGGTGGCACGCCGCGTATTCCGGCGGCATTCAAGGCGTTCAAGGACGATCGCCGGGTGTTCCACCATTCCCGCTACCTGGAGTGCATGGCGGCCCAGCCTTGTGTGAAAGGCCAGCCCATGAACATCGCCATCATCGGCGGCGGCCAGAGCGCCGCGGAAGCCTTCATCGACCTCAACGACAGTTTTCCTTCGGCGCGGGTCGACATGATCCTGCGCGGCTCGGCCCTCAAGCCGGCCGACGACAGCCCGTTCGTCAACGAAGTGTTCTCGCCGGAGTTCACCGACCTGGTGTTCCAGCAACCCCACAGCGAGCGCGAGCGCCTGATCAACGAGTACCACAACACCAATTATTCGGTGGTGGACATCGACCTGATCGAACGCATCTACGGCATCTTCTATCGGCAGAAAGTCTCCGGCATCGCCCGCCACGCGTTCCGTACCCTCACCACTGTGGAAAAAGCCACCGCCACCGACGCGGGCGTGGAGCTGGCGGTACGCAACAACGCCACCGGCGAGGTGAGCGTGCGTCTCTACGACGCCGTGGTGCTGGCCACGGGATACGAGCGCCAGACGCACCGCACCTTGCTGGCGCCGCTTGCGCAATACCTGGGCGACTTCGAAGTGGACCGCAACTACAAGCTGGTCACCGACGAGCGCTGCAAGGCTGCGATCTATATGCAGGGTTTCTGCCAGGCCAGTCATGGTCTGAGCGATACCTTGCTGTCGATCCTGCCGGTGCGCGCCGATGAGATCGCCGGCTCGCTGTATGAGCATGCCAAGCACCACGACCAGAGCCGCCCGGTACGCGACCAACTGCTGGCCGCGGTGTAGACGACATCAGCGCGATCCCTGTGGGGGCAGGCGGCACCCACAGGTCTTGTTCACGTCTTTTCGGCGGGCCTGGGCCATAAGTCGTTGGCCTCAGGCAGGCAAATCCTCGGAAATTTCCTACACTCAATCCACGCCTGTCACCGTTCGATAGGCGTATGGACGGTTCGCTGTTCCCTCGCATTGGCAGTCTGAACCTATCAGCCGGTCACTCGGGCTCGACCTGAAGCCAGCGGTGCGCCGGGCCGATTTCGCCAAGCGAAACCCCGATTCAGATGATGCAGCTTCTACGCACGGGCCTGGTGGCACTGTTGCTGGGCTCGTTGAGTGTGATGCCACAGGCTGGCGCGGCTCCCGAATGGCTGGAGGTACTCGGGCGCTCTCACGTGGACGATTATTCGGTGTCCCTGGAGGCGGCGGACCAGGCTTGGTTGCGGCAGAAGGGCACGTTGCGGCTGGGGGCCTCGGCGCCGGATTACGCACCCTTCAGCATCACCGGCAATGGCCGCGACTATGAGGGCCTGACCGCCGACTACGCGCAGTTGCTCGGGCAGTTGCTGCAGGTCCAGGTGCGGGTGCTGCGCTATCCGTCCCGTGCCGAATCGCTGCAGGCGCTGCGCGAGGGTGAAATCGACCTGCTCGGCACGGCCAACGGCTTCGAGGCCGACGATCCGGCGCTGGTGATGTCGCGGGCCTACGCCGATGACCTGCCCACCCTGGTGGCCCGCATCGACGACAGCCAGGATCTGCCCCCGGATCTGGCGGGCAAGCGGCTGGCGATGCTCTACCACTATTTGCCACCGGAACGGGTCGAGGCGTTCTATCCCGACGCGACCTTGCAACTGTACCCCTCGACATTGAGTGCCATCGGCGCCGTGGCGTTCGGCCAGGCCGATGTCTATCTGGGGGATTCCATCAGTTCCAACTACCTGATCAGCAAGAATTACCTGAACAACGTCCAACTGGCGGACTTCTCGCGCCTGGAAGTACAGCCGTTCGCCTTTGCCCTCAGGCGCGACAATGCGCGCCTGCTGCGGCTCGTGAACGCGGCGTTGCAAGCCATTCCCACCGGCGAAAACATGGTGATCCAGCGCCGCTGGAGCGCCGGCGGCGCGAGCATGCCAGGCCAGCAGGCGCTGCATTTCAGCGTCGATGAACAGCGTTGGCTGGAGGCCCATCCGCGGATCAGGGTGGTGATCGACGAGAACTTCCTGCCGCTGACGTTCACTGACGAACAAGGTCATTTGCGGGGCATCAGCGCCGATGTGCTGGCCAGGATCAGCTTGCGCACCGGCCTGAAGTTCGATATCCAGCGTGGCAAATCGGTGTACGACCTGATCGACCAGGTCAGGAGTGGCCGGGCCGATGTGTTGGCGGCAATCACCATCAGCACCGGCGCCGAGGATGACGACACGCTGCGTTTCACCCGGCCGTACCTGACCAACCCCTTCGTGCTGGTGACCTCCCTGAAGGGCAAGGCTCCGTTGACCCTCGACCAGATGGAAGGCAAGCGGCTGGCGCTGGTGCGAGGCAATGTCTTGCAGCCCTACCTGCAGGAAACCTTTGCGAAGGTGCAACTGGTGCCTGCGCAAAACGTGCCCGAGGCCATGGCCATGGTCGCCGCCGGTACCGTGGATGGTGCGGTCAATTCGTTGATCAGCGCCCGCTACATGATCTCGCGCCAATACCGCGACCGGTTGCAGGTCACCAGCACCGTGGGCACCTTGCCGGCACGCATTGCCCTGGCGACCCACCGGGATGCGTCGCAGCTGCATGGCATTCTCGACAAGGCGCTGCTGGGCATCTCTCCCGAGGAAATGGACGAGCTGACCAACCGCTGGCGCAGTGAGGTGGTGATCGATGACAGCTACTGGCTGCGCAACCGCACCACCATCGTCCAGGGATTTGCCATCGCCGCGCTGCTGTTGCTGCTGGCCCTGGGCTGGGTCGCTTATCTGCGGCGGTTGCTGGAGCAATTGCGTGTGGCCAAGGCCAGCGCCGACGACGCCAATCGGGCCAAGACCACGTTCGTGGCAACCATGAGCCATGAAATCCGCACGCCAATGAACGCGGTGATCGGCATGCTGGAGCTGGCGCAGAAAAAAGCCGAACAAGGCGTCGTGGACCGGGAGGCTATCGAGGTCGCTTCCGGGGCGGCCCATGGCTTGCTGGATCTGATCGGCGACATCCTCGACATCGCCCGTATCGAGTCAGGGCGCCTGTCCCTAGCGCCGGAACGGGCCAACCTGCGGCAGTTGGTCGAGTCGGTGGCGCGGATGTTCGAAGGCCTGGCGCGACACAAGCACCTGGACCTGCCCCAGGACCTGGGCGAGGCGGCCAATCGCGATGTGCTGATCGATCCGTTGCGCTTCAAGCAGATCGTCTCGAACCTGCTGGGCAATGCCATCAAGTTCACCGACCGGGGACAGGTGCGCCTGAGCCTGCAGGCCGAGCCAGGGCCTGACGGTGAGCGCCTGGATATTCGCCTGCGGATCGAAGACACCGGTTGCGGGATCGCCCGCCAAGACCAGGAGCAGCTGTTTCGCCCTTTCACCCAGGCCCCTCACTCGCGCCAGTCGGCTCGCAGCGGGGCCGGGCTGGGATTGGTCATCAGCCGCACCTTGTGCGAAATGATGGGCGGTAGCCTGACACTGGAGAGTGCGCCGGGGCAGGGGACTCAGGTGGAGGTGCGCCTGAGCCTGCCCTTGCTCGACGCCCTGGCGCCGGTTCCCAAGCTGGAGGTCGAGCCGGCGACGTCGGCCCGGCGGCTGGACATTCTGGTGGTGGACGACCACCCGGCCAACCGTCTGCTGCTGTCCCGGCAGTTGAGCTACCTGGGGCATCGGGTCGAGGTGGCCGAGGACGGTGTCCAGGGGCTGCGCGCCTGGCGCGACGGACACTTCGACGCGGTCATCAGCGACTGCAACATGCCGTCGATGAACGGCTATGAACTGGCCCGGGCCATTCGCGCCGACGAGCGCATCCGAGGCCAGGCGCCAGCAGTGATCCTGGGGTTCACGGCCAATGCCCAGCGCGAGGAAAAGGACCGCTGCGTCGAAGCCGGGATGGATGATTGCCTGTTCAAGCCCATCGGTCTCACGGCGCTGAGGGCGCGCCTGGAGGACGTCATCGATGCCCGGGCCGGCGGGACGGAGTCCTCCGCGGCCATCGACGACCTCGACTTGAGCAGCCTTGAAGAACTGACGGGGGGCGACACCGCTTCGCTCAGGGAGCTGCTGGGCACCTTGCTGCGCAGCAATACCGACGACGAGGCACATCTGGTGCACCTGGCAGACCGCCGCGATGTGCCTGGGCTCGCGGACCTGGCGCATCGGATCAAGGGCGGGGCGCGGATGATCCAGGCACAACACCTGATCGCCGCCTGCGAAGCCCTGGAGGATGCCTGCCGAAGCGCCGACGCCTCATCGGTGGCCAGTGCGGTGGAGGATGTGCGCCAGGCCATGGAGCAACTGGCCCAACGTCTGCAGGACCATCTGGCGGGAGGAACCGCCCGTGCCGGACCGCGAAGCGATACCGGCGGTTTTTTGCGCGAATGACATGGCAATCCTTGCGTCGGGGATGGCTTTTTCCGACTCTTTTTAGGACTCGTCCTACAGCGCCCCCGAAAAGCTTCCTCTAGCCTGACGCCCCTTAACGTTCACGAGCCGGCTTCTGGCACTTTGTACGAAAGTCGCGCAGGCACTTTCGGTACGAAGCCTAGCCGTCGCGTTGTCATTGGGATGCCTTGTCATGCCGAACAAAGCACTACGTATCATGATTGCCGATACACAACATTCTCATCGGATGAGGCTCGAGTTCCTGTTCAACCAGCAGGGCTATTACCGCATTGCCCCCGTGAGCCACGCGCAGGAACTGATGACACTGGTGGAGTACACCAGCGAGCCGTTCGACCTGCTTGTCGTCGATGCCTGCCTGGCAGACGGCGTGCTGCAACTGCCCGGTCTTTTCCTCGACAACCCCCAGCTGCGTCACGGGCTGATCTACAACACCCGCCAGGCCGGGCTGTTGTCGGTTCCGGTCTCGCGTCGCTCCAGTGTGCAGCTGCATCCTGCGCCACTGCCCGACCTGGCTTCACTGGCGCGCCTGATGGAACAGGTCGATCCCCAGGAACACGGGGTGGGGCAGACCTGGAGAAGCTCCGCCATCCAGGGGCTCGGCGGCTGATCTCGACCATTGGTCGGGACTGTCAGACCTGACAGGTGGCCCGGCCTGCCGCCTGTGCAAGAGTCCGGTGCAGTCATGGCATCGGTGTCGTCAATTCATCTGGGGAATAGCCTTGAAGAACGTGTTGATCGTGGATGACCATCCTGTCATACGGGGGGCGCTGCGGCTGATTTGCCAGAACGAAGGGTTTTCACGCGTCAGAGACGCCAGCGGCGTGGCCGATGCCAGGGCGCTCATCAAGGAAAGTGCGCCGGACCTGGTGATTCTGGACCTGGTGATGAATGGTTTCGATGGCCTGGACCTGCTGGTCTGGATCATGGCCCAGCACCCCGAATGCGCGGTGCTGGTATTCACCTCCCAGGATGCCCAGCACTTCTGTAACCGTTGCATCTCGGCGGGAGCGAGGGGCTTCGTGACCAAGCGAAGCGACCTGAAGGAACTGGCCAAGGCGCTGCACGCCTTGAAGTCCGGTTATTCCTATTTCCCCCAGATGCCTGTCCGGCTCGACCTGCGGCAGCGCACCGAACAGCAGGCCCTGGAAAGCCTTTCCACCCGGGAGCTGTCCATCCTGCGGATGCTCGCCATGGGCATGCGGGGCAAGGATGTGGCCGAATCCCTGTTCCTGAGCCCGAAGACCGTCAGCACCTACAAGACCCGTCTGCTGGAAAAGCTGGGCTTGAAGACCCTGGTGGGGTTGTCGGATTTTGCCAAGCGCAATCACCTGTAAACCGTGATCGTCCTTCAGGTAGAACGCTGAGGCTGGTTTTTGCAGCCTAGCGGATCGACGGTGTGGCTTTTAATCTGTCTCCATGGCTTGGCCCTACCGGATTTGGAGACGCAGCATGAAAAGCATCATCGGCCTTTACACCAGCCCCCGGCCCCATTGGGTCGGCGACGGTTTCCCGGTTCGTACCCTGTTTTCCTACGACAGCCTGGGCGAGCACATCAGCCCGTTTCTGCTGCTGGACCACGCGGCCCCGACCGAATTTTCCCCTACCCGGGAGCGCCGCGGAGTCGGCCAGCATCCGCACCGGGGATTCGAAACCGTGACCATCGTCTATCAGGGCGAACTGGAACACCGGGACTCCACCGGCAGTGGGGGCAGGATCGGCCTGGGTGACGTGCAGTGGATGACCGCCGGATCCGGCATCCTTCATGAGGAGTTTCATTCCCAAGCCTTCGCCCGCCAGGGTGGGACCATGGAAATGGTCCAGCTGTGGGTCAACCTGCCCGCCAAGGACAAGATGGCGCCGGCCGGCTACCAGACCCTCGTCGCCGGCGAGATCCCGGATATCGCCCTCAAAGGCGACGCCGGCCGCCTGCGCCTGATTGCCGGCACCTTCGAAGGGCAGCAGGGGCCGGCGAAGACCTTCACCCCGATCGACGTCTGGGACATCCGCTTGAACGCTGGCAAAAGCCTGGACCTGGACCTACATGAGGGACGCAATGTCGCGCTGGTGGTGCTGCGCGGTGCGGTCTCGCTCAACGGTCGCGAGCGGGCCGAGGCCGGGCAGCTGGCTCTGTTCGACCGGGCGGGAGACCGGATGACCCTGCAAGCCAGCGAGGATGCGGTGGTGCTGTTGCTCAGCGGCGAGCCCATCGACGAACCCATCGTCGGCCATGGTCCGTTCGTGATGAACAGCGAGCAGGAGATTCTCCAGGCCTTCACCGACTTCCACGCCGGGCGCTTCGGCCAGATGGACGACTGACTGGCGCATGCGATGGACGGGGCTGGTGGCTTTGCTCACCCGCCCTGGATCCCTTGTGGGACGGGCTTGCTGGCCAAACCACGACATCGGTGGACTTGCTTGTCGAAATGTTGCCCTCGTCGCGAGCGGGCCCGCTGGCACAAAAGTTTGTGGCGTGTGCAATTTGTGCCAATCTTCGCTCCAATGATTTCCTGGAGCTGTCCCGATGCTGTCTCTGATCACCGATCATCCGATGCTCTGCGCCCTGGTGCTGCTCGTGCTGGACCTGCTGTTGTGGCGGCTGGTCAGTACGCAGCGGACCTACTGGAAAATCGGTGGTCGCCTGGTGATTTTTTCGTTGTTCAGCATGCTGCTGTTCAACGAGGGGCTCAATCCGATGGTGCCGGCGCCCTGGGGCGACGATGTGCCGCGGCATCTGGCGGCCACCGGTCTGCAGATTGCCTGGTGGCTGTTCGCCGCGCGGACCCTGACGGTGATGATCGGCGCGGCGATGATGCAGCGGGTCGGGCACACCGGACGCTTGCTGCAGGATCTGCTGGGTGCGGTGATCTTCCTGATCGCCGTCATCGCGGCCCTGGCCTACGTGCTGGACCTGCCGGTCAAGGGCGTACTGGCGACATCCGGCGCGATGGCGATCATTGTCGGCCTCGCGTTGCAAAGCACCCTCAGCGATGTGTTTTCCGGGATCGTGCTCAATACCACCAAGCCCTATCAGCTCGATGACTGGATCTCCATCGACGGCACCGAAGGCCGCGTCACCGACATCGACTGGCGCGCCACGCGGTTGCAGACGGCCCAGGGCAGCATGGCGGTGATTCCCAACTCCCTGGCGGCCAAGGCCAAGATCGTCAACTTCAGCCGGCCCAGCGATGTGCACGGTCTTTCCATCAGCGTCCCGGTCAGCCCCCACGCCCGACCGCAGAAAGTGATCGAGGCGCTGGAGCGCGCCATGATCGGCTGCCGCGCATTGCTCTCCAGCCCGGCGCCCTGCGTGACCCTCAAGAGCACCGGCAGCGCCGGGGCGGAATATGAGATCAGCGGGTTCGTGGCCTCCATGAGCCAGAAGCGCGAGGTGCGCAATCAACTGTTCGACCTGGCGTTCCGGCATCTTCGGGCTTCGGGCATCAGCCTGCTCTCCACCAGCGAGAACACTGCCGCCGCCGGTACGTCGCGGCCCCGGGCCCTGCTGGACAGTTCGAGCATTTTCGCCACATTGCGCCCGGAGGAAAAAGACACCTTCAGCCAGAACATGACCCTGCAGACCTTCCGCGCCGGGGACATGATCCTGCCCGCCGGGGAGGTCAGCGACCATCTGTTCATCATCGAGTCGGGGGTGGTCAGCGTGACCCTGGTGCGCAATGGCCAGGTACTCGAAGGCGGACGCATGGGGCCAGGGGAGGTGATTGGCGAAGCGGGAATCGTCTCCGACCAGGCCGCCCTGGCCAACTTCACGGCCAAGACGTTCTGCTCCCTGTATCGCATCGAGAAGAGCTACCTCAAGCCGTGCCTCGACGCTCGCCATGACATTGCCGATGCGATGAAGAACCTGCTGGACGTGCGCACCCACCTGGCCCAGAACCTGACGCGGGAGATGCCCAAGCCCGTCGCCAAGAAACGCTTCCTGCAATGGTTGCGCAGCCGCGCCTGAACAGGTCCTGAAGTCGGGGCCCCCTGAGGCGAGGAGATTTATCCCCGCTGGACTGCGAAGCAGGCCCATACGGTTGAGCAGGGCGTCTGCTTCGCAGCCGTGCGGGGATAACTCCCGTCGCCACAGGGACAATCATCTTCGATGCCCATTGGCCACCCGAACTTCCCAATAATTGGCTATTTGTACGGCGCCACCGCAAGGCTAACGTAGCGCCACACCCAATCGTTCTGGAGTTCACCATGCAACCGCGCATCGATTTTTATACCGCTTCCCCGGACGCCTTCAAGGCCATGATGGCCCTGGAAACCGCCGTTTCGAAACTGGGCCTGGAAAAATCCCTGCTGGAACTGGTCAAGCTGCGTTCCTCGCAGATCAATGGCTGCGCCTTCTGCATCGACATGCACACCGCCGATGCCCGCAAGGACGGTGAGACCGAGCGGCGCCTGTACGCCGTGACCGCCTGGCGCGAAGCACCGTTCTTCACCGGCCGCGAACGCGCCGCACTGGCCTGGACCGAAGCCCTGACCCGCCTGAGCGACACCCACGCGCCCGATGCCGACTATGCGCTGCTGAGCGAACACTTCTCCCCCAAGGAAATGGTCGACCTGACGGTGGCGATCAACACCATCAACGGCTGGAACCGCCTGGCGGTGGGCTTTCGCAAGATGCCTGAAGCCTAGTCGAACGCAAAGAGACCGGTGGGAGCGAGCCGGCTCGCGATGGGGTAGGGCATTCAATGTTGAATTGACTGTCAAGCTGCCATCGCGAGCAGGCTCGCTGCCATAGGACATTCTCGATTCTGAAAGCTTCGGACGACAGGCAGTGCAATAGGTTTGCTTCAGCTTAATGGGAAGAATTACTATTCACATCCCGTTTCCGCAGCGCGCCGTAATGACCCCCAAGTTGCCCCGCTTATCCGGTTTTTTCGAGCATTACGAAGAGTTGATCGGAACCTGGACCCGGCGCCTGCGCAATCGCGAGCAGGCCGAGGACCTGGCCCACGATACCTTCGTGCGGGTACTCGAGGCCGATTCGGCGGGGGTCGAGCAACCCCGGGCCTACTTGCACCAGACGGCGCGCAACATTGCAGTGGATGGCTATCGGCGCGAAGATCGACGGGGCGCCATGGAGGAGGCGGCGATCGATTTCAGTCAGTCGCTTTCCAGCGACCCGGAGCATTTCATGCACGCGATCCAGCTGGCGGACTCCATCGAACGGGCGCTTGCCGAGCTGCCAGCCAACTGCCGTACGGTGTTTGTCTGGCAGAAGATCGAAGGCCTGACCCAGGCGGAAATCGCCGAGCGCCTGGGGCTGTCAAAAAACATGGTGGAAAAGTATATGATCCGCACCCTGCGGCATCTGCGCGATCACCTGGACGGGCCTGGGCAATGATCCGCCGTCGTCTTGCACTGCAACCCGCTCACCTGAACCCGAGGACCTTCCATGATGGATAGCCGTGATTGCCCGTGTGGGCAGAACCGGGTTCGCGACGAAGCGGCGCAATGGTTCGTGCGCCTGCAAGCGCCGGTCATGGGGGTGGAGGAGCGTCGGCGCTTCGATGCCTGGCTGGACGAACACCCCAACCACCGAGATGAAATCCAGTTGCTGCAAGGCATCTGGAGCGCCACGGACCTGCTGCCCCGCGAGCGCCTGCAGGCCTTGTGCGCGCCCCCGGCCAAACGTCCCGCGCGCCGGCCGTTGCTGCGCTATGCCGTGGCCGCCGGACTACTGGCGGTGACGATCGGGCTGGGGCTGTTCAGCGGCCTGGGTTCTACCACCGACTACAGCGCAGAGTTTGCCACTGCCCTTGGCGAACGCCGGCACATCGCGCTACCGGACGGCTCGCTGATCGATCTCAATAGTCGCAGCCGAGTACGTATCCAGTTCGTGCATCATCAGCGCCGGGTGGAGTTGATCGAAGGGCAAGCGTTGTTTCGTGTCGAGCATGACGTCGGCCGGCCTTTTACCGTCGAAGCGGGCAACGGCCAGGTGACAGTGACCGGAACACGCTTCGACGTGCGCCGTGATGTCGACAAGACCCGGGTCGCGGTAGAGCAGGGCAGCGTCAAGGTCCAGGGGCGCGATCTGTCCCAGGCCAGCTTTGTCAGCCTGACGGCCGGCCTGGGTACCCAGATCGACGCCCAGGGCAAGGTGGCCACGCCCTATGCGATCGATGCCGATGCGCTCACCGCCTGGCGCAATGGCAAGCTGGTGTTCAACAACGCCTCGTTGAACGAGGTGGCCGAAGAGGTTTCCCGTTATCGCGCCAAACCCTTGCGGGTGGGCAGCGCGGCGGTGGGCAACCTGCGCTTGACCAGCGTGTTCCGTTCCGACAATCCCGAGGCGTTGCTCAAGGCCCTGCCGGACATCCTGCCGGTGGCCGTGCGAACCCTGGACGACGGTAGCCAGGAAATAGTTGCGCGCCAGGTTCTGCCTGAAAAGCCTTGATACTCGTTCATGCCGCGTTGAAAACCGGCTCGTGCGCGAGTCCGATCGCCATGCTCATTTACTCCAGTAAAGTCGAGCGCGACCCTGGCCGTTCCTCGCCGGTTTTCGCCTTGCCTACCTGCCCAAGATTTTTCAAACAGAGCCTGGATTCAGGTTTTTTTCGAGTTCTTCGTCTACTTGTCCAACTGCAACTGGTTTGTATTAACAGACGCGTATTCTTGCGATTCGACAGGACAAGGTTCGACGTGAAAACTTTTGCTAAAAACAACAAACGCCGCCAACCCCGCTGGTTGCCACTGGCCTTGACGTTGGCCGTTAACGCCGCGGTTCCCCAGGTTCTTGCCGATCAGGCGGCCAGTAGCATCCATATCCAGGCCCAGCCGCTGGGCCAGGCCTTGAGCCAGCTGGCCCAGCAGACCTCGTTGCAGGTGTTCTTCAGCCCCGAGCTGGTGGCTGGCAAGCAGGCGCCGGCGGTGGAAGGCAACCTGTCCCCGGAAGCGGCCCTGCGCCAGCTGCTGCAGGGCAGCGGCCTGCAGTACCAGCTCAATGACGGTTCGGTGACGGTGCTGCCGGCGCCTTCGGCCACCAACGGTGGCCCGCTGGAGCTGGGCGCCACGGACATCCAGGTGGTGGGCGACTGGCTCGGCGATGCCAATGCCGAAGTAGTGCAGAACCATCCTGGCGCACGCACGGTGATCCGCCGCGAAGCGATGCAAGAGCAGGGCGCCATGAACGTCGGCGATGTCCTGCGGCGTGTGCCCGGTGTGCAAGTGCAGGACGCCAATGGCACCGGCGGCAGCGATATTTCCCTCAACGTCGGTGTACGAGGCCTGACCTCGCGCCTGTCGCCGCGCTCCACGGTGTTGATCGACGGCGTCCCGGCAGCGTTCGCGCCTTACGGTCAGCCGCAATTGTCCATGGCGCCGATTTCCTCGGGCAACCTGGACAGCATCGATGTGGTACGCGGCGCTGGCTCCGTGCGCTACGGGCCGCAGAACGTCGGCGGGGTCATCAACTTCGTGACCCGGGCGATTCCGGAAAAGGCCACCGGTGAAATCGGCACCACGCTGGAAACTTCCCAGCGCGGCGGCTGGAAACATATCGACACGGCATTCCTCGGCGGTACGGCCGACAATGGCATGGGCGCCGCGCTCCTGTATTCCAGCGTGAACGGCAACGGCTATCGCCGCAGCAATAATGGCAACGACATCGACGACGTGATCCTCAAGACCCACTGGGCGCCTACCGAGGTGGACGATTTCTCCCTGAATTTCCATTACTACGACGCCAAGGCCGATATGCCGGGCGGCCTGAACCAGGCGCAATATGACGCCGACCCGTATCAGTCCGACCGCGACTGGGACACTTTCGCCGGCCGGCGCAAGGACGTTTCCTTCAAGTGGATCCGGGAAATCAGCGAACGCACCCAGGCCGAGGTGCTGACCTATTACTCCGACAGCTACCGTGGCAGCACCATCGCCTCTCGGGATCAACGCAACCTGGTGTCTTACCCGCGCACCTATTACACCTTTGGCATCGAGCCGCGGGTGTCCCATGTGTTCGACCTGGGCCCCACGACCCAGGAGGCCAGCGTGGGGTATCGCTACCTCAAGGAGGGCATGCACGAAGAGGCCAGTCGCCTGGCGTTGCGTGATAACCAGCCAGTGGTGCGTCCGGGGGCCGATGGCCATGTCTATCAGGACCGTACCGGAGGCACCGAGGCCCATGCGGTCTACGTCGATGACAAGATCGATATCGGCAAATGGACCATCACCCCGGGTATCCGCTTCGAAAGCATCAGCACCGAATGGCACGACCGCCCGGTGCTCGACAACGCCGGCCGTCCCGTGCAGGAAAAGCGCCGCAGCATCGACAGCAACGAGCCGCTGCCGGCCCTGAGCGTGATGTATCACCTGTCCGATGCGTGGAAGCTGTTCGCCAACTACGAGACGTCCTTCGGCAGCCTGCAGTATTTCCAGCTCGGCCAGGGCGGCGTGGGCAACGACACGGCCAATGGCCTGAGCCCGGAAAAGGCCAAGACCTACGAGATCGGTACGCGCTACAACGATGAGGTGTGGGGCGGGGAAGTGACGCTGTTCTACATCGACTTCGACGATGAGCTGCAATACATCAGCAACGATGTGGGCTGGACCAACATGGGCGCCACCAAGCACCAGGGCCTGGAAGCTTCGGTGCGCTACGACCTGGCCGCCCTGGACCCGCGTCTCGAGGGCTTGAGCGCCAACGCCGGTTTCACCTACACCCGGGCGACCTATGAAGGCCAGATCCCGAGCTTCAAGGGGCGTGACCTGCCGTTCTACTCGCGCCAGGTGGCAAACGTGGGCTTGCGCTACGACGTCAATCGCTGGACGTACAACCTCGATGCGTTTGCCCAGTCCAAGCAACGCTCGCCCGGAAACAACGTGAACCCCGACGGCAGTTTCAGCGACAACTACATCACCGACGGCACCGCCGACGGGCAGTTTGGCGACATGCCTGGCTACGTGCTGTGGAACGTGCGGGCCGGCTATGACTTTGGCGAGCAGCTGTCGAACCTGAAACTCGGCGCCGGGGTGAAGAACCTCTTCGACCACCAGTACTACACCCGTTCGAGCGACAACAACTCGGGGATCTACGTGGGGGCGCCGCGGACGTTCTTCGTGCAGGCCAGCGTGGGGTTCTGATGAGAACGCCTTGCGCAGGGCTCAGACTTTGAGCACTTTCCCACTGGCCGCCACCGCCACCAGTGACAGCGCAATCAGCCCGAACGCAATGCTCAGGCTGCTGCCATGGGCCACGAACCCGATCAGCGCCGGGCCGGCAAGGATGCCGGCGTAGCCGATGGTGGTGATGGCCGGTACGGCAATCGCTTCAGGCATCAGTGTCTGTTTGCCGACGGCGGTGTACAGCACCGGCACGATGTTCGAACAACCGGCCCCCACCAATCCATATCCCAGCAACGCCGCCTGCCACATTGGTGCCAGGGTCGCCAGCAGGAACCCGGCCGCGGCGGTCGCGCCGCCGTAGATGATCACGCGCCGGGCGCCCAGGCGACGCACCACTGAATCGCCCGTCAACCGGCCGACGGTCATCGTCAGCGCGAACGCGGCATAACCCAGCCCGGCGTAGGCGGTTTCCACCCCGCGCTCGGTGGTCAGGAACACCGCACTCCAGTCCAGCACCGCGCCCTCGGCCAGAAATACGATGAAACAGAGGATGCCGATGAACAACACCACGCCATGGGGAATGGCAAACGCCGGTCCCGAACTCTCACTGCCGTAGGGCAGTAGATGCGGCGCCGCCTTGAACAGCGCCACCAACAGCAAGGCGTTGACCACCAGTGTCGCCCCCAGGGGCGAGAGCCCAATGCCGAGCAAGGCACTGACCCCGGCCGCACCAATGATGCCCCCCAGGCTGAACATGCCGTGGAAGCCCGACATCATGGTCTTGCCACTGGCTCGCTCGACGATCACCGCTTGCAGGTTGACCGTCGAATCCACGGTGCCAAGCCCGGCACCGAACACGAACAGCGCGGCCACCAGCCAGGGTAGCGTCGTCATCGTCGCCAGCAACGGCAGCGCCAGACAGATCAGTATCGTGCCGCCGCTGAGCACCCGACGGCAGCCGAACCGCGCCGCCAGCGCACCGGAAATCGGCATCGCCAGGATCGACCCCACCCCCAGGCACAACAGCAGCAACCCGAGGGTGCCTTCATCGAGATTGGCCCGGACCTTGGCATAAGGCACCAGCGGCGCCCAGGCCGCGATGCCGACACCGGCGATCAGATAGGCAATGCGGGTGGACATCTGTTCCAGGCGTCCGGGGATAAAGGTTGGCGGTGGGGTGATGGCAGTCATGAAACGTCCTTGGTCTGGCGATGCGGTGGTGCGGTAGGGCCCTATGCTTGCATATTCACTGACCGTGCTGCGACTCCAAGGTGCCGACCGCGTTGTCTGCATCGCGAGCAAGTTTTGATCCCACCGTTATGCGTTGACGATTTTGCTCCTGCAGGGGCGCTCGGCATAAAGTACTGCCTCTCGCTGGCGAATACCGGGTTGGGTCCATGACGCAGTTTTATGATGCACGCGGCAATGTTTATGGTGTGGTTTCACCGCAACAGGTCCGTGCCCAGGGCATAGACCTGCCCTCGTCGGCCGGACAGGCGGCAAGGGCGAGGGAAGGTTGGACTTCAGCCGCCATCCATGCCTTCTGCAGTTGGGCGCCGGGCGAAGCCCCGCCGGGGGCCAAGGCCCATCGCTGCGACGGCTTGCTGATCGGGCCATTCCAGAGCGAGCCGCCCTTCGATCTGCTGATCGTCAACACCGATGGCACCCTGGCCGAGCGCAGCGGCAATGGCCTGACGATCTTTTCCCAGGCCCTGAAAGAACGCGGGTTGATAAAGGACGATGGCGATTGCCTGCTGCAGGTCCATCACGACAATCCCCATGGCGTGTCGCCGTTGCGCACATCGGTGCGGGCCGCCATGTTCGAGGGCGTACAGGGTTTCTGGTTGGACCTGGGGCGGCCGTCGTTCGGACCGCAAGCCGTCGGTGCCCGGAACGTGGAGCGCGTGACCTTCCAGCAGCGCGATGTCAGTCGGGTAGCGGCGTTGCACGCCTTGAACCCGGCATGGGGCCACAGCCAGTTCGTGAACATCGGCAATCCGCACTGCGTGACGTTGGTGGACAGGGCCGACGCCCTGCCGGACAACCCACAGATGCGCGCCCCGGCCTTGGCGCAGGGCCTGACCCGCATCGCCTTTGCCGCGCCCGCAGGGTCGGGTTCTCCTTGTCCGGCAGGGGTGAATCTGCAATGGGCGTGGCTCCAGGCCCCGGGACTAATCGTCGCTCGCGTCTTCGAGCGCGGCGAAGGCCCCACGGCTTCCTCGGGCACCAGCGCCAGCGCCGTGGCCAGCGCTGCGTGGCGAGTGGGCTGGGTCGCGGCGGGACCGGTGAGGGTTGTCATGCCCGGTGGCACAGCGCCGATCTTATTGGAACAACAGGATGAGGCGTTGGTGCGAGTTAGGCTGTTCGGCACTGCCAAGGCCATCCCGTGAATCCCTGTGTTCCCGGTAGTGCCGAGGACCCGTCAGGCGCCACCGATGACGCCATCATGATCAGGCTCGTCTCCCAGCGGGGGCAGGTTCAATCCAACACGGGAGCAAACTCCACCACCGGCATCTGCCGCTTCATCAGCACTTCGCCATTGCGAATCGAGTAGAGCGGCAAGCCCTGGCTGCGGATCACTTCGTAGTCGCTGTCCGCCGACAGGATCAGCAGGTTCGCCGGGCGGCCGGGCTCCAGGCCGTAGCGCTCGCCCAGGGCCATGGCCTTGGCACTGTTGTCGGTGACCAGGTCCAGGGCGCTTTGCAGGTTGCGGTAGCCGAGCATATGGCAGATATGCAGGCCGGCTTCCAGTACCCGCAGGATGTTGCCGTTGCCCAGGGGATACCACGGGTCGACGATGGAATCCTGGCCGAAGCACACGTTCATCCCGGCTTCGAGCAATTCGTTGACACGGGTGACGCCGCGGCGTTTGGGGAAGGTATCGAAGCGCCCCTGCAGGTGGATGCTTTCGGTGGGGCAGGACACGAAACTGATGCCCGAATGCCCCAGCAGGCGGAACAGCTTGGCGCAGTAGGCGTTGTCGTAGGAGCCCATGGCCGTGGTGTGGCTGGCTGTCACCCGACTGCCCATGTTGCGGCTGCGGGCTTCTTCGGCAAGCACCTCCAAAAAGCGTGAGTGCGGGTCGTCGGTCTCGTCGCAATGCACATCCACCAGGCAACCGGTGCGTTCGGCCAGGTCCATCAGGAACTTCACCGAGCTGACGCCCTGGTCGCGGGTGTACTCGAAATGCGGGATACCGCCCACCACATCGGCGCCCATGCGAATCGCTTCTTCCATCAGTTCGCGGCCATTGCGGTAGGACTCGATGCCTTCCTGGGGAAACGCGACGATCTGCATGTCCACCAGGTGGCGGCTTTCCTCGCGCACCTGCAGCATGGCCTTGAGGGCCGTCAGTTCAGGGTCGGTCACGTCGACGTGGGTACGCACATGCTGGATGCCGTGGGCGGCGAGGGCCTGGAGGGTCTTCTTGGCGCGGGTCCTGGTGTCTTCCTGGGTGATGGTGGCCTTGCGCTCGCCCCAGCATTCGATGCCTTCGAACAGCGTACCGCTCATGTTCCAGCGCGGTTCGCCGGCCGTGAGGGTAGCGTCCAGGTGGATGTGCGGCTCGACGAAAGGCGGCACCACCAGGTTGCCTCCAGCATCGAGGTCTTCCGGGCCAAGGCTGGGGGCCTCGGTCTGGCGGGCGATATTGGCGATCAGGCCGTTTTCCAGGTGCAGCTCATGCAAGCCTTCACGGTTGCGCAGGCGGGCGTTGATGATGTGCATCGGCGAGTCCTTGTTATAGGTCTTGGAGTGGCGCAACAGCGGTGCGGGTACCCATGACGCCAGTCAATACCACATACGTTAGCGCGCCGGTGGCGATTCCTACCAGTGGCGCGACCCATGGCGAATTGAATGCGGCGACAGTACCCAGCCCATAGGCCAGCAAGCCGGGCCAGTTGAAGGCTGGCAACCGTGCTTCGGCCAGGCGTGGATAACGGCCGCGCCAGCGAAAGAAGAAGTCGGCCATGATCACGCCGCCGATCGGCGGGATGACCGTGCCCAGAAGGATCAGGTAGGGCACCAGCAGGTCGTACATGCCCAGCAGGGCCAGCAGTGTACCGACCAGCGCCCCGCCCAGGGTAACGGCCTTGCGTCGACGGGTTCGCAGCAGGTTGCAGCCGGCCACGGCGAAGTTGTAGATGGTGTTGTCCTGGGTGCTCCAGATGTTGAGCAGCAGCATCGCCATCGCCGCCATGGCGAAGCCCTGCAGCAGCAACACCTCGACCACGTCCGGTTGCTGATAGACGATGGCGCCGTAGGCACCGATCAGCACCATCAGCCCATTGCCGAGGAAAAAGCCGATCAGGCTGGCCAGCACCGCAACCTTCGCCGAGCGGGAGAAGCGCGTCCAGTTGGTGGCCTGGGTCGCGCCGCTGACGAAGGTGCCGAACACCAGCGTGATGGCGGTGGACCAATCGAGGCTGCCTGTGGGAACCACGGCCAGCAAACCCTCGAAACCGCCGATTTTCGTCGTCGCCACCCACATCGACAGCATCAGCAGCAACAGCATGGCCGGTACGGCGATATAGGAAAGGATCTCCAGCCCGCGATAGCCGATGTAGGCGGTGGCGCAGAACCCCAGGCCGAACAGCACCATCAGCCCCAGCACGCTGCCCTGGTCCAGCTCGAAATACTTGCCCAGCACCACGGCCGCGGTGGCCGTGCCCCAGGCGTACCAGCCGATCTGGGTGAAACCCAGGATCAGGTCGCTGAGCTTGCTGCCGACCTCACCGAAACAGAAGCGGCCCATCAGCACCGAGTTGAGCCCGCTCTTGAAGGCGATGTAGCCCAGGCCTGCGGCATACAGGCCCAGCAGCAGGTTGCCGATCACGATCACCGTGAGCATTTCGACAAAACCGAAGGCCACCCCCAGCTTGCCGCCGGCGAACATCGTCGCGGTGAAAAAGGTGAAGCCCAGCAACACCATGGCCGTGGAGGCCAGGCCCTTGCGGGCATGCATCGGCACTTCGCTCAAAGGGTAATCGTTGCCCGGATCGTTCTGAGTCATGTGGCGGACCTTGCAAAAGAGGAAAGACCGCGAGCGTGCAGCGGCCGTGCCAAGCGCGTGATCGCGAGGTTATTTATAGACAATCCTGGGAATTGGGGGGCGCAGGGGGGGCGAAAGCGGTGCGCGAGTGATTCAAGTTGGAACACGGATCCCATTAGCGACGAGCCCTGTGGGAGCGAGCTTGCTCGCGATAGCCTTGTGTCAGATAGCATCAAAGTGACTGCCATGCCGCCATCGCGAGCAAGCTCGCTCCCACAGGAGAATGCGGTGTCTTTCAGGTCGGGGAGGACAGTGGCAAAAACCGCAACATCGCCGCCACGATGGCTTGCGGTGCGTCTTCCTGGACCAGGTGCCCGGCGTTCGGAACGGGATGCAATTGTGCCCCGGGGATCATCCGTTGGAGGGCCTGGCCGCGTTCGATGGGAATCCACTGGTCATCCTCGCCCCAGAGGATCTGGGTCGGGCAGCGCACGCTCGGGTACAGGTCTTGCGCCTCACGGGTATAGCGTTCGTCCATCTGCGCGATCTGCCGGTAGAACGCCGCCTGGCCTGTCTCGCCCAGCCATGGCTTTACGTAGGGCGCCAGTTCCTCGTCCGGGATGTCCCGTTTGATCGCACCACGAATGTACGTCGGCACGATGGCGCGTTGAATGTAGTCGGGCAGGCCGCTGAAGGCGGCTTCATGTTGGCGCACGTGCTGTACGAAGGCGGAGCCCCAGGGCGACAGGGCCACGGGGTCGATCAGGGTCAGGCTGCGGTAGTCCCTGCCGTCGAGCAGATGCGCGCGCAGGGCGGTGGCGCCGCCGAAGTCATGGGCCACCACGTCCGGGCAGTCCAGGCCCCAGTGTTCCAGCAATTGTGCGAGCAACAGGTTTTGCACGCCCAGGGACACGTCGGCATCGGGTTGTGCGGATTGGCCATAACCCAGCAGGTCGAAGTAGTGCACCCGGTGGGTGGCGAAAAACAGCGGGGCGATGCGGTGCCACACGTAGGAAGAGAACGGCGTGCCGTGGACAAATACCAAGGGCGGGCCATCGCCGTGGATGGCGTAGCGGATGGGATGTCCGTTGAAGGTGTATGTCTGATCCAGCGGCCAGTGGGTCATAATCGTGTCCTCTTGGCATGTTCGAGCCAAAGAGCATAGACACAAAAAAGCTGATGTCAGGCAAACAGGGACCTGTGGCGAAGGCAGTTATCCCCGCTGGGCTGCGCAGCAGACCCAAAGCAATGGACTCGATCCGCCTGACACACCGAATGGCGGTTTCAGGACTGCTGCGCGGCCCAGCGGGGGATGAACCCCGCCACAAGGGATTTGGTTATTCGCCGCGATAGATGCAGCCGCTGGTGCATGTCTCATGGATGCGAATGGCACTGAGCTCGGGCAGCAACGGCTTCAATTCATTCCAGATCCACTTGGCCAGGACTTCGCTGGTGGGGTTTTCCAGGCCGGGAATGTCGTTGAGGTAGTTGTGGTCCAGGCGCTCGTACAGCGGCTTGAAGATCGCCTTGATCTCGGAGAAGTCACGAATCCAGCCGGTGTACGGGTCGATATCGCCGTCCAGATGGATCGCCACTTTGAACGAATGGCCATGAAGGCGGCCGCACTTGTGGCCTTGCGGCACGTGGGGCAGGCGGTGGGCGGATTCGAAGGTAAACTCTTTGAAGATTTCCACGGGGTTCGGGCTCTATAGGGTAGCGGTCGCGAGGCAGGCGGCGGAGTTTATCAGTTTGGCTCCGGCGTTGCGCAACCGTGCTGACTAAAGGGTCAGCAATCGCTCGCCCAACCCCCCATTGGCCGTCAGTTCCAGGAACTCGTCGCCCAGCCGTCGGCTTTCGTCCATTGCGGTGCGCCAGTATTTGCGGCGGCTTGGGTCATCGCCCATGAAACGCTTGAAGTCGTTACGATCCGGCAGTTTGCCGAAGGGCAGGCGAGCCAGGTACTCACGGGACGGCGCCAGTAGCAGCACGTCCTGCAGGCGTTCGGCATTGCCCCGGCGCCACGGCAGGCTCTTGTCGAACCAGCCGGGAATGACCCGGTCGGTAAAATGTGGATACAGCACGATGTCATCGCCGCTGTAGGGCAGGTCGAGGTGATAGTCCAGCAGGCCGCCGTCGCGGTAGGTACCGGCACCGGCACCCGGCAGGTCGCGCACGCCTTCCATCACCATGGGAATGGAGCCCGATGCCAGCAAGGCCTGGCGCAGGTTGGCCACCTCCAGCGGGACGAAGCGCGATGGAAAGTCGTTCAGAGGATGCAACGGCGGCGCCAGGCGCGGATCGTGGACGATCAGCCGTTCGAAGTGCCGTGACAGCCGTGCGCGGCCGCGCAGGTTGTCGGCGATCACCGACGACAGGCCCAGGCCCAGCCGCCCACGATGATCCTGCGCGAGCAAGCCATGGCTTTTGACCACCATGATGTTGAGCCGGTAATGCGGGTTGTCGAGGATCGCCGCATCGCGGCCTTCGAGCAGGTCGTCGAGCATGCGCTGCGAACTCTGGCTGACCCCGGCCATGGTCACGCCTTTGGCAAAGCTCTGTTCGTTGTACAAGGTGCCCAGGCGCCGGATCCCTTCGGCGGCATCCGGCAGGCAGGCACTGGCGAAGCGCCAGGAGCCTACCGACGCGCCGATCAGCGAGCGTTCCCGGGGCGCGGCGGGCAGCCATTCACCGAACAGCGCCAGGTCCAGCCCCTGGATCCCCAGGGCCTTGGGCCCCCCGGCGGCGCCGGGCAGGATGCCAACGTCGCGGGCGCTGAGGCCCGCCTCGCGAATGCGCGCGAAAGCACGAGGGCCGGCCTTGAGGGTGAGCGCTGGGATCTTGATGTGGATGGCGGTCATACCGGCCTCGAATGCGTACAGGAGGATGATTATAACGACACAACAACCCGTGGAAGCGAGCCCGCTGGCGATGGCGTCGGCCCATCCCGCGCCGATTCAGGTTCGCACGGCTCTGCCAGCAAGCCCGTCCCTGCAAGCGTTCACAGACGTTGATGTGGGTTCAATGATGGCAATTCAGTTTCAGTTAAGTTCTTCCCGATAGAGTCGTTGCGTGACGATTATAAAAAGGAGACAAACCATGAACCGCCTGACTGCCTTTTTCATCGCGATGTCCATGGCCCTCGGCGCCGGCCTGGCCCAGGCTCGAGACCTTGATGCCGGCGAAGCCCAAAAACTGCAGGACGCTGGTACCATTCAGTCCTTTGAAAAACTCAAGGCCGCAGCCCTGGCCCAGCACCCTGGTGCCACGCTGACGGATGTCGAGCTGGAGGAAGAGTACGGCAAGTACATCTTCCAGGTGGACCTGCGCGATGCCAAGGGCATCGACTGGGACCTTGAATTGGATGCTGTGACCGGCAAGGTGCTCAAGAATCATCAGGATACGTAATGAAGCTTAATCTACGCGCCCGCAGTCCCTGGCTGCTGGCGCTGCTGACGTTTTGTTCGGTGGTCATGGCTCGCGACCTGGACCAGGACGAAGCCCTGCAATTACGCCAGCAGGGCGTGATACTGCCCCTTGAGCATCTGCTGCAACAGGCGCTGGACCGGCATCCCGGCGCCAAGTTGCTGGAAGCCGAGCTGGAGGAAAAGCACGGGGTCTATATTTACGAGGTCGAGCTGCTGGATACCGACGGCGTCGTTCGCGAGCTGGACCTGGAGGCCAAGACCGGCCGTTTACTCAAAGATAAGGAAGATTGATGCGCCTGCTTCTGGTGGAAGATCACGTTCCCCTGGCCGACGAGTTGATGGCCGGGCTTGCACGACAGGGTTATGCCGTCGACTGGCTCGCCGATGGGCGCGATGCGGTGTACCAGGGCAGTACCGAGCCCTATGACCTGATCATCCTCGACCTCGGCCTGCCCGGGGTGCCGGGGCTCGAGGTGCTGGCCCAGTGGCGTGCCGGCGGCCTGAGCACCCCGGTGCTGATTCTCACGGCCCGTGGTTCCTGGGCCGAGCGCATCGAAGGTCTCAAGGCCGGCGCGGACGACTACCTCACCAAGCCGTTTCATCCCGAAGAGCTGCACCTGCGGATCCAGGCGCTGCTGCGTCGCTCCCATGGCCAGGTCAACCAACCGACGCTCCAGGCCGCCGGGCTGCATCTGGACGAAGGGCGTCAATGCGTGGTCCGCGACGGTACGGACATCCAGCTCACGGCTGCCGAATTTCGCCTGTTGCGCTATTTCATGCTTCACCCTGAACAGATCCTCTCCAAGAGCCATCTCTCCGAGCACCTGTATGACGGCGAAACCGAGCGCGATTCCAATGTGCTGGAGGTTCACGTCAATCACCTGCGGCGCAAGCTGGGACGCAGCGTGATCGAGACCCGTCGTGGGCAGGGCTATCTGTTCGGCGGACAGGCGCAATGAGCGCCGGGCAGTGAGGTCCATCCAGCGGCGCCTGAGCCTGGGCCTGATCGGTGTGATGGTGGTGGTCGGCCTGGTCCTGGCGCAGACCAGCCTGTGGTTGTTCGAGCTGGGTTTGCAGCGTTACCTGGAAGCCGGGCTGCGCAACGACAGCGAGAGCCTGCTGGTGGCCCTGGTGCGCGGCCCCCAGGGGTTGCAGCTGGATGAGCGCCGCTTGTCGCCGGCCTATCTGCGCCCGTTTTCCGGGCACTATTTCCGCATCGATTTTGCCGATGTGCATTGGCGCTCCCGCTCCCTTTGGGACCAGGAATTGCCCCGGCTCGAGCATCCGGGCCTGCACAGCAACCTGAAACTGGGGCCCGAAGGGCAGAAGCTGCTGGTGCTGCGTACCGACTACCGGCGCCTGGGCCAGGCGATCTCCATCAGCGTGGCCCAGGACTACACGCCAGTGCGCGACAGTTTCCTGCGCATGCAACAGGTCGGCCTCGGCCTCGGCCTGGCCGGCCTGCTGCTGATCCTGTTTCTGCAACGGATCACGGTGCGCCGGGCCTTGCGTCCATTGGAGGCGGCCCGGGAACAGATCGCCCAGCTACAGCGCGGGCAGCGCTCGCAGCTCGATGAACAAGTGCCCCGGGAGCTGGAGCCGTTGGTGGCGCAGATCAACCACCTGCTGGCCCATACCGAGGACAGCCTCAAGCGTTCGCGCAATGCCCTGGGCAACCTGGGCCATGCCTTGAAGACCCCGCTGGCGGTGCTGCAAAGCCTGGCCTCCAACGAAAAGCTCGATCCCTATCCGGAGCTGCGCAAGCTGTTGCTCGAACAGCTGGAACAGGTGCGGCAGCGCCTCAATCGCGAGCTCAACCGTGCCCGGCTGTCCGGCGATGCGTTGCCCGGCGCGCACCTGGACTGTGACGCTGAGCTGCCCGGGCTGCTGGCGACCCTGAACATGATCCATGGCGAGCACCTGCACCTGGCGTACGTCGCACCGCCCGGGCTGCACTTGCCCTGGGACCGCGAAGACCTGCTGGAACTGCTGGGCAACCTGCTGGACAACGCCTGCAAATGGGCCGACGCCGAAGTGCGCCTGACCGTCACCGAAACCGCCGGGACATTCAGCCTGGCGGTGGAGGACGATGGCCCGGGGATTCCCGAGGACCGGCGTGACCAGGTGTTCAGCCGGGGCACGCGCCTGGACGAACAGACCGACGGCCATGGCCTCGGGCTCGGTATCGTGCGCGACATCGTCGACACCTGGAGCGGTACGCTGGCACTGCATGACAGCGAGTGGGGCGGGCTGAAGGTCGTGATCGAACTGCCCAAGCGCTGAGCTCTATCGCATGACGCCGCCCAACCTGTGGGAGCGGGCTTGCCCGCGATAGCAATCGCTCGGCAGCTATTCATGCGTCCGAACTGACGCCATCGCGAGCAAGCCCGCTCCCACAAGGGGGGCGCTTGGCGCTAGTCAATATCGCGAGATTTGAAAACCCGCCCCACGGCCCTTGCAGCTTGCCGCCGCTTCCTGCAAAGTCGCGGCCTTTTTGTCCGGTGGCCTTCCATCGCTGTGCTTTGAGGTAACGATGATAAATGCAGTAATTGCCGCGGTTGGCGTCATGCTGGTGCTCAGCCTGTCCCGCGTGCATGTGGTGATCGCGCTGATTATCGGCGCATTGGTGGGTGGCCTGACCGGCGGCCTGGGTATCGAGGCCACGCTCAAGGCGTTCAACGCAGGCCTTGGCGGCGGGGCGACAGTGGCATTGTCCTACGCCTTGCTTGGAGCGTTCGCGGTAGCGATTGCCAAGTCCGGCATGGCCCATGCCTTGGCCGACAAGGCCCTGGCCATGGTGGACCGCCAGGACGCCGCTGGTGGCTCCGGTGTGAAATGGGTGCTGATCGGTTTGCTGGGGACGGTCGCGGTCGCTTCCCAGAACATCCTGCCGATCCACATCGCCTTCATCCCGCTGCTGGTGCCGCCGCTGCTCTATGTGCTGACCAAGCTCCAGCTGGATCGTCGGCTGATCGCCTGCGTCATGACCTTCGGCCTGATCACCCCCTACATGTTCCTGCCGGTGGGCTTCGGCAACATCTTCCTCAATGAAATCCTGCTGGCCAACATCGCCCGCAGCGGCGTGGATGTCAGTGGCATCAACGTCACGCACGCCATGGGTATCCCGGCGCTGGGCATGGTCTTCGGCCTGGTGCTGTCGTTCTTCACCTATCGCAGGAAACGCGTCTACGACCTGAAGAAGATCGCCAGGGCCGAACAAGTGGCGGTGCGCTACAACCCGTTGAGCCTGGCGGTGGCCGGGTTGGCAGTGGCTGCGGCGTTCGCCATCCAGCTGCTGCTGGACTCGATGATCATCGGTGCCCTGGTCGGCTTCCTGATTTTCTCCATCTCGGGGGTGGTGCGCTGGCGCGAAACCGACGACTTGTTCACCGAAGGCATGAAGATGATGGCGATGATCGGCTTCATCATGATCGCCGCCTCGGGTTTTGCCGAGGTGATGAAGGCCACCGGTGAAGTCCAGAGCCTGGTGGAGACGTCGGCGGCGTGGATCGACCACAACAAGGGTGTCGGTGCGCTGATGATGTTGCTGGTGGGCTTGCTGGTCACCATGGGCATCGGCTCGTCGTTCTCCACGGTGCCGATCCTGACGACGATTTTCGTGCCGCTGTGCCTGCAGCTGGGCTTCAGCCCCCTGGCCATCGTCTGCATCGTCGGCACGGCCGGCGCCCTGGGCGACGCCGGCTCGCCTGCCTCGGACTCGACCCTGGGCCCGACCTCCGGCCTGAACATCGACGGCCAGCACCACCACATATGGGACACCGTGGTGCCGACCTTCATCCACTACAACCTGCCGCTGCTGGCGTTTGGTTGGGTGGCGGCGATGGTGCTGTAGCCTCGAGACCGAGTCGCCTCAATCGCAAGCAGGCTCGCTCCCACAGGGAATTGCACTCCAATGTGGGAGCGAGCCTGCTCGCGAAGGGGCTGCCCAGATCAACCCTTCCCTGAGCCCCTGCTCACCTTGTCCTACAGTTTTGCCGTGCGATGCCGTTAATACAGCTAACCACGCCAATAACACCTACAAGAGTGAACAGCATGCGCCTGAGCCTGAAGGCTAAAGTCCTGTCCCTGGCAATACTCCCGGTATTGCTGTCCGCTGTGATCATCAGCCTGACCACGGCATTCATCCTGAAGGAACAGGCCGCCAACGAGGTCCGACAGACCCGTGAACGCCTGCTCGCCGAGGCCAAGGCCACGCTGCAGAATTACGTGGCGGTGGGCCTGACCGCCATCAAGCCGCTGTACGATGCCGCCGCGCCCGGCGATAACGCCGCGCGGGCCCAGGCGATCAAGCTGCTGTCGAACGTCAGCTACGGCAAGGACGGCTATTTCTTCGGCTACGACTCTGAAACCGTGCGCCTGTTCAAGGCCAACAGCCCCGATGGCGTGGGCAAGAGCTTCAAGGACAACCGTGACCCGAACGGTGTCTACGTCAACCGTGACCTGGTGAAAGTGGCCAAGGACGGGACGCATTACCTCGAATACAGCTCGCCGCTGCCCAACAGCAACGAACTGGTACCCAAGCTCGGCTACACCGAATACCTGCCCAAGTGGGACATGGCGGTCGGCAGCTCGGTCAACCTGGACGGCATCGAAGGCCAGGTGGCGCTGGTGGAAGCCAAGGTCCACGATCGTGTACAGGGCGTGATATTGAGCATCGTCGGCATCGCCGCCGTCGTGTTGCTGGTGATCGCCGTGGTGGGGTTGCTGCTGGCCAATACCATCCTGCGGCCGCTGCATCTGATGAAGGACAACCTCGACGACATCGCGGCCGGCGAGGGCGACCTGACCCGGCGCCTGCCCATCACCAGCCAGGACGAGCTGGGCCAACTGGCCGGTTCGTTCAACCGCTTCGTCGACAAGATCCATGGCCTGGTGCGCCAGATCACCGACATGACCTCGCAACTGACCGGCTTGGTGACCCAGGTGTCCGAGCAGGCCCAGCGTTCCGAACAGGCCATGGAACGCCAGCGCCACGAAACCGACCAGGTCGCCACGGCGATCAACCAGATGTCTTCGGCCGCCCAGGAAGTGGCTCGCAGCGCCCAGGGTGCCGCCGTCGCGGCCCAGCAGACCGATGAAGAGGGCCAGTCCGCCAAGCGCGTGGTCGCCGGCAGCATCCAGCAGATCCATGCCCTGGTGAACGACATTCGCAGCAGTGGCCTGTCCCTGGACAGCCTGCAGCAGGACGTGGCCTCCATCGTCAGCGTACTGGGGGTGATCCGCTCGATCGCCGAGCAGACCAACCTGCTGGCCCTCAACGCCGCCATCGAGGCCGCGCGGGCGGGGGAAGCGGGGCGAGGTTTTGCCGTGGTGGCCGATGAAGTGCGGGCCCTGGCCAGCCGGACCCAGCAGAGTACCCAGGAGATCCAGGGCATGATCGACCGCCTGCAATCGGGTACCCATGCGGCGGTGGAAGCGATGCGTCGTTCCAGCGAGGCCGGTGACGGCACTTCGGTGCAGGCCAACGAGGCGGGCGCCTCCCTGGATGCCATGGCGCAGTTGATCGGCACCATCAACTCGATGAACGCCCAGATCGCCAGCGCCGCCGAAGAACAGACCGCCGTGGCCGAGGAAATCAACCGCAGCGTGCATCAGATCGCCGTGGCGGTGGACAGCGTCGCCGACGAAACCCAGCGGGGTGCCCAGACTTCCCGCAGCCTCAACGACCTGGGCCAGCGCCTGGGCAAGCTGGTGGGGCAGTTCCGCATCTGATCCCGCCGCAGCAGGAGCTGCCGAAGGCTGCGATCTTTCGCTCTCGATCCAGTTGTTTCGCCTGGGCTACCGGGCCCTATCGAAAGTGGAGGATCGCAGCCTTCGGCAGTTTCTGCCGCGACCAAAGGCCGGGCAGGGCCCTGTGGGTGCGAGCTTGCTCGCGACAGAGGCGGATCGGTCATCGAAGTGTTGCCTGGGCAGCCGCCATCGCGAGCAAGCTCGCTCCCACAGGGGCAACTGTAACCGCTAGGGTGCCTGCACATCCCGCATCAACAACCCGAACCGCAGATCCACCGCGTCCGGGATCGGCACGTACACCACATGTCCATCCCCCGGGGCGACGTCGATGCTCTGGCCCTTGGCGTTCTGCAACTGATGCAGGTCGAAGTGGAAGTTGCCCTTGGGCGTCATCAATTCCATGTGATCGCCCAGGCCGAAGCGGTTCTTGACCCTTACTTCCGCCAGGCGCTCGCGACGCTCGCCGGTCAGTTCGCCGACGAACTGCTGGCGCTCCGACACCGAGCTGCCGTTCTGGTAGTTCTGATATTCATCGTGCACATGCCGCCGCAGAAAGCCTTCGGTGTAGCCGCGCTGGGCCAGTGATTCGAGGTCGGTCATCAGGCTGCGGTCGAATTCCCGGCCGGCCACGGCGTCGTCGATCGCCCGGCGGTAAACCTGGGTGGCACGGGCGCAATAGAAGTGGGACTTGGTCCGGCCTTCGATCTTCAGCGAGTGCACCCCCATGCGGGTGAGCCGCTCCACGTGCTGGACCGCACGCAGGTCCTTGGCGTTCATGATGTAGGTGCCGTGCTCGTCCTCGAAGGCGGGCATGGACTCGTCCGGGCGATTGGCCTCCTGGAGCAGGAATACCTGGTCCGTGGGGGCGCCCAGGCCGAGCGTGGGTTCGGGCTGGTAGCTCTGCACGATTTCGCCGGTCACGTTTTCCATGGCCGGTTGCGCCGAATACTTCCAGCGACAGGCATTGGTGCAACTGCCCTGGTTGGCGTCGCGCCGGTTCAGGTATCCCGACAGCAGGCAGCGCCCGGAATAGGCCATGCACAGCGCGCCATGGACGAACACTTCCAGCTCCATGGCCGGGACCTGCTGGCGAATCTCGGCGATTTCCTCCAGGGACAGCTCCCGGGACAGGATGATCCGGCTCAAGCCCTGTTGCTGCCAGAACTCCACGCTCGCCCAGTTCACCGTGTTGGCCTGGACCGACAGGTGGATGGGCATCTCTGGGAAATGCCGGCGAACCAGCATGATCAGTCCCGGGTCGGACATGATCAGCGCATCCGGCGCCATGGCGATCACAGGTTCCAGATCCTTGAGGAAGGTGCGCAGCTTGGCGTTGTGCGGGGCGATGTTGACCACCACGTAAAACCGCTTGCCCATGGCCTGGGCCTCGCCGATGCCCAGGGCCAGGTTGGCGTGATCGAATTCATTGTTGCGCACCCGCAGGCTGTAGCGCGGCTGGCCGGCGTACACCGCATCGGCTCCGTAGGCGAAGGCATAGCGCATGTTTTTCAGGGTGCCGGCGGGGGCGAGCAGTTCGGGGGCTACGAGGGGCATGGTGGCGTCGGATCGCAAAAAGCGGCGAGGGTAATCCGCGTCCGGTCGAGCAGTATTGATGCAGGTCAATGCGGGGGGGGGCAAACGCGACGGCACTCCGGCGAATCCGGGCTGACTAACGTTTATCCCGCCTCTGGACATGGAAAGCTGATGAATCGAAAGATGCTGCAGAACAAAGCCCAGATGTCGCTGTTGGTGCTGGTCACCGTCGCGTTCATCTGGATCCTGTTACCCTTCTACGGAGCGGTCTTCTGGGCGGTGATCCTGGCCATTGTCTTTGCGCCGATGCAGCGTCGCGTGCAGCTGAAGTTCGGCTGGCAGCGCAACGTCACCTCGCTGTTCACCCTCAGTATCTGCGTGCTGATCGCGATCCTGCCGGTGATCGTCATCAGCATGCTGCTGGTGCAGGAGGGCACGGCCCTCTACAAGAGCCTGGAGAGCGGCGAGCTGGACGTTGCCGATTACCTGGCCCGGTTCAAGGAAGCCTTGCCGCCGTATTTCCAGAACCTGTTCGACCGTTTCGGCCTGGGTAACCTGAACGGGTTGCGCGACAGAATCGTCAAGAGCGCTATGCAGGGCAGCGAGTTCTTCGCCACCCAGGCCTTCAGCTTCGGCCAGGGGACTTTCCAGTTCCTGGTCAGCTTCTTCGTGATGCTCTATCTGCTGTTCTTCTTCCTGCGCGATGGCGCGGAACTGGCGCGCAAGGTGCGCGCCGCCGTACCGCTGGCCGAATACCAGAAGCGTCGGCTGCAATTGAAGTTCAACCGGGTGGTGCGGGCGACCGTCAAGGGCAACCTGCTGGTGGCGATCACCCAAGGGGCGCTGGGTGGGCTGATTTTCTGGATCCTGGGCATCCCGACGGTGTTGCCATGGGCGGTGCTGATGGCGTTCCTGTCCCTGTTGCCTGCCGTTGGCGCGGGGCTGGTGTGGGCGCCGGTGGCGGTGTATTTCCTGCTGTCGGGGGCGATCTGGCAAGGTGTGGTGCTGACGCTGTTCGGCGTGTTCGTGATCGGGCTGGTGGATAACTTCCTGCGTCCGATCCTGGTGGGCAAGGACACCAAGATGCCTGATTACCTGGTGCTGGTGTCGACCCTGGGCGGCCTGGCGGTGTTCGGGCTCAACGGGTTCGTGATCGGCCCCTTGATCGCCGCGCTGTTCATCTCGTGCTGGGCGCTGTTCGTGGAAAGCCAGCCCAAGGTGAAGCTGCCTTAGGCTCTGTACGAAAAGTCTTGAAACCAAGGTCAGGCAAGGCGAAAACAGCCGAACAAGCGCCGTGTACTGGAGTGCATGAGCATTGCGAGGCAGTTTTCAGCGCGACATGAACCCGTATCAAGGCTTTCTTAGGCGGTCAGCACATAGGGGCCGATACGTTGGGACAGGGCCTGGGCGGCGGGCAATGAAGTCAGCGGGCCGCTGATGGTCACGCCATCCTGCACCAGATACCAGCAGGCCAGCAGACCGCGTTCCCTGAGCGGGGCGGGGACGGCACTGCCGATGACAGACATGATTCGAACCTTGGACATTGGGCACCTCCATCAATCGATGGAGCTACCTTACGGTTCAGGCGGCGGGACGAAAAATCAACAGTCTCGATAGTAGGAATCGACGCCGCTCAGTCGACCACCAGATCGAGCATATGCACCACTTCCCGCTCATTGAGTACGCCCTTGCGGACCAGGTTCTCCGTCAGCAACGAAAGAAACTTGGCGCTGCGATGGCCTTCCAGGTGCTTGAGCTCGGTCAACACGTTATACACCTTGCTGGAGGTGCACAGGCCGACGATGCGGTGGGGATTTTGTGTGGGCATACCTTCGTCCTTGTTGTTATGAAGCTGTTGTTGACGGACAGCGCCAGCTTGCGGCAGCGCCATGACACTCGCGTGACAGCTTGGGTTTGAGAAAAAGAAAGCAGGATTCAGACCATAATGCCTTTTTGGCGCCGGATTATTGTTCTGGCAGCGACCTCGGGGAGGCTTATTCGGCCATCCCCCAGGCTGAATGCGACGCCTGGCTCAAGCTTTGCCCCTGTACAGGGCAAAAGCCGCCCACAAAAAAGCCCCTGAACCTTTCGATTCAGGGGCTTCTTGTCTTGCTGTCTGGCTCCACGACCTGGACTCGAACCAGGGACCCAGTGATTAACAGTCACTTGCTCTACCAACTGAGCTATCGCGGAATGACGCGTATGTTACTGATTAGAAAAGAGAAGTCAAGCTTTGGGTGGTGAATCGGGCGCTCGAAGGGAGGTGGGTGCTCGCTCGGTCACTTGTTACTGCTTCACACAGCCTAGACGCCGAGGAAACAGAGGACCTTGTGTGAGCGAGCAAGCCCGCCCCCACAAAATCTTACTTTCCCGTTATTTCGCGGGCCTCATATGACCTGCACGATCGCCTTGGTCACCGCATCGATGTTGTTCTGGTTCAACGCGGCCACGCAGATGCGACCGGTGTCCAGGGCGTAGATACCGAACTCGTTGCGCAGGCGCGCCACTTGTTCAACGGTCAGGCCGGAGTAGGAGAACATACCGCGCTGGCGTGCGACGAAGCTGAAGTCGCGGTGCGGCGCTGCCTTGGCCAGCATGTCCACCATCTGATTGCGCATGCCGCGGATCCGCAGGCGCATTTCAGCCAGTTCCGCTTCCCACTGGGCACGCAGCTCGGGGCTGTTGAGGACGGCGGCCACGATGCTGGCACCGTGGGTCGGCGGGTTGGAGTAGTTGGTGCGGATCACGCGCTTGACCTGGGACAGCACCCGGGCACTTTCTTCTTTCGATTCGCTGACGATCGACAGTGCGCCAACACGTTCGCCGTACAGGGAGAACGACTTGGAGAACGAGCTGGACGCGAAGAAGGTCAGGCCCGATTCGGCGAACAGGCGCACGGCCGCCGCGTCTTCGTCGATACCGTCGCCGAAGCCCTGGTACGCCATGTCCAGGAACGGAACGTGATTCTTGGCCTTGACCACGGCCAGCACGTTTTTCCAGTCTTCGGGGCTCAAGTCCACGCCGGTCGGGTTGTGGCAGCAAGCGTGCAGCACAATGATCGAACGGTCGGGCAGGGCGTTGAGGTCTTCCAGCAGGCCCGAGCGGTTCACGTCGTGGGTGGCGGCGTCATAGTAGCGGTAGTTCTGTACCGGGAAACCGGCGGTCTCGAACAGGGCGCGGTGGTTTTCCCAGCTTGGGTCGCTGATGGCCACGACGGCGTCGGGCAGCAGTTGCTTGAGGAAGTCGGCCCCGATCTTCAGCGCGCCGGTGCCACCCACAGCCTGGGTGGTGATGACGCGACCGGAGGCGATCAGGGGCGAGTCCTTGCCGAACAGCAAGGTCTGCACCGCCTGGTCATAAGCGGCAATACCGTCGATCGGCAGGTAGCCACGGGAAACGTGCTGGGCCACGCGAATCGTCTCGGCTTCGACCACGGCGCGCAGGAGTGGAATACGCCCCTCTTCATTGCAGTACACGCCTACGCCCAGGTTGACCTTGTTGGTACGGGTGTCGGCGTTGAATGCTTCGTTGAGGCCCAGGATGGGGTCGCGGGGTGCCAATTCGACAGCGGAAAACAGGCTCATTATTGCGCGGCTCTGAATGGAGTAAGAGGGGACGTGTCACGCTCCAGCCGAATGCACTAGAGCGGTGCACAAACGGGGAGCTAGTATAGAGGCCATCACCGGGTACCGCGACAGGCGATTCAGCTTTTACGGTAAGTATTTTCGATTTTTTTTCGACCGTTAGTCCTGGTGCGGCGTCAAAGTCCACAAGGCGCGTAGGACGTCCGTCTTGAAAGCGAAGGCATTCAACTCCACATTGGATGCATTCCAGCTTTTTCTTCGGGCGACATCCGTCGTTTCGGTCTTTCTCGTTTCTGTCGCCTGGCCGACAGGAGTGAATCCAGAGGTTATGTCATGTCTGAATTCCAGCTCGTCACCCGATTCAAGCCCGCCGGCGACCAGCCGGAAGCCATCCGCCTGATGGTCGAAGGTATCGAGGCGGGCCTGGCCCATCAGACGCTGCTCGGCGTCACCGGTTCGGGCAAGACCTTCAGCATCGCCAACGTGATCGCCCAGGTGCAGCGTCCGACCCTGGTACTGGCGCCGAACAAGACCCTGGCGGCGCAGCTGTATGGCGAGTTCAAGGCGTTTTTCCCGAACAACGCGGTGGAATACTTCGTTTCCTACTACGACTACTACCAGCCTGAAGCCTATGTGCCTTCGTCGGACACCTTCATCGAGAAGGATGCCTCGATCAACGACCACATCGAGCAGATGCGGCTGTCGGCCACCAAGGCGTTGCTGGAGCGCAAGGATGCGATCATCGTCACCACGGTGTCGTGCATCTACGGCCTGGGTAGCCCGGAGACCTACCTGAAGATGGTGTTGCACGTCGACCGCGGCGACAAACTCGATCAGCGGGCCTTGTTGCGGCGCCTGGCGGACCTGCAATACACCCGCAACGACATGGATTTCGCCCGGGCGACCTTCCGGGTGCGTGGCGATGTGATCGACATCTATCCGGCGGAATCGGACCTGGAGGCGATCCGCATCGAGTTGTTCGACGATGAAGTGGAGAGCATTTCGGCGTTCGACCCGCTGACCGGCGAGGTGATCCGCAAGCTGCCACGCTTTACCTTCTATCCCAAGAGCCACTACGTCACGCCCCGGGAAACCCTGCTGGACGCCATCGAGGGCATCAAGGCCGAGCTGCAGGAACGCCTCGAATACCTGCGTTCGAACAACAAGCTTGTGGAAGCCCAGCGCCTGGAGCAGCGAACCCGTTTCGACCTGGAGATGATCCTGGAGCTGGGCTACTGCAACGGTATCGAAAACTACTCGCGTTACCTGTCGGGTCGCCCGGCGGGCGCACCGCCGCCCACCTTGTACGATTACCTGCCGGCCGACGCCTTGCTGGTGATCGACGAATCCCACGTCAGCGTGCCCCAGGTCGGCGCCATGTACAAAGGCGACCGTTCGCGCAAGGAAACCCTGGTGGAATACGGGTTTCGCCTGCCCTCGGCGCTGGACAACCGACCCATGCGCTTCGATGAATGGGAGAGCGTCAGCCCGCAGACGATCTTTGTCTCGGCCACCCCCGGCAATTACGAGGCCGAGCATGCCGGACGCGTGGTCGAGCAGGTGGTACGTCCCACCGGGCTGGTCGACCCGCAGGTGGAAGTGCGTCCGGCGCTGACCCAGGTAGATGACCTGCTCTCGGAAATCAACAAGCGCGTGGCGGTGGAGGAGCGCGTGCTGGTCACTACGCTGACCAAGCGCATGGCCGAAGACCTTACCGATTACCTGGCCGATCACGGCGTGCGGGTGCGTTACCTGCACTCGGACATCGACACGGTGGAGCGGGTCGAGATTATCCGCGACCTGCGCCTGGGAACCTTCGACGTGCTGGTGGGCATCAACCTGCTGCGTGAGGGCCTGGACATGCCGGAAGTGTCCCTGGTGGCGATTCTCGATGCCGACAAGGAAGGATTCCTGCGCTCCGAGCGTTCGCTGATCCAGACCATCGGCCGCGCCGCCCGTAACCTCAACGGCCGGGCGATTCTCTACGCCGACAACATGACCGGCTCCATGGAGCGGGCCATCGGCGAGACCGAACGCCGCCGCGAGAAACAGATCGCGTTCAACCTGGCCAACGGCATCACGCCAAAGGGGGTTTTCAAGGACGTGGCGGACATCATGGAAGGCGCCACCGTGCCAGGCTCTCGCAGCAAGAAGCGCAAGGGCATGGCCAAGGCCGCCGAAGAGAGCGCACGCTACGAGGCCGAACTGCGCTCGCCCAGCGAAATCACCAAGCGTATCCGCCAGTTGGAAGAGAAGATGTACCAGTTGGCCCGGGACCTGGAATTCGAGGCAGCGGCGCAATTGCGTGACGAAATTGGCAAGTTGCGGGAGCGGTTGCTGACTGTCTGAGGCTGCGTGGCGACCTCAAGGGCTTCATCGCGAGCAAGCTCGCTCCCACAGTTCGATCGAGTCGCCCCATGATCCCTTGTGGGGAGCGAGCTTGCTCGCGATGGGGGCGACTCGGTCTGACGACTGGCCACACAAATCCCGCTCTCACTGGAGCCCGCCCGCCATCGCCTGTTACCATTCGCCCCCTGTTTCATCTTCGCTTTTATATTCTTTCCGAGACATGCCATGACCACCGTCCGCACCCGCATCGCGCCTTCGCCCACTGGCGATCCCCATGTCGGCACCGCTTACATCGCCTTGTTCAACTATTGCTTTGCCAAGCAGCATGGCGGTGAGTTCATCCTGCGGATCGAGGACACCGATCAGTTGCGCTCGACCCGTGAGTCCGAGCAGCAGATTTTCGACGCCTTGCGCTGGTTGGGCATCGACTGGAGCGAAGGTCCGGATGTCGGCGGCCCGCACGGTCCGTACCGCCAGAGCGAGCGTGGTGACATCTACAAGCAGTATTGCCAGCAGTTGGTGGACATGGGGCATGCGTTCCCGTGTTTCTGCACCGCCGAAGAGCTGGACCAGATGCGCGCCGAGCAGATCGCCCGTGGCGAAACCCCGCGCTATGACGGCCGGGCGCTGCTGCTGTCCAAGGAAGAAGTCGCTCGTCGCCTGGCGGCCGGCGAGCCCCATGTGATCCGCATGAAAGTGCCGACCGAAGGCGTCTGCGTGGTGCCGGACATGCTGCGTGGCGATGTCGAGATCCCGTGGGATCGCATGGACATGCAAGTGCTGATGAAGACCGACGGCCTGCCGACGTACTTCCTGGCCAACGTGGTCGACGATCACCTGATGGGCATCACCCACGTATTGCGCGGTGAAGAATGGCTGCCGTCGGCGCCGAAACTGATCCTGCTGTATGAATACTTCGGCTGGGAGCAGCCGCAGCTGTGCTACATGCCGCTGCTGCGTAACCCGGACAAGAGCAAGCTGTCCAAACGCAAGAACCCCACCTCGGTGACCTTCTACGAGCGCATGGGCTTCATGCCCGAGGCAATGCTCAACTACCTGGGCCGCATGGGCTGGTCGATGCCGGACGAGCGCGAGAAGTTCTCGCTGCAGGAAATGGTCGAGCACTTCGACCTGTCGCGCGTCTCCCTGGGCGGGCCGATCTTCGACATCGAGAAGCTGTCGTGGCTCAACGGCCAGTGGTTGCGCGACTTGCCGGTGGAAGAATTTGCCGTTCGCGTGCAGAAATGGGCGCTCAACCCCGAGTACATGATGAAGATCGCGCCCCATGTGCAGGGCAGGGTAGAGACATTCAGCCAGATCGCGCCGCTGGCCGGCTTCTTCTTCGCCGGTGGCGTGACACCGGATGCGAAGCTTTTCGAATCCAAGAAGCTCTCCGGCGACCAGGTGCGCCAACTGATGCAGCTGATCCTCTGGAAGCTCGAAAGCCTGCGCCAGTGGGAAAAGGACACGATCACCGCGACCATCCAGGCCGTGGTCGAGTCCCTGGAGTTGAAACTGCGCGATGCCATGCCGTTGATGTTCGCTGCCATTACCGGCCAGGCCAGCTCGGTATCGGTGCTCGATGCAATGGAAATCCTCGGGCCGGACCTGACCCGTTTCCGCCTACGCCAGGCCATCGATCTGCTCGGTGGCGTGTCGAAGAAGGAAAACAAGGAGTGGGAAAAACTGCTGGGCGCCATCGCCTGAGCAGTCGATGAGGCAGGGCATGCCCCGGTTTTCCGGGGTTTGTCGGTAAGTGATTGTTATCCCGGCAAAAAATTTTCAAATTTGTTGAAAATAAATTTGACAGCCTTCTGATACGCCCTTAAGATTCGCCCCGTCCTCAGCGATGAGGGGCTATAGCTCAGCTGGGAGAGCGCTTGCATGGCATGCAAGAGGTCGACGGTTCGATCCCGTCTAGCTCCACCAATTTACACTTCAAGGCTTGGCCACACCGGCCTTGAAGCGATCAACACTCAGCGTTGATCAGTTGTTAGAAGGGTTTGCGTCCCCTTCGTCTAGTGGCCTAGGACACCGCCCTTTCACGGCGGTAACAGGGGTTCGAGTCCCCTAGGGGACGCCAGTTTTACAGAAGCGATGTTACAAGATGTCGCTCCGCCGCGAGGCGAAAAATCCGGGGCTATAGCTCAGCTGGGAGAGCGCTTGCATGGCATGCAAGAGGTCGACGGTTCGATCCCGTCTAGCTCCACCAATTTGAACTTCAAGGTCTGGCCACACCGGCCTTGAAGCGATCAGTTCTCAGCGCTGATCAAGTCAGAAGGTTTGTGTCCCCTTCGTCTAGTGGCCTAGGACACCGCCCTTTCACGGCGGTAACAGGGGTTCGAGTCCCCTAGGGGACGCCACGATTACCCGCACTGCGGGATTTTTAAGGGTCATTCAATTCTTGAATGGCCCTTTTGTTTGTCTGGCGTTCGGCCAATTCTCCAATACCCCAACTCACGTACCTGACCAACGGTCTCTTTTCTGCTTGCAGAAAATTATTATGCGGATAATATTTCAATCGTAATATTCGGAGGCAGCGATGAGCGATAAAAAGGCACAAACCCGTGAACGCATTATCAAGGCCGCCAGCGACGCGCTGATCCAGCGTGGGCCGGCGGAACCGAGCGTGGGCGAGGTGATGGGAGCGGCCGGGCTGACGGTCGGTGGTTTCTATGCCCATTTTGAAAGCAAGGACGCCCTGATGCTGGAGGCGTTCAAGCAACTGCTGGGCCGGCGTCGCGGCATGATCGCGGATATGAATGCCGAGCTGACCGATGAAGAGCGGCGCGCCCTGGTGGCCGCGTTCTATCTGTCGCGAAAGCATCGTGACTCCACCGAGAACGCCTGCCCGATTCCTGCCTCCATCGGCGAGCTTGGCCGGCTGCCGGATCCGTTTCGTGAAGTGCTCAATGAACATATCGAGTTGATGGCTGCACAACTGGCAGGCAGCCCGGACGACGCCGATAAAGCCCTGGCCGACATCGCATTGATGGTCGGTGGCCTGGCCCTGGCACGGGCATTGGGTCCGGGGGAGCTGTCGGATCGTTTGCTGCGTGCGGCCAAGTCGGCGGTGCGTTGAGCCAACAAGCAAGCCCTGGAGACAAGCAATGGACAGGTTAAGCTGGATTCGTGGTGTGAATGGCACGCTTGGCCGGGTAGCCCCGGGCCTGGTGGCAAAGAAAATGCGGACGCTGTTCATGCGGCCTCGAAATCTGCCACCACGGGACTGGGAGCTGCCATTGCTGGCAAGTTCCGAGCGCATCACCTTGCGCTTCGGTCTCTCTGCCTTGCGCTGGGGCAAGGGGCCGACCGTCCTGCTGATGCACGGCTGGGAAGGGCGACCCACGCAATTCGCCGCGCTGATCACGGCCTTGGTGGACGCCGGGTATACGGTGGTGGCGCTGGATGGACCGGCCCATGGTCGCTCTCCGGGCCACGAGGCGAACGTCCTGCTGTTCGCCAGGGCCATGCTCGAGGCCGCGGCTGAGTTGCCGCCGTTGCAAGCCGTGATCGGGCATTCCATGGGGGGCGCCAGCGCCATGCTTGCGGTGCAACTGGGATTGCGTACCGAAACCCTGGTCAGCATCGCCGCGCCTGCGCGCATCCTGGGGGTGCTGCGCGGTTTTGCCCGGATCATGGGAATGCCGCCCCGGGCGCGGTCCGCGTTCATTCGCCAAGTGGAAAAGGACGTGGGCATGCCGGCCTCGAAGATGGATGTCGCTCACTACCAATTGGATGTGCCGGGGCTGGTGGTCCATGCCGAGGACGACACCTCGGTGTCGGTCAAGGAGTCGCAACTGATCCACGAGGCCTGGTTCGACAGCCGGCTGCTGCGCTTGCCGGCCGGCGGGCATCAACGGGTGCTGGCCGATCCGCGCGTGATCGACGGTGTGTTGTCGCTGTTGGCCGGACGCAGCCTGCAAGCGCGGCAATCGGCCTGAGCGTACCCGCGAACGCTGCGCGATCCGTTACACTGCCCCGATCCATATTCGACCGGGAGAGGGGCATGGGCTGGGATCGGGCAACACCGTTCATCATTGATCTTCAAGTGGCTGGCGAAGACATCGACGGGTTGGGCCACGCCAACAACGCGGTCTACGTCACCTGGCTCGAGCGCTGCGCCTGGCGCCACTCCCAGCGCCTGGGGCTGGATCTGGCAGAGTATCGACGGCTGGACCGGGCCATGGCCGTCGTGCGCCATGAAGTCGACTACCTGGCAGCCGCCTATGAAGGCGATGAACTGCAATTGGCCACCTGGATCGTCGACTGGGACCAGCGCCTGAAGATGACCCGGCATTTCCAGTTGATTCGTCCCAGCGACAACACCACGTTGCTGCGCGCCCAGACCACGTTCGTCTGTATCGAGCTGTCCACCGGCAGGCCCAAGCGCATGCCGCCGGAATTCATCGAAGGCTATGGCCCGGCGATCGGTTCCCGCGACAGCGAGACGGCTCGCGATGGCGCCGATTTTGTAGGCGAAATCCGGTAAACTGCCGCACGTTTTTTCGTTGAGTGTTTTCCATGCAAATTGCCCTGGCGCCCATGGAGGGGTTGGTCGACAACATCCTGCGGGATGTCCTGACCCGTGTTGGCGGGATCGACTGGTGCGTCACCGAGTTCATTCGCATCAATGATCGCCTGCTCACGCCGACCTACTTTCACAAGCTCGCCCCGGAATTGCTGACCGGCGCCCGGACCGCCGCCGGTGTGCCGCTGCGGGTGCAATTGCTGGGTTCCGATCCGGTGTGCCTGGCGGAAAACGCCGCCTTGGCCTGTGAGTTGGGCTCGCAGGTCATCGACCTGAACTTCGGCTGCCCGGCCAAGACCGTGAACAAGTCCCGGGGCGGAGCGGTGCTGCTCAAGGAGCCGGAGCTGCTCAACGAGATCGTCACGCACGTACGGCGTGCGGTGCCTGGGCATATTCCTGTCACCGCCAAGATGCGCCTGGGCTTCGACAGCCCGGACGGCGCGCTGGTCTGTGCCACGGCTCTGGCCGAAGGTGGCGCCGCCCACATCGTGGTGCACGCGCGGACCAAGACCGACGGCTACAAGCCGCCGGCTCACTGGGAGTGGATCCCTCGGGTCCAGGAAGTGGTCAAGGTGCCGGTGTTCGCCAATGGCGATATCTGGAGCGTCGAAGACTGGCGCCGTTGCCGCCAAATCAGCGGCGTCGAGGACATCATGCTCGGTCGCGGCCTCGTTTCCCGCCCCGACCTGGCCCGGCAGATTGCAGCGGCTCGGGCCGGGGAAGAAGTGGTGCCGATGTCCTGGGCCGAGTTGCAACCCATGCTCCAGGATTTCTGGGGGCAAGTGGTCGAGCAACTGACACCGCGCCAGGCTCCCGGCCGGCTCAAGCAATGGTTGGCAATGCTGACGCGCAATTATCCCGAGGCAGCGACGCTGTTCAGCGCGTTGCGGCGGGAAACCGAACTGGATGCGGTAGGGCATCTGCTGGGTGTGAAACGTACCGAAGCGGCCTGAAAAAAATTTCAGAAAAAGCTCTTGAAAAGTATTTGGCGGCCCCTAGATAAGGGGTACGCGATGCCGAATCCGGGTCGCGGAGACAAAAAAACTTGCTGAATTTTCAGGAGATTTGAATCATGAGTACTGCATTTTCGCTGGCCCCTCTGTTCCGTTCCTCGGTAGGCTTCGATCGTTTCAACGATCTTTTCGAAACCGCCCTGCGCAACGAACCGGGCAGCAGCTATCCACCCTACAACGTGGAAAAACATGGCGATGACGAATACCGCATCGTGGTCGCCGCCGCTGGGTTCCGGGAGGAAGACCTGGACCTTCAGGTGGAAAAAGGTGTGCTGACCATCAGCGGCGGCAAGCGCGAGGCCAGCAATGACAGCGTGACCTACCTGCACCAGGGCATCGCCCAGCGTGCGTTCAAGTTGTCCTTCCGGTTGGCTGACCATATCGAGATCAAGTCCGCCGGCCTGAGCAACGGTCTGTTGAGCATCGACCTGTTGCGTGTGGTACCGGAAGAGGCCAAGGCCAAGCGCATCCCGATCAACGGAGCGCAGCAGCAACCCGCGCTGCAGAACTGATGCATCGCAATTGAAGAAGGGCGCCGAAATGGCGCCCTTTTTCATTCTGTAGATCAGGGTCACGGCAACAGCCGCTCGAACGCCTCCAGCGGCAACGGCCGGCTGTGCAGGTAGCCTTGGTACAGGTGGCAATCGAGCCCTTGCAGAAATTGCAGTTGTTCCAGTGTTTCCACCCCTTCGGCGATCATTTCCAGGTTGAGGCTGCGGGCCATGGCGACGATGGCGCGGATGATTTCAGCGTCGTTGGGGTCGCTGGTGGCGTCGCGTACGAACGACTGATCGATTTTCAGGGTGTCCACCGGCAGGCGCTTGAGGTAGGTCAGGGATGAATAGCCGGTGCCGAAATCGTCCATGGCGAAGCTCACCCCCAGTTTCTTCAGGCGGCGCATCTTGGCGATAGTGTCGTCCAGGTTCTGGATCACGATACCTTCGGTGATTTCCAGTTTCAGCATCGTGAAAGGCAGGCCATGGGTCGCCAGGCTGCTTTCGATGCGCTCGACGAAATCGCTCTGGCGGAACTGTCGCGGGCTGATATTCACGCACAGGCTGAAACGCCGGGGATCGATCTTGCCCTTGGCGATCAGTTGCTTGAAACCGTCGCAGGCTTCGTCGAGGATCCAGGTGCCGACCTCCAGGATCAGCCCGCTGTCCTCCAGCACCTTGATGAATTCATTGGGCGATTGGGCGCCCAGTTCGGGATGGTGCCAGCGCACCAGGGTCTCGGCACCGATGATACGGTTGTCCCGGGCGTCGACCTGGGGTTGGAAATGCACGCTGAATTCCCCGCGAGCCAGGGCCTGGCGCAGGTCGGTTTCCATGCGCAAGCGTTCGCTGGCGGCCTTTTGCATGGTGGTGTGGAACATCTGTGACGTGTTGCGTCCCGAATCCTTGGCCCGGTACAGCGCGATATCGGCGCGCTTGAGCAGGTCGGCGGGCGTGGAGCCATGGTCGGGAATCAGCGCCATGCCGATGCTTGGCGTGACTTGCAGCCGCTGGCCATCGAGGGACATCGGCTCCGAGAGCAGTTCTCGCAGGGTATCGGCCAGTTTCTGCACCTGCTCGGTGACTTCGCTGCGGCTACCTTCGAGGCCGCTGAGCAAGACCACGAATTCGTCGCCACCCAGGCGCGCCACCGTGTCCTCCTGGCGCACGCTGGCCTCCAGGCGCGCGGTGATGATCTTCAGCACTGTATCGCCCACCGGATGGCCCAGTGAGTCGTTGATGTGCTTGAAGTGGTCCAGGTCGAGGAACAGCAGCGCACCGCGCAGGTCATGGCGCTTGAGCAAGGCGATCTGCTGGCTCAGGCGGTCCATCAGCAAGGCACGGTTGGGCAGGTTGGTCAGCGGATCGTGATAGGCCAGGTGGCGAATCTGTGCTTCGGCGTTGCGCAGCAGGCTGACATCCCGGGCGGTGAGCAACAGGCAATCGGTTTCGTTGAGGGTGATGGGCTCGACCGACACCTCCACGGTGAGCAACTCCCCGCGCTTGTTGCGCCCGAGCATTTCCTGGTGGTGCACGCGTCCCTTGAGCTGCAGTTCGGCCAGCAGTGCCGTGCGCTGTTTGGCTTCGGCCCAGATGCCCACCTCGAACACGGTATGGCCGAGTACCTCGTCGGCGCGGTAGCCGGTCAGGCGACAGAAGCCATCGTTGACCTCGAGGTAGCGGCCGCTTTCACGTTCGGTGATGGTGATGGCGTCGGGGCTGGAATGGAATGCCTTGGCGAACTTTTCCTCGCTGGCCTTGAGGGCCGCTTCGGAGCGTTGCTGCTGGGTAATGTCCCGCAGCGTGGTCACGATGCAGGGCTGGTTGTCGACGTTGATCTGGCGGCTGGAGATCACGCAGGTCAGCGGATGGCCGGACCTGTGGTGCACGACAATGGCGACATTGCTCAGGGACTGCTCGCGGATCACCCGCTCGATGCGCTGCAGGCTGCTGCCCGAGGCATCCCAGAGGCCGATCTCGTCGGCACTGCGGCCAATCACGTCGCTGGCGGTCCAGCCGAATGTCTGGGTAAAGCTCGAATTGATCTCCAGGAACCGGCCGCTGTCCTGGTGAGTGAGGCAGATCGGGTCGGGACTGACCTGGAACAACGTGGCGAATTTTTCTTCCGATGCCGCCAGGCTCTGTTCGCGCTCCACCTGGTCGGTGATGTCGAGCAGGGTGCCGGCCATGCGCAATGGGCTGCCATCGTCGTTGCGATACAGACGGGCGCGACTTTCCAGGTAGCGGGAGCTGCCGTCCGGCAGTTGCACCCGATAGGTCAACTGGTAATTGCCCGCCGGGCCTTCGCGCAGGCTGCGGTAGGCGTTGCGCATGTTGTTGCGTTCTTCGTCCGGTACGCCTTCGAAGAACGCGTCGAAGGATTCGTGGAACGGCTTGGGTTCCAGGCCATGGAGCTGCGCGGCCCGGGCCGAGCCGTAGAGCATGCCGCTGGGGATGTGCCAGTCCCAGGTGCCCAGTTGCGCCGAGTCGAGGGCCAGGTCCAGGCGTTCCTGGCTGTCCTTGAGGGCCTGCTCGGCCAGCTTGCGTTCGGTGGTGTCGAGAAAGGTGCTCAGCAGATAGGGTTGGCCTTCGAGTTCGACCTTCTGCGCGCTGAGTATGCCGCTGTGGATCTGGCCGTTGCTGGCCCGGAATTCCACTTCCATGCTCACCAGCTCGCCCTTGGCCTTGGTCGCTTCCACCAGCCTGGCCCTTTGGCTGGGGTCGACCCACAAGCCCAGCTCCAGGGTGGTCCGGCCGATCACATCATGCACCGGCCAGCCGAACAGGCTCTCGAAATACTGGTTGGCTTCGCTGATCAGCCCGTCTTCCTGGCGGGTCAGCAGCACCATGTTCGGGCAGAGATGAAAAAGCGTGGCGAAGCGCTTTTCCGAACTGCGCAGGGCCTGTTCGCGCTCGCGTTGATGGGTGATCTCGCGGATCACCCCGATCATGCGCGGACGGCCGTGCTTGTCGGGCAGTACGCTGCCACTGATTTCCAGCCAGTGCAGGCTGCCGTCGGGCCAGACGATGCGGTGGTGCATGGCCTGTTCCAGTGGCGCACCGGCCACGGCCGCGTGGAAGGCCCGGACGGCCTTGGCCCGGTCTTCGGGCAGCAGGAGGTCCAGGTAGTCCACATCGGCCGGCAATGGCTGGCGCGGATCGAAGCCGAACAGCGCCTGGGTGCCCCGGGACCAGCTGATCTTGCCGCTATCGATATCCCACGACCAGGCCCCCAGGCGCGCGCCGTTCAGGGCGGCCAGCAACTGCGGCGCGCTGTCCCAGCTTTGCTCGGACCGCTTGGGGTCGAGTGCCTGGATGCGCGGCAGGGGCGGGATATGGTCGGCAGGGTTGGGCATTATCTAGCGGGCCTTGGGCAGTTGGGCGTTAGGCACGGGCATTCGGCCCTAGAGGAGTCGCACGACTTATGCCTGGGTCCCTGGCAGATCGATTTGTGCGTCCAGTAGGGCCATGAAGGCCCGAGCAGCGTTCGACAGCGTCCGTTCGGTGTGCAAGATATAGCCTAGCTGGCGACTGAGCTGTATGCCCGGCAAAGGTATGCGAGCCACCTGATCGTCGAGCATCGTGCGTGGCAGGACACTCCAGGCCAGGCCGATGGAGACCATCATTTTTATGGTTTCCAGATAATTCGTGCTCATGGCGATGTTCGGCGTCAGGCCCTGGGCCTCGAACAGGCGTTGCACGATGTGGTGGGTAAAGGTGTTGCCCCCCGGGAAGACCGCCGGGTGCAGGGCGATGTCCGCCAGGCTCACGCTGGCGTTGTCCAGCAGTGCGTGCTCCGGCGCTACCACGAAGTCCAGGGGATCGTCCCATACCGGCGTGGCGCGCATCAAGGTGTGGGGTTCGGGGGCGAGGGTGATGACCGCCAACTCCGCCCGGCCATGGAGGATTTCCTCATAGGCCACTTCCGAATCCAGGAACTGGATGTCCAGCGCGACCTGGGGGTAGCGGCGGGTGAATTCCCGCAACAGAGGCGGCAGGCGATGCAGGCCGATGTGGTGGCTGGTGGCAAGGGTCAGCCGCCCGCTGACCTCGCCGGTCAGGTTGGTCAGGGCGCGACGGGTGTCGTCCAGTACGTTGAGGATCTGATAAGCCCGTGGCAGCAGGGCCCGACCGGCTTCGGTCAGGCCTATTTCACGGCCCAGGCGGTCGAACAGGCGTACGTTGAGCTGTTGTTCCAGGCCGGCGATGCGCTTGCTGATGGCCGGCTGGGTCAGGTGCAGGCGCTCGCCGGCACCGGAGAAGCTGCCGGTCTCGGCAATGGCAATAAAGGCATTGAGGTTGGCAAGGTCCATGGCCGTCTCGATTGAATTCCTGTTGGTTATGCAAAGTATGAAAAATATGAATTTGAGTTATTTAATGTAGCCTCATAACATCAGCCTCACAAGCCAGAGGGTTATTGAATTCATTCAAGGCCCGGGGCATAGAAACAAGCTGATGAGGAAACCGTCTGATGGCCGGCAAAACGCTCTACGACAAGCTCTGGGATTCGCACCTGGTCAAGCAGCGCGACGATGGTTCGGCGCTGATCTATATCGACCGTCACATCATCCACGAAGTGACGTCGCCGCAGGCTTTCGAAGGCCTGCGCCTGGCCGGGCGCAAGCCGTGGCGCATCGATGCCAACATCGCGACCCCGGACCACAACGTGCCGACCACTGCGGAGCGCAAGGGCGGCATCGACGCGATTGTCGACCAGGTCTCGCGCCTGCAGGTCCAGACCCTCGATGACAACTGCGACGAATATGGCATCGTCGAATTCAAGATGAACGACGTGCGCCAGGGCATCGTCCACGTCATCGGCCCGGAGCAGGGCGCGACCCTGCCGGGCATGACCGTGGTCTGCGGCGACTCGCACACCTCGACCCACGGTGCCTTTGGCGCCTTGGCCCACGGTATCGGCACCTCCGAGGTGGAGCATGTGCTCGCCACCCAGTGCCTGGTGGCCAAGAAAATGAAGAACATGCTGGTGCGCGTCGAGGGCAAGCTGCCGTTCGGCGTGACCGCCAAGGACATCGTCCTGGCCGTGATCGGCAAGATCGGCACCGCCGGCGGTAACGGCCATGCCATCGAGTTCGCTGGCAGCGCCATCCGTGACCTGTCCGTCGAAGGCCGCATGACCATCTGCAACATGTCCATCGAGGCCGGTGCCCGGGTCGGGCTGGTGGCCGCCGATGAAAAAACCATCGAGTACGTCAAGGGCCGTCCGTTCGCCCCGAAAGGCGTCGAATGGGACAAGGCAGTGCAAGCCTGGAAAGACCTGGTGTCCGATCCCGATGCGACATTCGATACCGTGGTCGAGCTCGACGCCGCGCAGATCAAGCCGCAGGTCAGCTGGGGCACTTCGCCGGAAATGGTGCTGGCCGTCGACCAGAACGTCCCCGATCCGGCCAAGGAAATGGACCTGGTCAAGCGCGACTCCATTGTCCGCGCCTTGAAGTACATGGGCTTGAGCGCCAACCAGGCGATTACCGACATCAAGCTCGACCGCGTGTTCATCGGCTCCTGCACCAACTCGCGGATCGAAGACCTGCGCGCCGCGGCGGTAATCGCCAAGGGCCGCAAGGTGGCCTCGACCATCAAGCAGGCCATCGTCGTACCGGGTTCCGGCCTGGTGAAGGCCCAGGCGGAAGCGGAAGGGCTGGACAAGATCTTCCTCGAGGCCGGTTTCGAGTGGCGCGAGCCAGGGTGCTCCATGTGCCTGGCGATGAACCCTGACCGCCTGGAATCGGGCGAGCATTGCGCTTCCACCTCCAACCGTAACTTCGAAGGCCGTCAGGGCGCCGGTGGCCGTACGCACCTGGTGAGCCCGGCCATGGCCGCTGCGGCGGCCGTCAACGGCCGTTTCGTCGACGTCCGCGAATTGATCTGAAGGAGCGCAGCAATGAAAGCTTTTACCCAGCACACCGGTCTTGTCGCGCCTTTGGATCGTGCCAACGTCGACACCGACCAGATCATTCCCAAGCAATTCCTGAAGTCCATCAAGCGCACCGGTTTCGGCCCGAACCTGTTCGACGAATGGCGCTACCTGGATGTCGGCCAGCCATACCAGGACAACTCCAAGCGGCCGTTGAACAAGGATTTCGTGCTCAACGCCGAGCGCTACCAGGGCGCCAGTGTGTTGCTGGCCCGGGAGAACTTCGGTTGCGGTTCGAGCCGCGAGCACGCGCCGTGGGCTCTTGAAGAGTACGGTTTCCGCAGCATCATCGCGCCGAGCTACGCCGATATCTTCTTCAATAACAGCTTCAAGAACGGCCTGCTGCCGATCATCCTGAGCGACGCTGAAGTGGACGAGCTGTTCCAGCAGGTCGAGGCCAACCCGGGCTACCAGTTGCAGATCGATCTGGCAGCGCAAACCGTGACCCGTCCAGACGGCAAGGTGCTGAGCTTCGAGATCGATGCGTTCCGCAAGCATTGCCTGCTCAACGGCCTGGACGACATCGGCCTGACCTTGCAGGACAGTGACGCGATTGCCGCGTTCGAAGCCAAGCACCGAGCGAGCCAGCCCTGGTTGTTTCGCGATGCTTGATGGATCGATGTAGGCAGTACCGGCTTCATCGCGAGCTTGCTCGCGATGGGGTCCACCCAGGCAAAAAAACATAAGGACATCCCATGACCAGCACCGCCCACAGTCAGGTTGTACAAAAGCAATTCGGTGAGCAGGCTGCGGCCTACCTGAGCAGTGCCGTGCACGCCCAGGGCGCTGAGTTCGCGCTGCTACAGGCCGAACTGAAGGGACGTCCCGAGGCCCGCGTCCTGGACCTGGGCTGCGGTGCCGGTCACGTCAGTTTCCACGTGGCGCCCCTGGCCGGTGAAGTGGTGGCCTACGATCTATCCCAACAGATGTTGGATGTCGTGGCCACAGCAGCGGCCGAGCGTGGCCTGGGCAATATCAGCACGGTGCGGGGCGCCGCCGAGCGCCTGCCGTTCGCCGCCGCTGAGTTCGACTTCGTGTTCAGCCGCTATTCGGCGCATCATTGGAGCGACCTGGGCCTGGCGCTGCGGGAAGTGCGCCGGGTACTCAAGCCGGGCGGGGTGGCGGCCTTCATCGATATCCTTTCGCCGGGTGCGCCGTTGCTGGACACCTACCTGCAGAGCGTTGAAGTGCTGCGCGACACCAGTCATGTGCGCGATTATTCGGCCGGCGAATGGTTGCGCCAGGTCAGTGAAGCGGGGTTGCACACCCGCAGCACCTCGCGCCAGCGCCTGCGCCTGGAGTACCGCTCGTGGGTCGAGCGCATGCGCACCCCCGAGGTGATGCGGGCGGCGATACTCGAGCTGCAGCGTGCCATGGGCGACGAAGTGCGTGAATATTTTGAGATTGAGGCCGATGGTTCGTTCAGTACAGATGTACTGGTGCTGTGGGCCGAGCGATAGCCTTTTTCCCGGCCAGCCCCAGGGGCCTGTGCCGATAGAGCAAACGAGGAATACATGAGCAAGCAGATTCTGATTCTCCCTGGTGATGGCATTGGCCCGGAAATCATGGCCGAAGCGGTCAAGGTCCTGGAGCTGGCGAACGACAAGTACGGCCTGGGCTTCGAGCTCAGCCACGACGTGATCGGCGGCGCTGCCATCGACAAGCACGGCGTGCCCCTGGCCGATGAGACCCTGGATCGTGCCCGTGCCGCCGATGCCGTGCTGCTGGGTGCCGTGGGCGGCCCGAAATGGGACAGGATCGAGCGCGATATCCGTCCGGAACGCGGCCTGCTGAAGATTCGTGCGCAACTGGGCCTGTTCGGCAACCTGCGTCCTGCGATTCTCTACCCGCAACTGGCCGATGCTTCGAGCCTGAAGCCGGAAATCGTCTCGGGCCTGGACATCCTCATCGTCCGCGAGCTGACCGGCGGTATCTACTTCGGCGCCCCGCGTGGCACCCGTGAGCTGGATAATGGCGAGCGCCAGGCCTACGACACCTTGCCGTACAGCGAGAGTGAAATCCGCCGTATCGCCCGGGTCGGTTTCGACATGGCCCGGGTGCGTGGCAGGAAACTGTGTTCGGTGGACAAGGCCAACGTCCTGGCTTCCAGCCAACTGTGGCGCGAAGTGGTAGAGCAGGTGGCCAAGGATTATCCAGACGTCGAGCTGAGCCATATGTACGTGGATAACGCCGCCATGCAACTGGTGCGTGCGCCCAAGCAGTTCGATGTGATCGTCACCGACAATATGTTCGGTGACATCCTGTCCGACGAAGCGTCGATGCTCACCGGTTCCATCGGCATGCTGCCGTCGGCGTCCCTGGATGCCAACAACAAGGGCATGTACGAGCCATGCCACGGCTCGGCGCCGGACATCGCCGGGCAGGGCATCGCCAACCCGTTGGCGACCATCCTGTCGGTGTCGATGATGCTGCGCTACAGCTTCAACCTCCATGACGCGGCGCACGCGATCGAGCAGGCTGTCAGCGTGGTGTTGGACCAGGGCTTGCGCACCGGCGACATCTGGTCGGACGGTTGTACCAAAGTCGGTACCCGGCAAATGGGCGATGCAGTAGTCGCCGCGCTGCGGAATCTGTAATCTTTCGGGCCCACCGCCAAGACGGTGGCCCACTTTTGTATAGGTGTAGTTGCGATGAAACGTGTAGGTCTGATCGGTTGGCGCGGCATGGTCGGTTCCGTGCTCATGCAGCGAATGCTGGAAGAGCAGGATTTCGATCTCATCGAACCGGTGTTTTTCACCACCTCCAATGTCGGTGGCCAAGGCCCGTCCGTGGGCAAGGATACCGGTGCGCTCAAGGATGCCTACAGCATTGAGGAGCTCAAGACCCTCGACGTGATCCTGACGTGTCAGGGCGGCGACTACACCAGCGAAGTCTTCCCCAAGCTGCGCGAAGCCGGCTGGCAGGGCTACTGGATCGACGCCGCTTCGAGCCTGCGCATGCAGGACGATGCCGTCATCATCCTCGACCCGGTGAACCGCAAGGTCATCGACCAGCAACTGGACGCGGGCACCAAGAACTACATCGGCGGCAACTGCACCGTCAGCCTGATGCTGATGGGCCTGGGCGGCCTGTTCGAAGCCGGCCTGGTGGAGTGGATGAGCGCCATGACCTACCAGGCGGCCTCCGGTGCCGGCGCGCAGAACATGCGCGAGCTGATCAAGCAGATGGGCGCGACCCACGCCGCCGTCGCCGATGACCTGGCCAACCCGGCCAGCGCCATCCTCGACATCGACCGCAAGGTTGCCGAGGCGATGCGCAGCGACGCGTACCCGACCGAAAACTTTGGCGTGCCGCTGGCCGGCAGCCTGATCCCATGGATCGACAAGGAACTGCCTAACGGCCAGAGCCGCGAAGAGTGGAAGGCCCAGGCTGAAACCAACAAGATCCTGGGGCGCTTCAAGAGCCCGATCCCGGTGGACGGCATCTGCGTGCGCATCGGTGCCATGCGTTGCCACAGCCAGGCGCTGACCATCAAACTGAACAAGGACGTGCCGATCGCCGACATCGAAGGGCTGATCAGCCAGCACAACCCTTGGGTGAAGCTGGTGCCGAACAACCGCGAAGCCAGCATGCAGGAGCTGAGCCCGACCAAGGTCACCGGCACCCTGAACGTGCCGGTGGGCCGTTTGCGCAAGCTGAACATGGGCTCGCAGTTCGTCGGCGCCTTCACCGTCGGCGACCAGTTGCTCTGGGGCGCGGCCGAGCCGCTGCGCCGCATGCTGCGGATCCTGCTCGAACGTTGATCGGCCGCTGCTGTGAAAGAACCCGTGCCTTGTGAGAGGCGCGGGTTTTTTTGGGAGACGGTTGTGTGTCAGGTCGCCCCATCGCGAGCAAGCCCAGGCACTGCAAGTCCGCCAGCCGATTGCCTGCATACCGGTCACCCGGTAAAGTGCCGCTCCCCCCGTTTTACCTGAGGTAGACCCATGAGCCAGTCCTTTGATATTGCCGTGATCGGCGCCACCGGTACTGTCGGCGAAACCCTCGTCCAGATTCTCGAAGAGCGGGATTTTCCCGTCGGCAACCTGCACCTGCTGGCCAGCAGCGAGTCGGCGGGAAGCTCGGTGATGTTCCGCGGTAAAAACGTGCGGGTGCGTGAGGTCGATGAGTTCGATTTCAGCAAGGTCCAGCTGGCCTTTTTTGCCGCGGGCCCGGCCGTGACCCTGAGCTTCGCCCCGCGGGCCACGGCTGCCGGGTGTGCATTGATCGACCTGTCTGGCGCCTTGCCTGCGGAACAGGCACCGCAGATCGTGCCAGAGGCCAACGCCCATGTCCTGGCCGGGCTGGGCAAGCCGTTGCAGGTCGCCAGCCCCAGCGCTTCGGCTACGGCGCTGGCGGTAGCGCTGGCCCCCTTGCGTGAATGCCTGGACCTGCAGCGCGTCAGCCTGACCGCCAGCCTCGCTGTATCCACCCAGGGACGCGTCGCCGTCACCGAGCTGGCGCGCCAGACCGCCGAGCTGCTCAACGCCCGCCCGCTGGAGCCCACGTTCTTCGATCGGCAGATGGCATTCAACCTGCTGGCCCAGGTCGGCACGCCGGACGAGCAGGGCCATACACCGCTGGAAAAACGCCTGGTGCATGAGCTGCGGCAGGTGCTGAATCAACATTTATTAAAGATTTCCGTTACTTGCATTCAAGCCCCGGTGTTTTTCGGCGATAGCTTTAGCGTGACCTTGCAGTCCACAGCGCCTGTCGACCTGGCGAAGGTCAACGCGGCCCTGGAAGCGGCGCCCGGCATCGAGCTGGTGGAGGCGGGCGATTATCCGACGCCTGTGGGTGACGCCGTGGGCCAGGATGTGGTTTATGTGGGGCGCGTGCGCGGCGGTATCGACGATCCGACGGAGCTCAATCTGTGGCTGACCACGGATAACGTGCGCAAGGGCGCGGCGCTCAACGCGGTGCAGGTGGCGGAGTTGTTGATAAAAGACCTGCTGTAAAAGATACTTGGCAACAATTTGTCGAATGATTCTAGCTGGGCGCTATGCTTGGCCAGAGTGATGAAGGCGAACCTTGCTCCCGGGGCATTCCCGGGCATGCGTGAAACGATCGCGCGCACCGTTGTTTCTGGGGGCAGTGCGCAAAGCCTCGTGGCGGCGACAACAATACCTTCTCGCTGGCCGAGGAATGTTCAAACAAAGGAAGAGGCTATGGTTCAAGTTCGCAAACTGGTGTTAGCAATAGCGGCCGCCTCGGCGCTGTCCTCCGGTATGGCGCAAGCGCTCGGGCTCGGGGAATTGACCCTGAAGTCGACGCCGAACCAGCCTCTGGTCGCCGAGATCGAGCTGCTCGATGTCCAGCAGCTGTCCGCTGCCGAAGTCGTACCGAGCCTGGCCTCGCCCGAAGACTTCGCCAAGGCCGGCATCGACCGCCAGGCTTTTCTCAACGACCTGACCTTCACCCCGGTGATCAACGCCAACGGCAAGAGCGTGCTGCGCGTGACCTCCAGCCGGCCGTTGTCCGAGCCGATGGTCAAGTTCCTGGTGCAGGTGATGTGGCCCAATGGGCGCCTGCTGCGCGACTACAGCGTCCTGCTCGACCCGTCCAAATTCTCGCCCCAGGCTGCCGAGGCGGCCCGACCGAAACCACCCCAGGGCATATCGACACCGGTGACCGGGGCTACCAAGCCATCCCAGTACACCACTACACCGCGCGATACCCTGTGGGAAATCGCCGCCAAGGCCCGTAACGGCGGCTCGATCCAGCAGACCATGCTGGCGATCCAGGCGCTGAACCCGAACGCATTCATCGATGGCAACATCAATCTGCTCAAGACCGGCCAGGTGCTGCGTCTGCCCGACCCTGTGCAAAGTACTGCCTTGCCGCAGCCCCAGGCCATCGCCGAAGTGGCGGCGCAGAATGCCGCCTGGCGCCAGGGCCGCCAAGGACGCCAGGGCGTGGCGGGTACTGGCCAGCAGCAACTGGACGCGACCCGGCGCGGCCGTGGCGAAGATGCGCCGGCCCAGGCTGCCGGTCGCGACAAGCTGAGCCTGGTGTCGGCCGAGTCCGCCAAGGCCGGGGCCAAGGGCAAGGGCGCCGCCGGGGATGCCCAGGCGCTGAGCAACAAACTCGCGATCACCCAGGAAAGCCTCGATTCGGCTCGCCGTGATAACGAAGAATTGAAAAGCCGCATGGCGGATCTGCAAAGCCAGTTGGACAAGCTGCAGCGCCTGATCGAACTGAAGAACGACCAGTTGGCCAAGATGCAGGCCGAAGGCGCCGCTGTGCCACCGGCTCCGGGATCGACCCCGGCGATGTCGGCGCAACTGACTCCGCCGCCGCCCTCGGCGCAAGCACCAGCCACTGTGCCCACACCCGCACCCCAGGCCACGCCGCAAACGCCTCCTGAAGCCTCGCCTGGAAGTACGTCGGAAGCGACGCCAGCGGCGACGTCGACCGAGCAGAAATACAACGACCTGCTGACCAACCCGATCCTGCTGGGGTTGATCGGTGGCGGCGTGGTGCTCCTGCTTTTGCTGCTGTTGCTGCTTGCCCGTCGTCGCAAGGCGCAACAGGAAGCCGAGAAACATTTGCGCATGGCCCGAGCCCTCGAGGAGGAGGCCGACTTCTCCCCGGAGCTCGATCTGCCCCCGAGCAGCTTCGAGGGCATTGAAGTTCCACCACCGAGCGTCAAACTCGAACCCAAGCCAGTACCTGCCCCGGCGCCCAAGCCGGCTCCGGTGGTCGCGCCTGTCGTGGTCACGCCGCCGATCGCCGCGCCACTGGTGGCTCCGGCCGCCGATCGTTTCGACGACGTTCTGCCACAGGCCCAGGCTCATATCGATCGTGGTCGCCTGAACCAGGCGGCCGACCTGCTCGAACAAGGCATCAAGGCCGAACCGCAACGCAGCGATCTGCGCCTGAAGCTGATGGAAGTCTATGGCCAGCAGGGCGACCGTGACGCGTTCGTCGCCCAGGAGCGCCAGTTGGTGGCCAATGGCGATAACTACGCCCAGGTCGAGCAGCTCAAGAGCCGCTTCCCGGCCATGGCGGTCGCCGCCGGTGCCGGCCTGGCCGCCGCCGCAGTGGCTGCGGAACTGGACGCGCAGTACGTCAAGGATCTGCTGGAAGACACGCCGCCCACCGACGAGGAGCTCGACAGCGCCTTCGACCTGAGCCTGGATGATCTTGAAGCCGCACCGGCGGCCACGCCGCAGCCCGAGCCGATTCCGGAGCTGGATGCATTCCCGACCGACGACGACCTGAGTTTCGAGTCGGTGCTCAAGCAGCAGACCGAAGCCGCCGAAAGCCTGGACGACCTGTCGGAGTTCGACCTGGACCTGGGCGCCGATGCCCCGGCGCCAGCCTTGGCCGACGAAGATTTCCTGCTGGACCTGGACAACGATCTCAAGGACCTGGACGTGCCGGCAGCCGAGACGCCGGCCCTGGACGATACCCCGGCCGACGACCTGGAGTTGCCGGCGGATTTCGATCTGTCCCTGGCCGACGAAATGAATGCCGGCGAGGCGCCCAAGGATCCCTTCGAGTCCGAACTGGACGATGTCAACGCGGAGCTGGAACGTCTGTCCGACAGCCTGGGCCAGCCATCCTTCACGGCTGAAGACGCCCTGGCCAGCGCCGACGAGGAGCCGGACTTCGACTTCCTCAGCGGTACCGATGAAGTCGCCACCAAGCTCGACCTGGCCCAGGCCTACATCGATATGGGCGACAACGACGGCGCCCGGGACATCCTCGGTGAAGTCCTCAATGAAGGCGATGCCACCCAGAAGAGCGAAGCGCAGGAAATGTTGTCGCGCTTGGCGTGAGGTGAGCGATAGACAACGACGGCAGCCGGTGAGGCTGCCGTTTTTGTTTGTGGTGGGAATTGGAGTTGGGCGCGATGGCTCCATCCTGCCACCATAGGATCGACGGTGGCACTGGCATCCCGCCCGGCCGGCCTTATAATGCCCGCCTTTGCGTACCTCAGCAGGCTGTAATTCTTGGCAAACATAGATAATCCGGCCGCCGAAATGGCGGCCGACGGCTTTTTCCGGATCGCCCTGGGCGTTGAATACAAAGGTTCGCGCTACCGTGGCTGGCAGCGCCAGGCCTCCGGCGTGCCGACGGTCCAGGAAATCCTGGAAAACGCGCTTTCCAAGGTCGCCGATTCGCCTGTGGCGCTGCATTGCGCCGGTCGAACCGACGCCGGTGTGCACGCCTGTGGCCAGGTGGTGCATTTCGACACCCAGGCCGAGCGATCGATGAAAGCGTGGGTCATGGGCGCCAATATCAACCTGCCGCACGATATCAGCGTCAGTTGGGCCAAGGTGATGCCGGCGCACTTCCATGCGCGCTTCAAGGCCATCGCCCGGCGTTATCGCTACGTGATCTACAACGACCAGATCCGCCCGGCGCACCTGAACGAAGAAATCACCTGGAACCATCGTCCACTGGATGTCGAGCGCATGGCCGAGGCTGCGCAATACCTGGTGGGCGTCCACGATTTCAGCGCCTTCCGCGCCGGCCAGTGCCAGGCCAAATCGCCGATCAAGCAATTGCATCACCTGCGTGTGACCCGTCACGGCAAGATGATCGTACTCGACATCCGCGCCAGTGCGTTCCTGCACCACATGGTGCGCAACATCGCCGGCGTGCTGATGACCATCGGTGCCGGTGAGCGGCCGGTGGAGTGGATCAAGGAAGTGCTGGACAGCCGCATCCGCCGTTCCGGTGGGGTGACGGCGCATCCGTTCGGGCTGTATCTGGTGCAGGTCGAATATCACAGAGAGTTCGAGTTGCCGGAGCGTTACATCGGGCCGCATTTCCTCACGGGCTTCTCGGAACTCGACGGCTGACGCCCTCCGTTGCATTTGCTACCATCCGGAACTTTCACGGGATCTGCCTGAGGTTTTTCACGACATGTCAGCCGTTCGCAGCAAGATTTGCGGGATTACCCGGGTCGAGGACGCGCTGGCGGCGGTCGAGGCCGGCGCCGATGCCATCGGGCTGGTGTTCTACGCCAGGAGTCCCCGGGCGGTGACGGTGCAGCAGGCACGAGCGATCATCCGGGCCTTGCCCCCGTTCGTGACCCCTGTCGGCCTGTTCGTCAACGCCAGCCGTTGCGAACTGGGGGAGATCCTCGACGCGGTGCCGCTGGCGCTGTTGCAATTTCATGGCGACGAGACCCCCGAGGATTGCGAGGGCTGGAATCTTCCCTATATCAAGGCGCTGCGGGTCAAGGCCGGCGACGACATCGCGGCTGGGTGCGAGGCGTTTGCCGGGGCCAGCGGGATCCTGCTGGATACCTACGTGGAAGGCGTTCCCGGCGGTACCGGTGAGGCGTTCGACTGGTCCCTGGTGCCCCGGGGGCTGAGCAAGCCGATCATCCTGGCGGGGGGGCTGACGGCCGAGAACGTGGCCGAAGCCATTCGCCAGGTTCGCCCGTATGCGGTGGATGTGAGTGGCGGAGTGGAGCAGGCCAAGGGCATCAAGGACCCGGCCAGGATCCGGGCGTTCATGGCGGCTGTGCACAGCAGCCAGTCGCCAATGTGACGGCTGGCAGACTGCCGCCGTCCATACCTGCACTGTACAAGCAGGCAGGCGCCGCCTTCGGGTGGGCCGATAGCGTAGTGGCAGCCGCGGTGGAGCGGTTGCCGGAATGGCAGAGGAGGTTGGGCTGCACGCAGGTCATGTTTCGCGCTGACCGTGGTGGCTCCTCGAACCTCGCCGCACAATGAATTTAGCTCAAGGGCATACGCGGGGCCGCGAACCAGAGCGTTCGGGCCGCCGGTACTGGAGAAAGAAAGCATGAGCAACTGGTTGGTAGACAAACTGATCCCTTCGATCATGCGTTCCGAGGTGAAGAAAAGCTCGGTGCCTGAAGGTCTGTGGCACAAATGTCCATCCTGCGAGGCGGTGCTGTACCGCCCCGAGCTGGAAAAGACCCTGGACGTTTGCCCCAAGTGCAACCACCACATGCGCATCGGCGCACGTGCCCGTATCGATATTTTCCTGGATGCCGAAGGCCGTGTTGAGCTGGGCGCCGACCTGGAGCCCGTGGACCGCCTGAAATTCCGCGACGGCAAGAAATACAAGGATCGCCTGACCGCTGCCCAGAAGCAGACCGGCGAAAAGGATGCCCTGGTGTCCATGAGCGGTACCCTGCTGGGCATGCCGGTGGTGGTCTCGGCCTTCGAGTTCTCCTTCATGGGCGGTTCCATGGGCGCCATCGTCGGCGAGCGCTTTGTCCGCGCCGCCAACCATGCCCTGGAAAACCGTTGCCCGATGGTCTGCTTCTCCGCTTCCGGCGGCGCGCGGATGCAGGAAGCGCTGATTTCCCTGATGCAGATGGCCAAGACCTCCGCGGTGCTGGCGCGTCTGCGCGAAGAAGGCATTCCCTTCATCTCGGTGCTGACCGACCCGGTCTACGGCGGCGTTTCCGCCAGCCTGGCGATGCTGGGCGACGTAATCGTCGGCGAGCCGAAGGCCCTCATCGGCTTTGCCGGCCCGCGCGTCATCGAGCAGACCGTGCGTGAAAAACTGCCGGAAGGCTTCCAGCGCAGCGAGTTCCTGCTGGAGCACGGCGCCATCGACATGATCATCCATCGCCAGGAGCTGCGTCCGCGCCTGGGTAACCTGCTGGCGCAACTGATGGGCCTGCCGACGCCTAAGTATGTCGCCACGCCCATCGAGCCGATGGTCGTTCCACCGGCGCCTGCGGGCCTATGATCCAACGTACCCTGGGCGATTGGCTGGCCTATCTCGAGCAGCTGCACCCGTCGGCTATCGACATGGGGCTGGAGCGCTCGCAGGCCGTCATGTCCCGCATGGGGCTGGGCAAGCCGGCCCCCAGGGTCATCACTGTCACCGGTACCAACGGCAAGGGGTCGACCTGCGCCTTCATGGCCTCGCTGTTGCGGGCCCAGGGGCTGAGTGTCGGTGTGTACAGCTCGCCGCACCTGCTGCGTTACAACGAGCGGGTGCAGATCAACGGCGTCGAGGCTGGCGACGCCGAGCTGTGCGAGGCCTTCGTCGCGGTGGAAGCCGGGCGAGGCGAGATATCCCTGACCTATTTCGAGATGGGCACTCTTGCGGCGTTCTGGTTGTTCGCCCGTGCCGGTCTCGATGCCGTTGTGCTGGAAGTGGGCCTGGGAGGTCGCCTGGACGCCGTCAACCTGGTGGATCCAGACGTCGCGCTGGTGACCAGTATCGGCGTGGACCATGCCGATTACCTGGGCGACACCCGCGAATCCGTGGCTTTCGAAAAGGCCGGCATCTTCCGCCAGGGCGCGCCTGCGCTCTGCGGCGACCTCGATCCACCACAGCCATTGCTGGACAAGGCTCGGGAACTGGGCTGTCCGTTTTTTCTGCGTGGGCGCGATTTCGATCTGGCCACGACCGAGCAGCATTGGCAATGGCGTGGCAGCGATGCCCAGGGTAATCCGGTGGAGTTGCATGACCTGCCGCTGCTGGACCTGCCAATGGAGAATGCCGCGCTGGCGCTCCAGGCCTACCGGTTGCTGGGGCTGCCCTGGGATGCCGGCCAGATCGTCAAGGCCTTGCAGGCGACCCGTGTCGTCGGCCGGCTCGATCGCCGCACGTTCGATTGGCAGGGCAAGCGCCTGAGCCTGCTGCTGGATGTCGGCCACAACCCCCATGCGGCACACTACCTGGCCGAGCGCCTGGCTCATCGGCCTGTGGCGGGGCGGCGACTGGCAGTATTCGGGTTGTTGTCCGACAAGGATCTGGATGGCGTGGTCGAGGCGTTGAGTGCTAGTGTCCAGCATTGGGCAGTCGCGCCGCTGGACTCGCCGCGTTCGCGTCCGGCGGCACAATTGCAGGCGGCCTTGCAGGCGCGTGGCGCTTCGGTGGATGCTTATGCAAGCGTGGTCGCCGCGCTGGAAGGGCAGTGCGCCCTGGCGACCGCCGACGACGAAATCCTGGTGTTCGGATCATTTTTTTGTGTCGCCGAGGCCCTTCAATGGCTGAGCCGGCGCTCCACGGAGGAAGCTGCAGATGGCATTGCTGGATAAGGCATACAAGCAGCGCATGGTAGGGGCCCTGGTATTGGTGGCCCTGGCGGTGATTTTCCTGCCGATGCTGTTTTCCCGTCAGGACGAGCAGCGTCAGGTCACGGTCGATGCGCCGGCCGCGCCCCAGGCGCCGGCGATGCCACCGGTGCAGGTCGAGCCGGTGACGGTGCCTGAGCCCCAGGCGCTGCCCCAGGAACCCGTTCCAAGCGATGAAGAACTGGCCGCGCAACCCGCGCCTGTCATGCCGATCACGCCCGCTCCAGCGGCTCCTGCGGCGCCGACCGCTGCACCGGCTGAACCGACTACATCGAGCAAGCCGTCTGTCGCAGCGGCGCCTGCGCCTGCTGCTCCGGCAGCCAAGCCGGCACCGAGCCAGCCGATCACCGCAGCGCCGACCAAGCCGGACACCACCCAAAGTCGCGTGGACGCCAACGGCCTGTCGGTCAGCTGGTCCGTGCAACTGGCCAGCCTGAGCAGTCGCGAGAGCGCCGAGAACCTGCAGAAATCCCTGCGCAGCCAGGGGTACAACGCCTATATCCGTTCCGCCGACGGCAAGAACCGGGTATTTGTCGGGCCGCTGATCGAGCGTGCCGAGGCCGATCGCCTGCGGGACTTGCTTGGCCGTCAGCAGAATCTCAAGGGGTTCGTGGTGCGTTTCCAGCCAGAGCGTGGTTGATCGCGGTTTGCCTGATTTGAATCACACTGACAATCGCAGCTTACCGACAGCCCTGCGCTCTGCTAAAATGCGCCGCCTTATCCGTCTGTAGGCTGCACCGTGCCATTTACCTGGGTTGACTGGGCGATCGTTGCAATCATCGCCATCTCCGCATTGATCAGTCTGAGTCGCGGCTTCGTCAAGGAAGCCCTCTCGCTGCTGACCTGGATCATCGCGGGGGTCGTGGCCTGGATGTTTGGTGGTTCGCTGTCCCAGTACCTTGCCGGATACATCGAAACTCCGTCGGCTCGCGTGATCGCGGGCTGTGCCATCTTGTTTATCGCCACCTTGCTGGTCGGCGCAATGATCAATTATCTGATCGGCGAACTGATTCGTGTCACCGGGCTTTCCGGGACCGACCGGTTCCTGGGCATGGCCTTTGGCGCGGCGCGTGGCGCCTTGCTGGTGGTCGTGGCCGTCGGGCTGCTGAGCCTGGGACCGGTGCAGCAGGATTCGTGGTGGCAGGAGTCCCGGCTCGTGCCACAATTTCTATTGGTCGCAGACTGGTCCAAGAACCTGATCCTGGGTTGGAGCAGTCAGTGGCTTGCCAGCGGTATCAGCGTACCCGCTGAAATACCGTTCAAGGAACAACTGTTGCCGACGGCCAAAACGCCGCAGTGATCGTTGTTCAGTTCAGATCCATTAAGTAGGGGTTGCGTCGCATGTGTGGCATCGTCGGTATCGTCGGTAAGTCGAACGTCAATCAGGCGCTGTATGACGCGCTAACCGTGCTCCAGCACCGCGGCCAGGACGCTGCCGGTATCGTGACCAGCCATGACGGCCGGTTATTCCTGCGCAAGGACAATGGCCTGGTCCGTGACGTGTTCCATCAGCGCCACATGCAACGCCTGGTCGGCCACATGGGCATCGGCCATGTGCGCTATCCGACCGCCGGCAGCTCGACCTCGGCCGAAGCTCAGCCGTTCTACGTCAACTCGCCGTATGGCATCACCCTGGCGCATAACGGCAACCTGACCAACGTCGAGCAGTTGGCCAAGGAAATCTACGAATCGGACCTGCGCCACGTCAACACCAATTCCGACTCGGAAGTGATGCTCAACGTCTTCGCCCATGAGCTGGCCCAGCGTGGCAAGCTGCAGCCTACCGAAGAAGACGTGTTCGCCGCCGTGACCGAAGTGCACAACCGTTGTGTCGGTGGCTACACCGTGGTGGCGATGATCACCGGCTACGGCATCGTCGGCTTCCGCGACCCCCATGGCATCCGTCCGATCGTGTTCGGCCAGCGTCACACCGACGAAGGCGTCGAGTACATGATCGCTTCCGAAAGCGTATCCCTGGACGTGCTGGGCTTCACCCTGATCCGCGACCTGGCTCCGGGCGAGGCGGTCTACATCACCGAAGACGGCAAGTTGTTCACCCGTCAGTGCGCGACCAACCCGACCCTGACGCCGTGCATCTTCGAACACGTCTACCTGGCGCGTCCGGACTCCATCATCGACGGCATCTCGGTCTACAAGGCCCGCCTGCGCATGGGTGAGAAGCTGGCCGAGAAGATCCTGCGCGAGCGCCCGGACCACGACATCGACGTGGTGATCCCTATCCCGGACACCAGCCGCACCGCGGCCCTGGAGCTGGCGAACCACCTGGGCGTCAAGTTCCGCGAAGGCTTCGTGAAGAACCGCTACATCGGTCGCACCTTCATCATGCCGGGCCAGGCCGCGCGGAAAAAATCCGTACGCCAGAAGCTCAACGCCATCGAGCTGGAATTCCGCGGCAAGAACGTCATGCTGGTGGACGACTCCATCGTGCGTGGCACCACTTGCAAGCAGATCATCCAGATGGCCCGCGAAGCCGGCGCCAAGAATGTGTATTTCTGCTCGGCGGCCCCGGCCGTGCGTTACCCGAACGTCTATGGCATCGACATGCCGAGCGCCCATGAGCTGATCGCCCACAACCGCACCACCCAGGAAGTCGCCGACCTGATCGGCGCCGACTGGCTGATCTACCAGGACCTGCCGGACCTGATCGAAGCGGTAGGCGGCGGCAAGATCAAGATCGAGCAGTTCGACTGCGCGGTATTCGATGGCAAGTACGTCACCGGCGATGTCGACGAGGCATACCTGAACAAGATCGAAAGCGCCCGCAACGATGCATCCAAGGCCAAGACCCAGGCGGTCAGCGCGATCATCGATCTGTATAACAACTGAGTGACGAACCGGCCCCGAGGGGCCGGTTTGCGTTTAACCGAGGAGTGGCAGCATGAGTCAGGATTGGGATGCCGGTCGGCTGGACAGCGACCTTGAAGGCGTAGCGTTCGACACCCTGGCGGTTCGCGCCGGTCAGCACCGCACGCCGGAAGCCGAGCACGGCGATCCGATGTTCTTCACCTCCAGCTATGTATTCCGTACCGCTGCCGATGCGGCGGCGCGGTTTGCCGGCGAAGTGCCCGGCAACGTCTATTCACGTTACACCAACCCCACCGTGCGGGCGTTCGAAGAGCGCATCGCCGCCCTCGAAGGCGCCGAGCAAGCGGTTGCCACCGCCACCGGCATGGCGGCGATCATGGCGGTGGTCATGAGCCTGTGCAGCGCCGGCGACCACGTACTGGTGTCGCGCAGCGTCTTTGGCTCCACCATCAGCCTGTTCGAGAAGTACTTCAAGCGCTTCGGCGTGGAAGTCGACTACGTGCCCCTGGCGGACCTGTCCGCCTGGGATGCGGCGATCAAGGCCAACACGAAGCTCTTGTTCGTCGAATCGCCCTCCAACCCATTGGCCGAGCTGGTGGACATTGCCGCCCTGGCGGAGATCGCGCACGCCAAGGGCGCCATGCTGGTGGTGGATAACTGCTTCTGCACCCCGGCGTTGCAACAACCGCTGAAGCTGGGGGCGGACGTGGTGGTGCATTCGGCCACCAAGTTCATCGATGGCCAGGGGCGTTGCATGGGCGGCGTGGTGGCCGGTCGCAGCGAGCAGATGAAGGAAGTCGTGGGCTTCCTACGCACTGCCGGGCCGACCCTCAGCCCGTTCAACGCCTGGATCTTCCTCAAGGGCCTGGAAACCCTCGGCCTGCGCATGAAGGCGCATTGCGCCAACGCCCAGGCCCTGGCCGAGTGGCTGGAGCAGCAGGACGGTATCGAGAAGGTGCATTACGCCGGCCTCAAGAGCCATCCGCAGCACGACCTGGCCGTGCGCCAGCAACGGGGGTTCGGTGCGGTGGTGAGTTTCGAAGTCAAGGGCGGCAAGGAGGGCGCCTGGCGCTTCATCGACGCGACCCGGTTGATTTCCATCACCGCCAACCTGGGCGACAGCAAGACCACCATCACCCATCCGAGCACCACCTCCCACGGTCGCCTCTCGCCCCAGGAGCGTGAGGCGGCGGGCATCCGTGACAGCCTGATCCGCATCGCGGTGGGCCTGGAAGACGTGGCGGACCTGCAAGCCGATCTGGCTCGTGGGTTGGCGGCCTTGTGATCGAAGGCACTCATGGCCGGGTCGCACTCGTAACGGGTGCCGCCCGGGGCATCGGCCTCGGCATTGCGGCCTGGCTGATCTGTGAGGGCTGGCAGGTGGTCCTGACCGACCTGGATCGCGAGCGCGGCTCCCGGGTGGCCAAGGCCCTGGGGGATGGCGCCTGGTTCATTGGCATGGATGTGGCGGACGAGGCGCAAGTGGCGACGGGCATCGCCGAAGTCCTCGGGCAATTCGGACGGCTCGATGCGCTGGTGTGCAACGCAGCCATTGCCGACCCGCACAACATCACCCTGGAAAGCCTCGACCTGGCCTACTGGAACCGGGTCCTGGCGGTGAACCTGGGCGGCCCGATGCTGCTGGCCAAGCACTGTGCGCCTTACCTGCGCGCTCACAACGGCGCCATCGTCAACCTGGCCTCGACCCGCGCCGCGCAATCGGAGCCCGATACCGAGGCCTACGCGGCGAGCAAGGGCGGCTTGCTGGCCCTGACCCACGCTTTGGCGATCAGTCTGGGGCCGGAAATCCGCGTCAATGCCGTCAGCCCTGGCTGGATCGACGCCCGCGACCCGGCCCAGCGCCGCGCGCAGCCGCTGACCGACGCCGATCACGCCCAGCATCCGGCGGGCAGGGTAGGGACGGTCGAGGACGTGGCGGCAATGGTGGCATGGCTGCTGTCGCGTAACGCCGGTTTCGTCACGGGCCAGGAGTTCGTGGTGGACGGCGGCATGACCAAGAAAATGATTTATGAATGAACAGCAGCCACAAGTCGCGAGCTACAAGCGGCAAGTGGTTATGCGGTGTTGGGGCTTGCGAGTTGCCGCTCGAAGCGTGCAGCTCGAAGCTGTTTTTGAAAAAAATCCAACCCTGCTATTGACTTAGCTTCGGCACCTGCGTAAATTTCGCGGCCTCAGCGAAGCAAAGGGTGATTAGCTCAGCCGGGAGAGCGTCTGCCTTACAAGCAGAATGTCGGCGGTTCGATCCCGTCATCACCCACCATGTTCCATGAGAGTCTTGCGAAAGCAAGATGGAAGCCGTCAAAAGCCTCCACCGACGCGCAGCGGTAGTTCAGTCGGTTAGAATACCGGCCTGTCACGCCGGGGGTCGCGGGTTCGAGTCCCGTCCGCTGCGCCATATTTACCGAGTCAGGTCAGCCTGGTTCGAGATCGAGGCTTCAAAGGCCCTGGTCAGACGAGTTAACTGGACGCAAGTCCATAGCGATACGCAGCGGTAGTTCAGTCGGTTAGAATACCGGCCTGTCACGCCGGGGGTCGCGGGTTCGAGTCCCGTCCGCTGCGCCATATCTGCTTCGAGGCCCACTGAACGCCTTGAAGCCAGGAAGAAAGCCGTACAGCGGACTTCTGATCGATAGCAAAGACCCTGGTCGAAAGACCGGGGTTTTTTGTTTCTGGTGTAACGATATTGCGAAGATCGGAACAAGCCCGTGATAAGCGAGCTTGCTCCCGCTGGGCTGCGAAGCAGCCCTTGCTTGCTGAGTTGGCAAGACTCAGGGGGCGAGCCTCAGAACCCCAATCTATCCCGCAGCCCGTAATACCACGCACCCATCGCCGCAAACGGCGTGCGCAACAGCTGGCCGCCAGGGAACGGGTAGTGGGGCAGATCGGCAAATGCATCAAAACGCTCAGCCTGACCACGCAGCGCCTCGGCCAGGACCTTGCCTGCCAGGTGCGTGTACGTCACGCCATGGCCGCTGCAGCCCTGGGAGTAGTAGATGTTGTCGCCCAGACGCCCCACCTGTGGAAGACGCGACAACGTCAGCAGGAAATTTCCGGTCCATGCGTAATCGATCTTCACATCCTTGAGCTGGGGGAAGGCCTTGAGCATCTTCGGACGGATGATCGCTTCGATGTTCGCCGGATCCCTCGCGCCATACACTACGCCGCCGCCGAAGATCAGGCGCTTGTCGCCTGTCAGTCGGTAATAGTCCAACAGGTAGTTGCAGTCCTCGACGCAATAATCCTGGGGCAACAGACTGTGGGCCAACTCTTCCCCCAGAGGCTCGGTGGTGATCACCTGGGTGCCGCAAGGCATCGACTTGGCCGCCAGCTCCGGCACCAGATTGCCCAGATAGGCATTGCCCGCCACGATGATGAACTTGGCCCTGACCTTGCCTTGTGGCGTATGCACCACCGGGCTTGCACCGCGTTCGATGCGCACCGCCGGCGATTGTTCATGAATGACCCCGCCAAGGGACTCCACCGCAGCGGCTTCGCCCAACGCCAGGTTGAGGGGATGGATATGCCCGCCGCTCATGTCCAGCATGCCACCCACGTACTCTTCGCACGCCACCACTTCGCGAATGCGGCGTTGATCCAGCAGCTCCAGCTGGGTATGGCCGAAACGCTCCCATAGACGTTTCTGCGATTCCAGATGCCCCATCTGTTTAGCGGTAAGGGCTGCGAAGACGCCACCGTCCTTCAAGTCGCACTGGATCTGATACTTCGCCACCCGCTCACGAATGATCCGACCGCCCTCGAAGGCCATGTTGCCCAGCAATTGTGCCTGCTGCGGCCCGACACTGCGTTCGATCACATCGATGTCGCGGCTGTAGCTGTTGACGATCTGCCCGCCGTTGCGACCCGATGCGCCAAACCCCACCTTCGCGGCCTCGACAATCGTGACCTTGAAGCCGTTCTCCAGCAAAAACAGGGCAGAGGACAGGCCGGTATAGCCAGCGCCGATCACGCACACATCGGTTTCGACGTCACCTTGCAGGGCCGGGCGCGACGCAGCCGGGTTGGCCGATGCGGCGTAGTAAGACGCTGGATAAGGAGTGTTCGCCATTCTGCAACCTCTGTTTTATATTTTTTACGAATGCGCCGATCCTACCCGAGATAAAAATCCGCCGCCAGCCACCGCAAATACTTCATTGCCCCGGCGAAATTAAATATTTTGCATATTCATAGGGTTAGGTGAAAAAAAGGTGTTGACACCCCTTCGGAATTCCGTAGAATGCCGCCTCACAGCAGGCACGTAGCTCAGTTGGTTAGAGCACCACCTTGACATGGTGGGGGTCGTTGGTTCGAGTCCAATCGCGCCTACCAAACAAAATCCGCTCTGCTGGGCGGTCTAGAAGGGTCAACCGAGAGGTTGGCCCTTTTTTGCGTCTGGGGTTTCATGCAGAACGTTCACAAAATATCGGGATCGTTCACACTGAGCAATGTGAACGCTTCATTAGCCTTCTTCCCGAAGGCTATTTCTCCTTTTACTCCTGTCGAATCACCACCCATCGCCCACAGATTGAAAACCCGCTCTTGTACCGATACTGTTCATTTGTACAGTATTTGGTGCGACGGCAATGCAAGATGGTTTGGTGGACGATTCAGGCTTTGAGCTGGGGATGCCCACCCATGGGGAGCTGCTAAAGCATCAGTGCGACCTCCTCTGTAGCGATCTGGAGTTAACACGCCGCAACCTCAGAGCAGCCCACAGGGAGCTTGCTGGGCTTATCGTGATGTACCGGAGTGTGCTGAAGGAGATTGCAACGCTGAAGATCGAGAACGAGAAGCTGAGGTGGACGCTGAGTGAGATCTACCTCAGAGAGAGCAAGGAAGCGACATCGAAGATGGGGTATTCGTACGGGGATCACGGAAAGAGGTGAGTGGTCTCGCCAATGGCAAAAATTCTTCTTCTATATAGTAGGAGAACCTTAGGCAACCGCCAGATATCCCCAGGATCACCTACCGTACGTCAAAATCTGGAGAAAAGGTTGGATCCAGTCGGATCGCGGCTTTCAGACCCCCATTCTGCTTTAGACCCAAATTATGCACAGGCTTATCCACAACCTGAAGGCATAACCATTCGGCCAAACACACCATCTAGTGGCTCATGAGAGCCGCCACCCCCAAGATATAGTTTTCCAGGCGACTCTAACGCCCACTTTTCACAAAGCGTCCGCACTAGCGCAAATTCTGACGCTATTGAAACGCTAGTCCTGAGTCCCTCATCAGGGCCTATTGAGGGCCTCTTGAGAGCCTGTAGGAGCGTATTTGTGGCCACAAAGAGGAATACGGATACGTATAAAGGAGAAAACGCTCAGAATGCGTTATAGAGGCTTGCAGGGGCACACCGGAACCGCTATGATGGCACCACAAACGCAAAAACCCCAAATTAATGGGGTTTGAGCTGAAGATGTCTACGAGCAGTTACGTTTCTGTCGGGAAAACGTCACGTAACTGCTCGCATCCTCCGACGCATGCGTTTGAGCACGGTTCAAGAGAAGGACGCCATTAAAGCCAATTGATCGCTATCGCGTCAACAGGTGAATGATCGGTGGTCGCTTCTGGACACGTGTGACTAACGAATCACACTGATAGAGGAACGACCAAATGGTCATTAACTGCACCATCAGCGACAAAACCGTCCACGTCCGCCAGTACCAGCGCTTTCGCAATGGGGAATGGGAGGATGTGTGCAAACACACCCGTAGACCGCCACGGTAACTGTTAGCGACAAGCCACCAAGCTTTCGCTGATTTGGTGGCTCATTGCTGACGCGCACGCCCCGTCAGTCGCTCTCCCTCTCGCTTAGCCAGCGCTTCACCGCTTGAATTTCATCTACATCGTAATAGCCCGGCTTGCTATTTGGCTCGAACACCCCAGCGCCGATAGCCTCTTCGAAATGCCCTCGCACCAGGTCGTAATCCGGCACCTGAGTCCTCTTGATCAACTCCAAGCATTGCTCCAGCTCGAAGTATCCCTCGGATATGAATCCCAGAAGAGTGATTAGCCCATCTGCCCCTACAAAATGCGATAAAGGCAAATCACCGACAATATTCCTCCCGTTCGCATGAAGAGCGCGTTCATCATACTGGCAGCCGTTAGGCCGGGGGGACGAAGGGCGGTGATGGACGATTCGTGGCGAATGCTTCACCCAAACCCCATTATTCTCTTCTCGAGCTTGCCACTCCGCCCAGCCATCATTGACGTTGCTAATCTGGGTGCGGCATGTATCACAGATCCACTGCATAAGAAGCTCCTTTTCATCATGCACCACCCGAATCGGGCGAGGCAGGGACAGCATGGTGGCACTAAGACTTCATACCGTCCACTGCGCTTGCCTTTCGCCATATTCATGCCCCCGCGCCGGAAATCAACGCACCTCTGACAGCGACCTCATTTCAGTCTAGAAAAATAAGATTGGCTGATTTTCGTCAGTCTTGTTGGCGGTGCTTAACGGTGTGCAACCCGGGTCAATGGAAGCGTCAGCTTTTCCAAAATAACCCAGCCCCCCCAGGTCGTTCTCTGAGGCTGATTCAGCCTAGCAATTGACTTCGCTTGCATGGGATGCAGGCGCAATCAAGCCCGCTCAGGGCGGGTTTACACGTCGCTACACGCCTACTTCAAGCCTTGTTCCAATGCCTCTTAACGGTGGCAATACCCACACCCAGCTCTGCTGCTGCTTGAGCCTGTGTCAGGTCCTTAGCTTTGAGACGCTGCACTGCCGCCGTCGTGCTGATTGCCTCAGGTCTACCTAGCTTCTTGCCCTCTGCCTTGGCGCGTATCAGGCCCTGTTGAGTACGCTCGATCAGCAAGTCACGCTCAAACTCAGCGACAGCACCCAGCACTTGCATAGTCATCTTGCCCGCTGGTGATGTTAGGTCCACTCCGCCCAATGCTAGACAATGCACACGGATGCCATTAGAGGCTAAGTGCTCAACGGTTTGACGCACATCCATCGCATTACGGCCTAGGCGATCAAGCTTGGTGACGATCAACACGTCTCCGCTCTCCATGCGGTCTAAGAGCTTCTTGAAGCCGGGGCGCTCGCTGGCGGCAATGCTACCTGAGATGGTTTCCTCGACTACCCGACTAGCCTGCACGTCGAAGCCAGCAGCCTTAACCTCCTGGGTCTGGTTCTCGGTGAACTGTGAGGCTGTCGAGCAGCGTGCATAGAGGAATGTGCGGGACATGGCGGATAGCTCCTTGGAATCGTTTAACGTGGTATCAGCTTACCATCGCATCAACAAATCAAGAAGCCTACTTAGATGATACCTAATACCGCCCGTCAGATTGGTATCGTTTAACGGTCGTTTGATGAGACCACTTCCTGCCTAAGCACCCGAATAGCGGAAGCTATCCCATCAGCATTCACACTCAGCACCTGCAAAGCTGCGAAGACATTTCCCTCAATCTCTCTGGACCCCCTTTGCCCCACCCATTTGGCAAGCTCTTCTAAAGCGGCTCCGATTCCGTCTTGATTGATCTGAAGTAGCTCCAGGGCGGTAGCTATGGCTTCGGTCTGGTCTGTCATGTGACGGTATCCATGAAGAGGCGGCATGGATCTTAAGATAGCTCAAGACAGGACGGGGCTGGGTGGTTTTGCTCATGCAGAAATCAGCGATTTAGGGTCAAAACTGCCATTTTGGTGCAGAAACCTCGGATTGAGACGTTCTCACCGAGGCGAGCTTAGTCAAGGGGCGTGAGAAGCCCCTAAAATTCTGGCTTGCAGCGCATCGATTTAGCCAGTGACTAGGTACAGCGAGTCTCGAAAACGTAGTTTTCACAAGGTTTTCGATAGGTATTCGGAGGGCATGCTGGTCGAGTTCTGAAATAGTATAGACGGAAACAGGAAACAAAATGTAGCATTAGGCCACTACAGCTAAACCTACAGGGAAGTGAATTGTGGCTGATGAAAACCGCATAAAAATAGGCACAGTACTACGCAGCGATTGCCGAAAATGCAACAGCAGCACCCGCCACGAGGTGATGGGGGTGGCAACTGAGAAGATCGAAGAATGGCATACCAACGAGCTCGATTCTTGGTGTGTTGTACGATGCTTGGGATGCCATACCTATTCATTTCAGCATAAGCATGAGGATTTTGATCAGATCGAGGAGGATTTCGAGGGTGAACTCCATCACGAAGTAATTACAAATGTTTACCCAAGCGTAATTAAAAACCATAGACCGCTCACTTCAACACATCTGCTTCCTAGATTGATAAATAATATATATCGCCAAACCCTTATGGCGCTGAGTCAAAATGCTAACACCCTAGGCAGCATAGGACTCAGAGCATGTATCGAAGCAGTATGCAACCACTTAGAAATATCAGGAACAAACCTACAGAAACGCATTGATTCGCTATTTAGGGCGGGACACGTTTCAAATGGGGACAAGAAACGCCTTCATGCAATTCGTTTTTTGGGAAATGATGCGGCGCATGAAATCAAGCAGCCATCAGTGGGTGACATTCGCGTAGCACTAGAGATTGTTGAACACTTGTTAAACGCGGTCTTCATTCTGGAGAGTAGAGCGAAAGGCTTGGAAACTACCGTTGAGACCTATCCTGAGTTCATGGCTTTGCTGGAATTATGCGCTGGTAAGCATAAGAGCGGGTTGGCTACCAATCTCATTGGATTACTAGGGAGACAAAAGCGACTTGTCGCTGTCAATCTAGAAACCACTGAAGCACAGCTAATCTCTGATATAGATAATGGCAAGATACCATTCCTAACTAAGGCCAGTGTACAAACAGAAAACGGTAAAACTATTCAACTCTACGATGTCGTAACCGAACACTTTAAGAAAGATGAAGAGTTCCCAGACGACATTCCGTTTTAAAGAGAAAAATATTTCCCTGGAGAGCCCCGCATTAGCGGGGACTTCTTTGTTTAAAGCAAAAAAATTAGATGATGAATGCCACTGTGACTTAAGCTATTTAAAATTTAAAGCGTCGAGACCTAACGGGTACAACGGTGCGTATTTTATGGCTATTGACGGCTCGGGATTGCGGAAGTGAAATTCAATTTTTTCCTGTGAATTTTCGACCATTACAAACTTACTATAGCTGAGCAATGGGTTCACCACATAATGTAGGCTGACACTGATTGCGAATGCCATTGCTACAATCAATCCGCCAGTAATCAATTCAAGGAATTTGAAAGAATGAACCCATTGGAACGAGTTATTTTTTATGACAGTGGATACGACATTATTGCAAATTACACGGTGGGTCACGGTTTAAAAATACATCTAGATAAAAAAGGAAGCTGCCGATTTTGCGGTCTGGAAACACCGACGGTCAAATTCAACAATGAATCACATGCAGCACCAGAGTTTTTAGGCAACCACCAATTGATACTGAACTCCGAATGTGACCGCTGTAACAAGTATTTTTCTGATCACTTAGAGGATAGCTTAGACAAATACACTCGGCACCACCGCACGGTAGGCCAGATCAAAGGAAAAACCAGGAAAATTCCCAGTTACAAGTCTAAGGACCATCGGGCTAGGTTTGATGTAAAAAACGACGAGATGCCCAAAATTCTGGCTCGCCGCGATGAACCTCATTTTTCATTGGATCCAGCTAAAAACACCGCCACATTGAGATTCCAGATACCTGCGTACATTCCTATCGCTGTTTACAAAAGCTTGGTAAAAATCGCGCTTTCAATTATCGACAGAAAAGAAATTCCAAACTTTACTAGTGCCATTAAGTGGATTAGAGAGCCTGATCATACATACTTTAAAGATCGCCCACTCCACCCGCTGCAAATGTTCAGAGCTTATGTACCCGGGCCGCGCCCATTCCCACGCCTTACGCTGATGGTTTACAAGAAAAAAGATCTAGTATCATTGCGATTTAAATGCATGTTTCTCATAGCGTTTGGAAATATTGTTTACCAGATAATAGTTCCCTCAAACGACGATCATGCCTTACCGATAGACGCCATGAAATTTGTTGCAATCCCCATCCCTCAAGAGTTCGGGTCAAAATATGGTCGTGTGGCATGGAAAGTCATTGATTTGGAAAAAACGACTAGAATAAAATACTCCGAAGAGGAAATTAACTTCTCGTTCGAGGGTATTGAAGAAAAGCCGGAGTTTGTTGGAATGAGCCTACAAGATCTTGGATATAAAATCTGACCACACCCACCTTCCAACTCATAATACGCGAGCGCTTGAAACGAAGCCCAATGGTTAAGCGACGGCGAAACTTATCGTCGGGTAAACGACTGATGATGCTGCTCGCAAACTTAAAAGCGGCCAGATATTTGTGCTTTCGGTGATAGCGATTACTCTTGCTTTATTCTACTTTCTAAAATCATAAGACAATCGTAAAAAGTGTAGCTTTAACCGTATGCGCAGTACAGTGCAGCTACGCTGCCTTAATTACACCGAAAGCGGTTAGCTTTCATCTTGACTCAGCTATGGCGTGACCGCCCACGCCCTAACGGGTATACCTCGACACAAATAAAATATAACAAAAATCCAGCTTTTGCTTTTGATCTTGCTTTTTGCTTGGGTGCATAAACGAATGCATTCGCATTCAGTAGTAAACCTGTCAGCGAACGCTGACAGTCATTGCACGTCACCTTTGGTGTAGCGAGATCAAAAGCGAAGAGCCTTGATATGTGTTGATATTATTTGATTTGATGGTGGGCTGATCCAGAATCGGGACGATGCGGCTATTGTCCATCAAGGTGTTGAAACCGTAGTGCTCCGCACTGGCGTTCGCTTCTCTCTTTATCCGACCGTAATTCAAGTGAACAACTGAACCTAGGTAATATTCTACGGACATAAAGTTCACAAGTGAGGACTCGCCCCCCCCTAAGTGAACAACTGAACTCTTGAATAATCTATACAGACAGAAAGTTCAGATGCACAGATGACTGAGTTCTTCATCAATCGGAAAAGAAAACTCCTCCGCTGCGCTCTGCGTCACTCTTCCTTCCATAGTGTCAACTGCGTCCAGCATTCTCTTGCCTTGAACCATAGGGCCAGCGGGATGATTGCCGAGACCTAAAGTAATGATCTCTTGGCGAACATGCCAAGGGCTGGCGGTAGGGTACTTTTCGCAGAACTCAGCAACCATTTCATCGAGTCGATCAAACAGAATGATGGCGTCTTGGAGGATTTCATTCTGACTCGCACGCGCTGCTTCTGGCTCCATCCAGTCCGGGCGGATATATGCGTCTTCGGGCAAAGCACGGCGGGCTTTCTTTTCTATCGCCGAGGGAATCGCTTCATCAAATGGAATGCCATAGGCGACTTTGATTTTAGTGCGAAACTCCATCCGAGAAATTCCTTCCGGGCGAGTCGCCAGCGGAATAAGCTGTTCCATCAAGAAGTAGTGAGTGTCAAACACCCCAACCGCGCCAAGATTCCGCTTGCACCAGTTCTCGGTAACTCCCGCTGTAGAAAGCGTCGCTGCGATATCTTTGTACGATGCGCCTTCGGAGCGCATTTGCACTGCTTGCTTGCGGGTGCTGTCAGTGACCTTGCTTACTGCCATTTATATATCTCCTGTGTTTGTTTATGCCATAGACAAATGCCTCGTTGGGGTTGGGTAGGGTCAAATCTCAGACAGCACAAAACCGACGCCTGACGTTACCTTGCGGGTATGTCGAGAACGTTCGGTGGGGACTTCTGGAAAGAGCGCTTTTATACGCCTCTTGACCCAATTTGTCAAGCTAGTTAGTTACACTATATCAAATTACCGCTACAAGCCCCTACAGTGCGTTCTGGGCGACTTTATCCAGGCTTACCACCCAGACTCGCAGGCCGCGTCTGTTAACTGCGATGTAACGCATCACAGGGCGTCGGAGAAGACAAGATATATCGTGAGCAGCTTTCATTGCCTCCATTGCACTTATATAAACTCGCTGCATTATTAGTTCCATTTGCAGGGCAATAATCTCTTCGCTCATAGGCTACGCCCCTCCCGAAATCCGAGACGGCGAGCATAGAAGTAATCAGCGAGACCTCTAAAGGTTTTATCGCTACGCCCACGATAAATAACTTCATAGCCGTTTGGAAGGTGATGCCGATACTGAGATATATACTCAGCAATGAACGTTAGACTGTTACGACTGCCGTGCATAGCGACAACGGTTGAGTTTTCGTCGTAAACAAACCAGTGATATCCAAAATTACTTTCGCCACGACGCTGGACATACATCGAGACAAGCCTAACGAAGTTTGGCACGTTTGCTGGGTGATGGACACGGAGAAGAAGAAAGTATTCGGGCTCTTTAGTCAGAGCTTGTTGCAGCGTAGCGGGTCTTTCCATTAAATTTCCTCAAATTCTATATAAACCCATGATCCGGCGGGAATGCCTTCATAGGCGCAGGGTAATTGATAACTATTATTCATCGTCTCAGGGTGCATGGCATTAAACTCATTGCAAGCTTTAGTAATTACCCCATCACTATATTTGCTTGAGTCCATCAAAATTGTAACTACTCCAGTTCGACCACTTGCAGACTTATATACAGCCTTCTGAGAGCCTGCAGGAGGCGTTATGTTAGGCTGCTGATGCGTATGTAGCGCCTCGCCACTAGAAGCGCTTACAGAGGCTTGTAGGAGCTTTTTAGTTGGGATACTTGTAGAAAGTGTCTCTTTGGCAAACTGCTGTCTAAGCAACAGCTCCGTACCGGATAGAGTGTTTGGATCGATAAGAGCGGTATCTATCATGGCTTACCACCAAGAGCCGCTAGCACCTCAGCTTCTACTCTGGCGTATTCTTCTGCTTCTTGGGCAGTCTTTGCATCTAACTCAGCCTGGAGTTTCTTACGGCGCTCGTTAGCGAGCAATGATTCCACTTCCTTGGCGACAGCAGCGGCTTTCTCTGCTTCCAAGCGGGAAAGATAATCGGCTTCAACAGAGGCCTTGATGCTGGCGATATCCTCGTCAACTTGCGCTTGAGGCTTACGTAATGACAAGACTCCGAAATCGATGGTAGGCGTTGCTATCAGTTTGGGAAGATGGGTGATTTCGCCGGTTGCTGTATAACCGAGCGAGGTGAGTTCCACATACTTATCGAGGGTTTGTTGAAGCCCTTGCACCTCGAATACTTCCATGATCCCCAACTGCTCACGTCCTTGGATATTGCACTGGGTGTTAGTGTTGTAGCGGTTCACCTCTATTTCCTGTAGGCGTTGCAGGTGCTGCGGGTCTGGCTGGAACAATTGTGATGGCTTACTCATTGTATTTGTTACCTCTACTGGGTTTTGTTGTAGTTTCTTTTGTTGTCTATGATGGATCAGTCGGCAAGCTGATGAACAGTAAGCCGCTCTTGAGGTGGAACTGGGGAACTCCCCTTTAGCACATGACGGATTACGGCATGCACGCATAATGATACGAGCCACGGAGTCTCCTATGGATGAAGTTGTTTGATAGTTAACGGCAGGTGAAACGGAACTGAAAATTATGCAAGAAAAAACCGAGACGATGAAACGCTCGGTTAATGAATGCACAAGTCATTCTAAGTTACATGAGTGAATTGCGAATTAATTGACAGGAATCGGCACATCGCTCCTGTCGGGCGAGCCCTAGGTGATACAACCTCGGCCTAGCAAGTGTTCGGCCCCGGACTTGCTAACCGGTGTGGAAGGCATCCTAAAACCTTCGGCCACACGAAAACCAACCTCAGCGGACTGGGTCGATCTTAATGTTTTGAATTGGGACTTTACGAGGGGAGGAAAGAAGAAATAATTTTTCTATCTCTTGTACCTTATATTACCATGATACCCGCTTACTGTCAAGTGTCTAGCAGGAATTTACTTGTATCGTCAAGCGGATTTTCGATATTTACGCAGATTTGGTAGTTGTAGTTTTCGTCTCAGCCGATTCTCTATTAGTCAGAGCTAGCTACAATCCATCATCAGCCCCTATGAGTGAATCAAATGGACTCAGCTCAAATTATCTCCATATTCGGCGTTGCAGTGCCTGTGTGTACCGCTGTTATTGCTTGGTTCTGGAAAACTCACCACGAACGGAAAGTAGTAAAGGTTGCGTTAGTAGCAGAGGTGCTTGCCCTCAAGGAAATAGCCAGCGCGAGAGAGTACCTAAAAGACCTTCGGAAGACCGCCGATGACCTTGAAGCAATCCCCGAGAACGATAGAGTTACGATTCAGTACCACGTACCCGTACCGGAGCATTATTGCCGCGTCTATGTGGCAAACATTAGCAAGCTCGGATCGCTGAAGCTCAAGGATGCAAATCTGATTGTGAAGTTCTACCAGTACGCCGACAGTGTGATCAGGGATGTATCGCCGGGAGGAGTGCTGCATGAAGGCTCATCAGACCCAGATGACTTCAAAGAAAATGCAAGCATCTTGGCGCTAGCATTAGAAGCCGCTGCCGAGCTTGAGCGTCGTAATCCGATGTAGGCGGCATCGAGGATGCGGAAAGCTGCCAGTAATGGCCGGGACGATTGCTGGCAGCTCTTTCATCAGTCGATCAGGTGTAGCACATCTCTGACGTTCAAGTGAGAGTAACGCGCTACGGATCGAGTATCTCTATGTCCTGAGACGATCATGATCTGAGCGTTGTTGAATCCCTTTTTCGCTACGTTAGTGATTCTGGTATGCCTGAGTTGGTGAAGACGGACGCTACTGTCTAAGCCTGCCTTCACGCGTGCCAAGCGAACAGCCTGAGTTACGGCATGCGGTGTAACCGTAAACACTTGGCCGTTCGGGTGGCGTCCCACAGTGGCCCACAGTTCGGCAAGCTGGAGTATTTCAACGGCACGGTGGGTGAGGGGAACTGATCTTGTGCCGTTCTTCCCATCGATTACATCAGCAATGCGTTCTTTGAGGTGCAGACAGTCCTTCGTCAGCTTCAGGATTTCGGATCGCCGCATGGCAGTTTCGTATGCCAGTTCAACGATAAGCTTCATGGTTGGTGAAAGCTTCGCCAGCAGCCGCTCAAGCTCGCTCGCACGTACCACCTTATCAGAAGACCGGTCAGGCTTTGGGAGTGCGATATCGCTTACAGGGTTGTGAATGTCGATCAGCAAGCCGCGTTTTGCGAATCGGTAGAACCGCGACATGAATGCCAGCTGCGTCCTGCACGTGGATGGCTTCACCTTCTTCAGTCGCATGATCTTGAAATCATTGATCATCTGCGGCGTGATTTCGTGAATAGGCTGGGTGAAGTGCCTGCCTAGATGTTCCACGATCTTCAGTGCATGGTCATAGCTGCCTTTTCCCTTGAGCATCGTTTCGCAGTAGGTCATGCCTAATGTGTAAATGGTGTGATGCTTGCGTTTCACCGTCACGGCTTCGATTTGGTTCGCCCATGACTCTGCTTCAGCTTTGGTGCTGAAGGTTTTGGACTGTGGAGATTTTCCCTTTACTCGTACCTGTGCGTTCCAGTTACCGGACGGAAGTAAGCGGAAATTTGCCATTGTTGACGCCTCATAGATGTGAATGGGCGTTCTGTGAAGTCCAAGAGCACCAGGGCTAGGCGCTTGCTCCTAGCAGACCTTGACATGGTGGGGGTCGTTGGTTCGAGTCCAATCGCGCCTACCAAACAAAATCCGCTCTGCTGGGCGGTCTAGAAGGGTCAACCGAGAGGTTGGCCCTTTTTTGTTTGCCGCTGGCAAAAGTCCAGTCCCATCCAGCCGCTCTGGCTCGGCGCAACAGTCCCAACAAACTCCTCCCTCTGCGAATAGACAGAAAAGTGGCGTAGGCGCTGTTCCGTCATTCTTTAGCCGTGAGCGACTATAGGGGGACCGTGGCACCGTAACGCTGGTTGATAGGTGGCTTCTTTTCGACAGTGGCGTACGTAGAGACTGGAAAGAGCTCATCGAACGGTGCAAGTCACGGAGGGGAACTATCGAGTAGCGATGGTGAAGGCTTGCGTTGAACCTGGATCCCGAGAAAAAGCCCGGCGCACCGGGCCTGATCGGGGCCAATTTTCAGCGGGAAATTTCTTTCTCTGTCACGCCGACGGCTGATCTTTCCCTGCGTCTGCGAAGCCAGCTATAGAGTGCATGCACGGGGTGCAGAAATGCCGCAAGCACGGCCACCAGCATGACGATGAAGATGATGATCAGTGGGACGCTTTCGTGCGAGAACATGGTGGTCACTCCTGTAGTCACTATGTTGGAACCCGCAGGGTAGACGCATCGGACCTTGCTTGCGGTGAACGTATGTTCATCATGGGACGCTTGATTTGTGCTAAGGCAGGGCTCGAAGAGTGATTGGGTCGAGTATGCAGTCCCAGCGTCGTCACGATGGAAAGCTCCGTATCGGCCAGAACCCGTGTAATGTTCGAGCATGAGGCGCTCGTGGGGGAGGGAGTGAAGGTTGGCTGCTTGCCGGCTTGGACATCCGCATGGTGTTCTGTTGTTGTGTATTCGCATTGAAGCGGGTGACGCAACACCCTGGAGATAGGTTGATCAATGCCAAAGAAACATCAGGAAAGCAAAGCAGTGACGGCTGCTGATATCGAGCGCTCTATCCAGGCGCTTAATATCATGGCGGAACGCCTCTGGGGCGATGGGCGGGAAGCGGAGGCGAAAGCTCTGCTCAATGCCCTGGATGCCTTAAACAGGGCACTGGATCGGATCAGGATTGGAGAGAGTCGCAGGGTTCTTCATTGAACGGAAAAGGCAGGGTTCTCCTGTAAAAGACTGACCGCTTCGTCAGCTTCTTGACCCGGCTAGTCCTGGGTAGACTTCGCAGGTCGGCTGGATTGGCCGGTCATCTACATGGATTTGGAAATTATGGATAATCCTGCACCTCTGGTAAGGAATATCTCACGCTCGGTCCCGGCAACCTCGCCGTGATTTACTGCCTTTTTCGTACATTCAAAAATTGCCTGCTGGCTGGTCGGCGAGGGCTGGAGCCAAGCCAGAATGGCCGATATCGCGCTCATTAGTCGGCTCCACCTGCTTGCTGCTGGCAATCGCCGGCCTGTTGCTATGGCGGCGTAGCGCAAAGTCATCCTGGGTCCTGTTGGGGGCATTGCTCCTGGGGGTTTCTTTTCGAGGGCCTCGAAAAATCGAACTGCCAACGCCTTGCATGGCCAAAACCCTTATCCACCCCAGAGGACACTGCAATGGCCGATGAAAAGCAAAAAGACCCGCCCAAGAACGACACCCCTGCGCATTCCACAGAGCAGGAACGTGAGCGTCTGAAGGATTTCAACAAGGACGGTATTCCACCGGGGGCGTGCTGATCTGGTGATCTGGCATGCTTCGTAATGTTTGAGGCGGTCCCTCCAATGGGGTGGCAGACGGTCGAAAATGTCTTGCTTCGATGAAGGAGCGGTGCGCGCGTCCTCAATATTCATCTCAGGTCCTTGGGGGACCGTTAGCAAGTCATGGACGTGCTAAAGGCATTGTCTGGGATACGGCGCAAGGGCGTCTCCCTGCCGCGCGGGTTGCAGTCCTTCGGGCCGAGCTTTTGTTTCCAACCGTATCTCGCTTTGTTACCGTGACGGCCTTTTGCATGCTGGGAAGAACAGAAGAGATGGTTCCATTAAGAATGCTGGCAATTGCCATTTGGGCATTGCTCAGCGCTGAGGCGCGAGCGTGGTATGTCGAAAATCCGGTCGAGAGAGCATTGACCGCTACGACGCTGGTGCCGACTATGATCGTTGGCGCAACGACGGCCTTCACCGTAGATGGGCCGGCCATATTCAAGTCCGCCAAGAGTGATGCGATTGTATTCATCGGATCAGATGGCGAGATCAGAGGGGCGCATTTTGAGCAGGCCTCCCGTTACTATCGAGCGACCCACAGCTTGCCTCTGATGTCAGATCGGCAACTGGCCCGAGTGATCGTAACGTCTTACTGACCGATTCTCACCTCCCATGCTCAAGCGGCTCATGCTTGGCGACGCCTCATACTTTTCGCAGAGCCTGGCTGAAAATGTTCTGGACTCGTTCGACCTGCCGCTCAGCCTCTTCGCCGATACACTGTTCCTACCCCGTACCGTCTTTACTCGTCTTGGTTCATCCGCAACAGTATTCAGCGAATATCAGCGGTGAATTCTTTGGCAGTGGCTTCGGTACGTTCACATTGGCCTGATGCCGTGAAGCAGAAATAATCCCGCTCTCGGGTGGGGAAGCCCTGGCATATCAGCCGGGGCTTTCTTCGCCCGTGCTGGAAGGCTCCGGTTTTTCTCTAGACGCTCGTTAAAGCCGTCAGATACTCCACGGCCTTGCGATATTTCTCTACCCGCTCCAGGTCTTTCGGTCCGGGCCTGTCGATCCGTGACAAATCGCTGTTTTCCGCAAGATCGGCCAGTTTCACTCGACGAGCCAGGGGATTGCGGGCAGCCCGTTCGATGAAGATTTGGTAAGGCTCGCCTTCGTGCCTGGTGAGAGACTCGATGGCGGCGAGGATCGTTTCGCTGAAGCCATCCTTGCGCAGATCGGCGATGCTCACCCGGGTGTCTTCGATCACATCGTGCAATACCGCGACGATCCGTTCGTCCTCATGGGCCAGGCGCCGCATGACGTTCAAAGGATGCAGGATGTAAGGCGCGCCGCCTTTGTCGGTCTGCCCTTCATGGGCCAGAGCGGCAATCGATATAGCCTTTTCAAGTGTGCTCACGACCTTTCCCTCGTCCGCTTTCGATTGTTGCCGGTAAGCGAGAATGTCATGCCTTTTCGACGATTACACCCCGGGACCGTCGGGCTCGTCATTCATCTGAGGTGTCTGCACAGGGACGGCGCCTGATACAGAGGGCGCATTGCACTTGATTGTTGTTCGAGGGAATGAATCCAGGCCGGACGAGACCGAACCACTGCCCAGTCGCCCGCGCAAAAGCGGGCGATGGCTTCCTCAATAGCCAGCCTCGGCAATCAGGCCACGCAGCCAATTCCCTCCGCGAAGCCATGTTCCTGCACCGCGGCCATGAAGTGCAGTGGCATGTCCTGTTTCACTTCGATGGCCGGCATTTCAAAGCCGCCCACGATTTGTCCCTGAAGCCCACTCAGCCGTATCGACTCTTCTTCCTTTGCCTTTGCCATTCTCGCGTGGTTCGCTGCGATTTCGTTGAGAGTTGACACGGTACATCTCCGATGACTGACCAAGCGGTAATTAAAAGGCCGCCGCGTCAGGGTTACGTCGTCCTGAGGCTGCCATGCCAGGTCGGTGCAAGCCTTGAGCCAGACGTGGCGGCTGACGGTGCATGCGGTTCCATTCACGACGAATGGTACGCACGCACAAATTCATACCGGTCACAGATGAATATTTGAAGACGTCAGCCGTCCGTATCGACCCCGTAGCCCTGCGGGCTGCCTTCCCTGTGGCTGAACAACACCAGTACCGCCAGGCCTGTCAGGCTGGTGGCGAGGGCCAGCAGCAGGATCACCTGGCGGGTGCCGAGTGGCGCGGCCAGCAACGCGACCAGCAGGCCCGCCAGGGGTTGCGACAGATTGTTGAGCAGGGTGATGACGCCGACGGTCTTGCCGAAGTCCTGGGGCGGAATGATTTTCTGGCGGACACTGCGCATGTACACGTTGAACATCTTGTCGAAACCGACGATCAGCAGGAAACCAACCACATAGCCCCACGCGGATGGGCTGAGCGCGGTGATGAACGCGCCTGCGGCGATCAGGCTGTAGGACAGGACTCCCAGCAATTTCAGGGGCAAGGTGGCGCGGGCCAGGAAGAACAGGATGAGAATGGTGGTCACGGCTCCGGCGGCTTGCAGTCCGGCATAGTCATCCTTCGTGGCGTCGTATTGACCGATCGCCATGGCGGCGGAAGTGGCGAGGGTGACACCGATGACTAGATTGACCCCGGCTGCCAGGCAGATGAGTTTTTTCAGCTGGGTGAATTTGCCGATGTGGCCCAAAGCAATGCGCAGCGGGCTCAGCCAGGCGTCGTAGCGTTGTTCGAAGATTTGCAGCGTGACCGGGCTGCTCCGCTGCCAGGACAGCATCGCCAGGTCCGCCAGCAGGAACAGGCCGGCAATCGCCAGCACTACCCAATGCCACGCCCATGCCTCGAGCATCAGCGCTGCCACCAGCGGGCCCAGTACCAGCCCGGCCTGGTCGGCGATCTGCGAATAGGACAGGGTCTTGGCATAGGTGTACTGCTTGAAAATGTAGGGCATCACCACTTCGCGGGCCATGATGCCCTGGGTGGTCAGCACGCCGCACAAGGCGGACAGCGCGACGATCCAGTAGATCCCGCCAAAGAGCCCGTAGAGTCCCACGCCGACGATGCACGCCACGGCGCGATAGACCTGGCTGATGTGCAGGATACGAATCGGCGAGAATCTATCGCACAGCGCGCCGCAGATCGGGAACGACAAGTAACGCGGCAAGGCTTCGGCGAAGAAGGCCAGGCCCGCCCAGGACGCACTGCCGGTGGTCTGGAACACCATCAGCGGGACGATGAACAGGAGGATCTGGTCGGCCAGCCGGGAAAGAAACAATGAGACGAAAAAGGCCAGGTAATCCTTGCGCATGAAGCTCCTTGGTGACTGTGACAGCGGTTATCCGGTCCAGGCAAGCGACGCACAGTGTGATATGGAACTAATATCACCGTTAGTCTCTATATCTTTACAGGCAAACCCCCTTCTTGAGAGAACGGCCATGTTCAAATCGCGTTCGTTGATTGCTGCAGTTACCTGTTTCGCCCTGGCGGCGGGCCCTGGCATTGTTGTCGCGGACCCGGGCAACGGCAAGGGAAACGCTCAATTCGATCAAGGTCCCGGTCAAGGGCAGGGAGGCAAAGGCGGGCAGGGCAACAAGGGCGGTCAAGGAAATCCCGGTCACAAGGGCAATCAGGGCGGCAAGGGAAACCAGGGAGGTGGCGGCGATTGGCACAACGGCCCGAGCATCGACCGTAGCGGCATCCTGGGGGTGATTGGCGGTTATCGCGATTATTGGAGCCCCGGCCCGGCGTTGCCACCCGGCATCCAGAAGAACCTGGCCCGGGGCAAGCCGCTGCCGCCGGGTATCGCCAAGAAGCTCGATGGCCGGCTGCTGGGGCATCTGCCGCACTATGACGGATATGAGTGGCAGCAGGTGGGCACTGATCTGATCCTGGTGGCGATCGCCAGCGGCATCATCTATGAAGTGCTCAGCGGCGCGTTCGACTGACCCTTTGCCTCAGCGACATGGCAGCCTCTTCGGAGGCTGCCTTCGTATCAGCCTTCAAGTTGTCGCAGGCGTTTGTACAGGGTGTTGCGGCTGACGCCCAGCCGTCGCGCCAGGTGTGAAATGTTCCCGCCCACCGCCTGCAACTGACGGTTCAGGTCCTCGGCATCGTTCAGGTCCACCGCCAGGGGCTCCGGCTGTTCCACGGGTTCCATTTCCAGGTCGACAAAAAAGTCGTCCGGCAGATGTTCGGGTCGGATCGGCTGTTCCTCGGCCATGGCGAGGGCCACCTGCAATACGCTGCTGACCTGTCGCAGGTTGCCCGGCCACGGATGGCGCTCGAAGAGTTCCAGCACCTCGCGGCTCAGGCCGGCCCACTGGGTCGGTTCGCGATGATGTTCCCAGAGCCGCTTGAACAGGGCCTGCTTGTCGCTGCGCTCCCGCAGGGGCGGCAGCTCCAGGGTCAGGCCGCCGATGCGGTAGTAGAGGTCTTCGCGGAACCGGCCCAGTTGCACCTGTTCGCGCAGGGAGCGGTTGGTGGCGGAAATGATGCGGATGTCCACCGGGAACAGCTCGGCGCTGCCCACCGGTTGCACGCAGCGTTCCTGCAACACCCGCAGCAGCCGGGCCTGGGTTGGGAGCGGCATGTCGCCGATTTCGTCGAGGAACAGCGTGCCGCGGTCGGCCTTGCGGATCAGGCCGATGCTGCCCTTCTGGTTGGCGCCGGTGAAGGCGCCTTTTTCGTAGCCGAACAGCTCCGATTCCACCAGCTCGGCGGGGATCGCCGCGCAGTTGACCGCGATGAACGGTTGCTTGCAACGGGAGCTGGCCTGGTGCAGGGCTTTGACGAAGACTTCCTTGCCCACGCCCGTTTCGCCGTGGATCAGCAGCGGAATGTCTTTTTCCAGCAGGCGCTCGGCCTGGCGCACGGCTTTTTCCACGCGACTGTCACCAAAATGCAGGGTGTTGAGGCTGATGGCGTTGCCGGCGGGCGCCGGCGCAGGTGTCGGCTCGGCAAACACGCGCGGCTTGATCGACAACTGGCTCGGACGCTTGAGCATGCACTGGAAACGATTGCGCCCGGCCGCCTGCAAGGAAAACGGCAGGCCGTCGGGTTGGTTCAGCAGGTCCAGCAGCGACACCTTGAACAGGCTTTCGATGCTGACCCGGGACAGGCTCAGCCCCAGCAGGTTGTCGGCCCGGCGGTTGGCGGAAAGCACCTGGCCGGTCTCATCGAAAATCAGCAGGCCGGCCCACTGGCTGTCGAGGTTGTTCAACCCGGTGTTGAACGTCAGCTGGAAATGTTCACCGCGAAACAGGTTGAGGATCAGCCGGTTCTCCACGGTCTGGCTCATCATCTTGACCATGCCCAGGGTATGGGAGGGCGGCAGGTAGCTGTCGCTGGAGACATCCAGCACCGCGATGACCTTGCGCTCGGCATCGAAGATCGGCGCGGCGGAACCGGTCATGAAACGGTTGGCCTTGAGAAAGTGTTCATCGTGTTCGATGTGCACCGCCTGTTCACAGGCCAGCGCCGTGCCGATGGCGTTGGTGCCGGTGCAGCGTTCCATCCAGCTCGCTCCGGCGCTGAAACCATGGGCCAGTTTCGGCTCGATGAAACGCTGGGTACCCCAGGACGTCAGCACCTGGCCCTGGTTGTCCGCCAGCATGATCAGGCAATTGGAGTTGCTCAGGATGTTCTCGTAGTACGGCAGGACTTCCTGGTGAGTGGTCTGCACCAGGGAATGCTGGCTCTCCAGCAACTGGGCGACGCCCTCGGCGGGCAGCGGGTCGAAGGAGGGCACGCTCTGATGGTCGAGGCCGAAGGCACGGCAACGGGACCAGGAGGCCTGGATGATGGCGTCATGGGACAAGACTGGGGCAGGTGCGGCCATGGGGCACTCTCGCAGGAGCTGTTTATTATTGTTGTGGTAAGTCTCGCACAGACTCCTTGTGCGGGGGCAGGCCTGAATAGCACGTAATACACAGCCCCTTGTGGGAGCGGGCGCCCACAGGGATCGAAGTCAGGCCAACCGAAAGCGTTCATTCAGTGTTGTTCAAAATTGTTCATTGTCAACCGGCGAATTGTTCAGTTGTTCAGTTCTGGTTGTTCATTTCTGTTCATCAACGAACGTATTTTTCCCACGATTTTTGAGAAAAACCCACTACATCAACGTGTTGTGATTCCTGGCACGGCTTTCGCTTTCAAGCTTCGGTCGCTTGACTCCAAAAATAAAAAGGCCGAGCCATGTCATTAACGCTTGAGCACATCTGTCGCACCGTCGAAGGCCAGACCTGGATCGACGATGCCAACCTGAATTTCGAACCCGGATCCTTTAACGTCCTGCTGGGGCGCACCCTGTCCGGCAAGACCAGCCTGATGCGGCTGATGGCCGGCCTGGACAAGCCCGACAGCGGGCGCATCCTGATGAACGGCGTCGACGTGACCCACCGCCCGGTGCGGTTGCGCAATGTGTCGATGGTCTATCAGCAGTTCATCAACTACCCGACCATGACGGTATTCGAAAACATCGCCTCGCCCCTGCGCCAGGCCGGTGTGGCCGACGAGATGATCCAGGACAAGGTGCTGGAAACCGCCCGGATGCTGCGCATCGAAAAATTCCTCAAACGCCATCCGCTGGAGTTGTCCGGGGGCCAGCAGCAGCGCACGGCCATGGCACGGGCCCTGGTCAAGGACGCCGAACTGATCCTGTTCGACGAACCGCTGGTGAACCTGGACTACAAGCTGCGCGAGGAACTGCGCCAGGAGATGCGCGAACTGTTCCAGGCCCGCCACACCATTGCTGTCTATGCCACCACCGAGCCCAACGAGGCCCTGGCCCTGGGTGGCACCACCACGATCCTGCACGAGGGCCGGGTGATCCAGAGCGGCAAGTCGTCGTCGGTCTATCACCAGCCGCAGACTGTCCTGGCCGCCGAATTGTTTTCCGAGCCGCCCATCAACCTCATGCCTGGTCGTATCGCCGGCAATGAAGTGAGCTTCGCCAATTTCGTGCACTTTCCGCTGAACGTCGACCTGCGTCCGGTGGGCGAGGGTGAGTTCCGGTTTGGCGTGCGCCCCAGCCATATCTCCCTGGTGCCGAGCAACGACGATGACCTGGAGTTGGCGGTGACCGTCGAGGTGGCGGAGATCAGCGGCTCGGAAACGTTCCTGCATGTTCGCAACGAGCATTTCCTCCTGGTGCTGCACTTGCCGGGCGTGCATGAGTACGACGTGGACGCGCCGATCCGCATCTACATTCCGACCCACAAACTGTTTGTCTTCGATGCCTCGGGCAAGTTGGTCCAGGCTCCCGGCCAGCGTATCGCGAGGGTTGCCTGATGGCTGAAATACGTTTGCAGAACCTCGCCCACAGCTACACCAGCACACCGGCGGGCCCAGAGGACTACGCGATCCGCGAGATGAACCACATCTGGGAGCAGGGCGGTGCCTATGCGCTGCTCGGCCCGTCAGGGTGCGGCAAGTCCACCTTGCTCAACATCATTTCCGGGTTGCTCAGCCCGTCCGAGGGCCAGGTGCTGTTCGACAGCAAGGTGGTCAACGAGCTGAGCCCGGAGCGGCGCAACATCGCCCAGGTGTTCCAGTTCCCGGTGGTGTACGACACCATGACGGTGTTCGACAACCTGGCGTTCCCCCTGCGTAACCAGGGTATGGCCGAGGCGAAGATCCACACCAAGGTGCAAGAGATCGCCGAGGTCCTGGACCTGCAGAACCTGCTGGACAAAAAGGCCCGCAACCTCACCGCCGACGAGAAGCAGAAAGTCTCCATGGGCCGTGGGCTGGTGCGCGACGACGTGTCGGCGATCCTGTTCGACGAGCCGCTGACGGTGATCGACCCGCACCTGAAATGGAAACTGCGGCGCAAGCTCAAGCAGATCCATGAGCAGTTCAACATCACCATGGTCTACGTCACCCACGATCAGTTGGAGGCGTCCACCTTCGCCGACAAGATCGCGGTGATGTACGGCGGCCAGATCGTGCAGTTCGGCACGCCCCGGGAGTTGTTCGAGCGCCCCGGCCATACCTTCGTCGGCTACTTCATCGGCAGCCCGGGCATGAACCTGATCGAGGTGACCGCCCAACCGGGTGGCGTCGGTTTCGCATCCACCCATCTGCCCCTTTCCGACACCTTGCAGCGTCGGGTCGCCGAAGCGCAGGGCAAGCGCCTGAAAGTCGGTATCCGGCCGGAGTTCGTCCATGTCTGGGACGGCCCCTACGACGATGCGATGCGGGCCGAGGTGGTACACGTCGAAGACCTTGGCACCTACAAGATCATGACCCTCAACCTCGACGGCGCGCCGCTGAAGGTACGCCTGGCCGAAGACAAGCCTGTGCCGGAGGGTACGGCCTATATCAGTTTCCCGGCGCAATGGCTGATGGTCTACGCCGATGAATACCTGCTGGAACCGTTGAGCGAGGTGCAGCGATGAACAAGGTGCAGAACAACAAGGCCTGGTGGCTGGTATTGCCGGTGTTCCTGCTGGTGGCTTTCAGTGCCGTGATCCCGATGATGACCGTGGTCAACTACTCGGTGCAGGACATTTTCGACCAGTCCAGCCGCTACTTCGTCGGTGCCGACTGGTACAGGCAGGTGCTGATGGACCCGCGCCTGCACGACTCGCTGTTGCGCCAGTTCATCTACTCGGCCTGCGTGCTGCTGATCGAGATTCCCCTGGGCATCGCCATCGCGTTGACCATGCCGACCAAGGGCAAGTGGTCGTCCCTGGTGCTGATCATCCTGGCGATTCCGCTGCTGATCCCGTGGAACGTGGTGGGCACCATCTGGCAGATCTTCGGCCGCGCCGACATCGGCCTGCTGGGGTCCGTCCTGAACAATCTGGGGATCAACTATAACTACGCGGCCAACACCATGGATGCCTGGGTCACGGTGCTGGTGATGGATGTCTGGCATTGGACGTCCCTGGTGGCGCTGCTGTGCTATTCGGGGCTGCGGGCGATTCCGGACGTGTATTACCAGGCCGCGCGGATCGACCGGGCGTCCAATTGGGCGGTGTTCCGGCACATCCAGTTGCCGAAGATGAAGAGCGTGCTGCTGATCGCGGTGATGCTGCGCTTCATGGACAGCTTCATGATCTACACCGAACCGTTCGTGCTTACCGGCGGCGGGCCGGGCAACGCCACCACGTTCCTCAGCCAGACCCTGACGCAAATGGCCATCGGCCAGTTCGACCTCGGCCCGGCGGCGGCGTTCTCCCTGGTGTACTTCCTGATCATCCTGTTGGTGTCATGGCTGTTCTATACCGCCATGACTCATTCCGACGCCAACCGTTGAGGCCCGTGCGATGAGCAAGAGAAAGCTGATTCCGTTGCTGATCTACATCCTGTTCCTGCTGGTGCCCATCTACTGGCTGCTGAACATGTCGTTCAAGAGCAATACCGAGATCCTCGGCAGCCTGACCCTGTGGCCCCAGGATTTCACCTTCCACAACTACAAGGTGATCTTCACCGACCCGAGCTGGTACACCGGTTACCTGAACTCGCTGTACTACGTCAGCCTCAACACGGTGATTTCCCTGTGCGTGGCCCTGCCGGCGGCCTATGCGTTTTCCCGCTACCGCTTCCTGGGGGACAAGCACCTGTTCTTCTGGCTGCTCACCAACCGCATGGCACCACCGGCGGTGTTCCTGTTGCCGTTCTTCCAGTTGTACTCGTCCATCGGACTGTTCGACACCCATATCGCCGTGGCCCTGGCCCATTGCCTGTTCAACGTGCCGCTGGCGGTGTGGATCCTCGAAGGCTTCATGTCCGGGGTGCCGAAAGAAATCGACGAGACCGCCTACATTGACGGCTACAGTTTCCCCAAGTTCTTCGCCAAGATCTTCATCCCGTTGATCGGCTCCGGCATCGGCGTCACGGCGTTTTTCTGCTTCATGTTTTCCTGGGTCGAACTGTTGCTGGCCCGCACGCTCACCTCGGTGAATGCCAAGCCGATCGCGGCGGTGATGACCCGCACCGTGTCGGCCTCCGGCATCGACTGGGGCGTGCTGGCGGCGGCGGGGGTATTGACTATCCTGCCGGGCATGCTGGTGATCTGGTTCGTTCGCAACCACGTGGCCAAGGGCTTTGCCCTGGGCCGGGTCTGAGGAGTCGATGATGGAATGGATGAACTGGACCGTCCCTACGGCGGCCTTCTTTGGCGTCATTGCCCTGTTGCTGGCGGGCATGACCACGTGGGAAATGCGTTCGCCGAGTATTCCTCGGCGAGGTTTCCTGCCGATTGCCACCACCCGTGGCGATCGGTTGTTTATCGGTCTTCTCGGTAGCGCCTACCTGCACCTGCTGGTGATCGGCGCGACCGACTGGAGCATCTGGATAGCGTTCGCGTTGTCTTTGGTGTGGCTGTTGGCAGTGATGCGGTGGGGCTAAGTGGCCTGTGTGGCTAATTCGTGCAGTCAGATTAACCGTACAGGCCACGTCGAAGGTTCGACGATCAGGCTCTTAAACCCAAACAGGAGGTCTCTATGTTCGATAAAAACAATAAGCTGCGACATAGCGTTTCATTGGCAGCCATGCTGGCACTCAGCGGGCTGAGCGCTGCGGCCTGGGCCGACGCCTATGAAGACGCCGCGAAAAAATGGATCGGCAGTGAATTCAAGCCGTCAACCCTGACAGCCGAGCAGCAACTTGAAGAGCTCAAGTGGTTCATCAAGGCGTCCGAGCCGTTTCGCGGCATGAAAATCAACGTGGTGTCGGAAACCATCGCCACCCACGAATATGAATCCAAGGTGCTGGCCAAGGCGTTCTCCGAAATCACGGGCATCCAGCTGACCCACGACCTGCTGCAGGAAGGCGACGTGGTGGAGAAGCTGCAGACCCAGATGCAGTCCGACAAGAACATCTACGACGGCTGGGTCAACGACTCCGACCTGATCGGTACGCACTTCCGCTACGGCAAGACCGAGTCGATCACCGACCTGATGGCCAACGAAGGCAAGAACTTCACCTCGCCGACCCTGGACCTCAAGGACTTCATCGGCATCTCCTTCACCACCGCGCCGGACGGCAAGCTCTATCAACTGCCCGACCAGCAGTTCGCCAACCTGTACTGGTTCCGCGCCGACTGGTTCGAGCGTCCGGACCTGAAGGCCAAGTTCAAGGAAAAGTACGGCTATGAGCTGGGCGTACCGGTGAACTGGTCGGCCTATGAGGACATCGCCAAGTTCTTCTCCGAGGACGTCAAGGAGATCGACGGCAAGCGCGTCTACGGCCACATGGACTACGGCAAGAAAGACCCGTCCCTGGGCTGGCGCTTCACCGATGCCTGGTTCTCCATGGCCGGCGGCGGCGACAAGGGACTGCCCAACGGCTTGCCGGTGGACGAGTGGGGCATTCGCGTCGAGAACTGCCATCCGGTGGGCTCCAGCGTGACCCGCGGCGGCGATACCAACGGGCCGGCGGCCGTGTTCGCCACCACCAAGTATGTGGACTGGATGAAGAAGTACGCACCACCGGAAGCGGCGGGCATGACCTTCTCCGAATCCGGCCCGGTGCCCTCCCAGGGCAACATCGCCCAGCAGATCTTCTGGTACACCGCCTTTACCGCCGACATGACCAAGCCGGGCCTGCCGGTGGTGAATGCCGATGGCACGCCGAAATGGCGCATGGCGCCGTCGCCACGCGGTCCGTATTGGGAAGAAGGCATGAAGCTGGGGTATCAGGACGTGGGTTCCTGGACCTTCATGAAGTCCACGCCTGAGAAACAGCGCCTGGCCGCCTGGCTCTATGCGCAGTTCGTGACGTCCAAGACGGTGTCGCTGAAGAAGACCATCGTTGGCCTGACGCCTATTCGCGAATCGGACATCAACTCCCAGGCGATGACCGACCTGGCGCCGAAACTCGGTGGCCTGGTGGAGTTCTACCGCAGCCCGGCCCGCGTGCAATGGTCGCCTACCGGGACCAACGTACCGGACTACCCACGCCTGGCACAGTTGTGGTGGAGCCATATCGCCGAAGCGGCCAGCGGCGAGAAAACCCCGCAACAGGCCCTCGACGGCCTGGCCAAGGACCAGGACGCGATCATGACGCGCCTGGAACGCTCCAAGGCCCAGGCCACCTGCGCACCGAAAATGAACCCCGAGCGCGACGCGCAATACTGGTTCGACCAGCCGGGCGCACCGAAGCCGAAACTGGCGAACGAGAAGCCTAAAGGCGAAACGGTGAGTTACACCGAACTGCTGAAATCCTGGGAGGCGGCACGCAAGTAAAACGGCATCGCCCATGAACGAACGGCACCGAAAGGTGCCGTTTCTGTTTGTGTGCCACAGGTTGGATGCAACGCCACAGACACCCCAAGTGGTCGTGGATCAACCCGCTTTGGCCGGGCTGGCCTGGGCGTTTCCGGCCACGGGCGACGGTGCGCTTTTGAGCAACGCATCCAGCGCCTGCCGGTACGTCCGGCCCGCCAGGCTCATGCTGTTGTTATGCGTGGCGCCCGGTACCAACAGCAGACGCTTGGGTTCGCGGGCGGCGTTGAACAATTGTTCGCTGAAGCGTGGCGGCACGTAGCGGTCGGCAGCGCCGTGGACCACCAGCAGCGGCATATTGATCTCGCCGATCTTGTCGATGGAGTCGAATTTCTGCGACAGCAGCCAGCGCACCGGCAGGGAGGTGTTCGCCATGGCGGTGGCGACATCCCCCAGGGACGTGAAGGTCGATTCGATCACCAGGCCTCGAGCGGGCACCGGTTTGCCATGTCTTGCCGCCTCCTGACCCAGTTCCGCGGCAAGATCCACCGCGACGGCGCCACCCAGGGAATGGCCGTAGATCAGCCGCAGGGCCGGGTCGGGTTGCAACACCTCGAGACGCTCCCAGGCGATTCTTGCATCTTCGTAGACGCTGGCTTCGGAGGGCAGGTCCCCCTGGCTTTTGCCGAAGCCACGGTAGTCGATCGCCAGAACCGAATAGCCCAGCGCCCGCAATTGCTGGATGCGCAACAGCTGCCCGGTCAGGTTCCAGCGCACGCCGTGCAGGTACAGGATCGCCGGTGCGTCCCGGCGCTCGGCCGGCCACCACCAGCCGTGGATATTTTCCCCGGCCTTGAAGTTCCTGGGCTTGAGATCGAATTCCTGGACACCGCTGGGCAGGCCGCTGAACCAGCTCGCCGTGCCCGGTTCGATGCGGAACACCAGTTCGCGCTCCTTGTGCTGCAACACCCCACAGCCCACCGGTAGCCCGACCACCATCGCGGCCATGAAAAACCAGGCCAGCCAGCGTTGCCTGAGGCGAGAGAGTAAGGATGGAGGCATCGGCGCGATTCGCTACTCGGAACGGAAAGTTGCCTTTTAGCAGATTCCTGGAAGGGCCCGCAGGGATTTCGGACGGTTTGCCCATGGTGAGGGAATCTGCCGCGCCAGCCTGTCTCAGGAGGCAACCCGATCGAACTCTCGCCGTTTCGCCCTACTCGAAACTCAATACTCACCCATATCGAGGAACGATGCCATGACGAGCGAGCATTCCAAGGGGCAGGCCCAGGCCGGCAACGCTGCGCCAGCGAAGGACGCTACCGGCGAGCCGGTGGATGTGGTGGAGCGCGATATTCGCCACCCCGATCCGACCACCGACAAGGTGGATAAGACGATCACCCCCAAGTCTATCAAGAGCCACGAGCAGGATGCCGAGAAATTGCGGGACAAAGCCACGGACGTGGAGAAAAAGCTCAACCGATAACCGGGTCGTCAATTTTTTCAATCAGCTTATGAACGACACCGCCTCAGGGTTCGGAACGTGTGCACCGGGTATCTCAACGGCAAGGGCGCGATGCCTGAGAATCTTGTGAGACGGGCGTAGCTCGATCTCACAAGATAAAGGCTTTCATACCAGAGGTGTCATTACGCATCCTCAAGCTGGACGGGTTCGAGCATTCGTTCAGTTTTGCCATACCCCACCTTGGGCACCCCCGCCAGGCGCTGATGCAGTATCTTGCTCAATGAGCAACCAGGAGGCAGGTAGCTATCGCCGAAGTCCCCTTTCAGCTGCGTCGGATGAGTGATCACTTCCAACAAACCGTATTGCGGTGCCGCGGTGTGTTGCAAGTCGGCCGACGTGCAGACGTAGTCAGCCGTCGCGCCGCATAGACGACGCAGGCGGCGGTTGAGCAGGGTCTTGAAGATACGCTTGGCTACATTCAGGTTCGCCCCAACGTTGCGTGCCAGGCGAATGGGCACACCTTGCTGCGCAGCGAAGCGCGCAACCAGTTCGCCGATGGGCCAGATGTTGTGTACATGCTGATGAGAGTCCAGGTGGCTTGGACGCAAACCGTGATCCAGGCAGTGCTGCCATTGCGCCTGAAGTTCGCCCTCGATTGCCGCCAGGTCTTTCGAGCCCAGGCGCAGGCAATAGCGCGACAGGCTGAAATCGAACTGGCCGTGCGCATCGCAAAATGCCCGACGCGATTTTATGGCCTGGCTCAACGGCCACCCATGGCTGAGATTGAAATGCAGGCCGACGCGTCCTTTGAGGCGCGGCCGTCGGGACAGGACACACGCCTGTTTGAAGCCCGGCATATTGGCCATTATGGTGGCGGAACTGATGAGACCTGCTTCGAAGGCTCGAACGATTATCATGTTTTCACTGACGCACAGTCCGAAGTCGTCAGCGTTGATGATCACTTGGCGCGGCATGGGGAATCTCCTTTTCCTTGGGGATAGAAGGTGAATCTGTCGCTTTGGTTTTTTGTGGTGCTTTTTTACGAAGCCAGGGTTTAAGACTTTTCCAGAGACGCAAGGCAAGCCCGAGGACCAGGCCATCGGGTTGCCAGGAATAAAAACTCCAACGCCAATGCTCCAGTTGTCCGGTCATGCGTTCGTGCAATTGATGACTGGAGTTATCGAGACTGACCCGTGACGCATCGATCCACCGCCAGTTTTCCTCCAGTCCCCAGCGGATCCATTCCTCAAGCAATACCCGGCCACTGCCCAAGTCCGAATGCTGCGGCAGGAACGCCAGGTTGTAGTCGTACAGTCGACCTTGATCCAACAGACCGAGGCGATAGCTGATGCACTCGCCATCCAGCTCCAGCATCACTACCCGTACCAGGCCCTGGGCGGCGAGGGCGGTAAAGGCGTGGTTCATCCATTGCCGACGCATGGCGTCAGCGAAGATGCCGACACCTTCCTCGCCTTTCCAGCTGGCGGCCTCGACATCGGCAAGTGCCCGCAGCACCTGTCCCATGCTGATAGCATCCGGGGTCACTCGGCGGATCTGGGCACCGCAGGCGGCGATTCGCTTGCGCGCCCGGCGCAACTTGTAGCGTGGATCACCGGAAATTTCCTGATGATCGCTGTCGCTGATCAGGTGCACCGGCACCCGGCAACTCAGGCGCCGCTCGCCCGTGGAGCTCATGGCCATCCAGGCACTGAGCACGCTTTCTTCCCCGACCGGTTCGGTCAGCTCATTGAATTGCAGCAGTGCGTGGGGCAGGTGCTGGCGAATCTGCGTCAACGCCTGTGCCATGCCTTCGGCATCCAGGCGCACCAGCAGCGCGATGCGGTCGGCCAATGGATAACCCAGGTGGCGCAGTACCCGGAAGCGCAACCCGCCGATACGCTCAAGTCCTGATATCAGGGGCAGGCAAAGGCACAAGGTCTGATCCTGCCAGCCCAGCAGCACATGTAATTGCTGCTCGGGCGACAAGGCGAACTCTGCCGCTTGCAGCCAGGCCAGGGTATTGAACGGTGTCGCGTCGGCCACCCGGGTTCGCAGCTGTTCATAAGCTGTCGCGGGAAAATCCTCTGCGCCCAGGGAGCTACACCATTGGAACCGGATCGCCATGGAAGTCAGGCCGCCGCAGTGGATGCAACCGGCTTGGCCGGCTTGCGAAAAGAGTCGAGGAGCGAGCCGGTGTAGAACGTGTCACGGAAAAACCGCCAGCGGCCGAACAAGCAATACATGTGAGTGATCTGGCCGCGCTCCTGATAGTCCATGCGCAGATGCAGCTTGGCGGCTGGAACGTTGCTCAGTTCGAAGACATCGACCACTTTGTTGCAACCCTGCTCGGCCATGGCTTTCCACAGATCCAGCTGGATATCCACCGATAGCAGGGTCCCCCAGTAAGCGCGGTACAGCTCACCGCCGAACTCGAAGAACTCGCCCGGTCTGACCGGGAACCAGCAGCGAAAGAAATGGCGGTCGAAATAGTCCCGTGTACTGCCCCAGATGAAAGCGACGACGTCGTCCTTGTCGTCCAGGTACATGAGCCCGGTATGGCCTTCGGCAGCCAGTTCGCGCATGGTCTCGACGCGGTCGCCAAAGTACGTGGCGAAGGCATCGGCATTGCCGGTGGTAATGTTCTCCCGGCGCAGCGGCGCATAGGGCCTGAGGTTATTGGGCCGTATCGGACTGACCAGATCGCGTTCCATCCACACCAACTGTTCGTGAAAATACACGTAGTGTCTGCACAGCTGATTCAGAACGGCGCGCAGACCTTTTTTGCGAATGCGATCACGCAGTTTTTGCAGAACGTTCATGGTGCCTCCTGGCGTGGGGCGGGTTGGGGATAAACCCCCTCGCGAGCATGCTCGCGAGGGGAGGTTGAAGCGTCATGGACATCAGGCCGGCGCTGTCGACGCAAGCGGCTGGGCCGGTTTGCGAAAGGCATCCAGTGCCGAGCCGCGGTAGAACGTGTCGCGGAAAAACCGCCAGCGACCGAACAGGCGATACACGTGGGTGATCTTGCCGCGTTCCTGGAAGCCCATGCGCAGGTGCATCTTGATCGCCGGGATATTTTGCAAGTCGCAGACATCGACCATCGTCTGGCAACCTTTGCCTGCCATGACCTTCCACATCTCCAGCTGCATGTCCGCCGACATACTGGAGCCCCAGTAGGCGCGGATCATCTCGCCACCGAACTGAAAGTATTCGCCAGACTTGATCGGGAAGTTGCAGCGATAGAAATGGCGGTCGAAATAGTCTCGCGTACTGCCCCAGGCGAAACCCACGGTGTCGCCCTGAGCATCCAGGTACATCAAGCCCGTATAGCCTTCGGTTGCCAGCTCGCGCATGGTCTCGACGCGGTCGCCGAAGTGCCGGGCAAAAGCATCGGCATTGCTGGTCGTGATGAATTCCAGGCGCATTGGCGGGTAGGGCTTGAGGTGATGCGGGGGCAGTGGGGTTCGCACATCGTGCTCCAGCCACACCAGTCGGGTGTGGAAAAACACGTAGCGCCTGAACAGTTGTTTGAGGACGGCGCGCAGGCCTTTTTTCCGAATGCCATCACGTAATGCTTGCAGAACGCTCATGGTGCCTCCTGACGGGTGGCGGGTTGGGGGAAAGAGAGGGCGGTCCAGCCCAGGGCAAACACCGTTTCTGCTGGCAGGAGAAAACGGGTCTGCCCGGCCTCGCAGTTGAACGGGGCGCTACGGCTTTGGTTGTCGTGGCCGAAATACATCAGTTCGGCTTTCGCCTGGGGACAGGGCCCGCCGTCCAGGCTGACCTGTTGTGGGCGCGTGCTTTTGTTCACGCCCAGCAGGCTGCGCCTCGCGTCGGTGGCCATGGCCAGCACGTCGACTTCGAAGGCGTCGTTATCCAGGCGTAGCACCTGGCTGAGCCAATGCTGTTGGATGAACTGCTGGGCCAGCCCCACCGGCTTGAGTTCGAAGCGCTGGCTGTCCAGCACCCGGACCATGCCCTTGGGGTACTCGGGTTCGTCGGCGAGCATGAACCAGTTGAGCATGTCCAGCCAGCCGTCGGCCGAGGCGTTGACCACCACGGAGGTCCACCACAGGGCGGCGTAATGGGTTTGCTGCTCATAGGGGCTAAGGCTCGAGCCGCTGGACATGTTGGTCTGGTCCAGCAACAAGGCTTTGCGCGGGCGCCCCTGGCTATCCAATCCCACCAGGCGGGCGGCCTGACGAACGCTGTCGCGATAGGCCCGAGTTGCCAGCAGGTCGCGGATCATCCATTCGTGCCAGGCCAGGGCATCTACCTGGTCGCCGTGCTTATCCAGCAAGCGTCGCGCCCAGTCGATGCCACGCTTGTCGGCAGCGTTCTCGGCCAACGGACCGTTGGTGAAACGTGAGCTGGCCGGTATGGCGATACGAACCCCGGCGCGTGCGTTGGCAGGATCGGCGCGGACCTGAGCCGCCATGCTCTGGAAAACCTGCTGGAAGCTGGTGAAGTCCGGGTAGTTCAGGTTCGGCTCATCGGCAAAGCTGACGTAATGGATGCCTTTGCCGCCCAGGGCGCGGGTCGCGGTGAGCCAGGCTTGCAAGCCGCTGTGGCTGGTCCGGTCGGCCTGCAGGTCGGCCCGACGTTGGCTCCCGGCCAACAAGGTGATGTCCCGGTCGATGCCGAAGCGATCCTGATACAGGCGCCGGAATGCGTCTTCATGACTCGCCCTGGCCGCCATGACATCGACCAGGCTGTAGAAGGAAGCCGCTCGGGGTTTGATCGCATCGAGCAGGGGGTAGCTGGACGGCGGCGGCAACACATAGGGCAAATACACGCCCAGCCTCGGGGTTGGGCCGAGCGTCTCGTGGTACAGCATCAGGTGGGTCAGCCCCGGATCCTGGCGCAGCGGCTGCAGGTGCACCGGGTTCTGGGCGAACAGGTTGGCGCTGCCGTCCAGCCAGAATGCCACCTTGCCATTGCCCTCCAGGCGCAGGCGCCAGATCTGCTCGACGTCGGCAACGGGCAGCGCCAGCTGGTCGAACTGCCAATAGGCGGGGTGCGGCTTGAGGTTGAGCTCAAGCTGCTTGCCGTCGGTGACGCGTCGGGCCTGCAGGCTGCGCACGCCATTGTGGTACTTGCCCGCCAGTACGGCCCGCTCGCCGGGCGCGACCTTGAAATACAGCTCATCGCCATCGTGGGTTTCGGCGCTGAAATGCACCTTGGCCGGCGCGAACAACGCCCGGGTGCGCGCATCGTGCTCGACGCTGTAGCGACGGAAACTGTAGCCGGGAATCTCCAGGCGGTAACTGGCGTCGGCGGGCGGCAGTGGCCACGTTTGCTCGCCACGGGTCTGGGCCGGCTCCACCTGGCGTTCACCCACCAGGCGACCCTGGCCATCCAGCAGGAACAGGTGTTCGGTATTGGCGTCGGCCTGCCAGGCCGGTACCCAGCGCACGACCAGCTGGTCCGGCCGGTCGGTCTGCAGGTACAGGCTGCCGTCGCGGATACCGGTCCATTGCATGGATGCGCCCTGGGCCAGAAGAGCCAGGCTCCAGAGGCATGGAGCCAGAGCCATTCTCCAGCAGAGCCGGACCGGTCCCTTCGCGAGCCAGCTCGCGATGGCGGCTGGACTGACGATCACCTTCATGCCGATTTCCCCAGCAGCATCTGCCGCATCGGCAACAGGTCACTGGGCAGGATGATCAGCGTCTGCCACCACGGCACGCCGCTGAGACGGCAATACATCGTCAGCAGGGCCAGGGTCACACCCAGATACGCGATGGAGGAGGCGGCGGCCGCGCCGACAATGCCATAGCGTGGAATCAGCAGCAGGTTCAACGCCAGGTTCAACAGCGCGCCGGCGCCCATCAGCCACGACACCAGGCCGGGGCGGTCCTTGCCCAGCAGGTCCAGGCGCAGGATGCTGGCGTAGCACAACCCGAACAGCCCCGGCAGCAACGCCAGCAAGGCCGGGTAGGCAGGCTGGTAGGCGATGCCGAACAGTGTGACGATCAGCCACTGGCCGATCAGCGCCATGCCCAGGCACGCACCGAGCATGACCGTGGCGGTCAGGCGCAGGGCCAGGGGGGTCAGGCGTTGCATGTCCCTGTCCTGTTGCAACAGGCGTTTCATCAACGGCGTAGTGACCGCTTCCGGCACGATCAGCAACAGTTCGGCGGCGGCGCTGGCCATGGCGTAGTGACCCAGGGCCGTACTGCCCAGCAGGGCACCGATAAACAGGAAGTCCGAGCGTAGGATTATCTGCTGGAACAGCAGGTCCGGGTGACTGCGGGCGCCGTAGCGCAGCAGCTCGCCCTGGCCGCTGCGATCCCAGCGCAACGACAGGTCGTGATCGCGTCGCAGCCACATCCAACCGGCCAGCACCACCAGGCTCAGGCCCGCGAGCCAGCTGATCAGCGCCGCCTCCAGGGCGGCATCCTTCCACAGCCAGAACAGCGCCAGGAACAGCAGCAACGGCGCCAGGGATTCGATCAGCCGCAAGGCATTGAAGGCCCCCACGCCGCCGGAGGCATTGTGCAGGGTCAGCAGGCCGCTCTTGAGCACCGTCAGGGGCACGGCCAGCAACAGCAGCCAGGCCAGCAGCCCCAGCTGCGTAGTGATGTCCAGTTCGCTGCCGAACTCCCGTGCCAATGCCACCACCAGCAACGTCAGCAGCCCGGCCATCAGGCAGCCGAAGATCAGCACCTGGCTGAGCAGCAGCCCCATGGAGCGTTGCTGGGCCGCCTGATAGCCCACGGCACTGTTCAGGCCGCCGCTGGTGACGGCGCTGATCAGGTCCGGCAGGGTGCTGAGCAGGGCGAACAACCCGCGTTCGCTGGGCCCCAGGATCCGGGCCAGCAATACGTTGCGCAGCAGGCGCAGGCCGATCATCGCCAGGCGCGTGCCCATGCTCAGGACTAGGTGCTTGAGGTAATGGGCGCGGCTCATGGGCGTGCTCCGCGGCGGATGCGCCAGGCCAGCAATTCGGGGTGTTGGGCGTTGCGCTGGCTGACACCGAAACGCGGCAGGTTCAGAGGATCGCCGTCGCTGCGATACAGCCCGGTCTCGGTGCCCAGGGCGAACGCAAAGCCATGGGCCGCTACCTGCCGGCGCACGCGTTCGTCGTGATCGCCGTTGGGGTAGCAATACACTGGCAGCGGTTGTGCGCAGCCATTTTCCAGCGCGATGCGGCTGCGGCTGAGCTCCTCATGCAGACGCTGGTCGTCCAGCGCAGTCAGGATCGCATGGCTGGCACCGTGGGGGCCGAAGCGGACCAGGCCGGAGTCTTCGAGCATGCGCACCTGGGTCCAGTCCAGCGCCTGGGGCTGGGCGCCACTGGGACAGGCCTGGTTGAGATCGCTCAACACCTGCGGGTCGAGGGTCTTGAGGCTTTGCAGGTAATGCAGCAGCGACAGGCTGCGACGCTCATCGTCCAGGTCATCGAGCATCACCGGCAACGGTCGGCCAGCCTGTTGCAATTGTTCGATCAACACATGCCGCGCCAACTGGCCATGGCTGCCCCACAGGGTTTCGCCAATGCTTTCCCACCAGAAGTGCTGGCGGCTGCCGATGAAGTCGGTGGACAGGAAAATGCTCGCCGGCACCTGGTACTGGCGCAGCAGGGGAAAGGCGTTCATGGCGTTGTCACGCCAGCCGTCGTCGAAGGTCAGGGCCACTCGCGGGCGGTCCGGGACGCTGGCGGGGTCGGCCAGCAGCAGGGTCATCAGCGGCACGCATTCGAAGTAGCGCTGCAGCCAGATCAGCAGGTGCTCGAAGGCTTCCGGTCCCACGCACAGTTCGTTGCGATGAGGCAGCTCGGCGGCGCGGTCGTTGCTCAGCACACGGTGCAGCATCAGGATGATGCCGGCGCCGCGCAACGGGCCACGTCCCAGGGACGTATTCAGGTACAGCCAGCCGCCGGTGCGCTTGAAGACTTGTTTGATCGACATCGGCCATGCTCCTCAGCGGTTCTGCTCGGGATTCCATTGGCTGTAGCGCTGGCCGCGCAGGAACTGCCACAGGCCCAAGCTCATGCCCGTCATCGTCACCAGCACGAAAGCGGCCAGGCGAAACGGCCGGGGCAAGCGATGACGGCGGTCCAACAGGCCGACCAGCGCCATGGCATAGCCGAACAGTTGCCCGGCCAGGGTCAGGCGATAGAACGGGTGGTCGTCCCACAGCCAGGCGTTGCTGAGCAAGAGCGGCAACAGCAATACCGGCGCCAGGCGGCGGATCAGTTTGTGGCTGATCAGGCCGACGGCGTAGAGCCCGTGACGCAGCGGGTTGAGCAACGCCCGGCGATGGGCCAGGCTCAGCAGGCCGCCGACGGTGACCCGCAGGCGCCGGCGAAACTGCTTGTCGGCCTCGTCCACACCCTGGTCGATCACCCGGGCCTGGGGCACGTAGACGATGGACTTGCCGGCCGCCGGGGCGCAGGTGCTGAGAAAGAAGTCATCGTTGACCTGCGCCGGGATCGGCTGGAACAACTCGCGACGCAGGGCCAGCAGGGCTCCGTCGGCCGACACCATGCAGTCGGTGCGGCTCTCTGCCCGGCGCAGCCAGCCCTCGTAGTGCCGATACAGGCTGTCGCCCAGGCTCAGGCCCTTGCCCGGCACGGGGATCTCCATATGTCCGGCGCAGGCGCCGACTTCCGGATCGCCCAGGGGCGCCAGTAAATGGCCGAGGGTGTCGTGGGCCCATTGATTGTCCGCGTCGGTGAACACCAGGATCTCGCCACGGCTGTGGGCCACTCCGGTATTGAGGGCGGCGGCCTTGCCCAGACGTGGCAGGTCGAGCACGCTGATGCGCGGGTCGACCACCTTGCGCGCGCAGGCCACCGTGTCATCGCTGGAGCCGTCGCTGGCGAGAATGATCTGCAGCGAACGGGCGTTGTAATCCTGGGCCAGCAAGGTGCGCAGTTTATCTTCGATATGCCGCGCCTCGTTATGGGCGGCGATGACGATGCTGATGTCCATCGGCAGGGCCTTGCCGTAGCGCCGGACAGGAAACAAGGGCGACAGCAGGCTCAACATCAGGGGATAACCGAGGTAGGCGTACACCGGCAGCAACAGGCAGGCCCAGTAAATGAATTCAGCCACGGGCAGGTCTCCTGACAGTCCAATGACACAGGTTGAGCAGCAAGGCGGCGCCGGTCAGGTGCAGGCGCACACCATGCAGGGCCCACAATTGCAGGGTCAGTCGCGGGTCGCGTCGGCTCTGGCGCAGGCTGAGGATCAGGGCCGGCAATGACATCGCCAGCAGGATCAGCAGCGCCAGGCGCGGTTGGCCCTGCAGCAGCGCCACCAGGGCCAGGAAGTCCAGCCCCCAGGCGCCGATGGACAGCGCGGGGAAACGCAGCAGGCGCAGGCTCGGGCCATGGCTGCGCAGCAGTTGCAGATGACTGCCCTGGCGCCACAGTTCCTTGCTCATCCATTCGCGCCAACTGCCTTCATAGCCCCAATGCAGGGCCAGGCTATCGTTGACCAGCAACAGTCGCGCGCCGGCCTGGCGCAGGCGCAGGGAGAAATCCTTGTCCTCGCCGGTGCGCAGGGTTTCATCGAAACCACCCACCCGATCGAACCACGAGCGACGCATCAGCAGATTGGCGCTGGGCAGCCATTGCACCCGGTGCAGGGGGCGGGAATCGGCACGCTGGCTACGCCGTTGCCAGGCTTCGGCGAACCAGGGGGCCTGGCGCGGGGTGTCCAGGTCCAGGCCGAGCACATCGCCTTGGCCTTCCAGTTCCAGCATCAACGTGAGCCAGTCGGCCGGCATCTCGATGTCGGCGTCGACGAACGCCAGCCACTGGCCGCTCGCGAGCGCGGCCCCCCGGTTGCGCAGGGCGCCGATATGGACGCCGGGCACGATCAGCACACGCGCCCCCAGTTCGTTGGCGATGCGTGGCCCGTGGTCGTCGGAACCGTTGTCCACCACGATCAGCTCGCATTCCAGCTGTGCCTGGCGAGCGGCTTGCTGCGCCGCCAGCAAGGTGCGGCCGATGTGCCGCGCCTCGTTGTACATCGGGATCACGATGCTCACCAGGCTCATGCGCGAACCTCCTGGGGGGCGGTCTGCTCGGCGTCATGGCGCAGCACACTGGTGAGGGCGAGCATGATCCACAGCAGCTTGTGGTTCGGCGCGCTGAGGAACATCAGGAACAGTGCCAGCGACAGGAAGCTCATGCCCAGGTGGGTCAGCAGGTCCGCCTGCGCCCAATCCCGGCGACGCAACCAGAGCTGGCGGGCGCGCAGCAGGTTGTACAGGCCCAGGCCGAGCATGCCGACGAACATCAGCCCGCCGGGAATACCGATTTCGCTGAAGATCTCCAGATAGGTGTTGTGAGCCCGGCGGTACAGGTCGCTGAGCTTGCGGTTGGCCGAAAACGCCTTGGCGTAGCCGGTGGGGGCGTAGTGCAGGGGGAAGGTCCCGGGACCGGTGCCCAGCACGGGATTGTCCTGGATCATCCGACTGCCGACGACGATGTACGAGGCACGCCGGCCCAGGGATTCGTCCTGGTGGGCACGGGCGCCATTGCTCAGGATGCTCAGGGACTGGATGCGCGCTACATAGCCGTCCGGCATCACGGCAATCGCCACGGGAATCAGAAGGGCCAGCCCGAGCATGGCGAATCCCAGGTGCCGCGGGCGGATGCGCGGCAGTTGGGCGCGATAGTGATACAGGCCGATCATCAGGCTGAGCATCAACACAACCAGTCCGGAGCGTGACTCGGTCTTGGTCATGCCGCCCAGCAACAGGATGAAGCAGCCGCCCCAGAACAGTCGATGCAGCAGGTTCGGGCCGCGCACCACCAGCAGCAACGCCAGGGGGATGGTAAAGGCAATCAGCAGGGCGAAGGAGTTGGGGTCTTCCAGCAGCCCGGAGGCGCGGCCCTGCTCCTGGTACCGGGCGGAAAACATCGCCAGCACGCAGGTGGTGGTCACGCTCAGGGTCACCAGCCGGCAGAACAGGTCGAGGTTCAGTTCGCGACCGATCAGCAAGGTGATCACGAAGAGAATCAGGCCCACCCTCAACTCGCGAAAATGGGTCAGGGACAGGTCCATGTTCTGCGACAGCAACAGGCTCAGGCCATAGAGCATCATGAAGCCCACCAGAGGGCGCCAGATGTTGCTGCGCAGGCGGGTCCCGGGGATCTGGTGCAGGGCCAGCTGCAACATCAGGATCAGGATCAGCGCCACCCCAAGGAACTTGCTGCCGGAAAGGGAGTTTTCCTTGAACAGGCCTTCGAAGGGCACCAGCGCGGCAATGCCCAGCAAGCCCCAGGCGGGCTTGCGGTACAGCATGGCGACCCCCACCAGGCCCAGCACAGCGCCCGGCGCCAGGAACGGGTAGGGGCTGGCCAGCAATGCCAGGCACACCAGGCCCAGCAGGCTGACGAGCGAGAGCGGGACAATCATGGGCGAGCCTCCCTTGCCGTGCGGATATAGAGCTGCGACCAGCGTTCGGCCAGCGTGCGCAGGTCGTAGCGGTCCCGTTGGGTGCGGCGCGCGTTGTCGGCCAGGATCTGCGCCAGGCGCGGTTCGCTGAACAGGGTTTCGATCTGCCTGGCCAGTGCGGCGCTGTCGGCCGGCGTGGCGAGCAGGCCGTTGTGGCGGTCCTGCAACACGTCGGGGATGCCACCGACGCCGAACGCCACCACCGGCACGCCGGCCTGCATGGCTTCGAGCAGGATCATCGGCGTACCTTCGGTGCGCGAACTGATCACCAGGGCATCGAGGCGGCTCCACCAGGCATTCATGTCGGTCTGGTACCCCGGCAGCTCGATGCGCGTAGGCAATCCGGCATCGGTGATGCGCTTGAGCAGGGCCTGGCGTTCCGGGCCGTCGCCGAGCATCACGGCGTGCAACGACCCATGGCGCTGGCACAGCGGGATCATGGCGTCGAGGAACAGGTCCGGGCCTTTCTCACTGCTCAAGCGGCCGACGTAGCCCACTCGCCAGCGCTGCCCGTCGTCTCGGTGGGGCAAAAGCGTGGTGGTGGCCGGCAGGCCGTTGGGGATCACGTCGAGTTTTTCCGCCCGCACGCTGGCCTGGCGGTGCAGCGCGGCGATGCTTTCGGCCACGCAGACCACGCGCTTGACCGAGGCCGTACGGCACAGCTGCAAGCTCAACCAGGTATAGAAGCGCTGCTTGGGGCTGCGCGGCGTGAAGCCATGCTGCGTGATCACCAGCGGCAGGCGCAGCAGCGTGGCGGCCGCCCAGCCGAACAGCAGCCCTTTGAAGTTGTGGGTATTGAGCAGCGGTCGTTCGTGGCGCCGCTGGCGCAGGTGCCGCAACAGCTCGGCCCACGACCCACAGTGGTGGCAATCGACCCCAGCCTGGCGGAAGCGCGTGATCAAGGTCGGCGGCGCCGCCAGGAACAGCACCTGGTGCTGTCCCGGCGTGGCCAGGCAATGATCGAGCAGCATCCGCTCGGCCCCGTAGAAGCCGCCGCTGTCGAGCAAATGAATGATCGGCAGGGGGCTGCTGCGGTGGGACGGGCCGAACGGCGCGTTCAATTGCGCACCCAATGGACAAGGCTGGGCAGGCTCCAGTTGCGATGCGGGTTGACCGGCTCCGCAGATTGCTCGTTGATCACCAGCAGCACCGGTACCTCAAGTTGCTGGCTGATCTGTGCTGGATGCTTGAAGCGATGGTCGAAGAACTCACGCACGTAGACCAGGGCGATGGCCAGCAGCAGGCCGCTGAACAGGCCGAAGACGATGATCAGCATTGGCTTGGGAAAGGCCGCGGCCGTCGGTTCGAAGGGCGGGCTCAGCACCCGGGCGTTGGACAGGTCGTTGTCCAGCGAGCGGGCGGTGCTGGCTTCGGCGAACCGCTGGGCATAGGTGGAGAACGCCGCATGCAGGGCATTGATCTCGGTGTCCATCTGCCGCAGTTTGCTTTGGGCCTCCTGCAGTTGGTGGATACGCTCCTTGAAGGCGCCGATGCGTGCGACCTTCTGATCGATCACCGAACCGACCACCGCCAGGTCGGTGGTGCGTTCCTGGATCCGGTTGTTCACCACCTTGAGGAACTGCTGGCGGGTCCGGACGATCTGTTCGCGGGCCAGCAGCATCGGTTCGCTGCCGGGCTGGAAGATCGCCAGGTCATTCATGTAGCGGCTGACCTGACTGGTCAGTTGCTCGCCCAGTTGCTTGATCTCCCGGTCCTCGAACGCGATGTTGTCCACCGTGGTGGTGAACGTGAACGGGAAGGTGTAGTCGCTGAAGCGCGAACTGTTCGCCGAGGCCAGGCTGGCCTTGAGGTAGTCGAGCCAGCGCTGGCTTTGCAGCAGGCGGTCGCGGTACAGGTTCAAGGCCTGTTCTTCGGTGTTGATGGCATTCAGGCGGAAGGTGATTTCTTCCTTGGGATCGGACGAGCCGACGCCTTCCAGCAGCGCCAGTCGATGGCCTTCCAGGCCGTCGAGCCGCTGCTGGTACTGGGTCTTCTTCTGTTCGTAGAAGGTTTGCGGCAGTTCGATCGATTGCAGTTCCTGGCGCCCGGTGAGGTAGTTCTGCAGCAGCTGCGCCACGAAGCGCGTGCCCTGGGCCGGATCGCCGAAGCTGTAGACGATGGAGATCACGTTGGAGCCGGGCAGGGTCTCGATCTTCAGGTTTTCGATGGCCTCGTCGGTCAGGGTGTCGAGCACGGTATCGCGCACCGGGTCGACTTCCAGTCCCAGGCCATCGCGCAACGGGTTGATCACGTATTCACGCAGCGGCGTGGTGATATAGCGCTTGAGCGGGTCGCTCACCCACTTGTTGAGGATGCCGGGGCTGGGGGTGTACTCGCCCTGTTCGCGCAAGGTGGCGATGGTCTGCCGGATCAGCGCCGGAGAACGCAGGATATTGCTTTCGGTTTCCATGTCCGCCAGGGACGGTGGAATGAAGGTGGCGTTTTCCTGGTTCAGCGACGTGGTGGCGTCGCCCTGGGAGAGCTTTTTCGACTGGACGATCACCTGGGCGGTGATGTCGAAGCTCTGCTTGAGCATCAACGGCAGCACCAGGGCGATCACGGCGAAGATCAGGAAGACGCGCTTCACCCACTGCTTGTTGGCGAAGAAGATCCTGAAGAACTCGTGCAGATAGTTTTCCTTGGGGTTCATGATCGGTCACCTGAGATTCAGTTGTCGCTGCCTTTGTTGTCGACGCGGTAGCCGAAGCTGAACCCCACGCCCTGGAACAGCACCACATCGGCCAGTTGCCGGGCCAGCTCGCCGGCACTGGCAAGCTTGGTCTTGGGCACGAAGAGCATGTCTTCCGGCTGCAGGTAGGCGATCTGCGCCGCGTCGCCGCTCAAGGCTTTTTCCACGTCGTAGTGCCGGGCTTCGACCTGGTTGCCGTTACGGCGCATGATCACCACCGAGTCGAGCCGGGCCTTGACGTTCGTGCCACGGGCCAGGGTCAGCGCCTCGAGTACCGAGATCGGCCGGCGGATCGGATAGGAGCCGGGCTGCGCGACTTCACCCAGCACATAGATTTCGTTGCCGGCGGTGGACTTGAGCAGCACATCGACGGTCATGCGCCCGGGCAGCTTGGCGTAGCGCTCGTTGAGGAAGGCTTCCAGCTGGTTGACGGTCATGCCTTGCAACGGGATGGAGCCGATTTCCGGGAAGCTCGCATACCCGTCGCTGCCCACGGTGATTTCCCGGCTCATGCCGGTGCCCGGGTGCGTCAGGGTGTTCCTGAGGTTCGTCTCGCTGCTCAGTGGGCTGGTCACCAGCACCGTCAACTGGTTGCGGTTGGGCTGGAACAGCATTTTCTGATCATAGGCACGCTGCACCGTCAGGCGGGCTTCGTCGGTGGTCTGGCCGGCGATCTTCACCGAGGTGTTGGCCCCCGGCAGCTCGATGGTGCCGTCGGGCATCACCTGTTGCGTGCCGTTGAGCTGGCTGGCAGCAGTGAAGTTCAGCGCGACCTGGTCGCCGGGTTGCACCCGATAGGACTGGGGGCCGGTGGTGCTGATGTGGAAAATCACATCCAGCACGTCCTGGGGCCGCAGGGTCTTCTCCACCTTGGGCATGTCGGTGGCCTGGGCGTTGGCCGGTGCGGCCGTGAGGATCTGCACCGGCATGGTCATGTTTTCGTTATGGCTGGAGCAACCGGCAAGCGGCAGCAACAGCAGGACAAGCAGTCTGGCGTTCATCTCGTCATCCTTCTGCAGGCTTACAGGTTGTTGTAGAGCCACTTGGGCATGTAGTACTTGCGGCGGTTGAACACGCTGCCCACCACCTTCGCGCCGGCCTGGGCCAGGCGTTGGCGCGCGGCCTGGGCCACTTCCCAACGGGTGTCTTCACCGCGTACCACCAGCACCACGCCGTCTGCCTGGGTGCTCATGACCAGGGTGTCGGAGGCCGAGTACACCGCGTCGGCGTCCACCACCACAAAGCGGTATTGCGCCGCCAGCTGCCTGAACAATGGACGCAGTCGCTCGGGGCTCAGGCGTTCGGCGTTGTGCCCCAGGCGGCCGTTGGGCAGCACGTCGAAAGGCATGCCGGAGGCCTGCACCACGCAATCCTGCAGCAGGGGCGGGGCAAGGCTGTTGAACAGCATGTCGCTGAAGCCACGCTCCTTGTGCAGCAACAGTTGCTGGCTGAGGCTGTGCGGCGACTGGCTGGCATCCACCAGCAATACGCGGCCGCTGCTCATCTGCGCCAGTTGGGCGGCCAGTGCCATGGCACTGGTGGTGGTTCCGGTGCCGGTGTTGGCGGCTGTCAGAAGCAGAATCCGCAAGGAAGGGTCGAGCACGGTCGAGGTCAGGTTGGTCTCGCTCGGGCTTGCGATGGTCAGGATATTCGTTGAACCGTCCATTTAACTCGCTCCGTGGCCGCTGAACACTTTGAAAGGGGTAATCATCAGGATCTTCAAATCCAGCAACAGGCTCTGTTCGGCGATGTAGCTGAGGTCCAGTTCCACACGCTGGTCGAAGTCGATATCGCTGCGCCCGGAGATCTGCCAGAGGCCGGTGAGGCCGGGGTAGATGCTCAGGCGCGCGAGGTGGTTGTCCTTGTAGCGATAGGCGTTGAACGAGGTCGGTCGTGGACCTACCAGGCGCATGTCGCCGGTCACTACATTGATCAGGTTCGGCAGTTCATCGAGGCTGCTGCGGCGCAGGAACCGGCCGATGGGCGTGATGCGCGGGTCGTTGTCGATCTTGAAGTCGATGGCATCGGCGCCGTGTTTGTTGAGGTGGCGCAGCGACTCCTTTAGCGCTTCGGCATTGGCGATCATGGTGCGGAACTTGTACATGCCGAAGACGCGGCCTCGGTAGCCGGTGCGTTTCTGCACGAACAGCACCGGACCGGGGCTGGAGACCTTGACCAGCACCGCCAGGCCCAGCAGCAACGGGCTGAGCAGCACCAGCAGCACCAGCGCGCCGAGGCAGGCCACCACACGATTGGTCCGCGAAACGGTCCAGGGTCGCCCGCCATGGCGCCCGGTCAGCCAGCCACGGCCCTGCCGGTGGATGGCGGCATCCAGGCGCCGGCGATGTTCGGGGTCGACACGCTTGTCGCCGGGGACATTGATGGGAATGTGCTGTTCATGTCGGGTCATAGACTCCTCCGTTGAAGTTCGGCCGCAACGGGCAGGTGGGCAACAGGCAGCGCGTAGTAATCGAGGAACCACCGGGTGAAGCGACCCAGGCCCTCGTCCAGCCCGATGGCGGGCTGGAAACCGGTGGCGCGTGCCAGGTCGCTGGCATCGGCACAGGTGTTGAGCACGTCCCCCGCTTGCAGGGGCAGCAGTTCGATGCGAGCGGTCCGGCCCAGGTGTTTTTCCAGCAGCGCGACATAGGTGCGCAGGGTTATCGGGTGCTGGCCGCCGATGTTGTAGATCCGCCACGGGGCCCGGCTGGTGGCCGGGTCCGGTTGTTCGTGATCCCACAGGGGCGTGACCCGGGGCGCTTGGTCGATCAGCCGGGCGATGCTCTCGATGATGTCGTCGATGTAGGTGAAGTCGCGCTGGTGCTCGCCATGGTTGAACAGCTGCAGCACTCGGTCTTCGGTGATCGCCCGGGCGAACTGGATCGGCGACATGTCCGGCCGGCCCCAGGGACCGTACACGGTGAAGAAGCGCAGGCCCGTGCAAGGAATGCCGAACAGATGGCTGTAGCTGTGGGCCATCAGTTCGTTGGCTTTCTTGCTCGCCGCGTACAGCGACAGTGGGTGGTCGACGCCATCCTGCACGGAGTAGGGCGTGCGCTGGTTGGCGCCGTATACCGAGCTGGAGGAGGCGTAGACCAGGTGCCTGACCGGATAGCGCCGGCAGTTTTCCAGGATGTTGAGAAAGCCCGTGACATTGCTGTCGATGTAGGCTTGGGGGTGCTCCAGGGAATAGCGCACCCCGGCCTGGGCAGCCAGGTGGATCACCACGTCCGGGCGGCGCGACTGGAACAGCGCGTCGATGGCCGTCGCGTCGGTCAGGTCCGCCCGCACCAGGGGAAACTCGCCGGCCTGGTCCTGCACCCAGGCCACGCGGTCATGCTTGAGCTGGGGATCGTAGTAGTCGTTGAAATTGTCCAGCCCGCAGACCCGGTGGCCGTCGCGCAGCAGCCGCAGCACACAGTGGGCACCGATGAAGCCGGCCGCGCCGGTCACCAGGATGTTCATGCTTGCGGCCCTTGGACCGGTACCGTGTGCCGCAGTCCGATCCCGCGGTACAGCAGCCCGGCGGCCGCCAGGTGCTCGGGGTTGTACAGGTTGCGTCCGTCGATGACGAGGCGGGCCCGCAGTTTGCTGGCCAGCAGGTCGAAATCCACCACGCGGAAGTTCTTCCATTCGGTGCAGATCACCAGGGCGTCGGCATCCTCCAGGGTGTCGTCACGGGTGGCGCACAGGTTCAGGTCCTTGCGGTAGCCGTAAATACGCCGGCATTCGGACATGGCCTCGGGGTCGTAGGCCTGGACCCGGGCACCTTCGCGCCACAGTGCCTCCATCAGGTAACGGCTGGGGGCTTCGCGCATGTCGTCGGTGTTGGGCTTGAAGGCCAGGCCCCAGATGGCGATCGATTTGCCCGCCAGGCCGTCGGGGAATTGCCCGGCGAGCTTCTCGAACAGGATATGCCGCTGGCTGTCATTGACATCGGTGACGCTGCGCAACAGGCGCAGCGGCATGCCGCTCTGTTCGGCCGTGTGCAGCAGGGCGCGCAGGTCCTTGGGAAAGCACGAGCCACCGAAACCACAGCCGGGGTAGATGAAGTGATAACCGATGCGCGGGTCCGAACCGATGCCCTTGCGCACGGCCTCGATGTCGGCACCCAGGCGCTCGGTGAGGTTGGCCAGTTCGTTCATGAAACTGATGCGAGTGGCGAGCATGGCGTTGGCGGCGTACTTGGTCAGTTCCGCGCTGCGGTTGTCCATGAACATCAGCTTTTCGTGGTTGCGACAGAAGGGCGCATAGAGTTCGCTCATCTGGTCGCGGGCCAGCGGGTCGGCCGTGCCGATGATGATCCGGTCCGGCCGCATGCAATCGGCCAGGGCGCTGCCTTCCTTGAGAAATTCAGGGTTGGACACCACGCGCACGTTCAAGCGTTTCAGGCCGCGCCGGGCCAGGGCCTGGCGGGCGCATTCGGCGACTTTGTCGGCCGTGCCCACCGGCACCGTGGACTTGATGATCAGGGTGCGGTCGCTGTCCATGAAATCGGCGATCTGCCGGGTGACCGCCAGCACATGGCTCAGGTCCGCCGAGCCGTCTTCATCGGCAGGGGTGCCCACGGCGATGAAGATCAGCTCGCCATGGTTGACCGCGTCGCTGGCCTGGGAGCTGAACGACAGGCGCCCTGTCTTGATGTTGTCTTCAAGCAGACCGGACAGCCCCGGCTCGCTGATTGGCGGTACCGCTTGCTGCAGTTGCCGGATCTTGTTCGGGTCGATATCGATGCACAGGACGCGGTGGCCTACATCGGCCAGCGCTGCTGCCTGGATCAACCCAACATACCCCGTCCCAAATACGCTCACGTCCATTTTGGCGCGCCTCGTAAATCGGTTGATGTAACTCGGATGAAACTGTTAGAGGGGGTATAGCGCAGCTTCAGAAAAGCGTGTCAGCAAAATGACAGTTGTCAGTGTTGGCAAAACTAGAAAGGTTCGGGCCTTTTGATATCAAGTTATTGACTGCCTTGAGAAAGTCCCGGTTTTAAAGGGTGAAAATGGATTTTAAGAAAGCGATGAACGGTATTTATCCATAGGTTTTGACGATTTGTGTCTCAAAAGTGTGTCATTTTTGGGCTAACTTTTTTTTGACGCTTGCGCCGTTCGTCTCTTTTCTTGCGCATTGGAAAGTCGCTGCTACTGTGCAGAAACGAACCGTTTCTCAACGTCGCGATTTCTGCCGAGACAGACATGGGCCGATACATCAAGGAACTGCTGCTGGCGCTGTATCTGATTCGGGGGTACGACTATTACGTCGACCGCCTGGCGACGTTGGGCCTGGGTTTGGCGACGATCCTCTTCGGTGCGATGTTCGTGGCGCTGGTGGTCGCGCTGTGGATGACCGCCCACATTCGCCATGCCTTCATCCGGCATCTGTTTGCGCTGGCGATGTTTGCCTCGGCGGTATTCTTCGAGGTCTACACCCGGGTCACCGATAGCTACCTCACCTACGCACAGTTCGTGTCGCTGGTGTATTCCGGTGGCTTTATCCAGGAGGCCGCCTGGCAGTATCGAGAAGTGATCGTCAGGGCGATGGCGGCCGGTTTGTTGCTGTTGTTGGGAATCGGGCTCAAGCCGCGTCGCCGGGTGCCGTTGCCGGGTTATCTGCCCATCGCCGCGCCCATGCTCGGGGTGCTGTTGCTCAGTGCCGTGCTGTTCCTGCGGGCCGGTGAGGGCGCGCGCGGTTTGCCGGTGATGTACACCCCGCTGGCGTACCTGAACCTGTTTGCCTATGAGGCCCTGCATAACACCGTTGGTCCACGGGAGCCGATCCGCCTGGCGCGGCGAACGTCAGTGATCGGGCATGACCTCGTGCTGATCATCGACGAAAGCATTGCCGGCAACTACCTCGATATCAACACGCCGTACGGGGTGCACAGCGGGCTCAAGGCGCCGGTGCCGGGCGTGGACATATTCAATTATGGTTTTGCCGCCTCTATCGCCAACTGCAGCGCCGATACCAATGTCACGCTGCGCTATGGCGGCACCCGGGCCGATTACATGCGCATCAACAGCACCCAGCCGTCGATCTGGCAGTACGCCAGGGCCGCCGGGTTGCGCACCGTCTACATCGACGCCCAGCGCACCGGAGGCAATCTGCAGAACCTGATGACCGAGCTGGAAAAACAGGACATCGACGAGTTCGTCCAATTCGACCAGACCCGCGTGCGCGACCGGGACATGGCGGTGGCGGACAGGCTCATCGCATTGCTGGGCAACGACCGCGCCGAACTGGTGGTGGTCAACAAGATGGGCGCGCATTTTCCGGTCCATGACAAATACCCCGACGACTTCATGAGCTACCGTCCGGCCCTGCCGCGAGGGCACTTCCAGGAGGTAGCCGATACCGGAAGCCGCGATGGTTTCAACGGCCGACAGGATGACTGGGTGTTGTACCGCAATGCATACCAGAACACCGTGCTGTGGAACGTCGGCGAATTCTTCCAGCGCCTGTTCCGCCAGGGCGACCTGAGCAACGCTGTGCTGATCTACACCTCCGATCACGGCCAGGACTTGCACGAGCGCGGCAACCCGGGACTCAACACGCATTGTGGTGGCGACCCGGTGGAGGAGGAAGGCCTGGTGCCGCTGGTGCTGATCCAGGGCAGCCAGTTGCAGACCCTCGATTGGCACGGAGCCCTGGCGCAGAACAAGGACCGCTCCAGCCACTACAACATCTTCCCGACGCTGTTGCAGTTGATGGGCTACGATCCGGCCGGTGTCGAGTCGGCTTATGGAAAATCCCTGAACCAACCGACCGAGGACGCGTTCACCTTCAACTATCGCTTCAACGCCCGCCTCGGCGCAAAACCGGCCTGGAAGCACATTGACCTGGACAGCATCGTGACACCTCCACCGGCACAGACTGAAATGGCGGCGGGGCATTGACGGCGACCGCGTCGGGCATCAGGCCTCGCATGGGGGTGGTCGCGGTATAGGGCCGTTCGTGGGTGCGATGGTCCACCTTGCGCTCAGTCCGCTATCCTGACGCTCACGATTATCCAGTGAGCCTCTTCATGCTCGAAGTCCGCGATGTCTTCAAAAGCTACGCCACGCCCCAGGGCCCCTTGCCGGTGCTGCAGGGTGTCGACCTGACGCTGGCTCCTGGCAGCAGCATGGCGTTGATGGGGGAGTCCGGAAGTGGCAAAAGTACCTTGCTGCACCTGGTCGCCGGATTGGACAAGGTCGATCGCGGGAGCATTCGCAGCGGCGAATACCGGCTCGATGGCATGAGCGAAAGCCAGCTCGCCCATTGGCGACGCACGGAGATCGGCCTGGTGTTCCAGCAGTTCAACCTCATCAGCAGCTTGTCGGTGGAAGACAACCTGGCGTTCCAGGCGCGCCTGTGCGGTCGCCATGACCCGAGCTGGCACGCGCACCTGGTGCGGCGACTGGGGCTGGGGGAATTGTTGCAGCGCTATCCCGAACAGCTTTCCGGCGGGCAGCAGCAGCGGGTGGCGTTGGGGCGGGCGCTGGCTTCTCGGCCCCCCCTGTTGCTGGCCGACGAACCCACCGGCAGCCTCGACGAGGCGACCAGCGACGAGGTGTTGCGACTGTTGCTGGAACTGCTCGATGACAGTCCCACCAGCCTGCTGATGGTGACCCACAGTCCGCGGGTGGCGGCTCGCCTGGCCCACCGTGTGGTGCTGCAACGCGGGCGGCTGGCGCCGATGCGAGCGCAGTGATGATTTTGCGCCAGACCCTCAAGGCCTTGCTCAGCCACTGGCGCCAGCATCCGGTGCAGTTCTTCAGCGTGCTCACCGGCCTGTGGCTTGCCACCAGCCTGCTCACCGGTGTCCAGGCACTGAACAGCCAGGCTCGGGACAGCTACGCACGTGCCAGCCAGCTCATCGGCGGCGAACCCCAGGCCAGCCTTGATGCGCCCGGCGGTGGCACCTTTGCCCAACAATGGTTCATCGACCTGCGCCGCCAGGGGTGGCCGGTTTCGCCGGTGCTGCAGGCCAGGGTGACCCTGGAAGGGCACGAGGGCCAGCGCCTGCAATTGATGGGCATCGACCCGGTGTCGCTTCCGCCCGGTGGCGCATTGGCAGGGCAGGCGCGGGAGATGAGCGAGGTGGTGGCGTTCTTCACCGAGCCCGGTCGTACCTGGATTGCCCCGCCAACCCTGCAGGCCCTCGGGCTGCGAGAGGGCGACCGGCCCCGGACTGTCGAGGGGCAGACGCTGCCCCCCCTGCATACCCAGCCGGACATGGCGCCGGGCATCCTGCTGATGGACATCGGGTTCGCCCAACAGGTGTTGCGGTTGCCGGACCAGTTGTCGCGGCTGTCGCTGCCCGCCAGTTTCTCCGCCGCGCTACCGGAGGCCTTCAACGGTCGGCTGCAATTGAAGCACGCCAATGAAGAAAACAACCTGTCGCGCCTGACCGAAAGTTTTCATCTGAACCTGGATGCTCTCGGGTTCCTGTCCTTCGTGGTGGGACTGTTTATCGTCCACGCGGCCATCGGCCTGGCCCTGGAACAACGTCGTGGTCTGCTGCGAACCCTGCGTGCCTGCGGCGTCAGTGCCCGCTTGCTGATCGGCAGCCTGGCCCTGGAATTGGGGGCGCTGGCCCTGCTCGGCGGAGTCGCCGGGGTGCTCAGCGGCTATTGGCTGGCCAGTTTGCTGTTGCCCGATGTCGCGGCCAGTCTGCGAGGGCTTTACGGCGCCGAGGTGGCCGGGCACCTGAGCCTCAGCTCGTGGTGGTGGCTCAGTGGTGTGGGCCTGAGCCTGCTCGGCGCAGTGCTGGCCGGGGCTGACAGCCTGTTGCGCGCCGCGCGCCTGCCGTTGCTGGCCCTGGCCAATCCCCAGGCATGGCATCAGGCCCACGCACGTTGGCTGAAACGCCAGGGCTGGATTGCGGCCCTGGCGGCGCTGGTCGCGGTTTCAGCGCTGATGTGGGGCGATAGCCTGGCCAGCGGGTTTGTCCTGATGACGACGTTGCTGCTGGGGGCGGCCCTGGCCTTGCCGGTGTTGCTCAATAGCGCCTTGAACCTGCTGCGTCACCGCACCCACGCCGTACTCGGCCAGTGGTTTCTCGCCGATTGCCGGCAGCAGTTGCCGACATTGAGCCTGGCGCTGATGGCCCTGCTGCTGGCGCTGGCGGCGAATATCGGGGCCGGCAGCATGACCTCCGGCTTCCGCCAGACGTTCAATGACTGGCTCGAACAACGGCTCTCCGCTGAGTTGTACGTCAGCCCGCAGAGCCCGGCCCAGGCCGGCGAGCTGCAGGCCTGGCTGAAGCAGCAACCGGCGGTCACCGCCATCTTGCCCAACTGGCAGGTGTCGATTCCGTTGCAGGGATGGCCGACGGATATCTTCGGCATCGTCGACCATCCCGGCTATCGCCAGCACTGGCCGTTGCTGGAAGCCGCCGGCGATAACCCGTGGGAGCAACTGGCTGGCGCCGACACGCTGATGCTCAGCGAGCAACTGGCCCGGCGCCTCAGGCTCGGTATCGGCGACCGGCTGAGCGTGCCGACGCCGCAGGGGCCGTGGGTTGCGCGCATCGTTGGCATCTATGCCGACTACGGCAACCCCAAGGGGCATGTACTGGTCAATGCCGAGCATTTGCTCAGGCATTGGCCAACGTTGACGCCGTATCGCTTCAACCTGCACATTGAAGCGTCGGCGATTGCCGCATTGGTGACGGACCTGCAAGCGCGATTTGCCCTGGATGACAGTCGTATCGTCGATCAGGCCCGGCTCAAGGGGTGGTCGACCCAGGTCTTCGAGCGCACCTTTGCCGCCACCGCTGCGCTCAACGGCCTGACCCTGGCCGTGGCCGGGGTGGCGCTGTTCATCAGCCTGCTGACCCAGAGCCAGAGTCGTCTCGGCCAGTTGGCGCCGCTGTGGGCGTTGGGGGTGACGCGTCGGCAGCTGATGTTGCTCAACCTGGGGCAGACCTGGCTGTTGGCGCTGTTGACGTTGGTGCTGGCCTTGCCGCTGGGGATCGCCCTGGCCTGGTGCCTGGATGCGGTGATCAACGTGCAGGCCTTTGGCTGGCGGCTGCCGCTACGGGTATTTCCACTGCAACTGGCGCAACTGCTGGCCCTGGCGATGTTCGCCACGCTATTGGCGTCGGCCTGGCCGCTGTACGCGTTGTATCGCACGCAGCCGGCCGATCTGCTGAGGCGCTTTTCCCAGGAAGACAGCCCATGAAGCTTCGAATTGGCTTGATGTTGCTGGCGCTGTGGCTGGGCGGCTGTGATGACGCCTCGTCACCCAAGGGCTTTGCCGGTCTTGGTGGCGAGGCCGTTGCGTTCACGCCGGTGGTGCCGGGGCGGGTGTTCGGTTTTCCCCGGGATCACGGAGCCCATGAGGGGTTTCGCATCGAATGGTGGTACGTCACCGCCAATCTCAAGGATGCACAGGGCCGCGATTTCGGCGTGCAATGGACACTGTTCCGCAGCGCCCTGAGCGCCGCCCCACAGGCCGAGGGCTGGCGCAACCAGACAATCTGGCTCGGCCACGCCGCCGTCACGTCCGCCACCGTCCACCACGCCGCCGAACGCTACGCCCGGGGCGGGATAGGGCAGGCCGGGGTCCAGGCGAGCCCTTTCGATGCCTGGATCGATGACTGGCGGTTCGCTACCCAGGCCTCGGGAAACGATCCCTTGGCAGACATGCAGTTGAAGGCTCACGACCCGCGTTTCAGCTATGAGCTGCGGCTCGTTTCAAGCCGGCCGCTGGTGTTGCAGGGAGAAGCCGGTTTCAGCCAGAAATCCGAACAGGGCCAGGCGTCGTATTACTACAGCCAGCCTTTTTTCCAGGCCAGCGGTCACCTCGATATCGACGGCCAGCGCTATCAGGTCAGTGGTCCGGCCTGGCTCGATCGCGAATGGAGCAGCCAGCCGCTGACCGCCAACCAGACCGGATGGGACTGGTTTTCCCTGCACCTGGACAGCGGTGAGCACGTGATGCTCTATCGCATGCGACACAGCAATGGCGAGCCCTACCTCACGGGCACCTGGATCGATGCCCGGGGCCAGGCGCAGACCCTGCATGCCGGGGAAATCAGCCTGGAGCCACTGGACAGGGCCAAGGTCGCCGGGCGAGCGATGCCGGTGCGCTGGTCCATCAAGATCCCCGGCAAGCAGCTGGACATCACCACCGTCGCCCTGAATCCCGACGCCTGGATGGACCTGCGCATTCCTTATTGGGAAGGGCCGGTGAAAATGAGTGGCAGCCATGGCGGCACCGGTTACCTGGAAATGACCGGCTATTGAGAATCCCGGAACTCCCCGCCGACGCCAGCCCTCATAGCTTATGAAGCACCTCATCAGGAGCCCGTCATGAGCGATGACCTCAAACCTCCGTCAGTGGCCGATTGGCAGCGGCTGTTCGACGACAAGGCCTACTGGCAGCAATCGCCCGATGCGCATTTCGCCGAATTGATGCGGGTGGCCAATGATCTGTTCGGCCAGGGGGCCGTCGATCTGGCGCAATGGCAGGACCTCAAGACCCGGGCCGAGCAGCTTCACCAGCGCTCGCCGGACGCCAACGTTGCCGAAGAAGTCGCCGACCCCGAAGCCTGAGCATCCCAGGAGATACCATGAAACCTACCACCCAGAACCCCGATGAGCCGGCGATGCCCGGCGAAGTGGAGCGCGATAACGACGCCCTGCGTCCCAATGATCCGGCCAAGCGCAAACAACAGCAGGGCGAGCCAGGCGCCGAAGACACCGATGCACAGAAAACCGGACGGCACCCTTCAGGTCATCGCCCGGTGTAGATCGGTCCCGGTAGTGACACTTGCAACTTGCCAGCCGGGGAGTGATAAGTTGTATTTGTACTACCCCGGCTTATTTGTATAACTGTTTGTATAACTCACTGGGATATCTGGAGAAATTGGCATCCAGATTAAATAATTATTTAACTGGGCGGCCGGACATCCTCCTGGAGTTGCTCTATTATTGCTTTCGTTCGCCCAGTGTCTGGCTCTTTACCAGTGCATGGAATGCCGAGGCCGTTGCACTGGGCGAACACCGTTCGAACTTCTCGCCCGTTCTTGTCGGGCCCGCCCATCCCGGCGCAGACAAACCCTAAACCTGAATGCTCAATGCCTCCCTGCATTGATCGATGGAGCGCTGTTGCGTCTCGGCATACAACCGCAGTTCATCGATCGTCGCCCGTCCCAGTGCCTCTTCGAAGGCCTGGCGGTTGGACTGCCCGGCATAATGGCTCTGGGCGTCGTCGCCGAGGTTCGACTGGAAGATCCCCGCGGCACTGACCGGCAGGAAATCCTCGTACACCAGAGGCTCGGCGCGCAGGTAACCCTGTTCCACCAGACGTTCCAGCTCAGTTGATTGCTCCAGTGTGCCCTTGGCGGCCAGGCCTTTTGGCGTGACGAAATAGCGGAAGTACGCCAGTGCCTGTCGACGCAATTCATCCTGGTCGTCAGGGAACTGCAGGAAGTGCTCGGCCATCAGTGTGTTGTAGCGCTGGGCATTGGCCTCGTTGGGAAATTCCCCGAGGGCGTCCCGGGCTGCGTTCAGCAACTGATCGTAGAGCGCGCGCCCCTTGGGCGTGAGGGCGGCGCCTCGTTGTTCGATTTCACCAAAGCGGGCGCTATGGCTGCCCTGGGTGCCGGCCGGGTCGGTGAACGCGACCGGTTCGTCCAGGGCTTTGAAACTGGTCTGGCGCAACAGGATCGGACACCGGCGGCGAGGTGGGCCTTCGACCACCGCTTTGGGTGTGATGCCGTGGACGGGCATCTGGGCCTGGACGATGTCGATGTCCAGGGTGCGTGGCGTCAGGTGGTTGATGTGCGGGCCCTTGAAGGCCACCACGTCAGCGATCAAGCGATGCTGGGCGCTGAGTTGACGGTACTGCTCGGCCGTGACGGTGGCGTGGCTGTGCCAGCGAAACGTCTCCAGGGCCTGCAGGACGAAGTCTTCGGCTTGTGGTTCGCTCAGGCCACCCTGGCGCTCGGCAAGGTCGATGAGCTGAAGGGCCAGGGGCGTGAAAATCTGCCGTTTATCCAGCACCGATTGGGCAAAGGCCCGAAGCTCGCTGTTCTCGATCAGTTCCAGGCGCAGCAACGAGGTGAATACCCGGAACGGACTGACCTGCAGTGCGCTTTCATGCACGGCGCGAAACGCGGTGGAGTGCACCGGCACCCCGGCCGGCGTCAGGTCGTAGTAACCCACCGGTTGCATGCCCATGACCGCGAACAGCCGGGCCAGGGTGGCCAGTTCCGTCGCGGTGCCGACGCGGATCGCCCCATGGCGCTCCATGTCCAGGCGTTGACGTTCGCCAGTGCTGTCCAGGTGCTCGGCCAATTGTGGATCGTTGAGCAACACCTGGGCATTGGTGTGCTCCACCAGGTTCATCAGTGCGCCGTACAACGGCACCTCGTCACGGTACATCTCGGACATCGCCTTGGAGAAGCGTTGGCGGATCAGGTCGGGACTGACGAAGCTCATGGCGGGGATTCCTGGTTCGGGCAATGGAAATCGGCGGGCAAGTACAACGAAAGATCGCAGCCTTCGTCAGCGGCGACAAACGAAGAATCTTCACGACTTCATTCTGTGAGGGACTGATCCACCAGTTCGATCCAGTGTCGCACGGGGGTACGCCCGGCGCCGTCCAGGTGGTTCTGGCAACCGACGTTGGCGGTGACGATCAGTTCCGGATGGCCGCTTTCCAGGGCATTGAGGCGGTTGTCCCGCAGCTGTCGCGCCAGGGTCGGCTGGGTCAGGGAATAGGTGCCGGCCGAGCCGCAGCACAGATGGCCGTCGGGAACCGGGGTGAGGTTGAAGCCCAGCCGTGCCAGCAAGGCCTCGACGCTGCCGCCGAGTTTCTGTGCGTGCTGCAGGGTGCAAGGGCAGTGGACCGCGATGCGACGGTCTTTCGCTGCGCAGATCTGTTCCAGGGGTTCGCTGCCGAGCACTTGCACCAGGTCCAGGGCGCGCGCGCTCACCTGTTTCGCCTTGGCGGCATAGTCGGGATCGTGCGCCAGCAGATGGCCGTAGTCCTTGATGAAGGCACCACAACCGCTGGCGGTCTGGACGATGGCTTCGGCGCCATTGGCCAGGTGCGGCCACCAGGCATCGATGTTGCGTCGGGCGCGGTCCAGCCCGGTGGCCTGAGCGTCGAGGTGATAGTCCAGCGCACCGCAGCAGCCCGCTTCTTCACAGGCGACGACGCTGATGCCCAGGCGGTCCAGCACGCGTGCAGCCGCCGCATTGGTGTTGGGAGACAGGCCCGGTTGCACGCAACCTTCGAGCATCAGCACGGTGCGCGTATGGCGCGCCACCGGGCGCTCGGAGAGGCGCGCGTGCGTACGGGGCAGCTTGGCGCTCAACGTCGTTGGCAACAGCGGACGGAACACGCTGCCCAAACGCAGCAGGGCCTTGAACCGCTCGGGGCTGGGAGCCAGGCCCCGCAAACCCAGGCGCAGCGCACGTTGGCCGGCGGGGCGCGGTACCGCGGCATCGACCACGGCCCGACCGATGTCCAGCAGGTTGTGGTAATCCACGCCCGACGGGCAGGTGGTCTCGCAGTTGCGACACGACAGGCAGCGGTCCAGATGCAGTTGAGTGCTGGTGGTGGCCGGTTGGCCTTCGAGCACTTGCTTGATCAGGTAGATGCGGCCTCGCGGACCGTCCAGTTCGTCCCCCAGCAATTGATAAGTCGGGCAGGTGGCGTTGCAGAAGCCGCAATGCACGCAGCTACGCAGGATCCGTTCGGCTTCTTCGGCGCGGGGAAGTTGTCGGGCTTCGTCGCTGAAACGGGTTTGCATCGCAAGGGACCTCCAGGCTCTGTCTGAAATATATCCGTACACGGCCATACCGCGTTGAAACCGGCCTCGCGCACACAGTCCGATCAGAATGCCCATGTGCTCCAGTACACTGCGTTTACTCGCCGTTTTTTGCCTTGCCTGACCGTCATCTCAAGGCTTTTCAAACAGAGCCTAGAACTGCGGATACATCCGTCCCGGGTTGAACAAACCCAGGGGATCGAGCTGGGCCTTGAGGCTGCGGTGGTAGCGCAGCAGCGCCGGGGCCAACGGTTGAAACGGCGTGTCGGTGGCGCCATGACTGTAGCAGGTGGCATGGCCGCCCACTTCCCGGGCCAGGGCCTGCACCGTATCGGCGTCGGTTTTCAGCCAGCGTTGCGCGCCGGCCCAATCGAGCAGCTGCGGGCCTGGCAGGTCCAGCGGGCCGACGTGGTTGGGCACTGACAGGCGCCACAGGGGAAGTCCTTCATCGAAGAAAACCAGGCGATGTTCATTCAGGTCCGACCAGTACCGGCTGTCGATCACTTCGCCGCCGAACCGCTGGTGAGCCGCGCTGACCGAGCCTTCGCCACCTTCCAGGCGCAGGTGCAGGCAGTCGCCGTCATGGCTGGCGGCACTGATGGGCAAGGGCTGCCGGCCCCATTCGGCGAGGTTCTCCAGCGCTTCGGCGCTGCCCATTTCCAGGCGGATGCTCAGGCTGTGGCGGGGCTTGGGCAGGACCTTCAAGGACACTTCGATGATCACCCCAAGGCAACCCAGGCTGCCTGCCAGCAGGCGTGACAGGTCATAACCGGCAACGTTCTTCATGACCTCGCCGCCAAAGCGCAGCAACGTGCCGTGGCCGCTGATCAGGCGGGTCCCCAGGACGAAGTCGCGTACCGATCCGGCCCAAGGGCGGCGTGGCCCCGACAGCCCGGTGGCGACCATGCCACCCACGGTGGCGTGCTCGCCGAACGCCGGTGGTTCGCACGGCAATTGCTGGCCGGCGTTGTCCAGGGCCGCGAGCAGTTCGCGCAGCGGGGTGCCGGCGCGGACGGTAACGACCAGCTCGGTGGGGTCGTAGTGGACGATGCCCCGATGGACCCGGGTGTCCAGCACCTCGCCGGCCACCTCCCGTCCCAGGAAGGCCTTGCTGTTCGAACCCTGGATGCGCAACGGCGTCGTGTTGGCCCGGGCACGGTTGACCTGTTCGAGCAACAGGTCGCTGGCGTCGCGGTCGACTTCGCCGCTCATCAGAAACGCTCCAGTTCGGGGAAAGGCAGTTGCCCGCCATGGATATGCATCGCTCCGAATTCGGCGCAGCGGTGCAGGGTAGGGATGTTCTTGCCGGGATTGAGCAGGCCGGCAGGATCGAACGCCGCTTTTACGGCATGGAACAGGTTCAGTTCGTCGCTGTTGAACTGGGTGCACATCTGGTTGATCTTTTCCCGTCCCACGCCATGTTCACCCGTGATGCTGCCGCCCACCTGGACACAGAGCTCGAGGATCTTGCCGCCCAGGGTTTCGGCGCGCTCCAGTTCGCCGGGCTGATTGGCATCGAACAGGATCAGCGGATGCATGTTGCCGTCGCCGGCATGAAACACGTTGGCGACCCGCAGCCCGTGTTCGGCGCCGAGGCTGGCGATGCGCTGCAATACTTCGGGCAGGGCGCGCCGGGGAATGGTGCCGTCCATGCAGTAGTAGTCCGGCGCCAGTCGGCCCACCGCCGGGAAGGCGTTCTTGCGTCCGGCCCAGAACCGCAGGCGCTCAGCCTCGTCCCTGGCCTGGCGCACCTCGGTGGCGCCGGCCTGGTGCAATACCTGGCGGACCCGTTCGCAGTCGTCATGGACATCGGCCTCGACCCCGTCCAGTTCGCACAGCAGGATGGCTTCGGCATCCACCGGATAACCGGCGTGGATGAAATCCTCGGCGGCGCGGATCGCCAGGTTGTCCATCATTTCCAGGCCGCCAGGAATGATGCCGGCGGCGATGATATCGGCCACCGCCCGGCCGGCCTTGTCCACCGAGTCGAAACTGGCCAGCAGCACCCTGGCGACCTGGGGACGTGGCAACAGTTTGACCGTGACTTCGGTGATCACTCCCAGCAAGCCTTCTGAGCCGGTGAACAGTGCCAGCAGGTCCAGGCCGGGGGAGTCCAGGGCCTCGCTGCCCAGGGTCAGGTGTTCGCCTTCGATGGTGAGCATTTCCAGCTTCAACAGGTTGTGCACCGTCAGCCCGTACTTCAGGCAATGCACGCCCCCGGCATTTTCAGCGACGTTGCCGCCGATGGAGCAAGCGATCTGGGAGGAGGGGTCCGGTGCGTAATACAGCCCGAAAGGCGCCGCCGCCTGGGAGATCGCCAGGTTGCGCACGCCGGGTTGCAGGCGTGCGGTGCGAGCGTCGGGGTCGATGTGCAGAATCTGGTTGAAGCGGGCCATGACCAGTAGCACGCCGCTTGCCAGGGGCAGGGCGCCGCCGGACAAGCCGGTCCCCGCGCCCCGGGCTACCACCGGAACGTTACGCTCATGGCACACCTTGAGTAGCGCCTGGACCTGTTCGACTCGCCGCGGCAACACCACCAGCATGGGGGTAGTGCGATAGGCCGAGAGGCCGTCGCATTCGTAGGGCTTGAGGTCTTCCTGGCGATGCAGGACTTCCAGGTCCGGAACCTGGGTCTGCAAGGCCTGGAGAAGGGCCTGTCTGTCCACCTTTGGCAGAGTGCCGTCGAGGTGTTCGTCATAGAGAATGTTCATCGCGCGTGTTCCCGTTCAGCGACCGGCCCCGGCATTGGATGACTGTCGTGGCGGGCCAGGCAGTCGGGGAGAAATCCTCCTGCCAGAGCAAGTCGCAAGAGCCTTGAACCATCGTAGGTCATTGCCCTAGTCCCTTGAGAAAATCCCGATACAACGCCGCAGTCCTTGCTGGTTTTTCCATGGGCGGCAAGTGGCCGAGGCCGTCCCAGATTTCCACTCGCAAATCCGCGATGCCCTTGCTCCATACAGGGACGCAGCTGACGTCGATCATCCGGTCTTGCCGACCCCAGACAAGCAACGACGGCGCACGGATATCACCCAGGCGCGGTTCCATCGGCGGGCTGGCGGTAAAGTCCGCGTAGATCTCCGCCAACTCTTCCCGGCGCTGGACATACTGCTCGGCCACCGCCGCCAGTACCACTTTCGGCACCCAGGGCGGCGAGGCCATGGTCAAGGCGTAGAACGGTGGGAAATCATCCCGCGAACCCATGAGGGACGGGTTTCGGCCGGCGGCCACCAGGCGATCCATGTCGCTGGGTTGCGGGGACGTGACGCCGGCTGGATTGAGCAGCGCCAGGGTCAGTACGCGCTCCGGCGAAGTGGCCGCCAGCCATGCGGCGAGATAGCCGCCCATGGAGTTGCCGATCACGTGGACCTTGTCCAGGCCACAAGCGTCGAGCAGTTCGATCACCCGCCTGGCCTGGGTCGGGATGTCGTAGCCACCACCAGCCTTGAAGCCGGTTTCGCCATGGCCGGCCAGGTCGGGAATCACCACCCGGTAGTCATTGACAAAGGACCTGGCCATGCGCAGCCAGAGGTTCTTGTCGGCACTGTAACCGTGCAGCATCAGTATGCTGGCGGACGCTTCGTAAGGTCCGCCTTGCAGCGTCGATACCGTCATCTCGCTGATCGGCACCGTGATCTTGCGCAACCGGGAGAGGCGCGTTTCCAGTGCCATGCTCAAGTCGAACAGTACCTGGCCAATACCCGGATAGGTCAGCCAGCACCAGGCGACAAACACGGCGAGGAGTACCCACAACACCAGCATGTATGACCTCCATGAGTCACGACAGAATTCGATTGCCCAGCCTTGGGCTACCTGTATAGCAGTAGTAAGTGAAGCTCAAAGGCGGGCACACCGCGACGGCAGGGTTGCTTTTGCTTGGGTGGAAGTTGTGAAAGCCATGGCATTCCTGATGGTGCGTTGCTTCTTGTTGTGAGTCATCTGGAGTGGCGCGGCTTCTGGTAGCTGTCGAGCGGGACGTGAGGAGGCGAGAGCAAGGGATGTCCCCGGCTTGTACCGGGGGTATGTCGCTTCTTTAATTGGAGGAGTGGTCACCAGTGACAGTGATGGATCAAGGCATATCTGAGGTCAAATCTAGTTTGATTCCTTTCAATTCTCCGTTTGTTTTGTAATATGCGGTGTTTCTGTATTTGTAGATCGTATCCAGGGTCGTAAGTTTTACTCTTCCTGGCAGAACTGTTCGGACAGCATTGGGGCTTTTGGTTACAAGAAATGGATGGGATGATTTGATTTTATCAAGTGCCTCAACGGGGTCGTTAATTTTTTCCATAAGGAAATATCGATAGATGAAAGGGACGGTCGCTCCGCCTGAATTGTAAAGTACTTCGTAAATAGCGCCTGTTGAGTCAACAGGGGTTACTGAAATTATTTCTGACGGTTCCGGTGTAGCGGGGGACTTCATGTAAATGTATATCGCCTGCATAATGCAGACTGCTGACAGAATCAGGTAGGTTCGTTTAGATGTCCTTGCTTTGAGCATACCTTATCCCTGCTTTTATCCAGATTTGGTCCACTTCGTCATCGCCGTAAGGCGATTCTGCCCACCACTTTCCAAACTATTCCTCTGACGTCCCTGCTATGGATTGAGCCGCTCCTGCCGCTCTTAGTAGGATCTGTTCTGAAATTCCTGCTACTGTGCCGGTAGCGCCATAATTGAAATTTCCAAATTCCTCATATTCCCTGCCGCGCTGTTCGGCCTGGACTCTTTTCTCCAGGCTGGCCTTGTCCAGTTGATATCGATTGATAATGGCATTTCTTTCCTGGTGTATCGGTTGGTCCAAACGGCTATATGTTGTTTCTCTTAGCTCCTGTGGTTGCGATGGTTGAGGCGAGTTGCTTGGATTTTTCCGTAAGAATTTTTATTTTTGCGGCAAACATCCTGGCCGTGTACGTAGCGGTGATGGAGGTAAGCCATCTGTTGTAGGTTGTTAGTGAAGGCTCTCTGCTTGTGTGAAAAATATTTACAAAGTCAACGGCGTTTTGTTTGAAGTCTTTATCGAAAGGGCTTCTTCCATAAAAAGTCTTCGCTGTCGCAGTGATTTTTTGCAGTTCGCTGTTCTTGATCTTAAGAAGTTCATCGACGATAGATTTTTCATGTTTGTATTGCTTTAGTGCACTTGGTTACCAGGAGCTGGTTTTTTGGCAATTTCCTCGTCAAGCTCGGACCTGAAAAACGGAGCGTGTGAATTATAGGCTTTTTCTATTCTGTTTAGTTGAGTGGCAATGGTGGCGAAGATGGTTGTCGATTGATCGGGATGCTTGATGTTTTTCTTGCTGAAGAGTGTGTTTATTTCAGGTTGTTCAACAACTATTCCGCTCCAAGGGAGCGGTTTGGCGGTGTACCCAGGGGGGATTTTCGGCGAACTGGGCAGTGGCGACGGTTGTGGTGGCTCGGGCGTAACAACTATGGGTGGCAGATTTATTGTTTTAGGTGGTTTGTTTGATTTTTTCATAATGCCTCCCTGGCAATGAGTTTGTAGAGCGTTCGCTAATAACTACGCTAAACGTCCGCATTCCGAGCGGCAACCTGAAAGGCGCGTCGGAAAGTTCTGAGGAATTTGTCGTATCGTCCTGCATTTCTTTATTTTGCTTCCCTCGTTCCTACGACTGTTGTCGGTAGAGGACTCGTCCGCGAGGGCTTGTTGGTTGTACGGCTAGAGCCTTGCGTCATTGTCGGGTAGGGTGCCAAGGCACTCACTCGATACGGAACAAGGATGAAATCATGACGATTACCTCGCTTCGCTCCCGTCTGGCCGTCAGTCTCGGCTTGAGCCTGGCCCTCGGCGCCTTCGCCCCCGTTGCCTTCGCGCAGCCTCATCAACCGGTATTGACTCAAGCTGAACAGTACAAGGGCGAGGCCCTGAAATTGCTCGAACGGTTGGTGAACATCGATTCCGGTTCCGGCTATGTGCCGGGGTTGACTCAGGTCGGTGAGATCGCCATCGATGAGCTGAAGAAGCTCGGCTTCAGCTTCGAAAAGGTGCCGAATTCGGATGGCACTCAGCATGTCCTGGCAACCCTCAAGGGCACCGGCAAGGCGAAGATCCTGCTGATGGCTCACATGGACACGGTGTTCAAGGAAGGCTCGGCCGCCGAGCGGCCTTTTCACATCAAGGACGGGCGCGCCTATGGGCCGGGGGTGATGGATGACAAGGGCGGCATCGTCGCCGGGATTTATGCGCTGAAAGTGCTGAAGAATCTCGACTTCAAGAACTACGCGCAGATCACTTTCCTGCTTGATGCCAGCGAAGAGACCGGCTCGGACGCCGCCACCGACCTGATCAAGAAAACCGCCAAGGCCCACGACGTGACGCTGAACCTTGAACCGGGGCGCCCGGCCGATGGCCTGGTGGTATGGCGCAAGGGCAGTGCCACGGCGCTGGTGGAGGTCAAGGGCAAGGCCTCCCATGCCGGTGTCGCGCCGGAACTGGGTCGCAATGCGGCGATGGAAGCGGCACACCAGATCCTGCAACTGGGCAAGCTCGGCGATGCGGAGAAGAAAACCACCATCAACTTCACGGTGCTCAACGCGGGTGACCGGACCAACGTGATTCCCGACCAGGCCAGCGCCAAGGCCGATGTGCGGGCGGCGGTGCCGGAAGAGTTCGACCGCATCGAAAAGGACCTGGCCCGTGTGTCGCAAGACAAGCTGATCCCCGACACCGAGGTTACCACCAGCCTCAAGCGTGGCTTGCCACCCATGCCGCAGACGGCCGAGTCGGATCGCCTGATGGCCATGGCCCAGGGCATCTATGGCGAGCTGGGGCGCAAACTGACCGAAGAAGGCAGCGGCGGGGCGGCGGATGCCAGCCTGTCCGCCGGCGTCGGTACGCCGACGCTGGATGGTTTCGGCGTCGTCGGCGGCAACATTCATACGCCGCAAGAGTACGCGGAAGTTGAGAGCGTGGTACCGCGGATTTATCTGTTGTCGCGGATGATCATGGAGTTGGCTGATCGATAGCCGTCAGCCTGCACAACCTGCCTGCGACAACCCCCTGTGGCGCGGGGATGAATCCCCTCGCCACAAGAGTGGCGTCTGTCTTGATATCGCTAGTAGACCCAAACCTCCACTCGTCGATTCCTGATCCTTCCTTCATCTTCGTTGTTGGCCGCCACCGGCATCAGCGCGCCGAAGCCGCGGACTTCCCGCAGTGTCACGCCGTACTTGACCAGTTCACGCCGCACCGCCATGGCCCGCAACCTGGACAGCAGGTCTGCCCGCGCCGGGTCGTCCTTGGCGTCGCCGAAACCCACCAGCGTCACTCGGCGCTCGGTCTTGCCGTGCCTCTGGATATAGTCGAGCACCCGGCCCAGGTCCTGATGAGCCTTGCTGTCCAGGCTGGCGCTGCCTTCCTCGAAGCGGAAATTCACGCTCAGGCGCTGGGCGTGGCGGCTCAGGGCCTGGTAGCCCTCGGGCATCAGTGCATTAGGGGTAACGGCCATGGCCTGGACTGTCTGGGCAATGAACCCGTTGGCCGCGACGATGGCCTGGCCCTGGTCGCTCTGGGCGAACTCCACCAGCGCCTCGGCCCAGGGGTTGGTCGGCGATGCAGGCAGATAGAAGAACAGGCGCCGGGACAGAGGATAGTCTTCGGTGGCAATCAGGCTGTTGAGTGGCAGCATGGGCTGGGAGTCGCCATCGACGATCGCCACTGCCTTGGCCTGGCGGACATAGGGCAGGCCGATAAACCCGATTCCTTGCGGATCCTGGCTGACGGCGTCAGAGAGCTGTTCGCTGGATTCGTAACGTCGGGCTGTAGGATCCAGCCGTTTACCTTGCCGGCTCAGGACCAGTTCCTTGAAGGTATCGTAGGTGCCGGACTGTTCGTCCCTGGCATACAGATGTATGGCGCCGCCAACGCCGCCCAAGGCTTCCCAGGTTTTTGCCTCGCCGCTGAATATTCGGGCGAGCTGCAAGGTATCAAGCTGACGCAACGGGTTTTGGGGATGAAGAATGATCGCCAGGCCATCGATGGCGATGACTTGCTCGGCGCCGGGACTTTTCAAGTCGCCGAGGGACTTCAGTTCCTGCAGCTCGCTGTCCTTGATCGGTCGGGAAGAGGCCGCCAGATCGGCGCTGGCCTGCTTCAGGGCGGCGAAGCCGGTGCTGGATCCGTGGGCCGCAATGTCGATTTCTACGCGCCGGCCTGCGGCGGTCTGGCCGACGATTCGTTGTTCGTTTTCACGTCCGGTGATTTCGCTGCTGACTTCGAGCAGTCCGCGCTCGATCATCAGGCCCCTGACCAGGGCCGGCCCCAGCGCCGCGCCAATAGTATTCGAACCCTGGATGCGCAGCGCCGGCCCGTGCTCGGGGATTGGCAATGCGCTGGCGCAGGCCGCAAGGGGCAGCCAGAGGCCCACGAGAAAACCAATCCACAGCCGCATGCCGGTACCTTCGGAACCTGGGGAAGTGCTGGAAGATTAAGTCAAACAGGTTGCTGAAATATGACGGGCGTGCGACGCGGCGCGAGTGACAGAGGCGATCCAGTGGGAGCGAGCAGGTTCGCTCCCACCCGGACGGGGTGCGGCCGGTGTCAGCTCAATTCCAGCCAGATCGGCGCGTGGTCCGAAGGTTTCTCCATGCCCCGCAGTTCATAATCCACACCGGCATCCTTGACTCGCGGCAACAGGCCGTGGGAGGCGAGGATCAGGTCGATGCGCAGGCCGCGCTTGGGCTCGTCCTCGAAGCCGCGGCTGCGGTAGTCGAACCAGCTGAATCGGTCGGCGACGTCCGGGTTCAAATGGCGAAAACTGTCCACCAGGCCCCAGTTCTTCAAGCGGGCCATCCATTCGCGTTCTTCCGGCAGGAAGCTGCATTTGCCGGTCTTCAACCAGCGTTTCATGTTGCCCGGGCCGATGCCGATGTCGCAGTCTTCCGGGGAAATGTTCACGTCGCCCATGACCACCAGCGGCTGTTCGTTGCTGAAGCGGCTTTCCAGCAATTGCTGCAGGTCGCTGTAGAAACGCTCCTTGGCCGGGAATTTGGTCGGGTGATCGCGGCTTTCACCTTGTGGGAAGTAACCGTTCATGATGGTCACCGGCACGCCGTTGGCATCGGCGAAGGTGCCCCAGATAAAGCGTCGCTGGGCGTCTTCATCGTCGCCTTCGAAGCCTTTGTACAGGCTCAATGGCGCCTGGCGGGAGAGCAGGGCGACACCGTAGTGGCCTTTTTGCCCGTGGTAGTGAACGTGGTAGCCCAGGGCTTGCACTTCGGCCACTGGAAACTGCTCGTCGTGGACCTTGGTTTCCTGCAGGCCGATCACGTCCGGCTGGTGCTTCTCGATCAGCGCCGCCAGCTGATGGGGGCGGGCGCGTAGCCCATTGATATTGAAGGAGACGATCTTCATGGTCGGCTGTCCTGGCAAAACTGCGATGCTAGCTGACATGTCGGAACGGGGATAGTGGCCTGTGAGGCGAGCCACCGCGTGGCAGTGGGACAAATGCGCTGCTAATGTCCTTGGCGTGTAGGAACGATCGTAACCTTATCGGGTTCGTACTCAATAAGAGCAGGGCCTCACCGAGCCCCGCCCAGGAGATCCAACGCCATGCCTGAGACCGCCACCGCTGATGTCCATATGCTCGACAGCGGCTATTCCCGCGAAGCACGTTCCCTGCTGTACCAGGCCTACCGCCATGAGCCGACCTTCAGCTACCTGTTCGAATCCGAGCGCCCCGGTTATGAGCAGCGGGTACGGGCGACGGTGCGCGAACTGGTCAAGCAGCATTTTCTCCAGGAACTGCCGGCCATCGGCCTGCTGGTCAACGACAGGCTGGTGGGCATTGCCCTGATCGCCCCGCCGCAGCGGCGCCTGGGCATTACCGAAAGCTGGGCCTGGCGCTTGCGCATGGTCCTGAGCACCGGGTTCCGCTGCACCCGGCGCTATCTGGACTACCATGCGGCGGTGCTGGCGTGCCTGCCCTCGGATGCCGTCCATGTACTGCCGTTGCTGGGCGTTCACCCACAGTTCCAGGGCAAGCATCTGGGCGAGCAGTTGCTGGAGGCCGTGCACAATTGGTGCGCGGTGGACCCGAATTCCCAGGGAGTGGTGCTCGATACAGGCAACCCGCGTTACCTGGAATTCTATAAACGTCAGGGCTACGAGGAAATTGGCGAAATTGCTGTAGGACCGATCCGCGAGCATGTGTTTTTCCACGCCAGTCCTCAGGTCGTGCAAAGCGCCACGGGTTGAGTCGGCGAACTTTTGAGACATGTCCGGCTCTATCAGGCTCCCAACCCCGTGATAGCATCCGCGCCATGAAACTCCCAGGAAGAATGACCAGCGGCGCGCTCCTGCTGTCCCTCAGCTGCGCGGCGCTGGCACAAAGTGAATTGGATGTACGGATCAAACCCTCCAATGACGCGCTCAAGGCCAACGTAGAAGGTTATATCGGTGGGTTGGGCGATCGTGACGAGGAGGCATTGCTGCGCTTCAGTCGCGGTGCCGAAGAACAGGCCCGCAAGGCCGCCCAGGCGCTGGGTTACTACCAGCCGCAGATCGACAGCGAGGTCAAGGGCGGCGAGCGCCCGCGCCTGATCCTGACCATCGACCCCGGCGAGCCGGTGCACCTGCGCAATGTCACGGTGCGCATCGATGGGCCAGCGGCTTCCCTCAAGGCTTTCCGTGTACCGGACAACGATGCCCTCAAGCCCGGCGCGGTGCTCGATCATGGGCGCTATGAAGACGCCAAGCGCATGATTCAGAACCAGGCGTCGCGCTATGGTTTCTTCAGCGGGCATTTCGCCAGCCAGCGATTGCTGGTGGACCCCCAGGCCGGCGTCGCCGATATCGAGTTGATCTACGACAGCGGTCCGCGCTATGCCCTGGGGCCGGTGAGTTTCGAAGGCGACACACCGTTCGACGAAGACCTGTTGCGACGCATGGTACCGTTCAAGGCGGGCACGCCCTACGACTCCGAGTTGATCGCCGAGTTGAACCAGGCATTGCAATCGAGCGGCTATTTCGAGGGGGTTCGTGTGGACGCGGCTCCCGCCGCGGCCACCGACAATGTGATCCCGGTGGCGGTCCGCCTCGACACCCGCAAGCCACGCACCATGGGCCTCGGCCTGGGGTTCTCCACCGATGTCGGGCCACGGGCCAAGGCTAACTGGACGCGCCATTGGGTCAACCCCCAGGGCCACAGTTACGGCTGGGAGGCGGAAGTGTCGGCGCCCCGGCAGAACGTCGGCCTGTGGTATGACGTGCCGCTGGATCCGCCGTTGACCGACAAGCTGCGCTACGCCGGGGGGTACCAGTACGAAGAGCTGGCCGGCACCGACAGCCTCAGCAAGCTGCTGACCGTGGGACCTGAATGGCACAGCAAGTTGCCCAGCGGCTGGCAGCGGGTGGTGTCGCTCAAATGGCAGCGCGAGGAATATCGCCTCGGCGACGATGCGGGCCTGAGTACCTTGCTGATGCCCGGCGTCAGTTATTCCTACCTGCGCAGCGACAACCGCATCGACCCGCGCAACGGCTACCGCTTGCAGTTCGACACCAAGGTCGCCAAGGAAGGGTTGGGATCGGACAACAACCTGTTATACGGCACCGCGATGGTCAAGGGCCTGACCACCGTGTTCGACAAGCATCGCCTGCTGGCCCGGGCCCAGATCGGCGGCAGCGCCACCAATGGCTACAAATCCATACCGCCGTCCTTGCGCTTTTTTGCCGGCGGCGACCAGAGCGTGCGTGGCTACGACTACCAGAGCCTGTCGCCGGAAAACTCCGAGGGCGATCGCATCGGTGGCCGCTACATGGTGGCCGGCAGCCTCGAGTATCAATATTCCATCGCCGAAAAATGGCGGGTGGCGACGTTCGTCGACCAGGGCAATTCCTTCAACAGCCTTGAGCTGCCGAGCCTCAAGACCGGGGTCGGGGTCGGCGTGCGCTGGGTATCGCCGGTAGGCCCGATCCGCCTCGACCTGGCCCATGCCATGGACGACGATGGTGGCATTCGATTGCATTTTTCCATGGGGCCCGAGCTGTGAATCGTGGTTTGAAAATAACGCTGCTGGCGCTCGCTGCGTTGCTGGCGGTGTTGACGCTGGCGCTGGGTGTCATCCTCGGTACGCAATCGGGTAGCCGCTGGGCGCTGGCGCGGGTGCCGGGGCTGGCGACGGAAAATTTCCAGGGGCGCCTGGGCGGCCAATGGAGCGCCGATCATGTGTCGTGGCAACAGGACGGCAGCCGGCTCGAAGTCGATGGAGTGCTGTTGGCCTGGTCGCCCCTGTGCCTGATGCGCATGACCCTGTGTATCGAACGACTCAAGGCCGACAGGATCAGCCTGCAATTGCCGGCCTCCACCGATGCGCCAGAAAGCGGCCCGATCACCTTGCCCGACCTGGACCTGCCGGTGGCCATCGAGCTGGGCGATGTGCAGGTCGGCAGCCTGCTGTTCAACGGCAGCGAACAGCTCAAGGGGTTGCAACTGACCGCCCATTGGACCGCCCAGGGTATGCGGATCGAGTCGCTGCGGTTGCAGCGCGACGAACTGAGCCTGCAACTGTCCGGCCTGCTGCAACCGGGGGGCGACTGGCCCCTTCAGGCCCAGGGCCGATTGATCCTGCCGGCGCCGGGCACTACGCCCTGGGCGCTGGATTTGCACGTCGACGGCGACCTGCTCAAGACCCTGCGACTCAACGCCGACAGCAGTGGCTACCTGCAAGGCCGACTGACTGGCGAGCTACAACCGCTGGCGGACAATCTGCCGGCCAAGGTGCGCATGACCGCCGACGGTTTCAGGGCCAGCGCCGATCTGCCGGACACGCTGTTGCTCAACCAGGTGGAGCTGACCGGCGAGGGAGATCTGGAGCATGGTTATCAATTGCTGGGCAGCGCCAAGTTGCCTGCCGAGCAGGGGCCCGTGGCGCTGCGGCTGCAAGGCAAGGTGGACGCCGACGGCGCGCAGATCGCCGGCCTGGACCTGAACGCCAGCGACCAGCAGCACCTGAAGCTGACCGGACAGGTGGATTGGCGCGAAGGCCTGAACGCCGAAGCGAAGATCGCCTGGCTGGATTTCCCCTGGCATCGCCTCTACCCGTTGGTCGAAGAGCCGCAGGTGGCATTGCGCAGCTTCAATGGCGAAATCTCCTACACAGATGGCCAATACCTGGGCAACTTCCAGGCTGCGCTGGACGGACCCGCCGGGGCTTTCAGCCTGGACAGCCCGTTCAGCGGCAACCTGACACAAATCCACTTGCCGCAGCTCAAGCTCGTCGCGGGGCAGGGCAAGGCCGAAGGGCACCTGAACCTGCAATTCGCCGACGGCATCGCCTGGGATACCGCACTGCAATTGTCGGCCATCGACCCGGCTTACTGGCTTGCCGAGCTGCCCGGCACCCTGGCCGGATCGTTGCACAGTCAAGGGGTGATGAAAAACGACAGCCTCGACCTCGACGCGAAGCTCGACCTCAAGGGCAGATTGCGTGGCCAGCCCGCGTTGCTCCAGGCCACGGCCCGCGGTGCCGGCGAGCATTGGGACCTCAGTGCACTGGACATGCGACTGGGGGATAACCGCATCAACGGCAGCGCCAGTCTGCAACAGCAGCTCACCGGGCGAATCGACGTCAAGCTTTCCCGCCTGGCCCAGCTCTGGCCGCAACTGCGCGGCCAGGTCACGGGCCGAGTCGATGTCAACGGGACGCTCAAGGCGCCCCAAGGCAAGCTTGGCCTGCAGGGCACACAGCTGGCGTTTGAGGGCAATCACCTGCAAAGCCTGAACCTGGATGCGACCCTCGACAACGCGCAACGGGGCAAGATCGACCTCAAGGCCAGCGGCATCCGGGCAGGAGAGACTTCGCTGGGCGTCCTGACGGTGAGTGGGCAGGGGGATGTCAGACAGCAGAAACTGAACCTGGATTTGCAAGGCCCTCAGCTGGACACGACCCTGGCATTCGATGGCGCGCTCGACCAGGGCAACTGGCGCGGGCGCCTGGCCAGCGGCGTTGTCCAGGCCGGCGGCCAGGGCTGGCGCCTGCAGGCGCCGGCGAAGCTGGAACGCCTGGCCAACGGCACGCTCAATGTCGGCGCCCATTGCTGGCGTTCCGGGCAGGCCAGCCTGTGCGGCGAAGACCAGCGCCTGATGCCGGAGCCCAAGCTGCGTTATCACCTCAAGCAGTTCCCCATCGAAAGCCTGGCCCAGTGGATGCCCAAGGATTTCGCCTGGCAGGGCCGGCTCAATGCCGACCTGCAACTGGACCTGCCGGCCAGCGGCCCGAACGGTCGCATCCAGGTGGATGCCAGCGCAGGCACCCTGCGTATTCGCGACAAGGCCCGCGATACGGCGCCATGGCTGGACTTCCCCTATCAGACCTTGACCCTCGACAGTCGCCTGACGCCCAAGCGCATCGACACCCAGCTGAATTTCGTCGGTACAAGGCTGGGTGAGCTGATGCTCCAGGCCCAGATCAATCCCTTGCCCGCCAGCAAGCCCCTCAGCGGCTCGTTCCGCCTGACCGGCCTGGACCTGTCGGTAGCCCGGCCGTTCGTGCCGATGGTGGAAACCCTCACCGGGCACCTGAACGGCAGCGGCACGTTGGCAGGTAGCCTGTTGGCGCCCCAGGTCAACGGCAGCCTTGTGCTCAGCGACGGCCAGGTATCGGGCCCGGAGTTGCCGGTCAGCCTCGAAGCCTTGCAGATGCGGGCCATGATCGCAGGCGATACGGTGCGCCTGGACGGCGACTGGAAGAGCGGCAAGAACGGTCGGGGCAGCCTGGTGGGAAGCCTCGGCTGGGGCGAGGCCCTGAGCATGAACCTGGCCCTCAAGGGCTCGCAGTTGCCGGTGACCGTCGAGCCTTATGCACAACTGGACGTGGCTCCGGACCTGGACATCACCCTGCAGGGGGAGCGCCTGTCCATCGCCGGCAAGGTCCTGGTGCCCAAGGGCGACATCACCATCCGCGAATTGCCACCTTCCACCGTCAAGGTGTCGGATGACACGGTGATCGTCGGCCACCAGACCGAAGAGGGCAAGGTGCCCATCGCCATGGCGATGGACATCGATGTCATCGTCGGTCAGGAAAAACTGGCGTTCTCCGGGTTTGGGTTGACCGCCAACGTGCAGGGCCAGGTCCACATCGGCGACAACATGGATACCCGTGGCGAGCTCTGGCTCAACGATGGCCGCTACCGGGCCTATGGGCAGCGGCTGACGGTGCGTCGGGCGCGGTTGCTGTTCGCCGGGCCCATCGACCAGCCTTACCTGGACATCGAAGCAATCCGCCAGACCGATGACGTGATCGCCGGTATCCGCCTGAGCGGCAGCGCCGAGCAGCCGACCACGCAAATCTTTTCCGAGCCGGCCATGAGCCAGGAGCAGGCACTGTCCTACCTGGTGCTGGGGCGACCGCTCAGCACCACCGGCGAGGACAACAACATGCTCGCCCAGGCGGCATTGGGCCTGGGCCTGATGGGCAGTTCGGGGGTGACCACCAGCCTGGCCAATAACCTGGGCATCGACGACTTCCAGCTCGACACCCAGGGCAGCGGCAATACCACCAGCGTGGTGGCCAGCGGCAACCTGTCGGAAAAACTCAGCCTGCGCTACGGCGTCGGTGTGTTCGAGCCGGCCAACACCATCGCCCTGCGCTACAAGCTCAGCAAGAAGGTCTACCTCGAAGCCGCCAGCGGCGTCGCCAGCTCCCTGGACATCTTCTACAAGCGCGATTTCTAGCCTTTCTCCCAAACCCGTGTGGAGCCAATCCCTGTGGGAGCGAGCAAGCTCGCTCCCACAGGGGTGTCTGCGTTTCGTCTGCTAGTTAGTAGCTAGCTATCTATTTGTTTGACATTTGCTGCCTAAGCAGTAATATCTCGACATACATTCACTGCCTAGGCAGCAAACGGTGCCCAGATGAAGCATTTCACTCCAGATGAATTCCACAATTGCCACCTCGGCATGCTGCTCGGACGTGCCGCGCTGCTCAAGGACCGGATCATCGACACCCACATGGAACCCGTCGGCATCACCGCCGCACAGTTCAAGGTGCTGATCATCATGGCCCAGCATGGCATCGACACGCCGGCCGAGCTGTGCCGATACCTGTCCCTGGACAGCGGCTCGATGACACGCATGCTCGATCGCCTGGAACAGAAGGGCTTCCTGGTTCGCCATCGTTCGGCGCAGGACCGCCGCCAGGTGCAGCTGGTCCTGACCGACGCGGGCCAGGCCCTCGCCGATCGCTTGCCGTACATCGGCGCCGACGCCATGAACCAGCTGGCCGGTGCCATCAGCCGCGAGGAGCTGCAAACCCTCGAACAGATCCTCAAGAAAATTCTGCTCGCCGCCGGTGATCCCATCACGGTGCTGCGATTGGGGGACAAATGAAGCGTAGAACCTTGCGTACCCGTTTGAGCCTGGTGCTGCTGGCCATGAGCCTGGCCGGTTGCGCCAGTTACAGCGGCCTTGAAACCCAAGGCGTCAGCCTTGAAGCCCAGAGCCTGAAGGCAGGGCAATCCTTGAATGGCGTCACGCTGTCGCCGGCCTCATGGCCCAAGCGCGACTGGTGGAGCAGCCTCGGCGATCCGCAGCTCGATGGCCTGATCCGTGAAGCCTTGCGCGACAGTCCGGACATGCAGGTCGCCAGTGCCCGCGTCCATCAGGCCAGCGCCGCGGCGTATGCCGCCAATGCGGCGCGCATGCCCACCCTGGATGCCAGTGGCAGCGTCAGCCGTTCTCGGCTGGCCCGGGACCAGGACCCGGCGGGGCAGGGCGGGGCGTACAGCACGCTGCGTTCGCTGAGCGTCGACTTCAATTACAACTTCGACCTCTGGGGCGGCCAGCGTGCCGCCTGGGAAGCTGCTCTGGGCCAGGCCCGCGCGGCCGAGATCGACCGCCAGGCCGCACAGTTGACCCTGGCCGCCGACGTGGCCCGGGCCTATAGCGACCTGGGTCAGGCCCACATCATTTATGACCTGGCTGACGAAGACCTCAAGCGCACCCGGCAGATGCTTGACCTGAGCAAGCGCCGCCTCAGCGCCGGGATCGACAGCGAGTACCAGTTCCAGCAGACCGAAAGCCTGGAAGCCAGTGCCGATGCCTCTCGCATCGACGCGGAAAAACGCCTGCAAAGTGCCCGGATCGCCCTGGCGGTGCTGTTGGGCAAGGGCCCGGACCGTGGCAATGAAATCGCTCGGCCCAACGTGCTGAAAGCCAGCGCGGTCGCCTTGCCATCGAACCTGCCGGCTGAGCTGCTGGGCCGTCGTCCGGACCTGGTGGCGGCGCGCTGGCGGGTCGAGGCGGCGGGCAAGAACATCGAGGCCGGCAAGACCAACTTCTATCCCAACCTCAACCTGAGCGCGGCGGCGGGAGTGCAGTCGCTGTTGGGTGATGCGATGTTCGGCTCGCCCAGCCGCTTCTTCAACGTTGCGCCCACCGTATCGCTGCCGATTTTCGACGGCGGGCGGCTGCGGGCGGACCTGGATGCCCGCGACGCCGATTACGACCTGGCGGTGGCGCAATACAACCAGAGCCTGGTCAGGGCCCTTGGGGATGTCAGCGACACCATCAACCAACTGCGCGACATCGCACGGCAGATCGGTGCCCAACAGCATGCGACCGATATCGCGCAGAGCTCCTACGACACCGTGGTCCAGCGTTACGGCTCCGGTATCGGGAATTATCTGGACGTGCTGAGCGTCGAGCAGCAACTGCTCCAGGCCCAGCGCCAACTGGCGACCCTCAATGCCGAGCAGATCGATCTGTCGATCCAACTGATGCAGGCCCTGGGCGGTGGTTTCGAGACCGACACACTGGCCTCGGCCACGCCGGTCTCCACCACGCCGAATAACTGATTCGAGGTATATGTCATGGCGACTGCCGAAACGACCCCATCCGAAAATGTCCAGGACAACAATCCTCGCAAGCGCAAGGTGATGTTGCTGGCCCTGGCGCTGGTGGTGATCCTGGGCGGCCTGGGTGTCTGGGCCTGGCACGAATTGTACGGGCGCTGGAACGAAAGCACCGACGATGCCTATGTGAACGGCAACGTGGTGGAAATCACACCGCAGGTCAGCGGCACCGTAGTGAGTATTGGCGCCGATGATGGCGACCTGGTTCGCGAGGGCCAGGTGCTGGTGCAATTCGACCCGAACGACGCCGAAGTGGGGCTGCAAAGTGCCCAGGCCAACCTGGCGCGTACCGTGCGCCAGGTGCGGGGGCTGTACAGCAACGTCGACGGCATGCGAGCGCAGGTCAATGCGCAGGAAGCCGAAGTGCAGAAGGCCCAGGAAAACTACAACCGCCGCAAGAACCTGGCGGCGGGCGGCGCGATCTCCCAGGAAGAGCTGTCCCATGCCCGGGACGACCTGACCTCGGCCCAGAACGCCCTCGCCAATGCCCGGCAACAACTCAAGACCACCAGCGCCCTGGTGGACGATACGGTGGTGTCGTCCCATCCCGACGTGCAGTCCGCCGCTGCGCAACTGCGCCAGGCTTACCTGGCCAATGCCCGCAGCACCCTGATCGCGCCGGTCACAGGTTACGTCGCCAAGCGCACCGTGCAACTGGGGCAGCGGGTGCAGCCGGGCACCGCACTGATGGCGGTGATTCCCCTGGACCAGTTGTGGATCGACGCCAACTTCAAGGAAACCCAGTTGCGTGACATGCGCATCGGCCAGCCGGTGGAGATCGAAACCGACCTCTATGGCAGCGATGTGAAGTACAGCGGCACGGTCGACAGCCTCGGTGCGGGAACCGGCAGCGCGTTCGCCCTGCTGCCGGCACAGAACGCCACCGGCAACTGGATCAAGATCGTCCAGCGGGTGCCGGTGCGGATCCATGTCAACGCCGAGGAACTGGCCAGGCATCCGTTGCGGGTCGGCCTGTCCACCGAAGTCAACGTCAACCTGAGGGACCAGAGCGGCCCTGTGTTGGCCCAGCAGCCCCCGCAGAAGGCCACGTTCAGCACCCAGGTCTACGAACGGCAACTGGCTGATGCCGACGCGATGATCACCCGCCTGATCCATGACAACAGTGCGGCTGCCAGCAAGACGGTGCAACGCTGACGAATCTGTGGCGAGGGATTTATCCCCTATGGGCTGCGAAACAGCCCCATCTGATTGAAGCGTTGACCCTGACACTCCGAGCCGCAGGTTCAGGGGCGGCTTCGCAGCCCAGCGGGGATAAATCCCCTCGCCACAGAGGTTAACCATGTTCCTGGTCCAAACAGGGCTGAGTCCGGTCCACTTTGCCCGCGATTTCGCCACCTTCGCTTCATAGGATTTCGTAATGAGCAATAACGCGTCCTTCACGCCGCCCAGCCTGTTGCTCAGCACCATCGGGCTGTCGCTGGCGACGTTCATGCAGGTGCTCGATACCACCATCGCCAACGTCGCCCTGCCGACGATATCCGGCAACCTGGGGGTAAGCTCCGAGCAGGGCACCTGGGTCATCACTTCGTTCGCCGTGAGCAATGCCATCGCCTTGCCGTTGACCGGCTGGCTCAGTCGTCGGTTTGGCGAGGTCAAGCTGTTCTTGTGGGCGACGATGCTGTTCGTGCTCGCTTCATTCTTGTGTGGCGTTTCCACTTCGATGCCGGAGCTGATCGGCTTCCGTGTGCTTCAAGGGCTGGTGGCAGGGCCGTTGTACCCGATGACCCAGACCTTGCTGATCGCGGTGTATCCGCCCGCCAGGCGGGGGATGGCCCTGGCATTGCTGGCGATGGTCACCGTGGTGGCGCCGATTGCCGGGCCGATCCTGGGGGGCTGGATCACCGACAGCTACAGCTGGCCGTGGATCTTCTTCATCAACGTGCCCATCGGGATTTTCGCGGTGATGGTGGTGCGCCAGCAGCTCAAGGCGCGACCGGTGGTCACCAGTCGCCAACCGATGGATTACGTCGGGTTGATCACGTTGGTCATCGGTGTCGGCGCGCTCCAGGTGATTCTCGACAAGGGCAACGACCTGGACTGGTTCGAATCGAATTTCATCATCATCGGCGCCCTGGTCTCGGTGATCGCCCTGGCGGTGTTCGTGATCTGGGAAATGACTGACCGGCATCCGGTGGTCAATCTGCGGTTGTTCGCCTATCGCAACTTTCGCATCGGCACCATCGTGCTGGTGGGCGGTTATGCCGGTTTCTTCGGCATCAACCTGATCCTGCCGCAATGGCTGCAGACGCAGATGGGCTATACCGCCACCTGGGCCGGGCTGGCCGTGGCGCCCATTGGTATCCTGCCGGTGCTGATGTCGCCCTTCGTCGGCAAGTACGCCCACAAGTTCGACCTGCGCCTGTTGGCCGGGCTGGCGTTCCTGGCCATCGGCCTGAGCTGCTTCATGCGCGCCGGGTTCACCAATGAGGTGGATTTCCAGCACATCGCCCTGGTGCAGTTGTTCATGGGCATCGGCGTGGCGCTGTTCTTCATGCCGACGCTGAGCATCCTGATGTCCGACCTGCCGCCCCAACAGATCGCCGACGGCGCGGGCCTGGCGACATTCCTGCGGACCCTGGGCGGCAGCTTCGCCGCGTCCCTGACCACCTGGATCTGGATCCGTCGGGCCGACCAGCACCATGCCTACCTGAGCGAAAGTATCAGCACGTTCGACCCCGCCACCCGCGAGGCGCTCAACCAGCTCGGCGGCGCCAGCACACCGGCCTATGCCCAGCTCGACCAGATTCTCAACAGCCAGGCGTACATGCTCTCCACCGTGGATTACTTCACGCTGCTGGGCTGGGCATTCATGGGGTTGATCATGCTGGTATGGCTGGCCAGGCCGCCGTTCGCGGCGAAGGCGGGGCCGGCGTCGGCGGGGCATTGATCCAACGATTCAATAATCCAGTGTGGGAGCGAGCTTGCTCGCGATGGCGGCATGACAGTCAACTTTTATGCTGACTGAAAACACCGCTATCGCGAGCAATCCCGCCCCCCACAGGGGAATTCAGGTTTGGCTGGGAGGTGTCTCGGGTGCCGATAGCAGCGGCGGTGGGGCGAACCCAAACGAGGCCAGCGCGAAACCCTGTTCATCCACCTGCAATGCCCAGCCTTGCTTGTCCCAGTCCCCTAGCACGATGCGCCGGGCGGCCTGTTCGCCCAGTTGCAGCTTGTGGATGGCGGGGCGGTGGGTATGGCCGTGGACCAGGGTTTTCACGCCGTATTGCTGCATGACCCGCGGGACTTCCTCGGGCGTGACGTCGATGATGTCGTTGGCTTTCATCCGGGTCTGCGTGCGACTTTCGCTGCGCAGCTTGCGCGCCAGTTTCCGGCGGCTGCCCAGGGGCAGGTGGCGCAGGATGAACAGCGTGAGCGGATTGCGCAGCCAGCGTCGCAACTTCATATAGCCTTCGTCGCGGGTGCAGAGACTGTCGCCGTGCATCAGCAGCACCGGCTCGCCGTTGAGCTGCACGACAGTCGGGTCCTTGATCAGGGTGCAGCCGGCCGCTTTGCAGAAGGCCTGTCCCAGCATGAAGTCGCGATTGCCGTGCATCAGGAAAATGGCCGTGCCGCTGTCGCTCAAGGTGCGCAGGGCCTGGCAGATGGAGCGCTGGAAGGGTGTCATGGCATCGTCGCCGATCCAGGCTTCGAAGAAGTCCCCCAGAATGTAAAGCGCTTGCGCCGAACGGGCGCGTGTGGCGAGTAAATCCAGAAACGCCCGGGTAATGTCCGGGCGCTCCTCTTCCAGATGCAGATCTGAAATCAGCAGTATCACTCAATGATCTCGGCTTTCTCGATGATCACGTCGTCTGCCGGGACGTCCTGGTGGCCGGCCTTGGACGTGGTGGAGACGCCTTTGATGCTGTCGACCACATCGGTGCCCTCGATCACTTCACCGAACACGGCGTAGCCCCAGCCCTGGACGGTCTTGGCGCTGTGGTTCAGGAAGCTGTTGTCGGCCACGTTGATGAAGAACTGCGCGGAGGCCGAATGCGGCTCCATGGTACGGGCCATGGCGACGCTGTACTTCTTGTTCGGCAGGCCGTTGTCGGCTTCGTTCTGGATGCTTGGGCGCTTGTCTTTCTTTTCTTTCATGCCCGGTTCGAAACCGCCGCCCTGGATCATGAAGTTGCCGATGACGCGGTGGAAAATGGTGTTGGTGTAGTGACCGGCCTTCACATACTCGAGGAAGTTGGCGACGGTCACGGGGGCTTTTTCGGCGTTCAGTTGCAGAACGATGTCGCCGTGGTTGGTGGTCAGTTTGACTTTGCTCATGATGACTACTCTTTCATGGAATTCGTGGGTTCTGGGGCGCGAACGCCGGCAACCGATCTGGCTTCAATCGGCCAGGCTGGGCAGTTTAGCGTGCCAGGCACGAATTTCGAGGCTGTTTTTCGTCTGGCAGCCGAATAAATTCAATCGTTTGCCGGGCCTGGCGCTGTCAGCGGCTTGACAGCATCGGCTATGATACGGGTTTTGATTTATCAGGCCGCACCCGGCCGCGCACTTGTCTGTTCAAGGATCCTATGAGCAAGCCCACTGTCGACCCTACCTCGAATTCCAAGACCGGCCCGGCCGTTCCGGTCAATTTCCTGCGCCCGATCATCCAGGCGGACCTGGATTCGGGTAAGCACACGCAGATCGTCACCCGTTTTCCGCCTGAGCCCAACGGCTACCTGCACATCGGCCACGCCAAGTCGATCTGCGTGAACTTCGGCCTGGCCCAGGAGTTCGGTGGCGTCACGCACCTGCGTTTCGACGACACCAACCCGGCCAAGGAAGACCAGGAATACATCGACGCGATCGAAAGCGACGTCAAGTGGCTGGGTTTCGAATGGTCCGGTGAGGTGCGCTATGCCTCGCAATATTTCGACCAATTGCACGACTGGGCGGTGGAACTGATCAAGGCCGGCAAGGCCTATGTGTGCGACCTGACCCCGGAGCAGGCCCGGGAATATCGCGGCAGCCTGACCGAGCCCGGCCGCAACAGCCCGTTCCGCGAGCGCAGCGTCGAGGAGAACCTGGACCTGTTCGCCCGCATGCGCGCCGGTGAGTTCCCGGATGGTGCGCGGGTGCTGCGGGCCAAGATCGACATGGCCTCGCCGAACATGAACCTGCGTGACCCGATCATGTACCGCATCCGTCACGCCCATCACCACCAGACCGGCGACAAATGGTGCATCTACCCCAACTATGACTTCACCCACGGTCAGTCGGACGCCATCGAAGGCATCACCCATTCGATCTGCACCCTGGAGTTCGAAAGCCACCGTCCGTTGTACGAGTGGTTCCTCGAGCACCTGCCCGTGCCGGCCAAGCCGCGCCAGTACGAGTTCAGCCGCCTGAACCTGAACTACACCATCACCAGCAAGCGCAAGCTCAAGCAGTTGGTGGACGAGCAACACGTCAACGGCTGGGACGACCCGCGCATGTCGACGCTGTCGGGCTTCCGTCGGCGTGGCTATACGCCGAAATCGATCCGCAACTTCTGCGAGATGGTCGGCACCAACCGTTCCGACGGCGTGGTGGACTTCGGCATGCTGGAATTCAGCATCCGCGAGGACCTGGACCAGAGCGCCCCGCGTGCCATGTGCGTGCTGCGCCCGCTGAAAGTCGTGATCACCAACTACCCGGAAGGCCAGGTCGAGAACCTCGAGCTGCCTTGCCATCCGAAGGAAGACATGGGCGTGCGCGTCCTGCCGTTCGCCCGGGAAATCTACATCGACCGTGAAGACTTCATGGAAGAGCCGCCCAAGGGCTACAAGCGCCTGGAGCCGGCCGGTGAAGTACGGCTGCGCGGCAGTTATGTGATCCGCGCCGACGAAGCCATCAAGGATGCCGACGGCAACATCATCGAGTTGCGTTGCTCCTACGACCCCGACACCCTCGGCAAGAACCCTGAAGGGCGCAAGGTCAAGGGCGTGATCCACTGGGTGCCGGCGGCCGCCAGCGTCGAGTGCGAAGTGCGCCTGTACGATCGCCTGTTCCGTTCGCCGAACCCGGAGAAGGCCGAAGACAGCGCCAGCTTCCTGGACAACATCAACCCTGACTCCCTGCATGTACTCACTGGTTGTCGTGCCGAACCTTCGCTGGGCAACGCACAGCCGGAGGACCGCTTTCAGTTCGAGCGCGAAGGTTACTTCTGCGCGGATATCAAGGACTCGAAACCCGGTGCCCCGGTGTTCAACCGTACCGTGACCTTGCGCGATTCCTGGGGTCAGTGATCAAGTCTTAAGGGAAACCCTGTGCTTACGATCTACAACACGCTCACCAAGAGCAAAGAAGTCTTCAAGCCGCTGGATGGCAACAAGGTCCGCATGTATGTCTGCGGCATGACCGTGTACGACTACTGCCACCTGGGCCACGGTCGCAGCATGGTTGCCTTCGACCTGGTGACCCGCTGGTTGCGTTTCAGCGGCTATGACCTGACTTACGTGCGCAACATCACCGACATCGACGACAAGATCATCAACCGCGCCAACGAGAACGGCGAGTCGTTCGAGGCGCTGACCGAACGCATGATCGCGGCGATGCACGAGGACGAGGCACGTCTCAACATCCTCAAGCCGGACATGGAGCCGCGGGCCACCGACCATATTCCCGGCATGCACGCGATGATCCAGACGCTGATCGACAAGGGCTACGCCTACGCACCGGGCAATGGCGACGTGTACTACCGCGTCGGCAAGTTCATGGGCTATGGCAAGCTGTCGCGCAAGAAGATCGAAGACCTGCGCATCGGCGCGCGTATCGAAGTGGGCGAGTCGAAGCAGGACCCGCTGGACTTCGTGCTGTGGAAAGCCGCCAAGCCGGGCGAGCCGAGCTGGGATTCGCCGTGGGGCAAGGGGCGTCCAGGCTGGCACATCGAGTGCTCGGTGATGTCCACCTGCTGCCTGGGCGAGACCTTCGACATCCATGGCGGCGGCAGCGACCTGGAGTTCCCGCACCACGAGAACGAAATCGCCCAGAGCGAAGCGGCCACCGGCAAGACCTACGCCAATGCGTGGATGCATTGCGGCATGATCCGGATCAACGGCGAGAAGATGTCCAAGTCCTTGAACAACTTCTTCACCATCCGCGACGTGCTCGACAAATACCATCCCGAGGTGGTGCGTTATCTGCTGGTGTCGAGCCACTACCGCAGCGCCATCAACTATTCGGAAGACAACCTCAAGGACGCCAAGGGCGCCCTGGAGCGGTTCTACCATGCGTTGAAGGGCTTGCCCGCCGTGCCGGCCGCCGGTGGCGAAGCGTTCGTGGCGCGATTCACCGAGGTCATGAACGATGACTTCGGCACGCCGGAAGCCTGCGCGGTGCTGTTCGAGATGGTGCGTGAGATCAACCGCCTGCGTGAGAGCGACATCAACGCCGCGGCAGGTTTGGCCGCGCGCCTGAAGGAGCTGGCCAGCGTACTGGGGGTGTTGCAGCTCGAGGCTGACGACTTCCTCCAGGCCGGTGCCGAAGGTCGAGTGGACGCCGCCGAGGTCGACGCGCTGATCCAGGCGCGGCTGACGGCGCGGGCCAACAAGGACTGGGCCGAATCCGACCGTATCCGTGACCAGCTCACCGCCATGGGCGTGGTACTGGAGGACGGCAAGGGCGGCACGACCTGGCGCCTGGCGGACTAAGATCTTCTAAAGCTCGCCGTCCCCCTGTGGGAGCGAGCTTGCTCGCGATAGCGGAATGTCAGGCAACATTGTTGTCGATTGATACGCCGCCATCGCGAGCAAGCTCGCTCCCACTTTTTTTTGTGTCCGGCCTGGCAATCATTTTCTTATGAGCTAGTACTGTCAGGTCGATTCGACGTTCCCTGACAGGATTTTTCCATGTGGGCTCATTGGTCTCTGGCGGCAATTCATCTTCTGGCCTTCGCCCTCGGGCTCTGGGCAGTGCTCACGCGCGGTACGGCCCTGCGGCGCCTGGCCGGTGGCGTGGATGCGGTACGCAATGTGCTGGTGGCCGATAGCGTGTGGGGAGTGTCGGCACTGGTCCTGCTGGTGACCGGTGGGATGCGTGCTTTCGGCGGATTCGAAAAAGGCTCGGACTATTACCTGCACCAGCCTCTGTTCCATCTGAAGATGACCCTGCTTCTGCTGATCCTGCTGCTTGAACTCGTTCCCATGATCACATTGATCAAATGGCGGATGGCCCTGGGCAAGGGGGTGGCCATCGATGCATCCAGGGCAGGCCGACTGGCCCGGATCAGTCATGTCGAAGCGTTGCTGATGATGCTGATGGTGGTCGCTGCCACAGGCATGGCCCGTGGCGTGAGCTTGAGCTGACCGGCACTGATACCCGCTTCGTCGCCATTAAAACGAAATGTCCGACAGCCACGCCAGGGTCATGGCACTAATATCGGTTTCGAGGGTGTGGCGGAAAATCAGAAGCCGGATGGAGCAGGGATGGCGTGGGTGCGCCTGAATCTTTAGCCAGCCATTGCGGCGATGCAAACGGGCTGGCTGCGGACTGCTGCAGGGCTCAGGGAGTTTGCGGCTTGTCGGGGGCGGTAAGGCCGGCCTGAATGCGCTGATAAATCTCTTCGCGATGCACCGCAACGTTTTTCGGGGCATTGATGCCGATCCGGACCTGCTGGCCGCTAACGCCCAGAATGGTGATCGTGATGTCGTCACCAATGTTTATGCTTTCACCGACTTTGCGGGTGAGTATCAGCATGGTGTTCTCCTTGATTGCTTTATAGGGCACCTGATTCAGACAGTGCAGATGTCGGTACTGCTTATAGATTAGTGCTAAGTGTCACAATGTGGGTGCCTCTTTGTGACGCGCAGACGTAGCATTAATTCCCAGGGTGCGACTATACAGAGACGTCGTGCAGGATTCTCGTGTTTTGAGCATTGTTTGCGGGGTTCTTGGTGGGCGCGGGTGCTAAAATCGCCTCCTCATGTCTTCCAGAGGAAATGTTGTGCGCACATTGGCTTGGGTAATCGCGGTATTGATGCTGGCAGGATGTGGCGAGGGACGTGAGGTGGAAGCACCGAAACCGAAGCCATCCGTGGCTTCCTCTCCGGCAGCCGCTGCCGCGCCGCAGTGGGGTGTCGAGGTTCGGGGCGAAACACCTCAAGCAGTCAGTGACCTGACCGGATGGCTCATCGAACACAGCTTCATGTCGACCGTGGTCAAGGAGAACGGCAAGGACCGGGTCCTGGTAGGACCGTTCAACTCCCGGCCCGAAGCCGAAGCCGGGCAGGAGAAAATCAACGCCGCCCTGGTTCGGGCGAAAAAGCGCAACATCGAGACATTGGTGGTGGATTTTCCGGTCACCCGATAACCGGACGCATACCAAAAGGCCCCGGACGCTGGACGTCCGGGGCCTTTTCATTCTCATCAGCCGCAGGCTTTCAGATCCACCGGGCCGACAAACTCGTTCCCGCGACCCATGACACACGCCACGCTCTGGTTTCGTTGGCGCTCCCAGCTTTCCACCGGGTAGGTCTTGTCCCAGGCTTCGTACAGGCGTCGGTCCTGTTTCGAAAGACGCAAGCCGTACTGTTTGCTCATGTAGAAATAGGTCCGGGCGATCATGCCGCGAATGGACGGACGAGGCATGACCTTCTTGGCCTTGAAGTCCACCTGGGTCAGGCAGGAACCATACTGGCCTTTCTGCACCGGCAACCAGCCGAAGCTGAAATTGCTGCGATCACCATTCACTTCCCCGATGCTTGGCACCAGATTGTGAAGGTCGGCTTCGGCCCGCTGGTAGACCGGGTCGTAACGCGTGCAATTCTTGCGGCCGCCTTGCTGCCAGCACTGACGCTGATGACCGATCTGCCACGCCGGGACGATATGTTCCCACTCGATGCGGGCGGCACGGCTGGCGTTCTTGCGCGGTACGTAGCCGCAAGCCGCCAGGTTCACGCGATTGCCGGTGTACTTGCAACCGCAATAGAACTCGGTGGATTGAGGTGCGTAGAGTTTCCAGGCGATTTTCTTGGCTTCGTTGAAAGTCCGGGGCGCCGCGGCCTGGGCGCCCGTGGCGATGAATACGAGCAATAACGCAAAACAGCGAACGATCATCAGGTTCAATCTTCCTTCGGCACTACCCAGAAAACCTGTACGCCACCGTCATCGCGATAGGCGAGGGTGACGTTGTCGTTCTCATCGATCTCTTCCAGCAGGCGTTCCCATTCCTCCACTGGCTCGTCGGGAAGCCGGAAGATCAGCGCGGCCTTGGCTTTCTGGGCGATGGGAGAGTTGATGATTTTCGAGACCCGCAGGCCGATTCGTGTATAGGCGTCCAAGGGGGTCGCTGCAGTGGAGGGCGTGGCCACAGGATTATCCTTATTCAGGCTGTACGTGCATACAGTATTTAACCGTAGGCATTTACGCAACTGCTTAAAATTCAAGAAAATCGTCTGACAGCGCTTTTTTGGTTTTGATGTAGGAAGTGGGATCTTTTTTTGCCAGTCAGGCAACCAGGCGAGATACTCGATGACCTCGAGCGTTGACAAATGACCGAAGCGTTACCATAGTTCACTTCACGCAAACGTTTGCGCGGCATCCGCACGATGCTTTTGCCCACAATAATCATAAGATCGGAGTGAACCCATGAAGCTGCCATTCGCTGGACGCCTTCTCGCCGTCGCCATGCTCGCGACCGCATCCGCCACGCTGCCTTTCTCCTCGGCATTCGCCCAGACCACTGAAAAACCCAAGGTCGCCCTGGTCATGAAATCCCTGGCCAATGAATTCTTCCTGACCATGGAAGACGGCGCCAAGGCCTATCAGAAGGAACACTCCGCCGAATTCGACCTGATCTCCAACGGGATCAAGGATGAAACCGACACCGCCAACCAGATTCGTATCGTCGAGCAGATGATCGTGTCCAAGGTCGATGCCCTCATCATCGCGCCCGCCGACTCCAAGGCGATGGTGCCGGTAATCAAGAAAGCCGTCGACGCCGGCATCACGGTGGTCAACATCGACAACCAGCTCGACCCGGACGTGGTCAAGAGCAAGAACATCACCGTGCCGTTCGTAGGTCCCGACAACCGCAAGGGCGCGCGCCTGGTGGGCGAGTACCTGGCCAAGCAACTCAAGGCCGGCGACGAGGTGGGGATCATCGAGGGCGTGTCCACCACCACCAATGCCCAGGCACGTACCGCAGGCTTCAAGGATGCAATGGAGGCGGCGCAGATCAAGGTCGTGTCCCTGCAGTCCGGTGACTGGGAAATCAACAAGGGCAACCAGGTCGCGGCGTCGATGCTCAGCGAATACCCGAACATCAAGGCGCTGCTGGCCGGTAACGACAGCATGGCGGTCGGCGCAGTGTCGGCGGTGCGTGCAGCGGGCAAGGCGGGCAAGGTGCAGGTGGTCGGCTACGACAACATCAATGCCATCAAGCCCATGCTCAAGGACGGTCGTGTCCTGGCCACGGCTGATCAATTCGCAGCCCGGCAAGCGGTATTCGGTATCGAGACCGCGCTGAAAATCCTCAAGAAAGAAAAAGTCGAAAGCGGCGCCAACGGCGTTATCGAAACTCCAGTCGAGCTGGTTACCAAGTAGCTGTCCTGGCGACACAACGGCGCTCGCTCATCCGGGCGAGCGCATGGAGAGTCTTTTTATGTCCGTTTGCGATCCGAACGCTGTCCTGACCGTCAGCGGTATCGGCAAGACCTATGCCCAACCGGTGTTGACCGACATCGACCTGACGTTGATGCGCGGCGAGGTGCTGGCGCTGACCGGCGAGAATGGTGCCGGTAAAAGCACCCTGTCCAAGATCATCGGCGGGCTGGTGACGCCCACTACCGGGCAGATGCAGTTCCAGGGGCAGGCCTATCGTCCCGGCAGTCGTAGCCAGGCTGAGGAACTGGGCGTGCGCATGGTCATGCAGGAACTCAACCTGCTGCCCACCCTGTCGGTGGCGGAAAACCTGTTTCTCGACAATCTGCCCAATAGTGGCGGCTGGATCAGCCGCAAGCAGTTGCGCAAGGCAGCGATCGAGGCGATGGCCCAGGTCGGGCTCGATGCGATTGACCCCGATACCCTCGTGGGCGAGCTGGGTATCGGCCACCAGCAGATGGTCGAGATCGCGCGCAACCTGATCGGCGATTGCCACGTGCTGATTCTCGACGAACCGACCGCGATGCTGACGGCCCGGGAAGTCGAGATGCTTTTCGAACAGATCACCCGCCTGCAGGCCCGGGGCGTGTCGATCATCTACATTTCCCATCGTCTCGAAGAACTGGCGCGGGTGGCCCAGCGCATCGCAGTGCTGCGCGACGGAAACCTGGTCTGCGTCGAACCGATGGCCAACTACAACAGCGAGCAACTGGTGACGCTGATGGTGGGCCGCGAGTTGGGCGAACACATCGACCTGGGGCCGCGCAAGATCGGCGCGCCAGCCTTGACGGTGACTGGCCTGACCCGCTCCGACAAGGTTCGCGATGTTTCCTTCGAAGTGCGCAGCGGCGAGATATTCGGCATCTCCGGACTGATCGGGGCAGGGCGCACCGAGTTGATGCGCTTGATCTTCGGTGCCGATGCGGCCGACAGCGGTACCGTGGCACTGGGTTCACCGGCCCGGGTCGTCGATATCCGGTCCCCGGCCGATGCGGTGGCCCATGGCATCGCATTGATCACCGAAGATCGCAAGGGCGAAGGGCTGCTGCTGACCCAGTCGATCGCCGCCAACATCGCCCTGGGCAACATGCCGGAAATCTCCAGCGCCGGCATCGTCAATGGCGGCGAGGAACTCTCCTTGGCCCAGCGGCAGATCGACGCCATGCGCATCCGCAGTTCCAGCCCGACACAGTTGGTGTCCGAACTCTCGGGTGGCAATCAACAGAAAGTCGTGATCGGCCGCTGGCTGGAGCGCGACTGCTCGGTGCTGCTGTTCGACGAGCCGACCCGGGGCATCGACGTCGGCGCCAAATTCGATATCTACGCCTTGCTCGGCGAACTGACCCGCCAGGGCAAGGCGCTGGTGGTGGTTTCCAGCGACCTGCGCGAGCTGATGCTGATCTGTGACCGGATCGGTGTGTTGTCCGCCGGGCGCCTGATCGACACCTTCGAGCGCGACAGCTGGACCCAGGATGACTTGCTTGCCGCCGCATTCGCCGGCTATCAGAAACGTGATGCGTTGCTCAACGAAGCAGCGCCTAGGGAAATTTCATGAAAACCGCATCTGCCGTCGGTAAACCGAGTGGTAACTTCTATGGCCTCGGCACCTACCTGGGGCTGGCCGGCGCTCTGTTGGCCATGGTTGCGCTGTTCTCGGTCCTGAGCAGCCATTTCCTGTCCTACGACACCTTCAGCACGCTGGCCAACCAGATCCCGGACCTCATGGTGCTGGCGGTGGGCATGACGTTCATCCTGATCATCGGCGGCATCGACCTGTCGGTAGGGTCGGTGCTGGCGCTGGCGGCATCCACAGTGAGCGTGGCGGTGCTGGGCTGGGGCTGGAGCGTCTGGCCTTCGGCGCTGCTGGGCATGGCCGTGGCTGCGCTGGCGGGGACCGTCACCGGTTCGATCACCGTGGCGTGGCGGATTCCCTCGTTCATCGTGTCCCTGGGTGTGCTGGAGATGGCCCGCGGCCTGGCGTACCAGATGACCGGCTCCCGGACCGCCTATATCGGCGACTCCTTCGCCTGGCTGTCCAATCCCATCGCATTCGGTATCTCGCCGTCATTCATCATTGCCCTGCTGGTGATTTTCATCGCCCAGGCGGTGTTGACCCGTACCGTGTTCGGCCGCTACCTGATCGGCATCGGCACCAATGAAGAGGCGGTGCGCCTGGCCGGTATCAACCCAAAGCCGTACAAGATCCTGGTATTCAGCCTGATGGGGCTGTTGGCCGGTGTCGCGGCGCTGTTCCAGATTTCGCGCCTGGAAGCGGCGGACCCGAACGCCGGTTCGGGCCTCGAATTGCAGGTCATCGCCGCAGTGGTGATCGGCGGCACCAGCCTGATGGGCGGGCGTGGTTCGGTTATCAGCACGTTCTTCGGCGTACTGATCATTTCCGTGTTGGCGGCGGGCCTGGCGCAGATCGGTGCCACCGAACCCACCAAGCGCATCATTACCGGTGCGGTGATCGTGATCGCGGTGGTGCTCGACACCTATCGCAGCCAACGCGCCAATCGGCGGGCCTGAGCCATGGCGACGATCAAGGATGTAGCGGCGCTCGCGGGGATTTCCTATACCACGGTGTCCCATGTGGTGAACAAGACGCGACCGGTCAGCAAGGAAGTACGGCTCAAGGTCGAGGAGGCCATCGCGCGCCTCGACTACGTGCCCAGTGCGGTAGCCCGTTCGCTCAAGGCCAAGACCACGGCCACCATCGGCCTGCTGGTGCCCAACAGCCTGAACCCATACTTCGCTGAACTGGCCCGGGGCATCGAGGATTATTGCGAGCGAAACGGTTACTGCGTGATCCTGTGCAATTCCGACGACAACCCGGACAAACAGCGCAGTTACCTGCGAGTGCTTCTGGAGAAACGCATCGATGGCCTGATCGTCGCTTCCGCTGGCGGCGATGTCGGCCTGGCCGAGGGACTGGCCAGCGTGCGTACGCCCATGGTCATCGTCGACCGTGGCCTGGACGGCCTCGAGGCGGACCTGGTGCGCATCGACCACGAGTATGGCGCTTACCTGGCCACCCGGCACTTGCTGGAGTTGGGCCACCGTGACATCGCCTTCATCGGTGGCCCGGCGGACACCAGCGTGGCTCAGATGCGCCAGGCCGGATACTGCCGGGCCCTGGAGGAGGCGGGGATCGAGCTGGCGACCGGGCGCATGCTCGATAGCGATTTCACCAGCACCGGCGGCTATCGCGCGGCGGCCAGCCTGCTCGAACACCAGCCGCCCAGTGCGATCTTCGCGGCCAACGACATGATCGGCATCGGTGTGCTGCGGGCCGCCGCCGAACGCAATGTGCGGGTGCCCAGCGAACTGTCGGTCATCGGGTTCGATGACATCCAGATGAGCCGGTATGTCTATCCGGCATTGACCACGGTAGGGCAGTCGATCCTGCAGTTGGGCGAGATGGCGGCCGAGGTGCTGCTGCGGCGTATCGCTACGCCCGCGCTCGCCACCGAGCAACGGATCGTCACGCCCAGCATTGTCTTGCGAGAGTCGACCGCGCCGTTGTCCGGTGCGTTCGCCCAATACCGCTGAACCGAATTGATGAGTGATGATGTATGCCAGCAAAAGTAGTGGTGATAGGCAGCCTGAACATGGACCTGGTGACCCGGGCGCCGCGTCTGCCCCGGGGAGGGGAGACGCTGATCGGTGAATCGTTTTCCACCATTGCAGGCGGTAAGGGTGCGAACCAGGCCGTGGCCGCAGCGCGCCTGGGGGCGCAGGTCGCCATGGTCGGTTGCGTGGGCAGCGACGCCTATGGCCAGCAGTTGCGCGGCGCGTTGGTGAACGAAGGCATCGATTGCCAGGCGGTCAGCGTCGTGGAAGGTTCCAGTGGCGTGGCGCTGATCGTGGTCGATGACAACAGCCAGAATGCGATCGTGATCGTCGCCGGAGCCAACGGCGCGCTCACTCCAGCGGTCCTGGACGGTTTCGACGAGGTGCTGCAAAGCGCCGACGTCATCGTCTGCCAGCTGGAAGTCCCGGATGCCACCGTCGCCCATGCGCTCAAGCGCGGCCGTGAGCTGGGCAAGATCGTCATCCTCAACCCGGCACCGGCCTCCCACGCATTGCCGGCCGACTGGTACGCCTGTGTCGACTACCTGATTCCCAACGAAAGCGAAGCCGCCATGCTGAGCGGTTTGGCGGTGGACTCCCTGGAAACCGCCGAAGCCGCCGCGGCGCAATTGATCGGTGCCGGCGCGGGCAAGGTGATCGTGACGCTGGGCGGCCAAGGGTTGATGTTCGCCAACGGTTCGAGTTTCGAGCACTTCCCGGCGCCGCGGGTCAAGGCCGTGGACACCACGGCGGCGGGGGATACCTTTGTCGGCGGGTTCGCTGCCGCCCTGGCCAATGGGAAAAGCGAGGTGGAGGCCATTCGTCTCGGTCAGGTGGCCGCCGCGCTGTCGGTCACTCGCATCGGGGCACAGCCCTCCATTCCCACGTTGCAGGAAGTACAGGCTTTCGAATCATGAAAAAGACTCCGTTATTGAATGTGGCCCTCTCTCGGTTGATCGCTTCCCTCGGTCATGGCGACAAGGTGGTCATTGGTGATGCCGGCCTGCCCGTACCGCCGCAGGTCGAGTTGATCGACCTGGCCCTGACACCTGGAATTCCCGATTTCATCAGCACGCTGAAGGTGGTGCTCAGCGAAATGCAGGTGCAAAGCCATGTGCTGGCCGAGGAGATCTACGATAAGCAGCCGTCGGCCCTGGCGGCGCTCGAGACGCTTCATGTCCAGAATGCGCTGGGGACGCGGGAATTGGTCAGCCATGAGCAATTCAAAGCCCTTAGCCGACAAGCTCGGGCGATCATTCGCACAGGAGAATGCTCTCCGTACTGCAACATCGTGCTGATCGCCGGAGTAACGTTCTAACTGCCGAGTTCTGTCAAACCCTGCACAAGGAGTGCGCCATGCACCGCTATGCTCAGAAAATGCGCCAACTGTTTCGGAGTCTGCTGCTGTTGTCACTGATCACTGCTACAAGCGCCCAGGCGGCGGAAAAGATCGATCTGATCATCGACACCGATCCCGGTGCCGACGATGTGGTTGCCCTGCTGTTCGCCCTGGCCTCTCCCGAAGAGCTGCATATCCGTGCCCTGACCACCGTTGCGGGCAACGTGCGCCTGGACAAGACCTCCCGCAATGCTCGCCTGGCCCGGGAGTGGGCTGGCCGCGAAGACGTTCCGGTCTATGCCGGCGCGCCCAAGCCGATGATGCGTACCCCCATCTATGCGGAAAACATCCACGGCAAGGAAGGCCTGTCGGGAGTCACCGTGCATGAGCCCAGGAAAGGGCTGGCCAAGGGCAATGCGGTCAACTACCTGATCGATACCCTCAAGGCGGCCAAGCCCCACAGCATCACCATCGCCATGCTCGGGCCGCAGACCAACCTGGCCCTGGCGTTGATCCAGGAGCCAGACATCGTTCAGGGCATCAAGGAAGTCGTGATCATGGGGGGTGCCCATTTCAACGGCGGCAACATCACGCCGGTGGCTGAATTCAACCTGTTCGCCGACCCGCAGGCGGCCGAAGTGGTAGCCAAAAGCGGGGTGAAGCTGACCTACCTGCCACTGGACGTTACCCACAAGATCCTCACCAGCGAAGCGCGCCTGAAACAGATCGCCGCAGTGAACAACAATGCCAGCAAACTCGTAGGCGATATTCTCAATGAGTACGTCAAGGGCGACATGGAGCACTACGGCATGAGCGGTGGCCCGGTGCATGACGCCACGGTGATTGCCTACCTGCTCAAGCCTGGGCTGTTTACCGGCCGTGCGGTCAATGTGGTGGTGGACAGTCGCGAAGGCCCGACATTCGGGCAGACCATCGTCGACTGGTACGACGGCCTGAAGGCACCCAAGAACGCATTCTGGGTGGAAAACGGCGATGCCCAGGGTTTCTTTGACCTGTTGACCGAGCGTCTGGCGCGCCTCAAGTAAAGCGTCCTGGCCTACCCGCAGGCTTGTCCCGCGGGAAAGGCCTGCGTCTCAGTCCGTGGCCAGGCTGGCGTCGATGAGAGTCGGGTAGCGTTCGAATGCCTGTTGGATGAAATTTCGCGCGACCTCCGTCCCCAGTTCCCTCACCAACAGCTCGATGCCGATGATCGCCAGCTCCTCGGGACTGCCCGGGCTGTAGGAACTATGGCCCTCCAACCATTTGGCGTTGATGGTGGCTTCGATGCTGACGATGCTCATGATGGCGGCCCGTGACGTGGGAGGTGTGTAGGCTGAGTTAACCATTTTTGCCCCAGCTTTTGCACTGCGACTTAGGCATCAGGATGGGGCTGTGCGACACTTGTTTTTTGATTGCTCAAGGACCTTTTCCGTGCAGATCGATTTGAACGCACCTGACGGGCTGACCCTCGAGGCGGTTCGTCGGTTGCTGGCGTCGGCCAGCGACGACGAGCACACCCAGTTGCGCGTGACCAAGGCCGGGATTGCCTATCTGTCCTCGGGCGTGGTGGGTGGCACCGACATCGACGGCTTGCTGTTTCGGCTCGAGACGTGGGCGAAAGGCTCGGGATACGTCGGGCGGGTCGCGGCCAGTGATGAGGTCTGGGTCATGCAAATCTACAATGCCCTGAAGGAAAACTGGCCGAGTCCGCCCTTCGACTATATCGATGTTTACTGACGCTGTTCATATTCAGTCACGATTCATCCCTGAACAGCGGCCCCGGCTCAGGCAAACTGCCGTTCTCCGATGAAGGCATGCTGATGGCTCCGGTGTGAAACCAAGTTTCGTTTGGGTTGTCGCACGCTCTCTCTAACATCAAGAAAAGGAGGCTTCATGCCTTGGAAGCTCGCGTCATTGAGCACTGTACTGGCTGCCGTCGTGTTGAGCGGTTGCAGCAGCACCGCTGAAACCACCGCTGACCCTGTGGCAGGTGAGGCGGGGAGTGGGCGCTGCGAAGCGAAGGCTGCCGAGTTCGCCATCGGTAAACAGGCTTCGCCGCAGTTGCTGGAGCAGGCCCGCAGCCGTTCCGGCGCGCAGGTCGCCCGGATTCTCAAGCCCAACGACATGATCACGCTCGAGTACCGCTCCGATCGGCTGAATCTCAATACCGATGCCAAGCTGGTAGTCAATCGGGTGAACTGCGGCTGAGCCACAGGTTTCGACCGCCCATAAAAAACCCCGTCACATGGACGGGGTTTTTTTAGCGCGCCGAGAAATTACTCTGGGCGAACCTGTGCAGCTTGCATACCCTTTTGGCCTTTCTCAGCCACGAAGGAAACGGTCTGGCCTTCTTTCAGGCTTTTGAAACCGTCAGCTTCGATAGCTTTGAAGTGTACGAACAGGTCGTCACCGCCACCTTGAGGAGTGATGAAGCCGAAGCCTTTTTCATCGTTGAACCATTTAACGGTGCCGGTTTGGCGATTAGACATGGTGTATCTCCAAGAAACATATATTTTCAGTAGTGCTGTGCTGCTCAGGCCAACTGGGCACACCGGAGTATCATAGTCGAAATGTTCGATTTGGGAGCCCCCCGGACGTGCGGTTTGCCAATCAGTCGTGTTTTCCCTATCCCCTTGATTGGCTGGAGGCCCCGGTTTTAAAGGCTTTCAGTGGAATGTAAAGAGGATAAAAAAAGCTGTAAAAACAGCGAAAAAAGTACGGAAAAGCGATTTTTCGACGGGTTTTATCGCTCCCCATTCGCTGAAATAACCCAGCATTCAATTATTTTTTGGTGTTGCTGCCGGCCTTGCAGGAAGCGATCTGGCCCAGTGCCTTTTGCTGCAGGTCTTTGCTGGCCTTGTTGTCCATCAGCGCCTGGATATCCTTGGCCGGGTAGGATTTGATTGCATCGGCGCCACAGGCGCAGTGGGATTTCGCGGCGGCGGCTCCGATCTGTGGCGCGGCGGCTTCAATGCACTGGGCCATGTATTTTTCACGTTCGCCCTTGGGCCATTCGGCGTGGGCGGCCAGCGGGAGCAGCAGGGCGAGGGGGGCGACTACTGTCAATAGGGTATTCAGACGCATGCTGGGATGCTCCTTTTACGGTCAATGTCTTGTTATCTGAGGCGTCATGGGCGTTTCAGTTCAGCACTCTGGCATAAAATCCGGCACGAGGCTGCGAATAACCCTCGCATCAATCGGACGCGGCGATGACCGTTCATCTGTGCTAGCATGCCGGGCTCGGGTATTTTCAGGCGCCGGACTCCGACAGGTCTCGGTGGCGACAAATGTTCGAAACAACCCTGATTTGAATCCCAGTCACTCTGGTTTGGTTTCCCGGTTGGCCGAAAGGCTCCTGCCGCTGTAAGGCAGGCGTTCATCATTGAATGGCCTGGACTGGATCTTGTACTGGCTCATCCCAACCCACGTGACCTTTGGTAGGGGTCACCACTAGGAGAGGAGGCGCCATGCCAACTATTACTCTTCCCGACGGCAGTCAACGCTCATTCGATCATCCGGTCTCCGTTGCCGAGGTCGCCGCATCCATCGGCGCAGGCCTGGCGAAGGCCACCCTGGCCGGCAAGGTCAACGGCAAGCTCGTCGACGCCAGCGATGTCATCGACAGCGACGCCACGCTGCAAATCATCACGCCCAAGGACGAAGAGGGGCTGGAGATCATTCGCCACTCTTGCGCGCACCTGGTCGGTCACGCCGTCAAGCAGCTATACCCGACCGCGAAAATGGTTATCGGGCCGGTCATCGACGAAGGCTTCTATTACGACATCGCCTTCGAGCGTCCTTTCACGCCGGACGACATGGCGGCCATCGAACAGCGCATGCAACAGCTGATCGACAAGGATTACGACGTCATCAAGAAAGTCACCCCGCGTGCCGAAGTCATCGAAGTCTTCAAGTCCCGTGGCGAGGACTACAAGCTGCGTCTGGTGGAAGATATGCCGGACGAGCAGGCCATGGGCCTGTACTACCACGAAGAATATGTCGACATGTGCCGTGGTCCGCACGTGCCCAACACCCGTTTCCTGAAATCCTTCAAACTGACCAAGCTGTCCGGCGCCTACTGGCGTGGCGACGCGAAGAACGAGCAGTTGCAACGCGTCTATGGCACCGCCTGGGCCGACAAGAAGCAACTGGCGGCCTACATCCAGCGCATCGAGGAAGCCGAGAAGCGCGATCACCGCAAGATCGGCAAGCGCCTGGGCCTGTTCCACACCCAGGAAGAGTCGCCGGGCATGGTGTTCTGGCACCCGAACGGCTGGACGATGTACCAGGTGCTCGAGCAGTACATGCGTCAGGTCCAGCGTGAAAACGGCTACCTGGAAATCAAGACGCCGCAAGTAGTGGACCGCAGCCTGTGGGAGAAATCCGGGCACTGGGCCAACTACGCCGACAACATGTTCACCACCCAGTCGGAAAACCGCGACTACGCCATCAAGCCAATGAACTGCCCATGCCATGTGCAGGTGTTCAACCAGGGCTTGAAGAGCTACCGCGAACTGCCGATGCGTCTGGCCGAGTTCGGTGCCTGCCACCGGAACGAGCCGTCGGGTGCGCTGCACGGCATCATGCGGGTGCGTGCGTTCACCCAGGACGACGCGCACATTTTCTGCACCGAAGAGCAGATGCAGGCCGAATCCGCCGCCTTCATCAAGCTGACCATGGATGTCTACCGTGATTTCGGCTTCACCGAAGTCGAGATGAAGCTGTCCACTCGTCCGGAAAAGCGTGTCGGTTCCGATGAGCTGTGGGATCGCGCCGAAGCGGCACTGGCGGCTGCCCTCGACAGCGCGGGCCTGGCGTACGAAGTGCAGCCGGGCGAAGGGGCGTTCTACGGTCCGAAGATCGAATTCTCGCTTAAAGATTGTCTCGGTCGGGTCTGGCAGTGTGGTACCTTGCAGCTCGATTTCAACCTGCCGATCCGTCTGGGCGCCGAATACGTGTCCGAAGACAACAGCCGCAAGCACCCGGTCATGCTTCATCGCGCGATCCTAGGTTCCTTCGAGCGCTTCGTCGGGATTCTGATCGAACACTACGAGGGTGCGTTCCCCGCGTGGCTGGCGCCGACCCAGGCAGTGATCATGAATATCACTGATAAACAGGCAGATTTTGCCGCCGAGGTCGAAAAAACTCTCAACCAAAGCGGATTTCGTGCCAAGTCTGACTTGAGAAATGAAAAGATCGGCTTTAAAATCCGCGAGCATACCTTGCTCAAGGTTCCCTTTCTTCTGGTTATTGGAGATCGGGAAGTCGAGATGCAGACTGTCGCTGTGCGTACTCGCGAAGGTGCTGACCTGGGCTCTATGCCCGTCGCCGAATTCGCCGAGTTCCTCGCGCAAGCGGTTTCCCGGCGTGGTCGCCCAGATTCGGAGTAATTATTATTAAGCGTGAAATGAGACAAGATAAACGAGCTGCACCGAAAGCCCCGATCAACGAGAATATCTCGGCACGCGAGGTTCGGTTAATTGGCGCTGACGGCGAGCAGATTGGCATCGTCTCGATTGATGAAGCGCTTCGTATTGCTGAAGAAGCCAAGCTTGATCTGGTAGAAATTTCCGCCGATGCAGTCCCACCGGTTTGCCGGGTCATGGACTACGGCAAGTCGATCTTCGAGAAGAAGAAGCAGATTGCCGCGGCGAAGAAGAACCAGAAGCAGATTCAGGTAAAAGAAATCAAGTTTCGTCCAGGGACGGAGGAAGGGGATTACCAGGTAAAACTGCGCAACCTGGTACGTTTCCTGAGTGACGGGGACAGGGCCAAGGTATCCTTGCGATTCCGCGGCCGTGAGATGGCCCACCAGGAGCTGGGGATGGAACTCCTCAAGCGGGTCGAACAAGACCTGCTCGAGTACGGTTCGGTCGAACAGCATCCTAAGATGGAAGGACGCCAGCTGATCATGGTCATCGCCCCGAAAAAGAAGAAGTAATCACCAGGGCACGGCAGGCCTTGCGATTATGTTTATCAACTGAATGCGGAGTATCCGAACATGCCAAAGATGAAAACCAAAAGTGGTGCTGCCAAGCGGTTTCTGAAAACTGCTAACGGCATCAAGCACAAGCACGCTTTCAAGAGCCACATCCTGACCAAAATGTCGACCAAGCGTAAGCGTCAACTGCGCGGTAGCAGCTTGCTGCATCCGTCTGACGTGGCAAAAGTCGAGCGCATGCTGCGCCTTCGTTAATTTTTGGATCAAGAATAGAGGAAGTAACTCATGGCTCGTGTAAAGCGTGGCGTCATTGCCCGTAAGCGTCACAAGAAAATTATGAAACTTGCTAAAGGCTACTACGGTGCGCGTTCCCGCGTATTCCGTGTTGCCAAGCAAGCCGTAATCAAGGCAGGCCAATACGCCTACCGTGACCGTCGTCAGAAAAAACGTCAGTTCCGCGCTCTGTGGATCGCTCGTATCAACGCTGGTGCGCGTATCAACGGTCTGTCCTACAGCCGCCTGATCGCTGGCCTGAAAAAAGCGTCGATCGAAATCGACCGCAAGGTTCTGGCTGATCTGGCAGTGAACGAAAAAGCGGCGTTTGCTGCGATTGTCGAGAAAGCTAAAGCCATCCTGGCTTAAGTACCCCCGACAGTCACCGAGGCCCACCTCTGTGGGCCCAGGTGCCAAACGTCTTAAATAGGGGAAGAGCCTTAAAGCTCTTCCCCTATTTTGTATCTGGAGTCTGTACATGGAAAACCTGGATGCGCTGGTCTCTCAAGCACTAGAGGCTGTGCAAAGCGCTGAAGATATCAATGCCCTGGAGCAAATCCGGGTTCACTACCTTGGCAAGAAGGGCGAGTTGACCCAGGTGATGAAGACCCTGGGGAACCTGCCGGCCGAAGAGCGTCCGCAGGTCGGTGCGCTGATCAACGTTGCCAAGGAGCGTGTCACAGAGGTCCTCAATGCGCGCAAGGCGTTGTTCGAGGAGGCGGATCTGGCCGCCAAGCTCGCCGCCGAGTCCATTGACGTGACCCTGCCTGGCCGTGGCCAGACTTCCGGAGGCTTGCATCCGGTGACCCGGACCCTGGAACGCATCGAGCAGTTCTTCACTCGCATCGGCTACGGCATCGCCGAGGGGCCCGAGGTCGAAGACGATTATCACAACTTCGAAGCGCTCAACATCCCGGGCCATCACCCGGCCCGTTCGATGCACGATACCTTCTATTTCAATGCCAACATGCTGTTGCGCACCCATACCTCGCCGGTACAGGTCCGCACCATGGAGTCCAAGCGTCCGCCGATCCGCATCGTCTGCCCGGGGCGTGTGTACCGTAGCGACTCGGATATCACCCATTCGCCGATGTTCCACCAGGTCGAAGGCCTGCTGGTGGATCGCGATATCAATTTCGCCGACCTGAAAGGCACCATCGAAGAGTTTCTGCGGGTGTTCTTCGAAAAAGAGCTGGCCGTGCGTTTCCGCCCTTCGTACTTCCCGTTCACCGAGCCATCCGCTGAAGTCGACATGGAATGCGTGATGTGCAGCGGCAAGGGTTGCCGGGTGTGCAAGCAGACCGGCTGGCTGGAAGTCATGGGCTGCGGCATGGTTCATCCCAATGTGCTGCGCATGTCCGGGATCGATCCGGAAGAGTTCTCGGGCTTTGCCTTCGGTATGGGGGTCGAGCGCCTGGCCATGCTGCGTTACGGTGTGAATGACTTGCGCCTGTTCTTCGACAACGACTTGCGGTTCCTCGCGCAATTTCGCTAGGGCTTGTACGAAAAGTCGCCGAGCGGCGATCAGGCAAGGCGAAAACAGGCGAGGAGGATGAGTTTACTGGTTGTAAATGAGCATCCGAGCCTGTTTTAAACGCAGCATGGTCGTCGCGCAGACACTTTACGTACAACGCCTAGGTCGCGGTAACGAATCTATTAGGAGAACAGGATGAAATTCAGTGAACAATGGCTGCGTGGCTGGGTTAGCCCGCAGGTAAGCCGGGACGAGCTGGTCGCTCGTCTGTCGATGGCCGGCCTTGAGGTCGATAGCGTGACGCCGGCCGCCGGCGAATTCAGCGGTGTGGTGGTGGGTGAGGTGTTGAGCACCGAACAGCACCCGGACGCCGACAAATTGCGGGTTTGCCAGGTCAGCAATGGCGTGGAGACCTTCCAGGTGGTCTGCGGCGCGCCAAACGTGCGTCCAGGCCTGAAGATTCCGTTTGCGATGATCGGTGCCGAGCTGCCGGGCGACTTCAAGATCAAGAAGGCCAAGCTGCGTGGCGTCGAGTCCAACGGTATGTTGTGCTCTCAGGCCGAGCTGCAGATCGGCGAAGGGAATGATGGCCTGATGGAGCTGCCGGCCGATGCGCCGGTGGGCCAGGACATCCGCGAATACCTGGACCTGGACGATGCCAGCATCGAGGTCGACCTGACTCCGAACCGTGGTGACTGCCTGTCCCTGGCCGGCCTGGCCCGCGAGGTTGGTGCCCTGTATGACGCCCCGGTGACCCGTCCCGTGGTCGCCTCGGTCCCGGCCGTGCACGATGAAGTGCGTTCGGTCGAAGTACTGGCGCCAGCGGCCTGCCCACGTTACCTGGGTCGAGTGATCCGTAACGTCGACCTGTCGAAGCCGACGCCACTCTGGATGGTGGAGCGTCTGCGTCGCGCCGACGTGCGCAGCATCGATGCCGCGGTCGATATCACCAACTACGTGATGCTGGAGTTGGGGCAGCCACTGCACGCCTTCGATCTTGCCGAAATCAACGGCGGCATTCGCGTGCGCATGGCCGAAGAGGGTGAGAAGCTGGTCCTGCTGGACGGTCAGGAAGTCACCCTGCGTAGCGATACCCTGGTGATCGCCGATCATACCCGCGCGTTGGCGATTGCCGGCGTGATGGGCGGCGAACACAGCGGCGTTGGCGAATCGACTCGCGATGTGTTCCTTGAAAGTGCCTTCTTCGACCAGATCGCCGTGGCGGGCAAGGCCCGTTCGTACGGCCTGCATACCGATGCGTCGCACCGCTACGAGCGTGGCGTGGACTGGCAACTGGCCCGTGAAGCCATGGAGCGCGCCACTGGCCTGCTGCTGGATATCACGGGTGGCGAAGCCGGCCCGATCATCGAAACCGTCAGCGAACAGCATCTGCCTCGGATTGCGCCGGTCACCCTGCGCGCCCAGCGCATCTCCCAGATGCTCGGCATGGACATGGATCCGGCCGAAGTCGAGCGCCTGCTGGGAGCCCTGGGCCTGAACATCAGCGCCGACGGGGCAGGGCAATGGCGCGTCGAGGTGCCAAGTCATCGCTTCGATATCAGTCTGGAAGTCGACCTGATCGAAGAGCTGGCCCGCCTGTACGGCTACAACCGCCTGCCGGTTCGTTACCCCCAGGCTCGCCTGGCTCCCCAAGCCAAGTCCGAGGCCCGTAGCGACCTGCCGGAGCTGCGTCGCCTGCTGGTGGCGCGCGGTTATCAGGAAGCGATCACCTACAGCTTCATCGATCCGCGCCAGTTCGAACTGTTCAACCCGGGCGTCGAGCCGCTGCTGTTGGCCAATCCGATCTCCAACGACATGGCGGCCATGCGCTCGTCCCTGTGGCCTGGCCTGGTCAAGGTGCTTCAGCACAACCTGAACCGCCAGCAGGATCGCGTGCGTCTGTTCGAAAGCGGCCTGCGCTTCGTCGGTCAGCTGGAAGGCTTGAAGCAGGAGCCGATGCTGGCCGGCGTCGTTTGTGGCAGTCGCCTGCCGGAAGGTTGGGCCCAAGGTCGCGATGGCGTGGACTTCTTCGACGTCAAGGCTGACGTTGAGGCCGTGCTGGGCTTCGCTGGCGCCCTCGACGCCTTTACTTTCGTACCTGGCAAGCATCCGGCGCTGCACCCTGGACAGACCGCGCGCATCGAGCGGGAAGGGCGCGAAGTCGGTCATATCGGTGCCATTCACCCGGAACTGTCGAAAGCGTTGGGGCTGGATCGCCCTGTCTTTGTCTTCGAACTGGTCCTGAGCGAAGTGGCCCTGGGTAAAATGCCTGAATTCCAGGAGTTATCGCGCTTTCCTGAAGTGCGTCGTGACCTTGCCTTGCTGGCTGATCGCGAGGTTGCCGCCAGTGCCGTACTGGACGTAATCCGTGAAAATGCAGGTGAATGGCTGACGGACCTCAGGCTATTTGACGTGTATCAGGGTAAAGGCATTGATCCGCATAGAAAAAGCCTTGCAGTCGGCTTGACCTGGCAGCATCCATCGCGCACTCTTAACGACGATGAGGTGAATACCGCAACGCAGAACATCCTCACCTCGCTCGAACAAAGGTTGAACGCCACGTTAAGGAAGTGACGTATGGGGGCTCTGACGAAAGCTGAGATGGCGGAACGTTTGTATGAGGAGCTGGGCTTGAACAAACGGGAGGCCAAAGAACTGGTCGAACTGTTTTTCGAGGAAATCCGGCACGCTCTCGAAGACAACGAGCAGGTCAAATTGTCCGGTTTCGGCAATTTCGACCTTCGGGACAAACGCCAGCGGCCTGGCCGCAATCCGAAAACGGGTGAAGAAATCCCGATCACCGCTCGCCGTGTGGTCACCTTTCGTCCAGGGCAGAAGTTGAAGGCCCGAGTTGAGGCTTATGCTGGAACCAAGTCATAACGACGAGCTACCCGTCATCCCGGGCAAACGCTACTTCACCATCGGTGAAGTCAGCGAGCTGTGTGCGGTAAAACCGCACGTGCTGCGCTATTGGGAGCAGGAGTTTCCTCAACTCAACCCGGTCAAGCGCCGCGGAAATCGCCGGTATTATCAGCGCCAGGATGTGCTGATGATCCGGCAGATCCGCGCGCTGCTGTATGACCAGGGTTTCACCATCGGCGGCGCACGCCTGCGTCTCTCCGGTGATGAGGCCAAAGACGATACAACCCAGTACAAACAGATGATCCGCCAGATGATCGCTGAGCTCGAAGATGTGCTTGTGGTGCTCAAGAAATAAAATTCTGCTTTAAATACTTCCAGTTTTCAAAAGCTTGCGTTATATTCCTGAGCGTTCCGCTGAGAAGCGAAACAAGATTCACGCCTAGTCGGGGCGTAGCGCAGTCCGGTAGCGCACTAGCATGGGGTGCTAGGGGTCGAGTGTTCGAATCACTCCGTCCCGACCATATTTTTCAATGACTTAGCCCAATCTGAAAAGGTTGGGCTTTTTCATGCCCGCAAGAAAGCGCTGCCGTTGAAGGGGCCCCAAGGGGATCAATGCAGTGCCCAGGACCTCGGCACCGGAACATGATCAAACTTCGAAATAGTCTTGATCCAGTAACGGCGATAGTCGGTCTGATCGGGTGCCAGCGGTTTTTGGGTTGACCATAGATGCCCAGACTTCAGGCTGGCGCGATAGGCTTCCCATTCTTTCTGCTCGGCGACTTCCTTGGCTTTGTGTCGGTCGTCGAACCAGCCGAGGACGTAGGGTTCGCTTTGGTCTGTGCTGTGTGCTATCAGCAAATAAATTTCTGTCATGACTGCCCGCCTCAATGCTGTAGTCCAATCGCTGCTCTTGTCATGGTATCGGCAGGTGGTTTGAGTTTTTGAGATCAAGATCCTCAATCGTCTGGTCAGGGGCGGATTGCTGGAGCAGAGCCAACGCGATTCAATTTCAGTCCATTCGTTATTCGGCCACCAACAACAATGACTGCGGCACCGCACTTTGCGGATGTTGCGGTTCCTGCAGGCTCGCCAGGCGAAAGCCAGCCATGTCCAGGGCATTGATCCAGCTGGACAGGGTACGCAGATACCACGGCATGGGTTGCCACTGCCCTTTGAATCCCGCGAAGGTTTCCTGGCGCCAGCCATCCTGGTAGTCGCCCACGGCGGCGACCCAGGGGTGCAAGGTCTGGATCACCAGGGCGCCGCCCGGGACAAGCAATGCTTTCATGGCCGCCAGCAGGGGGATGATGTCCTGGTGCAGCAGGGCGAAGTTGGCGCAGATCAGGTCGTAATCACGGCCGATGTCCACCTTCGCCTGTGCCAGAGTGTCATAGCTGGCCAGATGTACGGGCGACGAACCGGCCGTCCGTGCGGCTTCCACCAGCGTTGCATCGCCATCCACGCCGACGGCTTCGATGGCCCGTTTGGCCAGGGCTCGCAACAGCCAGCCTTCACCGCAACCCAGGTCGAGCACTCGCTCGGGTTGACGGCTGAGCACTGCCAGCAGGATGGCCTGGTCGGTGACCTCGCGACGGCTTTCGATGGCGCCGGTGCGGACGGCTTCGATCCAGGCTTGGGCGTTGTGGTGCCAGCTGTGCAGAAGCGTGGATTCGGAGGCAGGCATGTCGGTCTCCAGAGGGGGCTGAAGACAAGCATAGGACAAGTCGCCGGCTATCCTGGCTTGTGCCACGGTTAGGGGGGAAGTACGGCGATACACGGTGGGAATGGTGACGACTTGCGTCGAGAGTCGGATGTATCGACGCCTTCGCAGGCAAGCCCGCCCCTGTGGAGGGGAGGGGGAATGCCGCTGCTTGCTGTGGCGAGCCGTCCCTGGCCCTTGGGGAAGTGCTTAGAACTTGAAGCGTCCCACCAGGTTCTTGAGCTGGCTGGAGATGTCCGTCAGGCGGCCAGAGCCGGTCTGTGCGGTGTGGGCGAATTCCTCGACCAGTTGCGCATCGGCATGGATCTGCGCGATGTGCCGGTTAATGTCCTCGGCGACCTGGTGCTGTTGTTCGGCCGCAGTGGCGATCTGGGTGTTCTGGTCGCGGATGGAGTCCACCGAGTTGCGGATCTTGTCGAAGCTGTCCCGGGCCTGCTGGATGCGCTCGACGCTGGTTTGCGACACTTGCAGGCTGCTCTGCATCTGCTGGGTCACTTCCTGGGTGCGCCGGGCGAGGTTGCCGAGCAGGCTGTCGATCTCGCCAGTGGAGTCGGCGGTGCGTCGGGCAAGTGCTCGCACCTCGTCGGCCACCACGGCGAACCCGCGACCCTGGTCGCCGGCGCGCGCGGCTTCGATGGCGGCGTTGAGGGCCAACAGGTTGGTCTGCTCGGCAATGGAGCGGATGGTGTCGAGAATCGTGTTGATGTTCTTGCTGTCCTGCTCGAGGGCCTGCATGGTCTGGGTCGACTGTTGCAGGTCTTCGCTCAGTTTCATCACGCTGCCGGTGGCCTCGCCGATGTGGTGCTGGCCATCATGCACGTCCCGGTAGCCGGTGTCCGCGCTGGAGGCGGCCTGGCTGCAGGAACGGGCCACTTCGTTGGCGGTCGCGACCATTTCGTTGAAGGCGGTGCTGACCAGCTCCACGGCCTGGCGCTGGCGCCCGGCGGCTTCGTTCATGTTCGAGGCGACTTCGCTGGTGTCGGCGGCGGCGCTCTGCAGATCGGACGATGCGCTGCCGATGCGCTGGACCAGTTGCGCGATCATGCCCAGGAACTGGTTGAACCAGCTCGCCAGGGTGGCTGTTTCGTCCTTGCCTTGCACCTTCAACTGACGGGTGAGGTCGCCTTCGCCTTCGGCGATTTCCTGCAGGCCATCGGCGACGCCGCGAATCGGCCGCACGATCATGCGGGCGAAGCTGGCACCGACGAGGGCGAAGACCCCGGCCAGCACGGCGGCTATAAGCGCGATCAACCAGGTCAGGCTCGAAGCCTGGGCCATCACTTCATCACGCTTGATCAGGCCGATGAAGCGCCAGCCCAGGCTCTTGGATGTGATCATGTTGACCATGTACGGCACGCCATCGATTTCGATCTGTGCCGAGCCATCGCTGCTCTTGGCCAGCGCGGCATAGTTGGGGCCCAGGTCAGCCAGGGGTTTGAAGTTGTGCTTGGCGTCGCTGGCATCCACCAGGACGTTGCCATTGGCCTCTACCAGCATCAGGTAGCCGCTGTCCCCCAGCTTGATGTTCTTGACCAGTTCGGTCAGTTGCTTGAGCGATACGTCGAGCCCGATCACGCCGATCACATTGCCGGTGGCATCGGCCACGGTGTGAACGGTGCCGATCAACGACACATCGTCCGGCGCCCAGTAATAGGCGTCCGTACGCACGGTGGTCCCGGGCGCGGCCAGCGCCGCCTTGTACCAAGGGCGGGCCCGTGGGTCGTAATTCGAGATTTTCGGATCGTCAGGCCAACTGGCATAACCGCCATCGGCCATTCCCAGGGAGAGGTAGGCAGTGCTGGGGTGGGTCTTGGCGAATCCGTCGAAAATCTCCAGAAGCCTTTTATTGTCTTCGGTCAGCGGGATCTGGGCGGCATCGGCACCGGAGTAGTTCTTGAGACCCTTGGAGGCGACGATTCGTGGATCCTTGGCAATGTATTCGACGTTCTGGCTGATGCCGTCGAAGAAAGTCTTCATGCCATTGTCGATCTGCCGGATTTCACGGCTGCTGCTTTCCAGGAAGTTGATTTGCGCCGCGTCGCGCAGGTTCAGCACCACCAGCACCGCTACCAGGATGACCGGGAGGCAGGCAATGGTCGCGAACGCCCATGTCAGCTTCTGTTTGATGTTCATGACTTCTCCCGCGGGTGTTATAGGTTTTTGAACGGCAGAGACAGTGGCGACGCGCGTTGGTGAGTCTTTATAGATAAAGCGCCCATGCCTACCTACAGCGTATCGACCAAAGTCGTAGGCACTTTAGATGCACTGCTTTTTTTCGAGGGGCCGGGTTTGCCCCGTATTCTGGGGATATGTCGCGGGGAGCATCGGAAATGACGCACCCGGATTACCGGGTGATGCATTTTTGCGCATCATCGCGTGAACGTGGCGAGATGATTGCCGCCGGTGTCCCTGATCCGGAAGATAGCGGCGATCGTTTCGCCTGCCTTGCACTCGCCCAGGGCGCAAGAAAAAAGCCCAGCCAGATCGTCTTTCCTTAACGAGGCCCTATGCCAAGCGCATTCGAGAGCGTACTGAAAAACAAGAACATGGCTTATCGGCCTCTCGGTTCGCCAAGTGCCGATCAGGCGCCGATACGTGTCGCGTTCGTGCTGATGGACAATTTCTCGATGATGTCTTTCACCGGCGCGGTGGATGCCCTGGTGACAGCCAACCTGATGAGCGACCGGCCCCTCTACGAGGTACTGACGGTCGGTGTGTCGGGCGCTCAGGTGACCAGCGACCTGGGGATCGTCATTTCCACCGATATCGAACTGGCGCAGCTGCCGGAGGACCAGGATATCCTGATCGTCGCCGGAGGCTTTCGCGTCAAACTGCAAGGCGTGCCCTTGTTACGGCGCAAGTTGCGCGCCAATGCCGCGTCCGGGGCGATCATGGGCGGGCTGTGGAATGGCGTTTTCTTCGTCGCCGACGCCAACCTGCTGGACGGTTTCGAGTGCGCGGTCCATCCGGAAAGCCGCGCCATGATGCTGGAGGTCTTTCCCCATGTGAAAGTCTCCAGCCGGGCGTACGTGGTCGATCGGGAGCGAGTCAGTTGTGCAGGCGCGAACAGTTCCCTGCGCATGATGCTTCAGTTGATTCGCCTGACGGGTGGGCAAGCGTTGGTGGGGGCTATCGAGGAGATCCTGCGCTGCGATGAGTCGGGCGATGAAACCGATTTGCCGCCGGTCTTCGTCGAAACGGATCCGACCCTGCCGGAAAGCCTCAAGCTGGCGCTGGAGCTGATGTGGCAGAACATCGAGGAGCCGTTGACCATCGATGAGCTGGCGGCCTGCGTGAAGATCTCCAAGCGCCAGCTCGAACGACGTTTCTGTCGTTTTCTCGGGGCGACCCCGACGCGTTACTATCTGGAACTGCGCCTGACCCGCGCGCGCCAGTTGATCCAGCAGACCAACCGATCCGTGACGGAAATCGCCGTTGCCACGGGCTTCGTCAGCTCTCCGCATTTCCAGCGGCGTTTTCGGGATTTCTTTGGCGTCCCGCCCGGCAGTTATCGTTCAACCTTCGAGCGGAAACAGGCGATGCGTTAAGCCCTGGGGGCCTGCGTATCTTCATTCGGTCGGAGCACCGGCCTTGCGGCCGGATGATCCCTGGGCGTTCAGGCCTTGCGAGTCTTCTGAACGAGATACAGGGCAATGCAACCTGTGGCGCACATCCAGATGATCGAACCCGTTGCAGCCACGATCAATGAAGTATCGGAATCATATTCGATCATCCCCGGGACCGCGTAACCGAACCAAAGCAATGAAACAAGAATGTAAGCCAACAGCGCCATCAGGATTTCGAAAATCTTTCCTGCATGCATGAGTGTTCCCCGCCCGTCCAGACAAGGACAGGCAATTCAGGTGTCTGGTTGGGTCTTTTTCCTGTCTGCGCAGGAATAAAGGGTCTTTGAGCAGGGGCGAGTTGCCGCAAGGCCTCGCCGTCTGCTTTCAGACATCCATGTCAGGGAGCTTCGCTCTGTATCGACCTTGCAATGGATGCAAGGGCTGGCGCCGCAAGCTAGCGGCGTTGGGATCAGGTCTTGTCGTCCGGTTGCTCGTCAGCGGGCAGTTCGTCCGTTTGCGAGGCTGTGGTGATCTGCTGCATATCCGCTGTCGCGTGACATGCTACGACCATGGTAACGAGGACATACCCTTTTGCCCTGCGGCTTATGGCAGCTGCGGCAGTTCCCTCGGTTGCAGGTCGAACACCAGCACTTCGGCATCTTCGCCGTTGTTGAACGTCAGCACCTGCTCTTCACGAACCCGAACGCCATCGCCTTCCTGCAGTTGCACGCCGTTCAGCTCGACCTTGCCACGAGCCACGTGCACGTAGGCGTAGCGATCGGGCGCCAGTGTCAGGGTGGCGCTTTGCTTGCCATCGAACAGCCCGGCGTACACCCGCGCATCCTGGCGAATCTGCAGCGAGCCGTCGGTTCCTTCCGGTGAAATGATCAATTGGAGCCGGCCGCGTTTCTGCTCGGGGCTGAAATGTTGTTGCTGATAACGCGGCGTGGCGCCAGCGACGTTGGGCACGATCCAGATCTGCAGAAAATGCACCGGCTCGCTATCGCTGTGGTTGAACTCGCTGTGGGCCACGCCACTGCCCGCACTCATCAGTTGCACATCGCCTGGGCGAATGACCGAGCCCGTACCCAGGGTGTCCTTGTGCTCCAGCGCACCTTCGAGCACGTAGGAAAAGATTTCCATGTCCCGGTGTGGATGCTGGCCAAAGCCTTTGGCCGCGGCTACGCGATCGTCATTGATGACAAGCAGGTCAGAGAAGCCCTGTTCGTCGAGGTTGCGGTAGTTGGCGAAGGAAAAGGTGTGGAACGAGTTCAGCCAGCCGTGACGGGCGATACCGCGGTCCGAAGCTTTGCGAAGGGTCAGCATGGTGGTTCTCCTGATTCAGTGGGCGGGGCGGTCGTGGCCGTTCGCCGGGTTCAGGGAAAGATTAATGGTTAGTCGGTGATTCAATAAGTAGATGAAAAACGAAAGACTGTCGCCTTGGAGTGGACAATTGTTCAGGCTCGCCAACGGGCGCTTCGCTTGGCCATAATGCGCAGGGTCTGTTGTTCCTGCTACTGCTGCCGGACGGTGGAACCTATTGTTTCTTTTGATTTTTTTGGCGTCTTTCTGATGAAAACCGTTGCAATGGTGCTGTTCCCGGACTTTCTGCTGCTCGATATGGCCGGGCCGCTTGAAGTGTTTTCCATCGCCAACCGTTATCTTGAACCAGACCAGCGTTACCAATTGCTCACCCTGGGGACCGAGCGCGGTGCGCTGCGGGCGTCAAACGGGGTGACAGTTCAGGCCGATATCCACATCGACCAGGCCTGGGCGGCGTATGACGTGTTGCTGGTACCCGGTGGGCCGGGCGCCTACAACCAGCAGCATCCGGGGTTGCAGACCTGGTTGAAGGCCGCGGCGCAACGGGCCACCCGCTATGGCTCCATTTGCACCGGGGCCTTTGTGCTGGGCGAGGCGGGATTGCTCGACGGCTATCGCGTCACCACCCACTGGCACTACACCGAGCGCCTGGTCCAGCGTTTCCCCAAGGCCCTGGTGGAAACCGACAGGATTTTCCTGCAGGACCGGCGCTTGATGACGTCCGGTGGGGTCACCGCGGGTATCGACCTGGCGTTGTTCATCGTCGCCCAGGACTACGGGCGCAAAGTGGCGCTGGATGTGGCCAAGGTGTTGCTGGTGGTGATGAAGCGACAGGGCGGGCAAGCGCAGTTCAGCCCGTTGGTGGCGGCAGTGGCGACACAGGAGTCGGCCATTACCCGGGTGCAGAACCATGTGATCGAGCACCTGGACGAGCCTTTTACCGTTGAGCGCATGGCCGAGCTGGCCGCCATGAGTCCCCGGCATTTCGCCCGGGTGTTTGCCCGGGACGTGAAGATGACCCCCATGGAGTTCCTGCAGGGCGCGCGCATCGACCGGGCGCGCCAGTTGCTGGAAACCAGCGACTTGCCCCTCAAGACCGTGGCTTTTCGCAGCGGTTTCGGCAGTGTGCGACACATGCGCTCCCAGTTCAGCGAAAAGCTCGGCCTGACCCCGGTGCAGTATCGCCAGCAATTCAGTTGAGCCTGCGGTGTCCGTCCAGGGCATCGTGATGTCCGTGATGCGTCCTGTGCCAGCATTGTCCTGTCGCCCACGGCTGCCAAGATAACCGGCGAACCCTTGGTAAAGGATGCGCTTGAGCCGGGGCAGACGTGTTGTCGAGTCGTAACGCCTGCCTGCACCGGTTGTCTGGCGCTGGATCGCCCATGAACAACTTCGTCAAACCGGATACCGAACCGACGGTGAGCTTCGGCCCGTTCACCTTCCACCCGCAGCAGCGACTGGTCACCTGCGAGGGCAGGTCCCTGGCGCTGGGGGGGCGAGCCTTGGACATCCTCCAGGTCCTGGTGGAGCATGCCGGCACCTATGTCGACAAACAGACCCTCATTGCACGGGTCTGGCCAGACAGTGTCGTGGAAGACATCAACCTGCGGGTGCATATCGCGGCGCTGCGCCGGGCCTTTCGCGATGGGACGGGCGCGTGTCGGTACATCCGCAACGATCCCGGGCAAGGCTATTGCTTTGCTCCCTCGCCGGTTTCAGCGTCACGGATAGAACGGCACAACCTGCCTGCGCGCCTGAGCCCGGTGCTCGGTCGAGACAGGGTGCTGGGGCAGTTGTTGGCCGAAATACCACGCCACGGCCTGACCACCGTGACCGGGCCGGGCGGCGTCGGCAAGACCACCGTGGCATTGCGGGTGGCAGAGCTGTTGCTGGGGCATCTCCATGACGGCGTCTGGTTCGTGGACCTGGACGCGCTTACGGATCCAGGCCAGGTACGAGGGTGTGTCGCCCGAACTCTGGGCCTGGCGCCCGAATCCCTTGAATGGCAATTGAAGCCCTGTCGGATGCTGTTGGTGCTCGACGGCTGCGATCGATTGCTCGATGGCTGCCGGGAACTGGTCTTGAAACTGCGCGCGGTTGCCCCCGATGTGTCGGTGCTGGTGAGCAGTCGCGAATGCCTGGACCTCGCCGATGAACATGTCGTGCAGCTGTCGGGCCTGGCGGTGACCGATGACCGCGAGGTCGAACAGGCGCTATTGGCCTGTCCGGCGGTGCAATTGCTGGTTGACCGGATTGGCGCCCGCCTGCAAGGGTTCAGGCCGAATGACCGGGAACGGAGGAGCCTCGCACGGATAGGCCAACGTCTCGATGGCTTGCCCCTGGCCCTGGAGTTGGCTGCGGCCCAGGTGGGCGTATTGGGCGTAGCGGGGGTGCTGGAACAACTGGACGACGGGCTGGCGCTGCTGAGCCATGGCCGGCGCACCGCGCTGGCTCGCCACCGTAGCCTGGAAGCCTCGCTGGATTGGAGCTTTGAGCGCCTGGGAGCGGCTGGGCAGACAGTGCTTCTGCGCTTGGCGGTGTTCGAAGGCCCCTTCACCCTGGAGGCGGCGCTGGCGGTGATCAGTTGTCCGGAGCTGGAGGCGGCGCAAGTGGTATCACTGTTGTCGCAGTTGGTGAAACAGTCCCTGGTGATGCGCGATCGGTGTGGCGAAGAGGGTCGTTTCTTCCTGCTTCACACCACCCGCGCCTATGCCCTGGAAAAACTGCAGCGCGGCGGGCAGTGGCATCACTACCACCGGCGGTACGTGTTGCAGGAGGCCTGGGCCCCCCATTCAAGGCCCATGCCGCCGAGACATGGCTTTGAGCAACGCATCGGCCTGCACTAGATCCGGTGTCTCGAAACCCTCGCTGAAACGGCGATAAACCGGTTCGAGCAGGTTGCGCGCCGCCTGCTCCTGACCCTGGCGCAGCCATAGCCGGGCCAGGGACATGGCGCTGCGCAGCTCCCAGGCCAGGGCATGCTGCTCGCGAGCCACCTTCAAAGCTGCTTGCAGTTGTACTTCGGCCCGTTTTTCCATCGCAGGGTCCTCCTGCGCCAGCAAGGCCTGCGCGCCGGCCCGCAGGATTTCCGCCGTGCACCAGCCCGCGGTACCGTCATGGGCCCGTTCGACCTGGTCCGGGGATACCTGGTCGGCCCGCAGGGTGACGACGATATCCTGGATCAGACCGGTCGCGGCCAGGCCCGCCTGTACGGGAACACCCTCGAAGGCGTCGGCGTAGCGGTCCGCCCAGCCGTGAAACAGCATCACCGAATGCTTCTTGGCCTGGTGCCGCAACATCTGGAGCCGCTCCCGGGCGCTTGCCGGATCGCCGTTGTAGTGCTCGATCACGCAACCGGCCAGGGCCAGGGTGTAGCAGATCGAGGTGCCATGGTTGATCTGCAAGGCGATTTGCAACGCGAGGCTGGCGGTGCGCCGGGCTTTCTCGGCGAAACCTTGCAACCAGAGAATCCGCGCAAGCATGGTCAACGCGGCGACGCTCTGGTCGTATTGCACGCCGAAGCCGTGGGTGAAGCGGCTGAGGTGGCCGCTCTGGGCCAGGCGCTGGAGCACCTGCTCGGCGTCGTGCCGGGCGGCATCCTGGTTTCCGTCGAAATGCAGCGCCAGCACCCGCAGGCGCTGGGTGCTCAGGGACAGGATAGGGTCATGCATGCCCAGCCGGTCGAAATCCTCGCTCTGCTCCAGGGCTTGCCGATAGTGACCACAGCTGAGGTTGACGGCCATGTGGCCCGACACTGCCCGCAGCTCGCTGGTCAGGTCCTGGCACTGCTGTGCCAGCTGTCGGGCGGTGATGAATGCGTCGATGGTCGCGGGTGTGCCGCCTTCGGTGTGATAGCTGAAACTGCCGCGGGCCAGTTCCAGGGCGAGGGTGAGCCTTGGGCAGGGCATTGGGCTCGCCCGGAGCAATGCCAAGGCCTTGTTGACGTAAAGGCCATGTTCCTTGAGCAGCGACAATTCCTGCCAGAGAGGCAGCGTCCGGGCGGTCAGGCGAATGGCGACCGCGTGTGCGCCCTGGGGGGCCAGGCCACGGTCAAGCGCGGCGCGGATGTCGTCGCGATAGTCGGCGTAGCGGGCGATCCAGAGGCGGGTGGGGGTGTTTTCCCAATCCTTCTCGGCCTGCTCCATCAACGCCAGGCAGCGCTCCGCATGGCGAGCCTGGCTGGCGGAGAGCTCCGCGGCCTCGGCCAGTTTTTCCAAGGCATAACTGCGGGTCGTGTCCAACAGGCGATAGCGCACTTCTTCGTCGCCAAGCTCGACGTTGAGCAGCGACTTGGCGACCAACTGGCTGATGGACACCAGCACCTGATCCGGCGCGACATGGGGGCCAATGATCACGGCGGCAGCCGACGCCAGGTTGAAACTGCCCATGAACACCGCCAGCCGTCGCAGGCAGGTCTGCTCGCAGGGCGTCAGCAGTGCGAAGCTCCAGTCCAGCGTGGCGCGCAGGGTCTGCTGGCGGGGGGCGCCGCTCTCGCGGTCCTGATGGAGGAGGGCGACACTGTCCTGGAGTTGCCTGTGCAGGGCGTCGAGCCCGAAGCGGCCGATCTGGGCGGCGGCCAGCTCGATGGCCAGGGGAATGCCGTCCAGTCGCTGGCAGATATCGACGACGAGGGGAACCTCCCGGTCGGTCAGCTCGAAACTCTCCAGGCTGGCCATCGCTCGCTCGGCGAACAGTTGCAACGCCGGGTATTGCAAGGCGGGGTAGCCCTCGATGGGCATCTCCCGGGGCGGGAAGGCCAGGGCGTCCAGGCGTTGCACATATTCACCTTCGGCACGCAGGTCTTCGCGACTGGTGGCCAGGATATGCAGGTGCGGCGCACCGCGCAGCAGGGTTTCGCAGAACTGCGCGACGGCGTCGATCAGGTGCTCGCAATTGTCGATCACCAGCAGCAGGTGCCGCTCCTTGAACTGGCGCACGATGACATCCAGCGCCTCCCCCCCGTAAGGCGGTAGCTCCAGCAGTGCGCACAGGTTCGGCGCGATCATGGCCGGGTCGTTGAGGGACGCCAGGTCGAGCAGGTACGTGCCGTTGCGGTAGTGACCGATCAACCGTTCGGCGACGCGCAGGGCGACGGTGGTCTTGCCGATGCCCCCCGTGCCCACCAGGGTGATGAAGCGTTTGCGCGGCAGTTGGGCCACCAGGTTTTCCAGGATCGCCTGGCGTCCGATCATCCGGTTGCGCGGCAGTGGCAGGTTATGGGTCGATGACGGATGGGGAATGGGCGCCTGGCGCTCGAACGGTTCGAAGGAGATCGGTGCCACGAAACTGTAGCCACGTTGCGCCACGGTGACGATGTAGCGCTGGCCGGCCTGGCCGTCGCCCAGGGCCTTGCGCAATGCCGCGACGTGCACCCGCAGGTTGGTGTCTTCCACCACGCTCCTGGGCCAGACACGGGCGATCAGCTGTTGTTTGCTGACCACTTGGCCGGCGTGTTCGAGCAACACCAGCAGGATCTCCACCGCCCGCCGCCCCAGGCGCAGCGGCTGGCCGGCCTCCAGCACCAGGCGCTGGCGGGGATGGACGTGGTAGGGGCCGAAATGCACGGTCTGTTCGACGGGCAGGTCGAGGTCGTGGCTCATGTTGCGCTCAATAGGGTGTCTCGGTGCATGGATTTACCCGAGCATATTCCTCAGGTTTGGTTGCAAGTGCAACGGCCAAGAGGCTCTGGCTCCAGCTTTCCAACAGCGGGACCCTTGGCGCGAGAGCGCTCTGGGCGCACCACCAGGCATCGCCATTCGGGCTTTCAACACGCCGTCTTCGGAAAAATTAACAACGTTTAACTCACGCCCATGACGCCGATGGCTGGACCATCTGTCCATCTACCCACCTCAAGGAAGCATGTCATGAGCACCTTCATCACCCGCGATGGCACCGAGATCTACTACAAGGATTGGGGCAGTGGGCAGCCGGTAGTCTTCAGCCACGGCTGGCCGTTGAACTCCGACAGTTGGGAGGCGCAGATGATGTTCCTGGCGTCCAACGGCTATCGGGTGATTGCCCATGACCGCCGTGGACACGGACGCTCCAGCCAGCCCTGGGACGGCAACGACATGGACACCTATGCCGACGACCTGGCCGAGCTGATCGAACGTCTGGACCTCAAGCAAGCCGTGCTGCTCGGTTTCTCCACGGGCGGTGGCGAAGTGGCGCGCTACATCGGCCGTCATGGCGCCGCCCGCGTTGCCAAGGCCGGGCTGATCTCGGCCGTGCCGCCGTTGATGCTCCGTACCCCGGCCAACCCGGGTGGCTTGCCTGTCGAGGTGTTCGACGGTTTCCGCCAGGCCTCCCTGGCCGACCGTTCTCAGCTCTACAAGGATGTGGCCAGCGCATTCTTCGGCGCCAACCGGCCGGGTGCCAAGGTATCCCAGGGCATGATCGACTGGTTCTGGATGCAGGGCATGCTCGCCGGGCACAAGAATGCCTATGACTGCATCAAGGCCTTCTCCGAGACGGATTTCACCGAGGACCTGCGCAAGATCGATGTACCGACGCTGGTGGTCCATGGCGATGACGACCAGGTGGTGCCGATCGAAACCGCCGGTATCGCGGCCGCGAAACTGCTCGCCAACGCGCAACTGCTGGTCTACCCCGGCGCGCCCCACGGCCTGACCGATACCCACAAGGACCGACTGAACGCGGACTTGCTGGCGTTCATCCAGGGCTGATCAAGCCACACACCTGTGGGAGCGAGCTTGCTCCGGGCGGCGTTCCGACGATGGCGGCGCAACAGTCAACATCGCCGCCGACTGACACTCGGCTATCGCGAGCAGGCTCGCTCTCACAGGATCGGTATTCGACAGGACTGATACCCATGAACCGCAACGATTTACGCCGCCTCGACATGAACCTGTTGGTGATCTTCGAGGCGTTGATGTTCGAGAAGAACCTGACCCGCGTCGCCGAAAAGCTGTTCATGGGCCAGCCGGCGGTGAGCGCGGCGCTTGGGCGGCTGCGGGATCTGTTCGACGATCCGCTGTTGATCCGCAACGGTCGCGGCATGGAGCCGACACCCCGGGCCCTGGCCATCCTCAAGGAACTGCAACCGGCCATGGACACCATTTCCGGCGCGGTCAGCCGGGCCAAGGCCTTCGATCCTTCCACCAGTTGCGACGTGTTCCGTATCGGTTTGTCGGACGACGCCGAGTTCGGCCTGTTTCCGCCGCTGCTCAGCCAGCTCCGGGAGGAGGCGCCGGGCATCATCGTGGTGGTCCGGCGCGCCAATTTCCTGTTGATGTCGTCGCTGCTGGCCAGCGGTGAAATCAGCGTCGGTGTCAGCTACACCACCGACCTGCCGGCCAATGCCAAGCGCAAGAAACTGCGGGACATTCCCTGCAAGGTCTTGCGCGGTGACAAGCGCCCCGGGCCGCTGACCCTGGACGAATACTGCTCGCGGCCCCACGCGATGGTGTCGTTCTCGGGGGACCTGAGCGGCAACATCGACCTGGACCTGGCCCGCATCGGCCGGACGCGCAAGGTCGTGCTGGCTGTGCCGCAGTTCAGCGGTCTGCGGGCGTTGCTGGCCGGCACCGAACTGATCGCCACCGTGCCCGACTACGCGGCCTGCGCCTTGGTGGAAGGCTGCGGGCTGCGGGCCGAGGATCCGCCGTTCCAGATCAATGCCGCCGAGCTGTCCATGGTCTGGAGCGGCGTGCATGACAACGATCCGGCCGAGCGCTGGCTGCGCTCGCGCATCGCCACGCACATGTCCCAGTCGCTGCCGGTGGATGCGCCGGCGACCGCACAAGGAACCCAGCGATGAACCTGGCCGACGAACGCTCGCTGCAGGACTGGGGATTGCTGTTCCTGCGCCTGAGCGGGGCGCTGTTCCTGCTGTGGGTCCATGGGCTGCCGAAGCTGCTGCACTACAGCGCCGAGTTGACCCGCATCGAAGACCCGTTCCACCTGGGCGCGGCGCCGACCCTGGTGTTGGCGATCCTGGCCGAAGTGCTGTGTCCGCTGCTGATCGCCATCGGTGTGCTGGTGCGCCTGGCCTGTCTGCCGATCCTGTTTTTGCTGGCTGTTGCGCTGCTGTTGGTGCATCCCCAATGGAGCCTCGAAGAAGGGCAATTCGGCTGGCTCCTGCTGATCATCTTTACCAGCGTGTTCATTGCCGGGCCTGGGCGCCTGGCGCTGAACGCGCGCTTTGCCGGAGTGTTTCGTCATGTCTGAATCCCAAACCGTCGAACCCGTCGCCAGCCACGCCCGGCCCGGCTTCGATGAAATCGTGACCCTGGTGGTCAAGCACCGGATCAAGGCCGGCCAGGAGGCTGCCTATGAGACCTGGCTCAGGCGCATCGTGCGGGTGGCCGGTGGATGGCCGGGGCACCTGGGCGTCGATGTGGTCCGGGGCCGGCAGGGCGGGTTGTCGCTGTTCACCTGCGTGCTGCGTTTCTGCTCCACCGAGGCCATGCAGCGCTGGCTGGAATCGTCCGAGCGCAGTGAGCTGGTGGCGCAAGCCAAGCCCTTGCTGGCCGACGGTGACCAGACCGAAGTGGCGCCTCACAAGGAGTTCTGGTTCGCCCCGTTGGCGGATGCCGCCGCGCCACCGCCCCGTTGGAAACAGGCCGTGGTGACGCTGCTGGTCATCCTGCCGCACACCTTGCTGGTGCCGCTGCTGTGGGGGCCGCTGCTGCAACTCCATGCATTTCTCTCCAACTATGTCGTCGCCACGTTCCTGATCACCCTGACCATCGTGCTCTCGGTGGTGTACGTATGCATGCCCATGGCGACCCGGTTGTTCGCGCCCTGGCTGGAGGCGTCCAACCTCGAACACCTGGAGCCCGACGATGGCCAATAACGACGATCCACAAGATCCACGCGATCCACTGCGCCGCCAGTTGCTGGCCGCCGGATCCCTGCTCAGCGCCGCGGCGGCTTTCTGGCCGGGCCTGTCCTTCGCTTCTTCACATTCAAAAGGAAATCCGATGAGCGCCGATCTGATTCTGTTCAATGGCCAGTTCCATACCGTCGACCGTGAAAAGCCCCGCGCCAGTGCGGTCGCCATCAGCCAGGGCAAATTCGTCGCGGTGGGCACCGACGCCGAGGCCATGGCCCTGCGCGGCAGCGCTACCCAGGTCATCGACCTCAAGGGACGCACGGTCATTCCCGGGCTCAATGACTCGCACCTGCACCTGATCCGCGGTGGCCTGAACTACAACCTGGAACTGCGCTGGGAAGGCGTGCCGTCCCTGGCCGATGCCCTGCGCATGCTCAAGGACCAGGCCGACCGCACACCGACGCCGCAATGGGTGCGGGTCGTGGGGGGCTGGAACGAGTTCCAGTTCGCCGAAAAGCGCATGCCCACCCTGGAAGAGCTCAACCAGGCTGCGCCCGATACCCCGGTGTTCGTCCTGCACCTGTACGATCGTGCCTTGCTCAACCGCGCTGCGCTGCGGGTAGCCGGCTATACCCGTGACACGCCGAACCCCCCGGGCGGCGAGATCGTCCGCGACAGCAAGGGCGAACCCACCGGCATGCTGGTGGCGCGCCCCAACGCGATGATCCTCTATTCGACCCTGGCCAAGGGTCCGAAGCTGCCCCTGGAGTACCAGGTCAACTCCACCCGCCAGTTCATGCGTGAACTCAATCGCCTGGGGCTGACCAGTGCCATCGACGCCGGCGGTGGCTTCCAGAACTACCCGGACGATTACGCGGTCATCGAACAGCTGGCCCGTGAGCAGCAGTTGACGGTGCGCATCGCCTACAACCTGTTCACCCAGAAACCCAAGGAAGAACTCACCGACTTCAAGAACTGGACCGGCAGCGTCAAGCTGCACCAGGGTGATGACTTCCTGCGGCATAACGGCGCCGGCGAAATGCTGGTGTTCTCGGCGGCGGACTTCGAAGACTTCCTGGAGCCGCGCCCGGACCTGCCGCCCGGCATGGAGCAGGACCTGGAACCGGTGGTGCGCCATCTGGTGGAGCAACGCTGGCCGTTCCGCCTGCATGCCACCTATGACGAATCCATCAGCCGCATGCTCGATGTGTTCGAGAAGGTCAACCGCGACATCCCGTTCAACGGCCTGCCGTGGTTCTTCGACCATGCCGAGACCATCACGCCGAAGAACATCGAGCGGGTCCGGGCGCTGGGTGGTGGCATTGCGATCCAGGACCGCATGGCGTTCCAGGGTGAATATTTCGTCGACCGCTACGGTGCCAAGGCCGCCGAAGCCACGCCGCCGATCAAGCGCATGCTGGCCGAGGGCGTGCCGGTAGGCGCAGGCACCGACGCCACGCGCGTCTCCAGCTACAACCCCTGGACCTCGCTGTACTGGATGGTCAGCGGTCGCACGGTGGGCGGCCTGGCCTTGCACGAGCAAGGGCTGCCGCGCCTGACCGCGCTGGAGCTGTTCACCCATGGCAGCGCCTGGTTCTCATCGGAGCAAGGCAAGAAAGGCCAGATCAAGGTCGGCCAACTGGCGGACCTGGCGGCATTGAGCGCGGACTTCTTCAGCGTCGAGGAAGAGGCCATCAAGTGGATCGAGTCGGTGTTGACGGTGGTCGACGGCAAGGTGGTGTATGCCGCCGGCGATTTCGAAAAACTCGGCCCTGCCAGCGTCCCGGTGCTGCCGGACTGGTCGCCGGTGGTCAAGGTGCCCGGCCACTGGCGGCCGACCTCGCCGCTGCAGGCGCAGGTCCACCAGTGCAGTGGCCCTTGCGCGGTGCATTCCCACAGCCATGAACGCGCGCGGCTGTCGAACGTCCCGGTCAGCGATTTCCAAGGCTTCTGGGGCGCGTTCGGCTGCTCCTGCTTCGCCTTTTGACTAACAACCACTTTCCCTGTGAGAGCGAGCCTGCTCGCGAAGACGTCGGATCCTCCGGCATCGCCGCAAGCTGATACACCGCTTTGGCGAGCAGGCTCGCTCCCACAGGTTTTCGTCATCATCCATCCAAAGGAGTCATCCCATGAGCAACGCCCCTGTCTACAACCGCCTGAACAAAGATGATGCAGTCGTCCTGCTGGTCGATCACCAGACCGGCCTGATTTCCCTGGTCCAGGACTTCTCGCCCAACGAGTTCAAGAACAACGTCCTGGCCCTGGGCGACCTGGCGAAGTTCTTCGGCCTGCCGACCATCCTGACCACCAGTTTCGAACAGGGCCCCAACGGTCCGCTGGTGCCGGAACTCAAGGAAATGTTCCCGGATGCGCCGTACATCCCGCGTCCAGGCCAGATCAATGCCTGGGACAACGAAGACTTCGTCAAGGCGATCAAGGCCACCGGTCGCAAGCAGTTGATCATTGCCGGCGTGGTGACCGACGTCTGCGTGGCGTTCCCGACACTGTCGGCCCTGGCCGAAGGCTTCGACGTGTTCGTCGTGACCGATGCTTCGGGCACCTTCAACGAAACCGTGCAGCAAGCCTCCTGGGCCCGCATGAGCGCCGCCGGTGCGCAGTTGATGAACTGGTTCTCGGTCGCCTGTGAGCTGCACCGCGACTGGCGCAACGACATCGAAGGCCTGGGCAACCTGCTGTCCCAGCGCATTCCGAACTACCGTAACCTGATGAACAGCTACGCGGCGCAGACCGCCAGGTAAGTCGTTTCCAGGCTGAACAGGTGCCCGCCAATGTGCGGGCATCTTTTTGTCTGGCTATCTGGCCTATATTGCCTGTGGCCAGAGGATTGATCCCGGTGGGGGTGCGCAGCCGCCCCAAAAGTCGGCCAACCGGTTGTGTCAGAATGTTCCTTGAACCAAATGCGGGGTCTGCTGCGCAGCCCAGCGGGGATAAATTCCCTCGCCACAGTTCGTGTTCGGCAAAAATCTTCCGTCTACTTGGAGAGCAATGAATCCTTTCGAAGAAATGCGCATCTTTGCCCAGGTCATGGAGTCAGGCAGTTTCACGGCAGCGGCGGACAAGCTGGGGCTGTCCAAGCAGTTCGTCAGCCGCAAGCTCATGGCCCTGGAACAGCGGCTCGGTGTCAGGCTGCTCAATCGCTCGACGCGGCGCCTGGATGTCACGCCCCTGGGCCAGCGTTATTACGAAGCGGCCCTGCGCCTGCTCGGTGAAATCGAACAGGTGGAGCAGGGCATCAGCGGCCAGACCAGCGAGCCTCGCGGCACCCTGCGCCTGAGCGCGCCGCTGTCGTTCGCCGTGGCGCACCTGGGCAGCCTGCTGCCGCTGTTTCTGCAGCGTTACGGGGAAGTCAGCGTGGAGGTGGACCTGAGCGATCGTTCCGTGGACCTGTTAGGGGAGGGCTATGACCTCGCGCTGCGGATCGGAGAGCTGGAAGACTCGACCCTGATCGCGCGCCGCATCGCCACCATCGAACGGGTCTATTGCGCCAGCCCGGCGTACCTGGCCCGGCGCGGCACACCCACGCGACCCGAAGACCTGCGCGGGCATGACTGCCTGCCATATGGCCACAGCCGGCAGGTCCAGTGGCGATTCGCGGCGGGCGGCAAGCCGCAGGTGCTGGAGGTGGCTGGGCGCATGCGGGCCAATAACGGCGATCTGCTCAGGGACGCCGCTATCGCCGGCATGGGTATCACCTACCTGCCGACGTTCATTCTGGGGGATGCGCTGAAGGATGGACGATTGGTCCAGGTTCTCGAAGGCTTCGAGACCGCGCCCCTGGCGCTGTCGGCGGTGTATCCGCAACACCGGCAGAGCTCGCGCCCGGTGCAGGCGCTGGTGGACTTCCTGCGCGAATACATGCAGTGATCGAGCGAACGCATTCAGCCGTCCAGGCGACGGCTGAAGCATTCGTGGCCGGTCAGGCAGCGAGGTTGGCGCTGCTCATTTCTTTCTTGTATTGCGCTTTCAGGGTTTCCATCTGCTCACCCAAGGCATCCAGCTTGGCTTTGCCCAGCAGTTTCTTGGCCTGAGGGAACATTTCCTTCTCTTCTTCTTCGATGTGGTGTTCAAGCAGTTCCTTGACCACTTTCACCCGTCCCGCGAATTCCGGCTTGGAAGGATCGGTGGCTTTCAGGTCCGGCAACACCAGGGAGTCGACGGTGCGGTGTTCCTCCTTGGCCTCGTAGTACATCTCCACCTCTTCCTTGCCCCCGGCCTGTTTGTAAGCGGGATACAGGATTTCTTCTTCCAGCCGGGTGTGGATGGTGATTTCCATCTCCAGCTTCGCCAACAGGTCGGTGCGCTTCTTGACGCCGCGTTCGGTGGACTCGCTCAGTTGGGCAAGAATGCCCTTGACGCGCTCATGGTCGGCTTTCAACAGATCGATGGCGTTCATATACAGCTCCTCGGCAATTCACGGTTGCGGGCCGACTTCAAGCGTCGACGCCGCGTTACAGGAGGATTGCATGGGGCGTGCCAGTCGTTGATCTCTTGAAAAGCCTTTAAAAACAGTGGGTTGGATTTGATCTGGATTTCAGCGTCGTGCAGCCTGCATGAAGCGGGGAAAAGCACCTTGCACTTTGCGCTGTCCGCCAATCGCTCCCTGCCTGATCGGGTGGGTGGCCCGATTCGCTAAGGCGTTTCGAGCAGGTGCCGAACCTTGGTGGCAATGGCCAGGCAGGAAGTCAGCCCTGGCGATTCGATACCGAACAGGTTGATCAGGCCCGGTACCCCGTGCTCGGCCTCGCTGCTGATGAGGAAGTCCCGGGCAGGTTCGCCGGGAGCGGAAATTTTCGGGCGGATACCGCTATAGGCCGGTTGCAGGCTCTGGTCCGGCAGGCCTGGCCAGTAATCGCGAATCGCCGGATAAAAAACCTCGGCCCGGACCGGATCGACCCGGTAGTCCTCGTGGTCGACCCATTCCACGTCAGGGCCGAAGCGGGCCTGGCCCGCCATGTCCAGGGTCATGTGGGTACCCAGGCCGGCGGCTTGCGGAGCCGGGTAGATCAAGTGGCGGAACGGCGCGCGCCCGGCAAGGCTGAAGTAGTTGCCCTTGCACAGGTAGTCATCGGGCACCGTCTGCGCTGGCAAGCCTTCCATGCGCCGGGCAAGGGCAGGCGCGTGCAAGCCGGTGGCATTGATCAGCAGGCGACAGGACAGGCTCATCTGTGCCGAGCCGCCCACCTCCAGGGTGAAATGCCCGGCTTCGATGCGAACCCCAAGTAGCGGTGAATGGAACGCAACGTCCGCCCCGGCCGCTTGGGCATCGCCCTGCAACGCCAGCATCAGGCCATGGGAATCCACGATGCCGGTGGAGGGCGAGTACAGCGCGGCGACACAGGCCAGCGCCGGTTCCAGGGCCAGTGCCTGCGTCCGGTCGAGCAGGCGCAAGTCGTCCACCCCATTGGCCAGCCCGCGTTCGAGCAGTGTCTGGAGGCCGGCCAATTGCGCCTGGTCTCTGGCGACGATCAATTTGCCGAGGCGTCGGGTGGCCACGCCATGGCTTTCACAATAAGCGTACAGCCGGTGTCGACCTTCGACACACAACTGCGCCTTGAGGCTGCCCGGCGGGTAGTAGATGCCGGCATGAATGACCTCGGAGTTTCGCGAGCTGATGCCCATGCCGACGGCGGCACCGGATTCGATCACCAGCACTTCATGGCCGGCGCGGGCCATCTCCCGCGCCACGGCCAGGCCGACGACCCCTGCGCCTGCCACTACGCATTGGATATCCACACGCAACCTCGATTCTCCTTCAATAGGGAAAGACCTGAGCGCGTTCAGGGTAGCCTCGCCCGGGGAAGGGGTGAAGCGTGGAGGTGACGAAAACATGGATGTGATTAAACTGGCCGGACTCAACGAGGCGTACGGGCTGCGCATTTGGGCCGCGCGTTCCCTACGTTGCCCGTACGTACCCTAGGCGATCGACTTGCCGATCGGGCCTTTTGTCTGACCTTGTCCACGGAGAATCCCCGATGCCTCGTTTTGCAGCCAACCTCAGCATGCTGTACCCGCAACATGATTTCCTGGAGCGTTTCGCGGCTGCGGCGGCCGATGGTTTTTCGGCTGTCGAGTACCTGTTCCCCTATGACCACACCCCTCAGGTGCTCAAGCAGAGGCTCGATGACAACGGCCTTGTCCAGGTGCTGTTCAACGCGCCACCCGGGGATTGGGCTGCGGGGGAGCGGGGGATCGTGTCGTTGCCGGGACGTGAGCAGGAATTTCGCGAGGGTTTCGAGCGTGCCCTGGATTATGCCGCGGTACTGGGCAACTCCAGGATTCATGTCATGGCCGGCGTGCTCCCGTCCGAAGCCGAGCGGGCGCGATATCACGCGGTGTATCTGGAGAACCTCGCCCATGCCACGGCCCAGGCCGCGAAAGCCGGGATCACTGTGCTGCTCGAACCGATCAATACCCGGGACATGCCTGGCTTTTTCCTGAATCGCCAGGACCAGGCCCAGGCCATCTGCCGGGAAGTGGGGGCCGACAACCTCAAGGTCCAGTTCGACTGCTACCACTGCCAGATTGTCGAAGGTGACCTGGCGAGCAAATTGCGGCGCGACTTCAACCGCATCGGCCATGTCCAGATTGCCGGCGTGCCGGACCGCCACGAGCCGGACCTTGGGGAAGTCAATTATCCCTTTGTGTTCGAGCTGCTGGATGAGTTGGGCTATGACGGCTGGGTCGGATGCGAATATCGGCCGCGCGGCGATACTTCAGTGGGTCTGCGGTGGCTGCGGGACTGGAAGGCACGCTGACGCTTGTGGAGCGTGCCTGCTCGCCATGGCGGACTGATGACCGATCACTGCGCCAGATCACACCTGGAGCAACCTTGGCGGTGGCAGCGGTCTGTGCCCGGTGACTGGAAGGGCAGGGCCGTGGTAGTGGTGCACTTGGCCGCGAAACCGCGGTAGGCGGACGAGGCGTAAAGCCGAACGACGCTTTTCTCGGGCATAAAAAAACCGTATCTCGCGATACGGTTTTTCTTCAAGCGAACAGCATTCGCGATCAGCCCGTCAGGCCCGCCTGCTGAACCAGGGTCAGCAATGGCTGTGGGTAGACGCCGAGGAAGAACGCCAATACGGCGATGGCCAGCAGCATCACGCCGCCTGCCTTCTGTTCCCAGTGCAACTCGGCATCGTGACGACGCAGGTTCGGTTCCATCAGATACAGGGTGACCATGACGCGCAGGTAGTAGAACACGCCGATGGCACTGCCCAGCACCAGGGAGCCGACCAGCCACCATTGGTGAGCCTCGACGCCGGTGGCGATGATGTAGAACTTGCCAATGAAGCCGGCGGTCAGCGGGATACCGGCCAGGGACAGCATCATCACGGTGAGCACGGCGGTCAGGTACGGACGGCGCCAGAACAGGCCGCGGTATTCGTACAGGGCGTCGGCGTCGCGGCCGTTGTACGGCGAGGACATCAGGGTGATCACGCCGAACGCGCCAAGGCTGGTGATCACGTAGGTGACCAGGTACACGCCAATGGCTTCCACGGCCAGGCCCTTGCTGGCGATCAGGGCGATCAGCAGGTAGCCGAAGTGGGCGATGGACGAGTAACCCAGCAGACGCTTGAGGTTGCTCTGGGTCAGGGCCAGCAGGTTACCGAACAGGATCGAGGCGATGGCAATGATGGTCAGCACGTTGCTCATGACGCCACTGCTGGCCACCGGAGAGATCTGGAACAGACGCACCATCACGGCGAACACCGCCACCTTGGAAGCTGTGGCCAGAAACGCCGCCACCGGGGCCGGGGCGCCTTCGTAGACGTCCGGGGTCCAGAGGTGGAAGGGCACCAGCGACAGCTTGAACGCCAGGCCGATCAGCATCATGCCCAGGCCCAGTTGCGCGACCGGGCTGGGCAGGCCGGTGGCCGCCAGGGCCTGGCCGATACCGACGAAGCTCAAGGTGCCGGCTTCGGCGTAGAGCAGGGCCATGCCGAACAACAGGAACGCAGAGCCGGCCGCCGACAGCACCATGTACTTGATGCCGGCTTCCAGGGAGCGCTTGTTGAAGAAGGCATAGGCCACCAGGCCGTACACAGGCACCGACAGCAGCTCCAGGCCGATGAACAGGCTGGCCAGGTGCTGGGCGCTGACCAGGACCAGGCCACCGGCGGCGGCCATGAGGATCAGCAGGTACAGCTCTTCACGATTGCCCGGGTAGCCCGAACCGCCATCGCCCAGGTAGGCGTGGGCGAGGGTGACACAGGCCAGGGTGGCGACCAGGATCAGCGCCATGTACAGGCAGGCGAAGCTGTCGATCTGCAACAGCGGGGTGACCGTCAGCGGGGCGACTTTCAGGGCCGGCAGGATCGACAGCAAGGCCAGGTTCAGCCCCGCCACCGACAGCAGGAAGGTCTGGGAGTGATTGCGGCGCCAGGCGATCGCCAGCATCACCACGAGGATCGTGGCGCTGGTGATCAACAGCGGCGCAAGCGCGATAAAGTGTTGAATCGTGAATTCCATAGCGCTCTTACCGGGCCGAAGCGAGTTGAGAGAAGGCGGTGCCGAGCCACTGCTGCACGCCATGCATCGTGGCGGCAGAGGTGTCGAGGAACGGTTGCGGGTAGACGCCGAGGTAAATCAGCAACACCGCAAGGCCAAGCACCATGATCAGTTCGCGACCGTCCATGCCGCGCAGCACTTCGTCCGACCTGGACGGGCCGAAGTAGGCGCGGTGGATCATGATCAGCGAGTAGACCGAACCGAACACCAGGCCGGAGGTGGCGATGGCGATGATCCACGGCGAACTGACGAAGGTGCCGATCAGGATCAGGAACTCGCCGACGAAGTTGCCGGTACCCGGCAGGCCCAGGGAAGCGGCCGCGAAGAACAGGCTGATGGCCGGCAGGTAGGCGATGCGCGACCACAGGCCACCCATTTCACGCATATCCCGGGTGTGCAGGCGCTCGTACAACTGGCCGCTGAGGATAAACAGCGCCGCCGCGGACAGGCCGTGGGCCAGCATCTGGATCACCGCGCCCTGCAGGGCCAGCTGGCTGCCGGAATAGATACCGATCAGCACGAAGCCCATGTGCGAGACGCTGGAGAAGGCGATCAGGCGCTTGATGTCGGTCTGGGCGAAGGCCAGGAACGCACCGTAGAAGATCCCGATCAGGCCGAGGGTCATCGCGATCGGCGCGAACTCGGCCGAGGCGTTGGGGAACATCGGCAACGCGAAGCGCAGCAGACCATAGGCCGCCGTCTTGAGCAGGATACCCGCCAGGTCCACGGAACCTGCGGTCGGTGCCTGGGCGTGGGCATCCGGCAGCCAGGAGTGCAACGGTACCACCGGCAGCTTCACCGCGAAGGCGATGAAGAAGCCCAGCATCAGCACGTACTCGGTGGTGCGCGACATCTGCACTTTCAACAGGTCGGCGTAGTTGAAGGTGATCACGCCGGTGTTGTTGAAGTTGACCAGCACCAGACCGAGGATCGCCACCAGCATGATCAGGCCGGAAGCCTGGGTGAAGATGAAGAACTTGGTCGCCGCGTAGATCCGGGTTTTCTTGCCGTCCGCCGAGCTATGACCCCAGAGCGCGATGAGGAAGTACATCGGCACCAGCATCATTTCCCAGAAGAAGAAGAACATGAACAGGTCCAGCGCGAGGAACACGCCGACGACGCCGCCCAGGATCCACATCAGGTTCAGGTGGAAGAAGCCCACATGGCGCTGGATCTCTTTCCAGGAGCAGAGCACCGAGAGGATACCCAGCAGGCCGGTCAGCAGGATCATCAGCAGCGACAGGCCGTCGAGGGCCAGATGCACGCTGATGCCGAAGCGCTCGATCCACAGGTGCTTGAATTCAAGCGCCCAGGTCGGATCGGCGCCGGGGGCCGGAGCGAATGAATAGTCGCCGGTCGCCCACAGCCAGAGGCCGAGCGCGAGTTCCAGGGACATGGTCAGCAGCGCGATCCAGCGCGGGAGGGTGGAGCTGGAACGCTCCGCCATCCAGCACAGCAGGCCGCCGATAAAAGGGATCAGGATTAGCCAGGGCAGAATCATGACGGGCTCGTTTCCTTTCGCAAGTTCGCAAGGTTCATATCAGACCGCTACCAGCACGATGGCGCCGATAACCAGCACGGCGCCAGCCGCCATGGAAGCCGCATACCAACGCAGTTGACCGGTCTCGGTACGGCTCAGGGCAGTGTGGCCGCCCTTGGCCATGCGCGGGATCAGGCCAATGGTCTGGTCGAGCGGGTCTTTGCGCAGAATGTGGCTGATCGCAAGGTATGGCTTGACGAACAGTTTGTCGTAGATCCAGTCGAAGCCCCAGGCAGCGAACCACCAGGCCGAAAGGACACGGCCGAGGCCGCTGTTGGCGATCGCGGTCACGAAGCGACGCTTGCCCAGGAACAAGAGGGCGGACAGCAGGATACCCGCCAGGGCGATGGCGCCCGAGGCGATTTCCAGGCTGTGCTTGGCTTCGCCGCCTGCATGGCCGACGCTTTGTGGCAGCACGCCGGCAAGCGGTGGGGTGATCAGGGCGCCGACGAAAGTCGACAGCACGATCAGTACCGACAGCGGCAGCCAGTGGGCGATGCCGTGGCCGGCGTGGGCTTCGGTCTTGGCTTCACCATGGAACGCGATGAAGATCAGGCGGAAGGTGTACAGCGAGGTCATGAACGCACCCACCAGGCCTGCGTAGAGCAGCCCCTGGTTGCCGCTGGCGAACGCTTCCCAGAGGATCTCGTCCTTGGAGTAGAAGCCGGCGGTCACCAGTGGCAGGGCCGCCAGGGCCGCGCCACCGACGATGAAGCTGGCGTAGGCCAGTGGCAGTTTTTTCCACAGGCCGCCCATCTTGAAGATGTTCTGCTCGTGGTGGCAGGCAACGATCACCGCACCGGAGGCCAGGAACAGCAGGGCCTTGAAGAACGCGTGGGTCATCAGGTGGAAGATCGCGCCTTCCCAGGCACCGACACCCAGGGCCAGGAACATGTAGCCGATCTGGCTCATGGTGGAGTAGGCGAGGATCCGCTTGATGTCGGTCTGCACCAGGGCGGCGAAACCGGCCAGCACCAGGGTCACGCCGCCGACGATGCCCACCAGGTGCAGGATGTCCGGCGCCAGGGCGAACAGGCCGTGGGTACGGGCGATCAGGTACACGCCCGCGGTCACCATGGTTGCCGCGTGGATCAGGGCCGAGACCGGGGTAGGGCCGGCCATCGCGTCCGCCAGCCAGGTCTGCAGCGGCAGCTGTGCGGATTTGCCGACGGCACCACCGAGCAGCATCAGGGTCGCCAGGACGATCCAGAAGTCGCCGGCCTTGAAGTGCTCGGGAGCACGGACCAGCAGCTCCTGGATGTTCAGCGTGCCCAGCTGCTGGAACAGGATGAACAGGCCGATGGCCATGAACACGTCGCCGATCCGGGTCACGATGAATGCCTTCAGCGCCGCGTTGCCGTTGTTGCGGTTGCTGTAGTAGAAACCGATCAACAGGTACGAGCACAGGCCCACGCCTTCCCAGCCGAAGTACACGAACAGCAGGTTATCGCCGAGCACCAGGAACAGCATGCTGGCGATGAATAGGTTGGTGTAGGCGAAGAAACGCGAGTAACCGGCTTCACCGCGCATGTACCAGGAAGCGAACAGGTGGATCAGGAAACCCACGCCGACCACCACGCCGAGCATGGTCACCGACAGGCCGTCCAGATACAGGGTGAAGCTTGGCGTGAAGCCTTCCACCGCCATCCACTGCCACAGCACCTGCGCGTACGCGCCACCTTGCGGCGGGGCGACGTTGAACTGCCAGATCACGTAGGCCGTGACGATGGCGGACAGGCCGATGGAACCGACGCCGATCAATGCCGAGAGGTTTTCCGAGAAGCGGCCCCGCGAGAACGACAGCAGCAGGAAGCCGATGAGGGGGAATACGAAAGTCAGGAAGAGTAGGTTCATCCGCGCATCTCGCTGGCAGCGTCGATATCGAGAGTGTGGAAGCGGCGATGCAGCTGCAACAGAATCGCCAGGCCGATACTGGCCTCGGCGGCTGCCAGGCTGATCACCAGGATGAACATGACTTGTCCATCCGGTTGCGCCCAGCGAGCGCCCGCGACGATGAAGGCCAGGGCGGAGGCATTCATCATGACCTCCAGGCTCATCAGCACGAACAGAATGTTGCGGCGGACCATCAGGCCGACCAGACCGAGACAGAACAGGATGCCGGCAACCGCCAGACCATGCTCGAGAGGGATAGCAGGCATGTGATTACTCCTTCGCCTCGTTACGGCCCAAATGGAACGCCGTGACGGCTGCGGCGAGCAGCAGCATCGAGGCGAGTTCGACCACCAGCAGGTACGGGCCGAACAGGCTGATGCCCACGGCCTTGGCGTCCACGGTGGTTTGGCCGATGGCCTGGCCGCTCTGGTGAGCGAACAGCACATACAGCAATTCACCCAGCAGCAGGGCGGCGAGGATCACCGGCCCGGCCCAGATGCCCGGCTTGAGCCAGGAGCGCTCCTGCTGGACCGAGGCAGGGCCCAGGTTCAGCATCATCACCACGAACACGAAAAGCACCATGATGGCGCCGGCGTAGGCGATCACTTCCAGGGCACCGGCGAACGGTGCGCCGAGGCTGAAGAACGTCATGGCCACGGCGATGAGCGAAATGATCAGGTAGAGCAGGGCGTGCACGGGGTTGGTGTTGGTGACCACTCGAAGCGTGGACACCACCGCGATACCCGATGCGAAATAGAAAGCGAATTCCATCTTTCTTCCTTAAGGCAGCAAGCTCTTCACGTTGATCGGCTCGGCTTCGTTCTGCGCGGCACCTTTCGGCTTACCGGCAATGGCCATACCTGCAACACGATAGAAGTTGTAATCAGGGTTTTTACCGGGACCGGAAATCAGCAGGTCTTCTTTCTCGTACACCAGGTCCTGACGTTTGAAGTCGGCCATTTCGAAATCCGGCGTGAGCTGGATCGCGGTGGTCGGGCAGGCTTCTTCGCAAAGGCCGCAGAAGATGCAACGCGAGAAGTTGATGCGGAAGAAGTCCGGGTACCAGCGACCGTCTTCGGTCTCGGCTTTCTGCAGCGAGATGCAGCCTACCGGGCAAGCCACGGCGCACAGGTTGCAGGCCACGCAGCGTTCCTCGCCGTCGGGGTCGCGGGTCAGGACGATGCGGCCACGGTAGCGAGGTGCCAGGTAGACCGCTTCTTCGGGGTATTGCAGGGTGTCGCGCTTGCGGAAGCCATGGCCGAAGATCATGACCAGGCTCCGCAGTTGGGTACCGGTACCCTTAACGATGTCGCCAATATATTTGAACATGGGTCAAATCCTCACTGAACCGCGGCCGCAGGCGTGTTCAACAACACGATCGCAGCGGTCACCAGCAAATTGATCAGGGTCAGTGGCAGGCAGAATTTCCAGCTGAAGTCCATCACCTGGTCGTAGCGTGGGCGCGGGATCGAGGCGCGCAGCAGGACGAACAGCATGATGAAGAACGCGGTCTTCAGGGCGAACCACACGAAGGACAGTTGCGGCAGGATGCCGAACGGACCATGCCAGCCGCCGAAGAACAGCGTGACCAGCAGTGCCGAGATCAGGACGATGCCGATGTATTCACCGACGAAGAACATGCCCCATTTCATGCCGGCGTATTCGATGTGGTAACCATCGGCCAGTTCCTGTTCCGCTTCCGGCTGGTCGAAGGGGTGACGGTGAGTCACGGCCACGCCAGCGACGAAGAACGTACAGAAGCCGAAGAACTGCGGAATGATGAACCACAGGTTCTGCGCCTGGTACTCGACGATGTCGCGCATGTTGAACGAACCGGCCTGGACCACGACGCCCATCAGCGCCAGGCCCATGAACACTTCGTAGGACACGGTCTGGGCCGAAGCACGCAGGCTGCCCAGCAGGGCGAACTTGTTGTTGCTCGACCAACCGGCGAACAGCACCGCATACACCGAAAGGCCGGCCATGGCGAAGAAGAACAGCAGGCCGATGTTCAGGTCCGCCACGCCCCAGGTCGGGGTGATCGGGATGATCGCGAAGGCGATCAGCAAGGCGCTCATGGCCACCACCGGTGCCAGGGTGAAGATCACCTTGTCGGCGAACGGTGGCGTCCAGTCTTCCTTGAAGAACATTTTGACCATGTCGGCGGCGATCTGGAACATGCCGAACGGGCCGACGCGGTTCGGACCGTAGCGGTCCTGCCACCAGCCCAGCAGGCGACGTTCGACGAAGCTCAGCAGTGCCCCGCAGACCACCACGGCCAGCAGGATCACGATGGCCTTGAGGACTGTCAGGATCACTTCGATCACTTCAGGGGTGAACCAGCTCATTGCGCTGCCTCCTGCAGACCATCGACGGTCTTGCCGAACACCGCCGGTGGGATACCCGCCAGGCCGGCCGGCAGGGCCACCAGGCCGGCGCCCAGTTGCTCATTGATACGCAGCGGCAGGCGCAAGGTCTGGCCCGCGACGTTCAGGCTCAGCAGGGCGCCGTCGTTGACGCCCAGGCGATCGGCCTCCGATTTGGCCAGCGACACGTAGGCGGCCGGGATGCGTTCCTGTACCGGAGCGGCCTTGGAAGAGTTCTCTTCGCTGCCGAACAGGTGATGGAACGGTACGACCTGCCAGGTGCCCGGGGCCGGATTGAAAGCGCGCGGTACATTGGCGAACCAGCCCAGGCCATCGCCCTGGCTTTCGATCAGGCGAGTGCCCGGATCGCCGGCACGCAGGTGACCACCGACCTCGTCCTGGAACTTGTTCCAGGCCTGGGGCGAGTTCCAGCCCGGCGACCAGGCGAACGGCACTTGCGAGCGCGGTTCGGCCGAGCCCGAGTAACCTTCCATCGAGAAGGCGAACGCGGTGTCCTTGTCCTGCGGGGTGCGCGGTTCGTGGACGCTGATGTTGGCGCGCATCGCGGTGCGGCCGGAATAACGCAGCGGTTCACGGGCCAGCTTCAAGCCCTTGATGCGGAACGAGGCGGACGGTGCGGCGTCGACGATGCCGGCCAGTTGAGCGGAGCTCGATGCGACTGCAGCCGTGACGTGGTCCAGTTGGGTCCAGTCGATCGGCTGGTTCAGCAGGGTGGCGCGCAGGGCATGCAGCCAGCGCCAGCCCTCGTGGACCAGGATGCTGGCGTCCAGGTATTGCGGGTCGAAGACCTGGAAGAAACGCTGGGCGCGACCTTCCTGGCTGACCAGCGTCCCGTCGCCTTCGGCGAAGCTCGCCGCCGGCAGCACCAGGTGGGCGCGGTCGGTGGTGGCGGTTTTCTGATGGTCGGCGACGATCACCACTTTCGCGGCATTCAACGCGGCGTCCACCTTGGCCTTGTCGGTGCGGGTGAACAGGTCGTTCTCCAGCACCACGATGGCATCGGCGCTGCCGTCGATCACGGCTTGCAGCGCCGCGTCCACCGACTCGCCGCCGAGCATGGCCAGGCCGAGGCTGTTGGCTTCGGGCACCACCAGGCTGATGGAGCCGTTCTTTTCCCGCAGCTTGAGGGCCTTGGCGATGTTGGCGGCCGCTTCGATCAGGGCCTTGGAGCCCAGGGAGGTACCGGCGATGACCAGCGGACGCTTGGCCGCCAGCAGGGCGTCGGCGATGCGCTGTACCAATGCGCCTGCTTCGCTGTCCAGGCCTTCGACGGCCGGGGCGCTGGCGTCCAGGGCGTGGGCCACGGCGAAACCGATGCGCGCCAGGTCGTCCGGAGCTGCGTGGACGCATTCCTCGGCCACGTCATCGAGCTTGGTTTCGGCGAGGCTGGCGATGAACAGCGGGTTCAGCTCATGCTGGCCGATGTTCTTCACGGCAGCGTCGAGCCATGGCTGGACACGCATGGCGTCGGCCATCTCCTCGGCCTTGCCCTTGACCGACTGACGCAAGGCCAGGGCCATGCGGGCCGCGGTCTGGGTCAGGTCTTCACCGAGGACGAACACTGCGTCGTGGTCTTCGATGTCACGCATCGTCGGCACGGGCAGCGGGCTGTCCTTGAGCACTTGCAGCACCAGGCGGATGCGTTCCAGCTCGCCGGCTTCGATACCGCTGTAGAAGTGTTCGGTACCGACCAGCTCACGCAGCGCGTAGTTGCTTTCCAGGCTGGCCCGTGGCGAGCCGATGCCGACGATGTTGCGGCCGCGCAGCAGGTCGGCGGCCTTGTCCAGGGCTTCGTCCAGGCTCAGCTTGGTGCCGTCGGCCAGCAGCGGCTGGCGAGGGCGGTCCTTGCGGTTGACGTAGCCGTAGCCGAAACGGCCGCGGTCGCACAGGAAGTACTGGTTCACCGAACCGTTGTAGCGGTTTTCGATGCGACGCAGTTCGCCGTAGCGTTCGCCCGGGCTGATGTTGCAACCGCTGGAGCAGCCGTGGCAGATGCTTGGCGCGAACTGCATGTCCCACTTGCGGTTGTAGCGCTCGGAGTGGGTCTTGTCGGTGAACACACCGGTCGGGCAGACCTCGGTGAGGTTGCCGGAGAATTCGCTTTCCAGGGTGCCGTCTTCGACGCGACCGAAGTACACGTTGTCGTGGGCGCCGAACACGCCCAGGTCGGTGCCGCCGGCGTAGTCCTTGTAGAAGCGCACGCAGCGGTAGCAGGCGATGCAACGGTTCATCTCATGGGAAATGAACGGGCCCAGCTGCTGGTTCTGGTGGGTGCGCTTCTTGAAGCGATAACGGCGCTCGTTGTGACCGGTCATCACGGTCATGTCCTGCAAGTGGCAGTGACCACCTTCCTCGCAGACCGGGCAGTCGTGCGGGTGGTTGGTCATCAGCCATTCGACGACACTGGCGCGGAACGCCTTGGATTCCTCATCGTCGATGGAGATCCAGGTGTTGTCGGTGGCAGGGGTCATGCAGGACATGACGATGCGACCGCGGGTGTCGTTCTCGTCGGTGTACTGCTTGACTGCGCACTGGCGGCAGGCCCCGACGCTACCAAGCGCGGGGTGCCAGCAGAAATAAGGGATGTCGAGGCCTAGCGACAGACATGCCTGTAACAGGTTGTCTGCCCCATCGACTTCGAGCGCTTTGCCGTCTACGTGGATAGTGGCCATGGTTCAAAGTTCTTCGTTGGCCCGGTGTCAGCGGGCGTGGCTAATGGAATCTTGTCGTTCGTCCGAGTCCAAACAGCCCAGGAGGCGTCATCGGACGAAAAGGCGAAGGGCACGGACCCTTCGCCTTCTTAAGCGTTGTTACGCGCCGACCATGGTCGGCGTGACCACCTGATTGAGATCGCCGGCGCGGGTTGGCGCGATGCCGGCCTCGAATTCAGGGCGGAAGTACTTGATCGCGCTGCCCAGCGGTTCCACGGCACCCGGTGCGTGGGCACAGAAGGTCTTGCCCGGGCCGAGGAAACCCACCAGGCCCAGCAGGGTCTCGATGTCGCCGGCCTGGCCTTCGCCGTTCTCGATGGCCCGCAACAACTTGACGCTCCATGGCAGGCCATCGCGGCAAGGGGTGCAGAAACCGCACGACTCACGAGCGAAGAACTCTTCCATGTTGCGCAGCAGCGAAACCATGCTGACGCTGTCGTCCACCGCCATGGCCAGGCCGGTACCCATGCGGGTCCCGACCTTGGCGATGCCGCCGGCATACATCTGCGCGTCCAGGTGTTCGGGCAGCAGGAAGCCGGTACCGGCACCGCCGGGCTGCCAGCACTTGAGCTTGTAGCCGTCGCGCATGCCGCCGGCGTAGTCCTCGAACAGCTCGCGTCCGGTGATGCCGAAGGGCAGCTCCCACAGGCCGGGGTTCTTGACCTTGCCGGAGAAGCCCATGAGCTTGGTGCCCATGTCTTCGCTGCCGTCGCGGGCCAGGGATTTGTACCAGTCCACGCCGTCGGCGATGATCGCCGGCACGTTGCACAGGGTCTCGACGTTGTTCACGCAGGTCGGCTTGCCCCACACGCCCACGGCGGCAGGGAAGGGCGGTTTGGAGCGCGGGTTGGCGCGGCGTCCTTCCAGGGAGTTGATCAGTGCGGTTTCTTCACCGCAGATATAACGCCCGGCGCCCGTGTGGACGAACAGCTCGAAATCGAAGCCGCTGCCCAGGATGTTCTTGCCCAGCAGGCCCGCGGCCTTGGCTTCTTCCACGGCACGGTTCAGGTGCCTGGCGGCGGTGGTGTATTCGCCGCGCAGGAAGATATAGCCGCGGTAGGTCTTCAGCGCCCGGGCGCTGATGAGCATGCCTTCGATCAGCAGATGGGGCAGTTGCTCCATCAGCATGCGGTCCTTCCAGGTGTTGGGCTCCATCTCATCCGCGTTGCACAGCAGGTAGCGGATATTGATGGATTCGTCCTTGGGCATCAGTCCCCACTTCACGCCGGTAGGGAAGCCCGCGCCGCCGCGGCCCTTGAGGCCCGAGTCCTTCACGGTCTGGACGATGTCGTCCTGGCCCATGTCGGTGAAGGCCTTGCGCGCGGCGGCATAGCCGTTCTTGGCCTGGTATTCGTCCAGCCAGACCGGCTCGCCGTCGTCACGCAGGCGCCAGGTCAGGGGGTGGGTTTCGGCCGAACGCTGGATGCGGTTGGCGGGCCCGAAGGAAGTCAGGGTCATACGTAGCCCTCCAGCAGTTTGGCAACGCCGGCTGGCGTAACGTCACCGAAGGTGTCGTCGTCGATCATCAGTGCCGGGGCCTTGTCGCAGTTGCCCAGGCAGCACACCGGCAGCAGGGTGAAGCGGCCGTCGGCAGTGGTCTGGCCCAGGCCGATGCCCAGTTTGCTCTGCAGCTCGCCGACCACCGACTCGTGGCCGCCGATGTAGCAGACCATGCTGTCGCAGACGCGAATGATGTGGCGGCCCACCGGCTGGCGGAAGATCTGGCTGTAGAAGGTGGCGACGCCTTCGACGTCGCTGGCCGGAATGCCGAGGATCTCGCCGATGGCGTAGAGCGCGCCATCGGGTACCCAGCCACGTTCCTTCTGGACGATCTTGAGGGCTTCGATAGACGCCGCGCGCGGGTCTTCGTAGTGATGCAGCTCGTGCTCGATGGCCGAGCGCTCGGTTTCGCTCAGGGCGAAACGGTCTGTCTGGATAAGCGTGCTGTTCATGCTTAGCGGTCCACGTCGGCCATAACGAAGTCGATACTACCCAGGTACGCGATCAAGTCCGCGACCATGCTGCCTTTGATCACCGAAGGGATCTGCTGCAGGTGCGGATAGCTTGGAGTGCGGATCCGGGTGCGGTAGCTCATGGTGCCGCCATCGCTCGTCAGGTAATAACTGTTGATACCCTTGGTCGCTTCGATCATCTGGAAGGATTCGTTGGCCGGCATGACCGGGCCCCACGAAACCTGCAGGAAGTGCGTGATCAGGGTCTCGATGTGTTGCAGCGTGCGCTCCTTTGGCGGCGGCGTGGTCAGCGGGTGATCCGCCTTGTACGGGCCTTCCGGCATGTTGCGCATGCACTGGTCGATGATCTTGATGCTCTGGCGCATCTCCTCGACGCGAACCATGCAGCGGTCATAGGCATCGCCGTTGACGGCCAGTGGTACTTCGAATTCGAAGTTCTCGTAGCCGGAATAGGGGCGAGCCTTGCGCAGGTCGAAATCGCAGCCGGTGGAACGCAGGCCGGCACCGGTGACGCCCCATTCCAGGGCCTCTTTGGTGTTGTAGGCAGCGACCCCGATGGTACGACCCTTGAGAATGCTGTTCTGCAGGGCGGCCTTGGTGTATTCGTCCAGGCGCTTGGGCATCCACTCGACGAAATCCTTGACCAGCTTTTCCCAGCCCCGGGGCAGGTCGTGGGCGACGCCGCCGATGCGGTACCAGGCCGGGTGCAGGCGGAAGCCGGTGATGGCTTCGATCACCGTGTAGGCCCGCTGGCGGTCGGTGAACGTGAAGAACACCGGAGTCATGGCGCCGACGTCCTGGATATAGGTACCGAGGAACAGCAGGTGGCTGGTGATACGGAAGAACTCGGCCATCATGATGCGAATCACGTTGACCCGGTCCGGTACCGTGATACCGGCCAGTTTCTCGACCGAGAGCACGTACGGCAGGTTGTTCATCACGCCGCCGAGGTAGTCGATGCGGTCGGTGTACGGGATGTAGCTGTGCCAGGACTGGCGCTCGCCCATCTTCTCGGCGCCACGGTGGTGATAGCCGATGTCCGGGACGCAGTCGACGATCTCTTCGCCGTCCAGTTGCAGGATGATGCGGAACGCACCGTGGGCCGAAGGGTGGTTCGGGCCGAGGTTGAGGAACATGTAGTCCTCGTTCGCCCCGGAGCGCTTCATGCCCCAGTCTTCGGGTTTGAAGCGCGCGGCTTCTTCCTCTAGCTGCTGCTTGGCCAGGGACAGGCTGAACGGGTCGAACTCGGTGGCGCGGGCCGGGAAGTCCTTGCGCAGCGGGTGACCTTCCCAGGTCGGCGGCATCATGATGCGTGTCAGGTGCGGGTGACCGCGGAAGTCGATGCCGAACATGTCCCAGACTTCGCGCTCGTACCAGTTGGCGTTCGGCCAGATACCGGTCACGGAGGGCACGCTGAGGTCGTTTTCGGACAAGGCGACCTTGATCATTACGTCACTATTACGTTCCACCGACAGCAGGTGGTAGAACACGGTGAAGTCGACACCGCTCGGCAGCCCTTGGCGCTTGGTACGCAGGCGCTCGTCCACGCCGTGCAGGTCATAGAGCATGACGTAGGGCTTGGGCAGGTTGCGCAGGAAAGTCAGGACTTCGACGAGCTTCTCGCGGGCAACCCACAGCACCGGCATGCCGGTGCGGGTTGCCTGGGCGGTGAACGCCTCGGGGCCAAAACGGTTGTTCAGTTCGACGACCACATCCTGGTCGTCTGCCTTGTAAGGCGGGATGTACAGAGCACTGCCTGTAGTCATGGTTATTTATCGCTTTCGGTCAACGTAAAGAATGAAGCCAGTTTCTCGTTTCTTGTACGGAACAGAGCTGGATCAGACTTCGTCGGGGCTGCGCAGGTTGGTGACTGCGATTCGCTGTTCGCGGCGCTCGGCCTTTTGCGACGGCATGTCGGCGCGGTAGACGCCTTGATCGCCGACGACCCAGGAAAGCGGGCGACGTTCCTGTCCGATGGATTCCTGCAGCAGCATCAGGCCTTGCAGGAACGCTTCGGGACGAGGCGGGCAGCCGGGCACGTAGACATCCACCGGGAGGAACTTGTCGACTCCCTGAACCACGGAATAGATGTCATACATGCCACCGGAGTTGGCACAGGCGCCCATGGAAATGACCCACTTGGGTTCCAGCATCTGCTCATACAGGCGCTGGATGATGGGGGCCATCTTCAGGAACGGCGTACCGGCGATAACCATGAAGTCCGCCTGGCGCGGCGATGCCCGGATTACCTCGGCGCCAAAGCGCGCGATGTCGTGGGGCGCCGTGAAGGCGGTGGTCATTTCCACGTAGCAGCACGAAAGGCCGAAGTTGTACGGCCACAGGGAGTTCTTGCGACCCCAGTTGACCGTGCTGTTCAGCACGTCTTCGAGCTTGCCCATGAAGATATTCTTGTGGACTTGATCTTCTAACGGATCGGCGACGGTTTCCCGCTTGCCGATCGGATACTGCTCGTTAGGAGCATCGGGGTCGATCCTGGTGAGATTGTATTGCATTGCCAAAGCCTCATTGTTTCAGCTTCGCTTGCCGCTTGCGCCGAGCTTCCGGAGCCCAATCAAGTGCCCCCACCCGGTAAAGGTAGACAAGACCTGCCAACAGAATTGCTATGAAAACGAGAGCTTCGACGAATCCGGTCCAGCCGCTTTCGCGGACGGACACAGACCAGGCAAAGAGAAAGAGGGCTTCGATATCGAAGATCACGAAGAGCATCGCGACCAGATAGAATTTGGCTGAGAGCCGCAAGCGGGCGCCACCGGTAGGCAGCATGCCGGACTCGAACGGTTCATTTTTGCTGCGTCCCCAGGCTTTTGACCCGAGGAGGCTGGAGACGCCGAGCATGAAGGCGCACAGGCCGACGACACCCAGAAGGAAAATGGCAAAGCCCCAGTTGTGGGCCATGAGTCCTGTCGCTTCGGGCATGCTGGAAATCCTTAACAGAGAGCAAAGGTCTCTGAGCTTGAAAAGAAATAACGCAGTGACGATATGTCGCAGCAATCAATCGCGGTGATTTTATGGCTAAACACCGGGCAAGTAAAATTCAGATCACGAAATTATTTATTGGAATAAGGACATGGCGCACCTCCAGGGCCGCGCGGCCCCGGCCCGACGGGCATTGGCCGGCTATTGAACAATAATATTTCGTGCGGAATGCAACAATGATAACGACTTCCAAATGATAATTGTTGTTATCTGTATTGCGCCCTCCATGTGCACTTAAAGTCGTGTCGAGGGGAGCTGTCTTAATCGTCGCTACTGCAATTGTCAGCGTCGGACGTTTTACTCCTTTTCCGACCGCCCAATACTGCGTTCGATCAATTTTTCTATCGTTGCGCTGAAGTTTCTGCTGAGGTTTCCGTAAAGGAGGGCCGCTGGCGCTCAAGGCTGCATGAGGCACTGCTCCTGTGGAGGCCAGGCTTGGCCGCGATGCCAGCAAATGAGTCCCGAGGCAGACTGTCTTGCGTCCAGCGCGGCCAAGCCTGGCTCCACAGGGGCAGGCTTGTTCCTAAGCGTAGGCCGCTTCCAGGAAAACGAGTGAAAAAAAGGAGCGACGGATCGATGTCCGGCAATCCAGTCCATCCTGGAGCCTGTGACCCGGGGAGGATGCGCATGAGCGATGCCGCTGCTCGAAAAAATCGGCAGGGGTCGGAGACGGAAGTCTTGAAGGAATGATATCAAATGGCTATCTTTGCGGTTCATTCATCTAATCATCTATATCAATGCTGGTTAGACATGCCTCTTCATAGATAGCTGCGTCAGTTTTCATCGTTCGCGGCTGGGATTACTCAAGGAATGTCATGAAGTCTCCGATCGCGAATATGAGCGTTATGCTCAAGCTGGCTTTGGGTTTTGCCGTTGTGCTGTTTCTGACCGCCATCCTCGCCGCGACCGGCTGGTTCAGCTTGGGCAAGATGATCGAGCGTGCGGACCGGATGTCGAGCATTGCCGAGTTCGGCGACCGTCTGGACCATCTGCGCAGGGCTCGATTCCAATATCAGTTGGACAAGGGCGATGAGCAGAAAGGGGCATTGATCCAGGCGTCGCTGGAGCAGCTTGTCGCCAAGGAGAAAAGCCTGGCAAAAGAGCTGAGAAAACCGGAAAACCTGAAGAAGCTCGCCTTGATCGAGCAGGCCAGCGCGCAGTATCAGCGGGCACTGGATACCATGCGCGAGGCCTATCGCAATGACGCCGCCATGCGCAAGGAGATGGGGACCAACGCGGTCAAAGGCGCCGCGCTGATTGCCAAGGTCATCAGTGATGTGGAAGCCATGCCCGTCTCGGACGAGCGCCGCTTCGACCTGTACAGGGTGATCCTCAAGGTCAAGGAGGACGTGGCCCTGGTGCGTTATGAAGTGCGTGGCTATACCGGCAATCCCAACAGCGCCACCGAACAGGCCGCCACCCGCCAGCTTGAAAATGCGTTCAAGAGCATCGACACCCTCAATAGCGCTTTCGGCCCCGCCTATGCCGATACCATCAAGCAACTGGAAACCGCGCTGATCGCTTACCGCCAATCGGTGCAGAACTTCACCGCCAGCAACCAGGCCATTGGCAAGGCTGTGCAGGAAACCGTCGACCTGGGTGAAACCATCACCCGCCTGACGGATGAAATGTATGCCAGCCAGTTGGCCTACCTGGATGAAGAAAGCACCCGTTCGCGGATCCTGCAGTTGAGCTGTACTGCATTGGCGATACTGTTGGGGATTCTTGCGGCCGTGATCATCACGCGCCAGATTACCCGGCCGTTGCAGGACACGCTGGCAGTGGTTGATCGCATCGCGGCAGGTGACCTCACCCAAGACATGGTCGTGACCCGTGGTGATGAGCTGGGTGCCTTGCAGCAAGGTATCCAGCGCATGGGCGTTACGTTGCGCGACCTGATCGGCGGCATCCGGGATGGCGTCACCCAGATCGCCAGCGCCGCCGAAGAGCTGTCGGCTGTCACTGAGCAGACCAGTGCCGGGGTCAATAGCCAGAAGACCGAGACTGACCAGGTGGCCACTGCCATGCACGAAATGTCGGCGACGGTGCATGAAGTCGCGCGCAATGCCGAACAGGCTTGCGCAGCCGCGTCGGAGGCCGACGCACAGGCCCGTATCGGCGACGAGGTGGTCGCGCAAGCCATCGTCCAGATCGAGCGTTTGGCCGGCGAAGTCGGGCGCTCCGTCGAAGCCATGAACGAGTTGGAGCAGGAAAGCGGGCGCATCGGCAAGATCATGGACGTGATCAGGGCGGTGGCCGAGCAGACCAACCTGCTAGCCCTCAATGCGGCCATCGAGGCCGCTCGCGCCGGTGACGCCGGGCGTGGCTTTGCCGTGGTCGCCGACGAAGTGCGCGGGCTGGCCCAGCGTACCCAGCAGTCCACCGAAGAGATTGAAAGCCTGGTGGCGGGCATGCAGAACGGCACGCGCCAGGTCTCGAATATCATGCGAAACAGCCGTGAACTGACTGACAGCAGTGTGGAATTGGCCGGTAAGGCTGGCACCTCCCTGGGCAATATCACCCAGGCGGTTTCCGGCATCCAGGCCATGAACCAGCAGATTGCCGCCGCCGCGGTGCAACAGAGTTCGGTGGCCGAGGACATCAGTCGCAGTATCTTGAGCGTGCGCGATGTCTCCGAGCAGACCGCCTCGGCCAGCGAGGAAACCGCAGCCTCCAGCATCGAACTGGCGCGCCTGGGGAACCAGTTGCAGCAACTGGTGAGCCATTTCAAAGTGTGAAAACAGCGCAAAGCCGGCGAAAAAAAGCCCCGAACCAGTCGGGGCTTCAGATTGGCGGCCTTGCGGTTAGCTTTGACTCGGTCCGCAAGGGCCGTTTAACGATGGATCAGTGGAACTGTTCTTCTTCGGTGGAGCCGGTCAGTGCGGTTACCGACGAGGTGCCGCCCTGGATCACGGTGGTCATGTCGTCGAAGTAACCGGTGCCCACTTCCTGCTGGTGCGCCACGAAGGTGTAGCCCTTGGCGGCGTCGGCGAACTCCTGCTCCTGCAGTTTCACGTAGGCGGTCATGTCGTTGCGGGCGTAGTCGTGCGCCAGGTTGAACATGCTGTGCCACATGTTGTGAATGCCGGCCAGGGTGATGAACTGGTGCTTGTAGCCCATGGCGGACAGTTCGCGCTGGAACTTGGCGATGGTCGCGTCGTCCAGGTTTTTCTTCCAGTTGAAGGAAGGCGAGCAGTTGTACGACAGGATCTGGTCCGGGTATTCCTTCTTGATCGCTTCGGCGAAGCGACGCGCTTCTTCCAGGTCCGGCTTGGCGGTTTCACACCAGATCAGGTCGGCGTACGGCGCGTAGGCCAGGCCGCGGGCGATTGCCTGGTCCAGGCCGGCGCGGACTTTGTAGAAGCCTTCCTGGGTGCGGGTGCCGGTTACGAACGGCTGGTCGTACGGGTCGCAGTCGGAAGTCAGCAGGTCAGCGGCGTTGGCGTCGGTACGGGCCAGGATGATGGTCGGTACGCCAGCGACGTCGGCGGCCAGGCGGGCAGCGGTCAGCTTCTGTACGGCTTCCTGGGTCGGCACCAGTACCTTGCCGCCCATGTGGCCGCATTTCTTCACCGAGGCCAGCTGGTCTTCGAAGTGAACGCCGGCGGCGCCTGCTTCGATCATGCTCTTCATCAGTTCGTAGGCATTCAGTACGCCGCCGAAACCGGCTTCGGCGTCAGCCACGATTGGCGCGAAGTAGTCGATGTAGCCTTCGTCGCCTGGGTTCTTGCCGGCTTTCCACTGGATCTGGTCGGCGCGACGGAACGAGTTGTTGATGCGCTTGACCACGGTGGGAACCGAATCCACCGGGTACAGCGATTGGTCGGGGTACATCGATTCGGCGGAGTTGTTGTCGGCAGCCACTTGCCAGCCCGACAGGTAGATCGCCTGGATGCCGGCCTTGACTTGCTGTACGGCCTGGCCGCCGGTCAGGGCGCCCATGCAGTTGACGAAATCTTTCTCGGGACGGAAGGATGGCTTGGCGCCCTGGGTCACCAGGTTCCAGAGCTTCTCGGCGCCCATTTTCGCAAAGGTGTGCTCAGGTTGAACCGAGCCACGCAGACGGACGACGTCAGCAGCGGAATAATTGCGCTTCACGCCTTTCCAGCGTGGGTTCTCAGCCCAGTCTTTTTCAAGGGCTGCAATTTGCTGTTCGCGTGTCAGTGCCATGGAAATAAACCTCGTCGCATCGTCGGGTGTGGAAGATTCCTGCTCCTGCCGGTTTCACCAAACATTGGCGAAGAAGGCTGCTCGCTGGCCAGGGGGCCGGGCATACAAGTCGGTTCAGGCGAGGAGGCGACGGGATGAACGATGGGCTCGAGGGGAAAGTGAGCAGGTAGAGGCGAACTGCGGGCGCATTCGGGCGTCGTGGGCCTTCATGTGAACTCAGAGTGATGCCGGGTTACCTAGTTACGCTTCCGTCCCTCGGGACAACTTCGTTCCAGTCGCAACCTCGTCAAACACACCTTGTGGGCGGTACAGACACGAATCGGCTCGCGGGGTAGGTGCAAGCGACGACCCGAAGGCCCTTGCCAGGGCCCCTGATTAGCGGGAGCGAGGCCATCATGCCTTCGGTTTTTTTGCTCGTCAAACGTTTTGTAGTGCTTTTTTTCAGCCACTACATCTTTGGTCTAATACGACTCATCAGTCAGTTTTTGATGCTTCAGTTCAGGGTGTCGACCTTGACCCGCAGAATCATGTCGTCGCGACCTTGTGTCGAGTAGCTGCGGGTCAGGCCTTGTTTGTCGGCTTGTGTCTGGCGATTCACGCCCGCCAGGGTGATCCATTCCCCCAGGCGACCGCTGACTGTTGTGTCGGTACTCTGGACGTTCACTACATCGGGACGTTCCTGGCTCATACGGTCACGGTTGGTACTGATGCTCAGATGAACGGTCTCGCCGGTAACGCTGGCGGTGACATAGAAACCCTGGGTGACATTGCGGTATTCGGTCTGGCTCTGCATGCGGCCATAGGTGTCGGTCTGGGTGCTGGTGAAGGGCACGCTTTGTCCGACCTGGATCAGCGCCGGTTGGCCTTCGCTTGCCTGTACCTGCTGCACCCCACCGTCACGGCTGGCTGTGCTGCGGTTGATGATGCGGGTCTGGCTGGGGGCTGCCCCGTTGATGGAGTAGCCTTGGTCGCCCTGCAGGTTGTTCTCGTTGGTGTCCACGGTAATCAGCAGGCGTTTGGGGGCGGTATCCAACTGGGCGAGGAATTGCCGGAGTTCTTCGATCTTGCCAGGTTCGGCGTTGACGATCAGTTGGTTGCCGTAGGCGCTGACCTGGCCGTCCTTGCCGATGAAGTTCTGCGCCACCGGCAGCAGGTCGGCGCTGGTGCGGTAGTTCAGCGGCACGATTTGTGTGTCGGCCATGGCCGACAGGCTGCAGCCGAGCAGCAGGGTGACCAGGAGGGTGCGTAGAGGCATGTCCATTTCTCCGCGAGACAAAGGCTTGATATTGCCAGTTTGTCGGCCCCGAGTGGGGCAAGTTGAATGGTAGACGGCAAAACGCCCCGGCATCGGGGGATGGCGGGGCGTTTTTCGGTAAGGCTTGAGGGCTTCATCGCGAGCAAGCTCGCGATGGCCGCGCTGCGGATTCAGGCCGAGTGCCGCACCATGTCCACATGAGGGATCCCCGCTTCCAGGAACTCCTCGCTGACCACGGCAAAGCCCAGGCGCTCATAGAACGGCGTGGCATGGACCTGGGCGCTGAGCATCTGCTGCTTGAGCCCGCGTCTCTCGGCTTCGGCGATCACGGCTTGCATCAGCGCATCGCCGACTTTCAGGCCGCGCCAGTCCTTGAGGACCGAGACGCGGCCGATATGACCCTCGGTCAGCAGGCGAGCGGTGCCAATGGGGAAATCGCCTTCGAAGGCCAGGAAATGCACTGCATCCTGGTCATCGCAATCCCATTCCAGCTCGGGTGGAACGGACTGTTCGACAATGAACACGGTCTCACGAATGCGCCGGATCTCGGCGTTGTCCTTTTGCCAGTCTGCGACACGAACGTGAATTCTATTCATCGGCGAACCCCAGGCTGCCTTGCTTGACCAACTCGCAGAGCAGGCCGCGACCATCTTCGTCGGCCAGCCATGGGCCGAGGTTTTCGATATGCAGCGCATCCGCAGCGCAGATCATCTTCAGCAGCTCACGCAACTTGCCCGGCAGGTAGCGGCTCTGGCCGCTGGCGAACAGCAGCAGGTCGTCGTCGACTTCCGACCAGGCCAGGCGTGCGCTCGGGTTGCGAATGATAACCGCGCCTTGCTCCAGGCCGGCCAGCAGGTCGTCCTCTTCCAGCTCGGGCCCGACCACCAGTTCCGGGTAGCGTGGCTCGGTCATGAACTGGCCGAACCAGGTCAGCAGCAGGCGTTCGTCGCTCATGTGTTCGGCCAGCAGGCCCTTGAGGCGATCGAGGGCGTCGTGCTGGATCTGATGCGGGTCGCTCACCGGGCGCGCATCGGCGTCGGTGTAGCGTTCTTCGTCCGGCAGGAACTGGCTGAGGAAATCGGTGAAATGAGTCAGCACCTCGGCGGCGCTCGGCGCGCGGAAACCCACCGAATACGTCATGCAGTCATCCACGGCCACGCCGCAGTGGGCCAGACGGGGCGGCAGGTAGAGCATGTCACCCGGTTCCAGGGTCCACTCGTCGTTCGCCTCGAAGTCGGCGAGGATGCGCAGGTCGGCGTGCTGCAGCAAGGGACTCTCGGAGTCGCACATCTGGCCGATCTTCCAGTTGCGCTTGCCATGCCCTTGCAGCAGGAATACGTCGTAGTTGTCGAAATGCGGGCCAACGCTGCCACCGGGGGCGGCGAAGCTGATCATCACATCGTCGATGCGCCAGCTGGGCAGGAAGCGGAAGTGCTCCAGCAATTCGGCGACTTCCGGTACGAATTGATCGACCGCCTGTACCAGCAGTGTCCACTCGCGCTCTGGCAGTTTACTGAATTCGTCTTCGGCGAACGGGCCGCGACGCAATTCCCAGGGACGCTCGCCGTGCTCGATCACCAGGCGCGACTCGACTTCTTCTTCCAGGGCCAGGCCGGCCAGTTCGTCGGCGTCGATCGGGCTTTCGAAGTCAGGGATGGCCTGGCGGATCAGCAGCGGTTTCTTCTGCCAGTAGTCGCGCAGGAACTCCCGTGCCGTGATGCCGCCCAGGAGTTGCAGAGGAATATCAGGATTCATGTGTAACCTATTGAAAAAAATTACTTTTCAGACGCGAATAAAAACGCCCGGCGCGGCCGGGCGTCTCAGGGCAAGGCAATGGGTCAGATACGCTTGGCTTGTGCCGCCGCATTGCCGATGTAGCGGGCCGGCGTGAGCTTTTTCAGCTCGGTGCGCGCTTCGGCGGGCATGTCCAGACCGTCGATGAAAGTCTGCAACGCTTCAGGGCTGATGCCCTTGCCACGGGTCAGTTCTTTCAGCTTCTCATACGGGTTTTCGATGTTGTAGCGGCGCATCACGGTCTGGATCGGCTCGGCCAGGACTTCCCAGCAGGCGTCCAGGTCGGCGGCGATCTTCTGCTCGTTCAGCTCCAGCTTGCCGATGCCCTTGAGGCTGGCTTCGTAGGCAATGACGCTATGGGCGAAACCCACGCCCAGGTTGCGCAGTACCGTGGAGTCGGTCAGGTCGCGCTGCCAGCGGGAAATCGGCAGCTTGCTCGCCAGGTGCTGGAACAGCGCATTGGCGATGCCCAGGTTGCCTTCGGAGTTCTCGAAGTCGATCGGGTTGACCTTGTGCGGCATGGTCGAGGAACCGATTTCGCCGGCGATGGTGCGCTGCTTGAAGTAGCCCAGGGAGATGTAGCCCCAGATGTCGCGGTCGAAGTCGATCAGGATGGTGTTGAAGCGTGCGATCGCGTCGAACAGCTCGGCGATGTAGTCGTGCGGTTCGATCTGGGTGGTGTATGGGTTGAAGCTCAGGCCCAGCTCGTCTTCGATGAAGGCACGGGCATTGGCTTCCCAGTCGATGTCCGGGTAGGCCGACAGGTGCGCGTTGTAGTTGCCCACGGCGCCGTTGATCTTGCCCAGCAGGGGCACGGCGGCGACTTGAGCGATCTGGCGCTCCAGGCGGTAAACGACGTTCGCCAGTTCCTTGCCCAGGGTGGTCGGCGAAGCCGGCTGGCCGTGGGTGCGCGACAGCATCGGTACGTCGGCGAAACGGATCGCCAGTTCGCGAATGGCCTGGGCGACCTGGCGCATCAGCGGCAGCATCACGTCATCGCGGCCTTCGCGCAGCATCAGGGCGTGGGACAGGTTGTTGATGTCCTCGCTGGTGCAGGCAAAGTGGATGAATTCGCTGACCTTGGCCAGTTCCGGCAGCTGGGCCGCCTGCTCCTTGAGCAGGTATTCGATGGCCTTGACGTCGTGGTTGGTGGTGCGCTCGATCTCTTTGACGCGCTCGGCGTGCTCCAGGGCGAAGTTCTCGGCCAGGGCGTTCAGCACCGCATTGGCTTCGGCGGAGAACGCCGGGACTTCACCGATGGCGGGGTGGGCGGCCAGGCGCTGGAGCCAGCGCACTTCAACCAGGACGCGGGCACGGATCAGGCCGTACTCGCTGAAAATCGGGCGCAGGGCCTGGGTTTTGCCGGCGTAGCGGCCGTCAACAGGGGAAACCGCAGTGAGCGAAGAGAGCTGCATGGGGTGTTCTCGGACAGTCGGGCAACGAAATGGGGCGCGTATCATACATGAAAACCATCGCCGGTCCGTCGCCAACTGACCGGCGTGTTACGCGTGACAAGGTACAAAAGTGGGTCGAGGCGACTTATTCGTTGCGCATCAACGGGTAAAGCTCTTTAAGCAATTTGCGTCGGCTGATCACCAACTGCCAGCGGTGGCCTCCCAACTGCCGCCACAGCCGCGCCGAGCGAATGCCGGCCAACAGCAGGGCGCGGATCTTCGAGGCGTTGCTCGGCTGCTGCAGGTTGCGCATGTCGCCATGCACCTGGATGCGCTGGCGCAAGGTACTCAGGGTGTCCTGGTAGAGCGCACCGCAGGCGGCGATCACGTTTTCGTGGGACGGACCGAAGTGTTCGACCTGGGACTGGATCTGCGGCAGGCGATTGCCGATGGTCTCGAGCAGGTCGTCGCGCTTGGCCAACTGGCGCTCAAGGCCCAGCATCGACAGGGCATAGCGCAACGGCTCGCGTTGCAGGGCGCTGGGCTCGCGCTCCAGGGCGCCGATCAGGGCACGATAACCCTCGCGCAGGTTCAGGTCGTCGCCGCCGTAGACTTCGAGGGTGTCCTTGGGGTCGCGAACCAGCAGGCTGCCGAGCATGCAGCTCAGGCCGGCTTCGCTGGCCTGGCCGGTCTTGGCGATCCTGTCCACCAGTACGGCGGCGAGGAACACCCCGCCCAATGCCGTCAGTTGTTCCTGGATCGGGCTCATGCCTTGCTACTCCACGGCTCTGCGACTTCGATCACGCCGCCGCCCAGGCAGACTTCACCGTCGTAGAACACCACGGACTGGCCGGGAGTCACCGCCCGCTGCGGATCATCGAAGGTGGCGCGATAGCCGGTGGCGGTTTTTTCCAGGGTGCAGGGCTGGTCGCTCTGGCGGTAGCGCACCTTGGCCGTCAGGCGACGAGGTTCGCTCAGGTCGATGGGATTGACCCAATAGATGTCCGAGGCGAGCAGGGCGCGGGAGAACAGCCACGGATGGTCGTTGCCCTGGCCGACGATCAGTTCGTTGTGCTCCAGGTCCTTGACCAGCACGTACCACGGCTCTTCACCGGCGTCCTTCAGGCCGCCGATGCCCAGGCCCTGGCGCTGGCCGATGGTGTGGTACATCAGGCCATGGTGGCGGCCGATGACTTCGCCTTCGGTGGTCTTGATCTCGCCTGGCTGGGCCGGCAGGTATTGCTTGAGGAAGTCGCTGAAGCGCCGCTCGCCGATGAAGCAGATACCGGTGGAGTCCTTCTTCTTGGCGGTCGCCAGGGCATGCTTCTCGGCGATTGCGCGGACTTCGGGCTTCTCCAGCTCGCCTACCGGGAACAGGGTCTTGGCGATCTGCTCGCCACCCACGGCGTGCAGGAAATAGCTCTGGTCCTTGTTCGGGTCCAGGCCCTTGAGCAGTTCGGTGCGACCGTCGATGTCGCGGCGGCGCACATAGTGGCCGGTGGCGATCAGGTCGGCACCCAGCATCATGGCGTAGTCCAGGAACGCCTTGAACTTGATCTCGCGGTTGCAGAGGATGTCGGGGTTCGGCGTGCGGCCGGCCTTGTATTCGGCCAGGAAGTGCTCGAACACGTTGTCCCAGTACTCGGCGGCGAAGTTGGCAGTGTGCAGCTTGATGCCAATCTTGTCGCACACGGCCTGGGCGTCCGCCAGGTCGTCCATGGCGGTGCAGTATTCGGTTCCGTCGTCTTCTTCCCAGTTCTTCATGAACAGGCCTTCCACTTCATAGCCCTGCTCGATCAGCAGGAGAGCGGAAACGGAAGAGTCCACGCCGCCGGACATGCCGACAATGACGCGCTTCTTGGTGGTGTCAGAAGGAGCTGGATCACGCATAGGAATTCAATGAGTGTCTTGAAAAAGGACGCGATTCTATCAGGCCCGGGCGCGCAAGGCTAAAGGGAAGGGCGTATCAGTGCCAGGCTGTGGCGATGACCGGCCAGGTAATCGTCGATGCAGCGGATGATCAGCTCGCTGCGCCAGTGGTCGCGCTGTTCGAGCAGTTCGTCGCGGCTTAGCCATTTAGCGCCGAGGATGCCGTCATCCAGTGGAGAGTCGGGGTTATGGTTCAAGGCCCTGGCGGCGAAACAGACGCGCTGGTAAGTCACGCCGTTGCTGGGCGCGGTGTACAGGTAAATGCCCACCACGTCGGTAGGTTCGACGTCCCAGCCGGTTTCTTCCAGGGTTTCGCGTACAGCGGCTTCGATCAGTGTTTCGTTGGGGTCCAGGTGGCCGGCCGGCTGGTTGAGCACCGCGCGTCCACCCTTGGACTCTTCCACCATCAGGAAACGGCCATTGTCTTCGACGATGGTGGCGACGGTGATGTGGGGTTGCCAGTTCATGGACACTCCTCTGGTTCTTGGACTGGAATGCAGGCCACTGTGGGGGGAGCTTGCTCGCGATAGCGGTGGTGCAGTCAATATCAATGTTGAATGTTATATCGCTATCGCGAGCAAGCTCGCTCCCACAGGGAATATATCTTCAGGGGGAAATGTGTTGAGGTCGCAAACACAAACCCCGGCACAAGGCCGGGGTTTGTGATGTTCCCTTACAACCTTACACCAGCGCAGCGATCGCCGCGTTGAAGGTGGCGCTCGGGCGCATGGCCTTGCTGGTCAGTTCCGGATTGGCGAAGTAATAGCCGCCAATGTCCACTGGCTTGCCTTGGACGGCGTTGAGCTCGGCAACGATCTTCTCTTCGTTGTCGGTCAGGGTCTTGGCCAGGGGCGCGAACTGGGCCTTGAGGGCTGCGTCGTCGTCCTGAGCGGCCAGTGCCTGGGCCCAGAACAGGGTCAGGTAGAAATGGCTGCCGCGGTTGTCGATGCCGCCGACCTTGCGCGAAGGCGACTTGTTGCGGTCCAGGAACTCGCCAGTCGCCTGGTCGAGAGTCTTGGCCAGCACCAGCGCTTTCGGGTTGTTGTAGGTCACGCCCAGGTGTTCCAGGGAAGCGGCCAGGGCCAGGAACTCACCCAGGGAATCCCAGCGCAGGAAGTTCTCTTCCAGCAGCTGTTGAACGTGCTTGGGTGCCGAACCGCCGGCGCCGGTTTCGAACAGGCCGCCGCCATTCATCAGCGGCACGATGGACAGCATCTTGGCGCTGGTGCCCAGCTCCATGATCGGGAACAGGTCGGTGAGGTAGTCGCGCAGTACGTTGCCGGTCACCGAAATGGTGTCCTTGCCTTCGCGGGTGCGGGCCAGGGTGAACTTCATCGCATCGACCGGCGACATGATGCGGATATCCAGGCCCGCGGTGTCGTGATCCTTCAGGTAGGCCTGGACTTTCTCGATCACCACGCCGTCGTGGGCGCGCATCGGGTCCAGCCAGAAGATGGCCGGGGTATTGCTGGCGCGGGCACGGTTGACCGCCAGCTTGACCCAGTCCTGGATCGGTGCGTCCTTGGTCTGGCACATGCGGAAGATGTCGCCGGCTTCCACGTTCTGTTCCAGCAGGGTGCGACCGTTGCTGTCGCTGACGCGGACCACGCCGTCGACCTTGATCTGGAAGGTCTTGTCGTGGGAGCCGTACTCTTCGGCTTTCTTGGCCATCAGGCCGACGTTCGGCACGCTGCCCATGGTGGTCGGGTCGAAGGCGCCGTGCTGCTTGCAGTCTTCGATCACTGCCTGGTAGATGGTGGCGTAGCAACGATCCGGGATCACGGCCTTGGTGTCGTGCAGCTGGCCGTCGGTGCCCCACATCTTGCCGGAGTCACGGATCATGGCTGGCATCGAGGCGTCGACGATGACGTCGCTCGGCACGTGCAGGTTGGTGATGCCCTTGTCGGAGTTGACCATTGCCAGGGATGGGCGCGCCGCGTAGACCGCCTGGATGTCGGCTTCGATCTGGGCCTGCTGCTCGGCCGGCAGGGCCTTGATACGAGCGTACAGATCGCCGATGCCGTTGTTCAGGTTGAAGCCGATCTGCTCCAGTACGTCGGCGTGCTTGGCCAGGGCGTCCTTGTAGAACTCGGCCACGATCTGGCCGAACATGATCGGGTCGGAGACCTTCATCATGGTGGCCTTGAGGTGCACCGACAACAGGACGCCTTTGTGCTTGGCGTCTTCGATTTCGGCGGCGATGAAGTCGCGCAGGGCCTTTTTGCTCATGACGGCGCAGTCGAGGATCTCACCGGCTTGTACGGTGGTCTTTTCCTTCAGGACGGTGGCGGTGCCATCCTGGGCGATCAGCTCGATTTTCACACTGCCGGCGGCGTCGATCAGGGCGGCTTTTTCGCTGCCGTAGAAATCGCCGTTGCTCATGTGGGCCACGTGGGACTTGGAGTCGGCGGTCCAGGCACCCATCTTGTGCGGGTGCTTGCGAGCGTAGTTCTTGACCGACAGCGGCGCGCGGCGGTCGGAGTTGCCTTCGCGCAGGACCGGGTTCACGGCGCTGCCCTTGACCTTGTCGTAACGGGCGCGAGCATCTTTCTCGGCCTCGGTGGTCACGGTTTCCGGGTAGTCCGGCAGTGCGTAGCCCTGGGCCTGCAATTCCTTGATCGCGGCCTGCAGTTGCGGCACCGAGGCGCTGATGTTCGGCAGCTTGATGATGTTGGCTTCAGGCGTGACGGCCAGTTCGCCCAGTTCGGCGAGGTGGTCGGCTACGGCTTTGTCACCCAGTTGCTCGGGGAAGCTGGCCAGGATACGCCCTGCGAGGGAGATATCGCGGGTTTCCACAGCGATATCGGCCGAAGCGGTGAAGGCTTCGACGATCGGCAGCAGCGAATAGGTGGCGAGGGCGGGGGCTTCGTCGGTGAAGGTATAGATGATCTTCGAGCGGGTGGGCATATTCGGATTAACTCTCTTCTTTGCTAAAGCATGCGCAGAAACTCGAGGGCGCCGGGTAAGCGCGTTCGTTCAAAGTCATCCGTGAGCCGAATGTCGAGGTTTCTTCGCGGTGATGTTGGGTGCATCAGTCGAGCGTCAAGCGGTCGGGCCGCGGTAACGGACCGGCTTTTAACGGGCGGAAAGTCCTGTCGCAGAGCAGTCAGCCGTCGTGACCCTGTGGTCAGCGGCGGCATTATACATAGGTAGCTGGCGATCTGCCGATGGTTCATAGACCTTCGTACTCGTCCATTGGTCTAAACGTCGCAGGGACGTGAAGGCGTCTATGCTCATGTTTGGCGCTTTTCCCTTGGTTTTCAGGGTTGTACGCGGCGAACTGTATCTCTTTGGTCTTGGTAGGGTTTGCGCGCCGATTCAACTGGGGTACGCTCGAACGCAGCCAGATGTTCAATCCAAGCAATGGAGTTCAGCATGGGGTATCAAAAGATTCAGGTTCCGGCCGTCGGTGACAAAATTACCGTCAATGCAGACCATTCTCTTAATGTTCCTGACAATCCGATCATCCCCTTCATTGAAGGTGACGGCATTGGCGTCGACATCAGCCCGGTCATGATCAAGGTCGTGGACGCCGCGGTGCAGAAGGCCTACGGCGGCAAGCGCAAGATTTCCTGGATGGAAGTCTATGCCGGTGAGAAAGCGACCCAGGTCTACGACCAGGACACCTGGCTGCCCCAGGAAACCCTGGATGCGGTCAAGGACTACGTGGTTTCCATCAAGGGCCCCCTGACCACGCCGGTCGGTGGCGGTATCCGCTCGCTGAACGTGGCCCTGCGTCAACAGCTGGACCTGTACGTCTGCCTGCGTCCGGTGCGCTGGTTCGAAGGCGTGCCGAGCCCGGTCAAGAAGCCCGGCGACGTGGACATGACGATTTTCCGTGAGAACTCCGAAGACATCTATGCCGGTATCGAGTGGAAAGCCGGGTCGGCCGAAGCCACCAAGGTGATCAAGTTCCTCAAGGAAGAAATGGGCGTGACCAAGATCCGTTTCGACGAGGACTGCGGTATCGGCGTCAAGCCGGTGTCCAAGCAGGGGACCAAGCGTCTGGCGCGCAAGGCATTGCAATACGTGGTCGACAACGACCGCGATTCGCTGACCATCGTGCACAAAGGCAACATCATGAAGTTCACCGAAGGTGCCTTCAAGGAGTGGGCCTACGAAGTGGCCGCCGAGGAGTTCGGCGCGACCCTGCTCGATGGCGGCCCTTGGATGCAGTTCAAGAACCCCAAGACTGGCAAGAACGTCGTGGTCAAGGACGCCATCGCCGATGCCATGCTCCAGCAGATCCTGCTGCGTCCGGCCGAATATGACGTGATCGCCACCCTGAACCTCAACGGCGACTATCTCTCCGACGCCCTGGCGGCGGAAGTGGGGGGTATCGGTATCGCGCCGGGGGCCAACCTGTCCGACACCGTGGCCATGTTCGAAGCCACCCACGGCACCGCACCCAAGTATGCGGGCAAGGACCAGGTCAACCCGGGTTCTTTGATCCTGTCGGCGGAAATGATGCTGCGCCACATGGGTTGGACCGAAGCGGCCGACCTGATCATCAAGGGTACCAACGGTGCGATTTCGGCCAAGACCGTGACCTATGACTTCGAGCGCCTGATGGAGGGCGCCAAGCTGGTGTCCTCCTCGGGCTTCGGTGATGCACTGATCTCCCACATGTAAGAAATTGTCATAAAAAAGCCCGGCTCGATCTCTCGAGCCGGGCTTTTTCGTGCCCGGAAGCTACTGCAGGTCAATGGGTCTCGGTGACCTTGGCTTTGGCGGGAGTGGGGGCGTTTTCGATTTCCTGCAGCGTGATATTGACTGCGTGCAACCCCTTGGGGCCCTGGATGACATTAAATGTAACATCTTGCCCCGCTTTCAAGGTCTTGTAGCCATCCATATTGATTGCCGAGTAGTGCGCGAAAAGGTCTTCTTCCCTGCCAGCCGCGAGAATGAATCCGTAGCCTTTGGCATTGTTGAACCATTTCACCTTGCCACTCATCTTAACGACCGACATAAACCATATCCCTCTGCAACGCACTCCATCACTGGAGTATCATCCGGTTCATCCGCAGTCTAATCTTGTTGTCAGGATCAATGCCGCGGACCTTTTTAACCCGCGATGGGCTCTATTGGTTGTAACACCGTTTTGCCGATAGTCAAGGTGACCCGGCGGTGGCGGTTGAAAACGCCAGCGGGTGCCCCCATTACTGTAAATGCCAACTAAACGAACCTTTCTTTCCATGCATGCAATCAGCCAGATTCGACTAACATTCAATCAGGATCGTCCGGATCTCCACGACGACGATTCCGCAGGCATTGCTGTCCAGGAAGCGAAGCCCGCGTTACAGGCGCCACCGATGTACAAGGTGGTTTTGTTCAACGATGACTACACACCGATGGATTTCGTCGTCGAAGTGCTCGAGGTGTTTTTCAACCTTAATCGCGAGCTGGCGACAAAGGTCATGCTGGCCGTTCATACAGAGGGACGGGCAGTATGCGGAGTGTTTACCCGCGACATCGCCGAGACAAAGGCCATGCAGGTCAACCAGTACGCCCGGGAAAGCCAGCATCCGCTACTCTGTGAAATCGAGAAGGACGGTTAACGCCGACCACTTGGGTATGAGGTGAAGCCATGTTAAACCGCGAGCTCGAAGTCACCCTCAATCTTGCCTTCAAGGAGGCTCGTTCGAAGCGTCATGAATTCATGACCGTCGAGCACCTGCTGTTGGCCCTATTGGATAACGAGGCTGCCGCCACCGTTTTGCGTGCCTGCGGCGCAAACCTCGATAAACTCAAGCATGATCTGCAGGAGTTCATCGACTCCACCACGCCTTTGATCCCCGTCCACGACGAGGATCGCGAAACCCAGCCAACCCTGGGCTTCCAGCGTGTCCTGCAGCGTGCTGTCTTTCATGTACAGAGCTCGGGCAAGCGTGAAGTCACCGGCGCAAACGTGCTGGTTGCCATCTTCAGTGAGCAGGAAAGCCAGGCGGTTTTCCTGCTCAAGCAGCAGAGCGTTGCGCGTATCGATGTCGTCAACTACATCGCCCATGGCATTTCCAAGGTGCCGGGGCATGGCGATCATTCCGAAGGTGAGCAGGATATGCAGGACGACGAGGGCGGTGAGTCTTCTTCCTCGGGCAATCCGCTGGATGCCTATGCCAGCAACCTGAACGAACTGGCGCGCCAGGGGCGGATCGATCCGCTGGTGGGGCGCGAGGCCGAAGTCGAGCGCGTCGCCCAGATCCTGGCCCGGCGCCGCAAGAACAACCCATTGTTGGTGGGCGAGGCGGGCGTGGGCAAGACCGCCATCGCCGAAGGCCTGGCCAAGCGCATCGTCGACAGCCAGGTGCCGGACCTGCTGGCCAACAGCGTGGTCTATTCCCTCGACCTGGGTGCCTTGCTGGCCGGCACCAAGTACCGCGGTGATTTCGAGAAGCGCTTCAAGGCTTTGCTGGGCGAGCTGAAAAAACGTCCCCAGGCGATCCTGTTCATCGATGAGATCCACACCATCATCGGTGCCGGGGCTGCCTCCGGTGGCGTCATGGACGCTTCGAACCTGCTCAAGCCGCTGCTCTCGTCGGGCGACATCCGCTGCATCGGCTCGACCACCTTCCAGGAGTTCCGCGGGATCTTCGAGAAGGATCGTGCCCTGGCGCGGCGTTTCCAGAAGGTCGACGTGTCGGAACCCTCGGTGGAAGACACCATCGGTATCCTGCGCGGCCTGAAAGGGCGTTTCGAGCTGCACCACAGCATCGAATACAGCGATGATGCCTTGCGCGCCGCCGCCGAACTGGCTTCGCGCTACATCAATGACCGGCACATGCCGGACAAGGCCATCGACGTCATCGACGAGGCCGGTGCCTATCAGCGCCTGCAGCCTGCCGAGAGCCGCGTCAAGCGTATCGAGGTGCCACAGGTCGAGGATATCGTGGCGAAGATCGCACGCATTCCGCCCAAGCACGTCACCAGTTCCGACAAGGAACTGCTGCGCAATCTGGAGCGTGACCTGAAGCTGACAGTGTTCGGCCAGGATGCAGCCATCGATTCGCTGTCCACGGCTATCAAACTGTCCCGTGCCGGGCTGAAGTCGCCGGACAAGCCGGTAGGTTCGTTCCTGTTCGCCGGGCCGACCGGCGTGGGCAAGACCGAGGCGGCGCGGCAACTGGCCAAGGCGCTGGGGATCGAGCTGGTTCGCTTCGACATGTCCGAATACATGGAGCGTCATACCGTCTCGCGGCTGATCGGTGCGCCTCCGGGGTATGTCGGTTTCGACCAGGGTGGCTTGCTGACCGAAGCCATTACCAAGCAGCCTCACTGCGTGTTGCTGCTCGATGAGATCGAGAAGGCGCATCCGGAAGTCTTCAACCTGCTGCTGCAGGTGATGGACCACGGTACGCTGACCGACAACAACGGGCGCAAGGCGGATTTCCGCAACGTGATCATCATCATGACCACGAACGCCGGTGCCGAGACCGCGGCTCGCGCTTCGATCGGTTTCACCCATCAGGACCATTCGTCCGATGCGATGGAAGTGATCAAGAAGAGCTTCACGCCTGAGTTCCGCAACCGCCTGGACACCATCATCCAGTTTGGTCGCCTCAGTCATGAAGTCATCAAGAGCGTGGTGGACAAGTTCCTTACCGAACTTCAGGCGCAGCTCGAAGACAAGCGTGTACTGCTGGAAGTCACCGATGCGGCTCGCAGCTGGCTGGCGGAGGGTGGTTACGATGTGACGATGGGGGCCCGGCCGATGGCTCGCCTGATCCAGGACAAGATCAAGCGTCCGCTGGCGGAGGAGATTCTCTTTGGCGAACTGGCCGAGCATGGCGGTGTGGTTCACATCGACATCAAGGACGGCGAGCTGACCTTCGACTTCGAAACCACGGCCGAAATGGCCTGATCGCCACCCGTAACAAGCAAAAAGGCGCCGAAAGGCGCCTTTTTGCAGGCTTCAGGAATACGCCGACCTCCTGTGGGAGCGAACTTGCTCGCGATGGCGGCGGCACGCCCGGCATCCATGCAAGCTGATCCTCTGCTATCGCGAGCAAGCTCGCTCCCACAAGGGGGTATCAAATCCCAGGCAAACAAAAACGCCCGGCATCTAGCCGGGCGTCCTGTATTGACTTGTTAGCGAGCGCGGTAAGTGATGCGCCCTTTGCTCAAGTCATAGGGCGTCAGCTCGACGCGCACTTTGTCACCGGTCAGAATACGAATGTAGTTCTTGCGCATCTTGCCGGAGATATGCGCGGTAACGACGTGCCCATTTTCCAACTCCACGCGAAACATGGTGTTGGGCAGGGTGTCGACGACAGTGCCTTCCATTTCGAAGCTGTCTTCTTTCGACATGCAGTAAAGCCCTCGGTATCCAGTGAATGGCCCGGTGCAACTGCGCCAGGCAAAAGCGGCGTGCATTGTGCCCGAAAAAGGGGGGGCAAGCCAAGGGGTTCTTGGGGGCGTTCTCTGTTGGTTCTTTATCGCGGTAGGGAAGCCCATCGAGAGCGTCCTCTAGTTGAGAACCACCCAACGCTGGTTGATCAGCAATTCGATAGGCCGATATTGGGTCTTGTAGTTCATTTTTTTGCAGTTCTTGATCCAGTAGCCCAGGTATACCGCTTCCAGGCCCAGGCGCCGGGCTTCGGCGATCTGCCAGAGAATGGCAAACCGTCCCAGGCTACGCCGCTCCTCGTTGGGCTCGTAGAAGGTGTACACGGCGGAAAGGCCGTTGGGCAGCAGGTCCGTCACGGCAATGGCCACCAGTCGTCCTTCGAGGCGGAACTCATAAAAACGGGAGAAGGGCAGGTCGCGAACCAGGAAGGTGGAGAACTGATCGCGGCTGGGCGGGTACATGTCGCCGTCTGCATGGCGCTGCTCGATATAGCGTTGGTACAGGTCGAAATATTCTTCGCTGAACTGTGATTTGGCCGGCCGCACCTGGATATCGGCGTTGCGTTTGAAGATGCGCTTCTGCTGGCGATTGGGCGTGAACCGCGCTACGGGTATGCGGGCGGGCACACAGGCGTTGCAATGCTGGCAATGAGGCCTGTAGAGGTGGTCGCCGCTGCGACGGAAACCCATTTCCGACAGGTCAGCGTAGACATGCACGTCCATGGGCTGGCTAGGGTCGAGGAACAGCGTCGTGGCCTGCTCCTCCGGCAGATAACTGCAGGAGTGGGGCTGAGTGGCATAGAACTTCAAACGCGCCAACTCGGTCATGATCAACCCTCGGGCATAAGACGAAAACAAACTCTGGTTAAGTGTAAGCCACCAGCGCCAATGTCGCTCAGCAAACCCAGGTCGCCTGGTTGGGGCGGTCCAGATGGGCCTTGAGATAGCTGGCGAACGCGGTGCGTGGGATCGATCGGGCGCCCAGGCTGTGCAGGTGCTCGGTAGGCATCTGGCAGTCTATCAGCACGAAACCGGCCGTCTTGAGGTGCTGGACCAGGGTCGCGAAGCCGAATTTAGAGGCATTGTCGGCCCGGCTGAACATGGACTCGCCAAAAAACAGCTGCCCCATGGCCAGGCCGTACAGGCCGCCCACCAGCTGGCCCTGGTCCCAGACTTCCACCGAATGGGCGAAGCCGCGTCGATGCAGTTCCAGATAGGCGGTTTGCATGGCCTCGGTGATCCAGGTCCCGTCGGCATAGGCGCGGGGCTCGGCGCAGGCCTTGATTACAGCAGCGAAGTCCTTGTCGAACGTCACTTCATAGCGTTGCTTGCGCAGAAGCTTGCCCAGGCTGCGCGAGACATGCAGTTCGTCGGGAAACAGAACGGTGCGTGGATCGGGTGACCACCACAGGATTGGCTGACCCTCGGAAAACCACGGGAAGCAGCCATGGCGGTAGGCCTGGATCAGCCGGTCGGCGGACAGGTCGCCACCAGCGGCCAGCAGCCCGTTGGGGTCGCGCATGGCTTTTTCCAGTGGTGGAAAATCGAGGGTGTTGCGTTGTAACCAAGTCAGCATGGGTGTCCGGGCTTGCAGAAGGGGAGGGGGCGGGCGCGTTCACATTCTGTTCGGATCGGCGCCCGCCCAAAGGTTAACCGTCAAACGGCAGGAATGTCATCGAGATACTTCTCGGCGTCGAGGGCGGCCATGCAGCCGGCACCGGCCGAGGTAATGGCCTGGCGATACACGTGGTCGGCCACGTCGCCGGCTGCGAACACGCCTTCGATATCGGTGGCGGTGGCATTGCCCTCGCTGCCACCGCGCACCAACAGATAGCCGTCCCGCATGTTCAACTGGCCCTGGAACAGGTCGGTATTGGGTTTGTGGCCGATGGCGATGAACACACCGGCCAGTTGCAAGGTGCTGGTTTCGCCGCTCTGGCTGTTGCGCAGGCGAGCGCCGGTCACGCCGCTGGCGTCGCCCAGCACTTCGTCCAGGTTCTCGTTCCAGTGCAGGCGGATATTGCCGTTGGCGGCCTTTTCGAAGAGTTTGTCCTGGAGTATTTTTTCCGCGCGCAGCTTGTCCCGGCGGTGGATCAGGTGCACCTCCCTGGCGATATTGGACAGATACAGGGCTTCCTCCACGGCGGTGTTGCCGCCGCCGACGACGGCCACCACCTGGTTGCGGTAGAAGAATCCGTCGCAGGTGGCACAGGCGGAAACGCCCTTGCCGGCGAACGTTTCCTCCGAGGGCAGGCCCAGGTACTGGGCCGAGGCGCCAGTGGCGATAATCAGCGCGTCGCAGGTATAAGTGCCGCTGTCGCCGATGAGTTCGAACGGACGCTGCTGCAACTTGGCGGTGTGGATATGGTCGTAGACGATCTGCGTGTCGAAGCGCTCGGCGTGTCGTTGCATGCGCTCCATCAGCACCGGTCCGGTCAGGCCTTCGACATCGCCGGGCCAGTTGTCGACCTCCACCGTGGTGGTGAGCTGGCCACCGGCCTGCAGGCCGGTGATGACAACGGGTTTGAGGTTGGCGCGGGCGGCATAGACAGCAGCGCTGTAGCCGGCGGGGCCAGATCCGAGAATGATCAGGCGCGAATGCTTCACTTCGTTCATAAAAACACCTCATAAGCCTTTGTCACAAAAGAGAATGCGTGCTCAAATTGGCGCTGTTGCCACTTTTTCTGGCTATGCTCCAACCACGCGGGCGGGCAATGCCTCCGGGCTGCTAAACCCGTACAATGCTTGTGTTTTGAACGCCGGACGGGCAAAAGGTCAAATCTTGGGCAACACCTGCGGTTTTCCGGATGCACGTCTCAGTGGTAAAAGTAGTACCGGTTGAGCACTTTCACTTTTTTACCGGCTCCTGCGGGCCGTTTTTTACACGTTCAGTCATTCAACAGAGGAACGCGCCGTCGGCGCAGGAAAAGAAGCGTTTTGAAGAAATCCACCGCAGCACCCAAGACAGTCGTTCCGCTCTGGCGCCAGCAATTGCACTACCGGCTCAAGGAAGGTGCATTGATCGCCATCGGGGCCTTGTGCCTGTTCCTGATGATGGCCTTGCTGACCTACGGCAAGGATGATCCGGGCTGGAGCCACAACAGCAAGATCGACGACGTGCAGAACTTTGGCGGTCCGGCCGGCTCCTACAGCGCCGACATCCTGTTCATGGTGCTGGGCTATTTCGCCTATATTTTCCCGCTGCTGCTGGCGATCAAGGCCTACCAGATCTTTCGCCAGCGCCACGAGCCGTGGCAGTGGAGCGGCTGGTTGTTCTCCTGGCGGCTGATCGGCCTGGTGTTCCTGGTGCTGTCGGGCGCCGCGCTGGCCCATATCCATTTTCATGCGCCCACCGGCCTGCCGGCCGGAGCCGGCGGTGCGCTGGGGGAAAGCCTTGGCGACCTGGCCAGGAATGCCCTGAACATCCAGGGCAGCACATTGCTGTTCATTGCCCTGTTTCTCTTTGGCCTGACCGTATTCACCGATCTTTCCTGGTTCAAGGTCATGGACATCACCGGCAAGATCACCCTCGACCTGATCGAGCTGATCCAGGGGGCGGTGAATCGCTGGTGGGCGGCGCGCACCGAGCGCAAGCAGCTGGTGGCGCAACTGCGTGAGGTCGACGACCGCGTCCACGACGTGGTGGCGCCGACCGTCCCCGACAAGCGCGAGCAGGCCAAGGTCAAGGAGCGCCTGATCGAGCGTGAGCAGGCCTTGAGCAAGCACATGTCCGAGCGCGAGAAACAGGTGCCGCCGGTCATCACCATGGCCCCGGCCAAGGCGCCGGAGCCGAGCAAGCGCGTGCAGAAGGAAAAACAGGTGCCCCTGTTCGTCGACAGCGCGGTGGAAGGCACCTTGCCGCCGATTTCAATCCTCGATCCGGCCGAGAAGAAACAGCTCAACTATTCCCCCGAGTCCCTGGCGGCCGTCGGCCATCTGCTGGAGATCAAGCTCAAGGAGTTCGGGGTCGAGGTTTCGGTGGATTCGATCCACCCGGGGCCGGTCATCACCCGTTACGAAATCCAGCCGGCCGCCGGCGTGAAGGTCAGCCGCATCGCCAACCTCGCGAAGGACCTGGCGCGTTCGCTGGCCGTCACCAGCGTACGGGTGGTGGAAGTGATTCCGGGCAAGACCACCGTGGGTATCGAGATTCCCAACGAAGATCGCCAGATCGTGCGTTTCTCCGAGGTGCTCTCGACTCCCGAGTACGACAACCACAAGTCGCCGGTCACCCTGGCCCTGGGCCACGACATCGGCGGCAAGCCGGTCATCACCGACCTGGCGAAGATGCCCCACCTGCTGGTGGCCGGTACCACCGGTTCGGGTAAGTCGGTGGGTGTGAACGCGATGATCCTGTCGATCCTGTTCAAGTCCGGCCCGGAAGACGCCAAACTGATCATGATCGACCCGAAGATGCTCGAACTGTCGATCTACGAAGGCATTCCGCACCTGCTGTGCCCGGTGGTGACCGACATGAAGGACGCCGCCAACGCCCTGCGCTGGAGCGTTGCCGAGATGGAGCGTCGCTACAAGCTGATGGCCAAGCTGGGCGTGCGCAACCTGTCGGGCTTCAACGCCAAGGTCAAGGAGGCCGAGGAGGCGGGCACGCCATTGACCGACCCGCTGTACCACCGCGAAAGCATTCACGACGAGGCGCCGCTGCTGCACAAGCTGCCGACCATCGTGGTGGTGGTGGACGAATTCGCCGACATGATGATGATCGTCGGCAAGAAGGTCGAAGAACTGATCGCCCGGATCGCCCAGAAGGCCCGTGCGGCCGGTATCCACCTGATCCTCGCTACCCAGCGACCATCCGTGGACGTGATCACCGGCCTGATCAAGGCCAACATCCCGACTCGCATGGCGTTCCAGGTGTCGAGCAAGATCGACTCGCGCACCATCATCGACCAGGGGGGCGCCGAACAACTGCTGGGCCATGGTGACATGTTGTACATGCCACCGGGGACCAGCCTGCCAATCCGGGTGCACGGTGCGTTCGTTTCCGACGACGAAGTGCACCGGGTGGTGGAGGCGTGGAAACTGCGCGGCGCCCCCGAATACAACGACGACATCCTCAACGGCGTCGAAGAGGCTGGCAGCGGCTTCGAAGGCGGTGGTGGCGGTGGCGACGAAGACGCGGAAACCGATGCGCTCTATGACGAAGCGGTGCAGTTCGTCCTGGAAAGCCGTCGGGCGTCGATTTCCGCCGTCCAGCGCAAGCTCAAGATCGGCTATAACCGCGCCGCCCGCATGATCGAGGCCATGGAAATGGCCGGGGTCGTGACGGCCATGAACACCAACGGCTCGCGTGAAGTGCTGGCGCCGGGCCCGATGCGCGACTGACAACGACCTGGGCGGCCTGTCGGTGACACGCCGCCCATCCCCCACGAATTCATGAGGACTCCCATGCGCCTGATTCGCATGTTGCTGTTACCCGTACTGGCCCTGACCACGTTGTCGGCCCATGCCGATGAAAAGGACGTGGCGCGCCTGACCCAGTTGCTGGAGCGCTCCCAGACCCTGACCGCACGCTTTTCCCAGCTGACCCTCGATGGCAGCGGCACCCAACTGCAGGAAACCGCCGGTGAAATGGCCCTGCAGCGTCCTGGCCTGTTCTACTGGCACACCGATGCGCCGGCCGAACAGCTGATGGTGTCCGATGGCAAGAAAGTCTCCCTGTGGGACCCGGACCTGGAGCAGGTCACTATCAAGACCCTCGACCAGCGCCTGACCCAGACCCCGGCCTTGCTGCTGTCCGGCGATATCTCCAAGATCAGCCAGAGCTTCGACATCAGTGCGAAGGAAGCCGGTGGCGTGATCGACTTCACCCTCAAGCCCAAGACCAAGGACAGCCTGTTCGATAGCCTGCGCCTGTCGTTCCGCAATGGCCTGGTCAATGACATGCAACTGATCGACAGCGTCGGCCAGCGCACCAACATCCTGTTCACCGGTGTGAAGGCCAACGAGCCGATCGCCGCGTCCAAGTTCAAGTTCGACATCCCCAAGGGTGCCGATGTGATCCAGGAGTAACCCCGTAGCCGCTGTGGGAGCGAGCTTGCTCGCGATAGCGTCGGATCAGTGGGAGTTGCGGTGACTGGCACACCGCTATCGTCGGATCGCCGCCCGGAGCAAGCTCGCTCGCGCAATCGATTGTGGTGTTCAATTGTTTAACTGATCGGCAACAGGACCCGGCGGAGGTTTTGTAAGTAATCATGGACCTGTTTCGAAGTGCCCCGATCGCCCAGCCACTGGCTGCCCGCCTGCGTGCGACCAACCTGGACGAGTACGTCGGCCAGGAGCATGTGCTCGGTCGCGGCAAGCCTTTGCGCGAAGCCCTGGAGCAGGGTGCGTTGCACTCGATGATTTTCTGGGGGCCGCCGGGGGTGGGCAAGACCACCCTGGCGCGGCTGCTGGCGGAAGTCTCGGACGCGCATTTCGAAACGGTCTCGGCGGTGCTGGCCGGGGTCAAGGAGATCCGCCAGGCGGTGGAAGTGGCCAAGCAGCAGGCCGGCCAGTACGGCAAGCGCACCATCCTGTTTGTGGACGAAGTGCACCGCTTCAACAAGTCGCAGCAGGATGCGTTCCTGCCCTACGTCGAGGACGGCACGCTGATCTTCATCGGCGCGACCACCGAAAACCCCTCGTTCGAACTCAACAACGCCTTGCTGTCCCGGGCGCGGGTCTATGTGCTCAAGAGCCTCGACGAGGCCGCGATGCGCAAGCTGGTGCAACGCGCATTGACCGAAGAACGAGGCCTGGGCAAGCGCAGGCTGAGCCTCAGCGATGAAGGTTTCCAGATGCTGGTGTCCGCCGCCGATGGCGATGGTCGCCGCCTGCTCAATCTGTTGGAGAACGCGTCGGACCTGGCCGAGGATGACAGCGAGATCGGCGTCGAGCTGCTGCAAAGCCTGCTGGGCGATACCCGGCGTCGTTTCGACAAGGGCGGCGAGGCGTTCTATGACCAGATCTCGGCGCTGCACAAATCCATCCGCGGTTCCAATCCCGATGCGGCCTTGTACTGGTTCGCGCGGATGATCGATGGCGGCTGCGATCCGCTGTACCTGGCGCGGCGGGTGGTACGCATGGCCAGCGAAGACATCGGCAATGCCGACCCGCGGGCCCTGAGCCTGTGCCTGGCGGCCTGGGACGTTCAGGAACGCCTCGGCAGCCCCGAAGGCGAGCTCGCCGTGGCCCAGGCCATTACCTACCTGGCCTGCGCGCCGAAAAGCAACGCGGTGTACATGGGCTTCAAGGCAGCGATGCGCAGCGCCACCGAGCACGGTTCCCTCGAAGTGCCACTGCACCTGCGCAACGCACCGACAAAGCTCATGAAGCAATTGGGCTATGGCGAAGAATACCGTTACGCCCACGATGAGCCGGATGCCTATGCCGCCGGCGAAGACTATTTTCCCGAAGAGCTCGAACCCCAGTCGTTCTATCAGCCGGTGCCCCGTGGCCTCGAGTTGAAGATCGGTGAGAAGCTCAATCACCTGGCGCAACTGGACCGCTCGAGTCCACGGCAGCGGAGAAAACCTTGATTCCCCTGATCCTCGCAGTCTCCGCCGGCGGCATTGTCGGCACCTTGTTGCGTTTCGCCACGGGCAACTGGATCAATGCAAATTGGCCCCGACACTTCTATACCGCGACGCTGGCCGTTAATATCGTGGGCTGTCTGCTGATCGGCGTTCTATACGGTCTGTTTTTGATTCGCCCGGAAGTGCCCATCGAGGTGCGTGCGGGGCTGATGGTCGGCTTTCTTGGCGGCCTGACGACTTTTTCATCCTTTTCACTGGATACGGTGCGCCTGCTGGAAAGCGGGCAGGTGCCGCTGGCCCTGGGCTATGCGGCCATCAGCGTATTCGGCGGGCTGCTCGCCACCTGGGCCGGCCTGTCCCTGACCAAACTTTGATAACGAGAGACCGACATGCTCGATTCCAAACTGTTACGTAGCAACCTTCAGGACGTAGCGGATCGCCTGGCCTCCCGCGGCTTCGTCCTGGATGTCGCGCGCATCGAAACGCTGGAAGAACAGCGCAAGAGCGTCCAGACCCAGACCGAAAAACTGCAGGCCGAGCGTAACGCCATCTCCAAGAGTATTGGCCAGGCCAAGCAGCGCGGCGAAGATATCGCGCCGTTGATGGCGAACGTCGAGAGCATGGGAACCGAGCTCGCCAACGGCAAGATCGCCCTGGACAAGATCCAGACCGAGCTGGATTCGATCCTGCTGGGCATCCCGAACCTGCCCCACGAGTCGGTACCGATCGGCGAAGACGAAGAGGGCAATGTCGAGGTGCGTCGCTGGGGCACGCCAAAGAACTTCGATTTCCCGGTGCAGGACCACGTGGCCCTGGGCGAGAAATTCGGCTGGCTGGATTTCGAGACCGCCGCCAAGCTGTCCGGCGCCCGTTTTGCCCTGTTGCGCGGGCCGATCGCCCGTCTGCACCGGGCCCTGGCACAGTTCATGATCAACCTGCACGTCACCGAGCACGGTTACGAGGAAGCCTACACCCCGTACCTGGTCCAGGCGCCGGCCCTGCAAGGCACCGGCCAACTGCCCAAGTTCGAGGAAGACCTGTTCAAGATCGGTCGTGAAGGCGAAGCCGATCTGTACCTGATCCCCACCGCCGAAGTGTCGCTGACCAACATCGTCGCCGGCGAAATCGTCGATGCCAAGCAACTGCCGATCAAATTCGTGGCCCATACGCCATGCTTCCGCAGCGAAGCCGGCGCATCGGGTCGCGATACCCGTGGCATGATCCGCCAGCATCAGTTCGACAAGGTGGAGATGGTGCAGATCGTCGAGCCTTCGAAATCCATGGACGCGCTGGAGAGCCTCACTGCCAACGCCGAGAAGGTCCTGCAGTTGCTGGAGCTGCCGTATCGCACCCTGGCCCTGTGCACGGGTGACATGGGCTTCAGCGCGGTCAAGACCTACGACCTGGAAGTGTGGATCCCGAGCCAGGACAAGTACCGCGAGATTTCCTCGTGCTCCAACTGCGGCGACTTCCAGGCCCGTCGCATGCAGGCCCGTTACCGCAACCCTGAAACCGGCAAGCCGGAACTGGTCCACACCCTCAATGGCTCGGGCCTGGCGGTGGGCCGTACCCTGGTGGCCGTACTGGAGAACTACCAGCAGGCCGACGGTTCGATCCGCGTGCCTGAGGTGTTGAAGCCCTACATGGGCGGCATCGAGGTCATCGGTTAAATGGATTATCTGCCACTGTTCCATAACCTGCGCGGTAACCGCGTGCTGGTGGTGGGCGGCGGGGAAATTGCCTTGCGCAAATCCCGGCTGCTGGCCGATGCCGGCGCGTTGCTGCGGGTAGTCGCACCCGACATCGAACCGCAGTTGCGGGAACTGGTCAGTGGCAGCGGCGGCGAGTGTGTCCAGCGCGGTTACCTGGAGTCGGATCTGGACGGTTGCGGGCTGATCATTGCCGCCACCGACGACGAACCACTCAATGCCCAGGTCTCGGCCGACGCCCACAAGCGTTGCGTTCCGGTCAACGTGGTGGACGCGCCGGCCCTGTGCAGCGTGATCTTCCCGGCGATCGTCGACCGCTCGCCCTTGGTGATCGCGGTGTCCAGTGGCGGCGACGCGCCGGTGCTGGCGCGGCTGATCCGGGCCAAGCTGGAAACCTGGATTCCCTCGACCTATGGGCAGTTGGCCGGGCTGGCGGCGCGTTTTCGCAATCAGGTCAAGCAACTGTTTCCTGATGTCCAGCAGCGCCGGGCGTTCTGGGAAGAGGTGTTCCAAGGCCCTATCGCCGACCGTCAACTGGCCGGGCAAGGCGGCGAAGCCGAGCGCTTGCTGCGGGAAAAGATCGACGGCCAGGCGCCGAACGCGCCGGGCGAAGTCTATCTGGTGGGTGCCGGGCCGGGTGATCCGGACCTGTTGACCTTCCGCGCCTTGCGCTTGATGCAGCAGGCGGACGTGGTGCTGTACGACCGCCTGGTGGCGCCGGCAATCCTCGAACTGTGCCGGCGCGACGCCGAGCGCATCTACGTTGGCAAGCGCCGCGCCGAACACGCCGTGCCTCAGGACCAGATCAACCAGCAATTGGTCGACCTGGCCCGTCAGGGCAAGCGCGTGGTGCGGTTGAAGGGCGGCGATCCGTTCATCTTCGGCCGTGGTGGCGAGGAGATCGAAGAGCTGGCGGCCCATGGCATCCCGTTCCAGGTCGTCCCCGGCATCACCGCCGCCAGTGGTTGCGCGGCCTACGCCGGGATCCCGCTGACCCATCGCGACTACGCCCAATCGGTGCGTTTCATCACGGGCCATCTCAAGGACGGCACCAGCGACCTGCCATGGGCCGACCTGGTTTCACCGGCCCAGACCCTGGTGTTCTACATGGGCTTGGTCGGCCTGCCGATGATCTGCAACGAGCTGATCAAGCACGGTCGCGCGGCGGATACGCCGGCGGCGTTGATCCAGCAAGGCACCACGTCCAACCAGCGGGTCTTTACCGGCACTTTGGCGGACTTGCCACGGCTGGTGGCCGAGCACGAAGTGCATGCGCCGACCCTGGTGATCGTCGGGGAAGTGGTGCAACTGCGCGAGAAGCTGGCCTGGTTCGAAGGGGCTCAGGGGCAGGTCTAGAAGGGCCGAGCTGCCTGCAATCGCGAGCCTGCTCGCGATTGGCCTTCAGAGGCAATAAAAATCCTGGATCAATCCTCAGTCCCACGCCAAATCCCTTTCCCACTCAACCTTCCCCGATCATGGGCAACCCTGAAATCTTGCTGCGGCCCCTTGGGTACGATCCCGTTGGGGTTGATGGTCTTGTGGCTGCCATAGTAATGACGCTGGATGTGGGTGAAGTCCACGGTGTCGGCGATGCCCGGCCACTGGTACAGCTCCCGCAGCCAGTTCGACAGGTTCGGGTAGTCGGCAATGCGGCGCAGGTTGCATTTGAAATGGCCGAAATACACCGCGTCGAAACGGATCATGGTGGTAAACAGGCGGATATCCGCTTCGGTGAGGTATTCGCCGGTCAAGTAGCGTTGCAGGCCCAACAGCGCCTCCAGTCGGTCCAGTTCGGCGAACAGCTGGTCGAATGCCTGCTCATAGGCTTGTTGGGTGGTGGCGAAGCCGGCGCGATAGACCCCGTTGTTTACCGCCGGATAGATGCGCTCGTTCAGCGCGTCGATATCGTTGCGCAAGTGTTCGGGGTAGAGGTCCAGGGTATTGCCGGTCAAGCCATCGAACGCACTGTTGAACATGCGGATGATCTCCGCCGATTCGTTGCTGACGATACGTTGCCGTTGTTTGTCCCACAGAGCTGGAACGGTGACGCGGCCGGTATAGTCCGGCGTATCGGCGGTATAGCGCTGGTGCAGGAAACTCAGGTTGTCGAGTTTGTCGCCGGTCGAGCCGTGGGCCTTGTCGAAGGTCCAGCCGTTCTCCAGCATCAGGTAGCTGACCACCGAGACGTCGATCAGCTCTTGCAGGCCCTTGAGCTTGCGCAAGATCAGCGTGCGATGAGCCCAGGGACAGGCCAGGGACACATACAGATGGTAGCGCCCCGGTTCGGCGGCAAATCCACTATCACCCGTGGGACCGGCGCTGCCGTCGGCGGTGATCCAGTGACGGCGTTGCGCCTGTTCGCGCTGGAACGTGCCGTCCTTGCTTTCATACCACTGATCCTGCCAGCGGCCTTCGACTAACAAACCCATCTCGATCTCCTCGGCCAATACACATTGGAGACGAGTCTATTCCGATAGGTTCGAACAAAAAGCGCAAAGGTTGGGCGTTGATGATCGATTAAATCGATCGATCTCGCGCTTCCCAATAGTGCCGGGCCTTCTCGAACGCTTCTTCGCGAGCCTGGCCCAGGCCGCGCAAGGCCAGGGCCATGGTGGCGATCAACGCGAGTCGGGGGTAGCTGTCTTCCACTTCGCCGCGCCAGACCGCCTTGAGGTGTTCGGGGTCGAGGCTTTCAGGCTTGACGTGGCGCTGCTCGGACAGCCGTGGCCATTCCTCATCCCAGCTCGTGCCGCCAGTGGTGCCATACAGATGATTGTCGGCGTCCGGGTTGATCTCGATCTCGCCGCCGTCGCCCTTGATGACGATGGCCGTGTCTCCCAGCAGGCCACTGGCCTGGCGATGCACCGCCTGGTAACCGGGATGGAAGATGCTCTGCAGCCCGCAACGGGCGCCCAGCGGGTTGAGAAGGCGGGCCAGGGAATGGATCGGCGAGCGCAGGCCCAGGGTATTGCGCAGGTCGATCATATGCTGCATCCGGGGTGCCCAGTCCACCAACGGCATGAAGGCCAGGCCACCGTTGTCCAGCGCGGCACCGACCTGTGGCCAGTCGCGGCACAGTGGAATCTGCAGCGATTGCAGCAACTGTTCGGTGTAAAGCCGGCCCGCCGTATGGGCGCCGCCGCCATGCATGAAGATCCGCACCCCGTTCTGTCCCAGGCATTTGGCCGCCAGCAGGTACCACGGCAGGTGACGTTTCTTGCCGGCGTAGGTCGGCCAGTCCAGGTCCACGGCCAGGGCCGGTACCGCCAGGCGCTCGCGCAAGGCTTCGGTGAAGCCGGCCAGTTCCTCGGCGCTTTCTTCCTTGTGTCGCAACAGCATCAGGAAGGCGCCCAGCTGGGTATCCTCGACCGTTTCGTCCAGCACCATGCCCATGGCTTCCCGGGCTTCTTCGCGGGTCAGGTTGCGGGCACCGCGCTTGCCTTTGCCGAGGATGCGCACGAACTGGGCGAATGGGTGTTCGGCCGGGGTCTGGAGGGTCAGCGATGGGAAGTCGGTCATAGGCAGTTCGTCGGTTTGGGCAGGCCCGCCAGCCTGGCGGCGAGTTTGGCGGGCGTGCCTTTGAACAAGCGGTTCAGGTGCAGGCTGTTGCCTTTTTCCGTCCCCAGTTTCAGCGCGGTGTACTTGATCAGCGGCCGGGTGGCGGGAGAGAGCTGGAACTCATCGTAGAAGCTGCGCAACAGCTCGAGGATTTCCCAGTGTTCGGGGCCCAGCTCCATGCCTTCGGCAGCCGCCAGGGCAGCGGCCACGTCGGCCGACCAATCGTTGCGGTCGGCCAGGTAGCCGTCCTTGTCCAGCGCGATGGCGCGATCGCCCACGTTCAGCACATTCATAGCCAGGTATTGACCTTGTCATGCCGGACCGACAGTTCGACGAAGGCCGGGTAATCGATGGCCACGATCCAGTCCGCAATCGCCAGGCCACGCGCCTGGGCATCTTCCAGAAGCACGAAGCGCTGCTGATGGAGGGCTTGCAGGGCCTGGAACGGCTGGGTGCCGGGCTGCAACGCATAAGTCGCGTCGCCACACAGCAGCAGCGCATCCTGGCTCCCCAGGATCCGCAGGCAACTGCCGAAGCGCTCGTCGCCGAAAGGCGAATGGGATAACACATGCAAAGTCGACATCAGAGCGTGATCACCTGGTCGTAACGGTCAATGAGAGCGGTGATGTCTCGGGCGGTCAGCACCTTCATGTCGTCCAGCGCCAGGGCCGCGGTGTCGATACCGCGCCGGGCGGCACTGTCGGCGCAGACGAAGAGCGCTTCCACGCCGAACATCGGCAAAGCCTGCAGGTTCGCGCTGAGGTCTTTCTGCTGGACGGCCCTGGCATCCTGGCCGGCGAGCAGCTGGAGCACACCGTCATCGAGAAAGAGCAGGCCAATGGGCAGGTCGAACGCACCACCGGCCAGCACGATATCCAGGGCTTCCCGGGCACCGGGACCCGACCACGGGGACTGGCGGCTGATGAGCAGCAGGGACTTGGCCATCACGCGCCTCCAAAGCAGATCAAACGGTCGGCATCCTGGATCGCATCGTGCAACTGGCCCAACCCGGACAAGGCCCAAGGCGCCTCGACGCTGACCGCCGAACGCTGGTAGCGCCGGGCTTCGTCTTCGTCCAGCACGCCACGGCGCAATGCCGCGGCGATGCACACCACGCCGTCGAGTCGGTTATCGCTGACGAAGGCGCGCCATTGCCGGGGCAAGTCCTGTTCGTCCTGTGGCGTGACCACGCCGCTGTCGGCGTTATGGACGCCGTCCTGATAGAAAAACAGCCGCACGATCTCGTGCCCGCCGGCCAGCGCGGCCTGGGCGAACAGCAAGGCGCGGCGCGAGGAGGGGGCGTGGGCGGCGGAAAACAGCGCGATGGCGAACTTCATGACAGACCCGATGAGCAAAACTGCGGCCATGATAAAGCTTTATGGGCGCAGCGGCGATTGCCAGGCGATTCAACACAAGGGACGTGGTTTGAAGGCTGTGTGGCGAGGGAGTTTAGCGAAACGTCGCGCCACCCCGCGCCAGAGATGATACCCAGTCCATTCGGGCTACTGCTCGAGGCCATGCAGCTCGCAATATTCTTCCCAGTCCATTCCTGCCATTTCCGCCACTTCCTTATGCACTTCCAGGCGCTGCACCTGGTAGTCCTGGGGTGAGGCGGCGGTCAGTTGCAGGGTCAGTTCCCAAGCGAACAGGCCCAGGCGCTCGGCCTCGGCTTCGAACGCTTCATGCAGCCGCTCGGCACGGTACTGCGCCGGTGTCTCGCCCTTGGCCTGGGCCAGCAGCGGGTTGAGGTTATCCAGTTCCACACGCAGTTCGGGACGCTCATCGAGGAATCTGTCCAAGGCCCGTTCATGTTGCTGTTCGCTTGCCGCCATGGTCACTCCTTTGGGATTGCGAGAAGTCTCACAGGTTGCGCGAATCGTTGCCCTCTGTCCCGTATAAATTTGAGTAAAGCAGCACGAAGGCAAGGGTCGCAGTGCTACAGTCCGCTTTTTTTCGATGAGTGAACGCAATGCGAATGTTGACGGTGGCCCTGGCCGCGACCCTGCTGGCAGGCTGCGCAGGCTCGGCGATGAACCAGGCCAGGACGCAAGCCCCTTACAAGACCATGACGTCCGACAAGCCGGAACAGGTCGTGGCCCAGTGCGTGCAGTTCTCCTGGCAGGATGAAGCGGTGTTCGGCGAGGACGCCGGCGCCTACCTGCAACCGGGCAAGAAAGGTGGCTCGACGGTGTATACCCGTTCCGCCGAATCCTTTGTCGACCTGCAGACCGACGCCACCGGCACGACATTGAACTATTACGCCCGGCACGACGATTTCGTGGCCAAGCGCCGGTTGGCGGCGCTGGCGACCTGCTTGTAGAGCGCTCGCACCAACGCTGCGGATTCTGCGCAGAGCCCTCAAACGCTGGCCCGTTTCAGCGAATGATCCGAGTCCTGTCATCGCCAGGGCTCAGGATAATTGGCTCGAACAAAAGCAATGCCCGCTCCGCAGCCCGCTTCCATCCGCATCGCGTATCAATCGGCGGGAAGCAGGCGTTTCTGGAAAAAGAAACGCGTGTGACCCGGTGGGTAGTCGTCGATCTGTCCGCAGGCGGTGAAACCGAGCTTGCGATAGAACGTCGGCGCCTGGAAATCGAAGGTGTCCAGCCAGATACCGATGCAATCCTGCTCCCTCGCCAGGGTTTCGGCCAACTGCATCAGTTCACTGCCCAGGCCTTGTCCCCGAGCCTCTTGCGGCACCGACAACAATTCGATGAACAGCCAGCGATAGAACAGGCGCCCGTAGAGGCCGCCCAGGATCTCATCGCTTTGCTCGTCCCGCACCAGCCATGCCACCAGTTGCGATGCGCCGTCGCCGGCCTGGGAGACGTTGTAGCTGCGCAGCGGCGCCAGGATGGCCTCGCGTTCTTCAGCGGTGGGGGTGTCCGTACGTTCGATTCGCAGCGTCATCGGCGATGTCCTTGGGCATGGGGTGGCAAGCCGTACGAGCCTATCCCAAAGGCTTGCGTGACGTCACTCGGTCGACGGCGCACGGGCGGATTTCGTAAACCGGGCCATACTGCCTGATGCCCTTGATGCGATCCTGACCCTTAAAACAAGAAGAGACCGACTCATGAAGTTCCAATCCTTTGCCCGGATCCTTGTCGCCACCTCCCTGACTTTGAGCGGCTTGCCTGCGCAATCCGCGTCCCAGGCCCCCGTCGCCGCCGAAAACGGCATGGTGGTCACCGCCCAGCACCTGGCGACCCATGTCGGCGTCGATGTGCTCAAGAAAGGTGGCAATGCCGTGGATGCGGCGGTGGCGGTGGGGTATGCCCTGGCGGTGGTGTATCCGGCGGCCGGTAACCTGGGCGGCGGTGGGTTCATGACCCTGCAACTGGCCGATGGGCGCAAGACGTTCCTGGATTTTCGCGAGAAAGCCCCGTTGGCCGCCACCGCCGACATGTACCTGGACAAGGACGGTAACGTCATCCCCGAACTCAGCACCCGCGGGCACCTGGCGGTGGGTGTGCCCGGCACGGTTTCCGGCATGGAACTGGCCCTGCAGAAATACGGCAGCATGCCTCGGGCGGAGCTGATGGCGCCGGCCATCCGTCTGGCCGATGAAGGTTTCACCCTGGAGCAGGGCGATGTGGAACTGCTGGAGACCGCCACCGATCTGTTCAGGAAGGACATGCGCGACTCCGGCGCGATCTTCCTGCATAACGGCGAGCCGATGCAGGTCGGCCAGAAGCTGGTGCAAAAGGACCTCGCCAGGACCCTGCGGGAAATCTCGGCCAAGGGCGCCGACGGCTTCTATAAAGGCTGGGTCGCCGACGCCCTCGTGACGTCCAGCCAGGCCAACAAAGGCATCATCACCCAGGCCGACCTGGACAAGTACAAGACCCGAGAACTGGCCCCGGTGGAGTGTGACTATCGCGGCTACCACATCATCTCGGCGCCACCGCCCAGTTCCGGCGGCGTGGTGCTGTGCCAGATCATGAACATCCTCGATGGCTATCCCATGAAGGAGCTGGGCTTCCATTCGGCCCAGGGCATGCATTACCAGATCGAAGCCATGCGTCACGCCTACGTGGACCGCAACAGCTACCTGGGCGACCCGGACTTCGTGCAGAACCCCATCGACCATCTGCTGGACAAGAACTACGCCGCCAAGCTGCGGGCCGCCATCGAACCGCAGAAGGCCGGTGACTCACAGAAGATCAAGCCCGGCGTGGCGCCCCACGAAGGCAGTAACACCACCCACTATTCGATCGTCGATCGGTGGGGCAACGCGGTTTCGGTCACCTATACCCTCAACGACTGGTTCGGTGCCGGAGTCATGGCGAGCAAGACCGGGGTGATCCTCAACGATGAGATGGATGACTTCACCGCCAAGGTCGGGGTACCCAACATGTACGGCCTGGTGCAGGGAGAAGCCAACGCCATCGCACCGGGCAAGGCTCCGCTGTCGTCCATGAGCCCGACCATCGTCACCAAGGACGGCAAGACTGTCATGGTGGTGGGCACGCCCGGTGGCAGCCGTATCATCACCGCGACCTTGCTGACGATCCTCAATGTCATCGACTACGGCATGAATCTGCAGGAAGCGGTGGATGCGCCGCGCTTCCATCAACAGTGGATGCCGGAAGAAACCAACCTGGAAACCTTCGCCGCCAGCCCCGACACGCAGAAGATCCTCGAAAGCTGGGGGCACAAGTTCGCAGGGCCCCAGGACCCGAACCATATCGCCGCGATCCTGGTGGGCGCCCCGTCGCTGGGAGGCAAGCCGGTGGGCAAGAATCGTTTCTACGGCGCCAACGATCCACGCCGCAATACAGGGCTGTCCCTGGGCTATTGACCATTGGAAGAGCAAGACATGAACACGGCATTGCTGATCATCGACGTCCAGAGCGGGTTGTGTGCCGGCCAAGAAGAGTGCTTCGGCAGTGAACGCCTGGTCCGGACCATCAACGAGCTCAGTGCCAGGGCCCGGGCCCTCGGCTTGCCGGTGATCCTGGTCCAGCATGAAGAACTGGACGGCTCACTGACCTACGGCAGTGCCGCCTGGCAACTGGCCGATGGGCTGGTCACCGGCGCGGACGACCTGCGGGTGCGCAAGACCGCTGCGGATGCGTTCTACCAGACCGATCTGCTGGCCCTGTTGCAGGCCCGGGGCATCGATCGCGTGGTGATTTGCGGGCTGCAGACCGACTACTGCATCAATGCCACGGTGCGCCAGGCGCATGCCCTGGGATACGAGGTGGTCCTGGCCGCCGACGCCCATTCGACGGTGGATAACGGCAGCATGGCGGCCGAACAGATCATCGCCGATCACAACCATCGGCTGGGGCGGCTAAGCAGCGCGGTATCGCGGATCGACGTAGTACCGGTCGCTGAGGTGCGCCTGTAGCAGGCCGTCAGGGCGCGCCGAAGACCATGGTCCAGTAGACCCCCGCATCGCTGCGCGAGTTGCTGGCGGAGGCCGCGCCGACCTGGGTGAACATCGGGTTCATCAAGTTGGCGCAATGCCCGGGGCTGGCAAGCCAGTCGCGCATGGCCTGGCTCGGCGTGCGTTGGCCGGCGGCGATGTTCTCGCCGAGTTTGCGCCCACGAAAGCCGGCGCTCTTGGCCCGGTCGGAGGTGGAGCGGCCATCGGGGTCGCGGTGGGAGAAGTAGTTGCCACGCGCCATGGCCCGGCTGTGACCTTCGGCAGCGGTGCCCAGCGCGGCATTCCAGCTCAACGGTCGAGCCGCCGCGAAGCGCTGGCGACCACACATCCGGGGCTTGGCCCTGGCGGCATTGACCTGGGCCAGCAGTGATTTGTCCGCCGGCGCCTCGTCACTCATGCGCGCACCGCCCAAGGGCTGCGCCAATACCACGCGCCATTCATCCCCGATCCGATTGATGCCAATGTCCGCGTACTGGCTGTCCAGTAGCGCCGAGCAATGTTCTTCCGCCAGTATCTCGAACGCTTCGTCGGCATCCCGTGCGTCGGTCAGGCGGATGCTGCGCACGGTCCGGGCCTGGTAGCCTTCGTCCATCAGGGTTTCGCGCAGACCGCCCCGAAAGCCGATCGGCAAGGCCAGCTTGGCACGCAACACCAGGGGCGGGGCGGCGCGCATCGTTCGCCATTCGCATCGATGGGACTGGCTGCGGTAGTCATTGATGGCGTTCACCAGTTGCCCTTCACCCCGGGCATGGGCCGGGCTGGCGGACAGAGGAAGCAGGAACGGGAGACACAGCGAGGCAAAACGGCGAGAGAGAACCGAGTGGCGCATGAATGAACAGCTCTGGAGGACGGGATTGCTGGAACGCCGCGGAGGGCGCCGATCAGCCCGCAAACCTGTGGTTCCGGGCTGGGGTAGGACTGTGGATTTTCAAACTGGTTTCAGAAGGGGCGAGGATTAAATGCATGACGCCTGAATGCCGCCCTGTCGCAAGGGCGCCCAGGGGGGGCGATGCGGGAGCGGGGGACGGGAGAGAATGGCATTCACTTCGCTGCTTCGGCCATCGGCGCCTTGATCCGCTCGGCCTTGCGCCAGGTCAGCAACACGATGCCTGTCACCACGATCGCGCCGCCGAGCACCTGGCCGGGATTGAGCATCTGGTCCAGCACCAGCCAGCCGATGAGCAGGGTCGCCAGCGGTTCGATGTTCATCACCGGCGCATTGCGCGGCATGTCCAGGCGCGGCACGCACATGAACAGCACGATGAACCCTGTGCCATAGAGCACCACCAGCGTGGCCAGGGCCAACCAGCCCACATGGGTCGCGGGCAGGTCGAGGCCGCCGGGCAGGGCGCCCGTCAGGCCGGCCAGGTTGACGCTGCTGAACACGATGAAAATCGTCAGCAGGCTGCGCACCGAGCCGCGCACCTGGGACAGCTTGTGATCGGTGATCCACAACGCACACGCGAAGACGCACGCGGCGCAGAATGCCAGGCCGACGCCCAGCAGCCATTGCGGGCCGACATCCGCCTGGGACGACAATCGCGACGGCACCTCCAGCACGAACACCAGGCCGACCAGGATCATGCCCATCAAGGCCGCCGTCCGGGCGGTGGGGCGGGGGCCGCCGAGGGCCCAGGTCAACAGGGCCAGCAGGATCGGAAACAGGTTGCCCACCAACAGCGCCAGCGCCACCGGCACTCGCGCCACGGCTGAATACAGGCAAAGGCTCTGGGCAGCGATCAACAGGCCGAGGACCAGTTGCCAGCGCCATGCGCCGACCGGCAGGCGCAAGCTCTGCCGTTGCCACAGAACGATGGTTGCCAGTACCAACAGCGTCCCGCCCGAGCGCAGCAGGATCGCCAGCAACACCCCGGCACCGTCATCGAAAGCCGCCCGCGCCGCGACATGGTTGCCGGCGAAGGCGCAGCCCATGCACAACAGGATCAGCACCGCGAGGTGACGGGGAAACGGGGTGGGGGTGTCGGCAGAGGAGCGGGTCATGGCAGATATCTCAAAGGCGGGACGCCGAGGCGGATAGGCTTCGGACAATTTTTAGTTATAGGTTGTCGTATGACTTGGTCTTGTACCGAAACAGACGCAAAGAGACAAGTCTCGAATCCCGAGGGCGTGCACCGTCAACCTCGAGCCGTGGACACCCCGCGTCGTGGGGCAAGGGTGCAGAGGGCCTGACTTTCCGCGGATACCGACGCGTCCATCGGCGATTTGCTGTACAACAACTGACCGCTGCGTTGTTTTCCGCTCCGGTCCATCTGACCTTCTCACGGAGCGACCCATGCGCCTGGCCGATTTCATCGAGCACAATATCGAACCGATCCTCCAGGCTTGGGAAGATTTCGCCAGGACCATAACGCCGGCTTCGATCGGCATGGATTCGGTGGCACTGCGCGACCATGCCGAGCAAATGTTGCGGGCCATCGCCATTGACTTGCGCACCGCCCAGACCACCGAGGAGCAGATCGCCAAATCCCACGGCGACGCCCCGGCGACGGATGTCGAAACCGCGGCCGAAACCCACGCCGTCATTCGCCAGTCCTCCGGTTTCACCGTGGAACAGATGGTCTCGGAATACCGTGCGCTACGCACCAGTGTGTTGATGCTGTGGATGCCGCAGGCCCCGTTGCAGCAAGAGCAGGCGATGTCCGATGTGATTCGCTTCAACGAGGCCGTGGACCAGGCCTTGGCGGAGTCCGTCGTGAGCTACTCGGGGGCGGTGGATGCGGCGCGCAATATGTTTCTCGGGATCCTCGGGCATGATCTGCGCAGCCCGTTGGGTGCCATACTGCTGGGCTCTGAAGTGCTCCTGCGCGCGGGCGACCTGCCTGCCAAGGCCACCAAGATTTCTTCGCGCATCTACACCAGTGTCAAGCGTGCCAACAAGATCGTCGGCGATCTGCTGGATTTCACCCGCACCCAGCTGGGGGCCGGCATACCGGTGCAGCGCTTCAGGGGAGACCTGGTCGCGGCGTGCGAAGGCATGGTGGAGGAGGCGCGCGCCTACCATCCGGAAAGCACCATCCTCTTCGAACCGCGTGGTGCCCTCGACGGGATGTTCGACCCGGCGCGAATGGAGCAGGTGTTCTCCAACCTGATCGGCAATGCCGTGCAGCATGGGACAGAAGGCGCACCGATCACGGTTTCCCTGAGCCGGGAAGGGGATGAAGGGGTCATTGCGATCAATAACCAAGGCAAGATCATTGAAAAAGATGCCCTTGCCAGCATTTTCAATCCCCTGGTCCGTCAACTGCGCAGCGGTGACATGCAATACGGACCCACGGCTGGCCTGGGGCTGGGACTTCACATCGCCTCGGCGATCGTATCGGCCCACCAGGGCATTATCGAGGTACATTCCCAAGCGCGGGCCGGCACTACGTTCACTGTACGCATCCCGCTCAGCCAGGTTTGAGGCGTATGGCGGGACGCAGGATATTAACTTGTACGATGTCTTATCACGCGGTAAAACTGGCGTCCCCGTCCAATAATAATTAACGGAGACGTACGATGGATGCTTCACAACCTTCAATCACCGATCAGCAGCGCCGGCTCTTCCTGAAAAAATCCCTGGTGGTCTCGGCCGCCGCCGCCACCCTGGGGAACCTGCCCGGGCTCACCCAGGCCGAGCCGTTGAGCCAACGGTATCCGGACCCCCTGGTGAATGTCCTAGACCCCAGCTTCATGGACCTGCGCATTTTCAACGCCAGTGTGGAAAAGCTCGCCACCGGCCTGCGCTGGGCGGAAGGGCCGGTATGGATCGGCGATGGTCGCTACCTGCTGGTCAGCGACATCCCCAACAATCGCATCATGCGCTGGGATGAGGTTACGGGCAGCCTGTCGGTGTATCGCGAGAACGCCAACTTCTCCAATGGCATGTGTCGCGATCGCCAGGGACGGCTGCTGGTGTGCGAAGGGTCCACTACATCCAGCGAAGGCCGGCGCGTCACCCGTACCGAGCACAACGGTACGATCACCGTGCTGGCGGACAGTTTCGACGGCAAGCCTTTCAACTCGCCCAACGACATCGTCTGCAAACGCGATGGCTCGGTCTGGTTCACCGACCCACCGTTCCAGACCGGCAATAACTATGAAGGGCACAAGGTCACTCCCGTCCAGCCTCATGCGGTCTATCGCATCGATGGCGAGACCGGCAAGGTCAGCCGGGTGATCGATGACTTGGCGGGCCCCAACGGCCTGTGCTTTTCCCCGGACGAAAAAATCCTCTACGTGGTCGAAGGCCGGGCCAAGCCCAACCGCCTGGTCTGGGCGATCACGGTCAAGGACGATGGCACCCTGGGGGAGCGCCGCAAGCATATCGAGGGCTTGGATTACGCGGCCATCGACGGACTCAAGTGCGACGAGAGCGGCAACCTCTGGTGCGGTTGGGGCGGTAACGGCGACCCCAGGGCCGACCTGGAGAAACTCGACGGCGTGCGGGTGTTCGATCCGCAAGGCAAGGCCATCGGGCATATTTCCCTGCCGGAGCGCTGCCCCAATGTGTGCTTCGGCGGACGTGAGGGCAACCGGCTGTTCATGGCTGGCAGCCACTCGCTGTACTCGCTGTTCGTGAACACCCGGGGTGCGACGTTCGCCTGAAGTCCAGGCATCGCGGATCGGTTGTCGCAGGCGCCACTTGCCGAGCCCGACGGCGACCTCTCGTTCATCGATCGGTCGCCGACTGGAGCGCGCAGCTCCATAGCTCCACAGCCGGTCGAGCCTGGCTAGCCGGTCCCAGCCAATGGCTCATCGGCTGGCAGTGTCCGGCATGACACAGCTGGTAGTCACCGGCTTGGGGCGTGCGCCCCAGCTTCAGCGGTTGCAGCGGTGGCAGTTGGCGATGGAAGCGCCAACTGCCATTTGCCAGCCGGGCACCTTCGGGAATTTCCATGCCGGCCCCATTGCCCTTGACCCTGGCCTCGCCCAAGACCAGGCCTTCTTCGGTGATGTGATAGTCCTCTTCCCAGCGGATCTTTTCGATGGTGTGATCCCAGGCCAGCGTGAAGTCGCGCAGCTCCAGTTGCGCCCAGACTGCGCCGGAGAGTCCCAGGCATAGGCCAATCAAGCCAAGGCCCGCCCGACACGGCGGGCACGCCAGAGGTGTTGGCCGATCAACAGCGCACCCAGGACAAAGCCGATTTCATCGGTCAGCGGCAGCGCCACCACCAGCAGTGCGCCGGCGGCAAAACAGGCCAGCCGTTCCAGGAGGGGCATCTTCTGTTGCAGGAAACCGGTGGATGCCATTCCCCACAGGCCGACGGCGAGCAGTGTCTTGACCAGCATGTAGGCGGTCATCCACAAGTTGTCGCCCTGAAGCATCAGCGCCGGGTTGTAGACCGTCATGAACGGTATGACGAAACCGGCGAGGGCGATACGTACGGCCCAGAAGCTGATCTTCAGGCCGCTTTCCCTGGCAATGGGCGCGGCGGCGAAGCAGGCCAGGGCCACCGGCGGTGTCAGGTCGGCGAGAATGCCGAAGTAGAATACGAACATGTGTGACACGATCAGCGGCACCCCCAGCTCCAGCAAGGCGGGCGCGGCGATCGAGCTGGTGATGATGTAGTTGGGAATGGTCGGGATGCCCATGCCCAGCACCAGGCAGGTGAGCATGGTCAGGATCAGTGACAGCAGGAGGTTGTCCTTGCCGATGGCGAGGATGTAACCCGCAAAAGTGGACGCGACGCCGGTCAGGGAAACCACGGCGATGATGCTGCCGACCAGGGCGCAGGCGATTCCTACCGGCACGGCGTGGCGGGCACCGTCGACCAGGGCATGCAAGCAGATGACCAGGGTTTCCCGGGTGCCTTGCATGAACCAGCAGGCCATCACCAATACAGCGATGACTGCAAAGACGATACCGATCCCCAACTGGAAAAAACCGACGCAGAAAATACCCAGCGCGACCCAGAACGCACAGCGCAGGGCATAGTTCGAGACTTTCAGGATGATCGCCGAGCCGAGGATCACGATAGCCGTCAATGCCAACCCCACCATGCCGGAAAACAGTGGTGTGCGTCCGGAAAAGAGCAGGTAGACCAGCACCGCGAGCGGGATCAGCAGATACCAGTTCTCCTTGACCGCGCTCCAGGCGCTCGGGCATTGGTCCTTGGGCAGGCCTTTGAGATCGGAGCGTTTGGCCTCCAGGTGCACCATCCAGAATACCGAGCCGAAATACAGGCATGCCGGTATCAAGGCCGCCTTGGCAATTTCCACGAAGGGCACGTTGATGGTCTCGGCCATGATGAACGCCACGGCGCCCATCACCGGTGGCATGATCTGGCTGCCCATGCTGGCCGTCGCTTCCACGCCACCGGCGAACGCAGCCTTGTAGCCGAAGCGCTTCATCAACGGGATGGTGAACTGCCCGGTGGTCACCACGTTGGCGATGCCCGAACCGGTGATGGTGCCCATCAATGCCGATGACACCACCGACACCTTCGCCGGGCCGCCCAGCTTGTGGCCGAACAGGCCCATGGAAAAGTCGGTGAACAGTTTGATCATGCCGGCCTTTTCCAGGAAGGCGCCGAACAGGATGAAGAGGAAGATATAGGTGGCCGATACATAGGTCGGCGTGCCGTAGAGCCCTTCGGTACCAAACGCCAACTGGTTGATGATCTGGTCCAGGCCATAACCGCGATGGGCCAGGTCGCCCGGCAGGTATTCGCCGAACAGGCCATAGGCCAGGAACAGGCCGCAGATGATCGGCAGGGCGATGCCCATCACGCGCCGTGCGGCTTCGAACACCAGGATGATCAGGAGACTGCCGATGACCATGTCGGTCGTGGTCAGGTCGCCGGAGCGCTGGATCAGGTCGGCTTCGAATATCCATTGGTATAGCGCCGTCGCCACGCCCGCCAGGCTCAAGGCCCAGGCCAGTGGCTGCCACGGTCGTTGTTTTCCGTAGGTCGGGTAGCTGAGAAATACCACCCACAATAGAAAACCAACATGCACAGCCCGTAATACGATGCTGGACACTGGGGAAAAGGCCGCCGTGATGATCTGGAATACGGAAAACAGCAGTGCCACGCAAAACAGGGCCTTGGGCCAATCCCGAGGGTCTGCGGGGATGCCGTGCTGGTCTTCACTCATAGGTACCTGCCTGTTGTCTGCAGCGGGTGCGGAACGCAATGCTGCAACGGCGCGGTGCCATTGCAGCCCGGGAAACTACAGTGCGCCCACTTCCTTGTAGTAGCGCTCGGCACCGGGGTGCAGGGCGATCGGCAGGTTCTTCGCGGCGTTTTCGAGGGAAATGTCCTTGGCTGCCGAATGGGAGGTGCCCAGGCGATTGAGGTTGTCGAACAGCAGCCTGGTCATTTGATAAGCCACTTCGTCCGGCACGTCCTCGCGAGTCACCAGGATGTTGGTGATGGCAACAGTGGGCACTGCGTCGGCCTGTCCGTCGTAGGTATTGGCGGGGATCTGGGCACTCTGGTAAGCCGGGTTGCCTATTTTTCCTATCACATCGGCCGGAATCGACACGTAGTTCAGCGCCATTGTCGACGCCAGGTCGCGAATGGCCGCCATGCCCAGGCCGGAGGACTGCAGCGTGGCATCCAACTGGCGGTTCTTGATCAGGTCCACCGACTCGGCGAAGGGCAGGTACTGCACCTTCATATCGTCGTACGTCAGGCCCGCAGCCTTGAAGATCGCCCGGGCATTGAGCTCGGTGCCGGATTTCGCCGCGCCGACCGAAACGGTCTTGCCCTTGAGATCGGCCAAGGTCTTGATGCCCGACTCCTGGCTGGCGACGATCTGGATGTAGTTGGGGTAGGCTCCGGCGATGGCCCGCAACTTGGTCAAGGGGGCCTTGAAGCCAGCGTCTTCCACGCCATTGCTGGCGTCCGCCACCGAATCGCCCAGGGCAAAGGCCAATTCCCCGCGTCCGGCTTGGAGCAGGTTCAGGTTCTCCACCGAAGCCTTGGTAGCCTGGACCGAAGTCTTGGAATCCTTGATGCCGCTGCTGTAGATCTGGGAGAGCCCGACCCCGATCGGGTAATAGACACCGCTGGTGCCCCCGGTCAGTATGTTGATGTACACCGGGGCTGCGTAGGCCGTGCTGGCCACCATCAAGGCTGCGGCGGTGGCCAGGGAGATGAAGTGCTTGTTGATTTGCATGGGGAGACTCTCCGTCTTGTTATGGCTTTATGCAGAGTCTTTCCACTGTAGTTGAAACGGGCCTGATGGCGAGTCGATAAAGCCCATGTGCCTGGTCAGGTCATACCGGAACCTGGCGCCGCACTGCTGCCGCGCACCGTCAACTCGAACGGCAGCAGCACATGCCGCTGTGGGATGGGCTTGTTCTCGATCAGGGCGATCAGCATGTCCACGGCCATCTGGCCGAAGGTTTCGGCCGGTTGGGAAATGGTGGTCAGGGGCGGATCGCAATACGCCGCGAAAGGGATGTCGTCGAACCCCACCAGGGAAATGTCCTCGGGCACCCGCAGGCCCGTCTGCTTGATGCGCTTGAGAGCGCCGATGGCCATCTCGTCGTTTTCGCAGAACAGCGCACTGGGGCGCTCGGCCAGTGCGAGCATCGCGCCGGCACCCTCGAATCCGGCCTTGAGGGTGAAGTCGCCATGGCAGATCAGCTCGGGGTCGATGGCGATGCCGGCGTCGTGCAAGGCGTCCTGATAACCGGCCACGCGGTCGAGGGTCAACGGACTGCTGCGCGGTCCCTTGATGATGCCGATGCGGCGGTGGCCGAGCCCGAGCAAGTATTCGGTCATGGCCCGGGCGGCGCTGCGGTTGTCCAGGCTGATGGTGGGGTAGGAAGCGCCCTTGACCACTTCGCAGGCATTGACCAGGGGCAGCGGGTCGGTGCCGGGGGGCAGTGATACGAAAGGGTCGCAGGCGCGCAGTTGTATGACCCCATCGGCCTGATGGGCGTAGACCAGCGCGGCAAAGGCCTGCTCGATGTCTTCCCGGCCCTGGGTGTCGCACAGCAGCAATCGGTAACCCGCCGCCTGCGCCGCCTGTTGGGCGCCGCTGATGACCCGGGCGAAAAAGGTATTGGCAATGGTCGGGACCAGGATCACCAGGTTACCGGTTCGCCGGGACCGAAACTGCACGGCCATCAGGTTCGGTCGATAGCCGGCCTGTTCCACCGCCGCGTTCACCTTGTCCCGCGTCTGGGGCAGCACCCGCTCCGGGGATTTCAGCGCTCTGGACACCGTGGCCACGGAAACGCCAGCCAGCCGGGCCACTTCACGAATATTGGACAAACGCACCTCGACGCAGCGCCAGGAAATAGGGGCACGGCTGCGCAGCTTACCGCAGGTTGGACGGCGCACAAACGTCCGGGGGGCGTCCCTCCTGGATTTGACACGGCACGAAACCGGGCCTAGATTCGGCCATGATGTAACCGGTTACATCCCATATCAATCCTGCATGAGAGCGTCGTGATGAACCCTGTGGCACCCAAAATAAGAATGGGCTTCGTGGGCGGTGGAGAGGGCGCTTTCATCGGCCAGGCCCATCGCCAGGCCGCTGGCCTGGACGGCGGCTTCGAACTGGTGTGCGGTGCGTTCAGCCGCGACCCCCATAACAACCGGCAGACCGGCGCGTCCCTGGGGCTGCCCGCGTCCCGTTGCTATCACGACTGGCAGCAAATGCTCGATGCCGAAGCGCTGCTGCCCCTGGATCAGCGCATGGAACTGCTGGTGATCGTCACCCCCAATCACCTCCATGCCCCCATTGCCAGCCAGGCACTGAAGGCCGGTTTCCATGTGTTCAGCGAAAAACCCGCCGGGCTGGACCTCAAGCAATTGCTGGCGCTCAAGGACGATCTGCGAGGCAGCCGCTGCCTCTACGGTCTGGCCCACACCTACCTGGGCTATCCCATGGTCTGGCAGGCCCGGGAAATGGTGCGCTCGGGTGTCATCGGCAGGGTGCGCAAAGTGTTCGTCGAGTATCCCCAGGGCTGGCTCAGCCAGGACCTCGCCGGGCAAGGCAACAAGCAGGCCGAGTGGCGCGACGACCCAGCCCGGTCCGGGCTGGGCGGTTGCATCGGGGACATAGGCACCCATGCGTTTTCCCTGGCGGAGTTCGTCGCGGACCAGCCGATCCAACATCTGTGCGCCGCGTTGGGCACCCATGTCCCAGGTCGGCAACTCGATGACGATGTCGCCATGTTGTTCCGGATGGAAGGCGGCGCCAGTGGCGTGTTGCTGGCCAGCCAGGTCTGCAGCGGTGAAGAGAATCCGCTGAAGATCCGCGTCTATGGCGACAAGGGCGCCCTGGAATGGCGCCAGGAAGAACCTTCGAGCCTGATTCATCGTGCCGTCGACCAACCCTTGCGCATCCTGCGCAGTGGTGTCGGCCAGCCTTGGCTGAGCGAAGCGGCGACGCGACGCATGCGTTTGCCGGCCGGGCACCCCGAGGGCTACCTGGAAGCCATGGCGAACCTCTATGGCGATTTCGCCCGGGCCATTCGCGAGCGGGTCGAAGGCCCCGACGTGCCTGGCGTACCCGGCATCGAGACCGGCCTGCGCACCATGGCATTCATCGAGGCCGCCATCATCAATCATCGCGGCGAGGCGAAGTGGACCGCGCTGGAAACCGGAGAATCGCTGTTGTGAAAACCACCGAAGAAACACCGATGGGCCTGCGCGGGCCGGCTATTTTCCTGGCCCAGTTCATGTCCGACGAGACACCGTTCGACTCGTTGGCGAACATCGCCCGGTGGGCCGCCTCGCAAGGCTACAAGGCCATTCAGTTGCCGACCCTGGGCACGCGCTACATCGACCTGGCCCGGGCCGCCGAGAGCCAGGATTATTGCGATGAGCTCAAGGCCACCTGCGCCCAGGCCGGGGTCGAAATCAGTGAGTTGTCGACGCACCTGCAGGGGCAACTGGTGGCGGTGCACCCGGCGTTCGACGCGCTGTTCGATGACTTCGCCCCGGCCCACCTGCGCGGCCAGCCCCAGGCGCGGACCGAGTGGGCCATCGAGCAACTGAAGCTGGCCGCCCGGGCCAGCCGGCGCCTGGGACTCAAGGCCCACGCGACCTTTTCCGGTGCGCTGCTGTGGCCCTATATGTACCCGTGGCCACAGCGCCCGTCCGGGCTGGTGGAACAAGGGTTCGCCGAGCTGGCCCGGCGCTGGTTGCCGATCCTCGATCGCTTCGACGAGGCCGGCGTGGACCTGTGCTACGAAATCCATCCCGGCGAAGACCTGCACGATGGCGCCTCCTTCGAACGCTTCCTGGAAGCGGTGGACCATCATCCTCGGGCAGCCATCCTCTACGACCCCAGCCACCTGTTGCTGCAGCAGATGGACTACCTGGGCTTCATCGACCGCTATCACGAACGCATCCGCATGTTCCACGTCAAGGACGCCGAGTTCCGCCCCGACGCTCGTTCCGGTGTCTACGGCGGCTATCAGGGCTGGGTCGATCGTCCCGGCCGATTCCGCTCCCTGGGCGACGGACAGATCGACTTCGGATCGATCTTCAGCAAGTTGACCCAATACGATTTCAACGGCTGGGCGGTGCTGGAGTGGGAGTGCTGCCTGAAGGATTCGCAGCAGGGCGCCGCCGAAGGCGCGGCGTTCATCCAGCGGCACATGATCAGCAAGACCCGCAAGGCGTTCGACGATTTTGCCGGCGTTACGGCGGACGAAGAATCCAATCGGCGGCTGCTGGGCCTATTGAAATAGACCTGCACCCGTGTGGTGAGGGCGCTCACGCCCGCTGGAGCGCGAAGCGGTCCCAGGCCTGACACTTCGGCGTGTCAGGCTCATGGAGTCCATGGCCTCGGGCCCGCTTCGCAGCGCAGCGGGGATAGATCCCCTCGCCATCGGGAGCTTGCCTGGCTCCAGAGGGTTTATGAACTGGATAAACCCATGGCCTGGTTGCTTAACGGTCCTTTTACAAAAACAACAATCAGAACGGTGACGGTCATGACCACGATGAATGCACGCCTGAGCGTGATGATGTTTTTTCAGTTCTTTATCTGGGGAGGCTGGTTCGTCACCCTGGGGACCTTTCTCTCCAACACCCTCGGCGCCAGCGGCGGGCAGGTCGGCATGGCGTTCTCCACCCAGTCCTGGGGGGCGATCATCGCGCCGCTGGTGATCGGCCTGATCGCCGACCGTTATTTCAACGCCGAACGCATCCTCGCGGTGCTGCACCTGATCGGCGCGGTGCTGCTGTACCAGCTGTATGGCGCGGCGCAATTCGGCGAGTTCTATCCGTATGTGCTGGCGTACATGGTGGTCTACATGCCGACGCTGGCCCTGGTCAATTCCGTGGCGTTTCGCCAGATGCGCGACCCGGCGCTGGAGTTCTCGCGCATCCGGGTCTGGGGCACCCTGGGCTGGATCGTCGCGGGGGTGGTGATCAGCTTCGTGTTCGCCTGGGACTCGCGTGAGTCCATCGCCGCGGGCGGACTGCGCAATACTTTCCTGATGGCGGCCATTGCCTCGCTGGTCCTTGGGCTCTACAGCTTCACCCTACCGGCCACGGCGCCGCTGGAGGAGCAGGCCGGCGGTGGCGGCATCAAGCAACTGCTGGGACTGGACGCGCTGGGACTGTTGAAGGACCGCAGCTACCTGGTGTTCTTCATGGCCTCGATCCTGATCTGCATCCCCTTGGCGTTCTACTACCAGAACGCCAACCCGTTCCTGGCCGAAACCGGCATGGCCAACCCCACGGCGAAGATGGCCATCGGGCAGGTGTCCGAAGTGCTGTTCATGCTGCTGCTGCCACTGTTCATCCAGCGCTTCGGCATCAAGCTGGCGCTGTTGGTGGGGATGCTGGCGTGGGCGTTGCGCTATGTGTTGTTCGCCTACGGCAACAACGGGGACCTGGCATTCATGCTGTTCACCGGCATTGCGCTGCACGGCATCTGCTATGACTTCTTTTTCGTCTCGGGGCAGATCTACACCGACGCCAAGGCGCCCAAGCACCTGCGCAGTTCGGCCCAGGGGTTGATCACCCTTGCGACCTATGGGGTGGGGATGCTGATCGGCTTCTGGGTGGCGGGGCAGGTGACCGATCGCTTCGTCGTGGATGCAGGCCACGATTGGAACAGCATCTGGCTGTTCCCGGCCGGTTTCGCGTTGGTGGTGCTGGTGTTCTTCCTGCTGACCTTCAGTGGCCGGCAAGCGCTGGCGGCGACCTCGAAGGCATGAGGCCGGGCGGGACGTCGGTCATTTATGGCTGACGTCCAGCTTGGTGTAGGTCACTTTCCCGCCTTCGCTGGCGTTGCCGACGTTGTCCAGGGTGTAGACACCGGCCTTGAAGTAGAAGTTATAGGGATGCCAGGACGAGTCCAGCTTCACCTGCTTGCCGACGTTGTTGACCAGTACGGTGAGCTTGCCTTGCTTGTCCATCTGCAGCGAGTAGTTGAAGACTTTGTTCAGGGCCACGTTGGGTACGCTGAAGAGCACGGGGCTCTTCTTGTCCTTGGGTTTGACCCGGTACTCCACATCCACATTGCCCTTGCCCTTGGCGTAGCGGTACACCAGTTTCAAGAGCGGCGTAGGGGCATCCTTGGCGTGGATCTGCGCCACCACCACGCGACCTTCGGAAGGCACCTGGTTCACCGCCAGCGTGCCCTTGAGGGTATTGATGCCGCTGTTGTAGCGCCAGTTGCGCAGCTTGCCGTCCTTGCCGGTTTCCCGCAGCTCGGAGCGCGGGAATTCGCTCTTGCCGGTATGGGAACCGGTCACCGGCGCCCAGAACACGATGCGTTCGCCGCTGCGGTTGAAGTACTTGTTCTGCAGGCTCGGCATGGCCTTGGTGTGCACCACTTGCGCCGGGGTCTGCACGGGAAGGGTGATGTTCCAGACAGTCAGGTCAATCATGATCGGGTACTCCCATGGAGTCGGCCGTGGTCTCGGCCGTAATGGCAAATTTGCCTTCCATGGCACAGTGTCCATGTTATCGACCCAGGCCTGTTTCGCTGGAGAGGCACCTGACGGATGGCTCTGCACCGAGCCTTGCCGGCGTTTTTGCGGGTTGGCGTGACTGATGTCAAACTGAAGTCGATGGGGTAGAGTACGCGCCGCCCGAGAGATGGATCCCGGGCGTTATCCCATGGAGTAGTTGATGAAGCATTTCAGCAAAGTTGTCGCCGGCGCATTGTTGGGCCTGGTCCTGGCGGGTTGCACCGGTACCGCGATGAAGACCCAGCAGTACGACAGCAGCCAGTACACCGTTGTCGGTCACAGTGAAGCCAAGGCCACTGGCCTGCTGTTGTTCGGTTTCATCCCGATTCGCCAGAACAACCGCTTCGTGCGTGCCCAGGATGCGGCGATCAAGGCCAAGGGCGGCGACGCCATGATCAACACCCAAGTGCAGGAAAACTGGTTCTGGGCCTGGGTCCTGACCGGCTACACCACTTCGGTGTCCGGCGACGTGGTCAAGCTGAAGAACGTTCAGTAAAGACCCACGCTCGCAAGGTCAGAGCCCTGACCCGTGGCGAGGGAGCCAGCTCTCGCTCTCCCTCGCCACAAAGCGGATTATCTTCCTCCCACCACCATGTGACTGAAAGGCTCCACATACGCCTGCAGCGTCACCAGCCCGCCCACCAGGATCGCCAGCACCACCGAGTGGAAAAACACATACCGCAGGATTTCCCCTTCGTGGCCGTACCAGCGTGTGGCGGTTGAAGCGACCACGATCGACTGGGCGTCCACCATCTTGCCCATGACCCCGCCGGAACTGTTGGCAGCGGCCATCAGCACCGGGCTGATCCCCAGCTGTTCCGCCGTCACCCGCTGCAAGCCCCCGAACAGCACGTTGGACGCCGTGTCCGAACCGGTCAGCGCCACGCCGAGCCAGCCCAGCAAGGTGCCGAACATCGGGTAGAAAATGCCCGTGGCCGCAAAGGCCAGGCCCATGGTGGCGTCCAGCCCGGAATAACGGGTGAGGAATCCCAACGCCAGCATCGCCACGATGGTAATCAGCGAATAGCGCACCACCCACAGCGTTCGCAGGTATTGGCGCACCAGTTGCGGGATGGAATAGCCCATCAGCAGGCCGCCGAGAATGGCCGCCAGGAAGATGCCGCTGCCGGTGGCGGTGAACCAGTTGAACTTGTAGACCGCTTCTTCGGTTTTTGGCTGGGGCACCACCGGCGGGACTTTTTCGATCTGCTGGTGGATGGTGCCGAAGGTCAGCAGGGGCGAGAAGATCGGATTGGCTTCGCGCATCGGCTTGCCCTGGGGGTCGAGCCGGACCGACTGGGTCTGCGGATCGATGGCCGGGCGGGTATCGAACAGGTTCTTGAAACCCTGGGTGCCCCAGGCGAACACGAAGACCGTGAGGATGATCCACGGCATCCAGGCTCGCAGCACGGCGGGGCGGGTGTCGCTGGCGAAAGCGCCGCTGGCCGCCGGTTGCTGTTGCTCGCTGGCGTCGATCTTCGAGTCATCGTGCCGGCCCGACAGCGCCGCCGAGGTGTGCACCGTGGCCGGTTTCCAGACCTTGAGGAAACCGGTCAGGCACGCCATGGAAATCAACGCGGCAATCACATCCACCAGCATCGGCCCATGGTAGTTGGAGACCAGGAACTGCGGGATGGCGAAGCTGACGCCGGCCACCAGGATCGCCGGCCACACCTCAAGCATCTTGCGCCACCCGGCGAACGCCCAGATCAGCCAGAACGGCACGATCACCGAGAAAAACGGCAACTGCCGACCGACCATCATCGACAGCTCCATTTCATCCAGCCCGGTGACCTTGGCAAGGGTGATGATGGGCGTGCCCAGGGCGCCGAACGCCACCGGCGCGGTGTTGGCGATCAAGGCCAGCCCGGAGGCGGCCAATGGCGAAAAACCCAGCCCGATCAGGATCGCACCGGTCACCGCCACCGGCGTGCCGAAGCCCGCCGCGCCCTCGAAGAACGCCCCGAAACAGAAGGCGATCAGCAGCAGTTGCAGGCGTCGGTCATCGGTGATGCGGGCCAGGGAGTCCTGCAGCACCTTGAACGAGCCGTTTTCGGTGGTCAGTCGGTGCAGGAAGATGATGTTGAGCACGATCCAGCCGATGGGCAGCAGGCCGTTGGCGGCACCATAGAGCGCCGCTGAACCGGCCATGTCGGCCGGCATGCCGAAGGCGAAGATCGCGATGAGCAGCGCCGAGGCCAGGGCATACAATGCCGCCAGGTGCGCCTTGATATGAAAGAACGCCAGAGACGCCAGCATCACCACCACCGGAACCGCCGCCAGGATCGTCGACAGCACCGCATTACCGAAGGGATCGTAGACTTGTTGCCAAACCATGTTCCACCTCTGCTTTTTATTGTTGGAAGTGCAGGCCCCGGGGGGATTGGCACAAGAGTATAGGCGGGTATTGGCGGGGGGATTGGCGCGCGGGCGAGGGGCAGGCTCCAAGGGGAGGCCAGCGCCCTTGCCGCAAGTGGTGTGCTGGCCAGCGCAGGTCAGCGCTCACCTTCCTCCTGGCGAAGTCCGAGACTCAAGCCGTCGCAGCTTTGCGACCAGGCGACCAGCCAGTCGGGCATGGCCGGCGACTGTTCGGCCAGGCCCAGCTCGCGGACGAATTCAGTCGGCGCCAGGGTGCCTTTGGCTGAGCGGAACAGGCCTCGCATGATCACCACCCCGACCACACGTCCCCGGCTGATGAAACGGTGCTCCATGAAGGTCCATTTTTCGTCCCAGCCGAGCATGCGGGTGTGTACCTCGAACGCTTCGAACAACTTCAATTCCCGCCTGAATTTACCCCACACATCCCCCACGATCGGCACCGCCCGGTTGCGCAACGCCACCCTGTAGGCGCCGCTGCGCAGCACGTAATCCATGCGTCCCACATCGGCCAGGGTGAAATAACGCCCGTTGGTGACGTGGCGATTGAGGTCCAGGTCCAGCGGCCACACGCGCATGCGCACCACCGTAGTACCCAAGGGCGCCGCGGGCTTGCGCCACGGGCGGCGGAACAGCATCAGCAACAGTCGGAACCAGAGATTCATAAGTACGCCGTGAACAAGGAAAACGGCGCACTTTAGCCTCCGCGCAGGGGGCGGGCTAGGTGCGTAACTGACGAATTGCGTGGGAAACGCGCATTTGAGATATGTTCGGGATATTTGCGGCGAGGGGGCGATGTTTCGCTCAATCCCCTCGCCACAAAGCGTTTTGCAGGTCCACGAACGTTCTTTGCCGCTCAGCCCTTGGCCGCCATCGCCGTCACTTCCACCCGCATTCCCTCGACCGCCAGCGAAGCCACGCCCACTGCCGCCCGGACCGGCCATGGCTTGGCGAAGAAGCGTTTGTAGACTTCGTTGAAAGCCGCGCGATCGGCCATGTCGGTGAGGTAAATGGTCAGGTGCAGCACGCGGTCCATGGAGCTGCCGGCACGTTCCAGCGCGGACTTGAGGGCCTGCAGCGTGCATTCGCTCTGCAGCGTGATGTCCCCCAGTTCAAGGCTGCCGTCGGCGCGGGTCGGGATCTGGGTGGACACCAGCAGGCCGCCGAAGCCGGCGACGTCGGACGAAATGGAATCCGCATCCGGGTCGGGGGTGAAGGTGATGTCTGGGTGGGTCATGCGGCGCCTCATGAGTTAGGAAAAGACGCCGCAGTTTACCGCCCAATGCCGCCTCGTTCCCGGATTCCTTTATCCCGAGGACCGTCAACCGTTCTGCCTGGGTCAAAGATTGCCCTGGACCTGGGCGGTCATCGCCGGTTCAAGGTGCGGTTCCACGCTGTTCAGGCGCTCGGCCAATTGTTGCGCCTGTTCCCAGCCGAACTCCGGATCCAACCAATCGAGCGCGTCTTCGGTGCCCAAGGCCAGTACGCACTGCTGTTGGCTGGCGATATCGCCATAGGTCACCAGGCTCAGGCCGTCACAGCCCAAGGGGGTTTCGCTGGCCTGGGCCAGGGCCGCAAGGAAAATCGGGGCCGAATGCTGGGACGTCGTGTACGTGAGGCGTTGTGCCTGGCTTGAGGAGGGGACCTGCGTCTCGTACCAGCCTTCCACGGGAACCAGTACGCGGCCTTCGCGCTTGATCGCGTCGAAGACCTTGGAACGCATCACCAGATGCAGCGGCAGATGCGTCAGGGGCGGCATCGTTCCCACTGACCAGATGGGTGACCAGCCCCAGCGAACCTTGATGGACTCCAAGTGCCCGCCGCGACGACGAATGGCGCTGACCTGCATGTTCGGCTTGATCAGGCTGTGCCGCTCCGGTGGCCCGACGGGTGTCGTCCGAAACAGGTCCATGCGTGTCAGGTGCGTATCGATACGTTCGCCGGGAGTGTCTCGCTGGGCAAAATACGCCAGGGAGTCCTTTGAGCAAACGTGCTGAACAAAACCGTCACACATAGTGAAAACTCCCTGGAGTGAAGCGCAAAGGACCCTCGATGCGCCTGACGAGTCCCGATTGTCCAAGCGCGCCGTCATTGCTTTCAGTGGGGCCATGTAAGTCCGAGCCGTGGGCCGATGCTTGGTTCGAAAATCCTCGTGACGGGGAGACGAGCGGCGGTCCGTGCCTCCTGGGCCTGCCGCCGTCTCGGTGCGTAACGGCTTGCCCTGGCACGGGCAATGGAAAAATACTGGCAGGTCTCTGCCAACCACCGGGCTGCTCATGACTGACACACCAATTGAAATTTCCCAGCAAATCACCCGTGCTCTCCAGGTGCTGGCGGCTCATCTCGGCGATGGACTGCAAGCCGTCTACCTGTTCGGTTCCGCGGTGGACGGCGGGTTGCAGCCCGGCAGCGACATCGACCTGCTGGTGATCGTCCACCAGCCACTGCCGCAATCGCTGCGGCACGGGTTGATGAGTGATCTGCTATCGGTATCGGCCTGGCCGCCGACCGAGTCATTGCGGCCGCTGGAGGTGACGGTGGTCGCCCAAGCGGCGCTGGTGCCGTGGCGCTATCCGCCGGTGCGCGAGTTGCAGTTCGGCGAATGGCTGCGCGAGGACTTGCAGGCCGGGTATTTCGAACCGCCCATGGCCGATCACGACCTGGCGATCCTGCTGACCAAGGCCAGGCAGCACAGCGTCTGTCTGCTCGGGCCCGCGGCCACCGCGATCATCCAGCCGATACCCGAGGCCGACTTGCTGCGGGCGCTCTATGACACCACCACGCAATGGAATGAAGACGCCGATTGGCAGGATGAACAATGCAATGTGGTGCTGGCCCTGGCTCGCATCTGGCTGACCCTCGCCACGGGCCACATCGTTCCCAAGGACGGGGCAGCGACATGGCTGCTCGAGCGTTTGCCCCTGGCCCATCGGCCTGTACTTGAAACGGCCCGGGCGGTCTACCGGGGGCAGGCCCGGGATGACCTGGCCAGCCGACCCCGGCAGGTTGCGGCGTTCGTGTGTCACGCCCGGTCGGAGATCGACCGGCTCTATTTGCGGTCGCTCAGCGGCCCCGGTTCTGATTGATGAAATCCACGAACGCCCGCAACGGCGAGGGCAGGTAGCGGCGGCCGGGGTAGTAGAGAAACGGTCCGGTAAAGCCCTGCCACCAGGGTTCGAGCACCGGCTCCAGGGCGCCGCTGTCCAGGTAGGGGCGGAGCCAGTCTTCGAACAGATAAACGATGCCCAGCCCGTCCACCGCGGCCTGCACCGACAGGTCCACCGCACCGCCAATGCGAGTGATCAACGGGCCGCTCGGATCGACGCTGACGGTTTCGCCGTCACGCTCGTACTCCCACAACGGCATGGCGCCGCTGGGGAACTTGCCCCGCAGGCAGGCGTGTTCCAGCAAATCCCTTGGGTGCTCGGGACGCCCCCTGGCATCGAGGTATGCCGGCGAGGCGGCGGTCGCGAAGCGCTGCAAGCGTGGGCCAATGGGCAGGGCGATCATGTCCTGCTCCAGGCGCTCGTCGTAGCGAATGCCCGCATCACACCCGGCCGCCAGCATGTCGACGAAGCTTTCTTCGGTGATCACTTCCAGGCGAATGTCAGGGTAGCTCTTCAGAAACGGTGTGATGATGGACGGCAGCACCAGGCGTGCGGCACTGACCGGTACGTTCAGCCTGAGGGTGCCGGAAGGGCGGTCGCGAAAATCGTTGACCACATCCAGGGCGGACTCGACCTCGCCCAAGGCCGGCACGATGCGTTCCATCAAGCGGGCGCCGGCCTCGGTCGGCACCACGCTGCGGGTGGTGCGGTTGAGCAGGCGGACACCGAGCCGGCTTTCCATCCGGCGTACGGCATCGCTGAGGCTGGAAGCGGACTTGCCGCTGGCCCGCGAGCCTTCTCGAAATCCCCCTGCATTGACCACGGCCACGAAGGCCAGCAGGTCCTGAATATCCGTCGCCATTGTTCTCTCCACCGTACAGCCCGTGCGGATTGCACCTGATTATCAGTGGAGTGGTCAACGCCTATAGTCGGCTTCAGGCAATCAATCCAAGGGGTACGAGATGAGCAAGGCAGACAAGGCAGGTCATTTTTCGTTGGGAGACCGTACGGTCAACCGCATGGGCTACGGTGCCATGCAACTGGCGGGGCCTCACGTGTTCGGGCCGCCGAAGGATCCGGCGGCGGCCATCGCCGTGCTGCGCGAGGCGCTCGCATCAGGGGTCAACCATATCGATACCGCTGACTTCTATGGGCCCCACGTCACCAACCGGCTGATCCGTGAGGCGCTGCACCCTTACGCCGAGGACCTGGTGATCGTCACCAAGGTGGGTGCCGTTCGTGGCGCCGACGCTTCCTGGAATCCCGCCGCGAGCCCGGCCGAGTTGACCCAGGCCGTCCACGATAATCTGCGCAACCTGGGTGTGGACGTATTGGACGTGGTCAACCTGCGGGCCTGGGGCGACATGCAGTCGCCCACGGAGGCGTCCATCGAAGAATCGTTCACCGCACTGGCCGAACTGCAGCGTCAAGGCCTGATCCGTCACCTGGGGTTGAGCAACGTCACGGCAGCGCAGGTCAAGCAGGCCCAGGGCATTGCCAGGGTGGTCTGCGTGCAGAACCACTACAACCTGACCCATCGCGGTGACGAGTCACTCATTGCCGACCTGGGCCGGCAGGGTATCGCCTACGTGCCGTTCTTCCCGTTGGGCGGTTTCACACCGCTGCAATCGGGCACCCTTTCGGCCGTAGCGGCGCGCCTGGACGCGTCACCGCTGTGCGTGGCGCTGGCGTGGCTGCTGCAACGTGCGCCGAACATCCTGCTGATTCCCGGTACGTCGTCGGTGGCGCACCTGCAGGAGAACCTCTCGGCGAGCGAGCTGCAGATCCCGGCGCCATTGCTGGCCGAGCTGGATGCCCTGGGCGAGGGCTCGAATTGACCGTACAGAGCCTAGGCAGGCTGGAACTCCAGCGTCTGGCCATCTTCCGGCACATGCAGTCGCGCTCCGAGCCCGGCTGTCATGGCGGCGTCGCGCAGTGCCTTTCGCGTGGTGGGGCAGTGGCTGATCGCTTCGAGGTGATTGGCGAGCACGGCTGCACCCGATAAACGGGTGAACTCGATGGCTTCCTCGATTCCCATGATGATATCGCCGCCCAAATCGAAGCGTGCGCCGCCGGCCGGAATCACACTGACCTGCGGTTGATGGCGCAGGACGAACTCGCGCACGGTGGGGGTGAGCACGGTGTCGCCGGCGAGGTACACACTGGGTTCACCGGGCAGCTCGATCAGGTAGCCGACGCCGTGTTCCATCAGTTTGCCCACCAGGCCACGGCCGTGGGTGCATCTGACGGAGCGAAGAGTGCCGTCCAGGAAGGACACGGGCCGCTCGTGGTCCTCGGCCAGCGGCTGGACATTCAAGCCCCGTTTGGCGAGGTAGCCGGCATCGTGGGGCGTGCAGATGACCGGGATCCGTTTTTCCCTCAGCCAGCGTTTCGCCGTGCGGTCAAGATGATCGAAATGGCCTTTCTGGCAATGCGTGATGAGGCAGTGAGTGACGCGCTCCAGGTCTTTTTCGGCAGAGGCTGGAAGCTCCACCAGCGGATTGCGCTGGGTGGCACCGAACAGGCGAAGCGGCGGCAGGGTGCCTTTGCCGGCCAGCATCGGGTCGACAAGCACGCGATACGGACCGGACTCCAGGATGATCGTGGCGTTGCGGATCTGTTGGATTTTCATGAAGGTTTCCTGTTCAAGGCGAGCGCTTCATGGTGCCGATCCGGGGGGGCGGGCATAATGGCCGAGTCTGACATCATTGATTCATTTCATGCCATGCCCCAGCCAATCCGTGTCGGTCTACTCCTGTTCCCCGGCTGCATGCCTGCCGGCCTGTTCGCATTTGCCGATCTGCTGCACGCGGCCAACCGTCGCAGGGGCCGGGATCTGTTCGAGGCGACGTACGTCGCTCTGCAGGCCGGTCCGGTGGACTGTGCCCATGGCGTCAGCCTCCAGGCGCAGGCGGCCCTGGGCGAGACCGATCTGGACGCGGTCCTGGTTCCCGGCTTCTGGGCCGAATCGGCCGAACAGGTGAATGCGCTCGTTGCCGCCCAGGCCCTGCTAGTGAAGGCGTTGTCCAAAGGTCCCCGGGACCGTCAGCTCTGGGCCTACTGCACCGGCGTCTGCCTGCTGGCAGCCTGTGGCCGTCTGGATGGGCAATGCGCGACGGTGACCTGGTGGCTGGCGCAGGCGATGCAAGCGCGGTATCGCAAGGTGCGTTGGCAAAGCGAACGCAACTGCGTGTTCAACGAGCGCAACGCCACTGCGTCGGGGGTGAACGGCTATTTGCCCTTGGCCGAAAACCTGATCGAGAAAAGTCTCAGCCGTGATGCGCTGCGCGACATCACCCGGCTGATGGTGTTGCCGCGCCCGGCCGTCCCCCACGCGGCATTCCAGGGCATCGCGCTGATCCAGCAGCCCGACGGGTTGCTGCGGCGGTTGCATGGATTGGTGGAGCGAATGCCGGCGGAGCAGATCACGGTCAAGGCGCTGGCGGATCGGCTGGCCATGTCCGAGCGTACCCTGGCTCGCAAGGTCGGCAGCGAAACCGGCCAGACCGTCGCCGCCTACGCCCGTTGCATCAAGTTGAACCAGGTCGGCGAGCGCCTGGTAATGACGTCATTGCCTCTGGCCAGCATCGGCGCCGAACTGGGTTTCAGCAGCAGTTCCAACCTGCAACGGATGTTCAAGGCGCTGACCGGGCTGACGCCGATGGCGTACCGGCGTCAGTTCGCACGTGTGTGAGGAGGGCGGTCTAGCTGCGCGCCTCCTCCGTTTCGTTGCGATGATGTTCAGGCCAGCTGTCGACGGGGTGGGCCCGGTCTTCGTTGAACATCTCGGTGAGCAGGGCATTGGCGCGCCGGTAGGCGTCGTGGCGGAACTTGAGGTCGTCTTCCGGCTGGGCGACGATTTCCTCCAGCATCTGCAGGTTCAGGCGACGGAACTGATCCGCTCGCTCCCGCGCCTCGTAGGCGCCGACACCCATCTGCACCAGCGCCCGGCGACCCAGCGACAATGCGCTCTCGAAGGTTTCCCGCTCGGCCACCTCGACCCCCATCTGGCGCAGGGTGATCAGGTGCCCCATGTCCCGGGCCCGCACGATCAGTTTCAGCGCGGGGAAGTGCTCCTGGACCAGGCGGGTCAGCGTCAGGTTGTCCTGCTGATCGTCAATCGCGTTGATCAGCACAGTGGCCTGGGCCGCGCCGGCGGCGTGCAGCAAGTCCAGGCGCGTGGCGTCGCCGTAGAACACTTTCACGCCGAACTTGCGCAGGGTCTCGATGTTGTCGGGGTCGTGGTCCAGGACCACCACTTCCACGCCGCAAGACATCAGCAGGCGGCCGGCGATCTGCCCGAAACGGCCGAACCCGGCGATGATGATCCGTGGGTTCTGCTGATCCACCAGGTCGGTTTCCTGGCGGCCCTTTTTGCTCGCCGATTCCAGTCGATCCAGCAGCAGGATCAGCAACGGCGTCACGCACATGGACAGGGCCACTGCCAGGGTCAGGCTCTTGCCCCACTGGTCGGTGAGGATACCCGCCAGCGTCGCGGCGCCGAACACCACGAAGGCAAACTCACTGCCCTGGCCGAGCAAGACCGCCTGCCAGGAGCGTTGCCCGGCGGGGACATTCAGGAAGCGGCTGACAGCCTTGATCACCAGCAGCTTGATCAGGATGAAGCCCAGGGTCAGGGTGATGACTTTCAGCGGCGCGTCGATCAGCGTGCCGAAATCGATGGACATGCCCACGCCGATGAAAAACAGCCCAAGCAGCAGCCCCTTGAACGGTTCGATGTCGCTTTCCAGGGCATGGCGGTACTCGGAGCTGGCCAGCAACACCCCGGCGAGAAACGCCCCCATGGCCATGGACAGGCCGGCTTCCTCCAGGAGAAAGCCGAAGCCGAACACCAGGAACAGGGCCACGGCGCTGAAGATCTCCCGCAGGCCCGAGCGCGCGGCGAAGCGCAGCAACGGCCGCGTCACGTAGCGTCCCAGCAGGACAACGGCGCTGATGGCCGCGACGATCTTGACGATGGACAGCACCAGGGCGGTACCGGACGGTGTTTCGCCGTGGGCCGACAGCAAGGGGATCATGGCCACCAGCGGAATGGCCGCGATGTCCTGGAACAGCAGCACCGCGAAGCTGCTGCGCCCGACGGCGGTGGCGGTCAGGTTGCGTTCGCTCATCGCCTGCATGGCGATGGCCGTTGACGACAGGCTCAGGGTCAGCCCCACCAGCAGCGCCGCCGTCCAGCCCAGGCCCAGGGCTGTGCAGAACGCTGCAATGGCGGCACCGCAGGCCAGCATCTGTAAGGCGCCGCCACCGAACACCATCCGTCGCAGCGCCCAGAGACGCTTGGGATCGAGTTCAAGGCCGATGATGAACAGCATCAGCACGACGCCGATCTCGGCGAATTCCAGGATCGCCTTCACGTCAGTGATCAGCTTCAGCCCCCACGGGCCGATCGCGCACCCGGCCAGCAGGTAGCCCAGCACGGGCCCCAGGCCCAACCGGACGGCAATCGGCACGATCAACGCCGCCGAGCCGAGGTAGATGAGCATCTCAATCAGGCTGTGGGTCTCCATATCAATCTTCCTTCCAGGCGGCCAGGCGGGCGGCGTAATGTTCGATTTGTGCGTGTTGCGCAGCGGATTCAGCGGCATAGGCGCCGTGCACCACCACCGGTTCCAGCCAGCGCATGTGGCAATAGAGGGCCGTTGCGTGAAGGGGCTGGGCCAGCACGGAAAAACCCGGATGGGCGCCGATCTGGAAATGCGCCTGGTCGCCACCGGTGGTGACCGCCCACAGCAGGCTCTTGCCCTTGAGGGCCGTGGTGCCCCGGCCATAGGCCCAGCCGTGGGTGAACACCTTGTCGATCCACAGTTTCAGCAGGGGCGGCATGCTGTACCAATACATCGGATGCTGGAGGACGACCAGTTGCGCTTGCTCGACCACACGCTGCTCGGCCTCGACGTCGATGGCAAAGTCCGGGTAGCGATCGTAGAGGGACCGCACGACTACGTCCGGATGACCGGACACCCGCTCGAGCATCTGCTGGTTGACCCGCGATTGGTCGGGGTAGGGGTGGGCATAAACGATCAGGATCATCGGCAATTCCAGGGCGGGTCCAGGCAAAAGGCCGGACATCCTACCGAGGAAGGCGACAGTTGTTTAGGCTTTAGTTCGTCGACCATTGCGGGGATGGTCAGGTCAAGGGCAACGAGACCTTGACCTCCAGGCCGCCATCGGGGCGATTGCCGAGGGTCAGCGTCCCGCCGTGTTCGAGCACCGTGGCCCGCGCCGCCGACAGTCCGAGCCCGACACCGCCGGTGTGCTTGTTGCGCGAGCCTTCGATCCGGAAGAATGGGGTGAAGACCTGCTCGAGGTATTCGGGGGCAATGCCAGGGCCTTGGTCCAGGATGCGGATGTCCACGCGGTTGGCATCGGCCTCCAGCGTGATGGTCGCTTCGCCGCCATATTTGATGGCGTTGTCCATCAGGTTGACCAGGGCGCGCTTGATGCCGATGGGCCGGCCCAGATAGACGAGGCGATGGGAGCCCTGGAAAGACACCTCGGCGCCCGCATCCTTCAAGTCGTCGACGATGGTGTGGAGCAACTCCGCCAGGTCGAACGCGGTGGCGTGTTCGAGCCGCGCGTCGTCGCGGAAGAATTCCAGGGCCGAATTGACCATCGCCTGCATCTCGTCCACATCCCTGAACAGCCGGGATTGCTGCTCGGGGTCTTCGATGAATTCCCCCCGCAGGCGCATGCGGGTCAGGGGCGCCCGCAGGTCATGGGAAATGGCCGCGAGCATCTGCGTGCGATCCTGCAGGTAGTGCTTGAGCTGGGCCTGCATGGCGTTGAAGGCACTGATCGCCTGGCGGATTTCATAGGGGCCGACCGCGGGGATGGGCGGCGCCTGGTGATCCACGCCAAAGCGCCTGGCCCCTTCGGCGAAGCGCTCCAGCGGGGTTGCCAGGTGCCGCGTGGCCACCAGCGCGACGACGAAGGTCGACAGCAGGATCAAGCCGATGATGATCAGGTTGCGCTCCCATTCGTCCAGCCCCCAACTGCGCGAGGGGGCAGACAGCACCAGCCACGTCTGGTCGGCCAGCCCGATGATCACCGCGTAGCGTGCGGCCGGGTCATCGTTCGGCCAGTCGCCGGGTTGGTAGGCTTCCACGGGGGCATCCGGCCGGCCCAACTGCTGGCGCAGGAAGTCCAGCCCCGCGCTGAATTCCGGATCGTCGATCACCGGCAGCCGGGCCTCCTCACGGCGTTGCAACCATTGCACGTTGAAGCCGGCGTCGCTGGCCGCCCTGGCGATGTCGGGCCGTTGTGCAACGGGTGCCGTGTCAATGATGCGGGCCACGGCGGCGACTTTTTCGATCAGGCCGGTCTCCATCAGCGGCGGCCGCGCCCAGGCACCGGCGAGCATGCTGAACAATTCATTCAAGGCCAGCAGGGTCAGCATGGCGAGCAGGGTGGTCAGGGCGATCCAGCGGGCCACCGTGTCCCGTGGCCGGCGGGGGGCCGTGGGTGAAGGTCTCATCGTTTCAGCACCTGGGGGCTGAAGTAGTAGCCGCTGTTGCGTACGGTGCGGATCATGGACGCGCCGCCGATGTCGGTCTCCAGCTTGCGACGCAAGCGGCTGACCTGCACATCGATGCTGCGGTCGAAGGCGTCGAAGGTTTCGCCCCGGGCCAGGTCCAGCAATTGCTGGCGGCTCAGCACCCGGCGCGGGTGTTCGGCGAACACCAGCAACAGTTCGAACTCCCCCGTGGACAGCGGGATCATGACCTTGTCTGGCGAACGTAACTCGCGCCGGGCGACGTCCAGCTGCCATTTCTCGAATTCCAGGACCGGGCGCGACGCGTCGCCCGGCACGCCCCTGGCTTCGCCGGTGCGCCGCAGCACGGCACGTACCCGGGCCAGTAGCTCCCGGGCGTCGAAGGGCTTGGTCAGGTAGTCGTCCGCCCCCATCTCCAGGCCGACGACGCGGTCACTCAACTCGCCCATGGCGGTGAGCATGATGATGCCGACCCGGTGCTCGGCCCGCAGGCGCTGGCACAGTACCAGGCCGTTGTCCCCCGGCAGCATGACGTCGAGGATGATCAGCTCCGGCATCCTGCGTTCCACCGCCTGCCACAGGGCGATACCGTCGGCGGCCACTTCCACGCTGTAGCCGTGTTGTTCGAGGAATTTGCGCAAGAGGGCGAGGACTTCTAGGTCATCGTCCACCAGTAGTAAATGGCTCACGGCGAGTACGCAGGGTGATGGATACAGGGGGCGATACTAGGGTCAATCCATGGCCTGCGTCATATATTTCAATCCGGAAATAAAGTTGCAGGCGGGCAATACTGCGGAAATCTCCAGGCAAGAAAACAGCGGCAGGATCGCGCCGTTGCCAGTCGATCAGCCAACCACGGGTTCGGTTCTGGGCGGGCGTTGGGCGACACCTCTCCATTCCTTGCCGAGATAGCCTCGTATGCCGAAGTTCAAACCCGCGCCGCTACGTGTTGGATTTTCCCTGGTCATTGCACTGGCGGCACTCGCCAGCGGCTGCACCAGTACACCCGCTGCAAAACCCGGCAGTTGCGAAAGCGTTCCGTACACCGTCCACGATCCTGCGCAGCCCATCAACCGTGGGATCTTCGCTTTCAACCGCACGGTGGACGATTATGCGCTGGCCCCGATGGCCCGCGAGTACCGCAAGCTGCCGGAGGCGGTCCAGACAGGCGTGCACAACTTCGTGGCCAACTTCGGCGAGCCCAAGGTGTTCATCAACGACCTGCTGCAAGGCAATGCGCAACGTTCGGTCAATACCCTGGGACGTTTCGTCATCAACTCGACCGCAGGCATCGTCGGGCTGATCGATGTCTCGGGCAAGCTCGGGATCGAGCGCCACAAAGCCGATTTCGGCCAGACATTCGGGGTCTGGAACCTCGCCCCGGGGCCCATCGTCGAGTTGCCGTTGCTGGGCACCGCCAACCTGAGGGACGCCACGGGCAAGATGGTGGGTTTCGTGGTCGATCCGTTCGCAGGCGACAGCGACACCCTGGACACCCTGGGTACGATCAACACCGCAGGCGGCATCGTCGATGGTCGTGCGCAGGCGCTCCCGCAAACCGACCAGTTACGCACCCAACCGGATTACTACGTGGCCCTGCGTGACGCGGTGGCGCAACAGCGCGCCGATTTTGTCGCACAAGGCAAGCTGGGGGCGGTCACCCCGCAATGCGCGCAGGAACAGGCCGATGACTAACCAGGCGCTGGTGTTGCGACGACACACCAAGACCCTCAGCCGGGGCGGGCTGCAGTGTCGTGAGGTGGAGCTGCGGCTGGCCGAGGATGGCCATCATGTGTTGCTCAGTCGTTACGTCGAGCGCTACCACCATGAGCAAGGCGGTGAGTGCATCGTCCAGCATCATCAGGTGTCGATGGCGACCCTGATACGTTGGATGACCGAGCATGGAGAGCGGGTGAGGGCGTAGCCGCCAGCCTTGCCTGGCGGTGGGAACGCTTCGTGCACCGGCGCGGATTTGGCCGTCCGTGTCTAGAAACATTTTTACACACTTCGTCGACAATAAAGGTTGTACGACGTCGTATGTAGTGTGTTCGACTAGCTCCGTTTCTTACAAAAAAAATAAACGGAGACTCCATCTCATGACGAGCATTCCTACCGTCGAGGGTCAGGCCGCAGCGTCTACCCAAAGCCGCTTCGTCCGCATCCTGAAGCTTCTTGGTCCTGGAATCATCGCAGTATTGTCCTGGCTGGGCGCAGGCGACCTGATCACGTCTTCCGTGGCCGGGGCGAACTACGGCTACGCCATGATGTGGGTGTTGGCAGTGTCGCTGCTGTTGCGCTACCTGATCGTCAACATCATCGCGCGTTTCCAGCTCTGCAATAACCAGGGCATGACCATCCTGCAAGGCTATGCCCAGCTCAACCCGTTCTTCGCCTGGTTCCTGCTGGTGTACGCGCTGCTGATGGGGCATCTGATGAATGCCTACATGATCAAGGGCGCCGGCGAATCCCTGGCCATGCTGCTGAAGGTGGATTACCCCCTGGCTTGCTCGATGGCCGTGGTCCTGGCGGTGTGGCTGCTGGTCGGGCGCAATATCTATTCGATGATCGAAGGCGTCATGAAGGCGCTGCTGGCAATCATGACACTGGCCTTCATCGCCCTGGCTGTCATGTCCGGCCCGGATGTCGCCGGTATCGTGCGGGGCACCATCGGCTTCAGCATTCCACCCGATGAAGGCGTACACGGTGCGTTGCTGGTGGCCGTCTCGGTCATCGGTGCGGTCGCCGGCTCCATCGCCAACTTCGTGCACCCCTATGTCATGCGCCAGAAAGGCTGGACAGGTCCCGAGCACAAGCGCATCCAGCGCAACGACCTGCTGTTCGCGGTGTTCGTCGGGATCGTCATCAACCTGGCGATATGGATCGTCGGCGCGGAAATCCTGCGGCCCAACGGCATAGAGGTCAAAACCCTGGGCGACCTGGGCAAGGCCCTGGAACTGTTCTTCGGCCCGATCGGCTGGTATGTGTTCTTCGTCGGCGTGTTCGCCACGCTGTTCGCCAGTATTTCCGGCAAGACCACCGCTTTTCCGATGCTCATCACCGATGCCTTCCAGCACGTGCGGCCCGAGCGCCGGGAGCGGTATGGCAAGGAGTTCCACCGCGATCCGATGCACAAGTGGTTCATGCTGTTCATCCTGGTCACGCCGCTGATCTGGTCGTTCCCCGGCATGCCTGACTTCGTCACGCTGACCATCGGGGTCAGTGCCCTGAACATCATCGGCTTGCCGGTGATTTCCCTCGGACTGCTGATCATGTCCAACCAGAAATCGTTGCTGGGCAAGGAGTACCGCAACAACCTGTTCGAGAACATCGCCCTGGCCTTTGCCACCGGCCTGGCGCTGTGGGTCGCGTTCCAGCTGGGTGTCGACCTGTTCACTTGAGGCCGGGCCGCGCCCATCCGCTTGCCGCAGTGCCATGTCGCTGCGGCAGGCCGGTCATCACACCGACCATGGCGCAACGGGCGCACTGCTAGACTTTGCCGACCCGTGCTATTTCGGAGAATCCGGATGAACAAGAACAGAATCTGCCTGTGGTATGACGGTGCGGCGCTGGACGCCGCGCAGTTCTATGCCGCGACGTTTCCCGACAGCACGGTGGATGCCGTGCATCACGCTCCCGGTGATTATCCGGCCGGCAAGGAAGGCGACGTGCTGACCGTGGAGTTCACGGTGATGGGCATTCCTTGTCTCGGGCTCAACGGCGGCGCCCTGTTCCCCCACAGCGAGGCCTTCTCGTTCCAGGTCGCCACCGATGACCAGGCCGAAACGGACCGGCTGTGGAATGCGATTATCGACAACGGCGGCCAGGCCAGCGCCTGTGGCTGGTGCAAGGACAAGTGGGGGCTGTCGTGGCAGATCACGCCTCGGGTCCTGAGCAACGCGATCGCCAACCCCGATAGAGCCGCCGCCAAGCGCGCGTTCGAAGCCATGATGCAAATGAGCAAGATCGACATCGCGACGATCGAGGCGGCGGTCAAAGGCTGACACGATATCACCGGCGCCGCCGATTCCTTGCGCGAGCGAGCCTGCTCGCGATGGCGCCGCTGGCCTGCGCCGACCCACTTAACCCAAAGCGGCGTCAGGCACTTTGGCGATCACCTTGATCTCGAACTCAAACCCATACAACCAGGTCACGCCCACCGCCGTCACCGTCGGGTGCGGCGCGTTGCCCCAGAACTCAGGCACCACTTCCCATATCTTCTCGAAGGTGGACTGTGGATCGACCATGAAAACGGTCACGTCCACCACATCGTCAAAGGTGCAACCGGCGGCTGCCAGGATCGCGTTCAGGTTGTTGAAGGCGCGCCGGACCTGGGCTTGCAGGTCGGCTTCCGGCGAACCGTCTTCCAGGCTGCCCACTTGTCCCGATACGAACAGAAACCCATTGGAGCGCACGGCTGGAGAGTAGCGGTTGCGCTCGTAAAGCGCCTGGCGTCCAGGGGGGAAAACAACGTCACGCTGTGTCATAGATACCTCCATCAAAAAGGTCGGACCTGACCCGAAATCAACGATGAAGGCACTCTAGGGGCTTGTGCCGAGGCGATAAACGAGCAACCTTGGCGATCACTGTTTGTAAAATCCAAACAATCCGATGAGCCGGGGCAACCATGGACCGTTTCGATGCGATGCAGGCGTTCGTTCGCGTGGTGGAGGCGGGCAGCTTCACCAAGGCGGCTGAAACACTGCACATGAGCAAGACCACCGTGACCCAGCTGGTGCAGCAACTGGAGGCACGGTTGCGGGTCAGGCTGCTCAACCGCACCACGCGCAAAGTCAACGTGACCGCCGACGGCGCCGTCTACTACGAGCGGGTCATCCGCCTGCTGGCCGACATGGACGATGCCGAGACCAGCCTGTCCGGTGCCCAGGCCTTGCCCAGGGGCCGGCTGCGGGTGGACGTGCCGAGCCCGCTGGCCGCCCTGATCCTGGTGCCGGCATTGCCGGCGTTCTACGCGCGATACCCCGACATCCAGATCGACCTGGGGGTGAGCGATCGCATCGTCGACATGATCGACGAGAACGTCGATTGCGTGGTGCGCGGCGGTGAGCTGACGGACCAGTCATTGATCGCCCGCCGCATCGGCGATCTGGCCCTGGGGGTCTTCGCCTCGCCGGACTACCTGGCACGGGTGGGCACGCCTGTGCATCCGCGAGAGCTGGAAGAGGCGCCGCATCGCATCGTCGGCTTCCTGTGGGCGCGCACCGGCAAGGCCGTGCCGTATGCCATGCGCAATCACAGCGAGCAGCTGCATATCAAGGGACGCCATGCCCTGGCCGTCGACGACGGCAACGCCTACCTGGCCGCCGGCCTGGCGGGGCTGGGGGTGCTCTGGTTGCCGGAATACATGTCCAGGCGCCACGAGGCCCAGGGCGAGTTGGTGCGCCTGTTCCACGGCTGGCGCCTGGATCCGATGCCGCTTTACCTGGCCTACCCACCGAACCGGCACATCAGCGCCAAGCTGCGGGTGTTCATCGCCTGGGTGTCGGAGCTGATGGCGGAACATGCGCCTATCATTGAACGTCATCCGTTGTAAGTCGAATCCGATTGCAGAGGAGAACATGATGGAACGATTCACCGGCGGTTGCCTGTGCGGCGATGTGCGCATCGAGGCTTCGGGGCGCCCTTATCGAGTCGGCCTTTGTCACTGCCTGGACTGTCGCAAGCATCACGGCGCGCTGTTTTTCGCAGCGGCCGTGTTCCCCCAGGACGCGGTGACGATCCAGGGCCAGACACGGGAATATGCCGGGCGACATTTCTGCCCCCGCTGCGGTTCGTCGTTGTTCGCTCGCAGCACCGATGAAATCGAAGTGCACCTGGGCATCCTCGACGCTCCCGACCAACTGGCGCCTACCTACGAAAGCTGGACCGTGCGCCGCGAAGGCTGGCTGCCGCCGTTTCCGCTTGCACACCATTACTCACGGGACCGTGACGGCCAGGGGCGGTTCGAGGATTGATCGGCTTCATCGACCGGGCTAGCTAGCTGCGCGAACCTGACGGACGATAGAGCAAGACAGGCTCTGCTACGCCGGGCCCGCGCCGTCATTGCCCGTCTGGATCAGCGAACTCACCCGCTGGCCGAGCTCGTTCAAGCTGAACGGCTTGGTCAATATCCGGGTGTGCGCATCGGCCGTCACCAGCCTTTCGCCCTCGGCGAAACCGGTGATGAACAGCACCTTGAGCCGTGGATGCCTGGCTCTCATTTCCCGGGCCAGGGCGATGCCGTTCATGGCGCCGGGCAGGCCGATGTCGGTCAGTAGCAGATCCACAGGGCCGGTCTTTTCGGCCTGCTTCAAGGCCGAAACGCTGTCCAGCGATTCGATGACGCGGTAGCCGGTTTCAGCCAGGAATTCGGCCACCATCTGCCGGATGGCGGCTTCGTCGTCCACCAGCAGGATGGTTTCGTTGTTGCCCGGCTGCAACGACGTCGTCTCCTCCGAGCCGGGCTGTGGCGTGGTGGCGGACGGCTGGCTGACCACCGGGAAATACATCGTCACGGTGGTACCCACCCCGACGCTGCTCCGGATCCTGACCTGTCCGCCAGACTGCTGGACAAACCCGTAGATCATCGACAGGCCCAGGCCGGATCCTTCGCCAATGGGCTTGGTCGTGAAGAACGGATCGAACACCCGGGACAGGATGTCGGCGCTGATACCGGTGCCTGTGTCCACCACCGAGATGTCGACGTAGGGGCCCGGCGGCAGCATCTTCTCGTTGGCGGACTGTTCATCGATCAGGCAACTGTGCACGTTCAACTTCAGGGCGCCGCCCCCGGGCATGGCATCCCGGGCATTGATCGCCAGGTTCAGCAGCGCGTTTTCCAGCCCGTTGGGATCGCATCGGATCGGGTCGTTGCCACTGAAAGAGCACTCGACCTGGATACTGGGCCCCACGGAGCGCCGGATCATTTCTTCCAGGCCCGCCACGACAATCCGTGGTTCGAAGACTTCGGGCTGGAGCGACTGCTGCCTTGAAAAGGTCAACAGGCGCTGGGTCAATGCCGCCGCGCGGGTGGCCGAGGTCAGGGCGACGGAGTTGTAGCGTGACAGCTCGTCGTACCGGCCCTGGTCGATGTGCCGTTGCATCAGTTCCAGGCTCGACGTGATGCCGGCCAGGAGATTGTTGAAGTCGTGGGCGATACCGCCAGTCAGTTGCCCGACCGCTTCCATTTTCTGGCTCTGGCGCAGCTTGGACTCGGCCAAGGTGCGTTCCCGCTGCTCGCGTTCGAGCTGCTCGGTGCGCTTGGCGATGCGTTCCTCGAGCCGGTCGTTCCAGTCCCTCAGCGCGTTTTCCAGCTGGACGCGTTCATGGATGTCTTCAACGGTGCCATACCACTGCTCGCACTCTCCGGCAGGGCCCAGGCTGCAGAGCGCCCGGATCCTGAACCAGCGGTATTCGCCGTTGCTCTTGCGCAAACGCAGCTGGGTGTCGAAGGGTTGCAAGGTGGTAAGTGACAGCGTCCAGAGCCGGGCAAAGGCGATTCGATCATCGGGGTGGGCGGCGTTCAGCCACTGGCGGCCCAGGGTTTGTGTCGGCGAGCGCCCGGTGTACTCGTACCAGCGCTGATCCAGGGTCAGCACCGCGCCGAGGCTGTCGGCGGTCCAGGGCCACAGGGGATTGAGCTCGGCGGCGATTCGATAGTGTCGCTCGCTTTCGCGCAGTTTTTCTTCAGAGCGGCGCATGGCCTGCAATGCGTTGACCCGCCGCTGTGCCGCGCCGAGCAGGTTGCCGTATCCGCGCAGAAAGTCGATATCGCTTTCGCTGAACAGGCGGGGGCTGCGGCTGTCGACTTCGAAGATGCCGAACGGGTGCTTCTGCCCGGCGTCGTACACCAGCACGTTGACGAAGGCCCGGACCCCGTTGCGTATCTGGAAGTCGTGGTAGCGAAACCGGGTTTCGGTGGCGATGTCCGTGGAGATGACCGGGCTGCTGGTCTGCAGCGAATAGCGCTCCGGTGTCCCCGGCAACGCCTGTACGCGCACCTGGCCGACGACATCCGGTGTCCAGCCCACGCCGTTGCGCACCAGGAACGTCACGCCGTCTTCCTCCAGCCACATGAACTTGGCCAGGTGCGTGTCGAGCGCCTCGCTCACCAGGCGGCACGCCTGGTCAAGGATGTGCTCCAGGTCATCCGAGGCCAGGGCCAGCTCGCCGAACTCGGCCAGTACCTTGCGTTGGCGCAACAACGTGTCTTCGATTGCCATGGGGATCATCCGTGGTACGTCCTCAGTATCCGAGGGCCGGACGGCGGCGAGGTTCACAGCAATCGATGAGCGTTGCTCCGGGCGCTTCCGGCGAGGGTCTGGGTAACGCAAAAGCCCTTCCAGGGAAGGGCTTTTGCGAGGGGCAGGTGGGCGCGAGCCGGCTCGCGCCTACAGGGTTTATTCCTGGAGGAACTTCAGCAGATCCTGGTTGAGGCGATCCTTGTGGGTCTCGGTCAAACCATGGGGCGCACCTGCATAGACGATCAACCGGGCACCTTTGATCAGTGCGGCCGAAGCCCGGCCGGCGGCATCGATGGGCACGATCTGGTCGTCGTCGCCATGGATCACCAGCGTCGGCACGTCGAACTTCTTCAGGTCGGCGCGAAAATCCGTGGCCGAGAAGGCCGCGATCGAGTCATAGGTGTTCTTGCTGCCGCCCATCATGCCCTGCGCCCAGAAAGTCTGGATCAGACCTTGAGATGGCTTGGCGCCCTTGCGGTTGTAGCCGTAGAACGGGCCCGAAGCGATGTCCAGGTAGAGCTGCGAGCGATTTTCCAGGGACGCCTTGCGCAGGCCGTCGAACACGGTGATCGGCAGGCCGCCGGGGTTGGTGTCGGTCTTGAGCATCAGCGGTGGCACGGACGAGACCAGTACGGCTTTCTTCACTCGCGCGGTGCCGTGGCGACCGATGTAGCGCGCCACTTCACCACCGCCGGTGGAGAAGCCCACCAGGGTGACATCCTTCAGGTCCAGCGCTTCGATCACCGCTGCCAGGTCGTCGGCGTAGTGATCCATGTCGTTGCCTTCCCAGGGCTGGCTGGAACGGCCATGGCCGCGGCGGTCGTGGGCGATGACCCGATAGCCCTTCGAGGCGAGGAACATCATCTGCGCTTCCCAGCTGTCGGAGTCCAGCGGCCAGCCGTGGCTGAAGGTCACTACCTGGCCGTTGCGAGGGCCCCAGTCCTTGTAGTAGAGCTGCACGCCATCCCGGGTGGTGATGTAGCTGGCGGACTGGACGACGCTGCCGACGGCGGACACGGTCGTACCGGCCTGGGCAGGCGTCGCGGCATGGGCGCTGAGGGTGGCGAGTGCGAGGGTGGCAATGGCCAGGGTGCGGTTGAAGGTGTTCATCGTTTCTCTCTCCATAAGGGGTGTGGTTCGATCTGCGGCGGTCGTCATCGATCGCGTTGGTGGGCAGATTAGAGAGAGTGGAGGGGGACGAGAACTGCATGCTATCGATAGCGACTATAAGGAAAACGGATAGCTGCGCTGCGCTTGGGTCGAGGGCTCCCCGAGCCCTCACGCATTGCGGCATGCAGACGCTCAATATCGATGGACGATGCCCAGCCGCCCCATGATTTCCAAGGCATCGACCAGGCCCAGGCCATTCATGGGCAGGCAGGCGAAGGCCTGGTATTCATCGAAATGCGTGCCGAGGGCCAGCAACTTCAGATCGTGGGCGTCGAGCCGGGCATTGAAATATTGCAGCACCGCCCGCTCCCAATCGCTGGCACGGTTGACGGCATCGACGGTGTCACGCTCAGGCGCGGGGATTTCGATACCCGACTGCCGTAGCGGGGCCAGGGCATTGACCGCATGGATCCCGCAGGACGACCACGCTTTCCATTCGAACTCGGCCAACTGGTTGGCCGCGGTGAGTGCTGAGGCCACCTGCGTCCACGCCCAGTCCCACTGCGCGGTAGGCGCCGGCAGGTTCTCGACGAGCGCTTGGGCGTGGACCTCGTCGAACAGGCAATGGAACAGGTCGGCCAGCGTATCGGCCACATCGAGCCCGGGGCCTTGCGCCTGGGTGTCCAGGTCGCGGCTCAAGCGCTGCCAGAGGCTGTCCAGCTCCTGCCAGTCCTCTTCGTCCATCTCATCGTCGATCACCTGGGCCTTGTGCCCGCGCTGGTAGTTATCCAGCCGCGTCTTGTGCACGCGAACCTCACCTTCGGCAAGATGGACGGCATAGCTGGTGTGGTCCAGGTAGTTGGTCTGCAAAACGATGCGGTCTGGAAACACATCATGGACGAGGCTTTCCTCGGCATCGAAATACGTCGCGCCCTCGAACGTGCCATGGGCCGTGGTGATACGTTGAAACGACAGCGGATCGATTGGATTCATAGGGCAAGCGCCTGCAGGAGGGCGGGAGCGGATGCGCCGGGGCAGGTGCACCGCTTTTTCAATGGCGCTGATCCTACACCAAGGTACCGGGGTTGCTGAATCCCGGGTTCTGCAAGGAAAAATCCGAAGGCTCGAACCGCTCGCCAGTGTCCATGCGCACGTTGCGCAGCCCCACGGTCTCCAGGTGCGAGGCGTACAACGTCTCGGCAAAATAGCTGATCAGAATGGAGCGCCGGCGCGTGCCCATGGAATTCAGGCTGCCGGCATGCACCAGGTCGACATCGAGCACCAGGATGTCACCGGCGCAGCCCGCCAGCTGCACGGAGCGTGACTCATCGGCGAAGTCGAAGGCCGGTTCCCCCGGCCCGGGGCGATGGCTGCCGGGAACGAGACGGGTCGCACCGTTGCCGGGGCCATAGTCATCGAAGAAAGCCAGGGCAATCGCAACGTCGCCGGGCCGTTTGGCTGACAGGTCCCGATGCAACGGCTGATGGCCGCCACCGGCAAGAGGTTCGCGTCCTTCCACCTGGGACAGAAAGAACCGCTCGGCGATCAACTCGCCTGCTACCGCCAGCACCTGGGGCAAACGACACACTGCCTGCACCGTCTCATTGTCATCCAGCATCGAATAACGCCAGCCCGTGCCACGCGGTACCGGCCATTGATCCGCCGGCCTCACGCCGGAATCGAAAGCCTTGCGCAGCGCCTCCAGCCACCCGGCCGGGATCGCCCGACGAAGCAGCGCGTAGCCATCGCGATGAAGTCGCTCGCGATCCGTCATGTCTTTCCTCGACTTGCGTACAAGGGCATCCGCAAGGCTAGCCGTCAAACCCAACCCAGACCACCCCGCATGGCAAATCGAAGGCGATCACCGGGACAATATCCCGCGCCACCGTTATCATCACGCCACCATCCAGAAAAGGACTTCACCGATGAAGCGTCTGTTCGCCTGTACCTTCCTGGCGCTGGCTGTTGCCGGCTTTGCCAACGCCGAAGAAAGCACCTTCGAAGAAACCAACCAATGCACGCAAGACATCGACTGCCAAGGTGACTTGATCTGCAAGAACGGCCTGTGCGATCTGCCCCAGCCGCAACAAAGCCCCGTGGCAAAAACCACCACCACCCAAAAAGCCGCACCGTCGGCACCGCCCGGCGTAGCCTACCAGGCGCTGCCCATCAATACGGAGCGTGCAGGCCCCTTCACGACCCAGCCCCAGGGCACGGGAACCGCGCTGAACTACCGATCCCGTGCCGGTGTGATCAACGTCATGGAATCGGTCGTCGAACAGGCCGAATACACCGGCTATGTGACCATCGAAAGGGCCTTCACATTTGGCCCGAGCCGGTACGTGGTGGTCGTGTCCACCGGCGAGGGCGGCAATGCCTGCCCGGCGTCCACCTATGTCTTGAGCTTCGACACCGAGGCCGAGCGGGTCGATGGCAAGCAAGAGGTCAAGGGTTGCTCGGAACGGGTGGAGGTTGAGGCGCAGGGGAATAAGTTGCTGGTGAAGAAGGAGGACGGTGAGGTGACGGTTTATAACGGGGTTGTGCAATAGGCACGGACTCGTCCACACAATCATGCAGGCAGGGCCCGATCCCGCTGTAACCCCAACGGAATTTCTCAACATGCATTTGCGTTCAAGCCTGTTTTGCCTGTGTCTTTTCAGTGGCCTGACCCAGGCAGCCGTCGACTGTTCAGCCCTGGCGGAAAAGCTATCGGGGACGGTGCCGGAATTTCATCCGCCGCTACAAGGCAAGGTCATTGGCAGCGGCCGCCTGCATCTCCACGAAGCCCCGGACGAGGCCTGCGCCAACAAGAAAATCTTCGTCATACCCGGCGACTCCCTCACCCTCTACTCCAGCCTTGAAGACGAGTCATGGCTGGAAGTGAACTTCATCGCCAAGAGCGGCGATGACTTTACCGGTTGGGTGAGGGCGGATCGGGTGGAGATCGGCGAGTCTTATGGAGCACCATCGGGTGAGGCTGGGGATTCGGCGGAGGGGGATGACCAGTAAGCGTTGGGTAGCGATGAATACGCTCAGTTGAGGTGTGCTTACAGGTTGGGGAGGTGGTGAGTGAGTCTTGATCTGCGCATAGAGGCTGACCTGTATGTTCCGACGATGATGGCAGTCTTTTACTTCTCCAGAGAGCCAGGCTGTGCAATTTCTGTCAATGTCATTCCGACCTCAGGTGCGGCCTTCCATTGAAATAACTTGCAACCCTTGAGTGATTGAGAAACCGCACGCGCCTCTCTAAATTTTTTCTCACAACGCCGGGCCCCTCTGACAGCGAATCGCTGCCATGTCGGAGTTGCAGTTTGTACAACTTCGACATCAGAGGAGGGGGCTCATGACTGCCCTGGAAGCGTTCTTTCTTGCCGAGTTTCTCGGCACCGCCAGCTGGTTGTGGCTCGTTTTTGTCAGCATCGTCTTGAGCCTGTTGATCTTTGACCTCGGGGTGCTGCACCGTGAGCATCGAGAAATCGGCGTTCGTGAAAGCCTGTTACTGTCTGCCGGCTATGTCACGGCTGGCTTGCTGTTCGGCCTCTGGGTCTGGCAGGTCAAGGGCGGTGATGCCGGGATGGATTTCTACACCGGCTTTCTTATCGAAAAATCGTTGTCGATGGACAACGTTTTCCTCATGGCGATGATCTTCAGCTTTCTCTCAATTCCGCGTAAGTATCAGCACGAGGTGCTGTTCTGGGGCATTCTCGGTGTCATAGTGCTGCGCGCTATCATGATTGGCCTAGGTGCAGCGCTGATCGCCGAGTTCAGTTGGATTCTCTATGTATTCGGCATCTTCCTGCTGTTGACCGGGGTAAAGATGCTGTTCAGCAAGATCGATGCCCACCCGAACCTTAGCGATAACTTGCTGGTGAAGTTCCTGCGCAAACACATGCGGGTCACCGATCGCTTGCATGAAGAGCGCTTCTTCGTCCGCCAGATGGATGCCAATGGCAAGTCCGTGGTCTGGGCGACGCCGTTGTTCCTGGCCTTGGTGCTGATCGAGTGCGCCGACCTGGTATTCGCTGTGGACAGCGTGCCGGCGATCTTTGCCATCACCCAGGACCCCTTCATCGTCTACACCTCGAACATTTTCGCCATCCTCGGCCTACGTGCGCTGTATTTCGCTCTGGCGGCGATGATCCACCGCTTCGCCTACCTCAAGTACGCCTTGGCGCTGGTGCTGGTGTTCATCGGCGGCAAGATCTTCATGGTCGGCATCATCGGCAAGATTCCGGCAGTCCTTTCTCTGGGGGTAACGGTGGCTTTGCTGTTGGGCGGTGTGCTGCTGTCGCTTTGGAAAACCCGCGACCAAACCTCCGCTGGTCCCCAGGTTTAGATCCAGAAAACTGTCGGCTGCCAAACGAAAACAGTAAACCCGGCGCGAGGGCCGGGTTTGGAAAAATATGCCAGTTACGCTTGCAGCGGATATCGTCCGTAGAAGTTGCACTGATAACAAACTAGAACGCCACCTCAGAACCTCTCTTCGCTGCATAACTGGCAACCAGACCGAGCCGTGTCTATTGTTTTGGGCGACAAATTGCTACGGGAGGCATGGACATGAGTCATAGCACTTCGCCCACCGCTGCGGCTGTGGGAAACACGGGCATGGTAGCCACGGCCTTATGGGGCTCGGACAAGATTGGCGGCATCACGGTCGATCCGGACGGTGCCATCTGGCTTGGCGCCTACAGCCGCCTGGGCCTGGGAGGCGAAGAGGATTCGGGCTTCACCGGCAGCCTGGTCCGGTTCAATGCCGACGGTAGCCTGGACCGCAGCTACAGTGCAGACGGCAAATCCCTCCTGCCTGTGTCGCTCGATATCGAGGACGGCGGTAATGCCGCGGTGCAGCCGGGCGGGGGCTACCTGGTGGCTCAGTACGTGAAAGTCGGCGATGCCTGGGTGTCGGGCGTAAGTCGTACCTTGGCTGACGGCCGCCTCGATACGAGTTTCGGCAACGGCGGAACCGCGACCGTGCCGTTCTACTGGAATGAATCTCTAGGCCAGCAAGCGTCGTTCTCCGTGCAGCGCGACGGCAGCTTTTTCGCGAGCGCTGCGTATCCCACTGGGGAAATCTATATCGCCCGCTTCGACGCGACGGGGGCCCTGGTCTCGTCTTTCGCAGAGGGCGGGGTCCTGCACCTGCCAGCATCCGTCGGCATTCAACCCCGCGGTACGATCGACGTTTCCCTGCAGGAAGACGGAAAAGTACTGGTCACGGGGCAGGACACCCTGACCCGCCTTAACCAGGACGGTACCCTGGATAGCAGCTTTGCCAACGGCGGCAGCCTGGCCCTGGATGTTCATGCAAACGCCCTCGTTATCCAGGAGGACGGCAAAATCCTGCTGGCGGGCGCCTCGGGCGGCGTGGCGACGGTCACGCGGCTCAACGCAGATGGCTCGCTCGACACCGGGTTCGGTGATCAGGGGCAGGTGAGCTGGGGCTCGCAAAGTGCGCCTTTCGCAGTCGCCGACATGGTGGTGCTGGCCGACGGCAGGGTGTTGATTGGGGGAAGCCAGGGGACGAAGGCGGACGGTTATCTGGCCGCCCTGGTTCAGTTGAACCCCGACGGTAGCCTGGATCACAGCTTCGGCAATCCCGACGACGGCTATTACCACCTTGACGGTAGCCAGAATGATGACTTCTTGCTGGGTACCGACTCGTTCGACGATGCCATCGTTGGCGGGGCCGGTAACGATCTGCTCGATGGCCAGCAAGGTCGCGACCTGCTGACGGGCGGCGTCGGGGCCGATACGTTCCGTTACGAGTCAGTCGCAGACAGCTACCGAACCGTAACCACGGCCCATAGCGACCGAATCACCGACTTCGACCCCAACACCGATACGATCGATCTCTCATCCCTGGGCTTCCTCGGGCTGGGCAATGGACATGACGGAACGCTGGCGATACGAGTCAATGAAAGCGGAACGCGGACCTACCTCAAGAGTTTCGATGCCAACGCGGAGGGGGAACGCTTCGAATTGGTCTTCGATGGTGACTTGAGCCAAACGCTGAATGAAACCAACATCCTGTTCCAGCAAGCCAGGTTGACGGGCACCGAAGAGGCCGATCGTCTACAGGGCAACGCCCGAGGCGAAATCATCGAAGGGTTCGCGGGGGATGACCGCCTCTATGGCGCACTGGGGAATGATGTGCTGGTAGGCGCAGAGGGCCGGGACCTGCTGGCAGGTGGCGGTAACAACGATGTGTTCCGCTTCGACGCGCTGAGCGACAGCTACCGTACCGCCACCGAAAACCACACGGATCGGCTGCTTGACTATACGGTGGGTGAAGACACCATCGATTTGTCCGCCCTGGGCTTTACCCGGCTGGGAAATGGCTACAACGGCACGTTGGACGTGGTTGTCAATGAAGCCAAGAACCTGACCTACTTGAAGAGCTACGAAGCCGACGCCAATGGAGCTCGATTCGAGTTGAGCCTGGCAGGGGACCACTCCGGGTACCGTAACCTGGACATCATCTTCGCCGAGCCTGCGGGAGATGAAGTCTTCCAATTGATCGGAGCGACTGACCTCTGGGTGTGAACGCCAACCTGGTCATTCCTTGCCTTGGGCCGCTTCCTGAGCGGTCCAAGGCGCTATGCGCGTGGAAGACCTCCATATAGGGCAGCTTTAGGTCGATCGCTGGCCTTGGTCATTGCACCTACCCAGCACTCAACCCCCTCAACACATCCAACACATGTTGCGTAGACCGCTCGACCTCGCCACCCCGGTGGGCAATCCCCAGTTCACGCCACAACAAGGGCTGCAATGGCCTCATGACGATTCGTGTATCGGGCAATGGCGTGGAGGCTTCATGGGGCAGTAACGTTGCGCCATAGCCGGCAGCCACCAGGCTTTTTATCGCATCGTTGTAGTTCAGTTGAATTCGCGGCGTAGGCTGGCGTTCATCATTGGCGAACCATTCCGACGTCAAGCGCGAAAGCCGTGTGGTGCTGTCGTTCAGAATCAAGGGTTGGGCGGCCAGCCAACCGGGTGTCACGATGTCCGGGCAGTCCCAGCGAGCCGGCAAGAAGGCCATGACCGGGTCGCGTCGCCATGGCTCGATCCGCAACCCCTTCACCGGGGGCTGTGGCAGCGCGACCAGGCCGATTTCCAACGAGCCCTCGGCAAGCTTCTTCAACGTCTCCTGGGAGGTAAGCACGGCGACCTGCACATCGATAGCGGGATGGCGTTGGTCTAACGTCTCCAACGCTTGCGGCAGCAACTGGGCGATGGCCCCTGTGGAGGCCCCCAGCCGCACACGACCGGCCAAGCCCTGTACCTGACGCTCGACGTCCTCAAGCGCCTGTTCCGCATCCGCCAACAGGCGCCGCGCGCGGTTCACCAGTGTTTCGCCAATCGTCGTAGGCTGAATGCGTCCACGGGTACGTGACAACAGCTGACCACCAACCCGCGACTCCAGATCGGTGATATGTAAGCTGACGGTGGGGGGCGCAAGGTGCAAGGCACGAGCGGCCTCGGCAAACGAGCCCAGGTCGACAATGGCTACCAAGGTGCGCAGGCGGTCCAGGCTGATTTCACGCATGGGTCATTCCATATTCAGGAAAACTGAATTCAATCGTTTGGAAATTCAACTTTTCCAATCTTAGCCGTTCCCTGAAGATGGAGTCTCCTGATTTCCTGTGTCCGGGAGCTTTCCATGGCGATTCCTCACCTGTTCATCGACGGCGACCAAGGCACCACCGGGTTGCAAATCCATCAGCGTTTAAGCAGGCGGACCGATCTGCGGCTTGTCACGCTCAGCTCCGAACATCGCAAGGATCCGCAACGCCGCGCTGAAATCATCAACGACTGCGACATCGCCATTCTTTGCTTGCCCGACCCGGCTGCACGCGACGCGGTAGCGAGCATCAGAAACCCCGCTGTACGGGTGATCGACGCAAGCTCCGCGCACCGTACCCATCCAGACTGGGTCTACGGTTTCGCGCAGATGAACGCGCAGCAGGCCAGACGAATCGCCACGGCGCGGCGGGTCAGCAACCCCGGTTGCTATCCCACGGGAGCGATAGGGCTGCTGCGTCCATTGCTGGAGGCTGGGCTGCTGCCCACGGACTACCCGATGAGCATTCACGCCGTGTCGGGCTATTCCGGAAAAGGGCGCGTCGGCGTACAAGAGTATGAGGGTGAGGGCGCATCGCAGGCTCCCGCGTTCCAGGTCTACGGTCTGGGGTTGGCGCACAAACATATTCCGGAAATACAGCAGCACAGCGGTTTGACGGAGCGGCCGATGTTCGTACCGGCCTACGGGGTTTTTCGCCAGGGCATCGTGCTGACCATCCCGTTGCAACTTCGCTTGCTGGCGCCAGGCGTGGATGCGATGCGGTTGCATGCCTGCCTGATGCAGCACTACGCCGACGCCCCCTCTGTACAGGTCATGTCGATGCAAGAGGCTAAGGAGCTGACATACCTTGATCCCCAGGCCCTCAACGGGACTGACGGTTTGCGTTTAGTGGTGTGTGAAAATGACGAGACGGGACAGGTTCTGTTGGCGGCGGTATTCGACAATCTCGGGAAGGGGGCCGCTGGCGCGGCGGTGGAGAATCTGGATTTGATGATGGCGTGAGAATTTTTCATCAGCATCTTGATCGCTAGGAGGGAGCTTGGCACCGAAAGCTATTCTGTTCGATCTGGACAACACGTTGACCCATCGTGCGCTCAGCATTGACCGCTACGTTGAGCGATTTCTGGATGAGTTCAAGGGTGAAATCTCGGGAGTGGACCCCCGTCGGATCTCCCATCTGATCGCACGCACCGATAACGGTGGGTATCTGCGACCGGAGTCTGAATACTCTTCCATCCGTGAGGCGGTTGGGTACACGTTGGCTCAGGAGTTGAAGTGGCGCGGGCCAATCGATCCCAAGCGATTGATCACCCATTGGATCAATCACTTTCCGAGCGCTGCGGTTGAAATGCCAGGCGCTGGCGCGATGATTCAAGCGCTTCGTCGCAAGGGAATTGCCATCGGTGTCATCTCCAATGGCGCCGAGCATTCGCGACGGCAGACCCTGAAGGCACTGCCCTTCGGGGATGCCATTGAGACGATGATTTGCTCTGAAACGTGGGGTGTTTCGAAACCGGCGCCTGAAATATTCCATCAGGGAGCGAAGGCATTGGGGGCCCGTCCCGAGCATTGCTGGTTTGTGGGGGATCACCCGCAGAATGATTACCTGGGTGCCGCAGCCGCCGGAATGCTTGCCGTCTGGTTGAGTGGATTCCATCCGTGGCCCGCGAACATAGCACCAGCGGAGCGCTCCATTGAAACATTGAAAGAGCTCTTGGACATGCTTACAACCTGATAGCGGTACCTGACGGCCAATTGGCATATCACCGTCTAATCGACGCAGGTCTGCTGGATCAGATCGTGCACTGCTCGCCCTTTCTGACCAGACTTTGACCGAGTGGCTGCCCTCAGGGCTTGCTCCCCATCCGACCTTGGGTCGCCCCGTTTTTACACCCATCAAGGGGACGGATGCCGCAAGTTCTGACTAATTGAAAGTCATTATCATTTGATATACTCTCGCGATTCTTCCTTGCTAGAGTCGCATGCGTGTCCTGGCCATCCGATCCTCATTCCGCCGACGGCCAGTTCGAGAGCCATTCGAACGAACTGCTGCGCTTTCTCACACGTCAGGTGAAGTGTGAAGAGCTGGCGGCCGACCTGCGCCAGGAAACCTGGTTGCGCTTTCGTCGGCGCGAGTCCGGGACGGAAATCGGCAATCTTCGCGCGTTTCTCTACCGCATCGCGCGCAACCTGATCATCGACTACCGCCGCCAGCAAAAATCCCGCCCGGTCGAGGAGCAGATATCCATCGAATTGGTCAGTGCCCAGCCGGGTCCGGAGCGAGCGGCAAGCGACGCCCAGCGCCTGGAGCGATTGCAGCGCGTGGTCGAGGGTTTGCCCCCGCACCTGCGCCAGGCGTTGTTGTGGAATCGCCTGGACGGGCTGACCCAGCGTGAGATCGGCGAGCGCCTGGGTGTCTCGGAAAGTATGGCCGGACGCTATATCCTGAAGGCCCTCGAACACTGCCAGCAGCAGATGGACCCGCAGCCGTGAATCATCCTTCGCTTATCGACCAGGCCCGACAGTGGCAGGTGCTGCTGCACTCCGGCCGCGCCACCGCTGCCGATCGCGCTGCCGCGCAGGCCTGGCGCCAGGCGGCGCCCGAGCACGAGCAGGCGTTGCGTGAGGTGGAAGGGCTGTGGTCGTTGCTCGGCCAGATAGAACGTCCGGCCGAGCAGCCTCAGGTGCGCGTGCTGCGTCGTCGTCGACTGTGGGCGGCTCCGCTGGCCTGCGCCGCGATGCTGTTGCTCGCCCTGTGGCTGCCGCGCGGCACCTGGATTGGCCTGTATGCCGACATCAGCACCCAGCCGGGCGAGGTGCGCGAGGTGCGTCTGGCCGATGGTTCGCTGTTGACCCTCAACGGCGATTCGGCGCTGGACTGGCAGTTTGTCGACGGTCGTCGCGAGGTCAGGCTGTACCGTGGCGAGGCGGATTTCCAGGTCGCCCATGACCCGGCCCGGCCGTTCATGGTCAGTGCCGGCGAGGCGCGCATCCGCGTCACCGGCACGCGCTTCGATGTGCGTCTGGAGGAGGGCGGTGTCGACCTCGCAGTCAGCGAGGGCCGAGTGCTGGCCTCCAGCGCGGGCGGCGAGCCGCTGCCCGTGGTCGGCGGGCAGCAGGTGCAATGGCGCGGCGGGGCGCTGCAGGCGCCGCAAGCACTGGATGCGCGCCAGCGCCTGGGCTGGCAGCGCGGCAAACTGGTGTTCCGCGACCGGCCCCTGGAGCAAGTGTTCGCCGAACTCGAGCGCAGCCAGTCTGCGCGGGTGCTGTTTGTCGATGACGCCGCTCGCCGCCTACAGGTGACCGGCGTGTTCGCCCTTGACGATCCGCAGGCGGTGTTGAGCGCTGTGGAAACCACCTTGCCTGTGCGCCTGGTGCGCCTGCCGGGGTTGATCCTGGTCGCGTCACGTCGCTGAGACCCGCGCCGCGCCTGTACCTTCAAGAAAAAAGAAAATATTTGGGCGGCGATGGTTCAGAAATCATCGCCGCCTTCGTCTTCCGTTCCTGCAAATGCGACTTCTTCGTATTGATAGCCAAGGACATCAGCATGCGGTCGACTTCCTTCCTCGCGGCGCTAGCCGTTCTCCCCCTGGCCATTACTGCCGCACAGGCGCAGGCCGTCGAGCTCGACGTGCCGGCCCAGCGCCTCGACTCGGCGCTCACCGACTTCGCCGAGCAGGCCAATGTACGGCTGCTCTATGACGCCGGCCTGACCCGTGGCTGCGGCATGGTGCCGGCACTCAAGGGCGATTATTCGGTGGTCGACGGTCTGCAGCGGTTGCTGGAGGGCAGCGGCCTGACCTTCCAGGCCGGCGGCGACGGCACCATCACGCTGGTGCCGCTGCCCGAGCAGGGCGTGTTGGAGCTGGGTTCGACCACCATCAATGGAATCACCGAAGGCCGTGTCGACCTGCCGGCCGAGTACGCCGGCGGGGAGGCGGCGCGGGGTGCGCGCATCGGTGTGCTGGGCAACCAGGACATGCAAGATGTGCCCTTCGCTTTCTCCAGCTACACCTCCGAGTTGATCGAGAAGCGCCAGGCGCAGACCCTGGCCGATGTGCTGGCCAGCGATCCGGGCGTGCGTCAGTCGTTCGGTTTCGGCAACTTCTCCCAGGTGTTCGTCCTGCGCGGGTTCCAGCTGTTCAGCGACGACATTGCCTTCAACGGCCTGTACGGCATTCTGCCGCGCCAGATCATCTCCACCGAGTCGGTCGAGCGGGTCGAGGTATTCAAGGGGGCCAACGCCTTCGTCAATGGCGTATCGCCGTCGGGCAGCGGTGTCGGCGGGGCGATCAACGTGGTCTCCAAGCGTGCCCAGGACACCCCCACGCGCAGCGCCACCCTGGACTATGCCAGCAACAGCCGGGTAGGCGGCCACCTCGACCTGGGCCAGCGCTTCGGCGAGGACAACCGCTTCGGCGTGCGGGTGAACCTGGCCCAGCGCGAGGGCGAGACTGCGGTTGACGATGAACACTCGCGCTTCAGCCTGGCCACCCTCGGTCTGGACTACCGCGGTGACCGTCTGCGCCTGTCTGCGGACTTCGGTTACCAGAAGCAGCGGGTCAACGAAGGGCGCTCGGTGGTCTACCTGACCACGACGGGGCCGACCAGCCGGCTCAATGGCAAGACGCCGTCGGCACCGGACTCCGACCACAACTACGCGCAACCCTGGAGCTGGTCGCAGCTCGAAGACACCTATGGCATGTTCAGCGCCGAGTATGACCTCTCGCCCAGTTGGACGGCCTACCTGAGCGCTGGCGGCAAATACACGCGGGAGAACGGTGTCTACGCCTCCAACTACGTCTATGGCGCGAATGGCGACGCCCGTATCGGCCGCCTCTATTCGCCGCTGGACCAGGAAACCCTCAGCGCTGTCACCGGGCTGCGCGGCGAACTCGCCACCGGGCCGGTCAGCCACCGCATCAACCTGGCCGCCAATGGCATCTGGCAAGAGAAACGCAACGCGTTCGAGTCCACCGCGGCGGGCAGTCGTGGCTTCGGCAACCTGTATGAGGGCCAGCCCGTGGCCGAGCCGCCGGCCACCAGCGTCTCCGGCGATATCCACGACCCGGACACCACCGCCAAGGTGCAGAACCGTAGCCTGGCGGTGTCCGACACCCTGGGCTTGCTCGACGACCGCGTGCTGCTGACCCTGGGCGTACGCCGCCAGTCCATCGGCGCCGATGCCTGGAACGCGGCCAGCGGTGCCCGCACCTCCAACTATCAGGAAAGTATCACCACGCCGGCCTATGGCCTGGTGATCAAACCCACCGAGTACCTGTCGCTCTATGCCAACCGCGTCGAGTCTCTGCAACAGGGCCCGACTGCGCCTGCCGCCGCACTCAACAACGGCGAGATGTTCGCGCCTTATCGCTCCAAGCAGACCGAGGTGGGCGCCAAGCTCGACTGGGGCACCTTCGGCGGCAGCCTCAGCCTGTTCCGCATCGAGCAGCCGCAAGGCGTGCTCGGCGGCGACGGCTACTACCGGGTGGATGCCGAGCAGCGCAATCGCGGCGTGGAATTGAGCCTGTTCGGCGAACCGCTGGACGGCCTGCGCCTGCTGAGCGGCGCCACCTGGACCAAAGCCGAACTGCGCGGCACCGCTGGCGGGCGCGACGATGGCAACCAGGCGGTGGGAGTGCCCAAATTCCAGTTCAATCTGGGCGCCGACTGGGATGTGCCCGGCTTGCCCGGGGTGAGCCTGAACGGCCTGCTACTGCGCACCGGCGGCCAGTTCGTAGACAGCGCCAACGAATACAGCATCCCCGCCTGGACCCGCGTCGACCTGGGCGCACGCTATCGAACAAAGATGGATGGCCGCGCGCTGACCTTCAACGCGATGCTGGAGAACGTCGCCGACGAGAACTACTGGGCCTCGGCCAATGGTGGTTATCTGACCCAAGGGGCGCCGCGTATGCTGAAGGTGTCGGCTACTGTTGATTTCTGAGGTTGCCGGCGATTAACGAGGCGCCGTCGCAAGTTGTGTGATTATGCGAAAGGCGGTTTTGCCAGACGCTCCGAGAGGCTGCATTTGCGGCCTCTGTCGTCGGCTGGAGTCAGCCAGAAACCGCCACTGCAATCGCGGCATCCGAGCCTATCTTCGTGCACACGGCAGCGCTCCGTAAAAAGGGGCAGTCTGTCGTTTTCCACAAGCCTGCTATTACACGCCACAGGCTCGGCTCAGCCCCGTCAAGCTCGACGAGCACAGGTATTACACGTTCAGTTGAACGGCTACCTCTTTAGCCACTTCGATGAAAACTCGCATCGCTGCGCTCTGAAAGGCATCCTTGCGCCGCATCAGGACGGCGGTGCGTTGCAAGCGCTCGGGCTCCAGTGCGATAGCCACCAGATCATCATGGGCCAACGCGATTTTGGCAGGCAATAAAGTCGATAGATTGGTCCTGCGAACAATTTCGATCACGGCGCCGAGGGCATTGGCCTCCATCTGCACGTGAGGGTGAATCGCGTGTGTGCGGAAGTAGCGGTCGATTTGTTCGCGGGTTGCAAACTCTGGACTGAGCAGAATCAGGGACTCAGCATTCAGGTCCTGCAATCCAATGGACGGCTCCTCGGCCAAGCGGTGTTTGCGACTTACCACCAAGGCAAGGGTTTCGTTCAGCAAGGGGATGGCATCAATGCTCGGTGTATTTATTTCATCGAACGCGATTCCGGCGTCCAACTCGCCTGCCAAAAGCAGCTCCTCAATGCGCTCCTGGGAAATCTCCCTCAGATTGAGGGTGATTCCAGGGTACCGGGAGTGAAATGCTTCGATTACCGGCCCTACCAGATAGGTCGTGAACGTCGGCGTCACGGCCAGGCGCAATGAGCCGCGGGTGAGGTCGCTCACATCATGGATGGCGCTTTTGGCCTCCCGCAGTTGCTGATAAGCACGGCGCGCATACAGAAGATAGACGTCCCCCGCGTCAGTCAGACGGGTGCTGCGTCCTGAGCGGTCGAACAACTGGGCTCCAAGGCTTTCTTCCAACTGCCTCACTTGCTGCGAAAGGGCCGGCTGAGAGACGTGCAGCGCAGCCGCGGCCTTCGTAAAACTGAGATGTTCCGCCACCGCGAGGAAATATTGGACATGTCGAGCAAGCATGGATTTGGCCATAAAGTAATCTGATCAATCTCATAATAAATGAGACTTTTACCTTATGTAATGCGTTGCTTAGTCTTTGTTTCACACCCGCGACATTGAGACAGCAACCATGAAAGCGATCATCGACGGTTTTCTGAAATTCCAAAAAAACGCCTTCCCTGAGCGGGCCAAACTGTTCAAGGACCTGGCCACTCAGCAGAACCCGAGAGCGCTGTTCATCTCCTGTTCTGATAGCCGCTTGGTGCCGGAGCTGGTCACCCAGCGCGAGCCAGGCGATCTGTTTGTCATTCGAAATGCCGGCAATATCGTGCCGTCGTATGGGCCGGAGCCGGGCGGCGTTTCGGCCTCCGTTGAATACGCAGTCGCCGCACTTCAGGTCGCAGACATCGTGGTATGCGGCCACTCAGACTGCGGCGCGATGACCGCCGTGGCCACCTGCAAGTGCCTGGATCACATGCCTGCCGTCGCCGGATGGCTCCGTTACGCCGACTCGGCCAAGGTCGTCAACGAAGCCCGCAAACACCCGGATCTGCCGAGCAAAGTAGCCTCAATGGTGCGCGAAAACGTCATCGCGCAGTTGGCCAACATCCAGACACACCCATCCGTTCGCCTGGCTCTCGAAGAAGGCCGCCTGACCCTGCATGGTTGGGTCTATGACATCGAGAGCGGGCGTATCGACGCCTTCGATGGCCGTACCGGGATCTTCGTGTCCCTCGCCGAGAACCCCGAAGTTCACGCCGTTTCCCAACAAGCCAGGCACGTTGCCTGAAGCCTGTACCTGCACCGTTGCCAACCCAGGAGATACGCCATGATCCAGACTCAAGCCACCCGCACCGCTCGCCAGGAGCTGACTGAAACCATCATTCTGGCCAAGGCTCGCAAAGACCTGTCCTTCGCCGAGATCGTTGACGGCACCGGCTTGTCCGAAGCCTTCGTCACTGCTGCCTTGCTCGGCCAGCATCCGCTGCCTGCCAGCGCCGCCAATGTCGTGGGCAGGAAACTCGACCTCGATGCCGATCAGATCGCCTTGCTGCAATCGATGCCAATTCGCGGCAGCTTTTTTGACGGCGTACCGTCCGACCCGACCATCTACCGTTTCTACGAGATGATCTCGGTATACGGCACCACCCTCAAAGCTCTGGTTCACGAAAAGTTCGGCGACGGCATCATCAGTGCCATCAACTTCAAGCTGGACATCAAGAAAGTCGAAGATCCGGAGGGCGGCCATCGCGCCGTGATCACCCTGGACGGCAAGTACCTGCCTACCAAGCCCTTCTGATGCAAGTCAGCCCGGCGTCTGGCGGCGACCGGGCTACACCCGAAACCTTTATCACGACTGAGCACAAATTGAGTGCTTTGGCCTTCTCACGCCCTCATTACAGGTGATTGCTATGAAACGGTTACTCGTCTTATTCCTGGCCTGCCTTGGCTCTGTCGCCATGGCCGATGAACAGGATACTCGGGCTGCGCAAGTTACAGTCGAGCCCTATCAATACGCTCAGAAACTGGATATCGCGCACATTGTGGCGATGACGCCGATACCCAATATCTGCGATGTAGTGCCGGTGCAGATGACTTACGACGACTCCAGAGGCGATCGGCACATCATGGAGTACCAGGTTATAGGGACGGGCTGTACCAATTGACGCCTCTGCCGCCGACTCCCCTGGCGCTCGATCACTCGGCGCCGGGGGAGGGGGGCTCAAACATCCGCCGACCCCTGTGCCTTTTGAGAACAATATCCTTCGCTACCTGCACCTCGCGCCAAGCTTTGCTGCTTCTACTCGGACGGTATTCTGGAAAAAGAAACAGATTTGTTTTTCTGATAAAAAATCTGTTTCCTTTATTGCAGGTGAATTCAAAATCGTGGCCTGTCCCCAGCTTCAGTGCAGTTTCACCCCCGGCTTCACAGTTGAGGTGCTCGGTCGTACGCATTGAGATGGTTATCGGTAGACCAGATATAGACTCGTCTCGCCATATTTAGTGAACAAAGACGTTGCCAGTCATGAATAATGGACAGGTCACCGAGCCCGCTGCCACACATTGCGTGCTGTGGAAACTCCTTCAGCCAAGCGCGCATCTCATCCTCTTGCAAGAAGCTTATGGCCTTGAACGGGGAACGCCCAGCTAGTGCTGCATCGACCTGCTGAATGAATCTTTCTGCGCAGCTACGTCTTGTGCCGCCGTCCCCGTTCTGCCCGATGTGATTACCCGTTTCGAGTATTGTAGCCATCGGCAGAAACAAGGATTCGCCTCCTTGTATGCGTTGCTCTAACTGCCGGAGCGTTTCTATGTGTCGCTGGGCTTTCATGGGCACATTAAGGATCTCTACGAAGATGGAGGTATCGATCAAGCAAACTGCTGCCATTACTCCCTTCCTTGTGTACTCTGGCGAAGCCCGGCCAACCAGTCCAGCGCCAGTGCCTTGCGTTGCTCCTCGGTGGTAGTGTCTTTTAAGAACCGATCAAGGACCCGTCGAGTCATGAGCTGCCCTAGCGGACCCTGTGCTACCAATTCTGGATATCGCTCCAGATCACCTAGACGTACCAAACGACTGTCGCCTTCTTCCGGGTCGCGATAACAGGCAACCACATCAGCCAACGCACTGTCAGGCAATGCATCCATGAGCGCCGGATTGTGTGATGTTAGTAAAACTCGCAGCCCCCTCTCTGCTGCGATGGCTTGAAGTTGCTTTACCAGGGTTTCCGCCCTGCTGGGGTGAACGCCATTGTCGATTTCTTCGATTACCACTAGCGCTCCCGCAGGAGCAGTCAGCAAAGCTGCACCGATAGCCAGAACGCGAAGCGTACCGTCAGAGAGCAGGGGGGCATCTACCTTTCTGCTTTTCTGCCCAAAGGATTCCACCAACCGAACCATTACATCGTTGCGATCAGTCTTGATGAACTCGATATCTGTGATGTCTTGTTCAGGCAATGACTTGATGAATGCAAGCAGCTTTGTCTTCTGCTCCGAAGTCTGAGAAATTTGATAGAGAACAGCAGAAAGATTACTCCCGTCCTCCTTGATGAGATCGTCTTTCACATATGCATAGTCACGCATCAGAGCAGGGCGCGGATCAAGAAACACGACATTGCGCAAAGTCTCGCGTATAGCTTTTGTCACGATTGGAATCACACGCTGTGATTCAAGATGGCCCGACTCGAACCGACCAGGTGTTTCAAGTTGATAAAAAATAGCTTGCCGGTTTGAGCAAGGGATATGGGGCTTATTCTTTCCTCGCTTGAAATTGTTGTATGCCACTCTGATTTCATCAGTATGAGGGTTAGCCAACCCGTCGATTTGATATAGAGGTACTGCTTCGTTCGGCTTCACCACGCTTTCTGCCGTAACGACGAGTTGATCGGCTATCAGGCCAATTGAGATTTCAAAATGGCCCCAGCTTTGAGGAACGCCTTCGAATCGACCCCCAAGACTGAAGCTGGCTAGAGGATCGCGCAGCAGGTCGTTTGCTTGCCCACGGACGACTGCATCCCCACTTTGAATAGATCGAGTGATGTCATCAAGACGGCTCCCCTTGGCCAACCAGTTGAGAAGTCGGATTGCTTCAAGCACATTGCTCTTACCTGAGGCATTGGCGCCGATCAAAAAAGTCATGGCCGACAGCGGCAGGCTAGCCTTCTCGTAGCTCTTAAAGTTTTTCAGTTCAATTGAAGTCAACATACTTTAAATGCTCGTACAAGCGTCATTAATAACTCTCCGCACACTGTCACCCTCGTTTTCGATAAAAAATCGTTGGGCATGCTTCACTCTAGGGGGGGATCAACTACTCATCCTGACATAGTACGTGAGCAAAATGACCTGAGATACCCCGGTCTGGGTACGTCTCTCGTATTCATCGAGAACGAGAGAGTGGTCGCAAAGAGCTATGGCGCCGACGATGGTTTTTGGTTTTCAATCGTGCACCTGAGGGCGCAACCCAGGTAACTGCCACCTGTCCAGCAAAAAAACGGGCGTTCCAAGCGCCCGTTTTCCTATCAAGCCTCAACTTGCTCCTGAAGCCGCCGCCCAATCACCTCCAGCAAATCACACCCATCCCGCAACGGAATCACCAAAAGCTGCGCGAAATCTGAAAGCACCACCGTATCGCTGGCAATCTCGGAGCGAAACGCGATGTTTTCCAATACCTGGGTCACCGTGCGGATACGGTAATCGGCAGTTGCGTGCAGCACGTCAAGCGGTGCCTGGGTATCGATGAGCAGGGCGGCTGGGGTGCAGTCGATGCCGGTGATGGGGATGTATCTCTGCATGGGATTGCTCCATTTGGTTAGAGGGCTTATCCGATACGCAGGTCGCCAAACCTGATCACCATGGTTGGCGACGGAAAGAACTATAGATTTGCGCCCCCAAGACGAACAAGGTGAGAGATTCCGACGCCTTCGTAGGAATCATGAGAATTCTCCAAGGAAACCAATCGACGTGATCCATTTCCGTAGGACCAATTGCTCACGCCGGAGAAAACCCCACCCGACCCCTGAGCCCTCCCGACATCAGGTATTCTCCGCCCCCTGAAACACCATCCCGGCCCGAGGCGTTCCGATCGTCTCCCGGCCCCTCGAACGGTCTGCAAAGCAACGCACCAGGAGGCATGCATGTTGATAGGACATCGGTTCGAGCGCACCGCGCAGGGTGACTTGCACATCCAGTCGCGCAACGTGGTGCAGAGCTTGGTCGTATGGGTGATAGGGGCGTTGGCCTTTATCTTGCCGATGGCGTTTGCCGTGTTCGTAATGGTGGATGGGGCCTCGTCGATGGCTGAGGTGCATCCACTGTCCGCTCTTTTGATGGTGCTGCTGTGGCTGCTGATTCCTGCCCTTGGCCTGCTGCTGGTGGTGTACACCGGCGTCCACGAGACGTTGGTGTTGTCGCGGGTCCACGGCGAAGGCAAGCGCCTGACCCGTAACTTTTTCGGGCGCCGCGAGCGTGTGCAATCGGCCTTCCGGATCGATGCTGCCAAATCCCTTGAACTGCGCCGCCTCCCGCAGGCTGGGCGAGCTCGCACCCAGCTGTGGCTGATACTGCGCGATGGCACCGCGCATCGCCTGACCACCGACAACGTTCCGGTGGTACCGGGCAGTCAGCGCACGGACGTGTGGCTGCGGGAGCTGGCCGACTACCTGGGCGTGGCGTTGCCCACCGAGGTCGTCGAGGGGGCGGCGCCGGTTGTGACGGTGCCCTATAGGCCAACTCCGGCCCCTAGCAGCGGCAAGGCAGTAAGGGCAGCCCGTCAGCGCCGGGAAAAGGGCGACGCTGCTGCGCCTGAGCCAATCGAGAAACTGGGCTTGCCCGCACGAGCCTTGCTCACGCTGTTGGGCGCCTTCTTTGCGGTGCTGGAACTGACTAACGTCATGACCTTGGTGCCGGCCATTTTTACCGGACGGCTGCGCGTCAGTGGTTTTCGAACGGGCTCGACGACGTTCCACTGGGCTGAGCAGCCGTTCAGTTTTTCCTTGAACCTGCTGGTGGGTCTCGTCGAAGGCGTGGTCATTGGCTTCATTGCCTGGGGTTGCCTGTACATGGCGATCCGCGGCCGGATGCGTTCCAAGCCCTGAGGGTCGTCCACCCGGGGCTTGACCCTCACGCAACGTGAGGCCGCAGCATGGGCGTCGTCTAAGGAAACAGGAGTTGAAACGATGTTGCTTCGAGTAGGTGAACTGGCCAGGCGCACGGGATTGACCGTGCGGACCTTTCATTACTACGACAGCATCGGACTGCTGCGTCCTTCGACCCGCACCGACGCCGGCTACCGCCTCTACAACCGTAACGACATCGCTCGCCTGCACCAGATCCAGGCGCTGCGCGAGCTCGGCATGTCGCTGGCAGAGATCGGCGCGGCAATCGACGATCCGGACCTCGCGCTCGTTCCCACCCTCGAGCGGCAGATCAGCGCCATCGACCGCCTGATCGCGCAGCAGACGCATTTGCGCAATCGGCTGAGCTTGCTCAAGACGCGGCTCGTGGCGGGGGAGGCGCCGGAGCTGGACGACTGGCTGACCACGTTGGAGATGATGTTCATGTACGACCGCTATTTCACCCAAGACCAACTCGACCACCTGCCGTTCTATCAGGCCGATGGCGCCCTGCGCACGCAGTGGCTGGAACTGGCCGCCGAGGCCAATGCGCTTCATGAAGCTGGTACCCCGCCCAGCAGCGAAGCCGCCCAGCAGCTTGCCCGACGCTGGATGTGCACCCTGGAGCGTGACACCGACGCCAATCCCGACTGGCTGCTCAGGCTCAGCAGTATGCACGCCCAGGAGCCTCTGTTTCAGCAGCAATTGGGGGTGTCGCCGCAGGTGGTGGCTTATCTGCTGGAGGCCTTCGCCGAGAGCAAGCTTTGCGTGTTCGCCCGTTACCTCTCGGCCGAGGAGTTCGCTTTCATGCGCCAGCACTATGGACGCCAGATGCAGGGGTGGCCGCCGTTGCTGATGGACTTGCGCAATGCTCTGGACGCCGGCGCCATGCCGGATGGAGAGCAGGGGCGGGCACTGGCTGCGCGCTGGCTCGCCCTGTTCCGGGGTTATGCCGGGGACGATCCGAGCACCCACCAGAAGATCCGCGATGCCATGCAACAGGAGCCCAGCCTCGCCGAAGGCACCTGGCTGGATGAGCGCTGCCTGGGCTTTCTGGAGAAAGCGGTGGCCGGGCTGATGGGGGAGGCGCATTGACCACGAGGGTCATTGCGCTGATGCTTGCGCAGGCTGCGCCATCGAATGGGCGCGGCCTGCCAGGCTCTTGATCGGGCCGGTCCATTCACAGAACCGAGGGAACCTATGCCTGTGACTGTTCGTGTCGCCGTTGCGGACGACGCACAACACCTGCCCGCCATCGAGGCGTCCGCCGCCCTGGCGTTCGGAAGCATTGATGAGTTGAGCTGGGTGGCGCAGTCGCCGCCGATGTCCGTCGAGCGACATCGCCAGCTCATTGCGCTATCGACATGCTGGGTCGCCCTCGATGACGAAAGCGCGCCGCAAGGGTTTCTCAGTGCCGAGCGCTACGGCGAGGCTCTTCATATCCATGAGATATCCGTCGCGCGGCCCTGGCAGGGCCGGGGCGTGGGGCGGCGTCTGATAGAGGTTGCCCAGGAGCATGCCCGCTCCAACGGGCTGCATCTGGTCACCCTCACGACATTCATCGACGTGCCCTGGAATGCCCCGTTTTATGCCCGCATGGGTTTCCAGGCTCAAGCCACCCAAGACCTGCAGCCGCGACTGGCGGCCCTGTTGAGCGCCGAATACCAACGCGGATACGCTCCGGGCAGCCGCTGTGCAATGGTCTGGTCAGTCACCTGAAGACGATTTTTCAAATACCTGCAACGGAGACAAGCATGGAACGCGACAACGACAGCAGCGCCTACATCACCACGACACAAGCGCTGGAAAGCCTCTATGGCGCCGTCGCGACGCCCTCGCTGCTCAAGGAAGTCGACCATATCCATCCGGTCTACCAGCCCTTCATCGAAGCGGCTTGCTTCGTGATCCTCGCTTCCTCGGGGCCCGGCGGGCTGGATGCATCCCCGAGGGGCGACGCGCCGGGATTCGTTCATGTCCATGACAGCAAGACGCTGTATCTGCCCGACCGGCGCGGCAACAACCGTATCGATTCGCTGCGAAATATTGTCGAGGATCCCCGGGTCGCGCTGCTTTTCCTGGTGCCGGGCGTGGGGGAAACCTTGCGGGTGAACGGTACGGCCAGGATATCGGTCGAGCCCGGGCTGCTGGCCCGGTTCGAGGTGAAAGGGCAGCGCCCTCGGACCGTTCTGGAAGTCACCGTTTCCAGCGTCTATTTCCAGTGCAGCAGGGCGGTGGTCAGGGCAGGGTTATGGGATAGGGAACGACAGGTCGAGCGCAGCGCCTTGCCCTCGGCAGGCGAAGTGTTCAAACGCATCTGTCCTGCCAAGGTTGATGGCGATGCTTACGACAAGGCCCTGCCGGAGCGTGTCGCCAATACGCTTTATTGAGCGATTGACAATGCACTCGATACCCGGCTCGATAAGGCCTGGGTAGCGCCTGTTGTTTATTCCTGATGACCTTCGGACACTATGACTGTGTAACGACGATGAACGGTTTATGTCGGGCCGATACTTTTGTGTTGGTTGCCGACCAGGTCATCGTGAAAAACTAAATTGACAGGGTGCTGCCGGGGGATTGACGGGCGTAGAAGGCGATCAACTCATCATGCCCAAAGGAGGCTGAACCGCCTCCTTTGGCACCGCCATTCAGACCCCGGCAACTGCCTGGCGCACGAAATCTTCATAGGTGCGCAGCGGGTGGCCGATAAGGGTCTGGAGTCGTTCCACCGTCCCTTCGGCTGCCCGCATGCCGTCTGCCTGGATTCCCTCCATCATCAAGCGCATGTCATAGGCCAGCCAGGCGGGCCCGTGTGACGCCAGTTGCCCTTCGAAAGCGACCACGTCATCCCCTCCATAAGCGACTTCGCGACCCAGCACGGCGCTCCAGATCTTCGCCACGCTAGCACCGGTAAGCGCTTGCGGCCCGATCAATTCCAGCGTGAGCCTATCCAGCGCGGCAGCGGCCTTGTCGCGGCGCAACAGCTCGGCCACGGCGACATCGGCGATATCCCGCGCATCGATCATGCAGACGCCCGCCGCACCGATGGGCATCGGGTACACCGAATAGTCCTGGATCGTCTGTTGGACCATGCGATCGTTCTGCATGAAATACGCCGGTCGCAGGATGGTGGCGGGGATGTCGAGACGCTCGATCATGCGCTCGACCGTATATTTGCCGGTGAAATGCGGGACATTGCTGAACGTGTCGGCGTGAATCACCGACAGGTAGACGATGCGCTCGATGCCGGCCTCGCGAGCGAGGTTCAGTGTCATGAGGGCCTGGGTGACCTCATCGGGCGTCACGGCATTGAGCAGGAACAGCGTACGCACTGACGACAGCGCGGTGCGCATCGATGCGACATCAGTGAGGTCGGCGACGACTTCGGTGACGCCGGCCGGGAACGCCCGTTTGCCCGCTTGGCGCACGAGGGCCTTGACCTCGACGTTCGCGTTGGCCAGGCCCTGGATGACGAGTGAACCGATGGTGCCCGTGGCACCGATGACGAGAATGCTCATTTTGACGCTCCTGTAGTGGGTCAGTGGAGCCGCGTTGACGGCGCTGCTCTGGACGCTTCGAACAAGTTCGATGTGCAGAAGGTATTCCGTTGCACTTGAAAAACGAAGACGGCAGAATCCAGACACCTCGTTTCAAAAACGGAACACCATGAACCTGAATGCGTTGCTGGATTTCTTTCTGGTCGCCACCCATGAGGGGTTGGGGAAGGCCAGCCGCGCGAGCGGTATCCCCAAGGCCACCCTGTCGCGGCGTATTGCGGAGCTTGAAGAGCAACTGGGGGTGCGGCTGATCGAGCGTAGCGCCCGCGGCCTGAAACTCACCGAAGCCGGCCAGGGCCTTATGGCTCGGGCCGAGGGGCCACTGGGTGAAGTGGCCGAAGCCATGACGGCAGCTCGGGAAGGCGTTTCGACACCTCGTGGCCGCTTGCGGGTCGCGGCCCCCGTGCTGTTCTCCCAGCTCGCGATGGGACACATCGGAGCGCAATTCTGTAGGGCCTACCCGCAGGTCGAGATTGAAGTCGTGGCGGAAGATCGGAAGGTGGATCTGGTGGAGGAGCAATTCGATGTCGCTATCCGGATCAACCCGAGTCCGGACAGCAATCTGGTCGGCCGCTGCTTCGCCAGGGACCGGTTGGTGGTCGTGGCCGCGCCGGGCATACCCAAGCCCATGCCCGGGGACGTCAGGGTGGTTCCCGGCATCGTGACCTCGACCTTCCAGCCCACCCAGTGGGTTCTCGATGGCGGGCAGTTGGTCCTGGAGCCGAACCCGAACATGCGATTCTCCTCCTTCTTGATGGTCCGGGATGCCGCTGTGGCCGGTGGCGGTGCAGCGCTCATTCCACAATCCATCGCCTGGAACCAGCTTGCCCGTGGCGAGTTGGTTCAGTGGGGCACGATGGTGGGCGCCGAACCGGCGCTTTGGGTCTTGCATACCTCCAGGCGTCTTGCGCCCCCCAAGGTTCGCGCATTCGTGGACTTCATCTGCGCCCGATACCCGGACCTTTCCCTGACTTTCGAAGGCACCGAGAAGTCTTCAGCCTGACTGTGGCGAGCCGCCGATTCGAGAAACGTCGCCGTCCGCGACTGCATCGACTTGTCGATCACTTGTCCCGCGACCCGGTTTCATGAGGCTTGCCGAAGCACGATGAGCCGATGCGCAGGCTCGACGGTACGCGGTTACTACCTGGGCTGGGCGTACCGGCGCTGGATGCGCTCCAGCTCGCCCGAGCGGCGCAGTTGCTCCAGGGCGCGGGCCCAGGCGGCGACGACGCTGTCATCCGAGTCGCGGCTGAAGGCGATGTACAGCGAGGATCGATAGAGTTCGACAGGCACCTGCCGCAACAGGCCAGGCGGGATTTTCAACTGACGGCTGTAGTAAGCCATGCCCGCCGGGGTATCGCCGACGATGATCTCCGTTCGCCCGGCCAGGAGCATGCGGTAGAGCTGCAGGCTTCCGGTGGCGCTCTTGTCCAGATTCCTGAAGCCGCGTGATTGCAGCACTTCGGGAATCAGGCCGGCATTGCGTGTGGTGATCTGGGGCGCCTGCAACAGTTGCTCCAGTGTATTGACCGGTTGCTGTGCACTGGCCAGTTGATAGGGGTAAATGGATTCCTCGACGATGGGCCCGACCCACTTGTACAGCGGTTCGCGTTCGGCGGTACGGAACATGGAATACAGGATGGTCTTCGGCCGGGTCTTCAAGACCCGTGAACTGCGCATGCTGGGCAGCACTTCGATGGGGAAGTCGTCTGCGGTCAACGTCATGATGGCCCGGACGATTTCCGTGGTCATGCCCGTCAGTTGATTGTTTTCCAGGTAGTTGTACGGCGCCCACTCTTCGGTGACGACCAGGTACGACTCGGCCCTGACCGGCGTGCCGAGCAGTAGGCAGAGCAGCGCAACGGCGAATATGGAATATTTCAAGTGTTCTGCCTGGTGGCCTGGTCGGTATTCAAGAGCGCAGCTGACTGAAGGGACAAACTCAGTATAGACCCTGGAATGTCGCCAGACAGGCGCCCTGCCGCGATGGCGCCTATCCAATCATTCTCCCATCGCCAACCTGGCCGGACTCAGCGCACCCGCTCGCGACTCTGGGCGGCCAGGTCCAATGCCTTTTGCATGTCCAGCCGCGCCGAGCGGCCCACGTCCTTGTCGTTGAGCTGATAACGGCGCTCCGATGGCAGGATGGGCGCGGTGAGATCCTCGCCGTCCATGGCCTCGAAGTCGTGATTATCGCCAATGGTCATGGCGCTGCGGCGCAGCAGCATGCGCAACTGTTCGGGTTGCAGTTGCGGATTGATGGACAGCATCGCCGCCAGCAATCCCGCCACCATGGGGGTGGCATAGGAGGTGCCGCAATGCACCGCGCCTTCCTGGCCGGCCTGGGGCGTCGAGGCGTGGGCGCAGGCGGCGGCTGTGATATCGACACGCATGTCGATGTTGGAGGAGTCGCGCTTGACCGCATAGGCCGGGTCTTGGACGGCGACTCCGGTGCGTTCGCTGCGCTGGTGGCCGCCAACGACCAGCAGTTGCTCAGTGATGAAGGAGGAGGGCAGGCGGTATTCGTCCGTGCCCGAGAACGAAGACCCGTTGCCGGCGGAGTTCACCACCACCACGTCGGGATGAGCCTTGCGTAGCCACAGGAAAAATTCTTCGAACAGTTCCTCGTAGCCTCCCATGGCGATCCCCGAGCGCAGCAGCGAATCCACGTCGTCACCTTTGACATCCTTGGCGCCGACCCGGTGAATGCCCCAACTCCAGTTGAGTACTCGCACGCCGTCTTCCACGAGGTTGACCGAGGCGGCGATGTTGGCGGTGATACCCGCGTCCGAATTGCGTTCGACGATGACCTCGAAACCACCGCTGGTCTTGTCCAGCCCCCTCAGAAAACCGGTATTGCCGCCGTCGTCCCAGCGCGCGGCGAGGATGCCGGCGACGGTGGTGCCATGGTTATCCGGCTTATCGGCATCGCGTGCGTAGACGCACGTGCGCGGCGCCGAGCAGGGACCGAGGTAATCGGCAAAATCCGCGGTGTCGAAGTCCACGTCGCGCTCGATCAGGCCGATGCGCACCGGCTGCGGTCGGATGGGCGCCTGCTGGCCGGGAATGCGCCGCTGGTAATAATTCACCGCATCGAGAAAGCGGTTCGCCGCCCATTCATCGGAGTCCTGGGCCGGTTTCTTCGGTTCTGCCGGGCGGGCGGTAGCCTGCTCGGTTTCTTCTGCGGCGGATTCTTCCACCACCACGGCATCCACGCTGGTCTCGCTGCCCAGGCGCAGCACCAGCGCGTCGCGCTGCACCAGGTCGCTGGCGGGCAAGCGCAGTTGGTACACGTTCAGCGGCGCGATACTGCCGACCACCTTCGCCCCATACTTGCTGGCCAGGCGCTGGGCTTCCGGCAAGCCTTCGCGATCTTCCTCGATCAGCACGCTGACCAGGTTGACGTAGGTGGTCAGGCCGTCCATGTTCTTCGCCACTTCGTCCGCTGTAGCGGCCAGGACGTGACTGTTGCGCAGGGTCAGCCAGGCTGCGTTGCTGGTGCGCGAACCCTCCTGCAGCCAGAGCGGTCCGCTCTGGTAGTCGGCGCTGTCCAGGCTCAACCGGAGGTTGGCCCCGTCGCGCTGGACGGCTTGCGCCGGTATCGCCTTGTCACCCAGCTTCAGTTGTGGGGCGTCCTGGCCCAGGCCGCGCACGGTCAGGCACCAGTCCTGTCGTTGGCTTTGCAGCAGGTCGCCGCAGCGCTTCAGGGCTTCCAGGCGCAGCGGCTCTTGCGCGGCAGCCAGGGTGTGGGTGGCCAGGGTGAGCAAAGCGGCGAGGGCAGCGGATCGTACGGGCATGAACCAGTGTTCTCTGGCAGGGATTTGTTGTTCCGACTGCCGCAGGGTGCGCTTCGTTCAGCGGCGCATCAGCTGGCGTCCTTGAGTCTTTCCGACATCTTCACCAATGTGGCCAACGAATCGGCGCCCATCTTGCGCATCAAGGCGCCGCGTCGCACCTTCACCGTCACTTCGCTCAACCCCAGCCGCCCGGCCACCTGCTTGTTCAGCAGACCGCAGACCACCAGATCCATCACCTCCCGCTCTCCGTCAGTGAGGGTGCGGTGACGACGTTTCAGCTCATCCATCTTTTCTGCGAGCTGACGTCGCTGCCGATCACGACTCAAGCCCAGGCCGATGGCGTCCAGCAGGTCCTGTTCACGAAACGGTTTGGTCAGGAACTCCAGTGCCCCGCCTTTCATGGCCTTCACCGACATGGGAATGTCGCCATGGGCGGTGATGAAGACAACCGGAACCTGGATGTTCAAGCGGGCCATTTCCTGCTGGAAATCCAGGCCGCTCAAGCCCGGCATCCGCACGTCGAGGATCAGGCACGCCGGCGTATCGGCAAGCGTGGCGTCCATGAATTCCCGCGCCGAGCCGAAGGCCATGCTCGGCAGGCCGACGGAAGCCAGGAGGTCCTGCAGCGAGGCGCGCACGGAACTGTCGTCATCGACGATATAGATCATCGATTCGTTGGGGTCATGGGCTGTCATCGGATTCTCGGGTTACGGCCGGCAGAGTGAAGTGGAAGGTGGCGCCTGACTGTGGATCGCTGCTGACCCAGAGGCGACCGTCATGGGCCTCGATGATGGAACGGCTGATGGCCAGGCCCATGCCCATGCCGTCGTGCTTGGTGCTGTAGAACGCGTCGAATACCCGTTCGTGGTCGTTGCCGCTGAGGCCCTTGCCCTGGTCTGACACACAAAAGAGCAAGCGCTGGGCCGATTCCAGTACGACATTGACCTCCAGGCTGCGCTGCTCGACATCGACCTGCCGCATCGCGTCGATCCCGTTCATCGCCAGGTTCAGGATGACCTGCTGGATCTGTACTTCATCCGCCAGCATCGGCGGCAGGCCTTCCTGGACATGCACCCGTAGGCTGATGTTCTGCTCGTTCAGTTCGCCGGCCAGCAGCCGCAGCGCGGCATTCACCGTGTCGGCGACGTTCAGCCACCGCTTGCTGGGGGCCTGGTGCCGGGCCATGCCCCGCAGGCGGGTAATGATTTCGCTGGCCCGATGGGTGTCGGCGATGATGCGTTCCACGGCCTGGCGGGCCTTGGGCAGGTTGGGCGGGTCGTTGGCCATCCAGCGCAGGCACGCGCTGCTGCTGGTGGCCACCGCGGCCAGTGGCTGGTTCACTTCGTGAGCGATGGACGCGGCCAGCTCCCCCAGCATGTTGACGCGAGCGATGTGCGCCAGGTGCGCGCGGGTTTTGTGCACCGTGCCGATGGCGGCGGACAGGCGCAGCGCCAGGTAGGTGGTACCGGCGATGGCGGCGAGGCTGATCAGGACGTTGACCAGCCCGGCCTCCGTATCGCCGAAGCGGGTGAGCCGATAACTGAGGATCGTCAGGAGCATGCAGGCGACCGACAGGCCGGCGACGGCGCGGGTCGGCAGGATTCGTACGGCAATCAGCACCACGACGATCTGGAAGACGCCCACCGCGATTTCAAGGTCGGTGACGGTGTCTATGGCCGCGATGCCGAGGGACAATCCCAGCAACAGCAGCAGGCGAAGGGTCAATTGAGTGCTTCTCACTGGATATTCATCTCGCATCGCGCAAATGGCCGGCCCAGGCACGCAGTGTATATCGCCTCTGTGCCCGTGGCTCAGGAAGGGTTGTCCAGGCTGAACCGGTCGGCCACTTCGTCGTAGGCGAACAGCTCTGCGTAGCGCCCCCATTGCGTGACGCAATCGAGGGTAGTCGCAGCGTCGTGCTCCGACATGAAGTCCTCCAGTTGGTCCCGGAAGCGCCTGGCGGGTGCCGTGCGGGTGGGACGGTCATCCAGCACCTTGCGCACATGGCCCACCAGGGGAACGTGCCTGAGCAGCTGCTGGGCGAACAATTGCTTGCGCTCGTCGACCGTCGATCGGGCATAGCGCCGCCCGGCCGGCAGCAGTGCGAGATGGCCGTCCTGCAGATCGGCCAGGCGCATCAGTTGCAGCACCTCGGCCACCGGGAAGAGATCGCTGGGGCTATAGCGCAAAGTGTCGGCCAGTTCACGCAGGTCCGCCTGACCGTCGTAGGGCTGCTCGTGCACCGCCTCGATCAGGCCGGCCAGGGCGTTCGTTGAAATCGAAGGCAACACCATGCCCACGCCAGTGCCTGCAAATGCACCCGTATGGGCTGAACCGTCCCGGCCACCGCCGGCCATCTGCACATAGATATGCTCCACCAACGCCTGGAACGCCGGGTCGGCGCGATTGCGCGGCTGGCTGAGGTCGACGACGATTTCCTTCATGATCCGCCCCGGATTGGAGGAGAAAATCAGTATCCGGTCGCACATCAGCACGGCTTCTTCGATGTTGTGGGTGACCATCAGGATGGACTTGATCGGCATCCGGCCTTCGCACCACAGATCCAGCAGGTCGGTGCGCAGGGTTTCGGCCGTCAGCACGTCCAGTGCGGAAAACGGCTCGTCCATCAGCAGCACATCCGGAGCGACCACCAGTGCGCGGGCCAGGCCGACGCGCTGGCGCATGCCACCCGACAGTTCCTTGGGAAAGGCGCTTTCGAAACCGTCGAGGCCGATCATGTCGATGGCGGCCAGGGCCCGTCGGCGCCGCTCGGGCGCCGCCACTTCCAGCGCTTCCAGGCCGACTTCCACGTTCTGCAGCACCGTCAGCCAGGGGAACAGGGCGAAGCTCTGGAAGACCATGCGTACCGAGCTGGCCAGCCCGCGGTCATCGGCAGGGAAGTCGACCACGCCGGCCGTGGGCGCGATCAGGCCAGCGATGGACCGCAGCAAGGTGGACTTGCCCGAGCCCGAACGCCCCAGCAGGCCGACGATCTCGCCATCGTTCAAGCGCATGCAGACGTCGTCCAGTACCAGTCGCTCGGCACCGCCAGCGGTACCGTAGACATGCCGAAGCTGTTGCACATCCACCAGGCAGCGTTTGTCCATGAGTGCTTGCATTGGCTCACCTCCCTCAATCAATTCGAAGCCGACGCTCGGCGAACCCGTACAACGGGCGCCACAGCAGGCGGTTGAAACCCACGACGAAAACCGACATGACCGTCACTCCCAGGGCCACCCGTGGCAGGTCCCCTGCGGTCGTGGCCTGGGCAATGAAAGCGCCCAGCCCGCGGGCGTAGAGATGCTCGTCGCCCCAGGACACGGCCTCGGCGACGATGCTGGCGTTCCACGAACCGCCGGCGGCAGTGAGGGCGCCAGTGACGTAATACGGAAAGATCCCGGGCAGTGCGACCACGCGCCACCACTGCCAGCCGCCCACCCGGAAGTTGCGCGCCGCTTCGCGCAGATCGTTGGGCAGCGCGCTGGCACCTGCGATCACGTTGAACAGGATGTACCACTGGGTGCCCAGCACCATCAGCGGCGACAGCCAGATATCCGGGTCGAGCTTCAGGGTGACGATGGCGATCACGGCAAAGGGAAACAGCACGTTGGCCGGAAAGGCCGCCAGCAACTGCGCGACGGGCTGCAGGCGTTCGGCCCAGCGCGGGTGCAGGCCGATCCAGACGCCGATGGGCACCCAGACCAGGCTGGCGAGGACGATGAGCACCGCGACCCGCAGCAGGGTGACCAGCCCCAGGCCGAAGGCCTCGATGACATCTTCCTGGCCCAAGGTGCTGGCGATGAAACCTGCCAATTGCAGCAGACCGGCCAGACAGGCCAGGGCCACCAGGGCGATCCAGGCCCGGTCGGCGACACGATTGAAACCCTCGCTGGCCTTGAAGCGAAACGGGGGGAGCCTGGGCAGCCTGGGCAGGTGCAACGCGGCCTTGATGCCGCCCAGCGCGGTCAACGTCAACGGCACCAGGCGGGTCGAGCGCAACAGGTCGTAGATTCTCGACCGGGGGCGTTTCTGGGCGGCGGTCTGTTCGAAGCGGAACTTGTCCGCCCAGGCCACCACGGGCCGGAAGAACAGCAGGTCGTACAGCATGATCACGGCGACCATGGCCAGCACTGCCCACACGGTCGCAGCGACGTTCTTCTGTTCGATGGCCAGTGCCAGCCAGGAACCGATGCCCGGCAGGCTCACGGTCGTATCGCCGACGGTTATCGCCTCGCATGCCACCACGAAGAACCAGCCGCCGGACATCGACATCATCATGTTCCACACCAGGCCCGGCGTGGCGAATGGCAACTCCAGCCGGATGAAACGTTGCCAGGGCGAAAAGCCGAATTGCCGGCTCACTTCGTAGAGGTCGTGGGGCACGGTCCTGAGCGATTGATAGACGCTGAAGGTCATGTTCCAGACCTGGCTGGTAAAGATGGCGAAGATGGCCGCGCATTCCACGCCGGACTGTTTGCCGGGAAAGATGCCCATGAAGAAGACCACAGTGAAGGTGAGAAAACCCAGTACCGGCACGGATTGCAGGATGTCCAGCGCAGGCAGTATCACCAGGGCCGCCTTGCGACTCTTCGCGGCCAGGCTGGCGATCACCAGCGAAAAGACAAAAGACGCCAGCAGCGCGATGAACATGCGCAAGGTGGTGCGCAGCGTGTATCCCGGCAGATGGGCCAGGTCCAGCGACAGCGGCGACGCATCGAGAACCCCCAGGGGCTGGTCCATTTGTTCGAGGCCATAGGCGATGAACACGGCCAGCGCTATCAACAGGCCCAGCAGGGCGAGATCGGCCCACCAGCAAACCTGTTGGTTGTACTTGAAAGCAAGCCATGCGGGGGTTGGGATTGAAGGGCGCATAGACCACCTCTCTGATGAGCAAGCTGGAGGACCTGGAGGGACTGCGCTGAACGCCCGGCAAGATTAATCGGAGCCCCCGGGCGGGGCCAGAATGACTAGGGACGGGAAAATATACGTTGGTATATCGCTGATCCGCATTTTTCGCCGGCAGGTGCGTCTGTAATGAGCCCGTACCCCTGGCCAAACTACACAGTGGGTCAATGGCGACAGAAACCTGAAATCACCCCCCGTTGGGAGCGAGCCTGCTCGCGATGGCACACTGTCAGACAGTACAGCGTTGCCTGACACACCATCGCGAGCAGGCTCGCTCCCACAAGGGGCGGGTGGCTTGTTTGAACGCAGCATTCTCGTTCAGGAACAACTCATGACAAAGATGGCGATTTTTCTCGGTGGTTTTCTCGCGCTGACGCTTCTGATCGGCGCTCTTGCGACGATTTCACCGGTGTAGGATCACCTGGGCTATTTCCTGCAAGCCCATGACCCGTTGCGCCGCGTTGAGCTTGATGGCTTCCTTGGGCATGCCGAAGACCACGCAGCTGGCTTCGTCCTGGGCCACGGTGGCGCTGCCGGCGTCGAGCATTTCCTTGAGGCCGCGGGCGCCGTCGTCGCCCATGCCGGTCATGATGATGCCGGTGGCGTTGCGGCCGGCGAACTTGGCCACCGAGCGGAACAGCACATCCACCGAAGGACGGTGGCGGTTGACCAGCGGGCCGTCCACTACCTGCACGTGATAGAACGCCCCGCTGCGGGTCACCATCATGTGCTTGCCGCCGGGGGCGATCAGGGCCAGGCCGGGGTGGATGCGGTCGTTGTTGCGGGCTTCGCGCACTTCGATCTGGCACAGGCTGTTGAGCCGGGCGGCGAACGAGGCGGTGAATTTTTCCGGCATGTGCTGGACGATGACGATACCGGGGCATACCCGCGGCAAGGCGGTCAGCACCGCTTCCAGGGCCTGGGTGCCGCCAGTGGAAGTACCCAGGGCGACGATGCGTTCGGTGGTCTGCGCCATGGCATGGCCGTTGGCGGCGGGCAGCATGGCATCGGCGCTGAGCTTGGCGGCCGGCACCAACGGGGCCGGGGCAGGGCGCCGGCCCAGGTTGCGCACATTGACCTGGGCGGCGGCCCGGATCGCCGTCACCAGTTCCGACGCCGACTCCAGCAGGAAGTTCTTCAGGCCACTGGTGGGCTTGGTGATGATTTCCACCGCGCCGGCCGCCATGGCCTGTGCGGTGGTTTCCGCGCCCGTTGGCGTCAGGGACGAGCAGATCACCACCGGCGTGGGGCGCTCGCTCATGATTTTCTTGAGGAAGGTGATGCCGTCCATGCGTGGCATTTCCACGTCCAGCACGATCACGTCGGGCCACTCGCGGGCCAGTTTGTCCATGGCGAAAATCGGATCTGACGCAGCGCCCATCACATGGATATCCGGCGTCTCGCTGAGAATCGCCAGCATCACCTGGCGCACCACGGCGGAGTCGTCCACCAGCAGAACATTGATCTTTTTTGACATGGTTAATGCCGGGTCCTTATCGGTTGGTGTCTGACCCACACATCGCCGCTGCAAAGGTCGAAAATGATGCTGCGGTAGCCGGTGCTGCCCATGTCCTGGGCGATCAGGTCCAGGCGATAAAGAGAGGCTATTTCCAGCGCCGCGTTGACGTTCTGCCGCGCCACATCGCCGAACGGCACATGGCGTTGCAACTCGGGAAACATCTCGCCGCCGCCGAACAGCTTGAGCTGGTAATCCTCGGGCTCGGTGCGGTGGGCCCGGGCCTGGCGCACGAACAGTTCGATGGCTTCGTCGGCGTACATGCCGTTGAGGGCGGTGGAGCAGCGTACGCGGCTGGGCAGCATGAAGTGGCACATGCCGCCGATCCTGCGCTCGGGATGCCACAGCGTGACCGCCACACAGGAACCCAGGATCGTGCGCAGGCGGGTCGGGCAGGTGGCGAAACGGAATTCCCCCGGCCCCAGGTACACTTCGGCCACTTGCTTGGTTGCGGCGTTCATGGCTTGCGATAGATCGAGGGAGCCACCAGCTTCAACGCATCGCAGACGCCATTGAGGCTTTCCGAATGGCTCACGATGAAATACCCGCCGGGCTTGAGCCGGGGGATCAATCGGGCGACCACTTTGCTTTTGGTGGGCTGGTCGAAATAGATCATCACGTTGCGCAGGAAGATCACATCGAACTCCCCCAGCTCCGGCAAGGTGTCGTTGAGGTTGACCTGGATGAAGTTGACCCGGCTGCGCAGCGACCGGTCGATCAGGAACGTGCCCTGTTGGCTGCCGGTGCCCTTGAGGCAGTATTTCACCAGCAAGGGCTGGGGCAGGGTGCGGGCCCGTTCCATCGGGTAGTGCCCGGAGCGCGCCTTGGCCAGGACCTGGCTGCTGATGTCCGAACCGATCACCTCCCACGGCGTGGTGCCCAGCCCCTCGGCCAGGGTCATGGCCAGGCTGTAGGGTTCTTCCCCCGACGAACTGGCCGCGCTCCACAGGCGAAAGGTCTTCCCTGGCGTTGCATGGGGCAATACATGCTGGCGCAGGAAATCGAAATGCTTGGGCTCGCGGAAGAAATAGGTTTCATTGGTGGTGAGCAGGTCCAGCGCCACCTGCAGTTCATCGCGGCGCTGGCCGTTCATGATCAGCTTGAAGTAATCGCCATAGCTGTCCAGCTCATAGTGCTTGAGACGCTTGAACAAGCGCCCGGCCACCAGGGCTTTCTTGGCCGGCGACAGGTTGATGCCGGCGGCCTGGTACAGCCAGGATTGGAACTGGCCGAATTCCCGGTCGCTGAGCGCCAGCCCGTTCGCCGTGCGTTCCGTGCAGGTCTGAGTGTTCACTGTCCTTCGAACTCCAATGCGGGGCCAGCCTGGGCGATCTGGGACATCTCGTCGATAGACAGCACCCGGTCCACTTCCAGCACGATGACGAACTTGCCGTCGACCTTGGCCATGCCGCTGATGAAATCGGCGCGGATCTTCGCGCCGAAACTCGGCGGCGGTTCGATCTGCGAGGCCGGGATTTCCAGCACCGCCGACACGGTGTCCACCAGCAGGCCGATGTCCTGGGCCTGGCCGTCGGCACTGTTGGCCTCGATGATCACCACGCAGGAACGCCGGGTAATCGACGAGTTCTGCCGGCCGAAACGGGCCGACAGATCCACCACCGGCACCACCGCGCCGCGCAGGTTGATCACCCCGCGTACGAACGACGGCATCATCGGCACCACGGTCAGGTTGCCGTACTCGATGATTTCCTTGATGCACAGGATGCCGATGGCGAACATCTCCGTGCCCAACATGAATGTCAGGTATTGCGCTTCTTCCTCGACCGCCATTGCGGTTTGACGAGTGGTCGCGATGGCGCCCATGCCTTTTTCTCCTTTAGCGAGCCAGTGATGACGGCCGTCAGAACCGAGTGAATTCGGATTCGTCCGGTGCGCTGGCCATGTTGTAGGCGAACGACTTGGGCAACACGGTCACCGTGGCCCGGGCCGGCTTGCGGCTGGACGGACTCGGGGTGTTGTCCACCTTCACCGGCAGGACGGCCGACTTGGCCGGCGTGTCCAGGGTGAAGAAACTCATGGCCTGTTGCAGTTGTTCGGCCTGGCTGCTCATTTCTTCGGCAGTGGCGGCCAGCTCTTCGCTGCTGGACGCGTTCTGCTGGGTCACCTGGTTGAGCTGGGTCATGGCGGTGTTGATCTGCGCCACGCCGGCGGCCTGTTCTTCGGAGGCGGCGCTGATTTCCTGCACCAGGTCCGATGTCTTGTTGATCGACGGCACCATCTCGTTGAGCAGGTTGCCCGCCTTCTCGGCCATGTCGACGCTGCTGGAGGACAGCTCGCCGATTTCCTGGGCGGCGATCTGGCTGCGCTCGGCCAGTTTGCGCACTTCGGCGGCGACGACGGCGAAGCCCTTGCCATGCTCGCCGGCGCGGGCGGCTTCGATGGCGGCGTTGAGGGCCAGCAGGTTGGTCTGGTAGGCGATGTCATCGATGATGCTGATGCGCTGGGCGATTTTCTTCATCGCCACTACGGTCTGCTGCACCGACTCGCCGCCGTCGGTGGCTTCCTTGGCGGCTTTGCTGGCCATGCCGTCGGTGACCTTGGCGTTCTCGGTGTTCTGGTTGATGCTGGCGCTCATCTGTTCGATGGAGGCGCTGGTTTCCTCGACGCTGGCCGCCTGTTCGCTGGTAGCCTGGCTCATGGATTGCGCGGTGGCGCTGACTTCTTCCGACGCGCTGGCCAGGTTGTCCGCTGCGTTACGTACCTCGCCGATGATGTGCGAGAGCTTGCCCACCATGTTCTGCATGGCATTGAGCACCATGCCGGTTTCGTCCTTCGAACCCCCTTCGATCTTCGCGTTCAGGTTGCCTTCGGCCAGTTGCTCGGCCACCAGCGCGGCCTGCTTCAACGGACGGGAGATCACCCGGGAAATGAACAGCGCCAGGCCCAGGCCCACCAGCAGGGCGGCGATGAGTACGGCAATGATGGACAGGCGGGATTTTTCGAACAGCGCGGTGCCATGCTCACTGGCCGCGCCGGCGCCGGCGTCGTTGAATTCAACCATTTTCTGCAGGTCGGCGGTGACCAGGTCGAAGTGACGCTTGGACTCGCCCTTGAGCAGCGCCTGGGCTTCCTGGGTCAGGTTCTGCCGGGACAGCGCGAACAGGTCTTTGCTCACCGCCAGGTAAGCGACCCAGTCTGTGCGGGTTGCATCGAGCAGTTGGCGATCCTCGGCACTGGAGAGCAGTTTTTCATAGGTCGCCAGGCGCGTTTCAAAGGCCTTCCTGGCTTCTTCCGCTTCCTGCTCCAGGGTGGTTCGCTCCTGTTCGGAGTCGGCCGCGATGTGCCGGTTTTCCTTGAGGCGATAGCTGGCCGCGAAGAAGCGCATGCCCGAGGCTGCCCGCATGGATGGCATCCAGTTCTCGCGGATCTCGATGGTGGTGCCGTTTACCTGGCCCAGCTGGATGATCGAGAACACTCCCATGATGGCAGTGAGGGCCAACACCACGAGAAATGAAGTGATCAGTTTGGTGGCGATTCTAAGATCGTAGAACCATTTCATTGGGAAGTACCTCTCCATGGAGTTGCTAAAGCGTCAGCGAGCGTTGGCTTGTGATAATTGTGTGGGGGTGTAGCGGTTTTCTATCTGGGCGATCTGGGTGAGCAATGCCGGGACGTCGACGATCAATGCCACGGCGCCGCTGCCCAGGATGGTCGAGCCGCTGATGCCGCGCAGTGCGCCGAACAGCTTGCCCAGGGGCTTGATCACGGTCTGGAATTCCCCCAGCAGGTCATCCACCACCAGCCCGGCCTTGAGGTCGGCGTAACGCACCACCACCACGTTCTGCCGGCGCGCGGCCGGGCCTTCATGGTTGAAGTGATCGCGCAGGTACACCAGCGGCAGCACTTCGCCACGCAGGTCCAGGTAGCCCTGTTCGCGGCTGGCGACACCGTCTTCTTCGCTCAACTCGATGCATTCCTGGACCATGTCCAGGGGAATGACATAGGTGGACTGGCCGATGCCCACCAGGAAGCCATTGATGATCGCCAGGGTCAGCGGCAGGCGGATACGCACCACGGTGCCCTGGCCCGGTTGGCTGTCCAGGTCCACCGTACCGCGCAGCAAGGTGATGTTGCGCTTGACCACGTCCATGCCCACGCCACGTCCCGACAGGTTGGTGACGGACTGGGCCGTGGAAAAGCCGGGCTCGAAGATCAGGTTGTAGATCTCCTGGTCGGTCGGGCTCGCGCCGGGAGCGACCAGGCCGCGTTCCTGGGCTTTTTCCAGGATCCGGTCGCGATTCAGGCCGGCGCCGTCGTCGGCGATTTCCAGGACGATGCTGCCCGAGTCGTGATAGGCATTGAGGTGCAGGTGCCCCTTGGCCGGCTTGCCGGCGGCCAGCCGCGCTTCGGCAGTCTCGATGCCGTGGTCCATGGCGTTGCGCAGCAGGTGCATGAGCGGGTCGCCGATTTTCTCCACCACCGTCTTGTCCAGCTCGGTTTCCGCGCCGCTGATGATCAGGTCGATGTCCTTGCCCAGCTCCTGGCTGACATCACGCACCACCCGACGGAACCGGTTGAAGGTTTCACCGATGGGAATCATGCGCAGGCGCAGGGCGCCGTCGAGGATCTCCTCCACCAGCCCGGACACCGTGGACGTCGATTCCTGCAACGAATCGTTGTGGCAGGTGCGGGCCAGCAGGCTGGCCCCGGCGCTGGCGATGACCAGCTCGCCCACCAGGTTGATCAACTCGTCGAGCTTGTCGGCGTTGACGCGTACATAGGTGCCGTCCCGGGCCTTGCTGTCGCTGGCGACGGATTGTCGCTCGGCAACCGCCTGGGTGGGCACGCGTGGCGTCTTGCGCTGGTCGGGCAGCAAATCGCCACTGGCGACCAGTCCGGTGGACTCGGCGCCTTGCGCGGGAGTGCTTGCCACCAGGTCGGTGTTCGTGGGCGCCTGGGTGTCGGGGCGCTGGTCATCGTCAAGGGCAACGATCTCGATCAGGCAGTCTTCCCGGACGAAATCGAAGACTTCATTGATCGCCCCGTGGCTGGCGGCCGAGCGGAATTCGATGTCGAACCCCAGGTAGCAGGATTCGGCGTCCCAGCTGTCGGCCGCCGGCAGGGTGTCCGTCAGGGTGTCGATGTGGACGATCTCGCCCAGGGTCTGCAAGTAGCGCAGGAACGACAGCGGGTCCATGCCATTGCGGAACACGTCCTGGCCGAAGCGCAGGGAAATGTGCCACAGCCTGGTTTCCGAGGGTTCGTCCGTTGCGGTTCGCGCTTCTGGCCGGGACGTATCGGCGGGCACGGGCGCCTGGTATTCCTGGAGGACCTGGCACAGTTCCATTTCCCGCTTCAGGGCCTGCGGCGCCAGGGTGCCGCCCTGGTTGGCCACCACGTTGATCAATTCCAGCATGTGGTCGCTGGACTTGAGCAGCACGGCGATCAGGCCGGTATCCACCTCGACGCTGCCGTTGCGCAGGCGATCGAGCACGTCTTCGACAATGTGGGTGAAGCTGACGATCGGCTCCAGGCCGAACAGCCCGGCCGAACCCTTGATGGTATGAGCCGCGCGGAAGATGGCACCGATGGCGTCATCGTCGCCCGGGTCGTTTTCCAGTTGCAGCAGGGATTCCTCCATTGCCTGCAACTGTTCCCGTGCCTCGACGATGAACGTCTGTTGTGCCTGGTCGAGATTGATGCTCACGCTCATTTCCTTTGTCGTGTCGGGCCGGTGATGCGGGGCTCAGGCTTTGTATGAAAAATTGCCTTCGCGACTTTTCGTACAAACCCTAGGCCTGCAGGTTGCACAGCTCGAGTGTTTCGGTGACGGCTTTGCTGCGACCGGTCAGGGTCAGTTCGGTGCCGGCCTTGGGTGCTTCGCGCAGCGCCATCAGCAACAGTTGCAGGCCGGCACCGTCCATCTCGGTGATCTGCGACAGGTCCAGGGCCATGCGCGGCGTATTGCCCAGGCTGGGCAGCAACTGCGCGGCCAGCTCGGCGGCGGTGTAGATCGTCAGCTCGCCGTCGATGCGTACCTGGGTGGTGTCATCCTCGGTTTCGAACAGCAACGGCATCACAACCTCCGGCAATCAGGGAAGAATCAGTTTGGACACCGCCGCCAGCATCTGCGCCGGCTGGAACGGCTTGACCACCCAGGCCTTGGCGCCTGCGGCCTGGCCTTCCTGCTTCTTCGCTTCCTGGGATTCGGTGGTCAGCATGATGATCGGCGTGAATTTGTAGCTGGCCAGTTTCTTGACCTCCTTGACGAAGGTGATGCCATCCATGTTCGGCATGTTCACGTCGCTGATGATCAGGTGCACTTTCTGGCCGTTGAGCTTGCCCAGCGCATCCTTGCCATCGCTGGCCTCGATCACGTCGTAGCCGGCACTTTTCAACGCGATGCCGACAACCTGCCGAACGCTCGCGGAGTCGTCGACAACCAATACACTTTTAGCCATGAACGGCTCTCCTAAAAGAAGGTTATTTCCTGTGAAGTCTGTTGCGCGCCGGCGTCGCCGTGGTGATTGCGGCGCTGCTCGTCGGTGGCGTAGGTGGTTTCCATGCGGGCCAGCCATTGGCGGGCATCGATGGGGACAGCCTGGTCGGGCGACTGGGTGGCCTGCTGGATGTGCACATGCAGGTCCTCGATGTTGTCGCGCACGTGGCTGAGGATCTGGCTGACCCGATCCTGGAATTGCAGGCTGACCAGCACTTCGGTGAGCTCGTCGCGGATACCGAAGCTTTCCTGCTGCAGCAGGTCGGCCGATTCGGCGAGTCGTCCGGTCACGCTCTTGAAGCGTTCGAGCACGCGCTGGATGCTGTCCTCGGAAATGGACACCGACTGGCTATCCTGGTCCGCACCGCTGGACGCGGCCTGGACCAACTGGGTGATGGCGGTATTGATGATGTCGACCTTGGCCGACATTTGCTGGCCGGTCTCGCTGGACTTGCTCGACAGGCTGCGCACGGCATCGGCCACCACCGCGAATCCGCGACCGGCTTCCCCGGCACGGGCGGCTTCGATGGCGGCGTTGAGTGCCAGCAGGTTGGTCTGAGCGGCGATCGCGGCAACATCGGCGGCCATGGTCCGCAGTTCGCCGGTGTAGGCAGTGAGGTTGCGCACCTGGGCCAGGGTTTCGTCGCGGCTGGCCTGGGTAGCCTTCAAGGAGTTGATGACCTGGACCAGTTCGCCTTCGCTCTGGGCCAGTACCTGGACGGCGCCGCCACTGCCGTTGCCGGCCAGCTCACCGGCCGCCAGTTGCGAGGCGTGCACGGTTTCTTCCAGGCGTGACGAGATGCCGGTGAAGCGGCTGGTCAGCGAAACGATCGCGGTTTCGGTCTGCTGCCGGGAGCTTTCCACTTGCCTGGCCCAGATAGGCATGGCACCGAGGATGACTTCGTTGAGCTGCGCGCTGGACGCATGGGCATCGTGTTGGGCCGCCTGCAGTTCGCGTCGGGACGCGTCGGCAGCGATGACGGGGGCGAGCTGACGACCCAGGGCTCGCGCGCTCCACACCCCGGCACCGATACCGAGGACCAGGAGGACCGCGCTCAAGCCAATATTCTGTGCGCCCGCACCGTTGATCAGCAGCACGCCGGCGACTGCGGCGATGGCCACGAGCACGGGGCTCCAGAGGATACGAGGCTGGGTTGGAACAGAGGAATGACCGTGTGGGTACGACGTCATGGTTCGGTCCTTGAACAATATTGCTTGCAGGATGTTGGCGACTAACTGGTTATCTGCGAACTCGGATCCAACTTGAAGACCGGTCGTCCGGTTCCGCAGTCGGCAGCCTGCCAAAGGTGTGGCACTGTGCTACTTCAGATTAGACCCAGTCTGCGAAATGTCGAATCGGACTGACGAAGGTGACCACCGAGGTGAGCGAAACCGCTGGCAAGGGGATTCATCCCCGTTGGGGGCAAAGCTGCCCTCAAGTGCGTCAGGCAGTTTGCAGGGGGGCGCTTCGCGACCCAGCGGGGATGAATCCCCTCGCCACGGTCAGGGATTGAGCTAAATTACCGGCACGGAATTTTCGAACCTGCCATTACGAGCCCCCATGCCTGCCCAGCCACTCTGGAAAACCTACCTGCTGTTCCTGACCCCGATGGTCCTCTCCAATTTCCTGCAATCGATGTCCGGTACGTTCAACAGCATCTACATCGGCCAGATGCTCGGGACCCAGGCATTGGCGGCGGTGTCGGGCATGTTCCCCGTGCTGTTTTTCTTCATCGCGCTGGTGATCGGCCTGGGGGCGGGCGCCGGGGTGTTGATCGGGCAGGCCTATGGCGCCCAGGAAACCGGCAAGGTGAAGGCGATCGCCGGCGCGACGTTGCTGCTGGGGGCGATCATCGGGCTGGTGGCGGCGGTGCTTGGCAGCGTCTTCGCCCGCGATGCCTTGCACGGCCTGGGGACACCGGCGGATGTGCTGGACGATGCCGTGTCCTATGCCCGGGTCATGATGTGGATCCTGCCGATACTGCTGGTGTTCGTGCTGTTCACCCAGCTGTTGCGCGGGGTGAGCGATACGCTGTCGCCCCTGTTGGCCCTGCTGGTATCCACGGGTGTCGGCCTGGTGCTGACACCTGCGCTGATCCGCGGGTGGCTGGGGCTGCCGCAGATGGGAATCCAGAGCGCGGCCATGGCGGGCCTGGTGGGCACGACGGCGGCCATGGCAATGCTGGCCTGGCGCCTGACCCGTCGGCAGAACGTCCTGGCACCCGACCGGGCCCTGTTCGCGGCGATGCGCCTGGACAGGGCCATCCTCGCCAAGGTGTTGCGCATCGGCTTGCCCACCGGGTTACAGATGGTGGTGATCTCGTTGTCCGAGCTGGTGATCCTGGCGCTGGTCAATCGCCACGGGTCCGAGGCCACGGCGGCTTATGGCGCGGTGACGCAGATCGTCAATTACGTGCAGTTTCCGGCATTGTCGATTGCCATCACGGCTTCGATCCTCGGTGCCCAGGCCATTGGCGCCGGACGCCTGGAGCGCCTGGGGCCGATCCTGCGCACGGGTCTGATCATCAACCTCTGGCTGACCGGGGGACTGGTGCTGCTTGGCTACCTGCTGTCTCACTGGCTGCTGGGGCTGTTCATCACCGACCCGACGGCGCGGGTCCAGGCCGAACACCTGTTGCATATCATGCTTTGGAGCCTGCTGGTGTTCGGCTTCCAGGCGATCGTCGGCGGCATCATGCGCGCCGGCGGCACGGTGCTGCTGCCGGTGACGATTTCCATCTTCTGCATCGTGGGTGTGCAGGTGCCGGCGGCTTATCTGCTGGACGCATACTTCGGCCTGCAAGGGGTGTGGATGGCGTTTCCCGTGGCTTACCTGAGCATGCTGTTGTTGCAGACGCTGTATTACAAGCTGGTCTGGCTGCATCAGCCGATTGAGCGGTTGGTGTAATCAACCCGCCACCGGATCCCACAAGGGTTCGGTGCCTGGCGATGTTACAGTGGCCGTTACCCGTACCCGACACTCGACACCGAGGATTCGATGCCTGCCAGTCTTCCCTCCCGCGTTGCCTACCGCGCCTTCCTGTTCGACATGGATGGCACACTGCTCAATTCCATCGCCGCCGCCGAGCGGATCTGGACGCGCTGGGCCATGCGCCATGGCGTGGACGTGACCACGTTCCTGCCCACCATCCATGGCGTGCGCGCGGTCGATACCATTGCCCGCCAGCATTTACCGGGCGTGGATGCCGAGGCCGAGGCCGAGCAGATTACCCGGGAAGAAATCGACGATGTGGAAGGGGTGGTGCAAGTGCCCGGCGCGACGGCGTTCCTTCAGAGCCTGCCGCCAGATCGGTGGGCCATCGTCACCTCGGCGCCCATGGCCCTGGCTTTGCGCCGAATGGCGGCGGCTGGCATCCCGCGTCCTGACGTGATGGTCACCGCCGAGGACGTGAGCGATGGCAAGCCCAACCCTGCCTGCTATCGCCTGGCGGCCGAACGCCTGCAGGTGACGCCTCGGGAGTGCCTGGTGTTCGAAGACGCCGAAGCCGGTATCCGGGCAGGCGACGCCGCCGGGGCTGATGTGATGGTGGTGACGGCAACGCACACGCACCCCGTGGTCACCCTTCATCCGCGGATCAAGGATTACCTCGGGCTAGGCATTGAGGTGGATGAGGCCGGCCTGATGCGACTGCCTTCGATTCTGTGACCGCAGCAGCGCTTCGGTGGGAGCGAGTCGTTCACAGACACTGCAGCCCCCTGTGGGAGCGAGCCGGCTCGCTCCCACATTGGATCTGTGGTCCTCAGAGAACTCAGGTCACCACGCGGTAGCAGGGCACGTATTGCGCTCCGCCTGGCAGCTTCATCCGATGCTGGGCGACGAATGCCTTGAGCAGGCGGTCGAGGGGTTCCATGATGGCGGCGTCGCCGTGGATTTCGTAGGGCCCGTGTTCTTCGATCAGGCGAATGCCCTTGTCCTTGACGTTGCCGGCCACGATTCCCGAAAACGCGCGGCGCAGGTTGGCGGCCAGTTCATGCGCAGGCAGGTCGCGGCGCAGGCCCAGGCTGGCCATGTTGGCGTGGGTCGGATCGAAGGGGCGCTGGAAGCCTTCGTCGATCTTCAGCAGCCAGTTGAAGTGAAAGGCGTCGTTGCGCTCGCGACGGAACTGCTTCACGGCCTTGAGGCCCTGGGTCATCTGCCGGGCCACTTCGGCCGGGTCGTCGATGATGATCTGGTAGTGTTTCTGCGCCGCTTCGCCCAGGGTCGCGCCGACGAATGCATGCAGTTGGTCCAGGTAGGGCGCGGCGCTTTTCGGTCCGGTGAGGACCACCGGGAAGGGCAGGTCCTGGTTGGCCGGATGCATCAGGATGCCCAGCAGGTACAGGAACTCTTCCGCGGTACCGGCGCCGCCCGGGAAGATGATGATGCCGTGGCCCACACGTACGAAGGCTTCCAGGCGTTTCTCGATGTCCGGCAGGATCACCAGCTCATTGACGATCGGGTTCGGCGCCTCGGCGGCGATGATGCCCGGCTCCGTCAGGCCCAGGTAGCGGCCGCCATGGATGCGCTGCTTGGCGTGGGCGATGGTGGCGCCCTTCATCGGGCCCTTCATCACACCCGGGCCGCAGCCGGTGCAGATGTCCAGGCTGCGCAGGCCCAGCTCGTGGCCGACCTTCTTGGTGTATTTGTATTCCTCGGTGTTGATCGAGTGACCGCCCCAGCACACGACGATTTTCGGCTCGACGCCGGGACGCAGGGTGCGCGCGTTGCGCAGCAGGTGGAACACGTAGTCGCTGATGCCCTGGGAGGTGCTCAGGTCGATGCGCTGGCTGTCCAGTTCGTTCTCGGTGTAGACGATGTCGCGCAGGGCGCTGAACAGCATTTCCCGGGTGCTGGCGATCATTTCGCCGTCGACGAAGGCGTCGGCCGGGGCGTTCTGCAGTTCCAGGCGCACGCCCCGGTCCTGCTGGTGAATGCGGATCTCGAAGTCCTTGTAGGCTTCCAGGATGGTCTTGGCGTTATCGACATGGGCGCCGGTATTGAGGATGGCCAGGGCGCACTGGCGGAAGAGGGTATAGATACTGCCGGAACCGGCTTCGCTCAGTTGCTGGACTTCGCGCTGGGACAAGGTCTCCAGGCTGCCCTTGGGGCTTACCGAGGCATTGATTACATGTCTTTGAGTCATTCAGCTTTCCTTGAAAACGATGCCATGCACACAACGACGGCATCTTGTAAAAAACGTCCACGCAAGAAGATCGCACGATCCTTGCGCTATCGCCATGGACTTCGATCCGGATCCTTCGGGTCCGTTGCACTGCAAAATGAGCCCCAGCATAGCTAAATCGACCGGGCAGGCGATAATGCGGGACTCTTTTGATGCCGTACAAGGAAATTGCGCCGCGATGTTCGAGATCAAACCGTGGGATGCGGGGCTTTACCGAAAGCAGACCCGCCGCAGCACCCTCATCGTCGCCGTGACGTTCCTGGCGCTGGCGATGTTGCTGTCCAGCCTGGCCGTGATGCTGTTCGGTACCCCCGGGGGGGATAATTTTCGCTTCAATCTCGCAGGGGTCATTGCCGCCATGCTAGCGATGGCAGCGCTGATGCGCCTGTATTTCTGGTCGCAGCCGTGGATGGCCGCCGCGGTGTATGGCTGGCAGCTCAAGCGCAGCCTGATGAGCGTCACCAACATGATGCACCAGGTGACGGCCGGTGTGCAGGCCCGGGACCCGGCGGCCATGAAACTGCTGCGGTTCTATCACCTGGGGCTGGCCCAGATGCATCGGCTGGACGCCAACTCCAGCGCCCAGGGCTCACTGGCCCGGGAGGCCGACGAGCATCTGGCGCAGATGCAGGCGCTGGGCCTGGACACCGAACAGTCGCGCCTGGACCCGGCCTGGATCGAGGCGGTGAAACGCAGCTACAGCGAGCGCTGATTGACCCGCTGCGACAGCGCCTGTGCCGACTCCTTGCGTTCGGAGTAACGGTCCACCAGGTCCGGGCGATCACGCAGCAGCACGGTGAATCTCACCAGTTCCTCCATCACGTCCACCACCCGGTCATACAGGGCCGAGGGCTTCATGCGGTCCTGTTCGTCGAACTCCAGGAATGCCTTGGGCACCGATGACTGGTTGGGGATGGTGAACATGCGCATCCAGCGTCCCAGCACTCGTAGCTGGTTGACCGTATTGAACGACTGCGAGCCACCGGACACTTGCATCACCGCCAGCGTCTTGCCCTGGGTCGGACGCACGGCGCCCATGGCCAGGGGCACCCAGTCGATCTGCGCCTTGAACACCGCCGACATCGAACCATGCCGCTCCGGGGAGCACCACACCTGGCCTTCGGACCAGGTCATCAGCTCCAGCAGTTCCTGAACCTTGGGATGGCTGGTGGGAGCGTCATCGGGCAACGGCAGCCCCGAGGGATTGAAAATGCGTGTTTCGGCGCCGAAATGCTCCAGCAGGCGTGCCGCTTCCTGCACCAGCAGACGGCTGAACGAGCGCGGACGGGTGGAGCCGTAGAGCAGGAGGGTACGGGGCTTGTGAGGGCCATCGCTGGCGCCGGGGATAGGACGGGACAGCGCGGTATCGAGGTTGGGCAGGTGGTCGGTCATGGGAACTCCGGATCAGAAAGGTACCGATGCGAGCCTTCTCGGGCATAGTGAAGAACCCTCATCTGGCGGTCCCGATAGGCTAGAGGGCAGGTCGTGTCGAGTATATATGGATAATCGAATATATGAAGTTTCATATCTTTGGTCCCGTGTAGGACGGCCATGCCAGATGCCACCATTCGTCGGTTGCACAATCAGGAAAATCAAACCCGCGGCACCCAGCGTCTTTCTCATGAACAGTCATGCAAAGGAGAGACGACATGTCAGGACGAATGACGCACGGAACCTGGGCTGTGCTGTGGGCTGCGGCTGTGGGGCTTGTTGGTTGTGCCGGTGGCAACAGCCATTCGCCGGTGGATGTGCCAGGTGCCGCGAAGACACCGACCACCGCGATACTGGAGGCGGGGGCGGACATGCTGCAGGACAAACCTCCACTGCAGGCCCTGAACACCTACCTCGATGGCTTTCATTTCTATAACGGGCGGATGTCCGAGCAGATGGAGGCCCATCACTACTGCTCGGCGTTGAACGAAGAGGTGTTCCAGTGCGCCATCTTCGACGGCAATACGGTCGATGCCAAGCTGATGGGGGTGGAGTACATCATCAGCAAGCGTTTGTTCGAGGGCCTGCCGGCCAGTGAAAAACAGCTGTGGCATAGCCATGTGCACGAGGTGAAATCCGGGCAACTGGTGGCCCCGGGTATTGCTCAGGCAGCGGAGAACCGCCTGATGCAGAACCTGGTGAGTACCTACGGCAAGACCTGGCATACCTGGCATGGCAAGGACCTGCCTTACGGCGTGCCGCAATTGATGATGGGTTTCACCGCCGACGGCCAGATCGATCCGCAGCTCGTGCGCGAGCGTGACAGCCGAATGGGCCTGGACAGCGAGGCGAAAAAGCGCGCCCGGGCGGGCATCGTCGCTCCGGCGATAGACCCCGGCGCGGATGCCTGGCGCAATGGAAAGGTTTGGCAGATCGAGGGTCCCACGGGGGAACATGCCCATTAGATTCCGTAGGGGAAGTGTCGGATGGTCCCTCGGTGACTTTCGTTCAAAGTCTGAGCAGTAGGTTCTGCCTGAATATATTCCAGGCAGAACCTGCTACTTATGAATAGAAGGGACAGTGCCCAGAACGCACCAGCGACGAAAGTAATAAAGTTATATCGGAATTGTTAAGAAAACCGGAAGTTGCTCAGGGTTGTTTGAAATGTCCGGGCACGCCATGTTCTTCTTCGGTCGGCCTGGTTCTTTTCTGAACTTGGATATCACTGAGTTCGGCGCTTTTGAGTTCGCTGAAAGAAATCCGCAGCAGCGCTTCGGCTTCGTCGACGCTCAGGGTTTCGGAATCGGCCTCCAGCACCCGGCTGTCGGGTTGGCCGTTGGCGATGAAGCTGACGATGAATCGTTCGTGGTTGCCCATGCTGACCTCGGTAGTCAAGCGCCAGGGCGCAGCAGGACTGCGCCCCAACGGTTTTCCGGGTTACGATTTCCTGCCGCCGCCATGGCTGCGTTCGCCACCTTTCCTACCGGCTTCAGAGGCTTTTTCCCGGTCGTTGGCAAAGTTGCCGCCCGAAGCATGTCCGCCTTTCTTGCCGGCTTCGGATGCTTTCTCACGGTCGTTTGCGAAGTTACCTGGGTTTTTGTTTCCGCTATTAGCCATTTCGAGATTCCTCATTTTGGTTAAGCGAGTAACTGCCTCGCATAATTGGGAAAGGAAAGCGCCGTGGGAAGTTTAAAAAAAACGTTTCGCTGGCGACGAACGGTTATTAAAGTTATACAGCCGTTGCGCTTGGAAGTTGTACAGGATTGATTGTTTTTATATACGTGGCGATAAACATTGGAGATATCAATGTCCTGCGGCGGTTCAGTCATCGCCGCCACTGACTTTCCAATGCTTGGCCTCCACGGGGAATATCACCTGCTCGACCCGGTGCGCAATGCCGAAGGCCAGGGAGTTCTCTGCCGGAATGACTCGCTCCTCGGCGCACAGGCATTTGAAGATATCCAGTTGGGTGGCGGCGCCGGCGGTTTCCTTGACGTAGATTTCCACGTACCGCGCCACGTCGTTATCCAGGCTGGACAGGTATTCGCGCAGGCGCGAATGGTCCACCGATTTCTGACCGAAATACCAGTTCATGGGGTGGATCAGAAAGCGTGAGTGAGGCGTCGTGGTGCGGTCGCTGGCGGCCAGGTACATGACGATGCCCATCGATTCGATATTGCCGGCATTCACGGCGCGCACCGGCACGGGCAGGGACTTGATAAAGGTGTAGAGGGTAAAGCCGAAGTTGGTGCTGCCGCCGACGGTAGACAGGTTGAGCATCAGCGAGTCGGCGCCTTTTTCGATGGCTTCAAGGCAATTGTCCCGGAAGCGTTCCGTGGTTCCCTGATCGATCTGGCAATGAAAATGGACAATGTGTTCGGACATCTCAAACTCCTGTCGACTTCATTCGTTGAAGTGTCGGCGGATCGTGGCGCCGTACAATTGGGAGTCCGCTGGCTGTCGGATGTTCCTCTTTTTGTAGCGGGCCACTCAAGGCCTTTCCAGGGCTTGGCCGCTTCGGTCAGCAGGCGCTGGCGGCTTGCTGCACGCGCTGCAGATACATTGCCAGGGCGGCTTCCTCTTCGCTCAGGCCCTTGCGAGCACGGGGTCTGGGCAAGTCCCTCAAGGCGCCGAGCAGGAAACCTTCCAGCACGGCAGGGTGGATATAGCATTTACGACAGACGGTCGGCGTGTTGCCCAGTTGCCGGGCGACCTGCCTGACCATCTCGGCGACGTGCCGCTTGGCCTCGGTCTCGGTTTCCCAGCTCAGCGCCCGCAACCCGGCCAGCGCCGCCGCGCTGCCGGCCCAGGTGCGGTAGTCCTTGGCGGTGAAATCGGCGCCGGTGAGGGTCTTGAGCCAGGCGTTGATATCGGAAGAGCTGATGGAGTGGCGCTCGCCGTTTTCGTCCAGGTACTGGAACAGGTTCTGGCCCGGCATTTCCTGGCAGCGCTTGATGATCCGCGCCAGGCGACGGTCCTTTACGGTGATCTGGTGTTCGACGCCGCTTTTGCCTCGGAACTGGAAGGCGATGGCGCTGCCGTTGACCTCGACATGCTTGCTGCGCAGGGTGGTCAGGCCATAGGAACGGTTGTCCCGGGCGTACTGGGTGTTGCCGACGCGGATCAGCGTTACGTCCAGCAGGGTAATGACCGTGGCCATGACCTTGTCGCGGCTGAAGCCGGGTGTCGCCAGGATCGCCTCCAGGCGTTTGCGCAGGCGGGGCAGGGTGCGTCCGAACTCCAGCATCCGGGAATATTTGTCCGCATCGCGCACTTCGCGCCAGCGGGCATGGTAGCGGTACTGCTTGCGCCCGCGAGCATCGCGACCGGTCGCCTGGAGATGGCCGCGCGGGTCGGGGCAGATCCACACATCGGTGTAGGCCGGCGGCACCGCCAGGGCATTGAGACGCTGGATCTCGGCGGCGTCCGTGATGCGTTGGCCCTGGGGATCGAAATAACAGAACTTGCCCCGCAGTTTTCGGCGGGTGATGCCCGGCGTGGTGGTGTCGTCGACATAATGCAGGTCGGCCGGCAAAGCGGGTGGCAGGGTGTCGGGCATGAAGGAAATCCTTGGCGAATCCGGTGGCCTGTGAAGTCATTGACCGCAGCTCGTTGCGGTCGTGCCAGAATTCTGATGCCCCCGCCCCGCTGAAATTCCCGGCCTAGGCCAGTACCGCTACCGCCTTGATCTGGGCCCACAGTTGTTGCCCGGGATGCAGCTGCAACTGGTCGCGAGAGTAACGCGTGATGCGCGCCAGCAATGGCGTGCCGGCGGCTTCCAGGCGAATGAGCACATGGGCGGCGTTGTCGGCGGCCAGTTCGCTGACCACTGTGACCGGCAGGCGGTTGAGGATGCTGGTCTGGGTATCGTTGGCCAGGCTGAGGCTCACATCCCGGGCCTGAACCTTGAAGCGCAGCGCCTGGCCCGGGGCCAGCGGCGTGTGGGCCACGCGAACGTCCAGCTGGCTGTCGGGCAGGGTCAGACTGAGCAGTTGATAGTCGGCATCGTAGCCGCTGACTTCGCCCTGGATCACCACGCCGGCGTCATCCCCCAGGGCCAGAGGCAGGTCGAGCCGCGCCAGGGTTTCGCCGATGGGCCCGCTGGCCAGGGCACGACCGGCGTCCAGCAACACGATATGGTCGGCCAGACGCGCGACTTCGTCCTGGGAATGGCTGACATACAGCAGCGGGATGTCCAGTTCGTCATGAAGCCTTTGCAGATAAGGCAGGATCTCGTTCTTGCGCCGGCTATCGAGCGAGGCCAGAGGCTCATCCATCAGCAACAGGCGTGGGCTGGTCAGCAAGGCCCGGGCGATGCCCACCCGCTGGCGTTCGCCTCCGGACAAGTGCTGCGGGCGCCGATCCAGCAGGTGCCCGATGCCCAGCAGTTCGGTCGCCTGGTCCATGCCCACCTTGCGCTGTGCCGGCGCGATCCGCTTGAGGCCGAACGTCAGGTTGGCCCTTACAGACAGATGGGCGAACAGGCTGGCCTCCTGGAACACATACCCCAGCGCCCGTTGATGGGGCGGCACGAACACGCCGCGATCGGTGTCTTGCCAGACCTGGCCATTGACCTCGATAAAGCCCCGTGCCGGCCGCTCCAGCCCTGCGATGCAACGCAGGCAGGTGGTCTTGCCGGAACCGGACTGACCGTACAGCGCCGTCACGCCACGGCCCGGCAACTGCACATCCAGATCGAAGGAAAAGTCCCCGCGGTCGAGCTGAAAACGCGCTTGAATCATCGATCAGCTCCAGCCGGTCCGGGCTCTGCGACTGGAATACAGCGCCAGCAGCACAACGAAAGAGAACACCAGCATCGCCGCCGCCAGCCAGTGAGCCTGGGCGTACTCCAAGGCTTCGACATGGTCGTAGATCTGCACTGACACCACCCGGGTCTTTTCCGGAATGTTGCCGCCGATCATCAGCACCACGCCGAATTCGCCTACAGTGTGGGCGAAACCGAGAATGGCGGCGGTGATGAAGCCCGGCCGGGCCAGGGGCAGGATGACGCTGAAGAAGGTATCCCAGGGGCCGGCGCGCAGGGTGGCGGCGACCTCCAGCGGACGGCTGCCGATGGCGGCGAAGGCATTTTGTAGCGGTTGCACCACGAACGGCATGGAATAGATCACCGAACCGATCACCAGCCCGGTGAAGCTGAAGGTGAAGGTGCCCAGGCCGAGGGCCTGGGTGAGCTGGCCAAGCCAGCCATTCGGCCCCATCGCCAGCAATAGATAGAAGCCGATGACCGTGGGGGGCAGCACCAGCGGCAGGGCCACCACGGCTCCCACCGGTCCGCGTAGCCAGGAACGGGTACGCGATAGCCACAAAGCGATGGGCGTGCCGATGAGCAGCAGGATCACCGTGGTCACTGAGGCCAGTTGGAGGGTCAGCCAGATGGCGGCGTAGTCGGCATTGTCCAGTGGCATTTAGCGTTGATAACCGTAGGCCTGGAGGATGGCGGCGGCTTGCGGCCCCTTGAGATAGTCCATCAAGGCCGTGGCGGCAGGGTTGTCCCGGCCCTTGCCGAGGATGACCGCGTCCTGCTTGATGGGATCATGCAACCGGGCCGGAACGATCCATGCCGAACCGCTGGTGAGCTTGCCGTCCTTGTAGACCTGGGACAAGGCCACGAAGCCGAGCTCGGCGTTGCCGGTGGACACGAACTGGTAGGCCTGGGTGATGTTCTGGCCTTCGACGATCTTGTCCTTGACCTGCGTGGCCAGCCCCAGCCTGTCCAGCACCTGGGTCGCAGCCAGGCCGTAGGGCGCGGCTTTCGGGTTGGCGATGGACAGGTGCCGGAAAGCGTTGTCCTTGAGGGCCTGGCCGTTGTCATCGACATAGCCGGTCCTGGCCGACCACAGGGCCAGTGTTCCGATGGCGTAGGTGAAGCGCGAGCCCTTGACCGTGTCGCCTTCGGTTTCGAGCCTGGCCGGGGCGCTGTCGTCGGCGGCGAGGAAAACTTCGAACGGTGCGCCGTTCTTGATCTGGGTGTAGAACTGCCCGGTGGCGCCGTAGGCCGCGACCACCTTATGGCCGGTGGCTTTCTCGAAGTCGGCGGCGATGGCCTGGAGCGGCGCGGTGAAATTGGACGCCACCGCCACCTGCACCTCGGCCGCCTCGACGGTAGCAACGGTGCAGAGCGTGGTGAGCAGCAGCGCTGCAAGGTGGTTCAGGTGCATGGAGATGGCTCCGTAGGGGCAGGTTCGCTATTTCGCTATATAGCGGAATATATAGCGAACGGCTGGCAAACGGAACGCGGCATATTGTCGGGATCAGCGGCAGCGAGGATGCAAGGGCTGCCGCTCTCGTGAACAGTCGGCCACCAGCCGCTTCAGGCCCGGCCCCTGGCACTGAGCAACGCTAGTGCTTCCTCGGCCAGGCGCCGGGTCAGTTCGGCGCTTGGCAACTCGCGCCCCATGGGAAACGCCTGGCCGGCCCAGAGGTTGCTGAAGTCTGCTTCATCCTTGGCGCGCAGCGGCATCAACGCGCCGCCCGCCAGGGGAAAGGCCGGTGCCATCGGGCTCATCGGGCCCACTTCACGCATGACCCGGTTGACGATGCCCCGGGCCGGACGACCGGTGAACAGGTTGGTGACGGCGGTCTGGCTTTCCCTGGCCGTGCGCAGCGCACGGTGATGGGAGGCGCTGATCTTGGCCTCGGGTGTGAACAGGTAGGCGCTGCCCAGTTGCACTGCCGAGGCGCCCAGGGCGAACGCCGCGACGATCCCCCGGGCATCGCCGATACCGCCCGTTGCGATCACCGGTACCTTCACCGCATCCACCACCTGGGGCAACAGGGCGAACAGCCCGACCTGGGTATTGAGATCGTCACTGAGGAACATGCCGCGATGGCCGCCGGCCTCGTAGCCCATGGCGATGATTGCGTCACACCCGTGCTGTTCCAGCCAGATGGCTTCCTCGACGGTGGTCGCCGAAGAGAGGATTTTCGCGCCGGTGGCCTTTACCCGGTCCAGCAGGGATTTTTCCGGCAGGCCGAAGTGGAAGCTGACCACCTTGGGCCGCATTTCTTCCAGCACCCGGCAGGCTGCATCATCGAACGGCGTGCGGTTGGAAACAGGCGTCGGCGCCGCGAAATCGGCGCCCAGTTCCTCGTAGTAAGGCTTGAGTCGCTGCTTCCAGGCCTCGGCCCGCTGCTCATCGAACTGCGGTGGCTGGTGACAGAAAAAATTCACGTTGAACGGCTTGTCGGTCTGTTCGCCGATGGTGGTCAAGGCCTGGCGCAGTTGCTCGACATCCAGCATCGCCGCCGGCATCGAACCCAGCCCACCGGCATTGCAGGTGGCGACCACCATGGCCGGTCCGGTCACGCCGGCCAGCGGCCCCTGGATGATGGGCAGCTCGATACCGAGCAGGTCAAGGATGCGCGTGTCTGGCCATGAGTTCATGTGCGGGGCTCCGGTGGCGGAAGGAAACAGCCTTTTAGCAGGTGCGGCCCGGCCAGGGCCAGTCGAGTTTTTCAATCGAAGACGGCCGCTTGATCCTTGGAGAGGGCGGGTTACCATGCCTGCTTCACCGAAAAGGGAGCCTTAACCATGGACGTAAAACTCAAGGTCGTCGAACCGTTCACCGTGGCCGGTTTGCAGGTGCACACCCGCAACGCCGATGAGGAACGACCCGATACGGCGCGGATCGGCCCGATGTGGCAGCAATTTTTCAACGAGGGGTTGTTCGACAGGATCCCGGCCAGGCTGTCGGAGTCGTTCGTCTATGGGGTGTATTCCAACTACGAGTCAGACGCGACCGGGTATTTCGATGTGACGGCCGGCGTACAGGTCGACGCCACGAGTGCCGGTTTTCCCGCCGTGGCGATCGAGGGCGGTGACTACCTGGTGTTTTCCGCCCAGGGACCCATGCCCGACTGCGTGATCCAGACCTGGGGGCTGATCTGGGCGTACTTCGCGGACAATCCGCAGACGCTGCGTCGTTTCGCCACCGATTTCGAGGTGTATAGCGGCCCCGATTCGGTGGCGATCTACATCGGTGTTCAGTCCCCGGCCGAGCGCTCCAGCGCCAGCAACTGACGCTTGCGTTCCACGCCCCAGCGATAGCCCGACAGGTCGCCGTCGCTGCGCACCACCCGGTGGCAAGGGATCGCCACCGCCAGGCTGTTGGCGCCACAGGCCTGGGCCACGGCGCGTACGGCCTTGGGGTGGCCGATGCGCTGGGCGATCTCGGCGTAGCTGGCGGTACTGCCCACCGGGATGTCCCGCAAGGCTTGCCAGACCCGTTCCTGGAACGCCGTACCGCGCAGGTCCAGCGGCAAGTCCAGGCCCAGGGCCGGGGCTTCGACGAAGCCCACCACCTGCGCGACCAACTGCTCGAACGCCCGGTCGGCACCGATGAGGTTGGCGCGGCGGAACTTGTCCTGCAGATCCCGCACCAGCGCGTCGGGGTCGTCCCCCAACAGGATCGCGCACACGCCACGTTCACTTTGCGCCACCAGGATCGAGCCAAGGGAGCATTGGCCGACGGCGAAACGGATGTCGGTGTTCTGCCCGGCGGCGCGGTAGTCGGTGGGCTTCATGCCCAGGACCTTGTCGGCGGCTTCATAAAAGCGGCTGTTGGAATTGAAACCGGCGTCGTACAGCGCTTCGGTGATACTGCCGCCCTCGGCCAGGCGTTCGCGTACCTTGCGTGAACGGTGAGCGGCGGCATACGCCTTGGGGGTCAGGCCGGTCACGGCCTTGAAGACCCGATGAAAGTGAAAGGGGCTCAGGCCTGCGCCGTGTGCCAGTTCGTTCAGGCCAGGCAGTTCTTCGGCCTGCTCGATCTGTCGGCAGGCGGCCGCGACCCTGGCCGCTTGCTGGGCGGCAATCTGGGTCTGGTCCCTGGCCAGGCGCTTGCTGGGACGGTAACCGGCGGCCTGGGCCTGTTCCGGCGTGTCGAAGAATTCTACGTTACGTGGATTGGGCAGGCGCGACAGGCTGCTGGGGTGGCAATAGATGCCGGTGGTTTTCACGCCATAGACAAATTGCCCGTCGGCGCGCGGATCCCGGGCGAGCACGGCGGCCCAGCGTGGGTCCAGTTCAGGGGCGAGGGTATTGGAAGTGTCGTTCATGGTCGGTATGTCCATTGGCCCGTTTTGCCTACGGTAGCGAGCCTGTGATCGGGCGACACTCCGGGTCTTGCGGTTGAATTGCGCACCTTCATCCGGCGGTGCGGAACGTCAGGTTGATGCGCTGGGCGCCCAGGCGCGGATGCTCTCCAGCCTTGAGCGGCAATACGCCGTGGTAACGCAACCGGTCCACGCCACCCCAGACCACGATATCGCCATGGAACAGGGGGATGCGCAGGCTCCTGTCGCTGCGTTCGAACCCGCCGAACTGGAACATCGCCGGCAAGCCCAGGGACATCGAGACGATGGGGGCGGTCAGGGAGCGCTCGTTCTTGTCTTGATGCAACGACATCCGCGCGCCGGGTACGTAGCGGTTGATCAGGCAGGAGTCCGGCTCGAAATGTTCGAACCCTGCCTGCCGGGCGGCGGCCTGGGCCAGTTCGCGAAACGCCGCTGGCATGTCGGGCCAGGGGTGGCCGGTCTGTGGATCAGTGGCGCTGTAGCGGTAGCCGCTGCGGTCGGTGGTCCAGCCCAGGGCGCCACAACTGCTCAAGGCCACTGACATGGTAAAGCCGCCGGGCGTGACCATCTGCCGGAACGGCGCGGCCTGCAGGATCGCTTCCAGGGCCGGCAGCAAGCGGTCGAGCCAGGGCAGGGCAAAGCCACGCAGCACGAACGATTGCTCGCCGATCCGCTCGACCTGACCGGGTGTTGTCGGTGTCTGGCCGGCGAACAGGTCCAGCGTGATCGGGGTATCGTCATTGCGCATCATGAAAAATGATTCCCAAGGTGTGTCGCCTGCCGTCGTTCACGCGGCTGACGCCATGGCGCATGTTCACCCGATAATACCCGCGAACGCCCTTGATGGGCCGCTGATGCACGGCGAACACCACCGCATCGCCCTGTTTCAGATCGATGACCTGGGGGCGCGATTGCATACGCGGGCGTTGTTCGGTCAGCACGAACTCGCCGCCGGTAAAGTCCTGGCCCGGTGCCGACAGCAGGATCGCCACCTGCAACGGGAACACCTGCTCGCCGTACAGGTCCTGGTGCAGGCAGTTGTAGTCCTGCGGGCCGTATTGCAGCAACAGCGGGGTAGGTCGCAGCTGTCCGGCGGCATGGCAGCGCTGGATGAAATCGGCATGCCGGTCGGGGTATCGCGCTTCGATGCCCATGCAGGCATTCCAGCGGTTCGCCAGGGGCACCAGCCTCGGATACAACGCCTCACGCAGTTGCTGGACGAGGTCGGGCAACGGATAGCGGAAATACTGATATTCACCGCGTCCGAAACCGTGGCGGGCCATGATCACTTTTGAGCGAAAGCGCCCGGGTTCAGCATAGAGGCTGCTCAGCAATCGACATTGCGGGACGGATAACAGGTTGCGAATGATTGTGCTGCCGTCCTGGTCGAGACTGCGCTCAAGAGATGGCCAGTCAGCAATGCGCAGAGTGGGGGGCGGCGAGAAGTGGGGGATGGGGGAATCGAACATAATGATTAACCAGAGCGCAAAGGATTGTAAGTCTGGTGGACGATCTTAAGGCGGACACTCCGCAGCTTGCGGTTGAATCTGTGACCGCACCTGTCGTCTCTGACAGTATCCGGCGTGATTGCGCAGTGCTCAAATGTCCAGAGTCAGTGGTCATGATTCTTCATGACCTCCCCGTCCTGAGGCATAACATGATGAGCCGGAAAACCTTCATCCATCCACCAGGTATGCTCAGATTTACCTCTGACTTTCAATTGAAACTGTATGATCTGAGCATTGAAAATCCAACAGCGTCTCTGGAACGGCTTCGTGAGCCCACGATATTCTTGGGCAATAATCCCGCCTCGGTGGAAGAGGTGCGGGATGTGCCACCCTGGGGTACTTATTTGCCCGCAGAGAATATATATTCGGACGCTTACATTGAAATGCAGATAGAAACGGGCGATCTGCCGAAGACCGCACGGGTGAGCGTTCAATGGCGCGCAGTAGATGACCCTGGTGATAATGTTTCTACAACTCCTGTTGGAATCATCTGGCCTGAAAGGCTGCATATCGTTATTCCGAATGAAACGCTCCGTATCTTCGAGGGGCGTCAAGTCAACGTCAGCTATACGGTACATTTGGATAACGCAGACATCACATTCTTACCGTATCGCTTGGTGAATGTGACCAAGCGCCTTGTTTATTCTCATCCGGTTATCGAGGGCGTGACAGATGAAGGCCTGGATGTGTCTGCATATCCACATGGGCTGACAGTCAATCTTGCTGCTATAGAAAATGGCCAGCCTTATCAAAGGATCGGTTGTTCCTGGGGGATCTTTCGAATGGACGGCGATTTATTGATTCCTTTGTACGACCTACAGCAATCTATTCCGTACGAAGCCGGTACCAAGTATCAATACGCCATTCCGCCCGAGGCCTATACCGGGTTTCCCCATGATGCCTTTTGCATGTGTTTTTGCTCATTAAGGCTTGTTCCCTATCTATCCATATACGGATGGGGGCTCGGTGGGCGCACGTTTCCTCTTATCACAGGGAAGGGGTCTATGTAGGACTGATCGAAGGCTTGGTCAATTCTGTGAACTGTTTCTGGGTCATGCCGGTCGTTCTTCTGGCAGGCGTCACCTGGGGGCAGGGAGGTGTTCTCGAAGAAGCGGCGTACGATATCCTGATCGCCAATTATCGGCCTGAAGGCCATTTATCCGATATCTTGGGATGGCCTGATACGTGGTATCGGGCCAGGCGTGGCCATGTCGATGACAAGTATGGATATGTAAAAAATCTGGCTGGCACAACGGGGGTCGAACTTAAGAGTACCCATTACCCTGCCGTACAGCATGTTGCAGCCCGTGCAGATATGCCGGTAAACATTGACGTTGCCGCAGAGCAGGGGAGCAAAAGCGACGGTGCGTGACTAGATAGGACCCTCGTTTCATTCGGACTGATGGGTTCCGTTTCTCGTCAGCCGACCAGGCCGTTCGTCTTGTCCTCTGCTTACCTGTCAGTACTGACAGTAGCCAGCCCTTTTGCATCGGCGCTCTCATATCTCCACGCCTTGACGCGTCATTTATGAGGACCTCGATCATGCCCCCTTCATCGACACCCGCCGACCAGACCGTCCTTCTGGAAAAACCCGACCTGCCGCGCGCCACTCGCCCCGTGGTGGGGGGCGATTTCGGGGTGCCCAAGCATATCTATGACCAGGAGCCCGCGGGCTGCAAGGTTCTGGTGTTGCCCTATACGAATCAGACAGGTGGGGAGAACGTCTCGATCAACCTCAATGGCGAGACGAACATCGACAACCGGGACACGCTGGGCATCGACGACACGGTGGAGCTCTACATACCGAATGGAAAATTGCTGCCCGGCATGGTCAATCGACTGACCTACACCGTGAGGCGCCTCAGCGGTATCCCCGAAACCTCTGACCCTCCCGTGGAGATTCTGTATAACCAGATCCGCCCTGGTAACGAGGATCGCTCCCCCGGCGATGGTGCGCATTCCGAGCTGGAATTGATCCTGCCGGATGAAATCAAGAACGGCATAGGGCCGGGGTTCTCCCGGGCGACGGTGTGCGTGAGCTACCCCTATTGCCGGGCGCACGACCGCATCCGGCTCAATTGCAACGGCAAGGATGTGATGCGTACCGTGCTGGAAAGCGAGGCTCCTGCGCCGCCGGACCACGGCTCGGCAACGCCTACCACGATCTGCTTCGATGTCACCAGCGCCGACCTGGGCGAGGACCATCCCGAGTTCATGTTTTCCTTCACGGTCACCGACCAGTTGGGCAACTCGCCGGACCTTGACTCGCCCTTTTCGGCAGTACAGATCGTGGACGTGGACCAGGCCGGTCTTCGACTGCCGGTGCCGATCCCGCGGGAAATCGCCAGCGACGGAACCGACGATCCCAGCACCATCGACCTCGACAAGCTGGGCACCAACCCGCTGTTGTTGATCATCTTGACCGGTGACTCACGCTTCCTGCCGGGGGATACGATCGAGGCGACCTACGTCGCGAAGGTGGCAGGCCAGCCGAATGTCACCCACAGCGAGACGGGAACGGTCGAGACCGATGGCTTGGGGCAGAAACAGGCCTGTGTGCTGGAGATTCCCAACGACAAGGTTATTTCGGGCAGCACGGTAGAAATGTCCTACAAGCTGTTCAGGGGCACGACGCTGGTCGGTACCTCAAAAACGGCCCATGCGACCGTGATCGGAGCGGCGCAGAACCTGCTACCTCCTTCGGTGAAAGAGGCTATTGGAGGACAGATCCATCTTATTGGTGTGCCCAACGGCGCCACTGTGCAGATTCCGATTGAAGCGGCCCTCAAGGAGGGTGACTCCGGCTTGGTGCGTTGGGTTGGTCTGCCTGGCGCTGGCAGTATTGAGGTGCCCTTCAGCGTCGTGGCTGGCGATGAGGGAAAGATCAAGGAGATAACTGTTCCGCGTTCGGTGGTGGAGGCAAACGTCAATCGGTCCATTACGCTGGACTACCTGCTGCAGCGCCGAGGTAGCGGGTCAGCGGTGCCTTCCGAGTCGGCGGTCTACGATATAAGGCAACAGGCAGGGTCTGGGCGACTGCTGGTCCTGGGTGCGCGCATAAAATCTTCGGAGACGTGGTGGGGAGGAAATTCAGCTTGTCTGACGGCTATGGATGCTACGACGCTGCAGCCTCTGGAAGCGATATGGCAATACGAAGGTGACACCAACGAGACCTCAGGGAACTGCTTCGAGGATACCCAAGCGTGGCGATTGCTGTTGGTTCGCATAGCTGATGACCAGATTAGAATCAATCCGGCCAATTTCTGTGGCAGTGCTCATCTTAATGTGAACTCACCTACCACCGCTTTATCCGCCTTCGCAGCGCGTCGCAATAATGGCAGCGTGGTTGCATGGGGCGCTCTCGAATATGGCGGCGATGTACCAGCTACCATCAGGACGCTTACCGACATCGTCGAAATGGGCCGGACCGCAGCCGCAATCTCGGCCCGACGCGCGAATGGCTCCGTGGTCGCGTGGGGCTATCCTGCCTGGGGAGGCGCGGTATCGCAGGACATCGGAGGTCTGAAAAACATCGTGAGGGTGCATGGAAATGCGTTCGCGTTTGCGGCACTTCTTAATAGCCATCAAGTGGTGGCTTGGGGAGACATGGCCAAGGGAGGTACGGTATCGAGAGAGGTAGCGAGCTTGGACGACATCATTGAGGTGATCGGAGGTCAAGTCGCATTTGCAGCGCGGCGTGCCAATGGACAGGTCGTGGCCTGGGGCCAGGCGGGGCATCCGTCCAGCAAAGTACCAGACGCAATTGCGGGCCTTTCCAACATCGAAAAAGTGGTTGCCAATCAGTTCGCATTTACAGCACGTCTGCGCACAGGAAACATAGTTGCTTGGGGCGACGTGACTCGGGGTGGCGATGTGCCGAGCACGATACAAACCCTCACCGATATCGTTGAAGTTGTCGCTAGCTCCGAAGCATTTGTGGCACGGCGTGCCAATGGCCACGTCGTGGCTTGGGGGAATACCGCTTACGGAAGCTCCGTACCGATACCAATCGCGGACCTCGGCGATATCGTCGAAGTGGCGGGCTCCAACAGCGCATTTGCGGCGAGGCGCGCCAACGGCCGGGTTGTTGCTTGGGGGAACGTAACTTGGGGGGGAAATGTACCCGTAGAAATCAGGGGAATCGACGATATCGTGCAATTGAGTTCAACCGGCGGAGCATTCGCGGCCTTGCGCAGCAATGGCAGTGTGGTTGCTTGGGGACACCAAGCGTGTGGTGGTGATACGCGCGCAGTGGCGGGGCAACTGACCAATGTCCGCGCAGTCTATGCCAATGCCCAGGCATTTGCGGCACTGACAGCGGATGGACGGGTAGTTACCTGGGGACTGGCTGCCGCCGGGGGAAACCTAGGGGCAGCAGCCGGTGAACTACGGGGCCACATTTCCTACCTTGCAACCCCGGCATCGCGCGCCGCTGCGCTGAAGACTCAACAGCAACCGTGACGTATGAGTGAATGAAAGGAGGCAAAAGGAGGTGCGTTTGGAAATGAATCCTGTGGAAGCTAGAAAACAGTCTCTCACAGACTCAGCTTAGCCCGAACCACCTCCAGGCCAACTCTTCACCGTGGTGAACGGCATCGATACCGAATGCCTGCTCGCCAACCTCAGCGAAACCCTGGCCTCGGCCGATGCCATGATCAGCGACCTGGCCTTCGAACTGGAAGGTTCGCGCCGGCATGTGGCGTTGGGCATCCAGCAGTTGATCGAACTGGGCGGGTTGCTGGCGAACCAGGCGCTGGATAACGGCAACCTGCGCTGAACGACCGTCCCACCCATGGCGAGGGAGCTTGCTCCCGCCGGGCTGCGAAGCAGGCCCCCTCGGTGGGGCGGTCGCTGCGCAACCGAGCGGGAGCAGGCTGCCACGAAACCAGCTCGCCGCTCGTCTTAAACCTGCTCTCACCTGTCAGTACTGACAGTAGCCAGCCCTTACACATCGGCGCTCTCATATCTCCACGCCTTGACGCGTCATTTATGAGGACCTCGATCATGCCCCCTTCATCGACACCCGCCGACCAGACCGTGCTTCTGGAGAAACCCGACCTGCCGCGCGCCACTCGCCCTGTGGTGGGTGGAGATTTCGGGGTGCCCAAGCATATCTATGACCAGGAGCCCGCAGGCTGCAAGGTCGCGGTGTTGCCTTATACAAACCAGACAGGCGGGGAGAATGTCTCGATCAACCTCAATGGCGAGACGAACATCGACAACCGGAACACGCTGGGCACCGACGACACGGTGGAGCTGTACATTCCCCATGGAAAACTATTGGCCAACGCAGTCAATCGACTGACCTACACCATAAGGCGCCTCAGCGGTGTCGTTGAAACCTCCGATCCTCCTGCGGAGATTCTGTATAACCAGATCCGCCCTGGTAACGAGGATCGCTCGCCCGGCGATGGTGCGCATTCCGAGCTGGAATTGATCCTGCCGGATGAAATCAAGAACGGCATAGGGCCGGGTTTCACCCGGGCGACGGTGTGTGTGAGTTACCCCTATTGCCGGGCGCACGACCGCATCCGGCTCAATTGCAACGGCAAGGATGTGATTCGTACCGTACTGGAAAGCGAGGCTCCTGCGCCGCCGGACCACGGCTCGGCAACGCCTACCACGATCTGCTTCGATGTCACCAGCGCCGACCTGGGCGAGGACCATCCCGAGTTCATGTTTTCCTTCACGGTCACCGACCAGTTGGGCAACTCGCCGGACCTTGACTCGCCCTTTTCGGCAGTACAGATCGTGGACGTGGACCAGGCCGGTCTTCGACTGCCGGTGCCGATCCCGCGGGAAATGGCCAGCGACGGAACCGACGATCCCAGCACCATCGACCTCGACAAGCTGGGCACCAACCCGCTGCTGTTGATTGTCTTGACCGGTGACTCACGTTTCCTGCCGGGGGATATGATCGAGGCGACCTACGTCGCGAAGGTGGCAGGCCAGCCTAATATCACCTACAGCGACACGGGAACGGTCGAAACCGATGGTTTTGGGCAGAAACAGGCCTGTGTGCTGGAGATTCCCAACGACAAGGTTATTCCGGACAGCACGGTAGAAATGTCCTACAAGCTGTTCAGGGGCGCGACGCTGATAGGTTCCTCAAAAACGGCCCATGCGACCGTGATCGGGCAAGGTGCGCCGGAGATAGAGCCTGTGATCACTCGGATAGAGGACTCCAGGGGTGAGGAGATAGTGGAGGGAGGAATCACCGTCGATACCACGGTCAAACTCTTCGGAACTGCCCTTTAAGCAATCAACCCTGCAAACAGGGGCTGGACGGGCTGCCGTAACCGGGATCGACGGGTCCCCGTCATTGCCCTGCCACGAAAGCCCGAGCCCTTCACAATGCCTTACTGACCTTGACGTCAGTAATCTCATCGTTGGCCTGGCCGTGCTGCGCCTGCAGCACGGCCCGGGCTTCTTCCTCGGTTCCGGTTTCCAGTTGCGCGAATTCGAAACGGCGCTCGCCATTGAGCTTGTACTTGATGACGTATTTGGTCGTCTGGTCCACGGTTTTACCTGCAGTTGAAGTGTGGGCGATATTCAGCTCAGTTTGGAGCTGGAGCGCCGGATGATCTTGATCTTGTGGGTCAGGTTCGGCTTGCGCGTGACGCTGATGGCCCGGCGGCTGACGGTGTCGATGGTGATGTTCCAGAAACCGGTGCTCGGGGCGGTGATTTTCGCGGGGAATTTATCGAACGCGCCGCCATGGTAAGTGTGCCGCCCACCATTCTTGAAACTGCGGAAATTGGCGTCGCTCATCAGGCGGATGTTGCACATTTGGGAGCATTCGATGACAACAATGTCGTCTTCGTTGAGGTGCTCGCGCTGGTGGATGAATTTCATGGGCGCCTCCAGAAGGGCTTTTCTACACGATCAAAACGGCAGGGGGCTGCGATAGGCGGGCAGTTTACCAGCACCGGCGACCAATAACCGACCCACGCCGGGGCTTTGTTCGTATGATGCAGTGGCGTGGAACAAAAAAAGCGTCGTGCGCCGGAGAAAAACACCGTTTGCATTGTCGGAGGGTCTTTATCGGAGGATTGATATGAAGCGTTGCGTGTGGGTGTTGGCATTGGCCTTGGGTGGATGTGCATCGGTATCGGACATCAACCAGACGCCGCCCACCATGAGCTTCATCTCCGGCAAGAAGCCCCATGAGTACGCTCGCTGTGTTGCCGACAGGCTGGCCGACAGCCGCGGGGCACTGCAGATGGAGCCTCACAAGAACGGCGTGCGGTTGATCGTCCCAGGCAAACTGTCGTCTCTTCCGGCTGCGGTGTTCGACATCGAGGAGCGTTCCAGCGGCAGTGGCATCAAGCTGCACGAAAGCCTGTCCAATGTGCCGGTGCGCCCGGGTGATGTTCAGGACGCGGCCAACGCCTGCATTTCCGGTTGAGCCAGACGTTTTTTTCCATCAGCGGCTGATTCGGTCATTTCTTGCGGCGGCTGCGGGCTGGAGCCTGTTCACGTTCCTTGGCCGCCGGGGCAGGGCGTTCGTCCTGGAAAACCGCCGCCACTTCCACCGCCATCGTCTTGCTGGGCAAGGGGCCGGCGACCTGTTCGCCGTGGTAGTTGACTATCCACCATTGCCCGTCCTTGTCCTGGGTGACTGAATAACCGTTTGCGTTTCGTGGTGCCGACATCTGCTGGCCTCGTTGGCGGAATCGAGGACGCATGATACGTCAAATGCACGCAAACGGTGCCCGGGACGCTTAATGGACACCGTTGAACCCCGGAAACGAAAGGCGATTGAACTATCCGCCGGTTTATTTCTCTATGATGGCATCGGTTAGCCAGTGCAGGCATTGTAAGGTGCCTACAGCCTGATTAGACTGCGCCGAATTTCGTCGTACACACCGCCTTTACAAGGATTCATATGATCAAGAAATGCTTGTTCCCAGCAGCCGGTTACGGTACTCGCTTCCTGCCAGCGACTAAAGCCATGCCCAAAGAAATGCTGCCGGTGGTGAACAAGCCACTGATCCAGTACGGTGTCGAAGAAGCCCTCGATGCGGGCCTGAATGAAATCTCCATCGTGACTGGCCGTGGCAAGCGTGCCCTGGAAGACCATTTCGACATCAGCTACGAGCTGGAAAACCAGATCAAGGGCACCGACAAGGAGAAATACCTGGTCGGCATCCGCAAGCTGCTGGACGAGTGTTCGTTCTCCTACACCCGCCAGACCGAAATGAAGGGCCTGGGCCACGCCATCCTGACCGGTCGTCCGCTGATCGGCGACGAACCCTTTGCCGTGGTGCTGGCGGACGACTTGTGCGTCAACCTGGAAGGCGACGGTGTTCTGACCCAGATGGTCAAGCTGTACAAGCAGTTCCGCTGCTCCATCGTGGCGATCCAGGAAGTCGATCCGCAGGAGACCAACAAGTACGGTGTGATCGCCGGCGAGATGATTCGCGACGACATCTACCGCGTCCACAGCATGGTTGAAAAGCCAAAGCCTGAAGATGCCCCGTCGAACCTGGCCATCATCGGTCGCTACATCCTGACCCCGGATATCTTCGACCTGATCGAACAGACCGAGCCAGGCAAGGGCGGCGAAATCCAGATCACCGACGCCCTGATGAAGCAGGCCCAGAACGGCTGCGTCATGGCCTACAAGTTCAAGGGCCGTCGTTTCGACTGTGGTGGCGCCGAAGGCTATATCGACGCGACCAACTTCTGCTTCGAGAACTTCTACAAGACCGGCAAGGCCTACTGATAGCCACCGTGCCTTGAAAAAACGCCCCGACTGGTTCGGGGCGTTTTTATATGTGCAAAAAATATTCTGCTTTCCTCCACAAATTCGCGAGGGGATTTATCCCCGTTGGGCTGCACGGCAGGCCCACTGCTGACCACTCAATCGAGTTCACATGCCGAGTTTCGATGGGGGAGTGCCGCTGCACAGCCCGGCGGTGATAAATCTCCTCGCCACAAGAGCCGCGCTCGGCTTTGTCTTCTTGAGTCAACTCTCACTGGTTTTTTCGTTTTTCGTGCCCATATCCTTTGGCAAAGTTACTCAATGTGGCTGCCCACTGTGGAAGCAGCGGGTATGCTGATGGCCTGCCAAAGGAGATTGAAGATGGCCTATGATTTTGACCTGTATGTGATTGGCGCCGGTTCCGGCGGTGTGCGGGCTGCGCGATTCGCTGCCGGGTTCGGGGCCAGGGTGGCCGTGGCGGAAAGCCGCTACCTGGGCGGTACCTGTGTGAACGTGGGCTGTGTGCCGAAGAAGCTGCTGGTCTACGGGGCCCATTACGCCGATGATTTCGAGCAGGCTTCGGCCTACGGCTGGACCGCCGGCGAGGCGAGTTTCGACTGGGCCACCCTGATCGCCAACAAGAATCAGGAAATCAACCGCCTCAACGGTATCTATCGCAACCTGCTGGTCAACAGCGGGGTGACCCTGCATGAAGGCCACGCGAAGGTCACCGGCCCCCACGAAGTCGAGATCAACGGCCAGCGCCACACCGCCGAGCATATCCTGATCGCCACGGGCGGTTGGCCGGTGATCCCGGACATTCCGGGGCGTGAGCACGCCATCAGCTCCAACGAGGCGTTTTTCCTCAAGGAACTGCCCAAGCGCATCATCGTCGTGGGCGGTGGCTATATCGCAGTGGAGTTCGCGGGTATTTTCCATGGCATGGGGGCGCAGACCTCCCTGCTGTATCGCGGTGAGCTGTTCCTGCGGGGCTTTGACGGCGCAGTGCGCAAGCATTTGGCCCAGGAACTGACCCAGCGCGGCCTGGACCTGCGGTTCAACGCCGATATCCAGCGCATCGACAAGCAGGCGGATGGCAGCCTTGAGGTCACGCTCAAGGACGGCAGCGTCCTGTCCACCGATTGCGTGTTCTATGCCACCGGCCGGCGACCGATGCTCGATAACCTCGGCCTGGAGAACACCGCGGTGACCCTGGATGAGAAAGGCTTTGTCCAGGTCAACGAAAGGTACGAGACCCAGGAACCGTCCATCCTGGCCATCGGCGACGTGATCGGCCGTGTGCAGCTCACGCCCGTGGCCCTGGCCGAAGGCATGGCGGTGGCGCGACGGCTGTTCAAGCCCGAGCAGTACAGGCTGGTGGATTACCGGATGATCCCCACGGCCGTGTTCAGCCTGCCCAACATCGGCACGGTTGGCCTGACCGAGGAGCAGGCGCGGGAAGAGGGGCATGAGGTGCAGGTTTTCGAAAGCCGCTTCCGACCGATGAAGCTGAGCCTCACCGACAGCCAGGAGCGCACGCTGATGAAGCTGGTGGTGGACGCCCGGACCGACAAGGTGCTGGGGTGCCACATGGTCGGGCCGGATGCCGGTGAAATCGTCCAGGGGTTGGCCATCGCCCTCAAGGCCGGGGCTACCAAGCGTGACTTCGACGAAACCATCGGCGTTCACCCGACCGCCGCCGAAGAGTTCGTCACCATGCGTACCCCCACCGCCTGAGCCACTGGCGAGGCCCGACGGCTGGAGGCTGCGTTTTCTTGACCTGCGTCACCCTGACGCAAGATAGGGAAGCGTGGCCTTCGGCAGCTTCTATGCTTGGGTTCTTCTATCTATAGAGATTCCTGATAGCCAAAACCAATTATTCGCATGAGCTTTGCCAATGAGCCAGCATGGGAATGAATGGGTAAGCTTCACTCCATCAACTTTTCAACCCTGACGGAGAAACATCGATGCCTATCATCAACAGCCAAGTCAAACCGTTCACCGCTACCGCTTACAAAAACGGCAATTTCGTTGAAGTCTCGGACGCCGACCTGAAAGGCAAGTGGTCTGTCGTGTTCTTCTACCCAGCCGACTTCACCTTCGTCTGCCCGACCGAACTGGAAGACCTGGCCGACAACTACGCCGAGTTCCAGAAGCTGGGCGTGGAGATCTACAGCGTGTCCACCGACACTCATTTCGCCCACGCTGCCTGGCACAACACTTCGCCAGCCATCGGCAAGATCCAGTACACCATGATCGGCGACCCGACCCACGTGATTTCCCGCAACTTCGACGTACTGATCGAAGAAGTCGGCCTGGCTGACCGTGGCACCTTCGTGATCAACCCTGAAGGTCGGATCAAGATCGTTGAAATCAACGACGGCGGTGTAGGTCGTGACGCTTCCGAGCTGCTGCGCAAGGTCAAGGCCGCTCAGTACGTCGCCGCTCACCCGGGCGAAGTCTGCCCAGCCAAGTGGAAAGAAGGCGAGGCCACCCTGGCTCCGTCCCTGGACCTGGTCGGCAAGATCTAAGACCGTGAGTTCCTTGAGGGCGGTCATCCGCACCTGAGTAAGCCGCACCGCCCACAAAAAACGCCCGGGCGAGATTCGCTCGGGCGTTGTTTTTTCTGAAATTCAAAAAATGGAAATCGCCCGTATGTTGGACGCCAATCTTAAAGCTCAGTTGAAGTCATATCTGGAACGGGTCACCCAACCGATCGAGATCGTTGCATCCCTCGACGACGGTGCGAAATCCCAGGAAATGCTCGCTTTACTCAAAGACGTTGCCAGTCTCTCCGACAAGATTACCTTGCTCGACAACGGTAACGATGCGCGCAAGCCTTCGTTTTCGTTGAATCGCCCGGGAGCCGATATCAGCCTGCGTTTTGCCGGCATCCCCATGGGCCATGAATTCACTTCGCTGGTGCTGGCCCTGCTGCAAGTCGGTGGCCACCCGTCGAAGGCCAGTGTCGAAGTCATTGAACAGATCCGCTCCCTCAAGGGTGAATTCAACTTCGAGACTTATTTCTCGCTGTCGTGCCAGAACTGTCCGGACGTGGTCCAGGCGCTGAACCTGATGGCGGTGCTGAACCCGAACATCCGCCATGTCGCCATCGACGGCGCGCTGTTTCAGGCCGAGGTCGACGAACGCCAGATCATGGCGGTGCCGAGCATCTACTTGAACGGCGTGAACTTCGGCCAGGGCCGCATGGGGCTGGAAGAAATTCTCGCCAAGATCGACACCAGCGGCATCGAACGCCAGGCCGAGAAGATCAGCGCCAAGGATGCCTTCGACGTGCTGGTGGTCGGCGGTGGCCCGGCCGGTGCTTCGGCGGCGATCTACGCGGCTCGCAAAGGCATCCGCACGGGGGTGGCGGCCGAGCGTTTCGGCGGCCAGGTGCTGGACACCATGGCCATCGAGAACTTCATTTCGGTCCAGGAAACCGAAGGGCCGAAACTGGCTGTCGCCCTGGAAGAGCACGTCAAGCAGTACGACGTGGACATCATGAACCTGCAACGTGCCGATGCGCTGGTGCCGGGTAAAGAGGGCGAGCTGCACGAAGTCAGGTTCGCCAGCGGTGCGCGCCTCAAGGCCAGGACCGTGATCCTCGCGACCGGCGCCCGCTGGCGCGAAATGAACGTACCGGGCGAGCAGCAATACCGCAACAAGGGCGTGGCGTACTGCCCGCATTGCGACGGTCCGCTGTTCAAGGGCAAGCGCGTGGCGGTGATCGGCGGAGGCAACTCCGGTGTCGAGGCCGCCATCGACCTGGCGGGCATCGTGGCCCATGTCACCTTGCTGGAGTTCGATGTGCAATTGCGTGCCGACGCCGTGTTGCAGCGCAAGTTGCACAGCCTGCCGAACGTGACGGTGATCACCAACGCCCAGACCACCGAAGTGACCGGTGACGGGCAGAAGGTCAACGGCTTGCGCTACAAGGATCGTCCAAGCGCAGAAGTACACGATGTGGCGCTGGAAGGCATCTTCGTGCAGATCGGCCTGTTGCCCAACACCGATTGGCTCAAGGGTACCGTCGAACTGTCCCCGCGTGGCGAGATCGTGGTCGATGCCCGTGGTGAAACCTCGATCCCAGGCGTGTTCGCCGCCGGTGACGTGACCACGGTGCCGTACAAGCAGATCGTGATCGCCGTAGGCGAGGGCGCCAAGGCTTCGCTGGGAGCCTTCGACCACCTGATCCGCACCTCCGCACCGGCCTGAGCGGCCGATCGCGGGCAAAAGGAAAACCCCATGAGCCTTGGCTCATGGGGTTTTTTTATCGCCCATCATTCTGTGGGAGGGCGCTTGCTCGCGATGGCGGCGGGGCAGCTTGCCTCAATGCTGAATGTGCTGCCCTCATCGCGAGCAAGCTCGCTCCCACAAGAGGCATCAGTGCAGCTTACAGTGGCGCTGGCTGGATGATCTCGACCCAGTAGCCGTCCGGGTCCTTGATGAACGCCAGGCTTTTCATGCGGCCATCGTTCAGGCGCTTCTGGAAGTCACAGCCCAGTGCTTCGAAGCGTTCGCAGGCCGCGACGACATCCGGCACCGAGATGCAGATATGACCGAACCCGCGCGGGTCGGTGTTGCCGTCGTGGTAACTGAACGCCGGGTCGTTTTCGGTGCCGTGGTTATGGGTCAGTTCCAGGATGCCTGGTATCGACTTCATCCATTCGGTGCGTGCCGCGGCATCGGCCGGGATCTGGCGCTTGTCCACCAGGGCCAGGAAATACAGGCTGAATTCGGCTTCCGGGAAGTCGCGTTTTTCCACCAGGGAAAAACCCAGAACCCGAGTGTAGAAGTCCAGCGATTTGGTAATGTCCTTGACCCGCAGCATGGTGTGGTTGAAGACGTAGTGGGTCGTGGCGGCATCGGGTTGGGCGGTGACGCCCGGGAAGTGTTCGAGTTCGTGCAGGCTCATGGGCCCTCCAAAAAGAAGTGAGGCAGACGGCGCCGCAGAGCGGATCGCGACGGTTCTGGGGCTGCGCTGAATGGCTTGCAGCATGATACGCAAGGGACGCGGCAACGCCAAACCGCGAGTGGCTATTGCCTGGGTTTGCGGCCGGCTTCAGACTTGCCGATCCGTCCTTGAGTGCAACCTGATGATTCGACCGCTCCTTTCGCTGTTTGTCCTGTCGTTTGCCTTAGTTGCGAGTATCGAGGCCCAGGCGGCTGAACCGCAGGTCGCATGGCCCGAGGGCTGGGTCGTTGAGTCGTTGCCTTCCGACGCCGCCACGTCAACCCGTCAAGGGACTACACGCCAGCGAGCGACCAAAAACGATGCCGCGGGAAATGCATTGTTGGTCATGGAACTGACTGCGACGCCTGTGGAACCCGATCATCAAGTCAACTTGCAGGGCGTGCTGCTGGAAATGCGCAAGTCAATCCAGAAGGATTTTTTCCAGGGCGGTTATCAAAGTGTCTGCAATAAGATTCATGCTTCGATGTTGGGCGAGGCAACAGCTTTGGAGACCACTTGCACAATCACGCAAAATGGCCGGCACGTGTTGTCCCAGACTCTGGTTGCAGCACTAAATGCCGGGCGGGCGTATGTACTGTCCTATGCCGGGCAGGCGCAGGTGTTTGCCGAAAGCCAGGAGGAAATACAGGCGGTACGAAATAGCCTGAAACTATAAGGTTATCCGCCTGATACTCTGGGTTTAATCCAGAAGTTGAAGTCCATAAAAAAGCCCTGTTGATCAGGGCTTTCCATTCAAGGCTGGATGTCAGGTACGTACCCAGGAGTCAACGGTCCCGGCGCCGTACTGCTCTTTCCAGGCTTTCAGGCCGCGATGGTTGCCGCCCTTGGTTTCGATCAGTTCGCCGGTATGGGGGTTCTGATAGACCTTCACCACCCGTGCGCGGCGCGTTTTAGGCGTCTTGCCGGCCGCTGCCGCGCCTGCCTTGGCCGGGCCCGGATCGAGAATCGCGATGATGTCGCGCAGGCTCTTGCCGTAGGTTTTCATCAGTCCCTGGAGCTTTTCTTCGAATTCGATTTCTTTCTTGAGCCCGGCATCGTTCTTCAGCTTTTCCAGCTGTTTGAGCTGGTCCTGAAGGGCCTTTTCGGCTTTACGAAATTCAGCGAGTCTGGACAATTATCGTTACTCCAATCAAATATGTGGCTGATACCAACCGCAAACAAAGCTATAAGCCAAGCGCCTTGACGCGACTCGGTGATAAATGACTCCCTGCTATCCAGCACAGGTAGAAAAATTGTAGTAGTTAAACCGGGGAGTGTAAATCGTAACTTTTTCGTTATGTAACAATGGCAAACGTTTTCCTACTAGTTGGAGTCCCGACAGGCACGCCGCGTCAGGGCTTTGAGCCAACTACGATGCATTTTATAATTCGACGCAAAGTTGCAGCTCCACTGTCCCTTAATTGCAAAGTGTTATCACATAGTGGCGTCTGTCAGGCTCTGTACGAACAGTCTTGAGCCGAAGGTCAGGCAAGGCGAAAACAGCCAAGCAAGCGCAGTTCATTGGAGTACATGAGTAATCCGAGGCTGTTTTCAGCGCAGCATGAGCGAGTCTCAAGGTTGTTCGTACAGAGCCTGATTCAGGTGGATCTGGCCAAGTCGATGAACGCCTGGGTGGCAGGCGAAACCTGGCGGCTGTCCAGAACTGCCAGGCCGATCCGGCGCGGGACCCGTGGGGCCAAGGGACGGACTACGAAGCCGCAGTGCTCGCCTTCCGGTAGCGAGCCTTCCGAGACCACGGTCACGGCTTCGCCCCGGCTCACCACATTCAACGTGCTGAGCACCTGCGAACAGCGATAGCGTACGTTTGGCGTGAGCCGCTCGGCGTTGAACAGGCGTGTGACCAGCTCCGAGGAGCCGGCCTCGGTGAGCACGAAAGGGTCGTCGCACAGGTCCTTCAGGCCCAGGCTGGATCGGGCGGCGAGGGGATGGGTGGCGGGAAGCAGGGCCACCATCTGGTCCTCCATAAGGGCGACGGTATCGAAACGCTCCTCGGGCAGGACCACGAAGCCAATGTCGATCCGTCGTTCATCCAGCCATTGGATGACCTGGCGGTCCGGTCCTTCGTCGATATGAACTTCGATGCCCGGGTGCAACGCTCGATAGCGTTGCAGGATAGGGGGCAGCAACTTCATGGAGGAGGTCGGACCGAACGACCCGATGCGCAACGTGCCCCGGCGCATGCCCTGGGCGTCGGCGGCTTCCTGGCGCAAGGTGTTGGCCAGCCCGAGCATGGCCCGGGCCCGTGACAGCAGTTGCTGGCCGATGTCGGTGAGTTCCACCAAGGATTGATGGCGCCTGAACAATTCGACGCCCAGCTCCTGCTCCAGCGACTTGATAGCGTGGGATACCGCTGACTGGCTGACCCCCAGCCGCATCGCTGCGGCGGTGAACCCTCGCAGTTCAGCGACCAGGGAGAATATTTCGAGCTGGGTAAGGGTCATGAGTATTTGCTCATTTTACGATGATCAGACATGAGTTCGAGAATACGCCATGGCGGCATTCGATTGAACTGATGTGGTGAACCATGAAGACCCTTGAACAAACTGCTCCAACCTCCTCGGACCTGCCGGTGTACCTGAACCTGTCCATGGTCACCATGATCTGGGGCGGGACCTTCGTGGCCGGCAGGATGTTGTCCAGCACCCTGGAGCCCCTGCTGGCCGCCAGTTTGCGCTTTTCGCTGGCCAGTATCGCGCTGTTGCTGTTTCTCTGCCTGGCCAGGGTCGCGCTGGTCAGACCCACGCTGAAACAGGCGTTGCAACTGGCCGTGCTGGGGTTCTTCGGCATCCTTTTCTACAACCTGTGCTTTTTCCAAGGGTTGCAATATGTCCAGGCGTCGCGCGCTTCGCTGATCGTGGCTTTGAACCCGGCGGTCATCGGCCTGGCGTCCTGGTGGTTGTTCAAGGAGCGGCTGGGCCCCTCGAAGGTCTGGGGAATCGTGTTATGCATCGGCGGGGCGGGACTGGTGATCGTCAGCCGCGATCCGTCCTCGCTGCAGAGCGCCGCACAAGGCTGGATGGGAGACCTGCTGATTTTCGGTTGCGTGTTGGGGTGGGGTATCTATTCGCTGTTTTCCAGGAACCTGAACGACAGCCTTGGTCCGTTGCAGACCGTCACCTGGTCGATTCTGCTGGGCACGGGGATGTTGTGGCTGGCTTGCGTGGCCGGGGGCGAAGCTCGGCTGGAGCCGCTGCGTGGCCTGGAATTGCGCCAGTGGCTGAGTCTGCTGTACCTCGGTGTGTTGGGCTCGGCCCTGGCCTATATTGCCTGGTACGAGGGTATTCGCCGGATCGGCGCCACCCGCTGCGGCGTATTCATTGCGCTCAACCCGCTCACCGCCGTGCTGCTGGGGGCCCTGTTGCTCGATGAACGACTCGGCGCGCTGATGGGCGTGGGCGCAGGATTGATCCTGACGGGCATTTTCCTGTGCAACAAGCCTCTTGCACGATCGGCGCAAAAGACGATTTGATACAGGAGGCGGACAAATCGGGTTACGCTGTGTAGAATCGGTTTACGCATATAAGAATAACGTCTTCTGGCAGCAGAAGCCTCGCCCGCAAGAGCCTTGGGTCGACAATGAAGATACTTGGGTTACAACTGATCTATGGCGATTTCCTCGCCCGCAGCGTTCGCGGTATTTCCTGCGCGCCACCCCGCGTCCTCAGCATCGCCAGCAACTAACGCTCCGTTAATTGACAAGCATGATGAGGCGCCGACATGGCAGATCTATACGAAAACCCAATGGGCCTGATGGGCTTCGAGTTCATCGAGTTCGCATCCCCGACTCCCAATACCCTGGAGCCGATCTTCGAGATCATGGGCTTCACCAAGGTGGCCACGCACCGTTCCAAGGATGTGCACCTGTATCGCCAGGGTGCGATCAACCTGATCCTCAACAACGAACCCCACAGCGTGGCGTCCTACTTCGCCGCCGAGCATGGCCCGTCGGTGTGCGGCATGGCGTTTCGCGTCAAGGATTCGCAGCTGGCCTACAAGCGAGCCCTGGAGCTCGGCGCCCAGCCGATCCACATCGAAACCGGCCCCATGGAGCTGAACCTGCCGGCGATCAAAGGCATCGGCGGTGCGCCGCTGTACCTGATCGATCGTTTTGGCGAGGGTAGCTCGATCTACGATATCGATTTTGTGTTCCTCGAAGGTGTCGACCGTCATCCGGTGGGTGCGGGCCTCAAAATCATCGATCACCTGACCCACAACGTTTATCGCGGCCGCATGGCCTACTGGGCCGGCTTCTACGAGAAGCTGTTCAACTTCCGTGAGATCCGTTATTTCGATATCAAGGGCGAATACACCGGCCTGACATCCAAGGCCATGACCGCTCCGGATGGCATGATCCGCATTCCGTTGAATGAGGAATCGTCCAAGGGCGCCGGGCAGATCGAAGAGTTCCTGATGCAGTTCAACGGCGAAGGCATCCAGCACGTGGCCTTCCTGACCGATGACCTGGTCAAGACCTGGGACAAGCTCAAGAGCATCGGCATGCGCTTCATGACGGCGCCGCCGGACACCTACTACGAAATGCTCGAAGGCCGCCTGCCGAACCACGGCGAGCCGGTGGGCGAGCTGCAATCGCGGGGGATCCTGCTGGACGGTTCCTCCAACCCGGACGACAAGCGCCTGCTGCTGCAGATTTTCTCGGAAACCCTGATGGGGCCGGTGTTCTTCGAGTTCATCCAGCGCAAGGGCGACGACGGCTTCGGCGAAGGCAACTTCAAGGCGCTGTTCGAGTCCATCGAGCGTGACCAGGTGCGTCGGGGTGTGCTGGCGACCGAGTAATACCTGAGCGCAAAAAAAGCCCGCCTGGCAGTGATGCCAGGCGGGCTTTTTATTGAGCGACGCAAACCCTTGTGGGAGCGGTGTGTACGTCAGTCCCGGCGCCGCTGCCGCATCAGGTGTTTGAATCCCTCGAACACCAGCACCGCCACGGCCATCCAGATGGGGATGTAGGTCAGCCATTCAGTGGCCTTGATGCTTTCGCCCAGTAGCAGCGCCACGCCCAGCAATAGCACCGGTTCGACATAGCTCAACAACCCGAACAGGCTGAACGGCAGCAACCGACTGGCGACGATGTAGCACACCAGCGCAGAAACACTGATCACGCCGAGCAGCGGAATCAGCAGCGACAGCCACGGGTATTGATTGAACACCTCGAAACCCTGTTCGCCGCTTTGCACGAACCAGAGGGCCAGCGGCAGCATCAGGGTCATGTCCAGCCAGAGCCCGCCCAGGTTGTCGGTCTTGGTGCGCTTGCGCAGGATGAAGTAGAGCGGATAGCCCAACACCACCAGCAAGGTTGCCCAGGAAAAACCACCCACTTGGTACAACTCATTGAACACGCCAAGGGTGGCGAAGAACACGGCGACTTTTTGCAGGTAAGAAAGGCGTTCGCCATAGACGATGCGGCCGGTCAGGACCATCGACAACGGCAGCAGGAAATACCCCAGCGATACGTCCAGGCTGTAGCCGTTGAGCGGCGCCCACATGAACAGCCACAATTGGGCGCCCATCAGTGCCGACGAGGCTATTGCCGCGATCAACAGGCGTGGCGTGGCAACCAGGCGGCGGATCAGCGCCGTGACCAGGTGCCACTCTCGTGCCACCAGCATGAACACGGTCATGCATGGCATCGTCAGCAGCATGCGCCAGCCGAAAATCTCCAGGCCGGTCAACGGTGAGAGCAACGAGGTGTAGTAGTACATGACGGCGAACAGCGCAGAGGCTGAGACCGATAGAGCGATGCCTTTGGACACTGAGGCCTCTTATTTTGATGGGCAGGAACACCGTTGTGGTGAGAAGGGTAGTTGCGGCGAGGGAGCTCGCTCCCGCAGGGCAGCGTAGCGAACCCTGGATTGCGGTCGCTGCGCAGCCCAGCGGGAGCAAGCTCCCTCGCCAGGTTCTTGTTCGATGAGTGCTTAGGACGTCAGCGGCACGCGTCCCGGCACGAAATGCCCCACATCGTTGAACCCTGGCGTGGAGGCATGCCCCGGCGTCACCAACGAATCGATGAAGGCTTCATCCTCCGCGGTGATTTTCACGGCTTGCGCCTTGGTATAGGAATCCCACTGCTCCTCGGTGCGCGGCCCGACGATGGCCGAGGTCACTGCGCGGTTGTTCAGCACCCAGGCGATGGCGAATTCGACGATCCCCACGCCCCGGCCCTGGGTGTATTGCAGGATCTGCTGGGCAATGCGCAGAGACTCCACCCGCCATTCGGTCTCCAGGATGCGCTTGTCCTGCCGGCCGGCGCGGCTGTTGGCATCCGGCGCCACGTCCGGTGCGTACTTGCCACTGAGCACGCCCCGGGCGAGAGGGCTGAAGGGCACCACGCCGAGACCGTAATGCTGCGCGGCGGTGATCTGCTCGGTCTCGGCCTGGCGATTGACGATGTTGTACAGCGGCTGGCTGATCACCGGGCGGTCGATGCCCAGGCTGTCGGCGATCCGGATCACTTCGGCGATGCGCCAGCCACGGTAGTTCGACAGGCCCCAGTAGCGGATCTTGCCCTGGCGAATCAAGTCGCCGATGGCCGACACCGTCACCTGCAGCGGCGTGTTGTGGTCTTCTCGGTGCAGGTAGTAGATATCCAGGTAATCGGTGCCCAGGCGAGTCAGGCTGGCCTCGATACCGTTGAAGATGTGCTTGCGGCTCAGGCCGCTGCGATTGGGCACGCCGTCCGCCGGGCCGAACCCGACCTTGGTGGCGAGCACCCATTCCTGGCGGCGGCTGGCAATCGCTTCGCCAACGATTTCTTCGGAGCGACCATTGGTGTAGACGTCCGCGGTGTCGATGAAATTGATGCCCTGGTCCCAGGCCTTGTCGATGATCCGCAGCGAATCCTCGGTGCTGGTCTGTTCGCCGAACATCATGGTGCCCAGGGTCAGGGTCGAGACTTGCAACCCGGAATGGCCAAGCGTGCGGTAGCTCATGACAAGATCCTTTCATCCATGGGAAAGGCCCAATCAAACCCCAGAACAGGCGCGCGGATCAAACAGATTTATCGGACCCCCCTGAATCCCTGTGGGAGCGAGCTTGCTCGCGATGGCGTCGGATCAGTCGATATTGATGTTGACTGTTCGACCGCTATCGCGAGCAAGCTCGCTCCCACAGAGGATTGGCGTCAGGCGCGCAGGGTGCGGGTCATGCGCAACGCCAACAGGCTGCCGCAGACGATCACGCCAGCCAGCAGGTACAACGCCGCATCGGTCGATCCGGTGACGTCCTTGACCCAACCCACCAGGTACGGGCTGAGGAAGCCCGCCATCTGTCCCATGGAGTTGATCAATGCCAGCCCACCGGCGGCCGCGCCGGCGCTGAGCAGGGCGGTGGGCACCGGCCAGAACATCGGCAGGCCGGTGAGGGCTCCCATGGTGGCGATGGACAGGCCGACAATGGCGATGGCCGGTGTGCCGGCGAAATTGACCGCGATCAGCAGCCCGACCGCGCCCATGAGCATCGGCACTACCAGGTGCCAGCGACGTTCCTTGCGCAGGTCCGCCGAGCGACCGACCAGCAACATGAACACGGCTGCCAGCAGATAAGGGATCGCGCTCAGCCAGCCGATCACCAGGTTATCGCTGAAGCCCAGGTTCTTGATGATCGACGGCAGCCAGAAGTTGATCGCGTACACCCCGCTCTGGATACAGAAATAGACCAGGCCGAACGCCCAGATCGCCGGATTCTTGAACACGGCGAGCAAGGAGTCGCTGGCGGTCTTCGGCTGGCTCGCCAGGTCTTGCGCATGGTCGGCAGTGAGTACGGCGCGCTCCTCGGCGGTCAGCCAGCGTGCGTTGGCGAAGGTGTCGCTGAGCAGGAAAAATGCCAGCGCTCCCAGGATGACCGTCGGTACCCCTTGCAGCAGGAACATCCACTGCCAGCCTGCCAGGCCACCCTGGCCGGCGGCGAAGTGATTGAGGATCCAACCGGAAAACGGGCTGCCCAGCAGGCCGGACACCGGGATGGCCGACATGAACAGCGCCATGATGCGGCCTCGACGGAACGTCGGGAACCATTGCGAGAGGTACAGCACCACGCCCGGGAAGAAACCGGCTTCAGCCGCGCCGGTGAACAGTCGCAGGGTATAGAACTGGGTGGGGGTGGTGACGAAGAGCAAGCAGGTCGACAGTGTGCCCCAGGTGATCATCATCAGGGCGATCCAGCGCCGCGGGCCGAACCGGGTCAGGGCCAGGTTGCTCGGCACGCCGCACAGCACGTAGCCGATAAAGAAGATCCCGGCACCGAGGCCGTACACGGTTTCGCTGAATTTCAGTGCGTCGAGCATCTGCAGCTTGGCGAAGCCGACGTTGACCCGGTCAAGGTAATTGAACAGGTAGCAGATGAAGATGAAGGGAATCAAACGCAGGGTAATGCGTTTGTAGACGGTATTCTTTTCGTCTGGAGTAGCCAGGACGGCTGCTGCGCTCTGGGACATGGCGAGTCTCTCTTTATTATGATTTTTGCGAGCCAAGGGGTAACGTTGACCGCCCCTTGAGTCTCGGCCAGCCCAAGGCCCCGTGTCTTTGTGCCTGAGCACAGGGTTTGAGTGCCGACCCTGTGCGCCTGACCAATCACCCTTGCAAGGAACACCGTGCATGTTCGAACTCGATCACGACCTGGCGCAGGATATCGTCGACCGGGCGATGGCGATCCTGCCGTACAACGTCAATGTCATGGACAACCAGGGCCTGATACTGGGCAGTGGCGAGCGCGAGCGCATCAACACCCGTCACGAGGGCGCGCAGCTGGTATTGGCCAATGGCCGGGTGGTGGAAATCGATGCCCACACGGCGGTGCATCTCAAGGGCGTACAGCCGGGGATCAACCTGCCGCTGATGCTCGACCAGCGGCTGATCGGTGTGCTGGGCATCACAGGCGAGCCGGAGCAGTTGCGCACCTACGCCGAACTGGTGCGCATGACCGCCGAGATGCTCCTGGGCCAGCGCAACCAGCAGGCCGAACAGCAGTGGCGTCGTCAGCGTTGCGATGACCTGTTGGCGTTGCTGCTGGGCGATAGCGGGGATTCGCCACGCTTGCTGGACGAGGCGCAGCAGATGGGCCTCAAGCCGCAATTGTCGCGGGTGCCTTATCTGTTCGAGCTGGGTCTTGAGCATGGGCCCGGGCAGACCGTCGAGGCCCTGAGTGCCTGGCTGATATCCCGCTATCCCGACAGTTGGTGCCTGACCTCGTCCAAATCGTCGTTGCTCTGGTGCCGGCCGGTCAGCGCGTCGGTGGAGAACGAGCGGCTGCTGGCCAAGCTGGACGGATTGGGCTGGAACATCCTGCGGGTGGCGGTGGGTGGCCAGGCCGAAGGGCTGGCGGGCCTGCGCCGCTGCTACCGACGGGTCGGGGACCTGCTGGCCTATGGACGGGATGTGTTGCCGCAGCATCGCTTGCTGGTTCTCAACCGCTATCGCCTGCCCGTCATGCTCTGGCGCCATCGCAGCGACGATGCCCTGGACGAGCTGCTCACCCCGCTGCGCAAGGTGATGGCCAGGGACAGCAACGGCCAACTGCTCGCCACCTTGCGCAGCTGGTGCGAGCACGACGGCCAGAGCCAGGCCTGCGCCGACGCCCTGGGCATTCATCGCAACAGCCTGCGCTACCGCATGGAGCGGATCGCCGAACTCAGCGGCGTGGACCCGTTGCGGCTGGACGGGATGCTGGCGTTGTACCTGGGCGTGCAACTGCTGCCGCAGAGCGACCTTCCACCGGCATAGGCCCGTGGTGGCAGGCCTGCTCGCGATAAGGCCATCAGCCTCGACCCCACCCCTCGCCAGGTCGATATTGTGGAATTGAACAATAATGCCGGGTGTCTTTTGTGCGGCGGACCGGCGTCACGGCTGCGGTCAGCTGGCAGCATGCTGGGCATCGGAACCGGAGAACACTATGAAAATAATCATCGCCCCCGACTCGTTCAAGGACAGCCTCAGCGCCCAGGGCGTCGCCGATGCCATTGCGCTCGGGCTGGCCCAGGTCTGGCCGGATGCCCAATTGGTCAAGTGCCCTATGGCCGATGGCGGCGAGGGGACGGTGGAGTCGGTACTGGCCGCCTGCAACGGCGAGTGGCGTCGTAGCCCGGTCCGTGGCCCCTTGGGCGCTGCCGTCGAGGCGCGTTGGGGGTGGTTGGCCGACAGCCGCACCGCGATCATCGAGATGGCCGAGGCCAGCGGCTTGCAACTCGTGCCGCCGGGGCAGCGCGATGCCTGCTCCAGCAGCACCTACGGCACCGGCCAATTGATCCGCGCGGCGCTGGATGAGGGGGCCGAACGGGTCATCCTGGCCATCGGCGGCAGCGCCACCAACGATGGCGGTGCCGGTGCGATGCAGGCGCTGGGGGTGGCATTGCTGGACCGACGAAGCCAACCTCTGGGCCCCGGAGGCCTGGCCTTGGCGAACCTCTCGCGCATCGACCTCGCCGGCCTGGACCCGCGCCTGGCCCGGGTCAGTTTCGAAATCGCCGCCGATGTCGATAACCCGTTATGCGGTCCCCAGGGGGCTTCCGCCATTTTCGGTCCGCAGAAGGGCGCCTCGGCCTCGCAGGTGCAGAGCCTGGACCGCGCACTGGGTCATTACGCTGACCATTGCGCCGAGGCATTGGGCCGCGATGTTCGCGACGAACCGGGCAGTGGCGCCGCTGGCGGCCTGGGATTCGCGGCCAAGGCATTCCTGCAGGCGCAGTTCCGGACCGGTGTGGACGTCGTGGCCCAGTTGACCGGGCTGGCCGCAGCGCTCGAAGGCGCCGACCTGGTCATCACCGGCGAAGGCCGTTTCGACGCCCAGACCCTGCGCGGCAAGACCCCGTTTGGCGTGGCCCGCATGGCCCGCCAGCATGGCGTGCCGGTGCTGGTCATCGCCGGCACGTTGGGGCAGGGGTACGAGGCGCTGTATGAACACGGCGTCGATGCCGCCTTTGCCCTGGTCGCAGGCCCTACGACCTTGCAGGACGCCTGCGCTGATGCCCCGCGGCTGTTGACTGAGCGAGCCCGGGATATCGCGCGCCTCTGGCGAGTGGCGGGTCGATAGGGTGGCGCGGTTCCTGATTTGCGATAGGGTTGAACCGGACCGCGCAAATTCAGGAGAAGTGCATGCGTTATTCAGCCTTGACCCAACGGATCGCCGGCGACGGCGCCGCTGCCTGGGAAATCCATGATCGGGCGCTGGCCATGCAAGGGCAGGGCATGGAAGTGTTGTTGCTATCGGTGGGCGATCCGGACTTCGATACACCGCAAGCCATCGTCACCGCCGCCATTGACAGCCTGCGGGCCGGGGAGACGCACTATTCGGATGTGCGCGGGCTGCACGGGCTGCGTCAGAGCATTGCCCGTCGCCACCGTCAACGCTGCGGCCAGCCCGTGGAGGCGCAGCACGTCACGGTGCTGCCTGGAGCGCAATGCGGGGTCTACGCGGTCGCGCAATGCCTGCTCGACCCTGGTGACGAGGTGATCGTCGCCGAACCGATGTATGTCACCTACGAAGCCGTCTTTGGCGCCTGCGGGGCGAAGGTAGTGCCCGCGCCGGTGCGTCCGGAAAACGGTTTCCGGGTCGAGCCGGCCGAGGTGGCCCGGCTGATCACGCCGCGAACCCGCGCGTTGCTGCTCAACAGCCCGAACAATCCATCCGGCGCCAGCCTGCCGTTGGCGACCTGGCAGGCGCTGGCGCAGGTGTGCATTGAACACGACCTGTGGCTGATCAGCGACGAGGTCTACAGCGACCTGCTGTACGAGGGCGAGCACATCAGTCCGGCCAGCCTGCCGGGCATGGCCGAGCGCACCGCGACCATCAACAGCCTGTCCAAATCCCACGCCATGACCGGTTGGCGCATCGGTTGGGTCATCGGGCCTGAGCCCTTGGCCGAGCATCTGGCGAACCTGTCCCTGTGCATGCTGTTCGGCCTGCCTGACTTCGTCCAGCGCGCCGCCCAGGTCGCGCTGGAGGCGGATCTGCCGCAAGTGATGCAGATGCGTGAAGAGTATCGGCGGCGCCGGGACCTGGTGTGCGCCATGCTCGATGACTGTCCGGGCCTCAGGCCGGTGCGGCCCGACGGTGGCATGTTCGTAATGGTCGATGTGCGCGGCACCGGGCTCGCTGCCCAGGCATTCGCCGAGCATCTGCTGGATGGATATGGCGTGTCGGTGCTACCCGGCGAGGCATTCGGGCGAAGTGCGACGGGGCATATTCGCGTTGGCCTGGTGGTGGATCAATCGAGGCTGGCCGATGCCTGTCGGCGTATTGCCTTGTGCGCGGCGCGGTTGTAGCAGGTGCGCGAGGCCGAACGTTTGCCTTCAAGTCGAGGACTCATCGCCGCCCGGGCGTCTGCGTGAGGAATTAAACCTGGATAATCTTCCGACCAGCGGTATTTCACACTGTCAGATATGACAGTTGGCAGCTCCGCAGGCCCGGCGCCTAATGAATTCAACAGCCGGGCTAAAACGAAAGGTGTTTCGGACGCACCTTTTTCGGAGAGCGAAATTCAATGTCACAGTCCCCTGAATACATGACAGCGGTCGCGTTGCGGATAGATGGCGTGAGCGACTCGAGTCCGGCCCGGATACCCAGAGATGTGTTGATCAATGGCACGACGGGAAGAGTTACGAGGCCATTGGGTTTTCCTCAAATTCCTAATGAACAAATAACGTTGACTGTTTACTGGGAACAAACCAATTACCCCTCCCAAACGGTAATTTTCCAGAGAACTTACACTGAAAGTGAGGATCAGCCGGAATTCACCTTTCCTATTACGCCTCAACATATGAGTGTTGATGGGACGGCCATCATTCGGTATGTCTGGATGATGTTCAATCCTGATCCTTCACCCAGACGTACCCTGATCATCGATCACACGTTGGCGCCAACGCTCCAGGAGCCGCACTATCCCGATAAGAACCCGCTGAATGGGTTTATCAACTGTGACACGGTGCCGCCCATCTGGGAAAAGATCAGGATCCAGATCAAGCCCGAATCCATCTTCGAGGAATTCGATGTATGCGTGCTTGAATGGCAGGGTTTCGAAACCTTGAATGGTCAGCCTCCGGCGCTCACACCGGTCCATGAGTTTCGCAAGACGTTGAGCAGGGATGAGGCGTTGAATGGATTCATCATCGAGATTCCCTTCGATCCCTATATAAGGCCCATGAAGGATTACGATTCGGGTGCCGCCCAATATACGATTTTTAGAAACACCATAGCCATTGCCAAATCCGAACGGGGAGTGGTGAGGTTGGACCGTATGATTCCCGGACAGGACGAGCCATGCGGGGGATTTGCCTGACCAACATGAGGGTCGGGTGTCGCCGTCAGTCTTTGACAGGTTTTCGAAGACAGTAAGAGTTGTATCGAATTTTTGCTCGACGGGCTGACCTCATTCATTTCTCAAGGAGAAACAAAAATGACTGTCAAAAGTAATGTCGTGAACTTGGATGGTGAGGAACTGACGTTGAACGAAGTCGCTGAACGCTCGCGATCGGCACTGCGTACAACCGGGGCCGAGTCGGGTGTCTTGGTTGATCCTCCTAGCATCGATGGCCAGATTGTCGACGATCTTATTCCTTTATCGGTGCTGGATCCGGGGCCCATGATTTTTCGATTTCCAATCAGTAAGATTGTGAACCCCCATGATGGCGATGCATATATATTGCAGCACAGGGACAAGAGTGGAGTAGTCACTACAATCGCAAGCGACTCGTTCGGCGCCATAGGAAACCGTCCACTGGAGATTGAAATACCCGTGGCTACGACATCCCTTGTCGATGACGATCTGCTTCGTGGATCAACCGCCTACGAGTATCGATTCTCTATTGTCCAAGGAGGTACTGGTAATCCGGACCGATCACCGTGGTTCAAGGCCGAAGTTGACCGGACTGCACCAGAGCAGGACAAGGCTTCAGGGCAGAAATTTCAGCCGGACCCTCCCGACCTGTTGAATTTGCCCGCCAGCACTATCGATGATGACTGGCTTGACAATAATTCAGCGCTTGAACTCAGCATTCATATTGGTTACCCGTTCTATCGCCCGGATGACAATATCGATGTCTACGCGGAAACCAACTATGGCACCGGAACGCCGATACACTCACAGTTTTTGACCTCCGGGACGGTTTCCGTTCCCAAGGATAAACTGCCTAAAATCGATGGCACTTATTTCATCTGGTATGTGTTGACCGATATCGTGGGGAATGCCAGTGAGGACTCTTTCTCGACGCGTGTAGCCGTTGTACGTCTTCCGCCACCTGGACTTTTTGAATGCGTCATCCCCAAAGGGGTTCCGCCGGACGCAATCGATCTCAAAGATATTGAAACGCCCGTCTACATCAACGTTGATCGTGCAACGAATGGGCTGGACGACGACAGGGTTTCGATGATTATCGGCAAAACCGGTAGGGCTTTCGAGTTGGGTTCGCTGCCGTTAGGTACGGCGCCGATGCTCCAGTTCGTAGCGACCAAAAGCAGAATTCTGGCGCTTTGGGATAACGCTACGGCACCCGTGGATATCTTTGCCAGGTATAACTACCTGAGGGGAACGGATTCGCCGATTCCTTCCGCCGTATTCGACACCCAGCTAGATTTCACCTATCGGGGCCCGGTGAATCCAGATTTCCCCAGTCTGGAAAACAAAGACATGGACGTCGTGACAGTCGTAGACTTCGAGGGCAATGTAGACCGTATAACTTCGAAGAATCGCGACAAAATCGCGACCATCAGCACACCCATGATTTCCGGCCCTACGACCTGGACAGCGCTGGGTGATGAAAAAGCCAAGCTCTGGTATGACGGTAACGAGATCTACAGCGAGGACATACCTGCCGGGCCCGTTACAGGCATATTGTCTTATGATATGGACCCTAATAATGGATTTGATTTTAAAGTCGGCTCCATCACTGTCTACTGGACAATTGAAGAGGACGGCGGTCGTAATAGAATGAAATCACCGGACAAGACGATCACGGTCGATCCAGTTCTTGTCACAATGCCAGCGCCTACCGTTTATCTCTTTGATGGCACATTTGTGACATGCCTCTCTTTGAAGGAAGAATCTTTTTTTGAGCTGCCCGTGACTGTTCAAATCGACTCGGCTTATATGCCGGCCGGTACTGTCGTCACAGTAAAGTCCGTCGGGACCACTGATGCAACGGGAAACACAGAAGTCCCGGGCACACAATTCAGCGATACCTATAGAGTGACAGGTATGGAGCCCAATGGAGAGTTCGTTCTGGATGTCCAACCCTATCTGGAAAAATTAAAGCCGATCCAGCCTCCGAATGGCAGCAGTCAGCCCAACGGTTGGATAAAGATATGGTATGAGGTTCCAGGCGTCCCAGACCCTTCGACTGCACTGTTCAACGAAGTCAGGTTTCTCAATACCAGTTTCAACTACTGCGATGAGGCCGATGGCTAATTTTCGATACGGCGATGTCGGAGGGAGGAATTGCTCTTTCCTCCGACATTCGAATCTATTGAAGATAAATCCTAGATCGTCACCAGACTATTCCTACATACCGCCTTTGTATAGATCTGTAGTTTACCGGCCGTCTTGGGTGGAGGGCTTTCGTCCGCCCACTAGCTAGGTCTTCCGTCGGAAGGACTTGTGAGGGTAATTCTATATGTGGTCAATAAAATACAATGGGACACGGCCAAGGACGGCAATCTGGCTTGGCGGTTCATCGCTGTGTTTTTCTTTATTACTCCCTGAATCCGTGCTCGGCGGGACACTGGTGGGTGGCAGCCAGACCATTACCGACGGCTATGCCGTGGAGTCGTGGGGGCTCACACAAGAGGCCACATTGAACGTGAATGGGGCGCAGACCCTGGACATCCTTGCTTTTGAGTCCACGTTGAATGCCAATGGTGCCGCCACCTTGGACATTTCAGCTTCCGACGGCTCGACGGTGAACCTGATCAACTCGACGGTCACCGGCGGCGATGCGCTTGCGGGCCTCGAACTGGTCAACAGCACCGCTACCATCACTGGCAGCACCGTCACCAGCAACAATATAGGCCTACAGGCAGCTCACGTGGTCGGTACTCCCACCGGTTCGACGGTCACGGCGGTCAATAGTCGTTTCACCGGCGCGACCGGTGGGGCTCGTGCGACGGCCTTCAGTGCCCTGACGTTTTCAAACTCAGTGGTCGAAGGGACGAACGCCGACAGTTTTGGCCTGGCGCTGCTGGGCGGGTCGGCTTCCGCAAGCGATGGAACCCGCATCATCGGTGGTCAGAACGGCGCGGTACTGCGCCTTGAAGGGGGGGTGGCAGCAGGCAATCAGTTGACCCTCGATGGATCGAGCGTCGAGGGCAGGAACGGTTCGGCCATTGTCGTGGATTACGCGGGCGCCACCGCACCGGCTTCCCGGATCGATGTGCTCAACGGCTCGACGTTGACCGGCAGCAACGGCACCATTCTCGAAGTGAAGGAGGCAGGCGATGCGGTGATGAACGTCGGGCTCAGCAACCTGACGGGTAATGTCCAGGTCGCTGGCGACAGCAGGGCCGCGTTGAACCTCACCCAGGCTACCTTGACCGGGGATGTACGGGCCGAGGCGGGTGGCACTGCAACGGTGGCCCTGCAGCAGGGTTCGCAGATGACCGGCATCATGGATAACGTGGCCACGGCCAGTATCGATGAGCAATCGGGTTGGACCATGACGGGCGACAGCCAGGTCGGCGACCTGGTGCTCAATGGCGGCACCGTGCGGTTCGGCGCCGATAATGCGTTCTATCGATTGAACGTAGACACCTTGTCCGGCAGTGGCCTGTTTGCAATCGGTACTGACTTCTCGACCAACCAGACCGATTTCCTCAATGTCACGGGCACGGCCACGGGTAATCATCAACTCATGATCGCCAGCAGCGGCGTCGATCCGGCCAGCGGCCAACCCATCCAGGTGGTCCATACCGGAGGCGGGGACGCCTCGTTCTCCCTGGCCAATGCCGGTGGTGAGGTTGACCTGGGCGCCTACTCCTACGGCTTGAAGCAGAGCGATACGGGCAACGATTGGTTCCTGGATCCTACCGCCCGCACCGTCAGCCCTTCCACCCGGGCGGTCATGGCACTGTTCAACACTGCGCCGACCGTCTGGTACGGTGAAATGATGTCGTTGCGCAGCCGGATGGGGGAGTTGCGCTTCAACTCGCAGAAATCCGGTGCCTGGATCAGGGCCTATGGCAACAAATACAACGTTTCCGACAGTTATGGCGCGGGCTATCGCCAGGCCCAGCACGGCTTCACCCTGGGTGCCGACGCACCGTTGCCGATGGGCGATGGACAATGGCTGCTGGGGGTCATGGCCGGTCACAGCACTTCTGACCTGGACCTGCATCGTGGTACTTCCGGTACGATCAAAAGTTACTACGTCGGTACCTACCTGACCTGGATGGATGATGTCAGTGGCTACTACGTCGACAGCGTACTGAAACTCAACCGTTTCCAGAACGATGCCAAGGTCGGCATGAGCGATGGCAAGCGTTCCAAGGGTGATTACGACAACAATGGTCTCGGTGGTTCGGTGGAGGTCGGTCGTAACATCAAACTGGACGACGGTTACTTCATCGAGCCATTCACCCAATGGTCTGCCGTGGCTATCCAGGGCAAGGATTACCATCTGGACAATGGTCTTCAGGCCGAAGGTGATCGTACCTATTCGTTCCTTGGCAAGGCCGGTGTCACGGCGGGTCGGGACATGCAAATGGACAATGGCGCGACGGTACAACCTTATGTACGCGCGGCATTCGCCCACGAGTTTTCCAAGAACAATGAAGTGAAAGTCAATAACAACGTATTCAATAACGATCTTTCGGGGTCGCGGGTCGAGTTGGGCGCGGGCATTGCCGTGAACCTGTCGGAGCGCTGGCAGGCCCATGCGGAAGTCGAATACATGAATGGCAAGGGCATCGAAATGCCGATAGGTGGAACCGTCGGCGTGCAATTCAAGTGGTGATACGCAGCCGGCACCTGTCCTGCCCATAAAAGGTAATGCGTGCAAAAAGAGCCCTGGTTAAAACAGCCAGGGCTCTTTTTTTGACTCTTTCCAGACCATGACTACCAACTGAGTGCCGTATCGAAGTTGCCGGTGCACAGGTAAGTGCCACCTCCTTGAGCTTTATCGATTTGCGCTTCGAACGATCCGCTGAAACACATGCCCGGCCCAACCTGGTAGGTGATCTTGCCTGAGCGTGCCCGTTGCAATGTCGGCGCATCCGGATCGTCATAGTTGTTGTAGAGCAGGTTGACGTGCGCATCATCGACCGTGATGACAGCGTCCGTTTCTTCCTTGATGTCTTTGGAAAAGATGATCGTGAAGGTTCTTGGCCGGTTGTTTTTCCATTCGGTTGCCACCACGATCCACACTTCACCCCGTTTAGGGGTGGTAGAACCTTTCAATGTGGTCATGACTGCGCTGAAGTTTGAATTGTCCTCCAGGTTGGCCGTGAAGTTGACTTCCGACCCGAGAGGGTCCAGGGCTGGTTTCGTACTTGCGTTGCTCATGGATATAAGCTCCGTAATGTTCGGCGGGAGATCCAGCGGGCATCCTGCGATGTCATTGGCATGGAATGTTCATCTAAGACCCATCTTTCCCGCCTGTATACTGTCAGACATGACAACTGTACAAAGCCGTATTTTTATGGTTGATCTTTCAGATTTTCAAAGTCTTCCAGAATCCCCTTGCTGCGCTGTCTCGCCAGCTTCATCACCCCCACGAAAAACACCGGCACGAACACCACCGCCAATGTCGCGGTGATCATCCCACCAATCACCCCGGTGCCGATGGCCTGCTGGCTCGCCGAACTGGCGCCGGTAGCGATGGCCAGGGGTACCACGCCGAGGATGAAGGCCAGGGAGGTCATGATGATCGGACGCAGGCGCAAGCGCGCGGCCTGGAGCGTGGCATCGACCAGGTCATGGCCTTCGTCGTAGAGGCTCTTGGCGAACTCGATGATCAGGATGGCGTTCTTGGCCGACAGGCCGATGATGGTGACCAGCCCCACCTTGAAGAACACATCGTTGGGCATCCCGCGCAACGACACCGCCAGCACCGCGCCAAGCACGCCCAGTGGCACCACCAACAGGACCGAGGTGGGGATCGACCAGCTCTCGTACAGGGCTGCCAGGCACAGGAACACTACCAGCAGCGACAGGCCCAGCAGGATCGGCGCCTGGCTGCCGGACAGGCGCTCCTGCAACGACAGCCCGGTCCATTCCTGGCCCAGTCCCGCCGGACCTCGGGCCACCAGGCGTTCGATTTCCGCCATGGCTTCGCCGGTGCTGTGGCCAGGCGCCGGTTCGCCGGAAATGCTGATGGCCGGGTAGCCGTTGTAGCGGGTCAGTTGCGTCGGGCCCTGGGTCCATCGGGCCTGGACAAAGGCCGACAGCGGCACCATTTTCCCGCTGTCGTTGCGCACATGGATCTTCAACAGATCGGCGACCTGGCTGCGTTGATCGCCTTCGGCCTGGACCACCACCCGCTGCATCCGCCCCTGGTTGGGGAAGTCGTTGATGTAGCTTGAGCCCACGGCAGTCGCCAGCACGTTGCCGACGTCGGCGAAAGACACCCCCAAGGCATTGGCTTGCTTACGGTCCACTTCCAATTGCACTTGCGGCGCTTCGGCCAGGGCACTCTCGCGCACGTTCATCAGCACCGGGCTTTTTTCAGCGGCGGCGAGCAATTCGCTGCGAGCCTGCATGAGGGTGGCGTGGCCGAGCCCACCGCGATCCTGCAAGCGGAACTCGAAACCGCTGGAAGTCCCCAGGCCATCCACTGGCGGCGGGAGAACAGCGAAGGCCACGGCATCCTTGATCCGGCCGAAGGCCTGGTTGGCGCGCTCGGCAATGGAGCTTGCCGAGTCGTCGCTGCCACGGTCCGACCAGTCCTTGAGGGTGGTGAACGCCAGCGCGGCATTCTGCCCGCTGCCGGAAAAGCTGAAGCCGAGGATCACCGTGCTGTCGCCCACCCCCGGCTCGCCGGCGTTGTGCGACTCGATCTGCTCGACCACCTGCACCGTGCGGTTCTTGCTCGCGCCGGGCGGCAGCTGGATATCGGTGATGGTATAGCCCTGGTCTTCCACCGGCAGGAAGGAGGAGGGCAAGCGACTGAACAGCAGGCCCAGGCTCACCAGCAATACGCCGTAGATCAGCAGATAGCGCCCGGTGCGTTTCAATGCATAGGCCACCCAACCTTGATAACGATCACTCAATTGATCGAAACGCCGATTGAACCAGCCGAAGAATCCGCCTTTGGCGTGGTGTTCGCCCTGGGCGATGGGTTTTAACAAGGTCGCGCAAAGCGCCGGGGTCAACGTCAAGGCGAGGAAGGCTGAAAACAGAATCGACGTGGCCATGGACAGCGAGAACTGCCGATAGATGACCCCCACCGAGCCTTGCATGAACGCCATCGGAATGAACACCGCCACCAGCACCAGGGTGATGCCGACGATCGCGCCGGTGATCTGCCGCATCGCCTTGCGCGTCGCCTCCCTGGGGGACAAGCCCTCGCTGACCATGATCCGTTCGACGTTCTCCACCACCACGATGGCGTCGTCCACCAGGATGCCGATGGCCAGCACCATGCCGAACATGGTCAGCACGTTGATGGAAAAACCCAGGGCAAGCATGGTGGCGAACGTCCCCATCAGGGCCACGGGCACCACCAGGGTCGGGATCAAGGTGTAGCGGATGTTCTGCAGGAACAGGAACATCACGGCGAACACCAGCAGCATGGCCTCGCCGAGGGTATAGACCACTTTGGTGATAGAGACTTTGACGAAAGGCGAGGTGTCGTAGGGGATCTTGTATTCCACGCCGGCCGGAAAATAGCGCGCCAGTTCGTCCATTTTTTCCCGTACCAGGGTCGCCGTGCTCAGGGCGTTGGCCCCGGGTGACAACTGCACGCTGACGGCGGTGGACGGCTTGCCGTTCAAGCGCGTGGAAAATTGATATTCCTGGCTGCCGACCTCGACCCGGGCCACATCGGCGATGCGCACGGTGGAGCCGTCGGGATTGGCCTTGAGCACGATGTCGGCGAATTCTTCAGGCGTCGACAGTTGGCCCTTGACCAGGACGGTCGCGGTGATTTCCTGGGTGGTACGGGTCGGCAGATCACCGATGCTGCCCGCCGACACCTGGGCATTCTGCGCCACGATGGCGGCGTTGACGTCGGCCGGCGTCAGGTTGAAGCTCAGCAGCTTCTGTGGGTCGATCCAGATCCGCATCGCCCGTTCGGCGCCGTACAACTGCGCCTTGCCGACACCGTCCAGGCGCTTGATCTCGTTCATCACGTTGCGCGCCAGGTAATCGCTGAGGGCCACATCGTCGAGCTTGCCGTCACTGGAGGTCAGGGTGATCAGCAACAGGAACCCGGCCGAGACCTTGTCCACCTGCAGGCCTTGCTGAGTGACCGCCTGAGGCAGGCGCGACTCCACGGCCTTGAGGCGATTCTGTACGTCGACCTGGGCCAGTTCGGGGTTGGTCCCGGGCTGGAACGTCGCGGTGATGGTGGCGCTGCCCAGGCTGCTCTGGGAACCGAAGTACAACAGGTTGTCGGCGCCGTTGAGCTCTTCTTCGATCAGGCTGACCACGCTTTCGTCCACGGTCTGCGCCGAGGCGCCCGGGTATACCGCATAGATCTCGATCTGCGGTGGCGCGACGTCCGGGTACTGCGCCACCGGCAGCTTCGGGATGGCCAGCGCACCGGCCAGCAGGATGAACAACGCCACCACCCAGGCGAACACCGGGCGGTCGATAAAGAACTGCGGCATAGGAAACGTCCTGCTTACTGCCCAGGGACCTGGGCAAGGGGAAGAGGGGAGTCGTCGATCCGGACTTTTTCACCGGGGCGGGCGTGTTGCAGGCCTTGCACCACGATGCGGTCGCCGGGCTTCAGGCCGTGGGTGACGATCCAGCGGTCGTTTTGCACGGCGCCCAGTTCCACCGGTTGCAGGCTGACCTGTTGCTGCGCGTCGAGCAGCAACACCTGGGCCACGCCGGCGCTGTCTCGCTGGATGGCCTGTTGCGGCACGCTGATGCCTTGCCGATCGAAGGCTTGCTCCAGGCGTACGCGCACGAAGCTGCCCGGCAACAGGTCGAGGTCAGGGTTGGGAAATTCGCTGCGCAGGGTGATCTGGCCGGTGCCCGGGTCGACGGCGATGTCGGTGAACAGCAGCTTGCCCGGCAACGGGTAGAGGCTGCCGTCGTCCTGGATCAACGTGGCCTTGGCCTGGTCCTGGCCGACCTGCTGCAACTGGCCGGAGCGCAAGGCCCGGCGCAGCTCGTTGAGCTCGCGGGTCGATTGCGTAAGGTCGGCGTGGATCGGGTTCAATTGCTGGATGAGGGCCAGCGGCGTGGTTTCGTTCTGGCCCACCAGCGCGCCTTCGGTCACCAGTGCCCGGCCGATGCGTCCGGCAATCGGCGCGGTGACCGTGGCATAGTCCAGGTTCAGCCTGGCCCGCTCCACGGCGGCCTTGTTGGCGGCGACATCGGCGGCAGTCTGGCGGACGGCCGCGCGGGCATTGTCGTAGTCCTGGCCGCTGATGGCATTGTCGGCGATCAACTGCGAATAACGTTGCTCTTGCAGGCGGGCCTGGAACGCGTTGGCCTCTGCCTTGCGCAACGCGGCTTCGGCGCTGTCCAGGTCGGCCTTGAACGGGGCCGGGTCGATGCGGAACAGCACATCGCCTTTCTTCACATCAGTGCCTTCGCGATACACCCGTTGCAACACCACGCCGGGAACGCGTGCACGGACTTCGGCGGTTCGCGGCGCGGCGATGCGCCCGCTCAGTTCACTGCTGATGGACAGCGGCCGGGCCTGGATCGTTTCGATGGTTACGGTGGCCAGCGGCGCTTCGTCGGCCGGGGGCAAGGCGCTGTCGCAGGCGCTCAACAGCAGCGCCCCGAGCAACAGGCCCAGGGTGGCGAAGGTGTTCGTTGACATGGTGCTTCCCCAATAATGAACGCTGCCATGCTACGGGGGGCGGTCGCGAACATCGGTAAAGCTTTGTAGGGGGTGTGTGAAATTGTGTAAGGGTTTTGTTCGCGGGTGGGTGAGGGCGTATATCCTTGGCTGCTTGAGATTTCCGCGCTTGTCCTATCGCCATCGCGAGCAAGCTCGCCCCCACAATGATTACGCGAACCCTGTGGGGGCGAGCTTGCTCGCGATGAGGCCCTGCAGGCGCCCCAGCACTTTCTGGAAACACGATGCCCAACATCCTTCTGGTGGAAGACGACACCGCCCTCTGCGAACTGATCGCCAGTTACCTGGAGCGCAACGGCTATCAGGTCAGCGTGCTCAGCCGTGGCGATCATGTGCGTGAGCGGGCGCGGGTCGACCCGCCGGACCTGGTGATCCTCGACCTCATGCTGCCAGGGCTGGACGGCTTGCAGGTCTGCCGTCTGCTGCGGGCCGACTCGGCGACGTTGCCGATCCTGATGCTCACCGCCCGGGACGACAGTCACGACCAGGTGCTCGGCCTGGAGATGGGCGCCGACGACTACGTCACCAAGCCCTGCGAGCCACGGGTATTGCTGGCCCGGGTCCGCACCTTGCTGCGGCGCAGCAGCCTCACCGAACCCCAGGCGGCCAACGACCGCATCCTGATGGGCAACCTGTGCATCGACTTGTCCGAGCGCACCGTGATCTGGCGCGGCCAGCCGGTGGAACTGTCCAGTGGCGAATACAACCTGCTGGTGGTGCTGGCACGGCATTCGGGGGAAGTGCTGAGCCGCGACCAGATCCTGCAACGCCTGCGGGGCATCGAGTTCAACGGCACCGACCGTTCGGTGGACGTGGCGATATCCAAGCTGCGCCGCAAGTTCGACGACAACGCCGGCGAGGCGCGCAAGATCAAGACCGTGTGGGGCAAGGGTTACCTGTTCAGCCGTTCCGAGTGGGAATGCTGAGCCCATGTGGAAACTGCTGATCCGTCTTTACCTGATGACCATCGTCTCCTACAGCGCGGCGATCTACCTGATGCCCGAACTGGTGATCCGCCTGTTCCACGAGCGCTTCCTGACCTATAACCTCGACTATTCACGTGGCCTGCAAACCCTGATGGTCAAGCAGTTCCATGCAGCGCCCGTGGCGCAGTGGCCGGCGCTGGCGGCGCAGATGGACAAGGAATTCGACCCGCTGCGCATCGAGCTGGCGTCCATCGACGACAGCGGTTTCAGCCCCGACGAGCAGGCGCGCCTCAAGCGCGGTGAGAACGTGGTGCGCCTCGGCGAATGGGGCTGGCGGACCCTGGCGGTGTCGCCCCTGGACGGGCAGGTGGCGGTCAAGATGGTCGTGCCGCCGGATCCGGCCGATGTCAGCTGGTTGTACTGGAGCATCAACGTGTTGATCGGCGCGACGCTGCTCGCCTGCCTGTTGCTCTGGCTGCGCCCCCACTGGCGCGATCTGGAGCGCCTCAAGCGCACCGCCGAACGTTTCGGCAAGGGGCATTTGAGCGAACGAACCCTCATCGCCTCCAGCTCCAACATCGGCAGCCTGGCCCATGTGTTCGATACCATGGCCGGCGACATCGAGAACCTGCTCAACCAGCAGCGCGACTTGCTCAACGCCGTCTCCCACGAACTGCGCACACCCTTGACCCGGCTCGACTTCGGCCTGGCCCTGGCACTGTCCGATGACCTGCCACCGGCCAGCCGCGAACGCCTGCAAGGGTTGGTGGCGCACATTCGCGAGCTGGACGAACTGGTGCTGGAGTTGCTGTCCTACAGTCGCCTGCAGAACCCCGAGCGCCTGCCCGAGCGGGTCGAGGTGCCGCTGGACGAGTTCATCGACAGCATCCTGGGCAGTGTCGATGAAGACCTGGCAGCGCCGGACGTGGTGATCGACGTGCTGTTGCACGGCACCCTGGAGCGTTTCGTGCTGGATCCGCGCCTGACCGCCCGGGCGCTGCAGAATCTGTTGCGCAACGCCATGCGCTATTGCGAAAAGCGCATCCAGGTCGGGGTGCTGGTCAGCGACCAGGGCTGCGAGATCTGGGTGGACGACGATGGCATCGGCATTCCCGACGACGAGCGCGAGCGGGTGTTCGAGCCGTTCTACCGCCTGGATCGCAGCCGTGACCGTGCCACCGGCGGCTTCGGCCTCGGCCTGGCCATCAGTCGCCGCGCCCTGGATGCCCAGGGCGGCACGTTGACGGTCGAGCCCTCGCCCCTGGGCGGCGCGCGGTTCAGGCTGTGGCTGGCGACGCCCCAGTCATAGGCTACGGTTTCCCGTGGCGAGGGGATTTATCCCCGCAGGAGCGCGAAGCGGTCCCTTTCACCCGAACAACCCCGCCGCGATATTGATCGAGAACCCCAGGATCGCGGTGTTGAACACGAAGCCGATCAACGATTGTGCCAGCACGATCTTGCGCAACTGCCGGGTGGCGACGCCCACGTCCGAGGTCTGCACCGCCACGCCGATGGTGAACGAGAAATAAAGGAAGTCCCAATAGTTGGGCGTGGTCAGGCCTTCGGCGAAGCGCAAGGCCGGCTCCTTGCCGTCCCAGGTGTAATACAGTCGTGCATAGTGGACACTGAAGATCACGCCGATCAGCAACCATGAACCCAGCACCGTGAGTGCGGTGAAGCCATAGTGCAGCAGCTTGCCGGATACCTGCAGGTCACGGCTGCCGGCCAGTTCCAGGGTGATGGTCGCCAGGCTGGCCAGTGCCGCGATGCAGACCATCAGCAGGACCAGCCCGGCGTTCTCGTCTTCGATTTCGGCGATGCGCCGGACATCGGGTGCCTTGGCCTTCACGGTCAGCCAGAACATCAATGCCAGGTACGTCCAGACCCCGACATTCCAGCCGATCAGGATCCTGCCGATGACCGAGTCGGCGGGCGCCAGCACACCCGCCGTCATCCCCAACAGTGCGGCGGCGCAGAGACGTGGGTGGGTACGGGGCAGGAAGGACATGGACACCAGAGCCTAGCCTGTCAGGACGCTGGACTGGATCAGCTCTACGTTCGCTTCCTGCATCCGCCGGATTGCCGATTCCATCGAGCCCTCGGTGTCGATACCCCGGCAGGCGTCGAGCAGCACGAAGGCATTGAACCCCGCCGCCCGGGCATCCAGGGCCGAGAACATCACGCAGAAATCCAGGGCCAGGCCCACCAGGTATACGGTGTCGATGCCGCGTTCCTTGAGGTAGCCGGTCAGGCCGGTGGGAGTCTGGCGGTCAGCTTCCATGAAGGCCGAATAACTGTCGATGCCCGGGTTGCACCCCTTGCGAATGATCAGCTGTGCGTGGGGCAGGTCCAGTGCCGGGTGCAGCTCGGCGCCCTGGGTACCCTGGATGCAGTGGTCGGGCCAGAGCTTCTGCTCGCCGTAGGGCAGTTCGATCAGGTCGAAAGGTTGTCTGCCCGGATGACTGGAGGCAAACGAGGCATGCCCGGCAGGGTGCCAGTCCTGCGCGAGAATGACCTGCCTGAATGAGCGGCCCAGCCGGTTGATCAACGGCACGATTTCATCGCCCCCTGGAACGGCCAGTTGGCCACCTGGGATGAAATCGTTCTGTACGTCGATCACCAGCAGCGCGGTGTTCGTGGTTCGGGTGTCGTGCACTGGCATGGCTGCAATCTCCTTATAAGGCCTCCCCAGCTTAGCCAAACAGGCTTTGGATCAGGGTGTTTTTTTGCAAGACCAATGAGTCGGCACCAGACCCGATCGGCAACGTGCATATCGGCAGGCACTTCTTGAATGCGAGTCAGCCAGCGCTCGCCATCAGGGGCTGGGGCGCGAAGTGTCTTTCGTCGCAAATAATGGCTTTTTGATATTTGTGGCGATGCGTCTGCGGCGCGCTTGTGTACAATCGCAACCTAAACCGGGCATGGAGGCAGTTCGGCTTCAGTACGAGAAAACATCCATGCTTATCGGCAGTTATTCCCCCGCCCTTGTTTTGATTTCCCTCCTGGTCGCTGTCCTGGCATCTTATACCGCGCTGGACCTGGCCGGCCGTATCGCCACCACCCAGGGGCGCGCCGCCCGGTTGTGGATGACCGGTGGCGCGCTGGCGATGGGGGTGGGTGTCTGGTCCATGCATTTCATCGGCATGCTGGCGTTCACCCTGCCCATAGAGCTTGGCTACGACGTCTCGATCACCGCGCTGTCGTTGCTGATCGCCATCCTTTCCTGCGGTTTCGCCCTGTGGCTGGTCAGCCAGCCCCGGCTGCCTGCCTGGCAGTTGGCTTTCGGCGCGCTGTTCATGGGGGCCGGCATCAGTGCCATGCACTACACCGGCATGGCAGCGCTGCAGATGCAGCCGGGGATCGACTACGACCCGACGCTGTTCGGCGCCTCGCTGGTGATCGCGGTGGGGGCTTCGGCGGCTGCCTTGTGGATCGCCTTTCGCCTGCGCCAGAACACGCCGCACGTACGACTGGCACGTGCCGGCGCGGCGGTGATCATGGGCATTGCCATTGTCGGCATGCACTACACCGGCATGGCCGGGGCACGGTTCAGCGAGGGCAGTTTCTGCGGCGCCCTTGGCGGATTGAGCGGCAAGGGCCTGGACAACCTGGTGCTGATCACGACCCTGGCGGTGCTGTCCATTGCCTTGCTGACATCGATACTCGACGCTCGCCTGGAAGCCCGCACCGCGGAGCTGGCGCAATCCTTGACCCTGGCCAACCGGGAATTGACCCAGCTGGCCTTGCACGACCCCCTGACCGGGTTGCCCAACCGCGTGTTGCTGGCCGACCGCATCGGCCAGGCCATGTACCGGGTGCGGGAGCAGGGTGGTTGCTTTGCCTTGATGTTCATCGACCTGGACGGCTTCAAGCCGGTCAACGACGCTTTCGGTCATCACATGGGTGACCTGTTGTTGCGCGAGGTGGCCCTGCGCCTGCGCGAAGACCTGCGCAGCCAGGACACCCTGGCGCGAATTGGCGGTGACGAATTCGTGTTGCTGGTGCAATTGGCCGAAGCGGATGACGCCTTGCGGCTGGCGGCGCGCCAGGTGGGGTTGATCGGTCGTACGTTCCGGGTCGCCGAGCATGAGCTGCAGATTTCCGCCAGCGTCGGCATTGCGCTGTATCCGGGCAACGGCCATAGCGCCGAAGAGTTGCTGATGAATGCCGATGCGGCGATGTATCACGCCAAAGGCACTGGCAAGAACGGCTACAGTTTTTTCGACGCGTCGATGAACAGCAATGCCCGCCGCCAGCTGCAACTGCTTCAGGATCTGCGTATCGCCGTCGAACAGCGGCAGTTCAGCCTGCATTACCAGCCCAAGTTCGACGCCGCCAACGGTCGTCCGGTCGGTGCCGAGGCCTTGTTGCGCTGGGTTCATCCGACCCAGGGCCTGTTGATGCCCGATACCTTCATCGACCTGGCGGAAAAGACCGGCCTGATCATCGCCATCGGCGAATGGGTGCTCAACGAGGCCTGCCGCCAGATGCGCGAATGGTACGTGCTCGGCTATACCGACTGGCGCATCGCGGTGAACCTGTCGGCGTTGCAGTTCTGCCACGCGGGCCTGGTGCAAAGCGTGGCCACGGCGCTGGCGACGCACTGCCTGCCGGCCAACAGCCTGACCCTGGAAATCACTGAAACCACGGCCATGAGCGACGCGGATGCGAGCATGACGGTGTTGCAACAGCTATCGGACATGGGCGTGGACTTGTCCATCGACGACTTCGGTACCGGCTATTCGAGCCTGATGTACCTCAAGCGCCTTCCGGCCAATGAATTGAAGATCGATCGCGGTTTCGTGCGTGACCTGGAGCATGACAGCGACGATGCGGCCATCGTCTCGGCCATTGTCGCCCTCGGCCAGGCCCTGGGCCTGCGCATTGTCGCCGAAGGTGTGGAGACCGATGTGCAGCAGAGCTTCCTGACCCGGTTGGGCTGCGATTCGTTGCAAGGCTACCTGCTGGGCCATCCGTTGCCGGCGGAGCGTTTCCTGCAGAATATCCGCCAGGCGCCACGGATGGTGGCGGTCTGACTGGGCGTCACCCAAGGATATCGAACGCCGTGCTGCCCAATCGCTCGCCATTGACCAGCAGGTGCACCGCATGCCGGCCCGCGTAGTGCCGGCGAGTGGTCAGCTCGCGGATGAATTGGGAGCGACTCAGGGCGACGCAGCCGTGGGCCGGCAGATCGAAGGTCTTTAGCTTGAAGACCTTGGCCGAGGTGCCGCCCGAGGCTTTCACATAATCGATGGCATAGTCGATCACCAGGCGCTGGGGCTTTTCCAGGGTGGATTGCACCTTGAAGGACAGCGTGATCTGGTCTCCGAGGCGAATCACCCCAGGCGTCACCTTCAATTCCGAAACCTGGACCTGGGCCTTGCCGCCGACCCCGATGACGGCCAGCGCCCTGGGATCGCCCTGCTTGATCAGGCTGCGCAGCGCATGTCGGGCGATCCAGGCGGTATGGCGGTCTTGCAGCGGCCAGCCTTCGATCCGGTCGAGCACCCAGTCGGGATGCTGCTTGGTCACATCGTTGAGATGATTGGCCACGGACTTGCGCACATAGAGGCTGCTATCGGCCTTGAGGGTCTCCAGGATAGCGGCGGTGAGCTCGGGGTTGGCCTGGATCGGCTCCAGGTGAAACGACCACGGCAGCCGCGGACGGCTGCCTTCGCTGGCCAGGCGTCGTACGTGCTCGTTGGGATCCAGCGCCCAGGTGTGCATGACCTTGAGGCAGCGTTCCAGATCATCGCGCAGGAAGTGCCGCACCGCGAATTCCGAAGAGCCGAACCGGGTGAAATACTTGAGCGCGTCCAGGGACAGCTCGAAGGCGTGCCGGCCATGGCAGGCGACATAGTGCGGCAGGAACATGCTGACGAACATGCTGTTCAGGCGCGGGGCCAGGTCCCGCAGCACGTCCAGCGAGGCTTCATAGCTCAGGGGCAGCACCGCATGCAGGCATTCGCTGACCCGGGCCATGCGTTGCATCACCGACAACTCGGCCAGCCCGTCGTTGGCCATGCGCAGGAAGGCCTTGGCATCGAATGCCGGGTACACCGCGCTCATTTGGCTGGCGATGTGTTCCAGGCGCGCGGCGTTGAAGATTTCCTTGAGGGCAGGGGAGGCAGTGGTCGGGGTCGTCATGGTGAGGGCCGATGTCCAAGGGGTGGTCACTATATCCCGTGGCGAGGGCACAAGCTTCCCTCGCCACGGCTACAGCCAATGGAATGATTCGTCGCTGGCGAAGTCCCAGCTTCAGTCCCTCGCAAAACTGGAGTTTTTTCTATGCGTAAACCAACCCTGACCGCCAGCCTGCTCCTGATCGCCGGCCTCGCCGCCCTCGGGCCTGCCGCCCAGGCAGTCGAGAAGACCGGCGATGCCCTGGAGCATTCGCCAAGCAATGGTCGCAGGCTGGTGGAGAACGACCGCGTGCCGGCGGACTACCAGCGCGCCGACAGGGCCGTGAAGGATTGGAAGCAGAAGCAGCTCGAGCAGCCGACAAGCGAGCAGCAATGGGTGCATATCGACGACAAATACCTGCTGATCGAAACCGTCTCGGGCGCCATCGTCAAGATCGTTCCGGCCACGCGTTAGGCTTTGTACGAAAAGTGCCCTGGGCAACTCTTCGTACAACCCCGGGGTCATCAGATAACTTCGCCCTTGTCCCACAACTGGATCAATTCGCCGGGTGCCCGGTCCTCGGGCACCTGCAGCACCATTTCGTCGTCCTGGTCGTTGGTGCGGTAGCGCACCTCGATCTGGAAGAAACGCTGGTCGCCGCGCCCGGGCGTGGAAGAGGTCAGCGGCAGGCAGCCCTCCAGGACCGAGCAGATGCGCGTTCGCTGGTCGAGGTCGCATTGGGCGAACTCGATCTCCCGGGGCCGGGTCAGGGCATGGATGGCCGCCACGCCGCCCTGGCGTGACAGCCGCACCACGGCCTTGTCGTCGAGGTCTGGAAGGTTCTTCATCAGCTCTCCTCAGTCAGGTCGACGCCCACCTGGGCCCAGCCATCCTGCACCGCTTGCACTTCCCGCTCGCCAAACCGCTGGCGGGCGTGCTCGACGGTCAGGCGGGCGAAAGCACTGAAGGACGCGTCGTTGGCCAGTTTTCGGTCGCACAAGGTGTCATACCAGATTCGGCCGGCCTTTTCCCAGGCAAATCCGCCCAGCGCGGTGGCCACCAGATAAAAGGCGCGGTTGGGAATGCCGGAATTGATGTGCACGCCGCCATTGTCCTCGCGGGTGATGACGAACTGACGCATATGCGCCGGCTGCGGGTCCTTGCCCAGCAACGGATCGTCGTAGGCCGTGCCGGGGTTGGACATGCTGCGCAGGCCGTCGCCGTTGATCCTGTCGGTGAGCAGGTCGGCGCCGATGAGCCAGTCTGCCTGGTCGGCGGTCTGTTCGAGCACGAACTGCTTGACCAGCACGCCGAACACGTCGGAGACGGATTCGTTCAGGGCGCCGGACTGGTTGGCATAGATCAGGCCCGCTTCGCTTTCGGTGACGCCGTGGGCCAGCTCGTGGGCCACCACATCGAGGGAGCGGGTGAAGCGTTGGAAGATTTCCCCGTCGCCGTCGCCGAACACCATCTGCGCGCCGTTCCAGAAGGCGTTTTCGTAGCCCTGGCCGTAATGCACGGTGCCTACCAGGGCGAAGCCCTTGTTGTCGATGGAGTCACGGCCCAGGACTTTCCAGAAGAAATCGTAGGTGGCGCCCAGGGCATCGTAGGCTTCGTCCACGGCCGGGTCGCCGCTGGCCGGTTGGCCTTCGAGGCGCACGGGCTGTCCGGGCAGTTCCATGCTGTTCTGTGCGTCGTGCACGCTGCGCTGAGGATGGCCGGGCTTGCCCGGCCTTGCCAGTGCTGCAGCGACGGGAGGGGTGTGGGGCGGGCCGGGATTGTGCCGCAGGCTGCGCACATGGGTCAGGGTGCCCAGGGCGCTGGAGCGCTGCTGTTCGGAGCCGTGAGCGATGATGCGGTTGAGGATATAGGGCGGAATGAAGCCATGAAGAGGGCGAGATTCGATCATCAGAACATCCTTATCTGAAATGCAGGGTCGATACCCATGTGAACCAGGGCGGCCGCTGCGGTTCCCTCCCGCAGCGAAGCCGCTGGCCATAAAAGTTTGCCAGGCGCGTGGATTTCTGCGAAAAACCGCGCCTCGAACCCAACGGAAAATGGCCATGAGCGAAGAATTGCAAATCATCGACCTGGAGCAGGGCGACGGTAAAAGCGTAGTCAAAGGGGCGCTGATCACCACTCAATACCGCGGCACGCTGGAAGACGGTACCGAATTCGATTCGTCCTACAGCCGTGGCAAACCCTTCCAGTGCGTCATTGGCACCGGTCGTGTCATCAAGGGCTGGGACCAGGGCTTGATGGGCATGAAGGTCGGTGGCAAGCGCAAGCTGCTGGTGCCGGCCCACCTGGCCTATGGCGAGCGGTCCATGGGTGCCCACATCAAGCCCAACAGCAACCTCATCTTTGAAATCGAACTGCTGGAAGTACTGACCCGCGACGATTGAGCGCCTTTGTGGGGCGCCTTTCAGGGGCGGTCGCTGAACACCGGGATGCGACCGTTGACCGAAGGGAGGTAGCGCCAGTCCAGCCGGTCCGGCTGGGGGGCTCGCTCGAGGATCGTCGCCAGGGAGGCCGCGGCGATATCCATTGCCAGGGTTTGCCCCGGGCATTCATGGCGCCCGGCACCGAAGCTGAAGCTGCGGCGATTGGGGCGGTCCGTCAGCAAGAGGTCCGGCTGTGGGTTGAGGGCCGGATCGCGATTGGCCGAGGCGAGCAACACCACGATTGCCTCCCCCGGTTCCAGGGACACGCCGAGGATGTCGCAGCGGGCGACAACGAAGCGACGGGTGTTCTGTACGGGAGGGTCGAAGCGCTGGACTTCGGCCAGTAACGGGCCGATTAGCGTCGGCTCCTCCCTGATCCTGTGCAGCAACGCCGGATCGCGTATCAGCGCCAGCAGGGCATTGCCGATCAGGCCGGCGGTGGCTTCGTGGGTTTGCGCGAGCAGCCCGATCAGGTTGGCGACCAGGTCGTTCGGCGCGACGCCTGCGAAGCCTTGGCAGATGCCTGTGAGCCAGGCGCTGGCCGAATCGTTGGCCTCGATTCGCTTGCGAAACAGAACCTGCAATTGACCGGTGGCGCGGTGCGCGGCGTGCAGTTGCGCAGCGTCGCTCAGGGGCGACAAGCACGCGACGAAATCCCTCGTCAGTGCACTGAGCAGTCGGCTGTCCGCCGGGCTGAAGCCCAACAGCGCCGCCACCACGGCGACCGGTCCGATGAACTGTGCGTGATGCAGGCCCGCGGCCCCATCCTCGAAAAAACCGGCCCTAACCCATGCCCTGACCTGCTGTCGATCGATGTCCTGCAAACCCGGGGCGATCGCCGACCTGGGGCAGCGCTGGCGTTCGCCTTCGTTCATGCGCATCAGGTGCCCGAATACCTGGCCGGCGGGCCTGCCGGCGATGGCCTTCGGCACAGGTTCCTGGGGCGGGCGAACATGGCAATCGGCGTGACGCAGCACGGCGCATACGGCTTCGGCGCTGCTGGCGATCCACGACTGCACCTGCTGATCGAAGGTCAGCCCGCCTTTGGCGCGCAGGCTTGCGTAATAAGGATAGGGGTCGGGATGAGTCGCGGCGGTGATGGGGTCCATGAAGCGCTGCCTCGTTGAGGATGAAGAAAGAGTTGCTACTATCTCCAGTCGATGCATGGCTTGATTCGTCCAGGAGCGAAATATGAATGCGCAGCACCACGATCTCGGTGTTTCCCAGGTGGCGGCGGCGATTGCCGAACCGGCACGCACCCGCATGCTCTGTTCGTTGATGGACGGTCACGCCCGGACCAGCACAGAGCTGGCGAGCATTGCCGAGGTCAGTGCTTCCACCGCCAGCGCCCATCTGGCGAAACTCAAGGAGCTGGCCCTGGTGCGCTTGCATGTCCAGGGGCGTCATCGCTACTACAGCCTTGCGGACAAACGCGTGGCCCAGGCCCTTGAAGCGCTGATGGTGATCGGTCAGAACGCCGCGCCGGCCTTCGTCCCACGAACCCCGGACCGCCTGCAATTCGCCCGTACCTGCTACGACCACATGGCTGGCACGTTGGCGGTGCGGCTGCATGACCGCATGCTCGAAGCCGGATGGCTGGTGGACGTGGAAGGGCAGGCTTATCGGCTGAGCGAGTCGGGTGAAGCGTTGTTCCAGGCGCTGGGCATCGATGCCCAGGCCCTTGCCACCCAGCGACGGCGATTCGCCTGCCCTTGCCTGGACTGGAGCATGCGTCGGCCTCACCTGGGAGGTGCCTTGGGGGCGGCGTTGTTGCAAATGGCGCTCAAGCGCCAGTGGCTGAGCCAGGATCTGGACAGCCGGGCGTTGGGGTTGACCGCCATTGGGCGCAAGGAGATGGCGAGGCGGTTCGGTATCAATGCGCACGTGGAGGTGGGTGAGAGCAGCGAGAACAGGCTCGCCCCTACGCTGGGTCTGCGCTGATCGACAGGCAATGAAAAGCCCACTCGTGCTGATGCAGGAGTGGGCTTTGAGGATGTCGCTTACACAGCCTGGTGTGTTACCGATGGCCTGGGATCAGACCTTGACGATCCAGCCTGCCGGCGCTTCGATGTCGCCGGTCTGCACGCCGGTCAGCTCTTTGTAGAGCTTCTGAGTGATCGGACCGACCTCGGTTTCGCTGTGGAAGACGTGCAGCTTGTCCTTGTAGCTGATGCCGCCGATCGGGGTGATCACCGCTGCGGTACCGCAGGCACCGGCCTCCTTGAAGTCCGAGAGCTTGTCGATGAACACGTCGCCTTCGACCACTTCCAGGCCCAGGCGCGATTTGGCCAGCTCGATCAGCGACAGACGGGTGATTCCCGGCAGCACGGACGGCGAGTTGGGGGTGACGAACTTGTTGTCGTGGGTGATACCGAAGAAGTTGGCCGAGCCGACTTCTTCGATTTTGGAGTGGGTCAGCGGGTCCAGGTAGATACAGTCGGCGAAGCTCGCCTTCTTGGCCTGCGAGCCGGGCATCAGGCTGGCCGCGTAGTTGCCACCGACCTTGGCCGCGCCGGTGCCTTGTGGCGCGGCACGGTCGAAGCTGGAGATGAGGAAGTTGTGTGGCGTCAGGCCGCCCTTGAAATAGGCGCCCACCGGAATGCAGAAGACCGAGAAGATGAACTCGGGCGCGGTACGCACGCCGATATTGTCACCCACGCCGATCACGAAGGGACGCAGGTACAGCGCGCCACCGGTGCCGTAGGGCGGGATGAAGCGCTCGTTGGCGCGGACCACCTGCTTGCAGGCTTCGATGAACTGCTCGGTGTCCACGTGGGGCATCAGCAGGCGGGCGCAACTGCGCTGCATGCGGGCGGCGTTCTGGTCAGGACGGAACAGGTTGATCGAGCCGTCCTTGCAGCGGTAGGCCTTCAGGCCCTCGAAGCATTGCTGACCGTAGTGCAGGGCGGTGGAGCCCTCGCTGATGTGCAGCACATTGTCGTCGGTCAGGGTGCCGGCGTCCCAGGCGCCATTGCGCCAGTGCGACAGGTAGCGTTTGTCGGTCTTGATGTAGTCAAAGCCCAGTTTGTCCCAATTGATGCTCTCGTTACCCATGACACCCTCTATATCTTGACGACCGTCGAAACGGTTAAAGGCTTCTGACGTTTTTTGGATGGGCACAACAATACTTCATTCCGGGGCTGTTTCGCAGCCCGTAACACCAATCCCCGGGGTGAAAACCTGTCCCCGGATTAAACAAAACCCTGTGGCGAAGGGATTAATCTCCGCTCAGGTGCGAAGCAGCCCTAAATCCGACAAGCCGGTGTGTCGGGCACACCGATATCGCTGTCTTGGGACTGCTTAGCAGTCCAGCGAGGGTAAATCCCCTCGCCACAAGCTCATTGACCTGCAACTGATCGGCTACAGATGCAACGCATGCCCCAACGCCCGCAGCGCGGCTTCCTGCACCGCTTCGCCCAGGGTCGGATGGGCGTGGATGGTGCCGGCGATATCTTCCAGTCGTGCGCCCATTTCAAGGGACTGGCCGAATGCGGTGGACAGCTCCGAGACGCCGACGCCCACCGCCTGCCAGCCGACGACCAGGTGGTTGTCCCGCCGAGCCACGACCCGGACAAAGCCGCTTTTCGATTCCAGGGTCATGGCCCGGCCGTTGGCGGCGAACGGGAAGCTCGACACCAGGCAGTCCAGGCCGTCGGCCTTGGCTTCGTCCGGGGTCTTGCCCACGACCACCACTTCCGGATCGGTGAAGCACACCGCGGGAATGGCTGCCGGATTGAACTCCCGAGCCTTGCCGGCGATGAGTTCGGCAACCATTTCGCCCTGGGCCATGGCCCGGTGGGCAAGCATCGGTTCGCCGCTCAGGTCGCCGATGGCCCAGACGTTGCGCATGCTGGTCTGGCAGCGGTGGTCGACTTTCACGGCGGCGCCGTTCATCGTCAGGTTCAACGCTTCGAGGTTCCAGCCTTGGGTGTTGGGTTTGCGTCCGACCGCCACCAGCACCCGGTCCGTCTGCAGGTCCAGCGTGCCGCCTTCGGGGTCGCGCACTTGCAGGGCGCTGGCCTGGGCATCGAAACCTTCGACGCTGTGCTTGAGGTACAGCTTCACGCCCAGCTGCTTGAGCGCTTCGTGCACCGGTTGGGTCAGTTCCCCGTCATAGGCGGGCAGGATCCGCTCCCGGGCTTCAACGACGCTGACCTCGGCGCCCAGCTTGCGGTAGGCGATGCCCAGTTCCAGGCCGATGTAACCGCCTCCGACCACGACCAGGTGCCGGGGTATCGAGGTCGGTGCAAGGGCTTCGGTGGAGGAGACGATCGGCCCGCCAATGGGCAGCATCGGCAGGTCGACGCTTTTCGAGCCGGTGGCCAGCACCAGGTGTTCGCACTGGATACGGGTGTCGCCGACTTCGACGGTCTTGCCATCGACCACTTTCGCCCAGCCATGGATGACCTGGACCTTTTGTTTCTTCAGCAATGCCGCGACGCCGGTGGTCAGGCGGTCGACGATGCCGTCCTTCCATTCCACGCTCTTGCCGATGTCCAGGGAGGGCGGCGATACGCTGATGCCCAGGGCCGATCCCTGGCTGTGGTGACATGTCTGGTGGAACTGCTCGGCGACATGGATCAACGCCTTGGACGGAATGCAGCCGATGTTCAGGCACGTTCCGCCCAACGCCTGGCCTTCCACCAGGAGGGTCGGGATGCCCAACTGGCCGGCGCGGATGGCCGTCACGTAGCCGCCGGGACCGCCGCCGATGATCAGCAGCGTGGTGTTCAGAGTCTGTTGCATGCCTGCTCCCATTATTGATCCACGAACAGCGTTGCCGGTTGTTCGAGCAGGCCACGCAAGGCCTGGATGAATTGCGCCGCGTCCATGCCATCGACCACCCGGTGGTCGAAGGAGCTGGAGAGGTTCATCATCTTGCGGATCACGATCTGGCCCTTGATCACTACGGGCCGCTCGACGATTTTGTTGACGCCGACGATTGCCACTTCCGGCAGGTTCAGCACCGGGGTGCTGACGATCCCGCCGAGGGCTCCGAGGCTGGTCAGGGTGATGGTGGAACCGGACAACTCATCGCGGCTGGCCTTGCCGTTGCGGGCGGCCGTGGCCAGGCGCGCGATTTCCGTCGCGCTGTCCCACAGGCTGCGGGATTCGGCATGGCGCATCACCGGTACCATCAGGCCCACGTCGCTCTGGGTGGCGACCCCTACATGCACCGCACCGAAGCGCTGGATGACCTGGGCTTCGTCATCGTAGCGGGCGTTCATCTGCGGGAAATCCCGCAGGGCCACCACCAGGGCCCGCACCAGGAACGGCAGCAGGGTCAGCTTGCCGCGGCTGGCGCCGTGTTTTTCGTTCAGGTGGATGCGCAACTCTTCCAGGGCGGTGACGTCGATTTCCTCGACATAGCTGAAATGCGCGGCGCGCTGGGTTGCTTCCTGCATGCGCTGGGCGATCTTGCGGCGCATGCCGATCACCGGGATCTGCTGTTCGTCGTGGCGTTCGGCGTAGCTCGAACCGCCCTTGGCCGGGGGTGTCGAGCCCTGGGCCAGGTAGGCTTCCAGGTCTTCGTGCAGGATACGCCCGGCGGGGCCGCTGCCCTGCACCAGGCGCAACTGGATACCCAGGTCCAGGGCATGTTTGCGCACGGCCGGAGACGCCAGCGGCCGTTCGGCGGGCTCACGGGCCACAGGGGCCTGGGGCGCCGGGCGCGGTGCTGCGGCAGGTTTTTCCAGCGACGGTTCAGGTGCCGCCACCGGGGCAGGTTTCGCCGCCTGGGGCTGTGCCGGCGCAGCGAATGGCGCTGCCGACTCCTTGAGGTTGCCAGCGCCTTCCACTTCGATGCGGATCAGCTCGCTGCCCACCGCCATCACTTCACCCGGTTCACCGCCCAGGGCGATGACCCGGCCATGGACGGGCGAGGGGATGTCCACCATGGCCTTGTCCGTCATGACATCGGCCAGCACCTGGTCTTCGACCACCATGTCGCCGACCTTGACGTGCCACACCGACAATTCCACTTCCGCGATGCCTTCGCCGATGTCCGGCATCTTGATAACGTGCGTGCCCATTCAGACCTCCATGACCCGTTTCAATGCCGCGCCCACTCGGGACGGCCCTGGGAAATACGCCCACTCCTGCGCATGGGGATAGGGGGTGTCCCAGCCGGTGACGCGCTCGATGGGCGCTTCCAGGGAGTGGAAGCAGTGTTCCTGGACCAACGACACCAGCTCGGCGCCGAAGCCGCAGGTGCGGGTGGCTTCATGGACGATTACGCAGCGTCCGGTCTTTTTCACGGACTTGACGATGGTCTCCAGATCCAGCGGCCAGAGGCTGCGCAGGTCGATGACTTCGGCATCGATGCCGGTCTCTTCGGCCGCCACTTGGGAAACGTAGACCGTGGTGCCGTAGGTGAGCACAGTCACGTCCTTGCCCGGACGGGTGACGGCGGCCACGTCCAGCGGCACGGTGTAGTAACCGTCCGGAACCTGGGCCGAGGGGTGTTTCGACCACGGGGTTACCGGGCGGTCGTGGTGGCCGTCGAACGGACCGTTATACAGGCGCTTGGGTTCGAGGAAGATCACCGGGTCATCGTTTTCGATGGAGGCGATCAGCAGGCCCTTGGCGTCGTAGGGGTTGGACGGCATCACGGTGCGCAGGCCGCAGACCTGGGTGAACATCGCCTCGATGCTCTGGCTGTGGGTCTGGCCGCCGTAGATGCCGCCGCCGCAGGGCATGCGCAGGGTCATGGGCGCAGTGAACTCACCCGCCGAGCGATAGCGCAGGCGCGCCGCCTCGGAAATGATCTGGTCCGAGGCCGGGTAGACGTAGTCGGCGAACTGGATCTCGGCCACCGGCCGCAGCCCGTAGGCGCCCATGCCCACCGCCACGCCGACGATACCGCTTTCGGAAATCGGCGCATCGAACACCCGGGAGGTGCCGTACTTGCTCTGCAGGCCTTCGGTGCAGCGGAACACGCCGCCGAAGTAACCCACGTCCTGGCCGAACACCACGACGTTGTCGTCGCGTTCGAGCATCACGTCCATGGCCGAGCGCAGGGCCTGGATCATGGTCATGGTGGTAGTGGTCATGGCGGTGTCCAACGCAATATTGTTGTTGTGATCGTTCATGTCAGATCCCCAACTGCTGACGCTGGCGCTTCAAGTGCTCCGGCATCTCTTTGTAGACGTCCTCGAACATGGTGGCAGCGCTTGGAATCTGCCCGCCGGCAAGGGTGCCGTACTGCTCGGCTTCCTTCTGCGCGGCGATCACTTCGGCTTCCAGTTCGGCGGTAACCGCCGCATGTTCCTCTTCGGACCACTGGCCGATCTTCACCATGTGCTGCTTGAGGCGGGCAATCGGATCGCCCAGCGGGAAGTGGCTCCAGTCGTCGGCGGGGCGGTACTTGGAGGGATCGTCGGAAGTGGAGTGCGGGCCGGCGCGGTAGGTGACCCATTCGATCAGCGCCGGGCCGAGGTTGCGCCGGGCGCGTTCGGCGGCCCAGCGGGAGGCGGCATAGACAGCCATGAAATCGTTGCCATCGACCCGCAGCGAGGCGATGCCGCAACCGACGCCGCGTCCGGCGAATGTGGTGGCTTCACCCCCGGCGATGGCCTGGAAAGTGGAAATCGCCCACTGGTTGTTCACCACGTTGAGGATCACCGGGGCCCGATAGACATGGGCGAAGGTGAGGGCGGTATGAAAGTCCGACTCGGCGGTGGCGCCGTCGCCGATCCAGGCCGATGCGATCTTGGTATCGCCCTTGATCGCCGAGGCCATGCCCCAGCCCACGCCCTGGATGAACTGGGTGGCGAGGTTACCGGAAATGGTGAAGAAACCGGCGTCCTTGACCGAGTACATGATCGGCAGCTGCCGGCCCTTGAGCGGATCGCGCTCGTTGGACAGCAACTGGCAGATCAGGTCCACCAGAGGGACCTCCCGGGCCATCAGGATGCTTTGCTGGCGGTAGGTGGGGAAGCACATGTCGTCGATGTTCAGCGCCAGGGCCTGGGCACTGCCGATGGCTTCCTCGCCGAGGCTCTGCATGTAGAACGACATTTTTTTCTGGCGCTGGGCGACCACCATGCGGTTGTCGTAGATCCGCGTCTTGAGCATGGCACGCATGCCCTTGCGCAGGATCTCGAGGGGGATGTCTTCGGCCCATGGACCGTGGGCATTGCCCTGGTCGTCGAGTACGCGGATCAGGCTGCGGGCCAGGTCGGCGGTATCGGAGGGCTCAACGTCGATGGACGGTTTGCGCACCGTGCCGGCATCGCTCAGGTGCAGGTAGGAGAAGTCGGTCTTGCAGCCGGGACGGCCCGTGGGTTCGGGGACGTGCAGGCGTAGCGGTTCATACGCTGGGTTCATGGCTTTCTACGCTCGATCTTGTGAATTTCTTGTAGTGGGCGCGCTAGCTGACAGCTCTCCTGGATAAGGAAAATTGTCCTACAACAATCATAGGCTCGACGCAGAAGAATATTTTTCTCTGTTGGCTTGCTGTTCAGGTTATTTGCAGATAAAAAATCTGCACAACGATAAAAATCAGGAATATCTGTCTCATGCGTAAACTGGATCGCACCGACATCGGCATCCTGAACAGCCTTCAGGAAAACGCCCGTATCACCAACGCCGACCTGGCCCGTTCGGTCAACCTTTCACCGACGCCGTGCTTCAATCGGGTCCGGGCCATGGAGGAGCTGGGGGTCATCCGCGAGCAGGTCACGCTGCTGGATGCCGACCTGCTGGGCCTGCATGTCAACGTGTTCATCCATGTCAGTCTGGAGAAGCAGGTGGAGGAGGCGTTGCAGCATTTCGAGGAGGCCATTTCCGACCGGCCCGAGGTGATGGAATGCTACCTGATGGCGGGCGACCCGGATTACCTCATCCGCGTACTGGTGCCGACGATCCAGGCCCTGGAGCGGTTCATGATGGACTTCCTGACGAAGGTCCCGGGGGTGGCGAATATCCGCTCCAGTTTTGCCCTCAAGCAGGTGCGCTACAAGACGGCGCTGCCGTTGCCGGCCAATGGCTTGACCTTGGGAACCTGAAAGTCGAAGGATCGCTGCCTTCGGCAGTTCCTGCTGGGGAGGTTTGCTTGTCTGATGGATCATTGTTGCTGACCCACTGCCATCGCGTTCAGTACAAGCTTCTAAAGCTGATTGAGCGGAATCTTCAGGTACGTCACGCCATTGTCCTCGGCCGGCGGCAGGTTGCCGGCCCGCACGTTCACCTGGATCGCCGGCAATAGCAGCGTCGGCATGCCCAGCGTTGCATCCCGCTGGGTACGCATGGCGACGAACGTGGCCTCGTCGATGCCGTCGTGGACGTGAATATTGTGCTGGCGCTGCTCACCCACGGTGCTCATGCAGTGCGGTTCGCGGGTGTCCGGAGGGTAGTCGTGGCATACGTACAGCCGCACGCTGGCGGGGAAGGCCAGCAGTTTGCGAATCGAGGCATAGAGGTGGTGGGCGTTGCCTCCGGGAAAGTCGCAACGGGCGGTGCCCACGTCCGGCATGAACAGCGTGTCGCCCACCAGGATCGCATCGCCGTCGATCAGGTAGGCCATGTCCGCCGGCGTATGGCCGGGCACGTGCAGGGCCGTGGCCTTGAGATTGCCAATGAAAAACCCTTCGTCGGCGGCGAACAGGTGATCGAACTGGGAGCCGTCGACGGCAAACTGCGGTTCAAGGTTGAACAGCTTCTTGAAGACCTGCTGGACCTCGCCGATGGCCTGGCCGATGGCGATCTTCCCTCCCAGCACCTTGCGCAGGTAAGGCGCGGCGGACAAGTGATCGGCGTGGGCGTGGGTCTCCAGCAGCCATTGCACCGTCAACCGGTGTTCGCGCACGAAAGCGATCACCCGCTCGGCCTGAACGGTGCCGCTGCGGCCCGAGGCCGGGTCATAGTCCAGCACCGGGTCCACCACCGCGCATTGCCCTCCCTCGTGTTCATAGACGACGTAGGTATAGGTCTTCGAGGCGGGGTCGAGAAAGCTCTGGATCTGCGCGGGCATGACAGCGAACCTGTACGGGAAGAAGCGGTTGCAACGCTTGAGGTTTACAACATATGGTCCGCAGCTTAGTGAGGGCCGAGGCGTCCTGCAAATGCGATCGCACCTGACAACAGGTGTGCGTGGCTTGAGAGAGTTTTATGGTTCTGGCAGGTTTTTCTGGCGTGCTCATGGGGGTGATCCTCGGACTGACGGGGGCCGGTGGTGGAATCCTGGCGGTCCCGGCACTGGTGCTCGGGTTGGGCTGGAGCATGACCCAGGCCGCGCCGGTGGCGTTGCTGGCGGTGGGCAGCGCCGCGGCGGTGGGGGCCATCGACGGGCTGCGCCATGGCCTGGTGCGTTACCGGGCGGCGATGCTGATCGCCTTGCTCGGCGCGGTGTTTTCGCCGCTGGGGATCCATATGGCCCACCGGCTGCCGGAAAAAGTCCTGATGATCCTGTTCGGCCTGCTGATGGTGCTGGTGGCTGCGCGCATGTTGCGTGGAGAAACCGCGCAACCGGGGCCCAGCGATCACGGCGCGGCCAGTTGGGGCCAGAAGAACTGCATGCTCGATCGCCAGACCGGGCGCCTGGCCTGGACGCCTCGCTGCACCGTTACGCTGTCGGCTTTGGGGGCGGTGACGGGCCTGGTATCGGGGTTGCTGGGCGTGGGCGGTGGTTTCCTGATCGTACCGGCGTTCAAGCAACTGACCGACGTGCAGATGCGCGGCATCGTCGCGACGTCCTTGATGGTCATCAGCCTGATTTCACTGATTGGCGTGGTGGGGGCGTTTCATGCCGGGGTGAGCATCGACCGGGTCGGCGCGGTGTTCATCGCGGCAAGCATCGTCGGGATGATGCTGGGGCGGCGCCTGGCGGCGAGGGTCCCGGCCCGGGTGCTGCAGGTGGGGTTCGCCGGGGTTTGCCTGGGGGTGGCGGTGTTCATGTGGGTACGGGCGTAGCGGTCACGCACCAGATCCTCGGCCCCAATCGGGGAATGGGGTTATAGCAACCTGCACTGCATCGAGAACTGCATCGCCATCGATTGCCCCTGCTCCAGCAGGCGCAACCCGGGACGTCCGGGCAGGTGATGGGCGTTGACCGGATGGCTGACCGGTTCGAAGCAAAAGAAGTCCAGGCCCACCGGGCAGTAGAGCAGGAAGTAATCGCTGCCGCTGGCCCGGCACTCCAGCGTGTAGCCCAGGTCTGGCTGCTGGATCAGGCAATGCCCGTCCCAGCCACCGAAGCCATTGTCCACCAGGGTGTCCGGCAGCAAGCGGGCCTCGCCAAAATCCCAGTGTGCGGGGAGGTCGATCAGTTCCGTCGGCAGTTTCGTGGCGTCGCACAGCCAGGCTTGGGTTGCGCGGGTTTTCAGGCGGGTGGCGGCGGTGCGCGGGAAGTACGGGTGCAGGCCCAGTCCATGCCACGCCGGCTGTTTCGCTGTGTGGGTGACCAGCATCGCGATCTGCAACTGGCCGCCGTTCAGGCCGATGCGCAGACTGGCCCGGTAACCGAACGGATGTCGGGAGTCGAGTTGCAGCAGGGCTTCGTGGGCGCTGTGTTCGATCACCTGCCACGGTTGCTGCCAAGCACTGCCATGGATCGGAAACGGGTCGTTGGGGCTGTTGGCATCCAGGGCGAGCCAGCCGCCGGGGCAATCGAAGCCGCCCTTGGCGATCCGGTTCGACCAGGGGATCAGTGGGAAGCCCCCCAGTTTGCCTGGCAGGCCATTTTCCAGCGCCTGGGGCGCGGGAGGGCGCAGCAGGGGCGCACCGGTGCCACGCACGGTCCACTCAACGAGACTGGCACCCAGATGTGGGGCCAGGGTGAGGCGGGTCAGTTCGTCTTCGAGGTGCAGAAGAGGTGGGGTCATGGTGGTGTTGGTCTGCTGAACTGGAATGGGTGTTACAGAGTTTTTTGTGCGAACGCTGGTGTGGTGAGGGGATAAATCCCCTCGCCACAACATTCTCTGCCCCAGGTGAATCCCCTGATCACCAGGGATTTGTCATTCTTACAACACCAGATGCGGCAACCACAGCGACAGCGCTGGAACGTAGGTCACCAGCATCAGCACCAGGAACAGGACGGCATAGAACGGCAGCAGCGCCTTGACGGTGCTTTCGATACTGACTTTGCCGATGGCGGAGCCGACGAACAGCACCGCACCCACTGGCGGCGTTATCAGCCCGATACCCAGGTTCACCAGCATGATCATGCCGAACTGCACCGGATCGACGCCGATGCCTACGATCACTGGCATCAGGATGGGTGTCAGGATCAGGATCAGCGGCGCCATGTCCATCACAGTGCCCAGCAGCAGCAACATTACGTTGATGCACATCAGGATCACGTAGCGGTTGTCCGACAGGGTCAGAAACATCGTGGTGATCTTCGCCGGAATCTGCATCAGCGTCATGATGTAGCCGAAGCTGGCGGCGAAGCCGATCAGGATCATCACGATGGAGATGGTGCGCACCGTGCGATGCATCAGTTTCGGCAGTTCACGCCACTTGTAGTCGCGGTAGATGAACATGGTCACGAAGAATGACCACAGCACTGCGATGGCCGCCGATTCGGTGGCGGTGAAGATGCCCGACAGGATGCCGCCGAGGATGATCACCATCGCCATCAGGCCCCACAGGGCTTCGCCGACGATTTTCAACGCCTGGCGCATCGGGATCACTTCGCCCTTGGGGTAGTTGCGCTTTTTCGCGAAGATCAGGCACAACACCATCAGGCACGCGCTCATCAGCAAGCCCGGTACGATGCCCGCCATGAACAGTGAGGCAATCGAGACCGTGCCGCCTGCGGCCAGGGAGTAGAGCACCGAATTATGGCTTGGCGGGGTGAGCAGGGCTTGTACCGAACCGCTGACCGTAACGGCGGTGGAGAAGTCCCGCGGATAGCCCTTGCGTTCCATTTCCGGAATCAGCACCGAGCCCACCGACGCGGTGTCGGCCACCGACGAACCGGAGATCGCGCCGAAGAAGGTCGAAGCGACGATGTTGACCAGAGACAGGCCGCCGCGCACGAAACCCACCAGCACACCGGCGCAGGCCACCAACCTACGGGACATGCCGCCTTCGGCCATGATCGCGCCGGCCAGGACGAAGAATGGAATGGCCAACAAGGAGAACTTGTTCACCCCGCCCGCCACCTGGATCATCACGGCCTGGAACGGGATGTCGATCCACCATGCGCCGATCAGTGCGGCCGCGCCCAACGCATAGGCGACCGGCATGCCGATCAGGATCAATACGATAAAACTGCCCAGCAGAATCAGAGCGTCCATTAAGCGGCACCTTCACTTTCTTCAACTAGATCGAATTGCACGACCCGACGTTTGCTCTGGTCACCGAGTATGAGTTTTTCCAGAACGAAAATCAGCGTCAGCAAGCCGCCCAGGGGAATCGGCAAGTACGTGATGCCAACCCGCAGGCCGGGCAGGGAAGCCATGAACTGGTTCCAGGTGGACATGCACAGCTTGAAGCCCCAGACCGTCATGAAGATGCAGATCAGACCCATGAGCACCTGGGAAAAAACCGACGCCGCGGATTTCAGGTGCGGTGGCATACGGTCGGTGAGCATGGCCACGGCCATGTGCGCACCGGCGCGATAACTGGCGGCGGCGCCAATGAAGGTGAACACCATCATCAGCAGGATCGCCGTGGGTTCCGGCCAGCTTGAGCCGGAACCCAGCACGTAGCGGGCGAACACACCCCAGGGAATCATCAGGGAAATCGCCAGAACGGAAAGGCCGGCGACCCAGATGCACGTCATGTAGATCTTATCGTTGATACGCAGCAGCAAATTCTTCATCGGGTTCCACCGTAACCGGGCACGCCTTGGACATCAGGCGCGCCGGGCCTTTTCATGAGTACAGAATGGGAGGCGTTACTGGACGGCTTCGATACGCTTGATCAGGTCGGCATAGGGCGCGCCGTACTTGGCCCGAACGGGTCCGGTGGCGTCGTAGAAAGGTTTCTTGTCGACAGTGATGAACTCGACACCCGCGGTCTTGAGTTTTTCTTCGCTGGCGGCGGATTTCTGGTCCCACAATGCGCGCTCTTCGGCCTGGGCAGCCTTGGCGGCTTTTCTGACCATCGCCTGTTGATCCGGGGTCAGTTTTTCCCAAGTGATTTTCGACATCACGATCGGTTCTGGCAGGATCAGGTGACCGGTGAGGCTGTAGTACTTGGCGTTCTGGTAGTGGTTGTGTTCGAGCAGGGTCGGCGGGTTGTTTTCCGCGCCGTCGATCACGCCGGTCTGCAGAGCGCTGAAGATTTCACCGGTGTCCATCGCGATGCCGTTGGCGCCCATGGCGTTCATCATCTCGATGAACATCGGGTTGCCTTGCACACGAATCTTCATGCCCTTGAGATCTTCCAGCTTGCGCACCGGCTTCTTGGTGTAGATGTTGCGCGTACCGCCGTCCATCCAGGCCAGGGCTACCAGGCCGAACTCTGAATTGGTGATTCGATCCAGAATTGCGTCCCCCACTTCTCCATCGATGACGGCGCGCATGTGAGCCTGGTCTCGGAAAATGAATGGCATGTTGAACACGTTCACATCTGGCACCACAGGACCGACGATGCCCAGGCTGACTCGAGACATCTGGATCGCGCCGACTTGCATCTGCTCGATGACTTCTTTCTCGGAACCCAGTACACCCCCCGGGAAGTATTTGAAGGTCAGTTCGCCGTTGGTCTCCTTGGTCAGCGTCTTGCCCATGTTTTCCTCGGCCACCACGGTCGGGTAACCCTTGGGATGGATGTCGGCGATCTTGAGTTCAAGGGCATGCGCCGCCTGGGCCAGGAAGGCCAGGGGCAGGGCCGCGATCAGAAGCGTGCGTTTGAAATTCATGGTCAGTCTCCAGTGTTGTTGTTTTTATGGCTCATCCAGTAAAGCGGTGCAGCAAGTCAGTTCGCGGCGTGTTTCAACCCTCCGAATGCGGGTTCGGCCAGGCCCTTGACGCCAGGGTTCAACGCGAACACACCCCCGGCGAGGGATTGGGGATCGCTGTCGTCGCCAGGGCGGATCGAGGTGACGAAGAGGGTGTCGAGGCGGCTGCCGCCGAAGGCGCACATGGTCGGTTTCTTGACCGGCACTTCCAGCGAGCGGTCGAGGCGCCCATCCGGGGTGAAACGATGGATCAGGCCGGCATCGTTGGCGCAGATCCAATAGCAACCCTCGGCGTCCACTGCCGCGCCGTCCGGGCGACCGGCCAAGGGCATCATGTCGACGAACAGGCGCCGGTTGGTAGGCGTGCCGCTGTCGATGTCGTAGTCGAAGGCCCAGATCTGCTGGATCAGCGGATGCGAGTCTGAGAGATACATCGTGCGCCCGTCCGGGCTGAAGCCCAGGCCGTTGGGTACGATGAAACCGCTCAGTTGCGCCTCGACCGGGCTGCGTTGCCCGGCTTCAAAGCGGTACATCCTGCCTTCGGCGACGTTGGCGCCCATGTTCAGCACCATGCTGCCGGCCCAGAAGCGACCCTGGCGGTCGCAGCGGCCATCGTTGAGGCGCATGTCGGGGCGGCTGTGTTCGACGTTGGCGCACAACTCGCTGTCCAGCGTGTCGTCGTCATTGGGGTGCAGGCGAAAGAAGCCGCTTTCCATGCCGGCCACCCAGCCGCCGTCCTGGTGGCGGGCGATACAGGCAAGCATTTCCGGAGTGTTCCAGCCCTTGAGCTGGCCAGTCCCGGCGTTCCAGCACTGCAGGCCGCCGCTGGGGATGTCCACCCAGTACAGGGCGTTTTCCTCGGGGACCCAGACCGGGCTTTCCCCGACGGCGTTGCGTGCATCGACAATCAATTCGGCTTGCATGGTGATTCCCTTGTGGCGTTCGTATCCCATGGAAAAACAGACGAATCAGTCATCGAACGGGCCGGCCGCCACGAAGGCGCCGCCCTGATAGATCCTGGCCGGATCGTCGGCGGCCGGCATGGGTTGCGCCTCGACCTTGGCCCGGAAGATTTCAGAGCTGTCCTTGGGTTGATAGCCCAGGTGTGCGGCGTGGCTGTTGTCCCACCAGACATCACGGTTGGCGGACATGCCATACACCACGGTATGGCGTACGCTCGGGGTGTAGAGCGAGCATTCGATCAGTTGGGTCAGGTCGTCGTAGCTCAGCCAGGTGCTCAGCATCCGGCGATTCTGCGGCTCCGGGAACGACGAGCCGATGCGGATGCTCACGGTCTCGATGCCGTAGCGATCGAAGTAGAAACTGGCCATGTCTTCGCCGTAGGACTTGGACAGGCCGTAGTAGCCATCCGGGCGGCGAGGGGAGAGGGCGTCGAGGGGCTCGTCCTGCTTGTAGAAACCGATGACATGGTTGGAGCTGGCGAAGATGACTCGCTTGACGCCGTGCTTGCGGGCCGCTTCGTAGATATGGAACACGCCGCTGATGTTGGCGCCGAGGATTTCTTCAAAGGGGCGCTCGACCGATACGCCGCCGAAATGCAGGATGGCGTCGACGCCTTCCACCAGTCGGTGCACTGCCTGCTTATCGGACAGGTCGCAGAGCACCACTTCTTCGCTTTCGTCGATGGCCGGCGCCATGTTGGCGATATCCGACAGGCGAATATGCCGCGCGAAAGGCTTGAGGCGCTCGCGCAGCACTTTGCCCAGGCCGCCGGCGGCACCGGTGAGCAACAGGCGATTGAAGGGATGGCGAATGGTTGTCGTAGTCATGAAGTTACCTGAGCAAACAGTGAGAGGTATCAGTTGTTATAAGTTGTCGTACGACCTAGGGCGAATATCCTTATCCTGGCGCTACCTTGTCAACGTCTGATCGACGAATCGCTCTAAACCGGCCTCCTTGCCGAGCGTTACGCCAGCGTCATGACCGCTATGTGACAGGTCACGACGCCAGCTCCTTTGCTCAGAGAAGCGAAATCGGGTAGCTGATGAAAATGCGGTTCTCATCGAACTCGTTGGTGCTGAAGTCCCGACGCAGCGACGAGTTGCGCCATTTCACGTTGAGGTTCTTCAGCGCGCCGCTCTGTACGGTATAGGCCAGCTCGCTTTCGCGACCCCATTCCTTGCCATCGTCCACCGTGGCGGTGTGCACGTTGTCGCCGCTGATGTAGCGGTTCATCAGGGTCAGGCCCGGCACGCCGACGGCGGCGAAGTTGAAGTCGTGGCGCACTTGCCAGGACCTTTCCTTGGCGTTGTCGTAGCTGGAGTTGTAGCTGTCGTTGGCCAGGGTGCCGCCGCTGGTGCCGTTGACCCGCATCCAGGCATCGTCGCCGCCGACTTTCTGCAGGCCGACATAGAAGGTGTTGCCACCATACTTGGCCGAGAGCATGGCGAAGGCGGTCTTGTTGTCCAGGTCACCGGCCAGGGCGCTGCCGTTTTCCTTGCCGATGAAATAGCCGAGGTTGGCGCCCAGGGTCCAGTCGCCCATGGGCTGGCTGTGGGTCAGGTTGAAATATTGCTGCTGGTAGATGTCGGACAGTTCCGCGTACCACACGCCCACCTGGGTGCGTTTTTCGTTGAAGGCGTATTCGCCGCCGCCGAAGTTGAAGCGGTCGGAGGTGGCGGCGGGGCGGCCGTTCATGAACATGTCTTCCATGCTCGCATCGTTGCGCGGGCTGTTGCCGCGGAACTGGCCGCCATAGAGGCTCAGGCCGGCGATCTCGGTGGAAGTGACCTGGCCGCCGCGGAAGGTCTGCGGCAGGGAGCGACCGTCGTCGGAACGCAGGATCGGCAGCACCGGCATCCATTCGCCGACCTTCAGCTCGGTCTTGGAGACCTTGGCCTTGAGCGCGACGCCCAGGCGGCCGAAGTCATCGGCGGGGCGACCGTCGTCGTGCACCGGCAGCAACTGCGTTCCTGCCGTGCCACGGCCACCATCGAGCTTGACCGAGTACAGGCCCAGCACGTCCACGCCGAACCCCACCGTGCCCTGGGTGAAACCGGACTTGGCGTCGAGGATGAAACTCTGGGTCCATTCCTCGGCCTTGCCCTGGGCATTGTTCGGGTTGGTGAAGTTGCGGTTGAAGTAAGCGTTGCGCAGGTTCAGCGTGGCCTTGGCATCCTCGACGAAGCCTTCGGCCTGGGCGACGGTGGGCAGCAAGGCTGCCAGACTGCTGCAGCCGAGCAGGGTCAGGGCATGGCTGGTGCTGGAAAGGGTATGGCGAGAAGGACGGCTGGGGGAAAAACGGACACGTGTGCTCACAGTAACGCTCCCTACTTTTTTGTTGTTTTTATTTTTGTCATACGTCGTCGTACAACATGACGAGATTATTTGTGGCCGCCGACTCCTTGTCAACTGGCCATTATTTGATTTCTACCAGTGGATGCACCTTGTGAATGGGGCTCTCGTCAAGGGCAGAGCGAGTGATAGCCGTGACGATAAGGACATCGTGCGTGGCGAAAGGGGCGATGGTTGCGTTTACGGTTGTGCGATGACTAGTCTAAGACATTAGTCGAAGGCCGGCATCTTGATGATTTGCCTGGCACCCGAACGAACATCATCGGCATCGTCCCTGTCGGGCACCTTTCTCCAGGGAACGCGTCACCCTCGGGAAGGGTCGTACCACCATGCCTTGTCGATCACATGGAGACCCAATGAACCAAGACGTCCCCAATGCCGATACCAACCGTCGCCAGTTGCTGCAGATCATCGCCGGGCTGTCGGACGGGGTGATGCTGATCGAAGTCGACCAGACGATCGCGTGGGCCAATGAGGCCGCATTGACCATGCACGGCGTCAGCGATCTGAATGACCTGGGTGGCAACGCCAAGGGGTACGCCCAGCGTTTCAACCTGCGCTATCGCAACAATCACGCGCTGCCCGAGGACAACTACCCCATCGCCCGGGTGGCCCGTGGCGATGAGTTCAGCGACGTGCTGGTGGAAGTCACCCCCAAGGCCGATCCCGATCGCACCTGGGTCCATCGGATCCGCAGCATGGTGCTGACCGACCGTGGCGGTGAACCGGAATACCTGGTGTTGATCCTCAGTGATGCCACCGAATGGGCCAGCGCCGAGCAGCGTTTCGAAAAAACCTTTGCCGCGAACCCGGCGCCGGCGGTGATCTGCCGTCTCAGTGACCTGCGCTATATCAAGGTCAATCCGGGTTTCCTGGAGATGACCGGCTACAGTCGCGACCAGGTGATCGGTCGTTCAGTCTATGAACTGGACGTGCTGGAAGCCGCGGAAAAACGTGACCTGGCCGTCGAGCGCCTGGGGCAGGGCGCGACCATTCCGCAGATGCAGGCCGAGCTGAGACTGCCCGATGGCGGCAGCAAACAGGTGATCGTCGCCGGCCAGCCACTGGACCTGCAGGACGAAGACTGCATGCTGTTTTCCTTCATGGACATGGAGCCGCGCCGCAAGGCCGAGACTGCGTTGCGCCAGAGCGAAGAGCGCTTCGCCAAGTCGTTCCGACTGTCTCCCGTGCCTACCCTGGTATGCAGCGCCGAGCAACAGTTGCTGGAAATCAACGAAGCGTTCCTGGAAACCACCGGTTATGCCAGCGAAGAGCTGCTGGGCAAGACCGTTGAAGAAATCGGCTTTATCGACAGCGAAGCCAGCGCCGCCCTGTTCGCCAAGCTGGAGAAGGCCGCCACGGTTTCAAGGATCGACGTCAAGGTGCAGAAAAAAGGTGGTGAGCTCATCGATTGTGAAGTGGCCGCCGATACGGTGCTGATACAGGACAAACCTTGCTACCTGTTGGTGCTGATGAACATCACCGAACGCAAGCGCTCGGAGCTGGAGCTGGTGGCTGCCATCGAAGAGGTGATGAAGGATGCTTCCTGGTTCAGCCGGACCCTGATTGAAAAACTGGCCAATGTGAAAAGCATCAACGCACCGGTTCCCAGCGTGTCGTTCACCGAGCTGACCGCCCGGGAACGTGATGTGCTGGGGCTGATCTGCCAGGGACTGGCCGACAAGGAAATCGCCGCACGCTTGAAACTGGCCCCCAATACCGTGCGCAATCATGTGGCGACGCTGTATTCGAAGCTGGACGTCCATAGCCGTAGCGAGGCGATAGTGTGGGCGCGGGAACGGGGTCTGTTCGCCAATGAGTGGCGCATGAAGGCACCATGATAGCCAGTGCAAATGTACCTGGCCCGTTGGTGCAAATTCGGGTTTTGCCTGTAGCCAGGCTTCCTTACGCTGTCGGGGTGCGACGTCGTCGGTGATGTCGCGTCCCCCACGAAACAGTCAAGGAATACGCCACATGTGCAGCAAGCCAATCGAATGCGGGATTGACAGGACGTCTACGCGGGTCCGGAAGCCGGAGCTGTCCGCCATTCATTCGAACCCGTGGACCTGAGGTGCAGCGCATGACTCACCTGGCTCCCTTGCGTGCTCGTCTCGAAGAGAATTTTACGCCCCTGGCCTGCGAATGCAGCCTCAATGGCGACGGCACCCTGACCGTGCGCCTCTATCACCGTGAAAGCGGTGAAGTCGATCTGGTAGTAAGCGGCATGAGCATCGACAGCGTCCGGTCGGAAGAAAGCATTGCAAAGCTGATCGAAGAACTGCGTTATGAGCTGGGCAACACTCCGCTGTATCGCGGTGATCCCGCCTGAAACTCCCTTCACCACCCCCTTCATTGCAAAGCCACGTCCTGGTTGATCGCTACAGCAGCGTCGCTCGGCAATCGAGCGCCAGGCGGGCTCCGCCCTGTTCGCTGCTATCCACCTCAAGCGTAAATCCGTGCAGATTGACAATCGCCGCCACGATGGACAGGCCCAGGCCGAATCCACCGTGCTGGCTGCTGCCCTCTGCGCGATAGAAACGCCGGAACACGGCCTTGCGTTCCGCCTCCGGGATGCCGGGGCCGGAGTCGAGTACTTCGATGCGCGTGCTGTCGCCCTGGTCCACGCCCCGCAGGACGACCTCGCCTCCCGGCGGTGTGAACTTGATGGAATTGCTCAGCAGGTTCGACACGGCTTCGAACAGCAGCGCCCGGTCGCCATTGAGCAGGGGCAAGGTCTCGGGCACGTCGAGGCGGAAGGTCAGTTCGCGTTCTTCGGCCAGGGGCAGGTAGAAGTCGTGCAGTTCCTGCAAGAGTTGCAACGGGTCCAGGCGCACGAAACCCGAACGGCGCTGCTGGTCTTCCAGTTCGGAGATCCGCAGCAGCCCGCGAAACCGAGCCATCAGGGTATCCGTCTCGGCAATCACCTGATCCATCTGCAAGGCTTCGGGCGAGCCCTCTGCCGCTTCCTGCTGGATCCGGTAAAGCTGGGCGCGCAAGCGGGTGAGGGGCGTGCGCAGGTCGTGGGCGATGTTGTCGCACACGCCCTTGACCTCGTTCATCAGGCGCTCGATGCGATCGAGCATGGCGTTGACGATCGCCGCCAGCATGTCCAGTTCGTCGCGGCGGCTCGACAGTGGCAGGCGATGGGTGAGGTCGCCGGCCACAATGGCCTCGGCGCTGGCCTGCAGTTTGCGGATGCGCTGCAGTGGTCGGCGGCGCAGCAGATGCCAGCCGGCGAGGCCCGGCAGGATGGTCAGCGACACGCCCCAGAACAATGCCCGCAGGATGATGTGCGTGACGGCGAAGAGCGAACCGTTGTCCCGTGCCAACACCAGCCAGCGTCCGTCCTGGGTCCGGGTCGCCACCGCATCGCAACTGTCCGAGGGCACGCCGGGGGCGTCGGAGTCGACGCAGCCGCCCAGCATGTGGATCTTGCCGTCCAGCGGCAGGTCGGCCGGAATCCGCTGGATCGGCCCGCTCAGGTGCCGCAGTTGCGGATCGAACAGGCCGTAGGCATCGACCCCGCGCTCGTCCAGGGTCAGGCTGGCCATGAGCGCGTCCTCCAGCTGGTCGGCATGGATGCGGGCAAACAGGTGCTGGCGCTGCATCAGGGAGTGTTTGGCCAGGCTGTCGAGGTAGCCGAACACTTCGTAATACATCACCCCCATCAACAGAGCGCTCCAGATCACGAACAGCGCGCTGTACAGCGCCAGCAGGCGGCTGCTGGAGGAGCGCCAGCCCTTAGCGGGGTTCAGCAATGACATAGCCGGAACCTCGCACGGTGCGAATCAGGGGTTCCAGGCCCGGCGGGTCGATCTTCTTGCGCAGACGACCAATGTGCACGTCGATCAGGTTGGTGCCGGGGTCGAAGTGATAGCCCCAGACTTCCTCGAAAATCATCATGCGCGAAAGGATCTGTCCGCTGTTGCGCATCAGGAATTCCAGCAACTTGTACTCGGTGGGCAACAGGCTGAGCAGTTGCCCGTTGCGGCTGGCCTCGCGGCTGATCAGGTTCAGTTCCAGGTCGGCGACCCGAAGGGCGGTTTGCGTTTCCTGGGCGCCGTTGTTGCGGCGCAGCAACACTTCGACACGAGCCGCCATCTCGTCGGTAGCGAAGGGCTTGGTCAGGTAGTCGTCGCCGCCGGCCCGGAGACCGCGTACCCGTTCATCCACATCGGACAGGGCGCTGATCATCAGGATCGGCGTCGCCACGCCCATGTTGCGCAGCGTGGTGACGATCACCAGGCCGTCGAGCTCGGGCAGCATGCGGTCGAGGGTAATCAAGTCGTAGTCGCCGCTCACCGCGCGTTCCAGACCTTCGCGGCCATTGTCGACCCAGTCGACGCTCAGGCCGTTGCGGGTCAGCTCGGCGACGATCTCACGGGCGGTCACGGCGTCGTCTTCGATGGTCAGGATGCGGTTCATGGGCGGTACCGGGTTGAGAAATTGATGCCATTGCGCAGCATTCTGCCAAAGATTACCTGTCGGCTTTCTGAAAAAAAGTTCATCGAAGCCGCCAGCGATTTCCCTGGCCTGGATCAACACTTGGTCACAAATTATCCCTAACATGCGTTTCGCCCGCACTATCATGTGGCATCGATTGCCCCGCCTTGGCGCGCTCGCGCTGACGCAGGCACCGACGCAACCGGTGATGGTGTGCTGCAAGGAGCCGAGACCTCACTGGTCCTTCAATAAAAGCATCAAGGAAGAGCAGCATCATGCAGTCTCAAGACCTTCTACGCCGAAAATTCGACATCCAGCCCCTGGCCAGGGCCGACATGACGGTGTGCCTGGACGGGCGGATCGTCGACGCCGCCCACGGCGAAACCGTTCTTACCGTCATCCAGTCCCTGGGCCAGCGCCAGGTGGCCCGCAACGATCACCAGCAGATCAGCGGCGCGTATTGCGGCATGGGCGTGTGCCATTGCTGCCTCGTCAAGATCGATGGGCGTCACAAGCGCCGCGCCTGCCAGACCCGGGTGCGTCCCGGCATGCAGATCGAGACCCGGGCCAACCGCATCGCCGAAACGGAGGCGCCATGAGCCTCGATCCGGTGATTGTCGGCGGTGGGCCGGCGGGCATGGCCGCAGCCATCGAGCTGGCGGCCCATGGGGTGCGCAGCACTTTGCTCGAAGAGGCGCCGCGCCTGGGTGGCGTGGTCTATCGTGGGCCGTTGCGCGACGGTGTGAGCCTGGACTACCTGGGTTCCCGCTATAGCCAGGCCCTGAACAGGCTTCACGGTGAGTTTCGCCAGTACGCCGGGCTGATCGACGTTCGGCTCGACAGCCGCGTCGTCGGAGCCGAAGGGGTCCGGGCGCTGATGCTGCTGGATGCCGACGAGCGTTTGCGGGAAGTCGCCTATTCCCATCTGGTATTGGCGGCCGGTTGCCATGAGCGCAGCGTGCCGTTTCCCGGCTGGACGCTTGCCGGGGTGATGATGTTGGGTGGGTTGCAGCTACAGATCAAGAGCGGGGTGGTCAAGCCGCCCAGTCCGGTGGTGATCGCGGGCACCGGCCCGCTGCTGCCCCTGGTGGCCTGCCAGCTGCATGCTTCAGGCGTGGCCGTGGCCGGCGTGTACGAGGCGTGCGCATTGGGCAGGATCGCCAAGGAAAGCCTGGCCTTGCTGAACAAGCCACAGCTGTTTCTCGACGGCCTGAGCATGCTGGGCTATCTCAAGCTGCACGGCATTGCGGTGCGTTATGGCTGGGGCGTGGTGCGGGCCGATGGCGACGGTGAGCTGAGCTGTGTCACCGTCGCGCCTTATTCCAGCGACTGGGAGCCCGACCTGGCCCGTGCCGAACAAGTGCCGGCCCAGACCCTGGCGGTCGGCTACGGCTTCATTCCACGCACCCAGTTGAGCCAGCAGATGGGCCTGGAGCATGGCTTCAGCGATGACGGCTACCTCAGGGCGGTGTCCGATGCCTGGCAGCAAAGCAGCGAGGCCCATATCCACCTGGCTGGCGACATGGGCGGGATCCGTGGCGGTGAAGCGGCCATGCTGAGCGGGCGCATCGCCGCGCTATCGATTCTGATGCAAGGCAATGTGCTCGATCCTCGTACCGCCCTTGAGCGCCGCGAGCGCTACCAGGCGCAACTGGACCGCATCGTGCGCTTCCGCGCCGCCGTGGACCGATACACTCGCCGCGGTGCCGGGCAAACCGCGCTGCCCGCCGCCGATACGGTGATCTGCCGCTGCGAGCACGCCACCCGCGCTGATATCGACCGGGCCCTGGAGCAGGGCGTGCAGGACATGGCCAGCCTGAAAATGCGCACCCGGGTGAGCATGGGCGACTGCCAGGGGCGGATGTGCGTCGGCTATTGCAGCGACCGGCTGCGCGAAGCCACCGGACGTGGGGATGTGGGCTGGTTGCGACCGCGCTTCCCCATCGACCCGGTGCCCTTTTCAGCGTTCCAGAACGTAGGCCAGGAGGGCGTACGGCATGACTGAGTATCAGAGCCTGAAGGATTACGACGTGGTCATCGCCGGTGGCGGTGTGATCGGGGCTTCGTGTGCCTATCAGTTGTCCAAGCGCAAGCACTTGAAGATCGCGCTGATCGATGCCAAGCGCCCGGGCAATGCCACCCGGGCTTCCGCGGGAGGCCTGTGGGCCATCGGCGAGTCCGTGGGGCTGGGGTGCGGGGTGATTTTCTTTCGCATGATGTCGGCCAACCGCAAGCGCCAGGCCCAGGGCGCCGCCGTGGCGGTGGACGCCAGTACGCCGCACATCCTGCCGCAATCGTTCTTCGACTTCGCCTTGCAGTCCAACGCCTTGTATCCGCAATTGCACCGGGAGTTGATGGACAACCACGGCATGGATTTCAAGTTCGAGGAGACCGGGCTCAAATTCGTGATCTATGACGATGAGGACCGCTTGTACGCCGAGCATATCGTCGCCTGCATCCCGCACCTGGCGGACCAGGTCCGCTGGCTCGACCAGGCCGCCCTGCGCGAGGCCGAGCCGAATGTCAGCCACGAGGCCCGGGGAGCGCTGGAGTTCCTGTGCGATCATCAGGTCAGTCCGTTCCGCCTGGCGGACGCCTATACCGAAGGCGCTCGACAGAACGGCGTCGACCTGTTCTTCAACACCAACGTCACCGAGGTCCTGCGCAAGGGCACGCGGGTCACCGGGGTGAAGACCGCCGAGGCGGGCACCTTCAATTGCCGGACCCTGATCAACGCCGCCGGTGCCTGGGCGGCGGACCTGAGTGAGCAGGCCACCGGCGTGCGGATTCCGGTCAAGCCGGTCAAGGGCCAGATCCTGTTGACCGAACGCATGCCGAAGATCCTCAAGGGCTGCCTGACCACCAGCGATTGTTATGTGGCCCAGAAGGACAACGGCGAAATCCTGATTGGCAGCACCACCGAAGACAAAGGCTTTGACGTGACCACCACGTACCCGGAAATCGAGGGGTTGGTCCAGGGTGCAGTGCGGTGCATCCCGCAATTGGCCGACATCAACCTGAAGCGGACCTGGGCCGGCCTGCGCCCTGGATCTCCCGACGAGTTGCCGATCCTGGGGCCGATGCGGGGCGTGGAAGGCTACCTCAATGCCTGCGGGCATTTCCGCACCGGCATCCTGACCTCGGCCATCACCGGGGTATTGCTGGACAAATTGGTGAACGACGAGCCGTTGCCACTGGACATCACGCCGTTCCTGGCGGATCGGTTCGAGGTGGCACCAGCGTTCGTGGAGCCGAAGGAAGTGGAACCGGCCTGAGCAAATCCTGTTTGGGATCTGTGGCGAATACATATCCCGCCGTCACCCGAAAACAAACTGTGGGAGCGAGCTTGCTCGCGATAGCGTAAGGTCAGTCAGCATCCATGTTGGCTGGTACCCCGCCATCGCGAGCAAGCTCGTTCCCACAGGGATCCGGGGTGAATCAGAATCCTGCGCTCGACCGCCATCGCCGGTTATTCCATCGGCGTGCTGACAAACGCCTCCAACCCTTCGGCATAGGCGGTGAACGCGCTGATCGAAGGAAAGGACTTGCCCTGCACCTGATCCGGTACCACCAGGTTGGTGAAGCTCCAGGCCACTGCCAGGGTGATGCCTGCCTGATCGAGTGAGCCGTCGGTGACCAGGGGCTGTTTCACCAGTTCCTGTTCGAGCATGCCATAGGCCGCCGCCAGTTGGCCTTCAACCCGTTCGACCCAGGGGGCGTGTTGGATTTCTGTCGGCCGCAGGTTGCGTTCATAGTAGATCTGCACCGACTTCTCGCACGCCGCCAGGGCCAGGCCGATAAGGCGCAGGGTGCGCAGCCGTTGCACGCTGTCGACCGGCATCAGGCTTTTGCCCGGTGTGGCCAAGACCTCGAGGTGGTCGATGATCAACGTGGAGTCCATCAGCACCGCGCCATCGTCGAGCACCAGGGTCGGCGCCTTGACCACCGGGTTGATGCGCTGGAACTGTTCGAACTGCCTGAACACCGAAATCGATTGATGTTCCAGGGCAATGTCCAGGCATTTGGCGGAAATGGCGACGCGTCGTACGAATGGCGAGTCCAGCATGCCGATCAGTTTCATGGTGCTTCCTTCTGTGGTTGGACGGTCCGGGTTTCTAGTCCTCGAATCCTGCCTGTTCGTGGATTTCATCGACCTTGAGCTCCAGCCGGTAGGCCACGGCAATGAACAATGCCTGGCACAGGCAAAGGGTAGCGCTCAGGGAGCGAAACGCGAACGAGCTGCCTTCGTTTACCAGCAACACCGTATTGGCCCGTTTGGCCAGGGGCGACAGGTTGCTGTCGGTGATGATCAAGGTCTTGGCCTGGTGATGCTGGGCGATGCGCAGGCAATGCTGGGTTTCCTTGCCGTACGGGGTGAAGCTGATGGCGATCACCAGGTCGTTGGCCCGGACGCTGCGCATCTGCTCGCGATAGCTGCCACCGAGCCCGGACACCAGGTGAATGCGCTTGTTGGTGTGTTGCAGGTTGTACACCAGGTAATCGGCTACCGCGAAGGAACGCCGGACGCCCACCACATAGATATTGTCGGCATTGACCACCAGGTCCACGGCCTTGTCGAACGCCTGGTCGTCCAGTTCCAGCCCCAATCGCTCGATGCCCGAGAGTGTGGCGTTGATGCATTCGCGCGCCAGGTCGCCGCCGCAGGCCTTCTGGGATTTGTTGGCGATCATGCTGCGAATGCGCTGCTGGTAGTTCTGTACCGGCGTGGTCTTGTGGGTGTAGGCCTCCCGGAACAGCGCCTGCATTTCACTGAACCCGCTGAAACCGAAGCGTTGGGAAAAACGCACGATGGCCGACGGATGCACTTCGCATTCGCGAGCGATATCACTGATACGGTCGACCATGATGCGGTCGCTTTGCTGGCTCATGTAGCTGGCGATGCGTTTGAGCTGGCGCGGCAGGCTTTCATATTCCTCGGTGATCAGTTGCAACAGGCGTTCGGCATTGATCGGTGGGGTTGCGAGGGCGGACGCGCGCTCGGACGGCTCCGGCAGATCGGGGCGGGTCATAGAAAATCCTTCTGGCTTGTTCTTATAGGGCGGTCCGATAACGTCCCGGCCCTCGACAACAGGTTGGCTGGTCGCAGTCTACAGCGTAGGCGCAAGGAAAATAATGAGCGCGGCAGGCGACGTGACCTGCTGAAACGATGCACTGCGCCTGTCGCGGTTCCGAGCACAGGGTATTGGAAAAAATATTCCACGTAAAAAATTTATAGAATAATTATTGATATTTGCCCGTGGCTCGTTTTAGTCTGCATCCACCAACGCGTTGGCACCGCTCCGGCGGCGAACGCAGGCTGATAAAAATAACAGGAGCCAGCATGGGCCAGACTCGTTTTGCCAGTGGGCGTCAATTGGATGTGATCTGCCTGGGACGCCTGGGTGTCGACCTGTATGCGCAACAAGTCGGGGCGCGGCTGGAAGATGTCACAAGCTTCGCCAAATACCTGGGTGGCTCATCGGCCAACATCGCTTTCGGCACCGCTCGGCTCGGGCTCAGGTCCGCCATGCTGAGCCGGGTAGGGGACGACCACATGGGACGCTTCCTGGTGGAGTCCCTGGCCCGTGAGGGCTGCGATGTCAGCGGCATCAAGGTCGATCCGCAACGCCTGACCGCCCTGGTGCTGCTGGGTATCAAGGACCGGGAAACCTTCCCCCTGGTGTTCTACCGGGAAAACTGCGCCGACATGGCGTTGCGCGCCGAAGACATAGACGAGGCCTTTATCGCCTCCAGCAAGGCCCTGTTGATCACCGGCACTCATTTCTCCACCGACAGCGTCTACAAGGCCAGTATCCAGGCGCTGGACCATGCCCAGAAGCACAACGTCAGGCGGATCCTGGACATCGATTATCGCCCGGTGCTCTGGGGCTTGGCCGGCAAGGCCGATGGCGAGACCCGTTTCGTGGCCGACCAGACCGTCAGCCGGCATGTGCAAGGCATCCTTCCGCGTTTTGACCTGATCGTCGGCACCGAGGAGGAATTCCTGATCGCCGGTGGCAGCACGGATCTGCTGGCCGCGCTGCGCACCGTGCGTTCGCTGACGGCGGCGACCCTGGTGGTCAAGCTCGGCCCGCAGGGTTGCACGGTGATCCACGGCGCCATCCCCGACCGGCTTGAAGACGGTGCGATCTATCCGGGCGTCAAGGTGGAGGTCCTGAATGTCCTGGGGGCCGGCGATGCCTTCATGTCGGGCTTTCTCGCCGGCTGGCTGGAGGAAGCCGACGATGCGCGCTGCTGCCAGTTGGCCAATGCCTGTGGCGGCCTGGTGGTGTCGCGCCATGCCTGTGCCCCGGCGATGCCGACCCGGGCCGAACTCGATTACCTGTTCGACAGCCCGGTGCCCATCACCCGGCCGGACCAGGATGTCGCATTGCAACGGCTTCATCAGGTCAGTGTGCCTCGCAGGGCCTGGAAACAACTGTTCATCTTTGCCTTCGATCACCGTTGGCAACTGGTGGAACTGGCTCAAAAAGGCGACCGGGACCTGAGCAGCATCGGCGCGCTCAAGCAACTGTTCATCCAGGCGGTGGAGCGAGTCGAAGTCGATCTGCGTCGCCAGGGCATCGAGGCGGACGTCGGGTTGCTGGCCGATCAACGTTTCGGCCAGGATTCCCTCAATGCCGCCACCGGACGCGGCTGGTGGGTGGCGCGCCCGGTGGAGGTGCAAGGCTCGCGGCCGCTGGCTTTCGAGCATGGCCGCTCCATCGGCAGCAACCTGATCGCCTGGCCAGGCGAGCAGATCATCAAGTGTCTGGTGCAATTTCATCCCGATGACGAGCCGCTGCTGCGCCTGGAGCAGGAGGCGCAGTTGATGGGGTTGTACAAGGCATCCCAGGTCAGTGGCCATGAACTGCTGCTGGAAGTCATCCCGCCCAAGGATCATCCATCGCCGCATCCGGACGTGCTCTATCGCGCCTTGAAGCGCCTCTACAACCTGGGGATCTTTCCGGCCTGGTGGAAGATCGAAGCCCAGACCGCAGAGCAGTGGAAGCAACTCGATGAGTTGATCCAGCAGCGCGATCCGTACTGCCGTGGTGTGGTGCTGCTGGGCCTCAATGCTCCGGCCTCGGCCCTGGCCGAAGGTTTTCGCCAGGCCAGCCAGAGCGCTACCTGCCGGGGTTTTGCCGTGGGGCGCACGATCTTCCAGGAACCGAGCCGAGCCTGGCTGGCGGGGGAGATCGATGACGAAACGCTGATCAGGCAGGTACAGGGCACGTTCGTGGAACTGATCGACGCGTGGCGAGCGGCCCGGGCGTGACCGATGGAACAAGCATCCGTGGCGAGGGGATAACCCCCCTTGCCACAGTAGTGTTGCGTTCACCCATGCATTCAGTTTGAAAACAATAAAAGGTGCAGCCATGCCCGCGATTCGAATTGGCATCAACCCGATTTCCTGGAGCAACGACGACTTGCCCTCGTTGGGCGGCGAGACACCGTTGAGCACCGCGCTGAGCGAGGGCAAGGCCATCGGCTATGAAGGTTTCGAGCTCAACGGCAAGTTTCCCAAGGACGCCAAGGGTGTGGGCGATGTGCTGCGCCCCTATGACCTGGCACTGGTCTCGGGTTGGTATTCCAGTCGTCTGGCCCGACGCTCGGCAGCCGAGGAAATCGACGCCATTGCCAGCCATGTCGAGTTGCTGGCGCAGAATGGCGCCACGGTGCTGGTCTACGGGGAAGTCGCCGACTCCATCCAAGGCCAGCGGATTCCCCTGATCGAGCGGCCGCGCTTTCACACCGACGAGGCCTGGCAGGCCTATGCCGACAAGCTGACCGAACTGGCCCGCTTCACGTTGTCCCAGGGGGTGCGTCTGGCCTATCACCATCACATGGGCGCTTATGTCGAGTCGCCTTCGGACATCGACAAGTTGATGGCTCTGACCGGTAGCGAAGTCGGCCTGCTGTTCGACTCAGGACACTGCTACATGGGCGGCGGCGAACCGCTGCAAGTCTTGCGCAAGCACATCGAGCGGATCTGCCACGTGCATTTCAAGGATGTGCGCAAGCCGGTGGTGCAGCTGGCGCGCAACAACCTGTGGAGCTTTCCCGACTGCATCATCAACGGCACCTTCACCGTGCCGGGGGATGGCGACATCGATTTCGCCGCGTTGCTCGACGTCCTGTTGGCCGCCGACTACCAGGGATGGCTGGTGGTGGAGGCCGAGCAGGATCCCGCCGTGGCGCCGAGCTATGTGTATGCCAAGAAGGGCTACGACACCCTGCGCGCCTTGCTGCAAGAGAGGATCCCGGCATGAGCCTGTTGATCAAGAGTCAAGCCAGCGGCCGGACCGTGGTGGCGTTGCCCCCGGGCGAGCTGGAATACGTCGGCTTCACGGCCTGTCGCCTGAGCCTCGGCGAAACCCTGCCGGTGGCCGCGGCCGACAAGGAGCTGTGCCTGGTGCTGCTCAGCGGGCGTATCGGTCTGAAGGGCGAGGCGCCGGGGCAGGGCGTTTTCGATTGGGACAACCTGGGTGATCGCCAGTCGGTGTTCGAGGACAAGTCGCCCTATGCCGCCTACCTGCCCCCCGGCAGCCAGGCGCTGGTGACCGCCTTGAGCGACGTGCAACTGGCGGTATGTGCCGCCCCGGGTTCGGCCGGAAACGAGTACGGCCCGCGCCTGATCCTGCCCGACAGCATGAAGCGCAGCGTTCGCGGCAAGGGTGCCAACACCCGGTATGTCTGCGACATCCTGCCGGACAGCGAGCCAGCCCATTCGCTGCTGGTGGTGGAGGTGCGCACGCCTTCGGGCCATTCGTCCAGCTACCCGCCCCACAAGCACGACACCGACGACCTGCCGCACCAGAGCTTCCTGGAAGAAACCTATTACCACCAGATCAGTCCGCCCCAGGGCTTCGTGTTCCAACGGGTCTATACCGACGATCGCAGCATCGACCAGGCCATGGCCGTGGAAAACAGCGACCTGGTCGTGGTGCCCAAGGGGTACCACCCGGTCAGCGTGCCCTACGGGTACGAGTCGTACTACCTGAATGTCATGGCCGGCCCGAAGCGGGTCTGGCAGTTCCATAACGACCCGCAGCACAGTTGGCTGCTGGACCTCTGAACGTCCCATCGCCCGTTTTGCACGAATGCCGGAGGAATAACAATGAACAAGCCCCTGCGTTTTGCCTTGAACCGAATGGTTGCGCCACGCCTGTCACTGCCTGAGTTCATCGACCTGGCCCTGGCCTTGAAAACCGATGCCATTGAAATCCGCAACGATCTGCAGGGCGTCGAGATCGAGAACGGCATGGCACCGGCCAGCGTGCGCCAGTTATGCGAGGCGCGGGGCATCAAGGTGCTGTCGATCAATGCCCTTTACCCTTTCGATGTGTGGAACGAAGAGCGCCGTGTCCAGGCCGTGAGGCTGGCCGACTACGCCCGCGAATGTGGTGCCCAGGGGCTGGTGATGTGTCCATTGAACGATCGCGCCGACCCGCGCAGCGAGGCCGAACGTTCGGCGGGGCTGCGTACCGCCCTCGGTGAGCTGGCGCCGATCCTGCGGGCCTTCGGTGTCTACGGCTATATCGAGCCCCTGGGGTTCGAGGAGTGCTCGCTGCGCCTCAAGCGCACGGCGGTGGAAGCGATCGCGGACACCGATACCCAGGATGTGTTTCGCCTGGTGCATGACACCTTTCACCATCATCTGGCGGGGGAGCGGGAGTGCTTTGCCGAGTTGACCGGCCTGGTGCACATCTCCGGCGTCGAAGATGCCCTGGCGCCCCTGGCGACGATCCGGGACGGTCACCGGGTGCTGGTGGGCGAGGGCGATATCCTCGGCAATGCCGCGCAGATCGAAGCGTTGCGGGCCGGCGGGTATGACGGCTACCTGTCCTTCGAACCGTTCGCCGAAAGCGTCCATCAGTTGGCTGACCTGCGCCAGCCGCTGGGAGCAAGCATGAATCACCTGCAGAACTCCCAGGCCTGACTGCCGTGTCGGGAAACTTTTCATGTGGGAGCGGGCTCGCCCGTCCAGGCGTCGGCATCGCATCGATGTCGCTGGCACGGCGCCTGCCCGGGGCAGGCCGGCTTCCACGCTCGATCGAGTTGCGTTTGAAAAAGGTGCAAGCATGTCCACAACACGACTGACCATGGCCCAGGCCCTGGTGAAATTCCTCGATAACCAGTATGTCGAGGTCGACGGCGTCCAGAGCAAGTTCATCGCCGGCGTCTTTACCATATTCGGTCACGGCAACGTGCTGGGCCTGGGCCAGGCGCTGGAGCAGGACAGCGGCGACCTGGTGGTGCACCAGGGGCGTAACGAGCAGGGCATGGCCCACGCCGCCATCGGCTTCGCCAAGCAGCACCTGCGTCGGAAAATCTATGCCTGCACCTCATCGGTCGGCCCCGGCGCGGCGAACATGCTGACCGCTGCCGCCACGGCCACCGCCAACCGTATCCCGTTGCTGCTGTTGCCCGGCGATGTCTATGCCAGCCGCCAGCCGGACCCGGTCCTGCAACAGATCGAGCAGTTCCACGACCTGAGCATCAGCACCAACGATGCGTTCAAGGCCGTGAGCAAATACTGGGACCGGATCAATCGCCCCGAACAATTGATGACCGCCGCGATCCACGCCATGCGCGTGCTCACCGACCCTGCCGAGACCGGTGCGGTGACCCTGGCGCTGCCCCAGGACGTACAAGCCGAGGCCTACGACTACCCGGACTATTTCCTGCAAAAACGCGTGCATCGGATCGACCGCCGGCCGGCCACCGAGGCGATGCTGGGGGATGCCCTGGCATTGCTCAAGGGCAAGCGCAAGCCGCTGATCATCGCGGGCGGGGGCGTGAAGTATGCCGGCGCCAACGCCGCCCTCCAGGGGTTCGCCGAACGCTTCGAGATCCCCTTCGCCGAGACCCAGGCCGGCAAGAGCGCGGTGGTGTCCAGCCATCGTCTGAACGTGGGCGGTATCGGCGAAACCGGCTGCCTGGCGGCGAACCTGCTGGCCAAGGAAGCGGACCTGATCATCGGTATCGGTACTCGCTACAGCGATTTCACCACTGCCTCGAAATGGCTGTTCCAGCACCCGGAGGTGCAGTTCCTCAATCTCAACATCAGCCCATGCGACGCGTTGAAGCTCGATGGCGTGCAACTGGTGGCCGATGCCCGTTCGGGACTCGAGGCCTTGTCGTGCACCCTGGGCGGCTATCGCGCCGAATGGGGCGGGCGCATCGCCGAAGCCAGGGCTCGACTGGATGCCGAGGTGGACCGGGTCTACCAGGCCGACTATCGAACCGAGGATTTCGTCCCGGAAATCAACGACCGCACGGACCCGGCGGTGTTGCGCGAATTCATCGAACTCACCGGCTCCTGCCTGACCCAGAGTCGTGTACTGGGTACCCTCAACGAAACCCTGGACGACGACGCCATCATCGTGGCCGCCGCTGGCAGCCTGCCTGGCGACTTGCAGCGCAGCTGGCGCAGCAAGGGCGTGAACACCTACCACGTCGAGTACGCGTATTCCTGCATGGGGTATGAGGTGAATGCGGCGTTGGGCGTGAAGCTCGCCGAGCCTGGAAAAGAGGTATATGCCCTGGTGGGCGATGGCTCCTACATGATGTTGCATTCGGAGCTGGCGACCTCGATCCAGGAACGGCGCAAGATCAATGTGGTGCTGCTGGACAACATGACCTTCGGCTGCATCAACAACCTGCAGATGGAACATGGCATGGACAGCTTCGGCACTGAATTCCGCTTCCGCAACCCGGACACCGGCAAGCTCGACGGCGGCTTCGTACCGGTGGATTTCGCCATGAGCGCGGCGGCCTATGGCTGCAAGACCTACAGGGTCAAGACCCTCGAGGAACTGCACGCGGCCCTGGCCGATGCGCGACGGCAGACCGTCTCGACCCTGATCGACATCAAGGTCCTGCCCAAGACCATGATCCACAAGTACTTGTCATGGTGGCGTGTCGGCGTGGCGCAGGTCTCCACCAGCACCCGTACCGATGAGGTCGCCCGCACCCTCAATGAACGACTGGCCCAGGCCCGTCAGTACTGATTGCCCCACCCAAACAACACAAGGAGTTGCAAATGTCTTTGAAGCTGGGCGTCATCGGCACCGGGGCCATCGGCCAGGATCATATCCGTCGTTGCAGCCAGACCTTGCTCAACAGCCAGGTGGTGGCGGTGACTGACATCAACCTCTCCCAAGCGGCAAAGGTCGTGGCCGACCTGAACCTCACCGCCGAGGTGTACCCCGATGGACATGCATTGATCAAGGCCCCGGAAGTGGAGGCGATCCTGGTCACCTCCTGGGGACCGAGCCACGAGGAATTCGTGCTGGCGGCCGTCGCGGCCGGCAAGCCGGTGTTCTGCGAAAAACCCCTGGCGGTGACGGCCGAAGGCTGCCGCAGGATCGTCGACGCCGAGGTGGCCCATGGCAAGCGCCTGGTGCAGGTGGGTTTCATGCGGCCTTACGACCAGGGGTACCGGGCGCTCAAGGCGGTGATCGACAGCGGACAGATCGGCGAGCCGCTGATGCTGCACTGCGCTCACCGCAACCCGAGGGTGGGAGAGAATTACAAGACCGACATGGCCATCACCGACACCCTGATCCATGAGCTGGATGTGCTGCGCTGGTTGCTGGCCGACGACTACGTCTCGGTGCAGGTGGTGTTTCCACGCAAGACCAGCAAGGCCCTGGCTCACTTGCGTGACCCGCAGGTGGTGCTGCTGGAGACCGCCAGGGGCACTCGCATCGACGTAGAGGTGTTCGTCAATTGCCAGTACGGCTACGACATCCAGTGCGAAGTAGTGGGGGAGACCGGCATCGCCCGGCTTGCGGAACCGTCCCAGGTCCAGCTGCGCAGTGAGGCCAAACTGTCCAATGCCATCCTGATGGACTGGAAGGACCGTTTCATCGCCGCCTATGACGTCGAGCTGCAGGCATTCATCGATGGCGTGCGCGCCGGCCAGGTGGGTGGACCGTCGGCCTGGGATGGGTTTGCGGCGGCGGTGGCGGCGGATGCCTGTATTGAGGCGCAGCAGAGTGGGCAGATCGTCAAGGTCAGCTTGCCCGAGCGTCCGCCCTTCTACGGTTAACCCCAATCCCCTGTGGGAACGGGCTTGCTCGCGATAGCGGTGGGTCAGGCAACATTAATACTGGCTGATCCGACGCCATGGCGAGCAAGCTCGCTCCCACAGAGGACAGTGTCATATCCAGACAAGGAGCTTTCATGCGAATCGGACTAGTCGGCTACGGCAAGGGTGGGCGGTTTTTTCACGCGCCGCTGATCAGCAGCCTGCCGGGGGCTACGTTCGTCGGCGTGGTGACCCGGTCCGTCGAGCGACGCCAGCAGTTGGCGAGTGATTACCCACACGTCCAGGCTTTTGACACCCTCGCCGAACTGGTGGCGGCGGGCATCGACGCGGTGGTGGTGTCCACGCCTTTGGACGGCCGCCCGGCGGTGGTGATGGAGGCGATTGAACTCGGTGTGGCGGTGGTCAGCGACAAACCTTTTGCCCGGGACGCCGCGCAGGCCGAGGCAATGGTGGTGGCGGCCGAGCGGTGCAATGTGCCGCTCTGTGTTTACCAGAACCGTCGCTGGGATTCGGATTACCTGACCCTGCGCAAACTGCTGGCGTCCGGAGCCTTGGGGCAGGTCATTCGTTTCGAGTCCAGTGTCGAGCGCTATTCACCGACATCGGTTGGCAAAGGCAGCGGTGGTGGTTTCCTGCGCGATCTGGGCAGCCATCTGGTGGACCAGGCGCTGCAATTGTTCGGGCCGGTGACCAGGGTCTACGCCGAGCTGGACTACCGCCAGCCAGGCCAGGTATTCGACAACGGCTTCTTTGTGTCCCTGACCCATGCCAACGGCGTGGTTTCCCACCTGAGCGGCAACTGCCTGCAAAACGCACCGCGGCCGCGCTTTCGGGTCAGCGGCAGCGAGGGCAGTTATACCGTCGAAGGCCTCGATGGCCAGGAAGCCCTGGCGCTTGCCGGGTTGAGCCCGGCGACGGAGGGGGAACGCTGGGGTACCGAGGAACATCGACGCTGGGGGTGGTTCGAACAGGGTGGCGAGCGCGAGCGCGTGGCATCGGAGCGGGGTTGCTGGATCGAGTTCTACCAACGCCTGCAGCTCGCCTTGCAGGGCGCTGGCCCGCTGCCGGTCCAGGCCCGTGACGCCTGGGCGACGACCTCTATCCTGGACGCTGCCCGGCAGAGCGCCGAGGGGGGCGAAGTGCAGGTATTGCCCACGCCTGTCGGCCATGGAATAAAAGACGAATAAAATTCTAAAATAAGTTGATGTGGAAAATATTTTCCAATAAAGTCGTTTCCAGGTTACCGACACCCTGTTCCCATCCGTTGCCTGTCCTGAACGGATGACGAACTCAACAAAAACAAGAAACACAGCCAGGTACCGTCGATGAAAACCTTCAAGCGTTCTGCGTTTCACCTGCCCCGTCCGTTGCGCCTGTCCGCAATTCTTCCTCTGTTCGAATCCCTGTGCATCCAGCGCCAAGGCGCCGTGGTGTGTTGCGTGCCGGGGGCGCCCATCGTGCGCCTGCCCCGTTCCTGAGAGCCGTCTCGCCTTATCCATAAAATCAACAAGAATGTGGAGAAAGACCGTTCATGAAGATCAAGACCCGTATCGCCTCGCTGGCCCTGTCGTTGATGTTCGCCAGCGGTGCTGCCCTGGCGGACCTGAAGATCGGCGTCAGCATGTCGCAGTTCGATGACACCTGGCTGACCTACCTGCGCGAATCCATGGACAAGAAAGCCAAGTCCATGCCGGACGGCGTCACGTTGCAATTCGAGGACGCCCGCAGCGATGTGGTCAAGCAACTGAGCCAGGTGGAAAGCTTCATCAGCCAGAAGGTCGACGCCATCATCGTCAACCCGGTGGACACCGCCGCGACCCAGCGCATCACCAAGGCCGCCGTGGCCGCGGGCATTCCCCTGGTCTACGTCAATCGTCGGCCCGATGACCTGAAATTGCCGGCGGGCGTGGTGACCGTCGCCTCCGACGACCTGGAAGCCGGGCGGATGCAGATGCAGTACCTGGCGCAAAAGATGGGCGGCAAGGGCAATATCGTGATCCTGCTGGGAGACCTGGCCAACAACTCCACCACCAACCGCACCAAGGGCGTCAAGGAAGTACTGGCCAAATACCCCGATATCAAGATCGAGCAGGAACAGACCGGGACCTGGTTGCGCGACAAGGGCATGACCCTGGTCAACGACTGGCTGACCCAGGGGCGCGAGTTCCAGGCGGTGGTGGCCAACAACGATGAGATGGCCATTGGCGCCTCGATGGCCCTGAAACAGGCCGGCCAGAAAAAAGGCAGCGTTTTGATCGCCGGGGTCGATGGCACGCCGGACGGCTTGAACGCCATCAAGAAGGGCGACATGGCGGTCTCGGTGTTCCAGGACGCCAAGGGCCAGGCGGATGGCTCCATCGATACAGCCGTGAAAATGGTCAAGAAACAAGCGGTGGAGCCGGCGGTGTGGGTGCCGTATCGCCTGATCACCCCGGAAAACGTCGCCCAGTTCAAGTGACGTCCAGCGCAGCCTCGGTCCGACCACACTAATCAGCAGGCAAGGTCGCCACGCCGATCTTGCCGAGGGAGTACCTGATCATGTTCGCCTCAGCGACTGCTTCGAGCGCCCCGGCAATGACTGTCCAGCCGGGCACACTACCTGACGAGCCCTACCTGTTGGAGGTCGTCAATGTCAGCAAGGGGTTCCCTGGCGTGGTGGCCCTGTCCGACGTGCAATTGCGGGTACGTCCCGGTTCCGTGCTGGCCCTGATGGGGGAAAACGGCGCGGGCAAGTCCACCCTGATGAAGATCATCGCCGGCATCTACCAGCCGGATGCCGGTGAATTGCGCCTGCGAGGCAAGCCGGTGGCGTTCGACACGCCCCTGGCCGCGTTGCAGGCCGGCATCGCGATGATCCACCAGGAGTTGAACCTGATGCCCCACATGAGCATCGCCGAAAACATCTGGATCGGCCGCGAACAGCTCAACGGCCTGCACATGATCGATCACGGGGAAATGCACCGCTGCACCGCCAGGTTGCTGGAGCGCCTGCGCATCAACCTCGATCCCGAGGAACAGGTAGGCAACCTCAGCATTGCCGAGCGGCAGATGGTGGAAATCGCCAAGGCCGTGTCCTACGACTCCGACATTCTCATCATGGATGAACCGACCTCGGCCATCACCGAAACGGAAGTCGCCCATCTGTTTTCCATCATTGCCGACCTCAAGTCCCAGGGCAAAGGCATCATCTACATCACCCACAAGATGAACGAAGTGTTTGCCATCGCCGACGAGGTGGCGGTGTTCCGCGATGGTGCCTACATCGGCCTGCAACGGGCCGACAGCATGGATGGCGACAGCCTGATTTCGATGATGGTCGGGCGTGAGTTGAGCCAGCTTTTCCCGGAGCGGGAAACGCCCATTGGCGAACAGGTCCTGGCGGTACGCGACCTGAGCCTGGACGGTGTCTTCAAGGGGGTGTCCTTCGACCTGCATGCCGGGGAGATCCTGGGGATCGCCGGGTTGATGGGGTCGGGGCGGACCAATGTGGCCGAGGCGATCTTTGGCGTGACCCCGGCGACCGGCGGCCAGATTCTGCTGGACGGCCAACCGGTGCGCATCAGTGACCCGCACATGGCCATCGAGAAAGGTTTTGCGCTGTTGACCGAGGACCGCAAGCTCAGTGGGCTGTTCCCGTGCCTGTCGGTACTGGAAAACATGGAAATGGCGGTGTTGCCCCATTACGTCGGCAACGGCTTCATCCAGCAGAAGGCCCTGCGAGCCCTGTGCGAAGACATGTGCAAGAAACTCAGGGTCAAGACCCCGTCCCTGGAGCAGTGCATCGACACCCTGTCCGGCGGCAACCAGCAGAAAGCGCTGCTGGCCCGCTGGCTGATGACCAACCCACGCATCCTGATCCTCGATGAGCCGACCCGGGGCATCGACGTCGGCGCCAAGGCCGAGATCTACCGGCTGATTGCCTTCCTCGCCAGCGAGGGCATGGCGGTGATCATGATTTCTTCGGAGCTGCCTGAGGTGCTGGGCATGAGCGACCGGGTGCTGGTCATGCACGAGGGCGACCAGATGGGCATCCTCGACCGCAGCGAAGCGACCCAGGAACGGGTCATGCAACTGGCCTCGGGTTTGTCCGCGGTCCACTAGGTTTTGTACAAAAAGTGCCTGCGCAACGATCAGGCTGCATTGAAAACAGGCTCGTGCGAGTCCGCTCGAAATGATCATAGACAGCTCGCCAAGTCGAGCGCGTTCCTCGCCTGTTTTCGCCTTGCCTGATCGCCACTCGGCGACTTTTCGTACAAACCCTTGCGATCAAACGGTTCGACAGCGATCCCCATGCCGTCGACATGTCATGAAAAAGGTGAATGGCTATGAACGCGATACTGGAAAACAAACCCGCGGCGGCGCCGGCCAGGACGCGTCGGCGGTTGCCAACGGAGCTGAGTATCTTCCTGGTGCTGATCGGCATCGGCCTGGTGTTCGAACTGTTTGGCTGGATCATGCGCGACCAGAGTTTCCTGATGAACTCCCAGCGCCTGGTGTTGATGATCCTGCAAGTGTCGATCATTGGCCTCTTGGCCATCGGGGTGACCCAGGTCATCATCACCACCGGTATCGACCTATCGTCCGGCTCAGTGCTGGCGCTGTCGGCGATGATCGCCGCGAGCCTGGCCCAGACCTCGGATTTCGCCCGGGCGGTGTTTCCTTCCCTGACTGACCTGCCGGCCTGGATCCCCGTAGTGGCGGGGTTGGGGGTAGGCCTGCTGGCCGGTGCGATCAACGGCAGCATCATCGCCATCACCGGCATCCCGCCTTTTATCGCCACCCTCGGCATGATGGTGTCGGCCCGTGGGCTGGCGCGTTACTACACGGAAGGCCAGCCGGTGAGCATGCTGTCGGATTCCTACACCGCCATCGGCCACGGGGCCATGCCGGTGATCATTTTCCTGGTGGTGGCGGTGATCTTTCAGATTGCCCTGCGCTACACCAAGTACGGCAAATACACCTACGCCATCGGTGGCAACATGCAGGCGGCACGGACCTCGGGGATCAACGTCAAGCGTCACCTGGTGATCGTCTACAGCATCGCCGGGTTGCTGGCGGGGCTGGCCGGCGTGGTCGCCTCGGCACGGGCCGCAACCGGCCAGGCGGGCATGGGCATGTCCTACGAGCTGGATGCGATTGCCGCAGCGGTCATTGGCGGCACGAGCCTGGCGGGTGGGGTGGGGCGCATCACCGGGACGGTGATCGGAGCGCTGATCCTCGGTGTCATGGCCAGCGGCTTCACCTTCGTGGGGGTCGATGCCTACATCCAGGACATCATCAAGGGCGTGATCATCGTGGTGGCGGTGGTCATCGACCAGTACCGCAACAAGCGCAAGCTCAAGCGCTGAGGCCAGGGAACGGGCCCGCCTCCGTCCCGGGCCCTGCGACAAAGCGCCATGCCTGACCGCGTGGCGTTGCCATTTGTCTTCTCAATACAGCCACGGCACCGAATTTCTTGTTATAAACGCATTCCGATAACCGCCTGGCGCCTGTCAGACGGCTTTTAAAGGGGGTGTCGGATATTTTCCCTATGTTTTCAGTTGCTGAGGCTTCGACTCGGCCTTAGACTGCCGCCCCTCGTAAATTGAGTGCCGGGTGGCGCTTGGAATAAACGGCGCCTTCCCGATGAGCGTGGCAGCTTAGTGCGGGACGCTCCATAATTCGCCTTAATGCACGTTTTTTTATAGAGAAATCAATGACAAAGGAAAAGTTGCTGGCCATGCCGGCGGATGACTACATGAATGCCGAGCAGCTGGCTTTCTTCACCAAGCTGTTGCAGAACATGAAAGTCGAAACCCACGAGCGCATCGAACAGAACCGAATCGCCATTGAAAGTCTGGATTCCCCGGCTGACCCCGCAGACGCTGCTTCCGTAGAAGAAGAGCGTACCTGGCTGGTCAACGCCATCGACCGTGACCAGCGCATGCTGCCCCAGCTGGAGCAAGCCCTGGACCGTATCAACGACGACAGCTTCGGCTGGTGTGATGACAGCGGCGAGCCGATCGGCCTCAAGCGCCTGCTGATCAGCCCGACCACCAAATACTGCATCGAAGCCCAGGAACGTCACGAGCAGATCGACAAGCACCAGCGTCAGGCCTGATTTTTCTTCCGAGAGATCGCCGTCCACGGCCGTAGAGGCCCCCGGGCGGCGATCTTTTGCTTTTTCTCATCCTCCTTTCCGTTGACCTGCTGCAAGAACCCTACTAATGGACCATGGATAATGGCTCTGTAGTGGCGTTTAATGCAGGCATAACAATGAGAAGTGTGGGTGACGAACATGGCGACAGACGGATCTCTGGCGGGTGCTGTGCCTGCCTCGGTATCGGATACCAAGGGCCCGGCGCGCTGGCTGATGCCGACCCTGCAGAGCCTCGCCCTGAGTGCACTGCTGTGTGGCATGGCGCTGGGCGGGTGGTCCTTGTACCTGGTCCTGCCCCTGGCAATGGTGATTGTCTGGTTACCGCGCCTGCGTTCGCGGCTGGCCACCACGCCTGCGGCCGACACCGATGCCGACGCCCTGGCCGGGCTGACCCGCGACCTGTCCTATACCACCAGCCATAACGCCTTGTCGGCGGCGGGCGTAGCCTATTCGGTCAAGCAACTGGCCGGTAGAGTCCAGTCGCAACTCGATGCCGCGGCACAGATCGTCAGCAATGCCGAAGCGATGATCGCCACCGAACAAGCCACCTCGCAACTCAGCCAGCAGGCCCTGGGAGCCGCCAGCGAGGCCCATCGCAGCAGCGTGGCCGGGCGCAGCGAACTGGTGGAATCCATCAGCCGCATGCACCAGCTCAGCCAGCGCGCGAACGACAGTCGCGAGCTGATCGAGGCCTTGAGCGTACGCAGCGATGAAATCCAACGGGTCACCCTGGTGATCCAGTCCATCGCCAGCCAGACCAACCTGCTGGCACTGAACGCGGCCATCGAGGCGGCACGGGCCGGTGAGCATGGCCGTGGCTTCGCGGTGGTCGCCGACGAAGTCCGTGGCCTGGCTGGCCGCACTGCCGCCGCGACTGGCGAGGTCGGGGTCATGGTGGCGGATATCCAGCAACGCACGGCCCAGGTGGTCGAGCAGATCCGCCAGTTGGCCGGTGACCTGGACAGCGGCGTCCAGCAGGTCGAGCACACCGGACAGCACTTGGAGAACATCGCCCGGCTGGCCGCCGGTGTCGAGAATCAGGTCAGTGCCATCGCCCAAGGCACCGACACCAACCGCGAGCAGCTCGACAGCCTGTTCCATGCCATCGAGCAGATGCGCAGCGACCTGTCCGTCAGCGACCAGCAGACCCAGCGTCTGGCCGAGGCGGCCGTGCAGATGGAAGGCCAGGCCGAGACCATCAGCGAGCGTCTGGCCGAGGTTGGCCTGGACGATTATCACCAGCGCATCTACGACCTGGCCCGGGAAGGGGCGCGCCAGATCGCCGCGCAGTTCGAGGAGGATGTCGACCAGGGACGGATCAGCCTGGACGACCTGTTCGACCGCAGCTACCAGCCCATCCCCAATACCCAACCGGCCAAGTACCTGACCCGTTTCGACCGTTACACCGACCAGGTCCTGCCGGCCATCCAGGAACCCTTGCTGGCCCGGCACGAGGGCCTGGTCTTCGCAATCGCCTGCACCCAACAGGGTTATGTGCCGACCCATAACAAGGTCTTCAGCCAGCCGCTGACCGGGGATCCCCAGGTGGACACGCTGAACAACCGCACCAAACGCAAGTTTTCCGATCGTACCGGGATCCGCTGCGGCAGCCACCAGCAGCCGGTACTGTTGCAGACCTACACCCGTGATACCGGCGAACTGATGCACGACTTGTCCGTGCCGATCATGATCAAGGGGCGTCACTGGGGTGGACTGCGACTGGGGTATAAACCCGAGAAGCCGCGCTAGGCGCTGTACGAAAGCCTTGATACTCGTTCATGCTGCGTTGAAAGCAGCCGCGCCTGGCCTTCGTTTCAGGACTCTGGTACAGAGCCCGGGCGGAGTAAGGAAGTGGGAGCACGTTCGCTCCCACGGGGCGCTTCATTCAGTTGGCGTCGTGATTATTTGCCGTCATGCAGGCGCACGTTCAGTTGGTCCACCAGCACGGCCTCTTCGCCATCGGCCAGCAACCACTCCCTGAGCAGGTCTTTCTGTTGATCCGACCAGAAGTCGGCTTCCACCAGCTTGGTCTCCGGCGCCAGCGGATGCGCCATGATGAAATCGTCGATGGCTTTGCCGTCCGAGGGCAGGCCCAGTTGATCGAACAGGGTCGAAAGTTCGTGAGAGGGCTGTTCCATGGGATTCTCCTTTGGGCGTGCGCCGGGATGGCGCTGGGTTGCACTCCTTTATCTGAGGCAAGCGGGCGCCAGGAGTTCTATCGCTTGTGTCCCGATGTTCAAGCGCTCTGTTCGAGGTGCCTGGCCAGGTAGCAGGCTTCGTTATGATCAGCGCGGAAACCTCTTACACGTCCGGTTGATGTTTCTTCAATATGGAAAAAACACTTGCCGGCCAGGACGACCCGATAACGCGGTTGAAACAGGCCAACCTTGAGGTCATCGGCCCCGCCGAGGGGCTCATGGGGGGCGAGGTTGCGAGGCGTGGCGGGTTGGATCGGGGTTGTGAAGGCGTCCATGTGAATTCCTTTTCTATGGCTTACCGACGAATTGCCGGGTATTTCAAGTAGTCTCCGTGCCCACGGCTGCTCTAGAATCGGCAGCACCGTATGGACGGTGGTGCCTATCTAAAGCAATTTTTTTCAGGCTCGATGTCAGAAAAATGCTTTTTTAAGTCTGAAATTTCCCTAAAGTTAGTAGTCCGACCTTTTCCGATGTGCAGAGTGGAGATTTCCTTCAGCCCCTGACGCTCCTTGGGAAAGGCGGCGAGAGTGGCAATCCTTTAGTCTTCTCTCGCCCTGGGACAGGGTACGCCGTTCACTTCGAATTTCAGTGACAGGTCCATTGCGACGATACAGTCGGCACGGGTTCTTGTGGTCCGTCCGTTGTGTGGAACGGACCATTTTCAAAGATGGGGATGTTTCCTTGGCAGTAAGTAATCTCGACATGCATGCGTTATTTGTACTGGGTGACCTTCGGGCAAAACTGGTCAAACTCTTTCAGTCGCGTTTCGTCTACATCACCGAGCAGACCGCCGAAGGTATCTATGTCGCCGAAATCGATACCGAATCGGCCCTGGTGGTCGATGACAAGCAAAGGCTCGAGCTCAAGGTCGGTGACCATTTTCGCGCGGCGGTGTTGCCAAGTCGTGAAGGCGGCAAGTTTGAAATCAGGTTTCGCGAGATCAAGCTCACGGTCTATGGACTTGGCGACTATGCGTTTGTAACGACGCCGGGGGGCGAGGCGATCCTGTTCAAGGAAGGCCATAGCGTGGTCACCGTGTTCGCGGCGCGCGAACAATTGCAGGAAGGCTTGACCAAGACCCTGAAGGCCGTCACCGCCAAAGCCGCGAAGTGGCGCAAGGGTGAACTCGTGACATTCAAGGCCAGTGAATGACAGATGCAAGGCCGGTGAAAAAATGTAGGAAGCGGGGCTGCGCAAGTTCCCAACTTCCACGCCGGTAACAGTTTTCACAAGATCTCGCTGGAACCTCGGCTACAGTCAGTTGACTGAACTATTCACACGCTTGCGTTCGGTTACGCAGGATCGTTCAGCTATCGCTGTGTCTGGCATGAGGTGCAATGCATGAAACGAGTTCGACAGTGGCTGGCTGCCTGGGCCACCTTCGCTGTGTTGGTTTCACCACTCCCGGCATCGGCCGCATCCGCGCCGATCCACTTCGCCGACTTGAACTGGGAAAGTGGCAGCCTGATCACCGATATCCTGCGGATCATCGTGGAGAAGGGCTACGGCCTGAAAACCGATACATTGCCGGGCACCACCATTACCCTGGAAACCGCCCTGGCCAACAACGACATCCAGGTGATCGGGGAAGAATGGGCCGGACGCAGTCCGGTGTGGGTCAAGGCCGAGGCCGAAGGCAAGGTGGTCGCCTTGGGCGATACGGTCAAAGGCGCGACCGAAGGCTGGTGGGTACCCGAGTACGTCATCAAGGGCGACCCGGCCAAGGGTATCAAGCCCCTGGCGCCGGACCTGCGCAGCGTCAGCGACCTGGCGCGATACAAACATGTGTTCAAGGATCCGGAGAGTCCGGACAAGGGGCGTTTCCTCAACAGCCCCATCGGCTGGACTTCCGAGGTGGTCAACAAACAGAAGCTCAAGGCCTATGGCCTGGCCGACAGTTTCGTCAACTTCCGCAGCGGTTCCGGTGCGGCGCTGGATGCGGAGATCACGTCCTCGATTCGCCGAGGCAAGCCGATCCTGTTCTATTACTGGTCGCCCACGCCCCTGCTTGGAAAATTCAAGCTGGTGCAGCTGGAGGAGCCGCCATTCGATGCCGAGGCCTGGAAAACCCTGACCGATGCCGACAACCCCAATCCCAGGCCGACCCGCTCCCTGGCCTCGAAACTGTCCATCGGCGTATCGACCCCGTTCCAGAAACAGTATCCGGACATCGCCGAGTTCTTCAGCAAGGTCGACCTGCCCATCGATCCGTTGAACAAGGCCCTGGCGGACATGAGCGAAAAACGCATGCCCCCGCGCGAAGCCGCCGAGGCTTTCCTCAAGGCCCATCCACAGGTCTGGCAGGCCTGGCTGCCCAAGGACGTGGCGGACAAGGTGGCGGCGGGGCTGTAGGCATTCGCCTGGCGGCGGGTTGAACTCTTGATCCTGAGCAATGAGGGTTTCGCGTGAAGCTGGCAATCTGCGCCGGTCCAGCGAAATATCAAATTCGAGCTAGGATGAATGTTCAACCTTTTCCAGGAGACTGGCGAATGACGCTGTTATTGGCTCGGTCGCTGGTCGCGGTTTTCGCGGCCATCAGCTTGATCCATATGTATTGGGCCCTGGGCGGACGCTGGGCCGCCCTGGCGGTGGTGCCCCAGGTGCCGGTGCAGCACGGACAGGCGCTGCGCCCGGCGTTCGATCCATCGGGCTGGTTGACGCTGCTGGTCGCCCTGGGGCTGCTGTTGATCGCGCTGCTGGTAAGCCTGCGGGTCGGTCTGCTGGCGCCGCCGGTCACTCATCGGGCGCTCCAGTGGCTGATCAGCGCGATCGCCTTGCTGATGTTCGCCCGGGCCATTGGCGAGTCGAACCTGGTGGGCTTCTTCAAGGAGGTCAAGGATTCGACGTTCGCCAGGCTCGACACCTGGATCTACTCGCCCTTGTGCGTCGTGCTCGGGGCCGGGTTGTTGACGGTGGCCTGGGCCTGAGTCGGGTCACCGGCTAACTGTCGGATCCTGTCCGCCTGCTGCTCACTTCCGCCGGCACATCATCCCCGGCCATGCGCTTGCGGAACAACGCCGCCCGGGCCAGCAGCAGGGTGGTCACCGGTACGGTGATCGACAGCAGGATCGGGATCAGCCAGGCATGCAGCACCGGCCCGGACTTGAGCGCCGAGAAATACAGGATCGAGGCCAGTGCCACGCACCAGGCGCCCAGGGTCGAAGCCAGCGCCGGAGGATGCATGCGCTGGAAATAATCCTTGAGCCGCACCAGGCCAACGGCTCCGACCAGGGCGAACAGGCTGCTGAGCACCAGCAGGATCGCCACTGCGGCTTCGACCCACATCGACAATTGGCCATTCATTCGATCACCTCCCCACGCAGCAGGAACTTGGCCAGGGCGAACGAACCGACAAAGCCGAACAGGGCGATCAGCAACGCCGCTTCGAAGTAGGTGTCGCTGGCATAACGAATGCCCAGCACCAGCATCATCAGCATCGCAATGATGTAGAGATAATCCAGGGCCAGTACCCGATCCTGTGCCGATGGGCCCTTGAACAGTCGCACCAGGGTCAGCACCATCGCCAGGGAGAACAGGAAAAGACTCAACAGGATCGAGTTGGACAGGAACGGGCTCATTGGAAAATCTCCATCAAGGGTCGCTCATAGGTGGCCTTGAAGTGGGCGATGAACGACGCTTCGTCTTGCAGATCGAACACGTGCATCAGCAGGATGCTGCGGTCCAGTGCCAGTTCCGACCAGACTGTCCCGGGGATGACCGTGGTGATCATCGACAGCGCGGCCAGGCCATTGGCGTCATGCAGATCCAGCGGCACCTTGACGAAGCACGAGCGAGGTGGGCGCCGTCCGGCGTTCAGCACGCTCCAGGCCACTGCCAGGTTGGACAGCAGCACGTCGCGGCCCACCAGCAGGAACAGCCGAAGCACCGTGCCGGGGCGTCGGATACGAATGGGCCGCGGGCGCAGCGGACGCATCATCAGCGGCGCGAGAAAGCCCAGCGCCGCCCCCAGCAGCAGATGGCCGGGGCTGACCGACAGGTTCAACGCCAGCCACAGTCCCCAGAGTGCCAGGGACAGCCAGGGTGCGGGAAACAGGCGTTTCATGGCTGCACCTCCCGTGACGCCGTGCTGGCGTCGGGGCCGGGAATGGCGCGGGTGGAAAGCACCGACATCACATAATGTTCCGGATTGTTCAGTGCCTGGGCAGCCTCCTGGGTGTAGCGCAACAGCGCCTCGGCCTTGAAGGTCAGTCCGATTCCCAGGCCCAGCAGCACGATGATCGGCAGGCATTCGAACGGCCTCAGCAACGGCGATGGCCGCTCCTTGGGCGTCCAGAAGCGCTGGATCCCCAGGCGCGAGAAGGCCACCAGCGAGGCCAGGCCGGACAGGATCAGCAAGGCCAGCAGCCCCCATGCCTGATACGAGATGGGGCCGCCACTGGTTCCAAGACCCTGGGGATTGAGCAGTGCGTTCAACAGGCCCAGCTTGCCGATGAAGCCCGACAGCGGCGGCATGCCCACCACCAGCAAGGTACACGCGATGAAACTCAAACCGAGGAACGCCAGGGTCCAGGGTATCACTTGCCCGACCACGGCCTTCTGTTCGTCATCGAGGTTGGTGCCCTTGGGCGGTTGCAGGGATTCCAGCGGCCGAGGCAACGTATCGAACTCGTCTTCCAGGGGCAGTTCGTTGGCCGAACGCGAGCGTTCGATCAGTTCGGCCAGCAGGAACAGCGCACAAAGCGCCAGGGTCGAGCTCACCAGGTAGAACAGCGCCGCGCCCACCAGGTTGGGCTGGGCGAACCCGATGGCCGACAGCAGGATGCCGGCCGATACCAGGATGCTCAGGCTGGCCATGCGCTCCAGCCGCTGGGCCGCGAGGATGGCGATGGCCGCGCAAACGATGGTGGCCATGCCTGCGTAGATCAGCCAGTCGCCGCCGAAATAGGCCGAGGCACCGGCCTGGCCGGAGAACAGCAGTGTCCACAGGCGAAGCAGGGTGTAGATGCCCACCTTGGTCATGATCGCGAACAGTGCCGCCACCGGAGCGCTGGCGGCACTGTAGGCCGGCACCAGCCAGAAGTTCAGCGGCCACATGCCGGCCTTGGCCAGGAACGCCACGGCCAGGATCGCCGCGCCGGCATGCAGCAGGCCTCGATCGGCTTCCGGTACCAGCGGTACTTTCAGGGCCAGGTCGGCCATGTTCAGGGTGCCGGTGACGCCATAGATCAGCGCCGCACCGATCAGGAACAGCGAGGAGGCCAGCAGGTTGATGGAAATGTAATGCAGCCCCGACGACACCCGTGCCCGTCCCGAGCCGTGCAGGAGCAAACCGTAGGACGCGGCCAGCAGCACTTCGAAGAACACGAACAGGTTGAACAGGTCCGCCGTGAGGAAGGCGCCGTAGAGGCCCATCAGCTGGATCTGGAACAGCGCGTGGAAGCTTGCGCCAGCGCCGTGCCAGCGGGCCGTGGCGAACAGCAGGGTGCATACGCCGATGATGCCGGTCAGCACCAGCATCAGGGCCGACAGCCGATCGACCACCAACACGATACCGAAGGGCGCCTGCCAGTTGCCCGGCAGGTACACGCCGATGGAGGCGGGCAGGGCCTGGTCCTGGGTCCAGCCCAGCAACAGCACGGCGATACCCAGGCCCAGGAGGCTGGAGAACAGGTTGATCCGGGCCTTGAGCGGGCGATGCTTCTCGCCCAGCATCAGCATCAATGCGGCGGTCAGCAGCGGCAGCAGGATGGGGGCGGCGATCAGGTGAGGCGTCAACATCATTCCCTGGGCTCCCGGCCGTCCACATGGTCGGTGCCGGTCAGGCCCCGGGAAGCCAGCAACACCACCAGGAACAGCGCAGTCATGGCGAAACTGATCACGATGGCGGTCAGCACCAGGGCCTGGGGCAACGGGTCGGTGTAGTGCAACAGGTTCTGGGGCACGCCGTCCTTGATGATCGGCTCCTTGCCGATGAACAGGCTGCCCATGCTGAAGATGAACAGGTTGACGCCATAGGAGAGCAGGCACAGCCCCATGACCACCTGGAAGGTCCGGGGCCGCAATACCAGCCAGACTCCGGAGGCGGCCAATACGCCGATTGCGATTGCGATGACTTCTTCCATCAGGCGGCTCCTGTTCCGGTGTGTGCCACGGGCTTGGGCTGCAGGCCCGGTTTATGGGCCCGCACCGACTGGTGGGCCAGGGCAGTGAGAATCAACAGGGTCGAACCGACCACCACGGCATACACGCCGATGTCGAAGAACAGGGCACTGGCCAGGTGGATATCCCCCAGCAGCGGCAGTTCGAAGTGCCAGGTGTGGGTGGTCAGGAAGGGGTAGCCGACCAGCATCGCCCCAAGGCCGGTGGTCGTGGCGAACAGCAGCCCGGTGCCCATCCAGCGCAATGGCCGCAGGCTCATCTGGGCCTCGACCCACTGGGTGCCGGCCACCATGTACTGCAGGATGAACGCCACCGACATCACCAACCCGGCGACGAAGCCACCTCCCGGCTGGTTGTGGCCGCGCATGAACAGGTAGAACGACACCACCAGGGCAATCGGCAGCAGCAGGCGCACCAGCACCGACGGCACCATCATGAAGCCCAGCGCGGTGTCGCTGGCATGCCGTGGGTTGACCAGGTCGGTGACCACGTCCGGCGCCAGCAGGCGCTGTTGCGCCGGCAACTGCATGCTTTCCTTCGGTGGTCGGAACCGCCGTAGCAGCGCGAATACGGCCAGGGCGACCGCCACCAGTACGGTGATTTCGCCCAGGGTATCGAAGCCGCGGAAATCCACCAGCATCACGTTCACCACATTGCTGCCGCCACCTTCAGGCAAGGCCCGGCTGAGGTAGAACGAGGAAATGTCGTTGGGGGTCTGGCGCGTCAGCATCGCATAGGACAGCAAGGCCATGCCGCCGCCTACCGCGATGGACAGCAACAGGTCGCGCAAACGGCGCACCCGCGCGCGTCGTTCGCTGTTGGGCAGGGGCGATGCGTCCTCGATCCGCCGGGGCAGCCAACGCAGGCCGAGCAGGATCAGCACCGTGGTCACCACCTCGACCACCAGTTGAGTCAAGGCCAGGTCGGGCGCCGAGAACCAGACAAAGGTAACGCAGGTCATCAGGCCGCAGACGCTGACCATGGTCAGGGCCGCGAGCCGGTGGTACTTGGCTTGCCAGGCCGCGCCCAAGGCGCAGGCGATTGCCAGCAACCACAGGGTGACGAAGACGATGGAGCCGGGAATCTTCGGCCGGTCGCCCCAGACCAGCGTGCCGTGCGACATCGGAATCAGTCCGGCCAACACCGCGACCAGCACCAGCAGGAACAGTTGCGCCTGCAGCCTCCGGGTACTGATTTTCCGTTCCAGCCGACGGCTCTGGCGCATCATCAGCACCAGGCTGCGTTCGAACAAGCGCTTGCCGCTGAGCCGGCCGATGAGGGGCGGTCGCTTGATCTGCCCGCGCTTGAGTTGCTGGCGCAGCAGCAGGTACAGCACGATGCCGCCGGACATTGCCACCAGGCTCATGATCATCGGCGCGTTCAGGCCATGCCAGATCGCCAGGCTGTACGAGGGCAGCGGGCCACCGAGCACCGGCAACGCGGCCGCGGCAAGCAGCGAACCGACCACCTGGGCCGGGAAGATTCCCACCAGCAGGCAGGTGAATACCAACAGCTCCACTGGCGCCCGCATCCAGCGCGGCGGTTCGTGGGGGGTATGGGGCAGGTCGGTGGCGGTGGGCCCGAAGAACACGTCCACGGTAAAGCGCAAGGAATAGGCGACGCTGAAGGTACCGGCAATGGTGGCGATGATTGGCAGCGACAGTTCGATCCAGGCCGTGGCGGAAATGAACACCGTCTCGGCGAAGAACATCTCCTTGGACAGGAAGCCGTTGAGCAATGGCACCCCGGCCATTGCCGCGCTGGCCACCATGGCCAGGGTGGCGGTGAACGGAATCAGCCGGACCAGGCCGCTGAGCTTGCGGATATCCCGGGTGCCGCTTTCGTGGTCGATGATCCCGGCGGCCATGAACAACGAGGCCTTGAAGGTGGCGTGGTTGAGGATATGGAAGACCGCCGCCACGGCGGCCAGCGGACTGTTCAGGCCCAGCAGCAGGGTGATCAGCCCCAGGTGGCTGATGGTGGAATAGGCCAGCAGTCCCTTGAGGTCGTTCTGGAACATCGCGCAATAGGCGCCCAGCAGCAAGGTGCAGGCCCCCGCGCCGCCGACGATGTAGAACCACTCTTCGCTGCCCGACAACGACGGCCACAACCGTGCCAGCAGGAAAACCCCGGCCTTGACCATGGTCGCCGAGTGCAGGTAGGCCGATACCGGCGTGGGCGCGGCCATGGCGTGGGGCAGCCAGAAATGGAAGGGAAACTGAGCGCTTTTGCTCAGGGCGCCGATCAGGATCAGCGGCAAGAGAATGGGGTAGAGAGCGTGGTCACGGATGATATTGCCGGCGGCCAGGACCTTGTCCAGGTCGTAGCTGCCGACCACATGGCCGAGCAGCATCACTCCCGCCAGCAGGCACAGCCCGCCGGCCCCTGTCACCATCAAGGCCATGTAGGCGCCGCGCCGGGCATCGGCGCGGTGGTGCCAGTAGCCGATCAGCAGGAACGAGAACAGGCTGGTCAACTCCCAGAAAAACACGATCTGGATCAGGTTGCCGGAGATCACCAGTCCGAGCATGGCGCCCATGAACGCCAACAGGAATGCGAAGAAGCGCGGCACCGGATCATCCGGCGACATGTAATAGCGGGCATACAGCGAAACCAGCGTGCCGATACCCAGTACCAGCAGGGAAAACAGCCAGGCGAAACCGTCCAGGCGCAGCACGAAGTCCAGGCCCAGGCTGGGCAGCCATGAATAATGCTCACGGATCACGCCACCGTCGACGATCTGCGGATACAGCAGTGCCACCTGGACAGTACCGACCAGGGCCACCAGGCCAGCCAGCACCGATTCGGCGTTACGGGCGTTGTGCGGCAGCAGCGCCGCGACACAGCTGCCGATGAAGGGCAAAAGTAATAGAACTATCAGAGACATAGGCTTCTATTCGGCGGGTTCAGGTTGGGATCATACGTGGCGCATCCCGGATCACCAACCGCGAGGGTGTCGCAGAATCCTACAAGGTAGACGGAGTTTTCCTGTTTTGTGGTGTTTCAGCCTGGAAGCGGTGAGCGTTGCCAGGGCAGGCGCCTTGAAAAGAATCCGCACTCCGGCCCCGGAGTGCCTCATCCCCGTTCAATGATCGCCGGGGATGGTCCGAGCCTGGCGTAGAAGACGCTTGCGCCTTGGACAGGTCTTTCCGACGTTCGGGCGATGCCTCAACTCTCGCCCTCGGGCACCTCATCCACCACGACGGCATCCTTGTTCCGGGTCTTCAGTTCGCTGACGATCACCGCCGCCACGATCAGCCCGGCACCCACCAGCGCAATCGCCGGCAACCGCTCGCCCGCCAGGCGCCCGGCGATGCCGGCCCACACCGGTTCACCGGCGTAGATCAATGTGGCACGGGTAGGCGAGACGCTTCTCTGCGCCCAGTTCATCGCCACCTGGATCGCCGCGCTGGCCGCGCCCAACCCTGCTGCACTGAACAGCAGGAACCAGGAAAAGTCCGGGATCGTTTCCTGGGTCGGTACTACCATCGAAAATGCCAGCACCGCCGTGCTCGCCAGTTGCACCACGGTAACGCGACGCACATCGACCTGGCCGGCGTAAGTGCTGATCAGGATGATTTCGGCGGCAATCGCGATGGCGCTGATGAGCGTGGCGATCTCTCCGGGGCTGAAGTTCAGCGAGGCACCGGCGGGGCCCGATACCAGCAAAAGCCCCGTGAACGCCAGCATGATGCCGATGCTGGGCATCAAGCCTGGCCTGCGGCCCAGCACCAGCCACTGCAACAGCGGCACGAAGGGAACATAGAGCGCGGTGATGAACGCCGACTGGCTGCTGGGAATGCTTTGCAGGCCCACGGTCTGCAAGCCGTAGCCGAGCATGATCGCCACGCCGATGAAAGCGCCGGCCTTGAGTTCGAACAGAGTCAGGTCGCGCAGGTGACGCCAGGAGAACAAGGCGACGAATGCCGCCGCGGCGGCGAATCGCAGGCCGACGAAGAACATCGGGCCGCTGACCGTCATGGCGTGCTGGACCAGCAGGAAGGTCCCACCCCAGATCATGGTGATCAGCACCAGCACGCATTCAGCCTTGCTGAGCTGCAGGAAACGGGAGGGAGCCTGTGGGGAATTCACCGATGTCATGACCTTGCGCGCCAATGGAGGCGGACGCACAATGCGTCCGAAAGTTGAGCAGTATAGTGCGCAACCCCATGGATCGAGCAATCCCAGTGCATAAAGATCACGGCCAGCGGGCATCCGTCCTGCAACACGTCAGCCAGAATGTCCGGCGCTTGCGCCATGCCGCGCAACTCAGCCAGACCGCGCTGGCGCAACTGTCCGGGGTGAGCCGGCGGATGCTGGTCGCCATCGAGGCCGGGGAAAAGAACGTCAGCCTGACCACTCTGGACCGGGTCGCCGAAGCCCTGGACGTCGCCTTCAGCGATCTGATCCAGGCCCCCGATGCCCGGGATCCCAGCCGGATCGATGAGTTGGCCTGGGCCGGCGCGATCCCCGGCAGCAAGGCCGTGCTCCTGGCCAAGGCCACGGCCACCCGTGAGGTGGAACTGTGGGAGTGGCGCCTGGAGCCCGGCGAGTCTTATCAGTCCGAGCCCGACAACGATGGCTGGAGCGAGCAACTCTACGTATTCGAGGGATGCCTGACGCTGCTGTTGGGCAGTGATGAACGCCGGATCGGTGCCGGTGAGTTTTTCATGTTCGCCAGCAACCAGCCCCATGCCTATCGAAACGATGGCCCGGTGGCGGCGAGATTCGTACGCAACGTGGTGATTTGACCCTGGAGATCGGTATGCACACAACGTTGGAGCGACAGGGGCGCGACCTCATCCGCGATGCCGAGATCCTGATCATTGGCGGCGGCCTGAGCGGTGCCATGCTGGCCGCGCAGTTACTGCGCCTGCCGGGCCGGCGCGAGGTGCTGATCGTCGAGCCGCGCAGTGAACTGGGCCGGGGCGAAGCCTACAGTGCCGTGGAACCGGGCCATACCTTGAACGGCAACGCGGCGCGCATGAGTGTCGACCCGGACAACGCCGATGACCTGACCCAATGGCTCACCGCGTTCATCGAAGCCGGCGGCTGGCCCGAGTCGGGCCTACAGCATGTGCCGATCAGCGAATTGTTCCCACCCCGGGGGATATTCGGCCTCTATGTGCAGCAGCGCCTGGCCGAGGCTCGCCAGTTGGGCGCACAAAACGGTTCGACTGCCGAGCACGTGCGCGGGGAGGCCGTGGACCTGCGGCTTGCCGACGATACCGTGATGGTGACGCTGGACGACGGCCAACTCTTGCGTGGCCGTTTCGCCGTGCTCGCCACCGGCATGTTCCCGGCGGCGCGCACTCCGCAGACCGAATCCAGCGGCTTGAATGCCGCGGCCCTGGATCCCTGGGATGTGGCCGCGATGCGCCAGCTCGACCCGCAGTCCACGGTGTTGATCATCGGCTCGGGACTGACCATGGTCGACGCCGTGGTCTCCCTGGAGCAGGCCGGGCACCGGGGGCCGATCGAAGTGTTTTCCCGGCATGGCCTGCTGCCCCACGTGCGCCGCCAGCCACCGGCCTGGGTGGATTTCCTCGCTGAAGATCACAGCCTGCGTTCGCCCCGCCAACTGATGCGGGCCCTGCGCGAGCAATGCCGTCAGGCCCAGGCCCTGGGGATCGATTGGCAAGCGCCGCTGGACACGGTGCGTGCGCATATCGGGCGTTTGTGGAACCAGGCCAGTGACGTGCAGCGCCGGCAGTTCGTGCGGCATGTCCGGCCATGGTGGGAGAGTCATCACCATCGTTCGCCGCCGTTGAGCGCGGAGCTGGTGGCGCGTTTGCATGGGGAAGGGCGGTTGCGGATCCAGGCGGCGTCGTTCAAGGGGCTGGCGTCGTCTCCCGAGGGCACAGTGGGTATTCACATCCGCCACCGGGGACAAGCCGGCCTGACAGTGGTGCAGGGCGCGGCATTGATCAACTCCAGCGGTATTGAATATGACTGGCGCCGCGTGGCGCGACCGTTGCCGCAGCAGCTGCTGGCTCGCGGACTGATCCAGCCGGGGCCGTTGGCCCTGGGCATTGCCGCCCGGCCTGACGGTGCGGTGCTGGACGCCCAAGGAGCGCCCGCCCGGCGGCTGTTCGCCATGGGGCCGCCGTTGCGGGGGATGTGGTGGGAAAGCACTGCCGTGACCGACGTGGCGAGCCAGGCCAAGGCGCTGGCGGCGCGGTTGGTTGAGTTGCAAACCCAGGTTTGAGTTGAACACGGTCCCTTGTGGCGAGGGGATTTATTCCCGTTGGGTCGCGCAGCGGCCCCAAATTTAGCCTGACACACCAAGGACGCATTTTTAGGAGCGCTTTGCACCCCAACGGGGATAAATCCCCTCGCCACACGGTTAACCATGTCTCCGGACCAAACAGGGGGGACTGAAGTCAGGGGTTATAGCTCGCTGACCTTCACCCAACGCTGCTCCCGCGCCGCCACCCGAATCGCCGCCGCCAGCCGCTCCACTTCCCAGGCCTCGTCGAAGTCAGTGCCGCTGCCGCCTTCGCCGGCCAGCGTCATGATCAGTTCCTGCACTTCCAGCGTCTTCAATTCGTTGTAGCCCAACTGGTGTCCGGCGGCCGGGCTGAATGCGGCATAGCCGGGCAAGTCCGGGCCGGCCAGCAGGCGCTGGAAGCCTGGCTGGCCGACGCGACACAGGCGCAGTTCATTGAGTCGCTCCTGATCGAATGCCAGCGTGCCGAGGGTGCCGCTGATCTCGAAGCTCAGGTGGTTCTTGTAGCCATGTTTGAGCCAACTGCTGCTCACCGTGCCTCGGGCGCCATTGGCGAAGCGCAGCAGTGCGTGGACGTGGTCGTCCACCGCGATGGCCCGTTGTTCGGCATTGCCGGCGCTGGCAGGGCGCTGGTGGTGCACGGTCTGGCTGTCGGCGCACACGGCCTCGACATTGCCCAACAAGTGCCGGGCCATGGCCAGCAAGTGGCTGCCCAGGTCTGCCAGTGCGCCACCGGCGTGGGCCGCTTCGCAACGCCATGACCACGGCGAGGTCGGGTCGGCCATGAAGTCTTCGCTGAACTCACCCTGGAAGCTGATGATCTGTCCCAGCTCGCCGCGCTGGATCATGTCCCGGGCCAGCCCGATGATCGGATTGTGCTGGTAGTTGTAGCCGACCCGCGTCACCACCCCTGCGGCCTTGGCCGCCTGGCGCATCTGCTCGGCCTGTTCCAGGGACACCGCCAGGGGCTTTTCACAATAGACCGGCTTGCCCGCCGCCAACGTCGCCATGGCCATCGGGAAGTGCAGGTGGTTGGGTGTGGTAATGGCGATCAGGTGAACCTTCGGGTCGTCGATCAGCCGCTGCCAGTGGCTGTGGGCCGTCTCGAACCCCCAACTCTGGGCGCACTGCCGGGCACGCTGTGGATCGGCGTCGGCCAGGGCCGCGAGTGTCAGGTTCAGGGGGAGGTCGAACACTGCCTTGGCATTGTGGAACGCCAAGGCATGGGCACGGCCCATGAAGCCGGTGCCAATCAGACCGATGCCGAGTTCGCGCATGAGAAAGAGCCCTTTGAATTGTTATTTTCAGAAGGGTTCTTTATGGAATAAATATTCTCAAATTGCAAATACTGGAATAAATATTCATTTGTGCGATTGCAGAGGACTCCTTGTGGGAGCGAGCTTGCTCGCGATAGCGGTGGGTCAGCAGTACTGGTGTGACTGATGCGACGCCATCGCGAGCATGCTCGCTCCCACAGGGTTTCTCACAGGTCTTGCATGGCGCTCGCTATTCAGGACAGGAACCCACCATCCACATTCAACGCCACACCTGTGGTGTAGCTCGACGCATCGCTGGCCAGGTACAGCACCGCGCCGGCCATTTCGCTCGGGTCGGCCACGCGCTTGAGGGGGATCTGCGCCAGGGCGGTTTTCAGGATGGCGTCGTTCTTGACCAGTGCCGAGGCGAACTTGGTGTCGGTCAGGCCCGGCAGCAGGGCGTTGCAACGGATGCCGAATTGCGCGCATTCCTTGGCGAAGACCTTGGTCATGTTGATCACCGCCGCCTTGGTCACCGAATAGATGCCCTGGAAGATGCCCGGGGAAATGCCATTGATCGACGCGACGTTGATGATGCTGCCGCCACCGTTCTCGCGCATCAGCTTGCCGGCTTCCACCGACATGAAGAAATAGCCGCGGATATTCACATCGACGGTTTTCTGGAACGCACCCAGGTCGGTGTCCAGCACGTTGCAGAACTGCGGGTTGGTGGCCGCGTTGTTCACCAGGATGTCCAGGCGCCCGAACTGTTCGCGGATGCCGGCGAACACCTGGCTGATCTGTTCCATTTCACCGATGTGGCAGGCGATGGCGGTGGCCTTGCCGCCAGCGGCGATGATCGCATCGGCGACGTGCTGGCAACCGTCGAGCTTGCGGCTGGAAACGATCACGTGGGCGCCTTGCTGGGCCAGCAGTTTGGCGATGGCTTCGCCGATGCCACGGCTGGCGCCGGAAACGAAGGCGATTTTACCGTCGAGGTCGAACAACTGGGTCTTGGACATGCTGTTTCCTTGTTATAGGTGCGCTCAGAGCGTGGATTTTTTGATGACTTGCAGGCTCATCTGCTCCAGCAGCGCGTTCATCTGAACGAACTGCGCGAAGCGTTTGTCCTGGGTCTGGCCGTGGAAATAGCGGTAGTAGATCTGCTGGACGATGCCGGCCAGGCGGAACAGGCCGTAGGTGTAGTAGAAGTCGAAGTTGTCGATGCGCATCCCGGCGCGCTCGGCGTAGTAATCGACGAATTCGCGGCGGGTCAGCATGCCTGGGGCGTGGCTGGGCTGGCGGCGCATCAGTTGCACGGGCGCCGGGTCGCCGGCTTCGATCCAGTAGGCCAGGCTGTTGCCCAAGTCCATCAACGGGTCGCCGATGGTAGTCAGCTCCCAATCCAGTACACCGATGATCTGCATCGGGTTGTCCGGATCGAGGATGACGTTGTCGAAGCGGTAATCGTTGTGGACGATGCTCGACGTCGGATGGTCGGCGGGCATCTTGTCGTTGAGCCAGGCCTTGACCGCCTCCCATTTCGGCGCGTCGGGCGTCAGGGCTTTTTCATAACGATCGCTCCAGCCCCGGATCTGCCGCGCCACGTAGCCTTCGGGCTTGCCCAGGTCCGCCAGGCCGCAGGCCTGATAGTCGACCCGATGCAGTTCCACCAGCCGATCGATGAAGCTTTTGCACAGCGCCTCGGTCCGGGCGGCGTCGAAACCCAGTTCCGGCGGCAGGTCGGAACGCAGGATGATGCCCTTGACCCGTTCCATCACATAGAACTCGGCGCCTATTACCGATTCGTCGGTGCAATGCACGTAGGCTTTCGGGCAATACGGGAAGCCGTCGCGCAATTGATTGAGGATACGGAACTCACGGCCCATGTCATGGGCGGATTTGGCCTTGTGGCCGAACGGCGGGCGACGCAGGACGAATTCCTGTTCGGGGTATTCCAGCAGGTAGGTCAGGTTCGATGCGCCACCGGGAAACTGGCTGATCCGTGGCAGGCCGGTGAGGCCGGGAATGTGGGCCTTGAGGTACGGGTCGATCAGATTGGCATCGAGTTCTTCACCGTCGCGCACGCGGGTGGACTGATCTGTAAACGCCATGCTTATCCCTTCTGCTTATTTTGGAGGCCATCGATCATTGGCTAATCTAATGGCGCGTGGGAGGCGTCACAAGCACGCCAGGGTCTTATAGGTTAGCGTGTTGCCGGATAATCAGCGGGCTTGATGCATGGCGGCGTGCGCCTCGGAAGCTGGCGAGCTATGGTTTCGGGACAGTCGCTGTCAAAGGAGCCACCGCGATGGGATGTCCGCAAGTCTGTGCGACCGCAACCCTGCAATGCAGCTTCGGCGCAGCCCCGGCGGTGCTCAATGTGCTGCCGGTCAATCGCCTGCTGACCGGCGGGATGCCGGCGGCCAATATCATGGACCACATCCCGCTGGTGAATATCACCACGTTTGGCATGTGCATGAGCCTGGCGAACCCGACCGTGGCCGCCGCCACCGCGGCGGCACTCGGCGTACTGACCCCCATGCCGTGCATTCCCGCCACTGCCACCCCGTGGATCCCTGGCGGCGCCCCGACCCTGTTGCTGGGCAACATGCCGGCCATCGATGCCAATAGCACCTTGATGTGCACCTGGGCCGGGGTGATCAAGATCGTTGTACCAGGGCAGGTGCAGATGTTGATTCCCTGATGGGCAATCCAGCAGGCATTGCACCGCCCCTGTGGAAGCGAGCTTGCTCGCGATAGCGGTGGGTCAGTGGGTGGTGAGGTTGATTGTGAGGCCGTCATCGCGAGCAAGCTCGCGCTCACTGGGGGTAAGACAATCGTCACGCCTGGGCCGGATCGTTCCAGCGCCTGAACCACCAGCGCAGCCGGGAGATCGGCTTGCCGTCGGCATCCAGCGGCCGGCCATCCTCGGCATAGGCTTGCGCCGGCTCCAACAGTTGGCCATTAAGGTAGCGGGCCTCGACTGCCGGATTGCCATTGGGGTGCATTCGCCGATAACGACCGTCACGCACCCCGTCGCGATAGAACTCGGCTTCGGCCAGTTGCCCATCGGGAAAGTAATTGTTCGCTTCGCCGTGCAGCAACCCGCGACGGTAGCTGGCCTGGCGCTGCAACCCGCCTTCGGCGGCGTAGAAGCTCGCCACGCCTTGCAACCTGCCATTCACGAAGGGCAGCACCGCCGACACCTTGCCATTGGGGTGATACAGCGTGCTGCTGCCTTGCAGTTCACCCTGGCTGTAGTTGAGCCTGGCCTGCGGACGTTGGGCTTCTTCGATCTTGAGCATGCCGTCGAGGCGGCCATCGACCAGTTGCCCCTGCAGTTGGCTGTCGTCTCGCTCCAGGTCCAGTTTTCTCGAAGCCATCGACACTCCTGTCAGTTGACCTTCACCAGGCCACCCTTGATCGTCAGCATGCCACCGCCATCCACGGTCTGTTCGGCCGCCGCCTTGTTCACCAGGCTGATGCCGGCATCGTTGGTCAGGGTGGTGCCGGCCTTGTTTTCCAGCGACGTACCGGCCTGATTGCTCAAGGCCGTGCCGGCCTTCTGGCTGATGGAGGTGCTGGCCTGGGCGGCCAGGTCGGCGCCGCTCTTGATGGCGAAACTGCCGCCGCTTTGCAGGGTCAGGGTGCCGCTGACCTTGATGGTCAGGTTACCGTCCACCGTCAGGTCGTAGTTGCCGCTGACCTTGTGCGCGTAGTTGCCCCCGGTGCTGTGGTTCTGGTCCGAGCCCACGGTCACGGTGCGGGTGTCCTTCACATCCAGGCTGTCGCTGCCGGTCTGGATGGTCACGCTGCGCTTGCCTTTCTCCAGGGTGACGGTCTCGTCGCCATCCTTGACGGTGCGGGTACGGGCGTTCTGTACCGTGAGGGTTTCGTCATGGCCGACGGTGGCGGTGGTGTCGTTGAGCACGTTGATGTTGAAGTCTTTCTGGGCCTGGAGAAATACCTCTTCGGCGTCCTTCTTGTCTTCGAAACGCAGCTCGTTGAAACCGCCGCCGCCCTTGGAGGAATTGGTCTTGATTCCGGACTGGGTCTGGTTCGCCGGCAATGCGTAGGGCAGGGCGTTGTCGCCGTTGTAGACGCAGCCGGTCACCAGCGGACGGTCCGGGTCGCCGTCGATGAAGGTCACGATCACTTCCTGGCCGATGCGCGGCACGAACTGCATGCCGAACCCCTTGCCGCTCCAGGGCAGCACGACGCGCACCCAGCAGGACGAGGTTTCGTCGTTCTTGCCGGTGCGGTCCCAGGGGAATTGCAACTTGATCCGCCCGTATTCGTCGGTCCAGATTTCCTCGCCGGCCTTGCCCACCACCAGCGCCGTCTGGGTATGCATGCGCGGTTTTGGCGTGATGCGGGCCGGCCGATACGCCGTGGCCTTGGGAATCGCTTCGAAGCGGTTGCGATAGCTGTCGTGGCTGCCTTCGTGGCTGACCGAGGTCACGACCCAGTCGATGTTCAATGTCGAGTCATCATGGCCGGCGAGGGTGAACCAATACCCCGGCACCAGCCAACGGCAATCGCTTTCACCGACAAAACGCTTCTCCTGGCTGCGCAGGCCGTCCACCCGCTGCTTGGTCAGGGCATCGCCCTGGGCCTTGGCGGTATAGCCGCCCGGATGTTCATACATCGAGTTCGGCCCAGCCACGGCTTCGGCCTGGCTGAAGAGCGACGTTGTCGGCGTGGTGAACTCGTAATCGGTCGCCTGGTAAACCCCGGCCACTGCCTGCAGGCACACTTGCCCCGAGCGAATGCCATGCAGTTCCCGAGCGCCCATTTTCTGCCCGAGATAGTTCACCGTTGGTCCATTGGGAATCGGCGCGAAGGCGTCGTTGCTGTCGGCCAGTACCAGGGTGTGCTTGCTGTCCTCGTGGCTGAAGAACCAGAAGATCCCGTCTTCCTCCATCAAGCGTGAAACGAAGGCCAGATCGGTTTCGCCGTATTGCACGCAGTACTCACGCGGGGTGTAGCTGCCGGTGAGCTTGAGCTGGAAGTCGGTGAAACCATGGGCCTTGAAAATCGTGGTGACGATGTCCGAGGTAGCCAGGTTCTGGAACACGCGGTTGTTGCTGGCCAGGCCCAGCCACCAGAGCCATGGGCGCAGCAGGAGTTGATAACGCTCTGCGGTGGCGTCGGCGGGGAGCTGGCGGATCTCGGCGACCAGCCAATCCATCGGGCGCAACAGCGCGTCCTTGTGCAGGGTGGTGGTGACGTGGCTGGCGACCGCGCTGGCGAGTGTCAGCGGGGCGCCATCGACGACGCCATTGAGGATATGCAAGCCCAGGGCATTGAGGCTTTCTTCGCCGGACAGTGATTCAGGGTACAGCGCCGAGAGCGAGGCGGCGGTGAGGGATAGGGTCGTGTTGCTGTCGGTGGAGCGGGCCATTGGACATCCTCAGGTAAAAGTCGAGGTCACACTTACCATTTGAATGTTCCACCTTTTGAATGGATCGCTGCCTGATTGTCACTGACCCATCCTCCCATCTCGTTATCGTTTCCATAGGTGTAGCTGTACATCAATACCGAGTTTTCAACATAGGGCGACAATTGCGGACCACAGAGTGGGCAGGGACTGAGTTCGATATAAATGCGGGTAACGAAATTACTGTAATCACCGTCGGGAAGCGTGACGCTATTTATTGCTTGGACCAACGCGCTGATCTCCGCGTGTCCTCGTAATGTCGTGACAACTTTTTTGGTTGTCGTAGTGTAGTTTCCAAGCAAATCCAGTTTTAACGCGCTGTCGCCGAACTTGTACATCAACAGGCCTCGAGCGGCATCGAAATGTTCGATTAGCGCGAAGCAGGTTCCATGAGATGCTCCCGAACCAGCCAAGGCCCGGCGATTGGAGGAGGATTCGTGACAGATACTGGCCAAGTCGGGAATGGTGCCGCCATTAGTAGCCTGATTGGCTGCCAGCCATGAGGCATATAAAGGGTTTGCCCCAGTCATCGCAATATTGCCGCCAGAGTAGCGACCCACTTTATGCACTTCCGTCATGTAAATCTCCTTTTCGAACAGCCCATTCAGAGATGCGAGGCCAAGCGCGCCCCATGCCAACGACGCATGACTCAAAGATTCTTCGTGTTGTACATGACACTTGAATGCCAACCGGTGACGCCGAAGGATAGGCTGTACGCCCACGGCGTAAGCCAGCTCCAGGGTCGTCCGCTCCAGCCTGACAGACCTCCCGCATTCAAGATGTCGTCGACGATGGTGTGGCAGTTGTAGGCGTCGTTATAACGATTTCCATCAAATTCTTTATACGTCAGTGTCTTTGACGAAAGAGCCGTGATCCTATTGGTCATTTTTTCGATATTGCTTTTTCTGACTTTTTTTGTGAAGAACCACAAATCCAGCGTTTTTGATTCGCTTAAATCTGTCGTCAATACACCTTCAGGGTCCAGTTCGCCCTCCATCACAATTCCGACTGAGTAAAATTGCGTTTTAGGCCCAGAGGTATGCCAAAGTATCAAGCCCGCATGGCCCGGATAGTACTTTCCACCGGATATCGGATTGAGGCGCGAAACCAGATCAATCATCACTGTTGTCCTCCAGCCATCGTCGGAAGCCAAAGTGATGAGTTTTTCCGTCGTGACTGACTTCCCGCTGGTCACCAGTTTTTTTACTTCGTTATGAACGGTATTGTCTGTCCAGCGCGGCTCCAGCTTTTTTGCCTGACCCGATGAACCACCAGAAAGGAATTTACCCACGATCTGCTCCAATCGCTTCTGTTTAATATTTTTTGGTGTACAGCATCACTCCAGCACCCACTCCGCCAGCTTCCCCGTCACCTGTGTCATCAATACATTCTCGACATCCCGTGCCCCGGCCGCGCTGCACTTGGCGAGTACGGCCTTGACGATCCCCGCGTCGAACTCGAACTGCTTGCCGGTCGCGGCCTTGTAGCGCCCGCGCAATTTCTCCAGCTTCGCCAGCACAATCCCCTCCAGCGTCGCCTCATCCAGGGGCCGGTACGCCACCACCGTCATGCGCGCCAGGAATGCCGGGCGAAACGCTTGCAGCAGGACTTTGTGCAGGGCTTCGTTGAAGGCATCGGTGCCCAGTTGCGCGGCGGGCGTATCCAGCAGCAGTTCGGCGCCGACGTTGCTGGTGGCGAGCATCACGGTGTTCTTGAAATCCACCACCAGCCCGGTGCCGTCTTCCATCAGGCCTTTGTCGAAGACGTTGTAGAAGGCTTCGAGCACATCGGGGTGGGCTTTTTCGATTTCATCCAGCAACACCACGGAATAGGGTTTGCGTCGCACCGCTTCGGTAAGCACGCCGCCGCTGCCGTATCCGACATAGCCGGGCGGGGCGCCCTTGAGCTGGCTGACGGTGTGGGCTTCCTGGTATTCCGAGAGGTTGATGCTGATCAGGTTGCGTTCGCCGCCATACAAGGCATCGGCCAGGGCGTAGGCGGTTTCGGTCTTGCCCACGCCGGTGGGGCCGACGAGCAGGAACACGCCGACTGGTTTTTGCGGGTCGGTGAGGCCGGCGCGGTAGGCTTGCAGGCGTTGGGCGATGGTATCGAGCGCGGTGCCCTGGCCCATCACTCGCAGCCCCATGCGCTGGCCGAGGGTGCGCACGGCATGGGCTTCGTCGGCGAGCATCTTGCCCACCGGGATGCCGGTCCAGCCGGCGATCACGGCGGCGACGGTCTTGCTGTCCACTTGCTCCGGCACCAGGGGATCGTCCTGGCGGATGGCATCGAGACCGGCCTCCAGGCGCAGCAGTTCGGCGGCCAGGTGGTCGATGCGATTGTCGACTTCGATGTCGGGCTTTTCGCTGTCGGCGCGTTCGCTCAAGGCCAGCAGTTCGCGGCGGGTGTCGAGCAGTTCGCGCACCGCTTCGCGCTCTTCGCCCCAACGGGTCTCCAGCTCGCGGATGGCCTGCACGTTGCTGGCGGATTCATCTTCCAGCAGGGTGATGCGTTCGCGGTGATCCAGGCCGGTGGCCTGTTCCCGGCGCAGGCGTTCGAGCTCGTCCTTGAGGCTGTTTTGGCGGTGGCGCAGGCTTTCCAGGGGCGGCGGCACGTCGTGTTGGCCGAGGGCGACCCGGGCGCAGGCGGTGTCGAGCACGCTGATGGCCTTGTCCGGTAGTTGACGGCCGGAGATGTAGCGGTGCGACAGCTTCACCGCTTCATGAATGGCGGCATCGAGCACTTGCACGCCATGGTGCTGTTCCAGCTTGGCGGCCACGCCACGGAGCATTTCCACGGCGGTCACTTCGTCCGGCTCCTCGACTTGCACCAGCTGGAAGCGACGGGCCAGGGCCGGGTCTTTCTCGAAATATTTCTTGTATTCCAGCCAGGTGGTGGCGGCCAGGGTGCGCAGTTCGCCCCGGGCCAGGGCTGGTTTGAGCAGGTTGGCGGCGTCGCTGCCGCCCTCTGCGCCGCCAGCGCCGATCAGGGTGTGGGCTTCGTCGATGAACAGGATGATGGGTTTTTCCGCGCTGCGGACCGCGTCGATCACCCCCTTGAGGCGCTGCTCGAACTCACCCTTGACGCCGGCGCCGGCCTGCAGCAGACCGAGGTCGAGGACCCGCAGCGTGACCTCCTGCAAGGATGGCGGCACATCCCCCGCAGCGATGCGCAAGGCCAGGCCCTCCACCACGGCGGTCTTGCCCACGCCCGGCGCGCCCACCAGGATCGGGTTGTTCTGCCGACGTCGCAGCAGAATGTCGATGCACTGGCGAATCTCGCCGTCGCGCCCGACGATGGGGTCGATGCGTCCATCGCGGGCGTCGGCAGTCAGGTCCTGGGTGTACTGGTCCAGTACAGGGTCCTGTTTGCGGGACGCCTCACCGGGTTTGGCCGGGCGTGCGCCGCCGGTATGCTCCCGGGAGTTCTCGGTCCATTCCAGCCAGTGCGTACGCAAGGCTTCCTTGGGAATGCGCAGCAACGACGAGGCGCTGTTGAGCAGCAGGCTGCGGCGCTCGTCGCGGTCCAGCAGGGCCAGCAGCAACAGCCCGGAGCGGATGCCGTCCAGGCCCAACACGCTGGCCTGGACCACGGCGTCCTCCAGCAGCCCGATGGTTTGCGCCGACAGGGCAGGAGTGCGGGTGCTGCCGGATTTGAACAGGTCCAGGGCCTTGTTGATTTCCGCCGCCACCGCATCGCGCTCCAGGCCGAAGCGCGGCAACAGGCAAGCGAAATCGCCCCCTTCGATGTCGAGCAGTTCCAGAAGCAGGTGTTCGATTTCCACGTAATGATGGCTGCGCTGCAGACAGCGTTGCGCGGCCCGTTCCAGGGCGCGACGGTTGTCCGGGTTGAGGCGTCCGATCAGGCTGGCCAGTTCCATTTCAGGCGATCTCCGGCTGGCGAAGGCGGGTTTCGATCCGTTGTACGGTCAGGCTGGGCCTGCGTTGCAGGCCGCCATTCCAGCTCAGGCGTGGCGGTACCTGATGGCCCAGTTGCAGTGGGCTGGCGCCACGGACCAGCAACACCAGCGTGCAGTCCAGGTCGGGACCGAAATACAGGGCATAGAGGCTGGCGAGCAGCGGATGGGTTTCGCCGTCGGGCAGCAAGCCGTTGGCCTGGGTCGTGCTCAGCGGTCCGAGGGTCAGGCGCACGCCGGCATGTTCATCCCAGACCCGCGTACCGGCCACTGCGCTGCGTCCCAGGCACAGGTTGCGGCCACCTGCTTGCAGGCGGCTGCGACTGGCGGCCGGGATTTGCCGCCAGCCACCTTCATACGCGCTCAGTTCCACCGGCAACCCCAACTGCTCGCGGACGATCGCCGCGAAGCCGGCCAGGGAGCGTCGGCCATCGGCGTACAGGGCTGTGCAGGCCAGCACGGCAGAGTCGGGCGCAGCCTGGCGTTCCTGCAGGGCCTTGGGCAGCAGGCCGGTCAGTGCCCGCAGTTGTGCCTGGACGGCGGACGCCCCCGGGGCGGTGAAGCCCAGGGCGATGCGGTGCTTGCGCATGACCTTGTAGAGCAGGCTGAGCAAGCGATGCTGGAACAGGTCGAGAAATTGCGCTGGTGCGTGATCCCGGGCACGCGCCCGTTGTTGCAGCCATTCCTGATAGGCATAGGGTAATGGACCGTCGGGACCGCCGAGACCGAAGATCGGCGTGCTCAGCACTGGCGCCTGGCCGGATTCCTGGCTCAGGCTTTCGACCTCACTGGCGGCGAACAGTGGCGTCAATGGGCCGCGCAGGCGCAGGGCTTCGGCGTGGGGCGCGGTGCCGCTGCCCAGGGATTCGGCCTGGGGGTGCTCGCGCTCGAGCAACAGCAATGCCTGGAGCCATTCGAAGCGCTGCGGATCGCGCCGCAGTCGCTGGCTGAGGTTCAGAGACTCAGGGGTTTGCCGGCCTGGGGTTGCCATGTCTTCACCTCCCTGTCGGACTGGACCAAGACCGTGCGCACGAAGCGGTTGGCGGTGGCATAGAGTGAGAAGAACTGCGCCAGTACGCCGGAAAACAGTACGGCGCTGCTGCCGACGAAATACTGCGGATCCAGTTGCAGGCGTACCTCCAGGCCGTTGCGCCAGCCACGCCAGGCATCTTCGCCCACATGGGCGATCACCCGCTCGCAGGCCAGCCCCAGCACGCCTTCGATCTGGCGCCGGGCGCTGGCTTCGTCCCGCAGGTTGTGCAGTTCGAGAATCTCGCGCAGCGCATCCAGCGCCTGGGGACCTTCCACCAGTGAAAGATGATTGAGGGTCAGTTGGGACACCAGCCGCCAGCGCGACTCACCGTCCAGGCGCGGCAGGCTCTGGGGGCTGGGCGGGTTGCGCAGGCGGGCCCAGGCCACCGGGCCGGGACGCTCGAAACCCAGCGGCGTGCCGGCCGGCAGGCTCTGGGCCAGGTGCCGGTTGGTGCACAGCAATTCGGCAGTCAGGCTGTAGTCCCGGGGATCGCTCAGGGGATCGAGCTGGGTGTCCACCAGGCTGACCATCAGGTCGGTGCCCAGCCGGTTCGGGCTCATGCCACTGACCCGACGCGCATGCCAGTAACAGGTCTGGTCGTTGCCGTGCTGGCTGCCGTAATAGGCCGGCACCCTGCGCACGCCCTGGCTGGAACTGGCCCGCATGGCGCGGATGCTGTGGATCTCGACGCTGTTTTCGCGATGACTGTCGGCCACCAGCCGGTATTCGCTGCGGGTGCCGTCCGGGCGCAATGGTTCGCTGGTCCTGGGAAACAGGTTGATCACCGGCGCGCAGCCCAGGGCGATGTCGCTGGCCTGGAGCGGCAGGCGACTGACGGGGGCGCGGTCGAAAACGATATAGAGATACAGGGACGGTTGGTCGCTGGTGGCGCCCGCCAATGGCAGGTCGAAGAAGCCGAACTTGTCGGGGAAGGCGAAATATTCGGCCAGCAATCGCATGCCCGGGTGCACACCGTCCTCGTCCGGCAGCAGGGCTTCGTCGCTGGCGAAACCGACGATCCGGGGCAAGCCCGCCAGCGGTTCCGGCACGCTGCCCGGAGCGCCGGCCAGGACCTTGACCGCATGGGCGCCGAGCAGGTCGTACAGCCAGGCGTTGATCATCGGTGAAGCCGCCAGGTGCACCCGCAGTTCATCGATCCCCAGCGTCGCCCATGAGCGTTCCCCCAGGCACCGCAGCTCCAGGCGCAAGGCCGAGCGTGCCTGTACCACACCGGTCAGCGCCTGGGCCTCATCGCTGCCCAGCAGCACGGCTTCGCAGATTTGCAGCGGCCACAGGTGCACTGCGGCGGTGGTACGCAAGTGAATGCTCTGGCCTTTGTCCGTGGTCACGAACAGGGGCGTATCCCGGGGCAGGGGATAGCCCTCGTCGAGGTTGCCTTTGCTCGGGTCGGGCTCGAACTGCACGATCGCGCAGGACGGCAGCGGGCGCATGGCCAGGGGGTACAACTGTTCGAGCAAGGCATCGCTGAACTCGGCATAGTCGTCATCCAGCCTGCGTTGCAACCGTGCAGCGAGCAATGCGAAACCTTCCAGCAGCCGTTCGACGTGGGGGTCCGGGCATTCACCGGGAGACAGCTCCAGGCGCCGGGCAACCTTGGGGTAGCGTTCGGCGAACAGGCTGCCGGCATGTCGCAGCCAGGTCAGTTCACGCTGGTAATAGTCCAGCAGTTGCGGGTCAATCGAGTCGCTCATGTCGTACCTCAAGGCCGTCGTCGGCGTGCTCGATGACAAAGGCTACGGGCCAGGAGCGCGAGTCGCCGCGCAGTTCCCCCAGCAGCCGGATGCTCAATTGCTGCGGATGGCCGGGTACGGGGATGACCTGGACCTCTCCCAGTTGCAGGCGAGGCTCGAAGCAGGTGATGGCCTGGCGGATTTCCCGGGTCAACAGGCGGCGGTCATCGCTGCGCTGCTGCTGCAACGCGGTCCAGTCGGCGATGCCGTAGTCCAGGATGCTCGGCGGTTCGGTCAGGGCCCGGGGGCCGCGGCGGGTGTTGAACAGACGGTGCAGTTCGGCGTGGACCGACTCTTGCAACGCCTGGCGGTCGAACACCCGGCCATGTTCCTCCGGCAGGTTGGCCAGGCGTTCGAACAACGGCGGGCGAAATCCCTGGCCAGCCATGGCGCGGCTCCGTCACTTGCTCATCTTGTTGGCGGCCAGGTCCCAGGTGGTGCCCGCCGTGCCTTCCTTGGTGCCGTCGTCTTTCTGGGCGGTGAGCTCCCATTTGATCTTGGTGAAGTTCAGCGACAGGGTCTCCACTGGCTTGCCGCCCGTGCCGCCGCTGACACTGACGTTGGACAGTACGACGTTGGACAGGGTGTAGACGATGAAGGGCATGATCTGGCCGCTGCCTTCGGCGGCGTTGCGGCCAATGGTGATGACGGCTTGCGGGATCGGTTTGCCGGCGCAGCAATACTCGTTGAGCGAGGGGGTGGAGCTGTCGATGAACTTGGTCAGGGTGAATTCCCCGACATGGGGTCTGCCGGAGGTCCGCTCCGAGTTGCTGACGTCGTTGGTGACTTGCATCGCCACGTTGTGGCTGTAGGACATGACTTCGATCTTGTCCGTGAAACCCTCCAGCAGGCTGTCGCCCTTGATGTCGCCGCCGAGGTCGAGAATGATCGCATCCATTGTGTTGAACTCCTGAAAAAGACAAAGGGGTGGTGGTGCCCGATACCGTTAGAACGACCGCCGAAGCTGTGGCGAGGGGATAAATCCCCTCGCCACAAAAGCTCGCTCGCCACAGGATTCCCGGGTCAGGCAGCGACCGGCGGCGGCAGGGTCGCGACCAGGCGGATCGAGGCGGTCAGCTCCTCGAGCTGGAAGTGCGGCCGCAGGAACACCGTGGCCTTGTAGGCCCCGGGCTTGCCGGCCACCTCGGTCACGTCCACCCGTGCTTCGCGCAGGGGGTACTGCGCCTTGATCTCTTGCGGCGCGTTGTCGTTGATCAGCACATAGTCGGCGATCCAGTTGTTGAGGTAGGTCTGCACGTTGTCGCGGGTCATGAAGCTGCCGACCTTGTCGCGCATGATGACCTTCAGGTAATGGGCAAAACGCGAGGCCGCGAGGACGTACGGCAACATCGCCGAGATCCGCGCGTTGGCGTTGGCTTCGTTGGTGTTGTAGACCTTGGCCTTGTTGGTGGTCTGGCCACCGAAGAACACCGCGATGTCGCTGTTTTTCTTGTGGCACAGGGCAATGAAACCGAGGTCGTTGAGCTCTTTCTCGCGACGGTCGGTAATCGCCACTTCGGTCGGGCACTTGAGGGAAAGGTCCCCGGAACTGGTGCGGAAGGTATGGGCCGGCAGGCCTTCGACCGCGCCACCGCCCTCGGCGCCGCGAATCGCCGCGCACCAGCCGTACTTGGCGAAGGCTTCGGTGATGCGTTGCGACAGCGCCCAGGCGGCATTGCCCCACAGGTATTTGCTGTGGTCGGTGCCATTGACGTCCTCGACGTAGTTGATGCCTTCCACCGGCAGGGTGTCCGGGCCGTAGGGCAGGCGCAGCAGGAAGTGCGGCAGCACCAGGGACACGTAGCGCGAGTCTTCGCTTTCACGGAAGGCGCGCCATTTGATCAGTTCCTGGCTCTCGAAGATCTTCGACAGGTCCCTGGGTACCGCCAGTTCGGTGAAGCTGCTCATGTCGAACAGGCGCGGGCTGGCCGCGGCAATGAACGGTGCGTGCGCCGCGGCGGCGACGTTCGACAGTTTTTCCAGCAGGCCGATGTCCTGCGGGTGCCGGCCAAAGGTGTAGTCGCCCACCAGCAGGCTGAACGGGTGCCCGCCGAAGGTACCGTATTCTTCCTCGTAGATTTTCTTGAACAGGGCGCTCTGGTCGAATTCGACGGCTTTTTCCAGGTCGTTCTGCAGCTCTTTCTGGGTCACGTTGAGCAGGCGCAACTTGAGGCGGGTGCTGGTCTCGGTGTTCTGCACCAGCATGTGCAGGCCACGCCAGGATGCCTCGAGTTTCTGAAGTTCCGGGTGGTGCAGCACTTCGTTGAGCTGGGCGCTGATCAACTGGTCTATCTGGCTGATGCGGTCGTTGATCATGGCCACGGTGTCCTTGTCGATGGCCATGCCTTCGTCGAGGACCTGGGTGGCGAATTCGGCCAGCATGTCGCGGGCGTAGTCCTGCTGGCTGTCATCGTGGGCCATGCGGCCTTCGGCGATGATCTTGTCCAGCAGCGACAGGGTCTGGGTCGTGCTCTCGCTGGTTTGAGCGCTGGATGAAGCGGGCATGGCGTTATCTCCCTTGAGTGATGGGCACGATCAGGCCTTGGGTTCGTCGGCCGGGGCCGGGTCATCGTTGGCGGCCACGGTGGGCAGCTCCTGCGGTGCTGCGTCCTGGGGCCGGGCCGACTTGATCTCTTGCAGGCCCTCGGTGTTGGCGATGACGTCGCGCAGCAGCTTGTCCAGGTCATCGTTGCCATCGAGCTTGGTCAGCAGGTCGCGCAGGCGCTGGCGGGCTTCGAACAGCCGGCGCAGAGGCGTGATCTGCTCCACGACCTTGACCGGGTCGAAATCGTCGATGTGGCGGAACTTGAGTTCGATGTTCAGCTTGCTGTCGTCGCCGCTCAGGGTGTTGTTCACCTGGAGCGTGGCGCGGGGGCCGATGGAGGCGAGCACCTCGTTGAAGTTGTCGCGATCGATTTCGGTGAAGCGCCGTTCGTTGAGCTTGGGCAGCGGCTCCAGCGGCTTGCCCGAAAGGTCGGCCAGGATGCCGACGACCAGTGGCAACTCTTTCTTTTCGATGGCATTGCCGATTTCCACGTCATAGGTGATCTGGACGCGGGGAGGGCGGACTCTGTCGAGCTTGTGCTGGGTACTTTCTGCCATGGCGGCCGACTCCGATGCATGAGTGGAAGCAATGCATCGGGAGGCCCGCTCATCGCATTCCCTTGCTGATCCACAGGTTGCAAATGGGGGGCAGTAGACCTGTCATTCCCTTGACGAACCTGGCGCATTCGACCGTGCTGGCCGAACTATCCAAGACGCTAGAACAGGTCTATAAAAATGCAAGCAAAAACAATTTTTGACCGCTGTGAGAAGGAAGATTCATTTTGCGTGAGTTTTTTTTCGGATTTTTCTTGAGCCTGGCCCTCACCGGTTGCTCGCTCTTTGCCCCCAGCGTCGACCTGGACAGCCTCACTCTGGACGTCGCGCCCCGGGCCAATGACGACACGCCGATCGCCGTGGATTTCATTGCCGTGAACGACCCGGACCTGCTCAAGCAGCTGTCGGGGATCACCGCCAGGCAGTGGTTCGCCGAGCGCGAGCAGTTCCAGCGCGACTATCGTCAGCTGATGTCGGTGTGGGGGCTGGAGCTGGTCCCCGGCCAGTTCATCGACCGCCAGCCGTTCCCGCTGGAGGGCCGCCGGGCCGCTGGACTTTTGGTCTTCGCCAGCTATAACACTCCCGGAGCCCACCGGCTCCGGCTGGACGATCAGCGCGAGGCCTGGCTCAGGTTCGACAGCCGGGAGATGACCCTCGTGAACGATGGGAAGGTCGATGCCAGTCAGCCTTGAATGACCGCGGGCCGCCTGGCGCGGCGACACTGGGATGTCGAAGGGAGTCGTATGAGTCTGTTACCTGACGCGGTGTGCTGGCACGAGGGCATGCAGTTGCTGCCCCAGCATTTCCAATTGCAAGGGTTGCGCGCCGAGGCCCTGGCCGCGCATGTCGCCACTGCCTGCAACCCCTGGTTCTGGGGTGTCAGCCAACTGGAAGTCGACCCTTCGGCCCTCGCCGCCGGCCAGGTGCGGCTGCTGCAGTTGCAAGGCACCTTGCCGGACGGGTTGCCCGTCAACCTGCAGGCCGGTGTCGGCCCGACCCTGGAGCTGGATATCACCGAGGCGGTCAACAAGACCGACGACGCCACGGTGACCGTGTACCTGGCCATCAGTCCGCTCTGGCGCGCCGGGCAATTGCTGCCTCTCAAGGGACGCCTGCAATCGGTGGTCGGCGATGCGCTGCCGGACCTCACCAGTGGCGAGTTCCCGGAATCCATCACCGTCTGGCGGCCGAACCCGCGGTTGTGCACGCAGCTGAGCAAGGCCGATTCGATCTGCCTGCCGTTGTTGCGTATCCGCAAGGAAGGCGGCGGGTTCCTGCGCGTGCCCTACACCCCACCCACGCCCGTGCTGTTGCCCGAGTCGATGCTGGGGCGGCGGGTCGCCGGGCTGTGCGCCCGGGCGCGGGAGAAATGCATGTTTCTCGCCGGCCGGTTGCGTCAGGCCCAGGCTGCCGGTAACCAGGACGACGCGGCGGAAATCCGCCGGCAGATGACGGCGTTGTGGGCGCGCTTGCCGGAAGTGGAAGGCGCGTTGAACACCCGCGTGACGACGCCCCAGGCGATGCACGGCTTGTTGCTGGGATTGGCCGGTGCCTGGTCGGCCCTCGATCCGCTGGCCGGTGTTCCGGCTTTCGCCCCGCTGGATTTCGTCGAACTGCAACGCGGCTACGAACCCTTGCTCGACTGGCTGGAAGACACCCTGGAACGGGTCCGTGCCGGCTATCGCAGCCTGGCTTTCGAACGCAACGACCAGGTCTTTTCCATTCAGTTGCCCGACGACCAGCCGAGCCAGCGCCTGGTCATCGGCCTGCGCATGCCCAACGGTGCCAGCGAGCAGGCCGCGGCCGACTGGTTGCGCGGGGCGATCATCGCATCCGCACCGCATATTCCATTGCTGAGCCGCCAGCGCATGAGCGGTCTGCCTCACCAGGCCATGAGTCGCAACGAACAGGTGGCCTACAGCGTGGGCGACGATACCCGGTTGTTTGTGGTGAACGCCGGCGGCCAACGGTTCGACGGGCAGTTGCCGTTGCACATCGTCGCCCCGGCATCGGCCCAGGTCAGCAGCCCGTGGCAAGTGGTGCTGTTCGTGGCGCAAGTCGGTGAAAGTGCCTGATCGCAGAAGGGGAGTGGTATGCCTGACGGAAGTGGCGGGGCGGTTCGGAGTCTGCATGAGGCGCCGCTGAGCAGCGCTTTCCGGCAGGCCTGGCTGAAATGGTCCCAGCAATGGCAGGACCTGCCCAAGGACAGCGACTCCGCGGCCCTGGTCAGTCGTGTGGTGGAGTTTTCCGGACGCAGTGCCCAGCGCCTGTGGCGGACGGCCTTCGCCAGCGTCGGTGACTCCGCCACCGAGCAGGTCAAGGCGCTGGTCTATGCCTTCGTCGCACTGGTGGACGAAACCCTGCTGTTCAGCCCCTGGCCGGGGCAGCTCGCCTGGCAACAGCATCCGTTGGAATCGCGCATGTATTCCAGCCGCCAGGCCGGCGAGCGTTTGCCTTCGGCCATCAAGAAGCTGCTGGACGAGCAGATGCCCGGTACCCGGGACCTGGCGAATGTCTACCTGCAATGCCTGATCCTCGGTTTCCAGGGGCGCCTGCGTGGCGAACCCGGTCAGGTCCAGCATGAAAAATGGCGCCTGGCACTCTTCGCGTTTGCCTGGCAGTACGATGCGGACTACGAGGAGGTCAGCGAACGCCTGGCGATGTCCGCGGCGGCGCCACCGATGCGCATGCCGGCGCAGACATCGTTGCCGGACGGCTTTCGCCTGGGGCTGGCGATCCTGGCGATGGTCCTGCTGCTGACCGGGCTGGGGCAGGTGTTCTGGCGTGACATCCGTTCGGAGCTCGAACCGGTGCTGCAACTGAACGAGTCGGTGGTCCAGGAGCAGGATTCATGAGCCCCCTGAGCATCGTCGCGCTGGTGTTGCTGACCATTGTCCTGGTGGTGCTGGTCGCGGCGCTGGTCTGGTGGCTGCGGACCCAGGGCGGAGCCGCCATCCGCAGCTTCTATGGCTCGGTGCGCCACATGGAGCAGGAGCAAGGCACCCGCGACCGCTACCAGATGCCCTGGCTGATGATGCTGGGCAACGAAACCGATGCAGCCCGGTTGTGCAGCCAGTGGCGCTTGCAACCGACGGACAGGGTGGCGTGGTTCGGGCGTTGGTGGTCGGATGCCGAAGGCGCGGTGCTGGTGGTGCCCCAGGCGCTGTTCCTGCCCGACGAAGGCATGAACCGGCAACGGGGCAACTGGTGGCGTTTGCTGGGACTGATCCTGCGCTTGCGCAGTCGGCGCCCGCTGGACGCGGTGATCTGGACGGTGCCGTTCGACAAGCTCGACGATATCGAGCACACCACCGAGCTGAGCCTCAAGGTCCGGCGAGGTTTCATCGACCTGTTGCAGCGCTTCGGCCTGAGCCTTCCGGTGTATGTGGTGATCACCGGCATGGAAGAAATGCCCGGCTTCCAGGAATTGGTCAGCGCGCTGCCGGGCGACGCCCGTGAATCGATAGTGGGCTGGTCCTCGCCGTACTCGCCGGAGGCGGCGTGGCAGTCGCACTGGAGCGACCAGGCCCTGGATCAGGTCCATGCCGCGTTGTCGCAGTCGATCATTGAAATCGGCGCCCTGTCGGGGCAGTTGAGTGGCGACCTGTATGCTCTGCCGGAGCGCTTCGAAGGCTTGCGCCGGGCCTTGCAGGTGCTGTTGGAGCCGGTGTTCCAGGGCAATGTCCAGGGTGAAGCCCCACGCTTTCGCGGCGTGTATTTCACCGCCAGCCAGGCACCGGCTGCCATCGGGGACGGCTTTCCTGCCGACGACAAAGTCTTGCGGCAAACGGTGTTCGCCCGGCAGCTGTGGACCCGCCGGCTGGTGGCTGAGCGCGGCCTGGCCCAGCCGGTGCCGCGGCTGCTGCGCTTGCGCCAGCGCTGGCATCGGCTGGCCGGCGCGGTCGCGCTGGTGGTCGGGCTGGTCTGGTTGGGGGGCATGCTCTGGGTCTGGCACGATTCGGTGGAGCAAGCCGAGGGCTTGTCGCAGTTGGTGCTGCGCGCCCATAAGAACCACATGGTGGTCGATCCTGACGAACCGCAACTGGAGCCGACCCGGTTCAATGTACTGAACTACTGGAACGTGCTGGAAACAGCCCCGCGCTGGCGCTTCGTCTCGGTGGTCTTTCCCACCTCGTGGTTTTCCTCCGTGGACATGCAACTGGAACAGGGTCTGCGCCAGACCGCGCGGCACCACTGGATCCTGCCGTTGCGTGACCTGCTGGTATCGGACCTGGAGAAACTCAAGTCCATCCGCAACACCGAGCGTCGCGGCAACGTGCAGAGCGATGACCCGGCCCAGTGGCAGAGCTATGTGAAGGCCAGGGACCTGGTGGAGCGCGCGGTCCGCCTCGAACAGCACAACCAGTTGTTCAACCAGGTCATCAGTAACCCCAAAGCGCCGCTGGACGAGTTGGTGCAACTGAGCAACAACGCCCTGTCGTTGAACCTCAACCCTGGCACCCTGGGCCGGGCGCGGTTCTACAACCGGGTGCTGTTCGATGCACAGAACTCCGACCTCAAGGGCCTGGACCTGAACGCCGCGCGCCCGGTGGTCTCCGACAATTTCACCGGCCTGATGCAACGCTGGCTCGATCATTATTTTCTCGCCGACAACTTCGTGCGCCAGGCCGGTTACCTCAAGCTGCACCTGCAACGGCTGGAGGCGGGCGGTGGCAACTCGTTGAGCGAGCTGGAAGACCTGATGGCGCTGATCGATGACCTGCAGACCCTGGTCAGCCTGACCAATGCGGCCTGGAGCCGGGGCAAGGGCCAGGACCTGGTGCCCGGCTACAGCCAGTTGATGGACAAGGTCAGCCACAGCGCGCTGCTTGGGCCGCAGTTGGAACAGGATCTGCAAAGCCAGGCGGCGAAGTTGCAGCAGAGCTTTCGCGACCAGTGGATCGTGCAGAGCGGGTCCCGGGACAACCTGCTGGTCCAGCAGGGCAGCGGCCTGCTGGTGCTGCAAGAACATGTCACGGCCCTGGACGACGCGGTGCAGGCCCTGTTCAAGCGTGACTTCGTCGCCCTGGCCTTGCAGAAGGCCCCGTCCGTCGGCACCGCCGATGGCATGGGCAGCGGCAGCGACGACTTCAGCGTGGCCCTGAACTACTTCGCCAGCTACAAGAGCTACGCCAATGACGAGCTGCCACGCATTCCGCCGGCGTACCGCGACGCGCTGATCCAGGCCGCCGAAGGCGCGGCGGCGCGGGCCATGTGGCTGAGCCTGGATGAGAGCGACGAGCAATGGCCGGGCATGGGCTTCAATGTGCAGGCTTCCCAGGCCGTCGCACTGCAGAAAGCCTTCATGGACGTCAATCGTGGCGACCTGGCGGTGCGTTTCCAGCGCCTGCTCAATCGCCGTGCATTGGCCCAGATCAACAGCGGCCTGCAGGAAATCGATGCCCAGCCGCTGTTCAGCCAGCGGGCCGATATCCAGCGCTGGGACGGCTCGAAGAACTTCGGCCTGCAGCTGTATGGTGCCAGCGATCCGCAAGGGCTGAAGCTGAGCCTGAACCAGCAGTTCGACGCCATGCTGCAGATTGCCGAGCAACGCATGCCGGCCCTGGAATGGCTGATTGTCCAGCAGGACAACCTGTCGGCCTCGGAGCATGACCAGGTGTCGCGCTTCATGGCGATGAACGACGAGTTGCTCAAATACAAGAACCAGAATCCGGCCAGTTCGGCGGCGCAACTGACGCAATTGGTGAGCCGGGATTTCATCGAAATGGATACGGCGTCCTGCGGGCAGATCCTGCAGACCACCCAACTGTCCGGCGGGCGCGGCGACCTGGCCCGGCGTGCCGTGGCGTTGCAGCAGAGCGCCCTGCAGCGCTGCCTGTATCTGCAGCAAAGCCAGGCGGCGGCCGCCTGGAACGATGTGGCCGATTACTTCAACCAGTACCTGGCCGGGCGTTTTCCGTTTTCCCAGGATGCGCGGGCCAGTGACGCCGATCCGGCGCGGGTGCAGCGTTTGCTGGAGCTGATCGACACGCGCCTGCCCCTGGCCCAGGCCGGGTTGGCGCTGAGCCAGACGCCGGAGCGGCTGGCCGCGGAGGATTTCCTCAACCGGCTGAAACAGGCCGGGACCTGGTTGGGACCGCTGTTCGTGCGGGACAAGAGCGGGATCCTCGGTGTGGAGATGGATGTACGCTGGCGCACCGATCGCGACGAAGAGCGCGGTGCCGACCAGGTGATCGCCTGGGGGCTGAACACTGGCAACCAGCAGATCGGCTACCCCGGCGAACCCCAGCAGAACCTGCGCTGGATGGTCGGGCAACCCGTGCGGCTGACCCTGCGCTGGGCCCGCAACGGTTACCAGCGGCCGGCCAATGACCCGTTGCAGCCCAACCTGGTGGTACGCGACCTGGAAGCCGGTTGGGAATACCAGGGGCCGTGGTCGTTGCTGCGCCTGATGCGTGCGCAGGTGTCGGCCCAGCGCCAGCCGAACGTCGATTACACCGATTTCCCGCTGACCCTGCAGTTGCCGGTGACCGCCCAGCTCCAGACCCAGGCCCGCACCACACAGCAGACCCTGATGTTCCTGCGCCTGTCGTTGATGAGCCAGGGGTCGAAGCTGCCCCTGTCGATTGTGCCACCGCCGACCCGGGCACCCCGTTCACCTTTCATGGCGACCTCGTCGAGCCCCGCCGTCGCCACCCGTGAGGAGGGCCTGTGAGCGTACCGATATCCCCTCTGCCTGATCTGATCGCTCGCTTGCTCGAGCCCATTGGCGCCGAATCGCCTTGCGGCCAGGACCTGCGCTACGAAGCGGAATACGACCAACTGCGGGAGTTGCGCCGTGAGGACGACACCAGCCTGCCCACTGGCGTCTGGCAAGCCTCGGTCAAGCGCGCCCACTGGCCGGAGCTGGAAAGACTCGCCACGGCGCTGCTGCTCGAGCGCAGCAAGGACTTGATGATCAGCGCCTGGCTGGGGGAGGCCTGGCTGCACCTGAGCGGGCTGGACGGCCTGCCGGGCAGCCTGGCCCTGGTGGCGGGCCTGTGCGAGCGGTATCCCGAGCAACTGCACCCCATGGCCGATGAGGGCGACCAGTCATGGCGGGTGATTCCGCTGGAGTGGTTGGCTCGTCGTTATGGCGAGGTGCTGTTGACCCGGGTGGCCTTGTTCGATGGCCGGGACCCGTCCTTCGACCGCTTCTGCCTGGATGACTGGCAACGCCTGCAGCGCCAGCAAGTGCAGGTCAACGACAGCAAGAACGCCAAGGCATCGGCGGAAGCCGCCCGCAGCGACCAGAAGAAACTCAGTGAGTTGATTCGCAGCACGCCGTTGTCGTTCTGGTTGCATCGCCAGGGCACCCTGATGTTGAGCCTGCAACACCTGCAGCGGCTCGAAGCCTGGAGCGATACTTACCTGGGCTCACTGGCGCCGGGCTACAAATCCTTGCAGGACGTGATCCAGGCCCTGCTGGCACTGGTAGAGGAGTTCATTGCGATGCATCCACAACAACCCTCCACGGTACCGGTGCAGGCGCCGCCGACGCTTGCGCCGTCGACGTCCGATGCGCAAAGCCCTGTGCTCCAGGCTTTCCAGGAACCGGCCAGCCGCGAGGAAGCCTATCGACAATTGCTGGTCATCGCTGCCTACCTGGCGCGTACCGAGCCCCACAGCCCGGTGCCATACCTGATCCGGCGCGGCGTGGAATGGGGCAACAAGCCGCTGAGCGAGCTGTTGGGGGAATTGATCAGCGCCGATGCCGAGTCCCGGCGGGTGTGGACCCTGCTGGGAGTACTCTAAGGTAGCGGCTCGGGCAACGGCACCGGCGTCAGTACCGGCTTGCCGGCGAAGAATGCGTTCAGGTTCTGGCCCACCAGTTCCACGGTGCCCCGGGTCGCCTCCGGTGAAAGGCCGGCGACATGGGGCGTCAGGACGACGTTGGGCAGGTGCTTCAAGGCGTCGGGCACTTCAGGCTCGTGGTCGAACACGTCCAGGGCCGCTCCGGCGATGCGTCGATGTTCCAGGGCGCTGATCAGGTCGGCGGTCGAGACCACGCTGGCCCGGGCGATGTTCACCAGGAAACCGTTGGGCCCCAGGGCATCGAGGGCCTGTTTGTTGATCAACTGCCGGGTGTCGAGGCCACCGGGTGTGGCGACCACCAGGAAATCCGAAACCCTGGCCAGTTCCGTAGGCGTGGCGCAGTAGGCGTAGGGCACGTCGTTGCGCACCCGGCGGCTGTGGTAGCTGACGCTCATGTCGAAACCGAGGGCGCCCCGCTTGGCGATCGCCATCCCTACCGCGCCGAGGCCCAGCACCCCCAGCCGTTTGCCGGCCAGGGAGGGGCGCATGACCTTCGCCCATTCGCCCCGGCGCACGCAGGCGTCGGCGCGAGGAATATCGCGCACCAGCGCCAGCAGCAGCGCCATGGCATGGTCGGCCACCGATGAAGCGTTGACCCCGGCACCATTGGTTACCACGATGCCGCGCTCCCGGGCGGCCTGCAGGTCCACCTGCTCGTAGCCGGCGCCGATCACGCAAATGATCTGCAGGTTGGGCAGTGCGGCAATCTCCTGCGCCGTCAGGCCCAGGGGACCGCGCGTCAGCACCGCGTTGAACCGCTCGCCATGCTCGAAGATCGCCGCCCTGCGTTCGGCAGGCGTCGGCGCCAGTTCCAGGTGATAGCCCTGGCGCTCGAGAATCGGCAGGTATTCATTGACGGTTTCAACCAGTACCAGGACGGTTGCGGGCATGCTGTGCTCCTGTGGGCAATCGGACTGAGAAAAAAGTGTGGGCGAGCCTGCGGCGACGGGGTTTTGTGCAGTATGGCTCATGGTGCTCTGGAATCGTTTCAATCTGTCCTGAGTGTAGGAGCTGGCGCAATGCGGCGATAGGGCCGCCAGCCTGCTCACGGGCATTACCCACAACCCATGTGCTGATCCGCACCACCGCTCCTCAGCTAAGTCTTTGCTTCTGCTCGCTAATCCCGGACAATCGCGCCCCTGTTTCGGCCAGGGCGCTGCCTGTCGGGCTTTTCCGACTCGTCCTGGCCGGGTGCACGTGACCGGACAGCGGAGATCCGACCGGATGAATGATCAGGCCAATAGCGTCGAAGAGCGCTTTGAAGCGACAGCCCCAGCCACCCTCAGTCAATGGAGTCGCCACGACACCACCTGGATGCTGGGCCTGTTTGGCACCGCCATCGGAGCAGGCACTCTGTTCCTCCCCATCAATGCCGGACTGGGCGGTTTCTGGCCACTGCTGATCCTGGCATTGCTGGCGTTCCCCATGACGTTCTATGCGCACCGGGGCCTGACCCGTTTCGTGTTGTCCGGTCGAGACGGCGCGGATATCACCGAGGTGGTGGAAGAGCACTTCGGGATCAAGGCGGGCGCGCTGATCACCTTGCTGTACTTCTTTGCGATCTTCCCGATCCTGCTGATCTACAGTGTGGCGCTGACCAATACGGTGGGCAGTTTCCTGGAGCACCAGCTGCACATCCAGCCGCCGCCGCGGGCGGTGTTGTCCCTGGTGTTGATCCTGGGCCTGCTGGCGGTGGTGCGGTGTGGCGAGCAGGCCATCGTCAAGGCCATGAGCCTGATGGTCTATCCCTTCATCGTTGCGTTGCTGTTTTTGGCAGTGTTCCTGATCCCCCACTGGAACGGTGGCATCCTGACCACGGCGTCCACGTTGCCCGAGCCGTCGGCTTTGCTGCACACGCTGTGGCTGGCGATCCCGGTGATGGTGTTCTCGTTCAACCACTCGCCGATCATCTCGGCGTTTGCGGTGGACCAGAAGCGTCGCTACGGTGTGAACGCCCAGGCGCGCAGCTCGCAGATCCTGTCTCGCGCCCATGTGCTGATGGTGGTGATGGTGCTGTTCTTTGTATTCAGTTGCGTGCTGACCCTGTCGCCGGCGCAACTGGCCGAAGCCAAGGCGCAGAATCTGTCGATCCTGTCGTACCTGGCCAATCACTTCAGCAATCGGACCATTGCCTTCGCCGCGCCGTTGATCGCGTTCGTGGCGATTTCCAAATCGTTCCTGGGGCATTACATCGGTGCCAGCGAGGGGCTCAAGGGCCTGATCGTCAAGAGCGGCCGCCGTCCGGCGCCCAAGACCCTGGATCGCCTGACGGCGATGTTCATGCTGGTGGTGTGCTGGATCGTCGCCACGCTCAACCCGAGCATCCTGGGCATGATCGAAACCCTGGGCGGCCCGGTAATTGCGGCGATCCTGTTCCTGATGCCGATGTACGCCATCCAAAAGGTCCCGGCCATGGCCCGTTACCGCGGCCAGGCGTCCAATGTGTTCGTGACGCTGGTAGGGGTCGTGGCAATTACCGCGCTGGTCTATTCCCTGACATCCTGACTGGATTCCCCGTGGGAGCGAGCCTGCTCGCGATGGCGTCAGTTCAGGTTGCATCGAAATTACAGGCATAAAAAAACGCCGCCCCTCGCAAGAAGGGCGGCGTTTTAGTCGAGCGTTGAAGCCTTAGGCTTGAACGACCGGGATGTTGGCGTTTGCAGCCGCTTCACGGAACTCGGCGATCTGGTCGAAGCTCAGGTAGCGGTATACGTCCGCCGCCATGCTGTCGATCTTGCCGGCGTATTCCATGTACTCCTCGACGGTCGGCAGGCGACCCAGGATGGATGCCACGGATGCCAGCTCGGCCGAAGCCAGGTAGACATTCGCGCCGTCACCCAGACGGTTCGGGAAGTTACGGGTCGAGGTGGACACCACGGTGGAGTTCGGCTCGACGCGTGCCTGGTTACCCATGCACAGCGAGCAGCCTGGCATTTCCATGCGTGCACCGGCCTTGCCGTAGATGCCGTAGTAGCCTTCCTCGGTGAGCTGGTGAGCGTCCATCTTGGTCGGCGGCGACAGCCACAGACGGGTCGGCAGCTGGCCCTTGACCTGATCCAGCAGCTTGCCGGCCGCGCGGAAGTGGCCGATGTTGGTCATGCACGAACCGATGAAGACTTCGTCGATCTTCTCGCCAGCGACGCTGGAGAGCAGGCGGGCGTCGTCCGGGTCGTTCGGCGCGCAGAGCACAGGCTCCTTGATCTCGGCCAGGTCGATCTCGATGACTTCGGCGTACTCGGCGTCCTTGTCGGCTTCCAGCAGTTCCGGGTTGGCCAGCCAGGCTTCCATCGCCTGGGCACGACGCTCCAGGGTGCGGGCATCGCCGTAGCCTTCGCCGATCATCCAGCGCAGCAGGGTGATGTTCGACTTCAGGTATTCGGCGATGGATTCCTTGGACAGCTTGATGGTGCAACCGGCTGCCGAACGTTCTGCCGAAGCGTCGGACAGTTCGAAGGCTTGCTCGACGGTCAGGGTTTCCAGGCCTTCGATCTCCAGGATACGGCCGGAGAAGGCGTTCTTCTTGCCTTTCTTCTCGACGGTCAGCAGGCCTTTCTGGATCGCGTAGTAAGGGATGGCATGAACCAGGTCACGCAGGGTGACGCCTGGCTGCAGCTTGCCCTTGAAGCGAACCAGGATCGACTCCGGCATGTCCAGCGGCATGACGCCGGTGGCGGCAGCGAAGGCTACCAGGCCGGAACCGGCCGGGAAGGAGATGCCGATCGGGAAGCGGGTGTGGGAGTCGCCACCGGTGCCGACGGTGTCCGGCAGCAGCATGCGGTTCAGCCAGCTGTGGATGATGCCGTCGCCTGGACGCAGGGACACGCCGCCACGGGTCATGATGAAGTCAGGCAGGGTGTGGTGGGTGGTGACGTCGATCGGCTTTGGATAGGCCGCGGTGTGGCAGAACGACTGCATGACCAGGTCGGCGGAAAAGCCCAGGCAAGCCAGGTCTTTGAGCTCGTCACGGGTCATCGGGCCAGTGGTGTCCTGGGAACCGACGGTGGTCATCTTCGGCTCGCAGTAGGTGCCAGGGCGAACGCCCTTCACGCCGCAGGCCTTGCCGACCATTTTCTGCGCCAGGGTGTAGCCCTTGGTGCTTTCGGCCGGTGCTTCAGGCTTCTTGAACAGGTCCGAAGGTGGCAGGCCGAGTTCGGCGCGGGCCTTCTCGGTCAGGCCGCGGCCGATGATCAGCGGGATGCGGCCACCGGCGCGGACTTCGTCCAGCAGGACCGGAGTCTTCATTTCGAAGGTGGTCAGGACTTCATCGGTGCCGTGCTTGCAGACCTTGCCAGCATGAGGGTACAGGTCGATCACGTCGCCCATGTTCATGTTGGACACGTCGAATTCGATCGGCAGGGCGCCGGCGTCTTCCATGGTGTTGTAGAAGATCGGGGCGATCTTGCTGCCGAAGCAGAAACCGCCGGCACGCTTGTTCGGCACGTACGGGATATCGTCGCCGAAGAACCACAGGACCGAGTTGGTCGCCGACTTACGCGACGAACCGGTACCGACCACGTCGCCAACGTAGGCGATCGGGAAGCCGCCGTTGCGCATTTCCTCGATCTGCTTCATCGGGCCGGTCTTGCCTTGCTCGTCGGGCACGATGCCGTCGCGGGCCATTTTCAGCATGGCCAGGGCGTGCAGCGGGATGTCCGGGCGGGACCAGGCATCAGGGGCAGGGGACAGGTCGTCGGTGTTGGTCTCGCCGGTGACCTTGAAGACCCGCAGGCTGATCTTGTCGGCCAGTACGGGACGCTTCTTGAACCACTCGCCGTCGGCCCAGGATTGCAGGACGGCCTTGGCGTGGACGTTGCCATTGCGGGCTTTTTCAGCCACGTCGTGGAAGGCGTCGAACATCAGCAGGGTGTGCTTGAGCTCTTCGGCGGCTACCGGGGCCAGTTCGGCGTCGTCCAGCAGCTCTACCAGGGTCACGATGTTGTAGCCACCCTGCATGGTGCCGAGCAGTTCGACGGCACGTTTCTTGTCCAGCAGGGGGGATTGGGCCTGGCCCTTGGCCAGGGCGGACAGGAAGCCGGCCTTGACGTAGGCGGCTTCGTCGACTCCTGGTGGAACGCGATTGGTGATCAGGTCAACGAGGAAAGCTTCTTCGCCAGCCGGGGGATTCTTCAGCAGCTCGACCAGGCCTGCGGTTTGTTCGGCGTTAAGCGGCTGGGGAACGATACCCAGTGCTGCGCGCTCTTCGATATGTTTGCGGTAGGCTTCAAGCACAGTATTACCCTCATCAGTGGTCCCAAATGGGTGTCCGGGACGCTCATCCAGGAGCCCGCGGTACGCATGCGCGTCGGAGGCTTTTTGAGCCACCACGCCAGCGTTACCGGGGTTCCTCACAGAAGCTGCTTTCAAAGTTTTACGCCTGCAGAACGGGGAGCTGATGAGGGTTGGCGTCGGGCTTTCCCCGCTGGAAAGACCCTTCGCCAACACCGTTCTGAAGGAACGACTGTGCTCGTGACGCTTTGAAAACAGCTTCTAACGGACATTTGGCGCCTTAAAAGGCTGGCTGATTCTACGGGAAAAAAAGATTAAAGGTAAGTTGGGCCAGCAAGTTTGAAGGGGTGATCAATCTTAGACAAAGGGCTAACATGCCGGCCTGTCCTGCTTTTGCGTGTGCGTGTCCTATGCCCAACCAGCTCATCAAGACCCCCTGCGTCGGCCTCTGCTCCACTGTCTACGGTGACCTGGTGTGCCGTGGCTGCAAGCGGTTCCACCATGAAGTGATCCACTGGAACGGCTATAACGAGGATGAGAAACGGGCGGTGTGGCTGCGGTTGGAAAAGCTGCTGGTGCAGGTGATGGTGGCCAAGCTGGAGGTCTTCGACCCCGAGCTGCTGCGCCAGCAACTGGTGACACGGCAGATCCGCTTCGTGCCGCAGCAGTCGGAGTACTGCTGGGCTTATCAACTGATCGCCCGGGGCGCGCGGGTGATCAACAACCTGGAAGCCTACGGCATGGTGCTGTTGCCGGAGTTTCGCGACTGGGAACTGCCCGACTTGCGCGATGCCATCGATCGGGAATTCTTCCTGCTGTCCGAAGCCCACTACCAGCGCTACATCGCGCCGGGTTTCCTCAAGGATGCAATGGGCGGTTGATCCCCCATTTGTGAAAAAAAGCATTTGGCCAGGGAGCTGTGGCGAGGGGATAAATCCCCTCACCACAGCTATTCATTCCTTGACCGCCAGCTCCACCAGGTGATCCTCCACCTCCTGGGGCTTGAGCACCAGCACATCGCTTTCCAGCGTGTCGAGCACCGCTTCGGCGGTGTTGCCGATCAGGACCCCTGACAATCCCGAGCGCGCCACGGTGCCGATCACCGTCACGGCAGCTTCGAGCCGGCGTGCCATGTAAGGGATCAGGACGTCCGCCGGGCCCTCTTCGATGTGCAGGTGCTGATCGTCGATATCGAATTCGGCCTGGAATGCCCGGCATTGTTCGCGATAACGGGCTTCGATGGTTTCCTTGAGCTGGAACGTCGGGTCGGCGGACGACAGCATCGGGGTGGGATGGGCGCTGATCACGTGAAGGTGCGCCTTGGCCAGGAGTGCAATGTCATAGCCATGATCGATGATGGTGTTGTGCAGGTGCCGATGTTCCTCGTCGGCATTGCCCACGTCGACGGCGGCCAGGATCACTCTGTCCTTCCAGGAACCTGCGGTTTTCACCAGCAGTACCGGGGTCGGGCAGTGGCGCAGCAGTTTCCAGTCCGCCGGGGTGAGCAGGGCTTTTTTCAGCGGGCTGTCGGCAAAGTGCTGCTTGATGACCAGGCCGCAACCTTCGGCCTGTTGCACATCGATGATGGTCTCGTGAAGGCTCTCGTTCCAGGCCTGTTCCGTGGTGACGCTGTAGCCATCGGCTGCCAGGCCGGCCTTGAGCACGCTGAGCATGCCGCCGTGGTCATGCTTTTTATCGCAGACCAGCAGATGCAGGTGGGCCTGGGTCACTCCGGCGATCAGCTTGGCGCGCTTGAGCGCCAGGCTTTCCGAGTGTTCGGGGTCGATGACCACCAGAATGCTGCGAATGGCTTGCATGATCGGCGTCTCCAGCAATGAAAAGGCAGGGTGTTGCTCAACTATAGTTGTTGCCGGTCAGTCGTGGACTTGATGCATATCAACGGCAATGGCTGGTGGTCTGGGAGCAGGCCGGTATAATCGGCGCCCTTTGCTGGTCTACCTTTTTTCCGTGAGCCCCATGACCCTTCCCGACATTCATGAATTCCTCGGCTGCCGCACGCCCGATGCCTGGGTCCAGGCCGCGCTGGCGGATCAGGAAACCTTGCTGATCGATCACAAGAATTGTGAGTTCAAGGCCGCCAGTACCGCCCTGAGCCTGATCGCCAAGTACCATTCCCATGTCGACCTGATCAACATGATGTCGCGCCTGGCCCGGGAAGAGTTGGTGCACCACGAGCAGGTCATGCGCCTGATGAAGAAGCGCAAGGTCGGCCTGCGCCAGCTCTCCGCCGGGCGCTATGCCTCGGGGCTGCGCAAGGTGGTGCGCAGCCACGAGCCGGTCAAGCTGGTGGACACCCTGGTGGTCGGTGCCTTCATCGAAGCCCGCAGCTGCGAGCGTTTCGAGGCCCTGGTTCCGCATCTGGACGAGGAACTGGGCAAGTTCTATTTCGGCCTGCTGAAAAGCGAGGCCCGGCATTTCCAGGGCTACCTGAAGCTGGCCTACCAGTACGGTGATGCCGATGACGTTGCCCGGGTGATCGACAGGGTGCGTGAGGCGGAGCGGGAACTGATCGAATCGCCGGACGTGGAATTGCGCTTCCACAGTGGTGTGCCGACGCTATAGACGCAGCCCCTGCACACCATCAGCCATCGGTCAGGCCCAGGCGTTCATGCCACTGGGCAATCGATTCCTCGGGGTAGACATCGAACCGCTGGTCGCCCGGATGCGCTTCGACTTCCACCCAAGGCGCCCTGGACCCCAGCATCAGATGAGTGTGCTCCGGCGGGACCGGCAGCGGGGTGTCGATGGCCGAGGCGAAGGGATGGATCAGTTCCGGCCATTCGGGGCTGAACAACCACAGCCCCGAGCCGCACAGGGAGCAGAAATGCCGTTCGGCACTGCTGCGGTGGGCGCGCTTGTCGCCTTCTTCCTTGAGTCGTGCATGGTAGATCGTGATGTGCTGGCGGCCACGCACCTTGAGACTTTGCGCGTCGCCGCCCAGGTTGATGGCAAAGCCACCGCCGCCCTGGGTCTTGCGGCAGATCGAGCAATAGCAGCGCTGGTAAGGGTAGGGGTGGGCGCAGGTCAGGCTGAATGACACCGCGCCGCAGTGGCAGGAACCTTCGAGCTGCATGGGGACCTCCGTCGGCTGGCTTGAGACGTCGGGGTTTTTGACAGCCGATCGAGGCTGGACGTTCGAACGCTTTCGCCAGCAGGCCTCCCTTTGCAGTGGCCGGCAGTCCCGGGCGTGAGCGGACGGGGTGGGAAAAAGCATCAGGCGCTCCCGCGGCCGGGCACTCGCCACAAGTACCATGCCGCCACGGTCCGATACGGGCTCCAGGCCAGGCCGATGTCGATCATCTGCCGACGACCGGGTTGTCGCTCCAGTCCTTTCATCCGCCGATACCCCTCGCGAACGCCAAAGTCGTCGGCTGGCAGGATGTCCGGCCGCTCCAGGCTGTAGATCAGCAGCATCTCCACGGTCCAGCGGCCGACGCCGCGCAGCGTGACCAGGCGCTCGATCAGGTTTTCATCGTCCATGGCCAATGCCGTCGGGTAATCCGGTACCACGCCGTCCAGCGCCGCTTGGGCGATGCCCTGGAGGGTGGCGATCTTGCCGGCGGAAAAACCGCAGGCCCGCAGCCGTTCGAAGTCGGTGGCCAGGATCTGTTCGGGACGAGGGAAGGCCTGCGTCGGAAACAGGGCCAGCAACCGGCCGAGAATGGCATCGCCGGCCTTGGCGTGCAGCTGCTGGTAGGCGATGGCTCGCATCAGCGCCTCGTAAGGATCGCGAGCCGGCTTGGGTTGCAGCAGGCAGGGGCCCACCGTTTCGACGTGCTGTCGCCAGTCTTCGTCGAGGTTTGCCAGAAAGGCGCTGGCTTCGTGGTAGGGCACGGGCATCGGCTGTTCACTGTTCGGGCTGATCAGAAGGCCAGGGGCAACGAGACCTGTACCGCGGCTTGTTCCAGCCGCAGCAGAAAGGCCTTGCGTGGCTGCCCGCCACCATAGCCGGTCAGCGAGCCGTCCGCACCGATCACCCGATGGCAGGGAATGACAATGGCCAGGCGATTCTGTCCGTTCGCCAGGCCCACGGCGCGGCTGGCGCCAGGGCTGCCGAGCCGGGCGGCGATGGTGCCATAGCTGCGGGTTTCGCCATAGGGGATGTCTTGCAACGCGGCCCAGACCCGTACAGCGAAAGCACTGCCGGGCATGTGCAGTGTGACAGTGAAGGTGGTGAGCTTGCCGGCGAAATAGTCGGCCAGTTCGGTTTCGATCTGCCGCAGGTGCGGGTTGTGCCCCGGCGCGACGGTATAGCCGTAGCGCTGTTGCAGCTCTTCGATTTCCCGGGTCAGGGCCGGGCGGTCGAGAAATTCCAGCAGCACCAGGCCGCGTCGTTCGGCCATGGCCAGCATGGGACCCAATGGCGTGGTCAGGCGGGTGAACAGCAGCGGTTCGCTGAGGGCGGCGCGACCTGGTGTGATGTGGAAAGACTTGACGAAGGCATCGCGAAATCCGCTCAGGGACTCGTAGCCTGAATCGAACGCGGCATTGTCGATGGAGGCTCCCTCCTTTATGCCTCCCAGCGCCATGCCCAGGCGTCGGGTGCGCAGGTAGGCGTGGAAGGTCATGCCGAAATGCTGCTTGAACCAGCGCCGGAGCTTCAGCGGCTCGATGCCACGCTCCAACAGCAGGGCGTCGGTCCAGCGCAGGTCGGGTTCGGCGTCCACGGCCTTGAGCAGGCCCTGGATCCAGTCCGGTGCGATGGCGGCGGCGTCCAGCGGCTTGCAGCGCAGGCAGGCGCGGTAGCCGGCGGACATGGCTTCGTCGGCATGGGCGAAGAATTCCACGTTCTCCGGCTTCGGCTTGCGCGCCGTGCAAGCGGGGCGACAGAAAATGCCGGTGGTCTTGACGGCCGTGAAGAACACCCCCTCGTAGGCGGTGTCTCGTTCGAGCATGGCGCGGACCATCTCGGCGTGGGGTGGGAGCAGCGAGTCTTGTCGGTTCATGGGGCTGAGCATAGATCCGCGCCCGGGTCGGCTCCACCGAAAAATCGACAGTGAATTTCCGGTCGCCGGTCGGATTTGCGCGAACAAAAAATGAACCTTTGAGTCTTAAAGGCTCAACCGTTGATTTTGTCTTTCGGAGACATCATGTCCAAACATAATAAATCCCTTATCGCCGTTGCGGTCTGCACCCTGATGCTGGGTGCTTCGGCCTTGCTGCCAGCGGATCTGTCGCCCATTGGCGCCAGTTATGCCGCAGGTGGCGGCAATGGTGGTGGCGGTGGCGGCGGTAACGGGGGAGGTAATGGCGGCGGCAACGGAGGAGGCAATGGGGCCGGCAATGGCGGCGGTCATGCCGGCGGCAAGGGCAATGGCAAGTCCGGCGACTCCAGCGGCCATGGTTTCGGCTTGAGCAGCGACCATGCCGGCAAGGCCACCCGTACCCGTGACCATGGCCTGAGCGGCAATCACACCGGTACCACCCGCACCGACCGTGCCGGCAAGACACACGCTTCGGTGACCTCGAGCGTCGCGCAGGATCGTGACACCCGTGGCCTGACCAAGGCCTCGGCAATCTCCGCCACCACCCCTGGCACCCACAACACCAAAGGCCTGACCAACGCGACCAGCTCTTCGATCAAGAACGATCGCTGATCGCCAATGAAAAGCCGCGGCGCCTCTATCGAGGTGTCGCGGTTTTTTATTGGTCGGTTACCCAGCAGCAAACGAAGCGTTCAGTACTTCCAGAACACGGGCGTGAACAGTACCAGGACGGTCAGGATCTCCAGTCGGCCCAGCAGCATGCCCAGGGTCAAGAGCCATTTGGCCGCGTCCGGCAACGTCGAGAAATTGCCCACCGGCCCGATGATCGGCCCCAGTCCCGGTCCCACGTTGCACACGGCAGTGGCTGCGCCGGTCAAGGCCGTTGTCCAGTCCAGGCCGATCAGCGCCAGGCCCAGGGCGATGCCACTGATGGTGATGGTGAAGAAAAACGAGAAGGTCAGCAGCGAGCGGACGATCTCTTCGTCGATGGGATGGTCGTTGTACTTTTTCTGGATCACCGCCCGTGGGTGGATCAGCTGTTTCAGGCTGCCCATCAGCAAGGCCCCGGCCACCTGGAAGCGAAAGATCTTCAACCCGCCGGCCGTTGAGCCCGAACAACCGCCGACGAAGGTCAGGTAGAAGAACAGCAACAGGGCAAAACTGCCCCAGAGGGTGTAGTCGCCCAGCGCAACGCCTGTGGTGGTGACCACTGAAGTCACGTTGACCGCCACGATACGCACCGCATCCCACCACGAATGATCGCTGTTCAGGCTCAGCCAGGTGCCGACCAGCAGCCAGGTAATGACCAGGAAACCGACGAATCCCCTGACTTGCTGGTCCTTGAGCAATGCTCGCCTGTGGCCGCGCAACGTGGCCACGTAGAGGGTAAAGGGCAAGGAGCCGGCCATCATCACGACGACCGAGACCCAATGGACGGCCGGTTGAGGCCAATGAGCCAGGGAAGAATCCGAGGTGGAAAACCCGCCCGTGGAAATCAGCGACATCGCATGATTGATCGCTTCGAAGGGCGTCATGCCGGCTCCCCACAAGGCCAGGGCCGCCAGGGCAGTCAATCCGGTGTAGATCCACAGGATGTAGTTCGCCGCGACGTGGGAGCGCGGCGTGACTTTTTCCGACCAGTCCGACGACTCGGTCTGGAACAGACGCATGCCGCCGACCCGCAGCAGCGGCAGGATCGCCACGGCCATGCCGATAAAGCCGATGCCGCCGAGCCAGTGCAGCATCGAACGCCAGACCAGCAGGCCCGGGGACGCATTGTCGAGGCCGGTCAGGATGGTCGAGCCAGTGGTCGTGATGCCCGACATCGTCTCGAAAAAGGCGTCGGTGTAGCTGATGTGCTGGATGAGCACCATGGGCAGGGCGGCGAACGCGCAGACAACGACCCAACTGGCGGTGGTGAGCAGGTACATGTCCCTGGGGCGTATCTGCGTATGGGCCGGGCGGCCACGGGCCACCAGGGCAATGCCGCAGACAAAGGTGATCAGGCTCGACCACAGGAAGGCCGACAGGTCATCGTTTCGCTCATACCACATCAGCGTCAGGAGCGGGATCACCATGCTGGCGGCCAGGGTGATCAGGAAAATGCCGAGGATGAAACCAATGAACCGCAGTACCGCAAAAGACATGGCGCGCGCCCGGTTGAGTGAGCCGCCGAGTATCGATTTCTCCGTAGAGGTTCGGCGTAAAGTTTGCGTAAAAAATCAACAGTGATGGGCCTGTTCCAAGGCTGGCGGCTGGCCGCGTCGCACTTGGGCAGTTTTGTTCAATACCCCGCCCAACGCGGCATTTACCCTGGTCGCCACCCCACAGACATGAAGAAGGTATGCGATGAATCTGATTATTTCCATGGCGGCTTTTGCCCTGGTGGCTTCCATTACGCCGGGGCCGGTCAATATCGTGGCCCTCAGTTCCGGGGCCCGTTATGGGTTTCGGGCCACCTTGCGCCATGTGGCCGGTGCCACCCTGGGGTTCGTGTTGCTGCTGGTGCTGATGGGCCTGGGATTGCACGAAGTGTTGCAGCGCTGGCCCGGCCTTACGCGGGTGGTTCAGCTGGGGGGCGTGGGATTTCTGTTGTTCATGGCCTGGAAGCTGGCGATGGATGATGGAGAGCTCGGCGCAGCGCAGGAGGGGCGTGCGCCCTCGATGTTCCATGGCGCGTTGATGCAATGGCTCAATCCCAAGGCCTGGCTGGCCTGCGTGGCGGGCATGGGTGCCTTCGTGGCCGATGGCGAAGCGCGGCTGGTGTGGCAGTTCGCAGCCATCTACCTGGTGATCTGCTACGTTTCGGTGGGTTGCTGGGCCTATGCCGGCAGTTTCCTGCGGGCCTGGCTGGGCAACCCGGCCGCCATGCGTCTGTTCAATCGGTCGATGGCGGCGCTGCTGGTGGCCAGCGCGGTGTACCTGCTGCTGCCTTGAACCGGCCTGGCCGTCAGCCGCGATACTGGCCGGGTGTCGCCGCCAGGTGCTGCTTGAAGGCTCGCTGGAAATGCGCCTGGTCGGCGAACCCGCTGTCCAGCGCCACATCGGCGATCAGCCGGCCTTCGCGCAGTTGGCGGCGGGCGAACTGGATCCGGCGATTGACCAGGAATGCATGGGGCGTCATCCCGTAATGGCGCTTGAAGGCCCGGCTCAGGTAGGACGGCGAAAGCTGCGCGGCGCTGCAGATGTCTTCCAGTCTCAGGGCTTCGGTGCAGTGATCGTGGATGAATTGCGCCGCCCGCATCAGGCCCGGATGGCTGCCCCGGTCCGGACGACCCGCCGGGTTGAGGCGCTGTTGCAGGTCGGTGAAGAACGCCTCGGCGGCGGCCTGTTTGTGCCGGATGTCGATCCGTTCATCCACCAGCAGCCCATATAGCGCCTGCAAAGCGGCGAACAGCTCGGCATCGCGGCTATGGGTGGTGGCGAAACCCTGGAAATCCGTGGTTTGGTCAAAGCCGATACGCTGTTGCAAGTCCCTCAGCCACTGGGTATCGACGTAGAGCATCACATAGGACCAGGGTTGATCGTCGATCGGGTTGCAGGCATGGACGTCGCCGGGGTTCATCAGCACCACCGTGCCGCTTTCCACCCGCAAGGCCGACTGTTCGTGAAGATAGGTGCTGCACCCGGCGGTAATCGCCCCGATGGAGAAATGATCGTGGGAATGACGCGAATAACAGACCTTGCGTCCGTCGGCGATGGCCCGGGCTTCGATGAAAGGCAGCGCCGCGTCACGCCAGAAGTGCGGGGCGTCATCTTGGGGGGCGGGCTTCATCGGCTGGCATCCTCGTGTTGGGCCTGCGTCGCAGTGTACTGGAGTACATGCGCATTGCGAGGCGGTTTTCGATGCAACCTGCACTGGTATCAAGATTATTCGTACAGGGCCAGGGCTTGGCCCGTAGATATCCGCGGGATTTACCGTTCGGCTGGGTCGGCAGTGGAAGGGGCGACGGGCTGGACTAGACTGCTCCTGGACCAGACTGCGAAAAGTCCCGCCAATGGAGTTTCCAATGCTCGCGCCAGGTAAACCTGACAACGAAGCTACCCGCCTCAAGAATCTGCAAGCGCTCAAGCTGCTCGACACCGCGCCCGAGGAGCGGTTCGACCGGTTGACCCGACTGGCCCGACGCCTGTTCGACGTGCCCATTGCGCTGGTGTCCCTGGTGGACGCCAATCGCCAGTGGTTCAAGTCCAACGCCGGGCTGGATGCGAGCCAATCACCGCGGGAGATTTCTTTCTGCGGGCACGCGATTCTGCAGGACCAGATCCTGGAGATCTGCGATGCGGAGCAGGATGAGCGGTTCAGCGACAATCCGCTGGTCGTAAGTGAGCCGGGCATTCGCTTTTATGCCGGGCAACCGTTGGGGCTGGAAGATGGAAGCAAGCTGGGCACGTTGTGCCTGATCGACACCCGGCCGCGCAAGCTCGATGGCGAGGAGCGCCAATTACTGCGCGACCTGGCTCGCATGGCCGAGCAGGAATTGATCGCCGTGCAGATGGCGAGCATGGACGAACTGACCTTGCTGTCCAACCGACGCGGGTTCAAGACCCTGGCCCAGCATGCCTTGAGTGTGTGTGATCGCTTGGGGCGCCCGGCGACATTGCTGTTCTTCGATCTCAACGAGTTCAAGGCCGTCAACGACCGTTTCGGCCATGCCGAGGGCGACCATGCCCTGAAGACCTTCGCCGACGTGCTGCGCATCGCCTTTCGCGAAAGCGACGTGATCGGCCGTTTGGGCGGGGATGAGTTCGTGGCGTTGCTCACCGGGGCTTCTCATGTGGAAATCACGTCGATCATGGCGCGGCTCCAGGAAATCCTGGATGAGCGCAATGCGATGCTGCAGCGCGGCTATGACATCCGCTTCAGCGTGGGCCAGATCGAGTATCAGCCGCAGCGCCATGGGTCCATCGACACCCTGCTGGCCGATGCGGACGCGGCCATGTATGCCCATAAGCAGGCCCAGCGCCGCTAGGCTCTGTACGAAAAGCCTTGATGCTCGTTCAGGCAGCGTTGAAAACTGCCTGACCTTCGTCTCAATACGTTCGTACAGAGCCTGGCACGACGGTCGCCTGTAGGGAGCGGGCTTGCCCGCTCTCACAAAGCATCCCGGCCAAATGACAGCCCACCCCCAGACAGAACGGGCTTGCCCGCGAAGGCGGTTCAACCATTGAGCAAGCTCATCGTCTGGGCACCGTACCGCTCACCCGCGACCACGCCTTCGGCGCCGAAAATCTCATCGAGCTGGCCCAGTTCGGCAGCACTCAATGCGACCGCTGCCGCCGCCACGTTGCTTTCCAGGTATTTGCGTTGCTTGGTGCCCGGGATAGGGATCACATGTTCGCCCTGGGCCAGTACCCAGGCCAGGGCCAGTTGCGAAGCGCTGATGCCCTTGCTCGCGGCCATGGACTTGACCCGATCCACCAGCGCCAGGTTGCGATTGAAATTGTCTGCCTGGAACCGTGGGCTGAAGCGGCGATAGTCATCGGCGGCGAAGTCGTCCGGGCTCTTCAATTCCCCTGTCAGGAAACCACGGCCCAAAGGGCTGTAGGCAACGAACGCGATGCCCAGGCGTCGGCATGTCTCCAGCACGTCGTTGTGTTGCGGGTCGCGGGACCATAACGAGTATTCGCTCTGGACCGCCGCCAGGGGATGCACCCCATGGGCCCTGCGGATGGTTTCGGCGCTGGCTTCGCAAATGCCGATGTGGCGCACCTTGCCGGCCCTGACCAGTTCGGCCATGGCGCCGACCGTCTCCTCGACCGGGACCTGAGGGTCAATGCGGTGCTGGTAGTACAGGTCGAGATAATCGGTGCCGAGGCGCCTGAGGCTGCCTTCGACCGATTGCCTGACGTATTCGGGGCGACCATTGACGCCCCGGGCATGGGGATCGTCGCTGCGCACCAGGCCGAACTTGCTCGCCAGGCAGATGCCCTCGCGCTTGCCGCGCAGGGCACGACCGAGCAACTCCTCATTGGTGTACGGCCCATACATGTCAGCCGTGTCGAACAGCGTCACTCCCAGTTCCAGCGCACGATGCAGGGTGGCGATGGCCTCTGGTTCGTCCACGCCCGTGGTGTAGAAATCCGACATGCCCATGCAGCCCAGGCCGATGGCGGAAACGAAGGGGCCTTGCTGGCCTAATTGGCGGGTCTTCATAAGATTGACTCCTGGTTCATGGATGACCCGTTCAGTTTCCGGCGAACAGTGAAGTGGATAAAGTGGCGATATTTGGTTTAACTATTCGTGAATCACGAATAATGAGGCGCGAAGATGGACCGGTTACAGGCAATGCAAGTGTTCCGACGTATCGTCGAGCTGGGCGGTTTTGGCAAGGCTGCGGACGATCTGGGATTGCCACGGGCCACGGTCAGCCTGTTGATCCAGCAACTGGAAGCGCACCTGGGGGTGCAATTGCTCCAGCGCACCACCCGGCAGGTGCGGGCGACACTCGACGGCGAGGCCTACTATCAGCGTTGCGGCCAGCTGTTGGACGATCTGGACGATCTGGAAGGCTCGATGTCGGCGCAACGCAGTCAGCCTCGCGGCACGTTGAAAGTGGACATGCCGATTGCCTTTGGCTGCACCTGGATCCTGCCGCACCTGCAAGACTTCTATCAGCGATACCCGCTGTTGCGATTGGACCTGGGCTTTCATGACCACCAGGTGCACCTGCAGCGCGAAGGGGTGGATTGTGCTATCCGGGCCGGCAATATCACGGACCAGGCGCTGGTGGCGCGGCCGGTCGTACGCTTGAGCCAGTTGACGTGCGCCAGCCCGGACTATCTCGCCCGTTCCGGCACGCCGCGCCGGCTGGAGGATCTGGCGGAACATCGCGCTGTCAGCTTCGGGGCGGGCAATGGACGGTATTTCCCGTTCGAATTCGAGATGGCAGGGCAGGTGCGTGAGTGGCAAGTGCCGGGTGAGCTGACGGTCAACAATGCCGATGCCTACGTGACGGCGTGTGAAGCCGGCTTTGGCCTGATCCAGGCCCCGCGGTACCACGTGCAACGGCAACTGGCCGAGGGGCGTCTGGTGGAGGTGCTGCAGGCCTTTGCCGTACCGGCCTGGCCGATTTCGGTGGTGTACCCGCCGCACCGCCAGCTCTCGCCCCGGGTACGGGTATTCATCGACTGGGTGATCGAGCTGCTGCACGGGATCGCGCAGGCGCGGCGAGAACTGATGGTCAAGGCTTGATGATCGGTCTTGAGGCCACAGCCCGCACCGCTGGGCGTTGTCGTGCCGCGTTCCCTCAGGGGGCTTTCGAAATGAAACGGGCATCGACGCCGTCGTGTTGCCAGCCTCCACCCAGTGCCTTGAAGGTGGCGATCGCGGCGCGAGCCGATTCGGTTTGCGCCTGGGCCCTGCCATCCGCCGCCGCCAGGAGGTGCTCGTCGGCGTCCAGCACTTCGATCAGGCTGACCACGCCTTTCTCATAGGCTGCGAATGAGGTCGAGCGAGCCTTGGCATAGGCGGATTCGCCCTGGACCAGGTGAATCGACTGTTGCTGTCGATTGATCAAGGCCGAGAGGGAGGTTTCGACATCTTCGCAAGCCCGCAGGACGGACTGCCGATAGGCCGCCAGGGCTTCGGCTTCCTGGCCTTTCGCCAAGTCGATCTGGGCATCGATGCGGGCGAAGTCGAACAGTCTCCAGCGCAATCCCAGCACCGCCGAAGCCTGGCTGGCGTCATTGCTGAACAGGTTGCCACTGGACACCGCCGTGGCAGTGCCCAGCAACGCACCCAGGGAGAGTTTCGGGTAGTACTCGGAAGTGGCTTGCCCGATGCGTGCGTTGGCTGCCGCAAGGCGACGCTCGGCGACGATCAGGTCCGGGCGTCGCCGCAAGAGATCGGCCACGGCGCCCATGTCCGCCAGGTTCGGCACGCCCGGAATGGCGCCAGGTTCGGTGAACTGTCCGCGGTAGGTGCCCGGTGGCTTGCCCAGCAGGACGTCCAGTGCGTTCATGGCTGCATCGAGGCCCGCTTGCAGGACCGGTACGCTGGCCTGGGCCTGGGTCAGCGATCCTTGGGTCTGGTGCAACTGCAATTCGGGCGCCAGGCCCTTTGCATACAAGTGCTCGATGGTGGAAAGAAGCTGTTCCCGGGTCTTGACTTGCTGCCGGGCGATGTCCAGGCGTGTCTGCAGGCCGCGGATGCTGACATAGAGGTCCGCCGTTTGCGCCACGACCGCCAGGCGGGTCGCCACTGCTGCGGCCTGGGAGGCCTGGTACTCGGCCAGGGCGGCCTCTTTGCCGCGGCGCAGCCCACCGGAGATGTCGAGTTCCCAGCCCGCGTTCAAGTTTGCCTCATAGGCGTTGCCATAACGGTTGTAGGAGGGGGTTGAATTCAACACCTGGCCCAGCGGCGTCTCCAAAGATTGGCGAGACCGGACGGCCTGGGCATCGACGGTGGCCGACGGCAGCAGCGCTGCGTTGGCGGCGCCCAGTCCGGCGCGAGCCTGTTCGATCCTTGCGCTGGCCTGGGCCAGGTCCAGGTTCTGCTCGAGTGCCTGGCGAACCAGCTGGTTCAGGAGCGGGTCGTTGAACGCGCCCCACCAACGGGCGAGGTCGGTTCTTGCAACGCTATCCGGCCCCGGTGCGGGCGCCTGGGTGGAAAAATGCGCCGGCAATTGCAGGTCGGGCTCGGAGTAGTCGGGACCTGCCGCGCAGCCCGCGACCATACCGAAGCACAGCATGACGGCAAAACGGGGAGTAGGGGGCATGCAATACCTTCGCAAAGGGGAGGGGTTTGTGACGATATTACGATTTGGTCACAAGTTGTCAAGCTGGCCCGGGATGAGTAAGCTGGCCCCCATGAACCAGCCATCCCCCCCATCGCCCAGCGTTCGCGGACCTGCCGATCACGACATTCGAGACCAGATCGTCGCGGCGGCCAACGAGCACTTCAGCCAGTATGGCTACGGCAAGACCACGGTGTCCGACCTGGCCAAGGCCATCGGCTTTTCCAAGGCCTATATCTACAAATTCTTCGACTCCAAGCAGGCGATCGGCGAAGCCATCTGCTCCAACTGCCTGGGGAAGATCGTCGACGCGGTGGAACAGGCCATCGAGGTTGAAGGCCTGTCCAGCACCGAACGTCTGCGGCGCCTGGTCAAGGCCCTGGTCGAGACGGGCGTGAGCCTGTTTTTCAATGAGCGCAAGCTCTACGACATCGCGGCGTTTTCCGCGATGGAGCGCTGGCCCAGCTCGCAGGTCTATAGCGCCCGGATCAGGCGCTTCGTGCTGGATATCGTGCGCGAAGGGCGGGAATCGGGTGAGTTCGAGCGCAAGACCCCCCTGGACGAAACCGTCGAGGCGATCCATCTGTCGCTGCGTCCGTTCACCAACCCGCTGTTATTGCAGTACAACCTCGACTACGTCGAGCAAGCCCCCACCCTGATCTCCAACCTGATCCTGCGCAGCCTGATGCCATAAGGCGCGGCGGTGGGTGCGCTGGCATCCATCGCCCGTTCCAGTCCCATTCATGAACCTTCGCCTTTGCTGACGGGCAGGAAGCTCTTCCTTGTCGATGTTTTGTGACCATTGACAGAATTGGTCACTTGAATGAGCATAACGCATCCGCTATCGAGAGGTCGTTATGATCCCGCGCCATTCCCTGTCATTCATGCTGCTTGGTTTGTTGTCATGTGCCCTGGTGGCCTGCAGTGAGACCGCGCCGCCCGATCCGCGCCTGCAAACGCCTCTCGTACGGGTCGAAGTGGTGCAGCCGGCCGATCCCGCGAAACGGGTATTCACCGGTATCGTCGCGGCACGGGTGCAGAGTGACCTCGGTTTCCGGGTCTCCGGCAAAGTGCTGGAGCGGCTGGTGGATACCGGCCAGAGCGTCAAGCGCGGGCAGCCGCTGATGCGCATCGATGCCAATGACTTGAGGCTGGCCGCCCGTGCACAGCAGCAGGCAGTGCTGGCAGCCACGGCACGGGCCCGCCAGGCCGCTGACGATGAACTTCGCTACCGTGACCTGGTGTCGATCGGAGCGGTGTCCGCTTCAGCCTATGCAGCGATCAAGGCGACCGCCGATTCGGCCAAGGCCCAGCTCAACGCGGCCCAGGCCGAGGCCGATGTGGCAGCCAATGCGACGAGCTATTCGACCTTGGTGGCCGATGCCGATGGGGTGGTGGTCGACACCCTGGCCGAGCCCGGGCAGGTCGTCAGTGCGGGCCAGGTGGTGGTGCGCGTCGCCCATTCGGGCCAGCGCGAGGCGGTGATCCAGTTGCCCGAAACGCTGCGCCCGGCGCTGGGCTCGCCGGCGACGGTCGAGCGTTATGGCCAGCACCGCAGCGGTGCCAGCGCCTACCTGCGCCAGTTGTCCGATTCGGCGGACCGGCAGACCCGGACATTCGAGGCGCGCTACGTATTGGACGGCGCGCTGGCCAACGCAACCCTGGGTTCGACCATCACGGTGGCGATCGCCGATGGCCAGGCGGCCAACGGCAATGACGTGCAAGTACCCATCGCCGCCCTCCATGATGCCGGAAAAGGCCCGGGTGTCTGGGTCGTGGCCGGCGACCCGGGGCAGGTGACCTGGCGACCCGTCACGATCCAGGCCTTGAACAATGCCGAGACCGCTCGGGTGACAGGCGCGCTGCAGGCCGGTGAGCGCATCGTTGCGCTGGGTGCCCATCTTCTGAGCGAGGGGCAGCAGGTCAGGTCCGAGTCGCCCGTCAGCCTTCGCACGCCTGTGGCTGAGGTGGCTCGATGAGTGGCTTCAATCTGTCGGCACTGGCGGTGCGGGAGCGCTCGATCACGCTGTTCCTGATCCTGCTGATTTCCATCGGCGGGCTCTACGCTTTCTTCAAGCTTGGGCGTGCGGAAGACCCGGCATTCACCATCAAGCAGATGACCGTGATCACTGCCTGGCCCGGTGCGACGGCCCAGGAGATGCAGGATCAAGTCGTCGAGAAGCTGGAAAAGCGCATGCAGGAACTGCGCTGGTACGACCGCACCGAAACCTTCACCCGTCCGGGGCTGGCTTTCACCACCGTCTACCTGCTCGATAGCACACCGCCTTCGGCTGTCGCGGACGAGTTCTACCAGGCGCGCAAGAAGATTCATGATGAAGAGAACGGCTTGCCGCCGGGTGTGATCGGCCCGATGGTCAACGACGAGTATGCCGACGTCACCTTCGCCCTTTATGCCCTGAAGGCCAAGGGCGAACCGCAGCGCAGGCTGGTGCGGGAGGCCGAAGGCCTGCGCCAGCGCCTGCTGCATGTGGCGGGTGTCAAGAAGGTCAATATCATTGGCGAGCAGGCCGAGCGGATCTATGTCGAACTGTCGTACGAGCACCTGGCGACACTGGGTATCTCCGCCCGGGACATTTTCAACGCGCTCAATGCCCAGAACCTGATGACGCCGGCCGGTTCGGTGGAAGCGAAGGGGCCCCAGGTCTTCATCCGCCTGGACGGCGCATTCGATGACTTGCAGAAGATCCGCGATACGCCGCTGGTGGTGCAGGGCAGGACCCTGAAGCTGTCCGATGTGGCCGAAGTCCGGCGCGGTTATGAAGACCCCGCCACCTTGCTGGTACGCAATAACGGCGAGCCGGCCCTGCTGCTGGGCGTGGTCATGCGCGACGGCTGGAACGGCCTCGACCTGGGGAAGGCGCTCGATGCCGAGGCGACGGCCATCAATGAGCAGATGCCCTTGGGCCTGACGCTGACCAAGGTCACGGATCAGGCGGTCAACATCAGCGCGTCCGTCAATGAATTCATGGTCAAGTTCTTCGCCGCCCTGGGCGTGGTGCTGCTGGTGTGCTTCCTGAGCATGGGCTGGCGCGTGGGCATTGTCGTCGCGGCGGCGGTGCCGTTGACCCTCGCCGCGGTCTTCATCGTGATGGCTGCGACGGGCAAGGATTTCGACCGGATCACCCTGGGCTCGCTGATCCTGGCGTTGGGGCTGCTGGTGGACGACGCCATCATCGCCATCGAGATGATGGTGGTGAAAATGGAGGAGGGCTATGACCGGATCAAGGCCAGCGCCTATGCCTGGAGCCATACCGCGGCGCCCATGTTGTCGGGCACGCTGGTCACGGCGATCGGCTTCATGCCCAACGGTTTTGCCAAGTCCACGGCGGGTGAGTACACCGCCAACATGTTCTGGATCGTCGGCATTGCCCTGATCACCTCGTGGGTCGTCGCGGTGGTGTTCACGCCGTACCTGGGGGTCAGGCTGTTGCCTTCGATCAAGGCCCCGGAGGGCGGCCACGCCGCTATCTACGGTACGCCTCGTTACCAGCGTTTCAGGCGCCTGCTGGGTGGTGTCATTCGCCGCAAGGGGCTGGTCGCGTTATCCGTCGTCGGCCTGTTCGTCGTGGCGGTGCTGGGCATGGGGGTGGTGAAGAAGCAGTTCTTCCCGACCTCGGACCGGCCCGAGGTACTGGTGGAGGTGCAGATGCCCTACGGCACCTCGATCGAACAGACCGATGCGGCCACGGCCAAGGTGGAGGCCTGGCTGGCGAAACAGCCGGAAGCACGCATCGTCACGGCCTACATAGGACAGGGCGCACCGCGTTTCTATCTGGCGATGGCACCGGAACTGCCTGATCCTTCGTTCGCCAAAATCGTTGTCCTGACCGCCAGCCAGGAAGAGCGTGACGCGCTGAAGCTACGGCTTCGACAAGCGGCGGCCGACGGCCTGGCCCCTGAAGCCCGGGTTCGTGTGACCCAGTTGGTGTTCGGTCCTTATTCGCCGTTCCCGGTGGCCTTCCGGGTCATGGGCCCGGACCGCGCTGTGCTGCGCGATATCGCCGCGCAAGTGCGCGAAGTAATGGCCGCCAGCCCGATGATGAGAACCGTCAATACGGACATGGGCGAACGTGTCCCGACGTTGCACCTCACCCTGGACCAGGATCGCCTGCAGGCTTTCGGCCTGACTTCCACGGACGTTGCCCAGCAACTTCAGTTCCTGCTCACTGGCGCCCCCGTCACGCAGGTTCGCGAGGATATCCGTTCGGTCCAGGTGATCGCGCGTTCGGCAGGCGACACGCGCCTGGATCCGTCGCAGATCGGTGCCTTCACCTTGACCGGTGCCCAGGGCCAGCGAGTCTCGCTATTGCAGGTCGGCACGGTGGGGACGCGCATGGAGGATTCGCTCCTGCGCCGCCGTGACCGTACGCCCACCATCACTGTGCGCGGCGACGTCGCCGAAGGGCTCCAGCCGCCGGATGTGTCCAATGCGGTCATGGCTCAGCTGCAACCGATCATCGAACGACTGCCGGCAGGCTACCGGATCCAGATGGCCGGGGCTGTCGAGGAGTCGGGAAAGGCGAACAAGGCATTGCTGCCCCTGTTCCCGATCATGATCGCGCTGATGCTGCTGACCATCATCGTCCAGGTACGCTCGATGTCGGCCATGCTGATGGTGTTCGCCACCGCGCCCCTGGGGTTGATCGGCGTGGTGCCGATCCTGCTGCTGTTCCAGCAGCCGTTCGGCATCAACGCCCTGGTGGGCCTGATTGCGCTGTCGGGCATCCTGATGCGCAACACCCTGATCCTCATCGGCCAGATCCACGTTAACGAACAGGCCGGCCTGTCGCCTTACGACGCGGTGGTCGAAGCCACGGTGCAACGTGCGCGACCGGTGATCCTCACCGCGCTGGCGGCGATGCTGGCATTCATTCCGCTGACCCATTCGGTGTTCTGGGGAACGCTGGCCTACACGCTGATCGGCGGAACCTTCGCCGGTACCGTGCTGACCCTGATATTCCTGCCTGCGATGTATTCGCTCTGGTTCAAGATCAAGCCCGGGCCTGCCCACCAACCCGTCCTGGAGGCGCACGCCGTATCGCGCTGAACGGTCCGTGTGCGTGAAAAGAGGAGATCCGCATGAGTTCGTTGGCCGGGGTCATCCAGCGGTTCGATCCCGCTGCACCGTTCGTGGCAGCGGATAACTGGCGCCAGGGCCGAACGGTCTTCGGCGGTTTGCCCGCGGCCTTGTCGTTGCAGACAGTGTTGCTCGAGACCGGCGCGGACCTGCCGCCCTTCAAATCGGCGCAGGTTTCCTTCATCGGCCCGGTGACGGATGCCCAGACATTCAACACCAGCGTCTTGCGCCGTGGTCGCTCGATGACCTCGGTCGCGGTGGATTGCATGTCGGGCAATGACCTGGCGCTGCGCACAACGCTGTCGTTCGCCTTGCCTCGCACCAGCCGGATCGTCCATGAGGCATGGGGACGCCCGGCCGTCGCGGGGCCAACCCGATACCCGGTGTTGCAGCTGGACAGGCAGATTGCCCCGGCATGTGCCTTCAATTTCGAAATGCGCCCGGCGGGAGGCTCCCTTCCGATGACCGGAGCCGACCATCCCGAGTTGCTGATGTGGGTGCGCCACCTGGATGCGCAAGGCGTGGATCCGGCTGTCGCCTTGATTGCATTGGCTGACAGCCTGCCACCTGCGGCCATGACCTGCTTCACCGAGCCGGCTGCCATCAGTTCCGCGTCATGGATGATCGACTTGCCCCAGCCTGCGACCGCTGGCCGTTGGTTCCTGATCAATGCCTTCAGCCGACAGGCCCTGGAAGGTTATTCCCTGCAAGACATGGAAATCTGGGACGAGAGCGGCCGCAGGGTGCTTTGGGCACGCCAGACCGTGGCGGTCTTTATCTAGGCTCTGTACGAGAGGCCTTGATACTCGCTCATGTTGCGTTGAAAACAGCCTCGCCTGACCTTCGTCTCAAGGCTTTTCTTACAGAACCCAGGATTTTTATCCGGCAAGTCGAGCGTGGGGATCCAGCGCTCGAGTTCCCCGCACAATCCACCCGCCTTGCTCGAGGAGGCCGAACGTCATCCGTATCGTTCTTTTTCGAGCAAGGGCACGGGTGAGCGGTGATTGCCGCTCAGGTGCGATGGGTGAAGAGAAACAGGATGATCGCCACCAGGCAGACGCTGGCCTGTATGACACCCAGGGTGGTGACGGGGGCGAAGTCCGATGCGGACCCCAGCCAGGTGGTTGCCGCCGACGCCCCCATGGTCAGGAAGCCAAGCAGCGCTGACGCCAGCCCGGCCTCTTTACCGAAAGGGTTCAGGGTGATGGCTGTTCCCAGAGGGTTGGCGAGGCCCATGCCCCACAGGAAAATCACCATCGACAGGGAATACCAGGCCAGGCCCGGATCGGCGGGACCGACGATGAGCACCAGTCCGCCCGTCAGGGCCGTGGCGAAGCCCAGGGCTGTGATCTTCCGGCTGCCGTAGCGTCGAGCCAGGTGCGGGGCCGCCATGCCCGCCGCGAACACGACGAACACAGTGGCCGCGAAGTACAGCCCGGCTTCCAGGGATGTCAGGCCGATCCCGCTCATCAGGATCGCCGGGGCGGCGCCGAACGAGGCGAACAGCCCGCTCATCAACAGGCTCACCGACACGGCGGGAAGCACGAACCGGCGGTCGCGCAGCAAGCCGCCATAGGCCCGCAGGACACTCAGCGGCGAATGCGGGGCCCGGCGCTCGGGCGGGTGTGTCTCCCCCAGGCCACGGGCATAGAAGATCGCAATGGCGATGGCCGCCAGAGCGACCAGGGCGAAGATCGCCCGCCAGCCCAGCGTCGAGGTCAGCAGGCTACCGATCAGCGGCGAGAACCCTGGCGCGGCTGCCGTGGCGATCATCGTCAGCGACAAGGCCCGGGCCAGGTTCTCGCCTTCGAACAGATCGCGGGCGATGGCACGGGAAAGCACCGCCGCCGCGCAAACGCCCAGGGCCTGGATAATACGTCCGAGCAGGAGCGTTTCCAGGGTGGTGGCGAAACCCGCGACAGCCGTGCCCGCCACGAACAGGGACAAACCGCCCAGTACCAGTTTCTTGCGTCCGTACCGATCCGCCAGCGGCCCGACGATGAGTTGGGCCAAGGCGAAGGTGATGAAGAAACTGGAGAGGGTCAGGCCCAGCGCCCGGGTCGGCACGCCGAGTTCCTGCCCGATGTCGGCAAAGGCCGGGAGGATGATGTTGGTGGACAGGATGCTGATGGCGGCAAGGCCGGCCAGCAGCACCACGATCCTGGCGCTCAGTATCGGCTGCCCGGGGGCGGAAGCCGCGACGAGGGTTCCCGCAGTCCCGCCCTCGACTGGTTGCAGCGAAGGCGTTCGCGGTTCGGCCATCATGGTGTGGCTTCCCAGCGGCGGAACAATACGCTGGCATTCACCCCGCCGAATCCAAAGCCATTGGACAAGGCATAGGTCAGGGGCATTTTCCGCGCATCGAGGCCAACCAGGTCCAGCCCTTCGGCAGCCTCGTCGGGGCTGACCAGGTTCAGGGTGGGTGGCACGACCTGGTCGCGTAGCGCCAATACCGTGAAGATCGCTTCGATGCCTCCGGCGGCGCCAAGCAGGTGACCGGTGGCGGATTTCGTGGAAGTGATCGCCACGCCTGAGCCGGTGCCGAACACCGACCTGATCGCGGCCAGCTCGCCCTTGTCGCCCACCTGGGTCGACGTGGCATGGGCGTTGATATGCTGGACTTCGCTTGCGCTCACATCGGCCTGGCGCAAGGCTTGCTCCATGGCCCGTCTTGCACCGTTGCCATCCTCGGGGCCGGCGGTGAGGTGATAGGCGTCGGCGCTGGTGCCATAGCCCACCAGTTCCGCCAAGGGTGTCGCGCCCCGGGCGAGGGCATGTTCCAGCGACTCGATGACCAGCAGCCCGGCGCCTTCTGCCATGACAAAACCATCGCGGTCGCGATCGAACGGGCGCGAGGCGGTTTCAGGAGCCTCGGCCGGGTGCGTGGACAGTGCCCGGGCGGCGGCGAAGCAACCCAGGGTCACCCGATCCATCGCGGCTTCCGTACCGCCGCAGATGGCGATGTCCGCTTCACCGCTGGCGATGAGGCGGGCTGCGTCGCCGATGGCCTGGACGCCGGCGGCGCAGGCCGTCACCGGAGCACCGAGAGGGCCCTTGAAACCGTTCTGGATCGACACGTTGCCTGCCGCCATGTTCGCGAGGAAGGAGGGGGCCGTGAACGGGGACAGCCGGCGAGGGCCGCGGCTGTCGGTGATGCGAATGGCCTCGGCGATCGCGCCGAAACCTCCGACGCCCGAGGCGATGATGGTGGCCGTGCGCTCTTGCTGGTGCGCTTGCGCTGGGTGCCAGCCTGCCTGCTCCAGTGCTTCATGGGCGGCGACCATTGCGAATTCGATGAAGCGATCCATCTTCTTGCGTTCTTTCGCCGCGATGATCCGGTCAGGCGCATAACCGGCAACGGCATCTTCTTCCAGCGTCGGCACCTGGCCGCCTACCGCGATTCCCGTGCCCTCGACCATTTCGTCTGGAAGCCTGCGGATGCCCGAGCGCCCGTCAAGCAGACGACGCCACACTTCTTCGACGCCACACCCCAGCGGGCCGACGATACCGGTTCCCGTGACTACTATTCGCTTGCGACCTTTGGAATTGATCATTTGACCCTCGTCATTACTGATTCGGCGCCCGTCGGATCGCACCGATCCATATGCCGGCCAGGATCGACGGGAGGCCAGTTTTAGTCTTGTGACCAATATTGTCAATGGTCACAAAGCTGAGAGACCAAGGCCATGGCGGTTTCATTTGAGCTGAACCACGACCTTGCCCTTGGCGCGGCCCTGCGCCAGGTATTGCAGTGCCTCTGTCGCGCGTTCGAAGGCAAAGACCTTGTCGATCACCGGACGAATGCGCTCCGACTCGAGCAATCCGCCGATCTCCTCGAGCTGAGCGCCATCGGGACGGACGAAAAGAAACGAATAGCTGACGCCCTTCTTTTTCGCCAGGCCCATGATGCGGCGGCTCATGAGGCCGAATACGAAGGCCAGGAAGAAATTGAGCCCGCGGGCGCGGGCGAATGCCTTGTCCAGGGGGCCGACGAGAGAAACGATCCTGCCTCCCGGCTTGAGTACCTCGAGGGACTTTTCAATCGTGTCGCCTCTGAGCGTGCCCAGGACACTGTCGTAGCCGCGCAGCACCTTCTCGAACGCTAGCTGTTTATAGTCCAGCACTTCGTCGGCCCCCAGGTCGCTGACCCATTGGACATTTGCCGTGCTGGTGGTGGTGGCCACCTTGGCGCCGAAGTGTTTGGCCAGCTGGATCGCAAAGCTGCCGATGCCACCCGAACCTGCGGGGATGAAGACGTTCTGCCCCGCCTGCAGATGGGCGCGTTCCTTCAGGGCTTGCCATGAGGTGAGGCCGACCATGGGTATCGACGCTGCCTGGACGAAATCCAGGTTGGCCGGTTTGGGCGCCGCCACGTCCTGGGGTACCGCGGCCAATTCGGCCAGTGACCCGGTACCCCGGTCGAACAGGCTGGCGAAGATGGCGTCACCGACCTTGAAACGTGTCACGCGGCTGCCCACCTCCACGACGACCCCGGCCAGGTCGCTGCCGATGACGGCCGGTAGCTGGAGCTTGAGCACCGGCTTGAACAGGCCGGTCATGATCATGTTGTCGATGGGGTTCAAGGCGGCGGCATGAACCTCGACCAACAGTTCGTCCGGCTTGAGCGTGGGGCGTGGGACTTCGGCAAACCCGATGTCGGGCGATCTGCCGTAGCGTTTGAAGGTGAGTGCTTTCATTCCTTTATCCTGGTCGGGGCAGGTTGGGCTTGGCGGGGCTTCGATGCGACGATGCGGCGACGACAGGACTGTCGCCACCGCACGGTATCCACATCGGCAGAACCTCAGGCTTGAGGCTGGTAGCGCTCGGCCGCGTGGGCCTGGCGGATGTCCGACATGAGTCCCTGGCGCGCGCCATCCAGGGCGTCCCAGCGTTCGGCGACATGCAGGGGGGGAATGGTGACCCGTTCGCGACGATCGAAGCCGACCAGGGCCGCATCCACCAGTTCACCCACCTCCATCACTTGCGCAAGGATGTTGATGTCGATGCCGGCGCGTTCCCAGATCTCCGTGCGAGTCGATGCCGGTAGCACCGCCTGCACATAGACACCCTTGGACGACAGTTCATGGTCCAGCCCCTGGGAGAGGAACAGCACGAAGGCCTTGGTGGCGCCATAGACCGACATGCCGAACTCGGGCGCAAAACCCACCACCGAGCCGATGTTCACGATCGCGCCGCTGCCAGCCTGCGCAAAGCGCGGGGCGACTGCGCAGGCCAGCCGGGTCAGAGCGGTGACGTTGAGAGTGATCAGGCGTTCGATGGCGTCGGAAGACTGCTGCACGAAGCCGCCTGACTGGGCCATGCCGGCGTTGTTGATCAGCACGCCGATGCGAGCGTCATCGCGCAGACGAGTCTCAAGCGCGGCCAGGTCGGCGGATTCGGTCAAGTCCGCTTGCAGCACCTCGACGGCGACACCGTGGTCCGCCCGCAGGCGTTGCGCCAGGGTGTCCAGGCGGGCCTTGTCGCGTGCGGCCAGCACCAGGTCGTGGCCGCGGCGGGCGAAACGTTCTGCGTAAGTCGCGCCGATGCCGGTGGAAGCGCCGGTGATGAAGACGGTTGGAAGCGTGGTCATGAGTCTTTCCTTTACGGGAGAGTCGGTCAGGCAGGGAGGGCTCGCCTCAGCTGGCGAGGGTTGGGTAATCGGTGTAGCCCGCGGCGCCGCCGCCATAAAGCGTGGCCGGGTTCGAAAAGCGTTTTTCCGGACATTCCTTTCAGATTCCAGGATGGGGAAAGGCTTTATGATTACGATCATAATCTAAATTGTCAAATCTTTGATGATGATCGACATCAATGTATAGTGAGGCTTCCCCAGCAGGCAGATATCCACCTGGATGCGTTATGAAAGTCTCTAAAGCACAGGCACAGGCCAACCGGGCGCGGGTTGTCGAGACGGCGTCCACGCTGTTTCGTGAACGCGGCTACGACGGCGTTGGCGTCGCTGACCTGATGGCGGCGGCCGGCTTTACCCACGGCGGTTTCTACAAGCAATTCAACTCCAAGGCCGACCTGATGGCGGAGTCGGCGGCCTGCGGTATCGCACAGACCGTTGCGCTGAGCGACGGCATCAACGTCCAGGATTTCGTTCGGTATTACCTGTCGCGCCAGCATCGCGACGCCCGTGCCACCGGTTGCACCATGGCGGCGCTGGGCGGGGATGCCGCGCGTCAACCAGAGGCTGTCCGGGCCACCTTCGCGGCGGGCATCGAAAGCCTGTTGGACGCGCTCAGCCATGAGGCAGGGGAGTCGAGCGAAGCTGACCCCGCGCAGGTGCGAGCCGAGTCCATCAGCACGCTGGCGCATGTCATCGGCGCAATGGTCATGTCGCGAGCCTGTCCGGACGATTCGCCGCTGGCCGACGAAATCCTGAGTGTGTGCCGCGACCGCCTCCTTGCCTCACCGAGCCCGTCCGAAGAGGCGGGGCAAGACGGTGACCCTGGGGATTGGCCCGCTATGAACCCGAAGGGTTGAGCTTGCAAGGCTTGATAAAGTGGTGAGTGGCGCCTTGGTGGGTCAGTGGTGGCATGGAATGCATTTTTCGGATGGCGGCGAGCAGGGGCGTCATCGGGAAATACGCGGTCAGGCCGTTCCGCAGCGTTGTGAGTACCGTCTCACTTACACCGCCATTCGATCCTGGGGCGTTTCTCCCTATCTATCCGATGCCAGTGCCCGGCTCTTCAAGGGCGGGCAGCAGATCGGTTTTGGGCATTATCATCTGACAGGCCAAGGCGGTCTTGATCCAACCAAGGTCGCTCCGCTCGAGCAGAAGATGGCGCCGGTAATCAACCAACTATTAGGTCAAGACCAATGAGTTCATTCAAAAGTATCGCGGCCCTGTTGCTCATGCTCGTCTTGGCCGGCTGCGCTCACACCAGCTCCAATCAGCCCTATTTCGAACCGCCGCCACCGCCACCAGGCAAGGCATTGGTGTACCTGATGCGGACTCAGGTCCTGCAAGGCAGTTTTTATGACAGCGTGTTCAGCATCGACGACAGTGCCGTGGTGGGACTCAATAACAAGACCTATTCCTGGGTACAGGTGAGTCCGGGCCTGTACAAGGTATCGGCGGGGCCGCGTCCGCATCCCAGGAACGTATTCCTGAACCTGCCGGTCGAGCCGGGCAAAGAGTACTTCATAGAATATACGCAGGAATATGCGGCCGAGATGATACGGGTACGCGATCCCAAGGAAGGGAAGGCCATGGTGAAAGGGTATTTCTATATCCCGGCCAAATAGAGGCTCCTTGAATCATGTTGAGCTAACTGAACGGGCGACTTTGGGGCGCCCGTTTTCGGGATTCAACTGCCTGCACGAGCCTGCGTCTTCCTTGCGCCGTCCGCACCCTTGATCCCAGGTCGATGCCGTTGCGGTGCCGATCGAGCCGATCAACGTCACTGCGAACTCAACGCCGCCCCACCCGCGTACTCACATCCACCCACACCGCCAGCACCAGGATGCTGCCCTTGACGATCATCTGCCAGTAGCTGTCGACATCGAGCATGGACATGCCGTTGTCCAGGCTGGTGATGACCAGCGCGCCGAGCAGGGCACCGTAGACGGTGCCGGAGCCGCCGCGCATGGAGGTGCCACCGATGAAGCAGGCGGCGATGGCGTCGAGTTCGCCCATGTTGCCGGCCGAGGGCGAGCCCGCCGCCAGGCGCGCGGTGTTGACCACGCCGGCGAGGGCGCACATCACCCCCATGATGCCGAAGATCCACAGCTTCACTGCCTGCACATTGATGCCGGACAGGCGCGTGGCTTCCATGTTGCTGCCCACCGAGTAGACCCGGCGACCGAATACGGTCTGGCTGGTGACGTAGCTGAACACCCCCAGCAGAATCAGCAAAAGCAGTACCGGCACAGGAATGCCGTCGTAGCTGTTCAGGGTGTAGACGAACCCGGCCAGCACCACGCCGATCAGCACCACGCGCAGCACGTCACGCACCCGTGAATGGGCGGCCAGGCCATGGAGGGCGCGGTTGCGGCGTTGTTTCCAGGTCAGGAACAGCGTCAGGGCGAACAGCAGCACACCCAGGCCCGTGCCTACGGTGTGGGGCAGATATCCCTGGCCGACGTAGACCAGTTCCGGCGACACCGGGGCGATGGTGGTGCCGCCGGTGACGCCCAGCAGAATGCCGCGAAAGGCCAGCATGCCGCCCAGGCCGACGATGAACGAGGGGATGCGCAGGTAGGCCGTCATGTAGCCGTTGCCCAGGCCGATCATCAGGCCGCACAAGGCGACCAGGCTCAGGTTCGCCAGCAGCGGGATGTGATAGACCACGTCCAGGATCGCCGCCAGTCCTCCCAGCAAGCCGAGCAACGAGCCCACCGACAGGTCGATCTCGCCACTGATGATCACCAGCACCATGCCGCAGGCGAGGATTCCGGTGATGGACATCTGCCGCAGCAGGTTGGACAGGTTGCGCGGGGTCAGGAACCCGCCATCGGTCTGCCAGCTGAAAAACAGCCAGATGACCGCCACGGCGATCACCAGCGCGAGCATTTTGTAGCGGCTGAAAAGTTGTTTGACCTGATTCATCTACGCAGACTTCCGATCGTTATTGTCATGGCCATCGGGATGGCTGAGCGCAGCGGCGAGCACCTGTTCCTGGGTCAGGCCCTGGTTGATGAAATCCCCCCGCAATTGGCCGTCGCCGATTACCAGCACGCGGTCGGAAACCCCCAGCACTTCGGCCAGTTCCGACGACACCATGATGATCGACACGCCTTCGGCCGCCAGGGCGCCCATCAGTTTGTAGATCTCGTACTTGGCGCCGACGTCCACGCCCCGGGTGGGCTCGTCGAGAATCAGCACGCGGGGTCTGGTCAGGAGCATCTTCGCCAGCACGGCCTTCTGCTGGTTGCCGCCGGATAGGCTGGTGATCGGCAGGAACGGGCTGGCGGTCTTGAGATGCATGCGCGAGATCTCCCTGTCGATGCAGCCCAGCTCCGCTTCGGCGTCGATGCGGGTCATCTTCGAATAGTTCTCCAGCACGGCCAGGGTGATGTTCTGGCCAACGCCCAGGTCCGGGATGATGCCCTGGCGCTTGCGGTCCTCGGGGACCATGCACAGGCCGGCGCGGATCGATTTCAGGGGCGTGCGCGTGTCGATCGGCTTGCCGTCCAGCCAGACTTCGCCTTCGTAGCGCCCGGGGTAGGCGCCGAACAGCGCCGACACCAGTTCCGTGCGGCCGGCCCCCACCAGGCCTGCGATGCCAAGGATCTCCCCGCGCTTGAGCACGAAGGAGATGTTGTCGACCCGCTTGCGCCTGGGGTTGTCGACGTCGTAGCAGGTGACGTGGCGAGCCTCGAATATCACGTCGCCGATGTCATGGGGTTCGGTGGGGTAGAGGTTGTTCATTTCCCGTCCCACCATCTGGGCGATGATGCTGGGGATGTCCATGTCCGCCATTGCGGTAGTGGCGATGTGTTTGCCATCGCGGATCACCGAAATGGTGTCGCAGACGGCTGCGACTTCATCGAGCTTGTGGGAGATGTAGACGCAAGCGACGCCCTTGGCCTTGAGGCCACGGATGATGTCCAGCAACACTTCGATTTCCGAGCGGGTCAGGGCCGATGACGGTTCGTCGAGGATCAGCAGGCGCGCCTGTTTGTTCAGGGCCTTGGCGATTTCCACCAGTTGCTGGTAGCCGCCGCCATACTGGGAGACGGGCAGCGAGACGTTCATGTCCGGCACCTTGAGTTCGCGCATCAGGGCTTCGGCGCGGTGGATCATCGCCGGGTAGTTCATGCGTCCGCCGGGCAGCGTCAGCTCATGGCCCATGAAGATGTTCTCGGCCACCGACAGGTCGGGCACCAGGGTCAGTTCCTGGTGGATGATGACGATGCCGGCGGCTTCGGTCTCGCTGATCGATTGGGCCTTGAGCGGCTGGCCATCCCAGAGGATTTCGCCGTCCCAGGTGCCATGGGGATAGACCGCCGACAGGACCTTCATCAACGTGGATTTGCCGGCACCGTTCTCGCCGCACAGGCCGACGCATTCGCCGGGCCTGACCTTGATATCGATACCGTTCAGCGCTTTGACACCGCCGAAAGTCTTGACGATGCCATTCATTTGCAACAGGTAGTCGGACATGGTGAAGGCTCGTGAAAAAGGGCTCACACAGACGCAGGGGGCAAGAATTTCTGGTGTCAGTCAGGCCCCTGTGGGAGCGAGCAAGCTCGCTTCCACAGGGACTTTGCTTAACCCGGGATGTGCATCCAGGTCACTGCCCGGCGATCTGCGCCTTGGTATAGAACCCGTCCTTTTCCAGCAGGTCGATGTTGTCCTTGGTCAGCGGCGTTGGCGTGAGCAGGATGGTGTCGACTTTCTTGCTGCCGTTGTCGTATTGCGAACTGAAGTTGGGTTTCTCGTTGCGTGCCAGTTGCACCGAGAGCTTGGCGGCTTCGGAGGCGATCAGCTTCAGGGGCTTGTAGACGGTCATGGTCTGGGTGCCGTCGATCACCCGCTTGACCGCCGCCAGGTCGGCGTCCTGCCCGGAGATCGGCACCTTGCCAGCCAGCTTCTGCGCGGCCAGGGCCTGGATGGCGCCGCCGGCGGTGGCGTCGTTGGAAGCGACGATGCCATCGATCCTGTTGTTGTTCCGGGTCAGGGCGTTTTCAACGATGCTCAGGGCTTCGGTGGGGTTCCATTCCTTGACCCATTGCTGGCCGACTATCTTGATGTCGCCCTTGTCGATGGCCGGTTGCAGCACCTTCATCTGGCCCTCGCGCAGGACCTTGGCGTTGTTGTCGGTGGGCGCGCCGCCGAGCAGGAAGTAGTTGCCCTTGGGGGCCGCTTTCAGCACGCCGCTGGCCTGCATCTCTCCGACCTTTTCGTTATCGAAGGAAATGTAGGCGTCGATATCGGCGTTGAGGATCAGCCGGTCATAGGACACCACCTTGATCCCGGCCTTCTTGGCCTCGGCGACGGCGTTGGTCAGCACGGTGGCGTTGAACGGCACGATGACGATCACATCGACGCCACGGGAGATGAGGTTTTCGATCTGTGAAATCTGCTTCTGCTCGTTAGCATCGGCCGACTGTACATAGACCTTGGCATCGAGTTTTTCCGCTGCGGCGACGAAGTAGTCCCGGTCCCGCGACCAGCGTTCCAGGCGCAGGTCATCGATGGAGAAACCGATCTTCGGGTGGGTGGCGTCGGCCATGACCGGAAGCGACAGCAGGGCCAGGGCGCCGGCGAGCAAGGTGCGTTTGACTGTTTTCATGGGTGCGTCCTTTTATTGTTTTTTGAAAGACACTGCCTGACGGTGAACGTGGTGCCGGTAGAACTGTAGAGAGTCTCGGGGCGCGGCGAGCGGAGATTTGTCGCGAGAATGTAACAGCCTCGCGGCGCCCGTCGGCTCTCCTGGCCGTCAGGGATAGATGAACCGATTGACCAGGTTTTCGAGCATCTCCTGGCGACCGCTGACCGCCTGCGGGTTCAGTTCGTGGGCAAATGCATGTTCGGCCAGGGCGGCGAGGCTGAATTCCCCCGCCAGCACCGCTTGCCCGAAAGGTTGCTGCCAGCCGGCATAGCGCTGGTCCTTGAACTGCTGGAGCCGATCGTTGCGCACCATGGCCGCTGCACGCTCCAGGGACACGGCGAGCACGTCCATGGCGGCGACGTGGCCATGGAACAGGTCGAGTTCGTCCACGCTCTGGCGACGCACCTTGGCGTCGAAGTTGAAGCCGCCATTGCCGAAGCCACCGGCCTTGAGGATCTCGTAGATCGCCAGGGTCATTTCCTCGACGCTGTTGGGGAACTGGTCGGTGTCCCAGCCGTTCTGCGGATCGCCCCGGTTGGCATCGATGCTGCCGAATATTCCCAGTGAAACGGCCGTGGCGATCTCGTGATGGAAGCTGTGGCCGGCCAGGGTCGCATGGTTGGCCTCGATGTTGACCTTGATTTCCTTCTCAAGGCCGAACTGCTGCAAGAAGCCGAAGACCGTGGCGCTGTCGTAGTCGTATTGATGCTTGGTCGGTTCCTGGGGCTTGGGTTCGATCAGCAGGTCGCCCTTGAAACCGATCCTGTGCTTGTGCTCCACCACCATGGCCATGAACCGGCCCAGTTGCTCGCGCTCGCGCTTCAGGTCGGTGTTGAGCAGGGTTTCATAACCCTCGCGACCGCCCCACAGGACGTAGTTTTCGCCCTTGAGACGCTGGGTGGCGTTCATCGCGCTGCACACCTGGGCGGCGGCACAGGCGAACACTTCCGGGTCCGGGTTGGTGGCGGCGCCCGCGGCGAAACGCGGGTTGCTGAAGCAATTGGCCGTGCCCCACAACAGCTTGACCCCGGTCTGCTCCTGGTGGCGTTCCAAGTGGTCGATCATCTGTGCGAAGTGGTTGCGATAGTCCTTCAACGAGTTGCCTTCCGGGGCGACATCGGTGTCGTGGAAGCAGTAGTAGTCGACACCCAGCTTGGAGAAGAATTCGAAGGCCGCCTCGGCCTTGCCGATGGCCACTGCCATGGGGTCCCCGGGCTGGTGCCAAGGGCGCTTGAAGGTGCCGGCGCCGAATACGTCAGAACCGGGCCAGACAAAGGAGTGCCAATAGCAGACCGCCATGCGCAGGTGCTCGCGCATGGGCTTGCCGAGCACGAGTTTGTTGGCGTCGTAGTGGCGAAAGGCAAGGGGCGAGTCGCTGGCAGGCCCTTCGTAGCGAATCTTGTCGACAACGGGAAAGTAGGGCATTTGCAGGTTTCCTTGTTGTTCTTGGCGGTGTCCCGATACTAGCAACGGCCCGCTGGCCGCTGATTATGAAAATCACCAATGCATGGTTCGATTTTGAGTACTAGTCTGTGGCAACCGTCTCGACGTCGACCGGCCCAGGACCACAACAATGAAAACCGTCCCTCCCGTCCACCGCATTGCACTGCTGTTCAACGGCAGCAAGATCTACGACCGCGGCATCATCAGCGGCATCGGCAATTACCTGAGCAGCACCCGCGCGTCCTGGGACCTGTTCCTGGAAGAGGATTTCCTCTGTCGCTTGAAAGGCATCGAGCGCTGGCAGGGCGACGGGATCATCGCCGACTTCGACGACCCACTGATCGGCGAGGCGTTGGCCGGGATCCGCCTGCCCGTGGTGGCGGTGGGGGGCTCCTATGAGGATGAGCGTGCCTATCCCAAGGGCATTCCCTATGTCGCCACGGATAATTTTGCGTTGATGAAGCTGGCCTACGAGCATCTGATCGAGGCCGGACTGACACGCTTTGCCTGTTTCAGCCTGCCCGTGGCGCAAGCCAATCGCTGGGCGCAGGAGCGTGAAAGAGCCTTTCGCTCGCTGCTGCAGCGCGACGGCTTGCATGTGGAGGTATATCGCGGCATGGGCACCAGCGCGCCGCTCTGGGACAGCGCGGTGGAACAGCAGATCGCCTGGCTGCAAAGCCTGCCCAAACCCATCGGTATCATTGCCGTCAGCGATGCGCGGGCACGTCAGTTGCTGCAAGCCTGCCTGACCGCTGGCATCGCTGTGCCGGAACAGGTGGCGCTGATCGGCATCGATAACGACCCGCTGACCCGCAGCCTGACCCGGGTGCCCCTCAGCTCGGTCATTCAAGGCACCGAGACCATGGGCCGCACTGCCGCGCGCCTGCTCCACCAGATGTTGCACGGCATGCCCTCCACGGGCACTCAGGTGTTGATCCCGCCGGATGCGATCAATGTCCAGGCGTCGAGCCTGCATCAACCCCTGGGCAACCCTTACGTCATGCAGGCCTTGCTGTTTATCCGCCAATACGCCTGCCAGGGCATCAAGACTGCCCAGGTGGCGGCCTATGTCGGTGTGTCCCGCTCATCCCTGGAAGCGCATTTTCGCAAGGTGCGCGGATGCAGCGTGCACGACGAAATCCTGCGCTTCAAACTGGCCGCCGCTGCCAGCGGACTGGAGAAAACCGATTCGCCGATTGCCGACATCGCCCGTCAGTGCGGCTTCAAGTCGGCGCAATACCTGCACACGGTGTTTCGTCGGGAGTTCGGCTGCACACCGCGCGAGTATCAGCAAGGCGCAACGTGACGATGGCTCGTTCCACCGTGCAGAAGCTCATCAATACTGGCGCACGACCACGGCGTTGTAGCGCCGTTGCAACTCGTCGTAACCTGCCCGTGCAGCGGCGAGGTCCTGGTTCAGTTGCGCGGCGTCCGCCCCGGCGGCCCAGTGCTGTTGCAGGCGTTCGAGGTACGTCAACCATTCCCAGGCCTGCGAGCTGATGACGCTCCACACGGGCAGGTTGCCATCTGCCGAGCGCAAGCGGGGCAGTGCCTGGATGAAGGTCTCTGCGTCCGCCCAACGGGTCATCAATGACTGATGCAGGTCGAGCAACTGACGGGGCGTCAGCGCCGCGCCGGTGGTCATGGCATCGAGGGCATCCATGGTCTGGCGGGCATCGATCATGAAGCGCAGCGTATACCAATGCTGGTCATGCCCCAGGCGTTGCTCGATGGAGGCCAGTTGCTGCTGTCGCGCCTCCAGTTGCGGCTGCTCGAACGCCTGGCGCAAAGGGATCGCCCGGGTGCGTGCTTCTTGCAGGCGCGCGCTCAGGGCTTGTTCAAGCCGGGCCAGTTCGAGGGGATCCCGATCCATCGGCCGCTGCGCCAGCCAGCGCTCGACGGCCTCGGCGTCCGGACGCAGTTGGTCGTAGGCCGTGACGTAGTTTCTGGCTAGCGCTTGCAGGCCTTCCGGTGTTCCTGCGCCGAGCCATCGGTAACAGGGCGATGGCGGTGCATCGTTGCCGGGGACGATTTCACCGGAGCCCATGCCGAAGCCGGCAAAGAAATGTCGGTAGGCATCGTGCTGCGTCGATGAAGCGACCAGGTCACGGTATTCGGCGTAGCGTCGCTCCAGAAGGTCCGCGCCATTCAACAGGCAGGTGTTGATCTGCTGCACTTGCTGCCAGCGCGAGCGGGTCTGCGGGTCGATGTGCTTGCGAGGGTCCAGCTGCAGCACCAGCCAGGTCAGGCCCAGCAGTGCAATCACAGCAATCGCGAAGGCTCGATTACTGATCATGGCTTTCCTGGCTGGGAGGACGTGGGTACATGCCACTGCTGCGCGGACAATTCGGTCGGGCAGGGCGTCGAGGTGGATTGGCGTGCGGCGCAGGTTCGCTGTGGCCAGGCCTGGAGCCCCTCGTTCGGGGCGAGCGGCGCATTGCCCGCGAGGGTATTGCCCAGCAGGAGCAGCGGGATGAGGATGCCCAGCGAGAGGCCGACAAGGACATCGTCCGGCAAGCGCTCATAGACTCGGGAATACAGGGCGGCGGCGCGTTTGGTCAGATTGCCTCGGCTCAGGATCGCCAGCGTGGCGAGGATGCCGAAGTAGGCAACCGCTCCGGCAAGTCCACCCGCCAGGTAGATGACGCCGCCCAGCAGGCCGACCCAGAGGCTTTCGCGTATCGGCAGCGGGGTGGGGCGTCGCAGGCTCAGCCAGCGCCCGTAGCGGTCATGGAGCCATTGATCGAGGCGCCATGCCCGGCTCAGGGTCTTGCATGCCGCGTTGAGCCCCCATGCAGCGGCGCCGAGAAACAGCGCGCGCAGGAACATGTCGATGACGCTGATGTAGAACGTCCCGCCGAGGCGATACTCCAGCAGCCAGCTCATGCTGGCCGAAGCGCCGACGATGGCCAGGGGCACCGCCATGGCCGGCGGCCGACGACGCAGCGCGCGCCAGTTGTCCGGGGCCAACTGCGGCATCTGGTACAGCAACTGCGGATAGCGAAGCTGCACGGTGCGATACAACGCCTCGCAGGCATCCCAGTCGGCGGCGCTGAAGGTGATGCTCAGGCGCACCCGGGCGTCTTCGTCGAGGGTGCCGAACAGCATGCGCGCTGCCTGGGATTCGCTGCTGTCATAGAACTGGGTGAGGCGGGTCTGTTCCTGCACGAACATGGCACAGTCGCTGCGAGCCAGCAGTTGGCTCCACCAGGGCTCGGGGCAGGCGTTATGATGACCGCTGCGGGTCCAGCCCTGTTGCGTGCAAATGCTTTCGAACAGCCTCTGCGACCAGTTCGGCGACTGTAGCAGCACCAGGGCCAGGCTCTGGTTCAGCCACTGGCGCGCATCCAGGGTTTGTAGCCAGGGGCTTGCGGCCAGCTTGCGGGCCAGTTCGAGGAATCGCCCGCTATCCTGCCGGGCCTCGGTCAGGCGCGACGAGGCCTGCTCCATGAGGGTGTTGCGCAGGTGTTCGAGGGTGGTTCGCGGCAAGCCTTCATGTTGCCAAGGGGTGAGCCAGTGCAATTGCTCGATGGCCGCCTCGGCCAGTTCGTAGCGGTCGTCTGGCAGGCAGCGCAGCAGCAGGCCTTGTTCGAACGCCGCTTCGCATCCAAGCAGGCGTGCCTGGGCCACGCGGTCGGCGAGGTTGGTCGCGCTGATTCCTTCCAGGCATTGCGCCGCCAGGCCTTCGGCCGGGCAAGCCCCGTCATCCGTCTGCCGAGGGGGCGGTTGTTGCACCCGAGGCGACTCGATGGGCTCGGGCAGCGAGGTGTCGGCGGGCTCCTCACGCTGCCAATCGGCCCATGCCATCGCCTGCTCATAAGCCTCGCGCAGTCGCTGGAAGCCCTCGGGGTCTTCGTCGGGCCGGTGTCGCTTGAGCAGGCTGGCATACTGGCGCTTGATGCTGCGCTTGTCGGCATCCTCCGGCAGATCCAGGACCACCCAGCAACTCATCGCCAGACGTCCCGTTCCAAGGTGTCGAGCTGTTCGGAAATCTGCATTCGCAAGGCGCGGATGTCGTGCAGTTCCTGGGTTTCGAGCACCTGGGCAAAACGCGTGGCCAGGTCGTCGACCCGCTGGCGAAGGTCACCGCGGCTTTCCTGGTAGAGGCGTTCGAGGCGGGCGATCAGCACGGTATTGGGCTGCTCGTCACGCGGATGGACCTTCAGCGCCGCCAGCGCTTCGAGCCGACGGGCGATGTCGGCTTCGTCCAGCAGGCCGGTGTTGTTGGTGATCACCAGTTTGTGCCGCTCCCCGGTCTGGACGGTCTGCGCATCGGCTTCCAGCAGGCCGTTGGTGTCGTAGGTGAAGCGCACGTCGATGCTCACCTCACCGGCGGGCATGGGGGGCACGGGGATTTCCAGCTCGCCGAGCAGGATGTTTTCGCTGACCTGGCGGCTCTCGCCCTGGTAGACCTTCAGCAGGACCATCTTCTGCTGGTCGCGCAGGGTCACCACGCGTTTGACCCGGCTCACGGGGACCACGCAATTGCGTTCGATGATCGGCAGGTAATGGCCCGACTCGAGCTTGCCACCGTAGTCGACCGATATCTCGATGCCCATGGAGTAGGGGCAGACATCCGTGAGCACCACTTCTTCGAGCGCCGCGTCACGGCTTTTCAGGCCCGCTTGCACGGCGGCGCCGAGCGCCACGGCTTCGTCGGGGTTGAGTTGGATCGACGGAAAGCGGCCGAACAGGCTGGCGACCAGTTTTCGCACCAGGGGCATGCGGGTGGTGCCGCCCACCAGCAGCACCTCGTCCAGCTCGCTGGCGCGGATGCGGGCATCGCGCAGGGCCGTTTCGATGGGGGCGCGCAGCCGGGCGAACAGCGGCGCATAGAGCCCGGCCATTTCCGCCTGGGTGTATGGCTGATGCCACTCGCGGTCGCCCTGGCGCACCGAGAACGTCGCGCTGGGCTCATGCCCGAGGGCCCTGCGCACCCGTTCGGCTTCCCGATGCAGGCGACTGAACAGTTGCGCATCGCCAAGGGGGACAGGGCCGGCAGCCGATTTGCCCTGGGCGCTCACGAAGGCCTGGAGCAGCAGCGTGTCGAAATCTTCCCCGCCAAGGTAGTTGTCGCCGGCGCTGGCCCGGACTTCCATCACGCCTTCGAACAGCTCCAGGATGGACACGTCGAAGGTCCCGCCGCCAAGGTCGAAGACCAGGAAGGTGCTGGCGTTGTCGCGTTGATGCAGGCCATAGGCGAGCGCCGCCGCCGTGGGTTCGTTGACCAGTCGCTCGACCTTGAAGCCGGCCAGTTCGCCGGCGATGCGCGTGGCTTTGCGCTGGGCGTCGTTGAAGTAGGCCGGGACGCTGATGACGGCTTCCTCCACCGGCTCGCCGAAGTGCCGTTCGGCATCCTCGCGCAGGCTGCGCAGCACCATGGCCGAAAGCTCCTCGGCGCGGAACTGACGATTGCCAAGGGCGGTGAGTCGGGCGCTGCCCATGTAGCGCTTGAAGAGAGCGGTGGTCACTTGCGGATGGGTCTGCAAGCGTTCCAGTGCCGCGCGACCGACCATCATCCGGCCTTCATCGTCCAGGCCCACCACACTGGGGGTCAGCCACTCGCCGAGGGCATTGGGCACCAGTTGCGCAGCGCCATCGCGCCATGCCGCAATCAGGCTATGGGTGGTGCCCAGGTCAATGCCGACAATCATGTCCGTTAAGCCTCCCTTACTTTTCGCGCCTTGGCGTTACCTGCGAGCCGGCCAGCCTAGCAGAGATGAATCCACTTGATCGGGAAAACCGTCGGATTTCATGCAGCACAATCCATCGCCGAGCTGCCCGTGGGCGAGTCCCGTCGCCGGCTGGGAAGCCCTTCACAGGGCCCTTTTCAGGCTCGGCCTGATACGAAAAAAAGCCTGGGCAGTGCCCATTGTCAGTCGGGCAACGGCGCTTGCTCGGCGCTTTCACGCCGCATCATCGAGTCTCAAGGCTTTCCGGACAGAGCCTAGCGTTCTTCCCGCATGATCCGCGCCACTTCTCCCGCAGCCTCCAATTGCTCGAAGGCCTGTCGCGCCCTGGCGACGATCTCGTCCGGCGTGCTCAGGCTGAAGGCCATGGACACCCGGGCGGGGCGGTCGTCGATCGAAAACACCTCTTGCAGGATGGCGAAATCCACATGCTCGTCTTCGCAGATCACTCGCGCAGCCTTCTCGGGCATCGGGATCAGCTGGACTTGATGGTTGAGCAGTTTCTGAAAGTTGTCGCGACGATCGCCCGAGACCACCAGCCGGGTGAAGCCTGCCTGCTGCAGCAGCAGTTGCTTGGAGTCGTTACGCACCACGCCCACGCTGTAGCGCTTGGCATCCTCGAGGCTGGCCAGGACGATGTCGTGGCGATCGCGCAGCTTGTAGAGCTTGATCGTGACTCGCTCCAGCTCCCCGACCCATTTGAACAGCGATTCGCGCAAGGGGGTACGATCCATGGGATAGATCAGCACGTTGGGCTCGTGCAGGGCTTTCTCGTAGGCCCGGGCCCAGGGATACAGCAGGATGCGGTGATCGGTCAGGCCGGCCTTGTTCAGGGTTTCCTCGACGACGCGGGTGCCCGGCCCGACCAGCTTGCCTTCGCGGGGGTATGCGTAGAGTGAATCCTCGGTGACCACTTCGATCCCCGCACCACGGCTTTCCAGGCAGGCCAGGGCCAGCAACAACGACAGGCAGAGCGGCAGACGACGGTGCATATAGGCCTCACGGGTGTCAGAAGGCGACGCAATTGCGTCCCTGGTGTTTGGCTCGGTACAACGCCTGGTCGGCGCATTGCAGCAACAGGTCGAAGTGATTCATGGTGCGGGGGTCCAGTTCGGCCACACCGATGCTCAGGGTGACGAAGGGCGACACCGTCGAGCCGCTGTGGGGCAACTGGCGTTCGGCCAGGTGCGCGCGGACCCGTTGGGCCGCCTCGTAAGCCTGGCTGGCGTCGACGTTGGGCAGTACCACGACGAACTCTTCGCCGCCAACCCGGGCGGTCAGTTCCCCCGAGCGCCCGAAGACACTGCGCAGGGTTTCGGCGATCTGCTGCAGACACTCGTCGCCCTTGATATGGCCGTAGGTGTCGTTGTAGGTCTTGAAGAAATCGACATCGCACATCAGCACCGCCAGCGGCGTGCCGTGGCGCAGCGCGCGGCGAAATTCGATTTCCTTCAGTTCGTCGAAGTAGCGGCGGTTGGGCAGTCCCGTCAATGCGTCGTGGCGTGACAACGCTTCGAGGGACTGGTTGGCTGCCTTCAGTTCCGCGGTACGGGCCTCGACCAGCTCGGCCAACTGGTCGCGGCTGGCTGCCATGGCCAGTTCATCCAGGCGCTGGCGTTCCAGGTGGGCGTGGAGGTTGTCCTGCAATTCATTGACCTGGGACTCCAGCAGGCTCAACTCGTCCTGGCGCCGTACCGAGCGCTGCAGCTTGAAGTGCCGTTTGAGGGTATCGGGCGTGAGCTGGCCCAGGTGCCGGGCGATATGGATCACATGCACGGTCACCAGGCGATTGAACATGGTCATGACCAGGCCGGCCAGCAGCAGCGACTGGACAAGCTGGGTGATGACGATGCTGCGGGCCTCGCCCCAGAGGCGCTCCCACAACAGGTTGCTGTCGCCTTCGATGATCAGCTCGCCGACTTTTTCGTTCGCCCCGGCATAGGGCTGCGCGACGAGCTCGCGACGCAACACAGGCGCAGGCCCCGGGGCCACGTTGGCGTATCGGTTGAGTTCGATGATTTCAGGGGGCTGGCCGGGACGTGGGATAGTGAGCAGCAATCGGCCCACCGGCGCGGCCTTCGCGACGCTGGCCAGTTGCTTGCCCAGCGATTCGCGATCCATTTCCCAGATGGCATGGGCCAGCGTGTTCTGGAACACCTGGTCGATCAGTACCAGTTCGGAGTTCATTTCCGCCAGGTTGTTTTCCCACGCCAGCCAGGTCCGCAAGGTGACCATCGCCAGGGTGAAAAGCAGGCAGAACAGCAGCGTCGCCAGTACCAGCCGACGGCCTAGCGAGCTGAATGCCTTGATACGTGGCTGTTTCGCGGACGATGTCTCTGAATTGCGCGCCATGTCACAGCCATTTGCGCAAGATGGCATCGTAGACGCCGTTGCGCTGGATCGCCTCCAGGCCCGCGCGGAATTTCTCCACCGTCTCGGCCGGTGTCTTGCGGCTGAACGCCATGCTCAGGCCTTCCTCGCTGCTGAGGTCGGGAATCGGCAGCGAACGAATCAGCACCTTGGCCGGGTCCTCGCCATTCTGGCGGGCCAGGTATTGTGCGTTGAGCTCGTTGGAAATCCACATTTCCACGTGATCGACCTTGAGCTTGCGGTAGTTATGCTCGTACTTGGTACTCGACTGCAGTTGCTCGCCAATGCGGAATCCCTTCGCGATGAGGTATTGCTCGCCGACGTCCTGGTTGACGGTGGCGATCTGGTAATGACGGGCATCGTCCAGGGAACTGAGCTTCACCGGCCGCTCGGCCAGCGAATACAGGAACCAGCGGGTCGGTGCAATGGCGCCCACCCAGTGGAACAGCGGCTCGCGGGCCGGCGTGCGGGCCATGGAATAGATCAGGACATTGCCTTCGTTGAGCGCCAGCTCGTAGGCCCGCGCCCAGGGCATGACATGGATTGGCGCCTCCACGCCGATTTCCTTGAGCACCGCCTGGACCACCTCGGTGCTCATGCCGGTCACCCGGCCATCCTGGGTCATGTTGTAGGGCGGCAGCTCCTCCGTGACGATACGCAGCGGAGCCTCTGCCGCGGCGTTCGGCGAGAGTGCGCCGACGGCCATGAGCAGCAGGACGCCAAGCATCAGTAAACGGTTAAGCGGCAAGACCATCGATGATTACCTATACGACCAGCAGAGCCCGGCAAGGCTTGGAGTCCTTCTACTCGATTGTTATCGGCTGGGCGGGCGCCTGCTTGAGGGTCACCTGTCAAAGCGCGACCGCCATCCGACCCTCCCCACGTTCATTTAAATGAACCGTGCCCGCAAGAGCCCTGTCATTCGTTGGGTCAGGAACGACAACTCATGGAGCCGCCGATGCGACCTTTGCCCTTCACCAGCCTTTGCTTCACCGCCGTGCTCTGCGCGGCCTGCTCAAGCCAACCCGCTGCGACCTGGAGCTACATGGATGCCCGGGATCGCGTCACCCAGACGCCCGACCAGGCCTATCCCGAACTGTTCGAGGCAGTGCAGCGTGGCGCGATCTTCACCGACCAGAAGCACTTCGTGGACGCACTGCCCAAGCGTGATCCGGCGACGATCCGCGCCGATTACCTGGCCCGTCGCGACGCCGCCGGCTTCGACCTGAAGGCTTTCGTCGAGGACAACTTCATCGAGTCCGGCGAAGCCCAGAGCCCGGCGCCCAAGCCCGGGGCGCCCATCAAGGAACACATCGACAAGCTCTGGCCGGTGCTCAGCCGAACGTATCGGCAAGTGCCGCCATACAGCAGCCTGCTGCCCTTGCCGGAACCCTATGTGGTCCCGGGCGGGCGCTTTCGCGAGATGTACTACTGGGACTCCTACTTCACCATGCTGGGGTTGGAACAAAGTGGCGACAAGGCCCAGGTTCGCCACATGACCGATAACTTTGCCTACATGATCGACACCTATGGCCACATTCCCAATGGCAACCGTACCTACTACCTGAGCCGGTCACAGCCGCCGTTCTTTGCCTACATGGTGGAGTTGCAGGCCCATATCGAAGGAAGCCAGGCCTATGGCCGATACCTTCCTCAACTGCAAAAGGAATATGCGTACTGGATGCAGGACAGCCAGACGCTCAAGCCCGGCACGGCCGCCCGCCATGTGGTCAAGCTCGCCGACGGCAGTGTGCTCAATCGCTACTGGGACGCCAGCCCGACGCCACGCCAGGAATCCTGGCTGCAGGACGTCAAGACCGCCGCACAAGCGCCCGACAGGCCTCGGGAAGAGGTGTGGCGCGACTTGCGGGCGGGCGCCGAAAGCGGCTGGGATTTCAGTTCCCGCTGGCTGGGCGACGGCAAGGACCTGGCCAGCATCCGCACCACCTCCATCGTGCCGGTGGACCTGAACAGTCTGCTCTACCACCTGGAACGCACCATCGCCAAGGCCTGTGAAACCACGCGAAACGCACCGTGCGTCCAGGCCTATGGCCAGCGCGCCGAGCAGCGCCAGCGAGCCATCGAAAAACACCTGTGGAATGAAGCGGCGGGTTACTACGTGGACTACGACTGGCAGGAAAACCGTCAGCGGCCGGACCTCACTGCCGCGACACTGTTCCCCCTGTACACGGGCCTGGCTGGCGCCGAGCGCGGCCATCGTACCGGGGAGGCCGTGCGCAAGGGGCTGTTGCGTCCCGGCGGCATCGCCACGACCCAGGTCGACAATGGGCAGCAGTGGGACGAGCCCAATGGTTGGGCACCGCTGCAATGGGTGGCGGTGCAAGGGCTGGACCGTTACCGGCAGACCGCGCTGGCCGGGCAGATCGGCCAGCGATTCCTGCAGCAGGTCCGCAAGCTCTATGACGCCGAAGACAAACTGGTGGAAAAATACGACGTGTCGGGAGCCGGGCAGGGTGGCGGCGGAGGTGAATACGAGCTGCAGGACGGCTTCGGTTGGACCAATGGCGTGACGTTGAAACTGCTGGAGAAATATGGCGAAAATACCGGAGCCGGCGCCCGGTGATCGCACGAGTCGAGGGCCGTCCATGAGCCAAGTCGTCTACACCATCGGTCATTCGACCCGGACCCTCGAGCAATTCGTCGAGATGCTCGAAGGCTTCCAGGTCGATACGCTTGTCGATGTCAGGACGGTTCCCCGCTCACGGACGAACCCCCACTACAACCTCGATACCCTGCCCGGACAACTGGCGGGGTACGGCCTGCGCCATGAGCGGATCCTGGCGCTTGGAGGCCTGCGGAAGAAATCCAGGACCATCCCCGAGCAAACCAATGGGTTCTGGGACAACCGCAGCTTTCATAACTACGCGGACTACGCGCTGTCGGAGGCGTTCGAGGAGGGGCTCCAGCGCCTCCTGGCACTCAGTGAAAACCACTGCTGCGCCATCATGTGCGCCGAAGCGGTCTGGTGGCGATGTCATCGCAGGATCATCGCCGATTATCTGTTGGTCCGTGGCGTCGACGTCATTCACATCATGGACCGGAACAAGTCGAACAAAGCGGTATTGAATCCCGCTGCGCGGGTACAGGGGCTGAAACTGACGTATCCCGCGCCGGCGTAGCGCAGGTGCGTCAGGCAAGGCGTCACGACGTCCGCGTGGCGGCCTCCGTGCGCACCACCATCCAGATGCCCAGCCCGGAAGCCGCCAGGCCTGCTGCCATTTGCCACGACAGCGGCTCGTCGAACATGGCCCAGGCCCACAGCATCGTAATGGGAGGGCTGAGGTAAAGCAGGCTGGTGATCCGGGTGGCGGATGCGCGACGCAGGCACAGCCAATAGAGCCCATACCCTCCGATCGTCGACAACCCGGCTGTCCATGCCACGCTGAGGGCGAACCCGACGCTGGGGATCGGCGCCAGGCTGCCCTGCGTCCCCTCGAGGATGCCGAAGGCAAGCCCGGAGACCGCGCATTGCAGCCAGAGATTGGGCAGCAGGCCCAACTGCTCGCGAGGGGCCAGGGCCTTCTGCCACAGTGTCGCGATCGCCAGCGACAGCATGCCCAGCAACGGCAAGGCATATGCCCACGCAGGAGCATCGCCCCAGGTCATCGCGCTCTGGGTCACCAAGGCGACTCCGGCCAGTCCGACCATCAATCCGATCCAGATCGGCCAGGCCAGGCGCCGCCCGAGCACGCCAGCGCTCAACAGCGCCAGCCCTATCGGCAGCAGGTCGGCGAACAGCGCGGCAAGGCCGGCGGGCACGCCTAGGGCGATCCCCTGGGTGATACCGGCCAGGTACCCCGCCATGGCCAGCAGGCCGATGCCTGCGTTTTTCAGCAGCACCGCAACGGGTGCCTGTCGCAACGCCGGAAGGGCGAAGGGAAACAGCAGGAGCGTGACCAGTACGCAGCGCCAGAACACCACCAGCAGGGCCGGTGCGTAGTCCACCGAGAACCGCGCGCCGATGAATCCGGAGCTCCAGGCCAGCAGCAAGCCGGCCTCCAGGATCGGAAGTGGAATTGCCTGGCGCCAGTCAGGTCTGGGCAGGGCCTCGCAAGACATCGATTTATCAGGGTTCATGACCACAGGCTACGAAAGCAGCGTAATCTAATAAATCAAAATATCCTGCAGCAGTGATTCAGGAGGATTGAATCATGTCCGCCATTCTCGATATCGAGCTGATACGCACCTTCCATTGCGTCGCGCGAATCGGAAAGTTCAGCGCGGCGGCCGAGCAGCTCCACAAAAGCCCGGCGGCGGTAAGTGTGCACATCCAGCGCCTCGAGACGGTGGCCGGGGGGCGTTTGTTGAACCGTGACAACCAGTCCGTTTCCCTCACCGCACTGGGCAAGCGCCTGCTCCTGTCCACGAGTGAGCTGCTGAGTATCCATGACCGGGTGCTGGCGGATCTGCACGGTACCCACCTGGCCGGGCGCGTCACCTTCGGCGTACCGGACGAATACGCCGAGCATGTCATCCGCGACATCCTTCCGACTTTTTCCACCGCATGGCCCAACGTGGTGCTGGAGCTCAAGACGGCGCCAAGCTACGCGCTGCGGGACCAGGTGCTGCGTGGCAAGCTCCAGGCGGCGGTGATCGCCCAGCCGAAAGGCCAGCCCGGCCCTCAGGCGCAGGTCCTGGTGAGCACCACGCCGGTCTGGGTCGCGCCGGTCAACCTGGCGGCCAGCTCCCTGGACCCGCTTCCGCTGGCGGTGCATGCGCCGCAATGTCCCTATCGGCAAGCCATGATGCAGGGCCTCAGGCAAAGCGGCCGCAGGGTGCGCATCGTGCTGGAAAGTCCCTCCAACCAGGCCGTGAAGGCCTGCGTGGAGGCCGGGTTGGCCATCAGCCTGATCGACCGGGCGCGGGTGACGGCGCGCATGCAGATCCTCGACGACCTGGCGGTGATACCGGAGCATGAGGTGGTGTTCATGCGCTCCCAGGCGTCACACGCCGATGAGGCGGTGAGCCTGCTTTGCCGGACCTTGCAGCAGCACTTTCGACTGTAGCGGGAGCGGGGCGGACCCCGCTGCCTGTCTATTTGCCAACGGTCGACAGCGGTGGCGTGCGGGGCGGGATGCGTCGCTTGGAGCCCAGCGATTCGAATGCCGCGGCCAGGCGCAGCAGCGTCGAGTCGTCATAGGCACGGCCGGCGAACGTCAGCCCGACGGGCATGCCGATGTCTGCCATGATGCCCATCGGCACGGTGACGGTGGGGACGCCCAGGTGCCGGATGGCGAGGTTGCCGTTGGCGACCCAGACGCCGTTGCTCCAGGCGATATCGGCAGACACCGGATTGACATCGGCATCCGCCGGCCCGACATCGGCGACGGTGGGGAAGATCACCGCGTCGAGCCCGAGCCGGTCCATCCAGTCCTCGAGGTCGATCCGGCGCGTTTCCTCGAGCCCCCGAAGACCGTCGGGCAGGGTGGGGATCTGGTCCCAGGGGGTGATACCTCGCTTGGCCATCTCCACGTACTTCTCCATGCCGGCGGCCAGGTCATCCTCCCGGTTGGGCAGGGTTCCCGGATCGTGCGGGAAGATCAGCGGGCCATCCACGTCGGCCAGGCGATTGAGGTTCGGATCATTGTTCGCCCGCAGGAAATCGTCGAACGCCCAGGCCGAAAGGTCCCACAGCTCGTGGTGCAGGAACTCCCTGGACACCAGGCCGCGGGTGAACACCGTCGGCGCACCAGGGCGATCACCCTCGCAGTTGGACACTAGCGGGAAGTCGACCTCGATGACTTCGGCGCCGCAGGCTTGCAGCGCCTGGCGGGCCTGCTCCCAGAGGTCGATCACCGAGGCCCGGGTGATGATGCGTTGCCCCGTCGGGCCACCGATGCCCGGGGCTTCGGCCGTGCCGGCCTCGGGATCGGCGTTGATGTACATGCGCGGCACACCGAAGCGGATGCCGGCAAGGGCACCGGCGTTGGCGGCAAGCCCGGGATAAGAGGCGGGGCGGACGGAGTCGACGCTCGGAAGGGGCACCCAGGGTTGCAGGCGCCACAGGTCGCCACGGGTATCCGGGTCCTCTGCCACCACCACATCCAACACTTCGAGGAGATCGGCCATGGTCCTGGCGTAGGGCACGACGACGTCCATCGTGGGCGTCAGCGGCCAGTTGCCACGGACCGAGATCACACCGCGAGAAGGGGTATAGGCGCACAAGCCGTTGTTCGAGGCCGGCCCGCGTCCGCTGGACCAGGTTTCTTCGGCCAGGCCGAAGGCCGCGAAACTGGCGGCGGTGGCAGTGCCTGCTCCGTTCGACGAGCCGGAGGCGAATGGGGCGGTGAGGTAGTCGGCGTTGTACGGGCTTTGCGCGCGACCGTACACGCCGCGTTGCATGCCGCCGTTCGCCATGGGCGGCATGTTGGTCTTGCCCAGGCAGATCGCCCCGGCGGCGCGAAGCCGTTCGATGGTGAACGCGTCCCGGCAGGCCATCAGGTTGGCGAACGCCGGGCTGCCGGAAGCGGCGGTGAGCCCTTTGACCAGGTAACTGTCCTTCGCCGTATAGGGAATGCCGTCCAGGGGGCCCAGCGCCTGGCCCTTGGCCCGACGGGCATCGGATGCCCGGGCCTCGGCGAGCGCCTCGGGATTTCGCACCACGACCGCATTGAGGGCGGTGGGCGTGTCGGGTCCATCGTAGGCATCGATCCTGGCAAGGTAGGCCTGGACCAGCTCGACCGCGGTCGTCTGGCCGGACTCGAGCGCGGCGCGCAGTTGGGCAATGGAAACTTCAGTGATTTCGATCATGCTGTTATCGCTGGAGATGACGTGAGAGGGTTCGTGGCCACTTCAGGCGTCTGGAAGTGGACCGTCGATTTCATGCCGTGCACTGTACTACGGGACGGCCGGTCGAGGGTCTGCAAAATTGCCCACCCGTGAAGCCAGGACCCGGCCGGCAGGCGCCGCAAGCCGGACGGCTGCTCGCAAACCGAAGGGGGAGCCCGCCCGCCGGCATAGGAATTTCGGCCCATGGCTTTCCTTTATATCTGTAAAAACATATATTCGTTTTTTCGCATATGGGGGCAGGCGTCATGACGATCAAAGTGGGTATCAACGGTTTCGGACGCATCGGTCGTCTCGCGCTGCGGGCTGCCTGGCACTGGCCGGAATTGGAGTTCGTGCAGATCAACGATCCGGCAGGTGACGCCGCCACCCATGCCCATCTGCTGAACTTCGACTCGGTGCATGGCCGTTGGCAGCGCCAGGCCGAGGCCCAGGGCGAGAGCATTGTCATCGACGGCAAGTCGATCAGGGTCACGGCCAACAAGGCGATCGCCGACACCGACTGGTCGGGTTGCGACCTGGTGATCGAGGCCAGCGGCAAGATGAAGACCGTGGCGGTGCTCCAGGCTTACCTCGATCAAGGCGTCAAGCGCGTGGTGGTCAGCGCCCCGGTGAAGGAAAAGGGCGCACTGAACATCGTCATGGGCGTCAACCATCACCTGTTCAAACCCGCCGAACACGCCATCGTCACGGCAGCGTCCTGCACCACCAATTGCCTGGCACCGGTGGTCAAGGTCATTCACGAGAAACTGGGCATCCGCCACGGTTCGATCACCACCATCCATGACCTGACCAACACCCAGAGCATCCTCGATCAACCCCACAAGGACCTGCGTCGCGCCCGTGCTTCGGGCATGAGCCTGATTCCCACCAGCACCGGCTCGGCCACGGCCATCGCGCAAATCTTTCCCGAGTTGCGTGGACGCCTGAACGGGCACGCCGTGCGCGTGCCGCTGGCCAATGCTTCGCTGACCGATTGCGTCTTCGAGGTCGAGCGAGCCACCACGGCCGAGGAAGTGAACCAGCTGTTCAAGGACGCTTGCGAGGGGGAGTTGAAAGACATCCTCGGCTACGAAGAGCGCCCCCTGGTGTCCATCGATTACCGTACCGATCCGCGTTCATCGATCATCGATGCGCTGTCGACCATGGTCGTCAACGGCACCCAGGTCAAGGTCTACGCCTGGTATGACAATGAATGGGGCTATGCCAATCGCACCGTCGAACTGGCCCGGATGGTCGGCCTGGCGGTCTGAGGAGCAGCCATGAAAACCCTGTCGGCCCCGGTGCGGCAATACCTGCTGGTGACGGGCAACTATTGGGCATTCACACTCACCGATGGCGCCTTGCGCATGCTGGTGGTGCTGCATTTCCATGCGCTGGGCTACAGCCCGTTGCAGATTGCGGCGTTGTTTCTGTTCTATGAACTCTTCGGCGTCGTCACCAACCTGGTGGGAGGGTATCTCGGCGCTCGACTGGGTCTGAACCGGACCATGAACATCGGATTGGGCATGCAGGTCCTGGCATTGCTGATGCTGACGGTGCCATCGGCCTGGCTGACCGTGCACTGGGTGATGGGCGCCCAGGCCCTGTCCGGTATCGCCAAGGACTTGAACAAGATGAGCGCCAAGAGCGCTATCAAGCTGCTGGTTCCGGATGGGCAGCAAGGCAGGCTCTACACCTGGGTGGCCATCCTCACCGGTTCGAAAAATGCCCTCAAGGGGGTGGGCTTCTTTCTCGGCGGGGCCTTGCTGGCATTGATCGGTTTCAAGGGCTCGCTGCTGGCGATGGCTGGCGTACTGGGGCTGATCTGGCTGGGTAGCCTGATCCTGCTGAAAAAGGACCTGGGCAGGGCCAGGGCCAAGCCCAGGTTTCGCGACCTGCTGTCCAAGAGCCGGGCGATCAACCTGTTGTCGGCGGCGCGGATGTTCCTGTTCGGTGCCCGCGACGTCTGGTTCGTAGTGGCCTTGCCGGTCTACCTGAGCAGCGTCCTGGGCTGGGACTTCTGGAAGGTGGGTGGGTTCCTCGCCGCCTGGGTGATCGGCTACGGCATCGTGCAATCCTTCGCCCCGTACATCACCGGCAGGAAACGGGGCCATGTGCCGGATGGCCGCACGGCGTTTCTCTGGGCCCTTGCCCTGGCGGGCCTGCCGGCGGCCATCGCGCTGGGGCTGGGCAGCGGGCCGTCCCAGGGGGTGCTGCTCGGCGGGCTCATGGCATTTGGTGTGCTGTTTGCCGTGAACTCGTCCCTGCACAGCTACCTGATCGTTTCCTACGCCAAGGAGGACGGCGTTTCGTTGGACGTGGGGTTCTACTACATGTCCAACGCCATGGGGCGGTTGATCGGAACGCTGCTTTCCGGCTGGGTGTACCAGGTGCATGGCCTGGAGGCGTGCCTGTGGATCTCCAGCCTGTTCGTGGTGGTGGCGGCCGTGGTGTCGGTAGGGTTGCCCCGGCATGCCGACCCGGCGGCCAGCGCCTGATCGCCTTCAGACTTCGTTAAGAAACGGCCTGGATACTTTCTCCCACTAGCCCTGGGGGAGACTGTCGATCCATGCCCGATATTGATTGGAACATTCATCTGCCGCTGGCCTTCGGCGTTGCCGGCCAGCCGCTTCGTCGCCTGCACAAGGCTTCGTCAGGAGAACCCCGGCGCACTGAATTCGAAGCGTTTATCCAGCAACGTTTTCGCCAGGTACACGGCGCCGACATTCGTCATTTCATGCCCGAACTGTTCGGCTTCGATGACGGCCAGGGCGTGCTTGGCGCGGTGGCCGGCGTGCGCCTGGCCGCGCAAGAGGCGTTGTTCCTCGAGCGTTACCTGGACGGGCCTGTGGAGCCGTTGATCACGGCTACGACCGGTCGGCCGGTGGAGCGTGCCAGCATCGTCGAGGTCGGCAACCTGGCCGCCAGCGACACCGGCAACGCCCGGCTGAGCATCATTTCCATCACTTACCTGCTGGCTGTCGCCGGCCTGGAGTGGGTGGCGTTCACCGGCAATGTCGGCCTGGTCAACAGCTTCCATCGCCTGGGCCTCAAGCCCGTGACCCTTTGCCAGGCCGATCCACAGCGCCTGGGCGAGGAACGCCACCTCTGGGGGCGCTACTACGACAGCCAACCATGGGTCCATGTCGGAAACATCCGCGCCGGTTTCATTCATCTGCGCAATACCGGCCTGTTCAATCGCCTGGGGCTGTCGATCACGCCTGGGGAGGCAAGCCATGTCGCCTGAAATGCAACGATTCAAGCAAGCCCTGCGTGGGCATGCCGAGCGCCGGGGGCATGCCATTGCTCTCTGGGGGGATGGCTCGCAGATGGATTACGCCACGCTTTTCGCCGAAGTGCGGTATCGCCAGCAACGCTTGCGCGATGAGTGCGTCAGCGTTGTCGCACTGGCCTTGGACAACGGCATCGAAATCATGCTCTGGGACCTGGCCGCACTGTTCGAAGGACTGGCGTGCGTCATCCTGCCCGGATTCTTCAGCCCGGCCCAGCGGCGCCACTGCCTGGAGCAGAGCCAGGCCGCGCGGGTGATAGCAGAGCCCGCCTATGCGGACGAACTTCAAGCCGCCGGATACCAGCACAGTGGCGAATTCTGGCGGCGAGACTATCTCGGGCCGAACGTCTTGCCGGCGGGCACCGCCAAGCTGACCTTCACGTCCGGCACCACGGGTACGCCCAAGGGAGTCTGCCTTGGCGCCGAGAGCCTGCTGCGGGTCGTCCATGAACTGGAACAGGCCAGTCAACCGGTCGGGGCGAGGCACCATCTGGCTTTGTTGCCCCTGGCGATTCTCCTGGAGAACCTCGGCTGTTACGCGGCTCTGTACGCCGGCGCCATGCTCAGCCTGCCCAGCCAGAAGGCCCTCGGTATCCAGGGTGCCAGCGGGGCCGACCCGACGCGCCTGCTGGGATGCCTGGCCGAGCGCCGGGCGCAGAGCCTGATCCTGGTGCCACAGTTGCTGTCGATGCTGGTCATGGCCGCCGAACGAAAGGCGTTCAACCCACACGTCGTCCGGTTCGCCGCGGTGGGCGGGGCGCGGGTATCCCGCGATCTGCTGCTACGGGCCGAGCGGGTGGGTTTGCCAGTATTCGAAGGCTACGGATTGTCGGAATGCGCGTCGGTGGTGTGCCTCAACCGGCCAAACGCACATCGCCCCGGCAGTGTCGGCCAGCCGTTGCCCCACGTGCAGCTTCGCCTGGCCGATGACGGCGAAGTCATGATCAAGGGATCGACCTTGCTCGGGTACCTGGGGGAGGCGCCCTGCACGCAGGCGTGGTGGCCCAGCGGCGACCTGGGGGCGTTCGACGACGATGGCTTCCTCTATCTGCACGGGCGCAAGAAACACCAGTTCGTCACCAGTTTCGGTCGCAACGTCAATCCCGAGTGGGTCGAAGCCGAACTGACCCAGGGCGGCGATATCGCCCAGGCCTTCGTCCATGGCGAAGCCTTGCCGTACAACCATGCGTTGCTCTGGCCGGCCCACGGCGACTGCACCCGGCAAACGCTGGAACTGGCAGTGGCCAGGGTCAACGCCACGTTACCCGATTACGCTCGGGTCCATCGCTGGACGCGACTGGAGCATCCCTTCACCCCGGCCAATGGTTTGCTCACCGCCAATGGGCGCCCGCGCCGGGAAGCCATTGTCGAGCATTACCGTGCCTTGCTCACCGAATCCGTTCTGTCCGAGGAGTCTGCTCCATGAGTTTTTTCGATACCCTGCAAGAAGCTACCCAGCAAGAACGCCATACCTTGTTCAACCTGCCGATCATTCGCGATGCGCTCGAAGGGCAGGTCAGTCTGGCCGCTTACCGGGCGTTCCTGATCCAGGCCTATTACCACGTGCGCCACACCGTGCCGTTGATGATGGCTTGTGGCGCGCGATTGCCGACGCGCCTGGAGTGGCTGCGCAAAGCCGTATGCGAGTACATCGAAGAAGAATACGGCCATGAGCAGTGGATACTGGACGACATCGCGGCCTGTGGTGGCGATCCGCAGGTCGTGCGTCACGGGCAGCCTTCGTTGCCCATCGAACTGATGGTCGGTTACCTCTATGACCTGATCGCCCGGGGCAATCCGGTGGGGCTGTTCGGCATGGTCAACGTGCTCGAAGGCACCAGCATCGCCCTGGCGACCCACGCCGCCGACAGCATCCGCCAGCGCCTGGAACTGCCGGCCACGGCCTTCAGTTACCTCAGCTCCCACGGTTCTCTGGACATCGAGCACATGCAGACCTATCGCGGCCTGATGAACAGGCTGGACGACCCGCAGGACCAGGCTGCGGTGATTCATGCCTCCCGGGTGGTGTACCGGCTCTATACCGATATGTTCCGGGGCCTGCCCCGCGACGGGGAGCATGAACATGCGCCTGTGTGATGCCCGGGTGGTGTTGACCGGGGCCAGCGGTGGGATCGGGCTGGCGATTGCCGCCGCCCTGTGCGCCAGTGGCGCCCGGGTGCTGGCCGTGGCCAGGCATCGCGAAACCTTGCAACCCTTGATCTCCCGCTACCCGCAGCATCTGTTCTGGGTCGGCGCGGACCTGACCTACCTGGCCGACCGGCGCAAGGTCCTGGCCTGCGCGGAGGCCCTGGGAGGCATCAACCTGTTGATCAACGCCGCCGGCGTGAACCACTTCGCCATGCTCGAACAGCTCGACGACAGCGAGATCGGCGCCATGCTGGCGTTGAATGTCACTGCGCCGATCTGCCTGACCAAACTGTTGCTGCCGTTGCTCAAGCAAGCCGACAGCGCCATGGTGGTCAATGTCGGTTCCACCTACGGGTCCATCGGCTACCCCGGCTATGCCAGCTATTGCGCCAGCAAGTTCGCCTTGCGCGGGTTTTCCGAAGCCTTGCGCCGGGAACTGGCCGATACCCGTGTCGGTGTGCTCTACGTGGCGCCCCGGGCCACCCGTACCGCGATGAACACCCCGGCGGCCGACGCCCTCAACCAGGCGCTCAAGACCAATGTCGACGACCCGGCAACGGTGGCGTCGGCGGTGATCCACGCCATAACCGGTGATCGTCGCGAACTGTACCTGGGATGGCCCGAGCGGTTCTTCGTCGGCCTCAACAGTCTGTTGCCCAATCTGGTGGATCGCGGTCTGCGCAAGCAGTTGCCGCTGATTCGCCGCCTGAGTCATAAACCTGTGAACGAGCACCTCAAGCCATGAAAAGAATCCTTCTCGCTTTCCTGTTGGGCGCCTTGGGTCAAGGCGCCTGGGCCCTGGACAGCGCCGACCAGCAACGCCTGCATGATATCCAGCAGCGCTGGGCGCACATTCAATACGATCTGCCTGAAGGCCAGCGGGCCGAAGCTTTCGAAAAGCTCGCCGTCCAGTCTTCGGCTTTCAAGCAGGAACGCCAGTCCGTGGCCGAGGCCTGGATCTGGTCCGCAATCGTCAACAGCAGTTGGGCCGGCGCCCAGGGCGGGCTGGGTGCGCTGAGCAAGGTCAAGGAGGCCAGAGCCGATCTGGAAAAGGCCCTGGCCCTCGATCCCCAGGCCCTGCAAGGCTCGGCCTACACCAGTCTTGGCGCGTTGTATGATCGGGTGCCGGGCTGGCCCCTGGGATTCGGCGACCCGGACAAGGCCGAACAGTTGCTCAAGCAGGCATTGCAACTCAATCCCGACGGTATCGATAGCCTGTACTTCTGGGGCGATCACCTCTACCGTCAAAAGCGCTATGGTGAAGCCAGGGCGGCCCTGCAGAAAGCCTTGCTGGCCGCGCCCCGGCCTGGCCGGGAAAGCGCTGATGCAGGGCGCCGAAAGGACATCGAAACGCTGCTGGCGGATGTAAACAGGAAACTCGACTGACGGGAGTGCGCGTGCGCTTATTACTGATCGAGGACGATGTGGCGCTGGGCGAGGGCATTCGTCAGGCGCTGGGCCGCGAGGGCTATACCGTCGACTGGCTGCAGGATGGGAGCAGTGCCTTGCATGCACTGCGCAGTGAAACCTTTGACCTGGCGGTCCTCGACCTGGGGCTGCCGCGCATGGACGGCCTGCAGGTGCTGCGCCGCTTGCGCGACAGCGGATCCAACCTGCCGGTACTGATTCTCACCGCCCGCGACGCCACCGAAGACCGGATCGCCGGGCTGGATGCCGGGGCGGACGATTACCTGATCAAGCCCTTCGACCTGGCGGAGCTCAAGGCCCGGCTGAGGGCCTTGCTGCGCCGCAGCGCCGGCCGTGCCCAGGCGCTGATCGAGCACGCCGGCATCAGCCTGAATCCCGGTACCCAGCAGGTCAGCTACCAGGGCAAACCGGTGGCATTGACGCCCAAGGAGTATCAGTTGCTCCACGAGCTGCTCTCGCCCCCGGGACGGGTCATGACCCGCGATCACCTGATGCAGCTGCTGTACGGCTGGAGCGAGGAGGCCGAGAGCAACACCCTCGAAGTGCATATTCATCATCTGCGCAAGAAATTCTCCAGCGACCTGATCCGCACCATCCGCGGTGTCGGCTATCTGGTGGAGGAGTGTCGATGAGTTCGATCCGCCGCCGCACCCTGACACTGATCCTCGGGCTCCTGTTCCTTGGCCTGATGATCATCACGGTCTTCAACCTGCATGACAGCAACCACGAAATCGCTGAAGTCTATGATGCGCAACTGGCGCAGAATGCCCGGCTGCTGCAGGGCGTCATGCGCATGCCCATGGCGAGCAAGGAACACGCCGAGCTGTACCAGGCATTCAATTCGGCGCTGGGGCTGGCGGTGCCCAAGGTCGATGGTCACCCCTACGAAAGCAAGATCGCGTTCCAGGTCTGGAATTCACAAGGTGCCGTGCTGGTTCACACGTCCAGCGCGCCGTCCCTCGCTTCGCCACCGACCGCCGCCGGTTTCAGCGAAGTGGTGGACCAGAAGAACCACACATGGCGGGCATTCGTGCTGGACGACCCGCAGTACGGCCTGAAGATCTGGGTAGGGGAGCGCGACGATGTGCGCGCCGACCTGGTGGACCGTATCGTTCGTCATACCGTGCTGCCCAACCTGATCGGTAGCGTGCTCCTGGCCACGGTGATCTGGCTGGCCATCGGCTGGGGACTCAAGCCCCTGGTGGACATGGCGGCGACATTGCGGGCCCGGCACCCAGGCTCGCTCGAACCGCTGCGGATGGTGCCGTTGCCGACGGAGCTTGAGCCCATGCAGGCGGCGCTCAACCGCGTGCTGGCGCAAATCCAGGAGGTGATGGGCCGCGAGCGACGTTTCATCGCCGATGCCGCCCATGAGATGCGCACGCCCCTGGCCGTGCTCAGGGTGCATGCGCAGAACCTGATGGAAGCGGGTAGCGAGCAAAGCCGCCGCGAATCCCTCGAGCATCTGCTGGCCGGTGTCGATCGCACCACGCGCCTGGTCAATCAATTGCTCACCATGGCACGCCTCGAACCGCAGACCGGCGCTGCCATGTCCAAGGCGATCGACCTGCCCGCCACGGTTCGTGAAGGCCTGGTCCAATTGACGCCATGGCTATTGAGCAAAGGACTGGAACTGGTTCTGGAGGTCGGTGACGACATCGCACCAGTGGACATCGACCCGGTGGCGGTTCATATCGCCCTGAACAACCTGGTGACCAATGCCGCCAATTTCTCTCCCGCCCACGGACAGATCACCGTACGCCTCGTGCGCAAGGAGGATCATTACGAACTGTCGGTCGAGGACCAGGGGCCCGGCATCGATGAAGCCGAGCGTGAACGGCTTTTCGAACGCTTCTACAGCCGCGGCAACGATCAGGGCGCCGGTCTGGGACTGACCATCGTACGGACCATCGCAGAGCGTCTGGGAGGGCGCATCCGATTGGAAAATCGACCGGAGGGCGGATTGTGCGCGACCCTGGAGATCGGCCAGCGCCAGAGGAATGTGCCTTCCGTGTAGCGGGTTGAGCTACCCGGGCCCGTTGTCGGTGGGGTGTGCGCTGAGAAAGGCGGCTATTTCGCTGGCAGTGCTGCGTGCCGTGCGCGTGACGCCGATCAGGGTCGCGGAGGCCGAACCGGTCCACTCGCCATAACCGACCAGCCATAGCCTGGGCTCCTGAATCGAGCGGGTCCCCTGGACTTCGACACGCCCCTCGCGGTCAATGGGTACCAGGGTCTCCAGGTGCTGCAAGGCGGGCCTGAACCCGGTGCACCAGATCACCACGTCCACGAGCGACTCACTGCCATTGGCCCATATCACACCGTTGCGGCTGAAGCGCTCAAAAGGTCGTACCGACTGCAGGACGCCGCGTTCACGTGCCTCGACCACCGGCGGCACCATGACAATGTCCCCCAAACCACCCACGGGCTGGTCGATCACACGCCCTTGCTGTTGAGCCTTCCAGCGTTCGGTGGCACGTTCGAACAGCACACGCCCATCCACCTCGTCGGGAAGGAACAGCGGGGCCTGGGGAGTGACCCAGGTGGTCCTGGCGACCCTGGACACCTCGGCCAGGATCTGCGCGCCGGAATTGCCGCCTCCCACCACCAGGACGTTCTTGCCGGCGAACGGCCGCGCCTCGACATAATGGGCCGAATGCAGTTGCTGGCCGGCGAACAGGGCGGCGTCAGGGTAGCGGGGGATATAGGGATTGCTCCAGGTACCTGTCGCACTGACCACCACCCGTGCCTCCCATTGCCGGTCCGCGGCGCTGACCCGTAAACCGCCTTGGATGCGCTCCACAGCGGTCACCCGCACCGGTCGCACCACCTCCAATCCATAGCGCTGCTCGTACCGGTCGAGGTAATCGATCACATGGTTGCGCGACGGATAGCCGTCCTGCGTGGGGGGCATCATCCAGCCGGGGAGCGAGCTCCAGGTCGCGGGGGAGAACAGTCGCAGCGAGTTCCAGCCATGTCGCCACGCGCCTCCCGGTCCTTCCTGGGCGTCGAGCATGACGAACGAGAACGGCGTGCGGCGCAGGAAATAGGCTGTCGCCAGGGCAGCCTGGCCTGCGCCGATAATGACGACATCGAAACGATCAGGCTGTGAACGGGACATGACGGCCATACCTGTAGCGAGAATGGAAAAGCGCCACGGGCAGGTACCTATGGCCGCTCATGACGCGGGGTGCCGGCGTTGAGCGTGGGGCGGTTGCGCCGGGCCTCCAGGGCCATGAACAGCAACATGCCCGCCAGCATCGCCAGGGTGAACACAAGGGCCTGCCAGCGTCCCGTCAGCAAGACCGCAGCCGCAGGCCCGGGGCAAATGCCGGCGATGCCCCAGCCGATGCCGAATATCAGGCTGCCACCGACCAGGCGGCGATCCAGCTCACGCTTGACCGGCAGTTGCATGGGGTTGCCCAGCAGTGAGCGGGACTGTCGGCGTGCCCAGGCCAATGGGCCGATGGCCGTGCCGATCGCGCCTGTCATCACCAATGCCAGGGACGGATCCCAGGCGCCGGCCAGGTCGAGGAACGCCAGTACCTTCTTCGGGTTGGCCATGCCGGCCAGCAGAAGGCCCAGGCCAAAGAGCAACCCGGCAATGAATGCGGTGAGCTTGGGCATGTTCAGGCTCCTGTTGCGTGGCGCAGGACAAACACCGTGGCAAAGCCACTGAACATGAAGCACGCCGTGGCGATCATCGAGCGCGGCGAGAGTCGCGATAGGCCGCACACCCCATGGCCGCTCGTGCATCCTGAACCGTAGCGGGTGCCGACCCCCACCAACAGGCCCGCGACGATAAGGCCGAACCAGCCACTCTGGAATTCGATTGCCGGCAACGAGGTGAACAGACCCCAGAACAGTGGTGCGACGAGCAGACCCAGGATGAACAGGGCCTTCTCGCTCAAGCCTTCCCCACGCTCCAGCAGACTGGCGATCAGTCCGCTGACGCCGGCGATCCGGCCATTGGCGACGACGAACAGGCTGGCCGCCAGGCCGATCAACATCCCTCCGGCCAGGGATGACCACGGCGTGAAGTTGAGCCAGTCTATATTCATGGGCGTTCTCCGGTACATCCGTTGATTGCAGGCGACGTCGGTCAACTCTGTACAGCGACAGGCTTCATTCGTCCAGTGGCGTTGCGCGCTTGGACTCGGTCAGGCGCAGTCGGATCTGTTTTTCAATCTCGATGATCGCGAACAGGGCCATGCCCACCCCGATGACCAGCAACCCGTCCATCCAGGCAATCGCCTGTGTCGCGAATACTGCCTGCAGCGCCGGTACATAGGTAATGGCTAGCTGGGCAAGGCTGACCGCGGCGATGGTCGTCCAGACGACCCTGGTGCCTCGGACGCCTTTCCAGGTCAGCGAGGTACCGTAGAGATTTCTGATGAAGAACAGGTGGAAGATCTCCATGACGACCAGGGTGTTCACGGCGAGGGTCCGCGCCAGCTCCACGGAATAACCGCGGTTCAGGGCATAGGAAAAGATCCCGTAGACACCGCAGAGGAACAGTATGGAAACCAGCACCATATGCCAGATCAGCGCACCGCTGATCAGAGGTGCCTGCCTTGGTCGTGGCGGCCTGCGCATGGTGTTCTCTTCGGTCGGTTCGAAGGCCAGGGCGATGCCCAGGGTGACAGCGGTGATCAGGTTGATCCACAGGATCTGTATCGGCGTCACGGGCAGGGTAATGCCCAGCAGCAAGGCAACCACGATGGTCATGGTTTCGCCCGCGTTGGTCGGCAACGTCCAGCTCAGCACTTTCTTGATGTTGTCGTAGACCGTCCGGCCCTCGCGCACGGCGGCGACGATGGAAGCGAAGTTGTCATCGGCCAGCACCAGGTCCGCGGCTTCCTTGGCCGCCTCGCTGCCTTTTTCGCCCATGGCGATACCGGCGTCCGCGCGTTTCAAGGCGGGGGCATCGTTGACCCCATCTCCTGTCATTGCCACCGTCATGCCGTTGGACTGCAGCGACATCACCAGCCGGAGTTTATGTTCGGGACTGGTGCGGGCGAAGATGTTCACCGCTTTCACGGCTTCCTTCAGGGCGACGTCGTCCATGGCGTCCAGATCGAGGCCCGTCAGGACCTTGTCGGGGTTGCGCAGGCCGATCTGGTGACCGATGGCGCAGGCGGTGCCGGAATGATCCCCGGTGATCATTTTCACCACGATACCGGCTCCCTGGCATTGCTTGATGGCTTGTAGGGTTTCCGATCGAGGTGGATCGATCATGGCAACCATGCCAAGCAGGGTCAGGGGACCCTGGATGTCCGCCAGTTCCAGGACAGTGTGCTCGGGGCGTACCGTGTGGCTTGCCAATGCCAGTACCCGCTGGCCCTGCCGGGCAAGGGTGTCCACCTGTGCACGCCAATACCCTGCGTCCAGCGGCTCGCCGTCACCGTTGGCGCCACGCTGCCGGGAGCACATGCCGAGCATCTGCTCCGGGGCACCCTTTACCAGGATCGAGGCTTGTCGCGCGTGGTTGTGATGCAGTGTCGCCATGAAGCGATGCCTTGCGTCGAACGGGATGGTATCGGTACGGGTCCAGGTGCGACGTTCTTCTTCACTGTCGATGCCGGCTTTTGCGGCAAAGACCAGCAGCGCACCCTCCATGGGGTCGCCCTCGACTTTCCAGTCATCCTCTCGCTGGCTCAACATGGCGTCGTTGCACAGGCTGGCGACCAGGGCCAACTCGGCCAGCACCGGATGACTGGAGGTGTCGATCAACTGGTCGGCCAGGCTCATGCCGCCCTCTGGCCGATAACCCGCACCATCGACGGTGAAGGCGAAGTCGCTGGTGACGACGGACGTCACCATCATCTCGTTGCGAGTGAGGGTGCCGGTCTTGTCCGTGCAGATGACCGATACGCAACCCAGTGTCTCGATGGTGGGAAGGTGTCGCACGATGGTGTTGCGGCGGGCCATCGCGCGAACCCCGACCGCCAGGGTGATGGTCAGCACGGCGGGCAGCCCTTCGGGAATCGCCGCCACCGACATGCCCACCACGACCATGAATATTTCAGTGAACGGATAGTGGCCTGCGAAGTGTCCGTAGACCAGCAGCAGGCCGGCGATCAACAGGATCAGTATCGTCAGCCAGCGAGCCAGGACGTTCATCTGCTGCACGAGGGGAGTGGTCAGGGGAGCGACTCCGGACAGCAGGTCGCTGATCCGACCGATCTGAGTCGAGGTCGCGGTGGCGACGACCACGCCGGTGGCTTGGCCACAGGTGACGAGGGTACCGCTGAAGACCATGCAGGCACGATCGCCTAGGGCGGCGTCCAGGCTCACGGGCCCGGTATTTTTTTCGGCCGGGGCGGATTCACCGGTCAGGATGGCTTCGTGGACCTGGAGTCTGTTTGCGTGCAGCAAGCGCAGATCGGCCGGGACCTTGTCGCCGGCCTCCAGCAAAACGATGTCGCCCGGTACCAGCTCTTCGCCTGCGATGCTGATCCGTTTGCCGCCACGAATCACCGCCGCCCGGGGCGCCAGCATCTGACGGATGGCATCCATGGCCTTCTCCGCCTTGCCCTCCTGGACAAAACCGATGATCGCATTGGCGATGACCACGGCGAGGATGACCACCGTGTCCCACACGTGCTGCAACACCGCGGTAATAAGCGCTGAGCCCAGCAGCACATGAATCAGGATATTGTTGAATTGCTGCAGGAACCGCCGCCATGCCGGTCGAGGGGGGGCGGCGGGCAGGCAATTCAAGCCGCTGCGCTCGCGCCGGGCGCCAACCTCGTCGGGGCCGAGCCCGGCACGCCCGTTGACCTGGAGCCGGCTCAATACCTGTTCGGCGGGCAGCGTGTGCCAGGCTACGGCATCGGCGGTGCCAGGCACGCGCTCGGCCGCTGCATCGCCCGACGGCGCGCTTACGCTGTCTGCGCTTGCGGCGCTCAGTTGAACCGCCCACCCAGGCTGACGTTCCGACATTCAGTCGACCTGCTGCGGTGCGATGACCCATACGCTGCAGGGCATCTTGTAGAGCAACGCCTCGACGGTGCTGCCGATCAGCTTGTCCAGGCCGCTGTAGCGCACTCGTCCCATGACGATGACGTCAATGTCATGGGAGGCTGCGTAGCTGGCCAGGACCTTGGCCGGGTCGCCCATGATCATGCGCCGCTGTTGCGGGGCAATGCCATTGCGTTCGGCCAGGGCATCGAATGCCGCGCCCTGGGATTCGTAGAGTTGCCGGGCCAGGGTCGAGGAGAAGAACACCGACCCATTGCCAAAGCCGTATTCGGCGGCGGTGATGGATGACAGGTCGTAGGCGTAGACCACCTCCAGCGTTGCGTCACAGGCCGTCGCCAGCTTGTTGGCTTCGTTCAGGATCCGGTCGTTGAGGCCTTCGTAGCGTCCGTCGTGATGGAACGGATCGATGGCGGCCAGGATCTTGCGCGGGCGCGCATGCGTGGCTTTGTTGACGAAGTGCAGCGGCACTTCGCACTCGCGCAGCAGGTGGACGTCCAGCGGGGTGAACATCATGCGCGTGAACCAGGACTGCGCGTCCACCGACTTGATCAGCGCGTCCATCGGCTGTTCCTTGAGATGGATCAGGATTTCCTGCAGGGGGCGCTCGACCCAGGCCACCTCCGTGGTGACTTCGATACCGAGCTTGCGCAGCGGCCTGGCCTGTTCCTCCAGCCACTGGCGATGGCGTTCGATATAGCCGAGGCGCATCTGCTCCAGCGCCTGCTCATTGACCAGCGCGGCCGTGGCCAGGCCTTCCAGGTAGTCGAAAGCCACGATGTGCAGCGCGGCACCTTCGGCCTTGGCCAGGGCGGCCGCGCGATCGAAGGCGGGGCTGTGTTCCATCAGCGGCGAAACGACCAGCATCAGACGTGGTTGCGTAGACATGACAAACCTCCCGGAAGGACCTGTAGGCACCGGGCGACCCTTCGCTCGGCGTGGTGTCTGGTTCGATCATGAGCGCCTCGGGCCTGAAGAACTTGATTTGTATCAACCTCGGTTGAAAGCGTTGCTTGAAGAGCGGCAAGGGCCAGGCAATGGCGCTATGGTTGATCATGAACAGTCGTTCCCGGGCCCGCATGAGGCAGGCTTGGGGCTGGCCCCAGACATCAGCGGAGCAATCGCCATCGAGTCGTTCCCATGACCGAGCCCCTGGTCTTCGCCAATGCTGCGGCAGCGCTGGGTATCGGCCTGCTGGTCGGGCTGGAGCGCGAGCGGCGCAAGGGCGAGGGCGACCAGCGTGATTTCGCCGGTTTGCGCACCTTTGCCGTTACTTCATTGCTGGGCTACCTCACGGTCCAGGTGGGCGGGCCCCTGTTGCTGGGGTTCGTGATGCTGGCCTTGGGCGCCTTGGTCACAGCGGCGCATTGGAAAAGCCTCGACAAGGACCCGGGTATCACCACTGAAGTGGCGTTGTTCGCAGTACTGGTGCTGGGCGCGTTGTGTGTGAGCGCCCCGGCCCTGGCGACGGCGATCGGGGTGGTGATGGTGGGGCTGCTCGCCAGTCGCCAGGCGTTGCACCACTTTGCCCGCAGCCAGTTGACCGCCGCCGAACTGCGCGACGGCCTGGTGCTGTTGATCGCTGCGCTGGTGGTGCTGCCGCTGGCGCCGGATCGTTTCCTGGGGCCCTTCGATGCCATCAACCTGCGCACCATCTGCACCTTGACGGTCATGCTGATGGCGGTGGGTGCGCTGGGGCATGTCGCGGTCCGTACCCTGGGTGCCCGCTACGGTTACGCGGTCAGCGCCATTGCCTCGGGGTTTGCCTCCGCTACGGCGACCATCGCCGCCATGGGGGACATCGCCGCCCGGCAGCCGAACGACATCAAGGCGCTGAGCGCCGCCGCGATACTGTCGAACCTGGCCACGCTGGCGCAGATGGCATTGATCCTCGGCGCCGTGGAGCCGGCGTTGTTGCGCTGGATATGGGGGCCGATACTGTGCGGCGTGTCGATGACCCTGCTGTATGCCGGTCTGCTGATGTTTCCCCGCCCCAAGGGGCAGGTCGATGAACCGATCAGGGTCGGCGGTGCGTTCAACCTCAAGCTGGCGCTCCTGGTGACGCTGGCGATGACGGGGATCGCGCTCCTGTCCTCGGCGATGCTCGACCATTTCGGGCAGACAGGGGTGATCCTGACCGCCATCTTCAGCGGACTGGCCGACGCCCATGCCTCGATAGCCTCCATCGCATCCCTGGCGAAGGCCGGCTTGTTGTCTCTCGACGGCAGCGCCGTGCCAGTCCTGATGGCCCTGAGCACCAACTCGCTGAGCAAGTGCGCGGTGGCCTGGCTCAGCGGCGGACGACGGTTCGCCGGATACGTCATTCCCGGCCAGGTCCTGGTGACCTTGGCGTGGTGGAGCGGAATCTTGCTCCCCAGCCTGTGAGGCTGATCGATGGCCCTTTGATGAAGATCAAGGCGTGTCTGCGGCAGGCGATCATGCTGGAGTCCTCCATCCCTTGAGTGGCTGACGCCACGTGCCGAGGTCTTCCATGTCCCAGACTCAACGATTGTTACTGGTGGCGCCTGACGCCATGATTCGTACGCCAGCGTTCGACCGCGCCACCGAACTGGCCCTGGCGCTGGACCTGCCCCTGCATATCGTGGCCATCGATTATCTGGAAGTGCTTTCGATGGCCGGCCTTTTCGCCCCGGATCAGGTCAAGCGGGCGCGTGACGGTTACCTCGAGACCCATCGACACTGGCTATGGCAGCAGGCCGAGCTGGCGCGTCGGCATGGGGTTGAAGTGACGTGCGAGGTGATCTGGGGCAAGGAGGCCTACCAGGCCTTGCAGCAATACGTCAAAGAGATGCCACTGGCCCTGATCATCAAGGATGCCCAGCCGGAACCGGCGCTGAAGCGAATTTTCTTCACCCCGCTGGACTGGCGCCTGCTGCGCGACTGCCCGGTGCCGGTGCATCTGGTCACCGACCCGCGCCACCCTCGGCCACGGCGAATCCTGGCGATTGTCGACGTGCTGCGCAGCGAGGAGCAAGACAGGGTGTTCAACGACCGGATCGTCGACGCCGCGGTCAAGCTGGCCGAGCAATGCAATGCCCAGGTCGAGCTGTTGCATGCCTTCGACTGGACGGCCGTATATGCCTCGGACATGGGCATTGGCACGCTCCCCCTGGCCACCGGACTCTACGAAGCGCTGGGCGAGGCACAACACGACGTGTTCGGGTATCTGGCCGAGCGCCACGGGGTCGCGCCGCAGCAACGTCATTTCATCGAAGGCTCGCCAGTGAACAGTATCTGCACCTTCGCTGCCGACCAACAGATCGATGTCATCGTCATGGGCACCACCGAGCATCGTGGCCTGGACAGACGCCTGGGCACCACCGCCGAACTGCTGTTGCAGCGGGCACCCTGCAGCATCTGGGCGGTCAAGCCGCAGGCGTGACGAGGCGGGCGCTGCGCGAGGCCGCCTGCGGACCTCGCGCCAGCGTCCAGGGCTACAGATAGAGCCGGTGGATGACCTGCCGGGTATCGTCGGGATCGGTGCGGGTTTCGAACCCCAGGCCATGGGCCAGATCACGCATCGCAGCATTGCTGGCAGCGTCGACCGAATACATCTGGCGAAAGCCGTTCTTGCGCGCTGCGTCGATCAGATGCTCCATCAGCAATGTTCCCAGTCCCAGGTGCTGCCAGGCGTCGGCCACGGTCACCGCGCATTCGCATTCATGTTCCGTGGTCGCGCAATAGCGGCTGACTCCGATCTCGACCAGTTGGCCGTTGTCATGGACCAGGGCGATATAGGCCATGCGCGCCTTGCAATCGACATCCATCAACTGATCGAGCAATGCCGTGCCCGGCTCGGTGACTTGCGCCAGAAAACGCATGTGCCGCGATTCGGGTGACAGGCGCTTGATGAAATCATATTCACGCTGGCGATCTTCGTCCCTGAGAGGCCTGATCAAGACGTGCCGGCCGTCCTTGAGGGCCTGTACCCAGTGTTTGCCGCTGATACTGGCGTACAGGGCGGCAGCGCGTTCGTTGTGGTCTTTGGCAGTGAGCATGATGCGATCCTCCATCGGATGGGAACGAGCGGTGCGCCGCAAAAGCATGCGCATTGCGAACCGTTCTACCCTGACCGCGCCGGCCGATTCTGATCTGGATCAGTGCTCGTGTTCCCATCTGTCGATTGCCCTGCGCTTGATTCAGATCAAACCGCTTGGGGGCTCGATGGGTGCACGCTGCAGATCGTGCTGCAAACCGACTGAAGCACCTTTCACAGTCGGAGTCGAACGGCCCGATGGAGGTGTGCGATGGGGCAATACCAGCGTCTGCTATTGATCGTCGAACCCGACCTGCATCCCTCTGCCGCCATGCGCCGAGCCTGTGCCCTGGCCAGGGCCAGCGGTGCGCTGCTGCATTTGTGTGCCTTTGTCCAGCCGCCGCCGCGCACGCACCTGTGGGGTGAAAAGATCGACCAGGCGACGGTGCAGCGTTATCTGCACCGCTACCGTCGCTGGATGGTGGAGGAGGCGGCGCTGCTCCGGGAGGAGGGGCTGGAGGTGACGACTCATGTGACTTGGACCCTGCATCCGCTGCTTGAAATCCTGCACTATGTCGAAACCTTCAAGCCAGACCTGCTGATCAAGGATGTCACCCTCGAACCCTTGCTCAAGCGGGTCTTCGTCACGCCGCTGGATTGCCATCTGCTGCGCGACTGCCCGGTGCCGGTGCACCTGGTCAACCAGGCGGTGCATGGCTTGCCGCGCCAGGTGGTAGCTGCCGTGGACCCCTCCGACCCCCAGGCCAATGCCTTGAACGAGCAGATCGTCCGGACGGCCGGCGCCTTGGCCCTGCAATGCGATGCTTCGTTGCATTTGCTGTACGCCTGCGACCTGACGCCGGCTTTCAACGGTGAGGCGTCGCTGCTGGCCGGGGCCTGGGACGAGGATTTCGCCGACGCCCTGCGCGAGTCGCTGCACGCGGCGTTCATCAACCTTGCCCAGAGCCAAGGCGTGCCAGCCGAGCGACGGCACTTCGTCGTCGGCCAGCCGGTACCGGTGATCCACGAGTTCATCGAAGCGTTCGAGGCCGACGTGGTGGTCATGGGGACCACGCAGCGCGTCGGCCTGGAGCGCTTGATCGGCAGTACGACGGAGCGGGCGCTGTATTCGGTGCCGGGCAGTCTGTTGGCGGTCAAGTGAGCCGTGGCCCCGTCGGCCAGCCCCCGGTTGCGCTGCTGGCCTGTTGCAGCACCGGCGAGCCCGGGATCTGATGTAAATCAAGTCGGGCTCGGTACCGCGCTCCACAATCGTTCCATGACGTGCCGTTCGCAACGGCCCGGTGGATCGTGGCGCTGGAGACGAACTCTGCGCCGTGGCAGCCGCGCCCGACTCTGGAGATCCATCATCATGAGCCAATACCAACGCCTGTTGCTGATCCTCAACCCGGCACAACGGCATTCTCCCGCGCTCCATCACGCCGCTGCCCTGGCGGCCGCCAGCGAGGCGCACCTGCATGTCACCGCCTTGATCCCTTCGCTGGGCGTGCTCTCGTTGCTCGAGGAAGAGCCGCGTGAAGAAGCGCGCCAGAACTATTTCCAGGACCAGCGCAATTGGTTGGAGACCGAGGCCGAGCAGATGCGTCATCGAGGTTTGCGGATCACCACCGAGGTGGCATGGGCCGAGGCCATGCGCCAACAGATCCTGGAGCACGTCACCCAGTTCCAGCCCGACCTGCTGATCAAGCAGGTCCAGCATGAATCCTTGCTCAAGCGCGCTTTCTTCACGCCCCTGGACTGGCATCTGCTGCGCGAATGCCCCGTTCCGTCATACCTGGTGGGAGCCACCGGCCACGCCTTGCCCCGCAAAGTCATCGCGGCAGTGGACCCTTCCAGCACATTTGCACACAACAGCGGGCTCAACGACCGGATTATCCGCCAGGCCCTGGGGCTGGCGTTGCAATGCGATGCCGAGTTGCACCTGGTCCATGCTTTCGACGTGTCGTCCGTCTACCTGGGCGACGCGGGAGGCGGCGGCCTGGCGCTTTCGCAGCTCAGCAAGGAGCTGCGCCGGGCCCTGGAAAGATCGTTCCTGGAGCTGGCCAATCTCTTCGGGGTACCCGCCGAACGCAGGCATTTCCTGCTCGGGCAACCGGTCTCTGCCCTCAGTGAATTCGCTTTGGAGCATGAGGTCGACGTGATCGTCATGGGGCGATCCCAACGCAGCGATCCTCTCGGCCTGCTGGGCAGCACCACGGAACACATCCTCTACCAGGTGCAATGCAGTGTCCTGGCGGTATGACCAGGCGGGCCCCGGCCGCGTCGTTGAACGAAACGGCACTGGCCAGGGCCGACACCATGACCGATAGCGCATCTATCGAACGTTCAGGGGCATCGCCATGCGCATGACATTTCTGGGAGCGGCTGGCACCGTCACCGGCAGTAAATACCTGCTGGAGCATGACGAGCAGCGCGTGCTGGTCGATTGCGGGCTGTTCCAGGGCTACAAGCAGTTGCGCCTGCACAACTGGGACCCGTTCCAACTGCCGGTACGTGACCTGGATGCGATTGTGCTGACCCACGCCCACCTGGACCACAGCGGCTATCTGCCGGTGCTGGTGCGCAACGGTTATCGCGCACCGGTCTATGCCACGGCTGCAACGTGCGAGCTGCTCAAGATCCTTTTGCGCGACAGTGCGCGATTGCAGGAGGAGGAAGCCGAGTACGCCAATCGCAGGGGGTTCTCGAAGCATGAGCCCGCGCTGCCCCTGTATACCGTGGAACATGCCGAGCGGGCGCTGAAGCTGCTGCGCCCGATAGCGTTCGACCATCCCGTGGACATTGCCCGGGGCATTAACATCCTGTTGCGTCGCGCCGGACACATCCTGGGTGCCGCCACCGTCCAGGTACAGGCTGGCGGCGTGACACTGATCTGTTCCGGGGATCTGGGGCGGCCGGAGGACCCGGTCATGTTCGCGCCCCAGGCGATCGAACAGGCGGACTATCTGCTGGTGGAGTCCACCTATGGGGATCGCCTGCATCCCCGTGATTCCCCGGAAGACCAATTGGCCGAGGTGATCACCCGCACGGCGTTGCGCCGGGGCATCACCCTGGTGCCCTCGTTCACGGTCGGCCGCGCTCAGTTGCTGATGTATCACTTGTATCGCCTCAAGCAGCGTCGGGCGATCCCGGACTTGCCGATCTACCTTAACAGTCCCATGGCCATCGACGTCACGCGGCTATATCAACGTTTTGGCAATGAACATCGCCTGTCCAGGGAGGAGTGCGAAGGCATGTGTCGCATCGCGCATCCGGTGCGCTCGGCCAAGGACTCCATGGCCCTGGACCTGCAACGCACCCCGGCGGTGATCATCGCTGCCAGTGGCATGGCCACGGGCGGCCGGGTGCTGCACCATCTCAAGAGCCTGGCCCCCAATCCCATCAACACCTTGCTGATGCCCGGTTTCCAGGCGGGCGGCACGCGAGGTGCAAGGATCGTGGCCGGGGAGCCTTCGGTGCGGATCCATGGCAAGGATGTGCCGATCAATGCCGAAGTGGTGCCCATGCAAACGCTGTCGGCCCATGCCGATGCGGACGAAATCATGCAGTGGCTGCGTGGTTTCAAGACACCGCCCCGGCACACCTATGTCGTTCATGGGGAGCCCAACGCATCCGATGTGCTGCGTCATCGCATTCGCGACGAGCTTGGCTGGTCGGTGTCGGTGCCGGAGTACCGCGACAGCGTCGAACTCTGAAGGGCTGGCGCGGGGGGCGAACAACCCGGGCAGACTGTTTATATTCGCAGATGAACAGCCGGCAGGAAAAAAGCCCCTCGTCGTTGGCCGGCGAGGGGCGAGGTTCGAAGCGTTCAATCAGCCTTGATCGGCACGACTTTTTCCGCTTTCAGTGCTTCGGCCTTTTTCGGCAGCGTCAGCGTCAGCACGCCTTTGCTGAACTGTGCCTCGACCTTGTCGGTATCGATCCCTTTTGGCAGGTTGAACACGCGCTCGAACGAGCCGTAATGGCGCTCGGACAGGTGATACCCCTTCCTTTTTTCTTCCTTGTCCTCTTTTTTCTCCCCCTTGATGATCAGGTTGCCGTTGGCCAGGCGGATTTCGATGTCTTTCTGGTCCATGCCGGGCAGCTCGGCGGTGATTTCAAAGCTTTTTTCCTTTTCGCTGATGTCCACGGCCGGCAGGCTCGTGGAAAACTCGCGGCGCCAGAAGGGCTCCACATCGAACAGTCCCCGGTTGAAGGGGGAGAGCCCGGTTCCTCGGTTGAAATCGTCGAACAGGTGGTCGACTTGCTGGCGGAGCTTCTCCAGCGGATGCCAGAAGTCGGTCCGGGCGCGATGTGGAGCGTTTTCTTCGGTATTGACCGGCATTTTTTTCACTGAATTGGACATGAGATCTTCCTCTTTGGTGATGTCCGTACGGTCCCTGGCGTGATCGCCGGGGACCGGTCTACGGGCGGTTCAATGCACGCTTGCAACTTCTACACTGGAAATTGGCGAAAGCCTTCACAGGACGAGGTTCTGTAACCCTCGTCGAAGAGGCTCCGAACGCTGTGACTTAATGTCGGCCTGCAGGCGTGGGAGGGTATTGATGTAGATCAGATGTGCGGCGAGGCAGGCATCACAGCTCGACGTGACGATGGCAGCCGGCGACTTTGTGCTTGAGGCCGGGCAAGTCCAGGATCGTGACATTGCGTCCCTGGATATCCACCAGTTCTTCCTGGCGAAGATGAGCGATGCTGCGACAGATGGTTTCCAGGCGCAGCCCCAGGTACGAGCCGATGGCCTCGCGGCTCATTCGCAGGACGAATTCCCGGGAGGAATAGCCACGCTGGTTCAGCCGTTGAGACAGGTTCAGGAAAAACGCCGCCAGGCGCTCATCGGCATTCATGTTGCCGAGCATCAGCAACATGCTGTGGTCGCGTACGATTTCCTGGCTCAGGAGCCTGTTCAGGTTGTGCTGCAACGACGGCAGGTCCCGTGCCAGCTTCTCCAGGTTGCCGAACGGGATAGGGCACACCTCACTGTCTTCCAGCGCGATTGCATTACAGGCGTAATGTTCGGTGCTGATGGCGTCGAGGCCGAGCATTTCCCCTTGCATCTGGAAACCGGTGACCTGTTCGCGACCGTCTACCGAGAGCACACTGGTCTTGAAGAACCCCAGGCGCACCGCATACAACGAGCGCAGCGGATCACCGGTGCGGTACAGCGCCGCTCCCTTTTTGACCTTCACGCGCTGGGCGATCAAGGTGTCCAGGCGTTCGACTTCACCGCCCGTCAGGCCAATGGGCAGGCACAGTTCAAGCACGCTGCAATTGGAGCAGGCGGCCTTGAGGGCGTGCACGTGCAGGAGCTGGACTTCATGATCGGCCATGGAAGTGGTCCTCCGATGGACAAGCATAGATGCTTGAACAGGTCACGCCTGTTTTTTGTCAGCCGATGCCGTACCGACGGTCGATTGGCGGAGCCTGAGGCAGGTATTTCCCGCGCAGGTTGTCGTGGCTGCAGGTCTCGGGCCGGCAATTGACATCAATCAATGCCAGCGCCGCGGTATCGGAGGACGCTGGATCGAGCCGACAGGCTGGGTTCGGCGAATTCATCACGAACGGGCAGGCGTCGTCGCCTGGGGAGGTTTCCAATGGGTCAGAGTCCCTCGCTGCAAACCGTCTTGAAGGACCGGCACGCCGCAGGACAAGGACTGGCGAACCATTTGCTCAAGTACGCCCATCGACCGGATGTTGTCGTGCTGGCCCTGCCTCGCGGCGGGGTTCCGGTGGCGTATGAAGTCGCCACCGCCCTGCGAGTGCGCCTGGACCTGATGCTGGTGCGCAAGCTGGGCATGGCGTCGAATCCGGAGTTCGCCATGGGCGCCATCGCCAGCGGCGGGATCAGAATCCTCAATGACGATGTCCTGCGTGCGCATCCGATCGACCAGGACCGCTTCGACGCGGTGGTCGAGCAGGAATCTCGCGAGCTGATGCGTCGTGAACAGGCGTACCGGGGCGCACGCGCGCCGCTGCCGCTCAAGGACCAGGTGGTGATCCTGGTCGACGATGGCCTGGCGACGGGAGCCTCCATGATGGCGGCGATCCACGCGGTGCGAACCCAGGCACCTTCGCGCATCGTCGTCGCCGTACCGGTTGCCCCCTTGGAAACCCTGGAGGCCTTGCGCAGCGAGGTGGACGAGGTGATTTGCCCATTGGTGCCTGAGTGGATGATCTCGATCGGTCACTGGTACGAGGACTTTTCCCAGACCCCGGATGAAGTCGTCATCGATCTGTTGCAGCGTGCCTGGCAACGAGAGTCGACGGGCGACCTCCTTGCGTAGGGTCAGGCTTGCGCTGGCCGGCTACACGCCGAACGGAAAGGTTTCGTCTTCCGATTCGATTGCCTGGCCCTCGGGCAATGCCAGTGCGGTCACCGGTTGCGTCTGTTCGACCCAGATCATGGCGTCGAATTGCTCGGCCAGCACGGCCTCGAAGTAATGACTGTGGCGCTCGGTTTCGGGGCGGTAGATCACGCCGATGGCCCTTTGCAGCAGGGGCTTGGAGAGGGCGTGGCGCAGCTCAGTGCGTCGCGGGTCTCGCCAGTCGGTCAATGACACCGCGATGCCGGTTTCAAGGAACTGATGTTCCCAACTGTCGGGGCGGGACGGCCGGATATCCTTGATGAGCATGTCGCCGTCCCAGTCATCGGCCGCTGCCACCTGGCCACGGTCGGTGCCCATGCCGATCAGCACCGCGTCGTGGCCATGGGTGTTGCGGCAGAGCTGGCCGATATTGAATTGGCCCTGCCAACCCATCTCTGTGGCGGCCGCGTTGCCGATATGGGAGTTATGTGCCCATACCACTGCTTTCGCCTGGGGGCCGCGGTGTTCCAGCAGAGCCTGCAAGGTGTCGAACATGTGTTGGTCGCGCAGGTTCCAGGAGGTGGTCGATCCACGATAGATCGCCCGGTAATAATGCTCGGCCGCTTGGACGACCCGTGCATTCTGCGCGGCATTGAAAAATGCCTCGTCGTCCTTGACCAACCCGGCCAGCCGTTCGGCCAACAGGGTATTGAGCTGCTCGACCACCGCATTTTCACAGGGCATCAAGCCATCGCGCTCGACGAAGTGGCCGTACAACGCGGGCTCATCCTGCCAGGGCGTCAGGCAGCCATACCGCCGTCGGGCTTCCTGGGCCAGTCGGGGATCGACCCGTTCCAGGTAGGCCAACACTTCATGGATGGAGTTGCGCAGGCTGTAGATATCCAGCCCGCGGAATTCGACGCGGTTGTCCGGGGCCAGCCGCTGGTTGTAGCGATGCAGCCAGTGGGCAAACGCCCTCACATCGGTGTTGCGCCACATCCAGGTCGGGAATCGGCTGAAGATGTGCCGTTTCCACGCCGAGGGTGCCAGTCCCCGGACGTATCGGTCCAGATGGCCCGCGTCCGGCCAGTCCGCTTCGACGGCGACGATGTTGAAGCCGTGCCGCTCGATCAGGCGTCGGGTGATGGCCGCCCTGAGTCGATAGAAGTCGCTGGTGCCATGGCTGGCCTCGCCGATCATCACTACCCGGGCGTCGGCGTAACGGTCGAACATCGGGGCGAATTCAGGTGAGTCCGGATCGGGCAGCGGTTCGGCGTATCGCCGCAGGAGCGAGGCGATGACTGTCTTCCCGTCGGGAAGAGGGGAGCCGTGGGGGCCTTGCGGTGCGTCTTGCGAGGGCGTGGTCATATCGTCATCCCCTTGGGGGTGGATGTTCGATGGCGACGCTGACAGCAGCCTCGGTCGCTCCGTTCGTCAGCCAGCCTCTGTTTCCATTCTTGACAACAAACCATCGGGAAGCAAATACTCGCCGCCAAGATTCATATATATGACTAGATAACAAGGTGAATAAGGTCGATGAAATCTCTTCCCAGCGATGTCCGCCTGCCGCTCTATCAACGTCTGCGAGACCAATTGGCTGAGCAGATCGCCAATAACCGTTGGCGTCCGGGGGAGGCGATCCCCACCGAGGCGGCGCTGTCGGCGGAGCACCAGTTGTCCACGGGCACCGTGCGCAAAGCCATCGATGCCCTGGTCAGCGAGGGCATCCTCGAGCGCCAGCAGGGCCGCGGGACGTTCATTCGTCGGCCGCAGTTCCAGTCGTCGCTGTTCCGCTTCTTCCGTTTCCAGAGTGCATCGGGCGAACGTCGGGTGCCGGAAAGTCGCATCCTGTCCATCGAGCCGGTGACCGCACCGTCGGCGGTGGCCCAGGCATTGGGGCTGCCGGCCGATGCGCCGGTGATTCGTATTGTCCGGGTGCGTCTGCTGGATGTGAAACCGGTGCTCGCCGAGGAGATCTGGTTGCCCCGCAGCCGGTTTCAGCCGTTGCTCGAACTCGACCTGAACCAGAAAGGGCCGTTGCTGTATCCCATCTACGAAGAAGCCTGCGGTCAGGTGGTCGCCTATGCCCAGGAAACCCTCACCGCCGAATCGGTGAATGAAGTACACGCGCGGTTGCTGCACGTGCCGGTCGACAGTCCGGTAGTGGTGATCGAGCGCCTGGCCCGCGACTACGCCGGCAACCCCCTGGAGTGGCGACGCTCTCGCGGGCATGCCGAGCATTTCCGCTACAGCGTGGAAATCCGTTGACCCCGCCGGATTAGCGGGGCGCGGCGGCGTATCGGTCGCCGCTGTCTCGATCGTTTTGTTTGCCATGACTGGCCCAGCAGCGGCGCGGTTCGCTCTCGGCTGCCTTTCGTTCCACCTATAAGGACAAGAATCATGTTCAGTTGGTATCGCCAGATCACTGCGCGCGAGCGCAAAACGTTTTGGGCCTGTTTCGGCGGATGGTCGCTCGACGCGCTGGAAGTACAGATGTTCGGCCTGGCGATACCGGCGTTGATTGCCGCCTTCGCCTTGAGCAAGGGCGACGCGGGGCTGATCAGCGGTGTCACCCTGGTCACTTCGGCCCTGGGTGGCTGGGTCGGCGGGACGCTGTCGGACCGTTACGGTCGGGTGCGCACGCTGCAGTGGATGATCCTGTGGTTCTCGTTCTTCACGTTCCTGTCGGCCTTCGTCACCGGCTTCCACCAGTTGCTGATCGTCAAGGCCTTGCAAGGCTTCGGCATCGGCGGGGAGTGGGCCGCCGGTGCGGTATTGATGGCCGAAACCATCAATCCCAAATACCGCGGCAAGGTGATGGGTACGGTGCAGAGTGCCTGGGCGGTGGGGTGGGGGCTGGCGGTCGGCGTCTTCACGCTGATCTACTCCCTGGTGCCCCAGGACATGGCCTGGCGCGTGATGTTCATCGTCGGCCTGTTGCCGTCGCTTTTGATCATCTGGGTGCGGCGTAACGTGGAGGAGCCGGACACCTTCCTGCGGCTGCAGAAGGAACAGGCCATCCCACAGAGTTTCTTCAAGTCCCTGGGCGGGATCTTTCGTCCCGAGCTGATCCGCGTAACCTTGTTCGGCGGTCTGTTGGGGCTGGGCGCCCACGGCGGTTACCACGCGGTGATGACCTGGCTGCCGACTTTCCTCAAGACCGAGCGCAACCTGTCGGTGCTCAATTCCGGCGGCTACCTGGCAGTGATCATCCTGGCCTTCTGGTGCGGGTGCGTGGTCAGCGGCCTGTTGATCGATCGCATCGGCCGGCGCAGGAACATCGTGCTGTTCGCGCTGTGCTGTGTGGTGACCGTGCAGTGCTACGTATTCCTGCCCCTGAGCAATACCCAGATGCTGTTCCTGGGATTCCCCCTCGGTTTCTTCGCAGCCGGTATCCCGGCGAGCCTCGGGGCATTGTTCAACGAACTGTACCCGGCGGACGTGCGCGGCGCCGGCGTGGGTTTCTGCTACAACTTCGGCCGGGTACTGTCGGCGGTGTTTCCGTTCCTGGTCGGTCACATGAGTGACTCGATGTCCCTGGGCTCGGCCATCGGCATCGATGCGGGAATTGCCTATGGCGTGGCAGTGATCGCAGCCCTTTGCCTGCCGGAAACCCGTGGCCGCAGCCTGGAAGCTGCGGCCGCACCAGCGAAAACCGCCGAGATCGATAACCAGAGCGTCCGGGCCTGACAGGCCCGCCCTTGATAGATGAAACCCATGTTCGAGACCTGTTCCACGCCGCTTACCGGCATCGATTCCCATGCCCATGTGTTCAGCCGTTCACTGCGGCTGGTCCCTGGCCGGCGGTACACACCGGATTACGACGCCACGCTGGCGCAGTACCTGGCGCACTTGCACGCCCATGGCCTGAGCCATGGTGTGCTGGTGCAGCCCAGTTTCCTGGGCACCGATAACAGTTACCTGCTGGCGGCGCTGCGGCAGGCGCCGGAGCGGTTGCGAGGCGTGGTCGTGCTGGAGCGCGATGTCAGTCGCGCCGCGCTGGACGACCTGGCCGGGCAGGGCGTGGTGGGCGTACGCCTGAATCTGATCGGCAGGGCCTTGCCCGATTTGCGTGACGTTGCCTGGAAGGCGTTCTTCGGCCATGTCGCTGAATTGGACTGGCATGTGGAGTTGCATGCCGGCGTGGAGGCGTTGCCGGGCCTGATCCGTCAGTTGCTGCCGTTCGGCGTCAAGCTGGTGGTCGACCATTTCGGCCGTCCGGATGCACGCCTGGACACCGCTCAACCGGGTTTTGCCGAGTTGCTGGAGCTGGGATCGACCGGTCAGGTGTGGATGAAGGTGTCCGGCATCTATCGACTGGGCGGGACGGATCCGCAGAACATGGCCTTCGCCCGGGCCGCGCTGGCCCTGCTGGAGCAGGGTTTCGGCCCGCATCGCCTGGTGTGGGGCAGTGACTGGCCCCATACGCAGCATGAACGCCACATCGATTATGCGACGGTGCTGGAGCAGTTGAACGCATTGGAGTGTCCAGCGCCGCTGAGGCATGCGTTAATGGTGCAGGCGCCTCGGGTATTATTCGGTTTTTGAGAGGCCAGGACGATAGATCCCGGTTTTCCTGAACTCGTGAGGGCGATGGGGATCTAGAGTCAATTGCGTCAGTGCGAAAAGATCGAGGATGACCCGTGTCGAACGTTGAAGAGCTACCCAGGGAAGCACTGGCGCCGAGTGAATACGAAAGCCTTGTGTCGATAGGCGCGAACGCGCTCGAAGCCATTCCCGGCGCGGTGTACCTGTGCGATCACCAGGGCTGGCTCGTGCGGTACAACAGCGAGGCCGCCCAGCTCTGGGGCCGCACGCCTGCGCTGGGGGAGAACGGCGACCGCTTCTGTGGTTCCCATCGCCTGTTCCTCACTGACGGCACCCCCCTGGCGCCCGGGGATTGCCCCATGGCCCAGGCCCTCAGCGAAGGCAGCGTGACGCGCAACCAGGAAATCATCATCCAGCGCCCGGATGGCTCGCGATTCGTGGCGCTGGTGAACATCCGGGCCCTGAGGGACCGGCAGGGCGTCATCCAGGGGGCCATCAACTGCTTCCAGGACGTCTCGGCCCATCACGCCATGGCCGAGGAGTTGCGGCGCAAGAGCGCCGACCTCGAGGACTTCTTCGAAAACAGCGCCGTGGGCCTGCATATTGTCAGTGGCGACGGGATCATCCTGCGTGCCAACAAGGCCGAGCTGGCGCTGCTGGGCTACTCCGAGCAGGAGTACATCGGCCGTCATATCACCGACTTCCATGTCGACGAGCCGGTCATCGGCGACATCCTCCATAAACTCGCCAGCGGCCATTGCCTGGATCGTTATCCGGCGCGACTTATGGCCAAGGACGGCTCGATCAAGCATGTGGCGATCACCTCCAACGGTCGGTTCGAGGAAGGAAAACTCTTCAATACCCGCTGCTTCACCATCGACCTGACCGGCGTGTACGCTGCCGAGACGGCGCGCCAGCAGAGCGATGACAGGCTGTCGGCGACCTACGAAGCGGCCACCATCGGAATTGCCGAGGCCGATATCCATGGCCGTCTGCTGCGTGTGAACGATGCCCTGTGCACCATGCTGGGCCGGTCTCGCGAAGAGCTGCTGGCGATGACCTTCCTGGACTATACCCACCCGGACAGCGTCGAAGAGGATGCCGCCCAATACGAGCGGCAGGTGGCCGGCGAGCTGGACAGCTACGTCGTGCGCAAGCGGGCCTTGAAGCCGGACGGCGAGGTCATCTATCTGGACGTCTACAGCTCGTCGGTCCGGGATGCCAACGGTGGGTTCTGCTACGGCGTGCGAGTGATCCAGGATGTCACGGCAGCTCGTCGAATGGAGATCCAGGTTCGCGAGAGCGAGCGGCACATGCGCAATCTGCTCGAGGCCTTGCCAGCGGCGGTCTATACCACCGACGCGCAGGGCCGCATCACGTTCTACAATCGGGCGGCGGTCGAGCTGTCGGGCCGCACGCCGCAATTGGGCGATATGTGGTGCGTCACCTGGAAGCTGTTCAACACCGACGGCACACCCCTTGCCCACGACGAGTGCCCCATGGCGGTGGCCCTGAAGGAAAACCGCCCGATACGAGGCGTGGAGGCCGTCGCCCAGCGTCCCGATGGCAGCCTCGTACCGTTCACCCCGTATCCCACGCCCCTGCACGACGCCGAGGGGAACCTGGTGGGGGCGATCAACATGCTGGTGGACATCACCGAGCGCAAGCAGGCGGAAAACCGGCAGAAAACCCTGATCGACGAACTCAATCACCGGGTCAAGAACACCCTGGCCACGGTGCAATCCCTGGCGGTGCAGACGGCCCGCGATGCGAGCGATGCGAAGGACGGCTACAGGCGCTTCGAAGAAAGGCTGCTGGCGCTGTCGCGGGCGCATGACCTGCTGACGAGACGGCACTGGGGCAATACGCCCCTCGATTCCCTGGCCCAGGAGGTGCTCATGCCGGTATTCGGTCATGAGCCCGACCGTGTCACGGTCAAGGGCGAGTCCATCGATGTCGGTACCCGGGTTGCGCTGAACCTCACGATGACCCTCAACGAACTGGCGATCAACGCCCTGAAATACGGTGCCATGTCGGTCGAGACCGGCACGGTGGCCGTCACCTGGGACCTGCAGCCCCAGGCCGATGGCACGCTGTTTACCCTGGACTGGCAAGAATCCGGCGGGCCTCCGGTCTCCGGGCCGGAGCGAGAGGGGCTGGGGTCGCGCTTGATGAAGCGTTGTATCGAGCGCGATCTGGGAGGCCACTTTGACCTGCGCTTCGTCCCGGAGGGCGTGTCCTGTCGTTTCTCGTTCCTGATCGGAGCCTAGGCATGACACCATTCGCCGGGGTCAGGGTGCTCCTTGTCGAGGACGAGGGTACGATCGCCCTGTTGATCGAAGAGATGCTGGAAGACTTCGGTTGTGCAGTGGTGGCGTCAGTCGCCCGGTTCGCACAGGCGCTCGATGCAGCGGCGACGGCGCAGGTCGACCTGGCCATCCTGGATGTCAACCTGGCGGGAGAGCGGGTTTTTCCGGTGGCCGACATCCTGCGCAGTCGCGATATTCCCTTGCTGTTCAGCACCGGCTACGGTCCCAGCGGCGTCCCTGCCGAATACGCCGGATACCCTGTGCTGCGCAAGCCGTTCTCGGAAAGCCAGCTGCAGCATTGCATAGCCCTTGCGCTGAAGGGCGCTGGCGAAAGCAGCGACACTGACTGACTCCCCGCCGTGGGTCCCATCAGTTTCCAAGCCCCTGGCTGTTGCAAATCAATTCATAGGCCCGGCGCACCAGGGGATTGACAGTATCGGGCCGAATCCACAAGTGATAGGTCACGTCCGGCAGGCGCGGCAAACCAGCGTTTACTGCCTGCGCGGGCGCGTCCCGGATTGATGCGCTTGCGATATGAGTGCTATGCAATTGACGCGGTTTATCGATCAATCACCCGAGGGTAACGTGCTTCTGTGAAATCAATTCGAGAGGCAAGCCAATGACACAGCGTCTTGACCCACCCAGCATGCCCGTCGAAGCGGCGGTGGGTATCTCCTGTTTTGCACCCCGGCCCCGTCGTCTTCTCCAGGGCACCCGGATCCCAAGGAGCCGTCGGCCATGAAAAAGACCCTGATAGGTATTGCGGTATGTGCCGCCGCGCCTTTCACCGGTGCCGTCGGTTCGGACAGTGCCGGGGAATCCCGGATGTCGCAGCAGATCAGCCGGGCGGGCAGCCAGGCGGTGGTGGCGGGCCCTGGAGAGTTTTTCACCGGGCAGGTACGTGTCGAACCGTTGTTTCCCGCAGCAGCGGATATCGATGCGTCCGGCGCTTACGTCAGCTTCGAGCCGGGCGCGCGTTCGGCCTGGCACACCCATCCCGCAGGACAACGCCTGGTGGTGGTTTCCGGTGTGGGGCTGACCCAGGAATGGGGCAAGCCGGTGCAGAGAATCCACCCGGGTGACGTGATCGTCTGTCCGCCGGGCGTCAAGCATTGGCACGGTGCCGCACCCATGAGCGCCATGACCCACCTGGCTATCACCGGCACGGTGGATGGCAAGAACGTGGAGTGGATGGAGCAGGTCAGCGACCAGCAATACAATGCCGGCGCAACGCTGACGTCACCCGCCAGGTCGGATGCCCAGGCGGTTTCGGCAACGCTATCGGCCAAGCAACAGGCCATCCCGCTGATCGCCGCTGCCATGGCGACGAGCGACATGCCGGGCCTCGATGCGGCCTTGAACCGAGGACTGGATGCGGGCCTGACCATCAGCGAGGCGAAGGAAATCCTGGTGCAGCTCTACGCCTACAGCGGGTTTCCCCGCAGTCTCAATGCGCTTGGCGAACTGATGAAGGTGGTGGAGGCGCGCAAGCAAGACGGCGTACAGGATGACCCGGGGCGTGAGCCCGCCCGCGCGATTCCCACTGGCGATGCGCTGCTGGCAGCGGGGCGGGCCAATCAGACGCGGATTGCCGGCGCTCCCGTCCAGGGGCCCTTGTTCGACTTCGTCCCGGTGATCAACCAGTACTTGCAGACGCATCTGTTCGGAGACATTTTCGAGCGCGACAACCTGGACTGGCAAAGTCGTGAGCTGGCGACGGTTGCCGCGCTGGCCGTCACCCCCGGCGTGGAGTCGCAGCTGCGTTCGCACATGGCGGCCAGCCTGCGAGTCGGTCTGAGCGTCACGCAGTTGCGACAATTGATCGGGCTGCTGGGTGAGCAAGGGAACGCCGCTGCGGCCAGGCGTGC